>NZ_FWPT01000046.1 GCF_900174585.1 Parendozoicomonas haliclonae | reverse complement strand
TAACCTCGGGTAACGCCTGCTTGTGGGGCGCCGGAGGCGTCCCAGGAGCGCAGCGACGAACACCAAGCTCTTGTTACACGCTGCTGCAGCTGCGGAACGTGCAAGTATGCTGGATAGTGACAGCGATGTTTTTTATGGCACCGTAGCCGAAGCACCTGACGAACCAAAAACGTTTTGATTTAACCTGATTGTTGCCACAAACACGAAACCAAGAGCACAGAACTAATTGGCTGGCGTGGCACGAACGTTGTCAGGCACGATTTATTTGGGAAACAGAACCTTTATGAAACCCATAAAGAGCACGCCTGAAACCCTGATGACAACCAAATACACCAATATTTATACAGGCGTAACTCGGAACTTGTCGGGCACAATTTAGCGAAGTGATAGAACTTTATGAAACTCGGAACGTGAACGCCAGGAACCGTGAACTCCTTGTTGGGCGTGGCCCCGATTTCTGAGTAGGGCACTGATCTAATTGCTCATAGCGTGTAACGCCCGCTTATGGGGCGCCG
>NZ_FWPT01000045.1 GCF_900174585.1 Parendozoicomonas haliclonae | reverse complement strand
AAACGTAAATGTTCGTGTTGTTGATGATGTAAAAGACGAACGACAGAATATTTCGGTTGTTTCAGGTGTTCCGATGAGTGTTCCGGTGGTTGATGCAAAACCTACCGAACGTCCGGGTGTTTTTACGGCATCAATTCCAGGTGCACCTGTTCTGAATATTTCAGTTAATAACAGTACGCCAGCAGTACAGACATTAAGCCCAGGTGTTACAAATAATACTGATAAGGATGTTCGCCCGGCAGGATTTACTCAGGGTGGTAATACCAGGGATGCAGTTATTCGATTCCCGAAGGACAGCGGTCATAATGCCGTATATGTTTCAGTGAGTGATGTTCTTAGCCCTGACCAGGTAAAACAACGTCAGGATGAAGAAAATCGCCGTCAGCAGGAATGGGATGCTACGCATCCGGTTTAAGCGGCTGAGCGAAATTATGAACGTGCGCGTGCATAACTGAATCAGGCAAATGAAGATGTTGCCAGAAATCAGGAGCGACAGGCTAAAGCTGTTCAGGTTTATAA
>NZ_FWPT01000044.1 GCF_900174585.1 Parendozoicomonas haliclonae | reverse complement strand
TCAAATACTGCATACCGCGTCGGCAGGCAGCAAATCGCAGCCTATGGCCCTTCCGCGTGCGCTGATTACCAGGGAACGGATGGCGAAAATCGAAAAAGGGCCGAACTGGGAAGATGACCTGGGTGGTGAGTTTGACAAACTGGCGAAAGACAAGAACTTCGACAACATCCAGAAGTCGATGTATGGCCAGTTCGAAAACTCCTTTAGTATGTTTTTTTTTTCAAGCAGAAGACGGCATACGAGATTCGCCTTAGTCTCGTGGGCTCGGTCAGCACACCACGACCGCCGCTCGGCTGTATCACTTCCCGCACGGCGGTGATGTGATTGATTCCCCTGGTGTGCGTGAGTTCGGCCTCTGGCACCTGGAGCCGGAACAAATCACTCAGGGCTTTGTCGAATTCCATGACTATTTAGGTCTGTGTAAATATCGCGATTGCAAACACGATACCGATCCGGGCTGCGCTATCCAGGAAGCGGTTGAGGAAGGGAAAATCGCGGAAACCCGTTTCGAAAACTATCAC
>NZ_FWPT01000043.1 GCF_900174585.1 Parendozoicomonas haliclonae | reverse complement strand
GTTTTAATAGATCCATTTCATTATATACATCAGAAATTCGCTTCGTTACTATTTTCATTTCATCGCAAAGTGAAATTATTTTATGCATCACCTCGAGGTACTCCTTATCCTTCGGCCGCTTTCCCTTATCAAATAATTTCTTCTGCATCCGACCAAGTCGGATTAATTCATCTAAATACCTAGAAGGTACGCGCTGTTTTATTTCATTATTTAAACTTGCCGTCCTGATATATTCTGAAATTGTCAGTCCTTCGTTCTTCGCTCGCCGTCTGATTTCGCTTGCGACTCTGTTATTTACTCTAAGGGTGATAACCTTAGTTCTCTGCCGTACTTCTGAACCACTACGTTTATTTTTAGCCATCGCAATGACTCTCCATTTTGCACGTTTGGGGTGTCGGGGCTTGCCCTGACAGGAGGTATTCTCATGCAAGCGAATGTATTCGCGGTATGACGAATACACATCCTGTCCCGTTTTCCGCTATAACTTTTCGACGAAAATAAAATACCGCGTCGTAACCTGGTATTTC
>NZ_FWPT01000041.1 GCF_900174585.1 Parendozoicomonas haliclonae | reverse complement strand
AGGTCAAACGGCAGCTTGCCCATTTCGATAAAGGTGGCGAAGGCACAGGCACACAGCGCCAGAATCAACGGGATGCTACGCGCGGCAGGCCAGTGATAAATGGTATCGGCAATGTTGCTGATGTGGGTCGAACCAGCAACCTGCGCCGCCACCCACAAGCCCAGCAGCAGAATCGGCTCCACCAGTACGCCGAGCATCGCTTCACGGCTGGCGCCGATAGCGGTGAACGGGCTACCGGTATCCAGACCGGCGATAGAAAAGAAGAAGCGGGCAATGGCAAACAGGTAAATCAGCGTGATCAAATCACCCAGTTGCGGTAGCGGCGAGCCCACGAGACTCCTGAGCATCTCGTATGCCGTCTTCTGCTTGAAAAAAAAAAAAAGCTAGAGAGACAAATGAGAAAACATAGAGACAGCACAAACACAAACAAAAATCTAAGAAATCACAAAAAGACTTAGAAACAAGTAGGAATGCATAGAACGAGAACATAGCACATTGCATAATGAACACAAATACACTGATCCAACCAGAATAGTATGACAAGACATAACAAGTCTAAG
>NZ_FWPT01000037.1 GCF_900174585.1 Parendozoicomonas haliclonae | reverse complement strand
CGGGAGAGCGGTTACCACGGAGTGATTCATGACTGGGGTGAAGTCGTAACAAGGTAGCCCTAGGGGAACCTGGGGCTGGATCACCTCCTTAAACGAAATCTTGCCGATAAGCGTTCACACGAATTGTCTGAAATCTGAAGATCAAACCTTGCTTATGGGTCTGTAGCTCAGTTGGTTAGAGCGCACCCCTGATAAGGGTGAGGTCGGCAGTTCGAATCTGCCCAGACCCACCACTTCCTTAGGAAGTAACTATAAGCAAAGCCATGGGGCCATAGCTCAGCTGGGAGAGCGCCTGCCTTGCACGCAGGAGGTCAGCGGTTCGATCCCGCTTGGCTCCACCATTTTTCTTCGCCGTGAGGCGGATATAAGAGAAATCAAAATTGAATGCATCACGCAGTATGAAAAGTTGATGTATTGAATTTTGGTTTTTTTTTGTCGAAAAACCCTGATCTTTAAAAATATGGAATCTGTCAACACATGTTGATTCACAAGAGCTTCGGCTTTAGAGAATTAATATGTTTAGTTGCTGAGCACTCAAGTTTGAAACAAGATTGTTCTGAACAATCTTTCAACAAGAGCGCTTCTCTTTGAGAAGAAGGATTGTTGAATCAAGTGTGTGGCGAATCGTTACTCGAATACATCTTTGTCGGATGTGTTCAAAAAACGCGTTATTTGACTGATCTAAAGATTTCTTTGGGTTATATGGTCAAGTGACTAAGCGCACACGGTGGATGCCTTGGCAGTCAGAGGCGATGAAGGACGTGGTAATCTGCGATAAGCCTGGGGAAGCTGATAAACAAGCTGTGATCCC
>NZ_FWPT01000034.1 GCF_900174585.1 Parendozoicomonas haliclonae | reverse complement strand
CCTAGTATCAGTTTTGAAGCGCGACACCCTAACAGTTAAGGAAGCAGTGGATGGGTGACTTATAGCCCAACCTCTTTCTTGGACGACGATTAAGTTCATTGGCTATGGCATCACATTCTCTTTGAGTGACCGATGCCATATTCTTGCCTTTGGGTATATATTGCCGAATCAAACCGTTCGTATTCTCATTCGTGCCTCTTTCCCAGGAATGGTAAGGGGTTGCGAAGTAAAAACGGACTCCCGTTTCATGCTCTAACTGCTGGTACTGGTGGAATTCAGTGCCATTATCCGCAGTGATCGTCTTGAAGCGTCCTGATCGGTAGCGACACATCAGCATCAGCACAGCGTCATTCAGAGCCTCTGTCGTTCTGTTCGGCATTTTACCGATTAAGGTATAGCCCGTTTTTCGCTCAACGAGGGTAACGATGCAGGCCTTAGAGCCTTTACCCATAACAGTATCAATCTCCCAATGGCCTTTGTGCAGGCGCTGATTGATGCTTTTAGGGCGTTCTGAGATGTGACGCTTGCCTCCCATGCGTCCGCGGCTGTCATGGGAACGATACCGCTTACGACGCTGCTTCTGGGAACCTCTCAGATAGGTCCAAAGATCACCACCGGAGCGCTTATCTCGCCAGATATGGCGATAAATCGTTTCGTGACTGATCTGCAGAACCTGGTGCAACCTCAGATAACCGCTTACCTGCTCAGGACTCCAGCGCTCCCTGAGATAGCTCTCAACCAGCTCGTACTCAGGCCAATAAAATCGTGTATTGCGCTGGGAATAGTATCGACGACTCAGAGCACGTCGGTGAGCTTTGCTTGGACGATACGCACCGTCTGTGCGATGACAACTATTTCTATTGAGTTCCCGGTATAAAGTACTCCGGTGCCTGCCTAACTGCTGAGCGATACCGGAAACGCTACAACCTTGCTTTCTGAGCAAAGAAAACATAAACCTTTCTTCGGAGGTAAGCTGATGATATTGCATGGTTCTTCACTCCGGCCGAGCGAAAGTCATCAATATCGCAGCTTACCTCTTACCTGTCGCACTTGGTTTATGAATCCGCG
>NZ_FWPT01000012.1 GCF_900174585.1 Parendozoicomonas haliclonae | reverse complement strand
GGCAGTGAGTTTGAGAACCTGACGTTCAGTCCCGATGAAGTGGTCACCGCGATTACCGATGACACCGATACCGTCACCGTGACCCTGACCGCCACTCCGACCACCAGTGAAGATGGCGGCTCGATTACCTACACCGCCACTCTGACCAATGCCGATGGTTTGCCGGTTGCCGACCACAACGGTCTGACCGTTAATCTGGCCAACCAGCAGCAGATCACCATTCAGGCCGGTGCCACCAGTGGCACGGTGGATCTGGCCATCGATCGGGATGATGTCTGGGTTGAGAACGGGGATACGGTTTCCAACAGCATTACCGGCGTCACCGGTGGCAGTGAGTTTGAGAACCTGACGTTCAGTCAGGATGCAGTAGTCACTAACATCACCGATGACAGCGATACCGTCACCGTGACCCTGACCGCCACACCGACCACCAGTGAAGATGGCGGCTCGATTACTTACACCGCGACTTTGGCTAACGTCGACGGCTTGCCGATTGCTAACCACAACGGTCTCACCGTCACGCTGGCCAACCAGCAGCAGATTACCATTCAGGCCGGTGCCACCAGTGGCACGGTGGATCTGGCCATCGATCGGGATGATGTCTGGGTTGAGAACGGGGATACGGTTTCCAACAGCATTACCGGCGTCACCGGTGGCAGCGAGTTTGAGAACCTGACGTTCAGTCAGGATGCAGTAGTCACTAACATCACCGATGACAGCGATACCGTCACCGTGACCCTGACCGCCACACCGACCACCAGTGAAGATGGCGGCTCGATTACTTACACCGCGACTTTGTCTAACGTCGACGGCTTGCCGATTGCTAACCACAACGGTCTCACCGTCACGCTGGACAACCAGCAGCAGATTACCATTCAGGCCGGTGCCACCAGTGGCACGGTGGATCTGGCCATCGATCGCGATGATGTTTGGGTCGAGAACGGTGATACGGTTTCCAACAGCATTACCGGTGTCACCGGCGGCAGCGAGTTTGAAAGCCTGACGTTCAGTCCGGATGAAGTGGTCACCGCGATTACCGATGACACCGATATCGTCACCGTCACCCTGACCGCCACACCCACCACCAGTGAAGATGGCGGCTCGATTACCTACACTGCCACTCTAACGAATGCCGACGGCCTACCGGTTGCCGGCCACAATGGTCTGACCGTCAATCTGGCCAACCAGCAGCAGATCACCATCCAGGCCGGCGCCACCAGTGGCACCGTGGATCTGGCCATTGATCGGGATGATGTCTGGGTCGAGAACAGGGACACGGTCTCCAACAGCATTACCGGCGTCACCGGCGGCAGTGAGTTTGAGAACCTCACCTTTACGTCGGAGGAAGTGGTCACCGCGATCACTGATGATCAAGATGAAGTGACGATCACGCTGACCGCGACACCGACCACCAGTGAAGATGGTGGATCGATTACTTACACCGCGACTTTGTCTAACGTCGACGGCTTGCCGGTTGCCAATCACAATGGTCTGACCGTCACGCTGGCCAACCAGCAGCAGATCACCATCCAGGCCGGTGCCACCAGTGGCACTGTGGATCTGGCGATTGATCGCGATGATGTCTGGGTCGAAAACGGGGATACGGTTTCCAACAGCATTACCGGCGTTACCGGCGGCAGTGAGTTTGAGAACCTCACCTTTACGTCGGATGATGTGGTCACCACCATCACCGATGATAACGATCCCGTCATAATCACCCTGACAGCAACCCCCAACCCGGTGATTGAAGGTGGAGTGATTACCTATACAGCCACTCTGTCGAATGCTGACGGGTTACCTGTCGATGGGCATGATGGAGTGAGTGTTGACTTAGCGAATGGTCAAACCATTACCATTGCGGCAAACAGTGTGAGCGGAACAGTCAACTACATTGTTCCCGACGATAAGCTGGTTGAAGCTGGTGAAACCATCACTAACCGGATTACCGGTGTCAGTCCAGTAACCCCCAACCAGTTTGAACAACTCCTTGGCGACACTGCCGAAGTCACAATCAGCATTACCGATAACGACTTTGCCCCAACCAACATCTCCGGCGCTGTAAGCGTCTCGGAAGAAGGGCTGTCCAATGGCATCCTCGACGACGATGGTCAGCCACTTAACCCCGGCGAACCAGGAGATACAACCAATAACGCATCAGTAACCGGAAAGGTTACCTTTGATGATCCGGATGGCGTACTTGCGGATATGAGTGTGGGTTGGGACTTTGATCCAGTCACATTCTTGCTGAACAACCCACCAGCCATAGAGTCCGGTGGTTCACCCATTACCTGGACGGTTAATTCTGCGGATACCTCACAGCTGATTGGCTCCATCGGCACAGGCAGTAATACTGAAACGGTGATGGTCGTGACACTGGATCCTGTTACTGCAGGTTCGGCTCCCGGCACCCAGGATTTCGAGGCTGGTTACACCGTCACCCTTAGTAAGCCTGTCGATCATCCACTGAATAGTGTTGAAGATATCTCCCAACTTGATTTTGGCATCAAGGTGACTGATGGCTCGAACACTACCGACGGCACCTTAACCGTTAAAGTAGAAGATGATATGCCGGTCGGCGGTGATGTCGTGCAGGATATTGTTATCCCGCCAGTGCATACCAACCTGACGATCATTATTGATAGATCCGGAAGTATGGATGACCCTTCCGGCGTTATCGATCCGAACGACACAAACCAAGGGCAATACACACGTTTTGCCCTGGCGAAACAGACTGTCAACAAGCTGGTCGATGAGTATGCCAACTACGGCAATGTCATGGTCAAGTTGGTCATGTTTGAAAGTGTTGCCTTCTCTCCTCAGAACGTATGGGTTGACGCAGCAACAGCGAAAGCATTCATAAACGGTCTTGATGATCTTTATGGTGATGGCGGTACCGATTTTGATGATGCTCTGGAAGAAGCCAAAGCCGCTTTCCTCCAGTCTGGTAAATTTGTTCCTGACACGGATACTGTCGTCAACAATGTCTCCTACTTCCTTTCGGATGGCGTACCCTGGTCTGCCGGTGATGACATAGATGGACCTGAAGAAACGGCATGGATCAACTTCCTTGCTGATCCTCAGGGAGATCAATCTCAACCGCCCATAAACTCCATTGCAATCGGGTTAGGCACAGGTCTTAGCAAAGATGACATAAACCCTGTCGCCTATAATGCGCAGGACAACAACCCTGCGACTCGGAATACGGATGGCATCATTATTGATGACCTTAACCTGCTGTCCGATGAAGTCGAGAAGACTATCTCTATCCCGCCCACTAACGCCAACCTGATAGGTGTTCTCCAGCAAAATGGTGAGACCTCAGGCTTCGGAGCGGATGGCGGGTATGTGAAATCCTTTACCGTAACCATTGATGACAATGGTACCGATAAGGATGTGATCTACACCTTTGATGGCAACCAGATCACCAATGATCACAACAGCGATGTGATTGCCGGGAATGAACTGTCGGTTCTGACTTCAGAGAACAGCAGACTGAAGGTCAATATGAGTACGGGGGAATACACCTTTGCGCCTTCCAGCAAAGCCGCTGATCTGACCTCCGAAGAATTCTCCTTCACGCTGATAGACAACGATGGCGATGGTTCAGAAGGTACTCTGACAATTCGCGTTGTTCCCGAAGCGCCGGTGGCAGAAGACTTCACCATTCAGAACGTAAATACTGGCCTGTCAGGCTCAGTAGGCTTTGAGCCGCACGTCACCGACTATGACGGTAACGATGATGATCTGATCATACAGTTGACCTCCCTGCCGGAATCGGGATGGCTTTACCATACCGATGCCTCTGGCACAGTCAAAGTTACTGACGAGATGCTTCGCGGTGGAGCTGATCAGCAAAACTTCACGCAATCTGGATTGCATTACGAAGCCGATCCGATGTTGCCACGTATCGCCATTATTGGTGATACCGGCAGCGCCGAACGAACCGAATTCACCAGCTGGGGAATTTCTGGCGAGGGTCAATCATCAGGATCGCTGAATATTGGCGACGGACAGTTTATCGAGCTGCAAGCTTCCGCTGGCCATGTGTTCGGAATTGTTGATCCTGACAATAACCAACGGGGCGGCGGACTTGGCATTATCTCCGAATACAATACCGACGGTACGCCATCCAGCCCGGATATTAATAAGCCCGACGAAAGGATCACGGCATCCTTTATCGGTCTGATTGCCAAGAGTGTCACCCTGACTGTGGATGGCCTTGGCAGTTATTACGACTGGATGAATGATGACGGCACTGACAAGCAAGGTGTGGAGCGGGTTGAGATTAAGGTCTTTGATAAGTCCGGCACATTGATCGACCCGGCCACTTTGATTGTAAGCGTGGACGGTCCGGACAACTGGAGCAAAGAGGGTGGCAGTATCTTTGTCACCAATAATGAATACGCCCCAGATAACCTTGCCCGTATTGTCGATATCACCACCACAGTCGCAGGCCAGACCATTGACAGCATTGAGTTTGGAATTGAAGGCGCAGTGGAAGGAACGGATGCCCGTACCGGCTCCTTTGAACTGCGTAATATCCAGCTGAACTCCGGGCTTGATGACTCCTTCAACTATGTCGCCATCGATGCTGATGATTTCGTCAGCAATGAAGCGACCGTCACTGTGGATACCAGTGGTTACCTCTTTAAACCTCAGGTTGGCAACAATACTGAGGATGCCTTAACCGGTGACAGCGGGGTTAATAATCGGCTGTCTGGCCTGGATGGCAACGATACCCTGACCGGAGCCGAACTGGTTGATGTGCTGATTGGCGGGCGCGGCAGTGACACGCTGACAGGCGGAGACGGCAAGGATTACTTTGTCTGGGACAGCGGCGATATCGTCAGTGGCACCCCGCAATCCGATAACGTCACCGACTTTGCGCTGGCCGGAAACACCGATGGACAGGCTGCTGACGCCCTCGACCTGCGCAATCTGCTGAAAGATCTTCTCGACAGCGGTAACAGCCTTGAAGACCTGATCCAGATAGCCGTCGATGCCTCCGGCACAACTATCAGCTTCACCGACTCTTCCCTGGCGGATCTGACCATCACCCTTGATGGACAGGATTTGCAAAAGTGGGATGACAGTAACTACACGGTCACTGTCGACGGTAGTAATCAGGTGACCAATGAATCCGAGGTGCTCACCGCACTCATTAACAACGGACAACTGCTCGTCTAATCCAAACACAGATAAAAAATAATAATCTCAAGGAGAGATGCTATGAAAATGCAAAAAAACAAAGGATGGTTAGCCGTTGTTCCTTTCCTCGCGTCCACGCTCGCTATTGCCACCAGCAATGTGCAGGCGGCAACATTAACCGATGTCGTTAATAACGCCATCGCCACCAACCCGGAGGTGCTGATCCGTAACAGTGCGGCCAGCGCCAAAACCGATGAGGTTCGTCAGGCGCGCTCAGGTTATCTGCCAGAGGTGAACCTCACTGCCGGTGCCGGTTTTGAAAACAGCCGCAACGCCACAACCATTGGCAACAACGATAACCCTTACAGTGCCACCAAAGATCAAAACCGCACCCGTCGAGAAGCCGCTATTACCCTGCAGCAGATGATCTTTGATGGTTTTGCCACCAGCAGCGAAGTGGATCGCCAGAAAGCCCGTAAGCGGGCCGCAGACTTTGAAGTCTGTTCCAGTGCAGAAGATATTGGTCTGCAGGCCACCGAAGCCTATACCAATGTGATGAAAGAGAAGGCGCTGGTCGCGAATGCCCAGGCCAATGTGGATGAACACGAACGGATCGTCGAGCTGATCCGCCAGCGTGGCAACAGTATGGGTACGGAAGCTGATGTAGCTCAGGCGGAAAGCCGGCTGCTACTGGCTCACGCCAATCTGATTTCTGCTGAAGCCTCTCTGCGGGACAGCAAAACCGTGTTTCAGCGGGTTGTGGGCAACCTGCCTTCACAGTTTATGAAGCCCGGTGCGCCCAGCGGATTGCCCGGCACGGCAGATCAGGCCGTCGCCATGGCTGAGCAACATCATCCGATTATGAAAATCACCAAAGCCGATGTGGCAGAAGCCCAGGCTCAATATGAAGCCAGTAAGAGTGCGTTCCTTCCTACCTTCACGGCGGAACTGGGTGCCGATTGGGGCAAGGACCAGAATGGCGGCAAAGGCACCACGTACAACCACACCGCTATGGTGAGAATGTCGTTTAATCTCTACAACGGTGGTGCAGACAGTGCCCGCAAAAGCCAGACCAGCAAACTGATTAATGAAGCTATGGAGATTCGCAACCGGGCTTCCCGTCAGATTACTGAGGAAGTGCGTCTCTCCTGGGTCGCTGTTGATTCCGGCGCTAAACGACTGGTGCAGCTTAAGTCATACGAAAGCAATGCCAAAAAAGCACGCACACTCTATAGCGAACAGTTTAAAGCCGGGGCCAGAACCCTGCTGGATCTGCTCGACAGCCAGAATGAATACTTCTCGGCAGGTAACTCCCGGGTGCGTGCCGACTACGACCACCTGTACAGCCAGTACCGGTTGCTGCACAGCGAAGGTTTGCTGCTACGTCAGCTGGAAGCCTCGCTGCCGATGGATAACCGCTGCGGCCTGACCGTGGCACAAATATAGAGCCGGACAAACCCGGCGCGAAGTAATAAGATAGCCCTGAGCGAAAGTTGCCCACTCTGGCGAGAAAGGATGTGGGCATGTTCATGGAAAGAAGAATAACTCTCTGGAAACACACAACATGAAAAATATAGGGATCAGGCTCAGCTCCGTGGGCCTTCTTATCGCACTGGTCAGTGGCTGTGCATCAATGAGCTCGTTTGAACGTGAGGCCCTGTGCGTCGCGACCGGTGCCGCAATCGGTGGTGGTGTTGGCGGTGCCGATGACGGTGACAATGCGGTGAAAGGCGCGATTGGTGGCGCTCTGGTTGGTGCTCTGGTCTGCCATATGATGGATGGGGATGCTGACGATGATGGCGTAAAGGGCAGCGCTGATCAGTGCCCTGCGACTCCGCTGGGTGTTGCCGTTGACAGTAATGGCTGTGCCCTGAAGAAAGAAGTCGCTTTTGCTGAGCCTGCTCCTCAGCCTGTTGAACCGGCCCCACTGGATACCGATGGTGACGGTATTGTCGATGCCAATGACCTGTGCCCCGGAACACCGGCCGGCTCTGTGGTTGATGGTAAAGGCTGTCCACCAGTACAGAACATCGTTCTCGACGGTGTGAACTTTGAATTCGACTCCGCCATACTGACGGCCGCGGCCAACAAACTGCTGATCCAGCAGGCAGACGTCCTGAAAGCCAATCCGGCAGCCCGTATCAGCATCACCGGCCATACCGACAGCTTTGGTTCTGAAAAGTACAACCAGACTCTGTCGCTGCAGAGAGCCCGTGCTGTGCGCAACTTCTTTGTTGATCAGGGCATCGACAGCCGGATCGTCACCGTCTCCGGAGCCGGTGAGCTGGAACCTGTTGCCGATAACCTCAGTGAGCCAGGCCGGGCCAAGAACCGCCGGGTTGAGCTGAAGGTGATTCGCAAGGGTCAGTAAAGACCCCCATGCCTTCCGTTAGCGGGAAGGCAGTGATCGGTTTCCAACCTGAATCACTGCCTTCCCGCTGTCATTTTAATACCCAAAGCCACACTAGCCGCTCAAAACACAACCACAAGATGTAGTGTTACCCGCCTGCTAAAGCCTGTTTACAAAACGCAAACCAAAAAATCTATAAAGTCCTAGCCTGCGATAACAAAATTTTATAAATACAAAAACCCGAATCGGAACCGGGGTTCCTGCAATTGGGCATCCGCCTAAAGCGCCTAACTTGCGCAGAAGTAAACACTTACATGGCTGTTTTTTGCACTCTCAGAGACACCTGGTCAGGTTCGGCCGTCAGCTTGCAATAACCGGCATACCGCATTATCTTGTGTAGAGAAACAATAAAAACACAACATTTAGTGCCCCAACACGGAACACAGCGGGCTTTGAAACAACCGATTCAGTGCAGGGATCTGTATTAAAGGGCTCTCCACCCTCTACAAGCCATAAGCACAGTTCAGCGGTTGATTCTCTGACAGACACAAGCCAAAAGTGACATGTTCAGCTCTGTTTTTTCAGAACTGGCCGCCCTTCCCTTGTGCCTGAAAAGAGCCCCTTAATATTCCAAACCGGCACTTCAGCTACTTTATTTGTGGCTGTGTAGTTATAAGACCGTTGCTGACGCCGTCAGCAGAACCACTACATATAGTGCTCCCCAGCAGCACACAACAGGGTAATAGGCAGGGCATGAGCGAAACTCTTCAGGTCACCAAACGAAACGGACAGCAGGAAGCTATTGACCTTGAAAAAATTCACAAGGTAATCACCTGGGCAGCGAAGGGACTCAACAATGTGTCTGTCTCCGAGGTGGAGCTGAAGGCACATATCCAGTTTTACAACGGCATCCCGACCACCGAGATCCATGAAACCCTGATCAAGTCAGCGGCCGATCTGATCTCCATTGATGCCCCCGACTACCAGTATATGGCGGCCCGCCTGGCCATTTTCCATCTGCGTAAAAAAGCCTTCGGTGAGTTTGAGCCTCCGCAGCTGTACGACCATGTTGTCCGACTGGTGGAACTGAAGAAATACGACGCAGCCCTACTGACCGATTACACCCGGGAAGAGCTCGACGAGATCAACGGTTTTATCGACCACAGCCGGGATATGCACTTCAGCTACGCCGCAGTAAAACAGCTGGAAGGCAAGTATCTGGTCCAGAACCGGGTGACCAAAGAATATTATGAAAGCCCGCAGTTCCTGTATGCCCTGATTGGGGCTAGCCTGTTCAGCGGCTACCCGAAAGAGACCCGACTGGACTTTATCCGTCGTTTCTACGATGCCACATCCCAGTTCATGATCTCACTGCCAACACCGATCATGTCCGGCGTGCGAACTCCGACTCGCCAGTTCAGCTCCTGCGTACTGATTGAGTGTGGTGATTCCCTGGATTCCATCAATGCCACTGCCAGTGCCATTGTGAAGTATGTCAGCCAGCGGGCTGGCATTGGCATTAACGCCGGCCGCATCCGTGCCATCGGCAGCCCGATTCGCGGCGGTGATGCTTTCCATACCGGTTGTATTCCGTTCTATAAGTACTTCCAGACTGCAGTGAAGTCCTGCTCCCAAGGCGGAGTCCGTGGTGGTGCAGCCACCCTGTTCTACCCGCTCTGGCATCTTGAAGTCGAAAACCTGCTGGTATTGAAGAATAACCGCGGCGTGGAAGATAACCGGGTACGTCATCTGGATTACGGCGTGCAGTTTAACCGCCTGATGTACCAGCGTCTGATCAAGGGCGGCAATATCACCCTGTTCTCGCCAAGTGATGTACCAGGCCTCTACGATGCCTTCTTTGAAGATCAGGAAAAGTTCGAGGAGCTGTACGTCAAATATGAACAAGACGGCAGCATCCGTAAGAAGACCTTAAAAGCGGTCGAACTGTTCACCCTGTTTGCCCAGGAACGTGCCAGCACCGGTCGCATCTATCTGCAGAACGTCGATCACTGCAATACCCACAGCCCGTTCGATGCCAAGGTCGCACCGATCCGCCAGAGCAACCTGTGTCTGGAAATCGCCCTGCCGACCAAGCCACTGGAAGATATCCACGACGAGAACGCCGAGATTGCCCTGTGTACTCTGGCTGCCTTTAACCTTGGCAAGGTCGATGGTCTGAACCAGCTGGAAGAGTTGTCTGATCTGATCGTCCGCGCTCTCGACAGCCTGCTTGATTACCAAGATTACCCGGTCGCAGCAGCACGTAATGCCACCATGGGTCGTCGACCGCTGGGTGTGGGTGTCATCAACTACGCCTACTATCTGGCCAAGAATGGTGCCCGTTATTCTGATGGTTCCGGTAATGCTCTGACGCACAAAACCTTTGAAGCCATTCAGTACTACCTGCTGAAAGCTTCCAACCAGCTGGCTAAAGAGAAAGGCGCCTGTCCGAAGTTTAACGAGACGCTGTACAGCCAGGGCATTCTGCCAATCGACACCTACAAAAAAGAGCTGGACGAAGTCTGCAATACCGAACTGCGTCTCGACTGGGAAAGCCTGCGGGAAGAGATCAAGACCCATGGTCTGCGCAACTCCACCCTGACGGCACTCATGCCGTCCGAAACCTCTTCGCAGATCTCCAATGCCACCAACGGTATTGAGCCGCCGCGCGGTTTCGTCAGCGTGAAAGCCAGTAAAGACGGTATTCTCAAGCAGGTGGTGCCGGAGTCCGACACACTTCGTCACCATTACGAACTGCTGTGGAACATCCCGAACAACACCGGCTACCTGCGGCTGGTCGCGATTATGCAGAAGTTTGTCGATCAGACCATTTCCGCCAACACCAACTACGACCCAAGTCGCTTCGAGGGGGGCAAGGTGCCGGTGAAAGCGATGCTGACTGACCTGCTGAATGCCTACAAACTCGGGGTGAAGACCATGTACTACCACAACACCCGGGATGGGGCGAGCGACGCCCAGCATGTCGAGCAGGAAGACGATGGCTGTGCCGGCGGCGCCTGCAAGATCTGATTGCGCCCCAGAATGACTTTGTAAACTATTCATCCACTGACGGTTAATGCAGGGCTCCTGAAACGGGCAGCCCTGCAGGAAGAACACAAACATGGCTTACACCACGTTTAACCAGAATAATTTTGATGCCACCAAAGAGCCGATGTTTTTCGGCCAGAATGTCAATGTGGCCCGTTATGATGTCCAGAAGTTCTCGATCTTTGAGCAGCTAATTGAAAAACAGCTGTCGTTTTTCTGGCGCCCGGAAGAAGTGGACCTGTCCAATGACCGCAGTGACTTTGCCAAGCTCCCCGAGCATGAGCAGCACATCTTCCTGAGCAACCTTAAATACCAGACTCTGCTGGATTCCATTCAGGGTCGCTCCCCGAACGTTGCCCTGCTACCGATCGTCTCCCTGCCAGAGCTGGAAACCTGGATTGAGACCTGGGCGTTCAGTGAAACCATTCACTCCCGCTCCTACACGCATATTATGCGTAACGTACTCACCGACCCTTCCAAGGTGTTCGATGACATCATCAGTAACGACGCCATCGTTTCCCGGGCCACAGCGATCACTCGCCACTACGATGCCCTGATTGAAGGTGTACAGCTGTACAGCACCTTTGGTGAAGGTGAGCACACCATTAATGGCGAAACAATTACTGTCTCCCGCCGGGATCTGAAAAAGAAACTCTACCTGACTCTGGTATCAGTGAACGTGCTGGAAGCGATCCGCTTCTACGTCAGTTTTGCCTGCAGCTTTGCTTTCGCCGAGCGCGCCACCATGGAAGGTAATGCCAAGATCATCAAGCTGATCGCCCGGGATGAAGCCCTGCACCTGACCGGCACCCAGCATATGCTGCAGCTTATGGCCTCCGGCCGCGATGACCCGGAAATGGCCGAGATCGCTACCGAACTGAAAGACGAAGCCCGCCAGATCTTTATTGATGCGGCCGAGCAGGAAAAAGAGTGGGCAGCCTACCTGTTCCGTGACGGATCCATGATCGGTCTGAACAAAGAGATCCTGGCTGACTATGTCGAATACATCACCACCCAGCGTATGCTAGCGGTTGGTTTCGAGTCACCGTTTGAGAACAAGCAGAATCCACTGCCGTGGATGAGCAGCTGGTTGAACAGTGATAATGTGCAGGTTGCACCGCAGGAAGTGGAAGTCAGCTCTTATCTGGTTGGCCAGGTTGATAGCGATGTCGATACCGACGACTTCAACGACTTCTCTCTGTAAACGCGGTTGACCCTATAAGGGCTAGCTCCAATAGGGGTTAGCTCCAACAAGGAATAGCTCCATGGCAAATATTGTAAAGATTCAGGATGGTTACAGCTTTCTGCCCCGTGCGGAAGCCACCCTGCTGGAAGCACTGGAAAGTGAAAATATTGCCATGGAGTACCAGTGTCGCCAGGGGTACTGCGGCTGTTGCCAGATCAAACTGATTGACGGGGATGTCGAGTATCAGGAAGAGCCGCTGGCTTTCGTACAGGAAGGGCATATTCTGCCCTGCTGCTGCAAAGCCAACAGTGATGTGACCGTCGCCCTGCCCCAGCCCCTGACAGAACTGCAACAGCGCAAGGCATCAGCCTGAACGACTGGCATAAAGAGCAACAGTTGCCAGTCGTCAGCGTCTCTTTTATGCTTCGTAAAGAGTGTTGACACCACTATAGAGGTACGTACAATTCCGCACAATTCATCTTAAGGCTGATTAATCAAAAGCATCCAAAGCCTTGAGAGAGCGAGAATAAAGACTGGTACAACCAGCTGATAATAACGTACGTCCCACGACCATAAACACCGACGGAACCCGAACGTTTTATGATGGCAGCACAGACTTCCTCCACTTTTCAGCGCCGCTGCCTGCCGGAGATAATTTATTTTTTTGAAAAAGCCCCTCTATTCAGGGGCTTTTTTTTGGCTGAAAAACCATCAGCCAGTCGAACTCCCCTCATCACCACCCAACCTGCAACCTGCTGTAAGACCCGACCGACATTCCACAAAGAACAAGGACTGTGTCTTATATCTGAAGCACGCAGGCTTACAATGCCCAATGGACAGGTACGCACACAATGAGCAACCCGCTTTACCAGAAGCATATCGTCTCCATCACTGACCTTACCCGGGATGAACTGGAGCTGATCGTCTCAACGGCCGCCACGCTGAAACAGGTGCCCAACCCGGATTTGCTGGCTGGGAAGGTGATCGCCAGCTGCTTCTTTGAAGCTTCCACCCGTACCCGCCTCTCCTTTGAAACTGCGGTTCAGCGCCTGGGCGGAACCATTATCGGTTTCGCCGATGGCGGCAACACCTCGCTAGCGAAAAAGGGTGAAACCCTGGCTGACTCCATCCAGGTTATCTCCTCCTATACCGATGCAGTGGTTATGCGTCATCCACAGGAAGGCGCAGCCCGTCTGGCCTCCGAGTTCTCGTCTTCACCGATCATTAACGGTGGTGACGGCTCCAACCAGCACCCGACCCAAACCTTGCTCGACCTGTTCAGCATCTATGAATCCCAGGGTACACTGGATGGCTTGAAAGTGGCCTTCTGTGGTGACCTGAAGTACGGCCGCACCGTTCACTCCCTGGCTCAGGCGCTCTGCCACTTTGGCGCCGAGTTCACCTTCCTGGCCCCGGATGAGCTGTATATGCCGGACTACCTGTTGCAAGACTTTGCCGATGCCGGCATCAGTTTCAAGCGAGCGGAAGACTTCCATGAAGTCGCCCATGAAGCGGATATCATCTACATGACCCGCGTTCAGAAAGAGCGCTTTGACGAGACCGAGTACAAACATCTGGCCTCCCGCTACATCCTGACCGCAGAGCACCTGAAAGAAGCCAAGCCGAACATGCGCGTTCTGCACCCGCTGCCACGCATCGACGAAATCACTGTTGATGTAGATCGCACGCCACACGCCTACTACTTCGAGCAGGCTGAAAATGGTGTGTACGCCCGGGAAGCCCTACTGGCTCTGCTGCTGAACGAAAACATTTAACCGGCGCACTTTCAGGAATTTTCAGGAGATTCAGAAAACATGGTTGAGAAGAAAAAACTCCAGGTTGAAGCCATCGGCACCGGTACAGTTATCGATCACATCCCGGCCGGTCAGGGCGTCAAAATCCTCAGTCAGCTGCAGCTGCTGGGCACCGACCTGCGTATCACCGTCGGTTTCAATCTGCCCAGCAAGGAGCTGGGCCTGAAAGATATTATCAAGGTGGAAAACCGCCTGTTTAATGAGACCGAAGCCAGCGAGCTGGGGCTGTTCGCACCTCAGGCCACCATCAACGTGATTGAGAACTATGCCGTTCGTGCCAAGTTCAAGATGAGCGTGCCGGAGAAGCTGGAAGGGGTGTTTGAGTGCCCGAACTCCAACTGCATCACCCACAACGAGCCAGTGCAGAGCTCCTTTGCTATCAAGGAACGTAATAACGATATTCAGCTGAAATGCCGCTACTGTGAGAAGAGCTTCAGCAAGGATATTGTTGCCGGTCTGTAAACCTGCCGATCCCCATGCCGGCCGGTTCGGCATGGGGTTTAGATAACCGAGTTTAATTAAAATTAATTTCCTTTATTCCAAAAGCCAATATACCCCCTCCTTTCGCTGATTTTCCCCGTTTTTCGGGAACTCAACCCCAGCCCGGCTTTCCAATAGTGTGTAACAAGTGTGAATCTTGATAGTGATGCTTCAGGAGTGAGTCATGAGCGGAATTAACTTTCCCAACAACATGCCCCCGACTGGCCTCAATAATATCAATACGGCCATGGCAAATTTCGAGGAAGAGAAAAGCTTCTTTGCCTTGATGTATGTGGTCATCAGCCCCAATACCCGTCGCTGGGTTCGGCGCCGCCGCACCCGTGCCGAGCGAGAGCGGGAAAGATCATCCCTTGGCCGGGTGATCCGTCGCTTTCAGGCAGAAGGACAGATGCTCAAGAAGCACAATCCTCAGCAGGATGATTACTACGTCGACGAATATTAACTCGCCCGACTGTCGACAAGAGCCCCCACTCCACCGATAATGCTGGACAGACATTTAATAGCATTTTATAGCAGCATACTCTCAGCCTTCCTAAAGCCTGTAGAAACCTATCTGCTGCGCAACTTTTCGACTAAGGAAAGAACCAGGTTTGAGTGGTTTTCTAAATATCTTCAACCGGTCCAAGCACCGGAACAACCAGGGCAAGGATGCGCCGCAGAGCAAAGCATCTGGCTCACAGGCCCCCGCCTCTGGAAAAAAAGCCGCAGGATCCCGCAACGAAGGCAACAAAACCCGTCGCAGCCGTCATCCCCATCGCAAGAACCGTCCAGCCAAAGTGGCTGACCAATCCTGGGATCTCGGCCAGTTTCAGGTACCGGAAGAGCCGGGCAAGGCCCGCTTCCATGACTTTGATCTGCCACTGCCTCTGATGCACGGCATTGCCGATCTTGGTTTCAAATACTGCACGCCTATTCAGGCTGAAGTTCTGGGCGCTACCCTGCAGGGCCGTGATGCCATCGGTAAGGCCCAGACCGGTACCGGTAAGACCGCCGCCTTCTTGATCGCCACCATCAAGCAGTTGATGGAAATTCCAGCCCCGGATGAACGCTTCCTGGGTGAGCCCCGCGCCCTGGTGATTGCACCAACCCGTGAGTTGGCCATGCAGATTCACAAGGATGCTCAGGCGCTGACCAAGTACACCAACCTACACTGCGTGATGGTTGTCGGTGGTATGGATTACGAGAAGCAGCGCCAGCAGCTGCAGAAA
This sequence comes from Parendozoicomonas haliclonae, assembly GCF_900174585.1. GTDB lineage: Bacteria > Pseudomonadota > Gammaproteobacteria > Pseudomonadales > Endozoicomonadaceae > Sansalvadorimonas > Sansalvadorimonas haliclonae. Next base: position 157,699 of record NZ_FWPT01000012.1, on the reverse strand, counting down.
GAGTATGTCGATATTCTGGTGGCAACACCGGGTCGTCTGCTCGATTACTGCGAGCGCCGGGATATCTTCCTTGATCTGACCGAAACCATGGTGATCGACGAAGCCGACCGCATGCTCGATATGGGCTTTATCCCACAGGTTCGTCGTATTATCCGCTCGACTCCACGTCCAGGTGACCGTCAGACCCTGCTGTTCTCTGCGACCTTCAGCGAAGACGTTCTGCGCCTGGGTGAGCAGTGGACCTGGAACCCGCTCAAAGTAGAAATCGAGCCGGACAGCGTGGCGACGGATACTGTGGATCAGCAGGTATGGATTATCAGCTCCGAGCAGAAGTATCAGGTTCTGTGCAACCTGATCACTCGCCAGAACCTGGAACGGGTGATAGTGTTCACTAATCGCCGTGACCAGACTCGCCGCCTGACCGAGAAGCTGCGCAAGGATGGTCTGAAAGCCGATATGCTGTCCGGCGATGTGCCTCAGAAGAAGCGAGTAAAAACGCTGGAAGATTTCCGTTCCGGCAAGCTGCGTATTCTGGTGGCCACCGATGTGGCTGGTCGTGGCATCCACATCGATGGCATCTCCCATGTGGTGAACTACAACCTGCCGGAAGATCCGGAAGATTACGTTCACCGTATCGGCCGTACCGGCCGTGCTGGAACCTCAGGTACTTCTATCAGCTTTGCCTGTGAGGATGACTCCTTCCTGATTCCAACTCTGGAAGAGCTGCTGGGCGATCGCCTGAGCTGCACACCTCCTCCGGAAGAGTTGCTGTAGCACTCAAGAACCGCTCTCACTCTCTTCAGAAGGCTGTTGACCCCAACAGCCTTCTGCTTCCAAATTCAAAGTTTTAAGAAGCACTTCGCCCAGCCTGCCCCGGCACGGGAACCTCCACGCGCTTATCCAACAACAGATTACCCTCCCACTCCGGCTCACCCAGCGTATAGGCCGTCCAGGTTTCCATACGATAGATGCGGCACAGACTCTCCCCAAGATAATCTGCAGCCCGCCCGGAAACACCCAGCCCGGTTCGCTCAAAATACAACTCCAACCCTCTTTCCACTTCATCCGGCGTGCACACCGAGACAGGGCCAGACAGGAATAAAGCCGAGGCTTCCGCAGAGACTCCTGGCGGCTGGTAGATCACCACCGAGCCTTGGGGGTTTTCAGCAATCAACCGGGAATGACGGCTGCTTAAGGCAGAAATCCAGTACACCTGCCAGTGATCATCGTAGGTATAAAACAGCGGTGTTGACCAAGGAGTACCAAAGCGGTCACAGGTTGACAGAACACAGTAATGATTCTGCTCCAGGAGTTGCGCTGGCGTCAGGCGGGTTGCCATGGCTTGTTCACCATTCAGGTTGCGGTGTGCCGGTAGATGATAGACCGTACGACCGCTATGGCGTTGTTTGTGGTGGACTATCGACGCCAAGGCTGTCACTGAACAGCCACTTCAGCTTCATCCACAAAGCACCACACTCCCCTCGCAAATTATCAACAATATTGCCCCTTCGACTATCAAACAGCACTCGGCAAACCGGACACCGGGGCGCTGATTTGACCATTTGCTGATCCTCATCGGGGTCGATGTGATAATTGCTCTCCCGGATCATATGCATGTGATAAGCGTCACACTGATCACAGGGTTTGACCTTGGTAATGGAGATGAGATTTTTGAAACAGGATGTGCAAACCTGATGTCGTTCATCACGGGAACGGGAGCACCCTAAATCGACCATCGGCCCTTTATCAAAGCGGAACTTGCAGGAATGACACAGGGTATAGCGACACTGGGGAGTATTACACTCCAAACAGTCATAACCATCCTGCATGGCATGCTCTTTTTGATTGGGCGCTTCGACCGATTCCGGCAAAGGCTTTGGTTTCCCCGGCACAAATCCATTTCCCCACAATTTATGATGCAGAGACGTGACCATACGGTTCACAGCTATCTGCCCACCTGCAGAGAAAGCGGAGAGAAGGAAACGGGTAAACAGCTCGGGAACCCGCAGCTGGAAAAAGCTGCCAGTAAACCAGATCTGTGGCTCATGCCCCAGAAGAACCCAGTCATTCCGCTCCTTGAAGCTGGAGAAGCGGGAATACAGGGAAAGCGATGGCCAAGGGTAAATTTTACTGCCATCCCCCATCACCAAAGTATTCTCCCAGCACAATGGCTGGGTGGAGAAAGCACAGCCGGTTAATGAGAGGGCACGACCGCCCGGATAGTCCCGGCGCTCCCAGATCTGGGACGGGGCAACAGAATGATCCGACAGAAACTCCAGGCCGCCCTCATCCTTTACCATCCGTCCCCATTTGCACTGCCCTTCCAGCTCAGGCTGCTCCCGAGACAGCCGCCGGCACTCCAGCATTCTCACCATCAGCTCCAGCACATCCTGAGATAACAGACTGGTATAAAGGTGGATATCCTTGCGGTCCTCCCGGTTACGGATCTTTTCCAGTAACCAGGGTGATGGGTTGTATTCCTGATTCACAGCCGCCACCAGCCGCTGCTCTGCGCCCCCCAGCCCGGCATCCTGAAAGCGAACGGTGATAACACCATCACGATCCCCTGATAACCGCAGCCGACTGATATCACTGCGGCTCATCTCATCCAACAACCGGTTCCAGGGATTCAAATGATCATGTCGGCGCACCAGCGTTGGCAGGGCAGACATAGCCGGCACCTTATCAATAATGAAACCGGCAGGTTCTTCGATAGCGTCAGGGAAATCCGCCTGAACAAACACACGGAAAGACAACTCAGCATCATTCACCGCCACCGGCATCGTGCCCTGAAAGTGAGAGGCATTCCAGTAACGGTAATAATCCCGCACCAGCACAGCCAGAGGCGAGCCGACCTGCACCAGAGAGTGCATCAGAGTCCAGAGCAACCATCCTTGCGAGACTCCACGAAACATCTGCTGAACCGGCTTTGGCAAAGAGGGCCAGAGCATACTGAGAAACAGCTCATGGGAAAGCAGATAGCCTTCCTTCCAGAGTGCACCGGTTAACAGCCCTGAAGCCATTTCCGCCAGTTCCTGAGGCAACTGGACATTCTCAAACAACAAAACCCGGTTACCGGAAACGACAAACGTACCGGCCGGAGAAGTGGCATACCAGCGCCTCACCGCTTCAGGCTCCTCCCAGGGCGTCGCCTTTGATGGCTGCAGAAGACTCCCAGTGTCAGGCTCATTAGCCGGAAACAGGAAATCCTCAGCCTGTACCGAGCCAATTCCCAGGCTGATTCCCAAGAAAAGCGCAAGGAGAAGACCGGCCAGCAGCCCTCTCCAGATTGTCAGAAGATGCATCACAGTGCTCAAGCAGCCACACTCCCTGATCAGGGTCTTTGAAATTATTCGTTCTTTCCCGGACAGCCCAATATAGACGCGATTCCAGATTCAGCACGGCCATCCTGAAGCCAATGGTGATGAGAATTGATACCTACAGATGCGCGATAAACCCCAACAGTGGTATCCTGCGGCAAGTCATAGAGCCCCTTTCATTAAACACAAACCATCAGGCTGTTATGGATACCACCGCATTTAATCACGACCTCCTCGCTTACCTGCAGGCCTCTCCGACCCCGTTCCACGCCACTGCAGAAATGGCCAAACGCTTTGCCGATGCCGGCTTTATCGCTCTGGATGAGCGTTCCAGCTGGGAGCTTGAGCCAAACCAGAAGTACTACGTTACCCGTCATGACTCCGCCATTATTGCCTTCACGACCGGCAATGGTGATCTGGCCACCCAGGGGCTGCGCATGGTCGGCGCCCATACCGACAGTCCGGCACTGAAGGTTAAGCCCAATGCCGAACTGACCGGCCAGAACTACTTCCAGCTAGGTGTGGAAGTATATGGCGGCGCACTGCTGAATCCCTGGTTTGACCGGGACCTCTCCATGGCCGGCCGGGTGACCTGGCAGGACAAGGACGGCAATATCCAGAATGCCCTGGTGGACTTCAAGAAAGCGATCGCCATGATCCCGAGTCTGGCCATCCATCTGGACCGTGAAGCCAACAAGAGCCGCAGCATCAACCCGCAGACCGATATCCCACCGGTACTGTGCCGCGTACAGGGCGATGACAAGCCAGACTTCCGCCAGATGCTGGCAGCCGAACTGGAAAGCCAGCAGCTGAAACCAGCCAAGGTGCTGGACTATGAGATCTTCTTTTACGACACTCAGGCACCTGCCATTTTGGGCCTGAAGGATGAATTTATTGCTTCCGCCCGCCTGGATAACCTGCTGAGCTGTTACACCGGCATGGCGGCCCTGCTTGAAGCTGAAGACTCTCCTTACCCATGCCTGCTGGTCTGCAATGATCATGAAGAAGTCGGCAGTGAAAGTGCCCAGGGTGCCAGCGGCCCGTTCCTGCGCCAAGTGCTGGAACGCATCTGCGATACCAACACCGAACTGACCCGTGCCCTGCAGCGTTCCGTTATGATCTCGACCGATAATGCCCACGGCATTCACCCGAACTATGCCGACCGTCACGATGGCAACCACGGCCCGATCATCAACGATGGTCCGGTTATCAAGATCAACGCTAACCAACGCTACGCAACCAGCAGCGAAACCAGCGCGCTGGTACGGGTTCTGTGCGAGCAGGAAAATGTACCGGTGCAGGCATTCGTTGCCCGTACCGATATGGGCTGTGGCAGCACCATCGGCCCTATTACCGCCAGCGGCCTGGGTGTGCGGACTGTCGATGTCGGCCTGCCAACCTTCGGCATGCATTCCATTCGGGAGCTGGCCGGTCGTGACGACGCAGCCAACCTGTCTAAAGTGCTGACCCGCTTCTTCCAGCAGGAAAGCCTGCTGCCATAACGGTATAAACGGAGGCTCCAGAGTGAGCCTCCGCGCCTTACAGTCCGTTACCTGATGTAGCGAACCACATACGATTTCGTACAAGAACTGATCAAATCCAGCCAGTGCTCAATGGTAGTCTGAGAGTGACAACTCACTTACGGATATGGCCATGCAATTCTCCTCCAACAGCTACCGCGCCAATAATCAGCTCTCTCACGAAAGTCAGGAGATGGAAGAGCTGCTGCTTGCCCTTGCCACAACCAACCGTACGCTGTGTAAAAGTGAATCCCCGCGCGTTCCTGATTCTCAGGAAGAGTCCGAACTCAGTTATGTGTTAAGCGAAAACTGATACAACTTGGTACACACCTGACAGGCCTTTTAAAACAAACAACAAACGGGCCTGTTAAGATGCTATAGTGCAGAAAGCACTGTTTATTCTGACGATTTCATCTTTTTGAAAGATTTGCCGTTTCATCGGAATAGCATGCTTAAGATGGCTGCCATTTGTTTTGCACTTTAAGTATTGGAAGTGTCCAGCAGGCCGGTTGCTCTTCAGGAACCCCAGTCTGCACTGTCAGCCAGAGCATGAATTCTCCAACAACAAGGATGTTCTCGTATGCTCTTCTCTTTCCGAAGTACGAAAACTCCAAGCACAAGAGTGAAACCACTGATGCAATTCAGCTCAATTCTGTCATCGTCTCACCCTTCCGGATACCGTACGCTGAAACGCATCAGAAACACTTTGGCACGAAGCGCCCTCGGCCTCTCTCTGCTGCTGCCAACCGCTGTACTGGCAGCCGAAGATCTCAACCAGCCGCTCACCGCCCTTAAACCCACACTGAATCAGGCCATTGCCAGTGTGAATGTGGTGCAGCTGCTGAAGAATAACTCCTATGAAAAAATCGATCTGAGCGAAAACAGCTCCGACAAGATTTATAACAGCTATCTGGATTCCCTCGATCGTAACCGCAGCTTCTTTCTGGCCTCTGACATCAAAGAGTTCAGCAAGTATCAGAGCAATCTGGATGATGCTTTGAAAGGTGGCAACCTGCGTCCGGCCTTTGAAATTTTCAATCGTTATCGTGAGCGCAGTGAAGAGCGTATCCGCTATATGCTCAAACTGGTCGATAACGGTATTGAGAAGCTGAACTTCAAACAGCAGGAAACTCTGGAAATTGATCGGGAAAAAGCCCCCTGGTTAACCGACAAGGCCGAACAGGAAGACCTCTGGCGTCGTCAGCTCAAGGACAGCGTGCTGGCCATGAAGCTGAACGAAAAAGACGACGCCGAGATCAAGGATCTGCTGAACAAGCGTTACACCAACCAGCTGCGCCGCCTGCACCAGACCCGCAGCGAAGATGCCTTCCAGCTATACCTGAATGCCTATACCCAACTGTTTGACCCGCATACCCAGTACTTTTCTCCACAGCGGGCAGAGAACTTCGACATCAATATGAGCCTGTCTCTGGAAGGGATTGGTGCGGTACTGCAGTCCGAGGACGAGTACACCAAGGTGATCAGCGTTGTCCCTGGCGGCCCTGCCGATAAAGCTGGCCAGCTGAAACCCGGTGACAAGATCATCAGCGTGGCTCAAGCCAAAGACGGCAAGATGGAAGATGTGGTCGGTATGCGTCTGGATGAAGTCGTGAAGCTGATTCGTGGCGCCAAGGGCACTGAGGTGCGTTTGGAGGTGATCCCATCCAGCACCAGCGATGGCAAGAACCGCATTTATTCCATTGTTCGTGACAAGGTCAAACTGGAAGAGCAGTCGGCCCAGAAGAGCGTGATTGAAGTAGGTAAAGGTTCCGAGAAAAAGCGCATTGGCGTGATCGAGATCCCGGCCTTCTATATTGACTTCAAAGCGGCTCAGGCTGGTGATCCGAATTACAAAAGCACGACGCGTGACGTGCGTAAGCTGATTGCTGAGCTCAAGAAAGAGAAGATCGACGGTCTGGTGATCGATCTGCGCAACAACGGTGGCGGCTCTCTGCAGGAAGCCAACCAGCTGACTGGCCTGTTCATCCCTAAAGGCCCGACGGTTATCGTCAAAGACAGCCGCGGACGCACTGAAGCTCAGCAGGACCCTGATCCGAAAGAAGTCTATGACGGCCCTATGGCTGTATTGATCAACCGCCTGAGTGCTTCTGCTTCTGAAATTTTTGCCGGAGCCATGCAGGATTATCAGCGCGCACTCGTGATTGGTGGCCAGAGCTTTGGTAAAGGGACTGTGCAGACTATCCAGCCACTGAACCATGGCCAGCTGAAACTGACGGTTGCCAAGTTCTACCGTGTCTCCGGCCAGAGCACCCAGAACCGTGGTGTGATTCCGGACATCAGCTTCCCCTCCCTGTTTGATCCCAAGGATATCGGCGAAAGCTCACTGCCTAACGCCCTGCCTTATACCGAGATCAAGCCAGTGAGCTTTAACTCACTGAAGCCACTATCTCCGGAAGTTCCCGCTCTGCAGGCTCGCCATAAAGAGCGTGTCGCCGACAACCCGGACTTCATTTATCTGGACAAGCTGCGTGAATACCAGAAGCAGTTTGAAAACCGCACAGAAGTAACCCTGAACGAGAAGGCCCGCAAGGAAGAGATCCAGCGGATGCAGGACGAACGCCTGGCGATTGAGAACTATCTGCGCAAGTCTAAGGGCGAAAAGCCTTACAAGACTCTGGACGAGCTGGAGAACGAACAGAATGATCGTTTCAACCAGAACAAGAAGGATAAGGATTTAAGCGACGACGCTCTGCTGGTTGAAACCAGCAATATCCTGAGCGACTGGATTCGCTCCAAAGAACCCATGCTGGCCAAACAGTCAGACCGATAGGTTCCTTTTGGAAGTACCCGGAAGCCCGCAACCTTTGCGGGCTTCTTGTTTATACGTACGAAAAAACTGCCCACCACTCAAAAACCAGGAGATGTCTTTGAAACGGTTTTTGCCAAATATCACAAGTACCTGCCAGTTAGCCTCTCTGACCGCAGCGATTGCCTTAAGCACAGCGGTTTACAGCACAGAACAAGATGACACGCCCACCACTGTGATCAAAGAACTCCAGCAGATGCTGTCGGCCGCCAAACAATATGAAACCGATACCGGCAAGGTATTGCAGATTACCGCTGATACCGACCCCGCCTTTGGTTACCTGAAGATTGATGATCTGATCATCGACAAAGGTCTGCCGGGCTGGAAAGGTCCTTACCTGCCTTATAACAACGACTGGTTTGGCAAAGGGCAATACGTTGCCCATCCGGACTATATCGCCGCACAACTGCTGGTAAAGGAAAAGGTGGAATGGATTCGTGGCAGCTCACCTGATGGCTGCAAACAGTCTTCACCATCCTGTGCAATATCTGCCTGTATCTGGCTGGTATCCGGCGAGACAGCAAAAGAGATCAACACCCGTATCGATGGCATTCACAATCAGGAAGATGAAGATGCTGTTGGCAAGGTGCGTTACGACATCGGTCTTTTAGGCGGGATTGTCTGCCTTACCGGGGATGATTACCCACCGAGCCAGTCCTCCGTAAAATAGAGACGTCTCTCAGGCCGCCTGACAGCATCCCAGGCGGCTCTTATAACAAGAGCGACAGTGCTTCTGCCCATCCTGCTCAATTTCTTTTCTGACGATGTCACAGGAAAGAAGGAAAGAAGAACAGGAAGGGCTCCCCATGCACAAAAGCAGCTTAGCAGGACGCAAACGCGGAACCAGCACACGCCCACCATTAGAGGACACGGAGCAGGGAAGAGTCACCAAAAAGGCCAAACACTCTTTTATGAGTAAGAAGGTCTCAGGGTGTCTTAATAAAATTATTATGGTGGGTAATTCCGCCCATATATTGCAGGCGGCAAATTATGCCTGCGGTCGCTCACATCAACCCCAAAAACCGGTTTACGCGATAAGCCCTTCAACCAAAGTATTTCCTGAGGTTGTCAGCCATTGCGGCAGTTATTCAGTTACACCCGTTGGCTGCTTCCCACGCACCCTGATCCAGATGGGTAGAGAAAAGATCGCAAAAGAACGCGTCGCTCCCATCAGCCCCGAAACTGATCATATCTGCATGGTTTTTAACCCGGCGCAGTATTTCACCCGCTCGCTGGCTAGGGAAGTTATGCAAACGGTGAGAGATCAAAACCCGGACAATAAAGTACAACTCTCCATCTTGCTCGCCAACCCGGATTGCGCTCACGAACTTCGTCCCCACAGCAAGACTTTAACTGAGCTGGAATCCGTCGCTCATAGTGAGTTTCAGGAGAAGCCCAGTCAGTACCACCACGTTAAAGAATCCATGCCCAACAATGCCGGAGAAACCCACCTGCTGCTTGGCCCGTTCTCACACCCCAATCTCTACGCACAAACACAGGCGCAGGCATTTGAACAAACAAGTGCCTTTTTCAGAGGAGAAAAAACCGCACCGGTACTCAGAACACCGCCCAAACGGGGCCTGGCAAAGCTTCTTGAAACAGTAGGTGTGGACAAGCTGGTGAGTTATGCCAAACAAGGTACGGGGGCTCTGGTTTCTGGCACATCGAAGTTACTGGGAAGCTGGTATGAAGATGCACCGATAGGGCTGCACTCTTTAGAAAAGCCGCTAGAGAAGCCCCTGGATAATCCAGATCAGGAAAAGGAAGAAGAGATCGATAAAGAAAAAGCCTCTGCACCATACCTGAGAAGGCTTCGTACAGAGGCTTTATTGTAATGGCGGACCGGACGGGACTCGAACCCGCGACCCCCGGCGTGACAGGCCGGTATTCTAACCAACTGAACTACCGGTCCGCGCTAACTTGTAAAGAACCTTGCATCACACTCAAAGCTCTTGAATTTGGTGGGTGATGACGGGATCGAACCGCCGACCCTCTGCTTGTAAGGCAGATGCTCTCCCAGCTGAGCTAATCACCCAATTCTGTAAGTTTTAAAAGGACACAGACCTTTGAATTAATGGCGGACCGGACGGGACTCGAACCCGCGACCCCCGGCGTGACAGGCCGGTATTCTAACCAACTGAACTACCGGTCCGCATTAATCGATTGAGACATCTGAAACCTCAGACAATCTCGAATTTGGTGGGTGATGACGGGATCGAACCGCCGACCCTCTGCTTGTAAGGCAGATGCTCTCCCAGCTGAGCTAATCACCCAAGTCTGTAAGTTTTAAAAGGACACAGAACCTTTGAATTAATGGCGGACCGGACGGGACTCGAACCCGCGACCCCCGGCGTGACAGGCCGGTATTCTAACCAACTGAACTACCGGTCCGCATTAATCGGTTGAGACATCTGAAACCTTCAGACCATCTCGAATTTGGTGGGTGATGACGGGATCGAACCGCCGACCCTCTGCTTGTAAGGCAGATGCTCTCCCAGCTGAGCTAATCACCCAATCTGTTGGTTTTAAAAGGAAACAGAACCTTTGAATTAATGGCGGACCGGACGGGACTCGAACCCGCGACCCCCGGCGTGACAGGCCGGTATTCTAACCAACTGAACTACCGGTCCGCATTAATCGGTTGAGACATCTGAAACCTTCAGACCATCTCGAATTTGGTGGGTGATGACGGGATCGAACCGCCGACCCTCTGCTTGTAAGGCAGATGCTCTCCCAGCTGAGCTAATCACCCAAAACTCTCGAAACGAGAAAAGTAGAAGTTGAAATGGCGGACCGGACGGGACTCGAACCCGCGACCCCCGGCGTGACAGGCCGGTATTCTAACCAACTGAACTACCGGTCCACTACACTTCAAAACCTACAAACATCAGCACTCTAACAGCCGATGATCTGCACACAAGAACCTGTCATTCTTGTGCTGCAAAATTAATGGCGGACCGGACGGGACTCGAACCCGCGACCCCCGGCGTGACAGGCCGGTATTCTAACCAACTGAACTACCGGTCCGCATTAATCGATTGAGACACCTGAAACCCTTTAAACCTCAGACAATCTCGAATTTGGTGGGTGATGACGGGATCGAACCGCCGACCCTCTGCTTGTAAGGCAGATGCTCTCCCAGCTGAGCTAATCACCCACTGTCTTCCCAAGAGAAGAATTCTGACAACCACTTATATCAGCAACCATCAGAGCAGCGCATTATACAGAAAACAGCGCTCTTTGCCAGAGTCAAAATCCAGCAAATTGTCATGCAAATCAGAGCGATAGATTCAAACCCTGAACACCTCATACAGAAGCATGAGATGGCGGACCGGACGGGACTCGAACCCGCGACCCCCGGCGTGACAGGCCGGTATTCTAACCAACTGAACTACCGGTCCGCATTTCGCATAACTACGTACCAGAAATAAGCTCTCGAAGTACGCACTCAACAACACAAATGAAGTGGTGGGTGATGACGGGATCGAACCGCCGACCCTCTGCTTGTAAGGCAGATGCTCTCCCAGCTGAGCTAATCACCCGCTGCATTTGCTGCAAACTTGTTTGCGGCTGTCGTTGAGACGGCGCGCATTATAAGCAGCAGAACGAAGAGTGTGCAATAGAAATGTATTTCTTATTTCCGTTACTTATATAGGTGTCAGGCACACCCCAGAACATACGTTCGTGGTCGCTTACGGTCACCTTATCAAAAGCGCCTCTCCGTGACAGCTGTGGTACTTGCTGTCCGACCCTGCCAAACTAGCCCCATAACACTTGTAAGAACATCCGGAGCCAACCCCTATGTGGTTCAAGAACCTTATTCTCTACCGCTTTAATCAGGAAACAGACATCACCTCCCACTCTCTGGAAGAGAGCCTGGGCCAGCAGCCTTTCCGTCCGTGTGGCAAAACCGAGCTGGCGTCCTATGGCTGGGTGCCACCTATCTCTGGCACGGAAGGCATGGTTCACGCCAGTGGTCGCTTCCTGACCTTTGCGGCAAAAAAAGAAGAGCGCATCCTGCCGACCAGCGTGGTCCGCGATGCCGTGAAAGAGAAAGTAGAACAAATAGAAGCCGAACAGGGGCGTCAGGTCTTCAAAAAAGAGAAAGACCAGATAAAGGATGAGATGACCCTGTCACTCCTCCCTCGCGCATTTACCCGCTCAAATATCACCCGTGCTTATATAGATACCCGTGACGGCTGGCTCATTGTCGATGCCAGCAGCTTCCGCAAGGCCGAAGAGCTGACCAGCGCCCTGCGTGGCAATCTGGGTTCTCTGCCAGTGGTTCCGCCTGCGCTGAAACAATCTCCAGCTGCCACCATGACCAACTGGCTGGAGTCACACGGTTCCACCCTGCCCCGTTTCCTATCCCTGGGAGATGAGTGCGAACTGAAGGATCTGGGCGAAGAAGGCGGCAGCATTCGCTGCAAGCGTCAGGATCTGCTGGCGGACGAAATTCTCAGCCATCTCAATACCGGCATGCAGGTGAGCAAGCTCGCCCTGCACTGGAACGAAGCTCTGAACTGTATTCTTGGTGATGACCTGATTATTCGCCGGGTGAAATTTACCGATGAGCTGCAAGAGCAGTCTGAGGCCCTGAATGCAGACGATGAAGCCAGCCGCTTTGATGCCGACTTCACCCTGATGGCCGGCACCCTGTCAGAGTTCCTGAAAGAAATGATTGAAGGTCTGGGTGGTGAAGAAGAGAAAGGCGCCGAATGGCAGACTCAGGGCAGTGTAAGCTCTGAAGAACTCGCCCCAGACACCGCTGATGAAGATGATGCACCTTTTTAAAGGGGCATCATTCCGTCCGGTCAGGATTCAAAAATAACAAAGGCCTGAGCGAACTCTTTTTCATCGCTCAGGCTGATATGAATATGCTGTATACCCTTTTCCATCTGCAGCACCTCTGCCGCACCGGAAAAAGTCATTACCGGCGCACCAGATTCCAGATTGGTAATTTCCATTTCCTGAAATGAGACCTTGCCGATGCCAGTACCAAAGGCTTTGGACGCGGCTTCTTTGGCAGCAAAGCGGGTTGCCAGATAAGCAGGTGAAAAGCTGCGCTGCTCAAATACGGCATATTCAGCATCTGTCAGAATACGACGCGCAAAACGATCACCCGTTCGTTTCCAGGCTGCCTCTATCCGGGGGATAGAGGCAATATCTGTTCCGATCCCGACGATCACACATCAACCTTCTGGTAACGGGAGGCATCAATCATCAGCGTACGCATCTCACGAATGGCCTCTTTCAAACCTACCGTCAAAGCGCGGGCAATAATGGCATGGCCAATATTCAGTTCGCAGAGACCGGAGATAGCGGCAACCGGCTCAACATTCTGGTAGTTCAGGCCATGTCCGGCATTCACCACCAGACCTAGCTCATTTCCTAACGCAACACCGGCACGGATACGTTCCAGCTCCGCATCACGCTCAGCATCGGTTTCCGCATCGGCATAACCGCCAGTATGGATTTCAATGGTCGGCGCACCACAACGCTGGGCAGCACGAATCTGCTCAGGCTCGGCATCTATAAAGAGGGAGACATCAATACCGACATCCGCCATACGATGGCAGGCACGGCGAATCTTCTCTTCCTGACCGACCACATCCAGTCCACCTTCCGTGGTCAGCTCTTCACGCTTTTCCGGCACCAGACAGACATGGGCAGGACGAACATCTTCCGCAATACCGAGCATTTCTTCGGTCACGGCCATTTCCAGATTCATGCGGGTCTGCATCAAATCCTTAAGGCGATAAACATCATGATCCTGAATATGGCGACGATCTTCCCGCAGGTGCAATGTGATGCCGTCCGCACCGGCTTCTTCGGCATCCAGAGCCGCCTTGACCGGATCAGGGTAATTGGTACCGCGCGCCTGACGAACAGTGGCAATGTGATCGATATTTACACCAAGGAGGATTCTGTTAATTGGTATCATCTCTGCTTACTACTCGCTTTCATGCTTTCTTTATAGATTGTTTTTTTTCGCTCAGGCCATCCGAAACAGCTCGCGACTGCGCAAAGGCCGTTCACCCAGATGAAGCCCGACAGCCATACGCATCAGTCGCTTGGCCTGCCCCAGATAACGATCCTCAATTCGGTCTTCTGCCAAAGCCTGCAACATGGCACCGCTAAACAGATTTCGTGAAGCCCCAGCATCTTCAACTTCATGGCCCTGACCGGCAAAGACAACTGGCCAGAAGCCATTATCCGGATCATACCGATACCAACCGTCATTGGTCATCTCATCACCCGAGCCTGCCGCATAGCCAAGAGGCAGCCCATACCCCAATAGGTCCAACAGGTTCTTTTCAAACAGGCGGAGCACCCGTTCAAGATGGGTGTCTGATGAGAGATGTTCCAGCAGCCAGATATAGAGCTCCAGAAGATCATCCACAGCCTGCCAAGGCTGCAGAAGCCGCTGCAGCAGCTCATTAGCGTAGAGACCACTGAACAACCGAATACCAGACAGAGGGATCACCCGGCGCTGCTCAAGGGCTTTGAGAGTTTTGAGTTCGGTCTTACCGGTCCAGCTGACCAGCAGTTCCGCAAAAGGCTGGAGAAGTTGACCACGACGCGGACGACCTTTCTTGGTCGCCGCACCGCGAGCCCCGTTAACTACAACCGAGATTTTACCGTGATCCCGGGTCAGCAGATCGACGATCAGACTGGTTTCACGGTAAGGCCTGGAGTGAAGCACCCAGGCCGGTTGCAGCTCAACGGAGCGGTTTTGCATCAGGATCAGGCCAGATCGTTATAACCCAGGCTCGCCAGAGCCCGCTCATCGTCCGACCAGCCACTGCGGACTTTCACCCACAGGTTCAGCATAACCTTGCTGTCGAACAGCTTTTCCATATCCAGACGGGCATCACGACCAATAGTTTTCAGGCGTGAACCCTTGTCGCCAATCACAATCTTCTTCTGACCGGCACGTTCAACCAGCAGCAGGGCACTGATATGCAGTACGCCTTCCACATCCTTAAACTCTTCGATCTCGACAGTGATCTGGTAAGGCAGTTCATCACCCAGCTGGCGCATAACCTTTTCACGCACCAGCTCGGCCGCCAGGAAGCGGGAACTGCGGTCAGTAATCTGATCTTCACCGAAGAAGTGAATGCTTTCCGGCAGGTAGCTGTTCACCAGACGTTCCAGGCGATCAACGTTATGACCATTACGAGCCGCGATTGGCACGATATGGGCAAAGTCCATCTTGCGGGACAGCTCATCCAGCCATGGAATCAGCTGGGCTTTTTCATCCAGACGGTCAACCTTGTTCACCACCAGAATCACCGGTGCTTTGGTATGCTTGAGCTTCTCAAGCACCATCTCGTCTTCTTCCGTCCAGCGCAGACGATCGACGATAAACACGATCACATCCACATCCGCCAGCGAGGAAGACGCCGCACGGTTCATATAGCGGTTAATGGCTTTCTCTGCGCCCAGGTGCATCCCCGGCGTATCCACATAGATCGCCTGCACATCACCTTCGGTCTTGATACCGTGAATGCGGTGACGGGTTGTCTGTGGCTTACGGGAGGTAATACTGAGCTTCTGACCCAAAATCCGGTTCAGCAGCGTGGACTTACCCACATTCGGACGACCAACAATCGCCACGTAGCCACAACGTCCCTGGGAAACGGCCTGTTCAATCATTCCTCTACCTCCACACCCAGAGCAACCAAAGCTCGACGGGCGGACTGCTGTTCAGCGATTCGACGACTACTGCCTTCACCTTCGGTCGGCTTCTGGCCGTCGATCAGGCAGGACACCTTGAAGGTCTGGGCATGAGCCTTGCCTTCAATACTGAGCAGTTCATATTCAGGCAGCTTTTGCTGCTGGGACTGCAGGAACTCCTGCAGACGGGTTTTTGGATCTTTATTGTGCTGGTCAGTGACCGACAGGGTTGCCAACCGGGAAGAGAACCAGGCCTGTACCCGCTCACGGCAGGTATCCATGCCGGAGTCCAGATAGATAGCACCCAGCAGAGCCTCAACCACATCGGCCAGAATGGACTCACGACGGAAGCCACCACTCTTCAGCTCACCGGAACCGAGCAACAGAAAATCGCCCAGCTCAAATTCACGGGCCAGTTCCGCCAGCGTACGACCACGCACCATCAAAGCCCGCAGACGGCTCAACTGGCCTTCACGGGCTTCCGGGAAACGCTGATAAAGATCCTCGGCAATGAGGAAGTTGACAATGGAGTCTCCGAGAAACTCCAGACGCTCGTTATTTTTACCGCCGTAGCTGCGGTGTGTTAATGCCAGAACAGCCAGGTCGGGATTCTTGAACGTATACCCGAGCCTGCGTTCCAGCTTGTCTAGCGAAGATTTCACTGCTGTTTGATTTTCCAGCTGTTCTCAAAAGTCAGAACAACATCGACGTTACTGATCAGGTCGATGCGTCGTTCATAGTTGATGTCAGCCACCAGGAAAGCACCTTCCTGACGAACTTTAATGTCTTGCGTCGGGATATCCCGAATACCATTTACCTGGAACCCCTTGGTGATCCAGGATTTTACTTCCTTGGCACTGGCCTGACGGATAGTGCTCCGTTCATCCAGCGAATCCAGCACGGAACGCACTGAATAATTATCCATATAGACCGGAAACAGTTTAAAGAACACCATCACTGAGAAAATAGCAGCAATAACAATACACAACATACCCAGTGTGCTGGCTCCCTGCTGCTGGCGCCTGCCGTTAAAGACTCGCTTTCCCATGGTCCTGTTCCCTCTGTTCCCGGCCTTTAAGATTTTACGTGCGGATTATTGCACAGCTCCATTGTTACGGAAGTTAGGGATATCCGTCCAGCTTGGCCAGTGCATCCAGATATAAACTGCCTTGCCAACCACATGACTATCCGGCACAAAGCCCCAGAAGCGGCTGTCATTACTGCGGTCACGGTTATCACCCATCACGAAGTACTGACCTTCTGGTACTGTCCACTCACCTTCCGCACGGCGATCCATCAGCAGCAGATCCTTGCGAATCTCATGGGTCACATCGCCAATGGTTTCGTCATAGACACGATAAGGCGGACGCACACCCATACGCGGGTCGTAGTCATCCTTCAGCTCGCCAACAAAGCTCTCCGGCACCGGCTTGCCATTGATGTACAGAATCTTGTTCCGGTAAGCAATCTTATCGCCCGGAACACCGATCACCCGCTTGATAAAGTTGATGTTCGGATTGGCCGGCTCCTTGAACACCATCACATCACCCGGTTTCGGATCATTGACCGCCACCACCTTGGTACCAACAACCGGCAAACGCAGACCGTAGGTGTATTTATTCACCAGAATAAAATCACCCACTTCCAGCGTTGGCAGCATGGAACCCGACGGAATCTGGAACGGCTCATACAGGAATGAACGCAGCACCAGCACCAGCAGCAGAACCGGGAAGATCGACTTGGAGGTTTCGACCACAGCCGATTCACGCTCCAGATCTTCCACCGTCATTTCATCCGGCGTTTCTACGCTCTGGCGGTAGCTGCTGACAGCCTGCTTGCGACGTGGTGCCAGCACCAGCCGATCAAACAGGGCAATCAACCCGGTGGCAAAGACCGCCACAACCAGAATCAGGGGAAAGTTTAAATCCATCACTTTGTTAGCGCCCTCAGCCCAAGGCTTGTTGTGGAGCCACTCCCGGGAAGAGGAAGTGACTCGCCGATGGCTTGTTTATTTGTCCACTTTCAGAACAGCCAGGAACGCATCCTGTGGAATCTCCACGCGTCCTACCTGCTTCATACGCTTCTTACCGGCCTTCTGCTTCTCCAGCAGCTTACGCTTACGGGAAACGTCACCACCGTAACACTTGGCCGTTACGTTCTTACGCAGAGCCTTAACCGTTGTACGAGCAACAATCTGGCCACCCAGTGCCGCCTGAATCGCCACATCGAACATCTGACGAGGGATGATCTCTTTCATCTTCTCGGTCAGTGCGCGGCCACGGCCGTGAGAGTTATCCTTATGGAGAATCAATGCCAGAGCATCAACCTTTTCACCATTAATAAGGATATCCATTTTCACCATTTTGGCCGCTTCAAAACGGTCAAAACTATAGTCCAGAGAGGCGAAACCGCGACTGCAGGACTTCAGACGGTCGAAGAAGTCCAGCACCACTTCGCTCATCGGCAGGTCATAAGTCAGGGAGACCTGACCACCGGTGAACTGCATATCTCTCTGAACACCACGCTTCTCAACACACAGAGTAATCACGTTACCCAGGTATTCCTGTGGCACCAGGATATTCGCGCGACAGATTGGCTCACGAATCTCATCAACACCTGAAGGATCCGGTAGGCGGGACGGGTTATCAATTTCAACCACATCACCGTTCTTCATCACCACCTGATAAACCACCGTTGGTGCAGTTGTGATCAGGTCGAGATTGTATTCACGCTCCAGACGTTCCTGAATGATCTCCATGTGCAGCATACCGAGGAAGCCACAACGGAAACCAAAGCCCAGTGCATCGGAAGATTCCGGCTCGAAGAACAGGGAAGCATCGTTGAGACTCAGTTTGTCCAGCGCTTCACGGAAGTCTTCAAAGTCATCAGAGGATACCGGAAACAGACCCGCGTAAACCTGCGGTTTCACCTTCTGGAAGCCGGACAGCGCCGGAACGTCAGGGGTCTTGACCTTGGTCAGGGTATCACCCACCGGCGCACCATGAATGTCTTTAATACCGGCGATCACATAGCCTACTTCACCGGCACGCAACACACCGGTAGAAGTACGCTTCGGGGTAAAGATACCAATGTCGTCCACCTGGTAGGATTCCTTGGTGGACTTCACCAGCATCTTGTCGCCCTTGCGCAGTTCGCCGTTCACGACGCGCACCAGGGAAACAATGCCGAGATAGTTATCGAACCAGGAATCGATGATCAGTGCCTGCAAATCGCCGTCACGATCACCTTCCGGCGCCGGAATCGTCGTGATCAGACGCTCCAGTACATCTTCAATACCCAGACCACTCTTGGCAGAACAACGTACTGCATCGTGGGCATCGATACCGATAATCTCTTCGATCTCCTGAGCAACACGCTCAGGCTCGGCCTGTGGCAGGTCCATCTTATTCAGAACCGGCATCACTTCCAGGCCCTGCTCAATGGCGGTATAGCAGTTGGCAACAGACTGGGCTTCTACGCCCTGGGCCGCATCAACCACCAGCAGCGCACCCTCACAGGCGGCAAGAGAACGGGATACTTCATAAGAGAAGTCAACGTGCCCCGGAGTATCGATAAAGTTCAGCTGATAAACTTCGCCATCATTGGCTTTGTAGTTCAGCGTTACACTCTGGGCCTTGATGGTAATGCCACGCTCACGTTCCAGATCCATGGAGTCCAGAACCTGAGCCTGCATTTCACGCTCACTCAAGCCCTCGCAGTGCTGAATAAAGCGATCCGCGAGTGTGGATTTGCCATGGTCGATATGGGCAATAATGGAAAAGTTACGAATGTTTTTCAGGTTGCTCACCGTCAGTTACTCAGCGCCAGCTCTGTACATCAGGCCGCGCAATCTCCGGTTTATCCGCTGTAAACAGACCAGTCCGCACCTGTAAGTGCGGACTGGATAAATGTTCATTAAAAAGAGAAGTTTACCGTATTTGCCAAAAGCCTGCTATTCAACAGCATCACAACAAGTACAAACACTTTCCCTAAAAAAATGGGGCGACACATTGTCACCCCATTTTTCACCCGGTTACTTTTACTCAGCCAAACGGAAAGTAATAAAGCCCGGTGTACCACGGCGAATCAGACGCATGGAGATGGTCTTATTCACCGGCAGGTCGGCGGTGACCTTCTGGTACTCTTTGGTGGAAGTAATGTTCTCATGGTTAATCTGGGTAATCACATCCCCGGAACGCAATCCATAAGCACGACCAACACCCTGACCAACTTCGGTAACCACAACACCTTTCACTTCACTGTCGAGCCCCAGGCGGGAACGAACCGCTTCATCGAGCGCAGTCACAGAGATACCCAACCGGTTGTCCTTACGGATACCATCGCGAGGGTTCACGCCAGATTGCTCATCAGGCAGCTCGCCCACGGCCAGCTCAAGAGTTTTCTTCTTGCCGCGACGAACCAGCTCCACTTCAACCTCTTTGCCAATTGGCGCACGACCAACAGCAATAGGCAGATCACTGGAGAACTTGATTTCACGATCATTGAAACGGGTGATGATGTCACCAGCCTGCAGGCCGCCCTTATCAGCAGGACCTTCTGGCAGCACCTGACTCAGCAAAGCGCCATGTGGGCGATCCAGACCAAAAGAATCCGCCAGATCACGGTCAACATCCTGAATAATCACGCCCAGCCAGCCGCGTGATACCTGACCGTTCTCTTTCAGCTGCGCCACCACATCCATGGCATCATCAACCGGGATAGCAAACGACAGCCCCATAAAGCCACCGGAGCGGGTGTAGATCTGGGAGTTAATACCAATCACTTCGCCCTGCATATTCAGCAGCGGGCCGCCGGAGTTACCCGGATTGATAGGCACATCGGTCTGAATAAACGGCACATAGCTTTCGCGGGGCAGACTACGGTTCAAGGCGCTGATAATGCCCTTGGTCACCGAGTAGTCGAAACCGAACGGTGAACCAATCGCAAATACCCACTGACCAGGCTTGAGGTTTTCAGACTGGCCGATTTTCACAGTCGGCAGGTTCTTACCATCCACCTTCAGTAGAGCCAGATCGGACTTTTTGTCAGCACCAATCAGCTTGGCCTTGTACTCACTACGATCATTCATCCGCACAATAATTTCGTCCGCACCTTCAATCACATGATTGTTGGTCAGGACATAACCATCTTTGGAGATGATAAAGCCGGAACCCAGTGACTGGGGTTGAGGCTGCTCCTGCCGGGAACCGCCACGACCGTCAGGAACCTGAAGCCCGAAGTAGCGGCGCAGGATTTCCGGCAGCTCTTCCCCATATGGGCCGTACATCTGGTTACGGTCACGCTTGGGATTGGTCATGGTACTGATATTGACGATGGCCGGAGACGTCTGCTCCGCCAGCGTCGAGAAGTCCGGCAGCTGATCTTTGGCTTCTGCCGGTTTGGAAATGGCAAATGTCAGGCTGCCAACAACGGCCAGACAAAAGGTAAAGAGAAGGGCCTTGCGGCTAATGGGGCGTTCATACTGTGACGTAGATCGAGATCCATTTTTGCTCATCACTATTATTCCCGTACTTATTAACGAGTTTGTAAGGGTTCTTTAGATTTACCCGACCGTGCCGCAAACAGCAACGAATCAGCTGTATCAATCTGTCTTAATCTGTCGCAGAAAGAGGAATGTGCCGACGCAAAACAATCGGTTCATACAGCCCTTCCTGCGCCTGCCGTGTCCACCAGCGCACACCATAAAAACCCGACACCAGTCCGACGACAGCCAACGCTATGATCCAGGGTTCTGCCAGTCCGGCCATACTGCCCAGCACCACACCCAACAGCATGGCGAGCAAAGGCCCCAGATACACCAGTACCGAAGCCGACAGCACAGCCTGCTCAGGCAAGGCAATGGTCACTTCATCACCCACCTTCAAGGCTGTGGCACTGGAGGCACGAATATAGGCATGGCTGCGGGACGGCATCATTCGGTTCATCAAACCATGCCCGCAGGTATTGCTGGCCTGACACTGGCCACAGGTACTTTTTCGGAGGGTTTCAACCCAGACTGAGGTCGCTTCTACCTTAACGACCCGACCGCGCTCTTCAATCATGCTCGAATATTAACATTCAGAGACAGACAACCACACAACAGCTATCTGACTTAATGGATCTGATATTCAGGGAGATGGCTTATCGTTTTGATCCGCCGAAGGTTGAGAACTGCTATTTCTCGGTTTAACAGAGACTGCGACCCGCTCAGCAACACCGACAGGAATCTCACCAATCACCGTCACATTGAAATAATCATCACCCTGCCGGAACAGGCGGGAGATAGCCGCTGTTGCCCCGATCTGCTCTGAGGCCGGCCCAAGCACCTTGGACTGATCCTTCTCAACAAATACCGAAAACGCAGACAGGCCATCACTGAACAACAGGCTGTCTACCTTCTGCCGAGAGACTGGGCTATCGGCCTGACTGATTCCTGCCAGCTCAAAACCGGAAGGAATCCAGCCCATCTCCCAGCTCAAAGCCTTGAGGGCCGATGCTTCGGGAACCGGTTGCTTTTTCGGCGCTGGTTGCCAGTTAACAGGGCGGGAAGGTTCCAGCAACTGGGCAGGAAGTTCTTGCGGCGTAGAAAGGTCAACATATTGCAGGCGTTCGAGGATCGCACCCTTTTCACCAATCAATTCGGAACGCAGCATCAAACCGGTATCCCGGTCGAGCCACAGGGCAAAACCGTAACGATGGGAGTCGCGGGGCTGAACTTCAATACGGAGGGCATTACGACCGGCAACACGGTCATTGCCGCCAAACAGCAGACGGTACGACTGACGAAGATCATCCTGATAGTTACTCAGACGCTCAACCAGACCGCTGACACCTTCGGTGCGGAAGCGGCTGATATCACCATCTGGACGAATAAAGGCGATCTTGTCGCCCTCACGGACAATTTCCCGGTAAGGGCCATCCTGATAAATCAGGCGTTCTTTCTGAATGTTATCTTCCGGCTTGTGGAAGATGCGCACAGCGGAAATACCGGAGGCATTTTCATAGACAAACAGGCCTTCATAGGCGGTCACCGAGGGTGCGGCAACCATTCGGGTCAACCAGTCGGCTGGTGTTGCCACTGAAGACTGGGAGCCAGAAGTCTGTGCAAATGTGAGTGCTGAAAATAACAGACCACCCGCCACCAGAGCAGCTTTCAAACCACCTTTCAAACTGCATCCCATCACGCCGAGTGTTCCTTTACTCATACACTCTCTACTCTCCGCTCTCAAACTCACTCACTTGCCAGTCTGATCTCCCCGGCAGATACCTGCTGACAGGTATCCCGCCAGAGAAGGTTCAGCGCCCGGCTGAACCGTAGCTTGTCGCTCTTACCAGAGGAACAATACTGCCACCGTAAGCAGAAGCCTGTTCAGCATGCTCCATCATATAAGCACGGAAACGGGCCTGAGCTACCTGATCCGCATAACCGCGGGCCCGGCTCATCTGCTCTGGTGTCATACTGTTCTGCTCGGTACCAAAACCGGCCTGCAGGCCACGGGCACCAAACATATCGGAAGATGGCAGGTTGCCTGAAGGCAGGCCTACAGACGGCACACTGACCGGCTCGACAATTGTCGCCAGCTCTGTTGATGGAGCACCGGCATCGCCACGATTGGCCAGCTGCCAGGATTGCACCCCAACAACCGTAGCCGCCGCAACAGAAGCTGCCACTGCCAGTCGTCCCAGGTTGGCGAACCAGCCCTGACGGTTGGCAGCCTGCTTCTGCTCGCTGGCTTCGCTTTCCAGAACCGGTGTAGGCTCACCAGCAATTGCATCACGAATGGAAGCCGACAGATCGATACCTGAAAAGGCATTCTGCTCCTGGCGAACCGCAGCCCCAATACGCTGGTAGCTAACCGCCGCAGAGCGCAACTCTTCATCGGAACCCAGGCGATCCAGGATCCGGTGCATTTCCAGTTCGTTGGCCTCGCCATCCATCAGCGCAGAGAGTGATTCGCGCAGATGATCCTGACGGGAGCCGGAATCTGGTTTGTTATTACTGGTATCACTCATAGGACACCTCACTGGTTTTTGTCTGTTTCACTCATCCCCCGCGTACCCAATGGGTAGAAAGTACGCATCCAGCGTTAACCAGCTTTACTCAGCCTGTGTGGTCATCCGCCTAGCCTGCCTTGTTAAGCAGAGGTCGGATCACCTTGTCGATGGCTTCCCGCGCACGGAAGATCCGTGAACGGACAGTCCCCACCGGACAATCCATAACCTGGGCTATTTCTTCATAACTCAGGCCTTCAAACTCTCGTAGCGTCACTGCTGTTCTCAGCTCATCCGGGAGGTTGTTGATCACCCCGTAGATGGCCTCTTCCACCTGATTCTTCTGAAGGTTGTTTTCCGGAGTTTCCAGATCCTTCAGCGGGAACGCGCCCTCATAATTCTCTGCGTCGTATACATCGACATCAGTATCCGGAGGCCGACGCCCCTTGGACACCAGATGATTCTTCGCAGTATTGATGGCAATTCTGTACAACCAGGTATAGAACGCACTGTCACCACGAAACTGGCCCATCGCACGGTAAGCCTTGATAAAGGCTTCCTGGGTTACATCCTGCACTTCCTGGAAGTCATGGACGTAACTCCCGACGAGGCCGAGAATCTTGTGCTGGTATTTGATGACAAGAAGGTCAAAGGCTCTTTTATCCCCCTTGCGCACCCGTTCCACCAGCTGTAGATCGGTTTCAGGTGCATCTGCCATAGGCTTCCCTCAACGTTTTTGACCAGATGTAGAGCCTAGGCCAAAACGCATTTGCTCCGATCTAACCGTTATGACAGTAGAGCTGACAAAAAGTTCCATCATTCGGTACATTTTTTTCAATTTTCTGCAATGTCGTGCAATTACAGGCTGAGAATGCGTCAGTGCATCAGCGACAAACCACCCTGTCCACTGATCGTACTTCCGACAAAGGGAGGAGCGAAACAACAGGAGACAATCACTTGTTTACCCTGCCATAAGGTTCACTCTAGCAAAACATTATGCAATGCTCTTGCCCAGAATATTTATTACGGCTGTCGCAAATTGTCTGCGGCATATCACGGCCACAGACCATAATAACATTCAGTCTTCACCATGATGCCAAAGGAATGGTTTCGACAACAGTAACGATCCTCTGCAATGCTTCACAACACGTATAAAAATTTTTACTTTGATGCGCTGATTCTTGGCAGTGGCGCCGCCGGGCTGACACTGGCCCTTCATCTGGCAGAGAAAATGGGTGCAGACGCCCGCATTGCCGTACTCAGTAAACGGCAACTGCAATCCGGTTCCACCTGGCGCGCCCAGGGAGGTGTCGCTGCGGTACTGACCGAGCAAGACTCCATCGACCAGCATATTAACGACACGCTGACCGCCGGTGGCGGGTTATGCCAGGAGCCCGCCGTCCGCTTTACCGTCGAGAACGGACCTTCAGCCATTCAATGGCTTATCGACCAGCAGGTCCCCTTCACTCGGGATACCGATGATCAACACTTTCACCTGACCCGAGAAGGCGGCCACAGCCAGCGTCGCATCATTCATGCAGCCGACACCACCGGGCGGGCGATTGGCGACACCTTGCTGGAACAGGCAAAGCAACATAAAAACATTACCCTGCTGGATAATTATCTGGCGATCGATCTGATCACCACTGCCAAGCTGGGTCTGCCCGGGAACCGTTGCCTCGGGGCTTACGTGCTCGATATAGACCGTAATGACACAGTTCTGTTCCGCTCGAATTCCGTAATTCTTGCCACCGGCGGTGCCAGCAAAGCCTACCTCTATACCAGCAATGGTGATGGGGCTTCTGGCGATGGTATTGCCATGGGCTGGCGCGCCGGTTGTCGGGTCGCCAATATGGAGTTCAACCAGTTCCATCCCACCTGCCTGTATCATCCGGATGCCCGCTCCTTTCTGATCTCCGAGGCCGTGCGTGGTGAAGGTGGCCTCCTGCGCCTGCCTGATGGCAGCAGGTTTATGCACAGGTTTGATGAACGGGGCGAGCTGGCACCACGGGATATCGTCGCCCGCGCCATTGACCATGAAATGAAACGCCTGGGTGTGGATTGTGTGTATCTGGATATCAGCCACAAACCGGCAGCGTTTATTCAGGAACACTTCCCTGCCATCTATAAGCGTTGTAAAGAGCTGGGCATAGATATCACCAAAGATCCCATCCCGGTAGTCCCTGCCGCGCACTATACCTGCGGCGGCCTGCTGGTAAATCATGAAGGCCGCACCGATGTGGAAGGTCTTTACGCTATCGGAGAATGCAGCCATACCGGACTGCACGGTGCCAACCGGCTGGCCAGTAATTCCCTGCTGGAGTGTCTGGTTTATGCCCGTTCAGCGGCGGAACATATTCTCACCCGCAGACAAGAACCTTATCCGGATATCCAAATTCCCTGCTGGGATGCCAGCCAGGTTACTGATTCCGATGAAGATGTTGTGATCAGTCACAACTGGGACGAACTGCGCCGCTTTATGTGGGACTACGTCGGCATTGTACGAACCACCAAACGTCTCTTGCGGGCCAAACATCGCATCTCCCTGCTACTCAGCGAAATTGACGAGTTCTATTCCAATCACCAAATCAGCAGTGACTTTATCGAACTGCGTAATCTGGCTCAGGTAGCTGAACTGATTATTGAAAGCGCCCTGTCCCGCCGGGAGTCCCGGGGCCTTCACTTTACCCGCGACTTCCCCGGCACCCTGCCCACAGCACGGGATACGGTTCTCACACCCAGACACTAATGCCTAAGCCGGATCAGAACCCTGAGTTGACGATAGGGTTCCTCCGGTACCGCATCCCTAAACAGTACGACAGCCAGCCTTTTCGGTTTGTCAATTGAAGAGGTACTGCAGGTAAATCGCAGTACGGTAAGAAAAGGCGTCACCAGCCGCTCACCCACCAGCTGGCTCTCAACCCAATGACCGTCGGGTAGCATCAGTTTCCACTCACCCTGAAACCAGCGGAGTCCCTGAACGTCTGCACTCTGGCGAGAAACCAGACGGCTATGAAATTGTTTGAGGGAGATTACAACCAACGGCCAGAACAGTGGAGTCAGCCAGCCTGCGGCAGAAAAGAAAGGGGACAACGCAGCAATAGAATGAACCAGCAGAGCCATCCGCCACGCTTGAACGGACGGCCCCGGAAAAAGATCAATGCACGGGTGGCAGTGAGCGGGCACGGTCGATAATCATGCGTATCATATCCGCAAGGTTCTGCTCGGCAGGAATTTCCTTCTCCATAAACCAGACGAACAGGTCGGCATCTTCGCAGGCCAGCAGTTCAACATAAGTCGCTCGCTGCTCGGCAGACAGAGTTGGATAAACCTCCTGCGTAAACGGCACCAGCAGTACATCCAGCTCAAGCATTCCCCGACGGCTGTGCCAGAACAGTCGGTTCATCTCTTCCTGGCCAGGCTCTTGAGTAGGCACGTGTTGAGTAGATTCTTGTTGGGTCTTCTCTGACATCTGCAATTCCTGAAAAACAGGTGATAAACACAATAGCGGTCTCATTATAGGGAGGGGGCCCGGGACAACAAGAGCAAAACCCGGAATGAACACCAATCTTTGCACTCTCAAGACAGTCGGACTGGGAACCGGAAGCCAAAATCCTCTATTATGGGCAGCATCCGATTCCTGAGACATTGATGTTTCCTCCAATGACCACACAAGAATGGCTCAACTGGCTCACCAGTCAGAACATCACGCTGCAAGATGGCACCATCATCAGCTCCGAAACCCCTGCAGAAGCGTCCAACACCATCACCCTACTGGGTCATGAGCATCTGCTGGCCTTTACCGGTGAAGAGAACCGTAAATTTTTACAGGGTCAGCTGACCTGTGATGTGGTGGCACTTCAGAATGGTGAAGAAACTCTGGGCGCCTGCTGCACCCCGAAAGGCCGTATGGTCGCCAACTTCCGGATGGTTGCCTCCGACAATGATCTGATTGCAGTCCTGCCTGCGGATCAGAGCGCGCACCTAAAAGCCCATCTGGGCAAATATGCCGCATTCTTCCGCACAGTCAGCATTACCGATGTGTCTGATCAGTGGGTGCGCATTGGCCTGTCCGGCCCTGACAGCCTGAACATTATCAGCACTCTGACCGACCAGCCTGCACCAGACGCCGGCCATACACCGAGCTGGGAAAACGGCATTATTGTTCCCGTCTCGACCCAACGCTTTGAACTCTGGATCAAACCGGATGCGGCAAGTGCCGTATGGCAATCTCTGGCAGAAAAAGCCGCTGTCGCACCAACCACGCACTGGCAGCTGGAAGATATTCAGAACGGTATTGCCTGGGTCACTGAAGCGTCACGGGATGCCTGGATTCCCCAGCACTTGAACTGGCAGTCTCTGAACGGGATTTCTTTTAAGAAAGGCTGCTATACCGGTCAGGAAATCGTGGCCCGGATGAAGTATCTTGGTAAGCTGAAAAGCCATCTGTTTCACTTCTCAGCTCAAACCAACGATGCGCCAGAGATTGGCACTGCTGTTTTCAATCAGGATGGTAAGAAAACCGGAGATGTGGTTACTGCCATGAGCAGCGGTAACGGTCAGGTGGAGATTCTGGCCGTCATTCGCAAAGACGATGCAGAGAATGGTGGCCTTACCCTTGGTGAAGATAAGACACCTTTGACACTGGTACCACTGCCCTACACTGTCGAAGACTAATCCTTCTAATTTCTTATCAGCCTGAAATGCTCAGACCAAGAGCTTCAGGCTGATAAGGTGACCAGCTCCGCTTCCAGACTATTTAACACTTCCAAAGCCTGTACAAAGTCAAAGTCATCAATAAGCTGCTCCAACTCAGCCAGCCTGCCAGTGTGACCATGATGATTGAGCAGGGGTGCCAGATCAGAGAAACTCTTTATCGCCTGAACATCACCTTCCTGCAGATAGCACCGTAAACACTCGATACCTTCCTCAATCGCCCCATCTGTAGATTCAACATTTACAGGCTGCTTCTGAACCGGGCGATCATTACTTTCCAGAAAGGCCTGTAATCCCGACAGCACCTTGTCCAACTCAAGACAAAGTTGATTAACAACTTCCGGCACATCCGCCCACTGTACACGCACTGCCAACTGCTCAAGCTCTGCAGCCCGCCCAGCAAGCACCTCTGCGCCCAGAGTAGCAGCCACTCCTTTAAGCTCATGGGCAAGGAACCGCAAACGAACAGCATCCTGATTCTCTACAGGTTCCGCCAGACGTTCAGGCAGTCCACAAAAATCCCGATAAAAGCGAGCCAGTAAGTCACGATATAAAACCTGATTACCGAACAGACGAGCCAATCCCTTATGACTGTCGATACCCGGCAGGACAAGTGACACTTGCGGCATTACAGAAGGCGCTTCAACTCTTCCGGAACCCGCCGGTGCCAGAGGTAGATGTCGGGACAAAAGCTCCAACAGACGATCAGGCAGCAAAGGTTTGGAGATATGATCATTCATACCTGCAGCCAGGCAGCGGTTTCTATCTTCAGCCATGGCATGGGCGGTCATCGCAATGATCGGAAGATCATCGTATTCGGGGCAGGCACGAATATGACGCACCGCTGTGTAACCATCCATTTCCGGCATCTGGATATCCATAAACACCAGATCAAAGGCTTGCCTTCCCAGCTGTTCGATAGCCTCACGGCCATTACCAACACAAGTGACCGATGCACCCAGCCGCTGGAGAAGAGCAACGGCCACCTGCTGGTTGACCTCATTATCTTCCGCAAGAAGAATCCGGTTATGACCTCCCATCAACAGGCGTTCACCCAACAGGGGAACCGGTGGCAGGGTCTGAACATCACTGACCACCCCCAAAACCACATCAAATGCAAAGACGCTGCCCTCGCCTACTGTCGATTCAACACTAATCGAACCACCCATCAATGCGACCAGCTTTCGGGAGATCGCCAATCCCAGCCCGGTGCCACCAAAACGGCGCGTGGTCGAACTGTCTACCTGGGAAAAGGATTCAAACAACAGAGACAGCTTATCTGGCTCAATACCAATACCACTGTCCCGTACCGTGAAGCAGAGCCTCACCTGATTTGTGGATTCGTTCAGTAGCTGAACACCGAGTTGCACTCCGCCTTCCTGGGTGAACTTGATGGCGTTGTGCACCAGGTTAAGCAACACCTGCCCCAGACGAAGTGAGTCCCCCTCCAAAAGATGCGGAACCTCACTATCAAACGACACATCGAAACTGATGCCTTTATTCGCCGCCTGAATGGCAACCATCGCAGAGAGGTTTTCCAACACCTTGTGCAGGCTGAACGGTACTGTCTCCAACTCCAGACGACCCGCCTCGATTTTAGAGAAGTCCAGAATATCGTTAATAATGCCCAGCAGGGTTTCCGCCGCATCGCTCACCTTGGAAATATAATCCCGCTGTTCCTCCGTCAGCTCAGTATCGAGAGCCAGCAGGCTCATACCGATAATGGCGTTCATTGGCGTGCGAATTTCATGGCTCATATTGGCCAGAAACTCACTCTTTGCGGCACTGGCCTGATCGGCTTCCTCTTTAGCCATACGCAGAGCGACTTCCTGCGCTCTGCGCTCGCTGATATTCCGGCAGGTCGCGAACATAAAACCCTCACCTTCATACTCGGTGTAGGTTGCCGTGACTTCAATCGGATAATGGTGGCCTTCACGGCTGACCCGGTGGGACTCATAGGAGATATGCCCCTGATCTTTCAGGGTCTTCCATAGGCTCTTCCAGGACTTTTTATTGAGATCCGGATTCACATCCAGAACATTCATGGACATCAGCTCTTCGTAGGAATAGCCCAGCGCCTTGACTACTGCCTCATTCACATACTTATGGCTGCCATCTTCACGTAGCCAGTGAATCTGATCACCACTACTGTCGAGAGCAAAACGCGCCAGCGACAACTCCCGCTCCCAGGCCCGCTGTTCAGTGATATCGACCATGGTGCCGATGGCACGCAAAGGCAACCCTTCAGGGGAACGCTTGATGACCTGACCATTAATACGAACAACGACATAACTGCCATCCTTGCAGCGCAGCCGCACAATATACTGGAAAGGCAAAGACGACTCTTTAAAGACAGTTCGTAGATACAATGTCGTAGACTGCTTGTCGTCCGGATGCATTAAACGACGAAAGCCTGATTCATTCTGGATAATGTCTGACGATTGATAACCCAGAACACTCAAAAAGTCGGTACTAAAATAGATGCGGTCCTGTTTGATATTCCAGTCCCACAGGCCATCGGAAGCAGCTTCAATGGCAAGCTGGTATCGCTCCTCGCTGGCACGCAGAGCCATCTCAGCGTTCTTGCGCAGGCGGCTGATTGCAATCAATTCCGCTGTGCGTGTTAACAGCATGATCTCATCTGCGCCCCAGTCATGATCCCGGGTACTTAACTGCCCCAGAAACCCAACGGCTTTACCTTCTACCAGTAGAGGACCACAGATCATTGACTGGGCCCCGGCAAGCTGCATGACCTGATGGAATTCGCTACAGCTGTTCGGATCGATATCTTTGACACTAACCTGCACATGCTGCCCCTGCCGGATTTGCTCCCAGGCCGGGAAACAGTCACAGCGGGTCAGCTGACGGATTGCCTCAGACAGCCCGGTATTCCCCCGACCGCCGTAGACAACAACATCCTGATCACGCAGTTCGCCATTAATCTCCTGTACCCAACAGCACAGCGCATTCTGGTAGACATTGACCGACTGCAGTGTGGCCTGAATCGCCTCATCCAGAGGGTGATCGACAAACTGCCGGGTGATAAAGCCCAGCACCCGATCCATCTCCCCACGCTCTCTCAAGCGGGTTTCGGCATTCTGTCGCTCACCCACCTCTCTCGACAGACGACGGTTCCAGTGCATAAACATGATCAACAGAATCAGAACGATCACCAGCAGCACGGCAATATTGGTATTTATTTTTGCGGCAGATGAGGGGAGTTCAACATGGCGGGTATGAATCCCGTCACGAACACTGGCCGGGATATTCAACAGAACCCGTTCAAACAGAGCCAGCAATTCATCCGAGTCTTTCGACATGGCAAATTGCACAGACAACGGAAAGCCACTGTCACCAAGGGAGCGGAGGTTACTTAATCCAAGTTTGCCCATAACATGATTGGCGGTTACCTGATTGGAGACATAAGCATCCCCCACTCCTTTATGAAGAAGAGTGAAACCCTCTTCTGCACTGGAGACTTCTATGTGATAAACAGCAGGTGCATCTTTCTTGATATTTTCGCGGGCTACCTGGTTTCTATTGGTGATGATGCGGGCATTCCTCAGATCTTCCACTGCCCACATATCTGAATCTGCCCGAACCATAATGACGCTGGGAAGATAGGCCAGAGGCCGGGTGTACCGAAGCTGATCAAATGTTTCCAGTGCATCCGTCATCACCCAGGGGGCGATATCAACCTCTCCGTTAAACAATCTAATCCGCGATTCATCCCGATCCATGCTGAGAACGTAGGTAAACTTCACGCCCAGAAGGTCAGCAATCACATTCAGATAATCAATGGCCAGACCGGCATACTGTCCTTTGTCATCAACATAAGAGATCGGTGGAGAACCCACCTCAACGGCCACTCGGATTTCACCGAAGCGGGTCAGCATTTCCCGCTCCTGCTCTGTGAGCTTGAAATTATGCAGGGCGGCATATTCAGCAGGCACGCCTATAGCCTCATCTGCAGATTTACCGGTAACGGCATTTGCAAATGAACATTGAAAGTTTATTACTACCAGAAGGAAACAAAGAAGGGCCAAACGAAGCGCCTTCAATGGGTATGCACGTGCCATGCAGCCACACAGAGTCATTGTTATATCGTGCGGCCAGTGTACCCAATGAAGAGGCTTCAGGGATATTGGTCAGATCAATGAAAATGTGCTTATAAATCTGCGAGAGGATGCACTTGTTCACTCCATGGTGAATCAAAGAAGGCTTTCACCTTAACGCCCTCAACCTCTTGCAGTGTTGCCGGGGACCACTGAGGCGTGCTGCCACGCTCCAGCAGTAAAGCGCGCACGCCTTCCGCAAAGTTCGGGTTTCTCAAACAGTGCACAGCCACATTGAGCTCCATCCGGAACACATCCGCCAGGGAAAGATGTTTTGCCTGCGCCAATTGCTCAAACACAATATGAGCGGTCATTGGGCAGCCGGCCTGCAGCGATGCTGCTGCTCTTTGCCACCACTCACCCTCTTGTGCCTGGATATTGCTCAAGACAGCCTGGGGGTTATCGGCATCCGTCACCTGCTGAATGGCATCAAAGTTCTGTTGTACGGATGAAACTGGCTTGTCCGCTGATCGCTCCTGTTCACAGATACGTAGAAGCTCGCTCAGACATTGATGATTCGCCGGAACAGCTTCGGCTCCACTTTGCCACGCAAGCACGGTCATGGCTTCCAGCAGTTTTGGCAAGGCGTCATCATCAAGAAAGCGATCAGCCAAACCGCAGAACAGAGCATCGGTCGCATTCAATCGGGCGCCGGTCAAACCAAGAAAGAGCCCAACCCGCCCTGGCATGCGTCCAAGAATCCAGCTGCCACCAACATCAGGGAACAGGCCGATAGACACTTCCGGCATGGCCAGCTTAGAAGAAGGAGACACCACCCGATGAGAGGCTCCGGCCATCAGCCCGATACCGCCGCCCATAACAATACCTGCGCCCCAGCAGAGAACCGGCTTACCAAAGGTGTGGATAAGGTGATCCAAACGGTATTCCCGGGTAAAGAACTCCTCGCCATAGGGATTCGGGCCAAAGTCATGTTCCAGCACAGAGCCATGAAGCTTGCGAATATCCCCCCCGGCACAGAACGCTTTACCGCCATTGCCGCTCAACACCACGGCAACAACCCGTTCATCCTGCTGCCACTGACTGAGACGATCAAAGAGCGCCTTGATCATTTCCAGTGTCAGCGAGTTCAGGCTGGCTGGTGCATCAAGAATGGCCTGCCCGAGAATATGCCCGGACTGGGTCTGGTGCTCGAGAAATTCTACCTGACAATTATCTGACATAAGTCTGCCAGCTCCTCACCTTGTTGTTTTTTCTGACATTAGGCCAGCATATTCCACCAGCATCAAGACGTGAGACTTTCGCTGGTTAAAGAGCGCGCCGTTAAAAGCGATAACCTGTTGAGACTCTCATGGAAGGTGTAACTGAGCGATGCCGGTTTCTTCAGAAATTAGCACCAAGAAGGACAAATCCCAGTCCCAGCTGCTTTGTGACCAGATGGATAGCCTGTTGGCGAAGGCCCAGTCTCAGATCAAAGAGTTTGACAAGATCAATGCCGACCTTGAGGTTGAATCCGGACTGCTGCAGCAGGCGCTCAGCCTCAAGCTTGGTGCACCGGAAGACCTGAAACAGGCTGCTGACGAGATGCGTAACTGGAAGGCTGAAGTCAAAAGCGATATGAAATCAGCCGTCACAGCCAAGAAGAATGAACTCAAACTGGCCAGAAAAGCCCGCAGACAGACCCTGCAGGAAGTTCAGCCGGAGAAAGCCCCGACCACGCGCAAGAAGAAAAAACGCGGCGGCTTTATTTAAACGACCAGGATCCAGCCCGGCAGGGCCAAGGGAGAACAGATCATGGCGGGTATCCAGACCGGCGGAAATATTGGTGGCGTTCAGCAGACCCAAGGGCTCGATGCCAGCAAAATCCATGATAAAAAGCTCAGCATTGGTGATTTGTCGATGTTGATCTTTATGGAAAAATCCACACTGCTCGATAAGGAAATCCGTAACCAGGTCGGGATTGTCCATAAAAAGAATGAGCAGATGAAAATGCTCAGTGATATCCAGGCCAAGATGATGAACCAGAAGACCACCACCCAGGCGGTCAGCGAGAACACCTGGTCCGTCAATCACGATAAAGACCCCAAGGAAATAGCCCTGGATAATGGCTACAAGATTCAGATCCACGGTGAAAAAGAGAGCTGGACCATTGTTGATGCCAATGGCAACAACACCAAAATCTGGGGTGATCCGCACGTTAACGAGGGTGACCGCAAAGGCAGCAAGCAGTGGGACTTCCAGAAAGATGCCACCTTTGTTCTGGATGACGGCACCAAGATCACCTGCAAATGTAAGGACAAGGGTCGCAAGGACAAGAACATCTTCTCGGATGAGCTGATTATCACCAAGGCTAACCAATCCATCCATGTTACCGGCATTGCCGACAACAATCCCCAGATCGATGGCCCGGCTCTGGACGGTGCCGCCAAAGATGCCGCTTTCAACGATGGCTACCTGTTCAAGATGGGTGATCAGGTTGATGACTGGCTGTTCAACGGCGAAGAAATCACCGGTGATTTCAAAAATGTCACCGAGGGCAAGGGTGAGCTGATCAACGAACACGCCACCGCACAGTCCGCCAATGACAATCTCAACAACAGCCTGAGCACGGAAGAACGCAACTTGCTCAATGAGCTGGGCATTACAGTTTATGATGCCAGCGGCGTGGGCATCCTCACACCTGAGGAGATCAATAATCTCAGTGAGCAGATCAAGAATGCCAAAGAGACGCTGACCAGTATGTCCCAGCTGGACATGGTGAAGCTGCAATCCCTGACCGGTAAGTACGAACAGACCAACTCTCTGGCCTCGCAGATCCAGAAACAGGCTCTGAACCAGGCGAAAGAGATTATAAGGAACATCGCATGAGCACTGAGAGCGATGATCTCAGAGCTTTTCTGGCGGATAGCGACAAACTGATCAAGGCCAGTGAAAAAAGCCTGAAAAGCATGGAGGCCATGCGTAAGGATATTGGCCTTCAAGCCGGTGCCAGCAAAGAGCTGCTGGAGCAGGTTCCTGAAAGCCAGGATGCGTATCGGGCTGCTCAAAAAGAGCTCAATCAGTTTCTGAGAGACAATCAGTCGGAATCAGCCGAAGCCGACACCAAAGACAAAAAACGCAAAAAGAAACGCAGCAAAATGGCTAGGACCGTCCACAATAAGCTGCGTATCTAATTTCACCCGTACAACTTAAACCAACGTTGCCCGTTCTTCCTGACAAACTTCACTCAACTGCCAGTTCACCGGAGCAATACCATGCTCCATCAGATAGGCATTCGCCTGAGAAAATGGCCGACTCCCAAAGAATCCCCGGTAGGATGACAGTGGTGAGGGATGCGGGGATCGGATCACACAGTGGCGCGAAGTATCGATAAAGTTGCCTTTCTTCTGGGCATAACTGCCCCAGAGAATAAAGACAAGATTCTCCCGCTGTTCAGCAAGGGCATGAATAATCCGGTCGGTAAACTGTTCCCAGCCCTGCCCCTGATGAGATGCCGCCTGTTTGTGTTCCACCGACAGCACGCTGTTTAACAACAGCACACCTTCACGCGCCCACTGCTCAAGGCAGCCATGGGGAGCCGGAGGAATCCCCAGGTCACTCTGCAGCTCCTTGAAGATATTCACCAGCGAAGGCGGTTGTTGAATACCCGGTCGAACAGAAAAGCTTAAGCCGTGGGCCTGCCCAGGGCCGTGATAAGGGTCTTGGCCTAAGATCACTACCTTGACCTGATCAAACGGAGTGAGATCCATCGCCCGGAAAAACTCGCTGCCTTTC
Source organism: Parendozoicomonas haliclonae (assembly GCF_900174585.1). Taxonomy (GTDB): domain Bacteria; phylum Pseudomonadota; class Gammaproteobacteria; order Pseudomonadales; family Endozoicomonadaceae; genus Sansalvadorimonas; species Sansalvadorimonas haliclonae. The sequence goes on along the minus strand of NZ_FWPT01000012.1, from coordinate 121,797 downwards.
GGGTAAATGGTCTTACCCGCCTGCTTTTCCTGCATTAAAAAAGCACGAAGACGCAGCATGTACTCTTTGGAGAACTCCTCTCCGAGACGAGCTTTCCAGCTCTCATCCAGTTTGATCTCTGGCATGGGCAATTCCTATCAGCGGCAGGAAATGAGACGATTTTTCTGATCAACCAGTACACCGGTCAGATTCTTGGACACCTTTTCCGCGGCATCCATCACCAGATAACCACCATCACAGCGGGCAATAAAATCAGCAGGCTTGGTCGAAACCAGTCCCTGGGCACCGGGCACACTGGCAATCAAAGAGAATTCGGAGATATAGAGTGCATCCTGCTCTGAAGAGTGGCGCAGGTAACCATTGGCATGCAGGGTGAAAACAGTGATTAGAACCGTTGCCAGAGCAACAAGAATCAGCTGGGTTTTATGATTAAACATTTTCGGCGTGGACATAACGGGCTCCGCCCCTTTTTAGCGAGAGCCCATTCTAACGGGCATGTCTTGCTCTGTCAGCGCAGCATGCCGATCGAATTACTTCGACGCGAACAAAGTACCGATAAACAGCTGCAGACCTCGCATAAACAACTTGCGGGCCCAGACTTCATCAAACTCGCCTTCCGGCCGCAGAAGGCCTTCATACTCGGCAGAGTAAATCAGCTGCATCAGCAGAGTGGCATCGGCTTCCGGGGATTCGGAGCCAATCACAACAAACAGTTCGGTCAGGTCTTTCAGAAACAGACCGGTATGCTTCTCGGCAATCTGCTTCAGATTATCATTGCGCAGACTTTCCAGTCGGAAGGCCTGTTCTGCCAACAGGTAGTCCCGATGATTAAGCAGCTGGTTGCGCAGATAGTGAACGATGACCTCAACAACACTGGTCATCACCCGCTCTTTGGAGGCTGGGTCAGCCTTGAGTTCCAGCAGAGCATTGATCAGCTGCTCTTTGGATTCGCCCCAGAAATTACGGTATTTCTCGGTTCCTACCTCAGCAAACAGCGTGAAGGTATCGGTGATCAGGTCCGAGATATCTTTGAAGTAGTAAGTGGTTGCAGAGAGCGGAACATCGGCTTCTTTCGCTACGGCACGGTGACGAACACCCCGAACCCCATCACGCACCACAATGCGCAGCGCAGCTTCCAGAATGGCCTTTCGGCGCAGCTCACTGCCGGCCCGGCTGGTCTTTCGCCCCTGGTAAGTGACAGGTACCTTTTCTTCTTTTACCGCTCTTTCTTCATCTACAGATGATACAGATGGTTTTAAAGTGGGTCTGGTCGCTTCCATCTCAAAAGCCCCGGTTGGTATGTATCATGTTCCGTTATTAAGACCTTTAGACACCATCTTCCCAAAAGAAGAACCTGACTCTTCTCCCGGGAAAATGATACCTGAGGCCGTGTTTTAAACTCTCAATTATGCTTCCGGACGCATATGCGGGAACAGAATCACATCACGGATGGATGGTGAATCTGTAAACAACATGGCCAGACGGTCAATACCGATGCCCTCACCCGCAGTCGGTGGCAGACCATACTCAAGAGCGCGTACGTAGTCGGCATCATAGTGCATAGCTTCGTCATCGCCAGAGTCTTTTTCACGAACCTGCTGCATGAAACGCTCGTGCTGGTCTTCCGGGTCGTTCAACTCGGAGAAACCGTTAGCCAGCTCACGGCCGCCCACAAAGAACTCGAAACGGTCAGTGACATGTGGATCAGTATCGCTGCGGCGCGCCAGCGGAGACACTTCAGCCGGGTATTCGGTAATAAAGGTTGGCTGAATCAGACGATGCTCGGCCACTTCTTCAAAGATCTCGGTCTGAACCTTACCCAGGCCCCAGGTTGGCTTCACTTCAATGCCCAGGTCTTTGGCAACCAGCTTGGCCGCTTCAAACTCGGTCACCTGCTCACGGGTCAGTTCCGGCTTGTAGTGCAGGATGGATTCCACCATGGTCATACGGATAAACGGCTGGCCGAAATCGTATTCGATGGTTTCAGTCACTTCACCTTCGCTGTTGCGGACGGTATTGATCACGGTAGTAGTGCCGAGAATATCCTGAGCCAGAGTGCGCAGCATATCTTCAGTCAGATCCATCAGATCCTTGTAGTCCGCGTAAGACTGGTAGAACTCCAGCATGGTGAACTCAGGGTTGTGACGAACGGACAGACCTTCGTTACGGAAGTTGCGGTTGATCTCGAACACGCGCTCGAAGCCACCAACAACCAGACGCTTCAGGTACAGCTCCGGTGCAATACGCATGTACATCTGCAGGTCGAGGCTGTTGTGATGGGTGATAAACGGACGGGCAGAAGCCCCGCCTGGAATCACCTGCAGCATTGGGGTTTCCACTTCCATAAAGTCACGGTCGCTCAGGTAACGACGAATGCCGTCCACCAGCTTGGTGCGGATACGGAAAGTTTCACGGGACTTCTCGTTAGTGATCAGATCCACATAACGCTGACGATAACGCTGCTCGATATCAGCCAGACCTTTGTGCTTCTCAGGCAGTGGACGCAGAGACTTGGTCAGCAGCTCGAACTGTTCAATGTTCACATACAGGTCGCCCTTACCGGAGCGCTGCAGAGAACCGGAGATACCGATGATATCGCCCAGATCCAGAGTCTTGATCTCAGCCAGAATATCAGCTGGCAGACCTTTACGGTCAACATAAGCCTGGATACGACCGGTCATATCCTGCAGAACCATAAAGGCACCGCGGTTCAGTACAACCCGGCCGGCTACGCTGGCGTGCTTGTTCAGTTCCGCCAGTTCTTCCTTGCTCAGGTCTTTGTTTTCTTCCTGAAGTTTGCCAGCGTAGCTGTCACGACGGAAAGTGTTCGGGAACGCGTTACGGGTTTCACGAATCGCGCCCAGTTTCTCACGGCGCAGGGCAATCAGCTTGTTCTCTTCCTGCTGCTCAAGAGCGACGTCATTCACATTTTCTTCGTTCGACATGGACTCAGACCTGAAAATCAGAAAGCGGAGCCCGCATGGCCCCGCTTACGTTGGAATTTCGTTAGTACGATATATTAACACGAAAACAGCGGGACGCTTGTCCGCCCGCCGCCTTCCGGGCCCTAAAGCCCTTTCTTGAGACTGGCTTCGATAAAGCGATCCAGATCGCCATCCAGTACCGCCTGGGTATTACGGGTTTCTACCCCGGTACGCAGGTCTTTGATACGGGAATTATCCAGCACGTAGGAGCGAATCTGGCTGCCCCAGCCGATGTCAGACTTGGTGTCTTCCAGAGCCTGAGCATCCGCAGAGCGCTTCATCATCTCCTGCTCATACAACTTCGCTTTCAGCTGCTGCATGGCTTTGTCTTTGTTCTGATGCTGGGAACGCTGGTTCTGACACGCTACCACGATACCAGACGGCACGTGGGTAATACGCACGGCGGAGTCGGTGGTGTTAACGTGCTGACCACCGGCACCGGAGGAACGGTAGGTGTCGATGCGCAGGTCGGCCGGATTGATCTCGATCTCGATATTGTCGTCAATTTCCGGAGACACAAATACGGATGAGAAAGAGGTGTGACGACGGCCGCCGGAGTCGAACGGCGACTTACGTACCAGACGGTGAACGCCAGTTTCCGTACGCAGCCAGCCAAAGGCATACTCACCGGTAAACTGAACGGTGGCAGATTTGATGCCTGCAACTTCACCGGCAGAAGCTTCGATGATCTCGCACTTGAAGCCTTTGTCTTCGCCCCAGCGCAGGTACATGCGCAGCATCATGTTGGCCCAGTCCTGAGCCTCGGTACCACCGGAACCAGCCTGGATATCCAGATAAGCGTTGTTCGGATCCATCTCGCCGGAGAACATACGACGGAATTCCAACTTCTCCAGCTGCTCACGTAGTGCGTCCAGTTCTTCGACAACACCCTGCACGCCGTCTTCGTCGTCGTCTTCGACGGACATATCCAGCAGCTCGCGGGCATCCGCAAGGCCCTGGTCCATAGTGTCGATCGTAGACACTACCGCTTCCAGCTGGGAACGCTCACGTCCCAAAGCCTGGGCATTCTCAGGTTCATTCCAGATTGCGGGGTCTTCAAGCTCCCGCTCAACTTCGATCAGCCGGTCTTTCTTGCCGGCATAGTCAAAGATACCCCCTAAGAACGTCAGTACGTTCTGTCATATCCTTGATATCGTTCAGGATTGGATTAATTTCCATCTCTACTTCCAGAAGACAAATTTAAAATTCAAGGGCGCAAATCTAACAGATTGGGAGTCGTTACAAAATAGCCTATCCCGCCGCTGGCAACGAATCTCGCCGGTTATTACCACATCGACAGGTTTAGACCTGCCAACCAGAGCGTTATCCATACCAACCAAGCGATTGCCAAAGTGAACCGAGCTAATCAAGTCTACTCAAAATAATGATTTGACTGAGACTTATGAGGTTGACGATGGACTGTTCAGAATCTCTTCTGAGGAAGACACTCCAGTTACGCCTCCAAAAGGTGACACTGGATACCAGAAAAAGAACCTCCAGTGCCCGGTTCAACCATAAGAATACCCAGCTGGTCGCTCACGAGCCCGGTGCAAGGTTCACACCCAGCGCCTCCACCAATCATCCGGATCATCACACCAACAAGCAGCGCCGGATTTCGCCACAACAACCCTCTCGGTCAGAGACGAGCCCTCTGCGCCGCATTCCCTCTCCACAGGAGATTCAGACACTTGGGGATGAAATGGAAGCGAAGTGGCAAGCCACCCTGAGCACTCAAAAAAAGAAATATGAAGATCTTTTGAGTGAGGCCAAAACCACAGTGCAAAATCTTGCCCCGGTCTACAGCCAACAGCTGACAGCGATTGAGACTCTGGACAACGAGATGACTGACTATCCCATTGGCCCCATAAAGGAAACACGAGCACTGAGAATCCTGAAGGAGATTCACCTCTTAAGGGGTAGTCTGGAACGTGAATATGACAAGCAGAAACAACACCTGGACTACCAGTGCAGAAGTCTTCGCCATGAAACCCACCTCACCCTTTACCGGCTGCGAGATGAGGATACAGAGCGCCTTATCGCAATGCGTCAGCAGGTAGGCGATCTGGGCAACCAGATAAAAGCAGAGACCGGTACCCGTGAAGATGACCGGCGCATTACGCTCGCAAGCTCCATGATAGAGAACACCCTGACGCCGATCACCAATCGACGGACTACGGTTGATTTCATTGATTTTGAAACACCTCTGGCGCCGGCAAAAGCGGCCAAAGACGCATTCAGCGAGAAGCTGACAGCCCTGGAAGAACAAGCTAATGAAGCTCTTCAAAAGAGTGAAGAATACAACAGAGAGTATGAGAGCCGTCCGTTTTATTACTGGAAGAAATGCTCCATCCCTCAGCCCCAATACAGCAGACGAAAGAGAAGGAAGGCAGCAAACACAACCCCAGAGGAATCTCTGAACAAAATTCAACAGGCCTTCGACTTTTTTGGCCTCAAACAAACCGCATCAGAACCCGAAGTGAAAAAGCGTTATCGCAGGCTTGCCAAGAAGTACCATCCGGACAAGTCAAAAAAGGGAAACGAAGAAGACTTTAAAACCCTCAACAAACACAACGATGTTTTAAAGAACTACTTTTCTCAAACCAAATCGAAAAAGTAGTCATCCCCCGTCTTGAACAATAAACCTGCAAACGCACATGGCTGGCTTGAAGCTCTGGGTAAGGCCCTTGAACCGGTGATGCTGGTTATGGGAGTCGTCAGCCCGCTGGCAACCATACCCCAGATTCTTAAGCTCTATGGCTCCCAGAGTCACCATGCGGTCGGGCTGTCACTGACCACCTGGGTCATGTATTCGCTGATTGCCTGCCTGTGGACAATTTACGGTTTCTATCACCGTAACCCGACCATCTGGGTAGGCAATGGTCTTGGCTTCTTTATGTACCTCACCATGGTCGCCGGTATTTACATGCATACCGGCGGAACATGGTAAGGGCTTCATTCCGGATCAAACCGGCTCAACATGCTCCACCATCAACTGCACACTGCGGCGGCCCCGGAACTCATTAATATCCAGTTTATAAACAACCCGCACCTTTTTGATTGAAGTATCAGGCCACTGCCGGGTATCAATATTGAACCAGATCGCATCAATCCAGTCTGAGCCGCCTTCCGGCACCAACACCATTTTCAGATGATGACCGCCGACAAGGCGCTGGTCCTGCAACTCAAAGATGCCGTCAAACAACGGTTCGGGGAAGTTCTGCCCCCAGGGACCGGCTTCCCGTAACTGCTCAGCTGTATCCAGACTCAGTTCAAACGGCGTTAATTCACCATCCGTCACCAGACAGGACTCCAACTGTTCAGACGTCAGCAGTCGCCGGGCCTCCTGATCAAAGGCATCGGAAAACTGCGGGTAATCCTGCTCATTGATAGTCAGGCCTGCCGCCATTGCATGGCCGCCAAACTTAATAACCAGACCCGGATAACGGGTTGAAATAGCTTCCAAAGCATCACGGATATGAAAGCCGGGAATGGAACGGGCTGAACCTTTGATTTGACCTTCATCACCGGGAGCAAAGGCAATCACCGGCCGGTGAATCTTTTCTTTGACCCGGGAGGCCAGAATACCAATCACACCCTGATGCCAGTCATCCTGATACAGACAAACACCCCACGGCAGCTCCTGCGCTTCATCCAGCTCCAGTTTGGCCAGATCACGCAGAGCTTCCTCCTTCATGCTGCCTTCAATCTCACGACGCTCCCGGTTGAGGCTGTCCAGCTGGCTGGCCAGATAACGGGCATGCATCGGATCCTCAGTGATCAACAACTCAATACCGAGGGACATATCATCCAGACGACCAGCGGCGTTCAACCGTGGTGCCAGGGCAAAACCAAGATCAGAAGCCACCAATCGGGAAGGATCTCGCTTGGCCACTTCCGCCAACGCCAGAATTCCTGGTCGCGCCGCACCTGCACGAATACGATTTAACCCCTGGTGCACCAGAATCCGGTTATTGCTGTCCAGCCCGACAACATCGGCAACGGTGCCCAAAGCAACAATATCGAGGAAGGAGGCCATATTCGGCTTGCGGCGTGGATGGTGCGGGTCAGTAAACCAACCCCGCTTCTCCAGCTCTGCCCTAACCGCGCACAGCACATAGAAGATCACCCCAACACCGGCGGTATTCTTACCAGGGAACGGGCAGCCAGGCTGATTCGGGTTCACGATAGCATCAGCATCAGGCAACACTTCACCGGCCAGGTGATGATCGGTCACCAACACCTTCATTCCGGCCTCTTTCGCCGCCTGCACACCGTCAATGCTGGAGATACCGTTATCCACAGTCACCAGTAAATCCGGACGCTGGTGTTTAGCCACATCCACAATCGCCGGAGACAGACCATAGCCATATTCAAACCGGTTAGGTACCAGAAAATCAACAAAGGCCGCGCCCATAGCCCTGAGAGCCAGTACGCCAAGAGCTGAGCTGGTCGCACCATCGGCATCAAAGTCCCCAACAATCAAAATACGTTGCTGCTGCTCGATCGCATCTGCCAGCAGCACCGCCGCTTTATCAATATCTTTGATCGACTGGTTACTCTCCAGATACGGGAGAGTACGCTCCAGCTCACGGGCATGACTGATACCACGGGCAAGATAGATTCGCTGGATTAGGGGTGTCAGGTTTGGGGGCAGTTCAGCGGAAGCGGCATCTGTCACTTCGCGTCTGACAATGGTGACCGTCATGGACCGGGCGAGCTCCAAAAAGATTTCCGGTAATCCTAACACGGGATCACAGGATTCATCTCGCTAACAGCGATAGGATTGTCAGGGCGTATAGCGCAAACGCAGCAAAGGCTGACCGTAACGTTCTCCAGCTGGTGCAATCAACTCGAAGCCATAGTGCAGGTAAAACCCGCGCCCATTGGCGTTCACTTCAAACACTTCCAACTCCAATACACCATGACGCTCTGTCGCTTTATTCAGCAGGGCTTTTCCATAACCCAGACCATGGCATTCCGGCAACACAAACAGGCCACCCACCTCAACCGGTACGGATTTCTCCTCCGGAACGATCAAGCCCACAAATCCGACAACCACGCCATCAACATCAACGACCCAGCTCTCGGTATTGGGCAGATAAATGTCAGCCACCTGCTGACGCTCATCAGCAATCTGCTCATCGGAAAGAAAGGTGTGTGCAAACCGGGAAGACGCTTCCCAACAGTCCAGAACAGCCTGCAGGTCTTCCTGTTGGTAGATGCGAAGGGTATATGACATAAGAGGAGCACTCAGATAAGAATAACCCGACTCCCGGAAAAGAGTGTTCAAAGGGAAGGCGGGGTTCGCATCTTACTGCGCATACCACCGCAGGCAAACAAAAAAGGCGACCCGTCAGAGTCGCCTTTCAATCGCTATATCAGCTTTTAGCCCAGATTCAGGATCTTGCGGATATAACCGTGCAGTCCAGCCTTATCATCTGCCAGCACATCATATTTCTCCGGACGCTCATGGAGATCAGCCATCCACAATGGCAGAGTCGGTTCTTCCAATCCGGCACGAATAATAGAATCAGGGAACTTCACCGGATGTGCAGTTGCCAGTGTCACCATAGGCGTCGACTGATCAGCCCAACAGGCGCGGGCCGCTTTCACACCAATGGCGGTATGCGGATCCAGCAGATAACCACCACACTCATCCGAGACCTGCTTGATCACGGAAACCACTTCTTCATCAGAAGCACGATCACTGCTGAACAGGGAACGAATCGCTTCCCACCGTTCTGGTTCTACCGAAATACTGCCGCTTTGGTCGAAGGCATCCATCAGCGCCTTCAGCTGCGCACCATCCCGATCATGAATATCAAACAGCAGACGTTCAAAGTTGCTGGATACCATAATATCCATACTTGGTGACAGCGTCGGCATCAGCTGCTCTTTGGCATAGCTGTTATCAGCAAAGAAACGATGCAGGATATCGTTGCGGTTAGTGGCAACGATCAGCTGCTTGATCGGCAGCCCCATGCCCTTGGCGATATAACCGGCAAAGATATCGCCGAAGTTGCCGGTCGGTACAGAGAAGGAAACCTCTTTTTCCGGTGCTCCCAGCGAAAGTGCGGCATGGAAGTAGTAAACCACCTGCGCCATGATCCGGGCCCAGTTGATGGAGTTCACTGCCACCAGACGACGCTCCCCCCCCAGGAAAGACTGATCGGCAAAGCTGGCTTTCACCAGAGCCTGGCAGTCATCAAAGGTGCCTTCGATAGCAATATTGTGAACATTATCGGCTATCACCGTGGACATCTGCCGACGTTGCACTTCAGAGACCCGGTTGTGCGGATGCATGATAAAAATATCCACATGCTCACAGGCCCGACAGCCTTCTATCGCAGCCGAACCGGTATCACCGGAAGTCGCTCCCAGAATAACTGCCTTCTCACCACGGCGCTCCAGCGCCTCATCCAGCAAACGACCCAGCAGTTGCAGGGCAAAATCCTTAAAGGCCAGCGTCGGGCCATGGAACAATTCCATCACCCACTCGTTGTTATCCAATTGAATCAGAGGCGCGACGGCCTTATGACGAAAGACGCCATAAGTGTCATTAACAATCTTGGCCAGCTGTTCTTCATTCAAGAAATCAGAAACAAACGGACGAATAATTTCAATCGCCAGCGACGGGTAATCCAGTTCAGCCAGACGGCGCATGTCTTCCGGTGAGAACTGCGGCAGACTTTCCGGAACATAAAGGCCACCATCGCTGGCCAGACCGGTCAACATCACATCCTCAAAACCGAGTGCCGGCGCCTGCCCCCGGGTACTGATATATTTCATTGTCTCAAATCCCGCCCTGTTCTCAGTCCAAATGCTCAACCCGTATATGGGCCACTTTACCGGTGATATCATCCAACGCCTCAATCGCCTGGATGGCACTCATCAGGACACTTTCCTTAATTTCATGGGTCAGCAAAACAATATCTGCCGCACCAGCAATTTCGCGTTTTTCTTTCTGCAGCAGGGCATCAATATTAATCCCGTACTGCCCCAGTGCTTCAGTCACCCGCATCAATACACCGGGATGGTCTTTAACCCGCATCCGCAAATAGCTGGCGGCTACCACATCACCAATAGGTAAAGCCGCCACTTCCGTGGTGCCGGCACTGTAAGGTAAAGGAGGCACGGCAGCGGAAGGTGCATCAACCAGGCGGGCAATATCGGCAATATCAGCCACAACAGCTGAAGCCGTTGGCTCACTGCCCGCACCGGGGCCGTAGTACATGGTCTGCCCTACGGCATCGCCCTGCACCAGTACGCTGTTCATCACGCCATTAACGCTGGCCAGCAGATGGGACTCAGGGATCAGAGTTGGATGAACGCGCAGTTCAACTCCACCTTCACGCTGGCGGGCAATACCCAGGTGTTTGATGCGGTACCCCAGCTCCTGGGCATAACGAAGATCGTCCGGAGTTACACGACTAATGCCTTCAGTGTAAGTTTTGTCGAACATCAGCGGGGTACCAAAGGCATTGGCAGCCAGGATCGCCAGCTTATGGGCAGCGTCGATGCCTTCAACATCAAAGGTGGGATCTGCCTCGGCATAACCCAGCTCCTGCGCCTCCTTCAGTACATCTGCGAACGGGCTGCCACGGTCTTTCATTTCGGTCAAGATGAAGTTGCCGGTACCGTTAATAATACCAGCCAGCCAGCTGATCCGGTTGGCAACCAGACCTTCACGTAAAGCTTTGATCGCAGGAATGCCACCGGCCACACCGGCCTCATAGGCGACGATTACATTCTTTTCACGGGCGAGAGTAAAAATTTCATTACCATGCTCGGCGATGAGCGCCTTGTTGGCAGTCACCACGTGCTTGCCGTTTTCAATGGCAGTCTTTACCAGCTGAAGAGCCACGTCATAACCACCGATCAGCTCAACCACGATATCGATTTCCGGGTTGGCCGCGACTTCAAAAATATCCGTGGTGACATCAATACCTGTGGTATCGCAGGCGGGATTGGGGCGCCGGGCACCAATCTGGGTCAGTTGAATCTCTCTTCCTGTTCGTGCTTTTAGAATTCCAGCATTTCTGAGCAGAACATTGACAGTCCCGCTGCCAACTGTGCCAAGACCGCATACACCGACTTTGACAGGTTTCAAACTGACACCCTCATGTGAAGTTGTTTTTGTTGCCAGAGCATCTCCCTGTATATTTTTACTCTGCAGATACTGGCACTGGTGATCGATTATATCGTCAGCCGTGGTGACACGATACCCACTTGTTCATAGACAACCCCAGAAATAACCAATAAAAAAGCCGACTCCCCTCTCGAGAAGTCGGCTCTGTCGAATCATATCGTCCTTTTACAGACCCATCATATCCAAAAGATCTGGCGCTGGACGGTAACCTGGTATCGACTGCCCATCATCCAGATAAATGGCCGGCGTACCACGCACACCCAATGCGCCGCCCAGATTGAACTGGTCCATAACCGGGTTATCACAAGTGGCGGAAGGAATAGATCCACCGGCCTTCAACGTAGTCAAAGCCTGATTGCGATCCTTGGCACACCAGGCAGAAACCATCTCCGAATATGCTGGCGAACGCTGACCACCACGGGGGAATGCCAGATAACGAACTTCTACACCTTTCGCATTCAGCTCCGGGATCTCCTGGTGCAGCTTCCGGCAATAGCCACAGCTGACATCCGTAAAGACATACATCACCCGTTTCTTCTCGCCTTTCGCCGGAAACACCAGCATATCTCTGGCATCCACTGCAGACAGCTGCTGTGTAGCACGTTCACCACGCACCTTTTCGGTGAGATTCACCGGGCTTCCGCCTTCAATGCTCATCAGATCACCGGTGAAGATATGCTTGCCGTCTTCACTCACGTACAGCAGTTCGCCACTTTTCATCTGCGCAAGATAAACACCCGGAACCGGGCTGGGACGTAACGCCTCAACCACCAGACCTGGATTCACTTTGGAGAAGCCACTCTGAATCACATCCTGCACTTTTGGCTTGGCTGGAGCGAGGGCAGTTTCTGTTTCCCCATAAGCGCTCCCAGCACACATAAACGAGACCAGCATGGCTGCCAGAATATTTTTGTTTCGCATGTCCTACCTCTATATGCAGCCGGCTTGCGCCCGCCTGAATTTTAAATTCTTGTTGGCTATTCCAAAGCCTAGATGATTTACCAAAGTTATCTTTAAGCCCGCGGATGATGCCGGGCATGTAACTTTTGCAATCGGTGCTGAGCCACATGGGTATAAATCTGGGTCGTAGAAAGATCACTATGCCCAAGCAACATCTGAACAACCCGCAGGTCCGCACCGTGATTCAGCAAATGTGTCGCAAACGCATGGCGCAACACATGAGGTGAAAGCGGTTTGTCGATACCCGCAATCACCGAATATTTTTTAATTCTGTGCCAGAAGGTCTGGCGGGTCATGCACTGGCCACCTCGACCGGGAAACAAAACATCCCCGGCGACGCCTCCCATCAATTCCGGCCGAGCCTCATTAAAATATCGCTCCAGCCATTCTATGGCATCCTCGCCAAGCGGTACGAGTCGCTCTTTGCTGCCCTTCCCCTGAATACGCAGAACACCCTGCCGCAGATTCACGCGGGATAATTCCAGACCAACCAGTTCCGACACACGAAGACCACAAGCATACAACAGCTCCAGCATGGCACGGTCACGCATACCAATAGCGGTTAATACATCAGGAGCATTTAACAATTGATCAACATCGTCTTCGGTCAGGGTTTTCGGTAACGCCCGCCCGATCTTTGGAGATTCCACCAACAGCGCAGGATTCTCGGAAATCCGCTCCATACGCAGCAGCCACTGATAAAAACCGCGCACCGAAGATAGCAGACGCGCCATGGATCGGGCGTTATAGCCCTGCTCGGTACGCCAGGCCAGAAAGGATTGCAGATGATGGCGTTCCAACTCGCGCAGAGAAACTGACTGCTCCTGCAGCCACTGGTGCAACTGCAACAGGTCGCGGCGGTAAGCCTGACGACTGTTCTCACTCAAGCCTTTTTCCAGCCAGAGGAAATCCAGATAGTCCACCAGATCCGGTGGCAAAATAGGTTTGGCAGCCTTGGTGGACAATGAACAGTCCCTTGTAAACGAGCGGGTAATTTATTCGATTATAAAAAAAGGCAGCCACAAGGGCTGCCTTTTTCTCGTCGTTTTGTCGCAAAGCGTTAGGGTGTAAGTGAGGTTTAGCCCAGCTTTTCCTTGATACGAGCAGCTTTACCGCTACGCTCGCGCAGGTAGTACAGCTTAGCCTTGCGCACGTCACCACGACGCTTAACTTCGATGCTTGCCACCAGAGGGCTGTAAGTCTGGAAGGTACGCTCAACGCCAGTGCCGCTGGAGATCTTACGTACGGTGAAAGCAGAGTTCAGGCCGCGGTTACGCTTGCCAATTACAACGCCTTCGTAAGCCTGCAGACGCTCACGGTTACCTTCCTTAACGCGAACCTGTACTACTACGGTGTCGCCAGGTGCAAAAGAAGGGATTTCCTTCTGCATCTGTTCAGCTTCGATCTGCTGAATGATTTTGTTCTTGCTCATTTGCTCTGTTGCTCCCAATTAGTCGGTATCGAGAAACCGTCAGAAATTCAGTTTTGCTCGCCTACTGTCTGATCATTATCCGCATCATGATGTTCGCGAATAAATTCCGACAGCAGCCGCTCTTCTTCACCAGTCATCGTCCGGCCTTCGAGAAGGTCTGGACGCCTTAACCATGTCCGCCCCAGTGACTGCTTCAGCCGCCACTGCCTGATGCGCTCATGGTTGCCGGATAGCAAAACTTCCGGAACCGATCTGCCTTCAAACACCTCAGGTCGGGTGTAGTGAGGACAGTCAAGCAAGCCTTCGGCAAACGAATCTTCCTGCGCGGAATCCTGATGACCCAGGGTGCCCGGTACAAAGCGCGATACGGCGTCGATAAGGGTCATGGCCGGCAGTTCACCGCCACTCAGGACAAAATCACCGAGAGACCACTCTTCGTCAATCTCTTCGGCAACAAGCCGCTCATCTATGCCTTCGTACCGTCCCGCCACTAAAACCAGCTTCTTCCGTGAGGCCAGTTCCTTTACTCCCGCCTGATCGAGTCTGCGACCCTGGGGCGAAAGATAAATGACTGTCGTGTCAGGACCAGCAGCCTCTCTGGCTGCCTGTATTGCATCACGCAGAGGTTGAATTTTCATCAACATGCCGGGACCACCGCCAAAAGGCCGGTCATCCACTGTTCGATGTCGGTCATGAGTGTAGTCCCTGGGGTTCCAGGTATTCACTTCAATCAGCCCCTGCCTGCAGGCCCGCCCCGTCACGCCAAAATCTGTGATCGTTGCCAGCATGTCAGGAAAGAGTGTTACAACATCAAACCTCATTGCTTGTGTACTCAAAGTACTTAAAACTCCGGATCCCAATCGACCCGGATGAACCCTTGTTCAAGGTTCACTTCGGTAACCACCTGCTCTTCCAGCCACGGAATCAGACGTTCCCGTCTGTCGATGCTGCCGCTGGCGCCACGCACCACCAGAACATCATTCGCGCCGGTTTCCATCAGGTGATGAACCTTGCCCAGATTGCTTTCGTTGCCGTCTTCATCCCGGGCCAATACTGTCAGACCTTCAAGCTGGTGCCAGTAAAACTCACCATCATCCGGTTCTGGCAGATCCCGACTGTTAACCAGAATTTCAGCGCCGATAAATCGTTCCGCCTGGTTCCGGTCCGCCGTCTTCGCGATCAGGGCAATCAAGCCCTTACCGTGGGTACGGCCATTGTCGAGTTGGACAGTCTCTTGACGACCATCCGGGTATCGCAAACGCCACTGCCGATAGTTCAGGACATTGGTCATGGGCGCGGTGAACGAATACACCTTGACCCAGCCCTTGATCCCGTACACTGCTGTAATGCGCCCCATGACCAGGTCATCGGACTTCTCAGCAGCTCCGGCAGAAGGTGCTTTACCTTCCGCGTGCATTAAGCGCTTTTCAGCAGTTGCTTAACGCGATCGCTCATCTGTGCGCCCTGCTTGACCCAGTGATCAACACGGTCAGCATCAACACGCAGACGCTCTTCCTGGCCACGAGCCTGTGGGTTAAAGAAACCTACGCGCTCGATGAAACGGCCAGTGCTGGCGTTACGGCTGTCAGCAACGGTCAGATGGTAAAAAGGACGCTTCTTAGAACCGCCACGTGCAAGACGAATAGTTACCATGGAATTATCTCTTCCTATGTCAGCGATGCTTTACGGCAAAACGACGAAATCTTACCGATGGGAAAAGCCATCTTCCTGATCTGCAAGCAGAGCATTCCGATTCCTTCACCCGGCCGAGAGAAAGCCCGAGCCTTCCCCCGTAAAGGCGCAACATTCTACGATAATTTCATCTTTATGCAACCTGCAGATATCAGAAGACAGATTAGCGGAATAACCTAAGCCCAGCTGCCGCAACCACCTATAAAGCCTGTCCTATACTGACCCGCCCCCTCAGGAGAACACTTGGAGCCGCGTTTTGACCCGCCTTGGAACCAACCTTTGGTCAACCAGATTATTAGCCACCCTATGCTTTGGAATTCTTTTCAGCGCCTTGCTTCACCCTGAACAAGGTTACTGCGGCCGCAAAGGCAAAATAACAACAGAATCTGAAGCTCTTATAGAAGATACAGACGATAACGAAATAGACGAAGGCGGGCCGCCCCCTTACTCACAAGGAACCACGCACGAAAGCTATCTGGAAATAGACGGCATTCAATATCTGGTGTTTGACAGCCAGGAACTGGCACCGGTCTCCATGAAAAGCGAGGACGCAGGAAAGCAATTCCTCGATATTTCCTATGATGATATAGACGCCAAAACCTTCCCCCCAGGAAGCTATATCAAAACGCCCATTCAGTTTTCACAGGCTGACCACAACTTGAAAAAGACAGATCACTACACTGCCGAGATCTGGCTTTTCCCAAATGGTGCAGGAAGTGCAGAAAAGCGCGGCCGGATTCTGGTTACGCTTCAGAACCTTAACAGGTACGTGGAATCACAAAACTCAGGCGCTAAAGTACCAACGCGCTTCACATCAGGCCTGCTAAAAAGCACCGAGACTGAGTCCTCAAGCTTTTATAGCACCCTGACCTTTGTCCACAAGAAAAAAAAGAAAACCAAAGCATTCTCTTTCGGTCTGGTTGGATGCGAACACTCATTCGTCGATATTGGCAGCAGTGGAGATTGGAACAAATTCAAAGATGAGTGGGATCAAAACACCCTCAGACTTGCCATAACACCGAGCGCCTTTCTAAAACGCGACCTTCTGGTCACTCCCGAAAACGGCTATGCCTTCACCTATGAAGTTCCCTACGATGCCCTTCTGCACACACGGGGAGCCGACGGAACACCAACCCCGGAGGCCAAAGCCTGCAACGGGGCAGGGTCCAGCTGGATTGAAATTGATGGGGAAATCTTTGGCCTTGCCCTTACCAATCAAAAATCAAAACTGACAACTCATATTTATACTCCGGATTCCTATGCCACAATTGCCAGCCTGAGGGATCTTTACCCCCAACAGGGCACCACACAACCATCCTTCCATCAAAAAAAACATATCGAGACCCAAGTGGTCAAAGAGAACAAAAAGCGTTTCTTTTACTTTATGAAGGCAAGAGACATACAGATTTTTTGGCATCCCCCTGTTGGAGAACGCGTTCTGATTGGTCACTTTGGTGATTGGCGACATTGGCTATGGGAACACTCAAACTACTCATCAACGCTGAGCTACAGCAGCGACATGAGCTATGAGCATTTCTTCTCCCTTCTTGATGGTCGTAATGCAACATTCAGCATAAGCGTCACCAAGGCAAAAGATCCGAACCCCAAGTCTGAGAGATATCACAAGTTCGACTCATCCCACGATCCCGTTCAACCAATGCCGGCAATGATTCAAAACTTCCAGCAACTCCACCTGCCCCATGGCTCGGGCCACTCTAGAGCCATCGGTAAAACCCAATAACCAAAAAAGCCCCTGCGAGAAACATCTCAAACAGGGGCTTACTTGTATCTATCTTTTATTTATCGCGAAAGAGGAATCGAAAGACGACCTCAGAACGGGAATTTCTTGCCGCCGCCCGGAGGCAGCATTCCGCCTGGGCCACCCATACCGCCCATGCCTCCCATTCCACCCATGCCGCCTGGCAGCTGGCCTTTCAGGGAGCCGAGGCCACGCATCATCTTCGCCATACCACCCTTACCGGTCATCTTCTTCATCATTTTGGCCATCTGCTTGTGCTGCTTGACCAGACGATTGATGTCCTGAATCTGGGTACCGGAACCGGCAGCGATACGTTTCTTGCGGGAACCGTTCAGCAGATCCGGGTTACGGCGCTCTTTTGGCGTCATGGAGTTAATGATGGCTTCCATCTGCACAAACATTTTGTTGGCTTCCGGGGTCTGAGCCATCTGACTCATACCACCCATACCTGGCAGCTTGTCCATCAGGCCGGCCATGCCGCCCATGTTTTTCATCTGCTGCAGCTGATCACGGAAGTCTTCCAGATCGAAACCCTTGCCCTTCTTGAGCTTGGATACGAGCTTGTCAGCCTTCTTCTTGTCCAGCTTGCGCTCAGCCTCTTCCACCAGGGAGAGGATGTCACCCATACCCAGAATACGGGAGGCGATACGCTCAGGGTGGAACGGCTCCAGGGCGTCGATCTTCTCGCCCATACCCAGGAACTTGATGGGCTTGCCGGTGATATGACGTACGGACAGCGCAGCACCACCACGGGCATCACCATCAGCCTTGGTCAGGATCACACCGGTCAGTGGCAGGGCATCACCAAACGCTTTGGCGGTGTTGGCGGCATCCTGACCAGTCATGGCATCAACCACAAACAGGGTTTCGATTGGATTGATCGCGGCGTGGAGCTCCTTGATCTCATCCATCATGTCCGCATCAACGTGCAGACGACCCGCGGTATCGATGATGACCACATCTTTATGCTTCAGGCGCGCTTCCTGAATCGCATTGCGGGCAATATCAACCGGCTTCTGATCGGTAGAGGACGGGAAGAAGGTCGCACCCACTTCGCCGGCCAGAGTTTCCAACTGCTTGATCGCCGCCGGACGGTAAACGTCGGCAGAGGCCACCAGCACAGATTTCTTTTTGCGCTCACTCAGCCACTTGGAGAGCTTGGCCACAGAGGTGGTCTTACCCGCACCCTGCAGACCTGCCATCAGAATAACGGCTGGCGGCTGGGTCGCCAGATTCAGCTCATCATTGGCTGCGCCCATGACATCGATCAGTTCGTTATTAACGATCTTCACGAAGACCTGGCCCGGGCTCAGGCTCTGCTGGACTTCTTCACCAATGGCGCGCTCACGCACCCGGTTTACGAATTCCTTGACGACCGGCAGGGCAACATCGGCCTCCAACAGTGCCATACGCACTTCACGGAGGGTGTCTTTAATATTGTCTTCGGTCAGCTTCGCCTGGCCGGTGACATGCTGCAGCGTCCTCGACAGGCGGTCAGAAAGATTCTCGAACATCCGGCGCTCTCTTGATCCTGGCGTCCATAAAACAGTGGAGTATACCTGTTCCCTGTGCAGTACGGCACCCTTTCACGGAAGGACGCAAAGAAAAACTCTGCGGTTACAAATCTCTCTGCCCCATCGGACGCCAGAGTTATTCGTCCGTCTATATTTCCAGCTTCCGTCTGAGCAGGTTTACAACAGATATGTCTGGCCGTAATCCCTATCCGTTACCTCTGATCGCTCTTTTATTGATCCTGTCTATCAGTACCGTCCATGGCGATCAGATCGTTGGCATGGAATCCACACAGGTGCAGTACACCCGAAGCTATCTCGCAAGCCAGCGTTTCTTTGAACGCATAGAGAGCGAAGACATCAGCCAGCTGCCCACTGTCGAACAGGTCGCCAACCAGAAATCACGCTCTGCGGATCGTCTCAACTTTGCCGTCCGGGAATATGCCGGTTTCACGGCTGCCAGTTACGGCATGCCGATCGCCGCCGTCACCCTGCCAGTCCTGCTAAAACGAAACTGGCTGTTGAGCAAGTTCGCAACTCTCCCCTGGGAGGCTCAGCAAGTGATCGCCGGACTCACGCCTCTGGGCATGCTGATTCCCGCACTGCCGGCCTTTTACGCCTCTACTGCCATTTACTTTGCCTTGTTCCCTCCCACACTACCGGAGCGAGAGCTGATCATCGCTTACGGAAGCAAACGGCATCTGCTGCCTGCCAGCACACAGTCCTATATCGAGAACGAAGTGTTCTATAGCTTCTGGCAGTCCCCGAGCAGCGCCGGAGTAGAAAGAATCCACAAAATTCTGGATAAGGCTCTGCGTTTGCCGGTCTATATTCGCGAGCAGCATTACACGCCAAAAGCCGTCGATGCCGCGCTGCGCAACTTCCCGGATAAGGTGATTGAACGCCTTGATCGCTTTGCCCGCACCGAAATTCTCTACCAGAAGATGTCCCCTCGCCCCGGAAACCGTCACCCTATTTATTTTCAGGGCGCTCCCGGCACAGGCAAAACCCATGCAGCGCACAAACTCGCAGAAGCCATGGGTACGACACTGGCCAGCGTAACCCTCGACGGTGCCAGCATTGATGATATCGTCGGAACGCCTTTTGAAAGTTATGACGCCAAAGCCGGACGGCTGCTGGATGCCATTATTGCCAATACCAACTCCATCAACGATATCAATCATCAGAACCAGATTCTGCTGATTGATGAGTTTGACCGCCTGCTGACCTCTGATGACAAACGTTCAGAAGAAGTGTTGAGCTTTATGTTAAAGCTGCTCGACCCGACCAAACGCCACTTCTACTCCCCTTATCTGAAAACTACGATCACCCTGCCAGACATTATTATTCTGGCCGGCAATCAGGACATTCGGGAGCTGGCCAGAAGCAATCCGCGACTGGAAGCGCTCGCATCACGGCTGGAGACTTTGACCTTTGCCGGGTTCAGCAAACAGGCAAAACTCAACATTGCCAGAGAATCCATAATTCCGAAGTTTGAGAAGAGCTTCCGCTCACTGGGCGGTGAAATGGAGGCCTTCAACTTTCCGGATGAGGCCTACGCCGAGCTGAAAGCATTTATAGATAATGACGATGATCCTGGATTACGCAGTATGGAAAAATTGATTTCCAGCCAGTTTGAGTTCTATCTAGATCGCATTTAACCGCAAGATCAACGGTCTCGCCTCTTCACCCTCGGACAGGCTTATGCCAAACTCTGAGCTGGTGAGGAAGGTGGATCGATGTCAGTAGAAACATTCAGTACCGTTGCCATCGTTTTCTATGCGTTCAGTGCACTCTGTCAGTGGCTGCGCATCCAGGGACGGGATATAAAAAAGGCAATAGTTCAATTGCTCGCACTGATCGGTGCTGGTGCGCAGGCGTTCAGCATTTATCATGTGCTCCACCAGCCTGAAGGCATTAATCTCAATTTTTATGCCGCAGGTTCACTCAGCTCCTGGCTGGTGATTCTTATCCTGCTTCTGAGCAGCATCCGCAAGCCGGTAGAGAACCTGCTGGTTGTTCTGCTCCCTGTCGCCATTGCCGCGATTGCCTCAAGTACATTCATCTCGACCAAACCAACTCTGCTGATGAACAGAGCTCCGGGCATGGTTGGCCATATTCTGATTTCCATACTGGCCTACAGCACCCTGACGGTTGCCGCTTTCCAGGCTGTCCTGCTGGCCTATCAGGAAAACCTGCTGAAAGGTCACCATCAGAACAGCGTTATTCAGGCCTTCCCGCCGATGCAGACCATGGAAAAGCTACTCTTTGAATTCCTCTGGGCTGGCCTGATTCTGCTGACCCTGAGTCTGGGCAGCGGCTTCCTGTTCTTGCAGGATATGTTTGCCCAGCATGTTGCCCATAAAACCGTACTGTCGGTTCTGGCCTGGATCCTGTTTGCCATCCTTCTCGGTGGCCGCACCGTTATGGGCTGGCGGGGCAAAACAGCCATTCGCTGGACCCTGAGTGGTTTTTCACTGCTGATGCTTGCGTTCTTCGGCAGTAAATTCATCATGGACATGGTTATTAACTGAGAGCACACCACCTTGAACGAAGCACCCATCGGCATACTGCTGGGCGTACTGGTTTTTCTGCTGTTACTGTCTGCATTCTTCTCCGGTTCCGAGACCGGCATGATGGCCCTGAACCGCTACCGCCTGCGCCACCTGTCCCGCAGCGGCCACAAAGGCGCCCAGCGCACCAGCGAACTGCTTGACCGTCCGGACCGCCTGATCGGCGTTATCCTGATCGGTAACAATTTTGTTAATAACCTGTCTGCCGCGATCACCACCGTTATCGCTATTCGAGTCTGGGGGGATGGAGGTATTGCTGCAGCCACTCTACTGCTGACTCTGGCTGTACTGATATTCAGTGAGGTAACGCCGAAGACCCTCGCCGCTCTTCATCCGGAACGCTTTGCCTTCCCATCCTCATTGATCCTGAAGCCTCTGCTGAAGATTCTTTACCCGCTGGTCTGGTCCGCCAACACTATCTCCAATGGTCTGTTGCGACTGATGCGAGTCAACCCTGATGAAGCCAGTGGCGACCAGCTGAGTCAGGAAGAGCTGCGCACCGTCGTGAACGAGGCCGGCACCCTTATCCCGACCCGCCATAAGAGTATGCTGCTGAGCATTCTCGATCTGGAAAAGGTGACGGTGGATGACATCATGATCCCCCGTAACGAAATTATCGGGATCGATATTGAGGAAGATATCGAAGAGATTCTTGAGCAACTCCGCAATGCCCAGCACACTCGGGTGCCGGTCTACAAAGGCGATATCAACAATATTATCGGCATGCTGCACATGCGTAATGTCGCCCGCCTGCTCAATATGGAAGATATCAACAAGGCCGCCCTGCTGAATGAAACCTCTGAGCCTTACTTTGTTCCCGAAATCACCCCGCTGCACACCCAGCTGGTGAACTTCCAGAAAAAGAAACTGCGCTCAGCCTTTGTGGTTGATGAGTACGGTGATGTTCTGGGTCTGGTGACGCTGGAAGATATTCTTGAAGAGATTGTCGGTGACTTCACCACCGATACCGAAGACCACAACCATGATATCCAGCCACAGGGCGATGGTAGCTTTATTATGGATGGCTCAGCGAACATTCGGGATATCAACAAGACTCTGCACTGGGAGCTGCCGGTGGAAGGCCCGAAAACCATCAATGGTCTGGTCACTGAGCATCTGGAAGAAATTCCGGAGCATGGTGTCTGCATGGTGGTAGACAACAAGTACCGGATGGAAATCCTGCAGATTCAGGATAACCGGGTGCAGACGGTACAGATGTGGACTGTGCCGAAAGAATAATGTCTCATCGAGAGGTTCCTGGCACAAATCTGGAACCTCTCATTTCTGCTTATACACTCTTAATTACACAAACCGCTCGTCAACCACCAGCTCTTTCTTGAACCGCTTAAAGTTCTGCACATAGTGAGCTGCTGAGAGTTCCAGCAGTTTCTTCTGAGGTTCAGCAATCTCTTTTACAACCTTACCTGGCGACCCCATCACCACGGAGCCATCAGGGATAACCTTACCCTCAGGAATCAAGGCATTCGCGCCAATAATGCAGTGCTTGCCGATTTTGGCGCCATTCATCACCACCGCATTAATACCGATCAGACTGTAATCACCAACCTCACAACCATGCAGCATCACCTTATGCCCCACAGTCACGCCTTTCCCTAAAGTCAGTTTGTAACCTGGATCAGTGTGCAGTACCGCGCCATCCTGCACATTGCTGTCTTCACCGATGGTGATCAGCTCATGGTCGCCACGGATAACGGCATTAAACCAAACACTGGCATTGTTCATCAGAACAACAGCGCCCATGACCGAAGCACTGTCAGCCACAAACCAGTCTTCGCCCTGTATCTCAACAGCGCGGTCACCTAATCGATAAATCATGGGTCTGCTCCCCTTCACCCTGCCAAAAATCACAAACTACACGACTCAAAGCAGGGGTTAAAGAGACAGTGGGAAGGTCCTTGTCATCCCTGACGGCTCCAGTCACCTTTTTCAGGAATGGAGGGAAGTGTCTGGGGAACATTGAGAGGGATACCGGCACCAAGAGCCACGTTCAGAAACTCCACCAGCATAATCGCGGTAAGTCCCCAGATCTGGTAATCCTGATACTGCCAGGCCGGGACATAAAAGCGGTTGTTCTTGTAGCGCAGCTCATCGGTTCGCAGACGCTCAGCTTCAAGGAAGTAACTCACCGGCACCCGAAAAATACTTTCCAGTTCATCAGGATTGGCGATCAGCTCAACATCCTGCTCAATCACACCGATAAACGGCGTCACCTTGATACCAAAGCGGGAAACGACATCGCCAGTGGTTCCAATCAGCTCCACCCGATCATAAGGCAGACCAATCTCTTCATTGGACTCACGAAGGGCGGTATACGACAGATCGAGATCACCCGGATCACGTTTGCCACCCGGGAAGGCGACTTCACCGCTGTGGGTATTCAAGCGACTGGAACGACGGGTAAAAACGATTTCCGGTTCTTTATTACACCGGGTTAACGGGATGAGTACCGCAGCTTCCGGCACATCCATGGCCAGTCTGCGCGGGGTATGTTCAGTAAGCTGCTGGCGAATCTGTTCTATCATGCTGAAGCGAACATCCGTGCCTGTTTTGTTATTGGCGGCACCTCCCAGCATAGCAGCTCCCAATCCAAATTCAGAGCCACAATCGTTTGTCTTTGCTGCTTCGAGAAACATATTTTGCCTCCTTTATCGATCATATCTCCTGCACCCGATATTCTCCGGCCAGAAGGTGATCAATAAATCCGTGGAAAGAGAAACCCGTATAGGCCCATTGATCCAGTTTTCTTGCCCGCTCCCGCAGAATCAGCGGGTTGATAATCTGCCGGTGCTTTAATGCGGCCAGCAATGTGACACCGGTCTCCGGGCTTTCCCAGACGAACACATGGGGAAAGACAGCAATCACACTGTCAGCATCCCGCTCCACTGTCCGGGGTGAAGTTTCCAGTGCAACGATCAGTACGCCCTGATCAGTTAACCGGTCGCGGATACCAGTCATGACTTCCAGCCGCCGGGCATGATCCGACAACCCGTTCGTCACCACCCCATCAGCCTCCATAACACCCTGATCAAGATAGATCACATCGTAGCTGCCCTGAGGGCGACTCAGCAGATATTCCAACCGATCATCCCGGCGAATCGTCAATTGATCATCCGGCTTTAAACCAAACCACTGATCCGCAGCACGGATCAACTCAGGGTTCTCCTCCGCAACATCAATAAACTGGGCCGGCGTAAAGTTACGCAGAAAGCGGATCAGCCCCAGGTTACGAAGCCCAACAACCAGCGAGCGCCCCTGCACAGGTACCAGCAAAAAGGATGCCAGCAGTCCGCGCCTGTCAATCTGCACCAGGGTTTCAGGCTGCTCCAGATTCATCTGCGCCACCACCCGCTGCCGCCCCATCACATCCTGAAACACCAGTGAGCGCAACTCACCATGATCAACGATGCGCAAGCCATACCGGTCATTCTGAGGCTGCGACAGAGTCAAACCTTCCACCGGAATACCGGGAAAACCGTTAATACACATGGCGGCATCCCCCCTCACGTTATGCACTGTAAAGGTGCATACCAATATGAGAAGCAGGCCATAAGCTAACGACACTGTTTTTTTGGCTGACACTTTGAATCTGGCTAACAAAATGCACCTCCCCGAACATCCCCATGAGCATCGACACCACCATGGAGGTGAAAGTTTCTGCCCGCCAAGGATTTGCCTGCCTGAACAGTTCTGGCACACTGACAATCTGGATATCCGACAACCTCCTCATCAAGGAACCGGTATGAAATTTTGCAGCCTGTGTGGATCTGAGCTGACTCTGGGCATTCCTGAAGGGGATGACCGGGAGCGCCATATCTGCGATAGCTGTGAAACCATTCATTACCAGAATCCGAAGATCGTGGCCGGCACGCTGCCAATAGTTGGTGACAAGGTTCTGCTGTGCCGCCGCGCCATCGAACCCCGCAAAGGCTTCTGGACCCTGCCGGCCGGTTTTATGGAAAATGAAGAGTCCGTTAAAGAGGCCGCCCGCAGAGAGACCTGGGAAGAAGCCTGTGCCCGCACCTGCCAAGAAGAGCTGTACACCATTATCAGCATCCCCTATATCAGCCAGGTCTACATGATGTACCGGGCAGAACTGTCTGAACCCGGCTTTGCCGCTGGTCCGGAGAGTCTTGAAGTGCGCCTGTTCAGCGAAGAAGAGATCCCCTGGAAGGAGCTGGCCTTCCGCACCGTATCCCGCACGCTTGAACTGTTCTTTCAGGATCGAGCTACTGGCACATTCCCACTGCATGATGAAACCCTTGAATAAACGTTCTTCGACGTACAGATAACCTCTTCAATCCAAAGATATTTTTAACGCCTACGGCAGAAAAATTCGGCTGTGCAGGGCAAGTTCCCGAAAAATTTATTTTATTCGCACTAACATGGCACTGCAGGCTTGCCTAGAGAGAGGCTTGTCCCCTAATCTACTGCCATGCTGAGGAAGATGTATCTGCAGTCCAGCGATGACAAGTACCATTACCCCCCATACCGCGAGTCCCTGCTTTCAGCTGAAGGGCTCAATGGTCACACTGATGACCCTGGAGCTTTATCGCTACGATGAAAATCTGCTGCGTCAGCAATTTCAGGGCCTGTTGGCCAACGCACCCCGCTTTTTTGAAAATACGCCGGTTGTCGTTGGCCTTGAACATCTGCACAACCCCGAAGATGCGATTGATCTGAAGCGTCTCGCTCACTTGTGTGCAGGGTTCGGTATCAACCTGATTGCCATTCGCGGTGGAAACAGCCAACACCGCCGCAGTGCTGCCGAGGCCGGACTTGCCTGTCTGGCTGCACAACCTCAGGCTGTGACCCGCAAGTTGCCGGCGAATGCACCGCAACGCAATAAAACCTCGTCGATTGGCAAAAATGCGAAAGTCACGCCGATTCATCAGAACGAAATGGCTTTTGACGAACAGGCAGGTCAGCAAGCGTCCGCACCATCTTTTGAAGAACCTAAGGTGATCAGCACTCCGGTACGTTCCGGACAGCAGGTTTACCATAATGGCGACCTGATCCTCACCGGACCGGTCAGTGCTGGTGCAGAGATTCTGGCCGGCGGCAACATTCATGCCTATGGTCCCTTTCGGGGCCGCGCATTGGCAGGTGTGAACGGCAACAGCAAAGCCCGTATTTTCTGTACCCATTTTGAAGCCGAGCTGGTTTCCATTCATGGGCACTACAAATTGGCTGTCTCCATGGACAAGAGTCTATGGAAGAAAGCGGTCCAAGTTTATATGGACCAGGATTCACTGATATTGAAGAGACTGTGAGCAGGGATGTTTCTCATATGATCTGGTTAATGAACATCACCCGGGCCACATTACTCGAACACTGCTCCGGCACGGAACATTAAGGGGGTTATTTTGGCCAAAATTATTGTTGTCACATCCGGAAAGGGTGGCGTAGGAAAAACCACGACCAGCGCCGCATTGTCCACCGGACTGGCAATGCAGGGTTATCGTACGGTTGTCGTTGATTTCGATATCGGTCTACGCAACCTGGATCTGGTGCTTGGTTGTGAACGCCGTGTCGTTTATGACTTTATTAATGTCATCAATGGCGAGGCAGCTTTGCATCAGGCCCTGATCAAGGACAAGCACACCGATAACCTGTTCATTCTTCCTGCCTCCCAGACCCGCGATAAAGATGCTCTGACCCCGGAAGGTGTGGCGGAAGTACTGGAAGCCCTGTCCCGCGAGTTCGACTACATCATCTGCGATTCTCCGGCCGGCATTGAGCGCGGTGCGTTGATGGCGCTGTATCATGCCGATGAAGCGATTATCACCACCAACCCGGAAGTGTCGTCTGTTCGTGACTCTGACCGTATTCTGGGCATTCTGCACAGCAAATCCAAGCGGGCTGAGCTGAACCTGGAACCAATCCGGGAACATCTGCTGCTGACCCGCTATGATCCAGCACGGGTTGTGCGCGGCGATATGCTGAGCGTGGAAGATGTCTCCGACATTCTGGCTATCCCGCTGCTGGGTGTGATCCCGGAAGACCCGGCTGTGCTCAAGGCCTCAAACCAGGGTACTCCCGTTATTCATCTCGCTGACAGCGACGCCGGAAGTGCGTACGATGATGCTGTACGCAGGCTGTTGGGACAGGATTGTCCGATGCGCTTCCTGAACACTCCCCGTAAAGGCCTGTTTCAGCGATTGTTTGGAGGGCAGTCATGAGCCTGCTGGAAGTTTTCCGCAGTAAGCAAAAGAAGAATGAACACAATAGTGCTGCCATTGCCCGGGAGCGCCTGCAGATCATTGTGACCCATGAACGGGCCGGCAATAACACGCCCGATTATATTCCGTCCATGAAGCAGGATATTCTTGAAGTTGTGCGCAAATATGTCAGTGTCTCGGAAGAGCATGTCAGCATTACTTTTGAGAGCCAGAAAGATGTTTCCATTCTGGAACTCAATGTGACTTTGCCGGAAAACTGCAGCGTTGGTGCCCCTTAACGGGGTACCAGCGGTATCTGCTCCCGGTATAGAACCGACTCTAGCGATAACAATAAAAATGGCACGGATGACTGCGAATGTATCTTGAACTGACCGATATTGTTGTACTGACCTTGTTGATATTGGTCGTTTTGGCCTGGTGGAACCTGCAGGATGTTCGCCAGCGGGCCTTTCACCACGCTGAACGTCACTGCAAGAAACTGAACCTGCAACTACTCGACAGTAATGTTGCTCTGAAACTGTCTGGTTTTAAAAGAGCGCCAAACGGCATTCTCACTCCATTGTTTATCTGTGCGTTTGAGTTTTCAGCAACGGGGGATGACCGCTACGAAGGCTCAATCCATATGCTGGGTAAACGGCTCGCCAAAATAGATGTTCCCCCTCACCGCATGAGTGAGACGCTTCACTAACAACGTAAAATTGTACTAGCTACATAAACTTGCCGCTGCCAGCCGGCATCAGCGGCAAACGTGTATTCGGAGAAAGTGGAGTCTGCACGCCAGAGTACGAGTAGCCTTCATAGTAATTCTGCACACCTTCAGCTACCGGCTTGGTGCGGATTTTTGAAGATAAGCCAACAGGCGCTCCAAGTTGAAGACTGAAATGCCCCGGAGATTTGAGTGATTGGGCATCAGTCACATTGGTAATGATCCGGGATGAAGTCTCCCGGTCGGTTAATACCCGCAATATATCTCTTGCCATGGCGATCCTGGTATCTGTATAGCTGCCAGTTTCTAGTGAAGGAGTGGCATACACCGTTTGTTCCGTCTGCTTGATTTCGCCTCTTCCCATCGCTTTTTTATTAGCAATATCCGGTTCCGGAAGCTTGTAGCTGTATAAATTATCTCGCCAGTTAAGATGCTTTTGTTTTTGCGATTTGATTGCAGCTGTTTCCAGCCATGACATAGCCAATATGCGCTTATCTTGTGACAATGCCCGTTCTTTCTGGATCAGCCTGGCGACAAACTGTGCATGTTTATACATCAACGCATCAGATTCTGAAGCCTGCATGCCTGACTGGAACAGCGCAAAGCCGGCCTCCCAGGCTGTGGTCATTAACTGCTCCAGAGGGTTCGACTTTACATCCATATACTTCATCGCCAGGCCGTTATTTTCTGAGAACGGCGGCAAGCGCAATTTCTGCTTTAGTCGCGCTTTGGTCATGGAGGGTACATCAATAATCTGAATCTGATCCGGAGCGCTCACCAGCTCCTGATAAAGCCTTTGATACTCAACTCTCCAGCGCAGCCCAATCACACCAGGGGGCAACAGAGTTTCTTCAACCCATTGCATACGCAGCGCAACATACTCCCGCTCAGCATAACCGCACTCTTCTTTATTCTGCAGACATAGGTACAACAAATGCACCAATGACGGACGGAGTAATGGATCCTTGAGTTGCAAAAAGGCATCAAACGCCCCTTGTGCCAGTTCAGGGGTATATGTCGCAAGATAGCTACGATCAGGTGTAAGCAGCCCATCCTGTTCACACTGGTAAATCCAGTCATGGGCAAGATTGGTGTATTCAGAAATCAGGGTATGCAGTGTCTGGGAGAAACTCGCTTTAGGCGGTACAGAGCCCGGTAACCCAATATCAATCAGATCATATTTGCTGGCACTGGCGAGTTGATGCATGCGCGAATAGATCGAGAAATGTTCATTAATAAATTTCCAGAACCCGGCAATCTGCTCATTAGTGTACTCGCCCCCACTCCGCAGACTCTCACCCTCTGCATCGCTGCCCGTACTACTTACAGAACTGGCATCATCCTGAGGGCGACCCTCCTCATCGGAAGCCGAGACACCATCAGCACCGTAATCAGCAGTATCAGAATTAAGGGAAGAGGCCTGAGGAACAGTTTTCTCACCCGCTTTGAATCGGGACGCTTTAGCAGCCCCTCCTGCCGCCTCCCCTACACCGGCAACAGCAAATGCTCCACACGTCAGAGCGACGATCAAACACCCCGGAAAAGACAGCGACACTAATTTCAATAGACGTCCGATTATCATGAAGAGTCAGCTACACAACCATTTACAACCTTGTACCTTGCGAGGTAGTGTAGCCGCTCTCCTAGGTTCTGCCCGCGCTTGCAGCGGTCACGAACGACCTCTCACATCAACCATTTTTCAAAAGCTGCATAACCCTTTTTCCACGCAACCCTTCCATAGCCACAGTCGTCATCACGCCGCCCATCATTGCACCGCCAACACCGGCCGTCATCACATCGGCTCCGGTCAGATAAAAGCCTTTTAATGGTGTTTGCGGATGGAGATACGATTGACCGAAGCGCCCTACAAAATGATCCAGCCCGTAAATTTCGCCTTTCTCATTTTTCTGAAACCATTTGGTCGAAAGTGGCGTGGACAGTTCATAAAAATCCATCGCCTCTTTCAGTTGCGGTCGATGTTTGAACAGCGTGTCCAAAAGCCGCTGAGTCAGCTGCTCCTTGAACTGTTCATAGTCATCACCACGTTTGCCCCAGGTAGTTTCATCCCACTTATCAAACCAGTCACGATTGGTAATGGTGACGACTTCGACGGTGGATTTGCCCGGGTACCGATTCTCCCAATCCGGATCCTTGGCCGATGGGAAGGAGATATAAATCAGCGGAAAAGGCTGTTCAGGATCATTCAAATAAGCTTCAACATTCTGCTCATGTCGCCCATCGGGATAAATCCACAGGTTAGTCGTATCCAACCCCAGCTCTTCGGCCGTGCCATTGAATCCGGCATAAAGGCAAATGTGAGCGCTGGAATGGCGGATAATCTCCGGCCACTGCTCCCGGCCCATGGTGCTGCCCACGGATTCTGGCAACAACTGGTTCACTGATGCCATCAAACCGATATTGCTGACGATCTGTTTCGCCCGAATCTCACTGCCATCTTCCATCCGTACGCCCACGGCCCGATCGTTTTCCACAAGAACCTGCTCTACCGGCGCATAGGTAAACACTTCTCCGCCATTGGCCTGAATCGTGGGAATAATCGTACGGGCAATTTCCGAAGAACCACCAACAGGATAAGCACCGCCAGCAAGGTAGTGTTTGGCGATCAGGGCATGCATCAGAAAGGCACTTTCTGCCGGTGTCTGACCGTAATCTCCCCACTGGCCGGTCAGTACCGAGATCAGTTCCTGATTGCTGGTCAGCCCTTCCAACACCTCACGGGTGGTCTGGAAAAACTCATCCGGCATCAACGCAGGCCGCACACGGTTATAGAGTTTGCTGAGAAACGCGGGCATGCCCTGGCCGGCAAAGAATTTTGGGGTGAGCGTGCTGACCTTGCGAATCAGATCGACATAACGATGGATAGCCTGCTCTTCTTCGGGAAAAGCCGTGCACAGACTCTCAATAAAGTTTTCCCGACCGGCGACAAAATCCCACGATTTATCCCCCAGAAAGATCCGATCATAGACCGGCTCCATCTCGGCCCACTGCAGCCGCTTCTGACTGATAACATCGAAGACCCGCCGGAGAGTTGAATAAGGGCGGTGAACCTCACCGATATAGTGAACACCCACATCCCACTCATAACCGTTGCGCTCATAGGCGTGGGTATAGCCACCAGCAGTGTAGTGTTGCTCCAGCACACAGACTTTTTTGCCAAGCAAGGCGAGCAAAGCCGCATTGGTCAGACCACCAATGCCCGAGCCAATAACAATCACATCATAATCATCAGCGGCACGACCAGGGCGATAACGCCGCCCGGTGCGTACCGAGACTTTTTTAATACTGGCTTTAACGGTTGTTTTCTCACCGACATCGGTCATGGAATCGCCCTGTTATTATTTTTCTCACTCCATTAAACAGGGCAATCCCACTTTCAGCAAATGAAAAGATCAGATCAGGCCAGACTGTATTTCCTATCGAGTTTGCTGTACCCCAAACCTTGCTCCTTGTGCACCTGTATCTGCATCGGGATACGTTCTTTCAGAGCTTCCACATGGGAGATCACCCCGATCATCTTGCCGCTGGCATTGAGACTATCGAGGGCATCCAGTGCCGTTTCCAATGTTTCTGGGTCGAGCGTGCCAAAGCCTTCATCAAGGAACAGGGAGTCAATCCGGGTTTTGTGGCTGACCAGATCAGAAAGCGCTAAGGCCAGTGCCAGACTAACAAGGAAGCTCTCACCACCCGACAGAGTTCGGGTATTCCGGGCAATATCGCCCTGCCAGGTATCCACCACTTCCAGGCTCAGTTCTTCATTCTCTTGCCGGCGCAGCTGATAACGGCTGTGAAGACGGTTCAGTTGTCGATTGGCCAGATAGACCAGATGGTCCAGAGTCAGCCCCTGGGCATACTTGCGGAACTTATCCCCTTTGGCAGAACCGATCAGGTTATTTAACTGCTCCCAAACAGCCAGTTTATCTTTCTGCTGGTTAATCCGGTTCAGCATATCGCTCTGGTTAACCCGGTTTTCACGATCCCGTTTCAAGGTCAGGAAGATTTCCTTCAACCGATCGGCAACCTGATCAACCTCAGTTTCGACCTTGGCGAGCAGCTCTGCGACAACCGTAAGTTCCTGATCAGTGAGCGCCTGCTCCTGCAGGGCTTTGAGCTCAGCTTCCGCCTGTTCCAGCAAAGCGGCGGCACTGTCTTTCTGCTGATCCAGTGTACGACGCAACTGTTCCAGCTCCTGGCGCTCATCCGTGCTCAGCAGCGCAGCCTGGAAGGCTGCCTCATCAGCAAAAGGGCTGTCTTCCAGCGCTTTCTGCCAGTCAGCCTGTACATTCTTCTGACGGGCCAGCAATTCATGAATGGTATCCTGCAGGTTACGAATTTCCCCTGCCAGACGGTTCACCTGCTCAACCTGTTGTTCACGCTGCTGGCGGAGTTGTGTCAAAGCTGCTTCCGCGGTTTGAACACTATCCTGCAGCTTCTCGCGTTCAGATTCTGCTGATTTATCACCAAACAAGCCTTTACGCTGTTCGGTCTTAACCGCCAGATCATCCTGAAGGTTCTGGGTGCGTTCCTGAATCCTGCCAAACTGTTCTGTTTGTTGCGCAACCTCCTGACGCATCAACCCGACATCACCGCTGAGACGGTCGAGTTCCCGCTGCGCTTCTGCCTGCAGCTTCTGTGTTTTCAGCCAGGTCTCCCGGTTCTGCTTTTGCGCCTCCAGCCAGTGTTCCTGTTCAGCAATGGCCGGCAGAGCGAGAGAGAAAGACGACACAGATTCCTTAAGAGCATCTTCAAGCTCCTGCAAGGCCTGTGTCTGCTGCTGGTGCTGAGCCGCAATATCATTACGCTTGCCCTCCAGATCCTGCACCTTCTGCTGACTACTTTCATGCTGGTAACGAGCTGCATCGGCTTTGGCGCGGAGGTCAGACTGTTGTTTCAACAGCTGCTGGCGATCCTGATTCAGCTTATCCAGCCGTTCAATCAATGATTTGAGTCGTTCACCTTCGGTCTGGCAACGGTTCAACCAACGCTCGACACCTTCCTGGTCATTAATAGAGAGATCAACACCCAGCTCCTGACAGAGCCCTTTCCAGCGTTCCAGACCTTTATCTATACGACTACTGCATTCCACCAGAGTTTTGGCCGTGGCTTCTGCCTGGGTTTCCAGACGGGTAATTTCATTACCCAGATCACGCCCCTGCTTTTCCAGAGACTCCAGCAGTTTGGCCTTCTGCTCACGGCGCTGAATGGTGTCGGAAGGAGCCACCTGCTGATATTGCTGGATAGCTGGATGATCGTGGGAGCCACAGAGTGGACAAGCCTCACCGGCCTGCAGTCGGTTACGGTATTCACTCAGGCTGGCAATCGCCTGTTCCTGCTGAACGATGGTTTCCAGATCCTTAAGCTGCTGTCGTTCACTCCGATACTGGTCACGGAACTGATCTCGCTCCTGCTGCTTCTGTTTAAGCAGGGTCTGCTGTTCGGTCTGGGTTTGCTGGAACTGACGCAGCTGTAGCCCATCTTCCCGATTCTGCGCCAGCAGCTCTCTCAGGTTTTCCATAGTGACGCGCTGATTCTGGAACCGGCCAAACCGTTCCCGCCAGTGCGGTTCTTCATGGTCGCCTAGAGATTCCCGGAACTTGCTGTCCAGATCAGTCAGCTGGGCTTCGTTCTCCTGCAGAGCCATTCCGGCAGCCGTCATGGTCTGGGCCTGTTGTGCCAGTTCACGATTAAACGCTGTACGATTGCCATCCAGTACTTCGATCTGCTGGGCAAGCTGTTGCACGGCATTTGTCAGTTGCTTACGGCTGTTCAATTGCTGATGCCAACCGGAGAGATGTTCACCCAACTGTTCAAAGCCGGCATGCTCAGTCAGATAGGCATTAGCGGATTCAACCGCTTTGCCCGCTTCGGCCTGCTGACTCTCCAGTTTCTTCAACAGACTGGTTTTCTGATTGACCACCGCCTTCTGCTGCGTACCTTCCTCTTTCAGCTGTTGCTGCTGCGTGACCAGCTGGGCAATGGCAGTATCCAGAGGAATGACCTGGCTAACGAGAAGGTTCTCGGTTTCACGCTGTTGAAGACGGGCTTTCTCCAGCGCCGCTTCAGCCTCTTTCTGTTGCCCCTCTCCGGCTTTCAGCGCCTCACTGGTCCTGTGCTGTTCACCGCTGAGCTGATTAAATTTTTTCTGACGCTCATCCAGCGTCGTATTCATTGACTGCAGACTGTCCCAGGCCGGACGAATATCCAGCGCAGGCAAAGCATCATTCAGTTTCTTGAGATCACCAGCCCGTTCCTGCAACTGTTGCTCAACCTGAACCAGCCGCTGTTGGTTCTCAGATACCTGCTTCTGCTTGACGGAGATAGCATCCAGCCACTGCTTTTGTTCCTGAAGCTGCTTATGCTGTGTGCGAATCTCAACCTGCTGTTTTTTCAACAGGGTTTCATCCCGCTCCAGCTCTTTTACATCTTCTGCTGAGAGCAAGGCCATACCTTCAGCCTTGGCCTGAAAGATCTTTAGCTGGGCTTCTTCTTCACGCATCCGGACAAACACCCGGCGAGAGATTTCTCCGTAGATTTCTGTGCCAGTCAGCTCTTCCAGCAGTTCCGCCCGTTCATTGGCAGACGCTTCCAGAAACGCAGCAAAACCACCTTGGGCCAGCAGCATGGAGCGGGTAAAGCGGGCAAAGTCGAGACCGGTGATTTCACTGACCAGCTTGAGCTTGTCATTGATGCGGGTAGTAATAATTTCCCCGTCAGCTGTTGCCAGCTCGACTTGTGGTGCCTGCAACTTGCCGTCGACCTGACCACGGGCGCGGCGCTGGCACCAAAAGGAGCGATACACCTTACCTTTAACTTCAAGCTCCACCTCCGCCAGCGACTCGGCGGTATGGCGGGTCATCAGCTCATTATCACTTTGGGACACATGCAGGCGCGGGGTCTGGTGATAAAGCGCCAGACAAATCGCATCCAGCAGCGTGGTTTTCCCGGCACCGGTCGACCCGGTAATGGCAAACAGTCCATTCTCCACAAAGTCCGGTGTGGTAAAGTCGATCTTCCACTCCCCTTTCAGGGAGTTAATATTTTTCAGACGCAGAGTCAGGATCTTCATACCGGCTTCTCCTCCTGAGACACCTTACTGCTCTTGTGCTCAATCACCTCACCCAACAGTTTTTCATCTTCCAGCTCTGCCACCAGCTCACGGAAGGCGCCGGTCAACTTCTCGGAACTCTTTTCATCCAGCTCGGCGATCTGCAAACGGCGGGTAAACACATCCTCAACCTGCAGCTCTGCCAGCGTTTCCCGCTCTTCCAGTGCCAGTGTGGCAGCTGCCTGCTGTCGTTTTCTCCGCACTCTCAGAACCTCTACCGGCAATTCGGCGGTAAAGGCTTCAATTACGCTTTGCAGATCATTGATCCAGCTTTTGTCATCCACCTGAATCTCGACCCAGGGGTTAAGATCATCTGCGGCTTTCTCATCAGCAATACTTTGCAGCTGTGCCTTCAGGCTCTCGATATCACCACTCAGACTGGCCAATCTTCGGAACAGAGGGATGTCCAGCTCGGTAATGGCCTCGAGACGATCACCGACAAAGTCCACCAGCAAGACCTGCTTACCAGCGCTGCATTCATCAAAGCTCAGAGGAATAGGTGAACCGGAATAGCGGATATGGTCATGGTCAGAAACCTTCTGTCCACGGTGCAAATGCCCCAGTGCGATATAAGAGGCCGGAGGAAAGGCGGAAGCCGGGAAAGCCGACAATGTGCCGATATAAATTTCCCGCACCGATTCGGATAGCTTGCCTCCAACGGTAGTCAGGTGTCCGGTCGCAACAACCGGCACCTTCAACAGCTCCGCCTGCCGTTCTGCGTGCTGATAAACCGCACGGTAGTGTTCGGTCATCGCGGTCAGCAGAGCCTGTTGTTTATCTTCGCCGGAATCGCCAGCCCGACTGGCCAGAACATCTCGCGGGCGAATATAAGGGACGGCACAAAGTACAGCTCCAGGCTGACCTTCGCGATCATTCAGGACCATAACCTGTTGTTCCGGATCCTGCCCTGCGCCGCCAACAACAACGGTATTCAGGCAGGAAAGCAGGCTCTTTGACTCGTGCAGGGTAGCCACCGAATCGTGGTTTCCGCCCAGCACAACCAGCTGGCATCTGCCATCTCCAGCACGCTGCAGATCAACAATAAACTGGTTGTAGGCGGTGCGGGCATAACTGGGAGGAACACCGGTATCAAACACATCACCGGCAATAATGACCGCATCAACACGGTGTTCCTTCACTGTGTTTAACAGCCAGTCCAGAAACAGGCGATGCTCCTGTTCTCTGGTTTTCCCCATAAAGTGCTGACCAAGGTGCCAGTCCGATGTGTGCAGAATGCGCATGGTGAGTCCTGAGACGTCTGTATCTTCTGGCCGGAGTCCTGCCAGCCCTGGAAAAATATCAGCACTAATATACAGGATTTATGAAAGGTTCAGAGGTTGTTTTCACTCACCAGCATGGCATGCTAGAAAAAGTCTATTTGTCGTATAAAGGCTGGGGATAAGAAGTTTTCAGGAAGAACAAGAATAAGGACAGTGTATGGACACCATTGCCCAGGAGATTAAAGCTACATTACGCGCCGTAAGAGACGATCTGGAACCTGATCTCGCCTTGCGGCTCCACCGTGCCAACAGCTGGCTGGCCGCCACGGAAGCGTTGGAAGACGACTTTATTGATATGGGCTTTGTGTCCCTGTGGATCGGTTTTAATACCTGCTACGGCGAAGAGAGCGACCATACTCAGGAACTGACTGAACGACAGCGTTTCCGTGCGTTTGTTGAGAGCCTGTGTGAATGCGACCTCAACAAACATATTTACCACTGTCTGTGGAGAAACTTTACCAACCATGTGCGTCGGCTACTCAAAAACCAGTATGTTTACGCAGGGTTCTGGAAAGCACAGCGTGAGGGAACAGCGCACTGGGAAGAACAATTCCACAGAGAACATGCGAATGCCCTGAAGGCCCTGGCGGCTCAGGATGTTCCTAAGCTGCTGGGCATCGTACTTGATCGGCTGTATGTTCTGAGAAACCAGCTGGTACATGGTGGAGCCACCTTTCAAAGTGGCGTAAACCGGGAACAGGTCAACGATGGTCATGCCATTCTGAAAGCGTTACTGCCCATCATTATTCAGATCATGATGAACAGTAACGACAGGGATTGGGGACCCAATGCCTACCCGGTTATCAACACTTAAGCTCAGGCTGTTTCGGAGTCCACCGCATCCGCAGTAATTTCCCTCACCTCCCGGGTCATTCGCATTGGGCAAAAGTCCGGGCCGCACATAGAACAGAACTCGGACTCTTTCGCGCCATCCTGCGGCAGGGTTTCGTCGTGGTAGGCGCGGGCAGTTTCCGGATCCAGCGCCAGGTTAAACTGATCCTCCCAGCGGAACTCATAACGCGCCTTGGACAAGGCATCATCCCGCACCCGTGCACCCGGATGACCTTTGGCGAGATCGGCGGCATGGGCGGCAATTTTGTAGGTGATTAACCCTTCTTTCACATCATCCCTGTTAGGCAGCCCCAGATGCTCCTTCGGTGTGACGTAGCAAAGCATTGCGCAGCCGTACCAGCCGATCATGGCTGCGCCAATACCGGACGTGAAATGATCGTAGCCAGGAGCAATATCTGTAGTCAGTGGACCAAGGGTATAAAACGGCGCTTCCTTACAAACCTCCAGCTGTCGATCCATATTCTCCTTAATCAGATGCATAGGTATATGGCCAGGGCCTTCTATCATCACCTGCACATCATATTCCCAGGCAATATGGGTAAGTTCACCGGAAGTATCCAGCTCAGCAAACTGGGCTTCATCGTTAGCATCAGCAATGGAGCCAGGACGCAGACCATCCCCCAGAGACAGGCTGACATCATAGGCCTGACAAATTTCACAGATTTCTCTGAAATGGGTATAGAGCAGGTTCTCGGCATTATGCAGTTCAGCCCACTGAGCCATAATGCCGCCGCCACGGGAAACTATACCGGTGACCCGGTTACCGGTTTTGGCAGCATGGGCACGCAGAGTGCTGGCGTGGATAGTAAAGTAATCAACACCCTGCTCTGCCTGCTCAATCAGCGTGTCCCGAACCACTTCCCAGGTCAGATCCTTGATACGCCCTTTGACCTTTTCCAGCGCCTGATACAGCGGCACTGTGCCGATCGGTATGGGCGAGTTACGGATAATCCACTCCCGGGTTTCATGGATGTTTTTGCCCGTGGAAAGGTCCATCAGGGTATCTGCGCCCCAGCGCGCTGACCACAGCAATTTTTCTACCTCTTCCTCGATAGAAGAGGTAATCGGTGAGTTACCGATATTGGCATTGATTTTGACCAGAAAGTTCCGGCCAATAATCATCGGTTCGGATTCAGGGTGATTAATATTGCAGGGTATGATCGCCCGTCCTTCGGCGACTTCCTTACGCACAAATTCCGGGGTAATGGCATCCTTCCCGGTGCGTCCCATACTTTCCCGCAGAGCGATAAATTCCATCTCCGGGGTGATAATGCCTTTGCGGGCATAGTGCATCTGGGACACATTCTTGCCGGGCTTGGCACGGCGGGGTGTCAGTTTGTGATTGAAACGCAGATTATCCAGTCGCAGATCCGCTTCCCGCGCTCGGGCATACTCGGAGCTTTTACCCGACAGAAGTTCGGTATCGTTCCGCTCATCAATCCAGGCTTTACGGTAGGCACCCAAGCCTTCAGTCAGATCATGCTGGTAACCCGGCTGGGTGTAGGGGCCGGACGTATCATAAACCCGTACCGGATCATTAGGCTGGCCTCCAAGGCGCTCAGGGCTATTGGATAAGTCAATTTCCCGCATGCCCACCCGGATATCAGGGCGACTGCCTTCAACATAAACCTTGCGGGAGGCTGGAAACGGACGACAGGCGTCCTTGATTAACTGATCTTTGCTGCAAGCCACGGAGCTCTTCCTTATTGTTCATTGCTCAAAAAGCTGGCTTGCCGGATGGTGAGACGCATCAATACCACATCATGATGGACATCATAACAGGCACTGTGCTGGCCCTTGTTCCCTCCGCAGGTCTTAACCTGTTCAGGTTCAACGGATTTTTCACGAATGAAATCTCAGCCCGATGAGTTGTGCGCTTTTAACGCATGCAATACAGCAGGCACTCCGACAAGTGCATTTATTATAACGGGCAGCGGGGAAATGTCCCGTGTCTGGTTAAAATCCATACACGGGAGAAAAAGCGAAACGTTGTGTGAGTTAAATGATTAACGCTCGACGCCTAACCCAAGATCCATCAACTTATCGGTGGTCTCTTTCAGGTAGGCCTTATAACGAGGCTTCTGCTCTTCAGAAATATTGACACCTTCTCGGGCCAGCTCATCCCGAACAGATGTATCGATCTCATCCTTCAGTGCCTGAGTATCCACATCTGCTCCACCGGTTCTGCTTTTTATCACCCGAGGCCAGTCACCGGTGTACTCTTTCTCTAGCAGAGGGAAGAAGCCAACGGTATCACCACCGGCCCAGCATGCACCCTGACAGGTTGGAATATGCTGGTTACAAAGCTGACCGGAGTAAGTCCAGGTTTTATCAATATGCGGAGCCTGATCTTTTCTGGGATGGAAGATCACGATACCGGCCTGACGCTTGGTGTAAGCCTCAACCCGCACCATCCCCATCACACTGAATGGGCTTTCTGGCAATGTGTAGAACGCATTAGGCTGCTGATCTCCATCCCCCCGAAACTCCCGCAGGTTATCACTGGCACTCCGGTAGCAGGCAATATAGCCAGCATCATCGGCATTCTTATCGGTATACTCGTAGTAAACGGGAACATCAGCATAGTAGGACGCCAGATGTCGCCCTCTGTGGTTATTATGGACGATGTTTCCATGCACATAGACCCGATGCGTTCCCATCTGGGTTTCGGGGTAGTTGGTCATCGCCTCGGCATCCCGGGCTTCCGGTTTGCGCAACTGCTGAAGCCCCTCATTATTGCCGTCTTCCTGCTCTTGTATCAGGGTTTCGACCTTGTCGAGATTCGGTGTATCTGAGCTGGCCCAGAGAAGAGTCGGAGAGCTAAGCACTCCCAGAGCAATAACGGCAGAAAGCACTTTCACGGATTGGAACGGCATTATGTCTACTCCCTATCAATGGATACCTTCTCTGGAAAGCATCGTTATTGGTTGATATTTTTCGTGGAATAACTCAGACCTGAAGCAGCTTGCGGCGTTCAGCATGGTTGTTAGTTTTTTTTGTCCCTACCGTTGCAGACTGTAAATCCGCGTCCACCTGCCTCAAGGCGTGCGGGAGTATGAGCCAGAGTAAGCATTTCTGCTTTTTATCTGCCTTATTCTTCGTATATTCAGCGGTTCCCAATTTTGTCAGGACAACTATAATCCACCACCAAAACGCCTCCACACTCATGCTCCTGACCATCACACTGAATGGTTTACAGGTCATGAGTGTTTATTTTTGGGGCTTCATTTTTTTTGTGAGGGCATTTATGCGCGGCTGGATTATTTTCAAGGAGACTGCGACGCTTCTGAAGCCGGAGACCTATGAGGTTGAACGGTTTATGGAAGAAGCTAAGAAGCAGAATATTGACCTGCAGGTCTACTCTCCTGATGACTTTGACCTCACTGTCACCATGGATGGCGATCGCAGCATTCTGCTTAAGGGTGAACGTGTTCCCCTGCCTGACTTTGTGATGCCGCGTATGGGAGCAGGTACAACCTATTTTGCTCTGGCGATCATTCGTCATCTTGAGCGTCTGGGTGTGTACTGTGTGAACTCTTCCCACAGTATCGAACTGGTGAAGGACAAGCTCTGGGCTCAGCAGATCATGGCTCAGAAGAATCTGCCAACCCCAAAGACCATGCTGGTGAAGTTCCCGGTCAATATTGATCTGGTGGAACAGAACATTGGCTTCCCGGTAGTGGTAAAGACCATTTCCGGCTCCCAGGGCAGTGGTGTATTCCTGTCCCGCAGCCGCACTGAGTTTATCGATCTGATGCAGCTGATCGAGTGTACGGCCAAGAACGTAAACATTATCCTGCAGGAGTTTATCTCCAACAGTCACGGCCGCGATCTGCGTGTGTTTACTGTTGGCGGACGTGCGATTGCCTGCTTTGAGCGCCGTGCGGCGGGTGATAACTTCAAAGCCAACTATAGTGCCGGTGGTTCCCTGCACGAAGCGCTGATGACGCCTGAAGTTGAGTGGCTGGCCACCCAGTGCTCCAAGGAAATGGGTCTGGATGTTGCCGGCATTGATCTGCTTTACGATCAGGATCACTTCAAGATCTGTGAGGCTAACTCCTCTCCAGGCTTTGAAGGTCTGGAAAAGGTTGTGGATATCAATATTCCACGGGAGATCTTCCACTACATCCGTATTCGTCTGGGCCTGTTTGAGCGCAGCAAGCTGGAAGAGCAGGAAGAGGTCAAACCTGTTCCACAGGCTGTGAAGAAAACTAAGAAAGAAAAAGCCTGAGTATAAAAATGGCCGGTTTGTCCGGCCATTTTTGTATCTGTCATTAGGCGACAGCGTGAGCTTTCCAGATGCAATGCTCCAAAGTCATCTGCGAAAAGGTTGCTGTAAATGACGACTCCAGAGGGCTGCAGGCATAAACACCAAATCGCACGGCCCCCGTCGCAGGTAATGGTGGATTGGCCTTGCCCATAGCTTGTGATGTTTCACCCAGCAGATGAAGATGGAAAATCCGCATCTGCCGAAAAACGTCACCATCCAGCGAATACTCAATCAGGAAATCCGGCCCCCGGCGACTTAGCCGATACCAGATCTTTTCGGGGAGTTCGATATCTGCGGTTGCCCAATCAGAATACCCGCGATTGGTCACCACACTGCCCAACCGGGAATAGTCCGGGTTCTCGTACTCAATCGACGCTTTAAACCAATTGTCATTGTCCAGATAAATGATCAGGCCACACTGATCAAACTGGGACTGATAATCAAACTCCACCACGGCTGTGAAGGTGAAATTGTCATCCGACTCCAGCAACAGTGCCGGTGCGTTATCATTGCGAAATCCGTAATAGGAACGCTGCCAGAAATCAGTGCCAGGCTCGGTTTTGATCACGACCTGATTATCAGTTACGACCGACTCTTGAGGCTGGTAAATCCAGGACGCTTTTTGAAAATCAATCATATTCTTCATTTTGGTTATGCCATTAACGTAATGCGGTCAATAGATAATCCAGCACCGGGTGATGATCCGCCGGGGCACTGAAGTCCGGCAGATGCCGGGGCTGAACCAGAATCTTCCGTTCCAGCAGCTCGGTAAGTGTCTCCCGATATTTCAGCGATGTTTTACCAACAAACAGTGGCGCGAGGTCATGTTCTGAATAACACTTCAAAACATCTCGCAGGCCGGTCAGATAAACATAATCCTTGGTAAAACCACCACCTCGGGTTACCCGCATCACCAACGAGAAGGCAGTATCCTTATCCAGTTGATACTCTTCCACCAGCACCCGGTAAATCTGGCTGAATCTATAACCTTTCATCAGCATATTTACCGCCAGCACCCGCAGACCAAGAATTTGCAACCGCCCTACACTTAAACCGCCACTCATATACTCATTGAAAATCGCCAGACCTTCCTGAGTATGGGTATTGCCAGGTAAGCCAAGAGCCAGAACTTTAAGCGGCTGCTGACTGGCATTAAAGGTAGTGTAGAGATGTACGTCGATTTCATGATGAATCAGCGCCCGGATATCCAAGCGGGAAAACTGTGCGGACTCATTAATCAACAGCTGTCGCTTTTCCCCATCCACCATGGCCTTGGCTACAATCTTGCGACTGATCTGAACAGACACATCCAACTTGCGCTCGGCAACAGCGGCCTGAAACAGTGGCAACGCTTCACGGGCCGTGAGCTTCACCAGGAGATCCGGGTCTATATCTATCTCCGGGGCATGCAGCAGAAAGTGAGCATTAGCGATATCATGCTCGTCGGGCTGACCATAGTAACGCAGAGAGTTATAAAGGAACTGCTCGGTACCCAGATGCGTCAGCATCTCCACCTTGTTGCCGTAAGAATCCACAACATCCCGATAGAGTGAGCGCAGCAAAGGATCCTGAATATCTGACACCGGCAAGCGGTAGAGCTTCTCCCGATAATCATAGGGATCAATCTGTAGCTGCCGGTAACGGAACTGCGGTTCATAGCCGGTGGGGTTGGCGAGAAAGCGCTTCTTCTCGGAGTGGAGGTTTACAGGATTCACATAACTCAGGGTATTGAGATTACGTGCCATGCGGTAAAGCTGTTTATCCACAGCCAAAACCGCCGGCTCCAGATCCGAGCTGACCAGATCCTGCTTGCGCAGATTAAGCTTCTGTTTTTTCGCAAACTGCCCGACCGTATCAAGACAGGCGTGGTACAACTGATCGCCCAGCGCTTCTAACACCAAAGGATAAGGCTGCCCTGTCTCTTCATCCATATAAACCTTGGCAACATCAAGCGGCAGAACCAGGGTATCCCGAGCATGTTTCCGGCAGAACGCCGCCTGATAGCCTTTCCCCTGGAAGACCTGATCTTGTGCAACTGTCGTACGCAGGTTGGGTAGAGTGATACCACAGAGCCTGCTTTCAAAAGCGGCCAGCGTCGAACCCCACCGGGAAGTATTCATCCGCCAGGTGCCGATATTGAATACCGGAATAGTTTCCGAAAAGGAGTCGAGAGTCGTTAAACGCTTATAGTTATAGGTATGAAGATCTAGAAGAAAGGAGTTACCGTAGATGCTATTCAGGGTGCCGAGCAGAGCCTTGAGAATGCGGTAATAGCGGGCGTGTTTCTCCAGACTGGCCTGTTTCTGCCGCTCGGTTAATGGCCTTCGCCAGACCATCTTCCCCCAGGCTTCATGGTAAACAGCCTGCTCCGGAGCCCGGTTGAGATCATACTCATAACGGGAATCAAGCACACTCAGTGTTATGGGAAAAGCGCTGATCAGCTCATCGGTGAACAGGTCTTCACCATAAATTCGCTCCTCCTCCGTGAGCGCACATTTTTTTATCAGTTCAGAACGAAGGTTGTGGCCGGCATGAACTGCCGTGGCCAGAAAGGGCACATAATCCTGGATCTTGATATGAAGGCTGCCATCAAGGCAGCCCTCAAAGGTTTCCCTGCGGGAAATCCGATCCAGAACATCGTGCTCAGAGAGGATCCTCTGCTCAGATTGTGTCTGCATCTTCTATTAACTGTCGGAAAGAATTTTTTCTGTTTATGGAATTCTCCCGGGCCCGAATCACACCCTCAATAAAGTCAACCACAGGCTTCTGCAGCTTGACCCTGTTCAGGCGGTTGATACGGGTAATACCACCGGGACTCATCACATTGACTTCAATCAGCTTGCCGCCGATCACATCAATGCCGGCAAAGTAGAGACCGTCACGAACCAGCTTGGGACCGATCTGACGACACAGTTCTTTCTCTTCTTTGGACAGCATATGTTTCACAACCGTACCACCGGCGTGTACGTTGGAACGCACATCCCCTTTGGCCGGTACCCGACGCATGGCGCCTATTGGCTCACCATTCAGCATCAG
The DNA here is from genome assembly GCF_900174585.1 of Parendozoicomonas haliclonae. Lineage (GTDB taxonomy): Bacteria > Pseudomonadota > Gammaproteobacteria > Pseudomonadales > Endozoicomonadaceae > Sansalvadorimonas > Sansalvadorimonas haliclonae. The sequence continues at coordinate 77,270 of NZ_FWPT01000012.1, read as the reverse complement.
AATCCGCACATCACCCAGCTCTGCGCCTTCCACATAATCCTGCAGGATCACATAGTTGCCACCGGTGCCTTCCTGACCGCCGATGTAGAAGTCCAGCAGTGAACGCAGGTTGGCGCGGGCACTCTTTTCCACCACGATCACGCCCTGACCGCCATAGCCATTCAAAGGCTTGAGAATCATCTTCTCCTGGGAAGACTCTTCAATCACCTTCTGCAGGAAATCACGATTCTTGGAAACGTGGGTCGCCGGAATAAATTCCTTGGCAATATCCTGGAACGAGGCTGTGTACAGCTTGTTATTGGCAATACGCAGACCATCGATATCGTTCATGATGAAGGTATCTTCACGAACAGAATCCAGAAAGTTCAGGGTCAGCAGATCCAGCGGTGGATTACAGCGCATAAAGATCACGTCAAAGCCGGACAGCGGCAGCTGAGCTCGGCGGAACTCGGCTTTACGATAAAAGGTCGGGATATTCTCCACCACTTTATCGCTGCGCTTGAGCACATCACAGAAGGCACTGGCCACGCTGTCCTGCATGGTCAGGCTGCTGGTGGTAGCAATCGCCACCGTATGCCCGCGGGAGGCACATTCGTGAATGATACGCAGTGTGGTGTCCGTTTCAGGCTCCACACGTTCCCACGGGTACATCAGAAAACAGATTTTCAACGGTCTATTCCACTACTCAACGACAATTCAACTGAAGCCCGATCAGGCACTTTCGGAAGAATAGTCGGAGGATGGAGAAAACTCGCTGCAGAAAGACACCCAGTGTGGGGTCAGAATCTGCACATAACGGTTCCAGGTTTTTTCTGCAAAGGTTTCTGCCGGCTTCTCACCAGTCACCACCTTCAGCAGTTCTTCCTGCTCTGGAGTACCCGCCAGCACTTCACCTGCAGTCAGTGCTTTCAGGCTGCGGCCGTACCACTCCAGGAACTCCGCCTGCTTCAGGGTAAAGTGGCCGGAACGGGCAAAACCGTGCGGGCAGTTGACGTTGTCGTACCAACGGCTTGCACCGCGTTCAAATCCTTGAGTCTCTTCAACTTGCAACATCTGCAAACTTCCTGAAATACCGATATAAAACCGCCGCTTTATGCAGTAATGTTCGCCGCCGGTAAAACAATATTTTTTTCTCGTTAAGAAGAAAATTTATGGATACGGATTTACTGAAAACGTTTCTGGAAGTCAGCCGCACCCGTCACTTTGGCAAAGCGGCCGAAAACCTCTATCTGACCCAATCGGCTGTCAGCGCCCGTATCCGCCAGCTGGAGGCCCTGTTAAACAGCCCGCTGTTTGAACGCACCCGTCACAATATCCGGCTGACGTCTGCCGGTGAACGTCTGCTTCCCCATGCCGAATCCATCCTTACCGCTTTGCATCGGGCACGACAGGATGTTGCTCTGCATCAAACTCACCAGCAGCAGATTGCCATCGGTGCCACGGCCAATGTCTGGGACATTCTTCTGCAGGAAAGGGTCACAGCCTTGCTGGCGACGAACAGTTCACGAGTATTAAGGGCAGAAAGCCTGAGTGCAGAAACCCTGCCCCGTCGTTTATTGGAACGTACCCTGGATCTCTGCGTGATGTTTGATCCACCCAAGGTGGATGAACTGGCCTGCAAGGCGGTAAAGACCATTGATATGGTACTGGTAACAACGGAGGCCAAAACATCCGACTGGCTGCCCAGTGAGCCAGACGATAACTGGATAATGATTGATTGGGGCACCCGCTTTGGCAGTGAGCTGGCTCGTGCACTGCCAGAATTGCCCTTGCCAATCCTGCAGACCAACAGCCTGCGCATTGCCATGAATGCTCTGCACCAGACCAATGGCTGCGCTTATCTGCCGGCGAATGTCGTGGCCTCGGAGCTGGAACGCGGAGAGTTGTTTATCGTGGACGCGGCACCGGTTTTGGAGCGGCACATCTACGCCGCCTGGCATCAGGATTCTGAATACCAGACGACGTTAGACGAGTTAATTGCGGAACTAAGACTTCAGGCGTGATGCCGCCAGCTCCTGCTGACGCTTACGTTCCTGTTCTTTATTATCCCGACGCTGGCGAATGGTTTCGGAAACATCACCACCGATATGATGTTCGCCACGCTCTTTGGCCAGCTGCATCTGCTTTTCACGCTCACTGAAACGCTGACGCTGCTTGTCTGAGAGTTTGTCGAAGCAATGTGGACAGCTCACACCCTGCTGATATTTTTCGCTCTGCTTTTCCTCTTCCGTAATCGGTAGACGACAAGCGTTGCACTGGTCATAGCTGCCTTTCTCAAGCTGGTGATTAACCGTCACCCGCTCATCAAATACAAAACACTCCCCTTTCCAGAGAGACTCTTCTTCAGGCACTTCTTCCAGATACTTCAGAATGCCGCCTTTCAGGTGGTAGACCTCATCAAAGCCCCGCTCTTTCATATAAGCCGTAGACTTTTCACAGCGGATACCGCCGGTACAGAACATTGCCACCTTCTTTTGCCGGGTGCTGTCCATATTGTTCTGCACATAATCCGGGAACTCGCGGAAGGTTTCCGTATTCGGGTTAACCGCTCCCTGAAATGTGCCAACTTGCACTTCATAATCGTTGCGGGTGTCCACCAGCACAACGTCCGGATCACTAATCAGAGCATTCCAGTCTTTAGGATCAATGTAAGTACCCACTGTCTTGCGAGGGTCTATGCCTTCAATGCCCATGGTCACAATCTCTTTTTTGAGTTTGACCCGGGTGCGGCGGAACGGCAGTTCCTCGGTATAGGATTCCTTGTACTCAATAGGATTCAGGCGGGCATCGTTCTGTAACCATTCCAGCAGCGCATCAATAGCAGCCCTACTGCCGGCAACCGTACCGTTGATGCCTTCAGAGGCTAATAACAGAGTGCCGCGTACACCTTGCTCCAGCATAAAGTTCAGCAGCGGTTCACGGATAGCTTCATGGTTTTCAAGGGAGACAAACTTATACAGGGCACAAACGACCACAGAGCCACTGCTCTTATTAGAGCCCTGAGGTTGGGAAATACTCACGTCTTGTTATCCTTCTGGCTGACCGGAGCGTAAATCCGGCGCTTTTTCATAAGAATTATTCTGAGGAAGGGAGTTTAACCCAGCCCGGAGAAAAAGTCCGGACTGGGAAATGGCGAGTTACTTTTTGGTCTGCTTCAGACTGACCGAAGGGTGGGAAGGCGGCACAGGCTTTTTCGGAGTCTGCTGGCTGAAGACGACCACAGAACCATCGTCCAACTGGCAGCGGAACTGGTGGGCGTTCTTTTTTACATTTGCAAAGAAAGTATCCCAATCCGGGGCGCCCGGAGTCTTCTTGACCTCCTGCATATAACTGGCTTTCAGCTGGTTATAAGTTCCTTCATAGAAATCATCTTTACGCACGGAATACTTACTCTTCATGCCGCTCAGAGCTGTACTGGCTGCGTCCATGTAAGGCTTCAGCTGTTCTGGGCTCATTCCCTTCTCAGGAGGCGCGACAGACACCTGCCGACCATTGGTATTGGGCAGAGTCACCAAAATGATAATGCCCTTCTGCTGAGCCAGTTCGGGCTTCTGCAGGCAGAGTAAAGCATCATCCAGCGTCGAGACTGCATACTGCTCACTTACAACATCCTGCACCTGCTCCTGAATGGATTTGGGCTGAGTCGAAGGCTGGCTTGAAGGCGGATGTGAAACATTGTGTGGGTTGGTCTGCCTCTGGGAAAGCGAAGGCTGCTGCCCAGGCACAGGAGGCTGGCCTGGGATATTCTTGCTTGGCGGAACCGGCCGGGTTGAAGAATGTGGGTGCCCTGGCTGCGATGCCTGTTGCGATGACGGCGGCACATAGGGCCCATTTGGGACAAAGCCCTGGGAATTGGGTACGGGACGAGGGGGATAGGTTGCAGCCATTTCTGACATCTCCGGCAAAGGTTATTCCCCGATTAGAAACCTAAGTGCCCCCCAAAGTTCCCGCGTTACGACCAAAGTCGGCAGCAACTCATAGCACCTGCTGATAGGCTTCCCGGCAAGTATTCCAGCGGTATTTTCCCATATTCGGCACCGGGCTATTCATCTTCCCTGACAGCTTTTGTTGCCCATAACTAACTATCTTGTTAACCGCCTGCTCATCACTGTCGTAAAGATAATCATCTCCGAACAGGCAGGGATAGGATTGCTCGTTAGGAAGTACCGGCCAGGCTCCGCAGGCAACGCCTTCCATAACCGAGATACCCTGGAATTCGTGCCTAGAGGTTGATAGCAGAATATCAGCCCGACTCAGCCAGTTCAGGTAATCCTCACGGGACTCGGCATAGCCAAAATGGCTTAAACGATGGCCGAATGTCTCACGAATCTGCTCAAACTCTGGCGGCTGCTTGCGAAAAGCCTGCCCAAGAATACAGAGCTGATAGTCCAGCCCTGATGCTTCTAGGCCAGTAATAATGGATAACAGCCGATCCGGACCCTTGTCATATTCCCAGCGAGCCGCCCAGGCGACCAGCAGACTGTCTGGATTCAATATCTGCTCCGCTTTAGCATCCGGTACATCATCTGCCAGAGGCACCGGAATCACCCGGCTCCGAGCCTGCAGAAACTCGACAACACCTGCAGGCACATGGTCCGGCAGTTTCTTCAACAGCTGTGCTGCCCCATGAAAAAAGGTATCCCGGTTGTACTCGGTATTAAAAACCAGATGCTCGCCACACAGAGCGGTATACAGACTCTGCAGCTGAGGTTCGACCGGACTGAACGCCTGGTGACCTGAACGGGGATAAGCGAACTGGTTTTCATGGAAGTAAACCGTCGTCGGTACTTGAGCCAGTGACGGAACCATTCCCCTTAGAGAAGCGAGATCCACCATAGACGTCGCAATCACTCTGTCCCAGGGCTGTTCCAGTATCTCTCGCTCCGGCCCCATGGCCCAGGTCAGACTGTTACCGCGCAGACGCCAGCTGAAATAACGGTCCGGCAGGGTCAGCACTGTCCACTCATGTTCGGGGAAATGCTCTACCAGCCCTTTCCGCCAGTATCGGTGGGAGACAGCGTCATAACCGGAGAGGAGAAGTATGCGCATACCAGTCCATGGAAGTAAAAAAGCAGGCCGTAAAGGATAACAGACTGCCATGTTTAGATGCTTTTAAACCATGTATTATGACTGCAAAAAGGTCTGACCAAATATCACAATGAAAAGACTCTATTCGTCGTTTACGAGGAAGCTCTCCCTGAGAGTTCATGGGGAGAGCAGACTATGAGCCCTTTTGTCCGTTTCCTGTTACGCATCAATCACCACATGCTTCAGCTGAACTGGTTTCTGCTGCTCATGATTCTGGTGGCACATTTCCTGGCGTCCTGGTTCCTGCTGAGCCTGTTTGATGAAACATCACTGGTCGCCCCTAATATTTATTACTACTTCTATATAGTCACAGCATCGACTGTCGGTTATGGCGACCTCTCTCCGGAGACCGAAGCCGGCCGAATGGTCGTCAGTTTATTTATTATTCCAGGCGGCATTACCCTCTTTGCCGCAGCCATCGGGAAACTCTCTACTCACCTTGTCAACGCCTGGAGGCGAAGCATGAAGGGACAGCTGGACCTCAGTAGTCAGTTAGATAACCATCTGGTGATTTTGGGCTGGCACCGGGAAGCCACCAGCCGAATGATCGAACTTATCTTTGGTGACGAAAAGCGCGTTAAACGGGATGTCGTACTGGTGGTTACCCAGGAGATGGAAAACCCGGACCCGGAACGTATCTTTTTTATCCAGACCGAAAACCTGGCCTCCAAGGATGCCTGTGACCGTTCCGGTATTACCAAAGCGGCCCGCATTATTATTTCTGCCGGCAATGACGACAGCACTCTGGCTGCGGCTTTAAAAGTGGTGGCCACCGGCACCCAGGCTCATATTGTCTGCCACTTCCAGAAACGTTCCATGGCCGATCTGCTGCGCGAACATGCGCCGACGGTGGAATGCCATATCAGCCATACCACAGAGATGCTGGTGCGCTCCGCACAGGACCCAGGTTCATCACGGGTTCAGAATCAGCTGCTCAACACTCTGAGTGGCCCGACCCAGTTCAGCCTGCAGATTCCCGCCGAGTTTGAAGGTTGTGATTTCAGCACTCTGATCAGCTATTTCAAAGCTCATAGGGACGCCCTGGTACTGGGGACAGCGGAAAGCATTCACGGTGAAGACCTGATACTCAACCCGCCCGCCAATCATCAGGTAACTGGTGGACAGCTGGTGTATTACATGGCCAGGCACCGCCTGCACGCGTCTGATATCAGCTGGCAGGAACTGACGAAAGAAGCCGTATAACCTATGCATATTTTTTATATATCACCCACCAGTTATGGTGCGGGCCTGACATCCGTAGCCCTGGGCATGGTGCGGGCTCTTGAGCGGGTCGGCATGCATGTCCGTTTCTACAAACCAGTCAGCCAGCAGAGCAATCTGGACGACATCTCGGTTCTGTTTGCCCGCAAAACCCTGCATCAGGAGCCCCCTCTGCCACTGTCGTTCGATCACGTTGAAGATATGCTTGGCCAGAACCGCCGGGATGATGTGTTGGAAGAGATTGTCAGCCGTTTGAACCATGCCATTGGCAGTGGGATTGATGCACTGGTAGTGGAGGGTCTGACGCCCACCCGCAACACCCCCTGGGTCACTCGCTTTAACAGTGATGTGGCCAAAACCCTGAGTGCCGACGTGATTGTCGTTACCCGGGCCGATGAAAACAGTCCGAGGGAACTGGTCGACCTGCTGCGTATCAGCGCTGACTACCACGGCGGGGTCAGAAACTCTTCCGTACTGGGTTATGTATTGAATAAGATGCCTGCGGAGCTGACCGACAAGTACGGCACCACACCAACGGGCTTAAAAGCCCTGCCTCGCATGCCGGCCAAAAGCTTCCCACCAATTGGTCATATTCCCTGGAGCCCTGAACTTGCAGCGCCAAGAACCCGGGATATCAGCAACCGTATGGGTGCCAAGGTTCTGCACGAAGGGCAGATCGACTCCCGTAGGGTCACCAAACGTGTGCTGTGCGCCCGCAGTTCTGCCAAGGTCACCCAGCACCTGGTGGCCGGAACGTTAATTATCGCACCAGGTGACCGGGACGATATTGTGCTGGCCGCCTGCATGGCCGCCGGCAATGGTGTACCTCTGGCCGGCTTGCTGCTGACCAATGGCGAGGAACCCGCTAAAGGCATTATGCGCCTTTGTCAGCCAGCCATTGCTGAATCCGGTCTGCCAGTTCTACTGACCGATACCAACTCCTATGAAACGGCAACGCTTCTGGATCGAATGGACCCGGAAGTGCCTGTAGACGACGTCGAGCGTATGGAGATGGTGATGGATACCGTCGCCGAACATATCGATATCGAGAAGCTGCGCAGCCACTGTGGCCGCCCTCACAAACACTTCCTGACACCACCAGCCTTCCGTTACAACCTGATGGAAAGGGCCCAGCAGGCGAAAAAACGCATCGTTCTGCCGGAAGGCGAAGAGCCCCGCACTATTCAGGCTGCCGTTATCTGCCAGAACAAAGGTATCGCCGAGTGCGTGCTGCTGGGGAATCCGGAGCGAATTCATGATATCGCTCGAGGCCTGGATATCACCCTGCCAGAAGATCTGGCCATCATTGCACCGGATACCATTCGCCAGCAGTACATCGCACCGATGGTGGAACTGCGCAAACATAAGGGTCTGAATGAAGCCATGGCCGAGGCGCAACTGGAAGATACCGTTGTGCTTGGCACCATGATGCTGGCGCAGGACGAAGTGGATGGTCTGGTGTCTGGCGCCATTCACACCACTGCCAATACCATTCGACCGGCCTTCCAGCTGGTAAAAACCGATCCGCAGGCCGGTGGGCTGGTTTCCTCCGTCTTCTTTATGCTGCTGCCTGATCAGGTGGTGGTCTATGGCGATTGTGCTGTCAATCCTGATCCAAGTGCAGAAGAGCTGGCGATCATTGCTCTGCAAAGTGCCCGCTCTGCTCAGGCGTTTGGCATTGAGCCCCGCGTGGCCATGATCAGCTACAGCACCGGGCAGTCTGGTCACGGTTCAGATGTGGAGAAGGTGCGCGAAGCAACGCGTATCGCCAAAGAGCAGGCGCCAGAGCTGCTGATTGATGGACCTCTGCAGTATGACGCAGCGGCTATTGCTTCAGTCGCGGCCAGCAAGGCGCCGAACAGTCCGGTTGCCGGACAGGCGACTGTGTTTATCTTCCCGGATTTGAACACGGGTAACACCACCTACAAGGCTGTTCAGCGGAGCGCTAATGTGGTGAGCGTTGGCCCGATGTTGCAGGGTTTGAACAAGCCGGTCAACGATCTTTCCCGGGGCGCGCTGGTCGACGATATCGTCTATACCATAGCGCTGACGGCGATTCAGGCAGGGAATTAAGGGGCGGTATTCATAACCTTGTTACAAAAACACCGTGGTAACGTCACAGTCCACGGTGTAAATAAGAGAAAAACTATTCAAACTCGGAAAGAGAACCATGCTGACTTTTCTGCCACCCGCATTGAGGGGGAGCCTCGCTGCCATATTGATTGTCGCCAACACTGTAGCCTGCAGCATCCCACTTTTTGCTGTGGCCCTGCTCAAGGCTGTTCTGCCACTGCGCGGCTTTCGTATTGTCTGCAGCCGGGTGCTGAATGGCATTGTCTCATTCTGGATTAGCATCAATAACATCGTTATGAAACTGTGCAGCCCAATGGCTGTCTCTGCATCCGGTATCGAGACTCTGCAAGGCATGGATCCCGGTGCGTCCTTTCTGGTTACCAGTAATCACCAATCCTGGGCCGATATTGTATTGGTGCAGATATTGCTGAATCGCAAAGTGCCGCAGCTGAAGTTCTTTCTGAAGCAGGAGCTGATCTGGGTACCGGTGCTGGGTTTGTGTTGGTGGGCATTGGACTTCCCGTTTATGAAACGTCACACCAAGGAGTATCTGGCCAAACATCCGGAGAAAAAAGGTGAAGATCTGAAGACTACCCGCAAGGCCTGCGAGAAGTTCAAAGACAGCCCGGTGTGTATTTATAACTTTGTCGAAGGTACGCGTTTTACCCCTGCCAAACATAAGCGACAAGGCTCACCTTATAAATATCTGCTGAAGCCTAAATCCGGTGGCGTTGGTTTTGTGATGGGCGCAATGGGTGACAAGATCAAGCATATGATCAATATCACCATTGAGTACCGTGACCAGGCACCATCTTTCTGGGAGTTTCTCTGCGGTCGCTGCCCATCTGCGCACCTGCATGTAGAGCTGGTGAAGATTCCCGAGGAGTTTCTTGGCCGTAACTATATGGAGGATCGTGAGTTCCGCGCGGATATCCAGAAATGGGTCAACGTTTTGTGGGAAGAGAAAGACCGGTTTATGGATAGACAGACGGTCAAGACTGAACAGCCTCAACCTGAACTGACTTCCTGAGCGAAAGGAGTTAGTCATAAAAAAGCCGAAGTTTTCACTTCGGCTTTTTTCATCTCGAAAGGCTTATCTCACGACCGGCTTAAGATCAATTTCCACCCGGCGGTTCTGCTCACGACCCGCTGGCGAGGTATTGGATGCCACCGGCTCAGAAGAACCCACGCCATAGGCAGTAATTCGTGCGGAAGCCACACCCTGCCCTTCCAGATAACGGGCCACACTCATGGCTCGCTCATTGGAAAGCGGCATATTGGTCTTTTGCTCATTACCGGTAGAATCGGTATGACCCACGATCACAATCGCGTTCTCATCATACTGCTTCATTACTGTCGCAACAGAACCCAGCACCCGATAGAAGCCGGACTTAATTGCGGCATCGCTGCTGTCAAAAGTAATATTGCCCGGCATGATCAGCTTGATATCGTCACCGTAGCGGGCAACCTGAACGCCAGTCCCCTGAAGCTCTGCTCGCAGTGCTGCTTCCTGCTTATCGGCATAAGCACCGTAGCCAGCACCAGCCAGACCACCCAGAGCCGCACCAGCCAGAGCGCCATCCTTACCATTGGCCGCAGCGCCAACCAAAGCGCCTGCCAGCACACCGATTCCGGCATATTTGGTGGATTTGGCTGTTTGCTGCTCCCCCGTATAAGGGTTGGTAGACTGACAACCTGCAAGAACGGCACCTGCCAAACAGATGGCAACCAGCTTTTTCATGTCGCGACTCCTTCACATACATTTAATTGGAATAATTTGTTTCATCATCCCACGCATCTGTATCACAAATATCTCAATTTGCCACAGGGTTTACAAACAGATTAAACGACTAACCCCTAACAACCATATTGCCCCGAATCTCAGCACCGATGGTGGTGTCCGGGCCATGCCCGGTGACAACAACAGCCTCTTCATCCAAGGTATAAAGGCGGGTTTTGATCGACTTCTCGATTGTGGCAAAGTCGCCACCCCAAAGATCGGTACGACCTATGGCACCTCGGAACAATGTATCCCCGGCGATCAAAAGTTTGTCATCGCCAAACCAGAAACTCATCGAACCCGGACTATGGCCGGGTGTGTGCATGGCAACACCATTACAGCACGGCAGTTGTTCATCGTCCTTCAGCCAGAAATCCGGAGGCGGAACCGGCTTATAAGGCACACCAAACATGCGACATTGTGTTTCCAGTGCGTCCCACAGGAATTGATCTTCCTTGTGCAGATAGATCGGTGCACCGGTTTTCTCTTTCAGCTCGCCGCTGGCCAGGAAGTGATCCAGATGAGCATGGGTATGAATCAGGGCGACAATCGTCAGCCCTTGACTCTGTGCCCGGCTGAGAATCAGATCGGCATCACCACCGGGATCGATAACAATGCACTTCTTGCTGATCGGATCACCAATAATGGTGCAGTTGCACTGCAGTGGGCCAACGGGAAACGAATCCCGGATAAGCCCCGGCTGTTTTTGTTCACTCATACAGATTCTTCCGCTTTAAACACCTGGACGCCAGCCGTTGGTAATCGGATAACGGCGATCCTTACCAAAACCGCGGGAAGTAATACGTACACCAACAGGCGCCTGACGACGCTTGTATTCATTGATATCCACCAGGCGCAGGATGCGGTAGACCACATCTCGCTCATAGCCTTCAGCGATAATCGCTTCCGCACTTTGGTCTTTCTCAATATACAGCTCGAGAATGGCATCCAGAATATCGTAGGGCGGCAGACTATCTTCATCGACCTGATCCGGTGCCAGCTCGGCCGACGGTGGACGATCAATAACCCGCTGAGGGATGACAGGAGACAGGGTGTTACGGTATTCGGAGAGACGAAAAACCAGAGTCTTCGGCACATCCTTGAGCACATCAAAACCACCGGCCATATCACCATAGAGAGTGGCATAGCCAACGGCCATTTCACTCTTGTTACCGGTGGTGAGAACCAGATAGCCCTTCTTGTTGGAGATAGCCATCAACATAACGCCGCGGCAACGGGATTGCAGGTTCTCTTCCGTCGTATCACGGGAAGTGCCGGCAAATTCGTCCGCCAGGGTCGCCATAAAGGCATCGTACATACCCTTAATTGGCAGCTCTTTATACGTCACTCCCAGAGCATGGGCTTCAGCAGCGGCATCTTCCTTGCTGATCTCGGCCGTGTACTGGAAAGGCATCATCACCGCTTCCACCCGATCCGGGCCGAGAGCATCGGTAGCGACAGCCAAGGTCAGGGCCGAGTCGATACCACCGGACAACCCCAGAACAATGCCTTTAAAGCCGTTCTTATTCACATAATCACGGACGCCAAGCACCAGACTGTCGTAAACACGGGCTTCCAGACTCTTCAGTGGAGTCTTTTCCCCTTGCTCAAACGCACCTGTCGCCTTGTTGTACTCTGCAATAACGATGGTTTCTTCGTGAGTGGATGCTGACAGTGCCAGTTCACCATCACCATTCATGACAAATGAACCACCATCGAAAACCAGTTCATCCTGACCACCGACCTGGTTCACATAGACAACAGGAATACCATTTTCCTGACAGCGCTGATTAACGACGCTGTATCGCTCTCCCTGCTTATCCATATGGAACGGGGAGGCATTCAGGTTTAACAGCAGATTGGCACCGGACTCCTTAAACGCTGCGGCAGGATCCGGGAACCAGATATCTTCACAAACGGTCAGGCCGATTTTCACACCCTGACACTCATAGGTTTCAGCAGTGCTCCCTGGCTGGAAGTAGCGCTTTTCATCAAATACCCGGTAGTTAGGCAGGTGCCACTTGGCGTGACTGGCCACAATCTGGCCATCGCGAATCACCACAGCCTGGTTTTGCAGATGCCCTTCCACTCTAACCGGTACACCAATCACCAGATCCAGCCCGGACAGTTCACTGCTGGAGGCATAGGCCAGATCCTGCATGGCCTGACCGATACGCAGATCCAGGCTCGGTCGCAGAAGCAGATCTTCCGGGGGATAACCACACAGTGTCAGCTCAGGAAATACAATAATATCGGCGTTGTGCTGAGTCTTTGCCTCACGGGCAGCCTCAACAATCCGTCGGGCATTGCCTTCAATATCACCCACCAGCAGATTCAACTGGGCAAGGGCAACGCGCAGGGTCGCGGCCATGAAAACCTCAATTCAAAATTCCTTATATATGGCCGCTATTTTATAGCGTATTTGCCAGCATTACAGCGTATTATCAGAAGTTTGATCTGTGCCATACCGCTCGCTTTTAGCGGTTTTCGGAATCCGACCGCCTGTGTAGAATCGGCAACTAACGTCCACATAACAAAAAAGAGCGCCCACTTGTCTGCCAATACCTTGCCAGTGGATCAGGAACAGGCCCTGGCACACCGCATGTACAACCTCTACAGCAGCTATCGTTTTATGCTGGCTGTTATCTTTTTCATACTTGCGGTGACTCCGGCAACGCCTCTTGTTTTCACAGCAGTTACATCATCGGCCGCTGTGATCTTTTCGTTGATATATGGCGCGCAGGCGCTCGGCACCATGATGTTCCTGAAGCCCGTGCCCAACAGAACGGTGATGTTTGCCATTACCTTTCTGGACATCATCCTGCTCTGTATTCTGCTGACGATGAGCAGTGTGAACGACAATGGTCTGACCAACCTGCTCTTTATTCCGATCGCCATAGGCAACACTCTGATCCCCGGACGTATCGGTGTTCTGCTTACTGCTATGGCATCGATATTTCTGTTGTTTATTGATTACTACATGGGCTTCTCGCAGGAGCTGGATGCCGGATTAACCGGGCTATTGTTCTTCGCAGCTACTCTGATTATCCAGAGCTATAACCTGCGTTTAAAGTCCACTGTCAGCAGCGCGATGCAAAGCCAGAGCCGAGCTATTAATCTGCAGCAGCTTAGCCTGACCATCATGCAGCATATGCGTACCGGTATTGTTGTGCTGCGGGAACCTTCGCAGGTTCTGATGATGAACGAAGCGGCCAGCCATATGCTCGCCACCCGCTACCGGGAAGGCAATCTCGATCAGATATCCAATCCCCTGCAAACCGCTTACTGGCAGTGGAAAGAAAACCCTCAGCTACAGCTCGACAGCTTCCGTACCACACCGGACACACCAGAGGTTCAACCCAGCTTTACCCGACTGACCTATGAATCAGATGTGTTCGTTCTGGTATTCCTGGATGACAAGGCCTCTATGGCACAACAGGCACAGCAGTTAAAGCTGGCTTCCCTTGGTCAGCTGACGGCCAGCATCGCCCATGAGATAAGAAACCCTCTGGGAGCCATTAGCCACTCAGCGCAACTGATGGAAGAGTCGGAGAATCTGGATAAATACGACCAGAAACTTCTGGGCATTATCCATAAGCACTGCAACCGGATGAATGAAATTATTGAAACCATTCTCCAGTTATCACGTAAAGAGAGCTGGCACCCCGAAAAACTGGATTTGAATGGCTGGCTGCAACACTTTATTCAGGATGAATATTTCTCCGGCTTTGAAACACCAGCTATTCAATTCCATCCTATGGGTAAGGATGAATCGGAGCAATCTCTATGGGCACGCTTTGATATCAAACAACTACATCAGGTTGTTATGAACCTGAGCTTGAATGGCTTGCGCTATAGCCAACAGAAGACAGGAACCGCCAGCTTGGAAATGCGCACAGGCATTAGTCCGTCTGGTCACCCCTGGCTGGAGATCATTGATCAGGGGCCTGGCATTCCAGAAGATCAGCGCGACAGCATTTTTAATCCGTTTTTTACCACCGATAAAAACGGCACGGGCCTGGGCTTATATATCAGCCGCGAGCTATGTGAAGCCAATCAGGCCAGCCTTGAGCTTCTGCCTCCTGACGAGACAGGCGGCTGCATATTCCGGATATCTTTCGCCCATCCGGACAAGCGAATAACCGGTGTGTAATAAACGACTGCATTTGCACGCACTAACAATATGAACGGCAGCGATGCCAGCGTTTCAACAAGATTCAGAGGGATGGACACCGTGCAGAACAATGGGCAAACCCCGCGCGTACTCATTATTGATGACGAACCAGATATCCGTGAACTTCTGGAAATCACTCTGGGACGCATGAAGCTGGAAACTGAGGCTGTCGCCTGCGTGAAAGATGCAGAAGCCCAACTACTGAAGCAGACATTTGACCTATGCCTGACCGATATGAATCTTCCGGATGGCAATGGTATTGAGCTTGTGCAATTTATCCAGAAGCATTGCCCGGAAACGCCGGTAGCCGTTATCACCGCATACGGCAGCATGGATACGGCCATCTCCGCCCTGAAAGCCGGCGCATTTGATTTTGTTTCCAAGCCAGTCGAGCTTCCACGGTTGAGAGAGCTGGTTAATCAGGCCATCAAGCTCTCTCAAACCAAAACTCCAGGCTCCTCCATTAAAATGCTTGGCGAATCGGCCCCGGTTGAAAAGCTTCGCAAGCAGATTGGACGCATTGCCCGCAGTCAGGCACCTGTTTATATCAATGGAGAATCTGGTACCGGCAAGGAAGTCGTTGCCCGGATGATTCACGAGCAGGGTTCACGTGGCGATCAGCCATTTATCGCCGTTAACTGCGGTGCTATTCCTTCCGAGCTGATGGAAAGTGAATTCTTTGGCCATCGCAAAGGCAGTTTTACCGGCGCGGTAAATGACAAAAACGGACTGTTCCACGCCGCCCACGGTGGCACACTGTTCCTTGATGAGGTTGCGGACCTGCCTTTGCATATGCAGGTCAAACTGCTGCGTGCCATCCAGGAGAAGAAGATTCGCCCAGTGGGCAGCCATCAGGAAGAACAGGTGGATGTGCGTATACTCAGTGCCACTCATCGGGATCTGGCAGAGGAAGTCAAAGACGAACGTTTTCGCCAGGATTTGTTCTACCGAATTAATGTTATTGAATTAAAAGTGCCACCTCTCCGAGAGCGTGGTCAGGATATTTTATTACTGGCTAATCATTTCCTGAATGAGCTGGCCTTTGAGTGTGATGCAAAACTACCGCTGCTGACCGAATCTGCCCGGCAAACCCTGCTGGGCTATCCATTCCCGGGCAACGTGAGGGAGCTGGAAAATATTCTCGAACGGGCCTTCACACTGTGCGATCACGATATTATCGAAGCCCACGATCTCTATCTGACTGACCAGCCAGTCGTAGCCCAGGATATTGAAGACGCTATTGAGCAACCCGCTCTGCCAAAAGCCGATTTCGACAATCTGGAAGATTATCTCGAAGGAATAGAGAAGCAGGCCATTCTGGATGCCCTGGAGGCCACCCGCTGGAACCGCACAGCAGCGGCTAAACAACTTGGTATTACCTTCCGGGCACTGCGATACAAACTGAAAAAACTTGGTCTGGACGGCCCGGAAAGCGTTAACTGAATCACAGTGTAAAGCTCATCAAAAGCGTCAGTGGTCAATTATCAGACTACTGACGCCGTTTATCGACCGACCCACCGCTTGCACATCGAGCTCTGTAGTCTTACGGCTATAAAACCAGATGTTTAAAGCGAATGATAACCAAAGAATTAAAAGAACAGGGATTCACCCTTGTCGAGCTGATGGTAACACTGGCCGTTCTGGCCATTCTCGTCGCTGTCGCACTTCCCGACTTCTCTGACACCATGGACAGGAATGATGTTGCCAACCAGAGCAACAGAATCACCGGTTTACTTTCGCTCGCCCGCAACGAGGCCATCACACGTAATACAGACGTCACCCTCTGCCCGGCAAATGCAACTCTCGATAATTGCCTCGGTGCCAACAATTACAGCAATGGCATTTTGATAATGGAAGTCGGAGGCCCTGTGATTCAGGTCTACGACAGCATCCCTGACAACGTCAACCTTGCTGGAGCACAGGTCACTTTTACCCGGGACGGCCTTATTACATCAGGCTCAGTCAATTTCACTGTTTCAACAAGTGCAACAAACACAAACACGATAACTGTCAGCCCTATCGGGCAAATTGAATGATGGCGTGCAGACTATGAGAAAAACAACAACACCACGCTCCAGACAGGGCGGCCTCTCCATGATCGAGATACTGGTCTCTCTCATTATTTTGAGCGTCGGCATCCTTGGTATGCTCAGCCTGCAGATGTACAGCATGCAATCCAGCCAAAGCGCTGACGCCAGAACCCAGATCGTTCTAACCGTTAATGATCTGGTGGAAAAAATGAAAGCCGATGGTCAATCTGGTCAAACCTACTGTGCTACTGCAGCAGGCTCTCCCTTCGTACTCTGGAGAACAGGTCTGCTTAACAGCGTTCCTGCAGCAACGGCTGCCACCATAGACTGCACCGGTGATCCAAGCATTACTGTGACATGGACAAATAATAACAGTCTGATGAAAGCATCAGGTCCAACAACTCTTAACGTGGCGCTTGCTTTATGACGGCCAGAAAGAATGTCTTGATCCAGCATCAGTCCGGCTTATCTCTTGTCGAATTGATGATTGCCATGGCTCTTGGACTTGTGCTGACCCTCGGTGTAACGCGCTTGTTTATGGACAGCCTGCAGAGTAAAAACGCACAGCATGAGCTGAATACCGTGAATGACGGCGGCCGTGTTGTTATGAACTTAATGCGGCAGGATCTTTTACGGGCAGGATTCAAAGGCTGCGCCACAGACGTAACACTTGGTAGTTATGATGCCGCAACCTCTGCAAATGATATAGCCGATGCTGTCGAAATGCAGAGTCAGATCGATAAACTAAATGACGGAATCAGCACTCCCGCAACTGATCTGGCCAGTAACCTTCATGCCGCTTCTGACTCTATTGAAATTGTCTACCTGCGCCCTTTCCCCAGAGCCGGCTCCAATAGAATTTCTGTTAGCAATACGACAGTCACTTTGCGCGAGCCAAGCCCAGACCCTGACCCGGCAGTGGATCAAAATACAATAACCCGGGTTATTGGCTCCAACACGACCTTATTTATTGGTAACTGCACCCGACTTGAGGTTGCAAAGCTGGCCTCGGATACAACAGTTGGCGCGACCACGCTCACCATTAAAAAGGCACTAAAAGAAGATTTTGGCGACAGTGACATTCTGCTTTATGAAGGTGTTTACCGTAACTATTCCATCGGCAAGGAGAATGCTGCTGATCCATTTGGACTGTTTGTTGGACCAGACCGTTTAATTAACAACGCAGCAGCACTAACCAGTAAAGCGAACAAGATTCTGTCTGTCGAGCAATCGGGTGATGCCTTTACGATCACTCTTGGTCTCAATAATACCGGGAGTGATTACCAAAAAACCTTTGCAACAACAGTGACTCGCAGAAATGTGGTGCAATAAATGGGGGCGGGCATGAAACAAGAACAAGGGATGACGCTAATCGTCGTTCTACTGATGCTGTTAATCATTACCAGTCTTGCGGGTACCAGCATATACAGCGCAACGGTTCAGGAGCGCATGGCCAATAATCTACAGGTCAAAACCCAACTGTTTATCGAAGCTGAAAATCGCATTAACCAGTCTTATCAGGAGATTGAATCCTCTGCCCGATCAACAGCCATTTTGAATATCACCAAAAGCACTGGCTCGACAGCCACAAACAACAGCCGCAGCCATGCGACGGTACAAAAAGACAGCACCCACGAGACCAAAATTGCCCCTGGCTTTGATCTTTCCGTGGCAGGTAGCGGGATGCACTATGTCAACATCGTGATCGAATCAACCGCCTGGCAGGATGCCGATGCCAGCGGTGGCACTGCACCTACAAATAACGAAATTAGTACAACCCACTCCCAGGGTGTATCCATACTTTCGAGTGGCACATTATGAAAAACACTAAGAAACAACTGCTTATTGGTTTAGCGTCTGCAATCTATTCCATAGCTGGAATTCAGCCGGTTTTGGCCGATGATACCGAAATATTTTTTGCTGGTACAAGCATTGGAAGCAGTGCTCGCCCGAACGTCATGTTCATTCTGGACAACTCCGGTTCGATGAATGAAGCCTCATCCACCTATGGCAAAACAAGAATGGATGTTCTTCAGGATTCATTTGAATCTCTGATAGATAACACCAACAACGTTAACATTGGCCTAATGCGCCTCTGGGAAAACAACAGCATCAACGATGCAAACGGTGTTTACCACCCTGTTAAATATATTGACGATCCACTCTCACAGTCATCAGCATCTTTTTCTCCAAAAATATTGCAGGGTAGCGATGATGCTGTTGAGAACACTAATACTGGAACAGTCAACATTGAAGCACCACTGACTCTGGGCAAGCTAACCAGTAACCTGGCAACGAACGACACTGCACTACCACTCTCTTCGGCTATTAACCAAACCTATGCTTCCACTCAAAACAATTCCATAGTTCAGATACAGAGTGTAAAAAACAGAGCAGGCTTTGATAAGCCTAACGGTCAATTCCGAGATGATAACGATACAAATCAGCTTCTTCGCTTCGGGGGGGCTCGAGTCACCGGTGTCACATTTACTGATCTGAATATCCCAGCAAATTCCATTATCACCTCAGCTTATGTAGATTTTTATCCTTGGGGTACCTCATGGAAAAACTCTACGGTCTGGATGAATATCACGGCTGAAGACAGTGCTAATCCTGCGATGTATAGCACAAGTGCTACAATTGGCAGCCGTAACGAATTAAATACCGTTGTTCCCTGGAATAACGATATTTACTATAACTGGCATGGGGATAATTTCGACTCGACACCAGATCTGAAAGATCTTGTGCAGGAAGCAGTTGATAAATATTCGGGCATCCAGGGTATCAGTTTTCATTTCCGTAAAACGAGTGGTGGCAACAATTCTTTTGATGCCTACAAAGCCCCAACGGGACCTCTACCACCACAACTGCGCCTGACTTATACATCGCCTACAAATGCTTCTAATACTGTTGGCCTGCGCTTTCAAGAGGTTCCTGTTCCTCAAGGAGCAACCATTACTTCTGCCTATTTCAAGGTTGTCCCGCGCTCGGATTCCAACACCGATATTAAAGTGAATATCAAAGCCGAGAATTCTGGCAATGCAAACACCTACACAAATAGTCAAAACAATATTTCTTCTCGAAGCTATTTTAATAGCTCTATTGAGTGGGAACCTCAAGACTGGGAGCGTATGAACAACCAGGGAGACCTTAATCGCTATAGTTCTCCAGAGCTGAAAACCCTCGTTCAAGGTGTTGTTAATCGAACGGACTGGTGTGGTGGTAACGCCATGGCATTTGCTATCGAGCCAGCTTCTGATAGTGATGAAGGTTTCCGTATCTTTGAGAGCTTTGAGGATCTGCGAGCTCCTCAACTGGTTGTGGAATATGATCCGACCTCAGCCCCCACAGGCTGTATCAACAAGAAAGTCAGTAAGCTGGTAAATGCCCGTAAAGATGATGCTCAACGCTATAGCTCTGTAGATCTTGATGAGTACAACCTGTATTTGTCAGAGGGAGAGGTTGGTCTTCGTTATCAGCGATTCCCTATCAAAAAAGGCGCAACGATTGTTGATGCCTACCTTGAAGTAACAGCATCCCAAAACAGCAATCGCAATATCACTGTGAATATTGCAGCCCACGATAATGACAACTCCCCTGTCTACAATACCAACTGGAACTCCATATCTGGTCGCACAAAAACTTCAAATACGGTGGATTGGACTATTAACAGCAATTGGTCCAATGGCAATGTCTATCGTAGTAATTCTATTACTGACGTTGTGCAGGAAGTCGTTAACCGTGATGGTTGGCAGGCCGGTAATTCTATCTCATTTATTCTAGACAGAACTGGAAGTGGCAATAATCGAGACCGGGGAATTCACAGCTGGGATGGCAATGCCGGTGAAGCGCCAAGGCTGGTTGTCGTGGTCAACAGCGCTGATTACGATGGCAGTTCAGAACTCAAGGTTCGTGATCAGATTGTCAGCTATGTGGACCAACTGTCCCCAGGGGGTGGTACACCAATAACCAACCTCTTCCTTGAAGCTAAAAATTATTTTAATGGTAGCCAGTCACCGATCACTAATGAGTGTCAGACTAACCATATCGTTATCCTTTCCGATGGTGAGCCCAATACTCTCTATAACGAGACAGTCAATGCCATCAATAATTTACCCGGTACAACCGGAAACTGTAGCGGCAATAGCCAATGCAGTAACAAGCTTGCAGCCTGGCTGACGGGTAATGACCTGAGTTCTTCCGTTTCAGGTAAAAATAATATCACCACACACACTATCAGTTTTGGTGGATCAAGCAGTGTTGGTGACTATCTCCGAGGCATTGCCGAGAATGGTGAAGGAAGCTTCTACTCTGCCAATAATGCTGCGGAGCTCTCCAAGGCCTTTAAGGATATTTTGCAGGGTGTTCTGGAAACAGACAGTAGCTTCGTTAGCCCAAGTGCAACGGTCAACCAGTTCAACCGGCTGAATCACCGTAACGAAATTTACTATGCGCTGTTTAAGCCATCCCAAAACAATGTCTGGGCTGGGAATGTGAAGCGCTACAAGCTGGATGTTGACCTCAATGATGTTAATGACTCAACAGATGATGTTCTGACCATCATGGACTCCGAGAATACTCCGGCAGTGAATGAAAATACCGGACAGTTCGAGGAAGACGCCATAAGCTTCTGGTCAACGGTTATCGATGGAAATAACACAGCTCTGGGTGGCGCAGCTGAAATGCTTCCTGACCCCAACCATGCAACCAACCCACGTAAGGTCTATACCGATGCAGGGCAAACGCCTTCAGCCGCAAATCCGGTTTTACTAAATAATCATATTGTCAGCACAAGCAATGACAATATCACCCGGGCTTTGCTGGATATTCCATCGACTGCATCCAACGGCACCAGAAACGATCTTATAAACTGGGCTAGAGGTCTGGATGACAATGGTCAACCACGAAACACCATCGGTGATCCACTTCACTCCCAACCAACACTGGCAACCTATGGCTGCACAACCTGGCAAACCGATGATACCAATACTCCACAGGACGAAAGCAAAAACTGTCTTGTTCAGGATATCTCCATTATCTTCGGTACCAATCAGGGAATGCTACACCTCGTTAATGCCAACACCGGTGTTGAAACCTTCAGTTATATTCCACAGGAACTTCTGAAGAACATTAAGACCTTCAAGGACAATGCAGCGACCAGCGTGTCGAACCCTAAGCCTTATGGCCTTGATGGCAGCCCGGTTTTATGGATTAAAGACCTTTATGACGCTAACCTGGATCCTGATAGGAATAATGTAGACTCAAACGGCAACCAAAAGGCTGTCATCCAAGCCTCAAAGGGAGACCGTATATACGCCTATATCGGTATGCGCCGTGGCGGACAGCACTACTACGCTTTTGACCTGACAAATCGTGCCACTCCCAAGCTGATCTGGAAGATATCCCCATCAACTACAGGCTTCAGTAACCTTGGTCAGACCTGGTCCACACCAGTAAAAACGACCATAAAAATCGGCATCGAGAAAAAGGATGTACTGATCTTCGGGGGAGGTTACGACCCTGATCAGGATAGTGCAGCCCAGCGCAGTTCAGACACGCAGGGCAACTCGATTTATATCGTTGATGCCTTAACCGGTACCCTGCTTTGGTCTGGAGGTAAAACGGGTCATACGCTGAACCTTAACAAAATGAACTACAGCATCCCGTCACCAATACGAGTAATTGATATCAACTCTGACGGTATGGCAGACCAGATGTTCTTTGGCGATATGGGCGGCCAAGTATGGAGACTGTTTATCAATAACGGCTCTTCAGCTAATAACCTTGTAACTCCCTTAGGTGCTTCCAATACAGCAAAAGGCGTTATGGCAAATCTTGCGCTTGCCTCCAATCAGCAAAATACCCGTCGCCTCTATAATGAACCGACCGTTGCTCTGCTGAAACAAAATGGGCAACTTGTCCTCACTGTTGGGATTGGGTCCGGGTTCCGTGCCCATCCATTGAATGAGGTAGTACAAGATCGTTTCTATCTGCTGAAAACCAGGATTATTTCAGCCAATGAAACCAGCGCTACGACAATGACGGAATCTAACCTCTATGATGCAACAGACAACCTGATTCAAGACGGCTCGGATGAGGAGAAGCAAGCTGCCCAGCTGGCTGCAAACCTTCAGGCCACAACCGACAATGGCGTCGTGAATCTTCAAAGTGGTGGCTGGTTCATCAAGATGGAGTCAGGCCCTGGAGAAAAGGTTCTATCCCGTGCAACGGCTTTTGATGGCGACATAATGTTTGTTACCTATGAACCCGAGGCTGAAGCCAGCAGCTGTAAGCCTGTAACAGGTATTAACCGCCTCTACGGTTTGAATATGTATGACGGAACACCGGCTCTTGAAGACGATACCGTGACAAAATCCGTTATACAAAATTCAGGTATCATCGACGGTATGAATACGCTGTTCCTTGACCCATCGGTTCTCAACAGCCCATCAGGCAGCTCGCCAGCAACCGATGACACCATTGCGTCTTTGATTGGTACCAAAGTCTTTGAGCTGGATACCTCATCCTCGATCATTAAGACTTTCTGGATTGATGAAAAAGTTAGCGGCAACTAAACCAGTTCCCAACAAAAAATAAAGCAAGATAGGCTTAGCCCCTTTTCAGGGGCTGAGCTGGAGTACGAAAAAGAATGAAGATGAAAGGCTTTTCTTTAATTGAGTTGATGATAGTTGTCGCGGTTATCGGGATTCTGGCCGCTGTTGCCTGGCCGTCCTATCAAGACAGTGTTGAAAGAGGTTACTGTGAAGATGCTAAAGGTGTATTGCTGGCTTCAGCAAATGCATTGGAGCAATACCGTATCGTAAATAATGGCAGTTATGCCAGTGCAACCGCAGGCACCCACTACCCATCACAAAGTCCTGTTGATGGAACGGCTCAATATGCTATTTCCACCAGCGCTCTTAATGCCACAACCTATACTTTACAGGCTCAAAGAAACGGTCAATCTATAACCCTGACTAACGTGGGTGTGAAGGGAAATTGGGACTGTAACTAGTCCGAGCTAAAGTCATAGTCCATATCAGACTTTGGCTTCTGCAGAAAATACCCCTGAACATAATCAGACCCGGTTCGCCAGACCCGGGTCATTACATTAGGGCTTTCGATCTGGGGCACTATGGTCTTGCGCCCAAGCTCCTGTAGCGCCTCAATGGTTTCCCGAACCGGCTTTTCCTTATCAGGATTCTCAGCAAGATCCGTCGTCATCTCACCACCGAGCTTCACATAATCCGTGGCGAAATCCTTGGCGATCTTCATAGGATTCATTGTACTGCCGAAGTGGCAAAGGCTTGTCCGGCACCCCACTTTTTCCATTCCTGCAATAATATTCGATGCCGCATCACTGAATCGTGCAGCATTCTCTTCCGCAAGCTGAAAGACGAGTGATTGCGGCTTAATACCGGTTTTTTTGATGACCAAAAACAACCAGGGCAGGAATTTCTTATCCTGAATTGAGGCTGCACTGATGTGTAGAAACAAGTGAGAGTGCTCCCCTTTATCCTTATGCTGCAGGAGCCTTTTAACGCTTTGAAGAATCACCCACTTATCAATTTTCTCGGCCAGCGGGGTTTTATCAATCGGCCCCATAAACTGCCCAGCAGGCACTTCCTTACCTTCTGGATCGATAATCCTCAGCAAGACATCGTAATGCTCTTCTTCATCCCCTCGTAAGCTGGCTACGGGCTGGAACATCAACCGAAAGCTTTGATTATCCAGCGCGTGCTGAACAAGAGCATGGGCATCCCCTTCTGTGGCCTGTTTTTCAAGGTTGGCGCTGGGGCAGAATAGCTCATACTTGTTGATGCCTTTTTCATTGGCAGCATTCGCCAGTTGAATCACCTGTTTTAAAGTCTGCTCATGATTCTTCGTAGCATGCTTAAGTGCTAGAGCACCCACTGAGACCGCAACCTGAATACTTTTCTCGCCTACATCAATAAACAACTTATCAAAGACTTGGGTGAGATTACGTAAAGGTGCCTCACTCTCTCCCAATGGCGCCAACACCTGAACGGAATCCTCTTGAATAAATAATTCCGCTTCTTTTTCAAGGTGTGCCTGCATTTCTTTTTCAATATTGTTTTTCAGATAGTTTTTCTGCTCCGTATCGAATGAGGCCGTAATGCTTGCCCAACGATGGAGATCAACATGAAGTAGTGTCAGTTTTTCTTTTTCACTCTCTTTGGCCAGAACCGCTTCCAATCTATTGTTGATACTGGCTGCTGCATCAGCTTCTTGATTCTTAACATCAGGGGTTACCCGAGCTGCAACCAAATCCCTACTCACAACCAAAGCGAGTAACTCATCAACATGACTTTCTACGACATCAGTCGCTCCCAGTTTCATCCACTTGATGCGGCTGTGTGTCGAGGCTTCAGGGGAGATAATAATAAACGGAATGCTTTGATAGGCAGAAGCTGACGCTTTAAATCCCAGAGCCTGAGTCAGCGAAACCGTAGGTTCGTCGCTATTAAGCCCGATGATCATATCCCACTCATCATTCATTAGAGACTTTTCATAGTGCTCCAATGAGACAACGTAAGTGGGTTCAACAGGAAGCCCGGCAGACGTCAGTCCATCCACCAGCTTACTGCCCTCATCAAGGTGGCAGTTCATGACCAGCAGGCGATAAGCTTCTCTCTCAGGCTTCATGGGTAAAGCATCCTTACAGCAAAAAGGTCCCGGAAAAGGAAGGTTCCTTTCAGAAGCTTAGTGAAGCGGTCTATAAAGGGAGAGACGGGTAGAAGACGAAGTTACCAGCACTTCCCAGGGTACTCGGAATTGATAGTCCAACCTTTGACACCTCGATTGTCAAAGCAAATCTGACTACACGTAAAATCTCGATTCTGTCCTCCTTCGGAAGTCGGAGTAGCAATAATTGTGTAGCTACTAGCGCTGGCAGGATCACTTAGCTCCGAACATTCATAGTTTCCATCATTATTCTTATCCTCGAGATAGCGATTAACAACTGAAAGTTGATACCTTTCATCTTGAGTAGTTGATCCGCCTATATCATCGATTTGATCAGAGTATTCATGCCGTATTGAATAATACAATTCCTGTTTCGCTACCGCCTTCTGGATAGCAATATGAGCATCAGAGCGATTACTCCGAAGAACATGATCGCGATAGTTGGGGTAGGCAAAGGCTGCAAATATCGCCAGTATGCCAATCACAATCAAAAGTTCGACGAGAGAGAATCCATTTCGCGCAACATCTTTTACATCTGCCATGATTCTGTACTTCTACTGCTTCAGTCCTTTGAATTGCAGACCTAACCCACTGCTTATTTAGTGTGTTTTTAGCTCCTGCATGAGTGAGTATGGTCCATGAATCACAATCCGGGTAATACCGTTGCCTCCCTCCAGATAAAGTGTCACATCCATCTCGGGTACCAGGAAAATCTTCTGATGCCTGAGGTCAAAAGACTCCAGCCTAACATCTGAATTTAAGACATACTCCTGGCTGTTCCCTTCCAGCTGGAGAGTGCCGGCACTCTCATTGATAGACAGAATCGTTCCACGTACATTACTGGCCGCCGCTGAGAAGCCAGTAGCCATAAACCCGAGAATCAGAACAACTCCTGCCAGTGCCTGTTTGAACATTATTAATCCCCCCTCAATTCACGCCAGGATTGACGGCCAAGGCTATTGCCCCCCGGATTTTCATTAACCTGTCCGATACCACCGGTCGAGCCACTCAGATATTTACATTCCACACCAGTGAAACAGCCAATAATGGATGGCGTCTGTACGACACCTTCATTCAATATCCCGGAAGGAGCCGGGCACTGCCCATTTGGGCAAATAGCCGTCAGATCCGCAGTCGTCCAATTGGTAAAGTTCTTATCCTCTTCATCAAACTCATCGTCCTGATTGATATCAAAAGGAGGCTCCGGAAGATAACTGCCATCGGCGGCACTCAGTTCCATCAGCCAGCTTTTACCACCATTAGTACAGGAGGACTCTGAAGGCATGAGCGTTGTAAAAATAATACGACCATTACGCAGTATGGGTTGCGTAACCTGCCGTTCACCTCTGGAGTCATTATTCACCTGCAGGGCCAGAACCCAGCCCCGATGCTGAATATTGCCAGTACCACACTCATCCCAGCAGGCTCGGTTTGATGAGGTCACTCGAAAACTGGAAGCCTCATCCTGACTGTTTGTTACTCCATCGTTATTCGTATCATTGGGGTACAGTTCAAGCTCTGCAGTAATAAACTGTCCAAGAAGATCGCCACCGCCCACCGGGCCTGGAAATTCCGTATTGGCATACAGCTCATCCCAGATCGCGAAGAACCCCTGCACGGGTTGCCCGGTGCTTTGGTTATCAATGGTTTCCAGATATTTACCGGTTCCGAAATAAACCAAATAACCTTGCTTGGTGGGATGACGACCAACCGCAGGAGCCACTGTGATCGGACTACTAGAACCTGCGGAAAAAAGCGGCAGAGGTGTACCTGCATCGTTGTAAGCAATCCCCCAATCCTTAGGGTCTGAAGAGTCGACATTAAACTTCCAGAGATTGCCGTTTAAATCTCCAGCATAGATATAATCAACCAGCCCATCCTGATTGGTATCCACAGCCGTCGGCGAAGAGAGTCCATTCGGACTAGAAGGATCACCATTCATGGTATCCATAACTCCACCGTCAGTAAGAGGTTCTCCCGTTGCCGCATCCAAAATATAAAGTACAGCGGTACCATCATTACTGTTGTATCCATTGGCGACAATCACAACCCACTGCCCATTAGCCATTTTAGCGACCAGCGGCTTGCCAAAACTGTGTCCCATTTTGGTATGCGTTGCAGGTGAGAACTCCCAAAGGAAAATATCATCGGCATTATCCTCACTAAACGAGGCTGGGTCGGTTATATCGAGCGCATAAACGGCTTCACCGCCACCACGCATGGCGCCTACAAGAATGGTTTTCCATTCGTCGCCTTCTCCATCGGTATCAATGAAGACATCAGCAGCCGTTTGCTCGCCATCAACATAGTAAACATGTTCATAGTTTATCTTGGCCAGCTCATGCAGTTTCGTTGAGGCATAGTGAGGTACGAACCCGAGAACTTCTGCTCCATCAGTCGCCCGGAAGGCATGGAGCATACCGCCATTGCCGCCCACATAAATGACTGGAGTCCGTGAAGCGTTATCACTTTTAAAAGTCTGGTAGCTGTCGTCTGTATAACGTGAGATAGGTGGGCCAACATATATCGGCGTGGAATGAATAAAGTCAGCCAACTTGGAGGCGCGGCTTCTAAAGCCATAATTTTGTGTCGTGGCTAACTGACAGACCTCCACATCACCTGCCAGAGAATCGGTAAAGACACTCTCATCGCAGGCAAACTGCCCTGCGGGCATCACTTTGACTGACCAGGTATCATTTAAGCCATACCTAACCGTTTGGGATTCTGTCAACGTGCAGGTTGCGCCATAAACAGCACACTGGCTCCAGGCTGCATCCGGTGAGTTATTATTCGCATTACTGTCATCTCCCCGGATGTAATTGACCAACGCTGTTGTGTAATCCGAGAGCCGGCCCTGAATACCCAGAGTGTCCATCCCCTGAGAAAAAGAGCCTGACAGGGTAGTATCACCATCATTTCGGAAGGGTTTACCGACCAGAACATTGCCGACCATATCCGCTGTGATAATGACCCGACTATCTGCAGTTCGGTTTTCCATCAATGTTGATGCTTCCCAAGACGGCGTATTGGAAACAGAACCATCGCTATTTAAAGGCAATGCCCGAATATCACCGGTCCAGTTGGAGCTGTTAAAGCGGGCCTGAAACAGTTGAGTACCACTGCGTAAGCTGCCAGAGTTTGTTGCAACAGATGCCGCTGAGCCGACCCGACGATCAATTTCTGCCAGAGCATTAGACAGTGCATCAACAACCTGAGTTGGTGTTTTCGCCGAGGTGTATTCGCCCTTGCTATTGAAAGCGGCATGCCAGAGATCATCGATTTTGCTGGGGTCACTGCTAAATGGGTCGCCCCAGTTTCCATTGGACGCCAAATTCTGGCCCCCGCTGTCCGGCCAGCCATCACTGTCACTATCTGATAACTTCCCCTCCAGACCGAAGGCAACGGTGAAAGTACTCATATGCTGATGGGTAGCCGGGTCGGCTGCGGAAGGTGGGACATTGTCATCTAGGTCCCCACGCAAATCATTCTTGTAATAATAATCTGCCACATCGGCGACAGTGGGCGAGTAACCATCACCATCCGAGTTACCAATCGAGGCATTACTCAAGCTGCCATTCCAGTAGCCGTCTGAAAACAGAACAGAAAAATTCTGCTGACAGCTTTCTGTGATTGGTGCTCCGGCACCTGAAGTAGATAAATACGCCCCCACACGATCCAGCCCCCGTCGGAGTGGAGTTCCCAAAGCCTGCTGATTCTGCTCAAACAACGTATTCAGCAGATCATCATTATGGGCTGGTAGATCATTGTTATTGTCTGCCACCTGCACCAACGGAGTACCTGAACCATTAATAAGCCCCATGCTGTAACGGTAATTGGGGTTACTGGCCAGCAGATCACTGACAGCCGAGTTAATAGAAAATGCACGACGACGATAATACTGATACCAGTTGGCATAGTTTTGCTGAACAGCAGCGACCTCATCCTGGTCATAATTAACATCTTCAGCCGAAACGGTACGAACAACATTTCCACCACTGACACTAAACGTGACTTCCCAGCGGCTGATCGAGTCGGAATTGATTTTTATAATTGTATGATCGTCCCAGTAATCAACCTGTCCATTGGGGCCTGATGTATAGGATGAACCGCTGTTTGTAGGATAACTGCCACTAAAACCTGCCGTATCCTGATACAGCACATAAAAAGAACCGGTTAAATCACGAGTACTGTTATAGCCCGTCTCAGTAGAAATCGGATGCGCTCTGGCTGAGGTAAAAGAGGCATTAGGCAAAGATGAAACCCAAGGGGTATAAGTCTCTACGGGATCAAAATAAACGACATTTAAATCTTTGGAGAAAATCCTCCAATCCTTCGTACCATAGACAACAAAATCATTGGTATTGGTTAAATCCCATGTGTAACCAAGAGCATAGGTATTGGAATAAGCATTGGATGAGGTGCTATAAAGATAACGATACTGAGCAGAATAGTTTGGATAAAACAGACCATCCGTCGTTGGATTGGAGCAGGAGGAATTGGTCGCATACGAACAATAATCAAAATGTCTTCCGGTCAGGATTTCCCAATCCATAGAGCCCGAGTTATCCAGCATCAGGGCTACATTCGGCACCGAGCCATTACTGAGAAACAGTGGTTTATTGGCCAGATTCAGGGCCGGGCTACTGCCTGCTACAGACAACAGCGACAGAATAAACAGGCCATTGAGAGTATTATGAGTCAGTCTGGGCATTCCTTTACCCTCCCGTATCAGTAGGCATGCCTTACAACATAAATACTTTGCAAGACCACAACCGTGCGTGCCTTTTTATAATCTTCACTACTGCCATCCGCCACATACTTGTTGTAGGCCGGATCTGTTCCCCGGGCAGTAATGCGGTAATAAGTCAGTCCTGTTGAGCGCCCTTCCCCCACACTCAAACTATCAGGAACAAAGCGCCACTCCTGAACCACAACCTTGGTGGGAAACTCATGCCCTACATCAACCTGCGAAATTCCTCCCCAGCCACCTTCAGTGTGATAGGAAATAGCCGAGCTGACATAACTGATATTGGCTGAAGCCAGAGCTGCAGAGAGCTCACTCTGAAGGTCTGTATTCTGGATAATCTTTTCCGCCAACCGCAGGCCAGTTTCCGCCGATTGAAAGGCATAGTTCTGATCTTTAAAGCCCTTACTGAGGTGCATATCCAGCATGGAGGTGCGCATACTGTCTGTCCCCATTAGGGTCAGCAGCAGCAATAACACCATGGCAACAACCAGTGCTGCTCCCTGCTGTTTTTTATATGTTCTGCTCCGATCCATATCATCAATCCCTGATGTCTGGCTCTAAATGGATTTGTTACCACAAAAGACTTTAAGGCGGTTGCGCCTGCTCAACCTGCCCCACTGTCGTTAACCCCAACGCCCGGTTTCTCAATGTCACCGTGGTAGAAAACTCCCGGCGTATACGCTTATCCGGTGCACTGGTTCCTCCATAAGTACGGCCGAAATAATAAGTGCTCGTACTTTCCGGAGCCGTACGGTCAGTTTCTGTCTCTACCAGCATAAAGACCCGCACACTCACAACCTGAGTCCAGTCATCAACATCATCTGCATCCAGATAAGTATCTGCTGACAATTCATTATTGGTATTTACGCCGTATTTAAATTGCAGATTGAGAACTCCCGGAAGAACTTCTACTGCATTGGCAAAGTTACTTTCACCGGGGTCGAAACTGTCATTGATATCGACGACCTTGCGATAAAGCGAAGGGCGGTCTCTCTCACTGGGGATAGCCAGGTAGTACATCACCCCTTCCAGAAGAAGCGCCTGCGGCTGGCTTAGTGATTCCAGCTGCTGGGCACTCTCATTAAAATTATCTTTATCCAGGTAAATCTGGTTGCTGGAGTTTTTGAACTCCTGGGTTTTCACCAGCAAATTGCGGGAACAGTCACTCACCACCATAAAACGATCATGGTTTTCGTCATCATCCGCTGGCATTCCTTCCATAGACGCCACGCCCAAGCGAGCACCATCATCATCAAAAACAGTTAATGGACTCTCCATATTAATATCGATTAAATAAGGCTGAGCGACCCACAATTGCAACACATCACTGTTGCGCAACATATCTATACCGGTGCCTTTAACCGAGGAAGTTCCACCCGCCCATGTCGAAGAGCTGAAAGCTGATTCAGATAGTGTGAACACATCCAGTTCATCGCCATAATTTGTGCCTGAAAACTCCCAGCCACGAATCCCCACCTCCGGTTCCATACGCCAGTCAGGTGTTGCAGAAATCGTATTGATCACCTGCTGACCGCCGCTGGATACACACCCCCGATATCCCGCCATGCGGATATCTTCAGACAGAATTTCCAGAGCCAGACGTCCACGTTCTTCTATGCGTGAAAGCCCCTGGCTGGCAATAAACGTCTGCTTGCTGGTCAGAAGAATGGAGATCGCCCCATACAACAACAATGTGCCGATCAGGGTTGAAACCATCACCTCAATAACAAGAGAGCCTTGCTGACGATTCATGCCTGTCTCTCCTTTCATGGCTCGAACACCAGCATCAGGTGCCCGTCTGTCTCTTCCGGATTACTGCTGAGCTCTACGGTGCCATCCCGATCCTTATCCATATCCCAGATCACATGGATCACATAAACATCGCCCTGGTTGTCACAACTTGCAGGGACAACAGTGAAGGGATCACCGATATAGTCTGAAGGATCCTCACTGGGTGTAGAGTCCTGGCAGATATAGCTATCACCAGACGGCAAAGTACGCATGACAGCCTCATGCCATTCATACATATCATTCACAGCCATCTGCTCAGGGTTACAACCCTCAGTTGTATAACAAGCTGCCTGCGCTTCGATGGGATAGTTGCGCACGTTGGTTGTATTCAGACTGTAATAACCAGCCAGTGCTGCCTCCTGATTAGCTCGCATGCGATCTGCCATATTTTGAGCCAGCGCCAGCGCCTTATCGTAGTGATGGCTGGTCTGTTGGGTTTTCAACGCCATTGCCTGCATGCCTGCAACCCCCAGCAAGCCCACGGTGAGAATAAACAGCGTGACCAGGTTTTCGATCAGGTTAAAACCTGATTGCTTCATCCCGCGCTTTGGTAATTTACAAAGCATCACAAAGGCCCTCCGCAACCGATCGTTCATCAATGCGCACCCGCCCGAAAGCAATAACGACCCGACCGGCAAAATTCACATCATCACCTTCCAACTGGCAAAACAGTGCAGATGGATTGTTTGGGAAGCTGTTGCCCTTGGACATAAATCGGAGGAAGGCCAGCTGACCGCCGGCTCCTGTGCTGCCGCCCATACGCAGGGTCAGATTCTGATCAAGCGGTTCATAGACCTTGAGAATTAGGTCATCAGCCTCGATAGCTGTTTCAGCGCCTTCATTATTTACAAACAGGATCCATCCGTTTTTCCAGACGGTTTCTTCGTCATCATCGGAACTGATGGCCGTGTCATAACACTCTTCAGAGCCAGACTTTCTGGGGCAGAGTACAACATCTTTTTTCCGCACAATCGCTTCAGCCCTAGCGTAAGAGACAATATTGCGAAAGTTCCGAAAGTCGGACTCGGCCTCATAACGCTTAACCATACCGGACAGCGCAGGAAGGCCAGCCAGCATAATGATGCCCAGCAGAGCAGTCCCCCAAAGAACCTCCATCAGAGAGAGACCGGATTCACGCTTGGGTAAAAAACGGTGTAGGTCTGAAGCGACCACCATGGGGTACCTCCATGTACCTCATGAATCTATTTCCAGACTAGGCCGTGATTTCAGGGAGGAGGAATAAGCCACCGCCGGTACAGGACCGGCGGCAGGGAAAGGAGGATAAGCGGTTAAAAATTAAGGGCTCAGGGCTATTCGACCGAGAGAATTTCCACTTCAAAAGAGAGAGTTTTACCGGCCAGAGGATGGTTGAAATCAACTGTCACGAAGTTCTCGTCAAAGGCAGAGATCACCCCAGGCAGCTCGCCACCAGCCGGGTCAGCAAAGGACATCACCAGTCCTTCCGCCAACTCCATATCCGCAGCAAAGCGGCCACGCTCAACCCGCTGAATATTGCTTTCATTGTACTGACCAAAGCCATCAACCGGAGCGATAGCAAACGTTTCCCGATGCCCTACTTCAAGGCCGAGAATATGCTTTTCAAATCCGGCGGGGAGATTCCCATCACCGATGGTGAGTGAGGCTGGCTGGGTTTCAAAGGTGCTGTCCACCACATCTCCGTTATCCAAACGAAGGGCGAAGTTCAGGCTAACCTTACTGCCGGTCGTGACCAGAGCCATATCTTTTGTCTGCTTTTCCATATTTCTTGTGCCGCTGTACTGCTACGGTTTTTATTTCTCAGAGGATGATTCCGGGTTGATAAACATATCCAGAATCATCAAACCTGCGCCCATGGTAATGCCGATATCCGCGATATTAAAGGCCGGGAAAAACCAGGACTGCTCATAATGAACAAGGATAAAATCAATCACATGCCCGAAAATCGCCCGATCCCATAGATTTCCCAACGCACCACCCAAAATCAGCGTTAAAGCAGCCGCCTGCAGTTTCTGATCCTTTTCCAGACGGGAAATCCAGATAACCAGAGCCACACTCACAGCAACTGCGATACCAATAAAGAACCAGCGCTGCCAGCCCCCTGCGGAACTCAGAAAACTGAAAGCCGCACCCGTGTTATAGGCCAGGGTGAAGCTAAAAAAGTCCGCAATAACAGGCACTTGTTCATACAGGGAAAAATTGGCATCGAACCAGAACTTGGTCAGCTGATCCAAAGTGAAGATCAATAAACTGACAAAAATTGATAGTGAGAATAAGCGCGGGCTACGAATCATGACTGTCCACTGAGAATTTCGTTTATGTCGGTATTCTATCTGCCCTAGAGCTGACCTTCACCCCTCTAACCGACTAATTCGTTACGAGCCTCAACCATACTGAATAGACCGGTTTTTACCCAGCATCTGGCAGTACAGGCAATGGACAGCGTCAACCGCCCCTCACATCCTGGGGGAATATCACCTCCCGGCTCTCACAGGGCTGGCAACCAGCATCTTGGGCTGGGGGCGGTCCGGAAAAATCACAGGAGCGTCAGCCACACACCTGCCACTGCTCGCAGCCACCTCCATCCTTTGGTTCTTAAACGCGAGCTTCGCCAGCGTATCGGTGAACGTAATATCAACCGGTTAAGGGATCTGGCCCGACAAAACCGGCTGAACCTGCATGCGAATCAGAGTGACAGCTTCGATGATGACGAGCTATGCAGTCACGCTTTGGAACTTAAAAGAGCTCTTGGCGAAACAAACTCAGAAAGCTCTGACAACAGTTCCGACAGCTCCAACCCTGAATATGCCGACCGCCTCTTTCTGCTGATAGCCAACAAAACACCGGAAGAGCGAGAATCCCTTGAGCAGCTCTTGCAGATGCTAACTGGCGACGGCTTCTCTGAGCATGCCCTTGCTCCTTTGAAAAGCAAATTTATCAGTGACCTGTTTGAACAATATTCGCCAAGAGCACTCTCGGTGTTTTTCAGTACCGATTTTGGCAAGTATGTACTGGACAGAATTCAACAGGATGAACGCCTGACTCAAGAGGAAGAGAAGAAGCTTCTCCTCGGCCTGACTCATATCACCAGCCGATTACAGGTCCGCTCTCCAAACCTCTCTGATGCCCCGGTTATCGAGTATGCGAACCTGTTTATGGGCAAGGATATTGATCTGGAGAACCAGGAACACCTTCTGCCACTGGCTAACAGAACTTTGGCTCAAAGCATCACCAACAGCCGAAGGCTTTTACACAAGGATCTTAAAGTCGAGAAATTTCTCAAAAGGGCATTGATTACTCCTGAAGTGATTGCGCGCCTGCCATTAACCAATGAGGAATACAGTGCCTTACCGAACACAGCCCCCCTCTCGAAGCTTTACCGCAACATGATGAATCACAGGTTACTAACTAACTACCTGCACAATAATGAAATTTCTCAGGACAACCTTGTTGATGCAATCGCCTTGCTGGGGAAATCTATTCCGAAGTTACAGCAGAGTATTTCTGCACTCGAAACACTGGAAGAAGAAAGCCATCACCTTGCCGAAAGCGACACAGATAAACTGACCAGACTCAGTAGCGTTCTTAAAAATTCGGTGAAACAGGCTCCTACCATTCTTGAGCGTCAGGCTCTTGCACGTCTCAAGGATCACGTTGATTTTCAAGTGCTGGAACAGACCCGTATCGCCTTTGAGGAAGACCTCTACCAACAACTAGCCTTTCTTGAGCGCGGAGGATCAGAGCAGCGCTTTACAGTATCCGTCAATCTTGGCGGTGCACTAGCCGTCGCCAATGTTGCAGGTGTCAGCCTTGGAGGTAATCTGGAATTCACCTTTGCGGTAACTGGCAATGATGATGTGCGGGTAAGAGAATTTCGGGCCGTGAAGCCATCACTGACCATAACCGGAGGGGATAAAAAGCTTGCCGCAGTCACTGTGGAAGCAGGCTATGCCGGTGCCAAAGGGCGAGTGTTCCGGAACCTAGATGAGTTTGTCCGCTTCCATAGCAACGATCTTATTCCAACCCTGTTAGGTTCCATGAGCAAATTGCCCGGCAATATAAAAGGCAGCCTTGATGTCAACCGGGCTCAGAAGCTTCATCGCGATATAACTGCTGACCGTCACCTACTCTCTGAACGGTTAACACAACTGGGCGTTCTGGTTCCGGGTGACAAAATCCGGGTCGCACAAAAGGAAGCGGTGAACTTTGCCGACTTTACCAAACACAGTGTGGATATCAGAGGCACGGTTGATATTCTGGCCGGGCTGGCTGAAGGCTCCATCGCCCATAAACGTTCCAAGACCCGCTTTCAAACCCGCACCAATCTACTTCCCATGCTGCGCAATAACCCGAACCACACAACACCACCGAAAGTGGATTATTTGTCGTTCTGGAGCCCGGCAACAATTACCGAGAAAGAAGAATACAAAGCACTACGCCGTAATATTGAAGACTTAGATACCGACGCTATTGATCGGTTAAACCAGTTTAAAGAAGAAAACGGGATTGTCTCGGTTCGACTTCATGCGGATGAGGCTGAACAACGTCTGGCTCAGCTGGAAAAGCGACTGGAAGTGTTGGCCGCACTTTACAGTACACCCGGTGTTTCTGAGCAGGATGCCCTGAGCTATCAGCAAGAACGACTGGAAATTCGGGACAGTCTGAAAAAAGCCATGGTTGACCAGTATCTTGAACGGGATATGTATTACTTCACGGTGAATGCCATGGAAGGGCATATTGGGGAAGAAGCCCCTCAGGAACATTTCCATAAAGCCAAACACAGCATGCAGGAGATTTACCGCGCCAGTAACCGCGGCGACTACATCGCTGCCCATATCTACACGTTTTACAACCTGCACACCCTGTATGAAAAGACCTTTCTGCTACCAGAATCCCCAACCATTCAGGACTCCTCCTTTCAACAGGTGCTGGAACACCATATTGAGCCTTCCCTAAATCGGCCCCAGATTCATCTCGACAATACCAAACATGTCCGCAGAAGCCTGACGGCAGAGTCCGTAGCCAGCAGTACTGAAACCAATTTTGAAAGCCAGTTGGCCCTGAGCATTCCCCACACCAACCTGTCCGTATCAGCAGATATCAAAGTGACCAATATTGGTAAAAACGTTAATCCGGATAACGATGGCATCTACTTTAATGTTGGCTTGAATTTAAACGGCGGCTGTACAACAGCCGTTGCCGTAAAGGCACTGGAAACAGCACTCAGTAAAATGCGCCTGCAGGACAGCTCCATTCCCGAAATAGCCCTGACCGGTTTTGCGCCTGAAGTGATGGGATTATCGGCAGAAGGTGGAATGCGTGTTGAGTTTAACTTTGTGAAACGACACAAAGGCTGGAAGCTCCAGTACACCCGGGTCAGTGGTCATGAAAGTATCGGGATTAACTCACCCGGAGTGGGTATACCGACAGGTCCGATAGGGGCAATCAAGGTTGATGGCGGTATAAGAAAGGCCGGCATTCACAACTGGTGGGAACGACCAGGCAATAACACTCTGACGTACATTTATGCCAAGTTTAACGGCTGGAAAGCCGCCGAAATGATTAAGACTCCAACCTGGGAAATGAACCCAGAGGATTTACCGACACCTGAGCTTCGCTCTGAAAACCCTTTCTATTTTTATGCCCTGCAAAATCAAGCAGCCATTTCAGAACTGATGATCAATATGGGCAAGGCTTCCAAAAGTGTTCACAACGAAATGACCGAGATGCTGGATCAGATTCTATCCAACAATCCCGCTTATGAGGCAGATTTTACGGAAGACTTCAAAGCTCAACTGAAAGACTACGCGGAGTCTCCCACACCGGAGCAGTTCTTCCCGATGCTGGCGATGTTCGAGCGTTTTCTAACACTGCAGCATCAGGTCTATTTAAAAGAAGCCCGTAGTCGTTACCGCCCACATTACCGTAAGGGGCGAATTATTTAACACTCGTTTGTGCATGTGCAAAGTGTTGCTGTACTGCCTGCTCATAATCCACGGTTTTCGCTAACTCACTCCAACTTTTGATCTGGCCGGAGATCTCACTCTCCAGATCCTCAAAATAATCAGGTTCCAAACGTGCGATATTCGGTGCCAATACCAACAGGCTTTGTTTACTGGCACAGAGACCGATCAGGTTTTTATTGGTTACCTGTCGTTTTATACGTCGCTTCAGGCTGGCAACGGAAACATCGCTGTTCGCACACCGTTGCTCATACTGATAGTGACGTTGGCTGATCTCTTCAACAAGCTCCGTCCCCTCTGGCAGCTCAATTTTCCAGAGTGCGGCTAAAAAATGTCGGCGGGTATGTTCTGATATATTGGCCGATGGTCGCTCTGAAACAAGGTAACGGTAGGCCTTTTGCGAATCATGCACCATTAACACCTGCAGAAGCTTGCCGACAGCGCGATGATCTTTCCAGCCAGCATCCAGCAATTCTTCTATCAGGCCCGTTTCAAGCACTTGTAAATCCTGATGCGTTAACAAACCTGCCAATGTTAAGCAGTACTCAATCGGCAGGCTCTTGTCCTGCAGGCATTTCAGAATACCGACCTTCTCAAGCTCAGAACTATGCCCGACACGTGATGGGCCAGATGTTGCAGCCACCAGCAAAACTTTTAGTTTGGGTTGTAAATTTTCACACCCACAGAGTTGGTCGAGCAGTTTCTTTGAGTATTTAACCGGCTGCCCAGCTCTTATCTTTTGAGCGAGCTCGTCACCCAAGAGTTGCGGGAAGTGAATGGCGAATTGAGTGATCAACCAGCCCGTTAACTGGTCATCTACATCCTGATAAGTGCCATCAAAAATTTGTCCAATAATTTTTCTGACAAGGTTTGCTTTATCGGCCAGACCAGACCAGTCGCTTTCCCCTTGCAGCTCAGTCAATACGGTCGTGATCATTGTCGAACGATTCAACAAACCGCCATTACACAAATACACCAGCAAATGGCCAACACGGCACTCCGGCTTGCCAATACTCTTCTGCAGCGCAAGCGCCTCGGTGTAATACCTCTGATAAAACAGCGCGTTCAAACAGTCCCTGCGTAAACGACTATTCCGAATAAATTTAAACAGCGACATGCCATGCTTATCGAACAACTCCATAACTCGCCGTTGAAAGGCAGCAGATTTGGGATTTTCAATTTGCTCCAGCCAGGCGGTTTCACTCTCAACCGTCGGTTTTTCTTCATCACCATCCGCACCAGAAAGCTTTTCTGAATCCGAAGATTCCACACTGCCATCGTCATCCAGTGATGCGATTTCGGCTTCGGTTCCAACATCGTTGCCGGTTTCATTCACAGCCGGATCATCGACTTCTTTATCAGTCGCATCCGGTTCCACTGAAGCCTGTAACCTTGGAGCCAATTCGGTGAACCAGGACAACTGTCGTACAGAAACACCCTCAACAACATCTCTGGGATGATTTGGTGGCAGCGCAGAAAAATACTCAACGATAGTTTCCAGCAGCTGGGTACGGTAAGCCTCACCATCGTCCATTGGCGGCCAGAAATCCTCTGGTAATTGAGCAAGAATCATTGTCTCGGCTATAGAGAGTTGCTGCACCTGCTCTGTCAGATTCTCCCTATCCAAAGCCCCTGAATCCTGCCAGGCCAGAAGCATTTGGCAGACCTTACGCCCTGGAGTCTCAAACAAAGAACGCCGTTCAAGGCTTTCCCGTACGAAACAGCGGTCTTTCAGCTCTTGTTCGTGATCAT
This sequence comes from Parendozoicomonas haliclonae, assembly GCF_900174585.1. Taxonomy (GTDB): domain Bacteria; phylum Pseudomonadota; class Gammaproteobacteria; order Pseudomonadales; family Endozoicomonadaceae; genus Sansalvadorimonas; species Sansalvadorimonas haliclonae. The sequence goes on along the minus strand of NZ_FWPT01000012.1, from coordinate 37,948 downwards.
CACACCAGAGCGCGTTCACCTCTGGATAGAGGCAGGTAAAGACCCTCAACACCGCCATCGGCTGATGATATCGGCAGGCCTGAGACCATTGCCGGTAGACTTGTTTGCAATCAGCAGGGTTCTGATCAGTGGACCGCTCCAGCATCATCTCACCACGCTCGTAAAGCGCATCGCCGTAAACCGGCTCATGGCGGTTATCCAATCGCTTGAAATACCCTTCGGCAGTATCAAATTTCCTCTGAAGACGCTGGCCTCTGGCCATTTCGAGCTTGCAAACAGCTGAACCAGCCATAGAGCCTTTGATCAGGCATTTCATACCTTCTTTGACATCTCCCTGCTTCTGTTGCCACAGATAACGGAAATACCAAAGATCGGCGTTATCGCTTTTGCAAACACTCTCAAACAGCTCATCTGTCTGCTCAGCACTCCATTTCTCTGTATAAGCGGTATTGGTGGCGACCAGTGCCAAAGCTAAAGGATAAAAGGATTCTTTTGCTGTCACGGGCAAAGTCATCAGCATGCGCCACAGGTCATCATCATAATTCTGCCGCAGGCACTTCCCCCAAATACGGTGCCCTATCGATGTGTGCTGTTGAATCTCTTTGCTATAAATGAAGCCGTCATCATGCTCATAGTCCTTCAACATGGTCGTCAGCTGATCATCGCTATAGTGCTGTTGATAAAAGATCGACAGGTACCATAAAAAGGGATAAACCTGACTCGTTCCCCTGTGGAACAAGGCGCTGGTCGGACCGTGGGCTTTTTCCAGAAAGACGCAATTTTCGTGATACACCTCATAGTCATCGTCAATGCGATCATGGGAGATATTCTCCTCATGTGTATAAGGTGTACCTTGGGGCTGAAGAGTATCCCGGAATGTGCTCCAGAGCTTTTCCTTCAATGGAAAACAGGATGGGTGGAATTCACAACTCATCTGTAAAGACCACATAACGTTGTATAAGCGGACACGATAAAAATCGCGGCTACTAGTCACCAAATGATTCACTAACTCAGCCAGTAATAAAGTCAGACTGTCCTTGCGGGGATAAGAGATATCCCGCCCCTGCAGGCGCTCACAAATGTGCAGAAAGACAATCGGCAGCTCTGACTCATGTAAATAGCGATGTTCAGTGCTATGCCATTCTCCATCATTATTCAGCGCAATCAGTAAATCATGGAGTTCATCAAGGCTGTACTGATCCATTTTGTCCAGGCAGGCTGATTTGGATGACAGCGTGCTATTCTCCAGAGCTAAAAGACAATTGTCCGCTTTAAACCCAGAAGAGGTATCTGCTGCGGCCGAGTGAGACGATACCAGTGTATTCATCTGAACAAGGGCTTCCTGTAAACCCGGAACAGGTTCCACTTCTCCAACCAAGTGATTCATTTTCTTCACCAGCTGTTGCTCAACGCCCTGAGCGGCAACAGGATAAAGCTGGTAGGCTTGGGTGATCAGTGCGACTAACGCTTTAATATCGCCCGGCTCCAGCAATTGCTTGTCATTAGACAATCTTCGCTTGGCCCACAAAATCACTTCCATAAGAGCTTTGGGACTGTGAGTGCTGTTCGGCTTGTTCAGAGAATTTAATAGGGCTTCTGCATTAGCCATCACCGCCTTAACCCCTTTTGGAGTCTCAGCACCGCCGGAATCAAGCTGCAGCTCATTATCTGTATTGCTATAGATATAACGCCCCTTATCAATAGCTTCATTATCCAGCACTGCACGCGGCTTTTCCCGGTGGAGATAACAATCAGCAATAGCTCGCGCCTTGTCGATCTCTCCAGCTTTCAGGCAGGCCTCCTGAAGTGCCTTCATTCGGGAGTTACGGTAAGTATCAATCGCCCATTCTATTTCTTGGTACAGAACCTTCCTGCTCTCTGTTCCGGACGCATCAAGAAAACGGGTTTGGTACTCCGATGAACGCAGCAAAATCTGTAGCCTGCAAATACTCCACTCACCGACAGAATCATAAACCTGGCATTTTTGCTGAGGATGGGGAAAAGCATCTGTCTCAAGGTGCAGTGCCATCATCTGCAGTCCACTTCTTACCGGATCAAGCATTTTGGCCCGCTCTAAAAGAGCATCCGCTTTGGAGGTGTCCTGCTCCCGTGTAATTTTAAAAGGCGTCCCCTGACCAAAACTCCGATAAACCAGCAGTTCTGGATCCACCGCGATATGACGAAAAAGCTTTAAGACAGGCTTTCCCTGTTCAGCCGCCTCCTGTCTTTCCTTACGGTTTTTTCGCTCATACTGGCTTATTTTATCGTCCTCCTCGATATCCTCTTTTGAGTGGGCATTATAATGCCGCCGATAAAACGCTTTATAAGTTGGACAAAGTCGTTCATTTAACCAATAAGCGCGGGCATCAGGTTGAGCGTGATACATGGCGCTTTCCACCCCATCCTCAACACGCTGCTTATCACTGTCCTCATCCTGTTTTCGTTTATCCTTTACAGTCTTTGGCAAAGACTTTGAGGCATGTTTTGAGGTCGGTTTTGGGACACGATCAAACCGACTTACCCCGGTATATCGCGCGTCACTCGCAAGGGGCTCAAACAACAACCAGACTTCTGGCGGCAGAGATTCAGGCGATGCATCTCTGATATAAGCAGCCAACTGAACAACTTCCTTACCATTACCATACTTATGATCCGTTTCCCGCAACAGCGACCAGCCATATTGAATCAGCCCATCAGGGCATCCCAGTGCCTGTGATCGAGCAAAGTAGTTCTTGGCAGCCTGCTCCTGCTTAAGATACTCCGGATCATATGGACTGGGGCGAGCAAGATGTCCTTTCCACAGATAAGCTATGCCCTGTAAACGGCGGGATAATTTCGGACCTGCTTTTTTGGGTTCGGGTTTTCCCGCCTTCTTTTTCTTCTCTGTACTCCTGGATGGCTCACCTTCTTCCAGAATCAAGGGCTTTAACAGCCGTTCCACTCGCTCATAATCCGGAGAGCCAAAGCGATAATCCAAACACAAACCACAGGCAATCAACGTATGCTCTGGAGAGGTTGCAGAAGCAGAACCATTAACGTTTGAACTCGCAATAAAATTCCGGCCCTCACGAACCAGACGCGCTATCACACCGTCGCCTTCCGGGGCAGACAACTGACCAATGGCTATAAGATCTCTCCAGGCTTTCAACCAGCGAAAACCTTCTTCTAACGAGAAACCAGACTCAAAACCCTGCTCATCAAAAAGGCACCGGTTAACCAATTCCTCCAGAGCCGTCACATTGCCGTGCTCAGCACTATTTCGCAGTACCAGACTTCGACGAGTACGAATAAACGACGAGTCACCGTGCAAAAGAATATGATCGGTGATGGTGTTGCCGAGCCGACATAGCTGCCCATCGTCCATCATCTGCAGTGCTTCAACAGCACTGCGCTCATCTGCCAGAAGGCGACACCACCAGACTACTGACAACAGCAACTGCCGTGTCGTTAGATACTTCTCGTCTTTATAAGTGTGAAATAATTCCAGACACTGCTGCTCTATTTTCACCAATAGCTCAGCTCTGTCCTTAGCATCACTAATATCGGCAATGCCACTGATCTGAGACTTGGCTTGCTTCAGGAGCTTGCAGGCTTTTGCAGGAATATCATTCGGAAGATGGTCGGTAATTGTATCAAGGCCATAGATCAGTCGATCTGCGGAACCATCCTGAAAACAGTCTCGACACAAACTCTGCAATTCATCAAAAGAAGTTTTAGGGATGAGAAAGTCAGGAATGGTGGTAATCCCGAGACTTTCCTTCAGAGCTTCCAGGGTCTTTTTATTAAGGGGAGGCATAACAGCTTCTGCACCCGGCTTCGCTTCTGGCAGCTGCTTATCAGGCGAGAGGGACTTCACCTTCTTTTTTTTCTTTGCCTTCTTGCTAACAACACCATCACTTGAGGCCGTCGCCCCCGAGCCTGGATTAAGTAAAGAACCCGTCTTTGGTATTGGCTTGTCTGTTGCGTCCATAGCATCCTGCCCGGCAGTGTGGCCGGTTTATCCACGATATACAGAACGCTTTGGACAACAGCACGGATAGATTTTCAGTGGCTGTCAGAAAGAATGGCTGCCCGGTTATCCCAACTAACCGAGAGAGACAGAATTCCAAAAACACAAACGCCGGCAACAGCCGGCGTTTGTTGGAGCGCGAGTATGATTATGCGTAGTGACGCACTTCGCCTTCACCTTCCACGTTATCGACACAACGGCCGCACAGATCAGCGTACTTCTCGTTGCTGCCTACATCTTCACGGTGGTGCCAGCAGCGGTCACACTTCTCATGAGCGGACTTGGCTACAGCGACTTTCAGACCAGCAACCTCAGTCTCAACCGCAGATTCCGGCGCGTCAGCCAGAGCAGCAACGTCGGCACGGGAAGTGATCAGCACGAAGCGCAGCTCATCTTCCAGCTTGTCGATGGCGGCTTTCAGCTCATCGGAAGCATACAGAGTTACTTCCGCCTGCAGGCTGCCACCAATCTGACCGGCGTTACGGGCATCTTCCATCGCCTTGTTAACGGCGTTCTTCACTGCCATCAGCTGGTTCCAATACTCTCGGTTGAACGTAGTATCTTCCAGCGCCTTCAGACCGGTGTACCACTCTTCCAGATGCACGCTTTCAGAGTGCTTGCCCGGCATAACCGCCCAGAGTTCTTCAGCGGTATAGCTGAGGATTGGTGCGATCCAGCGCACAAACGCTTCCATGATATGGAACATGGCGCTCTGACAGCTGCGACGAGCCAGGCTGTCTTTCTGGGTGGTGTACTGGCGATCCTTGATGATATCCAGATAGAAGCTGCCCAGATCAAGAGAACAGAAGTTATGAACTTTCTGGTAAACGTTCAGGAAGTTGAACGCGTCGTAGCTGGCCAGGATTTCTTCCTGCAGCTGCAGAGCACGGTCAACCGCCCAGCGGTCCAGAGGCAGCATATTTTCATAAGCCACCAGATCGGTTTCCGGGTTAAAGCCGTTCAGGTTGGACAGCAGGAAACGCGCAGTATTACGAATACGACGGTAGCTGTCTGCGCTGCGGTTCAGGATATCTTTGGAAACAGTCATCTCGCCGGTGTAGTCGGTAGACGACACCCACAGACGCAGAATATCAGCACCCAGAGTGTTGATAACGTCCTGTGGCGGAATCACGTTACCCAGAGACTTGGACATCTTGCGACCATTGGCGTCTACGGTAAAGCCGTGGGTCAGCAGGCCCTTGTAAGGAGGCACGCCATTCATGGCGATACCGGTCTTCAGGGAAGACTGGAACCAGCCACGGTGCTGGTCAGAACCTTCCAGGTACAGGTCAGCCGGAGTACGCAGTTCTTCACGACGCTCACAAACGGAGTAGTGAGTCACACCGGAATCAAACCAAACGTCCAGAGTGTCAGTCACTTTCACATAGTTTTCTGCGTCTTCAGCAGACAGGATGTCTTTCGGGTCCAGATCGAACCAGGCATCCATACCCTCCTTTTCAACCAGCAGGGCAACCTTTTCTACCAGTTCGGCAGTCTGCGGATGCAGCTCTTCGGTGTCCTTGTGGATAAACAGGGCAATCGGCACACCCCAGGTACGCTGACGGGAGATACACCAGTCAGGGCTCTGGCCCAGCATGGATTCCATACGGTTACGGCCCCAGTCTGGCGTGAACTTCACACCTTCCAGAGAAGCCATGGCAGTATCCAGCAGACCTTCTTTGGTCATGCTGATAAACCACTGCGGAGTCGCACGGAAGATCAGCGGAGTTTTGGTACGCCAACAGTGCGGGTAGCTGTGGGTCATCTTGGACTGGGACAGCAGACGACCGCCCTCTTCCAGTACCGCAACAACCTTAGGGTCGACCTTGTAAACGTGCTCGCCGGCAAAGATCTCAACCTGCGGACGATAAACACCGTTGTCGTCCAGGAAGTTCAGAGTATCGATACCGTACTTGCGGCCAACGTTAAAATCGTCCACACCATGGTCAGGTGCGGTATGAACGTTACCGGTACCCGCATCCAGAGTTACGTGGTCGCCCAGAATAACCGGCAGTTCCTTGTTGTAGAACGGATGGCTGACTTTGGCATGTTCCAGGTCTGCGCCCTTGGCACGGCCAATGATGCGATATTCCTCAACGCCAAAACGCTTCATCGCGCTTTCGATCAGGCCTTCCGCCAGAATCAGACGCGCAGGCTCGCCATTCACTTCACACTGAACCAGTGCGTAGTCGATGCCTTCGCCCATACTCACAGCCTGGGAAGATGGCAGCGTCCAAGGGGTGGTGGTCCAGATAACAACCGCGACTTCACCTTCTCCCTCTTCGCTCAGCTCGAAACGCTTGAGCAGGTCGGCTTCGTCGATCGCGGCATAACGCACATCGATCTGGGTAGAGGTCTTGTCCTGGTATTCCACTTCGGCTTCCGCCAGCGCGGAACCACCGACAACACTCCAGTAAACCGGCTTGTAGCCTTTGACCAGATGGCCGTTCTTGGCGATCTTGCCCAGCGCGCGAATAGTGTCAGCTTCAGTGACGAAGTCCATGGTCAGGTATGGCTTGTCCCAGCTACCCAGAATGCCCATACGGATAAAGTCTTTACGCTGACCGTCAACCTGAGTCGCTGCATACTCACGGCACTTCTGGCGGAAGGTTTTGAAATCCACCTTGTCACCGGCCTTGCCGATCATGGTTTCAACCTTGTGTTCGATAGGCAGGCCGTGGCAATCCCAACCCGGAACATAAGGTGCGTCAAAGCCAGACATAGTCTTGGACTTGACGATAATATCTTTCAGAATCTTGTTAACCGCATGACCAATGTGGATATCGCCGTTGGCGTACGGAGGGCCATCGTGCAGGATAAACTGGTCACGACCAGCGCGCGCCGCACGAATTTTTCCGTAGAGATCCATCTCCTGCCAGCCTTTCAGCATGTCAGGTTCACGTTTCGCCAGGTTGCCGCGCATAGGGAACGCGGTCTCCGGCAGGTTCAGCGTGTGCTTGTAATCGCTCATCAGTCGTTTACCACAAATACAAAGTCAGCGTCTTGGTCAGTGCGTTTGGGCGGTCTGGTCGAACCAGCAGGCTTTCCCCATCGGGAAGGCCTTATCACTGCCCTAAAATCTTCCGGGCCTGGATGATGTCGTTACTGATCGCCAGCTTCAGATCATCCAGCTTATCAAACTTCTGTTCACCGCGAATTTTCTCTACAAACTCCACCCGGATGCGGCAGCCGTAGAGATCACCGTCAAAGTCCAGCAAATGAACTTCCAGTCGTTCCTGGGTGCCATTCACGGTTGGTCTCTTGCCGACATTGGCTACACCATTGTAAACCCTGTCGAGACCATGAATACGAACGGCATAAACTCCATTCACCGGGCAGTGGCGGCGGCCAATACGCAGATTGGCGGTCGGAACCCCAAGCTGACGCCCCAGCTTCTGGCCATGGTTGACACGGCCTGAAATAGTGAAAGGATGACCGAGCAGTTTTGCTGCCTCGGTAAAGTTGCCATCCGTTAGTAGATTGCGAATACGGGTACTGCTTACCCGTTCGTCTTCGACAATCACGGTGCGGGTATGGTCCACGGTAAAACCATACTGCTGGCCGGCGCGTTGCAGACAGGCAAAATCGCCTTTACGGTCACAGCCAAAGCGGAAATCATCGCCCACAACAAGATGGCGAATCGCCAGACCGTCTACCAGAATCTGGCGGATAAACTCATCCGCAGTCAGGCTGCGCAGGGCATCGTTAAACTGCAGGCAGAGCACCTGATCAACGCCGGCCTGCTCAAAGGATTCCAGCTTGTCACGGAATGTCTGGATGCGGGCCGGTGGAGAACTGGCTTCTCCGGCTTTCGCCCGCTCACGGGAAAAGTACTCCCGCGGCAGAGGTTCAAAGACAATCACACAGTCCGCAGCACCCTCTTCACGGGCACGCGTGCGCACCTGAGCCAGGATATCCTGATGGCCCAGATGAACCCCATCAAAGTTACCGATCGTGGCGACGCACCCTTTGTGCTCATCCCTGATGGCGTTATGTCCTCGAATCAACTGCATCGACACTCCATCGGGCCACTGTCCTGCCAGCTTGTACCCAATTATTCATCTGCTCATTTCGGGGAAGTTGGCCAGGGTCTGTTAACTCTGACCAACTTCCGGAATCGAATCGACGGATTATAAAGGTGTCAGGCGGTAAAAGTCAGTGCCAGCTATAGCTTTTCCACACTGGTTTTCAGTGTTTTACCGGAGAAACAAAATGACGGGGGCGAATCCCGCATGCCAAAAGCGTGATCACATACGCAGATATACCTGCAACCACCAGCACTGCCAGATGCCAAACCCGGTCCAGCATGCCCCAGTTCAGCCATACCGCCGGCGCGTCCACCAGCCAGAAAATACAACCCACCAGCGCGGCATTAGCCGCCAGCAAACGGCCACCGTAAACCATCCAACCTGGCTGAACCTGGAATACACCACTCTTTTTCAAGCCACGGAACAACAGACCGGCATTCAAAGCCGCAGAGAGAGACGTTGCCAAAGCCAGACCGGCATGCTGAAGGTTCCACACCAGCATCAGGTTAAAAGCCATATTGGCAACCATGGCGACAATGGCGATTTTCACCGGCGTCTTAGTGTCCTGACGGGCAAAGAAGCCCGGAGCCAGCACCTTGATCAACATAAAGAACAGGAGACCGATGGCATAAGCCCGCAGACTCATGGCCGCCATCAGCACATCATTGCCTTCCATACGGCCATGGAAGAACAGAGTTGCAATCAAAGGTTCCGCCAACAGATACAAAGCAACCGCCGCCGGTACACCAATCAGCAGCACCATCCGCAAAGCCCAGTCCAGAGTCTTTGAAAAAGCTTTTGGATCTTCCGAGGCATGCTGGCGGGAGAGACTCGGCAGAATCACCGTGGCAATGGCAATGCCAAACACACCCAACGGCAGCTCCATCAACCGGTCGGAATAATAAAGCCAGGAGATACTGCCGGTCTGCAGGAAGGAAGCCAGTACGGTATCCAGCAGCAGATTAATCTGCGCCACCGACACACCAAACATGGCCGGCCCCATCAACCGCAGAATCTTGCGCACGCCTTCATCTTTCCAGCCCCACATAGGCACTGGCAGTAGCTGAATCTGCTTCAGGAAAGGAATCTGCAGCAACAATTGGGAGACACCGGCAATCACCACGCCCCAGGCCAGCGCCATAACCGGTTGCTCAAAATAAGGCGTAAGGAGAACCGTGGCACCAATCAAACTGATATTCAGCACCACCGGAGTAAATGCCGGCACCGCAAACTTGTTGTAACTATTCAGGATCGAACCGGCAAACGCGGTCAGGGAGATCAGTAACAAATAAGGAAAGGTAATCCGCAACATCTCGCCTGCCAGAGTCATCTTGGCGGCATCACCATGGAACCCTGGAGCAAACAGCATAATTAGCCAAGGTGCGCCAACCATGGCAAAAACGGTAACGATGGTCAGGGTGAAGCCGAGCGTACCGGCCACCCGATTGACCAATTCCTGAACGGCCTCATGGGAGCGTTTGGTGCGATACTCCGAGAGCACAGGCACAAATGCCTGGGAGAAAGCTCCTTCAGCAAACAAGCGACGGAGAAAATTGGGAATCTTGAAGGCGACAAAGAATGCATCCGCCTCAGCCTGGGAACCGAAGTAAAAAGCGACAACAACGTCCCGCACCAAACCCAGCACGCGGGAGAGCATGGTCATAATTCCGACCACTAATGAAGAGCGTAAAAGGCCGCCACCCGTCTTTTTTGCCGGATCAGCCTGTTGTTCAGAGGTCATACAGTTTTGTTATTTCAAATCAGATAAAAATCCTTCTGAGTGTAACGCCTGCGCACCATGGGAGACCAGCAGGGCATATCACCATATCCGGCTAAGCTAAACCATAAACCATTATTCAAGGAAGAATCATGCAGAGAGCCGGCCAAAATGCTGGACCACAGACCAGCGCATACCCTTGCCACTATCCATCCCATAAAGATCAGAAAGCCACTAAACAGCTTCTGATTCAGGAAATGCAAAAAGCCGGTATCAAGCAAGAGCCAAAGCGGCTGAATGACAGAGAGATACAGGTGCTCACCAATCTGGAAACCATCGGCAGTAAGAATGCGTTGAATCAACAAACCGTGGTCGGCATGGCGTCCCTGTTAAATGATGATGGCACTGAGGTCGTTGGCACCATGTCGGTCGTGTTTGATTATCTGAAAGCCAGAATCGGCCGGGAACATATTCAGGACATCAACAACCTGATCAGTGCCCGGAGATTCTCCGAAGCGATGGAGATGCTTGATGCCTCCATCGCTCTCGATCTGGAAGGCCAGACCGAACTTCATCAAATGCGCGACCAGACACTGGAGCTGATGGCTACACTGGTCGACCAGCGCCTGAGAACAAAACTGACTGAGCAGGATCTCCCCAAGAGCACGACAATCAATTATCTGGAGTGGCTGTCTCATCACAACCATCCCACCGCTCAGGAGTTTTATGATGAATTCAAGGAGTGGGGCTCAGTAACGCTGCCTGATGAACTGCACCAGAAACACGCAAAAGTCCTTAGCAGTTCACCCAAGCCTCCCAAGCTGTCCCGTCTGGCTTCTCGAGATGCTTTGCCCAGCCTTCAGCGCATCTCCGCTAACGCAGATGAAACCCTGCTCACGTCACTCAAGCCTCAGGATATCGCACAATCCCTGAGACCGGAGAGCCTAAGACTGGAAAGCCTGCGACTGGCACCTATCCATGAAGCCCAGGACACGAAAAAGCCCTTTGCTATCGTTCGCCATGACAATGTACAGACTATTGCCGAACTGCCGGAAATGGTGACACCTGGGACCGCGCCATTGGTGATTTTTGATCTGGATGAGACGCTGGTATCACGGGATGTCATCAATGGCGATGTTCAGCGCACCGTCATCAACCCGCAGACGAAAGATATCCTTCGCCAGATTGGCACCAAGTGCCCTGATGCCCGCATTATCGTTATGACCAAAGGGGATGAAGAAAGTACCGCTGAAAAGCTGAAAGCAGGCCAACTAAACGATAATGGTCTGTTTGACGATATCGTTATCCTGAAAGGCAATGAAAACAATAAAGGCGATCGGCTGAAGGCTTACCTGCGGGACAAAAGGCTCAATCCCGACGAAGTGTTCTTTGCCGATGATATGGAGGGGTTTCTGGAACAAGTAGAAGGCGCCTGCGAAGACTTACAGATTCCCTGTCAAACTTTCCAGTTTACCGGCGCACTACCTATGTCTTATCGCTGTAATGCTCACGCGATGGGATTGTCCATAAGTGATCTGGTCGGCCAGCATAATCGTCTGCATCAGCGGGCCAACCAGAGAATCGGCAAGAAGTTTACCTGATAACCTTAGGCTTCAGCCTGCAGCGCCTTCAGCAAAGCCTTGGCAACATCAACGGATGACTGCGGGTTCTGTCCGGTAATCAGCAGACCATCGGTAACGACATGGGAAGACCAGTCCGCACCCTTGGTGTAATGGCCACCTTTGGCCACCAGCTCATCTTCCAGAAGAAACGGTACGACATTGGTCAGCTGCACGGCGTCTTCTTCCGTGTTCGAGAAGCCGGTGACGTTTTTGCCTTTCAGGAGAGGTTCACTTTCCGGATCAAAAGCATTCAGGAGCACGCAGGATGCGTGGCAGACGGCACTCACCGGCTTGCCCTGTTTGATAAAGGCCTCAATCAATGCCACAGAGATACCATTGGTGGTGAGATCCCAGAGCGGACCGTGGCCACCTGGATAAAACACCGCGTCAAAATCATCCGCAGACACATTCACCAGTTTGTGGGTCGTGGCCAGCTTATCAATCGTTGCCGGATCATTATCGAGGCGACGGGTGGCATCGGTCTGAAAATCAGGCAAGCCACTCTTCGGGTCTACCGGAGGCTGGCCGCCTGCCGGCGAGGCCAGAGTAATTTCAGCTCCCGCATCCAGCAGCGTGTAGTAAGGCCCGGCAAACTCTTCCGTCCAGAAACCGGTTTTCTCGCCGGTATCACCCAGTTGATCGTGGGACGTAAGCACAAACAAAACTTTCATAAGATCAAATCCTCCGATGATCAGACTGATTTATAGACGAACCAGCATCTTGCCGGTGTTTTTACCCTCGAACAGACCTATAAAGGCAGCCGGGGCATTTTCAATACCGTCATAAATCGTTTCACGCGCCTTGACCGTACCCTCTGCCAGCCACTTACCCATTTCTGCGACAAAGGCCGGATAGCCATCCCAGTGATCGAAAACAATAAAGCCCTGCATCTTCAGTTTTTTCATAATCAGCTGTGACAGATTGGCCGGGCCAGCAACAGGCGAGGTGGCGTTGTACTGGTCAATCATTCCGCATACCGCTATACGGCCATAGTCATTCATCAGATCAAGAACGGCTTCAAGATGTGCGCCACCGACATTCTCAAAATACACATCAATGCCATTTGGGCAGGCTGCAGCAATATCCGCCTTCAGGTCAGCCATCGTTTTGTAATTCACAACCGCATCAACACCCAGAACATCTTTCAGATAAGCCGCTTTTTCATCGGAACCGACACTACCAGCGACATAACAGCCTTTGATCTTGGCAATCTGGCAGACCAACTCTCCAACTGCTCCGGACGCTGCTGATACAAAAACAGTGTCACCTTCTTTCAGCTCGCCGATTTTCAGCAGGCCGGTGTAAGCGGTCATACCCGGCATACCCAAGGCTCCCAGGAAAGACTGAACCGGAGCGCCGGTTTCCGGAAGAACAGTTAAGCCTTCACCATTGGAGATAAAGTATTCGCGCCAGCCCTGCATACTGTTAACTTTCTGGCCGGCCTTGAAGGCATCGTTGCGTGATTCAACCACTTCGCCGATGGCCCCACCTTCCAGAACGGCACCCACCTTGAACGGTTCGATATAGCTTTTGCGATCAATCATTCGGCCGCGCATGTAGGGGTCAACAGACATCCACAGATTTTTAACCAGCACTTCGCCATCCTGAAGCTCGGAGACCGGCTCGGTGATCAGCTGAAAATCTTCTGCGGTCGGCATGCCTTCAGGACGACGAGCCAGGTGGATGCTTTTGCTCTGTTCGATATACATAACGCTACCTTTTGAATCAGATCGTGACCCGGCAACTGTAATCCTGATAGGATCCATAACTCCAATGCATGCGATGCATTATCAACATGATTAAAAATCATATTGAAGCTATTCCATAAAGCGAATCCCATGAATAAAAAGCTGTCTTCTGCTGATCTCAACCTGCTGCCAGTCCTGCAGGTTCTATTAGAAGAACGAAGTGTGACCCGGGCAGCAGGCCGGCTGAATCTGACCCAGCCAGCTATCAGCCGAAATCTTGCCCGACTGCGAACCCTGTTCAACGACCCTCTATTTACCCGAACGCCAAAAGGGCTTATTCCCACACCACGGGCGGAACAGCTGGCCGGAAAACTGCAACAGTCACTGAGGGATATTGAAGGGCTGATCCAGCCCGAGCTATTTGTGCCAGCCAAAGCCGAACGGCTGTTCACGATCACCACCACCGACTACGGCTCTCAGGCATTATTACCCAATGTCATTACCCGGCTTCGCAGTGAAGCTCCGGGTATTGATCTGGAAATTCACCCCTGGGAAGAGCACTATATTCACCAGCTTGATGAGAATAATGTTGATCTAGCTCTTTGCGCCGTCAGCAACCCTCCCGCCCAGATTCATGGGCGAGGTATAGGTCAGGACCGATTTGTCTGTGTTGTCAGCCCTGAGCACCCGCTGGCCAATGGTGCTATGTCGCTTGAGGACTATGCCCGCTGGCCCCACGCTCTTATTACCATGGGCGGCGAGAAGAAAGGCGCCATTGACCATATGCTGGAGCGTTACAATCTGGAACGGCGCATCGCCCTCAGGGTTCCCCACTTTGTGGCTGCTCTGGCACTGATCCGGGAGTCGGATCTTATCCTGACGATTCCCTACGCCCTGGCTTCCAGCTGCGCTGCTCAATATAACCTGAAGATCCTGGCCCTCCCCCTTGAGCAGGAGCCATTTACCTACTCCATCGTCTGGCATGAGCGCTACCAGAGGGATGAAGGTCACATCTGGTTTCGTCAGTTAATGTACGAGGAATTGACCGCACGCCTAAGGGTTATTCAACAGCAGTGCGCGCTTTTAACGGACTATCCGGAGCCAGCCCTCCCTTGACCCTCAAGGGCAGGAATGCCAGAATGCGCGCACCCGTTTAAAACTCCCGAAATGTGTCATCGGGAAGCGAATTGCTGACTTTACTCAGAGTTAATGGATGGTGCGGCTGCCAGAAATTGACATAGCTTGAGTAACTCGGCATATTTGCGCGTCTTTAAATACACAACCGATTTTTCGAGGAGCTATCAGATGGCTAACTCTCCTTCTGCTCGCAAGCGCGCCAAGACTCAAGAGAAGCGTCGTCAGCACAACGCTTCCCAGCGTTCCATGGTTCGTACTTACATCAAGAAAGTAATCGCTGCCATCGAATCCAAGGATTTCGAAGCGGCTACCGCTGCTTACGCTGTAGCAGTTCCTGTGATCGATCGTATGGCTGACAAGGGCCTGATCCACAAGAACAAGGCTGCTCGTCATAAGAGCCGTCTGAACACCAAGATCAAAGCTCTGGCTGCTTAATAAGCGATACGCTTAATAGCAATCTGCCGATCTGGTACAAAAAAGGAGCTCACTGAGCTCCTTTTTTTATGCCTGTTCTACTCCCCCTCCCCTAACAGCCTCGTCACCCTAACCAACCTTGTGACCGTCACGTTACGCCTATAGGAATCAATACCGCCCCCTGCCTGTCCAACACTGTTGATACCTCAGCCAGACCTCGTCAGCGATATGCAGTCCTTACAATCCTCTGGAGAAAGAGCCTGCTCAGGCCCCCCACCGAAACAATCGGAGCTGGTAAAAAAAGCAGAAAGCGCACTTGCCGCAACCTGCCGGATGCCAAGGGGAATTACCCTGCTGGGTGGGCAAGCTCTCTGCAGTCGGGCCGCGCAGATATGGTATTCCGGCAACAGGGAAGCTTTACAGCTCGACCCGCAATCCCCCAAAACCACTGACTTTGATTTTATCGCGGCTTCCGAAGAAGATGCGGAGGACTTTCTCCAAACTCTGGATAAACAGGCCCACTCGCTACAAATTCAGACCAAAGATGAGCCCACCACCCATCATCCAACCGTGACCGTCAAACACAAAAAGCTGGTCTCCCTGACAACCTCCAGCCAGAAAACAACAGACGAACCTCCGTGCAGAAAAACACTACTGTCTGTGGATATCTTCATCCCTAAAGAAACACTCCCCAGACCACCGGCCAAACCTGACAGACCCGACCTGGCGCAGGTTAGGAGGGAGGCAGAGAAAACCTACACTCAGCTCTGTGAATCACTCTCAACACCAACCACAGCGGAAAGCCAGACACAGGCCTGCGACAAGGCCGCCCAGCGAGCAATCAACCGCTACCTGTCAGATAAACGGACCCTGCGAATGCAGACCATCCATCAACATTGGCTGGATTACTGGCAATCCCACAGTGCGCGACTCACCACACAAGCCACAGCAGCCCCCTACCAAAATGGGCTAGAGCTCCCCTGCATAACACTCTCGGACTGCCTTGAGATAATGGCCTTGCAACTGGAGACAGCTAGCGAAGCAGAGAAAATTCATCTTGAGATACAGGCAGAAGAGGACAGGCTAAATAACCTCACCCCGCGTAAAACGCTTGATATATCAAACCTTCCTCTCGCCAATGCAGCACTAATCGGCAACCGTGCCAAACTACTGGAACGATTGAAGTGGCTAAGCGAATTGCACAAAGCCTCAAAACAGAGAAAGCTTGCAGGTATTCCAGATAATCTTGAGAAACTGGCAAAGCAATGGCTGGAACCACCTGAAGAACTCTTCTTTGATGCGCAGGATACGCTGGACCTCTCCAGGGTTTTAACCAGCAGAACAGCCAAAGGGCGACTCTGGCAAAGTGCTTTATCGGCTTATACAGGTGCATGCCATTTTTACAGTCGCTGGCTTACAAGCCCAGTTCACACTCTTTATGTTCGCGCCTGCCTGCTGGAACAGATTCCCAAAAGTTCCGGTCAGACCAAACGCGCCGAAGCCGCCTATAAAAATGCAATTTCCCTCAGGGAAGATTATTCCCAGCATCTTCTCAACCACCCGGATGAGTTGGAGTTTCTAGCCGCTCACAGCAGCACTACTCTTTTTGAGAACCCCAATGCCAGCCCCGCGGCCAGCTTCCGAACCCTGCACGACACCATTATCAATATCTGCCTGATCGCTCCCATGCTGTACGAGCTGGTCACAAATCACTCTGGAACCGTTGACAAGCTATGCCGACTCGCCACTGACGCCACCTCTCATAAGAACCCTCATCAGAAGAGAAGACACCAGGCCAGACGACAACTTGAAGAGGTTCTCAAATCCCAGGCTGACGCATTGATTCTAGCGTTCTCCGTATGCACCTTGTCCGCCCCCTTTCTCCCTCTCGGCCTCTGGCCAGACTGGATGAATACCTGTCTGGCAACTATTCAAAAGCTCGAGACAAACAAGGAAGCACAAGAACTGTTCAAGAGTCTTCTTGCGGATCACCTGAAACATACACGACTCGGCTATATCGCCATTGAAGCGGACTCAACCATAGACGCCCCGGACATCTTGATCAGCCGCCTTATGCTGATCCGACACCTGAAGGACTACGAAGCCCTGGGACTAACAATTAAAAATGCTGACGAAAACAAGGCGCACCTGCAACCTGCACCAGCACAGGCAGAACAAGTGTCTGAGATACTGACTGCCATTAATGGGGACATCAACCAGGCTCTGCAAACCCAAACTCTGGATCAGGACATGGTCCAACAAGCCGTCGTCGCTTATAAAATGCTTCATCGATCGAGCATGGAGGGCTGGCTTGCCACCTTCGTCGACAAACCCTGTTTCGCAGAACTTCGCGCCGAGCTGGCCGCCGCTGACATCCTGCTTGAAAACATACAGCCGGATCTGGTTATCCACCCACGACCACCACATCCGTTTTTTTATTCACTCTCCAGGCGGACGGCATTAGCTTCATCCCACCCTAACCCGACGACTCTCGAAACAGAGTCATCTCCGGACAGCTTCATAGAAGACTGGAATACCCTGAATAAAGAACTGGAAAAGCAATTCAATGGCAAAGCCGAGCTCATTACAGCGAGTAAGGCCGATGAGCTGGAACAACGACTTAGCTCCCTGGATACGGAAAGACCAGCAAAACTCCAAATAGAGCAAATTGTCTACATCATGGATTTAGCCTGCGCCCAATGCCTTGCACTCAACAGCATACAAGCCGATAACTCCGCGTCCGCCCACGTTTGCCTTGAGAGCATCAACAATATTCTCAGCAGGGTGACCCTGTCTTTTTACCGGGCAATCCATTCATCACAAGCCACGCACAGGGATTCCGGTAAAACGCTGAAAACCATGCAAAACACACTGCACAAAAGTCCGTTATTCCAACGACTTTGCCATACAGTTTTCACACATAGCTCCACCACCAGATTCGATGTCCAGCTGGCCCAACAGGCGATCATCGCCGACCTAGCACTTAAACAGCTAAATCCTGTCACCTGCTCAAAAGCTAAGCCACCAACACTTAATGAAAGCCTGATCCAACTGGATAATCTGCCTTACGCCACCAGCAGCACTCTGGCTGTACAAACAATATTCCAGCTAGTCACCACACAGATTCATACGGATATAAAAACCCTCAGCAATCCCCGCTCTTCACTCCCCGAGCAGCTTGCAGCCCGCCAGTCGCTAAATACCATTCTTGATTCCATTCGATTGGCATGGCTGGGTAAACATTGGTTTGAGTTAATGTGCACATACACCAGACGCCCTATCCCGGACAGCCAGCACGCCCTGAAGGCATTAGGTAGCCATCTGAAGGATTTTCATGTCCACAATGTCCGGCTCACAGAGCAGCTGGAAAGAGTAAAAAGCCAGGAACTTCTGGAGGAGTGGCCCTCCATCGCCGCTTCAGCCAAAACATTTGGGGATGAGTCCAGAACAGGCAAAAAGAAACCGAAGAAAATTGCCCCAAAGAAAATTAACAGCGTCGACAAGTCTGAGCCTGCCATACCTTCAGAACCACCAGACGTTCAACCTGTCGCCCCGGGAGATGCCTTGCTGACCAACGCATCAGACACCATCAAGATCGACCGAAAACAGGGCATTGCCCTCTATGAGGAGATCATCCAACAATATCCAGCGGAATCACCGTACCATGCCAAAGCACTGCTTGAGCTGGCTCACCTTTCTGTCAATCGATTGGAGAAAGAGTTCAGCCAGATGAGCACCAACCAGAAAAAACTGGAACAATTTGAGCAACGCTTAAACCAAGGCCTGCAAAGCACACCACCTTCTGCACCAGATATGTCGGAGCGTTCAAGCTTCATTAATGTTCTGGGTGAAATGCGTAATCAATGCCAGAGCGTGGAGCCTTTGATCGAGAGCTGCAGACAATATCTGACTCAACTGAAAGCTATCCAGCCGAACCACAATGATATTATCCCTGATATCACACTGGATATGTTGAACGACAAGTATCAGCACTATCGCTCGATGACCACCCCCGACCTCTTAACCAAGCTGGAAGAGATCAAAACCGTTCGCACAGAACTGATGAAAAGAATCGGTGAACACAAGAAGGTGATGGGATTGGATGTTAAGCACGGCAAAAAGCTGCCTGACCTGACCGCTATTGAGAATACGATCGCTTTGCTGGGCAGGTTCAACAACCCAACAATCGCCCCTTCCAGCCCGGATCAAAAAACAGCCTGGACACACCCTCAATTCAACAGCGAACCCGGCATGCCCAAGAATGATTGTGGATAATTAACAGAGCACTAGATTGTCCCGATGCACAAGTTCAGGCTCTACCATCGCGCCAAGAATATCCCGAACCCGCTGACTGGTGAGACCACGAACCTTCTTGATATCCGCAGACGAGAAGTTGACCAGACCACGAGCCACTTCATTCCCCTGCTCATCGACACAGGCCACCACTTCGCCGCGTTTGAAGTCACCTTCGACCTCACGCACACCCACCGGCAACAGACTGGATCCCGATTCACGCAAAGCCTTCACCGCACCGGCATCAATGGTTAACCGACCACTCATCTGCAGATGTCCAGCAAGCCAGCGCTTGCGAGCCACCGTGCGACTCTCATCCGGCAGCAACAGCGTGCCCAGAGTCTCACCCTCATGGAGACGATCAATCACCTGAGGAATCTTGCCACCGACAATAATGGTATTGGCACCGGATCGCGCAGCCAGACGAGCCGCCCGCAGTTTGGTAAACATGCCACCACGTCCCAGTGAGCCCTTACTGTCGGCACCACCAGCCATCGCATCCAAAGCTTCATCACTGGCCTTGCGCTCATCCACCAGCGCCGCACTCGGATTACTGCGCGGATCAGCGGTAAACAGGCCATCCTGATCGGTCAGCAGAATCAAGGTATCCGCTTCCAGCAGGTTGGCTACCAGCGCGCCCAATGTGTCGTTATCACCAAAACGAATCTCATCGGTGACCACGGTATCATTTTCATTGATCACCGGAATCACGCCCAAGTCGAGCATGGTGGTCAGGGCACTGCGGGCATTCAGGTAACGTTGACGATTGGAAAGGTCAGCATGGGTCAGCAGCACCTGTGCGGTTTCAATACCATGCTCTGCAAATGCCGCCTGCCAGGCCTGAGATAAACCCATCTGGCCGACAGCCGCTGCCACCTGAAGCTCATGCATCGCGGACGGTCGTTCCTTCCAGCCCAGTCGGGTCATACCGAAAGCGATCGCACCAGAAGAGACAATAACCGGTTCCACACCCTGCTGCTTCAGGTTCACGATCTGGCGCACCCAGGTTCGCATTCCTTCAGCATTCAGGTCCTTACCATCATTGGTCAACAGAGCGCTGCCAATTTTGATAATCCACCGGCGCCCGGATACCAGACGTGCACGGTTGGCACTGATATTCTCTCTGTGACTGGCACTGCTGTGCTGAACGTCAGAAGTCACGTTTACAATCCTTCCCTAAACCGCCCTGAAGTTATCCCAAGGATACAAGCTGGCGGACACAACAAAAGCCATAGACAAAAAAAAGCCGCTCCCGCCTGATCTCAATCGAGAAAGTCTCCATTGAGAAAGCCGGGAGCGGCTGATCATTATGCCTACAATTTCGCGTACGTAGAAGCAGCTTACTGCACGTAGAAAATCTCTACTTCGTGGTCATCGTCTTCATCATCCAGAGCGGCAATCTTCTCGGCCATGCGACGGGCACGACGCTCTTCTGCCAGCTCCTGAATACGGATACGCGCTTCTTCTTCCATGCGCTCACGATGCTCAGCTTCCGCCTGGGCGAATTCGAGGTCTTCGTTTTCCTGCAGGTTGCGATCTTCGATATAGCGCATAATGTCCTGACACATACGCGCAGTACCTTCGCTGGCAATCGCGGAGATCTGGTAAACCTTACCTTCCCAGCCCAGTTCGGAAACGATGCGATCACGCAGAGCTTCACGCTCATCTTCAGGAATCAAATCCATCTTGTTCAGCACCAGCCAGCGCTCACGACCGTACAGAGCCGGGGAGAACACTTCCAGCTCATTGATAATGGCACGAGCCGCTTCAACAGGATCAGACTCATCCACAGGTGCCACATCCACCAGATGCAGCAGAATACGGCAGCGAGCCAGATGCTTCAGGAAGCGGATACCCAGACCAGCACCCTCAGCCGCACCCTCAATCAGACCCGGAATATCAGCAACCACAAAACTGCGGTGCTTCTGCACACTCACTACCCCCAGGTTTGGAACCAGAGTGGTAAACGGATAATCTGCCACCTTTGGACGCGCCTGAGACACAGAACGGATAAAGGTAGATTTACCGGCATTCGGCATACCCAGAAGACCAACATCCGCAATCACCTTCAGCTCCAGCTGCAGGTTTCGAGCTTCACCCGGTTTACCCGGAGTCGCAGTCTGTGGCGCACGGTTCGTACTGGATTTAAAACAGGTGTTACCAATACCATTGTGACCGCCCTTGGCCACCAGAATACGCTGACCAACTTCGGTCAGATCACCGATCACCTCATGGGTGTCTTCGTCAACAATGGTGGTACCCACCGGCACCAGCAGGGTCATATCGTCACCCTTGGCACCAGTACAGTTGGCACCACGGCCCTGCTCGCCATTCTTAGCCTTGTATTTACGGGTGTAACGGTAATCCACCAGCGTATTCAGGTCGTTATCCGCCTGAATATAAATGCTGCCGCCTACGCCGCCGTTACCGCCGTCCGGGCCACCTTTCGGGATAAATTTTTCCCGACGGAAGCTCACGCAACCATTACCACCCTTGCCGGCTTCGACATAGATATGGGCTTCATCAACAAACTTCATTCTCTACCTCCACACCGGCGCTACAGCTGCCAGCGCTTAACCTCGGGCGCAAGGCCATAAGGTTTCCACTCTTTGTTCGCCCATAGAACCGGATGCTACTGAGCCGGATGGAAGAGGATTAGCTGCTTTCAAAGGCCATGGATGGCCTGAGAGAGCCCTGCTGGACAGGACAGTCCACCAGGGCGGAAAGAAGCAATCCTGTTCCAACCGAGGCATACACCGATGCCCACAAAGAACAGAAACCTTATAGCCCGCCCCAAACATAGTGCTCGGATGAGCCTCTTCCAACTCTCGTTACCCACTCTGTTTATCCACAGGATGGATAACAAAAAAGCCCCGCGTGCGGGGCTTTTTATGCTCTTCCAGTCCGGAGACCAGAAGAATAAGTCGCTAATTAAGCCGCTTCGATACGAACGTACTTGCGGTTCTTAGGACCTTTAACTTCAAAAACAACCTTGCCGTCAGCCTTGGCGAACAGGGTGTGATCCTTGCCAATGCCTACGTTCTCACCAGCGTGGAACTTGGTGCCACGCTGACGAACCAGGATGTTACCAGCCAGAACTGCCTGACCGCCGAAGCGCTTTACACCAAGGCGTTTGCTTTCTGAGTCGCGGCCGTTACGTGTACTACCGCCAGCTTTTTTGTGTGCCATGAGTCAATACCCTCCGAATCAGGCGCTGATGCCAGTGATCTTGATTTCAGTGAACCACTGACGGTGGCCCATCTGCTTGCGGTGGTGCTTACGACGACGGAACTTAACGATAGTTACCTTCTTCGCGCGACCGTGAGCAACGACTTCAGCGTTAACCTTTGCGCCTTCAACAACAGGAGCACCGATCTTGATGTCTTCGCCGTTGGCAACCATCAGAACCTTGTCCAGTTCGATAGCTTCGCCAGTTGCTACGTCCAGCTTTTCAACCTTGAGGGTTTCGCCTTCAGTAACGCGGTATTGCTTACCGCCAGTTACAATAACTGCGTACATGGAATTCTCCGAAAATCCTTGGCCTTTTTGTCAAAGGCATCCACCGGGGGGTGGAATTTTTGGGTTCGCCGACTCTACTCCAGAATAGCGCCTCATGATTGGTTTCATCCGAAGATGACCCAGCCATAACAAAATGGCAGCTATCAGGACTTTCAAGACGGGCGGCATATTGTAGAGAATGGCACACCGAGAAACAAGCGAACAAGTCAAGAGAGTCGGATATCCACGGCGAGAGGGGCAATAACCACTCACTAAGGTCAAGGCTGGCCGTGGAATTCCTTGACACCCCAACGGCCTCCCCATACGATTTGCCAGTTATTCCGGACCCGTCATAAGTATTTCACGAATGTCCCAGCACGAAGATGTCCGCCGTATTTACGCTACGGTCGATGAGGATTTCAAGGCCGTAAACGAATGCATCATGACACAGCTGCACTCGGACGTTTCCCTCGTTGAAAAAATTGGCCACTATATAATTGACGCTGGCGGCAAGCGCATGCGCCCGTTGCTGGTACTGCTCAGCGCCGGTGCCTGCCGGTATGAAGGCCGGGATCATATCCCTCTCGCCACTATTATTGAGTTCCTGCACACCGCCACCCTGCTCCATGATGACGTAGTCGATTCTTCCGACCTGCGCCGGGGCCGCTCCACCGCCAATGCCCGCTGGGGTAATGCACCGAGCGTACTGGTCGGTGACTTCCTTTATTCCCGCGCTTTCCAGATGATGGTGAATATTGGCAAGATGAATGTTATGGCCACACTCTCCAATGCCACCAACGTGATTGCAGAAGGGGAAGTGATGCAGCTGATGAATGTCCGCAATCCGGATATCAGCGAAGAACGCTACATGGAAGTGATCCGCTGCAAAACCGCCATGCTGTTTGAAGCCTCCACCCATACCGCAGCCCTTCTGGCCGGTGCCACTGCCGAACAGGAAAAAGCTCTTCAGGATTATGGCAACTATCTCGGCCTCGCTTTTCAGCTGGTTGATGATCTGCTGGACTACACCGGCAACGCCGAAGAGATGGGTAAGAATGTTGGTGATGATCTCGCCGAGGGTAAACCAACCCTGCCGCTTATCTACACCATGACCAACGGCACAGAAGACCAGGCCAGACTGGTGCGCAATGCCATCCGTAAAGGCGGCCTTGATGCGCTGGACGATGTACTGGCTGCAGTGAAAGCCTGCGGCGCGCTCGAATATACTGCAACACGCGCCAACGAATGCGCCCAAAAGGCCATTGATGCGATCAGCATTCTGCCGGATTCACCACAACGCGAAGCGATGATCAGTCTGGCGAAACTATCCGTCAGTCGAACCTCGTAAAGTCCGGAAGATTACACCAGAGGCTGAAGCCGGGTAACTGGCTTCAGCCTTTATTTTTTTATGCTACTACTACAAACCACAGTTATGCCTCATAAACGACAACAATCCTAAAAGTTACAGCCATACTGTATTCGTGAAGTACGGACGAAATCACCGCTTCACACTCTCGTCAGGGGCGCTATAATGCTGCGCCTTGCGTTTCCGTCATCTCTCAGAAACATCAGGGTTGTCTCTTGATCATCTTCACTGTCACCAACACTGTTACCAACCAGGTTTACGTCGGCTCTACTCGTAACGATCTGGAAGACCAATGGGATAAAATGGTAGCTGCGGCGGAACAGAACATGGACTTCCCGCTGTACCGTGATATCCGCCGCCACGGCACCGACTGCTTCCACCGTGAAATTTACGACATGGCCGAGAACCGTGTCGAACTGGCCGAACTGGAAAAGAACGCACTGGAAGATCTGGACGCCATCAGTCTGCGTGGCCATAAAACCAGTAACGTTGTTATCCGCAAAAAAGCGCCTGTGCGCCGTAAGGCCTCCGAAGCTGAAAAAGAATTGCTGGAACTGCTCGACTCTTTTGCCACCGACGATCTCGACGACGAGTTGCCGATGGAAGAAACCAAGAAGAAAGAAGAGCCGTCCACTATCGAAGCCGCGCCAGAAGCTACACCAGCGCCTGCTGCCGCCAAACCGGCCAGCCGCCCGGACATGACTCAGATGATTGCGGCCGCCGCCAGCAAACAGAATGTTCGCAAGCCGGCTGCGGCAACAGCCAGCAATGCTGCCAGCGCAACCAAGTTCGATGCTCTTGCCGCAGCCAAAGCCATCATCGCTCAGGCTGCCAAAGAGGAAGAAGAGAAAGCCGCTGCCGCCAAGGCTGAAGCCGAAGCAGCTGCGGAACGTAGCCGTCGCGCCTCCCGCACCACCGGCAATGTCAGCATTGATCTGAACATTGATAACGCGATTGATGCACAGCTGGCTGCCATTACCGCCGCTATCGATGGCATGCTGGCCGGCGATACCTCTGCCGCCAACCAGCTGGAGACCATGTCCCGTCCGGTAACGGCGATTGAGACCGTTGAACAGCAGGCAGTTATTGCCACTCAGGAAGAAGCACCGGCCGCGATTGAAGCGACGATTGAAAGCACTATCGAAGCAGCATCTGCAGCTGCCGAGCCAACGGCAGAAGCTCAGCCAACCCTGCATGAAGTGGCCAAGGTCGTCAGCGAGAAAGAGCAGCGCATTCTGGATGCTATTACTCGCCACCGTGAAGCCCGTGCCAAGCGTACCAGCGATGTAATGGATGCCGAGAAAGCCCGCGTTGAAGAGCTGCTGAATGAGCTGAATAATCGCATCGCTGCCATGCCGGCTCCACATCTGGCGATGTACAACTAATTCCTGACTAAAGCCCTCCTCCGGCAGCCAAAACGATCACCTTTCGTTTTGGCTGCTACTTTATCTCCCCAAAGAAAATATTTATTTCCATAAGCATTCGGGGGAGTGACTTGTGCCTGTGAACACTCACAGCATTAATTTTGCCTTCAAAAGACCATCACGCAGCACTCAAACTGTTTTCTGCTTTGGCTTTCTCTACCTGTGGGCAATCACCTGTCAGGCAATTCCGACCTTTCAGGATCTGGGCCGTCGTGGAGGTATCGCCTTTGTCAGCCACAGGATTTACCAAGTCAGACAATCCCAGGAAGAGATCAGGCAACTGGAGGTTGGCGAGCGCTATGGCGTAGCCTTCAATATGAAGGCGCATATCTTCAGTTCAATTGCTGATAACCAGCTTCATAGCCAGCAGCGTAATATTCTTTTTACCCGTACCGAGCACTTTACCAAATCACTCCCCGGCAGCGAGATACCAACAGGCAACACAGCCCTCAAAGTCCAGTCACCAGTATCTATGGGCTTCAACACTCAAACCCTGCTAAGCCCCGCTGCCCGTTTACTTATGGATTCTGAATCCCCGTGGCTACTGGCGGTAGAAACCATCACCTTTACGCCACCACTCACAGAAGACGCCCTTAAGGCCAACCCTAAAGCGATTCACAACGGCCAATCCACCGTTACCTTTTATAAACCCGCACGCCCCAATTCCAAGAAAAACTGGCGCACTCACCAAATCAGCAGGCATTGGCAACCCGCATTATTCAGGACGACCAAGGCCAGCACCACTCAACAACTCCCTATACTCACACAGCACAGACAACTGGCTGACTACACCAGCCAAAAGCTCACACAGCTGACCGAAGCAGTAGAGCGGGATTACCTGCAAAAAATGGAGAACCAATCTGCGGCAACAACCCATACAGACGATGAAGTCAGCCAGACCCTGGCCGAGTTTGATTTTCTGCTTGATGAGCAGGCAGACGAACTTATAGAAACAACAGAACAGCTCACCCTGGCCCAATTTCCCGATACAAATAGCGACGACACCGAATTTGATGAAGAGCCAGCCGTCATCACTCACAACAATTCATTTTCACAATGGATAGGAAGACCTGTCGTAGAACCCAAATATACCTACGGTGCAAAGTTTCGTGATAACGGCAAGGTTGAACAGATCAGCTTCCCGCTTTCCAGTGAATACATGATTATGGCTCCCTTTGTGCGCGGCAAAAGCAAATAGCAGAGAAGTCCATTAGCGTGAAGTAACGGCCTGTCTACAATAAATATTTAACGGTTATTGCAGAGTCTCAGCGGGGAACACAGTGATGCAACAGGGTACACAAAACAGCAGCGAATCCGGTACTGAAAAAGTACAAAGAGCGATTCACAGTCTTGCCACACTGAATGCATCACTGAAAAGAATGGAAGAGCACTTTGCTCTGCAGAACGCACGCTGCAGAAAAGTTGCAGCGGATATGAAGAAGCTGCGCCACGATCTCGAAGCGCAGCAGCAAAGAAGACAACAACAATAATGACGTACAGCCTGAATTACGCCACAGCCTGCCGGTGCAGAACGGTATAACCCGGCTCATCGTTTCTTTCTACAAACCGGCGCAGGCTTTGGAACAGATGATCCCGCAGCCAGCGGTGGGAGCGATTGGCGTTCCAGTATTCCGGCCACACCATCCGGTGATCAATTTCCACCACCTCATCAGGCAGCTCACGCAGCACCAGACCTTCACTGGCCACTTCTTTAATCGGTGTATGCAGGCAAATATAATCACTGCCCGCCACCACCGACTTGGCCGCACAGAAGCTGGAAATACTCATCTGCGGCTCAATCCCGATACGCTCATAGAAGCTTTTCACCTGGGATGACATACCACACCCACCCTTCTGCATCAGATGCGGATACTCAGTCAGTTCTTCCAGGGTGAAGATACGATCGGCCAGAGGATGAGTCGCACTCATCATACAGGCCAGACGACAACGCATAATCTCCTGACTGCGCAATCCGGATGGTGGTTGACCGGAATACCCCAGCGCCAGATCAATCTCACCACGATGCAGCTTTTCGATCACATGTTCATTCAAGAGCTCGACATCAAAGGTAAAGTTCGGTGCCAGCTTACGCAGCTCAC
This sequence comes from Parendozoicomonas haliclonae, assembly GCF_900174585.1. Taxonomy (GTDB): domain Bacteria; phylum Pseudomonadota; class Gammaproteobacteria; order Pseudomonadales; family Endozoicomonadaceae; genus Sansalvadorimonas; species Sansalvadorimonas haliclonae. The sequence goes on along the minus strand of NZ_FWPT01000012.1, from coordinate 10,653 downwards.
ACAACACACCGGGCAGTATCTTTTCGACCACCGCATAGCTACCGGCAATACGGAAGTGGCGGCAGGTCGTTTGCGGATCAAAGCTGGCATTTTCAAAAATAGTCGCCGCTTCAATCACCAGATGATTCACCGATGGATGAATAGACTTTGCCAGTTCCGACAGTTCAGTACGGTTACAGGAGCGCACAAGAATGGGATCACACAGGTTCTCCCGCAGCTGAGCCAGGTTTCGACTCATGGTGGGCTGGGTTACACACAACAGTTTTGCTGCATCAGTCACACTGCGGGTATCAAGCAGTGCTTTAAGGCTGGGTAAAAGGTTCAGGTTAAGCCGACTCAGGCTTAAACCATCAAGCTGATTGCCGTTCTGACCAGGCATAAAAGCTTTAGTTTTTTTATAAAAATTCGATTCTTTTTGAGTAGGACGCATAACCGGTTCACACACCTCAGCAACCGGGCAGATTGCAAACATTGCCCTATGTCAATCTTTTTTTTCTTCCCGAATTGCGTAAAAACGGAAAGTTCCAAACATCGCTATCAGTTTGGCGAATACCCCCATTCTAAATGCGGATGCGGCAGCCCTTATATCCGTATTCCTATCTATACGCGGCATATACCTATACGCCCAATTGATATGACCCGCCGTGGTGTTTCCCAATAATCGGGACTCATTCGATGTGACACACCTTGTGACACTCGTTGAACACACTCACACACACTGGAGTTAACCCATGAAGAAGGTAGCCCTCGCAGTCGCTATCGCAGCTCTGTCCGGTCAGGCAATGGCCGCAGAAATCTTTGACAACGGCACCACCTCTGCTTCCGTTGGCGGTCGTATCGGTATCAAAACCGAAACTGGTGCAAAATCTGATGATGGCATGAGAAGCGACAGCTCCCGTATCAACTTCGGCTTCGAGCACAAGCTGAGCGAAAACGTAACGGCTTTCGCCAAGGTTGAGTGGAGCTATGATATGCAAGACGACGAAGGTGAATCCTTCGGTGAACGTCTGGGCAACATCGGTCTGGCCCACAAAACCATGGGTACCGTAATCGTGGGTAAGCAGTGGTCCGCTTACTCTGATGTTGCAGGCTGGACTGATAAAGGCCTGTTCAATGGCGGCTATGCTATGGGTATCTACGATGGCGTTGGTGGCCACGGCACTTCCGGCATGGGTCGTGCTGACGATGCTATCGGCTACAGAAACTCTTTCGGTGGTCTGAATGTTTCTGCTCAGTATCAGCTGTCCGATAACGGCACTGAAGACAAAGAAACCTTTGACCGTGAAAACGGCATGCAGCTGGCTGTAAGCTATGATCTGCCAATGGGCTTCTCCATCGGTGCTACCGTTGCTGAAACAGCTTACAAAGCAACAGAAAGCAAAGCTACTGATGGCACAATCACCAAGACCGGCTTCGATAAAGACACCGACTCTACCGCTCAAACTTTTGCTGTAAAGTACGACAACAACGGTCTGTACCTGGCAGCTACCATGGGTAGCTTTGAATACATCCACGAAGATGCAAAAGAGTCTAAGGGTACTGAAGTTTACGGTCAGTATAGCCTGAACTCCGTTGTTCCTGGTCTGGCTGTATTCTCCGGCTACCAAATCCTGGAAGTTGACAAACTGGCTTCTGGTGCAGACAGCAAGCGTGAAGAGAAAGTCTTCTCTCTGGGTACCGAGTACAAAGTTGGCCCAATGCTGTTCGGTCTGCAGTACTCCAACTTTGACAAGAAAAACGATTTGGGTGTTGACGTAGAAGGCGACGACGACGTTTACTACGCAACTGCTCGCTACTACTTCTAATCAGAAGCTGTACGCTTAAAGCCTAAAAGGGAAGACTTCGGTCTTCCCTTTTTTATTGCTCATTCCCCTCTCTGCAGGCAACCCGCCTAACCACCTTGTCAGCAACTTCCCTCTTTTATCTGCCTCTAAGCCCCGATCACTCATGAGGCTTAAATTATGCAGTCAGAACCAAAAGCACCAGCCGCCGGGCAAAAACCAGGCATGCTGGAGATGTACCAGAGTCAATCCCAACAGGCCGAATCAGGTCAAACTTCCAAAGGCAGCACAGTTAAAAAGATCGCAATATATGCAGCCGTCATAAGCACCGCAGCAGGCATCCTTTACGCAGCCAACAAAACCGACAAGGCTCTTCTTGAGAGAACCTTATCCATTCTTAAAAAGGCCACAGTTGCAGCAGGAGCCGCGTATATTGTCAGCGATGTTGCATTTGCTCCCATGAATATGGGCAGCGTACGTTACGGCATTCGTCGGCTGGTCTCCGACTGGGTTCCACTGATCTCACCACCGCACGCACTTCCTTATCATGAAGAACCCAGGAAGCAGTCATAAGCCCGGGGTATCTTTTTGTAACCAGGGCGGTAATTCACCAACAGGCTTATATACTCCCCAGCCTCCGCTGAAAAACTTGCAGACCGGTTTTATTACAGGCTACAAGCAGGAGTTGATGCGTGTGAAAAACCGAAAAGCAGATCATTGGCGCTTCGGAGCTTGTTTGGCCCTGATGTGCTGTTTGACGGGCTGTCTTGCCAGCCTCACTCAGGCATCCATTAGCTCTAACGAGGATGCCCCGACACTGGTCTGTTCAGTCGCCAGCACCATTGTCGAAGCCCGCCGGTTAACGTCTGCTCCAACCCTCAATTCAACGGAAGAGCAACCTGATACAGAGGCTCCCTTTCAAAGCATTCTGATGGTGATTAAGGATGGTTGGGGCAATTATCTGCCACCGGACGATCCGGACTGGGTCAACCAACTGAGCGACTGTAACAATCTCGAATGCCTGAAGAGCTTTATACAGGAAGAGACTGGCCAGTTTATGCGCTGCTCCCAGACTACCTTTCCGGGCTATGAAAACCTGCGCAACTGGTTAAACCATCGAAAGCTTTATAGTGGCGAACACACCCTGCTGTTCATCGATTCCCGACTGCGGGTGATTCGCTTTGATGATAAAAACACACTGATCTTCAGCCGTTTTGGCCGCCGGGATGCCGCACGCAGCATTCAGGCTCTGGGGCTGGAAGAAACCAGCAGAACCTTATGGCTGGGGGATATTCGCCAGCCCGGCGTGTTGGCTATTGTGCCTTTTAAAGGGCTGGATCAATTTATCTATCCACATCAGCCCGTTGAGCAATCTGCTCCAGCCTCACCAAGAGGTGCTGGAAGTGGAAACCTGTATGATATTCACCCCGATTTGAATCCAGATTCACCTCAACTGCTGGCCACCGGCCAGCACACTCAGGTGCCGGAAGCTTTGGCACCAGTGGTCACCCATGTGGCCAATGGCGTCTTTGCCGGTGCGCTGGGCCATTGGCTGCTGCGCCCTTCCCGCAGCCGCAATATTATTGTCAGAACACTACTGAACCGCAGTCTGAGTACCCATATGCTGATGGGCGGGATTCTATTTGGTGCGACAGGCTATTTGCTCTGGCAGGGAGTAAACCGTCTGGATAAACAGGTTCCGGAATGGGGAGCCGTGACTATGGCAGGATGGAGATTAACGACAGGAACCGCTTACAGCCTTGGCAGCATCCTCGCGGATCAGCTGCAATCCAAAGGCATGCCCTTACTGCAAAGCCGGTTGCAAAATGTTTTGCAGACTTCACAGAGACAGAACAATTCCATCAATCGTAAAGAAGAACAAATTCCGACCAAAAATTGACCACAAACCATCCACAAACTAAATATTTGTTGAGCCGAAAAAATAGCAGGTGGAACCTGCAATTAAACGTGAAAAGCCAAAAGAAAGGTAGCCGTAATAACACCAGATATTCATAAAGATTAAACTTTTGTAGAATCACCCTGTCAGTCATTTTGATCACGCGTTCGACAGGATTCATCTTAGGGCCTGTTGTGATTTGCTGATGCGGCTCAGTGGAGCGGAAAGCCATTCATCGTTAGAAAGGCTTGTGAAAATCGTAGTTGCCCTACATTAAGCAAGCCTGACGCGGCGAGGAGTGGCTTTCCGTTCCACCCGAAGGGCTATCCCGAGAGCTTCCATGGCGTTGTTGTAGCGATTTGAAAGACCACCAGTATTCCTACATCGCTACGCCTAGCCCTGAAAACTCTCGGGAAAGCTGAGCCCGATCACCAAATCACAACAGGCCCTAGTACGGACGTGTATTGTATTGGCTGCATTCGCTCGCTCACCCGCGAATCTATCGACACCTCACAAAAAACACAGGCATGTTAGAAAAACTTTTTAAGCTCACTGAGAATAACACCTCAGTGCGTCAGGAAATTATTGCTGGTTCCACAACCTTCCTGACCATGGCGTACATTATCTTCGTGAACCCGAGTCTGCTCGCTGCGGCAGGCATGGATCAGGGAGCAGTTTTTGTAGCGACCTGTCTGGCAGCCACCATCGGCTGTTTCATTATGGGCTTCTACGCAAACTACCCTGTTGCTCTCGCACCCGGCATGGGCCTGAACGCATTCTTTGCCTTTACCGTTGTTGGCCAGATGGGCTACAGCTGGCAGGTAGCGCTCGGTGCCGTATTCTTTTCCGGTATCTGCTTCTTCCTGCTGAGTGCGTTTAAAGTCCGCGAATGGATTATTAACAGCATCCCTCTCTCCCTGCGTGGCGGTATTGGCGCAGGTATCGGTTTGTTCCTGGGTTTCCTGGGCCTGCAGAACGCCGGTATTGTTGTTGATAACCCGGCCACTCTGGTTTCCATGGGCGATATGACCAGCTGGGGTCCTATGATGGCGGGCCTGGGCCTGATCATTATTGCTGCCCTTTACTATCGTGGTGTACCCGGTTCTGTGATGATCGGTATTCTGGCGATCTCCGTTCTCAGCATTGTGGCTGGTGAGGTCGAGATGAACGGTGTGGTTTCCATGCCGCCAAGTATTGCACCAACTCTGATGCAGCTGGATCTGGCCGGCGCACTGGAGATTGGCCTGATCTCCATCATCTTCTCGTTCATGTTCGTGGATATGTTCGATACCTCCGGCACCCTGATCGCGGTTGCCCAGAAAGGTAAGATGCTGGACAAGGACGGCAACCTGCCACGTATCGGTCGCGCACTGATGGCCGACAGTACTGCTACTGTTGCCGGCTCCATGCTGGGCACATCTACAACAACCAGTTTTGTAGAAAGTGGTGCAGGTATCGCTGTCGGCGGCCGTACAGGTCTAACGGCTGTGGTCGTGGGTATTCTATTCTTGGTGGCACTGTTCTTCTCGCCGCTGGCTGCTGCGATTCCAGCTTATGCAACCGCACCGGCTCTGATCTTTGTAGCTGTGCTGATGACCCACAGCCTGACCACTGTCGATTGGGATGATATTACCGATGTGACCCCGGTGGGTATTGCCGCACTGGCTATGCCTCTGACCTACTCCATCGCCACTGGTATCGCTTTCGGCATTATCTCCTGGACCGGTATCAAGCTGCTGTCCGGCCGCTACAAGGAGATTACGCCTGCCATGATCTTCCTGACCATCCTGTTCTCTATCAAGTTTGTTATCGCCTGATAGCCTTGAACACTCCCCAGCCTGCACTCTCTGAAACGGGTGTGCAGGCTGGGGACGCCCTCTCAAGAAAAAACCGCCGTAACATAAAGCTAACAAACCTCCGTAAAGAGGGAGGTTTATGGCGCCATCCTTCCGGTATAATGCCCCGATCAGAACTTTTACTCGAGAATGGCTTTGAACCCGGAGTTTGACTCATCAGTTCCCTTCCAGGAAAGGGCGTACACCCACAGCTACCGCTTCCAGCTGTCTTACCTGCATCCCCGTCACTGGGGCCTGTGGCTGCTGATCCTGTTCCTGTTTCTGGTAGGTCGCCTGCCATTTAGCTGGGTTCTGGCTATCGGACGTGGCATTGGCCGTCTGTTTATGAAGATTGGTGGTTCCCGGGTCAAGGTAACGCGCCGCAACCTGGAGCTGTGCTTCCCGGAAAAGTCTTCGGAAGAGCGTGAACGCATTCTGGTCCAGAACTTTGAAGCGATTGGTATCGCTCTTGTCGAGCCCGGTGTCGCCTGGTTTTCCTCCAGCAAACGCATTGCCCGGCTGACCAGCTTCCATGGACTGGAACGCTTTCAGGAGATTCAGGAGAGCGGCCAGGGCGTACTGGTGAGCTGCCTGCACATGACCTGTGTAGAAATGGCCTGCCGCATTGCCAGCGAACATACCTCCTTCAATATTCTCTACCGGGTACACGACAATCCTGTTTATGAGTATGTCAGTGGCGTAATGCGTAACCGCTACCCGTACAAATCCCGCTTTATTCCCCGCAAGCAGGTCAAGGATCTGCTCCACTTTATGGAACAGGGTGAGATCGGCATTATCCTGCCGGATCAGGATATGGGCAAAAAGCGCAGTCTGTTTGTGCCTTACTTTGGCATTCCAGCGGCAACTATTCCCAGCGTGTCTGACTTTGCCCGCCTGAGCAATGCCAAGGTCTCCATGGGTACCTTCTGGCTGGATTATGAATGCAATCGCTACACCGTTGATTTCGCCAAGCCAATGGTTAACTTCCCGACCGATGACACTTGGGAAGACACCTGTCGTATCAACAAGCTGACCGAAGATTTTATCCGTCAGCACCCGGAACAGTATCTGTGGCAGCACCGTCGCTTTAAGACGCGTCCGGAAGGTGAAGAGTCACTCTACGGCAAGAAAGAAAAGAAACAGAAAAAACGCTGACGTCGACAATTATTACCATTTATTATCAGGGCATCTTGGATGCCCTTTTTTATGCCTTCTGATCGCCCGGAGATCCTATGAACAACCCAACCAGCCTTGCGGATATCGACTGGGACAACTGGCAACCCACGACGCATGCGACGCTGCTCTTCGTTATTCAGGATGGAAAGATTCTGCTGATCCGCAAGAAGCGCGGGCTGGGCATGGGCAAGATCAACGGCCCGGGAGGCAAGCTCGATCCGGGCGAAACCCTTGAGCAATGTGCAAGCCGTGAGCTTCAGGAAGAGCTGCTGATCACCCCGGGAGCACTGACCTACCATGGCGATAACCTGTTTCAGTTTGTCGATGGTCTGGCCATGCATGTGCATATTTACACCACCAATGAATATACGGGCACACCAACCGAGACAGATGAAGCCGAACCACTCTGGTTTGATCTCGATAAAATTCCTTACGAGGAAATGTGGGAAGATGATTACCTGTGGATTCCGATGATGCTGGAAGGCAAAGACTTTACCGGTCGCTTCCTGTTCGATAACAGCAAGATGCTCGATTACGCCCTCGAAGAAAAAGTGCGTAAAGATCACATGCGCAAAGAAAATTTATAATAATTTTTCAGATCTACTTGAAGTCATAAACTCTGCCCACATATTCATGAGTAAGAGAGATCGCCTTAGTCCGACACGGCATAAACAGGGATCTCTTTAACGACCTGTCCGATGGAAGGTCAACAATCTGAAATTTATTGCTCATTATGAGGATAGAGTTATGCGTACTATCGACTTCGATCTGTCTCCCCTGTACCGCTCCGCTATCGGCTTTGACCGTATCGCCAGCATGCTGGAAAACATCAACCACTCTGGCAACCAGAACGGTTACCCTCCGTACAATATCGAACTGCTTGACGAGAACAGCTACCGTATCACCATGGCTGTTGCCGGTTTCCAGGAAGAAGAACTGGATCTGGAAAGCCGCGAAAACATGCTGATCGTTAAAGGCAAAAAGGCGGAAGATAAAACCGAGCGCAAATACCTGTATCAGGGTATCGCTGAGCGCAACTTTGAGCGCCGTTTCCAACTGGCTGACCATGTTCGAGTAACCACCGCCGCCATGGAGAATGGCCTGCTTCATATTGATCTGGTTCGTGAAATCCCCGAGGCCATGAAGCCCCGCAAGATCAATATTGGTGGCAGTCAGCTGCTGGAAAATGAAAACAGCTGATATGAAATAAAGCTATCTTTCGGGAAGGCGACTCTCGCCTTCCCGCCCTGCTTCTTCACAGCATCCTCCCGAAACCAATACTCAACGACTTTATCCAGTCTTTACCTTTGTAAGGGCAGCGATTTTGGATTCATGGTGATACACTCCCCTACTTTTTGGCGGATCTGTAAGTAGTATGTCCCACTCGACCGAAGCAATCTCCATAGAAGAACTGCAGGAACAGCTCAAACAGTTGCAGGCAGAGAACAAAGCTCTGCAGGCAGACAACCCAAAGCGCTTGAAAGCCCAGATCAAACGTCTGCAGGAAGAAAACCGCAGCAAGAACGCTGAAGTTTCCTCACTGAAAACCAAACTCAAGCAAGCCCAGAAAGACCAGCAAAGTCGTCAGTCCAATATGGTCGATATGGCGCAGCATCTGGAAACCCTGAAAATCCTTCAGGAACCGCACTGGGAATCCAATGACAAAAGCTGGGCGGTCTATCTGGAGATCGATCCAGAAAGCGAGAGCAGCGAACAACCAGACTACAATCTCCGCCTGCTGGACAGAAAGAGCGGCTGCACCAAGATGCCTCATATGAACATTGAAGATGACAAACCATCCGTAGCCTGGCCACGGATGCGTGCCATTCCTAAAGAAGTGAAAGAGAAAATAGAAAGCCTCGTCGAAGTGAAATAATTTCTTGCTCCACTTCAACGAGGCTTATTAATGATGGGGGAGAAGCCTGACTGATTACGATAAAACGATCAGTTCAGCTGCTTCTTCTCCTGCTCGATCAGATAATCCGCAACCTTCAGCATTTCCGCATTACCACCGGCTGACTGGGCAGAAATACGATACTTGCCATTGATAATCAGCGCCGGAACACCAGCAATACGCGAGCCTTTCACCACCGCATCCGCCTGACGCATTTCATTACGTACCTTGAAGGATTTAAACGCCTTGTCAAAGGCCGCCTCAGAGACACCATAAGCCTTTACAAAGCTCACCATCTCATCACGGGTAGACAGCTTACGGTTCTGCTTGTGAATCGCATTGAACACATCGTCATGAACAGACTTAGGGATATCCAGGGAGTCCAGAGCGAAATAGAGCTGACCGTGGGTTCTCCAGGTTTTGCTGAACTGAGCTGGCACTTTACGGAACTCGGCATGCTCAGGCAGCTTGTTCTTCCAAGCATTCAGAACCGGCTCCAGCGTGTAGCAATGAGGACAGCCATACCAGAAGGCCTCAGCCACCTCGACCTTGCCAGAAGCTTTGGTAGAGACCGGAGTATCCAGTTTGAAGTAATGCTTCCCCTCTTGGTAATCAGCAGCCAGAGCGGCCATTGGCGCCAAAATAAGCAGCGCCACCAATACTTTTATAGCTTTTATCACAACGCACCCCTGTGATTGTTTTTATAAGTAACTACCGCATTCTCTCAAAATCTCAGAGACAGGCACAGGGCAGAGTCGTAATAGACTTGGCGTGAATGTATAAAAATGTGTCGTGAAACAGGCTATTGAGAAAAAGCAAAAGGGATGGAGATCGTGAAAAGCAGCGCATTGATTCCCAGCAATACCACATCACCCTCAATATAACGTGTGGTATATCCAAGTGAAGGAAGGATGGCTGGAGCCACACCAAAGCGATTCAACGGAATCTTGTTTTTATACTCCCCACGATAACCATGCAGAAGGCCAAATGTCACTCGCGCTCGCAGACCGTATTCCGAATCTTGTAAGGGGAAACGTTTCCCCCAATAAATATATTGTGAATCCTGATTGAACGAGTTCTTAAATACTGTTGCGCCCATTACCGTGGAAGCGTCCCTTCTTTCGATCCCAATCAGATTCTGCCGATCATTGTGCTCATCGTTATGATGGAAATGGATAGTGTGGAAGCTGGCTTCGATAGCATAGGATACATTAGATAATTCAGGCTGCTCCTCTGCATAAGAACAAAGTGAGAAAAAGACGAGAGCAAGAACCTGCCAACCATCACGTATTAACAATGCATACCTCCCCCGAAGTCGGAGAAGAGTTAAGCATAATTTTTCCTTTCTCGTTAAAAATCAGGCAACAAGTACGGTGCTGCCAAGTCGGGATTTGTATTGCTCTGCCAAAGGGCAGGATGCCCACACCCTGGTTACCACGCTCTGCGTAGTAACCCATGCTATTAAGGGCTTGGTACTATCAGGTAGTCATTCCTACGGAGGACCGTAGGAATGAGAAGATCGCGGTAAAAATCAGGCAACAAATGCGGTGCTGACAGCTGGAATTTGTATTACTCAGCCAAGGGGCAGGAAGCCCCGCTAGCGACTCAATACAGGGACGTATTGCTGGAGCGGGAGGAGTAATACTAATTCCGGCATATGCGCGGATAGAATTCCAAATAGCAAAAACCCGATCATCTTTCGATAATCGGGTTTTCTAATAAGTGCCTGGCGATGACCTACTCTCACATGGGGAGGCCCCACACTACCATCGGCGATGCTTCGTTTCACTGCTGAGTTCGGGATGGAGTCAGGTGGTTCCAAAGCTCTTTGGTCGCCAGGCGAAAACGGTGATTGCTGTCTTTCGACAACAATCTATGAAATCTGTCTGTTAGTTGCTGACACTTAGTATGTGTCGATCGTTTATCGCGTTATCGGATCTTTTAGATCGCTTTGGCGTTATATGGTCAAGCCGCACGAGTCATTAGTACTGGTTAGCTCAACGCCTCACAACGCTTACACACCCAGCCTATCAACGTCCTGGTCTTGAACGGCTCTTCAGGGGATCAAGT
>NZ_FWPT01000062.1 GCF_900174585.1 Parendozoicomonas haliclonae | reverse complement strand
TATCTATATATCATGTTCTTGTAGTATCGTTTAGTATGTTAATGTATGAGTTCTGTGTGGTGTCTGATTCGTGGGGATCAGATTGAGCTACATTAGTCTGTTCTGCGTGAGAGTTAGATATGTGTAAGAGATAGGCGTAGAAAGGCGGACAGCGCAGCTGTTAACCAGATGCTCGGGGTGGTGTTTGCCAACCAGGAGCAGTTTGGCAAGGCTCTGGAATATTTCCGGGCCGCGCTGAAGGACGATGCATTGCATCGTCCTTCAGCGCGGCCCGGAAATATTCCAGAGCCTTGCCCAACTTCTGTTTATTATGAAGAACTCCGAGCCCACGACACAGCCAGGACACTCTTATGGTGTCTTCAGCTTGAAAATAATATAGATGTACCTTATGCTCATGTACTTTATGTTCATTGGTTGCAGTATTATACAAATCCA
>NZ_FWPT01000031.1 GCF_900174585.1 Parendozoicomonas haliclonae | reverse complement strand
CGATTTACCCGTCTGAAAAGAATTTGTTTGCGATGAACGTGTACGCCAGCTTTCACTGAACTTATTTTTGGCGTGACGATAATCGTTTTGATGGGCACGATTCATATGGCACAACTACGCATAACGCGCAGTTGTGGGGCGCCGGAGGCGTCCCAGGCAGCTTGTCTGCCGTACACCAACGCCTTGTTATGCGATTAATTATGTATGCTTTGTAGAGAATGTTTTAGCTTTTTTAATAAGGTCTATTAATGAGCCTATTAGAATAAACAAGGCAAATATAAAGCCTACTGCCTTGTCATTAACGACGTTGTAGTACATTACCAAAGAACATAATGTGATTTGGGTGGAAAGTGCCACTACATTGAGGGTGTAAGTAGTTCTACTTTTTGTTGAGTTGTAGCTTGGTCGTATAATATCTGAAGAAAAGATTAGACTGAATAGGCCAATATAGATATAGGAGTTATTGTCTTGGCTTACTCCTAAGGTCACAAATAAAGATGAAATAATCAGTATTAGAATTTGAGTTTTCATTAATTCGTCCGTGAAATTGATGTGGGAATAGTCTCAGAATGAGACCGCATAACGCCTGCTTATGGGGCGCCGCAGGCGTCCCAGGAGCGCAGCGACGAACATGAAGCTCTTGTTAAGCGCCTGCTGCACCAATGGTTATGCTTTTGTTATGCATAGATTGAATTATGTTCAACACGCAAAGAGAGATACCTAAGGCTAGATCTGTTTGGTCTTTTAAGGTGAACTCTCGATTGTGTGAAAATTGTTCATGCTGAGATATTGATACATCTTCGTTTTTAGGGAGCTGCATAGTGACTCCGTCGAGTGAAAACCGAGAGTGGCTCTCAGTCAGTCCACTAGAAGATTCTTCGATGGCGTAGATTTGGGCCCCGATTGATAGTATGACTTTCTTCCACCCAAAGATTCCCTTTGTTTTGAGAGAAATACGCTCCGCACAGATTTCTCCTTCAAACTTATAGGAGAAGTTTAAGAAAGGTAGTTCAATGCTTCCTATTTTTACACCATCGCAGAAGGCATGAAATTCACGAGCATACTGTTGTTGGATTAACTCGATGTTCATAGGTTTATAGCGACTAACGTAACTACCTATTCTGTTTATAAGTAAGGCCGTAGTAAAAGCAAATGCTACACAGCAATATATTGAAGATTACCATGACCATGAAATACTCTGGATTATCGGTCCTCGATAAGGTCCTTCCTCCACCACGTGATACAAATCCCATAATTTGGCCATTATTGAAAGCAAAGAGAATATATATCAAATAAAGGGTACCAACGAAGAAGCAGAATATTCTCATATCTTTACTTTAGACAGACTCGTAAGGAGTTGATGTGGAGCGCTTAACGCCCGCTTATGGGGCGCCGGAGGCGTCCCATTTGAAGCTCTTGTTACCCGGAGGGTGGCACGGCAGAGACCGTGTTTTTTGCACAGTGTTTAACCGTTTGTTTGAGCGTTGCGGGACGAATATT
>NZ_FWPT01000030.1 GCF_900174585.1 Parendozoicomonas haliclonae | reverse complement strand
GTCAGTCGAACGGCACTGACCTTGTATTCATTGGAGTATTTCCGGGTGGGTTTGTCGTGTCTGTATGTGCTCATAGTTCACCTCATTCCGTTAGGGATGAGGTGTCCACAAAAGCGGGGGAGGTTTCCGTCCCTTTGATTTACTTGTTAGGCGATTATTTACTGTTATTGTCTAGTCCTACAGCTACAAATGGTGTAATTTTCAAATCATCAAATCTATACGTATAGGTGATTTTCATATTCGGCAATTTTTTAAAGGTTTTCATTGATGAGTTTACAGATCCAATTGCAATATCGTTAAATATTTCCTGTAGGTCATTTCGACCATCTCTAGATGATATGTGTTCGTATGCTTCTGATGTGGTTAATTCGCCACTGCTCAGCATATCATCAATAAATTTTTTAGTGTTAATTAGATAGCTGTAATTAACAAGGCATTGATTGCCAACCAAAAGCGTTTGAATGCCAACAGCAGTTGTCATGTTATCAACTTCAAGAGGCATCTGATTATGAAGTTTTTGCATTTCAAACTTCAGTTTTGAGCAAAATTTAGCTGTTGACGAGCCAAAGGATGGTATACATATCAGAGTTAAAAGTGCTGCTAAAATTATATTTTTCATATTTTTCTTTTTATCTTATGAATAATTTATTTATCTTTTTTCTTCCATGTTAAAAGTATTATTCCAACAGCTATTATTAGTGCTGATGGCAAAAAGTAACCAATTGCAAACTGTGGGTTTGCCCCTGAAGGTAAATTAGAAGATGAAGTGGCTAATCCAATTAGTCCAAAAATCAGAATGATAACGGCAAGAATGTTTTTCATTGTTATGACCTCGTATTAAAGTAAGGTTTTATTTTGATTTAGGGTGCATCTTTATAAGTATTGACTTTTTACAGATGTATGGGTGTATTTGTTTGGCACAGTGTGCGCCTAACGCCTGCGTAAGGGGCGCCGAAGGCGTCCCTTCTTGACGCACTTGTTACGCGTTTTTATTCTGCGATGATTTTATCAAGTTGCTTCTTTAGTGCATGTTCAAGTAGCTTTTGGCTACCATCAAAAATAGTTTTAAATGGAGCATCTTTTAGATTTGTTTTTAATGTTTCTAATATGTCACTCTTATTTAAAGCGTTGGAAAAATCATGCCCCATTTGTGTTAATCGAATCGGCTTGTGTGAAACAGAGCATGTGCCATGAAATATGTGAATGCCAAGATCTTTGAGTGATACTGCTGAGTTGCTGTCGTTATTAATCAGTTTATTATCAATTAAAATTTCAATGTGAAAGATAAATTTTTCATTGATCCCATTGGGATTGCTCTCGTTATCTAAGTTGATCCCAGAATTTTGGAAGTCACTGATGTCAATGTAAGCTTTATCGGACTCGATGAAAACATTTAGGATTTTAGCTATGTAGTCGATGTCGATTTTCATATAAAAATATCGTTATATTGGAACGAGAAAGTTTGCACAAAAGTTGATGGGAACGCGTAACGCCTGCGTAAGGGGCGCCGAAGGCGTCCCTTCTTGACGCACTTGTTATGCGTGGCCGTGAGGCAGCCGAACTTGATACTGGCGTGGCACCAAAGCTACCGCTGCGCACGAGAGGTGTACGCC
>NZ_FWPT01000033.1 GCF_900174585.1 Parendozoicomonas haliclonae | reverse complement strand
GAAACCTCCCCCGCTTTTGTGGACACCTCATCCCTAACGGAATGAGGTGAACTATGAGCACATACAGACACGACAAACCCACCCGGAAATACTCCAATGAATACAAGGTCAGTGCCGTTCGACTGACCTTCAAGCCTGGTGTAATGATCAAAGACATCGCAGAATCGCTGGACATCCATCCTTTTATGTTGTCCCGTTGGCGCAAAGAGTATTTCGAGGGCAAGCTCGTGGCCAATGAGTGGAAAGTGACCAAAAAATTGATAGCTGTACCCAAAAAGAAAGAACTGACCGAGAGCGAGCGCATCAAGAAGCTCGAGGCCGAAAACGCCGCACTGAAAAAGGAGGTCGACTTCCTAAAAAAGTGGGAAGCGTTTCTCGCGGAACAGCGTCGGAACAATTCGCCTTCATAGACCGCCATCGCGACCGCTTTGGTGTCGGCTTTCTCTATAAGAGGCTCAACGTGTCCCGCAGTGGCTATTACGCCTGGCGGGCTCGCAAGCCCAGCCAGCGAAAACTGGACGACCAGAAGCTACTCAAACGTATACGCTCGGTCTTTAAGAAAAGCCATGGTCGATACGGGAGCCCAAAGGTCTACAACGCCTTGAAAGCACGGAATATCAACGTGGGTCGTAAGCGTGTGGAGCGCCTGATGCGGGAAGATCAGCTGGTTGCCCGTGTCGCGCGCATCTATCGGCGCAAACCCTTGCCCCAAAGGTCCTGTGATCCTGTTCCAAATATAAGGAAGGATCTGCCCAAGCCTACGGCAATCAATCAACACTGGGCCACGGACGTGACTTATATAAAGCTGAAAGGGCGCTGGTTGTACCTGGCTGTCGTTCTCGATCTGTATTCACGCCGTGTGGTCGGTTGGTCACTGAAGAACAACCGAACGGCCGCACTGACAAAGACTGCGTTGCTGATGGCTATACGGAATCGGAGGCCACCTGAAGGCTTGATCTTCCACTCAGACCAGGGGATTGAATTCCGGGCTTCTGAATTGCAGAACACACACAAACGTTATGGCATAAAGCCCAGCATGAATCGTGCTTACCACTGCACAGACAATGCCGAGATGGAGTCCTTCTTCCATACCTTGAAGGGGGAGTTGATCACCGGAACAACCTTCCGGAACGTGTACCATCTGCGCGATTCTATTGCGGGTTATATCCAGCATTTTTATAATCGCGCTCGACTGCACTCGAGCCTTAATTATCAATCTCCGGTAGAATACGAGGCCGCAGCTTAGCTGCAGAGAGGTGTCCATTTTATCGGGGGAAGATCA
>NZ_FWPT01000017.1 GCF_900174585.1 Parendozoicomonas haliclonae | reverse complement strand
TTGTTGATTTGTAGTAGTACCACTGACATATAGACCTCTGTATTTGTCGGCAGTGTTAGATTGTTATAAGAAACACCTGCAGTACCTGCCCCGAACCAGACACAGACCAAAACCAATGAACAGATCATGTCACTGTTCCAATCACCACCACTACCTGTTTCATCGACAAACCCATTTGTCGATCCCGGTGCTCAAACGCCACCACCCGTCAGTGACAATCAGCCTGATCCAGTCAATTCTCTGGCGGCACAGCTTAGGCAGTTTCAGCTAAAAAAAACCAACAGTACGCTTTTACCTTCGCAGCAGGGAACCACAGTTCCAGTACCACCAGTAGTGCCATCAGTACCACCTGTATCAACTGTGGGTGCCAGTCAATCAGCAACGCCATCACCTCCTACGATGACGGGTACAACTGTCCCACCCGGTACAGGCAGTATCGTTCAGACTATGGCGGCTCAACTGCAGCAAGGTTCATTAACACCCTTTAATCCGCCCTCTTCGCCACCAACAAATGTCACACCTGACGTCACACCAATTGTAAACCAAAGCGTTCCTTCACCTGCGCCTTCTCAAGCAGTACCTGAACCATCACAGCTACATTCGGATGTCAATTTGCAACTGGCACTAGATGTGCCAACGATCACTCAACGGGTTCAGGCGATTCCTGAGCGGCTATTAACCCGGCTGCTGTTTACTGACTTTAACAATGTTGCGAAATCTGAGCGGGGAAGAGGTGCAACAACACGCCTTGATGCTGATACCGAGCTGATGATTGCCAAGGCGGGCAACCTTTGGTGGGGATTCCTGCACTTTCTGGAATTGATCGAATACAACAGAACAACGAATGGTGCTGAGCCCGATATTCCCTTACTTAGTCATTACCTGCTTAATTTATTTCTGTCCATTAATGTCCTGTTGGAACCACAGACTTTTGACAATTACGACCTTGCCTACAATTACGTATTTACAGATGATTTCCTGACCCGCGATTTTGATACTCAGACGCATGGGGAATTGTTTCGTAAAGACGCCACTACGCTTTCTTTTGAAATCACGCGATTCCAGGCCAATCAATTTGATGGACTGGTTCGCATTCATCAGAATTTTGTTAATTATCTGAGCACCCATACTGATGCTGATGCCCGCGATCTCGCAACCCAGATTGCTAATCACCCGTTGTTGGAAATGAGGCGTGAAGCCAAGTTTTTAAACGATGAACAGCAAACCTATAAAAAATGGATAAGCTTCGACCCTCCTAAATTCTGGCGCGCCAGTGAGGCGATGCCAAACCCTATCCCTCAGACTTCGGTCACGGATAAAATGACCATTGCAACCTATCCTGCGGATCAGATGATTCCCGCGATGCGCTATCTGATTCAGATGGCACTGAGCCGTAAAGCCAGCAATGAAACTGCAATTGATATTTCCACAGACTTCCGCCTGATGATGGAATTTCTGATTCGCCCGTTTCTTAACGAAAGGCAGAACAGCATGAATATCATGACGACCTTCCTGATGATGGCTTTGGGAGATTACCCGATACTATTCCGGGACACGCCTTTCGGTGAAGGAAATTACCACCTGCTGGGAGAATATAATCTTTTAAGAACCCGTATTTCGGCGGGGGCAGATAAACTTTACGACGTTATCATGCAGGATCCCCTGGAGATGGAAGCGACATTGCTTTATCCCAAGGAGAACCAACAGGCTGATGTGGAATACACAGCAACCTTACAGGTACAAAATCCGGCACTGGAAAGAGGCATCATAGCCAATCACAAGAAAAACTTTGGGGCGTTTCAGACTAAAATCCAGAACTTGTCCGCCACACTCAGTTCACCAGAGTAAACATCGAGAGGTATTTGCGGGTTTATTCTCCAAAACCAACTTGGACATATGTTCAAGTTGGTTTTATGATGTGTCATTTCGTGTAGACAATGCTGACGAGCGGTTAATGAGTTACCTGCCCAAAGAGGAAAAGCGTAAAGCGATACTGGATGCCACCCTGCGGCTGGCTGTTGCCCATGGCTTTGCCGGCATTACCGCCCGTAAGGTAGCTGCAGAGATGGGAACAGCTACCGGCACCATTCACCACCATTTTTCTTCGCTGGACAATCTGAAACAGGAAGCGGTCCATTATGCTGTGCAGTCAGCCCATGAATATGATCTGCAGGCTATTGAAGGGCTGTCACCCTACGATGCATTATGCAGACTGTTACTACCATCTAATATTCCCGACCGTGAATTTGATACCCGCATCTGGCTGAGTGCTGCTGATGAGATGTGGCGCAATGAAGGCCTGAAACAGGAATTCTGCCAGGGTATGACCAGTTATACCGACAGCATCGAGTCTCTAATCGAGCAGGGATGCAGTCAGGGGCTGTTCAAGCCAATACTGCCACCTCGCCAGTGTGCATGGAAACTCAGCGGCACGGCTTTTAGCCTGTCCAGTTACACCTATCTGGATGACCCGTCACTGGATCTTCCTGCTGTCGATGCCATTATTCTCAAGGATTTGCAGGTAACACTGGGTATAGCCTGAGTGCTGATTGTTTCCCTTTTCGTACTTACCTTCCCTGCTCTGTCAGGGAGGGGTCGCAATTCAATACCACCTTTAACGCATTTTTAATCTCGCCCAATCCGATTCCACTTCTCACGCCACATTTGTCATTAATCCGTAAATTAATAAATAGAAACAACTGACAAAGCGAACACACAATTCATGCAAAGACAATAACCCGCCAACGCTGAAAACTGACCCATATCAAAATCGGTGCCGTTAACTGAAATAACAGCCGTTTGACTATAATTTTTGATAGTTATTTTTGCCGACGCCCTTCCGATAATCCCCCT
Organism: Parendozoicomonas haliclonae; assembly: GCF_900174585.1. GTDB lineage: Bacteria > Pseudomonadota > Gammaproteobacteria > Pseudomonadales > Endozoicomonadaceae > Sansalvadorimonas > Sansalvadorimonas haliclonae. The sequence goes on along the minus strand of NZ_FWPT01000017.1, from coordinate 45,909 downwards.
CGAAGCCAGACCTTTGTTGCCACGTTATCGCATCAGGCCATAACTCTCTCTACTGACAAACTCCTGGTTTCGGCCTGTCTGATTATTCAGTCTCTCACATCCCGCATTGGCCAGCAGGAAAACAAAGCACACACAGCACAAGGATTGAGTCGTTTCCATGCGTATTCAAAAAACATTGATAGCATTAGCTGTCGGGGCGACCTTTGCCTCGCAGGCAGCCCTCGCCAGCCCATTTGCCCCCCAGGCGAAGAATGATCTTGATTTAATTAACTGGGATACCGGCAGTTCATTTGTTGATGATGCCACCATGGATATTAAATTCCGCTCGGTTACCTATGACCGTGACAGCTATCGCGATCCATCCTTTAAGGAAGGCGTTCCATTTGCCGAGCGTATGGATTCTGCCGTTGCCGTCTGGGCCGATTTCCAGTCCGGCTGGCTGTGGGATTCCATTGGTTTTGATCTGGGTGTTCAGGGCGCCTATGCCCTGGCCAACGATGGTGATTTCAGAACCACCCAGCTTTGGGCCAATAACGATACCCGTAATGCCAGTCAGGTAGGTATTGCCAATATTAAATTCCGCGGTGGCGACAAGGAAGCCGGTTACAATGGCCGTGTTGGTCGCATGATGTTGAACATGCCTTTCGCCAAATCCCGTAATACCCATGCCATGCCAGAAACCTTTCAGGGCGCGCAGGTCAATGGTCATTACAAGATGGTCAGTGGTTATGTGGCCCAGATCGATGGTCACAGCACCCACAAAACCAGTGGCATGAACAAAACCTCCAATTTCTACAACACCCTCAAAACCCCGAACGGTGCAGACTTCCAGCTCGACTTTGCCGGCCTGACCCTCGGACAGAAGGGCAAAACCCCAACCGTCAGCTTCCATTACGGCAATCAGAAAGATTACCTGAAGAAGATGGCGGTCGCGGTAGAAGCCGGTATGCCAATGGGCAAAGGCAACTTTGTTTCTGCTCAAGCGGTTTACCAAAAGCAGGAAGGTGACAAGTACTATGTACAGGGCGACGATCACAAAGCAGAAATGTTTGCTCTGAACCTGATGGTCAAGGTCGGCAAGAACCTGCTGATCAAGGGTGGCTACAGCCAGGTGGGCGATGAGCACTACGACATTCGCTTCAGCGATAACATCAAGAGCGGCCTGAACAACACCACCCAGGGATGGAGTGATTTCAGCCATGCCAATATGAAAGCCGTTTCCATTGGTGGTTCTTACACCCTGACTGAATTTGGTCTGCCGGAACTCTCGCTGATTGCCCAGGGCGCTTATGGCTGGGATGCCGACCTGATGCCGCGCAAGGTGGGCGGCTTTAATGCCCTGACCCGTGACTATGCCTGGGAAGGCGCAGCCGGTATTACCTATGAAGTGTTTAATGGTCCACTGCAAGGCCTGTGGCTGACCACCAGTTTCCAGCGTGACGGCGGCGGTTATACCCACACCCAGGGTGGCCGAATCATTCTCGATTACACCGTTAAACTGTTCTGATAGCCATTGTGTTTCAGGAACCATTCTCTCAGGTTCCTTGCAGTCAGCCGGGCATCGGCTGGCTGCACCCCCGCCTTAAACTGATCGAAAATTGATCTGCGCCTGTCTGTTAATCTTTCTTCTACTGTCTTATATCAAAACCGACGACAGTGTTTTTACGTACTCTCCGCGCCTTGCTGGAAATATGTGTGACAGGAACCCAATCATCAATGTCCATGAATCTATCCGCTGGCTGGATGTCTCAGGAATTTACCCATAAGCGCCCTCTGGACTGCATCAAAGAGAGCCTGATGGCTGAACTTGAGATCATGGGATTTCACTCCTTCACCTACGATGCCATTCCCTTCCGGATCTTTGATGATATCAATGCGCCGGCTGCCGACCGTCTGTTCAAACTCAGTCATATTGCTACCGCCAAAACCTCACTCGCGTCCAGCGAGGATGAGTTCAAGCTGTACAAGCACTACCTTGGCATTATGAAAGAGAGCAATGTCATCCCCAAAAAACAGCAGCTGTTTGAGCGCCCCAATGTGGAATTTATGAACAGCCGTGAAAAAGCCAGACGCGGGCGTGATAACAACTACAACTCCGCTATCACCTGGCCGATCAGTGCCTTCTGCAGCAGCGAATGGGGAGCAACATTCTTCCTGAAAAGCTGGCGTCAGGAAACGGATATGGCACTCTGGTTTGAACATAAAGGCGCAGAGCTGGGCAAACTGCTGTTTGGCTACCATCTTGAGCTGATGCTGCATTACCGGGATCAATTCAACCCTTACCTGCAGCTGGGTGCATTCAGCAAGAAGACCCTCAGCATCATCCGGCTGGCTGCCAATGGTTATTCCGGTAGGCAGATTGGTGAGCAACTCTGCATCACCGAGCGCGGGGTGGATTACCATATTGAACAGTTGAAGCAGAAGCTGCAGGCCAGAAACCGCCTCCACCTGATCAAAATCGCTGAGAAGCTGGAGATCACCTGATCCAGGCTCCCCCTCTCTTTACACAATCCTTTGATAATTTACTGACCTGCATCAACAACACGGAATAGCCGGAAATATCTCTGTGGGATCCTACAGTTTTTTTCCGCCCTGCCCTTTAAATAATGCCTGTGGTTTCACACAAGACCACGAACATCGCATTCCCGGTTTCTCTCCAGCCGGCAGGAAGAAGGTTCCGGGTCACATAAGGACAGAGTTGTTGTCATGCACTTTCAAAAAACCATAATCGCCCTGGCTATCGGCGCAGGTCTGGCAGCCCAGCCAGCACTGGCTAACCCTTTTGCTGCCGATGCCAAACGCAATCTCGATCTGATCAATTGGGAAACCGGAAACACTTTCTTTGATGATGCCAGTCTCGATATGAAGCTGCGCTTTGTCGCCTATGACCGTGACAGCTACCGTGACAATCCGCCCAATATGATGGGCGAAGCCATGTACGACAGTGGTGAACGCAGAGACTCCGCTCTGGCGGTCTGGCTGAACTATGAATCCGGCTGGCTGTGGGATGCTGTCGGTTTTGATCTGGGTATTCAGGGTGCCAAGGCCTTTGAAAACCGTGGCTTTGAGGAATCGACCCAACTCTGGGCCAAGAATGATGTCACCAGTGCCGGTAAGGTGGGTGTTGCCAATCTGAAGTTCCGCTTTGGCGATGAAGAAGCGAGGATTGATGGTCGCGTGGGCCGAATGATTGCCAACCTGCCGCTGATCAGCTCGGATCTGGAAAAAGCCATTCCGGAAACCTATGAAGGTGTCCTGCTGAATGGTCATTACGGTATGGTCAGCGGCTATATGGCCCGCTTTGATGGCTACAGCTCTGAGAAGTCCACCAACCACGAAGATCTCTACGTCTATGTACCAGGGTCGGTTGCCAACCCGCAGACCAAAGATATTCCTCTGGAACTGGCCGGCATCACTCTGGGCAAGCAGGGTGTCACTCCGACCCTGAGCTTCCACTACGGTAATCAGGACGATTACCTGAAGAAATATATGGTCAAACTGGAAGCCGGCATGCCGGTTGGTGAAAACTTTGTGCTGGGTCAGTTCCTGTATCACAAACAGGAAGGCGGCAAGCTCTATGGTGACAAGTACGCACCGGTGGCTGACCACAAAGCCGATATGTTTGCCATTAACCTGATGGCAGAAGTCGGTCAGTCCCTGATGCTGAAAGCCGGTTACAGCCAGGTAGGCGATGATCCTTATGATCTCACCTTCAGCAACCAGATTCTCGGCCTGGATAACAACACCACGCTGATCTGGAACGACTTCAACCATGCCAATATGAAATCGGTCATGATTGGTGGTGCCTACTCTCTTGCCGGCTTTGGCCTGGAGGGTCTGTCTCTGGTCGCCCAGGGCACCTATGGCTGGGATGCCGAGATCATGGAAGCGCCAACCGGTGGCCTGATGCCGCTCACCGAAGACACCGCCTGGGAAGGTGTAGCCGGCTTAACCTATGAGGTCTTTGAAGGCCCATTGCAGGGCCTGTGGCTCAATGCCTTATACAACCGCGACGGTGGCGGTTACTACAACCACCGCGGCGGCCGCATTATGATGGATTACACCATCAACTTTTTCTAACACAGCTTTTCACACAACACACTTCGGGGCCTGACAAACAGGTCTCTCACCTCTGTTTGTAAACCGCCAGCCTGCCCGGGCTGGCGGTTTTTCCCCATCGTAAATATCTGACGACATCACCATACAGAAGCAGGAAACCCTGAGACTGTATCTACGATGTGCCGATAATATCATTACGTTCTCTTTAGAAAAGATGGTTTGCATCGTATTAAGCGATAGATCGTCGTCTACCCCTTTCATGGCGGTTTTGCTCTGACTAACCATTGATCTGAATCAGCATTGCCACTCGCCATCCGTTTTCCTATGGGATCCCACAGTTAGACAGATGTCGGTTTTTCCGACAATTCCACCATCCTTAACCAATATGCGAAACCGGTAATGAGTGATCGTAATAATGATGCGGAAGCCCCTGTGCAGGCCACTGGCATCAACCGTCGTGGCTTATTGAAGTTCAGCGCCTTTGGCGGTCTGGCTGGCGCGGCTACCGCTCTGGCTGCTACCACCCCGATGAAGGCCATGGCCAGCACTTCGGCCACGGAAGAAAGCAATGCCCATCTGTTTACCGAACATGATGAGTTTCCGGTCAAGGTCGCTGATGATTACCAGCGCTACCATCAGGAAAGAACCGCGTTCCACTATTTCTACAAGACCAAGGGCACGCCATACATGCCCCTGCCGCCGGATGAAAGCAAGCCGGGCTTTACCGTGATTGACAGCGCGCTGGCCGGTGCCGGCTGGGATTTGTGTGATCGCCTGAACGGCATGTCATCCAACACCGGTTACGATGTTGGCCTGTACAACTGGGACAACCCGACTTATCCGCAGCAATATCCGTTTGAGTCCAAAGAGCTGGCTGCCAACGTAATCAAGCGTGCCGCCCGCACCTTTGGTGCCAATCTGGTCGGCATTACCCGCCAGGATGACCGCTGGGATTATGCGTCTTTCTATGATGCGATCAAGAACGAAACCAAAACCTGGGACGACTTCCCGTTCAAACCCAAGACTGTCATCGTCATGGCGATTGAGTCCGACTACGAAGGTCAGTCCACCGCACCGTCTGCCACCAACGACGGTATTATCGGTGAAGGCTATGCTCGTATGTCTTATGTCGCCTATGGTATGGCGTCCTTCCTGCGCAACCTGGGTTACAAGGCAGTGGCCTCCGGTAACGATCTGGGCATGAGCGTCCCTTACGCCATGGCTGCAGGCATCGGTGAAGCGTCCCGTATGGGTCTGCTGGTGACCTACAACATGGGCCCGCGTATCCGTCTGATGAAGGTGTATACCGATCTGGAATTTGTCGAGTACGACAAGCCGAAAACCTTTGGTGTGCGCGATTTCTGCGAGCGCTGCAAGCGCTGCTCCGACGCCTGCCCGTCCAAGGCTATCTCTGTCGCTGACAAACCAAGTCTGTACCCGCCAGCGGATCACGATGCCGCCACCAATGCTGTGGGCATCGAGAAGTGGTGGACCGATTCCAAGAAGTGTCTGCAGTACTGGAACGACAGCGGCACCAACTGTGGTACCTGCGTAACGGCCTGCCCTTACAACAAGCCGGACTTCTGGCAGCACCGGATGATCGAGAAGATGAACTCCCTGATGCCGGGACCGCTGCACACCTTTATGCGCGAGATGGATATCTGGTTCGGCTTTGGCGACACCTTCGACGAGAAAGCCGTGGCCAAGTTCTGGGATCCAGCCGGTCGTAAATACGACGGTCGCGGTTAATTCAGAGTTCAGGAGAAATCATATGTTTTTGGGTATTTTTACCGGTATTGAAGTCCTGTTCTTCCTGCTGGGTGTAATGACGACTCTGGCTCTGGGCAGCCTGATCTGGCTGAAACTCAGCCACGACATCAAACCGGGTCAGCTGTCCCTGTTTGGCATCGGCCTGCTGGTGATTATTGCCGGTATTGCCTGGTCGGTCAGCTCGGTGCTGGAAGGTGAGCCTCAGGCTGGCAGTATGGGGATGATGGTCATTATTCTGCCTAGCCTGATTCTTTCCGCCATTGGCGGACGTCAGGTGTTCAACGGTCTTCGTCAGACAGCATAACCCTCTTAAGGTCGGGCCTCTCGCGCCCGGCCTTTTACTATTTAGCCCCGTTTATTATTGTCAGCCAGCTGAACTCTCCTCTCTTTTGTCTGCTCCAGATCAAAAAACGACACATTCTACCTGTTGCATCATGCGTGCTTTTTAGAGAACCCTCAGTTCGCTTTGATGGGGGGACGTATGTCCGCTGCCGTAAATAACCACCTGATATCCCAGACACTCAGTACCAAACGCTCCCTCAACGACATCAAAGCTGCCCTTATGGCCGACCTTGAGCCGATGGGATTCCATGCCTTCACCTATGAAGGTATTCCTTTTCGGGTTATTGATGATATTCATGCCCCCTCGGAAAGCCGCCTGTTCAAACTCAGCCATATCGCCAAAGCCAAAACCTCTCTGTCATCCTGCGAGGAAGAGTTTCAGCTGCATAAAGCCTTCCTCAGCCATTTGCGGGAGGGCGACCTGACTCCACGCCGAGACCAGATTTTCAGCCAGCCGGTGTTTTACTTTCTCGAAAACCTTGAGGTCGCCCGAGCCCACGGCGACACCAACTTCAACTCATCGATCAGCTTGCCCATTACGGCCTTCTGCAGTTCCGAATGGGGCACGATGTTCTCCCTGAAAAGCTGGCGTAAAGAAACCGATATGCAACGCTGGTATGCCGATAAACAACATGAACTGTGCAGCCTGCTGTTTTCCTACCATCTGGAATTCATGTTGTTTTACCGTGAACTGTTCAATCCCTATTTACAGATGGGTGTCTTCAGTCAGAAAACCCTGAAAATCCTTCGCATGGCAGCGGATGGGTACACCGGTAAGCGGATATGCGACCAGCTGTGTATGTCAGAACGCGGCGTAGATTATCATTTTGAACTGCTGCGGCAGAAGTTACAGGCCAAAAACCGTCTGCATCTGATCAAGATTGCCGAACAGCTGCAAATCACCTGAGAGAACAACGCAGGCCTCCTTTCTCTTCCGGGCGAGCATGATATACATCAACACTGTCTGCCATTCCCACAGTGGCAGAAGTGTTTTCATGGAATTCCATAGTTCTCTTTCCCCACCGACATTTCAATAATGCCAGTCAGCCAGGGATGCCATGCCGGTTTCGATAGATCTCTCACATGGATATCGAAGCCTGCAATCCCCGGGATTAACACAGCAGCAAACAGATCCCCTGATACGGCCGGCAGGATATCTGTACACAGCCACTAACACACTGAGTTGTTTGTCATGCACTTTCAGAAGTCCGTTATTGCCCTGGCCATCGGCGCCAGCCTGGCAGCACATACTGCTTTTGCATCACCACTGGTCTCGGAAGCCAAAAGAGATCTGGGCACCTTTGATTTTGATTCCGGCTTTGCCCTGATCGATGATGCCAGCCTGGATATCAAGCTGCGGATGGTGGCTTATAACCGGGACAGTTATAACAAGCCGATGAATGACTTTATGAAGCCGGCTGCATCCATGTATACACAGGCGGAACGCCGTGATGCGGGTCTGGCTGTCTGGGCCGACTTTCAGTCCGGCTGGATGTGGGATTTCATCGGTTTCGATATCAGTGCCCAGGGCGCCAAAGCCCTGCAAAATGACGGATTTGCACCTACTACACAGCTTTGGGAACACAACGATATCGACACCATCAGCCGTATCGGTGTCGCCAATATCAAGTTCCGTGGTGGTAATGAAACTCTGGGCTTTGATGGTCGTGTCGGCCGGATGATTCCCAATCTGCCAATGATTGCGCCAGAAATGGATTCCGCCCTGCCGCAGGTACTGGAAGGCGCGTTGATCAACGGCCATTACAAAATGGTGAGTGGCTATGTCGCCCGTATGGAAAAAGCAGGTCACTACCAGTCCAGCCAGATGGACAAGATGGGCACGGACATTAACGTGAATCCTTTCACCGGCGTGGGGGAATTCAAAGAAATCCCTCTGGAAATGGCCGGTATCACTCTGGGTAAGCCTGGTGAATCAGCCAATATCGGCATCCATTACGGCGAGCAACAAGATTATCTGAAGAAATGGATGGTCAAAGCGGAGGCCGGTCTGCCGATGGGCGAAGAGAATTTCCTGATCGGCAGTCTGGTCTACCACAAGCAGGAAGGTGGCAAATATTACAACCCATTCCTGGGCGGGAAAAACTATGAAGCCGATATGTATGCCCTCAACCTGACCGGCCTGATGGGTGACAACCTGATGCTCCGTGGCGGCTATTCCCAGGTGGGTGATGAGGCGTACAACGTAACCTTCACCAATGAACTCTACAACCGCACTAACCACACCACCATGATCTGGAACGACTTTAACCATGCGGAGATGAAGTCGGTGATGTTTGGTGGTGTCTACAAGCTGAGCGCCTTCGGTCTGGATGATGTCTCCCTGTTGGCTCAGGCCGCTTATGGCTGGGATGCTAAAGCCACGATGATCCCTATGCCTATGAATGGTCTTCTGCCACTGACCGATGATTACGCCTGGGAAGGTGTGATTGGTGCGACCTACGAAGTGTTTGATGGCCCTCTGCAGGGGCTGTGGCTGAATGTCTCCTACAACAAAGACGGCGGCGGTTACAGCAATACCCACGGCGGTCGGGTGATCCTTGATTACACTGTCAAAGTCTTCTAAGCACTCATCTGTTATCATACTCTCGAAATCCGCTCGCCTTCCCGGCAGCGGATTTTTTATTTTCAGCTTGCGTAATTTCCCCACCGGCCAAGCCATTCAGACACCCCAGCGATCAAGAGCATCTCAGCAATACCTGGACGTTCCCAAGCCTCCGAAACCATTGATATGTATCAGCATTGCTATTGCTCTCTGGTCATTTTCATGGAATTCCATAGTGGTGATAGCGGCTGAATCTTCCGACCATAACGCGTCATTTCTCTCAACGTGATCCCTCTTATGAGTGAACAATCCACACCTGTTTCTGAAGCCGTTCAGGCCCACGGCATCAACCGCCGCGGCCTGCTTAAATTTGGTGCTTTCAGCGGACTGGCTGGTGCTGCCGGCGTTCTGGCTTCAACAGCTCCAGCCCAGGCTCTGGCCAATACACCGGCTGCCAGTGAAGGCAGCAATGCTCACCTGTTTACCGAGCATGATGAATTCCCGCTGAAAGTCGCAGACGACTACCAGCGTTATCACCAGGAACGGACGGCATTCCACTATTTCGCCAAGAAATACGGCAACCCGTACAACCCGACCTACACCGATTTTTCCAAGCCCGGTTTTACCACAGTTGATCACGCTATCAATATGGCGGCGTGGGATCTGTGTGACCAGCTGAACGGTTACTCTTCCAATACCGGTTTTGACATCGGTCTGTACCGCTGGGATAACCCGGTGTGGCCTCAGAAGCATCAATTTGAGAACAAACAGGATGCGGCCAATGCGATCAAGCGTACCGCCCGTATGTTTGGTGCCAATCTGGTCGGTATTACCCGTCAGGACGATCGATGGGATTACGCCTCCTTCCTGGATGCCGTAAAGGGTGAAGTCCGCACCTGGGACGACTTCCCGTTCAAACCAAAAACCGTCATTGCCCTGGCTATTGAGTCTGACTACGAAGGCCAATCCACTGCACCGTCCCTGACTAACGACGGCATTATCGGTGAAGGTTATGCCCGTATGTCCTATGTGGCTTACGGTGTGGCGGCCTTCCTGCGGGCCATGGGTTACCACGCGGTGGCTTCTGGTAACGACCTGGGCATGAGTGTTCCTTATGCCATTGCTGCCGGTATTGGTGAAACCTCCCGTATGGGTCTGCTGGTCACCTATAACATGGGGCCGCGTATTCGTTTGATGAAGGTGTATACCGACTTCGACTTTGTTGAGTACGACAAGCCAAAGACCTTCGGTGTCCGGGACTTCTGCGAACGCTGCAAGCGCTGCGCCGATGCCTGCCCGTCCAAGGCGATCTCCTTTGAAGACAAGATGTCCCTGTACCCTCACGAAGGCCATGATGCCGGCACCAATAATGTGGGTATCGAGAAGTGGTGGACCGATTCCAAGAAGTGTCTGCAGTACTGGAACGACAGCGGCACCAACTGTGGTACCTGCGTAACGGCCTGCCCTTACAACAAGCCGGACTTCTGGCAGCACCGGATGATCGAGAAGATGAACTCCCTGATGCCGGGACCGCTGCACACCTTTATGCGGGAAATGGATATCTGGTTCGGCTTTGGTGACACCTTCGACGAAAAGGCCGTGGCCAAGTTCTGGTCGCCTGAAGGTCGTAAATACGACGGTCGCGGTTAATTCAGGAGAAAACGACAATGTTTCTAGGAATCTTTACCGGCATTGAAGTGCTGTTCTTCCTGCTGGGCGTCATGACCACACTGGCACTGGGCAGCCTGATCTGGCTGAAACTCAGCCACGGCATCAAACCGGGTCAACTGGCTCTATTCGGCATCGGCCTGCTGGTGATTATTGCCGGTATCGCCTGGTCGGTCAGCTCGGTTCTGGAAGGCGAACCCCAGGCCGGCAGTATGGGCATGATGGTGATTATTCTGCCGGGTCTGGTGCTCTCAGCCATTGGCGGGCGGCAGATCTTCAGCGCAATGCGATAATCTGATCAAGCAGGCAGGGATAACTCCCCGCCTGCTTTACTGCTGCAGATCAATAACACAACCCGTCCGCCCACCTTATCCTTACACTATCTTTACTTTCACCCGTAAAAACGATGGTGAGCCCCGCGGCCTCTTCAACCGTTTTCTGAGCAACTTCCATTGATGAATAACACGATCACTATTCTTCCGGCTCAGCCTGCTGATGCTGACACTTTGGCCCGGCTGGCCTTTGCCATGGAATCCGAACTCTGGGACGGTGAAACAGGTGAGCGCACAGAACAGGATTACCGGGATGCCTGCCATGCCCTGCTGGAACAAGACAACAGTTTCTGGGCTTTATTGGCGAAAGACGAGCAGGGTCAAGTCATCGGGATGATCACTATCAGCCTGAATGCAGCCCTCTATGCCGGCGGCTACTTTGGTGAAATTATGGAGCTCTATGTTGAGCCGGAGTGGCGTTCACAGGGTATTGGTCAGCAACTGATTACCGCAGCGCGCCAACTGGCTGAAGCCAAAAGCTGGCCATTCCTTGAAGTGGGTGCGCCGCCGCAGCCACGCTGGCAAAAGACTCTGGCCTTCTACCAGCAACAGGGCTTTCGCGAGATAGGCCCAAGGCTGGAGCTGGTTACCGAACGCCCGTGAAGAAATACACGCTGGAACAGTTAAAGGCCTTCAGTGCCGCCGCCGAGCAGGGTTCCTTCTCGGCAGCGGCCCGCAAACTGGGCAAGCCACAATCGGTGATCAGTACCCAGATTCAATATCTGGAAATCGAACTGGGTTTTGATCTGTTTGACCGCAGCCGTCGGAACCCGGTACTCACCTCCCGGGGGCGGGCTATCCTGCCGGAGGTGAACACCCTGCTCCAGCAAAACAGCTGGCTGGATCAAATCACCGATAACCTGCTGTCTCTGGATGACTCACTGTTGTCTATCGCTGTAGAGGATGTGGCTCTGGGGCTGGGCCTGGAACAGGTGGTTATGGATCTCAGCCAGCGCTTCCCGGCGCTGCAGCTGGAGTTCCTGCATCCGGGTACGGACGAAATTGTAGAAATGGTGGCCAATGAACGCTGCCATATTGGCCTGATGAGTCTGCCGAAAAAAGCACTCCCGGATACCTTGAAAGTCCGTCACCTGAAACAGGGGCGACTGGCCGTGTTTGTTGCGCCTAATCACCCGCTCGCAAAAACTGATCGGGTCTCACTGGCTGAGTTAAAGAAGCATCGGCAACTGGTGATCCGTGATCGTCAGCATCTGGAACGCCACCGTATTTCCCGGGACGCCTGGTTTAATGAAAGCCTGTTCAGCATTGTTCAGCTGGTTCGGATTGGTCTGGGCTGGTCATTACTGGATGAGCAGATGCTGGAGAGTGAAGTGGTCAGTGGTCGTCTGGTCAAACTGGAAACCGATACGATGCTCGAGATTACCGAACCGGTGCATATGATCTGGAAGGCCAAGAGCGAAGCAAACCCCGCCATCCTGCAGTTTGTTAACGCGCTGCGTATCTGATTGCCGTTAACGCTGAAGAACAGGCCCAAGCCTGCTCTTCAGCTCATTCCTTATTCCAGCACCCGCAGCCGCACAATACTGCCGGCACCCTGCTCATAGAATGCAGCCGGTGAATTGGCATAGCCGGTCCACAGATCACCCTTCTCATCAAAGTAGAGTTCGCGGACAAAGCTCAACCGGGTTGGCAGACGATAAACCAGAGATGCACCGGTCTCCGGATCCAGTCGCATAATCGTGTCGGAATTGGAGCCAGCCACCCAGACACTGTCGTCCTTCGGATTCACCGTCAATGCATAGTGCGCATCACCACGACCGGTTGGCAGATCAAAGGCGGTCCACTCCTTTGAGGACGGGATATAACGATAGACCTGTCCCTGGGCAAAAGCAGGAATCCATAACTGACCTTTGGAATCAATGCGGAACCGGCGCGGACCATTAAACGGCGTTGGAATCTTTTCAAAGCTTTCCGTGGCCGGATCAAAGGAAGCAATGGCACTGCCAAACCACTGGCCGACCCAGATTTTGCCATCCGGGGCGATATCAATCCCATACGGGCATGGGAGTTCCTCGATATCCCCCAGAGTGTTGATACCAAACAGCTCGCGGGTTTCATAAACCAGTTTGATAAACGGGGGAAAGGTCATCATGCTCTGCCAGAGATCCTTGGCCGGCAGATCAAAGTAATTAATATCCCCGGTCTCGGCATCTATATTGGCCAGCTGGTTGGAACCACACATAGTGAACCAGGGCTTGCCATTAGCATCGGCCCTCATGGTGTGGGGATACACGCCTTTGTAGAAAGGAACATTGAAGACATCCATCTCTTCACTGGCCACATCCAGCTTACCCAACATATTGCCGGCGGAATAAATAAACCAGACATTCTCGCCATCAAAGCTCGGCAGAACGGTATGCATACTGTTGGGGTTTTCCGGGCGGGACTTCGGATCATCCAGTGCCACCATCTCATCGGTCTCCGGATCCAGGCGCACCACCAGACTGGTACCGGCATCCGCCGCATACACCCGTCCTTCCGGTCCGGGAGCCACATCGTGGGGGACGGAACCACGTGGCATCACCCATTCGGTAATCTCAACCCGGGTTTCTTTACCTCTTGGTGCCACCGGCATACGCGGGAAACCCAATGGACCACTGGTGTCGTAGGCTTTGATCAACGCTTCGGCGATCTGATCCTGGCTTTCTGCGGTAATCCGCGCACCTTTGTGCGCCATGCGGTTATAGATCACCTCCCAGTTCTCTCGATTCTGGGCCCAGCGCGCTTCAATATTGCCCTGGGTATGGCAGGTCATGCAGTTAACCCGGAAGGCCTTGAACGCTTCTTCATCATCAAACTTGATGCGTTCCGCCCAGACATTGGCAGGCAGCTGCATTAACAGCTCACCTTCTGTGGCAGCCTCAAGGGAAAAGTTATGGGCAGTACCAGAATCCTCTGAAGCCGTTGGAAATGGAATAATGCTATCCCTATAGCCAATCAGCCGTGCGCGCAGATCAAAGGCACTGTCTGGTATTTCGGTAAAGGTGTATTGCCCCTGAGCATTGGTAAACAGGGTGGTCTGTTTTAAGGGAGATTTCTGAAGAAGGCTGATCGAGACACCTTCCAGCGGCTGCCCCTGACTATCCGTCACAGTACCGGTTAACGTGTCCGCCATGCCATAACTGGCCGGTAATCCCAGCCCCGCCACCAGTGATAGGCGTATGGCTGTTTTCAGCAGATTCATGGCTGTTTCCTTTTTATTATTGGTTGCCACTTTCTATTTTTGATGACCGCTTTCGTCTTTATTCTCGGACGCGACGGTCAAAGACAATCGCGCCATGATAACATGGCACGCCTGTTCTGTATTCGACCATGGCCGCTTATTAAAGGGCGGCCCCGGGAACAATTATGATAATAAAAAAGTTTGTCCCTCTTCTTGGCGCTGTACTGATAACGGGAGTTGCCACGACTCTTTACCTGCAATCCAAGCCTCAATCCGTTTCTTTAGGGGCTGGACCTGATGCTGGCTGGTCCCATCACGCCGGCAATGAAGGCGGGCAAAAGTTTTCCCCTCTTAAACACATTAATACCCGTAATGTGCAGGATCTGGAGATTGCCTGGCAGATTCATACCGGTGATGCAGAACGCTACAGCGCACTGATGAAGCACAGTAGTCTGCAGGTCACGCCTATTCTATTACCGGAACAGGCAGGCCGCAGTCTGGTATTCTGCGCAGCCTTTAATGATGTGATTGCCGTTGACCCGGAAACCGGGCAGGAACGCTGGCGCTACGATGCCCGTCTGAATACAAAGATTAAAAACTCGTTCAAATGCCGCGGGGTGAGTTATTGGCAAGATGTTGAGGCAGACGATGGTGCTGCCTGCAAACACCGTATCGTTTCGGCAACCAATGACCGCCGTCTGTTATCACTGGATGCCATAACCGGTGAGGCCTGCCCGGACTTTGGCGGCAATCCTGTTCCCGGCGAGATGGCGATCTATTCCGGTGAAGGCAAGATGAAGGGTTACGCCTTCAGCTCCTCACCGCCGGTTCTGGTAAACAACACCATTGTCGTGGGTTCCCAGGTGATCGACTTCCATTATTCCAATCCCCCCAAAGGCACCGTGTTTGGCTTTGATGCCCGTACCGGACAACAGAAATGGGCCTTTGAACCCATTCCGACAGACCCGAATGACCCAGCCGCCAAAACCTGGCCGGACAATCCCACCGCCAAATCAGGAGGTGCCAACGCCTGGGCACCACTGTCGGTCGATTCCGAACGTAATATGGTGTTTGTGCCCACGGGCTCGGCAGCGCCGGACTGGTATGGCGTCAACCGTCTCGGCGATAACCTCTATGCCAACTCTCTGGTGGCACTGGACGCCACAAGTGGCAAGGTGCTTTGGCATTTCCAGTTTGTTCACCATGATCTGTGGGATTACGACACCCCGGCACAGCCTATGCTAGTTGACCTTGAGCGTGATGGTCAGAAGGTGCCGGCTGTCGTGCAGGTCACCAAACAGGGCATGATATTTACCTTCCACCGGGAAACTGGTGAACCGCTGTTCCCTATTGAAGAACGTCCGGTTCCCACCTCGGAGATTGCCGGCGAGCAAACCTCGCCCACCCAGCCGTTTGTCTCCCCACCCGCGCCCTTACTCAAACATGGTCTGACGACAGAGGATGCCTGGGGCATCACGCCCTGGGATCGTGGCAGCTGTGAACGACAGATTGCTGAAGCCCGCAGCGAAGGGCTGTACACCCCTGTCGGGGAAAGCCGCCCGACTGTGCTGATGCCGGGTGCGCTCGGAGGTATGAACTGGGGCGGTGCTGCCTTCTCCGATGACGACCAGATTCTGGTCACCAATGTAAATACCACCGCCCTGCTCGGGCAGATGGTGCGCATTGAAGATAAGGACGAAGGGCAGGAAAGCTTTGTTGGCTCCTTTGTCAGTATGAAAGGCACACCCTACGCGGCCAAGGTGACACCGCTGATCTCCAACCTCGGCATCCCCTGTGTTGCACCGCCCTGGGGCAAACTGGTTGGAATCAATATGAGGTCTGGCGAGATCCTGTGGGAATCCGCCCTCGGCTCCATCCATGAAATGGGCCCGGTGTCCCTGCCCTTTGAAATTAATATGGGCACGCCAAATATGGGGGGCCCACTGATGACAGCCGGCGACCTGATTTTTATTGGTGCCACGATGGATCGCCGCTTCCGCGCCTTTGATAAGAACACCGGGAATCTTCTATGGAGCTACGAGCTACCGGTGGATGCCAATGCCAACCCGATGACCTACCAGATCAATGGACGTCAGTATGTGGTTATTGCCTCCGGCGGGCACCAGATTCTGCCCCGTCCAACCGGTGATGTCATTACCGCCTTTGCTCTGCCAGCCGATTAGACACTGGCCGCATTGCGATAGTCTTTCGGTGCAACACCGGTCCAGCGTTTGAAAGCCCGACTAAAGCTGGCGGAATCAGAGAACCCCAGGGTGTGGGCGATATCTGTCAGCGGTCGAGTCGTGGAGCGCACCTCTTCCAAAGCCTGCTTCTGGCGCAGCTCATCCAGCAACTGGCGGAAGTTCAACCCTTCAGACTGCATTTTGCGCTGCAGATTACGGGGGCTGGTATCCAGCGCCTGTGCCAGAGCTTCCTGGGTCGCCCGCCCTTCATTTAAAAGGACCGACAGCCGCTGGGTCGCCCGACTGAGAAAATCATTATTTAAGCCATCCAGATATTGCACCAGCAGCTCACTGTTGGCTTTGGCGATGGCCGGGTTTGCCGTCGGCAAGGCCCGATCCAGAACCCGCGGATGAAAACGAACAATAAGCGCCTTGCTGCCAAACGTGATCGGACAACCCAGCGCGGCCTGCCAATGCTCGGGTTGCTCAGGCGCAGGACGTGGCAAAGAGATCGATAGAAAATCATCAGCCTCCATAGCCATAAACTCCTGCATAAAGCGCACAGTAATGGCCGCTGTTGCATCAATCGCTTCAGGGCATGGCATAAAGCAGTTTTCACGCACACGCACAACCAGCTCGGCACGACCATTCGCGGTATCAAACTCAGCAATCATTGCGGTACTGATCACGGCGGAAAAACGCAGAAATGTGTCAAAGGCCTCCCGGACGGTATTCGAGGCCTGCATGGCAAAATAAAAGGCATGAAGGTGGGTAATGTGAAAGCGTTTGGCCACTTCCAGGCCGATATTGGCTAAGCCTGTTTCCCGCACGGCTGCCTGCCAGAACACAGCCATCCGCTGCATGGGAATACGCAGACCCATGCGAGACAAGAGTTGAGGATCAATTCCCGCTTCCGACAATAGCGGATCAACGTCAATGCCTCTGGCCTGCAATGTTCCGGCCAGCACCAAAGCCACACCATTCAGGGTGGTGACCTCATCATCAACAATAACGGGCTGGCGGGATAAGTCTTGCTTGCTTGTCATCTCAGATCAAATTTCTGTCCGATAGGGTCAGGTCGACATCTGCGATGAGTTATACCATACCAGCGCACTATAAAAAAAATTAAACGCTACTGAGCCTGTTGCTGATGATTATAAAAAGAAGAGCCGCTCTTTTACCTCTTTCTTTATCTGCCGTGCTTGTTCTCGCCGGTTGTGGCCAGAACCAAACGCCTGAAACCCAGGCCAACACCCGCAAAGAAGTTCACCCGCTGCTGAAAGCGCACTCCTATGAGTTTGAGCGCAAGGTGTATCAGGTAACCGACAATGTTCATGTTGCCGTCGGCTTTGGCCTGGCCAACTCCATCATGATTGAAGGCGACGATGGCATCATTATTGTCGATGTTATGGAGAGCCGTGAAGCCGCTGAAAAGGTCATGGCGGAATTCCGCAAAATCACCGACAAGCCGGTTAAGGCGCTGATCTATACCCATAACCATGCGGATCATATTCTGGGCGGCAAGGGCTTTGCCCCCGATGGTGAGGTGGACGTTTACGCCCATGCGACCACCGATGCCTATATCAACCGCATCGTTAACCATCTGCGCCCGGTCATCACCACCCGCAGCAGTCGTATGTTCGGCAATATTCTCGAACCCGGTGACCAGGGGCTGGTGAATGCCGGCATCGGCCCGGCACTGGATGCCGGTCATGGCGGTGGCACCCCCACCCTGCTGCGCCCGACCAAAACCTTTGATGACACGATGAATGTTGAGATTGCCGGAGTGCAGCTGCAGCTGGTGCACGCTCCCGGTGAAACCAACGACCAACTGTTTGTTTATCTACCGGAGCAGAAGGTACTGCTGCCCGGAGACAATATTTATAAAGCCTTCCCCAACCTCTATACCATCCGGGGCACAGCCAACCGTGATGTGATGCAGTGGGTTGGCAGCCTTGATCTGATGCGTGAGCTGGCACCTGAACATCTGGTACCCAGCCACAGTCGCCCGATCAGTGGTCAGCAGCAGGTGGCGGAAACCCTGACCATGTACCGTGATGGCATCCAGTATGTCCATGACCAGACCCTGCGCGGCATGAACCAGGGCCTGACCGAAGACCAGCTGGTCGAAGCTGTGAAGCTGCCTGAACCGATGGTCAGCCATCCTTACCTGCAGGAATTGTACGGCACCGTTGAGTGGTCTGTGCGCAGCATCTTCAATGGTTACCTTGGCTGGTTTGATGGTGATGCTGCCACCTTGTCCAAAGCACCGCTGCAGCAGCGGGGTGAAAATATGCTGGCCCTGGTTGGCAAAGAGAAACTCCTGCTCTCTGCCCGGGAAGCCATTGATAACCAGCAGAACCGCTGGGCGCTGGAATTGATCAGCTACATGTTGTTTGTTGAACCGGACCACCAGCAGGCCAAGGCCATGAAAGCCGAAGCCATGCGCAATATCGGGCTGGCCACCATTAACCCGAACGGTCGTAACTACTACCTGACTCAGGCGATGGAGCTGGAAGGCTTCGTCTTCCCTCCCGAAGAAATTACCGATGAAAAGCTGGAACTGCTGAAGAGCTTCCCGGCCGGTAACTTTGTCCAGGCCATGACAGTCGCACTGAATCCCGAGAAGAGCGCCGGTGTCGATACCAGCCTCAACTTCAATTTCACCGACCGCGACCAGCAGTTCACCCTGCATGTGCGTAACGGGATTGCCGAGTTTGTTCCCGGCCCCAACCCACAGGCCGACATTCAGATCGCAGTCGCACTGGACGACTGGGTTGATCTGGTGGCAACCGGTGAAGGCTTTGCTCGTGCCCTGGCTAACGGCACTCTGGAAGTGGAAGGCGGCCTGACAGCCCTGCCCGGTCTGGTCAGCTTTCTGAGCATGTTTGATCCAATGCGCTAATCACAAACAAAAAAATAACAACAATAGGAAACAACTGTGACTAGAAGATACCCTCTTCACCCGCTCTCTCTGGCCGTGCTGTTGAACTCAGCACTGGCCTCAGGCACTGCCATGGCCATCAGCTTTGATGGTCTGGACGGTGAGCTGACTGGCACCCTGAATACGACAGTCAGTGCCGGTATCAGCATCAGTACTGCCGACCCGGATAGCCAGCTTTATTCCCATGGCGACAGTAAAAGCCTGTCGATCAAACCCGGCACCGGCGTAGGCCCGAATGCCGACAATGGTCGTTTGAATTTCGCCAAAGGGGATGTGATCTCCAACCAGTACAAAGGGCTGACGGAGCTGTCTCTGGAATACCGTAACTACGGTTTCAAAGGCAGCGTGAAATACTGGTATGACCACTGGCTGGAAACCAAAAGCGGTCGTTATACAGAGTTCGACGACAGCGGCTTTGACGATATGGCCAGCTTCAGTGGTATCGAACTGCTGGAAGCCTATGGCTGGACTTACTTTGATATCGGCAATATGCCCGTCGATATCCGTCTGGGCAAGCAGGTACTGAGCTGGGGTGAAAGCACCTTTATCCAGGGTAGCGTCAATGTCATCAACCCTGTCGATGCTGCAGCCTTTAATCGCCCCGGTGTGGAAATCAAGGAAGGTTTGCTGCCGGTTGAGATGCTGTACGGCAGTATCGGCCTGACTCCGGAAGTGACTATGGAAGCTTTCTATCAGCTGAACTGGCGACCAACAGTGCAGGATGGCTGTAACACCTTCTTTGCCGCCACCGATGCCATTCAGCCTGGCTGTGGCCCGATCTTTACCAGTGCCACCTTGTCACCGGAAGAGCAATCGATGATTACCCCACTGGGCGGCAATGTGATTATCGATCGCACAGCGGATAAGCTGCCAGGCGACAATGGTCAGTGGGGTGCGTCCCTCAAGTACTATGCCGAAGCTTTGAACGGTACCGAGTTCGGCCTCTACTTTATTAACTACCACAGCCGTCTGCCTTACCTGAGCGCAGTGAATGCCGACCAGAATCAGTTCCGTCCACTGATGCCCAATCCTCTGGCTCCGGGGTTCTTTGGCCCGGCCGGTGATATTGATTTCTATGTACCGGCCATCAACCACCCGCAATTGGGCACCATCCGGCCAGCCGGTTTTGTGCAGGGCGCCACTTACCATGCGGTCTATCCGGAGAATATCCGTCTTTATGGCCTGAGCTTCAACACCAGTCTGGATAGCGGCTGGTCCCTGTCCGGTGAAGTCACTTATCGCCCGAATATGCCTCTGCAGATTAACGTCAATGATCTGTTGGCTTCAGCCGCAGCAGGTGGCAGCACGCCTGCCGATTACGGGCAACTGACCGAAGGCTATGTGCGCAAGCCGGTTACCCAGCTGCAGATCACTGCCATCAATACCTTCCCGCAGGTACTGGGAGCCTCTGAACTCGCCCTGACCGGTGAAGTCGGCTTTATGCATATCGGTTCACTGGACGACGGTAACCGTTATGGTCGTTCCGCGCTGTTCGGCCGTGGTGATACCACCGGTACCGGGGTGTGCGATACCGATCCAAGAACCACTGATGCTTTCTGTACTGATGAGGGTTACACGACGGCAGACAGCTGGGGCTATAACCTGAATGCCACGCTGATCTACAGCAGTGTGCTGCCCGGCCTGAATCTCATGCCGTCCCTGTCATTCCGCCATGATGTCAACGGCTATGCCTACCAGCCCGGTGGTGCCTTTGAGGAAGGCCAGATGGCTGCCACCCTGAAACTGGGCGCAGTGTACAAGGACAACTATAAGGCCGACCTGTCTTATACCAACTTCTTTGGCAACAACGATTACAGCAGCCGCGATGACCGTGACTTTGTCAGTGTCAGCGTAAGTGCGAGCTTCTAATGACGGCGTATAAACCGGTTCCCTGAGCCAACAACAATAAGAATCAGAGACGAACTTATGAACACAAACATTCTGGCCAAGAGCCTCGCGCTCAGCGCCTTGCTCGGTCTGGCAACAACAGGCCATGCGGCATCAAGCAACCCTCTGGAAGCCAAGGGGCTGACTCCCGTTGGCGCCGAGCTGGCAGGTAACAAAAGTGGCACCATCCCAGCCTGGACCGGTGGCCTGCCCGCTAATCAGGCAACCATGGCTGAAGATGGCTCCATGGTGAACCCCTATGCCGATGATAAGGTTTTGTTCACTATCACTGCCGAGAATCTGGACCAATACCGGGATCAGCTTTCCGCCGGCCAGCTGGCCATGTTTGAACGTCATCCGAAGACGTTCACCATGAATATCTACCCCACCCGTCGCAGCGCCAGCTATCCGGAGTCGGTTTACCAGAACACCCTTAACAATCTGGGCAAAGCCCAGCTGCAGGATAATGGTAATGGCCTGATTGGCTTTAATAATGGCGTGCCCTTCCCCCAACCAGAAAATGGCTTGCAGGCTATCTGGAACCATATGCTGCGCTATCGGGGTGACAGTGTTGATATGCACTTGAATCAGGTCATTGCCGAGGCCGATGGCAGCTACCGGGAAATTCTCAAGCAGACAGTCTGGAACTTCTACCCCAGCATTGAAGGGCTAGAGGACGATCACAACCTGCTCTACTACTACAAGTCCAAGGTGCTGAAACCTATCCGTATGGCCGGTGAAGTCACACTGGTGCATGAGCCGGTCAACCAGATTGCCGAGCCACGCCGTGCCTGGAAATATATTCCCGGACAGCGTCGTGTGCGTCGAGCTCCGAACATTGCCTATGACAACCCGGCCGCCTCCAGTGACAACCTGAAGACCTCCGATAACATTGATATGTTCAACGGCGCGCCGGATCGCTACGAGTGGACGCTCAAAGGCAAAAAGGAACTCTATATTCCTTATAACAGCTATGCCCTCTATGATCGCAATGTTGATACCGCCGACATGATCCAGCCCGGCCATATCAACCCTGAACTGGTGCGTTACGAGCTGCACCGGGTCTGGGAAGTGGAAGCCACGCTGAAAGACGACGCCCGTCACATCTACGGCAAGCGCACCTTCCACATTGATGAGGACAGCTGGCAGATTGCCCTGGCCGATCTGTACGACAGCCGCGGTCAGATCTGGCGTGTGGGCATGGCTTACAGCCTGCAGTTCAACCCGGCCCAGGTGCCATGGATGGCAACGGAAGTGTTCTACGATATGAACTCCAACCGTTATATCACCAATGGCCCTGCGGGCAGTGGTGACAACAGCCTGATCTTTGGCAAAACCGCCAGCAAAACCGACTACACCCCTGCAGCCATACGTCGTTGGGGACGTTGATTCTCCATCTTCTGCAATTGAAGACATGTCAGGGCAATCCCGTTTCGGGATTGTGCTGACATCTACACGCCCCAACGCCTAAACAAATCCAGAGAAATACTATCAGAGAGACGCTATGGCTAAAAAAAGATGGATTGCCGGGACTGTGGCCGTTGCCGCCACAGCTGTCGGTATCGGCTTGAACAGCTATCTGAAAACCCCGAAAACATATAAACACCCTGCCGTAAGCCAATGGCAACCGGAAGGCACGCGTTTTTCACCGCCCGAACATCCGGTGCTGGGTATAAACGATACCTTTCGCTCAATCCATGGCAGCACCCGCAACTCCGATGAAGTGTTGACGGCAGTCTCACCGGCGGTTGAACTCGACTGGATTGCCGAGCCTGAGATGTTTACTGCCGAAGGTCCATCCATTGATCGTCAGGGCAATATTTATTTCAGCCCGCTCACCCCGATGGAACCAGTGGTGATGGTCAGCCTGGATCCAAAAAACGGTGAACGACGCTGGGCCATTGAAGGCAAGCCCTACAGCCAGGGCGGCGGCACACCGCTGGTTCTGGATGATCCCGACAATCCGGGGCAGCAGATCATTTATCTGACTCTCTATGAACGTGCCCTCGCCGTTCGTCAGGATGGCAGCATTATCTGGGATGTATCCACTGGCCTTAAAGAACCAAAGCCGAAACCGGGGAAAAGCCGGAACGCCCATAATTTTGGTGCCAGCTACCACCCTCAGTCCGACAGTATTTTCGGGCTGTTAATTGACGGCAATATGTTTGCTCTTGACAGAAAAACCGGAGAACGAAGACTGGTCGAACCCTTTGTGGTCCCGGGCGCACCTGCAATTGGTTCCGGAACCGGTCGACCAGCACCCTGGCTGATCGAGAAAACCGACCAGACCATGAAAGAAGCCTATGGCGAAGATCCCCAGGCACCAGGCCGGTTCAGTAAGGTAGCCGATGTCATCTATGGCGGTGGCGTAAAGGTGGCCAATTATTTCTCCATTGATCCGAATACCGGACGGATTTGGGTTGCCGCAACTGCACCAGATGAGGCTGATGCCGTGGAAGATGGCAAGGCCGGTAATGGTGCCCTGTATGCCATTGATATGGTGGAAGCCGCCGATGGCCGTTATCGTCTGGAAGTGGCTGCCAGTACCTATTTCGAGGGCGGCAGTGGTTCAACCCCTGCCCTGAGAGCCGATGGTCAGCGTGTATACGCCTCAGATGACAATGGTCACTTAATTGCCCTGGACAACGACCTGAACGAACTCTGGCGTGTAAACGTCGGTGAGCAGATACCTGCCTCTATCACCGTTGCCTCTGAAAACAATGAACTGTTTGCCATCACCACAGGCTCACTATTCAAGATCAAAGACCATGGCAAACGGGGTGAGATTGTCTGGGAAGCCAATCTCGATATGTACCCCGAGATGCTGGGTTACCGAAACCTGAATATGCTGACTGCCACCGTGACTGCCAATGGCATCGCCGTCATGCTCGGCAGCGGCTATGAGAAAGGTACGGTCAGACTGCCGATCGAGATAGGCGTTGGTCTGCTGGATCGTGAAACCGGCGAGGTGATTTCCTACACCGAAGGCGTGGAGGAATCTGTGGCCGCCACCATTACCGGCCCGGATGGCGGCTATTATATCGCTCACTCCCCGATTCGCCGTTCCATCAGCCGTGCCCTGTTCGGGCCTTTGGTCAGCCCGTTAACCGGTGGAATTGCCCGCTACAAGCCTGTACGTAACCACCTGTTGATGCGGGATACCTTGTGCGCGGCGGATAAACGACTGAGCAACGCCCTTGCACAGGCAAGCAGCGCACCGGCTTCCAGTCAGGCTAATGTGGTACACGCCGATGTTCTTCTGCGTCAGGCCAATATCGCGTTAACAGCTGCTACACAGGAAGGTATTCTCGATAAGCAACAACTGTCCGGCTTATCTGACCAGCTAACCGATATTGATACCACGGCTTTACAGCAGGCCAGCACATCCACCGCCAGCCTCTGTGAGCAACTGACGACGATTGCCACCAAAAGCTAAACCTGCGAGCAGGCGGTAAAGAAAAGGCCCGGACACTGAGTGTTCGGGCCTTGTTCTATCAAACCACAGCCGATTAACGGCCCGCCATCTTCACATCTGTCCAGATACGGTTGACCAGACGGGTGGTTTTGGCATCCATGGCCGGGGTGATAAACAGGTTGGCAATCACCTCATCAGACGGATAGATACCCGGATTGTTACGCATGCTTTCGCTGACAAACGGCGTGGCCGCGCGGTTGGCATTGGCGTAGGAGATGGTATTGCTCACCTCGGCAATCACCTCAGGCTCCATCATATAATTGAGGAACTTGTAGGCATTATCCTTGTTCGGTGCATCAGCAGGCATGGCCAGTACGTCGTACCAGACCGGAGCGCCCTCTTTCGGAATAAAGTAACGAATGTCGTTGCCATTTTTAGCATCCCAGGCAGTCTGGGCCGCCTGCAGGGTGCCGCCGGAATAAGCGATGGCCACACAGGTAGAACCGGAGGCCAGCTCTTCCACAAACTGGGAAGAGTTAAAGTTGGCGACATAAGGGACAATCGTCTTCAGTTTTTCGCCCGCGGCCCGCCAGTCGGCATTGGTCGCTTTCAGCGGGTCTTTACCCATGTAGGTCAATACCGAAGCCAGAACATCGGTCGGGTCGTCCAGAATGGTAATACCACACTTGGCCAGCTTTTCGGCATTGCCCTTGTCCAGCACCAGCGCCCAGCTATCAACCGGTGCATTCTCGCCCAGCAGCTCTTTGATCTTGCCGGCGTTATAACCAATACCGGAGGTGCCCCACATATAAGGAACCGCATGGGTATTGCCGGTGTCGTGCAGTGCCAGCTTGGAGAGCAAGCCAGTATCGAGGTTCTTCCAGTTTGGCAGTCGGGTCTTATCCAGCTTTTCGTATACACCGGCCTTGGCCTGATGGGTCAGGAAATAAGACGACGGCACAACCACATCCAGACCGGAATTGCCCACCAGCAAACGGCCTTCCAGTGCTTCATTGCTGTCGTAGAGCCCATAGTTCACCTTGATACCGGTCTGCTTCTGAAAATTCGGCACGGTATCTTCGGCAATATAATGGGACCAGTTGGCTACGTTCAGCTGCTGGTCATCACTGGCCATACCGTTTACGGAAATAGCCAGAGAAATGCCCGCCACCAGGGCACTGAGTGTCTTTTTCAATAGGGTTTCCTCACAGACACAAACAACTTCAGCGACCGCTGAAGCCTTCCAGAACATTGACGGTATTCAGGCCCAGCGCGCCTGTGGCATAACCGCCTTCAAAAACAAACTGGGTGGGGAGATTCAGACCAGCGATCAGCTGCCCCAGCTCCAGATAATTATCCGACTTGAGCTTAAAGAAGGAGATCGGATCCTGCTCAAAGGTATCCAGACCCAGCGAGACAATCACCACCTCAGCACCATAGGACTGAATTGCGGCCAGCGCTTTATCCAACGCTTGGCGGTACAGTGACCAGTCAGTACGGTTAATAGGCAAAGGGAGGTTGAGGTTAAAACCTTCACCCGGACCGACACCGGTCTCATCGGCATAGCCCCAGTAATGTGGATAGTCCTGAGCCGGATCAGCATGAAGCGACAGGAACAACACATCATCACGATCGTAGAAGATCGATTGGGTACCATTGCCGTGGTGATAGTCCACATCCAGAATCGCTATCTTCTTGCAGCCTGAATCGAGATAAGCCTGGGCGGCAATAGCAGCATTATTCAGATAACAATAACCGCCCATCTGATCCGCAGTCGCATGATGGCCGGGAGGACGACACAGGCTGAATACCGAACGGGCACCACCGGCAATATGTTGCTGCCCTGCCAGAGCACAATCCATCGCGGCCTTAATGGCGTTCCAGGTGCCGGGAACAATGGAGGCGGTCATATCCAGGGAGTAATAGCCCAACTGTCCTTCAACATGATCCGGACAACGGGGAGCCAGACCACGCACAGCAAAGCAATAAGGAATGGCCTGAGTGGTGTCAGGGTACATCTGGTGCCAGCGTGGCCAGACGGTCTGCAGAAATTCCACATAGTCCGGGGTATGTACCCGGCAGGCGGTGTCCAGACTAAAAGACTCGGGTGCCAGAATGTCACCCAGACTGCGTTCGCGCAGTCGGTTCAGAACCTGATCAACACGTTCCGGGCACTCAAAACTGGAAACAACTTCCCCGCTTAACACCTCGGTGACGCCGCAGTGTTCAAGCTGGCGTTCGGAATAGAATGTGATCATGGTTTACCGTCACTCTATGAACAGGTCAGGCCTCGGGAGAGCACCCAAAAGACCTTCAGAATTACGCAGGCGCGTGAACTTAACGCAAAACATTCTGCCACGGAATAAGTAGAAGGTTCACAGGGATTGTAAAGATTTGGTATGGCGACAGAGGAGCTCTGCTCTGGTCTACCAAGACTGGTCAGAGCAAATCATCCAGAGCCTGCTAGTGTTGGTTCATTGATGGTGCGATTGGGATCCAGAAATGAATAAAGTCCTATTGGTTATCCTTGCTATTTTGCTGCCACCCGTAGCGGTACTGCTGAATAACGGCGTGGGCAAGGATCTGATTATTAATATCCTGTTGTGTATTGTGCTCTTCGTGCCCGGGGTGGTGCACGCACTCTGGCTGGTGCTGCGTTAATGCCTCCCTTCATCACATTGATAGGCAGGCTCAAAACACCTCTTCAATTACCTCAACGCAGATTTCATTAAAGATCACGCCTTCATCGATCAGAAACCCGACCTGACCATGGTAGGTCTGATACTGATCACGAAAAGCAGTGTCGTCTTCGTCGCAGATCCGAATCAGAGCCCAGACCATATCATCTTCTGTCCCCTGTTCTTCCAATACACCCTCTTCATAGAGGCCGGCCAGATAGGAAAGCAACTGCTGCGTGTAATGGAAAGGAGAAGCTGCAGCAAAACGAGGCGCAGGATTTGTGTCTTTATGGGGTGGTAACTGCCGGATCAGCTGATGGTTTTCATCAACAATACGACCCTGACGTTGTTTATGGTTATAAATCAGATTCATCGAAATAACAGCTCTTTATTCTTTTTCTCAGATTTTATTGCGTGCGTTCGACCCAGACAAAGTTCTCGGAGCGCAGCTGCTTCTCGCCAGACCAGCGATAGGCGGTAAGCTTGCCACCAACCCGCGCCACGCTGTAATCGACACAGGCGACATTGTCAGCCAGCACCTCCGGTGTATCCTTCAGCCAGTAATGGCCGACAAACAGCGGGACAGCATCACGATACCGGTAAATATCGCTGGGCAAAGGCTGATCAGGCAGAGAGGCTTTGCCTGTGCCCACTGTCGCATTGTTCCAATGGGTCGCCTGCTCATCCCACCAGCGGATACGGGCAGCGGTGCGGCGGTTCTGCTTTTTATCAAAGAAGTGGTAGCCCTCTGGCAGTTCCACTTCTATACCTTTCAGCAGATGTTCAACCGCATCAAATAAGCTGTCGTTTGGATCAGAAGCCATCCGGTAGGCTTCCGGAATCAGGCAATTGTTTTCATCCAGCCAATCCTCTACCGCGTCAAAACTCGGGTGATGCCAGACTGCATGAATAATGCGCAGGTCGCCAAGATCAAGAAACAGCGGCAAAGTACGGAACCAGCCGATCACCTCCTGATGCTCTGGTGAGCCGAAAGGAAACTCATCCAGAAACTCCTGATGATCCCTGGTGTTTTTGGGTTTAGTGTGAGAACGCAAATAATCGCCGTTGTCTGCGGGGGTGGCATAGCAGATAGCATTGAATTCATGGTTGCCTATCACCGCCAGCGCTGTACCACTTTCAACCATAGCCCGGCTGATTTCGACAACCCGATGCTGCTGGCGACCGCCATCAATAAAGTCTCCAACAAAGATAACCCGACGTTCCGGGTGACGGTAGGCCGTACCGTTATGCTGATAACCCAGTTTTTTCAGTAACTGCTCCAGCTCATCGGCCTGACCATGAATATCTCCGATGATGTCGTACATCACTGCTCCTCTTGCTTAGAATTATTATTCGTTGAATGTAACTGACTCTCAAGCCAGTTCAGCACATCATCCGGCTGAAGAGCTGTACATGACTCTGGAAGGTGTTGCCGGAGAAAATCACTTTTGGCCTGCTCGGCCAACTCCTGAAAGTGCTGCTCGACTTTGGACAACTGCCGTAAGCCGCTTTGGTAATCACGCTGACTTAAAAGACCTTCGGCAAACTGTTGCCGGGCCTGCTGTTTTTGGTGTTTGACTGCGACCAGCTCTTCACGGGTTCCATCCAGCCTGTCGCGAAGGCTGTCAGGCTGCTGATAAGCCTCACACAAGTCTGACGAATGCTCTTTCAGCGAACTAACTGCCCGGTAAAGATCGCTCAGCAGCTGGCTGGCAAGCGCATCCCATTGTTTATCCCGATAATCCTTATGCCCTGCGGCAAGACGGGGAATATGAGGTGCGCCAAGCTGGAAACCTGCCCAGGGATGGCTAATAGCAACCACCAGATCCGAGGCGGTACGCAAAGTGATCAGCCCGGTGACCGAAACCTGATCAATAGTCAAAGAAAGTGGGGATGTCATAGTTACTCTCCGATTTAGCGAAACTTTTATAGCGCCTGCAAGTAGGAATAAATGAGCGCTGGGAAGCTATTACCTTAATCAGACCTAAATAGGCAGTCAACCACACTCACTATCAGACCTTGGTCGAATAGTATGCAAAAGTCAGGAAATCTATAGTAGCGCCATGGCACAGGAGGAGTTATGGCACGTTATTCATCGATTATCGCCCGACACCGAAGGCAGGTTGCCCCGTCCTATCGTAAACCAGCCTATAGTCACCTTGGCTCGCAATTCCAACCGATGAAGAGCCACGCTCGCCCGACGGTTCAGGTTTTGGATGCCAAAAAGTTTCTTCGCCAACACTATGTTGACAAGCCAAGCCTCTCGGAAAATGAAAAGTTCATAAATGCCCGTACTATTAACCAGCTTTGTGAGCTGGCTGATAATGATCCACAGGTCAGGTACTTTCTTGGCAAGCACCCTTATATTGCCACCTGGCTGATGAACCAGGGCGATATTAATGAACGGGATGAAGTGATCGCGTGTTTGCGCAGCACCCCGGTACCGGTGCTGGAAGAGAAACTGGAAAGCCTGACCAGTGCCTTGTCATCCATGACGCTGATACCCGCCTCACCGACACGCATGCAAACTAATCTGCTGGAGATTGAGCAGGCCTGAACCTTCAGAACGCGCGCATAGCCAGCCGGGTTACTGCCATTCCCAAACCGGCTGTTACCGGCTCAATCACCGGCATGTTCAATGCGTCTTCCAGCTTCTTGCTGTAACTGGCCATTCCGGCACACCCCAGTACGATAG
Organism: Parendozoicomonas haliclonae; assembly: GCF_900174585.1. Taxonomy (GTDB): domain Bacteria; phylum Pseudomonadota; class Gammaproteobacteria; order Pseudomonadales; family Endozoicomonadaceae; genus Sansalvadorimonas; species Sansalvadorimonas haliclonae. Next base: position 16,189 of record NZ_FWPT01000017.1, on the reverse strand, counting down.
ACTCCGCGCCCATAGCCTTTAACTGTCGGCCACGGTCAATAAGGGTTTCCAGCCCCTGGGAGTGAGACATCATCTGCGCAGTCGGAATCTCTGCCGGTATCACCCCGGCCAATCGCTTTTCCAGCCCAACACCTCGAATCTGTCGTAGTTCAGCGTTATAGGCTTCTGGTCGTGTAGAAATAATTCCGAAGCGTTCCCCCATATTCAGCGCCAGCGATAATGCCGCCTCACAACAGCCAATTACCGGCATGGTGAACAGCTCCCGAGCGGCACTCACCCCAGGATCAGCAAAGCAGGCGATCACAGCCGCATCAATATCCTTTTTTCTTGAGCGAATCAGATCACACACCGGCGCAGACACCGAATCAATATCGTATTGCGTATCAATGGCCAGAGGTGCCTGTTCGAGGGTGGCGAATTCCAAAGTGATATTCAACCGACGCTCCAGAGGTTTCAACACCTGGGCAATACCGAGAGTGAACGCACGGTCACTACTGGGGTTTATTATCTGAATATGAGGCATAACTCACCTGCCATTCCAGGAAACTGATTTTTATAATTCAGTATGAACTCGCGCTGCGGCTAAATGTTTGTTCATATGTTGGCAAAAAGCATGTTCAGCTTCACTCAACGGGGCCTTGGGGTTCCAGATCATATACAGCTGGGTCACCGGCAGTGTCGATTCCAAAGGCAAAGGCCAAAGCATTCCCCGAGCTACATCATCAGAAACAAGATGCGTAGGTATCAGGCCAATACCGATACCGGTGATAATCATGCGTTTCACTTCTTCGACATTACAGCCAACCGCTCTCACATTTCTGGCAAGAGACACCCGCGCCAATAAATCAGCAATGGCCCCACGATGCTGATCGCCTTTGAGATCACCGGTAAACGTCACAAACGCCTCATTTCTCAAGGTGTCATCACTGACGTTTTTACACCCGAACAAAGGGTGAGATGGGCCGCAATAGAGTCCATACCGTTCGCTACGCAGAAAGATCTTCTCCAGCTCTCCAGGGACCCGGCCATCATAAAGGCCAGCGGTAAAGCGGCCGGTCATGATCTCTTCAAGGATTTTCTCGGTGGTATCCACTTCTATTGAAAGGGTGACACCTGGTGCCTTCTTGAAAAAGTCTCCCAATGCGCTGTCCAGCTGGGAGCAGGAGACGTTGCTGATCGCGCATAAACGGATATGTCCACGTAAGGCGAGTTGATCATGCTCAGAGATCTGGGCCAGCCGCATTATCGTGCCATAGATGGTTTCCGAATATTTAAACAGACGCTGACCAGTATCCGTTAATTGAAACCGACCATGGCCACGCTCAATCAGAGTCGTGCCCATAAACTCTTCCAGTCGTTTTAATGCCGCACTCACTGTTGGTTGTTGCAGACATAAACGATTGGCGGCTGCGGTAATTCCCCCTTCCTGAATAATAACGGTATAGGTTCTGAGAAGATTCCAGTCCATATTCCGAACAAAGTGATCAATTTCTTTGCTGGTAATGGAGTTCAGTTTATCGGGCATAGAATAAACCCTTGCGACAACCGTGTTACGACCTTTATTTAAACTTGCACGATTAATTCACGAAAAATACTACGGCAAATACCTAACCTGATATTTACTCAAACATAGACTGTATAAATGGTTTGATTTATTGACGTTCATCAAAAACCAGATGTACTGATCACCAATCAACCATTTCTCCATCGACACATAGATTTCATCTATATTGATCATCCACAGATACAGTTTTCTCGCTGAAAAGAGTTATGGAATATTTCATGGCAACTGATTTCATTGTTGTGCAGTAATTCAAAATGTATCCATGTGTTGAAATATCAAAAAAACTTTTGAGGCATAACACGCAGACAGTGATTGAGCTGTGCAAACCGTTCGGAATTAAACCGGCTGGTGTCACCAAGGCATTTCTTGCGGATCCAAATATTGCCGGCATCATGGTTGATTCTGGAATCACCGTACTAGCGGATTCACGGGTTGAAAATCTAAAACGCTTGCAGGAGCTGCCCGCAGAAAAGCTGCTCCTGCGTATCCCCATGTTGAGTCAGTGTGATGATATTGTGAACACAGCTGACCTCTGCCTTGTCTCTGAACTGGTCACGATAAAAGCCCTTAATGATTCCGCAGAAAAAAACGATAAAATTATCGGCATTATCCTTATGGTTGACCTTGGGGACTTAAGGGAAGGCATCTTTGACAAGGAAGAACTGTATGCAACCGTGCAGGAAGCACTGGCCATGAACCATGTTGCCCTCAAGGGAATTGGAACCAACCTCAGCTGCTACGGAGGCGTACTGCCAAGCCAGGAAAATATGGAACAGCTCTGTAGTCTGGCGGGGAATATAGAACAGAGATTCAATATCAAGCTCGATATTATTTCCGGTGGCAATTCAGGCACTATCAGCTTATTTGCCAAGAAAAATCTTCCGGCGCGTATTAATCAAATACGACTAGGCGCTTCTATTGCCTGCGGCATTGGACTCAATGACAAACCTATTGAACCCTTATCGACCAATGTTTTTACCCTTGTACTGGAAATCATCGAATTAAAATACAAACCATCAATTCCAATGGGAGAAAGAGGACTTGATGCCTTCGGCAACCTTCCTGAATTTGAGGATAAAGGAATAAGACTCAGAGCGATTTGTGCCATTGGACGACAGGATATCGACCCTGACAATATCTCCCCTCAGGAGTCAGGTATAGATGTTCTCGGAGCCAGCAGTGACCATTTGATTCTTGATGTGACCGATTTTAATGAGCGTTCTCCGCTGAAAATCGGTGATCATTTACGCTTTAACCTGAGTTATGGCGGCGTTCTTTCCGTCATGACGTCCCCGTTCGTGTCAAAACTGTTCATTGAATAATTTTTCGTAGTAATTATTAAATAACGAGACGTGAATATGCCATTCAAACTGTCCATGCCGACTTCATTCGGCCTGCTTATTATTCTGCTGTTTTTCTTTGCAGCACTGACTCATGTTCTGCCTGCCGGTCAGTATCAAAAGGAGTTTAGCGATGCTCTCGGCCGAGAGGTGCCCGTTGCCGGCTCTTACCAATATACCGAAGCGTCTCCGCAAGGACTGGCGGATATCGTTTTGGCGCCAATTGCCGGCTTCTATGATCCTTCCACCTACGCAGCAGCGGCTATCGATGTCGGTCTGTTTGTCCTGATGATCGGTGGTTTCCTGGGCGTGGTCACCAAAACCGGTGCGATTGATACCGGCATAGCCCGCGTGACCGCCAAACTTCAGGGGAAAGAGATCTGGATGATCCCGATCCTGATGATTGTGTTTGCCCTGTGCGGCACAACCTTTGGTATGGCAGAAGAAACCATTCCCTTTTACGGTCTGCTGATACCGGTGTTTCTTGCTGCGGGTTTTGATGCCCTCACCGCAGTCGCGGTTATTATGATCGGTGCCGGCATTGGCACCATGGGTTCCACCATTAACCCGTTTGCCACTGTTCTCGCTTCCAACGCTGCCGGAATCTCCTTTAAGGATGGCATGGAACTGCGTCTGTTTATCTTTGGTATTGGTCTGTTCGTCTGCATCTTCTGGGTGATGCGCTATGCCATTAAGGTGAAGAAAGACCCACAGAGTTCTTTGGTCGCCTCGTTCCGCGAAAGTAATCTGGCCCACTTCCTGGGTGATAACCAAAATCAGAATCAGGAAACGCCTGAACTCACCAAAACCCAGTCTCTGGTTCTGGCCCTGTTTGCCTCCACATTCGGCATTATGGTCTGGGGTATTACCGCCGGTGGTTGGTGGATGGCCGAGATGAGCGCCCTGTTCATCGTCATGGGTATTATTATCGGTTTCGTTGCCCGTCTGGGAGAGCAGCAGATCGTTAACTCGTTTGTTGCCGGTGCTTCGGATCTGGTCGGTGTTGCTCTGGTGATCGGACTAGCCCGGGGTATCGTCGTGATTCTGAACGACGGCGCCATCATAGATACACTACTGAACTACGCCGAAAGCGTGGCGGTAGGCACCAGCTCTGTCGTCTTTATTAATGTCATCTATATCATCGAAGCCCTGCTCTCCTTCGTGATCAGCTCTTCGTCCGCTCTTGCAGTGCTCTCCATGCCCATCCTTGCCCCTCTGGGAGACTTTGCCGGCGTGGATCGTTCGCTTGTAGTCACCGCCTTTGTCACCGGCATGGGTGTTGTCCATATGGTGACACCAACCCTCGCCTTCCTTATGGGTGGCCTGGCGATTGGCCGTGTGCCTTTCTCGACCTGGGTCCGATTTGCCGGCCCTCTGCTGCTGGTACTGTCGGCCATCAACATGACCATTTTGAGTATTGCGGTCCTGATGTAACACCACACATCAATCGCTTAACGGAATAACACTCACTCTGAATGTGAAAATAACACCATGAAGACTCTGATTAAAAACGGGACCGTTGTTGATGGCCTGAACAATCCGGCCGAGTTCCTGGATGTACTGATCGAAAACGACAGTATTATCGCTGTTGGCAAGGATATTCAGATTCCCGTCGAAGAGATCATTGATGCCTCCGGCCTGTACGTGACTCCGGGCTTTATTGACACCCACACCCATACCGATCTTGCCAACTTTATTCCAGAAGGCATGAAGCCCAAAATCATGCAGGGCATTACCACCGAGATCGCCGGTCAGTGTGGTCTGGGCGTCGCCCCTGTGCCTCGGGAGAAACAATCCACCTTCCGCAGCCGTCTGATTATTGGTAACCCGGATATTCAATGGCGCTGGGAAACCTTTGCCGAATACATGACCGCTCTCGAACACCATGGACTCGAAAGCAATATCATGCCGTTTATCCCCCACGGTGTTTTACGTTGGGTGGTGAAGGGAGATTCCAGTGAATCCCTGACCGCAGACGACAAGGTACAAATGGCCGAACTGGCTCGTGCCAGCTTCAAAGCCGGGGCCAAAGGTCTGAGCCTGGGGCTGATTTATCACCCGGCCCTGTTCTCCAAAGAGGAAGAGCTGCAGGTGATGATGGAAGTCGCCGCCGAGTTTGATCGCCCGGTAGCCGTTCACCTGCGCAGTGAAAGCGACACGATTATTGAAGCCATTGATGAGATTGCAGCACTGGCCAGGAAAACCGGCTGTCGTATTCACCTCTCCCACCTGAAGCTGATGGGTGAACGCAATGCCTGGAAGCTTGACGACCTGCTCAAAAAGGTCGATGAGTACGGCTACAGCTTTGATCACTACCCATACAACTATGGCAGCACCACCCTGTTCTCGGTCTTGCCGCCCTTCCTGTTCGACGAACGCAGCTACGAAGAAGCACTGGAAGATATTACCCTGCCAGATGTTCGTGAAACGATTAAGGACTGGTTCTCCGAGAAGATTCTTCCGGATCCGTCACTCTCCTGGGACAACGTGCCGGCACTGACTGGCTGGCATAACGTCACCATCACCAGTCTGCAAACAAAGGAGAATGAAAAGTATCTGGGTAAGACCATTGAAGCCTGCGCCCAGAAAACCGGTCAGGATCCCGTGGACTTTATGCTCGACCTGCTGATTCAGGAACGGGGCCAGGTGATGATGATCAATCATTACATGGACATCTCACTGATGGAGACCATCCTGCAACGGCCTGACGGCATGATTGGCTCGGACGCCTTGATGACCGGAATTCCCCACCCTCGGGTTTATGGCGCCTATCCACGTATTCTGAACCAGTATGTGTTTGGCAGTCAGATGCTGTCACTGGAGCTGGCGATTCATAAGATGACCGGACTCGCCGCCAAAACCTTCGAGATACACGACCGAGGCGTGATTCAGGAAGGCAAGAAAGCCGATATTGTGATTTTCTCTGACCAAATCACTGACCATGGTACGGAGTCCCATCCCGATCAGTTTGCCTCCGGTATTCATCACCTGTTTATTAATGGACAAAGCAAAATTAAAGAAGGTATTTATCAACCAACCCGTGCGGGTGTGGTGTTGAAAGCTTAACTGCCTTTCTAATTAGCTCACATAAATAAGCCCTGTCACGTTCAACGTCACAGGGCTTGTTTTTAGACACATTCCATCAGCGACAGCTTTACATCACACCGAATTTGGCAAAGGCATCAACAGTACTCATACCATCCTGCAGCGCCTTCAATACCAGATTCTCAGTCGCCGCCTTCTCGAACGCAGCCTGAAAGGCTTCATCGGCCACCTCATGAGGAATCACCAATACACCATCACGGTCGCCAAAGATAATGTCCCCATCACGTACACGGACTCCGTCTACTTCAATCGGTACCCGCCAATCGATAACCTTGCCGCGTACACCCTGATCCTGGGCATAGCTGCCGAAGGAAGCAATCGGGAAGTTCAGACGCTCAATTTCCGTGGTATCCCGATGGAAACCATGCACCACGGCACCGGCAGCTCCACACATAATCGCCCGCGTAGACATCAATCCGCCCCACAGGGCGTAACGGTGGGAACTGCCGGAACAGATATAAACCTCGTTCTTTTTCAGATCATCCAGCGCCTCAAACATCAGACCAAAAGGCTTGTTCATCAGCGGGTTGTTGCCTTGCACCTCGGCATCAAACACATCCGCTTCCAGAACCGGCATGGCCCGGCCAAGGATCACAGCCTCCTGCTGCACCGGTTTCAGGTAAGGGCTCAGAAACTGATGGGTGTAGCCCATCTTATCGAGCACATCACCCACCACCGCCACAAACAGCTGCTCTCTGGCCATGGCAAACAGTTCATCATCATTGGTCCAGGACATACTCATAGGACACATCTCGTATTTTTCAGGTATAAAAAAACTGCCCATCAAATATAAAAAGCGTTTATATCCAAGGGGCAGTTCCGTTTTAAAGGTTCAGAGATCAGGCTGCGGCAGCCTGCTCCTGTTCCGATGCATTCACCTTTTTCTTGATCCGCCAGGTGCTGTAGATAGACAACGCTGCCAGAGCAATAAAGACCACTACGATCGGACGTTCATAGAGGAAACTCCAGGAACCTTCATACATCATCAAAGACTTACGCAGGTTGGTTTCCGCCATCGGGCCAAGGATGATCGCCAGTACAATCGGCGACAGAGGAATTTCACACTTGGTCAGCAGATAACCCAGGAAACCAAAGCCCAGTGCTACGCCAACATCAAACATACTGTTGTTCATGGAGTAGGCACCGACCACCGCCAGCATGGCGATCATCGGCACAATCAGCACCTTCGGCACTTCCACAATACGACAGAACAGCTTGATACCCAGCAGCCCCACAATCAGCATCAGGAAGTTGGCAATCAGCATGGAGCTGAATACGCCATAGACGACATCCGGACTGTTCTGGAACAGCATGGGGCCGGGAGACAGGCCCTGAATGGTCAGCGCGCCCAGCAAGACCGCAGCCACTGCATCACCTGGAACACCCAGGGTCAGCAGCGGCACCAGTGCACCACCGGTGACACCGTTATTACCAGCTTCCGCAGCAGCAATACCTTCCAGAGAACCTTTACCAAACGTCTCCGGCTTTTTACTGCTGCGACGGGCTTCGTTGTAGCAGACGAAGGCGGCAATATCGGCACCGGCACCCGGCACAGAACCAATCAGCGTGCCCATCAAGCTGCTTTTCAGGCCAGACGGCAGGAACTCACGAAACTCCTTGCGACTCACAAAGCTGTGGCTGAACTTCTTAATGGCATTACCAGCGCCAAGATTCAGCTGTTCGGCCTGCAGCAGACATTCGGAGATGGCGAACAGACCGATCAGAACCGGGATAATGGACAGACCGTTGTACAGCTCCATTACGCCAAAGGTGTAACGCGGGGTACTGGTAATCGGATCCAGGCCAATACACGCCACGATCAAACCGAGGAAACCGCCGATCAAACCTTTGGTCATGCTCTTGGCGGAAATACTGGCAATAATGGTCAGACCAAACAGTGCCAGGGTGAAATACTCCGGCGCACTAAAGCGCAGGGCAAAATTCGCCAGCATTGGCGACACCGTGATCAGCATAATAGTGCTGACCAGACCACCCAGAAACGAGCAGATCACCGAAATGCTCAAGGCTTTGGTGGCATAACCCTGCTTCACCAACTCATGGCCATCAATAGCGGTAGCGGCAGAGGCCGGTGTACCCGGGGTTCTGAGCAGGATGGCGGGGATGGAGCCACCATAGATCGCGCCGACATAAACACCAATCAGCATGGCCAGGGAAGCTCCCGCGCCCATACCGAAGGTAAACGGCAGCATAATGGCAACACCCATGGTCGCCGTGAGGCCGGGGAGCGCACCAATCGCGATCCCGCCGGTAACACCCGCCAGCAGGAACGGGAACACATCCATCTGGAATGTGGCCAGGATACCCTGGAGAAGATACTCGAACATTGTGGTGCAACCTTACTGGAACAGACTACCGGCCGGCAGGAAAACCATGAAGACTTCAGCAAAGATGTAACTCAGAGCGAAGGAGAAGACAGGTGCCGCCAGATACCAGGTCCAGCGTCTGACACCCAGCAGAAACAGGATCGCCATAAAGCCCAGAATCGTGGCCGGCAGATAACCGATCAGCATCATACCCAGGCCATAAACCGCCAGCACCGCAAAGACCATCAGAGCGCGCTGCCAGTTGGCAGGCTCGGCCTCGGCCTGGTCATCACTGGCAGTACGCCATTCAGTGACCAGCTGCATAATGCAAAGGCCGGCCAGGATGAAGCAGGTCAGAATCGGGTAAAAGCCGGAGCCGATGGCGTGCATATCACCCGCTTCCTGGAATTGAGTGGCCAGAAAGAGGAAAACAAGGGCGAAGAGCAGGATAGCCCCGTAAATCATTACGGAGAATCCGTGGCGAGACTTAATATTCATAATTCATGTCACGGATGAGAATGGACAGAGGACAGAACAGAAACGGGTGTTTCCAAAATCTGGAAACACCCGCGTAAATTACAGCTTCTCGATGATCGGCATCAGGCTCTTGGTGTCTTCACCGATAAACTTGGTGAATTCCGCCGCGCTCTTATCTTCGATAAAGAAGTTACCCTTCTCCATGAAGGCAACGAAGTCTTTGTCAGCAACAGCTTTGCCAATAGCGGATTCCAGCTTGGCTACGATTTCATCTGGAGTCTTCTTAGGTACAGCAATACCACGCCAGGTACCGGAAACCACATCAAAGCCCAGCTCCTTCATGGTTGGAACTTCCGGCATGGAAGCCAGACGCTTCTCAGCCATAACCGCCAGAGGACGCAGCTGACCGGATTCAACCTGAGACTTCACTTCACCCGGGCCGGTGATAGTGAATTCCACATGGCCACCCATAACCGCGGTGGAAGCTTCTGCAGCACCGTTAAATGGAATCTGGTTGAAGGTTACGTCCTGGTTACGCTCGATAGCCAGCGCATAGAAGTTTGGCTTGGCAGTAGAAGCGAACTTCACGCTGCCCGGGTTAGCCTTGGCCTTCTCAATAATATCACCCATGGTCTTGTATGGGCTGTCGGCTTTCACGGTCACCAGAGCCGGGTCAAAGTTCACCAGGCGCACCATCTTAAACGCTTCGCTATCCACCTGCATCAGGCCCAGCTTAGGCAGAGAGACAATTTCACGGGTAATCATGGTGATGGTGTAACCATCAGCACGGGAGTTGGCGCCAGCAGTCATACCCACGGCACCGGCACCACCGGTACGGTTCATAATGGCAATCGGCTGGCCCAGATGTGGCTCAGTATATTCAGCCAGAGCACGCGCAACAGAGTCAGTACCACCACCGGCGCCAAATGGCACAATCATACGAATATTACGGGCCGGATAATCAGCAGCCATGGCAAGAGAGGAACCAAGGCTTAAAGCAACAACGCCGGCAATGGCTTTCAGTGACTTTTTCATAAGTTGCGTATTAACTCTTATGAGAATTGAAACGAGCGAAATCAACCGGTGGTATCAACCGGCCAGAAAAACAATGATTTCATGATCTTCAGATGGGGAAATCTGATCAAAAAATCAGCATTCGTATCTCAATAACAGGATGCAAGACCTTCAAAGATGAATACTCAACTGAATAAACAAAAAATTAACAGCTTGTTGAATCAGACTTGTATAAACACCTAATAAAAACCTTTCAGAAGCACAATGACAATGTTCCGCCATCCCATGCAGCGCCACATTAGTGAGTCTGTTTTTTTGAGTCAATCAGTAAATGGAATGCCGTTCCACAAAATAACAAATAGGTAATTTTTGTTTGCTTTGCATCAATATTTCACACGCACATGACTTAAAGGGTGAGTCGGTTTTATTAAATTCCTGTTTGATTTTTCACCAAATGTTTGATCAACAAGACAACAAGGTTTCTAAGAATCTGCCCTTCCGAACGGGCATTTCAAATCTACAATTACCGACTTTGGATCACCTTTTCGGAGAGCCGTTATGGTCCGATCAGTATTGGGACCCCTGTGGTTTATCATTGTTTCTTGCCTATCGATCTGCCCCCTGGCTCTAGCAGAGCCCACAGAGAATACACAACCACAAGCCCTTATCTCACTGGAGAAAGAAAAAACGGCAGTGGTAAAACAGATCACCGTCACAGACAAACAAGTCACCCAGATGGAGCAGGCTCTGGGGAAAACCACCTATGAGCTGACCCGAGACCTTATTCGTCAGCAGGCAGCGTCTGACATCCGCAGGATGAGCGATAAGGTAAATGCCTTTATCGAAGCGGTCGAGAAAGACAATACGCCAGAAGCCAAAGCTTTAGGGATCGACGTTGTTAAAGCGGAAAGCCGCTTCTTCGATAACCGACTGGTGTCAGTATCCAAAGACTTACGAACCCTGTTTGAACAATACGAATCATCAGAAGCGGAACAAAAGCTGCTGGTGTTGTTTAACATTGATGACTTTTATCAGCACATCAACTGGCTGATGGCGGAGCGCCAGAGAAATCTTAAACTGCTAACGGATTGGGGCGTAGATACTGCCGCCAGTATTCAGGCATTGAATCAAGAGATTACCCGTTACGCCGAATTTATGGCCGGCTACCTCCGCACCAATGCCCGGCAGGAAAAACTCTTACAGGGAGAACTGGACACCCTGCCCGCCGATGCCCGCAGTGCTCTGGAAAACAAGATCGCCTCACAAAATCGGCTGGTGCAGAGTGCCGTCACCAACCTCAAACAGGTTGTGCTGCTAATGGAAGAGCAGAACCTGCCGGTCGACCAATTTAACGAGCTGATATTCCAGACTACCGGCAATCTTGCTGAAGCCGTAGTGAATATTGGCACTCTCAGCACCATTATTGGCAGTGTATGGGAAGATGCCACCCTTTGGTTACAAACCAATATTGGCAATATTATTTCTCGGTTGATGCTGTTCGCTCTGTTAATTCTATTTGTTGTGCTGCTGGCCCGACTCGTGCGACGAGGCATATCACGAGCCGTAACCCATAAGAAGGCGCGCTTCAGCACATTAGTGAAAGACTTCTTTATCAGCATGGGCGGCAATCTGGTTATTGTGTTCGGTCTGCTGTTTGCTCTGGCACAAGTTGGGTTGGATCTTACCCCCCTGCTCACTGGTTTAGGTGTCGCCGGTATCGTGATTGGTTTTGCCCTGCAGGACACCCTCTCAAACTTTGCCTCTGGAATGATGATTTTGATCTACCGCCCTTTTGATGTGGGGGATTTTGTTGAGGCCGGCGGGGTATCCGGAAAAGTCGGAAAAATGAGTCTGGTTAATACGACAATTCGTACCTTTGATAATCAGGTGTTTATCGTGCCCAATGCCAAGATCTGGGGAGATACCATCAAGAACATCACCTCAGAACGTATACGCCGGGTCGATATGGTGTTTGGTGTCGCCTACAGCGATAACATCGAACAGGTAGAGAAGGTGCTGGAAGATATCGTGACCAGCCATCCGAAAATCCTGAAAAATCCACAATATATGATTCACCTCCATGTGCTGAACAGCTCATCAGTAGACTTTATAGTGCGCCCGTGGGTGAAAACAGACGACTATTGGGATGTGTACTGGGATATTACCCGGGAAGTGAAAATGCGCTTTGACCGGGAAGGCATTACCATCCCATTCCCGCAGCAGGACGTTTACCTTCATCAAATTTCCAGCACAACTGCGGAAAAGCCAGAAACACCAACCTGATACATCTAACTGCAAGCCATATTATCTTCGCCCACCGATGCGCAAGCATCGGGTTTTAGATAAAATGGCTTGCGAATCCTGCCTATAAAAACAACAGGGATATATCCTATGAAAAAATGGATCATCGGGGTGCTGTGTGCGCCACTGATTGCCTTCGGCCTGTTTTACGCCAGTTCCGATGAAGATATGCGCCGCTCCCTGCGCCATCTCCCGACCGATAAAGATGTTCTGTTCTGGAGCATAGAACAACGGGATGCCGCGTTTCGAGTCCTGGACCGCTGGCCAATACTGGTGAAAGCACGCTCGATACCATCTGGCAGTAAGACACGCCCTCTTCCCAAAGGTGAACCTCTTGAACTCCCGTTTGATATTAAAGCCCATATGGAGAGCCAGAGAACCGCAGGACTGGTCATCGTTCACAACGGTAAAGTCCGACTGGAAGAATACGGTCTTGAATTTGGCCCAGAAGGAAAATGGACCAGCTTCTCTGTAGCAAAATCACTGACATCCACCCTGCTCGGTGCTGCAATCAAAGATGGCTATATAAAGAGTGTTGATGAACGGGTATCCACCTACATTCCTGATCTTAAGGGTTCGGCTTACGACAATGTCACAATCAAACAGCTCTTGACCATGACCTCCGGGGTGAAATGGAACGAGGATTATGCTGATCCAGAATCCGATGTCGCACGATTTAATAGCCACAAAGCTGAGTCCGGCATGGATACCACCGTAAGCTATATGCGCAATCTACCGGCCGAAGCAGAACCGGGCAGCAAGTGGGTTTATAAGACAGGTGAAACTAACCTGATTGGCGTATTAGTCAGCTCGGCAACCAATAAAAACCTTTCCGAATATCTCTCAGAGAAAATCTGGAAGCCTTATGGTATGGAACAAGATGCTAGCTGGCTGCTAGGTTCTACTGGAGAAGAAATCAGCGGCTGCTGCATACAAGCCTCAACGCGAGACTTTGCCCGAATTGGCTTATTTATTTTGGGTGGAGGCAAGGTAAAAGATGAGCTGGTCGTCCCCGAAGGCTGGATTGCAGAAGCGACAGCCAAGCATGCAGATATCGGAAAGCCAGGTGAAGGTTATGGCTATCAATGGTGGACTATGGGCGATGGCGCCTTTGCAGCACGTGGTATATTTGGCCAAGGGATCTTTATTGATCCGAAACGACAGTTGGTAATTGCAATCAACAGCAATTGGCCTCAGGCATCAGACCGCCAAGGCGGAGATTATGGTCAGCAATTAACAGCGCTATATAGAAAGGTACAAGCGGCGATTGATGCTGAAGCAGTGCTCTAAATCTGTACGAGATAAATAATACATTTAGCTCAGTCATATTTGGTTTGACTGGGCTGATTGATTGAAGATTTTTTGTGTATCAATGGCGAAACCGTGAACTCCTGATAAGTATTTAACTACATGATGTCGTATTTCTTACATTACGATACAATTCTGGGCATAATAGCGGATCATTAGGGATTCCGAACCACCCAGCACAGAATGTCTGCAGTGCGTGAGCGGCGGCGGTAGCGTATCTGATGATTTAAAAATCTTAAGTTCAAACTGATTTAAATCAGTATTCCTGAATAAAATAACGGTATCTATAACTCCTATCATTGATAATGATCTAAGCCAAGAGCTAGCAATAACAATCATTTAAACTGCAGAGAGACGCATACGCGGAAACCGAAATCTTAGATTTGGTGGCTATAGAGTGTTCGCATATGCAAACTTCTAGAGATTTGAAGGATACACACCATTATCAGCTCTTTTAGATCACCAAATACAACGCCCTTAGCTTAAGCGACATATATGTGAAAAACGAAAGACGGCATACCGCATAAGTAAACACGATCTCATAAAACACCCTCAAGCCTATGGGACAGCCATAACTACATAGCTGTCATATTTTCCAAATACAGTATGTTATGCGACCTTCGGTCGTATATGCTGCTGTTATGTTTTCTTCAGTTCCGCGTTCTGCATCAACGCCACGTTGTATAGAGTGAAAATATGAATGAACTTCTTGCAATCATTGAAGTAGATAAAAATAACAAAGTCCTTTGTGGTGCCCCTGAATGTAAAAGAAGTATCTTTAAGCGGATTCATGTTATTCGTGAGAACGGAAAGATTAATATACTTGGTGAGAAATGTTTTATCGGAATTCACGGTAAAACTCTTGGCAAAGAAAAGCCTAAGCTAACCGGAAACACTTATAGAAAGCTTACCGAGGAAGAACGTGAGTTACTCCTGCTAAATACTGAAAAGCTAATAGAAAAGCTTGAGCATGAGTATCAAAACTCCGAGGCAATAAGTGATCCATACACTGAACGCCAATTTTTCCATGAAGTTCCAGACCAGGATAATGGCGACAAGAAAGAAACTAGTTTAGAAAGCAAGCCGAGCCATGATGTCGGCCGTGAAGTACAATGCCTATACTGCGGATATCCATTTCTTACTTCACTTAGACATATGCCTGCAAAAGGCTACAAGTGTGGCAAATGTAAATCTTTGAACATTCAAATGTCACTTGAAAAAATTGCTTCAAAACAGAAAACATAACAAGTGCGTCAAGAAGGGACGCCTTCGGCGCCCCTTACGCAGGCGTTACCCGAGGTTAAGCATTAAACGGATTGGAGAGTTGGGAGAAAGACAGGTGTGCCCTACGCCTGAAAATCAAATAATTATCGCACTCCGAAAAACACCAAATATTAAGCATCGCAATATACGTCTCGCAACGCTCAAACAAGCAGTCAAACATTGTGCAAAAAGCACGGTCTCTGCCGTGCCAATCCCCGGGTAACAAGAGCTTCAAATGGGACGCCTCCGGCGCCCCATAAGCGGGCGTTACATGCTCATCAGCCATGAAATTTAACTTCACTATTTTTGACTGGATTTTCATCGCCTTTGGTTTTTTACTGGCATTGTCCGGTTACTATTCAATAGGGATAAAACATAATATTTCCGAAGCTCTGGCTTTATCTGGCGCTTGGACCATTGCAATCTTCTTCTTTATATCCTTGATTTTTGGAATATCCAGAGGAATTCCGAGAGAGAAAATAAAATTTTCAAAAGAGTATTTTTTATTTTCCATAGTGGTAGCAACAGTATTTTTTATCGCCGCGTTAATTACATCTAAAATTCTTTAAATCTTAAAACAGTGAATAACATTAAAAATTTTCTTTTAAATACTGAAGTGAAACGATGGAAGCTATGGCTTGAGATAATCGCTGTCTTCGCAATGTCGATTTTGAGCTTAGCTATTTTCTATCATACGTATGGGAAAAGTGTCGCAAGCACGACTCTTATACACATGTCAGGACTCGCACTAGCCATGCAATACTCAGCCATGTTTGTAGCATTTTGGTATCTCCTAAAATTCAAAGTTCCATACATCGCCAGGTTCATGATTAGCTCGTTGCTTATGTTATCTTTCCTGTGGTTCTCACTATTTCTAGTATTAGCCAAAAACCCTTAACCCGAGCATCCGTGCAAATCGCATGTAACAAGTAAATCCACCGGACGCCTTCGGCGCCCGCTTCGCTCGGTGATTTAAGCGTTAAATGCTATGAATAACATCGAGCATATCCTCAAAAAAATCGAATCCACGCCTGATTTCTTTGGTCATACGATAAATTCTGTCAATTATCGAAATGGCTATGGAGATACTCCTCTTCACATTTTGGGTAACTGGGGAGACTGTGATTCAATCAAGGCTTTAATAGAAGCTGGAGCCAATATTAACGCTATTGGAGAAGCTGGCTTTACGCCACTACATTGTGCCAGTGAGCAAAATCACCCAGAAGCAATCTCGCTGCTTATCGCATACGGTGCAAAGTCTTTAAGCGATGAAAATGGCCTTACACCGCTAAAGCTTGCGGAATTGCTGGAAAACAACGAAGCAGTGAAATCACTCAAACAAGCATTTAACAAGTGAATGGTGTTTGTCGCTTCGCTCCTGGGACGCCTGCGGCGCCCCACATTCAGGCGTTACCCGAGGTTAAGCAGTAAAGGATTTGGGCAGTTCGGAGAAAGACAGGTGTGCCCTATTCCTGTAATTAAAATGATTATCG
>NZ_FWPT01000029.1 GCF_900174585.1 Parendozoicomonas haliclonae | reverse complement strand
CGCGATGATGTTTGGGTCGAGAACGGTGATACGGTTTCCAACAGCATTACCGGTGTCACCGGCGGCAGTGAGTTTGAGAACCTGACGTTCAGTCCCGATGAAGTGGTCACCGCGATTACCGATGACACCGATACCGTCACCGTGACCCTGACCGCCACTCCGACCACCAGTGAAGATGGCGGCTCGATTACCTACACCGCCACTCTGACAAATGCCGATGGTTTGCCGGTTGCCGACCACAACGGTCTGACAGTTAATCTGGCGAACCAGCAGCAAATCACCATCCAGGCCGGCGCTACCAGTGGCACGGTGGATCTGGCCATCGATCGGGATGATGTTTGGGTCGAGAACGGTGATACGGTTTCCAACAGCATTACCGGTGTCACCGGTGGCAGTGAGTTTGAGAACCTGACGTTCAGCCCCGATGAAGTGGTCACCGCGATTACCGATGACACCGATACCGTCACCGTGACCCTGACCGCCACTCCGAGCACCAGTGAAGATGGCGGCTCGATTACTTACACCGCCACGCTGACCAATGCCGATGGTTTGCCGGTTGCCGGCCACAACGGTCTGACAGTTAATCTGGCGAACCAGCAGCAAATCACCATCCAGGCCGGCGCTACCAGTGGCACGGTGGATCTGGCCATCGATCGCGATGATGTTTGGGTCGAGAACGGTGATACGGTTTCCAACAGCATTACCGGTGTCACCGGCGGCAGTGAGTTTGAGAACCTGACGTTCAGTCCCGATGAAGTGGTCACCGCGATTACCGATGACACCGATACCGTCACCGTGACCCTGACCGCCACTCCGACCACCAGTGAAGATGGCGGCTCGATTACCTACACCGCCACTCTGACCAATGCCGATGGTTTGCCGGTTGCCGGCCACAACGGTCTGACCGTTAATCTGGCGAACCAGCAGCAAATCACCATCCAGGCCGGCGCTACCAGTGGCACGGTGGATCTGGCCATCGATCGGGATGATGTTTGGGTCGAGAACGGTGATACGGTTTCCAACAGCATTACCGGTGTCACCGGTGGCAGTGAGTTTGAGAACCTGACGTTCAGTCCCGATGAAGTGGTCACCGCGATTACCGATGACACCGATACCGTCACCGTGACCCTGACCGCCACTCCGAGCACCAGTGAAGACGGAGGCTCGATTACTTACACCGCGAGCTTGTCTAACGTCGACGGCTTGCCAGTTGATAACCACAATGGTCTGACCGTCACTCTCTCCAACCAGCAGCAAATTACCATTCAGGCCGGTGCCACCAATGGCACGGTGGATCTGGCGATCGATCGTGATGATGTTTGGGTCGAGAACGGGGACACGGTTTCCAACAGCATTACCGGCGTCACCGGTGGCAGTGAATTTGAGAACCTCACCTTCACGTCGGATGAAGTGGTCACCACCATCACTGATGACACCGATACCGTCACTGTAACCCTGACCGCCACACCAACCACCAGTGAGGACGGCGGCTCGATTACCTACACCGCCACTCTAACGAATGCCGACGGCCTGCCGGTTGCCGGCCACAACGGTCTGACCGTTAATCTGGCGAACCAGCAGCAAATCACCATCCAGGCCGGCGCCACCAGTGGCACGGTGGATCTGGCCATCGATCGGGATGATGTTTGGGTCGAGAACGGTGATACGGTTTCCAACAGCATTACCGGTGTCACCGGCGGCAGTGAGTTTGAGAACCTGACGTTCAGTCCCGATGAAGTGGTCACCGCGATTACCGATGACACCG
>NZ_FWPT01000024.1 GCF_900174585.1 Parendozoicomonas haliclonae | reverse complement strand
AATATTCGTCCCGCAACGCTCAAACAAACGGTTAAACACTGTGCAAAAAACACGGTCTCTGCCGTGCCACCCTCCGGGTAACAAGAGCTTCAAATGGGACGCCTCCGGCGCCCCATAAGCGGGCGTTGTGCGTCTTGTCGCTATTTGAATTGTGCCTGTCTTCTATAACGGGGAATTAACAGTTCGGTGCTCGCTGGCATAAATATTGTGCCAAACAAGTTCATTTTCATCAGTTAAATCGTGCCAGATAATGTTCGTGCACTGCCAGCGCCAATAGCATCGGTGCCGCTTTATCCAGCGCGTGGCAACATCTGTGTTCATCAAAACGCTTTAGCATTTTCGCTACTGCGTGGTTCGTGCCCTCAGCTGGCAAAATCAACATTGGGGTTTCTGGCTAATTCTGCCCTACCCAACAACAAGCATCGTGCACAAGCCAGTTATCACGCTCAGTGGTAACTTCACTGTGCGCACAACAAGCACATCAAGCGGGACGCCTTCGGCGCCCCGTATGTGGGCGTTACGCGCTCCCATACAAATACATCTCCAATAACAATGAGAATCTGATGATGAACAACAATAATCTCTCAGATAAAATAGAAAAGGTACTTATCGTTAAAAAAGATATTTCCGCAAGAGAGATTGCAGAAATACTTAATGCGGACAAATCAACCATAAACCGCATTCTATATAAAGATGACCGTTTCGTCTCATTGGGAAGTACCCCTCCACGTTGGAAAGTAAAGGCTGTTATCCCAGTATATAAGGAAAAGGAAGAGTACAAACAGCTTGATAAGTGGGAAGGTATACCTGGTTATTTGGGATATAAAGTCGGCGTTTCGGGTAAATTCGCGCGTCAAAGGCGTGATATTCTTGACCGGATAATGACAAGAGATTTACCTAAAGTTCACTCGAAAGAGTACATGGACGAATGGGGAGAAATCAATTCACAGGTCAGGCTGCAAAGACTTGCAGGGCACCTAACTGTGCAGCACAACACAAGAAAAAGCTCCACATTCAAAACCGCACGCACAGAATGGAAACTGGATTTAGAATATCTGAAAGAAAAATATCATGACGGGTCATGGGGCTGGCCACGTCTTACCAACACTGATTAACCGGCGCGTAACAAGTGCGTCAAGAAGGGACGCCTTCGGCGCCCCTTACGCAGGCGTTAGCTCCCTACAGAAATATCGAGTTTATGGATATAGAACATATATTTGAGGCCATCAAAGAATTAAAATTTGAAAGGTCCGATATTATTGCTATTGCGAGCTTATTTATTGCAGGAATGACTTTTTTATACACATTCATAAGTAGGTATTTTGATAAGCGAGCTAGAAGACTTGAGTTCTTAGAGTCTAAACTAGCCGATCTCTGCGAAATTTATCAGAGGCTACAACTTGACCTAATAGTTATTGAAGAAAAATTTGCACTAAGTCATTTGAAAGAACTAGGAATGCACGAATATCTTAAAAGTGTGAGAAAGGATATTTCTGGAAACGCTCTCAATAGTGCAATAAATCTACAGAATCTAGTCACGAAAAACAGGAAGAAAATTAAGTTAAAAAGAATCGAAGAACTTATTATCCAGGTTGAGGACATGCGCCAAAAATCTTGTGGCTATAGTGAGAACATTCGCGCTCGTATGGATAATGCGTACGACAGATATGATAAAATTCTCTCTACAAAACCATTTGAAACAAAATAAAAAACACCGCATAAACGGAAGCTAACAAGTGCGTCAAGAAGGGACGCCTTCGGCGCCCCTTACGCAGGCGTTATGTGATAGGTGCATACCCTCACTTACGAGCACAAAACGGTACGTGATAGAATTTCAGGTTCGCGGCTGCACATCCAAGCAATTGCACTTAAATGAGAAATTTATGATTGTTGAAAATGTGCTTCCTGACTATTACGCAGAAATGCTAAATGTTTGGGAAAACTCAGTCCGAGCAACTCATGACTTCATTTCCGAGGAAGATATTGAGTACTTTAAGCCTATCATCATTGAACAGGCTTTCCCTGCCGTAACACTGAAATGCGTCAAGGACTCTACCGGTAAAATTTTAGGATTTATCGGTGTCCATGAACGTAAAGTTGAGATGCTTTTTGTCCTCAACGAATTTCGGGGAAAAGGCATCGGTAAAATGTTACTTGAATATGCAGTGGGTCCCTTAAACGCTGTTTATGTCGATGTTAACGAACAGAATCCTGGTGCTGTCGGTTTTTACGAGCATATGGGCTTCTCCGTTACATCTCGATCTCCCACAGATGATATGGGTAAACCCTTCCCAATCTTACATATGAAGTTATAAATCTCGGTTTTTATAATCGAATTTGTCAGAAGAAACGCTTAAGGCTAATAATCTTAGGCGTTTCCGCATGTCTTCAAAAAATCACATAACAAGAACTTCATGTTCGTCGCTTCGCTCCTGGGACGCCTTCGGCGCCCCATAAGCAGGCGTTAGCACACTACAATAATCATCTAAGAATATGGCAACATACAGTACTTTAATAATTTCAATATTAAGTGGATTATTTGGAGCCGCGATAGCTGCATTTTTCAATTATAAAATAAGATTAAAAATAATTGAGAAGGAGAAACTCGCCACAAAGCAAGACTTAGCTTATGTCTATGTAGTGAATTTAAGTGCATTTCCTGCAGCGAGAATCTGGTGTGATGATTTCATTAAAAATATATTAGTGCAACTTGATGAGCCTTTACCTACTGATGAATTTGGAGTTGAGCATGTAACTTCAATCATTATTGATGAGGCAATAAAGAAAATTGACGGAGATTTCTTTGAGTACTTTGAAGTTTTTGATCAAGCAATCGAAAGCATCATAGACATATATTCAAATACAAATTTATCTCAGGAACAGCTAGCATCATTACCAAAAAACACTGTCGTTTTCTATAAACGATACGAGTCACAATGCAAAGCACTTATTTCTTACGCGCAATTCTTCAAGTCTTTATTAAAGTCCAGGAAAACCAGCAAAGCCGCAGATGCAAAGCAAATCAATACATTCATACAACAAGTCATTAACCTGTATAGAAGTGCAAGCATTTTACGGACAGCAATGATCGAATACGGTTCAATAAATCAATCATTAGCTGATTCTTTGGTTCTCAATGAGCTTGAATTTTTGAAAGAACGAATTCTCGATGAAAAAATACACGAGTTAAAAATACGTAAAGCAAGAGAGTTTATGAAAAAAACAGGTTTCTTCGACCAAGTGACCGAGACAAACAAGCATAGTGAACCTGCCTAGTCTATTCGTAATCGTATGCTAACAAGTGCGTCAAGAAGGGACGCCTTCGGCGCCCCTTACGCAGGCGTTATGCCTCATTAATCACATTCGGAGTACAAGGTAATACAATGCAAAAAAAGTCATGTTTTGTAGTAATGGCAATCGGAGACCAACGTCATAACGGAATTGAAGTCAGTGCTTCTGATTTAAAAAGCAAATACACTGATCTCATTAAAGAATCCATTGAAAGCATTGACAAGAACATTGAAGTAATCAGAGCTGATGAAGTTTCATCCGCCGGATCAATTTCAACAGATATCTTTAAACGATTAATGTTATCTGAATATGTAGTTGTTGATATCACATATCCTAATCCAAATGTCTTTTATGAATTAGGGTTGAGGCACGCAGTTCGTAACAAAACAATCCTAATCAAAGAGAAAGGGAGCAAAAACAATCCGTTCGACGTATCAGGATTACGTTACATAGAATATGAAAATACTGCTTCTGGACTTAAGAAACTTAAAGAAAACCTTTCTGGCGCATTTAATACATACAAAGAATCTCCTGGCCAGGTCGACAATGATTTTCTTACTGTAGCCTTATCTATGGGAATGTGTTTTCAACGAATAGTACGTGATAGAAAGAAAGAAGGCCAAAAAAAGGCACTCTCTGCAATTTTAAAGAACAAAGAGATAATTAAGGCAATTGAGAATGGAAACACGAATAATTTTGCGGAGCTTATCTCAAATGTCGAAAACCTAGAAGATTTTGTGGATGGATTAGTTGATGCTGGAGCACTGGAAGACTAAAAAGGCATAACAAGTGCGTCAAGAAGGGACGCCTTCGGCGCCCCTTACGCAGGCGTTAGGTGTCTTAGGAGTTAACATTGAGTCCAGAAGAACGAAAAAAGCAGACTGAACGATTTCTCTCCGAAAGAAATATACCTTTCATCGATTGGCTCCCACCAACAGAAGATGAATCCGAAGTCACACCTAGAACAATAAAAGAGATTGGAGAGCGTATTCTATGCCTGTTTTGTTTAAGCGGTACAGCATTCAATGAAGGTGATACCGAATTCGTTGAATATTTAAAAAATTTTAATTTATGGGACTCTCTGACTAAAGAGGAAAAGCATTACCTCTCAAATCCTACCTATGGAACACAGACACAAATCAATGCCACTTGGCGTCTTGAGGCATTGTATGTTTTAGTCTGGGCCGTAAAACTTGTCCCAGATCTCCCATACCCATCTGAAGAAGCAAGTGTTACAGATTTCATAGATCGTATCCCTACATCAAGTGAAGACCCTATTAGCTTTATAAATTCACTTGAGCTCAGGCCGATTTCCGAAATCATGGATGCATCAGATATCATCTACCGCATGCATTGGGCAGTAAGGAATTACGAGTCTTCGATAGACATCGATGGCGGTGTCATTAGAGAGCGACATCATGCCATAAATTGGCTTACTAATTATGACGGCGAAAGCTGGGATTGGGTGGCAACAGACACCTAACAAGAGCTTCATGTTCGTCGCTACGCTCCTGGGACGCCTTCGGCGCCCCATAAGCAGGCGTTACCCGAGGTTAAGCATTAAAGGGATTGGTGAGTTGGGAGAAAGACAAGTGTGCCCTATTCCAGGTAATTAATTGATTAACGCACTCCGAAAAACACCAAATATTAAACATCGCAATATACGTCTCGCAACGCTCAAACAAGCAGTCAAACATTGTGCAAAAGGCACGGTCTCTGTCTTGCCACCCTCCAGGTAACAAGAGCTTCAAATGGGACGCCTCCGGCGCCCCATAAGCGGGCGTTACACGCTATGAGCAATTAGATCAGTGCCCTACTCAGAAATCGGGGCCACGCCCAACAAGGAGTTCACGGTTCCTGGCGTTCACGTTCCGAGTTTCATAAAGTTCT
>NZ_FWPT01000027.1 GCF_900174585.1 Parendozoicomonas haliclonae | reverse complement strand
GTCAGTCGAACGGCACTGACCTTGTATTCATTGGAGTATTTCCGGGTGGGTTTGTCGTGTCTGTATGTGCTCATAGTTCACCTCATTCCGTTAGGGATGAGGTGTCCACAAAAGCGGGGGAGGTTTCGTCCCTTCTTGACGCACTTGTTATATTACGGTTGGGGAGTAACCTATCTGTTGAATTAAAGAAAGTACTGCATTTTGTGATTTTATAGCTTCTGCTTTGCTGGTCGGCACTTCATCATATCTGACAGAGGCTGGACACTGTACTAACTCATACAAATTGGGATCTATATTTTGGCGATATACTTGATTGAATTTTGAAACCGCCTTCTCTAAATGATGACTAAAGCTTCTGATTTCTTTGGAACTAATATCTGCTTTTTGAAGCCAACCTTTTATGATTTTTTCAAAACATTGCAAATATGACCACTTTGCCTGTCCATAATGAGCATGTCTCGTTATGAGCTGTTGCCTACCATTTTCAAGGTCTGCCATTAAAGCTGAATACATTGGAAGATTAACCTTCGACCAATGGTTTAATATCTCAAATGACTGGCGTGAAAAGTTAAATGATGCTGCTATGTAATTAAGCTCTTCATTTGTCAGGTTGTTCACATAAACCTGAGTCATGTTCTTACACATGCATAAGATATTAACTGAACAGTTATCTCCAGAGTCACTTAAATTTTTATTTATAAAGAAGTTACATGTTCCATAGTAAACAGGAACTTTATATAACCATAAATCATTCCTTATCTTTAGAACAAACTCTCCAAGCTTCCAAGAGATTTTTTGCCGGTCACCATATTTATGGTCGTACCAGCTGCATAATTCTTTTGCCAGCATATTACCAAGCTCATTACCTGGTAGTGGATTATTTGGTGATATAGGTATAGATACATTAAAAAATAGACTTACATCCTTGGTAGCCATGAGGTATCTAGCTTCTATCGGAGTATTTTTCTCCGCAAGTTTATTATCTATATCTTCAAAGAGTTTATTTAAATCTACTGTATCGTTCATGATGATGTTGATTAAGTAATATAACGCCCACATACGGGGCGCCGAAGGCGTCCCGCTTGATGTGCTTGTTATGCGTGGCCGTGAGACGGCCGAACTTGATACTGGCGTGGCACCAAAGCTACCGCTGCGCACGATAATGTACGCCAGATGGCACAATGTTGATTATGCCAGCATTGTGCACTTAATTGGCAGCAGTGAAGTTGCCAGAACGTGCGGATGATTGATGACCCTTGCCACAAAACGCAAAAATAATGAGCGACGATGTTGATGCTGGCGTGGCACGATCCTTGTCAGGCACGATTTACCCGATGAAAAAGAATTTGTTTGCGATGAACGTTTACGCCAGCTTTCACTGAACTATTTGTTGGCGTGGCGATAAACGTTTTGATGGGCACGATTCAAATGGCACAACTACGCATAACGCCCGCTTATGGGGCGCCGGAGGCGTCCCATTTGAAGCTCTTGTTACCCGGAGGGTGGCACGGCAGAGACCGTGTTTTTTGCACAGTGTTTAACCGTTTGTTTGAGCGTTGCGGGACGAATATTACGATGTTTAATATTTGGTGTTTTTCGGAGTGCGATAATCATTTTGATTACAGGAATAGGGCACACCTGTCTTTCTCCGAACTGCCCAAATCCTTTACTGCTTAACCTCGGGTAACGCCCACATACGGGGCGCCGGAGGCGTCCCATTTGAAGCTCTTGTTACCCGGAGGGTGGCACGGCAGAGACCGTGTTTTTTGCACAGTGTTAAACCGTTTGTTTGAGCGTTGCGGGACGTATATTGCGATGTTTAATATTTGGTGTTTTTCGGAGTGCGATAATCATTTGATTTCCAGGAATGGGGCACACCTGTCTTTCTCCGAACTGCCCAAATTCTTTACTGCTTAACCTCGGGTAACGCCCACATACGGGGCGCCGAAGGCGTCCCGCTTGATGTGCTTGTTGTGCGCACCGTGAAGTTACCACTGCGCGTGATAACTGGCTTTAGCACAATGTTTGTTGTCGGGTAGGGCTGAAATAGCCAGAAACCCCGATGTTGATCTTGCCAGCTACGGGCACGAATCACGCAGTAGCGAAAATGCTAAAACGTTTAGATGAACACAGACGTTGGCCACAAGCTGAATAAAAACAGCACAGACGTTATTGGCGCTGGCATTGCACGAACATTGCCTGGCACGATTTAACCGATGGAAAAGAACTTGTTTGGCACAATGTTTATGCCAGCGAGCACTGAACTGTTAATTCCCCGATATAGAAGATAGGCACAATTCAAATAGCGACATGACGCACAACGCCCACATACGGGGCGCCGAAGGCGTCCCGCTTGATGTGCTTGTTATGCGTGGCCGTGAGGCTGCTGAACTTGATACTGGCGTGGCACCAAAGCTACCGCTGCGCACGATAGCGTACGCCAGATGGCACCATGTTGATTATGCCAGCTTTGTGCACTTAATTAGCAGCAGTGAAGTTGCTAGAGCGTGCTAGTGATAGATGAACCTTGCCACAAAATGGGAAACTAATGAACGACGATGTTGATGCTGGTGAGGCACGAACCTTGTCAGGCACGATTTACCCAACGGAAAAGAACTTGTTTGCGATCAACGTTTACGCCAGCTCTCACTGAACTACTTGTTGGCGTGGCGATAATCGTTTTGATGGCACGATTCATATGGCACAACTACGCATAACGCCTGCGTAAGGGGCGCCGCAGGCGTCCCATTTGACGCACTTGTTATGTGTAAATTGCACGAACAAGATATTGTTAATATTTATACGGTGGTTGCTGATAAATATTTATGTATTTAAACAGTCGTTGGTCGATCAATTTTCGAGCTTTTTCGCACCATTGTTATAGCTTATATTATTCCAGCACGAGGTGGCCAAATTGCTCAATTCTGCGAGAAATTTACACCATTCTGATAAATCATTGAAAATGGATACATCTCTATCTCCCCAGGCTCTGGGATGACACATTGATATTATGTATTCACAAACACTTTGTGCCATTGATGGTGTCTTTGCAGATTCAACTTTACGAGTGATTGCTAAATATATGTCTGACCCATCAGAGGTATTTTTCAGGCATTCAATTTTCTCTACAAGTGGCGCAAGCTCTTTAAATTGCATCAAGTTTACTCAAATGTTGAGTTTACACATAACGCCTGCTTATGGGGCGCCGGAGGCGTCCCATTTGAAGCTCTTGTTACCCGGGGATTGGCACGACAGTGACCGTGCTTTTTGCACAATGTTTGACTGCTTGTTTGAGCGTTGTGAGACGTATATTGCGATGTTTAATATTTGGTGTTTTTCGGAGTGCGTTAATCAATTAATTCCCAGGAATAGGGCACACCTGTCTTTCTCCCAACTCACCAATCCCTTTAATGCTTAACCTCGGGTAACGCCTGCTTGTGGGGCGCCGGAGGCGTCCCAGGAGCGCAGCGACGAACACCAAGCTCTTGTTACACGCTGCTGCAGCTGCGGAACGTGCAAGTATGCTGGATAGTGACAGCGAT
>NZ_FWPT01000064.1 GCF_900174585.1 Parendozoicomonas haliclonae | reverse complement strand
CCACGGAAGAAGCCTTTAATCCTAATGCGGTAAAAGTGGTACTGGATTCGGAAGGTTATGCGCTCTATTTCTCACGGGCAACTATTCCCTGGGATCGCGATCGTTTTGCCAAAAGTCTTGAAACCGTCGGTGATACTTTCCTGCGTCACCTGGGGATTTATGGCTATCGCGCCGGTTTTATCCGTCTCTATGTTAATTGGCAGCCGAGCCCACGAGACTCCTGAGCATCTCGTATGCCGTCTTCTGCTTGAAAAAAAAAAATTTACAACAACCGTTGGCACCTATCAGTCCGTAAAGATTTCCAGCATCGAATTTCACAGAGAAATCTGAGAAAAGAGGCTTACTGATGAGCTGCATGGAGATCCTGGCAGTAGAGACCAATGGATTTTCAGGTAAGCCAGCTTGTTAGAGGCATGTGGTAATACGTGTTATG
>NZ_FWPT01000023.1 GCF_900174585.1 Parendozoicomonas haliclonae | reverse complement strand
TGCGGGTTATATCCAGCATTTTTATAATCGCGCTCGACTGCACTCGAGCCTTAATTATCAATCTCCGGTAGAATACGAGGCCGCAGCTTAGCTGCAGAGAGGTGTCCATTTTATCGGGGGAAGATCAGACGCCTTCGGCGCCCCTTACGCAGGCGTTATGCCTACCAATCAATCAGCATCGAAGTAAATTCAAGGAAAATAAATGCCCATATTTATCAGTTATTCTCACGAAAACAAGGAATTTGTTGATAAGCTAGCCATGCAGCTCGTACAGAGGAACATAAATATTTGGTTAGATCGTTGGGAATTGAATATTGGTGACTCTTTAATAGATAAGGTCCAAGATGCTGTAGATGGTGCAAGCGCATTATTGGTTATTATGTCTAAAGCGTCTATTGCTTCAGCCTGGTGTAAAAAAGAATTAACATCTGGCTTTCTTCGTGAGCTAGAGGAAAAGCGTGTTGTTGTAATGCCCGTGTTACTGGAAGATTGTGACATTCCTATATTTGCACGAGATAAATTCTATGCAGATTTCAGAACTAATTTTGATGAAGGCTTAAAAACTGTAATCGAAGGAATTCAAAAAATAACAAACCCTTTTTTAGCAAGAACAAAAGAGCCAGAATATCATATTGACTGGTCAATTGACTGGGGAGACATCAATGGAAACTTTGCAATAATTTTGAATTTTGTAGAGCAAGCTAAAGATCAACCATTTACCTGTCTGACAAATATAGAGGCATTAGCATCAGATAAAGCGACTGAAATATACAATCTAAATTCAAAAAATCATGGTGAAGAGTACGCAAGAAGCTATATTATCAGCGTTTTAAATGATTACTTTAAAAACATTAACGAACTAAAGTCGGTATTAGGTTCTGAGCATGAAAGTGTAAAAAGGGTTACAGTAACCGGAAATTCTGATGGTGAAAGATACTATTTAAGAATTGGCACTAGAAGGTTAGGTGAGGACACCGGAAAAGATATCCTAATAAATATCACTGGTTTGATTTCAAGTGCATACACTCACATGAATTCAGTTTTACAAAAACGTCCAAATGCATAACAAGTGCGTCAAGAAGGGACGCCTTCGGCGCCCCTTACGCAGGCGTTAGGCCCTATGAGTGCAACCCTCCGCACCGCGAAAAATGTTCTTACTCACAATAATTATTATCATTTTAATTTTGAGCAAGAAGAGCAGATTTGAATTTGTATGTAAGACCATATTCAAATTACCTCTTACTGTTATAGCTATCATTTTCTATGGATTAATTTCCTATCCAGTCACAGGTTTTTACGGCAGCGAAGGTCACCCATATTTAATTGCGCTTTTAATTGCCTTTTCCTTAATCAACGCAGCGACAGTAATAGGCCTAGCGAAAACCAAAAATCCACAAAGAAAAGCATTCATAATTCTCATTCACTGCATTTTAATCTTCGTTATATCTATACCTGTTAGCGTTCCATTTGGTTTCCCCATTATTAATATAATTATTTTTGCACTTAGCTTTGTTATTGGCTGCATTTTTAAATACATCTTACATCTACGTAATGTCTATCAATAAGCGCTGCAAATCCTTACCCATAAACAAGGCCTAACAAGTGCGTCAAGAAGGGACGCCTTCGGCGCCCCTTACGCAGGCGTTATACGGCAATGCATACACCCGAGGTAGTCATGCCAAAAGTAAGACCATTTCTGATGTTTCAGGGCGGTGTTGCACAAGATGCACTAGACCGATATCTGTCGACTTTTCCCAACTCAGAAATATTGAGCTTGGAAAAATACGCTGACGAAACACATGCTCCAAAAGGCTACATAAAACTGGCAGTATTCTCGCTCTGCGGGCAGGAATACATGTGTTCTGATAGCCCAATTAACCATGACTTTTCGTTCACTCCATCAAGTTCTACCTTTGTTGAATTTGATTCACAGCATGAATTTGATCATGTCTTTAACCATTTATCGAATGGTGGAGAGATATTGATGCCGCCTGGTAATTATGGCTTCAGTAAACACTTCGCTTGGGTTAATGACCAGTTTGGTGTTTCATGGCAACTGAGTGTTGCCGTATAACAAGGCGTTGGTGTACGGCAGACAAGCTGCCTGGGACGCCTCCGGCGCCCCACAACTGCGCGTTACCCGAGGTTAAGCATTAGAGGGATCGGAGAGTTGGGAGAAAGACAGGTGTGCCCTAATCCTGAAAATCAAATGATTATCGCACTCCGAAAAACACCAAATATTAAACATCGCAATATACGTCCCGCAACGCTCAAACAAGCAGTCAAACATTGTGCAAAAAGCACGGTCTATGTCGTGCCACCCTCCGGGTAACAAGTGCTTCAAATGGGACGCCTCCGGCGCCCCATAAGCGGGCGTTATGTTCTAAAAATTACATCGGAGCATAAATGGCATTTTTTGAAATAATCAGCATTGCTTCAGGCTTCTGTGGAATCACAGGCGTGACATTAAAGACCCTTTCCAAGACTAAATATAAAAGGGAAGTCAAAGGGTACATCGCAGATCTTGAGACAAGAAAAGTACTTTGGGCTGAGTTTGACCTTGAAATAAAACGCCCCGTCATTAAAAGTATGGAAGAGATTCTCCATAATACTCGTGAACTACTACAGGTGTGTTCTCAAGATAAAGATTTAAATAAAATACTGAAAGGCATTATCGGCTCTATAGGAAAAGAAATTCATAACATACACAGCTATGATGATAGAACTAAAGAGGGACAATATAAATTTTTTATGTCCATACAAAAATTCCGTACTGATATGGCAAGATATCTATCTGCACTATGCTCTTCACTAAGAATAGAACCATCAAGTACAGAACTAAGATCATTAATCATCAACATGGCAACTGTCAGACCTCGAACATAACAAGCGCGTCAAGAAGGGACGCCTTCGGCGCCCCTTACGCAGGCGTTACCCGAGGTTAAGCTGTAAAGGATTTGGGCAGTTCGGAGAAAGACAGGTGTGCCCTATTACTGGAAATCAAATGATTATCGCACTCCGAAAAACACCCAATATTAAACATCGCAATATTCGTCCCGCAACGCTCAAACAAACGGTTAAACACTGTGCAAAAAGCACGGTCTCTGCCGTGCCACCCTCCGGGTAACAAGAGCTTCAAATGGGACGCCTCCGGCGCCCCATAAGCGGGCGTTAGGAGGAGTAGTTTAACATGACACTATCCGTCGCATGGCATAGTAAAGAAGGAATATACTTTGCCTCTGATTCAAGAGTATCTAGGGGAGGTAAGTATTCAGACTATGGTGTCAAAGTCATCCCAGTTCAAATTCGGATTTTCAACCCAGGTAAGGATGATACCTCTCCATCAATTGCATTTGAAAAAACATACGGGATGTGTTTTGCCGGTGATTTTGCTGGCTCTGCAATAATACAAAATTTTTTCTCAGTTACATTACAAAGACTTCAATATGTTCCATCATTTTCAACAATTTCATTTGAGAGCATTTGTAGAGTAGTAAATAACCTATATAGAGAAGTCTCTATAAAACTACAGGAAGAAATAGATAATGAATGTATAGATTTTTTCTTCTCAGGATTCTGCCCATTAAATAAAAAAATAATGCTAGCAAAATTCTACATTGATTACGGAAATAACGTTGATCAGTATGAACCACAATACGAGGTAATAGACTACGAATCTGATCCTGAGCCAATTTACTATATCGGCTCAGGGGAAAGTGCATATGCCATACATCTTGATATAAACAAAGAAAAACCTATCTCTACCAGGCCAATGTATGCACTTAAAACCTTAATTGATAGCAAGTCATCTAACTCTGTGGGTGGGAATATACAGGCCGGTAACTTTAGCAGTAGCCATGAATTCTATATGCTCGGTATCTATGATAAAAGCATAAACCAACAAGGGCATATTGAATCTGTTCATTATTATTACTCTGGATTAGATATGAACAGCGATCTATTTGAGACATGTACTAGTGGACTTATGGTTATTGGTAATTACATAGACTTGTCCCAGTAAACTCCTCCTAACAAGTGAATGGTGTTCGTCGCTTCGCTCCTGGGACGCCTGCGGCGCCCCACATTCAGGCGTTACCCGAGGTTAAGCAGTAAAGGATTTGGGCAGTTCGGAGAAAGACAGGTGTGCCCTATTCCTGTAATTAAAATGATTATCGCACTCCGAAAAACACCAAATATTAAACATCGCAATATTCGTCCCGCAACGCTCAAACAAACGGTTAAACACTGTGCAAAAAACACGGTCTCTGCCGTGCCACCCTCCGGGTAACAAGAGCTTCAAATGGGACGCCTCCGGCGCCCCATAAGCGGGCGTTAGGCCCTATGAGTTCAACCATCAACATCGCCGAAAATGTTCTTACTCACAATAATTATTATAATTTTAATCTTGAGCAAGAAGAGTAGGTTTGAATTTGTATGTAAGATCATATTCAGACTACCTCTTACTCTGATAGCTATTATTTTCTATGGCCTTATTACCTATCCAGCCACAGATTTTTACGGTAGCAAAGGCCAACCCTATTTAATTGGTCTTGCTATTATCTTTTCCTTAATCAATGCTGCGACTGTAATTGGCCTAGAAAAAACCCAAAAATCATACACCAAAGCATTTATAGTTTTCATTCACTGTATTTTAATCTTCGTAATATCAGTACCTTTTAGCCTTCCATTTGGCTTCCCCATTATAACTATAATACTTTTTATATTTAGCTTTGTTGTTGGCTGTATATTTAAATACGTTTTATATCTACGCAGTGTCTATCAGTAAAAACACTGCAACCACTTAATCATAAACAAGGCCTAACAAGAGCTTCATGTTCGTCGCTACGCTCCTGGGACGCCTTCGGCGCCCCATAAGCAGGCGTTGTGCGTCATATCGCCATTTGAATTGTGCCTATCTGTATAAACGGGGAATATTCAGTACAGTGCTCGCTGGCATAAACATTGTGCCAAACAAGTTCTTTTCCATCAGTTAAATCGTGCCTGACAAGATTCGTGCAATGCCAGCGCCAATAACATCGGTGCCGTTTTTATCCAGTGTGTGCCAACGTCTGTATTCTTCAAAACGTTTTAGCATTTTCGCTACTGCGGGTTCGTGCCCGTAGCTGGCAAAATCAACATTGGGGTTTCTGGCTAATTCTGCCCTACCCAACAACAAGCATCGTGCACAAGCCAGTTATCAAGCTCAGTGGTAACTTCACGGTGCGCACAACAAGCACATCAAGCGGGACGCCTTCGGCGCCCCGTATGTGGGCGTTACCCGAGGTTAAGCATTAAGGGGATTGGTGAGAGTTGGTAGAAAGACAGGTGTGCCCTAATCCTGAGAATCAAATGATTATCACACTCCGAAAAACACCAAATATTAAACATCGCAATATACGTCCCGCAACGGTCAAACAAACGGTTAAACACCGTGCAAAAAACACGGTCACTGCCGTGCCACCCTCCGGGTAACAAGAGCTTCAAATGGGACGCCTCCGGCGCCCCATAAGCGGGCGTTAGCTGTCTTAAGTCCGCACGATCATCAATTACTTTTGGCTCACAGTATTGAAAAGAAAAATCTGATAGTCCGCGGTAAATTGCTCGCCAGGCATCAGTGCAAGCTGGCGTCACGTTCAGACGCATTTTCCTTCGTGCAATGCCAGCATAAAATTCTGCGTTGTTTGCTTGTTTCTGCCATGCTGGCAAAACAGTTTGTGCCCAGTGTTTTCGTGTAAGCCAGCTATCAAAATCTGTGCTGGTAATGTAGGGCAAAAATACGCAACATCGTCGTCAACAATCAGCAGCTAACAAGCGCTTCAAATGGGACGCCTCCGGCGCCCCTTAAGCGGGCGTTATGTGCTGCCAAATCTCTAACATCGGAGTAATCTGTGATTCCTAAAACAGCAAAATTAAGAGTTGCTCGTCCAACAGACAATCTCGCAAAAGCCACGGAAATGTACGTTAATGGTTTAGGGTTTAAACTGCTTGGCTCATTTGAAGATCACAACGGTTTTGATGGCTCAATCATTGGACATGAGCAGCATAATTATCATTTTGAATTTACTCATCACAAAGGCAAAACTGTTGGTCGCGCTCCAACACAAGATAACCTTTGGTATTTTATTTCATAGATCCTGAACTCTGGGAACAATGCTGTAAAAATGTTCAAGAGGCAGGTTTCAAGCATGTTGAATCGTACAATGATTACTGGGATGTTTCTGGTAAAACCTTTGAAGACATTGACGGTTACCGTATAGTTCTTCAAAACCGTGAATGGTCAGCATAGGCTTATATAATCAGGTATTGCCCGCCCATATTCCATCCGTTCACACAATAAGCTTTAACCATCAACCAGGCACCTAGTATCAGTTTTGAAGCGCGACACCCTAACAGTTAAGGAAGCAGTGGATGGGTGACTTATAGCCCAACCTCTTTCTTGGACGACGATTAAGTTCATTGGCTATGGCATCACATTCTCTTTGAGT
>NZ_FWPT01000010.1 GCF_900174585.1 Parendozoicomonas haliclonae | reverse complement strand
ACTCAAAGAGAATGTGATGCCATAGCCAATGAACTTAATCGTCGTCCAAGAAAGAGGTTGGGCTATAAGTCACCCATCCACTGCTTCCTTAACTGTTAGGGTGTCGCGCTTCAAAACTGATACTAGGCATTATCCTCACCATTCAAATTTCTGGATGCTTATCAATAAAATCTTATATCGACCCATCCTACTCCGATGTTGATTACTCACAAATACTACCAACGTCTAAAAAGTTTGATACATATATAGATGTAAAATTCCATCCAAACAACCCCTACCAGCGGTACCCAAACACACATCTGAGAAAAGTAGTCAACAAGGTCATCAACAAAAGTAACGTAATCAGAATTGTAAAAAACGATCCCGAAATAGAGTTAAGCATTGAAGTTTACAGCCATGATGAATTAAAGGACTTTGCTAAAGAAGCTGTTACAGGTATGTCTCTCGGCCTTATCGGTGCATCTCTTGCAGATTACTATGAAATACGCATAACGCTGGATGGTAAAAACGGCTCTTTTTACAACAAAAATTATAGCCATGCCATCTATACGCAAGCCGGAAACACCGTATCCAAGCCACTTGAAGAGAGCAAACCGATATCACCTCAGGATGCTTTCGATAAAATCATCGAACAGGTCATTATTCAATTCATAAAAGATATGCAATCACAAGGTGTATTTATATAACCAACCCAACAGTGGCTTTCATTAAAAACCACCAAACTAAGTAAACAAAGGGTACTTACCCGCAAAGATAAGTGTCCTTTATTACATCCCTATACGTATAATCAACTAACACATTTGACTTTTCTTGGATAGACTTGCCTTATCAAGAAAAATTATCGCCTCTTACCGCCGACATGATTGCATTAACATTATTAGCCACAATCAAAGTATCAATCGGCGTAGAAAAAAATAATGGTCCACCAACATTACCCCTATACTCAGGTGGAACACTTTCCTTTAAAACACGCGATATCGCCGAGGCGCAATTATTACTCAGCATTTCAAAACGTACAGCATTTGATTCACAGCTCTGCTCCAGACGCTGAACTTCTTGTCTGAACCAATACGTATTCATACCCTTGAGCAAAACACCTTTCATACCTGTCGCAAACGGAAGCTGTTCAAGCTTTGCGTATGTGCTAATACAG
Organism: Parendozoicomonas haliclonae; assembly: GCF_900174585.1. Taxonomy (GTDB): domain Bacteria; phylum Pseudomonadota; class Gammaproteobacteria; order Pseudomonadales; family Endozoicomonadaceae; genus Sansalvadorimonas; species Sansalvadorimonas haliclonae. The sequence goes on along the minus strand of NZ_FWPT01000010.1, from coordinate 220,415 downwards.
CCAATACACATAACAAGATGCATCCCCCCCAGAATTGGAGTTAGCAAGAAAGATTGAGGCAGAAAAAATGTTGATAGACCTATAGCTGTCAGACTAACCGACATGACCTTGATAAGGCGTAACATAGTACCCTTCAAATCAGGACGACCTTCAGCAAATTGAATACCGCCTTGAGCACCATAAGGATGTGAACTTTCTCGATTATAATACAGCTGTGCACCTTCACAATGGGGAGTACGTAGCATAAGGTCATTTTGAGCCAGCTGGTTACATTCTGTAGGCTTTGGAAATAAATTTTGCGCGGATTCCCACTTAAACAATCCAATGGTGCCCAATAAAGGAATATGACGCATCAACCGCACTTTGCGTCCATCAATACTAACCTGCCGAAACAAAATCCGATTTACCAATGCTCCCAATAAGGATGACCCGCAACATGTCTTTATTGAGGGATAACTTGGCTGACATTCGTGCGCTGTCAAATCTAAAAGCTGATTTGGGGGAGTACTGTTTGGCGTTAAAACTTTGTTCATCGAATAATCCTCAAAAGTTTAAAACGCAATTATTTACTCCCAAGACATAAAAAGTTGATAACAAAATCGTTATCCAAACCAACACAATACTGCGAAAGCGATCTTTCGCATGCATTAAAGCGATTAACACTCCTGTTATTAAAAAAGGGCGCTTACCCATCAGGTTAAGCGCCCTTGTTTTATCCAGGATGAAGCTCCTTATTTAGGCAGCACCATCTCCACTTCATCGTGTGGACGCGGAATCACATGTACAGAGATCAGATCCCCTACACGCTCAGCCGCAGCTGCACCGGCGTCTGTAGCCGCCTTAACTGCACCCACATCGCCACGTACCAGCACAGTCACCAGACCACCGCCGATCTGCTCCTTGCCAACCAGTGTTACGTTAGCGGCTTTTACCATCGCATCTGCGGCTTCAATTGCGCCTACCAGACCTTTGGTTTCAATCATTCCCAAGGCATTGGAAACGGACATAACCTTCCCCCATTAAATAAATACATCTACAAGCATGCGGGGAAGACCAGGCCTCCCCGCTGATTGTTATCAGATATAAGGTGTTGCGCTGGAAGGCGCAGGGCCACCCAGACTTTCCAGCAGAGGAATACCTACATCACGGGCGGTCAGAATGGCCTGACGTACCGCACCGGAATCACCACAAATCTGCAGGATAACTTCGTTGGAATAGCTGGTGCCCTTGGCTGGAGAGGCATAACCCAGCACTTCCACATCCGCAGCCTTCAGGGCCACGTCAGCCAGCATCACGCCGATCACCGCAGGTGCACCTACGATCAGACCGAATGCCTTGCCAATTGGTGCACCAAAGGCTTTATTCAGTGCAAAGGAGGCGCGAGCCGTGTATTGGAACTCAAGGTGACCGGCAGGGTTACCGTAAACATCACCAAACTTCTCTTCGAGATTATTCAGAGCAACTTCCACTGCACGACGAGCGTCGGAGACATCATCAGCACCGAAGATGATCAAGCTGCCATGGCCGGCACCGCCCTTGGTGTCCCGTGGCAGTTCAATGGAGATGATCTCGGTATTGGTATCCTTAACCGCATCGTCAGCGGCCATGACCTGTGGGCCCGCACCGGTACGGCCACCGAAGATACCGATGGAACGGTATCTCTTGTCGATATTCATCGCTTCCAGCAATGCGCTGTCTACGTTGGCAATGACCAGACCCATGGTATCGCCAATCGCAGTGCCTACAAATTCAGGCATACGACAGGCTTTGGCTTCTGGCTGCTCAGCGGGAGCGGCTTTAGATTCTTCCTGCTTCTGCATGAGCTGAGCCATAACCTCGCTCATCATTTTCTCGACGATCTGTTCCTGCATGACACTCTCTCCGTGAATAATAGAGATTCAAAAACCCATATTTATTTGATGGCAAAGCTGCCTACGAGCACACAGCGACGGTTGCGGGCAAAGGAACGGGCAGAGGTCAGCCCCTCTCCTGTTGGCCCGGCAATGGTAAAGGTGGTATGCCCTTCCCCACCGACACCCAGACCGGCAAAAGAAGGTCCGTTCTTGACCAGAATGGTGGTTTCCAGCTCTTTCGCGTAACGGCTGAGCACATTGATATCAGAGGAATGAACAATGGCCGTATGACGGAAGCCGTGTTCAACCTTCTTGGCCAGTTGAATACCCTCATCCGCATCTTCGACACGAATCAGTGGCAATACCGGCATCAACATCTCTTCCTGAACAAACGGATGCTCTGATGAGGTTTCCAGCAAAATAATGCGGGTAGACGTCGGAGCCTGAATACCAATGGCCTCAAGCAACCAGGCGGCATCCCGACCAATACAGTCCCTTACCGGCTTGCCGTCTTTCAGCACCAGACGTTCAAGCGCCTCTATATGGTGAGGCTCGGTGAGCAACCAGGCACCCTGCTTCTGCATCTCAAATATCAGGTAATCGGCGATGCAGTTCACCGCGATCACTTCCTTCTCCGCGATGCAGGGAATGTTGTTATCAAAGCTGCAGCCGGCAACGATATCCGCCGCAGCCTTTTCGATATCAGCCGTCTTATCCACCAGCACAGGCGGGTTACCGGCACCGGCTCCGATCGCTTTCTTGCCGGAAGACATCACGGCCTTAACCAACCCCGGGCCACCCGTTGCGACCAGCATATTGATCTGGGGGTGCTCCATCATAATGCGAGTGTTGTCGTGCGAGGGTTCCGCCACAGTCACAACCAGATGTGCCGGCCCACCAACCTTCCGAATAGCCTGGTTGATCAGTTCTACCGCGAACAGGGAAACCTTGCGTGCTCCCGGGTGTGGGGCAAAGACGACAGCATTACCTGCGGCAATCATGCCAATGGCATTGCAGATCACAGTTTCTGTTGGGTTAGTGGAGGGCGTGATGGCGCCAATAACACCATACGGAGAAAGCTCAAGCACCGTCAGGCCGTCATCACCGGTAAAGGCATAGGCCTGCAGATCTTCAACGCCCGGGGTTTTATCCAATACCAGCTGGTGTTTGAGAATCTTGTCAGTTACCCGGCCCATACCGGTTTCCTGCACACCCATATGGGCCAGCTTTTCAATCTGTGGCCGAACCTCGGCACAAATCGCATCGATAATACGACTACGGACTTCCAGACGGCTGTTAAACAGTGTCTGCTGAGCGGCAGCGGCTGCCGTTATCGCCTCATCCATGGTGGCAAAGATGCCATTGTCCGGATCAGCCCGGTGTTCTTGAGCCAATGGCTCATCGCTCGTTGCCGGCAGGGCTTCAATCGTCTGAAGTTCCCGGCATACCTGACGGACAATATCCTCAAGAGTCTGCTGTTCCACTTGCTGCCCTCTCTGTTCCATCACAGCCCACCTCAACCCTGTACCGGGAAGCAGGCCTGCAAACAGGTTCTGGCAATCCGGATATCCTGCTCCGAGCTGCCCCCACTGACACCAAAACCACCGATCAGCTGGTTCTGTTCAAAAACGGGGCGACCGCCTCCAAAAGTCACCAGCCGCCCCTCAAAACTGTGCCCAAGGCCGTAAAAGTCTCCGCCTTCCTTTACCAGCTCACCCACCTGCTCGGTCGGCATAGCCATCGACAGTGCGGTATGGGCCTTGTACCGGGCGACTTCCACTGCGGCCAGCAGCGAGCCATCCATACGTTCATGGACTACGATATGCCCGGCACCATCAACAACTGCAAACACCAGAGCAATGCCGGCCTTGCGTGCTTCTTCCTTGCCCAATTCAACTAAACGACGGGCCTTGTCCAGAGTCATAGCTGGCTTATCAGCCACCAGCAACTCGCTGACCACCTTGCGGGTAATTTCTGCGGTCTGCTCAGCGGTAAAAGTGGGACCTGTGTCGTTCATACCGACTCCCCGGGAAACAGAAATGGGATACCTTTGATCAACCGGGCACCGTTGGCCCCGATCCGACGCAGAGCTTCAGAACCGGCTCCGCGGAAAAACTGTTCAGAGAAAACCGGCTGCAGGCCGACCTTCTCATGGTGAAGTGTCACTCTGTCAGTACTGATGCCCAGCCCGACACCAAGGCGAGAGGCTCTGGCGGCATCCAGCCCGGCTTCGCAGATATCCTTCTGCTCACTGATTGTGATAAAGAACGGGATACCTTCTTCCTCGATACCGCACAACAGCGGCCGGATCAGTTCCGGAGAGATACCGGAGAGACAGTGCAGATGGATGCCGATCTTGTCTTCGTGCTTATCCATGGCGGGCACCTGCACAGACAAAGCCTGACAACACCAGACCGGTCGCCACGGCATTGCGCGGCCCCTGGGTTCCCTGAATATTGCCGCGACCGGCTACGATGCCATAGCGGGACAGGGCATCCGTCACCATTTCCGGCACTTCAAAATCCAGCGCCGAGCCACCGACCAGCACCACATGGTCAATATTGCGGATATTGCCGGTTTTGGAGACCCGCTTCAGAGCACGTAAAGCATTAGTCACAAAAACTTTGCGCTTGGCATCCCGACGCACCCGGCGGATCTTCTCTACAGAATCCACCGCCAGAACCGGCTGCATACTGTCATCTTTAAGAATGACAACGCGGGCAAACAGTCGAGGTTCCAGCGGCTCTGAGAAGAACTGCACCGAACCATCCTCATGGCGCATATGGAACAGGCTTTCGACTTTGGCCAGCGGATATTTTTTAAGGTCTTCCGCCAGTTCGATATCACCCAGGCCCAGCTCGCGGTCGATCAGCATGGTGACCATATCCCCTGCACCGGCCAGATGGCAGGAATCAATCAGACCATTGCGATCAATCAGTGAGGCATCAGTTGAACCTGCGCCCATATCGATAATGGCCAGCGGCTTTTCCGTGCCCGGCGTGGTCAGCGCGCCGAGAATAGCCATCTCCGCTTCTACACCACCCACCGTGACCGGCTTATCCAGCGTCTTCTGAATATCTCCAGCCACCCTGTCCATTTGCAGCTTGTCGGCCTTTACCATTGCCGCCAGACCAACCGCGCTTTCCATGGCGAACTCTTCCGCCACACCACCTTTCACCTTTTGCGGTACAAACGTATCGACCGCCAGCAGATCCTGAATCTGGATCTGTTCAATCTTCAGCTCGGTCAAACGTGCCATCACCAGCCGGACTTTTTCCAGCATACCGCCGGCATTGGTACCGGACTCGCCGCGCACATCCAACAGCGGCTGACAAAACTCCAGGGCATCCATAATCACATCGGCACCCTGGTCAACCGGCACTTCCCGGTTGTTAACCGCCCCCTGCAGTTGAAGCTTGCCGGCGGGAATGACCCGGGCCTTCACATCACCGCTTGGGGTTTTAATCACCACTGCCGAACGGTTACCAATCAGGGCCCGGGCAATGGGTACAATCATTCGGGTTTCATCGGAGTTCAGGTTGAACACCGTGGCTATGCCATAAGGGTTGGACAGGGTTTCCACCACCTGCCCCTGACGAGCGACTTCTACAGCCGTCAGCATATTCACCGGGATACGATCAAAGTGATGGACTTCGTCAATCACCGGCACCGGCGTCTGCAGCCGGTTACATACAAGTACAGCGTCGTCCTTTTGCAGGATCGCGCCTTTTATAAAAACACCGTCTTTTACCAGACGGTTAATCTGCTGTGCCGTAGCATCAAAATCAAAGACAGCCGAAACCAGGGCAATCACATCCTGGCCAATATGCTGGCTGCAGATGTCCTGCAGGTAAACAGACTGGCCAACCCCCAGCCCGATCCCTCCGGGCGTATGAGGGTTATGGCCAATCATGGTGGACTCAGTGATGATGGTTTCGGTAATCGTCTCCATCGCCACATCACCAATCACAGGTGCTGCTTCATTAATGCGAATATCGGTCAGGTCGGCCATAGTCATCCCGGCCTTGCGCAGTGCTTCACTGATGGAAGCAAACACGCCCCGGATATTATCCGCTGTACCTTTGATGCCCGTTGTTTTGGACAGGCCACACCCTAATATCTGTGGTTGTCCGTCTACGATCCGGGCAATGGCACTCTCGGTGGTCGCATTGCCGATATCAACACCTGCAATCAGCTTCATCGTTTCGTCCTTATGCCTGCTTCAAGCGACCACGCTTCTCGTACATCTCAGCGGCTTCACGCACCAGCTTGCCGTTGACCACGGCGCTATACTTGCCTTCCAGCTCTTCGGCGATGGCAATCATCTCCGCTTTGGTGGAACGGTAAGGACGCAGAGCGTTGTAGATTTCCAGGATGCGTTCATCAGGTACGGCAATCAGTTCCGCAGCCCGACGCAGATTACCGGCAAAGGCATGGCGATTGATGCTTTCAGCAATCTGCGCCTGCTTTTCCAGGGTTTCCGGGGCGATACGACAGTCGTCGGCTTTGATAGCACCGGACATCACCCCTTCCAGGGTAATGTCGTTCAGCTTTTTACCAGATGATGACATCACCTTTTCCGGCTGTTTTTTGCTGAGCGGGTAAGCCTCAAGACCGGTCCGGCCTTCAGCGCAGGTCGGGGTGCTGGTCACACCATCCGAACCCATCGCCATCAGGGTTTCACGAATCAATTTTTCCAGAGTCTGCTGATCCATGGCGTCCTTCCTCAATGAAACACAGCTTTGAGTTCAACGGGTGAGCCGCCGTGTACAACGTGCTCGGTCTCTTTGATATGCAGCAGTGCTGCAATCGCCTGATACTTGGGGCGGGCCATCTGATCATTCAGGGCCGGTACCGGTCTGGGTGATTCACCCTTGGCATACTTGGCCGCGTTCTTACCGATCATCCGGTAGTGTTCCAGCTGCAGCAGTGGCGCCTGGGAGAACAGTTCCAGGTTGGTCAGCGGAGCCAGATCCTTCTGGTGAATAACGGTGGTGCCCTTGGACTGGATACCGATACCGATACCGGATCCACTCAGCTTGGCCACATCGTTACCGGCAATAGATACGTCGGAAGAGCGCAGGACACGTACGACACGGGCCACCAGACCTTCTTCCTCAATACCCGCCATCAGCTCACGTAGCACATCGTGGTGGCTCAGGCCGTGAATGGTCTGGGTCTGATGCACACCAAAGGCGGCAGCCACACCGATCACCACCTCATCGGTACGGGTGCCTTTCACGGCTGTTCCCGCTTCGTTCAGGGTCAGCTTGCCATTCGAGGCTACAGGCGCTGCAACGGGATGGCTGGCCTGCTCTTCGGCAGCCATATACTTACCGACGACAGACTCGATGATTTTTCTTACGTCTTCAGGATTCATCTGCATTGTCCGACCCTCCTCAGTTGATGCTGCTGGCATCCATGGCGTTATCGATATCGGACAACTGAGACCAGCGCTCCGCAGAGATCTGGTAGCCAGTACCCGGGCCCATGTAATCGTTGCGATCGTTCACCGCACTGATCACGTTGAAGTCCTTGTCGAGGATGGCGGAGGTGTGCAGATGGTCACCGGAAACCCGCAGCTTCATCAGGTTCAGCAGGGCCTGAGCAACATCATCAAAACCGGCGGTCTTGATCGCTTTCACCACATCGATACCGGTGATGCCGCGCTCCATCATTTCACCAGCGGCCTTGATATCGGCCACCACATCACGCTCCGGCATATCCTTGCTGCCGTGGGCATAGGTCGCAGCTTCCACTTCCGCATCGGTGATTTCCGGCAGACCCAGCGCCTTGAACACGCCCTGAATAACCTTGGCGGCCTTGTTACGGGTGTTCACAACTTCCTCTTCCTTCACAGGATTGAGGCCGCCATCGATACGCAGGTCACGTTGGATGATGTTCCAGTCGTCGAAGTCTTCCGCATCCCAGTTGGAACCGGCAAACATGTTGTCGTAGTTCGGAGTGGAGCTGTAACCGGAGCAGATAAAGTCGGTACCCGGAATCATCTGCATCAGCGAGCGAGCTGTACGACGCAGGTCAGAGTGAGTGAAGGTCTGGTCGTTACTGGACGCACACTCAAGGTCGAGCATCATGGCGATCAGGTTTTCCGCCAGAATGGCACGAACACCACCAGGCACCGCACCCGGTACACCCACGCAGCTGACCGAACCGTTCTGGATACCCTGAACACCGGCACCCTTGGTCATCATCAGGCAGCGTGCTTCCAGATACAGCATGGATTTGCCTTCGGCATAACCCATCAGCACCTCAGAACCGGTACCGGAGGTGTAACGCATCTTCAGACCACGGGAAGCATAGGCGGAAGCCAGGAAGGTCTTGGACCATGGCGTATCGTCACCGTCGATAAATACCGGCTCGGTGCCGTATACGGAGACAGTTTCTGCATAGGCGGTCAGACCACGCATACCCAGCACCAGCTCCACGGCTTCTTCCACCGCACACTGAGTCAGAATACCCGGACGACCAACCTGAGAACCCACCAGCAGCGACAGCGCATTGAAAGGTGCGTAGCGGGCAACGGCAACGGTGGTTTCCATTTCATCGAAGCCACGCAGTGCCGCTTCGGCCGCATCGGCAGCGATCTGAACCGGGTTGTCCTTCACGTTGGTCACGTGACACTGGTTGGATGGTGTCTTACGGGCGCGCATCTTGTTAACGCCCATCATCATTTCCAGAACGCTCATATGACCAACGACTTCGACAATCTTGGCCGGCGTCATGGACAGGGAGTATTCGAGGATTTCATCGCGGCTGACGTGGATATCCACCAGCTTGCGAGCGATATCCAGAGACGGGGTAGACATGGCTTTGTCTACGTTTTCGAGACGGATAGCGTTATCAGCGATAAACGCGTCCAGCAGGTCAAAGTCTTCCCGCTTTTTACCATCCAGTTCAACAACACGGCCATTTTCCACCTTGATGCCCGGCTTGGGATCGAGAGGGGAGTTCATGGCAATCAGACCGACTTCCGGCCATTCCTTCACATAGCCATCCTGGTTAACAGGACGATCTTTCAACACCTCAAAGCGCTTGGACTTCATTCGCGATCCCTCTGGCAGAGACAGACCAGGCCGGCTCCGCCTTTATGCGAAACATTTCAGTGAGTTGTGGCAGTAAACCTGCGGTTAAACGACGTTAAAAATTTATTCAGGACGGAAGAATGAATTCGACCTCGCCATGAGGGCGTGGAATAACGTGGATAGAAACCACGTTGCCAACCCGCTCTGCGGCAGCCGCTCCGGCATCAACCGCAGCCTTGACGGCACCGACATCACCACGCACCAGCACAGTGACCAGACCACCGCCCGCCAGTTGCTTGCCAATCAGCGTGACATTTGCGGCTTTGACCATGGCATCAGCAGCTTCAACCGCCCCAACCAGACCTTTGGTTTCAATCATTCCCAGGGCATTAGACACAGACATTACCATCTCCGGATCGATTCCGATTCAAGTTAAATGTTTATCTCAACGTTATTTAATTCTGTTTCTTTCTCGCTGCTAGGATCGCCTTAACCAAATCATCTTTTTTGGCGAACTTAATTTTCTTTCTGGCGATACTGAAGTCTTCTATCAAACGCGCCATATGGCGAAGATCAACTGTGCGACACTGATATAATTCTTTTTCAGTTAGAACCTTTTCGTCTGCAACAGTTAACTCCTGCTGATCAATTAATTTTTCTAATTCTTCAACAACAGGTAACCCAGCTTCTGGTTCAGGAATCACTTCAATGGGGGCAGGGGTTTCAGCCTTAATGTCTGACTGTTTTTTAATCGGATAAGGAGCATCATCAAACAGGACTTGTAATTCTTCTATCGGGCGGGCAATAACATGACTTGAAACCAGACATCTGTCATTAGCCAGCGCTCCTACAGCGGCTTCGACAGCAGCCCGTACAGCCCCAACATCCCCGGAAAGTGCTGTCGTCCATAATCCGCCTTTGGCGGTTTTGACAGCCATAATTTCTACATTTGCCGACTTCAGACAAATATCGGCAACCTTAACCGCTGCCAGATAACCAAGAACCTCAATGAAGCCAGCCGCTTTGCGCCCAGTCATACCATTCACCTGTTCTGTAATGGTTGGCATGCTAGGTTTTTGTTTATTGGCAAGTGTTGATTTGAATCACAAGAGCGGATTTTTTGTTTGTTCTTGTTTAATTCCAAGAATACTTGTTCATTATTTAATCTCAGAACAAACGCCAGATAGCGTATTAATAGTTATTAATACCTATACACCAAAACATTGATCATTCATTCACATTTAAAACTAAAGCTAAAAACATTCGCATCGTCTTTTGATTTAAAACAAAAGGATCATAACCGTTCTATGGAATTATTCTTTCCGGCTGGGCAGAAACAACAGCCAGAGATAGTTTTTCACGCCGGCAATACCCCTGTATAAAGATTCATCAATTGCCGGCTTTTTTATTCTTGTCAGCGTCAACATCATTAATAAGGTGCAGACATGGAAAAAGTGATTATCGCTCCCGGAAAGTATGTTCAAGGTTATGATGTACTTTCCAATATCTCCCGTTACGTGAAACCTCTTGGCCAGAAGCCTCTGGCCATTGCCGACAACTTTGTTGCCGGACTGGTTGGCGGCACTGTTCGCGAAAGCTTCCTGCAGGACAATATGGAATTGATCCTGGAGCAGTTCAACGGCGAATGCTCCCGTCCGGAAATCGAGCGTATTCAGGCCATCTGCCAGTCTGCAGGTGCTGATGTCATCATCGGTTTCGGTGGTGGCAAGACGCTGGATACTGCCAAGGCGGTTGGCTACTACGCCAAGATCCCGGTCGTGATCGTACCGACCATTGCCTCTTCCGATGCACCGACCAGCGCCCTGTCTGTTATCTATACCCCGGAAGGTGAGTTCAGCGAATACCTGCTGCTGCCAAAGAATCCGGATATGGTGATGATGGATACCAAAGTCATTTCCCAGGCGCCGGCCCGCCTGCTGGTATCCGGTATGGGTGATGCCCTCTCCACTTATTTTGAAGCCCGCGCCAACCGTGCATCCGGCCATACCACCATGGCCGGAGGTCAATCCACCCAGGCAGCCTTTGTACTGGCAGAGCTCTGCTACAAAACCCTGCTGGCTGATGGTTTGAAAGCGCGCCTTGCCGTGGAAAGTGATGTCTGCACCAAGGCCGTGGAAAACATCGTTGAAGCCAACACTTACCTCAGCGGTATTGGTTTTGAATCCTCCGGTCTGGCAGCTGCGCACGCCATTCACAACGGCTTCACCCACCTTTCCGAGTGTCACCACTTGTTCCACGGTGAGAAGGTCGCCTTTGGCACCCTGACTCAGCTGGTACTGGAAAATGCACCACTGAAAGAGATCAACACCCTGATCGACTTCTGCCAGTCTGTTGGTCTACCGACCACGCTGGCTGAAATGGGTATCAAGGAAGCTACACCAGAGAAACTGCGTATTGTTGCGGAAGGCGCCTGCGCCGAGGGCGAAACCATCCACAATATGCCGTTCCCGGTCACGGCGGACGCGGTGGTTGCAGCACTGATCACTGCCGACAAACTGGGCGCTCGCTAAAAACCATTAATCCCCAAAAAGCAAAAAGCCTCTTCGCAGTGAAGAGGCTTTTTTGTACCGCTTAAGGCATGGAAATCTTATTCAAGAAAGTCCAGATACTTCTCGGCATCCAGCGCGGCCATACAGCCAGTACCGGCAGAAGTAATCGCCTGACGGTAAACATGGTCCATAACATCACCGGCGGCGAACACACCCTTGATGGATGTCTGGGTCGCATTGCCTTCCAGACCACTTTGTACCTTCAGGTAGCCGTCTTTCATTTCCAGCTGACCGTCAAACAGGCCGGTGTTTGGTGTATGACCAATGGCCACAAACACACCATCCACAGCGATATCTTTGGTAGAACCATCCAGTGTGCTCTTGATACGCATACCGGTTACACCGGCATCATCACCCAGCACTTCATCCAGAGTGGCATCCAGCTCCAGTTTGATATGACCGCTGTCCACCTTATCCATCAGCTTCTGCTGCAGGATCTTCTCGGCCCGGAAGGTGCCGCGACGGTGAACCAGAGTCACGCTGGAGGCGATATTGGACAGATAGAGCGCTTCTTCAACGGCAGTATTACCGCCACCGATCACAGCCACCGGCTTGTTACGGTAGAAGAAACCATCGCAGGTGGCACAGGCCGATACGCCTTTGCCCATAAACGCTTCTTCACTCTCCAGCCCCAGATAACGGGCGCTGGCACCGGTGCAGATAATCAGCGCATCACAAGTGTACACGCCATTGTCGCCGGTAAGACGGAATGGACGCTGTTCCAGCTCGGCCTTGTTAATATGGTCGAAGATAATTTCGGTATTAAAGCGTTCGGCGTGCTGCTGCATGCGCACCATCAAGTCTGGTCCCTGCAGACCTTCCACATCACCCGGCCAGTTATCTACTTCGGTGGTGGTGGTCAGCTGACCGCCCATCTGCATGCCGGTAATCAGCACCGGATTCAGGTTGGCACGTGCTGCATATACAGCAGCGGTGTAACCCGCCGGTCCCGATCCAAGAATTAACAGCTTAACGTGCCGCGCTTCACTCATTCTTAACTCCCCGTCATCCGTCACCCCGTTTGGCTGACAAGAGCCGGGCTTCGGAATCCACTATCGTTTACACAGTTTGTCCGACATAATAACCAGCTCACCCGCTGTGAACCAGTCATGAATAACTATCGCAGCTATTCATTCTGTATATAGAACGCCAAATTATTATGAGAGAACAGCTTCAAAGCACAGGACGTGGTATTGATTATCTGCTGATTGGCCTGCGCCGATTGCCTGAACCCGGCATTCTCAGCCATGTCATTATTCCCCTGACCGTGAACATTATCGTGTTCGCCACCATGATCTGGTATGCGGTTAAAGAGTTTTCCAATCTGGTGGATGCCATGGTCGGCTGGCTGCCGGACTGGCTGAGCTTTCTCTCATTTCTGGCCTGGCCGGTGTTTGCCTTTGCGCTGGCAATCCTGATGTATTTCACCTTCACTCTGGTCGCCAACTTTATTGCCGCACCCTTTAATGGTTTTCTGGCAGAACGCATTCAGAATGAGCTGGATCCCGGCTGTGTGCCGGATGCCGGCTTTAAAGAACTGATGAAGATGATTCCCCGCACCATTGTCCGGGAACTACAGCGGCTGGCTTACTATCTGCCCCGGGCCATAGTGCTGATCATTCTGACCTTTATTCCCCTGGTGGGCTTTGTGACGCCGGTGTTGTGGTTTCTTTTCTCGGCCTGGATGCTTGGCCTGCAGTACAGCGACTATGCTGCGGATAACGAGCTGTATAACTTTCAGGAAACCAAAGCCCGGCTGGCAACACCAAGATTGCAGACCATGATGTTTGGTGGCCTCACTTCGGTACTGACGCTGATTCCCATTGTGAATCTGGTTTTGATGCCGGCGGCAGTGATTGGCGGCACTTACCTTTGGGTCGAGCGTCGCGGGCCGCGTACACTGTAAAGATCTGCTCTGGTTACCACGCTCTGCGTGGTAATCCGAATGGCACTATACACTCCCACGGAGACCATGGGAGCGAGTTGATGCAGCTGGTCTTTTTTTGCGCGAATGAATCAGTCGAGATCATCATCCGGCGTCGTCACCACTTCCGGCTGCGGCGGCATAACAATGCTCTTGTCTTTGCCCTTGTAAGGCAGCTGCCCGAGGATATGACGCATGGCGTTCAGACGAGCGCGCTTCTTATCATCGGAGCGAACAATCGACCAGGGCGCATCACGGGTATCGGTGTAGTGGAACATCTGCTCCTTGGCTTTGGTGTACTCATCCCATTTGCCGATGGAGGCTTTATCCACCGGAGACAGCTTCCACTGTTTCAGTGGATCCGTACGACGCTTTTCAAACCGGCGCATCTGCTCATCACGACTTACCGAGAACCAGAGCTTAAACAGCCGAATACCGCTGTGAACCAGCATCCGCTCGAAGTCGGCGACTTCCCGGATAAAGCCCATATACTGCTTCTTGTTGCAGTAACCCATCACCAGTTCAACCCCGGCCCGGTTGTACCAGGAGCGGTCAAACATCACGATCTCGCCCTTGGTCGGCAGATGCTGAACATAGCGCTGGAAGTACCACTGCCCTTGTTCAGGGCCGGATGGTTTCTCAAGCGCAACTACCCGGGCACCACGAGGGTTCATATGCTCGGTCATCCGTTTGATGGTGCCGCCCTTGCCGGCAGCATCGCGCCCTTCAAAGATAATGATGATCTTCTCACCCTTCTCCTTGACCCAGTTCTGCATTTTGACCAGTTCAATCTGCAGCTGGCGCTTTTCCTTCTCATAGTCCCGGCGGCCCATCTTCGGAAGTCCGGTCGATGGAATGATGATGGACTTTTTCGGTGTCACCACAATATCACTCTGTGGCTCATCCACTGGTCTGGCAGCAGCCGCTTTTTCCAGAGTTTCCATAGGCCTCCCTCTCCCTTGTGTTTTATTTTTTTGGCTATTTATTGTTCTTCTGGGTTTACCCTAACAAAGCCTCAGAGGGTTTTATTGATGACAATCAAGAAACCCTCGGAAACCACTTACAAAATCTTTACAACAACCAAAATCAGCTACCCTTGCCGCTCTCCACAGGACAAGAACCATGAACGATCGTATAAAAACAGGAGATTACCCCTTCTGGCGCTGGATCATGCTGCTGGTTCTTATGCTGCTCAGCGCGCTGATCCAGCTGCAGTGGCTGACCCATGCCGCAGTCGCCCGTCCGGCCGAGAGTTTTTACTTCTATCAGATTCAGCAGCGCCCCTGGCTGGAGATCGATAATCTCGCCTTGCTGTTTATGGTGGTGTATCTGTTCCTCTCAATACCGGCATCCTGGTTGATTACCCGTATTGGTCTGAAAAACAGTCTGCAGATTTCTGCCCTGTTGCTGGGGGCTTTCAGTCTTTTAAAAGGTCTTGAAGCCGATAGTCTGGCGACGGTGTTTGTCGCCCAGTTGGGGCTGGCCATTATTCAGCCTGTCATTCTGAATGCTTCAACAACTCTGGCAGATCAATGGTTTCCTCTGGAAGAACGGGCACTGGCAAACGGGCTGACCATTCTCAGTCTGTTTATTGGTGTCATTGCCGTGATGGCCATTACCCCCGAGTTTGCTGTCAGTGATCCTTCCGATGGCAGCTATGGCAAAGGCATTCCCATGATTGTGGAAATCTATGGTGTGGTCTGTGCCGTAATTTCCGCTACCTGCTTCTGCCTGCTGAAAGACAGCCCGGTGCAAACCAACACATCAGCCGATACCTCAGCTAACACCTCAGAGATTGCTCACAACACTAAACTGCCGGTGCGCGAATGCCTGAGACGTCTGCTGCATGACCGCAACATGCGCATCTGTATATTTCTATTTATGGTAGGGCTGGGATTATTTAATGCGATCAGCTCACTGACCGATGCCATCAGCGCCAGCCTGAGAGTTGAAGATTCCGATGGCCTGCTGGCCATGGCAATGATGGTGGGTGGCATTATCGGCGCAGTGGTTTTCCCCCTGCTGTCCGACCACAGGAAGACCCGCAAAAACATTTTATTGTTATGTACTTTGGGCATGCTGCCATCACTGGCCTGTCTGGCCTGGGCTGATAGCTTGTTATTGAATAGCGAAGCAATTTATCAGCTGGCACTGGCAGCTACAGCCCTGTTTGGCTTCTTTGTCTTGGGCGCAGGCCCGGTGGGATTTCAATATGTTGCCGAGGTAACGGCACCGGTTCCTGAAGCCTATTCACAAGGCGCTCTGTATCTGGCGGGACAGTTCAGCGGCATATTGATGGTGATTGCCATGTCGGTGGAGAAGTACCAATGGCTGCCGCTGATCTTGAAGCTGTCTGTTCTACTGACACTGCTGTGCGTGCTGGTGATTCTTGCATTATCAGAATCACCAGCCATGATACAAAGTTCAAGAACGAAGCTTACGCCGGATTAAGCACAGGTCCACGGCTCTGAGGCTGATCAGGCTTATGCCAGCTGCGACGCTCAAAGGCCAGCAGAACAAGACCGACACAAAAGGTGATCGCTTCTGTCAGCGGAGCCACCAGCCAGATACTGTCGCTACCGAACTGCTTCGGCAACACGGCCAGCAGAACCAGTACCAGAATCACGCCCCGCAACAAGGACAGCACGCCAGCCAGGATCGGCTTTTCCAGGGCGGTAAAGAACCCGGAGATCACCACATTCATACCGACAAAGATAAAGCCCATGGCAAAGATCTTCATGGCTTCGTGGGAGAGCGCAATAATATCCGGTTCATTCAGGAACATCGACGCCAGCACATCACCGGCCAGGAAACCCAGGAAGAAACAGCTGACCGAGAATACCAACGCCACCTTAAGCGTCATCTTCAAAGCCTGCCCCATCTTGTCGAAACCTTTCCGGCCACGCTGGAAGGTGATGATCGGCTGCATGCCCTGAGTCAGACCGATCATGGTCAACAGCACAAAGTTATTGAAGTAACCGATCACGCTGAAAGCCGTCAGACTGGTATTCCCCAGATAGGCGAGTATTGCGCTGTTGAAGGCCAGCAGAACCACACCGGCAGACATTTCCGTAATACAGTCCGGCACGCCAATTCGGATATAGCTCATCACCTTTTTCAGGTCTGGCTTGATACGCATAAACTTGAGCGTACCACCGCCATAACGGTAATGAATAACCAGCACGATAGCCTGCAGCAGCTGTGCCATACCCGTGGCAATAGCCGCGCCGCGCAGCCCCATGCCCAGCTCAATAACCAGAATGTAGTCCAGAACAATATTGGTTGTGGCAGCCACCATGATGATAGCCAGCTCCCGACGCGGATAGCCATCGACCTTGATGAACACTTCCATCGAGTAGGCAACCAGATAGAAGGCATTAAAGAACAACAGAGTGCCCAGGTATTCCACCACCA
Source organism: Parendozoicomonas haliclonae (assembly GCF_900174585.1). GTDB lineage: Bacteria > Pseudomonadota > Gammaproteobacteria > Pseudomonadales > Endozoicomonadaceae > Sansalvadorimonas > Sansalvadorimonas haliclonae. Next base: position 203,611 of record NZ_FWPT01000010.1, on the reverse strand, counting down.
GCGGGATTAAATCGCCCTGCGCCCCCAACAGCATGGCCAGCTCTTCCACAAACACCAGACTGATGCCACACACCGCCAGACCAAAGGCCAGCAGGAAATAAATACAGGTGGAAAAGACCTTGCTGGCTTCCTCCCCCTGTCCTTTGCCACGTAGTACGCCGGCAACGGTAGCACCACCAATGGAGACCAGAATCGAGAAGGCAAACATAATGCTGATAAACGGCAGAGAGAGGTTAACAGCGGCCAGCGCTTCCGGCCCCACACCTTTCCCCACGAACATGCCATCCACCATGGTATACAGGGCGAACACCCAGACCGATATGGTCGAAGGCACGGCATACTTCACCAACGCAGAGGCCACACTGACCTTCCGCAGATCAACCTGACCAGACATGAAACACCTCGAAGATAAACGACATCAGCCCAAAAACAAGGCTGGGAAAATTATGAAAATGGTTGTGTCTCAGATACTAGAGAAACGGGGAATTGCGTTATATACGGACAAATACAGCGACACTGCGCGGCGGGAACTAAACTTTCAGAAGAACGATTCAGAACTGTCCTATTCAGGTCTTGGCTTTACGGGTCAAGTCGCAGCCATACGGGAGCAGCACATTGCCAAAAGAGCGGACTGTCCGGGTTACCAAACCATTTTCCTATGCCGTCTGGAATGATCAGTCCAACCTGCCCCTGAACTTTACCCTGTCCATTATTGTTCCGACCTTTAACGAGGCAGAGGTAGTTGAGACCTTCCACCAGCGCCTGACCCTGGTGCTGGATAAGATTCCAGTCAGTTCCGAAATTATCTACGTCAACGATGGCAGCACCGACAACACCTGGCAGAAGCTAAAAGCCCTGCCCCAAAGTCGGAGTGAGCAGGTACTTATCGCCCTGAGCCGTAACTTTGGTAAAGAAGCTGCGATGAGTGCGGGGCTGGAAGCTTCGAGAGGTGCGGCAGTCATCCTGATTGACTGTGATCTGCAAGACCCACCCGAGTTGATTCCGGGCATGCTGGCGGAGTGGCAGAACGGTTATGACATTATCAATATGCGCCGCCGCAAGCGTTATGGGGAAAGCTGGCTGAAAAAGCTTTCTGCTCTGCTCTATTACCGCCTGTTAAACCGGCTTTCCGATATTCATATTCCAGAAAATGTTGGCGATTTCCGATTGCTGAGCCGCAGGGTTGTTGATCATATCAATGCCCTGCCGGAGAAAACCCGTTATATGAAAGGCCTGTTTGCCTGGCCGGGCTTTCGCCAGCACGAACTGTTCTTTGACCGAGACCCTCGTCTGGCCGGTAAAACCAAGTGGCATTACCTCAAACTCTTTGGACTGGCTTTTGAAGGCATCACCTCCTTCAGTGTGCATCCGTTAAAGCTGGCGACCTGGATTGGTGTTGCTATCTCTTTACTCTCACTGATTTACGCCATAGTGATTGTTTTCAAAACCCTGCTCTACGGTGATCCGGTTGCCGGATACACCTCTTTGATGGCGGTGATGCTGTTTCTGGGTGGCATTCAACTGATGGCCATGGGACTGCTGGGGGAATATGTCGGGCGGATTTTTATTGAGAGCAAACAACGCCCCAACTATTTAACCAGCCAGAAAATTATTCGTTCCGGCTTACACAACAAACCATCGGCAACAAACGCAAACGTGCCTAAGGATCCTGCCAACCGCAGCTGAGTAACAACGCTGTTTTAATGGGAAAGAAGTCTTCCCAGGTAGCTGTGTTCTTTGGCAACTTTCATGGATTGGGCCAGATTGTCCATGGTGGTATAACGAGCCTGAAGCTGTTCCTTTTCAGAATCAGTCCAGCCAGACTTGGTCAGCTCGTCTTTCCAGTACTCGGCATCGTCCTCATACATGGTGGTGAAAGCCTCAGCACTGCGCTGTGCCTCAAGCTGATACTGGTCTGCCGCCATATTCAGAGTTGGATCTTCCCAAGTTTCCCAATCTTCTACACAGAGCCCGCTTTCTGCCAAACCTTCCGCATGCTCTAACAACTTTACATAGCGCTCTTTAAGAGCCGCCAGCTCTTCCCGGGACAACAGTGGTTCCAACTCAACAACCAGCGCATCAATATCCAGTGAACGCAGCCCTTCCAGAACCGCCTGATCAATTAACAACGGGAAGCCGGTGCGGGCCCCGCCTGAATATTTATCGCTGGAGGACTTATCCTCACTCTCCCGAACAATATCCGGATTGGGTGAAAAGCCGACATCATTATCGATACCGATAACCTGACCGGTTTCCGGATCAATCATATAGTTGCAGGTATGACGGTCTGGCTGAGCACAGAGCGCATCCAGCCATTCCAGTCGGTTGAGTTCGGAACACATCTGCCAGTAAAGATCACGATCCATGGTATGAATCTTGTTCTGTTTGACCGCATCATAGCCCGTCAGACCGGAAGCCATGGTCATCACCAGCCCCATCTGTTGTTTATGCTCAACAAACTCGATGTCCGGCACCAGATCAACAAACCCCAGTGCCGTACTGGTTTTCTCAGCGGCCATATTACGCATAGTGAAGAACGGGCAATCCGGATTCAGATAACGGTCTTCCCCGACAATCTCACTCCAGCGAGTATCATCCCGCGTCGCGATCGGCTTGAAGACCCTGACGACCTTATCACCCTCTGGCGTCAGATAATTCATGTGATAGACCGTGTTTATTCCGCCGGAGCCGAGCTTGGTGGGTGGCGACTTGGGATCAAGCTGCTGATCATTCAGCTTCGACAATCGGGTCACATCCGGTTGTAACTGATATCCCAGACGTTTGAACTCCATGGCCTGATTCCAGCTCATACCATTATTGGCACACCCAACCGCGCCGGGATCATTCATGACCTGCAGTAGCAGGTTTCTCTCTCTTCGGAGAGAATCCCTGACCGCCCTGAGTTCGATTTTTTCAAGGATGCTCAGATTTTTCTGCTGATCGCTCCAGCTGGAAAAGGAATCATTAATCTTTTCCATTTGCGCCGACAGCTCTTTGACTCGGGCCTCAATGCCATAACGGGTTTTGGGCATAGGCCGTTCCAGCCGCTTATGCCAGGGGGCTAAAAGCTCATCTATTTTTTCAGGAAGTTTCTGCCCCAGAAAGCCACTCTGTTCCAGCTTTTTCCTGTCAGGAATAGAAAGAAGGTCGGCATGATTGTCCACGCACTGTTTTAAAGACCGACCATCAACAACGCGCTCTTCCGGTTTCTGCCCAAAAGCCTCAAGGCGCTCCTCGGTAGTAATCGTGGCATCCTGAACAGGTAATGAACGCTTCTGAATATCAGCCTTGCTGAGCCGTTCCAGCTCCCTGTCCCAACTCTGATCGCCACCCACCAGACGCTTGCGGGCCTGCAACTGGAGAATCTTCTGATTATCTTTAACCTGTTCGACAGGCGTACCGAGATACAGCTCCTGCTGCGCCTGACGCACCAAAGCCTCCTGCTGGGCTTTGTACTTCTCCACGGCGATATAGGCGGCATCCGAGTCAGCCCGCCAGAACACCAGCTGCAATCCGCCTTCAGTATCCGATGGTACAATCTCAGCAGAAAGATCCGGCGACAGAGCAACAAGATCCAGCCCCTCAACCCAAGGGGAAGATATATCAATAATACCGGCCGGACATTGACCACCATTCACGGCCCCAATCTGATCACTCAGGCTTTCCAGGTCATTTTTGCGATAGCGTTCTGAAAACGGTACAGGCTGATAATTGGCCTTGGGCTGATAGCCAACCTCAATTAAATCGCCCAACGCCGTGACCACATCCGGATCGGATTCAATAGTCAGCTCAAATATTCCGCCAGCCTTGAGTTGCTCAACAGAGGCTCCCTGCCCATTTTTCAGCAGAGTGAACTGGAGATGATCAATATCTTCCGGTACTCCCAGATTTTTACGCACAAAACTCTCTATATTTGTCGTTCCAGGTGGCACTGTGACATTCAGCTGCGCGGGGATTTTCCCTGACGCCTGATAATGCTCCGGGGCTGTCACTGCCATGCGAGCCATGGGATGAAACTGCAGCCGGGGCTTGTTGTTCTGTTGCACACCTTCGTTATGGGGCCTGACGCTGCGCTGATCCAGACGACGATGCTCTGGCTTCTGATCGACGGGACGGGGAATGCGGGATTTCACCTCCGGCGGCTTCGGCCCTTGCTGGTGCCCTTCCGGTGTAGTCATACCCGTTGGCTGGCTCGTACTGCCTTTCACACTGGGCATACACTTTCCCTCGAAAAAGAGTCTTTCCGTCTATATCGGCGGCAACCGGCTCTTGTTTCGCAGGGTTCCTGACTATGCTTGCATCGTCTTTCGTTCGGCTTGGAGTCTCGGGTGCCCAACCATAAACAGCTTTTTACTGCCCGCACCCTGCTCTGGCTGATGCTGGTTACCCTGATCATCAGGCTCCTCTCTTTGGGACTGTATCCGCTAATGGATACCACAGAAGCCCGTTACGGAGAGATTGCCAGACTGATGGCTGAGACCGGCAACTGGATAACACCGCAGATTGATTACCAGATTCCCTTTTGGGGCAAGCCACCTCTCTACAGCTGGCTGACCGCTGCCAGCTTCCAGCTGCTGGGTGTGAATGAGTTCAGCGCCCGGCTTCCTCACTTCCTGCTCGGCCTGCTGGTTCTCTGTTTGGTATGGATAGTGGCAAGACGGCAGGGCTCTCAGCTTAAAGCTGCACTCTCCTGCCTGATCCTTAGTACCACCGGCGCATTTTTAATTTGCTCCGGCGCAGTGATGACTGACATGTCCCTCCTGCTGGCCACAACTCTCAGCCTGACTGCTTTCTGGCTGGCCTGGCACAGTGAACAGAATAAAGGTGGCGTGTGGGGACTGTTGCTGTTTGTCGGACTGGCGTTGGGGCTGCTGGCCAAAGGTCCGATCGCCTGCATTCTGGTAGGGTTGCCGATTCTGCTCTGGTGTTTAACAACTCGCCACTTAAACGGCTTGTGGTATCGACTGCCCTGGATCACTGGTCTGCTGCTTATGCTGGCTCTGGCTTTGCCCTGGTATCTCATGGCCGAACAGGCGACTCCGGGATTTCTTGATTACTTTCTGATTGGCGAGCATTTTCGCCGTTTTCTGGAAAGCGGCTGGCAGGGCGATCGTTATGGCACCGCACATATCGAGCCCAAAGGCATGATCTGGTTTATGTGGAGTTACGCAGCCCTGCCCTGGAGTGTGGTGCTGTTGGCTCTGGTAATCCGGCGGCGTAAGCGGGTCTTTCTACATAAAGCCTCAGCCAGCACACCGGCCGAAAAAGAGTGGCGTTCTTTTTTATGGTTCTGGATGCTCTCCCCTCTGCTGTTCTTTACCCTATCCGGCAATATCTTGTGGACCTATGTATTGCCCGGGCTACCCGCCATGGCTCTGCTGCTCGCCGATTATATCGGCACACTGCTGGCAGAACCTGGTGCCAGTATACAAGGCAACCAAAAGCGTCTGCGTTTTTGGGTTATCGCACCAGCCTGTCTCTCTCCAATCGTTCTTATCGGTCTGGTGGTCATGGCCAACAACAACCTGAAACATACCGCCAAAGGTCTTGTGGACAGCTATCACCACACAAGCCCACAAAATGCCGATCTGGTTTTCTGGCCCAAGCGCCCTTTTTCCGGTCAGTTCTATTCCAAAGGTCAGGGGCAGATCATTACTGACCAAAATGCCCTGATCAAAAAGATTACGGCCTCCCCAAACCTTTATGTCGCCATGCCTCCAGCCAGCCTGCAAACCCTGCCGTCTTCCATACGGAATCAGCTGCAACTGGTACAAAGAGGAGCCAAACTGGAGTTATGGAAAAAGAAAACCTGATGTTTTGCCGAACAAGAGGCAAAATCTGCTTTGCCTGTACCGGTTCAGGCCTTAAACTTTCTTGTTTACACATTTTGTAAATTGCTGAAGATCCATGCGCACTAGCCAGTACTATCTACCGACGCTCAAAGAGACTCCCGCTGATGCGGTTGTGGTCAGCCACCAGCTGATGCTCCGTTCCGGCATGATCCGTAAACTCGCCAACGGCCTGTACTCCTGGCTGCCGGCAGGCAAGCGGGTTCTGCGTAAAGTCGAAAACATTGTCCGTGAAGAAATGGACCGCTCCGGCGCACTGGAAACCTGGATGCCGGTTACCCAGCCGGTTGAACTGTGGGAAGAGACTGGTCGTGTGAACGACTTTGGCCCTCAGCTGCTGCGCTTCAAGGACCGTCACGGTCGTGAAATGGTGCTCGGCCCAACCCACGAAGAAGTGGTTACCGATCTGGTTCGTCACGAACTGAACAGCTACAAGCAGCTGCCAGTCAACCTGTACCAGATTCAGACCAAGTTCCGCGATGAAATCCGTCCGCGTTTCGGCGTGATGCGCTCCCGCGAATTCCTGATGAAAGATGCCTACTCCTTCCACCTGACCGAAGAGTGTCTGGCGAAGGAATTCCAGAACATGCACGACACCTACTGCCGTATCTTCGACCGCCTGGGTCTGGAATACCGCCCAGTGTTTGCAGACTCCGGCGCGATCGGTGGCGACGGTTCCAAAGAGTTCCACGTACTAGCTGAATCCGGCGAAGATGCCATCGTATTCAGCGACAGCAGCGACTACGCCGCCAACATTGAAAAGGCTGAAGCGGTAGAACCTGCTGGCGATCGTCCTGCACCATCTGAAGAGATGACCCGCGTTCCAACCCCGAACGCCAAGACTATCGACGAGCTGGTTGAACAGTTCGATCAGCCGATCGAAAAGACCGTCAAGACTCTGATCGTGAAAGCGTCCGAAGAGTCCGAAGCGCAGCTGATCGCGCTGATGATTCGTGGCGACCACGAGCTGAACGAAATCAAGGCAGCTAACCTGCCGGAAGTGGCCTCCCCTCTGGAAATGGCTTCCGATGCGGAAGTGAAAGACGTTATCGGTGCAGGCTTTGGCTCCCTGGGCCCTGTTGGTCTGACCATCCCGGTTATCGTTGACCGCACTGTTGCCAAGATGGCTGACTTTGGCGCCGGCGCTAACGTTGATGGCGAACACTTCTTCGGTATCAACTGGGACCGTGATGCGACCTACACCCGCGTCGAAGACCTGCGCAACGTGGTAGAAGGTGACCCAAGCCCATGCGGTAACGGCACTCTGTTTATCAAGCGCGGCATTGAAGTCGGCCATATCTTCCAGCTGGGCCGTAAGTACGCAGCGGCCATGAACGCTTCTGTTCTGGATGAAAACGGTAAAGACTCCGTTATGTTTATGGGCTGCTACGGTATCGGTGTGACCCGTGTTGTTGCTTCTGCCATCGAGCAGAACCACGATGACCGCGGCATTATCTGGCCAGATGCCATTGCTCCATTCCAGATCGCTCTGGTGCCTCTGAAAATTGAAAAATCCGAAGCGGTGCGTGAAGCCTCCGAGAAACTGTACAACGAGCTGACTGCAGCCGGCTTCGATGTCATTATGGATGACCGTAAGGCCAGCCCGGGCGTGAAGTTTGCTGATATGGAACTGATCGGTATTCCTCACCGCGTGGTTATCAGTGATCGCGCACTGGAAGCCGGCGAGCTGGAATACAAGAACCGCCGTACCGGTGAAAGCCTCAACTTCGCTGTTGATGCGGTTGTAGCTGAACTGAAAAACCGGGTGCAGATCTGATCCCTCGGATTGCCCCGCGCAGCTGGCAGGCACTGTCTTTCAAGGCAGCTGCCCTGCCAGCCATTCTGCTTTTTATCCTCCTTCTCCCCTTTTCGTCAGCCAGCCTTGCCAACAGCCGAGTTATAGACGACGAAATGCGCGTTTATCTCCAGCAGGCTATTGAAAAGGCCGACAGCTTTGAAGATGCCTACACGGCGGAAGTCTGGCTGGTCGATATGTCTCTTCGCCTCGCCAAATATATGGAAGACGAGCAGGAACGCCTGCACCTTCTGCAAACCGTTCACAAGGAAGCTTTGAGAACCGGACTGCAGCCGGAACTGGTCTTATCGGTTATCCATGTGGAGAGCCTGTTTGATCGCTATGCCATCTCATCGGTTGGCGCACAGGGGCTGATGCAGATTATGCCGTTCTGGCGTAAGGAGATAGGCCGGGAGGATGACAATCTGACCGAGCTGGAAACCAATATCCGCTATGGCACCACCATTCTCAGCTACTACCTGAAAATAGAGAAAGGAAACCTGAGCCGGGCTCTGGCTCGCTACAATGGCAGCTTGGGGAAAACCTGGTACCCAGAACGGGTGATGGTGCGTTGGGAGCGCTTCTGGACCGTACGTTAAGAGAATGCGTTAAGAGAGTGCGCTAAACAACAGCGCTCGGTTATTGAGTAAAAAAGCCGGTTAAATGTGCGCAGGGTAACTCTTCAATATCAATCGCTTCCACAACCGCTAAAGGCGGACCTTCATAAAGCCAGTCCGTAAGGCGGGTGACTGCACTCTCCTCGCCACACATCATGACCTCGACACTGCCATCGGCACAGTTTTTGGCCCAGCCATTAACTTCCAAAGCTTCAGCACGCTGGCGGGTCGATGCGCGATACCAGACACCCTGAACCTTGCCTCGCACTATGGCTTTTCTGCAGACTTTTGACATAGCTACCCCTGCTCAGGCTTTTGTCTTCAAGGTCTGGATTTCTGCCAGCAGACCGTCTTTGGTTTGTGGGCCGATCAGACGTTTAGTCATCGTGCCATCCGGAGCAATAATATAAGTCGCTGGCAGAACCGGTGGCATTTCCAGCCCAAGCCCGGGTACAAACGATGGTGCGACCACCGGGAACTCAATATCCATTTTCTCAATTTTCCCCTGCAGCTCCTGCAGAGAAGCAGGGTTATCGAAATCCACGCCCCAGACCCGAACACCGGCCTCATGGTCCAGCTCATTTAACTCGGGTATCTCTTCACGGCAAGGGTCACACCAGGTGGCCCAGTAATTCACCACCAGCCAGGAGGAATCCTCTGCACTCAGCTGCAAAGCTTTACCCTGATGATCCTCAAGTTGCGTCTGCTCCTGTGCACCACAACCGGCCAACACTATAAACACAGACAGCAACAGGAAGCGGATGCCATTCTGAAACCGGTCGGTGATAATTTTACCCATTATGATCGCCGCTCCGTATCCAGAAGAACACCATCCGATAGCCTGTGCTCGAGAGAGCCGGACAAAACCCGCCCCCGCTCTTCGTTCAACCCTTGCAAGATACCAACAATATTACGGAACCAATCAGGGCGATCATCAAAGGACAATGCCTCCAGCTCCCGGCTTTCCGGTATTGGCCATGGGCAACGGCTGACCAGGCTGGCCAAATCCACAGCACTGAAAGCGCGAGCCGGCATCAGGGCACCATGACTGTTACGCACCAGAAGCTCCTCACTGATTAACCAACGCGCTACGGCTTCCCAATCCCGCTGACTGACCGGCCAGCCATCCTGCTGCACATTTTCAAGCATGGTGGTTTTGCCCTGCGTGAACCGTTCATGGAAGACCGCAAGGATAGTCAGCATTGCCAGCATGGGGGAGAAAGGTTGTCTATCTTCACCGGACGGTTCGCCCAGAGCGTGCACCAGCTCGGCGCCCAGCAGAACAATCAGCCAGCTCAGGAAAATCCATAACAGGAACACAGGCACCGCCGCAAAGGCCCCATAAATAAATTCATAGGTAGGTGATAAGGTCAGAAACAGGGCAAAGCCCTGCTTGGTTAACTCAAACATCAGTGCAACAAACACACCCCCAGCCATGGCATGGCGCAGATTGACCCGTCGGTTGGGTACAGCCAGATATAGCAAGGTAAAGGCCGAAAAGCTCATCAAAATAGGAAACAGCTGCAGAACCAGGCCTTTCAGCCCCAGCGTGGTCGTGGCATGGTCGAGAAATTTAATCGTGGTCAGATAAGAGGTGGCAGCAAACCCAAGTCCCAGCAGCAACGGGCCAAGGGTAAGGATCATCCAGTACAGCAGAAAGCTGGTCATCGGCCGGCGCGCGCCAACCGAGTGAAAGATGGTGTTGATGGAGCTATCGATGGTACGCAGCATCATCAGGGCCGTGGCCACCAGAAAGCCCATACCGATTAACGTCAGGTTACGGGCCTGAGACGAGAAGGATGTCAGCCACTCACTGACCGTCTCACCGGCAGAGGGTACAAAGTGAGAGAAGATAAACTGCTGAATCTCGACACCGGTCCCGTGGAAAGTCGGGAACGATGCAAGAATACTGTAGGTCACAGTCAGAAGCGGCACTATGGCAAACAGCGTGGTATAGGTGAGCGAGGCTGCATGATCCGGACAGTTATCCTCGAAGAAATTCCGAAAGGTCATGCCTGCCAGCCTGCGTATAGTGCCAAGCACGCCGGGAAGGCTTCGTTCCTGTATGCTGCCGCGATCCATTTTCGGTATACCCCTATGCTTCATACCGATAGAATACACAGCCATAACAGAACAGAAAACCGGTTCCCCAAATAGACAGGAGCTTCCCTGTGGCTGACGTCACTATTTACCACAACCCGCGCTGCTCAAAATCCCGTCAGACTCTGCAACTGCTGCAGGAGCAGGATATTACTCCAGAGATTGTTCTTTATCTGGAGAACACCCCGGATATAAAAACCCTGAAAGCGGTTCTCGACAAGCTGGACATGAGTCCAAGGGAGCTGCTGCGCAAGGGTGAAGATGCCTACAAAGAAAACAATCTGAAGAACCCAGAGCTCACTGACCAACAACTGCTTGAGGCGATGGTTGCCTATCCAAAGCTGATTGAACGTCCGATTGTTCTGGCCAATGGCAAGGCTCGCATTGGCCGTCCGCCGGAGTCCGTACTGGAGATTCTCTGATGAGTGCTGCTCCAGAGCCCTACATCCTGATTGTTTATTACAGCCTGCACGGTGCGACCCGGGAAATGGCCATGACCATCGCCCGTGGTGTTGAGTCCGTAACCGGTATGGCCGCTCGAATCCGTACAGTGCCCAAGGTCTCAACAGTGTGTGAAGCTACGGAAGAATCGATTCCATCTGAGGGCGCACTTTACTGCACCGAAGATGATCTGCAGGGCTGCAGTGGCCTGATTCTGGGTAGCCCGACCCGTTTCGGGAATATGGCCGCGCCGATGAAGTACTTTCTGGATGGCACCGTAAACCAGTGGCTATCGGGCACGCTGATTGATAAACCGGCCGCCGTATTCACCTCAACTGCCAGCATGCATGGTGGTCAGGAGAGTACTCTGCTCAGCATGCAGCTACCACTGTTGCACCATGGGATGGTGATCTGCGGCCTGCCCTTTACCGAACCGGCACTCACAAAAACCCAAACTGGCGGAACGCCCTATGGGGCCAGCCATGTCGCCGGACAAAATAACAACCCACAGTCGTCTGAAGAAAAAGAACTTTGTCTGACTTTGGGTAAGCGCGTTGCCAGGCTGGCTCTCAAGCTGGCCTGAACAAGCAAGAGAAGGAAGCGAACGTATGTCAAAAACTCTGGGGCCGAAAGCACAGACCACCTGGCTGTTGTCAGTCATTCTGTATTTTCTTCTGCTTGTGACCATCACCCTTGATCACTGGCTGTGGGCACCTCCAGAAGTGGATTCCCCCTGGCTGATCTGGGCCTTCCGAATTGTGCCTTTGCTGATTTTTGTGCCGGCCGTCATCTCCAAACATGGTCGTGGGTTTGCCTGGCTGGGCTTTGTTGTACTGTTTTATTTTACCAGCGGTGTGGTTAAGGGCTGGACCTACGAAAGCTGGGAAGGCTGGCTGCTGGCGGGTGAAAGTCTGCTGTTGTTTATTACCACCATTCTGTTTGTGCGCTGGTATTTTCAGGGGAAATAAAGAAAAGGCAGCTCTGTTTGAGCTGCCTGTTGATTAGAACTTAACAGTTAACAACTATTTCAGTCCTGCTTTGGTTTTGGCTGGTTTATCGACTGCTCAGGGATCTCAGCCTGACCGTAACCATAGGTTTCACCATCCTCATCATTGACCTCGAAGTCTTCATAGGTGTTCTCATCCATCACCTTACCGAAGTTCTTCTTGTGCTCGGTCTGGAACTCACTTTGCCGATCAATGTGGTACTGACGAGCTTCAGCTTCCTGACGGGCACGCGCCTCATCGCTCAGCTGCTTACGACCCTGGGCCTTGGTTTCAGCCCAACGCTCCTTGGCTTCCTGGCGCAGCTTCAGCTCATGCTCGGAAGGAGCCTTTGACTTAGGCTGTGACTCCTGAGCCAATTTCTTTTTGGCTGCAGCAATACCACGGTCTTCGATATCGAGAGAGCCGCTCATGCGGAACAGATCCATTCTGTTGGAAGCTGCAGGAATATCCTTCAGTACTGCACCAAACTGCTCCTTGTACTGCTCCTGAGTCTTGTTACCTGGCACCTTGTTCCCGGCACGGATCTCATTGAGAACAGAACCAAAGCCTTGTTGCTGATGGACTTTCTGTGCCGCTTCATGGCCCAGCTGCTCGTAGTACTTCATCACATCCAGAGACTTCTTGAGCTTATCGCTGCCAGAGGTCGGGCCATTTTTCTCAATCTCGTCTTCCAGACGCATCATCCAGTCATAGCTCTCTTCAAGCAGGAGATCGTAATCCGGATCATCCTTATCAACCGGACCGTTCTGAGCAACCTTATCTTCCAAGCCCATCATAAAATCGTAGCCTTGGTCGCGAACCGGATCCGGATCATCCACACCAGCCTGATAGCTCCGATCAACCTTATCCTCAAGGTCCATCATGAAGTCATAGCCCTGGTCACGAACCGGGTCAGGATCACCATCATAATTGACCATCGCACCTGAAATTTTCAGCTCTTCCATCATGCGCTCTTTAGTGTCCAGCTGCTGCTGGTTGATCACCGCGCCATTCAGAGTCTTGAGAAGGTCAACGGTAAAGTCACCTTCACCATGACGATGGTAAACCGGCAGAGCTTCCATACCTCGCTGGTACAGCCACTTCAGTTCAGTGCTCAACGTCACGTTCTTACCCTGAATCTGCACAGTCATATTGGACTCAGCAATACCCAGCTTCTTGGCATAGGCCTGAACAATGCCAGCCATAACCCGCATATCTTTCTTGGCATTTTTCAGCTGTCTTCTCAGCTTCATGGCTTTAACCATGTGACGAACCATGCTGCCAAAGTTCGCCTTGCGAAGGCTAACCAGAATCATCTGCTCATTGGCTTTCAGGTCACCACGGGTGGTTTCCACACTAAAGGCCAGCTGGGCCAGAGCTTTCTCACTCACACCCAGATGCTTGGCAGTCTGTACTTCTTCATCGCTATCGAAGCCACTGATCAAGCGGTCAAGAGCACGCTCCTGGCGGGAAAGTACAGCCAGACGCTCCTCGGCCGCCATGACCATACGACCATGTTCAATAACCTTCATCAGCTGACTGGCACGCTTGAATGTGGCCTTCAACTCAGCCTTGTCTTTGAAAACGGTCGGATCATCTTCAGCCGCTTCCAGCCTGGCACGCAGGCCGGTCAACTCACGTCCAGCCGCAACCACATCGCTCGGGCTGACCGTGTTAGCCGACAGGAGGGCACGACACTCAGCACTGTTCTTCTGAACAGTTTCCAAACGTGGGCGTAGCTTGGAGCTTTGCAGATCATTCAACTCGTGCGTCTTGGCCTTATAAGCGTCCTGAAGCTCTTCAAAAGACTCGTAGCCAGTGGCAGCAAGAATCGGCTCCAGCACCTCATCACGCTCTTCCTTAAGATTGCCGATATTCGTCAGGATCGCAGCTCTGGTTTCCGTTGGCATCTGAGCCGCCTGCTCTTCCATGCGGCTGATTTCACTATTTAGCTTGTTGAGCTCTTTGTGATTAACGCAGGCATCCAATGTGAGAAGCTCTTCGCCGAGAGCAATAACGTCGTCCTGTTCAACCACAAACTGATCCAGCAGTACATGCTCCATCAGACGATCATTGCGCTTGGTGTCCAGACGATCAAAGGCATCCTGATCACGCTGATCAACACCTTTGCCTTTAACGCCTTCCAGAACTGCACGGCGGGTTTCGTCGGCTTCAAGAGCAGAGTCCATTGTACGGGTGCTGACCCATTCCTGCTGATCGCCCTGATGGCTCATCCTTGTAGCATTTTTAGCGGTAGGAGCCGTCAGCTCTGCAAACATTGCCTGACGCGCTTCATCATCCTTCATATGCCGATCAATGGCACCCTTGCTGGAAAACTTGCCATATTCCAGATTCTTGCGCTCTTGCCCAATCTTACTTCTGCCTTCACGCAGCTCGGCAGCAAAAGCGCCCTTGTTACCGCCCAAATCAGGGCGCTCGCCCGACTTACGCTTTCTCTTATGTTCCCTGGTTGCAGTTTTGGCTTGCTGCGCAACCGTCATCTCCGATTCTCTGCGATCTTCAGGAGAGAAACCTGAAGTATTATCTGATCCAGAATAAACCTTACCGGAACGGTTCTTCAGCCCTTCCAGATACTGGGTATTCGTGCTGTTCGTAGGTAACTGAGCATCTCCCTGCTTAGCCTCAATATTACGACCTCTGTGCTTAACCCGAGCCAACAACTTATCGGCTTTTGCCTTACCCTTGTTCGCAAGGTCAATAAGCTGCTGAGGGATAACTGGCCCTTGAATCTTCGACATGATGCAACCTCCGTGTGCGATCTTTAGTTCTGACCGGACATATCCTTGTCCGTGAACGCTAAGTTACGGGAAAAGTTCCCGGGGATCTTTTAGACAAAGGTCTGCAAGAAACCTTGACGTCCAGAACAAGAACAACATCTCGGGGAAGTGCGGAGAGGCAGGCAAGTTATCCCGGTCCAACTTCCATTACTGTCCAGCCAGAGATAGTCCTTAATGTTCACCATAGAAGGCTCTGGGATAAGAGGAAGTCAGGGGATAAGAAAAAGGCATTGAGCGCCTCAATCCCTCCGCACTTTCTGTGCTAACGGAGGGAAAAGGCAGGATTCTGACAGCAAAGGGCTACAAAGGCGCTACCAGCTCATAACTTCCTTGACGAAAGGAATGCTGAGCTTGCGCTTGGCTCGCAGGCTGGCGCCGTCAAGGCGGGCCAGAACATCAAACAGGCTCTGCATAGTACGGGGGCTGCGATTGAGGATAAAGCGGGCAACATCTTCAGAAAGATCCAGGCCACGCAGGTGCGCGCGCAGACGTAGAGCCATCACCTTATCGTTATCTCCCAGAGGTTGAACATGGAACACCAGGCCCCAGGACAGACGGGAAATCAGATCAGGAAGCTCCAGCGGCAGCTGGCGCGGCGGGCAATGGCCGGCAACCAACAGGCGTTTACCGCCTTCCCGCAGCTCATTGAACAGATTGAAGATGGCCTCTTCCCACATGCGATGGCCGGCAATCGCCTCGATATTATCCAGGCAGATCAGATCCAGGGCATCAAAGCCTTCCAGAATGCGGGGGGGATAATCCACCATTTCCTGCATGGGAAAATAGGCGGAGCGCATCCCCAGACGATCGCTCTGGTGACAGGCGGCCTGCAGAAGGTGGCTGCATCCGGAGCCGGAGGCTCCATATAAATAGAGGAAGGATTCCGGTTCGATCCCTTCAGGGCACTTCTCAAGGTCCAGCATATTCACCAGGGAATCGTTGGCACCGGGATAGAAGTTTGCGAAGGTCGCGTCATCCCTCAACTGCACACTTAGCGGTAATTGCAACGGCTGACTCATGTATCCGCTATGAATCGTAGGTTTAGCAGGCTCATACCATATCATGACTCGTTGCTGGCATGATACAAGTGACTGCCCTTATAGTTGCCATAAAGGTGCACCAGCAGCACCATAATCACGGCGGCCACTGGCAAAGCCAGCAGCACACCGGTAAATCCAAATAACTGGCCCCCTGCCATAATGGCAAAAATAACCGCCACCGGATGCAGACCAATTTTGTCACCCACCAGCAGCGGCGTAAATACCATTCCTTCCAACATCTGGCCAATCATGAACACAATCACAACTCCGCCAACAGGCAGCCAGGTATCAAACTGGAACAGCGCCATCACCAGGGCAACACCAATTCCGACAATAAAGCCCATATAAGGCACAATACTGGCCAGACCGGCTATCAATCCAACCAGCATGGCGAACTGCAGCCCGACCAGCCAAAGCCCCAGGCCATAAGTCAGACCCAGCAGGCACATAACAATCAGCTGCCCCTTCAAAAAGGAAGCCAGCACATCATCACACTCATTGGACAAGGTGGAGACCGTGGGTGCCAGATTGCGGGGAATCATCTGCCCGACATTGGCAATCAAACGATCCCAGTCCCGCAGTAAATAAAACGTCACCACCGGAATCAGGAACAGATTGGTAAAGAAGGTGATTACCGTCATGGTTGAACCACCAATGGCACCACCGACATATTTCAACAGGCTGCCAGTCTTCTGCCACTCTCCCGAAAGAGTCGCACTCAGGTCTTTCAGATTAAACAGCTCAGGATGGATATCCACATACTGGCTCAACCATGGGACCAGTGTCGTTTGCAGCCAGTTACCCAGCTCTGGCAGCAATTGAATAGCATGATGCAGCTGCCTTACTGTTCCGGGAATAACAACCAGCAGCGCCAGCACCAAAAGCAGAATAACAAACGCAAACACTGTGCAAACTGCTGTCGTTCGACCAAGACCAAGATTCTCCAGGCGATCAGCAATAGGATCGCCCAGATAAGCCAGCACCATAGAGACCAGGAAAGGAGTCAGTACCGGCCCCAGCAGATAAACCATCAGTCCGGTGAAAATAACCAGTGCCAGCAGCAGTCCGCGCTGACTGACAGTCATTCCACGCACCAGCTCTTCAGGGGATTGTATCTCCTGAGGATCCAGCTCTGGTGTATCACTTGGCGTATCGGTCATTTCCCACTCCCTTCATCCCTGAACTCAGCGCCAGCGGTAATTCAGGTCAGCCTGCATCGCCGGCTGCCCTACAACACCGCTGGCCTCATTTATTTCCGGTAATATCGCTGGTACCGGAGCCAGTCTGCGCCCCAGCTCAATCGCCGCTTCCAACTGCTGAAGCGTACCGTCAATGGTTACTTCCAGCGTGATATCGGTTCCTTTCACCACCACCGGCGTCACACTGCGCACAGCAGTCAGATTATCCAGATAGCGCATCAGCTTGGCATAGGAATCCACTCCAGACACATTGCCGACCTGGATACGTATTGGACGATCCGGCGAGGTGCCGACGGCAACGCCATACACATCCGACAGGGTACGGGCGATATTGGCAATCGCCTTCTCTGACAGTTCTGCAGAACTCATACCGCTATAGCTGGTGCTGATCACCCGTCCCTGAAATAGAAACAGAGAGCGTCCGGTCCAGCGATTATCTCCAACCGGCCAGACCTGCATGGCCAGCACCGCATTGGCACCATAACGGGCCGAAGCTCTCAGTACCGGCTCTTCAAACAAACCCCAGAGTTCAGAAACACTCAGCGCGCCGCTGTCTTCAAAATCCATCAGCGGGAAAATCAGTGGCAGGCCCCACGCCTCGGCTGCCAGATTTAAATCGTCACGGAGAACAAACTCATCCTGTGGTGCAACAATCTGCCGCTGCCCCATATTCTCGAATGCGATCCAGGCCAGCACTGGTGGACGATCGCCACCCCAGAGTGGCAGACGGTTATCCCGCAGCAGACGATTCAGAGCGGCCTCATTAAAACGCACCTGCAGCAGGTACTGATGCCAGGGTTGGGCGCGATCGGCCTCTGCCTGCTCCCGGTAATTGAACTGACTGACCAGTTTGCCGATCTGGGACCGTGCTTCGGAAACCCCGGCCAGCTGCATAACATCGCTGCGCCCAGTCAGTTTTTTCATTACTTGTTCAAAGGCTTTCTGGAAAGCGGCCTGACGATTGTTTTTAGTCTGATCCGCAACCGGCACCCAGACCTCATAAAGCTGGCCGGTATCAACAAGTGCCCGGGCCGTGACCGAGTGCCCAGCCGTTATCAACAGGAGAAACACAAGGCCTGCTAAAGACAGCCACTGGCTGCGAACCTGCTGAAACAACATCATCATCGTGCTAACAAGCCATTCCTGAACAAAAAAACCGTTACATTGTGCCACATCTTTTCCGCGCCATCCTACAGAATCCATCATCTATCTCCACTTCCTGCACACGCCGACAGATGGATAGCCGAAATAGACTGCGACTGATACAATCCTGCGCCAGCTCATCACCCAAAAAAACATACTAATGGAGCTGCAGCTCCAGCCGGATTGAACCGAGACATTATGACCAAAAATACAGGATCGCTCAGTTACCGCGATGCGGGCGTTGATATTGATGCCGGAAACGCTCTGGTAGAACGCATCAAGCATGTGGCCAAACGTACTCGTCGCCCGGAAGTTATGGCTGGCCTGGGCGGTTTCGGCGCCCTCTGCCAGATCCCGGCCGGTTACAAAGAACCGGTTCTGGTTTCCGGCACCGATGGTGTGGGAACCAAACTGAAACTGGCCATGGACCTCAACCGTCACGACACCATCGGTATTGATCTGGTCGCCATGTGCGTGAATGATCTTATCGTCTGTGGCGCCGAACCTCTGTTTTTCCTGGATTACTACGCCACCGGCCATCTGAATGTGGATGTTGCCGCCAGCGTTGTTGCCGGCATCGGCAAAGGCTGCGAGCTGTCTGCCTGCTCTCTGGTCGGTGGTGAAACCGCCGAGATGCCGGGCATGTACCAGGGCGAAGATTATGACCTCGCCGGTTTCTGTGTAGGCGTGGTGGAAAAATCCGAAATCCTCGATGGCACCAAAGTAAAGGCTGGCGACACCCTGATCGGCCTCGCTTCCAGCGGCGCTCACTCCAACGGTTACTCCCTGATTCGCAAGATTCTGGAAATTAATGAAACCGACCTGAGCATGGAGCTGGATGGCAAGCCTCTGGCTGATCTGCTGATGGAACCCACCCGCATCTATGTTAAGCCGATGCTGGAACTGATCCGCGCCGGTCTGGTGAATGCCATGAGCCATATCACCGGCGGTGGCCTGCTGGAGAATATTCCTCGCGTTCTGCCTGAGAACACCAAGGCTGTTATTGATACCCAAAGCTGGGAAATTCCTGCCCTGTTCCAGTGGCTGCAGCAAGGCGGTAACGTTGAACAACGCGAAATGTACCGCACCCTGAACTGTGGTGTGGGTATGGTTGTAGCTGTTCCTGCTGAACGCAAGGAAGAAGCTTTAGCCATGTTGCAGGCTGCGGGCGAAACAGCCTGGGAAATCGGCCATATTGCCGAGGCTTCCGAAGGTGAAGAACAGGTGGAGCTGGCTGGCCTGTAATGGATAACCAGACTTCAACCAACACTCCAGACAAAGCTGCTACCGCTACTGATATCGTGGTACTGATATCCGGCAGCGGCAGCAACCTGCAGGCTTTGATTGATACCCAGGCAGAAACCAACACCCGGATTGTTGCTGTGATCAGTAATAAACCGGAAGCCTACGGTCTGATCAGAGCCGCACAGGCTGGTATTCCGGCGGTCATTCTGGAACATGGCCAATACGAAAGCCGCGAGGCTTTTGATCAGGCCCTGATGCAGGAGATCGACAGTTACAATCCGGCACTTGTGGTTCTGGCCGGCTTTATGCGGATTCTGACACCCGCCTTTACCGATCACTACCATGGCCGGATGCTGAACATTCACCCTTCCCTTCTCCCTAAATTCAAAGGTCTGCACACCCATCGCCGCGCCCTTGAAGCCGGCGAACAGGAACACGGTGTCACCGTGCACTTTGTCACCAGTGAACTGGATGGCGGAGCTCCGGTGATTCAGGCCCGGATTCCGGTACTGGAAGATGATTCGGAAGAATCGTTACAAAAGCGGGTACTGGTGCAGGAACACATCATCTATCCTGTGGCTGTCGGATGGTTTGCAAATGGCCGTCTGACACTTCAAGATGGGAGAGCCTGTCTGGACAGCACACTGCTGCCGGAGCAAGGCTTTCAGCACACCAGCCTGTCTACACCGGATCTATGACCCGATATTTATCCCCTTTTTATACATCCCGTTTCAGCAAGGCCGCGATCACAATCGCAGCCTTGCTGGTTATGCAGTCTCCAATATCCCTCGCCAAAGAGACGGCCGCCACAGCTCAACCCGTAGCAGAACTCAAACCTTATTCGGCCAGCTACTCCGCCACCATGAGCGGCATCCCAGTTAACGGTAATGCCGAGCGCACACTCAGCCAGAATCCGGATGGCAGCTGGACACTGTCGTTTGATGCGGAGATGCTGCTGTACAGCCTGACCGAGAAGTCACGTTTCCGTTTTGCCAACGGTCAGATTCAACCGGAAGCCTACCGGCTTCAAAAGGGTGCGCTCGGCCGGAAGGACACCGCAACCGTTGAGTTTGACTGGGGCAAGAAGATTGCCAACAGTCGGGAAAACAAGGACAGCTGGCAGGTGAACCTGAGTCCTGCTGACCTCGACCGCATCAGTTATCAGCAACAACTTCAACTGGATGTTGCCAAAGGCCTGAAAGAGTTCAGCTATCAGGTCATTGATGAAGACGAGAAAGACAACTATCGCTTCCGCATTGACGGCGAAGAGCTGCTGGAAACCCCGGCCGGCCCGTTAAAAACCGTGCGTTTGGTGATGGTCAGAGATAACAATAAACGCCAGACTACCCTCTGGCTGGCCAGAGACTGGAATGATCTTCTGGTACAACTGAAGCAGACTGAAAAAGGTAAAGACTACATAGTCACCCTGAAAAAGGCCGTAGTCGACAACAAAACCGTGACGGGGCAAAAGTCGCCAGGTAGCAGTACCAATACCAGCACCAAAGCGGCCACCCCGAAAGCCTGATGCAAGAGGAAACGGCATGAGAATGCTGCACACTATGATCCGGGTAGGCAACCTGGATCGTTCTATCGCGTTTTACACTGATGTTCTGGGCATGCAACTGCTGCGCAAATCAGAAAACGAAGAGTACAAGTACACCCTGGCCTTTGTTGGTTATGGTGACGAATCTGAAAACACAGTGATCGAGCTGACCTATAACTGGGGCACTGAAAGCTACGATCATGGCAACGCCTTCGGTCATCTGGCGCTGGGCGCTGAGGATATTTACGCAACCTGCGACCGTATCCGTGCAGCCGGTGGCAAGATTGTTCGTGAGCCAGGCCCGGTTCTTGGCGGCACCACCGAGATCGCCTTCGTTGAAGATCCGGATGGTTACAAAATCGAGCTGATCCAGCTGAGCCACGCCGGCAAGGGCCTGGAAGGCTAAACCTTCAAAGCCTCAGCCATTATGTGCTGAGGCTTTTTCTAAACCCTTCCTTATTGCTCCTTTATTGCTCCTTTCTGGGCTCAGCCACAGCTTTCAGCACATTCATACAACCGGCAGCCATCAATAGCTGCATGGTTTCTACATCCTTGGGAAAGAAGTATCCCGCCAGTGCAAAAGCATTGATGTGAACATCATCAAAAGACGACTGACTTCTGGGCACAATCAGCAGCCAGCGATCCGTTAACAGAGTACTGTGGGATATATCGTGCTGCCCATCAGGAAACAGAGCCAACCGACCCAACATCTCCTCATAGGTACCATAAACAGCATCAACCTGTGTGTCTGGAGGAAAGGCCGCGATCAGGTGCTCAAAAGGCAATCCGGCCAACACTGAACACTGCCCGTCTTTTATGGCTTCACGCGCCAGCAACTCATCAATCAGGCAGGAAGCAAAACTTCGGGTAGGAATATATTGGGTATGCTTATGTAGCTGGCTGCAACCGGCATGCAGACCACCATTGTAAATCGCCAGACCCGGCTCAGCCCTGAGCAAACACCAGAGAATCTCGAAATCCTCATGACTCAACGGTTCACCCTGAGGCTGAAACTGTTTTGCAGCAATCACCAGATGATGCTCCATAACACTGAACTTCGAGAGCAGCAGCTGATGGTGATCACCCACATACCCCACCAGAATATCGCTATCCGCCGAGAGAAAAGGGTCAAGCTTCTGGTAAACCGCCTTATCGAGATTAGCCTCATGGGGCTTATGGCATAGTGCAGAAATCACCTTGAAGTAGAATGGCAGCCCCCGATCACGACACAAATGAATCTCGCCATCGGTTCTGGTCACCGCACCGGAAGCAACAGCCAGATCACTCTTATCCAGCACGGCAGACCAGAGGCTGTGTTCATTCAACTGGGAAACAGACATAGCAAAACCGGATAACGGATATCGACGGTTCATTTATAGCCTGAAATGAAAAAAGCCGGATTGTGGCTTTCACCCTAACCGGCCTTTATTGCAGCAAGAAACGCTATCAAGCAGCTTCAGAAGTTGTGGTATCTCCCAGCACTTCTACCAGCGCAGAACGGGACAACTCTCCCTGCAGCTCCCCATCCTCATCCACAACAGGCAGGTGATACTCGGTTTCCAGTGTTTCAGGAATCACTGTTTCCAGCACTGCATCGGCAGAGATTGCATCCAGAGGCTCCCAGACACTGGCATCCACTTCGGCATCAGCATCCTCGGCAAAGGCTTTTTCCAGCGTCTCGCGAAGGACAACGCCCTGATAACCATCGTCGTTGACGTAGTAGCCATAGTCTTCCGGCAGCTTTTTCATCTGCTCCAGGGCTTCACCAATGGTTGTGGCAGTAATACGGCTGACCGGTGGCTGCATCACGGTTTCCACCGTCAGCGCCCGCGCACGGTTCACATCTTTAACGAAGGCTTCGACATAATCTGTCGCCGGCTGCAGAAGGATCTCTTCCGGCTTTCCGACCTGCACCAGCTCACCATCCTTGAGAATGGCAATCCGGTCACCCAGACGCAGCGCTTCGTCCAGGTCATGGGTAATAAAGACAATGGTCTTGTGCAGTTTGTCCTGCAGTTCGATCAGCTGATCCTGCATCTCACTGCGAATCAATGGATCAAGAGCGGAGAAGGCTTCATCCATCAGCAGGATTTCCGCATCGGTGCACAGAGCCCGCGCCAGACCAACGCGCTGCTGCTGGCCACCGGACAACTGAGAAGGATACTGCTCTTCGTAGCCTTTCAGGCCAACCGTTTCCAGCCACTGTGCGGCCTTTTCCAGACGCTCTTTTTTCTTAACGCCCTGAACCGCCAGACCGTAGCTGACATTCTCGATAACACTGCGGTGAGGCATCAGGCCAAAACGCTGGAACACCATGGACATCTTGTGTCGTCTGAACTGCTCCAGATCTTTTTTCCCCAGACTCATCACGTCCACACCATCAACCAGAATCTGGCCTTCGGTAGGATCGATCAGGCGGTTAAAGTGACGAATCAGTGTGGACTTGCCGGAACCGGACAATCCCATAATGACGAAGATCTCGCCCTTATTGATGGTCAGGTTAATATCCTTCAAACCCAGAGTATGATCGTGCTCAGCCAGCAGTTCGTCTTTACCGACGCCGGCTTTCACTTTGGTCATCGCCTGTTCCGGCTTACGACCAAAGACCTTGTAGAGATTGCGGATCGCGATCAATTCATTGTTTTGATCAAGCATGGCCAGCTCCTCCCAAATGCTTCTGAGAACGCTTGGCCCAGGCCTGGGAAACCCGGTCAAACATGATCGCCAGTGCCACAATCGCCAGACCATTCAACAGGCCCAGAGTGAAGTACTGGTTAGTGATCGACTTCAATACCGGCTGACCAAGACCTTTCACCCCGATCATGGAGGCTATTACCACCATCGCCAGTGCCATCATAATGGTCTGGTTGATACCGGCCATAATGGTGGGCATCGCCAGAGGCAGCTGAACACCAAACAGACGCTGGGTCGAGCTGGCACCGTAAGCCGTGGCAGCTTCCAGCACTTCTTTATCGACCAGTCGGATACCCAGATTGGTCAGACGAATCACTGGAGGAATCGCGTAAATAATTACCGCGATCAAACCTGGCACCTTACCAATCCCCAGCAGCATCACCACCGGGATAAGGTAAACAAAGGCCGGCATGGTCTGCATCACATCGAGCACCGGGGTAATCACACTCTGTGCCCGGTTCGAGCGAGCCATAATAATGCCGATCGGAATCCCCAGCAGGATGGCCATAAACGTACAGACAGTAATCATACTGAGGGTACGCATGGTGTTGTCCCACATCCCGAAGTAGCCAATGGCCAGCATGGCCACAGTAATCCCCGCGGTCAGCTTCCAGGACCGGCTGGCCAGCCAGACCAGTCCAACAATCACCGCCAGCACCAGCCACCAGGGGGTTTGCAGGAGCAACTGTTCAAACCACACCAGGAAGGTGAGCAGCGGATCAAAGAAAGCTTCTATTGTGTCCCCAAATTCTCGGGAGAAATCCCGATAGGCACCATCAAGAGTTTTGCGGATCGCGATGAGATCACCGCGCTCCATCTGGGGAAAATCTTGCAGCCATGACTTCTCGGCCATAAATCCCCCGTCGCTTATTGAGTCAGAGACTTGCTGATTTTGGTGGCTACATCAGCAGACACCCACTCTTTCCACAGCTGCGGGTAGTTGCTCAGGAAGTGTTCTGCAGCAATCACGCCGTCGGCCTGATTGTCTTCGATCCAGGCCAGAACCTTGTTCAGATCATTGTTGGTGATAGAACGCTTGCTCAGGTACTCGTAAACAACCGGGTTCTTAACCGCGAAAGCATCGGTGGTTACGGTCTGGGCGATGGAAGGTGGGTACATGGTCACCTTAGGCTCCAGGCAGTCTTCCTGGCTGGTGCAGTTCAGGAACTCGTCCTTGTTTACGCCGCTGCCGAAATCAACCAGTACCATTTCATACTTACCGAGAATGGCGGTTGGTGCCCAGTAGTAACCGAACCAGGCTTCGCCACGCTCATTGGCTTTGGCGATAGAGCCGTCCAGACCAGCAGAAGAGCCCGGATCAACAATATCAAAACCATGCTGGTCCAGCTTCAGGGCGTTAAACAGGTTGGTAGAGCTGATCTGACAGTTCCAGCCAGCCGGACAAGTGTAGAAAGCGCTCAGCTCAGGATCTTCCGGGTGCTTGAACAGTGAGGCATTTTTGATAACACCTTCGATGGTGCCCAGGGATGGATCTTTATCAACCATGTACTTGGGAACCCAGAAACCTTCCACACCACCGTCAGTCAGGACGTGGCCGGCATAGCGTAGACGGCCTTCAGCAACGCCTTTATCCAGCGCTTCTTTCATAGAGTTGGTCCAGAACTCCGGGGCGAAGTCCGGCTCATTCTTTTCGGTCATGGAGGTGCCGGTTGCCATGGTGTCACCGGTCACCAGCTCGGCATTACAGCCGTAGCCATTGTTGAGGATGTATTGGTCAACGTGGGCAATAAAGGTTGCAGAGGCCCAGTTCATATCGGCGATAGTCACATCACCGCAAGACTCGGCTGCAACGCTCTGGCCACTGACAAAAAGAAGAGATGCTGCACCAACAGCTTTTATGGTTTTAAGCATGGAATCCACCCGCCTGTTTTTATTCTTGAAATCGGCGAATAGATTACAGATCAAATATTAAGAGTTCAAATTATTTACAAACCAGACCAGCGCAGGAATCAACGTTCAAAATCTAGGAACTGATCGCAGCCACATCCAGCACCGGTGCCACATCAAGACCCTCAGCATCCATCATACTGGCCACCCTCTGCAGGGTCGAAAGCAGCTGAGTCTTCTCCCATTCTTCCAGAGATTCAAAGCGCTCAATAAACTTTTCATGCAGCAACGGCGGGGTTGTTCCCAGTACACGCCGGCCCTCTTCTGTCAGCCGGGCGTTAACAATCCGCTTATCCAGTGCACTGCGCACGCGCTCAATCAGGCCACGCTCTTCAAGGCGATTCAAGATCGTAGTGACTGTAGCCTGGCTAAGGGAGACATCCTGAGACACCTTTTTAACGGTGACATCTCCAAGGTTTTCAATGGCCTTTAACACCATCACCTGGGGAATCGTCAGGCCACAGACTTTGATCATACGTTTGGACTGCAGATCCGTTGCACGAATAATCTGCCGCAGAGCCACCAGCACGTCATTCCAGTAAAGAGAATCGGACATTTCAATCTGTTCTAATGGTTTTGAGGTTGGTTTTGAGATATTCACGCCTGTTTGCCACAAAAGCTACAAAAAACACATTTGATTTGAATACTAACAATTACAGAACTAATCTTTTTGCCGTTCGACTGTCTCATAAAACAACCGTTATTGGAAACGCCTGATTGGAAACGATTGTGGACGTTCCTGCCGATAACGAAGCAAAGATATGACTCTTGAACGCGAACCTCTGCCTGCACCTGAACAAGATAGCAATCCAGAGGGTATCGAGGTCACATAAGGAGAAAGCTTCCCTTCATGGCATCCTCAAAAAAGCCCAACCACACCCTGAATCCTCCGGTCTTCATTGGATCTGCCGCACTGATTCTGCTTCTGGTTGGCTACACCGCTCTCTTTCCCACCCATTCCGGTCAACAGTTCGATGTCATCCAGACTGCCATTATGACCAACGGCAGTTGGTTCTATGTAGCAGCCGTGGCCCTTATTCTCATAGGCGTGGTATGCGTTGGCTTCTCCCGTTACGGAGATATCAAACTCGGACCAGATCACTCAGAACCGGATTTCAGCTTCAGTTCCTGGTTTGCCATGCTGTTTTCTGCAGGTATGGGAATTGGGTTAATGTTCTTTGGGGTTGGCGAACCGGTGATGCATTTTCTCTCACCTCCACAGGGCGAACCCGGCACCATTCAGGCCGCCAAAGAAGCCATGGGTATTACCTTCTTTCACTGGGGTTTTCACGCCTGGGCCATTTACGCCATTGTCGCCTTGATTCTGGCCTTTTTCGGCTATCGCCATAATCTGCCCCTGACTCTACGCTCAGCACTTTACCCTTTGATTGGTGACAAAATTTACGGGCCGATTGGCCACTTCACCGACATCTTCGCCATTATCGGTACCACCTTTGGTGTTGCGACAGCCCTTGGCTATGGAGTCTTACAGGTAAACTCTGGTTTGAACTACCTGTTTGATATTGCTGTCAGCACACAAACCCAAGTGATTCTGATCATTGCCATCACAGCATTGGCAACATTATCTGTCGCCTCCGGACTGGATAAAGGCATACGCATCCTTTCCGAAATCAATCTACTGTTGGCCTTGCTGCTTTTATTGCTGGTTATCTGCCTCGGGCCCACCATTCTGCTATTACAGATGTTTGTTCAGAATATTGGTGGCTATCTTTCCGAGCTGGTGAACAAGACTTTCAACCTGTACGCCTATCAGCCCAATGACTGGCTGGGCGGCTGGACACTATTCTACTGGGCCTGGTGGCTGTCGTGGTCACCTTTTGTCGGCATGTTTATCGCCCGCATATCCAGAGGTCGGACCATTCGGGAGTTTATCTCCGGCGTACTGTTTGTTCCTTCCGCCCTGACCTTTTTGTGGATGACGGTCTTTGGCAACACCTCTATCAATATGATCATGCACGAGGGCGCAGAAGAGCTGGGCACCATTGTTCAGACCGATGTGTCTCTGGCCCTGTTCAAGTTTCTGGAATACTTCCCCTTTACCGGGGTGCTCTCCGGCATTTCAGTCATTATGATCGTGGTGTTCTTTGTCACCTCATCCGACTCCAGCGCCATGGTCATAGATTTGCTGGCTTCCAAGGATGTTGGACGTACACCTGTGTGGCAGAGAATTTTCTGGTCCTGCATTATCGGTCTGGTGGCACTGGTGCTGATGCTGGCCGGTGGCCTGAAAGCTCTACAAACAGCCACCATTGCGACAGCCCTGCCATTCTCCATGATTCTGCTGGTCTCCGGCTGGGGATTACTCAAAGCGCTGGCCGTTGATGCCACCAAGAAAGAGAGCCTGAACCAGACCACTCTCGCCCCCTCAACCAGCAACACTCATATTCCCTGGCAAACCCGTCTGCAGAATGTTACCCACTTCCCTGAACGGAAGAGCGTTAACCTGTTTATCAGCAAAACCGTAGTTCCGGCCATGCAGTCCGTGGTGGAAGAGATCAAGAAGCATGGCGTTGAAGCCACCATTGAATATCAAGATGCGAGAGATCGCCCTGCCGTGGTTGTTCGCCATGGCGATGAACATGACTTCCTTTATAAGGTAAAACCCCGCGCCTATATGCAGCCCAGCTTTATCGTCGATAATGAGGATGAAGATGACATTAAGTACTACCGGGCAGAAGTGTTCCTGCTGGAGGGCGGACAGGACTACGACATTATGGGCTGGACTCAGGATCAGGTGATTGCCGACATCATCAGTCAGTACGAGAAACATATGTATTTCCTGCATATGGTACGGGACTGATATTCGCCAACAACCAACTGTTTTAATAAAGAGTTTATTATTTTTGCCAGCCAGTTCCCAGTTCCGGGATAAAAGCGATCAATCATTGACCGAGGCCGTAACTATGGCCTGCTCTTCTCGTAAAATGCCTCTGAACTCAGGGGTGTTTTCTATACGACACATCCCTACAAAAACAGAACCAAAACGACTCACAATAAAGCATTATGATGAATCGAACTGTCTCCCTCCTCCGGAGAGGCGTAGCCGCCTGTCTGCTGACGACCCTTAGTGCAACCGCATCCGCCACCCAGGAGTTTACCCTGTTGACGGAAAGCTTCGCCCCACTGCAGATGAGCCTGACGGGCAAGAGTGTGGCCAAGAATGACGGCGTCTCGGGACTGGCAACCGATATTATCCGCCAGCTGTTTAAAAACATCGGCTATACCGCAGAGTATCATCTGAAAAGCAGCTGGGATGACGCCTTCAATACTGCGGCAGCCACCCCAGGCTATGGTGTTTACTCCACTTTCCGGTCCGCAGAGCGGGAAGATATGTTTAAGTGGGTTGGTCCTGTTTATTACGAAGACTGGGTGCTGCTGGCCCGTCTGGATGATGAGATCAAACTGAACAATATTCTTGAAGCCAAAAAGTATTCAGTCGGCTCGTTCACCTTCGATGCCATCACCGATCATCTGGTTGAGCTGGGCATAACCCCTAAAAGAGCCAGCAATGATGCGGTCAACATTGCTCGCCTGAGAAATGGCTCTATCGATCTGTGGGCTTCCAGCTCCCTGACCGGCCCTTATATCGCTTCCAACTTCCGCTACCAGGTGAAACCGGTGATGACGTTTAGCAGTGGTGAATTCTGGCTGGCCATGCACAAGAGCACCGATGATGCCGTGATCGATACCATGAACCAGGAACTGAAAAATATGTATGAGCGTGGAGATGTGGACAAGATACTGGCCGAGTACCTGTAACACCGCCGCATAAGCCCACACTTTTATTCACCGGATTCTTTTATTACCCGGCTTACTGATCAAATCCGAGAGGCTATCAGTAAGCCGCCGCATTCCCAAAGCAGGGATGGTTGTGGTAAAACCTGCCTGATCATAACGAATCACAACGTTAACCACGGGAGATAGCGCCTCGAAGGCTGGCTGCCGCAAAAGATGAGGCCCAATAACATTTCCATGCAAACCACCCCTGCACTCGTTCACAGTTATTTACAGGACACGCTGCGGTTTTTCCGGGGCAACCTGAAGAACCTCGCCCTGATTGTTTTACCCTATGCACTGGTCAGCGAGCTGGTCTACCGCTTCTACATTCTGGGCCTGCCCAAAGAACAACAGCTGTTCTCGGGCTTTATGGTCGAAATCATCCTGTTCCCAATTCTGCAGACTGTTGTCGTGCTGTATATGGCTGCAGCGGTCAGCGGCCACCAGCGCGGGCCGCTACAGTGCTACCAACACTCCGTTCAGTTCTGGCCTCGTATGCTGATGCTGAGCATTGTTACCACACTTGCGGTTATGGCCGGTCTGTCACTGTTTATTGTGCCGGGTATTTATCTGCTGGTGCGTCTGTGTCTGAGCGAGATGTTCTGCATCCTGGATCGTCAGAGCCTGTTTGAAGGTATGCGCAGCAGCTTTGGCGCAACCGTGCCGGTCACATGGGTCATTTTCCTGGGGCTGGTAATTCTGTTCCCCGGCATAACCGCCATTACTCTGGGCCTTGCCCAAATGGTCGGCGCCACAGATACACCACTGGTGTCTATTGCTGTGGGTGTGGTGCAGGGCGTACTGCGCAGTCTTTATGCTATTTACCTGTTCCGGGTTTATAGCGCGATCAAGCAAGCTGCTAAATAAACTCTGTGTTTAGGCTGCTGTCCGACAGCAGCCTTCTATCTATTTTCCTTTTCGTATCTTCCTTCAAAAAATGCCCCTCATATCACGTCAACCGGTTCTAGACTTTAGGAATGGGTGATTAATCCGGCTCGTATTCAAAGAATGTTCACCCAATATTCATGGAAGCTTCAACCGAACCGAACAGACTTATAAATAACAATCGATGGAAACGGGGACGACAGGGATGAAAGTCAAACACCTTTATGTACGTGATCGCATCACCTATGAACGTGGCATTATTGAAGGCATTCTTCAAAAGGGCTGGCTAAAGGTACGAATGGAGTGGGGAGAGCTGCGCAGCTATCAAACCAGAGATCTGCTGCCCTGCCCGAACGACGACTCCAGCAGAGTAAGGGCAACCTGCTAACACTCTCTGCATAACTCTCACTGCCAACTCAATATACCGGGCTGCTTGTTACGAGCCCGGCCAATAGAAGTCTCCCGCCGCCTGTTATTGCACAAACACAGTGCAACTGATCAAATAACAACCATCTCATACAATAAAAACAACAAGAGATAAGGCAATGGTTCTCCCTCTGCCAAAATCCATAGCACTGCTTCTGGCAGGACTGCTGGTTACGCTTCTGGCCGGCTGGCTGCTGCATTCAGCACCGTCACAGCCAGTTCAAATATCTGATAACCACACCGACGATACCAACACGAACTCTTCTGTGGAACGCCCCATGCTCCATAGTGGGGCACTAACAACACCAACCCAAAGCCATACTCCCTCTCCACAAATCAGATCGTTACGGGGAACCAGTCCTGATGGCAGCATTACAGTAGACGAACAGGGAAACATTTTTATCACTGCCGGAATGCGCAGACTGTTTGAATACTATCTGGCGACACTGGGCGAACAGTCTCTTTCCTCCATCCGCCAGCAGTTTTATCAGGCCGTTAAAACTCAGCACAACGCCCGCATCGCCCAGCGGGCAACAGATTATCTGGATCAATATATCAACTACCGTGTGGCACTGGCCGAACAACAGCAATCGCTGGCAGCATCTTCCAGCCAATTATCTTTGTCCGAACTCTTTCGCCTGAAAACCGAATTGCTTACTACAACCCGACTAGAATATCTGGGTGCTGAGATGACCGAAGCCTTTTATGGCGATGAGACTCTCTACGATCAATATATGCAGGAGAAGCTGGCTATCCAGAGCAACAGCAGCCTGAGTGCGGACGAGCGAAGTATCCAACAGCAGCAGCTTGCCAAAACCTGGCCGCAATTTGCCCAGCCGGCAGCTTCTGAGAGATTCAATACTGTTCAGCAGCAAATAGAAACAGCCAAAGAGCAGGGAGCAAGCCCTAACGATATCTACGTTCTGCGCTCTCAGGCTTATGGAACAGAAGCCGCTGAACGCCTTACGGCACTAGATAAGCGACGCCATCAATGGCAAACCCGGCTTGACCACTACCAACAACAAAAACAGCAGTTATTGGCCAGCGGTTTTCCCCCCGGAGACAGCACATTCCAAAACCTGATAGAGAATTCCTTTTCCGGGCCGGAGCAGCATCTGGTTCTGGCACTGGAAAAGACCAACAAGCTGTAAAAGAGGTTTCAGCTGAGAAGATGTAACTAATAAAAATGCATTAATAACAATAATAAGGACACAACTATGCGCTCTTTCTCACCACGTTTCCGGCCAAGGCTGCGATTAGCGTTTCTCGCTCCCCTTCTCGGAATGATTATCAGCCTGCTGGCCACACCGGCATCAGCCTGGTGGTGGAAAAAGGATACCTACACCGAAACCCGCTACCCGATTGTACTGGTGAACGGCATGTTCGGGTTTGATACCACCGCCTTCGGTCTGGTCGAATACTGGTACAAAATCCCCAGGGAGCTGGAAAAGAGCGGTGCCGAGGTTTATGTCGCCCA
The DNA here is from genome assembly GCF_900174585.1 of Parendozoicomonas haliclonae. Taxonomy (GTDB): domain Bacteria; phylum Pseudomonadota; class Gammaproteobacteria; order Pseudomonadales; family Endozoicomonadaceae; genus Sansalvadorimonas; species Sansalvadorimonas haliclonae. The sequence continues at coordinate 171,667 of NZ_FWPT01000010.1, read as the reverse complement.
GGTTTCCGGACTGGCCAGCACCGAACAACGCGGATTAGAACTGCTGGCCCAGCTGGAAGAGCTGCAGGCCATTACCGGAGCGGAAGGCTTTAACCTGATTGGTCATTCTCATGGTGGACCTACCAGCCGCTTTGTTGCCGGCGTTCGTCCTGATCTCGTGAAGTCGGTAACCAGTGTCGGCTCTCCCCATAAGGGCAGCCCGGTTGCTGATCTGGTGCTGGAAGTAGGAGACACTCCGGTTGTCGGTGATGCTGCGTTCGTGATTATGGAAGCGCTGTCGGGGCTGATTAACCTGATGTCCAACAACCCTACCGATAATGGCCAGGATGCGACTGCCTCTCTGCAATCTCTGAGCTCATCCGGCAGCGCCGACTTTAACCAGCGTTTCCCGGCCGCCATCCCTTCCGATTGTGGAGAGGGCGACTATGAGGTTGATGGTATCCGCTACTACTCATGGGGCGGCACCCAGGCCTTTACCAATCCGCTGGATCCTTCCGATTACTTCTTCTCGATTCTGGCCCCCCAGATTGATGAAGCCAACGATGGTCTGGTCGGTCGCTGCTCATCCCATATGGGCATGGTGATTCGTGATGATTATCGAATGAACCATATCGATGAGACCAATCTGCTGTTTGGTCTGCACAGTCTGCTGGATACCGACCCTGTTGCCGTATATCGCCAGCATGCCAATCGTCTGCAGAACGCCGGACTCTGATCAATAGATCAATATTCCGCGCACGAAGAAGGGAGCCAACGGCTCCCTTCTTCAGTACAGATATTAGCGTTTAATTAACGACGCTCAATACCTGCCGGTACAAAGTCAGAGACTTTCAGCGGAGACATCTTCTCAACATACTCACGCAGAACGTCGGCATCGATATAGCCGGTATCCACATAGCCAGGATGCTCGGACACATTCGGGTAGTTGTCACCGCCCTTGGCTGAGAAGTTCAGCAGCGCCATACGGTAGGTCTTATCCATATCAACGGACTTGCCGCCGATCTTGATCACATCAACCTTCTCGCCGTCAATCTTCATTTCCACGCCGTTGAAGTGAGCGAACGCACCACTATTGGTTGGCTTGGCAGCTACAACCTTCAGGTACTCAACCACTTCCTTACCGCTCATATCCACATAAGCCAGACCATTACCGAAAGGCGCAACCGTCAGGATATCGCGGTAGGTGATTTCACCGGCATCGATGCTGGCACGAATACCACCGGAGTTCATAACCGCCAGGTCCGCATTGGCCTTGGACATCATGCCACTGGTGATCAGACGACCCAGGTTGGTGTAGCCGAAACGCACTTCGTTACGGTCACCGGCCAGACGCTCGTCAACAGAACCTACCTGCTGTTCTACCAGCTTGGCGCCCTTCTCCTGATAAGGCGTCAGTAGCTTGAGCATTTTTTCGTCCTGAGCAAAGGTGAAGTTACCTTTGTGGTTTACAGGAATCAGTTCATAGTTGAGCAGGCTCAGCTTGCCATCACGGTATTCAAAGTCAGCACGACCAACGTAACGGCCCCAATCCTGAGCCTGTACGATCAGTGTGTTGTTTTGCAGGTCAGGCTTGAACAGTGGGTCCTGGGAATGACCACCAACAATCAGATCGATGCCATCAACACTACGGGCGAGGGTTACATCACCTGGGGCATTCACACCGTGATCACCGTTCTGGTAGTGACCCATATGAGTCAGAGCGATAATCACATCAGTTTCGTCCTGCAGCTCAGGCAGAAGCTTCCTGGCCGCTTCTACAGGGGAGATAAACTCCAGCCCCTTCATATTCTCAGGGTTGCTCTGCTTAGGGGTATCGGTAGTGGTCAGGCCCATCACACCAACAGTAATGTCACCCAGCTCGAAAGTGGTATAAGGCTTGAACGCGTGTTCGCCATTAGCCTTGTATACGATGTTGGCAGAGAGGAACGGGAACTCAGCCAGATCCTGCTGCATTTTCAGCACTTCAGAAGAGTTATCAAACTCATGGTTACCCACAGCCATGGCGTCATAGCCCAGCAGGTTCATACCCTTGAAATCCGGGATCGCATCCTGCAGATCGGACTCAGGCACACCGGTGTTGATATCACCGCCGGACAGCAGCAGTACATGACCGCCTTCGGCTTCAACTTCTGCACGCACCTGGGAAACCAGAGTCATACGGGCAGCCATACCCCACTCGCCTTTACGGCTGGTCCAGAAACGGCCGTGGTGATCATTGGTATGAAGAACGGTGAATTTTTCGACTTTATCTTCGCCGAACCAGCTGTTCTGCGGCATCATCGAGCAGGCGCTGACCGCAGCCGCCAGTACAGAAACCGCGGCAAGGCGGAAACCGAGTCCTTTGCGTGACATTGTTCGTCCTCAAAGCGAGCGTTGTGATTCTTTTTATTGTCCCCGCAGAGGGTGCCTTAACCCGATGATACAGATCAACAAATTCCGAGAAAGGCGATAATTCACAAGCAGGTCAGTGCTGCTGACAGCACTGTTAGCAGCACTGACTATTGCAGACAGTAGCGCGAACAACCCTGATAGAAACGGCTCATAAGTAACATTGCATAGCCAGCTTATGAGAACAGGGAGGTTCACAATGGCCTATCACAGAGGTGTTCACCACGCGACCGGACAAGTTCATTTCCCCGAGCAGGAAGTAGCGAACGACAAACCGGATACCCCCGAAGCCACAGGATCCACCTGGGGCTATATCGTAAGCTGGGTTTATGCCATTCCGAAAATCGTTACAGTTCCCGCTTCGTCCATCTATCGCGCCCTTTTTGGCTACTCCGCGACCAAAGCTCCAGTCTCCGATAATGAGCTGGGTACGGAACTGGCCAGATTCCGCAAACGAGCCAATGAAGCGAGATCAACTCACGATCAAAACCTGGCCGAGATAATGGGCCGGTATCCGCATCATGATCTCGGCCAGCATGAACCCTTGGATGCAGAAGTCGCTACAGAAAACAGTCGTTTCCAGAATGAGGCGGAAGCGCTGAAAAAAGAAATGACCCAGTCTATAGCGCTGGCCAATACCCGCCGTGACACCATCAACCAGATTCTAAGCACTCTTGGTCTGGTTGATCTGGATATGCAACAAGCCCACGCCCAGCGCAGCAATGAGCTGCAACTGAATGAAGGCATCAATGAGCTGATGGACTTCAACCATGAGGCCGAACGTGTCCAATCACAGAAAATTATTGAACTTGAAAATGAGATTCATCGCCTGAGTAATCAGGCTCAGGTCTACCAGAGACAGCACGCTGAGAATATCGCTGAAGTGCATCGCTTGCGGGGCTACCAGCGCCTTTACAACAACAAGGCCGAAGAGCTGATCAAAGCCCAGAATGAAGCCAGAGCCCAGCATAATTATTATGACGCAACGATCAAACAGAAAAACCGTGATCTTGATCTGGCCAAGCATCAGCATCAGCAGTTGCACGGCGATACAGTACGCCTGCAAGAGCTGGCCAATAAAGAAGGCAGAGATCGCATACAGGCAGAACAGAACGGTAATTATTATTCTCAGCAGTGGCAGAAGAGCAGTCAGGAGGTTGAGAAGCTGACCCGTGAACGTGATGATGCTGTCACCAGTGCCAGACTGGCGGCAGAACGTAACCAGGCAAATGTCCGTAGGCTGGAACGTGAATGTCAGGACAACCTGCGTCAACTGGAAGAGCAGAAGAAAACCTGTAAGCAGTGGATGACTCGCAGTCAGGTACTACAGCGCCAAGTGAGTGATCTGCAGACTCAGCTTCAGGAAAGCAGAGATGCTCTGAGAGAGGCAAATGCCACCAATGCACTCAAGATCCAGAAAAAAGATCAGGCCATGACGCTTATGAAACGTCGCTATGAGGACAGTGAAGCCCATCTGAAAAGAGAAGTCACCCAGGCCCGCATGGTCGCCAGTAGCAATGGTGAACGGGTGCAGGAACTGGAAGACATGCTGGAGCAGGCGTCCAATACCCATAGCCAGAATCAGTTCCAGATGGAACAGTCTCTAACCGTCTGGAGAGATAAAGGCAACCGTCAGATTCCGGCACTGGAAAAGCAGATTGAGCAGCTGACCAAAGAAATCAGTGAAGCCGCCAGCCGGTTTAATCAGGAAAAGCATCAGCTGGAGATCCAGCTGTCTGAAGAAGAGCTGAAAACCGACAGCCTCCAGCAGCGCCTGAAAACTATGGAAAAAACCATAGGTCAGCAGAAGCTGGATATTCAGCGACTGGAACAGGAAAAGCTCAAGAGCGAAAAAGAAACGTCTGAGTTAAAAGACAGACTGCCGGGATTACATCAGAAGATAGATCAACAGGCCCGTCAGCTGGATCAGCTACGTCATGATAATCAACAACTGAAGAGCAATGTCACCCGTGGTGATGACAATGCTCGCTCACTGAGCCAGCGGTTGAACGAGGCAAGAAACGGTGCTGATAGCCGTGAACAGCAGCTGAAGAATCAGCTGACTCTCGAACAGCAAAAAGTCGCTCGACTGGAAGCCGGCCAGAAAGATCTGCAGTTCAAGGCTCAACAGGATCTGAGCCGCATCAAAGATCTGGAAGCTTCAGAAAAAGCTCTTCGCCAGGAACAGCTTCAGGCCTCAGAAAACAAGCGCCGTCTTTCTGCCAACGAGAAAGAGACCCAGCTGAGCCATGAAGCAGAGACGAAGCGTCTGACCGAAGAGAACAGACAACTGAATGAACGACTGAGAGAGTCTGAAGCTCAGCACACCAATCTGCAGAATCAGGTATCCACCATTTTGCAGGGTCTTGGTGGCCAGGATACCAAGCTCAGCAATATGCAGGTGATGCGTCTGATCCTTCAGCTAATCACCCGCAAAGGCTCAGTTCTGGATACCCGTCTGGAGTCCCAGCAGGCCGAGCTGCGTCGGGAACTGCAAAATGCTCTGGAGGGTAAAGGTCAGATGTAACCTACTGTATTTTCCATGTACTAATGCACTTTCCATGCACTAAAGATCCCGGGGCTGATTCAGGCCCGGGATCTTTTATTTTCTACGACAATGGTTCAAGAGTGACCGTGCGTTCCACCAGTTCCAGAACCGCAGGCCGATGGGTGACCATCAGCAGAGTCTTACCCGGCAAAGCTTCATTCAAAACGGAAATCATCCGCCCCTCGGTATCCGGATCCAAGCCTTCAGTCGGCTCATCCAGCAGCACCAGCGAGCACTGGTGATCCTTCAGCCTTAACAGCACCCGGGCTATCCCTATGCGTCGCTGCTCGCCACCAGACAAAGCCTGACCAGCTGCCCCCAACCAGGTATCCAGAAGGTTTGTTTCTGGAGCGATATGGGTCAGCCCCACATGTTCCAGCACTTCGATGAGATCATCATCGGAAACCGTACCAGCCAGATCAGGATCAACGGCCAGCAACAGGTTATCCCTTAAAGTCGCACTGAAAATATGAACCTTCTGAGGCATCACTGCCATGGAGCGGCGTAACTGGTGTTCCGATAACAGCTCCAGTGGCTGACCGTCCAGTGTGATCTGCCCTTGATAAGGCCAGTCACGGGTGATCAATTGCAGCAAAGACGACTTGCCACAACCGGTCGGGCCGACCAGAGCCACCCGTTCACCCGGTTGAATATGCAAAGACAAACCATTCAGCACCGGTAGTCCATTCGGGTAAGCAAAGTGGATATCAGAACACTGCAGCTCCCCCATCGGCAACTCAGGGACTACACCGTCCGCAGGAAAGACGACTGCGGGCTGCTGTTCCGTCACGTCTCTCAATCGGGTTGCGGCGCTGTGAGTCTGTCCCAGCATCTGGAAAGCCGACGGCAATGGCATAACTGCTTCAAAAGCGGCCATGGTCGCTAATGTCAGCATAACTAGCACCGGTCCGTGGTTGTGCCCAAGGCTAAGATCGCCATCAATAGTCACTGCGCCCAGCAAAACCACACCCGCAAGAGTTGCTCCGGTCAACAGCGCAATAACCAAAATTGCAAGCCCGGCAACCCGCGCCATGGCACGCTCCTGAACCTGCACCTCGGATTCCGCATCTTCAATAGTTTCACGATAACGAACCGCAGCCCCATAGATCTGAAGCTCCGTCTGCCCGGCCACGTAGTCCATCAAGCGATTGCGCAGGATTTCTCTGGCCTGCACTGTGCGCTGCCCGGGCTTTTGTCCCAGCCGAAAGAACCAGCCGGGCAAAACCACAATCGCAACCAGCAATACGACCAGCAGCATCAGTGCCGTATCCAGACTGAACCAGGCCGCCAGGATCACCAGTGCCAAGGTTCCGGCCACAGCTAACAACAACGGGCTGATTAACCGCAGATACAACCCATCCAGCGTATCAATATCCGCCACCAGACGGTTTAACAACTCACTGTTACGAAACCCTTTCAGCCCGGCAGGAGCCAGCGGTTCGACTTTCTCAAAGAACCAGACCCGCAGCCCAGCCAACAAACGAAACGTGGCATCATGGGTCACCAGTCGTTCGCCATAACGACCAGCCGTTCGAGCGATGGAGAACCCTCGCACACCCGCTCCGGGGGTAAAGAAGTTAAAAGCCTGCGCCGTCGCAACCGTCAAACCTGCCACCGCTGTGGCAGTAATAAACCAGCCGGAGAGCGCCAGCAGGCCGACACTGCTGATCAGTGTTGCCAGTGCCAGCAGATAGCCAAGTGCAAAGCGCCCTTTATAGGGTTTGGCCAAAGCCAGAAACGGCTTCAGATCACGAAAGACTTTGCCAAGGCTGGCTGGCTGTTGGGTTTGTGTCTTATCAGACATAAGCCACCTCCCCGCCATGATCAGTCTCATCGACAGAAGCCAGTGTTTGCCACTGCTGAACCAGTCTTTGGAAAGGAGGGCAACTCTCAAGCAATTCCTGTTGGCTGCCCACTGCAATCATTCTTCCTTTTTCCAGCATCAAAACCTGAGCGGCCTGACCGAGACTTTCCGGACGATGGGTAATAGTGATCACACTGCGCCCCTGCACAGTCTCATTCACCGCCTGGTTCACAATTGTGGCGCTGTGATGATCCAGGCTTGCTGTTGGTTCATCCATTACCAGCAACTGGAAAGGTCGCAATAAAGCCCGCGCCAAGGCCACTCGCTGAGCCTGACCGACAGACAAGCCCGAGCCTTCATCACCAAGAAGGCTATCCAGTCCCTGAGGCAGACGGTCAAGAAACTCATCAACACGCGCCACCTGCATCACCCGTGCAATCTCGTCATCAGCAGCATCGTGCATCGCCAGAGTGATGTTGTCTCGCAGTGAACCATGGAACAGTCTTGGATTCTGGCCCAGCCAGGCCAACTGTTGTCGCCAGCCGAACAAATCAAGCTCCCGCAGAGACACCCCATTAATCAGCACCTCACCTTCATAATCGGTAAAGCCCAACAGCACATTCAATAGCGTGGTCTTTCCGGCACCGGATTCACCCACCACTACCAGTTGCTGACCGGCCTGCAGCTCAAAGGAGATATCATCAAGAATACGACGACCATTGCTTGCGGTGACCGAAACTCCACGAAACACGACACTGGCAGCTACCTGATCCGGACAAGCCACCTGTCCACCAGCCAGACCGGATTCCGAACTGTTAAGAAACGCTTCAATATCGTCACCGGCACCAATCGCATCGGCCTTGGCGTGATAGTAGGTTCCCAACTCCCGCAATGGCTGGTAATACTCCGGCGCAATCAGCAGCAAGAACAAGCCAGTAAACAGCGACAGAGAATCTCCCCACAAGCCAAAGTTCAGATAACCGAGATAACTCATCCCCAGGAAAACAGCGGTAATGGCGATAGAAATTGCCGTAAAGAACTCCAACACCGTAGAGGAGAGGAAGGCCAGTCGCAGCACCTGCATGGTTTTCTCTCGAAAGGACTCGGCAGCCGAGGCAACCGCCTGCTTTTCCCGCGCACTTTGGTAAAACAGTCGCAGGGTGGTCAGGCCTTGCAGGCGATCAAGAAAATGAGCACTTAAACGGGACAGCGCCTGCACATTACGCTGACTGGCCGCAGCGGCCTTCTTACCCACCAGCACCATAAACAGAACCAGCAGTGGTGCGGTAATCAGCAGCACCAGAGCGATCAGCCAGCTAAATGACAACGCAAGTAGTATGGTGATGATGGGCAGGATACGCACCAGTCCCATCTGAGGCAGATAGCGGGCGTAATAGTCATGGAGTTTATCCACCTGCTCCATCAGCAGGGTCAGCCAGCTACCGGCCGGACGATTGGCAAGAATAGCCGGTCCCATCTGATCAATGCGGGCCAACAGCTCGCCTCGAATCTCGGTGCGTACCTGCTCACCCGCCTGTTGGCCTGCCAGTTCACGCTGCCGGCCGCACACACCTCTGCCCAACGCGGATAGCAGTAATACCGCAATACCGGGCAACACCTCGGAGAAGGTGGCACCGGCCATAACCAGTTTATCGATAGTCCAGGCCAGTGAAGCGGCCTGTAGAATAATGAAAAGATACTGACAACAACCAAACAGCACGGCTCGCCGAATCCATGGGCGAACGCTGGTCTGACGGAGCTGGAGCCAGGACTGCACAACCTGTTCCCGTTCCTTTTGCATGAACCACCAAATTTCTCATTGTTAACAGGAAGGCATTGTATGCAGCACGCTGACAAAGACAATGGAAAATACCTACAAGTTTCAGTGGGTTGCAGCCTGAAACATTTCGCTGCGTGCGCAAACGCTCATAAGTGTTATGTTTTCCCGATATTTGTAACAATACCGGCAAAATTTTTGTGCTGAGCGTGACAATGTTTCAGGTTTGGAGCCGTTATTGCCACGCTGGCTGATTAGAGAGCAGGTTCGTTTTCTCGTATGTTTGATTCCATTCGTATTGTCATGCTCCGCACATGGCATCCGGGCAATATTGGTTCTGCCCTGCGCGCCATGAAAACCATGGGGCTGGCCAGACTGATTCTGGTGGATCCCCATCAGTTTCCTCACCCGGAAGTCGCAACCATGGCCGCCGGCGCTGATGATCTGATTGACTCTGTAGAAGTGGTCAGTTCTCTGGAAGAAGCCATTGCCGGTTGCCGGCTGGTGGTAGGTACTTCTGCCCGCAGCCGCAGTTTTCCATGGCCGATGCTCACCAGCCGCGAGTGTGGGGAGAAGCTGGTGCAGGAATCTGCCACTGGTGATGTGGCGCTGGTCTTTGGTCAGGAAACATCCGGCATGACCAACGATGAACTGCAGCAGTGCCACTTCCATGTATCTATTGATGCCAACCCGGACTATCCGGTGTTGAATGTTGCGTCTGCCGTTCAGATTCTCTGTTATGAGATCAAGCAGGCCAGCCTCATTGAGCAACCGCCAGTAAAAGAAGAGCACGACGATACGGTTTACCCGGATACCCGACAGATGGATCAGTTCTACGAACAGCTGGAACTGGCTCTGGGGGATATCAATTTTATTATTCGCCAGCATCCCGGCAAGATCATGACCAAACTGCGTCGGTTCTTTAACCGGGCCCGCCCGGAACAGGAAGAGTTAAATATTCTGCGCGGTGTGTTGAGCCGGGTTCGCCAGAACGCTGCGGCAAACCAGCCGGAATCAAACGATTAAATAAACGCCGTTGGTCAAACACTCTGAGCGCACAGTATATGTTCCGGCTCAGAGTGTTAAACCAGGAATGATCTTTCAGACCGGCAGCAGCTTACGCAGCCCGGCATCCTCAAGAATATGAGCCAGCTGATTGGCGTAGGTGACAAATTTCACTTCCCGCCCTTGGTAACGCACCTGCCCTTTGGGTGAGATCGGTCCTACCTCCACCGGCTCAAGATGGAAAGCTCTGGCCAGACGAGCACCATCACTGGTTGCGCACAAACCACCGACATAATTGATATGGTCAAAGTGGCGACTGATGTAAGTCATCACTTCCATAATCAAGCGCCCGGCTGCTAAGCGACTCGCGCCGTACAGAGAGAAAATATAAAGACTGTGAGACTCACCAGGTGCAGCAATATCATCCAGCGACAGTGATGCCTCTTCCCGGCGGGCATGAACCAGCTGCCAGAACACTTCATCCTTCAACGGCAAAGCAATCAGGTGGCCGAAATATTGTCCATGCTTCATGCACAGCAGGGCCAGGCGGTTACTGTGCCGGATCCAGCCACCGAGACGCTCATGGCTTACAGGAACAGCGGAAGCACTGAGTGATTGATCATATTCGATGATCATATCCAGACAGTTCTGGTGGTTCGGGGAGTCATTGAAACGTTCAATCTGGTAATGGCCACCTTCCTTCTCCGGGAAGGTTCCAACCTTCTGCCCCAGCTTGGGAGAAACCAGATAATGCCTGACCAGATATTCAACCGCCTGATCCGATGTCACCCGACTGGCTCGCCCGGAGCGAAACGGATAGATTTTTTCGACATCATCATGGAAGTAGGCAATTACTTCCCGCTGACGATCACAGGTCGGCTCCGTCGTCGCCCGCTCCCAACGACTGATGGTGACAGAATCAATACCTGATAACACCGGTGAGTAACAGGAAAGAGCCACAGCCAGACGATCCTGGGTTAAGCCCGCTTCCTTTCTCCGCTTCTTAAGATAATCCCCAAAACTCTCAAGCATGCGCCTACAGCCTTTTCTATGTGACCCAACCAGGTCTGTCGTTTTATTGCTTGTAATCCTGCGGGTTCGGCTCTCACTGCCAGAAACCCAAGAGCACGCCACCATTGCGGGTGACCGCAATGATGTTACGCAAAAGGGAGGGAAAAAAAGTTGTCTTATGCCAAGAAAAGGCATGATTTATGGCGGGGAGGAATTAGGCGTCAGAGGCCCTGTTTTTTAGCCTCATCCCAGAAGTGATCCAGCTCTTCCAGTGAACACTCGTCCATGGTTTTACCCTGTGCCGCGACAACCTGCTCAATATAGGCAAACCGGTTTCGGAACTTGCGATTGCAGCCGCGCACAGCCTGTTCGGCATCGACTTTCAGATGGCGGGCCAGATTAGTAGCGGCAAACAGAAAGTCACCGACTTCTCCCTTGATCTCATCCTGATTGCCCGAGACCATCGCCTCTTCAATCTCGTCCAGCTCTTCACGCATCTTGGCCAGTACGGGACGTACATCCGGCCAGTCAAAATTGACCCGCGCGGCTTTGTCCTGCAGCTTCTGAGCCACAACAAGGGCTGGTAGATTATCGGAAAGACCATCCAGCAGCCCAAGCTGCTTCTCGGCTTTTTCCTGTGCCTTCACCTGATCCCAGGTGTTATGCACCTGTTCTGCTGTCAGCTGCGAAGGAGTCCCCGTTAACAAATCGGGATGACGACGCTGGATCTTGTCCACCAGCCGATTAACGACACCAGAGAAATCAAACATTCCCTGCTCTTCAGCCATCCGGGCGTGATAGACGACCTGGTACAACAGATCACCCAACTCATCTTCCAGATGCACAAAGTCACCACGCTCAATGGCATCGACAACTTCATAAGCTTCTTCGAGGGTGTAAGGGGCGATAGTGTGAAAGGTTTGCTGACGATCCCAGGGAGAACCCGTCTGCGGATCACGCAGACGGGCCATCAGTTGCAGAAGATCATCCAGACTATGGACGGGTTTACTCAAACGAAAACCTTGTGCTTATGCTGAAGCCGGTACGGCGCTGTTGTCACGGTGGACATCCAGCACGTTCGGCAGCTGATTAATTTTTGCCAGCACCCGACCCAAAGTATCCAGACTGGAAATCTCCAGATCCAGGGACATGGTGGCCATATTGTCATTGGTATTGGTCTGGGTATTCAGACCAATCACATTGACCTTCTCGTTCGCCACCACCACGGTAATATCCCGCAGCAGTCCCGGACGATCATAAGCGAGAATCGCAATCCGTACCGGATAGGTACTTTCATGCTTGTGACCCCAATGCACTTCAATCACCCGATCCGGCTCCTGCTCACGCAGTTGCAGAGCGTTGCTGCAGTCGGAACGGTGAATGGAGACACCACGCCCCAGCGTGATGTAACCCATAATCGGATCACCCGGCACCGGCTGACAGCAGTTAGCCATCTGGGTCATCAGGTTACCCACACCTTCAACAATAATATCGCTGTCTTTGCGCTTCTTGCTGACCGGACGGGTCTTGAATTCAAATGCCGTTTCATCAACCGGCGGTTCCACCAGACGCTGCGCGGCATGCACAGCCTGCAGCAGACGCAGATCACCGGAACCGACCTTGGCCAGCAGCTCCTCTGCATCCTGCAGCTTCATGCTTTCGGCCAACTCATCAAGCTTCACGCCGACAATGGCCAGACGTTTAAGTTCGGCTTCCAGCATATGGCGGCCGGCGGCGATGTTGGAATCACGATCCTGCAGACGGAACCAGCTGACAATCTTGGCCCGCGCACGACTGGTACGGACATAACCCAGATTCGAGTTCAACCAGTCCCGGCTAGGGGAAGCGTTGGACGCCGTCAGGATTTCAATCTGGTCACCGGTCTTCAGCGCACTGTTCAGGGGAACAATACGTCCACCGACTTTTGCACCACGACACTTGTTACCTACCTCGGTATGAACACGGTAGGCAAAGTCGACTGGTGTGGCACCAATCGGCAGATCGACCACGTGACCATCTTTGGTAAACACATAGACCCGGTCCGGCTCAACATCGAGATGCCACTGGTCGGCCAGTTCTTCCATGCCCTGACCAATCTCTTCCTGCCACTCCAGCACCTGACGCAGCCAGTTGAGTTTGGCTTCGTAACTGTCACTCTCGTTTTTGGTATCTGTGCCCTTGTATTTCCAGTGGGCACAGACACCGAGTTCCGCCTCTTCGTGCATCGAGTGGGTACGAATCTGCACTTCCAGCGTCTTACCCTGTGGGCCGAGTACTGCAGTGTGCAGGGACTGGTAACCATTCTCCTTAGGCGTGGCGATATAGTCGTCAAACTCTTTGGGGATATGGTTCCAGAGCGAGTGCACCAGACCAAGGGCAGCGTAACACTCCTGCACCTCATTCACATAGATACGCATGGCGCGGATATCGTACAGCTCGCGGAATTCCACGCCCTTGCGCTTCATCTTCCGCCAGATGCTGTAGATATGCTTCACCCGCCCGCTGACTTCGGCATGAATACCGGAAGCGGCAAGCGAATCCCGCACCTTCTGCATCACATCCTGAATGTACTGCTCACGGTCCACACGGCGCTCATCCAGCAGCCGGGCAATCTTTTTATAATCCTGGGGCTTGAGGTAGCGGAACGCCAGATCCTCCAGCTCCCATTTGATATAACCGATGCCCAGACGGTGAGCCAGCGGGGCATAGATCTCAAAAACTTCCCGAGCTACACGCTGCCGACGCTCTTTGTCAGCATTCTTCACCGCCCGGATTGCACAGGTTCGCTCTGCCAGCTTGATCAGGGCCACCCGAACATCATCAACAATGGAGACCAGCATTTTGCGGACTTTTTCCAGCTGATCCTGCTGCTGGCCCAGTACCTGGGTGCGGGTCGGATTCTGGATGGCGCTGATAACCGCCATCCCCTGAACGCCCTTCACCAGACGGGCTATTTCAGAGCCAAATTTTTCCTTCACCTCTTCCAGGGTGATACGGTGTTCACGCACGGAACGATACAGTACGGCAGCCACCAGCGAAGCCTGATCGAGCTTCAGCTCGGCCAGAATATCCGCCATTTGCAGACCGATCGCCATCAGGCTCTCGGTCTCGGACCATTCACTGGGTTTGCCAGGCACGGTCGCCGCCCGCTGCACCATCTCGCAGGCATCCAGCAGCTGCTGCTCATCTTTCAAAGTAACGAAAGATTTCAGCCTTGCCAGCCAGGAAGGTATATCAATCGAGCCATCCGCCATTATGGGATGGTCATCACGTACCTTGACCATGGGTATTCAGTTCAACCTCTGCTTATATCTACGGCAGGAGCTCTGCAGCCCCTGCCCGCTTTTCATTGTTCCCTGAAGCTTATGCTTGTCAGTTCCCCCGAACGAACAGCCCCATACTTTCAACATGGGTGGTCTGTGGGAACATATCCATAATCCCGAACCGGGCCAGCCGATATCCCTGCTCCCTCAAAAAGCCTGCATCACGGGCCAGGGTCGCCGGATTACAGGATACGTAGAGTATCCGGGAAGGCAAAGCGTTCACCATCTGCTGGAGAATTTCCAGCGCACCGGTTCTGGGTGGGTCCAGCAGCATCGCATCATAAACGCGACTCATCCAGACCCGGCGACCTGGTTCAGCAGCCAGATCCGCCTGTTCAAAAGAAGCATTATCCATGCCATTGGCGACGGCGTTCATCCGGCCCCGTTCAACCAGTGCCATCACGCCTTCCACCCCAACAGCTTCCCGGCACTGCCGGGCCAGAGGCAGGGTAAAGTTACCCATACCGCAGAACAGATCAAGCACCTGCTCAGAAGGTTTAAGCGCCAGCCACTCCAGAGCCTGGCTTACCATCTTCTGGTTAATTTCCGGGTTGACCTGGGTAAAATCAATTGGCTGAAACGCCAGAGTCAACCCCTGCTCAGGGAGTTCATAGCGTAAGCTATCCGATCCATCCGGTGCATGGATACAAGTCATGGAAACCGCCGATGAATCGGTCTGCATATAAAGGTGCAGCTGGCGTTCCATAGCCAGCACCTGCCAGCGCTCACGATCCACTTCCGGCATAGTACCAACAAGCCGCAGCAACACTGCCGTGCCATTATCGGCCTTGGCCAGTTCGATATGGGAAATAATTTTCCGGTTTTTAGAGGATTCCAGCACCTCACGCAAAGGCGCAATCAAAGCCGAGAGCTCAGGAGCCAGCACCAGACATTCCCCGATCGAGACAATATCCTTGCTGCCTGCCGCCCGGAAACCAAAGTGAACCTGACCGTTCCACCAGCGCACCGCCAGACGCGCCCGGGAGCGGTAACCGAATGGCTCACTCACCAGCGGGGCTTCCAGAGACTCCGGGGCCAGTCCAGCCAGACGCTGCAACTGCCCCAGGACGATGTCCTGCTTAATGCCCAGCAGAGCTTCGCTGCGGATATGCTGCATATTGCAGCCACCACATTGATCAAACCATGGGCAAGGCGGCGCAACCCGATCGGCGGATGGCTCGATCACCTTGCTGACCGCCGCATCAATACGTTTGGTGGTCTGGTTCACGATCCGGATTTTAACTTTATCACCCGGTACAGCACCTTCCACCAGCATCACCCGCCCGTGCTCTTTGACAATGCCACGGCCATCATGAGCCAGCGACTCAATTGTCACTTCCGCAGGCACTGCACCAGCGCGGGAAGACCGTACCGTACGGGGTGGATTTTTACGTTTAATCTGCATGAAAAGGGGCCGTAATACACTACCGGTAAAACGCTCTATTTTACCTGCTCATTGCGCCCCTGTATGCAATCGCTGATGCTGTGACAGTCCAACTCGCTCAGGATTCAAAAACACCGGTGGAAAGATAGCGGTCGCCACGGTCACAGATAATGGTCACGATGGTGGCATTACGAACCTGTTGATCCAGTTCAAGCGCAGCCGAAACAGCACCACCTGAGGACACTCCACAGAAGATACCTTCTTCTTTGGCCAGCCGCCGCATGGTGACCTCGGCACTCGCCTGGGCGATATCCATAACCCGATCCACACGAGCGGCATCATAGATAGCCGGCAGATATTCCTTAGGCCAGCGGCGAATACCGGGGATGCTGGCTCCGTCAGCGGGCTGCAATCCAATAATCTCAATCGAAGGAGACTGACTTTTCAGATACTCCGAGGTCCCCATAATAGTGCCGGTTGTTCCCATGGCACTGATAAAGTGTGTCACCTGCCCCTGGGTCTGCTGCCAGATTTCCGGGCCGGTCCCCTGCACATGGGCAAACGGATTATCACTGTTGGCAAACTGGTTCAACACCAAGCCTTCACCGCGCGCTTCCATCGCCAGCGCCAGATCCCGTGCACCTTCCATGCCCTCTTCTTTGGACACCAGCACCAGCTCTGCACCATAAGCAGACATCGCCGCTTTACGCTCATGACTCATATGGTCTGGCATAATCAGCACCATCCGATAACCACGGATGGCCGCCACCATCGCCAGAGCTATGCCCGTGTTACCACTGGTCGCCTCAATCAGGGTATCGCCGGGTTTTATACGACCACTCTCTTCTGCACGCTGAATCATCGAGAGTGCCGGACGATCCTTAACGGATCCGGCCGGGTTCTGCCCTTCCAGCTTCAGCAACAGCACATTATTACGATCACGACTGCCCATACGCTGCAGACGCACCAGCGGTGTCATACCGATCAGGGATTCAATAGTGGGATAAGCAATACCAGCATCTTTGCCTGTAAGCCCGTTATTATTCATCACTGTTCTCTATATTCTACGACGTTGGACATTCCAGCATCCGTTTTCGTTATTCTGTTTTGGGTATAGTACCGGTATGCACTGAAAGATCTGTATACTGGTTTTTCATAACGATAGAAACGCAAAGAATAATAAACAGGCACTCATCCCCACATGCATAACATGTACAAGGGTCTTAAGAACCGGGTTTTACGAGCCGGCCTGATTCCCGTTGCCCTGCTGACCATTACCCTCTGCCTGCTCTCCGGCATTTTGGCCTTCTTCCAGACTAAGGCTGACTTTGAACAACAGTCGCTGATTAACAGCAAGCAACTCGCCCTGATCATCTCTCACTCGCTCAGCCATAATGATAAAGAGCTGACCCAGACCATCCTGCGCACCTCTCTACAGCTGAAAGGCATGGAAAGCCTGCGCATCACTGATGAAGGTGACAACGCCCTGTTTGAATCAGGCATCCCAATGCTGCCAGCGATAGCCTCCCCACAAACAAGAAGCTATGTCGTTGACCTAGATGACCATCTGCTGATCACCGTACCGGTATCGACTGGTGAGTCAGCGCCTGCACTCTGGCTTGAGGCAGGCTTTAACAAACAGGAAATTCTGCTGAGCCGTTATCAGTGGCTGCTGATCATTATCACTATCTCAGTGCTTTCATTAATGCTGGCTACGATTGCCCTGTTGCGTCTGGCCAACAGCCTGTCTTTCCCACTGGAGCGTATTACGTCCCAGATCGGCCAGCTGGATCTCTACAATCTGCAAATGCGCCTGCCAGCCGATAGCAACAATGACTTTGTCCCCCTGAAGCGGCACCTCAATCACCTGCTGGCCCGCATGCAGATTCGTTATCGGGATATGAAAGATGAGGTAGAGCGGGCTGCGGCAGAAATCCAGCAAAATATGGAAACGCTGGAGCTAAAAAATGCCGAGCTGGATATCTCCCGCAAAAACGCCATTGAGGCCAGCCAGAGTAAATCCATGTTTCTGGCTAATATCAGCCATGAAATGCACACACCACTCAACAGCATTGTCGGCTACTGCGGACTGCTGGAAAAAACCCAGCTGGAAAGCCTCCAGCGCGAACACTTACGCACCCTGCAAACCTCTGCCGAGTGCCTGAAAGCAATTATTTCCGACATTCTCGACTTCTCCAAGATTGAAGCGGGAAAACTGCATCTGGAACATGCACCCTTTAACCTGCGCACTGTCGTCGATGAAGCGCTGGCCATGAACAGTCCCAGCGCCCAGGAGAAAAAACTGGAACTGGCGACAGTGTTCTACCCCGGCACCCCGGTCTTCTTGTTGGGCGACAGCAATCGTCTGAAGCAGGTCATTTCCAACCTTCTTAGCAACGCTATTAAATTTACCGAGCAGGGCTCTGTTGCCATTGAAGTGAACTGTATTCAAAAGCGGAACGAGATGGCTGAACTGAGAATCTCGGTAAAAGACACTGGCATTGGCATCTCCGATACTGAAGGCCACAAACTGTTCCAGGCCTTCTCCCAGGTTGATTCCTCCCTGAGCCGTAACCGCGACGGCACTGGTCTGGGACTGGTGATCTGCAAAAACCTGGTGGCCCAGATGCAGGGAGAAATTGACTTTACCAGCCATGCCGGTGAAGGCAGCTGCTTCTGGTTTACGGCCAATCTCGCTATCGACCATAAGAGTGAAGCCCTTCACCAAAGCACCAGAACGGATCACCTGTCAGGTATTGCCATTGTTTGCGAGCCCAGGGAGTGGTCCCGACTGGCTATTGTTCGCCAACTGGAAGATCTGGGATTTGAACCTCACTGCCTGGACACCGACTCCATGTTTAACAGCTCACGGCTCAGCATTCTTAAGCAGGCCTCACTGTTTGTGGTTGGCGTTCATCAGGAAGACAGCCAATCCACCATTACTGAAGTCGCACCTTATATAGACACCAATGCCCGCTTGCTTTTGCTGGGTGATCCGCAACATATTGAAGATTTAAATTATCTCACCGGCACCAACACCCGGATACTTCCCTTCCCGCTTATGCAGGAACAGTTGCTGGAAAGCCTTTGCACGCTGTTTGGAGAAGATCAGGTAGATTGCACCCAGAAACCGGAGCAGACACCACAAGAGCTATCAAACGACACCCGCATTCTGGCGGTGGATGACAACCCGCCCAACCTGAAGCTGTTAAAAATCATGCTCGAAGACCTGGGCGTGCAAGTGGATACCGCCAACTCCGGATACAAGGCGGTCGAATACGCCCAGCAACACGACTACGATCTGATCTTTATGGATATCCAGATGCCAGGCATGAACGGTGTCGAAGCCTGCCAGAAAATTCGACAGCAGGAACAGGGTGAAAAGAATATCCCCATTATTGCCCTGACAGCACACGCGATGATGGACGAGAAGTCCCGGCTGCTGGAAGAGGACTTCGACGCCTACCTCACCAAACCAGTCAGTGAGCAACAGTTATTACACACTATCAGCCATTGGACACAGCCACTGTCAGCAGGTCAGACCCTTTCACTGTTTCCAGGCGATTCATCCGCCGACGAGAAACAACAGAAAGCGGGGACAACATCATCCAGCCCGGTTGATATGGAAGAAGGCATCACCCTGGCAGGCGGGCGCAAGGCTCTGGCAGAAGAGTTGCTGTCTATGATTCTGGAAACCCTGCCGGAAAACCGTGAAAGCATTGCCGCCCTTCATCAACAGGAACATTTTGTCGAGCTACAGGAAGTTATACATAAGCTCCATGGTGCCGCCCGTTACTGTGGCGTGCCGGATCTCCGTGACGCCTGTCGGGAATCAGAAATACTCTTGAAGAAGAAAAAGCTGTCGGAGCTTGAAGATTCAATTCACGTATTGAATCAGGAGATTGATCGCCTGCTGATCTGGCAGGCTCGCTTTATGCCGGCACGGCAGGATAAACAAACATCACACGACACCGAATCAATTGAGGAACTGGAAAGTCAGGCCTGAGCCTTGGCTAAATAGTGGCTCCCATGCAGAAACGAGGGAGCCACTGACAACACTTGAATGCCTATAACTTTAAGACTTGGTTATCTTTGGCTGACTCTCTTTCGCAAAAGCAATATCCCATTCACAAAAAGAGTCAAACTCAGGCTCATACCCTAAAACCTTTTTTGTCTCTGACAAATCAAGCCTTTTAAATCGATTATCGGAAATACCATGGGCTATAACGAATGGATCGTTAGTTAGATCAGCCTCTATACATTTGACGATTAACGAACACAAATCGCTCGGTTCTGCCCAGGCACTTAAATCCCGAGAGCTTAATTCATCCCATTCATGGGTATATTCAAAGGCGCCAATTCGGATTGCGATCGATTCTATGTTTTTTTGATAGGCATAGTATGCTGCTATGGATTCGCCAAATGCTTTGCTGACGCCATATAAGTTCTTAGGACGAACCGGCATATCACTTTTGACTTGTATATCCAGCGGATATCCTTCTATAGCCTGTGCGCTGCTTGCATAGATGACACGCTTAACACCGGATTCAGCCGCCGCCTGAAATATATTGTAAGTCCCTACGATATTGACTGGTAAAACTTGTTCAAACGGTGAATCCGGGGATGCAACACCGGCTAAATGGATGACCGTATCAACATTCTTGCAGGCAGCCTTACACGAAGCAAAGTCACTCACGTCGACCTTAATACCCCGTGCTTCATTAATTTCCAGATCAGCCAAACAAAGAGCATACGGCTTTTCAAGGCTATCAATGTAACCGACCAAAGCCGAACCAACTCTGCCATTCGCTCCAGTTATAAGGATCGATTTAGACATTTACTTCACCCCAAAAATGGCGAGTATAATGCCAGAAACAGAGTCTCCAACACTTTTAATTTCTTATGGAAACACACGTCACACGACGTGGAGTCTATCGTGGAAGGAGAAAGCCAGGCTTGAGCCTGAGCTTTCCTTATACGAGTGCCCTGATCAGTGCATCAAACTGAACAAACGGTTGCGGTAACGGCGCACCAGCGGATCGGCCGAACCCTTCTGATCAAAGATTTTCAGCATCAGCAGGCGGGCGCCATCATCACGGAAGTTGCGATCCCGGCGCACGATCGTTAACAGCGCTTCAAAAGCCGCCTCATCTTCATCCGCCAGCACATGGTGAATCGCCATCTGGTAAACCGCCTCCAGATCCGCTTCATCCTGCTGGATACGTGCTTCCACCTCGGCACGCGGTGAGATATCACTGGCCATATCCAGGAAAGCCAGCTTGGCCCGTGGCTGTTCCGCCCCCGGTGCATCCTCCGGTAGAGCATTGATGACCATCCGGGCATCATCAATACGACCTAATTGCAGCAACAGACGCGCCTGCAACACCTGCAAGCCCATATTACCCGGCTCTTCTGTCAGCAGTTCCTGCAACAAAACCAGTGCCTGCCCGGACTCACCGGCTTCGATCAGGGCATCGATCTGCTGCTGGATACGATCCGCAGGGCTCATGGTGACTTCATTCAGCAGTTCACGCAGATCCGCTTCCTGCTGCAAACCGGTCAGCACCTTCACCGGACGTCCTTCATGAATCAGCACCAGTGTTGGTATGCTGCGGACACCGAGCTGCATCATCAACTGCTGAGCCAGCTGCTGAACCCGTGGATCAGGGTCTTCCGCATTCAACTTGGCCAGACGAAACTTACCGGCATACTCCTGAACCAGCTTCATCAGTACCGGCAACTGCGCCTTGCACGGCTGGCACCATTCCGCCCAGATATCCAGCAGCACTGGCTTGGTATTGGAGCCCTCCAATACTTCGGTATGCAGATTGTCGGCACTGACATCAAAAACAAGACTAGAGTCGCTTACTGGCAGCTCATTCATTGGAATAATGCTCTCCGGATACGGATTGGGTTATGGGGAAATTTTACCTGACATGGCTCCTTCGGCAAATTCCAAAACTGGAGCCAAAGAGTGGCAATTTTTCATTATTTTTATGCCAAGAAGTATTGACAAATAACAGCGAAAGAAAAAGAGAAGATAAGGATTTTAAGGCATGGCTCGTTATCCACCACTTCTGTGGATAACTCTGTGGAAAGTCATTTGAATTTCTTATGCAGCCCTTGGTAAATATGGGGCCGCTATAAATTGATCATTTTTTGACCAATTAAAAACACCTTATTTTTCAATAGGTTACGTCACACATAAATTAAAACACCATTTTATACAGTTTCTCTTGACATAAGACAAACTACATAATTTCAGTGTGCATAAACAATTTGTAATCTGTCCATATTCCATAAAAAGAACCGCTCTAACATCAGCTTTTATCAGCCTCTATTATCCCGAAACCAGAGCTGCCAGGCCAAAAACAAGAAGGGCCGGCTAATGCCAACCCTTCTCATCAGTTCAACCTGTTCGATACCGGAAACCTAGTCTTGAATCAGGCCATACTCCCGACCGAGAACCGCCTCAATTTCTGCCCTTGGGTTATCAGACAGTGGTAGTTTTTCACCGGTGATCTTTTCGGCAATGTTCACATAAGTCCGGGAGACTTCCATCATCACCGCCTCCGGCAGGGCATTATCTCTGGCGAGAGCTTCCCGCTCATCCATACGATCCTTATTCAAAAGGATATCCGGATCAGGGAAGGTATTCAGAAGTAACTGCCGGAACCCTTCTTTAGAGTTCTCCAACACTTTACCGTCACGGTAAGCCTCTCCCTCCCAGATGCGGGAAGAATCCGGCGTTCCAACCTCATCCATATAGATCAGCTTTTCCTGACCATTGGCATCCGTGACATAACCAAACTCGAACTTGGTATCGACAAAGATCTGATCCAGCTCCGCCAACGCCTTGCTGATCACCTCAAACCCTTCCGCCAGCAGCCGCTCGTAAACGGCAATGTCTTCCGGGTTACGGAAACCAAAAGCGGCAAAGTTATCGGCAATATCCTTGCGGGAGACATTCACATCATCCTGCGCCGGCACACCGGGAATACCCTCCAGAATACCTTTGGTGGATGGTGTCATCAGCAGCTCCGGCAGTTTTTGGTCTTTACCCAAACCTTCCGGCAGCTCGATACCACAGAAGTTACGCTCGCCTTTGCCGTAAGCCCGCCACATCGAGCCGGTAATGTACTGGCGACAGATAGCCTCTATTTTTACCGGGCGGGCTTTCTGCACGATCCACACCAGTGGATGAGGGATATCGAGAATATGACTGTCGGCCAAACCCTGCTCACGGAATAACCGGAACCAATGATTGGAAATCGCATTCAGCGCCGCGCCCTTTCCGGGGATACCGTTTAGTCCACCTTCCCCGTGCCAGATACAATCAAAGGCCGAGATACGGTCACTGATCACCATAATCGCCAGCGGCGTATCTTCGGCAACATCATAACCCTTCTCCCGAATCAGGCGACGACTGTCATCTTCTGTCAGCCAGTAAACCGAGCGCACCTTGCCGCTGTGCACAGGCTTATCGGTACGGATAGGGAGATTATCATTGACCGCCAGAACCTTATCAGCCAAAGACATAAGCAAGTACTTCCTGATGATTGTGTTGTATTTATTTCTGCCGCCGCTGACTTGGGGTGATTCGCCAGCAGCAGAGGACGCAAAATAAAAAGAAACCAGCACTCAGGCTGGTTTCTTTATAACGCTGTTATTAGCTGAGGTTGGACCGCAGCCGTTCCAGGAAGGCTTCAGACATATCTGCCGGTGGCAGGGTATTCAGGTCCTTCTCCAGAGTCACATTAGTGGCATTACCCAGGCTCTGCACGCGCAGGCGGTATTCGCTCTCGGCAGCAACCGGTTTTTCATCATCACCACCGAACAGGCCGCCAAACCAGCCGCTCTCTTCACCATCACGGGCTTCAGAGTTACCTTCGGACAGACTGATAAAGATCAGGCCGGCACTACGGTTACGGTCCAGCACTCTGACGCCGGCTTTATTCAGCGCCACTTCCACGGCCTGCCAGCTGCGGGCAAAGCCCTGATCAATCTTCAGTACCGGGTTGCCGTTACCATCGCGCACCAGACTGGTCTGATCACCAACATCCAAATTACGGGCCTGCAGGGACACACTCTGCTCATCACGGTTCTGAACCAGATATACCAGCATCTCATTCATCAGACCATTCTGCAGACTGCCGCTGGCGGTATTTTCACTGTTCCAGTCAACCGGGGTGGTCACATCAGCACCGACGGGACGACGGGCATGTTCCAGAATCACTTCACTGGTCTCCGGCAGGATGCCCTGACGGACACTCAGGCGGAACTTCTCAATGCTGTTTTCCGAGTTTTCCAGATCGATCACCCGGCCAACCATACGACGCATCAGGCCAGGCTGGGAGGCATCACCAATCTGCACCCAGTCGGTTTCCATCACACCACTGCTTGGGTCTTTGGCAACCACAGAAATGTTGTTGGCTTCCCAGAAACGCAGGATATGGGTCCAGACTTCAGCAGGGCCTCGCTGCGCCAGCATCACCCGCTTATTGCCGTCGGTAACAATCTGATAGGCCGAGCCATCATCGTGAACAATACGACGATCTGCACGTGGCACTTCATCATCACGGCTTACGTCCGCGGAAGCCGTCACTTCCGGAATAGACATATAGTCCACCGGCTTCACAGCCTTGAGGTTGCCCGGGATCACCAGATCCGGTGCTACCTTTTCATCAACATAATCACCGGATTTATCCCGGAAATAGCCCTGTTGTCCAAACAGGGTACCGCAGCCATTGAGGGTCAGGGCCACACCGGCCAGAGCCACTAATTTGCATGCAACGGTTTTGTATGCGTGCTTCATGCACTCTCCTTAATCTGCAAGCCCGGTTAGCTCAGTGATGCCAGCGCATCCCGAACTTCCTGGTGGTAAGCTTCCGCCAATGGCGTGAGTGGCAAACGGATTCCGCTGTCGATCAATCCCATTTCCTGCAGGGCAAACTTCACCGGGATAGGGTTGGATTCAACAAACAGTTTTTTATGCAGAGGCATCAGACGCTCATTCAGCGCCCGGGCTTCATCAGCCTTGCCGGCCATCGCCAGCTGGCAGAGCTCATGCATTTCGGCCGGTGCCACGTTGGCAGTCACCGAAATATCGCCCTTGCCGCCCAGCAGCATCAGTTCAACCGCAGTTGCGTCATCTCCGGAGAGAATATCAATCCGGTCGCCACAGCGTTCAATCAGATCCTTGCCACGGGCAATATCACCGGTGGCATCCTTAATCGCAATAATATTATCCAGCCCCGCCAGCCGCTCAACAGTATCGTTGTGCATATCCACAGCCGTACGACCCGGTACGTTGTAGAGAATCTGGGGGATCGCCACGGTCCGGGCAATAGTTTCAAAGTGACGGAACAAACCTTCCTGAGTCGGCTTGTTATAGTACGGAGTCACCAGCAGACAGGCATCCGCGCCAATGGCCTTGGCCTCTGCTGTGAGATGCACAGCTTCCAGCGTGGCATTGCCACCGGTACCGGCAATTACCGGAACCCGGCCATTCACCTGGGCAACAACACGTTTGAGAATCTGACAGTGCTCTTCAACGGTCACGGTTGCAGACTCTCCTGTTGTCCCAACGGCGACGATCCCGTCAGTTCCCTTTTCAATATGGAACTCGACCAGATCGTGGAGGCGCTGCCAATCCAGCTCACCGTTAGGCAGCATCGGGGTCACCAGAGCCACTAAACTGCCAGAAATCATCATTTACTCCGTTTCTTGAATTCAGGTTCACGTACATGCTTACGTGAATTATGAAATGTTACCGACCCCATAGATTTAGCACAAGGGATCATAATCCCCACAAAAATCAATTTGTGGTATTTCCCGAAGGAGTATCCCCGATAAATCGTGATACGATGGCTGCCGGCCCAAATTTCGCATAAAACAGGAACACCATGCGCCTCACCTTCCTTGGCACTGCCGCCGGCCTTCCCTCAAAACATAGAAATGTCAGCGCAACCATTCTGGCCAGGGATGACAGCAAGGAATGGTGTCTGGTTGATTGCGGCGAAGGCACCCAGCATCAGCTGCTTTATAGCCGTTATAGCCTGCATAACCTGCAGGGTATCTTTATTACCCATGTCCATGGCGACCATATGTTTGGCCTGCCCGGTCTGCTGACCAGTGCCAGCATGCAGGGCCGCACAGCACCTCTGACGATTTGTGCACCTGAAGGTGTGGAGAGTTTTGTCCGCAATGCCCTGCAGTGCGCGGCCGTTACCCATCTGCCTTACGAACTGCACTTTGTCGCTTCCGACAACGAGAGTTTTCAGTTCCTGACCAGCGATTTTGAAGTCAGTGCCCATGAACTTTCCCATCGCGTTCCCTGCTATGCCTATGCCTTTAAAGAACACCCGCTTCCGGGCGAGCTGTCTTTGGCGAAACTGCATACATTGAATGTGCCTCGCGGGCCACTTTGGGGGCAACTGCATCAGGGGCAATCCATCACGCTGACCGATGGCACAGTGATTCACGCCAAAGATGTGCATAAGGACAGTGCCGAGCCTCGGGTGGTAATTATTGCCGGTGATAACGATCGCCCCGCCATTTTGCACGATATTATGACCCGCGCTGATCTGCTGGTGCATGAAGCGACGTTCTCAACTCCGGTACGGGAGAAGGTGGGCGACAAGTGGATGCACAGCACGCCACGACAGGTCGGCGAAGCAGCCGAGGCAGCAGGTTTGAAACATGTGATTCTGAGTCATTTCAGCAATCGCTACCCAACACATCCCAAGCCAAACCAGACGGGTATCAGTGATCTGAGAAAAGAAGCGCAGGATGTCTATTCAGGTACCGTCACCATGGCCAAAGACCATGGCTGCTGGGAATTGCGCCGGGATCGTAAGCTGGTTGAAATCGAGAACAGTTAACGCAGGTAACGATTGGTTGCTGCTGGACCGAGGTGCTCAATCATCATTTCCAGCACCTGTTCGCGCTCCCGGGCGCGAACACAGGCCAGAAACTGTGGGCGACGATGTTCAGGCATCTGCCCGGCAATCTCTTCTGCGAGCTGATTATCCCGAATTTTATCCAGGCAGGAAGCGAGAAAACGAACCTCAACATCCAGCACACCGTCATTGTGTTCCATATCCAACAGAGCATTGAGCGGCGTAAAATGGGCGAGGCCTTCATACTCTCCTCTCTGCTGCCAGGTCACCAGATTCTTCTCCACAGCAATTCTTACCACCTGCCGGAACAACCACCGCAGATAGGTGTTATGAACCTCTAAACAGTGCTCCATTTCATTCTGGCAGGCCATTGGATCATTGATACGCCGAATGCGGTTAGCCTGCTCTGCTGACAACAGCTTGTTATTAAAATGACCTTCCGCATCCAGATGCAGCTGATCAATCACTGTGCCGGCCTGCTGTGGCTCCACATAATGAAACACAGCAAAACTGCCGCAGGTCAGCACAGAGTGCCCCTGCATCATCCGCAGATAGCTATCCAGATTTTTGTAAATCCCATATTTATCTGCAGCTTTCTCAAGCTCGTCCTGTAAAAAACGATCCAGCTGTTCGATCCAGCCTGGAGGCGGCGCATCAAAATCCCGGTCGTTTTCAAGTTCCTGAATATAGGCAGCCAGATCAAAAGGCTGGTTAAAATCCCGGGCATGCAGGAACAATCCCAGAGTATCAGCTCCAATAGGCGGGGGCTCCGGAGCCAGCGGTTCATCTTCAGGTGGCTCAAGATCGGGAACAGGAATCTCAAGCTCACCACCTACCTGTCCTTGTAGATCCACTTCAGGCTGCTCCAGCGGCTGAGCAATATTGTGGGGAGGCCTATGATCATCAACTGCAGCTATTGGCTGTCCGGCAGGAACAATTATTGCTGAATAGCGCGTGCCCAAATCATCATGTAGAGCCAGAATATTGCACTGGCCGTTACGCTGCATTCTGCCCCAGTTCTGCTGCTCCGCAGGGAGACGTTCGTCATACTCACAGAAACTGGTGTGCAGCTGGGGAAAGATATCTGCCAGGATCAGCATCTCCGGCTGACCAACCGGGCAATCCGTGCGCGTCGCCAGCATATGGCTATAAACATCCAGAACGTCTTTCTGGTTATACATACCGGGGTGTTCAATCTGTTCGCAATGCCGGTCAAGGGCATCCCACCCCTGCGCCCGTAGAGTCTCGAATAGGCACTGGGTAAAACGATGATCGCCATCCCGTCGGGTGATCTCATATCCCACCAGCATGCGTAGCGTATTAACCAAAGGCTGCAGACGCTGTCGATTCATCAGCAGGGCATCCAGTGCTTCGTCACTGTGATCAATCACAAAAGCATTCAGCAAGCCTTTGGCATGCAGCAGCTCGTTCTGCCCCTGGCAATAAGTCACATATGCCTGAAAAGCAGGATGTTCCAGCTGTTGCTTCAGTGCTTCCACACAAGCATCCCTTTCACGATCATTGCAGCGGAGCAGGTGGTGCAGAAAGGCGGCCGTACAGGCCACATAACCACTATCCGCATTGGGGCTGGTTGTACGTAGCTGGCAGCCATCAAGAATGCCATCCAGTGCCTGAGGCAGCCCCATCAACAAAGCAGGGTTTGGCAGGCCGCAAGGGGGAGGATCAAACCGTAGGGAGTGATGAAATCCCTGTTCGGGTTCAACATTCGGCCATTGCTGATTTGCCGGTTCAGGCCGTTCCAGACGTTCGCCAAAGTTATGAAGCTGAACCGCCGCTCGCTGGACATGCTCAACCACGTCAGGCCGCTCATTGGCCAGCACTTCCCGCAAGGACTCATCCGGTGCCCGTTCCAGCAGGAAGGCTGCATTACCCGCCTGTATACGCAGCGGCTCCGGATCATCATTCTCGGGATGCTGGTGAATATTGTTCAGAACCTGTCCGGCATAGCGCACTGCATGAGCAACTTGAGCTATCTCTTCCTGATGACGCTGATCGGCCAGAGAAGGCTGCCTGAGTAACAGCGGGGGCGGAGGTTCTGCCTGATCATTCTCAGGAATCAGTCGAGGTAAAACCGGCATATCCGGCTTGGCGAAAACGCCGATCTCCATCCCTTCGAGCCCGGCAAAATTCATCTGATCCTGCAGGTAGTTCACCATCCCCTGCAGCTGCGCCAATAACGCCTGATTATTGGGTAAAAAACCTTCCAGCCGATTGTGATAAATGCGGAATCTCGGTAACAGTTCAGCCCAGCGATTACGTAGCTGATCATCAACGCCGGCTCCGTGTTGATACCCTTCAAACTCAGCAACAATCGTATTAAAAAACTCGCAGGCTTCCCGCAGCCGCTCAGGGTTGCCTCGGGGACGAACAATCAGCTCAGGCCTCGGCAGAATAACCTCTGGCTCCTGCAGATCATCCTCGCCCTCATCTTCAGGAATATCCTGGGCGTCTTCAGGCTCTTCGGGTTCATCCAGATCTTCGACAGGCTCATTCTCAAGTGCTGGCCGACAGCAGCGTGCACAGAGCGAGGTCACTCCCGTCAGGGTCAGACCACAAACAAAAGTGGCAGCCCCGCCAGCTGGCCCCAGAGAAACAAAACCGACCACACCACCAGCAACAGACAGAGCCAAAAGAATACGTCCACGCCATTGACCATGATGGGGCGCGGGATGAGCGGGCAAAGCGGGTTGTACAGGCAAATCGCCGGGTGGGGGTAACTGCTGCATAACAATAGCATCCTGCCAAGTGTCAGCGCATTCGACAGTGGATACCGGCGGAAAGTTCCCGATTACCGGCACCCTCTGATTATTGAGAAGCGAGCTCTAAAAAGGACTCTTAGAAGGATTCAATAATTTCGCCATCATCCCCCAGCTGTTCCGGATCAGCCATCAGCAGAGGCTCATTGGCCAGATCAAAGCTCATCAGTTCCGTATCAATGGAAAACCATTGTTCCAACAGTTCAGCATCCAGTGCATCCGGCCACAAAGAGATATCAATACACCAGGCACCCAGTTCATTCTTCAGCATGGCCGGCGCGTGATTCAGGACTGCCTCAACAAAATCCTGTTCACTGTTGGCTTCCGGGATCAGGTAGACAGAACCGGTCTGCTCCAGCTGCTCCCGCAGTGCCTGAAGTTCATCCGCATCAGCCGCGACACTACTGGCACACCAATCAATAAAAGCCGGACGGGCACGCAGACGAAGAGCAGAACGATTCAATATTTTCATCAGGCAGGTTCTCAGCAAAAACGAGACGATAATAGAAAGCGAACAAATAAAAAACCATCATAACCAAGCCTGTACAAACAATACGTTAAATCCAGCCCAGCGCATTCAAGCTCTCATACACAACGGCTCCAAATACCATGGCAGATAGGTGAAGCAGTTCGGATTCCCACCCCAATATCGGGTAAAAAACGATCATTGATCCCGCCGCACTTAGAAAAGAGAGCAGGTAATTAACCGTTTCTGATCGTTCCCGAATGTCATGAAAACGGTGAACAAAATCCGCCAAAGTGTAACCACTCATACCGCACCAAACACCAGACCAGCCATAACTGCCCGCCAGAGCCAAACCAGACTGTAAAAAAACACCAAATAAGAAAGCGTGCTTCCATTCAGGCTCTGACACCGATATCCCCTGAAACTCATTTCGCAGTGAGCGAGCCCACCAGGGCTGCATAACCCCGCTTAGGGCAAAAGCATTGATGCCATTAAAGGTGGCGGTATTTCCCTGGGCAAAAAGAGGGGGAGGGATAAGTCGGGGAAATCTCTGCGTCAAGGTATAAAGCCCAACACCAGCAGCAAGGGAGACAGGAAACAATACCGACTCCAAGTAGGGATTGGAGCGAGATGTCCTTTTAATCTCTCTTTCAATGCGGCCTTTGAGGGATTGAAACTCTCTGGACAGGGACTCGATCAATTTCGGAGACATGTCGATTTTATCAATCTTATCCAGCTCAACAGCCAACTCTCGAATACGCTGGGGAATCTCGTCAGGCAGTAAAGACGATGTGTTATCGGCAAACGAGAAAGGAACCACCATTACAGCAAGCAGAACATACAACCTCAGCTCTTTACACATGCAAACTCTTCTTCCCCATACAAGAGTTCATAAACATAGCTGATAAAATGAAACATTCGTGCCAACAATTGTTACCGGTAATGAACGCGTGTAATCACTCTACTCCACTGACCGAAATATCTCTTGTTCACCATAAAAAATCCAACAGCTATATCAGCCAGCGCAGACTGCACTGTCATTCCAGCCAAATCGTTCCAGCAAGGATCCGAACACATCATCAACACCGGCACAAATCACCAATCGTTCCCCGGTCACCGGGTGGCAGAAGATCATCTCCTTGCAGTGAAGAAGCAGACGATCTGCATCAAGGTTTTCGGCAAAGTAACGGTTATGGTTGCCTTTACCATGTTTTGCATCACCGATAATCGGATGCGCGATATGCTTCATATGCCGGCGAATCTGATGTTTGCGCCCAGTGATGGGATGAGCTTCTACCAGTGAATAACGACTGGCCGGATAACGATCAATCTGTACCGGTAGCTCGACGGTCTGCAACCGGCGATATTCAGTGATAGCTTCCTGGGGAGGCTTATCCTGCTTAGCTTTCTTATCAGCAATTTTGTCCAGCTTTTCCTTCAGGGCATAGTCAATAACACCTTGCTCCGGGGGAATGCCACGCACGACCGCCAGATAACTTTTCCGGACATCATCCTGCGCCTGAAACTTCTCCCCCATCAACCGGGCTACCTCCGGTGAGAGTGCCAACAGCAGAATACCAGAGGTTGGCTTATCCAGACGGTGTACCGGATAAACATATTGCCCAATCTGATCGCGAACAATCTGCAGAGCAAAGCGGGTTTCGTGCCGATCAATCATGGAGCGATGTACCAGCAGACCAGAAGGTTTATTCACCGCAATCAAATGCTCATCACGATAGAGCACTTCAAGGGTTTCCTGGACAGGCGCTTGCGCTTCTTCAATGGAAGACGGGGTTTCTACAGCAGACATTCAGATAGCCAAAAGACAGGAGTGCGCTCAATAATAATTCAAACAGGA
Source organism: Parendozoicomonas haliclonae (assembly GCF_900174585.1). Taxonomy (GTDB): domain Bacteria; phylum Pseudomonadota; class Gammaproteobacteria; order Pseudomonadales; family Endozoicomonadaceae; genus Sansalvadorimonas; species Sansalvadorimonas haliclonae. Next base: position 140,425 of record NZ_FWPT01000010.1, on the reverse strand, counting down.
TTTCTTTCGCTATTCCCTGTATCTTTGCCGCTTTCAAAGACCTGCGACACGATCCCCGGCTTATGGCTGCCAACGCTCCCGAAATCCTTCTGCTTAACAAACCTTTTATGGTGCTCTGCCAGTTCACCGATAACGAAGGCCGCGCCACACTGGCTGACTATATCAAGCGCCCCGGCGTGTATGCCGCCGGCCGTCTGGACCGTGACAGCGAAGGTCTTCTGCTGCTGACCAACAACGGCAAGGTGCAAAACCGTATCAGCGACCCTCGCCACAAGTTGGAAAAAACCTATTGGGTACAGGTGGAAGGTATTCCGGAAGAGAGTGATCTCGATAAGCTTCGCCAAGGCGTCACCCTGAATGATGGCCCAACCCGCCCGGCTAAAGTGCGACGAATGGACACACCTGATATCTGGGAACGCAACCCGCCTATTCGGGAACGGGCCAATATTCCTGATTGCTGGCTGGAAATTAAAATCAGTGAAGGACGTAACCGCCAGGTTCGACGAATGACCGCCCATATCGGTTTTCCCACGCTAAGGCTGGTACGTTATGCCATTGGTGACTGGACGGTCGATGATCTTCAGCCCGGAGAATTCAAAACCCTGCCGGCACCGTTGGAACTGACCAAGCCTCTATCGACAAAACCACGGACTCCCAAACAACAGTCTCCTAAAGCGAAAGGGGGAAGGCCTGCTTCCAAACGTCCTTTCTCTGCAGCAGGTAAACCCGGTAAACCCCGGGGAAGGCGTTAATCCAGCAACAGCATCAGCAAAAAGCTGACAGTAATCACCAAAGTCAGCAGACGATCGAACCAACCACTGTTGCGCAGTTGAATCATCATCACTTCACCATTGCTGGGCCTGCGAGCCTTGCCCAGCAATGGCCAAAGGTTGGCCTGCAAACTCTCTCCTGGAAACAACCGGTATTCCGGCGAACCCAGTGGGACAACCATCTCACCAATAATCAGCTGTCGTTCATTGAACAGCACCATCTCGCCCTGCCCGGCTACCTGCCGCCCATGATGATCTTCAATCACAATCGTCTCACCACAGATACCGATCCGCTTTTTACCACCAAAGTACACGGTTCTGATCATAAGGATCATCATCCCGGCCACAGCCACAAGGCAGGACATCATCGAGAAATTATTTTCCCGGATGATAGAAGGCATCATCATGGCAAAAACCGCTATCAACATAACGCCGACAAACACCACAAAAGCCAATAGCTTACCGGTATTTGCTTCTATCCAGAGGATAGGGGTGTCCGCATTTTGGGGAACGGCCACAGTCTGCATGTCCGGCATAGCAGCAGTTTTGCGCATAGCCACAAAGCAACTAAAGAAGAATGAGAACAGCGCCAGTCCGGCCACCAGCAAAGCCATAAGCTCCCAGAAATCACGCGTCTCAAGGTTGGCCTGTAACCGCTGATCCATCGCTGGGTTCACCATATCGACCATACGCTGCCCCTGGGCATCAAAGGTCATAACTCTCTGGGCATAATCTGCTGCCAGCAGCACATCATCCCAAAGGGTAATGGCCAGCACATCACTATCGGAAGGTGTGGCCAGCCTTTCGATAAACTGCCAGTCATGGCTGTATCGGTAGATACCGCCTTGATCCATGCCATTGCTTTTCTGCAGCACAAACCAGCTGTCAGAACTTTTCACGACCTGAATGGGCCAGATATCACCGGCCTCCCGAGCCACGGCCGGTTTCACCAGATGCTCTTCCAGCACCTGTCCGAAACGCCCTTGCTCCGAAGCCAGCCTGACAACCCGATGATTATTGGTATCCGCCAGAATCAGCTGACCATTGATCCATGCCAGCCCATTAGGAAACAGTAAATCCTGCCCCACCGAATTGATGGCTATACCATTGGTGCCATAATGCACAATGCGGTGACGGCCGGTATCCACCAGATAAAAATCGCCTTCACCTTGCCCTTCCAACAAACGGAAAGTGCGGGGAGCAGCAACTGGTTGATCACCGCCCACCAGCTCATCGCAGTGGGACACCTGCCAGCGACAGACTTGCAGCCAGCGGGCATGCTCTTCATCAGTGCCTTCAGGACTGAGGCGCAGGAATGTCCGCAACTCCTCCCAGAACGAATACTCTTTTCCCTGGCGGGATAGTATGAGTCGCCCCTGATCCAGTGGCAGAAAATCGCCATAGTCGCTATCTAGGCTGTTGCGCTCGATTGCTACATCCAAGGTGTCTGGTGAAGAGAACACCAATAACTCACGCCCCATATCCACCCAGAGCCGATTGTCTTTATCGACTTTCAACATTCCCGGGGCGTCAACAGTTATGGCTCGCTGGTTCAGACTGACCCAGGACACCAGCAACAGGCCAAACCAACTTAAAATAAGAAACGTGGCTAACGGGGACAGATGGATATCCGCAGAACGGGAGGAAGAACGCGACATGTGTAACAGCCTTATAATTATTGTGCGCAGAACGGCTTATAGCTGCAGAGCCTGTGATTATAACCAGTCACCCTTTGACGTGTAAGTACATACAACTCTTACATCTGCTTGCCCCATAATTCGTTCAACCCTCCCATCCCCAGAAAATTAAAAGTTGCATGGGCACTGGCAGACGCTTCCAGCCCGATATAATGAGACAGACTGCCGTACAAGAACCCTGACATTCCAGCCATGGCAGACTGCCAGCCGGAAGGTATGGGATTGCGCAAATGAGCCAGCCCGAACATGACTGATGTTGTAGTCAAGGCCAGAACAAAAGCTCTATTTGCGTATTGACCCACGCGACATTGCTTCAGAACATAAAACCCGGTGTGATAGAAAAGGTTCTGTAAAATTCCCCGAAAGACAAACTCTTCTTCAATCCCTCCGAGTGCTGATTGGCAAGCAGACAGTTCCAGCCCCCCCGTCAACGCATGCTTCTCCAGTCGGCTTCCACACAACCACTCCATAGTGAAAAGTGTTAAGCCGGTGACTGAATAATCAACCAGACCGACATAGCATCCTAGAACACAGCCAAGTGTTTTTTTAAGGAGATAGTTTTGAACACACTCCTGCTTATTCACTGTGAACGAACGCCAGCTGTTTTTCTGGCCACGGCTATTTTCCTGTGCCGTTACGATCTTTATCTGCACGGGTTTGGCCTGTACTGGCTTAACCGGTGCAAGAGTCATTCCGCTCATATTGTTCTTAACCCACCGATACGTTGAAGTATTGGCGTTGGAACCATGCCCAGCGGAAATAGTTCCTTATGCTCTGCTGGCATTACCTGTTTTTGATTAGACGCTTAAATTTTGTAACCCGATTCCAGTTGACATGCGCGCGCAGGGTCTTAGCATGCACTTCACCACCAACCACGATGAGTGAATGATGAAAAGACTTGCTATGGTATTGGCAGTATTTATGGCCTTTACCTTTTCCATGGCGCCAACTGATGTTTACGCCAAGAAGTTTGGAGGCAGCAAATCCTTCGGCAAATCCTTCAAAACTGCGCCATCCCAGCAAACGCTGAAGGCTCAGCCATCCAACAATCAAAGTGCCACCCGTAACCAGAACCAGACCAACAATCAGGCAACCAATACGGCCCAGAAGAAGAAAGGGCTGTTTGGCGGCATGGCCGGTGGTCTGCTGGGCGGCCTGCTGGCCGGCACCCTCATTGGCTCATTGCTGAGTGGCGGCGGCTTTGGCGGTATGGGCTTTATGGACCTGCTGATCTTTGCCGGTCTGGCCTTCCTGGCCTTTAAACTGTTCAAAGCGATGCGCGGACGCAGCCAGGCACCAGCCAGCAGTCAGTGGCAATCCCAGCCGGGCGGCTTCCGTCAGAGTGATTTTGAGCAACCCGCTCAGAACACCAGCAACGATTTCCGCTCCCAGCCGGAACAGAAGCCAGATGCCCAGTTTGGTGATGGATTCCGCTCCAATGGCTTTGAACAGCCAGCAGCCCAGCCTGCGGCACAGGGCTTTGGCAGCGAAGCCAACAACAATGATGTGCCTTACAACCTGCCACCAGACTTCGATATGAACGGTTTCCTGCGTCGCGCCCGCGACCATTACCGTTCCATTCAGGAAGCCTGGAACAGCGGTGATATGAGCACCATCCAGGAATATGTGTCTCCGGATCTGTACGAGCACCTGGCTAAGGAACGTGCCGCCATGACTGGCGATCAGCACACTGAAGTGATGTATGTGGATGCAGAAATCGTCCGTGCCGATTACATCATGGGCAAAGCGGAAGTCAGCCTGCGTTTCAGCGGCCGCTACCGCGACAATGTTGAGCGTGTGGAAGAAGAGATTACCGATATCTGGCATCTGGAGCAGAGTCGCTCCGGCGCGCCATGGCTGATTGTGGGTATTGAATACGCCAACAGCTAAACTGATGTTCTAAACAGAAAGCTGGACTCTCAAAGTTAGAGTCCAGCTTTTTTTTGTGCTGGCAATTCGGCCAGAGAATCCAGTATCGGACAGTCGGGGCGATCATCGCCATGGCAGCAGGAGGCCAGCTCTTTCAGGCTGTCACGCATGGTCTGCAACTGGTTAATCTTGTTTTCGATATCTTCAATACGGGCCTGTGCCAGCGCTTTCACATCGGCACTGCGGCGGTTATCGGTTTTATACAGCCCCAACAGTTCACCGCACTCTTCCAGAGTAAAACCCAGCTCCCGGGCATGGCTGATAAAGCGCAGTTCCCGCAAATGTTTGTCATCATAACTGCGATAACCGTTTTCCAACCGCGATGCCGGAGACACTAACCCAATACTCTCGTAATAACGGATGGTTTTAGCGGTCAGCCCGGTTTCCCGGGCCGCTTTGGCAATATTCATCTGGCTTTCCAGACTCCTTGAAAGTCAAACAATGAAACCATGCCGGAGTGATGATGGGTAGGCTTTGCTACTAGTGCGCCGCAGGAACCCGCCGGTAGGTTTCTTCCATTTCTTCCGGCGCAATACCATAACCGGAACGGGTCAGATAACCATTACGAAAGACACGCATGCCTTCCGGGCTCCAGCCCACATGAATCAAGGCCGTCTCTCCATCTTCTGAGCCCAACAGACGTAACACCTCATCATCAATCAGAATGGCGCGGATTACCGCTTTGCGGGTAAACGGTTTGAATGTGCGATTACTGGTTGGCAAAGCGCCGTAGCTTTCCAGCCAGTCCACTTTTTTCACTAGCCACTCATTATAAACACCAGGCACAACCGGCTCGGGGTTCCGGGCGATCACATGATCCTCCCGAATATAATTGATGGTTTCCTGAACCGCGCCACCCTGACCATCAGAGACCTTGGTCGGCAATAACATTCCCACCTCACCGGGAGCCGGAAGACGCCCCAGCGTCGGTGCTTTTTTACGGAACAGTTCAGCCTGGGCAAAGCGTACCATCAGCGCTTCAATATTCTGAAAACGCACCGGTTCGGCCCGGGCACTGACAACAACCAAAGCCAGCACCAGAGCAAAAGCGAAAGGAAGAACTCCGGATTGAAGCGTGAAGGCAATCATTTTCGTAGCGTCCCTGCGATGAAAATAAGGTCTTCAATGAGTATGTATCGTTTTTCCGGGTCTTCCATTAACAATCGTAAGACGAAGGCTTAAAGCGCCGTAACCGATTGGCGTTAGACACCACTGTCACTGATGACAAAGCCATCGCAGCACCCGCCACCATCGGATTGAGCAATACTCCCATCAGTGGGTACAGCACACCAGCGGCTACCGGAATACCCAAGATGTTGTAGATAAAGGCTCCAAACAGATTCTGACGAATATTGCCCATGGTCGCCCGCGACAGCTCGATAGCATCAGCCAGACCATGCAGGGAGGCACGCATCAAAGTAACATCCGCAGCCTCAATAGCGACATCGGTTCCGGTACCAATAGCAAAGCCAACATCGGCACGGGCCAGAGCCGGCGCATCGTTAATACCATCGCCGGTCATACCGACCACTTCGCCCTGCTCCTGCAGCTTGCGAACATGTTGCTCTTTCTCTTCCGGCAAGACCTGGGCATGGAAGGTATCTATGCCGGTTTGTGCCGCCACAGCTTTGGCCGTTTCCGGATTATCACCGGTCAGCATCACCACCTTCAGACCCAGCTTGTGCAGACGCCGAATAGCCTGAGCAGAATCAGCACGTACCGGATCTCCAACAGCCAGCAATCCAGCCAATTGCTGATTTACCGCCAACATAATCACGGTGCGGCCACCGCCTGCCAGCTCATCAATCACATTTTGAGCCTCGGTCAGAGCAATGCCATTGCCAGCCATCAGACGCTCATTCCCCAGCACCACAACCCTACCGTCAATCACGCCCAGAACTCCGGAGCCAGTAACCGCCTGGAAGTTTTCCACTGCACCGATGGCAGCATTCTGCTCTTTGGCCGCTGCCAAAACCGCATCCGCCAAAGGATGTTCCGAGCTTTGCTCCAAAGCGGCAGCCAGAGTCAGAACCTCATCATCGGCAAAGCCGTTAAAGGCACGGATATCCGTGACCTTGGGTCGGCCTTCGGTGATAGTTCCGGTCTTATCCAATACAACCGTGGTCAGCTTGGAAGCAACCTGTAGCGCCTCACCTTTGCGTACCAGCATCCCGAGTTCAGCCGCTTTACCCACACCGACCATAACCGACATAGGCGTAGCCAGCCCCAGAGCACAGGGGCAGGCAATAATTAAAACCGTCACCATCACAATCAAGGCATGGGTCAAGGCCGGTGCCGGGCCAACAAAGAACCAGACCAGCGCCGCCAGCACCGCTATACCAATCACCACCGGAACAAAGATGGAAGCGACTTTATCCGCCAGCCGGGCGATCGGCATCTTGGAATTCTGCGCCTGCTTCACCAAACCGATAATGCGGGCCAGTGCGGTTTCACTGCCCACCCGGGTAGCTTCAATCACAATGGAACCATTGCGGTTCATGGTTCCGGCACTCACGTTGTCGCCAACCTGCTTACTGACGGGAACCGGTTCGCCGGTCAACATGGATTCATCAACCAGGGTTTCACCACCAACAACCGTACCATCAACAGGAATACTGGTACCCGGCAGAATACGCACCTTGTCGCTATGACGAATCATTTCAACAGGAACATCCTGCTCCCCCTCATCGGTCACCAGTCGTGCGACAGGTGCCTGTAGATTCAACAGTCGCTTCAACGCTTCACCGGTCTTACCCTTGCCTTTCAGCTCCAGCATCTGACCAAAGTTGATCAGGCCGATAATCATCGCAGAGGCTTCAAAATAGACATGACGGGCTGCAGAAGGCAGAGCTTCCGGAAACAGAACGACAGCCATCGAATACAGCCAGGCTGAGCCGGTACCCAGTGCCACCAGCGTATCCATATTGGCACTGCGGTTTTTCAGGGAGTTCCAGAAGCCGGTAAAGTAATGCCCACCACTGAACACCAGTACCGCAAGCGTCAACAGACCGACCAGTCCCCAGCCCCACTGGCTAGTTCCCGGTTTCACCATCATCTCACCACCGGCCAGCATCCAGCCCATCAACGGCAGACTCAAGCCAAGAGCCACCAGCGTGTGCCATTTGCGCCGCTGCAGCTCTTTGCGATCACGCTCTTCCTGACGACGACGGTTCTCGCTTTCACTCACGACAATGGTCGCAGTAAAACCGACACCCGCCAGCGCAGCAATCATTTGCTCCTGGGGAACATCGCCTTCAACCCGCACAGTTTTCTCTGCGAGGTTGACCGAACAAAAATGGATGCCATCAACGGCGGACAGGGAACGTTCAATTTTCCCGACACAACCCGCGCAGGAAATCTTGGGCACAGACAGGGTTGTTACCGGCTGCGGGGTCAGGTTTTCTCGGGCTTCAGTGCTCACAACACACTCCCAGACTATCGAATACTGAGGAGCATAACCCTTCCCCTAACTGGAAGGTCAAGCGCTGCGACTTTGTTATCTTCCGATACCAACTGTGTGCGTTAGTAGCTCTGTTGTTTCTGTTATCCGACGTTAGGAACCCGCATAGCTATTTGGGTATCAAATTCGGGAATCAGAGCGCCTGAACTCCCGGAGGACGGAACGATGCCAAAGTCACTCACAGCAACAGCACTGCTCGGCATTCTTGTGAGTGCTACAGCTCTGCCATCACTCGCCAGCACAGAACCTGCCGAGCCGGTTATTAATGTTGAGGTGCGGGAAGATTTATCCCGACTGGGTAAGGACGCGTTCGATCTTGAGTGCGACTACGACGTCTACTTCTATGTCGGTAATGGCAAGGCCGAGACCAAAGCCCGCGCCAATCATACCGATAACGACTTTCTGGTGTTTGATTACTACAACACTCTGAGAGCGATCTACAAACATACTCCTAATGCCCAGGGCACAAAGGTTCCCCATGAGAGCAACAGGCTGCCAAAGAAAACCTATCTGATCCATCGGAACCACAAGGGGACAGCTTACCCCTATTCCATTGCCAGACATGCACCCAATGCAGAAACAGGCGTCGTTCTTTATCACACCAACAGTGAGGGGCAGCCTGTGCGCAAAGACTCAACAATTCTGGTGCCGGGTGGACTGGATACGATGCACGATATTGAAGTCAACCGCATCGTTCAGCGCTGTCCTTTGGATATCCAGCAACTGATTCGGAAAAAATAGCTTATGTTAAAGCCCCTGGTCATAACGCTCATCAGCAGTGTGATTCTGAGCACATCAGCATTGGATCAACAGATCAACAAGGATTCACTTCATGTGTACAGCGAAAGTGATCTGAATCTTGAGGATAAAAATCCCTTCAATATCAGCTGTGATTTCGAGGTTTCATTCTCACGCACCGATAATGATGAAACGTTTGAAAGCCACGCGACTTATACATCCAAGGGTTTTCTGATCTTTGAGCACTATAATACGTCATCTGCCGTATTTGATGCCTCAATTGATTATAAGGGTGAAGAAATTCCAGCCCCACAGAACCGGTTGCCGAGAAGAACTCTGCTGATACATTTTCAGCATAAGGACACCGCCTACCCCTATTCCGACACGAAAATCTCGGCTTACAAAGACGCAGGAAATGCCAATCCAGATACATCAGATATCGACACGCCGCTGATCTCCGAACTGGTTCCGAGCGCATACGACACTCTGGACGACATCAAGATTGAACGGATCAGCCAGCGCTGTCCGATCAAACTTGAAGATGTGATCAATAACTCACAATAAATCGTCGGCAGGCCCCGGACACTTTATCTCAGGCTCTGAAACAAGACAGGTGGCAACTGCGTTTTAGTAATCCATTCTGCAGGTATGGTTTGTTCTGTACCTGAATAGCAGGCTCCCAGTACCGCACCAAGAGTAATGGCCCGGCCACAGGAATCACCACCACAGAGAATATTCTCCCTGATCGCCTGTTCGTAAGATTGTGTGTTCAACAGCAGATGGCAGATCACCACAAAAGAGGCTTCCAGCTGGCAGGCCATCCCCACTTCAGCAGCCACTTCTCTTGAGGTTTTCTCGCTCAAAGATTCCGCCTTGTCGATCTGGGCATCAATAAACGCTCCGGCATTACGGGCAGCCATCACACAAACATAGGGTGAACCGCCCCGCAAGGCACTCTGGAGCATCAATGCGGCAGCCTGTGCATAGAGCACAGCCTGATCATTGTTATTGGTCACCCGAACAGCCGATTCGACCGCCTGGCTGATATCATCTTGATGACCACAATAAGCAATCAATGCCGGAAGATTGGAGAGTGCGGGATTCTGAGTATCATCAGCACCACAACCAGACAACGGCTGCTCCTGCGCCTCCCGCTGGTAGATATTTAACAAAGTGCCTCGGGTGGGGTGGTCGATATAGCCCTGCCACATTCCACCAAAATCAAACCAGTGACGATACGCCTGAATATAGCGCTCTTCCTGATAGTCGCCGGAGGACTGCAGGCTATCGAGCATGGCCGTCAGCTGCGCACCGTAGTGAGACAGGTCTCCAATGGCTTTCCCCTCATGGGCAAAGTAACCCTTGTCGCCATACTCTTCCCGATTGGGAAGGTGGAATTCTGGGTGATCGCCACCATAGCGGGCGATCAAAGACTGGTCATACAACCAATGGAACCCGAGAGCCGCAGCATCTGCGACATAAGCGCCTAACACACAGTGCAAAGCCCTGTTTTCCAGCATGTACATGTCTCCTGATACAACCTTGCAAGACGTCTGTCGCCGGGCCGAAGCCGAATGGTTACCTGACCAGCCCCAGCCTGATTCCGAATCCACGCAGAGAACCATAGAACATAAAGACGGTTTTCATCACTCTCAGGCGCAAACGTTCTCCGAGAGCTGTGTCTTCGTCCGGCTCAAACAGATTACGAATCTGGCGGCTCAGTGCCTGATTATGCTGAAGTTTTCGCTCTGTAGACGAGAGCGTAGTCCAGCGTTTTTCTTCAATAAAATGCCCATAGCTCTGGCCACGCACCAACAGTGCCGATTCCGGCTGGCCAATCTTCTTTCCTTTGGCGGAAACATAACGGATCGCCAGACCAATACGACGATCCTCAGCCCGATTCGGCTCGGAGCCATGCACAATTCGGAAGTGATGGAGAGACATCTCTCCCGGCTGCAGTGCCATAAATACCGACTGACTGTCATCCAGCGCTTCAGCAATAGTCTGCCCACGGGTTAACAGGTTATCTTTGTCGTAAGTGTTTTCCTGACGAAAATCTCGGGTATGCGTCCCCGGAATCACCTTCATGCAACCGGACTGTTCATCACTGACACTCAAAGCCACCCAGGCAGTGACCACATCATCAGCATCCACGCCCCAATAGGCGGCATCCTGATGCATGGAGACAAAGTTGCCTGTACCCGGCTCTTTGATAAACAGATTGGTCATGTAGCAAAGGATATCGGGACCAATCAAAGACTCGACCGCATCCAGCACCGCTGGATGATGAACAATCCGATCCGCCCACTCCTGAATAAGATAGGTTTTATTCAACTCGATCTTGGAGAGCCTTCCCCCACTGCTGGACTCAGCCTGTTCCAGCAAGCCGCGCAACTCAGCCGCTTCTTCAAGGGAGAAAACCGGTAGCGGACACAGGTAACCCCGCTCACGGTATTGTTGAACAAGCGCATCATGTAACCCCGTAGCCACGGTCTGACCACCTAAAGATTCACTCATAGCATCGAACTCTTATTATTTTTCTTAGCGGAATATACCGCCCGCACTTGCCAGATGCACTGGCAATTTCCGACAATGTCCCATTAACAAAAACAGCAATAATAAAACCAGCGTTATGAATCAGGAACGGTATCTCGAGGAAGTTCGCAGACAACTGTCCAGCTATTACCAGCAACTCAAGGCTGGCCATAAGCCTGTGGCTGAGCAGCGCAGCCGTATTGAAGGGTTTATGCAGGCAGGGATTTATATGGGAATCTACAGTGCACCCCAGCGGGATGCCTTGATTGCCGAGGTTCATGAACAGATCTTTGGCATGTCTCTGCGGGAGCGGCAGAAAGTCCACCAGCATCAGTGGCAGGGAGATATTCGCGATTACAGCGAGTATGACTCACCGACAATAAACCGCAGAAGCAGCCGCTGATACAGCGTTGTCAGAGCCACTGACCGCTCGGTTATCCAAACCTCTGCATTATGGCTTTCCTGATGATCTAACAGGTGATTTCCCTTTATTTTGGATCAGGACGGTCGCCATGTTTTCTCAACCACCACTCTCTAACGGCCTGACCACACCTGTTGCTACTGCCACTGGCGAAAACTCTGGCGATGAACAAACAAGTATTTCTGACTCCAACAGCATTCAGATTACCCCCCAAAGCCTTGTGGTCTCAGTATTTCAGTTCAGGCTACTGATAATGGCCGAACTGGCCGTAGCTGCCGAGAATCTATCACAGCGCGAAGCGCGTATGATCATCCCCTGCAACCCAGAGAGGGCCTATCTGTTTCTGCAGGGCTATACACAAGATACCATCACCTATAATGCGCTCTGGAACGTAATGGATTTTATTGAGCCCCGAAGAAAGGAAAAAGGCCTGTGCCCGTTCCATAGCTGTAACGCATCTTTCAAAGGAACAAGCAAATGGTCCATCAACGGGCATCTGAGAATTCATGGCGGTGAGTTCCGGCAGGAATCCACCTGTGCCTATATCAAATACCCGGATGAAATTGGTTTGGGATCCCCTGACTTATCAGAAGCTACTGTTCAGCAGTGGATCCCCTGGCACCAACTCCATCCCCTGCAAATGGGTTATGTGGGACCGGAGATAAACAGAGAGTTAGAGCTACACGTACTCCCTCACGAGAGTTAATCAGCGGTTACAACGTCTGTTAGCTCTCCAGCCAGACATCCCGTGCCCAGTGCCAGATAGTCGGCCATTCATCTTCAATCAGCTCACCATCATGGGTCCAGAACCGGACATTGCCATCCTGCTCAATGCAGTAATAACCATCATGCACTTCACAGATCGCAATCAGTTCACGGGGCATACCCAGATCCCAGGCAGTCGCGGTGATTTCCGGCAGATAGGTGTGGGAGTTTTCATCAACAGCCGTGGCCGGTTCGATTGAACCGCAGATAACATCCCCCACTTCCTTGAGGAAAATTTTATAGTCATCCGGCAGATGGATCAGGATCTGCTCCTGCACTGTGATCAGATCATCATCGTCCGGCAAATCCAGCGGGGTGGGTACATCTTCATTACGTTCCCGCAGCAGATCAATGATATCTTCCATTTCGTTAAAACCAGTTCGGTAAAAACGCGCAGTATATTACAACGGCCGGGTTATTGACTGCCTTGCCGGTAATAATAATCAGTAGTCTGGATGCGGGAGTTCCAGTGATCTTCTCCCTTGGACTGTATCAGCGCCTGCATCACCAGCGTCTCTTTCTGGTCTTTGTCTTTGTGCAGCGTGCCGGTCATAGCAACGACATAAGGTGAACCACATCCCTTCATCGTCAGGCTGAGTGCAATGGCATTGCCATTAATGGCCGCGTTCAAAGGCGCCTTATAACCAATACAGTCTCTTGTAGATGCGACGGCTGTGGCGAAAGTGCCTTTTAAGTTATCCCGATCCTGCTTTGACAGCGCCAGAACCGAGCCTCGCTGATTACGCCAGGTACCTGCAAACCGATCAGCATCATCGGCAGAAGACAAGGCTGGCAACAGCAAGGTTGCAACAACCAGTAATAATGAGACTCGCCTTAAAAACCTTTGCATTTCTCTATCCCTAACCAAAACAGATTACGGGATGAGACAATGTAGCTGCTATCCCGCAGGTTTACCTGCAGGCATCAACAACAGCTTTGTAGCTAAGGCTGCCACCAAAAATATCCAGCGCACTGCCAATGGTGATATGGATTTTGTTTTCGCCTGCCTGCCGCACAGCTTCAACATCCTCAAGCGTGGCAATACCACCGGCATAGGTCACCGGGATCGGAGAGTGCTCAGCAAGAAGCTTTACCAGCTCCAGATCAGGCCCCTGCATCAACCCTTCCACAGAAGCGGCATGAACCAGGAATTCACTGCAATAACCGGCCAGCCGGGTCAGTATTTCCTTACTGACCGTGGCTTCAGTAAAGGTCTGCCAGCGATCAGTCACAATAAAATATTGCCCATCACGCGCTTTGCAGGAAAGATCCAGCACCAGTCTGCCCTTACCTGTCACAGCAACCAGTTTGTCCAGACGCTCATAATCAATCCGCCCCTCACGGAAGACATAAGACGTCACAATCACCTGAGATGCGCCCATATCCAGATAGTCCCGGGCATTGTCTGCGGTTATGCCACCGCCAATCTGCAAACCACCCGGCCAGGCACCCAGAGCTTCCCGGGCCGCGTCCTCATTACCTGGCCCCAGCTTGATTACATGGCCGCCCCGCAGGTTATCCTGCGCATACAAATTGGCAAACCAGGCCGGTGAGTGTTTACTTTCAAAGTTCACCTGCGCGGAGTTGTCACTATCAGTCAGGGAGCTGCCGACAATCTGCTTGACCTTGCCATTGTGGATATCGATACAGGGGCGGAATTCCATACATTCTCTCGTTATTTTTGCCAGTACAGGCCCGGTGCTATTTTCCATGGCTTATCTGGATATTGCCAGTCAGCCTGACAATTCAGTCAGGTAAAAAGAGAACTCGCGGGCAAGAAGAAGGCCTAAGAAGTTCTGGCCCAGGGAGGGAAACCCGTGACCCCTATAAGTCGATTACCTACAGAAAACCACATAGAACTCTATGACTTTATCCAAAGTCTCCAGCACATTGCCCGGTCAGATACACCGCATGCGCAGGCTGAGTGGGTCATCAATGGCAAAACCTTCCAGGTAGTCAGTCAGATACATATTGAGGGCCTGACAGGCCTTAGTACACAAGATATCGATATACCCCAGCGCTATCTGCAAGTACTGAGCAAAGTAGAACGTAAACTGACCCACCGGGAAGTGTGCCTGCTTTCCGGAAAATACTTTGCCAGCCAACAGTTCTTCCCCCATAAATTTGCCGATAGGCCCAGGCCACAGCTTGGACACTCGCCAACAACGCCAATCCAGCTGCACGAGTTTTTTAAAGCCTGCTGCATAACCTGCAATAGCTTCCCCCCCAGGACCACAGTCGATCTGACCCAAAACGAAAACATGGCCTCGCTGGCGCAGGAAGTATTAACCACTCATGAACCCTTTTTGCTTGCTGTACTGCCAAGTTTTATAAACCGCTATATCCAATGTGGCTACGATGAACGGCTGTTCCATATTGTGATGGCCCAGAGCTACAGTAATCTTGAGAACTCTCAAGCCCTGGTCAATGAACAAGCCTCACAACGCTGGGTTAGCTGGCTGGCCGCCGGCATTGAACACGCCTTGTACGAACAGCAAGCCACACTACCGAAGTTTTGTAATGCGCTGGAAGCAAAAATTGAACCTTCGGCATTGGTAGATTATGCGGCCTCAAAACAGCTGGAAGACCCAAAGACCATCCAGCTGATCCTGCCTCAACTAATCGGAAGGCTTCGCGCAGATCTGGAGGTATACAAGAGAGAATTGCCGGACCACACCGCTCAACCCAATAAGCAGGCCAAAGAAAAAGAAGAGAAAGCCCAACCAGAAGCTATCGCAATTCAGCCTCTATCCAGCTCTCCCAAACGAAGGGCCAACTAGGACTTACTGCCGATAAGTGGACATATACTGCACTAAAGTCAGTAAAGATTTCAGGCTAACATCCACCGTCGTATTAAACAGTGTGTGTTCCAGCCAGACGCCCGCCAATCCAAAACGCTCAAACATCTCACCATTCACCCAATAGCTGCTGGCCAGATAACGAAAGAATAACCATGATTGTCGACTGGGCGTGTAATAAATATGAGCCGCAGCAAACAGAGAGCTTCCTACAAGACGGGACCAGCGTGAAATAGCGCGCTGCCGGGCGGGCCAGTCATCATTCTCAGTCAGACAACGTTGCAGTAATGTGGATGAACCCCACTGAAATCCGATTCGGAATATCAGCTCTTCCTTCAATGCGGAATACATTGTATGCGTCAGCTTATCCGGCGACAGACTGTTCAATGCGCCAATACCCAACATGGCTAAAGCTTCACTGACACTGGCAATATGTTCAGCACCCCGCTGCGCGTTGGAAGCATTCACCAACCAAGCCATCCGGGCTATGCCGAAAACATCTTTAAACAGCAGGGGCGACAGTAACAACAGCTCCATGGCAATGTACTGGCTCCCCTTTGAGAGAGCCTGCCCCCATCCAGAGTGATTATCAAACCAGCGCCAAAGTATTTGAGAGTACTCGGCATCCTCTGCGGCTAAAATCTGTGCAAGAAGCGCAAAGTCGACCGATTCGGTATCTGCACGATTCACCAGATGATAGGGAAGCCCCTCAGGTGACTGTATCCACAATGGGTAATCGTTATCACGAAAGAAGTGCATAACACTTTCGGGAGGAATGCTGTTCAACAATGAGCCATGGACATTCATCTGTTGAATCCGAGCAGGAGCAAAACCTTCACACAGCCGGTAAAGATCAAGCGACCCGACCTCCGTCACCTTGCCAAGGTAACGGCAGCCTTGTTTATCAAAGTAAACATTGCTGGCTTTGGGTAGAGGATGGAAGTTCGATGCTTCGCTCAAAGCTTCTGCACGAAGCATGGAGCAACCAAGAACGTAGCCGACGAAAAGAAACTGCAGTAGCAGTGTCTTTGGAAACAAGCGCTTCACAGCCTAATCCTGCCTAAAGAGGCTCAGGACTATAGTTTCACGGTAAAAATCCGGCCAATACCGAACAGGGATATTACAAAAAAACACGGGCAGATGAATCGCTTCACCTGCCCGTGACACATTTACAGTCAATGATTACAGCCTGCTTCAGGCTGAATCCTTGCGGCTGATATTACAGAGCTGCTTTTATTACAGAGAAACAACCGCATCCAGAGCGATAGTCATCATCTCGTTGAAAGAGATCTGACGGGCTTCTGCGTCCAGCGCTTCGCCGGTACGGATATGGTCACTCACGGTGCAGATAGCCAGACCGTTGGCACCGAATTCGGCACATACGCCGTACAGGCCAGCGGCTTCCATCTCAACGCCATAGATGCCGTACTTTTCCATTACGTCGAACATTTCCGGATCCGGGTTGTAGAACAGATCCGCAGAGAACAGGTTACCAACCTTAACGGATACACCCTGAGCACGGGCAGCCGCTACGGATTTTTCCAGCAGGTTAAAGTCAGCGATCGCCGCAAAGTCGTGATCCTTGAAACGGATACGGTTGACCTTGGAATCGGTGCAGGCACCCATGCCGATAACCACGTCACGTACCTTTACATCGTGGGAGATAGCACCACAGCTGCCGACACGGATCAGGTTCTTCACACCGTAATCGGTGATCAGCTCCTTGTAGTAGATGGAAGCGGATGGAATACCCATACCGGAACCCATCACGGAGATACGCTTGCCCTTGTACTCACCGGTGTAACCCAGCATGTTACGGACATTGGTCACTTCCTTTACATTTTCCAGGAAGGTTTCAGCGATGTACTTGGCACGCAGCGGATCGCCTGGCAGCAGTACGCTTTCTGCGAAATCACCAGCTTGAGCATTGATATGAGGAGTAGCCATAATAAATCCTCTTTGGCAGGGCAGAAGGGAAATCCAGAAATACCCTGCACTTGTCGTTAAATCAGAGAGCCAACAAAGCCGACAGACAAAATAGGCCGGCCAATAATCAATATCAGGCAGTAATCTGCTTCAGGAAGCTGGTACCGTATTCCAGCTTCGGCAGATCAAAGTGTTCCGCCAGGGTCTGACCAAGATCCGCGAAGGTATCGCGCTTACCCAGATCAACAGCATTCACGCCAGGACCGGCAAAGATTACCGGCACATGTTCACGGGTATGATCAGAACCGTGCCAGGTTGGATCACAACCATGGTCGGCAGTCAGCACCAACAGGTCACCCGGCTGCAGCTTTTCTACCAGCTCTGGCAAACGGGCATCGAACTCTTCCAGACCAGCGGCATAACCCGGCACATCGCGGCGATGCCCCCAGGCGGAGTCAAAATCTACGAAGTTGGTAAATACGATGGTGTTGTCACCTGCCGCATCCACTTCTGCCAACGTGGCATCAAACAGTGCGTTAAAACCGGTGGCCTTAACCTTTTTGGTAATGCCCTGATTGGCGAAGATATCAGCGATCTTGCCGACGCTGACAACCTGACCACCCTTCTCTTTCATACGATCCAGCAGGGTTGGTGCCGGAGGCAGTACAGAGTAGTCCTTGCGGTTACCGGTACGGGCAAAATCATCCGGGGAACGGCCGATAAACGGACGCGCAATCACCCGGCCGATGTTGTAATCATCCAACAGACCGCGGGCAATTTCACAAAGCTTGTAGAGGTTGTCGAGACCGTAAGTCTCTTCGTGACAGGCAATCTGGAACACGCTGTCCGCCGACGTATAAACAATCGGCTTGCCGGTACGCATATGCTCTTCACCGAACTCTTCGATGATGGTGGTACCGGAAGAGTGGCAATTGCCCAGAACGCCCGGAAGACCGGCTTCACGGATCAGCTGATCCAGCAGTTCCTGAGGGAAGCTGTTGGTCTTGTCCTGGAAGTAGCCCCATTCAAACAGAACCGGTACACCGGTCATTTCCCAGTGACCGCTCGGGGTGTCTTTACCGCTGGACAGCTCAGCAGCATAAGCATAGGCGCCAGCTGTCGCCGGAGCTTCCGCCATGCCGTCGGCACACTTGCCGGTAGAACCCTTATGGGCATGCAGCAGCCCCATGGCGGTGAGGTTAGGAAGCTTCAGGTTTCCTTCACGCTCAACATTGGCACGGCCAGCCGCACACTCTTCAGCGATATGACCCAGGGTATCCGCCCCGGTATCACCAAACTTTTCAGCATCTTCGGTTGCACCAATCCCGAAGGAGTCCAACACGAGAATAATGGCTCTTGTCATTCCTGCTCTCCTGCAGGCCATGTACATTGCGGCACACATCACCTGCTTTTAACCTGTTTTATCCCGGTGGCAATACTTGAAGATGACTTGCCGGGGATAATCGCAGGCATTGGTAGCGATAAATTTGAAGAGTGGGCCGAATCCTTCCTGCCGGAATCTCCGGCTCACTCTTCAAACGTGTCTGTTCCCTATTTTATAAAGCCCAGACGTTTGTTTTTCTTGCCAATTTTTACTATTGCACACGAACAGTGTGTCTATCAGCCAGTGATCCGCTCATACACGATAGTCGGCATTTCATGGCGTTGTTCGGTTACGCTCATGGCCTGATGCACCATCGACGCAGCCTGCTGCCAGCTCTCTTCCGAGTTGGCATGAATCATAGCCAGAGGATCACCAACTGCAACGGAAGTGCCCAGACCGGTCACTTCACTCAGACCGACACTGTAATCCAGTGCGTCACTTGGTGTACGACGACCGCCGCCCAGCGCAACGACTGACAGTCCCAGACTACGGGTATCAATAGCACCGATGAAGCCGGCATGTTCTGCCAGAACCGGTTTGATGATCTGGGCCTTTGGCAGATAGTTATCGTAGTTCTCGACAAAATCTTCCGGACCGCCCAGTACATTGACCATGTAGCCGAAGATATCAGCCGCACGACCATCTTTCAGACAGGCATCCAGCTTCTGACGGGCTTCATCAAGATCTGCGGTGACATTGGCAGAAACCAGAACATCGGCAGCCAAAGCCATCGTCACTTCGTACAGACGCGGGTTGATCTCTTCTCCCCGCAGGAAGCGCACAGCTTCGCGAACTTCAAGAGCGTTACCGGCACTGTTGGCCAGACACTGGTTCATATCAGTCAGCAGGGCAGAGGTTTTCACCCCGGCACCAATCGCCACACCAACAATACTCTCAGCCAGCTCACGGGACTTCTCGTAAGTTGGCATAAAGGCACCACTGCCGACCTTAACATCCATCACCAGCGCATCCAGACCTTCGGCCAGTTTCTTGGCCAGAATGGAAGCAGTAATCAGATCGATAGATTCCACGGTCGCGGTCACATCACGCACGGCATAGATATGCTTGTCAGCCGGTGCCAGAGAGCTGGTCTGGCCGACAATCGCCACGCCACACTCGCGGACCGCCTTGCGCAGCAGTTCTTCGCTGACACTGGTCTGGTAGCCAGGAATAGCATCCAGCTTGTCCAGCGTACCGCCGGTATGGCCAAGACCACGACCGGAGATCATTGGCACAAAACAGCCGCAGGCGGCCAGCATAGGGCCCAGCATCAGGCTGACCATATCGCCAACACCACCGGTGGAGTGCTTGTCGACAACCGGCCCCTGCAAACCCTGATTGTGCCAGTTCAGCACCGTACCGGATTCACACATGGCGGTGGTCAGCGCTACACGCTCATCCAGAGTCATACCGTTGAAGTAGGTCGCCATGGCAAACGCGCCAATCTGACCTTCGGAAACCGTGTTGTTGGTTACGCCCTTGATAAAGGCATGGATGTCCTCGTTGGAGAGCACCAGGCCTTCACGCTTGCGGCGAATCACTTCCTGGGGAAGAAACATCTCAGTAACCCTCGGCTTTCGCGTTCGCGTCGGCGAGACCCAGTTCCTTCAGCAGGTTCATCAGCAGGCTGCTGGCACCAAAACGGTAAGTTTCAGGAGTAATCCAGTCCTGACCCATGATCTCAGCAGCGATATCCAGATGCTCTTTGGCATCAGCAGCAGAACGCACACCGCCAGCCGGCTTGAAGCCAACATTACGACCACTGTCTTTAATTGCCTGAATCATAATACGGGCAGCTTCAGGCGTGGCGTTAACAGGCACTTTACCGGTAGAGGTCTTGATGAAGTCTGCACCTGCCGCGATGGAGATTTCGCTGGCCTTGCGAATCAGAGCCGGATCCTTGAGTTCGCCGGTTTCGATAATCACTTTCAGCAGTACGCTGTCACCACAGGCAGCCTTGGCAGCAGAAACCAGATCAAAACCGATCTGTTCGTTACCGGCGATCAGGGCACGGTAAGGGAATACAACGTCAACTTCGTCGGCACCCAGCATTACAGCTTCAGCGGTTTCGCGGGTAGCACGCTCGATATCATCACTGCCATCAGGGAAGTTGGTAACGGTAGCAACCTTAACGTTGGTCAGACCCAATTCTTTCAGAGTCTTCTGAGCGATAGGAACGAAACGAGGGTAAACGCAGACAGCTGCCGTATTTCCTGCAGCCGTTTGGGAGCTTTTGACGAGATTGATGATCACTTCCGGAGTGTCATCTTCGTTGAGGGATGTATTGTCCATCAGCATAAGGGCAAGTTTGCTGCTGGCAGTCAAATCAGACATAACACTTCTCTCTTGTAGTCCAGTCCGCAGACAATATTGGGCGGCTCTGGCAAAAAAGCAAAGACCGGCAAAAGGTAAGGGCCTTCTGCCGGTTTTCTTCAGGCTGTTGCGGCCGGCTTACGCCATGGCCAGGAACAGACCTGCGATGGAGGCACTCATCAGGTTAGCGAGAGAGCCCGCCAGTACAGCTTTCACACCCATGCGAGCGATGTCGCCGCGACGGGAAGGCGCCATGCTGCCCAGACCACCCAACAGGATAGCGATAGAGGACAGGTTGGCAAAGCCGCACAGGGCAAAGGTGATCACCGCCTGAGTGTGTGGGCTCAGGGTTTCTTTGATCTGTACAAAGTCGATGTAAGCGATGAATTCGTTCATGACCAGCTTCTGGCCGATCAGGGAACCTGCCTGCAGGATTTCACCGGAAGGAATACCCAGGATGAAAGCCAGTGGCGCAAACACATAACCCAGGATCATCTGCAGGGACAGGTTGTCCATGCCAAACCAGCCACCGATGCCACCAAGCACACCGTTAACCAGAGCGATCAGCGCTACGAAGGCCAGCAGCATCGCACCTACGTTAGCCGCCAGACCTAGGCCGCTGGATGCACCCTGTGCCGCCGCGTCAAGAATATTGGCAGGCTTGCCTTCTTCTGCGTCAGCAGCCAGTTCTTCGGCTTTGCTGTCGGTGGTTTCTTCGGTTTCCGGCTTGATGATCTTGGCCATCAGCAGGCCGCCAGGAGCCGCCATGAAGCTGGCTGCGATCAGGTACTGCAGATCAACACCCAGACCAGCGTAACCGGCCAGTACGGAACCGGCAACGGAAGCCAGACCACCCACCATGATGGCGAACAGTTCGGACTGGCTCATGCGAGCGATAAATGGCTTAACAACCAGAGGAGCTTCAGTCTGACCAACGAATACGTTAGCAGTAGCAGACAGGGATTCCGCGCGGCTGGTACCCAGAACTTTCTGCAGGGCGCCACCCAGAATCTTTACCACAAACTGCATGATGCCGAGGTAGTAAAGAACAGCGATGAAAGCGGAGAAGAAAACGATGATAGGAAGAACGTGGAAGGCAAAGACGAAACCGGCGCTGCCCGCAGGGGTACCCAGACCACCCAGCAGGAATTTCACACCTTCACCGGCGTAATTAATGACACTCTGCACACCAGCAGACATACCAGCCAGAACATCCTGACCAAAGCTGGTGTAAAGTACGAACGCTCCAAGACCAGCCTGAATGGCGAATGCACCGCCAACAGTACGCCAATTAATGGCTTTCCGGTTATCCGAGAGAAGGAACGCCAGGCCCATCAAGCAGGCCATCCCCAAAATACTAAATGCAGCGTTTGCCATTTAAATTAACCCCGACTCTTTACAGAATCTTTTTGATACCTGACCTGAACCCCGTCATGGCATACAGCTGCAACGCAGACATACGACGCACGCACAACAACTTGCTCCGAGCAGAACAAAGCTGTACAGAATTCACACAAATGAAATGCGGGCGCTATTCTCTATGAAGAAATGCCGTTCTCGATTGATTCAGATCAAGCCTGTGCTTTTTTGTTCTTAATAAACTGCTAAGTTTTTTTACGTATTTGAGCGCGCAAAAAAGAACCCCCACCACAGGCGTGGCGGGGGTATAATAATCAGGTATCGCTCGCTCAACCCGTCATCCAGCCTGACAAAGAAAACGTCTTTATCGGCCGTCGAGCATGGATTCACCCAAATCCATGCACCACAATGATCAGGTGTTCTGCCGCCCTGAGCAGCAGATGCGGCGCATGTTACCGACTGCCTGATTGAATAAAAAACGCTTTATTTTGCACAGGCATTCGTTTTTTTTGATGATTGGGTCTATTGAGGTTTTATGATCCAAACTGAAGCTCTCCAGATTATTCAAACCGTTGCCCACTTCGGGAGTTTCACAACGGCAGCCAAACACCTGCACAAGGTGCCTTCGGCCATCAGCTACACCGTACGTAAAGTCGAAGAACAGCTTGGCGTACAACTCTTTATAAGAGACAGCCGCCGGGTTGAGCTGACTCCCGCCGGCCTGCACTTTGTAGAAAACGCCCGCCGCATCCTTGATGATCTGACACTGCTCAGCACCAGCACCTGCCAGATCGCAACCGGGGTGGAGAGCGACATATATATAGTGCTGGACAATATTATTAACCAAGGTGCCATCATCCCTCTGATCACGGCGTTTGGGGAAAAATTCCCGGACACCCACCTGCATATCTCTACCGAGGTTTATATTGGCTGCTGGGATGCCCTGTTCCACAACCGTTGCCAACTGGCCATCGGCGCACCGGTAACCATCCCGAATGAAGTTGAAAACCATCCAGCTCTGGAATGGAAAACCATGGGACCGCTGGACTGGAAACTGGTTATGGCTCCCGATCATCCGTTGGCCAGCAGAGATCATGAGACTGAAATCACTCCTGATGAATTAAGCCAGTACACAACCATTGTGGTGGAAGATTCTGCCCGGGTACTTCATCGTGGTGGCGACGATCTGGCCCATTATGGCCACCGGCTCGTAATGCCGAGCTTCCGCCAGGCTCTGGCCTGCACAGCTGAAGGGCTGGGCATCTGCATGGCTCCCAGCCACTTTGCCGACCATATGTTGAGGGATGGCACTCTGGTAAGCCGCCGAGCCCCGGCGCTGGATTACAACCAGAAATGCCTAATGGCCTGGAATAAGGAGAATATGGGGGCAGCCTTAAGATGGTGCCTGCAATGGCTGGGTAATAAGAGGGAACTGAGCAAACAGTGGCTGACTTGTCGCCCGGGGATGGCTCATATTGATATATCCTGATCAAAAGAAGATCAAGGCACAGGATTTATTTACAAAAATAAAAAGCTCGCCTTACGCATTGATTAAACAATACGTGGAGCGAGCTTTTAATGGGAAGCAATCAATCCGAATGGATCAGATAACTTCGATGTTCTCCGCCTGAGGACCTTTCTGGCCCTGAGTGATGGTGAACTTAACACGCTGGCCTTCAACCAGAGTGCGGAAACCGCTACCTACAATTGAGCGGAAGTGGGCAAAAACATCCGGTCCATTTTCCTGCTCAATAAAGCCGTAACCTTTGGATTCGTTAAACCACTTAACGATGCCAGTTGTCTCAGACATACTCTCTTATCCTAATTGCCAATAACATTCAGACCCAGATTACATTGGTTTTGTTACCAAAATGTAAACATCAAGCCAACCTGGAACCTTACCGTTGTTAAGACATCCTTTATCGAAATAAATTCAGTCCGCGCCCCAAACAAATCTCGGCCATTACAACGGGATCGATATGGCACTGATACAATAGGGTTACGCTTTATTCGTATGATTCTTACAGGCCTCAGCCAGTATATACCCTTTACTAGGGGTGGCAATGAAAATACAAAATTAATTCCACACTTTCTCAAGCCCTTGATAGAGCCAGTCAAATCAAGTTAATCCAACAACCATTACTTGTAACCCATTAAAAAATCACACACTGCAACAAGGCGTCAGATAACTTATTGAGTTGATTTGATTTTTCACTACATCTTATTTGCACCAATTTGATAAAAGACGGTATTGACCGACTAAAACCACTCTCATGCTACAGAGCAAAAATAGAGCACTTGAATACTGTATACTGCCGTCGAATAAGAAAGAAAATAATATCGAGAACACTATGCTTTATGTTTCCCACATCATCGGCAAAGGCCGTGGGGTGCTGACCAGCAAAAAGATCGAACGGGAGACCGTTATCGAACGCTGCCCGGTCATAGTTATAGATGCTGATCAGGTGAATCATTTAAAAGATACCGAGCTCAACAATTACTACTTCTGCTGGGGGAAAAACCAGGAGAGTGCAGCCATAGCCCTTGGACTGGGTTCAATCTATAACCACTCCTACACCCCCAACGCCATTTATCGGCCCTGCCTCGAAGAGCAGGTTCTGGAGATTGTGGCCATCAAAAAAATCCTTCCCAATGAAGAGATCACTTTCAATTACAACGGCACGCCTAATGACCACTCCCCACTCTGGGGAAATGATCAGATTGACTGGGTTGTTTGATACCAGTGCATTAATAATTCCCAAAAGTGAGACGTACTACAAAAACCTGCATTGTCGAGCTTAATCATGATGTGTACCCTGCACGCAAAATAAATAATACAAGGCAGGATGCCATGACGCCGTCAGGGAAGGCTGAACAGTCTTCGCAGTCACAGCAAGCACAACTCTGGGACAACCGCATTCCGGATAACTTGCTGCATCAGGAACTTCCAGAATCTCCGGCAATACCCGTTAAGTCATCCCTGATAATCCGTGATGACGGCGAGGCCTTAACCCTAACCAACCCTCCCCTGAGCCGTATTGGCGTATCACTGCTACTACTGGCGTTTATTATCTTCAGCGTAACCGCCTGTTATGTGGTTTACGGTATACAGTCCATGATCAGCTATATGCTGTTAATACCATTAGTCTTTTCTTCCATGGTTCTGGTTCTGCTCTTTATCGCCCTGACCTTTGGCACCCGCTCGAGCACCGCGACCCGGCACCAGCTGAATACCTCCTTTAAAGTCTTCGGCCTCACCTTGCATCGCCAGACTCTCCGCACCTCAGAGATTCTTTCTCTGGAAATCCACCGCGGCTACGGCATGAACAGTAAAAAATACTTTCAGCTGCTGGCACTTCCCCGCACAGGAAAAAACCTTGTATTGATTGCTGCCGACATTCCCAGTCAGCAACAGGCTGAGACCCTGAAAGGGAATGTGGAAAAGCAACTGGCCTGATGAGCATTGACAAAAAACGGCAATCCGCCAGTATCAAGGACACACTGGAGAGGAGCCGCACTATGCCAAAAACTGTGCCAAAAACCATACTGATAACCGGAGCCAACCGGGGGCTTGGGCTGGAATTAACCCGCCAATACCTGAACGACCAAAACCGGGTTATTGCAACCGCCCGCACACCTGCAAATGCAGAAAACCTGCAGCAACTACAGCAGAGCTTTCCGGATCAGCTAACGGTTTATCCTCTTGATGTGACAAAGCAAGAGAGCATCCATTCATTGTCTGCAAGCCTGCAAGGCCAACCTCTGGATATGCTGATTAACAATGCGGGTATCTATGGCCCACGGGAGATGACAGTCTCACCGGATAATCTGGATATGGCGACCTGGCAGGAGGTGCTGACCACCAACACCATCTCCCCTCTGCTGATCAGTGCTGCACTGCTCCCGAGCCTTAAAGCCGGTCAGGGTAAGACCATTATTTTCATCAGCAGCTTCTATGGCAGTATCGCATCCAACACCGCCACGACTGGCAGTTATTACTACGCAAGCTCCAAAGCTGCGATGAATATGACCGTAAAGAAGCTAAGCGATGAGCTGGCCAGTGAAGGTTTTATCTGCACCAGCATCAGTCCGGGATGGGTTCAAACCGATATGGGTGGGCCGGAAGCGGATCTGACCGTAGAGGAGTCCATTACCCGGGTCAGGTCTGTCATTGAAAAATTAAAATCCGCCGATAATGGCGGGTTTCTGAACAGTCTGGGTGAAACACTACCCTGGTAGTGTTTCACCCAGACTGATTTTACTATCAGGCTGCAGTCTGCTCGGCAGGAACATCAGTACGGATCAGGTAATCAAAAGCACTCAAAGCCGCAGTCGCGCCTGCACCCATGGCGATAATAATCTGCTTGTATGGTGAAGTGGTTACATCACCGGCTGCAAATACGCCAGGGATAGAGGTCTGACCGCGCTCATCGATAATGATCTCACCACGAGGGGTCAGATCCAGAGTACCTTTCAGCCATTCGGTGTTAGGTACCAGACCGATCTGAACAAAGATACCTTCCAACTCAACGGTATGGGCTTCATCTGTCGCACGATCTTTATAAACCAGACCGTTCACCTTCTCACCATTGCCGGTGACTTCAGTAGTCAGGGCATTCATGATGATTTCAACGTTTGGCAGTGAGCGCAGTTTGCGCTGCAGCACTTCGTCGGCACGCAGTTTGGTATCAAACTCAAACAGGGTCACATGAGCAACAATACCGGCCAGATCGATTGCAGCTTCCACACCGGAGTTACCGCCACCGATAACCGCCACACGCTTGCCTTTGAACAGAGGACCATCACAGTGAGGGCAGTAAGCCACACCACGGCCACGGTATTCCTGCTCTCCCGGTACATTCATCTCTCTCCAGCGGGCACCGGTGGAGATGACTACGGAACGGCTGGCCAGAGTCGCGCCATTTTCCAGCTCAATTTCCACCAGACCACCCGGCACAGATGGTGCTTTCAGTGACTTGGCTTTCTGGCCAGTCATCAGATCCACATCGTAATCACGAACGTGCTGTTCAAGGTTGGCAACCAGCTTCGGACCTTCGGTCTCTTTCACAGAGATAAAGTTCTCGATCGCCATGGTGTCCATAACCTGACCACCAAAACGCTCCGCAGCAATACCTGTACGAATACCTTTACGGGCAGCATAGATCGCGGCTGCAGCGCCGGAAGGACCACCACCAATCACCAGCGTATCGAAAGCTTCTTTCTTGGCGATCGCTTCGGCTTCACGGGCACCGGCATTCACATCCACTTTCTTGATGATATCTTTCAGGCTGATACGGCCCTGGGCAAAGCTTTCACCGTTCAGGAATACCGATGGCACCGCCATCACCTTGCGCTCATCCACTTCACTCTGGAACAGGGCACCATCGATCATGCTGTGGGAGACACGCGGGTTCAGCACCGCCATCAGGTTCAGAGCCTGAACAACTTCCGGGCAGTTCTGGCAAGACAGAGAGATATAAGTCTCGAACTTCAGCTCACCATCAATACCTTTGATCTGATCAATCAGTTCCTGCTCAATCTTAGGATCATGACCACCGGCTTGCAGCAACGCCAGAATGAGAGAGGTGAACTCGTGGCCCATTGGAATACCGGCAAAACGAACGCCAGCTTCAGAGCCCTGCCCACGAATGGCAATAGACGGCACACGCTCATTAGCGACATCACCGGCAATAGTGGTGATCTGACCACTAATTTCAGCCAGCTCAGCAGCCAGAGTGCCCAACTCTTTCGCTTTGGCAGAATCATCCAGGAAAGTAATGATTTCTACAGGCTTCTTGATGTTCTGAAAGTGAGCAGACAACTGTTTTTTGATATTTGCATCCAGCATGGGACTTTTACCTTTAATCTAAATTTCGAGCACTAAAAACCTGTGGCCGGATCAACAGCGATCCGCCGGAAACATCATCAATTGATTAAAATCTAACTGTCTTCTAAAAAGACCGTTTGAAAAACCGGTTAACAACACCAACCTTTCAATCGATCTCTTACTGCCTTGCCGTTACTCATAAAAAGCCTGCTGAGTAAGAGCGGGATGCAGAAGCAGAGCAGCTTCTGCATCCCTGTCGATCAATTAGATCTTACCGACCAGATCCAGAGAAGGAGCCAGAGTCTCTTCACCTGGCTGCCACGCTGCCGGGCAAACTTCGCCATCGTGCTCGGCAACGTACTGGGCAGCCTGGATCTTACGGATCAGTTCCTTGGCGGAACGACCGATACCCAGATCGTTGGTTTCTACAACCTTGATGATACCTTCAGGGTTCATTACGAAGGTGCCACGCAGAGCCAGACCATCTTCTTCGATCATAACTTCAAAGTTGCGGGTAATCTGGCCGGTTGGATCGCCGATCATTGGGAAGTTGATCTTGCCAATGGTTTCGGAAGAATCGTGCCACGCCTTGTGGGTGAAGTGGGTGTCGGTGGAAACGGAGTACACCTCAACGCCCATCTTCTGCAGCTGCTCGTAGTGATCAGCCAGATCGCCCAGCTCGGTAGGACATACGAAGGTGAAGTCCGCTGGGTAGAAGAAAACCACAGACCACTTACCCTTCAGGTCCTGCTCGGTCACAGGGACGAAATCACCCTTGTGGAACGCGGTAGCGGTAAATGGCTTGATTTCCTGGTTAACTAAAGACATTGCTTTTTCCTCTGTATCGACTGCGTTGCTTGCTGTTTACGAAGCAAATAATAATGCTCAAACCATCAATTCACAAAACAAATTAAATCTATTTAATTGATAGCCTATATCTATATTTGCATTATTTTTGGCCTTATACGTAAATCACGAAACCAGTGCATTATCCCACTCACGGCAGGCGAGATGACGGCACAAAAGCGAATAAATAATGATCGCTCAATGCCTCATATCCTCTGGGGCTCAGACCCAAAAAAAGGGCACCCGCTTAAGCGAATGCCCTTCCAAACAACCCTGCGGGTGCTGCAGGTTGCTTAAAGCCCGATCGATTAGATCTTGCCAACCAGGTCCAGGGAAGGAGCCAGAGTCTCTTCACCTGGCTGCCATGCTGCTGGGCAAACTTCGCCATCGTGCTCGGCAACGTACTGAGCCGCCTGGATCTTGCGAATCAGTTCCTTGGCGGAACGACCAATGCCCAGATCGTTGGTTTCAACAACCTTGATAACACCTTCCGGGTTCATTACGAAGGTACCACGCAGAGCCAGACCTTCTTCCTCGATCATCACTTCAAAGTTGCGGGTGATCTGGCCAGTTGGATCGCCGATCATTGGGAACTTGATCTTGCCGATGGTTTCGGAAGAATCGTGCCATGCTTTGTGAGTGAAGTGGGTATCAGTGGAAACAGCGTAAACTTCAACGCCCATTTCCTGCAGCTGTGCGTAATGGTCAGCCAGGTCGCCCAGTTCAGTAGGACATACAAACGTGAAGTCCGCTGGGTAGAAGAAGACAACAGACCACTTACCTTTCAGGTCCTGCTCAGTTACGGGTACGAAGTCACCGTTGTGAAAAGCAGTCGCGGAGAAAGGTTTGATTTCCTGATTTACCAGAGACATTGTTCTTCCTTATCAAATAGGAGTGCTGGGCAATTCAACGGCAATCTCAAAAACTGCAGAGATGCTGTACTTCATAAAAGCTGTGCCGTTCGTTAATGGCATGCAGTGTACCTACAACTTTTGACTCCCCGAAATAAATTAACTGTATTTGCTAAATAGATTTTCTTAATTATGAAAAAAGGCGCCCGAAGACGCCTTTTCATTCTCACTATAACCAGATGACCACGATATTACATCTGTGCGACAGTGGCTCCACAACGATTCTCAACCGGCAGAGAAGCACCTACGCTGGTCAACAGGGAACCGGTGCTCTGCAGCAGACGGTAATTATTGAACAGCAAATCAAAGCGGGCATTCAATTCACTCTGACGTGCCGAGAAGTATTCATTCTGGCTGTCCAGCAGATCCAGCAGAGTACGGTTACCAATCATAAACTGCTTGTTGTACAGCTCACGGGACAGGTCAGCCTGCTTCACATGCTCCGCCAGCGGGCGCAGACGCTTCTCACCATACTCCACAGCAATCCAGGCAAAACGAACCTCTTCTTCCACCTGGCGCAAAGCACGGTTACGCACTTCCACGGCCTCATTGATCAGGCGGCTGGTCTGGCTCTTACGGGCACTATCAGCACCACCGCTATACAGGTTATAGGTCATGTTGACCTTGGCAGTATGAGTGTAGGTGTCGTCTTTGCCACCGTTAGCGTCGGAGTTCCAGTCAGCCCCCACTTCCAGCTCAAAACGTGGCAGGAAGGAACTCTTGCTGGCTTCATACTGGGCTTCCGCCGCCTGAATATCAGCAGCCGCCAGCTTTAATACTGGGTGGTTGTCGATGGCCTGAGCCAGAGCTGCATCCAGACTAATCGGTGCACCCGCTGGCGCTGAAGGCAAGGTCAGAGACTGGGGCAGGTTACCCACAATGCGCTGATACTGCGTGCGCACATCTCGCAACACAGATTCAGCACTGATCAGGTTGGCCTGGGCAAGAACCATACGGCTCTCGGCCTGGGCAATATCCGCATCATTACTGCGCCCTTTGGCGCCCTGCTTGCGAATCAGTTCAACCAGACGCTCGTGCTCATCAACATTTTCGCGGGTCAGATCAACGAACGCCTGCTGACGCAGAATATTCAGATAGGCTTCGGTTGCAGAAAGAGCAACAGTTTCTGCAGCCGTGCACAGGTCCTGAGCAGCAGAAGACAGACGCGCCTTCTGGCGATCCACTTCACTCTCAACCGCACTGCCATCCCACAGCATCTGACGGGCAACGATAGATGCATCACGACGGGTGCGGTTTAGATCCTGATCAGATTCTTCACCCGCATTATAAAAGCCAATGGTCGTGCTATTACGGCTGTTCTCATAGCCGATACCAGCACGCAGATCGACAGATGGCAGATAACCTGCCTTGGCACCACGCACTTCAAAACGACGGGCGTCGACTTCTGAACTCCGGATTAAAATTTCCGGGTTAGTGGACAGCGCCTCGTTAACAGAATCCAGCAGTGTGCCAGCATAAGCAGTACTAGCAGAAGACGCCGTGATGGCCGCGAGTAATGAGACTTTGAGTGACTTCTTGAACATCCTGTTATTTCCTGTTTCTGATAATTGTTTTTAGAGTCTTTTTCGTTTGGTAATCGGGATAACGATCAGATAATGATCTGACCGTTATCAATCAATTGCTTAAGGACTTCTTCCGGGCTGACCACATCGTTGTCATTCAGGTCTGTCCACGCCACGTTCTCCAGAACGATCTCCAGATCCTGAGTGGCAGGGTTGTTATCCTGGAAGAGCAGCACAGTATCAGTGGAACCGTCGCCCACGGTTTTCACGGTGAAACCGTTATCCAGCAGCGTATCAACGCTGAGCTCTTCAGAACCCTGCAAGGCAATCAGCTTGGAAAGATCCAGAATATCTGCATTGCTGCCAGTGACATCGGCGTTACCCAGCTCGAAATCGGTGATGGTATCCAGCTGTACGGTTTGGCTTACCAGAAGATCGTCCGCTGAAAATACAAACGTATCCTGACCAGAGCCACCGCTAAGGGTGTCACTGCCAGATTCCCCCCAGAGCTCATCCTGCCCAAAACCACCATTCAGACTGTCGTTATCGGTACCACCAAAGAGGATGTCGCTCCCTAGACCACCATTTACCGCGTCGGCCCCAGCATCACCAAACAGCAGATCATTACCACCATTGCCATTAATCGTGTCATCACCATCATGGCCACGAACAAAGTCACGATCGGTATTACTGCCGTTATGGGTATCGGAGGCGTCTTCGACAATTACATTATCAACGCCCGTCGCTACAAACTGCTTGCTGGTGCGATACACACCATCTTCAGACGTTGCGATAACGTTAAAGACAAAGCTGTCGGCTTCACCCGCCGGAAGGGTGACAGATAGACGTGCCAGCTGAGCAGAAGTCAGACTGCTGATATCAACACGACCATCAGCACCAACGACCAGAGGACTAGACAGACCTTCGGCGGTGATCTCGGTACCCTGGGCAAGCCCCGTCAGTTCCAACTTGATATTGGACTTATCGGAATCATCAGTAGAGGCTGCGATATTCAGAAGAATGGATTCGCCATCCAGCTCTACAAAGTTGTATCCTGCCGTCTTCTGGCTGGCGTAAATGGAAGCGGCTTCAGCATCAGTCAGGACTTTATCGTAGATCTGGATATCATCGAGCTGGGCATCAAGATATCTGTGTCCATCAGTGGCCTCGACTCCATTCTCCCAACCAAATGTAATACCAATACCCGCAAGCTGATCAGATGCAATATACCCGTCCTCCATCTGTGATGAAGCCAGAATCACACCTTCTGCATCAAGAACACCATCAATGTAAACTTTTACACGACTGCTTCCCGCTGGGACTTCCACCGTAGCATCTTCATCTGAAACCACTTCACGTGTTACAACAACATGGTGCCACTGGTCATCATTAATCGCTGTATCACTTACAACACCAGTTTCATTCGCAATCCCTAGGCCGACCTTGCCATTTGAATCCAGCACCCCCCATTGAATGTCATCACCACCACCAAAGTTTTCGGTACCCAATACAGAGGGGTTATTCCAGTTCTTTGTCGTTGTATTACCGGAATCATTACCTGTTGCTGTCGTTTTAATCCAGTAGCTGAGCGTTGTCGTTGTTCCTGAACTCAACTGCGCGGTTGTTTCAGGATCAATACGAACTACACCTTTCCCGGTCGAAAAGTCCAGTGCGCTATCATCCTCAGCACCACTCTGACCGGCAACCCAACCAGGAATAGGATCACTATCAAGGCTGTCGAGATTACCAGGCTTATTCTCGTACTCGTTAGAAGTGCTGTTACCCTCACCCTCATCAAACGACCACTGCTCAATAGGCTTGGCAGAAAGGGTTGGCCAACCAGTTGTATCGTACGTAGAGATCTGGCCATCAAAACCCTGACCATCGGTGTACTCAACCGTGACCCGATACAAACTTCCCTCGGCAGCATCATCCGGAATGGTGTATTGCTGGCCTGTAGCGCCGCTCACCGTGGTCCAGTTAAGACCATCGGTAGAGACTTCCCAGAGATAACTCACATCGTCGGCAGTCGCAGGCTGACCATCAGGGTCAGTGATAACAGCTGTTAGCTGGGAACCAGTATTCAAACCATCGGAAGCATCCAGAATAACGCCAATACCATCATCAAACGGCGTTACGGTAATAGTGGTGTATGCCGGGTCACTCTTGTTTGCCCCATCATTGAGAACGACTTCAAACACACGATCATCGGTGCTGACATCATCTCTCAGATTGGTAAAGGTGACCGCACCAATAGCATCACGATACTCATCTATCGTGGAAAAACCTTTCAGAATCACAACATTATCTTTGATTTCTGCTGTAATACCGTCAGGAAGAGTACCAACCTCCAACAAATCACCACGCTTGGCATTGGTCAGGGTGATAACAACTTCACTCAATGTGGCACTGCCACCAATTTCCAAATCGGTATCAGCGAGAGAGACGCGAGGAGAATCGGCTTTATTGTCGACCTCAACGAAGTTGGCCTGATAACTCGTACCTTCTTCGTCCTTATCCAGATCCAGTGTTGGTTTGGAATTGTCGAAATTAACAGTCTGGGAATCTGTTGCTTTAACAGCATCCGCGCTATCTACAATACGAACCTGATAATCAACACTGCTACCATCGCTATGACCGGTTTTATCAACATAGGTCCACTGACCATCAGATATATTCCCGACTGGGATATCAATCCAGTTACCATCTCCCAGGTTAATCTGAAGCTTATCACCAGCCCCAAGATTCACCGTTCCGGAGATCTCCAAATCATCTAAATCTGAGGTGCGGAAGTCATCAGGAATCGCAGTGTCTTCAGAGATACCAGTAATCGCAACGCCATTCATCACAATAGTAGAAGCATCTGAAGCCGTGGCATTTTCACTGCCACCATCATTAACGGTCCAGGTGAGAGTACGATCATTGCTGTCATAATTGGTATCTGTTGTTGTAAATACCAGAGCAGCTAAGGCTGCTTCAAACATCTCCTTGGTTATGGTGTTGGAAACGTCTGCGGACAACACAAAGGTTCCAGACGGCCCCTCAGAGAGAGTCATGCCCTCAGGATCGTCTCCGGAAAAGGCTATTTCGTCACCACTGTTGTAATTGCCGGTAATCTCAATGGTGACACTATCAATATATCGACTATCGATATCGCTAATATCAACAGCTGGGGTCAGACTCTGAGCACCACTATTAACGACATAGGAGATTTCATCATTCTGGACATTGATGACCGGGGCATCATTGTTACCAGTAATTTCAATAGCGATCGTCGCAGGCTGTGAAAGCGCACTCCCATCCGTTACCTGATAGGAAACCGATCCACTGGCTACTGCACCTTCCGGAAGTGCATCGAGACTCTTCTGATCAATGGTGTAGCTGCCATCAGCATTGACGGTCAGCTGAACATTGACGATCTGAGTACGACCTTCAGCATCGGTATAAGTCAGTGGGACCGTAATTGCGTTGCCAACATTGCCTGCAAGACCGTTTACAGCGCCGATCGTCAAAGAGCTGTTGGCAGTTTCTGAATCTGTAGCTGTTGTTAACAGTGAGCCTGCACCGCCAGACAAATTACTGCCTTCAAGGCCGTTTTCGGTTCCTTCAATCAGCCCATTAGAAGTCTCGGGGGCAGTGTTTGTGTTATCGAAGGTAAGAGTAAGCTCATTACTTCCACCCTGATTACCGACGACATCTGTATAAACCTGACCGGACTGCTTGCTTACAGAAATAGTCGGAGTATCAGCCCCTTCCTGCGTGAAGGTCGCAGTCCACGTATCACCATCAACCTTGGTGAAGTTGCTGAGGCGACCACCTTTGACAGCGACGTCAGCAACGGTGAAGCCTCGTACTTCCTCACTGAATTGGAAGGTGATGGTGGTGCTTTCTCCGGCGCTCAGGCTGGTATCGACTGCGCTGATCTCAACAGTCGGGGCCGTGATGTCGGCGGTCAGGTCCAGGCTATCGCCACTGCCATCGTTACCGGCCAGATCGGTGTAGCTGTCATCAGCAATCGTGACACGCGGTGCGTCCGTCCCTTCCTGGGTAAAGGTCGCGGTCCAGGTATTGCCGTCCACTTTGGTGAAGTTGCTCAGGCTACCACCGGCGACGGTCACATCCACTTCCACAAAGTCCGCCACATCTTCGCTGAACTCAAAGGTGATGGTGGTGCTTTCTCCGGCGCTCAGGTGGGTATCGACTGCGCGGATCTCGACAGTCGGGGCCGTGATGTCGGCGGTCAGGTCCAGGCTATCGCCACTGCCATCGTTACCGGCCAGATCGGTGTAGCTGTCATCAGCAATCGTGACACGCGGTGCGTCCGTCCCTTCCTGGGTAAAGGTCGCAGTCCAGGTCTTGCCGTCCACTTTGATGAAGTTGCTCAGGCTACCACCGGCGACGGTCACATCCCCTTCCACAAAGTCCGCCACATCTTCGCTGAACTCAAAGGTGATGGTGGTGCTTTCTCCGGCGCTCAGGCTGGTATCGACTGCACTGATCTCGACAGTCGGGGCCGTGATGTCGGCGGTCAGGTCCAGGCTATCGCCGCTGCCATCATTACCGGCCAGATCGGTGTAGCTGTCATCAGCAATTGTGACACGCGGTGCGTCCGTCCCTTCCTGGGTAAAGGTCGCGGTCCAGGTCTTGCCGTCCACTTTGATGAAGTTGCTCAGGCTACCACCGGCGACGGTCACATCCCCTTCCACAAAGTCCGCCACATCTTCGCTGAACTCAAAGGTGATGGTGGTGCTTTCTCCGGCGCTCAGGCGGGTATCGACTGCGCTGATCTCGACAGTCGGGGCCGTGATGTCGGCGGTCAGGTCCAGGCTATCGCCGCTGCCATCATTACCGGCCAGATCGGTGTAGCTGTCATCAGCAATTGTGACACGCGGTGCGTCCGTCCCTTCCTGGGTAAAGGTCGCGGTCCAGGTCTTGCCGTCCACTTTGATGAAGTTGCTCAGGCTACCACCGGCGACCGTCACATCCCCTTCCACAAAGTCCGCAACATCTTCGCTGAACTCAAAGGTGATGGTGGTGCTTTCTCCGGCGCTCAGGCGGGTATCGACTGCGCTGATCTCAACAGTCGGGGCCGTGATGTCGGCGGTCAGGTCCAGGCTATCGCCACTGCCATCGTTACCGGCCAGATCGGTGTAGCTGTCATCAGCAATCGTGACACGCGGTGCGTCCGTCCCTTCCTGGGTAAAGGTCGCGGTCCAGGTATTGCCGTCCACTTTGATGAAGTTGCTCAGGCTACCACCGGCGACGGTCACATCCCCTTCCACAAAGTCCGCCACATCTTCGCTGAACTCAAAGGTGATGGTGGTGCTTTCTCCGGCGCTCAGGTGGGTATCGACTGCGCGGATCTCGACAGTCGGGGCCGTGATGTCGGCGGTCAGGTCCAGGCTATCGCCACTGCCATCGTTACCGGCCAGATCGGTGTAGCTGTCATCAGCAATCGTGACACGCGGTGCGTCCGTCCCTTCCTGGGTAAAGGTCGCGGTCCAGGTATTGCCGTCCACTTTGGTGAAGTTGCTCAGGCTACCACCGGCGACGGTCACATCCCCTTCCACAAAGTCCGCAACATCTTCGCTGAACTCAAAGGTGATGGTGGTGCTTTCTCCGGCGCTCAGGCGGGTATCGACTGCACTGATCTCGACAGTCGGCTTGCCAGTTGCAAGCGTCACATTATCAGATGTTAATTTTGTGTTACCTGCCTCATCGGTAACTTCCGCACTGATACTAACATTACCATCCACCAGGACGCTAAGATCCGAATCAGATACCCAGCTTCCATCAGACTGTTTAGTCGCTTCAGCCGTTACTTTATTACCATCTTTATCAGTGAACGTAACATTAACGGTTGCAACATCTTCATCAACGCCACCCAGGGTCAGACCGACACTCAAAGCTTCTTTCGCATTGATAGTTTTGTCGCTGCCCACAACTCTAATGCCAAAGTTATTATCACTATCCGCCGTAGTATCAAGATCCAGGGTATCGGTCACGGTCTTGGTATTATCGGCATCATCCGTCACTTCGGCACTAATCGTGACATCACCATCCACTAAACCACTCAGATCAGCATCAGGCACCGTCCAGCTTCCATTTGGCAACTGGGTGGCATCAGTCGTAACAGTCTTTCCATCCTTATCGGTAAACGTAACCTTTACAGTGACAGCATCCTCATCAACGCCATTCAGAGTCAGAGAAACATTCGGTGCCTCAGCGGCATTGGTAATCTTGTCACTGGCGGCAACGGTTACACCAAAGTTGTTGTCACTATCAGCCGTAGTATCAAGATCCAGAGTATCGGTCACGGTCTTGGTATTACCGGCATCATCCGTCACTTCAGCACTGACCGTGACATCACCATCTACCAGATCACTCAGATCGGTATCCGACACCGTCCAGCTACCATCTTGCAGAGTGGCTTCTGTAGTAACCGTGTTGCCGTCTTTGTCCGTGAAAGTCACATCGACACGTTCAGCGTCCTCATCGACACCATTCAGGGTCAGAGAAACATCCGGTGCCTCGGCGGCATTAGTGACCTTATCGCTGGCCACCACATTCAGGCCAAAGTTGTTATCGCTATCTGCAGTGGTATCTAGATCCAGAGTATCCGTCACAGTCTTGGTATTACCGGCATCATCCGTCACTTCGGCACTGACCGTGACATCACCATCCACCAGATCACTCAGATCGGTATCCGAGACGGTCCAGCTGCCATCTGGCTGCCGTGTGGCTTCCGCGGTAACTGTGTTGCCGTCTTTATCTGTGAAAGTCACATCGACACGTTCGGCATCGGCATCGACACCATTCAGGGTCAGAGAAACATCCGGTGCCTCGGCGGCATTGGTGACCTTATCGCTGGCCACCACATTCAGACCAAAGTTGTTATCGCTGTCTGCGGTGGTATCAAGATCCAGAGTATCCGTCACGGTCTTGGTATTGCCGGCGTCGTCCGTCACTTCGGCACTAACCGTGACATCACCATCCACAAGATCACTCAGATCGGTATCCGAGACTGTCCAGCTGCCATCCGGCTGCTGGGTAGCTTCTGCTGTAACGGTATTGCCATTCTGATCAATAAAAGTCACTTCAACACTGGCAGCATCGGTATCGACACCACTTAAAGTCAGGGTGACATCAGCAGCTTCTTCTGCATTAGTTACCTTGTCACTGGCCGCAACTGTGATGCCAAAGTTGTTGTCGGCATCTGCGGTCGTATCAAGGGTGAACGACAGAGATGTGGATTCAGAAGTATTACCGGCCGTATCGGTCTGCCTTACAAAAACAGTGTTGTCGCCCTCAACTGGAGAGAACGTTGTTGTCCAGTTAGTACCATCAGTGCTGTATTCAACTGTGGCACCTTCTTCAACACCGGACACGGAAAGAAAGCCGCTATTTGTCAGGCGATCACTGCCACTGTTACCCGAGTCACTGACCAAAGTGACAACAGGGCTGGCGGGAGGAACCGTATCGACAAACGGGATACCGCCGGAGGGAATAGCTTGAAGGCCGACCACTTCCTGCTCATCAGCCTGCTGAGTTCCGGTAGCGAATCCGGCCTCAGGGTTTCCACGCAGACCACTCAAAGCGGATATTTCCTGTCCAGAGAAGCCGGTATTTTGCAGTGGTGCTGCTGGGCTTATACCCGCTGCCGGTGGTGGCAATTCTTCCGGAACCACATCACCAGCACCATTTTCACTACTTTGCTCACCGGCCGCGTCATTATCACTTGCTTCCTTAACGGCAAGCTGAATAGCCTCAATATCGAGTGCAGGGTTAGCGCCCGCTTCAACAGCTCCGCCATCATCGGGAATCACAAACTGTTCATTGGCGGCCAGCTCAACAATCTGGCCAGAGGCGAATTCAATACGGACACTGCTATTATCTCCCGCAACAATGATGTCTCCTGGTCGGGCTACATCGCCATTCCCTAATGGCTGCTTATTGCCATTTGGAGATTCGATTGTTGCCTGACCGATCAGTGAAGCTACCTTAGTGTCCATATTGTCCCACCCTCTCATTTCCTTCTGGTTCACCCCATATTGCAGAGGTGCCGTTGGAAGTCCGTGTTTTTGTTTTTAAGTGTTAAAAATCAGCGTTCTGAAAAGGCCAACTGCTTGGCCCGCAATACCGGTTTCATCAGGTATTGCATCAATGTCTTTTTCCCGGTGAGGATATCGACGGTCGTAACCATGCCGGCAATAATCGGCCGGCTGCCTTCGTTATCACCGAGATAACTGGTATCTGTTTTTATACGGGCAAGGTAAAAACTCTCGCCCTCTTCATCCTGAATGGTGTCTGCACTGAGATGAACCAGCTCACCTTTCATGCCGCCATAGACCGTAAAGTCATAAGCGGTAAAACGAACCGTGGCCTTTTGGCCAGGGTGCAAAAAAGCCACATCCTCCGGACGAATCCTCACCTCGACATCGAGAGTGTCGTCCACCGGAATCAGCTCCATCATCTTCATACCCGGCTGAACCACGCCGCCCTCGGTATTGACCAGAATCTGTTTCACCACGCCTTTCAAAGGCGCCCGCACCCGGGTTCGATCGACCTGATCTTCCACCGCCAGTTCTTTCGCCATCAGTTCGTCCAGCTGGGCTAGCACTTCGTTCATCTCCGCGCGGGCTTTATTGGTAAAGGCCAGCTCCGCCTCACGAATGCGCTGCTTCATCTCCTGCTGTTCGGCCTGGATACGCTCAATACCTTCCTGAGCGACCTGCCGCTCCCCACGAGTGTCACTCACCTGTCGTTCAAGCCGAAGGACCTCAACCCGGGAAACTGCGCCTTCGGCAGCCAGTTCGCTGGATAACTTGAACTCTTCCTCCAAAAGCACCAGACGACGCTGTAACAGTTGTTCCTGTGCCTGTGACTCTTCCAGTTGTTGAGTACGCTGCAAAAGCTGCTGCTGAATCACGCCCAATCTGCTGGCGAGCTCCTGCTGACGACTCTCAAAAAGTTCCAGCTCACGTTTTGCCAGTTCCGGAACACTTTTTGTCACTTCATCGCTCATGACCGGCACTGCACTTGTATCAGCACCTGCACCTTCAACTTCCGCCGTTAATCTCGACAGCTTTGCCTGCAGTGCAAACCGGTTAGCCTGCTGACCATCCCGGGTGGTTGAGAAACGGGTATCATCCATCACCATTAAGACCTGTCCCTGCTCAACAAGCTCGCCTTCCCTGACCAGAATTTCTCGAACAATGCCACCTTCCAGGTTCTGCACATCCTGTATCTGGCTGGAAGGTACAACCTTGCCCTCACCGCGGGTGATTTCATCTACCTCAGCCCAACTGGCCCAAACGATAAAGAGAACCAGCGTCAGCAGAACCACAAGTATCAGTGGACGACCGCCCTTGCTGATCCCGTTAATTTCCTCTTCGGTAGCACCATGCCAATGGCTGGAGACTTTTGCCTGTTCACTCATCAGTTCACTGCCTCCTCAACCGCTGGCTGCGATCGGCCAGCAGAAGACATCTGACTCATAATATCTCTGGCACTGCCCTGTACTTTGATTGCGCCTTGATCGAGCACGACGATCTTGTCCATGGCACCCAGCAGTGACATTTTGTGGGTAACAACAACGACAGTGACATCATCCAGTTCACCCAACAGCTGAATAAACCGGGCTTCAGCATGGCTATCCATGGCACTGGTCGGTTCATCCAGAAGCAAAGCTTTCGGACGTGTAACCAATGCTCGAGCCAGGCTCACCGCCTGCGCCTGACCACCTGACAGATGACGCCCATTCTCTCCGACCTGAAAATCCAGCCCTGCACTTCCGGTTTGCACAATTCCTGCCAAGCCCGACTTCTCCAATGCCCATAGAACATCATTGTCGTCCAGTTCAGCACGCCCCATGGTGATATTTTCGCGAAGGGTTGTGTTAAACAGTTCACTCTTTTGCGGAACATAGCCAACATACGATCTCAACCATGAAGGCTCAATCTGTCGCATATCCAGATAGTTCAGAGAAATATTTCCCGACACCGGCTCCCACAAACCGGAAAGAAGTTGCAGCAAAGTGGTTTTGCCTGACCCTATACGGCCAAGAACCGCCACTTTTTGTCCATGTTCGATTGTCAGGTTGATATTGCTTAGGGAAGGTGAACTGTCCGGATAATTGAATGACACCTGATTGATCTGCCAATGCCCCTGAAACACTTCAGGCTTCAGCAACTGGCGATCATCAGGAGATTCCTGGGGAAGATTCATAATATTGCCGGCATGCTCCAGAGCATGAACGGCCTTCTCATATTGATTCAACAAACCAATAACTTGAGCAACCGGTGCAGCACACCGACCGGAGATCATCATCATGGCAATCAATCCACCCATGGAGAGATCACCAGAACTGATCAAATAAACACCAACAACCACCAGTAAAACGGTATTCAACTGCATAAACAGAGTCGTGCTCTGAGACGAAATCATCTGCAGAGCGCGAATCTTTAAACCAAGATCAGCGGTTGTTTGATTCAACTCACTCCACTTCACCTGGTTCTGCTGCTGAGTATTGCTGGTTTTGACGGATACCAGCGAGAACAGCATCTCCATCAGATAGTTTTGGCGTTGTGCCGAGGCATCCTGCTGCTCAAAAATGACTTTCTGCATGGGCGTATTCAGCACCCAGGCCACCAGCAGCGACAACACAATACAGCCAAGAGGGATCAAGACCATCCAGCCACCAACCCAGAGAATCAGGGCAAGAAAGAGCAGAACAAACGGAAGATCAATAATCGCCAGAACAGAGGACGAGGTTATAAAACTGCGAATACTGTCGAACTCCGCCACACTGTTCATCAGTGTTCCGGTGCCGCCAGGGCGTGAAGAAAGCTTCAAGCCCAGCAGTCGATCAATCAAACGGGAAGAGAGGGTGAGATCAATCTGCCGGCCTGCCAGATCTGTGTATCGGGTACGCATCAGCCGGATTACAAATTCCAGCACAAAGGCCAGAATCACACCGGCCGTCAGCATCCAGAGGGTCTCAAACGCCTGATTAGGAACCACACGGTCGTAGACATTCATAACAAACAATGGAGAGACAAGCGCGAAGATGTTGATCAGCAGACTGGCCAACAATACATCACGATAGACCCGCCAATAGGGCTTTACTGCCTCCCAGAACCAGGAGAATTTTTGTTTTTCCTGCCCTTGCACTACAGCTCCCCAACAATCACACCACTGACTTTTGAAGATGTGACCCTGTTGTCATTTTTAGTTATTCACGACACACATCGTGCAATGTAAGATTTAGATGCGTGTCGTCTATATTAAAATAACAGCAGCTCAATGGGAAAAACTGACGAATACTGACGTCTAGTGTTTTTGTTGTGTCGTATAGATCGATATTAATGCATAACTACATAAAGATGCTTTTTGTGATCAAACCTGCTCCACAGGCACCAGAAGCTGATAGCCAATTCCCCTTGCAGCCTTGATCACCTCCATCTCAGGGTAACTCTCACGCAACTTTTTCCGCAGCCGGCTGATAATAGCTTCAAGCCTGCGCTCATCATAATGCATATAATCCTGCCCCAGCGCCTCTGAGATGCTTCTGCGGCTGACCGTTTCCATGCCGTACCCAGACAGAACCTTAATTACCACACCTTCGGAACGAGTCAGTGATACCGTATTACCATCGGGTAAAAACAGTCTACGTCCAGAGCTGTCGATAGAGAACTGATCCGCGACTCCGGCCGGCTGGTTGACTCCACGCTCAACCCGAACACGGCGGGTGACACTTTCAATCACCGCAATCAGCTCCATCACATTTACAGGCTTGGTCAGATAGGCATCAGCACCACTCTCCAATCCATCCACCCGATCTTTCAAATGACCGCGGGCAGTAAGCATAATCACTACCATCCCGGGAATGCCTTTAATTTTTCTGGCCACCGATAAGCCATCTTCATCCGGGAGTCCAAGATCCAGCAATACCACATCAATACCACCATCAGCAGCATTAAGGCACCGATAGAAGTCAGCGGCCGTTGAAACAGCAGTGACCGTATAACCGGAATGTGTGAGC
Source organism: Parendozoicomonas haliclonae (assembly GCF_900174585.1). Lineage (GTDB taxonomy): Bacteria > Pseudomonadota > Gammaproteobacteria > Pseudomonadales > Endozoicomonadaceae > Sansalvadorimonas > Sansalvadorimonas haliclonae. Next base: position 97,180 of record NZ_FWPT01000010.1, on the reverse strand, counting down.
AGATATTCCAGCTCAGTTCTCAAATCTGGGTTATCTTCAACAATCGCAATATGCATTACCCCTCCCCTGCTTTAAACGCGCACCGAAAGCAGGCTCCACCCCAGCGGGACGCCATCAGCTCCACCCGACCACCATGCCGCTCAATAATCTGTCTGGCGATATATAATCCCAATCCCAGACCCGGCTTTCCGGTGACTTCAGACGCGCGATAGAACTTCTCGAATATTTGTTTTCTTTGACTTTGCGGTACACCAGGTCCGCGATCCTCTACCTGCCAGAAGACCTCACCCTGCTCGCGACCGACGGTAATCAATACCGGATCATCATGACTTGAGTATTTCAGGGCATTTTCCAGCAAATTAAAAAAGACCATTTTCAATGCTGCGGTATTCCCCACGATCGGTAGAAGGTCATCTGGCAGATTCGATTGAATACGTACCTGCTCATCAGCCGGCATTTCACTGACGACCGTGTCGCTGATTTCATCCAGATACACGACATCATCAGGCTGCCAGATCTCTGAGCTGAAACCATCTTTCTTAAGCCCAAGTTCTAACAGCGTAGCCATGCGCTGCACAGAGCTTTGAATACGGCTATAACGCTGGGAACGGAATACCTCAGGCTCCCGCTCATAAACCTTGAGCGACTGAATAGCCATATCAATCACAGCCAGTGGCGTTCTTATCTCATGGGTGATCATACTGAGAAAACGACTCTGCTCTTCCCTGATCTTCCTTTCCCTGGCGACCTCTTCGGAAACCCGCCGGGCTTCCGCAACAGCGTTATTGCGTTCATCCAGAAGATCACGCATACGAAATAACAGCGCAATCTGGATCAGAACAATCTGGAGCAAACCACCCTGGGTTTGCCCAAACACTGTTAGCGGACTGGGCTCCAGCCACCCTCCGACATAGAGCTGATTGATCCCTAAAAAGAAGGCCATGGGAAAAAAGGAACCACCCTGAAAACGCTCCCCACCACTGCGGCCATAACGGAGCTTGCGCCAGGAAGGAATCAATGTCAGCAGACAAACGACAATACCAACCGGGGGAATCCACTCTGCAATATAGCTGTAGGCCATACCGCCCATGAGCCCACAGAACGCAGCCATTAGCGCCAGAGTAAACAGCAGATAGTAAAACGGATAAATCCAGCGATCTTTTTCCCTGTCCAGCAGCAGGTTCATAAAGAACAGAAAACCAAACAGCCAGCTGAACCCAACCCCTACACTCAAAACCCTCACGGTTTCCGGGTAACTGTCCACCAGCAAAAATCGGCTTAACATGCCGGAACCATCAAGCAGCGAAATCAACCCAAACCCAACATAACCGGCAAAGTAACCATACAAATTAATTTGCGTACTCAGCCAGAAGCCAAAATTAACGATAAACAACAGCAGCAGAATACCGCCAACAATCCCCATCTTCAGAACATTAGCCTGACTGATTTGCGCAAAAGCTTCTGGCGGATAGAGCACAGGCATAGCCGCCAGCGTTGTTCCGGTCTGGATGCGCATATAGAGCCAGAACCGTCCCTCAGGAAGAGTCAGCGTGGTCTGCAAAAGTGGCTCATGGGATTGGCGGCTAAGATCTTTATCAAATCGCCCAATGGGTTCGCCGGATACAATCCGGCCATCCTGAACAATCCAGACATGGAAATGCTCCAGATAGCTGGGTGTCACACTGATCACCCAATCATCCGGCACACTTTCATCACGGGCAAGAGGGATGCGCAGCCACAGACTGTCCCGGGTAAACCCCTGCGCAAGAAAGCGATGACTCTCTTCAAAGCCGGGATCTTTCGCCAGAATATCCTGCAGAGTTATACGACCGGTCGGGTCAGTATAAAACGCCAGTTTTTTATCGAGAGGAATAGGATTTCCGGGTAAAACAGGCAGAACATCAGCCTTGGCCAAAGGCACAAACAGCAGGATAAACATTATCCCAATCAGCAATTTCAGGGGAGTACGCCCCATAACAACCCTGTAAGTTATTAATATTATTGCGCCTACGTTTAACACAACGCAGGCTTTTTGACGAGGGACTTTACCTTATGCTCAACATTGATCAGTGCTCAAGCTTGATCCAGGCAAGCGCTGTGGTAATGGCATCACCACGGGCCGTATGCCGCTCTAGAATGGGAATATCCAAGTCTCGACAGAGTGTATCAAAGCGCAGATCACCCACCTTGTCCGGCTGAGTATTCAACTTACGACGATAATAGCGCTGGGATAATTCCAGCACCCGATTAGGCAGAGGAAACCCCAGATACTGCTGACAGTAGCGGCTGAGGATCAGCTGATCGAAACGGATGTTGTAGCCAATAATCGGTCTGCGCCCTACAAACGTCAGCAGCTCGATAATCGCTTCCAGTGGAGCCACTCCCTGCTCAAGATCCTTCTCACGAATCTGATGCACAGGGACAGAGTCCGGGTGTAGCTGCCCTGTGGGTTTTACTTTCAGGATCAAAGCTTCGCCGGGATAGACTTTATTGCCGCGCACAGGAACCGCAGCAATCTCCAAAATTTCTGCCGTCTTTGTATCCAGACTGCTGGTTTCCAGATCCAGACTTATATATTCCCCAGCAGGCGCAGGAGGAAAGTAACGGCCGAATTGCTCCCCCTTTCTGCGTTCCAGCCAACGGTACTTCAGGCCGTCCAGCCACTGCTCTCCAATCATTGACGTCTAACCCACATGAAAATGACGCTGCAGAAACTGATGAAACTTTTTCACCGTATGCAGGCAATGGCGCAGCATATCCCGGCGGCGGTAGTCCAGAGCGTCAAGATCCAAAGCATTGCCATCGCAGACACCCGAGACCTGCTGCTCCAGACGCAACCGATTCAATACCAGAAAGGCCTCTTCAAGCTTGGAAGCCAGTTCTGCATCAATCTTGCCCTTCGCTTTCAAAGCAGAGAGCCGCTCTACGGTAGATAACTCCCGTAGCCGATGCTCTAAAGCCAACGTCCGCACACCATGAACCACCGGGAAGATTCCGGCTTTCTTGATATCCATGCGATGATCCTTGCCGGCCTTGATACGACCAAAGAAGGTTAAGCGGGTATCGAAGCCCAGCGCCGGGGCGACAAACGTGGATAAAAACGCTTCACGACGTCCAAGACTCTCATCAAGTACACGATGAAAATCATCCAGCAACTCTGCATTGCCCGCCACGCACCGCGCATCGACCATCATCGCCATTTCCATCATCGCCTGCGGGGTTGATTGATCCATCCAGCGTTGAATACGACCGTGCCAGCCTGACTGCGACTGAACCCAGTGTGGATTACACACCATCACCTCACCCTCACAGCGAGGCCAGCCACACTGGATCAACAACTGGGTAAAACTATCCAGCAGACTTTGCGGAGGTAGTGAACTGCCGTCTTTCACAATCAGAGCGTTGTCCTGATCTGTTTTAATAACCTGCTCACCACGGCCTTCACTACCCAGGGCCAGCAGACAGAGCTGGGCGTGCCACTCTTTTGGAAAGTGCAGCTCGAACAGTCGGCGCAACAGTTTGTCATTCAATGTCGAAACCAGCTTCATCACAAAGCCGGTACGCACGCCATTTTCAAACAGAGAGCGTGCCTGCTTTTCGATATCCGGTGAAAGTGCAATCAACTCCGGTAGAGTCTCTGCCCGGGCAATACGCATCGCCAGCAAGTGTGAGTGACTGGAAGCCAGTGACAGAATACGGTTCAGGCTCAACAAGCCCACCAATTCACCTGATGATGGTTTATAAATCACCACCCGTTCGATATGGCGCTCTGTCATTGTTAACAGGGCATCAAACAGATAATCCCCCTGATTCATATGAATCAAGGGCTTGACCGCAATAAGCCCAACGCCAGTATTCAGCGGCATTTGCTCCAGCGCGACAGCCCGCAGCAAATCAGTGCGGGTCACCATCCCAAGGCCGGATATATCGCCATCATCCAACCCCTCAACCAGCAAAGCATCAAGGTTTTGGTTTTCCAGCATTCGTGCCGCATCCGTCAGGCCGGTATGGGCGGGAATGATATGGACAGGATCACAATGCTCTGGACCAATGACACCCAACATAAATTCCGCCATGGCAGGACGCAGCGAACCGTCTCCCACTCCGAGATTGTCGTACTTCTCCCCAAGACCGGCTTTTAGCCCCTGCTCAAACTGTGGATTGTCCTGGCAGAAAACACGAAACAGCTCTGCGGGAATCTCCTGAATCAGCGCCTCTTCCAAACAGATATATTCGTGCCTGGCCTGCTGTTCCAAAACCCCACGCACATCAAACAGATCATCCTCGGCATAGTGGGCATAGATGGCTTGATGATTAGCCGCATCCCGCTCCTCGATCACTCCACGCTGAACCACCATCAACGACAATGGCTCACTGCCGGCCTGAATCAGCTTTTCACCGGGACGGTACCAGCACAGGCTGGTGCGACGGATCAGCTGGCGACGCTGGTCTTCAGTCAGTCGATCAAAGGGCGGCTGATGAAACCTGGCTTCATAATCCGTGCTTCGGGTTTCTGTTGCTATCATCACCATCATCCATGCGTTTGCACAAACAAACCGTAAAAAAGGGCTCCGAAGAGCCCTTTCTAGTCATTCCACATCTGTGAGATGCCTATCAGGAGGCGTTGGCGGTTTGGCCACCCGCGACTTCAACACTGGCTCCAGCGGCACCAGCACTGCTAGGCACACGAATATCTTCCACCAGATCCTGAATCTCCTGCGGAGGAGGCGCAGTCAGCTGGCATACAACAAACGACACCGCAAAGTTCAGCAGCATACCTAGGGTACCGATACCTTCCGGTGATACACCGAAGAACCAGTTATCTGCCGTGTTGGCACCTGGATTAATGAACTTGAAGTACACGATGTAGCTGAAGGTAAATACCAGACCAACAATCATGCCGGTCACCGCGCCTTCCTTGTTCATGCGCTTGTAGAAGATACCCATCAGAATGGCCGGGAAGAACGAGGCCGCCGCCAGACCGAAGGCAAATGCCACCACCTGAGCCACAAAGGCCGGTGGGTAGATACCAAACAGACCGGCAATCACAATCGCCACACCCGCTGCTGCACGGGCCGCCAGCAGTTCCTGCTTATCGGAGATATTTGGCATCAGGTTACGCTTGAGCAGGTCATGGGAGACCGAGGTCGAGATTACCAGCAACAAGCCCGCAGCAGTCGACAATGCCGCAGCCAGACCACCCGCGGCGATCAAGGCGACAACCCATCCTGGCAGCTGAGCAATCTCTGGATTCGCCAGAACCATAATGTCACGGTCAACATAGAGTTCATTGCCGTTATCCGTTGCGGTATTGGACACCAGACGTTCACCACTCTCACCACGCTCATCGGTAAAGCTAGGCTTGCCTGCCATAGCCGCACCAGCAGTGTATTGGATCTTGCCGTCTTCGTTCTTGTCCATCCAGGCGATCAGGCCAGAATTTTCCCAGTTGGAGAACCACTCTGGCAGCTCTTCATAGGAGGCTTCACTCACCGTGTTCAGTAGGTTAATACGGGCGAATGCCGCAACCGCTGGCGCAGTGGTGTAGAGGATGGCAATAAAGAGCAGCGCGTAACCGGCCGATTTCCGGGCATCACGCACCGTCGGGGTGGTAAAGAAACGCACGATAACGTGTGGCAGACCAGCAGTACCCACCATCAGCGCCATAGTGATAAAGAACACGTCGATGGTCGACTTGGAGCCATCGGTATAGGTGTTAAACCCGAGTTCTTCTGAGAGCCCATTGAGTTTCTGCAACACCGAAACCTCTTCACCCGCCACATTGGAGCCGAAGCCCAGCTGAGGGATCGGGTTACCGGTAATCATCATGGAAATGAAGATCGCAGGCACCATAAAGGCAAAGATCATTACGCAGTATTGGGCCACCTGAGTGTAGGTAATCCCTTTCATACCGCCGAGAACCGCATAGAAGAACACGATGGCCATGCCGATCATCACGCCGACATTAATATCCACTTCCAGATAACGGGAGAAGACAATACCGACGCCACGCATCTGACCCGCTACATAGGTGAACGAGATAAAGATTACGCAGATAACGGCCACAACCCGGGCCAGCTGGGAGTAATACCGCTCACCAACAAAGTCAGGCACAGTAAACTTGCCGAACTTACGCAGGTAAGGTGCAAGACACATCGCCAGAAGAACATAGCCACCGGTCCATCCCATCAAGTAGACAGCACCATCCCGGCCGACAAACGAGATAATCCCCGCCATGGAGATAAACGACGCTGCTGACATCCAGTCAGCACCGGTAGCCATACCATTGGCAATCGGGTGAACACCCTTACCGGCTACATAGTATTCGCCGGTGGAACCGGCGCGAGAGCGAATAGCTATGTAGATATAAAGCGCGAAGGAGAGACCGATAAAGAGGTAGGTCAGCATTTGAGTATCCATGCTTACATCTCCTTCTCGTCAAGATTGTATTTCTTGTCCAGACGATTCATCTGCCAGACATAGGCAAAGATCAGGACAATAAAGGTATAGATGGAACCCTGCTGAGCAAACCAGAAGCCAAGGGGAAAACCACCAATTGAGAATTGATCCAGCTCATCAACAAAGAGAATGCCGCAACCAAACGACACTGCGAACCAGATACAGAGAAGCGTGAGCAGAACACGCAGATTCTCTTTCCAGTAAGCGGCCGCCGCCGCTTTACCATCTTTCATAGGAGCGATCTCCTTTCTTATTATTATCTGTTGTTATTTTTATGATTGCGGGAGTTACAGTAGCAACCGTCCTGACTTTCGTCTCTTAGACTTTAGGCTAATGGGCTATTGCCACCGACAGATATGCAGTTCGTATTGCGCGCAAGAATCGGATATTTTGAAAGCTGCTCTGCCACTATCCTGCCAAAACCAATAACAACCAGTGGAGTCAACGTGACAGCCTCAATCACGCCAACCATGAACGCCAAAGCCTGGGCATTTCTGATTGTACTTTCCCTGTTGTGGGGTGGGTCGTTCTTTTTCAACGGCGTCGCGGTTCGGGAGCTGCCACCGCTTTCCATCGTCACATTAAGAGTCAGCCTGGCCGCTGTAGCCCTATGGGCTTTTGTGATCGCCATTGGGTTACGCCCACCTTTCAGTCTTAAGATCTGGGGCGCATTTCTGGGGATGGGGCTACTGAATAATGTTTTCCCCTTCGCTTTGATTGTCTGGGGACAAACCCAGATAGCCTCCGGGCTGGCTGCCATACTCAATGCTGCCACTCCGATCTTTGCTGTGATTGTGGCTGGCCTGTTATTACCCGACGAGCGCCCGACACCACTAAAACTGCTCGGAGTGTTTATTGGCTTTATTGGTGTGGTCGTCATGATTGGCGTACCGGCACTGGATGACAGCGGCACTCTGCTGGCCCAGCTGGCCGTTGTCTGCGCCACCATCTTTTATGCGTTTGCCGGCGTTTATGGCCGACGCTTTAAGACGCTGGGTATTAATCCATTGATTACCGCCGCCGGGCAGGTAACAGCTTCTGCCGTGGTCTTGATACCCGTAGCGCTGTTGATTGATGGCCCCGAGGCTGTGCAGACAACCAGCGTTGATCTTTGGATCGCTCTGACCGGGCTGGCAATTCTATCGACCGCTTTGGCTTACGTGCTCTATTTCAAGATTCTGGAACTGGCCGGTGCTACCAATGTTTTGCTGGTCACTCTGCTGGTGCCGGTTTCAGCAGTTATTTTGGGCATTCTGTTTCTGGACGAAACTCTAGAAGGTGTACACCTGCTGGGAATCCTGATGATTGCCCTGGGTCTGTCCGTTATCGACGGACGGCTTTGGCAGCATTTGAGAGCCAGAAAAACCTGAAGTTTTTCAACACAACAAGACAACGCTTGTTGTTTGACTCAATAGCAAATCGCTGGCAAGTTGGAACAGAGAACAACAACAATACCGGCCGCCATGAATTACCGGATTATTATCACTGAAGATCATCCTCTGTTCCGTTCCGCTCTGGTGAATGCTCTGGAACAAGCCCTGTCTGAAATAACCATTTCAGAAGCCAGCAGTCTGGATGAACTCACCCAGACTCTGGAACAGGAAGAAAGTGTAGATCTGGTTCTGCTGGATCTGCTGATTCCCGGAGCCCAGGGCTTTTCGGCACTCCTGACCTTAAGAAACCAATACCCCGAGATCCCGGTCGTGGTAATTTCCGCCCGGGAAGAAGCGACGGTGATACATAAGGCGATTGAGTATGGCGCCAGCGGCTTTATCCCCAAATCCTCACCTCTGGATGTACTGACTTCCGCTGTCAGCCAGGTTCTGGACGGGGACATCTGGCTACCGGAGAACCTTGAGCCGGTTGCGGAAGAGGACTCGACAGATAATGCCATGCTGGAAAAGATCGCTACGCTCACCCCGCAACAGTTTCGGGTACTGACCATGCTGCGGGATGGATTGCGTAACAAACAGATCGCCTGGGAACTGGACGTTTCAGAAGCCTGTATCAAGGCTCATGCCACCGCCATCTTTCGCAAGCTGGGGGTCAATAACCGCACCCAGGCGGTTATTGAACTGCAGAACCTTGAGCTGGATACCATTCAGGATGGCGTTGAAAGCTAGAACAACTGTGCCAGCTTAAACCGCAACATGACCATCAAAGGCCCTGACAATCGGAGCATCCCCCAGACTACCAATCATGAAGCCATTACGTCCCTGGTCCTTCACCTGATACAGCCTTTGATCGGCCTCTTCAAAAGCCTGATTGAACAACGCGGTATCGTTATGAATCTCAGAGCAATAAGTCGCTCCTACAGACAATGTCACACGGTCACTGCACTGGGATAGCGGATGCACCAGATTCAGTGCCTTAATTGTGCTCTTGAGACTTTTCAGCTTGCGGCGCACATGCGTCAGCTTGGAACCTTTGGAAATCACCAGCAGCTCATCACCACCGTAACGGAACACATAATCCCCCTCGTCACCAAAAGTCACTTTGATGGTATTGGCAACCGCCACCAGCGCCTGATCACCTGCATAATGACCAAGGTGATCGTTATAACCCTTGTAGTAGTCGATATCGATCAGGATAACCGTCACCGGCTGCTGATCACTGGCAGCGGTATTAACCACTTGTCGTACGACTGTTTTCAAATGATGGCGATTGAAGAGCTGGGTCAGTGGATCGGTTCGGGACACATGCTCCAGACGAGCATAGTTCTTCTGCAGTTCTTCTTTCTGGCGAAGGTTTTTCAGGGCAATCGCAATCAGACTGGCTAGTCGTTCAAACAGCTGCCGGTGGTGCTGTTGGTACTGATCCTGCTCAATAGCCTGCACGGAAAGAATGCCCAGCACCTCGTTCCCCAGACGCACAGGCGTTAACAGCATGGACTGAGTTTCCTGCGGGCCAAAGTTTTTGGCTTCATAGTGGAACGGGCTCTGCTGCAAATCTGCAAACTTTCGGTAATAACCCTGCATCACTTCGGCACTGACATTGCTCAGGTGCACAGTCTGCCCGGTATTAATCACATAGGATCCAAAGTTCACCACCTTGTCACACTGCACGGTTATCGCCGGCATAAAACCATCACGGGTGATGAAGTAGCGGTAATCCAGCTCCTGAGTGCTGGCATCATAAAGGCCAATCCCGAACTCATGGGTGGGAAAGATCAGTCCAACTTTATCCAGTACCTTGGTCATGACACTGCCAAGGTTGTCTGCTGTCGAGATCAACTGACCAATTTCGGTAATAGCATCCAGGTTATTGTGTACCTGCATGGAGATCAGGTCAGCCTGATACTCCTCCAGCTTGCTGACCTGACGGATCAACAGATCCCCTTCCCGCTTGCAGCTGGCATCATATTCACATTCAAGGCTTGCCAGATATCGATCCAGTGCCTCCAGCAACAGTCGGCTCTGATTTTCCCGTCGCAACAGAGCAATTTCGATTTTAATCAGCCGATGATCCAACTCGACACTACCGAAACCGACAACCAGACGATTCAGGTCGTCCCACATATCCTTCACTTCTGATGCACGGTTATTCTTGAGCAGAAAATCCGCATAGCGCAGCAGGTTGTCCAGGCTGTCGTAGTTGCTGGTCATGGAAGCCATCAGCTCCACAGCCTTTTGATAGTGAAACTCTGTCTGGTGAATCTGGTCAGGACGATGCATGGCCAGCACCATGGCATTATAGCTGTGGGTTAGACCCAGAAAGCGATCCAGCTGGTGTGTTTCTGCAGCCGTCAAAGCACGCTTCACCATGATGTAACCTTCTTCGGTATTACCAAGGTGAGCCAATGCCAGACCGGTGTTGATCAAACCAATCACCAGGCCATAGTGAGACTGAAGCTCCGTGGATATGGTGATGGCCTGACGACCAAATCGAACCACATCTTCATAGCGGCGAAGGCCAAGAAACAGATGTGAGAGATTCACATAAAGGGAAGCCAGAGGTGCAGGGTCCAGCTCTGAACTGTGTTCAAGCACCTGACTGAAATGGTGATAAGCCTTGAAGTTATCACCAAGCTCGCCGTAGATGGCTCCCAGCATGATATGGGCATGCAGACCCAGACGTTTCTCCTCACCAGTGCACAGGCGTGTGCAGATCAGGAAATGTTCGGCTGCACGGGACAGCGTACCGGCCCGGTCATCCCGAAGCCCATCCATAAAGGCGACAATTGCGGGAGAGAGAGAATAATCATAACGGGCGGCCATCTCCCCAATCCGGGTTTCCACAAACTGGAATCCGTCCATGGCAGGGTATTCCGCACAATGGGAAAGGAGACTGATAATTTCCCGCTGGGCTATAGAATGAGACACAATTTCCAGCCTTAGCTCACTGCAAGTACGTGTGAAGAACGGGCTGGTAATTCCGTGAATCTATTCAATGCCCCGGCTTTCTGCCTGTGCCGCACATTTCAAAACAACAAGACCATCAGCGCCTATACCATAAATATTCTAAGAAAAAGAACCAGATATGATGTGATACGCATCAAGACTTTTTACAATCACTGGTAGCTACAGGTGTAAATACTAGCTAATCAGGGCATATCCACGATCACAGCCAGTCGATTCAGCATGGCCCGCAACGCGGCCGGCTTCACCGGTTTGGTCAGAAAACCAATCTCTTCTGCCCTTAATCTGGCCTTTAACGCCGGTGTGGCATCAGCAGTTACCACCAGCGCAGGGATATCCCGCTCAAGGGCTTCCCGTATCCGGTAAATCACATCAACACCGAAACAGCCATTATCAAGATGATAATCAGCAAGAATGATATCCGGTGAACAATACTCCAACTGTTGAACCGCACCTTCTTCATCAACCGCGGTGACAACCTCACATCCCCATCGACCGAGCAAAGCCTGCAAGCCCTCAAGGATCATTGGGTCATTATCAATACACAACACCTGCAGTCCATTGAGACGGTCCTGCGGTACAGGCCTTGCTTTGCGTAGCGGTGTTTCTGTTTTTTCTCCCACAGGCACGGTTATTGAGAATACCGCCCCTCGCCCTTCTTCCGAACGCAGACCAAGATCATGCTCCAGCACCCGGGCGATACCTCGGGAAATAGCCAATCCCAGACCAAGCCCCTGGGTATCCCGGGAGTCCAGCCGCTGAAAGGCTTTAAACACCTGTTTCTGTTTTTCCTGTGGAATTCCCGGTCCGTTATCCCGCACTTCAATCCGCAACCCGTTGCGGTCTCGACGACAGGCCAACAACACCCGGCTGCCTCCCCCATGGCCGGCATAACGGAAAGCATTCGCGAGAAAGTTCTGGAGAATACGCCGAAGCAGAAGCCGATCACTGGCAATCACCGCCTTGCTGTCCAGCAGACGAAAATCAACCTGATACTGTTCCGCCATCACACCATATTCACTAGCCAGTGGTTCAAGCAAATCATGGATAGGAAAGGATTCAAGGTGCTTGCTGACCTTACCGGTTTCCAGTCGTGAGAGTTCCTGCAGATCTTTTAACAGGCCCTCGGCCGATTGCAGGGCACTGTCCAGTTGCTGCCCCAACTCGCCAACCCGACCATCCTGATACTCATCCACCAGCGTTGACGTGAACAAACGGGCGGCATGCATGGGCTGCATCAGATCATGACTGATGGCGGCATAAAAACGACGCCGTGCGCTATTCGCCTGCTCAGCCTGTCGTTTTGCTTCCAGAAGATCCTGGTTAAGGGTTTCCAGCTCACGGGTCCGCTGCTGTACCCGCACCTCAAGCTGTTCATTGACTCCCTTGAGCTGGTTTTCTACCCGCCGGAACTCGGTGATATCAGTAAAGCTCATAACAAACCCACCGCCCGGCATGGGATTTCCGAGAATCTGGATAACCGTGCCATTGGCATAGGTTCGCTCTGAGCGATGGGCCGTGCCCTTCTGCATCCAGCCCAATCGTTTACGCACATGCTCTTGCGGGCTGCCCGGACCACAACGGCCCTGCTCGGCGTTGTAACGAATCAATTCAGAGATATGCCGTCCGACCCGCACCATGCCTTCCGGGTAGTGAAAGATATCCAGATAGTGCTGATTCCAGGCCACCAGCCGCAGGTCGCGATCTACAACACTAAGCCCCTGGCTGATATTTTCGATAGAGCTTTGCAGCAGTTCGCGGTTGAACTCCAGAACAGAAGAGGCCTCCCCGACAATATTTTCTACATCGTGGAATTCAACACTGGAGCCCTTGATCAGGCTCTTCATCACCAGCCGTGCCGAAGAGGCGCCCAGAACACTGGCCAGCAGTCGTTCATTCATCACCATCAGTTCCGGGGATGCACGACGCTGACGGAATAACCAGCTTTGCTCACCCTCGGCATAGGTTTCAAACAGCTGCCGAACCTTCTCTTCACCGACAAAGCGGGAGACCAGCTGCTCCAGCTCATCCACCCGTATATTCATCCCCGGAAACTCATTTTCACCGGGAACCTGAACATCCAGGAAACGTCCGGCCTGATGCCGCTCCTGCAGGCGCGGCAAAAACAAAAGGGAACCCGCCAGATAAAACACCAGATTCACCAGCAGGCTGACCAGCATACCGGCCGCATTTACACTTTCGGGAAAGTAACCGGCCAACGTATCAACCGGGCCGAGTGTTATGCCAACGGCAGGCAATACCACATAAATAAGCCAGCAAAAACCGCCGCCCAGTATCCCAGCCACCACGCCATAACTGTTGCTGTTGCGCCACAGCAAGCCGCCAATCAACCCCGGAGCCAACTGAGCCAGTGCGGTAAACGACAGGAAGCCCAAACCAGCCAGAGACTGCCCTTCAATCATTCGGGCAAAAGCCCAGGACAACAGCAGAACGACAACAATCAACCCGCGGCGGATATTAAGAAGAACCCCACGCATTTCCCGGTGGGACCCCTTATCCAGCCGGCGACCTCGCAACAGCAGAGGAATCACCACTTCATTGCCCAACATGATGGCCAGAGCAATGACTGAGACTACTACCATGCCAATCGCAGCTGACATACCACCGATATAAGCCAGCAAAGCCAGAGACTGATTGCCCAATCCCAAAGGCAGGCTGATCACAAACGTATCGGGAATCACGCCGGGCATCAGCAGCTGTTTACCCAGGATGGCAATCAAAGGCACAAACAGGGCAATCAAAATCAGGTAAATGGGAAAGACCCGGCGCGCCACCCGGAAGTGCTGAATATCGGCATTCTCTACAACTGTCGTATGGAACTGTCGTGGCAGGCAGAAAAAAGCAGCCATGGAGATTAACGACAGAGCCATCAGATTAAACCAGTCATCACCGCTTGGAGGTGGTAGCTGTACCAACTCCTGCTCCCATCCTGTGGGCGCATTCCAGACCACAAAGATGCCCACTGCCAGAAATGCAAACAACTTGAGTAACGACTCTGCAGCAACTGCCAGCATCACTCCATGATGATGCTCAGTCGCATCAAGGTTCCGGGTGCCAAATAAAATACTGAAACCAGCCAGCACCAGTGCCACCAGCAAAATATTATCCGACGCATCGGGAAGAGAGGTCGCCATACCGGTCAGGTAATACTCACTGTCAGACAGCAGGGTATATCCCATAACAATCGCCTTCAGCTGCAGGGCGATATAGGGAACCACACCCAAGACTGCGACCAGCGTCGCCATTACAGCAACCAGACGGGAGCGCCCGTAGCGCGCCGCCAGAAAGTCCGCAATCGAGGTAATGTTCTCCTGTTTACCCAGCGCAATCATTCGCGCCTGAATACGCCAGAACAGGGTCATAATTAACAGCGGGGCAATATAAATAGGCAGGAACAGCCAGACATTACTGGCGGCCTGACCGACAGCACCGAAGAAGGACCAGGAGGTGAAATAGACAGCCAGAGTGAGGCTGTAAACCAGCGGCTGCCAGCGAGGGCTGCGAAAGCGATGGGAACGATCCCCATACCAGGCAACGGCGAACAGGCCACCGGCATACATCAGGGAGACAAGGGCAATCAACCAGCCATTCATGGGTATTCGTTCTTGTTGTTCTTTTGGAAAATAGTCACCAATTTGCACGATCATGGCAAGGGCGACAGTCATACTGACTATTGTTTGCACCCATCGGTGCAGTCTCTGTCCAACACCCATTCCACATTGCAGAAAGCCCCCAGGACAGAACTATGGCCACCGCCCTCTCCAAACCAAAATCCAACCCAAATCGCCCTACGCGACCAGGTAGCAGCTACGGACTAAGGCAAGGCAGCGCCGGAGGAAGAATGGGTAGATCAACCGTGACCCGTCCCATGACAGCCGCTGTAGGCTTATCGGTCCGAAATATTGAAAACAACCAGGTCACCCTGCCTCAAGATCACCTGAGCCGGTGCCCGGATAACTACACGGATATGGAATATCGGCGTGTGGATAATCTGCTAGCGATTGAGCAGAAGCTGAAAAGACGACAGACCTCGGTGGACGAGCAGAGCCGCTTAAAGAGAAAAAACCGTAACACCGTTGCCTGCTTTCATGGCATATCATCACGCGCAGAACGTAATCAACTGGTCGTAACTCATACCGACGACGAGAAAAAGACCAGAGTTTTACTGGGAAAAAATGTGGCCTGCGCCAGCTTAAAAGGGGCTCGCGACTACCAGGAAGACACCTGTACGGCTGCTCGTTTCACTTTACCGGTCAAGCGTGTCGAGAAACAGTTTCTGTACCATGCCTTGTTTGATGGTCATGGTGGCAAAGACTGCTCGCAATTCCTGAAAAGCCGCATGCTGACTTTGTTCAAAACACGCCTGGAACAATATATCAAGCACTATGGTGGTGACCTGCGCCCGGCCATGTTCAACGCTTTTAAAATCGCATTTACCGATGCTCATTTTGAAGCCATCAAGTCTGGAGAAGGCACCTCGTGTGGCAGCACTGCCACCGTAGCTGTCGTTATCAACCACGGGCCATCCAAAGATCGAGAACTCTGGGTTGCCGCAACGGGTGACAGCCCGGCCATGCTGGTCACACCGTACCGCAAAGTCATTCCCTTAAGCGAGGATGCCTCTCTGGATAACCCTCTCTATATGGAATCAGCTGAGAAAAGGGGCTTGTTCAGGATGGAAGCGGACTGTCGTTACCTATCCAGTCTGGATTCAGAAGAAGGCATCAATATGACCCGCTCACTTGGTGATGGGGATTGTGCAGCCGCCATTTCTGCACGCCCAAAGGTGGTACGTATGATGCTGCCTCAGGAGTCCTCCCAGAAGCACCTTCTGGTACAAGGCTCTGATGGCCTGTTCGAGTTAATCCGCCGTTACGATATGGGTCTGCTGGCCCACAAGCTGTTCACCCAGGCTCGCAACCCTTCTGCGCTGGATATTGCTTCCACACTCGTAGATGTTTCCGATGAAACCACTCTGCAGCATCTGAAAATAACGGGCGAACCAGACCAGCGGGATAATAAAACGGCACTGGTCAGCATTCTGTAATCGCAACAAAGCGCGGTACACTGGCTGTTAGACCAAGGTCTAATGGCCTAATATGCCCAACAAACGTGACAATCCCATTCGTTACGTCATCATTGAAAAACGAAAAATAATAAAAATACATAATCAAAAAAAATAATAAAAAGGAGTGTCTATGCTTACCTCGGATAAGAACGAGCAGACTGCACCCGAAAAAACCAACCCCGAGAATTCAAAACCAATGCTGTTTCCCGTAAGCCCCAAACTGGCTGCCGAAGCGATGGTTGATGATGAAAAATACCGGCAGATGTACCAGCAATCCATCGTCAATCCACAAGGATTCTGGCGTGAGCATGGTCAACGGATCGACTGGTTTACCCCTTTCACCAAAGTTAAAAACGTCTCCTTTGATGACCACCATGTGGATATCAAATGGTTTAAAGACGGCACCACCAACGTCTCCCATAACTGCCTGGACCGCCATCTGGAAACCAAGGGTGATCAGGTTGCGATCTACTGGGAAGGTGATGAGCCCGGCGAGCAGCGGGAAATCACCTACCGGGAGCTGCACGAAGAGGTGTCCCGCTTTGCCAACGCCCTGAAATCCCAAGGCGTACGACAAGGTGATGTCGTCGCCATCTATATGCCGATGGTGATTGAGGCTGCAGTCGCCATGCTGGCCTGTACCCGGATTGGTGCGATTCACTCTATTGTGTTTGCCGGCTTCTCTCCGGAAGCACTGGCCGGCCGGATTATCGACAGTAATGCCAAGATCGTAATTACTGCCGATGAAGGTGTTCGTGGTGGTCGGACAACCGCACTCAAAGCCAATGTGGATGAGGCTCTGACCCATCCTGACATTCGCACTATTGAGAAGGTCATTGTTTATCGCCGTACCGGAGCCGATATCCCGTGGCACAATCATCGCGATGTCTGGTGGCATGAGCTGCAGCAGCTTTCATCTCCACACTGCCAGGCCCGGGAAATGGGTGCGGAAGATCCGCTGTTTATCCTTTACACCTCAGGCTCAACCGGCAAACCAAAAGGCGTTCTGCACACCACCGGCGGCTATCTGGTTTATGCCTCCATGACTCACGAGTATCTGTTCGATTACCGTGATGGGGAAGTGTTCTGGTGTAATGCCGATGTGGGCTGGATCACCGGTCATACCTATGTGGTTTATGGTCCACTGTGTAATGGTGCCACCATTGTGATGCATGAAGGTGTACCGAATTATCCCAGCGTGAACCGGGTGTCCCAGATTGTTGATAAATACAACGTCAACATTCTCTATATCGCCCCAACGGCTATTCGTGCACTGATGGCCCATGACAAGCAAGCCGTAGAAGGCACCAGCCGTAAGAGTCTGCGTTTGCTCGGCACTGTCGGTGAGCCAATCAACCCGCAGGCCTGGCACTGGTATCACCAGACTGTTGGCGAAGGTCGCTGCCCAATCGTGGATACCTGGTGGCAGACAGAAACCGGTGCCGCGATGATTACCCCACTGCCGGGTGCTACCGCTCTGAAACCGGGTTCAGCCACCCGCCCGTTCTTCGGTGTGATGCCGGCGCTGGTCGATAATATGGGCAATATTATTGATGGTCCGGGTGAAGGCAATCTGGTGATTCTGGACAGCTGGCCAGGTCAGGCTCGTACCGTTTACGGTGACCATGAACGTTTCGTTCAGACCTACTTCACCAGCTTCAAGGGTATGTATACCACCGGTGATGGTGCCCGCCGCGATGAAGACGGTTACTACTGGATCACCGGCCGGGTTGATGATGTGATCAATGTCTCCGGTCACCGTATGGGTACTGCCGAGATTGAGAGTGCGATGGTCGCTCACCATCAGGTCGCGGAAGCTGCGGTGGTGGGCTATCCACACGATATTAAAGGTCAGGGCATCTATGTGTATGTCACCCTGAACAGTGGTGTGGATTACTCGTTTGATCTGGCAGCCGATCTCAAGAAGTGGGTACGTCAGGAGATTGGACCGATTGCTACACCGGACATCATCCAGAATGCTCCGGGCCTGCCAAAAACCCGCTCCGGTAAAATCATGCGTCGTATCCTGCGCAAAATTGCTGCAGGCGAGTGTGACAGTCTGGGAGATACCTCAACACTGGCTGATCCCAGCGTTGTTGATCAGCTGATTGCTGATCGGGTAGAGGTTAGTGCCTGATAAAAGTCAGAGTCACTGACTCTCCAAAGGCCCGGTGGGGTGATTGATAAAATCAACGCCTTCCGGGCTTTTTCCTTATACGGCGCTCATCACGATCATAAGGCTTATGACGCTGATCTCGTTTTAATGCCCGCCTTCTGTCTGCCAGTACCCCTTTGGCCCAATGCTCATCGGAGCGCCATTCCTGACAGCGTCCTTTCTGGCGTAATTTTCGATCGGGATCTGCGGCATTAGCCAGTTCAAAATACAGACTCTGCTCATCGAGAAGGTCATCATAGGTTTCGTCATCCAGCACCAGCTCGGCTTTCAAACCGAGAATATGGGCACGCTGGGACAAGGCCTTATGGTTATAACTCAGTCGAATACTGTCTTTGCAAAGGGCGTCTGCCCAACTCAACATAACCTGCAATCGCTTTACAAACTCTTCGGACATTCTGCCTTTGTTGTATTTCACATCCCGAAACGCCAGATTATGCAGAGCCATTGCCTTGTAAAAACAAAACTCTGCCTGATCCTCAATACTGGCACCCGGCTCTAGCTGAAAGGCGATTAGCTTTTGGTACTGACGGCTGTTAAACAACGCATCAATTATTTTCTTCCAGCCTTGCGGGAGCCCCTTTGCTCTTTGCTGAGCGGTAGAAACGTCTCCTGAAATCGCCAAAAGCTGGATTTTTAGAATCTGGATATAGTGACTTTTTTGGTTGGGGTCATTCAAAAGCGGACTCTGTCGTAAAACCTGAGCACAGACCTCAGAGCCACACCCTTTGGCAGACTTAATCAGGCCAAATTCGACATCCCGCAACATCGCATCAGAAAGAGGTTGAGATTTTAATGCCTGAAAACATTGCTAGGCATCCTGAAAATACCTCTGGTGAATTAATGAGAACCCACGACAGCATTCACTTTCCGGACAGGGCCTGACGCGCTCTAAGAGTCTCAGGGTCAGGTTATGATCGCCTTCAGCCTGCACGACTCTGGCCGCCATCAAGTGCATCTGCTCAGGCCAGATGGTCTGACCACTATTGACGACAGTTTCAATGGCTTTATGGAGAATACCTCGGGCATCGGCCGTTTTTTTATCACGCAGGGCCCGATCCAGCTCCATATGCATAAGATCAATATCCAGATCGAGAGTTTTCTTCTCTAGCTCCACACTGGCGATACTGAAGCTCATCTGGGACTCTGTCGGCGATAAAGGCTCACTCTCCCCCTCACCAAAGCCGGAGTCATCATCATGATCAGGGGGATTATCTGCTTCACTGATAACCGAGCAACCGGATATCTGCTGGGTCAGAACGGGAATCTCAGCCGGCACACTCATAAGTGGCAATGACAGCGTCTGGGTCTCTGGGGTCTTGATAAAGAACGCGGTCAGGCATTCTTTATCGCTGGCAGAGCAGTCCGACATATCGACAGTCTTTCCGCCCATCTGGAAAACCGGGAATTTCAGCACTGGACACTCCTTATCCAATGGCTCTTCTAAAACAACTCGGACAGTATTACTGACCGACAGTTCCTTAATTTCCTGCAAAATAAAACGGGATGCTCGAAAGCATCCCGTTTTGTATAGCCTGCCTAACGGCGACGTTAGAGCAGCTTACGTCCTTTCTGGGCGGCAATCCGCATCCGCAGAGCGTTCAGTTTAATAAAGCCAGCTGCGTCTTTCTGATCGTAGGCACCGGCATCATCCTCAAAGGTGGCCACGCTTTCATCAAACAGGGTCAGATCCGACTCCCGCCCCACAACAGTCACATTGCCTTTGTACAGCTTCAGGCGAACACAGCCGCTGACATAGGTCTGGGAGGTATCAATCATGGCCTGCAGCATTTCCCGCTCCGGGGACCACCAGTAGCCGTTGTAAATCAGCTTGGCATAGCGCGGCATCAGCTCATCCTTAAGATGGGCAGCTTCCCGGTCCAGGGTGATCGATTCAATAGCCCGATGCGCTTTGAGCATAATCGTGCCCCCCGGGGTTTCGTAGCAGCCCCGGGCCTTCATGCCGACATAACGGTTCTCAACAATATCCACCCGGCCAATACCGTTGGCACCGCCGACCTTATTCAGATGAGCCAGCACGGTAGCTGGGGACATCTCTACGCCATCAATGGCGACGATATCACCGGACTTGTAGGTGAGTTCGATATAGGTGGGCTCATCCGGGGCGTTTTCCGGGGATACCGACCACAACCACATATCTTCTTCCGGCTCATTCCATGGGTCTTCCAGCAGATCACCTTCATAGGAAATATGCAGCAGGTTGGCATCCATGGAATAAGGTGACTTTCCTTTCTTCTTCTGAATCTCAATGCCGTGCCGATCACAGTAAGCCAGCAACTTGGCCCGGGAGTTCAGATCCCATTCCCGCCAGGGAGCAATCACCTGAATACCCGGCTTGAGCGCATAAGCTCCCAACTCGAAACGAACCTGGTCATTGCCCTTGCCGGTCGCACCATGGGAGATGGCATCGGCTCCGGTCTCACTGGCAATCTCCACCAGCCGCTTGGCAATCAAAGGACGGGCAATAGAGGTACCCAGCAGGTACTCACCTTCATAGATGGTATTGGCACGGAACATCGGGAACACAAAGTCACGGACAAACTCTTCCCGCAGATCTTCGATATAGATCTCTTTAATACCCAGTGCTTCTGCCTTGGCACGGGCCGGCTCGACCTCCTCTCCCTGACCAAGATCAGCAGTAAAGGTCACCACTTCACAGAGGTAGGTGTCTTCCAGCCATTTGGCGATCACTGACGTATCCAGACCACCGGAGTAAGCCAACACGACTTTATTAATTTCTTTCATAAGACAAGCGACTCCGTTGTCCGATCCCGGCTCTTTACAGTGGCGTTAACTGCCCCCTGACGCATTCCCCAAAGAATAAACCGGCTTCATCATTATTATTTAGAGGATAATTGTAGCGAGCGTATCAAACAGCTCCACTTAATTTTTTTTAATCTTTATTAGGATTCCTACACACTGTCGTGCGCCCTGCAAAATTTACCAAATACCCATAACAACACTGACAGCCGAACTGACAATTATACCCCTGCGATTTAATGTTCAAGAGCAGAGCCTGTCGAATATTTTCGGATATTTCTCTCTAGGGAAGGTTATGGCCGCTGCAGCCTCTGATAGCTCAAAAAGACGCTCTCTCTCCAGCTTGCTGGGGATAGGGAAGACTACCGCCGGGGAAGAATCCGGGGGGCGGTTTCATCGTTTTACGGTCAAGACGAAAGCCAGGGATGTAGAACTCTATCTTCACTCCGCTCCCGATACCGAGCAGATCAAAAACGGTATTCAGGCCTTAATCCGTACCCATACCCTAACCGAGTGTTACTCCCCTCACCCCTCTGAGATCCCCCACACCACCATTCAGGGAAAGTCGGCATCACAGTATACAACGGTGAGAGGTGTAGCTGGCGGCAGGTTCTCAGGGTTAATCCACTGTCAGCGTCACGAAAACGGAGATCGCTGTGGGGAGGCCATGCTGAAATTTGGCACGTCGCCACCTGATGTTCAGGTAACCGAGGGAGCAGACAAGCGTTCTCTGGAGAATGAAATTGCCATACTCGGTAAACTTGAGCACCCCAATATTATCGCCATGCTGGGTTATATTCCCGACCAGGGGAACTTCCCCTTGCCAACACTGGTTATGCCTTTCTGCCCTTACAAACTGGCGTTGGCCCGGGATGCCTCCCTGCCGTATGCCAAACAAAAAACGGCCGAGCTTTTTCATGGGCTGGATTACCTGAAACAGCAGCAGATCGTTCATCGGGATATCAAGCCGGATAATTTGCTGGTCAATGCCGGAGGGTGCCTGGTCATTACTGACTTCGGTTTTGCCCGTACGCTTGATGAACAGGGCGAACACAGATCACCTCAGGTTGGTACGCCTTACTATATGGCACCCGAGGCGCAATACCCGACTCACCAACAGCTTTTTGTTTACAGTGACAAAAGCGATTGTTATGCCGCCCAGCTGGTAGCCGCTCAGATCTTTGGATTAGTGGATAACCGGGAACAGCTGCCCGCCTATAAAGTTCCACCAAAATACGTGAGCTGGCATCAACCAGAGGCCTGGCTGTCCAGGCCTGGTCAAATGGGCATGAATATTCAGATGGCTTTACTGCAAACCAGTTTCACCCTATCAAAATGGATGCACAGCAACGTAGCACCCCATGAACAGGGAGAAACAAGATTACTGGCCCACGCCCCAGATAAAAAACCTTATCTGGCGCTGTTAATCGCTGCGGGGATAAGACGGGAGCCAGAAAATAGGCTGGATGCACAGCAGGTTCTGAAAAGTCTTGAGGTGATATCCGAGCCTCAGACATAAAAAAACCCGGCTTTATTCGCCGGGTTTTCAAGGGTCTGCAGAACAGCGTGTGTTTACACGGTAAAGCTCATACCACAGCCACAGGTAGTAGCGGCATTCGGGTTGGTCACGGTAAAGCGAGAACCTTCCAGACCTTCCACATAATCCACAATAGCGCCAACCAGATACTGGAAGCTCATGGAGTCAACCACCATCCGGACACCGCTTTTTTCAATCACGGTATCGTCTTCGGCCAGGGACTCATCGAAGTTGAAGCCGTACTGAAAGCCGGAACAGCCACCTCCCGTGACATAAACACGCAGCATAAGATTGCCATTGCCCTCTTCCTCAACCAGGGATTTCACCTTGGCAGCAGCGCTATCGCTGAAAATAATGGGCTCCGGAACAAAAGTTTCGGCGGCAGACATTCGACCTCCAGACCTTACAACATATTCGGATATTCCCTCATATCCGAGTAAATGAGTCAATTATTACAACTATCTATCTGACAGTTTAGTCAGCGACAACCGCTTCTTCAGCTTCGACCACTTTCTCCCGTGACTGTTCACGGGATGCTTCACGAGATGGCGCGGCAATCGCCTTTGGCTCTTCCTGAACCACGCTGCAGTGCTCCAGGCTGCCATTAACCTGGGCGCCCATAACCATTTCGATCAGGTTGTAATACACATTGCCGGTAATCACGGCCTGGCTGGCCAGTTCCAGCTTTTCGGTGGCGTAAACATCACCTTTCACGGTGCCGTTGATAATGACGTGAGGTGCCTTGATATCACCTTCAACAACGCCACCATCGACCAGACGGAAAGTGCCTTCAGTCGCCCAGATATCGCCTTCAATCTTGCCTTCCACATGCATCACGCCACGGAAGCGGATATCGCCGTGAATTTCAGTGCCGTCAGCAATCAGCGTGGTTGTGTCACTATTGGCTGATGCCATCTTGACCTGATCTTTCTTACCCCACATACCCTAGTCAGACTCCTCAACAAACCATTCAAACGTTTTTTTAATGACCTTCCGTGACGGGCTGGTCAACTGAATCGACACTTCCATCGCCTCCGGTTCAAAACCTTCCGGCAACTCCAGAGTGCCCCAGGCACTGTCTCCGGGGAGACGCTGGAAGTACTGGAAGCCAAGGCTCTGACCGTTCTTTCCTTTCATCCCGGACAACTGCCCGAGGGTGTACGAAACCTTTTTGCCGTCTTGAAAGCCATCAATGCGGGTCTGCAAAGTTCCGCGCTGCTGCTTGTGTTCCTTGGCATTCTGCACCACCACAATCTTCCACTGGAATTTGCGTGGCACCGGCGTCGCCAGCAGCTCAAAGCTCTGTACGCTGACACCCTGATCGGACTTCGGCTCCATAATCCCGCGATAGAAACGCAGATCGCGGGACAGAATGCTTTTCTCTTCCCTCAGTTTGACCAGCTCAAGGCGGATCTCTTCAGCGGCTTCCCGGCTGACCCAGGCTCCGCGCTCCAGAATGGCCACCTTGCGCTGCAGCTGATCAAGCTCCTGCAGATGCGTGCCGTTTTCCGCCTTTGTGCTGGCCAGCTCGGAACGCAGGATGGTCAGCTCTTTGGTAGCAAAGGTAATACCCAGGTAAAAACAGGTAATAGCGGCACCGACAAACAGCAGCCCGACCAGCAGTTTGATACGTAGCTGATGGGACGGATCATGGTGCACCACCAACAATCGCTTGCCACCGTTGGCAGCCGATGCAGTTTGCTTCGAGCCCCCACGAAACCAGTTTTTCAATTCACCTATCCTCTAAGGCGTGTTGAGCTTCAAGGAAGTAAAGCCACCTGACCCAGCCCCTCACTTTCAGGATGGTCAAACATAATATTCATATTCTGTACGGCCTGACCGGCAGCACCCTTGACCAGATTGTCGATCACCGAAAGGACAACAACAGTATCATT
This sequence comes from Parendozoicomonas haliclonae, assembly GCF_900174585.1. GTDB lineage: Bacteria > Pseudomonadota > Gammaproteobacteria > Pseudomonadales > Endozoicomonadaceae > Sansalvadorimonas > Sansalvadorimonas haliclonae. The sequence goes on along the minus strand of NZ_FWPT01000010.1, from coordinate 72,888 downwards.
ATTGCCGGGACGATAAACCGCGATCCGACAGTGGTTTGCCCCACGAACGCTGCGGGTCTCCGGCAAGCTGCCTTCCGGCATAACATCAACAAAAGGCTCATTGGCGTAGGCCTGTTCATACAGGGCCTGAATATCCGCCAAAGAGTGTGATTCCGGGTTATTTAAGCGTCCGTATAGTGTCGCATGAATGCCACGAATCATCGGCAGCAGATGAGGAACAAACGTGAGCTGGTTCACGCCACCGGCAGACATCATCGACAACCCCTGTTCAATCTCGGGCTGATGCCGGTGCCCACTCACTCCATAGGCATGAAAGGAATCCCCGGCTTCGCAAAGCAGGGTACCAACATTGGCACCACGGCCCGCGCCACTGGCACCGGATTTACAGTCAGCAACCAGGCTCTCTTCCTGCAACAGCCCTGCATCCAGCAAAGGCTTAAAGCCCAACTGAACCGCAGTGGGGTAACAACCAGGATTGGCGACCAGACGGGCCTGACGAATAGCGTCCCGGTTCACTTCCGGCAAACCGTACACGGCTTCGCCCAGCAGTTCCGGACAGGCATGCTGCATTTTGTACCACTGCTCCCAGACACCGACTTCACGGATACGAAAATCCGCCGCCAGATCAATAACCCGCACTCCACGCTCCAGCAGCGCAGGCACCTGCTTCATGGCAACGCCATTGGGTGTCGCGAAGAACACCACATCGCAGGCCGCCAGGGTCTCAACGTCCGGTTCGGTAAATGGCAGATCCAGATGCCCGCGCAGATTGGGAAACAGTTCACTGACCTGCTTGCCGGCCTCGCTTCGGGAGGTGATCGCCTGCAACTGGACAGCGGGATGCTGAACCAACAGTCTCAGCAGCTCAATTCCTGTGTACCCTGTACCACCGACGATGCCAGCCTTAATCACGTTCCCTCACCTGTTATCACTGTTCGAGTGTGCGCCATTATAAACAGTGGCACCCCGGTATTGCAGTAGTCATATCGCAGGAATCCCGGTTGCGTCCGCATGATTCCCACACTTTTCATGGTAGAATTGAAACCTTCACCCATTGACTCTCTCACTGATTGCGAAGCATTCATGCTCCCATCCCCACCCGATCTCAATCGTTTTCGGCATAAACTGGCGACTCTCGAAGCCCTGCCTCAACTCGCTCTTCTTGGTTTAATTGCCGGCATTGTCACCGCGTTGGTGATTGCGCTGTTTCGGGAATTAATTACCCTGCTGACGGCACTCTTTATCAATGACCCCACCGGCCTGGCGTTTGAAAAGCTCCCCTGGCAGGTACGCCTGCTTCTGCCCCTCGGTGGTGCTGTGCTGATTATCGGGATTGCCCAGTTCAGCCACCGCAAATATCACCGGGTCGGCGTTGTTCATGTGATTGAGCGTCTGGACTGGCACCAGGGCCGGCTATTAATGGGCAATTTTCTTAATCAGTTTTTTGCCGGTGCTGTGGCCATCTCGACCGGACATTCTATTGGTCGGGAAGGACCAGCCGTGCATCTTGGGGGTGCCTCGGCCAGCCTGATGGGTCAATGCCTGCGCCTGCCCAATAACAGTCTGCGGCTGCTGGTCTCCTGCGGCGCAGCGGCTGCTATCTCGGCTGCCTTTAATACTCCGGTAGCCGGTGTCATCTTTGCTTTGGAAATCCTGCTACTGGAGTTTTCGGTCACAACACTGTTGCCGATTATGCTCGCTTCCGCTTGTGCCGCGACCCTAAGCCAATGGTTTTATGGAGCTCAGCAGGGTTTTCAGGTTCCCCCGATGACCGTGAATCCTATTGATGAACTTCCGCTGGTGATTATGCTGGGCATTGCCATGGGACTGCTGGGAACACTGTTCTGTCGGTTGATCACCTTCAGTAATAAAAAGACTCTTCATCTTTCTCCAAAGGTTCGACTGCTTCTGGCTGCCGCAGTAACCGGCATTCTGGCGGTACCTGCTCCTGCCATTATGGGCGTGGGTTATGACACGATTAACCTGTTGATGCAGGAATCACAGCTGCCGTTTTTTCTGGCTGTCGTACTGGGCTGCAAACTTGCAGCAACGGCATTCAGCGTTGGCCTTGGCGTACCCGGCGGATTAATTGGCCCGACCCTGTTTATCGGTGGTATTGGCGGTGCACTGGTGGCAACGCTCACCTCTCAGGCTTTTGGCCTAAAAACCGGTAATGAAGGTTTTCATGTCATGCTCGGCATGAGCGCGATGATGGGTGCCGTTATGCAGGCTCCGTTAACGGCACTCGTAACCGTGGTGGAACTCACCCGAAACCCGGAGCTGTTATTCCCTTCACTGGTCGCCATCGTTATTGCCACCCTGATTGCCAGTCTGCTGATGAACCACAAGGGTGTGTTTGAACAAATCCTCGACTCCTGGGGTTTTGATCGGGTGAAAGATCCGCTGCGTCAGGCTCTGGGAAAAGAAGGTGTGGTGAGCATGATGGAGGCGCGGGTTTTGCCTTTGGACCGTTACCAACCGTTCAGCACACTCAAGGATAAACTGATCGATTCCACAGAATGGCTGCTTATTTACGATGATATGCGCCCGAAAGCGATTATGGCCTGCAGTGAAGCTCTGCGATTGCTGGAGCAGCCCGATGAAGATTTATTAATTGATGCGGCGCTGAATCAAAAGACCGGCCAGCTCGATCTGATGCGGATACCTGCACACAGAATGGAAACCGGTGCTATTTCCCCGCGTTCAACAGCACTGCAGGCGCTGGAGCTGATGACCTCACGGCAAATCGACAGTCTGTACGTGTGTGCAGATAAAAATAATAAAACCAATCCGCAGCCCCTAGGCATTATCACCAGAGAGAGTCTGCAGCAGCATTATCGGTTATAGTAGGCAGCAATAAGAACACGACAGGGGGAGCTTTATGATCCTTTGGGTGAAAGCCTTTCACATTATCGCAATGGTCTGCTGGTTTGCCGGACTGTTTTATCTGCCGCGGCTGTTTGTCTATCACGCCGAGACCACTGATGAGGCAGGACGTGAGCGATTCAAGATTATGGAGCGCAAACTCTACCGGGGCATTATGCTGCCATCCATGCTGGCAACAATCATTCTCGGAAGCTGGTTACTACACCTGGTACCGGGTTATATGGAGCAGGGCTGGATGCATGCCAAGCTGACGCTGGTTGTACTTCTGATTGGTTATCACCATATGTGTGGCGCCTACATGAAGAAGTTTGCCCAGGATGCCAATACCAAGTCCCATAAATTTTTCCGGTACTTCAATGAGGTTCCGGTGCTGTTTTTGCTGGCGATAATTATTCTGGTGGTAGTCAAACCATTCTGAATGCCCGGAGCTGTTGATGCTTTGAGATAACCGATCACAAAGCATCAACGGCCTCTGAAAGATTTACGCCTTCGCGCTTATTTACCCAACTTCCCCAAATTACTGAACCAGTTGACGAGCCTGATGCCAAAGCCTTCCTGAGCCGGCTGTCGCGGTTGGTACATATGCAGTTGTCGCATACCCTCTTCTATTCCCTGTACAGCTCCTGCACCTGATACAGGAGGGGCGACTATAACCGGTCTCACAGCTTGCTGCTGCAATGCCATGTGTTGCTCTAACTGGAGCTGCTCCTGCCGCGCCTGTTCAATATCCAGCTCTTTTTGCTGTTCCTCTGCTTCCATAAGTTCACCCAGATCCTCAGGACCACCAACATCTCTCATCATCTGAACCAAAGGTTGTTTGGTAATCGGATCAGTGTCACCTCCCTGCAGCAAACGTTCACTGCAGGCGCGGCAGTAGATTTTCGACAGTTCACCATTACCCAGCAGAAAACGCATGGCATTACGGCTGCGATCCTGACTGGTAAACGTCTGGAAGCAAACGTTACAAGCTCCCCCAACATTGAGAGGATCAATATGTTTGACCGCACTCGTAGCGGAAGAGCTGACTGGAGGCGTGACCACATTTATTGCTGGAGCTGGCTGTAGCGGCATGGCAATAAATGGTAAAGGGGCCGGTTGCACAAACAACCCCCGAAACTCAGTCAGCTGATTCCGGATATACGGCAGATCAATTTCACCAGCCTGAAGGAGAAGCACAGCAAAAGAGAGCAGCTTTCTTTTGAGCCAGTCTTCGGTTGTCAGAGCAACCGGCTGCGGTCTTGCTTCCTCTTCACCACGCTCTCCACCAGCATCATCATCCAGCTCTGGGTTTTCCTGTGGAGCTATTGCGTTCTGCGCAGCATCAATAGCCTGAGAGAAGTAAGGAAATGACTTCTCCAGTACCAGCTCGGCAATGAATCGGCCAAACGCCATCGTATCCATCTGCACAGCGCTCACAGCCTGAGGGTACATATCCTCCGGAGAGAACAGGAAGTGAGCAAAAGGCATATGGCTGGCGGTGATACGCGCGGCCATCAATGAAGTACAAACAGCTGCCCCCACCTCATTAATACGAATATTGGCAGGCAATAGCGCTGTTTTTACGGTGGCATTATCGATATGACTCAGGACAATATCTTTTCCATGCAGCCACTCAAGGGCAGCAGCCGTCTGAATCAAGACTTCCAGCTTTTGTCGAACCGGCAAATCGGTTCCTGGCTGAAAAGCCTCCGCCATGGACGAGGAAACCTGCGGCAAGACCAGACCAGCAAGATCACCATCAAACTCATCGCCGGAATGAAGCAATACGCGATCAACAGCAGGAATAAATTTCGGCCGGGCCAGTGATGAACTCAGCCGATCAAGAGCCTGATAGAACGCCAGCTCATTCTGCCGAGCTTCGAGTGTAATATCCTCTCGCCACAACTTCAGGCTTTTAGGAACCGTATGCCCCGGAAGAGTAGCAGTGTGATAAAGAGAGAAGTCATCCTGACTGTTCACATGCCTATCAGGTTCTACCTTTTGAAAGTAAACACTCTGGTAAGGATAACCTCTGGGAATAGAAACCAATGTGGCTTCCTGAGCCTGCATCTCTTCCCACCAGGTTGAAAGCTGTTCACTGGTTTGCCTGACTTGATCCCGGCTGGGCAGACGCGCAGGGTAATGATGGCCATAGGCCGAGTTCAGTACCTCGTATGACAGCTCCCCCGCCTGCCGCATTCTTTCGGTCACGGCCATCAGCCAGTGGTTATGTGACATTTTTCCTGAGTCACTGTTACTGACAAAGCGGTAGGTTCTATAAACCGACTGCATATAGCTTTTGATAGAACTGCCATCCCGGCTCGTGACGCCCACAAGCAGATCATAAATATCATAACGGCCAATAAAATTTTGCGGTGGGCTTTTTAGATCAAGAACGGTCAGACGATCAACAAACTGTTTCAAAAGTGGCTCAGGCAGTGCAGATCCTCTAATCGAGCTGGCGTACCCTTTCATAATATGAGCCATAGCGCCTTTCACGAGATTTTTGGGCATCCCCGCCAGAATTTTTAGCATCCTATCCACTTCCGGCGATTCACTGGGGTGCTGTGTGGGATTCCCCCGCCAATACTCCGATAGCTCTTGCAGCTGATTCCAGGGAACACCGGCAAGATAAGCCCAATAGAAAACGTCACGCAGCTCCAACTGCCAGGTCAGCTTTTTGTATTCTTGGTAAGCCGACTCGTTATAAGACTCTGCTTTTTCTGGGAATGGCAAACCTTCGGCTCCTGAGGAGGTCACTAGCGTTTGCGTCTTTCTTTCAAGCCTCCGATAAAAAGCAACGAGCATTTCCAGATCGGGATTACGAATATCATCCGAACTATGAAACTCTTCGGTGAGAGACTGAAGTCTGGTTTCGTCTATCGGATAAACCGGTGGGTCTTCACTTTTATCGTAAACATTGTAATACGGGGTAAAGAGAGGCTCGGGAAGTGTTTGACTGGCCTCTAGGGTTTTACTTGCCGAGGGTTGTGGTTTAAACAGCAGCCAGCGTATGTCGGAATCATCAGAATCCGTTTCTGTCTCAATCAACAGATCGCGCCAGATCCGTGTACTCTCGTCATGACCAGCAGCAACGACAAAGGGCTGCTTCCGGTTCAACTTGTACCAGCTGCGTCCATCGCCTTTATCATCTTTACGTTTTTGCTCTTCAGGTATTGCTGTGAGAGTGGCTGATACTCTGGCAAGCGGGGCGGTGAAACTGATCTCATCAACAGAATCATGGAACACCTGAAAAGATTGGGCACTGTCTACGTCAGGAAGCGTATCCGTCACACCTCCCAGAAAACCGGCCTCTGTTAATCTTTGCTGGATAACCTCAGTCAGAGGATGTCCATCGGGCAATCTGACGGAAAGGCCAAAAGGCCCCTTCAAAATCAACAGCGTTGAAATCCCAGCAGACGAAAGCTGAGATGTCACCAATAGCAATAGAGGTATAAGCAGTGTTGTTAAAATCCCCCTGCAAACTGCCAGCGGCCTAGGCGTCATTGTGTCTGCCCTGCTTTTCACATTGTCTGGGAAGACGTGCAGGTATAGTTGTAATTATTCAGACCGACAACAATGGTTTTGGCCTAAAGAGGCCGCCGTTTGGCAGCCCCTTTAAAAGTAATCAGACTTCTCTGATCTCATAGTCGTGAGTAATCTCTACGCCAGCCTTGCCCAGCATAATCGAGGCAGAGCAGTATTTGTCGGCAGACATTTCAACCGCACGCTTTACGTGAGTCTCTTTCAAATCACGACCGGTCACCACAAAGTGCAGATGAATCTTGCTGAACACGGCAGGAACCGCATCAACCCGCTCAGCTTCCAGATCAACAACGCAGTCGATCACATCCTGACGGGCTTTCTTGAGAATACTGATCACATCAACAGATGAACAGCCACCAACAGCCAGAAGAATCATCTCCATTGGACTTGGAGCAGATTCCGTACCGCCAATCTTGGCAGTGGTGTCCATCATAATGGAATGACCACTGGCAGAACGGCCGGCGAATCGCATACCGTCAACCCACTTTACTTGCGCTTTCATAACCTGTCTCTGGATCGTTTTCCGTCAGTAACTGATTAAAAATTGTACGACGTTTAATTTTAGACAACGATGTTCCGATAACTGGTAAGTCATAGTTTGTTATCGGCAACCGGTGTGTTTTACCATAGTTTCCATAATAACAGCTATGAGATGGAAATCTCATTTAGCGCTATTTTTCGGGACAGGGACTCGACATGAATATTCAACACGATAAAGTGTTACCTACTCGAAGAATAAGCACTAAACGAGGGTATGGGCTCAGTCATTAAGTGCGAGCTCTCAAACCAAATATAAGAAGCAATGTGGGATCTGCCTTGATGGTGAGAAAACCACGGCATGACCGGAATGTCTTTAAATGGTAGTACGTACGCGACATATACCCCCAGAAAGTAAGGAGCGCCTTGAGCGGTTCCTTAATCACTGCCATATCCACCACTATCGGTCACGCTGCAACATCATCAGTGCTGGCGATCCGGCTGATACTCTCTACTACATACTGGACGGCTCCGTCACAGTCTTCGTAGAAGACGACGATGGTCGTGAAATCATCATCACTTATCTCAACCGTGGCGACTTCTTCGGTGAGCTGGGTCTGTTCCTCAGCGAACTGGATACCACCCGCTCAGCCTGGATCCGCGCCCGCACTCACTGCGATATCGCTGAGATCAGTTACTCTCGAGCACGGGAGCTGGCCAGAGAATTCCCGGATATTCTTTTTGAGATCAGCAGCCAGATTGCCAAGCGCCTGCAGATTACCACCCGTAAGGTCAGTGATCTGGCATTCCTGGATGTGACCGGCCGTGTGGCCCGCACTCTGCTTGATCTATGTGAGCAACCCGACGCCATGACCCATCCCGATGGCATGCAGATTCGCGTGACCCGTCAGGAGATCGGCCGGATTGTTGGCTGTTCCCGCGAGATGGTGGGCCGGGTTCTGAAAAACCTTGAAGATGAAGGCATGGTCTCCGTCAAAGGGAAAACCATGGTAGTTTTTGGGACCCGATAGACGTATCATCCGTCGCCTTTTCAAGGATTGCTGAACAGGTGACGGTTGCCGCGATGAGCTCCCACGACAACAGCGCCGGTCTCTCCGCCGGTGCCACTCTTCCCGAACAATACGATTCTCTGCTGGCGAACAAGGTTGAAAAGCTGCAGCAGCTGATGGCTGACTTTCAGCCACCTGCGCCAGAGGTCTTTGCTTCCGCCCCTGAACATTTCCGTATGCGTGCCGAATTCCGCATCTGGCACGAAGGCGACAAGGCCAACTACATCATGTTCGATCAGGCCACCCGTGAGCGGATTGCCCTGACGCAATTCCCGGTTGGTTCCACCCGTATTAATGAACTGATGCAGCCGCTGCTAGAAGCCGTCTGCGAACATGACACTCTCCGCCGGAAGCTGTTCCAGATTGAATTCCTCACCACCCAGACCGGCGAAGCACTGGTTTCCCTGCTCTACCATCGTCAGCTGGATGAGGCCTGGAAAGAAGCCGCTCGCCCGCTGCGGGAAAAATTTGGTGTCGATATTATTGGTCGTGCCCGCAAGCAGAAGCTGCTGCTGGACAAAGACTGGGTCACCGAAGAACTGACTGTTGATGGTGAAACCTGGCGTTACAATCAGGTGGAAAACAGTTTCACTCAGCCAAACGCAGGCATTAATGAAAAGATGCTGGGCTGGGCCAAGGATGTGACCACCGGTTGTTCCGGTGATCTGGTTGAACTCTACTGCGGCAACGGTAACTTTACCTGTGTGCTGTCCCGCAATTTCGACCGGGTTCTGGCGACCGAGATTTCCAAGTCTTCTGTTCACTCGGCACAGATCAACTTTGAAATGAACAATGTTGAGAACGTGACTATCGCACGGATGTCCAGCAAGGAGTTCACTCAGGCTCTGAATAAGGAACGTGAGTTCCGCCGCCTGAGTGATGTGGATCTGGACAGCTACAACCTGAGCACCATTCTGGTTGATCCACCGCGGGCCGGTCTGGACCCAGCCACGGAAGCTCTGGTGCAGCGGTTTGAGACAATCGTTTATATCTCCTGCAATCCGTTAACTCTGCAGGACAACCTGAAAACACTGACTCAGACCCATAAGATCGAACGTCTGGCTCTGTTCGATCAGTTCCCTTACACCGACCATATGGAAACCGGTGTACTACTGACCCGCAAACCGGTGACCGAGTAACACTCCGACTGCTAGACTGGAGCAAAAGCATAAATAAGAATGCCCATGCTCCAGTCTTCTTCCAGCTCCATCTCCAGCACCATGCCCGATACCTTTTGGTGGGTAATGCCACTGATCGTGGTTTTCTGCGCCCTCTACCTGAGTGGGTGTGCATCTAATCCAACCCAGAAAAAGAATTCATCATCCAAAGCAGCACCGATTGATGTGCTGTTTGTGGCTTATGACAATGGCGATGGGCGTGCCTTTCTGCGAGCACTGCCAGAGCTGGCAGCCAAAAATATTAAGGCACAAGTCATCACCTTTGGGCCTGCAGCAGGGCTGTTTGCTGACAACAACAATATTACCCAGTTGCATGAACAACTTTCTCCGGAAGAGCAACAGCAACTGTTTGAAAGCCGCACCGCCCTTCTCCCCGAAAGCCTACGCAGCACGCTGGTAAAACAGTTCCAGCCGAAAGTTGTGATCACCGGTATGGCACATATTGGACAGGCCCAGATCGCCCGCGACTTCTGGAATACCGGTGTCTGGACCATTGCCTTTTATGACAATCTGGAATCACCCGAAGGGCAGCAATGGGTTCAACCCTGGCTGGAGCTGACCCGACCGGTTGCAGAAGAGTTACTGGTCACCACTGTTTTGTTGAAAAACAGCTTCCCGGAAGACTACACCCATAAGCACAGAACCAGCGTTGTTCGCCATCCGGCTCTGAATGAGTGGCAGGAAAGCTTTGCCAACAATACCAAAGCTTCCCTTAAGCAAGGTCTGAATCTGGATGAAAGACCGGTGATTCTGGTGGCCGGTGGTTATGGTGAGGATTTTCAGCGCAGCCTCGCTGTGATTGAAGAAGCCGCTGCCCTGCGTTCTGATCTGCAATGGTTGATGACTCCTCACCCGCGCACGGTCAATACCCGGGGAGAATCGACAACACCCCAACCGGAGAATCTTCGCTTGATTACCGAAGTGCCTACCGTGACGCTGGGAGCAACGGCTGATCTGGTGATTACCCACCGCTCCACTGTTGGCTGGCTGGCTTCGCAAATGGGCTTGCCAGTTATCTTTGTACGCCCGGAAAGCACCACAGACCATCTGATGGGCGGCCGTATTCAAATGGTGAATAACCCCGCCTCTTTGCTGAATGCTCTGCATCGTCAGCTGGATACCAGTTACTCTCCAGCACCTATGAATGATACCGCCGGACAGCCAAGTCTGGTGGATATTATTGAGCAGCGGCTGCAGCCCCCGGAAAGCAAACAGCCCCAGATGGAAGTGATTGAAAATCGCTGACTTTACTCCGACCCTCCGGGGAAGGTAGTCTTTACCAAAATACGCACCCGGACGCGCTTCAACCTGTATGCTCAAATGGCTCAACAGCGGAAGAGTTCTGGCTTTAGCGGCCCTCGCTGCTGTTGCCTTGCTGCTGATCATTTCTCTCTGCAATCTTTTGATCACCCGCACGGCCAAGCCTTATCTCTACTCTGATATCAATCGTATTCCAGCCCACAAGGTTGCGGTGGTGCTTGGCACCAGCCGCTATACCAGCGACGGTGACTTTAACTGGCACTACCGCCGCCGCATGGAAGCCGCAGCAGCGCTGATCAAGGAAGAGAAGATCGGTTATGTGCTGGTCAGCGGCGATAACGGTACACGCTGGTACGATGAACCGACCCGCATGAAGCGGGATCTGATCACCCTTGGCGTACCTGCCGAGCGCATCTATCGGGACTATGCCGGCTTTCGAACTCTGGACTCCATCATTCGGGCCAAAGAGGTGTTTGGTCTGGATACCTTTATCATTATCTCCCAGCAGTTCCAGAATGAACGGGCGCTCTACATTGCCCGAAAGAACAATATTGATGCGATCGCCTACAACGCCCGAGGCATCCTGATTCCCGAGGATTACAGTAACCGTATTCGTGAAGCGCTGGCCCGGGTGCTCGCTGTGATTGAAACCCATATCCTGGGTACCGGCCCCCGCGTGCTCGGCCCGGATATTATTATTGGGGAAACTCCACCCACATAGCCTTATCCACGCCTATCCTGTGGGTATGCCAAAATCATCACTGTTTTATTCTTCTCCCCTGTTGGGAGCCACCATGATTGTGGCCGGCACGACGATAGGTGCCGGCATGCTGGCACTGCCGATCATCTCTTACGGACTGGGCTTCCCGCTGCTGATTGCCCTGCTCCTGCTGTGCTGGGTATTTATGGCGTTTGCCGCCACCCTGACTCTCGATGTCAACCTTGCCACCGGCACGGGCAACAGCCTGTTTGTTATGGCCCGGAAAACTCTGGGGCGCCCGGGGCGGTTTATCTGCCTGCTGGCCACCTCATTTCTTTTTTATGCCTTGCTGGCTGCTTACATCGCTGGCGGTGGTGAGCAGATCGCTGCTTACATAAGTGCCTACTCTTACACTGCAAATCACTCGCCGGGATTTTTCAGCACGTCCGGCTGGGCCATGTGTCTGTTTGTGCTTATCTTCGGCACCATTGCCTCCATTGGTGCTCACAATGTCGATGCCTGCAATCGCCTGCTGTTTTTCTGCATGCTGGCCACCTTTCTGATCTCACTGGTGCTATTGGCGCCGGATGTTCAGCTCAGCAACCTTTATGGTGGTGCTCTTAATAAGGGCAATCCTTATGAGGGCAGTGCTGAAGACCACACACTAGTGGCAGCACTGGCAGTGCTCCCGGTTATTTTTACCTCCTTTGGCTATCACGGCAGCATTCCCAGCCTGATTGCCTATGCAAACGCCAACCGTCCCCAACTGCAGAAGGTCTTTATCTTTGGCAGCCTGCTTCCTTTAGTGCTGTATCTGCTGTGGCTTGGAGTCACTCTTGGCCAGCTGGATAACGAGACATTGGCCATAATCGCCAGAGAGGGCTCGGTTGCCAGCCTGATTGAACAGCTGGTCAACCTTCAGCCGAACGATACTCTTCCCATCTCATCGGTGATTCATATTTTCACCAATCTGGCACTGGTCACTTCGTTTCTGGGTGTTGGGCTGGGCTTCTTTGATTTTATCCACTCGGTCATAGGCTCTCACTCACGCGCGCTCACTGCCGTGGCAGTCTTTACTCCACCACTGCTGATTGCACTTTATCTGCCAGGTGCTTTTGTTACCGCACTGAGTTTCGCCGCGCTGGCTCTGGCCGTTCTGGCCATTCTTTTACCAGCCGCGATGGCTTTGAAACTGAGAAAGGAAGGGAAAATAAAAGCGCTGCCAGCCGGCCTCTGGTTCTGGCCGACTGTCAGCTTTGGGATATTGATTGTGGTATTGAGCCTGATTTATTCCTGAAACATTAACGGCGCTTCTTCTTGCGCTTTTTTCCACCCCGCTTTTGGGGAATCTGCAAGGCTTGATCTGTCAACCGCACCTGACCATCGTCGGAAACACGAATAAAACGCTCCAAATCTGTTTCAATATGATCAGGGATAATACTGAAGTCTTTGTCCCGGCCTGGATGATAATCCCAGAACAACTCTTCTTCCGGTTCAATATCCCTTAGAGAAATCGCCACAACCCGCTGGTTTTCAGTCACAAACATTTCCAGATTGGGTTCGTCATTACTATTGGCATAGCGCATCAGATTACCAGACACCGAACCATCAATGCCTGACTCTATTTCCGGGTAATCGCCCATCCAGGGCTGATCATCTTCCTCATCATCCACCAGCCAGAGAATGTAGGTGTCCTTATCGAGAAAATGAGGCTGGCCCTGAGCATCCCGCTGCCACATCACATAACGACCTGTAGCAGGCACCAGTAACCGAAAAGACTCCGTGCCGGTGTATTCCCCTACTACACGACCGGAAGGAATAAAGGTTTTGGCAAACAGACCACTACCGGCACCTTCCAGACGGCTCTGCCCTTCTGCGAGTTCAAATTCATAATTGGCCAGACGGGCTTTTAATTCGGCGATCTGACTTTGTAACTGGGAAAGTCTTTCTTCTACAGCAGATTCTGATTGTGGCTGACTGAGTTCTGAATGACTCATGACTGATCTATCCATCCCTGATAAGTTAATAAGTCACCACTTACTCCTTGTGGTTGTCATTCCAGCTTACCAGCTTGTCAGATGAATGAAAGTTTGAGGGAGGTAAGTTCAGGCAGAGCTGGGTAGAAGGAGTAGAGGGATTGGCCCATGAGCCCTGAATCAAGAATCAACAGCGCCACGCGAGAACAATTGGTCCAGGATTATCTCCAGCATACGGGTGATTATTCCATTAAATCCCATGCTCGCTTTGGTCATTATCTGGAAACCCGTACCGGGCAGGTGGTGTTATGGCAAGGTAATACCGTGCGCACGGTTTCTCCTTCCCAATACCTTTCAATCACCGGGGCGGAATTTGATAAAGGCAATTACACCCAGTACGAAAATAATCAGGCGCTACTGAACGATCTCGAAAAAGCACTGGAAGAACGTGAAGTGTCTTCCATGGATACAGAAGGCCCAAAATGTTTTTCTGAGCCTGAAGAGCAGTGGCTGCGCTTCTACAGCCGCGAAGGTATCTGCAATGAACAGTGTCCGTTCAGTTATGACCAGATCATGGCGATGGATGAACAGGATCTGGTCAATCACCATCAATATATTCAGCTGCTGTTTCCCAATCCGCATACCAGCAAATACAATCCGCACGCTCCAACACTGACCCGGCCAATGATTGAAGAGATCAACCACGATCCGGATATTCAGGACAATATCAGTGATGCTATGGATCTGATGCTGGAACACTGGGGCATTGAGCGCTCCGGTCGTCATTTTGCGCTGACAGAGAACGCCCCCCACAGGCTTCAGCGCTGGCTGACCGCCAATAATACGGATGATCAGCTTCGGATAAGTCGGGTCTTAACCTTCTTCTATCTGTGCGGCGCCCCTAAGTTCGCCACTGAACTCTGTCTGTTTTTGCAGGATGCCCGACGTGCTGAAGGCATAGACCCAAACCCTTACTGGTTTGATGCCATTGAATATCAAAAGTCACCGGACGATTCGGAACAACCAGCCCCCGAGACGTCCGACTCCCCACTTCCGGAACCACCATCGGGCCCACTGCCAGCTTTCCAGATAAAAAACCGTGCGCACTATCAACCCTGCCAGCCTTGTGAATACTCTATTCCTATACAGGACACAGCAGGCAAACTGTGTATGACGACAGTGACCACCGGCAACTATGACCGAGTGGCCCAGCATCTGGCACTGTATGAGAGTCATGAATCACTCTCCGCCAACATTGATAACAAGGCCACCGGTTCGGCCTGGGGAGCGGTACGTTTTTATGATCAGGAACTCGACCAGAGGCTGCAGCAGAATAACTACTACCTGACCAATACCTATATTCACCGGGACAAACAGGATGACCCAGTCTGTTTTACGGTCAACGGCCGCGCCTACCCCAGCGTTGAACATTATTTCCAGTGCATGAAGTTTCTCGCCTCACCCGCCAAAGGCGTCACACCAGAGCAAACCGAAGAGGTCGTGCAACATATCCTAAGCGCTCCACGCGGGAGCCTGGCAAAAGATATAGCCAGAGACAGGAAGTACCGGGACCTGATAGATCTCAAGCACTGGGAATCAATCAAGCAACAGATCATGATCGATGGCATCTATGCCAAATTCAGCCAGCTGGCGGAATTAAAACAGCGCCTGCTGAATACCTTTCCGAATATCCTGATTGAGCACACGCCGAAAGAAGGGAAAAAGGGTTATGACCCTTACTGGGGTAATTCCGGTGATGATAGTGGCCATAATATGACGGGGCAGATGCTGGGCGTGGTTCGACAGGTTCTGGGGCAGGAACAGAGTCATTAAACAGTCTGTTTACAGGCCCATAATTATCGTAACTAAACAGCACTGTTTTTCACGAGGCCTATGGTAGAATGCGGAATTAACCCTCTATCCCAACTGTCTTTCCGGGGGCCGCCTTTCGCATGATCACCGCCTATCAGCTCCAGAACAACCGCATCAAAATCACTCAACTTGGCCTCAATGATGTGCTGCCAAGTGATACGGTGTGGCTGGATGTTGTGGAACCCTCGGAGGCAGAGCGATCATGGCTGGATAATTATTATGTCGAGGAGGTCCCCGACAGTGATGACCTCTACGAGATTGAGGCCTCTTCCCGGTTCTATCAGGACAAAGACGGTCTGCACATTACCAGTTTCTTCCCGCACCGTTCCGGGAAAGAAGTGCGTAACACCAGCGTCTCCTTCAACCTGCGTCCACATCTGCTGATCACACTGCGGGATGATGAGGTCGGCCTGTTCCGTCTGGTTCGGAATTATCTCAAGCGTCAGCATATTGAGATCTCTTCCCCAATGGCGATTCTTACCGCCCTGTTCACCTCCAAGGTGGACTATCTGGCTGACTTGCTGGAAGAGGTTTATGAAAGCCTGGAAGCGGTCAGTGAGATGACTCTGCGGGAAGATACCAATGACCAGACCCGCGACACCGCTCTGAAAGATATCGCCCTACAGGAAGACTTAAACGGTAAGATTCGTTTGAGCCTGCTGGATAGCCAGCGCTCCCTGCGCTATCTGGTGCGCAACCGTCGTATTCGTATGGCCGACCAGCATCAGCAGGAAATTATGGAGATGCTGCGGGATATTGACTCCCTGCTGCCACATACAGCGTTTTTGTTCGATAAGATCAACTTCCTGCAGGAAGCGGTGATGGGTTTTATCAATCTTGAACAGAACAAGATTATTAAAATCTTCTCGGTTATGGCGACCGTCTTTATGCCGCCGACACTGATCGCCAGCAGCTACGGTATGAACTTTGCCAATATGCCCGAACTGGGCTGGGACTTTGGTTATCCGGCCGCTATTGCGTTGATGATTCTCAGCGGCCTGAGCACCTATTGGATATTTAAGCTCAAAGGCTGGCTCTAACCCTCAAGCTCAACCGCAATTTTTCTAAGCGTCTGCGACAGGGACATGGCTTGCGCTAAAGCAGCCGGGTCCCTGACTCCTTCCTGATCAGCCAAGGATTGCACTTGTTTGCTCAGCTCTGTTGCCAGCTGTCTGGCACAGGCTGCCTGCACTTCTTTCTGACCAACGGTTTTTACCGCCTTTGTGGGAACCCGTTCCCCGGATACCAGTCGTCCAAGAACAACCGCATCGCTATTGATATTTTGCTCTCCAATCAGCTGGTTCATAACCTGCTCAGGTGGAGCTCCTTTAGGCATATTCCCGAACACATCGTCCATACGCTGCTGAAAACCAGACAGGTCTTTGACCTTCAACATCATATCGCCCACCAGCGACTTGGCTCTCAGGGACGCCATATCATCCCGTAACTGATCATGGTCACCCGGCTCCAGTTGATCGAGCAGCATGCTTTCCATCGTGCGGCAAATCTGAGTCGCGGCATGGCTCTGGAAGCGGATATGTTCCACCTTGCCGGGACTGTGCGCTTCCAGATAGGCGGCCGCTTTCTTTGCCGCCTTATCACGGGCTTCTTTCAGCACCTGCCCGCCCTGACGCCGGGCCATATCCAAATCCTTACTGACATTGCTGCCTTCCACTTCCTCAGGTAGTAAACGAAAGTCCTGTGGGGAGCAGCCCCGGATTCGACTGAGTATTTCCACCGGCCCTTCCCCTGATGGCATATTCAGCCGTGTCTTTACATAGTTGGCACCATCCGTGAAAAACAGATTAGCTGTGGATTGCGTCATAAACTCCCGATGCTGGGCCAGCGTCTTGGCGACCTGACTCGTATCAATACGCCCTTTTTTATCCCGGCACTGATTCAGCATGACCTCAACATGACTTTTGGCCTCCAGCACCTTGAGCCGATCATTGATGGCCGACTTCATCTTGGAAAAACTCTTGTCCGGTAGCTGGCGACATAAAGAGCAGAGCTCGCTTGTGGATTTTACCTGCTCAGTCAAAATGGTCTTGTACTCGCTGCTGGTATTGGCACTCTGTAAAGCTTTGATGGTTTTCTTTTGCGCCTTGGACACATCCTCCTGCCGAACCTTTAATTTGCCCGGTTCAATCACCTGAGAAGAACGCTTCCAAAGACTTAAGCCAGACAGAGGCCCCGACTTTTTATTTTTATTCAGCTGAGGAGCACCAATATCCTGGATCGTAATACGACGACCCTTTCCCTTCCCGGGGCGGGAGCCTTTGGTAGGGCCAGTTTTTTGCTCACCCGAAACCGGAGTAGGCGGAGTACCGGATGTATGCGCTTTGGGGATTTTGCCCATGAATCAGAATTCCATTTCCTGAATGCCTCAGATTTCAGTATAAGCCTCAATAACCGGATGCAGTGACGCACTGAGAAAAGCGTGTACTCCAGTTCGGGCTATGCTGAAAAAAACAACAGATCTAACCCGAACCATGCCTTCATTCTTTAATAAGAACTCTGTTCAGCGCGATCCGGGAGCCGTTCGATCCCAGGCGCCTTTTGAAAAGGCCTCAATCTCTGAGAAGCCAGCCGAGACTAAAACCTCTTGGTTTGGCAGAAAAACCGAGCGGCTAAATGTTCTGCTGAAGCAGTATTCCCGCAAGGCGAAGGCGTATGGGCCGGTCTCGGAAGTACCACTCCATAAGCGCACAACCTTTATCCTGATTTCGATGTCCAACAAGCTCAAGGCGGTACTGGCAAAAAAAACCATTACCCTGTTCACTCGCATTGATGATCTTCTGGTGCAGGGAAAAAATGTGGCCCATAAAAAAGACGAGGCTCAGCAACCATTTCCTTCAAATAGTCAGCAACCTTCATCAGAAGCCCGGGAAACCGTGCTGGGTCCTCTTATCGCCGAAAATACCGAAAGCCGTATTGGTATCAACTGGCCACAGGGCCTTCCCCCAGAAGAGCTGGCTCTTTATACCAACCCGAAACTCATTGTGGTGGAGGGTGGTGCTACGAATCGCTATGGCCACGCCCTGATCGCCTTCGGCGACCCGGCAGGTGAAGCCCGCTATGTCCAGATCAGCTCTGCCAACTGGTATCCGGAACATATGACCGAGGTACAGTTTCAGGAATACTGCCAGCGCTGGGAGTGTGAAATCAGTCAGGAGATCAGTCTCCCCTGTACTGATAAGCAGGCCCTGCAACAGGGCGTTGATCGGCTATCCCGCAAGAAGTGGCTGTGGGGCGGGCCTTACCACAACTGCCTCTCGTTTGTGAATGAGCTGGCGAGTTCCGGCGGCGTTGATATGCAGGAGCTTGGACAGTTCCGGAGAGTGAGTAATGAACTGCCGGGCCGGGCAATGTCTGCCTTCAGCAAAGCTATTTATCTCTCTACCGATGGTATTGTGCCAAACAGTCAGAGAGAGGATGTGATCCAGGAGCTGAAACAGGGGCTGAGCCAGGCTCTGGATATCAACACCCACAATCCTGGCAACACCCAGGAGTGGCTCGCCCACGTCACCCAGGATCTGTTAAGCCAGATCCCTCACCTCCCTTTGACTACGGATGCCGCCAACCGCCTGCAGGAAAAACTGGGGCAGAATCTGCAGGAATGTATCTGGGAGCTGATCGAACAGTCTGACTTTGATTTTCTGGTAGACTACCTGAAAAGCGATACTGATATTCCCGTGCATTCCGCTCGCAACATGCCGGTTGGCCTGCGAACAGTCGGCCCCCAGAGCCGCCGAGGATTCGATAACGAAGAGGGCTTGTAAAAGACCCGTGGCAAAGTTGTTTCAGCCTTCCTCTTTTCTGTTATCTTTGATCAGGTTCAAACGGCCCAGCCCGTGCCCGGGACTATCAGGACAGCCACCGACAAGGGATATCAGACATTAATGTCATCAGCAGTCAAAACAACCAGAGTTCCCCTCAATCAACTGACCGCTCGCCAGCCAGTGAGCGAGCTGGGTTTCAAGCATACCAATGAGCTTGAGCCTTTTGCCGGCATTCTCGGGCAGGAGCGCGCGGAAACCGCTATCCGCTTTGGCGTTAACATGCACCGGGCCGGTTACAATATTTATGTGATGGGAGAGTCTGGAACCGGTCGTACTTCTTATATTCGCCACTATCTCGAAGGGCGAGCCGAGGAGATGGATACGCCGGAAGACTGGGCCTACGTCAATAACTTTTCCAATGCCCGCGAGCCCTCCGTGCTCCGCCTCCCTGCCGGAACCGGCTCTCGTCTGCTCAGTGACTTCAATACGCTGGTGGATGAGCTGATGGACACCTTTCCAGCGGCTTTTGAAAGCCCATCCTACCAGCAGAAGAAAAGCCTGATTGAGCGCAAGTTCAACCGCCGTTATGACAAAGCCATCGAGACGGTTGAGCAGGAAGGCCTGCGCCGCAGAATCTGCCTGTTCCGTGAGCAGGGCTCTCTGACCTTCGCACCAATGCATGAAGGCAAGCCTATGGACGAAACCGAATTCGCCCAGCTGCCGGATCGCAAGCGCAACAAGTTCAACAAGGATATTACCCACCTTGAAAACCTGCTGAATGAAGAGCTTTCAGAGCTGCCTCAGTGGAAGCGGGAATCCAGTGAAGAACTGCGCTCCCTGAACCATCAGGCCATCGACAAGGCACTGGAGCCTCTGCTCAAGACTCTGCAGAAGGACTACGGTCACTTCGATGGAGTGAGCGAATATCTGGAAGCCATGAAGAAGGACCTCCACAAAACGGTGGTCGAGCATCTGGCGGATGAGCGCGGCATCGAATTCAAAGAAGATGCCGGCAAGCGTCACCTGCTGCGGGATATGTATGTTCCCAATCTGGTTGTTGGCCATAAGGAAAAAGCTCACGCACCGGTAGTGTTTGAAACGCATCCAAGCTATCGCAACCTGTTTGGCCGGATCGAATACAACACGGAGATGGGCGCGCTGGTCACCAGCTATCGCCAGATCTGTCAGGGCAGCCTGCATGAAGCCAACGGCGGTTTTCTGGTACTGGAAGCCGCCAAACTGCTGGAAGAGCCTTTCGTATGGGAAGCCCTCAAGCGCGCCCTCAAAGAGCAGCAGTTGAAGATTGAATCGCCGGCCAGCGAAATGGGGCTGATCAACACGATCACCCTGAACCCGGAAATTATTCCATTGGATGTCAAAATCATCCTGATCGGTTCACGTCAGATTTACTACTTGCTGCAGGAACTGGATCCGGACTTCCACGAAATGTTCCGGGTACTGGTGGACTTTGATGGCCATCTGCAGCGTACGCCTGAAAGCGTCGGCGCCTTTGCCCGCCTGTTGCACACCCGTGCCAGTGATGAGAAGTATCCACCACTAACGGCACAGGCTGTTGCCCGAATGGTGGAACACAGCTCTCGTATGGCTGAACATAAAAATCATCTCTCTGCTCATATTGGCGATCTGTTCGATCTGCTGGCCGAAGCCGATTACATCCGCCGAGACAGCAAAGGTCGCAAGATTACCCACCTGCATGTAGATAAGGCACTGGAAGCCAAGGCTGAGCGCACCAGCCGGGTCAGCAAAGAGATCCTCAAAGAGATGATTGAGGGCAGCATCCTGATTGATACCTGTGGCGATGCGATCGGCAAGATCAACGGTCTGACGGTTCTATCCATAGGCGACACCAGCTTCGGTTCCCCGGCACGTATTACCGCTGCCGTTTATCCAGGCTCTCAGGGTATTGTCGATATCGAACGGGAAGTTCAGCTGGGTCAGGCCATTCACTCTAAAGGTGTGATGATCCTGACCGGTTATCTCGGTGCGACCTATGCTCAGAAGTTCCCTCTGGCGATTTCTGCCAGTCTGGCCATGGAACAGTCCTACGGTTATATCGATGGCGACAGTGCGTCACTGGCTGAACTGTGCTGTCTGATCTCGTCACTGATTAATGTTCCGATCAAACAGAGCTATGCGGTCACCGGTTCCATGAACCAGCACGGTGAAGTGCAGGCGATTGGTGGCGTTAACGAAAAAATTGAAGGCTTCTTTGATCTCTGTGAAGCCCGTGGCCTCACTGGCGATCAGGGTGTGATTATCCCGGCGGCCAATATCCGTAACCTGATGCTCAGCAAGCGCGTGCTGGATGCGGTGAAACAGAATAAATTCGCTGTTCATGCTGTCTCTCATGTTGAGCAGGCTCTGGAGATTCTGACTGGCCACAAACCAGGTGCGCTGAACAGCCGTGGCAAGTATCCGAAGAACAGCCTGAACAACAAGGTACTGACGCGTCTTATGGAGATTGCCGAACTCTCCAAAGAAGGCAGTTAACGTCTAATTAGAAAAAGTACTTATCAAAGAAAAGCCCCGATCTGAGCAATCAAACCGGGGCTTAAATTTTCAGCTTCGTCACACACTAACAAAGCCTCAACACACAACAACCAAACACACAACAAAGAGCACACAACCGAGGAGCAAACGCCTTTTCGCTCATCTCTTATAACCTCTGACAGCCAAGTTCAGAAAAAGTTCCCGGAAAAATGAAAATAATTTAAAAAAGTTTTCTGTCGCCTAATTTATTCTGACAGGTACACAACGAGCACCCCATACTCCGGGAGAACTTTCAAAGACGCCGGCAATTTGATATCCACAAAATCGGCATAGACCGGAAGGCGAGGACTCTGTTTTTTCTACAGTCCAAATTCCTAATTGATACCAGTCGCGTTCTATCAAGCATTCACCACAACCGGGGCACCAGGTGCTTCCTCCCTGAGAATCGTGAACATTGCCGGTGTAGACATAATGCAGACCATTATTGAGTGCCTGCTGGCGAGCTCGCGTTAATGTTGAGCCTGGTGTGCGCGAATGATCCTGCATTTTCCAGTCCGGATGGAACGCTGTGAAGTGTAAGGGTACATCCGGCCCAAGGTTCTCAAATATCCACCCCGTCATTTGGTCGATCTCCCCTTCACTGTCGTTTTCACCGGGGATCAGGAGGGTGGTGATTTCAAACCAGACAGAAGTCTCCTGCTTAAGGTACGCCAACGTTTCCAAAACTGGTGCGAGAGAGCCACCACAAATTTTACTGTAGAACCTTTCCGTAAAAGCTTTGAGATCAATATTGGCCGCATCCATGACTTCAAAAAACTCTCGGCGCGGTTCCGGGCAGATATAGCCCGCCGAGACAGCAACCGACTTAAGTCCCTGTTCTCGACCCGCGACAGCTACGTCCTTCGCATATTCCAAAAAGATCACTGGGTCGTTGTAGGTAAAGGCCAGACTGCGACAGCCCGTTTCATAAGCTTTGGCTGCCAACTGCTCAGGCATAGCCTGATCAGCAAGGGTATCCATCTCACGGGATTTGCTCATATCCCAGTTCTGGCAAAATTTACAGGCCAGATTACAGCCGGCAGTGCCAAATGAGAGAACCGGCGTTCCTGGAAGAAAATGATTAAGGGGTTTCTTTTCGATGGGATCGATACAGAAGCCACTTGAACGACCATAACTTGTCAGCACGATCGCATTATTCACTCTGCTACGAACAAAGCAGAGCCCCTGCTGACCTTCTCTTAAACGACAGGCTCGGGGACACACATCACACTGAACCCGGCCATCCTCCAAAGTATGCCAGTATTGCGTAGGCCAGTAAGCTGGTGGTGTGGCAGAGTTATCGATCATTGATATCTCCTTGCTGGAGAATCACAGACACTATAATTATAAGTCCAGATCCACCTTTCAATAGTGAACCCAGCTTCGGCCAAGGAGGTGTCACTCCATGACCATACGACAACCGGCTGTTGCTGGTGCTTTCTACCCAGCCAACCGCTCGGCTTTAACAAACGAGCTGAGTGAATATCTCAACCAAACAAATCCCGTCGCAGGTTTAGTCCCTAAGGTTCTGGTTGTTCCCCACGCTGGATATATTTACTCCGGTGCAACTGCCGCCGCAGGCTACCGGCAGCTTACTGCCCTTCGCGACACCATCAAACGCGTGATTGTGCTCGGACCTTCACACCGTGTTCCGTTACAGGGATTAGCCTTACCCGAGAGTGATGTTTTCCTTACACCGCTTGGCTCACTGGAAATAGACCAGAACGCTAAAACACAACTCAGCACACTTAGTCAGGTGCACAGTTCAGAAGCAGCCCACGAGCTTGAACATTCACTGGAAGTTCAGCTGCCCTTCTTACAGACGACACTTGATGATTTCACGCTTGTTCCATTGGTGGTCGGAGAAGCCTCCCCTCTTGCAGTAGCAGAGGTATTGGAGAGTCTGTGGGGCGGAGAAGAAACGCTGATTGTCATCAGCACCGATCTCAGTCATTTCCTTAACTATGAAAATGCCGTCAGCAAAGATCACACAACCATCCACCATATTGAACAGATGCAGCCGGTTCTTGATGGTGAACAGGCTTGCGGCTGTCGTCCACTCAATGGTCTTCTGAGACTGGCCAAAGAGAAAGGCATGTCGCTACACACCCTTGCCTACTGTAATTCGGGTGATACGGCAGGTGATAAAAACCGCGTGGTGGGCTATGCCAGCTTTGCTTTGCAATAATCGCTTCTGAGAGAAACCCGTATGGATAAAGAACAGCAAAACGCTCTGCTTAACCTGGCTGAGAAAACCATTCGACTTGGATGTGAAGGATTAAAAGAACCTGCTATCTCTAATCAGCTGACCACAGGCCTTGGTTCTCCATTTACAGAGTTACAGGCCACCTTTGTTTCATTGCATAAATATGGGGAACTTCGCGGATGTATTGGATCGCTGGAAGCCCAACGATCACTGGCTAACGATATTATTTATAACGCCTATGCTGCAGCCTTTCACGACCATCGCTTTACTCCGGTCGACACGACAGAGCTTGATGAACTGGAAATTGAGATTTCAGTACTGACCGTTCCCGAACCCATCAGTGCTGACTCCGAGCAGGAACTGTTAAATCAGCTTGTCCCGAATATTGATGGTCTGATTATTGATGACAACCACGGCCATAGAGCCACATTTCTTCCGCAGGTCTGGGAACAATTGCCAGCTCCGGAAGAGTTTTTAAATCATTTGAAAAGAAAGGCAGGGTTATCCGGAGATCTCTGGCCAGAAGGAATGCAGTGTTACCGCTATCACTGTCTGGCCTTTAATAATCGGCGGGAAGGTTAATTAAATACTCTTGTTCACTGGCGTCCATTGCCCACGAGCCAGTACCGGCCCCATCTGATAACCATTTGGTGCGCCTTCCGGCTTCTCCAGAGTAATAACCAAAGGAGAGTTTTGCAGCGCGTTGCGCCATTGAGGATCAATCACCACTTCATTGATACCACTCTTTGGAAGAATCCCCAGAGAGACAGGCTCCTGCCCTTTCACCATCAACCACAGTTCACAAACCTGACCATTGGGCAGAACATCCGGCTGAACCGTTTCTACAAATACCTTATTTTGATTCAGGGACGCATTCACAATCCACTCTGGCTGGCTACCACTGCCCTGAATGACATAGACGTAATCAATGTCACGTTCATCCAGCTCTTGGCTAGCAGGGGAAAGCCAAAGACTTAATGAAACCACTAAAGCGGCTGCCACACCGACACCGGTACCCTGCCAGAAACGCAGGCTGCTCCAAAGAGACTCTGGTTTCGTTGCCCTGGCAATATTTTTCCAAACAGAAGACGGCGGTGTTTGAGGCTTCAGTTCATCATTGAGAATATTAAGATGCTCACGCCATTGCTGCACATCTCTCTGCGCCTCATGGCTGATCGACAGCAGCGCCTCGAACCGTGTGAGGTCAGCACCGGACAACAGCCCCAGAACATAGTCTGCAGCTGCTTGATGGCGCTGTTCAGGATCACTCAGATTCCAGTCAGACATGTCCGTAACCTCATCAATCCTCTTCTGATCCAGGTCTTCACACTACCTAGTGGGTAATCAAGCTGATCCGACATTTCCTGATGGCTCAACCCATCAAAGTAAGCCAGCTCGATACAGGCACGCTGTTGATCGGATAATTCTGCCAGACAGCGGTGAACATCTTCCGAATCCCGGGCCAGTGCCACATGGTCAAACTGACCGCGAGCGTCGTCTGCAACCTGAGCCAGAGCCTCGTCGTCTGATATCTCTTGGGGCTTCTGGCGTCTCAGCATATCGAGCGCCTGATTACGAACAATGGTATTCATCCAGGTCATGGGGCGGGCTTTTCCCGCATCATAACGACCGGCATATTTCCAGATTTTGATGTAAGCACTTTGAAGACAATCCTCTGCCAGTTCCCTGTTCTTAAGGATACGCAGGGCAACGGCAAAAAGATTCGGAGAGGTTTTCTGATACAGCAGCTTAAGAGCCATATGCCTTGAGTCAGCACATTGCTGCAGATAGAGAGAAAGCTGCTGGTCTTGCCCGGTGTCTGGACTCATTGTCATTATTTGTCGTCAGTACAACACCGCTATGGTAACACTAAACAGCAAAAGATCTCATGCTCAGCGCAGTTTATCGATGGCGTTCAGCACCTGCTGAAACTCGGCCGCAATTTTACTGGACAGATCATCAAACCGGGAGGCGTTATCTTCCCGTCCATCTCTTTCCAAAAGATCAGCGAATTCAGCCAGTTGGCTCGCCCCAACCACAAAGCATGAACCTTTGATGCGGTGAGCAAGCCCGGCCACATCCCGGGTGTTACCGGCGGCTATGGCATCCTGCAGGTTGCGCATATCATCCTGGGTGGTTTCGATAAATTGACCCAGTAATTCTTTGACCATATCAGGGTCATTTCCCACCATCTCATGGAGCGATTCGAGATTCAGCACAACTACCCCCAGTCCAACTCTACATTCATGCTCTGAACATGCAGAACAGCACATCGTAAAGGGAACTATAGTCACGCTTTTCAGGCTCAGAGCAGTGAGCGGTAATACTCCCAGTCAAAAGCCTCGCCGGGGTCAGTTTTTCGACCGGGAGCAATATCGGAGTGGCCGGTTATCGTATCAGGCGTCAAATTCGGATAAGCCTGAAAAAGTGCTTCGGTAACACCCGCCAAAGCCTGATATTGAGCCTGCTCAAAAGGCGTTGTATCCGTCCCCTCAAGCTCAATCCCGATAGAGAAGTCATTACAGGCTTCCCGTCCCTCCCAACATGACACACCGGCATGCCAGGCTCGGAGATGGAACGGCACAAACTGGATCAGAGTGCCATCCCGGCGAATCAATAGATGGGCTGAAACTTCAAGACCAGCGATCTCTTCAAATGAGGGGTGAGCAGAGACATCCAGACAATTGGTAAAGAGTTGCTCGATATGTGGGCCGCCAAAATGTCCGGCAGGGAGGCTGATATTATGAATAACCAGTAACCCTATTTCGGAGCTGTCAGGTCTGAGGTTGTGGTTAGGACTGGGACACTTTTGCGCCTGATCCAGCCAACCCTGAGAGATTTTCATGAAGAGCCTTGAAGAACAAATTGAAGATCAGATTTATTTTTTATCACCAAACAGTTTGAAATTGCCAATAACAGATTTTAAAGCCCGATCAAAAACTGCTTCCCCACCTTTGCTCTCTGTTGTTGAAACCAGCTTGATAACACCTTTTTTCACCGCCAACCTAAGCTCGCTGCGACTCTTTTCCGCAACACGCAACCCATTGGCGTTTTCAAAGAGATAACGACCATCATGGGTAATTTCTGCCAGACGGAAACGAACATCCTTTTCTCCTCCTGCAAAAATCACTTCATCTCCCACAGCCAGATCGGAAAGACCGTCATCCTTAACAACAGGGTCTTCTATAACCGAGAAATCCAAATCGCCTTCCACCGACTCAAGAACGATGCACTCTGCATCATCTTCATCAAACAGCTCCTCGCTCGATTCCGGTTTGTCATCTTGATCGTTCTGCCACGTATTTAGCAGCTCGTTAAAATTAGCTTTTGCTGGCTCAGTGACCAAAGATTTCGCTTCAGCTGGCTTATTCTTTTGGGGGGCGACCAGCGGTTCTTTTTCAACATGATTATCAGAGGGCTGTTTACTTAGGGAAGGTGCATCAGAAACATGGGGAGAAAGCTTGCTCTCACTTATCTGCTCCAGCGCGGCAACATTTTCCAGTAGCTGATCTTCATTTTGCGAAAGCTGCTCAACGTTCTTAATCAAAGCCGAATGAACACTCTTCAATTCCTTCAAATACAACTCGGTTAAACAGGGGTCGTAGGTAATGCTTTTCAATGCCAGCTCGATGGTTTCATAAAGCTTAGGGAGCATGGCTCTTCTTCGTTGTTCGCTATCAGGCGTCAATGGCTGGAGCGATGCCACTATATGATCAACGACTCGCAGAGCTCTTTCCCAAGACGTACTTTCATCACCTTTCTTAAGCGCGGTAATAAACAGATAACTCCCCCAGGCTTCATAAACCAGAGGCATAACCTTCTTCGGAATATCCTGCCCTTTGAGTTTATGATCCAAGGTATCCTGAACCTGAACACGCAGCATTTCTGAGCGGTTACGGGCTTCCTCGGCTTTTTTCTGTCGTTTTTCCAACCGACCTAAACGTTGCTTTTCCTGCTGGAGGAATTCTTCAAAGCTCTTCAGCGCCCTTTCAAACAAAGAGATATCTGTGGCAAATTCCCGCAGGATGGTAGAGACAATCTGCTCAACCTTATTGCCCAGACGTTTTCCCTGGGCTTCTCCCTGCCGCAATACCTGTGTACCCGCGCTGGCCAATCCATTTAGAAGCTGCCGTGCCGGATGTGATCGTTTGCTCAGAAATTGTTTATCAATAATGGCCAGTTTAAGAACGGGGACTTGCAGACGGCCAATCAGTGATTTGATATGCGCTGAGAGTTCATGGTCATCCATGATAAATTCAAACAGCATGGACACCATATCAATCAGCTCGTTGTCGTGCAGGTTCAGGGCCTTCTTGCCATGAACACCGGCAAGAGCAATATCCATCGTTTCCCGCAAGCTTGGGCTGGCCGGCACAATACCACCCTCTTCGATCTCCGGCTGACGGGACTGGATCACAGACAGCAACTCCATCAGCTCCATCTGTTCAAGTTCAGAAGCCGTCGTAGATTCGTTGGGCCGAGAAGAGCTGGCGACAGGGTTCGTTTTTGCAGGTTCTGATGAGGTGGAAACGGGAGAAGGTTCAGGCTTGGGAATCGGATTATCGACTTCTGACGGTTCTTCTATCTGTTCACTGTCTTCTTTATCGCAACCATTGGCTTCGCGGGTGGCCTGCGCTCGCTGCTGACGCAGCTCTTTTTCAAGCTCGGGGCAAACACCCTGATCACGCAGTTCGTTGTTGGTTTTGCGGTAGAAGTTTTCAATATCGGAAAGATAAGACTGCTCAAAGATTTTTAACACCACCAGCCGTACTTTTAGCGGCAGTTCCAGAGGTTGTAACGCCGAGAGGAAAACCCTGCCCGCTGCCACCGGCCCGACAGGGCTGTTCTTTAACGCGAGAGAGTCCAATTGATAGAGTGAGGTCAGGCGATTATTAAGCAGCTTAAGCTGTTTACCGGACTCACCATGCTGCACACGATCCAGCAGGCCAGCAATGGCAAGCTGTTCCTCCAGGTCTTCCTCACCCACTAAAGCCAGATTATCGGAACGCACTTCTGTCAGAGCCTGCTCACTTTCCCCTTCGTTAAGGTGCTTCCCAGGCTCAAACCAGCGCGCCAGCCCGGAAAGAAAACGGTCCGAGACGGCCTGCTTTTGCACCCGCAGAGTTCTCATTCCATCAAACAGTAAGGTTTGCTCGCCGTGGAGGGTGGCATGGCCAGACATCATAAAGAGGGTGTCGTCAGCCTGATCGAAGAGAGGGGGGAGGAGATGGCGGATATAATCGATGGTTTGTGTACGCACAGGAATAATCTGAGCTGGCACCTCATCAGGCGGAGGGAGCTCGCAACTGGCATCCAGTCTGATTATGTTGGCATCCTTACCAGCCATGTACACCTCATCCCATAGGCTCTGGCACAGCCACGACCTGCGTGAAAAGTGCATAAAGGAACCATTAAAGTATATGAGAGCCAGGCCGAGCGGGGTTGTAGATTCCTATAACTTTGAGCGATAAGCAGGGCTCACAGCTATAGAGATATGTATAACTGCGGTCTATCTGTAGAAAACCGCATTGAGAGAGCACGCCGCTCTGGACTAATCTTGCCTACTCGCCATGAATTCCCCTTCCGGAGTAACGACCTGATGCCTCATCCCCGCGGAGAACTCTCCCTCCGAACTCTGGCCATGCCAGCGGATACCAACCCCAATGGTGATATTTTTGGCGGCTGGCTGCTGTCACAGATGGATATTGCCGGCGGGCTGGCTGCTAAAGATCGTTGCCATGCGCGCGTCGCAACCGTAGCGATTGAGTCCATGTGTTTCCACCACCCGGTGGCTGTGGGAGAAGTGGTCTGCTGTCATACAGAAATTATCAAGGTAGGCCGAACCTCCATGCGAGTGCGCATTGAGGTCTGGAGCAAGGGCGTTCATCATGGAGCTCAGCGCCGGAAGGTGACGGAAGGGATCTTCACTTACGTCGCGATTGATGAACAGGGACAGTCTATCCCTGTCGATAGAGAGTATTGAATAAGGCTGAAAAATCAGCCCTCAAAGTTCTTTTTAGTCTCTTCTGTGTGTTCTTTGGAGCGTTCCATAAATTGTTTTACGGAATGCTCTGCCATCGCCTTTTTTAACTCTTCTTCTGGTGTCAGCTTCTTCTCTTCTTTCACCTTTTGATCCGCGCCCAGCGCATTATCAAAAGCATCGGCGTCAGCATTATCAACCTTACCTTTGGCGGCAGGATTCTGATTACCGGGGATTCCCTGCGGTGCACCGGTTGGCGTAGACTGAACTCCTGAACTTCCCACACTCATAAGAGACTCCTTTCTCAGAAATGATTCTCAGAAATTAAAGACCCGCTGCCGGTTTGCAGCCGAGCCTCCTCATACGCCATGATTGGCTATCTCTGGATTCACCAGTATCTTAAAGGCTAGCTTAAGGAATGGAGCCGCCATGACCCCTGCCAGATTTCTGACACTCCTGTTGCTATCGGCAACAGCACTCTTTAGCTGGGCGCAGCCATCAAGCGACCAGCATATCAACCGGGCTAACACTTCAGAGCCTGAGTCCCTCGATCCCCAGCTTGTACATACCCTGCCCGGCATGCGGGTAGTGAACGACCTGTTTGATGGTCTGGTTCATCGCAACCCGGAAGGAAAGATTGTTCCCGGGCAGTCCACCAGCTGGACAACCTCAGAAGATGGCAAAACCTGGACTTTCAAACTCCGCAGCAGCCAGTGGTCCAATGGTCAGCCCGTCACCGCAGATGACTTTGTTCGCGCCTGGCAAAGGGCCGTAGATCCCAATACTGGTTCTCCCTATGCCTGGTATCTGGATATGATGTCAGTGCAAAACGCTAAAGCAATCACCAAAGGCGAGGCCAAACCAGACTCCCTGGGCGTCAAAGCGATTACTCCCGATACTCTGCAAGTACAGCTCGAACAATCCACGCCATGGCTGCTGGAGATGCTGGTAATGCCGGTTCTCTACCCTACTCCTCCCGGTGTACTGGAAAAGCATGGCCAGAACTGGACCCTGCCAGAAAATCTGGTAACCAATGGTCCTTATTCTCTCAGTGAATGGATCGTCAACGAGAAGATGGATCTGGCTGCGAATGCGAAACATCCGGATCACGACAAGCTGGCCATCAACAGCGTCAGCTACCTCACGCTCCCATCAGCCAATGCGGCTTTCAATCGCTACCGGGCGGGTGAACTGGATATGACACTCGACATTCCTGCCGAGATGTATCCAAAACTCAGCAAGGAACTCGCTGATGAGTTGCACAAAACCCATATGCTGGGTATCGAGTATTTTGCATTTAATACCCGCAAGGCGCCTTTTGATAACCCAAAACTGCGCAAGGCTCTTTCTCTGGCTATGGATCGGGAACTTATAACCGATAAGGTGCTGGGTGAAGGTCAGATGCCAGCTTATACCTTTACGCCTCCCTATATGAGTGGCATGCCGAAGATGACCACCGAGCTGCAACAGGCGAGGGATGAACGCCTTGCGGAAGCTCGCAGGCTCTATAAAGAAGCTGGATATTCAAAGGACAATCCACTGCAGTTCACCCTGCTCTACAACACCAGCGAAGCCCGTAAAAAGATCGCCATTGCCGCAGCCAGCATGTGGAAACAAAATCTGGGAGTTAAAGTCACGCTGGAAAATATGGAGTGGAAGTCGGTACTTGCCAAGTTCCGGGCACAGGATTTTGAAGTCGCCAGAGCCTCTTGGGTCGCCGATTTCAATGACCCGGTCAGCATGCTCTCCATTTTTGAAAGCGACAGTGGCAGTAACAAGCCTGGCTATCAGGATAAGGCTTATGACAAGCTACTCAGCCAGCTGAATAAGCCGGAGGCCAATCGTCAGACGCTATTCATTGAGCTGGAGAAAATCCTGGCTGAAAGCGCACCCGTCGTGCCGCTTTATTATTATGTCTCTCCTTCCCTCGTGAACCCGAAAGTTAAGGGCTGGTACGATAATCCCCGCGATCTGGTTATGACCCGCTACCTCTCCCTGAAAAAGTGATGAGATAGCCCGTAAAGTGCCCTGCCGCCATGCCGACATAGGGTTTATGAGATTACAGAGGCGAATGGCCATGAGCGGCGAGCACTTTACATTGACGATCTCCCAGAGCACGTCAGACAGCGGCGACTTTGCCATTCATTTCAATGAGCAGGGCAAGCCCCGGGAAAAGATGCTGATTCAGCTGCAGTTCGTCGATAAGAACATCTTCGATGACACCTTTATGGATGAAGTGGTTGCCATTGTTGCCCGCAAGCTGGCCCGCAAGATTATCGATCAGAAAGGCAATCTGAAGCCCGCAAAATCCCGGGCTGCCTATGAGCGGGATGCAA
Source organism: Parendozoicomonas haliclonae (assembly GCF_900174585.1). Taxonomy (GTDB): domain Bacteria; phylum Pseudomonadota; class Gammaproteobacteria; order Pseudomonadales; family Endozoicomonadaceae; genus Sansalvadorimonas; species Sansalvadorimonas haliclonae. The sequence goes on along the minus strand of NZ_FWPT01000010.1, from coordinate 41,090 downwards.
AAAAGGTCGTTAAGGATATGCTGGAGAAAATCCGCAAGCAGTCCTGATTCCTTCTCAAAGCCTCTCTCCGGAGGGGCTTTTCCTACCGTAAAAACCTTCCTGTCACCGCCAAAACCGCCAATCGCTATCGGCATTATCCCGCATAGGCTCAGCCGCCATTTCCAAGTACCGTGCCGCCTCTGCTAATTCAGTGTGACAGCCATGGATCTGACCCGCTACGTAAATACTTTTGGCCGCTATCTGCAAAGCAAGTATGGCGAACGCATCCACAAGCTCTCTGTGAATGCGGCCTTCACCTGTCCAAACCGCGATGGCGCCAAAGGCATTGGTGGCTGCACCTTTTGCAATAACCGCTCCTTTAGCCCTAACAGCACCAACAGTGCGCTCTCGGTCACCGAGCAGCTTGCCGCTGCCCGGGAGAAAGTTGCCAAGGTCAGAAAGGCTCGCAAGTATCTGGCGTACTTTCAGTCCTACTCCAATACCTATGGCGATCTGCAGCAGCTCAAAGCTCTCTACGATCAGGCTCTGGCCGAGCCGGATGTGATTGGTTTGTGCGTAGGCACCCGCCCTGACTGTGTTCCTGACCCGGTTCTGGAACTTCTGGCCTCTTATCAGGCTCAGGGAAAAGAGATATGGCTGGAGCTGGGTCTGCAATCAAGCTTTGATGCCACACTCGAGCGCATCAACCGCGGTCATACCTTTGCCGACTATGAAGATGCCATTATTCGGGCGCATAAATACGATCTGAATATCTGCACCCATATCATCATGGGCCTGCCTGGTGAAACAGCCAAAGACACACTGGTCACCTACAAGAAGATTCTCGATCTGGGTGTCAGAGCTATTAAGGTACATCCGCTGCATATTGTGAAAGGTACGCAGATGGCGCGGGAGTGGAAGCAGGGAGATATTCCTGAGCTCTCCATGGACGATTACGTTGAAACCCTGACAGAAATTATTCTTACCGCTCCCAAAGACCTGCTATTTCATCGCCTTACCGGTTCAGGTGAGCACCAGTATCTGCTGGCTCCGGAGTGGGTTAAACACAAGTGGGATATTCTGGGTGCAGTTTACAAGCGTCTGGAAGAACGCAGCACTAAAGACTAGATCGTTCATCCAGACTCTAGCCCTCTCACCTATTGACGAGGGCCTCCCATCCAAACATCCATCGTCGTTTTCGGCATTTCTGTGAACGCCACACAATCAGAAAGCGTCATCTATGCTTGAGAAGTTTTGCAAGCTTCTTCGCACAGGGTGACGCTTCGATGGATAAACTCACATTCGGTATTGTCAGCGCAGTCTCTCTCAATCTTGGCGTCTGCACATCGGCCATAGGATCCATGCCTGATGAAACAGGTTTCTCTGGCTTTATCAGCGTTGGATTGAATGGCATCTCTTTAAAAAGCAATATGGTTGCCGGAAACGCGACCGATAAAATTTCCAAAGACCGTATCCAGAGCCTGACTAAGGCACCCAAATCAGAATCCAAAGCCTCAGCCTTTGTGAACGGTGAGCTGGTTTATACGTGGGCTGAAAGTAAAACGCAGGTGTACCTCGGCAATACCCTCGAAGACTGGATACGTTATGACTACGCAACTGAGCTGGGTGTACGTCAACAGTGTAATAATCTCGGTGAGTTCTCCGCCGGCCTGCTCTTTACTGCCTTCCCAACCAAAGTCTGGAAGGATCCTTATCAAACCAATACCAAACGTAAGGAGACCGATCGGAAGAGCACCGGTGGTGTCATTGGCTGGAACGAGATCATGGGCAGCCATGCTCAGGTCAAACTGTCTGCACGTAAAATCAAGATTGATAAGGAGTACAGTGGTGAGAGCCTTGGGCTCACACCTGCACAACAGCACTTGCTGGAAAGAAAAGGTGATTCGCGCTCAGCAGAGGTTCTGTACCGCTGGTCACTGGATGAGAAACAAATACTGATTCCATCCTTTCAGGCGACCAAATACGACCTTGATGGCAAAGCCATGGCCTCGGATGAGTATATTTTTCAGCTGAGCTATATCTGGCAAGACACTCAGTGGCAAACAGTTACTAACCTGATAGCCGGCAGAAACAAACACGACAAAGCCAATCCAATTCCAGCATTCAGCGGCAAAACACAAAAAGATAATATCTATGGAGCGTCGTTTTCACTGTTCTACAGTGAACCTTTTGAATGGAAAGACTGGCATGCCATGCTGAGCCTTGCAGCCATCCGTTCCCATTCAAACATCAAATTTTATGATGCCGATGTGGGAGCGTTGTCGGCCGGGATGGTTTATCGGTTCTGAAAAGATTACAGCGACAATAGAAGAAGACGATAGTAAAACCGCCTATCGTCTTCTTCATCAAGATCAAATCAGAGGAACTTTTTGATCATCCAGGCAGGATTCAAGGCACAAAACTTTGTCTGCTTTCTTTATATTTGAATAACCGGTCTGATCATTGGTTCCTACACTGTGAACTTCCAGCGAGAGAGCGCCATCCGCAAGCACAGATTTCTTAAATAAATGAATTAACTGTTCCTTGGTTACCGAGTTAACGGCTTCAGCTAAAAGCTTGGTTTCCTGAAAGTCATAATCCTCATCAAGAATAGCTCTCCAGTAACGATTAGAGCGTTCACCAAGATTTCTATCCTTGGCTGCAAGCCGATGAAGCAATGATTCCTTTAATGTATCCAGCTTCTCTTGTTCCACCTGCTGAATGACAGCCAGTTGATCATGTAAAAACTCATAAATTTTACTATTCAATTCATCCGGACCGGCAACCGAAGACTGAACCATAAACGTCAACCCAGGGCGATCATTAACGTGATACGACCTTGCCGAAACGGAGTAGCCCAACTGCTGATTGGTTCTTAACTCTGTAAAAAACTCAGGCCCTAGCAAGTCTGCCAACAGACTGAACTGAGCATTAGCTGTACGGCTGTTTTCACTTCCCTGAAAATAGAGAAATGAAACCGAATCCGTATGGTCTACCTCCAAAGGAATAAGAAGAGTATCCACATTGCTTAAATCATAAACAGAAGTCCGAACGGAGCTGCCAGGCCTATCAATCAGACGGCTGGCTGTATCAGCCATAGCAAGAGTATGCTCCCGGGTAACATTACCGTGTGCGAACACCTCCAAATGAGCTTCACTCAAAAGCTGATTTTTAAATTGACGAATATCTTCCAATTTAATATTTTTTAGGGCTGCCAATTCCTGTTTATCACTGTACATTCGTGGGTTCAAAGTGTCCCTAAAGGAATAGGAAACCTGCGTCATCGGCTTTGAGAGGCTATAGTTTTCAAGATCTTTTTTTAATTTCTTCTTTTGACGTCTAAAGTCAACCTCAGTTAATTCTACAGTTTCCCAACCCGAAACGAGCATCTCCAGGAGCACAGGTTGCTTGTCACTATAACCGGACATTCCTAGATAAACACCTTCACTTGTCCCTGATATCGTTCCCCACAAGCCAGCATAACCAGCCGGATAAAAGTATTTGTTAATCTGACGGGCGACCATACCAAAAAGAATCTGCCGCTTCATAACACTTGCAGCTGAGTCACTGGCCAGAGGTGATGAAAACTTCATGTGGATATTACTGGTTGGCACATGAAAAGTAGCATCCTGCAGATGCCAGACTCTTAAACCAGGCTTTTCGAGAAGCAGCTCTGGAACCGTTTGCCCCTCCTTTTCCATGGAATATAACTCAACACTCTCCGGAATATAGGGATTAGATTGAGGTAAAGATAATTCGGGCTGAATCTGAGGGTTCTCCAGGCGCTTCATCAACTTATTATCAAGTGCTTCAATGCTATACCGAACATCATAAAATGGCTCCACACGATCAAAACTTTGATCCTTTGCAGCAACATACATTCGGAGGTTTTCAACCGTCAAATTCTCAAGATACTCCCGTATTAACCCCTCATCGAAATGCTTAAAACCATAGCCAACATCTACAACCCTATGGGGTGGATAGTGATTAAGCCGATATGAGAGTGCCTTAGCCAGAGAATAGGCACTCCCTTTTTGAGCAAATCGAAAACTAAGATCAGCCATTACAGCAGCTTCATCAAAGTGCTCTCGCTTGATCCCTTCTCGTCGTACAAGATCAATGTGATCGAAAACCAGAGCAACAATCTTATCTATTTGGTTATATCCATCATCTGTCAGCTCTATACCAATAGAAAACTCACTGAGATAATTTCCAATACCTGAGGTGTAAGCCTCTAGTGATTCGATAAGACCTTCTTCTTTCAATAAACTATGGAGACTCCCTGAGGCTTCATCCCCTAGATAAAAACCTAAAAGATACATCGGGCTTTCATCATAAAACTGTTGAGCTGGAGGCTGAGGAAAGTTAAGTGTCAAATAACGATTATCTTTTATCGGCTCGAAATTAATTCTCACCCCACGCTGCCCTGGTAGAAAAACAGGCTCATCAAGATTGAGTTCAGGAACATTCCCTTCAGGGAAGATTGAAAAAGACTCTCGAGCCCAGGCTTCAAGAGTAAGCAAAGATTCTTTTCCATAAACAACCGCACTCATATTACCGGCAACATAATAATTTTCGTAGAAGCTTTTGACATCTTGCAGAAGCTTGCCTGCCTTATTATCTAGAGTATCCAGTGACCCAACACCAAATTTTAAATAAGGATGATCAGGATTGGATGTTGCACCACTAATGGCACGACCTCTTCGGCTGTCTGATTTAAATTTTAATCGATATTCTGATTCAATAGCGTTTCGCTCACGCTCAACATACTCTTCGCTAAGAATGGGTTGCCCAATGGAATAGGCAAACCGGTCAAGAGATTCCCTTAAGCTGTCAGAATTAACAGAGAAATGGTAATTCGTATTTAAGTCCGATGTATAAGCATTTGAACCGCCACCATGATCTTCCACAAAGTGTTTATAACCGTCGATTTTGGGGTACTTTTCACTTTGGATAAATAGCATATGCTCAACAAAGTGTGCCAGCCCTGCTCTATCCTTCGGGTCATGCCAGTTTCCAACATTGACATCAATAGCGGCAGCGGCCTTATCGGTTTCAGGATCAGAAATCAGAAGCACCTTCAAACCATTTTCAAGTACAAGATACCGATAATCACGATCATCGTTGGGGCTTTTGATAATTTGTGCCGAGCTTTCTTGAATAGCACCTGTTGGCTCGGAATCAGAAGAGCCATTGAACCTTGCACAGCTTGTCAAAGTGACGGATGCCAAAATTGATAAAACGGTAAAACAAAGCCTTTTCATTATTAAATTAACATCCTTATTCATTTGCCGGTTAAAACCCGACATATCTCTTTTTTATTCAACAAAAAGACAACACCTTGTTGTCCTTATCCAACCATAACAATACAATCAGGCCTCATATCAAACCGCCTACAGAAGCTCGTTCCATAAGCGGCCATGATCAGCTTTTGGTTAAGCCGCTTTCCTTTCCAGCTTTCTTGCCAGCCATGAAAACAGCAACACCAATACCAGATATTCCAGAACCAGAATGGAGTATATCTCCATAGCCCTATATTCACTGATCTGCAGCTCATTAGCTCGACGGGTTAACTCCTGAACACCTATCACCGAAGCCAGAGATGACATCTTCAACATATAGACAAACTGGTTGGCCAGAGGGGGAATCATTTTCCGAATGGCCTGAGGGAGAATCACACAATACATTTTCTGGAAGTAGTTCAGCCCCAATGCTTCGGCCGCTTCAAACTGCCCCTTGCCAATCGCATTCACACCGCCCCGAAAAATCTCGGCATGGAAAGCACTTTCACAAATCGCCAATGCAATCACTGCTGCCGCAAAAGCCGACAGTTCGATTCCCGATACAATTGGCAGGCCGTAGTAAATCCACAGGATCATCACCAGCACGGGAATGGAGCGGAAGGTCTCTACATACACCCGGTTAAATGCCCGTAAAGGCTTGTGAGAGGAGAGCCCGGGCAGAGCAATAATCAGGCCCGCCAGCATGGCAAGAGTAAACGCCAGCAGACTGATACCCAGCGTATACAAGGCGCCTGTAGCCAGAAACTGAAGATTGATACGTCCGGATTCTGTTACCGGAGAAACAACATACCAGCCCCACTGATAGTCTGAAGAACAGCCAGACAAAGCCAGTGCAATAACGACCAGACACAAAGGGCGTAAAATAGAACTCAACATGAATAACATCTTTATTTTCATTTGTTCTGTCATGATACCTGCTTGAGGGCAGCAGCAAAAATCCGTTATGGTCTGGCTGATACCCTCAAATAATGAAAACGGATCATGATAAAAATATTTTCTCGTCTGGTGTTTTCTGCTCTGCTGGCGGTTCTGCCCCTGTCACAGGCTGTCGCTGATGGTTCCCGCCTGCACAGCATTCTGGAAAGTGGTGTTCTTCGCGTTGGCACAACCGGTGACTGGGATCCAATGTCCGTCCGCAACCCGGCTACCAATCAGTATCAGGGTTTTGATATCGATGTCGCCAAGGCTCTGGCAGAAGATATGGGCGTAAAGCTGAAACTGGTTCCTGCAGACTGGAAGACACTGGTCAACGGTGTAGTGGCGAATAAATACGATATGTCCACCAGCGCATCCATCAATATGGGCCGCGCCAAGGTTGCCGGCTATTCCCAGTCTTACTTCTCTGTGGGTACTGTGCCTTTGGTCCGCAAAGCAGATCTCGAAAAGTTTTCCAATTGGGACGATATCAACAAGGGTGATGTGAAAGTCGCCGTGACTCTGGGAACGGTGTTTGAACAGGAAGCCAAAGAGTATTTCCCGGCGGCAAGCTTGAAGGCTGTTGAAGCCCCTGCACGGGATTTCCAGGAGCTGCTCTCTGGTCGAGCCAACGTTGCACTGACTTCAAACCTGGAAGCTTCAAAACTGGTCGCCAAGTATCCTCAACTGGCCGTTCTGCCCTTCCCTCCGCGCAAAGCCAAGCCTCTGGCGATTCTTTTACCTCAGGATGATCAGGTATGGATTAACTACATTAATCACTGGATCACCTTCCGCAAAGCTCAGGGTTTCTTTACTGAACTGGAAGCTCGCTGGATGCCTTAACATTCTTGAAGACAGCCACTTGGGAATCACTTAAAAAGAGTGGCTGTCATTCACTCAGGTTTCTTCAGCAGGCCGAGCTTTCAAATCCACCAGCAACAGCACCGTAACAACCGCCATCAATAGCCCTATCCACGGTTCCATCAACGCCAGAAAAACACCTCCCATTAACATGGCACCAAACTCCGTATTTGTTCGTGCTTTGCTCAACGCCACATAAGTACAGGCAAATCCGGTGAGTGCGAGTGTTAAGACCAGCGCAACCGGCATCATCGGTTTAATACCCGTCACAACAGGCGTAATACAGAAAATCAATGGCAGCCCCAACAGATAATAGGAGCTGATACCATCGAAGAGGCTGCGAATTTTGTTTTTCTCTTCCCTAATGCGCTGAACAATCACTACATGAATACCCGTCCAGAGAATGCCCTGCGTAGGAAAGAAAGGAGCAATCACGCCCATCAGAAAATTACGTATCGCCATGCTCAAATGGGTACGGGAATGGTTGATATTTAACTCATCATCGGTCTTTTCTTTCGCCGCATCTTTCAGCAGAGCATCGCCCGTAACCAGATCACCAAAGAACAGCAGATAAGCAATCAAGGCAATGGGTAAACCATTAATAAACATCTCCAGGCTCGGCCACCCGATGGCAAAAGGAGAAACTTTGGCAAACAGGTCACCAAACGGGAGCAGATAAAATCCGGATTCAATTTCAAACGTCAGCTCACCGGTCAGACCACCCGCCAGCATTCCGATAACAAAGCCCGGCAAAAGACCCAATGCTGCGAGGCGGGCAACAAGTGGGTATTTCAGCCGCAACCGCTGCACAGGCTCAGAAAATGCCAGCAAAAGAGAAAGGCCAATAGCCACAGAGGCGGTTATCGGGTGTGAATTAAAAATATTCTTCTCTACAGAAAGATCAAACACCTTGATAAAGGCCGCCAGCCCCGCACCGAGAATCACCGCCCCTTTTAAGACATCGGGAATAATACGAACCAAACGGGCTCCAAGACCGGTGACACCCAGCACAGCCAAAAGGAAGGCAAAGTTTAGAGAAAGGGCCGTCATCAACTGAATACGTTCCGTTGGCGACTGGGAAGGGTCAGCCAGCACCAGCGTCATAACAAACGGCAATGCCGGAGTAATCCAGCCAGGGGCATAGGGCTCGCCAAATACCCACCAGGAAACACATAGCAACGTTGAGTGAAGAAAGGTCATGGCAACCGCTTCTTCAAAACTCAGCCCGAAGTAACCGGTTAATAAAGGCACCAGTGCCAGAGCCGTGGCTGCAGATACCAGGTTCCCTTGCAGAAACTCTCCCCAGCGTAAACGTGTGTGGATAAGTGGAATGCGGGTAGTGACGCCAAACCAGCGTATACCATTACTGGGCTCCGGACATTCCTGCCGGGAAGCCTGATCCTGAGTCTGTTGCATAGTCTGTTCTTATTGTTTTGATTAACCAGCCACTTTGATCATACGGAGGAAGCTCTACTTTGTGAATTCACCTTCAGGACAAGCAAAGGTCTGAACTGTCCATTCTTGTATTGCCGATACGCTATCTACTCATTTACCCATTCAAATATCGGCTTATTATTCAAATTAATTTTAATCCCCACTCTCTCACCAGCCAGCATCATGTTCTCACAGTCTCTTTCTGCCCAACTGGCAAGGATGACGGCTTTACTGATTCTCAGTTTGATAGCTGTCCATCATTCGCCCTTGTTTCTGAATACTCTGGCACAACAGGCCACCAGCGCCGGTTGCCATCAGGAAACCAGTCACTCTACCCAGACTCATCAGGTCATTCTTCCATGAGCATTTTCCGCTTTCCTCTTCTGGTCTGGCTGGGTATCGGTATTCTGATTACCAGTCTGGGTATCCGTCAGTCGTTCGGTATTTTTATGATGCCGGTGTCCGAACATTTTCAGACAGGCCGTGAATTTTTCAGTTTTGCAATTGCACTGCAGAACCTGCTCTTTGGTGTGTTCCAACCTTTTATTGGCATGGCCGCTGACAAATGGGGTTCCAAGAAAATTATTCTGGCGGGTGCGATCAGCTATGCACTGGGCTTGTATCTGACTTCTACAGCTTTGGCGCCGGAAACACTGTATCTCTCGCTGGGTGCACTGGTTGGTCTGGGATTAAGCTGCACCAGCTATGTGATTGTTTTAGGGGCTGTGGCGAAGGTTGTTCCTGCTGAACATGCGGCGAAAGCTTTTGGCCTGACCACGGCGGCCGGCTCTTTCGGCATGTTTGCCATGATCCCGGGCGCGCAGTCTCTGATGACTCAATTCGGCTGGCAGGGAGCCCTGCAAGCATTCGCCATGATGTGTACCGTGATGATCGCCTTTGGACTGTTTATGAAAACAGCACAGCCAAAGCAGCAGGCGGCCACCAACTCCGAAGATGAACAAACCCTGAAGCAGGCACTGCAAGAAGCCTTTGCCCACAAAGGTTACTGGCTGATCCATGCGGGTTTCTTTGTTTGTGGCTTCCACGTCATGTTTATTGCCACTCACCTGCCCAGCTATCTGGCAGATAAAGACCTGCCGACCGCGACTGCAGCCATGGCTCTGGCTTATGTCGGCATTTTCAATATCTTCGGTTCCTACTTCTGGGGCGTGATGGGCGATAAGTTCAGCAAGCGCCATGTGATGTCTGCACTGTATCTGTTGCGTACCGCTGTGATTGCGGCTTTTGTAACCCTGCCAGTCACGGAGCATACGGCCGCCCTGTTTGGTGCCGCAATTGGCTTTTGCTGGCTGGGAACGGTGCCACTGACTTCAGGTCTGGTAAGACAGATTTTTGGTGCCCGTTACCTCTCCACCCTTTACGGGCTGGTGTTCTTCACCCATCAGGTGGGCAGTTTCCTGGGCGCATGGGCTGGCGGTCGTATTTATGACTTCTACGGTTCCTACGATCCAATCTGGTGGTCTACTGTGGTTCTGGCTTTTGCCGCTGCCTTGATTCACCTGCCGATCAATGACCGCCCGGTGCCAAGACTCAGCCTCGCTATGGCTTGATTCGTTAATGCGAGTTTAAAAATTGCGTCCATAAAAAAGGCCTGAATCAAATCAGGCCTTTATTACACCACTCAAAAACTTACATAGAGGCAAAGTCTTTCAGCTTCTTGAGCGGACGAACCTTCACTTGAATTGATGCAGGCTTGGCAGCCACATCCATCAACTCACCAGGACGGAAGGGATTAGGGACATTCTTTTTGGCTTTCTGGGCCGGCTTTTTCTTGGTCACAATTTTCAGCAGGCCGGGAATAATAAATTCACCACAGCCACGCTTTTTAATATGACGTTCGATAAGATCAGTCAGCTCATCAAGAACGTTGCTGACGTCCTTACGACTGAGTTCGGTGTTTTCTGCGATCTCATTCAAGATCTGGGTTTTGCTGTATTTTTCTTTAATTGCTGAGCCAGCCATATTTTGTCTCCGGAGATGTCGTCCTAACATTGAAATTCCGAATTCTTCAGCGATGGGCTGACTAGCCCTCACATCCAAATGACCTGCTGAACCCTTAAAAGTCAGGATAAAAATATCCGACTCATTGAACTCTGTTTATATAAGCGCGCAGCGGAGACAACTGCAGGTCACGACAACAATAAAGCTAACATCCTGTGAAAACACCTGATCGCTTCCGATGCGATCACTCCGGATATTCCCTTCCGGAGATAAACTGAATACTACTCAGGATCCGACAGGCTTAACGGAAATATTTTCAGCCAAACCCGCTTACAACCTTTTTTCAGAAGCGGTTAAAAACCAATATAAACCACGTATTTTCGGCTTGCGAGTGTTTTTTAACCTATTTTTACCGATTAAAGTGATTTTCTACTATTTTTTATGCGCTGCATTGTTACACAAATATTGTGACGCACCGGCAATTCGCGTTAAATTACTATTGCAGTCCTTTATTTTTTCAATAATACCAACAACAGATTTGTGACATACACGGGACGGACATGTTTCTCTCAACACTTAAATTTCTGCAATTCATCACCGGTCTTATTCTGACCGTGCTGTTTTTTGCGGCACCTTCAATCACCCAATCACTTTACCCAAATGTTTCTCCTGTCGCTTCAGCCAGTGAGTTTTATACAGACAGCGCCCTGCTGATTATGCTGACCGGCGCCTTTGCCAACCTGCTGTCCGGCTGTTACCTGGCAACCTTGCCACCACCGAGAAAGCCTCTACAGGTTCTGGCCTCACTGGCTTTTCTGGCAGCGGGTATCCTTGCTGCGGCAAACGCGTTCGCCAGACTGCATGTTGACCCGGTTCTGGCCAATACTCCGCTGGTTACCCTCGGTCTGTTGATTTCCGGTCTGGTTCTGCACTTTATCTGTAACCTGCACCTCCTGAATCCAGCCAACAGCAATGCTGCCAAATCCGCACCTGTCGCGGCTCTGGAAAGCGGCCGTGAAGGCGGGATTGTTAAATGGTTTAATGTTTCCAAAGGATTCGGGTTTATTACCCGTGATTCCGGTGAGGACATTTTCGTACACTATCGGGCGATTCGCGGTGAAGGCCATCGGACTCTGAGTGATGGTCAGCGCGTACACTTTGTCGTAGCGAAAAAAGAGAAAGGTCTGCAGGCAGAAGATGTGGCGGTAGAACGCTAACAGCTATTTAAATCTTCCCAGATATTCGTGCCGGGCTCGCTGTTCACACAGCCCCGGCACAAAGTTTCTACCCTTTCAGATTCTGGTTTTCAGAATCCGGCTTCGGGATCAGTAGTGTGGTGGCGGGACGTTATCAGCATCCGCTTCACGAAGATTTGTGATCAATTCGCGCAGCTTGTCTTTGAGAAAATCCACCTCCCGTCTCAGGGAATCGATTTCACCCTGCTGTCTCGTGACAACATCATTGAGTTGCTGAAGGCTATCGTCCTGATAACTTAACTGTGTTTGCACTTCCAGAAGTTCATCTTTCATGACTCAACTCCACTGAACTCTTCATCGACGGGTTTCAGCCAGGTGGTAAAAACCGTGGCCAGACGCTGTTGAACCTGTGCAGCCTGCTCAGCGGAGTAAGGCACACGCTCCCCCTGCCCCCAGACTGGTCCGGGCCAGGCATCGTCCCCAGAGCGACGAACAACGATATGCATATGCAACTGGCGGACAATATTCCCCAGTGCAGCAACGTTCATTTTATCAGCCGAAAACACATCCTTGAGTTTTTCTGCAACATAACTGCTTTCTTTCAGCAGCTGGTGCTGATCGGAATCAGTGAGCTGAAAAACCTCTTCAGCACCCGGCACGCGCGGAACCAGGATGATCCAGGGATAACGGCTGTCGTTCATCAACAACATCCGACTCAGGGGAAAATCCCCGATCACAATACAGTCGCCAGCCAGTCTCTGGTCCAGTTGAAAGCCACTCACAGGCTTTACCCTCCATCCGGATCTGGGAAAACAGGCAATATACGCTTGTGCGGGAAGCCGACGCAATAAGACGCAATAAAAAGGGGAGCCAGCAGCTCCCCTTGTTTTACCGAAAAGAGAACAGATCAGAGAGTATCGGCATTCTCTGAGAGGTAGGAGGCCACACCATCAGGGTTGGCATTCATGCCCTTGTCACCCTTCTTCCAGCCGGCCGGGCAGACTTCACCGTGCTCTTCGTGGAATTGCAGTGCATCCACCAGACGAATCAGTTCATCCATGTTACGGCCCAGTGGCAAATCGTTAACGATCTGCGAACGAACAACACCGTTCTTGTCGATCAGGAAAGCACCACGGAAAGCCACACCACCTTCAGACTCAACATCGTAAGCCTTGGCAATGTCATGACGCATATCCGCTGCCAGCGTATAACGAACCGGACCAATACCGCCCTTATCGACCGGGGTATTCCGCCAGGCGTTATGGGTAAAGTGGGAATCGATGGAAATCCCGATCACTTCTACGCCCTTCTCTTTGAACTGGTCAATACGATGATCCAGTGCAATCAGTTCGGATGGACAGACAAACGTGAAATCCAGAGGATAAAAGAACAACAGTCCATATTTACCCTTGATGGAATCCATCAGATTAAATTCATCAACAATAGAGCCATCACCCAGAACCGCGGGAACGGTAAAGTCGGGCGCCTGCTTGCCAACAAGAACAGCCATGTTTTTACTCCTGTCATTTTTTGGGGAAAGTTATACCTCCCTGCACACATCCCCAGGAGAGGTAAGCACAAACCACTACATCATACACAGTCCACAGCGACTCGCCCACAAATCCGGATCATTGGCTATTCTTGCCGTGCATTAATGCAGGGGTTTGAGCACATTGATTCTAAAAAAAGAAGGCTTGGGCGCACTCAGGCTCGTGTTGGTCAGGGCGTTGGGCAGGTTATATCCAGGGGCTTTTGTAACGGTCATTTTTAGCTTGGTACTCACAGGGTTTTCTTGGCCTACTGTTGCCGATAGCGCTGATCAAAATGAGTTCACCATGCCGGATCTGGCCACCATGATCCGCATTGCCAGATCGGCCGGCGATATTGAAGCCGTGGCCGGTCAGCGTCACTATTCCGGGCATGCGGTGATTGAGTGGGATACAGAGAACCAGTCATTAGCTGATACACCGGTCTTTCATGCCTATGGCTTTGGTGGTGCCGGCCTGACTCTTTCACTGGCAACGGCTGAGTATGTTGCCGAGCAGACCGGGCCCGAGTTAGTTCGCACAATAAAGAACGAACAAGGCCTGCCTGAAAAACAGGAAGTGATTGTATTCGGGGCTGGTTATGTCGGAATCTTTTCTGCCTTGGCAGTTCGGGACTATCTGGATGCCCACCATGGCAGGGATATTCCGGTTAGAATTATTTCCCATGCCTTTCCCCGGGGTATATCAAGCCTGATTCCCACACTGCGGGAACCACAACTGAAGGATAATTACTCCAGCATGTGCGCCGGTGGCTGGGTGATGCCGGTCTCTATCGATCCCCATCCCAACAGCAAACTATGGTGCCGGCTGTTGAACCGAACTCAGGATCTGTGGCTGGAGTTTGCCAGTAAACCTCCGCTTAATACTGCTACTCATATGACCCGCAGTCTGGTGTTCTACGATCTGCACGCGGATCAGGACTTCTTTGAAGATAAATCCGGCATCCGCACTGTTAACCAGTCCTGCTCGCCTGCGCTGTATCCCGAACACCCCTTCGATAAAAGCTTCTTCCACCCGCCTTTGGTGCGTGAAGAGCATTCGCAAAACATTTCCAGTCAGCGCTATCCGGCCCATTATGATCAGGTCGTAGCTTTCGATAATGTTCTGCAGACTGACACCGTCTCGGTTTTACGACACTTCACCGATCAGCTGCTGAAAAAGAATATCACCGTCACCCAGACCCCCGAGCTGATTGAAAACTTTGACCAACTGGCCCACTACTTCAGCCCATCCACCAAGACCACAATTATCAATACCAGCGGCCACGGCGCCTGTTCGGTGTTTGGCTGCCGGCAGGCCACGCCGGTTCGGGGCGATCTGGTCATTCTGAAAATGCCGGTTGCCCAGCTGACCGAGAATATCCGGCAGGCCAGCCGCTATGCGTTCTGGGCCGGGGGAACCAACTATGTGTTTTTCCGTTATTCTCTGGACGGCCAGTGGCTGGAAGTGGTGATGGGCGGGACTTTCCTCAAGGAGGACAGTGATCTCAATCTGCGGCCAGACACCATCCGCACCATTATTAGCTTCTGGCTGGACTTTTTCCATGGCCGTGAAGCCAGACTGGCAGCTGAGGGCACCCGCGAAGAGCTGATACGCTCAGTGGTGGATAAAGCTCACCCTCGCACCATGAGTCTGGATATCAGGCAGAAATAAAAAATCCCTGTTCTGCGCTCCGGCAAAACAGGGATTTTTAGAAACTCAGAAGCAGGCTTATTCGGCCTGTTCAGCAGCCGCCTTGATCAGCTTTTGCAGTTCGCCCTGTTCGTACAGGTCGCTGATAATATCACTGCCGCCTACCAGCTCACCCTGAATCCACAGCTGTGGGAAGGTTGGCCAGTTTGCATATTTTGGCAGGTTGGCACGGATATCCGGATGAGACAGAACGTCAACATAAGCAAAGCGCTCACCACAGGCAGACAGCACCTGAATAGCACGGGCAGAGAAGCCGCACTGGGGCATGCGTGGAGATCCCTTCATAAATAGCAGAATCGGATTGTTTTCGATCTGCTGCTTGATTTGTTCCATGACCTCTTCGGACATCTGGACACCTCAACTTACGGTTCGATTTCCGCGCAGTATACATGAGCCTCGTAACAACAGAAATCCCGTCTGGCAGTACCAAAGCCCGGAATCCCATCTACACTCCTGCCCCAGAAAATAATCTGTGCCGCATCAACGGAGTGCAGGGATTAATATGCGCACAAGCTTGATAACAAAATCAGCAGGATACTTCTGCGTTTATAGCTGCCCAATCAGAATGCTGCAGGCTGTTCTGGTTTGCCTGTTGTTGATTCTACAGCAGCCGGCTTTTAGTGCCTCGGCAGGCGGCTCTGTTTTCGCAAAGGCCGATAAACAGACGCAGAAAAAAAGAAATAAACTGCATCAAAAACATATGATGCTTAAGGAGCAGGTCGAGCACCAACTGGAAGCTCACTATGATAGAAACCTGCTTAAGCCCGATAAACATGCTTTTCGTAAGCTGGCGCTCTACCACCCGGTTACAGGTGTTATCGCTCCTCTGTTTGGCAGCAAACCTTCACGTAAGCTCCATGGCCACACTGTGGAAAGCCATGCGCTGCCTCTGAACGCCACACTCTGGAAAGCTGCGCGGGCCGAGATTCAGGATCTGGAAAGCAACTGGCTGTTAGTGATTACCGACAGCAACGATCTCCCTCTACATGTACTGGGCACCAGTCAGGATGAACTGGAAGAGCTCCCCGGCTATCAGAGCGAGCGAGGAAACCGTTCCGAATATCTGAATCTTGATCAGTTCAAGGTGGAAAACAACCGTGAAGTCTATGGCCTGACAGATATCACTCAGCCTGATTCGCCGATTCTGACCATTGCCTCGCACAGTCCATCTTCCAGTAAACAGACGCAATTCCGCGCCAACATTATTGAAGCTTTCCAGCAGCTGCCGGCCGATTTAAGCGACCGGCTGGCTTTGGTGACAGCCACGCCTTACAACCATGCCCTGCGGATATCGCGGCTTCTGACCAGCATTCACAACCTCAGTACCAAACCGGAAGTACTGACACCGGCCGGAGATATTGTGTTTTCAGCGGCCTATCCTATAAAGCAGCTGACGCCCCAGGAAAAATTGCCAACGCCATCCGGAAACCAGCAACAGTTCACGCCACTTCCGCAGGATAACCAATACCGGATCGATCTGGTATTGGCCATGGAAGATGATGACGGCCATGCCTTTTATCACCGGATCAGCAGCCTGCCTCACCCTGATAACTGGCAGGCTGAATCCTCAGAGGAAGCCAATCAATCGGAACAATTCCAGGTGGAAATACCGGCAGAGCAGTTGCTAAAACTATCCGGTTCTTCTCACCTGCGTCATCAGAAACTCTTCCTCAAGGAGCATGACCCCGAACATAACCGGGATGCTCTGTACCCTCTGAGCGGAAGGTCAATAAACAGCCTTCTCCTCGCACTCGATGAGATCAAGGGCCAGAAAAAGCTGCAGGCCTTACAGACAACACCAAATGCCAAAGGCCTGAAAGGATTAATTACTCTGCAGCTGCCGGGCAAAAAACCAGAACTCGATCCTGCTCTGCTCCCAGAGCAGGAACAACAAACATCTTCCGAAGCTGTCGTGGAGGAAGCGACTCCAACATCTTCTGGCAAGTCTGCTTATGACCCAGACGCTCCTGGCAGCCTTGGGGCCAAAAATAGTGAAAAGCCGGCAGCGGTAATGAGTACACCTGCTGCTGAAACCAATCAGAACAAGGTCGAGCACAAACTCTTGGAGCCAGCCAGGCTGGCGAACAGAAATGGGCAACCCGTCAGCAAAGTCGCAATAACAGCTCCGTCAAAGCCTAACCTTCCGTCGATCTCATCCAAAAAACAGCGGGCACAAAATAAGGACGTAAAAAATGTCTTTCGTGCAGTTCAAAAATGGCAAAAAGACATTGTTAAATCTCAGCCGAATCTGAAAGTCAGCTCAGAAAAAACAACATCTTCACAACTGGCACTGCTGCATATGCCCACCGGAGCATGGGTTTATCTTGTTGATGAACAAGACCATGCTCTCGCTATAACGCCAGAGCTGATAGGCAGTCTTCATCAAGCAGTATCGCTATCAGCTGAATGGTTTTTGACAGTGAGCCAGCCGGTAGGCTCTCACCCAGAGCAAACTCTCACCAGGCTCCTGCCGCCCACCTTGCCACAGCTGGAAAAGTGCAAAGCTTTTGACAAAAAGAAGCAGCAGTTCAATTTGGACTGGAACTGGCTGCCCATCGGCCATGAAATTCTGGCACTGGCAGATGTGAGTCAAAACAATAAGTTGGTGTTTACTCTGCCATTTCACTACGACAAACAGGGCTTTGTTCGAGTAGAAGCCGAGCTGATTAAAGCACTGCAACAGTTGCCCGCTGATCTGCAGGACAGATTGGCTCTGGTCACCGCCAGCCGTCCTGTTCACCCAACCTATATAGACCGGCCAGAAGAGTCTGACGCACCATCAGTCTCTCGACTTCTTATGCCACTAAAGGCGTTGCGGGCAGATAAGAATTATATGGTGGATCAGGAGAATCTTGCGATATCAACAAGCTTCCCAGCCAAACAGTTAAAGGTCGGCAGTCTCAATCCCAATCGTCAGGAAGATCTGCGAATCACCAAGACCTATCAGCATATGTCCACCCCAGCTGATGGCGTCAGGCACCAAAACGTTGTTCTTTCCGCCCGTGGTGAAGATGGCACCACGATATACCATAGACTGGGCTCCCTGCCTTCCTATGAAAGTTGGGGACGCCCCAACAGCCTGCTACCGGATAAAGCTCTGCCACTACCGGTACAGCCCCTGCTAGCGCTGCTATCCATGCCGGCCTTTCAGGACAGTCAGCTGTTGATTGAAGATGTGTCCACCATATTGAGCAACAATATTGAGCATTTCCCACTCTCACAGCCATTGCATGAGATTCTGCCTCAGGGTTTCCAATCCCGAAAAGCATTCAAGAATGCTCTCGCCTCATCCGCAACAGTTCTCCAACAAAAAGAACTGGAGGATCAGTATCTGCTTTGCCAGCTTCCCGATATTCGCTATGCCAAGACAAGACGCAAAGCTCCGGCTAAAAATGACGATGAGGAAAAAGCACAAAAACTGGCCAGACTGCAGGCTGATATAGCAAAGACGCGCGCGGCAAAGCAGCAGGGTTTCCTGCTTGATATTTCTCAAGCCGAAAAAATACATCATCCACAAGCCAATACACCTGTTGCGGATAACAGACCCGTTCGCAAAAGCCGTCAGATGACCGTTGACGATCTGGCGGGCGCGCAGAAAGACAACCAAAACGTCGATAATGCCAACAATCTGGTGCAGATTGATGCCGAAAAAGCCCAGAAAGATAAGGACCGAATTCTGGTACAGAACAGCGTCCCACCGGTTAGAAATCCGTTAATCCCCACCGGTCGGGGTATGAACAATAACAAAGGAGTACCATCCCAACCAGACGAGGATGGCAACGACAATAATAAACCTACTGCCAAACCGGATAAGCCTCAGCCGAAGCTGAAATGGAGCGATGGCAAGGATGAAACTCCCATGAAAATTCGCCCTTCGGGGGCTCCGAAAAAGAACGATATTATGAATATGCGCGGGGAACAGGCGCAGCTAAGTGAGCGGCTGAAGGAACGTCAGCTTCGGGAGAGACAGGCTTTTGAAAAAAGGCAGGCCGGACAAACTGATGAAACCGAAGCTCTTGAGATGGAAATTCAGGATCCCTTCGCTGAATCAGCGGAAACCGTTCAACAACAGCTGGCTCCACATATCGAACAGCCCCCGATTGAGCGTATGGGACGCTGGCTGGGTAATTATATTGTTACTAATCCAGTGCACTCCGCAGCAGCAATTGTTACGGCTATCGCTGCATTTAACCTGATTCGCCAGTGGTGGCAGCTCCCCGATGCCAGAGATTTACTGATCAAGGATACCGTACATCTGATGGGACCATCGGCTCCGCCTTTCTGGCATGAGGCACTGGAAGTTCTGGTCTATGGCACACCGGATGATCTGCTTGATCTGTGGACGGCCGACCGCCTCTACGCCTGGGTGAGCCAGGCGGCTACCGCCTGGTGCAGCCGTAATACCTGCAACGCCCGCTACTTATCCGATATCTTCGTTCACTATGTGCTGTCCCCGGTCTCATCCGATAGAGACTCTTTCATTAAGGAGCTGCAACTGCGTATCAGCAGTGCCAATGTGAATAAGAAAGATCCCAGACAGTGGGCCGTTGCCCTAAGACGTGCCGGTATCCCTGCGGTTGTTGATTTTAATCCAACGACGCAGCAGGAATGGATGACCGAACTGAATGACAATGGTCTGATAAAAGCCGTGCACGCCAACATTAATGAGCGACACTTGCCCGTTAAAGTTTTCCGCCGCAGCTTCCTGAAAACCGGCCTGACACACCCGCAGCATGAGCGCTATAAAGAGATTATTAATCAAGGGCTGATCACTGATGTCACCAACCAGTACCGCCCTCACGTAGCGCCATATCCCAGCGAGAATTATCGATTTGGTGTCTATACCTGTACGACGGTTGATGGTGATACCTGGTATGTCGTCGATATTACCGATGAAGAACCAGGCATGCATGCCCTGCCTGGGTTGGTGGCTTATGCCCATGAAGCCAAGAACGGCATCTGCGTAGTGCCCAGCATGGATATCTGGTTATCGACCCTGCAGGAAAACGGCCAAATCCTTACCCTTAATCCGGATGGTGCGCATACCCTCTCCGTCAATATTGATCTGGCCGATACCATGCGTGGTGTTGACCCTGCCAGCCTGAATAACGAGACCTGCCGCTTGCAGTACTGGAAGAACCGCAGCTGGAAGACTGTCAGTACCCAGGAGCATGAGCCTGGCATTATGCAGGCAGCATTACCTCAGTTTGCTCTCTATCGACTGCGTTGCCATAAAGAGACCACACTGTTCACTATAAACACGCTCAAGAGCGAACTCACACTATGGAGCTGGCCGGTCGATAAAACTGCCCCAGATGGATAAGAGCAAAAGAACTCCGCAAACCTTATTGCCAAAGCCAATAGCCCACCGATAAGATTTGTGACCGGTTTGCACACTTATCAAAATAACTATGAGCACACTTCTGGATGTCTGTGATATCTCCTGTTCATACCGCTCGCACCTGTCGGGCCAGCAGGAGACTGTTGTACACAATCTGTCATTCCAGGTTGGCGCTGGTGAAAATATCTGCCTGCTCGGACCAAGTGGCTGTGGGAAAACAACCACCCTACGGGCTATTGCCGGTTTTGAAACGCTAGACACCGGAGAGATCAGTCTGGCCGGTACGACCTTATCCAAATTCGGTTTTACCCTGCCCCCGGAAAGAAGACAGCTGGGAATGGTCTTTCAGGACTATGCCCTGTTCCCCCATCTGAGTGTTGCGGACAATATTCGCTTTGGTTTAAGCGGCTCGGCCAAACAACAAAACCATCGCGTCGACGAAATGCTGTCTCTGACCGGGCTGGAAGCTTTCGCCTCCCGAAACCCGCAGGAACTGTCCGGAGGCCAGCAACAACGTGTTGCCCTGGCCAGGGCTTTGGCACCAGCACCTCGGCTTTTGCTACTGGATGAACCCTTTTCCAATCTTGATTCCAGTCTTCGCCAGAGTCTGAGCCATGAAGTTCGCAACCTTCTGAAGCTGGCAGGAACCAGTGCGATTATGGTAACCCATGATCAGGACGAGGCCTTTGCCTTTGCTGACAAGATCGGTCTGTTTGATCAGGGCAGAATCAGCCAGTGGGGCACTGCTGCAGAGCTGTATCAACAGCCGGCTAATGCCTTTGTTGCGTCTTTCATCGGTGAAGGCACCCTTTTGAAAGTGATCGCCAGAAAGGAAGGCTTTCTGGAGACAGCTGTCGGGCAATTTCCAGCTGAGTCCATGTCACAGGAACAGCATCGTGTTCTGATTCGCCCGGACCAGCTCACCTGCTGCACGAACCTTCCCCACAATGCCCGGGTGATTCAGAATCATTTTCGCGGCAATCATCAGTTGCTAACAGTAGTGCTGCCTTCCGAAGAAGAGCTGCTGGTAGAAGCTGGTGCTGATATGAAAATCCAGCCGGGTGACAGTATTCAGGTACATCCAAAAGGGATACCTGTGCGTGGCTTTCACACCGAAGCTATTTAAGGAAAGGTGGCACAGCATCAAGATACTGTGCCATTTCGATTAACCGGTTTTGACAACGGCCTGCTGATAGAGCGGGCGTACCTTGGGAATATAGCTATTCAAACCATCAATCCGGGTTTCGGTCGCGGGATGCGTGCTCATAAACTCCGGTGGACGCTGGGTATTCTGGGCCGCCATTTTCTTCCATAGAGAAACAGCAGCTTCCGGGTTGTAACCAGCCCGAGCCATCAGCTCCAGACCAATAATATCTGCTTCCGCTTCATTGGTTCGGCTGTTTGGCAGAGTCATCGCGTAGTGAACCACCTGATTCGCCATATCCAGGGTTTCATTGCTTACACCTAACAAGGCGCCAGTGAGGCTGCTACCCAGCTGAACCATATAAGCCTCGGACATGGCTTCGCGACCATGCTCACGCAGGGCATGGGCAATTTCATGCCCCATAATCGCTGCAATCTCATCATCATTCAGTTTCAGGGTTTCAATAATCCCTGAGTAGAACACAATCCGACCACCCGGCAAGCAACTCGCATTCAAGGTATCTTCTTGGATCAAAGTCACCTGCCATGGCCAGTTGCCAGCATCTGGACGGAATACACCCACCTGACGGGTCAGACGGTCGGCAATGGTCTGTAACCGACGAACCTGCTGACCGTGGGAAACCAGCTTGCGTTCTTTCTTGGCCTGACTGCGCATCTCCTGATAGGACTGGCTGGACATCTGATCAACCTGTTCAGATGACAGCAGGCTGAACATCCGCTGCTCACGATCAATCCCGACACTGCCACCAGACGTTGTGTGCACAGTCTGACAGCCGGCCAGTAATGTTAAGAACAATACCGGCACCAGATTTTTTAGTTTTCTTATAACAGCCGTACTGTTCATAACCTTGCTCACCGTTTACTCCTGTCTTTATCAATCTGTTATCGCGTTCAATCGTTATTCTGCCGATGAGGTGCCAACTCGGCAACTCCGAAAGGCTCCGGTGACAGACACATTCCGTAACCCTGACATACAAAGATCATAAAAAACCGGTACCCTGTGATCAGCCTGCCAACTAAACTCAGAGTCTAAACAGCAGGCGCTTTACAGAAATCACAAAAATAACGCCCTAAACAGCACAGAATATCGCAGGAAAGTGTTCATGCAGTCAGACCCGACCCGGCCAGTCGTATCGTCTCAAAGCCCGGATTTTTATGATCTGGTCATCATCGGCGGTGGTATTAACGGGACAGGTATAGCACGGGATGCCGCCGGGCGAGGTTTGAAAGTGTTGCTCTGCGAGCAGAACGATCTGGCTTCCGCGACCTCTTCCGCCAGCAGCAAATTAATTCATGGCGGCCTGCGTTATCTGGAACATTATGAGTTCCGTCTGGTTCGTGAAGCCTTGAAAGAACGGGAAGTTCTTCTAGCCAATGCACCGCATTTGGTTAAACCCATGCGCTTTCGCCTCCCCCACGAACCGCACCTGCGCCCAGCCTGGATGATCCGAGCCGGCTTGTTTCTTTATGACACTCTCGCCCGCCGAGAAACTCTGCCCGGCAGCCGGGGTATCAAGCTCAATGGTCAATCGCCCTTAAAACCGGCATTTACCAAGGCCTTTGAATATTCGGATTGCTGGACAGATGATGCCCGTCTGGTGATTACCAATGCTATTTCTGCCCGCGAGCTGGGCGCAGAAGTCTGCCCAAGAACACGCTGTATCGCGGCTCAGCGCGGCGATGAAAGCTGGGAAGTTCAACTTCAGGATCAACACAATGGAGAAAATCGCTCCATTCGCTGCAAGGCGCTGGTGAATGCATCCGGCCCCTGGGTTGCCCGCTTTATTGAAGAGAGTCTGCAAACCAAACCGGAATATGGCATCCGCATGATTAAAGGCAGTCATATCGTGGTGCCTGCTCTTTATGATTCCGATGAAGCTTACATTCTCCAGAATCAGGATAAACGGATAGTCTTTGTGATTCCCTGGGAGGGGCGCTGGTCCATGATTGGTACCACCGATGTCGAGTACGAAGGCGACCCTTCCCGTGTCGAACCGAGTGCATCCGAGGAAGAATATCTGCTGGATATCGCCAACCGACATTTCAAAACACAGAATACCCGAGAGGATATTGTCTGGGGTTTTGCCGGCGTCCGTCCGCTTTGCAATGATGAGTCCAACGATCCTTCGGCCATTACCCGGGACTATACCCTGACTATCTCGGAAACAACCGAATCACTTCCGCTACTCAATGTATTCGGTGGCAAGCTGACAACCTTCCGTAAATTAGCCGAATCGGCCATGGAACATCTGCGTCCCTGGTTTCCAGATCTTAGCGAAAACTGGACCGAGAATGCTGTTATGCCCGGTGGGCAGATCAGTTCTCAGAAAGAGTATTCCGAAGAACTACAGGCCACCTATTCCTGGCTGCCTCCTGAAATGAGTCAGCGTTTTGCCAGCAGCTATGGCGAACTAAGCCATCAGTTTCTTTCCGGCTGCCAGACCCTGAACGATATGGGTGAGGATTTTGGCAACGGTCTTTATCAGGCCGAGGTGGATTATCTGCGCAGCAATGAGTGGGCTGAGGCTGCTGATGATATTCTCTGGCGCCGCTCCAAAACCGGTATAGGCCTGACAGCGCAGAATAAAGAACGGTTGGATAACTACCTGCAAAAACATTCTGCATCACCCTAGACATACCGCCGGTTACCAATACTGACGCTTCCGTTACACCGTCCGGAGCGGTTATGTACCAAACTGCATGGGTTCCAGTGCCGAGAGCAGCGAGCCCATGTCCATCCCTCAGGAATTACATCACATCCTTCCCCTGTGCATTCGGCTGCTCAGTATTGTCGCCCTCAGCATTATTGCTTCACTACTGAGCCATCGTCTGCTCACCCGGCTGAGTGAACGCTTTCGTCGCACCCCCAGCCACTGGGATGACACCCTGACCCGTGCGGCTCGGCCGATCGTGACCATAGGCTTTATGCTGCTGGGGCTGAGTCTGGCAACAGATGTGCTGGTCCGGCACTTTGAGATCAACACCAAAGCATTCAATATCAGTCTGGCACTGGGTTATATACGACGCTTCTCCACCATCATTCTGCTCTACGCGTTTCTCATGCGTTATCTGAAAATGGTCAGAGACAGCTTCGAGGAAACCGAACGCGCACAGCTAAAGATGGATCGTTCCAGCGTGGAGCTGATGATCAAGCTGCTGCAACTGGGTATCAGCATCGCAACAGCGCTGACACTGTTGCAGAACACCGGCGTCAGTATCAGTGGCTTGCTGGCCTTCGGTGGTGTTGGTGGTCTGGCCGTCGGTCTCGCGGCCAAGGATATGCTCGCCAACCTTTTTGGCGGCCTGACCCTGTATATGGACAGACCTTTTGTCGTAGGCGACAAGGTCAACCTGAAGGAGAAAGGAGTTGAAGGGTTTGTCGAGCATATTGGCTGGCGACAGACCCGCATCCGCGGTTATGACCGTACTCCAATTTACGTTCCCAATGCTCTGTTCACCAATATTGCCGTAATCAATCCGTCACGGATGCAGAACCGTCGGGTGGATATGTATCTCGGAATTCGCTACAAAGACTTTGATCGCCTGGAAGCGGTGACCACCGCAATAAGAAATTACCTGAGCGGCCATGAACAGCTTGATCATATTCGCGGTTGCCTAGCTCACTTTACCGACTACGGCGACAGCAGCCTCAATATCCGCATCCGCTTTTATACGCTGACTACGCTCTGGGACAACTATATGAATCTGCGCCATGAAATCCTGATCCATATCGGGCAGATCATTCATGAACATGGCGCAGACTTCGCCTTCCCAACACGCACACTGGATTTACCGGAAGGTTTTAACGCCCCCGCTGACGGCGCGGCCACACCAGACTGAAGCGAGCACCACCCAAGCGTTCACTGGTAGTCACCAGAGCCTTGCCGTTGTGCCAGTGCATAATCCGGCGAACGATAGACAACCCCAGACCATAACCACCCGATGCACGGGTACGGCTGTCGTCCAGACGGGCAAACGCTGTAAACACCCGCTCCCGCTGATCTTCCGGAACCCCGGGACCATCATCTTCCACATCAATACGGCAGTTGTCGTGGCCAATACTGAAGCGGACTTCCACTTTAGAGTCGGCATAGCGGCAGGCATTGCTCACCAGGTTCTGAACTGCCCGGTGAATATAACGCTCTTCCACATCCACACGACGGCGGGCATCCAGCATACGACTGGGGATATATTCCACAGCCACATTACTTTTAGTCCGCTGATGCTCATCCACGACCCGGGCAGCAATACTCTCCACATCCATACGCTGGAAGCGGATATCCGGGACCCCTTCTTCCAGCTTGGCGTAAGTGAGAATCTCATCGATCAGGTGATCCAGCTCTTCGATATCACCATCAATACCCTTGATATAACTTTCCCGTTCGCCCTGACTTTCTGCATCCGCCACCATTTCCAGGCCGAAGCGCACCCGGGCAACCGGCGTTCGCAGTTCATGGGAGATACCGCGGATCATCTCTTTCTGGATACTCAACAAACGCTGAATATGACTGGCCATATTATTAAACGCCGCCGCTAGCTGACCAACCGAGTCACCGCCATGCAGCTTGACCCGGGTGTCAAGATCACCCCGCGCCAGCCTTACTGCTGCACGTTCCAACTTGCTTAATCGCCGTTCCAGACCACGCACCAGCACATAGATAGCAATACTGACCGATGCCAGAACAAATAAGGCAATGGTCGCCAGCAGCTTGAACGGATAAGGGTCCAGCATCGACATCGGCCCAATGCGCACCACTTCACCACTCCCGGCCAGACGACTGTATACATCCATACTGCGTCCGGACTGGTTAAACATGGCAATGGCATAGCCCTGTTCCAGCTGTACGCGCTGCCGTTGGCTGAGCGTGTCCGGCATGGAACTCAACAGGCTGACCGGATAGGCAAACAGCTCCGGGCCCTTATCCTTGAGCATCAGAATACGACGCGCTGGGGGAATGCTGTCCAACCAGTCCCGGATCATGGCTCCTGTCCCTGTGGCCAGCTGCTCGTTCAGATCGGAAATACTGCCACGTAGCAGCCGGTCATCATTAATAGCTGTAAAAATTTCAAAATTATCACTGTCGCCATCGCGCACCAGCACCCGGCCGGCATCCAGCTGATTGCGGGTCTGGTTGCCCAGCACACTCTCGGTTGCCGGCAGCACAGTCAGATCAATGCCGAGCAGGTTTTCCCAGCGCTCCAGAAGAGCCGGCCAGCGTGCTTCCGACGCAGACTCCAGCTCCATGCTCATAATACGGAACGTTCCCCGGGCGGCGGATTCCCGAAACTCCTGCAACCGAACACCGTTGATAATGGTCAGCGCCAAACCTGACAACACCGCGACCAGTACCAGAGTGAACAGCAGGCCACCATAGATTCGCAGAAAAATACTGCTCACTCATTCTTCCTCAAAGCTTGCATGGTAAAGAATGGTCCCTAAAAACGAACAATGGCCGGTACCCACAGTGTTTGAGTAACCGGCCACAGTACCCGCTGATGAAAAGCTTACACCGGGCGAACGAACAGATAACCTTTTGAGCGGACGGTTTTGATCATGCGTGGATGCATCGGATCATCACCAATCTTCGGACGAATACGGGAGACCCGTACGTCAATGGAGCGATCCTGACCGTCGTACTCGATACCGCGGAGCTTCTCGAAAATCTCTTCACGGCTGAGAACTCGGCCGGCATTGGAGCTGAGCAGCCAGAGCAGATCGAACTCAGCACTGGTCAGTTCAATGTTTTCGCCTTTCAACCAGGCTTCACGCATGGCGGCGTCCACCACCAGATCGCCAAACTCAAGACGCCCCTTGTCGCCCTTATCATCAATGGCAGGAGCGTGGGTACGACGCAGCAGGGCACGGATACGTGCCAGTAGAACCCGCGGACGCACCGGCTTGGCGACATAATCGTCTGCCCCCATTTCCAGGCCGAGCACTTCATCCAGATCGTCTGTACGAGCCGTCAGCATCAGAATGGGGCGATGGTAATCACCACGTACCCGACGACAGATGGACACACCATCTTCACCAGGCAACATCAGATCAAGAACCACCAGATCAGGGTTTTCATTCAGAATACGGTCAACAGCCTTGCTGCCATCATGTTCGACGGTAACAGTCATGCCGTTGTTTTCGAGGTATTCACGGGTGAGACCGGCCAGACGCTCGTCGTCTTCAACGATCAGGATGTGGCCGGAGTCTGCCTGTTGTTCAACAGGCTGTGTTTCTGTCTGCATCATAAATTTGTAACCAGATTCTACCATTCCCAAGGATAACCGCACAGAGGGGCATAAATCCGTTGCAGTCTGTAACCGGCAACCCTTTGACCCTGACAGACGGGAAAAATTCCATCTTCGATTGTGCAGCCTTTCACTATCAGAGGGCAACGTCTGCTGACAATTTGAAACGAAACTGTGCCCTGCACAGTAACTTGCGACACTTTGTCTGTGGTTTGTCGGTATTGCTCAATGACAGTAAGCCTGACAAACCTTGAGATTCCGGCATAATAACACTTCTGAATGGATGCATAACGACAACGTCACAATGAAAATAACAGACGTTAACAAACCGGTACCGGCCAGTTACTGGGAACTGCCCAAAGGACGTTATTGGGCCATACACACGATAACAGCCCTGTTGTTGGTGGTGATGTGCTGGAGCATGCTATCCGGCATTTTAACCTCCCGTCCGGAGAATATCGCTGCAACTAACGGCACACTGGTTTTACCGTCCGATACCTTACCTGTTGCCCTCAGAGGCGAATGGCATTTTGCCTGGCACCAGTTGTTAAGCTGGGAAGAATTTCCTGAAAGCAGCCCCACAACCATTCCCGTTCCATCCCGCTGGAACCGACTGGGTGATGATTCCTATCCCGGCCCTGGCTATGGCACCTACTCTTTGCAGCTTACACTCCCCAACGAGCGGAATGACCTGGGGTTAAAGATCAAAAGTATTTACCGGGCCGCAAGCGTCTGGGTGAATGGCGAGCCAATTAAACAACTCGGCAAGGTTGGAACGTCAGAAGAGAGTGAAACCCCACGGGATGAAACCATTCTTGTGCCCCTGCCGGCCGCTAAAACCTTTAATATTCTGATTCAGGTCTCCAGCTTTCATCATATTGATGGCGGTATGGCCAAGGCTCCCATTATTGATACTTGGGAGAACCTGATGTACGAGGAACGCATCCGGGTTGCCGGCACCACAGTTCTTTCAATCTCCTTCCTGACTCTCGGCATCTTCGTACTGTTTCTAACCATCAGCAGCCGGATGGATACCGTCTCTCTGTTGCTGGGCAGTACCTTTCTGTTTGGTGGCCTGCGGGTGCTGGGTGTTGAAAAACTGTTTTTCTATATAGACCCAGAGTTCTCTGTCGAGTGGCTGTTTAAAGCGGAATATATCGGGATGTTTTTATCGGCCTCCTCCTATCTGATGTTTCTGCAGCGCCTGTTTCCAAACGACATCAAAAGCCTTCCGATAACAGGACAGTTTTATCTGGGCGTTATTGGGTCAGTGCTGACACTGCTCACACCACCACTGTTTTATGTCCATTTCCGTGATCCCTGGATCTGGCTCAATATGTCGACCATCTGTTATCTGATTTTCTGCATGATCCGTATTGTTATTCTGCGTAGGGATCACGCGATTCAGGTTGCGGCACTCACCGTTATGTTTGCACTGGCTGCGGTGAACGAAACTCTGTTCTATGCACGGCTGACTGAGACACGGCTGTCCAATTGGGGCTATGTGTTTGTCGCGGTCAGCAGTGTATTTTTTCTCGGAGCCCGCATTCGCACGCTGATCACTGCCGCCATGCTGCGCCGAGCAGAGCTGCAACAGGCCGTTGACACAAGTACTCACGAATTGAAGCTACGCCTTGATCAGCTGGAAGAAGCCCGAAGCGAAGCCCAGTCCGCGTCATATCGTAAAAGTGAGCTGATGGCGATTATGAGCCATGAGGTCAGAACACCTTTGGGCGGCTTGATTGGAGCTCTCAAACTGTTGCAGGGCAATAACCTGTCATTGAAGCAGGAAAAGTTAAGAGCCAGCGCAGAAGCGGCCAGCCAATCATTGCTGGATATCGTGAACGATGCGCTCGACTTCTCCAGCCTGGATGCCAAAGAGAAGGCCTTGAAAAGCGAACCTTTTGAGCTGGGCCGCTGGCTGGGTGCGATAGAGTCATTAATGACTATCTCTGCCAGAGATAAAGGGCTGCCTCTGATTGTCCAACCGCCGCAATTTGAACAAGTCCGTGGTGAAATGTGGTTACAGGGGGATCAGCAGCGGTTAAGGCAGGCTCTCATTAACCTGATACACAATGCCATCAAGTTCACCGAACAAGGCTCAATCACTGTCAGCTGTCGTTATCAGCGAGGACAACTGCATCTGGCTGTTACTGATACTGGCCCGGGCATTCCTGAAGAGAAAAAAGTTTCCATATTTCAGTCGTTTGTTCAGGGAAAACAGTCCAATAACGCTAATGACACATCCCGAACCCGAGGCGTAGGGCTCGGACTGGCGATCACCCATGAAATCGTCAGCCGAATGGGCGGGCGGGTCAGCCTTAACAGCCAATTGCACCATGGCAGCTGTTTTACTCTGGATGTTCCACTTGAAAAAGTGACACCTGACACCGCGAAAAGTAACCAGACGTCTTCAGCAGATTACCGGCGAATCACCCGCTCTGACTATAAGGTTCTGGTTGTGGATGATGATCCAACCAACACCTTATATCTCAGTGAAATTATTGAACGGGCAGGATTTACCTGTATCGCAGCCCATTCCGGCCAGGAAGCCCTCGATCAGACCGAAGCTCAAAGTATCAACATCCTGATTCTGGATTACCACTTACCGGATACCAATGGTGCAGCGCTCCACCAACAGATTCTTCAATATTATGCAGACCAGGCCTGCCACCATAATCTCTATGCCATTCTGCTCAGTGGCAATATTGATAATGGTTTTCTCCCTGATAAAGAGCTCAACCAGTTTGATAACACGCTGCAAAAGCCAGCCCGGCCTTCAACCCTGTGCCAGCTACTGGACAGTGCGGAGCGACAGTTCCTGCTCGCCCGAGGCATATCAATCAACCTCTCAGCCTTGCAGGAAACAACTGAACTTCTTGGCCAAAGCGGTATGCAGCGGGTTGTACAGGCGGCAACAGGATCTGTGGCTGAATCATTTAGAATGATGTATTCCGCTCTTGAAGAGCAAGATCAGAAGACACTGGCAGCATCAGCCCATCGTCTGCGCAGCGCCGCATTGACTATTCATGCGTCGCAAACATCCCAACAGGCCAAATTCATCGAAGAGGCTAACGACAGTTTTATCAGAGATCTGCAGATGTTGGAGATGTTCTGGGAGAAGGAATTGGCCGAAGTTCGCCAACTCATCACCCGGCAGCAGGAACAAACGACATCAGCCTAAAAATACGACTGGCCTAATCCTGATTACCGGCATTAAAAAGATAACCCACACCATACTGAGTTTTTATCAGCTGGGAATCACCGGAAATTTGGGTCAGCTTTCCTCGCAGCTTGCTGACCAGTACATCGATACCCCGATCTTCGGGATTCCATTCGGTTCTGCCGGTCAGCTTACCCAACTTCTCCCGGCTTAAAGGCTGGTTAGCATGTTGAATCATAAAATTCAGAACCCGCGCCTCATTACGAGTCAGACTCAATGTACTGCCAGACTCTCCTCGAATCGTCAGGTCCCGATCACTGAATTCCCAATTGGTAAACCGGTAGCTCTTTTCAGTAGCTGGCACGCTGGCTGAGGCGGATGAACGTATCCGCTGCACAAGGTTCTTTGAACAGGCCAGAATCTCCCGTAATGGCAGCGGTTTTACATAATAAGCGTCCGCACCATTCTCCAGAGCAATTATCTTTTCAATCGGATCATCACAGGACGTGGTGAAAATAATACCAACATCACCCTGCTTGCGAAGAGTTTTACAAAGAGTCTGACCATCTGCACCCGGCAGATGCAGATCGAGAAAGATAAGGTCGACAGGTTCTTCTGCCACCATATCAAATATACGGTTTGCTTCGGAGCACTCTCGAACTACCCATTGCTGAGCCTTGAGATATTCCGCCAACATCGTACGGGCGGTTAAATCGTCTTCAACGATGAGCGCTCTGATCATGTTATTAGACATAACCACTATCCTTGCGCTGACTTTTAAAGTCCTGTTATTACTATAAATCAAACGTTAAAAAAACGTAAGCCTTAAGAAAAACCTGTTAAGTTTCCCTAACAATCGTTACTCAATACACAACAGAGTCATCCTAATAAATTATTAAAACGTGCGGAACCACACAAAAAAGCCGAACAACCTCACATTCAAATTATTTATTAACTGTTAATACCATTAACAATTCCATTGCCTTTTCATTTCAATTCCTACAGACACTCTACAACATCAAAAATACAATAAAGTCTCCAATTGCAGCTCTGAAAATCATACTGAGCTTCAGTGAACCAACAAGTCTACCACCTTATATTTATGGATATTTTTGTCAGCGCAAAGACCGAGCATATGGAATGCTCCTGCTATCCCTGGTCTATACAGATCGGGAGTGCGACGCTGTCACTTTATCTGCAATGTCCAAAGCACAGCTCAGGCCAGTGGAACCAGTTCAACGGCTATATCGTCGACAATATGCTGCTTTGCCAGATTGACAGTAATGGTTTGATAACCGGCCAGCCAAATCGACCAGTGGCGTTCCAAGCCGAAAACATTACCGCTCTTTATATTCCTCAATCCGGTTCGGTTCACCTTGGATCCTCTACCGGTACCGATAAGCCAGATAGGCACTCTTGCAGGACAACCATCTTACCGGGGCAGATAGGCTTACTGTCTTCATCCGAAACTGAGGATATCCAGTTCAGCCCCGACTTTAAAGGGCTGGTAGTAGCGATTAGCGATTCCTGGCTCGATAACGCTCTAAGACAACACGCCAACAACTATTCACTCAATGCCCGCTCCGGCCCGGCTTTACTTGCCAGACAAATGCTGGAAAACCTGCCTGGGGTATTGAACAACGAGGGCAGTATGTCTCGGAGACGGGAGCTCTCCCGCCATTTTCAGGGGCTGCTTGCCATGGCTCTTAAAACCGAATGGGATATGAGCCCGCAATTATCAGATCGGCAGCAGAAACACCTCTACCGGATTCTAGACAAAATTGATCACCACATGATCGATCCGGATCTGGATCTCGAAGCTATTGCTGAGCAGGTTTACCTTTCCCCCTCTTACATCAGTCGCCTGTTGGCACAGAATGGCACCAGCTTTCGAGACGAGCTTCGTCAACGCCGTTTGCAACGGGTTGCTTCTGCTTTGGCGAATCCGGCAAGAAAAAACACCAGTGTCACACTGATTGCACTGGAATCTGGTTTTGGTAACAGCAGTGCTTTCTCCAGAGCCTTTTTAAAACACTTTGGGAAGACACCCAGCAAATACCGACAGCACTATTTAACAGAGCAATTATCGAAATCAGGCAAAGCACTGACCAAAGCTGACATTTAATACGACTTATTAATAAAAGCTGATGAACATTGTTCATCCGCAGCATGTTTTTTGTGTTCGCACGGCAAAGTAAGAATCAAATCTGGAAATAAAATAACAATAAGCAAAAGGATTTTGTGACGTTTTACCCCGAACCGAAGAAAGATTTTGCACATCTTTCTGAAATGGAAATGCAAAGACATGGATAGCAAACTTGCAGGAAGCAGTCTTAATGACTGCCTGATCATTCTTTGTGATATGTTCGGCCGCAATCATTCACTAAGCAGCCTGACCGCAGGTCTGCCTCTTGAAGATGGCGCCCTGACCCCTTCTTTATTTCCAAGAGCGGCAGCCAAAGCCGGCCTTGAAGCCCTGGTCTGTGAACTCGACAACCAAACACTCATTGAACAAACCTGCCCTGTTGTTCTGTTTCTTGATAACAACAGCGCTGCCATTCTTCTGCAGCTGGACAGTACCCGCAATGAAGCCCTGACTTGGGAAAACGGCCAGCAGAGTATGCAACCTGCAGATAAATTTCTGGCTCGCTATACCGGGTATGCCATTACTATCAAGCAGGCAGAAGACAATGAACTTCTGCCGGAACAGAGACAAGAGCATCAACAACAGAAGCAACAAAGCCAGAACCGTTACGACTGGTTTGTTTCCGTTGTTCGCTCCCATTGGCGTACTTACCGGGATGTTCTGGTTGCCAGTTTTCTCATTAATATTTTCGCACTGGTCTCGCCACTGTTCGTGATGAACGTCTATGACCGGGTTGTTCCCAACAATGCGACCGAAACCCTTTGGATGTTGGCATTCGGAGTTGTGCTCGCTTTTCTGTTTGATCTGGTGCTGAAAATCCAGCGTTCCTGGTTTATTGACCATGCGGGCAAAGGTATCGACCAAGAGATCTCCGCCAAGTTGTTTGAAAAAACTCTGGGTCTGCGGATGGCCGCCCGCCCTGTTTCAACCGGCAGCTTCGTTAACAACCTGAATGAATTCGACAGTCTGCGCAGCTTTATCACTTCGGTCTGCATCACCACTCTGGTCGATCTGCCATTTATTGTTCTGTTTCTGGCTCTGATCGTCTGGATTGGCGGCCCGCTGGCACTTGTGCCACTGGTCAGTATTCTTGCCTGCCTTGCCATAGCCTGGGGATTAAATCGCCCATTACAGGAGCGCATCCTTAAACAGCAACAGATGTCATCCTCACGACAAGCCATGGTAACCGAAACTCTATTAGGGTTAGAGGGTGTGAAAACCACACAGGCCGAATCTTCCATGCAGTTTCGTTGGGAGCGCATGGTCGCCTTTCTGGCAGGCAACGGCCTTCATATCCGTCGGCTGCAGAATATGACCAGCCACAGTGCCATGTTTATTTTGCAAATGAATACTGTGTTGCTGGTGATTGGCGGTGTTTACCTGATCGGTAACGGTACTCTATCCATGGGTGGCCTGATCGCCATGATTATGATTGCCGGCCGTTGTGCGGCTCCGGTTACCCAGATGATCGGCCTGCTTAACCAGTATGAGCGGGCCCGCCAGGCACTGGATCAGGCTGATAATGTTATGTCTTTTCCACAGGAACGGGAGCCTGATCGCAACTACCTTTCGATCAAAAAGATTCGGGGTTTCTGGAAAGCCCAGAGCCTGAGCTTTGCCTATCCCGAGCAACCACCTTTACTTTCCGAGCTCGACTTCCAGATTAAATCCGGGGAGAAGATAGCCATTCTTGGTCGTATGGGTTCCGGCAAGACCTCGTTAATAAAACTAATGATGGGTCTTTACCAACCCACCTCTGGCAACCTGTCACTGGATGGCATCGACCTTCGCCAGATTGACCCAGCCTCCCTTCGCGAACATATCGGCTATGTCCCTCAGGTTGTCAGCCTGTTCAGCGGCTCCATTCGGGAAAATATTGTTCTGGGTCGTACCGGTGTCACCGATGAAGAAATTCTGCGGGTTGCCCGTCTGGCCGGTCTGGGCGAACTGATCAGTAACAGTCCCAACGGCCTCGATTTTCAGGTTGGCGAGATGGGTCGCAATCTGTCCGGAGGGCAGGTTCAGGCTGTCGGTTTGGCCCGTGCTCTGGTGGGTGATCCTCCACTTTTGATTATGGATGAACCCTCCAGCGCCATGGACAACCATACGGCGGCGCGCGTCTGTGAAACCTTGACGCATATTTGTGAAAACAAAACCCTGATTATGGTGACCCACCATCTGGCGATGCTCAATCTGGCTGAACGCATCATGGTTATCGAGAAAGGCAAGATCATTGCCGACGGCCCCGCCGATATGCTGGCGGGTGTGTATGGCGAAGGTCAGCGCCGTGAACAAACCCTGCAACCTGGCACTTGAGGGCATCACGGATGAAATCAAATCACGAAACCAATCAAAGCCCGGACAACGCCTTCCTTGCCGACGCCCAGGCTGCCGTTTCACGTACCCGTCCTAAAGGCGGGCAAGCCATTATCTGGATCGCCATGCTGGCGGTTGTACTGTTTATTGCCTGGGCCAGTTGGGCGGAGATGGATGAAATTACCCGCGGCTCCGGCAAGGTGATTCCATCCAGTCAGGTGCAGGATGTCCAGAACCTGGAAGGCGGCATTGTGGCAGAAATCCTGGTTAAGGAAGGTGACCAGGTTGAAAAAGGACAGGTACTGCTGGTGCTGGATGACACTCAGTTTATGTCCAGCCTGGGCGGGCAGGAAGTGAACCGCAAAAGTCTGAATATCAAACGCATCCGTTTACAAGCAGAGATAGACGGCATTGAGCCGGTGATGCCAACGCAAGTCTGGCAGGATAATCCGGATCTGGCCCAGCAGGAGTTGGATCTCTATACCAGCCGCGTTCAGGAGCTGCAAAGCCGAAAGGCCGTTTTTCAGGAGCAGCTGCAACAGCAGAAACGTCAGCTGGAAGAAAACCGGGCGCAACGTGATCAGCTCCAACGCCGGACAACACTGCTTAAGGAAGAACTGGATATCGCCAGTGGTCTCTCTGAAATCGGAGCGGTTTCACGTATTGAAGTGCTGCGTCTTGAACGACAGATCAGTGACAGCAAGGGTGAGCTGGATGTGAACAACAAAGCTTCACAACGGCTTGTGGCTATGCAGAACGAAACCCGCCAGCGCATCAATGAACTGCAGCTCACGTTTATCAGCACAGCCAGAGCCGAACTCAACGAAACCGTGACCCGACTAAAAGAACTGGAAGCGACCAGCACCGCGCTGGCCGATCGAGTTGAACGGGCGCAGGTTCGTTCCCCCGTGAACGGCATAGTGAAACAGGTTCTGGCCAATACCGAAGGCGGTGTGGTTCAGCCTGGGATGAAGATGATGGAGATTGTTCCACTGGGGGACAAGTTACTGATCGAAGCCCAGATTCGGCCACAGGATATTGGCTTTCTGCATCCAGGCCAGAAAGCTGTGGTGCGCTTTACTGCCTACGACTTCACCGTTTATGGCGGTCTGAAAGGACAACTGGTTCATCTCGGAGCAGACACCATTACCAACGATCAGGGCGAAAGCTTCTATATCGCCCATATCGAAACCGACAGAACCCAACTGGATGACAGTAAGCCCGTTATCACCGGCATGGTGGCAGACGTGGATATTCTGACCGGAAAGAAGAGCCTGATGTCCTATCTGATGAAACCGGTCTTACGAGCAAAACATATGGCTTTCAGCGAAAGATAAACGCTTAAAACAGTATCAGAAAATAAACACAACAAATCAGGACTGATTCGGGAGAACACAACATGGACGCTGTTATCGAAAATCAATTAGGTACCGTTCAACAGATTTCCGGTTCACTAAAGGTTATCCGCACAGACGGCAGTGAGCAGACACTTCTGCCCGGGGATAGTGTGTTTCAGGGTGATGTGGTGATTGCTGAAGGCGGACCTGCACTTCTTTCTCTGGGAAATGGTCGTACAACAGAAGTTTCTGAAGGCTCACCTCTTGATCTTGGCAGCCTGTTAACACTGTCAGCATTGGGTTTTGAGATTAACGACAGCGCCCTGGCTCAGACCGATCTTTTTGATGAGATTAACAACCTGCCGTCGCCAACCGCAGGTGAGGAACTGCCGGATGAGCCTACCGGCGCAGGCGAACCCACTATTCCCTCTGAACCACCGGCGGCTGGTACTCCACAAAATGGGCGTTTCTCACCAGGTGTTGACCTTGGCTTGAACTCCGATGAGGTGGAGGTTCAGTTTGGCTTTGATACCACAGCACCAGCTCAACAGGCGTTTTTCCGGATCAGCAATCAGGCTGACGCTGCCCCCAGAGATACATCGGTTACGCTAACAGGAACACCACTCACTCTCACCGAAGCCGGTGGCATAGTCACATTCACAGCGACACTTGCCAATGCCAGTCAGGGCAATACGATCATCAACACCACTCTCGGCACAATTATTATTGGCGATGGTTTAACCAGTGGCAGTTTTGATTACACCATCACAGATGGTGAAGATGTATTCCTCGATCCTGACAGCATTAATAATCAAATAGAATCGGCCTCAGGCGGAGGCTTTAATGAGATTGTTATTGATGAAGATATTATCACTGTCAGCATCGATGACACGATTGATGAGACTACCCTCACCCTGACCGCCACACCGACCACCAGTGAAGATGGCGGCTCTATTACCTACACCGCGACTTTGTCTAACGTCGATGGCTTGCCGGTTGCCAACCACAATGGCCTGACTGTGACGCTGGCGAATCAGCAGCAGATCACCATCCAGGCCGGGGCCACCAGTGGCACTGTGGACCTTGCCATCGATCGTGATGATGTTTGGGTGGAGAACAACGACACGGTTTCCAACAGCATTACCGGCGTCACCGGCGGCAGCGAGTTTGAGAACCTGACGTTCAGCGAGGAGGAAGTGGTCACCGCGATCACTGATGATCAAGATGAAGTGACGATCACGCTGACCGCCACCCCAACCACCAGTGAAGATGGCGGCTCGATTACTTACACCGCGACTTTATCGAACGTCGACGGCTTGCCGGTTGCTAACCACAATGGTCTGACCGTGACGCTGGCCAACCAGCAGCAGATCACCATCCAGGCCGGGGCCACCAGTGGCACGGTGGATCTGGCCATTGATCGCGATGATGTCTGGGTCGAGAACGGGGACACGGTTTCCAACAGCATTACCGGTGTCACCGGCGGCAGTGAGTTTGAGAACCTGACGTTCAGTCCCGATGAAGTGGTTACCGCGATTACCGATGACACCGATACCGTCACCGTGACCCTGACCGCCACTCCGAGCACCAGTGAAGATGGTGGTTCGATTACCTACACCGCCACTTTATCTAATGTCGATGGTCTGCCGGTTGCTAACCACAATGGTCTGACCGTCACTCTGGCGAATCAGCAACAGATCACCATCCAGGCCGGGGCCACCAGTGGCACGGTGGATCTGGCGATCGATCGCGATGATGTCTGGGTCGAGAACGGTGATACGGTGTCCAACAGCATTACCGGCGTGACCGGCGGTAGCGAGTTTGAGAACCTCACCTTTACGTCGGATGAAGTGGTCACCGCTATTACTGATGATCAAGATGAAGTGACGATCACGCTGACCGCGACACCGACCACCAGTGAAGATGGTGGATCGATTACTTACACCGCCACTCTGACAAATGCCGATGGTCTGCCGGTTGCCGGCCACAATGGTCTGACCGTCACGCTGGCTAACCAGCAGCAGATCACCATCCAGGCCGGGGCCACCAGTGGCACGGTGGATCTGGCGATTGATCGGGATGATGTCTGGGTAGAGAACGGTGATACGGTCTCCAACAGCATTACCGGTGTCACCGGTGGCAGCGAGTTTGAGAACCTGACCTACAGTCAGGATGAAGTGGTCACCGCGATCACTGATGATCAAGATGAAGTGACGATCACGCTGACCGCGACACCGACCACCAGTGAAGATGGTGGATCGATTACCTACACCGCCACCCTCAACAATGCCAATGGTCTGCCGGTTGCTAACCACAATGGTCTGACCGTCAATCTGGCCAACCAGCAGCAGATCACCATCCAGGCCGGGGCCACCAGTGGCACCGTGGATCTGGCCATTGATCGCGATGATGTCTGGGTGGAGAACAACGACACCGTTTCCAACAGCATTACCGGCGTCACTGGCGGTAGCGAGTTTGAGAACCTCACCTTTACGTCGGATGAAGTGGTCACCGCTATTACTGATGATCCAGATGAAGTGACGATCACGCTGACCGCGACACCGACCACCAGTGAAGATGGTGGATCGATTACTTACACCGCCACTCTGACAAATGCCGATGGTCTGCCGGTTGCCGGCCACAATGGTCTGACCGTCACGCTGGCTAACCAGCAGCAGATCACCATCCAGGCCGGGGCCACCAGTGGCACGGTGGATCTGGCGATTGATCGCGATGATGTTTGGGTTGGGAACGGTGATACGGTCTCCAACAGCATTACCGGCGTCACCGGCGGCAGTGAGTTTGAGAACCTGACCTACAGTCAGGATGAAGTGGTCACCACCATTACTGATGATCAGGATGAAGTGACGATCACGCTGACCGCGACACCAACCACCAGTGAAGATGGTGGCTCCATTACTTACACCGCGACTTTATCTAACGTCGATGGCTTGCCGGTTGCTAACCACAATGGTCTGACTGTGACGCTGGCGAATCAGCAGCAGATCACTATTCAGGCCGGCGCTACCAGTGGCTCTGTGGATCTGGCGATCGATCGGGATGATGTCTGGGTCGAGAACGGGGATACGGTGTCCAACAGCATTACCGGCGTCACCGGCGGCAGCGAGTTTGAGAACCTGACGTTCAGTCTGGATGAAGTGGTCACCGCGATTACCGATGACACTGATACGGTCACTGTCACACTGACCGCCACCCCGACCACCAGTGAAGATGGCGGTTCCATTACCTACACCGCCACCTTGGTCAATGCCGATGGTTTACCGGTCAACAATCACAACGGCCTGACCGTCAATCTGGCCAACCAGCAGCAGATCACCATCCAGGCCGGGGCCACCAGTGGCACCGTGGATCTGGCCATTGACCGCGATGATGTTTGGGTCGAGAACGGTGATACGGTTTCCAACAGCATTACCGGCGTCACCGGCGGCAGCGAGTTTGAGAACCTGACGTTCAGCGAGGAGGAAGTGGTCACCGCGATCACTGATGATCAAGATGAAGTGACGATCACGCTGACCGCCACCCCAACCACCAGTGAAGATGGCGGCTCGATTACTTACACCGCGACTTTATCTAACGTCGATGGTTTGCCGGTTGCTAACCACAATGGTCTGACCGTGACGCTGGCGAATCAGCAGCAGATTACCATCCAGGCCGGTGCTACCAGTGGCACGGTGGATCTGGCGATCGACCGGGATGATGTCTGGGTCGAGAACGGTGATACGGTCTCCAACAGCATTACCGGCGTCACCGGTGGTAGCGAGTTTGAGAACCTGACGTTCAGCGAGGAGGAAGTGGTCACCGCGATCACTGATGATCAGGATGAAGTGACGATCACGCTGACCGCGACACCGACCACCAGTGAAGATGGCGGCTCGATTACCTACACCGCGACTTTATCTAACGTCGACGGCTTACCGGTTGATAACCACAATGGTCTGACCGTCACGCTGGCCAACCAGCAGCAAATAACTATTCAAGCCGGTGCCACCAGTGGCACGGTGGATCGGACCATCGATCGTGATGATGTTTGGGTCGAGAACGGGGATACGGTGTCCAACAGCATTACCGGCGTCACCGGAGGCAGCGAGTTTGAGAACCTGACGTTCAGCGAGGAGGAAGTGGTCACCGCGATCACGGATGATCAAGATGAAGTGACAATCACGCTGACCGCGACACCGACCACCAGTGAAGATGGCGGCTCCATTACCTACACCGCCACCCTGGCCAATGCCGATGGTTTGCCGGTTGCCGGCCACAACGGTCTGACAGTTAATCTGGCGAACCAGCAGCAGATTACCATTCAGGCCGGCGCCACCAGTGGCACGGTGGATCTGGCCATTAACCGCGATGATGTTTGGGTCGAGAACGGTGATACGGTTTCCAACAGCATTACCGGTGTCACCGGCGGCAGTGAGTTTGAGAACCTGACGTTCAGTCCCGATGAAGTGGTCACCGCGATTACCGATGACA
>NZ_FWPT01000067.1 GCF_900174585.1 Parendozoicomonas haliclonae | reverse complement strand
GTAACGCCTGCGTAAGGGGCGCCGAAGGCGTCCCTTCTTGACGCACTTGTTATGCGTGGCCGTGAGGCAGCCGAACTTGATACTGGCGTGGCACCAAAGCTACCGCTGCGCACGAGAGGTGTACGCCAGATGACACCATGTTGATTATGCCACTTTTGTGCACTTAATTGGCAGCATTGAAGTTGCCAGAACATACAAGTGAATGATGAACCTGGCCACAAAATGCGAAACTAATGAGCGACGTTGCTGATGCTGGCGTGGCACGAACCTTGTCAGCCACGATTTACCCGTCTGAAAAGAATTTGTTTGCGATGAACGTGTACGCCAGCTTTCACTGAACTTATTTTTGGCGTGACGATAATCGTTTTGATGGGCACGATTCATATGGCACAACTACGCATAACGC
>NZ_FWPT01000042.1 GCF_900174585.1 Parendozoicomonas haliclonae | reverse complement strand
CGATTGCTCTTGCACGATACGTCAAAACGCTGGCGTCCGCCTGCGTAAAGCCACGTTGCCAGGCTGACGATATCGATGACGTGTTCGGGTTGCATACGGTTTTTTATTCCGGCGTAAGCCGGCATACGAGCTAGGAGCCCGTCTCGTGGGCTCGCCGAAGGTGTACTCAGGATCTATCCATTGCCAGACCTCGCCGTTCTCTTCGGTAAAACGCATCCGTAGCGTATCCGCCTGTTGCATCCCTACCGCTACCGCTTTTGCCAGCAAGGGGGCATCCAGCTCGCCATTCAGTTCCACATAGTGCGCCACGCTCCAGGCGGAGGGTAAATCAGAGAGTTTTTCCGCCATCCAGATCCCCGGCTGGGCGGCGACTAACGGTAAACGCTGCGTCATTTCGCCTCCTGCTTATCGGCATAATGCGCCGGATTCAGTGTTGTCCAGCGCGTATTAAGCCACTACTGGCACGCGTCCTGCGATTGCGGTTCGCATACCACGTCCCATCCTGCGGGAAGCGCGCACGCCGCTGGCCAAAGGCTGAAT
>NZ_FWPT01000025.1 GCF_900174585.1 Parendozoicomonas haliclonae | reverse complement strand
GAAGATTTCTTTGGGTTATATGGTCAAGTGACTAAGCGCACACGGTGGATGCCTTGGCAGTCAGAGGCGATGAAGGACGTGGTAATCTGCGATAAGCCTGGGGAAGCTGATAAACAAGCTGTGATCCCAGGATTTCCGAATGGGGAAACCCACCGGTCATAAGGCCGGTATCCTTTACCTGAATACATAGGGTTTAGGAGGCGAACCCGGGGAACTGAAACATCTAAGTACCCGGAGGAAAAGAAATCAACCGAGATTCCCCTAGTAGCGGCGAGCGAACGGGGATTAGCCCTTAAGCGGTTTAGAGTTTAGTGGAACGCTCTGGAAAGTGCGGCCATAGTGGGTGATAGCCCCGTACACGAAAGACTCTTTATCGTGAAAACGAGTAAGGCGGGACACGTGATATCCTGTTTGAACATGGGGGGACCATCCTCCAAGGCTAAATACTACTGACTGACCGATAGTGAACCAGTACCGTGAGGGAAAGGCGAAAAGAACCCCGTTGAGGGGAGTGAAATAGACCCTGAAACCGTGTGCGTACAAGCAGTGGGAGCAGACTTGTTCTGTGACTGCGTACCTTTTGTATAATGGGTCAGCGACTTAATTTCAGTAGCAAGCTTAACCGAGTAGGGTAGGCGTAGGGAAACCGAGTCTTAATAGGGCGAACAGTTGCTGGGATTAGACCCGAAACCGGGCGATCTATCCATGGGCAGGTTGAAGGTGCCGTAACAGGTACTGGAGGACCGAACCGACTACCGTTGAAAAGTTAGCGGATGACCTGTGGATCGGAGTGAAAGGCTAATCAAGCTCGGAGATAGCTGGTTCTCCCCGAAAGCTATTTAGGTAGCGCCTCATATATTACCCACGGGGGTAGAGCACTGTGTCGGCTAGGGGGTCATCCCGACTTACCAACCCGATGCAAACTCCGAATACCGTGGAGTACAGTATGGGAGACAGACGGCGGGTGCTAACGTCCGTCGTCAAGAGGGAAACAACCCAGACCGCCAGCTAAGGTCCCTAAACATGATTAAGTGGGAAACGATGTGGGAAGGCTAAAACAGCTAGGAGGTTGGCTTAGAAGCAGCCACCCTTTAAAGAAAGCGTAATAGCTCACTAGTCGAGTCGGCCCGCGCGGAAGATGTAACGGGGCTCAAATCATGTACCGAAGCTGCGGATTCACGCTTAGGCGTGAGTGGTAGGGGAGCGTTCTGTAAGCCGTTGAAGGTGTGTTGAGAAGCATGCTGGAGGTATCAGAAGTGCGAATGCTGACATGAGTAACGACAAAGGGAGTGAGAGGCTCCCTCGCCGGAAGACCAAGGTTTTCTGCACAACGCTAATCGGTGCAGAGTGAGTCGGCCCCTAAGGTGAGAGCGAAAGCTGTAATCGATGGGAAACGGGTTAATATTCCCGTACTTCTTGTGACTGCGATGGAATGACGGAGAAGGCTAGGCCAGCAGGGCGATGGTTGTCCCTGTTTAAGGTGGTAGGCTGGGGAAGTAGGCAAATCCGCTTCCCTAAGGCCGAGAGCTGATGACGAGTCCTCTTTTGGACGAAGTGGTTGATGCCAGGCTTCCAGGAAAAGTTTCTAAGCTTCAGGTCACAAGGAACCGTACCCCAAACCGACACAGGTGGTCAGGTAGAGAATACCAAGGCGCTTGAGAGAACTCGGGTGAAGGAACTAGGCAAAATGGTACCGTAACTTCGGGAGAAGGTACGCCGGCCAGGGTGAAGCACTTGCTGCGTAAGCCCCGGCTGGTCGAAGAAACCAGGTGGCTGCAACTGTTTATTAAAAACATAGCACTGTGCCAACACGAAAGTGGACGTATACGGTGTGACGCCTGCCCGGTGCCGGAAGGTTAATTGATGGGGTTAGCTTCGGCGAAGCTCTTGATCGAAGCCCCGGTAAACGGCGGCCGTAACTATAACGGTCCTAAGGTAGCGAAATTCCTTGTCGGGTAAGTTCCGACCTGCACGAATGGCGTAATGATGGCCACGCTGTCTCCACCCGAGACTCAGTGAAATTGAAATCGCAGTGAAGATGCTGTGTATCCGCGGCTAGACGGAAAGACCCCGTGAACCTTTACTACAGCTTCACACTGGACCTTGATGTTATTTGTGTAGGATAGCTGGGAGGCTTTGAAGCTCGGACGCCAGTTCGAGTGGAGCCAATCTTGAAATACCAGCCTGATAACATTGGGGTTCTAACTCCGCGCCATAATCTGGCGTGAGGACAGTGTGTGGTGGGTAGTTTGACTGGGGCGGTCTCCTCCCAAAGAGTAACGGAGGAGTACGAAGGTTGGCTAAGCACGGTCGGACATCGTGCGG
The DNA here is from genome assembly GCF_900174585.1 of Parendozoicomonas haliclonae. GTDB lineage: Bacteria > Pseudomonadota > Gammaproteobacteria > Pseudomonadales > Endozoicomonadaceae > Sansalvadorimonas > Sansalvadorimonas haliclonae. The sequence goes on along the minus strand of NZ_FWPT01000025.1, from coordinate 601 downwards.
TTAGTATAATGGTACAAGCCAGCTTGACTGCGAGAGCTACAACTCGAGCAGGTACGAAAGTAGGTCATAGTGATCCGGTGGTTCTGTATGGAAGGGCCATCGCTCAACGGATAAAAGGTACTCCGGGGATAACAGGCTGATACCGCCCAAGAGTTCACATCGACGGCGGTGTTTGGCACCTCGATGTCGGCTCATCACATCCTGGGGCTGAAGCCGGTCCCAAGGGTATGGCTGTTCGCCATTTAAAGTGGTACGCGAGCTGGGTTTAGAACGTCGTGAGACAGTTCGGTCCCTATCTGCCGTGGACGTTGGAAGTTTGAGAAGAGCTGCTCCTAGTACGAGAGGACCGGAGTGGACGAACCACTGGTGTTCCGGTTGTTTCGCCAGAAGCATTGCCGGGTAGCTACGTTCGGACGGGATAACCGCTGAAAGCATCTAAGCGGGAAGCCCCCTTCAAGATGAGACTTCCCAGGGACTTGATCCCCTGAAGAGCCGTTCAAGACCAGGACGTTGATAGGCTGGGTGTGTAAGCGTTGTGAGGCGTTGAGCTAACCAGTACTAATGACTCGTGCGGCTTGACCATATAACGCCAAAGCGATCT
>NZ_FWPT01000052.1 GCF_900174585.1 Parendozoicomonas haliclonae | reverse complement strand
GTCTTTTAAACAGGTGCTTTAACATGAAGAGGAAATTCCATCGACTAAGTGGGGCAGATCCTCGCAAAGTAAAGTTAAGCCAACCTTAAGAACTTAAGATTGGCTTAATACCGGATGGCTGCGATGCCTTGTCCGGCCTATATGCACCACTACTGCTTACATTAATTATTGTTAACTGGGGCATCCAGTGGATACGGATTTTTATGGATCCGGTTGTAATTAAGGGCATACAGCGCGGTGATGATCATCAGCATCACGAATGACCACATCACCTCTTTGGCGCCCGAGCCCACGAGACTCCTGAGCATCTCGTATGCCGTCTTCTGCTTGAAAAAAAAAAAAAAAAAAAAAAAAAACAAACCACTAACAACATAAATAATAAAGAACAGAATGAGAGTAGTCACAATACAGATAATCAAAACTCAAGACAATCTCAATAGACACATGTGAACATAACTAT
>NZ_FWPT01000061.1 GCF_900174585.1 Parendozoicomonas haliclonae | reverse complement strand
TCCGGGAGCAGAGGCCACTCAGGTTTTGACGTATCAATACGCATAACCTTCACCCTGTATTTTTTCCATTCTGACAGTGCGGCGGTTTCTTCTTCCGTCGCCATTCCTTCATCGACAGCATCTTGCAGTGGCGCAATAGCGACAGCAGCGGCAGACAATAGCTCGGTCTTCTTCGCTTCAGCCTGTGCGCGTAATTCCTCTTGCGAATATTGGCGTGGCTTAATTTCTCCGTTGTCGAATACCCACCCACCAAAAATATCTACATTCTTGTTCTCTTCTGTAATATCAACGTCAACGATGCTAAAATCACGCGGGTAAATGCTTGAAACATCCTTACTAATACTGCGAATAATACCTGTTTCATCATAAGCAATTTTCAACGGATCAGGTGAGAAATCAGCCTGGGATTTATACCAATCCCTTCCATCTTCTGAAA
>NZ_FWPT01000009.1 GCF_900174585.1 Parendozoicomonas haliclonae | reverse complement strand
ACTCAAAGAGAATGTGATGCCATAGCCAATGAACTTAATCGTCGTCCAAGAAAGAGGTTGGGCTATAAGTCACCCATCCACTGCTTCCTTAACTGTTAGGGTGTCGCGCTTCAAAACTGATACTAGGCATCTCCCGATAGCGATCATCCAGACGTTCAAGGCAGCGGCCCCGGCTGGAACTGCTGTTATAGCTCTGGCACTTACCCCGGCGTTCAAAATAGTCGTAGATCTTCGGTGCCACTTCCTGGGCACGGCCATCCAGCCGTGCTTCAAAAGCCATCTCCCCTTTCTGGTACAGACGCCAGCCATCGGCAATCTCATTCTGCATCTGCAGCCAGTATTCATCTGCCCGCACACCGGAATCAGCAATGGCCTGATTATAAACCTGGGACTGTTTACGATAGTTGAGATACTGACCACGCAGCTGCTTACGGAACTGGTCGTACGTCTGGTAATGGTCGGTAAAGTTGTTCATGGCCTGATCACGAACGAACTTGGAAACGATTTCCACCTTGCGGCGTTCCAGCTCGGTAATCAGATGATTGTCGGCATACACCAGACCACCAATCACCGATAGAAAGGTTTTTTCTTCCGCGCTATGGACGGCATCCGGCTGGTATTGAATGCCTTCAACCACCACAGATTTTTCTACCAGAGCCCGTCGCAGCATCTGGGCAAAGAATGCCTGCTGACGCTGCTCTGAAGTGGAAGGGTTAATGATCAGGTAGTCCACCAGCCATTTTTGGCCAAAGAAAACTGTAGGCCAGGCCACTACCAGAATCATCAAAAGAACCATTAGCGAACGACAGAAGCGAGTCGCCAGACGGCCTTTGATAATCAAATCTGCCAGCAGCAGACTGACACCAATACCACTGATCGTCCGGCCAAACAGTTCGGCGACATGCAGATCTTCAACGGTAGATTGCTGTCCACCGGCCACTGTCGTTAATACCGCATTAAAGACCGCTTCGGGGATCAGATAGAGCACCGAGCAGATCAACATAAAGGTCATCCAGGCAACGGGGGAACCACCGGTGCTGGAGTGTTTGGCCTTTTTCTTTTTGTTCTGTTCAGAACTGCCATGGTCATCCTGACCGTCACCCTGTTGCGCGTTACGGCGCAACAGTTCGGCAGCAAAAGGGCTGTTGGTCTGGGTCATATTCCGTGGCCAGGCAGTTGAATAAGAATCGCGTCAGACTGTTCGGTGTTCACTTCGCCATCTTTGATGTCCGGGAACTGGAACGCACTGTTGCTGACTGGGCGGGATTGTCTCGGCGCGGCTGGCTGATTAACCCGACGAAGATCGCCTTTCATATTGATGTAATAGCCTTCCTGGTAGTAACCGGTCATCTCAGAGAGGAAACGATCAAAGTCTGCATCCTGAGGCAGCTCGCTTACATACTTTCCGGCGACGGTGGTTGGCTGATACTGGTGGCGAGGTTTGGCCGAGGGGTACAATAGCTGACAAATACGATACGGGCTGGTATCAACAATCACTCCGTCCGGCAGTGACTTGCGCGGCAGACGAAGCAGGCGTGACTGATGGTAATCGGTACCGTTGATGGTATACGTCAACACCTTGATACCACGCTGATGAGCCATACCCTTGATGTACGGACGCTCGGCATAACCACGAATATCCAGATGCAGACCGGCATTCGGGCCAATCTTCTGGGCAATGGCTCTCAGGCCGGCACTGTTGCGGTAATCCTTGAACTTCTTATTGCGGTAGTAACGACGGCCAAACTCACTGGCGTTCTCGATGCGGTTTTGATAGTAACGGTAATAGGCATCGTTCTTGGTGCCTCTGCGAAGATCATTGACCAGTTGATCAACAGAGCTGGGTTGAGCCTGCTGAACCAGCCCCAGATACACGTCGTGATCAATTTCCCGCAGGGTTTCCAGAATCTCGATATCGCTGGCTGAGTAATAGTACGCCCCGGCACCAACGATCTTCTTCAACATATAGTCGAGTATGGCCAGATCCTTGCGCTCGGCATCGGATTTGATTTCCACATTCAATTTCTGATGAGGCTGACGCGCCTGGGCAAATGTAGAGAAAGCTTCATAAGCGGTAATCGGGCGGGCATTAATAATTTCACCGGTTTCCTTATCACGGAGGCGCAAACCGACAAAATCATCAATATCCATCCGTTCAATCTGGTAGCCTTCGCCATCAACGTGCACAGCAGCCCGACCGGTATGGGGATCATGGAAGTTCACCCAGGTATCATCCCGGAGCAGCATCACATCGATCTCAATCGAATCATAGTTATTGGTTGTGGCAAAAATAATGGCTTCCCGGCTGCTTTCCGGACGACGGAAGTCGCCTCTGTGCGCAGAAACCTCGATGGGACACAGCTCCGGCTTCAGCATCTTGATATCGCCAAAGCCTGACAGGTAAAGATCACGATCAGCCAACGCCAATTGGAGATCGACAACACCATCAACATCACTCCGAACATCTGCCGGGAAGTGTTTTAATTCAGGAGGAATAATACGGGGTGGCTTTTTTGGGGCAGACTGACAGGCCGTCAGGACAAAGGGTATCAAAAACACCAGCAGGTATTTTAATGGCGTGGGTAATAAAGGCATGTCCGCTTATGTTTTGCACTAACGAGAGAACGCGGGAATATAACGCCCCACCACCAGTGACTGATTGATTTATATCAACCCTGCCAAAACCACCGACTATTAATTTGCGACACACCCAATCAATTGATTAACCCCTGACCATAAAGCGAAAAATAAACCTTCACACTGTGATATTTGGATTAATTAGACACTTGTTTATCCCGAAACATATCCAACCGTGTCGTCTGCAATTCTCACCATAAACGACACCAATCATTTATTGCCAACATTGACAAAATACACACAGAAATATATTGTCACACCAGATAATAAATAAATTTATAGGGAGACACCTGTGAACCTGCCTGCTTCCATCCTTTCCACAATTGCCATCTGTGCTGTCGTATTCAGCGCCGTGCTCTTTCAGCCGGTACCACTGTCTGCAGCCGAAACGGTTGTCCAACCGGAAAAGCCTGCTGCCCAGTATCCCGATGTCCATATTCTTGCCGGTATTACCAAGCAAGTACCGATGACGGAGATCAACAGCCTGTGGCAGGAGTTTTATGCCCAGACCGGACTGCACGAACTGGTCAGCAACAAGCAGCCCAGCATCTATGTGCTCTACCAGGACATCAGTGAAGGGTTCGACAACGCCAGGATCACCATTGGATACGATGTGCGTGATTTGAAATCGACCATCGAAACACAACCGGTGCCCCGTGGCAGCTACCAGACGCTTTTGCCGGCTGGCAAGTACAGCCACGAGGAACTGTATGGCTGGTCCGATCTGGATTACAGCAAAGGTACCGAAGCCATTCTGGAACAACATAAGGTCGATCCATCCGGCCAGGTCATATCCACCAGTCTGCTGGTGCTGTATCGATAAGGGAGTGGGAGTATGGAATTTCTAAATACTATTAATGAATATATGGGCGCGACATGGCTGCCCAAACAGGTCTGGGACCTGGAACTGTTTGTCGATGACTGGTTCTTTGTACTGGCCATGCTGGTCTTTGTGGTCGAAATGACCCGCTATGTTATTAAAGGTCGATTTACCAAAGATCTGGCCGGTGACACTGTTGCCAACTTTATTACTCTGGCCGGTTTTATTAGCCTGACAGCCTTGATTGCCACAGGGTATACAGCCGCCTTTTTTGTCGCCTATGAATTCCGGATTGCCGATCTGCCCATCACAGGCTGGACCATTCTCGGCTGTCTGATTCTTGCTGATCTGGCTTATTACTGGGAGCACCGTTTCCTGCATGTCAACGGCTTTGGCTGGGCGACACATACCGTCCACCACAGCTCACCGCACTTTAATATTTCTGTCGCCTACCGCCATGGTCCGATGGATTGGTTCTTCCCGTTCTTCTTCCATGTACCGCTGGTGCTGATGGGTTTCCACCCGGTCATCGTATTCTGCTGCGAAGTGATAGTGCAGGTTTACCAGACTCTGCTGCATACCGAGAGTGTGCGTCGTCTGCCCCGCCCGATTGAAGCCATTATGAATACTCCGTCCCACCATCGGGTTCACCATGCCACCAACCGCCAGTATCTCGATAAGAACTATGCCGGCATCTTTATTATCTGGGACCGCATGTTTGGAACTTTTGCCAAAGAAGAGGAACCGGTAAAGTATGGCGTGTTCCCACGGATCAACTCCGTAAATCCGGTGAAGATCTTCTTCTCCGGCTATTTAAAGCTGGGCCAGCGACTCTGGTCCGCACCGAGCTGGAGTTATCGCATCAAACTGCTGTGCCTCTCGCCGACCTGGGCCTGGGAGCAGGAACAAAAGCAGAAGCAGGCAAAAGAACAGGCTGACGCGACCATAAAAACGACAATAAACCAACAGCCGTATCGGAAACCTGCATGAATGTAGCAATCATCAGTTGCAGCTCACGGGCCAACTCACAAAGTGCCCGTATCAGTGAACATCTTAATCAGCACTATTTCTCCGGCCAGGCCCGGATTCTCGATCTGCATACGCTGGATCTGCCAATCTGGAACGGCACCGGCTTCAAGGACCCTCGGGTTCTTGAAGCCCGGGAGACCCTGGCGGCTGCCGATGCCTTTATCTTTGTCGTCCCCGAATGGAATGGTATGGCCCCGGCAGCAGCCAAAAATCTGCTGCTCTGGTGCAACAGTCAGCAACTGGGCCATAAGCCCAGCCTGCTGGTTGCCATCTCTGCTGGCCAGGGTGGTGCCTTTGTTATCGACGAAATGCGCAGCAGCGGTTACAAAAATGCCCGCCTGCTCTATCTTCCGGAACACCTGATCCTGCGGGATGTGGAACAGCTTTGGCTGGCTCAACCTGAGCCGGCGCAGGAAAAGAGCAATGCCTATCTCGCCGGTCGTACCGCTTACTGCATCGAGATGCTAAAGAGCTACACTCTGGCTCTGTCGCCGGTTCGTCCCGCACTGATGGCTGGACTGGAGGAGCATCCTAACGGGATGTCTTAAGCGACTAAAAAAGTAGTCCAATAAGAAGCCCCGATCAGAACATACTGATCGGGGCTTCTTATTGTCTGGCTGAATGTTAGAAATACAAAGAGTTCATCAACCCCAGATTACGAGCCCGGGTCACCTTACGTTTGGCAGAACGCCCCAGGCTGTTGTACTTCTGATGGAACCAGTCCGCACCTTCTTCCAGCTCCTGTGCTGACATCAGCGCCGGCTTGAATACCGCATGACTGCAGTCATACATTGACCAGTCTTTGGTCAGCAGCCGGCCTTCGTTTTCCAGACGCTCATACAGCAGTGTTCCCGGGAATGGGGTAAGTATCGCAGAGGTGCAAGTATCCAGTTCGATCTCATCGACAAAGTCCAGTGTCTCTTCAAAGATCTCCGGACCATGCTGATCGAAGCCAAACAGCATGGCAGAGTCCACGGCGATCTGGTACTCATGCAGACGGGCAATATTTTCCTTGGCCCGGTCCACGCGCATAAAGCGTTTGCCGGAGGCATCCAGTGCACTTTGTGCCGGCGTTTCCAAGCCCACCAGCAGCGAGAACAGACCACTCTCTGCTGCCGCTTCCAGTAGTTCCGGATGTTCGGCAAAGTTCAGGGTCGCTTCTGCCATCCAGTTGATACCCAGAGGCTTGATCGCCTGGAACAGCTCCATGGCGTAGTCTTTGTCAGCCATCAGATTGTCGGCATGCAGTTCCAGGTATTGCAGGCCGGAGTTACGAATCTCATCGACCACCTCACCGACCGGACGATAGCGGAACGTCGGGAAAAAGCGATGAACCGCGCAGTATTCACATTTGAACTTGCATCCACGGGACACCATTACCATACCGAACTCACCATAAGCGGAAAGATCCATGGTCTGATGGGGCAACGGTTTAATCGTTTCCATGGCTGGAGGAGTAGACGACTCGTAACGCTTATCCAGGTAGCCCAGCTCAAAATCCTTTAGCAGAGTAGGCCAGAGGTTTTCTGCCTCGCCCAGCATAATGGCATCGGCATGCTGTAGGGTTTCGTCGGGAACAAAGGTGGCATGCAGGCCACCAAAAACCACCGGCACGCCCTGATTGCGAAAATAGTCACCCAGTTCATAACCCCGATAGGCATCGGGAGTGGACATAAAGATAGCCACCAGATCCGGCCAGACACTCGGGTCAGCCGGCCCCATACTGGTTTCATCCCACACTGTCAGATAGTGGCTGTCCGGTGTCGCTGCGGCCAGTGCGTTGATACTTTGCGGCGGTGTACCGGATGCTTTTTTATAGTCCTTGAACAGACTGTTGGCGGAGGCCTTGATAACCAGAATATTCATAACAGTCCCTTACCAATAGAAACAGGACACAGCGACACCCAGCCAGACCAGCATCAGACACCAGTAGGCGACAGGTTCATATTGGCGAGTGAACTCCCGGTGGAGCCAGACACTACCGGCCCATAAATCCCAGGCGACCCACACCAGCAGGGCAATACCGAGCCAATTCGTCCAGGGCATATCACTTCTCCAGATTCAGGGTTGCGAATCTCTGCCATCCTCGCGCCATAACTTACTCCAATATCAGAGTGCGGGCAGCAGAACTCTTTTGTTATCAATGACGACAATTTACTGCCCACGACATTTATTGTCAACAAAGACAAACAACAACTATTGAGCAGATCCACCTCTGGTGGATGCCTGCTATGAGTGGTTCTCAGAGATTTAGAAGGAGGAAGGGAGTCAGACGATAGGTGTTGTTTTCTGCACGCTCTGCCCGATACGCTGGAAAATAAAATCTGAAAACATACGCTTGCTTGCCGCCAGCACTCTGATGCCCTCTTCCGGTTCAAGGCTGAGCGCGAGATTAATCGTGGCGCTACTGAGATGCATCATCAGGAACAGCTGATCCCACACACCTTCACGATTTTCCGGGGGAATAAAAGGCTCAATTTTTTCCAGAAGCAACCCAGCGTTGGCTCGACTGTCTTTGATATCCATATCTTCGATGGTTTTATCAGCGGCAAGGCTGATCCAAACATCCCGAATAAAAGAGTTCCTGAGGTTCAAGGCCAGCATCTCGTCCAGAGCGCCGCTTAACGCCTCGATACAGTCTTCCGGTGTCGTAAATTCCTGGGCAAGTGCCGTTTTCAGAATACTCCGCATCTGATCGATATAACGTTCGGCCAACGCATGAACAATAGCCATTTTATTGGGAAAATACTGATACATTGAGCCTGCTGTTACGCCCGCGCGTTCAGCAATATCCTGAATTTTCAGATGTGCACTGCCTTTTTCTTCGATCAATTCCCTGGCGGCATTCAGAATGGCATCAACACGCTCCCGGCTCCTCTGCTGACTTGGGCTTCGCGCTTCTGTTTTTTTTGTTTGCACAACCTCTCCAACAGTTTCGTAACTCAGATGGACATCATAACGTATTGGCCCAAAAGCCAAAACCTTAAACTTTTTAAGATTATTGACGGAGGTCGATTTCATCCTTTAAGGTTCAAACCTTAAAAAATTTAAGATTTTACAAATAACAACATCAGGGCATAAAAAGAATGACTGACTCCCTCGACCGGGTGGCGATTATTGGCGCCGGACCTGCTGGACTGGCAACTGCCCGCGCATTGAAGGCGCTGAAGATCCCCTTTGATGTGTTTGAGAAACACAGCAATGTTGGTGGTATCTGGGATCGAAGCAACCCTGGTTCTCCCATGTACCGGACAGCACATTTTATTTCTTCACGCACCATGTCCGGTCATCAGGGCTTTCCCATGCCTGACCATTATCCGGACTACCCGTCCAATGAGCAGATACTGACGTATATCCAATCCTTCGCGAAAACCTTTGACCTTGAAGCCGACATTCGCTTTAACACGGTGGTCAATAATGTCCGGAAACAAGAACAGTATTGGCAGCTCGAATCCACCCATAATGGCCTGACGACGACAGAAAACTATCGTTGGGTTGTCTGTGCCAACGGCACGAACTGGCACCCAAACCGCCCCACCTTGAAAGGAGAAGAAAACTTTCACGGTAAGATCATTCATGCGGTGGATTATCACGATACCGCCATGCTCAGGGACAAGCGGGTTCTGGTGGTTGGTGCGGGCAACTCAGGTGTGGATATTGCCAGCGATGCCGGATTTAACGCGAAACAAGGTTATCTCAGTCTTCGCCGGGGTTATCACTTTGTTCCCAAACATATCATGGGAGAACCGGCGGATGTGTTCGGAGCCAAATCGGACTGGATGCCCATGTGGCTGAAGCAGAAGAGTTTCGGGTTCCTGCTGCGAATGCTTAACGGTGATCTGACCCGACTGGGCCTGAAAAACCCTGACCATAAAGTCATGACCAGCCATCCCATTATGAATACCCAGGTTCTTCATTATCTGCAGCATGGCGATTTAATTGCCAAGCCGGATATTGACCACCTGGAAGGTAACACTGTTTATTTTGACGATGACAGCAGCGCTGATATTGATCTGATCATTCTGGCAACCGGTTACCACTGGCGTATCCCTTACCTCAACAACCTTTACTTCCCCTGGAAGAACGAACGCCCACAGACTTTTTTGAAAATATTCAACAAAGACTATCCCAGCCTGTTTATTAACGGCTTTGTAGAAACCAATGGCGGAGCCTACAAACTTTTTGACGATATGGCCTTCCTGATCGCTAATGTCATTCAGGCCCAAAAAGACAATCCTCTGCAGGCTAAAACCATTCAAAGATATATTGAAGGGCCTGAGCCTGATCTCAGCGGCAATATCCGCTTTATCGACAGTGCCCGCCATACCGGCTACACCAATTCGCGTTCCTACCAGAAAGCCATGGAAACCATGCGTAAGGACTTTGGTTGGACTGAGGGGTATGAAAAACTGGCCGCTAAAGTTGGAATTTAGAAAATAACAGTACCCCGCACAGGCGGGGTTACTGATATTACGCCTATTGAATACCACCAAAACAGAGGTATTTGGTTTCCAGGTACTCTTCAATACCTTCCCGTGCACCTTCACGCCCCAACCCTGACTGTTTCACCCCACCAAAGGGAGCAACCTCGGTGGACATGACTCCTTCATTGATACCAACCATGCCGTAATCCAGGGCTTCAGCCACACGCCAGATACGGGAAATATCCCGGCTGTAGAAATAGGCCGCCAGTCCGTAAATGGTATCGTTCGCCATAGCGATCAGTTGCTCATCACTGGAGAAGCGCAACACCGGAGCCACCGGACCAAAAATCTCCTCCTGAACAATATCCATATGCTGTTCAACATCAGCCAGAATGGTGGGTTCAACAAACAGTCCATCCTGTGGTTGTCCGCCTTTGACGACACGGGAACCCTGCTCAACCGTACGCTCTACCAAACGCTGCAGACGCTGTTTGGCAGAGGCCTCGATAACAGGCCCGACAAAGACACTTTCATCCAGACCATTACCCAGAGTCAGCTGATCCACTGCGGCAATAAATTTATCCATAAAAGCGTCATAAACATCATCATGGATATAGAAGCGATTGGCACATACACAGGTCTGCCCGGCATTACGGAACTTGGACGCAAGGGCACCGGAGACAGCCGCATCAATATCCGCATCATCAAATACCACGAACGGAGCATTACCACCCAATTCAAGGGACATGCGCTTGATCGTTGGTGCGCAGTCTCTGGCCAGCAGACGACCAACCCGGGTTGACCCAGTAAACGACAACTTACGTACGGTTTCTGATGCGCACAGTACTCTGCCCACCACTTCCGGAGATTGATGAATCACCAGCTGTAACAGATCTTTGGGAATGCCTGCCTGATAAGCCAGTTCTACCACGGCATAGGCTGTCAAAGGTGTCTGGTTGGCAGGTTTGCAGACAAAGCTGCAACCAGCCGCCAGTGCCGGAGCGGCCTTGCGGGTAATCATCGCCAGCGGGAAGTTCCAGGGAGTAATCGCACCGACGACACCCACCGGCTGCTTGATAGTCAGCAGCCGTCTGTCACCGGTATGACCAGGGATAGTGTCGCCGCAGGCACGCTTGGCTTCCTCGGCGAACCACTCGATAAACGAAGCGCCATAAGCCACCTCGCCTTTGGCTTCTGCCAATGGTTTGCCCTGCTCAAGGGTCATCAACCGAGCCAGATCATTCTGGTTATCCATCACCAGACGATACCAGCGCTGCAAAACCAGAGCCCGCTCCTTGGCAGTCTTCTGCTTCCAGCTATTCCCTGCCTCTTCTGCCAGAGAGATGGCCTGTTCAATTTCGGCTTCCGTCTGGGTCGGGATATGCCCCAACAGTTCTCCGGTTGCCGGATTAACTACCGACAGGGTGTTATCTCCCGGTGCACACAAAATGGACAACAGTGTTTTATTATTAATTCGATCCATAACGGACTCTTGTGTTGTTATTGTGAATATTCAGTTCAGCCCTGCTGCAGACCGGGCATAATAAATTCAACCAGCTTGTCGTAAATCTCCTGCTCGGAATAACCTTCCAGGCTCCAGTGCCGGAGCGCCCAGACATTGCAGAAGAAATAGATCATATTGGCAGCCAGGAAAGTGTCGGTAGGCCGGAACACCTTTTCCTCAATGCCATCGGCAATAATTTTTTCCCAAAGCGCCATAAAGTCCCGTTCAATATTAAAAATACGATTACGGTTCTCGGCATTCAGAGCTCTGGTCTCCCGGTAAACCAGATTAATATGACGGCGGTTTTTGCTGACGTAATGAACATAGGCGCGGATCGCACTTTTCATCTTCTGGTCAGCCGCCTCTTTGCGCTTCAGTGCTTCTTTGAAGTAGGCGAAGATTTCTTCCATGCACACCTGGGTGATCATAAACAGGATGTCTTCCTTGGTGCGGATATATTTGTACATGGTCGGGATAGTGATCTCGGCAGCCTTGGCGATTTCCCGGATCGTGGCAGAGCCAAAACCCTTTTTGGAAAACACTTCACAAGCCCCTTTGAAGATCTGTTGACGGCGCTTGTCGGCTATGGTTTCCGGCTGGCTGCTCATAAAACTGCCAGATTCCACCGAAGGAGCCTCATCCTTAACCGGCTGCTCCGTTTTCACAGTGACTGCTTTCGATACCGGCACCAGACGATAACTGTGAGAAAAGTCAGCAATCAGGCTTTCGGGGGAATGACGCTCCTGCTCTTTCAGACGATAGAGCCGGGTCTGCCAGGCTGCAAGGTCAGGTCGTGCATAGATGGGTTCTGAAACTGCCAGTAATCGATGGCCTTCACCGGTTGTGAAAAAACGACGACTACTGTCTTCCAGATCCGCCTGCATCCCCGTATCGCAGGCCCGGGACGCGCCATTCTGGGCACAGGCATCAGCCACTGCGGTCAGCAGCCAGCGAGGCAATTCGCTGCCTGATGCAGGCAGTTGAGCAGAGACATCACTCCAGGCCACAACCTGATTGCCCTCGCCCTTCTCCATCCTGATATTGAGAAGCTGCTGGATATCTACACCACTCATAAACTCTCTGCTCCCTAACCTGAACCGCAACCGATACTCTGAATAGCCACAATCTGCGTAGCAATGCTCTGACTCTACCAAGGCTGGCGGTTTACGCTCAACCCAAGGTCTTCCATCACTAGAAAAGCGGGTTGATTTCAATACCCGAACGAACGATCATTCCCGATAATAAAAGCAACAATACCAAAATAACCAGGAACTCCAAGATGGCAGACCCCGTGCAGTGCCCCTCTGAAAAACGACACTATAAATATTTCTTCAGTTCCCGAACCCGCTGGGACGATAACGACCATTACGGTCATATGAACAACAGCAAGTACTACGCCTACTTCGATGATGCCATCGGCCACTTTCTGATGCGCGAATGCGGACTGCAGCCCTTATCCGATGAATCGGTGTTCTATGTGGTCCACTCCCAGTGCAACTATCTGAACTCTGTCTCTTATCCCGATGAAGTGGAAGTCGGACTGGTTATCAACCGGATTGGCAGCAGTTCCGTACAATACGGTTTGGCGCTGTTTAAAGCCGGCGCGGAACAGGCCTCAGCCACTGGCACTTTTACCCATGTGTATGTGAATAAAAGCACGAATAAATCCGCACCGGTGCCTGAGCACTTCCGTAAGATCATGATGTCGCTGGCACAGTAAGCATTAGGGCTGCCGAGTAGTGCTGGCAGCCTCATTTACAGCTCCAGCCCAGCCAACACCGGTGTACCGTTCTGCTCAACAAATGCTTTTTCAAATAAGGCAGACATCTGCAGCACGCCCAGATCATCAAACCGCTTTCCAACAATCTGCAGCCCAATAGGCAAGCCTGCTTCGGTATAACCGCAATTAATGGAGGCCGCCGGCTGACCCGTGAGATTAAACAGAAAGTTATTTACCCAGGGTTCAAACAGCTTGTCAGGATCAGCCGCCGGTAACTCGCCAGCATAGGCCGGCACAGGAACGGATGGCAGCAGAAGAAAATCCACATCCGCCATCATCTGGTACGCCTTCTCACGCAGCTTTTGCATCGCCAGCCAATCATTAAAAAAGGCCGTAGCGCTGTGATCGGCAATATCCGTGACCCACTGCTGAATCACTTCAGCCCGAGGCTTCTGAGCCTCCGCACAGTTATGAAACTCGGCACTGCAGCGGCCCATGTAGTAACGCTCGGCGCAACGCTCATCTGCCTCACGAAAAGGCGAAGCAATCTCCTGTACCGCAAAACCCAGCTCACGGAATGCCTCACCCGCACTCTGCACAGCCTTTGCAACCTCACTATCAACCGGGGTACCGAAACCCAGATCGGTCAGCAGTCCAACCGTTGCATTACGTGGTCGTTTATCCAGAAAATCCAGATAGTTCACCTTGTCGTACAACAGCGCGGTAAAGTCCCGTTTATCCGGCTGGGTAATTACATTCATCATCAATGCCGCATCTGCCACAGTGCGGGTCATGGGACCCGCCACTAAAGCCGGATTATTGGGAAAATAATACGGCACGCGCCCCTGGCTTGGCTTCAGCCCATACAGCCCACAAAACGATGCTGGCAGACGAATGGAACCGACTATATCGGTGCCCAGACTGAGAGGCTCAAAGCCGGCAGCAACCGCAGCCGCTGCACCGGAGCTGGAACCACCAGTGTTGAACGCAGGATTTATCGGGTTACGGGTTGGGCCAAAGCGGGAACTGTAACCGGCCGGTAGAATGCCAAAGTCGCACATGGTTGATTTGCCATAGACTATGGCGCCCTGCTCCTGCAGGCGATCAACCGCAGGGCAGTTCTCTTTCGGATACTCACCGCTATCAGCAGTGGCTGCACTGCCCCGATAGACCGGCATGCCGGAGACTGGCAGCGCATCCTTGACTGAGGTTGGAATCCCATCCAGCAAACCTTTTGGTTGGCCTTTCAGCCAGCGTTGTTCCGATTCGCGGGCTTCCGCCAGTGCCTGTTCCGGTGCCAGATGGTAGAGCGCATTCAGCTGTGGATTCAGCCGCTCTACTCGATCCAGTGTCGCCTGCATCACATCGACCGGCGACAGCGTGCGCTGCTTATAGGCTGTCAGCAGTTCCTGAGCACTAAGCTTATGTACGGCTGTTTCCTTCGGCTTATCCATAAAGCCTCCCATTAAACAGCCGCAGACGTCTGCGCCGTGGACAGCAAAGTGTCGTAGCCCTGTCGGGAGTAAATCAGAGGTGCAGAACCTGAGGCCAACCGCACTTCCTTCACCTGACCGATACAGATCACATGGGTTCCGGATTCAACCGCACTGGTCAGATCACACACCACATTGGCCAGCGCACCATCCAGCATCTCAACGCCATCCCAGGCCGGCGTCCAGCTGCCCGCTTCCTCAAAGCGTTCATGGGCCTCGCAGCCGGTACGACCGGCAAAGACATCCGCTACAGATGACTGCTGCTGGCCAAGAATATTCACACAGAACTGACCACTCTTTTCCAGCAATGGCATCGCACTGGCACTTTTGTTGACGCACACTAGGATGGAAGCCGGCTCCATAGACAAAGAACATACGGCCGTGGCCGTCAGACCACTGCGCTGATTGACATCACCGGTGGTGATCACATGCACTGCCGCAGCCAGTTCGCGCATAGCCTGACGAAACTGATCAGCCAGTTGTGGCTGTTGGTCAGCAATCATTTTGACGGACTCAGACATGGTTCTGCTCTCCCTGCTTCTTCATCAATGTGTTGCCAATCAATTCATCAATGGTTCCGATTTTCAGCTGATGACGACGGGCAAAAGCCATCAGCTCCGGTAACCGTGCCATCGTGCCATCGTCGTTCATAATCTCGCAGATCACCGCCACCGGCTCACGACCGGCCAGCTTCATAAAATCCACCGACGCTTCGGTATGGCCGGGGCGTTCCAACACACCACCCGCTTTGGCGATCAGAGGAAAGATATGACCAGGAGTCACCAGATCGTGGAGGGTGCAATCCGGATTGGCAGCCGCCTGAACCGTTGTGGCACGGTCTTTGGCAGAGATACCCGTGGTCACACCATCACGGGCTTCAATAGAAACAGTAAAGGCGGTGCCGTTGCGGGAACGGCCGCGGCAAGGCTGCAGGGTCAGGCCCAGCTGGTCAGCACGCTCCGGTACTAACGGCAGACAGATCAATCCACGGCCATAGCGGGCCATAAAATTAATGACCTCGGGCGTCACGGCATCTGCGGCGATCACCAGATCACCTTCATTCTCCCGGTTCTCATCATCCACCAGGATAAACATGCCGCCCTGACGGGCGATCTCGACGATCTCATCAACCGAAGCCAGAACATCATGGCCAAACGAGGAGTCGGCTGTCGCCGCATCAGCGGCAGGTGCTTCAACCTGCAACGCCTGATCTTCCCGTGAAAACGCCTCCAAAAGAGTGTGCGTCATTGTTATTATTTCCTTATGAGTGAACGTTCACTCGATATTCAAATCCTAAAAAAACATGACCTGACCGTCAAGGTCAGATCATGTCCTCTGTTACAACGCTTCAGCGACTTCCTGCGCCTCTTTACGCAGTTCCTTGCGTAGAACCTTGCCGACCGCCGTCATCGGCAGGCTGTCACGGAATACAATCTGATGCGGTATCTTGTAACCGGTCAGGTGCTGGCGACAATGCTGAATAACCGTCTCTTCGGTCAGGGCAGCATCACTTCTCACCACAAACAACCGAACCGCTTCCCCGGTTTTATCATCCGGTACACCAATCGCTGCACAGAGCTGCACACCCGGGCAGTGACTGGCCACATTCTCTACTTCATTCGGATAGACATTAAAGCCGGAGACCAGAATCATATCTTTCAGGCGATCAACGATACTGACATAGCCAGCCTCATCAATCACCGCCACGTCGCCGGTATGAAACCAGCCCTCAGTATCAATCACCTCAGCTGTAGCTTCCGGACGCTGCCAGTAACCGGCCATCACCTGCGGTCCTCGCACACACAGCTCGCCGGGCTCATTAACCCCGGCGGTGGTGCCATCTTCCCGCACGGTTTTCAGCTCAGTGGCCGGCACCGGCATACCGACAGAACCCGGCTTCACCCTGCCCTCTCCCAGCGGCCCAGAGCAGACGATCGGCGAAGTTTCGGTCAGACCAAACCCTTCAATCACTGGTGAGCCGGTCATAGCTTCCCAGCGTCGGGCAATATCCAGCTGCAGCGCGGTACCACCGGACAGGGTCATGCTGAAGCGGGAAAAGTCACACTCTTTAAAGCGAGGGTGAGCCATCAACCCTGCAAACAAAGTGTTCAACCCCACCAGCAGGGTAAACGGGAATGGCTGAATAGCATCTATAAACTGATCAATATCCCGGGGGTTAGGGATCAGGATGGTATGATCCCCACGGGACGGATACAGCATCAGGTTCATGGTAAAACTGTAAATATGGTAGAGCGGAAGCGGTGCAACCACGACCTGCTCACCCGGTTTAATCAACAGCTCTCCAGCGTCGTTCACTTCCTGATAAACCCCGTCACACATCTGTACGACATTGGCAATAATATTGCCATGGGTCAGCATGGCTCCTTTGGCCACACCTGTGGTGCCGCCGGTATACTGCAGCAGGCAGAGGGAGCTTTGGGAGGACGCTTCCGGGGTGATATACGGCTGCGGATTCTCAGCACTCAGCACCTCACCAAGCGTGGTTACGACTAATCCATCAACGACCTTGCCAGTGCCGGCACTGAAACCAGCCACCAGATCCAGCGCACCGGTCGTAATAACCTGCTCGACCTGTGCTTCGGCGGAAGCTTCAGCCACCAATTCCAGACCGGCTTCGAGGCAGATAATTGCTTTAGCTCCGGAGTCGACCAGCTGATGCTTAAGCTCCGTCAGGGTATACAGCGGATTGGTGTTCACCAGCACCAGTCCGGCTCGCAGAGCACCGTAAACCGCCACAGGATACTGCAGAAGGTTGGGCAGCTGGATAGCAAACGCATCACCGGGCTTAA
Source organism: Parendozoicomonas haliclonae (assembly GCF_900174585.1). GTDB lineage: Bacteria > Pseudomonadota > Gammaproteobacteria > Pseudomonadales > Endozoicomonadaceae > Sansalvadorimonas > Sansalvadorimonas haliclonae. The sequence continues at coordinate 217,026 of NZ_FWPT01000009.1, read as the reverse complement.
GGCTGGTGTGGTTCTGCAACCAGGTAGCAAAGGCCAGACTCAGCCTGTCCACTTCGCCATAGGTGACAGTTTTGCCCAGACAGGTAAACGCCGGACGCTCACCAAATTCAGAAAAAGCCTTGGTTATCACATCCTGCAGTGAGTTGTACTGCTGGAAATCGACTGTTTCCGAGAAGCCTGCGGGGCGCTTGTTACTCCAGAAGTCTGTAATCATCGGTCACCTTTTCTTTATTCTTATTAGAACCCTTGCTTAGAAAACAAAGGCATCCTCATCCATGGCGGTCAGGGTGTCGGCACTGTCACGAATGGTTTCCGCCAGTGATGTGGTACGCGGCAGCAGACGTTTGAAGTAGAAGTTGGCGGTCTGAACCTTAGCGGTATAGAAGTCACCCTCCGCCTTGGAAGCGACAGCGGCTGCCTGCAACCAGAAGTAACCCAGCATCATATAGCCGGAGAACATCAGATAATCGACCGCCGCACTATTCAACTCATTGGGGCCGGCATCCTGCAGACGCTGAGACAACTCGCCAGTCAGGCTCTGCCACAGCTCCACCTTGGCAATCAGGGCCTGGGCCATGGATGCCAATTCCGGGTTATCCAGTTGCTGGCTGGCAAAGTCGCTGATCTCTTTGGTAAACAGAGTCAGCAGACGACCATCGCCCGGTAGAATCTTTCGACCCAGCAGATCAAGCCCCTGGATGGTGGTTGTACCTTCATAAATGGCAGTAATACGCACATCCCGGCTGAGCTGCTCCATACCCCACTCACGGATAAAGCCGTGACCGCCAAAGACCTGAATCCCCTCCTTGGTGGCTTCCTGAGCCGCTTCAGTCAGAAAACCCTTGGCAATCGGGGTCAGCATGGCCAGACGCTGTTCGGCATCCGCCTTCTGTTCCACCGTGCCACCGTGCTTAAGATCCACCAACTTGGCGCAATACATATTCAACATCCGCCCCCCTTCGGCAATCGCCTTCTGGGTGAGCAGCATGCGTCGTACATCAGGGTGAACAATAATAGGGTCTGCCGGCTTGGCTGGAGAGTGGCGCGGAACACCTTTCATCTGCAGGCGCTCACGGGCGTAAGCCAGCGCGCCCTGGAAGGAGTGCTCAGCGGTACTCTGCCCCTGAACAGCGACCCCCAAACGGGACTCATTAATAAAGGTGAACATACAGGCCATGCCCTTGTTCGGAGCCCCGATCAGGAAGCCCTTGGCGCCATCAAAGTTCATCACACAGGTGGCGCTGGCCTTGATGCCCATCTTGTGTTCGATGGAACCGCAGCTCACGGTATTACGCTCGCCGAGGGAACCGTCAGCATTGACGTTGTACTTGGGCACCACAAACAATGAGATCCCTTTCACACCTTCGGGCGCATCCGGCAGGCGGGCCAGAACAATATGGACAATATTCTCGGTCAGGTCGTGTTCACCACCGGTAATAAAGATCTTGCTGCCGGTAAGACTGTAGCTGCCGTCTTCATTCGGTTCGGCACGGGTTTTCAACAAACCCAGATCAGAACCACAGTGGGCTTCCGTCAGGCACATAGTGCCAGACCAGAGTCCCTGCACCATAGGCGGCAGATAGTTTGCCTTTAGCTCTTCGGGAGCATGAGCAGCCATGGTTTCTATCGCACCCCAGGTCAGGGTCGGATAGATTGCCCAACTCAGGCTGCTGCCAGCGAGCATTTCGTAGAAGGCAGTGTTCAAAGAACTCGGCAAGCCCTGCCCCCCAAGCTTCTGGGGCTGGGACAGACCACACCAGCCGTTTTCCACCAGCTTGTCATACGCGGCCTTGAAACCCTCAGGCGTGGTTACCACACCGTCATTCCATTGGGCACTCTCTTCATCGCCACTGCGGTTGAGGGGCACAATCTCACCCTCAACAAATTTAGCGCCCTCTTCCAGCACCGCCTTCACCATATCTGGCGTGGCGTCTTCTCCACCAGGCAGCGAGGCATAGTGCTGTTCAAAACCCAGCACTTCGCTCATCACAAAATCAAAATCACGCAGAGGAACTTTATAATCAGGCATTGTCGTTCACTCCCGTTTATACGATTTCAAAGAGGCCGGCTGCCCCCATACCGCCACCCACACACATGGTCACGACTGCGTAACGGGCGCCCCGGCGCTTACCTTCCAGCAGCACATGACCCACCTGACGGGCACCGGTCATACCGTACGGGTGACCGATGGAAATGCCGCCACCATTCACATTCAGCTTGTTGTTATCGATACCCAGCACATCACGGCAGTAAACCACCTGGCAGGCAAAGGCTTCGTTCAGTTCCCACAGGTCGATATCATCAACGGTCAGGCCGTGGGCTTTCAGCAGTTTGGGAACAGCGGTCACGGGACCGATACCCATCTCTTCCGGCTCCAGACCGGAGACCATCATGCCGCGGTAGATACCCAGTGGTTCATGGTTGTTCTGCTCGGCATATTTGCTGTCCATCAGCACCAACGCGGCAGCACCATCGGAAAGCTGGGAGGCATTACCCGCCGTGACCGAACCACCTTCCATAACCGGCTTCAATGACTGCAAACTTTCCAGCGTGGTTGATGGACGATTGCCTTCATCAAGGCTCAGAGTCACTTCCTGATAGGAGATCTCGCCGGTTTCACGATCCTTAACCATCTTGGTGGTAGTCACCGGGATGATTTCGTCAGCGAACAGACCCGCCTGCTGAGCAGCGGCAGTACGCTGCTGGGACTGCAGAGCATACAGATCCTGAGCTTCACAACTGATGCCGTACTTCTTGATTACGAACTCGGCGGTTTCCAGCATCGGCATGTAAGCGTTGGGTTCGGATGCCAGTACCGTGTCGTCCTTCTGGTTCATCACCCAGTCCAGATGGGTGTTCTGCACCATGGAGATCTGTTCTAGGCCGGCAGCAACAGTCACATCCATACGGTCAGTAATAATCTGTTTGGCAGCAGTGGCGACCGACATCAGGCCGGAGGAACACTGGCGATCAATCGTCTGGCCGGAGACGCTGCGTGGCAGGCCGGAGGCCAGTGCCGACATGCGACCCAGGTTCCAGCTGGAGGTACCAGACTGCAGAGACGTCCCCATAATCAGATCATCAATTTTGGCCGGATCAACGCCGGCACGGGCCACAGCTTCTTTGATAGCAAACGAGGCCAGGGTCGGTGATTTGGTGATATTAAACGCGCCACGGAAGGCTTTGCCGATCGGGGTACGGGCTGTGGAAACAATGACAGCTTCGCGAGTCATAATGGTATCCCTTGCTAACGAGCGGATGTTGTTGTTTTGATGGCAGAGCGGACTATTGCCCTGCACTCTTGTTGTTCTTTAAACGCTGGTGTTCTAAAAGGTTTTCCCGGCAGCAGCCAATCGTTCCAGCAGTGGGGCCGGCTTGAACCACAGTTCGCCATAAGCCCCCAGCATCGTGCGATAGCGATTTAATCTGGCAACCACCTTGTCCAGACCTATCTCATTGGCATAGTGCATGGGGCCGCCCCGCCAGGCCGGGAAGCCATAACCGTTCACATAAATCAGATCGATATCACTGGCACGGGCCGCTATACCCTCTTCGAGAATATGGGCACCTTCATTGATCAAAGAAAACAGACAGCGTTCCAGTATCTCGTCGCTGCTCAGTTCTCGGCGGGTAATAGCATGTTGACCGGCTAGCTCAATGCTGAGTTGGATAGTTTCCGGATCATTAATTTTTTCCCGGCCCTTATAGCGATAGACGCCGGCTCCCGTCTTCTGCCCCAAACGCCCCTGCTCCTGCAAAGCAAACTGCAGAGCCTGATAGGAATCATCATCAGCCCACTGGTGCTGGTTGGCCTTGGCGGCCGCACAGCCAACATCAATACCGGCCATATCTCCCATGGAAATCGGGCCCATCGCCATACCAAAATCAGTAAGTGCCTGATCCACCTGCTCCGGCGCAGCACCTTCCAGAATCATCCGGAACGCCTCTCGGGAATACGGTGCCACCATGCGGTTACCGACAAATCCGTAGCAGACACCAACGACAACCGGCTGCTTCCGAATCCTTTTGGCCACCTGCAAGGCTGTTGCCAGCACCTCCGGAGCCGTCGCCTTGCCCCGTACGATTTCCAGCAGACGCATCACATTGGCCGGACTAAAGAAATGCAGACCAATCACATCGGAAGGACGCGCAGTACAGGCGGCAATCACATCAAGATCAAGGGTGGAGGTATTGGAGGCCAGGATACAACCGGGCTTGCAGACATCATCCAGCTGACGGAAGACCTGTTGCTTGACCTCCATACTTTCAAACACGGCCTCGACCACCAGATCGGCATCCGCCAGATCCTGGTAGCTACTGGTGCTGGAGATTAAAGACATGGTCCGATCCGCCTGCTCCTGCGACAGCCGTCCTTTATCAACGGAACGCTGATAACTGGCTTTCAGGGCAATCATGCGCTTGCACAGGGCTTCATCATTGAGTTCCAGCAGCGTGACCGGGATACCGGCACTGGCAAAGCACATGGCAATACCTCCGCCCATGAGGCCAGCACCAATAACCGCGACTTTGCCAACTTCACGAGCCTGGGTCGTACGGGAAACGCCTTCGACCCGCGTCGCCTGCCGCTCGGCAAAAAACAGATGCTGCAAAGCCCGCGATTGGGGCGCAGCGTGGCATTGACCAAACTGCTCCCATTCAACCTTCTGCCCTTCTGCAAAGGGAAGCTTGCAGGCTGCCTTCAGTGCCGAAACACAGGCCAGTTGCGCCATATTGCGCTGGGGATGCAGCTTTTCCAGATACCGGTTCAGCAAAGCATCAGTATCACCATCATAATTAACGACAGCATTTTCATAATTTTTTCCTTTGGGGTCCCTGGCTGCCTGTTCTCTGGCGAAGGTCAGAGCTCCCAGCACAAACTCATCGGAGTTGGAGATGGCATCGACCAGACCAATGGCTTTACCCTCTTCCGCAGTCACCGGCTTGCCACCCATAATCATGCGTGCCGCCGGCTCCAGATCGATCAGGCGGGGCAGACGCTGAGTTCCGCCGGCACCGGGAATAATGCCCAGATTCACTTCCGGCAAACCCAGTTGCGCCTTGCTGTGCACAATGCGGTAATCACAGGCCAGTGCCAGTTCAAGACCACCTCCTAACGCCGTGCCATTAACGGCAGCAATAACCGGCTTGGGGCAACGATCAATCTCATCAAAAACCGTGGGAATACGGGGTTCAGCAAAGGCTTTACCGTTATCAAACTCGGTCACATCGGCACCGGCACAGAAAAAACGACCACTGCCGGTAATCACAATTGCCTTGATCGATTCGTCTTCGGTGGCGGATCGAAAATGATTCAACAGCTCGGTCCGCAGAGCCAGACCCAGACTGTTCACCGGGCCGCAATTCAGAGTCATCAGAGCAATGGAATCGTGCTTCTGATAATCAACACTCGTACTCATGGATATGTAATGCCTTTATTCATTCTTGTTAGGTAATCAATGGTCTGGCGTGTCAGGACGCGGTCTGGCTGACGCCAGCACTCTGTCCCTCTTTGCCCAGACCTCGCAGCACCACAAGCTGCACTGCGACCAGCGCCAGACCAAAACAGGCGGCACCCATCCAGTAAAGGTTGTCGTAGCCCTTGCCATCGAGCAGCAGGGAAGCTAGAGCCGGACCAAAGAAGAATCCGGCAGAGACGGTCATCAGACCGATAATTAATAGACGACCGCTGGGATCCAGGGTTGACTGCACCCCCTGGAAGTATGGAATGGCAAAACTGAAACCAAAGTTGAACAGGGCAAAAGCCAGCAGGTAACTGTTGCCATCGGTAATTTCAAACATGAAGAAGCTGCTGCCGAAAATCACCCCCATGCCGATCAACAGGCTGATGGAGTAACCCATGCGATTACCAATCCATGTGGCAAGCAGGGAAGCAGAAAAGCCGGCGGCCAGACTGAGGGAAAGAAGCTCGGTTACCTCTTCAAGAGGCAAGCCCTGACCAGTACCGATCTGGGCAGCAAAGGTCCAGATCGCAGTATTACCGACATAGAACAACAGATAGGCCAGAGTGATCACCAGCGGAGCCCCCCGGAATAGATCAGCCAGCCCCAGTTCCTCCATAGGATCCGACGAAGACTCAAACACCTTTACAGAAATGGGCAGCAGCCGAATAAACGGCAGACAGAGCACCGTGGTAATACTGTAAAGCCAGAAGATACCTTCCAGCCCCCACCACTCCAGCAAGGTAGGCCAGAGAGAGAGTGAGATTACGGCCGTGACAAAACTGGCAGCCATCGCCAACGCAAACAGCCGTTCACTGTTGGGCAGATAGCCTAACAGCGCCAGCCCCATGGAGAACGCCATGCCGGACGCAATACCAGCAAACAGACGTATACTGATCACGACCGTTGGATCACCACTCAACGCGACAATACCTTCACAGATAGCTGTGGCCACCAGCGCAACCAGCATGCTTTTGCGGATATCCAGACGGTCAATCCAGAAAAAGATATAGATCATCCCAAGCAGAGATCCAAGGGTGTGCATGGTTGTTGCCATTCCGGCCTGCTGGTCGCTAAAGCCCCACTCACTCACCATACTGGTGACAATCTGGGTCACGCTTACCAGGTACATTCCACCAATGCCGCCAACAATCATGGCGCCCCAGAAAGTGTTCCAAAACAGTGATCTCGACATAGACGGGCCTTTTATTGTTGTTCTCAAGTGCTTCTCAAAGTAATGGAGGGCAAGAGAGAGGATCAATAACAGCAACGGCCGTTTTGGATCATGTGGCCCAAAGGAACCCGCAGATGGCCTGTCTGTCTGTTTTCAGTACACCCGCTTATCCAGATACTCTCGTCAGACCCATAAACAAAACAACAGGGTGACTCTATGAAAACCTGGATGTGTGTCGTCTGCGGCATTATTTATGATGAGGCCCAGGGCTGGCCGGAAGAAGGTATCGCCCCCGGCACTCGCTGGGCCGATGTCCCGGAAGACTGGTTGTGCCCGGACTGCGGCGTGGGCAAGGATGAGTTTGAGATGGTGGAGGTCTGATGGATCCCGTCATTATCCTGGGAACCGGACTGGCCGGTTACAACCTGGGCAAGGAGCTGCGCAAGCTCGACCAAACACTGCCGCTTACGTTTATTACCGCCGATGATGGCCGCAACTACTCCAAGCCCATGCTCTCCACCGGCTTTACCAAAGCCAAAACCGCTGACGAGCTGGCCATGCAGGATGCTGCCACCATGGCCAGACAACTCAATGCCGAGATACTGACCCAAACCGAAGTGAGTGCCATCAACCCTCAGGAGAAACAGGTCACCCTCAACAATGGTCAGCATCTGTCGTACAGCAAGCTGGTTCTTGCTTTGGGCGCAGCTCCGATCCAGATCCCTCTGGAGGGCGATACTGATAAGGTCCTGTCGGTCAATGACCTGGAAGACTACAGTCGTTTTCGGGAGCAGCTCCCGGAACAGGCCCGGGTTGTGATTCTGGGTGCCGGTTTGATTGGCTGCGAGTTTGCCAACGATCTGGGCAATGGCGGCCATCATGTCGAAGTTGTAGCCAATTGTGATCAGGTGATGCCAACCCTGCTTCCTCAGAAAGCTGCTGCTGCCGTCCAACAGGCTCTGACTGAGCATGGCACCACCTTTCATTTGCAAACCTCCATCACTGCCATTAGCGACAACGATCAAGCACTGACTGTGCAATTGGAGAACGGCAAAAGCCTGACTGCTGATCTGGTACTGTCAGCCGTTGGCCTGCGCCCAAGAACAGCGCTGGCAGAAGCCGCCGGCCTGAGCACTAACCTGGGTATCACCACAGATAACACCCTGCAGACGTCTCACCCGGACATCTATGCCCTGGGTGATTGTGCAGAAGTGGAAGGCCTGAATCTGCAATATGTGATGCCATTGATGAGCTGCGCCCGGGCGCTGGCCAAAACTCTGACCGGCGTCGAAACTACTGTAAGCTATGGTCCGATGCCGGTGATGATTAAAACACCAGTGTGCCCGGTGGTCGTTTCACCGCCTGCTGCGGGCAGCCAGGGAGAATGGATCATTGATAGTGATGGCCTGAATATCAAGGCACTGTTCCAGCAGGGTGAGCAGCTGCTGGGCTATGCCCTGACCGGAAATAAAGTGGCAGAGAAGCAACAGTTAACCCGGCAACTGCCGGCACTGATTTAAACGCATTGAGGGCTGAAGGCACTCATCAGCCTTTAGCCCTTCTTAACCCTTAAGAATTTCCACCAACAGCATGGCGGCATCACGGGTTGCATCACGGTACTGATTCACCAGAGCCAACGGCTGCAGGCTATCCAGATTCAGGTAAAGGGAGGTCAGACCGAATGCGACTGCATCCAGATTTTGCTCACTGGCCTGGGGGTAATCATGGTGCAGTATGTCTTTCAACTCCTGACTGAACTGCACCACCCAGACCTGCATGACCTGCCGCAGATACTCATCACGCCCGGCAGCAAACGTCAGGGAAGCCACCAGCATCATCAATTCTGAGTCGGTGTAGTCATAATCAAACAGATACATCAGCAGCGCCTGCACCCGGTTATGCTGGGGCAGCGCCGCCTGCAGCTCTCGCCACTGTTGATCAGAACGCTCCTGCACCCACTCGGCCAGCTGGCGCACCATATCTTCACGGTTACCGACAAAGTGACGCACCAGACTGCGCTGCAGCCCGGATTCTTCTGCGATCCGCTCAAGAGTAGTGCCTTCCAGACCATAACGGGCCACACAGCGCTGAAAAGCCTGCATGACCTGCTCGGTTCGCTCTTTCTTTTTGCTTGGTCTTGCCATCGCCCACCTTTGAGCTCACACGACAGTTAAAACATTTCACAACAGACATCTCTAACGCCCCCCGCAAGGCCAAAATCCACAGGGAGCGGAGAGAAGGGGTAATCAGCTTTGGATAACACCCAGCGGCTTATAAGCACCGTTGCGGTAGAAATTACCGATATTCGGGAACAGCTTTGGCAGATCCGCCTCACGGGCACCAAACCACATGGCCAGCTCGCCATACAACTCGTCCGTTGAGGTGGTTGGGATCAACACCCCGTCCCCGACATCCAGATCACTGTCCAGTTTCAACGACGGGAACTCACCAAACACCTGACCACCCTGAACCGGCTCGCCCATTACCATGGTGTTGCCACCCCAGCCATGGTCGGTACCATTGCCATTAGACGTCAGAGTACGGCCAAAGTCGGAACCGGTGAACGTGACGACCTTATCGGCAATGCTCAATTCGTCCAGCGCGCTCTGGAACTCACCCAGCGCCTGACTGACGATCTTCAGCATGCCGGCCTGATTACTCAGCAACTCATCATGGTGATCCCAGCCGATGTAACGGATAAAGAAAGTCTGCTGTGGCAGCTGCAGGGCACTGGACGCCTTGATGGTACGCGCCACCATACGAAGCTGTTGGGACAGTGGAGTATCCGAGAACGCGGTACTCACATTCACACCGTTCAACGCCTTACTGAAGGTTTCATGCTGCCCCTGGGAGCGGGCGGTCTGCGCAGCATAGGTCTGCTTGAACGGATCGCTGTACTGCCTGTTCAGAATGCTATCCACGCCCCGCTGCAGAATCCGGTCAAACTCGGCGTCCTGATCCTTGAACACCATGCCGATACTGCCCTTGTCGGTAATGGCATAGCTGGTGTTTTTCAGGCCATCCTGCATGATATTGCTGCCGGCCAGCGAGATATTCATGGGAATATCGCTGGCGGCCGCACCAGACTGCAGACTGTCAGCCAAAGAGCCGAACCAGCCCCGGTTCACCCGCTCACCCGGGCGAGAGGTTTGCCAGTGCCGGAACTGGTCGGCATGGGACAACAGACCAACCGGCAGGCGTACGCTGTTGGCATAGAACTGCTCCTTTTGCACCCGCTCGATCATCGGACCGATATTGGCAACAAAAGACAGCTTCTGGTTATTAAACAGGCCCTGTACTTCTTTCATGGACGGATGCAGGCCAAAGGTGCGGCCACTTTTGTCGGTAAAACCGTCCAGACCCAGAAGATCAGCCTTGTTATGGGCCAGATTACTGCGGGACTGTTTGTATTCGGCATAGTGTTTGTCAGACGTCGGCACCAGCATATTAAAGCTGTCATTACCGCCATCCAGCATGATGAACACCATGGCCCGATCCTGACGGGTAATATTCAATGGCGCACCGTTACTGTCACGAAACAGGGAAGCACCAGAATAGCTGGACATAAACAGTCCGGAACCAGCCATCGCGATTCCGGCATGCTGCAGGAACTTACGACGGGACAGCTCTTTCTGAACCAACGCATGTCCGGGAGTCTTTACCTTGCTCATGCTGCGCCCTCCTGCTGGTTATCAAGTACGGCAAACTGTGGTGAAATCGAGATCAGGAAAGCAACTGTCTGTACCACCCACTTTGGATTGCGGGGATAGTTGGCGATGGCGGTCTTGATATCTTCGCGCACCTCACACTGCGCCGTACCGTTCAGCAGCAGACTGACCCGGTCAATCAACCCATCGAAATCACGACGGCGGGCCAGTACCAGCTCTTCACTGAAATCAAGGTTGAGCTGGTCACGCTTATAGGAAAACAGCACATCCGGTTCCAGCTCAGGAATGTTGGTATCAGTCATGCTGATTTTGGTGCTGACCAGCGGGTAGTACTCACCAAAGAACCAGTTGTACATGGTGTTGACATAGGCGATGGAGGTCGCTGAGTTGTGCAACTCAAACTCCGGTGCCACCAGCCCGGCATTATCGATCGGGCCGTGAGGTGCGTAGTCAGGCTTATAAAAGTTAAAGACCGTGGGAGCCGCCATCGGATGATGGGCCAGACTCTCCTTCAAATCATCACCGGTCAACCACAGCTTGCCGGACTTATTCTTGGCCTGGAATGCTCGCAGCAACTGGGTTGTGCGCAGCAAAGGTGACTTCAGTTTCTTCGGCTGGCGCGCCTCAGGGTGGGTCAGCAGCGTCTTCACTACCGCTTTCATATCACCCTGATCGCCAAACGCTTCAGCCACGGCCTGTACATAGGATGGAGAAGGGTTAGACGTCACCAACTGCTGAATCAGCTTGTGGGCAATATAGGGGCCTGTGCTTGGATGAGCCACCAGCGCGTTGACCACATCCCGGATATCTCTTGTGCCAGACTGACCGGAAGGCAGGTTAATACGGCCTTTCAGCAAAGTCTTGCTGCCGGTGTCGTGGAACTTCGGATCCACCACCATCGGCTTAACCATATCGACAAACGGAATGGTCTTATAAGTTTTGCTGACGCCATCATCAAAATCGATGGTTGAACCGTTATACGGGAAGGTACTGGTATTCCATTCGTACAGGTAGCTGGCGGCTTTCAGACCGGTGAAGACCCGGGCCAGCTCCTTGATATCGCGGTTATCGTAGGTCGGGACATCTCGACCCTGACTATCCTTGACCCGGCTGCCGTCACGATTAAGTTCAAACAAACCGATACTGAACAGCTGCATAATCTCCCGGGCATAGTTTTCATCTGGGTGAATATTACGCTCAGGGTCCGCCTTGCGGTTATTCATATGGGAGAGATAGACACCCATGGCCGGATGCATCGAGACATCGTAGAGAATATCGGTGTACTGACCAAAAGCATTCACATAAAGAATGTCGTAGAAGCTGGCCATGGATACGGCGTCCAGTTCCAACTGGGAGTTTTCGGAAATCACCAGAATCTCGCTCAGCGCCTGAGCGATCCGGTGCCGGAGCAAGTTTTCGGTTTTGCCGGAGAGATTCTTGTCCCACCAGGCCATGCGGAAATACCACTGGTAAGGCAGGGCCGGATTATTGCCATTACCGTCCAGTGCATCCTGACCATAAGCCTGCACCAGACGCTTACGGAAAGACTGCCAGATAGCATTGGTCTTTTTGGCAAAGCGATCATCCGCAGCTAATGGGGCATCCAACTGCTCATCCAGCCACTTGCTGATCCCCTTTTCCGCCACCCGATTGATCGTCTCAAGGTCCGCCCCGAGCGTCGCCTGCATCAGGAAACGGGCAGCTTCCTGCTTGTTATTTTCCACGCAATATACTCCTTCGGTGGTCTTGCGAGCCTTACCTATCAGCGATGAACGGCCCGACAAGGTGAAGTGATAAGGGGAAGCCCCCTCCTTACACGCAGTATTTTATCAATGACGACAAAATACTAAGATATATGATCCGAATTGACAACTTTATTCAATTGCAGTTAGCTATTGGTTCAGAATGTATGGTGGATTCTGTGAACAGTCTCACTGTGTCGTTCTATAAAGCAGCACACAATGAACGTTCAGAGCCGCATATAACGAGAACAAAAATCAGGTTGGATTCCCCTATGGCTTCCCGTGTATTTAAAGAGCAGCCATTGTTCCCCGGCAATGAGTTGCAGCGTATTGATGAACTGCTCAGTCAAGAAGGCATCTCCCGTTCCAGTTTATTGATGGGAACCGGGCTGCCGGAGACCTGCCTGTCGGATATCAATATTCTACTGTCGTGGGAACAGTTCGACATTATCTATCGGAATGTGTACCGGTTAAGCCAGCACCCACACATCGGGTTGTTGGTTGGCAGCTCACTGGATATTACCCGCTGGGGCGTGCTGGGCATGGCGATGAGCAGCGCCCGGGATATTGACCATGCCCTGGGCGTCGCCAATTACTACCGGCATATTGTCCGCAGCCCCTATGACTACATTATTGCCCGCATCCGTGACGGCCTGCGGGTCAAACTGGCACGATGTGCCGATGTGCACCCGGCTATTGATCAGGTGTTTCTGATGGAAGTCTTCCTGATGGGAACTCATGCGATTATTGAAGATCTGCTGGACTCCCCGTTTCACTTTCAGGAAGTTGGTCTGGCCTACCCGCCTCCGGCCTATGCTGACCTCTATCAGGAGTTCTTCCGCTGCCCGGTGCATTTCAACTGCCAGGAAAGCTATTACATTATCGGTGACGCCTTTCTCCGCATGCCGCTGCCGAAAAGCAACCCGATCAACTACCGGATTGCCAAAAACCTCTGCCACGAAAAGCAGAAACAGATCGACTCCTACCGCACCCGGGATACGGTTATCCAGATTCAGGAGTTGCTGGCTAACCAGGAAGGGTCTATCTCAACTCTGGAAAGCGTGGCCGAAAGCCTGGGTATCTCCGCCCGTACCGTGCGGCGCAAACTGGCGGAGAAAAACACCAATTTTCGGGAGCTTTATAACGAGGATCGCAAGCGCAAGGCGCTGGATTACATGCACAACTCGACCCTTGATACCGAATCCATAGCTGCTCTGTTGGGTTTTTCCGATACCGCCAGCTTTCGCAAGGCGTTTAAACGCTGGACCGGACAAAACCCGAGGGAGTATATGGAAAACAGCCCGCACCCATTGCATGAACCGTTTTAGAGAAAGACACACCAGAGAAGGGAGGCACGTCCCGACCGAATGGCCGGGACGTAAAGGCGGTTAGAGCTCGCCGAAGTAGTAGGTCAGTTCAGCACCAAACGCCCGTGGTGGATTACGGAAGTAAACCCGTGCTGCCCCCCCCATTTGGTCATAGGTGCCATTACTCAGGACGATATCGGAGTCTTCCCGGTAAGCCCGATCCAACAGGTTGGTAGCCCACAGTGCCGCTTCCCAGCGCTCGCTGGTTGGCGTGAATGAGATACGGGCATTGAGGTTATCCGTTGAACCGGTGTAGAGATCGCTTTTCTTGAAGGTATATCCCGGCTTGTTGGGTATATCTGCCACACGGGAGTTGGTCATCCGCTGAGTGGACGAGTAACTGTACGTCATGTTGTAACGCAGTGCCCCACGTTCCACCGGCTGGAAGTAGTCCAGATTCAGAGCCGCGGTAAACTCCGGTGCACGCAGCAGATCCTGCCCTTTATCAACGACCAGATTCCCCTCCTTAAACTCGGACTCGTTCAGACCCAGGTTGAAGCCCACGGTCAGCTGCTCGGTGGCCAGCCAGGTCAGATCCACCTCCAGACCACGACTGAAGGCATCAGCGGTGTCGATAATGACCCGACGCTGGTCAGCAGGATCGCCGGCCTGCATCTGGTAATCCTTGTAATCGGTATGGTACAGGGCGGCATTCAGATACATACTGTCGTCTAGCAAGGAACTTTTGATACCGATCTCGTAGTTAATCGCCTTCTCTTCCTTGAATGGATTGATCAGGCTGGCACTGACCGGCAGCGTGGGATCAAAGGTCGGCGCAAGCAGGGTAGCAAAACCACCGGACTTATAACCCTGGGACACACCCGCATAGGTGTTAATTGACTCATTAACAGTCCAGTCAAACACCACCCGGCCAGAGGCATTGCTCCAGCTATCATCCACCTTGATTCCCCCAGCGGGAATATTGGCATAGAAGACTTCCGCTTTGTTTTGTACAGCATGCCACTTCACAGCGGTTTCATCTTTGGAGTAACGCGCACCAACAGAGACATTGACGTCATCGGTCAGGGGAATCACCGCATCACCAAACAGGGCCAGATTATCAATCTCGATATCCACATTCTGGGCGGAATCATCAAAGTTACCGGCTGCACCCAAGCTCAATGATGCAGGCAAAGCCATCCGGTCACGGCGACTGTTCTCGGTCGCCGAATAGTTGGCCCCTACAAACCAGTCCATCAATTCATTAGTGCCACTCAAGCGCAACTCCTGACTGAACTCTTCCCGCTTGTCTGTGGCATCAGACACATAGCCGGATACTGCAGGTGTGGGGCCGAGGCCAAAATCAAAGCTGACCAGACCACCGGTTCCGGAGTGGCCAACAGTTTCCGCCTGCCTCCATGCGGTCAGGGACGACAACGTCATGGTATCGTTCAAATCCCAGCTCAGCTTCAGGGCGGCACCATCATTGGTGCTATCACCATAAGAAGGATCCAACGCCTGAGGATTACCATCGGCATCCAGTATCACCAGAGAATCAGGGAAACGACGATCTGAAATTTTGCTCAGCCCACTGATAGTGGTGCCCGGGTTATTACCGGCCCGGTCCAGCACCATCGGCGCCCGGGTACCATCATAACGGGAAGCATCAACAATCAGATCAACAGTCAGGTTATTATCCGCCAGCCAGGTAATACGGGAGCGACCGGAAAGACTGTCCGTACTGCTGAAACGCTTGCCACCACTGGCATTTCCATACACACCATCACCCAGAGCACGAGCAACCGTAGTACGGGTCAGCACACTATCAGACAGCGGAGCATTCAAAGTAGCATTCACATAACGCTGACCGTCGTTACCCAGACCACCAGTGATATCACCATGGAAAGTTTCCGTCGGTTCATTGGTAGTGACGCTGATTGCACCCGCCGCCGCATTGCGGCCAAACAGGGTGCCCTGTGGGCCGCGAAGCACCTCCACCCGGGCAATATCCTGCAGATCCCCGAGGATCGTGGTGCCACCACTCAGATAAACACCATCCAGATAGATAGCGGTACTGTTCTGCAGTGCCAGACTCAGGGTACGGGTGGCAATCCCGCGCATGGAAATGGTTTCTGCCACCCCGGATGAGGTCAGTGAGAGACCGGGAGTAATGGTCCCGATATCTGTCAGGCTGGTGACATTGTTCTGTTCCAGGGCATCTTCATTCACCACCTGCACAGAGATGGGCACCTCCTGGAGAGTCTGCTCACGTCGCTGCGCAGTGACAACAACCTCTTCCAGAACTTGTAAGCCTTTTTCTTCGGGGGCAGCAAAAGCAAGCGGCATATAGGCATGAACTGCCACAGCCAACAAGGGTATGGCAAAACGGGGAACGCAGGACATTATTGTTATTCTCCGGGTCTGGCGAATTTTATTTTTCTTATGCGAAACAGACGGATTGATCTTCGCTTTTAAGATTTAAAGTGAGTCCTTTTCCAAGAGATAGGTTTTAAGGGGACAGTTTCGGGGTTATTGCGGCCATTACTGCCAGCCAAAGTACTTATTAAATAAACGCCTTTTAATAAATTATTAAATTTTAAATAAATTTATTTTCCTGTCCTGAATAAACAGTTTGGTGGCCGCTTTAGTCCATCACCCGTCAGTAACACTCGTGATAATCTGATTTTTAAACACTGCCTGATATTTTGAAGCTTTCTCATAAAAACTGTCTCATCAAAACTTTCTCATTATAAAAACAACAAACTCAGGATCTACTTTAATAATGACAATAAAAAAGGTTCCCCTGCTCTCAGCAGCTCTCACTATGGCTCTGCTGCAGCCTGCCAGCCTTTCCGCCAACCAGGTTGAGGCCGTGCTGGACACCAGCACCCAGACCAGTAAGGCTTCACAGACCTCACAAAAGAAAATTGACAACATAGCGGATAAAACATCAAAGCTACTGGCACAGTACAAAGCTGTTAATAAACAGATCGATGGTTTGGATGTTTATAACGCCCGCCTGCAAAACCAAATTGATGATCAAATTAAGCGCCTTGAGACTATGGATCAATCCATCGCCCAGGTCACCGTGATTCAACGGCAGATCATGCCATTGATTGCACGCATGGTGGATGGACTGGAACAGTTTATTAAACTGGATACTCCTTTTCTTGAACAGGAGCGTAAAGAACGCATTGCATTTCTCCGCGCCAATATTGACCGTTCCGATCTGAGCACTGCAGAAAAGTTCCGTCAGGTTCTTGAAGCCTACAAAATTGAAAATGAATACGGCCGCAAGATCGATAGTTACACCGGCACCATTGCTATTGATGGTCAGCCCCGCGATGTGACCTTCTTCCGAGCCGGCCGTGTCGCCCTGCTCTACCAGACCACGGACGGACAAATTACCGGAGCCTGGGATTCGGAATCCCGGTCATGGCAAACCCTCGACAGCAACGAATACCGCAACGCCACTCGCCAGGCCCTGCGCATAGCCCGCAAGCAGGCTTCCATCGACATTCTTAAACTTCCGATCTCCGCACCGGAGGCAGTAGCCCAATGAAAACAATAATTAAAGCGGCACTCTTTGTATTAGCCGGAGCTATCTCCGGCACTGCTTTTTCCGAGCAGGCGCTCTCACTGGATGAACTGCTCAAGCAGGTTGAGAAAGGTCAGGTGGCCGAGGCACGGGATAACCGTGTGCGCGAACGCCGCTTTCTGGCCGAACAGACCAGTCAGCAGCAAAAGCTGACCGATGCCCGCAATACGCTGAACCAGAAAGAACAACAGGCCGCTCAACTGGAAAAGCTGTTTGAAGAGAATGAGCGCCTGCTTACCAGCAAGCAGAGCCAGCTGAAAGAACGCATGGGTAACCTGACTGAACTGTTTGGTCACCTGATTTCCGCCTCCGGCGACCTGCGCGGGGTGATTGATAACTCACTGACCAGTGTTCAGTACCCGGACCGCACAGCATTCCTTGATCAATTAATCGAGAAGATGAGCGGCGCCGAACAACTGCCACAGATGCAGGAAATTGAACGACTGTGGTTTGAACTTCAGCGAGAGATGACTGAATCCGGCAAGGTAGTCAGCTTTACCGCGCCGGTCACCAGCCCTGCCGGGGAAACCTCCGAGCAAACCGTAGTCCGGGTCGGCAGCTTTAATGCCATTACCGCCGACGGCCATTACTTAACCTACGACAATGGCAGCCTTGCTCAATTGGCTCGTCAGCCGGCCAGTGAATACCTGCAGTGGGGGCAGACTTTGAGCACCAGCAGCACAGGTCTGACACCTTTCGGTATTGACCCGACCGGCCCCAGCGGTGGCTCCTTTCTCTCAGCTCTGATCGACAGTCCGAGTCTGGTGGAACGCTGGCATCAAGGTGGAGTGATTGGTTACATCATTTCCGGGCTAGGTGTTTTTGCTGTTTTGTTTGCTGTGCTGAAACTGCTGACTCTTGCAGTGGTGAACGCCAAAGTCAAAAGCCAGCTGCGCAGTAATAAGGCCAACAACAATAACCCTCTCGGTCGCGTGCTCGCCGTACATGAGCAGGATCCGAATATGGATTCTGAAACTCTGGAGCTGAAACTTTCGGAAGCCATTATCCGGGAAACGCCGAAGCTGGAGCACGGTTTGAACCTGCTGAAGATCATAGCCGCAGTCGCACCGCTGATGGGGCTGCTGGGTACAGTGACCGGCATGATTATTACCTTCCAGGCCATCACCATCTTTGGTGCGGGTGATCCCAAAGCCATGGCCGGCGGTATTTCCGGTGCTCTGGTGACCACCGTTCTCGGACTGATTGTCGCGATTCCCACCATCCTGTTGCACACGCTGGTTAATGGTAAAGCCCGTGGGCTGATCAATATCCTGGTGGAGCAGAGCACCGGCATTATTGCCCAACATACGGAAGCGACCCAGGCCACACAGAACAGCGCACAACCTGCCAGTGCTAATACCGCAGCCTCACGCCCTGAGCCGGTCACGGCCTGACGGAGGCAGCGATGATTGCACTTGGCGATATAACCAGTGATATACAACGGTTTCTGGATGCCGGCGGGCCAGTGATGGGCGGTATTGTCCTGCTGACCTTCGCTCTCTGGACCCTGCTCTATGAGCGCTTCTTTTATTTCAACCGCGCCATGAAGAGCGATGTACAGCAGGCACTCACTACCTGGGAAGCCCGCCCGGAACGGAAATCCTGGGAAGCGCACCAGATCCGTTACCTGCTGATCTCCCGTACCCGGGAAAAGATCAACCGCGGGCTGCCGATGATCAAAACCCTGATTGCATTGTGCCCGTTGCTGGGCCTGCTGGGGACGGTGACCGGCATGATTGAAGTGTTCAATGTGATGGCAGTCACCGGAGGCGGCGATGCCAAGGCCATGGCGGAAGGCGTCTCCAAAGCCACCATCCCCACCATGGCCGGTATGGTTGTAGCGCTTTCGGGCATGTTCGGCATGACCTTTATCAACCGTACCGCCGCCCGTGAAAGCCTGTTACTGGAAGACCACCTGACGTCGGATCACTGATCCGGCGCACAAGAATAATAAGAGACAACTCATGCGTATCTATGACCTCGTCAAAACCAGTACGGAGGAGAACAGCTCAGAGATAGACCTCACCCCCATGCTGGATGTGGTGTTTATCATGCTGATCTTCTTTATTGTCACCGCCTCGTTTATCAAAGAGGCTGGCATTGAGGTAAACCGCCCGGAGGCCTCCACCCAGGAACAGGTGGAGAATGTGAATATCCTCATCGCCATTAACCCCAACAATGAGATCTGGATCGACCAGCGTCGTGTGGACAAACGCTCGGTGCGCTCACTGGTAGAACGGATGCATGCCGAAAACCCCAAGGGTGCTGTGGTGATCCAGGCCGATAAGGCCTCCAATACCGAAACCGTCACCTCGGTGATTGATTCGGCCCGGGCGGCAGGTGTCGTGGATGTCTCACTGGCCACAGCCGACTGACGGGGCCGCCATGAAAAATCTTCGTATACTTCCCAGCCTGGCTCTGGCGGTTTTGGTGACCGGTGCTCTGCTCTATCTGATGCACACCCTGATTGATACCGGCACACCGATTTTGGATGACCGTCCTTCCCGCAAACTCGCGGATATCTATATGCCCGAGCGGAAAATAGAGAACCGCACCAAGGAGCAGCGGGCAGAGAAGCCGGACTCCCCCGAGGAGCCGCCACCGGACTTTGAGCCACCTGCACAGACTGACTTTACCCCAACTCAGGAAGCCGGCAATCTGGCGCCACCACTGGCCTTTGATCTGGATATTTCTCTGGGCACCGCCATCAGCGCTGCCGATGGTGAATACCTGCCGGTAGTCAAGGTAAATCCGGTGTATCCGCGTAGGGCCAACAGTCGCGGCATCGAAGGCTACTGCATTGTCGAATACACGGTGACCAGCAATGGTTCCACCCGCAATCCCACCGCAGTGGACTGTGCGCCCAAAGGCGTATTTGAAAGTGCGTCGATCAAAGCGGCAGCCCGCTTTAAATACAAGCCTCGCGTCGTAGATGGCACCCCGATTGAAGTACCGGGTGTCCGCAACCGTTTCACCTTCCGGCTGGAAAACTAGGAGCCTGCCATGCCCCCAGAATCGGCCTTTCGCAAAAAGACCTACCGGCTCAGAGCGGCGATACTCAGCCTTGCTGTTCCTGCTCTGCTAACGACAGTGATTCCTTACCCGGTACAAGCGCAAGCACCTGCCGCAAAAACGGAAGTACGACAGACACCAGCTATTCGCAACAAGGTTTATGAACATTTAAGTGCTGCGCAGCTGGCTGCCGAAAACAGTCAGTACGCCGAAGCACTGGCCACGCTTGATGCGCTGCTGGCCCGTAGCGGCAAGAAAGCGTTGAACAGCTATGAGCGAGCAAACACTTACAACCTTTATGCTTTTGTCCATTATGCTCAGGATCAGCCGGAAAAAGCCCTGACCGCTTATCAGAACGTGGTACAGCAAGCCAATATTCCACTTGCTCTGGAAGCCAGTACTCGCTACACCATTGCCCAGTTATTAATGTCGATGGATCGTTGGCAACAGGGCATTGATGAACTCAATCGCTGGTTTCAACTGACAGATACTGCCAGCGCCAGCGCCCATGTTTTACGAGGCCAGGCTTACTACCAGGTTCAGAATTACCCGAATGCCCGACAGGACCTGGAAACTGCTATTCGCCTGTATAAACAGAAAGGTAAACAGCCGAAGGAGCACTGGTTGAGCCTACTGCGTTATCTCTATCAGGAGCAGGGTCTGATTCCGGAAACGATTGCCACTCTCGAAGAGCTGCTGACCCTCTATCCGAAAAAGGATTATTGGCTGCAACTGTCTTATATCTATGGCGAAACCGGTAATGAGAAGAAACAACTGGCGGCACTGGAATCGGTGTATGTTCAGGGCCTTTTGGAGCGGGAGAGTGAACTGGTTAACCTGGCCTACCTGTATCTGAATGCCGATACCCCGGCCAAATCCGCGACTCTTCTGGAATCTGCGCTGCAGAGTCAACGAGTTCAACCCACCAGCCGTAACCTTGAGCTACTGGCTTCCGCCTGGCAGCAGGCTCGGGAAATCGATAAGGCTCTGCCTTATATGATCCAGGCTGCTGAGAAGTCCGAAACAGGAGAGCTGTGGGTGCGAGTTGGCAACCTCTATCTCGACAAGGAACAGTTCAAGGATGCGATTGCTGCACTGAACAAAGGCTTGAACCGTGGTCGGGTCAAGCGATCGGACAACGCCAACCTGGCCTTGGGGATCGCTTACTTCCAAACCCAAGCTTTTGATAAGGCCAGAAAGGCCTTTCTGCAGGCTCACAAGGATAAACGCTCCCAAAAAGCCGCCAGCCAGTGGCTGGCCTTTATGGATAAAGAGATGGCACGCTTGCAGGCTTTAACGCTTTAAACTCCTCGGACTGACCTCTCAAACCACACAGGCTGTAAGCCCTTGCTTACAGCCTGTTCTTTTTCTACCTGATTAATTTCAGACAAAAAAATGCCCTCATAATGAGGGCAAACGCACTTAGGACCGGCGATAAAATCAGGACTGCAAAATCATTTACGAAGCTGAGGCAAACAACTTCTTTTCACCCTCTTCGTCTTTAAAAGTTTCATCAGGCTGGTGATTAAACAGGCGCATGGCCAGATACTGGTGAAAATCCACCACAATCCGTTCCAGTTCCACCAGCTGGCCGCCTGGTGCGGCACGGGCGGTCATACCTTTATAGGCACGCTCACAGATAAACTTGTCTTCCTCAAAGAAGTCATCCACAAACTTCTTCACCACGCCTTTCGGTGCTTCAATATCCACACCCACACCGCCGCCACGGGTATAGGTACGGCCAGGGCCAGCCGGCAGAACCGTGATATAACCGAACAGACCATCAGAGGAGATCACGCCCACAAACGACGGTGGCAGTGAGAATAGAATGTAGTTTTCGTTCATCTTTGGCTTGCCACCGGTGAACCACTTCATCCACTTTGGCGTGATATCGTGAACCTGACCCCCGGTAATACTCCACAAGGCATTTCCCTGTAGATAAAACGCGCCTTTGGTCGGCGTCACCTGTTCGAGTGTTGGCTTATGCACCTTGAACAGGTGGTAGCTCTCCATGGCGTTTTCCATGGCCAGCTTCCAGTTACTGTCCCAATATTCAGGCGGTGCCTCATAACCGCTGTTAAACGGCTGTGGCTGGTTATGTTTGATATAGGCTTCCAGCTCCGCATAACGCTCTTTCAGTGGCTCAGCGGTGCCATCAATATTGACGAAGACCAGCCCATGCCACACTTCCAGGGCAAAGCGGGGCAAACAGTGTTTCTCCTTGTCTACTTTGACATTGCCGGAGAACGGCAAACCACGGAGCTTGCCTTCTTCGGTGTAATTCCAGGCATGGTAAGGGCAAACAAGATTATTGGTACCACTGCTGAAGCCTTCATCAGCCAGCAAGGTGCCACGATGACGACAGGAGTTGGACATAGCCCTTAACTCACCATCCTTGCCCCGGATAATAACAACGGGTTCTCCGGCCAGAATAAAAGCGAATTTGTCGCCTGGTTCCGGAATCTCAAACTCATTACAGGCAAACACCCAGTCCTTATGAAAAATCTTCTGGCATTCCTGCTCATAGACCTCTTCACTGGTGTAGGCCCAGTAAGGCAG
Organism: Parendozoicomonas haliclonae; assembly: GCF_900174585.1. GTDB lineage: Bacteria > Pseudomonadota > Gammaproteobacteria > Pseudomonadales > Endozoicomonadaceae > Sansalvadorimonas > Sansalvadorimonas haliclonae. The sequence continues at coordinate 194,507 of NZ_FWPT01000009.1, read as the reverse complement.
GGATAAGGCTTCACCGGCACTGGCAGAGGCCAGGGCTTTCAGTTCTTCCATATTATTCATCACGGATTCCCTCATTGTTATTTTGGTTCAGGGCATATTTAGCTGGAGATAACCCGATAGACCTTGGCAACAATCTTCCACGCTCCCGCCTCTTTGGCGAGGGTCAGGTAGTCTTCAAAAAAACGCGGCTGTACGGCACTGTTAACCTTCACCATGGCCGTCTCAGATCCGGCCAAATCAATACTGACGACACTGCCAAACAATGGCTGCCCAGCTTCCTTGGGTGGCACCCGTTCGGAGACCACCTCCAGATACTGGGCCATGGTCATTGTGTTAATATCCCGGCCATCGCCGCACATCAGCATGCAGGCCGGGTGGTAAAGTCTGCGGATAGTTTCCAGATCTCCCTCATGCAGGGAGCGAAAGTAATCAGTTGTCAGTTGTTCAATGGACGCCAGTTCAGACATTGTGGACTTCCGAATCTCATCATTAATTGTCAATGATGACAAAAACAAAAGTCCAGCAACAATTCCCAACCGGACGCGAACAGGTTCCGACTGACTTATTTCAGCGCTTTGATCACTTCGCCAAAGGCATCCAGCATGGCCAGCTCTTCTTCCTGCGGGAAGTAGCCAACATGGTGCCAGCAGACAAATTCATCCACGCCATAGCTCTCTTTCAGTGTGCCCACCTGATCGATCACCTGTTGGATAGAACCTTCCCAGAGTCGGCCCATCGGCACCTTGTAGGGAGGTACGTTGTAGGCGGTGTTGAACAGGTTCTCGAAGGTTTCCTTATGCTTTTTGGCTTCCTTCTCATTACGGCCGATTACCAAATGTCCGCCCAGCGCCAGCACATCATTGCGAGCGACCTGACGACCAACGCTCTCGGCTTCTTTCACATACTCATCAATGGTGATGTCGATAAAATCGTTCTTACCGACAAACGACACCATCTTGCCTCCTTCCCGGGCCCAGAAACGACAGGTGTCCATTGACCAGCTGAACGGTGCATAAATCGGTGGATGAGGGTCCTGATAAGGCTTCGGCACAATACCAACCCGCTGAATAATATGGTTCTCGTCGATATCTCCTTCCCGCGCCCACATTTTGGTTGGTGGGAAGTGCCACTCGATCGGATCTTTTGGCGGGATGTTCCAGAACTCCCCCTGGAAGTTGATGGTGTCTTCAGTCCACAGCTTTTTGATGATCCGGAAGTTCTCTTCAAACAGACGACGGTTACGCATATCCACTTCCGACTTGTCGGACTGGGAGGTGGAGATATTGAGATGCTGGGCCAGGGTATTCAGCCAGCGTGGGGTATTTCCACGGACAAAACCTACATACAGACGCCCCTTGGTCATATGGTCAAGCATGGCCAGATCTTCTGCCAGGGTCACCGGATTGTGAGCCGGCAGACACATACCCACCTGCCCCACCTTCAGATGCTTGGTGTGATTGGCAACATGCATATTCCACAGAATCGGATTGGTGGTGGTTTCTATACCTTCCACCTGCAGGTGGTGCTCGGTCATGCAAAAGCCGTAGTAGCCATTGTCATCAGCAAACTGCATCTGGGTGGTCAGATTATCCAGCAGATCCTGATACCGCTGACGGTCGGAGCCCGGATTGATAACGTCCTCACCAATACCGCGCATATAGGGCTGAACGAGTATATGAGTCTTCATGATCACTCCCTTGTATTTATTTTAGTGAACGCTCGCTCGGTAGATTATCTAAGCAGACAATAAAGATCAAACATGTGTTGAATTAAATATGCTCAGAAGGCGATATGGCTCAGACAGTTGTTCGGGGCTTTGACGACGAGCCCGCCGCACATAAAGGTTTTCGTGGCTATGAACGTTTGGTGAATGATTGGGAATTTACAGAAAACGTCTCTTCCTATTTATCTCTCAGCTTCAGACTTATAGTCATTTCCATGCTATGACTAAGCAAAGTCTTCGGATCATGGATTATCTCAACCGCACAACCATCGTCGTCTGGCTCCAGATCGTTCCTGATCATATAGTCAAACATGGCATCCCAAGTCGCCAGATAGCTGACATCGTTGTTGATGGTAACCCTACAGCTTAAATAATCTCCCGCCGGGATTATTCGCCCACGTGTTCCTGGGGGTACTTCGTGACCCGCCAGTAGCCACTCTTGCATAATCGGGTTGTCGCCAATGGCTTCAGCAGGTGTGCAGAGATAAAGCGGACGGCTGGCTTTCAGCAAATGTGTATACCAATGGTTGATAATGGAGTAAATATCAGCCTTTATCCTTTCGGCATAAACATATCGATCATCGTGACTTACGATGTGAAAACCGGCATTTATCGCAAGGTTGCGCTCGAGACACTTTCCTGACGAAATTTCAGGGTGCCCAACGCGAGCCAGTAATTTTTCAAGGCTTTGGTAATCCTGGTCTCTCTGTAATTTACGTATTGCCTTGGCTGTTATCTGCAAATTCCGCTGTAGGGCTTTGGCCAGTGCCTGTGAGGATGAAAAGCCACATTCTAAAGCCACCTCATTAACATGGGTATCCGGACTGTCCAGTAGTAAGGTAATTGCCCACTGCAGGCGCAGCCGGGTTGTGTACTGCCCAGGAGTTTCATTGAAAGCAACCTTAAATATTCTGTGGAAATGGGAGGGAGATATTGCACAGCGTCTGGCGACCTCATCCCATGAGGGTGGTGGGGATTGGTCCAGAGTTTCGGCTATGTAATGAATGGCTTTCTCAAACCGGCGCTGCCACAAGGGGGATAGTGCGGCGATCAAATGTTGTTCTGGTATCAGATTTATCGATGTCTGGGCATCGTTCATGTCTTAGTTTCCGGTAAAGCAGGATGGTGACTTCAGCTCCGGTTTTTGTCGATGACTGACAGCTCGATGCAGCTCTGGAGCAGTTCTCAAGGGGGGTAAGTGATAAATTCGCTACACCAAAACCGCCGCATCCGTAAGATACAGTGTCTTCTTGGGTGTTTCACGTAGTAATCATCAGATATCGAATGGGTGACGTATAACGGTTGTGGATAGAACAGTCGTATTCTGAGGTCATACTGATTCTGTGCTGAAAAGCTCGTTGGGCTTTTTGGAATTGATATCGCTGGTGAGAGGTGTCTGTTACAGAGCCGATACTGACCACTGGCCAATACCGGCTTTCTCCTGTGAGCAACGTTATTTTGTTTACTGTTCAGTTCGTATCATTGGCGCAGCGGGCTCCAACGACATACCCCTGTCCATCCGGGGCGTAATCAAAACGGACAGTCATGGCAATCTCATCAGGATAGCGTGCAGTCCAGCCACTGCCACGTAAGACCTTCTTCTCTCCATAGTCTGGTCCTTTGGGGTTTTTGTAGGGGCTGTTACCAAAGTAGGATTCCGAATACCAGTCACTGGTCCACTGAAAGAGGTTACCGGCCATATCCATCACGCCATACGTGGAGGCGCCTTCGGGCTTACTGCCGACGGGTTGGGTTGTGCCACTGCCGCAGCCTGGTAATTTATCAAAACCCTTATCATTCATGACAACGCGCTCACAGCTGGGAGCTGGAGTGTTGCCCCAGGGATAGAGCGTGCTTTTTGGGCCCCGGGCAGCTTTCGCCCACTCAGCTTCGGTAGGTAGTCGTTTGCCCTCAAAATGACAGACGTCTTCGGCCTGCTTGTATGTAATGCAGTTGGCAGGATGATTCCCGGCAAATTCTTCACCATAATTACAAGCCGCTCCCTCGAAAGGTTTGGTGCACTTCCCGGCATCAATGCAGGCCTGAAAACGATCGAAGGTCACCATGTACTTATCAATTTTATAGGTTTTAAGATAAACCTTATGAGGTGTCGTTCCGGGTACACAGTACACACCGTCGGAGGGTTTGCAGCCCATTTCAAACTCGCCAGCTGGAATGGTTACCATCTCTTTATATTGAGGCTCAGCAAACAACGGTCCAGAGAAAATAACGGTAAGGGCCAGCGCAGCCAATCGTACGCTTTGTTGTAACTTCATTGTTAACTCCTGTTGTTATTGTGCGCAGCGGAAGCCGATCGCAGGGCTGGGGTTGGTTGGATAGTAGGGAAAGAGCCCGGTGGAACGGACTTCATAGCCCCTGCGACTCAAGAAATCACCACCGCGGGTAATTTTCAGGGTTCCTCTGGAGGGCCCTTTCGGGTCTTTGGCAGGACTATTGGCGTAGTAATTTTCGTCATACCAGTCGGACGTCCACTCCCAAACGTTTCCCGCCATATCCATCACCCCGTAAGGTGAAGCGCCTTTGGGTTTGGAGCCAACATTCATACTGTCACCGGTACCACACCCAAGAAATCCCGCACCCGGGCGATCGATAACCGCACGGGTGCAATCTGGCTCATCGTTGCCCCATGGATAGATGCGTTTATCGGTACCACGTGCAGCAAGTTCCCACTCTGCCGATGTTGGCAGGCGTTTGCCTTTGAAGGTTTCACAATACGTTTTTGCGTCATACCAGCTCACGCCATTAATTGGAAAGAGATCGGCTTCTTCATTGCCAAAATGCATAAGCCCACCCATGGTAGGATACTCACAGATACCAGCTGCGACACAGTCGCCATAGTCTTTGGTGGTGACTTCATACTTATCAATTTTGAAGGCACTCACTGATACTTCATGCTGCTTTTCTTCAGGTACCAGTTTGCAGATTGGATCAATCTCAGGATCGCACCCCATCTGAAACTTAGTAGCTGGTATGCTGATCATCTCATCGTAATTGATGGCATTGACGTGTGCAGATAGCGACACAAACAGCAACGATACGATTGGGACAAATGTCCTGCAGTGAATATTCATACACTTTTCCTTCTTACACATTTCGGTACAAGCCCCGTGAAACTCCAAAAGGGTATGCTGATTAGCTTTCACAGGCACGGGATCCGGCTTTGGGCGAGTAGATATATTAATTGCGTCCGAAATCAGAAGAGTGTCCGATTCTGCTATTTAAAGGCTGGAACTCTAAACCTAAGGAAGACATGAATAAGGCAGCATAACCTGTTGTCCGCTGTCGTTTTTAGGCTATTTGTCATACCTGTTCTGGCATCTACACCGATATGGGCCTCCCTGCGTATCGGTAACGGTATGGGTACAGCCATCTGTGTGAAGGCGGTTTCTTGATCCGGTACTGCTTAAATCTGAGCACCGGCATGGATACCGGTTCTCTTTTCCAGCCCTCTTTGCGTCACATCTCTTCGCCTCGCTCTTCGAGACACTGGCTCTCCTATCATTAGAGATTACTTTCCATAGCCCCAAATTTTCATGGCCTTATTATCAATAAAATCAATAATATATTTCTTTCAGAGTGATTCGATCAGAGAGCCGTTACGGCGTATCGTGCCAGCAGGAGAGAGCATGAGTGAGAAGTTACAATGGGCCATTCTAGGCACCAGTTTTATCTCTGGGGTGATGGCGGAAGCCATCATTGCCGAAGGTCGTGGTCAGATTTACGGTGTAGCCGCACGCAACACCGAAACCCTGAATGCCTTTGCTGATCAATATGGTATTGCGGTTCGCACAACCGATTTTGAAGCCCTGATCCATGATGACAAAGTCGATGTCGTTTACATCGGACTGCCTACCCATCTTCATCATCAATACACAGAACTGGCGGCACAAGCCGGTAAAGCGATTGTCTGCGAGAAATCGCTGTCAGTGGATATGGAAAAGACCGATGCGGCACTGGCTGCAGCCGCCCATCACAAGGTGTTCTTTGCTGAAGGTTTGATGTATCTCCACCACCCTTTCACCGCCAAAATTGCTGAACTGATTCAACAAGGTGCCATTGGGGGTATTCGCGCTATCTCCGGTCATTACTGTGCAGACATTGCTCAGTTTGCCAACCCGCAGAGCGGCGGTACCCTGTTTAATCTCGGATGCTACCCAACCTCTCTAGCCCACCTGCTGTTACAACAACAGTTCGGTTCACAGGTCTTTGATAATATTCAGATCACTGCGCTGGGTCGGAGAGATGCACACGGTAACCTTGATGAAACCGCCATGACCGCAAGGCTGAACAATGGTGTGATGCTGCAACTGCATACGGCGGAAGATTACGGGCTGGATCACGGCTTTACCATTCTGGGTACCACCGGCATCCTGCGCTGCATTTCTAACCCATGGCTGCCGGGTGCGGATAATATCCTGCACCTGACGCCTTATGAGCAGCCAACCGAGGAAATCAGAGTAACCGCCGATGGTGATGCCTTCCTGTATCAGGTTCGCAATGTCACTGATGCTATCAGAGCGGGGCAACTGGAGCTGGAACGTCCGGCAGCCCGACACCAGGACTCCCGCCAGATTATGAGCCTGCTGACCCAGTGGCAGGCCGCTGCAGGATAAATACTTCCAACAACCTCACAGAACGCTGTGGGGTTGTTTATCCCTTATTGATTATCGCCGCCTTTTCCAACAAGCTTCCATCATTCAAAGCCGCTGCAGCGGCCACAAAGCAAGACATTTAACAGAGAATGAAAAAACCAGCGCTTCTATTGGCCGCTCTGGCAATTCTTGCCGGCTGTCAGGGTAATGTCACCCATCATCCGATGTTTGAACCATCGCATTATCAGGTGAGCAGCTCCTACACGACCTTTGACGAGTATTTGCAGGAAACAGAAAAGCAGATTCGCGCCACCCGTTTCTTCCAGAGCAAAGACATTGATGTCGAAGTCCGGGCCAATATGCCCTTTGAGCTGAAGCCACAGGTCGAACTTCCGACCACCCGTGGCATCCTGCTGGTACACGGACTGGCGGACTCTCCCTTCTCATTTGTTGATGTAGGTAAACGACTCTCGGAGCAGGGTTATCTGGTCAGAACCATTCTGCTGGAAGGACACGGAACCCGCCCAGGAGATATGATCACCGCCGATCATAGCAACTGGGAAAAGCTGGTCGCCCGACACGTAGAGATGCTGAAAGGTGAAGTAGACGAGGTTTATCTGGGTGGATTTTCAACCGGCGGCAACCTGACTTATCTGCATGCCATTGATGACCCGGCTATCAAAGGGTTGATGCTGTTCTCTCCAGGCTTTCAGTCGGATGAGCCCAACGCAAAATATGCACCTCTGGCCGCCTTCTTTGTGGACTGGCTTTATGATGTGAAACCGGAGCAGGAGTTCGTCTACACCCGTTATATGAACACCGCCGCCAAGGGCTTTGGCGAGTATTACAAGACCAGTGCCGCATCCATGAAAAGGTTGACCAACGAGACCTTTGACCGCCCGACCTTTATGGTTCTGACCGAACACGACAGTGTTCTTGAAGTTGAGCTGATTCGGGACCTGTTCCGCTCGCAGTTCACCCATCCGAATAACCGGCTGGTGTGGTTTGGTTCGCAAGAGTCAGGCCTGTCCGGAGCAACACGGACCATCCATAGCCGGGTACCGGAATTGCGTATCAACTCCATGTCGCATATGGGAATGCTGTTTTCGCCGGATAATCCCTACTACGGCATCAATGGGCCGGGCCGTATTTGCCGGAATGGTCAGCAGGCGGAAGGGGCTTTTGAGTATTGCTTCAATGGGGGTGAAGTCTGGTATGGCGCCTATGGTACTGAGGAACCTAATCAGGTTGTCGCACGTTTAACCTTTAACCCTGAGTTTGAGCTGATGATGGAAGACCTGAATACAGTATTTCCTACAGCTCAGAATCCTCAAACAAACACACCTTAATAAACCAGACATTGTCGCTTGATTTTTGAAGCACAAACCCCGCAGCCGATTGGACTGCGGGGTATAAATGAAGATCGATAGTGTTGACAGAATTAAGCGAGTCGAACCAGCTTCCGCACCGCTTCGGCTGAACTTTGTTCTAATGCAGCTTCTGCCAGCTGACTACATTCATACCGGTTCAGACCACGTACCCGGGCTTTAACCTCTGGAATAATCGGCACGCTGGCAGACAGTTCGTGAATCCCCAGGCCCACCAACACCGGTACGGCTTCCAGATCACTGGCCAGACCACCACAAACACCGACCCACTTCCCTTCCCGTTCCGCAGCTTTCACCGTCATATCAATCAAACGCAGAACTGCTGGATGCAGACCATCCACCATGGCTGTTAATTTTGGATGGCCACGATCAACGGCCAGCGTGTACTGGGTCAGATCGTTGGTGCCAATGGAGAAGAAGTCCACCTCTTTGGCCAGCAGATCGGCCATCAGTGCAGCAGATGGCACTTCAATCATGATGCCCAGCTCCACCTTCTCAATACCCAGCCGCGCCTGCTCTTCATGGACCAGTTTCTTAACCACCTGAATTTCATTCAGGGAGCTGATCATCGGGAACATGATACGGACATGGCCTGCCCCTGCAGCCCGAAGAATGGCTCGTACCTGCTTACGCAAGATGGCAGGACGGTTAATGCCAATCCGCACGCCTCGTTCACCAAGGAAAGGGTTCTCTTCCTGAGGAAGCGGAAGGTAAGCCAGTGGTTTATCGCCACCCACATCCATGGTGCGCACTATCACCGGACGCTCATGACCCATAATATTGAGGATCTGCTCGTAAACACGAGCCTGCTCGGCAACGGAAGGCTCTTCTGTACGCTCCATATACAGGAACTCGGAACGCAGCAGGCCAACCCCTTCGGCTCCCATTTCGACAGCTTTTACGGCATCATCGGCTGAACCGATATTGGCGACGACTTCTACACGGTGACCGTCGTTGGTAATCGCAGGCTGGTGTGCCAATGCCAGCGCAGCTTCACGATGCTCAGCAGCAAACTTGCGTTTGTTTTCACTGCGAGCCAGGTCCTCTTCCGAAGGGTTCAGGCGAATCTGAGCCTTTACTGCATCCAGGATTGCCGGCGTTCCCGAAGCATGTCGGCAGATATCTTCCGACACACTGACCAGATAAGGAATCCCCATGGAACCGCACAAGATAGCAGCATGGGAAGTTGCTCCCCCTTTGAGGGTGCAAATACCGGCTACACGACTGCGATCCAGCATAATCACTTCGGAAGGTGTCAGGTCATCCATGACCAGAATGGCATTCTCGGGCAGACAGGCCGCTTCTTCCTCAATATTCAGCAGCAGTCGTAAAACCCGCAGACCAATATCTTCTACATCGGCCGCACGAGCAGCTAACAATGGATTATCGAGGGTTTTCAGTGCAGTCGCTTCCGCCTGATAGCCGGCATGCCAAGCAAAGGCAGCACTCTTGCCCTGGTCAATCAACTGTTCCGCCTGTTCGCGGATGGAAGGGTCTTCAAGCAACTGCTGATGCGCTGCAAACACCTCGGCATGGGATGCCATACCATCGGCGGCCACAGAGGCAACCAGCGATTCTAGTGCTGCATTAGCAGCCTGAATAGCAATATCCAGGGCCTGGAATTCATCGTGGGCAGAGGCTGCCAGCTCAGGAAACTCAGGCAGCTCTCGGCGCTGATAAACCAGTTGACCAATCGCCAGCCCTGGAGCAGCTCTTACCCCGCTCAGAGTGTTGTCATCCAGACTTACCAGCCCCAACAGTGGCGGTTCATTATCATCGATATCACAGTCTTCCGTGCTGACAACATCAGCCGCAACCGTTGCTACCACGGTTTCAACCGGTATCTCAACCAGTTTTTCACCGAGCCCATTTTCAAAACCCTGCACGATCGCTGCCAGAGCAACATCCGCATCCGGTCCATTAACAATGACCTGGACAGGCACACCAAGACCCAGCTCAAGACTCAACAGCCCTGTCAGACTGTTGGCCTTGCCTTCTTTACCTGTGGTCAGGTTTTTCAAGATCACATCCGACCGGAAGCCGCGAATAATCTTGATCAGATTGGAAATCGGACGAGCATGCAGACCGTGAGGGTTACGAACCACCAGCTCCGCCGATGCATCCCCGGAGGCGCTAGCAGATATTGCAGGATTCTCACTGTCACCTTGCTTTGTGGTGACACCAAGTGTGATAACCGGGGTTTCACCGGCCACCAGCTCTACACCTGCATTGATAGCCGAAAAAGCCTCACCAGAGGTAATCAGCATCACACTCTGAAGCGAAGTCGCTTTTGCTGCCACCACTTCACGATCAACACGAACCAGAGGCTGGCCCTGCTGTACCCGTTCGCCCTGCTTGGCCAGTGCCTCAAAGCCGTTACCGCGCAGTACACCGGTATCCAGGCCGATATGAATCAGCACTTCAACACCGGTGTCGGTTTTCAGGGTCAGCGCATGGTGAGTACCCGGAAGCACGGTAATGGTTGCGTCACAGGGAGCCACTACCAGATCACCGACAGGATCAATGGCCACCCCATCACCGGCCATTTTGAATGCAAAAACCGGATCCGGGCAGTCGCCAAGATCAACCAAAACGCCAGTCATAGGCGCAACAAGTGACAATGTACGGGTCTCACAGCCGGCATCAACGGCAGATGACACGTCCTGTTTATTGATTCCAATATCCATAGAAACTCTGATCAAAGATAAACGACTGTGAGTTAAGTCCGGGGAAAAGAAATGTGGGAGTAGTCCGCCAGGGACACGCCCAGTCTGGTCAGCTCGTCTGGCAGATCGCTGTCGGTCAGAATGGCCAACTCGCGGGTGCGGGGCAGACTGTAGTTACTGATCTGACTCAGCGGCTCATCCACAAGTGCCGGGTGACACATCACCTCCAGCACATCAGTTTCCTCTCTGGCGGCTTTTACGATATCCAGCAAAGACTCAACCTTGAGATCATCCCCGTAGAACTTGTCGGTGAAAGAGAGGCGTGTGTTCTGGTAAACCACAGGCTGAAGACAGGGACGAACAGGGAGCCGATACTCGTAAGACAGCTGTTCAACAACCGGAGCGACCAGTGGGTGGGTGTGGCAGTGATGGTGCCCATCTATATGGGTCAGCTGAAAACCAAGGGCAATAAGAGAGTCAATCTGAGCCCGCAGTTCTCGCTCTATCTCTGCGGAAACCATAGCGGTATTCGCCCAGAAGGCAGCCTGCTTTTGCAGGTGATAATCGTCGCCCAACAGTGATGATACATTGCTGGCCATCGGTGCGCCGGCGGTCAGCCGGAGATGGATGCCGGTTCTCAAAGCAGGCGTCTGACGAGCCAGTTCGGCTGCATGCTCCGTTGCCGGCATGCCGGCCATAACCGTCGCAGAACGTACGACACCCTGATGACAGGCCTCAATAATGCCGAGGTTCACACCACGGGTCAGACCAAAGTCATCAGCATTAATAATCAGTTTCATAAGCTTATTTCCAGGAAACAGCCCAGAGCTGAAGTGGGGATAAACCCCACTCACAACTCTACGATTTGACCGAAAATTTAACCGCGTTTGAACTGCGGCAGGTAGGCAGCATTTTGCTCGATAATGTCGTCAAGCAGCTGTTTGGCCACGGCCATATCCGGCACCATAGGATTCAGGGCAAGTGCAGCAATAGCCTTGGTGTAATCCCCTTCAACCGCCGCTTCCACTGCCAGACTTTCATAGGCTTTCACCGACTGCAGCAGACTGGCCAGCTGTGGCGGCATGGTGCCAAACGACACTGCATGAGCACCATTGGCATCAATCACAGCGTTGATCTCTACGACTGCATCGTCTGGCAGGTTACGGATGGCACCATTATTACGGGTATTCACCACCTGAACCGATTTACGATCATTCCAGATCGCATCAATCAGTTGCAGGGATACCTCGGAGTAATAAGCACCGCCACGTTTCTCCAGCTGTTTTGGCTTTTCATTCAGCTCAGGGCTTGCGTAGAGCTTGAACAGCTCTTCTTCGGTTTTCATCACCTGCTCGGCGCGGGTACCACCGGACTCCGCCGCTTCCAGTTCTTCTTCCAGCATTGCCTGCTGCATATAGAAGTAGCGATGGTACGGACACGGAATGACGCCAATCGCTTTCAGCAGCTCAGGGTCCCATGGCTCTTCGGCAATATTGTTCATGTTGAGGCTGGCACCATTGCCCAGCATATCCAGCACCTGACCGGTCTTGTCTTCCTGCCCCACAGTCACTCGGTGCACCCAGACCATATGATTCAGACCGGCAAACTCCAGATAAGCCTCTTCCGGCTTCACACCCAGCATACGGGCGATGGAGTAATGCATATTGATCGGCACATTACACAGGCCCATCACTTTCACATTGGTGTATTTGGAAACAGCTTCGGTGACCATACCGGCCGGATTGGTGAAGTTGATCAGCAAAGCGTTAGGGGCCAGCTCTTCAATATCACGACAGATTTCCAGAATCACCGGGATGGTACGCATGGCTTTGGCAAAACCGCCGGCTCCGGTTGTTTCCTGGCCCAGAGCCCGGTACTTGAGCGGGATACGCTCATCACGGGCCCGGGCAGCCAATCCGCCCACACGGAACTGAGTCAGTACAAAGTCAGCTCCGCGAATAGCCTCACGGCGGTCAACCGTGGCGTTCACTTTAATGTCCAGACCGGCTTTGGCAATCATGCGCTCGGTCAGCCCGGCGATGATATCCAGCTTATGTCGTCCATCCTCAATATCTACCAGGCAGATCTCACTGACAGGAAGTTCATGGTGGCGACGAATCAGGCCTTCCATTAATTCCGGGGTGTAGCTGCTCCCGCCGCCAATAATTGCCAGCTTGATAGTTTTCATTATTAATCCTTGGAAAGGTTATTTCCGGTCAGATTTCCCTGACAGAATCCCGCAACCTGAGTTCCGGAATAAATCGTTGTGGCTGAACATCTTGCTCGCCATGCATCAACGCGGTCAGCACTCTTGCTGATTCAGCCGCCATCTCCTTAATCGGGAAATGCACGGTGCTGACCTGAGGCGTTAGCATGGTACAGAGGCTGACACTGTCGAAACTGATAATCGAAATATCACCGGGCAGATTGATGCCGCGCTCTCTGAATAAATCAAAAGCGCCGACAGTCATTTCCTCACTGCAGGAATAAACAGCGGTGATATCCGGCTGGCGTTCGAGGATGTCTTTCATGGCTCGATAACCACCGAGACGGTCGTAATCCGCTTCTGCGACCAGGCTCTCATCAACACTGATCCCGTAACTCTCCAGCGCCTGAACATAACCATCAAATCGCAGAGCCGCAGTCATCCTGCTGCGGGGACCGGCGATACAGGCGATCTTCCGGTGTCCTTTCTCAAGCAGATGCTCAACGGCCATTTTTCCGGCCAGAGTATGGTCATAGACGATAGAGCGGTCTTCCAGATCCTTAACCGAGCGGTCCAGTACCACAAACGGTGTGGAACCCTTGCTCAGATCAACCAGATCTTCATCAAACATATTACGGGTATGCAGTATGAGACCATCGCAGCACATATCGGTCAGTCGCTGGATTGCTTCCTGTTCAGAAGACCGGGAGCGTTTACCACGGCTGACCAGCAGAAACTTCCCCTGCACTTCCATTTCCTCCTGAACTTCAGCCATCAGTTCCGAGTAGAAGTGCCCGCGATAGGATGTCACCACCAGGCCAACGGTATTGGACGACGAGGTAGCGAGGGATTTGGCCAGAGGGCTGGGACGGTAATTCAGCTTTTCCATAGCCTTGTGCACACGTGCACGTGTCCCTTCACGAATCTGCCCGGTATTGTTCAGTACCCGGGAAACCGTTGCCTTGGACACTCCGGCCAGCTCAGCCACATCCTTAATACTCGCCATTTATGCCTCCAAATCCTTACCTCAACCAGCAGTGCATAAATCGCAGCGGGGTGCGGTGAATAAAATTATTGATTATCGAGTTTCTGATAGAGTCTGATCATTTCCTCGATCAGATCCTGCGCCAGCATGGAATCCATCAGATGATCCTGAGCATGTACCATTACCAGGGAGAGAGGAACAGGCTGACCTTCGCCATCCATGGTGATCAGTTTGGTCTGGACTTTATGCGCCAGTTTACCTGCCGCGCGGGAGTCTGCAAGCAGCTGCTCTGCCGCAGCAAAGTCACCGGTACGGGCTTTGGCAAGAGCTTCAAAAGCCAGGCTTTTGGCTTCACCGGCACGGACAATCAGGTCCATTACAATATTTTCAAAATTCATCGTCGTCTTTCCTGACAGACATCACAATTCACGTCGATGTCTGTCTATTTATTAAACTTCAGAAACGATCAGGCAACAGCCTGCTGTGTGGCAGAAGATTCAGAGTTGCTGCTTTCCATAGCCGCCTCGTCTGCCAATACCTGCTTCTCGTAAACCTTGAAGAACGGGTAGTAAATCAGAACGTCCAGCACCAGTAGCAAGGCTGTGAGAATAGAAGCCTTCAGAACCCAGCCGGCACCCCAGGCAGCACCGATCAGAGCAGGTGTAGTCCATGGTGTCACCGCGATGGCCTTATCGACCATGCCGGTATTCACAGCTATGTAGGCAATCACAGCATTAACAACCGGAGCCAGAACAAAAGGTACGAACAGGGTTGCGTTCATCACGACCGGGGTACCGAACATAACCGGTTCGTTAATCTGGAATACGCCTGGCAGCGCACTCATACGGCCAACAGAGCGCAAATGGGTGGCTTTGGAGAAGGCCATCAAAATCACCAGCGCAAGGGTTGCACCTGCACCACCGATAAAGATGTAGAAGTCCCAGAACGGCTGAGTGAACAGATTAGGCAGTGCTTCACCGGCCGCATAGGCATCAGCGTTGGCAGCAATGTTGGCCAGGAAGATAGGCGACAAAATACCCACAACCACGTTGGCACCATGGATACCGGCAAACCAAAGCAGCTGGCAGAGCAGCAACGCACCAATAATGGCCGGCAGGGAGTTAGACGCAGAAACCAGTGGTGCGAACAGCTTCATCACCGCTTCAGGGATCTGCATGCCAAAGCTGGTCTGCAGCCACAGGCTCAGCGGATACGCAGTCAGAAAGATCGCCAGAACCGGAACCAGCAGGGCAAAAGATGCCGCGATCGCAGGAGGAACCTGTTCCGGCATGCGGATAGTGATATTGCGCTCTTTCAGGAAACGGGTCAGCTCTACAGAGTAGTAAGCTGCCAGCAGGGCGGTGAAGATACCGGTACCACCGAAGTGGTTTAACGGCAAAGCCCAGCCTTTTTCCGGCGCGGCAACCAGCAGGAAGGTCATTACCGACAGCGCAGCCGCACCCACCGGATCCATTTTGTAGGACCTGGCCAGACTGTAAGCCACGCCCATGGTAATAAAGAGGGACATGATGCCCATACTCATGGTCCATGGCATCACAATGGTCGCGCGATGATCTGCGACAAAGTCCAGCCACATACGACCAAAAGCATTGGTTGTATCCGCCGCAAACGGAGGGTTGGCGAAGATCAGGATAAAGCTGCCGACAATAATGAACGGCATGGCGACCAGAAAACCATCACGCAGGGCCGTGATATGACGCTGGGAACCGAGCTTGCCGGCTATAGGCCCCAGAGTCTGTTCTACAAACTGAATGAGGCTGTCATATAGTTTCATTGTTTTGACCTCGAACCATGCTTGGTTGCGTATCCGCGTTTATGTTGACGCGTGAGTGTTGATTAATCTTCCAGCAGCGCCAGAGCCTGCTCCAGAACCTTGTCGCCTTTCATCATGCCGTAAGCCATGGAGTCGATAACGCCCACCTTCTTGCCGTACTCGGCAGCCTGCGCAGACAGCCCTTCATGGCGGAACTTGACCTGTGGACCCAGCAGGCAGACGTCGTATTCCTTGATGGTGTCATCAAAGTCAGCCAGGGAGACGGCGATGATGTCGGCTTCAATGCCCTGCTCGGCAGCAGCGGCTTTCATTTTGTTCACCAGCATGCTGGTAGACATACCCGCACTGCAGCACAGAAAAATTTTCTTCATAAATACTCCGAGTCGATAGCTGAGCGATCTTGACTGTCCGGACAGGTGTTTTTGTCCGGATGGAAATAACGCTGGCAGTATATGCTGACAAAGAATTCGATGTAAACGGTTTCTGAAACCGGTTTCTGAAACAGTTTCATAGGAGTAAATACCCACAAAAGCCGCAGAAACGCTGGACATCTCGCCACATCTCCCGCCACCAGCCACACCACAACAGGATGAACACCTAGCTAAAAAGTTAAGAAACCATGACCTGCATCACCAATTCTTATCGTCTGGTTTAAAAAGCCAGAAAACATGTCCGACCCGTGACGTATGTCATAAATGTTTAAATTAGCAATGTAACCGGTTTCGGAAACCGGTTACATAAAAGACGAGACGGCCATATACTCGATCTCAAACAAGACCTCACACTCTTGTTCGGCAGATAAAACAACACACAAACAAAAGGGAGTTCCCCTCATGTTTAAGAGAACCGCACTGTCAGCAGCCATATTCGCTGCATTCGCTGGCTCACTATCCACCGGAGCCAGCGCAGCTGTTGATACCGGAGCGTTTTTTGATGATGCAAAGGTCAACGGCGGCTTTTATGTCTTTGCCCGCCAGCGTGACCGTTACGATATGGGCAAGGGGAAATATACGGACAATCTGGATCACACCACTGCCCTGACCAACATTGATTTCAGCAGTGGCTATATCAATGACTTTATTGGTTTTGATTTTGGCATCTTTGCGGCTGCCGACGTCTACCACAATAAAGGCGCCGGTGTTGATCATGAATTCAGTTTTGTACCCTGGGCAGATCCTTACAGCCCGGACTGGAGTGAAACCCAGACCGACGATGGCACCAGCATCTACAAGGCCGCCGTTAAACTGAAAGCCGGCAACAGCTGGGCCAAAGCCGGTTACATTCAGCCATCAGGCCCCAGCGGTCTGGGAGTGAACTGGAATTTTATGCCTGGCACCTATCAGGGCGCCCAGTTCGGTACTGCGATTGATAAACTCACTTTGACTTACATGTGGGCAAACCAGTACAAGTCACCATGGTTTAAAGACACCTACAAGTTTGAAGACAACAGCGGCAATACCCTCGACTACGTTCACTCCGTTGGCGCACTGTACAGCTTTGAAAGTGGCCTGAGTGTTGATGCGGCCTTCTCCCAGTCCAAGGACTTTCTGGATACTTACCACATTAAGCTGAAAGACAACTTTGCTGTGGCTGGCGGAAAGCTCTATCTCAGCTATCAGTACTACGGCGCTGAAGATACCCGCAGCATCAGCGATGACTTAAAAGCCTACGATGGCCGCGCCCACTATCAGGCACTGGTCAGCTCCTTCTCTACCGGCCCTTACACCTTCCGTGCTGAAGCCACGGCGACCAAAGCCAAAGGCAACCAGGGTTACTTTGTTTACCGAACCACCATTCCTAACGGTTCATCCCAGGGCAGCAATGAAATCTGGTGGGATTCCCGCTCCGACTGGAACCATGATGGGCAAAAAGCCGTCTTTGTTGGTGCATGGCGTGATTTATCCGATCTAGGTCTTACCGGCTGGCGCGCAGGTGCCTCCTACGTTTATGGCTGGGATGGCAAACCATTTGAAGATTTTGCCGATCAGGACGTAGAACTCAAGGAAGAGGCCTTCAACGTGGATGTGGGATACACCTTCAGTGAAGGCAACCTGAAAGGCTCCAGCATCTCCGTGCATATGACCCGCTACAACAACAAGAGCGGTCAGGACAGCTGGGAGGCAGGCGGCTTCAAGAATGCTTTCCAGGATGAGAAGGACATCAAGGTCTCACTGGTCGTGCCTTTTGCCCTTTAAATACCGTGATTAGTGTGTGATGTGCTGTTAGCCGACCCTCGGGTCGGCTTTTTTATCAACGGTCAGGAGAGCTGGCTACCAAGAATAGCGGCACCACGGACACCACCGGAATCTCCAAACATCGGAGCCAATACCGCAGGAGCCTGGTTATTACCAAACAAATGATTCCCGATAGCAACAGGCAGACGATCATAGATTTCTGAAATATTAGAAACGCCACCACCCATAACAAAAGCTTCGGGGTTCACAGTCAGCACCAGAGAGGCCATGGCCGCACCGGCAATATCAATAAAGCAGTCAAAGGTTTTCACAGCCTCTGGCTCCCCTGCCCGCATATTCTCAATAATGTCAGGCGTACTCAGCGTCTTACCAGTAAAGTGCCGATGCAGACTGGCGATCCCGGGGCCCGAAATATATCGCTCATAACAACCCGATAAACCACAGCCACAATCGACGACAGGCAACTGATACTTCTGCTGCAGGGATGCCGGCAGTGCGGTGTGCCCCCACTCACCAGCCAGATTGCTTACCCCTTGATAAATCTTCCTTTGAAGGCAGAGTCCACCCCCGGCTCCGGTTCCTAAAATAACACCAAACACATTATTGAACCGGTCAGCACTGCCACCCCAGACTTCCGAGAACACAAAACAGCGGGCATCATTCTCCAGAGCCACCGGACGCCGAATAACCCGCGCCAG
The DNA here is from genome assembly GCF_900174585.1 of Parendozoicomonas haliclonae. Lineage (GTDB taxonomy): Bacteria > Pseudomonadota > Gammaproteobacteria > Pseudomonadales > Endozoicomonadaceae > Sansalvadorimonas > Sansalvadorimonas haliclonae. The sequence continues at coordinate 176,238 of NZ_FWPT01000009.1, read as the reverse complement.
ATCGTCGCGTAATCTCTGACCATGGATGGCAGGCACGTTAGATATCGTCAGCTGCCCTGTACTCTGGTTCTCAACCCCCGGAATACCAAGCCCTACCGTTCCCGATACGCCATACTGCTGATCAAACCGGGTTATCAGCTCACCAACCGTCTCCAGAAATTCTTTATAGTCGGTCTTCGGTGTGGGTACCCGGAGGCTATCCTGACGCTGAAACTCCGCATCAAATGCCGCAATCTCAATTTTGGTTCCACCAATATCCAGCCCGTAATGCATTTTCGTCGTCCTGATCCTTGTCGTTGTCTGCGACATTTCATCGATACTATACACAGAGAATACGGGTACAGAGAGTGCTGACTCACACAACTGAGCCAGCCTCTCAGCACATAGCCATACAGTATGCGTTCCAGACTCACGACACACGCCATTTATTTATCGATAGAAATTAATTCTGAGAATAGGTGACAAGAATCAATAGAGACACACAATTAATCTGCAGAAATCCCACATAGGAAGAAACTTTTGTAGCAATTTATTTTTTATCGAAAAATAATAGAGAGAACACAACATGCCGATAGGGAAGAATGTAGAGACACCACCTACCTCCCCCTATCTGTGATCAGGAAAGTAACACTATGCGTTTTATCCCTCTGAGCGACAGCAGTAAAGTTGGCACATGGGTGGCACGTTATATTGCCGACCGCATCAACACTTTCGCACCAACAGCCGAACGCCCGTTTGTGCTGGGCCTGCCAACCGGCAGCACGCCGATCCCAACCTACAAAGAGCTGATCCGTCTCAACCAGAAAGGCCTGCTCAGCTTCCAGAACGTCATCACCTTTAATATGGATGAGTATTGCGGCCTGCCGGAGAACCACCCGGAGAGCTACCACACCTTTATGCATCGGGTGCTGTTTGATCATGTGGATATCCCGGCCAAGAACATCAACATTCTCAATGGCAATGCTGCGAATCTGGATGCCGAGTGCCAGCGCTATGAAGACAAGATCAAGGCTCTGGGCGGCGTTGAGCTGTTTATGGGCGGGGTGGGCAATGATGGCCATATCGCCTTTAACGAACCGGGCTCTTCTCTGGCCTCACGCACCCGTATCAAGACCCTGACCGCAGAAACACGCCAGGCCAATGCCCGCTTCTTCGACAACGATATCTCTCTGGTTCCGAAACTGGCACTGACAGTGGGTGTCGGCACCCTGCTTGATGCCCGTGAAATCCTTGTGATCGCCACCGGAAGCAACAAGGCCAAAGCGGTTCAGATGACCGTCGAAGGCAGTGTTAATCATATGTGGACAGTATCCGCTCTGCAGATTCATCCGAAGTCGATCATGGTCTGCGATGACCCTGCCACGCTTGACCTGAAAGTACGCACCCTGCGTTACTTCCAGGATATTGAAGCCAACAACCTGATTTGAAAATAACATGAGCCAGAACCCAGGCCTGATTCTCACTAACTTCAAGCTCCTGACCGGCATGGCCGGTCAGGAGACCTTCAAAACCCTGACAATCTCCGGGAACAAGATTACAGCGGTGGGAGACCACCCTGCTCCGGCTGAGGGCGTCAATAATTACCAGACCATAGACCTTCAGGGGCTGACATTAGCTCCTGGCTTTATCGATCTGCAACTTAACGGCTGCGGTGGCGTAAATTTCAACAGTGCGATTACTGAAGCCACCCTCGATACCATGCACGCGGCGAATCTCCGCTCCGGCTGCACAACCTTCCTGCCGACACTGATCACCGCGTCCGATGATGACATCAAAGAGGCGGTAGCCGTTGTTTCCCGTTACCGGAAACGTCATCCGGACCGCGTACTGGGAATACATATTGAAGGCCCGTATATCAACCCGCAGCGTAAAGGGATTCATCCCGGACATCTGGTTCGCAAACCCTCTCGCAAGATGATGAACTTTCTGACCAGCCATGCCGAAGATATTGCCAAGCTCACTCTGGCACCGGAGGTGTGCGGGAATAAAGTCATTAAAGAGCTGTACGACGCTGGCATTCTGGTTGCTATCGGCCACACCAACGCCACTTGCGCTGAAGTCAAAGCGGCTGAACAGGCGGGGGCCGGATTTGTCACTCATTTGCATAATGCGATGTCACCACTGACCAGCCGTGAGCCCGGAGTGGTTGGCGCGGCATTTGACAGTAGCCGCTTATGCGCGGGCATTATTGCCGATGGCTATCACCTGAGCTGGGAAAACCTGCGCATAGCCCACAGGCTCATGCAGGATCGTCTGGTACTGGTGACCGATGCCACTGCTGCGGCCGGCACCGACATTGAGCAGTTTGAGTTTGGCGGCCATACGGTTTATCACCGTGATGGCAAATGTACAGGTGCCGATGGCACCTTGGGCGGCTCCGCACTGACCATGATTGAAGCCGTTAACAACAGTATCAAACATGGTATTTCCCTGGCGGATACCATTAGAATGGCGACCGTCAATCCGGCCCGCATTCTGGGTCGCGAACAGGAGTTTGGCACTGTTTCTGAGGGAGCCTTTGCCAACCTGGTGATTCTTGACCAGGGCTTTCAAGTCAAAGGCACTATCAGTGGTGGCTCTCTCCTTTGGAATTAACGGAATCAACCCATGCCGGCAGTTATCGTCAACCTGGACTACGTAAAGGAAAAAAACACCTCTGCGGTCTTTAAGGCGATTGTTGAACATGGGGCGATCTCCCGTATCCAGATTGCCCGTACATGCCTGCTGGCTGCCGGCAGCGTAACCCGTATCACCCGCCTGCTTCTGGAAAACGGCCTGATTCAAGAAGTTGAAAGCCAGAGTCATGAACGAGGTCGTCCCTCCGTTTTACTGGTCGCCAGAAAGCAAAGCCTGCATATTCTCACCATCTCCGCGGATCGGCACCACATCCATTACGGACTGTGCGATTTGAGCGGAGAACTGCTTGCCGAGCATAAAGAACCTTTGCAGGCCACCCAATCTGATGAGTTTCTGCAGCAGATCATCCAATCCACCCAAACCTTTATTCAACAACACAGTCAATTAACCCGGCAGCTTATCGGCATAGGGATAACCACGCCCGGCCTCGTGCATTCTGAAACCGGTGTCGTTCATTCCATGCCCCACCTGCAAACCTATGGACTTCCCCTTGCTGACAGACTCAAACAGGCCACTGGATTGCCTTGTTTTGTCGGCAACTTCAGCTCAGCGATCACCCTGGCAGAACACCAGCTAACACCACACAACCCATGCCGCAACAGTCTGCTGGTCAGTATCCACAATGGTGTCGGGGCCGGTATGATTCTGGATGGTCGTCTTTATGAAGGAAGCGCATTAACCGCAGGTGAAATTGGTCATATCCAGATCGACCCTCTGGGGCCGCGCTGTTACTGCGGTAACTTTGGCTGTCTGGAAAGCTATATTTCCAATTCTGCACTCGAACAACAATGCCACCAGCAGGTACAAGCCGGTAGCCCAACCAGTCTGCCCGATAACGCCACGATTACGGATATCTGCAACGCAGCCAATCAAGGCGATGAGCTGGCCCGCAGCCTGATCACCAACGCGGCGGCCCGTCTAGGCAAAGTGCTGGCCATGTGCACCAACCTGCTCAATCCGGAAAAGATCATTCTGGCCGGAGAGATCACCGAGAGCTTCTCACTGATTGAGCCGGTTATCCGAATGACCCTCCAGCGCCAGACTGTCTCCTTTGTCGGAGAAAAGGACATCCAACTGAGCGTATCAGCCTGCTACAACAGACGCTGGCTGGCAGCCTATGCCCTGATGCGAAGAGCACTGCTGGAACAGGGGTTGCTACTCGAAATACTGAACAAGAAAGCCTTGCCTATAGCTGCGCCCTGACAAAAGCAGCATCACTTACCATCTTCATTCAGGGCTGACTTAATGGCATGAATATTATTCGCCATAATCAGAACATCCAGAGGCATGGAGAAACACAACGGTTTCCCGATATGCGCTCTAAATTCTTCGGGAACACATTCCCTTAAAATCCGGGAGGGTGGGCTTGAGCAATTATTGAGCGTCGTCTGATAATGGACTTTATTTGACTCACAGTCATTCGCCAGGCTTTGAAGCTTTTGTTTGAATTGGTCGGTATTGATGTCTCTTATTAACGTTCCCTTAACTCCTGGATCAAAAGCCAGCACTTCCAACCTGGGGTATTCAGTAACCCATCCTGCAATCAGAAAAAAATAAAATGCAATACAGGGAGGTATCACCAGAAACGTTGGAAGGTACATGGCAGACAGCACTGTGGCAGATATGCCTACCGCTGCCAATTTAATCAAACGCAATACACTGTGCTGACAGTTCATACCGGAACCATTGAACCGAATGCCTACGGGACGGTTATCACTAGAGAATTCTGGTCTAAAAAATAACCGCGTGGTATCTCCATAAGGCGTAGACAGCAACACATCCTTACGATCCAGATTCGTACAATAAACGGGCTTTGGGAACAGGCCCTTCGTTACCCCCCATGCCAATGACCCGCAAATACCGATAAGAGGAATATGCCGCATTAAGCGCACCTTGCGCCCTCGAATATCAACCTGTCGATAAAGAAGCCTGTCAATACAAGCCCCCAGGAAAAACGATCCTAACAATGGAGTCATGGGTCGATAACCCGGCGGCTGACGATCTAACACCGTCGTATCTGTAGGGTAACCATTCAAGGCATTGGCAGGCTGAGAGACTCTGTTCATTGTTTAATCCGCGTGGAGGCAAAACGCAATCATTCCCTAACAATTAATGAAAGGTTGATAACAACTGCGACAGCTCAACCAACGAACAGAATCCCCCGATAGAAACAATCAGCTTATTGCCTGAGCAAGTTCCTTTTCCGAAGCCGGTTCTGCATCCAGCCGTCCACAACCAAACCGGATAAGATCCGCTGCGCGTTCCGCCATCATGACAATCGGTGCATTAGTATTCCCGCTAACCAATGTTGGCATCACCGCACCATCAATCACCCTGAGTTTTGCGAGACCGTGAACACGCATCTCCTCATCAACCACCGCCATTTCATCATGGCCCATTTTGCAGGTGCCAACCGGGTGATAGACCAGCCCCAGAGTATCCTTGCAGGACTGCAGTATTTCTTCATCCGTTTGGGCATCAATACCCGGGCTGAGTTCTTCACCCCTCCAATCCTCAAAGACTGGCGCAGCCATAATTTTTCTAGCCAGCCGCACACCATTCACCAGCGTTTTGGCATCTTCAGGATCATCAAGGAAGTTGTAATCAATAACCGGAGGCGCAAACGGGTCAGCTGAGTTGAGAGTGATACAGCCCCGGCTCTTCGGACGCAGGACACAAACATGCAGAGAATAACCGTGCCGCCGCATCAACTTGAGATCCCTGCCGGAATCATCAAATAACACCGGGATAAAGTGCATCTGTACATCGGGAACATCAAGATCATCACGGGTACGGAAAAAACCACCGACCTCTGTAATCGAATTCGCCAGCTTACCCGTCTTGCTGCCTATATAGCTGAACACATCCGGCAGCATTTTTAACAAACCACCAGCGCTCAGGGTAAGGCCATCACGTTTTTTACTGAGTTGGAGCACGCAGGAATCCACATGCTCCTGCAGGTTTTTGCCAACACCCGGAAGATTATGAACGACCGCAATACCGTGCCGCTCCAGCTCTTGTTGATCGCCAACACCTGAACACATCAGTATCTGTGGTGAATTAATCGCCCCCGAACAGAGCAAGACCTCCCTGCGGGTCCGGACACTTTTTAGCTTTCCGTTCTGCAGATATTCGACACCTTCCGCACACTTGCCGTCAAAAAGAATACGACTGACATGGGCGTTCACCTCCACCGTTAAACCTTCCCGTTCCATTGCGGGATGCAGATAGCCACGGGCCACACCACAACGCTGACCATCTTTGATGGTGAACTGATACGTGCCCGCCCCTTCAAACTGAGTCGCATTGAAATCAGCAGATAACGGTAACCCGACCTCGCCCGCAGCCTGTAGAAAGACATCATTAAGGGGATACTGCGTTTTGATAGAGGTCACAGACAAGGGGCCGCTATCACCATGGTAATGACAGGCTCCCAGACTGTTTGATTCTGACTTACGAAAATAAGGCAGAACATTCTCCCAGCCCCAACCGGTATTACCCTGCTCTACCCAGCGGTTGTAATCACTTTTATGGCCTCGGACATACACCATCGCATTGATGGCGCTGGAACCGCCCAGGGTTTTGCCTCGGGGAGTAAATAATGGGGAGCCTTTACGAATAGACGGATCGGGTTTGCTTTCGTAGGCCCAGTTATATTTTTTACTGAACATGAAATAGGCAAAAGCACCGGGTGTACTGATCATCGGCGTATTATCGGCAGGGCCTGCTTCAAGCAGGAGTACGGAAACGTCAGAGTCTTCCGATAACCGGTTCGCCAGAACACACCCTGCTGATCCGGCACCAATAATGATGTAATCAAATGCGTCCATGGTCGTCCTTTCTTATTATTCTTATGTCTTTGATTTCCGAGAGATGTCTCAGAGCAGATCAAAGCCCTGACATTCCAGGTCCCGAAACAGACATTATTATTGTGCGGACTACAGTGCCTCATAACTGCCTTGAATGCCAGATGATCCCATCTTAACGAACATTGCCGTTTATACCGCCCAACCACTCTAGCTTAACTATTATTCTGACAGTGTCTTATTCGGGATAAGAGCAATGTTTGAAGGTGTTGTTCACGGGAATGTTGCATTCATGGTCGTTGCGACAGTTCTGGTGTTTTTTATGACACCGGGGCTGGCCTTCTTTTATGGTGGTCTGGTTGAGAAAAAACACTCTCTAACGATCATGCTGCAAATCTTTATCGCCATTGGCATCGTCACACTTATGTGGATCTTTGGCGGTTTCAGTATGGTTTTTGGCAATTCCTTTTTCGGGGTTGTCGGCAACCCGCTTCAGTACATGGGTTTCAAGGATATTGTTTTTCAGGTCAACAGCCGATACGGGCTGACGATCCCCTTCCTGATGTTCTTCATGTATCAGCTGATGTTCGCCATCATTACCCTGCCACTCATGACCGGTTGCATCGTAAACCGAATCACCATAGGTGCCTGGCTTAAGTTTCTGGTTATCTGGATGATCATTGTGTATTTCCCGGTGGCGCACTGGGTTTGGGGTAATGGCTTCCTGTCGCGTATGGGTTTTGTAGATTTTGCCGGCGGCACGGTGATTCACGTCACCGCAGCATTCTCTGGTCTGGCAACACTCTGGGTGCTTGGCCCCCGAAAAGTCATTACTGGGAAAGGTCCATTTAATATGGGACTGGTTGCCATTGGTGCAGGGATTCTTTTGTTTGGCTGGTTCGGCTTTAATGCCGGGGGAACACTGGCTGCGGCCGGTACAACAGCGATCGTATTTACCAATACCGGTGTGGCCAGTGCCAGCGGCATGATTGTCTGGTCCCTCATGGTCTACCGCGAGAATGGCTACTTCTCCTTTCTCGATCCACTGATTGGTGCTGTTGCCGGGCTGGCAACAATTACACCCGCATCCGGGTATGTCACACCAGGCTCAGCTTTGCTTATCGGTGCACTGGCCGGACTGGTCTGCTTCTATGCCATCAAAATCCCAAGAAAGCGGGGTTGGGATGATGTTCTTGATGTCTGGGGCGTTCATGGCGTCGGCGGGTTTCTTGGCACGATCATGATCGGCCTGCTGGCAAACTCTCTGGTTAATCATACGAGTGCCGGATTGGATCAGTTCCTTGTTCAGCTGTTTGGCGCCTGCTTTGTTGCGGTTTATTCCATGCTGGTTTCCTATTGTTTGATGCGTGTTATGGATAAGAGTTCCAATATCAGGGTGACAACGGAACAGATTGAAGAAGGGCTGGATAAAGCACTGTTCAAGGAAACGTATGGCAATGACTAGCCGCTGACCAAGTCCGTTATCTACCCTTGCCACAGGCATTTTCTGGTTATGAGATTTATGGCTACGCCATTACTCGCTGCATGATGGATTCCCATGAGCATAGACTCCAACCCCAGCCGGGCTGAAGTTGCCGCAACGGTTGTCATCTCCGCGTTAATGGTCATAGTGGATATGACTGTGGCCAATGTCGCCCTTCCCAATATGATGGGTGACCTGGGCGCAACGTCAGACCAAATTACCTGGGTACTGACCAGCTTTAGCATGGCCCAGGCCATATTTATTCCTCTGACGGGTTTTATGGTCCTTCGATTTGGCGAACGGAAAGTTCTGACCTTCTCGATCTGTGGCTTTGTCCTTATGTCAGGCCTCTGTGGACAGGCAAACTCTCTGGGGGAAATGGTTCTGTTCCGTATATTCCAGGGGATTTCCGGAGCATCCGTGACACCTATCTGCCAATCCATTCTGGTACAGATTTTCCCTAAGGAGCAAAGAGGGAAAGCGATGGCCCTCTATACCATCGGCGTACTTATCGGGCCGGTTCTGGGCCCGGTCGTGGGCGGTGTACTGACTGAGCATATGGGCTGGCGCTGGGTGTTTTATATCAATCTGCCAGTAGGCCTGCTCTGTCTTATGATGATCTTTCGGAATATACACATCAACAATCAGGGAGAGACATCAATCGACTGGCTGTTAATGATAACCATGGCTGGAGGCATTGGTCTGCTGCAAATGGTTTTATCGCAGGGTAATGAAAAGAACTGGTTCAGTTCCAACCTTATCTTCTTTTCATCCATCATCAGTTTCTTGTTAATTATTATTTTCGTTATACGTTCCATTGTCACTAAGGGAGATATAGCACCTATCTGGCTAATGAAAGATAGAAACCTTGGTGTGTCCTGTCTGATTATATTTTTCTTTGCCATTGGGACGTTTGGAATACTGCAATTGCAGCCCATGTTGATGGAGCAATTATTTAATTACCCTGTCGAAACCACAGGCTTTATGATGTCACCCCGAGGCATAGCATCGGCCTGCGTACTGGTGGCCATAATGCCTCTCGCAGATAAAGTTGATAGCCGAATTCTTGTGTTAATGGGTCTCTCACTGAATGCCATAGGTATTTATATGATGGGACAATATTCCCTGAATATAGATACCTTCTGGGTTCTGGTGCCATCAGTTATACAGGGCGCTGGATTAGGTCTTGTGTTCTCTACCATGGCCAAAATAGCCTTTGCCACTCTCCCCACAGAATATACAACCAGAGCCAGTGCGGTATTCAATCTATCACGAACAATTGGTTCCTCCGTCGGGATAGCGATTGTTAATACCTATGTCAGCTACGTAAAACAGGAAGAGTGGTTGCATCTTGGGGGAGCATTGAGCCGGGCAGACCCGATATTACAAATCTATGCGGAACAATCAGGAAGCCAGTTAACGGATACCAGTTTCCTTGAACACCTTGCATCAATGGTGCAACAACAATCGTCCATGCTTGCCTTTATCCACTGTTTTACAGCGATGTCCGTTATGTATGTGGGGATGATGTTTCTACTCCCTCTTTTACGCAAAAAGTCCGCGACGCCGGTAAAAGTAGATACATCACAGGGGAATAATTACTAAGTGAAAAGGCCGCTTTAAAAGACTAAAGCGGATTTAGTGATGGCGGTAGCATGACGATGCAACCAATAAGCTAAACAGCTCCATGAGAAGAATATTGATTAGGCGCGAATTGCCTCAACCTTGAACAACAAGATCATCGGATAGCTTATTTCAAGATTGAGGCATCAACTTGTTTGAAAACGACCCTAAATTCCAATTTAGAAGTGGGTAACAAAATCGGATCTTTCAAGTTCGTTAAACTGTTTTATTAAGCTTTCAGGCGCTATCCCTGCACCCATAACAATAGCCTGCAATAGCTCATAAATGCTAAGTCTAAACTGTCTTTGTATAATTGACTCTAACCTGTCTATTGCCTGATCCGGGGAATGAGGACCATAAAAAACATGACCAAGCTGAATATGATTTTTCAATACGAATACACTGATTGAACCTATGTGAGAAGTATGGTCAGAAATCAGACGACTCACTGTTTTCGTTAGCACGTCTTGATAAAGATATTTTGAGTTTTCTTCACTCACTGATTGATTGAAAACAATGTCGCATTGTTCCGCAGTTTTTTGTGCCTCTCCTAACTGTTCCTGAATGATTTTTATGGCAGCTTCTTTACTCCCACCCGCACCATCACTGATTTTTTCAGCCAGATCACCGTAGGTAGTCACGTTCAATCTTGAAGAGTCAAAAAGACATTTTGTTTTTACTGTTCTCAGTAGTCTTGATTCCAAAGGCTCAGCACTCGGAGTCAGCTTTTCACTATCGATATCATTTTTAGACAGACCAAACATAATGAAAATATTTTCAAGATCTTGGCGATAAAACCTCAGGGCTAAATAGACCTTTTTAAAATCACTATAGTTATCCAGATCCAACGATGTGCCTTCTTCAATGGGTGAAAGCCATGCATTCGCTTTGTTTATAATTTCTCGCTCATCAACTGTCTCTACGTCCTGAACAGGAGGTGGTGTAACTTTTGCTGGAGGTGGTTGGAGCTGCGAATCCTCCTTTGTCTCTCTTTCCGGGGACTTTCGCTTTATAGCCTGAAGTTGTGTCTGCAAACCAAAGGGATTGTCTTCAAAGGCACGAGGATGATACCAAGGTTGAATGACCACCTCTGTGGCAAGCCCATCAGAAAACCTTGGGGCGGTTGCATGTACCTCCCTTTCTTTCAGCTCTGGTAGAGGGGCTTTGCACTTGGGGCACTTATCAGGTTGTAGCTGAAGTGTTGTGATGCACTCACCACAATAGGCATGACCTTTGGGGCATACCGTAAGGGATCGACCAAAAATGCCGGTACATACAAGGCAGTTTTTAGAGTCACTGTTTTTGTCCTGAGGTGTCCTGGAGCTGTATTGCTGCCCCTGATTTGGAATCTTCTCCATTAGTAACTCCATTATTCTCTTCATCAAAACCCTATATGACCAGTAAAACCGATACTCTGCTCACCAGCTTTGGTTGGTTATTGTGACTTGTTAGTCAGAGGGAGAATGGTTGTGGCAATACACTGCCTGGGAGTCATGCCGGCGCAAGTGGACGAACTGCGCTGGAGTGGGGCTTTTCAGGGGCTACAAATGCAAAAAATCCCGCTACAGAGGTCTGTAGCGGGATTCTTGTATGTGGCGGTGGCGGGGCCACATGGTGAGGTCTATTTCTCCATTTCAGCTCCCCTATGCCATTCCCCAACAGACATGACTCATTCGTAAATCCATCACAGATAAAAAATTTCTCTTTCCACTTAACACATCCTCAATCTCCCCGGATAGATGATTAAAAGAACTAAAAAAACTCATAAGGATATTGGTCCGGAGTTGAGGGAAAATCATGGTAGCAATAATCTCCAGCAGTGATCTTGGGCTTTTCAATCACAACAAGGTTTCTGGTCAAGCCAGTACCGGCCAAGGCGGACAGCAAGTCTACGTCAATGCCAACACCGGCAACCTGGTTTTACGACAGCAGGATGAGATTATCGCTAGCCTTGGTCTGGATACCGCACTGGTTCGGACCTACAACAGCCAAGGTTCATTAACTGATGCCAATGGAGACAATACTTACTTCAGCTTCAACCAGCGGCTCATAAACCTGACAGGTACAGTCAATCAACCCGGCAGCACGATCACCCGTGTCGCTGGAGATGGCAGCGAAACCCTCTACAAATACGATTCATATCAGCAGGTTTACGTTTCCACGGATGGTGCCGGAGCCCACGACACTTTGCGTTTTGAATCGGGTCAATGGGTGTGGCAGGAAGGCAGCACCCAGATGAGTGAAACCTATACTGAAGTAGCTGGCGTTCTACGAATGGTCCAGCAGCAGGATGCCGAAGGGCGGATTACTACGTTCGGCCACAATGCCCAGGGGCAAGTCGTCCAGATCGCAGATGCCTCTGGCCAGAGAGTCAGTGTTCAGTACAGCGGACAAAACGTCACAGGTTTCTCCCTCACCAGCGATGGTATTACCACCCAAAAAGTCTACTACCAATATGACAACCTTGGTCGCCTGACGTCCGTAAAACTGGACCTGACCCCCGATGGTTCCATTGCTGATGGAAAAGTCTACACAACAACGTATCAATATGACGGTAACAGCCGACGAATCCAACACATAACCCAAAGCGATGGCAGCACAGTATCCATCGCCTATGTGGAACAGAGCAGCCAATATCGTGTTAGTCAGGTAACCACAGGATCGGGGCAGACATCACATACCACTCGCTATGAGTATGATCTGGACGAACGCACAACCGATATCGTTCAGGTTGCCGGAGAGAGTCAATCCGGACCAACAACCTCCCTTCAATTTGATGAAGAAGGAAGGGTTATCCGGCAGACCACCCCTGCGGATATTAATGGCCAGCGTCAGATTACCAGCTACACCTATGATGCCGATGGCAATCTGACCCAGATTACTCAACCTGGGGAGCGTCATACTGTTTATGAGTATGACAGCCGAGGCAACAAGGTTCGGGTACAGGACCCAGAAGGTAATTTGATAACCCGCAACTACAGTGCCAACAACCAGCTCACCAAAGAGACCGTCTGGCTACAGCCTGATACTGATGGTGCTGGTCCAAATGAAGCCGGAGCCCCCCGTAGCCGGCATTTTATTTACGACAGCCAACAGCGCTTACGTTTTACTATTGAAGCTGACGGCTCCGTTGAAGAAATTCGCTATGACGATTCACAGAGCCGAGCACGTATCGTCAGCCAGATTGAGTGGCATAGTACATTATCTGTACAAAACACCTATACCCTTAACGAGCTACAGCAATGGGTTGCGAGCCAGAACGCCCAAGACGCCCGACGCGTCGATACAACCCTCGACTTTCGCGGGCAGGTATCCCGCATCACACAATATTCCTCATTGAATGCTGAGGGATATGGCAATACAGATGGCAATCATTCTACAACCTATACCCTGTATGATGCGTGGGGGCGTCACATTGCAACGGTGGACCCAAGAGGGACAGGACAGGATAGCTCGGTATTCAGAACAGAATACACCTATGACGGCATGGGCCGCAGGCTGACAGAAACCGATGCACTGGGGCATACAACCACTTGGCTCTACCAGGACAATCAGTCCCAGATTATTTCAACCGCTCCTAACGGCCTGCAAACCACACGTCTTTACGACTCGGCAGGCCGATTGATCAGCCAGATTCAAACGGACACCAGCAACACTGCCAGAAGCCTGGGTGAAAGTCGGAATTTCTATGATTCACTGGGGCGTTTGCGCGCAACCCAGGATGCCAGTGGTGCCACCACCCACCAGCTTTATGATAATCAGGGCCGGTTAATTGCGCGGTTAGATAGTTCAGGCACTCTGACAGAGCTTATCTACAACGAAAAGGGGCAACTGGAGCAAGAAGTCATCTATGCAAAAAGGGTAACAGGAGAATCCTTAACCCGTCTGCTAGTTAAGGATGACAGTCAGAATATAACGGGGATAAATGAAGCACTTGCGTTGAGTGATCTGCGGCCAGACAAAGATCCCAACAATGATCGCTCCGTCTATCGCTATTACAATGATGCTGACCGCCTGCGGTTTGTTATAAATGGTGAAGGTTATACAACGGAGTATCGCTACAATGGTGCCGGTGAGCGCACGGACACCATCCGTCACAGCTTGGTGATCGAGGATCTAGAGCAAGCTGAGTACAACACCCTAAAGGCACGTTTTGGTAATACCAGCGCGCAGCTAACGGTCTCTAGCGCAAGCGCAAGCCAGAATGTCGATCCTATACAACATTATTCAAAGTCTGATCAGGTCGGGTTTGATCAACGATCACCAGTGAACACATCTGGATCCATAACGGCTGATTTAACTGCAAACACTCGACCGGCAGACAATGATTACCAAGATTCAAAAGCTTGGGATATCAATACCAGGACAGAAACGGAAGTAACCGAAAATGAGACCATCACGGACTCAATGCTTGTCCCACCAAAGCAACCATATCCTTTAGATAGCAAGACCTTAATAAAAGAAAACTATACAAAAACAGACAGTGCAAACATTTCTGTTAGCACATCCAAATATACAAGACCTCCCGCACAAAGCTATACCTATAGCACCCAGGTTATTACTGACAATAGAACAACCTACACCAGCTCAAGCACTATCAATGTATCCCGTGGCGATATTGTATCCCAGAGCTCGATAGTTCAGCATTCCAGTTCATCAACCAAGCTAAAGCCTGGCAGCATGCACAGCTGGACAGCTGATGAAAACGGCTTAAGTAAGCGATTCAGTCATTTTGAAGTTACTGTCAGTATCACCCCTATAGGCGTATCATTACCTTCAAATTATGCACGCTCATTTACATATAATTACTATTCAAAGACATATGACGGTTCTGTAAATCTAACCCAATCCAGCACTGGCGGACTGCCAACAGGCAAATACTCAATCTCAGTATCGGTTAAGGAGTTCTCTAAAAGATATGAGTATGTCGATGGTGGTGGCATGTCACCAAGATCCATGCGCCGCTTCCCTTCTTCGGGTGGAGGGTGGACCTACCTATTTACCACAAGTACAAGAACAGAATCAAAAGGCTTCACAGCAGATGTTGGCAGTAAGAACCCACCCACCATTCTTAAGTGGACAAAGCCAAGTCAACCATTTAGCACTTCTGTACGTTTTTATTATCGAACTTCAGGTTCTGGCTCCTATAAATCAGTCTCGGTATCGACATCTGGCAGCAATCACCAAGTCTCAATCCCCGGCCTTGCCAATAGGAATTATGATTACAGGATTGAATATATTCGTAATGGCGTGATAGCCCAGCAAGCTTCTGGAGTTTTCTCTGGAAGTGAGAATCTAAACAAAAATATCTCAACCTCATTCAGTTTCGATTATGCCAGTGTTACCAAGAAAACAGGTTCGGCGCTAACAGGATACTCTACTGATATTCCAGCTCAGAACATAAGCACAATTAAAGCTGTAGTAAAAAACACCAGCGGGGCTTGGATAAGCACCGCATACACCTCCCCCCTCCCTCATATACCGAGAACTTGGCTATTGGAATGGTCAGGTAAATCTAAAAACAGATGGAACCCTCCCAACAGGGCGGTACAACATCACAATCACAATCACAAAAACCGACGGCACGTCTATTACCAAAAACGTTTATTACGAAGTCGGTACCCAAACAGAATACAGGCCTACTGTTTTAACATGGCCAGCCAGCCTGCAGCCGAGTGATACTGCAGTTAAATTAGCCTATCGTCCAATTGGTGGCTCATGGAAGTATGCAGCCCCAGTAAGAGATGGCAATGTACACCGAGCCGAGCTTCCAAATATTACTGAAGGGCAATATGAGTATCAAATTACCTATCTGGATAATGGTAACTCTGTAAAAACCTCAAATGGAACATTTTCTGTCAAGAAAGGACAGTCAGATACTCTATCTGCTGGTTTTTCATACAATGCAACACGTTTCGTTCAAGGTTCGGGTACATCAATAACTGGCTTTTTCACCGAAGCTCAAGCAAGTGCTATCAGCCATGTGGAAGCTCGCGTCCTTGATAGCAATGGAAATCTGGTCAGCACTGCAACTACAAACCCTGCAGAGTATTTGTCCTGGAAGCCTGACAACACGGCATATAATGGGATGATCCATCTAAAAACTGATGGTTCACTGGCAGATGGAAAATACTGGGTTGAGCTCAATATAATATCGTTGAATGGGGAACCACGACAGCAATCATTCAGCTACGAAATAGGGCAACAGGTTAAATATCTTCCCACTACCTTCCGCTGGCCTGCTACAAGCAAACCGGACGCCAGTCAGGTTGTTTTTTCATATTTAAACGAAGGAGAATGGAAAACTGTCCCAGTAAGCCAACAAGATGGTTGGTTGCAGGCTAACCTAGGTGAAATGGCGGCTGGTCACTATTCGTACCGAATCAGCTACAAAGACGGCGACAAAACCGTTAAGGAGGCGAGTGGCCAGCTCCAGGTTATCCAAGGTGAAACCGCTAAAGATGAAACAACATTTTCATTTGATATAACTGAGTTAAAAAGCACAGCGGGTTCTGCCATCAAAGGTTTCAGTGTCCCAGACTCTGTTGAAAAAATCGTAGCCACTATTTACAACAGCGATAACCAAGAGATAACAAAAACAGAAACACATCCCAAATTATTTTCCAATTATAGTGGACAGATTAACTTATCTTTTGATAACCCTCTAACCGATGGCAAATACAGGGTTTCCCTTACATTCCACCATAGCAATGCCACAACAAGCCATCACGAGTTCATTCACGAGGTTGGTAATCAACCGGTTAACGATCAAATTCTGACCTGGTCCGATCAGCAGTTTTCACCCCAACCCGGTGAGACTATTTTATTTCAGTACAAAAAAGCAGGCAGTGAACAGGCTTTCCAGACTGCTGCCATGGAGAAAATCGACAGTCATTGGCGCGTTAACCTAGGTCACAATATCAGTGGAAGTTATGAGATAAAAATTGTCACCCGTAATCAATATGGAAGATTGCTCCGTGAAGCTAATGGTAGTTTTTCAATCGGCGAAACGGGAACATTGGCCATTGACTACACACTCCCCCAATATACCCGAAGCTCGACAACTGGCTATGCAATCAATGACGTCATCAGCACAAGCTTAGCCAATCAGATTGATTACGTTGATGTTGTTATTACCAATAGAGCCACTGATGAAAGCTTAACAACCGATCCTGTTAGAACATATATTGATCCCGCCACATTACGTGATGGTAGTTTCTCTGGTGCTATCAATTTGACTATGGGGCAACCACTAGCTGATGGTGACTACTCTATTGAAGTAACGCAATACTTTCTCGATGGGAGAGTGGAGACACTTTCTCCATTTATTCATCAAGTTGGCCCTCAAACTCAAGCGATAAACAAACCTGTTTTAGCTCTTTCACTTAGTGAGAGCTATCCGGTTAGGGACTTAAGTCTTCTCTATAAGCGACCTAGCGAATCTGAATACTCTACACTGCCAATAACAGAAGACACACTTGAGGTTACACTCGATCAATTAGCTGCTGGTGATTATGAATATAGTCTGGTATACACACTGGTAATCAATGGAACCTCTATTGTTAAATCCGGCAATGGTCGCTTCCAGGTCAAAGCCGGCGCAACAACCACTATCGCTCTCAATGCCGGCGTTCAGGGCTCTGAAGATTCACGAACCACTCGTAATTTTTATGATCAGCAAGGTCAGCTGATTGGCCTGCTTGATGCAGAAGGCTACCTGACAGAATACCACTACAACCACTTGGGTCAGAAGATCCAGACAACCCAATACGCCCAAAGAATCGCAAGTTATGACAACCAGCCTGGCTGGCTGGCTACTGCGCCGCTTGACCGCCTGCGCCCAATCAGCAGTGGACAGGATCGTCAAAGCTATCAGATCTATGATGGTCAGGGCCGCCTTCAGGCCACTATTGATGCCGAAGGTTATTTGACAGAGTTCAGCTACGACGCAGCAGGGAATCGTGTTCGCAGCCACCGTTATGCCTCAGAACTGAGCGCGCTGGAGCTGGATATCGCCTTGAAGGCCGTCAATAACGACCCTGCCCGACTGACTCTTGGTCAGGATCGAGCACTCGGACAGGTGCGCCCACTGGCTACAGCACAAGACCGCATACAGGAACGGCAGTTCAACGCCCGCAATGAACTGGTTCTGGAGTCAGAGAACCGTATTGCCACCCGTTATACCTACAACGCTATGGGTCAGCTGATCAGTGAGCAAGCGGGTATCACGGTGGCGGGCTCAATACTCTCTGACACCTACACATTAAATACCGACATTGCACGAGCGCACCATTATGTATTCGATGCTCAGGGTCGTTTGATTGAAGAGACTGACGGCCGTGGTCACAGCCGCACACACCAATATGATGACGTTGGGCGACGTATTCGCAGCACCGATGCGCTGGGCAACAGTCATTACTACTTCTACAGTGGTGACGAACTTCGCTATAGCCTGTCGCCGGTGTTCAACAGTCAGGGACAGCTGGAATACCAGATCAGTGTCTTCAAAACCAATGCCTTTGGTGAGATTACTGAAACGCGGCAGCTTGCCAACCGTCTTGCCACCACGGCCTTAAGCGAAGCACTTCAGAACAGTGGTCAGGCAGACGATATTCAAGCACTTGTTTCCTCACTGATGGATAATAGTCAGGACACACTTACACGACAGTCTTTTGATCAGCGAGGTCTGCAAACGGAAGCGATTGATGGTGAAGGTTACCAAACTCGCTCCAACTACAACGCCTTTGGCGAGCTGACTGAGCTGGCCCGTGCCATTAATAAAGCCAACAACCAATGGGCCGTCACAACCTTTGACTATGATCGGCTCAGCCAGACTATCAGCAGCTCTCAGCTTCTGGCACAACAATCAAGCCTGACGACACGACAAAGCTATGATGCCTTCGGGCAAGTCGTCTCTGTGACCGATGCGGTCGGCAGTACCATCCGTAACCAGTACGATGGGCTTGGCCGACTGACGGCTCGAACAAATGCCCTGAATCACTCCTCACAGTGGGCTTATGATGCCTTTGGTCGAGAGTTAACACACACCGACCCTGCAGGTGCCACTGTCACCTATCAATACAATGATCAGGAGCGCAGCCAGACTGTCACCTCCGCTGAAGGTGTTGTTCGCAAGACGGTTTTCAATGAACACGGTGAAACCTGGCAAGTCTGGCTGGATGGCGTCAAGCAGGCAGAATTTGCTTACGATGCCGCCGGCAATCGCATCCAGACCACCAACGCACTCGGTCAGCAGACCACAGCAAGCTATGACGCCAACAACCGTCTGACTCTGGAGACGGATGCCAAAGGTATACAGACGCGCTTCCACTATGATCCACAAGGACGACAACTGGAGACTATTGTTGATCCGGACGGCCTGGCCCTGCGTTCTCGTATCCATTACAGCCATCGTCAGGAAGAGACGACGGATGCCAGCGGTACCGTTATTCGTAAGTTGTTTGATGCCAATGGCCGTATCGTTCGTACCATCACTGATCCGGACGGCCTGGCGCTGGTGACAGATTTCACCTACAACGGCCTTGGTCAGCTGATCAAACAACAAGAAGGCAGGCTGGTGAGTGGAACCGCTCAATACCAGCGAAGTGAGCAATTCAGTTATGATGCTGCAGGGCGAATGCTGAGCCGATCCGTGGATCCTGACGGTCTGAATCTCACCACCACTTACACCTACAATGGTCGTGATCAGCTCATCAGTGAAACCAATGCCCTCGGTCAAACCACCCGGTTTGTTTATGATGCCGTCGGGCAGCTGCGCTATACCCTGACGCCGGATCGCCTGAAAAATGGCTCCCTGCACTATGTGGTCAGCGAGCAGCAATATGATGAGACCGGGCGCCTTGTTCAGACGGTGCGTCACAGCGAACTCATCCCCCTGCCTGATCTGACGTTGGCTGGTTTTGCGTCATCTCTGACGTCAGATGCCACCGACAGACAGACCCGTATTATCTACGATCGGGACGGTCGTCAGCGTTACACCATTGATGCCCAAGGACAGGTCGTCGAGCAGCGTTATGACAGTGCCGGCCGGATAAGCTCAGTGATCCGCTATGCCCAATCAATTGACCCCG
Source organism: Parendozoicomonas haliclonae (assembly GCF_900174585.1). Classification (GTDB taxonomy): domain Bacteria; phylum Pseudomonadota; class Gammaproteobacteria; order Pseudomonadales; family Endozoicomonadaceae; genus Sansalvadorimonas; species Sansalvadorimonas haliclonae. Next base: position 156,598 of record NZ_FWPT01000009.1, on the reverse strand, counting down.
TTTCCGGATCTCCTGCTGATCTGGTAGCCAATAGTGCGGAAGATCGTGAAACACGTACCCTGTATGATGCGGCAGGCCGTGCAACACATACTCTCCAACTGTTTGAAATCGATGGCATCCAGAAAGCCAAGGTCACTGAATCTGTCTATAACGCCCGTGGCGAAGTCGCTGCTAGCGTCGTTTATAGCGAACCTCTTGACCTGAATTCACAGACAGTTGCCGATCTGGACTTGAGCGATGTCGGAAACCAGATCAAGCTGTTCCTTTATGATGCCGCAGGCCGCCAGACCCATAGCATCAACAGCCTCGGCCATGTGACCGCTATTGTCCGTAATGATGCCCAGCGGACAGAGACCACCATCCGTTATGCGACTGCAACAACGATTCCACCTTCGTCAGAATGGGCCACACTGAGTGCTGATGATCTGAGTATAACGACCAATAACAGTCAGGATCGTTATACCGTCGCCAGCTTCGATACTGCTGGCCGCAAGGTCTCCCTTCACACCCAAAACTGGGTAAATGGTCAGTGGCAGTATGAGACGGAAACCTTTACCTACGATGCCCTCGGTCAGCGTATCAGCCTGACCGATGCCCGGGGTTTTAGCACTCACTTTGCTTACGATGCCGCCGGACGACTCACCCATAGCCTGAAAGCCGTTAATGGAAATCAGGGATACCTAACCACCTATCGCTACGACAACCTCGGGCGTGTACTTGAGGAGCACGGTTATCAGCAGGCCGTCACTCTGACCGAAGAACCAAACAAAATTGATACCTCCGCGCTGTCCGGCAATACCGATCGCCGTATGGCTTACAGCTATTCGGCGGCTGGTCGTATACAAACCGAGACAGTCTTTACCCACAGCGGACAGGCTCTTATTACAGAGCGTGGATACAACAGCTTCGGGGAAGAAACAGTTCTGATTGAAGCCAAGGGGCTACCAGAACAGCGAGTCACCTACCGTCAGTATGATGCACTGGGACAACTGCTGCAGGAAACCAAAGGTCTGGCGGATGCTTCTTCTGCCACATTGGCTGACAGCGCCTCACAGACAGGTGCCACAACCACCCTGTATAGCTACAGCCGTTTCGGGGAAGTGCGATCCATCACGGATCCAAGAGGTAATGGATTTACCAGTCACCAGTATTTTGATCAGCTTGGGCGTAAACGTGGTGAAACAGATGCTCTGGGAGGGCAAACCGTCACCCTGCTTGATACCTTTGGCAATATTGTCCAGACGACAGATCCGAACGGTCATACGGGCTACTTTATTTACGACACTGATAATCGTCTTCGCTATCAAATCACCCCGGATGGCGGCGTACAGGCCTACCAGTACAACACCTTTGGAGAAGTCACAGCAACGGTTCACTACAGCCAGAAGCTGACGGGGAATCTCTCTCAGCTAAGCCTGACCAATATCGAGAACCAGCTCACCGACAACCCCATCAGTGATCAGCGTATAACCATCAATTACGACCAGCAGGGCCGTAAAGTCAGCGAAACCCGACAGGGGTATAACGCTGTCACCCAGAGCACTCACAGCTGGACCCAGCAGTACGAATACGACGCGGGTGGACTGCTTGTTGCCGAAACAGATGGCACCGGAGCTCGTCGCGATTATACCTACAATGGTCTGGGGCAGCGTATTCGTGAAACCGGCCCGGAAGTCGGGCGCATTATTCAATCAGGCTCTCAGTCAGTTGTCGCGGTAAGACTGATTACAGATTTCCAGTACGATGCTTTCGGCAACCGTACTGTGATGGAACAGGGGCGTTATCAGAAAGCCGGTGAAAATACGATTCACAGCGCGTCTATTCAACGTACCGATTATCAGTATGACCATGCCGGACGTCTTCTGCGTGAACAGGGGCCTGCCTATGCGGCGGTGACCAACCCCGGACAGATGACCCTTTCAGGATCTCCGGCCACCACGGTCATTCGTCAGACGACCACTACCCAGTATGATGCCCTGGGGCGTAAAACCAGCCAGAGCCATGGCGGGTACAACGCGGCCAATCAATTGATCGGCGAACAACGCACTGAGCGGATGGCTTATAACCGCCTGGACCAGCTGACATATCAGCTGGATGCCGGTAACGGCCTGAGCCGGTTTGAATACGATCCGGCCGGAAATAAAATCGCCGAGTATCGTTATGATGCACCTTTAACTGACCAGCAAAGCACAGAGCAAGCCTGGCAGGCAGCAGCCCTTGCGCTTGATAACGAAGACAGCACCGCCAGCTATCGCAAAACCAACTATGCCTATGATGCCAATAACCGGCAAATACGTAGCTGGAGTGAGCCTGGACTGTTCTTTGATCTGTCCCGTGCGGCTGACAACCCGAACAATATCGGGGTTGGATTCCAGAACGGTATCGTCGCCGAGTTACGCACCACTTTCGATGCCAACGGTAATGCCATCATTCAATTTGATGCCAAAGGCGAAGCCGTTTACACCCTCTTTGACGCCGCTGGCAATCCTATTGTGCAGGTTGACCGCGCCGGTGCAGTGACGGCCTGGGAGTACGATGGCCGTGGCCAGAAAGTAGCAGAAACCCGCTTTGCCCTTGTTCAGACATGGCCAGAGGAGGTAACGGAAGCCTCTGCCCGCCATCAGTGGCTTGAGCAACAGCTATCCACCAGCAACTGGCCACAAAATCTTTCTTCGGCCAAGGATCGTCGCCAACAGTTTGTTTACGATGGCCGTGGGCTGGTGATTGAACAACGTATTCAGGATGTCAGCTGGACAACACTCGACGCTCAATTTGATGCCTCTTCAACCCGAAGCGATATCGTCACCCAGCTCGCATATGATGGGGCCAACCGCCTTATCCAGCAGCGCCAGCTGAATGGGACAAGTGAAAGCGGTAGCCGGGATACCCTGTTCAGTTACGATGCCATGGGGCTGGAAACCGGCCAGCAGTCTCCGCAATTTACTGATTATCGGGGCGAGCAGGTCCGCCAGCAAACCCAGTACAGTTATGATCTGTTTGGTAACCGGGTACTGGAAACCCGGGTTGGCCAGGGCGCTGGCTCACGCATCATTCAACATGAATACAACAGTGCCAACCTGCGAACAGCAACTCTTGACGCCCGTACAACAGCCAACACATCGAACTATGATGGCCGCAGCACCTTTACCTACGACAGCTTTGGGAATGTGGTGACCCAGACCCGTCAGCAGACAGCGGCAGACGGTACCCGCACTGCGGTTATCGACTGGTACGGTTACGACGCCATGAATCGCGAGGTGGCACGGGCAAACAGCGCCGATGCCAATGTCGTACGCACTGTTGCCTATAACCAGCATAACCAGATTATTGGTAAAGGGATTAATACCGACTGGCGTAAAAATGCTATCGGCCAAGCCGTTGAACAGCAGTTCCAGGAATATTACATCTACGATCAACTGGGCAACCTGTTCAAGACCAATGCCGATAATGGAACTCCGAGAATTTATCTCTACGACCGCAACGGCAACGCCACTCTGGAAATCAGCGCCAAAGACAGTGATATCCTTGATCTGGTCAGCAATGCCCAACAGGCTGTGAACCAGATTACCCAGGATAATGCCCAGTGGCGTTACAGCCTCTTTGATACCAATGACCGCCGGATAAAAGTGGTTGAACCCCCGATTAACATCATCACTGATCACCTCAATCAGGATGTCAACTGGGAGGTAACTCAGGAACAAACCGGTGATATTAGTAACGAACTGATCCTGGAAAAGGATGGTGGTGATCCGCTGGAAGTGATAATTTCTGATCCAGAGACTGGCCACCCATCCAGCAAACAAACCTGGCTTAATCTGAGTAATGCTTCAGACAAAGGAAAACTCAACACTGTTGGCTTTGATACAGCTGTCACACTTTCAAAGAATCTGCCGGCTGAATCAAGGGCCGAGACTTCAAACAGCATTGGATGGGTTGACTCTGAAGGTTCGGGTTCCAGTCAACCAGGCAGTGGTTATGTCAACGTCCGTAGTGGCACTGAGCAAATTGTAACTGAAACTGTTCATCTGGCAGCTTCGGATCCTCGTCTGCAATTCCAAAATCTAAATCTCTCCTCCGGGCAAATTTCACAACTATCGGAAGTTATTGGTGGCAGCAGTAAGCACCTGCTGGCGGGCAGTTCCCAAGGTAATTATCGTGGTTACGTCGAACGTGTAACCACAACAACTTCTACGCAACGCACTGAAACCCTTTCTAATGGAAAGAAGGTCTCAATCAATACAGATCGTGTTTCGGTTACTGAAACCGTCTATGTACAGTTACCACTCATAAAAAATGACGTAACGTATGCTTGGCGTGAAATCAGAGTTATTACTGCGTCTTCAAACTATGATGTCACTACAAGCTTTGGTGATATCGATGATGCCGACGCACTCAACCAAATAGAGAATCAACAGCTACAACAACTTCCCTCTCTGGACTGGACTCTCGATAACGGCCTTTTAACATTATCTGGGGATGACCTTCGCGAAAGTTTGGGAAGTGGATTAAAAGTTCGTCTGCATGAGATTGATGCCAGTGGAGAGTCCGTTTTATATAAAGATCTGGACTACAGCCCCAACCTCTGTGCAACACTTGAAAACAATACAGAAAAACTTGGTCTGACACTTCTCGATAGTCAAGGGCGGATTCTTTTCAGCACCCGCCTCTTTGAAAGAAGCGGCGATGATCTGGAAGGACGCCTCCAGATTCCACTGGGTGGGGTGACTCTGGGTGATGATGACGCTGTTAATAGCTTTAACCTTATCAGTGGGCACCAGGTCAGTCGTCAAGGCAGTCATCGTGTTACAAACTTAGAATACGGTGAGATCGCCAACATTAAAAACACCACCTATGCTCTGGAGGGCAAAGATAAATATAATGCTCCATCTTCAGGGCTCACGGCTTTAGGCTCCCTCGGGCTCACTTATAATGATGTGCGTCTCCGTGTTGATGGTACAGAACCATGGTCTGGCGGTCAGACTATGTATGACATTGGCGCATCAGTATCCTTGACCGTCTCCGGTCTAAGATCGGGTACAACTCTTAAGCTTTACATAGCTGAAAGTTCTTCCTCGACCCCTCAGGTCTACACCATTACCAAGAATGGCTCACATACCTTCTCCAAACGACTTGGTAGTACTATTGGCTCAAGTAGTAATTTGCCAAGTGATGGTGTGAAGTTTTGGGTTGAAGCCTACGGGGAAACATGGGCCAGTGAATACAAATCTGGCAAGGTTGGAGTGGGAGCAGGTAATTCTCTGCTCTCCAACAAAAGCTATACCGGGCCAACACGCACCAAGCTTACCCCTCTTCCAGTAGGAGCCAAAACAGTCGTATTCACAGCGGGAGGCACAACAAAAACACTTCCTGTCAGTGGTGGGGAGGTTCTAATTGATACAGCCTACCTTGGCAGCAATTCTGCAATTCCGTTTGAATATACCGTTAAGGACTCAAAGGGAGATGTACTCACTCGTGTAAAAGGGACAATGAACAATTCAGGGGGAGATGCAACGAACATTTTACATGCTGCCTCCCAGCGCGAAATAATTAAAACGCACAACAATACTGGTTCTAACAGCGGAGGCAGTGAGTCCTCTGTCTTCTACTCCCAGGCTGGTCTGAATAACCGTCTGGCTATCCGCTCCATTGCTCTGGCGGTTTCAGGGCAGGAGGCTGCCAATGATGGCATTATTGCCCGCTCAAGCAGCTATAACGCATTCGGTGAGATCATTTCCGAAACCGATGGTTTGGGCAATGTGACGGAACTGCGTTACGACCAGCGCGGCAACCTGGTGGCCAAGGCCGCCGCTGAAACAGATATCTATGCCGAGAACATGACCGCCTTCCGTGGACGGGAGCTGGAATCCTATGGCTATAACGCCTTTGGAGAACAGGTTCTGCAGAAGAAATCCGTTGAAGCCGCCAACGATGCCAATGGTGCCACACGTACGTCAGTAGACGCTTATAATCAAAAGCATGCCCAGATCACTACCCGGCAGATGGAAAATGGCCGGGTGACTGTTGAGAAGGATGCAGAAGGTTATCTCAAAAGCTCCCATTACGATGCCTTCGGCAACCTGCGGGCAGAAACCAAAGAAGTTTACAAAAAGGATGAGCGAGGGGCGGGCACCTCCGCACTCTATGCCAAGATTGCCTACCACTACGATGCCAATGATCAACTGATCCGGGTGAACCGTTTTCAGGATAACCTGGCATCGGTCAATTACGAGTGGAACGGCTCCAGCCTGTACGATGAGTACGACTACGATGAACTGGGCAACCGTATCCGTCATCGTAATGCCCTGTTCAATCAGGAGTACAAGATACCGGGCATCAACTTTGATGGTACCGGCATCACCACAACCGCGACAGCCGGCCAGGAAATTTACACGTACGATGGCCTTGGCCGCGTCACCAGCTACACCAGCTACAACGGTAACGTCACCAAATACGCCTATCTGTACAGTGATGAAATCACCCGCCGCACCCTGGCGGCCACTGGTGATTACCAGCAAACCAGTTTTGGTACAGCGAAACTGGGTGGTTATATCGTCTCCCGCTGGAATGTCGGCATGGCAGGAGAAACGGCCGGTCAAGGGCTGGGCTGGAACGATATTGGCGCAGAGCATGTCCAGACAGAGGTGAAGGACTACTTCGGCAAGCTGCTGCAAAAGAATGATCTGGGTAACCAGCAGTTCCATTACTACTACAACTACGCAGGCTGGATCTCCCGCCAGACGGGCAACACCGGCCGGAGTGGCGATGATGTCTGGACCACCCGGAATGATCAGGATATCCGCTTCCTGTACTTCCATAACGGTTATCTGCACAAGAAGATTGATTACGGCATCAGTGTACCGCTGGATGGTGATGACACCCCGGAGAACCGTGCCCGCATGCCGGCAGTCACGGAATACCGTTACGATATCAACGGAAACCGGACCGGTGAGCTCTACTACCGTGCCAACGACCTGTACAACACCGCAGGCCGTACGGTCTACCAGCACAGTAATGCCATCTACGATGAACGGAACCGCATTACCGAGATCACCGGCCGGGATGAATACGGCAGCCATTATCAGATCAACTACACCTACGATGCGTTCAGTAACCGCCGCTCGGTGGAAAGTGTCTACAACGGCCGCTACGTGGACACCACCGATGGAGGCATCCAGGGCACACCACAAAACTTCTATTACACCTATGATCGCAAGAACCGGTTTACCACCACACTGGGAACCCTGAAAAACGGCACCATTACCGCAGGTAAGAGCGGCAGCCTGATTACCTATAACGGTCTGGATCAGCGTTATACCGTAACGCGGGGAGAAGGTGCCACCACCAAAGACCGCTACGAGTATGATGCCAATGGTCGTCTGACCACAGTCGAGATTGATAGCGGCAGTGGTTTTGTATTGCGATCAGCGCGTAACAACAACGCCGCCGGCCAGGTCGTGAGCCAATCCCAGTACGATAACAACGGTATTCTTGTCTCTATAACCGAGAACTACACCAATACCGATGGTGTCTTGCTGGCGAATCGTACGACGGAATACGATGAAAATGGCAAGGCCACCGGCGATCAGGTGCGCCGCCGCTATGAGCTTTGGGAAGATGGCAGCACCGTTGCCAAAATGTTTGTCACCGGTCGCAATGCCGATGGCGCGGCCTATACGACACTGGATTACGAATACCACTACGAAGCCTGGGATAGTTACAAGCAGGTACGTATCACCGTTGATGCTGACAATACCGATCTGCACCAGCAGCAGCGGGAGCAGTGGGGGCCGGGGGTTACCCGTATGGCCTACGACAGTAACGGCCATATCCGCCGCAGTTTTGATGAAGTTGCCAACCGGGAACTGGTGTACGCCAGTGATTCCGATGGCCGTACCCTGGTACGGGAAGAACTGGATTGGGAAGACGATGGTACCCTGTCTCCGAACCGGATACTGCGTCACTTCTACTACTTCAACGGCCAGGCCGTTGGCGATGTAGGTAACGACAAAACCCCAACCCGTTACGACTATGCCCAAGCGCTGGCCCAGCAGGACAGCAACCGCCACACCGGTTATGAGGCCACCCCGGTTGAATCCGCTGACTTTGATCAGAACTACCAGCCTATTAACCCGGACTACCCGGCCCATACCTACAGCCAGTACGAGGTGCAGGAAGCCGGCGAAAGCCTGAGAAGTATTGCCGCCAGCCAGTGGGGGGATGCCAACCTCTGGTATCTGCTGGCCGATGCGAATGGCCTGAAGGGCACCGAGACCCTGACCCGTGGCCAGCGCCTGACTGTGCCAAATGTGGTGACCAATATCCACAACACCAGCAGCACATTCCGGCCTTATGATCCGGGTCTGGCCTTAGGCGACACCAATCCAACATTGCCGGATGTACCACCGCCACCACCGCCTAAGGAGGGTGGAGGCTGTGGTGCTGCCAGCATTATTGTGATTGTGGTGGCAGCTGTGGCTACGGTGTTTACGGCTGGGGCTGCGGGTGTTGCATTAGGTGCGGTTACTGCTACTGGTACAGGGGCAGCAGCAACTTTTGGGGCAGGACTAACGGTTCTTGCTGGTGGTGGTTCACTTATCGCTGGTACAGTAGCTGCTGCAGTGGGAGGATTTGTTGGTTCACTCGCTGGTCAGCTAACTGGCGTGGCACTTGGGACTCAGGATGGCATCTCTCTAAAGGATGCATTTAAAAGCGGGGCTATGTCTGGCTTTGGTGCTGTGGCTGGTGCAGGTATCGGCAAACTGGCGACAGAAGGATCTGCCCTTGCCAAAATCGTTGGGGTCACAGGTGAACAGGCCAAGTGGTATCAGGTTGCAGCACGTGCAGCTTTGAGTACAACTGTCTCCAGTAGCTTAGGCTCTGCAGTAGGCGTCACATCCTTTAGCTGGCGCAATGTGGCAGTATCTGGGGTGAGTGCTGGAGCTAACCGTGCCTTGCAGACAGAAACTGGTACCTTTGGCACAGCTCTGGAAAAATCACAGCAAAGCATCAACTTTGCGGATCAATTCCCGGCTCAGCTGACAGAAGAGTTAGTGAATGAGGGTGTTCAAACTGCAATTTATGGTGATAAGTTTGATTTTGCCGGGGTAGCAGGAAATGCCATTTCTAATAGCTACATTAGTGCCAAGCACTTCCAAGGTGTAATTCAAAGCGCTGTTATCTCTGATCAAGAACAACGTCTGAGTGCATCAAACGGGCTGGAAAATAATCTAAGCGACTGGATTAGCCAACAAGACAATACCCGGTTTACCAGTCAGGAGCTTGCCTACCTGGATGCGGCTGCTCGAGAAAATGGAGGAGTACTGCCAGAGGAACTTCGTCAAGCAGTCTTTGGAGTTGATGAGACGTTGGGAACACTGACAGATGAAAAATTAGCAAGTCTCTTTGAGAGTGACTACGGAACACTGTACGATGACCTTAGCCTATTTACTACGGATAAACTCCAAGAAGTTGATGGGTTCACCGGCCTTTCTCGAAGAGAGCGTCAGAATAGAGAGAGACAGCTGCAGGCTGAGACTTACAGGAAACGGGAACAGCAGGAAATAAAAGATGGATATATCCAGCGTCATGGCTATATGCCAGCATCTTACTCCAGCTTGAGTGACGACTTTGTCACGAGAGCTTTGGATCGTGGATTTGGCTACCAGTTTGGAAAGGTCGTAACTAACTTCGGGGAAGGGGTTCTTGGCACACTGGATACAACCGCTTCGGCCCTTGGTCTGGGCGACTCGAACGGTGACTTCGCCAAAGCTTGGTCGACCATTGGTGGAGGTGCTTATGGTTTTGGAAAGCTTGTTTTGTCTTCGACCTATGGGCAAAGCCTGGCCGGGCGCTACTTCAACCCTGAACTCAGTGCTTATGCACCCAATGCTATTCAGAGCTTTGCTGACGGCTTGGTCTATAACTATGAGCTGGCATATAGTGAAGGTGGTTTTTATGGAGCGCTTGGGCGGGCTACTGGACAGAGCCTGATCTTAGGGGCTGAGCTGGCTGTTGGCTCAAAAGGATTGAGTAACATCGGAAAAATTGATGCTCCAAACACGAAACGCATCAATCCAGAATTGGCAACGAGACTCGAATCTTACAGAGCTTGGAAAACTGAATCTGGTATCACTGATATTAATCTGGAGAGTTTTAGATTATTTGGCGATCCGATTAGAGTGCAGTCGAAATTCAATAAGGGTGGTTATAGGCCAATTCTAGGTGAGAGATCTCTTACTAGGGATTCTTATAACGAATATATGTCGATGTACCGAGGTCGTGGAACAGATCTCCAGTTAGAACTAGATAATGCTTTGGCTTCACAGGAGTTTGTTTATAGAGCAACTAATTCCAGAGTCCTTAAGTATTACCGTAGAGATCAGGGTATCTTCCAAGATGCTTATATGACTACAGATTATGTTGGACTAGAACCGAAAGTATTGATGGATAGATCTCAGGTATTTTCTAAATGGGGGCAACCAGATGTCCTTCTGAAAATTCCCACGAATCAAATAGTAAATGCTAGAGTCCCAAGGCCATTAGGAGAGTCCCTGCAATCTGGTTGGGAGCCTAAAACACTGTTCTATCCAGCTGCTGGTAAAGGTGGAATCAACCAGTTTAAGGGGCAAACAATTGGTTGGAGTGAAGATTGGATTATTCCTCTGAACAAAGGGCAATGACGATGAGTATTACTTGTGAAACCATATTTCCAGAAGGTCCCTTCAAGGATTTTAGAGCATTCGAAGATTGCGATGATGCTATTGAAGCTGCTCTTAATAAAGGTGTTTTGGAGTTGGTTCATAAACCAGATTGGTATGCTCAACCACCAAATGAAGGTGGCCCTTCGGGGTATTTCAAATGTGTTAAAGATGGCAGTATTTGGAAAATTTCTGTACCTGAACGTACCTATAGGGGGTATTGGAAAAAGTTGAAGTGAGCTGTTCCAACTGAAAAAGCGGAAAAAGGGGGCGGAGTCATTTTAGAACTCTACCCCTTACACAGCACCGTTAACTGAAAGCTGAAAAAATTCGAGTAATAACAGTATGACCACAGAAATACCAGTCTCGCTGGATCACGAAGAACTGCTCCATTGCGCCATTCTGGCCGGGGAGCAGAGCCAGCATGACCGGGCCTTAACCCTACTCAAGCAGGCACAGGCCCTGAACAATAATACCCAAACGGTACTGCTTATTGCCGCCCAGCATGCAGAGCTGCGTTTGTACGACCGTGCCCTGGCCGGTATGGAGCAGGCGCTGGAGCTTGATCCGCAACTCTGGATTGCCCGCTTTCAGCTGGCCCAGCTGCTGATCACCATGGATAACGAACAGGGAGCCGTTGCCCAGTGGCAACTGTTATTAACCAGCGAAGCACCGGACTATCTGAAACAATTTGCCCAGGGTTTGCTGGCCGCCCAGCAGCAAAATCCCGCACAGGCTGTGACATATTTGCAGCAGGGGTTGGCACTGAATAAAGAGAATGCTCCACTCAATAACGATATGCAGCAGGTGATACACTATCTGGAGCAACGCTCTGGTCTTGGTGCATCACAGCAAGCAACCTATACGCAGTCTGCGGACCAGAAAGCTCCCTTAAACAATACGACAGAAGAACAGATCAAGGCCGCCAGTGAAGACGAAGCAACGGGGCTAAGTAAAATGTTGTTATCCCGTTATCAACAATCCTGACGTTCTACGACCTAACGTTTTATTATTGTGAAAGTTCATCGCCCCACCACCGGTTTTACCCTGCTGCTGCGTCAGCTGGGGCAACGCCCCCATACCAATCGTGGTGCTCACCCATCATCTCCCTCGCCCTCAACATCACAACCACAGAACGAGCAACTGCGCGGGGCTGTTGTTGAGGCACTCCAGCGTCTGACACCGGAAAAACGTAAGGATCAGGCTTATATACGGCAGGTGTTTGTTGAAACGGTGATTGGCAGTGCCTATGCGGACAGACTGACGCTGGGAGAGTTACAACCCATGCGGGATGATATTCTGCACACACTCAATAATGACCCGGATCTGGGCCAGCAGTTTGACCGGATTATTGCCCGTTTTCTCTCGTAACTCAGTCTCTGGCTCTGTGCCGAACAGAGCAGACTATTACGCCATCATTCCCATTACAGGCTATAACTCTCCTCCAGAGCTGGCAGGCTTGCCACACGCATTTTCTTTAAGGCGCTGCTGTGCAACTGGGAGACCCTGGCCCGACTAATCCCCTGCTCTCTGGCAATGTCGGCAAAACTTTTCTCCTGCTGGTAATGGTGCAAAACAACGGTCTGCTCGGCAGCGGTTAAATGACCGATAAACCCATGCAGCTCATCATGCAGCCGGGCAGATTCAAGCTCCGAATAGGGGCCGATTTCAGCCGGCGTATAATTCAGACGCTGGTGTTCATGTTCCAGCAAATGAACAAGGGAGAGTTCCAGAGTGATGGCAATCAGATCATCCAGCCGGTCGATATTGCCCGCCTCCTTAACCACCGCCCGTCGCCGCTCCCGCTTTAGTTCCTGCTGGTAGTGGTAGTAACTGGCCTGCTCGCTGTAGTGGCTGATGCCATCAATCACCGCACCGTAAATCCGCTTGCCGGCATAGGTTTCAAAGCGGGCCTGGTAGCCGGGCTGGTAATGGTCAATAGCCTGCAGCAGGGCTTCGGTGGCCATCTGCTGGCAATCCTCTCTATCGGCTTCGGGCAACCCGGCCTTACGCCAGGCTTTCAAGGCAATGGTATTGGCAAACTCATTGTAACGGGCCAACAGACGGTTTTTCTTCTCCCGGGTAGGCTGCTGCCAGTAAGCCTGCCATACCGAGAAATCATCCATTGCTGCTTTGCCGTCGGCTTCCGTTTGCACCATTGCCCGCACCGAAGGCCTACTGGAAGCTGCCTACAAGGGCATAGGCCACCAGCGCCCAGCCTTCGATCAAAACAAACATCAACACTTTCACCGGTAAGGAAATGGTCATAGGGGGCAGCATAATCATCCCCACCGACATCAGAATGCTGGAAACAATCAGATCAATCATCAGAAAGGGCAGAAAAATAATAAAGCCAATCTGAAAGGCTATCTGCAACTCACTCAGCAGAAAGGCCGGCACCAGGGTAGAGAGCGGCAATGCGCTGGCACTGTCCGGTACCGGCTTATCAGACAGTTCCAGTATCAGGGCCAGATCCTGCTCACGGGTCTGAGAGATCAGGAAGGCTTTTACCGGCTGCTCGGCCGCACTGGCGGCTTCCAAGGTCGAGATCTCGCCTGCCTGCCAGGGCACCAGGGCCTTGTCGTTAATCGCTTCAAACACCGGCATCATCGTATACAGGGTCAGGATCAGTGCCAGGCTGATCAACACACTGTTGGGTGGCGTCTGGGGCATGCCGATCGCCTGCCGCAGCATCGACAGGACAATCACGATCCGGGTAAAAGCAGTCAGCATCATCAGGATCGCCGGAGCTAGGCTGAGAACAGTTAAAAGAATCAGGATTCGCAGTGGCGAAGCCAGTTCATCGGCCCCGGCATCCGGCGACAGTTGCATAAGCCCGCCGAGGCTGACCAGCGAGGGGTCCGCCCCCGGCGGTGCGGCGAAACTCAACGGACTGAACAGCAATAACCACAGCGCTGCCAACAGTCCCGTTCCAGACAGGGCCATCCTAAGGGACATGGGACTCCTCCTTCGACAACGATGCAGGACCCCGAGACAATGGAAGAACCTGGGTGCTCAGCTGTTTACCGTTACTGGTGACCAGCACCGTACTGTCACCGGCCTTGACCAGCCAGCATGTGGTGGCGCTATCCAGCCGGCGGCTGTCCAGACATTCCAGCAGCGCAACCTGCCCTGTTGCCTGTCTTAACCGATGAATCTGGCGCTGGCGGATATACCAGAGCCCGGCGGCAATCAGCACCAGAGCCAGCATCAACAGGCCATAGCTCCATAAAAAACGAGATGAAAACTCAGGTTCCGGCTTAAAGCCCGGAGCCTGCCCGCTCGCCAGTACCACGGAAGACGACACGGTGAGAATGCCCATCATCAACCACCGGCGAATACATGGCAGCGGCTGTACAAACCACTGTCTTTTATTCAACTGTGTCATACAGCGTCTGCTGCAACGTCCACCACTTCAATGCCAAAGCGATCTCCCTGGATCACCAGCCGCCCCCGGGCGACTTTATGGCCGTCAACCGTCAGTTCCAACAGATCATCGGTCAGGGTATCCAGCGGGACAAGGCTGTTCTCTTTCAGGTTGAACAGCTCCTTAACCGTCAGGCTGGCCTGCCCCAGAGCGACATGGGCCTTAACGTGAAGCCCTTCGACAATGGCAGGGTTAACACCATGAAACAGCGTGCTCCCGGTCGGGGCCTCTGGTGTGGCCGGTTCCAGTTCAACCGCTTCTATCGGGGCGGTTTGTTCGTCTGTGGGAGATGATTCCAGTACGGCATGTTCTGACATAATCATTCTTCTTTTGCAGCGTGATTGTGATCCGGGGTATCGGCTCCTCGTAACAGCAGGGCACGATGTCCCTGATGCTGGCAGAGCTGCCCACGGGCAATACAGTGTTCTGTGGATGTTTTCAGGGTGATGCTCTCGGCCACGGGCGGGTTAAAAAAGATCACATCCCCGGCCTGAAGACGTGCCAGCTCCCCAACCGGAAGTGATACAGAACCCAGTTCTGCGGTCAGTGAAAGCCTCTGCTGACCAATGGCCTCTGCCCGACTGGCCAGGGCTGGCTGTGTTGTTTGCTCTTGGTGTTTTAGCCACTGGCTGCGGATCAGCCCCGGGCTCAGATACACAACCAGCAGGCTCTCATCCGGCCAGACCATGATCAGCTTGTGCCAGCCTGACCATTTTTCGGCAAAACCTGCCGGAGGCGCTTGCTCCTGCTCATCACCCCCGTCAGCCTTGAGCAACAGGGCAAACAGTTCTTGCTGGCAGGCTGTTTGAACAGGCTCGGTTAGCTTGAGGGTCGTCGGGCTCTGCTCGCTCTTTGGACAATGAAACAGCGCTGCAAAAAGGCTCTCACTGATCTCCTGAGAATGAAAACCAATCTGCTGACCACCAGACAGGGATCGGAACGTTACCGGATCGAACCGATCTTCCGCTCCTGTTTCGACCACAGAAAACCCGAGTGGCGCTGTAAACCAGCGCTGTCCCCAGGTTTCCAGAGCATCACGAAGCGCGGCATCCAGTTCCGCCAGCTGACCCGAAGAGAAACCATAAACAGGGTAATAGGACATCACCGCCCTCCTGTGCTGTTATAGAGCTCTTCCAGCATTTCGTTAGAGACGCTCAGCACCTGCGAACTGGCCTGATAGCCCCGCTGGATAATGATAATTTCCGCAAATTCGGTAGAGATATCCACATTGGATTTTTCCAGACCTTCAGGGCGAACACTGCCCAAAGCCCCTTCTCCGGGCTTGCCGATAGCATCAGGATCACTGTGACTGGTAAACAGGTTGCCACTGCTGGTCATTAACTGGCTGGTATCCCGAAAACGGGCCAGGGCAATGGTAAAGGGCTGTCGACTATCACCATTAGTAAACGACAGCACCATATTGCCTTGCTCATCAAAGCGGCTCCCGGACAGCTCCCCCACACCTCGCCCATCTTCCCGGTTACTGGTCAGGGAAGAGTTGGCAGCGGTGAAACCAGTGACACCGGTAAACTCCCCTGCGGTGCCAAAGTCCAGAGTGACCTCCTGGGATTCCGCGCCATCAGGCGTAAAAGTGAACATCAGTTGATTGCTGCCCGTAACCGGCGAGCCGGTGGCCGAGAAGGACAAGGTATGGCTGGCAACCTGCAGGCCGTTTTCATCATCCACTTCGACGGACCAGTTATTACCAATCTGTTTGGTAAAACTCAGCTCCAGACGGTGCAGTTTGCCGGTACTGTCGTACACTTCTGCGGTCACCGGTGTGTCGGTATCACCGGGATAGACAATATCTGTCGCAGTCCCGGCGTTGAGGTTGCCACGGAAAGTCACCGTTTTGGTAGGCTCTGGTGCACTGCGGCTGTCGGTGGCAATACTGATGACTTCAAGGCCTCCCGCTTCCGAAAGCCCGAGAACCCGGTGCCCGGAAAGACTGTCAACCAGCTGATCACCATTCAGGACAAACTGACCTGCTCTGGTATAAAAACGCTGGCCGTTGTTATCTTCAAGCACAAAGAAGCCTTCACCACTCATAGCCAGATGAGTCGCCTGGGAAGTTCGGGTATATTCACCATCCTTGAAATTGATCTCACTGCCGGCCATGGCAACACCCTGGCCGCTTTGGCCATCGTGCAATTCACGGAAGTAGCTGTCCCGGCTTTTGAAACCAACGGTATTCAGGTTGGCCACGTTCTGGCTGAGGTCATCCAGTTTGCGGGTAAACCCGATCAGACCAGAAAAGCTTTTGTAGATAGAGGCCAGTGTCGACATGGTTACTCCCTGACCAGCGTGATCTGGGAAGGCCGAAGATCAGCAATCACCGTATTGTCTGCGGTTGACACTGAAAACACCGGGCTGCCATTGGCCAGCCGAATTGAGGTGACCTTGCCGATGGAGATACCCTTCTCGCCATTGACCTCCACCGTTTTGCCCAGCAGCCCGACGGTCTGGCTGACAGCGCTGATTTCCAGGGCATCTTCCAGATGGTTCTGAGAATTACGGGCGATCTCCAGAGAGGAGAATTGCGCCATCTGGGCGAGGAACTCCTTGTTATCAACAGGATCCAGAGGATCCTGGTAGTTGAGCTGGGTGATAAAAACATCCAGGAACTCATCCAGACTCAGCGAGCTTTGCTGGGTGGCCAGCTGGGTGCCTGCGACCTGCCCTACTGCATCAATAGCCATTGTTTCGCTCCTTATCGTTATTCTTGGTTCTTATCAGGGGTCTTCTTATTCTGCCGGGTGGTATCAGGTGATCGTGATGGCCTGCCCATTGATCACCACCCTCTGAATGGGAATACCGGATATTTGAGTAAACACTTTCAGGTGCCTGATCAGCTGTTCTTCCGATGCGTAAAAGTCGCGAATGCGCAGAGTGAACCGGCCAGGTTGCTCTTCCAGAATCTGTACACGTTGTTTAGGCAGATACTCCCGCAAGACCGGGATGGTTTGCAGCTGTTTTAGCAAGGCCTGTTCTGCGACCAGCTGCCGGGAAGGCCTGACAGCTGTAGCATGGGTTACCGCCTGGGGCTGGTGCTCAGCGTAAGGGGTCTGCCCTGCTCCAGACGCAGCCGGACGCGTTCTGTTTGTCAGCAGCGACTGAGCAAGATCGATATCCGACAAGGGCTGGCGTGTCGGTGCATGATGCTCAACGGAGAATTGGCACAAGTCAGGTGCGCGTGGTAAAGAGTCTTGTGCTGTACCTGTGGATGCCCCTTGGGGCGTTTTAGCATTCAACACCGTATCGACGGTACGCTCCCAGTCACGCAAAGCCCGCCCCTGTAACCGCTCAGTGGCGTTGTATGTTCCTCCCGCTGGAGGAACCAGGGATGGGCTGCCTGTGGTTTTATCCATTGGGGAATCTCCGTTGCAGTACCAACTCGTCAGTCTGGTGCTGCTGACGTGCGCTACGCCATTGTTCCTGAGCCTGAGCCAGACGGTTTAAGGCCGACTCCAAACCTTCCTTCTGTCTGTTATAGGTATGGAAGGCGTCATAAATAGACGACAGTTTCTTCTTTGCGCTCAGCCTATCATGCTGAACCTGGTCCTGCCGCTTATTTGTTTCCAGCACCGCTTCTGCCGTGAACTGAACTCTGGCCGGATCAACAACAGCGCCCGGACTTTGCAGATCAAGCTGAATGGCCAGTAACTGTTCCTGTTGCTGCACCAATGTTGCCTGATGCTGCACCAGAGTCTGAAGCCAGCTGCGTGCCTCGTTCAGCTGCTGCAATGCCTGCATTCTCTGGTGTTTAACCTGCACCAGCTGAACATGCAGCGCGATCTTCCGCTGTTTAAGCTGCATCTGATTATTCACCGTCGTGTTCTCCGCTGACCGGAGGCTTTTGCAGAGCAGACTGCAACTTCTCCAGCAGTTGTTGATGAGACAGTGCAGCCTGATTGGAAAACAGCAGCTGGTTTATAGTGTTCTGGAAAACAATGGCCCGATCCAGTTCCCGGTCAACACCTTTCTGGTAGGCACCAATCTGGATCAGTTCCCGGTTTTCCTGATAAAGGGCCAGTAACCGACGACTCTCCCTCAGTGTTTCCTGTTCCTCATCTGTCGTCAGTTTGGTACTTAACCGGCTGACGCTCTGCAACAAATCTATAGCAGGATACAGGCCAAGATTGGCGCGCTCCCGGGTAAGGAGGATATGACCATCCAGTATCGCGCGCAGGGTATCGGAGATGGGCTCATTTAAATCATCCCCCTCAACCAGTACGGTATAAAACGCCGAGATTGAACCTTTACCCTGAAAGTTGCCGGCCCGCTCGATTAATTTGGGAATTTCACTGAAACACGATGGGGTATAGCCACGAGCAGTGGGAGGCTCACCGGCCGCCAGACCGATCTCCCGCAGGGCCATGGCAAACCGAGTGACGGAGTCCATGGTCAAAGTAACAGACAGTCCCTGGTCACAAAAATACTCTGCCAGAGTCGTGGCAGCATAGGCCGCGTGTACACGCATCAGTGCCGGCTCATCGGCCGTGGCCACCACGACTACGGCACTCTTCATTCCCTCCGGCCCGAGGATATCCTCGATAAACTCGACCACCTCACGGCCCCGTTCCCCGATCATGGCAATGATATGGACATCCGCCTTCGCTGTTCGGGCTATCTGGCCGAGCAGAGTACTTTTACCGACCCCGCTGCCGGCAAAGACCCCGACCCTTTGGCCATAACCCATGGCCAGGAAGGAATCGATAGCCACAACACCGGTATCCATTCGGCCGCTAATAGGCTTCCGTGACAAGGGGCCTGGACTCTGTCGTTTAAGAGGGCGACGCTCACTCTCACGGGGAGACAGGGGAGAACCATCAATAGGTTCACCATGGGCATTGACAATGCGTCCCAGCAACTCCCGGCTACATATAACATCCGGAGCGTGACCGGTGGCAAAAATCTGGTCGCCGGGCCGGATTCCTTCAATACCAGAAAAGGGGACCAGTTGCAGCTTGCCATTATGGAACCCCACGACTTCCGCCCGGGAAAGGGATTGCCCATCACTGGACACCAGCTCACACAGTTCCCCCAGTACCGCATCCGGCCCCAGGCTTTCCAGAACCAAACCGTGATAATCCGTTATTCTTCCGGCACGTTTGATCAGGGGTGCGGTTTCCAGGCTGGAGAGGCAGGCTTGAATATCACCCATGGGCATAACCTGCCAGCAGTTGTCGGATTTGCTCGATCTGGCTGTCCAGTCGCGCGTCCCATTCCCCCCGTTCGGTTACGATGACGACACCACCATTCTGCAACGAGGTATCCGGCTGCCAGGTGATATGTTGACACCCCAGTGCCGTTTTGATGTTATCTTCACAGGCGCTCAACGTCTGGCAATCATCAGGACGCATACGCAAGGTCAGATGGGTTTGCCCTTTTAAATCCGCAACCGCCTGCTCAAGCAATGCTCTGACAAAAGGCTGTTCGCCGTAGTGTTTACCAACCAGACGACACAAGGCCGTAAATGCGACATCCAGAGCCACAGATTGCAGCGATTGCCACTGCTCTGCGGCTACTGTTTCCAAGAGGGTCAGCTGGCTTTTTAACGCCTGATCAGCCGTGGTTTGCCAGTCCGCCTTCTGCTTTTCCAGAGCCTGTTCATGCTGGAGTTCGGCCTTGAGACGAAGAGCCTGCCACTGGCTATCCCGTTCTTGTTCGAGTTGCTTATAGCCTTCTGTCAGCGTTTTATTATCCTGTTCCAGCTCTGCGCTTTTTTGCATCTGCTCCTGTAACAGGGCTGTGATTTTTTCCAGCTCTTGCTGCTTATGCTGGAGCTCAGCCTGAAGACGCTGCTCTGCAGACGGCGAGGACGGCGTAACCGGGGGTGCGGGTTCCTGTCTGGCAGTCGCCGATTGCGACGAAAAAACAGAGAGTGTTCTACTACCGGAAATAACCCCTGTTTTCACGATCTGGCTCATAACAGCACCTCCCGAGCAGAGCGTTGCTCCTGAAAGGTGCACAACAACAGCTCTCGCACATAGGGAGTGAGTTCTGCAGTGTCGACACTGGTGTACTGAGATTTCTCAAGCGGGTATCCCTGCTTCTCAGCTTCCCGGACCAGAGCGTTGTGTATCGGGGCCGGGTACTCTGTGGATCTATGTTCTGATAAATCGAAACTGTTTTCGTCAGTCTTTGACTCTTTCGTTGTTGCTGTAGCAACCAGCTGCTCAATATCCTGATAGCTCAGTTTCTGGACACCCTTCTTGCGCAATTGCTCCAGATGCTGATTAACCGCAGCACGCGCTGACGCTGGCAGGCGGGCCAAAAACCAGCGTCGGTCAAACCAGCCCAAATTCAGGAGTTTGAGGGCAATGATACGGTGCGGGTTACTGACGGACGGCATAGCGTACATCCTCAGTCGTCAACCAGTCCTGCATATCCGCCAGTAACAGTTCCCTTTCTGCTTTGGGCAGCCGCCTGGACTGCATACGAATTGCCACGACAATACCTAGCATCAGAATCAGAACAGCGCCGCCTATCAGGAGATAGTGCATACCCGTACGTTCGCCTGCCCACATACTTGTTGTTTTGCCCTGAAGTGGTTCTTCGGACTTGTGAATCATCACCGGTGCGACTACCGGAGACTCGACAGGAACAGGCATCTGAATTTTGGGAGACAAGACGGAGAGCGCCAGAGTATCCCCACGCTGACCGTCAAGGCCGGCCGCGCTGCGAATCAGACTATCCAGCGCTGATTGCTCGTCTGCCGTTATCGGTGCATTGACCAGAACAGAGACATGCAGCGTCTCAATCACACCTGGTTGCTGTTCCATACGCACCAGTTCTTTACCCGCCTGAAAATCCTGCTCAATACTCTCTTTAATGATGCCAGGTTTGCTTTTCCCATCTTTGCCGGTGGCGGATTCAAACTCGGTTACTGTACGACTTTTTAACAGCGTGGCGGTACCATCGGCCTGGGTGAGGGGGTTTTCCCTTTGGGTGCTGTACTGGGTAAAGTCGATTTTGGCATCAACAACCACCGCCACCTGCCCGGCCCCCAGTGCTTGCTCTGCCAGAGTCGTGAGTTTATTGGTGTAGTACTGCTCTACCGCTTGTTTGTAGCCAAGCTGCCCAGTCATCTCGGCACTTTCACCTCCGGGTGTGCTGAGAACCTGACCTGTACTGTTACTGATCACAATCCCATCCGGATTAAGACTGGGCACTGCGGCAGCCACCAGTTGTTGAATACTTGCTACCTGCCGTGTATCAGGCTGAAAACCCGGTTTCAGCATCAGGACGACCGAAGCACTGGCCTCCCCCTGTTGATCACGAAACAGCGATTGCTCTGGCAGAACCAGATGCACGCGCGCCATCCGGATACCTTCAAAATTAGTAATCGTACGTTCAAGTTCTCCCTGAAGAGCCCGCTGGAAGTTAACCTTTTGGGTAAAACCGGTCATGCCATAACCCGCTTCATCGAACAGTTCAAAACCTGTGGCTGCACTGCCGATATCACCATTAGATACCAGAGCCATCCGGGCCTGGTGTATCTGCTGGGTGTTGACTTCAACAGTCTGGCTCTCCGCGATATAGCGATAATCGATCCCCTGCCGGCCCAGTTCATCAGCCAGAATGGCCGCCCTGCTTTCATTGATATTACTGAGCAGGGGCTCATAGCTTTCCTTCATGAACAGGAAATAGAGAAGAATTGGAGCAATAAGAATAACCAAGCCAACAACCACAAGAATGATGGTTTTATAGTTGTTTACCGGTTCCCTGTTTTCTGTGACTGCCATTGCGACCTGACTCCCTTACAACTGGGTCCGCATGATTTCCTGATACCCTTCCAGCATCTTGTTGCGGACTTGTACCGCCAGATCAAAATTCAGTTTGGCCCGATTGATTGAAGCCATGACCTGATGAAGATTATCCAGATTGCCATCAATGAGTGTTTGCGCCTGATGTTCAGCCTTGTGAATGGAGGTATTTAAATCCCCCACCTGTCCGAGAAGATTCGCAAAATCGGATTGTGCGGCGGAATGAGGAGCACTCTGCAACGGTATTGTGGCGGTTATCGTTTCCAGCGGAACAAGAGCTTCCATAATTTTTATTTTCCTGTTTCCAAAGCCAGTTGAGCCATTTTCTTTGCCGCGTTCAGGGCCTGAACATTCGCCTGATAGGTACGGACAGAGGTCATCAATGTAATCATTTCATCTACCGGGTTAACGCCGGGGCGGGTGACAAACCCGTCCAGATCCGCATCCGGATGACCCGGCTCATGACTTTTTACCGGCGCGCGATTCTGTTCGATGACCGTCGATGATACGACACCGGCCAGCTCCTGACTGGCATCATTAAAAGCGATAGCTTCAAGAGGTTGATAGAGTTCTGTACCTGCAGCACGGGTGTTCTGGCTGTTGGCAAAGTTCCTGGCTACCGTCTCAAGGCGCAACTTTTGAAATTCAAGACCAGATAAACTGATGGCGAATGTGTCCATGATTACCCTTTCCCTTCTTTAATAGCTGTACGAAGCAGATCACCCAGGCCTGACTTTGCGGTCATCAGGGCCTGATAATGCAGGGTATTCTGAGTTAGCTTGACCATTTCACGATCCAGTTCAACCTGTGTATAACCAGACTCAGTACCGATATCCTGTTGAGGGTTCCAGTTCTCGGTGGCGTCCCTGAGACTTGCAGGAGTCGCGTTCTGTTCAACAAGATTCTGGATCGTTGCCAACGTCTGACCAAAGGCCGTTGTCTGAGGAATGAAGCCAACCGTGCTGCTATTGGCGATATTGTTGGCGATCAGCTTATGCTCAAGCGCCGAGCGATCCAGTGCTTTATTGAGCAGATTGCTGGTAACACCATCCAAAAGTTCAAGCATCGAGAGCCCCTCCTTGCATTAATTGATTATCAAACGAGCGTGCAGGGCTCCGCTTGATTTGATGGATTGCAGTATCGAGATGAGATCCCTGGTGGAGACATTGATCTGCTTCAGGGCTTTAACCAACTCATTTACCGTGCTGTTGCCCTCAAGCTGAATAGAGGCGAGTTTCTGCTCTTCCAGGTTGATCCGGGTCTGGGGAGTCACAACTGTACGAATATCAACACCAGCGCTGGCATTGAGCAATTCAAGGTTGGCCGGCTGGGAAACCTGATAGTCAGTCAGGATGCTCACTTCAATATTGCCATGAGAGATCGATACGGCTGATATGCGAACATCGCCTCCGGACACAACCGTACCCGTGCGTTCATTCACTACCACCTTGGCAACCTGATCCGGCTCAACGGTAATATTTTCAATCCGGGCAATCAGGGCTATGACATCACCGGCTTCGGGAGGTGTGACAGAAATCTTCCCTGGCCCTCGGGGTTTAACCACACTGTCGGGAATAGCCTCCCGAATAGATTGCACGACGCGGTTTGCGGTTGTGAAATCAGGCTCAGTCAAAAGAATGTTCAAATCACCTTCTGGCGTCAGAAAAGAGGTTGATACCTCTTGCTCGATAATCGCGCCATTCGGAATCCTTGCGACAGTCGGATGGTTTTTCTGCACGCGATTACCATAGGCTTCATATTGAAAACCGCCGACAGAGACAGCACCTTGAGCGAGGGCATAGGTATGACCATTTGCAGCCTTGAGGGGGGTCATCAGAAGGGTTCCGCCAAGGAGACTGCGTGCATCCCCTAAAGAAGAGAGATTAACGGCGATACGGTCGCCAGCCTGAATAAAAGGTGGCAATTCGGCCGTAACGACAACAGCAGCTACATTACGGCTATTAATTTCGTCCGCCTCTACACGGACGTTGAAGTTGCGAAGCGTGTTGACAATGGACTGTGTCGTAGATTCGCTGCGCCGAGAATCCCCACTACCGGCAAGACCGGCTACCAGCCCATAGCCAATCAGAACATTGTCACGAACACCTTCTATACGCCCCAGCTCTTTCAGGCGAACAGCTGCCATCGTTGGTGAAGAAACACTAATCAATAAAATCAGGACGGATAGTACACGGAACAGTTGATTCATGGTTCGAGCTCCTGCTCACCGGTCTCTGCGAGTGATGCCAGCCATTCCCAAACACTTTCAAGCATGCCTTCCTCTTCATCATTGATACCACTGTATTCAATCCGTGTTTGGCTCAACCGACTGGAGACAATACTGTTTTGCGCATCAATATGGTCGGGTCTTGCCCAGCCACTAATAGTGATAAGCTGCTCATCCCCGTTTACGACAATCAACTGCCGCCCGGCGATTTGGAGTCTTCCCTGAGGATCAACCGCGATGACATCTGCGGTAACAACTGCTCTAAGATTCCCGCTGCGGTTGGTCGAATCGCTGCCGTTGGCATCCAGACCAAATCCAATTCTTCCCGATTCCGTACGGCGGGTCAGTTCCATAGAGCCCGAAGCCCCCAGCCCTCTTTCCAGATCATCTCCAGACGAAGCGGATGCAGTAGAATCTTCAACGATCAATACCGTAACACTGTCACCTACTGCCAGTGCCAGAGAGTCTGATGTTAATGACTGGAAGCCTTGCCTGGGGTAGAGGCTTGTTGCATGCGCCTGAATACCAAGCAGCAGACTGCACAGAACGGCGAAAAAGAATGGCTTAACGGTCATTTCTGTCCTCCTTTACCAGAATGATTCCCTTGTTGATAACTTTACCCATGGCAGGCTTCTGACTTCCCTTAACCAGAAAAGCGATCGACTCCCCCTGGCCACCATCTTCCAAAGCGTGCCCTTGGGCATGGATAACAGTGCTCCCTGCTTGCGAGATAATTCTGACCACACTCCCTTTTTCAATGTCCGGGATAGGTTCAAGATCTGCGAGGGTAAGAAGATGGCCGGATGGTAGGGGCTTATTGAGTCGATACTCTTCTGATGGCCATTCAATATCGCCTCTAAGACCTGCGATATCCGCCTGCTGGGGAATCAGGGAAAGGTCACGGAGGTGCGTCAACGCGGCTGCAGAAGATTCCAGCATCATAACCTCGGCAGGAATCTTGACGGAAAACCAGACAGGGACCACAACCCGCTGCCCCTCGGTAGTCTCGAGAGTGACACGGACGGCTTCACGTTTTCCGGCACGACCTTCACGAAAACGTGAGGCGGTTAACGTCTTGATCGTTCCCTGAATAGAGGCATCCTTCAGCACTCCCAATGGCGTCAATTCCACATGGGAGTATATTTTCAACAAGTCACTTAGCAGCTGGTCTGACGCAGCTTCTACGATAGGGCTAACGGACTGCGGGATGCGTGGCTTTCGGATCAGTATCTGATCAGCCCCCCTCAAGGTTATATCCCACGTCGGGTATTGTTCTTGCAGTAAGGCCTGAACAACCTGCCGTGATATCCAGCTGCGACCTTCCTGACTGATCAATTCGTTTGGAAACGTGAGCATTTTGTTTTCTAACTGCAAGTGACTGCCAGGCAGGCTGGTAGACCAGTCTCCCAGCCTATCCAAGGAAACACGCTCATCCTTAAGAGTGACTACGGGTGCCAGAACTAACAATGTCGATGCCGACAGGCTCAGTGGCAGAAGCAGAAGCAAAACCAGACAGCCAAACAACAGCCGATTCATTAAACTCTCAGACTGTTATTAATCCGCATAATCTCATCAGCTGCTTTGATGACCTGAGAGTTCACTTCATAAGCGCGCTGGGCCACTGTCAAATTCATCAACTCTTCGACAAGATCAACATTGGAGGTTTCGATATGGTTTTGCTGCACCAGACCGGTTCCATTCTCTCCCGGGACAGAAAAGAAGGGCGTACCGCTTTGCTCAGTGGCGAGGAAAAGGTTATTCCCCAGAGACTGCAAGGATGAGTTTGACGTAAAACGAGCCAACTCCAGAGTACCAAGAGTATCTTCCTGCCCGTTACCCAGATCTGCAGTGATTTCTCCCCTTTCACTGACTGTTATCGCACGAGCATCTGGTGGAATACGAAATTGCTGTGCCAATGAATACCCGTGTCGTGTTGTCAGAAGACCATTTTCATCGGTTTTGAATGAACCATCCCGGGTAAAGGCAACACTGCCATCGGGCAGCAACACCTCAAAAAAGCCTTCACCGCTAATGGCCAAATCATAAGGGTTACCGGTGTTTTTCAAGTCCCCCGGTGTGAAAGTCCGCTCGACATGGCTGACGGTGCTACCCATACCTTTAGTTTCAACGGATAAGACTGGTGACGAGGTATTACCGAGAGCAATAAGGCTATCAAAACTGGCCCGTTCTTTTTTGTAAGCTGATGTATTCAGGTTTGCCATATTATTGGCTATAACATCAAGCTGACGCTGCTCTGCGTGCATACCTGTTGCGGCAATGTAAAGCGCTTCTATCATTATTTTTATCTCAGGCGTATAGATTAAAACTGAGCCAGATTCGTCACGGCTTCTTCGAGAATGGCGTTATACCCCTGCAAGACCTGACTGGATGCCTCATAGTGACGCACCGTCTCTACCAGACGAACCATCTCCTGAAGATGATTGACGTTGGACGCTTCCAAAAACCCCTGCCTGACCATCGAGAGATCCCTCTCCTGGACAGCCTGTACATCCTGATAAAGTCCGGAGCCTATAGGTAGCGGCTGTTCTGTAAGCTGATACTGGGCAAACTGATCGATAACCCTGCCGTCCTGAATAACCTCGCCCTGCTCACTGATAGTAAAGCCGCCAGGTTGTAGCTGTATATCACCGGACTGCCCCTGTACCTTTTGTCCAGAGATCAGAGTAAGCAGGCCATTGCCATCAACCGCGAGTTCACCTTTACGGGTGAAAGAAAGAGAATTATTGTGCCTGACAGCGAGGAAGCTAGAACCATCCAGAGCGACATGAAAGTTATTGCCGGTATAAGTTAGAGCTCCCTGCTCCAGAACAGTCTGGGAGCGGACTGGCGTGGCGAGCAGATCTGTGTTGAAAGTCTTATCAACAACAGAAGCAAAGGCCTGTCGTTTGTAAGCTGTCGTATTGACGTTTGAAAGGTTCTGCCCAATCAGATTTAACTGCTGGATATCCGCATTTAAGGCACCAGACAAAACTGATATTGAATCCATACTACGCAGCCTCTTCTTTATTTTTTATCGGGCTACCGACGTTTATTCTATTTGTATTGGCTCCGATAATACCAAAAGAGACGATGGAGACAAGATTATGAATCTCATTCAAGGAGAGAACTGTGAGATGGGGCAAATAACGTTCCGTCATTTTTTTTACAGAACGGCGCAGTGTTGGTGAAACCACCAGTACAGGCTCTTTACCCTCCCGGGCCATAAGCTCACTGGATTGCCCCAACTCCCTGATAAGAATCTCCGAGAGCTGAACAGATGACAGGCTGGCCTCCCCCTCCTGACTGCCCGCAGTCAACCCTTGCTCCAAAGCTGGGTCGAGGGTCAGGACATGGAGCTGCCCCTGATCATCCAGCAGCTTGTCGCAGATAGCCCTGCCAAGCTGCCTACGCACATGCTCAGTGAGGTTGTCAGCATTTTTCTCCGTGCGCCCATAATCAGCCAGAGTTTCAATAATGCGATCAATATGGCGAATAGAGACCTTCTCACGCACCAGATTTTGAAGAACCCTCTGAATTTCTCCGGTGGGAAGAATTTCTGGAATCAGCTCATCGTACAATGCAGGCTGACTGGCTTTGACAGGTTCCAGAAGCGCTTCGACCTCTTTTCTGGTCAGTAACTCTGCACAGTTTCTGCGTATGGTTTCGGAAATATGTGTAAACAACACTGTCAGCGCATCCACAACTGTGTATTGCTGCTGACGTGCCTGGTCGCACTGATCCTCCTCAACCCAAACCGCTGGCAAGCCATATGATGGGTCTTTAACCTGAAGACCATCAAATGTAATCCCACTGGTTGTGCTTATCGCCAACCATTTACCAGGGTAACACTCTGCGCTTCCAACCTTTGTACCATGGAGACAGATCTCATAACTGGATTGTGCAAGGCGAGCATTGGTCTTAACTTTAAGAGGCGGGAGGATAACACCCATTTCCAGAGCATACTGCTCACGAAACTTTTTGATCTTCTCCAGAAGTAGCTGGCTACCGTTAATGACATCAGACAAATCCTGAGCAACGGTCAGCTCAAGAGCTTCAATACGCATCTGCTCCTGCAGGGAAGGTGCCTCGTGCTGATTATCCGCATCAGAAGAGGGGCTATTATGTTCTGTTTGATCACGCCCTGATGCCCTGATCGCAAGCCAGGCACCTGCGGCAAAAAGACAAAACAGGATGGCGATTGGCCATAGTGGTAATCCTGGAAGAGCCGCCATGGCAAGCAGAAAGACACTAACAAGCACCAGACTTTTCGGATAACGTGATATTTGCGTGCTGACCTCATCGCCAAGAAAACTATCACTACCAGCACGAGTAATGATAATGCCCGTGGCTGTTGAAATAATGAGAGCGGGTATCTGGGTTACTATCCCATCGCCTACCGTCATAAGCGTGTAGGTATGCAGCGCGCTCCCCCAATCCATGCCATTTTGAACAATGCCGACTGTCAGGCCGCCAAGAATATCTATAAGGATAATGATAATTCCGGCTATAGCATCGCCTTTAACAAACTTACTGGCACCATCCATAGAGCCATAAAAGTTGGCCTCTTTTTCAATCACATTGCGTCGACGCTGAGCCTCCTTCTCATCAATCAGCCCCATATTCAGATCAGCATCAATACTCATTTGCTTTCCGGGCATACTATCCAGGGTAAATCGGGCGGCCACCTCGGCTACCCGTTGCGCACCACTGGTCACAACCACATACTGGACAATGATCAAGATACAAAAGACCACAAGGCCAATCACATAATTCCCACCAACTACGTATTCACCAATTGCCCCGATTACCTCACCAGCATCCCCCTCACTGAGAATGAGTCGAGTAGCGGCAATATTGAGAGAAAGACGTAACAGGGTTGCCATCAGCAGGATAGAGGGGAAGGTTGAGAACTTAATAGGCTGGTCAGTAAAGAAGGTCAGCAGAAGAATCAACATCGCCACGCTGAAGTTCAACAGCAGCAGTAGATCCAGTAAGGCAGCCGGAATGGGGGCAAACAGAACCAGAAGAATACCCAGCATCGCAACAACAAGTGCCAGCTCGCTTCGAGTGCCAACCATTCTTTCGGCAATAGGGCCTATCATGACGGTCTCCATGAATTTTTATTTTTTGTTTTTCTTTGCATGACATGCTGGAGCACTCTGGCCACGCCAAGATAGCTATTAACCGGAATCACACCATTGACTGCAGTTTTTTTAAAAAGATGCCGTGCCAGCGCTGGCCTTGAAACAATGGGGATACGATAGCGTCGCCCCTGCTCTCGTATATAAAGAGCTTGCTGATCAAGCCCTTTGCAGACAACAATCGGTGCAGCCATTGAGTCCCGATCATAACGGATCGCAACCGCAACATGGATGGGGTTGGTTATAATGACATCTGCACTGCCAATGCTGGCCATACCAGACTGATTCTGGCGCAGTAACTGTTGTTGCTCTCTGCGCTTTTGTTTGATCAAAGGGTCGCCATCACGCCTTTTGTGCTCATCTTTCACTTCCTGTTTTGACATCCGCATTTGCTTAAGGAACTGCCAGCGGACAAACAGAAAATCCAGAATCACTATAACCAACATCCCGGCAAGCAAGGCACCGGCAAGGAGTATTGCCTGTGAAATAACAGCGGAAAGAGTTGTGGTAAGTTCTTGATCCAGTGAAGCTATCCACTCAGGCAAAAAAATCGGAATAAGAAACCAGCAAATCAGCACTAAAATGACAATTTTCAGCAGAGACTTCATCAGCTCAAACAGCATTTTCATAGAGAAAGTGCGCTTAAATCCCGTGATAGGGTTTAGCTTCTTGATATCTGGTTTCAATGGGTGTGTCGTCAGCAAAAGTCCGGTTTGAAGAATATTCCCAATGACACTACCAACCAGAATGATCAGCATAATAGGCAGGGGAATACCCAAAAAAGACAACAGGTGATATCCAGCTTCATAGATTGCTTCTGGCCTGCCATCAGCCAAATTAAGCGAGACAGCCATATATTGACGAGTTTTGTCGAGCAGGCTTGACCATAGACTTATCAGTGCAATGCAGGCTGCTATAAAGGTAAACAGGGAGGTCACCTCAATGCTCTTGGCAACCTGTCCCTTTTTACGGGCTTCCTGCAATTTAAAAGGAGATGGTGGCTCGGTTTTCTCGGCGGAGCCAGATCCCTGCTCTGCCATACTTATCCCCTTAACACCTTATGCCAATGGGTGAACAGTTCTGTAAACAGGTGTTCAAACACTGGACTGAATTGAGCAATGGACAAGGCCGTAAGAGCAACACCCGCTGCAATCTTGGCAGGCAACGCTATGAAGTAAGGGTTCATTTGAGGCATGGTGCGTGCTGTTGCCGAGAATGCTACATCCATGAAAAGTAACCCGATAACTACGGGGCTTGCGATCAGCAAACCATACATAAACAAAGGAACACCGAGCAGCAAAAGATCCTTCCACAACCTGTCGAACTCTCCCCCATGCCCCGGCGGGAAAGTTTCCAGTGAAAAGAGCAAACCTCTGATCAATACATGGTGTGCATCAAGTAAAAAGAAAAAGGAGGTGCCTGTCAGCAGGATCAATGTTCCCAGTAGAGAGTTTTGACTACCGGAGGAAGGATTCAGAACGGAGGCTGCACTTAACCCTGACTGAAAGTCAATCAGCCTTCCCGCATAAAGAGAAACACTAAAAAAAACGAGAACAATGCTGGCAAGAGCCAACCCAATAAGCAACTCGTAGCCAAATGCGAAAAGAAGGACCATGGGGGAATCAAGAGACGCAGAGCTCGTCAGGGTAGAAAGAACAAGAGACAAGCCGAGGACAATAAAAAAGCGGATCCGATTAGGCAGGCTGATAACATTTTGTAGTGGTAAAACCAAAAAAACAGGCATAAGACGAGTAGCAATCAGCAAGATTGTCACTATTTTTTCTGTGCTGATTAAGACATCTACCATCAAACACCTACAACAAAGATGGGATAGATCGTATCAACTCAGATGCATAGCCTGTCAGAGTACTCAGCATCCAGTGCCCGAACAGAAACAACACACCAACAATCGCGATAATTTTTGGTACGAAAGTCAGCGTCATCTCTTGAATCTGGGTCATGACCTGAAAAATACTGATCAACAACCCGACAACAAGTGCAACCGTCAGTACTGGAGCCGCAATAATAAGGGCTGTCATCAACATCTGCTCAGAGAGAAAGAGTGCAAAATCTGTCGTCATAAGCAACAACCACACTACGGCTTGGTGCGATGAAGGAATTGCTGAATATGACTTTCCAGCGAACCATTTTGGCTGACAGGCCTTTGGTAGATTGCGTCCAGACGTTGTCTGGCAGTTCCAGTATCCCCTTTATTCTCCATAACCAGAACCTGGGCAAACTGTGCAGAGAAGGCGTACTTATCCAATCGCATTGCCAACTTTGCCAGTTTTTCTGCCTGATCCCACTTGCCCTGCACTGCATAAACAACAGCCAGCGTTCCTTGCGTCTCCGCAAAGCGTGGTTCAAGGTTACGGGCCGCTAACAGACTCTGCTCAGCCTGTTTGAATTCCCCCTGCAATATTTCTGCCCAGGCCTTGGCATTCCATGTACCCAGATGTTCAGGCATATCTCGGAGAGCCTGATTAAAATGCTCTATAGCTTTGCTTTGCTGGTTTGAAAGGCTCATAAGAAGACCTTTCCCTAAATGAGCACGACCGCTATCAGGCCGTATTTTAAGTACTCTATCGAAGAAGTAACTCGCAGTGTCCAGTTCAGCTGCTGAAAAATCGCAATAGGCCATAGCGATCAAAGCTTCAAAGTTGCCTGGATCGATTGCCATTGTTTTTTCAGCCCACTGTCTGGATTCCTGAAGATCTTCTTTATCCAAATAAATCAGGGCTCTAATTCCATTAACCTGAGCAGCCAGTACGGCTTCATCGGCATGCACATCCGATAAAGCAGCCAAGGCTTCATCCAGATCACCTGTTTGATGAAGGCATCGGACCAGAAGCAAACATGTTGCAGCCTGAAGGAAAGGGGTGTCGGCAGATTTCAAAATATCCTTTGCTTTATGCGCATTTCCCTGAAGAAGAGATGCATAAGCCAGATTGTAAAAAACACTCTCATGGGTATGACCAAGATCAAGAAGCTTTTGAAAGTTACATTCTGCATTCAGCGCATCCCCATCTCCCAAATAAAACTGCCCCTGAAGAGCAATTACCCCAGGATCTTCGGAAGCATGAATCAGTGCTTTTTGTAACCACTCTCGTGCCTCATCAATGCGTCTATTCTCAAGCAGCGAATGAATGAGATTACACAGAAGCACCGGATTACCGGGGTCGTGCTCAAGGTAAGAGAGGAGGCGATCAATCTGGTATACCTGTTCCATCATTTTGTACTTCTTATAGTGAGTGGGATGGACACATTAAATATCCCTGCATCTATCATCAGAAAACAGGATTACCGGGCATACTACACCATAAAAGTTCATTGGTGGAGAGGGGGATAACCCGAATCATAAGTCTGTAGATGCTCAGACCTGTTTTCTGTAGACAGGAATATCTGGAACTTCCTGGGCAATACTACCCTTCTCGACCAGCACCTTACTTCCCACATTGAAACCTTGGCCTTTCACTACCATCAGCATTTTGAGAGACAAAATAAGATAAGGGACAGGACGCAGCCGGAGAGTCATGCTGGCGCAAGTGGACGAACTGCGCTGGAGTGGGGCTATTCAGGGGTTACAAATGCAAAAAATCCCGCGACAGTAACTGTGCGGGATTTAATATTTTATAAACTCTTAGCTGTTTGGCGGTGAGGGAGGGATTCGAACCCTCGATACGTTTCCGTATACACACTTTCCAGGCGTGCTCCTTCGGCCACTCGGACACCTCACCAAATTTTTAACACTCTACTTACAGATCACATTCCGCATCCAGAGTGCCTTACTGCAGAGCGCTGCCCTGCGAGCGGGGCGTAATGTATAACAGTGACGATGGTGTGGCAACAGGTGTTTGTTCAATTTTCGGTCTTTCCCTATTGGTAGCTCTCTCATAGCACTGCTTTAATGGCGTTCTGCTTTTTAAGCATGTTACTGAACCATCCGGGACCAACTGTTTGAACACCGCCGGCACCTTTGTTTTCCATAAGCCTGTTTCACCGTTGAAGCTGGAGCAGCAGGCCCGTCAGCTTGCCCACTTTAGTCGGGTTATCATCCACCACGGCTATAACTGCCCGGTTTACTGTTGGCTTTCGGAAGGGGTTCTGCTGTTAACCACCAAGGCTAAACCACTCAGCTCCCGCCCTCACAGAATACCCAAGCGGATATACGCCCTCTATATGGAGTACCGAAACCAGGCTGGCAAAGCTGAGCACCTGTGTCAGCGTTTTTTCAGCCTGAACGAGGCTCTTACCTGGCTGGATACTCAAGCCGGCACTTGTGAGCTTCCCACTATCTGCCCAATCCAGACTGCGGCCCTGCCAATCCGTGGCGACGATCTGCCATTAGATTGTCCACACTAGTTACTCTACAGAGCGCATCAGATCAAAGGCAGGTCAAGCATATTGCGGACAATAGGAGAAAGACCGGCAAAGAAGTACTCCACCGCAATAACCATCACAATCAGACCCATCACCCGGGTCAGCACCTTGGTTCCGCCCTCACCCAACCGGTTCATCAGCGGGCCGGCAAACAACAGGGTAATCCAGGTCACCAGCATCACTACACAGATGCAGGCAAACAGTAGCAACATATAGTCCCAGGTTTTCTCCTGAATCAGGATCAGCACCGTCGCAATCGCACCCGGGCCACACACCAGCGGAATACCCAATGGCGTTAAGGCAATATCCTGGGAGTAGGCGTCAATGGTCTCCAGCTCTTCAGCCTTATCGAACTGGGTTCGGCTCTGGCGCGCCTGCACCATTTCATACCCCATGCCAAAGAACAGAATACCGCCGACAATCCTCAGGCCATTCACCGAGATACCAAACACATCAAAAATCACCGAACCGGTCAGGGCAAAAAACATCAGAATTGCCAGTGCCGTTAAAATGGCCTTGTCAGCTACCTGACGACGACGGTCACTTTTCAGCCCGTTGGTCAGGGAGAGAAAAACCGGAGCAATACTGATGGGATTGATCATGGTAAACAGGGACGTCAGGCACAAAACACCGAACTCCATCAGGGACGGTGACATATTTCCTCCAAACACAACAAAACCGGACCGGGAAGGTGTCCGTAAACATCAGAAAAGGTGTGACTCAGAAGTCCCGCCTGAGGTATAAAATGAAATTCCGTATGGCCGGACGCCATAAACGACAGCGGGCTCTATCGCGCGGGCACTATATAACGCCACTCATAGTGTTTTACCAGCCCTTTTTCAAAACGGTTCCATAAATTGCAAACAAGTAATGCTGACAGCACCGCGGCACAGACCTCAATTGCCGCTTTTTCAGCCATAGGTGCTTTTGTTATCTGGGGGCTGGTACCCATCTACTTCAAACAGGTGGCTCATGTTCAAGCCCTTGAAGTACTGGCTAACCGGGTCGTCTGGTCTTTTGTTCTGCTGGGCCTGATTGCCTGGTTCTTTGGGCATCGTAAATCGGTCATTACCATTGCCACAGATAAGAAACAGTTAAAAATACTGCTGCTGTCTTCTGTGCTGATTGCAGTCAACTGGCTGACGTTTATCTGGGCGATCAGTAACAACCGGATTGTGGAAACCAGTCTGGGTTATTACCTCAACCCGATTGCCAGTGTTCTGCTGGGTACCCTGCTGCTACGGGAAAGCTTAAGCCGTCCGCAAGTGATTGCCTTATTGCTGGCCAGCTCCGGTGTTTGCTGGCAGTTGTTTACTTTGGGGAAAATTCCGACAGTCTCACTTCTCTTGGCCGTCAGTTTTGGTTTGTATGGACTGGTAAGAAAACAGGCCGCACTGCCTGCTATTCCCGGGCTGTTTATGGAAACTCTGATGCTGTTGCCTATTGCCTTGGGCTTTATGATCTGGCTGACCTGGCAGGGTGAGTCCTCCTTTACGCTGTCGGATCCAACTACCAGTGGCCTGTTGATTCTGGCAGGTGCCATTACATCGGCACCACTTTTGTTGTTTACCAGCGCAGCCCCCAAGTTACGACTGACAACACTTGGGTTTCTGCAATATATCGGCCCAACACTCTCATTGAGCCTTGGAGTACTGGTTTATGGTGAGCCGTTTGGCCCGAACATCAAAATCAGCTTTCTGTTTATCTGGGCAGCACTGGTAGTCTTTTCCATTGATGCCGTTATCGCCCGGAGACGGCTCAAGCGCCTATGACTTTTTCTCGGGCTTGTCGTCTTCTTTCAAGCCCAGAATACCGTTCTTGAAATCTCTGCTGACTGGATTCTTGCCGATCCATACAGTCAGCAGAGCATTAAAGAAGTCCTTGCCGGGAATCACCCCTCGCACCTCTCCATTAATAATGACGCGAGTCCCCAATCCGGGAACATATTCAGCCATCCCCTGCTCACCGCGTTTAAGGCGACCGGAGAACATTTCCGTCAGCTGTTCCAGCTTACCCTCATAGCCTTTCAGTTCGGCAGGAGAAATATTCAGCTCCAGCGCCTCATTCATTACCGAAGTAATTCGTCGGCCGCTGACACTGCGCGCCATGATGTGGAACACCATACGCTTATACCCTTCATCCTGATAAATCTGTTCAGGATCGGTACTGGGGTTTTCCATATACAGCTGGCCGATATAGGCATCCACCAGCAAATACATAACCCGTAGAGATGCGCCGTTCAGCTGCATAGCCGGACGTTCATCCGTCGCAGGAAGCACATCGGGAATATCCACACCTTTGACGTTCATGGCATGGGATGGAGCAGAAAGAACAAATGACAGCAGACAACCGGACAGCGTCAAAAAACGCAAGCGAGACCAGAGTATGGACATAAGAATGACCTGTTATTTTTATTTTTCTGTCAGTCGTCTATTTAATAGCTTCTTAGCCGTCAAATCAACAAAGCCGTACGAACGTACATAAATACACTCTCCCTGTTCCTGTCTTCTGTCGTGCACAGACCTGCACAGATGAGGATTTCAGCCATAATTTCCTTCATACCCTTTTAAAACCGGAAAGCCGCCATTATCTATAAAGCAAAGAGTGACTGACCCGAAGCCTGCAGCGGTGACCGACTCCTTCCGATGACTCACTACCAGGCCCCAAACCAGTACACAACATCATTGTCCGAGCCGGGTGAGATCGATCCAGGGATCCAGCACCGGACACACTGCACAGAGAGCTTGCGAATACAGTTATGAGCGAAGAATACGACGACACTGCAGAGTACATTGAGAAAGGCGACAATGAGTTGGGCAGTACCGCTTTAACACTTCCCCACCAGAATCTGCCGGACAAGCTTTATATTATTCCCGCCACTAACCGGCCATTTTTCCCGGCTCAGGTTCAGCCGCTGGTGTTTGGCGCCAAGCACTGGGAAGAAACCCTCAAGCGTGTTGCCCAGACCGACCATAAAGCACTTGGTCTTTCCTACGTGCCTGATATTGCCGGCGAAGTTGCCGAACCGGAGGAGTTTCCGGAAATCGGCTGCGTGGTCAAAATCCATAATATTGTTGAAGTGGATGATCAGGTGCAGTTTATCGCCCTGGGCGTACAACGCTTCCGCATCGTCAACTGGCTGCGCCGCCGCCCACCATTTCTGGCGCAGGTCGAATATCTGGAAGATCCGGTCGAGGACGAGGACACCCTCAAGGCTTACGCCATGGCCCTGATCAACGCGATCAAGGAGCTGCTGCCTCTCAACCCGCTCTACAGCGAAGAGCTGAAGAACTACCTGAACCGGTTCAGTCCTCGCGAACCTTCGCCGCTGGCCGACTTTGCTGCTGCGATCACCACTGCACCAGGCTCCGAGCTGCAGGAAGTACTGGAAACCATCTCCGTACAGCGTCGTATGGAAAAGGTTCTGGTGCTGATCCGCAAAGAGCAGGAGGTGGCCAAGCTGCAGAGCCAGATCAGTGAGGAAGTAAACCTCAAGATCAACAAGCATCAGCGCGAGTTCTTCCTCAAGGAACAACTTAAAGTCATCCAGAAAGAGCTGGGCATTGCCAAGGATGACAAAACTGCGGAGATGGAAGAGTTCCAGAAGCGGCTGAAAGGAAAAACCATCCCGGAAGCCGCCCAGAAGAAGATCGATGAAGAGCTGAACAAGTTCTCCATGCTAGAGATCGGCTCGCCGGAATTCAGCGTCACCCGTAATTATCTGGACTGGGCTACGTCCCTGCCCTGGGGCATTCTGTCAGAGGATAACCTCGATCTGGCCCATGCCCGCAAGGTGCTGAACAAGGATCATGACGGTCTGGATGATGTCAAAGATCGGATTATCGAGTTCCTGGCTGTGGGTGCCTACAAGCAGGAAGTTGCCGGTTCTATTCTTCTGCTCGTCGGCCCGCCGGGTGTTGGTAAAACCTCGATCGGCCAATCTGTTGCCAACGCACTGGGGCGCAAGTTCTATCGCTTCAGTCTGGGCGGTATGCGCGATGAAGCCGAGATCAAAGGCCACCGTCGTACCTATATTGGCGCCCTGCCCGGCAAGCTGGTACAGGCCCTGAAAGAGGTCGATGTCAGCAACCCGGTGATTATGCTGGATGAGATCGACAAGATCGGCGCCTCGTTCCGTGGCGACCCGGCTTCCGCTCTGCTGGAAGTGCTTGATCCGGCACAGAACAGCGAGTTCCTGGATCACTACCTGGATATGCGCATTGATCTGTCGAAGGTGTTGTTTATCTGTACTGCCAACCAGCTGGATACCATCCCGGGGCCGCTGCTGGATCGTATGGACACTCTGCGTCTGTCCGGTTATATCACTCAGGAAAAAGTGGCGATTGCCAAAAACCACCTGTGGCCTAAGCAGCTGAGCAAAGCCGGGCTTAAGAAATCTCAGCTCAAAATCAGTGATGCCACCCTGAAGACTCTGATCGAAGGGTACGCCCGTGAATCCGGTGTGCGTCATTTGGAGAAACTACTGGCGCGCATTATTCGCAAGGCGGTGCTGAAAATCCTTGAAGACCGTGACCTGAAGATCAAGATCGGCATTAAGGATCTCGAAGACTATCTGGGCAAACCTTACTTCAGCAAAGAGAAGGTTATTCAAGGCGTTGGTGTCATTACCGGCCTGGCCTGGACCGCCATGGGCGGCGCTACCCTGCCGGTTGAAGCCAGCTGCGTGCATACCCTGCGTCCGGGCTTCCGCCTGACCGGCCGTCTGGGTGAGGTGATGAAGGAGTCGGCTGAGATTTCCTACAGCTATATAATGAGTAACCTGAAGAAGTTCGGCGCTCAGGAAGATTTCTTCGACAAGTCCCATATCCATCTGCACGTACCGGAAGGTGCAACACCGAAGGATGGCCCAAGTGCCGGTGTCACTATGGCCAGCGCCCTGTTGAGCCTGGCCCTCAACAAGAAGCCGAAGCCGATCGCCATGACGGGAGAACTGACCCTGACCGGCCATGTTCTACCGGTTGGCGGGATACGGGAAAAGGTGATTGCAGCTCGACGCAGTAATATCAAGACCGTGATTCTTCCAGAAGCCAATCGGAGGGACTTTGAGGAACTGCCTGAGTTTATCCGTGATGGGATGACGGCCTACTTTGCGCAGACCTTTGCTGATGTCGAGAGACATCTGTTTTAATCTGCGCTAATGACCACCCAATAAATAATTACTACCCAATAAAAAAGCTGCTTACCCCGTGTGGGTGAAGCAGCTTTTACTTCTATGCTCGCTCTAGCAGCGTAGGCAACCCACGCTTGGACTTATCAAAAAGAGCCTAATCAACATAGTTCGTCACTAAGCCGACTGTCCACTCCCCCTCAAGAACAAAATCTTTTAATAACAGTCAGTTAATAATCTCTGGTTACTTCCTATTCCTCAGTCTTCTCAATCACGAAGACGCTAGACTAAAAAGAAGCTATAAACTGGCAGGATGCCTCACCATGTCGGGTTCCATAAACCGTCCCACGGGAACACAACCCTCTCCCTCTTCGCTCCCCCCGGAGTCGCAGCCTAAACATCTGCCGGATGAAGAAATCCAGAAGACGTCTCTAGTTGAAAGTCAGGAACCCAAACGCTCCACCCGAGCGGTACCGGATCAACCCCGGCAGCTTCCGTCGAATCCCAACGAATTGCCCAGACGCTCCCCTCCTGAGCTGTTGAGTGAAGCCGATCTTCTGCTGACTCAGGCCGACCCGCTTCTCAATCGCACCAAGGATGGCCGCATGGTCAGCTATCTTGGCCTGGCTCGAGAAAAATCGGGCATTGAAGAACATAGCGACAAACAACTCAATGAGCGGACTCCCCGTAAGCACCCGTCTACAAGTACCAGCTGGTTCAGTCCGGCCTCATGGAAACTGTTTCGCTCAAAAACCACAGACGAGCGCTCGGTAACACTGACTGACCGAACCCGGCTTATAGACCGCCAGCTTCTCTTTCGCCTGCTGAGCTTTGGCCTGTCCTTTTTTGCCAAAGGTCTGAGTACTTATGACCTGTCCGGTGCCCTGAAAAGCCTCTCGAATGCCTACCACAAGTCCCGCTCGGGCCAACCGTTCCAGCCGGAAGAGATCAAGCTGAAAAGTTTGACCCTGAGTGCCAACAATATTTCTCTATCCAACGTCACCATCAAGATAAAAGCCCTTGAAGCTGTTGGCGAGGGAGAAGGTGAAGACGCCTTTAAGAAACTAAGAATCAAAGCCTCAGTGACCGGCCAGGCCGCAGTCAAGATGGGCGGAGGAAAGGAAGAGGATGTCGAGGTCAATATTTCCGATGCCGATCTGACCCTCAATTTTGAAAAAGGCACCTACCTGCAGCGCCTGCTCAGCACCGGCAGTATCTATGGCAATATCACCGCCCTGTTTATGAATCTCAAGGCCTGGCGACAAAACGTCATTCCACAACAGATCCAGTGTCAGGTTCGCAATGCTGAAATCCAGACGGTCCTGAAAGGCACCGATGCCGGCCGATCTGCCATTAAATTAAACAGTGCTGATATTATTGCCGACTTCCCCACAAGTGCTCCCTCCACAACAGATGGTGGGAACAACCCTCTGCATGTGCAGCTGCAAAATGTGGATGCTCAGGTGCAAACCCACAATATGGAACCCCTGCTGCCGGAAACTCATCGCCAGATTCTGTCTGAAGTCTTCCCATATACCGCCCGTGGCACCAATGATATAAAGGTGAAGTCTGACCTGATCAATATCACTCACGACAACGGTACCCTAAAGGTGGCCTGCCCTGAACTGAAGGCCGAATCATCCGGCGATATCACCCTTAAGGAGGGTGTCATTAAAGGCCTGACAGTCGCTACGCAGTCTTCCAGCGAGATGATGCCTACCCCATCCGTAGTGGCCGGCGAGATTCAGACAGGCCGTACAAAAACGGCCATCGGTTTTCGGGAAGCATCAGGGGATCTTTGTATCCCGCAATCCACCTTTAAACAACCCTACGATATTACCGGCCCGGTCAAGCTTGGGCGGGGTGTGGTCTATATCAAGGCCGAGCATGAAGGCCCCCGTAATGCTCTGGATGTCGCGTTCAAAATCAAAGATGGCGAGGCGGATCTCAACGGCGGCATTCAGGCCAAAGGTAAGGCGCCGACAATTACCGGCCATGTGGATGTCAGCCGCAATATTACCCAGATTTCTATCCCGGAAGTCGATGCCGAGTCTTTTGCTCTGTCCAGCCGTCCCGATGAGGTGACTGATAAATCACTGCTGCTGCAAGGTGGCGGTACGGCCAGAGATATCTCTATTCATGTTGCCCGTACCTCAGATCCCACCGGGGAAATTGAAACCGAGATCGGGATCGGACAGATCGATGCCCACAACACTGACGGTCTGTTGAAAGCACAATCAGCCAAAGTGCGTAATGCTTCATTGAAATACAAATCGGTTCCCAGCTCGCCAGACGATGAGGAGACATCCCCACCGGGTAATGACCTGGCTCTGATGAGGATCAAAGCGGAGCAGGTCAAACTGGAAGGCGGAGAACTGCAGAAAAGTATTACCGGCGAAAGTCTGGACATCAAACTGGATACCGCCACGTTGCATAACTGCGGCGTGGGCTATTTGATGAATACCGCCCCGACCACAGAAGTCGACCAGAAAGAGTACACCCTGTCTCGCAAGGTTGAAGCCTGGCAGACGCCGCAAAGCAAACTGTCGTACACCGATCTGGAAGTCTCGGTCGAAGAACTGGATGCACAGACTCGAATCGCCTTACCGAACGCCTCCCCGGATAACGAAACAGGAGCTATCCCACAGGTTTCCGGACCACTGAATATCAAGCAAGTTGGCTTTTCCATGGGTTTTGATGCCGAGAAAGGCCTGGACTATGTCAAAACCAGTTTCCCCAAAGCCACGCTTCAAATCACTGAAGGCGATACTGTCGGGACAGTCACAGGCACCGCCGGCAATATCGTTGCCTGGAAAGGCACAGAGAGCTCACCGGATGCCCTTTCAACCAAAATCATGTTCAAAGAACTGAAAGGGGAAGGCCTGAATCCCTCCGCTTCCTACCTGCCCAAGCATCTTTCGGTCGGCACAGACTTGAGCCTCGGCGGTATAGCCATTGAAACCTCAACTCAGCCTCCGGAAAAACTCTCCACCAAAGATGCCAACGGTGACGAGCAGTTCACAGCCCGCCCTGTTCAGATTAAAGGGATAGTGAACAGCACCCGACTGACCAGCAAGCTGTCCATGGATGATCAGGCCGGCCAGAAGGCTGTAGAAACACTGACCAACACTCTGGAAGCCGCCAGGCAACACCTGCCGGATAACGAAAAGAAGCAGCTTGATCCCTTGTTCAAACAGCTGGAAGAGGTCAAGGACCGACAGGACACAGCACCCAGCAAACCATTAAGCCAGACAGTCTCTCTGGGCACGGGACTTCTGGAGTTCCAGTCCGATACTAATAAGCAAGGTTTTCAGACATCAACCGTTTCAACAGACAACATAGAAGCGTCTCTCTCTCAGGGGCCGGTAAAAGGCCATGGACAGGTGAAGAATGCCTTCTACAAAACCGATAAAAAGACTGGCACCTCATCCACCGAGGCTATTGTTGAACAGGTTCGTATTGATGAACTGCAATCCGATACCACTCGCGTTCCTGTCACCCTTGAGCTGACCCGACCTGCCGAGATCAACAATATCCGAGTCAATCTGGAAAGCTTTGAAGAGGTCAGTGAAAGCCATATCAATGTGGACTCAGCCCAAATGCAGGCCCAGGTCGGTATGGCCGGGCAGATTGAAGAGAATGGGGTTACCCGCCCGCTGAAGCCCATGACTTTGAAAACGTCAGCCGCTCAAATCAGCAGCACCGCCCAAAACAGCAGCCAGCAAAAACTCTCTACGACAACGGTTGGCAACCTGAATCTGGATATCAAAGACACCCAGGATCAACTGGGTACCGATCTGGATATTAAAATGACCGGCAATAATCTGCTGGTTTCCCAGGAAATCACGGGGTCCGAAGAGGAACAGGAGCGCAGGGTCACGACCGAGCTGGGCTCCTCAGCCTTCAGTATCAGCGGCGACCTGAATGGTGACGCCCGCACTGGGCGATTGGGCGTGACTGTCGTGAAAAATCAACAGGGCGTCAGAATCAACCCCCGCTATGATGCCCGTGAGATTCATACCAACTTCCCGAACCTCGCCCCAGAACTAACCCGACTGCTGAAACACAAGCAAAATGTTCTGCAGCAGAGTGCCCTCGGTAAACTGGTGGACCTTCAGCTCAATCCGAATCTGGATGCCGACCTGAGTGGCCAGATCAGCCTGTCAGCCGGCGGCGCCCTTTCCCCCTTTATTGGCATGCTGGTCGGCTATGTGGAAAACCGACTGGCCAAAGGGGCACTGAAAGCCTTCAGTGTTTTGACCAAGCCAATTAACTTCCGTATTCACCTGACCAACCTTCCGGTTACCAATGGCCGAACCACACTGGCTGCAGTGATCAGCTGCCTCA
This sequence comes from Parendozoicomonas haliclonae, assembly GCF_900174585.1. Taxonomy (GTDB): domain Bacteria; phylum Pseudomonadota; class Gammaproteobacteria; order Pseudomonadales; family Endozoicomonadaceae; genus Sansalvadorimonas; species Sansalvadorimonas haliclonae. The sequence goes on along the minus strand of NZ_FWPT01000009.1, from coordinate 113,482 downwards.
GTATCTCTTTCTCCAGCCGAACGGTGGCACTGACGCCTTACGCCAAGATTTACCAGGGCGTGGCTTTGGCCGCCCGCTCTACCGTACTGATGCCCGTTTTCAAAAAGTTGGGGCTGGTGGATGAAAGCACTGGAGAGATCTCCGTGGCTAAGATCTTTGAACGGATCAAGCCGGATATACGACTGGTTTCAGCCAGTGAGGTGCCAACCATTCAGGTGGCCAGTGCCGGTGACCCGCTGATGGACGCTCGCAATATTCTGCAGATCGGCCAGACGCTCCCGGACAACTGGAATGATGATGTCTATCAGCAGGTTGTTTTACAGCGCATAAAAACCATGCGCCGGCAGAACCAGGATTTGAATGAATATACCTGGACCAGTAAACAAGAGCGTGACGTCATGCTCGCCAAAATCCAGCAAGACTACCCCATACCCCGAACGCTGGCAGAGTTTAATAATCGGGAAGCGTTTTTCGCCTGTTTGCAGGAAGAGATTCAGACCTGCAGAGAAAGTGTGGTTCTGGCCGAGGTCTATAAGAATGCCCGTGACCGGGTGCCGCCACTGATTGTAAGCGGCACTGGTACTGAAATGGATGCAACACCTGAAGTGGCACCAACCAATATTCCAAAAGTGAGAGCCGGTTATGAACAGGGCCATACCACCTACTCCCGACTGGACCCGGATCATATACAGAGCTGTATGGAACGGATACAGACACAGCTGCCTCATTGGATACGTGAGCCCAACAGTACCAGCGATCGTGCACAGGAGCTTATTGATAAGCAGCGCATCAGCAACCAGCGTCTCCTGCACAGTAAATCCTGGCTGGGCGTATTGAACCTGCTGGAAAAAGCCCGATTACAGTCTCTGGATCACGAGGAGAAGCGCAAGCTCTGGAGGGCATGCCAACATATCAACCGGGAAATTCATAAAATCCTCGCTCCGATCGCCTACTCCAGCGGTATTAACCCGCTGGACCATATGATTACCCCGTACAAATAACCAAACGAAAAAAGGGCCTGAGCAGGCCCTTTTCTCTTCTTAGCGAAGATGTCTGGTATCAGATATTTCTGGCTTCCAACACCTTCTTCACGGTATCAACAATGGCCTGCGTCTGTGGGTCAATCTCCATATTAATCCGGTCACCAACCCGCACATGGCCAAATACCGTCTGGCGCAATGTTTCCGGAATCAGGTGTACACAGAACTCCTTATCAGAGACTTCCGCACCAATGGTCAGACTGGCCCCATTCAGCCCGATATAACCCTTAGGCAGAATGTAATCCTGCCAGCGGCTGTCGAAGCGGAAGGTGACTTTGGTGTTATCCGGGGTTTTATCAACAGCCGACACTTCCACCGTGTCGTGGATATGGCCGGACATGGAATGACCACCGATCTCATCACCAAAGCGGGCTGCCCGCTCGACATTGACCAGAGTTCCAGCCTTGATGCTGCTGAGATTGGTAACCCGCAGGGTTTCATCGATCACATCGAACTTGGCTGAGTCTTCGGTACACTGGGTGACGGTCAGGCAGACACCATTAACGGCAACACTGGCCCCAACCTGCAACCCAAGGCTCAGATCGTGCCCCAGCAGAATAGTGAAGGTGGCGAATCCATCCTTAAGCTCAACAGATTCAACTTCCCGTGTACCCTGAACAATTCCGGTAAACATACAACTCCTCAGGTCTTTCTACCCCAACGGGGTAAGATCAAAAGACACCATCGTTTTTTAATTTCTGCAGTGCCAGAAAGCTATCTGGTGTATAGGAACGAAACGCCGGGTTGGCAAGAATTCGATCCGGGTCATCTGTCACCACGCGAGCCACTTCTTCCGGCTGGGGAATTATCTCCCCATCCCACACGCAGGTATAGACCTTGCCCCAATGGCAGCAGCCATCGTCCTGATAATAAAAGTGAAACCGGGGCTCCAGAGCAACATCACGCACGCCCATCTCTTCTTCCAGCTCCCGGGCTGCGGCGACATCATATTCTTCCCCGGCAGCCACCACACCACCGGCTGCCAGATCATAAAACCCGGGCCAGACATCCTTGGTCAGCGTGCGTTCCTGAAAGACCAGCTGGCCGGAAGACGTGAAGATAAACACAAACGTTGCCCGGTGACACAAACGCTCATCCCTGACTTTTGACCGGGGCTCACTGCCGATAATGTTATTTTCCATATCGACAACCACCACCTGCTCGTCGTACGCATTAATCGGGTGATCATGTTCGGACATAGCTCAAAACTCCTGCGGGTTTTGTCTGTTATTGTAAGGACAGGCGCTTACGTTACCTCGCTTAAACGCGAGAAAACATTTCTGTTTGCAACATCATTCCTATACTTTGAAAAAGCGCCCGTCAGGCAGAGGAAGAAAATACATGACGGCACGATGCCAAACCGTTAATGCTCTGGTCAACCCTACTGGTTCCATGAATGTGCTGTCCTCCCGTGAGGTCAGCCAACTGCACGACACCAGCCAGACAGGTCTCTACACCCTGTTTCGCCAGTGTGCACTTGCCGTTCTGAGCTGCGATACCGAACTTGATGATGCCCGCGAGCTGATGGCTCTCTACAGCAACTTTGATATCCGCATTATCCAGGAACATCGCGGCCTGCAGCTGGAACTGGTGAATGCACCGTCCTGCGCCTTTGTAAATGGCGAACTGATCCGTGGTGTACGTCAGAACCTGTTCTCCGTTGTGCGTGACATCCTGCACCTGCACAGCGAACTTGAAGCCCATGGCCTCAGCAACCTCGACGATCCCCACGATATCACCAATCTGGTGTTTGAGATCCTGCGCCATGCCAATGCTTTCCGTCCTGGGCATCCACCTAATCTGGTGGTGTGCTGGGGTGGTCACTCCATCGGCCGGGAAGAGTACAAATACACGAAGGACGTCGGCTACCAGCTGGGCCTGCGGGGTATGGATATCTGCACTGGCTGTGGTCCGGGTGCTATGAAAGGTCCAATGAAAGGCGCCTACATTGGCCATGCCAAGCAGCGCATTCATAAAGGTCGCTTTGTCGGTCTGACCGAACCGGGCATTATCGCCGCCGAAAGTCCGAACCCGATCGTTAACGAACTGATCATCATGCCGGACATTGAAAAACGTCTGGAAGCGTTTGTCCGGATGGGACACGGCATTATCGCTTTTGCAGGTGGTCCGGGAACCTGTGAAGAGATTCTTTATCTGATCGGTATTCTTCTGCACCCGGACAACGAATGTCAGAACTATCCGTTTATTCTGACTGGCCCGGAATCATCCCGCGCCTACTTTGAGCAGATCGATGCCTTTATCGGCGACACTCTTGGTGAAGAGGCCCAGAAGCTTTACACCATCATCATTGATGATCCGGAAGAAGTGGCCAACCAGATGCAGAAGGGACTGAAAGAAGTTACCCGCTATCGTCGGGAGCACAACGATGCCTTCTATTACAACTGGAAACTGAATATTGATCGCAGCTTCCAGCACCCGTTTGAGCCAACCCATGAGAACATGGCGCAGCTGAATCTTCACAGCCATCTGCCAGCCGCGGAGCTGGCGGCCAACCTGCGCAGAGCCATGTCTGGCATTGTCGCTGGTAACATCAAGGAAGATGGACTGGCCAACATCCAGAAACATGGCAAGTTCAAACTCCATGGTGAACCGAAGTTGATGAAGCGGGTAGATGCTCTGCTGCAGGCTTTTGTTGAACAGCAGCGTATGAAACTACCCGGCAGCCATTACGAGCCTTGTTACGAGATAATCACAGAATAACAGCGCTCTTTTAATCCCTCTATAAGCCAGACCTGGTTCTTCCATGTCCGGCTTTTTATTGATCTGGCACAAACCACAAATAAACAAATGTTTGCACAACAAACTTTTGTTTGACAAAAAAACGGATCAACTCTGTAATAGCGGCTCGAACACTGTTGTCCTCAACCAAGTGACGGGCCATGACAGAGAAAGAGAAGCTGATTCTATCGGCCATTCGCCAAAACCCGCTGATCTCCCAGAAAGAACTGGGGCAGCAATCAGGTATGAGCCGTGAGGCCGTTGCCCATCACATCATGAACCTCACCCGCAAAGGGTTCATTCGTGGCAAAGGTTATCTGCTCAACAACCCGTTGGAAGTGCTGGTGATCGGTGGCTGCAACCTCGATATCCAGGGCATCCCGCTCCAGCACGGCCAGGCCGGTGACTCCCTGCCCGGCACAGTTACCATGACCCCGGGCGGTGTTGGTCGCAATATCGCTGAAAACCTGGCCAGACTGGGCCACCAGGTTCGTTTGATATCCGCTGTGGGTGAAGACGACGCTGGTAAACAACTGATCCAGGCCACCCGCTCCGCCGGTGTCGATACTTCATCCATCAAAGCTTTCTCAGGCTTCCGCAGCCCGGTTTATCTCTCGGTACTTGATCCGGAGCATGAGCTGCTGCAGGCGATCAACGATATGTCGGTCACCGAGCAGATGACTCCTGAGTTTCTCGCCGGCTGCACCCCGGATCTTCATCTGAGCCAGGCGTTGATCATTGATACCAACCTGAGCGAAGCCACCCTGACCTACCTGTTCCAGCGTCAGGATCTTCCTCCTGTCTTTGCCGACTGTGTTTCTGCTGCCAAGGCAGAACGCCTGAAGCCGTGGCTGCATCGCATTCACACCCTGAAACCGAATCGTATGGAAGCCAGTCTGCTTTGGGGACAGGAAATCCAATCCGAAGCCGATCTGCCGGCCTGCGCGAACTGGTTCCACGAGCAGGGCATCAGCCAGCTGTTTATCAGCCTCGGGGAAGAAGGTCTTTATGCCAGCCGCAGTGATGAACAGGTTCTGCTGCCTCCCGAGCAGATTACCGTAGCCAGCGTTGCCGGAGCCGGTGACGCCCTGATGGCCGGCCTGGTTCACAGCTGGATCAATCATCAGCCATTGGTCAACACGGCCAGAATTGCACAGGCCTGTGCCTGTCTGGCGCTTGAGCATCATGGCACCAACAATCCGGCCCTTAGCGCCGAAACTATCGAACAGCGTATTAACGCCTGATTTTTAACTCGTTCACCCACGGATAGAAAACCATGAACGCATATCTCGATATCCACCCGGAAGTTAAAGCCGCCCTGGAAGCCAACCAGCCGGTCGTTGCCCTGGAATCCACCATCATTTCCCACGGCATGCCTTACCCGGACAACGTCACTACCGCCCTGAAGGTAGAAGAAACCATCCGTGAAAATGGCGCAATCCCGGCCACTATCGCCATTATCGGTGGTCGTCTGAAAGTGGGCCTGACCCACGAAGAAATCGAATATCTGGGCAAGACCGGCCTGGCAATCACCAAGACCAGCCGTCGTGATATGCCGGTTATCATCAGCAAGAAGATGGATGGTGCCACCACTGTTGCCACCACCATGATGATCGCTGCCATGGCCGGCGTTAAAGTGTTCGCAACCGGTGGTATCGGTGGTGTGCATCGCGGCGCGGAAACCACCTTCGATATCTCTGCTGACCTGCAGGAGCTGGCCAACACTGACGTTGCCGTTGTCTGTGCGGGCTGCAAGTCCATCCTGGATATCGGTCTGACTCTGGAATACCTGGAAACCAACGGTGTTCCGGTTATTGGTTATCAGACCAAGGTTATGCCTGCTTTCTACAATCGCGAAAGTGACTTCGGTGTGGATTACCAGCTGGATACCGCCGAAGAGATCGCTGGCGCCATGAAGGCCAAGTGGGAAATGAATCTGAAGGGCGGCATGGTAGTTGCCAACCCGATTCCGGAACAGTTCTCCATGTCCCGCGATCTGATCGATCCTGCGATTGAACAGGCACTGCGTGAACTGGACGAACAGGGCGTGAAGGGCAAGGAGTCCACTCCATTCCTGCTATCTCGTGTTAAGGAGCTGACCGGTGGTGACAGTCTGGAATCCAACATTGAGCTGGTTCTAAACAACGCACGTCTGGGTGCGGCCATCGCCAAGTCTTATTGCGCTGCCTGAGCACAGTAAGCGACCTGACCCGATGAAATGCAATTGAAGGTCAAAAAAGAAGGGAGCCAGTGGCTCCCTTCTTTTTATCCAGCGAAAAGCGGATGATCAATCGTTGGCTTATTCGTTGCCACGGTTATCATCATTGCGACGCGGGGCACGACGTGGACGGTCGCCACGATCATCACGACCACCGCGCTCACCACGGTCGCTGAAGCTTCTGCGACGCTCGCCACCACGATCATTACGATCACCGCCAAAGCCACCACGGCCACCACGACGTTCGCCGCGATCACCACGTTCACCACCGAAGCCACCACGACCACCGCGGCCACCTTCAGGGTTTTCACGCCATTCGCGCAGACCAATCACCTGGTTGCGGATGGAGATTTCGCTCATGGTGCTCAGCACGTCCTGACCCAGAGTTTCCGGCAGGTAAACAGTGGAGAACTTGTCGAACAGACGGATATGACCGATATCGCGGCCAGAGATACCACCTTCGTTCGCGAGTGCACCTACGATTTCGCCAGGGCTTACACCGTGCTCACGGCCAACGCCGATACGGTAGCGCTTCTTGCCGATATTGCGAGGATCTTCACGGTCATCGCCACGACGGCCGCGACGTTCACCACGCTCACCGCGATCGCCACGGTCACCACGATCTTCCCACTGACGCGGCTCTGGCTCGTTACCATCCGGGAACGGACGCTCTTTCTGAGCCATGTAGCACAGGGCTGCAGCCGCATCTTCCATCTCGATGGCCTGCTCCTGAATCATTTCGTTCACAACTTCACGGTACTGGGACAGATCTTCGTTGCCGAGGATACAGGCCAGCTGCTCCTTGAAGTTCTTGATACGAATGTCGCGCACGTCACGCTGAGTCGGCAGACGCATCGGTTCGATCTTCTGACGAGTGGCGTGTTCGATAGCGCGCAGCATACGACGCTCGCGCGGAGCCGCGAACAGGATCGCAGTACCCTGACGACCAGCACGACCGGTACGACCGATACGGTGAACGTAAGCTTCGGTATCGTTCGGGATATCGTAGTTAACAACGTGGCTGATACGCTCAACGTCCAGACCACGAGCCGCAACGTCAGTCGCGATCAGGATGTCCAGAGAACCTTTCTTCAGACGATCAACCATCTTCTCACGCAGAGCCTGACTCATATCGCCATTCAGGGCTGCTGCAGAGAAACCACGGGCTTCCAGCTTTTCAGCCAGTTCCACAGTGGCAGAACGGGTACGCACAAAGATGATCATGGCGTCGAAATCTTCGACTTCCAGAATACGGGTCAGTGCGTCCAGCTTGTGCAGGCCGCTGGCCATCCACACCTTCTGGGTGATGGTGGCAACAGTGGTGGTCTTGGCACGAATTTCAACAGATACCGGATCCTGCAGATAGGTATCTGCAATGCGACGGATCGCCGGTGGCATGGTGGCAGAGAACAGTGCAGTCTGACGGCTCTTAGGAGTGTGATCCAGGATCCACTCGATATCGTCAACAAAGCCCATGCGCAGCATTTCGTCGGCTTCGTCCAGAACCACGGTCTTCAGGCTGTCCAGTTTCAGACTGCCACGACGCAGGTGGTCCATTACACGACCAGGGGTGCCTACAACCACCTGGGCACCACGGTGCAGACCGCGCAGCTGGCCACGCATATCCTGACCGCCGTAGATTGGCAGTACGTGGAAGCTCGGCAGATACTTGGCGTAGGTCTGGCAGGCTTCGGCTACCTGGATAGCCAGTTCACGGGTCGGGCACAGCACCAGTACCTGAGTATCGCTGTTGGTTACATCGATACGGGACAGGGTCGGCAGAGCAAATGCCGCCGTCTTACCGGTACCAGTCTGGGCCAGACCGAGCAGGTCCCGCCCTTCCAGCAGATGCGGGATACTGCGGGCCTGAATCGGTGATGGGGTTTCATAGCCGACATCACTGACCGCACGCAGAATGGCATCTGATAAAGGAAGCTGGTCAAAAGCGGTAATCGTTTCGATCTGGGTTTCTGGCATGAAAAAGCGCGCCTGTAGAAGTTTGAAAAAGCGGACGATCCTGTCGAAACAAGCCAAACACTGGCTATTGAAAGTCGTCCATCCTTAAGTATTTCGCAAACCATTTTCAGTTTTTTGTAAAGAAAAATGGTCAGCCTAAAGACTGCCCGGACAACCCGGAAGTTGTAGCCAGCACGAACAAAAGCCTTCGGCTTGTCGGTCAGCTGGACAGGTTCAAACAGTCAGTTAATCGGTAAGTCTTGATGCAGATGGGATTCGGATGCCGGCAGCCCTTTGTTCAATCCCTGCGTACTGATAATGCAGTGGATAACAAAGCGGCGTGATATTGAGGAGCAAAGTGCCCACACCTGTCTGTTACAGTAATCCAAGGCCCATTTCACATTCGTTCATACTTCAGCCTGTAACCTTCACAGGCTGCTGAAATCGGCTCGACTCGCAACAGAGCGCTGTGACCAGTCCGAGTATCGGGACGGGAAACAGCCGGTATATTCAGGGAGCTGACTTCTATGGACACGCATAGTAATGGCTGTCCAGTGGGAATGCAATACGGCAAAAACGCACACTTCTCCACTACGGAAAACCACTACTCCGACCAATTGATTTCACTTTACGCCAAACGTAACCTTACCGCCCCGTAAATCCCAGTCCGGATATACATGACTGACTTCGCATCCATTCTTGGCTCTTTGCCTGCCGCCATTGCACCTTACCAGGGTAAGGGCAAACAGGCTGATTACATTCCCGCTCTGGCTGAGATTCCGTCGGACAAGTTCGGTATGGCTATCAGTACCGTGGATGGGCGTGATTATGTCATCGGTGATGCTGAAGAAGGCTTCTCCATTCAGAGTATCTCGAAGCTGTTTACCCTCAGCCTGGCGATGCACTATGCCGGCGAGAGGGTATTCAAGCGGGTCGGTGTTGAGCCCTCCGGCAACCCGTTCAACTCGCTGTCCCAGCTGGAGAGCGAGAACGGCATTCCCCGTAATCCGTTTATCAACGCCGGTGCGCTGGTGATTGCCGATGTACTGCTGGGCCACTTAGGCTCACCCAAGCAGGACTTCCTCGATTATATGCGGGCGCTGTCCGGCAATCTGGACCTCCAGTATGACGAGCAGGTGTTCCGCTCCGAATACGACACCGGCCACCGTAATGCGGCCCTGGCCCACTATCTGTACAGCTTTGGCAATATCAAGCATCCGATCGCTCAGGTACTGGATTTCTACTTCTATCAGTGTTCCCTGAATATGAGCTGCCTGGATCTGGCCCGGGCCAGCCGCTTTCTGGCCATGGAAGGACAGCACCCGTTCCGTGACGAGCGGGTGGTCTCGCCACTGCAGGCCCGCCGGATCAACACTCTGATGATGACCTGCGGCACCTACGATGAAGCCGGCGAGTTTGCCTTTCATGTCGGCCTGCCCTGCAAGAGCGGTGTCGGTGGCGGGATTGTCGCGACTGTACCGGGCAAGATGTCGATCTGCGTCTGGAGCCCGGAACTGGGCAAGAAAGGTAACTCACTGCCTGGCATGCAGGCGCTGAAAACCTTTGTTGAAAAGACAGGTCTGGCGGTTTTCTAAACCGCCTCTCTGGTGATTCCCCTCCAACCTCTTCTCTTCCTTTCCCAACGTCCATAACCGGGCTGACAGCTTCACTAACAGTCTGGCGACCCGGCTGTCAGTATCACTAACAATCCGGGCGTAGCCACTGGCAGGCTGATGCCTGATCACCAATACTGTTTCACCTTGGAGTTGTATTGCCCGGGTGACAAACGTTCTGACCGCCATCATGCGACTCATTTCAAGTCTTTACGGAAGGAGAGGCATGATGAGAACCGCAAAACCACCCACGCTACTGCAAACACTTCTGGTGCTGGGCCTGTTTCTGACCATGGCTTTCAGCTTTACCACCCTGCTCCATCTGCCGGTCATGCTGGCGCTGTTTATCGGCTGGTTTGTGATTATCGGGCTGGGTATGTATCTGGGCTGCACCTACCGGGATCTGGAAGAAGCGGCCGCCTTTGGCATCTTTGAAGGTATGCCTGCACTTCTGATCCTTTTTGCGGTGGGCGCCATGATCGGCACCTGGATTGTCGGCGGCATTGTTCCCGGTCTGATCTATTACGGTCTGCAGCTGATCAGCCCCAGCTTCTTCCTGCCTACCACGCTGATCATCTGCTCTATTACCGCTTTGGCAACGGGAACATCCTGGGGAGCAGCCGGTACAGCCGGCATTGCCATGATGGGCATCGGTGAAGGCTTCGGGATGGACCCGGCCCTGGTGGCAGGAGCCGTGCTTTCCGGTGTTTACTTCGGCGACAAGCTTTCACCCTTATCTGACAGCGTTCTACTGGCTTCCTCCATGAGCGGCGTGGAAATTCGCAGCCATATAAAAGCCATGCTGCCGATCAGCCTGTCAGCCTACCTGATCACGCTGGTGATGTTTACCATCGTCGGCCTGAACCATAGCAGCGGTCATACTCTGGAACATATTCAGACTCTGACCCGTCTGCTGAATGAATACTTCGTCCTCTCCCCACTGATTTTCCTGCCACCTCTGCTTGTTATGGGCATGCTGGCTTTGCGCGCCCCCGCCTTCCCGGTGATATCCCTGGGAGCCCTGTTGGGTGTTGGCTATGCCATCTACTTTCAGGACACTAACCTGATTACCGCACTGGGGAGCCTGTGGGATATCCCAGCCATTGAAACCGGCCACGCCTTTACTGACCGGTTGCTGAACCGGGGCGGTATTCTTTCGATTATGCCCTCGGTGGCGATGATTATTTTCGGGCTGGGGTTTGGCAGCCTGCTGGTTAAGGTGGGGATCGTTCAGCTGCTGGCGAATCATCTGCAGAGCTATGTCACCAACGAAAGTCGTCTGACCAACTGCACACTGCTCACGGCCTTTCTCGGCAACCTGCTTGGCAGTGCCATGTATGTCTCTCTGATCCTTACCCCTAAACTGCTTTCAGAAACCAGCGACAAGCTGGGAGCTGACCGTCGTTTGCTGTCCCGCAACACCGAGTTTGGTGGCACCCTGACCTCAGGTATGGTGCCGTGGAGTGACAACGGTACCTTTATGGCCGGTATTCTTGGCGTCAGCACCCTAAGCTATCTGCCGTATATGTGGCTATCGTTCAGCTGTCTGGCGATTGCTATTGCCGTCTCCTGGTATCGGACCATCAACCATCGCACAACTCAGTTTGACGGTGACTATGCCCTGCAACAGCTGCAGAACAACCCATTGCTACACAGAAGAACGACTGAGAACGATTGAGGTGATATAATCCGCGCCCAATTTTCTCAGCCCAGTGTCATTATGAAAGACCAGGATCACAATCAACCCGCCGACGGCCAAAGTGAACGCACCAACAACCTGCATGTGCGTATCGGCCACTGGAATACCCTGAAGATCATTCGGGAAAAGCCGTTTGGTGTCTTTCTGGAAGGCGGGCAGTATGTCGATATCCTGCTGCCCAAGCGTTACGTTCCCGAAGGCAGCAAGATCGGTGATGAAGTGAATGTCTTCATCTATCTGGATTCCAATGATGATGTTATCGCCACCACTGAAACTCCGAAGGCAGAGCTGGGTCAGTTTGCCGGCCTGAAAGCTGTCGAAGTGAATCAGATTGGCGCGTTTCTGGACTGGGGTCTGCCGAAGCAGTTGCTGGTGCCATTCAGCGAGCAGAAAATGCGGATGCGCGAAGGCCAGTACTATGTTGTTTACCTGTATCAAGAACAGCGTAACTTCCGGATAGTGGCCTCTTCCAAACTGGATAAGTTCCTGGATCCGCGTCCGGGCCGTTATAAAAACGGTCAGACCGTCGATCTGCTGATCTTTGATAAAACCGATATTGGTTATATGGCGATTATTAATAACCGCCATCAGGGTGTGATCTTCCAGAACGATATCCACCAGCCGGTACGCATCGGCCAAAAGCTGACCGGTTATATCAAGCGGGTGCGGGACGACAAGAAGATCGATCTGACCCTGAACAAGCCCTATGACTTCAAGTCCACAGACTTCAGTGACCAGATCATTGCCAGGCTAAAAGAGAATGATGGCTTCCTGCCTTTGCACGACAAGAGCGCGCCGGAAGAGATCGGCCGATTCTTCAAGACCAGCAAGCGGGTGTTCAAGATGGCCATTGGCGGACTCTACAAACAAAAGAAGATTACTATAGATAAAGATGGTATTCGTTTGATCGAAAACGCCTGAGTTTGGCATCAGTAAACCCTACCTTCAGATTGGCGTAGAGCCCTACGTATTCAAGGCCATGGATGGCCTGCCAGTGCCGCTAAAACTATTTAGCGGCACAAACCAACAGATGATCTCCTGACAATTCCTAAGCCTGCAGAACAACTTATCAGCGGCCGCTTTCCGATTCAGATAACAGCCATAGCTGGCAAACGCACGCGGGTATTCAACGGGGGAAGATTATTATTGCCAATCATAAAATGCTGACGAAAAACTCAAGCTAGAATGGAGTCCTTGTAAATTAACAGGCTCTCAAGCCTGCGTGCACTTTCGGTAAAGCAATAACAAGGTGTAATCCATGAGCTACAAGCTGCCTGGCCCTAAAACACTGGGGGTACTGGAGCGGGGCATTCCGCTGTTCCGAAATGGTCTGCGTTATGAGCAGGATCGCCAACAAGCCGAGCAGCGAGGACACCGTAGCGGTTCTCAGATCGTGATCAGCCGTGCCAAGGGCGATTTCATCTGGGATATGGATGACAACCGATTTATTGATTTTCAGAACGGCTGGGCCACCAATCCGGTCGGTAATGCTCATCCGGAAGTAATTGAGGCGGTCCACAAAGCCCACCAGCAATATGGTTTCCATTACGACCACCCGCTGCGCTACGAGCTGGCCGAAAAGCTGTTACCCACCATGCCTCACCCATCTCTTAACCGCTTTAACTATGAAGTTTCCGGCACCGAGGCGGCCGAGTCTGCCATCCACCTGGCTCTGACCCATACCAAACGACGCTATATCATTGTGTTTAGCTCAGCATTCCATGGGGAAAGTCTGGCCGGTAAAGTTCTGAGTGGTTTCCAGACCCGAGACACGTATATGGAAGCCTGGAATGGCGGGGTAATCCGCGCGCCCTACCCTTACAGCGAGCAGATACCTGCTGGGATGAGCCGTGAACAATATGTGGACTATTGCCTCTGGTATCTGGAACACCAAATTCCCAACAGTGTTGCATCCAAAAAAAATATTGCCGGGGTGATTGTTGAACCAGGACTTGCCGAAGGGGGTAACTGGATTCCTTCCGTTGAATTCCTGCAGGGTATTCGCCGCATCTGTGACAAACATGACTGGCTGATGATTGCCGATGAAGTTCTGACAGGACTGGGACGGACCGGAAAAATGTGGGCCGTAGAGCATTATCAGGTGAAACCGGACATCCTCGTAGTAGGCAAGAATCTGTCCGGCGGTATTGAACCCTGTGCGGGAATAGCTGCCAGAGACGATATTCTTGGTGCCAATAATGATTTTGCCTCCGGCTCTACTTTTGCCGGAACACCTGCGGGCTGCGCTGCAGGTTTAAAAACTCTGGAACTTTATGAGCGTTATAATCTGGTGGAAAATGCCGCCTACCTCGGCAGGGTTGCCAGTAATTTCATGACACCCTGGGAAGAGAAATATGAGATTGTCAGTCAGGTACGCAGTAATGGCCTGCTGATTGGTGTTAACTTCCGTAGTCCGGATCCGAATATGGATGACTGGTGGTTTTCCCGCTCGGTACGCAGCCGAATGCTGGCCAACGGAGTCTGGGCGATCAGCGACCGCGAGAATACCATACGGCTCTATCCAGCACTGAATATGAACGAGTCGGTACTGCGTGAAGGCTTGCAGATTATGGAAGAAGCCATTGATTACGTGAACCGCCACGGCTCAATAGAAGGAAACTCACCAGCCTGGCCAACCGGCGTTGCTGGTTTCTGATACTGCCCACAACTGATACTACCCATAAAAAGCAGAAGGCCATCTCTTCAATAAGGAATAATTGCTGACAGTCATTCGGAAAATGGGAGATTGAATCGTTTATTTGATCCCGATTTTTGAATTGCCTGCCGGTTAATCGTAAGCTCCAACACCAGAATGAAATACCAACCTGCCTTCTGGAGCAATTACGATCTATGAATCCGGTTAAAAAATTTATGGTACTGGCCGGCCTGGCTCTTACCACTCTATCATTTCAACTGATGGCTGCTCCGGTCGTAGTCATGGAAACCAACCTTGGCTCCGTTGAAATTGAACTGAATGAAGAAAAAGCCCCCATCTCCAGTAAAAACTTTTTGAGCTACGCAGAGAAAGGCTTTTACAACGGTACGATTTTCCATCGTGTCATCCCGGGCTTTATGGCTCAGGGCGGTGGCTTTACCGAGGATATGAATCAGAAAAACACTGACCAGCCTATCAAGAACGAGTCCACCAACGGCCTGCTGAACACTCGCGGTACTCTTGCGATGGCGCGTACCCCGCACCCGGACAGTGCCACCAGCCAGTTCTTTATCAATCTGGTCGATAACCCCTTCCTGGATGGCAAATCCTACAAGCCAGGCTATGCCGTCTTTGGCAAGGTCACCAAGGGCATGGAAGTGATCGACAAAATGGCGCTGGCCCCTACCGGCAACAAGGGCATGCACCAGAACGTTCCCGTCGAAGCCATTGTTATCAAAAGCATGACCGTAAAGACATCCGCCGCACAATAAGGCCGGCAAACAGTCACCACGACTAACAATATGGTTACCGCCTCCCTGCTCTGGCAGCTGTCTAACCCAGACACTCATGCCGACAGGGAAGCGCATCATGAATGATTTCCAGGGAATCTCTCCAGCTTCAATAAAGACGGATCGCACCGGCAAGCCTGGCCAGAACAGGGCAGAATCCAATATCTCCACGGTTCCCTGGAATACCCGACTGGTAAAGCGTATCCGCACAGCAGCCTATCTGGCATCATTCGGCACGGCTCTTGTCCTGACCTGGCACAGTCACAGTCTGGTCAGCACCTATCTCCTTGATCGCAATGCCAACCCCTGGAGCTATTTTGAAGCGGGAAAAAACGTCTTTGGTACAACAGCCCTATATCTATTTATTAACGGCCTCACCGACCAGGTAGCCCTGGGCATATCGAGCGCAGTTTCCTGCCTTCTTGGCTTTCTTCCCTCAATGCGTTCCCAGCCTCAGGTTCCAGAAGAGTTTTTGAAGCCACCAGTCAAACTGACCTTCGAGAGCGATCCCCATGAACGGGAAGAGGATGAGGAAAACATCACACCAACGGTGACTGATTCTCCAACAACAGAGGATGTGGCACCGAAACCTGCTCACCCCATGTTATTGCGGGATCTCAGTTATGAATATGAAACACCAGAGGAAGAATTGGCTCGCAGCCTGCCGGCTCAGGAAGAATCGGTTCGAGACTCTGAGCGATTCGCAGATAGAAATCTGTTTATCCTGGAACGTATAAGATCATTCAACGGATTACAGCTCAGACGTAACCAGTGGTTCTACCACTTTGAACGACAAAATCCGGATGTTTTGCTGCATGATGATTATTTCAGCATGAGCATGGATCAAAGGATGCGTTATTTGCTGAGGATGAGGGTTCGATAACACGAACCCTTCCTATTGGATCAGGAGAACTGGTGGGGCTTTTTGCCGATAATGTCGCGGTAGAAGGCCTGAATGGTTTCCAGGTCCACTTCATAGTTACCGGTCGGCTCAAACAGTTCACCGATACCGCCCACTTTCCGTTTGAAATCCAGGAAGCCTAGGGCAATCGGCACCTGAGCGTTATGGGCCACATGGTAAAAACCGCTTTTCCACTTCTGAACCTTGCTGCGGGTTCCTTCCGGCGGAATCGCCACAACCAGATCACAGCACCGGTTAAACTCATCCACAACCTGCTGCACCAGACCATTAGCCTGACGACGATCGACAGGTATTCCACCCAGCCAGCGCATCACTGGCCCCATTGGCCCTTTAAATAAAGAGGCCTTGCCCATCCAGAACACCTTGATCTTAAGACGGAAGGCCATCGCCAGCGTCAGGGGAAAATCCCAGTTACTGGTATGGGGGGCAGCGATCAAGACATACTTGCGCGCATTCGGTGCCTGACCTTCAATTTTCCAGCCGGCCAACTTCAGTGCAAGCCAACTGACCAGATTAAAAAACTGGTTAACAACTGGCGTATCAAAAACAGTGTGTCTCATATGTACTTCTTATGATGGGTAAAGCGAGAGTAACGAATCGGCATTGTACCCTGAACGTGGTGAAGTTTTGTGACATTTAGTAACGGTTTATACCGCGATACAGTCAGTCACGGGTTCCGGAAGGTAACAACTGGAAAAATCTTCCTGTTGTCACCGGATGGTCATAATTATTCCCGATACTCCCCATCGCCAGCCTGAAGCGCCTTCCGGAAAGAAGACGACAGGTTGGGATTGTTATGGCACAGCACGTGCTATCCCTATAGTCCCCGACAGGAAGCCGGGAACAGAAGACAGGTAAAGGATATTACCGGAGTCATCATGAGCAAACCCAAACTCAATCATATGGTCGCTTATCTTCAGGGTATTGGCGTCCGGCTTGGCCATCTCACACAACACCAGATCGAAGCGGAATACTTCCGGCGCATCTATCAGGTCCAGTCGCGCTCTCAGGCCCTGAGCCAAACACAGCGCAAGCCTTGCCGGGCCTGATCTTTCTCATCAGACACGTCCTAATTAAGCATCTGTGGTAGCAGGCTGCAGATGCGCCACCGTGCCTTGTTTTTGACCTTTCACCCACGCCCTTTCTACTGATACGCCCAAACCCGGGAAAAACCAGCAAATCCCCGAGCTGACCGAGAAAATCATTCAGCCTCTGGTTCACCGGCCGAAATCTCTTACTTACCGGAGCCCTGCTCATCGTTATGCACCCACTCTTGTGCACCAATGTGGCATCAACAAGGAAGTAAGACATGAAGCGTTTGATCCTCGCCCTGACAACCTGTGGAACCCTGCTCAGCGCCAACAGCCACGCGGGAGACCCAGCCCAGTGCCAATCCCAGTTTCAGGATAACGACCACAGCCAGGCTCTGCTGAGTTGCCATGCTGCAGCCTCCAAAGGGAATGTGGAAGCGGCCTGGCTGATGGGGCAAATGAACAGCCAGGGCCTGGGTACTCAGAAGAATGAGACCAAGGCTATTGAGTGGTTCAAGATGGCGGCCGAAGGTGGCCATGCGGATTCCCAGTACAATCTGGCCGTCATGCTCGATATGGGCCAGGGCGTTAAAGAGGACAACCCAAGAGCCATTAAGTGGTACAGCAAAGCTGCGGAACAGGATCATGTTCACGCACAACATAACCTCGCACTTATGTTCGCCCACGGTGAAGGTATCGAACAGGATTATCAGAAAGCGCTGGGCTGGACCCGCAAGGCTGCGGATAACGGGCTGGCCGAATCACAGTATCTGATGGGCCAGATGTACCGCTCCGGCGGTACCCTGGTCGAAACCGATCCCAACAAGGCGCTGGAATGGTTCACCAAAGCCGGCGAACAGGGCCATATGAAATCCCAGCTGGTTCTGGCACTGACTTATGCCAAAGGGATGGGTACGGATATTGATCCGAACATGGCGATGGACTGGTCACGGCAGGCAGCTTTCCAGGGCAGCCCGCAGGCACAGTTTCTGCTGGGTGTGCTCCACGCCCGCTACAGTGAAGACAATCAGGATCTCCAGCAGGCGGCAGCCTGGCTGACAGTCGCTTTGTCCGGTGGCTTCTCGGCAGCGATGGAACCTCTCCAGAAGGTGACTAGCCAACTGTCCAAGGAAGAGTTTGCCGATGCCCAGGATAGCGCCAAGGCGATTATCGAAACTATTCAGCGTCAAAAGCGTACCTTTCACGGCGTTTAGTACGCTCTGATACTCGATATCTAAACAAGCCCCGGTTCCCTTCAGAATCGGGGCTTTGTTATTTTACTCAATTACACTTTCCAGTGTTCCGGGCTTGCGCAGCATCTTGTCGATATCACCGACATGCTGTTCTTCTTCCTGAATCAGGGTGCGGGCATACTCTTCCAGCATCACCATGGTAGAAGACTGATGCTCATTGGTGACCAGTTCCAACAGGCTGTAATACTGCTCTACCCCTTCCCGCTCAAACGCCAGCGACTCTTCCATAATATCCTTGATATCGTGACGGGATGTTTCCAGCATCCGGCCAATCCCCAGTGAAGGATGAGCGCCAAGATGAGTAATCATCTCTCCGGCCTGATGCGCATGCATCAGTGTTTCATTGGCAGAACTTCTTAACCAGCCAACAATCGGTATACGGCTGTACCCGAAGACCATAAAACTGTAATGGGTATAACGCACAACACCAGCCAGCTCATGTTCAAGAATCTCATTCAGCTTGGCGACAATAGCCGGATTTATCTGGGACATTACTTTTCTCCTTTTTCATCAGGCGTAAGCAGTTTAGTCGCCCAGTAAAAAAGAATTATGTTTCCCGAACATCGACGTTACTCAGGATCAGGGCAGGACGCTCCTTCAGGATTGAAGGTCACGATACCGGAGCCGGTACCATCATCAAACTCCGGAACAAGAAAACCATCACGGACACACAGGCCATGCCCATCATCACGGGTATCAAAGCGCCTGAACTCTGAAAACAGCACATCAATAGAAGCACTCAGACAGATATCCAGTATCGCGCTTTTCGTTGCCCCCTCTTTCTGACAGCTGTTCTTTGATACCGAGACCCCCTTGGTAAACTCTGGCCACAGATGCGAGTGTTTTTCCACGGTCATGGCGCACTGCTCACCATTGCTCGCATTTTTCAGCGTCACCGTCACCTTGGGACCTAAACCAAAATGGTCACGGGCGACAAACGAGTGAGCATCCTTCGCTTTGACCTCACCGGTATGGGTTTCCAGCTTTGCCACACTCCAGACAGAATGTTCACAAACCCGAAAACACAGCTCATCCGCCAGACTGCCATAACATTCCACATAGCCGGCAAAACAGACAGGGGACAATAGCAACGCACATGCCCATAAACTGACGGCAATATTTTTAAAACCACGAAGACTCATAAGTGCAGCTCCCGGAACAGGGTTCACACACTATAGAAGGGATAATAAAAAAGAGGCCGCAGCCTCTTTTTTGTAGGTTGAACAGCAGAGTTATTCGCCCAGCTGATCCTTACGACACTGCTTGAGTGTATCCGCAATCAGAAACGCCATTTCCAGGGACTGGCTGGCATTCATACGTGGATCACAATGGGTGCGATAACGCTCTTTCAAGGTTTCTTCGGTCACCTTGTGACTGCCACCGATACACTCGGTCACGTTCTGCCCGGTCATCTCGAAGTGCACACCACCGGCATAGGTTCCTTCAGCCCGATGAACCGCAAAGAAGCTGCGCACTTCCTTGAGGATACTGCTGACGTCACGGGTCTTGTAGTTACCGGCAGTGATCGTGTTGCCGTGCATTGGATCAGAACTCCAGACCACATTGCGGCCTTCCTTCTGAACGGCACGGATCAGAGCCGGCAGATGCCCTTCCACATTATCTGCTCCCATACGTACGATAATAGTGGCACGACCTGGAATATTCTCAGGGTTCAGAATATCCAGCAGACGAATCAGATCATCCGGAGGCAGGCTTGGACCGGCCTTGATGCCTACCGGGTTATGAACGCCACGCATAAATTCTACATGGGCGCCTTCCGGCTGACGGGTACGGTCGCCAATCCAGAGCATATGGGATGAACAGTCATACCAGTCACCGGTGAGACTGTCCTTACGGGTCAGCGCCTGCTCATAAGGCAGCAGCAGCGCCTCATGGGAGGTGTAGAAGCTGGTTTCCCGAATCGCTGCGCTGTTCTCGGCGGTGATTCCACAGGCCCGCATAAAGGCCAGAGTTTCATCAATACGGTCTGCCATCTGCTGATAATGCTTCGACTCTGGAGTCGCCTTCACAAAATCCAGATTCCAGGCATGAATCTGCTCAAGAGATGCCAGACCACCCTGGGCAAACGCCCGCAGCAGGTTCAGAGTAGACGCAGCCTGATGGTAAACAGCCAGCATCCTTTCCGGGTCCGGCACCCGGGCAGCCAGGGTAAATTCATTACTGTTGACGATATCTCCGCGATAAGTCGGCAACTCCAGACCATCACGGGTTTCGGTCGGGCTGGAGCGAGGCTTGGCAAACTGCCCGGCCAGACGCCCTACCTTAACCACCGGCAGACTGGCACCAAAGGTCAGCACGACCGCCATCTGCATTAAAACTTTAAACGTATCGCGAATATTTACCGCGCTGAATTCGGCAAAGCTTTCCGCGCAATCGCCCCCTTGCAGAAGAAAGGCTTCACCACGGGAGACCTTCGCCAACTGATCGGTAAGCGCACGCACCTCGCCGGCAAACACCAGCGGCGGCAATTTACTGAGGCGGGATTCTACATCCTGCAGCACACCCGCATCCGGATATTCCGGCATTTGCAGGGCGGTATGATTCTTCCAACTATCAGGAGTCCACAGGGACATCAGTTCTCACTCCCTTACGCATTCTTAACTTCACTGTATGCCATAGATACGCTTCCGTACACCGGGCTTTATAAGAGCCGGCACGACCGGATCCAGCTGTGCTTCCATGAACAACTGCCTGGAGCCAATATACGCAGAATATGCATAAAAAACAGCACAATATGCGGCTGTCACCTACAAAAGCCCACAAAATCATATAGACCGAACCTGAGCCGGAATGTTCACATATCCATGGGCTGTCCACGGCGATACATCACTGCCCCCAAACCACCGATCAAAACATTTAGAATCAAGGTCAAATCCACATGCGCAGCCATTGGCGTCATATGGGTATGAGCCAGCTTAATCGGCCAGTATGACAGCCCCAATTCAGTGATCAGGCAGGCAATAGCAATACTTATCCAGATGGCTCCAGCCAAACGTACAGTCAGGCCTCCACCGTAATAACGATAAGAGACCTTCAACATTGGAATGGTTAACAGCCCGGACAGCAGATAGGCCATCACTCCCGCTACAGGCACTCCCTGCCACCACATCACTGCAGCCACGGTGACATTACCAATGGAACAGCCAAAGGTGAGAATGGCAATCAGACTGCCAACCACCACATTCCACAATGCCGCAAACGGGGTAACGGGGCCGGTTTCAAAAAACAGCGTCCACGCCGAGGCAGGAACCAGCACACTGATACATGCCGCAATCAGTAACCCCACCAGAATATCCTTGCGGGTCATATCAAGATCACCACGCAGATAGTCACAGGCATCCTGCCAACGACTCTGGTTCATCATCATGCCATCGCCCTTTTCTGCCTTCGGAGTGTTCTTACCCAACCGAAACAATGGGCTTAGCAGATAGACGACCAGCAGGCAGATCAATCCGGTCACAATCTGTACAGAGAGAAAGGCCCCACCGAGGAAACCGGCAATAGCAATCAGGATGGTAATGCCCAGGTTGGTACTCGCCAGCATACAGACCAATACATTCGGCCAGCTGGCCCCTTTCAGAACCAGCGAATGCCCGGCACTGATAGTCGCATAGTTGCAAATAGACGACACAAACCCAAAACCTGCGGCCAGCAGGCCGGCATCCGAGCGAGAGCTACCCAGCCGATGTACGATGGTTTGGGTCGGGACATAGCTGCGCACCCCTCCGGCGAGAATAAAACCCAGGGTAATTGGCCAGATCATATGCCAGAGCAGGAACGCATAAGAGGAGAGAATTTCTACAAACAGCATGCACAGACTCCAGCGCATGATCATCGACAGAGGCAGCCCGCAGTATAGGTCGTAGTTGTACCAAAACATGCAGGAAGTCCTTCATATTTGAACACCGCATCCCTATAGTTATCTTTTTCCCACCGTATGAGCACATACCATGTTCAAGGCTCTCGTTCTCGAGCAGGAAGATAAAAAAACTCTGTCTTCTATCCGCCAGCTCACTATCAGTGACCTTCCCGAAGGGGATGTTTTGGTTAAGGTTGATTACTCCTCCCTGAACTACAAAGATGGTCTGGCCATTACCGGCAAGGGCAAGATCATTCGTGAATTCCCGATGGTGCCGGGCATTGATTTTGCCGGTACGGTTGAAGAGTCTGCTTCTCCGCTGTTTACTGCAGGCGATAAAGTCATCCTGACTGGCTGGGGCGTGGGTGAGAACCATTGGGGCGGTATGTCCGAAATGGCCCGGGTAAAAGCCAGCCAGCTGGTACACATGCCGAAATACATGGATGCCCGTAAAGCCATGATCATCGGCACTGCCGGCCTGACAGCCATGCTCTGCGTAATGGCTCTCGAAGACTACGGCATTACCCCAAGCCACGGCCCGATTCTGGTATCCGGTGCCAGCGGTGGCGTGGGCAGCGTATCTGTCAGCCTGCTGTCCCGTCTGGGTTATGAAGTCGTAGCGATCTCCGGCCGTGAACAGAACAGCGATATGCTGACCTCTCTGGGCGCCAGCAAGGTTCTGCCACGGGAACAGTTCAGCGAGCCGGGCCGTCCACTGGATCGCCAGCTGTGGGCTGGTGCCATTGATACCGTTGGCAGCCAGCTGCTGGCCAATATTCTGTCCCAGATAAACTACGGTGGT
This sequence comes from Parendozoicomonas haliclonae, assembly GCF_900174585.1. GTDB lineage: Bacteria > Pseudomonadota > Gammaproteobacteria > Pseudomonadales > Endozoicomonadaceae > Sansalvadorimonas > Sansalvadorimonas haliclonae. Next base: position 90,885 of record NZ_FWPT01000009.1, on the reverse strand, counting down.
GCGGTTGCGGCCTGCGGTCTGGCCGGTGGTTTCGATCTGCCAACCACAGTCATGCCGTTCATCCTGCGCAATGTTGCTCTGCTGGGTGTGGATTCTGTGATGTGTCCGCTGGAGCGCAGAACACTGGCCTGGAACCGTCTGGTGAACCTGCTGCCGGAAGATGTTTACGATCAGGTTGGTCAGGAAGTTTCTCTGGAAGAAGTACCGGAACTGGCAGAAGCCATTACCAATGGTCAGGTTACTGGCCGGGTGCTGATCAAGCTTTCCTGATTACATCTCTTATTGTGCATGCTCTGCCAGCCGGTTGAGCATGCACAATGAATAATTTTCCCGCCACGTTGCTCTCTGACAATCTTCTCATACACTTAGGCGCCCAAACCAACAATCAACAGCCGGGGTTATGTGATGATATCGTCTTGCAGTTCAATCAGGTTGTGTGTGCGTTATATTTTTCTGTTTGGTCTGGCTGCGGTAATCAGCGGCTGTGCCTCACGGAACGTTAACTGGGATTACAACCCATCCGTGTCTTTGGGCAGCCTGAAATATTATGCCTGGTATCCGGGGGAAAAGACGTCGGTTGAGTCCGGCTATGATGCCGACGCCCTCACCCAGAAGCGTATAACCTCGGCGGTTACCCGCACCCTGCGCTCCAAAGGCTTTATTGAAATCCCAACCAACGATATCAGCACCGAACGTGGCCGCATGGCGGATTTCTATATCCATGCGACCTATCGAATCAGCCCACGCCTGCAGGCGATTCAAACATCCAACTGCCTGGATTGCGGCTTCTACTACCCAAGCTATCCGTGGGGAGCCAACGTTTATAGCACCACCAACTTCCGCCCGTATAACGAAGGCACACTGACTCTTGATGTGATTAACCCGCGCAACAAGCAGGTGATCTGGAGCGGCAGCTCCTGGGCCAGAATCAGCAAAACGGCCTCACCAATGGAGCGTACCGACCAGATCAAGGCAGCCGTGAAGAAAATCCTGTCCGGTTTCCCACGCCCCAACAAAAGCTATTACGACGACGATGATGACTTCTAAAGTGGAGTCTAATCGTCACTCTTCGGAGACGATAATCAGCTGATGCCATTCTTCGGGGTCTGGCCACTCCAGTTCGGAAACGGCCATACCCCGAATTGAGAAACCCGCCTCATGGACGGAGTTCGGATCCCCGGTCACCAGCGGATGCCATTCCGGCAGATCATAGCCTTCATGGAGCAAACGATAAGCACAGCTGTCCGGCAACCACATCAGGTTCTCTTCCAGATTCTCCGGAGTAAAACGGATGCAGTCAGGGACATGGGCCCAGCGATTGGCAAAGTCCTGACATTGACAGCTATGCAGATCGAGAAGCTTGCAAGCCACAGCGGTGGTCTGCACATTATCATCTTCATCGATCAGCTTATTCAGACAGCAGCGGCCACAGCCATCGCACAGGGAGTCCCACTCCTCACGGGTCATCTCTGTCAGCGTCTTGGTGTGCCAGAAAGGACCTTTCACTTCGGCCATGGGTGACTCCCTTAGTAAAAAGCGGCTGATCTTAAAGCGCCACAGCCACCAGCAACAGGCGTAATCAACACAGAGTTTGCCCACAATTCTGCATGGTTCTACGACAGGTGTTCCACAAACGCACCGATGTCAGAATGGCCGCAATAGTCAGCGCTGTGACCAGACCAATCCAGAAGCCATGGGGTCCCATTGGTTCAGCTGTCAGATGGCTGGTCAGTGCCAGGGTATATCCCAGTGGCAAAGCCACCAGCCAGCAGGCAATCATCATATAGATCATAGCTGCCCGGGTATCCTTGTAGCCACGCAGCGCACCGACGGATCCCAGCTGTACACCATCCACCAGCTGGAACAGTGCAGCGAACATCAGCAGCTCAGCCGCCAGAGCAATAACCGCCGCATCCTGTGAATAAATGCCGGCGATCGATTCTGAGAACATCACAATAAATGTTGCCAGAATGCCGGACAGCAAAATTATCGCCAGTATGGAGATCAGGCTGGTATAGGCCGCTTTGTTGGCATGACCGCGTCCGAGGCTCTGCCCAACCATAATGGTGATACCCGCCGCCAGACTAACCGGAATAATGTAAACCAGTGAGGCCAGGTTCAGAGCCACCTGATGACCCGCCACCACTGACACGCCCATATCACCGACCATCAGGGCAATCACCGAAAAGATCGACACTTCCACAAACAGAGCCATGCCCACTGGCACACCGACTTTCAGGTGGGCACCGATATCACCCTTGTTCGGCCACTCAAAGCGAGTAAACGGCTGGGTTCGCTTATGGCGGGCACCGAATCGCAGATACAGCCCCAGCAATACTGCCATTACCCAGAAACACAATGCCGTGGCATAACCACAGCCGACTGCGCCTAATGCCGGGAAGCCGAACTTGCCGTAAATCAGGATATAGTTGGCGGGAATATTCAGCAGCACTGCGAACACACTGATAATCATCGGCGTACGGGTATCCGACAAGCCTTCACAGTAGCTGGCCATCAGCTGATACAGACACATCCCCGGAAGGCTCCAGGACAGCGCGATCAGATACTGCTCACTCAGTGCGGCAATACGTGGTTCAACGCCCATGGCATCAAACAACACACCGGGATTGATAACCACCCACACGCAGACAAACGACAACAGCAAAGCAATCCAGGCACCCTGGCGGGTTTTGGCGGCAATCTGATCCAGCTCACCGGCTCCATAGAGCTGGGCCGTAATCGGTGTCATCGCCATCAGCACACCACGCACCAGCATATAGACCGGTGTCCAGAAGCTGCTGCCAATAGCAACGGCTGCCAGATCCAGGGAGGAATACTGCCCTGACATGCTCACATCAACAAAGGTCATCCCTGCTGCAGCAAGCTGGGCAATAATAATAGGCAGGGACAAAGCCCAAAGTTCCCGCATCTCTTTAGCGACACGCGGGAGGGAAAACAGGGTTGAGGACATCCTAACTTCTTCCGGAAATCACAGCTATTAAGGAAGCAACAGCTGTTGTACCTGATTCACACCACTATGATCAGGTTACTTATAACCGGGAATTATAACGAGAGCCCTTCCCCTTTGGCTATGCGGGAAACAACGCGCCAAACACCGTTATCAAGAAAATGTGAAACCACCAGAGTAACGACTCTTGCCTGCTTATGAACTAAAAAGCTGATTATGTCTCAGGCATCCATAAAAATGGTTTGTTTATACAGCGCTCGCAGCTCCTGGCGCAATTGCTTTGCACGTACCTCATCCTGATTATCGACGGCATCCAGCATATCCTTCTCACGTCGGGTAATCTCATGGCACAGGGATTCCAGCGAATCACAAAAGGCAACAGTGATGACTTCAGGCTCCCGGGCCGTCTCAACCAGATCACCCGAAGTGCGAGATGGGGTTCGGGGAGAAATATCATTCGCCTGATTGTAGGCCTGTTGAATATCGCGACGCTGAGAGGATTCATCAATAGCCTGCTGCATCGCCGGGGTTATCTTATCCGCATAGAGAATCGCCAGCCCATTGGCATTACGGGCAGCCCGACCAATGATCTGAATCAGAGCCTGCACCGATCGCAAAAAGCCGGCACGGTCTGCATGCAAGATCACTACCAGGGAAGCTTCGGGAATATCCAGACCTTCACGCAACAGGTTAATCCCTATCAACACATTATAGTCACCAGCCCTCAGCTCCTTGATCAGCCGAATCCGATCATCCGTTTTTACATCGGAGTGAAGGGTATTGGCGTTGATCCCATTCACCCTCATAAATTGTTCCAGAGCCTCAGCACTGGCCTTGGTCAACGTGGTCACCAAGACCCTTTCCTGCCTTGCGACCCGCTCGCGAATCTCTGCCAGTAAATCCTCCTCCCAGGATGCCATGGGTCGAACCTGCACCTCAGGGTCCAAAAGCCCGGTTGGACGTATCAACTGGCTGATCACCTCGCCGCCGGTTTTTCCCAGTTCATAACTCCCTGGTGTTGCAGAGACAAAAATGGTCTGTGGCTTGATCGCTTCAAATTCCGCAAAGGTCAACGGTCTGTTGGCGTGGGAAGAAGGCAACCGGAAACCATAATCAACCAGTGTGTCCTTACGGCTTTTATCACTGCGATACATGGCAGAAATCTGTGGCACCATCACATGGGATTCATCAATAAACAGCAGCCCATCCCGGGGCAGATAGTCCATCAACGTCGTCGGCGGCAATGAAGAATCCCGACCATTAAAGTAGCCGGCATAATTTTCCATCCCTGAGCAGTAGCCTCTCAGCTGCATTGCCTCTATATCCGCTTCCGTACGCTCGTAAAGCCGACCAGCCTCAGCAACACGGTTGTCCCGATTCAGCTCTTCAACACGCTGCTCCATATCCGCCCGAATTTTTTCACAGGCCTGCTCAATACGATCACGTGGCGTCGAATACAGTGTTTTCGGGGAGACCCTGTAATGCTCAAGAGAGCCAAGAACGTCACCGGATACCGGATCAATCCATGACAAGCGGCTGATCACATTATCGGTCAGCTCTACCCGCACCCCCCGATGCTCCGAGTCCGCAGGAAAGATATCGATCACATCCCCCGTCACCCGGAAGGTGGCCCGTTCAATGGTTCTGCTACAGCGCTCGTACTGCAACTGCGCCAGCCGTTCAATCAGGTTGTGTCTTTCAACCGTCATCCCTGTCACCAGAGGCACCTGCAAAGCACGATAAATATCCGGATCCCCCAGCCCGTAAATAGAAGACACTGACGCAACCACCACAACATCAGGCCGCTCAATCAGGGACTTGGTTGTTGATAACCTTTGTCGCTCAAGATGAGCATTGATGGCAGAGTCCTTGCGAATAAAACGGTCGGAACCCGGGATATAAACCTCGGGCTGATAGTAATCGTAATAAGAGACAAAATACTCCACTGCATTTTCCGGAAAGAAATGCTTCATCTCACTGTAGAGCTGGGCAGCCAGGGTTTTATTGTGGGCAAGAATCAGAGCCGGACGCTCCAGCCTATGGATGACATTGGCCATGGTGAAGGTTTTACCGGAACCGGTAACCCCTTTCAGAATCTGATGTGTTTTGCCGCTTTCAATACCGGCAATTAGTCGTGCAATAGCTTCCGGCTGATCACCCGCTGGCGGATGGTTCGAGTGAAGCAGGTAGATTCCTTCAGGCATGGAAGATATCCGACATAACACAACAGGAAGCAAAGTATATGCAAGACAGCCTGTTCTGCCGGAATGTGATAGGCGTCCATGCATAAAAAATCCCGGCACAGCCAAAGCTATGCCGGGATCTCTTTAACAACCGAATACGATCAGCCTTCGATGCCCTGGCTCTTCAGGTAATCATCGTAGGAACCGTGGAAGTCGGTCACGCCGCTGTCGGTGATCTCGATAATCCGGGTCGCCAGGGAGGATACGAACTGACGGTCGTGGGAAACAAACACCAGGGTTCCAGGGTAGTTTTCCAGCGCCAGGTTCAAAGCTTCGATGCTTTCCATATCCATGTGGTTGGTCGGCTCGTCCATCAGCAGCACGTTTGGCTTCTGCTGGATCAGTTTACCGATCAGCATACGGCCCTGCTCACCACCAGAGATAACCTTCACGGACTTCTTGATATCGTTGGAGGAGAACAGCATACGACCGAGAGTGCCACGGATAGTCTGCTCATCTTCACCTTCGTTCTGCCACTGGCTCATCCAGTCAAACAGGTTCATATCCTGTTCAAAGTCGGACGCGTGGTTCTGGGCGTAGTAACCCAGTTTGGCGTTTTCGGACCACTTCACCTCACCGGCCTTTGGCTCGAACTGACGGGCCAGAGTGTGCAGCAGCGTGGTTTTACCGATACCGTTCTGGCCGATAATGGCGATGCGCTCGCCTACTTCCACCAGCATGTTTACATCTTTGAACAGCAGTTCATCGTAACCCTGGGCCAGCTTGGTCACTTCCAGCGCGTTACGGAACAGTTTCTTTTCCTGATCGAAACGGATAAACGGCGACTGTCGGCTGGATGGCTTGATCTCTTCCAGCTTGATCTTATCGATCTGCTTCATACGAGACGTCGCCTGCTTGGCCTTGGAGGCGTTAGCAGAGAAGCGGCTGACGAAGGTACGCAGTTCAGCGATCTGTGCCTTCTTCTTGGCGTTGTCCGCCTGAGTACGTTCGCGAGCCTGCTCGGCAGCGGTCATGTACTCATCGTAGGAGCCCGGGAACACAGTCAGACGACCGTAGTCCAGATCCGCCATATGAGTGCAGACACTGTTCAGGAAGTGACGGTCGTGGGAGATGATGATCATGGTGCAGTCGCGCTGCTTCAGAACACCTTCCAGCCAGCGAATGGCGTTGATATCCAGGTTATTGGTTGGTTCGTCCAGCAGCATGATATCTGGATCAGCAAACAGCACCTGCGCCAACAGCACACGCAGCTTCCAGCCTGGAGCCACGGCGCTCATCGGGCCGTAATGCTGCTCCAGAGGAATATCCAGACCGAGCAGCAGTTCACCGGCACGAGCTTCGGCAGAGTAGCCATCCATCTCACCGAACATGACTTCCAGATCGGCCACGCGCATGCCTTCTTCTTCCGACATATCGCCTTTGGCATAGATCGCGTCACGCTCAGCCTTCACTTTCCACAGCTCGGCGTGGCCCATCAGCACAGTATCGATAACCGTGAATTCTTCGTAGGCAAACTGATCCTGATTCAGCTTGGCCATACGGGTGTTTGGCATCAGGCTGACGTTACCGGCAGAGGGTTCCAGCTCACCGGTCAGGATTTTCATAAAGGTGGATTTGCCGCAACCGTTGGCACCAATCAATCCGTAACGGTTTCCATCACCGAATTTCACGGAGATATCTTCGAACAGCGGCTTGTCGCTGAACTGCATGGTGATATTGGCTGTAGAGATCAATGGCGTGTCCTGTCAGCGTTCTGGTAATCGTATTGTCGTAATTATTTTTATGCCCGCCCGGCGGACAAAAGCGCGCAGCCTACAGGGCGAACCTCATTCAGGCAAGGGGGTAATTGCTGCAACCCAGCAGGTAAACATCACCTATCTGCAAAAGCATAGCTGCAAGCGAGCGGCTGACAATCTGCTTAGTATCGCTGACAAACGCCGCTTTCCGGCAACCAACGACTGTGTCCGGCACTCTATCGTTTTTGACTTTAAAAGTGAGAGAGCAAGGACATGGCATCACCAGCAGGGAAATATATCCCTCCCCACCGACGAAGCCAGCCTCAGGAAGAGCCGACACCACCAAACAAGCCCGATGGTATTCCCAAAACCTTCGATGGCAAAAAAGTCACATTGGTCGATGCCGAGCAGAAGAATCTGCAGGACGGGGAGTTTCATGCCACCGGAGTATTACCGGGAAAACGTCTTGAAGCCGATGCCTTCCTGCCGCCAGATGAGTCAGGTGACATACGTCTCAGCTGCAGGCAAAGAGTTATGCTGCAATCCCATAAATACCCGCACATCGTCAAAACCACTGCCAATGGTCCGCAATACCGCACCCTGACAACGCTCGAGAAGATGTATCTGATGGATCTTGAATACCGGCTTGTGGTGGACAAGGAACAGGTGGAAAAGAAACTGGAAAAAGCGCGGACCAAAGCACAAGAGCAAAAGGAGAGCCAATCCCCCTATCAGAGCGTTTACCGGTCAGCCTTTGCCAGCCTGCTGAATGATTACCTCTATAACAACAAGATTCCGCCTGTTGGCTTCCCGCACGCTTTCGCAACGCTAGCACGGGGTGACAATACACTGTCCTATGCTCAGGCCATGACTGTAGGTGGTCGCCCCTACCAGGAAGACTGCTCAACCTATAAACATCTGGGTGATGAACAGCCATCTTTACAGGGTTGTCATCTGATGGCCGTGTTTGATGGTCATGGTGGCGAAGAGTGTTCCACAACAGCATCAGAATTCCTGCCATCCCATGTCATGCAAAACCTGCTGAATTACCGGGAGGTTCTATATCCTGACGTAGCCAATTTTAATGCCATGAAAACCGCCTTTACCGATACTTCCCTCCAGCTCAGAAATCAGGGCTGTGGCTATACCCATGGTTCTACCGCCTGCGCTGTCATTATCGAAGGTGACACACTGGTCGTTGCCAATGCCGGAGACTGCCGGGCTCTGGTTGTCGATGGCACTCTCACCACCCAGCTCAGTACTGATATGAGGGCGTGTAACAAAGACTACCACTCTTCGGTCTATAAACGTTTCGGCACGGTAGGCATAGCCGATGATGAGCCCGGGGGTCCAGTGCGTGTCGCACATCATATTGAGCCGGCCCGCGGTCTTGGTGACGGACAACTGCATGGCTACTCGCCACGCCCTGATATTGTTCGTTTCCATATGCCATCGACAGGTAATCCACAGACCCTGGTGATGTTCAGTGATGGAGTCTCAGACTGTTGCACCAGTGAACAGGTGGGAACCCTGGTCGCCCATATGCGTGCCAACAGTGCTAATGAGAGTGCTATTGCGACAATGCTTATTGAACTTTGTCTGGCCGCCACCAGAAACGTGGTGCATGGCTTTGGCCAGGAAAGCATCGAAAATTACGCAGATAATATGACGGTACTGGTTACGTTTCTCGATTAAGCCGTTCTTTATCAGACATCAGGATTCCCGCTCGCCGAAGCCTTAACTCTGCCGTATCATGCGCGTTTTCCTGTTGTACTGATAAAACACCATGACTGACGAACTGCTCGACGGCGAACAACTGAAGACCATCATTGAAAATCAGCTGGAAGAAGGCAATCCAATCCGGGTTAAGGAAACCCTGATGCGGCTGGTGATGACCGGCACCGAACGCAGTGATGCCATTGAACTCATGGCCTGCGCCATGGGCCTGGAAATGGAAGCGATGGTCACCTCCGGCAACGCTTTTGATCTGGACAGCTACTGCAAAAAACTGGATCAACTGCCGGATGCACCCTGGCTGGCCGACATTATCGACGAAGACTAAGCCCGAGGTTCTGTGTCCCCGCCACTCCTGACCTTTCAGCAGGCCACCGGCTCCGAACTCGGGCTGGTGAACCGCTTTTATAAAGCCAATGGTCACAAGGGCAAATGCGGGCGTGATGATCGGGTCACTCTGGCCCGGTCAGGGGACCGCATCGTCGGCGCCGTTCGCCTGATCCACAAAGGCGATATCTGGCTGCTGCGCAGCCTATGGATTGCCGGGGATCAGCGCCGGCTTGGCATAGGCGGCCAGCTGCTGACCGCCTGCCTTCAAGGTCTCAATGCTCCGGTTTGGTGCTATCCCTACGCTTATCTTGTCGATTTCTATACCGCCCACGGATTCTGCTCCGCATTGCCAGAGCAGGCTCCTGCTGTGATAGCTCGCCCCTGGCAAGCCTACCGGGATAACGGTGAAGAGTTCGCCCTGATGGTCTGGCAACCGCCCCGCTCCCTGCCCTGAGGGCTCTTGGAGAATCAAAGATCAAGGCCGTAAGCCGATAGCTTGGGAAAGCCATTCGTCCTTGGAGCCTCCCATAATGTTTGATAAACCCAGCAGCCTTCCTTCACCTTCCCAAAGCCTGCCTGTTTATCAGCCTGGCTCCGCCGAAGATACCAAGGGTCCAGTCACCCAGAAATTTATCAAACGCCAGCTCTCCGGCCAGAATGATAGCCTTAACGCTGAGTCGAATACCGATACCGCCAGCAAATCTCTGACAGATTACAATATTGAACAGCTGGATTTTGAGAGTGTTGAAGCCTCTTTGGTGTTCAAAACCTGCAATGAATACCTTCTCGACCAAATGCTTAGGAAGGGGGAAGACGAGCCGCTCACCGCCATTTCAGAAGATAATGAGAGCACAGACGATACCGGAAGCGTGACCCTGCGCCCTGATCCTTCCGAAAAGTTCTTTGCCGGCCAGGACCCTGAAAGTGGCCTGACATTGATCCGCCCACTGTCCATGCCCTTACCTGAGCCTGAAGAAAATGAACCTGAAACAGGACAACCCATCACCCACTCCGTTGTCAGTACCAGTGGAGATGAAAGCAGTGATGATGAAGACGATGCCGTGTTTTTCTCTGCCACCCCATCACTGACGGCCAGCATGGTGCCAACCCCGGTTAGAAAATCGTCCCCACAACGTGATAAGGCCTGGAATCACCTGACCGGACTTATCAATAAATCCCATGACTGCCGGAACCCGGCCTGGATTGAAGGTGAGGATTTAAAAGCGGCTCTCAGCGCCTGGATAACAACCTTCCCGGCAGCGACCAACCCTGAAAAGGTCGTCAGCACTCTTCAGCATACCGCCACAAAAATCGAGAAAGCCGAAGATCTGATTCCCACATTACAGGACTTTATGGACAACTATCTGGTGGCTGAGCAGCTCCACCATGCGGCACCGGAAAAAATTCTGGAGCTCAAACAGGACCCTAAGCAGATACTGGAAACCCTGCTGATCTTTCGCCAGAAACTGGTAGCTGAAACCCCGGAAGAGGATTATGAGCGAACGGTAAAAAAACTAGATACGTTTATCAGCCAGCAACTGGTGGCAAACCATGCCGACAAGTTCAAAGCGGCGACGGGCTTCGATATGTCACCGGAGCAAATGGATTACACCCACTTCCGCCGACTGGCCAGTATTGCCGGCAGCTCCTCCCCCCATGACCGCCTCGATCATTATATTGTTGAGTTCTCCCGGACCCGTGAAGGTTATGAACTGGGCCACCTGATCCAGATGGACCTGTGGCTTTCGGATGATAAAGATCAGCCAAACGCCGTTGTCTATCTTTTGGGCAATGCATTAATGCCCGATTTCCAGAAATCAGCAACCCGCCTTGGGCTTGCTGAAGAACCTGCTCAGCCCAAGCCAGAGGATATCAGTACCTCCGTCAAAACTGGCCAACAGGAAGCCAGGACAGAGAGTGATAAAGGCAAAAGAGTGCGGTTTAAGGATCAGCCTGAAGTGGTACCTGCGCAGGAAGCCCGGCAGTCTACCGGTGCAAAAATCGAAGATATTGTTCCCCTGAGCCGTGGAGATATGGCCAGCCATATCTCAGTGCAGTACTTTGATCTGCTGCAGGACTATCTGCACGATCTGGAGAAGCGGGCCCATGGGGATGCAGACGCCAGCACCTTACTCTTTCACTTCCGAGGGCAGGCCGAGAGTGTTACCGAGTTGATGAATCAAGCCAATCAGATTGCAGGCAAATATCGCAATGGTGTTCCCCCTAAAATCCAGCAGCAATGTGAAAAACTGTATGATCAGGCGGAAAAGAAGACGTCAGTGCTCATGAGCGAGCTTGACCCACATCTGGCCCGTTTTGATCCGGAGCGTGCCGGTCCTGTTACAGGACAAGCCCGTACCGATGCACTGAGCCAGATGTCTTATGTTCAGTCTGGACTGGTGGACAAAACCGAGTTTATCAATGACTTCCATAATCTGACCGGCCTGACCGTGGTCAAAAGCCTGATGCCTCGCCGCTCACAGGCCTTCGGCAATCATATCACCACCTTTGAAGACATGCGCACCCCAGAAGAACTGAAACTCTACGAAACCAAGGAAGGGGAAGCGACCATGGAGGCTCGTTACAAGCCACCCAAGCGCAGATCCATGCGTGAAGCCCCGCCACCTCCCTCCTATATGCGGGCAGCCAAACGTCTGCGGGGCTATCCCAAAACCTCAGATATTCTCGGTGGCCTGAACAAACTCACCAAAGCCTACCATCAGGCGATGGAGACAGATCTCAGCACACCGGTCAACTTCTGCAAAAGCCTGCTGGCGATCGAATCACCTCAGATAATGCTGGCTTTACGGGTGCGCATGGAGAATGAAAAGGTTCCGGGAGTTATGGTCAACAGCTGGGCGGAACGGATGCAGGAAATCATGCTGCTGCAGGTTGCCAGCAGGGTAACCACTCAGGTGGCCGGTACGGTCGCGGGGCGTATGGGCAAAAAATACCAGGGTGATCCTCGCCCCATGTATCAAAAGATGGATCTGCGAGAGGACGCCACCCAGGAAACGCTGACCCAACTGAGCCCAATGGATTACCAGATTAACCGCCAGACCGATGAGATGATCAGGGAGGAATCTTTCCGTTTTCTCGATCAGTTCAATATCGGTAAAGGCGGAGATTGGATTGCCAACAGCGGAGTGGATCCCCGCCTTGAACAAATGTGGATCAACGGCCTGAACAAACCGGCAGAGTGGGATGATAACTTCAAGAACATGATGGCAAAGTATCTGCCCAGTCCGCGACAGCTGGGGCATTATCTTGTCGCCAACAATATGCTTCCCAAGGAAAGATATCCCAAACGACTTTAGGCGTTGTCACACCGGACACATCGGTACTCACGGGGAGAGTGTCCGGTCCAGCGCCGAAAGGCCCGGGCAAATGCGCTTTCATCATTAAAGCCCAGCAGCTCGGCCAGCTGTTTGGACGTTAGCGAACTGTTGCATAACTTCTCCATCGCCACCTGACAGCGGCTCTGCTCCTGCAGCTGCTTAAAGCTACACCCTTCTGCAGAGAGTCGCCGGCTGAGATGCCGGGGGCTCAGGTGCAATGCATCCGCCACCTGCTCCCGCCCCCAGTGCAGATGATCAGCCAGCAGCTTTTGCACCTGCCCCTGCAGCCCGACCGTGCCAAGCTGCTTCAAAGCCTGATCGGCTACCGTCCGTACTTGCTGTTTAACCAATGGATGGGACTGACACACAGGACGCTTCAATAACTCGGCGGAAAAACAGAAACTGTTCTCCTTCTGCCCCATACGCACCGGACATCCCAACAGCTCAGAGGCCTTTGCCGTGAGTGTGGTATCGCCCGGCTGAACCAGCGTGACTTCAGTGATACCAAACTCCGCGCCTTGCAGCTGACGCCCAAACTTGGCCATCAGCGCCATCACTACACCGGTGCGCTGCTCGCCACCCAAAACAAACGAGTGCTTATAAACAATACGACAGAGATTATCAGGCAACTGCAGCTCAATCCGGCCACCGCCACCAATAATGGGGAAATAGCTTTCCAGCAGTTCCAACCCCTGCTCCAGAGAATCACAGCTCAGCAACAGGTAACCAATCACATCCAGATGCCCGAACTCCATGAGGGCGCCCATGCGCAGCCCCAGAAGAGGATCGTCACAGGTAGCAATGGTTTCTGCCCAAAACTGGTTCTGCAGCTCAACAGAGCCTCGACCACTCTCACCGGCAGTAGCCTCGATCTCCACCATGACCCCGGGCACCGGATAGCCAAGCATCTGCAGGGCCATAACCAGACCGCGGGTATAACGGATATTCACGGAGGTGGTGCTAATCGGTGCACCTGTGCCAAAAGTACGCTGTTGCATGTCCCGAAAGTACCGACAGCCTGTCCCAAGTTGGACGTGTTTTCAGTCCACAAAGGACTTATATTTATTTTTATACGACATGGTCAGTATGCCCTGACAATAACAATAAAAACAGCGACATCACCAATGAATCCGGATCAAGACGACGCAAACCGTTATGCGATCATAGGTGCCGGCCCGATGGGCCTGGCCTGCGCTCGCCAGCTGCAACGTTACGGTATCGCCTATACCGGGCTGGAACAGCATTCCGATGTCGGTGGACTGTGGGATATCGATAACCCCCACTCCACCATGTACGACAGCGCCCATCTGATCAGCTCCAAGGGTATGACCGAATTCACTGAATTCCCCATGCCGGAACACACGCCGACCTACCCAAAGCACAGCACCCTTAAACAGTATTTTCAGGACTATGCTGCCCATTTTGGGTTGAGCAAAGATTATGAGTTCAACACCCGTGTCGTCAGTGTGGAGCCGGAGGGCGATAAGTGGGTTATCACCACCGAACATCAGGGTGAAAAGAAGGTTCGTCGGTTTGCCGGTGTACTGATTGCCAATGGCACTTTGCATCACCCCAACCGACCGGAGCTGCCCGGCAACTTTTCCGGTGAGCTGTACCATGCCTGCGATTACCGCTCCCCTGAACTCTTTAAAGGCAAGCGTGTGCTGATTATCGGTGCAGGCAACAGTGGCTGTGATATTGCCGTGGATGCCGTGCATCATGCGGACTCGGTCGATTTCAGCACCCGCCGGGGCTACTACTTCCTACCCAAATTCATTATGGGTAAGCCGTCGGATTCTTTGGGTGGAAAAGTTCGTCTGCCCCGCCGGATTAAACAGACACTGGACGCCTTTCTGATCCGGATGATTATGGGCAAGCCCAGCCAGTATGGTCTGCCCGACCCGGATTACCGAATGTATGAGTCTCATCCGGTAATCAACTCCCTGATTCTGCACCATCTTGGCCATGGTGATATTACTCCCCGTGGCAGCATTCAAAATATCTCGGACAAAACCGTCACTTTTGAGAATGATGAGCAACAGGACTACGACCTGATACTCACGGCCACCGGTTATAAACTGCACTACCCGTTTATTCGCCGGGAGCTGCTGAACTGGCAACAGGGCGGCGCTCCGTCTCTCTATCTCAATGCCATGCATCCGGATTACGACAACCTGTTTATGATGGGCATGGTCGAAGCGGCCGGGCTTGGCTGGCAGGGGCGTGCTGAACAGGCGGAGATGATCGCACTTTACATTCGTCAGCTCACCGATGGCAAGGCCAGCGCCCAAAAGCTGCAGCAGATCAAAAAAGCAGAAGCCCATAACCGTGCAGATGGCGGCTATGACTATCTGAAGTTGGATCGGATGGCCTATTACGTAGAAAAAGAAACCTACCGCAAGGCCGTTAATGGCCATATCCATGCACTCAGACAAGACCTGAATCCCGCACTCCAGCAAACAACGGGGGAGCCGGCATGAGTCCGGAAACGTCTGCAGCGTTAAACCCCGGTAGCCTGCTGGCGCTAAACCTGATTCTGGCCATTATTATTTTTGGCGTCTCGCTGGGTCTTAAACCTGTGGACTTTATCCGGGTCGCCAGAAAGCCTAAGGCCCCTGTCGTTGGCCTGCTGGCTCAGTTCCTGATATTGCCGGCCCTGACCTGCCTCGCCACCTGGCAGCTGCAAATTGATCCGGCTCTGGCACTGGGCATGATGCTGGTCGCAGCCTGCCCTGGCGGTTCGTTCTCCAATGTGATGACGTTTATCGCCCGGGGCAATGTCGCCACCTCGATTAGCATGACCGCCGTATCGAGTCTGGCGGCCATCATCATGACGCCGTTTAATTTTGCCTTATATGCCAGCCTGAACCCTTATACCCGACCACTGTTGCAGGATATCGCTCTCGACCCGTGGCAGATTGTGGTGCTGTTTGTGTTTGTGATCGGTATTCCTCTGGTTCTGGGTATGCTGATCGGGCATCACGTTCCCCGGCTCGCTCAACGTCTGGAAAAGCCTTTCCGCAACTTCTCCGTGCTGGCCCTGTTTGCATTTGTGGGTCTGGGCATTTTCAAGAATCGTGAATTGTTGCCTTCCGTACTTGGGCTGCTGGCCCTGCTGGTGATTGCCCATAACCTGATTGCCCTGCTGATTGGCCAGCTCAGTGCCCGCACCTTCGGGCTGCCTGAACAAGACAAACGAGCGGTCACACTGGAAGTCGGCATTCAGAATTCCGGCCTGGCACTGTCGATATTATTTACCTTCTTCCCCGGTCAGGGTGCCATGATCCTGGTGGCCGCACTTTGGGGCGTCTGGCATCTGATTACCGGGCTTGGGCTGGCCCTGTGGTGGTCAGCCAGGGATAACCGTCTGACCGGGAAATCTCCGGAGTTACAGGGATGAACACCGAAAAAACCATTCTGATTACCGGCGCTGCCGGCTATATCGGCCTGCAGCTGGGCAATCGCCTGACCGAGCAGGGCCTGAAAGTGATCGGCACCGATATCCGCGATACCGATCAGGCTTTGTTCCCGCTGTTGATTATGGATATCTGCAGTCCGGACCTGGCCAAAACCATGACCGAGTGCGGGATCACCCATGTGATTCATCTGGCCAGTATTGTTGAGCCGTCACGCGACCGCGAGCACGACTACCGTGTGGATGTACTGGGCACCCGCAATGTGCTGGAGGCCTGTACGATCAGTCATGTCCGGCATCTGACGGTGACCAGCAGCGGCGCGGCCTACGGTTACTATGCTGACAACCCGGAATGGATATCAGAAAGCGACGCTTTGCGGGGTAACAAAGAGTTCTCCTATTCCGATCATAAACGACAGGTCGAAGAGATGCTGGCCAGCTATCGTCAGTGTCAGCCCCAGCTCAAGCAGCTGATCCTGCGCCCGGGGACCGTACTGGGAGCAACCACCAGTAATATGATTACCCGTCTGTTTGAAGGCCGTGCACTGCTGGCTGTTCAAGGCTCACGTTCTCCCTTTGTCTTTATCTGGGATCAGGATCTGGTACGCACGATTGAGATAGGTGTGACAGAAAGCAAAACCGGCATTTTCAATATGGCCGGCGATGGCGCACTGACGATTTATAACCTGGGCGACAAGCTGAACAAACCGGTCATGTGTCTGGCACCATGGCTGATAAAAAGCCTGTTGTGGCTGGGCCAGACCCTGCGCTTAACGCCTTACGGGCCGGAACAAATTAATTTCCTGCGTTACCGCCCGGTATTGAGTAACAAGGCTCTGAAAGAGACTTTTGGCTACACCCCGGAAAAAACTTCAGCCGAGACTTTTGATTTCTATTTACGACATCAAAAGCAAAGAGATGCCACCTAGGGTCTGTTGACGTTTTGTGATCGCGCTCAGCTTTCCCGAGAGTTTTCAGGGCTAGGCACAGCGATGCAGGAATGCTTGTTGCCTTTCAAATCGCTGTAACGACGCCATGGAAGCTCTCGGGAAAGCCCTCCGGGTGAGGCTGGAAGCCGCCCCTCGCTGCGTCAGGCTTGCTTAATGTAGGGCAACTACGATTTTCACAAGCCTTTCTAACGATGAACGGCTTCCAGACTCACTGAGCCGCATCACAAAACGTCAACAGACCCTAACAACACAAATAACAACGAGACATTGCAGTAACCGTTATGAGCACAATTCTGATTACCGGAGCCGCCAGTGGCTTGGGCTGGGAACTGGCCCGGCAATTTGCGCCCCGAGCCAGACAACTGGTTCTGGTGGATATTCAAAAAGAGCTATTGGAAACACGGCAGCAGGAACTCACCGACCAGTATTCTCAGCTTGATGTTTCATCCTTTGTCGTCGATCTGTCCGATTCTCAAGCCGTTGAAAACCTCACATCCCAAGTCACCGAGTCGCACCCGCAGATAGATATTCTGGTCAATAATGCCGGTATCACCCACCGCTCTCTGGTTACCAAAACCCACGCCCGGGTTTTCCAACGGGTGATGGATGTGGACTATAAGGGACCAGTAGAACTGACTCTCGGCCTGCTGCCTTTGTTGAAGAAAAGCCATGGAACCATTATCAATATCAGCTCCATGGCCAGCTGGATGCCGGTTCTTGGTCGAGCCGGTTACTGTGCCGCCAAGAGCGCCCTGAACCAATTCTTTGAAACCCTGCGCTGCGAAGTTCGCCACCAAGGCATCCATATACTGATGGTCTACCCGAGTTTTCTGGACACGCCGATTGAGCAGAATGCTCTGGGGCATGATGGTCAGCCTGCCCGCCACCAGCGTTCAACCATTGGCCAGATGCGCACGGCCAGTGAAACAGTCACCGCGATACTGAAAGCTTTGGATCAGGGAAAAGAACGGTTATTTCCGGACAGGAAGACCTGGGCAGCCAGCGTGTTATACAAACTGATGCCCAGGGCTTACCAGAAACTGATGACCCGCAAGTTTGCCAGCGAACTGGAACAGTAACCGGCAAACACAGCAGGGATTAATCATTAAAGATTAATACAGCTCCAGCATCATGGTTTTGAGGTCAGGTACCTGCTTGATCTCACCAAACTCCTTCAGAAACTCGGCATAACGCTGGTAGCGGCCTTTATCAACGGCGGCCGGACGCAGGGCGAAACGGTCAGCAGTATCAATCCAGGCCATACGGTTCAGATCATTATCCAGCGCTTCCGGCTTGGAATCCCGAAACACCTTCCAGCCCTCTTCCGGGTTGTTGGCAATAAACTGGGCTCCACGCTCCACGGCTCTCAGAAAACGCCGAATCGCTTCTTTATCAGCAGTCTTGCTGTTGGCGATAAAGATCAGCTCATCGTAAGGCGGCACACCGTGCTCTTCGATAAAGAACATCTTGCCCGAGTTCTTGTGCAGCTCCAGGCTGTTCAATTCAAAGTTTCGGTAAGCGCCCAGCAGAGCATCCACACGGCCAGTCATCAGAGAAGACGACAGATTCCAACCCACATTCACGGTCTTCACATCTTCCGCGCCAAAACCATACGGCTTAAACATGGTATCGAGAATCGCCTTCTCGGAACCATTAACGCTAAAGCCGATGGACTTGCCTTTCATATCCGCCAGGCTTTTGATCGGGCCGTCTTTCAATACAATCAGACCATCCAGCGGTGTGGCCACCAGAGTTCCAGCCCAGGCCAGAGGCAACCCTTCGCTGGCCGCCTGAATCAGGCTTGGCTGATAATAAACAGCAAGATCGACATCATTGGCCGCCACCAGTTTCGGCGGCAGGTCCGGATCAGCCGGCTCCTGAATGGTAACCTTCACCCCTTCCTGCTCGAAGTAGCCCTTCTGCTGCGCCACAATAATCGGCCCATGATCCGGGTTGATAAACCACTCCAGCATCAGGGTCAGTTCTTTTGGCTGCTCTTTCGGCAGCTCTTTAGCGAAGGCTGCCACGCTGGCCGTCGCCGCAAAACATAACATCAGGCCTGCGGCCAGTTTCTTCAACATTGTCGTTTGTCCTCTCATATTCTTATTGATGGAAATTAATGGTGACTGGTCTGCCAGGGAATCAGACGTTTCAGTAACAGATCAGTGAAGTAGTAAAGCCCGACTGAGCAGATGGCCAGTACTGTGAGCGCAGCAAACATCAAGTCCACCCACAAACGGGCATTGGCCTGCAGCATGAGATAGCCCAGACCGGCACTGGAGCCGACCCACTCTCCGACAACTGCACCGATAGGAGCCACAACCACCGCTACGCGCAGGCCGGAAGCTAATGCCGGTAAAGCAGAAGGCCAGCGTACAAGGCGCAACACCGCCCAGGAGCCACCGCCCATGGTCTGAGCAAGATCCAGCCAACCCTGATGGGTTTGTCGGAGGCCGTCATAGCAGCAAGTGGCCACAGGAAAGAAAATAATCAGCACGGTCATAATGACTTTGGACGCCATGCCATAACCGAACCAGAGCATCAGCACCGGGGCTAACGCAAAGACAGGAATTGCCTGAGTTACCAGCAGGAGCGGCAGCAACCAGGGCCGTAGGGAAACAAAATACACCAGGGTCAGCGCCATCAATACGCCAAACAAAACGCCCAGAGTCAGGCCCATCAGCATCTCGGCCATCGTTACCAGGGCATGTTCCCACAGCAGTCCGGCATCGCTAACCATGCGCTTAAAGACAGAAACGGGGTCAGGGATAATAAACGACGGCACTTCCAGCCCCACCACCAATCCCTGCCAGAGCAACAGGATGCCGATAAACACCAGCAACGGCTTGAGGACAGCAAAACGCTTACTCATGCGACACTCTCCTCATGACGCAGACGATCCAGCAGCACACCCTGCAACGTCATCAGTTCAGCATTATCCAGAGAGCGGGGAATCTTGCCCGGAGGGGTAATCGCATCGGTCAACTGCGCCGGATGACCACGCAAATGGTAAACAGCATGCCCCAGGCGCAGGGCTTCCAGAGGATCATGGGTGATCAGCATAACGGTTTTTCCCGCCAGCAGGTCACAAGCCATATCCTGAAGATTCAGGCGGGTAATTGCATCCAGCGCACCAAAAGGTTCATCCATCAGTACAACCGGGCGATCTTCAAACAAGGTACGGGCCAGAGCCACCCGCTGGCGCTGTCCACCAGATAAGTTCTGGGGCAACACCCTGGCCTTTTCATCCAGACCGACCAGCTCCAGCATATGGTGTGCCCGATCAAGAGCTTCGGAAGAGAGGCGGCTTCGGCGTAGAAATTTCCGGGTGCGTAACCGTTCACCGATAGTAATGTTATCCAGCACAGTGGCCCAAGGCAGCAGGGAATCCTGCTGTGACATCCAGGCAATACGTCCGGCTAAAGGCTGTCCGTCATCACAAGTCACCCGACCTTCAACCCGGATATCGGATTGATCCACCAGACCGGCCACCATACGCAGCAAGGTGGTTTTCCCGACACCACTGCCACCAAGAAGACAGGTCCACTGCCCGGCCTTTAAGCTCAGATCCAGCTGTTGAAAAACCTGCAGATCACCATAAGCCAAACCGACCTTATGGAGATGGACATCAAACATGCAGAACGAATCCCCGTTAATGCGTACAGGGAGACAGGAGAGTCATCAGGAAAGGTCCGGAACCCGGAGCCATAAACAGAAGGTGATTCTTTTCCCGCCGGTTCCCTACGCCAGTATTATCTGGATCAGGTCTATGGGTTATTCTCAGCCCCGGCACCAACCGGAGCACCCCAACCAACGGAAAGGAAATTTACAGGTTTTTGCGGCGTGTTGCATCAGGCAGCAACAAAAATGCCGGACAAAGTGCCCAGCATATTCTTAACCAAACAGGGATTAACTGTTGTAAGTCTCGACAGTGTAATCACACAGTTCCTTAACAGCCCGACCACTCAACTTGTACATGGCTTCGGACACAGGGTATTTATCGTGACCGTCTTCATGCTTGGCATCCGGATCGGTAAAGAGCGTATCAACAACGAGAGTGAACGGTGTCAATGCCATGGTGGCAGAGACGGTAAAGATACCAAAGCTCACTGCTGTATTGATCTTGGCACACTTCACTAACCCACGCCCCAAGTAACCTGCGGAATCTGAAACAACGGCTCCAATGCTCATAATGACCTCCATCCATGTTGTCTATCTGTTGTATCCATTCACACAGTTAGAGGCACACAGACCCGCGAAGTTCAGACGACAGAGATAGACTTAGGTCACAGACACCCACAAAAAAAGCGGCCTAAGCCGCTTTTTTCAATGCTCTCTAAGACAATAGTCTTAAAGCTCTAACCTTAGTGCGCTACAGGTACCGGATACGGTTCATCATCTTCCTCGAGCGCGCCCTGCAGATTCTCGATATGCTCGGCCACTTCTTCATCGTCCGCATCGTCAAAATAGGCGATATGGAACATGGCCTCACCTTCCTGCACCAGCGGGATATTCTGCTTGCCGATAATAATACCGCTGCGGCTGGCCTTGACCTTGCTGATCACCTCACCGAACGGGGTACCAATTTCCGCCAGCACATCACCTTTCACCACCTGGTCACCCAGATGTTTGATATCGTGGACGATACCACTGCCTTCCGCTCGCACCCAGACACTATTGGTGGCAACAAACGGTGGCAGCTTCTTACGGCGGCCCGGCTTCACTTTGATCATGCCCAGTTTGGCCATCACTTTCAGCACGCCACGCACACCGGCCTTGATAGAAAACTCATCAAAGCGCAGAGCCTCACCAGCTTCATACAACAGGATACGGGTACCGGATTCCATCGCGGCCTGACGCAAAGAGCCATCCCGGAGGTTGGCATTCAGCATCACCGGCGCACCAAAGGCCTCGGCAATAGCACTGGTTTCCGGATCACTCAGGTTGGCCCGCACCTGCGGCAGGTTGGAGCGATGAATAGCACCGGTATGAAGATCAATACCGTAATCACACTGGTGCACGATCTCATTCAGGAACCGGTCGGCGATCCGGCCAGCCAGTGACCCTTTCGGTGAACCCGGGAAACTGCGGTTCAGATCCCGGCGATCCGGCAGATAACGACTCTGGTTCAGTACCCCGTAGACATTCACCATCGGAACAAAGATCAGCGTACCCGCCGCCAGTTTCAGCGATTTCATAGTGAGCAGACGACGGATAATCTCGATACCGTTGAGCTCATCGCCATGAATGGCTGCACTGACAAACAGCTTGGGCCCGGGCTTTTTCGCCCGAATAATATGCACCGGCATATTCATTTCGGTGCCGGTATAGAGATCGGCGACCGGCACTTCAATCCGTGCCTTCTGCCCTGCTTTTATTACCTGACCACTGATTGTAATTTCGTCCATTGCCTTTTCCTTACTACTTCAGGCTTGCACCGCGAAGGTGCTTATTCAGACTCACTCTGGGCTATACGACGTGTCGCTTTTTTTGAGGCTTTCTTCTCAATAAATTCATAAATCATACCGGCCACATCCTTGCCGGTGGAGCTTTCAATGCCTTCCAGACCCGGTGAGGAGTTCACCTCCATCACCAGAGGACCACGATTGGAGCGCAGGATATCCACACCACAGACACTCAGGCCCATAATCTTGGCGGCATTGACTGCGGTTGCCCGTTCTTCCTTGGTCAGCTTGACCAGCTCTGCGGAACCACCACGGTGCAGGTTGGAACGGAACTCCCCTTCCGCGCCCTGACGCTTCATGGCGGCAATCACCTTGCCATCAACGACCAGGCAGCGAATATCCGCGCCACCGGCTTCAGCGATAAATTCCTGCACCAGAATATTGGCCTTGATGCCCATAAAGGCTTCGATCATTGATACGGCAGCCTTGTTGGTTTCTGCCAGTACCACACCGATCCCCTGGGTGCCTTCCAGCAGTTTGATCACAACGGGAGCACCGCCCACATTCTTGATCAGATCTTTAATATCATCCGGTTCGTTGGCAAAGCCGGTACGTGGCATGCCCACGCCCTTGCGGGACATCAGCTGCAAAGACCAGAGCTTGTCCCGGGATTGACTGATAGCCACCGAGCTGTTCACCGCAAAGGTGCCCATCATCTCGAACTGACGAACGACAGAGGTGCCATAAAAAGTAATGTTGGCGCCGATACGGGGAATAATCGCATCGTACTTCGGCAGCGCTTCACCGTCGTAACGGACGGTGGGCTTGCTGCTGGTGATATCCATGTAACAGTGAACAGTGTCAATCACATCAATCTGATGACCACGGGCAATGCCTGCTTCCACCAGACGACGGGTGGAGTAGCACTCCGGTTCACGGGAAAGAATGCCAATACGCATAGGTAAATTAAACTGCCATAAGCAAACAGCGCCGCACTAAGCCCTGGCCAAGCCGGGCAGCAACAACACCTGAAATTCAAATAGGTCTAATAAACGCCAATAGGCTGCCTGAGGATAGCAGCTGACAAAAAAGAGCCTCAGCAAACTTAGTTGTCTGACTCTGGCGTGGATATAGACGAACAACGTCGGACGAGTTGTTCCTTGGTTTGCGTTTATACCGCATTTTCACGTATATCCAAAGAAAATAATCTTGCCGTCTGCCTGCCATGGACAAACGCACACTTATCTTGCAAGTTTGTAAAGAATCTAACAGCGACTCTCCCGAAAACAATCAGCGAGAGTCGCTTATCCAGATCGCTTAAAACGCCCCTTCAAAGATTTCGATAATCTCTTCTTTGGTGGCCTGCAGAGGGTTGGTCAGACTACAGGCGTCTTTCAACGCATTATCCGCCAGAGTCGGGAAGTCAGACTCTTTCACTCCCAGTTCCGCCAGCCCTTCTGGAATGCCTATATCCAGAGCCAGCCCCTGAATCTCCCGCAGGGCGGCATCCGCACCTTCTCGATCCGATATACCGCTGATATCTACACCCATAGCTGCGGCCACCCTGGCCAGCTTCTCCGGACACACCCGGGCATTAAAGGCCTGCACATGGGGCAATAGAATCGCATTGCACACGCCATGGGGCAGATCATAAAACCCGCCCAGTTGGTGAGCCATAGCATGAACATAACCAAGACTGGCACTGTTAAACGCCATACCGGCCAACAGTTGCCCGTAAGCCATCTGTTCCCGGGCTTCCATATCATCACCGTTATAGACGGCCGTACGCAGCCAGGAAGACACCAGTTCCACCGCCTGCAGGGCACAGGCATCGGTCACCGGGGTAGAGGCGGTCGAAACATAGGCTTCCACCGCATGGGTCAGCGCATCCATACCAGTCGCGGCAGTGAGACTACGGGGCATACCCTGCATAAGTGCCGGATCATTAACCGACATGGTCGGTGTCGTGTGCTTATCGACAATCGCCATTTTCACATGGCGGGCTTCATCGGTAATGATACAGAAGCGGGTGATCTCACTGGCGGTACCGGCAGTGGTGTTTATGCAGATCAGCGGTACTTGGGGTTTGGCGG
The DNA here is from genome assembly GCF_900174585.1 of Parendozoicomonas haliclonae. Classification (GTDB taxonomy): domain Bacteria; phylum Pseudomonadota; class Gammaproteobacteria; order Pseudomonadales; family Endozoicomonadaceae; genus Sansalvadorimonas; species Sansalvadorimonas haliclonae. Next base: position 66,712 of record NZ_FWPT01000009.1, on the reverse strand, counting down.
ATTTATCCAGACCTTCATAGTCTTTGATACTGCCACCATTGGCCGCCACCAGTGCAATACCTTTGGCACAGTCATGTGGAGAGCCGCCGCCCAGCGAAATCACACAGTCACAGCCAGCAGCCTGTAACTGCTTAACACCGTCTTCTACATTTTTGACTGTTGGGTTGGGTTTGGTCTGATCAAAAATTTCACAGGTAATACCCGCCTTGCCGAGTTTCTTGATCACCTCACCCACAAGACCAATATCCACCAGCACCTTGTCGGTCACAACCAGCGCCTTGTTCAGGCCAAGAACACTAATATCTTCAATCGATTCATCAAGGCAGTGGGAACCCATATGGTTCAGGGCGGGCATGTAAAAGCGGTATGCACTCATGGCAGCTTGCCTCCAGAGGGTCAAAAGCTGCCACAAGGATAGGTGATTATTTGCGATAGATAGTCTGGATCAGATGAAAACCAAACTGAGTTTTAACCGGACCATGAACGACCAGCACCGGCTTTTTAAAGACGACATTGTCAAATGCCTTAACCATTTGACCGGGACGGAACTCCCCAAGATCACCACCGCGCTTCTTTGATGGACAGGTAGAATGCTTCTTGGCCAACTGACCGAAGTCTTCACCATTATCAATTCGCTTCTTTAGTTTCTCGGCTTCTTCCAGAGTTTTCACAAGAATATGACGGGCACAGGCGACAGGCATGGCACTCTCTCAAACAATCAATAGCAAAGGGCTATTATGACGGATTAGCCGGCCTTTGACGTCGGTATCCTGCGCAGTTTTTCCCTGGTACACAACGTCACAGATATGGATGGGTGGTGGTCTGATGTTTCCAAAGGCCATGGATGGCCGACTAGCGCCGCTGGGCAGGGACTGCCCATGGGCGCGGGAAACAGCAGGCTACCATCCCGCAAACATCAAACTCTGTGAATCGATGAACCAGGAGCATACTTCGAGGGCAGGTTAAAGAACCTGCCGAAGAAACGCTCTGGTTCTCTCATCCTGCGGATTGTCCAGAACCTCTTCAGGTGTACCCTGCTCTATCACCTTGCCACCATCCATAAAAATAATCCGGTCAGCCACTTCCCGCGCAAACGGAATCTCATGGGTCACCACAATCATGGTGCGCTTCTGCCGGGCCAGTACTTTCATAAGCTCCAGCACTTCATGCACCTTCTCAGGATCCAGCGCAGAGGTTGGCTCATCGAACAGCATCAACGGTGCATCAAGCGCCATGGCCCGACCGATCCCAATACGTTGCTGCTGACCACCGGACAGTTCAGAAGGCCAGGCATCGGCACGATCAGCCAGCCCGACACTGCTGAGCACTTTACGACCAACCTCTTCAGCGTCTTTGGCTGACATCCCTTTTACGACGGTCAGGGCTTCAGTGATATTGTCCAGCGCCGTTTTGTTTTTAAACAGTGCATAGTTCTGAAAGACAAAGGACGTCTGGCGCCGCAGCGTCTGAATATCCCGATTTCGAGCCACAGCCGCATCCACAGAAGCACTGGCTACACGAATCTGTCCCTGCTCAGGCTGCTCCAGAAAATTTATGCAGCGCAGCAGTGTGGACTTGCCACTGCCGGATGGACCGAGGACAACAACAATTTCGCCTTCATCAACCTGCAGATCAATTCCATCCAGCACCACCTGATCAGCAAAAGACTTATGCAGGTTTTCAATCGTGAGCAATGCCATCAGTAAGCCTCCCCCAGTCGTTTTTCCGTCAGCTTTTGTACCCAGGTCATCACAACGACCAGCGCCCAGTAAACCAGAGCCAGAACCAGATAACTTTCCAGGAAGTTAAAGCTGGAAGCAGCCTCCTGTTGAGCGCGGGACATAACTTCCGCCACTCCAAGGGTGAAAGCCAGTGAGGTACTTTTCAGCAGATCGATAAAGGTGTTCATCAAACCGGGCAAAGCAATACGCGACGCCTGGGGCAGAACAATCCGGCGCATGGCGGTGCCATAACTCATGCCAACACTCAGGGCGGCTTCCATCTGGCTGCGATCAACACTGATAATCGCGGCGCGGATAATCTCTGCCATATAAGCGGCAAAGTGCAGACCAAGCCCAAGGATTACCGCCTGAAAAGCAGTGACCGTTGTTAACTCCGGGAAGACCTGTGGCAGTCCGTAATAGAGCAGAAACAACTGCACCAGCAGCGGGGTTCCCCGGAAGAAAGAGATATAAATATCCGCCAACTGGTTCAGACCCCGAATCCGGGTGACCTGAACGACAGCAAGCAGCATTCCCAAAGTAAGAGCCAGCAGCGTGGCCAATGCTGTCATACCCAGAGTGGCGGGCAGCGCACTGATCAGCTGTGGCAGCAGACCGGCTGCAAAATCAAAATCAAAGCTGTTCATCATTAACTACCCGCACTCCGGTTATCAGTTACGGGTCACGTCAGTGCCGAACCATTTCTGTGAAATATTGGCCAGAGTGCCGTCCTCACGCATCGCCTGCAGGGCCGCATCCACCTCAATACGCAGAGCATCGGCGTCCTCGGTTTTCAGGAACGGCATAGCATTGGTGATCACCTCAAATGGCTGACCCGCAGGCTTCAGGGGCAGGCCGGACTTTTTCACCAGCTCGGCCGCAGACAGACGATCCATAATAAAGGCATCAACCCGCCCCAGAGCGACTTCGTGCTCAATACCCGTGTCGTAGGTTTTCACGGTGATCTGTCCTTCGCTGTCGAAGGCGCGAATCAGGTTTTCAAAGTTGGTTCCCAGATTCACAGCTACGGTCTTGCCTTTCAGGTCTTCCAGGCTGTGAATATCCATGGTCTGGTTATTCACTGTTATCTGAGCACCGTCGTACACATAAGGCGTAGCGAAGTTGTATTTTTCCAGTCGGGCTTCGGTCACGGTAATCTGGTTGGAGATGGTATCGACACGCTGGCTTTCCAGCATACCGAACAGACCGGAAAACGGAGCAGTCACGAACTCGACCGGACGATCCAGACGCTTGCCCAGCTCATTCCAGATATCGACCTCAAAGCCCTGCAGTTCGCCCTGCTCAACAAAGGTAAACGGGTAGTAACTGCCGGACATCCCCACCTTGACGCCTTCCTGTGCCGCCGGAGCATTCTCTGTCTGCGCCGTGGCGGAGGAAGACTCCTGCTGACTGCAGGCGGCCAGTGCACCCGCCAAAACCACAGACAGGGCAACACGACTCATACGACGCAACATAATTCTCGCCTCTTTATTCAAAAGTAATACGGCAAACACCCGAATTGTTTTTCGGTGGGTGCAAGGTTTGTTTGAAAGTTGAAATTGCTTGTCTGGAGGGGGACAGACAGATGACAGGCTGGCCAGAGAAACTGTAAAACAGCTGGCCAACTGGATTGATGCGAACCTTACCGAAATTGGCCGAAATGACAAAAGAACTTGTCGCTATGCCTATATAACCTCAAAGCATATACGACTACCACATAATAACTTTTAATTGTTTACAGAAAGTTCTCCGCTCAAGGAATAACCAACCCGAGCATTGCCATGCATCAACACTCTCCGTTATCCCGGTGGCATTCCTGGGAGAGACAGGTAACATGCCCGCTCTAACCATTATTGTTACGAGAGAGAGCTGTCGTGCATCCACTTGCCGGCCAACCCGCCCCGAAAGACAGTCTGGTCAACATCCCTCGACTGGTCAGTGCCTATTACACCGAGACTCCGAACCTGAACGAACCGGCCCACCGGGTCAGTTTTGGAACCTCAGGACACCGTGGCAGCTCTCTGCGTTGCACCTTTAACGAACCCCATATACTGGCGATTGCCCAGGCTGTGTGTGAATACCGTGCCTCCGCTGGCATCACCGGTCCGCTCTATATCGGCATGGATACCCATGCTCTGTCTGAAGCCGCCTTTGCCAGCGTGATGGAAGTGGCCGCTGCCAATAACTGCCAGGTGTACTACCAGATCGGTCGTGGCTTTACCCCGACTCCGGTTATCTCCCATGCGATTGTCAGCCATAACCGGGAAAACAGCATTCAGGCGGATGGTATTATCATCACGCCGTCCCACAACCCACCGGAAGATGGTGGCATCAAGTACAATCCGCCCCATGGAGGACCGGCTGAAACCTCCGTTACCGCATGGATTGAACAGCGTGCCAATGAACTGATGGCCGCCAATCTGGAGGGCGTACACCGCCTGACGCTGGAGCAGGCACTGGATGCCGAGAATGTTCATGCCCACGACTTCACCCAGGCCTATGTCAACGACCTGGAAAAAGTGTTGGATATGGAAGCCATCGCCAAAGCCAACCTGAAGATCGGTGTTGATCCTCTGGGTGGTTCAGGCCTCTACTACTGGGATGTGATTGCCGAGCGTTACGGCCTGAATATTGAATTGGTGAATCGCACCATCGATCCGACCTTCGGCTTTATGCGCCTGGATAAAGACGGCGCTATCCGTATGGATTGCTCGTCCAAATGGGCCATGGCCGGTCTGGTTGAACTGAAAGACAAGTTTGATATCGCCCTGGGCAATGATCCCGATTACGACCGCCACGGCATCGTCACCCGCTCCATGGGTCTGATGAATCCGAACCACTATCTGGCTGTGGCGATTGATTATCTCTACCGTCACCGCAAGGACTGGCCGAAGTCTGCCAAGATCGGCAAGACGCTGGTTTCCAGCTCCCTGATCGACCGTGTTGCCCAAGGTCTGGAGCGTCCAGTCTATGAAGTACCGGTGGGCTTCAAGTGGTTTGTAGACGGTCTGTTCTCTGGTGATCTGGCCTTTGGTGGCGAAGAGAGTGCGGGAGCCAGCTTCCTGCGCCACGATGGCGATACCTGGTGCACCGATAAAGACGGCATCATCCTGGCCTTGCTGGCAGCAGAGATTCTGGCTGTGACCGGCAAAGACCCTGGTGAGTATTACCAGGAGCTAGCGGCCAAATACGGTGAGCCGGTTTATACCCGTCTGCAGGCACCGGCGGATCTGGCCCAGCGCAAGATTCTCTCCACTCTGAATCCGGATATGGTCAAGGCCGATACGCTGGCCGGCGATCCAATTATCCAGACCCTGACTGCCGCGCCAGGTAATGGTGCGTCGATTGGTGGTTTGAAGGTGGTCACCGAGAATGGCTGGTTTGCCGCCCGTCCTTCCGGAACGGAACCGGCCTACAAGATCTATGCGGAGAGCTTTAAAGGGGAAGAACACCTGAAGCTGCTGGTTGATGAAGCTCAGGCTTTGGTTAACAGCGTTTTTGCCTCAGCCTGATAGATCAAAATCGGGTGTAGAGTCGCTCTACACCCGCTCTCCCTGATTCAGATACATGCTGGACGCGATATCGGAATACTCCACCTGGCCATCTTTGTGGATGGTCGCAGTGCGGATCAGTGACACCTTGCTCTGATCATCGTATTGAATAATCCCATTCAGTTCACCACCAGCCATACTGGGAACAAACTGCATGGTGTAGGTCACTTCTATATCATCACCATTCTGCACAGCCACCACCTGCCGTTCTGTCGAAGTCGGGGATGGCATGCCCCACCCCGGCAGGTTTTTGGTAAAGGCATCCATAAAAGTCTCGATCATATGGTTCGGTTCGCTCTGATTGAGATGGGAGAACAGAGACATCCGCTGCGCTTGGGGAAGTTGCTCGGTCAGGGATAGCATTTGCTCTTCTATCTGCGCGGCAACTTTATCACTACCAACTCCGGGCTCATTCTGACTTTTGCGCAGTTCCCGGTTATCAAATGTCTCACCCGCCGCATTCTTCAGCACAAAATCCTGCCGGGTAATATCTACCCGGGTCTGACGGGGCAGAGTCAGCGGCTTGCCTTCCGACAAGTTCCGGTTCATCTCCTCCAAATCACGCTGATGCTTGCGATCGGTACGACTCTCCCGCATATCACGATCTACCTCTGGCGATAGCACAACTTCAGTAAAATCATGGCGTGGATTCATGATTATCGATTCTGCCAACCGCCCCAGCCCTTGTGCGGCCTGAGCCATAAAGTCAGCATTGGTGTTGCGGGAACTCCAGAAATAACCCTTATGTTTTGTACTCATCCGATCCAGCTGATCATTAAATCGGGCCTGCATATCCAGTACCTTTCGACTGGTTACGGCTGGATCATCAATCTGGGTAATGGCATCTTCAAATAAAGCGATCTGGGTAGCCAGCTCATTACACAGGCGGGAATCATTCTTACCTGCGGCCCCTAGTTTCTGGATAGACTCCTGAATCGAGAACTCCAGCTCCGTCGCCGCTTCCATAAACTGCTGGTTGGCAATCAGCTGGGCTTCCCGCCGGTTATTTACGCTCTCTTCCGAAGGAGAAGATGATTGCCGCACAGAAGCCGCTGGCTTCTCGGTAGGCACTGCTTTGCGTTGATTGAGGGGTGTTTCCTGACTCTGTGGAGCAGAGCGGCTTTTGGTATAACGCACCACGCCGGTTTCCACACTAATATCCACCCCATTCTTACGGCCTTTTTGTTCTTCTACAGGAGGTTTGAGCGCTCCGGGAGCATGCTGGCCGATGTTGATCGATTGTCTTGAAGAGTCGCCTGAAATATGTCCCATAAAGGGTTACCTGTTATAAGTGCGTCCGTGCTTATAACAAGCATAGAAGTTTCCTCAAAAAAAATGCCGGACTGAAACCAGTTCGGCATTTTGAGAGAACTCGATGGTGATAATCGGGCAAGGGTTGTTGATTTCAAGGGCCATGGATGGCCCGACAGGTCAGAAACTGCTCCTGCATTTCTGACACTTCCACCATCCATGGCGGTCGTCCCCAGTGCAGGACAGCACTGAGGGATGGAAATCAATAACTCTTTGTCCGATCGTGGGCACCTGTATCTGAAAATCAGATGGTTTCCATCACCATATCCAGCGCACCCAGCGGACACTCGGCAGCACAGATACCACACCCCTTGCAGTAGTCGTAATCTATCTGGAAGCCTTTGCCAGCACCCAGCTTGATAATGGCGTTATCCGGACAGAAACCGTAGCAGTTATCACACTCCATACAGTTACCGCAAGACATGCAGCGCTGGGCTTCGGCAATCGCCTGAGCTGCCGTCAGGCTGCCCTTGATCTCGCGGAAGTCACCAATACGCACACCGGCTTCCAGCTTCGGACGCTTGTGCATCGTCGCCTGAGGGTAGTAAACAGTATTCATGCGCTCGAAGGTCGCGATCACCCTCTCTTTCGCTTCAGGGAAGGCTTGATCGTTCAACCACAGATCAATATGACGAGCCGCTTTCTTACCGTGGCCGATAGCGGCAGTCACTGTCCGGATAGACGGCACCATATCACCACCGGCAAAGATGCCAGGGATCTCAGTCATCATCGCTGGGGAAACAGCGACTTCCCAATCACCGGCCTTGCTCAGACCCAGCTTCTCCATCAGGCTCAGCTCGGCACTCTGACCCAGAGCCGCCACCACAGAGTCACCCTTGATGGTGAGATATTCGCCGGTTGGGTGTGGACGACCGGATTCGTCTGCCACCATCTTCTCCAGTACCACTTCACCTTGGCGAATGGTATGGATGGTGGACAGCACCATAATCTCAACGCCTTCATCCACCGCATCCTGAATCTCTTCCGGATGGGCGCGCAGGCCACTCATATCACGGCGCACGATCATCACCGGCTTCTCGCCAGTCACACGCAGAGCGACACGGGCGACGTCGATAGCGGTGTTACCACCACCCCAGACGACAACGCGACCGGTCATGCCGTGCTCTTCACCGTTCTCAACCTGACGCAACACCTCGATGCCGTCCAGCATACGCTGGCCGTCTTCGATAGAGGTTTCTGCACGGTTGGCGATCCAGTTGCCCACGGAAACGAATACAGAGTGGAAACCTTCAGCCTGCTTCATAGCTTCAATATCTTCCACACGGGTATTGGTGCGGACTTCGATATTGCCCATGGCCAGGATACGGTCGATTTCCATATCCAGAATCTCGCGGGGCAGACGGTAGCTTGGGATACCGTAACGCAGCATGCCGCCAAGCTTTGGCTGTGCTTCACAGATCACCACGGAGTGACCGGCACGACGCAGATGGTAAGCGGTAGACAGGCCACCCGGGCCACCACCGATTACTAGCACTTTCAGACCGGACTCCTGCTCCGGCCTGGCAAACTGCCAGCCGTGCTGCAGAGCCTGATCACCGATGTACTTTTCGGTGCCGTTAATCTGTACACCACCATCAGTCTCTTTACGGTTACAACCGCTCTGACAAGGGTGATAGCAAACCCGGCCCATGGTCGCTGGCATCGGGTTGTTCAGAGTAATTTCCTGCCACGCAGCATGGAAGTCACCACGCTGCACATGGCTCAGCCACGCCTGAATATTTTCACCGGCCGGACACGCCTGATTACACGGCGGCAGGTTATTCACATACTCAGGGCGCAGGCTGCGCCAGCTGCCAGTCTTGTTGGCACGGCTGGAGCCCGGCTCCAGCGTGGTGGCAAAAGGAATCAGACGCTGTCCGTTCACTTCAACACTCATTATTCTTCGCCCTCATTAGAGCTGGACAGCAGATCGAAAGCACGCACGTTGGCATCGGCAATCGCCTGAATGGATTGCAGCTGATGCTCATTGCCCGGCTGGAACATATGGGCAAAACGGCGCTGGATTTTCAGGTAGTCGTTCACAGGCTGCACATTGGCCAGCTTGGTCACCTGAGTAATCTGACCATACTCGGCTTCGTACAGCGGAGTCAGACCACAGTTCATGGCCAGACGGGCCACTTTGATAGTGTCGGAGCTGGCCGTACCCCAGCCCAGCGGGCAAGGTACAAACACTTCGATATAACGGGCACCACGAATGCTCATCGCCTTACGCACTTTGGCTTCCAGATCACGCGGGTTGGCAATGTTGGCGGTGGCCACATAAGGAATATTGTGCGCCATGGCGATCTTCGGCACACTCTTGCCGGTGCCGAAGTTGTTACCCGGATGCTCGCCTACTGGCATGGTGGTAGCGGTACGGGCGCCGCCCGGAGTCTGGCTGGAACGCTGCACGCCGGTGTTCATATAGGCTTCGTTGTTGTAACAGATGTACAGCACATCTTCGTTACGCTCGAACATGCCGGACAGACAGCCCATACCGATATCAGTAGTACCGCCATCACCGCCCTGGGCGATCACGCGGACATTCTCCTTGCCCTGCATCTTCATGGCCTGCGCCACACCGGAAGCAACCGCCGCCGCGTTACCGAACAGGGAGTGAACCCATGGCAGACGCCAGGCTGACTGCGGGTAAGGGGTAGAGAACACTTCCAGACAGCCAGTCGCGTTCACCACCACCAGCTCGCCATCGGTGGCATCCAGTGCGGTATCAATCGCGTGACGGGCACCCAGTGCTTCACCACAGCCCTGACAGGCACGGTGACCGGAATCCAGCGCGTTGCTGCGCTCCCTACTGCCCTGCAGGCTGTCGGCTTCGTCCACCAGACGGTTGCTGATGGTCTGGTCGCCGGTCTGATGCAGTTTGATCACTGCATCCTTGGCCGGATAATGAAAAATTTGCGACTGCATTAAAGACACTCCTCGCGCGCACCCAGAACAGCATCTTCACGAGCCAGCTCGCGAGCCATGGTGTCAGTATTGAGATCCAGCACTTCAAAGCCCTTACGGCTGTCACAGCCATCGAACAGAGCCTGGATGGACTTACGGGTAATCGGGCGGCCACCCAGACCGGCAATGACAGACTGCACTTCAATACCGGTGCCGTTCAGCGCGGTAAACACGTCCTGATAGACAGTACCGCCTACGCCTGGAACAAAAGACTTGTCCAGTACCACAACACGCTTGGCACCAGCTACCGCTTCGCGGAAGGCAGCGGTCGGGAATGGACGGTAGGTCCGCAGAGTCACGGCACCAATAGATTCGCCAATCTCTCTACGAGCGTTGATCACTTCCTTGGCTGTGCCAATCACAGAACCCATGGTCACCAGCACGGTATCTGCCTGGCCTTCATAGTGCTTCTTCACCAGACCACCAGCGTCACGGCCAAAGATATTGGCAAACTCTTCCGCCTGTTCAGGAATCAGCTTCAGAGCACGCTCCATACGGGAGTGGGCCATCATCCGCACTTCGGTAAAGGCTTCAGGACCGACCAGAGCACCCATGGTGATTGGCGCTTTCGGGTCCAACTTCTGCAGCGGTGCGAAAGGAGGCAGGAATTGATCAACCTGTTCCTGGGTTGGAATATCTACACGTACGTAGGCGTGAGTCAGGATAAAGCCATCCATGTTCACCATCACCGGCAGGCCGGTGGCTTCGGCCAGTTTGAAGGCCTGAATATGTACGTCGATAGACTGCTGATTGTTTTCCACAAACAGCTGAATCCAGCCGGTATCACGGGCAGACATGGCGTCGCTGTGGTCGTTCCAGATATTGATCGGTGAACCGATCGCACGGTTGCCGACGGTCATTACGATCGGCAGCCCCATACCGGAAGCGTTGTACACGGCTTCCAGCATGAATAGCATGCCCTGGCTGGAAGTCGCGGTGTAGGTCCGGCTGCCGGCCGAAGAAGCACCGATACAGGCGCTCATGGCACCAAACTCGGACTCCATATTCATAAAGCTGCAGTTTTCGATCTTGCGGGCTTTTACCAGCTTGCCGAGGGACTCAACAATATGGGTCTGCGGGGTGATCGGGTAACAGGAGATGACCTGCGGGCGGCACAAAGCTACGGCTTCGCCCACGGCATAGGAGCCGTCAATCTGCTTCAGCATCCGATATGCTCCTTGATCTTATCGAAGGCGGCCTGCGCAGCTTCAATATTCTTCTCAGCCACGATGCCAGCGAATTTTTGGTTGATCGCCTTACCCAGAGATTCCATGGAGAAGGACTCCACCACGGCACAGAACGCACCCAGCAGTACAGTATTCGGGGTTGGACGGCGCAGATATTCCAGCGCCAGCTCGGTACCCGGCAAGCAGTGAATATGACCTGCCGGCAGATGGGCCAGTTTGTCCTGGATACCCAGCTCTTCGAGGGAACGGGAGGTGTTAATCAACACATAACCGTTTGGAGAAAGACCCGCAAAAACATCCAGTGCATGCAGCAGGGACGGGTCCTGAATAATAACCATGTCCGGCTCGGATACCGGCTCGCGCAGCTCGATCTCCTGATCGCTGATACGCACATAGGCTTCGACCGGGGCGCCCATGCGCTCGGAACCAAAGCTGGGAATAGCCTGGGCGTGAGCCCCTTCATGAAACAGTGCTATCGAGAGCATTTCTGCTGCCGATACAACGCCCTGCCCTCCGCGACCGTGAATACGGACCTGGAACATCAAAACCTGCCCACTTTCAATTATTGAGAGTCCAGGAGCATCATTCAGATAACAATGCTCAATGGAATTTTGTTTGTAGGAGAATAGGGGTCAGAGCATTCGCTTTTAACTGTCATAAACCGCACAAAATCTACGCATAACACTTACACCCACAAAAGAATTACCAATTTTGGTAATGGCCGGGTAACCGGAACCCGCCCTTTGTAAGCCCCCTGTTACCGCGTTTATCACAGCGATACCGCGCCACCATGCAGTACCGGGGATTTCAGCCATAATTAAAAACATTGCCCCGAACGACCGATACCCTTACAAGACGCTGACAAGACGTATGCAGGGTGCATCTCAGATCAGGCCGCCGGACGCGGCAACCCGGATCCACAGGAAGGAACCACAGTGAATATTCAGGAAACGCTCAAACCCGTCGCCAGGAATGTCAAAAAAGAGTGGCTGTCGATGGATATGGAAAAGGTGGGCGCCTCCAAGCATGACTTCGGCATAGCCCTGAAAAGCCGCTTTCAAACACTGAACGATCAGACCTCTTCTATCTCCGCCCTGCTCACCCCCGGCATTCAGGGTGACAAGCACGTCAATATTGTTGTCGATATCACTTTGCCTAAAGGCCCGTCACTGGAGCCGGTACTGAATTCACTAAGCGCGTTTATGCAACAGGCCACCGCGGTGCTCAGCCCGATGACAGTGATGGTGGATATGCGTACCAGCCAGATTGTGCTGCGCCAGAGCCATGTGATGCCATTGAATCACCCGCCCGCCACCATCGCCTTTGTGAATGCTGCCCAGATTCTGGTACCGCTGATGCAGCAGACCATTGATTCACTGGTCAAGATGAACCCGGCTCCCAACGATGCCCGGGAGATGGCGGACCTGCTGGCCAAAAGCTTCTATGGAGCCCTGCAAGAATGAATATCACTGCCAAACAGGCTGTACAGACCTTTCTGACCAGCAACAAGCTCAACCCGGAACAGCGGGATACCGATGATGAGTCGGAAAGCTGGCTGTTTGATATCGCCGAAAACCTGCAGAGCGAACTGTTCTGCTATGAAGTAGAAGCCAATGATATTACCGCCATCATCATGACCTCGGTGCAGATCAAAAGCAGCGATAACGCCACCACCCTGGCTGCGGCGATTTGTCCCGCGCTGGCTCCAGCAGCGGTGATTACCGTTGGCGAGGTTTTATCCCTGCGTATGATGGTGCGCGGTGACGCGGCCAGCATCGGCGGTCTGCTGGAAGAAGGCATTCTGATCTCCCGGCATATTATTGCTTCGGTGTTCCCAAGGATCGTAGAGCTCGCCGAAGGCAAGATCCCAATGCAGAATGCCATGGTGATGGCCATGCAGGCCCTGCAGGGAGAGCAGTCCCAGCAACAGGCCGGCTGACCGGACGGGCAGACGATGAGCCCCCCTGCCCCGTTATCCCGCGGTGTCTTATCCGGGCACCGTATTTCCACCACCAAGCCCAACCATTCGCGATCACCGGCTCTATCCCAAAGCCGTTCAACCGCAAGCGGTGTAATCACGCCCCATGGCAAGCAGGGCTACAGTCTCAGAGATAGCGCTTCGGCTGGCCTTAAACTAGCCAATAATATTGCCTTCGGAAGCAATACCTTTCACTTTGCCAACAGCAGTAGCAAGCTGGATAAAACCGCCAACGCCCTAGGCCATATTCGCACCGCCGGCGGTGTGCTGCATACATTGGCGCTCTACGCCGCCAAGGTTCCTTATGTTCTCGGTAGCGCGGTCAGTAAAGGTTCCGGCTTTATCAAAAGTCTGCACTCGCTGGCCGGGATCAGCATCGCTACCGAAGGGCTGGGCTTCTTCAAGGATGCAGCTACCGGTGGCTGGCGTGCGCTTCGGGATATTCGTGCCCATAAAAAGCGGGGCGAGGCTCAGGAACTGCTGAAACAGTGGGATCCGGAAACCCGCACCTTCCAGGGCTCAAGGGAAGATGAGCAGCGCCTGAAGGAACTGACCGGCTCGGAGACAACCGACCTGACCCAGTCCCGTAAAAAGACGGCACTGTCCCGGCTGAATGATTTGAAGGATCTGGCTATCCGTGGGCTGGGCATCTCCAGCACCGCCCTGTTGATAGCTGAACATACCAGCGCTGCCGCCGCAAAAGCGGTTCCCGGCGTCGCCGTTGCCGCTGGCTCCATCGCCGCCATTCAATCCGGTATCAAAACCGGTATTCAGGTCGCGGCTCTGAATAATCTGACCTGTGCTCAACAGAAGACTGATGATGCGTTGCTGCAGGCACTGTCCAGCCATATCAAAAAGGAACGTACCATCCTGGCCCGCAAAGGCCTGATCCAGACAGGCGTGAATACCGTCAGCACCGGTGCCGCAATTATGCTGGCCGCCTCTGCCGTAGGCACACCGGCAGCGTTGGTGACCGCCGGCGCCCTGGGCACAGCAACCGCGGTGGGCACCATGGCCTTTGATGGCCTGCATAACCGCAAGCTCGCCAAAGCCCGGGAGAAAGCGGCAGAGCTGATGTCTCTGGGGCATCCCCTGCAAAGTCTGGCTAAAGACAATATTGGTGTGGCGGAACGGGCCTTCCTGATGCGCCTGCGCACCTCACAGGGAGAAGAACTTAAAAGCGCTGTGTCGTTTCTTCGGGAACTGGGCGTAACCGACAATACCATTAAAAAACTGCAGCTGGCTCCACAGGGCGTAGCACTCAACGCTCTTCAACAAACGCTCTACAAAGACAAACTGAAATTCAAGGGGCTGATGCTGAAAAAAACCGGCAAGACGTTACTGCATATCAGCGGCCTCTCGGCACTGGGCAGCAAAATCAAAGCAGGCAGCCAATGGCTGGCAGGAAAGCTTTCCGCATTGCGAGAGACCCATACCGGTTACAGCCTCAGACACGCACCGGAAATATCTTCCAGCTATGAGCTGAAACCTTTGGCGCACAATCCGGATTCAACAGTCTTTACCCGTTATCGAACACGCCGACACAGTTAAAAAGGAGGTCGGTATGAAACCACTGGAACTGCTGCAGAAATGGATGAGTCAGAATGGACTGGACGAAGAGGCCATGGACAGCAGTGGGCGGGTCTGTGCCTTTCTGTTTAACGATCAGTTTCCGGTCAGCCTCGAAGCACCGGCTTACTGCGAAGACCTGTTTGTGGTGATTGAACTCTTACCTGCCGGCTCCGGCGAGCTGCGTAAGAAACGGCTGGAAGCGGCCATGCAGTTAAATAATTATGCGCTGGAAACCCGGGGCGGCGTAATCGGCTGGGATACGGTGGGTGAACGGTTGGTACTCAGTTACCGGTTAACGGCGGAAGGGGCTGATGAGCAACAACTGGATGCCATTATCAGCAACCTGCTGGAAGTCGCCGGCGAACTTGTTCCACAACTGGCCTTTGAAGAGTACGAGGCCCGCCAGCGCAAAGTCAGCCAGCATATTGATCTGCACCTGCAGGCAATCAAGCCCTGATACATTGTCATCACTCACAGCAGGGACCAAATCACTGTTACCTACCTCACAGTACAGTCCCTCACCAACCTCACTTATATCTTCCTTAATAAAATTTCTAAGCTGATCTATATCAACGTGGCAATGGTTTAAAGAGAGTGTCATTAGATCACTATAGAATTAAGCAGTTTTTTTGATTGTGCGCCTTTCAATAATGTGTGCTGTTGAATACATCTGATGTCTGCCCTTCTCTTCAGGGTCTGAACACCTGCCGATTATTCACTATCTAAAGCACACACTGGCATTGGATCCTGGATGGATAGATGCCATTCCGTAAGCACTATAAGGACAGAGCTATTTGTCATGCGCTTTCAAAAAACATTGATCGCACTGGCTATCAGTGCCGGCACTATCGCCCAATCCGCAACAGCCAACCCGTTTATCCCTGAAGCAAAAAAGGAACTTGGCGCATTAAGCTTTCATACCGGCAGTCCGTTTATTGATGATGCCAGCCTTGATGTAAAACTGCGTTTTGTTGCTTATGATCGTGACAGTTACAGAAGCCCGGTTAATCTGCCTGCAGGTGCACCGCCAACCGCTAAAGCCATGTACTCTTCGGCAGAGCGTCACGACTCTGGTCTGGCAGTCTGGGCCGATTTCCAGTCTGGCTGGCTGTGGGACGCCATCGGTTTTGATATCACCGCCTATGGTGCCAAAGCGCTGGCAAATGACGGCAACCCGGATACCATTCAGCTTTGGGAAGAAAACCATCTCAGCAGTATCAGCCGTATTGGTCAGGCCAACCTGAAGTTCCGCTTTGGCAACGAAGACACCGGTATTGATGGCCGTATTGGTCGTATGACCCTGAATATGCCAATGGCCAGCTCCGATATGGACTCTGCCGTACCGGAAGTGTTTGAAGGGGCGGTGGTGAATGGTCACTACAAACTGATCAGTGGTTATATATCCCGCTTTGAAAAATTTGGTATGAAGGAATCCAGCAATCTGAACAAGATGAGTGCTGAATACAACTTCGACCCGGTTACAGGCACCAGTGAGTACAAGGAAATCCCTCTGGATATGGCAGGTATCACTCTGGGCAAAAGTGGCGAGATGCCAATCCTGAGTGTCCATTATGGCGAGCAGCAGGATTATCTTGAAAAATACATGGTCACTGCGGAAGCGGGATTGCCTATAGGTAATAACTTTGTCATGGGACAATTTATTTACCATACACAGGAAGGCGGTAAATATTACGGTATCGAAGACTATAAAGCCGATATGTTTGCCATTAACCTGCTGGGGCAAATCGGTGACAGCCTGATGCTGAAAGGCGGTTATTCGCAAGTGGGCGATGATCCGTATGATATTTCTTTCACCGATGGTGTTCTGACGTTAGTGAATCACACCGCTATGATCTGGAACGACTTTAATCAGGCCAATATGAAAACAGTGATGCTGGGAGGTGCTTACTCACTGAAGTCAATTGGTCTGGATGATGTATCTTTGATTTCCCAGGCCGCCTATGGCTGGGATGCGGATGTTATGGAGATGCCGATGGGTGGCATGATGCCGCTGACTGAAGATCATGCCTGGGAAGGTGTTGTCGGCTTTACCTATGAAGTCTTTGATGGTCCATTGCAGGGGCTCTGGCTGAACGCAACCTATAACAAAGATGGCGGTGGTTACAGCAACACCCAGGGTGGTCGGGTTATTCTCGATTACACCATCAAGATGTTCTAAGTCCGAAGTTTATTAAATACTTTTACTTTTAATAATCCCGCTGACAGGTTTCTGTTGGCGGGATTATTGCTATCTGTCTTTTAGAAACTCAGCCACTTAATCGATCTCGCCTCTATAGCTACTTGTGCAGATACACGTTTATCACAATAAACTGAATGGGTATGGGATACCGCACAGAGCGTGAGCAGCGGTGCTGGAGAAGTGTAATTTCAAAGTGTGTTGAACGACCCATCCGGCTGGCGCTATGGAGCAACCAGGCAGCTAAGCAGTCGCTGCCTTTTTTACAGGATATGCTTTTGACTGGTGGAAATCAGAAAAAGGAAAAAATTGAGAAGAAGAAAGGGGGCAGACTGGGTGACATTCAGCCTGCCTTTATTGAAATTAACGAGCGACGTTATAAACCTGACGAGCACCCAGCGAAGCAATCACCAGTCCCGGCAGGAAGATGACCATCAAACCCATGCTGCCGGCTTGTGGTTCACCTTCCAGAACCGAGCTGACACACCAGGCAATAGCTGCGATCATAATTAGCAGGCCGATAGCCAGTGGCGCCAGCGGCTTGGCACCGACATTATGGGTGAATTTGAGCCAGCCCAGACCGACAAAGGTCAGAGTCGTTAGCACACCCAGCATAAAGAACAGCACTTCTATACCGGTAAAAATTCCTAGAAACATTGTCTTTCTCCTGATAGCTGATTAACCGCGGCCGTCGTATTTACGACCTTTTGGATCCCAGAAGCGGGCCACGGCTTTCTCATCGAAGGTATCGCCAAAGCCGAACCAGATATCCATCTCTCGCATAAAGGTGTGGAGTGGCCCGGGCATCAGGGAATTCATCTTCTCGATCATGCGGTGCTGCCAGAAGTCCGGTTTGTTGTATGGACAGGCGGTAATGCAAGTACCACAGTTGGTGTTACTGTCATTCCAGTATTGCAGGCACTTCTTGGAGTCTGTCCACCACTTCTCGACGCCCACGTTATTGGTGCTGGCATCGTGACCTTCGTGAGGATAGAGCGACATCTTGTCTTCCTGGGAGATCGCCTTTGATGGGCAGGCATCGGCACAGCGTTTACAGCGTTCGCAAAATTCCCTTACTCCGAAAGTCTTTGGCTTGTCGTATTCAACAAATTCCAGATCGGTGTAGACCTTCATCAGACGTACACGCGGGCCATAGTTATAGGTGACCAGCAGCCCCATACGAGAGGAGTCGCCAATACCGGCAGCAATGGCATAAGGTACGCTCATGCCCAGATCGTTACCGGAAGCAACAGCGTTATAGCCCAGGTTTCGCAGGAAAGAAGACAGGGCATAAGCGACATAAGACATGCGGGCATAGCCTTCTGCGGTTACTGCGTCAGCCACCAGTGAGGGAGTGGTGGCCATACCTTCGTAGTCGGACTCTATAGCCAGCGCGATAACTGTTTTTGGTTTGAACGGGAAGTCGGCCCAAGTCTTGGTTTCATTCTTTACACCATCGAAAAAGGAAGCATAGTCCCAACGGTCATCTTGATGGGTAATACCGACCAGACTGGCCCCATAATGTCGGGCAGCCCGCTTGATGACATTGGCAGCATGTTCCTTGGAGGCAAACTGGTGTTTTTCCGGAGCCACCGGGTTGTTCCAGTTGTACAGGCCGAGATCGTAGCCGCTGTTAGAGGAGTAACTGTTTAGGCGATCATTCAGATCCCAGGCGCCAATCGACAGAGCGATATCTTCCATGGTGAAACCTGGTTTGGTCATATCCGGGTTCGGATACACCCATAGCTGGTTTTTATGAAAGTAACTGAATGCCGTACGTTCCTGATGATAACGTTCATAGTCGTTTGCAACCACATAAGGGAAGTCATCATGCTCAGTAAACAGATGGGCATTGCTCTCTTCTGTGGAAGCTGCGCCAGTAGCCATAGCCTTGGCCGGAGCAGTTGAAGCCAGCGCAGTCGCAGCACTCGCCAGACCACCAAAAGCGCCCAGTTTCAGCAATCCACGACGGTTAATACCGCTAGGTGATGCTGGGGTTTCAGACTGATTATTAAGATCACTCATCGCACAATCCAGATGTATTGTTCAAGAACGGAGTGATTCTAGAAAAGAGTGTTTAACGGTTTGCTATAGGATTCTATAGTAAATTTTCTTACTGGCCTGCGGTTGATATAGGTCAACATCAACCACAGGCTCATCAACTTAGGACGATGATTTTTATTTATTATGGGTTCAGATAATTTCCAACCTGTTGGCAATTTTTATCAAATGCACTCGGTTCTTTGCCTGCAGCTTGATACGCATTTGTTCTATATGGTAATCAACGCCGCCTGGCGTCATACAAAGCTCCTGACTGATAACCTTTCCCGAATCACCGTTAGCAGCCATGCGGAGAACGTCCAGCGTTTTTATTTTGAAGACGCCCATTTGTAAAAAGGGATTAAAGGCATTCTTGTGGTGTAACATGAATTCCAGATGATAAGAGAACAGCAAGTTACCCAGTAACTGCATATTATTCAGATACCAGACCCGCATCTCATCAGCATCACGCCAGCTTTTCAGAAAGAACATCATGCCCCATTCCGGATTACAGAAACTGGAAATAGGCCAGTTAATTGCGCTGTTAAAATTACTGTCTGGATGTCCCTGCATCTGTTCACGACTGTCAGCAGCCATAATGTAAGGCTGACTGAAGCCTTGTTGAATACTTGATGGCAGATCACTGGTACGCATTTTCCCCAGGTAGGCCTGGTGTCGAGCAAACTCATCCTCAGTTGAGGCCAGATAGGACGTGTTTTTTTTCAGATGGCTAAGTTTGAACAGGCGGCAGTCGCTCGGGGCGTGGATATCATTGATGATGCGATAGGGAATGCCACTGTAGGTAAATGAATGAAAACCCAGAACCTGCAGTTCAGTCATCAGGCGATCCCTGATACTTTCTAGAGAAGGGCGCTGTTGTTTGTGGGTAACCCAGCCCGAATGCGAATGAAATGGCATTGGTTAACAGTCCCCTGTCTCAGCCTGTTTATAAATCAAATATCGAGTGAGAGAACGGTTTTGCCCGAAGCCAAACCGTGACAGACTATTATCCAGAAAGTAAAGAGGTTAAGTTTTTTGAAATTGAAATGATTTGGTAAAGAAAATGCCCAATTCATAAAGATCGTTTCAATTTTCTAGCTTCGGGTCAGCTTTGTAATCTGTACACCTTATAACCTTGTAGAAGTTCAGACCCGGCCTGACAGTTACCGATAATTCAAAGGGTGTCTGTCAGGTCAAAGTCAGCCAGCATATTGATTTACACTTGCAGGCAATCAAACCTTAAAACCATGTAAGCGATACCCCCTCACATCTGCTCACTCAGGGCCACCACCCTTCAGCAGAGCAGTCTTTGGCAGAGCACTCTACTCCCGATGCTCTCAACTTATCTTATAACCGGCCTGTCAGACGACTTCAGAACCTGCCCTGCCCTCACCTGTCGAACACGTATTCAGGCACACTCATTGGTATCGGTTAATGGTGGTAACAAGCAAAACGTCTTCAGTCTGCATCCTGGTTCTGCTGACAGCGTTCAACCTTATCACTGATCGAGCCTATGGAGAGCTCCTGCATCCTACGCACCAACATGCGGGGCCGATCCTATGGATCAATCATGTTCGCGAACATATGGGACTGCCAAAGTTGACCGAAAATAAAAGGCTGGCTCGCATGGCAAGACACCATGCCAGTTACTTCAAGGCCTTCCAGATCAATTGGCCTATTTCGTATCCCGACATGGAAACCCAGGATCACGGCAATGGCCTGCCCCATTCTCCTTTTAAAATTTATCCTGCGCTGGAAGACCGGGTTTTGAATTTTCGCTATCCAGCCTTATGGGTATTTGAAGCCTACCATCTGGAAAAATGGGAGGCTCTGGACGGCTCGGATATCGGACAGCAAATTTTTTACGATATGGATCCCCTTCAGCGCTATTTCGCCCTCCACCCTTACCTGAATGAAATAGGTTATGGCTATCAGTCCTATACCAGCAGCGCAGGGGATATCGTCGCAATGAATGTCATGACCTTTGGACACTCCCACGTAAGGGAACTCTGTGAAAAATTGCAATCCACTGCCCGCGCGCCCATGCGCATGCCCAAGACTTCAAAGCAATGGTGTATAGGTACCCGCGACAACCTAGCGATCAATGACATTCAGCAAAAGATAACGCAACACGCCAAGAACCTCCCCGATCTTACAACCTATCCCTATGATGGCCAGACAGATGTCCCGGTAGACACCCCGATAGCCCCTCCTTTTTTACATGAAGGGCAAGCAGGTCCGGCAATATCCATCCATGTCAACACAGCCAAATGGCCCAAGCTGAAGGTACGAAAAGCCAGGCTTTTGAAAATAACGCCACACGACTCCGTGCCAGTAAAAATCAAGGAGCTACCACAAGCCCCTCTTCCACTGCTCCCCGAATATGGCCCTGATTACATCGTCTTTTATCCCGTTCAGACATCGGACCATGATCAACGCTATCTTGCCAGCGAAGGTCCCCTTGAATATGGACAACACTACAGGATTGAGCTGATCTATAGACTTGCCGGCACCGACCATCTGAAAACTATTCATTTTCAAACAGAGACCGCCCCGAGTCGCGTAGCTATGGATGAACAACATAAAGACACAAAAACACCCAGGCAGGAAGGGGATTCCAGGATTGGCTGTGACGTTTTATGGACCAAGAGCATTAATGAGGACGGCGAAGAGGTCCTTTACCACACGTGTTCAGACGAGTCTGCCACAGCACCGGTTATACCGTTCTATTAGGGGCTGTTTACTCTTGATTCTGCAATCGGGAAAGAATGGTATCAGCATCGCTCATCTGCAGAAGTCCGGGCTCCTCCCGGACAAAAAACGTAATCACGCCATTCTCCAGCACCATGGCAAATCGGTCTGAACGTACGCCCATTCCCTTATCAGTCAGATCCAGCGTGACATCCATCGCCCTTACAAATTCCGCCGAGCCATCACTGAGCATCCGAACACGACCATTCACACCCAGTGACTGCCCCCAGGCATGCATCACAAAGGCATCATTCACGGCAATACACCAAAGCTCATCAAAACCCAAATCCAGAAAATCCTGATAGTGATCCAGAAACCCGGGCATATGGGTGCCATTACAAAGGGACGTAAACGCCCCGGGCAGACCAATCACCAAAACCTTTTTCTTGAACGCGAGATCCGGCAGCCGCCAGGCCAGCGGGCCAATAGCGATACTGGTGTCCTCCCCTCCGGCAAATTCATACACGGTAATATCCGGCAATGTCTGACCTATGTATTCCATCCCTGACAGTCTCACTTTTGCAGATCTCTTCTTTCAATAAAGCACAAATCACAGCCATCTCTCTAACCGTTCGGTCAGTCACTCTCCGAACAAGACTTGCTCAGCCCAGTCCAATGGAGATTCATTACAACTGTCGGCACCGGTTATGGCCATAACACGCAAAACATCTTTAAATCTGGTTCTTTTCCTGCTGATGCTTCTCCTCAGCCTGCAGGCTTCCCATGCTCAGGCAGAGCTGTCACCTTCCGAGCAGCCCCCCTCCGGACCGACACAATGGATCAATAAAGCCCGGGCAGGTATGAAGCTGCCCTTAATGCGGGAAAATAAACAGCTAAACCGGATAGCCCGCCACCATACCCGCTACCTGAAGGCCTATCAGGTCGATTGGCCGGTATCAAAGGCCAATCTGGAAATCGATCGCTCGCTGCCCGGCCAGCCTCAACCAAACTTCAGACTGCTCCCTAAACTCGATGACCGGATTTTGCATTTCCGGTATCCCTCTTTGTGGGTGTTTGAGTCCTATCACCCAACCCGTGTAGAGACATTGGATGATCCGGATGCCCATCGCCGGATGTTTACCGATATGAGTTATGTCCAACGCTACTTTGCCCTTCACCCTTATCTGGATGAAATCGGTGTGAGTTATCAAGCCTACACCAGCACTCAAGGCACTAATATCGCCGTTAGCATTCTGTCGTTTGGACAATCTCTGGTCAGGGAAGTCTGCGAAAATCTGCAAGCAGATGCTTACGCACCGATGCGTCTCCGCCCAGAGCTCGATCAATGGTGTCTGGGGACTCGCGCACTCCTGACTCTGGATGATGTGATGAAGATAAGAAAACACCTTGCTGAGGAACTTCCTGATCTCTCCGTATACCCTTACGATGGTCAGAGCCATGTTCCCATCAAATCCTCAATGGCTCCCTCCGCCCTTGGCGAACAGCAGACCGGACCTGCGGTAACGATCCATATCAACGAGGACAAATGGCCGGATATGAAAATCCGTAAGGTCTGGCTCTGGAAGATGACCCAGCAGGAGCCGGTGCCAATAAAAATCAAGGAACTCCGGAACGCCCCACAGATGAAAACCGGCGACGGTAGCGATTACTACGTTTATTATCCGGTTCAGGCGTCAGAGCATGATCCAGGCTACCTTGCCAGCGAAGGTCCGCTTGAATATGGACAACGTTATACCATTGAACTGGTCTACCGCATCGAAGGGATTGATTACCAGAAGACTCTGGAGTTTCAGACAGAACCCGACCCGGAGCTGATAAGCACAGAAGAACAAATTAGCGACGAAGATAACGCCATGCCCATGAAACGTCCGGAAGCCTCCAACACAGGTTGCGATGTGTTATGGACCCGCAGCATCGACGAGAACGGCGAGGAAGTCCTTTACTACCACTGCCGCTAATCTGCTGAGGATTGGGGAATGAACTATTTCCCAGCCCTGCACTCTGAGGATGGTTCCCAGTGCAAGGGCTAGAGCATGAGCAATCCAAAAGCTTTCATATTCCCTACCGGTATCGGCCTGTGCCTTACGCTCTGTCTGGCATCAGCGTTTTCATGGGCCCAGGGTACTATCAACCATAACAGCATCAACCAGCCTCCTGATATCACCCGATTGAATTTCATCAGAGACAAGGCCGGGCTGCCTCCGTATGAACACAACGAACAGTTACAACAGGCAGCACAACATCACGCCCGATTTCATGCGATCCACTCGACAGAAACAATGGCGATAGATCACCACAGTGAACAACTGCCGGATGGATATCCCTACAGTCCAACGCTCCCGGCCATCAATGATTTGGGAGACAGAACAGCGTATTACAACTACTCATCGACAACCGTCGGCGAAGTTATGACTTTTAGGGAGTTTTACTCAAGGGAAGAAATATTTACCGACAGCGACAATCTATCCTGGACTGGGCTGCTTGATGAATCGCTGGATCACCGGAACGTTCTGCTCTCTTACTCTTTTGATGAGATCGGTGGCTGGCGTGAACAATCTTCACAGCACGATTCACTTTACATGCATCATGTTTATAACGTAGGCGAAGGTCTGAGTCGCAAAATGTGCGATGCCATTATTCATAACCCTGATTTGGCTGAGAGCAATCAGGATTACCTTATCTATCCCTCTCTACCAGAAAATCTCAAACTTATTCGCTACTGCGCCAACCATGAAAACATACTGTTGGGTCAGGATTTTTTTATCGAAACTCGACACAAGTACCGGGCGCCCCTTCCGGATTTCTTCACTTACCCCTACAACGGGCAAACCCATGTCTCGCCCAGAAGTAAGAATATCGAACCCTCCGTGATGGCGCAGATCAATGGACACCTCAATCAAGTTGGTCCCGCCATTTCTGTCCATATCCACCCTGACAGGAATAAGCAAATCACCGTGACTGGCTTCAATCTCTATCGAGAACAGGGTCAGGAGCTCATCCCTGTTACCACAATCCCGGTCACCAATAGGTTGACCATTCTCGGTAGTGAGATCCATGCCTGGTACCCTGCTGATCTCGACGGATCACCAGACGGCAGAAACGGTGAACTGATCCCAGACCAGACCTACCGGGGTGAGCTGCACACCGTTCAAGACGGAACCCTTCACACCCACATCTTTACCTTTCATACCGATGCGGATCTGTCGCGGCAGCCAAGATTGAGAGCACAAGGTTCTTCACTGGAAGATGCCGACATCTTTTCCACACCGATCCTGATTGCAGAGGAGGTGTTTAATAACTTCAAAGGCAATATCAGCTTTGGCGCCAAAGAAATAGCCAGTATTTTGGGGCTTGCCCCCCATCAAATGACCCTGAGCGGCCGCTGCACAAAAGACGCGATGCTAAACGGAAGGAAGGGAGCTGGCGGCCACTGGTTTATTCACTGTGAACCGCCAACATCTGACAATTAATAACGGCTGAAGCCTGCCGGGCTTACCACATCAGATCATCAGGAATCTGGTAGTCGGCGTAAGGATCGTCTTCATCGACATCGTCCTGCTTGCCTTTGTTGTTCACCAGCAGGTATTTGTCCGCTTCATCAGCCAGACGGGCTGCGAGGGTTTCAGCGACCTTACCGGAGATCAGTGCGTAATCGTCATCACCCAGACGAGCAATAGCCAGACGACCATTGACCAGTTCATTGGACTGTTTCTCGTCCAGGTACCACTTCTTGATCTTCTTGTTATCAACAAAGTTGTACGCGGTTTCACCGTCTTTACGGGCGATACGGTTAGTTTCGATAATCTGGCGAATCTGGGCCTGCTTCTCTTTCTCGGCGCGCTCAGCCTCACGCTTACGGTTCAGCTCCTTATCACGCTCAACCTGCTGGCGGCGCTCTTCGTCCAGACGCTTACGGTTGGCGGCCTGATCATCCACACCCTGCTTTTTCTGCTGTTTCTTCTGGGTACGGGCCTGTTGGTGTTGCTTCTTGTTGGCAACACCGGCTTTCAGTAACTGGTCTCTCAGGCTCATAAGAGTCTCTTCCGATGATTTTTAACGAATGGCGGAATTATACAACGGCAGCAACGCCAGACCAGTGTTACAGAAAACAACCTTGCACGGGTTGTCGTCACCGGGACGGAATCCCTAACATAGAGACTTATTCAGGAATTTTATTCTCAGGGATAAATGCCATGCCATTTCCAACACCCGATGCTCTGCCCTGGCAACGCACCAATCCGTTTATCTGGCGTATCTCCTGTGCCGGAGAGCATGAGGACCGTCTGGGTCATGTTAACAATGTGCAATATCTGCACTGGCTGGAAGAAGCAGGCTGGCAACATATCACCCTTCTGGGCGCGCCCTGGGAGAGCTGGCGTGATGCGGGCGCAGCTATGGCAACAGTGCGTACCGAGGTAGATTATCGCGCTGCCGCCTATGCCGGGGATTTGCTGTATATCGGCACTTGGCTGACCGGCGGGGACCGGCTGCGGATGACCCGGGAGTTCCAAATTATCCGGGCCAGCGACAGCAAAACCCTGCTCACAGCCAAACTGGATTATGTCTGCATCTCCCTTACCACCGGCAAACCGGTGCGCAAGCCACCAGCTTTGGAGCAGGCACACCAGCAGGCAATGCGGGATGCCGGTTTATGAGCCCTGATTAAGCAGCCGCTTTTTCACTTCCTGAAGCAGCTGACCATGCAACTCTCCAAGACGGGGACGATTACGGTCAGTAAACGTCAATGGGCGACAGAGCGCCATAGCCTGATAACCCAGCCGCGCCGTTAACATACCACCGCCCAGCCCCTGGGCAATACGGGCGGAAACCTTGCCGGTCATTTCCATAGACAGATACTGGCTACCCAGATCAATGGCCGCCTCGCTGACACCGGCATAGAGTATATTGCCCACCACCAGCCGCAACAGCCGGATACGACTCCAGTAGCCCAGCTCAATGCCATAGCATTCTGCCAGTTCTCGGATCATGCGCTGGTTGCGCCAGAGGATAAGAGCAATATCGAGCACTGCAACCGGACTGGCAGCCAGTAACAGTGATGATTCCAGAGAGTAACGATGAACGATAGCCTTGGCCTTTTCATCCAGCGGGTTCAACACATAGCCATCAAACAGAGTTAACTGCTCGGCATCAGTATGTTCACTGCGCCGCATCTGGTAAAAGGTCTGTACACCTTCATGCTGTGGCAGGTTCTGGCATAAACCATTTAAAAACCGGGTCGCCTCTCCCTGCTGCACAGACTCCCGCAAACGCTCGGCCTGCGCCTGGATATCTTCGGTTCCTTTCAGCTGTTTCAGCTTGCGGTATTCCTGCCAGCCCAGCCGGCCAATCCACACACCACCCAGCGCAATAAAGGCGGCTTTCAGGCCAAAAAGCCAGCTACCTGCCTGCCAGGATTCCCACAGCGAATAACCGGTCTGTCCCGCAATCAACACCAGCCCCGACAGCACAACCCATCGCCCCAGCCGGGAGCTACGCTTCGGCGAAACAATCTCTTTGGCTTCAAAGACCGGAATCTCCGGACTGTCCGGCTCAATCAGTTCACCCGCCGTAAACTGCTGCGCCCCCTCTAAAGAAGCCTCACGCGGATCAACCCTCGCTTCCGGCAAGGTTTCATCAAACTGCACACGTCGTTTGAGTGAGTCTTCCGATTTCTGACTCATACCAGTTTGTCCCCCAGCAGATATTCCAGCAGATGATCAAGGCGAATATGATCCATACCCTGCTCTGGCAGGTCTCTGGGGCGGTAGCTGGTAAATTCAAAACCCTGCTCTTCCCAGAAATTATTGTCGGGCAACTGTCGTGGCACCTGCCCCGGATAAACCGTCAGCTGCTGGTTGTCCGCCAGACTGTAACCCTGAATCACCGGATAGCGTTCACCGTCTTTTTCCAGCACTCCGGCACGGGTAGCCCGGATGGCACTGATCGCCATGGTTTCCACCTCACAGCCATCAAACCCTGCATAATGGCGGCTATGGCGCAAAACATCCGTGAGCAGGTTCAACAGATTGGGTTGTTGATCGGTGGTGACATGGTCCACCTTACTGGCGGCTATCAGCAACTTATCGATACGCGGCGCAAACAGACGACGCAGAAAATTACTCTTCCCGAACTGGAAGCTTTCCAGAATATTGTTCAGAGCCTGGGTCATATCTTCAAACTGTGCCCGCCCCCGGTTCAGGGCGGTCAGGCAATCCACCAGCACCACCTGACGATCAAAGTGAGCGAAGTGATCCTTATAAAACGGTTTGACGACTTTGTTCACATATTCCTGATAACGTCGTTTCAGAACCTGGTAGGTACTGTCTTTGTGACTGTCTTCCAGACTCTCCAGATCTTTGTCCGTCAGTAACGGAAAGAAGGTCAGCAGCGGTGTACCTTCCAGCTCCCCCGGCAGCAGCATCCGGCCCGGCTGCGCTTGATAAAAGCCCTGCTCCAGCACCAGATCCTTTAACAGTTGCTGATAACTCGCTGCCACATCTTTCAATTGTTGTTCGTTTGCTGCCTCTTCAAGATTGAGTGCGTGCAGCGACTCCTGAAACTGTGGCCACAGCTTTGACTGCTGAAACACCTGCAGACGTTGTTTTTGCTGCTGACACCACTCCCGAAAGGTAAGACGCAGCATCGGCAAATCCAGCAGCCACTCGCCGGGATAATCGACAATATCGAGATAGAGTGTGGCCGTCTCGGTCACACGCGCTCGCAGCCCCTGTTTAGGACGAAAGCGAATAGCCAGCCGCATTTCACTGATAGTACGGGTGGATGCCGGCCACTGGGGAGGGTTCGCAGACAGCGAGGCCAGAGCACCGGTCAGATCAAAGCTGGCAATATCCAGATTGGGCTGCATCTCTTTGCGTGTGCCCAGCAGACGCTGCTGACGGCAAACTTCCCACAGAGGCAACTTTTCTGCACTGCTGCCGTGGGTCAGTTGATGCACCAGGCCGGTAATAAAAGCAGTTTTGCCCGCCCCTGAAAGACCAGTGACCGCCAGACGCAGATTCAGATCCGCACTCCGGCGCGCCAGATCCTGAGTGTGGCGGGAAAGTGATTCGATGGCGCTGCGGAAGGTTTCCATAAATCCAATAAACCGTATAAGCCTGCCGAACAATTTATCGTTAATCCTACCGGGAAATAAAGAGGAGAGCGGTTTGGATGCCGCGAAAATATTGATACAGCCGCAGGATTTCCCAGGCACTGATCTATAGAATGCCCCCTTTCTTCTCTTTTTCGGACACAGGCGATGGACTTCCTCTCACCGGACATGCTGGTCATCCTGTTTTTTGTTGCCGGTTTTGCCGGGTGTATTGATGCCATGGCCGGTGGCGGTGGACTGATCACTGTGCCGGCTCTGCTGGCGACCGGAATTACTCCAACTCAGGCTTTGGCGACCAATAAGCTGCAGGGAACGGCGGGTTCACTGACTGCGAGCCTCTACTTTATCCGCCGTGGTGTGGTCAGCCTGAAAGATATGCGCTTTGCCATCCTGTGTACGTTTATCGGCAGTGCACTGGGCACCGTGCTCGTTCAGCAGGTGGATACCAGTGTTCTGTCATCACTGATTCCGCTGCTGTTGATCGGCATCGCTTTGTACTTTCTGTTTTCCAAAAACATGGATGAAGGCGAACAGAAGATTACCCTGCACACCTTTGCCTTAACGGCGGGCTTTGGTATTGGTTTTTATGATGGCTTCTTTGGCCCGGGCACCGGTTCCTTCTTTGCCATGGCCTTTGTTTCACTGATGGGCTTTGCTCTGCCCAAGGCCACAGCCCATACCAAAGTATTGAACTGCACCAGTAATGTCGCTTCGCTGCTGTTCTTTGCTCTGGGCGGACAGATGGTCTGGATGCTTGGTGGTGTGATGATGCTGGGGCAGTTTATCGGCGCACGGATCGGTGCCCGCCTAGTTCTCACCAAAGGCCAGCAGCTGATTCGTCCGATGATTGTAGTGGTGTCCGTGGTAATGTCTGCCCGACTAATCTGGCAAAACTATTTCGGCGGATAATCACCAGGCTTGTTCAGGTGCGGGGGCGACGCTCAATCAGCAGACACTCCCGCTCTCTCAGGGTGCCCAGACAGAAGCGTTTACGGTTGGACTGGGTATCCATCCATTCCCGGCGGATGCGCAGATTGGGCTCCTGCTCTCTGGCAGAGGTGATATATTCCACCTGCCCTTTCACAATAGATTTGCGGCCTCTCCGACAAGGGTCAAAAGCGTAAAACCAATCTTCGTCCATCTTCAGTGCCAGCACATAGTGCCAGAGCTTTTTATCGGTATGCAGCCGTATCAAGGCGGTACCGCCCCGCTCCAGACAATCCAGTAACGGGCCCTTGGCAGCGATGGAGAAGTTGTCTTTATCCAGATAGGCGGTGGACACATCGAAGCTGCCTTCCTGATACTTCTGCAGCCAGTTGCCCAGCAGGGCAATGGCCAGACCGGTAGTGCCGTGGCCCAGGTTGCCCTGGGAAGTCACCGTATCGAGGCAGTAGAGATAGATTTTCTGGATCACCAGCGGCGGGATATCATCCCGCTCAAACAGATAAGCCAGTGCATTGATAAAGGATATGGGAACACAGTCGTATGCTGACACCTGATAGCTGAAAGGGGTTTTCAGAACCCTCAAGCCACCATCCTGTCCAGCCGGTGCAGACGCTCACAGATCACCCCCTGAACATTGTAACGATCAAGAGAAGACATCTGAGTCAGCAGCTTTTCATTCATCACATGCAGGTGCAGATAAGGACTGTTCTTGCGGAACTCACGCAGATCGCCCCGGGTAATCACCGGTAGAAACTGGCGACCATGCTGCTGATATTTGGTGCGAATCAGCTCCAGAGCCCTTTCCACGGGAACCGGCGGACTCATCTTGCCGCCCTTAATCGGGATACTGATCATCACCTGTTCATGACGACCCACAGCATCACCGGGAATCACCCGGATCCCCGTCGTGGTAATCACACTTTCCGGGATAAAAGAAAAGGTATCGTGAAAGGCATAAGGGTTCGGCAGCACCGCAAGACCATCAGAGCCCGGGCGCCAGAAAACTTCGTAGGAGGTATAGAGTTGCGACACACTTGGGCTATAAACACAGAAAGCCCCGCAAACCTCTTTAAAAAAATCGACTGCTTTCTGCTTCCCCCGCAGGGTCGCAATATCCCACAGCAAATCCTTGTTATCAGAGGCAAAGCCAGCCATGACTTATTCCTTTTTAGGTACCGACGCCGACTAAAAAACTGTTGAATACCCTTTCAACACTGACGCCTGAATCTTTTCATTCTATGTAAACTTCCCAACAATGTGAACAGAGTCCCAGTGGCTTTCAGCAAAAGCCCTATGCTCCATATCAATAAAAATGTTAATGCCCTATGCCTATAAAATCAGCACATAAAAAAACACCACCCATACCTATCAGTATTGGTGGTGTTTTTGTATTTCATCAACAATCGGGTGTTGAAAGAATATATCAGCTGTAAGCGGCTTCGGTTTGGGCAATCCAATCCATCAGCTGTGGCAGGTCATCACTGACAATATTTACATGTCCGAGCTTGCGACCCGGCCGTGGCGTTTTTCCGTACCAGTGCAGGTGAGCCCAGGGCTGAACCAGCTGCAGCGGCGCCGAGGAGTCATCAGACAGCTCCAGGCCCAGCAGATTAACCATACCGGCTACGCCCTTCAGGTTCGTCTTGCCCAACGGCAGATTGGTAATACCGCGCACATGGTTTTCAAACTGGCAGGTTTCCGCACCATCCATGCTCCAGTGGCCACTGTTATGAACCCGAGGTGCCAGCTCATTCACCATCAGTTCATCGCCAACCACAAACAGCTCTACTGCCAGCACACCCACATAGCCGGTTTTCTCCAGCAGCTGGGTAATATACTGCTCGGCCTTGGCCACCAACGCATCGGAGATGCCCGGCGCCGGGACAATGGAGGTTTTGAGAATACCGTTCTGGTGACGGTTCTCACCGGGCATATAAAACACCACCTCACCGTTGGCATTACGGGCACCTACCACACTGATCTCACGATCAAAGGGGATTTTCTTTTCGACAATCCACTCATTGATGCCCTTGCCCTGCTCAGCATATTCCTGCAACAGGCGAGCACGCTCTGTTTCAAAGTGCGCCAGATCGGCTTCGGTATCAGCCACCCACTGGTTGTAGCCGTCGTAGCCATCTTCGGTGGACTTGATCACCACCGGTAAACCACCAATGGCATCAACGGCAGGCTGAAGCGGATCATTATTCTGCAGACGGGACCAGGGAGAGAGAGGAATACCGCTATCGGAGACGAGGGTTTTCTCCCGATGGCGGTTCTGGATGGCCCAGACAATATCAGGGTCCGGGTAAACCGGGCAGTAAGTCTTGAGCTCCCGCAGCAGCGGCACATTCACCGACTCACGCTCAACGGTGATCACATCCGGGCGCCCCAGTGCTTCAAACAGCTGCTCGGGGGTCTGCTCTTCGGTGATACGAACCACATCACCATAACCATGAATACAGACTGTCGACTCCTGGGGTTCCGCCAGAAAGCTGAACTCGATCCCCATGGGCATGCCGGACAGGGCCAGCATGCGCGACAGCTGACCACAGCCCATTATGGCAACACGCATTTATTCCACCTCCACAGCAACCTGTTCGGTCTGGCGAGTACGCCACGCGATCAGTCGCTTGGCCAGCTCATCATCGGACGTGGCCAGAATCTGGGCTGCCATCAAACCGGCATTGGCAGCACCGGCTTCGCCGATGGCCTGAGTGGCAACGGCCACGCCTTTTGGCATCTGAACAATCGACAACAGACTGTCCAGGCCATTGAGTGCCTTACTCTTGACCGGAACCGCCACGACCGGCAGATGGGTCATGGAAGCGATCATACCCGGCAAGTGGGCTGCACCTCCGGCTCCGGCAATAATGACTTTACGTCCGGCATCGGCTGCGCCCTTGGCAAAGCTGACCAGACGATCGGGAGTACGGTGGGCGGAAACCACTTTGGCTTCATAGGGAACCTGAAGTTCGTCCAGGATCTCTGCCGCTTTCTGCATGGTGGGCCAGTCAGACCGGGAACCCATTACGATTTCAACCAACGCCATTGTCATTCGTTATTCCTGCGTTTTTATCAGCGTTATCTGCCTGAGAATCCAGCCGAAACTGTGGTGACGATCAACAGGCCTGCGAGCTATAACACCCGGCGGTAAAATCCGCCGCCGGGAATTCTAACAGGTCTGGAGGGATGCGCCCAATAGGAGGGCGCGGGAGAGTGAACGGAAGGCTATTTATTGAGCTTGTCGACCATTTGATCCACCGCCAGATCAGAGGCAAGCTGCATGGCAACCATCGAGCGGTAAGCGCCTGAGTAATGGGAGAGTTTAGACCGCAGCCCATCACCATCTTTCAAGGCAACATCACTCTGGGTCTCGACTCTCACCTTATTGCCATCATGCTGCCGAAACACCGTGCTGAGTTCAGCATGTTTGTTATTGCCCCAGCCGGGTTTCTTGCCTGCCAACAGCATACACTTGCCAGGCTTGCGACTCGGGAATTTTCTGTTCACCTGTTCACTCATTTTGTCGAGCTCGATTTCCGCAGTCTGCACACCCTGTTCGGCCTTCAACTTACCCACCATTTTTTTCAGGTCCGCGCCAAGCTGTGATCGTAAGCTGCGCCCCTTATGGGTTTGCGGCAGGCCGGCGTTGCCCTGAGCATCATAAACCCGGGTCTTAAAGGTGTAGGTGGTAAACAGAAAATTCTTTTTGGCTTCGATACCGTAAATTTCCACACAGTCTTTCTGCCCGGTCTTTTCCTTACGTTCAAGGGTCATATCGTGAGCCAGACAGGCCTTGGCCAGCTGGCTGCCCAGAGCTATCTGGCGAAACTGTTGGGTATCCGGCGTGACCGGGCGAACATCCCGGTGATTGATGGTCAAGCCTTCTGTGGAAATGGTACGGGGCAGTCGGACATTGACGGTCTTGAAGAGATTCCGGACTGAGCGCCCCTTATGGTTGCCCTCAACTTGCCCGAATTCCCGTTGAAACTGCTGGTCGGGCGTGCGCCCCACCAACTTGCGAAATAGATTGCCGATATCCAGCCCCATGGTCATCCTCCCTGATCGTCACGTGCTATGCCTGTATATCGGCATCCCTTAATAAACACGCTAGACCAAAGCTGGAATGACCTTGGGCTGATGAGTCAATGCTCAGGTTCAGCTGGCATCGGTACTTTCAAAGATTTTATCCGCAGAAGCGGCGACAAAGCCGGTATAGAGCGCGCCGTCAGCCTTAGGATAACGGCGGGCAAATTCATAGAAGCAGGCTGGGATCGTCTTTTCACCATCACGGAAACGGACCGGGGCCTTGTCGGCCAGGGTGGAGGATTGTTCCAGCAGCACCTCGGGTGAGCCTTTGATCTCACCACCGGAGGTATTCAGGGCAAAGCCCGCCTCTTTCAAAGACTGATTCACCGACTCCAGCGTGGTGAAGTTTGCCAGCGTATTCACATTTACGGTGAAGTGGTTGGCACGGTATCCCCAGGCTGCCATCCACGCCGCATATTCGGATTCTGCCAGCAGCTGCTCATAGGTGGCTGAATCCACCTGCCAGTGGGTTCCAGAATAGAGGAAGTTATCCGCCGTTACGGCCTCTTCCGGCACCTGTGCCACCAACTCGTTCACAACCTCTTGCAGGGCAGGAGAGCACTGATCCACCAGCAATTCAGAGATAAACACCTTTGGCTGATTCGGGTCCGGATGCTCATAGTGACGTGCGTACAGCTTCTTCGATTCAAAATGGTACTCGCCACACTGCTGGTAGCCGATGGCCAGAAAGTGTTGGGCCAGCTTGTCCAGCCCAACCTTTTCCAGGTTAAAGGTGCGCAGGGCAATATGATCATTGATCACATCACTTTGCTGGGAGTCCCCCAGAAGCTTGTGAATACGGGCAGCGGATGGTGTGACTTCAAGGAAGTTCTCCCAGAGATGGGCGAACAGCGTATCAACATTGGTATGCATGCAGAGGCCTTGCAACAATTTATCAGGCTCTTGTGAAGCCTGTTTGTTATTACTGTTTATTGTGCTTGTATTGCAGCCCTCCATTATCCCGATCCCGGCTCGAGTGTCATCCGGTAAAATGTAACGGCTGCATAACCTCTTGCGAGCGGCTCAGGCTGAGTCCGTCAACTCAGGTTCCGAGGCCAGAATCTCAGCAACGATCTTGAGCCCAGTTTCAACATCACGGCGAAACCGTGGCGCACTCATGGCAATACGCACCGCCGGCGGAACAGGGTAGCCTGGGGGCACAAACAGCTCGCCGGACTTCACCTTCACCCCGCGCTCTTCACACGCTGAGAGAAAGGCACTCAGCGGCCAGTGCTCTGGCAAGGTCAGCCACAGATGGAAACAGCCTTCCTCAGCCTTGAATGTCTGCCCCTGCAGAATGTCACCGGCCAAGCGGAAGCGGGCCTGCATCTCGGTGCGTACAGCCGACAACGTCTGGTCAGCATGCCCGCGACGAATCAGTTCACAGGCCAGTCCGGTCAATAACGGGCTGACCATCCAGCACTGGTTCTGAATGGTCATGGTCAGCCGCCGGGTCATGGCCTTGGGCACCTGCACAAAACCAACCCGTAAACCGGGCGCCAGGTTCTTGGAGAGAGCACCGATAAAGATCACCTGCTCCGGATCCAGATTGACCATTGGCTCGGTACGGGAAGCGGGTTGCAGACCATTGACCTCATCCTCGATAAAGATCACATCATGTCGACGACAGACTTCAAGAATCTGCTGTCGTCTTTCCCGCCCCATATTGGCGACAGTGGGATTCTGCAAAGTCGGGGTGCCATAGATAAACCGCGGATGATACTGGCGACAGGCATTATCCAGCGCCTCGGGAATTAAGCCTTCGTCGTCCATATCCACCGGTTTGAGTGTCAGCCGCTGCTGGCGAGCCAGATTGATCAACCCGGGATAGGTCATCTTCTCCACCAGCAGGCAGTCGCCTTCCCGGCAGAAGGTTGATAACACCAACTGCATGGCATTCTGGGCGCCGGAGGTAAACCGCAGCCGGTCCGCATCCAGCTTAAAGCCATGGCCTTGCAACCAGTCCACAATCACCTGCCGGTGTTCGGGAATGCCCTCCGGCGGTTGATACAACAGCAAGGCATTCAAGGCCGCAGGGTCTGCCGCCAGATGGTTCATGGCATCCTGCAGCATCACTTCCCGATTGATAGCCGGCGGCAGGTTGTAGCCAAAATCAATCTCCTGACTATCCCCCTCCTCCGGCTCTGGTGCGGCAAAGAACCACTGCGGCATACCATGGCTGCGAATAAATGTGCCCGAGCCAACCCGGGCTTCCACCAGTCCGCGTCGCTCACAATCGGCATAAGCCCGGGTGACAGTGCCTACGGTGGTGGACAACACATCGGCCAGAGCACGATGAGTGGGCAGCTTTTGACCGGGGCTCAAAACACCGGTGCTCATCAGCTGCTCCACCGCTTTGGCAATGCAGCGGTAACGAGGCAGGCTTTCCTGTTCGGCCAGAGTGGCACTGGTGCTTTGCAAGGCAGAGCAAAGCGCTTTGGTAGTGATTGTCATGGTGACAATAAAACCTTTGACGGAGTTATTTTTGCTATTTATTGTCCATTGTGTCGACAGAAAGCATACAAATCAAACCAGACAATAGAATTGTAGCGATACAATTTTCTGTCTGGTCATTAATAACCATGACCAGTGATTCAGAACCGCTATGGAAATTCACACCCTGCTCTCTGTGGCACTCTTTGCCGCCACCATGACCGGCACACCCGGGCCCAACAATATGATGCTGACCGCATCCGGTGCTCTGTTTGGCTACCGTCGCACTCTGCCCCACATGCTGGGTATCTGTCTGGGCATGTTTACCCTGATACTGGCGACCGCTGCCGGCCTGGGACTGCTGTTTAGTCGCTTTCCGATGATTCAGGAAGGGCTGAAGTGGCTGGCCAGCGCCTACCTTCTGTATCTGGCCTGGCGTATTGCTTCCGCACCAGCACCCAGCCAGCATGAAGAGACCAGCGAACGCCCGATGAATGTGTTGGAAGCCGCAAGCTTTCAGTATGTGAACCCAAAAGCCTGGGCCATGGCGATTGCCGCCATTGGTACCTTCTCACTCTCGGGTGGGGACTACTGGCTGTCGGCCTTGATGATCTCTTCGGTGTTTATGGTGATTGGCTTTCCCTGCATCTCGATCTGGGCCGGATTCGGCACGCTGATTGGTCGCTGGCTCTCGACTGATCGTCAATGGCGTCTGTTTAATCTCAGCATGGGAATAGCAACAGCCTCCTGTCTGATTTTTATCTGGTAGACGCTATTCGAGGCACTATTCGAGCCGTTCCGTGCCTTTGCAATGAGAGCGCCGCCCGGAGCGGCGTGTCACACGTTCCTTGACCGGGCTGGGCGGAGGCGTATCCAGACCACTGCTGGCATCCGAACTTTGGGAGCTGAGAGAGTCCAGCGAATCCGAACGCAAGATCAGACTGCGCAAATTATCCCTGTCCCGGGCATTGCTGCCACAACGGGCAATCGCATCATAATCCACCTTGAGTCGGTAGGTTCTGCGCTTCAGCAGCCAGTGATGTCTATCCATGGCATAGGGTTCACGCTTTTGCACAACAATAGTTAGCAGGTTGGAGATCGTAGATGCTCGCTCTGCCGTAGGTGTGATCAGATAATCCTGGATGGTTTCGTTGAGGTCCCACAGGATTCGATAAGGCTGGTAGCCAATCACCACCCAGGCATTTTTCTCAAATTCACACAACGGATCGTCACCCCTGCGGCAACAGCGGCTACTGGCAGATGGCCCCATAAACATATTGCCGGGCATATAGGAGAACAACTCGCCAAAGGCATCCAGACCGTCAGGCACCAGCCCATCCTGATCGAATTCAATACGCTCCTGAACAAGACGCTGCACCAGCCGACTGGCATCGACCGTGCTGCCGTGGTGACGTACCGAGTAGTCACCAATACAGCGCCACATCTGATCGAGAAACTTACGGGAGCATTCCAGATGACCATTGGCCAGATGGGCATTCCAGTAGGCCTGCAGGCGGGAATTGGGCACCACATGATGGCAGCTCAGTTCGATCTGCTGCTCACCATCACTGTAACAGCAGCCACTCACCTTCCGGCGACGGCCACCAAAATCCGTGATGCAGCACAGCGTCATATCCGCCCGGTAAGGGC
This sequence comes from Parendozoicomonas haliclonae, assembly GCF_900174585.1. Lineage (GTDB taxonomy): Bacteria > Pseudomonadota > Gammaproteobacteria > Pseudomonadales > Endozoicomonadaceae > Sansalvadorimonas > Sansalvadorimonas haliclonae. The sequence continues at coordinate 29,248 of NZ_FWPT01000009.1, read as the reverse complement.
TGGCAATAGGATTGGAGCGGCTGCGGGCATCATTATTAATGCGCAGATCAAGATGCATCCTTGCGTCCCCTGACAGTAAAGAACCATCATAACGGGGATTGCCTAACAATGGGGTCAGCGGCACTAACCGCACGGTTAGCACTGCTGACAGAGATTGTTAGGCAATATTAAGAAGTCTTAGAAAGTCAGCGGCTCGATAACATCTGCCAGCTGCTGCTTTTCGACCAGCTCCAGCCATTCATCGCCCATCCGGTCACTCTCGGCCACTGCCTTGTTCCAGTACTTCTGGCGGGTTTCGGTATCGAGATTGGTAAAGTCGTTACGATCGGGAATCTTCCCGTAAGGCAGACTGGCGACAAACTCTGGAGACGGGGCCACCAGCAAGGTTCGGCGATAATTCTCCGCGCTGGGCTTGCGCCACGGCAGGCCTTTATCAAACCAGCCAGGGATCGGCTGCTCTCGGAAGTGCGGGTAAAGCACCAGCCCCTCATCAACAGTCAGAGGCAGATCAAAGTGATAGTCGGTCACGCCGCCATCCCGATACATGCCCGGTCCTGCTCCAGGGATATCTTCGACACCGGCCAGCACCAGAGGAATGGAACCGGAAGCCTGAATGGCCGCCGCAACATTATCAGTATCCAGCTTCACCCGGCGGGTGGGCAGATCGCTCATCTCCCCTACAGGCAGATGCCCCAGAGGATGCTCAAACACAATCCGGCTGAACAACGGCGCCAATAAACGACGGCTAACCGCATTTCCCAGAGAAGCTGCCAGCAAACCAGCCATTTGTACGGGACGCTTTTCACTGGCCATCGGTCCATGCCCCTGAACCGCAATCAGATTCAGATGCCGTACCGGGTTGGCAATAATTTCCTGTGCGCCATGTTCACCAAAAACATGGTTGAGAATGCCAACGATATTGGCCGACACCTGCTCCGGTGTTGGGCGGGCGTCGTACTTATCTCTTATATAAGCTTCCTGAAACCGGTTGATTGCCGCCACCGGATCATTCATGCCATAACAGGCAAAACGCCAGCAGCCTGCAGAACTGCCCAGCAGAGCCAGAGGCTCGGTGCGGTCTTTAAAGGTCGTACCCAGCAGTGCCCGGTCCATACCACTTAACACAAACCACTTGGGTCCACCGGAAGCGCCCAGCATGGCTTTGACATCTTGCTGCTGAAAGCCCTGTGACTTGATGTGCGCCAGCGCATCCCGGCCACCGCGCACCACTAAAGATCGTTTTATCGCCATCTACTTATTAGTCTTTTTTAATACCGCGTGCGGGCTATCTTAGCGGGATTGCCGGAACAACTCACCAACCCCGACTAAACTCATCAGCTGTTTTTGTAACGACCTCTCTCCTCAACAGCCAGTTCCTGTATTCATGAGTGAAAGCTTCCCCCTGATCAGACTGACGGGCAGCCCCGAGCAACGGGGGGCAAGCCATGGCCACCAGTTACAGGAAAAGATCGCCGCCACCATAGAGTTTTATGGTCATCTGCTGAATATCAAAGAGCGTGAAGTGCTGGATATTGGCCGGTACTTCCAGCAACAGATCCAGCGCCAGTTTCCGGCTTACTGTGAGGAGATCGAAGCACTGGCCAGTGCCGCCGAGCAGATCCCCGAATGGATATATGTACTCAATGCCCGTTCAGAGCTGATCAGCCAGAGTCTTGAGTGCAGCACTCTCACCTTTCGGGATGCCTGCCTGCTTGGCCAGAACTGGGACTTCTGTGAAACCCTGCAGGATCTGGCCGTACTGTTACATATCACTCTGGAGAACGGTCATCAGCTGCTCACCCTGACCGAACCCGGCATTATCGGCAAGCTGGGCATGAACAGCCGAGGGCTCGGCTGCTGCGTGAATATGCTCCACTACAAACGACGCTGTGAAGGTATCCCACTACATATTGTGCTGCGGAGCCTGCTGGAAGCCACAAGCCTGGAACAGGCTCGGGAACTGGCCTTCTCCCTGCCTGGCAGCCGGGTGGGCTCTATAACGGCGGCCAACAACCAGAATCAAAGTTTCTGCATTGAGTACGCGGGGGAACGCAGCTGGTTTCTCTCTCCACCGGGCCGGATAAACATTCACACCAACCACTACCTTGGTCATCGCCTGAATCCGGAAAGCGGTGCCTACCAGAACTCCTATGAACGCCTGCGCACACTGGCGAGGCTGACCTCCATCTTCACCACCCAGAACCTGCACACCATGTTCCGGCTGCTGTCTGATCGCTCCAATCCGGTTTATCCGGTCAATCGCCCCTGCCAGACCAATGACTTTTCAGCCTTTGGCAATGTGGGCACCCTGGCCACCGTGGTTATGGAACTCAGTACGGGCGTACTCCATATCCGCAAGGGAAATGATCTCGGCGAAAAAATCATCAGCTATCCTGTCGTGGATTCTCAACAGTCGATTTAGTCGGTTGAATTGCCTGTTTGGGCGAATTAAACCGGCTGACTCGGTTTTCCCGATCCGGCAATTTGTGTACAATTACACAAGTGGGACTAGCGTACACAAAAATAATATTCCCGATGCAGGCTGTCGTTTTATGAACCAGCACAAAACCACGACTAACAAACGTTTCCATGATTTCATCATTATTGGCACCGGTGCCTCTGGCAGCGTTCTCGCCCATTACCTGAGCAGCGCCGGCGCGGATGTCTGCCTACTGGAAGCCGGTAAACATTACCGCCCCGACCAGTTTCCTCCCGATGAACTGCATGCCAACACAGAATTAATGTGGAATGGCGGCATTGATCCCAGCACCGATGCGCGCACCGTTTTTTTAAGAGGCAAGGTGGCCGGTGGTGGCACCATTATTAATAACTGCCTGCTGGATCGTTTTGATGATATCGCTCTGGATGATTTCCGAAATCAATCCGGTATCGATTTTTATAATCGCACCACAATGGATAAGCATTATCAGGAGGTCGAAAACCACCTGAATCTGGAATACATCCCGGAGTCCGACTGGAACGGCAACGCTCACCTTTATGCCCAGGGCTTCGATAAGCTCGGTTTAAAACGGGCCGCCTTACGTCGCGGTCAGAAAGGCTGCTGCAATAATGAAAATGACTGCCTGGTCTGCCTTGGTGGCTGCCCCCGGGAATCCAAGCAGAGCATGGCGGTTTCTTTCCTGCCGTCAGCACTGGCCAAGGGTGCGGTTCTTAAAGATCAGTTCCATGTTCAGCAGATTATTCACGGCCATGGTCACGTATCAGTCTTTGGCATTCATAAAGGCGAACAGCAGGCTCTCCATGCCCGCAAGTGTATTCTTGCCGCTGGCAGCCTGGGCTCCACCGGCCTGCTATTAAACTCCGGTTTTGGTGATCGACTGCCAGCCCTTGGCCATGGCTTCCACTGCCATCCCCAGTTTATGACCATCGCCCTGATGAACGACAATGTTGATTCACACAAGGGAGCGTTCCAGGCGTTAAAGTCTGACGATATGCGCTTCCGCAAACAGGGTTTCAAGCTGGAGAATGTTTTTGCCGGACCGGCCGGTGTCGCCCTGCTGAAAAGCGGCTTTGGCGCCAGCCATCAACAGTTTATGGCCGAGTACCGGAAAATGGCCTGCATTGAAGTGGCGGTTCGTGACGAGGTGCCCGGCACCATCAAGGTGAACAACAGCGGCCGCCTGGTGATTGATAAACCATTGTCAGATATTGACCGCCAGCGGGCTGAGGCAGGCAAGCGACAGGTGCGGGATATCTTCCATGCCGTCAACGCCCGAAAGATTATGGAATCACCTCTGTGTATTGCCCTGCATCTGATGGGCGGCTGCAATATTGGCCAACAGGCTGCTAATTCCGTGGTGAACGAAGGCTTCCATGTACACGGCTTCGACAATTTGGCTATTGCCGATGGCTCGATCTACCCAATGGCTCCCGGAATCAACCCGTCACTGACCATCATGGCGCAAAGTCACCGTGCCAGTCAGAGCCTGCTCGCCGAGTTCGGGCAGAGCATCAGTGAGTCTTCACCCCTGTCGTTTGTCCAGAACACCGAGAAGGAGGCCGTGCAGTCATGAGGGATGCATCCATCAGTCCGGAGAGCGGCAACACCGGCTACACCACATCACGCTATCTGAATCAGCGCCAACTGAGTGCCCTCACGCGCATCGGCGATATTTTTGTACCCGGCGGTCAGGGCTTTCAGTCGTTCAGTGAGTCCGGCAGCCTCTACAACGTTGATATCGTGCTGGCTCCCACGCCCAAAGACGATCTGGTCGCCATGAAGTGGGTACTGACCATCTTCAGTGTGTTTAACACCAAGGTTCTGGGCTGGCTATTAAATCAACTCGACAAGGCTGGTCAGGCCATGCCCGCATGGGCCGATCTGCTGGGCAGCCAGCTACGCCTGCTGGTATTTGGTCTGCGCGGCATAATTTTTTCCCTTTACTACTCCGGCCAGGGCAGCCCTTACCATCCCAACCGGGTTTACGAAGTGATGGACTATCAAGTGCACTGCCAGCCAGATTCTGTCCCATCATCAAACACCACAGATATCCACCAAGCTCAGCCAGGTATGGAGTCCTAAGATGAGTGAAGTCAGCACAATAACCAACAATACGACACTCCCCGTGAACTCTGCTATTACCGGGAAGCTGGTCTATGAACTGCAGCCGGATGGTCAGGAGCAGGTTGATAACCTGTTTGCACGCGCCCGCGAAGCTGCCGATGAACTGCGCCGCACACCGCTGGAACAGCGTCAGCATGCGGTAGAACAGGTTATGGATTATGTCCGGGACAACCGGGAGCGGATTGTTGACCGCATCTGTGAAGAGACCGGCAAGACCCGCACTGATGCTCTGGTTTCCGAGATTCTGGGCGTGCTCGATAATCTGGAATGGAATGTCCATAACGCCAGGAAGATTCTGAAAGATCAGAAGATTCCGACACCCATCACCCTTATGGGTAAAAAGTCCCGCGTCTTCCACGAGCCTTTTGGCGTTATTCTAAAAATTGCTCCCTGGAACTATCCGTTCCATATTGCCATGACCTTCTCCCTTGGGGCGTTTCTGGCGGGCAATGCGGTGATTCTCAAGCCATCCGAGCAAACACCTCTGCATGGCTTACTGGAAGAGATCTTCAATGTTGCCCCGCTGATCAAACGTTCCGTGCAGGTTGCCTACGGGAACGGCATGACTGCCCAACAGTTGATTGCCGCCCGTCCGGACAAGATCTTCTTTACCGGTTCCACCCGCACCGGTAAGCGCATACTTCGCCAGGCCGCCGATCTGCTGATTCCGGCAGAAATGGAACTGGGTGGCAAAGACCAGATGATTGTCTTTGAAGATGTAAATCTGAAAAGAACCGTAGGCGGTGCCGTCTGGGGAGCACTCACCAATGCCGGTCAGTCCTGTACCTCTGTTGAGCGTCTCTACATACACGACAGCATCTATGATGAGTTTGTGCAGGCTCTGGTCACCGAAGTCGAGAAACTGGTGGTCAACAATGGTGACCGCGGAGATTCCGATATCGGTGCTATTACCGCCGGCTTCCAGCTGGATATTATCGAACAGCATGTGGAAGACGCCCGCAGCAAAGGTGCCAGCATCCTGACCGGTGGAGCCCGTCTGGGTGATAACTTCTATCTGCCAACAGTGATTACCAACATAACCCCGGATATGGCGCTGCATAGTGAAGAGACCTTTGGCCCGTTGATTCCCGTATACAAATTCTCCACCGAAGCCGAGGTGGTGCAAGAGACCAACAGCTTCCAGTACGGCCTGACAGCCAGCGTTTGGAGTAAGGATCTGGTACGTGCTGAACGGGTGGCCCGGGCATTGGAAGTGGGCGGTGTTTCCATCAACAATGTCATGCTGACAGAAGGTAACCCGGCCCTGCCCTTTGGCGGCCAGAAAGAGAGTGGCTTTGGCCGTGCCAAGGGAACCGAAGGTCTGCTGGCCTTTACCCGCAGCAAATCGGTATTGATTGATAAGCAAAGCGATATTATCGAGCCGAACTGGTATCCCTATACCAAGAAGAAATACGACATCTTTAACCGACTGATTGAAGTGCTCTTTACCAAGAGCCCGATCAAACTGCTGAAGCTGGCCGTAACCGGTATGAAACTGGAAGGAGAAGCGAAAAAGCCGAGGGGCTGATCGTCTTCTGGCCTTGTACATCATCGCGCACAAAGGAGTGGTCATCTGCCGCTCCTTTTTTATTGCCTGCTTAACATCTCGTTCCTACGGTCCCCCGTAGGAGCGCATACCTGTATGGGTTACCACGCAGGGCGTCGGAACCAGAGTAGCCAATCAATAAATCCGGACATCAGTAATTCACAATAGTAAACTCCGGTCAGGCAACCAACAGAAGACAGGAGTCAACCATGGGACTATTTGACGGATTGCTGGGTAATGCCAGCGAGGTCAACAAGGAAGAGTTGCAGGAGGAACTGCAACCCATTCTGGCACCCAATGAGCAGATCGTGATGGCCTACAAGGTGATTCGCGATATGTTTATCTTTACCAATAAACGACTGATGCTGATTGACAAGCAGGGTATGACCGGCAAGAAAGTCAGCTACCTGTCTGTGCCATACAAAGCCATCACCTACTTTGAAGTCGAAAGCGCCGGACGTTTTGATATGGATGCCGAGCTGAAGATTCACATCTCCGGTCAGCCTGAGCCGCTGGTCAAGGAACTGAAGCGCGGTACTGATCTGGTCGGACTGCAGCAGGCGCTGGCAACCTACGTTCTACAATAAAATTTATTATCACCAGCCCTGATACTGTCAGTGCAGGGCTGGCGGTTAACACGTTGTCTTAACGCTCACCCTGCACTTCAAAGTGATCACTGACCAAACGGGCCTTGCCGTCGTCATCAATAGCCCAGTGCTCACGATGAACGACACCATAAGCCTTGTTCATGGTCCAGCTGGCAGACAACAGATAACCATTATCGTCCACTTGCTCCCACTTCACATCGGTGTAATCCACGTCAGCAAAACCCTGGTCCATAATGTTCTGCCAGAACGCCTGAATGGCTTCGCGGCCTTCAAAATCCCCAAAAGGCTGGGCATGCATTTTGGTGCCTTCCTTATATTGTGCGGCACAGCCGGCTGCATCCTGACGATTAAATGCCTGCTGCCATGCTGCAATACCTTCCTGACACAGTTCCAATACAGTTTTGTTGGCCACGGTTCGACTCACTCTACACAAAATTGATTTGTGCAAAGATTAGTGCACGACCATCCGAAGAAAAATAAAGATAATAGAAAGCATTGTTCTGTTTTCTTGAGTAATGGACCATGAATCGCCTGCGCTATATGTCCAGCTTTGCCCAGATTATTGAGTCTGGCTCCATCTCGGCTGCAGCCGATGCACTGAACATCTCCAAATCGGTTGTCAGCCAACATCTGAAAGAGCTGGAATCCCTGCTGGGGCTTACTCTGCTGAAACGCACAACCCGCCGGCAAACGCTGACGCCAGAAGGTCACAGCTTTTACCAGCACTGCAAGGCTGTGAACGAAACTGCCGATACGGCCTGGCGGGAAGCGGAAGAAGCTTTAACGGAACCACGGGGCACCGTGCGTATCACCACCTCCCAGGCGCTGATGGACGCTCTGGTCGCCCCAGCTACTGCCAGCCTGCTCAGCCAGCATCCGAAGTTGAAACCAGAACTTATCAGTACCGACCAGCCACTGGATCTGATCGCTCACGATATTGATCTGGCGATTCGGGTGGGCCGCTCCCCAGATTCCAATCTGCTGCAGAAACGTCTGGGCGAGTTTAGGGATCAGCTATGTGCCAGCCCAAGCCTGATTAGCCAAGGCAATATTGAACAGGCGCCTTATATCGCCAACACCTGGCAAGGCAAGGCTATCCATCATCGGTTTACCAGTTCTGATGGACAAACCGTCGATTACGAAGCGGAAGCCCAATGTCTGGCGGACTCGTTCCATACCTGCCGAACACTGATTGAGATGGGTGCCGGTACTGGCCTGATTCCGGAGTTTATTGTGAAGGCCAGTCAGGGAAAACTGGCTGATGTATTTCCTGACTATCAACTGCCCATCAATACCGTGTATGCGCTCTCCCCGTTTAACAAACATATGCCGTTAAGCGTTCGGGTCTGCCTTGCTGCTATCGAAGAGAAGTTAGCCGCTCAAACACAGCAGTAAACCTGTAAACGAAAAAGCCCCGAGACCGCACAGCGGTCCGGGGCTTCTGCACTTCAGCGCTGAATTCTGATTACAGAACCAGAGCCACAGTCGCGATGGTCAGCACCAGTACACTGCCGTAGCAGAAGACTTTGATACCAGTGCCAGCATGGATCTGCAGGTCGTGCATACCGTGGTAAACACGGTGAATGCTGCCCCACAGGGCCGGTACGATAATCACGAATGCACACAGGCGGCCGAACCAGCTTTCCAGGAAGAAAGCAGACAGACGCTCGTAAGACAGCACTTCAGCCGGCAGAATGCCCATTGGCACCAGCAGGCCGACAATCAGGATCACCGCAGGCATCAGGAAGGCAATAGCCATACCGCCTGCACCGAACAGGCTCCACAGCAGCGGTTCAATATGACGTGCTGATTTTGCTTGAGTCATGCTCATATCACATCGCTCCCATAGCAGTGAAACCAATGATGGCTGCAGTCACTACAGCAATACCGCCGAACATGGCCGCTTTCACGGTGTTGTCCGGGATCATCTTACGGATCTGTTGTGGCATAACACGCGGTGCCATTTCCACAAAGGTCACGGTGTGCAGCAGGGTCATGGCCAGAGTCGCCAGAGCGAACACGATCATCAGCGGGTGCGCCTGCAGGGCCAGCCAGCCAGCCCAGGCTTCTGCGCCATTGGTCAGCTGCCACAGACCGGCAAACAGGTTCAGACCGTAAACCAGGTTAAAAACACAGCTGGCTTCACGCACCATGTAGAAGCGGTAAGCCGGCTTGCTCATAAACCAGTTAGCCGGCATTGGACGTACGTATGGACGACGACTCATTACTTTTCTCCCTTGCGAGGCATCAGGAAGGAGAGCGCCCAGTCCTGCGCGCCCTGCGCCTTGTTCTGGTTGATGGCTGCCGCCGGATCCACGTTCTTCGGACACACTTCAGAACAGTAACCCACGAACGTACAGGACCAGACACCATTCTTGTCCTGAATCACTTCGGTACGCTCATCGCTGCCGTGGTCACGGCTGTCGAGGTTGTAACGGTGACCCAGAGCCAGTGCCGCAGGACCGGTGAACATTGGGTTCAGACCCATCTGTGGACACGCGGAGTAGCACAGCATGCAGTTGATGCACATGGAGAACTGCTTGAACAGACCCAGTTCTGCCGGCTTCTGGTTGTAGGTACCGATTTCGTTCTTCGGTGTTTCCTTCACCTTCTTCGCAGGGTTGGCCTTCATGGCGTCAACCGCATCGATGATGTAAGGCTTCACAGATTCCAGCTTCTCGATGAAACCGGTCGCGTCAACGATCAGGTCTTTCTCAATCGGGAAGTTGGCCAGCGGCTCAACCTTGATGGTGTTCGGGTAGTGATCACGCAGGAAGGTTTCGCAACCCAGCTGCGGACGACCGTTGACCACCATGCCACAGCTGCCACACACCGCCATACGGCAGGACCAGCGGTAGGTCAGGCTGGAGTCCAGTTCATCCTTGATGTATTCCAGCGCGTCCAGCAGGGACCAGGCTTCGTTGTAAGGGATTTCAAACGTGCCGAAGCTCGGCTCGTTATCGGCCTCCGGGTTATAACGGAGGATCTCGAGTTTAATGGTTTGCTCAGTCACAACAGTATTCCTTTCCCTTACTTCTTCTCTTCGCCCTGCTTTTCCCCAGCGGCGCCATAAACACGCTCAGCTGGCTGGAAACGGGTGATGTTGACAGCTTCGTAGTCAAGGCGTGGAGCCTTGTCACCGTTGAAGTAAGTCAGGGTGTGCTTCAGGAAGTTTTCGTCGTCACGCTGCTCGAAACCGTCCAGGCGCTGGTGCGCACCACGGGATTCCTTACGGTTCAGCGCGCCGACTGCCATGGCTTCAGCAACCATCAGGGAGCTATCCAGCTCGAAGGCCAGCAGCAGTTCGGTGTTGTAGACCTTGGTCTTGTCTTCCACCTTAACGTTCTTGAAGCGCTCACGCAGCTCGGCAATCTTGTCCACACCTTCCTGCATCTCTTCGCCCAGACGGTAGATGCCCAGGGTCTTCTCCATGGTCTGAACCATTTCGTGACGGATGTGGGAAGCCTTCTCGGTACCGTTCGCGTTACGCATCGCATCGATACGGGACAGGTGGCTGCGACCCTGTTCGGCCAGGATCTTCTCGTCAGACTGAGTTGCCTGAGAAGCGAAGTCCACTGCCATTTCACCGGCAACCTTACCGAATACCACGGTCTCGGCCAGGGAGTTGGAGCCCAGACGGTTAGCACCGTGCATACCGTTGGAGGCACACTCACCCGCAACAAACAGACCAGGGATATCGGTCTTACAGGTCTGGTCAGAACGGATACCACCCATGGTGTAGTGAACCGCAGGGCGAACCGGTACCGGATCAGTCACAGGGTCAACGCCCAGGTAGTTCTTGGCCAGGGAGCAGATCAGCGGCAGACGCTCCATCAGCTTCTCTTTGCCCAGGTGACGCAGATCCAGGTGAACAGCGTCGCCCAGTGGGGTTTCAATGGTGTTGCCCTTACGCTGTTCGTTCCAGAACGCCTGGGACAGACGGTCACGAGGACCCAGTTCCATGTACTTGTTCTTTGGCTCGCCAACCGGAGTCTCCGGTCCCAGACCGTAGTCCTGCAGGTAACGATAGCCGTGCTTGTTCAGCAAGATACCGCCTTCACCACGACAACCTTCGGTCATCAGTACACCAGAGCCCGGCAGACCGGTTGGGTGGTACTGAACGAATTCCATATCACGCAGCGCAGCGCCGGCACGGAAAGCCATAGCGTGGCCGTCGCCAGTTACGATGGCACCGTTGGTGTTGAAGCGGAATACACGACCGGAACCGCCAGTTGCAAAGACAACCGCACAACCCAGGAAGGTCTTTGGTTCTCCAGTAGCGATCTCGATAGCAACAACGCCCTGGGCACGGCCGTCTTCGATGATCAGGTCGGTAGCGAAGTATTCGTCAAAACGCTTGATCTGTGGGTACTTGATGGAAGTCTGAAACAGGGTGTGCAGCATGTGGAAGCCGGACTTGTCCGCCGCAAACCAGGTACGTTCGATCTTCATGCCACCGAAGGCACGCACGTTCACGTTACCGTCGTCTTTACGGGTCCAAGGGCAGCCCCAGTTTTCCAGACGGATCATCTCTTCAGTCGAGTGAGAGACGAAGTAGTCAACGGTATCCTGGTCGCACAGCCAGTCGCCACCGGCCACGGTATCCTGGAAGTGATTTTCCAGAGAGTCGTGTGCCTGTACCACACCGGCAGAGCCACCTTCCGCGGCCACGGTGTGGCTTCGCATCGGGTAAACCTTGGAAATCAGGGCAATATTCAGGCCCGGATTTTTCTCTGCAGCAGCGATAGCAGCGCGCAAACCTGCGCCACCAGCTCCCACGATCACAATATCAGCATTTACAATCTGCATGGACATCTCAACAGACAAATGCCCTACCGAAACGGCAGGGCGTAAGGGGAATCAAAAACTAACCAAGAGAAGGTTTAGATCACCATCGGGGCTACGACAAAGCCCAGGGCTACACACAGGGTGATACAGATCACGCCCGGCACAAAGAACGGATGGTTAAAGACCAGGTTACCGATACGGGTGGAGCCGGTGTCATCCATTTCTACAGCAGCCAGCAGGGTTGGGTAGGTTGGTAGTACGAACAGGGCACTTACCGCCGCAAAGGAGGCAATAGCAGTGGTCGGCTCAACCAGCAGGAGGGCTGCAGGCATCAGGGCACGGGTTGTCGCGGCCTGAGAATACAACAGCATGGAAGCGAAGAACAGCGTTACTGCCAGCAACCAAGGGTATCCCGCAAGCAGGTCACCAGCGACCGCTTTGATGGAGTCAATATGGGCACCTACAAAGGTGTTACCCAGCCAGGCCACACCCAGTACGCAGACACAGGCACTCATACCGGACTTGAAGGTCTGGGCGTTCAGGATTTCAGAAGCATCGATCTTGGTGATCATGGTGATCACAGTTGCGGCAGCCAGCATGAAGATCATGATCGCATTGTCACGACCCAGAACCGGGTTCTCGATCACGCCAACGTTCTTGCTGATCAGAGTCGCGTAGATAACCACAGCCACGATAGCCGCGATGAAGATCAGTACAGAAGTACGACCGGTGTCTTTCAGTACTCGCTTCTCGCCTTCTTTCTTCTGGATCAGACCTTTCTTGACGCGCTCCTGGTAAACAGGATCTTTGGCCAGGTCCACACCCAGGAAGTTACAGATCACCGCAGTCAGCATAACCGCAGCAAAGGTGGTAGGAATACAGATCAGCAGCAGCTCAAGGTAACCAACGCCGTATGGCTCCAGGAAACCACTGAATACAACCACCGCAGCAGACACCGGGGAAGCGGTAATAGCGATCTGGGAAGCGATAACCGCAATACTCAGCGGACGGGAAGGACGCACGCCACTTTCATGGGCGACTTCAGCAATAACCGGCAGAGTGGAGTAAGCGGTATGGCCGGTACCGGCCAGCATGGTCATAACATAAGTCACAACCGGTGCCATAAAGGTAATGTGGTTTGGGTTGCGGCGCAGAATGCGTTCTGCGAGGTCAACCAGGTAGTCCAGACCGCCTGCTACCTGCATGGCAGCAACAGCACCGATCACAGACATGATAATCAGAATAACATCAATAGGAATTCCGCCGGGTGCCAGACCAAAGAACAAGGACAGCACACCAACCCCGACCGCACCGGCAAAACCAATACCGATACTTCCCAGCCGAGCCCCCAGATAAATGAATGCCAGAACAACAGCAAGTTGTAACCAGACCATAAACAAACCTTTTTATTAAACGTCGAGTCAAATAAGAGAGACAGCCATTCCGTTTCTCTGTTTCTATTAATACGCTTAATAAAAGATTACGAAACGATCTGGCTAATTAACGCGCAGCAAATAGTAAACATAGCCATCAGGATTAGATTGAGCTAGGTCAATATTTCTTCCGGAACCTCAACATTGGTTATTAATGTAAATAATCGCGCAAAAAAACAAGGAGAAACTCTTTCCTGAACACAAAAACAAACAAATCATCTGTTGTTAAATTTTTGCCCATTTCTATATATAAAGATGTTCTAAAAGGGACTTTCCGCAATCCGTCCAAAAACACGACATAGATCAATAAACGTACAACTTCATTCTTTTAGCTTTGCCACCAATTTCCGAGCTACAGATGCAAAAGGTGCATTCGTGGCTCTTTTGCTCAAACACCTTTCTTATTGGTGAGTAATATGCAATTCCGCAAGGAAGAAGATCTGCTGGGCTTCATGGATGTTCCTGCTGAAGCCTACTACGGTGTCCACACTCTGCGTGCCATCCAGAACTTCAAGATCAGCCGTGAAACCATCAACGATGCACCGGAATTCATCCGTGGCATGGTGCTGACCAAGAAAGCTGCAGCTCTGGCTAACACCGAACTGGGTACCATCCCACGTGAAATCGGCGAAAACATCGTTAAGGCCTGTGATCTGCTTCTGAACGAAGGCCGTTGCATGGACCAGTTCCCGGTTGACGCTTTCCAGGGCGGTGCCGGTACTTCCGTAAACATGAACACCAACGAAGTTCTGGCCAACCTGGCTCTGGAACTGATGGGTCATGAAAAGGGTGAGTACGAGATCATCAACCCGAACGATCACGTGAACAAGAGTCAGTCTACCAACGACGCATACCCTACCGGTTTCCGTGTTGCCGTATACAACTCTACCGCTTCTGTTCTGGCTAACCTGGAACAACTGATCGGTGCGCTTGAAGCCAAGTCCGAAGAGTTCAAGGACATCCTGAAGATGGGTCGTACCCAGCTGCAGGACGCCGTTCCTATGACTCTGGGTCAGGAATTCCGTGCTTTCGCAGTGACCCTGCGTGAAGAGATCAAGACTATCCAGATGTGCCGCGAGCTGCTGCTGGAAGTAAACCTGGGCGCAACCGCTATCGGTACCGGCCTGAACGCCTGCGAAGGCTACTCCGCCCTGGCTATCGCCAAGCTGGCTGAAATCACTGGCGACGCTTACGTGCCAGCGGCTGACCTGATCGAAGCTACTTCTGACTGTGGCGCTTACGTAATGCTGCAGAGCGCACTGAAGCGTTTCGCAGTGAAGCTGTCAAAGATCTGTAACGACCTGCGTCTGCTGACCTCCGGCCCTCGTACCGGTCTGAAGGAAATCAACCTGCCAGAAATGCAGGCGGGTTCTTCCATCATGCCAGCCAAGGTAAACCCGGTAATCCCTGAAGTGGTCAACCAGGTTTGCTTCAAAGTGATCGGTAACGACATCACTGTGACCATGGCTGCTGAAGCCGGTCAGCTGCAGCTGAACGTTATGGAACCAGTTATCGCTCAGGCTCTGTTCGAGTCCCTGACTCTGATGGCCAACGCCTGCACCAGCCTGCGTGAGAAGTGCGTGGAAGGCATCACTGCCAACCGTGAAATCTGCGAGCAGATGGTGATGAACTCTATCGGTATCATCACTTACCTGAACCCGCACATCGGCCACCACAACGGTGACCTGGTAGGTCGCGAATGCGCCCAGACCGGCCGCAGCGTACGTGATGTGGTTCTGGAGCGTGGTCTGGTGACTGAAGAAGAACTGGATGTGATCTTCTCCGCCGACAACCTGATGAACCCTAAGTACCACGGTAAGCGTTTCAACTAAGACACCATTATCGTCTAATCGATACATGTCTTTCCGCTGAAACCCCACAAAAGGCAGAGACTTCGGTCCCTGCCTTTTTTATCGTCCAGAGCTTTACGACTGGAACGAGATAGGTGTTTTCACGTATACTCCACTAGCAAGTTGTTGTTTGCCAGAGGAGAAATAAGCCGTATGAATAAGAATGAAATCAATTCTTCAATGGCTAAGAACGAAGATGTCCTGGAAAACGAAAATAACATCCCTGCAGAAACTGTGCAGATTGAAACCCAGGTCGATCGATTAGAAGAACTTGTTTCCGAAGCGGAAACATCGCCAAAAGAAATTAAACGATTCCTTGCGGAAAAACTTCACGAAGGTGAAATCAATACGCAAGAGTTAATTGATACTTTATTGTATGCATCTGTTTCCCACGCTGCGCATTCGGAGACAGAAAAGCATTAATTAAAATTAACGGTAAATATCATTAATTGATTATTTACCGATAATTTACAGAGTGCTGACCAAGCGACACCGCTCGGTGTCGCTACTCTCCCTGCCCTCGAAAGTCACTATGGTTTTTACCAGTCAAACATGACGCTGGTCAAAAAAAAACCACTCCCTATCAGTATGATGTCGCCTTGATTTTCCTCTCCCTCAAGGTTCTATTCCCCATGAATGCCAATGATCAGAAGATCACGATTGGCAGTCTGATTGCGCTGGCCTTTGCCTGCGTATTCTTCTCCGGACTGCTGCAATCCAACGAATGGTACGGTGTATTCGACTTCACCACCCTGAACGGTGGTTTTGGTAAAATTCTTGGCTCCGTAGCCGGCAGCGCTGATGCTGTGACCCAGAAGTTCACCTCTTTCCGCGGTACCGGCGGCAGCGGCGCCAAAGATGGCTTTATCTTCGCCCTGACTCTGGTTCCAACTGTTATGTTCGCTATGGGCATGATCGAAGTGCTGCAGCACTTTGGCGCTCTGGAAGCTGCTCGCAAACTGATGACTCCACTGCTGAAGCCGCTGATGGGTATCTCCGGTGAAGCCGGTCTGTCTCTGATCGCTTCCCTGCAGTCCACCGACGCTGGCTCCGCGATGACCCGTGGCCTGATCGATGAAGGCAAGATGACCAAAGAACAGGGCGACGTGTTCACCATGTTCCAGTTCTCTGCCGGTGCCACCATCGTTAACTTCTTCTCCTCCGGCGCGGTGCTGTTCACCCTGCTGGCGGCTGACGGCTCCCTGGCTGTGCCTTCTTCCATCGGTCTGTGTGTTGCCGTGATGCTGCTGTGCAAAATCATCGGTGCCAACCTGATGCGTGTTTACCTGAAGGTGACTTCCTCCAAGTCCGCCGCAAAAACTGCTACTGCCTGAGGGAAAGCCTGATGTCTGCACCTACTTCCAAGCCGATGATCACTGACGTATTCGTGACCGGCGCCCGTAAAGGCTGGGCGATTGCCACCAGCAGCACCATCCCGAACGTTATGATGGCGTTCATCATTATCAAAGCTCTGGTCATTACCGGCGCTCTGGCCATGATCGGTAAGGTTTTCGCACCGGTAATGGCGATTGTTGGCCTGCCGGGTGAAGCCGCTGCCGTTCTGATGAGTGCCATGATGTCCATGGGCGGCGCGGTTGGCGTGGTTATGGGCCTGTACGAAGGTGGCCTCATGACCGGCGAACATATCGCCATCGTTGCGCCAGCTATCTACCTGATGGGCTCCATTGTTCAGTACATGGGCCGCATCCTGGGTGTTGTTGGCACCGAAGGTCGTCTGATCCCGCCGATGTTCATCATCTGCATCATCAACGCCTTTATCGCCATGTTCATTATGAACATCCTGGTCTGATAAAAGTTTGACCCTGGGGAGCTTCGGCTCCCCTATCCCGTTTTGTCTTCCCCTCATCTATACAAAGCAAGGAGAGCCCCATGAGCTTTTCTGTAGAAGCCTATCTGGACGAACTGCGTCCCCTGATCGACGTTGACTGCGGCACCTACACCCTCGAAGGTATCGAAGCCGTTGCCGACATCATGACTGCCAAGTACGAAGCCATGGGCTGGAACGTGAAGCGCGTTGCCCTGGGCAAGGCCGGTTCCGGTCTGGAAGTGCGCAATAAGCCAGAAGCCGAGCATATCGACGTGATGCTGATCGGTCATATGGACACCGTATTCCCGGTGGGTACCGTTGCTGAACGTCCAATGACGTTTGACGAAACCAACGCGTACGGCCCTGGCGTATCCGATATGAAAGCCGGTCTGCTGAACGTGGTATACGCTCTGCGCAGCCTGGACGCTGCGGTTCTGGACAAGCTGTCCATCGCCGTATGCATGAACCCGGATGAAGAAACCGGCTCCAACGATTCCGCCGCATGGCTGAAGAGCGTTGCCCAGCACGCCAAAACCGTTCTGGTAGCCGAGCCTGCCCGTGCCAACGGCGCACTGGTAAAAGCCCGTAAAGGTATTGCCGGTTACGATATCGAATTCTCCGGCAAAGCTGCCCACGCAGGTAACGAGCCAGAGAAAGGCCGCAGTGCTATTCACGAAATGGCTCAGTGGATCGCTTCTATCAGCGCCATGACCAACTTTGAAACCGGCACCACCTTTAACTTTGGTGTGGTTTCCGGAGGCACCGCAGGTAACGTGGTTGCCGAGAAGGCCAAGGCTGATCTGGATATCCGTTTCTGGAGCAACGAAGACTACGCTGCCGTTGAGGCCAAGCTGGCAGAAATGGCCGAGAAGCCATTTATTAACGGTGTTGAGATCACTCTGAAGCGTACCGCCTACAAGCCGG
This sequence comes from Parendozoicomonas haliclonae, assembly GCF_900174585.1. Lineage (GTDB taxonomy): Bacteria > Pseudomonadota > Gammaproteobacteria > Pseudomonadales > Endozoicomonadaceae > Sansalvadorimonas > Sansalvadorimonas haliclonae. The sequence continues at coordinate 11,686 of NZ_FWPT01000009.1, read as the reverse complement.
CCATGACTCCAAGCTCAGCAACCGAAGAGCTGATGAAGCTGGTTGAAGAGTGCGGCAAGGATGTTGACGTAGATATCGAGTGGATGGCTGTTGGCGGCGGTTCCGACGGTAACACCACAGCGCTGGTCTGCGATGCCGTACTGGACGGTTTCGGTCCTATCGGTGGCGGTCTGCACACGGCTGATGAATATCTGGTTCTGGACTCCATCGAACCACGTATCAAGCTGCTGCAGCGTGTGATTGCCAAACTGGCTGAGTAATCTCTTTACTCACTCAAACAAATGCCGGCCTTTTCTTTCGAGAAGGCCGGCATTTTTTTACGACAAAACTACCAGTCTTCCACTTTTCGCAGATGACGGCTTTCGCCGTTATCGTCAAGCTTATCGAACAGTACCAGCCCCTGGTCAGGAAACTGAGCGCTAATAAAAAGGCGATCACCCATGCGATTCAGACTCATAGGGCCAAATAACCACTCGGCGGCTACCGGCAAGGTATGCACGTTAGCTGAGCGAAAATTATATTCGCCCACCCTGGTTAGCGTACCCTCGTCGCCCACTGAGAGGATATGCATCACCGTCCTGTTGACCATAAACAACGTGCGGCTGTCCTGACTGAACAGAAGCCCCGGATGCTTTGGCCACTTGTCGTCAAGATTATAAACGCCCACCGGCTGGTTATTCTCAACCCGATCATCTTTACGAGACCACAGCCGTACAGTACCGTCACCATCTCCCCCCGAGACCAGCCAGCGTCCATCAGGGCTGATGTGCAGATCATAAGCCCGGTAACGATCAGCCCCCTTAATCTCACGACAGTTGCCGATATCACAACTCTCCGCCTCCAGCTCACACTCCTGAATAGTATTGGTTCGACTATTGGCGAAGGTAAATACCGAACCCCGCCCCTGGGTCAGCGCCCAGGGAGAGTTCGGTGTTGGATAAGGCTCCAGCTCCTGCGCACGCCCTTCTCCATCAATTTTTATACGACGCAAGTTTTTAAGATCACCATGGGGCATCAACAGACAACTGCCGGTCTGATTAAATAGGGGGCGGTAGCTGGTATTCACAAAGAGGTGGTGGGTATTGTTCGATGACACAGGGAACTCTTGCCACTCTCCACGTGATCGCTTCCAGAGACTGACTGCTCCCCTGCGTCCTGCCGTAGCCATAATCCTTTTCGGCCAGTAGGCACTCACCCACTGAGAATTCTGTCGGACGAGGGGCTCTGGCTTTATCATCAGCGGAATATCCTGCTGATTTAACATCATGGACAGCAATTCCCGCCCATCCGAATAAATCATTCGCCGGTTTACCATGGCTCTATGGCCGATAGAGATAAAACGCCCCTGCTCTCTGCGATAGGTGACCCGCCCACCATAGCGCCACCCCGCTGGCTCAATATCCCGCTCCCAGGCCAACCCGGAAACACCAATCCCCATCACCGGTGCCACCACAAGGGGATCACCATCACCCGGCACCACCTCCAGCAGACTTCCTCCCGCGTAGGATTGACTGGGGCCGAAACCGAAAATAAGCCCCTCACCTTTACCAAAGTTGCCATAGGTGCGATAGTCGTCGACCTGCTCAGCTGCCGGTTGAAAGCTGACAGAGACCTGCAGGCAACCATCCCGCCACCGCAAATCGATAATACGAAACACCTCTTTAAGCTCGGGATCGGAGATGCGCAGCTCTTTCAGCGTGTCCGGTGATAACTCATCACCACAAACCCGAAGATCACGTATCTCCTCATAACCGACCGGGACATGCCCAAAAAACAGGGAAGCCGGCTGGCTGTTCAGCTCGGCCCAGCAGTTAAGTGCGAAGAGAGAAAGAAGTCCGGCCAGATATTTGCGCATAATATTTCACCGATAGAAAATCTAACGGGTAAATCGACCGGCCGGAGCTTTTCGTGATCCTGCTGATGCACGCACGGGCTCCTTTATAGCGAGCCCTGCGTCAGATACGTATAATGCGTTTTTCCTCAAAATCACCAAGAAAGCCTTATGCCGCAATTGACGCTCTATGGAATCCCCAACTGCGATACCATGAAAAAAGCCCGCAAGTGGCTGGACGATAACGGTTTGGAATACACCTTCCATAACTATCGCAAAGACAGCCTCGACCGTGACTGGCTGAAAGCCCGTATTGATGAGCTGGGCTGGGAACAGGTTGTGAACCGTCGTGGTACCACATGGCGTCAGCTGCCACAGGAACAGCGCGATACCATGGATGCCGACAGTGCGCTGGAAACTCTGCTGGAACAGTCCGGCATGATCAAACGTCCGCTGTTTGGCCCATTAAACAGCGATGGTTCGGGTTATCTGCTGGGCTTTAAGGCAGACGACTGGCAACAGGCACTCAATCTCTGACAGCAGGCACATAACCTCTGACAGATCGTGCACCACCGTGACAAGCCACGGAGTTGGCCTCTACAATAACCCTCTGGCTTCAAACTTGAGTTAAGGACAGCATTTCTCACTATGAGCAAAGAATACTTCAGCATGGCCGCCGGGATCGGCACCAAAAATAACAAGGGTGAATGGCTGGAAGTCTTCTACCCGGCGCCACTGCACAAACCGGAAACGGATCTGATCGAAGCCGTTGCCGCGATTGTCGGCTACGAAGGCGGCAACCAGGTGATTGAACTGGACAGCGCCACCTGTCACGCCCTGGAAGAATTGTTCCTGCAGCGCAACCTGCTGGATCACACCGTAATTCTCAACTCTCTGGAAACCAGCGCCAACCCGCGTGTTCTGGTGATTCTGGAAACCGACGCAGCCCCAACCAGCACTCCGGAAGCCTATCTGAAGCTGCACATGCTCTCCCACCGTCAGGTTAAGCCACACGGTGTTGACCTCACCGGTATTTTCCCGCTGCTGCCGAACGTGGCCTGGACCAACGAAGGCGCTATCGATCTGGAAGAGCTGCCACACCGTCAGCTGCAGGCCCGTGCCCGTGGTGAAGTGCTGGATGTTCAGTGTGTGGACAAGTTCCCGCGCATGACCAACTACGTTGTGCCAAAAGGTGTGCGTATTGCCCATACTGCCCGTGTTCGACTCGGCGCTTATATTGGTGAAGGCACCACCGTCATGCATGAAGGCTTCGTGAACTTCAATGCCGGTACCGAAGGCAAGAATATGATTGAAGGCCGTATCTCTGCCGGTATCTGGGTGGGTGAAGGTTCTGATCTGGGCGGTGGCTGCTCCACCATGGGCACCCTCTCCGGCGGTAATAATATTGTTGTCTCCGTCGGCAGAAACTGCCTGATCGGTGCCAACGCCGGTATCAATATTCCTCTGGGCGATCGCTGCACCGTGGAAGCCGGTCTTTATCTGACCGCCGGTTCCAAAGTGACCGTACTGGACAAAGATAAGCAGCCGGTAGAAACCGTGAAGGCTGTGACTCTGGCCAACAAATCCGATCTGATGTTCTGGCGTAACTCCCAGACTGGCGCGATCGAGTGTCTGGCCAACAAAACCGCGATCGAGCTGAACGAAGAACTGCACGCTCATAACTGATCGCTAATACTGTCTCCTTTAACCGGAGACCAACAAAAAAGGAGAGGTTCGCCCTCTCCTTTTTTGTATCTGTCAGTGGGTGAGTTTCACAACTCAGCCACAACACTTCTTGTACTTTTTGCCGCTGCCGCAGCTGCAAGGATCGTTCCGGGATGGGACGGCTTCCTGCTTCACCGATGTCACGGTTTTATTCAGCAACACTGTCAGAGCGTCAATGGACTCAACAGCGCCTTCATTTTCATCAATACGAATATCCGCATAAAGGTTGGCACCTGCAACCAGCGCTGCCACTTCCTCTTTGCGTTCTTCACTGGTTACAACCAGAGACAGAGGGAACTTCTTGGTTCCAACCTTCTGAGCCCCTTTCTCCTTGTAACCACACTTCACGTGGTTAACACGTGCATCCTGACGCCCTTTGAAAAAAAACTTGTCTGACATGAGACTCCTTGGAAATGAATTGGCATGCCCGCAACAATGATTACGGCTCGCCAGACACGGTGAAGCTTAACACACCCACACCACAAAGACTCACCGGATCCCACTCTTACGGGTACATCCACCTGCCGCTAGGCACACCTCCACACTCCTAGTAAGATTCGCGAACAAAAACAATAAACAGGGCCATTATTGTGAAGCATTTGGTTTTTGGCGCAGGTCTTATCGGCGGTTATCTCGGAGCCAACCTTCTCCTCAACGGTCAGACCGTGGACTGGGTCGTGCGCCCGGCAACACGTGAGAAGCTCGCAAAAGGGTTACGCATTACCGACTATGCTGGCAACAGTGCGGAGCTGAACAATCTGACCTTTTTTGATCCCCAGAACAGTGCGGGGCAATATCCGGATGTTTTATGGCTGACAGTGAAATGCACAGCACTGGAGAAGGCTATACCCGACATTCAGGCCTGCATGGGCAAGAACACCATGATTATTTGCCTGCAGAATGGGCTCGGGGCGGAATCGTTTGTGCAATCCCACTTTCCGGAGCATACCGTGATTCGGGGCGTGTTTGCCGCCAATATTGCCGAGCTGGAACCGGGGCATCTGCACCGGGGTACAGAGGGTGGCATTGATCTGCCAACAACCCCGAAAACCCAGGCACTACTCCCCTGCTTCCAGAAGGATTCCCTGCCACTGGCCCTGCATAATGATCTGGAAGCCTTGCTGTGGGCCAAGCTTCAGCTCAATCTGAATAACCCCATCAATGCGCTTTCCAATATTCCTCTGAAGGAGCAGTTGAGCCAAAGGGGTTACCGCCGCGTTCTGGCTGCTGCCCAGCAAGAACTGCTTCGTGTCACCAAGGCAAAGGGACTTGAGTTGCCCAAGCTCACCAAACTCCCTCCACACTGGCTGCCCACACTCCTGAAAGCGCCGGACTGGCTATTTACCCGACTGGCCAGCGCTATGCTGGCGATTGACCCCAAAGCCCGCTCCTCCATGTGGAGTGACTTAAGCAGCGGCCGCATCACCGAGATCGACTATCTCAACGGTGCGGTTGCAGAAGAAGCAGCAAAGCTCGGCTTTTCCAGCCCGGCCAATGAGGCACTGACCCGGCTGGTTCACGATGTGGAGCAGGGAAAGGGTTCAACAGGGTTAAGCTCACATGAACTGTTAACAGCCGTAGGCCTTTAATCGCTCTGGCCCTGATTCAGGCAGGCACGGGCAACCGCAAATAAATGCCGTTCAATAACGGCAAGCGTGTCGGACTGTATATCCCAACGCTTCCAGTGCAGCTCAACATTCACTTCTGGCCCGTCGAGCACGATTAACTGTTCACGGGCCGGATGCTTTTCCACCAGAGTGGAGGGCAACATTCCCCACCCCAATCCCTGGGCAACAGCATCGGCAATCATAGGTGTGCTGGGAATATAGTGGGTATTGGCAAGTGTCTGACTGGCCTGATACCGGGCCAGAACAGCATCCGCCAGATCATCACAGCGGTCATGGCATAAATAAGGAGCATGGCTCAGGGAATCAGCATGAAGCCCCTGACTAAAGTACCGCTGATGAAACGATGTACTGCATACCGCCACATAACCCAACCGACCTAATACACGACTTCGGCAACCCGGAACATCCTGTACCACAGAAGTAATCGCCCCCATCACCTCACCACGTTTGAGTTGCTCCAGCGCTGCGCGGTTATCCATGGTGCGAATATCAAAATTAACCGGAACATCCTTCTGTACAGCCATAACCACGACCATAAACCAACAGTTCAGGGAATCATGGTTGATCGCTACCGAAACAGAATGCCCCTGAGAGCTGGCAGCAGGCCACAGCGCAGCTTCCACCTCATCCTGTAGCAACAGCACTTTACGGGCATGCTGAAGCACTGTACTGCCAACCTCCGTAGCAACCGGTGGCTGACGACGCACCAGCAAGGGCTGACCAACCCGGTTCTCCAGACCTTTAATACGCTGGGAAACCGCACCGGGGCTGATATGCAACCGGCGGGCTGCCGCCTCAAAACTGCCACAGTCGATAATGGCAACCAGAGTTTCCAGCTCTTTATGATCGAGCATGGTACTTATGACCGAGCATGATGCGCCCGCCTCACTTTAGAATGACTAAAGATGGTATTGCATTTTTAGTTAGGCTGAACCGATACCGGTCAATAAACTTTTCCACCATACACCCACTGGATGGAAGCCCCTCCATGACCACCCCAAGCCTTCAAGACGCTGTTCTGGCACCCACCTCCCAACCTGTTCGCTGCTTTCTGGACTGGCCGGTGATTACCGACCCGCAACAGTGGGAAGGTAATGTTGCCCTGATTGGTGTTCAACAAAGTGAGCCTTACCCGGCCGATCCGCAACCGTCTGATCAGGCCACCGCACCGGATGCTGTTCGCCTGCAGTCTTACCAGTTTTGCGATGGCCCGGACCAGTGGGATTTTGATATCAATACAACCCTCTCCTCACTCACCGCCATGAAGCCGTTTGACTGTGGCAATATCAATTTCGACAGCCGCAAGCCAGACCAGTATCCGGCCTTTGCAGAACATCAGGTCGCGTTACTGGAAAAGCTCTGGCGCAGTAAAACCCAGGTCATCATGCTGGGTGGCGACCATGGCGTGACAACACCGGCGCTGCAGGCGCTGAATGTTATCGGTGAACCTGTTCATGTTGTGCATATTGATGCCCACCTCGACTGGCGAGAAGAGAAGGAAGGCGTAAAAGGCGGTTACAGCAGCCCACTGCGCAGAGCTAGCGAAATGCCGTGGATCAGCCATATTACCCAGATCGGCATGCGCGGCACTGGCAGTGCCCGCCGTAAAGAGATGGAAGATGCCGTCGCCTGGGGAGCCGATATCATTCCGGCACTGGACGTTCATATGGAAGGGGTTAAGGCCATTTGTGATCGCCTGCCCAAAGGCCGGAAAGTGTATCTCACCATTGATGCCGATGGTCTGGATGCCTCCCATATGCCAGGCGTGCTGGCACCTCAGCCCGGTGGGCTCTATAAAGAGCAGGTCGCGGTCATGATTCAGCACCTGGCCAAACATAATGACCTGGTGGGCATGGATATTGTGGAAATCGCCCCGTCCTTTGATTTTAAAAATGCCATTACCTGCATTACGGCAGGTCGGCTGATCATTAATGCGCTGGGAGCGACCTGGAAAGATCGCGACTAAAAAGTCCGTTTGATGTAAAGCGGTGTTGTGAATCACTATAGAGTCAGGACTTACGTACAAAGCACCCTGTGTTAGTGGTTGTTTACCCACAAGACTGCTCATAGAATACAGCCCGTGAAAGATACGGGCTGTTATGCTAAATCTTTCACGGCTAAAAAATGGTGTTCCGTCCCTATAGTTCAACAGGATAGAACCGTTGCCTCCTAAGCATCAGATCCAGGTTCGAGTCCTGGTGGGGACGCCATTTTCAGACTTCTTCGCTCTCTCCTCCTCTTACAGCTTGTCTCTATCATCAGCACCACAGGCCGCCACTTGGCTGTGCCCCCGGACGTTTGCACTTTCATTCAACACTTGAGCAATAGATCCCGAATTGAATTTATCCACTGCGTATTACCTTACTTTCCAGCAAATAAATCGGCATAATCTTCCACACAAAGGGATTCCGAATCACCCAGCACGGGATGTTTGCAGTGCGTGAGCGGTGGCGGTAGCGTGCGTGACTTATCAATCGAGTGAATTCAACCAGCCTTAAGCAATCGATTTTTATCTGATGGAAATCTTCAACCCAAAGGCTGATGATGAAAATAGTAAATAACGGTTCAATTATAAGCTTTGAAAAGAATGCATCGCATCGCTTAATAAGCGCGTGATTCGATCAATCCATTAGCTTAAGCAACAAATATAAAAAGCGGCATATCGCAAAATACAAAGACAGAATTTCATACGAGAGTGATACGTATATGCAACTGTTAGCTGCAATAACCATTAGCACCGCATTCAATTATACTCACTGCCTTTTAATAGGATAAATTGGTGAATCATATGGGATGGAAAGGAACAATTAGATCAGTAAATGCTGCTGTTAAAAGGGCTGAGAGAAATGCACGAAAAAGGCAAAGAGAGCTTGAGTTAAAGCAAAAACATTTAGCAAAAATGGAGGCATTAGAACAAGCCTCGTACGAAGTAGATATCTACAACAACCATATTGATTTATTACAATCTCTACATAAAGAATGTAGCAGCACAATTGATTGGAATCTTATATTGAATACCCCGAAACCAGTAAAGCCAGAGCCTAATAAAAAATATGAAAGGGAGGCTTTGGTAGCTAAAGCGAATTACAAACCCAGCCTCATTGATAAAGTTTTAAACAGATCGGATGCCAAAAACAAAGTTTTCGACAAAGATATACTTGAAGCAAAAAAAAGAGATCAAGAATATTATCAAGACTCTTTAAATGATTGGGAAATAAGCATCAACGACAGAGATGAAAGCATTGAGACAGCAAAAAAGGTTCTAGAAAACGATCCACAAACAAAGCTAAAAGTAATAGAGGAATTAGATCCATTCTCAGAACTTGATAGCTTAGGGTCAAATTTATTATTCCAAGCACATGAAAACTCTTTAATAGAGATAACCATAAAGGTTCATGGTAAGGGTATAGTTCCAAATGAGCAGAAAAGCTTACTTCAAAGTGGTAAGCTTTCCGTTAAGAAAATGCCAATCGGCAAATTCAATGAAATTTACCAAGACTATGTATGCAGTGCAATCCTACGTGTAGCCAGGGAATTTTTCTCTATATTACCCGATCACGAAGTTATCATTAACGCAGAAGATGAATTACTAAACAAATCAACAGGCCACATAGAAGACCAAATAATATTTTCTGCAAAAATTCTTAGAAACACCTTAAATAATCTAAATATGGATTATATAGATCCATCAGACGCTATGGAAAATTTTATACACAACATGTCATTCAAAAAAACGCAAGGTTTTAACCGAGTCAATAAAATTGAAACCGAGACAGCTTGAAATATCGGGCAGCTAACAAGTGCGTCAAATGAGACGCCCTCGCCCCCTTACACAGGCGTTATGCCCTTGGTACACACTGATACATTCGAGAATAATAAATGAAATACTTTACAATGGATTGGTGGAACGCAGCCGATGATAATGATCCAGCTGCCAAAAATTATCTCGATTATTACAACTCAATCAAACATGAACTACCAAGTAAAATGGTAGAGTTTGAGAGTCTCTTTTCCTTACATGACTCACGCATAAAAGGAATATCCATTAATTATATAAGTAAAGAGCTTGTGCTTAACTTAAAGGGCTGGGATCAACACTTCGAGAACCAGAAGAACTATGAAGTAAAATTCACTGATATTCAGTCGAGTGACTTCAAATTTTCAGATGATGAAGACCTATCAAGTCCTGAATTTGGTGACCTCGGTTATTGGGAACATGAATTAGATGACTCAAACTTTGCTTTCCGGTGCATCTTCTCTTCAGGGGCAACATTCTCAGTCTTGTACCGGGATTTTGAATACAAAGCACTAGAGGCATAACAAGAACGTCGTGTACGCCAGCAACCTTCCTGGGACATCTTCGGTGCTCCACACTTAGGCATTAGCTGTATAAGATAAGGAGATCATGCACAATGAATGAAAATAATAATTTGCCTACAAATGTTAGAGTTTTGGCCGCAGTCATTTCTGTTCCATCAGTATTATTAATTATTCTTATGGCCTTCCAAATTTATTATGGCGATTGGGATATCTCATTATTTGAAGTGATTTATACTCTTTTTGGTGCTACAGCAATTTATATAGCTATTGTTGGTAAATTACCTTCATTTCTATGGGCATCATGGAAACGGAAGGGGGATTCATAGATGCAAACGGTACGACTATAAGTTCAGGTACAAATGAACCTGAAACCTCAGAGATTCAATTATTAACTACGCCAAACAAAAATTTCATAAAAACCCTGAAACAGAAATATAATGTTTAAAATACGACCTGCTTTACATTCCGATATCCCAAGAATACAAGAGTTACTATTTTCATTAAACCAAATGCATCTCGACAACCTTCCTGGAGACTATAACTCACCTGAAGATATTCAAGAAAAAATCAAAACCAATGAATTTATTGATAATGAAAAGCATGTTGCAGTAGTAGCATGCTCACAAGACAGGGTTATAGGCTTTTTGCTTGGTAATATTTGGGAGAGAAAATCCTGGATTCTCCAAAATAGAAGCATTGCAAACATTATAGATCTAGCTGTTGAGGAAGAATTTCAGGGCAATGGTATAGGGAAAAAGCTACTTACCGAGTTTGAGCAGCAGGTGAAAAGCATAGGGGTAGAAGAAATCTGGGTGGAGATTTATGCATTTAACGAAAGAGCCGTGGCTTTCTATCAGAGCTGTGGAATCAAGCCACTCATTCATATTGGTCAGAAGAAGCTTTAATTTTATCGCCAAATATCAAGCCGATAGTGTGCGACAGACAAGCCTCCAGGGACGCTTGTTCCTTCCCAAAAATAAGCCACACCCTTCATACTAAACCCAGAGTAGATCAAAGTTATCAAAGGCTAACTAAATCCCACCTCTGGGATATTGCACATTTTACAATAACTAAAAAGCTGTATCTTTCATGGGCACTAAAGTAGAAAAATTCATCTTTAACAACACCAGAACCAGTCATAAAAGATGGGAATCCATAGTAATGTACGCTCTGCATTACGCACTCCGAGACGTAAAACTATTATCGCAATACCCAGTTGGCAATTATTATATTGATGGATATTTCCCAGATTTAAATATTGCTGTAGAAGTTGACGAACCATATCACGAGAAGATAAAAGAAAAGGACTCGATCAGAGAAGCCCATATTAAATCCGAGCTCAACTGTGAATTCTATCGTATCAATACTAATGAGCCCGTATACGAACAGATTGATAGATTAGTCGATAAAATCAAAGCTTTATCTCCACCTAAATGGGAGATAAAGGATCGTGCAAAAAGGCATTTTAGTGGTGAATTTTCACAAGACAAGATCGACAGATTAACGGCTGCAAAAGCATTTGAATTCCTGGATGGTATACAAGAAGAACTAGAGCAGATGGGCCTAACCATCGACACCAAGGAGCTAAATCCAAACACCCTGCCAAACAATGGCATGATAGGCTTCGACGTTATTTTTGGGGAACTAAGACTAACTGTTTTCACAAGAAGCACATGCAAACCAAAAATTATTATCGGAAAATATGACTCTTCCACGCTAGAAACTTTAGGTTTACATTGTTCAGAACCGTCAAAAACGAAACCACCCTACTGGAAAATAACCGATTTGGACAAACAACTCACAAGAGAAGAAACTATCTCTTACCTACTTAATCTTTTTCGTAAATTCAGCCACTAATGATAAATGAGCCCTACGATTATAAAAAATCATAGGGCTCCTCGTGTTTTTTCATAGGGTGCCCACAGGGCCATACAGCTGCTTGATAGATAAAGAGCGCTACATCCATATAAAAATGGAGTGAATATGTTGGATAAGAACTCTGAATTAACAAAAGAGGAACTGGAAGCATTTGTTGGTGAAGAAATCGAAGAGCCCCCTAGTATCAGTTTTGAAGCGCGACACCCTAACAGTTAAGGAAGCAGTGGATGGGTGACTTATAGCCCAACCTCTTTCTTGGACGACGATTAAGTTCATTGGCTATGGCATCACATTCTCTTTGAGT
>NZ_FWPT01000028.1 GCF_900174585.1 Parendozoicomonas haliclonae | reverse complement strand
TGCGGGTTATATCCAGCATTTTTATAATCGCGCTCGACTGCACTCGAGCCTTAATTATCAATCTCCGGTAGAATACGAGGCCGCAGCTTAGCTGCAGAGAGGTGTCCATTTTATCGGGGGAAGATCAACGCCTACGGCGCACCTGAACCAAGCGTTATGCGCTGTAATCGTCAGCATCGAGTAAAAAGTAACTTTCCTCTTGAAAGTGAGGGTGTTGCCCGCACATAGAAATTTGGCAACAAAAAGTAACAATAAGGAGTCTATTTCAGTGGAAGAAAAAAAGCCGTACCTTTATCTGAATGCATTCTTAGCGAAAGGTGATCACTCAGATCTTAATGCTGAAGAATTCTTGAAGAGTACTGCTCAGGTTAATACATATGAGTTGAATCCACAGCATGAACTCGATGGAAAACTTTTTGTAAAAATACCAGAAGAGAAAAAGCCTAAGTGGAGTGAATTCACAGAAAGCATAACAGGTTCTGATATTGATGAATTAGGAAATAGATCAAGCTCAGCGGTACTCATCGTAAAAAAATCAGATTATACCATGGCCTTCACTTTCGGTTATGGCAGGTTTTTGATAGATACTAAATACTTTATACAAGATTTTGGTATTAAGACTGCTCTAAACACACTCAACCATGATAGCTTGCGAAGCGTTGATCTCTACACCTTAGAAGATCAAGCTGTGCAAAAAAAGTCTCAAGCATCAAGAGAGTCTACTGTTGGCGTTTTTGGAATCGATATTTCTAGGGATGTTTTAAGGGCAGTAACAGGATCACCGAAAAAAGGTGTAAACCTGAGGAATATTTCAGGTGGAGACTCTGTATTCTCATTTGGAATTGAAATTAATGTCAATGAAATATCAGACCTAGTTAGCCTATTATCTGGCTACTATAACAACGACTCATATAAAGATGAGTTTTCCTGGGTCGATAACATCAGGAAAATCAAAGAGAAGTCAGAAGTAGATAGACTGGATAAAGAACTACTAAAAAGCTTCAGAAATACAAGTAGTGACATAACAATAACAATTCCTGAAATTGTTCAGTGGGATACTATCTGGGGATTTAGCTTTACTAGAAGCAAAAATTCTATACGACCTACGATAGAAGAAAGCGAATATTTTAACAATCTGGATCTACCTGCATTATCTATAGAATCCATAAAAAGAGATCGACTTTTTGTATATGATATTCATGAAAATGAGTCAGAATATCACATATACAAGTGCATCTATTTTGAGTACAAAGAAAGCAACAAGACATATATATTGTTTTCTGGATTATGGTATGAAATTGACAATACATTCATGTCCAGAATTAATGCATCACTGTCGCAAATTGAGCTATCACATTTATGCTTCCCAAACGTTTACGCTTGGGACGAAGTAAAGGATGGTAAAACCAAATCCAAAATTGAGAGTGAGGGTGATTACAATGAACGAGTGGCTAACGATCAAAGCTATCATCTTTTAGACAAAAGGCTAATAAAGAGTAACAGAACAACTACACCTATTGAGCTGTGCGACTTAATGACAGACAACAAGCAGCTAATACATGTAAAACACAGAAAAGGTGGTTCTGCTGGTTTGAGTCATCTTTTTGCACAAGGGAGTGTTTCCGCAGAAGTTTTACTGGGTGATAGGGAATTCAGAAAAGAAGCTCGTAAAGTTCTACGAAAAGTCAGCAGCGGCTTACAAGATAGTGTTCCTCTTGACAACTTTAAAAGTGATGGTGTTGAAGTGGTATTTTTGATTCTAGGTGAAGATTCATCATCTTTGAAAAATAACCTACCTTTTTTCAGCAAGGTCAACTTAACCAAAGCTTTTGAGAATCTTACACAAAGAGGATTCTCTGTTTCTATTGCTGGCGTTGATAAAGAGCCTAAACTGTAGTAATTCAGACCTGATCTGACAGTTACCGATTTTCAAGAGGGTGTCTGTCAGGTCAAATTCAATCGATGAATTTTTCCATCCAGATCTCTTTGCCAGCTATCAGCGTTTCCATTGGCGTGCGCCCACAGCACATCTTGCCCTGATGGGTGCGACGAGTATTGTAGTAATCCAACCAGTCGTCCAGATCCC
>NZ_FWPT01000051.1 GCF_900174585.1 Parendozoicomonas haliclonae | reverse complement strand
TGCCTGTGTCATGACGGAATAAAATTTCTGAAACTCTTCACATTTCCGGCAATTGCCTGTAGCCGCAATAATGACGCTGCGTTACTTTTTTGATGCCTGAAAAATAACTCCATAAAGTTAATCTTCATCGTTCTCTCCCGCAGCTCCGCTAACTCTGCGGGATTTTTTTATTTTCATCCCCGCCCGATAACCACCACTTTCCCGTCACCGCCCTCATCACGGGTGCTGATGTCCTGGGATATCCGTCGTGAACCAACCAGCATTTCACCGTAAGGCACCGGCATCGGGTTACCCTGGGCAATCATGTTGTCCAGTGACGAAAAATACGTGTTCTGTTTACCGTTATCCGTACTTTTGTACTCAGGCGTCTTTGCCTTCGGGGCCAGCATCTGAGCCACACCACCCAGTATCTTGCTGGCACCCAGTGAGAACAGCATCGTGGTGGCAGTCAGCCCTCCGG
>NZ_FWPT01000060.1 GCF_900174585.1 Parendozoicomonas haliclonae | reverse complement strand
TTAGTTATTGTTTTATTTGAAATAATATTATATGGTGTCAATTTGTGTTTTGCTTCTTTTTGTTTTTCAAGCAGCAGACGGCATACGAGATTCGCCTTAGTCTCGTGGGCTCGGATATGTTTAGAAGAGACAGATAGGTCATCAGGGCGCGTTTCCGGCGTTCGTTGGCACGCAAACCATCCCCATGGTTAGTTCTTGTCGGAAACGCGCCCTGATGTCCTATCGTATCGATGGTTATATGTCGAGGTTGTCAGCAGCTGGCGGAGCACTGCACGGGGATTAATGCTCCCGTTGTCAGGACAAAATAAATATTAAGAGCAATGTTAAGTTATATTTTTAATATATAAACGCGATATCAATAACTCACGTATTTATATTTTATGTACATGCTACTATCTTGCTCTTCCGCTTCCTGTTACTTGGACACACTCCGTATCACTAAC
>NZ_FWPT01000004.1 GCF_900174585.1 Parendozoicomonas haliclonae | reverse complement strand
CCACTGCTGCCTCCCGTAGGAGTCTGGGCCGTGTCTCAGTCCCAGTGTGGCTGATCATCCTCTCAGACCAGCTACGGATCGTCGCCTTGGTGAGCCATTACCTCACCAACAAGCTAATCCGACATAGACTCATCTGATAGCGCAAGGCCCGAAGGTCCCCTGCTTTCCCCCGTAGGGCGTATGCGGTATTAATCCAAATTTCTCTGGGCTATCCCCCACTACCAGGCAGATTTCTATGCATTACTCACCCGTCCGCCGCTCGTCAGCATCTAGCAAGCTAGATCTGTTACCGCTCGACTTGCATGTGTTAGGCCTGCCGCCAGCGTTCAATCTGAGCCATGATCAAACTCTTCAGTTTAAATCGCTTGCATCCCCACAGTCCGAAGACGGTAGAGAAGCGGCTCTATTACGCAAATTACTCTCAATAAATTGATGAGTCACTTGTTTAACAGAACAAAGTATTTTTTGCATTTCTTCATACTCACGAGGAGTGGAGAAGAAAGCTTCATCCTGCCAGACAAGCGCCCACACGAATTGTCTGAATTCTTTGTTAAAGATCACTCTTCATCGCATCTTGTGAAGAGGAACACTTGAACTTGTTTCCAATCCGAGCTCTTTTTAAAAGAAGTTCGGGTCGCTCAAGCGAGGCCGCCATTTTACTGATGGCCCGATCAGTGTCAAGTGATTCGTTTCAGTGCTGATTCAAATCCGATTTTCAAAACCGCTTTCAAATCAACCAGTTAAGATCACTTAACGATGCTGTCTCGGTGGTCACCGGTGACAACGAGATGCGCATTCTACAGCGTAACTCTTTTCTGTCAATCCTCATTTTCCTTCCCGGGGGAAAGTTAATTCGGTCCGGTTGTCCGTGACAACGAGGCGGCATTATAGAGAGAGTCAGGATGAGGTCAAGGTGTGATCAATACGCATTCTGAATGTTAAATAGAAAAATTCAGACGATTTGAAAGCTGGAGCGGGTAGCGGGAATCGAACCCGCCTGTCGAGCTTGGGAAGCTCGCGTAATAACCACTATACGATACCCGCTTATTTAAGGTGTTGAACAGGACACTGGTTCAGCACCTTAAAACCCTCTTATTGAAAAGGCCAGGTGATAGGCTTTTCCAACCCCATGGCGTAACGCATGACTTTCTTCCTGCCATAGGGGAAGTTGCCTGCCAGCGTTAAGCCAATATTACGCGCAACCTTTAACGGCATATTGTCGTTACTGAAGAGATGGTAGAACACATCCATCACTTTCTGCATCTGAGTATTCTCAGGACGGCGCTTTTTCTCATAACCGGCTAAGACACTGTGGGAACCAAATGCCTCTCCTGCTTTATAAGCCTCTATTACTGTCTCCGACAGAGTCGCCGCATCCTGAAAGCCAAGGTTTACTCCCTGTCCCGCCAGAGGGTTGATGGTATGAGCAGCATCCCCGACCAGAACAACCTTCTCCTTTATATAGGTAGAAGCATGCCGGCGCGTCAAAGGAAAGAAGCCTCTCTCTATAAGAGAGTGCATTTCAGGCAACTCTTCCGGGAAGTGTGAGCGAACATCATCAAGGAACTCCGCCCCAGAGAGAGACATCAATCTGTTGATGTTTTCTGGAAGGTTGTACCAGACCAGCGAGGCATAATGCTTGCCTCCGCACTCAGGCAGTGGAAGTAGCGCTAAAGGCCCGGTTGCAGTGAAAGCCTGCCAGGTAATATCCAGCGGACCTTCCGGTATCTCGACTGTGGCAACCAAAGCTCTCTGCTCATAGTCTTCGCTGGCAAGACCAATATTACAGCTGCGACGCACAAAGGAGTTGGCCCCATCAGCCCCGACCAATAGTTTTGCTCTCAGGCTCGTGCCATTATCGAGGGTGACGACCGCATACTCTCCGGCCATATTCACACTTGCCGGTTTCGCGGGAGCGATCAGTTCAATATTCGGGATGTTTTTTAAGACAGCATGCAGTGCGAGCTGGGTCACTCGATTCTCAACAATAAAACCCAGTTCTTCCGTACCCACTTCTTTGCAGTCAAACATGGTTTGATTGAAGCGGGAAGTGACTAGCTTTCCTGATAACGGATCATGAAGCTTCTCCCACACAGCCATACGCCGGTAGGGGCAGGTGCGCATATCCTTGATCGCGCTCCAGGCACCGAGCTTATCAAGAAAAGAAATAGAGGCAGGGCTCAAGGCTGAAACCCGGATATCCGGTTGGGAATTTGAATCAAAGGCTTCAGGTAATGCAGGATCAAAGAGGGCAACACGCATTCCGGCCTGCCCAAGGGCACAACCAATCGCGGCGCCTACCATTCCGGCCCCCGCAATAATGACATCATAATCAGTGAATGTTGTTGTGCTTTCCTGTGCCTCTGCAGCCACTGTACCCACAGCACGCTCCCCATGTCTGTTCTTATAGAGAAGATCTTATTACATGGGGAGAACTGTGCATCAGCCACACTCAGAGCTCAATAGGTCTGAATCAATAGAGTGGCAGTCTGTCTGCTCAGGCGACCTGGATCAGTTCCATTTCGACATGCGGGAACTGTTCTCTGAGTGCAGACACGTGGCTGGCATGATGAACATGGGAGTGCTTCTCCACCATCACCATGCGCTTCAGCTCAACCTTCTTACCCAGACATTGAAAACGAAGTTGAGAAAGAGCCGATGCCAGAGGCTGCAAGCTTGGATTGTAAGCCGCATTCTCAGCATACCGTCCAACAACGCGCAGGCCATCAGCAGTTTCCAGTGCCACACCTGCATAGCCACCGGAATAAGGCGCATAACTGTGACATGCTGCATCAGCTGCCATACGCACCAATTCATCATCGGTTTCAATGTGAAGGTCGATCGGTTTACCGGTCAGCAGACCACCATCAACACCCAGATCGGCAGGACCGAAAGCTTCAGGAAGAAAGTGCTGCAATGAGCCGCTGTGCTTTTTGCCTTCAGGGGGAGTGATGTTGACCTGCAGTTTGTCAGAGGTGTTCAGCTCATGGAGGAACTGACGACAATGGCCACATGGTGCTGCGTTAACAGTGAGAGACTCAATACTCTTCTCGCCATGCAGCCAGGCATTGTTTATCGCTGACTGCTCACCATGAATACTGAGGCCAAGGAAGCCACCATCAAATTCCATATTGGCTCCGAGGTAATAGTTTCCGGAACCACCTTTGATGACGACACCTACATAAAAGTTTGAGACGGGAACAACTGCACAGGCAGCAGCGATAGCCAGCAGACGTTCGGGCAATGCCTCTTCATCTACTGAAAGGGCCGCAGTAAGTTCACTGACCTGGGCGGCTTTAAGAACACCAGCCTGGGTGAATACTAAAGTCTCCAACAGAGAGTGTGCTTGAGCCGGATATTGATCCAGAACACTTCGATCGAAAGAGAACAGAGGCATAGCAATCAGCCTTACGGTTAAGGGGAAGCATGATTAACAATTGGTCGCCAACAAGTCAAATAGAATCAATGATCTACGTAGCTTTCTCTGTTTTGAAAATACTGTGCGGACAGACCGTCAGCATGGGCAACCAGACGCACATAAGGCCCCAGGAATGGAAAGCGGAATTGGGCCTCTCCGTTCTCTACCTGCAGGGTATCAACCTTGCGACCATTGGCATTGAAAACATCAACAGTACCACCGCTGACGGGCTGACCATTATTGAACAAGTGCACAGTGATGCTGTTCATAAAAGAGAAGCTATAGAGAAACAGACCTGCGTTCGCTCCTGATGCAGCCATACCCAACCCAACCACTAACGCGAATCTTTTAATCATCTGCATGTTGGCTGCTCCCAATATTTCAAATGGTCGGCGGAAAGATAGAGCAGTTTGGCAAATTTACACGCCGAGAGAGAAACAGGTCTAAAAAGTAATCCCTCGTATTGGCCTCATGGTATTAGCCTTTACAATGATAAGAGCAAGGAATAACGGAACCCCTACGGAACGAGCTTCTCTTGAACCCAATTGTGATACTGGACTCCGGCGCCGGAGGCCTGACTGTTTTTGATGAAATCAACCGGATGATGCCCTGGCTGCCGGTGGTTTACTGCGCAGACAACGCAGGATTTCCTTACGGGCCAAAGCCGGAAGACGAGGTAACGGAAAGAGTCTGTCATTACCTTTCGCTTCTTAACGAACGATACTCTCCGGCTCTGGTTGTTATCGCCTGCAACACAGCCAGCACCGTAGCCTTAACAGCAGCAAGGGAACGGTTGGATATTCCGGTTGTGGGTGTCGTTCCTGCCATAAAGACCGCTGCGACGCTTTCCCAAAATAGATGCATTGGCCTTCTTGCTACACCGGGAACAGTGAACCGCAACTATACCGACAACCTGATTCACGAATTCGCCAGCGATTGCAGCGTTATCAAGGTTGGTTCAACAGATCTGGTACATATAGCGGAGTCATCCTTCTGTGGTGAGGCTATATCCACACAGAAGCTGGAAACTATTCTGCACCCATTTCTTGAAGCGGATGTTCAACCCGACCATATCGTTCTGGGCTGTACACACTTCCCATTAGTAAGAGAAGAACTCTCTACTGTTATGCCTGATGTTACGTGGGTGGATTCCGGTGAAGCCATCGCTCGAAGAGTTTTTAGCCTTCTGGGTAACCATATAAACGAGGAAACAGCGACTCCCAAACATATTGCCCATTTAACAGGTGACGGTGAGCAAGCCCAACTCTTTACTTCTGCTATTGCAGGCAGAGGGTTTCACGCCTTAAGCGTTCTCCCCTGAATACAGAAAGGGCGGCTATTGTTGATAGCCGCCCTTCGTTTTTCATAAAGATGCCTTACAGCATTCGGGCATCGTAGTAAGCCATTTCGGAGATCTTGTGATACTCCGCCGCCTGCTTGGCAAACTTGCTGAACGACGCATAAACCTTACCGGACATCGGATCACCCGCAGCGACTTCTTTAGCAACCTGCTCTGCTGTCTCGCGAAGACTAATCAGTACATCGTCTGGCAGCTTCAAGACCTGCACGCCATGATCATTCTTCAACTGCTGCAGTGCCTGATTATTCCGTGCCGTGTATTCATCCAGCATGGAAAGATGTGCAGCTTTCGTCGCATATTCAACAATAGCTTTCAGATCATCTGGCAGCGCATTCCACGCTTCCAAATTAATGGTGAATTCCAGCGTTGAACCGGGCTCATGCCAGCCTGGGTAGTAATAGTACTTCGCAGCCTTATAGAGACCAAAGGCCATATCGTTGTAAGGACCAACCCATTCAGTGGCATCAATGCTGCCGGTCTGCAGGGCAGTAAACAGTTCACCCCCGGGTACGTTCACCGGAGAACCACCAAGACGCTTGAGGACTTCGCCGCCCAGACCCGGGATACGCATCTTCAGGCCTTTCAGGTCTTCCAGAGATTCAATTTTACGGTTGAACCAGCCAGCCATCTGCACCCCGGTGCTGCCGCCAGCAAAAGGCTTGAGATTAAAGCCGGCATACAGTTCATCCCAAAGCTCCTGACCACCACCATTATGCAGCCAGCTACTCATCTCCTGAGCATTCAGACCAAAAGGAACTGCGGTAAAGAATTGCGTCGCCGGACTTTTGCCCTTCCAGTAATAAGCACCGCTATGGCCCATTTCTGCAGTACCGTTTTGTACTGCATCAAACACCTGCAAGGCAGGGACGATTTCGCCGGCACCAAACACTTTGATATTCAAACGTCCGGCACTCATCTCGCTAACCATTTTGGCGAAACGTTCCGGAGCCGTACCTAAACCCGGGAAATTCTTGGGCCAGGAGGTGACCAGCTTCCAGTTATAGGTTTCCTGTTGTTTGGCAGCGGGGGCGACTGGTTTGGCTTCAGTAGAAGCAGCTTCTTCCTTTGAACCATTGCAACCGGCCAGTGCTGCACTGGCTGCACCAACTCCGAGTGCGGTGAGAACGTGACGACGTTTCATTCTCTCTCCCTTTTATTTTTGTTTTGTTATTGTTCTGCCAAACCATACTATCCATTCATGTAGTGAATCGCCATATTCTGGCTCTTTTCTCAGGATGTTATTTCCCCCTGCTGGTAAACAGCCCGATATCTACCCAGCTCGAACAAAGCCAAGGCCGCGATAACCGCTCCTGAAACCGGAAATATCACTCCGGTCAGTACAACCAATACAATCAACGCTTTTCCTGACATGGGTACAGTGACGTCTGAAGGCTGAGGCGGAGCCGCTGGCAGCATTCCTGATGTGGCGTTACGACGCTTCCACCAAAGCACAGCACCCGTTACCGACAATGCAATGAAACCTAAACAGATAGCGGCCGCCAAAATAACATTCCACCAACCGGCCGACCCCATATGCCAGGCAATGCCTGCCGCCATAGCTTTAGCAACAGCGTTGTAATCCTCAAAGCCGATATCTGCCAGAACGGCTCCAGAGTATTGATCCAGGTGCACCGTGCGATCACCAAACGGGTTGGTATTATCCCGACTCATGGTCACAGACATCAGGCTGTACACGCCTGTCTCACCTTTCGGAAAGGCAATACGAAAGCTCTGACTGAAAGCACCTTTATCCTCAACATTGAAGCCAAGCTCTCCGGCTCGGCGGAAAGCCTGATCAAGAGTTAAAGGCAACAGGTTTTGATCATTGTCTGACTCTGGGACAGCCGACACTTCCAACCCCCAGGGTACCTCTTGCAGGTTATCGGTATTAAGCTGCGCGTGTGTTATGGCATCAGGTTCTGATTGCCAGACAGCTGCAGACTGCTCATCAGGAAAAGAACTCCATGGCTGAATAAGTTTAGCGCCCCATATTCCTGTCCAGGCCATTCCGGTTAGAAGAAAGAACCACAGGAAGAAGCTGAGATAAAAACCAGCCGAACCATGAACACTTTTCCAGGAAGAGCGCTTTCTATCCCGCCATAAAACCGGGTTTAAAAATGAAGGCATCAGCATACGAGTGATACCTGAAGCACTGCTTGGCCAGTGCAGATACAGCCCCGTCATCAAAAGTAAAAAGCCTAACCCCGCAGCCAGTTCAATCAGCGCATCACCTGCTTCACCGAGCAAGAGTGTTCCATGGATATCATCACTGATGGTGTACCAGCGATCTGCGTTATCAAAACTACCCAGAATCTCTGCGCTGTAAGGGTTCACAAACACCAGTAATGTGCTGTTACCTTCGCGAGCTAGCTTGAAGATGCTTGAACGATGCTCATTGATGGGAGGCAAATACTGGGCGACCCTATCATCGGGATAAGCGGCACGTACGACAGAGGCTTGCTGTTCCAGAGAGGTCGAAGTGGAAGCCTGCTCAACCGTTGTAAGTTTTTCGCCGTACTGCCAGGCATCAATCCATGGATAAGCCAGCATGACCAAACCGGTTATCGAGAGCATCAGCATAAAGGGGATAACATAAAGCCCGGCAAAGAAATGCCAGCGCCATACAGACACATAAAATTTCTTATTCATAGATTTTTATTAGAGAAGATTATTGGTCTTTCGGGCGGGAGCCAGAGCACAACCCGATCGTTGTGCTCTGTATATTACGTGACCACATTTCCCATGAAATGTGGCAAAAAGTCGCAGCTGTCTAGGGTCTGTTAACCCTTAGAGCATTAGCAAGGCGTGAGCTTAGCGTAAGCCACCATCAGCCATTTGCTGCCTTCATTATCAAAGTTGATTTGTACCCGTGCCTGCGCGCCCTGTCCTTCAAAGTTCAGAACAACACCTTCACCAAAGAGTTCATGCTCAACCCGTTGACCAAGCCGCAGCTCCGTTCCCGGAACGTCAGAACCGGCAAAACCTCGACCTGTTGCCCGCACAGAAGCTGTAACCGGACGACTGATACTGGCATTGAGGCGCACCTCTTCCAGCAGCTCCCGTGGAATTTCACGCAGGAAACGAGACGGCCGGTTCATAGTATCCTGACCATACAGACGACGGTTCTCTGCATAAGTCATGTACAACTCTTCCTTCGCACGGGTAATGCCCACGTAGCAAAGACGACGCTCCTCTTCCAAACCGTCCGGATCTTCCATGGACATTTTGTGCGGGAACAGTCCCTCTTCCATACCGGCCAGAAAGACTAGCGGGAATTCCAGACCTTTGGCAGAGTGCAGAGTCATCATCTGAACGCTGTCAGTAAACTGGTCAGCCTGAGTATCACCCGCTTCCAGTGCCGCATGAGCAAGGAAAGCATCCAGTGGAGACATGGCTTCCTGCTCTTCATCACTCAGAGTTTCTTCCGGATCGAACTCACGGCAGGCAGACACCAGTTCCTCAAGGTTCTCGATACGGGCACGGCCTTTCTCGCCCTTCTCTTTCTGATACATCTCGATCAGACCACTGATCTGAATGGCGTGATCAGAGAATTCATGCAGAGGCAGATCATCACCGGAAGCCGATAAGCCTTCGATCATCTCGATAAAGTTGGCGATGGCATTGGAGGCACGGGCGGGCAGAGTCTTCTGGGCAACAATCTGTCGAGCAGCTCGCCACATGGAAACATTGGCTTCCCGGGCAGCATCACGGATGACCTGAACGGTTTTCTCACCAATCGCCCGAGGTGGAACGTTAATAACACGCTCTAAAGAGGTGTCATCATCCTGGTTGCTGGCCAGACGCAGATAAGCCAGAGCATTCTTGATTTCTGCACGCTCGAAGAAGCGCTGACCACCGTAGATGCGATAAGGCAGACCGGAACGCAGCAGGGCTTCTTCCAGCACACGGGACTGTGCATTGGAACGATAAAGAATGGCAATATCGTTGTGAGCCATACCACTGGCAACCGCATCACGGATACGGTCACAGATAAAGCGGGCTTCATCCACTTCATTAAAGCCGGCATAAACCCGAATCGGATCGCCTTCCACACCATCAGTCCACAGCTCTTTACCTAGACGGCCCGGGTTATTGGCAATCACGGTGTTGGCTGCTTGCAGAATGGTGCTGGTTGAGCGGTAGTTCTGTTCCAGCTTGATGGTTTTGGCGTTTTTAAAGTCTTCGGTAAAACGCTGAATATTCTCGATCTTTGCGCCACGCCAGCCATAGATAGACTGGTCATCATCACCAACCACCATCAGATTGTCCCGATCACCGACCAGATTACGCAACCAGGCGTACTGTACGGTGTTGGTATCCTGAAACTCGTCCACAAGCACGTAGCGAAAGCGTTCCCGGTAGTGCATGCGCAGGGATTCATTGGTCAGCCACAGGTCGTTGGAGCGCAGCAGTAGTTCGGCAAAATCGACAACGCCCAGCTGCTGACACTGTTGTTCGTAGGTGGCATAGACCGTCTGCATGGTCTTTTCATAGACGTCATAGCCCGGATCAATATGGTGCGGGCGAAGACCTTCGTCCTTCTTACCATTGATATACCACTGGGCCTGACGCGGTGGCCACTTGGTGTCGTCCAGATTCATGGCTTTCATGATGCGCTTCACGATGCGCAGCTGATCATCACTATCGAGAATCTGGAAATTCTCCGGCAGGCCTGCCTCTTTCCAGTGGGCACGCAGCAATCGGTGAGCAATGCCGTGGAAGGTTCCCACCCACATGCCACGTACAGGCATGTCCAGCATCTGCTCAATACGGCCACGCATCTCTGCGGCAGCCTTGTTGGTAAACGTTACCGCCATAATCGACCAGGGCGAAACACCTTCGGTCTGCACCAGCCAGGCAATACGGTGAACCAGTACCCGTGTTTTACCACTACCGGCCCCGGCCAGAACAAGACCAGAACTCAGCGGTAGAGTCACCGCTTCACGCTGGGCATCGTTAAGGGAATCAAGAATTTCGGTAACGTCCATAATTCGGGCCAGTCACTCCGGAGAAAAAGCCAAGTGCATTAGTTTATCGAAAAGCTTGGCTGCTGTTCAGTAATCATTGTGCACTGCACTCACTACAAGTAATCCTCATACAACAGTTGTCCAATGCATACTGAGCCGTTAGCATGGGTATTCACGCTGCAGTACAAATGAGCAGTTTTTGTTGAGTGGTGGGCGCATGGATGCCCCTCAAGCTGATAATAATAAGAACAGGTAAGGATACCTCGGTAACCAGGGGTTCCCTTATTCTGCGATTATGAACCAGGCCACAGACACTCTCTCAGTTTCAGAGCCTACAAAGGTCACATCTTCCGATCTCAATGAAGATGGCGCTCTTGGCACACTTATTCGCACCGAGCAGTTACGTCTTCTGCACAAAGGCTCCCTGCGCTTATTTATCATTGTCCTGCTCTGTTCAACGGTCTTCTTTGGGCTGTTCTGGGATGATGCCCTGCTCACCGCAGCTCTGCTCTATGTTGTCGGGTTTGGTGCTTTCGGCGGTGTACGCATACTCCTCAGCAAGACGTTTCTCCAGAGTGAGATCAGCCTGCCCAAGCGGCAAAAGCTGTGGCTCAGAATGTTTAACTTTTCCAACCTTGCCGGAGGCTTGCTGCTGGCAGGCTCAACCTATGCCTTCTTTTCCATTTCCGAACCCTGGCATGTGGTTACTATCTTTACGGTGATGATGATTGCCGTATTTAGCTGCGCAATATTTTACTCAACCTACCTGCCCGCATTTTTCTTCTTCAGTACGCCGCTGGTCCTGGGAATGTCCATCTGGCTCTGGTCAACCGGCAGTACAGCTCTGCAGGGCTGGGCAATCGCCGGCCCTATTCTGCTATTGGCTGTTTCCTACCCCGCTTACTTTATTCATCAGATGTCGCTCTCTGCCCTTTCCAGACAACTGATGAACCGCTCCCTGAGCCAGCGTCTTTCTAACGAGAACCGCAAAACCGAAGCGGCCCGCCAGGAGCTGGAAGATGCCCGGCTCAATCTGGAAAAGATTGTTGCCAACAGAACCCGTGAGCTGACTCTGACCAATGATCGCCTTAGTGAAGAGATCGGACAGAGAGAGAAGGCCAGCGAAGCCTTACAGGAAAGTGAACAACGCCTGACCCGCGTTCTTTCTGCCAGTCGCCTCGGTTTCTGGGATTGGAACATGGAGTCCGAACAGATTTACCACAGCCGGTTCGAGGAGCTGTTCGGCTACAACATCGAGCAACTGGATGGCTTTAAAGGCCATCTGGAACACATGATTCACACGGATGATGTCACCAAGGTAAGGCGCGCCATCAAATCTCATCTCCGGGGTAAAACCGAGCAATACATTGCCCGCTACCGGATTCGCCATGCCCTTGGCCATTGGGTCTGGGTAGAAGACCGCGGTCAGGTTGTGGAGTGGGATCACCGTAAGCGCGCCGTCCGCATGCTGGGAACACGCCGCGATATCAGTCTGGAAATGAAGTATGAGCAAGAGGCTCAGCTGGCCGTTACGGTTTTTGAAAATACCAGCGATGGTATTTTTGTTCTGGATAAAAAATTCCGGTTTATGACGGTCAATCAGGCCATGCGGGATCTGACCGGTTATAAAGACAAGGATATTATTGGCAAATCGACCCTAGAGCTGCACCCAAACCACGGGCGTGAACGCTACTTCAGCATGCTGCAGGAACTTTCCGAGTCAGGCCATGCAGAAAGTGAGCTCGTCGATTATAAGAAGAACGGACAACCCTTCCCTATCTGGCTGCAGATTAAGGCCGTTAAAGATAAGGCTGGAAAGATTCTGCACTATGTCGGCTTGTTCCGTGATCTGACCCAGCATAAGGAAACCCAGGAGCGCCTGCAGTATCTCTCCAATTATGATCCTCTGACTGGCCTGACTAACCGGACTCTTCTTCAATCCCGCCTGCACGATGCTCTCATCCAGGCTGAACAGGATCATTCCGATGTCGCTCTGGTGATGATTGATCTGGATCGTTTCCGGCAGATCAACGATACCCTTGGCCACAGCACGGGTGATGAACTTCTCAAGCAGGTGTCCCGGCGACTGCTCAGACATACGGCTCGAATGAACACGACCGCACGTCTTGGCAGTGATGAGTTTGCTCTGGTTATCGACAACTGGACCGAGCCGGAGATTCTGGAAGAGCTTTCCAAAGAGATTATCAGCACACTCTCAACACCGTATGTGATTGGCGACCACGAGCTTCTGGTTGGCGTCAGCATCGGCATCAGCCGTTACCCGGAAAATGCCCGTGAGATGCAGAGCCTGATCAGTCAGGCTGACCTGGCCATGAATCAGGCCAAAACTCTGGGTGGCAACACGGTTCAGCTGTTCAACAGCTCATTGAGCACAACATCCAAGGAGCGGCTGGCGCTGGAAAGCAGCCTGCGTCAGGCCATCAGCGGCGATCAGCTTGAAGTGTATTACCAGCCCAAGATGAGCCTGAACGAGGAAAGCATCACCACGGCCGAAGCTTTGATTCGCTGGAATCATCCCGAGCAGGGCTTGATTATGCCGGGCTCATTTATCGGCATTGCAGAAGAGACCGGTCTGATTAATGAGATTGGCGACTTTGTTCTGGAAGAAGCCTGCCGGCAGACCAGCTCCTGGCTAAGCCGGGGCTGGGAGATTCGTATCTCTGTGAATGTCGCGGCCGGCCAGCTGCGCCGCGGAAATCTGGCAGATCAGATATCCGAGCTGCTGGATAAGCATAATATTCCGGCACATCTGCTGGAGCTGGAGATTACCGAAAGCCAGGTCATGGAAGATATTGATCAGGCGATTGAACTGCTCTCCCGCATTCGCGATCTTGGCGTCACCCTCAGCATTGATGATTTTGGCACCGGCTACTCATCCCTGAGTTATCTGAAGCGCCTGCCGGTAAACAGCCTCAAAATTGACCGCTCGTTTATCTCACACATCGACCAGAACGATAATGATTCTGCAATCACTAAGGCAATTATCGCTATGGCACACAGCCTGGATTTGACGGTTATCGCTGAAGGCGTTGAGACTCAAGATCATATTCAGTTCCTGAGCCAGCATGATTGCGATGAGGTGCAGGGTTACTTTATCAGCCGACCGCTGCCAGTGAGTGAGTTCAACGAGTTTATAGAAACCAAGCTTAAGGCCGGCTGAAAGAAGACTTAAAGCCTATGGGCTAACCTAAGGAAAAACCTTGGCAGAACCCATACACCATGAAGAAAACAGGGATTGTTTTCCTGCTTGGCAGTCTGATCACACCCTTTGGCTTTTCTGCGCCGGGTGATACTTTTCGTGAACAAGTCCGTAATTCAATAGAGCCCCATCTCGGGACCAAACGTCCTTATACACATCCGGATATTATTGCCGCCCCACCGCCCAACTGTTCTCTGGTGCATATCAACCATCTGGGGCGTCATGGTTCACGCTACCCTGGTGGCGACGCTGTCTGGAAAAAGGAGTTCCAAAAGCCCGCCGAGGCTTTGGGGCTTGCAGATCCATCGAGCTCATCACTAACACCCGCAGGTCAGGCTCTTGCCACAATTATCCAACAGCAAATCGCGCTCTATAACGGCCCCCTGAATCCAGCCGGAGAGATAACCAAACAGGGGGAACAGGAGCAGGCTGCGATCGCAGAACGCTTGATCGCCAGCAGCGGCCTGAGCGCAGAGGCGTTTCTTGATAATCTAAAGCGACGCTCAGCCATTGCCAAAAGCACGGTTGTTCACCGAACACACACCAGTCGCATCGCATTCCTTCAGGGCTGGGAGCGCACACTCGGGGTTGAGAATCAAAAGGCTTTAAATGTTGCGTTTCAAACTCCCACAAAAGATGAGCTTGATACGGAGCTGCAGTTCTATCAGGTTTGCAAAAAGATGGTGACGGGCTGGAAAGAGGTTGTTGATAACAATCTCGAGACTATCTATCAGCCACGGAATACCCCTGAGGTAAGGGAGAAAATGTCGAGCTTTTCGAGCTCTTTTATTTCGGACCTGAATGCAAAACAGTCGCTGAACTTCAACAAGCTGGCTCACAAGCTCTGCGCATTGGATGCCAACCAGAATTACGAATTGGGTATTTGCCATTTGCTGTCACAGGCACCTGAGTTCAAAACCCTGTTTGAGGCTTATGGTCAGATATCCAACCGAAGGCAGTTCTATGGTCGAGGCCCAGCGAAAGAACACGACAGATTAAATGCCACATCCGCCGTTGTGCTTTTAGACAGTTTTCTGTCCACAACATCAGCAGCTATCGAAAACCCAGATTCAACACCTTTCGTTGAGCTGCGCTTTGCCCATGAGTCAACGTTGCTGCGCCTGATGCAGGCACTCAACTTGGTGAATTATGAGAACTCTACAAACAAGCAGGGTGAGATAACCTGGAATGTCTCAAGTCTTTGTCCCATGTCTTCCAATCTTGTCTGGCAGACCTATCGCTGTGAGGGTGATAGTGCGGATGTTTACAAAACCCGCATGCTGATGAACGAGAGAGTTATGCCATTTCCTGTCGCGGGTTGTGACCGTGCTGATGGTTTATGCGAGTGGCAGACGGTTGAGGCGTTTTACTCATCCCTTTACAGAGGAGTAAGCCTGAATGACGTGTGTGGAGATGTCTCACTGGATTATTCCGATACTTATCGGGACAACCAATAAAACCGCCCGACAAGGTTCTTTGCCTGTCGGGCGGCTTTTGCGCTTAAGCGGCTTTATGAACTTCCATCAACTCATCAACAGGATCGGCCACCAGGTTCTTTAACCAGCGCTTGGAGTGAATCCGCCAAACCACCATAAACATCTTCACGATTTCTTCGCTCAGGGCACAGACGAAAACCCAGTAAAGCGGCAACTTGAAGATAAATGCACCACACAAAGCCATTGGTACACCAAAGCCCCACATCCCGATAATATTGAGCACCGCGCTGTAGCGAACATCACCACCACTGCGCAGCAGACCAATAATCCCGGTAAAGTTAATCACCCGAATAAACAGCGCCAAGCCGGAGATCACCATAACGGTATCTGCAAGGCTCTGGGTTTCCGCATCAAACTGACCGAACAGTGAGACAATGCTGGTACGGAACACAATCAACAGCGCTCCAATTAACAATGCCACTAGAGGCGCGATGCCCATCACCGTAACACCCTGAACCCAGGCGCGATCAAAGCGTTTGGCTCCCAACTCCTGGCCCAGCATGATCGAGCAGCCGATTCCGAAGCCAATGAATAGAGACATCAGAATGCCTTCTATGGAAGACACCGCACTCATAACTGCCAGTTCATCCACACCGATACGGGCATAAATCACGTTGTACAGCACGACACCGAATGCCCAAAGGCCATCCTGCAGCAGCACGGGAAGAGCAACACCCAAGTAGCGCTGGATCTCCTTTTTCTGGCTGGCCTTGGCGATATCTTCAGCTGATGGAATCAGGTGTCTCTTCTGGCGGTAAATAAACACTGCCAAAACCAAGGTCTGGAACAGCCGCGAAAGCGTTGTGCCCCAAGCCGAACCGGCTACGCCCATCTCCGGAAAACCAAACTCCCCGAAAATCAGCACATAGTTAAGAATGACGTTTACTACGATGGCGTAGAAACCAACCCAGGTTGGTGTTTTGGTATCACCGGATGCACGGAGAGCTGCCTCAATTGGTACGACCACAGCCGTACAGAAAATCGATGGGCCGGTGATCATCATGTAGGTCACAGCCTGATCCAGCAAAGTGGCATCACTACTCGCGAGCCCCAACAGCCATTCCGGTACAAACAGGTACGCGAGAATAAACGGCAGATTCATCAACACAGCTGATACCAGAGCCTGACAAAGCGTTCGCCGCAAACCACCTTCATCTCCCGCCCCGATAAATTGAGAGGCGAGCACACTCATGCCGCCACCCAGTGCAGCCGTCAGAATCAGGTTAAAGAAAAATATACGGTTACCCAGGCCAACAGCCGCGACTGCGGACTCACCCAGATGACCAACCATCACAATATCGATAAGGCCAAGAATGGAAAACATCATGGCCTGAATGGATACAGGCACCGCCAGATGCCAGAGCCTCCGCAGGAAATCCTTACTATCCGGATGCAAAACACGAGCGAACGGAGACATTATTAAACCCAAGTCTTATTTATAAATATGAAACGCATTAGTGGTGAAATTTTGCGTAAACCGGCGCAAAAACAGGCTATTAGATAACTGTTTTGCCGAAATGAGAGATAGTGGTATACCGAAATTTAATGTATAACGTTCAACAATAATTAATATCCGGTTAAAGAGCGTTGCTCCAGAGCATGGCCAGCATCAACCTGCTCAGGCAGATAGAAGAAAAACGAGATCAGCTGAGACCTTCGGAACTCAAGGTTGCGGACTTTATAGAAAAAGATCCGGCTGGCGTTGTTCGTACCAGCATTGCAGAACTTGCAGCCCAATGCAGAGTCAGTGAACCAACAGTGGTTCGTTTCTGCAAAGCCCTCAAGTGCACAGGCTTTCAGGACTTCAAACTGAAGCTGGCTCAGACGCTCGCCTCAGGAAATGACTTCTCCCGTTTTGTCATTGCCGATAATGACGATACCAGCTCAATTACCCGCAAAGTCTTTGATGCCACCATCCACAGTCTGTTGGAAGTACGCAACTCCATCTCTTCATCCGTGCTGGATAAAGCCATCAAGCTATTAAGTGGCGCACGGAGAATCGAGTTCTATGGCTTCGGCGCCTCAGGCAACGTAGCTCACGATGCCCAGCATAAATTTTTCCGGCTTCAGGTCAGTGCATCGGCCTATTCGGATCCTCACATGCAGTCTATTTCGGCAGCCACTCTTGGAAAAGACGACGCTGTTGTCGCTATTTCACAAACCGGCCGAACCCGTGAGCTGCTTCATATGGTGACTCTTGCCCGCAAACAGGGCGCCCATGTGATCGCTCTTTGCCCGGGTGATTCACCACTGGCCAAGCATACTGAAATGACTATTGCTGTGGATGTACCTGAAGATACCGACATTTATACGCCGCTGACTTCACGCATTGTGCACTTAACGGTGATTGATATTCTGGCGATGGGTGTTGCACGCACCCGTGGCCCGGAGCTTGCAGAGCAACTTGAGAAAGTGAAACAAAACTTGCGTACTCTGCGTATTACCCAGCAGTGATGCTTGGGATGGCTTTTTAGCCGACAGGAACAGGCAGGATTGCCTGAGTAAAGTCAGATTGTGGTCTTGAGTTAAGACCCGAGTAGTACTGACCCAACAACAAAAAGAAGAAAGGGGATCACCTATGGCGACTACAGTCGTTGAAGAAAAAGCCTCCGACCTCTATGACCTGACCCCTGGGCAGGATAATACAGAAATGCCGGAGAAGACTTCCCAGAAGCAGCTCTATATCCGGCGGGCGATTGAAGATCGTATGGAACAAAAACGGCTGGAGGAGATGTCCGAGGACAGCTACTGGGATAATTTGTAAATCTTAACTAATTGAGAGATTGCGCAGCCGGTAATTCATAGCAATAAAGCCGGCTGCGCCATAAATCCTGCGCTTCAACGATGTTACTGGCCTCCCGGTCAGGGAGTGCAAATGTGCTTGATATCAGTGTCAGTTCGTTCCGCCCCTCCTGAAACAGATCCCCCAACCTCTGCATAGCCCCAGTGAATAGATAGCAATACACCAATCCGGCATTGGTAAGATCAAACTGGTATATATCTCCATACACCACCCGAATATTTCTCAGCCCTGAGAATCTGACTCTGAGCCAGCACACCAGCCAGACCGGGAAATTATTCTCCACCGCCAGAACCTGATTGCCCGGATAATGTCTGGCCAGCTGCATGGCCACACGCCCCCACCCGCAGCCGAGCTCTATAATGCTTCCATTCACCTTCTCAGGCAGCAGAAGCTTCAGAGCTTTTGTAACCGGACGTGAGCTGGGCATTGGGCCGATACCATTGCGAATACTTATGGCGACCAGCCACATCGCAGCCAGAACGGGGGCAACCAGCAGGAAAAGCTGTATAGAAGTTAAGTCCATGAGCTTTATGTCGGTTGATTGGTTTTACTTATAAGAAAAAGAGAAAAGATCCCCTCTGCGGGATAGCCTGCCTAAAAAATCCCCTGTAGACTTGCCAACAAATAGAAATGTAATAACATAACACTCACTTTACCAAGACGACGTACAAAGATGCTTTTCTCCAGCCTCCGAGCTTTGACTGGTCAAATTACCAAAGCTGCTGCTCTCTCTCTTATTCTCCTGCCAGCGTGGGCATCAGCCAGCAGCTCCCCTGCCAAGGTTCTGGTCAGCATCAAGCCTTTGGAGCTGATAGCCTCTGCCATCACTGACGGTGTCTCCCAGCCGGAGTTGTTATTGCCTCCCGGCACATCACCCCACGATTACAGCCTGCGCCCGTCTGACGTCCGCAAGCTGACCAATGCGGATCTGGTTTTCTGGGTGGGAGAAGATCTCGAGAGCTTTATGACCGATCTGCTGGATCGCCATGTTGATAAGAACCGCTCCATTCCTTTAATGGATGTGCCAGGTGTGGAAGTGAAAAACCTGCTTACAGCTGAGCAGGACGAAGATGAACACGCCGGACATAATCATGCTAATGAACACGGCCATGAACACGATCATCACGGCCACAATCATGGATCCCATGACCCTCATATCTGGTTAAGCCCGGAGAATGCCATCGCCATGGCTCGTACCATGACGCAGGCGCTTTCCGAAGCGGATAAAGCCAATGCCGAGAAGTATCAGCATAACTATCTGGCCTTTGCCGATAAGGTGCAGGCAACTGACCAGCTGAACCAGAGCGTACTGAAAGATGCCAAAAAGCAGGGCTTCTTTGTATTTCACGATGCCTGGGGCTACTTCACCCGCCACTATGGCCTGACTGTGCTGGATACCTTTACCGTTAGCCCTGAACAGGCCCCCGGCGCACGGCATATGGTCCAGCTGCGCAATCAGCTGCTTGAGGCAGGCAACACCTGTATCTTCCGTGAGCCTCAGTTCAAGCCATCCTATCTGAAGACCATGACCGATAAGACCGATGCCTCTGTCGACGTTCTGGATCCATTGGCTTCGGATATCAAACCCGGTCCGGATGCTTATCCACAGTTTATGAGCGAACTGGCAGTGACTATCCGTGACTGCCTGGCAGATGCAGGGCAAAAGCCGGCCAAATAAGCCTCCTGTCCCCAAAGCCCTTATTTCCAAAGCCTTGTAGCCGATGATCTGTTAACAGACCCGGCTCAGGCTTTGCTTATGTGGCATTACTCCCGAACGATTATTCTTTCGCTTATCGTCATTCTCACCAGTGGATGCCTGCACCTTCCCAGCTGGCCGCCAGCTTCCGATGAGGAGATGCAGGCTACGCTGATTTACCGCACCATGAAGGGAGAACGCCGGCTGGCGGTTATCACCCTCGACAGCGTCACCAGCGATCAGCAGATCAGCACGGATTTCCAGATTGATATCCCACGCTCCAACACGGTTGAGATTCCTCTGAGCTACAGAGCAGACGGAATCTATGCCGAGCAGGCGAACAAAGAGAGTGTGAGATTGGTCTACGGCCGCAATCTGACTGATCCGATGATCACGCCAACCCCGGATCCCGATCTCACAGTTCTCAGCTACATCGCCCTGCAGGGTCGAAAGCCAGTCCTGAAGATCAGAACCATCTTTAAAGGTTCGGTGGCGCAGGAAGGCACCGTAATCCCGCTGGCAGCGGATATTGATAATTACGTTATCAGCGACTTCTCCTTTCGGGAGCTAACGCCATGAGTTCTCCAGGACCAATAGGCCGAGGCGGCCAGACCGCGCCTGTCACCACCGAGCAACCACCGAGCCCCTCCGGGGATAACAACTCTGGTCAAAGTAATCAGCGCAGGGTTGGAACAACGCAACCCAATGCTCAACACTCTGTGCAACAAGGCCAGCAATCTCAGGGTCAGATGCCCGCGGGGGCTCCCAGATCAGCCAGCCCTACAAATGCCTCGCCTGCGGTTAATCCTCAACAGGCAGCGGCCATAGAACAGCTCAAAGCGCAGAGGGTGGTATTACAAAAAAGTCTGTATCAGCTGGTATCTGATATGTGGGTCAGAGACCAGCTGGCCAATATTCAGGACATTATCAAAGACCCGGAAATGGCAAAGCTGATGGGTGCTGTAATCAAGGTTCAGCCTCCGGGGGCCAAAGAGCCTGTTCAACTATTTCCACCTTTGGAAGGTAAAGATGCTCTCCCCCAAGATGTGCGCAGCTCATACGTGGATTTTCTATCGACGGAAACAGCCCATCTGCAAAAAGAATTGCACAGCAAACGTCCGGAAACACAGATGCTTCAAGACTACGCCAGTTATCGGCAACAGATGATTGAAGCGTCCGAGATGCTCGGCGATACCAATTTCCAGTGGCCCAGCTTCTATTCAAAATTGCTTACCAGTGCCATTGAACAGCAATTGCAAAGCGACAAGTCCACGATGCTTTTCCACCGTGGTCCTTTCGACCCTTCCCAAAAGCTGTCTCCGGAAGCCATTGCCGAGCTCAACCGCAAAATGGAAGCTAAAGCCGGTAAACAGAGCAAGCAACAACCGGCTGGTCATGAGTCCGATCTGAATGATCCGCAAATCGAATTCCGCATGCGTACCACGCCGGAAGAGTTCAAAAAACATCAGCAGAAACTGCAACAGATGGAGAGCCACGCCCGGAAGAAGCAGTAATTTGTTCCGGGCGCTGGTAAAGCGTCCTTACCCTGCATACTATCCCTGTGCGGGCTTTACCCTCCGCCAGACAACAATAAATACATCCAATAATTTTCTCACCAGAGATGGGAAGCGATATGAGTATTTTTAAATCACATATCCGCCAGATGGGCGCCTATAAGCCACCACTTGAAGGGCGTAATCCTCATCACCATCTTCTTCTGGATTTTAACGAGCGCACCTTGCCAGTCAGCAAGGTTATTGAAGATGCTCTGGTGGACTATATCCGCGATGGCTCCCTGCAAACCTATCCGTTTTATGGTGATATCACTGCGCAGCTGGCTGACTACTGCGGCGCTAAAGACGAACAGGTGATGATCACTAACGGGTCTGATCAAGGCATTGATCTGATCATTCGCGCTTCATGCCGTGAAGGCGATGAAGTGATTATTCCCGGCCCATGTTTTCCTATGTATAACCAATGCGCCATGATCGAAAATCTCTCGATTATTGAGCCTGCCTATACCCGTGAAAATGGTTTCCCCACTGAGGATGTTCTTGCGGCAATCAACGACAAAACCCGTCTGATTGTTATCGCCAACCCTAACAACCCCAGTGGCACAGAAGTTCCCCGGGAAGATATTCTGAAAATTGCCGCTGCTGCACCGGATTGCACAATTCTGGTGGATGAATGTTATTTCGAGTACACCAAGGCAACCGTCTGTGACGCTCTGGATCAGTACCCCAACCTGACGATCACCCGGACTTTCTCCAAAACCTGGGGGCTGCCTTCTATACGTTTTGGCTACGTGCTTTCTGCTGCTGAAAACATCCAGGCTCTGCTGAATATTCGTGGCCCGTATGATGTAAACCAGCTTGCCCTGGTGGCTGCCAGAGCCGCACTTTCACATCCGGAATATACCCACGAGTATGTGAAAGAGGTAATGTCGGTTTCCAAACCGATAATGGAACAATGGCTGGATAAGCATCAGATCACTTACTGGCCCAGCGCAGCCAACTACCTTTGGCTGTTCCCGCAAAATCCGGAGCTTATGTTCAATGAACTGATGGCTGCACATATTCTTGTGCGCCCCAAAGATGATAGTGACGGAAACAAAGGTCTAAGGATTACTTTGGGAACCCAGGAACAGACTGAGAGACTGATTCAGGTTCTTGAGCGTTGTTTATAAGACGTGTGGCACATGTATGAGGTGATGAATACATCACCTCAGCCCAATGCATTCCCACTGATCATAGAGACACCCAGCAGGGCCCCTAAAAAAAACATCAGCAACATCCCGGCGGGCAATAACACTCCCAGCAAGGTAACCAGATAGCGAAGCCGTTCTTCTTTAACTCGCCGATTCCAGTGCTGAATGCAGATGATCCGCTCATCATCCATCTCCGTTGCCATTCCGCAATCCTGGCAGTTCACTTGCCAGAGCATGTCATCAGCCACCGGAAACTGAATCACTTCAGCATCGCCATTACACGACGGGCATGGTTTTAGACTGTCCATATTTTTTCGTCACTGAACCCTGTTATTTCAGCATAGCGAGCATTCTGCAACTAATCTCAATCACCCGGGATTTTGTCTCAGAGGTTTTGCCAGATGCTTAGGGTCTCTCACTGTCTAACCTTATCCAGCCTTACCCTAATACTTGCTCTGGCCTTTAGTCCCGGCTCACCCGCTTCAGAAGATAACCCCGAAGATCAGCCGGTAAAAATCAAACATATTGTTGTTTTCGGCAATGCCCTCAGCGATAACGGCAACACCTGTGAGTTGTT
Organism: Parendozoicomonas haliclonae; assembly: GCF_900174585.1. Classification (GTDB taxonomy): domain Bacteria; phylum Pseudomonadota; class Gammaproteobacteria; order Pseudomonadales; family Endozoicomonadaceae; genus Sansalvadorimonas; species Sansalvadorimonas haliclonae. The sequence goes on along the minus strand of NZ_FWPT01000004.1, from coordinate 498,501 downwards.
TGATGAACTGGCCGGGCGTAAACGACCTTCTCGTTTACGGGATGATATGCGCCATCACGGGCCCGACATTATTGATGCAGCGTCTTCCATGCTGTTTTCCAGTGGGCTCTGGTTTGGCTTCAGCTATATGCACTGGGACAAGCTGATCGACAAGATTCCCTACGCTGAAGATTACTTCCTGCTCTCCCGCGCGGCCGGCATATCTTTGGTCGCAACTCTGCTTTATCACAGTGGCCTTGCCCACCTGCTGGCCAAGCCGCTCGATCTTGTGATCGACAGAAGTGAACTGTTGCTGCAATCCATGCTGTGGCTGTATCCGAGCATTGGTCTTCCTGTTCTGCCTCCCGGCCAGCTTTATGATGCCGGTGGACGATTCACTAACGGCCCTCGGGTTTGGGCGGAGATGCTGGCAACACGGATGGGGCTGAACCCGGACAACCGCAAAGACTTTATCAGTCTGGCCTATGCCGGTAGTCATGTCCGAGATGAGCTTTCTGGCGATGACTTTCTTTCATTCAGTGAGTGGCTGAACTATCTGGCGCTTGGTTCAAACTTTCTCGACACCCTTTTGCATAAGATGCCGACCGAGAAAGATTCTTTCTGGAATATTGCTGCCAAAAACATGAGTAAAGACGGGCTGGATAAATTCCAGAACCTGTTGAAAAACGATATTCCTCCCAGCTTTGAATATCTGGTCCATGGCTACAGTAACAACCAGACATTGAAGGAGACCAACCCTCCCGACTCAACTCTCTATCTGATTATTTACGGACCGGACGATTACATTATTGATGATGCCTTGCCGTCCGATGTGATATCCACTCTACGCAAAGGTTTGAGCGCACTGATCAACAAAGATCAGGCCAGGCACATTGTGGTGACTCATCTCTCCCACCTGAGTCAACTACCGGCCGTTAAAGCCATGAACAAGGCAAAAGCCGACACCATGCTTTCCAAAGTCAGTGAGCACAACATCCTGTTGAATGACATGATCAGAGATCTCACCACCGAGAACGAAGGTGTCCGGATCACCACACTGTCAGGTGGTGAAGAGTTGCTCAAAGAGGCCAAAGCGCAACAACTCAGTTTGAAGCCCTGCCTGAATGTTATTGATGAGAACGAGGAAGAACCCGCCAACGCTTCGGTGGTTCATGTTCCCAGTATGACCAACCGTACTCTGTTCACCGATGACATTGTTCGGAACGGTTCTTCACTGCAGGCGACCTATCGCTTCTTTGGTCACAGGGTTTCCCGCTGCAATAACCCCGAGCAGCACCTGTTCTACGATGATTTCAATCTCACCAGCCACGGACACACTATTGTTGCAGACTTGGTTTGCAAACTTTTAGCTAGCAATGGCTATCAGTGCAGATAAGTGATGGAGTCGGTGGATACCGGCTCCTGTCAGGAGGCTTTACCTGTTTCTAAAGCTCGCTCTTTCGCTTGCTGCGGAATAGAACGGCGCTTAAGGCTGCTAAACCTTAAGAAAGAGCCAGGTTTCCGCTGAGCTGTATGGTTCTCTGTTGTTGGCTTATAGCCCTTATTGTTGTTCATAGCTGTATCCATTCTTTTCTTATTGCATTCAATCCCAGAGGGAAAGGCTTGGACTACGAAGCTGAGTGTTGGTTCCCAGACCCGGCCTTTTTCCAAGGGAATGTCAGTTATCGGCGATGGATAAGCCTTCTTGAGCCGCCCGCAGGGCAGGCGGCGTATCGTTTTTATTCAGTCAGGTAGATATCAGGGTTCCAGCCCAGCCACTCAGCCTTGGGCCCGTTATGAAGCGGGAAGCGCATATCTGCAGGAGCAGCCAGAGCCTGAGCAGGTGTCGCGAAAGCCACCCCTCCAAAAGCCAGAGACTCCAACGACTCACTTTTGATCTTCACCCCATCCCACAGACTGAACCGGGCATCAAAGCCGCTGACATTCCAGAACTGGCTGGCACTGGTGACCAGAGACTCATAAGACGGCTTGATTCTTAGCTGTATCAACACCTGACTGGCCGGATCATCCAGCCCCATCTTTTCAATAACCCCAACCTCAACACCATGGTAATAAACAGGAGCACCAGTGACTAAAGAGGGTGCATTCTGCGCAGTCAGGAAAAAGACCTTTCCGGAAACAAAGGCTTCATCCCTGCTGGCATAGAGCTTTACGCGTTGCCCATTCTCAGCCGCCGGAAGGTTTTCATTGCCGGTTTCACAGGTAATTCCACCGGCCAGCATGGATTCAAACGGGCGAGTGCGAAGCTCTATGCCATTCAAACCCGCCGACACTTTCACCCCGGATGTGTTCCAGCATTTTGAACCTTTGCGTATCAGTGACTGATAGCGACGCTGGATCAGCACCGCAATCTCAACATGCCCGGGCTTCAGCCGTACACTTTCAATCGAGCCAATCTGTACACCGTGCATCCAGACACCACTGCCGGCACTGATACCACTGGCATCATCCGTGATGAGTTTCATGTGCAGACCCGGCGCATTCGGACTGGCTGGCGGCTTGCTGAGATACCCTTGAAAACGGCTCTTCTTTTTGGCGGCATTGATTGCCGTTTCACTGATATCCATGGCGATATAAGGCCCCTCAAACAATGCATTCAATCCCTGAATACCTTTTGGGGTGACCTTGGTTTCTACCAGCCAGAAGCGTGCACCATCGACGAGAACTTTATCCGCCATAGGGTTAATGGCAGCAGTCACAACAAACGACTGCATGTCTTTACTGATCTTGTAATCACGAACTACGCCCACCTCGACACCATAAAACAGAACCCGCCCTCCAACAGGCACAATCTCAGTACCAAGAGGGAACTCAATATCGATCGGGATTCCGGTCTTCGCTGCCGCATAGTCCTTGTACAGTGTATAGGATGTGCTGTTTATCGCGGACTGAGTAGAAGACTCCCAATCAGGCGTCGAGAATGCAATACCACCTTTGACCAGTGAGACAACAGAAGCCATATGCACTTTCAGCTGTGACAGCGGACCAGAAATATCCAGGCCACTCACATTCCAGAAGCGGGTATTGGTTTTCACCAGTTGGGTGTATTCCGGCTCGATATAGACATGGACAGCCACTGACTGCCCATCCTTTGCCAGATGCACCTGCTCAATTTCACCCACTTTGATTTCACGGGAATAAACCGGACTGCCAGCCATCAGAGAACCAGCATCACTGGCCTTTAAAGTCAGATGCAATCCCGGCTTGCTGGTTGCCAATGGCGGAGCTTCATTGAGTGCTTCAAAACTCAACGTTCGATTACCACGCTCCGGGTTGAAGGTGATGTAGTTACCGGACATCAAGGCTTCAATGCCTGTCACTCCCGCCATCGAAATCTCAGGCTTAACCAGCCAGAAGCTGGTTTTATCCGTCAGCCAGTCCTCAAGCTCCCGTCGTACATTAACCTCGGTTACTACGCTTTTCAGGTTACTGGTCAGATGGACACTCTCAACCGTTCCGACCTGCAGGCCGTTATAACGCACCAGTGTTTTACCAGCCACAATGCCATCACCATCAGAAAAGTAGACCGTGATATTAATGCCCCTGTTCTCCCAGGCTTCCCAGCCCATCCAGGCGGTGATAGACAAGGCAATCAAGGGGATCAGCCAGATAAACCATTGGTGTTTTTTCTCGATCAAAGGCTGATGAGGGTCCCTGATACCACCGGAATCTTTCATTGTTTTTCCTCGCTGAACCGTACCTCTTCAAGGTGTCGGTCCCACAACAACCTGAGATCAAAAGAGCGACTCGCCAGCATGGTCAGAATAACCACACTGACAAAAGCTGTGGCTGCCGGTCCGGCATGGATGGTCAGCAACCGCCCCTGAACAACAGAGACAAGAATAGCGATCATAAAAATATCCAGCATCGACCAGCGGCCAACCCACTCAATAAACCGATATAAACGACTGAGATGCATAATATTGCCGTGCAGAACGCCCTGCACATTGAGCAGTAATGTGGCCAGGCCAAGAATCTTGATAAGCGGAACCAGAATACTGGCAACAAAAACCAGAATGGCTATAGGTACCATTCCACTGCTGGCCAGACTGATAACTCCGGAAAAAATGGTATCCAGCTGTACCATCTCCAGTTTCGAGATAGACATGATCGGCAGAAGATTAGCCGGAATATAAAGCAGCAAAGCAGTGATCAGCAGAGCCCAGGTTTTCGAGACACTGTTATCTATGCGCCAGGAAACCTTGCTAAAACATCTCTGACAACGGGAAGCCTCGGCCTCATTATTGATGCCACAAACACGACAACGGATCATTGAGACTGCACCTGAAACTTATGATAGCGCTGCCAGAGCTGTTCAACGGGCATGAGTTGAACCACCCGTAACTCCATAACCATCATGGCGGCCAAAAACCAGAAGCCGCGTTCCACAGTAATGGTGGCAAAATCATTCAGCTTCACGATAGCCACCAGAACACCCAGCATAAAAATATCCACCATGCCCCAGTCTTCCAGTATGTGGTGCCAGCGCATCACCAGCAAACCACGCCGTTTAAGAACCTGTGGAGGCAGTAATGCCAGCCCTGCGATAACCAGCCGTAGGAACGGCACAATGATGGCAAACAACAGCACCATAAAAGCAACAACTGGCATGCCTTCACGCCACAACGTGAAAACACCAGTAGAAATAGTGCTGGTCTGGCTGCTGAAGCCAACCTCAACCGTTAGCACAGGAATAATGTTGGCCGGAAAAAACAGAATAAGTGCTGCCAGCAGAGCTGCACGACACCTGTTTAACGTGTTACGACAGGGATAAATCACATGTGCACACCGGGGGCAGCGCACACGAATACCTCGCGCATAAGTCATACGCGACAGCAGCAAGTCACAATCCGGACAAAGAAAAGATGATGACATGGACAGGTATGAATTCAGATCGGTTAATGGCGGTCTATATAGGCTATGGATTGGTTACCAACAACGATGATAAACAACTGCTCGGTTATCCAAACCCGACTTGCGTCAACCAACGTTGGCAGAAAATCGAGATAATACTGACACTTAGCAAACGACAATAATTTCCCCTTGTCAGAGGTTCCTATGCTGCAGTTTCTCTCAGCCCTGCCCCCTGCGGCGGCTCTGGGTATAGCTATTACCTGTGAAGTCATTGCCACCTCGTCATTGCCGAAAACAGAGCAATTTACCAAGCCAGTTCCCACGCTGATTACTCTGGCCAGTTATGCACTGGCATTCTTCCTGCTTTCAATCACAGTAAAAAGTATGCCGGTTGGTGTCGCCTATGCCATCTGGTGCGGTGCAGGCATCATCCTTGTCTCAATGATCAGCTGGCTTTGGCATGGTCAGCAGTTGGACCTGCCGGCCATTATTGGAATGGGGATGATTATGGGAGGCACGATTATCACTCAGGCCTTCTCTAAATCAGTGGCTCACTAACCGAACCTCTCCCTAAAACAAAACCCCAAAAGCATCCTTACTTTTGGGGTTTTGTGGTTTTAGAGACCTGATACTGGTTAGTGACGAACTAAGCGAATATCAAAATCGAAAGTCTTGAAGAACATCTCCAGCTGAGCTAGCTGCTCACCGCTGTAAGCCTTCACATGCTCTGCAGGATAATCAATGCCCAGCATGTCGTACTTGGTCTTACCCATCTGGTGATAAGGCAGAACATCGATACGCTTGATGCTGTCGTTACGCTTGGCCAGGTCCATCACATACTCAAAGGCACCTGTGATGGCATCGTAAGAGTCGTTGTAGCCTGGAATCAAAGGCATACGAATAACGATATTGGCATTCAACTCAACCAGGCGCTCCAGATTGCGGCGAACCGGCTCGTTACCCATTCCCAGAATCATGTTGTGGTTGATGGAGTTGATATGCTTGATATCAAACAGGAACAGATCAACAAACGGTGCCAGCTTTTCGTAGTTCTCCAGCGCGGTTGAACCATTGGTTTCGATGGCCGTGTTGATCTGCATCCGCTTGCACTCAGCCAGCAGCTTGGCAGCAAAGTCCGCCTGCAGAGTACATTCACCACCACTCAGGGTCACACCACCATTGGAGGCCAGGTAGAAGTTGTAGTCCTGCATGATGACATCCATCAGTTCCTGGACAGTCATATCCTGACCCATGATCTTCAGGGCTCCGCCAATGCAGACCTCTTCACACTTGCGGCAACCAATACAGCTGACTGTACGATCAATGCCGTTTGGTGTGTGTACACCAACAGGGCAGACTTCCACGCAGCGGCCACACTTCACGCAGTTGTCTTCGTTGAACATGACCTGGTAGCCGTAGCTGATGCTCTCAGGGTTCGCACACCATGGGCAGCGAATGTTACAGCCCTTGAAGAACACCAGAGTACGGATGCCATCGCCATCATAGATGGAGTACTTCTGGATATTAAAAATCCGGCCTCGCAGCTCTTGGTCAGAGCCGGTGGAGGCAATAATAGAGTGGCCTTGCATCAATTTACTCAACTCAAACTGTGGTAAACACCAGTGAGGTGTCGGCGTTCAAAGCCAGACACCTCACCGGCCACTCGATCAGAAGCCGTCGATAACGGTACGGCTGATGATTTCGTCCTGAACTTCCTTACACAGTTCTACGAAGTAGGCGCTGTAGCCCGCAACACGAACGATCAGGTCACGGTACTTCTCTGGCTCTTTCTGAGCCTTGAGCAGCACTTCGTTGTCCACATAGCTGAACTGCATCTGACCGTTACCCAGAATGGAGGCGGTACGCAGCAGAGTGATCAGACCACTGCGGCCTTCCGGAGTATCCAGCAGGCCCTTCAGGAACTTGAAGTTGTGTACCATGCCAATGTTCATGGATTCCACGTTCATCTGGCTTACGGACTTGATAACCGCGGTAGGGCCACACTTATCAGCGCCCTGGGATGGACTGATACCGTCAGACAGAGGCATCCACGCCTTACGACCGTTAGGAGTCGCCTGAGTCAGTTCACCGATTGGGGTGTTGTTAGAGATGGACAGAGTACCGTGGCTCATATTGGAGTAGAGCATCTTGTACTTCTGACATTCCTTCTCGGTCCACTCGGTAATGTCGCGGGCAAACTCATCAGCGAAGATATCGTCGTTGCCGTACTTCGGCGCGTTGATACAGTCGCGCTGAATTTCTTCGTAACCTTCAAAATTGGCGTTTACCGCATCGCGAATCTGTTCCAGGGTGTACTTGCGATCGATGTAAACCAGCTTCTTGATCGCAGCCATGGAGTCAGCGTAAGTCGCCAGACCGGAGAAGATCAGACCCGGGCCATAGTTAACCATAGCGCCGCCAGCAGCCAGATCTTTACCCTGTTCCATACAGCCTTCCACCATCAGAGACATCAGCGGCTTTGGAGCGATATCCCGGTGTACGCGCTGGCTGATAACGGTACCGATTGCGGACAGACGAACAATTTTCTCAACCTGAACCTTGATGGCTTTCTCGAAGTCTTCAAAGGTCTTGAAGTTATCCAGGCTGCCAGTATCTACGCCCTGATAGCTGTCAAACAGTGACATACGACCACGGTTCAGTACAAATTCAAAAGCGATTGGCCACTGGGTGTAACCGGTAGACGTCCACTGGTAGATACGACCGGACTTCTGAGGCTCAACACAACCCATCATGCAGTAGTCGCGGGCGTCTTCAAAATCGAAGCCCTTGCGCAGCATCATCTTGATGTGGGAATCATCAAAGTGACAGGCCGGGAAGCCCATACCGGCTTTAACCACATCCACAATCTTTTCCATGTACTCCTGTGGAGACTGGTTGTGGATACGACAGGCCAGGGATGGCTGGTAAACCTTGATGAAGCGCACAGCGTCCATCATCAGGTAGGTCAGATCGTTAGTTGCATCGCCACCGGTGCGCTTCACACCACCAACGGTCAGGTTAACGAATGGCTGGTAACCGGCGAAGTACTTTGCGCCCATTTCGCTGGACATCCACATCATCTCGGAACACTTGATGATGAACGCCTGCATCAGTTCCAGAGCCTGATCACGTGTGATGCGGCCGGAAGCGATGTCAGCTTCGTACATTGGCAGGCAGTACTGGTCCATACGGCCCAGAGACAGACCAGTCTGATTCTCTTCAACTTCAAACAGGGATTCTACAGTCCAGACAGTCTGCAGCGCTTCCTGGAAAGTCTTCGGCGGGTTGGCAGGAACGTTTTCGTTCACTTCCGCGATGGTCAGCAGTTCTGCACGACGGGCAGGGTTCATCTCGCGGGCCGCCAGATCACGGGCATGCTGAGCCAGACGACGGGCGTAGGCCATTACACCTTCACAGGTATCGATAGCGGCTTTGTAGAAGTAGATCTTGTCGATATCTTCCGGGTTTTCCATGGTCAGCTTGGCAAGGTTGGCTTCCGCCTCAGCCTTGATGCCGTTCATCCCCTTCTTGACCAGGATTACGTCGAAGCCCGGGCAGGTATCACCACCACCGTTGATCTGGTGGTAAGACAGGTCACTGACGTAAGTCTCGCCACTGAAAGACCAGATGCCGGCTTCTCGGTACAGAGCTTCACAAGCCTCATCCACAGACTTGCCTTTCCAGAACGGCACGATCTCTTCGCGGATGGTCTTCTTATCAGCCTCAGAGATCTCGAAAGGATCCTGTGGACGGGTGCTCATGGTATCCAGTTCTTCTTCAACCCAGCGCCATGCGATATCCGGGGCGAAAGCACCGGCACGTGGTGCGCCGCAAGGATGACCAACAATCAGTTCATCGTCCTGAATCAGCAGAGGGCCGGTTTCACACGCATGGCGGAAACACTTGGCACGCAGCATGATTGGCGGCAGGCCCGGGTTGTTTTTGGCAACTTCGGTGAACGCCAGAGCACGGTAGATGGAAACACGTGGACGAGCGGTCAGGTAGTTATCACGCAGACGCTGCATACGTGGGGTCAGACCTTCCATCACAGTGCCGGCAGTCGGCTGGACATTGTTGGTCTGAGTCAGGGTCTGGGAACCGCCGGCAGGCATGTTCTGCAGAACACCTTCGATGATCTTGCGGATCATCTCTTCGTTAATATCGCTGGAGGTGTTCTGGGTGCAACCCTGGAAGCGCGGGTCGTTGAAAATACTGTTTTGCGTCATGCTGATTACTACGAAGAAAATCCTTAAAAGACAGCGCCAGAGCTTTGCTCAGCTCCAGGCCGCAACCAACTAGCTGGATTATTCGCCCAGAAGGTATTGGGCGACGATGGTCTCTACATCGTTGTGTGGGCGAGGAATAACCAGTGCGGTCTGCATCTCACCCACTTCCTTAGCTGCAGCCTTTGCAGCATCCACCGCTGCCTGAACTGCACCCACATCACCTTTCACCATGGCGGAAACCAGACCGGAACCTACGTTCTCGTAACCAATCAGTTCCACATCTGCCGCTTTGCACATGGCATCTGTCGCGTATACACAGGTCACCAATCCCTTGGTTTCAATTAACCCCAGTGCATTACTCATTTCCCGCTCCTGACAAAACCGTAAATACAAAAATTATTTTTAATCGGGGATCAGACTGGCTTGTGCTGGACCATGATCTTTTTGACATAGTCGTGCGGGCGGGGAATCACTGCGGAGGTTACATAACCATCCACTCTTTTGGCCGCTGCGATGCCAGCATCAACTGCTGCTTTAACCGCGCCAACATCTCCCTGAACCATGGTGGTTACATAACCCGAGCCAATATTCTCGTAACCGATCAACTCAACATCAGATGATTTACTCATGGCATCTGTTGCTTCCAGATTGGCAACAACCCCCCATGTTTCAATCATCCCTAATGCATCGCCCATCCGGTTCTCCGAAATCTAAATTGAGATATGGCATTTCAAGAATTTAAGCCAAACGATTAGAAAAGCAGGATGACCTACTTGATTAGATCGCCAGTAGAAATGCCTTTTGAGATAGCGTGGAATCATACCGATTCACTGCCGAGGTCTTTTGAGAAAGGTCAAGAAACCGTTTTGAATTGGCTTCCGAGCTGTAAGTATTGACCACAAATACTGAGCATAAACATGTTAACTGCAAATTTTTGAACAGTTTTTTACATATATTTGATAAAGACGCAGGTAGAGATTAAAAAATGTACAATTTTTGTTAGTGGTTCAAAAAACATCAAACAATAAACAACAAGACCTGATTTAAATCAGTTTTTCAAAAAGTAAATTCTGTAAATATTTTTATGATTCTGCTCAATAAATCAATGCAGTTATCACACCCGAATCCTTAATTTTTGATATGAGTCCCTCTCATTTAATTGACGTATATCAAAAATATTAAATTCAAAGACGCTTTTAACATCATGTGCCGTCGTCACAATCTGTTGTTAGAAACAGGTTAAAACCATGCGTGTCTGGTTTTAATTCGTTAAGGGCATCTCAAACCAGTTTCTTTATAACTTGCACAGGAAGTACCACCTATGAGTGGATCATCTGCAGCAGCCTTTGCCGCGAAAGCAAAGCTTGATTCCAGCTTTCGCAAAAGAGGGGTTTCGATCGCCCTGACCTCCGGTATCACCTACGGTCTTTATACCGCATTCATGACCTACGCCATGTCTCAGGGTATCTGGTCTGACTGGTACGGTGCCAACACAACCGGTCTTTCCGCTTTTGCGGTGATTTACCTGCTGGGTGCCTTAGGTGCAGCAGTAACCGATACTTCCAGTGCCGTCTGGGCTTTCAGCATTACAGCCGCCCGTGGCCGTATTGGTGACTTCTTCCGCACCATTAAGACCAAGCCTGGTAAGGTGATGGTTGTGGGTGCTTTGTTTGGTGGCCCTATCGCCAGTACCGCTTATGTTATCGGTCTGCAAATGGCTGGTTCCATCATCGTTCCAATCAGTGCTCTCTGCCCTGCCATCGGTGCGATCATTGCCCGCTTCCTGTTCAAGCAGCCGCTGACCATGCGTATCCTGGCTGGTATCGCTATCTGCTTCCTGGCCAGTCTTCTGATTGCCAGCACCAGCCTCGGCGGAGATGCTCCTGAAGGTATGGCTCTGGGTCTGGTATTCGGCTTTATCGCTGCCATCGGTTGGGGCTTTGAAGGCTGCGTATGTGGTTACGGCACTTCAATGATCGACTCTGAAGTGGCTATCACTATCCGTCAGGTGACTTCCGGTCTGTCCAACCTGATTATTCTGGTTCCAATCTTCGGCATGATGTCCGGCGACGGTATGACCCTGTCTCTGGTTACCCAGGCCTTCACTGATTCTTCCATGCTGTGGTTCGCAGTGGCTGGCTTCTTCGCCTACCTGAACTTTATGCTGTGGTACAAAGGCAACGGTATGTGCGGCGCGGCTCTGGGTATGTCCTGTAACGGTGCCTACTCCTTCTGGGGCCCTCTGTGCTGCTGGGTAATCCTGGGCATATTCTTCGGTATCGATGGCTGGGAAATGCAACCAATCGCCTGGTTCTCCGCAGTCCTGATGGTTGCCGGTATCGTAACCATCGCAATGAACCCACTGGATCTGTTCAAGAAAAAGGAAGCTGTACAGTATGAAGCCGCTTAATTACGCAATGCTCAAGCATTTCACAACTGTACCTGAAGCCTGCGTTCAAGACGTGATGGAAGCTCTGAAGCCACAGTACGGTGACTTCAAAGCGTTCCAGAAAGACTCCATGATCTCCGCGATCATGACTGCTGCAGCCAACGGTCTGCTGGAAGAGTCCCGCTTTGAACTGGACGACCAGAACGAACTGCGCGTGTACTACCGAGCCCATGAAGAAGGTGCGGCCACCATCAACACGTACATCGAGTAAGCCTTTCTAAAAGGCAAGAAAAAGCCCCGACTGTTCTGCAGTCGGGGCTTTTTTATATCTGCGCACATGGTGTTAGTGGATCAATGTACCCTTGGCGTTTTGCACAAGATAATCAATAAGATTGTTGGATGCCTGCACCGCGCCATCCACATTCCCTTCGGATATTTTCCTCATAATCTCTGCATGCAGGTTAGCCGGATGATCCGTATCAGGCTCTTTGTTCAGGAACCAGAAACGACGGGACAGCCCCTGCAGAGGTCTCATGGCCTTGATAAAAAAGTCATTGCGGGCACTCTTTACCAACAGCGCATGGATATCCCTCAGGTAGTTTAAAAAGGCCAGATCATCATGGTTGCGTGCACATGAGACGATCCCATCGGCCAGCACCTTCATCTCGCCTTTCTGATCTTCTGTTACCCGTTGAGCGGCCAGACGTACGCACTCTGCCTCAATTGGACGACGGACCTCCAACAGTTTCAGCTGACTCTCTACCGAAACTTCCGGGATCTGAATGCCTCTGCGCGGGTGAATAACCACCATCTGCTCCCAGGCTAGCCGCTGCAAAGCTTCACGTATGGGTGTCCGCCCCATGTTCAAGCGCTCGGATAACTGCTTTTCCGAGTACATTGCCCCACCCTTCAGCTCCTCAAGCAGAATCATATATTCCAGCTGTTCGTAAGCTTTATCACTTAAGGAGAAATCGCTTTCCATTAATCCCGCAACTCATATATCAGTTTGGTGGCAAGTTAAGCCTATCAAGGGAAGCTCCGTATGTAGGTGAAAACACTTAGCGCACTAAACGACTCTATCAAGGCACTTTTGATCCAGATCAGCGACCTGAAGAACAAATAGAATACCATTGATACATATCTGATATATCAGTTGGCGAGCAGTAGAGGTACGCCTGATGAAAGACTGGAAAATTGAGAATTGTTTTCGCTCCCTTCCCGAACTGCCTGTTCTTCGGGAAGTCGACGTTCTGGTTGTTGGCGGAGGCTCTGCCGGTGTAGCAGCTGCGACTATGTGTGGTCGCAACGGCCTGTCTACTGCTCTGATTGAGAAATATGGTTTCTGTGGTGGCGCAGCGGTTGCCGGTATGTCCGGTACTATCTGTGGCATGTATATGGCTTCCGACAAGGAAGATAAACAGCCTGAACAGGTTGTATTTGGTTTTACTGAAGAGTTTCGCAGCCGTCTGGAAAAGCGTGGCGGCGTAACCGAGCCACAAATCTACGGCAAGACCTACACCGTGACTCACGACCCTCTGGTATGGCGTGAAGTGGCTGATGAACTGATGATGGAAGCCGGTGTAGAGGTGCTCTACCACACAGCGGTAACCGGCGTAATTATGGACGGTGAAACTTACCAGGGCGTGATCGTTGAATCCAATGCCGGTCAGTCCATCATTCTGGCCAAGCGCATCATTGATGCCAGCGGTGACGCAGCCGTTGTTGCCCGCGCCGGTGGCGAATACTTCTTTGGTGATAACGGTGTTATCCAGAACCCGACCATGTTCTTCCGTCTGGGCAATGTGGACATGGACGCTTACCTAGAATACTTCGGCGAAGACACCATCTGTCCAGCCAAGATGACCGAAAAGATTCTTGAACTGAACGCCAGCGGTGAATATGAACTGCCACGTCACAAGATCTGGATCTTCCCAACCACCCGTCCAAACGAACTGATGGTTAATGCTACCCGTCTGGCAGGTCAGGATGGTCGTGTTCTGAACGTTATCGATCCTGTGGACTTCTCTGAAGCAGAAATCTTCGGCCGTAAGCAGATGCGTGAATACGCCCGTTTCCTGAAAGAGTTCGTACCAGGGTGTGAAGACAGTTTTGTGGTTGATACCGGTGTTGAAGTCGGCATCCGTCAGACCCGCTCCATTGAAGGTGTGGAAAAGCTGATGAACGATGATGTGGTGAACTGCCGCAAGCGTCCGGACGGTATCGTACGCACTCCTTGGCCGATCGAGCTGCACTCCGGCACCAAGCCAAAACTGCACTGGCTGCTAGACGACTGGTACGAGGTACCTTACAACGCACTGGTTCCTGCTGAAGGCGAAAACATTATTGTTGCCGGTCGTTGTCTGTCTGCCGAGCACGAAGCTCTGGCTTCTGCACGGGTAACCGCACAGACCTTCGAGTATGGCCATGCGGCAGCACAGGCTGCAGTGATCTCCCTGCGTGATGAGCGTGGTTTCCGCGAGATCCGTGGTGAAGAAGTCCGTGAGCAAATGGTTCAGGCTGGCAGCCGTTTCTGATCTGACGGATAGCAATCTTTCCTCTCATCCGGATAGATACATGACAAGCCGATAGCGTTATCACTGTTTGCTTGTCATCTGTCCGGCAGCTGTTATTAATTCGGGTAGTTCTGTGAATACACTCAGCATGACCATGGCCAAAAGACGGCTCTGGGATGACTTCACCGCAGAGAACATCTCTGCCGGTATCCTTGCTGCAATTTTCGGATGTGTCGCAACATCCTTCATCATCATTAACTCCGGTACCGAAGCAGGTTTGCCGGAAGCCTATATCTCCAGCTGGCTGACTGCTGTATGGTTCTTCGGAGGTATTCTGGGTGTCTATCTGGCTTACACCACCAAGCAGCCGATCGCCGGCGCATGGTCTATCCCGGTCGGCGTTATGATGGCCGAAACCCTGAAGCTGTTCCCGATTGAACAGGCTGTAGGCGCCTACTTCATTGCAGGTATTCTGGTGCTGCTTCTGGGCGTGTCCGGTCTGATCACCCGCATCATCAAGTTCATTCCAGAACCGATTATCATGGCGATGATCGCTGGTGCTCTGATGCGTTTCGGTACCGGTATTATCACCGGCGTAGCCAACCTGCCTCTGATCGCTGGCCTGACTGTAGCGAGTTACTTTGTTGCTGGCCGCATGACCAAGAAGATTTCCCCGATCATTCCTGCCTTCGGTGTTGGTCTGTTGCTGTCGTTTGCATTGGGACACAGCTCTCTGGATGCCTTCGATGCCACCTACAAAGGTCTGACCGTGGTTATGCCTGAGTTCGATCTGGGTGCCATCATCGCTATCTCCATCCCTATCGCTATCCTGGTTATCGGTGCAGAAAACGCCCAGGCCACAGGTGTACTGATGGGTGAAGGTTATGAGCCACCTGTACGCAAGATGACCATTATGTCCGGCATCGGCGGTATGGTGACGTCTCTGTTCTGTGGTCCTAACGCCAACATCGCTGGCCCTATGACTGCGATCTCCGCATCTGACACTGCTGGCCCAGAGAAAGACAAGCGTTATGTAGCAGCTTTCGTTTGTGGTGTGATTTGTCTGACTTTCGGTTGGTTCTCTTCTTACGCCATCAACTTCCTGAAGCTGGTTCCGGTTCCACTGATCATGACCATTGCCGGTCTGGCCATGGTGAACGTTCTGCTGTCTTCCATGCAGGCTGCATTCCAGGCAGGTAAAGCTTTCCAGATTGCTGCGTTCTTCGCATTCATCATCGCCCTGAGCGGTGTGAGCTTCCTGGGTATTACCGCGCCATTCTGGTCTCTGGTGGGTGGTGTTGTGATTGCACTGTCTACTGATACCAAAGCGTTTATGGAAAGACTGAGCAAATAATCCAAGGAGAATTCTATAGAGTTGGAATAGTACTTACGGTTTTATGAGGGAGAGGCCATGCTGGTTCAGCATGGCCTTTTTTATTTTCAGTGAGAGGTAAATACAGTCACTTTGCCTTGCTCGGTATAAGCGAGTGTTTGGAAGGCATCTTTACGGTCACCCATCTCCATGCCCGGAGAACCAATCGGCATGCCCGGTACTGTCAGACCTTTGATAGCTGGCTTTTCCGCTAACAGTTTAAGAACATCGCTGGCTGGAACATGGCCTTCCAATGCGTATCCATTAACAAATGCGGTATGACAGGAACCTAATCCGTAAGGCAATTTGGCCTGCTGCTTGTAGATATTTACGTTATCCACATTTTTAGCGACTACCTCAAAACCATTCTCTTTCAGATGATCAACCCACTTACCACAGCAACCACAGCTGGCTGATTTAAAGACCTCCACCACAGGAAGATCCTGAGCAAGAGTCGCACTGGAAAAAGAGAGCGTCATCATCAAGCCGGCCAGACGGGTCTTTGCTGTCATAGTTTCTGTTCCCTGTCGGTTATTCATTTCTATTTCCTAGAAGATAAACCTTCCCACAAGGGGAAGGTCAAGCCACATCCCTTATATGTTGGAAGACATCTTTCGAGTATCCTGCGCACCTTTTTATTTTGCCCCCATCCTGGTTCAGGATGAACCTGCCCGAGTCTTTAGTCCTTTATGCTTTATCAAGACACCATCGGAAGAAGATACCCGAAAGGTTCCTTCGCCATGGTCACCGTTTATGCCCTGGCCGGTGCCTCTATTCTGGCATCCACAATTTTCTCTCTGCTGTTGTTTCTCTCCATCGATGACAACCTGACCATGAAGTGGCTGTTCGGCTCGCTGGCTGTCATCTTTGAAGCCGGAAAGTTTTATGCCTGGTATGAATTCGGTGAACGACGGGCTCACAGTAATTACTCAGGAGCTTTCGCATCCCTGATTTTTTATCTGGTGCTGGCAGTGATTTCTATCGGCGGCAGCATTGGCGGCATCAACAGTGCAACCAATGCCACCCACGAACAGATTGCAATTGAACAGGCAAAAATCAACGCTTTTAACCGTCAAATAAAGGCTATTGACGACCAGATTGCCTTAAATAATCTGGCGGCTGAAAAATACATTGAGATGGAATACATCGCCAATGGTGTCACCCGTATTCAAGCCGACAACAAGCGTCTGCGGGAAGAACAAATGCGGCTCGCAGCAGAGCGTGACAGTCTGCCACCGGTTGCTCAGGGATCTATTGTTGGCTTGATAGATTCCCTGGCAAAAATGTTGGGAATCAAAACCGATGAGGCACAGTTAGGATTAGTCGTCTTCCTGTCTATTTTGCTGGACTTCTTCGCGGCCTTCTTTGTTGGTGTGATTGGAGAAGAGCTGCGCTTTCGCAACTTTTGGCGCGACAGCCGAACTGTCACCATTGATGCGATACCTGAAGATATCACCACTTACACAGCAGCTTTACCTCTGAAGGATGAAGAGCCTGAAATTCAGGAACCATCGGAACCAGAGAAACCAAGCCTTCATCAGGAGATAGCCAGAGCTTTGGCTTCCGGTGAGTTAACCTGCAGCAAGAAAGCGGTCTCAAGACGCTTCCGCCTGCACCTGAATGAAGTGAATATGATCTTCGATGAGTTTCAGGAAAAGGGACTGTTAGGCAGAAAAGCCAACCAACATTTTCAGTGGATAGGCCCGGAAGAAATCGCCTAAGGCTTAATAGGCTCTCCAACAAAAACGCCTGTCATGGTTATTCATGACGGGCGTTTTTGTTGGAGAGCAATTAGGTGGAATAGTGGTCGAGTATCTAACAGCTTCTGCAGAGTCTACCCGCACTAGAATAAATTGGTCGTTTAATATTTGTGTTTTATATCAGGAAACTTAATACGCATAGGGGAAAGAGCTTGGCAACACACAAAACGACACTTTTTTATCTTTTAAAAATTAATATTGAAATCCCCCCTAAGCGTCCCAATTAATGATGAGAGGGCTGACAGTGAGGCTAAGGGAACATGGCAATACAAAAACACTTTAACCAGTTCGATGAAAATATTTACCTCAGCAGACGATCATCTGGGTATAAAAAAGCAAAGGCCAAGGATGAGAGTATCCTTGATGAGATAAAAACAGCATTCAAGGAAGCGGGCTACCCAGTCATCGAAACTTTCTTACAAGGCTCCTTTGCTGTCGATACAGCGATCAGCAGCCTTAAAAGTGACTACGACATTGATCGTGCACTTGTCATTGATGCCAGTAAGGCTCCTGAAGACCCTGTAGAGCCAAAGCAAGTTGTATTAAAAGTGCTTGAAGACCGGAACTTCAAAAACCCAAAGATAAAAAAGCCCTGCATCACCGCTGACTACCAGAGTATCGATTTGCATATCGATTATACCGTTTACAAAAAGGGCGAGGACATCTTTGGCAATAATGCTTACCACCTTGCTGTCGGTAAAGCTGGCTCAGACCAGAATAATAAGGAGTGGTCTCCTTCTGATCCTAGAGGGCTCATAGGCTGGATTAGAGATGTAGAACGGTATGGTGCTGGACCACTTGAGAAAGGCAAACAATACAAACGCTTAGTCCGGTACATGAAGCGTTGGAGAGACTTTAACTTCAACGAAGAAACTGGAAAAAAGCTGTTCTCAATTGGCCTCACAGTTATGCTGAAGGAGCAGTACAAGCCCGGATGGTTCTCTAGTGAGATAAAGGATGACTTAGTTGCTCTGAAGGAGGCTGTCGATGGCATTCTAGATGATAGCTACATTCGAGCCCCTCTATTCAGCGAAAATTATCGAGTATTCACTGAGCTACCTAAAAAGCCTCATCGAGATATTTTCCAACACAAAGTGTCTGGTGGTGAATCAGAACCAGGCAGCGACCTAAACTTGGGAGAGCAGCTTAAAAACAAACTGACCAAACTTCAGGCTGAACTCCAGAAAGCTATCGATCAAAGTTGCGAAATAAAGCAATGCAGTATTCTGAACATGATTTTTGGTGATGATTTCGCCATTCCAGAAGCTGATGAGAAAAAGAAAGCCGCGTCACTTGTTGCTGGAGCTGCTTTATTTGCATCCGCAGGTGCATCAGGGACCTCTCAAGGAGCCTGATGTGACTCTCAATTACGAAACGATTTTTCAGCATTTTTTAAGCAGTGAGTTTTATGTAGAACCTGCGCTGGTCAACGACAAGGATGCACTGTCTGTGACTTTTGAAGCGGCAGAAAAGCTGGTATCAATCATTCATATCTGCACAGATGAGCTGTTTCAGTTGCCACAGTTTTATCTGAAAAACTACAAAGCCTATGGCTCATTGGCACATGTATTACCCTCCAGTTTTTATGATGAATATGGGTACATCTGTGTCAATCATCTGGACTCAGTTTCTGTTAATTTTGAACGACCAGAGTTGGCCTTTGAAGAATCAATTCGTCGTCACATCAAGCTGCTGAAGTCTCAGCTTGAGAACCCGGATTTTAACCAGATGGAGCTGAAGCGTGAGTTCCTGACCAACTGGCAAAAGAGCGCAGAGTATTTGTATGATTCTGGTAGCAAATACCTATTTTGCTCTTCAAATGGCGACGATTGTCAGAAATTAGAGTTATATTCACCATTTTCTCGCAGATCTAAATTTTCCATTCCCGCATCTTTCGTCGCCTTGCCAAGCAATGGTGAGAGTGCAGCAATAGCGGAATATTTCGGTAAAGAAAAAAGAACACCGCGAGCCAACTGCCTCTGTTTTGTTATTCCTCTGGAAGAAGTTGATACAAGCTTTCCTCAGACAGAATCAGAGTTGAAACTATGGCTAGCTGACGCCCTCGCCAGAGTTAGTGAAAGTACAAAAAAGATAATCAAGACAGAGCTTTGGGGCCCGAGGGTCAAAGAGTTTTGGCTGGTACTGAACCTACCTACACCGTCGGGTAAGAGCTGGTTTGGCATTCGACTTTTCAGAGATGAGAAAAAACCTTTTCCCAATACATTTGAAAAGATGTCAGGGTGGAAAGCATCCCTATTTCATGTCGATTCTTATAACAGAGAACGACTGATGCCACGGAGTGGAGCAGAAAGTACCCTGGCGGATAAACATGTTCTGCTGGTTGGGTGTGGATCAGTGGGTAGTGAATTAGCACATAAGCTGGGAGCTGCAGGAGTTGGTGAAATAGACATATCTGATACTGATATATTCACACCTTCCAACACTTACCGCCATACCCTTGATCAGTCTTCAATCTACCAGTTCAAGTCAACATCTGTAGCTAAGCAGCTCATGAAAAAATACCCATGGGTCAAGGCAACGGGTCAGCTTTATTCCTTGCTGTCCCTTAGAAAAAAGGAACTGTTATCGCTCTATGACCTGATAATTGTTGCTGTGGGTAATCCAACCCATGAAAGGCTATTTCACGAGTACATATCTGAATCTGGAATAAAGACACCAGCAATTTACACCTGGCTAGAGGGATATGGAGTTGGTGGGCACGCAGTACTGAGTGTACCCAATAAATCGGGTTGTCTTCGCTGTGCTTATGTTGAGCCAGAAACAGGAGCCCGTGGCCTAGCATCGAATCTCAATTTTCTGACAGAGGATCAAGACATTGTTAAAAACCATGCTGGTTGTGGAGAAATGTTCATCCCTTACGGGGCTGTCAGCTCTACACAAACTGCTGTTATGGCTGCAGATCTGGGCATTCGATTCTTAAACAAGCAGGTGACATCTTCCACCAAAGTCAGCTGGAAAGGTGATGGGGCAGACGCAGTGCGTGAAGGTCTTAAATTTACGCCCCGCTCCAATAATTTCCAGGCCTCTCTTGAAAAACATCCTTTGCTTCATCCTCTGTGTGATACATGTAATTCGATTGATGGTAATGAATATCAGCATGGCTCCATGCGAATACGAATACCATCTTCCATTGAGAGACAGCTGTCTTCCTACAGACAGATATCCCCTAATATGACAGAAGCAGCAGGGTTGCTGATCGGCTTTAATAAAAGCAGTGGTGAAACCTGTATTCATCAACTGACAACACCAAAAGAAACTGATACCAGGCATAGAGCACATTTCAAGCTGGATGCACAGGCTCATCAGCAGGAAGTCGATGCTGCCTTTAAAGGCTCTGATCATATGCTGGGTTACCTGGGAACATGGCACACCCACCCACAGGATTTCCCTGAACCATCAATGCCGGACATCACTGACTGGCAAACACACAATAAAGAAAACCATGAGAGGCAACTTTTTTTCATAGTTGTCGGGCGTTTGAAGATAGCGGTTTATACCGTCATGGACGACAAAATAATTGAGTTAAAGCCGACCAACCCAGAGGCCTGTAGCAACGCATGAGGTGGACCATAATAAAATGGATGTTCTTAACCTTCCTCAGATTCAGACGAACCTCATATCCCCGAACTTTATGGGGAGCAAAACTCTGTACACTAGCTCTGGCCGGTACTACTTTTTCTCTTGGTATCTTTAAGGTCAACTTCCCCAGTGGCTACTTTATTGATTCACTGGAACTGACGGCTCAGCAGGCTTCTCTCTACTCAGTGTTTGTTAGTATTGGCTTGGCCGTTGTTGGTGCACTGTTGATTTATTCCGAGTGGAATATGAAAACACGGCATACAGCTAAGGTTTTCATCTCTTCATTGCAAGGCACATCTAATGATTTTCCTGATGAGATACTCGATCCTACAGAAAAAGAGTTCTTTCGCGAAGCAGTTACTCTTGGTATGCCACAGGGGTATAAGGAAGACATTGGCCAACAAGTCAGACGATACAACGCAGAACTGGAAACAGACATTTTTAAGCGTTTCATCCTTCATGATAAAGGCCAGCGTTTATACATAGGTGGTTTGGCCAGAATCCCTTTTCTGGTTGCCTATGGCGCTTTTCTTCGCAATATTTCCAGTGAGGTGGTGTACTTTGATCGCTTCTACAAAGATGGCCGCTGGTCGTTACTAAATGATTCTGACGAAGATGTTTCGTTCTCGGAAACTAATCCAGTCACTCAGGTTAGCGAACATGGTGACATTGGTCTGGCCATTGGATTTACCACCCGCATTACTGCAGAGCAGCTACCGGTAATACTGCAAGGCCACACCACCATTCTGTCTCCTAACACTGATCACGGCAGAAACCTGATCAAGAATCAGGAAAACCTTGCCCGCTTAAGCGGTGAAGTAAGTAAGTTGATTGATCAAATGTCAGCCTTGTCTGGCTGCAAGAGGATTCATTTATTCCTTTCGGTACAATCAACGCTTGCTATTGAGCTGGGTAGAAGGTTCCAGGAAGGCACTCATAAAAACTGGATAATTCATAACTTCAATCCAGAAAAAAATAGTTATGACTGGTCTCTTGAATTGTCCCGGTCTGGTATAGAGCCTTGGTGCCAAAGCTCAGAAACCACCGAGACCGAAACATCTAAAGATATGATGCCCTAAGCAATTATTGATTCACTAAAGCCAAAGCCCAAACCTGTTTGAAGGGAAGCACTACTTTGATTGCATCATCCTGCATTAAAAAATGCAGGAATAACTACTAAAACAGATCATGCAAGTCCAAAGACTGGCTCAAAGACCAGTCTCTTATGGACATTATTTTTAAGCAAGATCGTGGAATTATTCCACGGTCACACTCTTAGCCAGATTGCGAGGCTGGTCTACGTCGGTGCCTTTAATCAGAGCAACGTCGTACGACAGCAGCTGCAGCGGAACGGTGTAAACAATTGGTGCCATCATATCGCTGACTTCCGCTAGGTTGATCACCTTCACACCTTCGCCGGCAGACAGACGGGCGCGTGGATCAGCAAACACATACAGCTGACCACCACGGGCACGGACTTCTTCCATATTGGACTTCAGCTTCTCCAGCAGTTCGTTGTTAGGAGCAACAACGACAACCGGCATTTCGCTATCGATCAGAGCCAGAGGACCGTGCTTCAGCTCACCGGCAGCATAGGCTTCCGCGTGAATGTAGGAGATTTCCTTCAGCTTCAGAGCACCTTCCATAGCAATCGGGTACATAGTACCGCGGCCCAGGAACAGGCTGTGATGCTTGTCAGAGAAGTCTTCCGCCAACTCAGTGATGGCATCCTTCTGCTGCAGCACATCTTTGATCAGGTGTGGCAGAGAACGCAGCTCAGAAACGATCTGGGTTTCTTCCTTCTCTGTCATCTTGTTATTGCAGCGAGCAATCGCAGTTACCAGCATAGCCAGAGCGGTCAGCTGAGTAGTGAAAGCCTTGGTGGAAGCTACACCTATCTCTGCACCGGCACGGGTCATAAACGCCATATCGGATTCACGCACCATGGAAGAACCAGGAACGTTGCATACAGTCAGGCTGCTCATAAAGCCCTGCTCTTTAGCCAGACGCAGAGCTGCCAGAGTGTCAGCGGTTTCGCCAGACTGGGAGATGGTCACCAACAGGCAGTTTTCCGGTACAAACGCTTTGCGGTAACGGAACTCGGACGCAATCTCTACACGACATGGGATGCCCATATCTTCAAACCAGTTACGGGCAACCATACCGGCGTTGTAGCTGGTGCCACAGGCAATCAGCTGAATAGCCTTAACCTTGCTGAAAATCTCG
Source organism: Parendozoicomonas haliclonae (assembly GCF_900174585.1). Classification (GTDB taxonomy): domain Bacteria; phylum Pseudomonadota; class Gammaproteobacteria; order Pseudomonadales; family Endozoicomonadaceae; genus Sansalvadorimonas; species Sansalvadorimonas haliclonae. Next base: position 475,561 of record NZ_FWPT01000004.1, on the reverse strand, counting down.
CGGGCGTTGTGGCCGAAAGATTCAATGGCAACATGGTTGTCAGTAAGACGGCCTTCCAGAGTGCTGTTGATAGCATCCGGCTGCTCGAAGATTTCCTTGAGCATAAAGTGGCGGTAAGGACCTTTTTCAGTCGCTTCGTGGTCCAGATCGCTATCCAGCAATTCACGCTCAACCGGGTTGCCGTGCAGGTCGTAGATATCCACAGATTCGCGGGTGACTTCTGCAACATCGCCCTCTTCCAGATACTGGAAACGATGAGTCACTGGCAGCAGTGCCAGTTGGTCAGAAGCGACATAGTTCTCGCCGATGCCATGGCCTACAACCAATGGGCTGCCGGAGCGGGCAACAACCAGATGATCCGGCTCGCGACGGTCAACGATGACAGTACCGTAGGCACCTTCCAGCTGAGCAACAGTCTTCTGCAGCGCTTCCAGCAAAGAAGCGGCACTCTTGCGCTCGTGGTGAATCAGGTGAGCAATAACCTCTGTGTCGGTATCAGACACAAACACATAGCCCAGACCTTTCAGCTGCTCGCGTAGCACTTCGTGATTTTCGATGATGCCGTTGTGAACCACAGCAATATCACCGGATACATGGGGGTGAGCATTACGTTCGGAAGGCTCACCATGGGTAGCCCAGCGAGTGTGAGCAATACCGGTGCCACCCTGAACAGGTTCAACTTGCAGAGCATCTTCCAGCTCACGAACCTTACCCATACGACGCAGACGGCCCATTACACCTTCTTTGTCGATCACGGCCAGACCCGCGGAATCATAACCGCGGTATTCCAGACGCTTCAGGCCTTCAATCAGAATAGGAGCCACATCCCTTTGTGCTACTGCACCAACAATTCCACACATAATTTTCTACCCTAAATTCTGTTTCTGACCGCTCAGGATTTTTTAACAGGCTTTTTCCAGCCTGGGATGTTGCGCTGACGACCGCGGGCTACGCCGAGGTTTTCATCAGGCACATCACTGGTCACAGTTGAACCTGCACCAATGACTGCATCCTTGCCGATGCTGACCGGTGCTACCAGCGCTGAGTTGGAGCCGATAAAGGCACCATCTGCAATCGCGGTTTTGAACTTGTTGGCACCATCATAGTTGCAGGTGATTGTTCCTGCGCCGATGTTGACGCCTTCGCCAACTTCCGCATCACCAATGTAGCTGAGGTGGTTAACCTTGCTGCCGAGGCCGATATGAGCCTTCTTGGTTTCTACGAAGTTGCCGATCTTGGCCTTGTTCTCAAGACGCGTACCAGGGCGCAGTCGTGCAAACGGGCCGATATCACAGCCTTCACCAACAACCGCATCTTCCAGCACAGAGTTCGCTTTGATCACAGTGCCAGCTTTGATCACGGTGTTCTTGATATGGCAGTTAGGGCCAATCTCTACGCCGTCACCCAGTGAAACTTCGCCTTCAAAGACACAGTTAATATCGATCACCACATCATGACCGCAGGTCAGCTGACCACGGATGTCCAGACGTGCCGGATCCAACAGAGTTACACCGTCGTTCATCAGCTGCTCGGCATTACGTTGCTGCAAGAGACGTTCCAGCTGAGCCTGCTGGGCGCGGTTGTTAACGCCCTGCACTTCCATTTCACTGCCAGGACGGGCATTCACTACCGCGGTACCTTCTTCCACCGCCATAGCTACGATGTCGGTCAGGTAGAACTCACCCTGAGCATTGTCGTTATTCAGGTTATTCAACCATTCCTGCAGACGAGAGCCCGGGATTGCCATAATGCCGGTGTTTGTTTCGGTAATGGCTTTTTGTTCTGGTGTGGCATCTTTGTCTTCAACAATGGCCTGAATCGCGCCTTGCCCGTCGCGAACAATACGGCCATAACCACTCGGGTTGGCAAGTTCAACGGTCAGCAGCGCCAGGTTCTTGCCATCACAGGCAGAAACCAGAGACTTCAAAGTGCTGGAGCGAATCAGGGGGACATCACCGTACAGAACCAACACAACATCCGCGCCTTCACAGGCTGGAGCGGCCTGCATCACGGCATGGCCAGTGCCCAGCTGCTCAGTCTGCTCAACCCAGTTCACATTAGTGTGGGCCATCCGCTCACGCACCTTATCGGCACCATGACCGATAACAACGTGTGCCTGCTTACCTTCGCCCAGAACCAGCTCAGAAGCACCCAGGACATGCTCCAGCATGGAGCGACCCGCTATCGGGTGCAGAACCTTGGGAAGAGAAGACTTCATTCGGCTGCCCTGACCGGCAGCAAGAACGATAACGTGAATGTTCATGTTGATTACTCGCCTGAACGGCGCCCAAAACAAAATAAAAAAAGGCTCGCTACCAGAAGCTTTCCATTGGTGTACAGGAGCATTCAGCTTATGTCTGAAGGCCTGCGTCGTGGCAATGGAAAACACCCGATACCGAACCACACATCAAAACTCTGTTATCTCTGTCATTTTAGTAATGACAAAATAATCAGAGTAGGCTGACTCTATAGAGTTTTTTACTCAGCACAATAGTAATTGTCATAAATTTTTTGACAAATAAAACAAACCAGCCACAATCAGATTCCCCACAACCATCGGCCTTTCCTCCCATGAACCTTCAGGTGCTGCAACAACTTGGCATGTCCGAGCGTGACATAACACTCTATCTGGCACTGTTCCAGCTTGGCCCATCTTCCATCCGTGATATTGCCAGCCACACGGGAATAAATCGGGGAACAACCTATGAGGCTCTCAAGCAGATGGCTGCCCGAGGGCTGATCAGTTATGCCCCCAAAGGCAAACGTCGTTTTTTTCGTGCAGAAGAGCCGGATAAGCTGCTTGAACTTGCCGAGGAAAAAAGAGCTTCGCTGGAACAGACAATAGACTCTTTAAAGACCGAGATTATTCCCGGTCTCCATCATCTAAAACCTGAATTTTCTTCCGGCAACGTCCGTTTTTATGAAGGGGATGACGGTATTGAATTTGTGCTCAAAGATATTCTGGCAACTGTGGGCAAGCTGGAAGAAAAGACCTACAGTGTTTTCTCAACGAAAAGCATACGACACCACCTATACAGACCTTTCCCCAATTACACCGCACAACGTATTAAACAAAAGATCAATGTACGGGTTATCGCTTTGGGTGAAGGGGGAGAGGATGCCGAATACTCAGAACGGAAATGGCTGAAAACCGATGGGCAGGTCGATGCCAGCTATATCGCCATCTACCCGCCAAAGGTTGCCATGATATCCATGGCTTCGGAAAACTATCCGGTGGCTACGGTAATTGAGTCACCGGATATTGCCCGGGCACAGCAAGTTGTTTTTGAAGCGTTGTGGAGATTTCTTTGAGAGAGGGAATTAATTACCTCTCTCAACAGATACAACATCCAAATTAATGAACTGTCTGTGGTTGACGCAGCCTAAGTTCCGAAGCCTCATTGATACCAGGCAATTTCACTTTCATTCTTTCCATTCCTTGCGCCAGCCCATCTTTGTCTTCATGCACAACTTCTGCATAAGCTGCCAAGTCACCAAGCTCTTCATCTAAAGGGTAAAGTTTTAGCGGCACTCTAGCATTGACTTTAATAACACCAGCCCATCCTTCACTGTAACCTTTAAATGGCTGAACCAGGCCAGGCTTCACATTGTTTTTAAAGCTAGAAACTAAAAGCACAGCCATCAATTGTTTACCTAAATGTTCACCGACACACTGGTGACTACTTCCATTGGCAAACGTAACCATACATTTTTTCCTATCATCATGACTTGCTGTTTTTTCTTCAGGGGAAATAAATGGATTCGGGCTATAAGCATGAGGATTAAGGAAAGATATGGGAAATGACACAAGATCATTACGTTTAAATTCAATCTTCACTCTTTCCCCTGTATCCTGATCAACAAGGATGAGATCTTTATCATCAGCCATTCTTCTGGCAATAATCGGTGCCGGCGTATAACGTGTTAGAACCTCTTCAATAAATTCAAACAGTTTATGTAATTTTGATGCAGCTATATCTTGATCTTTAATACTCGCCCCCCCCGCAATCCTAAACTCTTCAAGAATTTCATCCTGAAGTTCAGGGCTTCTGGCAAATTCGGTTAACGCAAGTGTGAGCAGACCTGCACCAGTATCTCCTCCTGCAATCATTGGATTGATAAGATCATAAAGATCATCAGCATTTAAATGATCACGACCAGCTTCGCGGGATTTTTTAACAACATTTTTGAAAAGCAATCCCTGTTCACTGGGATCTAGTTTAAATGCTTCACCAATCAACCACTCCAGATCTTTCATTATCAGCTGTTGTTTCTCGAACAAAAGAGGATAATTTTTCTTCAAATAACCCATTGGATTCATCATGGGTGTTGGATACATGTAACTCAAATAAAATTTAGGGTCATTATTAATAAGTGCAAAGAGAGGAATGATACCACTTAAGTGACTGACAATTTCTTTTTGTTTTTCTTTATGTTGGCTTATATCAACGCCAAATATTGAATGTATAAGACCGGGGCTTAAATAATCCACAACGATATTTGTTATATCATCTGTTTGTGAGCTAGGTAAATCAGTCCACTCACCAACAAACCGATCTGCATGTTCCATAAGTGCTGCTGTCACATAGCTCCTCATAGCAGTATCCCCACCAAGATTAGCTTTGAACTGCTTTCTTCTCTCTTTATGGGCTTCTGTCATATCACTTGAAAAGAGTGCATATTCCCCCATCAACACGCGAAAGGCATAAAATGTATCCAGCTTTTTTGTATCGACACCAAAACCATCAGAAAAGATGGCCTTAACAATGTCTGGATTTAACACCCATACAGTATCAGGGATAGCATTGAATTTTCTAAAAAAACTATCTCTACCGAAAGGCTTAACCATTCTCTTTAAGCAATGCTTTGGAGTAGTATTCATCCTGCAAACCCCATATTTACAACTTGCATAGCTTGCAGGGGAAGATTGCTTTGCGGCTTTCGTCATTTCTTCCAACATATACTCACCCATTGGAAGAACACCGTCTGTTTCTATATTACTGACTAGCTCTTCAAATCGGTCAGGATCACCAACCGGTGTTACAGGGAGTACTATTGGTGGCTTTACCTCTGGCTGAAGTGGTGATTCCTCCAGCCCCTCTCGATTAGTAGCTTTCTTTTCGGCAGCAAGCCTCTTTCTTGGTACATGACCAAGGTCAGGTAACCCACTATTATTGATAACAGGCTTCATCATGGCAGCAACGGAACCAGGCTGAGGGGCAAGACCTTGCCCTTTACCACCATGCGCAATTGCCTCATTCCAAAACAAGAGTGCCGTTATACAAAAGAGTGCTAAGTTCCCAAAATTGCTTTGTTTTCTTTTCCTTTTAAAGAGACTCTTAAAGCACATACGTTTACCCCTCCAATATTCCCAATGGGGATAAAATAGTCTCAATTACAATTTTTTCCTTAAGATTTTCAGTTTGCTTTTAACTGATGAAGTTTGCTTTTATCAGTAAAATTTATAATAACTTGTTAGCTAAACCCCAAAATACTTATCACAAAAAAGAACATTATCTTTTTTCAAAACACTCGTACCAAATAAGCCCACAGCCTAAAATACTTAAATCAGTAATAACAGCAAAACAGATACACAACCGCCGTCATTTTTTTAGTAAGTCACCATAACCACATTAGCTATTGTGAGAGATTTCCCACACATATAAGTGACGTTTACGACTTACTGACAACTGAACATAAATCGTATTCTACGCCTGCAGGATCGCTGCTGGATGCGGCAAAGGGAAGGTCAGGAAGACCCCTGCAAACTTAGGGAAGTCAACAACACAGGATGTGTTGTTCCAGTCACGGAATGACGAAGATCAGGATGATCTTATCAATGGATTGGGATCCTAGGGTCTGGTAAGGAAATCAGACCCATAGATCCACCCTCTCTCAAAGAAGCCTCTTATAGCTCCCTCGAATATTAAAAAGATTACCAGCCCTTATTCCGGGCAAATAACCTGTTGCAAAATCACCTTGTGCTTTTCTGCTGCTAATCGCGGGCCATAGCCTGAAACCACTTCTGCCGCTGCTGCACACGCCAGTTCACCTGCTTTCTGGAAACCATAACCTGCGGTCAGGCCATGCAGGAAGGCACCGGCAAACATATCGCCTGCACCATTGCTATCAACAGCTTTTACTTTTTTAGCCGGGATATGCAGTTCCTGGGTGCCATCAAAGACCAGTGCACCTCTGGCGCCACGGGTAATAACAAAGGTTTTGGCGATGGAACGCAGAGCGGAGATCGCAATATCGATATCATCCGTCATGGCCCAGGCCATTGCTTCATCTTCATTACAGAACAACAGATCAACGCCTTCGCCAATCATCTCTTCCATGCCTTCACGGAAGAAAGTCACGATACCGGGGTCAGATAGGCTAAGACTGGTTTTTACGCCATTCTCTTCCGCGATCTTTTTCGCTTTGATCGTTGCCGCACGGCTGACATCAGAAGACACCAGATAACCTTCAATATAAAGGTACTCGGAAGCTTTGATAGCTTCGACATCCAGCTCTCGGGCAGAGAGTGTTTCGCTGATACCAAGGTAGGTGTTCATGGAACGTTCGGCGTCTGGAGTGACCATAACCAGACACTTGCCAGTGATCCCTTCGTTGTTTTCATCCTGATCACAGGTATCAACGCCAGCATGGCTCATATCCTGAAGATAGAAATCACCATACTCATCATTAGCAACACGACATGAATAGAAAACATCACTGCCAAAGTAACGGGCAGCAATAATAGTGTTGGCACCGGAGCCACCACTGGCACGGCGGGCATGAACCAGATGCCCTTTCAGAGAGTCCATCAGCTGGTTGCGGCGATCCACATCAACCAGTGTCATCAGACCCTTATCTACACCATTGGCGAGAAGGAAGGCATCATCTACCTCGATCTCGGTATCAACCAATGCCGCGCCCATACCGTAGATGTGGTAGTTCTTCATGTCGTGTTTTTGCATATACGAAATCAGAAGGGAAAACTCTTCCACAGAGAAATAAAATCCCGTGAAGATTCTTCTCTGGTCACTCTCTGTGAAATCTGCGCGATGAATAGAAAAGGAAATATCAGCCCTGTTCTATCTATCTTCGTTCTTTAGCTTGTGTGTAACTGTTCAGTCACACCAAACGCGCAAAGCTATCACAGAGAGAACTCTTCTTTTTATCCTTATGATTACTGTTTGTCGTGTTTTTATGAGGTAACAATTATAAAAACATAACGGCAACCGAAGCAAAAGCACAATCAGCCGAACATTCAAAAGAACAAAACAGTAGCAACACCTACAATAAGCATTTTTCGACTACAACGTTTGTTCAGTTTTTTACTTCCAGATTTGAGGATGGATATCCACCGTACCCGCAGAACTACTCAGCATGATGACTTCATCCTGCACTGTAAATTGCAGATCCATGGTGCGCTCAACCATATCAGCCATGGCTTCAACTTCAGCTTCCGGGAGGAAAATCACCTGCAGATAATCAAACCGTTTTAGCACAGCCTTGTTCTGCTCTTTCCAGACAGGTGCTGAACGATCACCGTAAGCGTAAATCACCATTTTCTCAGACTGGTTGCAGCCCTTACGGATACGACGCTCATCAGGCAGACCAACTTCAATCCAGGTCTGCACAGAGCCCACAAGATCTTTTTCCCAGATATCCGGTTCATCATCGGTGCTGAGGCCACGGGTAAACTGAAGGTCATCGGATGCATTCAGGGCAAATGCCAGCAGACGCACCATCATACGTTCATTATTTTCGGAAGGATGGCGGGCCGTCGTTACCGCATGAGTCTTGTAGTAGCCGCGATCCATATCTGCGATCTGCAGCTCGGCTTTAAAAATAGTGGCCTTAAGTGCCATGGGAATTCCAGATTCAGGTTAAGCAGCCAGCACTCTACCCGACCCAATACAATGAAGCCACCAGAGGTGTATAAGACATAGAACTCAGGCAAATATCCCGAACATCACTGCGCCCAGTATCAATACAATCCCACCTCCCAACCGCGATGATATCTGGGCATAGGACAGTAGCTGCATCCGGTTCGAGGCTGCCAGCACTTCAAGATCACCCGTGCCGCCCCGATTGGCCATACACAAGCCGGCAGATATAGCCGATTCAACTTCATAAAATCCGAACAGCCGTCCGCCAAATCCTGCGCCAATTATGGCGCCCAGTACAATCATGGCGGATAAGAACACGGACGTTGGTGTGACGGCTGCGAACAAAGTCTCAAGGTCTGTATATACCACTCCAATCCCTACCATCAGAATCCAAAGCAGCTCCCCGCCAAGAAAGTCTGAAACTGATTTTGCACCCTGCTTCAGTGATTCCGGAATAAGCCCAGAGATATTCACCAGAGCCACCAAAACAACCAGCCAGGCATAACGGTGAATTTGTACATTTCCCCAGCCTGGTAGAATGACCTTGGCCATCAGCTCTGCAAGCACATACAGAATCATCGCCAGAAGCAGCCCTCCGGCCAAATCACTCTTGCTGACACTTTTCGTGGTACTGGAGTCTTCCTCCTGCAGACCTTGTTCCTGTCGAACCAGCCTGCCCTCTCCGGTAATCGACGGGTACTTTTTCCCCAGCCAGTTGAGTGTTGAAGCCGCCAGGATACTGATAATGTTAGCGATAGTCAGAATGGAAAACGCTTTTGAGTAATAAGAATCTCTGGGCAAGCCGGTAATTGATTCATAGATTTCAGAGAGTGGAATAACGCCCGCTCCATTGCCCCCACACATTACCGGCAGCACATAGATACAGATAATTTCATTCAGCGGAAGGCCAATTAAAAGCCCAACAGCCAGCCCGAAAAGCATGGCTCCACCAATAGCCAGCAGAATGACTGGAACATAACCAATGAGAGAGCGGATCAGCATGGCTTTTTTGACAGCGAGAATATTGCCGACAATCAGCACCGATATAAAAAAATCGAGATACTGATATTGCTGAATAAAATGGGTGATCTGTGCAGTTTCTCTATCAGTCAGCCAGCCCATATACACAAGAGCCGCAGAACCAATAAAAACCAGTACGGTTCCCCCTCCTATATACTTATCCCAGATCGGGAGCCGATCACCAATCCAGCCAAAGATTCCACCAATCACAAAGCAAAGGGCCAGTGCCCCGGGAATCCCTGTGGGTAACTGGTTGTAGTAATGGGATAAAAGTATGACCCCCACGCATGCCAGAAACAGCAGTATGGGTAGGCCGAATATTCTTTTTGCTATCACCGCTGCACCTTTTTGAAGGTCATCATTTTTGGTGCTTATAAAGTAAGAGGTGATTGAGAATGTGCCAGTCGGATTATTATTTGGAGCTTGGAACCTTGATTGTGGTTGGCTCACCCTCAATGCCAAGGTAAAAGGCCAGAATAACCACATCTTTACTGCTGTTGTTTACTCCCTGATGCACGGCATTAATGGCTTCATAGATCACCTCTCCCGTTTTAAGGGTTTTGGTCAACCCATCAGCCAGTTGCAGCTCCAGCTCCCCTTCCAGTATGTAGCCTACAATCGGAACTGGGTGATAGTGCCAGCCGGTCTTTGCACCGGGAGGGAGAGTGACCTTCCGTGTGGTTATCTCTGGCTGGCCGGGTTCAGGGTATTCAATCAATCCGCCATTTATTGTTAGCCCGGACTGTTTCAAGACCTCAACCTGGATGGCACTGCTGTAACCTGAAGTATCAGATTCGGCAAAAGCAGCACTGATATACCCGCAGGATAAAATTATCCACAACCCTATCAAGCAATGACTTAGAGACCTGTTTGCCTCTGCTCTCCTATCGCGCCTGTAAGTAGCCATGCTGTTATCCACCGTTATTTTCAGTGCAGTGTAGACTCCCTGCGAGCATTGACTGGTGGACTCTCTCAGACAAATGAATATACCTATCCCGGTGGACCCGATTTTTTACTGCCTTGCGATACCTGCTGTCGTCATCAATGGCATGGCCAAGGGAGGGTTGGGCAATATTCTTGGCTGTTTATCCGTGCCTTTAATGGCTCTGGTAATAGATCCTATCCAGGCAGCAGCTATTCTTCTGCCATTGCTTCTGGTGATGGATCTGCTCTCTCTATGGAAATTTCGGGGAGAGATGGATCTCGCTGTTTTTAAATCTCTGTTACCAGGCTGCCTTTTCGGCGTTGTTATTGCAGCCTTTGGTTTCCAATACTTATCCCCAGATGCTTTAAGGCTTTTTATCGGCATAGTCTCTATTGGTTTCTGTGTATCGCAGTTGTTGCAAACAGCTCGCTCACAGTCTCAGGTCAGCTCTGGAAAAGGCTTTTTCTGGGGCAGCCTCACGGGTGTTGCCAGCTACGGAATCCATGCCGGTGGACCTCCGTTCAGCATTTATATACTCCCCATGAAGCTGGAAAGCCGAATTTTGATGGGCACACAAGCCTGGATTTTCGGCTCCATGAACGTGGCAAAGGTCTGTGCCTACGCAACTGTTGGCCAGCTGAACACCGAGAATCTGAGTACCTCCCTTGTTCTTTTACCTCTTACTCCCATAGGAGTCCTGCTGGGCTATTGGCTTTTGCACAGGTTATCTCAGCTATTTATTTACAGGTTTTGCTATATATCTCTGGCTCTTCTCGGGGTCACATTGACACTGCAGGGATTCAACCTGATACCATCCTGAGCAGATTTTTTATTTTGCAGTGAACCTCAGCCACATGATGAGGTCGAAAATAAGAATGTCTTTCTTCACCATCACTTTTCGGTCTGGACATGATGACGCCCAAAACCCGCCTTCGGATCTTGTTCACTGCATCCATTCTGTTGATAACCGGCTGTCAGCAGCAGGCTCAACGCCCCTGCCCCTATGCGGAAGACAAAACGCAGGGAGCCAATGCCGGCTGTCTGGTAACCCGTGGTGATGATGTATTAATTATTACCATGCGTCTGACCGGTAAGCAGTCTCTGCCTGGCGGCACTTCCGACACAGGGGAATCCCCACGCTGCACAGCGTACCGGGAAACCTATGAGGAGACGGGCGTAAAAGTCACAGTGAATAACCTGCTGACCCAACTGGATAATGGCTTCCAGCTATACCAATGCACACCTCAGGAAGCCGAGCCGGTTCTTGAGACTCAGGATTGGAAAGAAGTCAGTGATGTGTCCTGGCGTTCGTGGCTCTCCCTCGACAAAGATAACTGGCGCTTCCCCGAGCAATTTACACAGACGCGCAACATCATTCGTGAGAATATATCCGGGATAAGTAAGCAACTCGAGTAAGGCTTCAGTAACAGCCTGTGGATAACAATTATGCTTATAAAACCCGCTGATCCTGCCAGGCTGCCGATATGGCTGCGCTGGTTCTTCATACGGCAGGAGAGAACCTACGGACAGATGCTTCAGCCGGCCCTGATGTGGGCACGCAAACCATCCTTGTTTGTTCTTTTTGCCAGCACATGGGCAACACTTAGCAGAAAGAAGTCTCCTCTTGCTCCTTCCTTGCGGGCACTAGTTCAGGTTTATGTTGCCCGTCTTAACTGGTGTGAGTTTTGTGTAGACCTCAATAGCCTCACACTGATCCAACAGGCTGGCGGAGAAGATAAGCTGACTGAGCTGGATAACTGGCAAACCAGTGATAGTTTCACCACCAATGAGAAGGTTGCTCTGGCGTGGACAAAAGCCATGTCTGAAACCGGGTGTCCGGTAACACCTGAATTAAGAGCAGAGCTTAAAGAGCATTTTTCTGATCAGCAGATTATGGAACTGACTGCACTCATATCCTTTCAGAATATGTCTGCCCGCTTTAATGCAGCCCTGGATCTTCCCGCCCAGGGTTTATGTGAGATGCCTAAAAAAGCCCGCTAATAGCTTCAAGCCTGTATGACGAATACAGGCTTTCTCTTCTCCTAACGGCTTTCTCCATTCACCACAAAACTACGCCGCCTTACAAAAAATCACATTAATACCCGACATCTTTCCTACTTTTACCCCTCTTATATACGGGGTATAGAAATATGCGAACTATTCCTTTGTGGAAGTTATGTCTGCCTCTCGTAGCCTGCCTCGGATTTCAGCAGAGTGCACAGGCAGACTTTGACAGCCTGCTTAGATGCACTTCCAAGATTGTTCATTCACGGGTTGGTGGTTTTGATACGCTGCAAAGCCTGGCCACGATTGTCGAAACAGCTCTTCGCAGTGAGAACCCGGATGCGCATACTCCAGAATCCAGCTCCTGCTGGGCCATCCAGAAATCTTTGAAAGGCAGCAGCCCTGCCAGTCGTGTGCGCTACCTGCACCAGATTTCGTTATTGGAGGCTTCGGACACTACCAAGAAACTGTTTTCCGGATTTGCTGATCCCAAATCCGAGTGTTCGTTGTTCGGTACCTATGCCGGAGCCGATGCCTGGGTTCTTGGTCTTACAGGCTCAGTCAATCTTGCCGGCTGCCACAACACTTTGGGGGATGTCTGGCTGGAGTTACGCCCAGGCCTTGAAGTCACAGGTGGACTGGGCTTTGGTGCCAACTGCGGTATTACCGCCGGAACGTTGAAGAATATTGAATATTCACGCTCTCCGGTTTCGCTCGTGCCAACAACATCAATGAGCATGGGATTGCTACTTGGTGTGCGCAGACAAAGTATCGATACTCCCAATGACTTTGACTTTAACCAGACCGGTATTGACTTCAACTATGGTGCCAGAGTCAATGTAGGGCTCGGCGTCCAACTGAGAATGAGTGTCCTGCCACTGGGTAAAGACTTTAACGTGATCAAGAACCGCTTATTTGAGCACCACTAAAGTGTGTTGAGAATTCAGGGTCTGAACAGTGTTTTTTGTTCTCACCTGAACAATGTTCATACATCGGGAATTGTTAACACTGTTTCAGAAAAATCATCTGAACGCTGTTTGAAATGAACACTGTTTTTAAAGCAGTGTTCAGTTTTCTTCCCTTCATTTTTGACCTCTCGCCTTGACGCCCCCGCCCTAGAGCCTCCAGACTGAAATTAAACGCTGTACGATTTTTCATGCGAAAGAAATAAACGGTGTTTGGAATCCTGCAGGCGGTCTGCCGATGTTGAGGGTTGTTTCTGAACAGTGATAACAATTCAGACTCAACGGTGACATGGAATGGCCCGACGGAACGATCACAGCAAGGATGAGCTTCAACGTCTCACTCTCAAGACAGTGAGAGAATTTCTGACACTCTACCCTCCCCAGGACATGAGCCTGCGCAAAATAGCCAAATTGATTGGTTATGCCCCTGCGACGATTATCAATTCTTTTGGTTCTTATGCGGACTTGTTAATTGCTGCGAATGCTGAAACACTTGATGAGTTACACACACTCTCAGCCATGGCTGTTCGGGATGAAACTCACCCTCAGCAGGGATTGAGAAAGCTGGCACGTGTTTACCTGGCTTATGCCCGTAAATACCCCCATCGCTGGCATCTGGCCTTTGAACACCGAATACCGGATCAGAAAGTTCTGCCGGAGTGGCAAAAGAGCCGTGTAGAGCGTTTATACGCCCTGTTTACCGAACAGTTAAGTCGTACCAGAGCCCTTAGCGAGGCAGGAAAGCGAAAGAGTCTGCAGGAGATTCATATCGCATCACGGGTGTTATGGGCAGGAGTTCACGGAATCTGCCTGTTGGCAGCAGGTGGCGGGGTTCTGCAGGAGAAGAATGCCAGTGGTGAGCAAATGCTGGATATGTTTCTCAGCAACTTCCTGCAGAGCTATACCAATAGTGACGGCAGAAGTTATACACGGGCAGCAGTGAAGCCAGACAAACTGTCCACATTGAAGTGAGAAGCCCGGAATACAAGGCCTCAAAAGGGTAGAGAAACAGTGTTCATAACACTGTTCAATTGAAGGTAACTCACTGATTCCAAAGCAAATAGGCTAAAAAACACAATACCCACAGATACAAAAAAACCCTCGAGAACCAAAACTGGTTTCGAGGGTTTTAATTTGGCTGTTTTTCAATCAGTTAGAGCATTTTGTTCACAAAGTTATCCAAGCTTTTTATCTAACTTAAGCCCTGTATAACCTCAATGCTCCAGCTGAAGCACTGACCCTGGGATCAGCGCTTACCAACCTTCTTGCGAATAGCCTGCAGAGTACGCAGTTGAGCAGCCGCTTCAGCCAGCTGGGCAGCAGCACGACTGTAGTCGAACTCGCCCTTCTGATCTGCAAGAGCCTTCTCAGCCTGCTTCTTGGCTTCAAGAGCTGCAGCTTCATCCATATCACCAGCACGCAGAGCAGTGTCTGCAAGCACGTTGATACTGTTTGGCTGCACTTCTACGAAGCCGCCAGAGATGTAGTAGATCTCTTCTTCGCCGCCTTCACGCACAATGCGGATAGGGCCAGGCTTCAGGGCAGACATCAGCGGGGCGTGGCCAGGAGTGATACCGAGGTCACCCTCGGTACCAGTCGCCACTACCATCTCCACCGTACCGGAGAAGATGGACTCTTCGGCGCTGACGATATCGCAAGTAACTGTCTTAGCTGTTACTGCCATGGGATATCCCTCCTGTCAGCCCTTAGAGAGACTTGGCCTTCTCGATCGCTTCGTCGATGCCACCAACCATGTAGAACGCCTGCTCTGGCAAGGAGTCATACTCGCCGCTAAGGATTCCCTTAAAGGCGCGGATGGTTTCTTTCAGCGGCACGTACTTACCAGGAGAGCCGGTGAAGACTTCCGCTACGAAGAATGGCTGGGACAGGAAACGTTCGATCTTACGCGCACGGGATACAGTCTGCTTATCTTCTTCAGACAGTTCGTCCATACCAAGAATCGCGATGATATCTTTCAGTTCCTTGTAACGCTGCAGAACAGTCTGAACGCCACGGGCAACTTCATAGTGCTCCTGACCGATAACCAGTGGATCCAACTGACGAGAGGTGGAATCCAGTGGGTCGATCGCAGGGTAGATACCCTTGGAAGCGATATCACGGGACAGTACAACGGTAGCGTCCAGGTGAGAGAAGGTGGTTGCCGGGGATGGGTCAGTCAAGTCATCCGCAGGAACGTAAACGGCCTGGATGGAAGTGATGGAACCGGTCTTGGTGGAGGTAATACGCTCCTGGAGAACACCCATCTCTTCTGCCAGAGTTGGCTGGTAACCTACCGCGGAAGGCATACGGCCCAGCAGTGCGGATACCTCAGTACCGGCCAGTGTATAACGGTAGATGTTATCCACAAAGAACAGTACGTCACGGCCTTCGTCACGGAACTTCTCAGCCATGGTCAAACCGGTCAGAGCTACACGCAGACGGTTACCTGGGGGCTCATTCATCTGACCGTAAACCAGAGATACCTTATCGATAACGTTGGAGTCGGTCATTTCGTGGTAGAAGTCGTTACCTTCACGGGTACGCTCACCTACACCAGCGAAAACAGAGAAACCGGAGTGCTCGATCGCGATGTTACGGATCAGCTCCATCATGTTTACGGTTTTACCTACACCGGCACCACCGAACAGACCAACCTTACCACCTTTGGCAAACGGGCAGACAAGGTCGATTACCTTGATACCGGTTTCCAGCAGTTCGTTGGTAGCTGCCTGGTCCGCATAGGAAGGCGGCTCACGGTGAATAGACATACGCTCTTCTTCACCGATCGGGCCTTTCTCATCAATTGGATCACCCAGTACGTCCATGATCCGGCCCAGGGTCTTGGTGCCCACTGGTACCTGGATTGGTGCTTGGGTGTTGTTGGCAATCAGACCACGGCTGACGCCTTCAGTGGAGCCCAGTGCGATGGTACGGACTACGCCGTCACCCAGCTGCTGCTGAACTTCCAGAGTCAGTTCCTTGCCGTCTACCTTCAGGGCATCATAGACCTGAGGGACAGCGTCGCGCGGAAACTCGACGTCGATAACGGCGCCGATGATCTGGACGATACGACCGCTACTCATAGTGTGTTCCTCACCTCTCATTCTTTATTGGGTCAAGCCCTTCGGGCTTGAGCCCGCTCAAGGCTGTTTAAACGGCCGCGCTTATACCGCTGCAGCGCCGCTTACGATTTCAGAAAGTTCCTGGGTAATCGCAGCCTGACGCGCCTTGTTGTATACAAGGTTCAGTTCGTTGATCAGGTTGCCGGCGTTGTCGGTTGCGCTCTTCATAGCAACCATACGGGCAGCCTGTTCACAGGCATTGTTTTCCACCACGGACTGATAAACCTGAGACTCGATATAGCGAACCAGAAGTTCGTCGAGCAGAGCCTTCGCATCCGGCTCATACAGGTAATCCCAGGAATACTTGTGCTCAAGATCCTCACTGGGCGGCAGGGGCAGCAGCTGCTCCTGAACCGGGGTCTGTGCCATCGTGTTAACGAAGCGGTTGTAGCAGATGTTGAGCTGATCAATCTGACCACTCTCATAGGCATCCAGCATAACTTTCACACCACCGATCAGATCAGCGATGTTCGGGTTGTCACCCAGATGAGTCATGGCTGCTACTACATTGCCGCCGTAGCTGTTAAAGAACGACGCGGCCTTGTTACCAACAACACAGATATCAATTTCAACACCCTGGTCGTGCCACTTCTGCATCTCGGCTACGGTGCGCTTGAACATGTTGGTGTTCAAACCACCACACAGTCCGCGATCCGTAGATACGATGATGTAACCAACCCGCTTAACTTCGCGAGCCGTCATAAAGTCATGACGATACTCTGGGTTGGAATTAGCGATGTGACCGACGACCTGGCGAATGCGTTCGGCATAGGGGCGCGAACGCTCCATACGCGATTGAGCCTTGCGCATTTTGGACGCAGCAACCATCTCCATCGCGGAGGTGATTTTCTGCGTATTATTTATCGACGCTATCTGCGTCTTAATCTCTTTACCGACTGCCATAGTCAATCCTCGTCAGGGACCTGAGAGAGCAGGTTTGGCGCTGGATAAAAAACGCCTCACCTGCTTCTGCGCCAGCTTCTCCTACAGGAGAAGACAAGCGTCCCTTACCAGGTCTGGGTTGCCTTGAACTTCTCGATGGCTTCTTTGATGCCGCCTTCGATTTCGCCGTTAAAGTCACCAGACTCGTTGATGGTAGCCATCAGAGCAGCGTGCTCGCTGTTTACGTAGCTGATCAGAGCGGCTTCAAAAGCACCGATCTTGTTCAGTTCCACGTCTTCCAGGTAGCCCTTCTCAGCGGCGTAGATAACAACACCCATCTCAGCAACAGACTGAGGCTGATACTGCTTCTGCTTCATCAGTTCGGTAACACGCTGACCGTGTTCCAGCTGCTTACGGGTTGCTTCGTCGAGGTCAGAAGCGAACTGGGCGAAAGCCTGCAGTTCACGATACTGAGCCAGTGCCAGACGAATACCGCCACCCAGCTTCTTGATGATCTTGGTCTGGGCTGCACCACCTACACGGGATACGGAGATACCCGCGTTCATCGCAGGACGGATACCGGCGTTGAACAGGTCAGTTTCCAGGAAGATCTGACCATCGGTAATGGAGATTACGTTGGTCGGTACGAATGCAGATACGTCACCAGCCTGGGTTTCGATGATAGGCAGAGCAGTCAGAGAACCGGTCTTGCCTTTCACTTCACCGTTGGTGAACTTCTCAACGTAGTCAGCGTTTACACGGGCAGCACGCTCGAGCAGACGGGAGTGCAGGTAGAAAACGTCACCTGGGTATGCTTCACGGCCAGGAGGACGCTTCAGCAGCAGGGAGATCTGACGGTAGGCCCATGCCTGCTTGGTCAAATCATCATAAACAATCAGGGCATCTTCACCGCGGTCACGGAAGTACTCACCCATGGCACAGCCGGCGAATGGCGCCAGGAACTGCATGGCCGCTGGGTCAGCAGCACCGGCGTTAACAACGATGGTGTGATCCATCGCGCCGTGCTCTTCCAGCTTGCGTACGACGTTAGCGATAGAGGACTGCTTCTGACCAACAGCAACGTAGATACACTTAACACCAGTGTTCTTCTGGTTGATGATGGCGTCGATGGCGACAGCGGTCTTACCGGTCTGACGGTCACCGATAATCAGCTCACGCTGGCCACGACCGATGGGAACCATGGCGTCGATAGCCTTGTAGCCGGTCTGTACTGGCTGGTCTACGGACTGACGGGCGATTACACCAGGAGCAACCTTCTCAAGTGGAGAGGTCATCTTGGCATCGAGTGGGCCCTTGCCATCGATTGGGTTACCCAGTGCGTCAACAACACGGCCGAGCAGTTCATTACCAACTGGAACTTCAAGGATACGACCGGTGCACTTGGCTTTCTGACCTTCGGCCAGACCTTTGTAGTCACCCAGAACAACAGCACCGACAGAGTCCTGCTCAAGGTTCAGGGCCATGCCGAATACGCCACTGCCAAATTCGATCATCTCACCGTACATGGCGTCGGCAAGACCGTGGATACGTACGATACCGTCAGATACGCTGACGATAGTGCCCTCGTTACGGGCTTCAGCGGCAACATCAAGGCTCTCAATGCGGCTCTTGATGATATCGCTGATTTCTGAAGGATTCAGTTGCTGCATTACCAAACCTGCCTTAGCGTTTTGTTACGTGCGCATTGCGTCGGCCAGTTTTGCCAGCCTGGCTTTTACGCTGCTATCAATCACCAGATCACCAGCCCGGATAATCACACCGCCGAGTAAAGACTCATCGATGGTGTTGCTGATTCTGATTTCCGTTTTCAGCCGGTTCTTCAGCTTCTCAGTAAGCGTTGCCAGCTGGGGCTCAGACAGAGGGAATGCAGAGATAACCTCGGCCTCTACGCTTTGCTCCTGTTTGGCTTTCAGCTCTTCAAACAGCTCAGAAATCTGGGGCAGCAGAGTGATTCGTTTATTGTCTGCCAGAACGTGGAAGAAGTTCCGGCCACTGTCGTCCAGGCTGTCACCGCACACGTCAATCAGTGCATCAGCCTTTTGTGCTGCAGTGAGAGACGGGTTGCCGAGCAGGACATTAACAGTGTCGTTCTGCACCACGGCGGCACCGGTTTTCAGCATTCCGGCCCAGTTTTCCAGTGCGTTCTGCTCAGCAGCAAACTGGAAAGCGGCCCTGGCATAAGGACGGGCACAAGTCGTCAGTTCCATACTCGCCTCCCGCCTCAGAGTTCAGCGACGAACTGATCGACCAGCGCGCTGTTCGCGGCTTCGTCGAGGTTCTTGCTGATAACTTTGCTGGCACCGGCAACAGCGATAGAAGCAACCTGAGCACGCAGTTCATTGCGAGCCTGGCTGACCTGCTGTTCGATTTCAGCCTGTGCGGCCACAAGCAGGCGTTCGCCTTCCTTGCGGGCATCATCTTTGGCTTCTTCTACGATGGCCGAAGCACGACGGTTAGCCTGTTCGATGATTTCCTGTGCCTGCTGCTTGGCAGCGGCCAGTTCTTCAGCGATCTTGGCCTGCGCCTGCTCAAGGTCTTTGTCTGCGCGGTCAGCTGCCGCCAGACCGTCAGCAATTTTCTTCTGACGCTCCTGCAGTGCGCCGATCAGCGGTGGCCACACAAACTTCATGCAGAACCACACGAAGAATGCGAACGCAATCGTCTGACCTATGATGGTCGCATTGATGTTCACACCAACACCTCTCGCTATTCAGTTAATGTCGTTGTCTGCGCTGCCTGTTGCCGATCAAGCCGGCTCATTGTCGAGCAGTGGCGATCACAATCAGGCAGGCATTCCAGTTGCATTAACCCGGTATCACTGAACCTGAGCGATGAACGGGTTGGCGAAGGTGAAGAACAGGGCGATACCAACGGCGATCATTGGGATCGCGTCAAGCAGACCCGCTACGATGAACATCTTGGTTTGCAGCATAGGAGCAGTTTCTGGCTGACGGGCTACGCCTTCCAGGAATTTGCCACCCAGCATACCGAAGCCAAGAGCGGTGGCCAGAGCGGCCAGGCCCAGCATGATTGCAACACTGATTACTGTCAGTCCAACTACCAGTTCCATATTTCCTCCCGACTTTACGTCGCGTGATGGTGTGTAAAACGTTGCTTATAGATTTAGTAACGTTATTTTTCAGGGTTAAAAACGATTACCTTGGTGCCCCTACTCCGGTGGATACCAGGAGCACCTTGGAAATCAATCAATGCTCTTCATGAACCATGCTCAGGTAAACGATGGTCAGGGTCATGAAGATGTAAGCCTGCAAAGTGATAACCAGAATGTGCAGTACCGCCCAGCCAAAGTGCAGTGGCAGCTGTGCATATCCGATCATGGCAATCAGAATGAAGATCAATTCGCCGGCATACATGTTTCCGAACAGTCGCAGGCCCAGGGAAATAGGCTTGGCGATCAGGGATACGGTTTCCAGAAGCAGGTTGACTGGCATCAGCAACACCTTGAATACCGGGTTGCTGCTGGAGAATGGATGCAGGGCCAGATCACCGAACATACCGCCGACACCCTTCACCTTGATCCAGTAGAAGATCATCAGCATGAACACACTCAGGGACATGGCCATGGTGATGTTCGGGTCGGTGGACGGCACAATCTTCATATAAGGAATGCCGAGCAGCGTGGCCAGACCTGGTATCCAGTCAACCGGGATCAGGTCCATCAGGTTCATCAGGAAGATCCAGCAGAAGATGGTCAGACCAAGAGGCGCTATCACGGCATTCTTGCCACTGAAGCTCTCTTTCACGCTGGTATCAACAAACTCGACAATGCTTTCGATAGCATTTTGAAGGCCGCCGGGCACACCGGAGGTGGCTCGCTTGGCGACGAACTGGAACAGTCCGACAAAGACAAAGCCTAAAAGAAGTGACCAGAACATACTGTCGACATGGAGAGCCCAGAAGCCCATGTCTGCTGCTTCCTGGGCGCTATGCGCAAAGGTCCAGGTGGCATCGCTCAGTACACTACCATCAGCACGCACATAATCAGCAGGCAGCTGACCGTAGGTCAGATTCTGCAAGTGGTGCTGTATATAACCAGAAGCTGTTTCTGCCATAAGTTGCTCTCGTTAATTCACCCGGATTTCACCAGTGCCATGATTTTCAACAGTGCCATAGTCGCAGCGCCCTTATGTTCTTCTTCTAAGAAGCAGAGGCGTAAACCAGTTCACTGCCT
The DNA here is from genome assembly GCF_900174585.1 of Parendozoicomonas haliclonae. GTDB lineage: Bacteria > Pseudomonadota > Gammaproteobacteria > Pseudomonadales > Endozoicomonadaceae > Sansalvadorimonas > Sansalvadorimonas haliclonae. The sequence continues at coordinate 454,547 of NZ_FWPT01000004.1, read as the reverse complement.
GCACCAATACAAACGCACCAAAAAGGGCCACTGCATCCAGCGGTCTCACCAGTGCAAAAACAAGAGCGAAGCCGCAGCATGTAAGAACAAACTTGCCGGCTTCGCCTCGATAAAATTCCTGTACTATCTTTTGTGCCGCACGCGCGCCAGAGTGGCTGAAGGCCCGAAAAACAAGGTAAGCATTGGGAACGAGACAGATCAGTCCCCCGAGAAGTGCAGACGTGGCTGTGGTGGTAGCACTCTGGTTGAGAATGCTAAAAGCGAAAAGCCCTACAAAGAGAACGCACGTGACTGATGCCTGAGCAATAATCACCCGAAAAACAGGTGGCTTTCGTAAATGAGGCGACTGCACACTATCCAAAATACGACGGCCTCTCATACCTCTGTTTTTGTTCTGCACATGACTCGACATACAACTGCTATGATGCGTTGAGCCAGTGCCATTCTTCTCTGGGTTGAGTCTCGAACTTGAGTCCCCAAACTCCGGTACTTAAATAGCCCTTGAAGTTTTCTGCTGGCTATTGCCTTTTTTTATCCTTTTTCAGCTACGCGCCCTGTCCAAGCCTTGTTTTAAAGCGTTTGTTAGGCGTGGCAAGTATATGGGTATTACTACCTATGATCAACTGAGTTAATCTCTAGTCACATACTCTATTTTGCAAAGCTCGCCACAGACCGGTTAATGCCTGTACTGATATTTTCCACCGAAACTACCAATACATGCATTCGATCAAAAAGTGGGTTGCAGCAAATCCTGCTAAGAAAGGGATAAAGTCCAGCAAAGATTGTCAGACCAATCAGTAAAAAAGCAGAAAAAAGGATTTAACGCCAGTCCCTGACACTTTGGCTCCACTGTTCAATCTTCATCCTCCTACTACCTGAAAACAAATCAGTTCTCTTTATAGGGGATATCGAATTTATCTGTATTTTCGTCAGTAGTTCTAACAGCGTTGCTGGCTTATTAGTGAACTCAGCCCCCCTTAAAAGCCTCTGATATCACTACTTTTCTGTCGAGATTCACCATTATGCTGGCCTTTTCCAAAGGTATGTTTTCTACGCTGGCTGATTACGGCAGAAGCCTGTGCTGCCCGGTTGATGTTGAATCTGTTTGCAGTCTGGCTACGGAATCAACCTTGCCCCGTTCACAGGATTCAAGCTCAAGCGCGTCATTACCAGACACTCGTATCAGCAGACGCTCTTCTCGAAAGGTTCCAGTAAGGGGCTCAATCAAAAAACGTCAGACAAAAGCTGCACCTCCAAAGAAGCACTTCGCCAACAAGGCAACCAAAAGCACGAAAACAAGTACTGGCGTGCCTATTAAAAGTCGCAAAACGAAGACAAAAGCTCAATCACGCTCAGCACGCACAACAACGGCCCCCAAAAAACCCGTTGCAGTTAAAAAGAAATCACAACCTCATGCGCAAGCGCTAAAACCAACGTCAACACGACGTACGAAGGTGCAAACAACCAAAGCCACTCTCAGAAATAAAACAGTGAGCCTCAAGTTAAAACGTGTATCTAAAGCCCCAGTTAAACACAAGCAGGCAAGAAAAGTTTCGAGCCCACCTGTAGCTTCAAAGCAATCACTACCTACGGCTCCAGAGTCCCCGTCTTTAACGATTACCAACGTTGAAGTACACAACCGCACTCACTCACTGACTCCACCAACGATTGTTGCCTTGAGCTCCACACTTTCATTAGCAAGTTCGGCTGATGAATCAGTGATTATTACCAGTCCCCCACTCAAGAAGCGGAAGCCAGAAAATGAGAGTTCCGTTATCGATCTCACTTCGACAGACTCCCCGGATGTGATAGAGCTACTGGATACCATCACGATTAACAGTGACTCCCCTTCGGGCAGCTCAAGACAACCACCGGCGGTTTATTTTGGTGACTATCCGATCACCGAGGATGATCTGAAAATTCTTAGAGGTCATGCCTGGCTGAATGACAATATGATCAATGCTGGCCTGACCATCTTTTCACATCAGCTTTATCGAGAAGCCGGTCGTTCTATTTACTGCCTCAACCCTATTAACACGCGTCAGTTTGTACGAGCCAGCCGTCAGCGACAGCTTTCTATTCCTTTATTTGTGGATGCTAATAGCTTCCAATCCGATAGAGTCCTTTGGCCCTGCAATACAGGTGACCATTGGTTTCTGATTGTTGTGGATAATCGTGCACAAAAGATTTCCTGCCTTGATTCTCTGAATACACGACAAGCCGCCCGATGGGCGCGGGATATTCGCAAATGGACCAGGGCACTGTTCGAGCAGAGTGGGGATACAGAGCAGGCTAATAGGATCGCCGGCTATGCCATATCCTCAGAAGAAATTCCCTTGCAGGATAATAGTAATGACTGTGGAGTCGCAGTCCTTTGGAATGCCGAATGTCTTTTTAAAGGTATAGATCCCACTCAGCCGCAGGCTAGCTCCCCCTACCCAGCTTACCGAAGATATCTGGAGCACCTTTTCTCTTCAACACCAGAGTTCAGGGTTTCACCGACGAGAAAGCGTAAACGCGCACATTAAAAATATGCGTAAACGCTCAGAGTATGAAAACAAAGAGGCCCGCAATTTTGCGGGCCTCTTTGTTTTAAACGACGCTTACTGAATATGAGCCAGAACACCATCCAGTTCATCCAGGGTGTTGTAGCTGATCACCAGCTTACCCTTGCCTTTGGCAGTATGCTGAATCGCCACCTTGGCACCGATCTTCTGGGACAGATCTTCTTCCAGGGAACGGATATCTGGATCAATCGCTTTCTTGACCTTGGAGGTCGCAGCTTCTGCTTCCTGCTGCATACGACGGACTAAAGCTTCTGTCTGTCGTACAGAAAGAGCTTTACCAACGACCGTACGAGCGGCTTCAAGCTGCTGAGCATCCGGTAGACCAAGTAAGGCCTTGGCATGGCCCGCTTCGATATCACCGTACTCCAGCATTTTGCGTACATCTTCCCGCAGGTTCAGCAGACGCAGCAGGTTGGTCACTGTTACCCGGGATTTCCCCACAGCTTCAGCCACTTCCTGTTGGGTCAGCTCGAACTCTTCCTTCAGACGGGAAAGAGCAATGGCTTCTTCAATCGGGTTCAGGTCTTCACGCTGAATGTTTTCAATCAGTGCCATGGCAATGGCAGCTTCATCCGGCACTTCGCGAATCACGGCTGGAATCTTGTCCAGACCTGCCAGCTGAGTGGCCCGCCAGCGACGTTCACCGGCAATAATCTCGAAGCGGTCTTCACTGCCATCACCTACAGGGCGCACGACAATCGGCTGCATGACACCCTGTTTGCGGATAGAGCTGGCCAGCTCTTCCAAAGCTTCCGGGTTCATATCCCGACGCGGCTGATAACGGCCACGTTCAATAAACTCGACCGGAATCTCACGCAGCATTCTGTCACGGGCGACTTCCAGTTCTACCGTGGCAGGTCTTTGCAGCTGCTCAATCTCTTCAGCAACCCGGGCACTTTGCAGAAGTGTTCCGAGGCCTTTACCCAATGCTCGTTTTCTAGCCACTGGCTGTGTTACCTCACGGCAGTTTCTTCCGGCTGCTGCCGGACCTTACCGGCATCCTGCCGGCGAATCAGTTCACCCGCCAATGCCAGATAAGCGATGGCACCGCGGGAATGCTTGTCGTATTTAATCACCGGCAAACCATGGCTGGGCGCTTCGGCCAGACGCACGTTACGTGGAATAACGGTGCGGTAAACCTTGTTGCCAAAGTGGGCAATCAGTTGCCGGGAGACTTCTACTGTCAGGCTGTTGCGCGGGTCATACATGGTGCGCAACAAACCTTCGATATGCAGTTTCGGGTTTCTTGTGGAAGAAATACCGGAAATTGTGTCCATCAGTGCAGCCAGACCTTCAAGGGCATAATACTCACACTGCATGGGAATAATAACACCGTCAGCGGCCACCAGGGCGTTAACAGTGAGCATGTTCAACGAGGGCGGGCAATCGACCAGAATAAAGTCGTAATCGCCTCTGAGGTCTTCCAGGGCTCTGCTAAGAGCGCCTTCACTGTCGGCACTGTTGATCAACTCAACTTCTGCTGCCGTCAGGTCACCATTTGATGGAAGAACCTCAATGCCTGCCGCTTCCGATGGCACTATGGCGTCTCTCACCGGTGCATGACCAACCAAAACGTCATACACCGACAGTGGCAACTCGTGCTTATCCACACCACATCCCATGGTGGCATTCCCCTGGGGATCCAGATCAACCAGCAGCACCCGTCGTTTGGTTGCTGCCAGTGATGCTGCCAGGTTGACGCACGATGTTGTTTTGCCGACTCCACCTTTCTGGTTCGTGAGCGCCAGAATTTTCGCCATCGGTTGGCCCCTTAAACTGTGAGCGCAGCTTTTATTCAGGCCTGCGCCGTTTCCATTCGTTCCAGTATGACAAGATGTCTCTGTCCATCACAACCGGCCACTTCCAGAGGATGGGACTCGGTCATCACTACATCCGGACGCACTGAATGCAATTCATCCAGTTCCTGTTCCGGGTGAATACCTTTCATGGCCAGCCACAATCCACCTTTACGCAACAGGTGATCGGTTCCGGTGATCATGTCCTTCAGGGAGCTGAATGCCCGGGAGATCACTCCATCATAACCTTGTTCGGGCTGCCAGTTCTCTACCCGTTCGTTCAAAACTGTAACATTATTCAGGCCAAGTTCATTACATACCTGAACCTGGAAGCGTGTTTTTTTACCAACACAGTCGAGTGTGGATATATTTCGGTCAGGCAGCATGATGGCCAGAGGCAGTCCGGGCAGGCCTGGACCAGAGCCCACATCAATCAGATTGCCACCGGCAGGAATCATAGCTTCTACGTAAGAAAGCACACTCAGGCTGTCGAGGATATGGCGGGAGATCATCTCTTCCGGGGTGCGGATCGCGGTCAGGTTATACACCTTGTTCCACTTCATCAGCAGGTCCACATAGGCGCGCAGTTTGTGTAACTGCTCGTCAGTCAGCGCGATCCCCATGTCTTGCGCGCCGGATTTCAGCATGACGTCGAGATTATTCACAGGCCAGTATCCATTAGGGTGTTGCAGTCAGTTGGTATGCACTGACTGCGCAAAATTGCATTATTTTACATGAAAGAAAGCCTGCGCAGTGCAGGCTTTCTTGTGATGCTGTTTTTTCAATATATCGCTGGCAAAAGAGTTTTCTGGTTCCCACGCTCTGCGTGGGAACCCATACTGTCAGCCACTCATTCGCGAATAGTATGCATTCCTACGGTGGACCGCAGGAACGAGTATTATCCCTTTCGCCTGCTGAATTGGCTTTTGCGTTTTATGCTCGTTTTTGATCTTGTACGAGTGAACGCTTTTTCAGGTGTATCAACAGCAGTGATATAGCTGCCGGGGTAACACCCTGAATACGGGAAGCCTGACCCAACGTTGCCGGACGAATATTACTCAGCTTCTGGCGGATTTCATGGGAGAGGCCGGTAATGGTCTCGTAATCCAGATCTGCCGGCAGGCTGGTCTCTTCGTGACGACGCAGTTTTTCAATCTCTTCAGCCTGACGATCAATGTAGCCGGCGTACTTGCTCTGAATCTCAACCTGTTCAGCCACCTGTGGGTTTTCCACAGCTTCACCTTTCAGACTGCCGATATCGGCGTAAGTCAGTTCCGGACGCTTCAGCAGCTCCATCAAACTGTACTCACGGGTAATCGCGGTGGTCAGTTTTTGGTTCAGCACTTCCGCTTCCGGCTTGCTTGGGTGGATGAAGGTAGTCTTCAGGCGTTCGGTTTCCAGTGCAATGGATTCCTGCTTTTCACAGAAGGCTGCCCAGCGCTCATCATCAACCAGACCCAACTCACGACCTTTCGGGGTCAGACGGATATCGGCATTGTCTTCACGCAGAATCAGACGGTACTCCGCACGGCTAGTAAACATCCGGTACGGCTCGGAAGTGCCGTTGGTGATCAGGTCATCGACCATTACGCCGATGTAGGCTTCATCACGGCGAGGACACCAGGCGTCTTTGCCCTGGGCGCGTAGTGCGGCGTTGATACCGGCCAGCAGACCTTGAGCCGCAGCTTCTTCATAACCGGTAGTGCCGTTGATCTGACCGGCAAAGTACAAACCGGGGATAACTTTGGTTTCCAGAGATGGCTTCAGATCCCGAGGATCAAAGAAGTCATATTCGATGGCATAACCTGGACGTACGATGTGAGCGTTTTCCATTCCACGGATGGAACGAACCAGTTCCAGCTGCACATCAAATGGCAGACTGGTTGAGATGCCATTCGGATACAGTTCGTGAGTAGTCAGACCTTCCGGCTCGATAAACACCTGATGGGAGTTCTTGTCGGCAAAGCGCTGGATCTTATCCTCAATGGAAGGACAGTAACGCGGACCAATACCCTCAATCACCCCGGTATACATTGGTGAGCGATCCAGACCACCACGAATGATATCGTGGGTCCGCTCATTGGTGTGGGTAATGTAACAGTTGATCTGCCGTGGATGATCTTCCACCGAGCCCATAAAGGACATCACGGGTGTTGGGGTATCACCCGGCTGGGCTTCCATCACAGAGAAGTCCACAGATCGTGCATCAATCCGCGGAGGCGTTCCGGTCTTCAGACGCTCAATACGCAGAGGCTGTTCACGCAGACGGTGAGCCAGATTGTTGGATGCAGGATCACCGGCACGACCGCCACCATAGTTCTGCAGACCAATGTGGATAGTTCCGCCCAGGAAAGTACCGGCAGTCAGAACCACCTGATCGGCCAGGAAGCGCAGTCCCATTTGGGTAACCACACCACGGACCTCATCACCTTCCATGATCAGGTCATCAACAGCCTGCTGGAACAGCCAGAGGTTGTCCTGGTTCTCCAGCATTTCGCGGATGGCAGCCTTATAAAGAATTCGGTCAGCCTGTGCCCGGGTCGCGCGAACGGCTGGCCCTTTTCTGGAATTCAGAATACGGAACTGGATACCACCAAGATCGGTGGCCTTGGCCATGGCTCCACCAAGAGCATCAATCTCTTTCACCAGATGGCTTTTACCGATACCACCTATAGCCGGGTTACAGGACATCTGGCCAAGGGTTTCGATGTTATGGGTAACCAGCAGAGTTCTGGCTCCCATACGGGCAGCGGCCAGAGCTGCTTCGGTGCCGGCATGACCACCACCGACAACAATGACATCAAAACGTGCTGGAAAATCCACTCAGTAAAGCCTCCGGGCAAGAACAGGATGGTCTACAGAATCTCCCTGAAGATTATGATCAGAGAGGTGACATCCTTTATAGAAACTGTGGCGGGTGAGTATAAGGTTTGCAACGGAAAAGAAAACCGCTCCTGCTTTAGTACAAATCACATCCTCCCTTCCTTTATCTGTTCAACCTGTTTTTATCCAAAGGTAAGGCGAAGAAAGGAAGAGTGAATATATGTATGTCTTATATATATCTTTTCTTATTTTTGTTTTTTATATAGACCCGGTTTTTGTGTGGAAAAGTACGTTGAGGCCACTGATAACAAGGCTTACAGAGGATGATAGCTTTGTGCGAATAACCTTGGAAAGCCCTGATTCTGGCCTGATCAACTGGTGAATAGTTTTGCCTCTGATTTTAGGCCTCAATTTTCATCCCAAGACCATACCTGATTATTCAGCCTTGTTTTCAGGGTTTACACACATCTAGTTCTTATGCGCTGATTTTATCTTTTACCACCAGTTTACTCACATGTGGGTTATTCAGAATAAGTGTGTATAGAGTTACTCAAAGCCTGATACCAGAGGCTTTCAGCGCTGTGTCCACAATGGGGGTAGTTTGTGGTTAGTGAGTTTTGTTCACAGATGGACGGGCAAACACTGTGTACAGACTGTTGAGTTATTATGGGATAAAAATATACACACAGCTCTTCCTGCATACTCAATGCAAAATGATGGAATCGAATAAGGAGAGAGTCGGAATTGGTGTGCTCTGCCAAGGGGCAGGATGCCCCGAGAGTGACTCAATACAGGGACGTATTGCCGGAACGGGCAGAGCATTCCAGTTTCGGCGAACGGTTTACCACTTGAATCCCAATCTATATGCATTCCCACGGAGGCCGTGGGAACGAGATATGCACAAAAATTACTTCCCGATGCAGAAGCTGGTAAAGATCCGGCCCAGCAGATCATCACTGGTAAACTCGCCGGTAATCTCTCCCAGAGCCTGTTGAGCCTGTCGAAGGTCTTCGGCCAGCAGTTCACCTGCTCCCATGCCCATTAACTGGGCTCTGCCCTGCTCCAGAGAGTCGCGGGCTTTCTCCAGCGCTTCGATATGGCGGCGGCGGGCACTGAAGCTGCCTTCGGTTGTTCCGGTGTAACCCATCAGTGTTTTCAGGTGTTGGCGCAGGTTATCAACACCTTGTCCGGTCTGTGCACAAAGGCGGATTACCGGATACTGGCCTTCTGTCAGTCCTGCTTCCTCGCCGCTCAGATCACACTTGTTACGGATAACTGTGATTTTTTCGCCTGCCGGCAGCTTATCCACAAACTCTGGCCAGATATCATGAGGCTCGGTCTTATCTGTGGTCGTGCTGTCCACCATTAACAGCACCAGATCAGCCTGAGCGATTTCATCAAAGGCTCGCTTTACGCCAATCTGTTCAACCACATCATCACTGTCCCGAAGGCCGGCGGTATCAATAATATGCAGAGGCATGCCATCAATGTGGATATGTTCCCGCAGAACATCCCGGGTCGTGCCGGCGATATCCGTAACAATGGCAGAGTCACGACCAGAGAGTGCATTCAGCAGGCTGGACTTGCCGGCGTTTGGCCGGCCGGCAATCACCACGGTCATACCATCACGGACGATGGCTCCCTGGCGGGCTTCCTTAAAGACGGTGGATAAACTGTCCATGACCCGATCCAGATCCTGACTCACCTTACCGTCTGAGAGAAAGTCGATCTCCTCTTCCGGAAAGTCGATGGCTGCTTCCACATAGATACGCAGGCGGATCAGTTCTTCCACAAGTTCATTCACACGTGTGGAAAAAGCTCCCTGCAAGGAGCGAACGGCACTGCGAGCTGCTTCTTCAGAAGAACTGTCGATCAGGTCGGCAATCGCTTCGGCTTGAGCCAGATCCAGCTTGTCATTCAGGAAGGCGCGTTCAGAGAATTCACCCGGGCGAGCCAGACGTACGCCAAGGTGAGCAATCTCTTTCAGCAGCAGATCGAGAATGACCGGGCCGCCATGCCCCTGAAGTTCCAGTACATCTTCGCCGGTAAAGGAGTTGGGCCCGGGGAAGTAGATTGCCAGACCTTCATCGATAACCTGACCGTCCCGATCATAAAATGGCAGATAGTGTGCATAACGTGGTGTGAGCGACTTTTTTACAATCGCTTCTGCTATCTCAGCTGCCTTGGGGCCGGAGACGCGAATAATCCCCACACTGCCACGGCCGGGTGCTGTTGCCTGGGCGGCAATGGTGTCTTTCTGTTGATAACTCATTGCAGTGTCTGCGGTACATAAAGAATGGCAGTAGTCTAACCCGCTCCGCTCAGAACCGGCACCCAATGGCGGAATAACTTGTATATTTCAGGCATAAAAAAAGCGAACCCGAAGGTCCGCTTTTTATTCACAGGTTTGAAGTGAATGGCTTATCAGCCTTCTGCTTCAATCTTGCGAGTGATGTACCACTGCTGAGTAATGGACAGCAGGTTGTTGGTTACCCAGTACAGTACCAGACCGGCCGGGAACCACAGGAAGAACACGGTGAAGATAACTGGCATCAATTTCATCACCTTGGCCTGCATTGGATCTGGTGGCGCTGGAGACAGCAGTTGCTGGGCAAACATGGAAGCACCCATGATCAGCGGCAGGATGAAGTATGGATCCATCTGGGACAGATCCTGAATCCACAGAATCCATGGTGCGTGACGCAGTTCAACGGATTCCAGCAGTACCCAATACAGTGCGATGAACACTGGCATCTGTACCAGAATTGGCAGACAGCCGCCCATAGGGTTGGCTTTCTCATCCTTGTACAGCTTCATCATGGCCTGGGACAGACCCTGACGGTCATCACCGTACTTCTCTTTCAGTGCCTGCATCTTCGGTGTCAGCTTGCGCATCTTCGCCATGGAGCGATAGCTGGCAGCGGACAGCGGGAAGAAGATCGCCTTAACAATCAGAGTCAGGGCAATAATGCTCCAGCCCCAGTTGCCGATCAGGCCGTGCAGGAAGCTCAGCAGCATGAACAGCGGCTTGGCGAACCACCACAGCATGCCGTAGTCGATGGTCAGATCCAGACCCTGGGCCAGCTGGGACAGACGATCCTGATTCTTAGGACCGAGGTACAGAATGCCACCAACGGTTGCCGTCTGATCAGGTGCAACTGTAACAGTCGGCTCAACCACGCTGATGATGTTGTCACCATCAAATACGCGGGTCTGATAGGTGTTCTTCTGATCCTGCTTTGGAATCCAGGCACTCACGAAGTAGTGCTGAACGATGGCCGCGTAACCGCCTTCAATAGACTCGCGGAACGGCTCATCGGAGAACTCATCAAACGGCAGCTTTTCATACAGCTTGTCGCTGGTACGAACGGCGGCACCCAGGTAGGTGTTCATGCCGGAAGCGTTGCTGGTTTCCTTGCTTGGATCTTCGGTGTTGTCACGCTTGAACTGGGCGTAGAAGTTACCGCGCCAGTCAGCATCGCTGCCGTTGTGAATGATGTAATCCACGCTCACCTGGTAGACATCACGCTTGAAGGTGAAACGCTTGGTGATATCCACACCGTTTTCACTCTTCAGGTTCAGATCAACCACCAGTTCGTCCTTGTCACCCAGGGTGTATTGGGCCTGCGCGGCAGTAAATACCGGCTTACCCAGACGATCAGGACCGTCCTGACCAGTCAGACCGCTTTGGGAGATGAACATGCGGTTGGTGGAGTTCTCCAGCAGAACAAAAGGGGTGGTTTCCCCTTTGGTGCGGGTGAACTTGGGCAGCTCTGCACGAACAATGTCACCACCACGGGTGTCGATTGTCAGAATCAGAGTGTCAGTGGTGACAGTAATCAGCTGCGCCTGGGAGGCGGCCTTCGGAGTACTGACATTGGTGCCAGGCAGAGTCGGTACGTCAGAGGCTGACTGGGCAACAGGTGCTTCAGGAGCATTGCTGGCAGGGAGCTGCTGAGCCGACTGGGTAACGGGCTGCGGCTGGTTATAATCCTGGTTCCATTGCAGCACCATCAGGTAGCCGACAACAACCAGACCCGCGATTAAGAGGGTACGTTGCAAATCCATGATTTATTGGCCATCAAAACGGTTAGGGGTATCCGGGTCCACCTGGTTCAATGCCTGATATTCCTGGCTGCCGGGTACAGGATCGTAACCGCCCGCATGAAACGGATGACAGCGTAGTAAACGAAGACATGTGAGGTATCCGCCTTTCAGGATGCCGTGAAGGGTGATGGCTTCCGTGGCATAGGAGGAGCAGGAGGGGTAAAAGCGGCAGCGGTTTGCCATAAGGGGACTGATACCGAGCTGGTATCCCCTTATCAGTAACAGAACGAACGATCGGACTGGATTCATGTTCTGTACCTGGTTGTTTTAAAGCAGCTCTTCAAAAGCATGCAGGCAAACCCCTGTGGAATATTAACCAACAGGGGCTGGTGCTCTTTCAGGAGAGTCAGACCGTTTTCTGATCTGGTGAGCCGCTCCTGATTTTTTCTTTTGAGCGCGCAACCACTGCTTATTGAGCAGGCTGTGCAGTTGCCTGTTGTCGAGTTCGCCCAGGCCTTTTCGGGCCAGTACAACGTAATCGAGTCCCTTAAGACTGTTCTGGCTATGGCGAAAGGTCTCACGAATTACCCGCTTTATCCTGTTTCGGGATACTGCGGTTTTTACATTCTTCTTGGCGATAACCAGACCGAGTCTGGAAATATCCAGGTCGTTCCTTCTGGCCAGGATAAGAATGTTCTGGTCGGAAACTTTTACTTCTGCCTTATCGAAAACCCGTTTGAACTCTGATGCCTTCAGCAGCCTTAGGTCACGGCTGAAACCGAAGATCATGTTCAGGCCCTGATCGGAAATCAGGCTGACAGACGCTTACGGCCTTTAGCACGACGACGGTTCAGAACAGCACGGCCGTTCTTGGTTGCCATACGGGCGCGGAAACCGTGAGTACGCTTACGCTTCAGGACGCTAGGCTGAAAAGTTCTTTTCATGATCAATCACTCTTAAGGTTGGTATCGAACAGGTTCGATGCTGCCTCGCCATAACGGAACCGATAACACGGGATGTTAAAAACGAGAAAAATAAAATGACGCGCAATTTTAGGGAATACTATATTTAGCGTCAATTTAAAAGCAGTATAAAAAATAGGCAATTTATCACTATATCGCATATTACTGCCTCGATGCAGCAATTATGGCAGCTATTCCTGTTTTTTTACTGTCTTCATTTACACGGGTTTCGGTTATTCCTTTCCGTTGAACTGAGTTGTTACGGTACAGAATCCATTCTTTGTTTTCTCAGTTATCCCCGCTCGTGTTATTTAGCAGAAAGTACGCAGAACTTGCTGTTAATAAATAGATTTTGTTTTTTGCCTCACAGTTTCTCACAAAGATATCCACAGATTGCTTTTTCGTTACGCTATCCACAGCCTGAAAGTTGTTTTCGTTAAGCACTTGAAAAACGTGGAAATTCCCAGCAAAAATAGGGTGTCTTGAACGTTTTGGGGTGTGGATAACCTGCCCTGATCGGGATAGAATGGAAAAGTTTTCAACACCTATTAATCACCGTCGTTTTGATGACCGGAGTTGTCCCAGTGCCACGTGAACTCTGGCAGAAGTGCATGGAAATCCTTCAGGACGAGCTGCCTATTCAGCAGTTCAATACCTGGTTGCGCCCGCTCAAAGTCATGGCTGACCAAGATGAGCTGTGTCTTCTGGCTCCAAACCGGTTTGTCCTCGATTGGGTGAAAGACAAGTACCTGCCCCGTATAGAAGAAATCTTCATGGATTTGTCGGATGGCAATCCACCCGCTATTGCTTTGGGAGTGAGTAATCGCAGACCTTCTTTTGGTATGCGTATGTCCGGTAGTCGCAGCTCTGCGACCAGCAGCCGTTCCTCATCACCATCCAGTTCCGGGTTTTCCTCGGGTTCATCAGGGTTCTCCTCGCGCTTTCAGGAGCAACCTAAGCGCAGTCATGATGAAGACAATGGTCAGGCTATTCTCGATCTTTACAGCCAGCCACAGGGCTCCTCTGCTCCTTCTCGGAACGAATCAACTGCGTCTTCCGGTTATGGGCAGCCTGCTCGTCAGGAGTCCTCTTCGGCTTCTGATGCGACTGTGGTTGCTGAGCTGGAGAAAGAGTTAACAGGTGTTGCCAATGAGACAGAAACGGTTCTGACTCCTGCGGCTGTGCGCCAGCGGTTTGTTAACCCGCTGCGTTCTTCCCAAGGTGAAGATAGAAACTATCAGCCCAAGGCTGAAGTGAATGTTGCGGGTGATAATCCCTCGATTGAAGTGACGCCACTTTCATCGCAGCCGCCGTCTTCACAAATCGAATATAACGAGCCCACCATTATTACTCCGCCTGCGCCGAAAGTGGTTATCCCCAAGCAGCGCCCGGTTGAAGTGGAAGGCAGTATCAAACATACCAGTTCTCTGAACCGTACCTTTGTGTTTGATACCTTTGTGGAAGGTAAATCCAACCAGTTGGCTTTGGCTGCCGCCAAACAGGTTGCTGAGAACCCTGGCTCTGCCTACAACCCACTGTTCCTTTATGGTGGTGTGGGTCTTGGTAAAACCCACCTTATGCACGCTGTGGGTAACCAGCTGGCTAAGCAGAACCCGGATGCCAAGATTATTTATCTGCACTCTGAGCGTTTCGTTGCGGATATGGTGAAGGCTCTGCAACTGAATGCCATTAACGATTTCAAACGTTATTATCGCAGTGTTGATGCACTGCTGATTGATGATATTCAGTTCTTTGCCGGTAAAGAGCGTTCCCAGGAAGAGTTTTTCCACACCTTTAATGCGTTGCTTGAAGGTGGCCAGCAGATGATTCTGACCTGTGACCGTTATCCAAAAGAGATTGCCGGTCTGGAAGAACGTTTGAAGTCCCGTTTTGGCTGGGGATTAACGGTTGCAGTAGAACCACCGGAACTGGAAACCCGTGTCGCCATTCTTATGAAGAAGGCGGAACAGGCCAAAATCGATCTGCCACACGAGTCTGCTTTCTTTATTGCCCAGCGTATTCGTTCCAATGTTCGTGAGTTGGAAGGTGCATTAAAGCGGGTAATTGCCAGTGCCCATTTTATGGGGCGCAAGATTGATGTAGATTTAATACGTGAGTCTTTAAAAGATCTTTTGGCTCTCCAGGATAAACAGGTCAGTATTGAAAATATTCAGCGCACTGTGGCTGAGTATTACAAGATTAAAATTTCAGACATACTGTCGAAAAGACGCAGCCGTTCTGTAGCAAGACCAAGACAGATTGCCATGGCTTTGTCCAAGGAACTGACTAACCATAGTCTCCCGGAAATTGGGGATGCCTATGGTGGCCGTGATCACACAACCGTATTGCATGCCTGTCGTAAGGTTAAGCAGTTGTGTGAGACAGATGCTGAAATTGCAGAAGATCATAAGAATCTTCTGAGGCTGCTAACCAGCTAATGTCATAAAGACCTTATGTTTTTATGAGTAAGCTGAGTTGTAGCGTTATCCAGATTTAGATGAATTTCCTTAGCTAGAGGCGAGAAAGGAAACAATGAAATTTACCATTAACCGGGAAGCCCTGCTGAAGCCACTTTTGCTGGTTGCTGGCGTTGTTGAACGCAGGCAAACACTCCCCGTACTGTCTAACGTGTTGCTGGTTGTTGAAGGCGATACGCTCTCCCTGACTGGTACCGATCTGGAAGTGGAACTGGTTGGCCGGGTACATCTCGACAAGCCGGCTGAAGACGGTGAAATCACCGTTCCAGCACGTAAGTTAATGGATATCTGTAAGTCTCTGCCGGAAGATAGTGAGATCACCTTCCTGCTGGAAGATCAGCGGGTTATTTTCCGTTCCGGTCGTTCCCGGTTTACGCTGTCTACTCTGCCAGCGAATGAATTTCCGAATATTGATGAAGAGTCTGCCTCTTACTCCTTTGCCATTAACCAATCCCGTCTACGTCGTCTGATCGATCGTACTGGTTTTGCCATGGCTCAGCAGGATGTTCGCTACTACCTGAACGGTATGCTCCTGGAAGTCCGTGAGCACGCTCTGCGTTCTGTTGCGACTGATGGTCACCGTCTGGCTATGTGCACAGTCGATGCAGATATCAGCCAGCAGGAGCGTCATCAGGTGATCGTTCCTCGCAAAGGTATTCTCGAACTCGCTCGTCTGCTGACGGATGGCGAAGAGATCGTGAATATCACTCTGGGCGCCAACCATATCCGTGCAACCACCGGTGATTTTATTTTCACCTCCAAGCTGGTTGACGGTAAGTTCCCGGATTACGAGCGCGTTCTTCCACGCGGTGGCGACAAGTTTGTGATTGGTGACCGTCAGACCCTGCGTCAGGCTCTGAATCGTGCTTCCATCCTCTCCAATGAGAAGTATCGTGGCATTCGTCTGATGCTGGACCAGAACACGGTCAAGATCATGGCGAACAACCCAGAGCAGGAAGAAGCGGAAGAAGAAGTCACCGTTAACTATGATGGTGCAGGCCTCGAGATCGGCTTTAACGTGAGCTATCTGCTGGATGTGCTGTCTGTTATTGATGGTGATGCAGTTAAGCTGACTTTGTCCGACCCTAACAGCAGTGCACTGGTAGAAGAGCCTGAAAACAGCGACTCTGTGTACGTTGTTATGCCGATGCGTCTCTGATTTTTTCTTTGCTCTCTCTTAGATGTCCTGTCTTGAGAAGATCAGCGTCACGGATACAAGAAACCTTGTATCTGTGACCTTAACCCCCTCCCCCTCGATCAATATTCTTCACGGCGTTAACGGCAGCGGAAAAACCAGTTTTCTGGAAGCTATTCATCTTCTTGGTACTGCCCGTTCGTTTCGATCAACCAAAGTGAAGTCTGTGATACGTCAGGGGCAAGAAGCCTGTATTGTTTTTGGTAAGGTTGGAGCCGGCGAGCACTCCTGGGCTCTGGGTGTCTCACGCACACAAGATGCCAGTTGTAAGGTTCATATTAATGGTGAGTCTGCCCGTCTCACTTCCGATCTTGCCGCCATACTCCCTCTTCAAGTCATAAATCCTGATACCTTCCGCTTACTGGAAGGTAGCCCCAAAGATCGTCGTCAGTTTTTGGATTGGGGAGTGTTCCATGTGGAACATCGCTTTTTGAATGCCTGGAAACGGGCTCAAAAAGCTATGAAGCAGCGGAATGCATTCTTGAGGAATAGTAGCGCTCGACATGGTAAAATAGCTGATTCGCTGTTGGATGTCTGGAATGTCGAGCTTGCCCATAGTGGTGAAGAGATAGATAGCTATCGGCAAAGCTACTTTGAAAAGCTAAAGCCCGTCTTTGAAGAGACCTTGGCTCAGCTGACAGATTTATCTGATATTCAGATCTCCTACACCCGAGGCTGGGATAAAGAGTCCAGTTTGCGGGAAGTCCTCGATCGATCCCTTAAACGGGATCTTGAATCCGGATACACCCATTGGGGCCCTCACAGGGCTGATATCCGAATTCGGCATAAAGGTGCGCCTGCCGTAGAAAGCCTTTCGAGGGGACAGCAGAAAGCTGTAGTTTGCGCCCTGAAATTGGCTCAGGGAAAATTGTTCAGTGAAAGCAAAGCATTTGGCTGCGTCTATTTAATAGATGATCTTCCATCAGAGCTGGACAAAGAGCATCGGTATAAATTGTGCCGCATGCTGGGAAACATGGATGCACAGGTGTTTATTACCTGTGTTGAGCAAGGTGCCCTGGCTGATGCCTGGGGAACTGATAAAGATGTAAAAATGTTCCATGTGGAACATGGTGTTATTCTCGAAGATTCTGTCGAGCCAGCTGCTGAAGCAAGTGCCTGACGGAATGAACCTGATGGATGCAGGATAACCAAGCCAGTAGTTAATAGTCCTGTTTGCAGGGTGGCTGTTGGTTTTATTGGAGAACGTGGCGGATGAGCGAGCAAAGTTACAATGCGTCGAATATCAAGGTGCTTAAGGGACTGGATGCAGTCCGTAAGCGCCCTGGTATGTATATTGGGGATACCGATGATGGAACGGGTCTCCACCACATGGTGTTTGAGATCGTCGATAACTCGATTGACGAGGCGCTGGCTGGCCACTGCTCCGCTATCGATGTCATCATCCATCCGGATGAGTCGGTAACCGTTCGGGATGATGGTCGGGGTATTCCGACTGATATCCATGAAGAAGAAGGTGTCTCTGCGGCAGAAGTTATCATGACGGTTCTCCATGCCGGTGGTAAGTTCGATGACAACACCTATAAGGTTTCTGGTGGTCTGCACGGTGTGGGGGTTTCTGTTGTAAACGCCTTGTCCAGCGAGTTGCGCCTGACTATTCGCCGTCATGGCAATGTTCACCAGCAGATTTATGTACACGGTGTTCCAAAAGCACCTCTGTCCATTATTGGCGAGACCGAAGGCTCCGGTACCGAAGTGACCTTCTGGCCATCTGCAGAAACCTTCAATAACATCCATTTCAGCTACGATATTCTGGCCAAGCGTCTACGTGAGCTGTCCTTCCTGAACTCTGGTGTCTGCATCAACCTGAAGGATGAGCGTGACGGCCGTGAGGATACCTTCCACTATGAAGGTGGTCTGAAGGCTTTCGTTGAATACCTGAACCAGAATAAAACCCCGGTTAATAAGGTGTTCCACTTTGAAACCATGCATGAAGATGGCGTGGGCGTAGAAGTGGCCATGCAGTGGAATGATGGCTTCCAGGAGAACATCTACTGCTTCACCAACAACATCACCAACCGTGATGGTGGTACCCACCTGGCGGGCTTCCGTGCCGCTCTGACGCGTACCCTGAACAACTATATCGAAGCTGAAGGCATGGCCAAGAAGCAGAAGGTCAGCACCACTGGCGATGATGCCCGTGAAGGCCTTACTGCTGTTGTCTCGGTTAAGGTTCCTGATCCTAAGTTCTCCTCCCAGACCAAAGATAAGCTGGTTTCTTCCGAAGTGAAGACCGCTGTTGAGCAGGAAATGGGTAAGGCGTTCTCGGACTTTCTGGTGGAAAACCCACAGGAATCCAAACTGGTCGTGAACAAGATGTTGGATGCGGCCCGCGCTCGTGAGGCGGCCCGTAAAGCTCGTGAGATGACCCGTCGTAAGGGTGCTCTGGATATCGCAGGTCTGCCTGGAAAACTGGCAGACTGTCAGGAGAAGGACCCTGCCCTCTCCGAACTGTACATAGTGGAGGGTGACTCTGCGGGCGGTTCCGCCAAGCAGGGTCGTGACCGTCGTACCCAGGCTATCCTGCCGCTGAAAGGTAAGATCCTGAACGTAGAAAAGGCTCGCTTTGACAAGATGCTTTCTTCTCAGGAAGTTGGCACCCTGATCACGGCTCTGGGCTGCGGTATTGGCCGGGAAGAGTTCAACCCGGACAAGCTGCGCTACCACAGCATCATCATCATGACCGATGCGGACGTCGATGGTGCACACATCCGTACCCTGCTTCTGACCTTCTTCTTCCGTCAGATGCCGGAGCTGATCGAACGTGGCCATATCTTTATTGCCCAGCCTCCTCTTTATAAGGTGAAGCGTGGCAAGCAGGAACAGTACCTGAAGGACGATCCAGCCCTGCAGGAGTACCTGACGACTATGGCTCTGGAGAATGCCAGTCTGCACGTGAGTGAGGACGCTCCGGGTATCGCTGACAGCCAGCTGGAAGCTCTGGTTAACGAATACCGTAAGATTGAAGGCGTTATCAAGCGTCTGTCCCGTCTCTACCCTGCTCAGGTACTGCGTGAGCTGATCTACATGCCGAAGATGGCAGAAGACGATCTGCGTAATCAGAGCGTTGTAGACAGCTGGGTTGAGACTTTGAACGTTAAGCTGGAAGGTTCCTTTATGTCTGGCAGCACCACGACCATGCGTGTTGTCGAAGACAAGGAGCACAATAGCTGGCTGCCAGAAGTGACAGTGAAGGCCCATGGTCTGGAAACCATTTACCTGATCCAGAACGATTTCTTCACTTCAAACGACTATCGTGCCATCACCAGCCTGGGTGAAAAGCTGATTGGCTTGATCGAGAAAGGCGCTTACGTCCAGAAGGGCGAGCGTACTCATCCTGTTGATAGCTTTGAGCAGGCTCTGGACTGGCTGATGTATGAATCCACCAAGCGTCATAACATCCAGCGCTATAAGGGGCTGGGTGAGATGAACCCGGATCAGCTTTGGGAAACCACCATGGATCCGATTAACCGTCGGATGCTGAAGGTTTCTATTGATGATGCCGTTGCCGCCGACCAGATCTTCACCACATTGATGGGTGATCAGGTTGATCCGCGCCGAGACTTCATCGAAAGCAACGCACTGAAGGTCGCCAACCTCGACGTGTAAAGTACGAAAAGCCGGTCCAGAGAATGACCGGCTTTTTTCTCTTCCCGTGAGTTGTGAAGCTAAATTAAGCAGGAAGGAAAATATGCAGGATATTCAAGCATTTATTAAAGGTGAGCTGACCGAGGCACAGGAAGTGCTGGCCCGTTTTCTCGCAGATGAAAAGCAGATTCAGAACATTCAAAGCGCCGCAGCGCTGATTGCCGAGTCTTTTAAAAGCAATGGCAAGGTGCTGTCTTGCGGTAATGGTGGTTCACACTGTGATGCCATGCACTTTGCGGAAGAGCTGACCGGCCGTTATCGTGACAATCGCCCTGGTTATCCGGGGATTGCAATCTCTGACCCAAGCCACCTCTCCTGTGTCAGTAATGATTTCGGCTATGACTATGTCTTCAGCCGTTATGTTGAGGCTGTAGGCCTGCAGGGCGATGTTCTTCTGGGTATCAGCACCAGCGGTAACTCAGCAAACATTATCAAGGCCTTTGAAGCTGCCTCTGCCAAGGGGATGAAGACTATCGCCCTGACCGGCAAAGATGGCGGCAAGATGGCTGGTATCGCTGATGTAGAGATCTGTGTCCCTCATTTTGGCTATGCAGATCGTATTCAGGAAGTACACATCAAGATTATTCATATCCTGATTGGCCTGATTGAGAAACACATGGCCTGATTGGGGGCTATTGCTCTCTAACCGGATTGTTAGTTGATCTGACAATCCGGATCCCTCTCTTAAGAACACTTTCCCCGCCTACTCTGTCAAAGCTGAGTAATACTCTCAGGGATGGCAGATATGAATCAGGCCGGCGCAATTCATCACAATATATCTTCTACTGGAGGCTACCACCGCTTTTCTAGTGAAGAGCAGGTTCAAAATCAGCTCGCAGTCGTTGAAGGTAAGAACTCATTTCCTGAATCTCCTGATAGACCTTCGCAGGCACGCATCAAGCGGTTAAAAAAATATCGAGTGACGACAGCATTTGTCTGTTCCAGCCTTGAGGGATTGTTTAAATCGGTAATCAATTTCTGCTGTAAATGGGTTGCGATTCCAACTATTTATTATGCGGCTACGGGTGCGGCAAGCCCGGTTACCCTGAGCTCCGCTTTTTTCATGATAGTGACTGTTGCTGTTAGTTATACCGCAGTCTGCCTGGTGATAGCAGGAGTACCCAAACTCTGTTATCTCTTGCTGAATGGTAAGCGGGCAAGGCTGAATAACTTTAAAGATTTCTATGAGCCAAAGCTGGAACAGCTGGAAGAAAGAACCTGTAATGCATCTCAGAGTTATATCAGGGGCTATGAGAAAAAGCCTTTGGTTAAACAGGTGATGAGTCTCACCGGTGATTTAACCGAAGAACGCCAGCAATTACAGAGCCACCTTGAGAAAAGAGTTGAAGAAAGACAACGCTGGGAAGCGGATATACTTCGTCCACATGTGCCGGGAAAGAATCCCTGCCTGAGAAACTCAGTAGAGTATGCTGCAGTATTAGGAAGCGTTCCTTATGATTCTCCAGCCATGACAGCCGTTATGAGGCATGGCCAGCAAGCCAGCAGGCATGAACGCTGGTTTAACTGGCAGTGGACGGCAAATCAACATAAGCGTCTCTCCAAAATGGAACGTGCAGGTTTCCGCCAACATCCTGCTTTAAAAGAGCTGAGAAGCGAACTCGATAAAACCACAGATGGTCAGTACAGCAAGCGCTGCAGCGAGTACCAGATGCGTGCGTTTGCGAATGAGCAGCGGGAATATGCGGCCTATGAGAAGGACCTAAGGCAAATAGCCTCTGATGTGGAATATTTGGAAGAGGAGCTTAAGCAGAGGTGGCATCACGGTTGTCTCAATAGAGTACTAAGGCCATTTTATAGCTGTTTAAATTACTTTGTGGATATTAAACGCCTCACCGATAGAGTGGCGAGAAAGCGGGAACAGGAAGAAAACAAGAACGCGTAATGCGCTCTTGTTTGTAAAAAGATAAAAGACACTTAAGGGTGATTAGCCACAACCCAGTCTCTAACCTCTGAGGTGAGCTGGTCGATAGGCTTGTTCTGGCTATCGATCACGGGGCCAATACGCACCGTGATTTCACCAGGTGTTTTCTTCAGAGTGAAAGTTGGCCAAAAGCGACCAGCGTCGTGTGCTATTGGCAGTACTGGTACATTGGCATGCTGAGCCAGTGTCGCAGCACCACGGGTGAAGCGCCCTACTTCCGGCCAGTGGTGTCGTGTCCCTTCCGGAAAGATCACTACGCCATAATCGTCATCAAGGCAGACCTTACCCTTGTCCATCACCTGCTGCATGGCCGAGCGGCGCTCTTTACGATCAATCGCAATCGGGTTTAAACGCTTAAACGCCCAGCCAAAGAAGGGAACAGAGAACAGCTCTTTCTTGATAACAGTCGACTGTGGACTGATAAGCATCTGTACAAAGAACGTCTCCCAGGGAGACTGATGATTACTGGCCACTACGCAGGCTTTATCCGGCACGTTCTCCAGCCCTTCTACTTTCCAGCGGATACCACAGATCCACCGGCAGAGGAAAAGCGAGACAACGCAGAAGTTCTTTATAAAGAATGGGTGGCGGGAGCGAACGGGCACAAAGTAAACCGCAAGTATGACGAACGTACACCACGGAACACCAAACAAAACCCAGAAAAAGTAAAAAACAGCTGTCCTTAACCAACAAATACTATTCGCGATCATTGCGTATCCTGAATCAGGGAATCTGCAAACTCCTTGAGATTCCCGTATACCTCTAATTCTTTTACTGAAAGACCCTTGTTGAGGGTTCTTTGTCCCTTACCGGTTTTAACCAGAACCGGATGGCAGCCGCAGGTAACAGCTACCTCCATATCCTTATCGGTATCGCCGACAAACCAGGCGCCACGAGCAGAACAGGACAGCGCATTCTCTATCTGCCTGACAAGGCCTGGCTTTGGCTTTCTGCAGTCACAATTATCTTCAGGCACATGAGGGCAGAAACGAATGCAGGCAATAGAACCGCCTGCCGCCTCAACCAGACTGATCATCTTCTCATGCATGGCTGCGAGCGTTTCGAGGGAATAGTACCCCCTGCCAACCCCAGATTGGTTAGTCGCGACAGCAATGGTGAAACCTGCTCTGGTCAGATCAGCGATCGCCTCAATACTGCCAGGGATCGGGTGCCACTCATCCGGAGACTTGATGTAATCATCAGAGTCTTCATTTATCACCCCATCACGATCGAGAATAACCAGCTTCATGTGCGTCCAGAGAAAAGTAACAACAGTAGGGCCTGTTGTGGTTTGCTGATCGGGCTCAGCTTTCCCGAGAGTTTTCAGGGCTAGGCGTAGCGATGAAGGAATACTGGTGGTCTTTCAAATCGCTACAACGACGCCATGGAAGCTCTCGGGAAAGCCCTTCGGGTGAAACGGAAAGCCATCCCTCGCTGCGTTAGGCTTGTTTAATGTAGGGCAACTACGATTTTCACAAGCCTTCCTAACGATGAATGGTTTTCCGTTTCACTGAGCCGCATCAGCAAATCACAACAGGCCCTACAAATGATAAAGAAAAAGCCCTTTACCGCAAATAACCTTGTGGGTTATTGGCAGTAAAGGGCTTAGGATCTGGCAGTTAAGGCCAACCGGGGTTGACCTTATTTACAGATCAGGCCTGCAGCAGGGAAATATCGGCTACGTGCAGGAACAGGTTACGCAGCTGCTTGAGCAGAGCATAACGGTTCAAACGAACCTGCTCGTCGTCAGCATTCACCATAACCTTGTCGAAGAAAGTATCAACAGGCTCTTTCAGGGCCGCCAGGCGGCTCATGGCTGCGCTGTAGTTACTTTCGGCGAGCATCGGTTCCACTTCGCTAATGCATGCGCTCAGAACGCTGTGCAGAGCTTTTTCTGCATCTTCCTGCAACAGGGCAGTATCAACAGCATCCGGAATCACCACATCACCGGCTTTTGCCATGATGTTGGATACACGCTTGTTGGCCGCAGCAAGAGCAGCTGCTTCCGGAAGAGCCATAAAGCTGGAGATTGCCTGCACACGCTGATCAAAGTCGAATGGACGGGACGGTTTCAGCGCACGTACTGACAGGAACACTTCCACAGGAATCTTGGCATCCTGATACCAGGCGCGGAAACGTTCCAGCATGAATTCCAGTACTGTGTCGTTCAGTTCTTCACCTGCTGGCAATTCAACGCCCTGTGCTTTATAGCCTTCGATGGCCACAGCAATCAGGGAGCGCAGATCCAGTTTCAGCTTCTTCTCAACGATGATGCGCAATACGCCGAGTGTCGCACGACGAAGTGCGAATGGATCCTTGGAGCCAGACGGCGGCTGTTTAATACCGAAGATACCAACAATGGTATCCAGCTTATCAGCGATAGCAACAGCACAGCCGGTCAGGGTGGAAGGCAGCTGATCACCGGAGAAACGCGGCATGTATTGCTCGTCCAGGGCGACAGCCACTTCTTCCTGCTCACCATCGTGACGGGCGTAGTACATGCCCATGATGCCTTGCAGTTCCGGGAACTCCATAACCATCTCGGAGGCCAGGTCGGACTTGCACAGTTCACCTGCACGTTTGGCGTTGTCCTTGTTGCCACCTTCCTGTTCGGCAATGAAAGACGCCAGTCGTGCGATACGGTCAGTCTTGTTAAAAACAGAACCCAGATCTTTCTGGAAGACGACAGGTTTCAGTTTTTCACGACGCTGTTCCAGAGTGATCTTCTTGTCGGTTTCAAAGAAGAAGCGGGCATCAGCCAGACGCGGACGGATTACCTTCTCGTTACCGGAGATAACCTGAGAAGGATCCTTGCTCTGGATATTGGTAATGGTGATGAAGTAAGGCATCAGCTTGCCTTCGCCATCCACCATATGGAAATACTTCTGATGCTCTTTCATGGAAGAGATCAGTGCTTCGGAAGGCACTTCCAGGAAGGCTTCATCAAAACGACCGGCCAGTGCAGAAGGCCATTCGTTCAGGGAAGCAACTTCTTCCAGCAGGTCTGCATCGATAACAGCAACGCCACCCAGCTTCTCAGCGGTGGCTTTCACCTGCTCGCGAATGGTCTGCTTACGGGTATCGTAATCAGCAACAACAAAGCCGGTATCTGCCAGAACAGACTGGTAATCAGCCGGCTGAGCAATAGTCAGAGAAGTATTGTTGTGGAAACGGTGACCACGGGTTTCGCGGCCAGCTTTCAGACCCATAACCTCGCAATCAACCACATCATCACCCAGCAGCATAACCAGCCACTGAACCGGGCGTACAAACTCGGAACGGCTCGCACCCCAGCGCATACGCTTAGGGATTGGCAGCTCGTCCAGAGAGGCAGAAACAATACCTGGCAGCAGTTCTGCGGTTGGCTTGCCCTGCTCTACGGAACGGTAAACCAACCATGCGCCTTTATCGGTTTCCAGCTTTTCCAAGGCGGAGAACTCTACGCCACAAGAGCGTGCAAAACCTTCAGCAGCCTTGGATGGGTTACCATCTTTATCGTAAGCAGCCTGAACCGCTGGGCCACGGCGCTCACTGTTCTTGTCAGGCTGGCTGGTTTCCAGACCTTTGATCAGCAGAGCCAGGCGACGCGGGGCAGCAAAAGACTTGGTTTCACCAAACTTCAGGCCGGCCTGCTCCAGACGGCTGGTAATACCGTTGGAGAAAGCATCAGAGAGTTTGCGCAGAGCTTTTGGAGGCAGTTCTTCAGTGCCCAGCTCAACCAGAAAATCACGAGTGGACATTAGTTTTCCTCCAGCTGCTTCAGCACTTCGTTTCGGATAGCTTCATCAGCCATTGGGAAGCCCAGCTTCTTACGGGCGTCAAAATAAGCCTTGGCCACTTCCCGGGCCAGGGTGCGCACACGCAGGATAAAACGCTGACGCTCGGTCACAGAGATAGCGTGACGGGCATCCAGCAGGTTGAAGGTGTGAGAAGCCTTCAGGGTGTATTCGTAGGCTGGTAGTGGCAGACCCAGTTCAACCAGACGCGCAGATTCACGCTCGTAAAAGTCGAAGTGCTCGAACAGCACCTTGGTGTCGGCGTGTTCAAAGTTAAAGGTGGACTGCTCCACTTCGTTCTGATGATAAACGTCGCCGTAGGTGACAACGCCCTGAGGACCTTTGGCCCAAACCAGATCGTAAACGCTGTCTACGCCCTGAATGTACATGGCCAGACGTTCCAGACCATAGGTGATCTCGCCGGTCACCGGATAGCACTCAATGCCGCCAGCCTGCTGGAAGTAGGTGAACTGAGTGATTTCCATACCGTTCATCCACACCTCCCAACCCAGACCCCAGGCTCCCAGAGTCGGGGATTCCCAGTTGTCTTCCACAAAGCGGATGTCGTGAACCAGTGGATCGATGCCCAGTGCGCGCAGGGAATCGAGGTACAGATCCTGGAAGTTGGCCGGGTTTGGCTTCATCACGACCTGGAACTGGTAGTAATGCTGCAGACGGTTTGGGTTCTCACCGTAACGGCCGTCAGTCGGGCGGCGGCTTGGCTGAACGTAAGCAGCATTCCAGTTCTCTGGGCCGATGGCACGCAGGAAGGTTGCCGGGTGGAAGGTACCCGCGCCGACTTCCATATCAAGCGGCTGCATAATCACACAGCCCTGGCTGGCCCAGAAATTCTGAAGGGTAAGAATCAGCCCCTGAAACGTATTGACGTCGGGCGCGTTCTGGTTGGTCACAGTACCACCTCGGTATTATGGGAAAACGCCCTACACCCATCCGGGGTGCAGGCAAAAAATTGGGCGGATTATACCCCAGAATGATAGGGACTGTTGACGTTTTGTGTGGGCTGTAACCATGGAAAAGCTGAAATCAAGCTAGTCTCCCTCTTCCGGCGTGCCATAGGATTCGCTGCTTGAGCCAGAATCTTCTTGCACCGTGCTGATTTTGTTGGTTTCCATAGGAGCTATTCCCCATTCCTCATCTTCCTCGGATTCCCCAGACTCAGTATCTTCCCCGGTGGTTATGGGGTTTTCTTTGTTCTCTGGATCCGAATCATCCTGAGCGAGAGGGTCGATATCCATAGCTGCTGTGGGGGGCGAGGTCGACATGTTTTGCATCAGTTGAGCTAATTTATTGACTATGTATTGCTGCAAAAAGCCATTGAAGTCGGCAATCGTGATCTTTTGCTCCTGAGCATCGCTTATTAACTTATCCCGCTCACTTGCGCTAAGCACATCCTGCATCGCAGGCTGGTTCACCATGCGTGTGTAATGGGTGATGTTTATTTTCCTTTGGGCACGGTTACTGACTTCACTGGAGACCCTGCCTCTGTCGGGTTTCTGCTCCAGTACCCAGGTTGTTAACTCCGCAATCTCTTCCTCGGAAAAAGTAACACTGCGATGATGGGATTGTTCTCTGATGGTGAACATCAGGTGTTCTTCCGGGGTAATTTCCTGTTGCCTGACTGCAGGATTTGTCTTGCGTAGTGTTGGCATCTGGAAGTGACCGGGTGATTCGCTACCGCTCACTTCCTTTCGTGTCACCCGGCGCAGTTTATGGCCTGTCGCCACTTTTTCTGTGCTTTCGAGCACAGTGATGAAGTTATCCCAGTCCTGGTTTTCAAGTGCCTGGGCCAGTTTCTCTGCCAAGGGATCCTCACCCCTGGCAGGCAGTAGCTTTATCTGTTGGGTGGTTATCTCTTGTATTTGTTGCAACTCCCGGGTTGTGGCCTGAAGCTCGATGATCTGATGCAAGAATGTCAGCTGCAGCTGCTCCCATTTACTACTTGTAAAGCTTTGTTGTTCCAGTTGTGCGGTATGCAGCTGTGCGACCATGGCCATGTATTCAGCGGCTACGGAGTGGTGGTTGGCCTTGTCCGCATAGAGAGCGCAGTTAAGGAAAAGAGCTTTTAACTGCTGAACAAGTTCCTGCTCCAGCTCGAGATAGTAGAGTTGGCCCGCTGTTAGTTCTTCTGGAATATCTTCATCCGGTAAAGGGGGCAATACCGGAGGATTGTTTGAGAACAGAGCTTCACCTACCTGGGTCTGCAGCTTGTTAATCATTTCCTCCGGTGATGGTGGGTTGTCGGTGCTTAATGCTTCAAACTCCTTCTCCAGAGTGGCGATGAGTTGTGCCAACCCTGCCTTTACAGGTCTTAACTGCGAACGTCTGGCAATGCTTTTCATCAAGGCTTTCTTATGCTGGTCTTTCTCATCGCCAGAAGCTTCCGGTCCACCCTCGTTTGGCTGCTGTTGCAGTACCTGGTGGGAAATAATTTGAGATAGCAATAACGATGCAGGACGGTGCAACCCAAGCAGACTGCGCAACAAGTCCACCTGTTGACTCGCGGCTTTATGTTCGGGCTCGTGAGTGTTTTCCAGCTCGCCCAGCCATTGGTAATAAGGCTGTAAATTATGCAGGCGGGCGGGGTTGTGTTGCTTAATATTTTCTATCCATTGTCCCGGCGAGAGCGTTGTCAGGCTATCTCTGGCATTGAGCCACAGTTCAATCAGGTTCATTTCAATCAACGACAGAGTGGTACCACTGTAGCGGTCTTTTCTGGCCACCTCTTCGAGAAACCCGACGACTTCATCCGCAGGGCGCTTTTTGGCCATGACCAGATTCAGCAAGTCATTAAAAACAACGGCCTTGCCCGCAATACTGGGCAGTTGTAGAAAGCGGGTATAAAGCGAGGAGACCTGATGGGCTGTCAGCGTTGCGGAGACCCGTAAAACAGTTATTAGACGGCGCAAATACTTGATAGCGGTCGAGCCTGATATGGTTTCATCACTCAGCCGTGCCAAGAGGTAGGTGTAGTAGCGCTGCTGCAGTTGGGGCCGATTTTTCGCGGTGCTCCAAGCCTGAGAAAACAGGATGCCAAGATTGGCTGAGATCTTGGCATCTTCCTGGTTTTTCTGCCATTGGCTATATACCTCTCCGACCTTTTCCAGGGGAGTCTTTACCATGATAACGGCAGGTGGTGGTGGTGGAGGTGGTGGTCCACCTGGCCCTGAAGGGGGAGGCGGTGGAGGAGGCGCAGGTGCTGGCGTGGTTGGTTGTTCTGTGTCGTTTACCTGCGGTATTGGTGAATCCACCTGAACGGGGCTGTCAGGCTTGTTATCGTTTTTCTGTTTTTTGCGACGTGGAGGCTTGATTGGCAGTGGGGAGCTTATTGGAGAGATTGATGAAACTGCCAGAGGCGGCTCGGATGTTTGCTCCTGAATCAGATCCAGTGGATCAGATATAAGCTCGCGCGATGGTGATGATGAGTGCGGTGATAGTTTTGGTGACTGCTGTGGTGAAGAAGACGGTGATGGTTGGGGGGGGAAATCCATATCTTCGAGAGCTGCAATCACCTGCTGCATCTTAGCGTGATGTTCCTCTTTCTCCTGATCTGTGTTTCTTATAGGTAGCTCCGGTGCTGGTGATGGGGAGATTGAGGATAGAGAGGTTGGTGACGAGATTGTTTCTGTCCTTAGCTCCTCAATTTCATCGTAAATTGGCACCTCATCAACGACCTGAAGGTTTTTGAGGGTGTGGAGAGCGAAATCAAGCTGCAGCTTTTGGGCTCTATCGGTGAAAGGGTTAGCAGTAGCAGGCGCATGTAACGTCTGGGCATAACTCAGGATATCCGGCCAGTATTTGTCTGCTGGAGGAAAAGTGAGAAGGTGATCGGCAGTTTGTGACACGGTCTTTTTTTTAGTGACAGCCAATAGCTCAGCGCGGCAGATTTTAAGTCGAGAGATGGCATTCTTTTTTTTATCAAACTCTGCAGCCACTTTATTGATCTGCTGGACACATTGGGAAACCAATTCAGGGTTTGTGCGGCATTCGTCGTCCTGTTGCGCTAGAGAATCATGATGGCTCCCCTCGAACTCTATTAATTCCTTTTCCAGCTCAAGTAGTTTCGGCTCGATAAAAGCAGCCAGTTTTCGGGCATTCTGCACATCTGAGGGCTCTGCAAACTGCTTGGGGTAGACGAAGGGGACTGGACGATCTGAAATTTTCTCCAGCGTGCTAAGGCTGCTTTGTCGTTTACTTTGTATTACCTGTATTGTGGGTATAGTGCCGTGGAAGCTGCCATAGTCGTGAACAACTGCAATATTGACGAGAATCGCACCATTATCATCATCGTAGTAGGTACGGAGCAATTCCCAGAGCTGCCGCCAGCTTTGGTCTGTGTCCAAGGTCATTTGGCGGGGGGCATGTTTGTTTTCCACTGATGGAGCGCTATCAAAGGCCAGTACCTGCCCGGGTAGCGCCAGCAGTGCGCGAAATACCGGATTAGAGCGCAGTACCAGGTAGGTGTTGCCCTGTGAGGAGTTGAATTCAACCACTAGAGAGCTGTTGCTGTTCCATTGACGGTTATAGGCCACGCTGGCCTGAAGGTCAGTCATAAATCGGGTGTTATCGCCCTGAGGCGTGTCCAGCTCTTCCCGTTCAATCTGCATAATAGGAATGGGGTGATGAATCCCCAGATAGTGTTGTAGAGCCTGTTTATGCATATTTATAAATATATTACGGGACTGGGTGTTGCCTTCTGCCCTCTCTGTCGAATTGGTCATAAGCTCATAGTGGCTGTGAACCAGAGCTGCGACGGACATATATTTGGGCTTGCGAAGAGTGGTCTTGGCGTGAACATATTCAAGAATTGTGGTGCCGGTGTTGGCATCTATCAGGGTTTGGAATGTGGCTGGACTGTGGCTTTCCAGAACATTTTGGAAGTTTCTATGTCTGGTCAGAATTCGTTCATCATCGGCCAGTGAGAGTGTTGTGAGTGATTGAGAAAGGCTTTGCATGCTGGCAGATGAAATCAGCCCTGACTGAGGGCCTGTCATGGTCAGTTGTGGAGACTTCAGGGCAGTTTGGATTTTACTCAGTTGTCTGGAAACTCCTCCCCGCAGACGGGAGGAAGGCTTTTGGGAGGTGGCCGCAATGTTGCGCATCACCTGATAAGGTTGTGCATTGTTCCAGTGCATCAACTCGTCAAGCAGGGAAAAAAAGCCCGCCTCCTCCAACTGTTCCAAAAGATCATCGCCTTTTTTTCTGTTGGGAAGAAAAATGGTGAGCACTCCTGCATCAGGAAGCATGACCTGCAGGTCTTTGCGGGTGTCCTGCATCCGCAATCGAATATTATAAGGATGATTATTTGTCGAAAGGCGTATATCTACGCCCTGCCTGCCCTCAATAAGCTGTTGAATGATCTTGTGGATATTGGGAAACACCTTGACGGTGTCCTGTCTGGAGGGCAAAGGTTCGTCATTTTCGTCCAGCTCCAGGTTAGCAATGATTGGATAGTAGGGTTGGCTGAGCTGTGGGGCTTCCTCAAAGCTATCGCTATCGGTACTGTTTAGCGGAGAGAACCAATCGTTATAAGTCTGGGATTTCGGTTGTTCTTGTGGGTCGATAAATGATTGAAACAGTGGCAAAGCCTCAGCTGTCCCCCAGCTCCAGTACCTGCAACACCGCGACTCGATCTTATCCACAGCCATGCCGACATGGCAGCGAAGACTGGATAGACATTGTTTTCGTTGCTCAGAATTGATGGCGCCCCCTGCGCTTTGGATAGCAAGCACATCTTTCAGGGGAACTATGCCGGGTGGCAGTGGAGTACCTTTTTTTCCAGCGGAACTTTCCAGAGAGAGTGTGATTAGTGTTAACAGGAGAAAAGCCAGACGGTGGATCCTGTAAACAAGAGCGCGCATTTGTTATTCGTTCCGCACAAAAAGCCTTATTTATAGATGACGGATTTGGCCTTGGCAGAGGAAATTCCCCATCAGGACTGATTCTCGAGTCATTCTGATGGGGAGAGAAAACAAAAGATGAATTAATGCCGCCAGAACATAGGCGAGAACAGTACCATCAAAGTGAATATTTCCAGCCGTCCCAACAACATGGCGAAGGACAGGAACCACTTGGCGGCATCGGGTAGAGATTGATAGTTAGCAGCTGCTTCACCCAGTGCCGGGCCCAGATTGTTCAGGCAGGACGCAACGGTAGAGAACGCGGTTACAATATCCACACCGGTCGCCAGAACTGCGAGCTCCAGCAGAATAAACACGAAGACATAGGCCGAGAAGAAGCCCCAGACTGCCTCCCCTACCCTATCGGGAACAGCACGACCGCCCAGCTTGATAGCAAAGATGGCATTTGGGTGAATCAGACGCTTCAGCTCCCGGGAACCCTGCTTGAAGATCAGCAGGATACGAATCACTTTCATACCTCCGCCAGTTGAACCGGCACAGGCGCCAGAGAAGCTGGTCAGGAACAGCAATAGCGGCAGGAAGATGGGCCACAAAGAGAAGTCTGTAATCCCGAAACCGGTTGTTGTAGCGATGGAGACAACCTGAAACAGGCCATAACGCAGTGCATCCCAATCGGTATAGACGCCGGTGTATTGAAGAACCAAAACAGTAACAATGCTGACGCCAAGCAGTATCCCGAGATAGGCCTGAACTTCCGGGTCTTTAAAATAATAAAGAGGGTCTTTGTCGTGCAATGCAAAGTAATGCAGAGCAAAGTTCATCCCGGAGATCACCATAAAGAAAATGGCGATGGCTTCAATCAGTGAGCTGTCGAAATAACCAATACTGGCGTCGTATGTTGAGAAACCGCCAATAGCCACTGTTGAGAAACTGTGGGAAATCGCATCAAAAGCATTCATCCCGGCTACCCAATAGGCAACAGCGCAGGCGATGGTGATCGCGAGATAGAGATACCAGAGCGTCTTGGCTGTTTCGGCAATACGAGGTGTCAGCTTTCTGTCTTTGATCGGACCTGGAGCTTCGGTTCGATAGAGCTGCATACCACCAATGCCCAGCATTGGCAGCACGGCAACTGCCAGAACAATTATTCCCATGCCGCCAAACCACTGCAGCTGCTGACGGTAAAACAATATTGAGCGTGGCAATGTTTCAATATTGGTCAGGATTGTTGCGCCAGTGGTTGTCAGGCCCGACATGGCCTCAAAGAAGGCATCAGTAATCGAAAGCGCCGGTGCATCCATGAGCAGAAATGGTATGGAAGCAAACAGGCTCAGTACCCACCAGAACAAAACGGTAACCAGAAAACCGTCCCTTGGACGTAGTTCGTAGCGGGTGCGATAAAATGGAAGCCAGCAGCCAAGGCCGGTGAGTAAGGTAACAAGGAAGGTGTAACCAAACAGGGTGATTTCAGGTTCGTTGTAGATCCATGCCACAAGCATGGGCGGGAGACTGGCAAGACTGAACACAGCCAGCAGAACCCCGAGAATGCGCAATATTACCGACGGATGCATATAACCCCAGTCGTCCCTGGACGTATTTTTATCGTAAGTTTCTTTATCGTTTATAGGCCTGCATTTTTATTGGCGCAGGCACTCTCAACACCAGAGTTGAGTTGAAACTTGTATTGCCCGCCCTCCTCCGAACGGCAGGCAATAAAGTGCTGATCAGGCGTGCGTTTTAGAAGAACGCAATACCCACCTGGAACAGCTTCTCAACCTCGGTTATACGCTTCTTGTCAGTCAGGAACAAGATCACATGATCGCCCGCTTCAATCTCTATATGGTCGTGGGCAATCAACACCTCGTCGTTACGAACAATGGCACCGATTGTCGCCCCGGGAGGCAGTGCCACTTCGCCAATTGTGCGTCCAACAACCTTGGAGCTGTGCTTGTCACCGTGGGCAATGGCCTCGATGGCCTCAGCCGCTCCACGACGCAGTGAGTGAACGTTTACAACGTCGCCACGGCGTACATGGCGCAGCAAGCTGCCGATCGTGACCAGCTGCGGGGAGATCGCGATATCAATCTCACCACCCTGCACCAGATCCACATAAGCCGGGTTGTTGATCAACGCCATCACCTTACGGGCTCCGAGACGCTTGGCCAGCATCGAAGACATCACGTTGGCTTCATCATCGTTGGTCAGAGCGATAAAGATATCGGTCCCTTCAATACTCTCCGACTGCAACAGATCCTTATCGGACGCATTACCGTGGAAAACGATGGTGCGGTTCAGTTCCTGAGAGAGCGTGTGGCAACGATCGTGATTGCGTTCGATGATCTTGACGTTGTAACGGTCTTCAATGGCCTGGGCGAGACGCAGGCCGATGTTACCGCCACCGGCAATGATGATGCGCTTGTAGTCATGATCAAGGCGGCGCAGCTCGCTCATCACATCACGGATGTGGCGGCGGTCAGCAATGAAGAATACTTCATCGTCGGCCTCGATCACGGTTGTACCTTCCGGATTGATAGCCTGGCCGCGGCGGAAGATTGCTGCGACCCGGGTATCCACATTCGGCATATGTTCGCGAATGGTGCGGAGCTCCTGATTCACCAGTGGCCCACCATAGTAGGCTTTCACGGCCACCATCTGCAGGCGGCCATTGGCAAAGTCGAGAACCTGCAAAGCACCTGGATGCTCTATCAAGCGCTTTATGTGGGTAGTGACCACTTGCTCCGGGCTGATCAGTACATCCACCGGGAAGGCTTCTTCACTGAACAGGCCGGTACGGGTCAGGTAGGCGGCCTGACGGATTCGGGCAATCTTGGTCGGGGTGTGGAACATGGTAAAGGCGATCTGACAGGCTACCATGTTCACTTCATCACTGTTGGTGACAGCGACCAGCATATCGGCATCATCTGCCCCCGCCTGTTTCAAAACAGACGGGAACGAGGCCATACCGTGAACGGTGCGGATATCCAGCTTCTCCTGGAGATCACGCAGGCGTGCGTTATCGGTATCAACGATGGTTATATCGTTTTCTTCGTTGGCCAGGTTTTCGGCAAGGGTGCCCCCTACCTGTCCGGCTCCAAGAATAATGATCTTCATAACATCTCTGTTATCGGTCGTTGTTACCGCTTATGGCTGTTTGCGTAAACGTGCGTAGAAGAAGCCATCATGGCTGTCCGGTGTCGGGAACAGCTGCAGGCCATAACCTGTATCAAGGCCACACTCCATATCAGGTGTATCGTGCACCGCATCGTCAGTGCGGGCAAGAAAAGCCTTAATTTGATTGTGGTTTTCTTCCGGGAGAATGGAACAGGTTGCGTACAACATCGTGCCACCCGGCTTCAGCAGACTCCACATCGCATCAAGAATGCGACCCTGCAGTTCCTGCAGTTGATTGATATCTTCCGCGCGGCGCAGCAGTTTAATATCCGGATGACGACGAATAACGCCGGTTGCAGAACATGGCGCGTCCAGAAGAATACGATCGTACTGCTGACCATCCCACCACTGGTCCGGCTGGCTGGCATCACCCTGAATTACTTTGGCATTTAGTTGCAGGCGTTCAAGGTTCTCTCTCACTCGTACAAGGCGGGACTCTTCAAGATCCAGCGCAGTTACGTCGAGGTTCTCGGCACTTTCGAGGATATGGCAGGTCTTGCCGCCCGGCGCTGCGCAGGCATCCAGAATACGTTCGCTGTCTTGTGGTTCCAGCAGTTGGGAAGAAAGCTGTGCGGCTTCGTCCTGAACACTCACCAGACCTTTATTAAAGCCTGGAAGTTGTTGCACATCTGTTGGTTCTTCCAGCTGAATACCATGGGTGCTGAAACGGCAGCGGTTGGCTTTAATATCCGCCGCAATCAGCATCTTCAGGTATTCGGTGCGAGAGGTTTTCGCCACATTCACCCGCAGGGTCATCGGAGCCTGACTGTTGGTGCCGGCAACAATATCCGCCAGCTGCTCCGGCCAGCGCTTATTCAGCTTGCCGTAGAGCCAGTCTGGCAGTTCGGCCTTGGTGGCTTCATCGATAATGGTTTCGGTCAGCTTGTAACCTTCACGTTGTGCGTTGCGCAGCACAGCGTTTACCAGACCGTTCGCCCAGGACTTTCTCAATTTCTTGGCTGCACCAACAGACTCACTGATTGCAGCATGAGGAGCAACGCGGGTGAAGTAGAGCTGGCAAAGGCCAACCAGCATCAGCGCGCGAACATCATTATCCCGCTGCTTGAGTGGTTTGGTCAGCAGTTGATCGAGAATGGCATTCAGAGTGAACCAGTGGCGCAGAGTGGTGTAACACAGCTGGCGCAGCAGACTGCGATCACGTCCCTGAAACGCCGGCTCTGCCATCGGCAGAGCCGTGGAAAGAGACTCGCCTTTCATCACATTGGCAATAACCCGCGCAGCATGCAGGCGGATATTCTCTTTCTTTGGTGCATCATCGGAACGGTTGCCGCTTGGCTTACGTACTGCAGATGACTTGCGGGAAAGAGTGCTGCGGCTTGGCTTGTCGGAATTCATGGTCGTCATCTCAAGGCAACACTACACCAACCGCAAACATCTCTTTGCGGCTGTTAAGGATGTCCTGTGTGCCCATCGCCTTGCTGCCAGCCAGCTGCAGTTTCTTAAGGCGCAGAACACCTTCGCCACAGGCGATATCAATGCCTTGCTTGTCAGCTTTAACAATTGTGCCCGGGGCTTTGCCAGTGTTTTCTGCTATAGGTTCGGCTTCCCAGATGCGGGTTGGCTTGTCCGGAGCATTTTCATCCTGCAGCATCCAGGCAACCGGCCATGGGTTGAAGCAACGAATCTGGCAATCCAGCTGAGAGGCTGGTTGAGACCAGTCTACCCGACCTTCTTCCTTGGTCATCTTGTGAGCATAGGTCGCCAGAGAGTTGTCCTGCTTCTCCGGTTGCACCGTTCCGTCTGCAATCATCTCAATGGTTTCAACCAGAGCCGGGCCACCCATAACCGCCAGACGGTCATAAAGATCCTGGCTGGTATCGGTTGCATTGATCGGGCAAGTCACTTTCAACAGCATATCGCCGGTATCCAGACCTTCATCCATCTGCATGATGGTGACGCCGGATTCTTTATCGCCACAGCCAACTGCACGCTGAATCGGCGCAGCACCGCGCCAGCGCGGCAGAATAGAACCGTGAACATTGATGCAGCCATGGACCGGGGTATCAAGCACTTCTTTAGGCAGCAGAAGACCATAAGCCACAACCACCATCAGATCTGGCTTGAGAGCCGCCAGCTCTTGCTGGGCTTCTTCATTGCGCAGGGATTTCGGCTGATAAACCGGAAGGTTGTGCTCCAGAGCCAGCTCTTTAACCGGGCTTGGGGTCAGCTTGCGGCCCCGTCCTGCCGGACGGTCTGGCTGTGTGTAGACAGCTATGACCTCGTGACGGCTGTCCAGAAGGGCTTGAAGATGGATGGCGGCAAACTCGGGGGTGCCGGCAAAGACGATACGCAGTGCTTTGCTCATGGTGCTCCGGCGCTGATGAAAAAGTTAAGAGACGAATTATCGCCCTTCTCAGCGCCGGTAGCAAAGACCGCAGTGCAGGTGTTACTGCTTGGTGGCCAGACGCTGGTTCTTTTCCAGCTTCTTGCGGATACGGTCACGCTTGAGCTTGGTCAGCTGATCAACAAACAGCTTGCCGTCCAGGTGATCGTTTTCGTGCTGTACACAGACCGACTGAATACCCTCGTACTCTTTCTCGAAGACGTTACCGTCCTTATCCAGAGCCTTCACCTTCACGCGGTTCGGGCGGTCCAGGTTTTCAAAGAAACCCGGTACAGACAGACAGCCTTCGGAAAACTCGGAAGGTTCTTCACACAGAGGAGTGATCTCAGGGTTGATAAACACTTCCAGACCGGTCTGGTCGGAAGAGAAATCCATAATGAAGATGCGCAGCTGCACATCCACCTGAGTGGCAGCCAGACCACAGCCATCAGCTGCATACATGGTCTCGGTCATATCTTCGATGAGCTGCTTGATGTCGGCGGTGACTTCTTCGACCTTCTCTGCAACTTTGCGAAGACGTGGATCGGGAAACTCAAGAATCTCCAGTTTTGCCATTATCGAATAAACCCTGATTTTTATATACCTAATAAGGTTATTGTACGAGAACTCGCCCCAACAGGCATCATCCGATCACTCTCAACATTGTCAGTACAACTAACGGACTGCTAGCTTCAGGCATCCGTCATACCCCCTTGCCGCAGTGTTAGTGCTTCCCCGATAGGCCGCAGATATGTTCCCGTGATCGAGATTGTCCGGGAATTCCGTCATGAGCATACCTTTACAACTAGGTAATCGGCCGATTCTGTCAGTTGGCACTAACCCCCACCCCGATGTTGTACATACTGGCGATGCCGGTGTTGTCGCGCGGGTTTCCCGTGCCACGGGCAATCTGTTGGGCGGAGCCCTCACTCGGTTTGGTAATACCGAAGATTTGAAGCTGCAGAGTGGCCTGAATGTCTCTTCAGTATTCGGAACGGGTATCGCTCAACGCTATGTGAATACCGCCAGCATGAAAGCGCTGGATGAAGAGACCAGAAAAATTCTGCGGGGCGGCTATTACAAGCAGGAACGTCTGACCACAGTATTGAGCAGTAAAACGCCAATTACGCTGGAAAGTGCCAGAGATATTGCCGTTCAAGCCAAAGGCAGCAAAGAGCCTGAAACCCGTGAGGCTCTGGTGGGAGCGATTCACTCCCTGCGGTCAGATGTGTCCAAAGAACAGGTTGATCAGGAATTAACGGTTCTGGAAAAGGTTGGCCTGCCACCGGTTGTTCAGGATCAGCTGAAGGCATTCGATAAAGAGCGCCAGCAAGGCGTCGTGCAACTGCCAAAGTACGACAGTCTGTTTCAGGGGATTGATCCTGCGGACGGACGTAATGTGCTGCAGTTGGTTGTGGAGCAGTGCCGGGATATCAGCCTGGTGGACTTCTTTATTGATAACGGCGCCCGCCTTGGGTTGAGAGACCATAACGGTGACACCGAAATCGACCATGCTCTGAAAGCCCAGGACTATTTTCTGGCTGCCAAACTGAAGCTGGCTCTGAATTATCAAAGGCTCAGGGATTCAGGGGCATCAGAAGAAGATATCCGCAAACAGAGTGGCGTTGCGGTGTACCACTTTTCCGAAGGCGAGAAGTCTTTTGAGGAGGCGTCTGAAGAATTGTTCGGAAAGCTGAATACCGCGCCCCTTAGCTATACCCATGCCTGTCTGGTGTGTCGCCATAAGGATGGGCATATGACCAGCCGTATGGTTCATTTTCCGGGTGACCTTGCCCCAGAAAGCCCGGCTCACAGCTTGAATGGTGATATGCAGATTCACAACATCTGCACAAAGATGAGCCAGGATCCAACCAGCTCCATGCTTGCTCGGCGGCCCTTGAGAGATGGTGTGCCGGTTAACGATAGTGGTGAGCGCTCAAAGAAGAGTGTCGCGGCAGAAAAAACCATTTACAGCATGATGGGGGCTGTCTCCAGCGGTGTGCTCAGTGCCGTTATTGATAATGGACCCACGTCGGTAGGAACAGCCACAGTCTTCGGTATGGTTAATGGTGGGCTGTGCAGTCCTGTCTCTGCTGATCCCAAACAAAAATCTGCAGAAACCATCGGCAAGCTGGTGGGTGGAGCTGTCGGGATGTTCACCGGCACGCCAGTTGCCGCCGCGCAGGTGGGGGGGCTGGTTGCCAATACGGTTCATACCTTTTCCAAAACCACTGCAGATAACCTTGGTTCCGAGTTTGAGCAGCATCAGTCCACTATGGATTGGGCGCTGCGTTCCGGTGGGACCATTAGTATTCTGGATCGTATTGGTAATACCACGGAGCTAACCGCAGAAAACCTGCCGTTGTTTTATGCCGCAGTAACGGGGCTAGGCATGCCAGCCGTTATGTTCTGGCAGAAGATGGAAGATAAGCGTTTCCGCTATGCGGCCATCGCTTTGATTGTTGCTGTTGTCAGTGGCGGGCTGTGGTTCGGCCCGGCCATTATGCCGCCGTTATGGGCACTGAGGCTGACATTAATGGTTCAGGGTACCCTGATCCCTCTGGAGTGGGACATCAGTAAATTAATGAGTTTCGTCAGCACCACGGCGAAGCCTTTGCTGAGTATGTGCAGCGGCAGTAGACGGAAACGCCCCATGTCGACCCGACAACAGCCACCCCTGGTAACACCTCAGACCAGAACGGATCAGACTTCGGAATCAGAAGGTGAGGAGTCCGAGCCAGACGAACAACGGCCTCCGGTTATTAAACGACGTCGTGTTAAAACTCCGACACCAACCATTTCTGAGTCATCAACTGATGAAGGTGATGATTCAGGATTGGACAGTGGCCCCGGTGAAGAACCTATGGATATGGATGCACCAGGATATGGACAGGCTCGTACTCTGCAAAGACGACGAAAGCCTATAACACCGAAGTCCCGTAAAAAAACAACTAGATCTCGCAGCGGTGATTCAACCCGCAATATATCCAACAACAGACTCTCCACCAGAAGGAGAATCATGTAGCAAAAAAAGGGAAATCAGCCCTCTCCTTGCCTTAATAGAGTAGAGTTTGAGTAATTCTTGCTGCTAATATGGACATGCGCGCAAAAAACAATAGCAAGGAATCAAACATGAAAAGAGTAATGCTTGGAGCTGCCCTGTGGTGCCTGCTCACCCCGGGTTGGGCTGCTGAGCCTTTTCGTGATAGTCACCCTGAGTCCTATACCGTTGTAAAAGGTGACACACTTTGGGATATAGCCGGACGGTTTCTTAAAAATCCCTGGAATTGGCCAGATGTCTGGGAAAAGAATCCCCAGATCAATAATCCTCATCTTATTTATCCAGGCGATCTCGTTCACCTGGTTTACGTCGATGGTCAGCCAAGGCTGACGGTAAGCCGTGGAGAGACCGGCCACACAATCAAGCTGGGTCCGAAGATTCGTTCTACTCCGCTGGATAATGCGATCTCTGCTATTCCTCTTGAAGCGATCAATAGCTTTCTGGATATCAGCCGGGTTATCGAAAGCGCTGAAATTATGAATATGGCACCTTATATTCTGGCCAATGGTCAGGATCGGGTGATCAGTGGTTCCGGCGATACGATTTATGCCCGTGGTGAATTCTCTTCTGATGCTCGTACCTATGGAGTGTATCGCAATCAGAAAAATTACACCGATCCCAAGACCGGTGAGTTTCTGGGCACCATGATCCAGAGCATCGGCTCTGTGAATGTTCAGAATTTGACCAACGACGTTGCCACCATGCATGTTGCCAAGGCCAGCGAAGAGCTGCGGGTTGGCGATCGTCTTCTGGAATCCGAAGAGCGCCGTCTGGCGACTTCTTTCTTCCCGTCTGCTCCAGACAACAAGGATATCGAAGGCTCGATTCTTGATGTAATTGGTGGTGTGAACCAGATCGGCATCTATAACAATGTGCTGGTGAATCTGGGTGTACGTGACGGCATTGAAGATGGCAGTGTTTTGGCGATCTTCCGCAGCAACAAGGTTAAGGACAAGATGACCAATGAGGTGGTAAATCTGCCACCTGAGCGTGTAGGTCATCTGATGGTTTACCGTTCTTACGAGAAGATGAGTCTCGCCATTATTATGCAGGCCAGCCAGCCTTTGCATACCGGCGATACTCTGCGCTCTCCCTGATTCGGAATTAGTCTACTTTTCGTTGCCATGAGCAATGAAAACAACAGACAAACCGAACCTCTCGAATGGCAGCAACTGGAACCCTGGTTGCTGCTTTTTCATATTTCAGGGCTTGGTCAGGCCCGTTATCACACGCTTCTAAAAGCTTTCTCTTCACCCGAGAGCATCCTGTCAGCCTCATTGGCTGAGCTGAAACCCCATGTGCCTGAACGAATCGCCAAGCGCATTCTGTCGGTACGGACGGATGCTGATGTTCAGGCCTGCCTTCAACAAGACAAACAATGGCTGAGGGAAGAGCATCACCATATTGTTCCGCTGAACAGCCCCACTTACCCGGCTTTGCTGAGAGCCATACATGATCCTCCGGTACTGCTTTATCTTAAGGGCGATCCCGATATTCTTAGCGCGCGTCAGGTCGCGGTGGTTGGTTCCCGGCAGCCTACACTGCAGGCCAGTAAAACCGCAGAAGCTTTGGCAAGTTCATTAAGTGCTTGTGGCGTAACTGTGACCAGCGGTCTGGCCATCGGTGTTGATGGCGCTGCTCATCGTGGTGCTTTGTCAGGCAAAGGCAGAACGGTGGCGGTTATGGCCTCCGGGCTGGATGTTATCTATCCACAAAGGCATACCAGCCTGGCTGGTGAGATTGTGAATGCAGGTGGAGTTCTAGTTTCAGAATTTGCCTTGGGAACCCAGCCACGATCTGGACACTTCCCAAGACGTAACCGAATTATCAGCGGTTTAAGTGTGGCGACTCTGGTTGTGGAGGCGGCCGTAGCCAGTGGCTCGTTGGTAACGGCTCGCTTTGCACTGGAACAGGGGCGGGAAGTGTTTGCCATGCCCGGTTCGGTGAACAACCCCAAGGCTCGGGGCTGCCATGCCCTGATTCGCGATGGCGCCATCCTGATAGAAAACGCAGAACAATTACTGGATGAAATAGAAGGAAGCAATTCCACACTCCATGGGCTCGAACAGATTCGCCTTAGCTCGCAGCCGTTCAAAGACAAGCAGCCGGAATGCCCTGAGCAGGGCAAGGTGTTGGAGATGTTGGGATATGACAGCTGCCAGCATGATGAGCTGGTTATAGCGACAGGCTTTTCCAGCCAGAAGCTTTCGGAGTTGTTGCTGGTTATGGAGCTTGAAGGCTGGGTGCAAAGCAGTCCGGCCGGCATCACGCGAGTGGGCTAGCTGCGCTAGACAAAGAAAATGCCATCGTTTAAGTTGCCGACAGCCGGACTTTTTACAAGGCCAGATTGTACAAGGCTAGATTTTACGGGGGACAGGGCTTGAGCGAGCAGGCTAAACAGTTACAGGCACAACAATCAATCACAGCTGCAACGGATGCCGTCCGCACTGGCGGTGTTATCGCCTACCCCACAGAAGCTGTCTGGGGACTTGGATGTGATCCATGGAACCAGAGGGCTGTTGAGCAGATTCTCGCCATCAAAAGACGGCCTGTAGAAAAAGGCCTGATACTGGTTGCTGCCAGTGAAGAGCAACTGCTGCCGTTGCTTGCGCCTTTAACTGATGAGCAGCGCGCGGTGCTTACGGAGCATTGGCCTGGTCCTTTCACCTTTCTTATTCCCGATCACAACCTGTGGGCGCCAGAGTGGGTGCGTGGTGAGCACAGCTCAGTCGCTGTCCGGGTGAGTGATCATCCGATGGTAAAAGCGCTGTGTGAGCAGTGGGGTAAGCCTCTGGTTTCAACCTCAGCCAACCGTGCCGGCGAAGACGCTTTGCGTTCTTACGAGGAAGTGGTTTCGTTGCTAGGTGAGGAAGTGGATGTGGTTGTGGAAGGTGAGGTCGGACAGAACGCTTCCCCGTCCCAGATCTGTGATCTTGTCAGCGGCAACGTCATAAGAAGCTGATCTTTTTCTATATTCAGCCCGAGTCCTCTTTCGGGCTTCCCCTCCCTGATGCTCTACAACAGTGATAGGATGCTTCCCGAAAAAGCTGATTATAAAGAGATAGAAGATGAGCAGCGCTGCCAAAGCATTGGATATAACAGCCGTCGAGGAGTATCTGAAGGACCTGCAGGATCGTATCTGTCAGGGGCTGTCTGATATTGACGGAGGCACGGGCTTCAAAACCGATTTAACCGAACATGCGGGTGGCGGCGGTGGGCGTGCCCGTGTGCTTGAAGGTGGTAACATCATAGAGAAAGGCGGCGTAAACTTTTCCTCAGTAAGAGGTGCTGCCCTGCCGGCTACAGCGTCTGCCCGCCGACCTGAACTCGCGGGTCGCAGCTTTAAAGCGACAGGCGTTTCTCTGGTTATCCATCCTGAAAATCCCTACATCCCCACCTCCCATGCCAATGTTCGTCTGTTTGTTGCAGAGAAAGAGGGCGAGAATCCGGTCTGGTGGTTTGGTGGTGGTTTCGACCTGACACCTTATTACGCTTTTGAAGAAGACTGTCGTCACTGGCACGACGTCTGTAAGAAAGCCTGTGCGCCTTTTGGGGATGATGTGTACCCGCGCTTCAAGAAGTGGTGTGATGAATACTTCTTCCTGAAACATCGGGGAGAAACCCGTGGTGTGGGTGGTCTGTTCTTTGATGATCTGAACGAATGGTCGTTCGATAAGACATTCGATTTTATGCGTGCTGTTGGTGACAGCTATCTGGAAGCTTATCTGCCGATTATCGAAAAGCGGAAAGACATGTCTTGGGGAGAGCGTGAGAAGTCTTTCCAGAAATATCGCCGT
Source organism: Parendozoicomonas haliclonae (assembly GCF_900174585.1). Classification (GTDB taxonomy): domain Bacteria; phylum Pseudomonadota; class Gammaproteobacteria; order Pseudomonadales; family Endozoicomonadaceae; genus Sansalvadorimonas; species Sansalvadorimonas haliclonae. The sequence continues at coordinate 411,044 of NZ_FWPT01000004.1, read as the reverse complement.
GGTCGCTATGTTGAGTTCAACCTGGTCTATGACCGGGGCACGATCTTTGGTTTACAGTCTGGTGGCCGGACAGAATCTATTCTTATGTCCATGCCTCCGGAGGTGGAGTGGCGTTATGACTGGGCGCCGGAGCCAGGTACACCAGAGGCTGATCTGTACGACAACTATCTGAAACCCAGAGAGTGGTAAAGCATCATTATGACTGTTCCAGCCGACCAGTATGCGGTGATGGGAAACCCCATCGAGCACAGCAAATCACCGATTATTCATACGCTTTTTGCTGCCAGAACCGGTGAAGCTATTCGCTATGAGGCGGAGCTGGTTGAGCTATGGGATTTCAAGGATGCGGTTGCCCGATTCTTTGAAAATAAAGGGCGCGGGTTAAATATTACCGTGCCTTTTAAACAGGAAGCCTGGGAGCTTGCCTCACAATTAACCGAACGTGCTCGTCTGTCTGGTGCCGTTAATACACTCTGGCAAGACGACAATGGTGAGTTATGGGGCGATACCACCGATGGTGTTGGTCTGGTTCGTGACATTACCGTAAATCATCAAAGCACCATTGCCGGAAAAAACGTTCTGGTTCTAGGCGCGGGTGGTGCTGTGCGCGGTGTGCTTGAACCTTTGCTGGCAGAAAAACCTGCACAGGTTGTTATTGCGAACAGAACGGTAAGCCGTGCTGATGAGCTGGCTAAGCTCTTTGCTGACTATGGCAAGCTGACGGCTTGCGGGTTTACTGAAGCCGAGGGCCCTTTTGATCTGGTCATCAATGGCACATCAGCGAGCCTGCAGGGTGAATGCCCTCCTCTGCCGCCATCTGCGATCACTCCGGACACGATTGTTTATGACATGATGTACGGAGCTACAGATACTGCGTTTATCCAGTGGGCCAAGGATCAGGGTGCTGTGCACACGATGGATGGTCTGGGCATGCTGGTGGAACAGGCGGCGGAGTCTTTCTTTATCTGGCGTGGTGTTCGTCCGGATACGCAAGAAATCGTCGAAGAGATAAGACAATATCTCTTATAAAGAACTCTCTTTTATAGGGCAGCTTCTGATATCACTCATGATTTTAGAAGCTGAAGACTGGTAATATGAAGGACGTTACTCAGTAAAAACTGACAGCAGCCCTACACCAATAACAGTCAGGGGCGCTGGATACACAGGGGGTAGTGACAATGACCGCAGATGGCCAACTGAGTTTTATTATTCTCGTTGACGCGGGTGATAACGATGTTCACAAGATTCGTGAAGCCTTTCTCAAGCTGGATGCGATCAGCATTGCCCACTGCCCGCTGGGCCCAACAGACCTGATCTGTTATGGCAAAGCCGCAAGCATGAGCGAGCTTAAGGATATTATGAGCACGCAAATGCCTCAGCTGCTGGAAGACCAGTTTAATCCTATCGAAAAGACAGAAACCCTGCTGGTGCTGGACCATTTTGGTGATGACCTGACCGCTGAGCGCTTCTCGCGCCCGAATGGAACCGGTGCGTGGATCTTTACCGACCAGAAGATCAGCAGTCGGAAATTCACCGAAAAGCTGGTGAATCACCATCCGGAAATTATTGCCGCCTTCAATGTTCTTGGCAGCCACGATGGGGTGTTCTATGCAGAAGCAGAAACTCTCGATCGGCTGATGGATGTTATCGATGAAGGCTTCCGAACCCTGCGTGGCATCGGTGCTGAAGGTAAGCCGATGAAGGCGCTGTCCCGCACAGATACCCGTCTGGTTCTCATGTAAGCTCTCAATACTGCCAAGAGGGGCACAAATCGTACACTCCGCCCCTCTGTTCTCCCTACCAACACTTTGCTACCTTGCCCTAACTAGCTGGTTTGTACTGAAAAGGATTCTGGCATGAGGATGAGTCCCATAATTGGCCATCGGGGCGCTGCCCGTATTGCACCTGAAAACACACTGGCAGGCATTCGTGCCGCTGCGGCATGTGGTGTGACCTGGGTCGAGATGGATGTCATTCTGATGGGCGATGGTGCGCTGATTATGCATCACGACAAAACCCTGAATCGCTGCACCACCGGTAAAGGTGAAGTGCTTGCTCTGGGGCTGGCTGATCTTCAAAACATTGATGCTGCCAAGCTCTTTGAAAAGGAATATGGCGATACATTTAAAGGCGAGCCTGTTCCAACTCTGCAGGAGGCCCTGGATCTGACACACGAGCTGGGCATGGGGATGAATCTTGAGATCAAGATGCATAATCACCCGGTGACTGATCTTGTATTACCTGTTTTGGATGTATTGAAAAATCATCCGTTGTTGCGAGAAGGAAAGCTGATTATTTCCAGCTTTGATCACGAAGCACTGGCTCTGTGTCATCAACATTCACCAGAGATCCCTCTTGGTCATCTGTTTGAAGGTCTACCAAGCAATTGGTTAACACTGACAACAGAGGTTAATGCTGCCACGGTGCATGCCAACCAGCGCAAGCTGACACAGAAGAAAGTGCAGGAAGTCTGTGAAGCAGGATATGAACTGTACTGTTATACGGTGAATGACGCACAAAAAGCCAGGCAGCTTTTTGAATGGGGTGCTTCAGGCATCTTTACCGACGATCCGGAAGAAGTGAAAACGGCAATAGACGACAACTAAATTTATTTGCTTAAGCGAGATTCCAGGAGGGAATGTGGTCCGGTCTTTGTTAGCTGTTATTTTGTTCGCAGCCATTGCGACGCCGGGCTATGCTGCATCCCGTGAGCAGGCCGCGTCGCTCTATGGTCTTGCCGGTCTGCATAAAAATTATTCAGGCTGGAAAGGTTCCATGGGGAACATCCTGAATAATTATCAACGTGTACTGCCTCCAGAAGTCTTTCAACAAGTAAACGATCGTTATCGTGTGTTGGCTGCAGAATCACGTTATCAACGTCGTACAATTCTTGCCTTGCGCAGAAAGCTTTCTGACCAGGAAGCGAAAGTCTTGCTGAACTGGTATCAAAATAAAGGCAAAACCTTTGCGGCTAATGAGCGTTCTCTGGATGCTGAAAGTCTTGGCGGGAAGAGTCTGTCTAGCTGGTATCGGCAACAGATTCTTACTGATGAAAGGCGAGCTCTGCTACAGGCTCTTATCAAAGAAACTCAGGCGGTAGAGCAGAGTGCTCAATTTATAACGTCAAGCGCTCTCTCAATGGCGACACTGGTCGCACAATATATGCCTGATGGGCAGTCGCTTGATATTGGCAAAGTTGAGGCCGGGTTGACCCAGCAGATGCCTGCCATTGTTAAGGAGTTGCAAACCGTTTCCCTCGCCCGGTTTGTCTGGATATATCAAGACATCCCAAATGAACGACTCAGGGAATATATCGCGTTTGTGAAAACCCCGGAGGCCAGACGTTGGTTCTCTGTCGTTAATGATATCCAGTCAGAGATGATCCAGCTCCAGGGTTCTTAAGTCATTAGAACAGTGAGCGGTCTGCAAAAGGCTTGGCAGGTTTGTCTTTTCCTGCAAGACCATTCTTCATAGCGATACTTTGATTCTTTCTACCCAGCAGACGGGTTTGTATCCAACGTTCCCATAGCAGCGCCAACCTAGGCCCAGCTTTCCAGGTCTTGCGGAACAGAAGCTTGGTTGCGGCGACCTGATCGGGAGATTTCTGGCTGATGACTTCTGCCAATGCTTCAGCATCAGCTAAAGGTGTATCACTAATGTTGCTGACCAGTCCGTACTGATAGCCTTCTTCCCCTGAGAAAACCCGACCTGTCATGGTCAGTTCCATGGCGATGTCATAGCGGGTCAATGTCGTTAGAGTGGTGGTTGCGCTCATATCGGGGATAAGGCCCCACTTCACTTCCATGATCGACCATTTGGAATCAGGCGTAGCGATGCGGTAGTCCGCTCCCAGCGCAATCTGCAGGCCACCACCAAAACAGTTGCCATGTACGGCACAGATAACCGGCACTGGCAGTGTTTTCCAGATATAGGCGACACGTTGGAAGTTGTTGGCCGAGGTCCACGGAAGCTTGAGAAACAGCTTGGGGACCATCATCGGATTCTTCTGGAGAGCCTTGAAGTCCAGGCCGGCACAGAAAGACTCCCCTTCTCCGGATAAAACCACAGCGCGGATCGATTTGTCTTTGCGAATACGCTTCGCGGTACCGATCAGCTCGCGAAAGAGCTGCTCATCAAGACCGTTATGTTTTTCCGGTCGGTTAAGGGAAACAAAGGCGATGTTATTTTTCGTGCGGAAATGCACTCTGCTCAGATCAGACATGGTTCAGCACTTCTCTTTATTGTCCGTGCATCATTTCATATTTTAACTGTATTTTTCCAGAACATTGCGCGGATTTATTGTTGTTTTTGCAGAGAGTAGACGAATCCTCTTAGTCCAGAATGAAACACAAAAAAACCTTTGAAATACCGATTTTCTTGTGAGCAACTTTTGATCTAAGAGTGTTTCTTTTTATGCAGGTTTTACGTACTCTTCGCCCGAAAAAACACACACCCAAACATGCAGTAGGTTTATGGAAACTGTTAAAAAAATTGCAGGGACTATCGCTCTCTCCGCATCTCTTCTGTCCGGTGCAGCTGCCGCTGATACCTTCACTCCAGTTTACACCTTTGGTGGTGTCAGCATTAACAACCTGAACTGGTCTGATGGTACTGAAGATCGTTCTGCAAGCGGCGCGCAAAAGCGTGACTTCAACTACATCAGCTTTGACGGCGGCATGGGCTTCACCTGGGGTGAGTTCTATGGTTTCTTCGATCTGGAAAACCCAGGTCAGGACCGTGACGAAAAAGATGGTGGCGATGCCTTCCGTACTGCTCACAAGGTAACCTTCCACTACTACCTGGGCGACACCAACTTCACTCTGTACTCCCACATCTACAACGCAGATTCCAAAGGTTTCACTGAAACTAACTATCTGGGTGGTATGGGCTACCGTTTCGCTACTGAATCCGGTCTGTGGGTTAAGCCTTTCATCGCTGCTAACTACACCGATTCCAGCGCTGCTTTCCCAAGTTCTTACCCTGGCGGTAAGAGCGCCAGCTTCAGTGGTTACAACGGCATGGTTGCTGGCTGGACCGCGGGTTATGCCTTTGAAGTTATGGGCCAGCCTCTGATGGTAACCAACTGGAACGAAATCGAGTTCGATCGTGCTGCTGAATACAAAGCCAGCAACGGCGACCGCGGTGTGAACGGTGCAGTTGCCCTGTGGTGGACTCCAGTTGAGAAAATCACTGCTGGTATTCAATACCGTTACGCCGAAGAAAAGCTGGGCGTAGATGGCTACCAGAACGCAATGATCTACACCCTGAAGTACAACTTCTAAGTTAGATTCTGCGCTTAAAAGAAACCCGGCCTTTGTGTCGGGTTTTTTTGTTTTGGGACTCTGTGGTCATTCCGGTAAATGACAAACAGTAACAATCTAGGCAGTATGATTTTCTGATGTGCTTGTTCACATAAAAAACAACAACAGCATTATAAAAATCAGGGAATCAGAAATAATGAAAAGCTGGAAACTTCTGGCCGCCAGTGCTCTTGGCGTAGCTCTTATGGCAGGTAATGCCTCCGCATCGACTCTCGACACCATCAAAGAGCGTGGCAAGTTGCTGTGTGGTTCCAACGGCAAAACGGCCGGTTTTTCTGCCCCGGATGCCAACGGCAAGATGGCTGGTTTTGATGTCGACTTCTGTCGTGCAATCTCTGCGGCGGTGTTTAATGACCCGGATAAGGTTGAGTATGTTCCTCTGACCTCCAAGCAGCGTCTGACTGCTTTGCAGAGTGGTGAGATCGATGTACTGAGTCGTACAACAACTATGACCATGAGCCGTGATGCCGGCATGGGCCTGAGCTTTGCTGCAACCACCATCTATGATGGTCAGGGCTTTATGGTTGCCAAGAAGCTAGGTGTGACTAGCGCCAAAGAACTGGATGGCGCGGCTGTTTGTACCCGTACTGGTACAAACACTGAGCTGAACATGGCGGACTTCTTCAATAAGAACAAGATGGACTACAAGCCGGTTGTTTTTGAAGATCGCTCCGAAGAGCGTGCTGCTTTCTTCAGTGGCCGCTGTGATGTGATGACCGCTGACCTGACCGGTCTGGCAGGTGTTCGCGCGAATGCTCCTGGCAACCCGGATGATTACGCGATCCTCCCGGAAGTCATTTCCAAAGAACCTCTGTCCATTGCCGTGCGCTCTGATGATGCCGAGTGGTTCTCTCTGGTGCGTTGGGTGACCTATGCCCTGATCAATGCTGAAGAGATGGGTATCACTGCTGCTAACGTCGAGAAGATGAAGATGAGCCAGGATCCTGCTATCCAGCGCTTGCTGGGTGTGAATGGTAACCTGGGTGAGAAGATCGGCCTGAGCAATGACTGGGCCGTTCGTGCTATCGGTGCAGTAGGTAACTACAGCGAAATCTTTGAGCGTAATATCGGTACCAACAGCCCGCTGAAGATCGAGCGAGGCATCAATGCTCTCTGGAGTGATGGCGGTATCCTGTACGCGGCACCTGTCCGTTAAGAACACGCTTGCAGATGTTCGGGGCTGGTCTGGCGCTTCTCGCCAAGCCAGCCTTTTTGGTTGTACTCGGTAGCAGGTCACTCCATGATCAATAATTCACTTGCAGGTGGGCATGCCGGTCGTTCGACGGGGCGGTTTTGGCATGATCCGGCTGTACGCTCTTTGCTGATCCAGGCATCAGCCTTCCTGATAATCGCGGCAACGGCCTATTATCTGGTTTCCAATCTGGTTATTAACCTGAATGCCCGCAATATTCCTATCGGATTAAATTTTCTGTCAGAGCGGGCAGGTTTTGATATTGGCGATACCGCCATCGCCTACACGGCTAACGACACCTATGGCCGTGCTCTTATTGTTGGTGTTTTGAACACGCTGAAAGTCAGCTTGATTGCTATTGCTCTGGCAACGGTTATCGGTGTGATTGTTGGTATCGCTCGTCTATCCCAGAACTTTCTGGTTAAAAACATTACCAGAATTTATGTGGAGTACATGCGTAACGTTCCGCTGCTGCTGCAACTGTTCTTCTGGTATGCCCTGCTGACCAAGGCCTTGCCGGGAGCACGTGATGCACTTAATCCTGCGGCCGGTGTCTTCTTAAGTAACCGTGGCCTGTTCCTGCCAACGCTGGAAACCAATACAGACTTTTATTATCTGATGGCAGGTCTGTTTGTCGGATTGGCGGCAGCTGTTTTCTGGGCTGTTCGTACCAAAGGAATACAGAAAAACAGTGGACGACAGTTACCTGTTTTATTGCCAGTCCTTGGTCTTTTGGGCATAGGTGGTTTACTGGGTTGGTTGTTGGGGCCACAAAATATTGTTGTCGATATGCCTGCTCTCAAGGGTTTTAACTTCAAGGGTGGTATTGAGATTACGACAGAGTTCCTTTGTCTGTTGCTCGGTCTGGTGACCTATACCAGTGCTTTTATTGCCGAGAATGTCCGCAGTGGCATTCTGTCGGTGAATAAGGGGCAGCATGAGGCAGCCAGCTCTCTTGGGTTGTCTCCTGCCCGCAGCCAGAGGCTTATTATCCTTCCTCAGGCGTTGCGGGTGATTATTCCTCCGACAACCAGCCAATATATGAACGTGATCAAGAACAGTTCTCTGGGGGTAGCCATTGGTTATCCGGATCTGGTTTCGGTTGCCGGAACCTCTCTCAATCAGACAGGACAGGCGGTGGAATGTATCAGTCTGATCATGCTGGTTTATCTGTTTACCAGCCTGAGCACATCGTTGTTTATGAACTGGTACAACGCCCGCGTGGCACTGGCTGAGCGATAGGAGGCAGACATGGCAATAATTAATTCTCAGCCGTTGCCATCGCGCCCGGCACCGGTAAATAACAGTGGTCTTATATTCTGGCTGCGCAGTAACTTTTTCAGCTCGCCTTTGAATACAGTGCTCACCGCTGTTTGTCTTTATGGCTTATGGCAGGTGTTGCCCGGGCTGGTTGACTGGTTTTTCCTGAGTGCGACCTGGGCGATTTATGGCCCGGAAGGTAATGCGAGTGAAATTACCAACCAGACGGTGGCAGCCTGTAAAGAAGCGGGAGGTGCCTGCTGGTCACTCATTAGCGTAAAACACAGGTTTATGTTGTTTGGCTTCTATCCTCAGGATGAACAGTGGCGCCCCATGGTGACCTGCTTTCTGCTGGTGGGCATGATGATGGCCAGTGGTATTCGCCGTTTCTGGCATCCGGTCTTCCTGTTGGTCTGGCTTGCGACGTTGGTTGTGAGTTTTGTATTGATGGCTGGCGGCCTATTTGGTCTTACCGAGGTACCTACCAGCAAATGGGGCGGCTTGCCGTTAACCCTGGGTATGGCTGTTCTGTCGGTCGCTTTCTCCCTGCCGTTTGGCATCTTGCTGGCTCTTGGTCGCCGGTCGGAGATGAACTTCATCCGCACCCTGTGTATCTGCTATATCGAACTGATCCGTGCCGTGCCGCTGATCAGTATCCTGTTTATGGCATCGTTCCTTTTACCGTTGTTTATGCCGGAAGATCTGACGATTAATAAACTGCTTCGGGCCCAGATCGGTATCATCCTGTTTGCTTCTGCCTATATGGCAGAAGTGATTCGTGGAGGCTTGCAGGCTATCCCGAAAGGGCAGTATGAAGCGGCTGATGCGATGGGGCTGACTTATTGGCAGGCGACCCGAAAGATTATTCTTCCTCAGGCCTTGAAGATATCCATTCCGCCGATTGTCAGTACAATTATTGGAACCTTTAAAGACAGCTCGCTGGTGGTGATTATCGGGTTGTTTGATGTACTGAATACGGTCCGTATAGCTTTCAGTGCTGATCCTCCCTGGACACCGTTCTATATGGAATCGTACTTTGTAGGAGCTGCCGTATTCTTTATATTTTGTTTTGGGATGTCTCATTACAGCCAGTGGTTGGAGAAGCAACTGGATACGGGACATAAAGCCTGATTCATAAGTCCTGAATGGAGAACCTGTGATGGTGAAGAAAACAGTTCTTGAGCAAGCCGTGGAAAATGGTTTGTTGCAGCCATCACAGGTCGATCCGCTCTATAACTATCTGCAGGAACATTCCTCATCCCGTTTTAACCTCACCCATGTGCTGTATTACTTCGGTGGCTTTGTGGCCATCGGGGCTCTGACCCTGTTCATGAATCTGGGTTGGGAGCAGTTTGGTGGTTGGGGCATAGTGGGAATCTGTGCTGTCTATCTCTGTGTAGCCGCGTTGCTTATGCAGTGCATGAATAGATTGCATTACGATGTGCCGGCCAGCCTGTGTGGTTTGTTTATTGTCGCACTGATTCCTCTCGCTGTTTATGGCGGGCAACAGGCTTTGGGGATGTGGCCCGAGGATAAAAACTTCCAGAACCTCCGCTTTGGTTTTGATGATCTCACCATCATGATGGAAGGTACTGCCCTGCTTGCCGGTGTGCTGGTTTTATCGGTTTACCGAAGACCTCTGCAGACCCTGCCCATTACATTGGCGTTATGGTTCCTGTCTCTGAGTGTGACCAGTCTTGTTTATGGTGAAGAGTTTGATTGGGGTAACCGATCTCTGGTAACCATGTGGTTTGGTCTGGCGATGGTGCTGGTCGCTTTTGGGACAGATATTGCCACGCGTAAAAGCCGCGACTATGCCTTCTGGTTTTATCTTGTTGGGGTTGTGACCTTCTGGGGTGGTTTAACGTCACAGAGTTCCGATAGCGAACTCAGTAAGTTCTTCTACTTCTGTCTTAACCTTGGCTTGATAGGTTGTGGTGTTGTATTGCTGAGAAAGATCTTTGTGATTGCCGGAGCTGCAGGCTCGTTTATTTATCTGATGCATATGGCTGACCGAGTTTTTAAAGATAGCTGGCTGTTTCCTGTCGCTCTTACCATCGCAGGGCTTGGCATTGTCTGGCTGGGCATACTTTGGCAAAAGCATGAGCAACAGATCAGTGCATCGCTGCAGAGCCGTCTTCCTAAAGTCTTGCAGGAGCTTCTGGTACAGAGGCGAAACTAAAGCCTGCTGTGTTCACATTTAAAGTGGCGCCTTACGGTCCACTTTAAATGCGCCTTGAATTATCTTTTGTACGGTACTGCCCTCGTCTCTCAACTCTTCCTGAGCAATCTGCCAGGCAATATTGAACTGATCCCGGCTCATAATTATCTGGGATCGGTTTGTCCAATCCACAGAGGTAAACTGGTGATACAGATCCCGTGATAAATCGGGTGACGAGAACCCGTTATCAAGCAACATCTGAATAATTTCTGAGACCAGAATTCGAGTTCGATGATGGGCTGGCATCGTGATAGCAATAGCGGATGGAACATGAGTCGGGGGTGAGGGATTGGTTAGACTCTGGATCATTCTGACCTTCATATGCCGGGAGTTCCTATCCATAAGTGGTTCGGCTTCTTTTCCAAGAACGGATCTGAGATGTGAATCCCGTGTCTGAGGGCGACTTAATTGTTTCCGATGGGTCGTCACCTGCTGAATTTTTTCCGAATAGTAAACATCACTCAGGGTCTGGTCAGGAGTATTGACCTTGGCTATGGTGTCAGGCGTTAACAGCCCTTTCATAATAAATTTCCGGACAAGACTATTATGATCAGCCATCTCCAGCTTCTTTTGAAAGGCCTGAAAGACCAGCTCCTCCGGTGAATCGATAATCGCCCCTGATCTTAAATATTTCAAAATGGTCCGAAGGAGTTCCATTTGCTCCCGGTGCTTACCAGGCAATGCAAATGGGTAAAAGCCAAGAATGTGGGACTCAATCGATCTTAAGTTGTGGGCGAGATACCGGTGTTTGTGGATGGCATCAACCAGCAACTTGATCAGGTCGAAATTATCTCCGACCTCTGGATGGCGCAAAATCATTATCAAGCTATTGGCCAGCGCCGAGATGAGCTCCAATGATTTTTTATCTTTGTCCTGTTCTTTAAATTGATCAGGGTTTACTGGCTCGGCCATGGAAAACTGACTGAATGCGTCTTCAAGGCTGGAAATGTTCCATTGGCTGGTATCGGGAATCATGGCAGATGATGTTGCCAGAGCTTCATCGGACGAGACGCCTATAACTGTTGTGGAACCACGCTTTTCATACTGTGGCAAGCTTACAGGCAGGGTCAAACCGTCAAGCAAACCGGCAGCTTTGGGTGGTTTGACAAAAGCATGAGAAGGATCACTTATCCACACTTCAATAAGAGTCGGGAGAGTAACGCGCACAGTCTTTTGTCCAAGCGGAACCAGGAAAGGACAGCTCTTAACGGCATCCGGAAGTTTTTTCCATAATTCGATAATTGATAGCGCGATGGCCACGGCATAGCCATTTTGGGTTTCTGCTTTTGCCCGGATAGCAGCACGGGCACATTCCCAATTGCAGAGACTGTACTCGAGAGTGCAGGCAACAATGCTGTTGGCTTTGTCGGCACAACGGTGAATTAAATCAATATGATCAACGCCATCATCCCATACGGTGGGAGGTGAATTTAAGCTGAAGACATCACCTATCTGTTCTCTTGTCCCTTCAAAGCCTTCTGCCATGAGTTCATGATTCAGTTTCCAGGAAATACTTTGTAATGACGGTAACGCGGATTGTGGTCTTGTTTTCTGAAGATGATGAACCCACGCTGTGACTGCCAGAGAATTTGGTTTTATTTCTCCGGCAAATATCGACTGTGCACAGGCGAGTAAATAGATTCCACCAAGAAAGGCAATCAAACACTGTACGGATATGAATGCCCATCTTTTATGCATAAACTACAACTCTCGGCAAGAAAAGCTGGTCAGTTTAGACTAAAGCCATAATGTAGTTTGAATAATTGCTTTATTGATGAATATTGAACTGTGGAATGCGTTAAATCGTAGTGATTTACCCGTTCAAAATGTCGGACTTAGTTGGTTACAGCGGAAGAATATACAACTCGATATTCTCAGGCTGGATTTACTTCACCACGAAATCAGCGGTAACAAATGGTACAAACAAAAAGGGCATCTTGAGCATGCCTTTGCTCATGGGTACAGCACGGCTTTAAGTTTTGGTGGCGCCTGGTCCAATCACATTCATGCCCTGGCCGCTTCCGGGCATCATCTTGGTTTTTCTACTATTGGTGTGATTCGAGGAGAGCGTGCCGAGAACCTGTCCCTGACTTTGCAGGATGCAGAAAGACTGGGCATGCGACTGCATTTTGTTAGCCGTAAAGACTACCGGGAAAAGCATACGGAAGAGTTTCAGAATCAGCTGCTGGCTGATCTGGGTGTATCGGCAAGCGATGTCTGGATTGTGCCGGAAGGTGGTTCCGGTGCTTTGGGAGTGAAAGGCTGCGAAGATATTCTTCCTGCCGGTCGTATTAACCCTACAGACTATCAGCAGATATGGCTGGCGGCGGGGACCGGTGCAACAACTGCAGGTGTTATTCGCTCGGCTCCTGAGAGTGTTGAGATTCACGGTGTCGCCGTGTTGAAAGGAGCTGACTGGATGGCCGGCGATGTGGCCCAGCATCTGCCAGAAGGTCGCACTGGCTGGCAGATAGAGACTGAATATCACTGTGGAGGTTATGGCAAAACCACGCCGGATTTACTCTCCTTTATCCGATTCTTTGAAGAGGAGAGCGGTATTCCTCTGGATCCTGTGTATACAGGCAAAATGATGCTGGGGCTGTTTGATGCCGTCAATACCGGAGCCGTGCCGGAAGGTAGCCGAATTCTGGCTATTCACACGGGAGGTTTGCAGGGCGCGCGGGGGTATGTCTTCTAGCTATTTAAGAACAGTAAGAGCCAGCCAGGGCACAATAAACAGTAAGGTGTTAACAATTTTATAAAAGGCGATCGCCTGATATTGAATGGCATCAAACTGTTGTTCAGAAAGTTGAAACCATCGCGTGTGGACTTTATGGATCAAGTCTCGTTTGAGAGTGAACAGCGCAAACCAAAGAGCAATAAGTGCGATATTAATCAGCGCACATAAGCCGAAAACATTGATTAACAGTTCACTATCCATAACTCACCTCTTTGGGTGAAGATGTTGTTATGTCGGGCTAGATAACTGAACCTAACCCGACATTACAACGGTTTAGTGGCTGAGAATCTGGCTCAGGAACAGTTTGGTCCGGTCAGACTGCGGATTATTAAAGAATGGCTCCGGCGCGTTCTCTTCAATAATCTGGCCGCCATCCATAAAGATGACTCGATCTGCCACGGTGCGCGCAAAGCCCATTTCATGGGTTACGCAGATCATGGTCATACCTTCGTGAGCCAGCTCGATCATAACGTCCAGCACCTCCTTGATCATCTCAGGATCAAGGGCAGATGTTGGTTCGTCGAACAGCATCACCTGCGGGTTCATACACAGACTGCGGGCAATAGCCACACGCTGCTGCTGACCACCAGAAAGCTGGCCGGGATACTTGTTGGCCTGGTCCGGAATCTTAACCCGCTCGAGATACTTCATGGCAATCTCTTCCGCTTCCTTCTTGGGCATCTTGCGAACCCAGATTGGCGCAAGCGTGCAGTTCTCAAGAACGGTCAGGTGGGGGAACAGGTTGAAGTGCTGAAACACCATGCCCACATCCTTACGGATATGCTCAATGTTCTTCAGGTCGTTGGTCAGTGCCACACCATTGACATTGATAATGCCTTCCTGGTGTTCTTCCAGACGGTTGATGCAGCGGATCATGGTGGACTTACCGGAGCCGGACGGTCCGCAGACAACAATGCGCTCGCCCTTTCTTACAGTCAGATTGATATCCTTGAGAACGTGAAAGTCTCCGTACCACTTGTTCACGCCGGTCAGCTCAATCATGGTTTCGGCAGCCACATGTGAAGGGGCGGCTGCGTCATCCTGATGGTGGTCATGTGCCTGCATAATATTTTCTTTTATTTCTACTTGTTCGAGTTCTGAATGCATAAGTCTTTTACCTGCCACCTTATTCAGTTTTTATGGCCTGTGTCCAGCTTGCGCTCAAGCGACAGGCTGTAACGAGACATGCCAAAGCAGAACAGCCAGAAGACAAAGCCGGTGAATACAAAGGCTTCGATGGCAATATTGGGCCAGTTCACATCAGCAATCCCGGCCTGCATCACGGCCAGCAGATCAAACAGTCCGATAATCAATACAAGACTGGTGTCTTTAAAGAGCTGAACAAAGGTGTTTACTATGCCGGGAATAGATATCTTTAAAACCTGCGGCATGATCACCAGTCGCATGCCTTTCCAATAGCTCAGGCCCATGGCATCTGCGGCTTCGTACTGCCCTTTCGGCATGGCCTGCAGACCGCCACGGATAACCTCAGCAATCAGAGCGGCTTCAAACAGACTGATGCCAATCATCGCCCGGATGAGCTTATCGAGTTCGATATCGCCCGGTACAAACAACGGCAGCATGACCGAAGCCATAAACAGGATGGTGATCAGCGGAAGACCCCGCCATACCTCGATAAACACCGTACAGAAGGAGCTGATCGCCGGCATCTGGGAGCGACGCCCAAGAGCCAGAAGAATGCCCACCGGCAGAGCGATCACCATGCCCACCAGTGAGATCACCAGCGTCAGCATCAGGCCGCCCCATTTATGGGTATCGACAACTTCAAGGCCGAAGGCGCCGCCATACAGCAGCATAAAGCTGGTGGCCGGGAAGCCGGTCAGAAACCAGATGCCGCCCCACATACGCTTGGGCATTTTGTCCCAGAGTACCCAGACCAGTACCGCGGTCATCTCGGCAAAGAAGATATTGACCCGCCAGAGCTCCGCATCCGGATAGAAGCCATAAATAAACTGCTGGAAGCGTGCAGAGACGAAGACCCAGCAGGCACCTTCACTGGTGCAGGCGTTTTTATCACTGCCAAACAGATCAGCCTCAAGCACTGCCCATTGCAGAATGGGAGGAATCGCCCAGAGCAAGAATGCGATGCCGATCAAGGTAAGAACAGAGTTGCCCGGTGTGGCGAACAGATTCTCCCGCAGCCAGCCAATAACACCACGGTTTGCAGCCGGTGCCGGACGGGAGGGAATGGTTTTGTCGTTCACAATCATCGTTATCCCTTCCTTATCTCTCAACCAGAGCCATGCGGTTGTTAAACCAGTTCATGAACAGGGAAACAATAATGTTCATGGTGAGGTAGACGGCCATGGTCATGGCAATAATTTCTATGGCCTGGCCGGTCTGGTTCAGGGTGGTGCCCATAAATACATTCACCAGCTCCGGGTAACCGATAGCGGTTGCCAGAGAGGAGTTCTTGATCAGGTTCATGTAGTTAGTGGACAGTGGAGGAATAACTACACGCATGGCCTGAGGAATAATCACCAGACGCATGGTTTTGCTTTCGCTTAGCCCCAGTGCGCCAGAAGCTTCCTGCTGACCTTTGTTGATGGCATCAATACCCGCCCGAACATTCTCGGCAATATAAGCAGCGGTATAGAAACTCAAACCCAGCAACAGCGCGATAAGCTCCGGGATAACGGTAATACCGCCTCGGAAGTTAAAGCCTTTCAGCTCCGGCATCTCCAGAGAGACGGGCTGGCCGGCAACAAACCAGGCTACAGCCGGAAGCAAGACGATCAGTGCCAGACTGGCGTTGAAGACCGGGAAGGTCTGTCCGGTCATTACCTGTCGTCTTTTCGCCCAATAAGACAATCCTATGATCAGAGCAACGGCTACTCCCAACGCCGCAAAAATAACGCCGGAGCCTTCTTCAAAGATCGGTGCCGGGAAGTAAAGCCCGCGAAGATTCAGGAAGACACTTTCACCCAGAGACAGGCTTTGCCTTGGCGAAGGCAGAACCCTGAGAACTGCGATGTACCAGAACAGAATCTGCAGAAGAACAGGGATGTTCCGGAATATCTCAATATAAACGCCACACAGGCGGGAGATCAGCCAGTTACGCGACAGTCGCCCTACACCAACCAGAAAGCCGACAACGGTCGAAAGAACAATACCGAGTACCGACACCAGAATGGTGTTGAGCAGACCAACGATAAAGGTTTTACCAAAGGTATGGGTTTCGTCGTACTCCACCAGGCTTTGCAGGATGCCAAAGCCGGCTTCCTGACTCAGGAAATCAAAACCGGTGGTGATCCCGCGTTGTTCAAGGTTATTGGTGGTGTTGGTGACAATGGTGGAAACAAGGAAAAACAACAGCCCGATAAACAACAGCTGAAAGACAATGCTGCGCACTTTCGGGTCGTACAGGAAACGGGTGCTGGAAGAACGTCCAGCTGCAGGAGCGGAGGCAATATTTTCAGACACGATAACCAGCCTTTAATTCAGTAACTCAGGAATAAAAAAGGCCAGAGCGTACTCTGGCCTTTTTGACTGGATTAACGGAAAGGCGGTACGTACATGATTCCGCCATCTTTCCAGAGCGCGTTCAGGCCGCGCTGAATCAGCAGCGGAGAGTCTTTACCGACATTGCGCTCGAAGGATTCGCTGTAGTTACCAACCTGCTTGACGATCTGGTAAGCGAAGTCATCAGAAATCCCCATAGCCTTGCCTCCAGGGCCGCTGTTACCCAGCAGGCGGGAGATACCAGGATTCTCACTCTTCATCATGGCATCAACGTTGGCGGAGGATACACCCAGCTCTTCAGCGGCAACCATGGCGTAGAGAGACCACTTGGCAATGTTGAACCACTGGTCGTCACCCTGACGTACGACAGGACCCAGAGGTTCTTTGGAGATGATTTCCGGAAGAACGATTGCGTCGTTCGGGTTGGCCAGCTTGGTGCGCAGGCCGTACAGCTGGGATTGGTCAGACGTCAGCATATCGCAGCGGCCGGACTCAAAGCCCTGTACAGATTGAGCGGAAGTATCAAATACAATTGGCTGGTACTTCATGTTGTGCTCGCGGAAGTAGTCCGCCATGTTCAGCTCGGTGGTGGTACCGGCCTGAATACATACCGTGGCACCGTCCAGCTCTTTGGCGCTGGTTACGCCCAGCTTCTTGCTGACCATAAAGCCCTGGCCATCGTAGTAGTTCACACCTACGAAATTCATACCGAGGGAGGTATCACGGGTCAGGGTCCAGGTGGTGTTACGTGGCAGAACGTCAATTTCACCGGACTGCAGAGCGGTGAAACGTTCCTTGGCGGTCAGTGGGGTGTATTTTACCTTGCTGGCATCGCCCAGAGTGGCTGCGGCCATTGCGCGGCAGACGTCCACATCAAGGCCAGACCAGTTGCCTTTGTCGTCTGGGCTGGAGAAGCCGGGCAGACCGGTGCTCACGCCGCAGGACAGGTAGCCGCGTTCTTTAACAGTGTCGAGGGTGCTGGCCTGGGAAAGACCGGAAAGTGCTGTCAGGGCCAGTGCTGCGCCTGTCAGTTTGAGTGCCTTTTTCATAATCCGTCTCTTTTTCTTTTTGTAATAATTTTTGTTTTTATCAGGCTGTCTGCCTGCTGCCTCATACCGCATTTTCTGGAAATGCCATTTGTATAAAGCAAAGTTGAGACCACACATGCCAGGGGCATGGTTTCCTTTATTCCACCGGTAAAAGCACGATACCTGGCAGAACCACATCGCAATGTGTTCACATTGAGAGCGCAGGTAATTATTAATGTACCAACTTGGTGCAAGGGAACCAATGGTTTATTTCTGCGCACCCCGCGCCTGACAGCTTAACAGCCTGGTTAGGCAAACTAACAAAACCTTCTGTTTGCCCGGAAACTTGAACAGTTCTGCTGACTCTCTAGTTATGTCGATCGTATAAGCGTTAAGGGAGTTTACGCATGCAGCAGCTACCAGAGCAGCCACAGGAACGAGCACAGAAGCAGGAACAGCCCACCACACTTCAAGAACCAGATATGGCCGTATTAGTTGGTCATGGAACCGAATTCTATAACCTTGGCAAAGAGCGTCAGGTTAATTTCTTTACTGTTTACGACAAAGCCTCCGAGCAATGGCTCAGTTATCAAATCCCAGTGATCACTTTGCCGGATGGTCGAAAGCTGGAAAGTTGTGCCGTTGTGGGTACGCCGCATATTCATGTTGATGGAACCATCTACATTGCTGCCGCTGGTGGTGTTCTGAATAGATTTACCAAACAGGTTAACGGCTCGTACCGGCATGATTACGCGATCATGGATGGCCGGGATTATCCTGAATTTGTGATCAACGCGCCCGCAGTCACCCAGCTGGCGGTTGGTGACAGGCCTTTGCAGGACCCGGTTGTAAAAAGAAAGGTTGATGATGTAGAAGTTACGCGACCGTTTTTCCAGAGCTATCAGGAACAGTCTCAGGATTACAATATGCTGGTCGAGCAGGGCTTGATTACAGCAGAGCGTCGAGATGCCATCTGGGGGAAAGCCAAGCGTCAGGTTAATGGGAAACCCTGCAGTATCAAGGAAGCGTTGGACAATGTCAGAACGCTTTCTGATGAAGAGGCCAGAGTTTATATGGAAGGGCTGCTTTCCAAGGACGGCCCACTGAAAGATGAAGTCATCAGGATATGGGAGCGGAACAATGATCAGTTTCCGGCTTCCGAAGGTGCCTACCCTGTCGCAGACGCTCTTGAAAAGCTGAGCTTGGGCCTGTCTGAACAGTGCGACCTGCAGGCCAATGCCCTATCGGATGAAGACAAGAGTAATCCTGAAAAGGTCAGGAAAAGCACGCGTCTTTATACCCCCGAAAGTAAATGGAAGATTTATGATGAGCGGCTGCCGGTTCTCCGCGGTGCCATCGCTGAAGTGCCTGGAAATGCAGATGCATTAGCTGTGTCGGTTGCTGGTCATCTTTACCACATCGACCATCAGTCTGGTTCTGTTACTTACCGGGGCAAGGCCTACTCCGATCATAAGTCAGTCCCCATGCTGATGAATGATGGCCAATTATCGCAGGATCGATACTCCCTCGATGTTGATACCCGTGGTCTGGTTGCTCTCAATGGTACAACCTTTGTGGTTGCCGACATGGGCATTGATGAAACCATTAATGGTCCGCGTACCCTGCGTGTCGTCACTGATAATGGCGATGGTACCGTCACAACCAATGAGAAGCTGACAGCTCAATTGCTGGATAAGTTGAAGCCGCACTGGATTACAAAAGGTCAGGAGAATGCCACCCCTCGGGTTAAAGCGATGTTTGGAGGGCGGGAACGTTATGTTGCGACTGCTGATGCACCAGTCAGCCTCTACTTGCGCACCAAACATGCCGGCAAGGATATGGTGAAAGTGCCGGTGCAACTACAGGGTGAAAACCTGGTGGTTGGTGATGTGGAGGAGCTGAAACTCTCCGACTCTGTGAATGGTGAATTCTTCTCCGTTGTTGGTCATACCCTGATCACCAGCCGCGAAACGGAAGATTATGTTCGCACTGGCTATCTGCCATCGGTCAGGCATCATGTCAGTGCTTTCTCTGATATGGCTACAGACGAAGTTCAGCCACCGCGAGATATGCTGCCAGAGTTGCCTAAGTGGGTGTTCTACACCGGTTATGGCTTTGATGGAATTTCTGTTCGCTAGCTAATACACCTCAGAAAAAAGCCCGCGCAGATAATCTCTGGCGGGCTCTCTTGTTAAGGGGCAGGGCTAACTGATTATTTAAAATAGTTGGCAAAACCATCCAGCAACATCTGCACCGACAGCATTACCAGAATCATACCCATCAGGCGCTCACAGGCCATCAGGCCGCGTTTGCCCAGCAGCTTGAAGATACGTGGACCACTCAGCAGGATCAGGGACGACACCGCCCATGCGCCAATGGCTGCGCCAGTCCATTGCAGGGTCATATCCGGCTGGCGATTGGACAGCAGCATCAGGGAAGCCAGCAGGGATGGGCCGGCAATCAGCGGGATGGCCAGTGGCACGATAAACGGTTCTTCGGATGGAGCATCTTCGCCCGGCTTCATCGGTACCGGGAAGATCATTCGGATCGCGATGATGAACAGGATAATACCGCCAGAGATGCTGACGGCCTCTGTACGCAGATTCATAAAGTTGAGGATCGTCTGACCGGCAAACAGAAACACAATCATCACGAACAGTGCGATCAGCAGTTCCCGAATCAGAACAGCCTTCTGACGCTCTTCAGGAACATTTTTAAGAATGGACATAAATACCGGCAGGTTGCCGAGAGGGTCCATGATGAGAAACAGCGTGATAGCTGCGCTCCAGATTTCCATACCAGCTTATTCCGCTTGCTTACAGGTGATCGGGTGTTTGGATCTTACGACTTAAGTTGGTCTGTGACCAAAAGACGCGCATTGTGCCTGAAATTTTCATGGCCTCAAGTTATACCAAGGCATAGTACAAAAAACAGCCAGCGCCTTGATAGGCTAACGTCAGAATCCCGTTGGAACTTTCTGTAAGTGAGGCGGGTCAAACATGCGATAAGGGAGCAAGGCTGCGAACCCTCTCAGAGAATCTCGGCTGGACCCCACACGTGTTATCCCAAGGAGTAACGGGAGGTTTGGGAATGAAAAGGATGTCGTCTGGTTCGGCGTTTATTGTCGCTATTGTTCTGGTTTTCTCATCAATATCTACTTTCACTGCTCAGGCAGCATCGTTCGGTGCTGAGTACTCGTATGTGAGCGATAAGGCTTTCAAACGGATTAGCAGTGAGGAGCGCAAAGCGCGTTACAGCAATCCGGGCAGGGCTCAATCTTCCCAGCCCAAGGTTGCCACAGTTGCAAAGCAACCTACTGTCCATAAAGACTTTGGTCGTAAAGAAACGACCCATGCTGCTCCGGTAAAAAAAGAGCAGCCAAAGCCTGTTGCCACAGAAGAGTCCAAGCCTTTGGTCTCGAAGACCAAGAAGGTGCTTAATAAAGCAGAGCCTCGCAAAGTACCCGTCGAATCCAAGTCTGTTCCAACGAAGACTAAGCCCGTCGATCCTCCCAGGAAGGAAGAACCTAAAGTCTTGCCGAAAGCCACTGTTGTGCTCGCCAGCGATGGTGTTGAGCTCTATAACCTTGGCACGCGCCGTCAGGCAAACTTCTTCTCTGTGTATTTTCCCAAAGAAAACAAGTGGCTGAGTTATCACCTGCCCCGTCTGGCTGATGGTCGGGATAGCTGCCCTATAACCTGTAACCCTTATCTTCATGATGACGGCACGATTTATATTGGCGGTGCTGGTGGTGTTCTTAACCGTTTATCACCCAACGAAGACGGCGGACGTATTGTCTCCTACACCCACAGCTACGTGGTGATTGATCGGAATACGATTGGCAGTCAGGCATTAAATTTTACTGCCAATAATCAGACGGCCGATTTGATCGCTGTACAGGATGAGCTGGTCAAAGACGTACTGGTTGCCCGTGAGGCTGGTGGTGAAGCTGATGGTGAAAATAGCGGCGAAAGCACGGAGCGTTCTCTGTTTGAGTCATACCGTGAAGCTTCCCCGGATTTTCATATGTTTGTTGAGCAGGGTCTGTTGTCGGAAGGGGATCGCAGCAAGCTGTGGAATAAGCAGAAGAGAACAGTTCTGGATGAAAAAGCATCACTGAATGAAGCGGCAGCACTGTTGCAGACGAAGGCTCAGGAGCTTGCAGGTGCTGCTGATGCCGAGCAGCAGTTAAGTGCGCTGTTCCAGGAGATTATTCGCAAGGATGGCCCGACCAAGGAAGAGGCCAAGAAAATCTGGGAGCGGAACAACGAGTTCTTCGGTGCCGATAATGTTGAGGGTGTTCTTGCCGCAGCAGAAAAGCTGATGGTGGGTCTTTCCGAGGAGTGGAAGGACAACCTGTACACCAAGCCTACCGAGAAAAAGCCCAAGGCCAAGTGGAAGATTTATGATGAGCGCCTGCCTGTTTATCGGGTGAATGTCTCTGAAATTTCTGACGATCCGAGCCAACTGATTGTCTCTGTGATGGGACATGTCTTCCGAATGGATCATGCCGGCCAGTTTCTCTCAGCCCTTGGCGCGATTGCTATGGAAGGTGAGCGCCGGGTTGATATTCGCGGTCTGATCGCACTGGATCAGGATACTTTCCTGATTGGTGATATGGGTGAAGATGAAGCGTTCCAGGGTCCGAAAACCCTGCGGGTTGTTTCCGTTAATAAAGACAGCGGCACTTTGGAAAACCATCAGGCCTACACGGACGCTCTATTAGCGGAGCTCTCCAAAGACTGGCAGATGGAAGAAGGTGCGCAAACCACTCCGCGTGTTAAGACACTGATTGCGAGCAGAGAGTGTCAGAAGGCCGGAGTGGGTATCTGCGCCACGCTTTATATCCGCACCAAGCACTCTGGCAATGATCGCCACGGCAACGGTATCGACCTGCTTCAGGCGGAAATGCATATTGATAATGGCGTGCTGACTGTTGCTGAATCGCGGATAACCAGTAATGCCGATCAAAAGAATCAGGAGTATCTGGCTGCTGCAGGTGACCGGTTGCTGGTGGGATTGGAAACCGAGGATTATGTCCGTCGTTTCCACATTGCCCACGCATCAGAACAGCAATGGCTACTGAAAAAGACTTTGCGCGTTGATAGCTATCAAACCCAAAACGGTGTGCGTGAATATCGGGAAAACGATGGGCTCCCTGCCCTTCCGGTCTGGGTTCCTTTCACCGGCTGGGGCTATCAGGGCATCTACAGCCGATAGCATTTCGGAAATACGCAGGCGGAAATCATACGACTTTCCGCCTTTTTTCTTCTTTCGATTACAAATCCCGCATACAATCGGCAGGCAGTAAAAGCTTAAACAAAAAAGTATCGCTACTGCATGAACCCGTACAAGCAAGATGTTATTAAGTCCTGGTCTGAACTCCACCGGGACAGCCGCGAACTGGCGTGGAAACTTCTGCACATTGCCAAGGACAGGAAATCTCCCTGGAAAGGCATTATCGCAATCACCCGTGGTGGCATGATTCCGGCCGCTATCGTTTCCCGTGAACTCAATATCCGTCTGGTTGATACCTTCTGCATCTCGACTTACGAGGGGCAGGACATCAACACGCTCAAAGTCCTCAAAGACGTAATGCTGGATACCGATGGAGAAGGCTATCTGGTTATTGATGATCTGGTTGATACCGGCACCACACTGGCGACTGTGCGTGAGCGCCTGCCTAAAGCGCAAATCTGCACCCTGTATGTAAAACCAGCTGGCAAGCATCTGGTTGATTCCTGCGTGTATGAATACAGTCAGGAAACCTGGGTACGATTCCCATGGGATCTAGAGCTTGGTTATGCTGAGCCTATGGTCAGCTTCTCCAACGACTAACGCCTCTCACACTCCCCTTCTTAAAGACCTGTTGCTGTTTACCGCCTAAAAACATCAACAGGTCTTAAATAGCCAATCTATATTTAAACAATAATTTTTATTTCGATCAGATGTACCTGAAGAGCATGGAGGCTCCTATGGATGCATTTATCAAAGCGCAGATTCCATTCCGGCGTTCTGACCTCATCACCGAGCAGAACCCGATGGGAACCGATGGTTTTGAGTTTGTAGAGTTTGCCGCAGCTGATCCCCATGAATTGGAAATGCTGTTCTCCTCGCTGGGTTTCAAAGCCGTAGCCCGTCACCGTTCCCGCCATGCCACGCTTTGGCGTCAGGGGGATATCAACTTTATCGTGAATGCCGAGCGTAAAGGCTTCAGCCATGAGTTTATGGAACGACATGGCTCTTGTGCCTGCGGCATGGCTCTGCGGGTTGCTGATGCCCGTCATGCCATGGAACGGGCATTACAGCTCGGTGCCAGTCCGCTGCGCTCTCAGGCGGGACCGATGGAGTTAAATATTCCCGGCATAGAAGGAATTGGTGGAGCGCATATCTATTTTATCGATCGTTATAGTGAGTGGGGTTCGATTTATGATGTGGACTTCTCACCAATCAAAGGTGTGAGCCAGACCCATGATGGCTTTGGTTTGTATGAAATCGACCATCTCACCCATAACGTTTACCGCGGCAATATGAATCGCTGGGCGGCGTTTTATGAACACTACTTCAACTTCAAACAGATTCGTTACTTCGATATTGAAGGCAAGCTGACTGGCTTGAAGTCCCGGGCGATGACCAGCCCTTGTGGAAAAATCCGCATCCCGATTAACGAGTCGGCTGATGATAAAAGTCAGATTGAGGAGTTTCTTCATCTCTACAAAGGCGAAGGCATCCAACATATCGCCATGAGTACGGACGATATTTTTCGCACTGTGCGTTCCCTGAAAAGTGCCGGGATGAAGTTTATGCCTCCGCCTCCGGATGCCTATTACCAGAACCTGGATAAGCGTCTGCCTGACCATGGCGAAGATGTTGAAGCTCTGAAGGAGCATGGCGTACTGATAGATGGCGATGGTCAGGGCGGGTTGTTGCTGCAGATCTTTACCGACACAGTTATCGGTCCCATCTTCTTTGAGATTATTCAGCGCAAAGGGGATGAAGGTTTTGGTGAGGGTAACTTCAAAGCCTTGTTTGAAAGTATTGAGAAGGACCAGATTGAACGGGGTGTTTTGAGCGAAGGTGGTCAGGGTGACCTTCTGTCCGGAGGTAACGCAGGCCAGAAGCCATGAAGGAGTCCACCTACAAAGCCCGGGAGCCGGATGAAAACGGGGTAATTGATTATCCCGAAGCTGAGCATGAGATGTGGTCAAAGCTTATTCACCGGCAGCTGGATCTTATGCCGGAGCATGCCTGTCAGGAGTTTCTGGATGGTGTGGAGCAGTTGAATCTTCCCCATGATCGTATTCCCCAGCTTGCAGAGCTGAACAGCAAGCTTGATAAAGCAACGGGCTGGCAGGTTGAACGGGTTCCGGCTTTGATCGACTTCGACCGGTTCTTTACTTTGCTCTCGGAGAAAAAATTTCCGGTCGCTACTTTTATCCGTCGGCCTGAGGATATGGATTATCTAAAGGAGCCGGATCTTTTTCATGAAGTGTTTGGGCACTGTCCTCTCCTGACCAATCCTGACTTTGCTGAGTTTACCCACACCTATGGAAAGCTGGGCAAGAAGGCTGACCATCAGCAGCGGGTCTTCCTTGCCCGGCTTTACTGGTTTACGGTGGAGTTTGGCTTGATCAATACGCCACAGGGCTTGCGTATTTATGGTGGCGGTATTCTTTCCAGCCCAAAGGAAACCAAGTGGAGCATTGAGAGCATTGCTCCGAAGCGGGAGGCGTTTGATCCGGTGCTGGCGCTGCGAACGCCTTACCGTATCGATATTCTCCAGCCGTTGTACTACGTGATTGATCGGGTTGGTGATCTGAACCATCTGGCACAGCAGGATATTATGTTGATGATTGCAGAGGCTAGGCAAACAGGTCTGCTGCCACCTTTATTCACAAGCGATTAGCGATTGATGTATGAGGGGATAACCATGAGCGAACTGGCACAAGTGCATTGTGAAGCCTGCAGAGCGGATGCTCCCAAAGTCACTGAAGCCGAGATGGCCGAACTGATGAATATGATCAGTGACTGGAACATCGAAACCCGCGATGGGATTTTGCAGCTGGAAAAGGTGTATACCTTTAAAAACTACCGGAATGCCTTGGCGTTTACCAACCGCGTGGGAGAGGTTGCTGAAGCGGAAGGTCATCATCCTGCATTGTTAACGGAATGGGGAAAGGTCACAGTGACCTGGTGGAGTCATAAGTTAAAGGGGCTGCACCGCAATGATTTTATTATGGCTGCCCGCACGGATGAGGTGTTGAGCGTCTAACCTATCCACCCTGCTCTACAAATCAAGACAGTGGACGTCTGATTATGAAAAATAAAACTATGAACGGGCTGCCGGTGCGGGAAGGAAAGACATCCCGACAGGCGCACTGTGATCTTCCTGCCGGAACCTATGAGCGTGAGTTAGGTCGAGAAGGCTTTTTCGGTCCGGTGACTCATATGCATCACCGACATCCTCCAACAGCGTGGGAGAAGTGGGAAGGTCCGCTTCGTCCCCATGCTTTTGATCTCAGCAAGCTGCACTCGGAGGCGATCAGCCCGTGGTTGTCTTCGCCCCTGCTCTATAACCGTGATGTACGACTGAGGTTTTGGAGTCTGAATCGGAATATGGAGTATCTGGTTCGTAATAGTGATGGTGACGAGCTGATCTTTGTTCACAAAGGGGCCGGTGACTTCTATTGTGACTATGGTCACTTGTCGTTCACTGAAGGCGACTATTTATGTGTTCCACGTGGCACTGCCTGGCGGATGGAGATAAACGAGCCTTGTTGTTTTCTGATGATAGAAAACACGGATGGTATTTTTTCTCTGCCGGACAAAGGCCTTGCTGGTTACAACGCTATCTTTGACCCTGCCTGTCTTGATCATCCTGAAATAAACGACAAGTTCCTTGCACAGCAGGATGAAGAATCCTGGAAGATTTACGTCAAGCGTGAAGGGCATATCTCCAAAGTCACTTATCCCTTTAATCCTCTGGATGCTATTGGCTGGCACGGAACCAATATGGTGCTGCGCATGAACTGGCGGGATATTCGGCCAATGATGAGCCATCGCTATCACCTTCCCCCTTCCGTGCACTCCACGTTTGTTGGTTCCGGGCTGGTGGTGTGCACCTTTGTGCCCAGACCTGTGGAATCAGATCCTGATGCGCTCAAGGTTCCGTTCTATCACAACAATGATGACTTTGATGAGGTGATCTTCTATCACCAGGGAAGTTTCTTCAGCCGGGATAATATCAACCCGGGAATGATGACCTTCCACCCGTGCGGATTCCCTCACGGTCCACATCCAAAGGCTTATGAAAACAGCCAAAACAATCCTGCCACTGAAACAGATGAAGTTGCGGTAATGATTGACTCTCGTCGTCCATTAAAAATGGTCGACAGCCTTTGGGCCGTAGAAGACAAAGCTTATGTGAACTCGTGGAAAGCGGCTCCAGTGACAGGAGGTGGCCAATGAAACTGGGCTCTCTTAAAGCCGGTCGAGACGGAAAACTGGTTGTTGTCTCCCGGGATATGACTCAAATGGTGGCGGCATCAGATATCGCGACAACACTTCAACAGGCACTGGATAACTGGGAGATTACCGCTCCTGCTCTGCAGCAGGTCTATGAACAACTGAATGCCGGGAGTTACCCGGCTGCTCAACCCTTTGATTCTGAGTTGATGGCTGCACCCTTGCCTCGGGCTTATCAGTGGCTTGATGGCAGTGCCTATGTGAATCATGTGGAGCTGGTGCGTAAGGCAAGAGGCGCAGAGATGCCGGAGTCCTTCTGGACAGATCCTCTTATGTACCAGGGTGGCTCTGATCAAATGTTGGGGCCTTGTGAAGAGGTTGCCCTAAGCAGTGAAGAGTGGGGAATCGACTTTGAAGCTGAGGTCGTTGTGGTCACTGATGATGTCCCTATGGGATGCAGCGTCGAGCAGGCTGCATCCCATATCGCACTGATAGGACTGGTGAACGATATCTCCCTTCGTAACCTGATTCCTGGTGAACTCGCCAAAGGCTTTGGTTTTATGCAAAGCAAACCCGCCTCCAGTTTTGCACCTGTGTTTATTACACCGGATGAATTGGGAGCCGACTGGGCTGACGGTGTTGTCCACCGCCCTCTCACAGTCCATCGGAATGATGAGAAGTTTGGGGCACCGGACTGTGCAACGGATATGACCTTTAATTTTCATCAGTTGCTGGCCCATGCAACCAAAACGCGGGATCTGGGGGCGGGCAGCATTATTGGTTCTGGAACTATATCCAATCGTGATCGGAGTGTGGGTTCCTGTTGTATTGCAGAGCAGCGGATGCTGGAAACGCTGGCAGATGGTAAAGCTCAAACACCGTTTTTAAGTTTCGGGGAGCGAGTTCGTATTGAGATGCTGGATAAGCAGGGAGACACGATCTTCGGAGCAATAGATCAATGTGTCACACGGAAATAGAGTGGCGACAACTTCTCATAAATTAACGGGATTTTGTAGCGAAAAGCTGTGAAATGCATCTGAAAATATAGATCTATAAACGACACACTAAAAATAAGAAGCAAAGTCGTGTTATTATCAAGAATGATAATAATTAAGTCTAAGTAGTATAAATAAATGACTGAAGCTGATGCTGTTTTCCAGAGTTATGGACGTTGCTGTAAATCCCCGCGCTTTCTGGAGGATTTTTACGAAAACTTTATGGCTTCATCAGATGCGATAAAAGAACGCTTCAAAGATACCGATATGAGCTCCCAGTATCACCTGCTCCGCTCCGGACTGCTGTGGATGATTCTTCGGGCGCGCGGCATGTCTGATACCAAGCTGAAAGATCTGGGTGAGTCCCATAACCGCAATGGTTACAATATCCCTCCCCAGTGGTATGACTTGTGGCTGGAAGCTTTGCTGAAAACCGTTGCGGCGCATGATGAGGAGTACACGTCAGCGCTGGCAGGGCAATGGCGAAGTGTTATGCTGCCGGGCATTGAAATGATTCGTTCCAGATACTGATCCTGTAAGGCAGGTGCTGATGAAAATTTGGGTTGATGCAGACGCCTGCCCCAATGTGATTAAAGATATTCTTTTCAAAGCGGCTCAGCGTACCAGCACTGAGCTGACTCTGGTTGCCAACCAATACCTGCGCACACCGCCAAGTCCGTTGATTAAAGCTGTGCAGGTTCCTTCCGGCTTTGATGTTGCTGACAATCATATTGTGCAGGAGTGTGAGGCTGGTGATCTGGTGATTACCGCAGATATTCCTCTGGCTGCAGAAGTCCTCCAGAAAAAGGCCCATGCCTTGAACCCTCGCGGCGAGTTCTACGATCAGGAAAATATCCGTCACCGGCTGGCTATGCGTAACTTTATGGAAGAGATGCGCAGCACCGGTCAGGTGAGTGGCGGGCCTCCGCCATTGGGTAATCGTGAAAAGATGGACTTTGCCAACGCACTGGACAGATTTTTGGCCAGCCATGAATAATAGAGAATCTTTACCGCAGACAGGGATGTTGCCATGAAACTCTACGATTACTTTTACTCTTCCGCTGCGTTTCGTACCCGCATTGCCCTTAATCTGAAAGGTCTGGAATACGAGCAGATTCCTGTCAATCTCCGAACCGGTCAGCAAAGCCAGAGTGACTACAAGGCACAAAACCCTCAGGGTTTGGTGCCTGCGTTATCGGTTGCGGAAGGAACTCTGGGGCAATCTCTGGCGATTATCGAATGGCTGGAAGAAACCTACCCTGAAATCCCTCTGCTGCCAAAAGCTCCCTGGGATAAAGCCAGGGTTCGGGCGATGGCTTATACCATTGCCTGTGATATTCATCCGTTAAACAACCTGCGGGTGCTGAACTATCTCAAGGATGATTTAGAAGTCACGGAACAGCAGAAAACCGAGTGGTATCACCACTGGATTGGAAAGGGTTTTGATGCGCTTGAGCAACAGGTCGAGGCTGCGCCTTTTTGTTTTGGGGATAAGCCAACGCTGGCTGATGTGTGCCTGATTCCCCAGATAAAGAACGCCATGCGTTTTGAGATGGACCTTAGTCCCTATCCGAAGCTGCGCAGTATCTGGGAACATTGCATGACCCTGGACGCATTTGTCAGGGCCATGCCGGAGAACCAGGAAACTGCCGGTTAAGCGGCAGCTGCCATAGGGGGAATTGAAGGCTGATCGTTGGAACCCTGAGATCTCAGGAAACGCTGCAGGAAAATCAGACTCAGAACTGCAGTAATACCCTCTGCAAACAGGATACTGCCCCAGATACCGTTCTCAGGGAACGCCATTGGCAATACCAGCATACCGGCTACGACCAGTACAAAACCTCGTCCCAGAGAAATGATGGTTGCCTTACCCGGCTGAGCTGTAGCCTGGAACAGGTTGGCAATAATCATGTTCAAACCCATCAGCGGGGCAGCCATAAAGTACAGGCTGAGTGAGATAGCTGCCAGCTTTACAACCTCGGCATTATCGGCAATAAACGACTCTGAAATCATATTGGCCGTGGCCAGAATCAGAGCGATATAAACAACACCACTGCCCAATGCATAACGCAGACCCAGCATCAGCACTTCACGTACACGCTCAAGGTTACCCGCACCATAGTTAAAGCTGATGATTGGCTGACAGGCCTGACCAATGCCGACCATGGTAAACAGAGCAAACACTCCCACGTTCGCAGTTACGCCATAGGCAATCACATGGCCTTCACCAAAGCGGGTCAGCAGCATGAAATTGAACAGCATGATGGTGACGGCAGTGGAAACTTCGATAAAGAAGATCGGGGTACCAATCTTCAGAATCTCACCCACCCGGGTAAAACCAAAGCCTTCAAGGTTCAGCTTCAGTTGGCCGCGATTGGTCAGGAAGTGGCTTAGCAGCACCAGACCGATCAGCACCTGGGAGATACCGGTCGCAACCGCAGCACCGGTCATACCCCAGCCGAACTGCATGATAAACAGATAGTCCAGAACCAGATTACAGATAGCCCCTGCCGACATCGCATACATGGCC
The DNA here is from genome assembly GCF_900174585.1 of Parendozoicomonas haliclonae. Taxonomy (GTDB): domain Bacteria; phylum Pseudomonadota; class Gammaproteobacteria; order Pseudomonadales; family Endozoicomonadaceae; genus Sansalvadorimonas; species Sansalvadorimonas haliclonae. Next base: position 380,809 of record NZ_FWPT01000004.1, on the reverse strand, counting down.
AGCTTCGGGTTGGTATCGTTGCGGACAAAGCAGGACAAAATCCAGGCCAGTGCGTAGATCACAAAGAACTTCAGCATCACGCTCAAGTAGTCATAGGCAAGGTCTGCCATATGACCCTGCGCGCCCATCAAAGAGATAATCTCTTCCAGGAAGAACAGGCTGGTGGTGACCAGAATGGTGGCCAGAATGGCGGTAAACGTCATGGACTGAACAAACAGCTCTTGCCCCTTTCTGATCTCACCCTTACCAAAGGCGATGGACATAAGAGCCGCGCCACCAATACCGATCATCATGGCAATAGCGGTAAAGAAGGAGAAGAACGGAATAGTCAGAGACACCGCTCCCAAACCTTCAGCACCCACACCTCGGCCAATAAACCAGGCATCCCCCATGATGAAGACAGACTTAATCAACATGCCGGACAGTGCTGGCAGCAGATATTTAAAAAAGGACGATCGAACAGGATCGTTGTGGAGGTCAATTGCCTTCCCGGAAGGTGCCGCTTTGGACATGTATACCCTATCCCTCGAACGAAGGAGATAAATTTAAAAGCCGGGTATTTTCGGGTTGTTGTAGGGTGCTTAAAAGGGAGGATTAGGGGATTCTGTGGTACTTTTTGGTTGTTCTTTCCCGAAAGTCCATCGGTGATTCTCCGGCTGTCCTGCGAAAGAAGCGGCTGAAATAGGCCGGGTCTTCAAACCCCAGCTCCATTCCGATGGTCTTGACCGTTTTCGTGGTAAAGATCAGTTCCCGGTAGGCTTCTGTGATGATTCTGTCGTGTATAAGCCGGGTTACGGTTTTGCCTGTGCTCTCCCGGGTTAAAACGTTCAGGCGGTTGCTGGTGACAGACAAGGCCTCAGCATAAAACTCGGTTTGATGATGATTGCGAAAGTTATGATTGATCAGCTTGCGCAAGTGCAGCAGCCGCTCACTGTTCAGACTTTTTTTACCCTGACTGACTTCTGTGTAGCGAGCCAGGTAATGCAGAAAGGCACTGAGAAGGTGCTCTATAAAATCCCAGTCAGGGTGTTTGGTGGTCACTTCCCTTCCCATTAGCCCATAGATGACCTCAAGTTCAGCCATTCCCTTGTTATCAATATCGATAAAGGGTTTGTCGCCACCAATATCCCCAAAAATCGTATCCATCAGTGAACCGTGCTGATAGTCATCAGGCATATAGGAAGGGACAAACGACATAATATGGACATCTCCAAGCCGTGTGGACTCATGAATCTGTCCTGGAGAAATCACAAACAAACGGTTGGGACGCAATGTGTAATCAACCAGATCAATGGTATGCGTGCCCGCGTCATCACCGTTCGCCCACAGGATTTCAAAATAGTCATGCCGGTGTGGCAGAAGAAAAGGGCTGCCTTCTTCTTCAGTGCTGGGCGGCGTGTTGATAGCAAAAGGCTGCCCGGGGGGCATATCAACCTGGTTGATGATGTAGCTCATGGAGACTTCTTGCTGAGCGAATCGATTACTCTGAAGTGCTTTCGGCGAGGAAGGTATTCTTCAGATTTACATAATTTTTTGATGAGTAGAGAAAGAACTCTCTTTCCTTGTCTGTCAGTGGACGCGCCTTCTTGGCCGGATTGCCTTTGTAGACATAACCGCTTTCCAGACGGGCCCGCGGTGGCACCATTGCCCCGGCAGCAACAAGCACTTCGGATTCCACAACCGCACCGTCCATAACAATCGCGCCAATCCCAATCAAAACCCGGTCGTGGATAGTGCAGCCATGCAGTGTGGCGTTATGGCCGATGGTTACATCGCTGCCAATATGCAAAGGCCAGCCATCGGTATTAAATGGCCCGGCGTGAGTAATGTGCAGCACGCTGCCATCCTGCACACTGGTACGTTCACCAATACTGATCTCGTGCATATCGCCACGAATAACGGCACAGGGCCAGATGGAGCTGTCTGATCCGATCTCGACATCGCCCAGAACAACTGCGGCCTCATCAATAAAAACCTTGTCACCGACAACTGGGGTCTTACCCTGATACGTACGAACAGCCATAATCTGATTTTTCTTGGTTTGTTGACTCCCACGAAGAGTAACACAGCACTTGAACTAATAAGCTCGAAACCTTGAAAAACACTGCCCGAGACACCATCTCTGGTGGGAATGAATACTCTAACAAGAGGTATGGAACCTATGACCAACCCACTGATAAAGCAGGACGCCCTGCCCCGTTTTTCTGATATTAAGGCCGATCACGTTGTCCCGGCCATCGATGAGCTGTTGAAGCAGTCCCGGGAAGGCATCGAAGCTTTATTGGAGGATGGCAAGGCCTATACCTGGGCCAACCTTCAGGAACCTATGGATACTCTTGGCGAGAAACTGGATCACGCTTTCTCTCCTGTTTCCCATATGAATGCCGTAGTGAACAGCGACGAGCTGCGTGATGCTTACAACAGCTGTCTGCCAAAGCTTTCCGAGTTCAGCACCTGGGTTGGCCAGAACAAAGCCCTGTTTGATGCCTATAAGCAGATTGCCGATGGCGCTGAATACGCGCAGCTGGATGAAGCCCAGCGCAAGGTGATCGATAACGCCCTGCGTGATTTCCATCTGGCGGGTGTTGATCTGCCAGACGAAAAGAAAAAACGCTTCGTTGAACTGAGCATGAAGCTCTCCGAACTGACCAGCAGCTTCTCTGACCGCGTACTCGATGCCACCATGGCCTGGAGCAAGCTGATTACCGATGAGTCCGAACTGAAAGGCCTGCCGGAAAGCGCACTGGCCGGTGCCCGTCAGCTGGCACAGAGCAAAGGCCATGATGAAGGCTGGATGCTCAGTCTCGATATGCCAAGTTACATCCCGGTTCTTACCTACTGTGAAAACCGCGAGCTGCGTGAAGAGCTGTACACTGCTTTCGTAACTCGTGCTTCCGAGCAGGGCCCTAACGCCAGCGAGTTTGATAACAGCGAAACCATGAATGAAATCATGGCGTCCCGCGAAGAACTGGCCGGCCTGCTGGGCTTCAAGAATTACGCGGAATACTCCATCGCTACCAAGATGGCTTCCACCACTGATGAGGTGCTGGGCTTTCTGGAAGATCTGGCAGCCCGCAGCAAGCCACAGGCAGAAAAGGAACTGGCAGAGCTGAAAGCCTTCGCCAAAGACGAGTTTGGTGCTGAAGACTTCCAGGCCTGGGATGCCGGTTTCTATGGTGAGAAGCTGCGTCAGCAACGCTATGCCATCAGCCAGGAAGAGCTGCGCCCGTGGTTCCCGTCCAACAAGGCTATCAACGGTATGTTTGAAGTGGTCAGCCGTCTGTACGGTGTGACCTTCAAGCCTGTTGAAGATGTGGATACCTGGCACAAAGACGTTCAGTTCTTCGATATTGAGCGTGATGGCACAGTGATTGGTCGTTTCTATCTGGATCTGTATGCTCGTGCCAACAAGCGTGGCGGTGCCTGGATGGCGGATTGCCACAACCGTCGCAAGGTTGAAGGTGAAACCGTAATTCCGGTTGCCTTCCTGACCTGTAACTTCACTCCGCCGGTTGGCGATAATCCTGCCCTGCTGACCCACGATGAAGTCGTGACTCTGTTCCACGAGTTTGGCCATGGTCTGCATCATATGCTGACTCAGGTGGATTACTCTGGTGTGTCCGGTATCAGCGGTGTGCCATGGGATGCAGTCGAGCTGCCAAGCCAGTTTATGGAAAACTGGTGCTGGGAGAAGGAAGCGCTGGCCATCATCTCCGGTCATCACGAAACCGGCGAGCCTCTGCCAGACGAAATGCTGGAGAAGATGCTGGCGGCCAAGAACTTCCAGTCTGCGATGATGTTGGTGCGTCAGCTGGAGTTTGCGCTGTTTGATTTCCGTCTGCACGTAGGCTGGAAGCCAGGCACTGATATCCAGAGCGTTCTGGATAACGTACGTAAGGAAGTGGCGGTCATTGTTCCTCCAACCTTCAACCGCTTCCAGAACAGCTTCTCCCATATCTTTGCTGGCGGTTATGCGGCGGGTTACTACAGCTACCTGTGGGCAGAGGTGCTTTCTGCGGATGCGTTCTCCAAGTTCGAGGAAGACGGCATCTTTAACCGGGAAACCGGTTTGCGGTTCCTGCACGAGGTTCTGGAAAAAGGTGGCTCCCGCGAGCCTGCTGATATGTTTGCTGCCTTCCGTGGTCGTAAGCCGGAGATTGATGCTCTGCTGCGCCATAAAGGCATCAGTGGCTGATAAGAAGCGTGTCGGGAGTCGGACAGTGGTCTGACTCCCGACCCAGAAACGTTGAGGCTGTATGAAAAAGCGTTTTATTGCCGGGGCTGTGTGCCCCTCTTGTGCAGAAATGGATCGTCTGGTTGTTTATGAAGATCAGGGCGTCACGATTCGTGAGTGTGTGAACTGTGGCTTTACCGATAACCAAAAAAATCTGGAAGAGCCCAAGGAGTTGGAAACTCGGGTCAATCAGACTGAGGCTCCGGAAACAAAAGCCTTAGACGACGATGTGTCGCCTATTAGAATATTGCACTGACCTTTTGAATCCATAATTCATAAGTGCCCAACCCTCTAAAGTCCTGATAATCGACTAATCTCCCTGCAAAGATATCAGGAGAGGTGCAATGGCCACGCAGCAGCGGCTTTTGGTTAAGGTATTAGCAGGACTATCACTTGTTGCCGCCGGTAACGCATTTGCCGGAGGTGATACTCCACCGCCAGCACAAATGCCACCGCCTAACAGTGATGGCACACTTGCATCATCTCAGAAAACGCCCGCTTCTGTTCATGGAGCCTCCATTCAGGATATGGCTCATCCTGGGAATAATGGCAGTCCCTCTCAGCCAGCCCTGCGCTCACAGCTCTCTGTTGCAGAAGATGCCGGCACAGGGCGTGCAGCCTCAATAGAACCGAAGAATACCAGCAGCGAACCTGCACTCACTTATGATCCAGACAAGCCTACATTATCTTTTGTTCATGGCTTTTCTGAGCAAATGGACGACTGGGTCTTTCTTCCGGAAGAAACACAATTTGAGTCCTCCGTCCCATGGAGTACCAGTGAGTCGGTTGGGGTACGGGTGTATCCTCTGCAGCCTGGTCATACTGAGTTTTCCCATGAGTCGGTACCGGGTTATGAGGTGTTAAGCTTTCCGGTAGAAGATGGTTATGCCGATGTGAGCTTCAGTCTTGCTCCACTCCAGAAGGGGCAGCCCGGAGTGATGGTTTTTATGGTTGAGCTGTTTGATCTTGCCCCCGGAGAAACCGTCCACCGTAGAACATTCCGGCTGGCTGTGCCTGACCCTCATAAATTACTGGATATCGAGTTAATAGATCTGAACCATGATCCACACCGCCTGGATCAGCAGCAGGTTCGGAAAGAGTGGAAAGAGTACGAACAAAAAGTTGAAGAGGCTCGTCAGGCAAAGCGATCAACCAAAGATATACAGGAGCCTGTCTATAGCGAATACGATCTTTCGGACGAAGGGATTGATCGTAAAATTTTTAACACCGTGTTCTATGCAGTACCCAAGAGTGATGGCGTAGATGTTCAGGGAGTCAATCAAAAGACTGCACCGGTACTTGAAGATGACACCGTTATCATTGGAAGTACTCCCGAAGATACAGCAAGCGTTCTTGTTATAGCTGTTGCGGATACTAACAAACCATTTATGAACGCTCTTCTCCCTCAAGGTGTTCTGCAGATCCGCAAACAGTCTCTGGAAGCGCGCAGAGGTGTTTATTTGGACAGTTTGCCAAAATTGCTGCCTCAGACTGAAAAAGGCGAGAATGTGTCGCCTCAAGACACGCCACCCGCAGAAGAGACAGAGACTGCAAACATTGATGGTTTTATCGTCAAACTGACCGCTGCTCTCAGTACACTCGTCTCCGATGAGCCAGACAGCAATGATGGCGACGGTCACGTCGCACTGCTCAAGGATAAGATGAATACCTATGAGCATAAGGTCACCGCAAAATTACCTCCCGTTCTGGCAGATAGCTTTCTGTTTGATCCATCCGCTCACACCATCACACTTTCGCCAGCGAAAATTCCCACTAAGGCTGATCAGGTTTATCTGCAGGTGGTTCCCGGGGCTGATATCCGGGCGAACCTTGATCAGGCTGTTGCCTTTAAGCTGATTGCCGATGCCAGCGGTGCATTCTCTGCCACGTTGAATACCGACCAGCTACCTGCCCCAATCAATGGGACATACAGTTTCCTATGGATTGCAGATAACACGCTTCTTGGCGTTAGTCAGGGCGTTGCAGTCACTAAGGAAATGAGTAACGGCCGACTTGTCTTCGTTGAAAAAAGTCCGGTGCAGGGGAAAGATTCCGTCAGACGTTCCAAGGTAACGAGCTTTGCCGAAGAGGTGAAATCAAGCATTGAGCCCGGTGATGTGGTGGTCATGGTGGGGGATGTGCAGAAGTATGCACCGAATATCGAAGGTTACTTTGAAGGGCATGCCCTGTTTTATTCCGACTCATCCAGTGGCCCATTGATAATGACTCTTGAGGAGTTCCAGCGTTCGGAGAACCCGTTGTTTACCAAGGGCGTGACACTGATCACCGACAGTAAAGAGCGTACGCTGGTTGGCGCATTTAATATCCCCGATGATGATATTGTGGATCTGACTCCGGCTGCCAAACCAAAAGCTCAGCGCAAGAAAAAGGAAAAAGGTTCCGAAAAGGATAGAAAGCAACCAACCCGTAAGATGGATAGAAAATCCAAAGCTCGAACTACTAAGTGAATCAGAAATACTTTTGATAGAGCTGGCTGTTTAGCAGGCCGGCTCTATCCCATTTCTGTTTCGCGGCAATCAAGGCCGAAATTTCAGGATAAGCTTTGTGGAGCTGCACCTTGGTAGCGTACAGCGCATAAGGCAGGTAGTAGCGTCCGTTCATGTTCAGGACGGTATCAATCAGCTCGCGGGTAGCCTGCTGCATCTTGTTATCCGCGGTTTCCTCATCGGCCAGATTGATAAACAGCACAACAGCAAAGCGGTCTTCAGGGGCATAGGGAAGCAGAGAGTCTTTGTCAGCATTGACACTGCGAACCGTTGCGTTGACCAGCGTAAAGCTCTTATGCCGCTTTACCCAGAGCTTGAGTTCGTGAATAAAAGGTTCCAGCTGTTCAGGCGGGAGAAAGTATTCCTGAAGAATATCTTTGCTGCCTTCATGGGTGTTGGCCAACGAGCTGACAGATTCTCCCATAGCCTGATTGCGAGTCATCAGGCTGTCTTTTTCAGCCCAGAAATATTCGACTGTGGTTCTGGCAGTGCGAGCCAGCCAACTCTTTTTGAGGTAATTCAGGTACCGGGCATCCGGATAGTTGGGAGAATATTTCTCTTCTTCTGGCCCTGCCGGTTCTCCGGTATCAAAAAAGTTGACCACCACCATATTTTTAAAGCGATACAGCGGGTTGATGGACAGCCTTGCAGAGTGAAGTGCCAGATCAGAATTCGTTTGCAGACTGGAAAAATAGTCAGAGTAATTACGGGCTTTGATCAGCTCGGTCTTTTTGTGGAGGATGGTATTGGGCAGAACCTTTAACGTGACCTCAGTAATAATCCCCACAAGACCATAGGTTCCGATAACCGCCCGAAACAGCTCAGGGTTGTTATCACGGCGGGCGAAAATATGGCGCCCATCCGTTAGCAGTACCCGCATGGACACGACTGACTTGGATACCGGATTCCAGTGCACATCCTGGCCGTGGGCGTTAACACCAAGAGAGCCTCCGACGGTAAAGTCGGCATAGGACTGCATGGCAGCAACGCTCAATCCAAAGAAGGACAGTTGTTCCTGCAGTCGCTTCCAGGTGACACCGGCCTGAACCGTCACCTCATGCTTTTCCAGATCCACATGCATCAGCTGGTTCATTTCCCGGGTATTAATCTGGATGCTGTCGTTGGCACAGGTCTGCCCGCCCTGACTGTAACCGGCACCAAGGATACTGACGGGTGTGTTGGTCTTTCTGGCTTCATCCAGAATCCGTTCCAAACCAATGGGGTGGTCAGGAGAGAGAACTTTCGCCGGGGTGCATTTTTGCAAGGGGATGCTGTAAACCGGAGAGTGAAAGAGGGTGAAGCCGGGAAGGACAAACAGGCCTGCCAGAACTGCCGCCATAAAAATAACGAGCTTCGAGGTCGAGGGTCTGATCATGGCTTTTCTCCAGTCGTAATGCTCTGACTATCGTTAAGAGAATTGGTTCAGCCTGTGAGTAGAGGTAACAAATCAGTCATAAAGAATTAACGAATCAATGTGAGACAGGAGACATTCTAAGGTTGCTTTTATTGGTTCATGTTGTTTGAATGAAGGTAGCAGTGAAAACTCAGTGGCAGATGTTTGACCAGGTTTCGAGAAGCAGGAAGTTCCTGCTGATGGTGAAATCCGATTAACCTCCCCTCAGGTTGCCGGCTTGAACCAGAGAAAGAAATGGTTTGGACAATGTAAAAAACACCCGTGAAAAAGAGGTGTGGCTTACTGGGCTTATAAACTGTTTCCGCAGTTAGGGTTGGCTGGCGTGGTTGGTTTTGGAGTATATGCTCCACCCTTGGAAGTTGTCTGTTTGATGTTAGGTTCCGGGTAACAGGTCTGTAGATCTGTCTGTATCCCGTGTCTGTAATTTACTTCTCTCTCTATAGCCTGTTCCGGCTCTCTTCTCTTGTGATTTTCACCAGCAGCTATGTTGATTTCGGATATGTATTCGGGATCTGGGCGCTTGCTTGCTCCGCCGTGATTTGTGAATGCCGCATAGCAATTGAAATTTAGTTGTACGAACAAATGCGAAACAGCCCGGTGTTAACTACTTTTTAGCGTGCGCCGGGGATAACAAGAACAAAGCACTGTCCAACGTTATGTCGTACGCCAGTGGGTCGCTGTACTCCCCATTAGAACAGTTGAGATAGAGCTCCTGTTAGAGGATGGATGTGGATGAGGCTGCAAGCGCGGAAGTTGCTCACGCTTATGGCCGGCCTGCTGGCATCTCCTGCCCTTTGGGCTGAGTGGGCTGTCAACATGCCGGAAGGGGTCACGGATCTCAGTCGCTCAATTTATGATCTGCACATGACCATATTCTGGATCTGTGTAGTCATCGGGATTGTGGTATTCGGGGTTATGTTCTGGTCGGTGATTTTTCACCGAAAGTCCCGGGGGGCGAAGGCATCGGAATTTCATGAAAGTACTCTGGTCGAGATTCTCTGGACCAGCATTCCTTTCGCGATTCTGGTGGTTATGGCTATTCCGGCGACCAAGACCCTGATTGAGGTTTACGATACCAAAGAAGCTGATATTGATATCAAGGTCACTGGTTATCAGTGGAAGTGGCAGTATGAATATCTGGGAGAAGACGTCAGCTTTTTCAGCAACCTCACGACACCCAGAGAAGAAATCAATAACCAGCGCCCTAAAAACAAAGACTACCTTCTTGAGGTTGATGAGCCGCTGGTTGTTCCTATTGGTAAAAAGATTCGATTTCTGGTCACTGGCGCGGATGTTATCCACTCATGGTGGGTACCGGAACTGGCCGTTAAGAAGGATGCGATTCCCGGCTTTATCAATGAATCCTGGGCCAAGATCAATGAGCCCGGCATTTACCGTGGCCAGTGTGCGGAACTGTGCGGCAAGGACCATGGCTTTATGCCGATTGTGGTTGATGCCCGCCCGATGGATGAATACCAGAAGTGGCTTGATGAGAAGCGCGCCGAAGCCGCCAAGGTTCGTGAGCTGACCCAGAAAGACTGGACCATGGATGAGCTGATGGAAAAGGGCGAACAGGTTTACACCAAACTCTGCGCCGCTTGTCACCAGCCAAATGGTATGGGTCTGCCACCTATGTTCCCTGCCCTGAAAGATGCCCCTATCGCTGTTGAACGTTCCCAGATCGGCAAGCATATCGATGTGCTGTTGTACGGTGTGAAAGGCACGGCCATGCAGGCATTCAAAGAACAGCTGAATGAAGTGGATATGGCTGCTGTTATCACCTACGAGCGGAATGCCTGGGGTAATAACACCGGTGAAGTGGTTACGCCGAAAGATATTCTGGAATACAAGAAGAATGGTGCTTACACCGGCAAATATGTGGAGGCCAAGTAATGACAGATCAAACAATTGGCCATGTTAACGATCATGATGACAGTCATGCCGACCATGGCCCACCGAAAGGGTTGATGCGCTGGGTTCTGACCACGAACCATAAAGATATCGGTTCCATGTATATGTGGTTCAGTTTCGCCATGTTCCTGCTTGGCGGTGCGATGGCGATGGTGATTCGGGCGGAACTATTCCAGCCCGGATTGCAGCTGGTACAGCCTGAGTTCTTTAACCAGATGACTACCATGCATGGTCTGATCATGGTATTCGGTGCAGTTATGCCGGCCTTTGTCGGCCTTGCCAACTGGATGATACCGATGATGATCGGTGCACCGGATATGGCTCTGCCCCGGATGAATAACTGGAGTTTCTGGATTCTGCCGTTTGCCTTTGCGCTGCTGGTCAGCACGCTGTTTATGGAAGGTGGCGGTCCAAACTTTGGCTGGACCTTCTACGCGCCGTTGTCTACAGACTACGCGCCACCTTCAACGACCTTCTTTATCTTTGCTGTGCATATGATGGGTGTGTCGTCGATTATGGGGGCCATCAACGTTATCGCGACCATATTGAACCTTCGGGCTCCGGGCATGACGTTGATGAAAATGCCGCTGTTTGTCTGGACCTGGCTGATTACCGCCTACCTGCTGATTGCTGTTATGCCGGTACTTGCAGGTGTGGTCACCATGATGCTGATGGATATTCACTTTGGTACCGCATTCTTTAATGCCGGTGGTGGCGGTGATCCTGTGTTGTTCCAGCATGTGTTCTGGTTCTTCGGGCATCCGGAAGTTTACATCATGATCCTGCCGGCCTTCGGAGTGGTCTCCCAGATTATTCCTGCCTTCTCCCGCAAGCCGCTGTTTGGCTATACCTCTATGGTTTATGCGGTGGCTAGTATCGCGTTCTTGTCGTTTATTGTTTGGGCACACCACATGTTCACAGTGGGGATTCCGCTGGTGGGCGAAGTGTTCTTTATGTATGCGACCATGTTGATTGCAGTGCCAACCGGAGTGAAGGTATTTAACTGGGTAGCGACCATGTTCAGAGGTGCGTTGACCTTTGAAACGCCGATGCTGTTTGCCGTGGCCTTTGTGGTGCTGTTTACCATTGGTGGATTCTCCGGGTTGATGCTCTCTATTGCTCCGGCGGATTTCCAGTATCACGACACCTATTTTGTTGTTGCCCACTTCCACTATGTGCTGGTGCCAGGTGCGATCTTCGCCATTTTTGCAGGTGTCTATTACTGGCTGCCCAAGTGGACTGGTCACATGTATGACGCTGGCCTTTCCAAGGTGCATTTCTGGATGTCATTTATTGGCATGAACCTGACCTTCTTCCCCATGCACTTTGTAGGACTGGCAGGTATGCCACGCCGGATTCCGGATTACGCGCTGCAGTTTGCCGATTTCAATATGATCGCCAGTATCGGCGGCTTTATGTTCGGTGTAACCCAGCTGCTGTTCCTGTTTATTGTGATCAAGTGTGTGAAGGGTGGCCCGAAGGCAGAAGCCAAGCCTTGGGAAGGTGCTCATGGTCTGGAGTGGATGGTGCCTTCACCTGCACCGTATCACACCTTCACTACGCCACCGGATGTGAAGTAATCAGAGGGTGATGGAAGTATGCAGCTGAATCCTGCACATAAGACGATCATCAAGGCGACCGCGACTGCGGTTGCCATGTTTGCCTTCGTTTTCTGGGTGATGGTGCCGCTGTACAACGTGCTGTGTCAGGTGACGGGGCTAAACGGAAAAACCGATCCGAATCCCTATAAAACCGTACCGGCAGCCGTTGATACTTCGCGAACCATTACTGTGCAGTTTCTGGCCACTAATAACAAAGGCATGAACTGGGATTTCAAGCCAAGTGTTCATCAGGTCAAGGTTCATCCGGGTGAGGTTGGCTCTTTAAACTTTTATGTACGCAACCCATCCGGAAAGAACATGGTCGGTCAGGCTATTCCCAGCGTGACGCCCTTCGAAGCAACGGATTATCTCCATAAAACAGAGTGTTTCTGTTTTACCTCTCAGCCTCTGGAAGGCCATGAGGAAAAGGATATGCCGTTGAAAATTATTGTGGATCAGGATCTGCCCAAACATATCAACAAGCTGACCCTGTCCTACACCCTGTTTGATATTACAGAGATGAATAATAAGAGGACTGCTGCGCGGTAAGTCCCCCAAATCTCCAAATGCCTGTGATGGCTCTGGAGAACAATGGAGAGAGCTTTATGGCTACAGAACATCAAGCTGGTGGCGATGGCACCTACTACGTACCGGCTCAGAGTAAATGGCCGATTGTGGCCAGCATCGGTCTGTTTCTGACGATGGTTGGAGCAGGCCTGATGATGAACAACATGTCGGCTGGTGGGCAAAGTGCCACCGGGCACTATGTGTTCTTCGCCGGCGCTTTGGTTATGGCCTATATGTTGTTTGGCTGGTTCGGTGACGTTGTGCGTGAGTCCCGTGCCGGACTCTACAGCCCACAGATGGATCGAAGCTTTCGCTGGGGTATGGGCTGGTTTATTTTTTCGGAGGTGATGTTCTTTGCCGCCTTCTTCGGCGCGCTGTTCTTCGTCCGTTATTATGCCGTGCCCTGGTTGGGTGGTGAGGGCGAGAAAGGTTCATCCAATATGCTCTGGCCGGGCTTTGAAGCCGCCTGGCCGCTGATGACGAATCCGGATTCTGAAACCTTCCCTGGACCAGAAAAACTGGTTGACCCGTGGACTCTGCCCCTGATCAATACCATCCTGCTGGTAACTTCCAGTTTCACCTGCACCAAGGCACACCATGCTCTTGTTGCGGACAACCGGAAATCAACTCAGACCTGGCTGGCCATTACTCTGGTTCTTGGTGCTGTGTTCCTGGTTGTTCAGGGCTATGAATACTACCACGCCTATAATGATCTCGGGTTGACGCTGAACTCCGGCATCTATGGTTCCACCTTCTTTATGCTCACCGGCTTCCACGGTGCTCACGTAACGCTGGGTGCCATCATGCTGCTGGTGATGTTTATCCGTATCAATAAAGGACACTTTACCAGCAAGAACCACTTCGGCTTTGAAGCGGCTGCATGGTATTGGCACTTTGTTGATGTGGTATGGATTGGCCTGTTCCTGTTTGTTTACGTGCTCTAAGGGTCTTGTTAAAGACTCTAAAGCCACGGCAACCAGGGCGCAGAGAGATCGAGCTGGCCTGACAACTTGCCATAAAGAACCAGAGCGAGAATCAGGCCAGCCATCAGAACACGGGAGGTAAGAGACCAGACCAGACGAGGAGAGCCGCTTTTGTCCCTCATCAGTGCAACAAAGGCATTGATCAGGCTGGCAAGCATCGCAATCAGCAGGATGACTATAGCGACTTTAATCCACATGGAACGGCTCCTCTTAATTATGAAAACATCTGCGGTGCCTTCATGACTGAAGGTGGATGTTTTCCGCTCAAGGCTGTTTTAGAACCAGCATAACCTGTCAGGAAAAGTTTTTCTGCGGGGAGAGAAAAGAATAATAAACCTAATCGGATGAAGTTGATGTATCGGATCCGCATAGTCATTTTTGTTACCGTGCTGTTGCCCATTCTGGTAGGACTGGGTATATGGCAGTACAGCCGTTATCAGGACAAGCTGGCTATTGAGGACGAGTATCAGGCTCGCCGTACCGGAAGCTTTACCGTGCAGGATCTCCAAACTCTGGACGATCCCCGTTTTTATCCCCTCAGCCTTTCCGGACAATTTAATAACAACCAGTATTTTCTTTTGGATAATAAAACCTACCAGGGACGTGTCGGTTTTCATGTGCTGATGCCGTTTACGACCCGTTCCGGTGAAACCATTTTGGTAGATCGTGGCTGGATTGCCGGTCTACCTGACCGTAGTCGTTTGCCGGAGGTGTCTAGTGTTGAAGGTTTTGTGTCTATTTCCGGGCAGAGCTGGCAGCCTGCAGGAGAAGCATTTCTCCTTGAAGAGGACAAATGGCAAAACGAGTGGCCCAAGGTTATTCAGGCCTTGGATGCTGAGCGCATGCAGGTTGCGTTAAACACAAAAATTCAGCCCTGGTTTCTGGTACTCGATAGTGATCAGCCAAGCAGCCTGCAAAAAAATTATTCCATCATCAATATGCCGCCATCGAAGCATCTGGGGTATTCCATCCAGTGGTTCGCTATGGCTTTTGCCCTGTTGCTTCTGGGTGTCTGGGCTTATCGAAAAGAGCCTCACACGAACAACAACGGCGCTAACAATACCAGCCATAACAACAATAACAATGAACACAGCCAGCAGGAGAAACGGTTATGACGCAATCGGAACAAAGCCGTGCCAGTAGTACCAGCAGTAAGCTGGAGTTTTGGATGATTATCCTGATTCCCTTTGCCAGCCTCGTACTGGCGGCATGGATGTATTTTGGTGGCAGCTTTTTACCGGAAGGGAGAACGCACAAAGGCGTGCTGCTGGATCCCCCTTTAAAGCTGGAGGCTTTTGACAGCCCTCTTCTGGTGGATACCGAGCTGGAAGGACAGTGGGGCATTCTGGTAGTAACCGATTACGCCTGCGAACAGGAATGCCGTGAGCGGCTCCATCTGACCCGGCAGAGTTATAAGGCTTTGGATCGTGATACCAGCCGGGTGAAACGTTATCTGGTTTCTGCTATTCCCGGCGATCTGATGACCGATGAATTGGGTTCTTATATCAAGAAGGAACATCCCGATTTAACGGTTATTCCTGGCTCACTTCCTGACCATGAGAACAATAAAGACGAGCGCGTCCGTGTATATCTGACAGACCCACTGGGAAATGTCATGCTCTGGTACGGAAAAGAGCACGACGGTGCTCAGATGCTCAAGGATTTGGAGCGGCTGCTCAAAGCCAGTCGGATTGGTTAAGGCAGAGAGTTAAGGAGAACTTATGAGTTACGTTTCTACATCTCTGCGCAAGCCCGGATTTTGGCTGGCGGCTTTCTCAACCGTTTTGGCTCTAGTGGTGGTTGGGCTTGGAGCCTGGACTCGTCTTGTACATGCGGGTCTTGGCTGTCCGGACTGGCCCGGCTGCTATGGCTTTCTGACTGTACCCGATACTGCAGCCGAGATTCTTATTGCCGAACAGCGTTTCCCCGATGCTCCGGTAGAAGTTGAGAAGGGCTGGCCGGAAATGATTCATCGGTATGTCGCCGGTTCCCTGCTTCTGTTTGTGGGGGCTTTAGCTGTGAGTGCATTCCGTAACCGCAAACAGGTTGGCCAACCATTCAAGCTGCCTCTGTTTATTTTGGGGCTGATCATTGTGCAGGCTGCATTTGGTATGTGGACTGTGACCCTGAAACTCTGGCCTCAGGTTGTAACGGCTCACCTGTTGGGTGGCTTTGCGACGTTAACCTTGCTGGCGTTGTTAACGCTCAGACTTTCAGGACATTGGCAGCCGATACGAGAGTTGTTCAGTCATCAGTTTGAGCCCAGAAAGCTGGCAGTTATTGCCACGTTAGTAGTGATTGCCCAGATAACTCTAGGGGGCTGGACCAGTTCTAACTATGCCGCTTTGGCCTGTCCCGATCTGCCAACCTGTCAGGGACAGATGTTGCCTGAGATGGACTTCTCTGAAGGTTTTGATGTTACGCAATCCATCGGGCCGAATTATCTGGGAGGCAAACTGGATAACGACGCTCGTGTGGCGATTCATATGGCTCACCGCATCGGCGCGATTATTACCGCCCTGCTGGTTGGGGTTCTGGCGATAAGAGGATTGCTCCGGGGGGCAGGAAGCCTGAAACCTGTCTATGGTTTTGTTCTCTTTGCATTAGGTCTTCAGCTGACGCTGGGGCTAAGCAATATTATTTTTTATCTGCCGCTCTCGGTGGCTGTTGCCCACAATCTGGGTGGTGCGTTATTGCTGATTTCGCTGGTGGTTTTGAATTACCGGCTTCGCTATGAGCGGGAAGGCCTTCGCTGAAGGCTGTTTCCAGAAAATATCCAAGGACATAAGAATAATAAAACGGATAAAAGGTGCATGTGATGGAGACAACACGAGCAAATACCAAAGACATGAACTCCGGTAGCGTTCGCTGGCAGGACTATCTGGAACTGTGCAAGCCGCGCGTGGTTGCGCTGATGATTCTTACTGTGGTGATCGGCATGTTCCTGGCGACACCCGGAATGGTGCCTCTGGATGTGCTGGTGCTGGGTAATCTTGGTATCGCCCTTTGTGCGGCTTCTGCGGCCGTCATCAATCATGTGGTCGATCGTAAGATCGATACCATCATGGCCAGAACCCGTAAGCGCCCGGTGGCTACAGGCAAGGTGGAACCATTAAATGCCTTGCTCTTCGCATTGGCGATTGGGGTGTTAGGTATGGGTATTCTGCTGGCTTTTGTGAATCCACTGACCGCCTGGCTGACACTGGCTTCTCTGCTGGGTTATGCCGTGGTTTATACCCTGTTTCTGAAACGTGCTACGCCACAGAATATTGTTATTGGGGGAATTGCCGGTGCCGCACCTCCCCTGCTCGGCTGGACGGCTGTCACCGGAGAGTTTCACGGCAATGCCCTGCTACTGGTTTTGATTATCTTTGCCTGGACACCCCCTCACTTCTGGGCATTGGCTATTCACCGGAAAGAAGAATACGCCCAGGCGGATATTCCCATGCTGCCGGTTACCCATGGCGAGCAATACACCAAGCTGCACATCTTGCTCTACACCCTGGTTCTGTTGCTGGTCAGCCTGATGCCATGGATGACGGGCATGAGTGGAATGATTTATCTGGTTGGGGCTTCTCTGCTCGGCCTGCGTTTTCTGTACTGGGCTGTCGCTTTGCTGCGTGACTCAAGACCACATGCGGCTATCAAGACATTCCACTACTCCATTACCTATTTGATGTTGTTGTTTGTTGTGTTGTTGGTGGATCACTATCTCTACCTTGGCTGAGCAGGGATGCCGGCATCGGGTTAGAGAGAGCTGTATCGAAGTAATAAAAACCGGGGGAGGGAAGAATGAAACAAGGTGTACGTAATACGGTTATTGTTCTGGTACTGGTGGTGCTTGGGGTAATTGGTTTAACCGTCAATAAATATACCAGTACCAAGGCCGGTATTGATAAGGAAGCACTGCGGGAGTTGGGGGTGGTCTGGTACGAAACTCCTCGAACCTTCGCCTTCAATCCTCTGTCCATGGCTGAAGGGAAAACCTTTACCCATGAACACCTGAAGGATCGTTGGACCCTGATGTATTTTGGCTTCACCTTCTGCCCGGATATCTGTCCTGCGGCGCTTGCTCATATGGCGCAGCTCAAGAAGGAACTGAAGGTGTTGAACCCCCAGGTGGCTGATCGTGTGGATGTCGTATTGGTGAGTGTGGATCCTAATCGGGATAACCCGGAAAAACTGACGGGCTATGTCAATTTCTTTGATCCGGAGTTCAAGGGCGCAACCAGTGACCCGGCCAACCTCAAGGCTCTCACTCAGCAGCTGAATGTGGCTTTTGAGATCGTGGGTGATACTTCTTCAGCCGACTATCTGGTGGAACATAGTGCACAGGTTGTGCTGATTAATCCGATGGGCGATTACCAGGGCTTCCTGAAACCACCGTTCAAAGCTGCTGATCTGGCTAAG
The DNA here is from genome assembly GCF_900174585.1 of Parendozoicomonas haliclonae. GTDB lineage: Bacteria > Pseudomonadota > Gammaproteobacteria > Pseudomonadales > Endozoicomonadaceae > Sansalvadorimonas > Sansalvadorimonas haliclonae. The sequence continues at coordinate 363,182 of NZ_FWPT01000004.1, read as the reverse complement.
GCCATGATTCAGGTCGATCAGAACTTCTAAATCTCCTTCTGATATTCGCTGACGGGTTGCCGATAACCTCTCAAATGCATGTTATCGGTACCCTGGATGGATGTTCTCTCGCCGGAAACGGTGTTCGCAAAGCTGCAGGAAAAAAATCAGGATTCAGGTATTTCTGTTGGGGAATTGTTGCTGGTACCCATGGGGACGCTGATTCATAACCTGACAGTCAAGATTGATCAGGCTTTCCAGAACGGTATTGATGAGAATTGGCTGGCCTGCTGGTTTGATGAAGGGAAAAGTCTGCTGGAAGGTATGCCGGCGATAGCCTTTTTAGGGCCGGAACATTCAGCTGGCCATAATGCTTACGCCATAATAATGGCAGCCATGATGAAAGCGGCGCTCAAGGCTGATGATGTCACCATGGCAGAAGCCTGCTGTACTCTGGATCTTATGCACACTGTCAGCCTGCCCCTCTTTAACCTGGCTCACCCGAAGAAGCAGGTGCAGCCCGTTGATAAAGCTCTTTATTCAGAGCTGGAGCGTATCACTCTGAAGCAGATGCAACAGCTGCTGGATAGAAACGAGCCTGAGGCAAAAGAGTTATTGGGAGAGCTGGGCTGGAAGCCATTGATGCGTAGTGGCGATGAAGGCTGGAAGATCATGCATGCCCGGGAGTTTCTGGGATTGTTCTTCTCCGGGCAGCTTGATATTCCGTTATAGAAGAATTAATTCTCTGCAACTGGTTGCTCTGTGGTCAGCGTGGTGGATTCCAGGCTTGGCACTGTCACGGTAATAATCCCGACCGACTCCGGAGCTTCCACTTCCTCTATCACGATAGTTTCACTCGGAGTTGTACGTCTTCCGGTCGGCTTTCTGGCTTCGGTAACGGCATCCAGAATAAACCCGGCTTCCGGGGTTTCCGGACTGATCTTTAGGGCTCGCAGAGCCAACAGTCTTGCCCGCTCATACTTCTTATCCAGAAATGCCTGCTGACCAAGCTTAACCAGCTGTACTGCAACCTCGTCCTTGTATTGCTCGATGCGTGCATCTCCCGGAGCAATCAGAGAAAGGCGGTGAATCTTCTCCAAAGCATTGTTGCCAGTCGGGCGTGTCAGCCGGTTGGCGGCGATATCCGCTTCAATGGCAGCAACAACCGGACCAGCCGGGCTGTAGATTTCCAGACTGGCATCCTTGCGAGGCTGGCTCTGGCAGCCTGCCAGGGCTGCTACAAGAAAAGCGGCAGTGATAATGTATTTAAGTGTTTTCATGCGTCTGCGGTTTACGGCCTTGTACCCGGATTGCGCCATGAGAAAAGAACCATGGCGACAAGAAACAGCGTTACGCTACACACTACCACGGATGGCCCGGTCGGCGTATCCCAGATCATCGAAGCCCAAAGCCCGCCACAGACGGACAACATACCCGCAACGCTGGCACCAATGGCCATTTGTTCAGGAGAGCGGGCAAGACGTTGGGCTGTGGCTGCTGGAATAATCAGCAGAGAGGTGATCAGCAGTACACCGACGATCTTCATCGCAACGGCAATCACCACAGCAATCATAAGCATCAGCATCAGACGAATGCGTTTAACATTGATGCCCTCCACCTCAGCCAGTTCCTGATGAACAGTGATAGAAAGCAGCTGGCTCCAGAAGGTGTAAAGCAGAGCAATGATTACCAGCCCGCCACCGTAGATCCAGAACAGGTCTTCCGGTCCGACAGCCAGCAGGTCACCGAACAGGTAAGCCATCATATCAATGCGAATATTGCCCAGCAGACTGACAACGACGAGGCCAAGACTTAAGGCACTGTGCGCCAGAATGCCGAGCAGAGTATCGGTCGCCAGAACCTGTCGATGCTGTAGCCAGACTAAAAGCAGTGCGATAACAACACAACCGATGGCAACGCTGAGGTTCAGGTTGATGTTCAGCAGGAAGCCCAGAGCCACGCCCAGCAGAGCCGAGTGAGAGAGAGTCTCCCCGAAATAAGCCATGCGGCGCCAGACAACAAATGTGCCCAGTGGCCCCGCTATTGCTGCCACACCAAGTCCGGCCAGCAGCGGATAAATAAGAAAAGAATCAATCATGAATGTGGTGAGCCGGAGTCTTTGGAATCATTGTCATGGTGATGATGGTTACAACCAACAACGTGGCCATCGGGAGTGTGGCTGTGATCATGGTGATGGCTGTATATGGCCAGCTCGTCGGATTCTCCACCAAACAGACGAAGATAGGCCGGGTGCTGGGTAACCTGGCTGGGATGGCCATGGCAGCAGATATGGCTGTTGAGGCAGATAACGTTATCGGTGGCAGCCATAACCAGATGAAGATCATGGGAAACCATCAACACTCCGCAACCCAGTTCGTTCCGTAGCTCGGCAATCAGGCGATACAGCTCACGCTGCCCGGTGACATCAACACCCTGTACAGGCTCGTCCAGAACCAATAGCTCAGGTTTGCGCAGCAAAGCCCGGGATAACAGCACCCGCTGCATCTCGCCGCCAGACAGCTTTTGGATGGGGCTGTTAAGAGTGTGCTCAACCTTGGTCCGCTGCAGGGATTCAATAATCTCTTTGCCGTTGGCGCCGGCCAGAGCCAGAAAGCGCTTAACCGTCAGAGGCATGGTCTGGTCGATTTGCAGCTTTTGGGGCATATAGCCAATACGCAGCCCAGGGCTGATAAAACGCTTCCCTATACCGGGCTTTAACAGGCCAAGCACAACCCGCACCAGCGTGGTTTTGCCAGCACCATTGGGGCCGATCAGGGTAACAATCTCTCCGGCTTTCAGCTCGAAGGAAACATTATCGAGAACGGTTCGCCCCTGGAAAGACACACTGATCTGTTCCAGTGAGAGCAGGGTTTTGTCTGAGATGTGTTGGCTCATCAGACTACGCACCTTCATGACAGGCAGGCTGACAGGCAGGGCACAAACCTGAAATCTCTACGAGGGAATGCGTTGCCTGAAAGCCGGTGTTAGCGGCCTGCTGCTTCAGCAGGGAAATCTCTTCGGAGCCTGTGAGTTCACGGGTTGTTCTGCATTTCTCGCAGATCAGGAAAATACCCTCATGGGTACTGTCCGGACAGTGGCAGCCAATATAGGCATTAAGAGAGGCAATCCTGTGAATCAGGCTCTGTTCGAGCAGGAAGTCCAGTGCTCGATAGACGGTCGGTGGAGCAGCCGGTCGATCCTGATCTTTCGACATCATCGCCAGAATATCATAGGCACCAATAGGTTTATGGCTGTCCCACACCAGTTCCAGAACCTGCTTACGAAGCGCGGTAAGGCGCTGGCCCCTCTGCTGGCATAGCTCTGTGGCCTGCTCAAGCGCTTTGCTGACGCAGCTGCTGTGATCGTGAGAGGTATAGGCCTGATTGGCGAGATCGCTACTGGCCTGAGAGCCCGAACTGTCTTCGTGGTCGCGGGCTTTGAGGCTGCTGGCTTTGGTGCTGAGTGTCACGCCAAATGTCCCTGAACAAAAACGATATAATATAACACTTCAGGGGTGGAAGGCAGGACAGAATCGAATCTGCCCTGTTACTTTTTCTTATAGGACTGTGCCCGTTCTTGAAGGCGAGGCGGAAGGGTAATGGGCTTGCTGCGCTTTTTCCCTTTGAAACCGAGGGGGCTGATATGCTCGGTTTCCTTTACAGTGGCATGCTGTGGGCGGCCTCTGGTTTCTTCAGCATACTGGTCAAAAGCCTGCTGGTGCAGCTTTTTGCAATAAGCTTGGTAGTTATCAATATCCTTATGGGAAAGCGCAGAATCCGGCTGAACCGCATCCCGGCGAAGAATGTCGTAGAGCGACCCTTTACCTGTAGTGCTGGGGGCTGCGTGATGGATATTCGGATACTTGGGCTTATAGGGAGTGATGCTGGCAAGATCATCCCTGTCTTCCGTCATCCATTCAGGTTGGCGGCTCAGCGTTTTGTTCAGCCAGTCTATGGCTGCAAGATCATCCTTATGCTTTTGGGCCTTGTAACGGTCATAGTCCGCTTCGGACATGTCGCGGGTCTTTTGGGGAGCGTTGGTACCGAAGATGAGGTTTTCAAAGTAGGCGGAATCTTGCTCTATCGGAGAGTCTGGCGCGCTCTGTGACCAGAACTCCATATCTTCAGGTGTAATATCATGGCGCTGACAATAAACCTTAATCTTTGAAGCTTCCTGCATCACCCGCTGGGCTTCTTCCTGTAGGTAATTCGCGGTTGGCTCGTTCACGCTTTTTCTATGTTGCTTGAGCGTGTTTGTCGCTCGATTAAAGAGGCTGCCTGTCGCACGTTCAATTTGTTTCTGGGTTACCTTCTCATCACCGCCGGAAGCAAAAAGCTTTTTAGCAGCTTCAGGGTTGATAAGGATTGTAGAAAAATCGAGTTCTTCATAACGGTTACGAGGCCAGCAGAAAGCGTCGGAGCTGGCAACGAGAGCTCCATACAGAAGTGTTCTCTGAGCTTGCTCTTCTTCTCTGGTTCTACAGGCGCGCTCATCAAGATACTGATCACACAACTGCATCAGTTTATTTCTGAAGATGGACTGTTGTTGTGCGTCTTCATCAGAAAGTGCTGTAACCGTCGGTTGAAGTTTGAGAGAAGTTGTGGTGACTTCATCTCGATATTGTCTGCGTTCTTCAGTTGTTTCTTCTGGTAGAGATGCTGTGCTGGTAGACGACAGACTGCGCGTGGGTGGTTCTTCTTTGCGATTTGGCTGTTTAACTCTTTTCTTCAGAACTTTGCGCTTTGGAGGCATTGGTGGTGCATCCATAACAGTAAACTCATGTTCGCTATCGGAATCGACAGGTAATGACGCAGAGTTTCTGCTAGTTAGTGGCTTGTTGTGTGTGGAAGGTAGTCGTGTTTCTTCATCATCAGATTCATCACTGCCTTCTGTTGTGGAGATCTGTGATTGATAGTCTGATGGCGGTGGCGTGGATAAAGGCTTGGGTGTCTCAGTTTTCATCCTGAACACTTTGCGCTTCATCTTTTCCTGAGGCCGGGGAAGTACCTCTTCGTCTTCAGACGTTGTGGGCTGTGCCAGTTCATCGAGTTTGTTTGAGAAGACTTTTGATTGAGCAAGAGAGCGATCTATTTTGTGTAACGCTTCCCTTCTTTTCGGTGGAACGGCTTCATAATTCGAGCTATCTGTTACAAGAGGAGTCGGCGATTCTGGTAGCTCTTCTTCTGGTGGAGCCTCCCCAGACGTTTGTGTGGAGTAGCCGGATGACTGTGGACCCACTACAGAATCGGTAAATGATGTCTGGCTGCTGATTGAGCGTGATTGAATCTTGGTATCTTTTGGAGGGGGAGCATTAAGAAGATCCAGCAACTCTCTGGATTTTACTAACAGCTCCGCTTCTTTGTTGCGAAATTCACCTCGGGAAATGGCCCGAACAGTTCTGAGGGTTTTACCGTCTTTGTTTGGTTGGGATGTGTGGAGGTAAAGAACATAGCCATCCTTGGTTTCCAGAACATCATGGCTGGTTTTGTTGCTTCCTTTCCCGGAAAGATAGGTTTTGGTAGAAAACCTGCTCTCGTCCTTAGCGTAGAGTTCTTTAAAGTTATCAAGGCTCCGGTTCTGGAAAAGAGCTGCCGAATTTAAACGCATCATAGGGCCGGTCCATAGCGGGAATACTGTTCTTTCCAGAATAGACAGGCTTGTCAGTCAAATGGCTGATGTGGCGGGAATGTGACGCTCTCAGATTCAAAGGTTTCAGAACCGGAGAGCGTGACAGGATTAAGGCTTGAATCCGAGCCTTAAGGCAAAACCAGGCTCGAAGAGTTGGCGGTACGCAGCCTCAGCATATCCCTGAATTTGGCCGGATCCTTGAAATGACGAAGGACGCTGTCGTCATGAGGGTCACTGCTATCCAGCACATGATCTGGATAGGTGTAGGTAATGGCACGGGATATCCAGAAGCGCAGACAGGCCAACCGGTGTATCAAAGGCCAGAGGCGGTGCTCTTCATCTGTAAACGGGCGAACAGCCGCATAAGCCTGCAGGAGGGCTTCAGTGCGCTGTGGGGCCAGCTCCAGCGATCCAGACTTTAGACACCAGTCGTTTACAGTCACGGCCACATCATAAAGCAACCAGTCTTCACAGGATTGGAAGAAGTCGATAATCCCGCTCACCTTACCTTTATGGAACAGCACGTTATCCACAAACAGGTCGGCGTGAATTAAACCTCTGGGAAGATCAGTTTCATCATTGAATTCAGCGGTAATGGCTTGCCACTGCTCGGCCTGCAGTTTTCTTTCGTCCTCTGGCAATAAGGTGGAGAGACGGGAAACCTGCATCCCAATCCAGTCCATACCCCGGAAGTTATCTTGAGTGAAGGATGCCTTCTGTCCGGCAACATGAACACGGGCAAGGCTGTCGCCAATCAGGCGACATTGCTCAACTGTCAGGTCGTCAGCTTCAATATGGTTGCCATCCAGACGAGGCTGCAACATGCAGGGCTTGCCTTTCAGTTCTTTGAGAGACAAATCATCACGGCCATGAACAGGTGCAGGAACAGGCAGACCGGACTTTGCCAGCAGCTCCATAAAGCGGATAAAGAAAGGCAGCTTCTCTTTTGGCAGGTATTCAAAAATCGTCAGAACGAATTGCTGGTCACCTTTAGCCGGATGTCGTGTATTGACGAAGTAGTTGGTGTTTTCAATCCCGGCTTCTATGCCCTGCCAATTAACCAGTTCACCCTCATCATAAAGAGAGAGAAAGTCCCTGAACTCCTGTTCAGTAAGCTGTGTATAGACAGACATGGTGTTGTTATTCCTGCGTCCTTTTTCTCACGACTGTGTGGCTTTGCTCAGAAAGAGCTTACCACTCCAGTACCTTCCAACTGGGAATCAGCATCTGTGGGCGATCTGACCGCATAAAGTTTCCGGCCGTATCGACAGCAACCAGGTAGTAGGGAGGTCCAACCTTGGGAACAACCTTGATAGAGTAGAGCTGACCGTTGACCCGATATTCGTGGATTGTGCGGTCTTCACCGGGGCGGATGATAATATCGGTGCCGGCCGGCAGGCTCTGCAGAGTCTCAGGGGAAACCTCTGGGGCATTGGTTGTTTCTGTTGCTGCTGAGTTTTTCTGGGTAATAACGGTTATGCCCGGTAACTCTGGAATGGCAGCCGCATCTTCGGGAACAGTCGTCGGTGTGGAAGTTTGTGTAGCGCAGCCTGTAACAGTCATTACAACAAAAGATGCTGTAAGCAGGTTCTTTCGGATATTCATGAATGCTCCAATGAGTAAATCACAACCACTGTACAGGTGCCTGAAAGCTAGCGTCTGGTCTAGAATAGCCCGATCGATACACCTCGTGACTGCATTCTACCCATAAACAGCCAAGAGCGGTAAACCGTGGTGCTTATCGGCCGAAACTGATGCCAAAACAAGGAAGACAATGACAGATCTCCTGCAAGAAACCCATGATCAGGCCGAAGGTCAGAAACCTCTGGTGCTGGTAGACGGCTCCTCCTATCTCTATCGGGCCTATCATGCGCTGCCACCGCTGACCAACTCCAAAGGCCAGCCGACTGGTGCGGTAAAAGGTGTGGTGAATATGCTGCGACGCTTGCAGGCGGATTACTCCGGCAGCACGGTTGTTGTGGTGTTTGATGCCAAGGGTAAAACCTTCCGGGATGATATTTATCCAGAATACAAAGCTAATCGCCCACCGATGCCGGATGATCTGCGCAGCCAGATTGAACCATTACACAACATTATTCGTGCAATGGGCCTGCCTCTGTTGGCGATTACCGGTGTTGAGGCGGACGACGTAATTGGCACTCTGGCTGTTCAAGCGACCAAAGCTGGCCTGCACACTGTCGTCTCTACCGGTGATAAAGACATGGCCCAGCTGGTCAATGAACATGTGACCCTTGTGAACACCATGTCCAACACTGTTATGGATATTCCGGGCGTTCACGAGAAGTTCTCTATCGGCCCTGAGTTGATTATCGACTTCCTGGCTTTGATGGGTGACAAGGTCGATAACATTCCAGGTGTACCGGGTGTTGGCGAAAAAACTGCTTTGGCTTTGCTGCAAGGTCTGGGTGGACTTGATTCTATTTATGCCAACCTGGATAAGGTGGCGAATCTTGGCTTCCGTGGTGCCAAGACCATGGCCAAGAAGCTGGAAGATAACAAGGAGATGGCTTACCTCTCCTACACACTGGCCACTATTGCAACTGATCTGGATGTCGGCTGTACGATTACTGATCTGGTTAACGGTGAAGACGACGGCGGCAAACTGCTTGAGTATTTTGAAGATCTGGAATTCCGTGGCTGGATTAAAGAACTCAAAGAGAATGGTGAACTGCGTCCTATGAAGGGTACTCTGGCGAACAAAGCCGGATCGCCTGCTGCCAGCGCAGAGTCGTCTGCTCCCGAGATCGTTGTTGCGGCAGCACCAACAGAAGTGGTTTATGAAACCATTCTGGAACAATCAGCCTTTGATGTCTGGCTGGAGAAACTGAAAGCGTCAGAGCTGTTCGCCTTTGATACCGAAACAACCAGCCTTAATTATATGGATGCTGAGGTCGTGGGTGTGTCCTTCGCGGTGAAAGCCGGTGAAGCCGCCTATGTACCACTGGCCCATGATTATCTGGATGCACCGCAGCAACTTGATCGTAATGCTGTTCTGGAAGCTCTCAAGCCTCTGCTGGAAGATGAGAGTCAGCGTAAGGTTGGCCAGAACCTGAAATATGATCGCAGTGTTCTGATGCGTTACGGCATTGAGCTGAAAGGCATCGCCTTCGATACCATGCTGGAGTCTTATGTTCTGGACTCCAACGGCCGCCACGATATGGATACGCTGGCGGAAAAATACCTCGGCGTTAAAACCGTCAAGTTTGAAGATATTGCTGGCAAAGGTGCCAAGCAGCTGACTTTTAACCAGATCTCTCTGGAACAGGCTGCGCCGTATGCGGCAGAAGATGCAGACATTACTCTGCGTCTGCATGAAGCTCTCTGGCCTCAGCTGGAAAAGAGCGAATCTCTGAAATCCGTGTTCACAGATATTGAAGTGCCGCTGGTTCCTATTCTGTCCCGCATTGAGCGTAATGGTGCACTGGTCGATGTGAATCTGCTGGGACAGCAGAGTATTGAGCTGGAAAAGCGTCTGTGCGAGCTACAGGATGAGGCCTGGACGGTTGCCGGTGAAGAGTTCAATCTTTCTTCGCCTAAGCAGTTGCAAGCTTTGTTGTTCGATAAGCTTGGACTGCCGGTTTTAAAGAAGACACCGAAAGGACAGCCGTCTACAGCGGAAGAGGTTTTGGTGGAGCTTTCCCATAACTTTGATCTGCCACGGTTGATTCTGGAACACCGCAGTCTGAGCAAGCTGAAGTCGACCTACACCGACAAACTGCCAAAGATGGTTTCTCCGGTCACCAATCGGGTTCATACCTCTTACCATCAGGCAGTCACAGCAACCGGACGACTGTCATCGTCTGATCCTAACCTGCAGAATATCCCGGTGCGTACGGCAGAAGGTCGTCGTATTCGTCAGGCCTTTATCGCGCCTGAAGGTTATAAGCTGGTGGCTGCGGATTACTCCCAGATTGAACTGCGCATTATGGCGCACCTGTCTGGAGATCAGGGGTTGCTGGACGCCTTCTCCCATGGACTGGATGTGCACAAAGCGACAGCGGCTGAGGTTTTCAGTGTTGGCCTGGATGAAGTGACTGCTGATCAGCGTCGCAGTGCCAAGGCAATTAACTTCGGTCTGATCTACGGCATGTCTGCTTTTGGTCTGGCCAAGCAGTTGAATATTCCGCGAGGAGACGCGCAGAAGTATGTAGAGCGCTACTTCGAGCGTTATCCGGGCGTACTGGAATATATGGATAGAACCCGTGCTCAGGCTCACGAGCAAGGCTATGTGGAAACATTGTTTGGTCGTCGTCTGCATCTTCCGGAAATCAATGCCAAGAACAAGATGCGTCAGCAGGCTGCAGAGCGTACGGCGATTAACGCACCTATGCAGGGAACTGCCGCTGACATCATCAAGAAGGCGATGATTGCCGTTGATGCCTGGCTTCAGGAGTCTTCATTGGATGCCCGCATCATTATGCAGGTACACGATGAATTGGTTTTGGAAGTGAAAGAAGAGCAGCTCGATGAGCTGGTTGTTGGTTTGAAAGCCCGTATGGCAGAAGCTGCAACTCTGGATGTTCCGCTGGTGGCTGATGCCGGCATTGGCAACAACTGGGATGAAGCTCACTAAGCGCTTCCCGTCATCAAGAGTATGAGATGCCCCAGTGTGTTGAAACACACTGGGGCATCTTTTTAGCAAGGTTACAAAGCTCGTCCTGTACTTCCCTTGAACTTCACTATACTTGCCGCCCTCATTCTGGAGCTAATGGCAGGAGGGTCAGGTTCATGGTTGAGCGAGGACGGCAATCATTCACCGCAGCGGCTGTTCTTGCCACTCTTCTGTCCGTCGCACAGGTTGCTCCGCTTTGGGCTGCTAATAATTATCTGCCTGCTCAGGATTCAGGTTCCGCATTCACGAATGAGCCTGATGCCTCTTATATTCTGCAATCTTTGCCTGTCAGCAAAAATCAGGAATTTATAGATCGTAGATGGTCAAACCGTGATACCGCTTTCCGGGTTCTTAAAGAAGAAGGTGTACGTGCCAGTGCCATTATCAGTATGGCTATTGCCGGCCGGCTGGCTTTGAGTGCTGGTGATTCTGTTCTGGCGACTTATGGTCCAGTCTGGTTCCGTCCCTGGATTGCGCCCGTTATGACGTTGGGGCTGCAGACAACCGCCGACTTCTTCTCGTCTTTATCCATGCGTGACTTTTATATGCGTGCGGGGTTTAACGCAGCGAATACCATTCTACCCGGTGATTATCTGGCGTTCTGGCGACAGATGGGTGCTTTCCTGCTGGGGCATATCTCTTTGGCGAATCAGTACTGGCCAGAGGTTCGCTCTCAGATGCGCTATGCCCATGAAGGCACTCAAAGAGTGCGCTTTATGTCGCCGATTATGGATCAGCAGATAGACCTGGAGCTGGTTGCAACCGGTATCAATATTGGTGAAAGCGCTGAGCTGGTTATGCACTTCTCTGGTGTCACACCAGAAACATTGCCAAGTACAGTTAATGAACTGGAAAACGAATGGTTCAGTCTCGCTAAAGCCTGCCTTGATCACGGAGTCACTTCCGTACGCATGAGACCGGATGGTAAAAGCACGAAAGCCATGTACATTCAGCTATGGCGGGAAGGACGGCTGTTATCCGAGACACGGTTGCCCGTAGCCGTCGACACTGAGGTTGGCAGCATATGGTTGACCGATTGGCTGACAATTAAAGAGTGGCAGGACACTCTGCCGGATCATCTTGCGGTGATCACACCTTTTTCTCACTCTGTTCTGCAGGCGATAAAAAAGCTGGTGACCGAGGGAGATGAATCATCTGCAGTGGTTATCCAAAGAGTCCCTCATGCCTTGTCTCCGGAAGGCCATCTGGCCGTATTTAGTACTGGTGGGTCTGAGGGCTATCTGCTGGTTGATCGTAACACCACACAAAACGTTGAACTTCCTGAGCTATGGCTGAACACATCGGATGCTTACCGGGAGGATATGAATATCGTCCTTGCCAAAGTTGAAGAACGGCAGGAACCAGGTCACTGGCGTGGGCTTGAAGGATTGAGCGTCGAGTTGGGAAGAAGTCTGATCACTAGAAACTTCATTTATGCGGCAATGAACTGGTTCTTGCCAGACCCCGCTGATATGGACTCGACTCCACGGCGGGGAGAAAAAAGAAAACTGCGGCGTGGACGGCAGGATGATGCCACTGATCAGCCTAGAAAGTTGAAGTCAAAACGTGGCAGTGCAACAAAAGAAAAATCGGTCCCTGCCAGTCTGGACGAGAATGGTCGCTTAAAGCTGCCACCTGAGGTGTGGGCAGAACAAAGTGATTACGAGGGTTATTACGATTACCTGCCCAGAGAATGGAAGTCAGAGGGCGACTATAGCGAGCCTATTACCGAGGCTGAGTATGCCAAGGCTCTATTGAAAGAAGCAGTGAATAAAAAGCCGGCAAGGCGCAAACGGTAATACGGACAGGCTGGGAAAAAATAAAACGGAAAAAATTTAAAATTTTTCGGAACTTTTTGGGAAGGCTGCTGTCAGAGTATATGAGAGGCAAAATTGTTTGGTGTGTGTGACGGTTTAGGCTCTCAAAACTCCTTGTGTGTTTGGTGTTAGTGTTGTTGGTTTTAGGGTTGTGTGTGCCCTGAAACCTGAAATTCAAACCGGTCATCTACCCCCAGATGACCGGTTTTTTTTGCCTGTCTTTTGACCCGTTAATCTTCGGCGGGTTCCTGATCATCAACTTCAACGATCTCTGCCTCAGCTTCTGGTGCCAGGTACCAGTGATCAAGCTGGGCAGAAAGCTCATCAATACCGACTTTGTTCAGGGAGGAGAACAGCTGTACGGTGATCAGGTCTTTATGGTCTCGCAGCTGATTGCGCAGCTTTTGCAGTGCTGCCTTCGCCGCACCGAACTTCAGCTTGTCGGACTTGGTCAACAGGATATGCAGTGGCATACCGCTGGTAATAGCCCAATCGATCATCATTTCGTCGAACTCTTTGAGTGGATGACGGATATCCACAAGCAGAACGACACCGACAAGGTTTGGACGTTCTTCCAGATAGGTTCCCAGCTCTTTCTGCCATTCCAGTTTCATGGCTTCCGGCACTTTGGCAAAGCCATAACCAGGAAGGTCGACCAGTTTGTGTTCGCCATTGTTAATGGTGAAAAAGTTAATCAACTGGGTGCGGCCAGGAGTTTTACTGGTACGAGCCAGCTTGTTGGAGCCCGTCAGTGCATTGAGAGCACTGGACTTACCCGCGTTGGAACGACCGGCAAAAGCAACCTCTCGCCCGGTAGCTGGTGGGCACTGATCAAAACGGGCTGCGCTGATCAGGAAGCTGGTCGCCCGATAGTTCAGGGAGGCATGATTTTGTGACATCGAGAGGCTCTTTACCTAAGACTAAGTTTCCAAAAACCAAATTTTTCCGGACGAAGCACTGAATTAACACCGTCCATATGAACTGTCATGTTCAGATTTGATGTTGGCATAGTATATAATGGGCTCGGCCTTAGTGTGACCCTGCTTTTTCAGGGATAATTAAAATGAAAACAAGGCTGCCTCGCGGGTACCCATTGTTGAGTTGTTCGGTCAGGTGCATCGAACATGACATCCGGCGGGTACATAAGAGATAAATAGAACAGCCAAAAGCGGAACCGTCACTCACTCATTCACTGAAAAACAGGTGGCGTCTTCCAAGTACAATAACCGGAGCCGGGTTGTGTTGATGAAAAAGTTAGTTGCGTGTTTGCTTGTAGGTCTTGGATGGGCCGGCTTGGCAGTTGCCGGGGGGGATGCCGCTGCAGGAAAGGAAAAAGTGGCGATCTGTTCAGCCTGTCATGGCCCGACGGGGCAAAGTATTGCTCCCAATTATCCGCATCTCGCCGGTCAGGGCGAAGGTTACCTGATCAAACAAATCACTGATATCAAGAATGGCGATCGTAAGATCCTCGAGATGACAGGCATGACTGACAACCTGTCTGAGCAGGATATTGCTGATATCTCCGCATTCTATGCCAGCCAGCCGGCACCTACCGGTCAGGCCACTGAAGCTTCTGTGGCTGTAGGTCAGAAACTGTGGCGTGGTGGTGATGTGGCTAAAGGCATTCCTGCCTGTTCCGCCTGTCACTCTCCAACGGGTTCCGGTAATGCTCCGGCCAAGTTCCCAGCACTGGCAGGTCAGTCTCCTGAATATATTGCCAAGCAGCTGCGTGATTTCCGTGAAGGTGATCGTGTGAATGATGGCGAAACCAAGATCATGCGTGCTGTTGCCGAGAAGCTGAGCAACAAGCAGATTGATGCTCTGAGCAGCTACATCAGCGGTCTGCGTTAATACGCAAGAGTTAACAGGACGGGAGCTATTGAGCTCCCGTTTTGCTTTTCAGTCTTCCTAAACCACCCTTTATCCCCTGCCTGCACTCATCTCCAGCAGATACCTGCTAACTTAAAATAACCAGCTTTTCGATGTGAACAGCCCCGCCTTCCTTGAATGCCCGGGGTGTCAGATGACCTGATCTGGAGATAAAAATGAACAAACTGCGGCATCTGTTTTTTCTCATGCTATCTCTGTTTGCCTTTATCGCTGCCGCAGCGGATTTTAAGGAAGGTGTCGAATACAAGGCTCTTAAACAGCCGATTCCTGTGATTAGCTCTTCAGCTGACAAGGTCGAGGTGGATACCGTGTTCTGGTATGGCTGCCCGCACTGCTTTGATCTGGCCAAACTGCAGGAAAAATGGAAAAAAGGGAAAGGTGAAGATGTCGAACTGGATGATGTACCGGTTATCTTCGGTAAACCCTGGCAGGCCCATGCCCAGCTGTTTTATGCCCTGGAAGATATGAAGTTGCTGGATAAAGCTCATTTCTCTGTCTTTGAAGCTGTTCAAGAACAGGGCCGCAGGTTGGATAATGAGAAGGATATGACTGAGTTTTTGAACAGTCGCTTTGGCGTTAAGAAAGAAGACTTCGAGCGGGCTTATGGCTCCTTCGGTGTCAGAAATCAGACCCAGAAAGCCAGTGCCATTACCCGTGGTGCCCAGCTTATGGGGGTTCCCGCTATCATTGTTGATGGGAAGTATGTTGTCGATCCCGGCATGGCTGGCGGGCTTGAAAATATGTTGAAAGTGGCGGATTTCCTGATCGATAAGGCTCGTGCTGAAAAGTCGGGCAAGGATAAAAAGGCTCCTGCAGCCCCTGCTGAAGCCAAGGAAAAACCGACCAGTTAATTTCCCGAGGTGCTGGTACTTTTCATCCTTCCAGTACCCCTTCTGCAGCATTAGGAGGATGGGCATGCCGTTGAAATCCGTTCAGAAAACTCTGCAGCGACGTATCAGGCAACGTGCACTCAACCAGAGTGGCAGTTTCAAAGCCGACCAGGTTGAAGCATCTGATCCGGACTGGAGCCAGGAAAGTCGAAGACTGGAAACCCTGCGACTATTGAGTTTTAACATCCAGGTGGGCATCACAACGCAACAGTACGGCCATTACCTGACCCGCAGCTGGCAGCATGTTCTTCCCTCTTCCTCTCGCCAAAAGAACCTCGATCGTATTGCCCGACTGCTTCGCAGCTATGATGTTGTTGCTCTGCAGGAAGCGGATGGTGGCAGTCTGCGCAGCAGTTTTATTAATCAGATTGAATATCTGGCACATCGCAGCGGCTTCCCCTGGTGGTACCAGCAGCTCAACCGCAATCTTGGACAGTTTGCCCAGCACAGTAATGGCCTGCTGACCCGCTGCCACCCAGAGTTACTTGAGGATCACAAGTTACCGGGGTTGATTCCTGGCCGAGGGGCAATTGTCGCTGAGCTGGGGGAAACCAATCCACTGCTTATTGTCATTATGCATCTGGCTTTAAGTCGGCGTGGCCGCGAGCATCAGCTGGGATATATCCGCAGGCTGATTGATGCTCACGAGCATGTGGTGCTCATGGGTGATATGAATACCCATGCCGAGCAGCTTCTTTATGACTCCCCGTTAAATGGAGCCGGTTTGCACAACGCCTCGATGGACGTTTGCACTTTTCCTAGCTGGAAACCCAAGAAGTCACTGGATCATATTCTGTTGAGTTCCAGCCTCAAGGCGGTGAGTTGTGAAGTACTGGATTTTCCCCAGTCGGATCACCTTCCGGTTGCCGTTGAAATACAGCTACCGGAAGGATTGCAGCTTATGAGCAGAAATGCTCCAACAGCTCATTAAGGAAAAGGCTGCCACGCTCAGTTGGCTGAATGCGCCGGTTATCATCAGCCAGTAACTCCTGGCTTTTCAATTTGCTGATGGCAAATTGAATATCCGACAGTTCCAGCCCTGTTCTCTCAGAATAGAGGTGAGCTTCAATACCCTGGTTTAAACGCAGGGCATTCATCATAAACTCTAAAGGCAGTTCATCCGTTTCCAGTTCACGAACCCCTGCCTGAAACGGTTTCTCTTTGATCAGCTTGCCCGCTTCAAGGTAAGCGGTTGGTTGGCGGGTTTTCCAGTTACGGTAGATAACGCCACGCTTCAGATCTGTGACCTTTCCATGTGCGCCTGCACCTATGCCGATAAAATCACCAAACTGCCAGTAGTTCAGGTTATGACGAGATTGACGTCCAGTCCGACTGTAGGCGGAAATTTCATACTGTTGTAAGCCGTGCTCAGCAAGCAGCTTCTGCCCTTCTTCCTGAATAGACCAGAGTGTTTCATCTTCCGGAAGCGTCGGAGGCTTGCTCCAGAATACGGTATTGGGCTCGATCGTCAGCTGATACCAGGACAAATGATCGGGCTTGAGCTCGATAGCCTGCTGAAGATCGGCCATCGCCATCGCTTCATCCTGACCGGGCAGACCATGCATCAAATCAAGGTTTATATTATCGAACCCGGCAGCTCGGGCCATGGCTACAGCCTTGATGGCTTCACCGCCTGAGTGAATTCTGCCCAGTTCTTGAAGACAACTGTCGTGAAAACTCTGTACACCAATGGAAAGACGGTTGATGCCAGTTTTACGGAAACCGTTAAAGCGCTCCTGCTCAAATGTTCCCGGGTTGGCTTCCATGGTGATCTCAATATCATCCGCAAAGCGCAGGTGTTGGCGCATACCATCGAAGAGCGTTTGATAGGCATCAGGGCTTAACAGACTTGGTGTTCCACCGCCGATAAAGATACTTTGTAGTTCCCTGCCCTGTACAGCCGGCAACTCACTGATCAAGTCCTGCAGCAAAGCCTCAACATAAAGCTCTTCCGGGATAACGCCATCCGCTTTATGAGAGTTGAAGTCGCAGTAGGGACACTTGCGAACACACCATGGCACATGCACATAAAGACTCAGGGGCGGCAGTTGCAGCCCCTGAGCAGGTGTAGAGGAGTTTTCAGACAAAGACAGACTCACAGGTTTTTCAGTTCTTCCAGCAGCTTGGCCATAGCCACAGCACGATGGCTCATGCTGTTTTTCTGCTCCGCAGAAAGCTCAGCGGCAGAACAGTGCATGCCCGGCACAAAGAAGACCGGATCATAGCCATGGCCGTTATCGCCCAATGGTTGCTCCAGAATATAACCCTCCCAGGAACCCTGGCAGATAACAGGAATCGGGTCATCGGCATGGCGCATATACACCAGAACACACTGGAAGCGTGCCTTGCGCAGCTCCGTTGGCACACCGTCCAGCTCGTGCAGAAGCTTCTGAATGTTGTCGATATCGGAAGCGTTTTCACCAGAGAAACGGCTGGAATAGATGCCTGGAGCGCCTTTCAGGTATTCAACCTCAAGACCGGAGTCATCAGCGATGGCTGGCAGGCCGGAGATGCGGGCAGCATGACGCGCTTTCAGGATGGCGTTTTCAACAAAGGTCAGGCCGGTTTCTTCAGCACTTTCCGTGTTGAATTCGCTCTGTACGCGCAGGGTCATATCCAGAGGTGCCAGCATCTGGCGGAACTCGGCCAGCTTGCCCATATTGCCGGTGGCAATAACAACTTCCATGGGGTCGGTCTCTTTGTCAGCGGTTGAATGGGTCAACACAGTTAATCTTCGTAAAACTTCTGGCTGAACCGTACAGTGTGGCTCAGGTTCGTGCCTTTTGGGCTGACCTTGATGGTGAAGTGCAGAACTTCATCATTGGTAATCTTGAATGAGGCGAGATAATACTTGGCATCGCCCTCATCAACCAGCCATGTTTTCAGAGTATTTTTCTGACCCATGAGGTTGGATGTTTCCGCCTGAACATCCGCTTCCACACCCTTGCCATCCTTCATGATGGATACATTAATAAGTGCCTGATTTTTTGCCCGCTCGATGCCATAACTTTTGGCGATATCTGGCGTCAGGAAGGTGCTGTTAAAGGCACTGCTGTAAACAACATAGTCGCCAAACTTCTCCTCACTTCCCATTGGCTGCGAGGCTTGCGCCGTCACTGCGAAGGCAAAAGGAAGCAGCATAGCGATCAGTGCTTTGGTGGCAAGAGCTCGGGTGGAAGGGACTCTGGCAAGGAATAGCTTCAACATACTGTTCATCCTTAACGGATAATTATCATCTGTTCTTGTTAATAGCGTGGCTATGCGCCTCAAAATACCAAAAATCTCCGGTATTGCGTACAACGGCTTGAGTCTGATGGGTTCCTGAAGGCTGAATCGTAGCTGAAAAAACAAAAAAAGGGCCGGAAAGTCCGGCCCTTATAAACAAGCGTGATAATGCTGTTAGGCCTTGGCAGGCTCTACCGCATCAATGGCTGCTGCCTCTGCCGACATGGCAGACAGCTCACCGTTCTTGTTGAACATGCCTTCCAGCATCAGGGTGATCGCACCATCGCCAGTTACGTTACAGGCAGTACCGAAGCTGTCCTGCAGGGCGAAGATAGCCAGCAGCAGAGCAACACCAGCAGGGTCAAAGCCAAGAACACCAACCACGATACCCATGGACGCCATTACAGTACCGCCAGGAACGCCTGGTGCACCTACTGCGAAGATACCGAACAGAACGATGAACATCGCCATGGTGCCAACAGGAGGCAGTGCTCCGTAAAGCATCAGGGAGATAACCATACAGAAGAAAGTCTCTGTCAGTACGGAACCACACAGGTGAATGGTTGCACCCATTGGCACCATGAAGTCGACAGTTTCCTTGCTGAGTACCTTGGACTTACGCGCGCAGCTCAGGGCGATTGGCAGAGTCGCGGCACTGGACATGGTACCTACGGCAGTCAGGTAAGCCGGGCCATAGTGCTTGAGTACTTCCAGAGGGTTCTTACCGGAAACCGCACCGGCAATACCGTACAGAACACCCAGCCAAACAGCGTGGCCCAGCAGAGCCAGAACAACAACTTTCAGGAAGACAGGCAGCTGCTGAGTCAGGGTGCCTTCATAGGCCAGACCGGCGAAAGTAGTGGCAATAAAGAATGGCAGCACAGGGATGACCATTCTCTTCACCACGATCATCATCATGTTTTCAAACTCGTTCAGAGCTTTCTCTACAGCTGTTGCCTTGGCGGCCAGAGCAGTAACACCAATCACAATCGCGGTAACCAGAGCGGTCATTACCGACATTACCGGAGGAATGTTCAGGGTGAAGGCGGCATCTGGCAGATGACGAAGGCCTTCTACAGAGGTAGGTACGGACAGGTGAGGAATAATCAGCAGGCCGGATACATAAGCCAGGGTCGCGGCGCCAACAGCGGAGAGGTAAGCAATGGTGATACCGGCACCAAGCATTTTGTTGGCGTTATGGCGCAGCTTGGTAATAGCCGGAGCAATAAACGCAATAATGACAAAAGGAATGGTATAGAAAATAAACTGACCGATGACGTATTTGAACGAGGCAACAACGGCCATTATCTGTTCATTCGCCAGCAAGCCAATCCCGATACCAACTGCGATGCCGATCAATAACTTATTGATCAGGCCCCATTCACTCTTTTCTGCACTCATGAGCAAGATTCCAGAACACAGGCATCAGACAGAACTGCGGATCAACTGATATATGATGTTCAGAAAAACCAGACCCGAACGCCAGATATAAGCAGGCCCTGCAAAAACTGCAGATACACTAATACTGTTGAAGTGATGACAAACTGAAAATTAATTCTTGGTTTTCGAGGCGGATACTATGCCTATAAGGAATGAATAATATTGATAATTATCAAGAAATATTTTGTGCATTTTTGTTTGTGATTTTTTTGTATTTCTATGCTCTTTTTTACAATACAAATAGATTTCTATTTAAGAAATGACAGCACTGATCGAGCCTGTTCTGTCATTTTTTATCAGAGCAGAGTCTCAAGTTTTAGGACTGATATGATAAATAGCGACCTCACCAAACAAGTTGGGAAGCAGTCTGGCTGGCAGGTTGTCTTTTAACTGCTGGTCAGTCACCAGTCGTCTTAAAACCCGTAGTCGTTTGCTATGACACAGATCTTCAAAGTCCTTGAAGGTACAGAAGTGAATGTTTGGTGTGTCATACCAGGAGTAAGGCATAAACTCGGAAACTGGCATACGACCATGGATGCCTAAGTGCAGGCGGCAGCGCCAGTGGCCAAAGTTAGGGAAGGTCACGATGCATTCTTTGCCGACCCGGAGCATTTCATCCAGAACCTTGTCTGGGTTATGAAGTGCCTGCAGTGCAGATGTCATCACCACCGTATCAAAGCTGCCTGACTCAAAGTTGTTAAGACCTTTGTCGATATCCTGCTCGATAACACTGACACCGCGCTCAAGGCAGGTTTGAATCTTGTCCGGATCAATCTCCAGACCATAGCCGCTTACTGACTTATCCCGCTTCAGCTGATCAAGTAACTCACCGTCGCCACAGGCCAGATCAAGCACCCGGCTTTGAGGCGGAATCCACTGGCTGATAACACTGAAATCCCGTCTCATACCGTGTACTCCTTGCTCTCTGTGGCAACCCGGTTCATCCAGGCGGACAAAGCGTTGGTGTAGCGAGGGATATCCATCAGGAACGCATCATGCCCCTGCGGTGCATCAACCTTCAGATAGCTGACATCCTTACCGGCGGTGTGCAGTGCATTCACAATCTCTTCCGACCGCTCCGGGCTAAAACGCCAGTCTGTGGTAAAAGAGATGACGAGGAAGCGGGCCTTTGCATTAGCCAGCGCTTCCACAAGGTTATGATTGTGACGACTGGCCGGGTCGTAATAATCCAGAGCCCGGGTCATTAACAGGTAGGTGTTGGCGTCGAAGCGTTTGGTGAAAGATTCACCCTGATAGCGCAGGTAGCTTTCCACCTGAAACTCGGCACCATAATCAAATTGAAAGTCGGTGACTTTTCTGTCCCGATCGAACTTTGCCTTCATGGCATCATCGGAAAGATAAGTGATATGCCCAACCATTCGGGCCAGCCCAAGACCGGAAGCAGGTAGAGTTTCCGACTCAAGATAGCGTCCTTCCAGAAACTGCGGGTCGGACATGATGGCCTGTCGGGCTACCTCGTTAAAGGCGATATTCTGCGCGGAGAGCTTGGGAGCCGAGGCGATAACCGCCGCATGTCGAACCCTGTCCGGAAAGCGAATTGTCCACTCCAGAACCTGCATGCCACCAAGGCTGCCGCCAACGATGGCAGCCCATTGGGTAATACCTAAACGATCAGCAAGGAGGGCGTGGCTCTCTACCCAGTCCTCAACCGTAACTACGGGAAAGTCTGGCCCCCAGGGTTTACCGGTTTCCGGGTTGATACTGACCGGGCCAGTGCTGCCCCGGCAACCGCCAAGATTATTCAGGCTGACAACATAGAACTGGTTGGTATCAATGGCTTTGCCCGGGCCAATGGCACTGTCCCACCATCCCGGCTTGCGATCATCTTCCGAATGATAACCGGCCGCGTGGTGATCACCGCTGAGTGCATGGCAGATCAGGACCGCATTGCTGGCACTCTTATTCAGCTCACCATAGGTTTCAATAACCAGATCAAACTGCTCCAACATTCGACCACAGCTCAGGGCTAACGGCTGATCGAAATGGAGGGTCTCCGGGGTAACGAGACCCACGCTGCTGTCGGGGAAGCTCCTCGTGACAACAGGCTCGGACGGCGCTTGCGAGTGATCCGGCATCTTTATTATTCAGGTATTATTTCAGTGCAATGTTGCAGGCAGTCTAAATACCCCCTGCGATACGCGCAACATACAGTCATGCATGAAGCGCGCTTTGGGCGCAGAGTGAGCTGTTAGGCGATAGCTGCACCGGTGTGCAGATGGATAACATTACCAATGCGGCTGGCCGGTGATGGCCGACGTACTTCTTTAATCAGATTATCGACTTGAGCCAGTTGCAGTTCGGTTTCCTGAATAAAACCATCTAGCTTGCCCATCAAGTGTTCGCGGCTGGAATCGTTCAGAGTCAAAGCCCGAATCTGAATCAGCTGTTGCTCGATATACTGCTTCTGCTCAAACGCGTTCTGAGTGAGAGGTCGCAGAGCATTATCTGCCCATTCCCGTGCATCTCTGGCCATTCTGTCGTTCAGCATGGCCACTTCCATAGCAATCGTATTGAGGAAGCGTCTGGCCACATTGCTCTGGCTGGACATAACGGTGCTGAAGCGCTTGCGGAAGCTGTTAGCCCGACGACGAATGGTATCCAGCTCGTTGATATATTCGTGGGTCGTGAATGGCTTTGGTTCTAGAGGGTTGTCTTTCGACAGGCTTCTGTGACGCTCATAGATGGAGCTGATCAATCTGTTAGCCAGTCGTGCTTCCGTACCCAGTGTATAAATGTCGTCGTGTATCAAATGAAAGAACTTGATGATCGCATGGTTCATACCAGCCGTAGTCAGGCTGGCATTCATTTGGGACTCGACTTTCATCAAGCGATTACGGAACACCTGTGGACGACAGGCGCTGCTTAATGCTTCGCCCTGACGTTTAATTAGTCGCTGGCTGGATTTAATCGACAGCAGACGGTGATGATGCTGGGTATGCAGCTCACGGGTTCGGGTTGTCAGTTCCGAGATCATGTAGAGATTGTTCTTGTGACTGCTGCTCATGCGCCACTGCTGAGCGGTCATTTCTTTAAGGCGCTTTTGCAGAGCGAGGCGGCTATTTTCCAGTTGAGCATGGAGTGGTTTAACAATGTGCTGGCTGATCAGTGCCTGCTGGCGACCGACGAGTTCCTGAGCCAACAGTTGCTCAAGGGCCATAATGCCACTTTGCTCGAGCACCTCAGGACTATCCTGAACACGTCCCTGCAAAGCCTTGCGAGCAGACATCGGTAAAACATCATTGACCGGAATATCCAGCTGGCGGGCTGTTGTCTGGCGGATGTCTTCTATCATCGCCGTAATCTGCTCGTTCGGGATCAGGTCATCGTAAAGGGAATCCACCTTGTTCAGAACGGCAAACAAGTTTGACGGACGCTGACCGTGTATCTGACGGATATAGTCATCCCAGACCTGCTTGTCGCTGGCAGTTACACCGGTATCGGCACTGAGCAGATAAACAATGACATCCGCAGAAGGCAGCATGCTCATGGTCAGCTCAGGCTCTGAACCCAGTGCATTAAATCCTGGAGTATCAAGAATCCGCAGGCCTTGCTGAAGCAGAGGATGCTGGATATTGATCATCGCGTGCCGCCAGGCAGGAATAGAAACCTTGTTGGGGTTATCCGGACAAAGGTCCAGATGCTCAGGGTTGAAACCAAGCTTTATGGCATCACTGCGGGAAACCTGTTTGGTATGGGCAATGGAGTCCAGAACCTGGGAAATCTCAACGGCATCGCCGCTCTCCAGCTTTACTTCGTGCCAGACAGTCCGGTCGTTTTGTAGTTGCTGAATGCTTTTATCGCACAGACGGGTTTCAACAGGCAGAAGCCTGAGGCTTTGAGGGCGTGAGGGATTAAAGAATATTTCTGTCGGGCACATGGTTGTCCGACCTGCCCGTGATGGCAGCAGACGGTTACCAAGCCCTGAAAATAACAGAGCGTTGATCAGTTCTGTTTTTCCCCGGGAAAACTCACCGACAAAAGCCAGCGTCACATTATTGCTGGACAGGGTCTTGCGGCAGCTGGACAGCTGACTGGCGATGTCTGTAGAGAAAAGCTGGTTATGCTCAAGCCAGGCCTGATAACGGTTGACCTGGATAAGCAGTGACTTTTTCCATGCCAGGTGTGCCGCAATGCCTTTATTCAGCTCAAACACCTGTATCCTCCCCCGAGAAGTTTGCTCTGCAGTTTTCCTGCCTGCAGTTTATTTTTTCACCATTATACAGTTATCGAGCTTTTCTCCTAGACGTCAGCTGCCCATTTCCGACCCTGTTATTCCTGAATATGTATGAGGTCAGTAATCAGCTCATAAAGTTTTTCGACACTGGATTCCCGGGTTGGTGTCAGGAATATGGTGTCATCGCCGCCTACACAGCCAAGAATGCCACTGGAACGGCCAAGAGAATCCATCAGACGGGCAACAATCTGGGCTGCTGCTGGTGTCGTCTTGATGATGACCAGACAATCGTTGTAGTCGACTTCGGTAATAAGGGTTGCGAGAGAGGAATCAATGGAAGGAGTCTGGAACTCCTGAGGGAGGGCGTACTTCAGTTCTTTACGGGCGTTTCGGGTTCGGACTGCCCCGAGGTTATGGAGGATACGGGAGACTTTGGACTGGTTGATGTCTGAGTAGCCCTTCTCCTTTAACGCTTCAATGATCTCTCCCTGAGAACTGAACTGGTGCTCGGTAATGAGCATTTTCAGAACATGCACCAGCTCTTTGTCTAGCACGCGCATTTATGTACCTCCATTTGCTTTTTCATTCCAGGCTAAAAAGCCCGGTAATCCCGGGCTTTTTAGAACTTGATTGGTGTTAGAGCACTGCTGCACTCAGGAAGCCCATGGTGATAAGGGCAAGCATACCGAGAAGCGGGAGCATAAATTTGATCCAGGTCACCAGAGGTACGCGTCCGATGGACAGAGCCGCCACAACCACACCGGAAGTCGGGGTGATCAGGTTGGTCCAGCCACTGGCTGTCTGGTAAGCGGTAACCGCCAGATCACGACCTACGCCGGCAAAGTCAGCAAGCGGTGCCATGATTGGCATGGAGAACACAGCCAGACCGGAAGAAGACGGGATGAAGAATGACAGGATGATGTGAATCCAGTACATCACGTTCACAAACAGTACGGAGGACATCTCCGCAAGTGTCTGTTCACCCCAGTTCAGAATGGTGCCAGTGATCAGGCCACCATCCATCACAATGCCGATTCCGCGGGCGATACCAAGAATCAGTACAACACCCAGAATATCGCGGCAGCCATCAACAAAGTTATCAACAAACTTTTCTTCGTTAATCTGGCCGAGGAAGGCAGCGATAATAGAGGATGCCAGGAACAGTACGGACATCTCGGTCATCCACCATCCGGCAGAAGCCACACCCCAGATCATGATGGCAAAGGTCAGGCCGAACAGAACCAGGATGGCTTTGTGGCGACCGGTGAACTCCAGATTGCCACTGTCTTCTTTCTTCTTAAGGAAGTGCTGCTTGTTGGACTCAGCCAGATCTGCAACAACAGACAGTGCGGCATTGGCTTTCACCTTCTGGGCGTAGCGCATTACGTAGCCAACAGCGACCACAAAGCTGACCACCAGAATACCAACGCGCATCATCAGGCCGTCAGTGAAAGGAATGCCGGAAGCATCAGAGGCAATAACTGTGGCAAACGGGTTGATGGTCGAACCCAGTACGCCGATACCTGAACCCAGCAGCACAATCGCTACACCGGTTACTGCGTCGTAGCCGGAAGCGATAATGATGGGGATAACCAGCATATAGAAAGGAATAGTCTCTTCCGCCATACCGTATACGGTGCCGCCTGCCGCAAAGAAAAACATCAGGATTGGAATCATCATCAATTCCTTGCCTTCCATCTTCTTCACAGCCGCATTAATACCGGAGTCGATCGCACCGGTTGCGGTGATGATCATCAGAAAGCCACCAATCACCATGATGAACAGGCCCAGGTCGATACTGCCCTGAATACCAACGATTGGAGCGGTCAGGATTTCCAGCAGACCCTGCGGGTTGCTCTCTGTTGACATATAAGTGCCGGCAACCGCGACTTCCCTTCCCAGATCCTCGTTCATTACGGTTTCGTATTTACCGGCTGGAACAATCCAGGTCATCAACGCCATAAAGGCAATAAGAAGAAAAAGAATCGTATAAGCGGAAGGTAATTTAAATTTTTTCTTTTCGGTAATGGCATCATTACCAGATGCGGCTATTTCAGACATAACTTCTCCAGGACTCCTCAAGGGTAATTAAGAGGCCTTCTGAAAAAACACACATGAATAAAATAACCTGGCATTGACCGGTTAATATTTTTTTCAGCAGGCCTTTAAGGTTGCTGCGGAGTTTATTCTTTGTTTATTTAATATTTTTGACGCAGGTCAACAGTCTAACGTCGTTCATTTCAAACTTGATTACGGTCAAAAAATGTGTGGGTTTGTTGTTTTTGTTCGTTATTCATTAAAAAAGGCTTTTGGTGGCGGTCAACGGTTGAATAAGTGGATAGCTTGTTTCTCATAACGCATAAAGCATCGAAATAATCCTCTTATAGTGGATAACCGAAATAAAAAAGGCTGATTCAGATCAATAACCCCATTTTTGGCAGGCATAGACTGAGTCGCAACTGAAGGGCAGACCCCATCGGATAGAAGTGTTTGGGTATGGGGGAGCCTGTTTTTTCTGGACATCAGTTTGTCATTTTTCAGGAACAAAATGTTTGTTTCTTTAGTGGTGGATTGATGCCGTTTTCATCAAAAAAATCCTGATTATTTCTAGAGAAGTATTAATCAATTAAAGGTGGTAACGATGAAAGATTTCTATGTTGGTTCTGAAGTTGGTCAATTAAGAAAGGTTATTCTACATCGACCAGATCTGTGTCTTAATAGACTGACTCCATCTAACTGTGAATCACTTCTGTTTGATGATGTTCTGCGTATTGAATTGGCTGGCAAAGAACACGATGCCTTCCAGAAAGTATTAAGAGATAACGGCACTGAAGTTTTCCTGCTGCACGATCTGCTGGAAGAAACTCTGGCGAGTACCGAAGCCAAAAACTGGATCCTGGATCACCAGGTGAATAAAAACCGCTTCGGTAATGATCTAGCCAAAGATGTTCGCTCTCACCTGAGCAGCATGGATAACGACAACCTGGCTCGTTACCTGATCGGTGGTCTGAGTGTATCTGAGCTGGATAGCAGTCTGTCCAAGAGCATGACTCTGGACATGATGAGCCCTAGCGACTTCCTGATCGACCCTATTCCTAACCATCTGTTCACCCGTGATACCTCCTGCTGGATCTACGGCGGTGTCTCCATGAACCCAATGGCCAAGGCAGCCCGTAAGCGTGAAACCGTTCACCTGCGCGCTATCTACAACCATCACCCAATGTTCAAGAACTCTGACTTCTTCACCTACTTCGGTGATGACGATCAGAACTATGACCTGTCCACCATTGAAGGCGGCGACGTTCTGGTAATTGGTCGTGGAACTGTACTGATCGGTATGTCCGAACGTACCACTCCACAAGGTGTTGAGCAGCTGTCCCGTGCACTGTTCATGACCGGCCAGGCCAAGAAGGTTATCGCTCTGGAACTGCCTAAGGCACGTAGCTGCATGCACTTGGATACCGTGTTCACCCACATGGATATCGACTGCTTCACCTACTACCCAGACATCATGAAGGGCGACATCGCGTGCTGGGAACTGACCATGGGCGATAACGAAGAGCTGGTGACCACCCGCGTTAAGGATGGCTTCATCAAGGCTATCGAACGTTCCCTGGGTGTTTCCGAGCTGCGTCTGATCCCAACCGGTGGCGACATCTACGAAGCCGAGCGTGAGCAGTGGAACGATGCCAACAACGTTCTGGCGGTTCGTCCAGGTGTGGTTGTGACTTATGAGCGCAACATTCACACCATCAAGAACATGCAGGCTGCCGGTATCGAAGTACTCACCATTCCTGGTGAAGACCTGGGCCGCGGACGTGGTGGTGCTCGCTGCATGAGCTGCCCAATCCAGCGTGACGATATCTAAGTCTCCGTTTTCAACAAGGGCAGCCGGATGCTTCCTCCCGGCTGCCAGCTAACCAAATAACGTTAACGACCAAAACCGTTTATACGGAAAACGTTTAAGGACAAGACAATGGCTTTCAATCTGCGTAACCGTAACTTCCTGAAGCTGCTGGACTTCACCCCTCGCGAAATTCAGCACATGATCGATCTGAGTATCGAACTGAAGAAAGCCAAATACGGCGGTTACGAGCAGCAGCGCCTGAAGGGCAAGAACATCGTTCTGCTGTTTGAAAAGGACTCCACCCGCACCCGTTGTGCCTTTGAAGTGGCTTGCCTCGACCAGGGTGCCCATGTGACGTATCTCGGCCCAAGCGGCTCACAGATGGGCCACAAGGAGTCTGTAAAAGACACTGCACGTGTACTGGGTCGTTTCTACGACGGTATCGAATTCCGCGGCTTCTCCCAGGCTGCTGTTGAAGAACTGGGTGAATACTCCGGTGTGCCAGTATGGAACGGCCTGACTGACCAATGGCACCCAACCCAGATCCTCGCTGACTTCATGACCATGATTGAACACGGTCAGGGTCGTCAACTGAACGAAATGTCTTTCGCTTACCTGGGCGATGCCCGCAACAACATGGGTAACTCCCTGCTGGTTGGCGCAGCGAAGATGGGTATGGATATCCGTCTGGTCGCTCCAAAAGCCTTCTGGCCTGAAGAATCTCTGGTGGAAGAGTGCAGCCTGATTGCCGAGAAGACTGGTGCCAAGATCACTCTGACCGAAAGTGTTGAAGATGGTGTGAAGGGCGTGGACTTCCTGTACACCGACGTGTGGGTATCCATGGGTGAAAGTAAAGATGCCTGGGATGAGCGTGTTGCTCTGATGACCCCTTACCAGATCAACATGGATTGCGTACGCAAGACCGGCAACCCGAACGTGAAGTTCATGCACTGTCTGCCTGCATTCCACAACGATGAAACCAAGATCGGTAAGGATGTTGCCGAGAAGTACGGCATGAACGGCCTTGAAGTGACTGAAGACGTATTCGAGTCCGACCACTCCATCGTTTTCGATGAAGCCGAAAACCGCATGCACACCATCAAGGCTGTGATGGTAGCAACCCTGGGCGACTGATCCGCACCGGATTGAATGATCACCCTGAAGCGCTCTCCAACCTATTGCTCCTGTGCACTTGTGCAAACGATCAGGAGGGCGCTTCACCTCTCTTCATCGAAATCAAGAGATAACAGAATCATGCGTGTAGTTATTGCCCTTGGCGGTAACGCCATTCTTCAGCGCGGTGAACCACTGGAGTGTGAAGTTCAGCGTAAGAATATCCGTGAAGCCGCAGAAGCCATCGCCCGTATCGCTCGTGACCATCAGGTCATCCTGACCCACGGCAACGGTCCACAGGTTGGCCTGCTGGCTCTGATGAACGAAGCCTATGGCAAAGTCACTCCATACCCTCTGGATGCTCTGGGCGCCCAGACTCAGGGTATGATCGGCTTTATGTTCGAGCAGGAACTCAGAAACTGCATGCCTGGCCGGGAAGTCTGCACAGTTTCTACCCAGACTCTGGTGGATCCGGAAGATCCAGCCTTTGCTGCACCGGACAAGTTTGTTGGCCCGGTTTACAGTCTGGAAGATTCCGTTGAAGTTCAGAACCAGAATCCACATTGGGTGATGAAGGCTGACGGCCAGTACATGCGCCGTGTTGTTCCTTCCCCAATGCCAAAGGAAATTCTGGAACTGTCTTCCCTGCAGCACCTGATTGCCAATGAACAGATTACTCTGATCTGTGGCGGTGGTGGCGGTGTGCCGGTTAAGCGTGCTCCGGATGGCAAACTGGTGGGTGTGGAAGCGGTTATCGACAAGGATCGTGCTTCCCGTGTTCTGGCAGAAGGTATTGAAGCTGATGCGCTGCTAATCCTGAGTGATGTAGAAGCGGTTGCAACCAACTTTGGTCAGCCGGATTCCCAGAATATTCAGTACATCACTCCAGAAGCGATGGACAAGTTCAACTTCGCGGCTGGCTCCATGGGCCCGAAAGTAGAAGCCTGCGTACAGTTCGTACGTAACGGCGGCCAAATGGCGGCAATTGGCTCTCTGGCCAAGGCTGCAGAAATCCTGACCGGCGATTCCGGTACAGTGATTCGCAATGATGTGAAGGAGGGGGTTCGTTATTACGAGTAAGTCAGAAGTCCGTAAAAAATAAGCAGAGAGCTTTTGTAGAGAGAAGCTCCGGGGGGAATAAAGAGGCCTGCATTTGCAGGCCTCTTTATATGCGGGTTCTTTATATACGGGCTATTTGAGATCACATGCCCGGAAGAATGCTCATGGTGGCAACCATATTCTTCAAAAGAATGATGGCGATAAACAGCACCATGATCGAGAAGTCCAGACCACCCATTGGCGGGATGAACTTTCTAACCCGGCTGCACAGAGGCTCGGTCAGCTGATGCAGAAGAATCAGACCCGGGTGATAGCTGGAAGGTGCTACCCAGCTGGCAATAACCATGATCAGCAAAGCAAACTGGTAGATGTTCAGCAGGGTGAACAGCAGCTCCTGCACAGACAGCAGGGCAATAGTCGGGAGTTGGGAGCCGAAGATCATGTAACCGGCAATCTTCATCTTCAGCATCACCAGCACGCACTGAACAATAAAGGCCAGAATCAGTGATGCCAGATCAAAACCGCCAAAGCCCGGAATAATTCTCCGCAGAGGGTTTAGCAGGGGGCTGGTAACCTTAACGATACCTTGGGAGATAGGGTTGTAGAAGTCAGCCTTTACCAGCTGAAGCAGGAAGCGCAGCAGGATGGCCATCACAAAAAGGCCACCAACAATATCGATTAGAAGTATCAGTGTGCTGGACATTCAGTAAGCGTCTCGCCTTGAGTGCCTTGTCTTGTCACAAGAGCAGATTTTAATGAGTACAGTATTGAATATGAGGGATATCCCGGCGTATTACAATGTACCGCCGGGATGCAGGTGCTGACTCAGTCTTTGAATGCGTCTGCCATTTCTTCTGCCCGGTTGCGGCAGGCATTCATGGCCTTATCGACCATGGTGCGAATACCACTATCCTCAAAAGAAAAGATAGCCTGTTCCGTGGTTCCACCGGGCGACATAACTCTGCGCTTCAGTTCTGCGACATCAACATCGCTTTCCTTCGCCATGGTTGCTGCGCCAAGGGCTGTTTGAATCACCAGTTCGGAAGCCGCTTCTTTGGAAACCCCCATCTTTTCACCGGCTTCGATCATCGCTTCCATCATCAGGAAGAAGTAAGCCGGTGCGCTGCCCGCAAGAGCAATCACATCATCAATGCCGGCTTCGCTCTCTACCCACTTGGAGATGCCTACGGCATCCATAATTTGTTCAGTCACGCTCTTCTGCTCATCAGAAACCAATGCATTGGCATAGAGACCGGAGGCGCCCAGTTGAACAAGAGATGGGGTGTTAGGCATGCAGCGCACGATAGCCATGTTGCCGCCCGCCCACTGGTTCAGACTGTTTTCCGGAATGCCGGCAGCCACAGAAACAATCAGAGGTTTATGTTCCTGAAAAGAAGCAGCCAGAGGCTCAACCACGGATTTCATAATCTGTGGTTTCACCGCCAGTACAACAATATCCGCAGCGGCTACAGCGTCTTCATTATTGTTAGTTGTGCGAATGCCCAGTGTTTCAGCCAGAACATCCAGCTTGGTATTGCTCGGCTCGGCAGCGATGATTTGCTCCGCCGGCCAGCCGGTTTGTACCAGACCGCCGATGATGCTGCCGGCCATGTTTCCGGCACCAATAAAGGCCAGTGTGACAGAATCTGCTTTGCTCATTCTCTACCTGTGTAATTCTGGTTAATCAGTTCTTGTTAGGTGGCTCGTATTATCGAGCGCCAAAAATAGCGGTTCCAACACGTACGATGGTGGCACCTTCAGCGATGGCGGCGGCCATATCGTCACTCATGCCCATGGAGAGGGTATCCAGCGGTAGCTCCGGGAAACGTTTTTGCAGTTCATGCAGCAATTCGCTCATGGCTCGCAGAGGCTTACGCTGCTCTTCTTCGGTCTCGCTTGGGGCTGGGATGGCCATAAGGCCACGCAACACAATATTTGGCAGAGCGATCACCTGTTCAGCAACCTCAAGCACCTGTTCGGGTGTAAAGCCAGATTTGCTCGCTTCATTATCAATGTTGACCTGCAAACAGATGTTCAATGGTGGCAGGTCAGCAGGGCGTTGTTCACTGAGGCGTGAAGCGATTTTTAAACGATCAACACTGTGAACCCAGTCGAAGCTTTCAGCGACAGGGCGGGTTTTGTTGGACTGGATCGGGCCAATGAAGTGCCACTCGATACCTTCAAGGTCTGCAAGAGTTTTAACCTTGTCTACGCCTTCCTGCACATAGTTCTCACCAAAGGCGCGTTGTCCGTATTGGTAGGCTTCCCTCACCTGCTCGGCCGGCTTGGTTTTGCTGACGGCCAGAAGTTGTACAGCATCGGTTCTACCGAAACGTTCCCTGGCTTCGTTAATGCTGTCACGGGTCTGCTGCAAGCGCGTTTCTATTGAGGTCATAGCCGTGTAATATCGTGATGAACAAAATTCGGTTCGGTTACTGCTTAAGGCAGTAGGTCTAGAATACAGGAAGACCGCGCCGAATATTATGAGTGCAGCGAATATAAAGCGAATAACATGAGTGTTCTGGTTTTGGGGCAGCCATTCCCCGTGTCCAGAAGCTCCGGGATATGGAACAGGCATGGAAATAACTGAACTTCTCGCATTCGGTGTAAAGCAAGGCTCGTCTGACCTTCACCTCTCTGCTGGTCTGCCGCCGATGATCCGGATCGATGGTGACGTACGCAGAATCAATCTGCCGGCACTCAGCCATAAAGATGTGCATGCGCTGATTTATGACATCATGAATGACAAGCAGCGCAAGGACTTTGAAGAGTTTCTGGAAACAGACTTTTCCTTCGAGGTTCCCGGAGTTGCCCGTTTTCGTGTCAACGCCTTTAACCAGGCCCGCGGTGCCGGTGCGGTATTCCGGACCATCCCTTCCCGGGTTCTGACCATGGAAGACCTGGGCATGGGGCAGGTGTTCAAGGATATTTCCAACAAGCCCCGTGGCTTGTGTGTGGTTACCGGGCCAACCGGTTCCGGTAAGTCCACAACCCTGGCCGCGATGATCGATTACATCAACGAAAACCATTACGGCCATATCCTCACCATCGAGGATCCTATCGAATTTGTTCACGAACCCAAGAAGTGCCTGATTAACCAGCGGGAAGTTCACCGGGATACCCACAGCTTTAACGACGCACTGCGTTCCGCACTTCGTGAAGACCCGGACATCATCCTGGTTGGTGAAATGCGGGATCTGGAAACCATTCGTCTTGCCCTGACAGCTGCGGAAACCGGTCACATGGTTTTCGGAACCCTGCACACCACGTCTGCTGCCAAGACCATTGACCGTATCGTTGACGTATTCCCAGCGGAAGAAAAGGCGATGGTTCGTTCCATGCTTTCGGAATCCCTGCAGGCGGTTATTGCCCAGACCCTGCTCAAAAAGAAAGGCGGTGGCCGGGTGGCAGCTCACGAAATCATGATCGGTACGCCGGCGATTCGTAACCTGATCCGGGAGGATAAGGTGGCACAGATGTACTCCGCGATTCAGACCGGTGGTGCTCTGGGCATGCAGACGCTGGACAGCTGTCTGCGCAATCTTGTGGATAAAGGTGTTATCTCGGTCGAAGCTGCACGGGAAAAAGCCAAGACTCCTGAGTCTTTTAAATAGGCCAAGAGCCATTCAATAAGGAACAATAAAGAATGGACCTGACTCCTGTTCTGAAGCTGATGGTTGAGAAAAAGGCTTCAGATATGTTTGTTACTGCAGGGATGCCGCCCAGCATCAAAGTTAACGGGCGCATCATTCCTGTTTCAAAATCGCCGCTGTCTCCCGAGAAGACCAAAGAGATTGTCTTTGGGGTTATGAATGAGGGCCAGCAGAAAGAGTTTGAAGCCAACCATGAACTGAACTTTGCGATCAGTGCCCGGGGGATTGGCCGTTTCCGGGTCAGCGCTTTCTATCAGCGTAACCTGGCCGGTATGGTGCTGCGTCGTATTGAGACAGAGATTCCTGATGTGGACGGCCTTGGTCTGCCGGACATTATCAAAGAGCTGGCGATGACCAAGCGTGGTCTGATTATCTTTGCCGGTGGTACCGGTACAGGTAAGTCTACGTCTCTGGCATCTATGATCGGTCACCGGAACCGCAACAGCTCCGGGCATATTATTTCCATCGAAGACCCGATCGAATTTATCCATCAGCATCAGGGCTGCATCGTAACCCAGCGAGAAGTGGGGTTGGATACCGACAGTTTTGAAGTAGCGCTGAAGAATACCCTGCGTCAGGCACCGGACGTGATCATGATTGGTGAGGTGCGGAGCCGGGAAACCATGGAGCATGCGGTGGCGTTCGCGGAAACCGGTCACCTGTGTCTTGCGACTCTGCACGCCAATAATGCTAACCAGGCGTTGGATCGGATTATTCACTTCTTCCCGGCTGATCGTCATGACCAGATCTGGATG
The DNA here is from genome assembly GCF_900174585.1 of Parendozoicomonas haliclonae. Lineage (GTDB taxonomy): Bacteria > Pseudomonadota > Gammaproteobacteria > Pseudomonadales > Endozoicomonadaceae > Sansalvadorimonas > Sansalvadorimonas haliclonae. The sequence continues at coordinate 329,058 of NZ_FWPT01000004.1, read as the reverse complement.
GACTTGTCATTGAACCTGAAGGCGATTGTTGGTCAGCAGCTGATTCCAACGCCGGATGGGAAGGGACGTCGTCCGGCGGTAGAGGTTCTGATCAATACGCCGCTGGCATCCGATACCATCCGTAAAGGTGAAGTCCATGAGCTGAAGGCGCTGATGGCCCGTTCTAACGAGCAGGGCATGCAGACCTTTGACCAGGCTCTGTATGAACTCTACAAAAATGGCGAGATCACCTATGAAGATGCTCTCGCCCATGCGGATTCAGCGAACGACTTGCGTCTGATGATTAAACTGGGTTCCGAGACCGATGCCGAGCATCTGAACAAGATTGCTGGTGGACTCAGTATTCAGGATGAAGAGCACTGATGATTGATTAGCTGTCAGACATTAATTGACAGCTAACAGCTCTGCCCCTTCGCCGTTCATCCAGCTTTCCAAAAGCAGTTGAGCAGCCATCGCGTCCACAGGGTTACTGCCATAGTGACCCTTGTGGCCGAGTCTTCCCGCCCATTCCTTTGCTTCAAACGATGTCAGGCGTTCATCGACCGGATGCCATGCTCGGTTGAAGCGAGCCATCAGCCGGTTGGCAAACTTCCTTGCCCGTCTGGACATATCGGACTCTGTACCATCCATATTCAGCGGAATGCCGACCACAAAGGCATCGGGGTTCCACTCTTCAACAATACGTTCCAGCTCTTCCCAGTTCGGGATGCCATCTCGGGCTTTAATGGGAGAAATAGCATTGGCTGTCTGGGTGACGGCCTGCCCCATAGCAATACCGATATTGCGGGTGCCAAAGTCAAAACCCATAACAGACTGATACGGAGGTTTCTTCATAAAGTGATTTTAATATCTCAGGCGTGGCCTGCTTCATGGCTGAGCATGGCCAGATCAACACCGATGCGAGTACAGGCTCGTTCGAGTCGTTGTTCGTAAGGGGTTTGGAAAAGAATAATTTTATCAGCCGGACTGTTCAGCCAGGCATTATCGGCCAGCTCCTGCTCCAGCTGGCCCGGCCCCCAGCCGGCGTAGCCCAATGAAACGAGCGCATACTGAGGACCATTACCCTGCCCCATATCCTCAAGGAGTTCTCGGGAAGATGTGAGAGCTATATCGTGGGTTACGGGTATAGAAGCTCTTTCATCCAGCTCGCCAGTGAAGGTGTGCAGGATAAAGCCGTGTTCGATATCGACCGGACCGCCGTAGAGGATCGAAGCGGAAAGTTCGTCCAACTGGCTTTGGTAAGCAATGCCGGTTTTATTAAACAGCTCGTGGAGCGGAACGCTGAGGGGCCGGTTAATAATCAGCCCCATGGCACCGTCTTCATTATGTTCACAGATATAGATGACCGAGCCGGAGAAGTTTTCATCCTCCAGCTGTGGCATAGCGATCAGCAGTGTATTTCGCAGACTGCTTTTGGTCATCAGCATAATGGTGCCATCAGATTGTAAGCGGGAAAGACTGCCTTACCCGCTGAACAGATCACCCGGCTCAAAGCGCCAGGTCCGTATGATTTCTATAACATCATACCCTTTTAGCTCTGGTGGAAAAGGTGTGAACGGAGCCGACATGCGCACAATCCGGAGGGCGGCATTGTCCAGAATGTCATGGCCGGATGAACGCAGGATCTCAACGTTGCGCAGTGAACCATCACGATGGATCTGAACCGCAACGCGCAGCTCGCCATAGATTTTGTTCTGACGTGCTACTGCAGGATAGTTGATCTGGCCAACACGCATCACTTTCCTGCGCCAGGCTTCCTGATAATAAACATCAGCTTTGCGGGTTGAGGCGGTGTTGATCCGGTGGACAACCGGCTTCTTGGCATATTCCTGACGCTGCTGGAAGAAGTCAGCCTCAAGGCTGGCGATTTCAGAGCTCAGGTCGATGCGTTTGCGTGGCACTTCGGCACTTTCAACCGGGTTTTCCTTTTGCTGAACATCCGCAGAAGCCACCTTGCGTTCACCTTTGGTGGACGTTACCCGCGTGGCCTTGCTGGCGGTGGTTTCCGGAAGTGCTGCCGTTTGCTGCTCAAGCTGAACGTTTCTCAGCTTGTTATCCTGATACGGAGCCGGCATATCGCTGGAAGGACGAGCCTTTTCATCCAGAGTGCCGCTACCCTGCTGGTTTTCCTGTGCCAGATAGTCGGCCTTGTCGGGCGTTTTATCCGTGGCAAAGGTGGCGAGGGTGATCTCCATGGTCTGGGCCGGCATCTTGGGCGGTTCCAGAGCAAAGCCCAATCCATAAATAATAATGACGTGCAGCGCCACAGCCACAGCGGTACTGGCTGCGGTCGCGGGGCTGAAACGGGTGATCCCGGTTGAGCTGGGTATACTGCCTGACATCTTGTTGGACGACATTGTGTTGGAAAGCGTCTTTATTGTTAATGCTCCTGCGTATGTCCGAAGACTGTTTACCATAAAAATGCCCGCACTGTGTAAAAGGCGGGCATTGTCGGCTTATGGTTATTTACGCTGAGCCAGTTTTTCTTCAATCACATCCATCAGCCGGTCAGCAATGACAACGCCCTGTTGGTCTTCGATTTCGCGAATGCAGGTTGGGCTGGTGACATTAATTTCGGTCAGATAGTCACCGATTACGTCCAGCCCGACAAAGATCAGACCTTTCTCTTTCAGTGTGGGGCCAACCTGCTCAGCAATCCAGCGATCACGATCAGAGAGTGGCTGACTGACACCCGTTCCGCCGGCGGCCAGGTTGCCACGGGTTTCACCTTTCTGGGGAATACGGGCCAGAGAGAAGGGAACAGGTTCGCCATCAATCATCAGGATGCGCTTATCGCCCTTAACGATCTCAGGGATAAACTTCTGAGCCATGATCTGCTCGGTACCGTATCGGGTCAGAGTCTCCAGAATCACGCTGACGTTAGGATCGCCCTTCTTCACACGGAAGATTGCGGTGCCGCCCATACCGTCCAGAGGCTTGTAGATAACATCTTCATGCTTGAGAGCAAACTCTTTCAGTCGGTTCATATCCCGACTGACCATGCTGTGGGTGCAGCAGTGAGGGAACAGGGTAGCAAAATACTTTTCGTTGAAATCGCGCAGGCTGGAAGGCTTGTTCACGACCAGAGTGCCATCACGCTCAGCCTGTTCCAGCATATAAGTACTGTAGATAAACTCGTTATCAAACGGCGGATCCTTGCGCATAAGGATGACGTTCAAGGAGCTCAGTGGCTCCTGAGAATACTTGCCGAGAGTAAACCAGTCTTCCGGATTGGCGCGCACTTCCAGAGGTGCCATATGGCCCATGGCCACACCGTCTTCCTGAAAAAGATCGCTTTGCTCCATATAAAAGAGCTGCCAGCCTCTCTTCTGGGCGGCCAGAAGCATGGCCAGAGAAGAGTCTTTCTTGAAATTGATGTCCTGGATAGGATCCATCACGATGCCGAGGCGGATAGTCATTTTATAGGACTCACAAAACGTCATAACCGGACGACATTCTAACGAAACACGCCCCCGCAAAGAACCTGAACCTGCACACAAATCAGAGCATTAGACAGAATTGTTTGTTTGTGGCCGCCGTAGCAATGACTTATCTCAAAAGTGTGATCCCTGTTAGACAGGCTCTGTAGCATGCATTAGTGATGTATGTTAAAAAAGGTTCCAAAGAAAAATGTATCCAGCGGTTTTGTCCGTAACCGAAGACAGCAGTCTTATATAAGTCTGTATCAGGGATGTTGTCGTGGCAGGCCAATCTGGAGAGGTGAAAAGAACAATGAGTGACAACTTTGCAAATCTCCGGGTCATGGTTATCGACGACAGTAAAACTATTCGTCGTACCGCTGAAACCCTTCTCAAAAAGGCTGGCTGTGAGGTCATCACGGCTGTCGATGGTTTTGATGCTCTCGCCAAGATTGCTGATACCGAACCGCATGTGATTTTTGTCGATATCATGATGCCACGTCTCGACGGTTATCAGACCTGTGCGCTTATCAAAAACAACAGCCGCTTTAAAACGACACCCGTCATTATGTTGTCCAGTAAAGATGGCCTGTTCGATAAGGCCAAGGGACGCATCGTCGGCTCGGATCAATATCTCACCAAGCCCTTCAGCAAGGATGAATTGCTGGATGCCATCAAGGAATTGACGGCGGAAGTGGCCTGATCATTTTCCAAACGCTTATCCACATTGTTGTAAAGATTTTAATGGGGGAAACATGGCACGAGTACTGATCGTAGACGACTCTCCGACAGAAACTGTGATTCTTGAAAAAATTCTCACCAAGAATGGCCACGAAGTTCTTAAAGCCGACAACGGTGCTGATGGTGTTGCCTTGTGCCGCGCAGAAAAGCCTGATGTTGTGCTGATGGATATCGTTATGCCGGGCCTGAATGGCTTCCAGGCTACACGACAGCTGACCCGCGGAGCGGACACCAGTGACATTCCGGTCATTATCGTGACCACCAAAGATCAGGAAACTGATCGTGTGTGGGGCGAGCGTCAGGGTGCCAAGGGTTACCTGACCAAGCCTGTTGATGAAAGTGAGCTGATCAAGACGCTGAAAAGCGTTATGGCAGCCTGAGCAGGCTTAGGTAAAAAGCATGCAGAAACCGTTTGAGCTACTGGCTGATTTTGACCGGCGGGCCCGTATGGGTGCCGCCGGTCTTCCTGCTCAGGAAGAGCTCCGCAGTTACTGGAGCGGTGTCGCCTTTATTTTGCGTGGTCAGCGTTATGTGGCCCCGCTGGATGAAGTTCATGAAATTCTCCACCTTCCTGGTGCCATCACTCCTATCCCGGGCACCATGCCTTGGGTTCGCGGTGTCGCCAACGTGCGCGGACGGCTTCTGCCTCTGATCGATCTCGGCGGTTTCCTGAATCTTGAGGAAGCCTCCACCTTATCCGGTAAACGGGTGCTGGTTCTTGAATTAGGCGACATCTTTTGTGGCCTGATTGTTGATGGTGTTCTTGGAATGCAGCACTTCGAGGCGGAAACCTATAACGGGAGCATTCCAGCCTCGGTTCCAGAGAGTTTGCGTTTTTGCATGGCTGGCAGTTACCTGCACAAAGTCGGGCAGCATGAGTCTGAGTATCTGGTACTCAGCCTGAAAGCCCTGGCCAGTAATGAGAAGTTTTTGCAGGTGTCGCCAAGCATTGCTGTAGCCTGATGGACGGTTCGTCCTCAGCACTTTCCGACAGCCCTGCACAGCGAGTGTTCCATTCCCGGCGGAATGAATAGCCACTTAGGTACAGGGTTCAGCCGACTGCAGTGAAGACGGCTGAGAAGAAAGAATAACAATAGGGATTATTTCGGCTAGCGGGAGCCAGAAACACAATGAGAGCCAAAAATTCAGGATCAGGCGCCAACAGAATTACAGGTATTCTGTTTGGTGTCCTAGCAGTCTCGCTGATAGCGATGGTGGCAGCCTTCTGGTACACCAACCGACTGTCGGATTTTGACCGGGAATATGTAACCCATGCGGATGATCTCCGGGTTCTGTCCCAGCAGATTGCAAAAAACTCCACGGAAGCTGTTTCCGGTAAGGAAGAGGCCTTTGCCTTGCTGCAGGATGCCCGTAACGAGTTTGAAACCCGTTACAACCTGCTGGAAAAAGGTAATGCGTCTACCGGTCTTCCTCCTGTAAGCACTCTGGGTGGGCTGGCGCCTTCACAGATGCAGGAACTGACCGTTACCTGGAAACGTGTACAGGAAAATGCCGACAGCATTATCAGCAACGAAGAGACGGTTCTGGCCCTCCACGACGTTGCTCTGACTCTCGCTGAAACCATCCCGCAGCTGCAGGTGGAATACGACGAAGTCGTACAGATTCTCCTCGATATCGATGCCCCGGCTCTGCAGGTACAGAAGGCTCAGGAACAGTCCCTGCGTGCGGAACGTATCGTAAACAGTATCTCCCAGGTACTGGAAGGTGGTGAGAACGCGGTACTGGCGGCAGACAGCTTCAGCCGTGACGCAGAACTCTTTGGTCGTGTACTGGAAGGTATGCTGGAAGGTAACGAGGCCATGGACGTTGAGCGTATCGACGATGAGGAGGTTATCTTCCTGCTGACCGAGATCTCTGACCTGTTCGCCTTCGTATCCGGCTCTGTGGATGAGATCCTTGATACCTCTCCTGAACTGTTCCTGGTGCGTGAAGCATCCGACGCGATCTTCGTTGACTCCGGCGAGTTGCTGGGTGATACCACCAACCTGGCCGAAGCATTCAAGAATCTGTCTAACGACCGTACCCCTATCGAGGGTAATGAATTTACGGTAATCGCACCGGGTGTGATTGCCCTGCTCTCCCTGCTCCTGATCGGTTGGAGCATGGTTCGCGAAACCCGTCTGCGTCTGCAGGAAACAGCTGCCAGCAACGAAGCCAACCAGTCTGCGATCCTGCGACTGCTGGACGAACTGGCCGACCTTGCGGATGGTGACTTGACCGTAACCGCAACCGTAACCGAAGACTTTACCGGTGCGATCGCTGACTCCATTAACTTCTCCATCGAGCAGCTGCGGACTCTGGTAGAAACCATCAACACTACTGCGGTATCGGTAGCCCAGGCTGCGGAAGAAACCCAGAGCACTGCACGACACCTTGCTGATGCATCCGAGCACCAGGCTCAGGAAATTGCCGGAGCGTCTGCGGCGATCAACGAGATGGCTGTATCCATCGATCAGGTATCTGCCAACGCCGTTGAGTCCTCCGCGGTAGCGGAACGTTCGGTAGAACTCGCGAACAAGGGTAACGAGGTTGTACAGAACACCATCGCGGGCATGGATACCATCCGTGAGCAGATTCAGGATACTTCCAAGCGGATCAAGCGTCTGGGTGAATCTTCCCAGGAGATCGGTGACATCGTATCCCTGATTAACGACATTGCCGACCAGACCAACATTCTGGCATTGAACGCTGCGATCCAGGCCTCCATGGCCGGTGATGCAGGTCGAGGCTTCGCGGTGGTTGCGGACGAAGTACAGCGCCTTGCGGAACGTTCCTCTGCGGCAACCAAGCAGATTGAAGGCCTGGTTAAGACCATCCAGACAGATACCAACGAAGCGGTAATCTCGATGGAACTGACCACCTCTGAAGTAGTACGTGGTGCGAGCCTGGCGCAGGATGCGGGTGTTTCCCTGGAAGAGATCGAGACAGTATCCCGAAGCCTGTCCGAGCTGATCTCCAACATCTCCGCAGCAGCACGTCAGCAGTCGTCTTCTGCCGGTCACATCTCCAACACGATGCACGTTATCCAGGAGATCACCACCCAGACGTCTGCCGGTACCAACGCTTCCGCACAGTCCATCGGTAACCTTGCCCAGATGGCCAGTGAGATGCGTGAATCCGTATCCGGCTTTAAGCTGCCTGAAGAAGAATTCAGTAATGAATCCTTCGATGAGGCTGAGTATCAACAGGCTTGATCTGACGAGTCGGGAGCTGGATAGGCATCCTGCTCCTGACTGCTGACAGGAACCATAGAATGTCGATGCCCACCTGGATAACAGAGCGTCTGCCGGATATGACGCGGTCCCAGTTTGACCGCTGGCAGCAGCTGTTTGAAGAACGTACCGGTAACCATATTGGCTGGGGACACCGTTCAATCCTCCAGGCCGGTGTTGTGCGCCGGATGCGTGAGCTGGGCATCAATGAACACGATTCCTACCTTGAACTGGTCAACAGGCCTTCTTCCAATATGGAATGGGCGCGCCTGATTGAGTATCTCACGGTGCGGGAAACCCGCTTCTTCCGGCACCTGCCCTCTTACGATACCGCTCAGGAATTTATCGCCAGTCTGCTGGCCAGTGACAGAACCCGCCCCATTGAGGCGTGGAGTGTTGGCTGCTCAACCGGAGAGGAGACATGGTCGATGGCCATGCTGCTCTCCCAGATGGTCAGCCGTCAGGATCGTGTGATTCCCTTTACCGTGACCGGTACTGATATCAGCCTTGAAGCACTGGCTCATGCCCGCAGAGGGGTATACAGCAATAGTCGCTTGTTTGGTTTAGACACCGCGCTGACCGACCGATTCTTTCAAAGTGTCGGCAGTCGTGAAGTCAGTATCTGCCCGCGTCTTAAAGAGCGGGTCTGCTTCACCCGGGTCAATGTTCTCAATCTTGACCGGGCTCCCATGGGCAATATGGATCTGATCTTCTGTCAGAACCTGCTTATTTATTTCCGCCGCTGGCGTCGTATCACCATTATCGAGCAGCTTGTTGAACGGCTGGCTCCCGGCGGATTGCTGGTGTTGGGGCCTGGCGAAATCAGTCAATGGAGTCATCCGGATCTTGAGCCGGTTGGCTGCGAGCAGGTTCTGGCTTTTCGCAAGAAAGCACAGACTGCCCGGGAAAAGCTTCTTAACAGTTTCAGTGCCATGAAGGCACGGGAAGAATAACCAGAACATAAGCGGCGCAGGCCGTACTGGACAGGAGAGATTATGGGGGATCGCCGCAATTCAGGTGACCACGAACAGCCAAAACACGGCCAGCAGTCTCAGGACTGGGTGGCTTTGGACTGGGTGCGTGGAGAAATCACTGAGACCCTCACCCAGGCTCGCCAGTCACTGGAAGACTTTGTAAACAGTTCCAACAATGGCGAGCAGGATGATTCCCGTCTGCGTTTCTGTTTGAACTATATCCACCAGATTCACGGCACGCTGGATATGGTGGAGTTTTACAGTGCAGCTCTGCTGGCCGAAGAGATGGAAAATCTCGTACATGCGCTCATTAACGGTTCTGTACCGAGCCGGAATGATGCCCATGAAGTACTGATGCAGGCGATGATTCAGCTGCCGCATTATCTTGAACAGGTACAGTCGGGCCGACGTGATCTGCCGGTTGTTATCCTTCCTATTCTGAATGATCTTCGCAGTGCCCGTGGTGAAAACCTGCTGTCGGAGACATCTCTGTTTACTCCTGACCTTTCAGCCATCACGGCACCAGCCAGTGAGCATGAGCTGAAAAAGATGGAAAGCAGCTCTTTGACTCAGCTGCTGAAAAAGCTGCGCCAGATGTATCAGTTTGCTCTGGTGGGTTTCTTCAAAGACCCCTCTGATGTCACCAGTCAGAATTATTTAATCCGTGTTTTTGAACGGATGGAGTCTCTCTGTAAAGGCTACCCGGTAGCAGATATCTGGCCAGTGTCTTATGCCTTGCTGCAGTCCGTTGTGACTGGCGATGTTCGCAACAATGCGGCAGTGCGTAACCTGCTGCGTCAGGTTGATGGCCAGTTGGCGGATCTTATTAATAATGGTCCACAGGCGTTTAATGGCCCGGTGCCGGAAGATCTGCTGAAGAACTCTTTGTTCTATATCGCTCGCAGCAGCAGTACCGATACCCGCACCCATAACCTGAAAGAGCGATTCAAACTCGATGTGGCTCTGATTGACGAAAATACCGTCAACGAGGAACGTCGTAAGCTGTCTGGTCCGGATCGGGAAACCATGCAGTCGGTTATCAAGAGCCTTTCTGATGAGCTGATGACCGTTAAGGATGCGCTTGATCTTTATATGCGTAATCCCGGTGATGCCCAGAACTCGCTGGATGGTCAGATATCTACCCTGCGTCAGGTTGCCGATACTCTTGCGGTCTTGGGGCTTGGTGTTCAGCGGAAGGTGATTCTGGAACAGCTTGATACGCTCTCGGCGATGGTGAACAGCCAGAGCCATGACGACAACAAGCTGATGGATATTGCCGGCAGCCTGCTTTATGTCGAAGCCACGTTAAGTGGCATGGCCAGTGGTGCCGGATTCAGCCAGCCAATGTTGTCTGATGAGCCCGCAGACCTTCGCTCTGCTCGTGTCACCGTGATTCAGGAAGCCTGCTCCGGCTTGATTAACGCGAAGGATGCCATTGTCGATTTCACTGCCACTGGCTGGAATCGGGAAAGCCTGAATATCGTTCCGGAAATCCTGGCAGCTGTCCGTGGCAGCATGGCGATGATCCAGCAGGATCGAGTTTCTGAGCTGGTACACTCTGCCAGTGAATATATTCAAACAACGCTGCTGTCGTCTGATCAGGAACCAGAATGGCAGAGCATGGAGCTGCTGGCCGATGTGCTGGCCGGTGTTGAATATTATCTGGAGCGTCTGGGCAATTCTGCGGATGATCAGGGTGAAGGCATCCTTGATCTGGCAGCAGAAAGCCTGGAGCTGCTGGTTGCTTCCGCACGCATGATTGATACGCCGGAAGCTGATATTCCAGACTCTGATGAAGAGCTGACTCTTGAGCTGATGGATGAAGCTCAGGAGCAAGAGCAGAAGCAAGAGCAGGAACAAGATGAAGCTGAAGATCCTGAACCGCTCAGCGATGCCGTTGAGATCGATCTGGATCTGGTAGACAGCTTTGATCAGGCACCACGCCCGGGACAAACGGTTGCTAAAGAGAAGCCTGAAGAACCCGAGCAGCCGGAAGAAGTCACTCCGAATGTAGCTGAAGAAGAGCTGGAGCTTGATCTCGACCTGGATCTTGAGCTGGTTCCTAAATCTGCCCAGCCGGTTGTTAAAGAAGAACCGGTTGAAGATGTTCAGGTAGAAGAGCTTTCTCTGGAAAGTGATGACGATGATCTTGGCTTCACCCTTGAAGATATCGAGCTGAGTGAACTCGACGAGCCTGCAGAAAATTCTGCACAGACTGAGCCCGTCGAGGCCGTTAAAGGGATTGTTGTACCAGACCTGACTCTGGTGGGCGATGAGCCGGAAGAAAGCTCTGATCTCGAACTGACTATTGAAGACATTGATGATCTTCCTGAGCAGGAAGAACCGGCAGTCGTCGAACCAGAAACTGCAGCCGAAAGCCTGCAGCTGGAAGAAGACGATGATGACGAGCTAGATGAAGAGCTTGTCGAGATATTTATTGAAGAAGTCGGTGAAGTGCGTGAGCAACTGTCTCTGTACTTCCCACGCTGGCAGGCTGATCGTACCGATACCGAAGCACTGACTGAGTTCCGCCGAGCCTTTCATACCTTGAAAGGCAGCGGTCGCATGGTTGGGGCGACCGTTCTGGGTGAGCTAGGCTGGTCTATCGAAAATATGCTCAACCGGGTTATTGAAGGTGCGGTTGAAAGCACCCCAGGCATTGTTGCTCTGGTTGAGCGGGTTATCGCCTTGCTGCCAAGTCTTGTTGAGGACTATGCCAATAATCGTCAGGAAATTACTGCTGAAGTTCAGGCCTGTGTGGATGAAGCAGCAGCCTGGGAGCGTGGTGAACAGCCGACGACTGCAGACGTTCAACTTACCGTTGAGGAACCCGTTCAGGAAGATGTTTCCGCTGATGAGCTGATTCTTGAAGAACTCTCCGTTGACGAGATCCTTATCGAAGAGGATGAGGCAGAGCTCGAAGACATTGAAATTGATCTTAGCCTTGAAGACGAGTCGGCGGTTAATGATGAGTTCATTGATATCTCGGAAGCTGCTGCTGATCAGGCTGTTGCTGATGAAAGTAGCGTTTTTGATAGCGTTGAACCGGTATTTGATGCTGAGCTGATTTCTATCTTCAGCAAAGAAGCGAACACTCATCTGGAAGTGGTAGAAGCCTTTGTTGAAGAGTTCAATGAGTCTGATGTTGACGCGCTGATTATCAGTGATGATCTGCAGCGTGCCCTGCACACCCTGAAGGGCAGTGCGGGTATGGCCGGCGTAAACCAGGTTGCTGTTCTGGTTAAGTCCGTTGAGCGGATGGTGAAAGAGTTCCGCGGCCACGGTATTAAAGCCAATGGCACCGTGGTCAGCTATCTGGCTCGCTGCAACCTGTTAATTATTGATGGCATTGAACAGGTTAATGCTCAGCCTGCGGTAGAGCTGGAAATCGAAGGTGCAGCTGCGCTGATTGCCGAGATCGATGCCTATTGCGATCAGCGTCTGAGCGAGCAGGCGATTGAAGAGACGGCTCAGGAGAAAGCCAGATCGTATGGGGAGTTTATCTCCCGTCATATGAATCTGGTTCTGGATGCTGTTCCAGCCCTGCTGGCCTGGGATAGAAATCCGGAGGCGTCTGTTGCCCGCAACCTTCACGGTGGCTTGCTGGAGCTTGTTGATTCAGCCCGGGAAGTTGAACTGGATGCCTTTGCTGATCTGGCTGAACAGATGGCAGTGGTTTATCAGGCGATACAACATCAGAAAACTGATATTTCCGATGTTGTTATTCAGACCCTGATCGAGGCTCACGACAGCCTGACCGATATGATGGATCGTCTGGCTGCACAGGAAACCCCATCTGTTGCTGAATCTCTGCTCTCCCGTCTGCAGGCACTGATTGATGAGCTGGAAGAAGAGCCAGCCATTGAAGCCATACAGGAAGCGATTCAAGAAGTGCAGCATGAAGCTGCGCCGGCGGCTAATGAACCAGTCGTAGAAGAAGAAAGCGATCACGAACTGCTGGCTATCTTCCTTGATGAAGCCATGGATAACCTGGATGGTGCATCCTCGGCGCTGCAAAGCTGGCTCGATAACAATGCAGACCTTGGTCTTCTGACTGAGCTTCAGCGTTATCTGCATACCATTAAAGGCGGAGCCCGCATGGCAGGTATTGAGCCTGTCAGCGATCTGTCCCATGAGCTGGAAGATATTTACGAGGCGCTGTGCCTGAACCGTCTGAATATTTCCGGCGACCTGATCAACCTGCTGCTGCGCGGCCATGATGCGCTGGAAGAGATGCTGGGCGCTATCCGCTCCCACCGTCCAAGTGTTCCGGCTGAACAGCTGTGCAGTGATATCCGCGCCATGATGCAGTCTTCCCTAAAAGAAGCAGGCTCACCTGCTCCTGCTCAGGAAGAGCCTCAGGTTGTAGAAATCGAACCTTCCGTTGAGATTGGTGAGATCGAACCTGTTGCTGTTGCCAGCGGTCCCGCGGTAGCTCTTCCAGACGATCTTGATCCTGAGATGTTTGATGTCTTCCGGGAAGAAGCGGTCGATCTGCTGGAAGATATTGAACGCCAGATTAATGCCTGGCTGGATGAACCCAATAATCAAGAGTTCTCTGAGCTGCTGATGCGTGACCTGCACACCTTAAAAGGCAGTGCACGTATGGCGGGTCTCAGTACTCTGGGTGAACTCAGCCATGAATTTGAAGTGCAGGTTATCGACCTGCAGGCGCGCAAGGCCTCTGATGCCGACGAGATTCGTCCGCTGATGCGCGTATTTGCAGAGTTACAGGAACACTTTGAAGCGACACTGCAGGCTGTTCAAAACCAGAATGCTGCAGAGCTTCAGGTTGAAGCTACTACCGCCGCTCCTGTTACCAATGTCGTGCAATTCCCAAGCTCTCAGGATTCCGGTGAGCGTATTGCCGCCCCGGCCTCGGTGTTCCTGAATCAGGCAACAGAGCGTCAGGCTGACAGCAGTAATCGGGAAATGGTACGTGTTCCGGCAGAACTGATTGACCAGCTGGTTAACCTGGCGGGTGAAACCAGTATCTCCCGTTCCCGTATCGAGCAGCAGATCAGTGACTATCGTTACACCCTGAAAGAGATGCACGCGACCATTCAGCGTCTGCAGGAACAGCTGCGTCGTCTGGACATCGAAACCCAGGCTCAGATTCTTTCTCGCCACGAGGGCGAACTGGCCGAACACCCTGAGTTCGACCCACTGGAAATGGACCAGTACTCGGAGCTGACTCAGCTGTCCCGCTCCCTTGTGGAATCCGCGACTGACCTTTTGGATCTCAAGGAAGCCCTTGAGGACAAGAACCGCGATTCCGAAACCCTGCTTCTCCAGCAGTCCCGTATTAACACGGAACTACAGGAAGGCTTGATGCGTACCCGCATGTTGCCGTTTAACCGTATGCTGCCGCGTCTGCGACGCATTGTGCGTCAGGTGTCTTCCGAGCTTGGCAAAGAGGTTGAGCTGAAGGTTGTGAATGCGGAAGGTGAGATGGACCGCTCTGTAATGGAACGGATGATCTCGCCGCTTGAGCACATGCTGCGTAACGCTATTGACCACGGAATCGAAGATAACGCCAAAGACCGTGTTGCCAAAGGCAAGAACGAAGTTGGCGAAATCAGCATCAACCTGGCCCGTGAAGGTGGCGAGATTGTTCTCTCCCTTGGCGATGATGGCCGTGGATTGAATATGTCTGCCGTACGCAGTAAAGCCGAAGAGCGAGGCTTGCTGGCCAGCGATACTGCTGTTTCCGACAAGGAAATCTCCCAGCTGATACTGCAGCCGGGCTTTTCGACCGCAACCAACGTAACCCAGATCTCCGGTCGAGGTGTGGGTATGGACGTGGTGAACAGCGAGCTGAAGCAGCTGGGCGGCCATATTGAGATCAACAGTGAAGAAGGCAAAGGCACCGAGTTTGAGATTCGTCTGCCATTCACCCTATCTGTAAACAGGGCTCTGCTGGTTAATATCGGTGAAGACCAGTTTGCGATCCCGCTGAACTCTCTGGAAGGTATTGTACGTCTCAGCCCGTTTGAGCTGGAAAGTCATTACCGAGGTGATGTACAGGATCTCGAGTACGCCGGCCGAAATTACCAGCTGCATTACCTTGGCGAGCTGTTGAACGAGCGTCCGCCAAGACTGGATAACGTGACCCAGGAATTGCCGGTTCTGTTGATTCGCTCCGGTGAAAACAGTATTGCGATCCAGGTAGACAGCCTTGTTGCCAGCCGGGAAATCGTGGTGAAGAGCCTCGGTGCCCAGTTTGCCGGTGTTCGTGGTGTGAGTGGTGCCACCATTCTTGGTGATGGTCGTGTGGTTGTGATCCTTGATCCGGTTGGCCTGTTGTTGAACCACACCCGCAGACAGAAAACTGCTATCGAACAAGGTGCCGGCGCTGCCGTCGAGCAGGAAAACAATCTGGTTATGGTGGTCGATGACTCGGTTACCGTACGGAAGGTTACCGGCCGTCTGCTGAAGCGGAATGGCTATCAGACGCTGACTGCGCGTGATGGTGTAGAAGCCATGGCGCTGCTGCAGGAGCACAGGCCTGCCGTTATCCTGCTGGATATTGAAATGCCACGGATGGACGGCTTTGAAGTCGCGACTGCGGTGCGTAACCATCCGGATCTGAAGGGTACGCCGATTATCATGATCACCTCCCGTACCGGTGAGAAACACCGTCAGCGTGCGAAGGAAATTGGTGTGAACGACTACATGGGTAAACCGTTCCAGGAGCCGATGTTGCTTGAAGCCATAGCCAGCTTTGCCCAGCGCCATGACTGATAAGCGTCGAGGGATTGGTATTATCGCTGACCGCACACTGGTGCGGCAGCGGTTACGGGAGACTCTGGAGCAGCAGGGCTTTTATGTGGTGGCGAATACGCCACCCAAGGGCTGCAGTGATAAGCTGCTGGCCTCACCGCTGGTGCGGGCGTGGATTGTTGATCTTGAAAAAGAAGAAGATCACGGCGAGCTGCTCGACCGGCTGGTGGAAGTACCTTCCGTACCTGTCTTTTTTGATATGGGCTTGCCCGGTGGATTGCAGAGTGTGGAATACGCGCACTGGGTTCGCAGGCTGACCCGTAAGCTGAGAGAGTTTCGTGAGCCTGCCACTTTGGATTCTGATGCCAACAGATCGGCAGAGACTTCAAATTCCCATAAGGGAAATGTAGTCACCTGGCCGATTCGCTCTACGCAGGAAAAAGAGAGTGAATACCCGAAGGTACCGGCAGAAAGAGTCTGGGTGCTAGGGGCATCTTTAGGCGGCCCGCATTCCGTTAAAGAGTTTCTGGATCATCTTCCCGACGGTCTGCCTGTCGCTTTTGTTTATGCGCAGCATATCGATCAGGAATTTGCCTCCATTCTGGCTTCCACTGTTGCACGACACAGTTATTGTGAAGTTGTTGAAGCCAAAAGCGGGCAGGTTTTACACAATGGTGAGGTGCTGTTTACCCCCATTGAGAAGAAGATAGAGTTTGATAGCCGTCACCGTGTACAGATTCTGGATGAATCATGGTCCGGGGTTTACTGCCCGAATATTGATGAAGTCATGCTGGCGGTGCGACAAGGATGGCCGGGAACCTGCGGCGCTCTGATCTTTTCCGGTATGGGCAAAGATGGCTCTTTTGAGGCGCGGGTTTTCAAACAGCATAACCTGCCAGTCTGGGTACAAACTCCGGAAGACTGTGCCAGTAGTGTGATGCCCGAAGCCATTATTGAGGCTGAGAGTGCCACCTGTCAGGGAACACCACGCGAGCTGGCGGCAAAACTCGTTGAATACATTACGGCTGAGGCTGCGAAGGACAAGGCGCGTTCGAGCCAAACGCTAATCAGGAGCGATAGCAATGTCTGAAGATTTGAAGTCGGAACAACAGCTGGCCAGTATGCTGGTGCCTCTGACGGATAGCCTGCTGTTGGTGCCGGGTACGGTGATCGCCGAGATTATTGGCTGGCAGCAGCCTGAGCCTGTTGAAGGCAAGCCTGACTGGTACCTTGGCGAAGTTTCCTGGCGTGGTCTTAAGCTTCCTCTGGTGTCTTTTGAGCGTGCCGGTAATGGCACCATGAAAGAACGTGCAGAAGAAACCCGTCTTGCCATTGTGAACGGTATATCGGGAAAGAGTGAACTGCCCTTTTATGCTTTGATCATTCAAGGTATTCCGCGCACCTTGAGACTCTCGGGCCGTGATGTGACTGCCAGTGAACAGTCTGCTGCTTCTGAAATTATTAAAATGCATGTAAAGGCATCTGGCGCAACGGCTGCGATTCCTGATCTTGATAAGCTGGAAGACCTGTTGACCGTTAACCAGTGAGCATTTCGCTATGCCAGACTTACCCGCAACTCCGACGCTGGCGGACTTTCAGTCCTACGTTTCGGAAATGGAACGTGAAAGAGGTTTTGCCAGTCAGACAGTGAAGGACAAGTGTCTTTTATTGGGGGAGGAGATCGGGGAGCTGTTCAAGGCGATCCGTAAAGCGGAAGGGTTGGCCATGGATCCTCAATCGCAGGTTGGTGAAATTGGCGATGAGCTGGCAGATGTCTTTATCTACCTCTGTGCCCTGGCCAACCGGTTTGATCTGAACCTCGAACAGGCGTTTCTGGATAAGGAAACCAAGAACAAACAGCGTAAATGGCAGTAGCGAGCACCCGTTTTTAAGTTTGAGCATGCTCGGCATGCTCAAACCCTTTCACTCATTACTATTTCCAGTCACCCCAGAGATATTGCATCAGGCTGATAGCCGCTACCGGAGCTGTTTCTGTTCGCAGCACTCTGGGGCCAAGCGCCAAAGGGTGAAATTGCTTCGCTTCTGCCTGAGCAATTTCATCGGCTGTCAGCCCACCTTCCGGACCAATCAGTAAAGAAACAGAAGCTGGCTTGCCATAACCTTCCAGAGCTTTCTCCGTTCTGTGGTGTAGAACAAAGTTGAGCTCTGTTGATCGGGACTCCAGCCATTCGGACAACAGCATTGGCTGATGAATCACAGGCACACGATTACGGCCGCATTGTTCACAGGCGCTTATAATCATTTGCTGCCAACCGCGGATGCGCTTGTCTGCCCGTTCACTTTTGAGTTTCACTTCGCAGCGCTCGGTAAAGAGTGGAGTGATCTCAGTTACACCGCACTCCACGGCCTTCTGAATCGCATAGTCCATACGTTCACCCCGGCTCAGGGTCTGGCCAAGGGAGATAGTCAGGTTGGACTCACGGTCATCCGCCATAAACTCTGTCGGAACAGCGAAGACGGCTTTCTTGGTGATCTCGGAAATAGTCGCCTGCCAGCAACCGCCCTCACCATTAAACAGGACTAAAGGCTCTCCGGCTTTCATCCTCAGCACGCGGCCGACATGGTGAGAGGCATTTTCAGGAAGCTCGACTGTCTGGTTGGCAGACAGGGGAACAGGAGCATAAATACGAGGGTTACGCATAGGAAAGCCAGAAGAAGACCGGAAGAAAATGTGCGGAGCTATTGTAGCGAATTGGCAAGGGTATCAAAACGCTGCCGCAGAGCGACAGCGTCGAAGGGCTTAATTCTGATTTGGGAAGAGCCCAAGGTTCTTCACAATGCCCAGTGATGGCGCAGCCTGGTTCAGGGTATAGAAGTGCAGAGCCGGCACGCCCTGGGCGATAAGCTTTTCGCACATCTGTGACACCACTTCTTCACCGAACTGGCGAATACTGGCACTGTCATCACCGTAAGATTCCAGCTGCTTACGCACCCAGCGCGGCAACTCGGCACCACAGGCATCAGAGAAACGTGCAAGCTTCATATAATTGGTGATCGGCATAATGCCGGGCACAACCGGTACCTCAATACCCATGGCCGCGAGGCGGTCCATAAAATAGAAGAAGCTGTCCGGGTTAAAGAAGTATTGGGTTATTGCTGAGTCAGCCCCGGCTTCAACCTTACGACGCAGGTTTTCCAGATCTGCATCCATGGACCAGGCCTGCGGGTGCACTTCCGGGTAGGCTGCCACTTCAATATGGAAATGATCGCCGGTCTCTTCACGAATAAAGGACACCAGCTCACTGGCATACTGGAAGTCCGAATTGCTCATATTCCCCATGCCCGATGGACGATCACCACGCAGGGCAATAATCCGGTTAATACCCAGAGACTTGTAGTCCTGCAGCAGGCTGCGGATATTGTCTTTGGAATCGCCGATGCAGGCCAGGTGGGGCATCACCGGCAGGCCGGTGGTTTGCTGTGTGGCGAGCAAAGTGCCACGGGTGCGGTCACGGGTGGAGCCGCCGGCGCCATAGGTCACCGAAAAAAACTCAGGGTTGCTCTCTGCAAGCAGGGCGGCCTGAATCTGTAGTTTCTCCGCGCCCGCTTCAGTCTGGGTTGGGAAGAATTCATAACTGATTGCTGTCATACCGCCATCCCCTTTAACTTTTATTTTTGTGGAGCCTGCAGATAGCAATGCTTGTTATCGAGCAGGCTCTCAGGGTTGCTGCCACCAAGCGGCGACAGCAGAAGGTTTTAGTACTTGTAGTCGTCAGTCTTGTAAGGACCATCAACAGGTACATGAATATAGCCGGCCTGCTTATCGGTGAGCTGAGTCATCACACCGCCAAAGCCTTCAACCATATAGCGGGCAACTTCTTCATCAAGCTTCTTGGGCAGAACCTGTACAGATACTGCCGCAGCTTTCTGGTCAGCCGGCAGGTTGGCGAAGTCAGCCTTGAACAGATGAATCTGTGCCAGAACCTGGTTGGCAAAAGAGCCATCCATAATCCGTGACGGGTGACCGGTGGCATTTCCCAGATTGACCAGACGACCTTCGGACAGCAGCAACAGATGGTCAGCGTCATCTTCGGAGCGGAAGATCTTGTGAACCTGAGGTTTGATTTCATCCCAGCGCCAGTTGTCACGCATATAGGCAGTATCAATCTCAGTATCGAAGTGGCCAATGTTGCAGACGACACAGCCAGGCTTCAGGTTGCGCAGCATGGCGGCATCGCAGACATGCACATTACCGGTGGTGGTCACGACCAGATCAGTATTGCTCAGCAGCGCTTTATTGATGGATGAGTCATCACCGCCGTTCACACCGTTGATATAAGGAGAGACAACCTCGAAGCCATCCATACAGGCCTGCATGGCACAGATCGGGTCAACCTCGGTGACTTTAACAATCATGCCTTCCTGACGCAGGGAGGCTGCGGAGCCTTTGCCCACATCGCCATAGCCGATAACCAGAGCCTTCTTGCCTGCCAGCAAGTGGTCAGTTGCACGCTTGATGGCATCGTTCAGAGAGTGACGGCAGCCGTACTTGTTATCGTTCTTGCTCTTGGTGATGGCGTCGTTCACGTTGATGGCCGGAACCTTGAGAGTGCCTTCCGCCAGCATTTCCAACAGACGATGCACACCGGTGGTGGTCTCTTCAGATACCCCATGGCACTTATCCAGAATATGTGGGTATTTGTTGTGCAACAGCAGAGTGAGGTCGCCGCCATCGTCCAGAATGATATTGGGTTCCCAGTTCGGCACATCTGCACCAACAGTACGTTCCAGGCACCATTGGTATTCCTCTTCGGTTTCACCTTTCCAGGCAAAGACCGGGATGTTCTGAGCTGCGATGGCAGCAGCGGCATGATCCTGAGTCGAGAAAATATTACAGGAGGACCAGCGAACCTCAGCACCGAGTGCGACTAAAGTCTCAATCAGTACGGCAGTCTGAATGGTCATATGAATGCAGCCCATAATGCGGGCGCCTTTCAGGGGCTGTTCATCGTGGTAGCGAGCCCGGATAGCCATAAGTGCCGGCATCTCGGATTCCGCGATTTGGATCTCTTTACGGCCCCAGTCGGCAAGGGAGATATCTGCGACCTTGTAATCACCAAAACCATCAAGATTGGCTGCATTCATAGGGTATCTCTTCTCATTGTGGTGGCTTTTATTAAAGAGCTTCGCCCGTTAATCAACGGTCTTTTTGGAACCTGTCTGCGGAGCGAGCTGTCTGATTATTGTTGTTTGTCATGGCAGTCTAGCAACACGAAATGGCTATATCAATTTATTTTGATATAGCGACTTGTTTCCTCTCTCCCGCCACAAAGCCCGCAGAAAGCGCCGGTGTCAGCATAACTAACAACCCTGTCAGTAAGTCAGAAGAAATCACGGGAATGTTAGGGGTTCAGATCAGTCATACATGTAGACCTGAAAATAGCTCCGGGCTGTTACTGCATTTAGGGCAGATGGTCAGCAGTGTTAACTGATCCCGAACCGATATAGGAGGACAGGGAATGAAAAGGAATAAGTCAGCAGGGCCTGCTATCAAAGTTGCGGGACTGGCTTTAACAGTCATGGCCACAGTGGCCTTTGGTGATACCGGCTATAACGCTGGTAGCGGTTTCATGGGAGAGGAAAAACTCTATAAGCGTCTTCCTGCAGAAGAGCGTAAGGAGCGAAACACTCTGTCCAAAACTGAGCGTCGTGAACTGGCTCAGCAAGATGCTGCGAAAGCGGCTTCTGTGCAGGTTAAAAAGCCTGGCGTTGTAGACTCTTCCAGAGTCGAGAAGGTGCCTGCCAAGGTAACTAAGCCTGTACCTTCCAAAAGCTCAGTACCAGCTTCGTCTGCTGCTAAGTCAAGCGAAAGCAAGTCTAAGTCCAGCTCCGTGGTTAAGCCTACTCCAAGCGTAAGCAAGCCTGCTCCAAGTGTGACCAAGCCAACACAGAGCGTGACTCCACCTGCTCCAAGTGTGACCGAGCCAACACCAAGCGTGACTCAACCTGCTCCAAGTGTGACCAAGCCAACGCCGAGCATAACTCAACCTGCTCCAAGTGTGGACAAGCCAACGCCGAGCGTAACTCAGCCTGCTCCAAGTGTGACCAAGCCAGCGCCAAGCGTGACTCAGTCCCAGCCTGCAGTTTCATCCACTGAAACTCCAAAGGAAACTAATCCTCCACAGCCTGTGGAAGTTGTTAAGAAGGGTGGTAAGGGTATATTCCGAAAGGGATTTGATTACGCCTGGAATTATTTTGCGGGTAGTACATCCGAGCCTAAGGACGAACCCGCTAAGGATGCGCCTCAGAACAGTGAAACTGTGACTGACAGCGGTTCTACTTCTACGACAAGCAGTGAGACTGGAAGTCAAACCATACCTCCTGTTTCTCCGTCTACGACTGAAAGTAGCTTCACTTCTACTAGCAGTGAGACAGAGAGCCAAACCATTCCTCCAGTTACCAGCACAAGCGAGTCTATTGTTCCGCCTGTGACTGAAACAAGTTCCACTTCCACGTCCAGCAGTGAGACTGTGATTCCTTCACCTTCCTCTACGGAAAGTGTGACTGAAACAAGTACTCCGGCTTCCTCTACTGCTTCTTCCTCATCTGTAACTGTTGAGGAAACACCAGCTCCTGAAGCAAAAAATGCTGACGACAAGAAAGAAGATGAAACCGTAGAAACCAAAGATGGTAAGAAAGATGGCGAGACCCAGTCCCAGCGTCAGGACGACGTTCAGGATAACTCTCTGACCAATACTATCTTCGATGAAGACTTCATGTATCAGGTTAACATGGCCTATAAATACCGGACGGCTACCCGTAGCCCAGAGTATCTGGAGAACCTGGAAAACGCCTTTATCCACCTGTACAACAATCTACCTGTTCGCAAGAGCACAGATCCTAACCTGTCAGGTGATATGGTTGGTCGTTTAGACAGCGATATTATCGGCGGACATCCTGTACCGGACTTCAAGAAGGACATGTTTGGTCACTACCCGGCTGTCAGAGGTTCTTTCAGCGCTAACGGTGCTCCTTCCATGAGTATCAAGTTCCGCGTATTTAATCGTGCCAGCACATGGTCTGACTACACAGACGAAGGCGCTACGCCATGTACTGAAGGTACCTTCCAGGTCACTTTGACCGCTAACGGTAGCAACGGTGCATACGGCTGGTTTGTCGCGGTTGATCCATCCAGTGAGCTTAAGCGGGATGAGATTGATCAGTGTCTGACGAACTCCAACACCGCCTTCAGCAAGAAGAGCGTGGAAGTTCGTGAGGCTGTCGATCATCACGCAGCCATGATTGAAGCCATCCTACTGATGGTTGCTGAAGGCAAAGCCTCTACCGACAACCACATGTTTGTTATGGAAGAAGCTGACCTGCTTGAGCATAAAAAGCTGAAGTCCCATGTACGCAGCGATAAGGAAGTTGACGCACTTGGTAAACTGACGACTGGTGAATTCAAGATCCAGGTTAAGTAAGACCAGCGGCTTCAAAACCAAAAAAGCGGATAAGGTGAAAGCCTTATCCGCTTTTTTATATTGCAGAAGCGAGTGCTGGTTTACAGACCAGCTTGCTGACGCAGAGCTGCAGCCTTGTCAGTACGCTCCCAGGTGAAGTCTGCATCTTCACGACCAAAATGACCGTAAGCCGCAGTCGCCTGATAGATTGGACGCTTCAGGTCCAGCATGGCGATCAGGCCCTTTGGACGCAGGTCGAAGTTTTCGCGAACCAGTTCAACAATCTTGTCATCGCTGATCTTGCCAGTGCCGAAAGTGTTGATGCTGATGGAGGTTGGCTCGGCAACCCCGATAGCGTAAGACACCTGAATTTCACAACGGTCAGCCAGGCCGGCTGCAACAATGTTCTTGGCTACGTAACGGCCAGCGTAAGCTGCGGAACGGTCAACCTTGGATGGATCCTTGCCGGAGAACGCGCCACCACCGTGACGAGCCATACCGCCGTAGGTATCAACGATGATCTTACGACCAGTCAGGCCGCAGTCACCCACCGGGCCGCCGATTACGAAGTTGCCGGTTGGGTTGATGTGGTACTGAGTGCCTTCGTGCAGCCACTCGGCTGGCAGGGCTGGCTTGATCACTTCTTCCAGAACTTCACGACGCAGCTGCTCCAGGCTGATGCTTGGATCGTGCTGAGTGGACAGAACCACGGCATCGATGGCTACTGGCTTGCCATCTTCACCATAACGCATGGTGATCTGGCTCTTAGCATCCGGACGCAGCCAAGGCAGGGTCTTGTTCTTGCGCAGTTCCGCCTGACGCTGAACCAGCTTGTGGGAGTAGAAGATTGGAGCAGGCATCAGAGTGTCGGTTTCGTTCGTCGCGTAACCGAACATCAGACCTTGGTCGCCTGCACCCATTTCTTTCTCTTCGTTTTCGTCCACGCCCATGGCGATGTCCGGAGACTGCTTGCCGATAGCGTTCAGAACGGCAACGCTTTCACCGTCAAAGCCCAGGTCTCCGTGGTCGTAGCCAATGCTCTTCACAACGTTACGCACGATATCTTCAATATCAACGTAGGTGGCGGTACGCACTTCACCCGCTACGATAACCATACCGGTCTTGACCATGGTTTCTACGGCGACACGCGCGTCTGGATCATCCTTCAGGATGGCATCCAGAATGGCATCGGAGATCTGGTCGGCGATCTTGTCCGGATGGCCTTCAGAGACGGACTCGGACGTAAACAGGGAATATTCAGACATGGTTTAGTAATCCTCACTCACTTAATTCTTTAATCGATAGCTGTCTGTGGTGCTGGCGATAAAACTGCCGAACCTGAATCTGGAAGCCGTTACGCAGGCCTAAATACTGCGCCTCACCTGCGATAAGACCGGCTTCCCTCGCCCAGCCACTCAGCTCATCGGTGCTGAACCCCAGCCACAGATCACCACAGGTCTCTTTTACCCATTCCTGATCGTGCCGACTGAGCTCGCTGATAAACAGACTTGCGCCGGGTCGTAATAATGTTGCCGCTTCCCGAAAGATAGCGGCCGGTGCCGGAACATGGTGCAGAACCATGTTGGCGATAATGCAATCTACAGATAAACCTTCATCGGCCAGCAGGGACAGCTCACCGAGACGGTATTCAATATTGGTCGCGCCAGAACCCTTGGCATGTTCATTGGCCTGCTCCAGCATTTCGCGGGAGTTATCCAGGGCAATCACTCGTTCAAACTGCTTGGCGAGTTCCGGCAGGAACATACCCTCACCCGGACCCAGCTCCAGCACGGTACCGTTATGGTTGGCATCCACATGGGAGATCATTTCCAGAACGGTGTGGGCATAGAGTTCATGGTCAGCAATCAGTTCCTGATGCTGACGAAACGCCTGAACATTGCGGGAGAAAAATACTCTGGACTGTTCAGCGCGTGCCTGGCGGATTTCGTCCAGCCTTTTCCGATAAGCCGTAACCAAAGGCTGCTCATCGATTGCTTCAAACAGAGACTGAATCAGTTGTCCCTGTGCAGAATCGGATGGCGGAAGCGCACGGCGATAGAAGATGGAATTTCCTTCGCGGCGGGTCGTTACCAAACCCGCTTTTGCCAGCACCTTCAAGTGATGGCTGAGACCAGACTGGCGAGTATCCAGAATGCGAGTCAGCTCCAGAACACCAAGGGACTCTGTTCGTAACAAACGCAAAACATCCAGGCGCAGAGTATCCCCCATGGCTTTGCCAAGGGCTGCAAGAGTACTGAGGTCTGAATGGGATCCGGTTAGATCCGTGGAGTCTGCACCTGTAAGTGATGTGGAGTCAGGCGCAGAGCTGGCAATGGCGATTGTCATAGTTTCGCAGTGTAACAGCAAAAAACGGTGCATCAAAATATTTTGATATAGCGGTTTGTGCGGGCTGGAACCAATAGAGAGGAGTCTGAAAAGCCAGAGCACGGTTTCGGGGTTGGTTGCCCATCCCCGAAACGTGCACAACGCCGTTAATGCTTCGACTTTGCCTGCATGCTGTGAATGGTAAGGGCATGGCCATTCCATATTTCTATGATCTTCCTTGAGTGTTTTACGGTGACCGGTGTCATGGTCAGAGCAAGGTCTTCGGCAAAGCGGCAGCCCGCCTCTGAGTAAATATTTAAAGCGGAAACATTGGGAACCGTGATCGTATCTTCATAAGGCCGTCTTTCGGTAACCCGTTCATTCAAGCCCGTTTCCGGGTTGTACATGTAGGAGGATTCGTCACGGTATTTGGTCACAGTTACCTGTTTGGTTCCGCCTTCATGCAGATAAGCCGTGCAGGTTTTACCGAAGACCAGCCCCCAGCGGGAAACATGAATAAATTTTCCGCTCTTTTGTCCTGCTTCATAGGAGCCATGATGGCCAGCGTCACTGGCATCAAATGCATAGCCGTGTTGCTGATAAGACGGTGTCTGCTCAAACGTTTGGTTTACGGCATTCACATCTGTCACAAAGTACTTGGACTCGGTCAGATGAAACGGGTTGAGCGGGAACGGGTGAACGTAGCGTAAAACCACCGGCTGCTCGGCAGGCACAGCCTGAAGTTGATCATAAACTGATTGATTATAAGTCGAGACGTTCAAAGTCTCTGGTGGGTAACCCTTGTTACCGGATTGCGGCTCGCTGCCAACCAGAAAGGTCATTTCTTTAGTGGGGAAAAACAGTCCGCGTGTGACGATATCCCCTTTCTGCCCAACCAGAACACCACTGCCCCAATAGCCTGAAGGGCCAGGAGCGATGCTGTCACAAAGGGCAGGAAGTGCAGTCAATGAGAGACAGGCAGCAGTAATCGCGATGGTGATTGGCAGTAGCCTTGATCTTTGAGATACAGACATAGCTTGATTCTCCGGCAGACAGAATTTTATAAGCCGGAAAGTAATAGACACTCATGCACGCTCGTGCTGGTTAAAATTGTGAGTGTTGGCGGGGAATATGTAAGGGATCGTTAATGTAGTAACCGCATGAAAAATATCGGCAGGTTGTAAATTTACCGACTACAACGGGAGCGGCTTACCATTGCCTGTTCACGTTTCCCCCCGCAACCATTAGAATAGGCGCCTTTCCTGCTTTTACTCCTTACCCAATAATCAGGAGCTAGTGGTTCGATGATGACCCGCAGAGACCGCGCCAATGCGATCCGTGCCCTCAGCATGGACGCCGTACAGAAAGCAAAGTCCGGCCATCCAGGTGCCCCAATGGGCATGGCAGATATTGCTGAAGTTCTTTGGCGAGACAATCTCAAGCACAACCCGTCCAACCCGAACTGGGCTGACCGTGACCGTTTCGTTCTTTCCAACGGCCATGGTTCCATGCTGCTTTACTCCCTGCTGCACCTGACCGGTTATGACGTCACTATTGACGACATCAAGAACTTCCGTCAGCTGCACTCCAAGACTGCCGGTCACCCTGAGTACGGTTACGCACCAGGTATCGAGACCACCACTGGCCCTCTTGGTCAGGGTATCGCTAACGCGGTAGGTTTCGCGATCGCTGAAAAGACTCTGGCAGCCCAGTTTAACCGTCCTGGCCATAACATCGTTGACCACAACACCTACGTGTTCCTGGGCGACGGCTGCATGATGGAAGGTATCTCCCACGAAGTCTGCTCCCTGGCCGGTACTCTGGGTCTGGGCAAGCTGGTGGCTTTCTACGATGACAACGGCATCTCCATCGATGGCGAAGTAGAAGGCTGGTTCACCGACGATACCGTTAAGCGTTTTGAAGCTTACGGCTGGGAAGTCATTCCTGCGGTTGATGGCCACAGTGCAGATGCAATTGCTGCTGCCGTTGCTCAGGCTCGCAAGACGACCGACAAGCCAACCCTGATTTGCTGCAAGACCGTGATCGGTTTTGGTTCCCCGAACAAGCAGGGTAAGGAAGAGTGCCACGGCGCGCCGCTGGGTGATGAAGAAATTCAACTGACCCGCGCTCAGCTGGGCTGGACTTATGGTCCTTTTGAAGTTCCCGAAGAGATTTACAAGGAGTGGGACGGTCGTGAGAAAGGTGCCGCTGCCGAAGCCGAATGGGACACTCGTTTTGCCGCGTACCAGGCTGAGTATCCTGAGCTGGCGTCCGAGTTCAAACGCCGTGTTTCTGGAGAGCTGCCTGCAGACTTCTCTGGTCACGCTGCCGAATATATCCGTAGCTGTCAGGCCGAAGGTGCCAAGATTGCCAGCCGCAAAGCTTCTCAGAACACTCTGAATGCTTACGGTCCTAAACTGCCTGAATTCCTAGGTGGTTCCGCTGACCTGGCAGGTTCTAACCTGACTATCTGGAGTGGCTGCAAGAGCATTACCGGCAAAGACTTTGATGGTAACTACCTGCACTACGGTGTGCGTGAGTTTGGTATGACCGCCATCATGAACGGTATCGCCCTCCACGGCGGCTTTATTCCTTACGGCGCCACCTTCCTGGTGTTTATGGAATACGCCTGCAACGCTCTGCGTATGGCGGCCCTGATGAAGCAGCGTCAGATTCAGGTTTACACCCACGACTCCATCGGTCTGGGCGAAGACGGTCCGACTCACCAGCCGGTTGAACAGCTGGGCAGCATGCGTCTGACTCCAAACGTGAACACCTGGCGCCCATGCGACACCGTTGAAACTGCGGTAGCCTGGAAGCACGCGATCGAGCGTATGGATGGCCCAAGCGCACTGGTCTTCTCCCGTCAGAATCTGGAATGCATCACCCGTGATGACGCTCAGGTTGCCAACATTGAGCGCGGTGGTTATGTCCTGCGTGACTGTGAAGGCACCGCGGACCTGATCCTGATCGCTACCGGTTCTGAAGTAGAGCTGGCTGTAAATGCCTACGATGCCCTGACTGCCCAAGGTAAGAAGGTTCGCGTTGTTTCCATGCCAGCCACTGAAGTATTCGATGCTCAGGACGCCGAGTACCGTCAGCAGGTTCTGCCTCTGGAAGTCACTGCCCGTCTGGCGATCGAAGCGGCTGCGGCTGACTTCTGGTACAAGTATGTTGGTCTGGAAGGTCGCGTGATCGGCATGACCACCTTCGGTGAATCTGCACCTGCGGATGAGCTTTTCCGTGAGTTTGGCTTCACGCTGGATAATGTTCTAGCAACTGCTGAAGATATGCTGGAAGACATGGAATAAAACATTCCTTTTCCAGGCTTCTGATAAAAAAACCGCGTCAATTTTTGACGCGGTTTTTTTTGAATGGAGCTTTGTTGTCTTTTAAGAATTGGGGCCAGGTGATGGCATAAATCTTATGATTCTTAGAGGGTTTGGATGGCTGCAATGTTGAACACGAGATATTTTATCGCTATCCAGTGCCGCTTTGCTGCGATTGGCATCGTCTGAGTTGACCATAATGTCAGAAAGCTTAGGGTAATGATAAGGGTGAAATGAGCATATGATATTTAAGTCTGCATCCAAAACATCTGCTCTACTGCAAATGACTTTTTCCGGAGTGGTTTGGCTGAGGTGGATTATCCAGTTTAATGTATCCGATGTGTAGTAGCTCTCTTTTATAGTCGCAGGCTTTCCATGATAGATACATATCATATCCATCTCTTCAGAAAAAACAGACTGTCTATTCAGTTTGAATAACGGTTTCAACTGTTCATGGGTTGTTACCATATAGATCGTAGAGGAGTTATTACCATTTTGGTAAAAAGGTCCGATAGTATCTGGCTGAGGAGTGAGAAGGATAGAGTCTGGTTTGCCCTCGCGCAGGGTAATAGGTTTTGTCAGCCAGCAGTTTTGTTTATGTTCTTCCAGCTTGCTGAAAACGACAGATTTAAAGCACCGTTCACAGTTAACAGATCTGGACAGGCATTCTAAGTGCTGATGTTTTGCAAGTTCCTTTTGGGGAACTGATCTCAGGCATTGTGTGCATTCTACGGGTAGCATGATACAGGTTTGGTAGTGAAGAGTTAAAAGCCCCTGTTTAGTGTCCACTCCACAAGCCTTACAACTGACCATCCGCTCATCACACTTTTGCTTATGGGCATTGATTTCTTTTGCTGGAAAGCATTTGTTGCAATGACGGCACTGAAGCGGAATATTTGGGCAGTCATGTGACGAGAGCTCCTGGAGGGTGCCTGCTATAAAACCGCATTGATATTCACATTCCCTTTGAAAGGCCGCACCTGCCGGTTGGGTTGTTGGCTCATGCTGTTTCAGTGCTGCTTTAGTGACTAGGGGAAAGAGTGTAATCAGACGATCATAGAAATGTTTGTCCAACGCCCTTTCTGATGACGGTTTTTTCAGTGCATCCAGACACTTGTCTGTAAGCTGTTTAACCTCTGAAATGGTTTCACAATCAGCTTCCAAATTCCCTTCTTTGCAAGGGCGCTTTCTGCATTCTTTCTGATGATGATCCATTTGGAAGCGGGGAAACTCCTCACCGCAGCCAAAGCTACAATTTTCTTTGGTCTCCTGGCAGAGTTTTTTGTGAATCTCTAACTGCTTGAAGGAACCTTCCCATTGGCAATTTTTGGTTAAGCAAGAAAACGTAGTCTTTTCCAAAGCGTTAAGGTAATTCCTCTGGGAACTTAGGGCAGCTTTCCGATTAATAAGAGGCGCTTTGCACTCAGGGCATTCCCCTGACTCTAATTTGTCATAACAGCCCAGACAGTAGCGGTGTTCACTGTCGCAGACCCGCGTGATAGCCAGATCTTCAAAACAGAGTTTGCAGTCCTCAAATAAAGCGTTAAATGGGATAGACCATTCGGTACCGTTAATGGTTAGAGTGGTTCTGGCTCCCTGCATAATTCAACAACCCTATAATTTTGTACGGACAATAGATTAAGAGAAAGGGGAGCCGAAAAAGTTTCGATGCTGTTAGGAATATGCACAGGTCAGTCCGAACGGCTAACAGCTCGCAAAAGGTTTACACAATGCATCCCGTGTCCCAGGAATCTGAACTTGCAGCTTAACGTCTGCGATTTTTAATTTTTAACGACGCGGTGTTTTCTTTTTAGTGGGTTTATCAGGGCATACCGTAAATCTTATGATTCTCAAAGGATTTGGGTGGCTCCAACGTTGAAGACGAAGAATACTATTAACATCCAGTGCCGCTGTGCCTTGATTGAGATCGATCGAATTGATCATGATGTCAGAAAGCTTAGGGTAGTTATAAGGATGAAATGAGCATATGACATTGAAGTCTGAATCCAGAATATCGATTCGGCTTGGGATGACTTTTTCCGGAGTGCAGTGGCGGAGATAAAGCGTCCAGTTCAACTCGTTCGATGGTGTGGCGTAACTTTCCTGTATGGTCGCAGGCTCTCCATCATAGGCGCACTTCAAAACCATGTCCGCCGGAAAAACAGGTCGGCCATTCAACTTGAATAACGGCTTCAACTGCTCATGGGTTGTTACCATGTAGATCGTGGAGGAGCTATTACCATGTTGGTAAAACGGCCCAACCGACCTTGGCTGGGGAGTGAGAATAACAGGGCGTGGTTGACCCTCGCGTAGGGTGATAGGTTTTGTAAGCCAGCAATTCTGTATGTGTCGTTCCAGCCCGCTGAAAACGACGGGTGTAAAGCATCGTTCACAATTAGCAGCTCTCGAGGGGCATAGTGACTCTTGATGTTGCTCAAGTTCTCTGAGGGGCACAGGCCTCTGGCACTGTATGCAATTTATGGGTTGTTTGATGCATGATTTAAAATGCAGAGCTAAAAGTCCTTGTTTGGTGTTATCCCCACAAAATTCGCAACTGATGATCCGCTCATCACACTTTGGTTCATGGACACCAATCTCTTTCGTTAAAAAGTGATCCTTGCAGTGGCGGCATTGGAGCGGAACATTCGGGCAGTTATGTAAGGAAAGCTCCTGGAAGGAGGTTGCTATAAAACCACACTGATATGTACATACTGTTTGAGGTGTCGCACCTGCCGGTTGGGTGACTGGCTCATGTTCCCCCAACGCTGCATCAACGATGAGGGGGAAGAGTGTGATCAGACGTTGATATAAATGTTTTTCAGATTCCCTTTCTAATGACGTTCCTTCCAGTGCATTCTGACACTCGGATCTAAGCTGTTTAATCTCTG
This sequence comes from Parendozoicomonas haliclonae, assembly GCF_900174585.1. GTDB lineage: Bacteria > Pseudomonadota > Gammaproteobacteria > Pseudomonadales > Endozoicomonadaceae > Sansalvadorimonas > Sansalvadorimonas haliclonae. The sequence continues at coordinate 298,005 of NZ_FWPT01000004.1, read as the reverse complement.
AAATGGTTTCATAGCTAGCGTCCAAACACCCTTCTTTGTAAGGGCGCTTCCTGCATACAGTCTGATGATCATCCAGTTGGAAACGGGGAATATCTTCACCACACCCAAAACTGCAAGGCTCTTTGGTCTCCAAACAGGTTTGTTTATGGGCATCTAACTGATCGAAGGAACCTTCCCATGAGCAATGTTTGGTTAGGCAAGAAAACGTAGTCTTTTCCAAAGCGTTAAGGTAATTCCTCTGGGAACTTAGGGCGGCTTTCCGATTAATAAGAGGCGCTTTGCACTCAGGGCATGTTCCCGTTGTCAATTGGTCATAACAGCCCAGACAGTAGCGGTGTTCATTGTCGCAGACCCGCGTGATAGCCAGATCGTTAAAACAGAGTTTGCAGTCCCCCAGTAAAGAGTTAAATGGGATAGACCACTCGGTACCGTTAATGGTTAAAGTGGTTCTGGCACTTTGCATAATTCAATAACCCTATAAGCTCACACGGGAAATAATTGAGAGCAAAGGGATTCGGGAAAGTTTCAATGCCAGTGCCAAGGCTGTCAGGAATATGCGCAGGTCAGTTCGAGCTGATATCGGATGTGGCAAACACTCCAGCTGTTCCTGTCGTTCTGCCTAATGCCGATATGTGTGTTTAAGGGCGTTTACTTTTTCATAAACCTTATTATTCTTAAATGACTCGGATGGCTGTAGTGTTCAAGGCGAGATATCTCATCCTTATGCAGTGCTGCTGTATCTTTATCTCTATCATTCGCATTTATTTCGATATCAGTGATCTTGGGGTACCAATTACGATAAAACGAGCAGATGATATTTGAGTCTGCATCCAGAACATCGGCTCTGCTGGTAATGAAATTATTCGGATAGCGTTGGCGGAGGCAGAGCATCCACCTCTTCTCACCCCATATGGTGAAACTTTCCTGCATCGTCGCAGGCTCGCCATCATAGGTACATCTCAAGACCAAATCTCTTGGAAATACATGTTTGTGATGCTGTTTGGGCAACGACTTCAATTGATCATGGGTTGTTACCATGTAGATCACCGAGGAGTTATTACCGTTTTGGTAAAACGGCCCGACAGAATCTGGCTGAGGAGTGAGAAGGATAGCGTCTGGTTTACCCTCGCGCAGAGTGACAGGTTTTGTAAGCCAGCAACCTTGTTTATGGGCTTCCAGCTCACTGAAAACAACAGACGTAAAGCATCGTTCACAGTCAATAAGCCTTGATAGACACTGTGTTTGTTTATGTTGCTCAAGTTCTTGTCGGACGACCATACACTGGCATTGCGGACATTCTTCTGGATGTTTGATGCACGATTGAAAATGCAGAGCTAAAAGCACCTGTTTAGTGTCTACTCCGCACAACCTACAACTGACAACTCGTTCATCACAGATTGACTCATGGCCACCAATCTCTTTTGGTAAAACGTGGTTTTTGCAGTGGCGGCATGTAAGTGGAACATTCGGGCAGATATGGGAAGAGATCTCTTTGATAGAGGACGCTATAAAACCACATTTGTATGCACATTCCTTCTGATACACCGTCCCTGTTGGTTGTGTGACGGGCTCATGCTCTTCCAGTGCCGCATCAGCAACCAGGGGAAAAATCCTGACCAAGCGTTCATATAAATGGTTTTTTGATCCCTGTTCCAGAGACGTTTTTTTCAATGCATCCTGACATTCGCTTTTCAGCTGTTTAACCTCTAATACGGTTTCATAATCAGTCACCAAATTCCCTTCTTTGTAAGGGCGTTTCCTGCACTCTGTCTGATGATGCTTTATTTGGTAGCGGAACAAATGCTCACCACAGCCAAAGCTACAACGCTCTTTGGTCTCCAGGCAGAGTTTTTTGTGAATCTCTAACTGCTTAAAGGAACCTTCCCATTGGCAATTTTGGGTTAAGCAAAAAAACGTAGTCTTTTCCAAAGCGTTAAGGTAATTCCTTTGGGAGCTTAGGGCGGCTTTTCGATCAATAAGCTCTTTTTTGCACTCAGGGCACTCCCCTGTCTCAAATTTGTCATAACAACCCAGACAGTAGCGGTGTTCACTGTCGCAGACCCGCGTGATAGCCAGATCGTTAAAACAGATCTTGCAGTCCTCCAGTAACGGGTTCAATGGGATAGACCATTCGGTACCGTTAATGGTTAAAGTGGTTCTGGCTCCCTGCATAATTCAACAACCCTATGATCTTGTATGGACAATAGATTGAGAGAAAGGGGAGCCGAAAAAGTTTCCAGGCTGTTACCGAGGCTGTCAGGGATATGCACAGGCAAGTCCAGCCTGATGACAGCGCTCAAACGCTCTACACAATAAATCCTGTGTCCCGGCCAGCGAAGCAGTTAATATTGCTGTCACCGAATAAATCAAAGATGTTTTAGCAGGCTATGGCTTCAAGGGTTGCGATCAACGGCTACGGCCGAATCGGGCAGTGTGTTCTCAGGGCGCTCTATGAGAATAACTACCGGAAAGATATTCAGGTTGTGGCCATCAATGAGCTGGCGGATATCAACACCATTGCGTATCTGACCCGCTATGACACAACCCATGGTCGTGTGCCTTTTACCGTGGATCATGAAGGTGATGAGCTGATTATTAATGGTCAGGATCGCATTCGCATTCTTCGGGAGGAAGGCCCTGAAAACCTGTCATGGCATGAGCAGGAAATCGACCTGCTGCTCGAATGCTCCGGCTCGTTTAACAGTCGTGCTGTTGCACAGCAGCATATTGTCAGCGGAACACCTCGCCTGCTGTTTTCCCAACCTGCCCAGGCGGATGTGGATGCCACCATTGTTTATGGCGTGAATGAGGAACTGCTCGATTTAAACCACCAGATTGTGTCGAGTGCGTCCTGTACAACCAACTGTCTGGTGCCGGTTCTAAAACTTCTGGATGAGCACTGGGGGATTAGCGAAGGCACCAGTACCACGATTCACTCGGCGATGAATGATCAGCCGGTTATCGATGCCTACCACAAAAACGATCTCCGGCTGACCCGCAGCGCCCTGCACTCCATTATTCCTGTTGATACCGGTCTGGCTAAAGGTATTGAGCGACTTCTCCCGGACTTAACCGGACGCTTCAAGGCGCTCTCCATGCGTGTGCCAACAATTAATGTTTCAGTGATTGATCTGACCGTAAACCTGAAGGCGGATGTAACGGATGAGCAGGTCAATGCGTTGATGAAGCAGATGTCTCTGGATGGTCGGCTCAAGGGTATTCTGGGTTATAGCGAAGAGCCTCATGCCTCCGTGGACTTTAACCATGACAGCCGCTCGGTGATTATTGATGGCACCCAGACCATGGTCAGTGGCAAGCGGATGCTGAAAATGCTGCTGTGGTTTGATAACGAATGGGGCTTTGCCAATCGAATGCTGGATGTGAGCCGAAGCTGGCTTTCACTTTGATAATACGTATCGCGTGAGTGGAAGTAACAGGTATGTAAATCTAAGTTATAACACGCCACAGAGCCTGATTTTTGCTAAAGTCCATCAGTTATCGATTTTCTACCTGAGACTGACTTTGAGTACCGAAGACCAGACCCTGCCAGTTGATTCACATGCTGCTCCAGAGCAGGCAACTGAAGAACAGACTGTGGTGGCAGAAACGCCTGTCATCGCCCATTTCTCCGAGCTGGATATCAACGATCGTCTGCTTAAGGCTATCGATGAGCTGGGCTTTGATACACCAACGGAAGTTCAGGCCAAAACTATTCCTGTCGCCCTGACTGGCGCCGATATGCTGGTGAGCGCGGAAACCGGCAGCGGTAAGACAGCAGCCTTTATGCTGCCGATTCTGGATCGCTTCCATAAGAACAAGTCTCCGAAGTCCAATACCCGGGCACTGGTATTGGTTCCAACCCGTGAGCTGGCCCGTCAGGTTCTCCAGCAGGCAGAGGTACTCGGCAAGTTCACCTTTATTACCTCCGGGATGATCGTGGGTGGTGAAGATTACAAAGCCCAGATCAAGCTGCTGCGTAGCAATCCTGAGATTCTGGTAGCGACCCCTGGTCGTCTTCTGGAACACCTGAACAAGGGCGAAGTCGATCTTTCCGATCTGGAAGTACTGGTTCTGGATGAAGCCGACCGTATGCTGGATATGGGTTTCAAGGAAGATGTACTGACCATCGCCGAAGCCTGTAAGAAAGACCGCCAGACCTTCCTGTTCTCAGCGACTCTGAAGCAGAAAGGCATGCGCCATGTGATCAAGCAGGTACTGCGCGAGCCGCAGGAGTTACTGCTCAACACGGCGCAGGATCAGCACGGCAGCATTACCCAGCAGATGATTCTGGCTGATGATCCTGAGCATAAAGCGCGTCAGGTTCTGTGGCTGCTGAAGAATGAGACCTACACCAAGGCCATTATCTTCACCAATACCCGTGAGATGACCAATGTCCTGAACACGGTTCTGCGTCGGGAGCAGGATCTGCGTGTCAGCTCCCTGCACGGTGAGATGATTCAGCCTGATCGTAACCGGGTGATGATGCTGCTCCGTGAAGGCAAGGTGAATATTCTTGTCGCAACTGACGTTGCTGCCCGTGGCCTGGATATTCAGGGTGTTGATCTGGTGATCAACCTGGATATGGCGCGTAACGGTGATGACTATATCCACCGTATCGGTCGTACTGGTCGTGCCGGTCAGAAAGGTACAGCGATCAGTTTGATTGGTCCTAACGAGTGGAACCTGGCAGCCGCTATTCAGCGTTACCTGCAGGTTCAGTTCGAGCGTCGTGCTATCAAAGGGCTGGAGGGTCACTACAAAGGCCCTAAGAAAGTGAAGGCCAACGGTAAAGCGGCTGGCCCAAAGAAGAAAAAGAAAACCGCTGCTGACAAGAAAGGTGCACCGAAGAAGGTCGCCAGGCCTAAGAAGCCGGCTGCCAAGAAGCCAGCCTCTCCAGCGCGTGCCCGCCCTGCCGGTGTTGATACTGGCTTTGAGCCGCTGCGCCGCAAGAAAACCCCTGCCTGAGTTTCGTAGTATTCCTCTTTACAGGGCTGATCTTCTGATCAGCTCTGTTCTCCATAAGCCTAAAAAACACTATACCTAAAGGTTATAAACGTCAGGACTAAACTGTACGTATAGCCTTCAAACGAATAAAAACTGGCTCAATGCCAGAAGTGAGTTTGGCGATGTATGTACACGGATGTATTCGCCCATGGCTCTCCGCTTTACTCTGGTGTGTTTTGGCAACAGCGTTTCTGGGGCTGACTCTCTCCGGCTGTAGCACCTCTCCTCTGCCCAGTGGCCATAAGCGCAGTCATACCTCCTGGACCAACTTTGGTGAGGCTAAAAAGGCCTACGACAAAGTGATTGTCGGCAAGAGTGACTTCAGAGAGTTGAAGGAGCTGGGCTTTGATCCCTTCTCTATTCCGAACGTGAAGCGTCTTACCTATCTGGATGTCATCAACTTCTTTATGCCCAACCCCGCCATTCAGGTGGATCAGCTCGCTCCGGGGCTTCAGCAATGTATCTTTGCCAGAGCACGATGCTTTGGCGTGGAAGCCTGGCCCAAGGTCAGAAACAAGAAACGCTACGGCAATGTGATGCTCGATCTGATGGATTTCCAGAAGAATGAGGAGATTACCGGCTGGGAGTTTCGGTCCGTTATTGTTCTAGTGGACAACCGCGTGGTGTTCAAAATCTGGAGTGGAACGCCGCAGATTCTGGAATACAACGATGAGAGAAATCCCCTTGGTCCGATACAGGGTGCCAGCGACTACTTCCTCGATTGAGTAATTACCCCGGTTAAATATTGATCTGACGCAAAAACTCGTGACTTCTCCAATAATTGCTTATTTTTTGATCGTGTTTTTTGTAAGGAAGTTGGGTGGAAAACTTACGACCCCTGTAAACCTGTGTTAAGGTTCGCAGCTGTTTTTCGGAACATCCATCACATCGCTGTTACGCCAACAGGACCGGGTTATGAGTGAAATACTCACACAATCCCAATTCATACGATCCCACAAAAACAAACAGTCCGTTACTGGCGTAGCTGTTGGTCTGGCTGCTATCAATCAAGCCCAGACCTGTCTTCCGGAGGCCGCAGATCTGACCGGTTGTCAGAATGCGTGTCGCCAAGCTCTTAAGTTAACTTATTTCCTACAGAAGGATTGACCATGTCTGTACTGAATATGACCGACCTGGACCTTTCCGGAAAGCGCGTGCTTATTCGTGAAGATCTGAATGTACCTGTCAAAAACGGCAAGGTAACCAGCGATGCCCGTATCCTCGCTTCTCTGCCAACCATGAAGATGGCTATGGAAGCAGGTGCCAAGGTTATGGCCACTTCTCACCTGGGTCGCCCGGAAGAAGGCGTTTACTCTGAAGAAGCTTCCCTGAAGCCAGTGGCTGATTACATCAGCAACCTGCTGGGTAAGGAAGTACGTCTGATCAAGGACTGGCTGGATGGCGACTTTGAAGTCGCTGAAGGCGAACTGGTTATCCTGGAAAACGTGCGCTTTAACAAGGGCGAAGGTAAGGATGATGTCGAGCTGTCCAAGAAGATGGCTGCCCTGTGTGACATCTATGTAATGGACGCTTTCGGTACTGCTCACCGTGCCCAGGCTTCTACCCATGGCGTTGGTAAGTTCGCTCCTATCGCTTGTTCCGGTCCGCTGCTGTCTGCTGAACTGGACGCACTGGGCAAGGCTCTGAAAGCCCCTGCCAAGCCGATGGTGGCTATCGTTGGTGGCTCCAAGGTTTCTACCAAGCTGACTGTTCTGGAATCCCTGTCCACTGTCTGTGATCAGCTGATCGTAGGTGGCGGTATCGCCAACACCTTCCTGGCTGCTGCCGGCAAGCCGGTTGGTAAGTCCCTGTACGAAGCAGATCTGATTCCTCAGGCCAAGGCCCTGATGGAAAAAGTGAACATTCCTCTGCCTATCGATGTAGTTGTTGGTAAGAAGTTCGACGAGAACGAGCCAGCGGTTATCAAGATGGCTGACGACGTAGAAGACGATGACATGATCTTCGACGTGGGCCCTCAGACTTCCGAGCTGTTCGCCAACATCCTGAAGGATGCCCGTACCATCGTTTGGAACGGCCCGGTTGGTGTATTTGAATTTGATCAGTTCGGCGAAGGCACCAAGTCTCTGTCCATGGCGATCGCTGAGTCTCCAGCATTCTCCATCGCTGGTGGCGGTGACACCCTGGCCGCCGTAGACAAGTACGGTATCAAGGATCAGGTTTCCTACATCTCCACTGGCGGCGGTGCCTTCCTGGAGTATGTAGAAGGCAAGACGCTGCCAGCAGTTGCCATGCTGGAAGAGCGTGCAGGCTGATTAACGTAAAGGCAGGTTGCTGGCGCAACCTGCCTTTTTGATTTATCTATCTCCCAAACCCTTGGAAGGACAAACAAATGTCTAAGATTCTTGATCTGGTGAAACCAGGCGTTGTTACTGGTGACGACGTTCAGAAAATCTTTGAAGCCGCCAAAGCAGGCAAGTTCGCTCTGCCTGCGGTTAACGTTGTGGGTACTGACTCCATCAACGCTGTTCTGGAAGCAGCGGCCAAGGCCAAGTCTCCGGTAATCGTTCAGTTCTCCAACGGTGGCGCGACTTACTTCACCGGAAAGGGCATGAAGGAAGAAGGCCCTAAGGGTGCTCTGGGCGCTATTGCTGGTGCCAAGTACGTGCACGCTGTTGCCGAAGCCTATGGCATTCCTGTGATCCTGCACACCGACCACGCTGCACGTAAACTGCTGCCTTGGATCGACGCTCTGCTGGACGCTGGTGAAGAGTTCTACAAGCAGACTGGCAAGCCACTGTTCTCTTCCCACATGATCGATCTGTCTGAAGAGTCTCTGGAAGAAAACATCGAAACCTGTGCTGAATACCTTAAGCGCATGGCCAAGCTGGACATGACTCTGGAATTTGAACTGGGTTGCACCGGCGGCGAAGAAGACGGCGTAGACAATACTGGTATGGACAGCTCCATGCTGTACACCCAGCCAGAAGATGTTGCTTACGCTTACGAGAAGCTGAGCGCTATCAGCCATCGTTTCACCATCGCAGCGTCCTTCGGTAACGTTCACGGCGTTTACAAGCCAGGTAACGTTCAGTTGACTCCAAAGATTCTGGATAACTCCCAGAAGTACTGCTCCGAGAAATTCGGTCTGCCGGCCAAGTCTCTGAACTTCGTATTCCACGGTGGTTCCGGTTCTACTCAGGCGGAAATTGAAGAAGCTGTTTCCTACGGCGTAGTGAAGATGAACATCGACACTGACACCCAGTGGGCGACCTGGGAAGGTGTTCTGAACTACTACAAGAAGAACGAAGGCTATCTGCAGGGCCAGCTGGGTAACCCGGAAGGCGAAGACAAGCCAAACAAGAAATACTACGACCCACGTGTATGGCTGCGTGCTGGTCAGGAGTCCATGATTGCTCGTCTGGAGCAGGCTCACCGTGATCTGAACAGCGTAGACGTTCTGTAATACGCTTGACGTGATCCTCAAGGCATCCGCTTTACGGCGGGTGCCTTTTATTTTGTCTTCAAGCTTTTCTTAAGATCATTCTTCAGGTCATTCTTCAGATCGTGCAAGTCTGCCGTGATTGCATCCAGCTTCTCCTGCATCTGGTTGATTTCCAGTTCCAGCTTTAGGTTGATCTCATACACAGAGTCCTGCTTCACCCTGTCTTTAGAGGCATGGGTATTCTGGGACATCATAATAATGGGTGCCTGAAAGCCGGACAGGATCGATAAGCCAAGGTTCAGCAGGATGAACGGGTAAGGATCAAAGTGAAAGCCATTGGTCAAGGCAATCACATTGATCGATATCCAGATAGTGACAAACAGGCAAAACAGTCCGATAAATATCCACGAGCCGCCAAAGGTGGCAACCGTATCCGCTACTCTGTCACCCAGACTCTTTTTCTTCTCGAACGTGTGATTAATATTTTTACTGATGGTTTTCTTACTGGCGACGCTGGCCAGCACTTTGCTCTTGCTGGTTTCAGCATCCAAACGCGAGACTGGAGCAAGAATTCTTTCGAGAAAGTGTCCATATTTGCGTTTCATACAACTGATACCTTTTACCCGGCAGAGCACCACTTTATATTAGGGGCTGTTAAGACATTTCTGTTGATCAATCTATGAAACCGCAAAGACCTGTGCCCGATGGCCAGCGCCTGCAGCAATTCAAGAGTGGGCTGGAACCACTATCTGTAAACAGCACGCTTCCTGACCATCTGGAATATTACCTGGATGCCTACGGCCTGAATTTTCAGAAGGATTTTGCCGGGCTGACATACCACTGCGGTTACCTCACGGTTGATGCCAACCAGCTGTTTTGCCAGACATGGATACAACCGGATAACACCAAAGGCACCATGTTTATTCTGCATGGTTACTATGATCATGCAGGTCTATACGGTCATGTGATTCGATTCTTTCTGGAGCAGGGCTATTCAGTCTTTGCCTTTGATGAACCCGGGCATGGTTTGTCTGATGGTGCGCCGGCTAATATTGAAAGCTTCTCCCACTATACGACGGCCGTAAGGCAATGCTTGAACTGGGCTGTAGAGCATCATCTCCCGCAACCGTTCCATCTTTGTGGTCAGAGCATGGGCGGTGCAATTATTACTGAACTTCTGGTTGCCGAAGAGTGTGGTCGGGAAGAGTTTCCACTCGATAAAGTGATACTTCTGGCACCGCTGATTCGGCCATTGTCATGGCGTTGGGGCTGGGTTCAGTATCAGTTTATTCGTCACTTTGTTAAGCAGATTCCCCGCTCTCCTTCACGTAGCTCTAGCGATCAATCCTTCCTGAGTTTTCTGCACAAAGAACCGCTGCAGCATCAGATTCTGCCTGTCGGCTGGGTTGGTGCCATGAGCCGCTGGATTAAAAATATTGAGAAGGTGCAGTCCGCCTGTGACTTTGATGTTTTGATTGTGCAGGGGCAGCAGGATGGTACTGTCGACTGGCAGCATAATATGCCGATTTACCAGCGGTTGTATAAGTCCGCCAAGATCCACTTTATCCCTGAAGGCCAACATAACCTTGCGAATGAAAATGAGGCTATACGCAAAGGCTTCTTTGACTGGCTTGCGGTTGAGTTAAAGGGTTAATTAGGGGCTGTGGGCGTTTCAGGCGACCTTTTGGGGAAGCAGGCTTGCAAAGGCACGGAAAATAAAATCGCCGGTTGCCGGGTCCGGGTTCTTAAGGGTTGCCGATGCCTTGGGCTGAATCTTCCGCCAGCTGTGTTGGCTGGTGAAATTCACCAGATCCTCATGACTCTGGGCAGAACAGAGCTGTTCGACAACCTGCTGCGAAAGATGCATGAGGCTGGATTGCAGACTTAAAGAGTCAGTTTGTACCGGGCAGTCTTCTGCTGGCAGACCAGTGCATTGGGCCCAGTAGTTCTGATAATCGGGCAGGGCCTGAAAGATCAGTGAGTAGAACACCTGAATGTGCTTATGCATGGCATGATTCTGCTGCTGGCGGGTGCTGCGCAGGATGGTTGCCGCCAGAGGCTCTGGATGTTTGTCTTCTGTCGTGAGGCTCTGTATCAGGTTTAACAACAGGCCGTAGTCCAGACAGTTTTCCTGATAAAGGCTGGCAAGCGCCGCACCAATCGCCTTCATGCCTGAATTCTGAAGTATGCCCGGAAGAACCGCCCGTATGCTGGCTGGCTCGTTGCTGCGAGCAAGCAGCATGGCGTATTTGGCTGCTGCTTGTGTTGAGAGTGCGGGAGGCTGGCGACCGAAGAGCAGCAATACACTGCGCTTCTGTTCCCGCGATAAGGCGCTGAGCAAAAGCTCGATAGTCTCCGGTGTATCGGATATCAGTGAGATTAATAACTGGTTTTGGTTGGCACGGGTATCTTCCGAGAACAGTTGCAGAACTTTGTCTGAGGTTAGCAGGCGTTTGATCTTGCGGGTATTGGCAGGTTTTCCGGGGCCGATGGCAGAGGCTTCAAGGCCCAATCGGTTTATCAGAACATCAAGCAGAGGTGTCTTGGTAATACGAGCCATCAGACGCTCCCAGAGCGGAGCCTGAGCCAATGGCTGGTGCCTGGCGCTGCTTCCCTCTTCCTCTGGTGAGTCCTTTGCCACTGTCTGGCCCTTTTCGCATCTTCCCTGATCAGGTTTACGGCCAGAGCGACGCGAATCTTAGTCCTCTGGTAAAACCAGTCGGCCTTTGAAGTGGCTGTTCAGGTGGTTTTTCAGCTCACCCATATTGGCTGCAGGCACGGAGAGTTGCAGCTGAAGGTTGATGCCGTATTCAGTGTTGAGCAGAACCGCGCCATGTAACCCGCTGATATGCTGGATATCGTTGAGCTGATCGTATTCACAGGTGAGTTGAAGATCATCGTGGGGGACTTTCAGTTCAGTGGTGAGCTGCTGAACCGCAGCACCTGCACCGCCACCATAAGCCCGAACCAAACCTCCAGTGCCGAGCTTGATGCCGCCATAATAACGAACGACCACGGCGCAGACTTCGCCACAGCCTGAGCCTTCAAGTCGTGCCAGGATAGGCTTGCCTGCGGTCCCGCTGGGTTCGCCATCATCGGAGAAGCCCCATTGCTGGGCATCATTGGGGGCACCGGCGATAAACGCCCAGCAGTGGTGGCGGGCATCCGGGTGTTCTTCTTTCAGGGATTGGATAAAAGCCTGTGCCTCTTCCCGGCCGGTTGTGCGGGCCAGGTAGGTGATAAAGCGACTTTTTTTGATGATTTCTTCAAAGATGACGGGAGCGGCAGGAACGGGATAAGCGGTTCTGGTCATATAGCTACTCAAAGAAATAAGCCCGGCACAGTGGAAACTGTCCGGGCTTATTCAACAGTAATCTCAGCGGGAGAGCCAGAGATTATTTAGCAGCAGACTCTTTCATAGAGCGCTTCATGGAGCGATCAGCCCATTCCATAAAGCGAACGCGGGTATCGTGGTCAGCCTGCTGGAACCAATAGTGCAGCATCTGCTCAGACATCAGCACATCACCGATGCGAGTTTGTACACCGCCTTCTTTAGGCAGGCTGGTGCTTTCGTTGTTCATCATGGCCAAAGCAGCAAATGGTGCGCGGGACTCGATAGCACCTTCATGACCGGTGGCATTAAATTCGCGCAGTTCGTTCACCAGATCACGGCTGATCTGCATGCCTTCTTTTTTCAGCTGAGCCAGAGTGAATGGCACAGCTTCACCTTTGCTGTTGGTCAGCTTGAATTCCGGGTTGTCGTCGAACTTCTTGGCAGCCTTTAGGTTTGGCAGGTTGGCAGACGTCAGTTTGATGGTTTCATCGCCTTGATCTGCGAAGGTCGCGACATAGTATTCAGAGCCATACATCTCATGACCGCCAGGAGTGCGGAAACTGTCGTAAATACGGAAAACGATCTGCTGCTCACCTTCTGGAAGCACAACGTCTTTAGGACGTCCAAACACGCTTTCTTGGTTATGCTTCTGGCCGTTAACAACGGCAAGTTCGATATTGCTGTTGAAGGTCAGGTTGGCAGCAAGGGCTGGCGTTGACAGAACGACGGCTGCCAGAGTCAGGATACGCCCGAATTTCATCGCTTACTCCTGGAGTGAATTGGGTGTTGGATCAGGAAATGTCTGTCCGCGTAAGCCTGTGAGGGCTGGCGAAAGGTGTAGGGATTCTCCCGAATCAATGCCGGATTTTGAAGCGTAAATGAGAGCAAACAGAAGTTTTAGGTACATGTCCTTAGTTGAATGTTTCAACAGAAGTGAAAAAACTAAAAGACTATTGACCTGCAACAAGCATGGTTTTCAGTTCCTCAACTATAGTTGATTTTAATCAGCTCACTCCAACTTCCGAGCTGATAAATGCCCCTGCTTATAGGGATGCTTCTGACCTCAGAGAAAGCTCTGCATCTTCAGTAGACACCAAAGCGACAGGGCGATTTTGTGGCACGCAAGTCACGACTTGCTAATAGCATGGTTCTGTCGTTTGGAATCACGGGCTGTACCAATGACCCAAGATGTAGAAACTTCGGCTGTAAACTCTTCTGTGAGAGACGATGTCGCTCTGTGGCGACACACCTTCAGCGATGATGACCGCAAAGTAATCCGTTCTATGGAAACCATAGTAGACGGTATTGCCAGTGTATTTGGTTCCTTCTGTGAAGTTGTCCTGCACTCTCTGGAAAACCCGGGCCGTTCCGTTGTCAAAATCGCCAACGGAGTAACAACCGGTCGGGATATCGACAGTCCAATTACTGCTGAAGCGCTTAAGCAGCTGCATGAAATTGCTCATCAGGAAGGCTCTGACATTCGCCATACCTGCAAGCGCACCCCTGAAGGTCAGTTGTTCAAGTCAACAAGCATGGTGATTCGTAATGCCCAGCAGCAGCCTGTTGGCATGCTGTGCATCAATATCAACATGAGCGTATCGGCCAGCGATTTTATCCAGGCCTTTGCCTTGGAAGGTAATAATACCGTACCGGTGACCGGGCATTTTCCAGCCAGCGTTGATGATCTTGTGGAAAGCACCGTAGACCGCACTATTGCTGAGATTAACAGCAACCAGCAGTTGTCTAACAAGGTCAAAAACAAACATATCATCATGTCCCTGTTCGAGAAGGGCATTTTTGATATCAAGGAAAGTGTGCCTCTCGTGGCGAGGAAACTGGGTGTCTCCCGGCACACGGTTTATCTTTACATTCGCCAGCGCAAACTCGGAGAAGGTTGATACCTTCAGTAATTCAGACAGCTCCGGTGGGTGATCGTTCTTCTGGAGCTAACTGCAGTATCTGGATAGTGACTCGATCATGCATACTTTTTACGTAGCACCAACCCACTACGGTGTTGGTCTGACATCTGTCGCACTCGGCCTTGTTCGCGCCCTGGATAAACTGGGTTGCCGCGTTCGTTTCTTCAAGCCCATTGCCCAGACTGCTTCCAAAACCGGTCCTGAACACTCCGTGGAGATGGTGCGTGCCACCATGTCCCAGCCTACCGTCGATCCTATTACCTTCCGTCGTGCAGAAGACCTGTTGGGCGCCAACATGCGCGATGTGCTGATGGAAGAGATCGTCAGCAACTTCGACCGTATCAGCTCTGGTGCCGACTGCATCATTGTTGAAGGTATGGTTCCAACCCGTGATGCGCCTTACCTGGGTCGTCTGAACGCGGAAATCTCCAAGACCCTGAACGCCAAGGTTATTCTGGTGGGTCAGGCTGAAGAACACGAAACCCTCCGTGACGTAACCGACCAGCTACATATCGCTGCCGATATGTTTGGCGGTCTGGATGGCAAGCACATCCTTGGTTACGTAATGAACAAGCTGAACGCTCAGACTATTGATGCTGTTGGTGGCGGCGAAGGTATCTTCGACCCACTGCCTGGTCTGGAGCGTGTTGCTGCCCTGCCTTTGGGTTATATCCCATGGCGCAGCGAGCTGTCTGCCGTTCGTACCAAAGACGTTGCCGACGAACTGAACGCCGAAGTGCTGTTCTCCGGTGACATCGCCACCCGTCGTGTGACCCGCTGCGTACTCTGTGCCCGCACTGCTGCCAATATGAGCCACCTGCTCAAGCCTGGCGCACTGGTTGTTGTTTCCGGTGACCGTGATGACGTGATCCTGGCTGCCTGTATGGCTGCCCAGAACGGCGTACCTCTGGCCGGTATTCTGATTACTGGTGACATGCGTCCTGCTGAAGGCATTCTGTCTCTGGTTGAACGCTCTCTGCACGAGTCCGGCCTGCCGGTGCTGATGGTTGAAGAAGGTTCCTTTGAAACCGCGACCCGTCTGGATCGTATGAGCTCTGCCGTACGTTCTGATGATCTGGAACGTGTTGAGCTGGTGATGGAAGCGATTGCTGAGCACATCAACGTAGAAACCCTGCGTAACCTGATTAGTGTGGACAGTGAGAAGCGTCTGTCCCCTCCAGCATTCCGCTACCAGCTGATGCGCAAGGCGCAGGCAGCCAACAAGCGTATCGTTCTGCCGGAAGGTGATGAGCCTCGTACCATCAAGGCTGCCGCTATCTGTCAGGAACGTGGTATCGCCAACTGTGTACTGCTGGGTAAGCCGGAAGTTATCCGCTCTGTTGCAGAAGCTCAGGGTATCGAGCTGCCGGAAGGTCTGGAGATTCTGGATATGGACGAAGTCCGTGGCCAGTACATTGGGCCTATGGTTGAGCTGCGTAAGAGCAAGGGTTTGACCGAGCCAATGGCAGAAGCCCAGCTGGAAGACACCGTTGTTCTCGGCACCATGATGTTGGCAGAAGGCGATGTTGACGGTCTGGTTTCCGGTGCGGTTCACACCACAGCCAACACCATTCGCCCTGCATTCCAGCTGATCAAGACCAAGCCGGGTGCAAGCAACGTATCTTCCATTTTCTTCATGCTGATGCCGGATCAGGTTCTGGTTTACGGTGACTGTGCCGTTAACCCGGATCCAACGGCTGAACAGCTGGCTGATATCGCAATTCAGAGTGCTGACTCTGCCGCCGCTTTCGGTGTTGAACCACGCGTTGCGATGATCAGCTACTCCACCGGTACTTCCGGTATCGGTGCAGACGTTGAGAAGGTGCGTGAAGCGACCGAAATTGCCAAGTCCCGTCGTCCGGACCTGATCATTGATGGTCCTCTGCAGTACGACGCTGCCTCTGTTGAAGATGTAGCCAGCAGCAAGGCGCCAGGCAGTTCCGTTGCCGGTAAAGCGACAGTATTCGTATTCCCGGATCTGAACACCGGTAACACCACTTACAAGGCTGTGCAGCGCAGCGCCAACGTATTAAGTGTTGGTCCTATGCTGCAGGGTCTGAATAAGCCTGTTAACGACCTGTCCCGTGGTGCGCTGGTGGACGATATCGTCTACACCATCGCTCTGACTGCGATTCAGGCTCAGGCTGAAGAAGATGCGAAGAACGCGTAAGCGTTCTTCCATCAAAAACTTGTAACGAGTTTTAAAAGCTTCTTTTTTAAAGTGGCTTAAAGGATGTGGACGCCGGTGACGGGAGCGGGAGGATGCTGCCAGCGCTGGAACCACGTTATTGATAACCCTG
The DNA here is from genome assembly GCF_900174585.1 of Parendozoicomonas haliclonae. Classification (GTDB taxonomy): domain Bacteria; phylum Pseudomonadota; class Gammaproteobacteria; order Pseudomonadales; family Endozoicomonadaceae; genus Sansalvadorimonas; species Sansalvadorimonas haliclonae. The sequence goes on along the minus strand of NZ_FWPT01000004.1, from coordinate 282,045 downwards.
TATTCGATACCGCAAACGGTATGAGGGTAATTGAATGACTACTGAACAATTCCAAAGCGCTTGGGAAGGCTTCACCGCCGGCGACTGGAAAGAAGGCGTAGATGTACGCGATTTTATCCAGAAGAACTACACCCCTTACGAGGGTGACCATAGCTTCCTGACTGATGCGACTGAAGCCACAGACACTCTGTGGGCCAAGGTTATGGAAGGCATCAAGGAAGAGAACCGCACTCACGCGCCTATCGACTTTGATACCAAGCTTCCGTCCACCATCATCAGCCACGATGCCGGCTACATCACCAAGGAACTGGAGACCATCGTTGGTCTGCAGACCGAAGCGCCTCTGAAGCGTGCAATTCTTCCATACGGCGGTATTCGTATGGTTGAAGGCTCATGCCAGGCTTACGGCCGTGAGCTGGATGAAGAAACCAAGGAAATCTTCACCAAGTACCGCAAGACCCACAACCAGGGTGTATTCGACGTTTACACCTCTGACATCATGGCTTGCCGTAAGTCCGGTGTCCTGACCGGTCTGCCTGATGCATACGGCCGTGGTCGTATCATCGGTGACTACCGTCGTGTTGCTCTGTACGGTATTGACTTCCTGATGAAGGACAAGGCGCGCCAGCACAAGTCTCTGGAAGCCAAACTGACCTCCGGTGAAGATCTGGAAGCCACTATCCGTCTGCGCGAAGAAATCTTCGATCAGTACCGCGCTCTGGCCGACATGAAGGTGATGGCTGAGAAGTACGGCTGTGACATCAGCGGTCCTGCGACTAACGCTAAAGAAGCGGTTCAGTGGACCTACTTCGGTTACCTGGCCGCTATCAAGAGCCAGAACGGTGCGGCTATGTCTCTGGGTCGTGTATCCACGTTCCTGGACGTGTACATCCAGCGCGATCTGGAAAAAGGCGTTATCACCGAGCAGGAAGCTCAGGAATACATCGACCACTTCGTAATGAAGCTGCGTATGGTGCGTTTCCTGCGTACTCCTGAGTACGACCAGCTGTTCTCCGGCGACCCAATCTGGGCGACTGAGTCCATCGGTGGTATGGGCCTGGATGGCCGTACTCTGGTTTCCAAGACCAGCTTCCGTTTCCTGCAGACCCTGTACAACATGGGTCCATCCCCAGAGCCAAACATCACTGTACTGTGGTCTGAAGCACTGCCACAGGGCTTTAAAGAGTACTGTGCCAAGGTTTCCATCGACACCAGCTCTATCCAGTACGAAAACGACGACCTGATGCGTCCGGATATGACCAGCGACGATTACGCCATCGCCTGCTGTGTATCCCCAATGGTTGTTGGTAAGCAGATGCAGTTCTTCGGTGCTCGTGCCAACCTGGCGAAAGGTCTGCTGTACGCCATCAATGGTGGTATCGACGAGAAGCTGAAGACTCAGATCGCTCCTGAGAAAGCACCTCTGACCGGTGAATACCTGAACTACGACGAAGTCTTCGCAAGCTTCGACGAAACCATGGATTGGCTGGCTGCCCAGTATGTAACTGCACTGAACTGCATCCACTACATGCACGACAAGTACAGCTACGAAGCTGCGCTGATGGCTCTGCACGATCGTGACGTTATCCGTACCATGGCTTGTGGTATTGCAGGTCTGTCCATCGCGGCTGACTCCCTGTCTGCCATCAAGTTCGCCAAGGTTAAGCCGGTACGCGATGAAAACGGTATCGCGGTAGACTTCGAGATCGAAGGTGACTATCCGAAGTACGGTAACAACGACGACGCCGTTGACTCGATCGCCTGTGATCTGGTTGAGCGCTTCATGAAGAAGGTTGCGTCTCACAAGACTTACCGTAACGCTATCCCGACGCAGTCTGTACTGACCATCACTTCCAACGTTGTATACGGCAAGAAGACTGGTAACACTCCAGACGGTCGTCGTGCAGGCGCGCCATTCGGCCCGGGTGCCAACCCAATGCACGGTCGTGACACCAGCGGTGCGGTTGCTTCCCTGAGCTCCGTTGCCAAGCTGCCATTCGAGTACGCGAAGGACGGTATCTCCTACACCTTCTCCATCGTGCCTAAGGCGCTGGGTAAGGACGACAACAGCCGTCAGAAGAACCTGGCTGGCCTGATGGACGGTTACTTCCATAACGAAGCGGCTCGTGAGGGTGGTCAGCACCTGAACGTAAACGTTATGAACCGTGAAATGCTGCTGGACGCGATGGAGAACCCTGCGAAGTACCCATCCCTGACCATCCGTGTATCCGGTTACGCTGTGCGCTTCAACTCCCTGACTGAAGAGCAGCAGAAAGACGTAATCACCCGTACCTTTACTGAAACCATGTAAAGACGGACAAAGCGTTTCATTGAACGCTTTTAAGAAAACACCAAGGCCGCCGGAGCAATCCTGCGGCCTTTTTGATGGCTTTTTGACACTTCTGGTAGTGGGAGTGCGGCAATGTAAGGTCAATATTGCCAATACGAATATTCTTGTACAATAATGAAGAAAATGTACAAGAAAAGGGTGTGCACGATATGGCTATCGTTGATCGTCCGGAACCAGAAAAAGAAATTACCTTGGGCATCAGTGCCTGCCTGACAGGCCAGAAAGTTCGCTACAACGGCGAGCACAAGCGATCTGGCTTTGTGGTCAATAATCTCAATCGCTTCTTTCATCTCAAACCAGTCTGCCCGGAAGTAGAGATTGGCCTGGGTATTCCCAGAGAGCCAATCCGGCTGGTGGGCACTTCCGATGAGGATTATGGAGTTAAGGGCTCCGATGATCAGACCAAGGATGTGACAGAGCCACTGATCGAGTTTGGCAAACAGACCGCCCACGCTCTGGAGCGAGATATCAGCGGTTATATCCTGATGCAGAAATCACCCAGCTGCGGTATGGAACGGGTCAAGATCTACCATGAAAATGGTAATCCACTCGGAGCCAGTGGCGCGGGAATGTTCGCTAAAACCTTGATGGAAAACTGCCCTCTGCTGCCCGTTGAAGAGGAAGGACGTCTCCATGACCCGGTTCTGCGGGATAACTTCTTTGTAAGGGTTTATGCCTGGAGCCGCTGGCAGAATGAGATGCGGGATAAACCAACGTATGCGGGCTTGGTCGCTTACCATTCGGCCTATAAATATGTGCTGATGGCTCATAGTCCACAGAACTACCAGAAACTGGGCCAGATCGTATCGGTTGGCAGTAAAAAACCGATAGAAGAGCTGGCGGATGAATACATCACACTGTGCATGCAAACCCTGAAGCTAAAGGCGAACCGGAAAAGCCACACGAATGTTCTGCTGCATCTGCTCGGCTATATGAAAAAGACCCTGAGCGATGAATCCAAGCAAACACTGCTGGAGCTGATAGAAGAGTACCGTGTCGGTATGATTCCACTGGTTGTGCCGGTGACCATGCTCAGACACTTCCTTAGCATGCATGGCAGTGAGTATGTGAAAAATCAGGTCTACCTTCAGCCTCATCCGGAAGAGCTGGGATTAAGAAATACGCTTTGATGAATAACAATAACGACGACGTAAAGCTGTATCCAATACGTGAGGTGTCTTCCATCACCGGCGTGCATCCGGTCACCCTTCGGGCCTGGGAACGTCGGTACGGATTAATCACTCCTTTGCGAACCAGTAAAGGACACCGTGTTTATAACGATGAACATATCGCACGTATCCAAATCATTACTGAGTGGATTGATCGTGGTGTACCTGTAGGCAAGGTCAAAAGTCTTCTGGAGCACAGTCAGGAGAATATTTCCCAGCTGGCGGCAGACAGTGATGATGAATGGCTGCAACATCAGCAGCACTTTCTGAATGCACTGGAAAACTTTGATGCGGTGAAGATGGGCAGTGTCTGGACGGAATACCACAAGCTCTATCCTGCTGAAGTTATCACAGAACGCCTGGTCCGACCGGTTCTCGAACGTGCCGATGCCAACTGTGCCAGTGCCGTACAGGGTGCAGCCGCCGAGCGTGCTTTTCTGCATGCTCATCTGCGTAACTGGATCGGAACCCGTATCTACCATGCGAATCAGCAGCGATCGGAGAAGGTTGTGCTGTGTGCTTGCCTGCCCGAAGAAGCTGATGATAGGGATACTCTTCTGTTGGCACTCTCAGCCTGTGAACGTGGAGGCCAGGTGCGATTGCTGCAACCCGGTTTGCTGATGGACGAAGTAAATGTCGCAGCAGTTCGCAGCCACTGTGACTATGTTCTGTTGCACAGTGATCGCGCTTTGCAACGCGACACTCTTGAACGTGGTCTTCCCGGTTTGATGCAACTGGTGAATTGTCAGGTTGCCATAAGCGGCCATAGCTCGGTGATTCATCAAACCGAGCTGGAGGCTTTGGGAGTGCTTTGTCTAGGAGAAAACCCAGGCTGTTCGGTAAAGCGGTTGCTTGAGCAGTAAGCGCTTTACTTCCCGTCTGGTGGTGTGAGCTTTTTGCTGAGGCGCAGTAACAGGCCGGTGGGAAGAATGCGCATAATCTTCAGAGGTAAGATCATCCGCTTAGGGAAGTATATCTCGAAAGGGCCCTTCCAGAATTTCTTCAATATACGACCAGCGGCTTCTTCTGCCGACATAAGAAACGGCATGTGGAAGCGATTAGAGCTGGTCAGCGGAGTATCGACAAAACCGGGATTGATAATGCGCAGATCAATTCCGATCGCCTTCATTTCGGCATGAAAACCTTCAGCCAAAGTAATTAACGCAGCCTTACTGGCGCCATAGGCACCTCCCCCAGGCATGCCGCGATAGCCAGACGGACTGGTGGTAATAATGATCTGCCGGGGCTTTTTTTTGAGAGTGTTCAGACAGACATCAAGGCCATTGGTCACGGTTTCAATATTGACCGAGAAGATCCGATTAGCTTCCGAAGCTGAAAAACGACTGAGAGGCATTGGGCAGTAGATAGCCGCGTTGTGCAGAACGGTATCGATCGGTCCGAGTATCTCTTCAGCCTGCTTGGCAGCCTGCTGGAACTGCTCAAAACTGGTGGCATCCAGAGGGATGGCAATAATCTCCCCAGCCATATTGGCGGAGTCTGCAGCAAGTTCCTGAAGAGGCTGGGCGGAACGGGCACTGACAGCGACCCGGTGACCATCCATGGCAAGCTTGCGGGCCAGCACGCTGCCAATACCGGAGCTGGCTCCAATGATCCAGGCTGTTTTACTGTGGGATGGAATGGTTTGAGATTGTGAAGAGTCCGTTGCTGCCATTGTGACCACCGAGGCTGTATTTATTATTAATTACGCATACTAGCGGCTCTCAGATCAGGCAAGTATTGCCCTTGCGCGGATCAGTTGGCTGAACAAAGCCATTCACCATAACGATACAGGGCCTTGTATTGCTCTGGAGTTTCAATAAACCAGCTGCTGCGCTGTCTTCTGGCCTGCCTGATCAGTTCTGAAAGAATGGCTGGTAATTCGATGGCAGACAACAGCTGTTGTTGGTGCAGCTGGGATAATGCTGCTGCCACAATCAGTACACCTGTTCTCCCGATACCATAGTGGCAATGGATGATGCCTTTTGAATCCGTATTGCAGGCAAGCTGATTCATCTGAATGACTAAATGATGAAGTTGCTCTGGTGGCAGCCCCTTGCCCCCCGGCCAGTTTGTCACCTCCAATGCGGGTAACTGAATGCGGTTATTATTGTGATTAAAAGCTACCTGAGATGAGCCTACGCGGTAGGCAAAATGCTCTGGAGTTGTCATCGCTGGTGGTATCGGTTCCAGAGTGACTTGCCGTAAAGGACAGCTTGCCGTTGCTTCTTTGCTCTCCATCCCGAGATAAGCGATGGCATTGCCGAGGTTTACGATATAACCGGGGAACTGACCGACCAGATCCCAGAAGTTATCCATCGCCTCTCGGTCTGGTGAACCGCTGGCAATACAGGATATAAGAGTCGTATCTTGATAACTCAGCGTTACTTCATGGGCATTCCAGAAAACTTTGTCGGATCGCCCAACTGGAATTCCCTCACCCGCTTCGCACAGCACAGGCAGTTTCTGATAGAGCGTTTCCAGCTCCGCATCCGAGAGAGAATGCGTCCTGCTGATTGGGGGCTGTGCAGATCCGGGTGATGTTAAAGCTGAGAGCACGGGTGGCACCTTTCTGAAGAGTATTTTTAGAGGTTTGGTGCGGTTTCGGGTTCCTGACATTTCGGTCATTAACTCAGGCATAATGAGGGAAAGAGAACCGTTTAGAGGGAATCGTTTGGCAACCAGAAAATTTGTCGGGGCACATGTCAGTGCCGCTGGTGGTGTTGAGAATGCACCAATGAATGCTCATAAGATTGGCGGCAGTGCCTTTGCACTGTTTACCAAGAATCAGCGTCAGTGGGTGGCGAAGCCGCTGACGAAAAAGAGCATCGATCTGTTCAAGGAGCGTTGTGAACGATTCAGCTTCAAGCCAGAGCAGATTCTTCCACACGACAGCTACCTGATTAACCTCGGGCATCCTGAAGCCGAGGCGTTGGAAAAATCTCGCACAGCCTTTATTGATGAAATTGAGCGGTGCATGCAGCTGGGGCTGGATCGTCTGAACTTCCACCCAGGCAGTCATTTGCGCACCATCAGTGAAGAAGAGTGTATTGCCAAAATCGCTGAGTCCATAAACCTGGCTTTGGACCGAACCGAAGGTGTTATCGCAGTGATTGAAAATACTGCGGGTCAGGGAAGCAACCTTGGTTGGCAGTTTGAACAGCTTGCCGCGATGATCGATCAGGTGAACGACAAGTCCCGTGTAGGTGTGTGTCTGGATACCTGCCATACTTTTGCGGCTGGTTATGATCTGCGTACTAAAGAGGCTTGCGAGCAAACCTTCGGTGAGTTTGAACGTATTGTTGGTTTTCAATATCTGAAAGGCATGCACCTGAATGATTCCAAAGGCGGCCTTGGTTCCAGAAAGGATCGGCATCACAGCCTGGGCGAAGGTGAGATTGGCTGGGATTGCTTTAGCTACATCATGAAAGATGAGCGTTTTAATGGTGTGCCCATGGTGCTGGAAACCATTGATGAATCCATCTGGCCTGACGAGATTCAGGCGCTTTACCGATTGGCCGCTGAGTAAAGCCCAGACTGGCTATTATTAATGCATGATTGGCTCATGGAGGAGTCGGCATGCAAGCCTCTCGTAAGTTATTGATATTCCTGCTTTGGTTTCTGCCATGCGGTGTAAATGCCAGCGAATACCACACCACGTTCTGGGGAAACCTGGCTGTTGGTGGCTACGACCCAGTCGCGTACTTCACTGAAGAAGATGCCATGAAGGGCAGTGAAGATTTTGAGTATGACTGGCAAGGCGCGAAGTGGCGTTTTATCAGCCAGAAGCATCTCGATCTGTTTAAGGCGAATCCGGAGAAGTATGCCCCTCGATATGGCGGGCACTGTGCTTGGGCTGTTGCCTCTAAAAACAGACTTTACCGAGGTAGCCCTCAGCATTGGGATATTGTTCAGGGAGAGTTGTATTTGAATCATAGCGATTCAGTTAACAGACGATGGCGCGCCAACTCACAGCAGCACATCGGTGAAGCTGATGAGAATTGGGAACAACTAAAAGCGGAATAAATAATGCCCCGAATCTCGGGGCATTTTTTCAGGTCTAAGGCCTGTCTTAGAGCTGTAGCTGGCAGGCTTTGATCACATTCTAAACGACTTTTTTGTCTTAGAAGATCAAAAACCTGATGCAGGTCTCATATTTGAAATCTAGTCAGAAAAAGTTAAGACAATAGAAGTGCTATGTCGTTAATATTGCGTTAACCAGAGCGGAAGGCTGCCTCCCACCACGGATCTCCCTTCCAATGTGCTCCTTGTTCACAGTCATTGGCCTGCCTGCTGAAATGAGTACCCGCTCTGGTTTTTTCATAGTCGAACTTCTATCAGTCACTTCCTGCTTATTCAGCGGCACTGCAAGACACCAACCATCCCGATACCACTGCGCTTCTGGTACTGAGCCGGAATAGTCGCGGTACAGCTTTGTCCATTCCCTATGTTGACCTGCAGCTGATTGCCTTTTGCCGGAACTCGCACCTGGAAGATTCCGAATGCGTCCGTTCTGGCAAAACCCTCTTCGCCGGGGATGGTCGCATTCTTTAGAGGGTTGCCCTGCTCATCAATTAATTTGCCGAGCAGAACCAGCTCTTCCTCGGCAGTAAAGGTAATGGTCTCCACATTTCCTGGATATAGCGTTATGCGGTGTTCCGCCTGATCATAGCGATAGAACTGTTCACCACGAGGTCGAATGCTGACCAGATACTCTCCATAAGGTGTGAGTGGGATTACAGTTTTACCGTTGCCGACAGCGATACCAGCAGACGTACCATTGACCAGCACATCAAAGCGAGCGTCTGGGCTGCCATCAATTACAACCATCAAAGCGCTGTCTGCTCTGTTGCCACCACCAACACCTGCGCCCTGAGCATTAATCGCAAATGAAGTTTCCAGGCGGCCGTTATAGTTGGTGTAGGAGTCCTGATTATCCGGATCGATATAATCGGCTGAGAACTCGGTCAGGAAACGTGCATGTTCATACTTCACATCCCCGCCCATTAACGTTTGTTCACCTGGCAAGTCTTCGTAACGAACACCTAACTCTCCTGCTCCATTGAGGATCTCATCCCGTGACCAGCGTGAATCAACGGCATAGCCGAAATCAGATTCTGCAGATTGATCAGACTGCTCTTCCCTGCGACCTTCTGCCCTGATGTTGTAATTCCAGTTGCGGCTGCTGCGGCGCAGTGTCAGAGCAATAGTGCCAGTCTTATCATCATCACTCTCTGAGTAATCCAGCTCGAGGTCCAGACCATGATCACTGAACTGAATGATGTTTCGGAACCAGGAAAGCGAATAAATGGTGGTTGATCCATCATCCTGCAATGAAGTCGGGACTTGGTCATCAAGATTCTGTTTGTTGTAAGAGTAGGAACCCGACAGGTTACCGCCGAGGAAAGCTGTTGCCAGGGACAATGACCGGCTTTCATTGCTTTCGCCAAGGAACAGAGCTTTATTTTCCTCACCGTTACTCTGTTCTGGCTGGTAGCTATCGTTCCATAAGCGACGATGGTTGTAACTGAGCTGGACTGGTCCAAATGATGTTGAGCTTTGCAGAGCAAGGCCTTTGGCGCTGTTATTCCCTGCCATGCCGGTTAAAGAAAAATCCCATGCCCCGCCCTGAATAAAATACTCAGCTTCGAGGGTTTGTTCTTCTCCGGTAGCTGTTCCCCGCAGCTCCAATGAGGAGTTTTCTGTTACCCGTCGTGCAGCTGCGGCGCGCATCAGCCACTCATTAACACTTTCAGGAAGTGTTTCATTTTCCAGGCGCTCCGTCATTTCGCCACCCTCGACATACCACAGGGTTTCATCGGACGGTGGCAGGCGAACAGACTTGGTATAGAAGCGGGAGAATTCCTGTTCAAGCGTGGAGCCATTGAATATACGGATAGTGAGCTGGTAAGAGCCTTGTGGGAATGAGCTGGTATCTATCTCCTGACTACCAGCATTAACAGACGTGGCATAGATAAGCCGGTTATCACGCAGTACTTCTACACGACGACGCCCGTTGGCAAATATCCGAATCGGTGTTGAATTAATATTAGCCATATCAAGGCGGGAGTTCATGGAGCTGCCAATCTTGAAGCCAAGCACCTGCTGGCTGCTGGCAAACTCCGATGTCATTGTGCCGCTGTAATCCAGATAGCCAGCCCCCATCTGCAAACCCTGGGCATCCCGCTCCAGATAGAACGTATCGATCTGGAAGCTGTTGTCTTTGCTGTAATCCCAGTTGGCAACCAGGTGGTTCTCCTGCCACCCGAGCAAGGTATTACCAAAGAGTGAGTAGTTATCCTGATTATTGCCTGAGCCGGTGACGCCGCTGCTAACAGCGGAAATACCCTGAATCAGCCCCAGCGGACTATTGGATTCCGGAAGGAATTTGCTTTTGTGGATGGTCTTAACCTTCAGGTAAGGCTCAGCAATAAAGAGATCTGCACGAAAGTTGTCTGCGTCAAAAATCACCCCAGCCACTGGCGGTGTGAGTTGGCCGCACTCTGTATCTCTGGGTTGTACACAGATGCTACCAGGGTTGGAGGGGATTTCTCCGGACAATGCCGCTTGTACTGCATCGGGGTTGCTGATCATGGATAGACGGCTAAGTACCGCTGCCGGATCAGCAATAATGATACTCTCCGGGGTGTAGGTGACAGTTTCTGAACCTATATAGCGACCCCCATAATAGAAGTCAGCCTCTGTTGTCTGTGGTTCAGCGAGGTCACGAAAACCTTCCGGAATCTGGCTTAGTTTCAATCCGAAAACCGACGGTTCAATATCGGCCTCTTCGGCTATCACGAGCGGAGAGACTGACAGGCTGCAGAGAGAGCATACGGCCAATAAAGATGTGAATCGGCCCAGTTTATTGAATGATGTTTTCATCGGGCTCTCACTCTCACTGTCAGTGTGCCGGTGTAGCGGCCGGCAGCGGTAGCCATAACCTCGCTTTGCGGGATTTGCAGCTTCACCCATAAGTTGCGATAGCTTCCGCAACTCTCGAAGTTTCGAGATAGCCATTTTGACAGGCCGGCAAACCGCCACTCCAGAGGATCAATGGCATGGTATGAACTGAGATTTCCATGCACCTGGGCCTTATAGGCAACCGTTTCATTGTTCTGGCCGTGAAGCAGAAATTCGTTATCGCTGTTCTGGCCCTCCAGGCGAACATCAAAGAGCCTTGGCAAACCACGTGAATAGACGCAAAAGCTATTTTCTGAGGTGAACTGGTTTCTGGCGGTCAGATCAAAGCGATCATTTGGAGAGTAAATGCCAATAGACGAGAGCGTGTTTCTATAGCTCACAGTCACTTGTTCGTTAAAGGAATGCCCGGAGCTGTTTGTGACTTGCATATTCAGCATGGCTTCATAGCGAATGCCCGGTATCGCCCCTTCATCGATGACGATAAAAGAGAAAGGCTTACAGACTTTTCCATCATTGTTTGGGCAAAGGTTATAGTGGCTGGTGCTGTGAACACTCACGCCATGCTGGACTGTATTGAAGGTTTCCACCCTGTAAGGACCGCTGGGCGTGCGGTGCTGGGAAGGAAAGTCGATATGGACCTTAACACGGTCCTTACTCATACCCTTTCGAGGTTTGAGGTAAAAATAATTTGTATCTTTGCCGGCCCCCCGGCCAAGCTCTGAAACCGTAACGGTAAATGTGGAAGGCTTATCAAGAGTAAAATCCATCACGACCTGCTCGGTAATCTTGCGGTCAGTGAGATGAATTGTGCTTTGCCTGAGATTGACACCCTCGTTGGCGTTCACAGTCAGCGAGATACTTAGCAGGGCAAAAACAGCTGCCAGCAGGTCAAGTTTCTTTGAGTTATTCATTATCCAAGACCTTTATTCAATCGCTGAAAAGTAAAACCCGAGCCTTGCCTGACAAAGGGCATCCGAAACAAAATTTCCAACAGATCTGAGTGTCAGCTTTAAGCACCTCGCCGTGTATCCAATTACTTCGCCTGTACGGTAATCGTGAAGGTAGCTGAGTATTTACCGGGGATAAGTGAGTTAATATATTTTGTGTTTTTATTGAACAGAGCCAATGTGTGGGTTTTCTGTTTGGAACTGAGATTGGCACTGGTTTCACTTTCCAGGCCCGAAACGGGAACTTCTATCAGCTCATCAAGTGACGCTGTTGTGCCTTTGGTAAGACCAACGCGCACAGCAAGTTGATTCTTATTGCCCAGCTCATGACTAAGAAAATACTTTTTATTTCTTTGGCCGCTGGAGCTATCGACTGTAAGTAAGAATTTCTTGGTCTGCTCCGGGCTGGCTCCGTTTCTTGTGACATAAAAGCCAATGAAATCAGAGGCAAGCCAGCCTTCAGGAGTAATATTTAAAGTTACTCTCGAAGGTAGCCCACCAATCTGAATAAATTCAGGTATATCGGCATTGACCGTCATATTCATTTCCGCATCATTGTTGGGATGAGCGAAGGCTGTTAATGACGACACCAGCATAAGAGTGCTGATTAGCCTTGTGGGGAATTGGGTGAGAATCTTCTCTTTCATACTTCACTACCACGCTACGATAAATAGGAACGGGCAATGCAGAAGACATCAGTCGTTAAGGTTAAATAGATTTAACCCACCTTTTTAACCTGTGGCCGCAAGGGCCACAGGTTTACACACTCACAAAAGACACGCTATTTAGCAGTTACCCACAAAGTCAGGTTGGAGGTATAAACACCTGGATAGGCGTTTTCATGGTTGCCCTTCAAGACCATAAAGGTCAGATAGGTATTGTGATCCAGATTGGAATTCAAGCCGTTGTTGGTCTTGAATCTTTTATGCTTGATCTCAGTACCATTCGACAGTGCAATCCCTGATTCTTCAACCAGCCCTGGATGGAATGAGATTTCCAGTGGCATCTTGTCTTTATTCTTTTTATGGACCATCTGGTATGGTCCGTCGATTTCCTGATTCATTTTAATAATGTAAGGACGTTTGTTCTCATCAGACGCACCACGCATCTTAATAGAGACACCAGTATCGCCAGTCAGACGTCCGCCTCTGTCAGGGGTGCCGAGAACCACGGTTGGTTTCTTCACTTCAACTTCAATAATGTCGGGCAACTCTGTTTTTACAACAAAGTCATCATTAGGAGCTTCGGCTAATGCGGAAGCGCTTATTGCACTCGCAATAAGACTGATTGCAAATAATTTTGTAGCGTTCATAAGATGACTCCTTGAGCACATCGTTAGGCTTGGCCTGCCTGCTGAACAATCAGATTTATCAAATGCCAGTTATCTGGCCCTTACCATTACGGTCACCACACTCTCATAAGCGCCCGCCCGGGCACTTACGATAGTGTTCTTTTTCACGACAAAAGTCAGAGCGAGGTTGTCATCATCCTGCTGGTCTTCAGTGAAGCCCTGGTCGGTGAGAAGCTCTGTCGACCACTCCCCATAACGCAACAGTCCCTCTTTGTCGTCTGTCGTATAAGCAATATTGATTGGCAGGATATTTTCGCCATCCACGAGGAAAAACTCCTGCGCATTGCCTTGTGTATTGCTTTCCAGAAGCAGCTGGTAAGACAGCCTAGTATTGGCGTTGGCTCCCTGCCGCTTCACTTTAAATTCTGTTGAACCTGTCCAGTCGGTATTGTCTGTTCCAGAGATGACCAGCAGTTCATCCAGACCTTCTATACGAATCAGGTCCTGGATCTCGGTGCGAACTTCTATTTCTGCGCTGTCTGTCACGTCAGCCGCTCTTGCAATCGAGTAACCTACCAATAGCCCGAAAGCAAATGCATACAAAATGAACTTTATAGAATGGTTCATAAATAACTGACCTCGAGTCACAAATGCCCGAACCAGAAATCTTTGTTTCAGAAAACAAATAATAATTAAGATCGAGGATGTTCGACCCTTTTAAATACTAAACCTACAAAATTGCAGGGTTGCTATTTTTGTTGTTGATCCGTATCTTCAAATTCTTAAGTAATTAGTAAGTGGTCAGCTTTTGACTGCCCTTGTTTTTCAGACGTTTGGCCTGCCTGAGGCTTGACAATGCTCCCTATCAACAGGCCTTTCTTTGATTTAAGTCAATATTTGTTGCTATAAATAAGTTCGAGAAAAGAGAAGAAATAATTAAGAGAAAAAACGATAAAATGATAAACAAAAACTTATATTTCTTGTTGTCTGCGTTTTCTATGGTAGCCATTTCAACTTCTACCAGCGCAGCTCCAGTATCTGACTCAAAAAACATTACTGTTCGTGTTGTAATTCCTGCAAAGATCAATGCAAAGGTCGTTGAGCAAGGCCAGCTCTGTGTTGCAGGAAGTGGTGTCGGAAAGTTCAGACTTCAGTCCCAAGGGGAAACTACTATCGATCAGAATGACTTCTCCACATACTCTCAGCCTTACTCTATTCACACAAACCAAATTGCAGAGTGCAAAGCGGGTACGACGACTCTCGCATTTAATCAGGCTGATTCTTCAATTATTATTGCCGCTGAATAATTTAAGATCTATTACTGATTAAATATTTAGGCTCTGGTTAGAGCCTAAATAACTTCTAGGCATCTCATGTAGAAAAAAACGATCCTCCTGTCTTATAAATAACTACAGGCTTACTATTTGGTCGTTCAAAATAATTAATAAGCCTCAGTGTTTTCGGTCCTTGTTTTTCATGGCAGCCGAAGGGTGGTTTGTATGAATCGATTACGTTTCTTGATTGCTGTTGCCGGATTGGTGTTGTCGCAATCCATTCTGGCTCAGCTGGCTGTAGATCGGATTATTGTTGATTTCACGAAAGATTCGCCAAGCCGTAATGATGTCCAGCTGATTAATACCAGCGAGTCCGAGACGTTGTTTATCAATGTTGAGGTTCTTGAAGTGGATAAGCCTGGAACACCAGCAGAGACTCGCATCATTACCGATGATCCCTCCAAGATAGGTCTGGTGGCCTCGCCTAACCGTGTGATTCTCCCACCCGCAGGACGCAGACTGGTTCGACTGGTGAACCTGCTTCCGGCCGAGAGCGAAGAGCGAATCTTCCGGGTGAACTTCTCTCCAGTCGCAGGTGAGTTTGAGTCAGAACAGAATGCGGTTAAGTTGATGGTCGGTTATCAGGCACTCATTATTGTACGGCCAGAAAAGACTGTGTTTGATCTGGTGGGTAAACGGGAAGGCAATACGCTGACGCTGACCAACAACAGCAATACCAATGTTTATCTCAGTAATATTCGACAGTGTCGGGACAGTAAGCCCGTGGACTGTGAGTACTTTGTCGAGAACCGTCTCTACCCTGGAAACGTCTGGGAGCTTGAGTTATCTGGCAAAGAAACTGTGCAGTTTGATGCCGCAGATGGCATTGAGTCACATGAGATGAGTTTTTAGTGAGGATTATCCCGCTACTCTCTGTGTTTGAGCGTAGCGGGATGGTGTCGCTTAGTAGAGAACCCGGCAGCGAATGGTGCCTTCGATCTCTTTCATCTTCTTGATAGCCTCACGGCTGTGGTCTGCCTGCAGGTCTGTTACCACATAACCAATGCTTTCATTGGTTTGCAGGAACTGACCGGAGATATTCACACCCTGCTCAGAGTAGATCTGGTTAATACGGCCAAGAATACCTGGAATGTTGTGGTGAACATGCAGGATTCGGTGGTGGCCGGCATGGGCTGGCAAGGACGCTTCCGGGAAGTTCACAGACGACAAAGATGTACCGTTATCACTGTAGCGGATCAGCTTGTCAGCCACTTCTACGCCAATGTTTTCCTGTGCTTCCAGCGTGCTGCCGCCAATGTGCGGCGTCAGGATGACATTATCGAACTCGCGGAGCGGAGAGATAAACTCATCATCGTTGGAACGAGGCTCGACCGGGAATACATCGATAGCCGCGCCAGCCAGGTGCTTGTCCTGCATGGCTTTAGCAAGTGCATCAATATCGACAACCGTTCCGCGGGACGCGTTAATCAGGATGCTGCCCTTCTTCATGGTGGCCAGCTCTTTCTCGCCGATCATCCACTGGGTTTCTGCTGTCTCAGGAACATGCAGGGAAACAACGTCAGAGGTTGCCAGCAGCTCTTCAAGGGAAGGCATGGGGTTAGCGTTACCCAGCGGCAGCTTGGTGACCACATCATGGTAAACAACATCCATACCCAGAGATTCAGCCAGTACGCTGAGCTGAGAGCCGATATTGCCGTAACCGATAATACCCAGACGCTTGCCACGGACTTCAAACGAGTTGGCGGCACTCTTCAGCCAGCCACCACGGTGGGCCAGAGCATTCTTCTCTGGAATGCCGCGGGCGAGCATAATGGCTTCTGCGAGCACAAGCTCGGCGACGGAACGGGTGTTGGAATACGGAGCATTAAAGACCGCAACACCGTGCTCGGTCGCCGCTTCCAGATCAACCTGATTGGTACCGATACAGAAACATCCAACGGCAATCAGCTTCTCGGCAGCTTCAAAAACCTCACGGGTTAATTGTGTACGGGATCGAATACCAACAAAGTGCGCGTCAGCGATTTTCTGCTTGAGTTCTTCGTCGGGGAGAGAGGTTTTGAGATACTCAATGTTGGTGTAACCAGCGGCCTGCAGTGACGCTACGGCAGACTGGTGGACGCCCTCGAGTAACAAAAAACGGATCTTGCTTTTGTCGAGAGAAGTTGTGGCCATGCTCACTTTTCCTGACTGCTTTGATGTTGTGATTTGATGTCTTGGATAAGCCCGCACCCTCATACGGGAGGGCAATACTAACACATGGCGCGCAACGGTTAGAGAAAACTTTTCGGTATATGCGTACAATGGCGGCACATTGTATCGCGGTTTGTACGCTTAACGATAAAAAGGCAGCCGGAAGAATGAATAAAGAGCAGTTAATTAGCCTTCTTAAAGCCACGCTTGCAGAGTTGACTGGCAGTGAACCCAAAGTCCTTACCGATGATGACTCATTAGTTAATTACGGTCGCGACTGGACCCGTTTTCTTGACCCTTCCCCACTAGCCGTTGTTCTCCCTGCCTCGATCGAAGAAGTTCAGGCGATTACCCGTTTTGCCAATGAACATAAGATCGGCCTTGTCCCATCCGGCGGCCGTACCGGACTGAGTGCTGCGGCTGTCGCCACCAATGGTGAGATCGTGGTTGCCTTTGACCGTATGAACACCATCTCGGGATTCAATGCGATAGATCGTACTGTTGCCTGTGGCCCGGGCGTTATCACGGAACAGTTGCAACAGTTTGCTGAAGATCAGGGGCTGTTCTATCCGGTGGACTTCGCCTCCAGCGGCTCCAGCCAGATTGGCGGCAACATCGCGACCAACGCAGGCGGCATCAAGGTTATTCGCTATGGCATGACTCGGGACTGGGTGGCCGGCTTGAAAGTGGTGACCGGTACCAGTGAACTGCTTGAACTCAATAATGGCCTGATGAAGAACAATACCGGCTACGACCTGCAGCAGCTCTTTATCGGTGCAGAAGGGACGCTGGGCTTTATTGTTGAAGCCACTATGCGTCTGGCCCGTCCGCCTCAGGAACTGACTGTGCTGATGCTGGGGGCGGAAGATATGGATGGTGTGATGTCCATCCTGAAAACCTTCCAGGAGAAGATGGATCTGACCGCGTTTGAGTTCTTCTCAGAGCAGGCGCTTTCCAAGGTTGTTGAACACTCCGGTATTCCGCGTCCGTTTGAAACACCCACACCTTTTTATGCGCTGCTGGAGTTTGAGTGCACCAGCGAAGCTGTGTCGGATACCGCCATGGAACTATTTGAGCACTGCATGGAGCAAGGCTGGGTGTTGGATGGCGTGATGAGCCAAAGCCTGCAACAGCTGCAGAACCTATGGCGCTGCCGGGAAGATATCAGTGAAACCATCACCCGCTGGACACCTTACAAGAATGATATCTCGGTGGTGGTTTCCAAGGTGCCGGGCTTTTTGGCAGAGATTGATGATGTGGTTTCCCGTGAATATCCAGACTTTGAAATTATCTGGTTTGGTCATATCGGAGACGGCAATCTGCATTTGAATATCCTCAAGCCGGACGCTTTAGATCGTGAGGAGTTTCTGCAGCAGTGCAATCGGGTGAGTAAGTGGATATTTGAGATAGTGCAGAACTATGGCGGTTCAGTTTCAGCCGAGCATGGTGTCGGGCTGCTGAAAAAGGATTATCTGACTTACACCCGCAGTGCTGCAGAGATTGAGATGATGCGCGGTATCAAGAAGGTGTTTGATCCGAACGGCATTATGAACCCGGGCAAAATTTTCGATCTATAAGCTCGTACAGGCTTTGGCACCAGAGCTTCTCTGGTGCCTGCCGCCGGATAGGGCTCTTAAATATCGGGCTTTTATATACCCGGCTTTTAAATACCAATATTACCCAGCGTATTCATAATCTGACGTATAACCTGAGCGATAGCCGGATGGTCTTCGGCAAACTCTATGGCGGCTTTTTCCAGTTCTTCGTTATAGGCTTCTTCGGGAATCGTACCCTCAGCCTGAGCCAAAGCAATCTGGAGATCATTGGTGACCTGCCGGAGTGTGGCCGCAGTGCATTCATCGACTGGCTGGCCTTCGAGCATATCGTGCAGGGTCTGGATGCGGAGCTGAAGTTCTTCGCTCATATGTTTTACCCCTATCAGAGGTTCAGCCTGAGGACTGTTGAGGTTTTATTGTTGCATAGCAGATTTCCCCCTATGCACTTTCATCATAGCCCTGAAACATCAACACGCCCAAATGCTCTGAAACAAGAAAAATACTTGAGGAATATGCCATGTATCAGCATCACTGGTTTAGCGAAGAGAGTGCAGACTCAGCTGTAGATCTTCCTGTTGGCAAGGTTGTCTGTGTTGGTCGGAACTACGCCGAACACGCCAGGGAGCTGAATAACCCGATTCCAACTGATCCTATTCTGTTTATCAAACCTGCCACTGCGATTACGCCACTCGAAGAGGACCTTGTGTTCGCTCCTGAGCTGGGGGATGTGCACTACGAGGTTGAGATTGCCATATTGATTGGTCAAACCATGAAGAATGTCTCAGAAGCTGAAGCGGCCAACGGCATTGTCGGTTTAGGCGTTGCTCTGGATCTGACCTTGCGGGATCTGCAATCAAAGCTGAAAGAGAAAGGTCATCCCTGGGAAAAAGCCAAGGCCTTTGATGGAGCCAGCCCTCTCTCCGGGTTTTTGAAATATACCGGGCAGAACCTTAATGATATTCCGGTGAAGCTGACGATTGATGGTGATGTACGACAGGATGGCAGCAGTGCCCAGATGCTGTTTGGGATTCCGGCTTTGCTTTCCTACATCAGCAAATACTTCACACTGCAACCCGGCGATGTAGTTCTGACGGGCACGCCGGCAGGTGTGGGTAAGCTTGAGTCCGGCATGGAGCTGAAAGCCGAGTTGCCTGGACTGGTGACGGCGACAACAAAGGTTGTTTAAGAACAGACCATTTTATAAGCCGCATCCAGAGCCATTCCGGGAGCGTGGCGCTGGGTGTAGTCCTGCACAAAGTTATTCACCGGTACCGAGCTGTTCATATTCAGGCTGTCCTCAACATTACAGACAAGATCCAGCACGTAATAAGACTGTGGAACGGGAATACCCGAAAACATACTGAAGTATTCCAGGAGAGCGATATAGGACAGCTGACTGAGCCTTTGCAGCAGGAGAAGTAGAGCAACATTTTGGGCGCGTCTGAAGTTTCTGGCACCTAAGCGAACGTTCTTGCCGAAGTTGCGGAAAAAGCCACCTATCCGGGACTTGCTGGCTTGCACGACCTTAACTGTCCGGCGCTTGAAACGTGCTTTTACGTCAGGGGCAGGGAGAAGCGGTCGCACTTTAAGCGACAGATATTCAAGCTGTGCTGCGATGGCTGACATGCATCCTCCTCGACCTTGAGTTAATCAACTTTGGTCGATTATTGGAGGAAGGCGGTAAGAATTCTATAAGACCTTGGTCGCAAAAACGTCTGACTACGACGAAGGTCTTATACCATCAGCGATTATCGAATCCTGCGGGTGCGGCGGTTGGCATCGATGGCAACAAAGACAAATGTGCCGTCAGTTACCTTGTGGGGAACCTGCTCAGCCGGTGGCTGAACCCAGACTTCCACATCGATATGAATGGAGCTGCCGCCAATGTTGGTGACATTGGTGTAGCAGCTGACCATATCGCCGACTTCGATAGGCCGCAGAAAGTTGAGCTGGTGGATGGAAATCGTAGTGACGCGCCCTTTCGCAACCCGGCGAGCAGTAATCTCTGCTGCCAGATCCATTTGGGAGACAACCCAGCCTCCGAAAATATCATTATCCGGATTGGTATCTCTGGGCATGGCTGGAATCTGCAGGGTCAGTTCACCCTGGGGCGCCGGGAGAGCGTCGGACTCAGCGTCAGTCGTTGCTTCGTATTCCAATACTTCCATTAGAGAGGGCTCATTTTTATTGTTGTCGAGAGGTTGCCTCAAGAGCCAGTGGCTTCTGGGTGTTAACCATAAACCTGCTCGGGTAGCCATGTTGCAAGTTGCGGCCATACGGCCAACAAGCCCAGCAGGATCAGCTGGATAAGAATAAAGGGTGCAACACCGCGATAGATTTCTATAGTGCGTACTGTATCAGGAGCCACACCGCGAAGATAGAACAGTGCGAACCCAAATGGCGGTGTCAGGAACGACGTTTGCAGGTTCACGGCGATCATAATGCCCAGCCAGACCGGATCAAGCCCCATAGCCAGCAAAACCGGGCCTACAATTGGCACAACGACAAAAGTGATCTCGATAAAGTCGAGAATAAAGCCCAGGGCGAAGATCACCAGCATCACAACCAGCGTTGCGCCAAACACACCGCCCGGCATACTTTCAAACAGTTGGTGGATCAGCTCCTCCCCGCCAAACCCACGGAACACCAGCGAGAAAACAGAAGCCCCAATCAGGATCATAAAGACCATACAGGTGATACGAGTGGTGCTGGTAACGACCTCATGCAGCTTTGAAAATGACATCTGTCGCTTAAGGAGAGCCAGCAACGATGCACCAAGAGCACCAACGCCGGCAGCTTCGGTGGGAGTTGCGACCCCCGTAAGGATTGAGCCAAGAACTGCAAAAATCAGCAGTAACGGTGGAAGAAGGCTTTTGATCAGATCAAAGAAGCGTAAGTCTTCATCTATCTCAATGGTTGGAGATTTCTCTGGCTTAAGCCAGGCGACAATAAGCAGGTAAGTGATATACAGCACCACAAGAATAAGGCCTGGAATCAAAGCCCCTACAAACAGGTCACCCACAGAAACCGTTTCTGGAGAGAAGATACCTTGCTTGAGCTGTGCCTGCTGATAAGCACTGGAGAGAACATCACCAAGCAGAACCAGTGCGATGGAAGGCGGGATAATTTGTCCCAATGTGCCAGTGGCACAAATTGCGCCTGTTGCCAGCGAGGGATCGTAACCGCGCTTTAGCATACTGGGCAGCGAAAGTAGGCCCATTGTCACAACGGTCGCACCTACAATACCGGTGCTGGCCGCCAGCAGCATGCCAACGAGAGTGACAGAGATGCCAAGCCCGCCGCGCATACGGCCAAACAATCTGGCCATATTATCGAGCAGATCTTCCGCCACCCGAGACTTTTCCAGCATTACGCCCATCAGTACGAACAGCGGTACAGCGAGTAAAGTCTGGTTGGTCATAATGCCGTAAAGGCGGCTGGGCAGAGCGTTGAGAAAAGCGGGCTCGAAGACACCATTCATTATCCCGATGGCCGCAAAGGCCAGAGCGGTTCCGGCGAGAGAGAAGGCAACGGGGTAACCTGCCAGAAGAATCAGGCAGACAACGGCAAACATGAGCAGCGGCGTATAATCCATTACGCAGCCTCCTGCAGTGGTTCGGCAGAGCGTTCAATTGCAGCTGGATAGCCGCTGATGGTTAGCAGTCCGCGTAACAGTTCAGCAATGGCCTGAATAAGCAGCGTGGCTACCAGAAACAGAATCATGCTTTTCAACAGATAAACCCATGGCAGGCCGCCAGCGTCGTGTGATGATTCTCTCAACTGCCAGGCGGTCTCTATGTAATCCCAGCTGGCATAGCCAATAAACAGACTGACAGGCGTGAGTAGGAACAGTGTTCCCAGAACATTAACAATGGCTTTTTTACGAGCAGAGAAACGACGATAAAAGATATCGACCCGTACGTGGCCATCATGGCGAAGTGTGTAGGCGCAGCAACCCAGAAAGATAAACGCATGGAGATAGATGGCCAGCTCCTGCAAGGCAATGGAGCCGAGGCTGAGCACATAACGCATAAACACGACGGTACAGATGCTTATGACCAGAGCAATATTCAGCCAGGACAGAACGCGCCCTGTGACTTCAGTGAAGGAATCTGTGATGCGAATAATCGAGAAGGCAACTCTGACAATCCCTGGTTGCTTGGAGAAATCCACTGCAAAAATCCATTTTATTATTGTTTGCGCCTAGTATACCTGCGGCTTCAAGTGAGTCGATACTTAATCAGGTTTGCGATAATCCCTTCGGCTCATGGTCGGGAACACAGGCTGGTTGCTGCCAGAGTTAACTCCAGAGGCAGGCAGCGGCTGAACAACAGGGGGATAGTTGTTTCTTTTGGGAACCACTAACTGTGAGTGACTGGGAAGAGGTGGAGTCAGGCGACCAGGACCGTTAAGTTGAAAGTGGTTTTTGTAGAGTATGCTGGCAGTATTGTGCTTGGCTTGCCGACAGTAGCTTAAAACGTCCCTCAATAAGTTCATGAACCAGAAATCAGGCAGAGCCTTGAAGTGGGGGGCCAGGGACTTCTGCATGGTTAAGAAACTGCTGGAAAAGGATTCTGTGCTGTAAGTGCTATTTAGCAGCGTCGTTAACATATCCCGGTATTCGGGCAGAGTATCGACTTTCGGATTATCCGGAGACACGAAGCGATTATGTGCGAGGCGGAGATCTTCGCCAAAATACAGTGCTATCAATGATATGGCATAGCCAAAAAGGTCCTGAGTGAAAGGTTGGATCAGACTGGTATCTATGGCTTTTCCGGCCTGGTATTTCAGAGCCATGTCTATTGTCTCTGGTGGGAGGAAGGTCAAAGTTCCTACCAACGGCTCCTGATTGTCCTGTGTCTGTTCTGGCTCCAGACTGATATGCCGCATGGTGCTCAAGTCTGTCAGAACAAACAACTTTGGTGCGTCCTTTCTCTTGCGAAAAACGACATTGGCAGGTTTGAAATCCAGATGGGCATAGTGGAGAGAGTGTAAATATGCGAGTACATCAAGCATCTGCCTGGCAAATTGTTTGATTTCCGCCATTGCCATGGGGCCTTTGAGCTCAAGGGGATACATCAATGGTTCGATGGTTATCAGGCTGTCTCTGTATCTTTGCCAGTGTAAGACAGGGATAAGGTTGGAATGCTGAAGCTGGTGATCAAAATACTTCAGCAGCCTTTCCCTGCGCTGTATCGAGACTGGATCATTGGCACGGCAGCAAGTCTGTTTTACCGCAATATACCGGGCCGGCTCGGCATCGTTCTGAAGAAAACCGCTATAAACGATGGATTCGGCTCCAGGTTGCTTGGCCAGATAAACACCAACAAGCTTTCTATTTACTTCCAGACGCTCAAGGTCCAGACGTTTAAGAGTTGATTTTGCATTGATATCTTTTTTCTGGGCATCAACCTTTTGCTGCTCGGTGGCATTATTAATTTGAGCAACGGCTTCCTGGTACTCCTCACTGCTTCCTTCCTTAAGGGTAATTCTGCGCAGGGAGCGTTGCGGCATCTTCTGATATATCGGCTGACCCGCTAAAGCGAGTGGCGTGGTTTCATCTTCAGAAGCGTCGTCACCGCTGGAGTTATCCTCAAAGAGGCTGTCATCCAGCTTTGGGGGCTTATAAGGCTTTTTCTGCTGAGGCGTGTGCTGCTTATTCGCTTTGACTTCCAGAGTCATCTCCTTAAGCAACGCCACAGGAGGTTCTGGGTCTTTGTCATTTGAATTTGTAGAGAAGGTGATTTTGTCCTCGGCGAAAACCTGACGCCACATAATGGACAGAGTACTGAGTCCCCAGCCCTCTTTTATCGAGCCCTCCAACTTACGTGCCCAGTGCATCAATAGAGCTTTCAGGACTTTTTCGGACGACTCAGATTGTCCTGTATTAAATAAAGAGTGATCGATATTCCCATACATACTGGCATAGAGGGTGGCGAAGAAAGGCGAGCAGTTTTCAGCAGGCGTCTGATCAATCACCTCCATAACCATTAAAAAATCAGATTTATCTGGAGCAGATGAGAGCCTGGATCGCAGTAAGTAACCTGTGCCCTCTACAACCTGTATGGCATACAGAGTCGGTATCCGATTGGCAGTGGCAAAAGAATTTCTTCTTCCAGGTCTTCTACTATCGTGAGCGATAGCGTGCTGACTGCTTTTACCAACCAGATAGTACTCTGGTGGAGAATGTGGTGTGCCTTTCAACGTATTTGAGGCAGGTAAGATTTTTATCGAATCTACACCGGTTATGCTCACCCATGGATTGCGCGGATCCAGAGTGATTTCCAGCTCCATATACCAATAGGCGAATGAATCATGGCTGATGGAAACCAGAATAAGGCTAATGAGATAAGCAATACGGATGCATAAATTATTCAAAGCTATCCGTGACATAAACTCCCGTACTAGGCGGCTGGAAAATCAGGAAGGAAAGAAATAGCACGGTTTAGACATTTGAAAAGGAATCACACAACAAAAATAAAACAGATGGTCTACGTTTGATCCTCCATCCGTTCTGGGGCGATCAAAGGCTGAACCGCAGGCATGACTCAACGCTTCTTCGCATTTCTGATTATGACCTTGTTTCTGGGGCTCAGTATCCCCGCTCCTGCCATGTGGAATGAGGATGACGAGGATGATGTTGATCTGCTTAAAGCCTGGTCCGACAACGACTCTCCGGAAGATGCCACTCTAACAAGTCTGCAGTTAAAAAAGGATATTCCAACCGCAGAACTGGCTTCTGTGAGCGTGAAGAATCAGGTTATGGATTCCCTTATGCAAACCATGAGCATTTACGCGAGCCCTGATCGCAAGGCTGGTCAGAGTGTGTATATGTCATTGGCGGGCGATGCTCAGGCATTGGATGTGATTGTCCTGAATCAGGACGCATTCCGGAAAAAGTATCCGGAAGTTGCCAGCACTATTGAGCAGGACGGACGCATTATCAACACGCCTGACAATCTGGCATCACAAAAGCTGAACAGACGAGGGCTCACAGGCTTGGAGATGTTTTTAAAATCCAAGAAGGCTGAAGGTGTTCCGCTGGAAAAGAGGCAGAACTTCGTCCGAAAGTTAGTCGCTTCGCTGTGTTTGGAGATTCTATCAACTGCTGGTGATCGGAAGATGACTCTCGATCTTCTGAGCATATTCTGGGGAACGATTTTTAAGCCCGATGGCACATTGAGAGAGAACAGTGAGGATCTCTGGCGGCGTACTGATCATGTTATGTACAAACGTAAAATTCCGGGGACATACGAGTCAGAGAGTATTGGCAGCCTTGCCCAGATATTTAATGTGCTCCTCAGCCTGTTGCGCTATCGGGGGCCAGAGTTGTTTCTACAACTGACTCCCTTGAACACGACCAATAAGCAGATTTCCTTTGCCGCAGAGTTACCGGTGAGTGATGCCATTATCAAAATCATGGCGCAGGACAACAAGCACCGGGAGTGGTGGTTATTGTTTAACAGGAAGATGCATAAAAAAGGGCATGGCTCATCCTCAAAGATGTCTCCCGAAGAATTGCTTGGGCTGCCCGCCTACATGAAAAGCCGTTCCGCAGACTGGCCTGATCTCACCAGAGCATTACAGACATATATTGAAAATGTGTATGAGGGCTCAGGCGTAGTTCTGGATTTTCACTTGATGGCGGCAGCCCTCGAACATGCTTTGATAAGACAACGGCCTTTTGTTTACAAATTGACACGGCCCTTCTTCCCGGGAGTAAGACCAGAAAGCTTTAAAGAAGCCGATACCTATTATGAGAAGTTGCTGGAAGTGCACGACACCGAAAGTGTGACCAATGATTTGGATCTCATGGTCGTCAAAATATTCAATGAGCTGAACGCCTTGGCGCAATCCGGCTCGGAAACCGAGGCTGCTGAAGCTTTGATGATGCTGTTGGAAGCGCCAATGGCTCTTTATATGGTTGATACCACTCTGAATGAACTCAAGCGGCTGAGGCGTCCTGCCGCCGGTATATTTGAATGGCTGGCCCATGCTTCTCACAGCATTACAGACGGACTCTACTTTGACTACCTGACCAGCCAGTGGCCGATCGCCCATACGATGCTGACCCGACAGCAGGTGGCACACTCCATGGCCCTGCCATCGGCAACAAGGCCGAGCCGGATTCAGCTCAGTAAGGATATGACCAAAATGGCACTCTCTACCGTGCAGGCTGTTGATAAAATATTCGATGTAAGTGAAGCGAGCAGAAAACTGCAGTTGTTGATGGCAGACATTGAGCCGATCTGTCTGACAGCATGTGGGTATTCAAGCCACTCACTTACACCTTCAAGGGCGGCTCCCGTACAGACATTGCTGTTTGAAGATGCCGATTTGATGAAGCTGACAACACATATGGTTCCTACCCTTGTTCCCTCGATGTACAGGAGAAAATAGCGTGTAGTAAATCTGTAACAATCTATTCATAGAATTGTCATAAGCGCCACGGATACTGTCATCGTCCAAGAAGTTCAGATCGGTGATTAAGTGGCTTGCCCCCTTAAAGCACCGGGAAAAGATAAATACACAGGGAGCTTATGATGATAAAGACTAACCCTTTCTCTTTTAAAAGAGTGGCGACTGCTCTGACTCTGGCCGCCGCCAGTGTTTCCTTCACTGCCCAGGCCAGCAACAAGGTTGATGCCGAAATCCCGGCTTACACCAAGGCCAGTGGCGTTTCCGGTAACCTGTCCAGCGTTGGTTCCGATACTCTCGCCAACCTGATGACTCTGTGGGCTGAAGACTTCAAGCGCACTTACCCTAACGTGAACATCCAGATTCAGGCTGCCGGTTCTTCTACTGCGCCTCCTGCCCTGACTGAAGGAACTTCTAACCTCGGCCCTATGAGCCGTAAGATGAAGGATAAGGAACTGGCTGCGTTCGAGAAGAAGTTTGGCTACAAGCCGACTGCCGTTCCTGTTGCTATCGATGCTCTGGCCGTATTCGTTAACAAGGATAACCCTGTTAAAGGTCTGACCATGGCTCAGGTTGATGCAATCTTCTCCTCCACGCTGAAGTGTGGCGGCGACAAGAAGATCAACAACTGGGGCGACACTGGCCTGAGCGGTTCCTGGGCTGGCCGTGATATCCAGCTGTACGGCCGTAACTCTGTATCCGGCACCTACGGTTACTTCAAGAAGAAAGCTCTCTGTAAGGGTGACTACAAAAACAACGTAAACGAGCAGCCAGGTTCTGCTTCTGTTGTTCAGTCTGTATCCGCGTCCCTGAACGGCATTGGTTACTCCGGTATCGGCTACAAGACTTCCAGCGTACGTACTGTACCTCTGGCCAAGAAAGCCGGTCAGGCCTTCGTAGAAGCTAACCCGAACAATGCGGTAAACGGCAGCTACCCACTGTCCCGTTTCCTGTATGTTTACGTGAATAAGCAGCCT
Organism: Parendozoicomonas haliclonae; assembly: GCF_900174585.1. Lineage (GTDB taxonomy): Bacteria > Pseudomonadota > Gammaproteobacteria > Pseudomonadales > Endozoicomonadaceae > Sansalvadorimonas > Sansalvadorimonas haliclonae. The sequence continues at coordinate 254,931 of NZ_FWPT01000004.1, read as the reverse complement.
AACAAGCCGCTGGCGCCAATCGAGCGTGAGTTCCTGAAAATGGTTCTTTCTCAGCAGGGTCAGGAAGTAGTCGTTAAGGATGGTTACATCCCTCTGCCTTCCAAGGTTGTTGACAAGCAGCTGGCTGCACTTGGCCTCTAATTGAAAAGTTAGAGCCCTGAAAACCCGGCCTTGTGCCGGGTTTTTGCGTTAGATTGGATGGTTAGAGCGGATAGAAGTTGATGTCGTAATAACTCTCCTGACGATCGGGAGATTCTTGTTTGGTTTGAGAGTCTTGCAGGTCCTCATCGAGATCGGCAGATTTCTTCACCGGCTCAGGAGTTGCTTTTAGCTCTCCCATCTCCATAGCAATTTCTACCTGGGCCGGGAACTGTATTTTTTCTCCCACTGGCCTCTGGGTCTGAACATCCAATTTACAGGTCAGAAGAGGCGGGTTTTTACGAAAAATGGCAACTTGTTTATTCTGATACAAAAACTTGGGCCAATAGGCGATCTGGTATTGAATGGTGAAGTGGAAGTTCGTTGGATCGCCATCAATCAAGATCTCCTGAACATGCAGTGATGTGCTGACTCGCCCTTCGATACCGGGTTTGATCATCTCGATCTGGTTGCTGATAGCAGGAGTCAGTGCGCGAAGTGCTCCTGTCAGATACTCCCTGGAGGCAAGCAACATAATAAATTCCCGTGTGGGCATGGGTATGCCAGGAAAATGATGATTGAGATTGTTGCCGAATACCCCTCCTCTCAAGGTCTCTTTGAATAACCCCCAGACAGATCCCTCTTCTTTTTGCAGTGGAGCGCCTTTGATCTTTATGGCGTGTAAATAGGGATAGTGCTTTTCGTCTTCAGCATATTTAGTGTCACAGTCTTGATACAGGTTGAGGGCTTTATAGCTGAAAGCATCCTGCAATATGTCCAGATTCTCTGGCAGATCCTTTTTAAACTGAGAGCCAGCCTCTTCAACCGCAGCCTCAACAGATAACTCCGAAGTATCCACAGAGAGCTGCTTTATCTTCTTGGGAATCACTTCACAGTGACGGTCGCTGCTGGAAAGCTGCAGGGGCGGAACGTCTTGCGGAACAGGAATCAGACCAGGCAGTAAATGCTCTGGGTCTTCGACCGACACATCAAGACCGGCGAACGTTGTTGTTGAGGTATCCGGAGTTGGCACCGGTTTAATCTCGATAACCTCAAAGGGCGAGGGCGTTCGTGATTGAACGGGTGATGTCATAACGGATGCCTCAGTCGTCCAGTTGAATTAAATCATCCACAAATAGATCTGGATCATCCTCAGTATTTGTCTCAGTTTTTGGATCTTGGCTCGGGAACTGAGGCTTTGGTAAAAGCAGTGATTTTGTATTGATTTTCAGAAATGCAGGTTCCTTGATAGGGTGACCGTCGATCAAAGTCACCACAGCTTTCATGGTGACATCCATATTGTCAAAGAGAGGGTACTTTTGGTCTTGGCTGATAATGGAGGGCGTGTATTTCAGCTCATAATGCACTTTGACTTCATTTGACTCATCGTCACCTGTGATATCAATGCTCTCAACGTCAAAAGAAAGCCTGAATTTGCCGTTAAGACTTTGCAGGGGCTCGGCAATCCAGCTGCACACCAGTGATGATGCGGACTTAACAGCTTCTGATATGTACGGTGTACTGCAGAGTTGGCGAAGCTTATGGCGAGTGGCAGTGGTTGATAACCAGTAGTACCGCTTGAAATTTTCTGTGAGAGGCTTTGACGATTTGGTTCTGATCACAGCCTCGCCGTTTATTGAAATCACAGAGAGAGGTATGTCAACGCCCTCTGAGGGGAGATGCTTAGGTGTCTCCTCGGCATAAATAAAGAATGCATTGGCAATTGAGCATCTTACTTCATACAGGTTGTCTACGGCTGAACGGCGTGCCGCACTCAATGCTGAGTGAACATCGATCCCTTTATCATTTTCAGTTTTGCGTTCTGGTAGAGGTGTTGTTTCATCCTTTGTACGAGTCGGCGCGGGTGGTATTTGTATAGGAGGACGTCGCGTAGCTGCAACGTGTGAGCCTTGCCAGTTTCCGTCGGTCATGGTTTTCTTGCTATCCAGATCCACAGTTGCACCTGTTGGAGTGGATCTAAAGTGAACACGATCATCCATTTTCACTTCCTCCTATCAAATAAATCAGTGTGGATTTGAGTCTCTGCCATTTAAGGACACACTTCCTATTTAACCGGCTGGCCCGAGATCCATTGGAGCAGAGTTTTTCCTGGTACTTTCCTAAAAACTGCTCGAGTTAAGGGATATCTGGCTTGTTTAGACTGCTTTTGATGCAGAGGTTCTTGAGCAAGCTTCAGAAAGTCAGATGAAGTTACAGGTGTGTTATTGAGGCCAAGAGATTATGTGAAATACGGAAGACTCAAAAATATGACAATTCTGTAACTTAACTGTCATAAAAGGAGTTTAAGGTTCGCTCATATAAGGGAGTTTCATTCCTATAACGCATTACAAAATCAGGGTTTGAACGAGCAGCATGAGTGAACAAAGCATTCAGTCAGCTCCGGGCGTTAACTTCGATACCCCGGCGGTCCTGCGCTACCGCAATGTCAGAAAAATAAAAGATAAGACGGCCCGCTATGGCATTGCCACTGGCGGGCTTGGCGTTATTGCCGCCATTCTGTTGATCTTTTTCTATCTTCTCTACGAAGTGATGCCATTGTTTCAGTCTCCTGAAGTGGAGCTTGAGCGCAGCTATAACATGCCTGTGGCCTCTGCCAACAGCCTCTATGTGACGATGGAGGAACAGGCCGAAATCGGCATGCAGGTTTCCAGTGCCGGTGAAGCTGTTTTCTTCAATACGGAAGATGGCGCGATTCGGAAAACTATCGCGTTGCCGGTAGAGCCCGGTGTGACAGTAACGTCCGCAGCGCCAATGGCTGCCGGAAACAATATGATGATTGCTGGCCTTTCCAATGGCTCAGTTATTGTTTTCAAACATGAGTACCGCATCACCTGGCCCAATGATCAGCGTTTGATTACACCGCTGCTGACCTTCCCTTACGGTGAAGAGCCTATTGTTCTTGAGGCGGGCGCATCACTGGATAAGGTTGCGGTACGTGATGCGGAAGAACAGCTGATTGTGGCGGGGGCCAGCGGCTCCGACCTGTTTATGGTTCGTTTTCTCAAGGAAGAGGATTTCCTCACCGAAGAGATAACCCTTGAGCGGGAAGAGGTTTCACTGCCTTTCTCCGGTGCTGCCGCAAGAAGCCTGCTTTTGGAACCTGATCTCAACTGGCTGTATGTGCTTTCTGGCACCGACACGCTGACTCAGATTGATATTCGCAGCGGCCAGCCTTTTGTCGAGAAGTCCTATGCTCTGACAGCCGGCAAGAATGAAGTGACCGAGCTTCAGCTTCTGCTGGGTGGTATTTCCCTTCTGGCTGGTGACAGCAATGGTCGTATCAGTCAGTGGTTTATGGCTACAAACGCTGCCGGTGAAGATGAGCTGACCGAGATTCGCAGCTTTCAACAGGGCGATGCTGCTATTACCCGTATTATCCCGGAACATCGTCGTAAGGGTTTTCTGGCGCTCGATGCTGAGGGTGTTCTGGGTCTTTATAACACCACGGCCAGCCGTCAGGTTATGACTCTGTCCGTAACTGAAGGTGTTGTTGATCAGGCCGGTCTGGCTCCGCGAGCAGATGCTCTAGTGCTTGGTACGGGGAATCAGATGCACCTTTGGAGTGTGGAAAACGAGCACCCGGAAGTGTCCTGGAGCGCTCTGTGGGATGAGGTCTGGTACGAGTCTTACGATGAGCCGGAATATATCTGGCAGTCTTCTGCTTCAAACAATGACTTTGAACCCAAGCTGAGCCTGATGCCCCTGGCTTTCGGAACCCTGAAGGCTGCGTTCTACGCCATGCTGCTGGCGGCGCCATTGGCAATTTGTGGTGCGATCTACACCGCCTACTTTATGGCTCCAGCCATGCGCCGCAAGGTGAAGCCGGTAATTGAACTGATGGAAGCTTTGCCAACAGTAATCCTCGGCTTCCTGGCGGGTCTTTGGCTGGCACCGTTTGTGGAAAACAACCTCCCGGCCATCTTCAGTCTGCTACTGCTGATGCCGTTTGGGATTCTGTTGTTTGCCTTTATCTGGGATCGGTTGCCTCTGAATGTACGCACTGTTGTTCCCGAAGGATGGCAGGCGGGCCTTTTGATCCCGGTGGTGATTCTGGTGGCCTGGATCTGTCTGGCGATCAGTGGCTCGCTGGAAGGCGTGTTCTTCGGTGGTGATATGCGTTCCTGGATTACCAAGGATCTGGGTATCAGTTACGACCAGCGTAATGCTCTGGTGGTTGGTCTGGCGATGGGCTTTGCAGTTATTCCAACCATCTTCTCCATCGCAGAAGACGCCATCTTTAGCGTACCCAAGCATCTGAGTTACGGCTCTCTCGCACTGGGCGCAACACCATGGCAGACCCTGACCAAAGTGGTTCTGCTTACTGCCAGCCCTGGTATTTTCTCCGCCGTAATGATCGGTATGGGCCGTGCGGTCGGTGAAACCATGATCGTACTGATGGCGACGGGTAACACGCCGATAATGGACGCCAATATTTTTGAAGGCATGCGGACTCTCGCAGCCAACATCGCTGTAGAAATGCCGGAATCCGAGGTGGGCAGCTCTCACTATCGCATCCTGTTCCTGGCGGCTCTGGTGCTGTTTATCTTCACATTCGTGGTCAACACGCTGGCTGAGCTGGTGCGTCACAGACTGCGTCAGAAGTACAGCTCACTCTAACCCTGCGGCGGAAATGAACGACGGTAAAACGATATGAAAATAACTGTCAAAAGCTGGTTTAAAAGTGGTTCCCCGTGGGTATGGATGAATGCGGGAGCGGTATCCATCAGTGTGGTGATGGTCGTTGGTCTGCTGGCTCTGATCGCGGTGCGTGGTCTGGGACACTTCTGGCCGGCCAGCATTATGACTGCACAGTATCAGGTTCCTGGTCAAAGCACTCAGGTGGTAATGGGGCAGTTTGCCGACGAGGAAGAGATTCCCACCCAGCGACTGCGTGATGCCGGTATTCAGGGCTTTGAAGAACAGGATCTGGTGACCCGTCAGCTGCTCAAGGTCGGCAACCGTGATGTCAGTGGTAGCGACTTCGCCTGGATTATTGAGCCATGGCTGGACAACATTCAGTACCCGGAAGATGCAATCGCTCTGGAGCGTCGTGAGTGGGGTAACTTCTACGGCTTCGTTAAAGAAGTTCGCCACAATGGTGCGGTTGTCGCCACAGGTTCTGAAGCCTGGGATGCGTTGAATGCCAGCATCGAACGTGCACTGACCATCCATAACGATATCTACAAAATCGAGAAGAAGGATATCGGTGCGATTAACAGCAAACTGGAGCGTTTGCGTCTGCAACAGCGTGGACTGGAATTGAAAGGCGAAGCGACTCCAGTTGCTCTGGCGGATATCGAAGCCCAACGTGCCGAGTTGAACGCTGCTTATCAGGTTCTGGAAAAATCCCTTGGTGAGCTTTATGTGTCGTTTACTCGCGATACCGTTGTTGCCGAGACGGTTTCCGGTCAGGCCGTAGAAATTAATGTTTCCAAAATTGTGCGAGCCTATCAGCCCAATGCCATGGGACTGGGCGGCAAGATCGCTTTCTACGGCAGCAAGATCTGGGAGTTTGTAGCTGACGACCCCCGTGAAGCCAATACCGAAGGCGGTATCTTCCCGGCCATTTTCGGTACGGTAATGATGGTACTGATTATGTCGGTCATCGTGACGCCGTTTGGTGTGATTGCAGCCGTCTATCTGCGTGAGTATGCCAAGCAGGGTTTCACGACTCGGGTCATTCGTATCGCTGTGAATAACCTCGCCGGTGTGCCTTCCATTGTATATGGCGTATTTGGCCTGGGTTTCTTTGTTTATTTCTTAGGCGGACAGATGGATGCTCTGTTCTTCCCGGAAGCCTTGCCTGCTCCAACGTTTGGTACTCCTGGTTTGATGTGGGCTTCATTGACGCTGGCGCTGCTGACCTTGCCGGTGGTTATTGTTGCCACGGAAGAAGGGCTCTCCCGTATTCCCAAGTCTGTTCGTGAAGGCAGTCTGGCTCTCGGTGCCACTAAAGCAGAAACCCTGTGGCGTGTGGTTCTGCCAATGGCCAGCCCGGCGATGATGACCGGCTTGATCCTGGCGGTTGCCCGTGCAGCAGGTGAGGTTGCTCCTCTGATGCTGGTGGGTGTGGTGAAGCTGGCGCCAAGCCTGCCGCTGGATGGTAACTATCCATTCCTGCACCTCGACCAGAAATTTATGCACCTTGGCTTCCATATTTACGACGTAGGTTTCCAAAGCCCGAACGTTGAAGCCGCACGGCCGCTGGTTTATGCCACCGCCCTGCTGCTGGTGGTTGTTATTGCCGTTTTGAACCTTTCCGCAGTAGCGATCCGGAATCACCTGCGTGAGAAGTACAAGGCCTTAGAAGTTTAAAGCTGCAAGCTATTAGAGACAGAAATAGAAATTGGACGGCAGTTACTGAGTAAGTGTGGACATAAGTACTCTGCCAACACAGAATCTGACAGGAAGACTGACTATGAGCGAAGCAATCGCTTTGAACGAGACGGAAGCCCTGGACCGGGAAGAGCATTCGGAAGCAACAGATATGGCTCAGAGTGAGACCAGCGCACAAGAGAAGAATACAGAAGCCCGTACTCACGGTATCAGCATGAATGAGCTGGGTCGTGGTCGAACAAAGATGCGTCTGGAACAGGAAGAAACCTGTCTGGATATTCGTGGGCTGGACCTCTACTACGGTGAAAAGCAGGCGCTGTTCGGCATCAATATGCCAATCCCGAAAAAGCGCGTGACGGCTTTTATCGGACCATCCGGTTGCGGTAAGTCTACCCTGCTGCGCAGTCTGAACCGTATGAATGATCTGGTGGATGGCTGCCGTATCGAAGGCGGAATCTTTCACGATGGTGAAGACATCTATCACAAGAGTGTTGATGTCGCTGACCTGCGTCGTCGGGTTGGCATGGTATTCCAGAAGCCAAACCCGTTCCCGAAAAGCATTTATGAAAATGTGGCTTACGGTCTGCGTATTCAGGGCATCAACAAGAAGCGGGTTCTGGACGAAACTGTAGAGTGGGCCCTGAAGGGTGCGGCTCTGTGGGACGAAGTAAAAGATCGTCTGCATGACAGCGCACTGGGGTTATCCGGTGGTCAGCAGCAGCGTCTGGTTATTGCCCGTACCATCGCGGTTAAGCCTGAGGTTCTGCTTCTTGATGAACCGGCTTCTGCACTGGATCCCATCTCCACGCTGAAGATTGAAGAGTTGATCAATGAACTGAAGGAACAGTTCACTATCGTGATCGTGACCCACAATATGCAACAGGCGGCGCGTGTTTCTGACTACACCGCGTTCATGTATATGGGCCAGCTGATCGAGTTTGCCGATACGGACACCATATTCACCAATCCTCGCGAGAAGAAGACTGAGGATTACATCACCGGACGGTACGGTTAAGGGAGATAACCATCATGGATATGAATACCGATTTGAACCAACACATCTCCCAGCAGTTCAATAACGAGCTGGAAGAACTGCGTAACCATCTTCTAGCGATGGGTGGCGCTGTTGAGAAGCAGGTTTCTGATGCGATCGAGTCTCTGATTCAGGCAGACAGTGATCTGGCTCTGAGCGTGCGAGCCAAAGATGATGATGTGAACTTTATGGAAGTCTCTATCGACGAAGAGGCTGCCCGTATTCTGGCCCGTCGTCAGCCGGCGGCTTCTGATCTGCGTCTGGTTATCGCCTGCACCAAAGCTTCCACTGACCTGGAGCGTATTGGTGATGAAGCTGCCAAGATCGCCCGCTTCTCCATGGAGCTGGCCGAGCATGGCGAAGCTCCACGGGGCTATATAGAAGCGCGTCATATTGGCAACCATGTGCGCCGTATGGTTCAGGATGCTCTCAATGCCTTCGCCCGTTTCGATGCGGATATGGCTCTGGCCGTGGCGCAGGAAGATAAAGCGGTGGATCGTGAATACCGTTCAGCCATGCGTGAGCTGGTGACGTATATGATGGAAGATCCGCGGGCTATCAGCCGGGTGCTGAATATCATGTGGGTGCTGCGTTCCATGGAACGGATTGGTGACCATGCCCGCAATATCGCCGAATATGTAATCTATCTGGTGAAAGGTACGGATGTTCGCCATATCGGCCTGAAGCGCATGAAGAAAGAGGTGTTTGATACCGGCTTTCCTGAAAGCTGATATCACCCTGTCTTGATAATAAGCGGCTGAGTTGGACTTTTAGTGTCTGGCTTGGCCGTTATTCGTTTTGGTCGCAGAAACTTTAATTTCCCTTCCTGCTGCGTCAATTGAGATTCGGGCTTTCTGTGGCTCATAAACTCTAATTCGGCCTCTCGACCGGTTTATGTCGCAGATGCCATCCCGCAAAAACACTCCCCACCTTTGCTCCTACGCTTGTTTGATAAAGCAGTTATCAGAGGTTTTACAGGTTTTATGCCTGATCCAGCCCCATCTATGCCGCCTGGCGCAGGCAATCAACAATCGAACCCTGAGTGGGGCTTGCCACGGGATGGCAGCACGCATCTGGACCCTTTACTGGATTGTCTCGTCACCGTTACCCAGATTCATGGCAGCCCCAGCAGCGCCGATGCCTTGAAGCATGGTTTGCCGCTTCAGGATGGTCGTCTGACGGCTGAGTTGTTTATCCGGGCCGCTGCACGGGGTGGCTTCTCTGCTCGGCTGGTGAAAACACGCCTCGGTAAAATCTCCCCGCTGGTGACTCCTGCTGTGCTGCTTCTGAAAGGCCGTCGCGCCTGCGTTCTTACTGCTATCGATCGTAAGAAGAAGGTTGCGAGAGTGATTCTGCCTGAGTCAGGCAATGGCACCCGTGAAGTCACGCTGCATATGCTCGCCAAAGAGTACACCGGTCATGCGTTCTTTATTCGGGAGAAGTACCAGTACGATGACCGGGCACCGGAAACCCTGAGTATCCGTTCCCGACACTGGTTCTGGGGAACCATGACAAAATCCTGGCGGATTTATCGTGATGTTTTGTTGGCCTCTCTGCTGATCAATATTTTTGCTGTCGCCAGCCCGCTGTTTGTGATGAATGTGTACGACCGGGTTGTGCCCAACAATGCGATTGAAACCCTGTGGGTGCTCGCGGCAGGCGCGCTGACGCTGTTCACCTTCGACACTGTGCTCAAGATGATGCGCAGTTACTTTATTGATATTGCTGGAAAGAAATCCGATGTGCTGCTGTCGGCCCGTATCTTTGAACGGGTCATGGGACTTTCGATGGCTTCACGGCCTCAGTCGGTAGGTTCCTTCTCCCGGAATATTCAGGAATTCGAGAGTATTCGGGACTTTATTACCTCCTCCACGATTACCGCTCTGGTTGATCTGCCTTTCACCATCATCATCCTGCTTGCTATCGGCTTTATTGGTGGCCCGCTGGTGGTGATACCCGTTATTGGCGCACTGATTATTGCGCTGTATGGCTTTGCCCTGCTGGGGCCGCTCAGACGCTCCGTGGATAAGACGGTTCGTTCGTCTGCACAAAAGAACGCCACCCTGATCGAAGTGCTGACGAATATTGAAACCCTCAAAGTGGCGCGGGCTGAGAGTGATCTCCAGGCGCGCTGGGAGAAGAATGTCGGGCACATCGCCAAGTGGGGTATCAAAAGTAAATTGCTTTCCAGCTCTGCCGGCACGATTGCAGGCTATATTCAGCAGGTCGTGACCGTGGCCATGGTAGTTGCAGGGGTCTATTTGATAGCAGAAGGCGAGCTGAGTATGGGGGGGCTGATTGCCGGTGTAATGCTCTCCGGAAGAGCGCTGGCGCCTATGGCGCAGGTTGCCGGACTGTCTACACGTTATAACCAGAGCAAGGTCGCTCTTAATGCTCTGAACGACATTATGAAGCTGCCAATGGATCGGCCTGAGGGGAAGTCCTACGCACACCGCCCGGTGCTGAAAGGCAATATCGAATTCGAGCAAGTGAACTTCTCGTATCCCGGGCAAGAGTTTAAGGCGCTGAATAATGTCAGCCTGCGTATTCGTGCGGGAGAGAAGGTCGGAATCATTGGTCGTATAGGTTCTGGCAAGACCACGGTTGAGAAGATGTTGCTTGGGCTTTATCAGCCTGAAAGCGGAGCTGTGCGCATTGATGGTGTGGATATTCGCCAGATAAACCCTTCAGACCTGCGGCACAACATTGGCTGCTCGTTGCAGGATTCCATGCTGATGTACGGAACCCTGAAAGAAAATATCGCTCTGGGGGTCAGCTACATGGATGACGGAGCTATTTTGCAGGCGGCGGAATTTTCCGGCGTGAAAGAATTTGCTGACCGCCATCCGGAAGGCCTGAACATGCAGGTGGGCGAGCGCGGTTCCAACCTTTCTGGTGGGCAAAGGCAGAGTGTAGCGATTGCCCGAGCCATGCTGGTTGATGCTCCCATTATGCTGCTGGATGAACCCTGCAGCTCTATGGATAACACCACGGAAACGCGTTTGCGGGAGAGTCTGCGTCATTACTGCCAGAACAGAACATTGGTGCTGGTCACCCATAAAGCTTCCATGCTCGATCTGGTTGATCGCCTGATAGTTATGGATCAGGGACGTGTTGTTGCTGATGGCCCTAAAGAGCAGGTGTTTGCTGCGTTGCGGGAAGGTAAGTTGAGGATTTCCTGATGGCAGATAAAAACGACAACAAGACAGTACCTCTCGACCCTCGACGTGGGCGTAAAAAGACTCGTCCGCCGGTTCCCAAGGGGCAGAAAGCGCCTGTTGCCCAATTTCCCAAACAGGGGCGTGAGCCTCGCAAAGCTTCAGCCGTCGAGCTGGAGTACATGTCTGATACCTCTGCAGCAATGTTGCTGAAGTCTCCCCAGGGTGGACGCATGCTGATTGTTATCAGCTTTCTGGCCATCATCATGGCGATCGCTTGGGCAAGCTGGGCGGAAGTGGATGAGATTACCCGTGGCGATGGCAAAGTTGTGCCCTCTTCCCGTTTGCAGGTGGTTCAGAATCTGGAAGGCGGGATACTGGAAAAACTTTTGGTACAGGAAGGCGATCGTGTCGCTAAAGGCCAGATTCTGATGGTGCTGGATGACACGAGTTTCAACTCGACCTTCAAAGAATCGGAAGTTGAGTATTACAGCCTTCTTGCTGCCATTGCCCGACTTAAAGCTCAGTCTGAGGGTAGTGAACTGATATTCCCTGAAGCCGTTTCTGAGTTTGCAGACGTTCAGCGTCGTGAGATGCGTTTATACAACAGTCAGCAGGAAGCGCTGGAAACAGAACTTGAGATCGTAGCGGAAAAAGTGCGACAGAGTGAGCAGGAAGTGAAAGCTCTGGAAACGCGAAGAGATCACTTGCAGCGTAGTTACGATCTTGGAATGAAAGAGTTGTCCATGACCCGCCCATTAGCGCAGAAGGGTGTTGTCTCTGAAGTGGAGATGATTCAGTTGGAGCAGAGGGTTAATGATCTTCTCTCTGAACTGAATGAAGCGCAGCTGAACCTTCCTCGTTTGCAGTCCACTATGCAGGAGCAAAAGACTAAAGAGCGTGAGGTGGTACTGAAATTCCGTGAGAAATCTCAGGAAGAGCTAAGGGATCAGGAAGTAAAAATTGCACAATTAACGGAATCTCGTAAATCGCTTCAAGATCAGGTGGCGCGTAGAGAGGTGCGTGCACCGTTGGCTGGAATTGTGAAGAAAATCAATGTCACAACCGTTGGTGGTGTTGTGCAGCCAGGTATGGATCTTATTGAGATTGTTCCTGTGGAAGAAGCCTTGCTGGTGGAGACCAAGATCAATCCTAAGGATGTGGCTTTCCTGCAGTCCGGTGACAAAGCCATCGTGAAGCTGACAGCTTATGACTTTGCTATTTATGGTGGTCTCGAAGGTGTTGTCGATCATATCAGTGCGGACACCATAACCGATGAAGAAGGCGAGAGTTTCTATCAGGTACGGATCAAAACCCAGAAAAACCATCTCGGTAGCAATGAGAAACCACTGGAGATCATCCCGGGCATGCATGCCCAAGTGGATATAGTGACGGGCAAGAAAACCATACTGTCGTATCTGCTCAAGCCTATCCTGAAAGCCCGTGACAATGCCCTGACAGAACGCTGAGCGTTTGAGGGCATAACCTGATTTTGATGGTTAAAGAGAATAAAAATAATTCTTTTATAGCTTTTTTCTCTCCATCGGCTGATTTGCAGCTCCTAATCTTGAAATAAGCCCTGTCTCAACGAAATGGCAGATGAAGAAGTACTTCTCGATGTTAAGAGGTGGGAAGAAGGATGTTCCAGGCCAGCCAGCAGGATGCCCCCATTACCGTTTTTGATGTCTCTGGAGAGGTTTTTGCGGAGGCTCCAGACGGTTCACTAAGAGCGTTGAAATCAGGCGACCAGTTACTGCCTGAAGAATCCCTGAAAACCATGAACGGAAGCTGCCAGATTCAGGTCGGTAATGCACAGCCTGTTGTGGTGAACAGCTTTTCTTCTTTTTCTCCATCGCTCGAAACTGCTACAGAAGCAGAGCCCAAAACTGATGACGCTGAAGATGGCGTAGCCAGCAAGGATACGAGTGACGATACCACTCAGGACAATACCCAATCTGGAGGTGGTTCGTTAGAACTGGGAGGGCTTGGTTCAACACCTATTCTCTCGCCAGCAGTGAATTTTCTGGCGTCTTCTGGAATGCAGAGCCCATCATCTTCTTATAACTCTCAGCCTTCATTTTCCAGCTACAGTGCCCCCTCTTACTCTGGCGGGGCTGTTAAAAGCGCAAGTGGTGGCCAGAGCTCCGAAGTTGTTGGCACGGATGCTTTGACGTCTACCAATAGCGACGAGCAGACTGCTGCGCAGAGCACGGTGGCTGATACTTCTTCAGGCAGTCATTCTGATGGCGCATCCATCTATGGAAGTGCTTCAGATATTCAGACAGCCGTACCGAATACTGCCGAGCCTACCAATACTCAAACTGTTTCGCCACAAAATACCAATACAGCTCAAACTCCTAATACTGCTCCCCAGACCGAACAACCAGTGAATTCACAACCTACGGTTGATGAGCCTGTCGTATCAGACAATATGTCTCTAACTGCGGACACCGAGATTGCCCGCCTCAACGGTCAGCTGGTCAGCCGTACCAGTATTTTGGGTAATGACTCAGTACCTGAGGGAAGTCGGGTTTCTCATGTGAATGATGTCCATGTTCCGGCTGGTAGCAGTGTCACGGTTAACACTACTTTGGGTCGTCTGGAGATTCACTCTGACGGTACCTACACATACACGGCCAATGATATTGATACTGCCGCGATAACCGATCTCGATGATGAATTTACCTACAGGGTGACCGATGAGAACGGCAATACGGCCACTTCAACGCTGACAATCGCCGTGCAGGAAAACTACAACCATGCTCCGGAAGTCTCGGATCAAAACCTGACTGTGGCCCATGCCCAAAGCTCAGCTGGAGTGACGGCTGCCGGACTTGGCCTGATCGGACAGTCACATGACCGTGATGGTGACACTCTCACGTTATCAACGGTGAATGGCACAACAATCAACGGTTCGGGTACAACTACGATTTCAGGCCAATACGGTACTTTGATTGTCGCCTCCGATGGTACCTACAGTTATACGCCGCTGAACTCAGCCACTGATGGTGGTACAGAAACATTTACCTATGTTGTCAGTGATGGCACAACCACATCGACTGCCAATCTGGTTGTAGAAGTAACTGCTGCCAGCTTTGCATCCACTGACAGTGCTACGGTGTATGAGTCTGAAGGATACGACAGTGGAGTACTTCTTTATGATGCTGCAAACAGTCGACTACTGGCTGTTAATACTGAGAACGGTGACAGTCGTGTACTTTTCTCGGGTTCCCCGACATTTATGGATGTCACGGTTTCAAGCAATAACACGGTATACGGCATAACAAGTTCGGGTGTGTATTCCATCAATGTGACTAACGGAACATCGACTCAAGTCGTATCGCATAATCTGGGTGGCGAGGTTGAAGGTATCACCATGTCCCCCTCTGGAACGCTGTACGCGGTTAATGATGGAAACGTACTTCACAGTATCAGCCTGACGGATGGTACGACGACTGCCATAGGCAATTTGGGTGGTGAACCTGTCGGTGGTATTACCTGGCATGACAACTCAATCTATACCGTTCTCTATCACTCCACGAGTGGTGAAAACTGGCTGACCAGACTGGATATGGGAACCAATATGGTTATCCCGATTGCCGAGGTTGATACGCCCTACAGCTCGTTAATATCCCGCAATGGGGATCTACTTGGCGTTAACCGCGATGGGGTGATTTATGAGCTGAACCCCTCCAATGGTGAGGCAACGCTTCTTACCAATACCATCGGCGAAGATGTTTCTGGTGGTAGCCAGTTTGCCTTTGGTCAGACGACTGGGAATGTTCTTACGAATGACACCAGTGCAACTGCGGTTACACAGATTTCGGGAGCTGATGGGCAGGATGTTTCTGTCAGCAGCAGCGGAGTCACCATAGTTCAGGGGCAGTACGGTGAGCTCCGAATCAATGCTGATGGCTCGTATACCTATCACCTTGATAACTCAGTGGATGCATTGGACTCACTGGGAATTAATGAAACCGCTAATGATCGTTTTTCCTACACGGCCACAAATGGTTCAACCACTGCTCAAAGCGTTTTGACGGTTTTTGTAAATGGTGCGAGTGATGTGTCCACTACTCCTCCGGCTCAGCTAGTGGGTGAACGTTATGCCCATGTTTTCAGCAGCACACAGGAAAGCCAGCCAATAGCCTTCAGCGCGATGGTGGATACCGCAACACAACGTATTACTGGCTTGAGAATTACCGGCCATGAGAATGCTACCATTTCTGCGTCTGGACAGGATTTAAACAACGGTGGTTCGATTGAAGCCAATGACAACAGTTGGGAGTGGACTGCTACGTCAGGAAACTTCGGCGGCTTGAGCATACTGAATACGAATTCTGCGGGTTTGACATTGAGTGGCGTAACGGACGCTGTGAATAAGAACAGCAATCTGCATGTTGAGATTACAGTGACGGAATACAACAGTGATGGAACGGCTTCAAACAGTTGGACTTCTACCGTTCCCTTCGATTCCAAACTGGTGTTTGCGGACAATATGGTTTCCGGTGATGACGGAAACAACACACTGGTGGGAACAGCCTCTGAGGATGCCATTCTGGGTGGCAGGGGCAATGATACTCTAACCGGTGGTGATGGTATTGATGTCTTCGGTTGGCAGAGCACTCATGTTGGTAAATCGGACTCACCGGCAATAGATACTATCACTGACTTTTCATTAGGTATGAGTGGCGATGTGCTCAGCCTTGCAGACCTTATACCTAACTCTGCATCGGCCAATGATCTGGACCAGTTTATAGGGTTTAACTTTGATAACGGTAATACCACGATCAATGTCAGCACAACTGCAGGCGGTGATGCAGTACAGAAAATTGTTCTTCAGGATGTTGATCTGTCCGTAATGTATGGAACAACAGATGCCAGCGCCCTGATCAATAACCTTACGGACAATGGCAACCTGATGACATAGGTTGGTGTTGAACTGATGCTTGCAAGGATGGAAGCAGACTATGTTCACAGTGGGTGAAGTAACCGGGGAAGTCAGAGCTGTTGCCCCTGATGGCAGTTCAAGGATTGTGCGTGAGGGTGATAGCTTGCTGCCAGGTGAAACACTGGAAGCAGAAGAAGGCGCACAGGCTATATTGCTTTTCCCCGATGGTCGCCAACTTGCTTTGCCGGCCGGTGGAACACTGACACTACCAGCGACGACGCTATCGACTCAAATCACCGATCTCACAGAGAGTGATCAGTCTGATGAATTGAAAGCATCAGATGACTCAGAAACTATTGCCAATTCACAAGCAGATGGAATGTTATTCCCGGATATTTCCAGCTCCGGTTTTTTCGAGTCTGGTCCGGTTAGCTACTCAGCGGATTCACCAAATCATCAAGAGAATACTCCAGCAGCTTCTGGGCAGATTGGTGGTGGATCATCCGGTCCGATAGCTGGCCTTGGCAGTACACCCACTTTGGCTCGTGATGGTTCGTTAGGAAATTCACTGGATAGTGGTGTTCGTGATATAGGGTATACCTCAAGCAGAGGTCCGGTATTTTCTCAGAGTTCTGATCCTGGTATTTCCTCAGGGTTATCTACAGTTTCATCCGCCGGGGCGATTGCATCATCACCCAGTACAGCAGCAAACAGCCCGATAGCTTTATCTGAAGCGTTAGCCTCTGGTAGCGGAGCCTCATCAAATACGACACCGATCATCAGTCATCCAACGATTGTATCAAGCAGCGCTACAGGTGGAGCTGTTATCAGCAGTGCGCAGGTGCAGACGGCTGTAAGCTCTGCGCCAGCTACAACCTCAACACCATCCACAGCGCCTCAACAGACCTCTACGCAAACTATCACACCAGCATCACCTTCGACTCCCGAACCCGCAGCGCAACAAGCAACTCCCACCCCAACTCCAGAACCGGTAGTGGCGGCATCCACCACAGCGGATACGGGAAGCGTTGTTTTTGGTCAAAGTCTTGTTCAGCAAAGTGGTCTTTTATCCAATGATCAGGGAACAGGTATAACCCTGAGTCGAGTCGGTGATACCGATATACTGGAAACAGGCTCCACTACCATTCAAGGGCAGTACGGTTCCTTAAGCATCCAGGCTGACGGAATGTATAACTACACAGCAGCCAGTGTTGATCTGCATAGTGATATGGTTGCCCATTGGGCGTTCAATGAAAGTGTGGGCTCTGCCAGTGTTCAGGATTCGTCCATCATGGACAGTGTTACCGATACCGGAACGCTGAATAACAATGCCAGTATTGTAAGCGGTGGTCGGACGGGGAATGCTCTCCAGCTGGATGGCACCGGAGATTATGTTTCTTTTGCAGACTCTGTAGAGATTAATACCCCCACTTCCGATATCTCAGCCAGAACTATCAGCCTGTTCTTCCAGCCGGATTCAGCAACAAGTCTGTCTGACCGTCAGGTCATCTATGAAGAAGGTGGTACGACCAACGGCTTTATAATTTATATCCAGAGCAATACTTTATATGCCGGAGCTTATAGCAGTAGTACGGGCTGGACCGGACATTACTTCAGCACTGATATTTCCAATCTTGATACCAGTCAGTGGCATAGTATTGTCTTGTCTTTAGATGCTTCGACCAACACGATGGAAGCATGGTTGGATGGTGCAAGCATTGGAGAGATCAGCAATGCGCAAGCTGTTGCCAGCCATGCCAGTGATATCCGTCTTGGAGGCAGTGGTGATGGCAACCTTTTTCACGATGGTGAGCAAACCGGAGCATTTAATTTTAACGGCAAGATTGATGAGGTGCGGGTCTATAACCGGGCACTGAATGAGCAGGAAGTCAGTCTGCTTCACAGTGGCAATACCTCAGCTACGGAAATCTTTAACTATACGGCCACAGATTCAGCCGGCGGCACATCCTCTTCAACTCTTACCCTAACAGTTTCCACGCCATCCAATATTTCACCTGTCGCGGTTGATGATGTGTTGTCGGTTATGTCCGATCAATCGGCTGCAATAAACAGCGTTGCCGGGCAGGGACTACTTGGCAATGACCGTGATGCGGAAGGCGACTCTCTGACTGTCACCAGGGTAGGGACAACGGATGTCGCTGCATCGGGTACAACCAGCATTACCGGCACTTATGGAACGCTGGTGATCGCAGCAAATGGCACGTATTCTTACACGCCTCTCAACAGTGCCGCTAATGGTGGTACTGACACCTTCACATATACAGTCAGCGACGGTACAACAACCTCCACCGCAAATCTTACCGTGAATGTTATTGCTGATGGCTCCGCAAATGCAGACACCCTGACAGTGACAGAGTCCGGTTTTTCAGCCAGTGCTGTCTATATGCTCGATGAAACAGGTGGGCAGGATTATCTTGCGGTCGTAGATACTGAATCCGGAGTCTCTCATCGCCTCGGGGCCATAACAGGAAGCAGTGCATCAAGGAAAACATTGGCAATGGGACCTGACGGCACGTTGTATGTCACTGACAGCACCAATCTTTACACACTCGACCCTTCCACACAGGCGCTGACGCTCGTTGGTGCGCACGGCGTTACGGATAGCATGTCGTTTATTGGTTTAACAGTGGCGCCTGATGGCACTATCTATGCGGCAAAATATGATGGACATATTTACACACTGAACCCATCAACCGGTGCAGCAACTGATCTTGGTGGTGTGAGTGGCTTTGAAAATAATTGGGGCGACTTGGTCTGGCATGATGGGGCTTTGTATACACAGGCCTATACCTACACCAATGGTCAAAGCATTTACCAGTTTGTCCGCATCGAGCCCTCGAACTCTGGCTTTACCGCAACGCCTCTTCCCAATGCTTCCGATGCTGGTTCCCTCCATGGTATCACCTCGGTCAACGGAGAGCTTCGCGGTGTTGTCTGGTCCTACACGGGTGGGGAAACGGTCACCATCGATACAACTACAGGCCTGGTGTCCAGTCGTGCTCCAGTGACTGGAGCTGCAAAGATTGAAGACTCAGCTTCCTCCGGTACATCTATGGCCGGTAATGTTCTCACCAACGACACCGGTACAACAGGCGTGACCACAGTTGCTTTGCCGGATGGTACATCATCGACTGTGAGTAATGGCGGAGCTACGATCCAGGGAACATATGGCACGCTGATCATGCAAACGGATGGCAGCTACATCTACACATTGGATAACAGCCTGGAAGCCACAAATAATCTGGCCAGTGAGGAAACCGGAACCGATCGTTTTGTCTACACCGCAAGCACAACGGGAGGATCAACCCAAAGCATCCTGACCGTGTTTGTGAATGGCAGTAGTGAAGTTGTGACTACAGATGCTGCAACCTTCTCCAATTACAATGTCATGACGAGTGTTGATGCCTCCAGTTCTACAATCCCCATTGATTTCACCATCACCACTCAGAATGACAGCGACAAGATCACAGAGATCGTAATCTCAGGTGTTAACGGATCAACATTCAATGTGCCGTCTGTGCTTACAGATAACGGCACCATTACCGGCAACACCAGCAATTCGTCTGAGTTTGTCTGGCGAGCCACACCTGGAACCAATGCAGGGCTGGATAGCTTTGATGCGGCCAGTGCTGGCCTGACCCTTGCAACAATTAACGGCTCTCAGGCTTGGGGGCAGCATATGGGTATTTCTGCCACGGTCAGTGAATATGACAGCAATGGCGCTACAACCTCCAGCTGGACATCCACCTCAGCTATCCACACAACCCTGGCAGGCATTGACCATACCCGTACCGGAACTTCAGGGGATGATACGCTCACAGGTTCGTCGGACACCTGGACCAATATCGATGAATTTATTGGTGGAGCCGGTAACGACACCATGACAGGCGGCAGTGGTTCAGACTTCTATGTTTGGCGAGGTGCGGATGTTGGAACATCGTCCTCACCGGCTATTGATACGATTACCGACTTCTCAGCTGGTCGTCTGGGCGATGTACTCGACCTGAGAGAGTTACTGCCCGACACAGCAGAGAGTACTCTAGATGAGTTCCTTTCATTCAGCTTTGCTGATGGCAACACAACGATTGGCGTGAGCACTACTGCTGGTGGGCCTGTTGTCCAAAATATCGTGCTGGATAATGTGGATCTGTCTTCATCCTTCGGCACGACCGATGTTACTCAGCTCACTAATCAGCTTACGGATAATGGCAATCTGCTAACATGAGAGGGCTGAAAGCCTATAATCCTTGCCCAGAATACGAAATTTTAATGGCAGGGAGCTCTTATGGAGCGCTTATCTGAGAACCCGGATATTGTTCTGGTTGGTCATCCACTCCTCTTCCAGATTCAGCCGTCGGTCAGTCCTGATGACCTGACCTCTGAAACCTTTCAGCACAATCTGGAGATTCTGAAAGCTAGCCAGTTGACCATGAATGGCGTTGGCATTGCCGCTCCTCAGCTCGGTTGGGCTGCCCGCGTTATCACCTTTGGGATTCCCGCCAAGAACCCTCGATACCCGGATGCGGATGCTCATCCTGTTGAGTGCTGGATTAACCCTGAAATTGTCTGGGCGAGTGAAGAAAAGGTCTGGACCTGGGAAGGCTGCCTCTCGGTTCCAGGCTTTCGAGGTTGGGTGGAGCGGCCGGAAGCCATTCGCCTGATTGGGCTGGATAGAAACGGTCAACCAAAAGAAAAGGAACTGGATGGTTTTATGGCGCGGGTTGTTCAGCATGAGTTGGATCATCTTGATGGGCGGCTGTACCCATCTCGCGTAAGAAGCCCAGAGTGGATGGTGCCTCTACCCTGCTTTGAGCAGCAGGACAGTTGGGTCGAGAATTGGCCGACAGCCGGGGCTCACAAAACCCGCCCAGGAGGAATTTCCTCTCAGCCTTGATAGCAACCTCTAAACTCAAAGGCAGGAACCGTCGATAACGCTATTAGTTGTCGTGCCCGTAGACGTACCCGGGTATGGAATCATTAGCCATTATGGCTCCGGATGCTGTCTACCAAGAGGGTCCAGGGATGGGACGCTGCTTTTCCTTACTATCGAGCCTGAGCGCCTGCTCCACTCTGGCCTTGGTCGGTGCACTTTCATTATCGTCATCTTCTTCAGCCAACAGCCTTCAGGAAACGATTGCCTACACCATCGAGACTAATCCCGAGGTTCTGATCAGCATCAACCAGCTTCGGGCCAGTGAAGAGCAGGTGGATATTGAGAGGGCCGGTTATCTCCCCAAGCTGGGTGTCAGCGGGCGTTTGGGCTGGCAGCGTAAGCACAGCCGTTTGAGCAGCGGGAACAGCAAAACCACAGACCGGGTCGGGGAAACCAGCATCTCCCTGAAGCAGATGTTGTTCGATGGTTTTCGTACCAGCAACCGGGTGGAAGGTGCGGAGATGGATACCCAATCCCGCTCCATGATGATGCACGCCCGAGCTGAAAGTGTGGCTCTCAAGGTCGCTGAGGTTTACCTGAAGGTGATTCGCTCTGAACAGCTGGTGGAGCTGGCTCGAGAGAACCTGGCTGTCCATGATGAGATCTACGATCAGATTTTCCAGAGAGCCGACAGCGGCCTGTCCAGAAGCTCTGACCTTGAGCAGATTCGTAGCCGGAGAGCGCGAGCCAGCGCCAATCTGATCACTGCGATCAATACACTCTCCAACAGCCGCAGTGAGTATTTCAGTATCGTCAACCGCAAGCCGCTGAATCTGATGATGCCAATGGTGGACAGTACGCTGCTGCCAGTTTCACTCGACGAAGCCATGGCTATGGCCGGGCAGAACAACCCAACGATTCAGGCCGCTAGTTACGATATCAAAACGTACGAAGCACAGGCGGATGCGACCAAGAGTAATTTCCTGCCCCAGCTGGATATCGAGGTTGGGCAGAGCTGGAGTGATATCCGCTCGGACATTCCAGCCTCGGATGGACGAAACGATACACTCAGCGCGATGCTGAATTTTTCCTACAACATCTACAACGGTGGAGCTGATCAGGCTCGCCGTCGTGAGGCTGCCTGGAGGATTGAAGAGGCCAGAGCCTCAAGGGAGCTAAGCTACCGTAATATTACCCGGGACTTAAGGTTGGCCTGGGATGCTTTTATTTACTTGGATGGCCAAGTTCAGTATCTGGAGGAGCATATCACTGCGAGTCGGGAAGTTGCCAAGGCTTACCAGCAGCAGTTCCGGCTGGGCAAGCGTTCATTGTTGGATCTTCTGGATACCGAAAATGAGCTGTTTCAGTCCCAGCGGGACTTTATTCAGACTGTACATGAAGAGCTTTTTTCCCGTTACCGCATTCTGCAGGCCACAGGTCAGCTTCTGGAGAGTATGAATGTGGATCTGCCTATGGTCTTGCAGGCTGAGATGAACTTCAGAGCAACCCTTCCTGAGGATCAATAAGATGGGTGGTGTCGTCATCGCCCCGTAGCTGTTGGCGATACCATCTCCGTTTCAAGAGCTTGTCCTGAGCAGGTTGCGGAAGCTCGGTAAACTGAATCATCTGCTTCTCTATCAAAAGTTCAATCACGTCATCCAACACCCGAATAAATTGCAGGTCAGAATCCTGAAGGGCATTGGCTTCTATCTGGGAAGCTTGCTGGCGGGCAAGAAAGGCTCTGGTTTCGTCAGAAACTTCATCGATCGGTTGCCACTCTGGAGACACTTGTGCCTCTCCAATCGCGACAAGATTGCCTGATTCATCCCTGAACCCATAAAGCATAAGAATCTCCTGTGGCTGCTGCTGATTTCTTTCAATCTAGCAGCCACAGAGAGTTGGCGTTGATCGCTATTGCTTCAGGGGAAGCCCGTTCAGCAAGGCTGTCAGAAGATTGCGGGTAACTGTGTAGCGATCTTCACCGGGTTTACCTTCACCCTGCCCAGAAACTGCCCACAAGTGCTCGCCTGTCTTGATATCGATAACCTGCAAGGTTATTCCGATCAGAAAACGGTCGCGAGAATCGGTCTTAACGAAATCGATAACACCGGTCATTCCCAGCTGAATATTATGTTGCTGAGCCCAGGATTCCGCATTGCTCAACCGTTGAGCACCCTGCAGCAGAGCGTTATCACCCTGAAGTTCTGTTTCCGGTGGCAGAGCAACATGAGCGATGCCTCTGGAAGCCAGCAGAACCTTCAGCATGCGTTCAGTCTGAACGCCGATATCTGGAGATTGAAGAGACTGCACAGGCAGAACCGCCCAGCGGTTTTCTTTCGGATAGCCATCCTCATAAGGAATCGAGCTGCAACCGGCCAGTACGCTGATGAACACAAGTAGAATGAGGTTGTAGAACTTGTTCATGGTGTCAGGCCGTTTGCTCCGAGGTTCGATAGTTCTGCAGCCATTGCAGAGCGATTATTGTGGTGGCGTTATTGATCTTGCCAGCGGTGAGCATGTCCAATGCTTGCTGGGCCGGGATAACGTGAACCTTGATATCTTCCTGTTCTTCATCCAATCCATGGATGCCACCCGCACCTTTACTGTTTATCAAGCCGCAGAACAGATGAATCACTTCATTACAGGCGCCGGGAGAAGGGTAGAAAGAATGTATAGGTAGCAGCTGGGTGATATGGCAACCAGACTCCTCGACAGCCTCGCGCATAACCACGTCTTCTGGCTTCTCGCCCGGCTCAGCAATGCCGGCTACGACTTCCAGCATCCACGGATAATCCTGTTCAATCATCGGTCCGACCCGGAACTGCTCAACTAGAACGACATTGTCGAGTACAGGGTCATAAAGCAGAGCAGCGGCGGCGGGTGTGCGAATAAAAGCCTCTCGGGCAACCAGACTGCTCTCACCGCCCCGAAACAGGCTATGACGGAAGAAGTAACGGGCTGCGTTAAAGAAACCTTTGTAGAGAGGTTCCTCCCGCTCGATAGTGAAAGACAGTTTGCTGTTATCGTTCATGCTTTCGTTTGATTGAGGCGTTTGCTTGGTAGAGGCGTTGCTCCAGAATCATTGCCATTACAGATGGCGTCAGCCATTTTTGCAACAGGTTTAGCTCAGGTTCGGGTTGGCACAGTAACTCTCTCACATAACTGCTGCGCGCGCTGACGGATTCATCCGCGGTGAAAATGGACCAGCGTCGTTCAATGTCCTGATAACGATAAAAGCGCTGCCAGGTTTCCTGAGCTGCATTATCCGGCCCGCGAATAAAGGTGAATTCTGTCGCTGGTTCCTGGTTGCTTAGAGTATTCAACACTGACCACGTATAAACGGGAGAGTCAGGTTGACTGGCAAGAATCTCTTCCTCCAGTGTGGAAATTTCAAGCTTGCAAGGTAACTCTTCAACATCTCTGCAGAATGCCTCAAGAAGCTCGAGACGTTTTTGCAGAGGAATTGTTTCCTTGTTAAAGGCATGGGCTACACTGGGCAGCAACAAAATTTTATCGAAGCGCGGGGCGGCCTGCCGAAGTACATCAAGGTGGCCTCGAGTGGGAGGATTAAAGGCTGAACCGAAAACGCCTGTACGCTTCATGTGGTATGCCTGTTGGTTTGTTGGCATGTTTAGGTAATCGCGACAACTTGTAGAGTGAATGTACGGATTTTGCGAGTTCTATGAAAGTTTATCATTCGTCTTGCTTTTTCATTACTCCCTGACTTCTGGTTGTAATAGTAAGCCTGGTACCACCCTCCTCCCCCCTCTGCTTAGGTACCAGGCTTTTTTTTATCCCCGCAAAAGACATTTTCCCTGCTTCCACTATTTTCAGTCCGATAAAGCTCATTGTCGTTTTGGTTATTTGCGCGCATAAAAAATGCCCGGCATAAGCCAGGCATCGTTTAAGCAATTCTGAGAAGTCAGACTTTCTCAAACAGCAGATCCCAAACACCGTGTCCAAGCCGCTCGCCGCGTTTTTCAAACTTGGTAATTGGTCGATAATCAGGGCGTGGAGAATAGTTCTGGTCGCCAGCCTGGTTCTTATAACCTTCAGCGGCAGACATCACTTCCATCATCTGTTCGGCATAGTTTTCCCAGTCTGTTGCCAAGTGCAGAACACCGCCCTGCTTCAGCTTAGGCAGGATGGCAGCAACAAACTCTGGCTGAACAAGACGACGCTTGTTGTGACGCTTCTTGTGCCATGGATCCGGGAAGTAAATCTGCATACGGTCAATGCTGTTGTCCGGAATGCAGCGAGCCAGAACTTCTACCGCGTCATCACAAAATGCGCGAAGGTTGCTCAAGCCAGCCTTATCGGATTCGTTCATCAGGCTGCCAACGCCCGGGCGATGAACTTCGATACCGATAAAGTTCTTGTCTTGTTCGTTGCCAGCCATTTCAACCAGCGACAGGCCCATACCGAAACCAATTTCCACAACCAGTGGAGCTTTGCGGCCAAAGGTCGTCTCAAGGTCCAGCAGACCGTCTTCCAGTCTCAAACCCTGCTTGGGGAAGATAACGTCCCAGCCTTTCTGCTGACCTGTAGTCATGCGCCCGGCACGCAGCACAAAGCTTTTGATCTTGCGATGGTGAGCGGAATCCTGCTCCTGATCAGTGTTATCAGGCAGCTGGTTCTCGTCGAGAGTCTTGGTTTCAGTCATAAATTGGA
Source organism: Parendozoicomonas haliclonae (assembly GCF_900174585.1). Taxonomy (GTDB): domain Bacteria; phylum Pseudomonadota; class Gammaproteobacteria; order Pseudomonadales; family Endozoicomonadaceae; genus Sansalvadorimonas; species Sansalvadorimonas haliclonae. Next base: position 229,789 of record NZ_FWPT01000004.1, on the reverse strand, counting down.
GTGCTAAAAAATATGCGCGACGGGGCGCGCATTATACGGGGATATCAGATCAGTACCAGCAGTCAGGCGGGTTACCGCTTAGCCTTGCTGGTTCTGGGCAGTCTGATGTTTAAACGAGTAAGCAAATAGCATGGCCCAGCCTGCCAGAAATGCAACGCCACCGAATGGGGTAACCATCCCCAGCTTGCTGATGCCGGTGAGTGCCAGAATATAGAGGCTGCCGGAAAACAGGATGGTGCCTGCGCTAAAGAAACGAGCTGCAAACAACAGAGACTTGCTTTGACTGCGAGCCATTAATACACAGACCAGACCCAGCGCGACGGTATGGAACATCTGGTAATTCACAGCCTTCTGCCAGATATCCTGCTGATAGGCTGTCAGAACACCGTCCAGCGCATGGGCGCCGAATGCGCCCAATGCAACAGCCAGAAATCCAAATACGGTGGTCAGGGTCAGGTACATCTTTGCTTTTCTCTTGCCTTGTTATGTTCTTTCTGCGGCCAGTGCCAACCCCTGCTGGAAGTAACCCGAGCTCTTCTCGTGCTCACCAAGATGGGCAAGAAGCTGTCCAAGCTCGTTATAGGTCGCGGCACTGTGGCGTAGCTTCAGGCTGGTTTCCAGATACTCGCGGGATTTACCCCACAGCTGCGCTCTGGAACTGATGCGTCCAAGTGCCAGCAGCAGCTCAGGATCATTCGGGCGTTCAGCCAGCAGCTTTTCCCCCGCCAGCAACTGGCGGCTGCTGTCACTGGCTTTTAACTGTCCATAAATGCGGATCAGCTCCTGATTGTAGAGCGAAGGCAACTGACGACGGATAAAGGCTTCCGCCTCCTCCTGAGCATTCAGTTTGTGTAGACAGTTGGCGTAACTGAGAACCAAATCTTCATTGCGTCGCTGAGCTTTGCTCAGTGACGCCCAGATATCATCAGCAGGTTTGGTACGCTGCGCGTCCGGAAGGTTACGGCCTTTGTTCCAGGCCTGCTCAAACAGCTCGTTGTAAACCTGTTGCTCAAGGTGTTCCAGCTCACTGTTATTGAAGACTTTCTGTTTGCGCAGAGTTGGCAGAAGGTCGGCCAATGCCTGCCAATCCGAGAGTTGCTCATAAGCCTGTTTGAGCAGCTTCAGCACGTAAGGGTGTTTTGGTGCCTTCTTGCGTAGCGAACTAAGAGTCGCCAGAGCCTGCTCCAGCTGCTTATGGGAAAGCTGGATTTCAGCCTGGGTAATTCCAATAGCCAGAAAAGCCCTTGGTGTGGCTTTATCTGCTTTCCGCAGGAACTCCTTGTAGGCATCAAGGTCGTTGTCAGAACTGGCTGCGCGGGCTGCCAGAAGATAATTCAACAGGGGAACAGAGCCAGCATCACCAGCCTGACCCAGAAGCCTTTGCGCTCTTTTCCAGTGACCATTGGCGAACTGAATAAGCCCACGGTTGGACATCCGCTGTGCTCTGCGACGACGGGCTCGGGCGGTCATTGGCAACAATACGCCGGTTCCGCTGGCCACAGTTCGCAGTACAGCAAACAAAATTTTAAAGCCTACAAAAGCAATAAAGAGTGCCAGCAGCATGGCCCAGAGACTGCTCTCAATGGTGTAGCCGTTGTAGGCAATCAGCACATAACCGCTGTCTAGGAAGAAGTATCGCGCTGCCAGAAAGCAGCCAACGATTATGGCCAGAAACAGCAGAGAGCGAATAAGCAATCGTTTCATTATTGCTCCCCGCCGGTTTGAGTCTCGCTGGCTTTCACGCTTTCAACAGGCAGTTTCTGCTTCACCTTATCGTTCACATAGCCTTTAAGGGCGACCAGAGAACGGCTGATATCCGGTACTGGCTGTTCAACCGGAACAGAAGACAGTCTGGTGAGCGCATCCTTGATCGCCACCATCTTCTGGCTGTTGTTGATAAAGTGACTGTCCAGCCACTGCTGAACTTCAACAAGGCTGGCCTGATAAATAGCGGTACGGCCCTGCAACAGTGCAACCTGTGCCTGCTCAATCATTAAACGCAAATTCTGGCGCAGGAAAACCTCCTGCTCAGGTGTCATCAATGCCGGAGAATCTTCCGCAGAAGACTGGCGGATATGGAACTGTCCGGCAAATGTGGTGGTGACTTCATCAGCCAGCTCAACCAGACTCTCTCCCCAGCCTTGTGCGATTACAACAACCTGCTGCCAGATACCCTGTGGTGCCTGTGCCGGAGTTTCTGAAGCTGGTGATGCAGTATCAGATGAGACTGGTTCAGAAGGAGCGGCTGCAGGTTTTAATGCCATAGCGTCAGAGGCAAAAGTGTCAGAGATAAGCGGCAACTGATCAATCTGGTTGGCAATGGCATTCAGCTCCATCCATGCGCCGGTGATATCCACATCAGCCGTACCACGGATGGAAGCCATATCTTCTGCGAGAGCCTGACGAACATTGAACAAGCCGTATTCATCAACAGCAATAAGCAGCTCATCAGCCTGCGCCAGCAAGGTCTGTGCGCTCTTCAAATCGTGCATGGTCAGGATGCGCTGATTGGCCAGACGCATCAGGTACTCAGCCTCTGCCAGCAGCCAGTCATTACGATCTGCGCCCTGAAGGCGATTCAAGCGTCGGTCCAGATTGTCTATCCGGGTGACAAGGCGACCGGACTGCGCGCCAACTTCACCAATCTGTTGAGAAATCTGCGCTTCTCTGTTGGCGACCTGGGTGGTGATAGTGCGAGAGTTGCTGGCCAGCTGGGAATCGACCCAACTCTGGTTAGCCAGAGTGCCCTGGGAGAGAACAGGCCATACGGTTTTGTATCCGTACCAGCCAGCGCCTCCCAATGCTGCAAGGCTTGCAGCAGAAAGTACCAGCGAAAGCACAGCGGTTTTGCTGACCGAAGCTTTTGGTGCAGGAGCGGGAGCGGCCTTGGTCTTTTTTTCCGGTTCCTTGGAGGTCGCTGCGGAGGAAGATTGTTCCGCAGGGACTGGAGACGTTTGCTCTGGCGTGTTGTCGTTCACCCTGACCTACTCATTCGTCTGATTGTTGATCATCCAGGATTCATCATAAGAGCTGCAGGAGTGCAGTCGCAATATCTGAATCACCCGCTCCCGGAGTTGTGATGACTTTTTTGAAGCCATTTTCCATAGCCAGAGAGGCTACTCGAGGGCTTGGAACCAGTAACGGTATATCGCGTAACAGCTCTGGCTTTGAGCTGCATTCCAGTAGATTTATGACGATCTGACCACTTGTGGCGACAATAGCACTAATCTGCTGCTCTTCCACTGTCCGGTCAAGCATACCCGCCGGGTAATCCGGGCAAATACGCTGGTAAACAATCAAGGATGATACATCAGCTCCGCGGTCGGTCAGTGTTTCCGCGAGTGTGTCGCGGCCACCTTCCCCTTTTATCAGCAGAATTTTCTGACCGGAAACCTGTTGGAGTGGCTCCAGATTCAACATAGCTTCGCTGGTAAATTCTTCATCCGGGCAATGAGCAGTAATGCCATATTCCTTAAGAGCGTCTGCTGTTCCCTGACCGGGCGTTACCCATGCAGGCGTCATGCTATTTGCTGGTTTCAGCGCGAAAAACTGCTCGACTGCAGGCACGCTGATCACAATAACCTTGGAATATTCTGTGAGATCAATATTTGCAGGAAGTGTTTCAGGCTTGCAGGATTGGATGGCAATCATCGGGAGGATTGCGGTCTTGGCTCCCAGCCCTTCCAGATAGGCCGCGAGGCGATCAGCCTGAGGCTGAGGGCGGGTGACCAGCACCCGCAAGCCGTTGAGCGTTTTCGTCATTGCTGATCCGGTGTGTCAGCATTGGCTGCCACGGAATGAGGCAGAGCCGCAAGAATCTCACCTGCACCCTGGGCCAGCAGGTGTTCTGCAGCATCAATGCCGGCCTTCTCACATTCGCTGGCGGGCACAGTTTGTTCGGTGCGAAGGATCTCACTGGCATCCGGCTGGCCAACCAGCCCACGCAGATGCAGAGTGTCGCCGTCCAGAGTAGCAAAGCTGGCGATAGGTACCTGACAGCCGCCATTCAGGGTTCGGTTCATGGCTCGCTCAGCCAGTACACAGGTAGCGGTTTCGTCGTGATGCAGAGGCTTGATCAGATCAATAATCGCCTGATCGGCCATCCGGCACTCAATCCCCACGGCGCCTTGACCACCGGCTGGCAGACTGACTTCGGTATCCAGGAAGTGGCGGATACGGTCGCGGAACTCCAGACGGATCAACCCAGCTGCCGCAAGAATGATGGCGTCATACTCACCGGCATCCAGCTTGGCGAGGCGAGTATTCACATTGCCGCGCAGGAAGTTAATGGTCAGATCCGGACGGCGAGCCAGAATCTGACACTGGCGGCGCAGACTGGAGGTGCCGACAATCGCCCCGTGGGGAAGATCATCCAGAGAGCCGTAGGTGTTGGAAACAAAGGCATCCCGAGGGTCTTCCCGCTCGCAGATGACCGGCAGGCCCAGACCTTCCGGGAAATGCATCGGAACGTCCTTCATGGAGTGCACGGCAATATCGGCACGGCCTTCCAGCAAAGCGTGTTCCAGCTCTTTAACGAACAGACCCTTGCCACCGATCTTGGCCAGTGGTGAATCCAGCAGAACATCGCCCCGGCTGACCATCTTCACCAGCTCAACTGTGAGGTCTGGATACAGCGCTTCCAGTCGGGCTTTCACGTGTTCAGCCTGCCACAGGGCGAGTGCGCTCTGGCGGGTGGCAATTCTCAGCGTGGTTACGGGGGTTGCCTGCTGGGCCGATACTGTCATTTTCGTTGGCACTCTCTATCGCAATGTCCTGTACGGCACGTGACTGTTCTCAATCAGCCGCCGTAACGGAATATTTATGTGCGCCCAATCATACGTTGTTCATGGGGAAAATTCCGCTACCCAGATCAAAGGTGGTAGGGGTTTTTGCTTATGTTGAGGTCAGGATTCAGAGAGCTGGTATGGGATTTTCAGGCACAGAAATAAGCCCGATATTAACTACAGGAAAAGAGAGTTTTTGTTCTTATCTATCCCAACCACTATCGCATAAAAAATCTGAGTAAAACAGTCTGTTTATTTCATTTTGATCGTCGTAATGTGGATATACACGTATCTGGATAGGGCATTGCCGAAATAAAAAAAACAACTGCCTGCCATGTTCAGACTTGCAAGCCCGCAGCATTCTGTCTGTGAGCAAATGGTCTGAAAGGGTGGCTGAGGGACATAGGAGAATAATACGAAGAACACCCCCTTCGAGGATGAAGACCCTGTCAGAACCTGAGAGATCAATAACGATAAAGGTGGTTTTATGTCCTTGTTTCAGCATTATCAGAGCCGCTACGACTCCACTCAACAGGAAGAGATGAGTCTTCAGGAATACCTCGACCTGTGTAAGCAAGATCCTACTGTTTATGCGACAGCTGCAGAACGTATGCTGATGGCGATTGGTGAACCGGAAATGGTTGATACCTCTCGTGATCCTCGTCTGAGCCGCATCTTCTCCAACAAGATTATCAAGCGTTACCCTGCGTTCAGTGAATTCTATGGCATGGAAGAAGCGATTGAGCAGATCGTGTCGTATTTCCGCCATGCATCCCAAGGGTTGGAAGAGAAGAAACAGATTCTGTATTTACTGGGTCCTGTGGGCGGCGGTAAATCTTCCCTGGCAGAACGTCTCAAGGCGTTGATGCAGAAGATTCCATTCTATGCGATCAAGGGATCACCGGTTTTTGAATCCCCTCTTGGCCTCTTTGATGTGGCTGAAGATGGCGACATCCTCACCGAAGAGTATGGTATTCCCAAGCGTTACATGCGGCACATCATGTCACCGTGGGCGGTGAAACGGTTGCATGAGTACGGCGGTGACATTTCCAAGTTCCGTGTTGTGAAGCTCTATCCGAGCATCCTTAACCAGATTGCAGTAGCCAAAACGGAGCCAGGCGATGAAAACAACCAGGATATTTCCAGCCTCGTGGGCAAGGTCGATATACGACAACTTGAAGAATATTCACAGGACGATCCAGACGCTTACAGCTTCTCCGGAGCCTTGTGTCGTGCCAATCAGGGCCTCATGGAATTCGTCGAGATGTTCAAGGCGCCCATCAAGGTATTACACCCGTTACTGACCGCTACGCAGGAAGGTAACTACAACAGTACGGAAGGTCTCGGCGCGATCCCATTTGAAGGCATCCTGCTGGCGCACTCCAACGAGTCCGAATGGCAGACTTTCCGTAACAACAAGACCAACGAAGCGTTCATTGACCGTGTGAATATCGTTAAGGTGCCTTACTGCACACGTGTCAGTGAAGAGATTCATATCTACGAAAAACTGCTGGAACACAGCTCGCTCAAGAAAGCGCCTTGCGCGCCGGATACCCTGCGGATGCTGGCCCAGTTCACTACGCTGTCCCGTATCAAGGAGCCGGAAAACTCCAACCCATACTCCAAGATGCGTATTTACGATGGTGAAAACCTGAAGGATACCGATCCGCACGCCAAGTCTCTGCAGGAGTACAAGGACGCGGCCGGTGTTGATGAAGGTATGGAAGGTCTGTCTACCCGTTTCGCGTTCAAGACCCTGTCAAAGGTCTTCAACTTTGATCCGGCTGAAGTGGCAGCCAACCCTGTACACCTGTTGTACGTCCTTGAACGTGAGATTGAACAGCAGCAGTTCCAGCAGGAGATTCAGGACCGCTACATGCGGAACATCAAAGAGTATCTGGCACCCAAGTATGTCGAGTTCTTGGGTAAAGAGATCCAGACCGCTTACCTGGAGTCCTACTCCGAGTACGGCCAGAACATCTTTGACCGTTACATCACCTATGCGGACTTCTGGATTCAGGATCAGGAATACCGCGATCCGGACACCGGTCACATCCTTGATCGTTCAACCCTGAACGATGAACTGGAGAAGATCGAGAAGCCGGCCGGTATCGCCAATCCGAAAGACTTCCGTAATGAAGTGGTCAACTTTGTGCTGCGGGCACGGGCCAGCAACGAAGGCCGCAACCCAAGCTGGTTGAGCTATGAAAAGATGCGGGCGGTGATTGAGAAGAAGATGTTCTCCAATACCGAAGACCTGCTGCCGGTTATCAGCTTCAACACCAAATCCAGTAAGGAGGAGAAGAAGAAGCACCACGACTTTGTGGAGCGGATGATGAAGCACGGTTACACCGAGAAGCAGGTTCGTCTGCTGTGCGAATGGTACATCCGGGTTCGCAAGTCCCAGTAAGCGCAACAGTGATGTGTATTGCGGTGGCAGCCTGACGCTCTCAGGCTGCTCTCCGCCCAGAAAAGCTGGCCAGACACAAAACTGGAGGCGTTTATGAGCAGCATAGTCATAGACCGCCGTCGTAACAGTAAAGGCAAGAGTACGGTTAACCGGGAACGCTTTATGCGCCGCTACCGTACCCAGATCCGCAAAGCTGTAAACGACGCGGTGAACCGCCGCAGTATCACCGATGTGGACAGCGGCGAAGAAATTAAAATTTCCAAAAAAACGCTCTCCGAGCCGTTCTTCCATCATGGTGAAGGCGGTGTGATGGAGCGTACCCATCCGGGTAACAAAGAGTTTATTTCCGGTGACCGGTTTCCAAAGCCCAAAGGTGGCAAAGCCGGCCAGGGCTCCGGTGAAGGAGACGCCTCCGACAGTGGTGAAGGCGTTGATGATTTTGTTTTCCAGATCAATCGCGATGAGTTTCTGGAATACCTGTTCGACGATCTTGAATTGCCCAACATGGTGCGCAAGGAGCTGAAGGCGACGACAGAGTATGCCTATCGTCGTGGCGGCTTTACCAATGCCGGTTCACCGGATCGTCTGAATATTGTTCGTTCCCTGCGGGGCGCCCATGCTCGCCGGATCGCATTGTCTGGTAAGGAACGGAAAGAGATTCGTGCCCTGAAACGCGAACTGCGGGAGATGGAAGTCAGCCCTGAAGATACGGATCTGCAGCGTGCTGAAGAGATCAAAGCTCGTATCCGTGAGCTGAATGAGAAGATCAAAAAGCTGCCGTTTATCGATGACTTTGATCTCAAGTTCAACAACATGATCAAGGTACCCATGCCGTCCAGTAACGCAGTGATGTTCTGTGTGATGGACGTCTCTGGCTCCATGACCCGGGCGATCAAGGAGATGGCCAAGCGTTTCTTCTTTCTGCTCTACATGTTCCTGCAACGGAACTACGAGAAGGTGGAAGTCGTCTTTATCCGTCACCATGCGGAAGCGAAAGAGTGTGATGAACACGACTTCTTCTATGCCCGTGAAACTGGCGGAACGGTTGTGTCATCTGCGCTGGCGCTGACCCGCGATGTGATCGAAGAGCGTTATAACCCCAAGGATTACAACATTTATATCGCCCAGGCATCGGACGGTGATAACTGGGAATCCGATACGCCGAAATGCTCGCAGATAATCTCTGAAAGCCTGATGCCGATGGTCTCTTACTTTGCCTATGTAGAGATTACCGAGCGCAATCACCAGAACCTCTGGTACGAATACAAGGCTCTGGAAGACCGTTTCGAGAACTACTTCGCCATGGCGCATATTCAGACGCCGGCGGATATCTATCCCGTGTTCAGGGAGTTGTTTGAGAAGAAGGAGGTGTCAGCATGAGTGCACCCATCTTCACCGGCTCGGAGTGGAACTTCGAGCTGATCGAGACCATTGATAAAGAGATCGCCCTGATCGCTGAAGAATATGGGCTGGATATCTACCCCAACCAGATTGAGGTGATTAACTCCGAGCAGATGCTGGATGCTTATGCGTCGGTCGGCATGCCGCTGATGTATAACCACTGGTCGTTTGGCAAGCAGTTCCTGTCCAGCCAGGGCAGTTACCAGCGCGGGCATATGGGGCTGGCCTACGAGATTGTTATCAACTCCAACCCCTGTATCTCTTACCTGATGGAAGAGAACAGTATGACTATGCAGACGCTGGTGATTGCCCACGCCTGTTATGGTCATAACTCCTTCTTTAAGGGCAATTACCTGTTCAGGGAATGGACGGACGCGGATTCGATCATCGACTATCTGCTGTTCGCCAAGAACTACATTGCTCAATGTGAAGAGAAGTACGGTATTGATGCGGTTGAGGAAGTACTGGATGCCGCTCATTCTCTACAGAGTCAGGGCGTCAACCGCTACAAACGTCCGGTGCCAATTTCTGCCGAAGAAGAACGCGACCGCCAGAAGGATCGGGAAGAGTATATTCAGCGCACGCTGAATGATATCTGGACCACGATTCCGCTGAAGTTCCGCAAAGAGAAAAAAGCAGTCGACCGTTTCCCGAAAGATCCGGAAGAGAACATTCTCTACTTTATCGAGAAGAATGCGCCACTGCTGGAAACCTGGCAGCGTGAGTTGATTCGCATCGTTCGGAAGCTGGCGCAGTACTTCTATCCACAGCGCCAGACCAAGGTGATGAACGAGGGCTGGGCAACCTTCTGGCATTACACGTTGATGAACGAACTGCACAATCGCGGCAAGATCAACGATGGCACTATGCTGGAGTTCCTGCAGTCCCATACCAATGTCGTGTTCCAGCCGGAGTTTGATGATCCACGTTACAGCGGCATCAACCCTTATACGCTGGGTTACAACATCTTCACCGATATTAAGCGTATCTGTATGGCGCCAACGGAAGAAGATGAGCGTTGGTTCCCGGACTTTGCCGGATGCGACAACTGGGTGCCTGTTCTTGATCACGCCATGCGTAATTTCAAGGATGAGAGCTTTATCCTGCAGTACATGTCCCCCAAGGTGATGCGGGATATGCGTTTCTTCACCATCAGTAATGATGAGAAGAATGACTTTCTGGAAGTGGGCGCAATTCATAATGACGAAGGCTACCGGCAGCTGCGGCAAAATCTGGCGGCTCAGTACAATATCGGCAATATCGAACCGAATATTCAGGTGTATAGCGTGGATACCCGAGGAGACCGTTCGTTAACGTTGCGTCATTACCGCCACAACAACTGCCCGCTGGATAAGAACAGCGCCAGAGAAATCATGGGGCATATCGAGCGGTTATGGGGCTTTGAGGTGAAACTCGAATCCGTCAGTGATGATATTGTGATTGAAACATTTCGGCCTGATGAAACAGCGGAGGAGGGTGCAAACCATTGATCTGATACTCTAATGATCTCTCTCTGATTAGGCCGGATCTCTCCGGCCTTTTTATTTATCGCTGAGAAAGTAGTCGCTTAACGGCCGACACATGGCGACGGCTGACTGTGACCGGTTCATCCAGATTTTTCAGGCGCAGCTCGTAGGAACCCTGGTCGTTTTTCTGCATGGCCTGTATGGCACGATGTGAAACCAGGGCATTGCGATGAATCCGAACAAAGGATTCGCCTAGCCGCTCTTGAAGGCTTTTCAGTGGCTCATCTATCAGAACTTCACCCTTGTTGTAGCAGACAGTGACATACTTCTGGTCAGCCTGAAACATAGTGATATCGTCCACTGGAATCAGCTCGATGCCTTTATGTGTCCGTGCTGAGATGTGGGAGCTGGAGTCGTCTTCTGCCTGTTTGGCGTGAAGAGCTGTGAGCTGTGACTGGGTCAGCTTTTGGGTGCGCAGCAGGGCGTCTTCAAGATTGTTCTGTCGTATAGGCTTCAGCAGATAATCAATCGCCTGCGCCTTGAAGGCTTCCAGTGCATGATCGTTATAGGCTGTACAGAAAATCACGGCCGGCGGTGTATCCATTTGGGCAATGCGGTTGGCACACTCAAGCCCATCCATACCCGGCATGCGAATATCCAGTAATACAGCATCGGGAGAAAACTGCTCAATCAACTCTAGCGCTCTCGCTCCATCACCCGCTTCCGCATCCAATGGCGTTACGCCATCAATGCGCTCCAGCATCACGCGTGTACGTTCCCGGGCTAAAGGTTCATCATCACAAATCAGCACTTTCATATTATTGTTGGTGCTCTTTGGCAGCTTGGTGTTATGTATCCGCTTATGGCTGTTTGAGCGGGCAGTGAATAACTGTCTTATACCATCTCCTTCCCTCTCGCTGGAAGGTACTGGTTTGCAAATAGGCATCCTCGCCATAGATGGCGTTCAGTCTGTCGGCGATATTCTTTTGGGCAATCTGGTTACCTTTTTCGCTGGTTTCTGTGTTCGCAGACTCAGGTAAGGTATTGCAGACGACAAACTCAATAGACTCATCCTCCTGCTTGACGGTTATGGTTATCGTTCCGCCCTCGGGAACCGGCTGGATACCGTGGTAAACAGCATTTTCAAGCACCGGTTGCAGACAGAGTCTGGGAATATTGGCTTCGATAGGTAGGCTCGGAAGATCCCAAACCGTCTCAATCCGTTCCCCAAAGCGAAGGGACTCAATATTCATATACTGGCGAGCCAGTTCCAGCTCTTCATCGACAGAAATAAGAATGGAAGCTTTATCGAGGCTGGCGCGAAACAGATCGGATAAATCTTCCACAACCTGCTCTGCTACCTCCGGTCGGGTAGCAATCAGGCTGGCAATGGTATTCATGCTGTTAAACAGAAAGTGCGGCTGAATACGAGACTGTAGAGATTGAATACGGGAGTTCAGTTCTGCCTGCTGTTGCCGGGAAAGCTCGTTCTGCAAATAGAAGTAGCGCAGTACGATTGTGCTGATAATTAGAGCGATCAGGTTATTACGCAGCAGATTGCCCCAGGGGCCTTGCCAGAAATTGGGTTCCTGAATTCCTGAATCCAGATTACCAAGCACCCAGCTCGATAACAGCGTAAACAGTGAAGTCATGGAGAGTGTGACGGCCAGACTGGCAATGGCTGCCGTTGCGGTACCGGCTTTATAAAGAAGAGGTCTTAGGGTACAGATAACCGCCGCACTGGACAGCACAATCCATTGAACGAACAGTGAGGTTAAAGCCAGCCGGTTCCAGTCAAATACACCTGCGCCGGTCCAGGCTAGAACAAGAACGAGCACAAACAGCTCGGCAACAATTACCAGCAAAAACACTGCGCGCGACGAACAAAAGTTCGGGAGGAAAAAATCATCCGTTTTTTCGCTCGTAAGCTTCATGCTCAGTTTTGCTCATGTGTAATTAGAATTTATCAACCTGTTATACCCTGATTACGGCAGCGAAGGAATGATGCCGTATGTATAATCGTGAAAAACAAAACAACTCCGGCGGGCACAGGTATGAGTGATAAAGACAAGACCAACCAGCAATGGGGCGGACGTTTCAGTGAGCCTGTTGATGAGTTTGTTGCTCGCTTTACAGCCTCGATTGATTTCGACAAGCGTCTTTATCATCACGATATTATGGGCTCAAAAGCTCATGCCAAAATGCTCAATAAAGCCGGCATCCTGACTACAGAAGAGTTGGATAGCATTCTGAATGGTCTGGCAGAGATAGAGCAGGAAATTGAGCGCGGTGAGTTCGAGTGGTCGATTGCCCTCGAAGATATTCATATGAATATCGAAGCACGATTGACCGACAAGATTGGTATTGCCGGAAAGAAGCTTCATACCGGCCGTTCTCGCAACGATCAGGTGGCAACAGATATTCGTCTCTGGCTGCGGGATGAGATTGATCTGATTCTGTCAGAGCTGAACAGACTGCAAAGTGGCCTTGAAGAGCTGGCTGATAAAGAATGCAAAACCATTATGCCTGGTTTTACTCACCTTCAAGTCGCCCAGCCGATTACCTTTGGTCATCATCTGCGTGCATGGCGTGAAATGCTGGTACGGGATTCCGGCCGCATGGAAGACTGTCGCAAACGTATGAATCAAAGCCCACTCGGTTCAGCAGCTTTGGCAGGAACGACCTTTCCGATTGATCGTGAGTTTACTGCCCGGGAACTTGGTTTTGATGCACCAACCGCAAACTCGCTGGATGCTGTGAGTGATCGGGACTTTGCTATCGAGTTCTGTTCTGCATCGGCCCTGATTCTGACCCACCTGTCCCGAATGTCAGAAGAGCTGGTGCTGTGGACGTCCCAGCAGTTTGACTTTATTGAGATGCCAGACCGTTTCTGCACTGGTTCTTCCATCATGCCACAAAAGAAAAACCCGGATGTGCCAGAACTGGTGCGTGGCAAAACCGGTCGGGTGAACGGTCATCTGGTCAGTCTGTTGACGCTGATGAAAGGCCAGCCGCTGGCTTACAACAAAGATAATCAGGAAGACAAAGAGCCGCTGTTTGATACCGTCGATACGGTTAAGGATTGCCTGCGTGCCTTTGCCGATATGGTGCCGCATATTCGTTCCAAGCCTGAGAATATGCGTGCGGCAACCAAAAAGGGTTTCGCAACAGCCACAGACCTTGCCGACTATCTGGTGAAAAAAGGCGTAGCCTTCCGTGAAGCCCATGAGATTGTTGGCAAGGCCGTGGCTTATGGTCTGAATAGTGGTAAGGATTTGTCCGAGATGTCTCTGGATGAACTCAAGCAGTTTTCTGATGTGATCGAAGATGGTGTGCAGGATGCCCTGTCTTTGGAAGGTTGTATTGCTGCCCGTGCCCATATTGGCGGAACGGGTGAGAAAGCCTGAATAATGCTTTATTGAACGCAAGTAAAAGGAGGCATGTGCCTCCTTTTACTTATCTGGATTGGCTAAATAATCAGACAAACTCAGGGAAGTCTTCTTTCACCACCAGAACATCTTCCATAATCAGATACTGAAGGTCCGAGCCAAAGAACATATTCAACGCATCAGTTGGTGTGCAAACAACAGGTTCACCACGACGATTCAGCGAGGTGTTCAACACCACGCCATTGCCGGTCAGCTTCTCCATCTCTTCCATCAGCGCGTAGTAACGATCATTCAAACCCGGCTCAAGAGCCTGCGCTCGGGATGTACCATCCTCATGAACGACTTCTGGAACACGCGTCTTCCACTCATCCTTAACCTCAAAAGTGAAAGTCATGAAAGGAGCCGGATGATCGACCTTGAACATTTCTTTGGCAGTGCGTGAGAGCATGCTTGGACAGAATGGACGCCAGCGTTCACGGAACTTGATCTGTTCATTGATACGATCAGCAATTCCTGGATGGTTCGGGCAGCCAACAATGCTTCGTCCACCCAAGGCCCGAGGACCAAACTCCATGCGTCCCTGGAACCAGGCGACAGGATTACCTTCATGAAGGACCCTGGCGATATTCTGGGGAACATCGGAAATGGTTTTGAACTTGGGCTTGTCCGGGTGCTGCTCACAGGCTTCAACCACCTGCTCATTGGTAAAGGAAGGGCCAAGATAGACATGGCGCATAGGCTCAACTTCCTGGCCGCGCATATTGGCGACATAGGAAGCTGCACCAATTGCGGTACCGGAGTCTCCAGAGGCTGGCTGAACAAAGAGCTCTTTGACCTCCGGGCGGGCAATAATTTTTTGGTTGAGCTTAACGTTCAGGGCGCCGCCGCCAGCGAAGGCAATCTTCCCGGTTTCTTTGATGATATCGCCAAGGTAGTGATCCATCAGACCAAGAGTGACTTCTTCAAAGATCGCCTGAATAGATGCCGCGTAATGAATATAAGGATCATCGGCGACATCACCTTTGCGGCGAGGTCCGAGCCACTTCACCAGTTCCGGTGTGAAGAAGAAGCCTTTCTTGCCTTCTTTGTAACGACGCAAACCGATGACGTTGGCCAGCTTGGTATTAATCTGAAAGTCTTTACCATCAAATTCGATCAAACGGCTGAGGTCGTATTTACTGGCATCGCCATAAGGCGCCATACCCATAACCTTGTATTCGCCATCGAGCATATCGAAGCCGAGATACTCGGTGATAGCACCATACAGTCCGCCTAAAGAATCCGGATCGTAAAACTCTTTGATCTTGTGAATCTTGCCGTTCTCGCCATAACCGAAGAACGTGGTCGCATATTCGCCCTTACCATCAACGCCCATAATGGCGGTCTTCTCTTTGAAGCCACTCAGATGATAAGTGCTGGAAGCATGGGCGAGGTGATGTTCGACCGGCTCAAATTCAAACTGTCCCCACTCAAAGCCAAGGCTTTCGAGCATGGAACGAATATTTTTCACGTAACGACGATAACGGCGGTTACCGTTCAGGAGTGCATCAAGGGCACGATCCGGCGCATACCAGTAGCGTTTGGCATAGTGCCAGCGTGCCCCGGATGAAAGACTGATAGGTGCCATTGGCACAGCAACAATGTCGACATCCTTGGGTTTGATTCCCGCCTGCTCCAGCACGAACTTTGTGGACTCAAGAGGCATTTTTCCTTTCGCGTGCTTGTCGCGAATAATGCGTTCTTCCTCGATGGCAGCTACCAGCTTGCCATCGATATACAGAGCTGCAGAGGGGTCGTGACTGATCGCCCCAGACAAACCAAGAATGACCATTGAAACTTATTAATCCCGATCGTTTTTCAATTTATTAATGATTGGGCTAAACACTTCTGCCGCGAGCGGCAAGTCAGTCCAGTTCCGAGCGAATCGATTAATATCCTGCTGATTCGCGCGCTTGAATTTAGAAGGGTTTTTGTAGGATGTCATGGAGTCGAGGTCAATTAATGACGCTGAACCATCCTGAACCAGAAAGTTATTACCCTTCAGGTCACCATGATAAACCAGTGACCGTTGCAGTGTCGTCAGTATATTACCAATTTCATTAGCAACTGGATGATAGCCATCCGGCAGTGGCGACTGGGCAAACCAGTCATAGGCATTCGGTGCAGGCTGGTAACTGTTAATGATGTAGCTGCAGGTTGTCAGAGGGCCAAAACGCTTTTCAAGCATCGCATAAGGCTGTGGTGTGCGGACGCCAAGCATCTGTAACAGAAAGCCATTCAGCCAGCAGCCGCGCGCCCGGGACGCTCGCAGCATGCGCAGTGATTGATGCAGAAAACCTTTGGTGCTTTTAAAGCGCTTGATCAGAACCTTCTCACCGTTGCTAAGTTCAACAACAACCAGAGTGTTGGTACGGCCCTGCTTGATAACCTTGCCA
The DNA here is from genome assembly GCF_900174585.1 of Parendozoicomonas haliclonae. Taxonomy (GTDB): domain Bacteria; phylum Pseudomonadota; class Gammaproteobacteria; order Pseudomonadales; family Endozoicomonadaceae; genus Sansalvadorimonas; species Sansalvadorimonas haliclonae. The sequence continues at coordinate 213,904 of NZ_FWPT01000004.1, read as the reverse complement.
GCCGCCATGGCTTGCTCAGGATCAGCCAGCACCTCCAGCAGAGCCGGTGTATCAAGACTTCTCTCGACTGAGAGGAAGTGAGTCCAGCTCTTCTCCACCCGGAATTGGGTGCAGTTTCTCAGGGCTTTCTGAACAAACCGTTCCCGCCATTTTCGTTGCTGTTGTACCAGCAGGGAGAAGCTTTCGAGGCTAGTGCCATCAGCCAGCTCCGGTGCGGCTTCACAATAAGCATTCCAGACGTTTTCAATAAAACGGTCATAACGGGGGAATAGAACCGCCTGAAACAGCGCCAGATTCTCCACGGCCTCTTTGGGTGGCAGGGCATTGTTTACAACTTCGGCGCCGCCACCATCAATCAGATAAATCTCATCGTCTTGCAGCAACAAATTATCGAGATGGATATCTTTCTGCTGCACACCAACGTTATGAAGTGCGCCGATAATCCCGCTGATTTTTTCCAGCCAGGTGCGACGTTCATCATCAGAAAGCTGACCAGACCAGAAAGTATCAAAACTGATAACGGGAGAGAGTTCCCGTGTTAAAACCAGATGGAAATGCTGGTTTGCACTGCTGCCAATCAGTTCAGGTGTTGGAACTTCTGCCCGAACAAAGCCTTCAATGCCACGCAGTTCTCGCTTCATATCCCGGTTAGCCATAGAGCCAAAAAAGCACTTGGCGATAACCACTTCGCCACCAAAACGGGCACGAAGAACCAGTCGCTTTCCGGGCAGAAAGCGCAAAACATCCAGACACTCCAGAGAGCCTTCTTCCGTTGCCAGCTGGAACGGTGTTTTAGGCGCTTCTGTCAGGGATTGCAGTGTGGCAGAGTCGAGGGTCGTCATAGTCACAGGATTCATTCCCGCCCCTCAAAAAAGCTAACGATACGGCGGATCATCTCTTTGTCACTGGCATCAAGCTGGTCTTTGCCCCGATACATTTTAAAGAAGCGCAGGCGCTGGGTTCTGGATAAATTATATTTGCCGAGCTTATCCAGGCAGGCAAGGTCCTTGATGATGCGATACTTCAGGAACGGACCAAACCAGCGTTGCCCGGTCGGGCAATCGATCAAGTAAACCTTTGGTTCGGTCAGGTTGTCATCAACCAGAATATTGCGCCACTTGAAGTCGTTATGGGCAAAACGGTAGTCATGCATTTTGCGGGCGTAGTCGGCAACCTGTGCCAGCACCGCTTTAATCCATTGAGGGTCTTTAAGACGAGCGTCCTTGTGATACGCAAGGCGTGCCAAATCTTCGGTGTTTTCCAGCGCTTCGGTAATCAGTGCACCGCGTCCGGCACGGGTCAGAATACGTTCTTCGCCGTAAGCCGCGAGTTTGGCGGCAGGAATACCCAGTTCGGCAAAGAGTTTCAGGTTATTCCATTCACCACGCAGGCGGCTTTGTCCCAGCCAGCTGCGCAAGCCTTTGGTGCCGTGGAAACGCTTCACATAAAAAGTGTTTCCATCCTGTTGAAAGCGAAACACGACACTTTCAGAGTCCTGGGTGACGGCACCTTCCGTCATTGGCAAGGCGAACACATTCTCCAGAGTGGCAAAGGTTTCACCGATGGCAGTTCCGCGCCAGGCTGGTTTTACCGTCCAGCGAATTCTTTTTATCAAGCTGAGCATTACTGGGCTCCCAACTTCCGCTGCATACGGTCGAGCAGCTTCTGAGCCTTTTCCTCCAGACCTTTCCAAAGCCAGTGGTAGTCTTTGAACGCCTGTCGAAGAGGCAGGCCGGTGTAAACGCGAATAAAGCGGTAGATGTCGTTACGGCTTAGTCCAAAGTTGGCTTCCAGCGCAGAGAAGTAGAGACCGGCAATGTCCTTGCGTACCCACCGCTCCGGAGTTTTGGCTCGAATCTGGGTGCGGTGCAGATCGATCAGGGAAACCTTGAAGTTATCCGGGTCAACATTTTCAACACCATCAGGGATCGCCAGCAGGAAATGACAGATATAGTAATCTCGGTGGTTTACGCCATTCTGGTGCAGTAAACGACTGACTTCTGCCAGTTTGGTAATCAGGTTCTTCTTCAGGCGGAAGGACGGAGGATGCCGCTGCCAGCGATGGCAGAAATCCTCAAGGCTGATGGTGTTGATCAGATCTTCCGTCACGATAAACGACTGTTGCTTGGCCGGGTTACTACCCTTGTTGCCATAGGCGACAGCTGTCATGGTATCCACGCCCAGTTGTTCGAGCTTCTTGATAGCCAGATATTCGTTCTCCGCCCCCAGAACTGGTTTGCGTAGGCGGATCAGGTTTTCAATGATTTCATACCAGCCCACACCCCGGTGGATTTTGACAAAGAAGCTTTTGTCATCCTGTTCAAAACGCAGGGTTTTACGGGCTTCCAGCTGACGGAATACTTCTCCATCCAGCTGCTCCACCTTTTCAAAGGGATCAGAACCCGCCCAGGCTTTCTGGAAGTCTTCCCGCAGGTACAGTTCAGGAGAAGTGCTGCTCAACGTGTTACTCCGGACTGTGTAAGGGATTCGGCGGTTTGCTCGATAATGGCGGCTGCCCGTTCCGGCATGCTGTAAATATCTGCGGTATCAGCAAACGACAGAGCATTAGCCTGCCACTGCTTCTGATTATTGGACGTCAGCATGGTTTCAAGACGACGATTCAGGTCTTCCTGGTGAAAAGGAGACGGTACCACATCGCCGGCCTGAGCATCAGTTATGTAATGGGCGTAGCCACACACTTCGGTACACAGAACCGGAAGACCTGCTACAAGCGCCTCCAGAAGAACGGTGCCTGTGTTTTCGTTGTAAGCCGGATGAATCAGCATATCGGCGCCAACCAGGAAACGGGGTATATCATCCCGACCGCTGAAGAATGTCACCTGACTGTTGATTCCGAGGCTTTGTGCCTGTGCCCGGAACAGGCGCGGATCATCCTGTCCCACAATAAACAGTTTGGTTTTGGCGCGTACAGCTAGAGACAGCCCTTTCAGTGCCTGCAGTGCACGGTCAACGCCCTTGGTTTTAAAACCGGAGCCAACCATCAGTACCAGATGCTCGTCGTCTTTGATGCCAAATTCGGTACGAAACTCTGCACGAATCTCATCAGCGTTTTCCGGGCGGCGACGGTCACGGGATATGCCTGGTGGCAGCAGGTGAAGGCGTTCTTCCTGTGTCTGGTAATACTTCTGGAACAACACCTTCTCATTGGCTGAGATTAGCAATGAAACTGTATGGTTGTTGGCGTTAAAAACAGCATCTTCGTTAAAGGAAAAGTGTCGGTAGCGTGGCGTGTACTTGTACCAGCTTTTCCGCAGATGGCGTGCCTTGTGTTCAAAGCAAGTATCTGCCGCATAGTAAACATCCAACCCCGGCATCTTATTAAAGCCAACGACGATATCGACAGGATTCGCTTCAATCTGTTGCTGAACCCAATGTTGAAAGCGGGTGTTACGCTTCGGGGCACTCATGGCGGATGGCTTGTGGGTGTGAATCTCAAAGCCTTCCGGACACTCACCATCCCAGCCCATGGTGTAAACAACAATGGTATGTCCCATATCCTGACAGGCTTTGGCTATACGCAGAAAGTCGCGCTGTAGCCCGCCAAAGGGGAAGTATTTATAGAGAATAAACGCAAACTTCATTCAACACTCTTTTCCTGTTCCGTGTTGTCAGCGACTGATTCAAGCGCCAGTGCATTCCAAACGATATCAGGTGTTATAGGTGCAAAAATAGCGGGAGTGATTCCTGGTGCACTGATGGTCGGGTCGCAGTCATCCAGTGTCAGGTGCTGCTGATTATCGCCATAAGCGCCAACGAGAACCGGACTGGTTGGGCCATACAATGAGACAGCTGGAACTTCCAATGCTGCAGTGAGATGTCCCAGTCCGGTATCGACCGCCACAACCTTGGTTGCGCCGGCCAGTACAGACGCAACCTCCCGCAGGTTGAGCTTAGGCAGAACCAGAACGCGGGAGTTCTCTGCAGCGATACGTTCTGCTCTCGCCTTCTCTTTGTCGTTACCCCAGGGCAGACAAACGACATAGCCAGCCTTGGTCGCTTTTTTTGCCAGTTCTATCCAATAGCTTTCCGGCCAGTGTTTATCGTCCCATGTCGTGCCATGAACAAACACAAGATAAGAGCACGGTGGCCGCAGGTTACGTGCATCGGCAAACAGTTCTGCTTCCAGTGCAAAGTGGCCTTTACCCGCCGGGAGTTCATACCCCAAGGCTTTGGCAAACAGTTGACGAACCCGTTCAACGGCATGCTGTCCTTTGGCAATAGCCTGAGGATGGGAATAAAAGCGAGCCGCCAGCGGTTCTCTGGCAGAGTCTTTATCCAGCCCGTAAACAGGTGCTTTCAGACCCTTAGTCAGGATGGCGCTTTTCAGCAAACCCTGAGCATCGATGACCAGATCGTAATCGCTTTGCTTTAAACGACTGCGAAACTCTGACCACTCCCCGCTGCGTAGAGTTTTGAAAATACTCTTGCGCCAGCGTCGTATGGCCACAGGAATAATATTGGTGACGTTTGGATGCCAGGACGGAATTTCTGAGAAGCTCTCTTCCACAATCCAGTCAAAGGTGATGCCTGGAATCGCTTTGGCGGCATCAGTGAGCGCTGGCAGAGTATGGATGACATCGCCCAGTGAGCTGGTTTTGACGATCAGCACCCGTGGTGCTTTATTCTGCCACTGGCTCATTCTTCAACATCCTTTTGTGACAGCTGCAGGCTGACATTTGAGCCGGTCAGCTCCTCCAGTGCATCCAGAGCCAACTGAGGTTCCAGCTGGTTCAGGCAGTTCAGGTGGCCCAGCGGACATTCCCGTTTAAAGCAGGGGCTGCAATCCAGACCTAAACGAAGAATGCGGTGATTGTCGTTCAGTGGTGGGGTAAAACCAGGCGATGTTGAGCCATAAACCACCACAAGGTTGCGACCTAGCGCTGCGGCTATATGCATCAGTCCAGAGTCGTTGCTGACCACGGCATCGGCGCAGGACAAGAGATCTATGGCTTCCGCCAGAGAGGTTTTGCCGGCAAGATTGTGTACTGAATCGGCATGCTCTGTAGAGAGTTGCCCGGCAATATCATCGTTACCCGGCCGATCTTTTTCTGAGCCAAACAGCCAGACCTGCCAGCCTTCAGCAAGTTTCTTCTCGGCAACAGCCGCATAGTGGCGTTCCGGCCAGCGCTTGGCAGGGCCAAACTCTGCACCCGGGCAGAGGGCCAGAATGGGTTTGCTGGCCGTCAGGTTAAACTTGTTACGTGCCGCGTCACGGTTCTCAGTGTCGGCAATCAGTGCCGGGCTTGGGAGCGGTGAAGGCAGCGCGCTGTTCTTCGGATGAGCCAAAGCGATAAACCGCTCGATCATCAGCGGATAGTGTTCTTTATTCAGTGAACGAATATCGTTGAGAAGGCCATAGCGCATCTCCCCCTTCCAGCCAGTGCGTTTGGGAATATCAGCCCAGAAGGGAACCAGAGCCGATTTCAGGGAGTTAGGCAGAACGATGGCCTGATCATAACCTTCGCTGATAAGGGACTTGCCGAGGGTGCGACGCATACCCAGTTCCAGCTTGCCATGGCCGAGGGGCATATCCAGCCCACGGCGAACCTCCGGCATTCTGGCAAGCAAGGGGGCGCTCCAGGCCGGTGCCAGCACATCAATGACAGCCTCCGGATCCTGCTTTTTGATTTCAATAAACAGGGTCTGGGCCATGACCATGTCCCCAACCCAAGATGGGCCGACAATCAGATACTTCACTTGGCTCCCTTAACTGTTTTTCGGGCTAAGCTACCCGCGGTTGTTTGGCCTATTATCTGTGTTTTTCAGACCAGATCAGAGTGTTGCTCAGGCCAAAACGAAAAAGAGGCGATTATTATACGCCTCTTTAATGAGCGACGTTCCCCCTGAAACAGGAAGAACGTGTGCTGAATGCCGAATTTTTATTAGTGAAACCCTTATTATTTCACCGGCGACAGCCACTCTGGCCACTGTTCCCGCTTGCCGGAAACCTGATCAAAGTACATGGACTGCATCTTGGCTGTCACTGGGCCACGCTTGCCGGAACCGATAATGCGACCATCGTGTTCGCGAATGGGCAGAACTTCTGCGGCGGTACCGGTAAAGAACGCTTCTTCGGCCACATATACCTCATCACGGGTGATGCGCTTCTCACGGACTTCAATACCCAGCTCGCTGGCGAAGCGGAAGATGGTGTCACGGGTGATACCTTCCAGACAGGAAGTCAGCTCCGGGGTATAGAGAATGCCATCGTCTTTCAGGATAAAGATATTCTCGCCGCTGCCTTCCGCTACATAACCTTCGTTATCCAGCAGCAAAGCTTCTTCGCAACCGCTATCCAGCGCTTCCCGCAGGGCCAGCATGGAGTTCATGTAGTTGCCGTTGGCCTTCGCCTTACACATGGTGATATTCACATGGTGGCGGGTGTAGGAGGAGGTGCGAATCTTGATGCCCTGCTCTTTGGCTTCTGGCGCCATGTAGGATGGCCACTCCCAGGCGGCTACCATGCAGTGAACTTTCAGGTTGTCTGCCCGCAGACCCATGCCTTCGGAACCGTAAAAGCACATGGGGCGCAGATAGGCGGAGGACAGATTGTTCTCACGAACGACCTGTTTCTGGGCTTCGTTAATCTGTTCTTTGGTAAAAGGAATTTTCATGCCCAGAATATGGGCACTGCGGAACAGACGATCAGTGTGTTCCTGCAGTCGGAAAATCTGGGCGCCATTGTCTGTTTCATATGCGCGCACGCCTTCAAAAACACCCATGCCGTAGTGGAGCGTGTGAGTCAGCACATGGGTCTGGGCTTCGCGCCAAGGAATCAGTTCGCCATCTAACCAGATAACACCATCACGATCGGCGAAAGACATAGCTTCTCCTGTCTATCTCTGTGTTTCTTCTTTTGCTGTTTTATTCGTTATCACATTCTTATCTCCGAGCGCTCTCTGTATCGGGTTCGATTCACAAGATCACTCGGCCTGTAAAGAAACAGGCTGGTTGGTTGATAGACCTGCCAGAGTGTGTTCGGGCAAAGATGTGTTATAGATGAAAAAACTATCAACAACCCAGCAGCTTATGGCTACTGCCCCCTATTATTGCACTACACAGAAAGATTGCACCATATTCCCTTGCCAGATCGTGATTCATTTTCAAGAGGCAGGTAATGGAACAGAATCTTTCAGTAACTGGTTCCAGATCGTTATAACCTTCGTTCTATGCTCATGCAGCTGATCACCGCTGACCGAGCTTCCTTTCTTCTGCATGGAATGACGATGCAGTGTTTGACGGTAGGTCTTATAAGCTTCCGTCAGGGTTGCAACATCCTCGATGGAAAGCAGCTTTTCAGTTTCCAGATCTTCCAGAATCCGAATGTTGTCAGTCCACCGGGTCAGAACAGGATGTTTATGTGACCAGGCCAGAACCGCATACTGAACAATAAACTCAATATCGACGATGCCGCCATGATCGTGTTTGATATGAAACTCATCTTGCTCTGTCCAAGCCGCAGGCAGTGTTCCACCTTTTGTTGACTTGGTTCCGAGATTGGTCGCCATTTTATGGCGCATCTCGCGAATATCTTTTTGCAGGCTGGTGTTATCTCGTTCAATGCTCAGAACCGTTTCACGAACCTGTTCAAAAGCCTTGATCAGTGCAGGGTCGCCACTGATGCACCGGGCACGCACCAGAGCCTGATGTTCCCAGGTCCATGCTTCGTTGTGCTGGTACTTCTCGAAGGCATTCAGTGATGACACCAGAAGGCCTGAATTGCCAGACGGCCGCAGTCGCATATCCACTTCATAGAGCTGACCGGAAATTGTATTGGTCGACAGCATATGAACAATGCGTTGGCCCAAACGGGTAAAGAACATCCCGTTATCAATGCTGCGTTCTCCATCCGTCATCTGGTTGGAGTTGCCATTATGAATAAAGACCAGATCCAGATCGGAGCCTGGGCCGAGTTCAATACCTCCAAGTTTGCCGTAGCCCACAATCAGGAAGCTAGGTTCACCGGTATCGTCTTTCCCCGGATGGCCATGGCGGCTGGTAAGCTGACGGCGGGAGATATCCAGAACGGAAGACAGAATGGTTTCTGCCGTCCAGGTCAGATAATCGCTCTCTTTCATCAATGGCATCTTGCCGGCAACCTGTGCGGCCGCCACCTTCAGAATGTGAGCCATGCGGAAGTAACGCAGAGACTCCATCTGCATTTCCAGATCATCTTCCGGGATATGAGCAAGCTGTTGTCTTAACTCATCTTCAAGCTCTGTCTTTTTCGGTGGAGCATAAAGATTATTGATGTTGAGGAATTCATCCAGCAGTGCCGGGTGTCGGGCAATCTGTTCTGTAATCCATGGGCTGAGTGAGCAGAGAGAAACCAGATGCTTAAGGGCCGCATGGTTCTCCATCAGTAACACCAGATAGGCCGTTCTGCGCAGAACTGATTCGACAATCGTGAGTAGTCGTATAAGAGCCTGATCCGGATTTTCGTCCTGCAGAACATTTTTGATCAACAACGGCATAAACTGATTGATGCGATCAGCACTTTGCCGGCGTACGGTCTTTAAAATTTTTCCGTCACGCAGATTAATAAGCTTTCTGTGAATCTCGGATGTTTGTTTGAAACCGAGTCGTTCCAGCAGTGATATTTCTTCCTCGGGCAATTCCATCTGCCGGCCCCAGAACGCTTGCCAGTCGGTATCGGAAGCGTCTTGCTCAGGGGCTTCATCATCGTCCTCCGAAACAATCGCATTGAAGTGGGTTTCCACTTTTTCACGATGAGAGTTGAGCTGCTCAAGAAATAGTTCCCAGCTCTCGAAACCCATAACCCAGGCCAGCCTTAGCTGTTCCTCTGGATTGTTGGGGAGGGTCTGGGTCTGCTTGTCCGACATTGCCTGCAAGGCGTGCTCGGTATTACGGAGAAAGGTATTGGCTTCTCTAAGCTCCTGACAGACAACAGCAGGCAAGTAGCCATTGGCTTCAAGATGACCAAGGTTACTTAACAGTGAGCGGTTCTGAAGCTGTTTGTCGCGGCCACCGTGGATTAACTGGAAGCTTTGGACAATAAACTCAATTTCACGAATGCCGCCGTGGCCCAGCTTGATATTGTTGTGCAGGCTTTTGCGAGCGACTTCCCGCTTGATCATCTGCTTCATATCTCGCAGTGCGGCGATCGCCCCGAAATCGATATAGCGGCGGTATACAAACGGGCGCAGAACCTCCATCAGCTGTTGGGCTGGTTGTGGTTCACCGGCAATCCAGCGGGCCTTGATCAGCGCGTATCGTTCCCAATCCCTTCCCTGATCCTGGTAATACTGTTCCATTGCCGTACTGCTGAGGACGAGTGCCCCGCTCTGCCCGTAGGGACGCAGACGCATATCAACACGGAAAACAAAGCCATCGGCGGTATTGCTGTCCAGTACCTTGATCAGCCGTTGCCCCAGGCGAATAAAGAACTCCTGATTGGTCAGTGTTCTTGGTGCACCCTGAGTTTCCCCTTTGTAGGGATAGCAAAAGATAAGATCGATATCGGACGACAGGTTAAGTTCATGGGCACCCAGCTTGCCCATTCCCAGCACAATCATTTTCTGGGGTGTTGGTTCATCACCCAGCTGCGCGCCATAGGGCGTTCCCATTTGCTGGCAGCAGTCGTCGTAGAGCCAGTCACACGACAGCTTTATACAGGCATCCGCCATGGCCGAGACGTCAGCTGTTGTCTCTGTCATTGGGGCCAGGCGATTGAGATCCCGAAAAATAATCCTCAGCTGATGCTTCTGCCGGAATTTGCGCAAGGCTGTCATTAGCTCTGCTTCTGTTGAGCAGATGCTGAGGGCCTGTGAGAGAGCCTGGGAAATCTCAGTGGTGAAGGCACGGAAGAGAATGCCTTCATCTATCAGCTCAAGAACAAGCTCCGGGCTTTTTCGGCAGATATCCCAAACGAAGTCGCTTCCCGTCCAGCAGGTCTGGAATTGCTGCTGGATCTCTGTCGTCCAGAGAGTCTGTGCCAGTTCCATACTGACAAGCAGCTCATTAAACGACTGAAGGCGTTGTTGCTGGAGAGAGCGGATAGGATCAGGAATCTTTGCTGCCATAACCTGAACGGCCCTTGTTTTTTGTTGGGTGGGAGACAGGATAAAGACAATTTTACAGAAAGACCCTGCTTAGTTCATACATAAAGGGAGGTGTTTAAATACTAAGTAGGCAGAAACGCTTCATCATGTTTGTTTATGTAACTTTGTGTAGCAAAACTACAGAGTTTGGGTGGGTGTACCTTGCAAAAAGCCATTATTATGTAGTGTAATTACATACAAAATTACAAGGATGTCCTCATATTGATTTGTTCTCTATTCGGCATCCCGCTAAATATCCTCAAACTATACTGATTTCGTTCGGTACCGGGGGCAAACTACATGCATCGTGACACTGATCCAGTCGAGACACAGGAATGGCTTGATGCGCTTGAAGCCGTTCTGGAAAATGAAGGTGAGGAGCGGGTTCATTATCTGTTGACTCGTCTTGCTCGTCGCGCAAGCCGTAAAGGTACACAGCTGCCTTACGCCATCACGACTCCTTACAGAAACACCATCCCTTCTGCCAAAGAAGCCAAAATGCCTGGCGACCTGTTTATGGAGCGTCGTATACGTTCCCTGGTGCGCTGGAATGCTCTGGCAATGGTGCAGCGTGCCAGCAAGCGTGGTGGGGATCTGGGTGGCCATATCTCGTCTTTCGCCTCCAGTGCGACGCTGTACGACATTGGCTACAACTATTTCTTCCATGGTCCTGACAGCGACCGTGACGGTGATCTGGTGTACTACCAGGGTCACGTAGCACCGGGTATTTATTCCCGTGCTTATCTGGAAGGTCGTATCACTGAAGATCAGATGGATAACTTCCGTTCTGAGGTCGATGGTAAAGGTCTTTCTTCCTACCCTCACCCATGGCTGATGCCTGACTTCTGGCAGTTCCCGACTGTATCCATGGGCCTTGGCCCACTGCAGGCGATCTATCAGGCTCACTTTATGAAGTACCTGATTAACCGCGGCATGATGCCAGAGCAGAATCGTAAGGTCTGGGCATTTCTGGGTGACGGTGAGATGGATGAGCCGGAATCCCTTGGCGCAATCTCTCTTGCCGGTCGTGAGCATCTGGACAACCTGGTCTTCGTCGTTAACTGTAACCTGCAGCGTCTTGATGGCCCGGTTCGCGGTAACGGCAAAATTATTCAGGAGCTGGAAGGCGTCTTCCGTGGTGCCGGCTGGAACGTGATCAAGGTCGTATGGGGCCGCCATTGGGATCAGCTGTTTGCCCAGGATAAAGACGGTGTCATGCAGCAGCTGATGGATGAAGCGGTTGATGGTGACTACCAGAACTGTAAGAACAAAGGTGGTGCCTGGACCCGTGAGCACTTCTTTGGTCGCTATCCGGAAACTAAAGAGATGGTGGCAAACCTCTCTGATGACGACATCTGGCGTCTGAACCGTGGTGGCCACGATCCTTACAAGGTTTACGCGGCTTATCATGAAGCGGTGAACACCAAAGGTCGTCCGACCGTTATTCTGGCCAAGACCGTAAAAGGCTACGGTACTGGTGCAACTGGCGAAGCGGCTAACGTCACCCACAGTATCAAGAAGCTGCCACTGGATGATCTTAAGCAGTTCCGTGATCGTTTTGATCTGCCGATCAAGGATGATGATCTGGAAAGCCTGCCTTACTTCAAGCCAGATGCTGACAGCCCGGAAATGGTTTACATGCGCAAGCATCGTGAAGGGTTGGGTGGCTTTATTCCACAGCGTCGCCGTAATACCGATGTTCAGCTGACTATTCCAGAGCTGTCTGCGTTTGATGCGGTGCTGAAAGGCAGTGGAGAGCGTGAAATTTCTACCACCATGGCCTTTAACCGGGTTCTGGGTGTGCTGGTGAAGGACAAGTCTCTGGGCAAGCACATTGTGCCGATTATCCCGGATGAAGCCCGTACCTTTGGTATGGAAGGCATGTTCCGCCAGCTGGGCATTTACTCAGCTCACGGCCAGAAGTACGAGCCGCAGGATTCCGATCAGCTGATGTTCTACAAAGAGTCCATCACTGGTCAGATTCTGGAAGAAGGTATTAACGAAGCGGGTGCTCATGCTGCCTGGATCGCTGCTGCGACCTCATACAGCAACAACAACATCCCAATGATTCCGTTCTACGCCTTCTATTCCATGTTCGGCTTCCAGCGTACGGGTGACCTTGCATGGGCTGCTGGTGATATTCAGGCTCGTGGCTTCATGATTGGCGCAACCTCCGGTCGAACCACTCTGAATGGTGAAGGTCTGCAGCATCAGGATGGTCACAGCCATATTCTGGCGAGCACTGTTCCGAACTGCATCAGCTATGACCCAACTTACGGTTATGAGCTGGCGGTTATTATTCAGGACGGTCTGCGTCGCATGTATGGCGAGCAGGAGAATGTTTACTACTACATCACCACCATGAACGAGAACTACGTTCAGCCTGCTATTCCGGAAGGTGATGATGTTGTGGAAGGTATCCTGAAAGGTCTATACCGCTTCAGTGAAGGTCAGAAGAACGAAGCACCACGTGTTCAGCTGATGGGTTGTGGCACTATTCTTGAAGAAGTACGTGCTGCGGCTGAGATTCTTCGCAATGACTTTGGTGTGGAATCCGATATCTGGAGTGCAACCAGCTTCAACGAACTGCGTCGTGATGGTCTGGAAGCGGCTCGCTGGAACATGATGAATCCGGAAGCTGCGCCTCGTCAGAGCTGGGTAGAACAGAAACTGACCGGTACCAAAGGTCCTGTGATTGTTGCTACTGACTATATGAAGCTCTACGCCGACCAGATTCGTGAGTTTGTTCCGAACACCTTCGTGGTACTGGGTACTGACGGTTATGGCCGCTCCGACACCCGCGTGAATCTGCGTAAGTTCTTTGAAGTTGACCGCAACTATGTTGCTTTCGCTGCCCTCACTGGCCTGGTCAAGGACGGAGAACTGGACAAGGCCGTATTGAAAGAAGCTGCTGAAAAACTGGGCATTGACCCAGAGAAAGCGTCTCCTCTGTACAGCTGATATCAAATGTTCGCCACCCGGCTCACAGGAGCCGGGTTGACTGAAAGGCTATTGAGAATGGCACAAGAAATAATCAAAGTTCCTGATCTTGGCGGCGACGGCGGCGAAGTTGTAGAGATCAATGTGGCTCCGGGTGACGTAGTCTCTGCTGAAGACACGGTCATGACTCTGGAATCCGATAAGGCAACCATGGAAATTCCGGCACCGAAAGCCGGCAAGGTTGTTGATGTACTCGTGAAGGTGGGTGACACCTTGAACGAAGGCATGGATATGCTGCTGATTGAAACAGAGGCCGCAGAATCACCAGAGCCAGCTCTGGCACCAGTGGAAGACGCACCTGCAGAACAGCCGGCACCCGTTGTTGAAGCCGCACCAGCAGTTGCTGCTGAATCTTCTTCTACTCAAACAGTTGAAGTGCGTGTTCCTGATATCGGTGGTGATAAGGCGCCGGTGGTTGAGATTTCCGTGGCTGTTGGTGATGAGGTGCAGGTTGATGATGCACTGATCACTCTGGAATCCGATAAAGCAACAATGGAAGTGCCTTCCACCCACGCAGGCAAGGTAGTGGCTGTGAACGCCGCTATGGGTGCTGAGTTGGGAGAAGGTGATTTGGTTGTGACTCTGGAAGTTCAGGGCGTTGCACCTGCTCCAACACAGACTCCAGCTGAACAGTCCGCACCGGTTGCTTCGGCACCTGCAGAACAAAAGCCTCAGGCCGCAGCTTCTGTTGTTCCAGCAGCTCAGGCTTCTCAGCCACAAGCTGCACCGGTTAATGCTGGTGTTGTTTATGCTGGCCCAGCCGTGCGCCGGATCGCCCGTGAGTTTGGTGTCGATCTGACTCTGGTTAAAGGTACCGGACCAAAAGGCCGCATCCTGAAAGAGGATGTTCAGAGCTATGTTAAAGAGCAGTTGTCCAAGCCAGCGGTTGCTGCGAATGCTTCTGTTACTTCAGGCTCTGGAATCCCGGCGATCCCTGAAGTGGACTTCAGTCAGTGGGGGGACATTGAAGTTCAGCCTCTGAATAAGCTGCGTAAGGTAGCTGCTGAGAACTTCCAGCGCAGCTGGTTGAACATTCCACATGTGACTCAGTTTGATGATGCAGATATCACTGAGCTGGAAGCTTTCCGTAAAGCGCAAAAGGCAGTTGCTGAAGCGAAGGGCGTGAAGTTGACACCTCTGCCATTCCTGCTGAAAGCAGCGGCCTATGCTCTCAAAGAGATGCCACAGTTCTGTGCGTCACTCTCTGCGGACGGACAGAACCGTATCCTGAAGAATTATGTCAACATTGGTATTGCTGTTGATACTCCTGATGGGCTGGTGGTTCCTGTACTCAAGGATGTGGATAAGAAAGGTCTGTGGGAGCTGGCGGCTGAATGTGCTGAGCTGGCAGACAAGGCTCGTAACAAAAAGCTGAAGCCTGCCGAAATGAAAGGCGGCTGCTTCACACTGTCCAGCCTGGGTTCTATTGGTGGAACAGCGTTTACTCCAATCGTGAACTCTCCTGAGGTTGCGATTCTGGGAATCTCCAAGGCTTCCATGAAACCATTCTGGAATGGTTCCGAGTTTGTTCCTCGTTTGATGCTTCCTCTGTCGCTGTCTTATGACCACCGTGCAATTAATGGTGCAGAAGCTGCACAGTTTGCAGTGCTGTTGTCGACTTTGTTGGCAGATATTCGCAAATTGCTTCTGTAAAAAAGAAGAGTTGGCTAAACAAGGAGAGGAGTCGAAAGGCTCCTTTCTTTTTATGTGATGTTTGATAGCGGAAAATAAAAGAAACCCCCTGTCGTTAATAGCGAGTAGACGATTTTTTTATTTATACAAATATCAAATAATTATTTTTGTTGTTTTATTTATCTCTAATAATTATCAATATTCGATTGTTTGGGGTTGTTTTTATTTTTTTTGAATATGCCGAAGTAAATTTTAATTTTAAGTCTTGAAGTTCGTATATTGGCTGCCGTACCCTAGACAAAACCGATCGATTGTTATCAGCCTCGATCGGTCTTTCCTGATCTGGCTGTATAAATCTGGATGCTAACAGTAAAGGGGAAAGATGATGCTGGAGGGTTGCAAGTCAGCCAAAGAAAGGTGGGGGGGAGTTTCAGACCTTATAGACGGCTGGTTAAATGAACGACAGAACATGCTGGTTCTTTATTGTTCAATGACCGGAGCTGATCCACAGGGGGATGATTCACGCCCTTTACAAGAGAAATTGCGTAATTTCTGCCAATTGCTTGTTGATTATGTATCTGCTGGACATTTTGAAATCTACGAGCAACTTGAACAGGAGGCTGTTGAATTTGGTGATAAGGATGCTTTGGCATCATCCCAGCAGCTGTTCAAGGCTATTCAGAAAAACACAGGTGCATGCCTGGATTTCAATGATAGCTGTGAGACGCTTGGGAATATCGCAGAACTGCAGGCCACACTCTCAATGATTGGAGAGACCTTGGAGGAGCGTTTCTCACTGGAAGATCAATTGATTGCCATGCTGCACAACTCCCATAAAGATGAAGCCGGGGAATATGCGGTAGGTTGAAAGACAGCCAGATAGTAAAAGCCCTCACAGACATTGTCGGTGAGGGCTTTTTTGTGATCAGGTTTGAAGCAGGCGCGGCTAGTTAGCCGCTTTCTGATTCACCTTGATCAGTTCAACCTTGAAGATCAACAGCTCGTTAGGACCAATGCCGCCCTGTGGTGCACCACCAGGGCCGTATGCCAGATCAGATGGGATGTAGAGTTCCCAGACAGAACCTTCCGGCATACCTTGCAGTGCTTCAGTCCAGCCCTGGATAACCTGATTAACCCGGAAGGTCGCAGGCTGACCGCGCTCATAGGAGCTGTCGAAGATGGTGCCATCCAGCAGTTTACCTTCGTAATTAACGGTGACTTCGCTGGAAACGTCAGGCTTGGAGCCTTTACCTTCTGACAGGACTTTGTACTGAAGGCCGGAGTCAGTGGTGACTACGTCAGATTTTTGACCGTTTTCCTTCAGGAACGCTGCACCTTTATCTGCGTTCTTTTGAGCCTGCTCCATCATCTCTTTCTGGCGCTTCTCTGCAGCTTCCATCTGTGCTTTCTGGATGATTTCCATCATCTGTTGCTCAGAAAGAGCCAGCTTCTTATCTGCCAGTGCATCACTGATGCCAGCGACAACCATATTGGTATCGAGATCGCTGTATACCTCTGCCATTCTCGTACCAAACAGAGCACCCAGGCTGTAGCTCAGCTTTTCTGCGTCTGTTACCGGGGCAGTGTTGGTTGCTACTTCGGCGGCTGGAGTGGGTGCTTCTTCCTGTTTAAGGAGTACAGCAATGAGCGCTCCAAGAGAGAGTACAAGAGCTATGACGAGTAGTTTGACTTTCATTACGTTCCCTTTCTGAGGAAAAAATACATAGAAGCTGTCTTAAGCAGCCCATCCTTGTTCAATTTTATGACAAAGACAAGATCCGTGAGTGATATATATGCACAAAATGGCAGTTTTAAACACAAATTTACGATTAAAACTCTATTAATACAGTGTTATTGAGTGATGCAGGCGTTTCTTGTTTTGTTTAATTGTTGTTGTGTGAATGAGTTTGATTGCATGTTGGTTTTGTTGTTTTCTTCTTTCGTTAAGAAGGTGTCAGTGTCGTTAATTGAATTTTTTTTGCAATTATGTAAATGATTAGTCTATGGTCTATGTGAGAAATAGGTATAAAAAAATGTAGTTATTAGAATTAGTTTTTACGGGTGTTGGTTGTTGATTTGAAGAGCAGTTTGTTCGTTAGGTGGTGGGATGTGTAGTAACGAATTGCTGTCAGTTTTAGTTTGGAGTTAATAAGTCGAAAAATAAAATATTGTAGTTTTCAGCATTGGTTTTGGTTGACGCTGGCTGAGTAAAAAGGATTTTGAATCAGCCTTATAAATGAAGGCTGAGAAAAGCAGGAAAATTTAGCAGTAAAAGGATTTAAGTAGGCTGTCCATGAAGGGATGGCTGAAATCGGCCAGAGTCGCTATCGCTCATGTCGGGGCTCCGAGGTACTGAATAAGCGCGATGGCATCTGGATACCAGACGGCAAGGCACTGCCTGAAGGTATCGCGCTTGCAAGTGCTAAATGGAGAAAGCTATGAGTAATGTTGAAAAGGACTTCGACAAGTCCGAGGCCGCAAGCCGGGAAGCCGGTGCTGCAGCCAAAAAACGGGCTCCTGCTCGTAAGAAGACGGCTAAGAAAACAGCCGCTCGTAAAACCACCCGCAAATCTACGGCCAAAAAGACTACCGTGAAGCGTAAGACTACTGCTCGCAAGTCCACTGCCCGTAAGACTGCAGCCAAGAAAACCACCGCTCGTAAGTCGACTGCCCGCAAGTCTACTGCACGTAAGACTGCAGCCAAGAAGACTACCGCCCGCAAGTCCACTGCCCGCAAGACTGCGGCCAAGAAGACTACTGCGAAGCGTAAGACGACTGCTCGCAAGTCCACTGCCCGTAAGACTACGGCCAAGAAGACTACTGCGAAGCGTAAGACTACCGCTCGTAAGTCGACTGCCCGCAAGTCTACTGCACGTAAGACTGCAGCTAAGAAGACTACCGCCCGCAAGTCCACTGCCCGCAAGACTGCGGCCAAGAAGACCACTGCCAAGCGTAAGACTACCGCCCGCAAGTCGACTGCACGTAAGACTGCAGCCAAGAAGACTACTGCGAAGCGTAAGACTACCGCCCGCAAGTCGACTGCCAAGAAGACTGTAAGAAAGACTGCAGCCAAGCGTAAGCCAGCTGCTCGCAAGTCGACCGCCAAGAAGACTGTACGCAAGGCTGCTGCCAAGCGTAAGCCAGCTGCCCGTAAGTCAACTGCCAAGAAGACTGTACGTAAGGCCGCTGCCAAGCGTAAGCCAGCTGCTCGCAAGTCAACTGCCAAGAAGACTGTACGCAAGGCTGCCGCCAAGCGTAAGCCAGCTGCCCGTAAGTCGACTGCCAAGAAGACTGTACGTAAGGCTGCTGCCAAGCGTAAGCCAGCCGTTCGCAAGTCCACTGCCAAGAAAGCTGCTGTGAAGCGCAAGCCAGCTGCTCGCAAGGCCGTAAGAAAGACTGCGAAGAAGCGTAAGTAATATCATTCCTTCGGAATGAAACCACTAACGGGGCTATTCAGCCCCGTTATTTATTTTTAGCTTCCCTCTTTCTATCAGTAGGAATGAAGTACTGATCAGCCTAAAATCCGCCCCATGATCAAATTAAGCAATGTCAGTATTTTACGCGGTGGCAAGCGTTTGCTGTCGGACAGCAACCTTGTTATCCATCCCGGGCAAAAGATTGGTCTGACTGGAGTAAATGGCTCCGGTAAATCGACTTTGTTTGCCCTGATCCTGGGAAACATTCATGCCGATAATGGTGATTTCTCTATTCCCTCTGGCTGGCGCATTGCGCACATGGCTCAGGAAGTTGAGGCGCTTGAGCAGGCTGCAGTCGAATATGTGCTGGACGGCGACCATGAACTTCGTCGCATAGAGCGAGGCATTGCGGAAGCAGAAGCCAGTGGCGACGATAATGCACTGGCCAGACTGCATGCCGACTTCGATGCTCATCACGGCTATACAGCCCGGTCCCGTGCCGAACAGCTTATGCATGGCCTTGGGTTTAATCAGGGCCAGATAAACCGGAGCGTGAAAGACTTCTCCGGTGGCTGGCGTATGCGCTTGAACCTCGCCCGCACTCTGATGTGCCCTTCTGAGCTGCTGTTGTTGGACGAACCGACCAACCACCTGGATATGGATGCCATCCTCTGGCTGGAAGAATGGTTAAAGTGTTATCCGGGCACACTGCTGCTGATTTCCCATGACCGGGACTTCCTCGACAATATTGTTGAGAACATTGCCCATATCGAGAAGCAGGAGATTACTCTTTATCGCGGCAACTACTCTGCCTTTGAGCGGATTCGTTCAGAGCGTCTGGCACAGCAGCAGGTCATTTTTGAACGTCAGCAGCGTGAGCAGGAACGCCTGACCAAGTTTATTGAACGCTTCCGTGCCAAAGCCACCAAGGCGCGTCAGGCCCAGAGTCGCATTAAAGCGCTGGCTCGAATGGAGTCTGTGGCACCGGCACATATTGATTCTCCATTTACCTTTAGGTTTCCACTCTCCGACAAACTTTCCAGCCCTCTGATCTCCGTTCGTGATGCCGGGTTGGGTTATGACGTCGAGATTCTGAAGAAGGTAACTCTCAGCCTTCAGCCAGGCGACAGCATTGGTCTGCTTGGACCTAATGGTGCTGGTAAATCTACGCTGGTGAAAACGCTGGCCGGTGAACTCCAGAAGCTTGCCGGTGAGGAACAGCGGGGCGAGCACCTGCGTATTGGTTACTTTGCCCAACATCAACTGGAAGCTCTGGATATGAAAGCCTCCCCGGCTACTCATATTCAGCGTATGTCTCCGGAAGCTCGTGAGCAGCAGATTAAAGACTTTCTGGGGTCTTTTGGCTTCCGTGGCGAGAAGGTTGATGAACTGGTCGGATCCTTCTCCGGTGGTGAGCAGGCGCGTCTGGCTCTGGCAATGATTGCCTGGCAGAAACCAAACCTTCTGTTGCTTGATGAACCAACCAACCATCTGGACCTTGAAATGCGCCACGCTCTGACCATGGCACTGCAAGAGTTTGATGGTGCGATGGTGCTGGTGTCCCACGATCGTCATTTGCTGCGATACACCGTGAATGATCTCTATCTGGTTCACGATGGCAAGGTCGATGTCTATGAAGGCGATCTGGACGAATATTCCAGTTGGCTGGCAAAGATCAAGCGGGAAGAAGTTAATAAGGCGAATGAGCTTGAGGGAACGGTTCCTTCAGAGTTACGCGTGACAGCTCAGGACAAGAAAGCCAAAAAGCGTCTGGAAGCCGAGCTGCGGCAAAAGTTGCGCCCTTACCGTCAGGCTGTAGAGAAGCTGGAGAACCAGCTGGATAAGCTCCAGCAGGAACTGGCCAAGATTGAAGAGCAGCTGGGTGATATGTCTCTCTATGAAGACTCTGCCAGGGATCAGCTGAAAAAGCTGCTTGATAAGCAGGCAGAGCTCAGCAAACAGGCCTCTGATGTTGAAGAGCAATGGATGCTGGCTTCTGAAGAGCTGGAAACGGCGGAAGAGAACCTGACCAATCTGGCAGACTAACTTCCCAGTAGAAAGCTCCTCAGGGAGCTTTCTACTGGATTGGTAACGGAAGAGCCGTGCGATTCACAGGGTTTCTCAGAACAAAACTGGAGTGAGCGCCCGTTACGCCCTCCAGTGGCGTAATTTTGGTGATCAGGAACTCATGGTAGTGTTCCATATCCGGAACGATGACTTTCAACATGTAATCTGCAGACTGCCCCGCAATCAGATGGCACTCCATCACTTCTGGATAATTAAGAACCTGTCGCTCAAAACTCTCGAAGCGTTCCGGGGTATGTCGGTCCAGACTGATATGCACAAAGGCACAGAGTTTGAGCCCCAGAGCTGATGGGTTGAGGCGAGAAACCTGGTCAATAATTATCCCGCTCTCTTCAAGCGCTTTAACCCGTCTCAGGCAAGGTGAAGGCGATAAACCGATCTTGTCTGCAAGGTCCTGGTTAGTGATCCGGGCGTTCTTCTGAAGCTCATCCAGAATGCGTAAGTCGTGGCGATCAAGTTTCATGAATTTCTACTGCAAATTCAGAGGGTTAAAACAAAATTTCAAAAATCCTTAAGGATTGGAATTTTATAGCTAAACGACCGCGCGGGTGACTGTAGTTTGCAATCTTTGTTCAGAAATATGGTTTAAAATTAGCGTGTCGCCGTGATCTATGCCTCTGCATAAACCAATCAATGCGTCAGAGGCAGTTTCTAATAATTTACTATTGTCCATATATATACGGCTTAAGGGGTAGTCCTTGTCTTCATCCATAAAAGCAGCAGATGTAACTGCAGTAGGTCTGATGACCTTTGCGCTGTTTTTGGGCGCAGGAAATATGATATTTCCACCTTACCTGGGACAGGTTGCCGGACCTGATCTTGTTGTCGCCATTCTAGGCTTCCTGTTAACAGGTGTAGGCCTACCGCTACTGGGTGTCATTGCCACTGCCCGTTTGGGTGGAGGTCTGAGCAGCTTTACCCGTGATCTCCCTTCCTGGGTGGCCATGGTTGTTGGTCTGGTGCTTTATCTCTCCATCGGCCCCCTGTTTGCGGCCCCACGGACCGGTATCGTTGCCTGGGAAATGAGCTTCGCCGGCGCATTCCCGGATGCTGAATACGGCCAGATGATTTATAGCATCGCTTTCTTTGGCGTTACCTTGTTGCTATGTCTGTTTCCGGGCCGCCTGATCGATAACATCGGCAAAATCATTACTCCAATGCTGGTACTGGTATTGCTAGCCATTGCAGCTGGTGTCTTCCTGTTCCCTCTGGGTGAGCTGGGTACCGTAACCGGTATTAAGGACAGTGCCTTCTCCTGGGGCTTCCAGCAGGGTTACCAGACTATGGACACCCTGGCCTCTCTTGCCTTTGGTATCGTAATTATCACTGCGCTGCGTCAGCGTGGGGTGACTGACAAAAATGAGATGACCCGCTACACCATCACTGCTGGTGTGATTGCGGCGGTGGGTCTGGCAGCGGTTTACCTGACACTGGCTTACCTGGGTGCGACCAGCCACAGTGTGATTCCTGGTGCTGAAAACGGTGCAGATATTCTGACCGCGTACATCGAAGGCCTGTATGGCTCCTGGGGTACGGTTCTTCTGGGTATTTCCATCACTCTGGCCTGTCTGACAACTTCCGTAGGTCTGATGACGGCCTGTGGTGAGTACTTCAGCGAAGTGCTGCCGATGCTGGGTTATCGTGGTTGGGTGATCCTGTGTACGCTGGTGAGCGCCCTGATTGCCAACGTTGGTCTGACCCAGCTGTTGGAAGTCACAATCCCTGCATTGCTGATCATCTACCCGTTTGCGATTGCTTTGATCCTGCTGGCACTGGTGCGTGGTTTCCTGAAGTCACCGATCAAGACTTATATGATGACTTTGTTGCCAGTGTTTGTTGTTGGCCTTGTTGATGGTCTGGCAGCGAGTGGTGTGACCTGGGCTGCGGGTATCTCTGAAGGTGTTCTGTCCTGGTTGCCGTTGCATGCGGACAGTCTGGGCTGGCTGGCACCGGGCCTTGCAGGGTTTATGCTGTCCCTTGCCGGTGGCAGCAAAGAGAATCTTGCAGAAGCCTGATCTGTTGGGATCTTGATCCCATTGATACGAAAAAGGCTGCCATCTGGCAGCCTTTTTCTTGATGGAAGAATTAAACGTCTTCTTCCTGAACTGTGTCCAGACGCCCCAGCAGAGCGCCGACCTTTTCAGACCAGGACTGCAGTTCGCCACGCAGTTCAATGTTTTCCTTTTCCAGCTTTTCTTTCGCTTCGCGCAGCTCGTCGATTTCAAGACGATAGATGCCGATAGTTTCAATTGCGCTTTGGATTTTGGATTCGAGCTGGGTTAAGGATTCGATGGACATAAGTTGTATCTCATGATCAGTAAATATACCCGCTCATATTAGGAGTTTAAGTAGCTGCGAGTAAATAACAATAGACCGGTATGTTACACGTTTAAACCAAAATCGGGATAAATAGACACGTTTAGATGGCGAATAGATGTTTTTGTAAGTAAAAGACGATGGTCTTCAATCGGGCGAAGTGAGCAACGCTTTCTATAATCAAGCCGGTAAAGCGTCGTGGTAACAAACAATGCATAGGGTATCAGGGGCATTTGGATCGATTGTTTCCCGGAAAAATGTTTCTGATGAAGCCATGCGTGCTTTTTGCATCACTACGATGGAAGGCTGGACGGTAGACGACTATCTGACCCATTACTCCATACGATTTGTGTCGTCTGATATTGAGCAGGAGTTTCTAAAACTAATCCTTGCCGTTGCCCGGTATGTACTGGATATCTGTTATTCCCTCGACCTGACCAGTTACAACTTGTCGGAACTGCCGGATGATCTGCTAGAACGTCTGGAAGAGGTGCCAGAGTAACGGAACAATCAGAGCGGTTATGGCGCCAGTCAAAGCCAACCCCAGGCTGGAAAATGCACCGGTGACAGGGTCCAGTTCAAAAGCTCGTGCTGTACCAACGGCATGGGATGTCAGGCCAAGAGTAAAGCCACGTACAGCCTTGTTGTGAATATTCATACGATCCATCAGCGCCGGGCCAACAAGTGCGCCGACAATACCAACAAATATCACAGTTCCGGCCGCTAAAGGCGGGATGCCACCAATACTCTCAGTGACCGCCATGGCGATAGGCGTGGTGACAGACTTGGCTGCAAGAGATAAAAGTGTGGTTGCACTGGCTCCGGTAAACCAGGCAAAAGCCAAAGCTATGGCTGGTGCAAGCAGAAAGCCAACCAGTAAGGTGATCAGCAGAGCCTTTGCATGGCTGCGTATCAAGTGGAGCTGCTGATAAAGAGGAACTGCCAGAGCAACAGTAGCGGTACCCAGTAAAAGGCTGAAGATCGCCATATTGTCTTTGTAGTTGTCATAGGAAACACCGGTCAGCTGCAGAAAGACAGTAATACTTAATACGGCGATCAGAATCGGATGCAAAAGAGGAAAGCGACCACACTTCTCGTAGATGCGCTGACCCAGCAGAAAGGCACCGACAGTTAATGTGATTCCGACAAGCGGGCTATCGGCTATAAAAGACAGTCGTTCGGTAAAGTCGGCGTTCAGGAGTTTATTCATTGTTGTTCTCCTGAGCGATCAGCTTATCCATTAGCAGCGCGACAATGATGATGGTCAGAATGGTTCCAAACGTTGCCGCTACCAAAATCGGGATAATCTGGTCTTCAGCATCAGCAAGGTAATAGCCAAAACCTGTTGCCGCAGGAATAAGGAGCAAGCCAAGATAATGGATGAGAAACTGGCTGCTTTTATCCACACTCTCCGGGACAAAACCTCTGACCGCGAGATAGGCAAATAGCAAAAACATTCCCAGAACCGGGCCGGGTAAAGGAAGGTTCAGCAAGCGTGTACCAAGCTCACCGAAGGTCTGAAACAGCAGAAGAATAAACAGGCCACGCATAACCAATACTTTGAAGTTTTTGTCAGGTTACCGGATAGGCGAAACCCGGCAGGAGAGCATCCTGCCGGTTAACAACACTCAGTTGCTGGATGCAGGCTTACGTACAAGTTCGAGAATACCAAGCAGTGCGTAGCCGATAAAGCACACCAGCGTCCAACCCGGAATACTGAGGCCAAGGAATACCCATTGTACTTCTGCGCAGTCACCCGTCCCGCTGAGCATCACCGACATCAGCTCAACAATGGGCATGACTTCAACGAGATACTCCAGGCTTGGCAGGCAAGCGGGAACGGCATCAGGCGGCAGATGCTGGATATAGAGCTGGCGGATGGCGAGCGCCGCGCCCATCAGAGCAAACAGCAAAATAAACCCACCATAAACACGTTTGCCTTTTCCCGTCGGGTTGTGAATCCAACCAATCAGGCCCACCAGACCAAGTGCCAGCACAGCAATGCGCTGGCTCATGCACAGTGGGCAGGGCTCAAGCTCCATAATATGTTCAAAGAACATGGCACCGGCAATCAGGCCGGCGGAGGAAAGAAAGATCAGTAAATACAGGAGTCGGGATGTA
Source organism: Parendozoicomonas haliclonae (assembly GCF_900174585.1). Taxonomy (GTDB): domain Bacteria; phylum Pseudomonadota; class Gammaproteobacteria; order Pseudomonadales; family Endozoicomonadaceae; genus Sansalvadorimonas; species Sansalvadorimonas haliclonae. The sequence continues at coordinate 189,252 of NZ_FWPT01000004.1, read as the reverse complement.
GGTAACGTCATGTTGATCCTGGTTATTTGCTTTGTCTGACTGCCCTGCTCATCAGATGAACGGGCAGCCTGTAATTAGTCTGCAGCAACCATGCGTATCAATAAGGTCTGTTTTCCAGCTCAGGCCTTTATCTCTTCTGAAGTAAAGTATTCATGAAGAAAGGTCGCAAAGTCCACAGTGTCAGACATTTCCTTATCAGCCAGATCATGCAGAGATCTTTCTGCGATATCATCAAAATAGCCCTGACGCTCCGAATCCAGCTTTTGGGAACGCAGCTTGTCATCCTGTATCCGGGACTGTTGAGCGGAATAGCCACGGAATGACTGTCCACCTTCCAGAACCTTCAGGATAATCGCCGATGGTGTCAGCGACACATCATTCAGTTTCTTACCTTCACTGCTCAGACTTTCCTGATACAGAGAGGTTCCGCTGACGTTATCGAGGAGCTCTGCAATCGGCTGCATACGTTCCAGCAGCTCAGCACCCCATTCGGTCAGCCCTCGTGGGCGGCTGCCATCGTGAAGTTGAAGGTCTGGCTTACGTCCCTCACGTACACTCAGGCCAAAGTTGCTGGCGATAATGTCGCATTCGTCATCGGAGATTTCAGGACTGTCTTCCAGAGCACAGAACAGCAGGAAGGTATCCAGAAAACGGGCCTGAGCCGCATTAATACCCAAAGGCATGAGTGGGTTGATGTCGAGACAGCGTACTTCAATGTACTCAACACCACGCTCTTTCAGGGCGACAACCGGCTTCTCTCCGGACTGCGTCACTCGCTTGGGACGAATCGTGCTGTAGTACTCGTTCTCGATCTGAAGAAGATTGGTATTGAGTTGACGGTACTGACCGTCCGAGCCTTTCACACCAATTTTTTCATAGTCCGGGTACGGAGTATGAATGGCGCTCCAGAGGCTTTCGACATAGTTATCCAGCGTGTTGTAGCAGATCGCCAGGCTGGATTGGGCATCACTGGTGTAACCCAGATCACTCATACGCAGGGAGGTTGCCCAAGGCAGATACCAGGTCTGGTCATCCAGACGATCAAGTCCGTGCTGATCGTTGCCTTCCAGGAAGCTGGCGTCCACCGCTGGGGATGAACCGAACAGATAGCTCAGCAGCCAGGCATAACGGCGGAAGTTGCGAATCAGCGCAAAGTAACTGGCAGATTGGTAGTCCTGTGCAGAAAGATCACTGCTGTCACCATCGGCTTTGCGGATAATTTCCCAGAACTGTTCTGGCAGAGAGAAGTTGTAATGAATACCGGCAATAGTCTGCATCGCTTTACCATAGCGATGAGCCAGACCCTGACGGTAAACATACTTCATCTGGCCGATATTGGAGTCGCCATAGGTGGCGATGGGAATCAGATCATCACCCTGCAGAACCGGCGGCATGCTGGTGGCCCAGATAAACTCACCTTCTGGCAGTTTGTTCAGGGCTTCGGTGTGCAGTTCGCTCAGGAAGTTCAGTGCATCTTCCGGGTTCAGATAAACCGGCGTGATGAATTCCAGCAGCGCTTCGGAATAGTCAGTGGTGATGTAAGGATGTGTCAGTGTGGAGCCCAGCGCACGCGGGTGCTGGATCTGTGAGAGCTGGAGATCGGGTGTTACCCGCAGCCCCTCTTTCTCTATGCCATGCTGAATCTGCTGCAGGCAGGCCTTGTTGTCTCCCTCGGATAAAATCTGGAGACGGTGCGAGAATCTGGCAGACAAGATATAACCTTTCTGGTGTCGTATCAGCACGCCAGCCATGAAGCCATGTGGCGGTGCTCATAACAGTCAGTAATACCACAGGAACCAAGCACTATACATCGGCTGTCGACAAGCGCAAAGAGCTAACATTAGAACTGGCACCTGTAGTATCACTGCCCTAATACGGACGTGCCATGCCCCGATTAAGGTGACATGGCACAACTACTTTATACGTCTGGTTTACTTACGCAGTTTCTTGGCATTGGCAAACAGATCAGCAAATGAGCCGCCTGCCGGAGCCTTGCTCTGGCCACCACGGTTCTGGTTGCCTGCAGGGCGATTATTGCCACGGGAGCTTGCGTTCTGGCCACCACGAGGGGCCTGGCTGCGGCCACCGTTTCTGTCGTTACGGGCTGGACGCTGGCTCTGCTCGGCAGGCTGCGCATTGGCATCGTCAGACAGACGCATGGTCAGAGCAATACGACGACGTTCGACGTCCACTTCCAGAACCTTCACACGCACAACGTCACCGGCCTTAACCACTTCGCGAGGATCCTTCACGAACTTGCTGGACAGTGCGGAGATGTGAACCAGACCGTCCTGGTGAACACCGATATCCACAAACGCGCCAAAGTTGGTCACATTGCTGATCACACCTTCCAGTTCCATGTTCAGCTTGAGGTCTTTGATGTCCTCAACGCCTTCCTGGAACTTGGCGGTTTTGAACTCAGGGCGAGGGTCACGGCCCGGCTTGTCCAGTTCCTTGATGATGTCAGTCACAGTTGGCAGGCCAAATGTTTCATCAGTGAAGTCAGCCGCATTAACGCCACGCAGGAACAGAGTGTCACCAATCAGACCACGGACATCGCGGGTGAACTTGGCAGCAATATTCTCAACCACAGGATAGGCTTCTGGGTGAACCGCAGAACGGTCCAGCGGGTTGTCGCCGTTCATAATTCGCAGGAAGCCGGCACACTGTTCAAAGGTCTTGTCGCCGAGGCGGGAAACCTTCTTCAGCTGCTCACGGTTAGCAAACGCACCGTTCTCGTCGCGGTAGCTGACGATGTTCTGGGCGATAGTAGCGTTCAGACCGGAAACACGGGTCAGCAGTGCGCTGGAAGCAGTGTTCACATCAACACCCACGGCGTTTACACAGTCTTCCACCACCGATTCCAGAGAACGGGCCAGGTGAGTCTGGGACACGTCGTGCTGGTACTGACCAACACCGATAGCCTTAGGCTCGATCTTAACCAGTTCAGCCAGTGGATCCTGCAGACGACGGGCAATGGATGCCGCGCCACGGAAGGAGACATCCAGATCCGGGAATTCCTTGGCCGCCAGTTCAGAAGCAGAGTAAACAGAAGCGCCAGCTTCACTCACCACGATCTTGGACAGGTTCAGTTTCGGGAACTGCTTGATCACCTCTGCCGCAAAACGGTCGGTTTCACGGGAAGCTGTACCATTGCCGATCGCGATCAGTTCCACATTGTGCTTGAGAACCAACTTGGCAATGGTGCCGAGGGATTCTGTCCACTTGTTGTGAGGGACGTGCGGGAAGATGGTGGTGTGATCAACCAGCTTGCCGGTGCCATCACAAACAGCAACCTTAACACCGGTACGCAGACCAGGGTCGAGGCCGATGGTGGCGCGAGGGCCGGCAGGGGCAGCCAGCAGCAAATCGCTCAGGTTCTTGGAGAACACCTTGATGGCTTCTTCTTCCGCGGATTCACGGATGCGGCCCATCAGTTCGGTTTCCAGCTGCGGCAGCAGCTTTACACGCCAGGTCCAGCGAACGGTATCTTTCAGCCACTTGTCAGCAGCACGACCTTCGTCCTCAATGCCCCAATGCTCGGCAATGGTCAGCTCGCAAGGGTGAGTGACGGTGCGGTCTTCAGTACCTTCAATAATTACGGAGGCAGACAGCAGGCCGGAGTTACGACCACGGAATATCGCCAGTGCACGGTGGGATGGCGTGGTCTTCAGTGGCTCGTTATGTTCAAAGTAGTCACGGAACTTGGCCGCTTCCTGTTCCTTGCCGGTCATGACTCGGCTGGACAGGATGCCTTCTTCCCACAGGAAATCACGCAGACGACCGATCAGGTCAGCGTCTTCACTGAAGCGTTCCATCAGGATGTACTTGGCGCCATCCAGAGCGGCTTTAACGTCTTCAACGCCCTTCTCGGAATCAATAAACTTGGCAGCTTCAGCTTCCGGGTTCAGGGATGGGTCATTGAACAGCGCGTCAGCCAGTGGCTCCAGGCCCGCTTCGATAGCGATCTGGCCCTTGGTGCGGCGCTTAGGCTTGTAAGGAAGGTAAAGGTCTTCAAGGCGGGTCTTGGTGTCGGCCGAGTTGATGGCCTTTTCCAGTTCCGGGGTGAGCTTGTCCTGCTCGGCAATGCTCTTCAGAATCGCATCACGGCGCTCTTCCATCTCGCGCAGATAGCGCAGACGTTCTTCAAGGTTACGCAGCTGGGTATCGTCCAGCCCGTTGGTCACTTCTTTCCGGTAACGGGCAATAAACGGTACGGTGGCTCCTTCATCGAGAAGTTGCACGGCCGCGGACACCTGCTGCTCCCTGACATTCAGTTCAGAGGCGATGCGCTGAAAGATGCTCTCCATCAACTATTCTCTATGCGTCTTATAGGGCAAAGCAGGGATTATACCGATGAAGGGCTGAGTTCCCAGCCTTCATCGGTTTCCGGGCAGGTTTTTATCAGAGAAGTGGGGTGTTTATACCGCGATGGCGAAGACACCGGGAGCCACTTCCTGGGATTGGTAGAGCTTGGATGGGTCCACACACTGGGTGATTGGTACCGGCACCCACAGGCCATTGATGTAGAGATCCACCGTCTCAACCAGCGGCTTGCTGTCATCCCGTTTCTTGGTCTGGCAGTTCTCCCGCTTCATACCGGCCAGCTGCTGCATACGGTTCTCGGCTTCAGTCTGGGCGGTCTTGGGTTTGTCAGACAATTTCTTGTATTCCCGCTGGAGAATGTTCTGCATCTCCTTGGAGCGGCTGACCACCATAAAGGTTTTTTCCAGACGTTTAGCCGGATCAAGGATACGGCTTGGTCGGGCTTCAAATTCCACCGGATCATGATCATCGAAGTACCGCTCCGGATAATAGTCATGAATATGCCGGGCCTGGTTCGAGAAAATAAAGTTACCGCTCTTGTCGATCATATAAGCCAGACTGGCCGTAGGGACTTCATGGCTTTTCAAGTCCGCAGGTTGCAAACCGGAATCACTCAATACCTGGGCAACAGCCTGTGAACAGAATGAATATTTACCTTTGGCCTTGGCGTTCTCTGGTGTTGGCAGCTGAATATGAGCCAGCATTTTGGTCAGGCCGATCAAGGCGCCGGGAATATTGTAAAAGGTCGTGTGTTCGGTCAGGTGGTCCGCACTGTGTTTAAACTGGGCAACTTTATCATCACTCAGTTTATGCTTTATCGGCAGAATCCAGGCACTGGAATATTCTTCCCGATAGGTTTCCATAATCTCTTCCAGCGTAAAGGTGCCCACACCGCGGATGTCTGTCGTGACAAAAAGCAAGTCGGCCGGATCTGTGCTGGCTGGGTCGGCACCCTCTTTGTGACCGATCATCATGCAGACGTGCCCCATTGGCAGAGGCTCATCGCCAGCAGAAAGCTTGATCATCGCCTGACCCCAGTTACTGCTGCTTTCAAAGATCAGCAGATCTCCGGGCTTCATCACCGGATTGTCACCATTGCTGCTTTTATCACTGACTTTGGAGACGCCACTGGCACCAGAAACCGTAGAGTCAGAAGACAGGCTCGAGAGAGAATCCAGGCTGCTGGAGTTGCTCATGGTTCCCCGGCCACTGTCCATACTGCTGATGCTGCCAGAGCTGGAACTGGTAGAGACCTTGCGCTGTCGCTGGTTATCGAGCATGGCTCTGTAGTCTGTTTCCGAATCACGGGGAATATATCCTGGTGTTGGACGAGCTGTGCGCTGCACCGTGCGATGATTGTGCGTCACCTTGCTGTATGCAGATGGGTTAGATTGGCTCTGCATCCAGTCGCTTAACTGTTGTTTGATGGCTTGTTTGTCTGCCGGATTCATACGGTTCATAGTTTCTCTCCCAATCATATTTTTTGCTTATATGATGACCATAGGAGGGAACCGGAAAGCCGGAAATGGGACTTAGGTGGGAGCTCCGACCAAGGTGGCAGGAGAAATAGTCCTGTTCCCGCGTTCGAGCATGGGAACAGGACAGCCATAAGACCAAGGTCTTAATGACGGGTTTCGCCTTCACCCAGCAATGAGGCAACATCCTGTTCAGTAAAGGTGTAGCGGGTGTTGCAGAACTGGCAGTCCATATCGATCTGGCCCTGCTCTTCCAGCATCTCACGCAGATCAGCCGGTGCTACAGTTGCCAGAGCATTACCGGTACGCTCGCGGGAACAGTTGCACACATACTTCACTTCCTGAGCATCAAACAGACGCACATCTTCCTCTTCGTGATAGAGACGGTGCAGCAGATCTACCGTTGGCAGACTTTGCAGTTCATCCTGCTTTAGAGTGTCTGCCAGGAAGGTCACATGCTGCCATCTTTCGGCAGTGGTTTTGGCATCAGCATCTTTGCTGGCAGGCAGAGCCTGGAGCAGGAATCCGCCGGCCTGATTGCCGTCGCAGCTAAGCCACAGGCGAGTCGGCAGCTGCTCTGATTGTGCAAAGTAACTGCTCAGGCTTTCAGCCAGGTTTTCCCCTTCAAGGGCAACCAGACCCTGGTAGCGAGCGCCTTTAACCGGGTCAATGGTAATCACCAGATGACCATCTGGCAGCAGTGCGTGCAGGCCGGTGGTGGTTGGGGTCAGTTGCTCGTCATCCCAGCGGGCAATACCGCGGAAGGTGCGCTGGTCGGTACACTCGACCATCAGCAGGGAAACCGGGCCGGAAGAACGAGCCTGAAGAGTCATACGACCTTCAAACTTCAGAGTAGTGCTTAACAGGACAGCCGCGGCAGCCAGCTCTCCCAGCAGCTCTTTGATCATCTGCGGGTAAGCATGGGGAGCCAGAGCTTCCTGCAGGCTGGCGTTCAGCTGTACACGTTCACCGCGGATATCTGTGTTGTCGAAAATAAAACGCTGGGCGACATCGGTCTGCATCATGGGTTTGGGCAATGCCTGTAGTTTTCAAACAGAAGGCCTTTATTATACCTGTTTGAATCGTAATTCCAGCGCAGGCAATGCGTATACCGTTGTAGAAATTGGAAGGCAGGCCATCCCGGCTCCTTATAGAAAGCATCTTTACAGGCCGGGATGATAAGAAATCCGTTACGGTTAAAGGTCTTCCAGCCCCGGTTTATCGCCAACAGATTTATTGTTCAGGCTACGCATGGCGGTTTGTAGGAAGGCCGAGAGCTGTTCATACATATCTGCTAATACCGAGGGCTCATTCAGCTCTTGTGCTGAAGGCTGTGGCCCCAGCTGGTAGCGGAAGAGTTCCGGGTTCAGCTCCGGCTGTTTGACCAAAACCTTATCCCCTTTGATGAAAGCCACCAGAGGATCATTGCCGGACGGTTTGACGATAGCAAAACCAGGATCGTTCTCTGGCAGTGCCAGAATGTTTCGTCCCCAGCAGTGTTGAGCAAACGGCTTGCCGAACAGGCTGGTCGCGGTTGGAACAACATCAAGTTGCGACATCACCTTATTATTGGTCGCACCAACAGCTTCCCGCAGTCCGGGAGCGATCATCAACACCGGAACATGGTGACGAAGCAGATCAACCGGCGTCACCATGTCGTTAACGCTGAAACCATGATCCCCAACCAATACAAATAATGTGTTGTTGTACCAGGGCTTCTGTTTGGCATCTTTAAAGAACTCCCCGAGTGCCCAGTCGGAATAACGCATGGCAGTCATGCGTTCATTGCGGGAGCCCATGGAAGTTACCGGTTCAATCTCCAGCTGCTCCGGCACGGCATAAGGCATATGGTTGGAGAGGCTTTGCAGCATCGCAAAGAAGGGTTTGCCTTTGTTGTTCAAGGCATCCAGTTCTTCCAGTGCCCGGTTAAACATGTCTTCGTCGGAAACACCCCAGGTCGGATCAATAAACTTGGGATTCTTCATCTCGTCACGGCCGACAAAATGCGTAATCCCCTGGTTACCAAAAAAGCCTAACTGGTTATCCCAGTTGAAAGCGCCGTTATAAACATAGGCATTGCTCTCATACCCCAAGTCACTCATAACGGCAGGATAACCGCTGAAATGGGTATGCCCTTCTTCACTCTGCATCAGGTACTCGTTACCCGGTGTGTTGGGAAAACAGGCGAAGGTCGCGAACATTCCTTGATGGGTATGAGTACCGTTTGAAAAAGCCCGGGTGAACAACAAGCCTTCTTCAGTCAGCGCATCAAAGTACGGCGTAATATTATTTGTATCTCCCTCGGCACCAATAAAGCGCGAGGAAAAACTTTCCATCAGGATATAGACAACGTTGGTGACGTTATCGGGCAGCAGTCGTTCTTTTGGAGTGGTTTCCCGGTAAAGCGCAAGCGACCTGGGATCCAGCAGCTTGTCTTCCGGCTGCAGAATCATTTGTCGGGTGATATCCAGTGCGGCCTGATTCTCCATGGCTGTCAGCCAGACTGTGTTGGAGTCTTTCTTATCCCCCAAACGTTCGATAGCTTTGATAAAGGTATAAACGCCATTCAGGGCAAGATGGTTGGCAAAGGGACTCTGGCTGTGAACAGCATCTCCCCAGCGTAACGGTGCACCACTGCGGATTGTTCCGCCCCGAAAGCCAACGGCCAGCAGAAACATCACGACAATAAAGGCCGGCACCCGTGGCCACCAGGCTTTTACACCCGATGCATACTCCGGTTCCCGAAAACATTTATCCAGCCATGTGTAGACCGTGAACATGACGGCCAGACAGACAGCCCAGACGATCAGGAGCGTAAAGAAGGGCGTACCGTTAATGATCATGCTTATTACGGTGGCCGGATCTTCATTCAGATATTGAACGGCGATGCTGTTCAGACGGGTATGAAACTCATCGTAGAAAACCGGTTCGACCAATGCGACGAGAATCATGATCCCTGAAAGTATCATCAACCAGGCGACCCAGAAACTGCGCGCAGACAAGCCTCTGGGAAACAGCAGGCCGAAAGCCATGGGAAGAATAGTTGCAGAGCAGATTATCAAGTCGAACCGAAGACCAACCCAAAAGCCCATGGCGATTTCACTGCCGGGTGCGTGAGTGGCCAGTTCGCTGTTCCAGTAGAACAGTAGCAGTCGGGCAAGAGAACTTAGAGCCATCAGGCTCAGGAAGGAGCAGACCATAAACATCAGGTCTGATTTCAGGGAATATCGTTTCATCCGGTCAGGTGTAATTGCTAGATAATCGTTATACGACACCGGCTTCCAGTAATAGTTCTGGTTATAGGTTTAAATACTGGCCGCAGAGCAGAAAGTCCGAGAAGTTCCTGCCACCATCGCCTGAAAAATTGCTGATAAGATAGTTCAGTTTCTCTATACACCAGCTGAATTATGTAACTGAACCATCACAAGGGAGTGCCATGTCTTCTCACCAACCTTCCCGATTGCAGGCCGCCCTCTGGAAAATGCAGGACGGGTTTTATAACGCAGCTATCAAGATGGAGCGTTCAAGGGCCGGGCTGCAGCTGGAGCAGATATCCGTTGGCAATATTAATTTCTCTCTTCTGCGGGGTGGGAAGCCTGGGGCTGAAACCATTCTCATGGTGCATGGCTTTGGCGCAGATAAAGACAACTGGATTCATCTGGCCGGGCAGTTGGGGGATCAATACCAGATTCTGGCCGTTGATCTGGCTGGCCATGGTGAAAGCAGTCAGGAATCAGATAATCAGGGCAATCCTCTGAACTTTGAGATTCCCGCTCAAGCAGACCGAATCAAGGCTTTGCTGGATCAGCTTGGTATCGCCAAGGTTCACTTTATTGGCAACTCCATGGGCGGAGCCATAGGCCTGCAGTTTGCCGCTTCTCATCAAGATGCACTGCACACGCTTATGCTGGTGGATAATGCTGGTATCGAATCCCCGGTGCAGAGCGAGTTCTTCCAGCTGCTGGAGAAGGGTGAGAACCCGCTGATTGCTCGGGAGAAGGGCGATTACGAGGTGCTTATGAGCTTTGTAATGAGTAAGCGACCATTTATGCCCTGGCCAGTTCCTGCCGTGCTTGAGCGGAAAGCTATTGCCCGAGCAGCCCTCAATGACACCATCTTTGCCGATATGCTCAAATCCCGCGATGAAATGGGTAACCCTGAGCAGATTGAAGCAATACTCGCTGCCATCACCGTCCCGTCTTTAGTGATCTGGGGAGAAGAAGATCGGGTGCTCGATATTTCCAGTATCGAAGTGATGGCGAAATATATGCCGAACCTGAAGTCTGTCACCCTGCCCGGGATTGGCCATGTTCCTATGCTGGAGGCTCCCAAGAAGGTTGCTACAGCCTTCCGTCAGTTTGCCGGGAGCGTATAGAGCACTTCTCTGGCAGTACCGCGAACAGGCTGTACTACACTGGCGCCCAATAATTCCAAGCTATAAATGGGCGCCAGATGATTACGGCTACAGCCTTCCTGATATGGGCCTACCTTTTGCCGGCTCTGAACGAGCTTCCCCACACTATTTATGATCGGGGGCAGGATCTTGGTGCCTGGATGTATGGCTTTAACAGCCGGGAGGTTATGGCTGATGGCTGTCTGACCCGGTATCTGGAACGCGGGGAAGGCCCAACTCTGTTGATGCTTCATGGTGTTGGTGTCAGTAAAGAGGTCTGGCTGTTGATGGCGCCCTACCTGCGTAACTACCGCCTGATTATTCCCGACCTTCCAGGCCATGGTCAGAGCTGTCGTGATCTGGAGCGCAATTACCGGCTTGAGGGCATGACCCAGTGGCTTGAGGCATTCAGCTCTGGCCTTCATCTTGGGTCAGTCCATATTGCAGCCCATTCCGTTGGGGCCTCTATTGCCGGCTGGTACGCTGCTGGATTACCGGAACAGGTGCAGACATTGACGGCCATAGCACCGGCGGGCATTGAGCAAGTGCCTGCGGATATCAAGAAGCTCTCACCTTTCATGCATGAACTGGTAACGACAGGCGAGAACCAGTTGCTGGCAAAAGATGTGACGGACTTCTCCCGGGTGATGAATATGGGTGTTGAGAAACAACCCTGGCCGTGGATGGTGTGGTTTGGTTATCGGTTGCTGGCCTGGGAATATCTGCGTAATCAGGAGTATACCGATCGGGCTATACAGGGGATGCTGGAAACCCGTGAGGATCTCCAAAGTGGCAAGATCAACAGCACCGGCCTGTTTAGTGATATCACCATGCCGACCCAGGTGATATGGGGCGAGCGTGATGCGGTCATGGATGTTGCCGGAGCCGATGTAATCGAAAGTTATCGGGCAGATATCCCGGTTCATCGTCTGCCCGGAATCGGTCATGGCCCCATGCTGGAGGATGCCCGGCAGAGTGCCGAGCTATTGGATGATTTTATTCAGGCGTATCTCTATCCAGCGCCTGAGGGGAGTAATGATCAGGAAGACGATTGATCAAACCAGATCTTTTGTACGGCCATAAACAGAATTGCAGTGCTCCATCCAAACATCAGAATACCAATCATGGACTCTATGCCGCTGAGCAGCCGCCCTTCCCCGGCGATCACGATGTCACCATAACCCACAGTTGTGTAGGTGATAATGGAAAAATAGAACGCATCAGCAAAGGATGTAATAGCAGGACTATTAATCAGTCCCCAGTACACACCTGCCCACAATAAAACCTGAAGGATATGCAGGCATAACAGGAAGACTGCGATACAACTCAAAGCCAGAATACCGGTGAAATCACCAAAAATGCGTTTGGCGAAGCGGGATTCATAGCGGAAATAGCGAACCAGCGCTGCCGTACCTCCTGAATGGATAAGTACGCACAGCACAAGCATAAATGCGCCAAAAATAATGGCTTGAAGAAGCACAGTATCAGTCCTTGATAATCTTAGAGCGGAGTCTCATCCATTGTAGAACTCCGTTCATCCGTAAGGGTATCAGTCGTTATCGTAATCCATCTGGCGCAGCTTATGGATATCCCGACGTTCCTTCTTATCCGGGCGACGTTCCAGCATAGGGTTGGAACCACGGAAGGCTTTTCTGCGGGCAGCTTCCTGCTCACGTTTCTGCAGGCTCTCTTCGGTTTCCCGGTAAAGCTTCTGTGCTTCGACTGCGCCGCGGCGATCATCCGATAACTCTTCGATAACCACGGTCTTCTCATCAAAGCCCTGTCGGAGCACCAGAATATCCCCTACCCGGGCATCTTTACTGGGTTTGGCACGCTGACCGTTAACGTGCACCTTTCCCCCTTCAATCGCATCTCTGCAAAGGGAGCGGGTTTTATAAAAGCGGGCGGCCCACAGCCATTTATCGAGACGAACTTTCTGGTTGTCAGAATCGGAGGCGTTACGTTTACTCATGCCGTACTGGATTACTTATTTATTCCACAGGGAGAAGTTTGTTGAAGTCATCAGCCGCTGCAAATTCCCCGGTCTCAATAACCGGGCGGCTCAGGTCTGGCTGAGCGATGGCAAGCAGATGTTTTATACCGTAAGTCTGGGCTGAACGCAGCACATCAAGGTTGTCATCGACGAACAGCGTACGCTCAGGGTCGAAGGGGTGCACGCTGGCCAGCTTGTGCCAGAACGCCTGCTCTTCCTTGGGGAGGCCAAAATCATGGGCGCTGTAGAGGGCATCAAAATATTGGGCGAAAGGAATGAACTCCATCTTGAGTTCCAGGCCATCACGGTTGGAGTTGGTCGCGAGAACAACATCCTTCGATGAGGCACGAAGCGATTTCAGCAACTCTTCAGCAGCCGGGCGAAAACGAATCTTATGGGTAATATCTCTCTTCATGGCCATGATGTCGAGATCAAGCTCTTTGGCCCAGTAATCAAAGCAGTACCATTCCAGAGTGCCGGCGACTTTCTCCAGCTTAGGGCGGAAAGCCTCCCAGGCCTGTTCCGGTGAAATGCCAACCTTGGCGCCATAACGCTCAGGCACCAGCTGCTTCCAGAAGTAAGAATCAAAATGCAGATCGAGCAGGGTACCGTCCATATCAAAAATAACGGTATCGATATCAGACCATGGAAGCATAGTGTTCCGCCGGGAAAAGAGATTGATGTTCTGATCATACCGAAATGTTCAGATGCTTAAACAGACCTTGGGCATGCTTTTTCCGGACAGGAGTGCCAGAGTCAATGTCGGAAAATTGCTGGAGGCGTATAATGAATTCCAGTTACAGACGCGATGAAACCAATAAATTATGAAAAAGCTGCCAGAAATTCTTGAAACTACGGAAGTTGCCCGCAGCGCATTATTCCGGGTAGAGCAGCAGAAAATACGTTTCTCCAATGGCGTAGAAAGAACATACGAGCGCCTGGCCGGTTTTGGTGGCGGGCATCAGGCGGTTATGGTTGTGCCTATGCTGGATGACCATCGTTTCGTTATGATTGAAGAGTACGCCTCCGGCACGGAAGACTATCAGCTATCACTCCCGAAGGGGCTGGTTGAAGCGGGTGAAGAGCTGCTGGAAGGCGCTAACCGGGAGCTCAAAGAAGAAGCCGGTTATGGTGGCCGTAAACTGCAGCATATTGCCGAATTTACCCTGTCACCAAACTATATGACGCATAAGATGCAGGTTGTTCTGGCAGAAGATCTGTACGAAGAACGGCTGGAAGGAGATGAGCCTGAGCCATTGGGTGTTCATATTTTCTCTTTCGATGATTTGCCTACACTGATAGGCCGACCAGATTTCTCCGAGGCCCGGGCAATGGCTGCACTGTATATGGTGCGCGATATCCTGGCAGCCCGTAAAAAAAGACAGCATCGCCAAGATTGCTGATTAAATAGTGTCCAGAGTAAGCAACAGGTATCAGGGGGGACTCTGAATGACGACAGATTACAGCACTCTTGTAGACAGTCTTAAAGATCTCTGTCGCACAGCGGGGGATGCCATCCTGACTGTGTATTCTCAGGATGACTTTGGGGTTATACAAAAATCAGATGACTCACCTGTCACAGAGGCTGATCATAAAGCGCACGCTATTATTCAGGCGGGGCTTGTAGCACTGCTTGATATTCCCGTGCTCTCAGAAGAAGGCACACTGCCTCCGCTCTCCGAGCGAGAAACCTGGACGCAGTACTGGCTAGTGGACCCACTGGATGGCACCCGGGAATTTATTGCCCGCACGGATGAGTTCACCATCAATATCGCTCTGATGGATAAAAATCAGCCGATTCTGGGGGTGATCTATGCCCCAGTGGCCAAGGCTTTTTACTATGGCGGTAAGGTTCTGCATGGATCATGGCGGCAAAAGGTGGGGGAAGAGCCGGTTGTTATCAATACTCGCCCCTGCGCACCGGAAGGCCTTTTGAACGTGGCCGTAACCCGCAACCATGGCAGAGATCAGCTGGTTGATCTTATCGAACGTTTTGAACAACGCTTCTCAGAAGTTCATCTGACGGTTGCAGGCAGCTCGCTGAAAACCTGTCTTGTTGCCGAAGGCTCGCTGGATATTTATCCGCGCAGGGGCCCAACCTGTGAGTGGGATACTGCGGCCGGACAAGCCATTGTGGAAGGTGCAGGTGGCAAGGTGCTGAACGGTCAGATGTTGCCTCTTACCTATAACCAGAAGGAATCTCTGATTAACCCGGACTTTTATGTGGTGGGCGATCCGAATGCCGAGTGGGAATCTCTACTGACCTGAAGGGGTTGGAAAGTAAAAAAGGCTGGTTTTGAACCAGCCTTTTTTATGGGCAGCAATCGCTCCCGTTAGGGTTTCATGCTGTTGAGAGGTGTAACCAGAGGTGATGCTGACAGGGGACTTGCGCTGAGTGACGCAGAACCGCTTGATTGCACAGCAGATGACGACACTGAAGCGGATGTCACCGAAGACGATGAAGGCAGCCCGGAAAGAGGGGATGCGGAAGTTGTGGATGAAGGCAGCCCAGAAAGAGGGGATGCGGAAGTTGTGGATGAAGTCAGCCCGGAAAGAGGGGATGCGGAAGTTGTGGATGATGGCAGCCCAGAGAGAGGGGATGCGGAAGTTGTGGATGATGGCAGCCCAGAGAGAGGGGATGCAGAAGTTGTAGATGATGGCAGCCCAGAAACAGGGGATGCAGAAGTTGATGGTAGACCTGAAGAAGGTAAGTCAGAAGTTGTTGATGGCAGACCTGAGGAAGGTAAACCAGAAGAAGGCAGTCCAGAAGATGGAGGTACTATTTCTGTCGTAGGAGTTGTGGTGACTGCACCAAAGGACAGACGATTAAACTGTCTGGATGCAAACGCTGCACTTTCAGAGGCATAGTCCTGAACCAGCACATAAGTCCCTGTTAGTGTATCCCAATAGTAGTAACCAGTTATCCCGGCAATGGTCAGAAGAACCAGACCACCGGCTACTTTGTAGGGATGCTTTCTTGTGTAATCAACAGGTTTATAAGCAGCGCGCCCTGCTTTTCTGGCTACCCAGTTGGCCTGACGCTTAACAAAACCTTCCTGTATATGAGGCACGTATTTCAAATTACGTGGCACGCTGCTTCGATAGGCTCCGGAGTAAAGGTAACCATCACTGGTACCTGAACGCTTCACAGGTTCAAGCAGCGCTTGCATATGACGGTCATCAATAGTGACCGGTGTCTGGCTATTCGCAGTCAGGAACTGCGGCAGGATATTCAGTAAAGTCCCGATGCCCGGGAGATAATTCTGCTTTCCGCGTTGAGGGTAAAGGACGACACGATGTTCTGCAGGAACCCATTTGGTATCGAGATCCTTGTTCCCTCTGTGTACAACCTGTCCGGCGTTATTGTGCACTATCAGAGAAATACTGTTTTCAAAGCGAGATACATGAGCGCTGACAATCGGTGAGACGAGATCCTGCTCATAGTTTGCGGCACTGTCAGACAAACTGTCTTCATAGGGCAGCAAGGAAAAGGCATAGCCATCATTGCCAAGTGGTTGAATGTATGAAATGTACTGATCCGAAACACCCAAATTGTTTTTCAGTTTGATGGGGCCAATGTAGAAGCCGTTTTCAGCACGGCCTGAGGTAACCAGTGCTTTGGTATTTATGTTGTCAGTACCCAGAATTCCCTTGAAGCCAATGGTAAATGGCATCTCATAAGGCTGAATAAACTCGGCAGCGTCATGAATAGTTGCTGAATCTTTAAAGAGATTTTCTGCCGTCGTGGCAGAGAGATTTGCAGTCTGGGTAGAGAGAAGTACTGTCTTCTCGTTGGTCAGGTGATCCAACTTGAGTTGAACCATGGTGTTGATTGCAGAAAGGGTATCAATACCGGCCAAAATATCCGATGGCTGACTGGTATCAGGCAGCTCCAGACGTTTACCCTTCTTGGTGGCAATACTCTCGTTGTCATCATCATAGAGAGCCATTGAACCATCACGCTTTATCTGCAGATGTAGAGGTGATGCCAGCTTTTGCTCGGGAGAGGAGGCTTCACCTGGGAAGCTGGAAATATCCTCATGATCCTCAGGATCTCCTCCCTTACGAATGGTTTCCCATACGTTTCTCCCAGGATTGATGGTATGCAGACTTAAAACTCTTTGCTCCGGCGAAGGTGAACGAATCTGGAGCACAAACTGCTTGGATGGGTAAGCGGTAAGAGTGAACCGGTTAGAGACATAGCCCAAATCAGGGCTGTTTTTATTGTGGAAGAAGTGAAACGCGTGCTCATCAGCGTCCTTACCCGCTTCTTTGTAAGTCGTCGTATTTACCAGTACCGAGCCGCCTTTCTCTGCTTTTGGAGGCGCAGCAGCTACCGTCTTTGCTCTGTTATCAGAAGTGACAGTCTGTGAAGCGTCATAGGTTGGATAAACCAGTGCCGGCAGTTTTTTACGGCTGGATTTATCCTTGGATGATGCCTGATATCCTTCTGGCAGAATGGCAAAGGGGCTACCTGAGGGGACAGAAACAAAGGCTTCGTCTACAGCGGTTTGAAAATCCTCGTCTGAGGTCAGCTTCTCAATCTCCTCTGAAGAGCTGCCATTTAATAGATCCAGCGCTTTTCTCAGGCTTTGTACATTGGGAACCAGAGCACTTGTCTTCTTATTGCGAACATGAACCAAGCGATGATCTTTTTCGACAGGAGTCGTTAAATGAACCATAGTCTCAAGAGGCGTGCTTTTACCTGATGTGGTGACATCGTAAAGCTGCATTGAAACTTGTCTGGCTTGATCGTCTTCGCTCTCGGTTATCGCAAACGTCAGAGAAGCTTTCGGCGTACTTTTCTTCAGTGTGTTCAGGCTGGCCCTGGGGGAATATTCTCTGAGATGAACATGAAGAGCATCTGTATCTGGATCGGTCGTTATATGAATAGCGTAAGGGTCGTCTTCCTCGCCGGTACTGATGAATAGATTTTCGGTCGGGTTCGTATCGTCAAACACAACATCATAGGTTTCTGCCGGTGTCTTATCCGTGGGGGCAGACTTCAGTTCAAGTTTGGACGTTCTTTTGGCTGCCCAGGAAAAAGGAGCAGTCAAAATAAAAGTGAAAACAAATAGGGCGACAAAAATTCTAGAGGAGTACGTGGGACTCATAACAGAACCACCGGAGTTAACTGGTCGGAGGGGGGCGAAGTGGGAGGTAATATTAGGTGGTAGTTTAGAGTTGTGCCTAAAAACAGGGTTCAGAAACTCCAGAAGGCCTCTGTGACTTCGACTTCATGGGCTCTGTGCCCTTCGTGATTTATCTCTCCTCGAACCCGAACATGGGAGTTTGCCTTGAGTCCATGGCTGGGAACCTGTGCTGGCGGAAGTTCGACCTCAATAGCGGCTGTACCATCATGAATGATGGCGCTGTGCGGGCCGGTCTGGCGAAGCACAACACCTGACAGTTCAATCATATAGTTATGGCGTTCGGCCCTTAAGGCTTCCCTGATTGTCAGCCGGGTTGGTTCATCATTTTCCGGGTAGCGGACTTGTTCCTGCTGAGTGTGCTGCCCGGCAGGTTGTGTGGCCCCATATTGTGGAAACAGCGAAAGAGCCGCTGCTGAAATCAGAGCTGTAAGAAAATTCTTCGAGCGAACAGGAAACCTTGCCATAGATGTTTTGTTTCTAGCTTGCTATTTCCAAAGCTTAGATAAAATAGACTATGGTGCAGGAGTTTGCGGAGTTATAAGTAGGCGGGATAAATTTCAGGCATGAAAAAGCCCGAATCAGCAGAGCTGTTCGGGCTTTAGAATATGGTGCCGGCACCAAGAGTCGAACTCGGGACCTACTGATTACAAGAGGCCAAAAATCACATTCCCAAGCGTTCCCAGATTGTACCAAATAAACGCTACAGGCCAATGGTGGCAATGGTTGTAGCGTCCCAAATCTATGTTTTCTGTTTCTAGCATTCCCGTCTATTCTTGTTTCATACCTAGAGTGTTATCTCAGCGGTAAACGACCAAAACCATATAAAAATCAGAGCCGAAAAATAATGACAAAACTGAGCCATCAGGTAGTTGTCAATCTTGGGGAAAATAAGAAGCTGACGGAATCACTGGGCCGGGGAAGTGGTGCCCTGCTGTTCTGGCGTGAGCGAGGTAAGGTGCAGTGTTATTTCCGTTACTGGCGAGGAAAAAAGCCAATACTCATTTTGCTCGGTACATATAAAGAAAAGCAGCGCAGCCATGGAGTCTCGCTACAGGAATGCAGAGACAAAGCCTTTGAGCTGGCTCGTACCCGGCGTGAAATAGAACCCCGAGACCTCAAAGAACACCTGGCACTCGAGAGCCAGAAAGCCAAGGTGGCCCACGATGCCGAGATCAGGCAGCGCGAAGCTGAATCCAGACACGGCACTTTTGATGACCTGCTCCAGAACTACATTTCCCAGTTAAAAAAAGATGGAAAAGAATCCGTTGCCAAAGTTGAGCAAACCTTTAATAAGGATGTTTATAAAGCGCATCCAAGCTTGTTAAGAAAGAAGGCGCGTGAAATTACACCGGATGACATAGTCGATATTTTGGCCCCTATTCATCAGCGTAATGCACGAGTCCAAAGTAACCGTTGTCGGGCGTCTCTGCATGCAGCTTTCCAGGTTGGAGCTGCAGCAGACTATGATCCAGCTAGACGGGGCGAGAAACGCTTTCACTTGGCAGGTAATCCGGTCTCTCTTGTCAAAAAGGATTCAACAGCAGAAGGTGCCGACGATCGTATTCTGGCCTACGACGAACTACGCGATTTTTATCTCTATATAGAAGGTATAAACAAAGTTGGGCCAATACTGGCATCACTGGCCCGTCTTATGATTGCAACCGGCGGCCAACGCCCCAAACGGCTTATTCATGCGCGCTGGAGTGATTATGACTTTATGCGTCGTACCCTCACACTGGTCGAGAAAAAGGGCACAGGCGGTATACGAAAGCATGTGATTCCACTAACGGCCAGAGCGATTCGGATCATTCGCTATGTTCAGGCTCACAATGGTGATCTTGATGGACCCTTCTATACCGAGAAGGGGCGTCCCGTACGTCTCGATAGCCTGAAAAACGTCTTCGACCGCTGGCATGAACACCGCTGTGAAGAAGCCCGGCAGGCAGGCATCACCGAACCGGAAAAGTTTACCGCCCGCGATATTCGTCGTACTGCCAATTACCTCCTTACAGATGCCGGCGTTAGGCCGGAAGACAGCAACCTGCTTCAGTCCCATGGCCATACAGGTGTGGTGGTTAAACACTATGACAGGCACCATCATCTGCCAACCAAGAGATTCGCTATCCGGCTCTATGAGAAAGTGCTCAGCAGGGTTATTAAAAACAAGATGCGAATCATGCAGGACTTAAACGTAGACTGGTCCTACCAATATCTCAATCATGCTTACTCTCTCGCGGACACCTTGCCAGCCACACGACATAAGTAGAATAATGGTTCGTTATTACCGGCCATAAACAGGATGTTGATGCACGATGGAGTCCCAGAAGTCAGTCAATTTCGAGATGTTACGAACCAGATGGCCGGAACTGGCTAACCTGGGGGCTAAGGCAGAAGAATATCTCCATACTGATCCTGAAAGCTGTCTGGTTAAGCTGCGGAACTTTCTTGAACTGACAGTACGCTGGCTCTACCGTCAGGAACGTCTGCCCGAAGGCTATCGCTCCAGCATCTATGATCTGCTCCACGCGGATGTTTTCCAATCAGCATTCCCCAAGAGTGTTGTCCTGAAAATGGACGCGCTGCGCATTCATGGCAACCGCGCAGCCCACGGCGAAAAAATCAAACCTAATGATGCCCTGTGGCTGATGAAAGAGGCCTTTTATGTCGGTGGCTGGGTTTACCTCAGCTACGGCAACGGCACGCCGGAATCCCTTGGCAAATATCAGGAGCCTAAGCCACCACAGGTCGAGAAGGCAGCTCTCAGCCAAGCCGAACTGCAGAAAAAACAGGAACAGCTTGATAAAGCCCGTGCCGAGCTGGAAGAAGCCGAGAAGCGGGAAATCAGCATTCTGCGGGAACTGCAGCAGCAGAAAGAGAAAGCAGAAGATCTGAATAAACGTATGCAGCAAACGCTGCAGCGTAATGAACACGTTGCCAATCTGCTGGGCCTGGATGAAGCCGAAACTCGCCGCCGCCTGATCGATTCTCAACTAAGAGTCGCAGGCTGGGATGTTGGAGACAATCTGCAACCCACTATACAGGTGACTCAGGAAGAAGAAGTCTTTGAGCAGCCAACCCAGAGTGGTGTCGGTTATGCGGACTATGTCCTGTGGGATGATAACGGCAAACCCATGGCTGTTATCGAAGCCAAGCGCACCAATGTTGATGCCAATAATGGCCGCAAACAGGCGCAGCTTTACGCCAACTGGCTGGAGAAAAAACACGGCCAGCGTCCGGTTATCTTTTACACCAATGGCCACGAGATCCATATCTGGGACGACCATCCGGCCAGCAATTACCCACCACGCATGCTGTTTGGATTCTACAGCCCGGATAGCCTGCACTACCTGATCCAGCAGCGTGGTACCCGCAAACCACTGAACAATGAAGTGCCGATTGATACCGGCATTACCAACCGTCTTTATCAGTTGGAGAGTATCACCCGTGTCAGCGAGCGCTTTATGGACAAGCACCGTAAGGCGCTGGTCGTACAGGCAACGGGAACCGGGAAAACCCGTGTTGCTATCTCCCTGACGAAACGACTGCTGCAGGCGCGCTGGGCCAAGCGGGTACTGTTCCTCTGTGACCGTAAGGAACTGCGCAATCAGGCCAGCCAGGCGTTTAATGAATTTCTGTCAGAACCTATCTGCCAGCTCGGCGTCAGTAAGAAGGAAGAGCTGCAGAAGGCTCGCATCATTATTGCCACCTATCCGGGCATGATAGGTGTGATGGACAAGTTTGATGTCGGCTACTTCGATCTGATTATTGCCGACGAATCCCATCGCTCCATCTATAACGTCTACGGTGATCTGTTCAAATACTTTGATGCCCTGCAGGTTGGTCTGACTGCCACACCGGTCGAGATGGTTTGCCGCAGCACCTTCTCCCTGTTTGGTCATAGCGAGAAGGTTCCAACAGCGGAATACTCGCTGGAAGCGGCTATTGCCGATAATCACCTGACGCCGTTTGAGGTGATCTCCCACACCACCCAGTTTCTGCGGGAAGGCATCAAGAAAGATAACCTTACCGCCGAGCAGATTGCCGAGCTGGAAGAGCAGGGTTACGACCCGAACACCATGGACTTTGAGGCCGGCGTCATCGACAAGGCCATCTACAACCGGGATACCAACCGCGCCATTATGCGTAACCTGATGGAGAACGGTATCCGGGATAAAGATGAACAGCTCCCCGGCAAGAGCATTGTCTTCGCTCGCAATCTGAAGCACGCCAAACTGCTGGAAGAAGTGTTCCGGGAAATGTACCCCCAGTATGGCGGTCAGTTCTGTATGGTGATTGGCTCCCACGATCCACGGGCTCAGTCTCTGATCGGTGATTTTAAAGGCGATGCCAAGAACATCTCTGCCACACCCGCCAAGGATGAGATCACTATCGCTATCTCGGTGGATATGCTGGATACCGGTATCGACGTTCCTTCCATTGTGAATCTGGTCTTTGCCAAGCCGGTGCGTTCTCCGGTGAAGTTCTGGCAGATGATCGGTCGTGGTACCCGCCTGTGCCCGAACCTTTTTGGTCCGGGAGAAGATAAACAACGCTTTGTTATCTTCGATCACTGGGGCAACTTCGAGTTTCACTCCATGAACCAGGAAGAAGGCAAAGTCTCGGTCAGCAAGCCGCTGGCCCAGAAACGACTGGAGGCCTGGGTGGAGCTGGGCAAAGCCGCCCAGAAAGAGTTCAAGCTGGATGAGCTGAAAACCGTCACCGGCGAGATCGCCCAGCAGATACAAGCGCTGGATAAAGACTCCATCGCCGTAAAAGAAAAGTGGCAGGTGCGTGAACGCCTGTCCGATCAAAGAGTGCTGGAGCAGTTCGCGCCCCAAATCCAGCAGCAGCTTGTGGATGAGATTGGCCCGCTGATGCAGTGGGTGGATGTGCGCGGGCAGGGAAAAGCCATGCGCTTTGATATGGATATGATCGCGGCCCAGACAGCCCTGTTCGGCAACCCGGATAAAAAGCACCAGCTTTGGGTCAATGTGGTCGAGAAGGTTGAACGTCTGCCGGTTCACCTTGGTCAGGTTCAACAGCAGGGCGAAATTATCAAACAGGTCCGTGATCAGGACTGGTGGAACAGTGCCACCTTTGCCGATCTGGAACATGTACGCACTCGCCTGCGTGGGCTGATGTACCTGATGGAAGAGCCGGTTACGCCGCCACCCACCGCCCCGGCCTTTATTGATGTAAAGGAAGACGCTGCAAAATTTGAGACCAAAGCCGTTGAGGCCAATATCAAATCGGTGGATTTTAAAATCTACCGTCAGCAGGTGCAGGGGGCACTAGAGCCGCTGTTTACCTCTAACTCGGTACTGCTGAAAATTCGTAACGGCCAGCCGGTCAGCGATAACGAGCTGGACGATCTTGCCAAACTGGTACTGATCCAGAACCCCAATGTGGATATTCGGGTACTCAAGGATTTCTACCCGGAAGCCACCGCCAGCCTGGACCAGATTCTTCGCACGCTGGTAGGGATGGACCGTAGTGCCGTAGCCGAGAAGTTCGCCCAGTTTGCCGCTGCCCATAACCTGAGCAGCCAGCAGATTCGTTTTCTGGATATGCTGAAAAACCATATTCGGGATTTCGGCACAATTGAGATGAAAGCCCTGTTCACCCAGCCATTTACCCATATCCATAGCGAAGGCCTGTCTGGCCTGTTCCCGGAAATGGAGCAGATGCTGGCGATTAAAGAGATTGTGGATTCTCTGAACGTACCGTTGGGCGAGGCAGCTCTGTAAGTTGTCCGCCTCGGCAGGAGATCGGGGCATATGTATAAAAGGGCTTTGTTTTTATGCATTTTGGGCGGATGTATATAGAAAACAGGCTTTTCTTATATACATTCAACTAAAGTGTATAGATAATTCATTTTTTATATATGTGGGGCTTCTGGGTGAGCTTTATTCCTGAAAATCTCCCTCTATCCCATGAGGAGCAGCTTGAAACGCGGCCAGTTCTCAAGAAGCTGGCTTCAGCCCACCGTCATCTGGCTGAACTCAAGGGGGTAGTACGGTCTATCCCCAACGAGGCGATTCTTCTAAGCACTCTTGCCCTGCAGGAAGCAAAGGACAGTTCCGAGGTTGAGAATATTGTCACCACCCATGATGACCTGTTCCGGGATGATGCCGCTGCCAGTGCTTATAACCCGGCAGCCAAAGAAGTAAAAAGCTATGTTCAGGCTCTGGGCTGTGGCTTCCAAAAGGTGCGGGATACCGGTCTGCTGCGGCTGCAGGATATTCTGGATATTCAGCAAACGCTGGAGAAGAACCGGGCAGGCCTTCGTAAACTGCCAGGCACAGAACTGAAAAACCAGTTCACCGGAGAAGTGGTTTATACCCCACCCCAAAATCCGGATGATGTCGCCTCGCTGATGACAAACCTTGTGGCCTACATCAATGACCCGGATCTCTCGGACAATGACCCGCTGGTAAAAATGGCCGTTATCCATTTCCAGTTTGAGAGCATCCACCCATTCTATGATGGTAATGGCCGTACCGGGCGCATTATCAACATCCTTTATCTGGTTGCCCAGAAACTGCTGGACCTGCCAGTGCTTTATCTGAGCCGGTTTATCATTCGTAACAAGGCGCAGTATTACGAGCGGCTGCAGGCTGTGAGAGACCAGAACGATTGGGAAGGCTGGCTGCTGTATATGTTAAGTGCCATAGAAGAGACAGCGAAAGGCACGATCACCCTGATCGAAGCGATCCATAACCAGATGCAGGCAGCCAAGCACCGCATTCGTGAAGAGCTGCCAAAAATCTACAGTCAGGATCTGCTTAACAATATGTTCTGCCACCCGTACACCAAAATTGAGTATCTGGAACGGGATCTGGGTGTCAGCCGTTTAACCGCAACCAAGTACCTGGACCAACTCTGCGACAAAGGTTTTTTACGCAAGCAGAAGATGGGCCGCACCAATTACTACATCAATGACCCGCTGGTGAACCTGTTCCTGGCACTGGGCCGTTAATTTCTATTTTATTCAGAGAAACTATTCATGATCACAGGCGAGCTGAAAGGCAAAATCGACAAACTCTGGGAAGAGTTCTGGGTGGGCGGTATCACCAATCCGCTGACGGTTATCGAACAGATCACTTACCTGCTGTTCACCCGCATGCTGGATATGCACGAAGCCAAAGACGAGCAGCGCAAAATGCTGGCCGGCATCGACTTTACCCCGCGTTTCCAAACCCATGAGCAGGACTACCGTTTCCGTAACTTCAGCCAGCTTGGCGCGGATGAAATGATGGAAGTGGTGCGTGACGAGGTGTTCCGTCACTTCCGCAAAGTGGCCGAGCGTAACGAACTGCTGGGCGACTTTATGACCGATGCCCGATTGGAAATCGTCAAGCCCAGTCTGTTGGTAAAAGCTGTCGAGATGATTAAAGCTCTGCCCCTAGACCGTGGCGATACCAAGGGGGATCTGTACGAATATCTGCTCAGCAAGCTGACCACCGCCGGCATCAACGGCCAGTTCCGTACCCCGCGCCATATTATCCGCGCCATGGTCGAGATGATGGAACCGAACCCGGCCCGGGGGGAACGTATTTGTGATCCATCCTGTGGTACCGGTGGCTTCCTGTCTGTCAGTTACGAATACCTGCTGGAGCGTTACAGCTCCCTCGACAGCATCCATACCGAAATGGTGGTCAATGAAAAGGGCGCGCTGGAACAGCAGCACGCCTTCTCCGGTAACCTGCTGGCTGAATACCGTAAGCATGTGGATACCGATATGTTCCATGGTTACGATTTTGATTCCACCATGCTTCGCATTGCGGCCATGAACCTGATTATGCACGGCATTGAAGAGCCGGATATCCATTATCAGGACACCATGAGCCAGAGCTTTAGCGACAAGTACCCGGATGCCTCCCACAACGGCTTCCATCTGATTCTGGCCAACCCGCCATTTACCGGTACGCTGGATGCGGAAGATATTGATCCGAGCCTGCTGAAAACCGTCAGCACCAAAAAGACCGAGCTGCTGTTTGTGGCCCGTATTCTGCAAATGCTCAAAATCGGTGGCCGCAGTGCCACGGTTGTTCCGCAGGGCGTACTGTTCGGCTCCAGCAAAGCTCACCAGAGCCTGCGTCAGAAGTTGGTTGAAGATAACCAGTTGGAAGCAGTGATCAATCTGCCATCCGGCGTGTTCAAACCCTATGCCGGTGTTGCCACCGCGATTCTGATCTTTGCCAAGGGCGGCGAGACCGATAACGTCTGGTTCTACGATCTACAGAACGATGGTTACAGCCTGGACGATAAGCGCAACCCGATTGCCAAAAACGATATCCCCCATATGGTGGCAAGCTGGAAGCAGTACCGCCGCAGCAAAAACCTGCCGGTGGATGACTTTATCGGTTACAAGATCAAAGGCCAGTTGGACGCACAACAGGTTGAGGCTATCGCCGCAGTGCAGGATTGGACCGATCGCACCAAGCAGGCATTTATCGTTCCCAAGGCCGATATTGCCAGTAATAAATACGATCTTTCTATCAACCGTTATAAAGAGGTTGTGTACCAGGAAGAGCAGTACGAGCCGCCGAAGGAGATTCTGGCTCGTTTGAAGGCGCTGGAGGTGGATATCCAGAATGAACTGGAAGAGCTGGAGGCGATGTTGTGAGTTGGCCTACTGTTCTGGCAGGAGATCTAATGCTAAAGCGGGGTGGTTCCATCAACCCCAAAAAACATGTTGAAGAGACTTTTGAGCTTTATAGCATTCCTGCTCATGATGCTGGGAAACCAGAAATACTGAAAGGAAGTGAGATCGGGTCATCAAAGAGCTGTATACAGCCAAATGACGTGCTGCTCTCGAAAATTGTTCCACACATTCGCCGATGCTGGGTTGTTGGTAATGCTGGAGAACATCGATTGATGGGGTCAGGTGAATGGATTATTTTTCGGAGTGAAAAAGTTTTCCCGCAATACCTGAAATATTTTCTGACCTCGGATATTTTTCATAAGCAATTTATGAATACGGTTGCGGGGGTTGGAGGCTCTTTGGTTCGGGCAAGGCCAACAGAAGTGGAGCGGATTGAAATCCCACTCCCTCCACTCTCTGAACAAAAACGCATAGCCGCCATTCTGGATAAGGCCGACCAACTGCGCCAGAAACGCCAGCAGGCCATCAACCTTGCCGATGAGTTTTTACGGAGTGTGTTCCTGGATATGTTTGGTACTGACCAAGGTTGGGAGTGCAAAACAGTCGGAGAGTCGCTTGACTTGATAAATGGTAGGGCATTTAAATCCACGGAGTGGGTTAAGGAAGGCTTGCCAATAATTCGTATACAAAATCTAAAGAACTCATCGGCTGAGTATAATTATTATGCAGGCCATTATGATGAAAAGCACTACGTTGCTAAGGGTGATATTTTGTTATCTTGGGCTGGTCAACTAGTTTCTTTTGGGGTGTTTACTTGGAATGATGAGCCGGGTCTGCTGAATCAGCACATTTTTAATGTTAAGCCTCGGATCAAATTGGATCGTACTTATCTGGAATTTGCACTTGGTTCTATAGTTGAGAGAGCGAAGCAAAACTTTTCCGGAATAGATATGAAACACATCACAAAATCGGAGTTGAATAAATACGAAATCGCTATTCCTCCTGCAGATGTACAAGAACAGTTTGCTTTGGTTGTCAAAAAGGTTCGATCTATGTCCTATAAAGTTGATGCTTCGCGAAAGTGTGTTTCCGAAGCATTTATAGCCCTTAGCCAAAAAGCCTTCGCAGGCGAGCTGTAATTCCCTACCCTACCCAAATGCCGCTTAACCCAAGCGGCATTTTATATCTCCTGACACTACCCCTGTAAGGCTGTGATTGTCGAATGTGTCCTACCGCCATATGATAGTCAGTAATAGATAACGAATAACAAAATTCAGGTTACCCCATGAGAATAAAGTCGCTGACCTTAGGCGGTTTTAAGGGCATTAAAGATACAGCCACGATTCCACTGGCTCCTATCACCCTGCTGTTTGGCGCGAACAGTACCGGCAAGAGCACTATTCTTCATGGCCTGCTCTATCTCTATGAGATTCTTGCGAATAACAACCTTGATCCTGAGTACAGTCAACTGACAGGGCATAAGCTATCTCTCGGTCGGTTTACCGACTTACTTCATTGTCGTGATCTTGACCGCGTTCTGACAATAGGGATGTCTGTCGATTTGGAAGATCAATGTGATTTGCTCGAGCATTACATGGAGGAGCCAGACGAAATTTTAATGCATGAGCATTTCGGTGGGCAGCCAGAGTTTTATATGCATAACTGGGAGTGCCGGTTTGAAATTGCTTGGAGTACACATTTAGGCACCCCTTACATTAAAGCGTATGAAAGTTATGCAGACGGTAGAAAGGTCTGTCGAATTGAGCAAAAAGGTGGCTCCAAGTCCGCCATGGTCACCCACCTTGAGTTTTTTGACCAGTGGCTGATTAATCACGATCTGATAGATCTCGAACCTATCGATAAAGCAGTAAAGAGTGGCGGTTTTCCATTAGATCTGAATAGGGTGCTGACAGAGTATATTAAGAAAGTTAGCTTTTTCTGGGTGCCACTACCGTGGGAAGAGGTTTACGACGTCGGTCCAGAGGCAGGTCGTGCAATCGTTGAGGTTGCGTTTTCTCAAGCTGTATTGGCACCGTTAGAAGATGTGGTCGCTTATCTGAAACAGCTTGTTCATATCGGGCCGTTACGAACAGTCCCAGATAATACGTTTTGTACTGTTAAAGGGCGTCGCCCTGATCGTTGGTATGATGGTAGCGGAGGCTGGGATGCTTTAGCGAATGACACCTCCGCTATAGATGCAGAGCCATGTGATGATTTATACGCTCGGGTACTAGAGTGTTTTGCAAACCCTAATCTTTTCGATACACCTTATAACTTTAGAACGCATTATACATCAGATGAAGCAGCCCACCGCATACCGGGTGCTTACATATATGACGATGACATTAAACAAGTTCAAATGCTGACAGAGGTTGGTGTTGGTATTTCTCAAGTCGTCCCTGTTGTTGTGGGGATGTGTCACAACAACATAAAGATAGTTTCTTGTGAACAACCAGAACTGCATATACACCCAAAATGGCAGTTAGCCCTAGCCGATATCATGCTGTGGTTTCATGATGATGTTCCAGGGAAAATGTTCCTGATGGAAACGCATAGCGAGCATATTCTTCTTCGCTTACTGCGTCGACGGAGGGAAACAGTTGATGGGACATTGATGAATGATGACTTCTCCTGCGCCTCTGATGATGTGCAGGTTATTTTCTGCGAAAAAACGAAGGATGGTACCCGCCTAACACCAATCAATATCACAGATGAGGGCGAGTTTGATGCTCCCTGGCCAAACGGCTTCTTTGAAGAACGCCGCAAGGAGCTTTTCTAATGCTGCATCGGGAGTTTGCCATCAATCCTGATCAGATTCAGGATATATCTGACCTTCGTCTGCTTGAGGCCCGCTTTGGCTTTGATAAAGGCGCGCTGATCTCCACGTTCCCGAAGAAGTGGTTTGGTGAAGTGGCTGAGCGTATTAGCCGACAGGCCAGTTCTAACCAGGCCGATTACATCAGTGAAGACCTGAAAATTCTAAAAAATAACGCGCTGGCTAGTTTTTCACGTAACTTTGATGACTCCGAGTGGTTTCAGTCGGCAGCCCATAGCCATGAAGAAAAGCCATTCCACAGAATTGTTGATAATACGCAACCAGAGCCGCCTACGGTTATTCATTCTATCCATAACTTGCGTGAAACGGATTTCTCTATCACCCCACAGATTGAACGAACTGCAGAGGCTCTGGCACATGCAGCGGAGGCGTTACTGGCTAATGCTGAGAAGGTCACGCTGTTTGATCCTTACTTCTGTATTACCAAAACTGGTTACCGGAAAACGCTATTAGCTATGATGGCCCTTTGCCGTAAAACGCGGGTCAGATTCCATGTTTATGCAGAAGAAGATGGCAAGCCAGATTGGGATTCTGTGATAGTCCCAGCGCTGCAGACGCTTCTGGAAAACATACCCGACAATATCGAGCTGAATTTCTACCATGTATCTGATGATGGTAGTGGCTACGTTCATGCCCGAGGCCTGTTTACCGGTAAGGGCGGGATAATCTACGACCGTGGCTTTGAAGAGCCCAATGACCATGATCAGCGTCAGACCCCAACCGATGTGCAGCTTATGAATCGCAGCACATTAGAGCAAAAAGCTCGTGACTATAACGAAACCCAGCTCTCTCCGCGCCTGAATCTGAAAAATAGGTGGTCAGGGGTGAAATGCTCCAAATAACGTGCACCACATACACTATGTGCACTCCTATGGGAAAATGCGTGCATAGAGTGTACATGGTGCACATGTTCAGCAATGTTTTACCCGAAAGAAGTCTGTAAACTCTGCAAAAAAATAACATCAAAAAAATAAGAGCAAGGAATGGCTGAACAGTGTAAATGCGGTAATGAGGTTGAGTTGGGCGCCGAGATCCAGCTCCACTGCCAGAAGTGCCAGCAAAAGTTTGAAAAGTTCGATATCAAGAAACCAGCCAAGGTCGCGCTGATAACAGCCGCTTTAGCCTATGGTGGGAGTATCTTTATTGACTACGCGATCACAGACAATCGTTATCCTATAAAAACAGAATATGCCCTGATGAAGGCCTGTCTTGATGGAGATGTAAGGCCTGTCCGCTATACGCATTATTCCAAAAAGAATGAGATCTGTGCCTGTGCGTTAGAGGACACCATGAACGAAATTTCATATACGCGTTCGCTGGTGGATGAAAAGGGGTTGGCCAGAGCCTTTGGAAAAAATGCCAAGGCGTGTATGAATTAAAAGACTGGCAGCATCCCTGCCGCCAGCCTGTATCAGCGCTTACTTGGAAGGCTTGCTTGGGGTATTGCGTGGAGGGTTGTTGCCACGGTTACCGCCAGAAGGCTTACCAGGGTTCTTGCTGGGCCAGTTAGGGTTGCTGTTACCCGTCTGGTTCTGGGCGGCAGCAGCCATGGCCCGTGCAGCGAAAGAGCCTTTCTCAACCTGTCCGCCATTCTGCTTTGCAGCAGCCGACTGGATGCGGGCAGCAGCGGCTTTAGTCATGGGCTTGTTCATTGTTTTTTCCTTATAAAAATTATCTTTGGACTTCCGTCCGGTGAGTGGCCCCCGCCGGGGCTGAGTCCAACAATAAACAGGTGCTTGGGGACAAATGGGGACAGAAACACAAAACCTGCAGAAAACAATCAAGGATGACCTCAAGCGACTCCGATGGTCCCAGAAACGGCTGGCCCGTGAGCTGTACGTTGCGACCTACGATTACGACGACGATGAGGAAATGGGCCGGTACGAAGAGCGGGTAAAGAAAGACCTCCAGCGGCCAACAACATCCCCCCAACGCCTAAATGAATACCTGCGCGTGATACACCAGCACAACGAATACCAGAACCTATGCCAGTTCGTACCAGCCTACTTCAGCACCGGCGCACTCAGTGAGGCTCTGGAGGCCGAGATGCGGGACATTTCGCGGGAGATTGGAGAAGAATTAGCGGCAGCGGAAGAGAGCGATTAGCTGCCAGCTCTAAATTCTCCTGGCCTGCCAGATAAGTGCAGGTTGACTGCCCCTAGAAGTAGTGACAGCTTGAAGATTATAAGAATAAAAATGGTAATCAGCATGGCTGACCACATCGCAGACAAAGACAACGTAGAAGAAAACCTTATATTGAATGATGATGCTATTTCGCCGGAAGAGCTGGAATCCATTCGTAACAAGATTCGTGAAAAGCAAGAAGCAGAATTGGCGAACGCCTGTCGAGAGCTATGGGAAGCTCATGATGTGGAGCATCGTTTGTCACCGGAAATGCGAGCCCTGAAATTTATGCTGTCTAAGCCGGCAACAGGAAGAACGGCTGATTTCTATGATCGTTTTTACGATGAAGCCATGGCTATGGAAGAAATGAGTCAGGCACAAAAGCGGTATTACGATATCCAAGTACCACAACCACTCGAAACATTACTGGCACTGAAAGAGTATTATGCAGATCTCGCTGATGATGCCCAAGCATCCCAAGCTGCAGATGATCTGAGACAAGGGGCAAGAGAAAAATTATTTGTCCTAGGCGTGGTTATCGAAGAAGTAAAGCACTTCAATGGACTACCTGACATCCAAAAATCCGCGATTATCGGGCGCAAGAAAGCGTGTGGAGAGCAAACGTATCACTATGATGGACATTCTGAAGACGATTTGCCCCGAGCCCTCTCCTTTTACTGGCAGTCGAGCCGAGTAAATTATAAACGGCTGTTCAAGTTCCTATCGGAAAATGGGCTTATAACTAAGGATCACACGTACGGTTGGTTTTATCACGCTTTGACGGGTTATGGCGTAATCACCTGGGCAAGCAGTAAGGGGGCGCTCAACTATTTGGCAAGAGTCCTGTGCCCGGATGCGAAGCACGGGTATTGGAAGACGTTAGAGAGGGTTTTCCTTATCGAGGGTGGCTCAACGGATAATTTACGAAAAGCCACTAATAATGGCGCCAAGAAGGAGAAGCGTCTAATTGATGATTTCTTGGCAGATGTCATCAGCAAGTAAATATCCACTTCTACCGGCCTGAGCTTTTCAGGCCACTCTTTCTGTAAATTTCTCCATTTGATTTCCCTCCATTTAGACTTACTTGGTCGTTTTGTTTTTCCTGTATTTTCCTGAAAAACGCTTGTATTGAAGGGTTTTTGAAAAGTGTCGGGGTACTTGCGTCGCCTTGCAGAGGGCTATTTCTCTTGTATTGTCAGGTATGTACCCGGGCACAAAAAGCAGTCCCTAGAAACCAAAAGAGAACAGTAATATGGCTGACACGGATAGTAAGCCAGCTCTCGAAGATGAGAGCGTTATGGAGGCAGTGCTTGCCGCCTTCCAGAAATTGGAAACAGCGCAGGTTCGCTTTGTTCGACGGCAATTTATTGAAGATACCTTTGATATAAGTCGGACCACTATATATCGGTTGATGGCGGGGCAGCAGTTTCCTGAGCCTATCATTCTGCAAAGTAATAAAGGTGCCCGTTGGGTTCTATCTGAACTGATCGATTGGGCAAAAGAACGCATGGATGCGAGGAAGCAATCATGAATACAGTAAAAAATGACCGGGAGGCTTTTGTCTCCCTCATCAAAATCGCAGTAAGAAGGTGGAATACCGCCAGTCTCAAAGAGCTGCAAATTCCAGATGAGGCGATAGAAAACGCCATAGCCGATCTGGAAGACAGTAAGCGTAGCTTCTCGCAGATCGTCAACGATATCAGACGAGACGTTATCGCTTCTGAGTTCCGCCGTGCAGGTTACGACGCTTAGTAAGAGAGCTTTATTCATAACCGCCAGCGGTGCAGTAAGTTCCGCTGGCCATTTCCAATAATGGCAGGAAGCCTGAATGATGAATGGATTAGATTTACTTATTAGTAAAATGGCCAAGTGTGGCCTGATGCCGCTGGAATTGGATGTCACCAGTCTAGTTCCGGGGACGATATACAATTATTGCGTCGAAGGCGATAAACCTAATCGACCCAGTGCTTGGGTTATTTGCATTGTTGGTATTGATATTGCGGTTTTTGGTTCGTTTAAAACCGGCGACCGTGAAACTGTGCACCTTAATCGACCTGTACATGAAACATGGAACCAGCGGCAACAGCAGAAATATATGCACAAAAGAGATTGCTCATTTGCTCGGTATGAGAAGGATCTTGTGCAGCGAGAATCGCGAACCTTGGCAGCCAACCGCTGGAAGAATGCGAGGCGTGCAGCGGCCAGCCATCCTTATCTGGCTACCAAGCGTGTTAGACCATATGGAATACGCCAGGCTGCTGATCGCCTGCTGATTCCGCTCCGTGATATAGATGGCGTGTTATGGAGTATCCAGTATATCGATGGGGACGGTGAGAAGCGTTTTGCCAAAGGTGGGCGAATAAACGGTTGTATGCATCTGATTGGCGATATTGAGCATGAAGTGATTATCGCGGAGGGGTATGCCACTGGAGCAACACTCCATGAAATAACCGGAACCCCAGTTGCGGTCGCCTTTAATGCCGGAAATATATTACCCGTGGCTGAGGCGATACGCAGCAAGTATCCCCATATCCGAATCGTCATAGCAGCGGATAATGACCGGTTTAAGAAAATTAATACTGGGCTGTTGAAGGCGAATGAAGCGGCTGAAAAGGTTCACGCAGATGTTGTTCTGCCCAAGTTCCCGGAAGGCGTGCCAGGAACGGACTTTAATGATCTGATGCTGGGCAGTCTCTTATGACCGGTTCGGAAGAGATAAAGGCGGCGTTTTCAACGCCGCCGGATAAACACGTTGAACAATCTAAAAATGCCGTAGAAAAAATTTTTGAACTGGCAAAAGCGAAGTGTGATTTTTACAAAACCGAGGACGGACGGGCATTCGTTTCATATTACAGCAGCCCAACCGTTCAGGAACACTGGCCGATATCCAGTAAAGAGTTCCAATATACGTTGAGGTATTGGTATTTCAGCAATTACAAAAAAATGGCGAAGCAGGAATCCCTGAAAGAAGTGTGTCAGACACTGGCGGGGCTGGCGCTGTTTGAAGGGGATACACGCCAGGTCTACATTCGCACAGCCTTCGTGGATGGTAAGTGGTATATC
Organism: Parendozoicomonas haliclonae; assembly: GCF_900174585.1. Taxonomy (GTDB): domain Bacteria; phylum Pseudomonadota; class Gammaproteobacteria; order Pseudomonadales; family Endozoicomonadaceae; genus Sansalvadorimonas; species Sansalvadorimonas haliclonae. Next base: position 155,281 of record NZ_FWPT01000004.1, on the reverse strand, counting down.
GATTTGTGTAATGACAAATGGCAGGTTGTAGAGATTACCGCTGAAGGTTGGCGCATTCTGGATCAGAGCCCGGTGCCCTTTATTCGCGCTAAAACGATGAAAGCGTTTCCCACTCCGGTGAGAGGCGGCGATATAAATGAACTGTGGCGATTTGTGAACATCCCCAAAAACTGCCAGTTGCTGGTTCTTGGGTGGATTGTAGATGCTCTGCGTCAAGATACTCAGAAGCCTGTACTTGAACTGCTCGGCGACCATGGTTCAGGAAAGAGTCATTTAACCGAAATGGTACGCTCTCTGACAGATCCAAGCACAGCACCATTGCGAAACCTGCCAGATAGCGAACAGGCCTTCTTCGTCAGTTGCCAGTATACGTGGGTCGTTACCATAGAAAACCGGTCCGATCTCTCAGGACGGGAACAGGATCTGTTGTGTCAAGTCTCCACGGGGTCTGCATATGTGAAGCGTACATCACATTCCGACGCCGATGAAACCGTCCTGCAGGCGTTACGACCGCAAATTATCAACGGTATTACGGCCATGGCGACAAGGATGGACCTGATTGATCGCTGCGTAAGTATCGAGCTGGAGGCTCTGCCTGACAATCAAAGAAAATCGAAGAAGTGTTTGGAGGAGGAGTATGCAGAAGCCCACCCCCGAATACTGGGTGCACTGTTTCAGCTTATAGCTGACGCCTTGAAAGTGTTACCGGAGATAAAACTTGAGAACCCTCCCCGGCTTGTTGACTTCGGCTACATGGGGGAAGCTGTGGGGCGGGTTATGGGGAGTCAGCACTCTTTTAATGACCTGCTTCGCGCCAATAAGAAGGAGCTGATACTGACCAGCCTGGAAACTAGCCCAGTCTGTATGGCCCTGATAAAACTGTGTGAAAACAGTCAGTCAGATCTGGTGTACCGAGGAAATTATGCCGGATTATTATCTCGACTGGAGCCTTATAGACCACGTAGTAGCGTGGGGTGGGTTACCAGCGGTAAGGGCTTGGCAAACGCACTCAAGCGTCATGCTGCCGGATTCCATGAGGTCGGAATCAACCTGATATGCCCCAAGGCAGATGACCCTAGAAACAGCCATGGGAAATTGGTAACGGTGGAGCTTTTACCTGGCTATAAACGTGCGGTAAGTGCACTACCTACACCGGGTTATCAAGCTCAGAGTGCACATAGTGAAGTTAGTGAGCCTAAAAAGCCTGATAATTCCGGTGACATGCTTACGGAGCGGGTCATATGAGCCCGCTCCAACTTCTCACATGGCTGGAAATACACGGAGTCAGTGTCAATCTGGTAGGCAGTCAGAAATTGGTATTCCACGGTCCGAAGTCTTTATTAACAGATCAGGTCATGGCACATCTCAAAAAGGATAAACCCTTCTTGCTCAAGGCATTGGCTGGGCAACAGGGGACATCAACAGTAGGTGAGGCATTTCGGTTCTTATGTGAAGGGCTATCGATCTCAATAACAGTCTTGCTATGTGACTATCTGACTGAAGATGATCTTCTTGATATTCGCAAAGGGGTATACCCCGATCTGACAGCTCTGCGGCAGCTTATCCAGAAAGATTTGACCGGTCGCGATAGAAGTTAGAGATAACTATAAACGGTGTATGCGTTCTACCCCCACTGGTACAAAACGGTGGGGGGAGTCCCATGTCCAGCTACCCCGGTACTACCCCCCCCCAACATTTACATATCCTGCTCACTGACCAGCAACGGTGTTTCGTGCCAATCGTCACCGAAGTTCTGGATAAACGTCACCTGTGTTTGCTCGCTACCTGCCTGAACGTAAGCGCCATCCATTTTATTTAGCTCGGCAATGGCGCTGGTAGCCGCTCTGGGATCACGCATTCGCATTTCCCCATGGGGATCTTCAATGGTCTCGGTATTAAACGTGGCAATGGCCCACAGGCGCTCCCGTTTATCACTGGCTGTTATCTGCAGAGACTGGCTAATCTGGTTCTGCCGTTCTTCGATAGCCTGCTGAACCTTAACTTTTGTTAACAGGCGTGACCCTTGACTGGTGGCTGTCCGTTCACTGTAACCGGCAGCGATAGCCGCACGTGTAGCGTTCTGGTCGATAATGTATTCGTCTACGAACCGCTGATGTTTTGGCTGCATAACCATCCTCCCTGATGATGCGCATATTCTACCACACCGGGTTTATTGGCTATTGAGGTTGAGTTCTGCAACACCCACAACGGACGTTGTTATTTGTTGCAAACAGCCTATACCTGCTGCTCTACAAACAAGAACACCAGAGATTACAGGGCAGCAGCATGGATCAGTACATCGTTTACCGGCGTGTTTCCACGAAGCGGCAAGGAGAGTCCGGTCTCGGCCTTGAAGCCCAGGATCGGGATATCGCGTTGTATCTGGATGGTTATGCTACGGGTAATCATGAAGTGCTGGCTTCGTACCTGGAAGTGGAGAGCGGAACGGTAGCCGGGCGGCCAGAACTATCCAAGGCCATGGATCAGGCCAGAGCAACGGGAGCCACGCTGCTGGTGTCCAAGCTGGACAGATTGAGCCGGAAGGTATCGTTCATTGCCTCTCTTCTTGATGACCGCAGGCTACGAATTAAGGTGGCCTGTATGCCCCATGCCGACAAGTTCCAGTTACACATCTACGCCGCTCTGGCTGAACAGGAGCGTGACTTTATCTCTGCCCGCACGAAAGCCGCATTAAGGGAAGCAAAGGCCAGAGGCGTGAAATTGGGCGGTCTGAGGGACAAGACAGGCCAGCGTAACCGAGCAGCACGTATAGAGGCTGATAGACGGGCTCAGGCGCTGGAGAAAATTGTTATACCATTGGTTAACCAAGGGAAGACTACCCGTGAGATTGCAGAAGCTTTGAATACTGCAGGAGTTATGACCGTAAGAAACGGTATTTGGCAGAGTTCTCAGGTGTCGCGTCTTTTGAAGAGGCTAGAAGTGCTTAAAACTTAGAACGATTTGGGAGCTGAAAAACTCTGATGTCGAAATATTCATGATGCCGATGGAACTCGAGCCCAGGGAAAATAGTCTGTTCAAGGATCTGGCCCAGTGTGTCTCTTCTGCAAAGCTTAGGAATGACAATGATCATGTATTTCTCATAGGAGTCGTCAGCATCATATAGGCGGCAGAAATCTTTAAAGACACTTCCCTCTGTGGAGTGGTGTGATCTCATGTCTTCAAAAGTGAATTCATCCTTTGCGGCCAGTTCATTGCTGATATGAAATCCGCACAGAGTTTTTGGGTAATAACCACTTCCACAGATTTTTAGCTCAGCGATCATGCGTGGGTGTTGGCCAATCAGGTCTACTTCTCCACCAGGGATTATGCCTCGGCGGTTGAGATCTAGATTCTGTTCGTCTGAGGAGAGTAGATATAGTTCTCCTTGGAGCCAAAGCTCTCTTACACGCTTCATCTCAAGGATATAGTTGAGCCGCTTTTCTAAAGAAGAAATGCTTTCAAGAAACCACTCGCCCCATGAAGTGGACATATATCATCCCCATCTATTTATAGATTTTATTGTTTAGATCGCTGATTGCGGGAAGTATGGCGATGAGGGGGGATGGAAGGCAAGGCCCTGCTCTCGGTAAACCTAGAGTGCTACCTAGAGTAAATCGCAGGCATAAAAAAAGGCCTAGTGGGCATTAACCCTCTAGGCCTTTGTATGTATGGTGCCGGCACCAAGAGTCGAACTCGGGACCTACTGATTACAAGTCAGTTGCTCTACCAACTGAGCTATGCCGGCAACGAGGCGAATATTATGGATGAGTGGGAAAATTGTCAATACCGTTTGAAAGCAACTCCATGAAAATGGAGAGATATTTCTACAGCATCCTGTATCTCGACCAGATTATTTAACAAGTACAGAATAAAGCGACCGAACAACGACCTTTGGCCTGAGCTCAGAGATGGAGAGATAAAGTGGGGACTAATATCCCAGGCTGAGATGCCTGCAGCGGGAATGAAATTTTCAGAAAGCAGAAATGAAAAAAGCCAGTCTCAAAGAGACTGGCTTTTTTGGGAATTGGTGCCCAGGAGAAGACTCGAACTTCCACGCCCTTTCGGACACTAGCACCTGAAGCTAGCGCGTCTACCAATTCCGCCACCTGGGCAAAGCTGATGTTTTAAATCGTCAGCAAGGATTGTCTGGAAAGATGATTGGTGCCCAGGAGAAGACTCGAACTTCCACGCCCTTTCGGACACTAGCACCTGAAGCTAGCGCGTCTACCAATTCCGCCACCTGGGCATCTTTCCAGCGTTCAATGAGGTGGTTTTCTTTGCCGCCCTCAGCGAACGAGGCGAATATTAGAGAGATTGCTTTTTTGTGTCAACAACTTAGCTTCCACAAAACAGGGTAGTAATTACCGCAAGCCCAGGTCTTTCAGCGGAGGGATTGTTGCAAAGGGGATGTCCCGGAAATTATCCGGGTAATCAACACGGTGCTGGAAGGACTGAAGCAGACAGCTTTCTGCCTTTGCATTGGGTAGCGACTCACCAGCCATGCGAGCCACTCTTTGCAGCATGGGAAACTGTCGCTCCTTGTAAACCTGATAGTGACGTTCTTCCAGACCAAGCGCCTGGCACTGGGCGATCTGCCATCTCACTGCATAATTCCGGGCCGCCTTGTCCGGCAAAGTCAGCTGGTTACTGAAAACTTTGGCAATCCAGATGGACTGATACCAGGCCAGCCAGAAGATTGCGGTATAAGCCGGTAGCCCAATAAAGGCGAGGCTGGAGTCATCAGCATGGAACGTATCTATATAGAGAGGAGAGAGAAAGCGATCACCGGCTTTCAGACCGACAGCTGATAAATCCGGAAAGAAGGGAAACCCGTGGTTATAGCCGGTGGTTAACAGCAAGGTGTCTACATCTTTTAGCGTGGTTCCATCTTTAAGCACCAGAGTCTTGCCAGAGGCACTGATGATTTCCGGGTGCTGGGTAATATTGTTTCGAGGGCCATAAGGAAGGCCTCCCCGGTCAGAAACTGCACTTCGGCCCGTGGCCGTTCGCCCGCAAAGATAAACATGTTTTGCTGTCTGGCTGAGATCGAGACTGAGATCTTCGCCGGAATTACTTATGCCAAGAATGGCAACGTTTTGGTTCTTGAAAGGCTCGGGTTCCCGGTAAAACAAACTGTGAGTGACCAGCCCCTTAAATGTTTCAAGGCCAGCAATCTTCGGGATAACAGGTTTGCTGTTGTGACCGTTGCAGATAACAACTTTATCGAAGCATTCCTTTTGATCCTTGCCATCTTTACTCCATGAAACCTGCCAGGGCTGCTTTCCAGTGATTTTGGCGATGTCCGTCACTCTGGTTTGAAAACGAATATGGGGAAGTAGCTGATAGTGAGAGGCGTAATCCTCAAGATACTGCTGAACCGTCTGCCAGAGCGGATACAGCGGTGTATTTTCCGGATAGCCGACAGAGTCCGGAATGGTCATAAAAGGCAGGGGGAAGTTGGTGCGGAGATTTTTATAAAGAGCGGTTGCTGGTTCAACATGGGGTTTACGGATATCGACCAGCTGTTCAAGCGGCTGGAAATTCCAAAGCCCGCCAATGCAGCTGTTTTGTTCAAAGCAACTGACCTTCAAGCCCGCCTTGACCAGATGACGTATAGCCATCAGACCGGAAATGCCTGCACCAATAACAGCAACATGGGTTGGATGTTTGCTCACAGAGTACCTACAGCCTGCTTTATTGTGTTTGTCGTTGTCTGCTTCCTTGATCTTAGATCGTGCGTACACCCTTTTCCTGATGCCTTTAAGCTGGGCACACCATAAAATGAGGGCAGTGCAGTGATGTTGATAAAGGAAAATCCATGACTCCGGCAGTTCTTGTGGCCAAAAAGGCTGGTGTTGCCCATAAAGTGCATGAGTATGAGCACAGCTCCAGCTGTACTTCTTTTGGCGAGGAAGCTGTTGCAGCTTTAGGTGTTGAAGCCGGTCGAGTATTCAAGACATTGCTGGTCTCTTTGAACGGAGACCCTAAAAAGCTGGCCGTGGCGATAGTGCCAGTTCCGGGCAAGCTGGATTTGAAAGCCTGTGCCAGAGCTTTAAAAGCCAAAAAAGCCGATATGGCCGATCCTGTTATTGCCGAACGCACAACGGGTTATGTGGTTGGAGGGATCAGTCCGCTCGGCCAGAAAAAACGGTTACCAACCCTGCTGGATGAAAGTGCATTGGGGTTTGAAACGATTCATGTCAGTGCCGGCAAGCGAGGGTTGGAAATCGAGCTGTCAGCTGCTGATCTCTGTTCACTCACTCAGGGAGTGACGGCTCCAATAGCAAAAGAGGCCTGACATTTCTGCCAGACCTCTTTGTGATTAACTTGAAAGCTTTAGCTTGATAATCAGGCGGAAGCGGTCAAACGGGCTGCCCACTTGGTACGGGCGGCCTGCTGCATATCGACAATTTCGTCGCTCTCATCGACGATTTCACGACCCAGCAGGGTTTCGATCATATCTTCCAAAGTCACGATACCGCGCACATCACCATATTCGGTAACGACGATAGCGATATGGCTGCGCTTCTCCAGGAAGGTTGCCATCAGCTTTGGCAGAGGCTCTTTGTCCAGAACGGTAATGATCGGACGCTTGAGGTGACGGAACGTCTCGGTTTTATTCTCATCAAAATGAGACAACAAGATATCGTTCTTGATAACAAAACCGTTGATATCGTCCGGGTCGGTGCCATAAACCGGGATACGGGTAAAACCGGAGCCGGCAAACTGGTTCACGTAGTCATCCGTGCTCATGCTGTCCGGCAGAGCGAACATCACGGAGCGTGGTGTCATGATCTTAACAATCTCAAGATCACGGAACTTGAGCATGTTCTTCATCAGTTCCGCTTCTACACCCTGCAAAGCACCCAGCTGGTGGCCAAGGTCAGCCATTGCCCGGATCTCATCACGAAGATAGGGATTGGCCTGTTTTTTGTGAGTCAGCTTGCTGGTCAGGATTTCAGTTATCCAGATCAGCGGTAGAAGCATCTTCACCATAGCCCGCACGGATACCGCCATAAACGGTACCAGCTGTTGCCACCAGGTTGCGCCGATGGTTTTCGGGATGATTTCCGACAACAACAGGATCAGCAGAGTAAGAACAGCAGAGAACGCTCCAAGGTACGCATCGCCAAAAACTTTGGCGGCCTGAGCACCAGCGACAGCAGCACCAATGGTGTGCGCGATAGTATTAAGAGTCAGGATTGCGGCGAGTGGACGGTCAATGTGTTCGGTGAGTTCTTTGACCAAAGGAGCCCAGCGGCTGTTTTTTTGTTCCAGACTAACGACATAGGCTGGGGATATGCTGAGAAGAACGGCCTCGAGTATTGAACAGAGAAAAGATACTGCAATGGCGAGGACAACATACGCAACAAGCGTAACCACGGATGGCTCCAATAGTAGATAAGGAAACCTGATTCTAGCGCGAGGGAGACGTGTTAAGCGATAAAAAATTATGGAGTTTTTTCTGGTGATACCCCTCATTGTCAAAGGGTGTTGCTGGCAGGCAACACCCGGGATATCGGTATTCCATCAGGCCGGCTTCTTGCCCAGTGTCTGGATAAGCAAACACAGTAGTATAAGTGCCATACCTACCCAGCCGATGGCATTGATGCGCTCCCCGACGACGATGACCGCCAGCAAGGTGGCGAACAAGGGTTCAGACAAGGTTAACAGCGTCGCCTGACTGGCCGGAATAAATCGCAGTCCATAAGCAAATGCCAGATAACCAAGAAACATCGGAACCACGGCCATATAAAGAGCAACAGCACTATTTGTTGTTGTGGCGAACAGGTTATCTCCTGTGATCAACAATGATGGCAGCAGAATAATAACCGCTACAGCAAACTGGCTGGGCATGGCTGCTTTGGCGTGCACACCCTTCTCAAGCAGACTGCGTGTTGTCCAGGAGTAGAGCGCATAAGTAAGCCCGGCCATCAGACCTGCCACTATGCCAAGGTTGTAAAGCGGCAATAGAGAGTCTTGTTCGCCACTGTGGTTTTCAGCAAACGCCAGCAGAGCAATACCAGTACAGCCAATAAGGAAGCTGATAAGCCAGCGGTTGGACACCTTACGTTTGTCGACGAATAGCTCCAGCAAGGCGCTCCAGAAAGGCGCACTGGCCAGTGAGACAACCGAACCTACGGCAATGCCCGCATAATGCATTGAGGAATAAAAACACAAAGGATAAACGGCAATGGCTAATCCTCCGGCCATAATCCAGCGTATCTGCTGTTTCAATTGTGCAGCGTCTTTGCGCAGATATTTGCAGGAGGCCAGTACCAGTAATAACCCACCCATGCCCATGGCAAAAGCGCCGGTCGCTAAAGGACTGACCTGTTCAGCAAAACTGGCTGCGGTGCCTGTCGTGCCCCAAAGCAGACAGGCCATAAGTATCGCGACGATACCTGCCCAGCTTCCCGTGCCGGTGATTAGTGCTGAGTGCATAAAATTCCCTCCCATGCAGGATACAACTGAGAACAGATAAGAATGATAGAGGGTGGAAAGTAATAAGACTTTGCAGAACGGACGCTTTTAGGGGGCGTTAGGATGTTTGTTTTGAGAGGCTGGCGGAGTATTCAGGATTGAAAGAAGGCTCTTGGCGAAAGCCCGAAATAGCTGGAGAACCTGCGACTAAAGGCTGAGAGGTCACTATAACCCACCTGTTCCGCAACCTGTTGCACCGGATAGTCAGTATGCATCAGCAGGGCTTTGGCCTTGTCCATTCGGACTTGTGTCATGTACTTGAGAGGGCTGAGCCCCGTCTGTTCCCGAAAGACCTTTTTAAACTGGGTTGGACTCAGGCAGGCGACTGCCGCGAGATCGGTAATGGTCAGCGAATCCTGAAGGTGGGAGGCGATATGCTCCTGAACCTGACGAATACGGGCGCTGAGTTGCCGATGAGGTTCTTGCTCCGCCAGCAAGAGGGTGAACGTCTCCATCATGGCGTGTTCAAGATCTGGGTTCACCTGATGCTCGAGTTGCGCCGCGATAAACTCCAGATAACGAACCATGGGTTGGGATAGAGAAAATACTGTCCAGCCCGTACTGTCATCGACCCAGGGCACATGATGCATATCCGCAACTACAAACCGGGCTTTGGCATTCGCCTTAAAGTGGTGCAGCTGACCCGAATGAATAAACACACATTCGCCCGGACGTACCGAACCGGCAAACCCGGGAATCTCAATATCAATCACACCCTTGAGCGGCAGCACCAGTTGGTGCCAGTCGTGGAAATGACTGGCACGCTGATCTGTGTAAGAGTGGATTGAGAGAGTGTTTTTCATTAAATGTTCATGCACAAGAGTTTTGGGTATTAACTATTTTGTGGAGGTCATAAACCAAGTATTTATCTCATAATGATCGACTATTTGAGTTGTAAATCAATTTTTAATAAGCAGCGAATTTTCTAAAAAATAAAAATATGCAGTTTACCGCTACAATGCACATGTCAGATACATCCTTTTCTTTGTAGAGTGTCATCGACGCATAAAAGTTAAATAACAACTATCAACATTAAGAATATTTATATGCCTATTAACGAAATTGTAGAGAAAGTCTTGCGTGAATCTGGGAAGTTGAAATTTACACGTAGTGAGATCATCGAGCTTGTGCATAGGAAGGAAAATATTAATAAAGACTCGATAATCCCTTCTGATTACTGCTACAACCGTACGAATAAAGGGATTGATCGTGGAGAGAGTCCAGATCGAAAGTTTTTAGAGCATACGGGTTTAACTGGAGAATATGAATACAAAGGGTTTGATTTTCCTTACACCGGATTTATTTATGATAAGTCAAAAAATACTTTAACCGGTTGTTATTATGAAGGGAGCTATATATCCCAATCCCAGTTGGAAGCTATGTGCAAATAAATCGAATGGGGGATATTGATCACATAAAAGACAGAAAGTTAAATCTGTCTTTTATGTGGTGTGTAGAAAGTTAAACGAACAAGCCAGCACAGTGACCAGAGGCCCACGCCCACTGGAAGTTAAACCCTCCGAGCCAACCGGTAACGTCTACCACTTCACCAATAAAATAGAGACCGTCCTGCTTTTGGCTGGCCATGGTCTTGGACGACAGTTCATCGGTATTGACGCCGCCAATCGTCACCTCTGCTTTTTTATAGCCTTCAGTACCATTAGGAACCAAACGACACTCGCTCAGCATGGTGATAATGTTCTGAACACTTTCCTTACGCCACTGGCTGGCTTCGCCTTTTTCGCCAATCCAATCTGCCAGAGCAGTGGCCAGGCGCTTCGGCAGATGTTCTGCAAGAATGCTGGTTAGAAAGGCGCGCGGACGAGCCGTTCTTTGCTCTTGCAGCCACTCTTCAACATTAATATGTGGCAGCCAGTTGATGGTGATGGCATCACCGTGATTCCAATAGCTGGAAACCTGCAAGATGGATGGGCCGCTCAAACCTTTATGGGTAAACAGCAAGGCTTCCCGAAAGCTGGCGCCATTACAGCTGGCAATAACTTCGGTACTGATGCCGGAAAGATTAGCAAAGCGTGCCATATCGTCTTTGCCCAGTGTAAAGGGAACAAGAGCCGGGCGTGTTGCTACGATGCTGTGACCAAACTGTTTGGCAATACGGTAGCCAAAGTCAGTCGAGCCCATGGTCGGGAAAGACAATCCACCCGTGGCAATAACCAGAGACTGAGCCTGCACTGTTCCCATGCTGGTAGTAATGGTGAAACCGCCCTCATCCCGGGAAGCAACTTCGCTGATCTCAACCTTGCTGGTGATATTGATATTTGGCTGGTTACATTCGGCCAGCAGCATATCGAGAATATCTTTGGAACTGTTATCGCAGAACAGCTGGCCGAGGGTTTTCTCATGCCAGGCAATACCATGCTTATCCACCATGGCCTGGAAGTCCCACTGGGTAAAACGGCTGAGGGCTGATTTGCAGTAGTGCTTGTTCTGAGACAGATAGTTGGAAGCTTCGGCCCACATATTGGTGTAGTTACAGCGTCCACCGCCAGACAGCAGGATTTTACGACCCGGGCGTTTGCCATGGTCCAGTACCAGAACATCTCTGCCCCGCTGGCCTGCTGTCAGCGCACACATCAGCCCGGCAGCACCGGCACCAATAATGACAACATCGCAGCTTTTCGGTAGAGACATATTCTGGATTTCCGACAGGCAAAAGCCGGGAACTATAAGGGGTTAAAACCGCTGATACCAGTGGTTATAACCCTTGCAGTCTGTAGGTCAGCACGGGATTTAGCGGCGCAGAATCGAAAACCATCGGCCAAGGTTTAGCAGGCTGGTCATTGCAGCAGCGACATACGAAAAAGCAGCTGCCTTTAGAACTCTTCGTGCACCGGGTATATCCACAGGCGAAAGATAACCCTCCTCCAGAATTGGTTGAGCTTTGTTGTAACTGGCATCCTTCTCAACCGGTAGGTTCAGGATTTGCACCCAGATGGCTGCCAGCATGCCGGAGGCACCGATAACAATGGTCAGCAAGGTGCTATGTGGAACTCGGGTTAGTAGAAAAATTACGGGAGTAATCATTAAGGCAATAGCACTAAACCGTTCCACTCTTAAGGCAAAACTAAGACGACTATAGCGCTTCAGAAAACCCGGATGTTCTTCTGCATGCTGCATAGCGTAGCCGACAAGACGGCTGGCCATGGCTACAGCTGTAATTGAACGCGCATCGTAATAATCAGGTGATAGGAAGACGATTCTCTGGGCAGGGTCGTAATAATTATCATCTTTGCCCCCCATTAGAACCGATGCATCGAGTTCAAACCTCTCAATCAGGTGCTGTGCGAGCTCTCCACCAGTTCCGGGAAGATCCGGGCGCTCACGATTGTATTTACGCAGGACATGATTAATCCAGATTTGAGGACCGAAGACTAGAGCCAGGATCGCCAGTGCCAACAGTGCAAAGTGCATAGGACATTCTTATTGTGACTATATCCTGAATACTACCTAAAAATGATGATTAAAAGGATTGTTATTGTGCCTGTCCGGGCCGTTATACATTTTCAGAGGTCGTTCACGACACCATTGGCCTTTCTATATCAAGAAGGCTTGGATATGAATCACGTGGCATCGGGTGGTGTGGGCTCTTATGATTCTGATGAAGATTGGGTGCATTTTCCTGGAGATGAGGTGGGCAGTGATGTGGCTGCCGAGGCGTTCAGTCGAGACGTTCAGGAGCCGCCATCATTTAGCGAACAGTTGCTAAAAAAAACACACTTAGCGATTGAGGACAAAACGCTATCTTCCGCACTTAACGAGATATCTGTTGTTCAAGTCCGGTCAATTATGAAATCGATGAACTTCTGGTTATCTGATCAGGAAGAGTTTGATGCAGGTGTCCTTGCGAAAGTACTTTCTATTGATAACAAGACAATCGAGTCGGACAAAAATGCTGGAGTACTGAGCTCTCTTTCTCGTATGGTAAAACCCAAAGAGTATCCGGTGTTTGGGTTTCTGAAGCAGCATTTGCTTCAAGAGCGTTCACTACTGAGCACGACAGCCTGGCACGTATTAACCAAAAGTTATGTTCAGCGACTCTCTAATGGACTGCTTGGGTGGATTAGAATGAACCTTGCCCAGCCTTTGTGGGATGTGGACACAGTTGGCGACATCACTTCTAAAATCAAAGTGGGCTCCATAGCAGTGTCAACGCAAACACCCGGTGAGATTACCATCTGTCATAAGCTCAGGTTGATCCCAAAATTCAGGAAAAGAAAAAAAGAACTCTATGCGGGGCAGCATTTACAAATCAGTTGTCAGCTTAAGCTGCAGCCAGACCGCTCCAGGTCAGACAGATTAAATCTGCATTGTGATTCTGAAGTCAGACTCTCCTCATCGCTTGAGGTTTCAGCACAAAGCATGCCCACTATTCCAAAGGTAAATATTAATGAGGTGGATTTGTGGGGCGATTCTGATGATGAAGGCTTGTAGCTCATTGATGTGAAGCCGGTATACTTTCATTACGGTTTATAAAAATCGGCAGCCTTATCGCAAAAGGGGAATGGGCATGGGCAAACGTCGTATTTTTTCAAAACAAATTCACAGTGCAGTCAAAGTGATTGCCGTTGGTGTCTCACTATCATTTGTCCTGATGTCTCCTTCTTTCGCCAATGAGCGTGAGCTGGTGGTCATTCCCCTTTCCTATTCCGTACCCGATCAGGTGCTCCCTGCGGTTAAGGCGCTGCTGCCCGAGGATGCAACTGTCAGCTCGTACAACAATCAGCTGATCCTGAAAGTAACAGATAAAGAAAAAGCGCTGGTCGAAGATCTGCTCAAGCAAATAGACACTGTCCCTCAGCAGCTGTTAATTACAGTACGCACCCCGAAGACTCGCAGTTATAACGAACAAAAACTCTCAGCCGAAGGCACCTTTGCTAATGGCCGGGTTCAGGTCGGCAATAGTGATCAGCCCGGCACAATCACCATTCGTAGTGACAGTGCCAAGGGGAAAAGTAATGGCACTCAAAGTGTGCGGGCGACGGCCGGTATGCCCGCTTATATAGCCGTTGGACAATCCCGCCCGGTCACTACTGTGCAGATTGATGGACTGGGTAACCGGCAGTATGTGACAGAATACCTCCCTGCTGATCAGGGCTTTTATGTGATCCCAAGGCTGGTGGGCGAGCAGGTGCTGCTGGATATTCTACAGACGGATGATAAGCATGGTTCGCAAGCGATCGACACCCGAAGGGTATCTACAACGGTTTCAGGTGGCCTAGGCCAATGGATTGAAATCGGCAGTACCGGCTCTGCCACTGACACCAGCAAGCGAGGCTTAACTGTTCGTAGTGATGATGCCAGCAGCGAATCCGGTCTTATCGAGCTACGGGTAGAAAAGCTCTAGCTCTACCGCTGATAACGCCAGCCTTTATTCTCTCTTGGAATCTGGCACTGCTTGAGTACGCCGGTATTCTGAGTGCAGTTCACACAGATCAGTCCTGCCATACTGGCTTGAAAGTCCAGCGTTCCACAGTTCTCGGTTTTTAGTGAAAACAGAGCAAGTGTCGATACTGGCGCCTGTGCTGCCGGGCTCTCACTCCATATCAGTTCTCCTGCGATCCTTGCGCCAGAGTCATGTATAACAATATCTGATGCCTGAATTGTGGCGACAGGAAGACTTAGCGCCAAGATCAGCGTAAGGGTAGTCAGGCTTTTCCGATTGGGTGTGCAAGTCGAAGATGTATTGCGCATAACGGACTCCTTTTGATGGGCTGTGGACAAACCACAGCTGAGAGTAAGAAACGCACTTTGTGTGAGGTTGAGCCTCAATAATTGTTCTGGCAGGCTTTTTAGAGATCGATGTGTTCGACTTTGTTATTACCTGCATAATTATTATGTTAACACCGGATGTCATGTGGGTAACGTCTCAAAAGGGCATGGTGTTATTAAAAAGCCGCACGAGTTCTGCACTTCCCTAAACCCTCCCTCTTCTCATTTATCTGGCACGGACTGTGCTTTGTAGAACTCATAACAAAAATAACAGCCCTGCCCGTCAGCCTGCTCCCAATAAAACAATAAAGGGCGGCTGAGAGGTTCTATGAACGCCACCTGGTATGGCGCAGGTGGTGGTCCTTTCCTCTTTGTTTCCGCTCCGGGAATATCCCTGTATATCTCTGTGGATGACAGCGGATTAACCTGTCATTCTCCGGGAGTAACTTGTTCTCGTTCTGAAAATCCTGACAGCGATAAAAAATGAAGTTTGATAACCTTGTAGACTCCTTCCTGTGAGCCTTGAAGGCCTTGATCCAGAGGGTTCTGGACAGTTTTTTATCAACAGAAAGTGCACTGGCAGCCTCTCTTTTCCACAACCAGGTTATTTTTTCTTATCCGATGTTTGTGCAACGGATGTAAACATCTTTTTCCTGTAAATTTTTAGTCAGCACAGGATGGGCACAGGCTATACGGTAGTCTTCTACAAGCTGTGCACGGTTTCCTGTGAATAACTGATAGATCAAAAGTTATCCACAGAAGGCTGTGTTATTCCCGTGGGAGAAGAGTTAATAACAGGGGAAAAGGCTGGGAGTTTCTTGTTGTGAATAAAAAAGCCCCTGTGAACAGAGGCTTTGGTGTGGAATGTGGATAAAGCGATGATTATGCGGCAGCGTGTGGGGTATGGTCCGGATCCAGCCATGCGCTAATCAGCTCTTTTTGCACAGTTGCCGGAACCGGGTCGTAATGGCTGAATGCCAGCGTGTAGGACCCTTCCCCGGCAGAAATGGCTTTCAGACGATTGCTGTAATCGTGAACACTGGCCAAGGGTGCGAGTGCATGAATGATCAGATCCTGCCCGGAGGCATCGGTTCCGCTAACGACCCCGCGATGGGTGGAAAGATCGCCGGTAATATCTCCCATAGCCTGCTGCGGTACGGTGATATCCATCGCCACAAACGGTTCCAGGAGAATGGGGCGTGCTGCATGCATCGCTTCGATAAAGGCTTTTTTACCGGCCTGAACGAATGCTATCTCTTTGGAATCCACTGGATGATGCTTGCCATCGTAAACGGTGACTCTCACATCCTGAATCGGATAGCCGGCAACCGCACCCTGGCTCATAACTTCGCGCACGCCCTTTTCCACTGCTGGAATAAACTGGCCGGGAATGGCGCCCCCAACAACAGCATCGACAAACTCAAAACCTTCACCACGCTGTAACGGTTCAATACGAAGGAAGACTTCACCGAACTGCCCTGCCCCGCCATTTTGTTTTTTATGGCGATGATGGCCTTCGGCATTGCGGGTGATGGTCTCCCGGTAGGCGATGGAAGGTGTATAGGTTTTAACCTGCAACTTATACACAGCAGACATCTTGTCGAAAACTGTCTTCAGATGGAGTTCACCCAAGCCTAAAAGCACAGTTTCATTCTGGCGTTCCCGATGTTCCAGTTTGAGTGATGGATCTTCCATACACATGCGCTGAAGAATCTCGGACACTTTCTGTTCATCGCCCTGGTTGGCAGAGACTACAGCTTGGCTGGCAACCGGTGCCGGGAAGTTAAGCGGACGAAGGTGGAAATCGTCTTCATCGTGAGAGTCGTGTAGTACTGCATCAAAATAAAGCGCATCCGCTTTAGGAATGGCACAGATATCACCGGGATATGCTTCCTGAACCGGAATCTGTTCCTTGCCCTGCAGTTTGACCAGCTGAGTGATGCGAATCGGTTTACGGCCCAGCCCGATAAATAACTGGCTGCCGTTCCGCACTATGCCCTGATGAATTCGGAAGGTGCCAAGCTTGCCGGCGAAAGGATCCTGATTCAGTTTGAAGGTGTGGGCAATCACATGCTGATCCGTTTCCGGAACGACAGACACTTCTACAGCATCATCACCGGTGCCTTTAACAAACAGCGGTGGATTCCCTTCCAGCGGAGTAGGCATTAGGTCAGACAGAACCTTCAGCAACAACTCGACACCCTGACCCGTTGTTGCGGCGGTAAAGCAGATGGGAACGAGATGGTTTTCCCGCAATGCAGCTTCAAAAGGTGCATGCAATTGTTCAACAGTAATGATCTCACCTTGTTCCAGGTAGAGATCCATTAACTCTTCATCGACTTCTATAACCTGTTCAACCAGATGACGGTGGGCATCTTCAATAGAAGAGAAGGAGGTGGTGATGCTTTCATCCGGATCAAAGTAACAGTCAGTGACTATGCCGGTTGGTGTTGGCAGGTTGATAGGCAGGCACTGGTTGCCAAAGGTGGCTTTGATCTCTTCAACCAGTTGTTCCAGATCATCGGCTTCATCCATGTGGTTGATAACAATCAGACCACACTTGTGACGTTCTTTCAGTTGTTGCCAGGCATAACGGGTGACCGGCTCAATCCCGTTACGGGCGTTGATAACAAGCGCAACTGTTTCCACTGCGGGTAACGCAGCTATAGCCCGACCGAACAAATCAGGGAATCCCGGAGTGTCGAGAAGATTGATGCAGTTGTTGGAATTCGGCAGGTACAGGACGGAGGTTTCGAGGGAGTGTGCGGCTTGCTTTTCGAGGTCGGTAAAATCGGAGACTGTGTTGCGCCCTTCTATGCTACCGGGCGCGGTTATGCTGCCGTTGTGGTAGAGCAAAGCCTCTGCAAGTGAAGTTTTGCCACTCCCTGCATGACCAAGCAGGGCAATATTACGAATCTGATCGCTTGTGTAGCCGGTCATCACATCCCTCCTGTGGGATTCTTCGTTTTTAATAACAGGAAAAGTGATTGCGGTTTTTACGGATCAGTATATGGAGGGGGTTATGGGAATAATTTGTTCCGCGTCAATAAAGGAGCCGTTAGACGACTCCCTGGAAAACACGCCTTAAGGTGCCAGCCGATCAACCTGCCATTGACCATCATCCTGCAGGAAGTAGGCAAACCTGTCATGTAGACGACTCGGGCGCCCCTGCCAGAACTCAATGTTGTGCGGCTTAACCCGATACCCACCCCAGAAGGAAGGAACAGGCACTTCTCCCTGTTTGAACTTGCGCTTCATTTCATCAAGCTTCATTTCCAGCGCCTTGCGGCCGGTAATTACAGAACTTTGGTGGGAAACCCAGGCACCGAGCTGGCTGCCATGGGGCCGGCTGAGAAAATACTTCATGGTTTCTGTCTTGCTGATCTTCTCAGCTGTACCGCGAATAATGACCTGCCGTTCCAAACCCAGCCACAGAAATGAAATCGCAACCTGTGGGTTCTCTTCAATCTCCTGGGCTTTGTTACTGCTGTAATTGGTGAAAAACACAAAGCCTTTCTCATCAAAGTACTTCAGCAGAACAGTGCGGAGGTTGGGTTGTCCGGAAGCAGACACTGTAGCCAGGCTCATGGCATTGGGCTCGGCCAGCTGCATGGTTTGCGCCTGTTCAAACCATTGGGTGAATTGCTGCACCGGATGGGGAGCGAGCTGATCTTTGGTTAAACCATCGCGTGTGTATTCTTCTCGTAATGCGCTGAGATCCATTGCCTGTTTCCGCTACGGTGGTGACTGAAGGACGGAAGCCCGTGTTCAAATAATGGCAGTCTCATAATGGCACTGTGTCGGTAACGGATAAAGAGGTTGTGCGAATTTGTTACCCGGTGTTACCTCACAGTGGAATGTGTTACCTCAAACGGGTGCGCACACGTAACAGCTGGTGCGATCTGCTTGCTTTAGAAAAGTGGGTTTCGACTTAACCTATTGAAATTAAATGACTTTCTAAAGTTGGCATCGGCTCTGCATTTATACGGGCACAATAAAAATAATAAATGACTACTAATAAAAATAATAAAGTCAGTTCTTGCCAGATAATAAAAACCATAATGGCGTACGAACGGATTGTTTTGCAGGATGCTTTTTTGTGGCTGATCCGAAGTAGTGGGAGCTCGGATACTGATGAGAGACCATATGAAATGGTCCGGCAGATTCGGAAGCATGGAAGCCAAAAGAAAAATTTGACCACACATTCTATAAAGCAATCCGCTTGAAAGAGCACTCAAAACGGAACCATTGGTTCCGTTTTTTTCTGCCTCAAAAAAAGAAGGGCTGCAGTGTGCAGCCCTTCTCTCGTTACTCTTTCTGGTGCTAGAGCCAGTCGGTCAGCATAAAGCCGATACTGAGGCGGCTGACGCTTTCGTTGTAGTCGACCAGACTTTCACCGTAGCCGTTGAAGTACTGAACATAACCGCGCAGTCTTTCAGCACCTGGCAGCGGGAAGGACCAGCCAAGCTGGGCGGCACCTTTATTATCCTTGCGCAGGTTGTTACGCAGCATCAGGCTCAGGCTGTGTTCATTGGAGAACTTGTAGAACATGGACAGTTCACCATTGCCCATATATTTGTTGATGTCCGGGTTATCGTCACCGTTCGGATCACCAACGTAATCTTTCTCTTTTTCCTTCAGACGGAACCATGGCTTGAGGTGAAGGTAGAAATTACCTTTCTCCATCAGTACCGATGCATAAACCCGGTTCCAGCTGCGGGAACGATCACCACCCTTACCATTGGACTGATGGCTCAAACCGAGTGTCAGATTACGCACCTTCATGCCGAACAGATCATGATCGGTGGTAAAGCTGTAGAACACTTCCGGCTCGTGATTGGTTTCCCGGAACGGGCTGGAAATATCACTGTTATAAGCCTGCCACCAGGAACGGTTGGTATAGGCGAAGTAAAGATCGCCGTTCTCGTGGAACAGCCCCTGCGCCACAGGGGTTTTCAGACTGATCTGGAACTGGACTTCATTACTGTCCAGTTTGTAGGTCTGATCACCATCGGTCACGTAGTTTCTGGAGAAGCTATGGGAAATCGGCAGCAGGTAGTTGGGTTTGTGCGGCTGGAGCACAAACAGTTCATCACGGGTCTCGTGCTCAACGGTGTAACGGTGCTCGAACGGTGTTTGTGTCTGCTCGGCCGGTTGCTCGGAAGCGGCAACACTGATGCTCTGGCTTAATGATTCACAGCGGGCCTTAAGTTCGGAAACAGTCGTATCCGGTGCTGCAGTTGCCAGGTGCTCCATAATGCATTGCTGGTACTGCGTCGAATCGACCTGTGGATTTGCCTGAGCCATGCTGGCAAAAGCAGCGGTCGTTACTGCAATAGCTGCAGCAAGCGTGTTTGCTGTCCTTACTTTCATTGTTTTGTGAATGTTGTTCGCCGGATTAGTTTTGGGGCGGGGCTTTGTGCCCGATTGCACAGTTATTATGCAGAGAGTGGCGATTCTTCACAATGAAGGATATTACTCAGAGCTAATCCGAACCTTTCCCTTCGCACAGGTTGTGAAACAAAGTCTGTAACTCATGAAGCTGCTCAGGGTTCAGGCGTTGGGAGTACTGGCCTTTCCCCAACCGAAGATAGAGGCACCGTTCATTGGTGTTTTGGCTGGCAGCCTGCAAGGTGTCAGCTGGTGGGTAAAACAAAGCCTGCTTTAACTGCTTTGCACCATCAACCTGATAGCTCTCCAGTATCGTGCCGGCACAACAGGTGGAGCAGTCCGGAAGGTTGTTCTCTGTCCCTTCATCGGCTTTAGCTTCGCCTCTGCGGACAAGCTCTGCCAGAGTGGCATGTTTCACCAGCATGAAGGATTCCGGGCTGGTGATCATGGCATCTTTAATTCCGCCGTCACAACGATCTCCCCCGATAACCGTTTTATAGGCGGTCAGTTTTCCTGAGTGACCATCGAAGCCTTCAACAACCAGCGCATAACTGAATGTGCCGGAGCCTCCATAATTTACTTTGTAGCTGAGTAAAGTGAGGCCGGAAGCTAACCCTCCAATAACCTGATACTCCGCAAAGGCCGGCAGTTCCTCATAAAGAGGGGAGGAGTCATCAGACTGTTGTTTCTCCCAACTGGCTTGCCAGGGCTTGGGGTGAGTAAAGGAAAAGGCTTTATATTTGCTGGCGCACTGTTGCAGATCAACCGTAATGCTTTGATCGACTGAGCCCGACAGGGGAACCAGCTCATCTATACACAGCGGATGGATCCTGACCTGCCCCGATGTTTCTGGTGCTGATGTTGTTGATATTGTGGTATCGCAGCTGGTGAGTAGGGAAACCAGGAACACACCAGCGCAGGCAAGAAGCTTTTTCATGCCTTTAGTGTAGAACCATCAATCTTTTTATAAACACAGAAAATTTGTAATAAACCTGTGGTTTCGTTATTGGTATGTAACTTATTTAGCACTTTCGTACTGTTTGTAGCTATTGTGTGGCTATGTAGTGCCTTTGGATTACTGTAGAGGGCGGCCTGGCAGTCTCGATTAACCCGGATAATAAGAAACCAAAACAATGAAAAAGTCCCTCACACTGGTGGCCGCACTCAGCGCAACGTCACTTGTTAATGCAGCAGGCATGACGACGCATCTGAACATGAGTAAGGATGCACTTGAGCAATTACCGGCCGGTGAGCTGAAAAACGTCATCACCGACTATGAACGTTTTATGCTGACCGGAACGGTCTATCCCGATTTTGGCCAAGCGATAAAAGTTTTACCGGGTCGTGAGGCGTACGGTCATTTTGGCCGAACTCATGGCGCAGGTTTTCATCGCCCCTACTTTGATCACATTAACCAGAAATATGATGTCGCCAACTGCTATGCCGCAGGTGATGCGGAGTGTTTAAAAGCGGTTGGCAATTACATGGGCATTCTGGCCCACAGTATTCAGGATTCCACCTGGGACATCATGATGATGCGCAAGGGGTTTTTGAAGGAGTATTGGAGTGATGATCTTTGGGTAGGTGATCTGGATACCGGTGGTGATGTCGCCATGTGGAAAGCCGGCAAGCATTTCACCTTCAGCTATACAGCGCCCTATCCCGACTTGATTGAAACCTATCAAAAACTGGGTGTGGAAACCGATGCCGCTTATCTGGGTGATGGTCTCCGAGCCCATAACATTGCGCTGACCTTCGAGCCGGCCAAGTTTATCGCTGAGAACTCCTATGACGATTACATGTCTTATGCGCCCTGGTACATGAAAAATATGATGACCGACTCCATTGGTCTGCCACTGTACGGTGAGATCACCGCCAGTATCTGGCAGGAAATGTGGAAAGCATTTATCTCGCCAGAGGGGTTGGGAGCGATTAATCCAGTGATGTTGAGCTGGCCGGCCGAAGGGCAAAGCCATGATGCCGATGCCCATCTCGTGATGGTGATGAATCGCACATTCACAGGTCTCAATGGTGAGAATGTTTTTGTGACCGATGCCACCGGGCAGAAGGTGGCGGGCCATGTGCGGGCCAGTGATTATTACGTGGCCTTCTTTCCTGACCAGCCATTGGTTACAGGACAAAGTTACGCCTTCACCATGACAACAGGCGTGCAGAAAAACGAAGGTGGTCCGCTTCTGAAAGAAGACCATAGCGTACGGTTTACCGCAGGAGAGAAAGCCGGCTACTGGCGTCTGAATAATCAGCGCACAAAGATAGGGCAGACGGGCAGGCCCATAGAGCAGGATTTTGGCCCGGACTATTTTGCTTTGAAGGATCAGCGCAGCGGACTGTGTGTGTCGGTCAAAGATGGCGTTATGAACGATAAACAGAATGTTGAACTGGCCGCGTGTTCCGAACAGCGCCATGACCAGAAGTGGTATCTGCGCGCCAGTGAAACGGCTGGCCATACCCGCGGTGCCAAGCTGGTGAATAAGAAGAATGATGGTTTCTGCCTGGACTTGTCTGAGGGTAATGCATCCAACGGCGGCAATGTGCAGATCTTCACCTGCCAGAATAAACACAATATGCGTTGGGGGTTGGATGAAGAGGGCTTTGTCCGCAGCCGTCATAACTACTCACTAGTAATGGATGCCAATGGTAATTATCCGGGTGCCAATCTCACCGTCTGGCAGCAGCACGGTGGAGCCAACCAAAGGTTTGAGCGGGTCTTCGATCAGTACAAATGGTTCCAGTTAAAAGAGCAGCAAGGTGGCCAGTGCCTGACAGTCGATGGCTCGGGTAACACGGTTCTTTCAGAGTGCAGCTCAACCAACAGCCAGAAATGGATGCGAGATGGTGAAGGGCGTATTCACTCCCGTAATAACTGGTTTACCTGCCTGGATGTTGAGGGCGGCTCTTCCGCAGAGAACGCCAATGTCATGCTGCACAGCTGCCATAAAAATGCCAATCAGGCCTGGAGCTTTATGGGGAACAGTATTCGATCTCGCATGGATTCCCAAAAAGCTCTGCAGGTGACAAATGGCAATGCCACCATTGGAGAGTTCCGTGGTGACAGTTATCAGCTGTGGTCTGTCGTTTATGAGAATGGTGATGTTGCCGTGCCGGAAAATGGCGACTTTGCCTGCTTCTATGAGCATTCCAATTTTCAGGGCAAGGCATTTTGCACATCGGAGAGTGTTGACTGGCTAAACCATTTCAACGACAGAATCAGTTCATTCCGACTGTATGGTGACCTGACTGCCATTCTTTATAGCGACAGGGATTTTAACGGGCGTGAAATTAAGGTTATGGATGATGCGATAGAGATGGATCAGCTGAATGATTCCGTCTCTTCCATCCGGATAGAGTCCCGTACTAGCGATCGTTATGCCTGTGCCTATGAACATCCCGACTATAAAGGAACGCCGCTCTGTGCTGAGGCCGGGCAGGCTTACCGGAATATGGGCTGGTACGGTTTAAACGACACAACCACATCAATGAAACTAAGTGGTGGTGCGCGGGCCGTTATCTATAAGGATTACGACTTCCGCCGCAGTTCCCGCACAGTTACCGAATCTGAACCCTTTCTCTCATCTATGAATGATGATGTTTCATCATTCCGGGTGGAGTAAGCAGGCTAAGTAGGTTGTGAGGGTGGCTTAGGCTGCCCTCTACTTCTTTTCAATACCTGACCGCTTAACAATATTGGTTGGAAAGCCATCCAGACTGGTCTGGTTAGTCTGTTCCCAATATTCCTCGATACCTTGTTGGCCACGGCGTTCAGCAAAGCTAAGCAGTCCCTCCCGCTGAGCAACATAGTCATACAAAGGCACAGCTTTGCCGCAGGAGTTCTGGGTACGCTCGATATCGACGACGAATATCTGCCGTGTTCCCGGATGATCGGGGAATAGATCGAAGTATTTCTGCCAGTCTTTATCCTGCTGGTGCAGAACTCTGGCCTGACCGTACAGGCGAAGGATCAAAGGTTGCCCTTCAAATGCACAGAACATAATGGTCATACGAGGGTTCAGCTGAACATGGGCTGAGGTTTCATTGCCACTCCCGGTCAGGTTCAGCCAGGCAACTCGGTTCGGGTTGATGACCCGAAAGCTATCAATGCCCTTGGGGGAGATATTGACCGATCCTTCAGTCGCTGCAGTGCCCACAAAGAATATCTGCTGGCGTTCAATAAACGCCTGCTGTTCATCCGTTATTTCTGTATGAAGCTTTCCCATCCCTATACCTCATATTCTTCTGACCATTTTTTGAGTTCATTCAGTATACCCAAAGCCGACTGACCGAACGGGGTGAGTTCGTAACTGACGGCGATTGGACGATCACTCATAACTTTGCGGAGCACCATGCCTTCCCCTTCCAATTCTTTAAGACGCTGATCAATCATCTTTTTGCTGGCACCGCCCAGCATCCGTGAAAGCTCATTAAAGCGCACCGGGCCATCTTTGAGATGAAAGAGAATAGAGCCTTTCCACTTGCCGCCAATCAGGCGCATGGCCTTTTCTATAGAGCAGGGTTCAAGGCAGATTTCATGGTCTTTCTTGCGCGAGCGGGGAGCGGTAACGGCAGCTTCGGACATTCTTGTTATCCAGGTTACTAAAAGTTAACTGGTTGATTTAGTTCTCTACGGGGAAATAGTATACCGGCACAGTAAACACTGACCAGTGCCGTGAGAAACAAGAGCAATAAGTGACAAGCGCAGTCAGCGACAAGAACAACCAGTAAGTCTATGAGAAAGCCATGAATGTATTGAAGTCATTTAACCCGGCCGATGGCGAGCTGGTCGGGGAAGTCACCGTTACCCCTGCAGATCAGATTCCAGCCGTTGTTGCACAGGCGAAAGAGGCAGCCAAAATCTGGCGCCGTAAAACAGCCAAAGAACAGCTGGCGATTGTTGAGGCGGCCTATGCCAAAGCCGAGCCCCATGCTGAAAGACTGGCTCAACTGCTCAGTATGGAGATGGGTAAGGATATACGACGTTCTACCAGTGAAGTGCAGGGCAGTATCTTTTCCGGGCCGTATATCGGTCAGGGTGTGGTCGAGGCTTTGAAGTCGCGCAACCTTGGCCATGGCACAACTTTGCAGTATCAGCCTTTGGGTGTAGCTGCCGTTATCTCGCCATGGAATTACCCGCTGGCGATGGCGAATAACCTGATAATTCCGGCGTTGATTGCCGGTAATACTGTTGTTTTCAAACCTTCAGAAGAAACCCCACTGATTGCCCAGGCGTTTGTCGAGATTCTCAACCAGACACTGCCTGAGCATGTACTGCAGATCATTCATGGTGATAGCGAACAGGGTAAAGCACTGGTGGAAAGTGACGTGGACATTGTCGCCTTCACCGGCTCGATGGCTGCCGGGCGAGACATCATGCAGCGTGCTGCCGGTTCTTTGAAACGTCTGGTGATGGAGTTGGGCGGCAATGATCCGATGATCGTGATGAATAATGCCAATATCGAAGCGGCAGCCCGTTTTGCTGTCGGCAGCAGTGTCGAGAATGCCGGGCAGATGTGCACCTCCACCGAACGTATCTATGTGGATGAGCGCATTGCTGACCGTTTTGAACAGCGGGTTGTGGAACTGACTTCATCTCTGAGTGTTGGGCCGTGGAATCAGCCGGGAGTAAATGTTGGCCCCATTATTAATGAACGACAGCACAACCGTATCGTAGAGCATATCCGTGATGCGGAAGTTCATGGTGCCAAGGTGTTGTTAGGCGGTTCCAACCAGCCGGAGCGTTATATTCAGCCAACGGTGATCACCGGCCTGACGAAAGCTATGCGGATGGAGAGTGAAGAAACCTTCGGCCCGGTGGTGGCGATCAGCCGTTTCACCAATATCCAGGAAGCGATAGAACGTGCCAATGATTCCATCTATGGATTGGGCGCAGTGGTCTTTGGCGGACAAGGTGCAGAAGCCGTCGCCGAGCAGATGGAAGCCGGTATGGTCGGCATCAACCAGGGGCCGGGTGGTGCTGGCGAGGCGCCATGGGTTGGAGCCAAGCAGAGCGGCTTTGGTTTCCATGGTTCAGCGGAAGGGCACAGGCAGTTTGCGCAGGTACGGGTGATCGGTAAATAAAAGGAAGGTGGTCAGAATGATAAACAGCCAAACGACCTCGAGTTCAAGAGATAGCTTTTATAGGGATAGCTTCTATGTAGTTGCCCATGAGCCGGGTGCGGAACATGCAGCCCTGCCAACCTGGGCTAACCATCAGCCTAATCCAACGCAGCTTGCAGCATCTCACTCCAGTAATGTCGAGCGGGTTGAAGTGCCGGGTGTTCCCGGCGCTTTCCAGCTGTTAAATGTTCTTACACCAGAAGAGTGTGAACGTTTGATCCAGTCCACAGAAGAGCTGGGCTACTTGAAGGATGCTGCCGTTTCTCTGCCGCGGGAGATTCGCCATAACC
The DNA here is from genome assembly GCF_900174585.1 of Parendozoicomonas haliclonae. GTDB lineage: Bacteria > Pseudomonadota > Gammaproteobacteria > Pseudomonadales > Endozoicomonadaceae > Sansalvadorimonas > Sansalvadorimonas haliclonae. Next base: position 129,254 of record NZ_FWPT01000004.1, on the reverse strand, counting down.
ACAACGTGACCTGGGTGGTTGATGAAAGCATCGACAAAATAATCTGGGAACGTTGCCAGCATCTGGTTACGGATGAACAAGGGATCTTTGGCGGCAAGCAGGCTCTGGGTATCAATGCCCGGTTCCGCTTCTACCGCTACCAGCCCGGTGACTATTTCCAGATTCATACCGATGGCTCATGGCCGGGCAGTCGGGTCATCGATGGTGATCTGATCGGGCAGGCCTATGAGGATCGCTGGAGCCAGATGACCTTCTTGATTCTGCTTAGTGAGGATTTTGATGGCGGCGAAACCACGTTTCTGGTGAATAAAAATGATCCGTCGCGTCCCGCCCGTCGGGGCGATGATGTGGAAGCGGTGAAGATTCGCACGCCAGCAGGCGGTGTGCTGTGCTTCCCTCACGGGATGCATCCGCTGCACTGCCTGCATGGCTCTGAGCCGATCACCAAAGGTACGAAATATATTATCCGTACCGATATCCTGTTCGAGATCTGATATCACTCGGCTCGGAAGGGTTGAATTACTTCAGCCCTTCCAGATTCACTTCCACCGCCTCACCCAGCCAATAGGCGTAGTCGGTATGATCTTTCAGATCATCTCCGGTCACGCCATGCACCAGTACGCTGAGCCCATCCCGGTTGGCATCCAGCCAGGGAATAAACGGTTCAAAATCTTTAAAGGTAAACAGAATCTGGCAGCTCCAGCGGGTGTGTGGACCAACATTCTTCTGGTGGACACGACCAACCTTCAGGCCGAACTTCTGCCCAGCCTGCTCACAGAGTTCTGTGGCGAAAGCCAGAGTACTCTGATCAAAATAAACGTGGGCGTGGTAGACCTTATGGATATTGACTGGAGGTTTAGACAACGTGACTGCTCCAATTATTGGGATGTTATTGTTTTTGGCTTAGCCGGTATCAGCGCAGTGTACTCTGATTAGTCACCTCCGGCATGTCTTACACTGAAGAAAAGATCAGGATAGAAAGGCCATGGATCGCCTACCCGCTTCCCCACCAAATTCGGGACAACCCGCTGACCAGACTGTTCAGACTAAAGAGACGGAATCTGTCGGCTTTGGCCATACCCGAGTCAAAGAGGCTCAGCCGAATCCGCATGTGACAGAGGGTTTAAGACAGTCTTCAGAATCGGATGCTCCTCCCGATCAAGGTGCTACCCGTAAGGTAAGACCCTTGAAAGTTTGCCCAACTCGACCGGTAACTGAAGATACTCTTATGATGGGATTCGAGGGTACCGAGCTTCTGGATCTGTTGGGTGGGGATCCTGATAAGGTAACCAGAGAACAGCTGTCGAAGGCTTTGCGCGATTGGCTGGAGTTTGAACAGCTTCCAGACGTTGGAAAGTGTCTGGACGTTGCTTTAGCCGAAAGCATTGAAGGTTGTATCGGAGAGAAGGACAAAGCCTTGGCAATTCTAAGCCAAAGCCTGTCGCCATTTATGGTGAACAGGGATTATCCCAGTGCCGAGCTGGCATCCATCGAACCTTCTATTGAAAGTGCAAAACTATTACTGACTCGATCATGGGCACTCCATAAACAATCAGCGCATACCGATTTGAGTGCGGAATCGAGGCAATGGCTGAAAGAAGAAATCCAGACAGTGGAACAGCTGCTAACGGCTCATCTCCGGGAGCTGTATAAACCTGAAAGGCTTGCGTCGCTGGAAGAGTGTATTGCTCGACTCGACTATAACGATCTGGAAAGCATTCATCATGGTTTTATTCCTGTAAATGAACTGGGAGAAGTGGCGGCTGAAGCATTAGAGATCCTTGCAGCCCTGCAGCACCTTTTTGCACAGGGGGATCTTCTGGAGCCATTACTGCAAAAGGCACTGGTTAAGGCGACAGGTTGTTCGGCCGCTACGTCTTTATCCATGCTGGATGCAATGTTTGAAAAATCCCGCCAAGAGCCATCTGCGGTTAAAGGTCTGCGGAGGGTTCACTTTTCAGGAGGTGCCAATGCAGAACCTCAACGTGAAGCACTGACAAATATGGTTGGCCAGAAACTGCGGGGTTGGTACAACGATGCCAAGATTCATCTGAAAACCCTGAATGATGAAACTGATCAGGAGGCCGAGGATGATTTATACCAGAGTATGGTCGAGCAATTACCGGTCAGTGGTGAGGATGCCAAGAATCTTGAGGCGGATATTCAAAAACTGATCCCCCGAGATTTCCCCGGAAGCCGTGCTCAATTAGCCATTGAGACATTGGCTCTGTTGCGTGAGCAAAAAGAGATGCTTTGTCGTCCACGTAGCGGCATGAAACAGGATAATAATGGGCAGATGGTCGGTTGTTATGTACTGCGAGATTATCCAAAGGAGGTCTCTCTGCTTATGCCGCAGAACTGGCAGAATCATGAACAGGTCTGCCGCTTTACGCCGGATAAAGCTATCTCGTTCTTTGGTCAGCTTTATGAATGTATGAGCACGGAAATTCTGAAAGGTCTATATAGTCGTATAGAAAAGGGAGACTTGCCTGATGATCGCAAAGCGCTTTGTCTTGTGTCGATAACCCAAAGGTTGAATCAAATTGAAAGCGATGATGGGAAGGGAACTTAAGAGAAAGTTCCCTCTTCGTTTAATATTGTTGTAGTGCACGGTTGAGCCTGTCATAAGCGTCCTGCTCCAGATAACCATAGGTATACCATGACTCAACCATCTCTAAAGGTGTCTGGCCGGATTTGTTTCTCTTGTTTAAAGAATCACTGCCACCATGCTTGAGCAGCAGAGCAAAGATTTCATCAGAGACCATCCACTTAACGGCTATATGAAGTGGGTAATCTCCGGCACTGTAGTAATTGGGGAGATTAGGCGTTATCTGCACGACAGCCTGCGGATAGACATTCAAAACAGCCCTGACTGCGTCCACATTTAAACTTTTAATGGCGGCAGTGAGTAAATCATTGCCCGTTCTATCGCGAAGTCTGGCAAGTTCAACACCATTGCCTTGCTCAAGAATCATGTTCAGGCTCTTGGTCATACCGTTGAAAGAGAGATAGTGCGGCAGCGGCGTTCCATGACAGCTGAAAGCGGCAATAAAAGAGGGTGGTAACTCTCCCCCTTCAATAGCCGCGATGATTTCACGATCCATAACATCGATCATCTCTGTCTCAACTTGTCTGGCAGGGGCAGCCTGCTGCCAGGCTCCTGAATAGATTGCTTCCGGAGCATCAAGGCGGCGGAGGAATGCCTGCCGCCTGGCGTTGTCCTCACGAGACATGTCTTTCTCGCTTAGATATTGAATCAACCTGGTCTTCTGTGCTGCATTCTCCAGTCGGGCTCCGTACTCCCAGGCCAGCTCAAACCCTCGCAGGGGCCACCCGAAAGTCATCATGTCCCCAATCATATTTCTTTGGCCATCACCGGCAATAAGATTGGGGTTGCCACCGTGATGCAAAACGAAATCAACCATGTAATACAGCCGGTTAGCCATGGACATACGCAGCATTGTGGCATTGTCCTTATCCCCGGCATTGATATCGGCACCATTTTCCAGCCCCCACTGTGCCAGCATCCTGAAGCCACTGAAGGCAGCAAAGGACAACAGGTGACGGCCGCGTTTTTCTGTTTTGCCGGAAATAGGTGCATTCAACAGGGCAATGGCCTCATCTGGACCTTCGGATTGCTTTAACTGCTCGAAGGTTTGGGCATAGGCTCGCAGAACAATCTCTTCCACCTTATCGTTCGCGGTCTTAGTCTCCGCAAGCTCATACTCGGGAATAATCTGGCTATCAACGGCATTGTCCGCTGTGCTCAAGCCCGCAATAAGGGGCAGAGATAAAGAGAGCAATGCGGTTATCAGAGGGTTCTTCATTGATCCGGCGATTCCTGAGAGGCTGATGCCACTGGATATCGGCTGCAGGCGGGAATACTTCTGTCTGGGGATTAGCGGTGAGATTCGTAAATTCTTAACGGAACGGTATGATAAAAGCAGGCCGAATAGAAAATATTAAAAGAGGTCGCTTATGCTGAAACTGTTTTTACTCATTACCTGTGCCGTTGCCTGCTTTCATTTCAATGATCCCGAATCCTCTTCCTTATTGATCAGTGATGTCCTGTATGTGATGGGCTGGTTCTTTTCTGTAGGTGCGTTTGTTTCACTCATATTCCCTAGTGCATCTTCCGGCAGTACTCGAACAGGCTCTGGCGGTTCATCTGGTGTGTTTTATGGGGATGGCAGTGGTGGCGGAAGTGATGGAGGCTGTGGGGGAGATGGTGGTTGTTAATCGCGACCTTTCAGAATAGCGCGTGCAGCGAGAGCTGCACGCGCGTGTTTTATTGTTCTTAATGCACGGGAGATTTTTCCCTATCGGGCCTAATAATTTCAAAGATGCCCATAACTTCGTCCAGCAACTTGATTGCTGAATCTGCTCTGCTGCTCTCTTCACTCTCATAACGAGAGACGACTCCTAATCGTATGGGGGAGCCTCCCATCGTGCCCACCGGATAAGTGCCGTACATTAATCCTCGGGTTACAGCATCAAGACACTCGCGGTGACTTGCAGTGATATCCCCCGGTTTTTCGGCGATTTTTCCCATCATGGTCTCAGTGGGCTCAACGTAAAGTGTGGCTGTAAAGCTGTCTTCTGTCTGATATTCACAGGACTCCCGAAACTCATAGAGTGTCGCCTGCTCCATGGCGGAAAGAGGTGTGTTGGCTGTCTCTACCATCAAACGTGCGGCGATATCGAGTGGTGTGAAGTCTGTGATGAAGTTGTTGCCATTGGTATCGCTCCACTCCTTTTCAGCGTGAGATAACAGGCTCTGATAAAATCCAAGACGCTCAGAAAATGAATAGTTTTCGCCCAGTTTCATACCCAGACTGGTGAGTATTTTTTCTTCATCGATAGAGATAAGAAGAAAGTCTTCTTTCTGACTGATCTGTTTTGCCAGTGTGATCTTGTCGTTTTTATTGGCACCGCATAGTCCAATCATAGAGAGCCTTTTTATTATTTGTCTTATAAAACGCCTGCATGAAATGCAGTGAAGGATTTGTATCACAGGGGGATTTGAAAAGTTTACTAAGGCACTTTAAATAAATTTCTTGTTTTTAATGGCCGTAATCTGTTAGTGGAAGGAAAGGATCTCATCACGGTGGGGACCGCTTTAAAGTATGAAACTCACCATACTTATTCAGATATACGCTTAGGCTCTTTCCTCATTCGGCAGTGGTGCTGAATGAGTCAGGTAAGTGGGGGATGGGAGCAAAAGTGGATTGCAGAAAGCGAAGGGGGAGCGGGAGCGGAGCGCAATATGTCTGGGGTGAGACGCCCTGTTGACGACCCAAAATTCAGATACAAAAAAAGACCTACGCCGTTTGGCTGTAAGTCTTTGATGTGCATGGCGCACCCAAGAGGATTCGAACCTCTGACCTCTGCCTCCGGAGGGCAGCGCTCTATCCAGCTGAGCTATGGGTGCTTATGCAAATGTCTTCTAAATTACCCCAAAGAGTCACTCAGAAAACGGCGCTCATAATACTCATGACGCATGGGCAAGTCTACGGGTTTTTTACGGATTCTCAAGCTCTGACAGGCTTCGTAGCGGTGATTGGGGCGGGTTTGGAAATACGTACTATAAAAATTGTGTAGGATACGTCTTGACCATTGCCTTGTGTGATTGTTGGCAGGGTGGCGATTGTCTATAATCGCGTCTGTCTATAAAAAATGGGTCTTTTACTCGTTTACCTGAATCTGCACTTGCACTAATGAACATGGACAGGCGCATTACACAAAAAGAAGGTAAGCATTGAGGGTGATTGGCCACAAATAAGTCCGTGAGTAATCATGAGGAACGACGAGTGGCAAACGTCATTAGCACGCGCGCACTGAAAGCCGCTGTTTTGTTTGGGGGAATGATGAGCGGTCTGGTGCTGGCAGCGCCGGCCGACGTCGATAAGGCTACCCGTAAAGAGATCGCTGAGCGTATTGCTCCTGTAGGTGAAGTTTGCCTGGAAGGGCAGCCTTGCGCTTCTGCAGCACCAGTTGTTGCCAGCAGTGGTCCCCGCACCGGAGATGCTATCTACAACACTTATTGCACAGCTTGTCATACTGCCGGTGTTCTGGGAGCACCGAAGAAAGACGACAAGGCCGCCTGGGATACCAAGCTGGCCGCAGCAGGCTCTTATAGCCAACTGCTGAGCAATGCGATCAAGGGTATTGGTTCCATGCCGCCAAAAGGTACCTGCATGGACTGTTCCGATGAAGAGATCAGTGTTGCTATCGAATACATGAGTGGTCTTAAGCCTTAATAACGGGCCTTGATTCGTCTGCTCCTGTCATAAGCAACCTTCGCTGTAAGGTTGCTTATATCTCCCTTATGTAATTATCTGTTGTTTCCTGTCTCCAGCTCTTGAATGCAGGGATAGAGCTGTTATTCTCCGCACCCGATTTTGCTAAGACGCAGGATTTGGTCTTGTTGTCCGTTGTGTTGGCTTTGAGCCTTTCGTTGCTTAGCTGTGCATTCGGTCAAATCTATACTTTCCATTCTTTACATATCTGGGGAACCCTTATCATGGTTCGTTTTCTCAGTTCGTTTCGCGCAGCGCAGTTTGCTGCCGTTACCAGCGTTCTTGCAGCAGTGATGCCTGCAGCCTCTTTTGCTTCTGCTGAAGCTGATTCCGGTTCTGATAAAAAGAACGGAGAGCTGTTTGTCTATAACTGGTATGACTTTATTGCTGAAGACACAGTTCCGAACTTTGAAAAGAAATCCGATGTTGCGGTTACCTATGATGTGTACGAAAGCAACGAAGTTCTGGAAGCAAAGCTGCTGTCTGGCCGCAGCGGTTACGATGTCGTGTTCCCATCCCACGACTTTCTGGCGAACCACATCAAGGCTGGTGTTTACGAGCCGCTGGATAAGAGCAAGCTGACTAACTACGGCAACCTGAATCCTGCCACCATGAAGCTGCTTGAGACTGTGGATCCGGGCAACATGTACGGTATTCCTTATCTGTCCCAAACAACCGGTATCGCGTTGAACCGTGCCAAGGTTGAAGAAGTGCTGGGTAAGGATGCGCCAGTCGATAGCTGGGCACTGGTGTTTGATCCAAAGAATATGGAAAAGCTGGAGAAGTGTGGTGTGGCCTTCGCTGATGCGCCAACCGAGATCTTCTCCTCTGCTCTGCGTTACATGGGTAAGAATCCAAACTCCAAGGACACCAGTGATTACCGTCAGGCATCCGAAATGCTGTCCAAGATCATTCCTCACGTTCGCTACTTCAACCCGGCCCGTGCTCTGACTGATCTGGCGAATGGTGATCTGTGTGTGGCTGTCACCTGGACTGGCGATGCCATGATCGCGACCGAGCGCGCGGTTGAAGCGGGTAATGGTGTGAAGGTTGATTACGTGATTCCTAAGGAAGGTGCTGGCATCTCCATCGATATGATGGCCATGCCTAAGGATTCCAAGAACAAGGACAATGCCTACAAGTTCATGAATAACCTGCTGGATGCTCAGGTTTCCGCTGATATCGTGAACTATGTGTACTACCCAAGCCCGAACAAGGCTGCCACCCCGCTGGTGACCGAAGAGCTGCGCAACCATCCGGGTATCTACCCGACTGCACAGGTTGAAGAAACCCTGTGGCTGTTCGAGCCGGTTGATAACAAGCTGCGCCGTTTGATCACCCGTGAGTGGACGCGTCTGACCACTGGCGGCTGATCCCTGCTGCTAATGCCGGTCTGGCTCTCTTGAGCCAGGCCGGAAAGCGTCGATAAATACCCTGTTAGCTCCAACTTCCCGTAACAGGACTTATCGATGCCAGAGGCTTTCGGAATATGACCGATGAGGGTAAAGGACTGACCCTGATGGTCGTCGAAGATAATAATTTCCAGAGAGCAGTAGCCGCCAAGGTGCTGGAAGACCTTGGCTGCGACCATGTCCTTGCCGCCTCCGATGGCGATGATGCCCTCCGCCAGATAGTTGGCCACCCCGATAGAATTCATATTGTTCTCAGTGATCTGGATATGCCCGGCATGGATGGCGTGGAGTTTCTGCGGCACCTGGCCGAGCGCAATCTTGCAGACGCAGTAGTGATTGCCAGCGCCCTGGACTCAGCCCTGATTCATACCGTCGAAGATATGGCTCACGAACATGGGGTTCAGGTGCTGACCAATGTGGAAAAGCCGGTCACCCGGGACAAGATGCGTGGGGTGATCGAGCAGTACCGCAAGGAACGCAGATCCCGTAACCCGGCGGCTGAACCGGAAGAGTTCACCGTCGAAGATATTCGTCATGGGCTGGATAACGATGAGTTCACCGTCTGGTATCAGCCCAAGGTGCAAATAAAGGACGGTGCCTGGATCTCCTCGGAGGCGTTGTCCCGCTGGAATCATCCGGAAAAAGGCATCGTGATGCCGGCCCGCTATGTTCCTTTGCTGGAGGAGCATGGATTGATTGATCTGCTGACCTGGAAGCAGGTTCACCAGATTATTGAGGATCTGCGTAAATGGCAGATGGAAGGCCGTAACCTCTCGATAGCCGTGAACCTCTCTCCGGTGTTGCTGGAGGATGTTGATATGCCCCAGAAGCTGGAGGCGATTATGGCGCACCACGGCGTATCAACCTGTCGGATGACGCTGGAGCTGACAGAAACCGCAGTTATGAAGAATGTGGCGCGCAGCTTGGAAACCCTGGCTCGGTTGCGAATGAAAGGCTTCCCCCTCTCCATTGATGACTTCGGCACCGGCTTTTCCAACTTCCAGCAGCTCAACCGCATTCCTTTCACCGAGCTGAAGATTGATCGCACCTTTATAAGAGATCTGGAGACCAAAGCCAGTGCCAGAACGATAGTGGAGTCCAATATCGAGCTGGCCCAGCGGATGAAGCTGAAAGCCGTGGCAGAAGGTGTGGAACAGATCGATGAATGGAATACCCTGGCCGGTATGGGGTGTGATCTGGTTCAGGGTTATTTTGTCGCCCGCCCCATGCCCTGGAATCATCTGGATTCCTGGGAGCAGGGCTGGCAGCAAAGGTTTCAGGCTGGGTTGTCTGACCAGAATTAAACCGCTTACTTGGCTGGTGTAGCCAGCTTCTCCCCTTTCTTCAGCTTCATCAGGCAGCTGTTGCACAGGCAGGCCTGCCCATCCAGACCCTCTGGCTTTTCCATATCTGGTGGTGAGGGTGGCATTTCAAAACACCAGCAATGGTCATTTCCGGCAGTAATACCGCAACCTACGGGCTCACCGCATAAGGGACATTGATCTTCGGTCTGCAGTTCATTTTCCATGAGATAACCTGTGCCGGAACTCGAAATAATGGCGGTTGAAGAATATACCTGCGGGTGGATGCGAGACAAAATATCGGGTTCCCACAGGTGGCTGACGGATGGCAGCAGCGCCGACAGCGACTCCGCCACTTGCGCAGGGCATCGCCCTTCTCTAGAATGCCCTGTTCCTGTGCCACTCGTGTACAGGTTTATCTGTGGGTTTTTGTCTGAAACCATTCAGACGTTCCCATTTACTCCTTGCCTTACCGGGCTTTTGCAGTAGTACCACGAAAGTGGGTTTTTGCAGGCCGTGGGAGGCTATTAACCCGTAAGGAGCAGTCATGCGTCATTACGAAATCGTTTTTCTGGTACACCCTGACCAGAGCGAACAAGTACCTGCAATGGTTGAGCGTTACAAGAAGCTCATCGAAGAAGATAACGGCAGCGTACACCGTCTGGAAGATTGGGGCCGTCGCCAGCTGGCTTACCCAATCCAGAAGATCCACAAAGCTCACTACGTGATGATGAACATCGAATGTAGCGAAGCTGTACTGGAAGAACTGACCAGCAACTTCCGTTTCAACGACGCTGTTATCCGTAACATGGTTATTCGTCGTAACGAAGCTATCACTGAAGCCTCCATCATGATGCAGGTTGAAGAACGTCGCGAAGAGCGTCGTGAGCGTCGTGAAGAGCCAGCAGTAGCTGAAACTTCTTCTTCTGAAGAAGAGTAATCCTGTTCCAGGTTAACCGTCAGTTCTGAGCTTCGGCTCGGGACACAGAAAGGAGGCGTTGCACATGGCACGTTTTTTCCGTCGTCGTAAGTTCTGCCGTTTCACTGCTGAAGGCGTTCAAGAGATCGATTACAAAGATCTGAACACCCTGAAGGCGTACATCACCGAAACCGGTAAGATCGTACCTAGCCGCATCACTGGCACCAAGGCTCGTTACCAGCGTCAGCTGGCTACTGCCATCAAGCGTGCTCGTTATGTAGCTCTGCTGCCTTACACTGACAGCCACTGATCAGTCGGGCAAACGGCTTTCACATGAAATAGCCGGTTAAATGCATATGCGCACTCTGGCTGGTATTGTGATGAGCAGCCGCTTTCATGCGTGCGTATTTGCTTTGCTGATGGCGGCTTTGCCAATGTTGTTCTGGTTAAGCGCATCGGCTGTCACGCTGGTGATATTACGGCGTGGCAACATTGATGGACTGGTAGTGGGGCTTTGGGCGCTACTACCAGCTCTGATCTGGGCTTGGGCCGGACAGCCCCTCGGGGTGTTCTGTATTCTTGTTGCCATGGTTATGGCCATGTGTCTCAGGAAAACACAGTCCTGGTCTATGACGTTGATGAGTCTGGTACCTTCCGGACTGCTTTCAGCCTGGGGAATCAGCCTGTATTACGGGCCCCTGATGGAAGAAGTCAGAAGTGTCTTTTATCAGCTTTTCGGATCAGAACTACACTCGTTGCTGGCAATGAGTGGACAGGAGCTTGATGCTCTTATCGAAAGCAGTTTTCTGGAAAGTGTGGGTTTTATTGTCAGCTTCAGCGCTGTGCTGGCTCTGATGATAGGACGGAAGTGGCAGGATTTGCTGTATAACCCCGGTGGTTTTCAGCGGGAACTGTACCTTTCACGCTTTTCGCCTGTTGCCAGCTTTTTGCTGTTGGCGACAGTTGTACTGGTTTCATTCAACCAGTCGTTGATAACCGCAGCATGGCAGCCATTCCTGCTGATGCCGTTTCTGGTTATGGGGTCTGTTCTTGTACACGCCCTGGTCTGGAAGCAGTGGGTAGGGAAAGTCTGGCTTTTGCCTTACTACTTGTTGCTGCTTGTGGTGTATCCGCTGGTTGTATTTATTGCCTGTCTGGACAGCTTGTTTGATTTTCGGGCCCGGCTCGAACTTATGGCAAACAAGGTGTCGGACTAATCCAAACCTGGTGAAAGGTAGAGACAAATGGAAGTTATTCTTCTCGAGAAAGTTGCAAATCTGGGTACCCTGGGTGACAAGGTTAAGGTTAAGGCTGGTTACGGCCGTAACTTCCTGATCCCTTTCGGTAAGGCTGTTCCAGCTTCCCAGGCTAACGTTGCAGAATTTGAAGCTCGTCGCGCTGAACTGGAAGCTGCTGCTGCTGAGAAGCTGGCTGAAGCACAGAAGCGTGCAGAGCAACTGGGTGAAATCGAACTGACCATCACTGCCAAGGCTGGTGACGAAGGTAAGCTGTTCGGTTCCATCGGTACTCGTGACCTGGCTGAGACTATCTCTGCTGCTGGCGTTGAAGTTGCCAAGAGCGAAGTTCGTCTGCCTGCCGGTCCTATCCGTACCACTGGCGAATTCGACATCGCTCTGCAGCTGCACACTGACGTAGCTGCTACCGTTAAGATCTTCGTTGAAGCTGAATAAGTTTCCGAACGCTCTTAATAAAAACCGCCGGTATCCTTGATGCTGGCGGTTTTTTTATGCCCGCCTTTTTATTTATCTGCCTCTTGCGGGTAAGATATTTTTTAATTGATCTTCTTCGTTACAGGTTCCTGCCACCATCATGCTCGACACAGAGACTAACCAAGAGCTGCCTATTGATGAGGCGCTGGCTGCGCTGAAAACACCTCCTCACTCGATTGAGGCGGAACAGTCTGTGCTGGGCGGCCTGATGCTGGATAACGAGGCCTGGGACAAGGTCGGCCATGTTTTAACGTCGGAAGACTTCTATAACCCGGCTCACCGTAAGCTCTATCTCTGCATCCAGGTATTGGCGCAGGAGATGAAGCCGTTTGACCCGGTGACTGTAGCTGAAGAGCTGGACCGTAAAGGTGAGCTGCAGGATGCCGGTGGCGTTATCTACCTCACCGAACTGGTAGAAAGCATTCCCAGCGTTGCCAATATGGACGCGTACGCGGAAATTGTCCGTGAGCGTGCCGTACTGCGTCGTTTGATCAGTGCTTCCCAACGTATTGCTGATTCTGCCTATCGCCCGGAAGGAAAGAAGGCGGATGATATTGTCGAGATGGCCGAGCGAGAGATGTTCAACATCTCCGAATCCCGCGAGAAGGAAGGCGGCCCAATTGGGGCGCGTGAACTTCTGAAAAAGGCCGTAGAGAAGATCGACGAACTCTACAAAACCACCGGCGCCATAACGGGTATTACTACCGGTTTTAAAGATCTGGATGAGATGACATCCGGTTTCCAAAGGTCGGACATGATCGTCGTAGCTGCACGTCCGTCCATGGGTAAGTGCATCGTTGCCGGCAGTCGGGTGCTTGATCCAGAAACCGGCAAGCTGGTTCTGATCGATGACATCGTACGTAATAAAGAAGGCGTGCTGCTCTCGCTGGGCGATGATTTCCGTCTTCTGCCTGCTAGCCCAAGTGCTTTTGTCGATGATGGCATGAAGCCAGTATTTAAAGTCAGAACGGCTTTGGGTAGAACCATTGAGACAACACTGACTCATCCATTTTTGTCTGCTGACGGCTGGAAGCCTCTGGGTGAGCTGAGTGTTGGCGATTGTGTTGCTGTTCCTCGTGTGCTGCCAGTCTTTGGTCGTGAGACGTTACCTGAATACCAATTGAAAACCCTTGCTTATTTTATTGGCGATGGCGGTACGACGCAGTCTTCTCTGCGCTTTACCAACAAGGACGAGTCTGTTCTTGCTGACTTTGAATCAGCCATTAGTGGTTTTGAATCAGTTAAATGTACACGCATTGATAACGGAACCAGAACACCTTCGATTCGTGTCAGCAGTGATAACGAGCAGGTGCAGAGTGCACGTGAGAGTTTTGCCTCGCAATTGAGCCAGCAAATGGCACAGAAGCATCTGACAGGTGAGCAACTTGCCGAAGCTCTGGGTGTCGCCAAATCAACCGTGAGCCATTGGAAGAACGCGATCTCCACGCCTGACTCAAGTATTGTTCCTGCATTGTGCAAAGCTCTAGATGTTGAAGAGAGCGCTCTGTTTGGAGAGGGTGTCCCTGCTGCGTCCTGGTTAGGTAAAAACAGCGTTGCGACCTGGCTTGAACAACAGGACTTGTTGAATAAGTTGGCTTACGAGAAAGAGCTGCCTGAAATTGTTTATCAGCTTGAAAAGTCTGATCTCGCACTCTTCCTTCGTCATCTGTTTACCTGTGATGGCAGTGCCTTTGTACAGGGCAATGGTCAGTGCCGAATCTCTTATGCGTCTTCCAGCCCGGAATTGATTCGCGGGATTCAACACCTGCTGATTCGTTTTGGCATTAATGCCAAGATTCGTGCGAAAGCCAACAACTATGAGAATGCCCAGACGCCATGGGAGTTGGAGATTCTCAGTCAGTCCGGTATTCAGACCTTTATTGATGAGATCGGTATCTTCAGTAAGGAAGAGCGTGTTGATGCAGTGCGCACTGCCCTGAGTGCAAAGCAGTCCCACGACAACAGCGATACCTTGCCGGAATCTGTGTGTGACTACATTCTAGGCCTGAAAGGTGAGCGCAGCTGGCCTGAGATATTTGCAGCTGCTGGCAAGGTTTGCCCGGATGGTTATAACCCGCATCTGGTAGGAGCCAGTCGTCGTGGCATCAGCAGAACGCGTGCGGCATTGTTAGCTGAGCTTTTCCATGATGATTATCTGCGAAACCTCTCTGAGTCCGATGTGTATTGGGACGAGATTGTTTCTATCGAGTCGATGGGCAACAAACAGGTTTATGACCTGACGGTTGATAAGACCCACAACTTTGTCGCCGAAGATTTCTGTGTCCATAACACGACCTTCTCGATGAACCTTGTCGAGAACGCACTGCTGGCCTCCGAAAAGTGCGTTGTCGTATTCAGTTTGGAGATGCCAGCCGAACAGTTGATGATGCGTAGCTTGTCATCCCTTGGCCGGATTGACCAGGGTAAGGTGCGGACCGGTAAGTTGGAAGATGAAGACTGGCCGAAGCTTTCCAACGCGGTAAAGAGTCTGAAAGAGAAGAAGCTCTTTATCGACGATACCGCCGGTATCAGCCCGCAGGAAATGCGTACCCGTTTGCGTCGTATTCGCCGGGAGCATGGCGAGATCGGTCTGGTGATGATCGATTACCTTCAGTTGATGAAAATCCCGGGCTTTACCGAAGGCCGTACTAACGAGATCTCGGAAATTTCCCGTTCCATTAAAGCAATGGCAAAGGAGTTTGAAGCGCCGATCATTGCACTGTCCCAGCTGAACCGATCTCTGGAGCAACGTCCGAACAAGCGCCCTGTTAACTCTGACCTTCGTGAATCCGGGGCGATCGAGCAGGATGCTGACGTCATTATGTTTATCTACCGGGATGAGGTTTATAACCCGGATACGGAACATAAGGGCGTGGCGGAAATTATTATCGGTAAGCAGCGTAACGGTCCGATCGGTTCCGTGCGTCTGGCCTTTATCGGTCGCTTTACCCGCTTTGAGAATCTCGCGCCGGAAGCTTACGGTAACTTTGACGACGACTAAGCCGGTTAAGAATAATCGCTAGTGCGACGCAGGCCTGACACATTCGCTATCAGGCCATCCTCTTTTCTTATTTTGTATTAAGCTCCTTCCTGATTTTGAAGTTCACTTAACAACGTCGATAACGAGGGTGAAGGTATCAATCTCGGCCGAAGGAGTTGTGTCTTACTGATTCTATGGCTGAGCTTCAGTCCGTTGGCTTTTGGTATGAATACGCTTAAGGAGCTATGGCCTTATAAATTCTTTTCCACCAAGTTTGCGTCGCCTAAAAAAGATACGAATAACCAATATTCATATACAGAGGTCCGCCAGCCCCAAAGCAGCCAGATGGTGACGGGTGTTTCCAGAGAAAGATCAGCAAGTCTAAGGCGAACAGTTCCATCAAATTATGGCACCAGTCAGCAACATGAGTATGAGCATCCCGAAGCTTCACCACCTGCCAAACAAGAGCTTTCTACTCATGCTCTCTCCTGTAGAAGCTGCAGCCAACCGATAGCGGAATACCTTTCTCTGGATCATCACTGTTCACAAGGTGGAGCTATTTGCAATGCATGTCTGCGAGGCTATATCAAAGAGCAGAGTCGTGGTGCTTCGGGGCGTGATATACATTGCCCTGCGTGCGATTCTAAATTGCATAGTAGCAGTGTTGTGGCTGATGACTTGCAGGAGGAAGTATCACTGCATTCCCGGTTTCGGAGCCTTGATATTTCAGGGAACGAAGATCAAAACGTTGATTTTGGTGATAGCTGGGGCGAGTGTGAAATCTGCTTTGAGTCGCTGAGCACCGATGACATCACACTCTCTCAAACTCTTCCCTGCCAGAAGCACACCTATTGTCGAGAATGCCTTAAGTCACATTTGAAATCCTGCCTGGAATACAACAAAGAGAGGCAATGCCCGGATCGCGAATGCCATACGGTCTTTCTCGATGGTGATATCGATACGATCACTGGGAGTGATGTTTTGAGACTGCGTTTTTACCAGAAGGAGATGGAGCGTGCCTTACTGCACAGTGAGGATCTATGCCAGTGCCCGGCACCGGACTGTGGGAAAATTTGGGTGCGTCCTGTTATGGAGGAAGCTCCCGTCATCATTGAAGTCTGCCCAGCGTGCTTTCATAACATGGTGTTTGTACGGCAGGACGGTAAGCAATATGGTCAGATTGCCACAGAGCAGACCGCAGAGGAGTATGAGACTTATCTCTATATAAAAGATAGGGAGAAAGCTGGCCTTATCAAGCCTTGCCCTAGGTGCAAGCTTCCTATTGAGAAAAAAGAAGGCAGCTGTCCGCACACAGTATGCCCGTGTGACTATGAATTCTGCTATGTCTGTATGAATGATTGGGGTGGATTTATAGAGGGATACTCTACACATACCCGATGCGATATGGAGACTGGGAAAACGCCATTGAAGAAAAAAGACGTCCAGCTGCCAGAGTTTCAGCCCGTGAATATTCCTTAGTGGTATCACATTGATTTATTCAATCGGTTAAGAACGAGCGCACCAATACCACAAATAGCTGATGCGACCAGTATCAGGCCAATTGCCCCTTCAAAGTCAAAGCTGCTCGCCAATATTGTCCCTAAAACGGGAGTGAGCCCTCCGCTTAACGCAAAGCCAAGGTTGTAAGTAATCCCTGAGCCGGTATAGCGGACATCGGCAGGAAACTGCTGATTGAAAATCCAGAGACTGGATGCGCAAGCCATTCCGGTCAGTATGGAACCCATCTGTAAGGCGCAGTGAGCCTCAATTGTTGGACCGGTAAGAATAAAACTGGTCATGGGAATACTGAGCAAACCAATCAGAAGATAGGTGGGTATGGCAAAGCGTGTTTGCCAGCGGTCAACCATCAGCCCAGCAAGAATGCAGCAGAACCCCGCAATGGTACTGGCGATGGCACTTAAGAATGCCTGCAGCTCAACACTCTGCTGTTCACCCTGCCGCACCAGCCATGTGGGTATAAACACCAGAAATAAAATGGCGCAAAAACCATGGGCCATGATCGCGAGTGTCGCGGTTAATGTTTGGGGAAGGTAGCTTTTGAAAAGGTGGGCCGCAGGTATTCGGTGAATACGTTGTTGTTCCTGCAGTTGGAGAAAGCCTGCGGTTTCCTGAAAGCTTTTGCGAATAATGAAACCAAGTATGCCCAATAGGCCACCAATCCAGAAAGCGGTTCTCCAGCCAATGGTCAGCATGGTGTCTTGATCGAAAGAGGCTTCTAAAACTGCATGGATCGCATGCCCAAGAGCCAGTCCCAGAATCATGCCGCAGGCAATGGCAGAACAGGCTGTTGTCTTTTTATCAGGAACTGCCTCGTGAATATACGTCAGTGCACCACCAACTTCGCCCCCCATGGATAAGCCTTGCGCCAGACGCAGAATCAAAAGAATAAAGGGGGCTGTGAGTCCTATAGATCCATAACCGGGAAGAAAACCGATACAGGCGGTGCTGAATGCCATTAGAAGAATGGTGAACGAGAAGGGCTTCTTTCGTCCTTTGCGATCGCCCACATGCCCAAAGACAAAGCCACCAAGAGGACGTGACAGGTAGCCAATGCTGAATGTGGCGAAGGTCAGCATAAGACCATGAATCTGGCTCTCTTCAGGGAAGAACACGGCACTTATATACGGAGCCATCAGGGCATAAATCATAAAGTCATAGGTTTCGAGCATGCAGCCCAGCATGCAGATACCTATCAGTTTCAGGGTTCCGGGTTGATTGTCGGCTTGTTGTTCTTGAAGCACGGGGCGTGTCCGCAGGTAAGCGAGACACAGGAAAGTAGGCAGAGAAAAGCAGAGTTTCCACTCCATACTATGGACGGTTAGCACCTTGGGCGGCATACCAGCCGCTATGTATTAAGCTTGTGGCCGAATTTTGCACGATTCACATTTGGCTAAGAGGATAGGCATATCATATCTGCAAGATGGCGGTGTCATTTTATTGCATGTGTGGTCGTGGCGTTTTGTATGCAGGTATTTGGTATGAATAAACCTTTGCCTTCACCAAGACAGCTAGCCTCTTATTCGTTATCCGCAATGGTGACAGGCATTCCTTATGCCGGTTCGGCTATTGATGAAGGTGAAAAATATACATATGTGAAAGGGGCGGCTTCCACGCGCTTTGATCGTGAAAATACAGAGTATATGCACTCATTACGTCTGGGGTTTGAAAGCCAGAAGAAATATCGGGGAACTTTAGAAGTTATTGGTGACATGGTTGTCACCTATCCGGCTCAGGACAAACAAACGGTTGATGAGAACGGCAATGTGCAGGATGAAGAGTATCCCGATGTGCCGGTCATTCCGGCTAAACAGGGTGGTGAGCGGCTTAAACATCAGTGCCACTGTTGTCGGCAGGACATGCCTAACGACACGGGAGGTTTGATTCATAACTGTTCTGAAGGTGCGATGTGTAACACGTGTGTACAGGATTATCTTTATGAGAAAAGATACGCATCAGACAAAATCATCTATTGTCCAATGTGTGAATGTAATCTTGCTGCGATAGATTTAGAGACCCAATATCAAGAAACCAGCCTGAGTGAAAAAATGGAAGCTGTACAGCTTGCTGAAGATGAACAGCAAACGCATGTTTCCTATTGTTTTCGTCAATGCCATCACTCTGTTGTGATACAAAAAATCCCTGAAGGAGAATCACGGGATATTTATTGTCCGGAATGCATGTCTGGAGAGTTGCTGATTGGAGGCGAGGGTAATCAGCCGGAATGGATAGCTGATCTTGATACAGAAGTCCTCAAAGGCGTAGATGATCAGGGTAATAATCTGGATGCTTACGAGACCTTGGAGCATCCGGAAACTATCGAAAGAAATGAAGAACCCGCTAATAAACAGCCAGATTTACCAATGACTATTCAATTTCGTGAACTGGAAGTTCCGGAGTCAGAGGGGGATGCTGAATATGGGGACTGTGAACTGTGTTACCTGCCATTAACGTTTGAAGATAAATACCTTTCCCAGTTTATTCCTTGTCCAAATCATGTTTTTTGTCGTGGCTGTCTGCAAAGTAATCTAAAAAGCTGCCTGGAAGATGGTAGAAAAAAAATGTGCCCGGGAGATAGCTGTGATGTGCAATACACTGATGACGATATTGATACGATCATGGGAGATGATGTCTTAAGGCGACGTTTTTACCAGAAAGAGAAAGAGAGTGCGGTAGGCACAAGTGATGAGTTGTTTCTGTGTCCGGGTGAGGATTGTGGCGAGATCGGAGTCAGGCCGGAATTACAAGAGGATGAGCTGAGAGAGGAATGTTGTCAGAGGTGCCGCAAACCCATTTCCTTTATCTATCAGAAAGGGAAAAGATTTGGCCAGATTACCTCTAAGGCAACCAAAGAAGATTTTGCCGCCTACAAATTTATCAAGTCTCAGATAAAGGCTGGCTCAATGAAACTGTGTCCGGAATGCAAGGCTCCGGTTGAACATAAAACAGGTTGTCATCATATGACATGCCGATGTGGTTACGAGTTTTGCTGGGTCTGTATGAATGATTGGTCTGGCGATGTCAGAGGGGGCTACTGGAAACACAAAAAATGCAATCTGGCCACCGGAACAACACCTTTTCAAGTCAGAAAAGTCGAGATACCAGAATTTCAGCCAGATAATCTTCCTGCGGATAGAAGAAAACGCTGTTGCATTATGTAATTGAACACAACCGGTGTTGAGCGTTGACCCAACCCGGCTGTTTTATTCCTGTAAGGCAAGTGAAGCTCGTTATTTCAAAGAGGCTTCCAGAGCCTGCTCCAGATCGGCAAGGATATCGTCGATATGCTCAATGCCGATGGATAGGCGTACCATATCCCGGCTCACACCTGCGGCAACCAGCTCTTCATCATTCAGCTGTCGATGGGTTGTGGAAGCGGGATGACAGGCCAGTGATTTGGCATCACCAATATTCACCAGTCGGGTTACCAGCTGCAGCGCATCAATAAATTTTGCTCCGGCTTCCTGTCCGCCTTTAATACCAAAACTCAGAATGCCGGAGGCGTGGCCATCCATATATTTCTGGGCCAGTGCATGATCAGGAGATTCTGGCAGGCCGGCATAGTTCACCCACTCAACCTGCGGATGATTCTGCAGAGTCTGAGCAACGGACAGAGCATTAGAGCAGTGGCGTTCCATACGCAGAGCCAGCGTTTCAATGCCCTGAATAATCTGGAAAGCATTCATCGGAGAGATAGCTGCACCAGTGTTACGCAGTGGTACCACTCGTGCACGGCCAATATAAGCCGCTTCGCCCAAGGCTTCGGTGTACACGACATCGTGATAGGAAGGATCCGGTGTGTTGAGCATTGGGAAGCGTTCAGCATTCTCCGCCCAGGGAAATTTTCCGGAATCAACAATCACGCCACCTACGGACGTGCCATGACCGCCTAGGTATTTGGTCAGGGAGTGCACCACGATATCGGCACCATGCTCAAACGGGCGCAGCAGGGCAGGAGACGCCACAGTGTTATCAACAATCACCGGCACGCCGCGGGCATGGGCAACCTTGGCGAGAGCTTCAATATCGACAATATTGCCGAGCGGGTTGCCGATGGATTCACAGAATACGGCACGGGTGTTGTCGTCAATCAGCGCAGCCAGTGCATCGATATCGTCGTGTGGTGCCATGCGGACTTCAATGCCCTGCTTGGGCAGAGAGTGAGCAAACAGGTTATAAGTGCCGCCATAGAGCTTGTTGATGCTGACGATATTGTCGCCCGCTTCGGTAATGGTCTGAATGGCATAGGTAATAGCAGACATACCGGAAGCCACAGCCAAAGCGCCAATGCCTCCTTCCAACGCTGCCATGCGTTCTTCAAGTACGGCAGTGGTCGGGTTCATGATGCGGGTGTAAATATTTCCCGGAACCTTCAGGTCAAACAGATCAGCGCCGTGCTGAGTGCTGTCGAAGGCGTAGGACGTGGTCTGATAGATGGGAGCCGCGACAGCCTTGGTGGTTGGCTCTGGCGAATAACCCGCATGGATCGCTTTGGTTTCGATTTTCATAATGTCTGCTTGTGATTGTTTTTGTAGGCCGCTTGAGATTACGGAATTGTAGACAGGATGAAAAGCGTGGCTACGTAAGACCTAAACGAAGACGCTATATAGTTAAAAGCAGATACTATGACGAACAACTGATCTCCAGATGTTCTGCCCAATCCGGTGGCAGCTGCAGATAGTCGGCAAACTCTTCCCGTTCAGTAAACGGTTGCTGTATAGCTTCAAGAAGTCTGTTCACTTCGCTGTAATCTCCGGACTCTGCCTTGTCGATGGCAATTTGCAGCAGGTGATTACGCAATACATAGGCAGGATTGGCTGCCAGCATACTCTCTCGTACTGTTGCTTCATCACGACCTTCTTGTTGCAGGCGCTGCTGATATTGTTTGTACCAGCTTTGGAAACTCTCTCGATCAATAAAAAGATCTTCAGCCTGACCTTCTGAAAGTCTGCGGAAAAACAGTGGATAGTCGGTTCGCTCTTTCTGCATCAGAGTGAAGATTTCATCAATAAGTGCACTGTCCCCTTCCGCGCCATCTTCCAATCCAAATTTACGGCGAATCAGCTGGGAGTACTTTTTGGCAAAGTGGTCAGGGTAATCTTCGAGCAGCTGTTCAGCTTTCTCTTTGCCACCGGGAAGGATGGGCAACAGAGCCTGAGCCAGTGCCGTACAGTTCCAGTGACCAATATGAGGCTGACGACTGAACGCATAACGACCCTGCCAGTCGGAATGGTTACAGATATGTGCGGCATCAAAACCATCAAGGAAGCCAAACGGACCATAGTCGATGGTATGACCAAGGATCGACATATTGTCGGTATTCATAACCCCATGACACCAACCCGCAGCCTGCCAGTGGGCAATCATTTCTGCAGTGCTTTGGATGGCTTGTGCCAGCAGCTTCTCGACGCGATCCGCATCATCCGTCCAGTCAGGGAAGTGTCGTGCAATGACGTAGTCTGCGAGCGTCTGCAGGGCATCATATTGTTGTGAGTAGCTGAAGTATTCAAAGGTGCCGAAGCGAACATGGCTTTCCGCCACCCGTATCATGGCCGCGCCGGTTTCTGTTTTTTCGCGGTAAACGGGAGTGCTGCTGTTAATCAGGCAAAGGGGGCGGGTGGTCGGTATACCCAGCGCATGCATGGCTTCGCTGCACAGATATTCCCGAATGGTAGAGCGCAGCACAGCACGACCATCACCATTGCGGGAGTAAGGCGTTAGGCCTGCACCTTTTAAATGCAGGTCATAGAGCTTGCCATCGGTTCCCTGAACCTCTCCCAGCAACATGGCGCGACCGTCCCCAAGGCGGGGAACCCAGGAGCCAAACTGATGGCCGGCATAAACCATGGCGACCGGGCTCTGGTCACCCAGAGACTCTCCGTTACAGAGGCGGGTGAGTTGTTCCTGAGAGAAACTTCCGCAACCCAGCAAGTCAGCAATCACAGGATTGCTGCTGACCAGTTCAGGGTTGTCCAGCGGCTGAGGCTGAACGGGGGAAGAGAAGGTTGTTCCGAGTCCGGCAAAATGGCTATGCAGTT
Organism: Parendozoicomonas haliclonae; assembly: GCF_900174585.1. GTDB lineage: Bacteria > Pseudomonadota > Gammaproteobacteria > Pseudomonadales > Endozoicomonadaceae > Sansalvadorimonas > Sansalvadorimonas haliclonae. The sequence goes on along the minus strand of NZ_FWPT01000004.1, from coordinate 107,057 downwards.
TCATGCCGCCATAATAACGGCTCAGCGATTGCTGTACACCTGCCAGAGGGCGTCTTCATAGGCGCCGCCGAAGTTCACGCGGGTGATCAGCTCGGTGTCATAGGTGTCGCTGCCTCTTTCCAGCAGGGCTTCCGGGGAGATACTCTGCATAAACAGACACTCGTTATCCACCTTATGAATCCGGCCAATCCAGCAGAAGTCCGGGTCGGTAATCTCCTGCCGGATGGTAACCAGCGGCGAAAGACGAGAGATGGACTTGAGTGCCGTTTCCATACAGTTAAGGTTGATCTGTCCGGGGTGAGTCGGCTTTTGGTTACGAAGGGACAAAGCCTTCATCAGGAATTCCTGCTGCGGTGCAGGGCGTTCGATATGGCTGATATCCCGACGGCGTAACACCTGGTAACCATCGAGGTTAATCTGGTCACTGATGGTTTGTAACAGTAACAGTTCCCGGCTTGCATCAAGCAGGATGCCGGTCACCCAGGCCCCTTCTCCGAAAACCTTCTGACGAAAGAAACGGATACACGAGCCCAGCGGCAAAAGTCTGTCCTGTACGGTTTGCTGGAAATCTGGAGCGAGCTGTTCGGAATAACATTCAGGCATTGTTGGCTCCCGGTGAGCGCAAGTCCTGCTGATACAAAAACAGGTCTTGTTTGGGGTGTGCAATAGTGACCCCATGCTCCCGGAATAGTTCCTGAACACGCGCGTTAATCTGATCCCGAACGGGAAGACGATCATCCACGTGGGTAACAAAGGTGCGCAGCTCATAGTTCAGTGCACTGTTACCATATTCCATCAGCAGCACCAGCGTGTCCGGCTGGCTCACGATGCGTGGGTTTTCTGCCGCAGCCTGATGAAGAATCTTGTGCACCAGCTTTGGATCGGTGCCGTGGGCTACCTGGAAAGGAAGAATAATTCTGACAATCGTGTTGGTCAGCGACCAGTTAATCAGCTTTTCACCAATCAGAATTTTATTGGGAATGATGACCTCTTTGTGATCCCAGTCAGTCACTGTTGTGGAACGGATTCGGATACGGGTGACTTCCCCATGCAGTTCCCCAAGGGTAATGGTGTCACCAATACGAACAGGCCGTTCAAACAAGATAATCAGACCAGCCACAAAGTTCGCAACGATCTCCTGCAGACCAATACCAATACCGATACCCAGTGCCGCAATCAGCCATTGTAACTTGGCCCAGCTGGCGCCAAGCAGGGAGAGGGCGGTTATAAAGCCAACACAGCTGATGGTGTAACTGAGCAGCGTTGTTATCGCGTAACTGCTGCCGGCCCGCAGTTTCATACGGGAAAGCAATGTAACCTCTAACAGGCCGGGCAGGTTGCGGGCCAGGATAAAACTGGTAGCCAGAGCGATCAGGCTGAGTAACAGATGGCTGAGCTTAACCGCGAACGGCTTGCCATCCTCCTGGTCAGGAGCCAGTTCCCAGAGCGTCACGTTATCCAGCACATTCAGCAGGCTGAACAGCTCCTTCCAGAACCAGAACAGTCCGATAAACAGCCCGACAATCATTAGCGCATTCAGTAACCGCAAGGACTGCTGGTTTACGGTGGCAAGGTCGAGGTTAGGTTCCTCAACGCTTTCCCCTTCCTTACTCGCGGCTCTCTTCTTGAGGGCCCGGGTAAAGGCAAGACGCCGCTCAGCAACATTCAGGCTGCGGATCACCAGTGCCTGTAACATCACCGCCGCGCCAACCATATAAAGAGTACCGGCCAGTTGGAACTGCAGTTGGAGTGCGGTGTAGTAGTAACCGGATGCGGTAAGAATCAACTGGGCAAAGGCAATCAGCACCAGACTCAGGGTGAGCAGAACATGCAGGAACTTCGAGCCAAACAGATTGCTGGACGCCCGCATCAGGCTGAACAAAATCCAGCCTTGCAGTAGGGAACCCAACATCAGCAGAGTCATTCCCAGAATATCCTGGTTCAGGTCGGTCGGCTGATCATTGGCAAGGCTTACAGCCAGTAGCAGGGGCACCATCACATAGCGCAGCCGAATCAGCAGAGCCTGTACCTGTCGGCATTGTTTAGGCGGCCAGCGGAAATGAGTCACAGCAATATCGTGGGGGCGATGAATCTTGATCGCCAGTGACAGCAGCAGCCAGGCAAAGGAAGTAATAATCAGGGCTGAACCGAGATTGGTCACACCGATAGAAACACCAGTGGCACTACGCAGTGCCACCCCGGAAAAACCCATCAGAACCGGTAATGGCATCACCTGAAGAATGCTTAAGACAATGGCCAGTGGTGTCAGGGTAAGAGTATCGTGCCGAACATTACCCATCTTGCGGGTCAGGGTTCGCTGCAGTGCCATAAACATACGGCGGCGGGTTCTGAGCAGCAGACTCAGGGCAATAATAAAGGTTGAGATCAGCCAGTTTTCATTAATCGTCTCGACCAGAGCCAACAAGATGCCATCCCACGGGATGGTCATCAGCTGGTTCCACAAGGTTTCGGGCAGGGCGAGTATCCAGTCAATGCCGAGAGACTGGTTGCTGGCCATCCAGAACAGACGTTCTTCAAGAGTGGCGGAAAGCTCCCGGCTCTGGCTCACCAGACTTTGCTGATCGATATCCAGGCTGGTGGCTGTACTCAGCAATGTGCCGGAGACTTCGGACAGATCTTCCAGCAGCTTTTGGCGATTGGTCATTAGCCGCAGCAGCTCTTTTTTATCCTGCGTGTTATAGCTTGCCGGTTCATCGGAAAGTGCGATCAACTCTTCGACGCGGGTATCCGGGCTGCTGAGCGTCTGACGCTTTTGATCAAACTGAAACTTCTGCAATCGAATCTGGGCAATCAGTTCGGGAATCTTGGAATCAATCTGCAGGTTGGGAAGCGTGCGCAGGTTCTTGCGCAACATCTTGGCCAGCACCTGGTTCTCACCCAGTAACAGAGACTGCTGGCGAACACTCTGGCTGATGTTGCTGAGACTGTTGAGCTGAGTACGCACATCGGTACTTTTGCTACTGAGCAGGCTGAGCTTGTCGGAGATGGAAAGCAGCTGCTGGCTCAGCTCCATATTCAGAGCCGCCTGGTTTTGCAGTAAAGCTTTGCTGGATGTGGTTCTGTTCAGGCGTGAAGCCGTGGCAACGGCCTGCTCACTGGCGGCCCGACGTTTGAAATCAATAATGGTCTGTAGGGAGAGAACTTCCTGCTCCAACAGTTTCAGCTTCTGGCTGAGCAAGCGTTGACGGGCAGTTTCCAGATCAAGCAGGGTGCTGCTGGAACGAATCTCCAAAGTTAAACGAGCATCCTGCTGCTGCAAGGCATTGGCTTCTGCCTGCAATTGAATCTTTTTCTGCTCTTTGAGTTTGAGGTCTGTCGCGCTGGACTCAACATCCAGCAGGCTGATTTCCGAGTTCACCTCTTTCAGTCGTTCCTGGTTCTTGCTCAGGGTCGCCTGATCTTTTTCCGGACGAGCACGGATCTGGGTGATCTGATTGGCAATACGGGCCAGTTGGTTTTGTAGCTCGGTGATATCTTCCAGCCGCGAATCAAGCACCTTGCGAAGCTCTTCCACGGGCAGGTGGCGGTACTTCTCCAGCAGAGTGGTGTCTGAAGGGATTTGTAGCGTATCGAATTCGGTTTGCAGTTTGGTCAGATCATTCGGCGCACTGTCGATCTGTCTTTTTAAGACTTTGACCTGTTCCTGCTCAGTGGCGGCCAGACGCAGGAAGGTCAGGGTTTTGTTATAGATATCCTTAAGCTCAGAGTCTTTCTCGGTCTGGGGTTTTTCGGGAGCCTGCATCTGTTCGATGGCTTTGGAGATGGCTTCCTGTGTCGGCAGTTTCGGAGGCGTATTGGCGGTGAGCTGGGTGCTCCAGAAAAGAGTCAGGAAAACAAGAAAGGCCAGATTACGCATGCCGGAAGAACGTCCGTGTATTCAAATATTTATAGGATTCGATTGCTAGATTAAGTGTAGGCCGTAAAAGGCGCTCTCTGGCTTTAGGTTGGACTTCTGGTATCGGTATGTCGTCGATTCAGGGAACGGGTCACGTTACTCCGGTCAAAACCGACTACTCGCAGGACTCGAAAGAAGCCCTGAGAGTAGGCAGCAAAGAGTGCTTCGGCCACAGCGTCGCTAAAGTTTCGGCGCAGCCCACCCAGTCGCTTCAACCTTCCGCAATAAACGACAAGCTTCTGTCACAACGAACAGTGACCTCACAGGATGTGGTTGCTCCGTTAGTGAGCTCCAAGCTGATTAATTCAGGCGAAGCCGAGCGACTTCAGCAGCAGAGTGGAGAGTCACTGGCTCTGTTGATGGATACTCCCTGGATGCAGCAGCGGCTTGAAGCCGGAGAACCTTTGCAGAGCCATGATCTGGATATGTTGTGTCAGGCGGCTCTGCAGCTCACCCAACAGATTGAGAAGGGCGCGCCTAAACACACGTTGGCTTGGCGTGCTGCGTCCTTGCTGGGCAATAGCGTCGATATGTCCTCTGCCGGGCAGCTGACCAGCCTTGTAGAGAAGACGCTGACCACTCTGAAGAATCAGGCTCAGTCCCAGGGGCAGAATATTCCAGCCAGTTTTTACGCTAAAGCATTGAGCCAGCTTGAAGGGAATGAATCTCTGGATACCGATGCTAAAAAGCTGGTGGCCTGCAGTGATACGTTGAAGACTTTGCAGGAAAACCATAACAGCCCAGCGGCCAAAGAACTACTGGACGGTCTGCAGGCTCATGTCTCGGAACAGTTGTTGAGCGCAGCACGAGATGAGTTTAAAGAGCAGTTAAAGAAACAGCTCGATTCTCTGGAGAAAGGCGGTTCCAAACAGGATATCGTGATCGGCTTTGAGCTGGGTGTCGCTGCTGCGCATATCGTTGGGATGAATGCCGGCATTCGTTACACCTTTGATGCTACGGCTTTAGACGACACCCGTATTGTTGACCGGAGCACCGTGACCGGCAGTCTTGATCTGGTGCTGGGTGATGGTCACTTTGTACGAGCTGATTTGCAGGGCTCACTCTCCGGTAGTTCCGGCAGGGTGTTTAACAATCTGGATGACTTTGTGGACTACCATGCCAATGATCTGCTTCCTCTGTTATTGGGCGCTGGTCGTAAGGCGCCAAAGAATGCTGCTGGTATTGTGAAGGCCAGAAAGTCCGATGCTCAACATGTTCAGGTGACAGCGAATCGACCGCAGCTTGAGAAATCATTGATTGCCCAAGGTGTGTTAAACCCCGGAGATAAATTAACGGTGCCGGGTAATGCTCGGCCGGACTATGTGAGCTTCTCGGAAAAGAGTGGTTCCTTTAAAGCACAGATCAGCGCTCTGGAAGATATGCTGGCTGGCAGTTACACCCTCACCAATACCCGCACTGAGTTTCGCAAACATTCGCCGATTCAGGATGCTTTTCGCAGCAGCCCTGAACTCCTGAACAATGAGCCAGATCGTTATTTCTCCGTCTTTACCAAAGGCCAGAATCTGACCGGAGCTGAGGGAAGACAGTGGATAGCCTCTACAGCCCAGCTGCTTGATAACCTGAAAGCCGAGTATCAGTTATCTGTCGATTCTGATCCAGCCAAGGCAGAAGCCTTGAAAGGCATGATTGGGCAGATTCGGGATAGTCTGCAGGAGGCGATCGCATCCCTGTATGCCGAATATGATCATTACGCGGCGGCGGTTAACCATCATGACAGCAAGGGGCAGGATAAAACGATCAGCAATGGTGTTCGTGATCTGAAGCACAGGCTGGAAAAGAATCGTGGCAGTAACGGCCGAGCCGAGTTTCTGCGTAGTATCAGTGCCACCCATACGCAACTGGCCAAGGTGTATGAGAATTCATTTGGTTCTGGCCTGCCGCCGGATGGTCAAGATAAAGAGACGGGCAAGCTTATCAGCCGAATGGAAGCGGAATATCGCATGCCGCAGATGAATCTGAGTAATCAGCAGATCAAAGGCACTCTCTCCGCCGTCAGTACCAATAAGGCCAGCCAAACCAATCATGTCGGGGAAGTAAAACTCAAGATTCCCTATACCCCTTTGCTGTTGTCTGCCGCCGTTCGCAAGGAGCATGTGGAAGGGCATTTCAATAATGATATGAACGGTGACTATCTGAATGTCAGCTTCCGGGTTGATGCCGGTGCCAATATGCAGGCCATTCTGGGCTCACTTCAGTCGGGACTCCCCAAGGCGCTTTCAACAGGTGGTGACGTGATGTTTGCCAGTTCTTTACCCACCGATATGACCTTTGGTCTGGACTCGGCCGGACAGGTGGAGTGTCACTTTATCAAAAGTGAGGAGAGTGGTGAGTATTGCCTGCAGTATTTACGTTTCAGTAGCGAGAAAGGAATTGGTGGTGCCACGCCCGATATTCCTGTTGTCGCAGCGCCATGGGGTGATGTGAAGGTGAAGGCCGAGGCAGCCATACACTCCCGGGTGAGCCTTAAAGAATATGTTGGCAACAATACGCTCAGTTATCTGTCTTCCCGCTATAACGGTTGGGCTGATGGCGGCAAGACGAGCATGAATACCGAACTGGCAAGGCAGGCGGGGCAAGGTGAGAAAGCGGGAGAGGATTACTGGGATCAGTTTATCCATAACCATACCTCCCAGATTAAAAAGACACTGTGCAATATGGTGGACCCGGACAAGAATATCAGCCGTGAATTCAGTAAGCGTCTGGATGAGATAGGTGATGAGGACTTCTCTCTCAATATCCGTACGTCACTGGAAGCCTATCGAAACGATCCCACAAAAGAGAACTACAAGGCTGCGCTCGCCGAATTTAACGAGTTTATGCTGGAAGCGCATAAACTCGATAAGGCTCGGCTGGACAGTTCGTTTACCCTGAAAACAGGCAAACGATCTAAAAAAGCGTAAGTGGCTCTTCGTCCAATATGGCCATTTGTTCACGCAGCTCAAGAATATGGTCAGCCCAGTAACGCTCGGAATTAAACCATGGGAAGGCAATCGGGAAGGCCGGGTCATCCCAGCGCCGTGCCAGCCAGGCGCTGTAATTGATCAGTCGCAGTGTTCGCAGGTATTCAACCAGTCTCAGCTCGGCCGGATTGAATTCATGGAACTCGTTGTAGCCATCAATCAATTCTGACAGCTGAGCCATCTTGTTCTGGCGATCGCCATTCAGAAACATCCAGAGATCCTGAATCGCCGGACCATTGATACAGTCGTCAAAGTCGACAAAGTGGAAGACATCATCCCGCACCAGAATATTGCCTGGGTGACAGTCCCCATGCAGTCGGATAGTTTCGACATCTTTAACCTGACTGCCGACTGCCTCAAGCTTATCGAGAATATCTTTGGCCAGAGTTTCGTAAGCGGTTCTCAGGCTCATAGGAATCATGTCGTTATCGAGCAGCCAGGTGACATTGTCTGTCCCGAAGTGCTGGAGTGACATCTCATTCCGGAAGCTGAAAGTACGCGCAGAGCCTACCTTGTGGATACGGCCCATCAGCTGACCAAGGCTGAACAGGTGATCGAGGTTATCCAACTCCGGTGCATGGCCACCCTTGCGGGTAAACACGCTGAACCGGAAACCGCCAAACTCGTGCAGGGTTTTGCCATGGGAGTCCGCAAGAGGCGGGATAACGGAGATTTCCAGATCAGCCAGTTCCTGGCTAAAGGTGTGTTCTTCCTTGATCTGTTCATCGCTCCAGCGTTCGGGGCGATAGAACTTGGCGATGATCGGCTGCTCATCTTCAATGCCAACCTGATACACCCGGTTCTCATAACTGTTGAGTGCCAGAATTCGGGCATCACTCAGGTAACCCAGCGACTCGACAGCATCAATCACTGTATCCGGAGTCAGGGCCTCATAGGGGTGCTGGGCAACCATTTCAGTCTCCACTTTCCAAGGTGCCTTATTGTAGGGGACTCACCTGTAAAAAGTTACAGGTTTTCGGGGGCATTGAAAGGGAGAGCTGCAGCACAAGCCATACGACAATGGGTTGTTTACTCACAAAGTTGGTAGTTAGAATGCTAGATGACGGAAGTTAGTAGTCTCCAATACCCAAAAATAAATAGAACCATTGAGGGGTTGGTTTGAGCATGAGCTGGATAAAAAGAAAGTGGGTTGGCGTTGTTGCAGCCCTGTTGTTTTCGGGGCAGGTTCTGGCTGAGAGCGAAGTTTCCCTGCAGGAGCTGAATGAGGGTATCAGGAAGCGCACCCTCTCGTTTGCCGCACCGATGTGGGAAGGGTATACCCACAAAGACGGCACCGGACTTTATTGGGAAATTCTAAAGGAGGTCTATACCCCGCTGGGTTTCAAAGTTCGTCTGCAAAATATGCCGTTCAATCGCAGCATGAAGATGCTGACCAAGCTACGCAAAATCGAAGGTGTGCCCGGAGAAGGTCACAACTCCGACTTCAGCAACATCACCTACAGTAAATATCCTTTGGAGCCTGAGTACCTCGCCATTGCTTATCGCAAGGGTGCAGTCGCCAGCTTTGAAAAAACACCGGATCTGACGGGTAAAACCGTCGGTATGAGAAAGGGCTACGCCCTGTTAGATAATCCGGTCTTTGGTAAGTTCAAGGTTAAGGAAGCTGTCACCCTTGGCACCAGCCTGCAGCATCTGGTTGATAAGCGTGTTGATGTTGTTGTCGATGAGCTCACTGAGCTGGAAGCCAGTGCAGAGGAGAAGAGCATCGACCTTAGCCAGTTTGAAATTGCCGAGTTCGTGACAGGTGAGTACTACTACATGGTGTACTCTGATTCCCCAATTAGCCAGCCGCTGGCTGATATCTTTGATAAGCGTATTGAGGAGCTGCTAAAGAGCGGCTGGCTGGATACTGTTTATGAAAAGTGGGAGGTGGATATGCCAGAACCCATTGCATTGCTGAAGAATCAGTAATTTCAAAGCATAAAAAACCTCGCATTAGCGAGGTTTTTTATGGGGAGTAATTTACGCAGCCTGATGCAGCTTCTCAGGATCAATCTTCCGTTCGCGGAGATCCAGCCAGATAAAGCCGATAACCACCGACGCCAGAAAAATATTGGAGACAGGCATCGAGATCCATACGCCGGTTACGCCAATCCACTTTGGCAGGAAGTACAACAGGGGCAGCTGAACCAGCATATTGCCGAGGGCAATAAATGTGGCGAGATGTGCCTTAGCCAAAGCCTGGAAGTAACAGGCTGCCACCATAATGAAACCATCCAGGAACATGGTGAACAGGTGCAGGCGAATACCGATGGCTGTCGCCTCAACCAGCGCCTGATCCGTGGTGAAGACCAATGCCACGACTTCAGGGAAGGCGAATAGAAGTACTTGTGCGACCAGGCAGCTGCCGACAACCACTTTGGTCGCCAGCATCAGGGCATCGCGGATATTCTTGTTATTGCCAGCTCCCTTGTTGTAGCTGACCAGTGGCTGCATACCGTGGCCAACGCCTTCGGCAAACATGTAATAGAAGCCCTGGATATAACCGATGATGGCAAAGGCGGCGAGGATGGTGACGTTGCCATATTCCATAAACAGCCGGTTATGAATAATCAGAACAAAGCTGAAATAGAGGAACATCACCAGACTGGAAAGCCCGGTCGCCATGGTTTGCAAAGACAACCGCAGCTGCAGAGTCAGGTTTCTGAGGTAAAGACGCTCGTTGGCGCGGCTACTGAAGAAGTGCGCTATCCCGATCAGTGTGATAATTCCCTGAGACAGCAATGTGGCAATCGCAGCACCGGCGACACCCTGCTTGAACACCACAACAAACAGCCAGTCGAGAAAAATATTGGCTACAGCTCCCAGGCACATCAAACCTGTTGCCAGCTTGGGATGCTCGTCATTGCGGATCAGCATCGGCAAAGCCACGCCAGCCATCGCCACAAAAGAACCGATAGCCATAATCTGCAGATAGTCGGTACCGTAGGTGAGCACATTGCCGGTCGCTGACTGTAGCAGCATGCCGTTGTCGCCCCAGTTGTACATTAATAGAGCCAGTGGAATGCTGAGCAACGGCAACAGAACAAAGACATTGCCCAGAACTTCGCGAGCCCTGTCGAGACGCTCTGCACCCCGTTCTATAGAAAACAATGCCGAGGCACCAACGCCAAGCATCAGTCCCAGACCGGTCACGCCGGCAAACACCGGCCAGGCCAAATTCACTGCAGCCAAGCCTTCAGCGCCAATGTAGTGGCCAATAAAAATACCATCAACCAGTGTGTAGATGCCTTGAACCACCATGCCCATCACGGCAGGGAGGGTGTAGCGCCAGAACAACTTGCTGATGGGCTGGGACTTCATGCTGGTGGCATGATCGGAATCCAGCGCGTGATCATGTGCGGACATTCGGGATATCGCCGAGGTGTAAAGGAAATAGAGTCAGAGATGGCTGTTTAATTAGTTGAACGAGTGTATCTGACTCTTTCAACTAACTATAGGGCGGTGTTCGGGCAATGCACCAGATGTCTATCTGTTCCGTGCCATGGCTGCGCAGGGTATGACATAACTCCTCTGCGGTTGCCCCGGTTGTCATAACATCATCAACAATAGCCACATGCCGGAAGGGAATAGGCCGCCTGATTCTGAAGCCTCCCCGAATCTCTTGCCGGCGCTTCTTCGCATTCAGGCTCATCTGAGCCTGTTTGTGATAGCTCTTGGTAACAGAGCGGGAGAGCACCGGTAGCGAAAGCTGTTTACCCACATGTCGGGCAAGGATATCGGCCTGATTAAATCCCCGCTTTCTTAATTTCCACCAATGCATGGGAACGGGAATCAAGGCTTGTGGCCAGGGGCTATCAGCGTAATGAGCTTCCAGTGTTGAAGTGAGCTTTTCAGTCAGAGGCTTCACATAGGATAAGTGCCCGCTGTATTTCATGCGTTGCAGCATCTCGGCTACCGGTGAGGCATATTGCAAAGCAATAACACAGTCATCAAATGCTCTCTTTCCTTTCTGGCAGCGAGTGCAAAGCAGGTTTTCTGTGTGTGTTTGCTCAGTGATTTTGTTATCGAATGTGAACGGTTCCCGGCATTTATCACAGGCCAGCCCCAGCTTTGGGAGGTTCATACGACATTGTCTGCATAGAGAATCCGCCGGATGGCACCGATCCAGACACAACAAACAGGCGGCTACTTTCGCGTGGTTAAATATTGACCAGATGTAAACCTTGCTAAGTTTCTTAAGTTGACTGGTTGATGGCATGGGGTATTATCAACGAAGTTTTAGTTTACCTATCCGGGCAGAAGATCCGGTACGAATAAGTTGCCCTGCCCATGTAAGGGCCTGGAAGAATAGTTGGGACAGACGCAATGACCATAGCAGCCAGCAATACACACGCTTCGGAGAACCAAGCAATGCCTACCGATTCACTCCGGCACGACTGGACTGTGGCTGAAGTGGAAGCGCTGTTTGAGCTGCCATTTAATGATCTTCTGTTCCGCGCTCAGAGTGTGCATCGTACGCATTTTGATCCGAACGAGGTTCAGGTCAGTACGCTGCTGTCCATCAAGACCGGTGCCTGCCCGGAAGACTGTAAATACTGTCCTCAGAGCGGTCGCTACAACACCGGTCTGAAAAAAGAGAAGCTGATGGAGGTGCAGAAGGTTCTCGATAAAGCCAAGCAGGCGAAAGAGACCGGAGCCACTCGCTTCTGCATGGGTGCTGCCTGGAAAAACCCGCCGGCGAAAGACTTCCCTTACGTTCTGGAGATGGTCAAAGGCGTGAAGGCCATGGGGCTGGAAACTTGTATGACCCTGGGCAAGCTCAGCCGTGATCAGACTGCGCAGCTGGCAGAGGCTGGACTGGATTATTACAACCATAACCTCGACACCTCCCGCGAGTTTTACGACAACATCATCACCACCCGCAGCTATTCCGATCGTCTTGAAACACTGTCCTACGTGCGTGACTCTGGCATGAAAATCTGCAGTGGCGGCATTGTTGGGATGGGCGAAACCATCCGTGACCGTGCCGGACTGTTGGTGAATCTCGCCAACCTGCCGGTTCACCCGGAAAGTGTGCCTATCAATATGCTGGTGAAGGTCGATGGTACGCCGCTGGATAATGTGGATGATGTGGATCCGTTCGACTTTATCCGCTGTATTGCCATCGCTCGGATTCTGATGCCGCAGTCGCACGTGCGTCTTTCTGCCGGTCGCGAAACCATGAATGAGCAGACACAGGCGCTGGCCTTTATGGCAGGAGCTAACTCCATTTTCTACGGAGAATGCCTGCTGACCACTCCAAACCCCGCAGCCCACAAAGATCGTCTGCTGTTCGAGAGACTCGGCATTCGCCCTGAGCGTGGCGTTGTGAAACAGGACGATGACCAGCAGGAAGCGGATCTTCTGGATCGGGTACAAAAGAAGCAGGACGAAGACCTGTTTGTAGATGCCGCGGCTGTTTAAGCCAGTTAGGAAGGGCATCCTCGATGGGTTTCGATCTCCAGCCAGCCTTGCAGAAACGCAAGGCTGACAACCTCTACCGATCTCGCAGAACACTGGAAGGGCCACAACAGCCGGAAGTCGTTATAGATGGCAAGCCGGTTCTGGCCTTTTGCAGCAACGATTACCTTGGGCTGGCCAACCACCCCGAGGTGATTCGCAGTTTTCAGAATGCAGCAAACCAATATGGTGTTGGTGGCGGTGCGTCACATCTGGTGAATGGTCACAGCCGTGCACACCAACAGCTGGAAGAGGAGTTGGCGGCCTTTACCGGTCGTCCAAGAGCTTTGCTGTTTTCAACCGGTTATATGGCAAATCTGGGTGTGATCAGCGCACTGCTTGGCAAAGGTGATGCGGTTTTTGAAGACCGTTTGAACCATGCCTCATTGCTCGATGGTGGTTTACTGTCCGGCGCAAAGTTTCAGCGTTTTCTGCACTGTGATCCTGCCAGCCTCGAGCAGAAGCTGGCACGTACTGAAGCACCACGAAAGCTGGTTGTAGCCGATGGCGTATTCAGTATGGATGGCAATATTGCACCGTTGAAAGATTATGCCGCCGTTGCTCAAAAGCATGATGCCTGGCTGATGGTGGATGATGCCCACGGCTTTGGTACGGTTGGTCATGGCGGACGAGGCGTGGCTGATTTGTTTGATCTGGGCATGCGTGAGCTGCCGGTGTTGATGGGAACTCTTGGTAAAGCCTTCGGTACCTCCGGTGCTTTTGTGGCTGGCAGTGAAGAGCTGATCGAAACACTGATCCAGTTTGCCCGTACTTATATTTACACCACATCTATTCCACCGGGCGTAGCGGAAGCGACCCGTACCAGTTTAAAGATTCTTGAACAAGACGAGTGGCGTCGTGAGCATCTGCAAAGTCTGATTCAGCGCTTTCGGCTTGGCTGCGAGCAGCTGGGATTGGAACTGATGGCTTCGAGCACGCCGATTCAGCCCATTGTGATGGGCGAAGCGGATAAGGCTCTGTCATTCAGCCGAAAGCTCGAAGAACGTGGCATCCTTGTCACAGCCATTCGTCCACCTACGGTTCCGAAAGGTTCTTCCCGGCTGCGGGTGACGCTGTCAGCCAGCCATACGGAAGAACAGATAGATCGCCTGCTGGCAGCATTGGAAGAGATTACCAGGGAAGATAAAGCATGAGCACTGTCGTTGATTCCGTAGTTCTCGTTTCAGGCTGGGCAATGTCTGCCGAAGTGCTGGCTCCGCTTGCTCAGGCTTTGGAGCAAAGTGGCTGGCAGGTGCAAGCCGTGTCATTGGCGGAAGCTGAAGGTTCAACCTGGGAAGACCTTTATACCTTGCTGAACAGTAAGGTCGGACAAAGTCTTCCTGTGCTGGTGGGCTGGTCTCTGGGTGGGAATCTCTGTTCCCGTTTTGCTGCCAAATATCCTGACAGGGTTTCCGGTGTGGTCACTCTGGGCAGTACACCGAGTTTTATTGCCCGCGATGGCTGGACTCAGGGCAAACATCCCGATGCTTATCAACAGTTTGCCGATGGTGTTGCTGCCAATATCCAGGGTGCGATGAAAGAGTTTGCTCCGGTTTGTGCCCGGGGCAGCCATGATCTGAAAGGTACGATCAGGGCATTGCGAGCATCCGCTAAATGGGCGCTGGAGCAAAACACAGACTGGTGCGATCTGTTGAATCGTCTGGCGGAAGATGCCCGTTCAGAATGGCAACAGGTTCAGTGTCCGGCTGTTCATCTGTTGGCGGAACAGGATCCTCTGGCTAAAGCATCAATCGCTGATGATCTGCAGGCGTTGTTGCCGGGTCAGACAGTAAAGGTTCTCGATGGTAGCCATGCCATATTTCTTGATCATACGGATGCTGTCGTAGATGTAGTCACGACAGTCAGGAATAAGAACAAAGAGGGCGGCGCGTGATGAATCAAGCCCCGACATTACCTCAAGAGTCTGCATTACGCATAGACAAACAACGTGTTGCTGACACATTCGGGAAAGCCGCCCGCACCTATGATGCTGCAGCGACTTTGCAGCAACGAGTGGCAGCACGTGCCCGGCTTGGTCTTCCAGAATTGGGCGACCATGCTGCAATACTCGATATGGGCTGCGGTACCGGCAAGGAAACCATAGCTCTGCGTAACCGCTATCCCGATGCTGATATTACTGGCCTCGATCTTTCCGACGGTATGCTGGCCTATGCCCGTGATCGTAAAGAGCTGGATGGTTGCCACTGGATTGTTGGTGATATCGAAGAACTGCCGTTCGAGCCGGAAGATTTTGACCTGGTATTTTCCAGCCTTGCGATCCAGTGGTGTGAGTCGCTCTCGGAAGTGTTGGCCCAGGTTTATCGGGTACTTAAGCCCGGTGGCTGGTTTGTGTTTTCCACGCTGGCAGAAGGCAGCCTTTACGAGTTGGAAAAGGCCTGGCAGGCGGTGGACAGCAAACCCCATGTAAACAGCTATGAAGCCTTTGAGTGCCAGAAACGTCGGGTTGCGACCTCTGAGTTTCAAACCTGCTCACTGCGTCAGCAGACGGAGACGCTTTATTATCCTTCCGTGATGCACCTGTTACGGGAGATGAAGTCTCTGGGGGCGAACACCGTAGTGGGCAGCGAAGTGAGTGGCTTGTCCGGCCGCAGGACGCTGAAATCCCTTTCCGAAGGTTATGCCAGTTTCTCATCCGAAAGGGGGCTGCCCGCGAGTTATCAGGTTATTTATGGTGTTTTAAGGAAAAGCGCGTCATAACGAGTACCTAACAATTGACCATGCAGGGCTGACCATTCGGGAACCGTTCCTGCTCTCACCCTTCCAAAGCTTCACAATCTGCACTGTGGGGCTTCCATGGAACTTCTACCCAGACGATCATTGTCAGTCCCACTTACTACCGGTGGCGCTATTGGGTGGACGCAGGATGATGCCTCAGACCGCAGCTCTCAGACGTTCTCTGACCACACGGTGTCTATCACCAGCTCTTCGTCCTACCTATCGATAACTCCAGCTCCTGTGGAATGCCATTACCTCTGTGAAGAGTTGAAAGACTCGGTCACAAGTATTGAAAAGCTGGTTTCCGATTTTGAAGGATATTTGCAGACAGCTAAACAAAACCAGTGGTACCAGAGCGGACGAATGCTAATGTTTGACGCTTCTTTTGGTTTGCAGACTGTTGATGGTGCCGGTGCCCAGGCATTGGTAGCTCGGGTTCAAAGCACCCTTCCGTTCCATCCTGTCGTTCTGAAAATAGAGCGCAAATCCCAAAGAGCTCTGCCAGAAGGCGCCGTCAGTAAAGCGCACTACGAATGCTCAAATGAAAGTCAGCAGCTGACGGAGATACAGCAGGCGGGTGGGCATCGGAATATTATTACACTGTATGCAGCGGGTGTTTGGGATGAGCGAACATGGATGCTGCTCGAACCCGGAAAGAAGGATCTGTTTACGCTGCTCAGTAAAACAAAGCTGCGAACAGTCGATCAGTCTCTGGCTATCGCCGGAGATCTGATCAATGGTCTGAGATACCTGCACAACGCAAACAAAGTCCATCGGGATATCAAGACGGAAAACGTTATACAGGTTGTTAATCAGGAAGAGACGATCTGGAAGTTGCTGGACTTTGGCTCCTGCTGCACCTTGGATCAGCTTCCCGATTGGCCTTTTGATGCCGGTTCACCGGAATATCTGGCACCGGAGTGTAACTATGCGTTTATTCCGTTTGATAGCAGGCAGGCATTTAGCAAAGCATCTGATATCTGGTCATTGGGTCTTATCTTTATGGATCTGGCTGGGATGATGGAGAATCCGCATCTATACCCTTACTTCAAATCCTATAACCAAGTATTCAAGCATGAATCTGTTGCATCATTGCTGGAAACCCATAAACAAAATGTTTTCGGAGGGGCTCCGGTATCAGAATGGTGCCAAAGGATTACCGGACACACGTTTGAATCGTTTATGGATAAACCGATTGTCCTGACTGCCTTCCAGCCTCATTCATGGGATTGGGCTATCCAGCTGCGCCTGGTTGGGCTGGCCTGCATCAGAACCAACCCACAATATCGACCTAAAATAGAAGATCTGGGTAAATGGCTGGCACAGGCCAGGATGAGGCTGAATAGAGAGCAGAGCCGAGACCACAATACTGGATGCTGCAATATCCTTTAACCTGCCAGCGGGCTTGCAATAAAGAGTTTTGCACTACCTGTGTCGTCTCTTTTATAGTGCGTTTAGCAGAGCGTACATCATGCCCGATCTATAACGAACGATAACTAAGCCAAGGCAGGCAAGGCCCCATGCTGATCATCCCGGTAGAACAAAAGCCAGACTGGCGGCGCCCGCCGTTGGTGACGCTTTTTCTTATATTGATCAACTGTTTGATATTCATCTTTTATCAGCTGCCCGATGATGAGCGCATCGAGAAGGCTCTGAGCAGTTATCAAGAGAGTGGTTTGCTGGAACATGAGGAAGAGCTTTATTTAAGGCATATACGCTATGAGCCATGGCTGAGGGCTGCCCTGCTTGAGAGCAGGGATGCTGGCGATACGGAAACCATTGTTGTCTCCCTTCTGCATGATCTGTCGTTTGATGAAGCCGTTCGTGAGCAGCCCGGGTTTGAAGGGAGCGAATGGCAGGCCCAGCGTGAAACGATAGAAGAGCAACGTAACGCCATCAGCTATATCGGCTTTGGCTATAAACCCAGCGATCCTTCGATTATTGATGCCATCACGTCCATGTTTCTTCATGGGGACTTTGGCCATCTGTTCGGCAATATGTTGTTTCTGTTTATCTTTGGTTTCGGTCTGGAAGCCACGCTGGGGCGAAAAGCTTATCTCGGGATCTATCTGCTGACCGGGTTTGGTGCCACGATTCTTTACCAGCTGGTTGAATGGAATAGCTTCTCCTATGGTGTTGGGGCTTCCGGGGCAATCTCCGGACTAATGGGCAGCTATCTGGCGGTGTACGGGTTAAAGCGAATCCGCTTTTTTATGACCGTAGGCTTCTACTTCAATAATTTCTCGGCTCCCGCGGCTGTCGTTTTCCCGTTCTGGCTTGGTAAGGAGTTGTTGTACGGACTGTTTGGCGGCGACAGCGTCAACCAGTGGGCCCATGCCGGCGGTCTGATAAGCGGCTTTGGTCTGGTTTATCTGATGAAGATGAAAGGCTTTGTGATTCAGGAAACTGCACTCACGGAAGAAGAGCCGGAAAACCTGGAAACCCCTTACCAGAAAGACCGCAGACAGCTGGAGTCGTATATGACGGACCTTCAGCTGTTCAAAGCCATGTCACTGTGCCAACAGCTGATTGAGAAATACCCTGGGGATCGTTACTTCCTGCAGACAGCCTGGAACCTGTTTGAAGAGCTGCCTGATCATGCGCTTTATTCGCCAGTTGTCGACAGCATACTGAGTCTGCCAGTTACCGAAGGTGATTCCGAGTTTGTTGCCCGGGTGTATCGCAATTATCGGGCGGCCAAGAATGTTCTCCCTGAGTGTGATGAGACCTGCTGCACTCTAGCTGAGCGTTTCCTGCAGCCGCAATGGCAGAAGGAATGTACGGAGCTGGTCATACACCTGACTCGTAAGCGTTATAAAGCGGAACAGTTTGGACCGGTACTGAGAACGCTAAGTCGCCAGATGCGCAATATCGATAAAGAAAAGAGTCAGTACTTCAAAGCCTACGCGGATAAATTTATTCCGGAGCAGGCGGGCAAGGAAACTGTCCCCGCTTAAGCGGGGACAGTTTTCGGCGCAGATTTTTCCAGAATCGCCATCAGCTCATCGATCTCTTTAGCCGTCTGTGGGCTGGTCATTTCGGCAAAGTGCTTCTTGGTGAATTCCAGCACCTTCAAAGCCTGGTCTTCACGGCGCAGGCCATCGCAAATAGCCTGAGCCATCATCAGATAGGCTTCGGGAAGCTTTCGGTATTCGGGAGAACGGTTATGCAAACCTTTCAGCAGTACCACCACTTCCTTAAAGCGACGACGTGACAGTAAACCTCGGGCGGCCACATAACAGGCTTCCGGGTTCTCGGGCTGCCAGTTTGGAATACGCAGGCAGACAGAACCGTAAGCATTGGCTGCGGCAGAAAGCTGCCCTTTCTCGGACAAGAGTTGCAGATAGTGTTCTGCCGTTTTGGTCATGCGCTCTACATCGGCACCGATAGCATTGATCTCAAACTGTCGTCTGGTGAGTTCGAGATCATTCTTTCTGTGCTTCAGGCCGGTTTTCAGGGCATCACGGCAATCAATCATCCGTCCTTCCTGAAAGAAGATTGAGCTGTCTGCCAGAGCTTTCTGGTAGTACCAGCTGGTTTCGTCCAGATGGTTCTCTTCAATTGCTTCCTCTGTGGTGTAGCCCAACACTTCCTGATATTGGTAGAGGCAGTAGCCCATGAGGGCGCACATCACACAGGTGAAGTAACTGCCCGAAAACAGGGAAAGTGGGAAGAGAACACTGTCGCTGATCTTGGTTCCAAGAATGGCCAGCAGAGCACCGGAACCCCCGTAAAGTAGAAGAATAAAGAAGAACAACAGCAGATAAGGCCAGCCGATAGCGGTCATCACGCCAAACAGTTTGCCCGGATGCACAGCATCAACCAGAGAGTCTTCCCGTGCCAGCACCATTACCGAGGCGGGCAGTGCCAGAACCACAAACAGCACAGTCGGAATCAGGAAGACCCAGCCGCCGAGGAAGCCGGCCGCACCGATAACGGCACCCATCACAATAAATATGGCTAGCTGTTTGAAGAACAGATGAAAGCCATCACCAGTAAATGCTTCGGCAACGCTAGGTGGCTCCCAATGGCCGTTGCTCATCACTTCAATAATTTTATAGGTGTACTTGGTGATACAGGCGGTCAGCACCAGGCTCATCAACCCGGAAAAGATATTTCCCCCCGAGAGCGTTACCCCTAACAGCGAAGTAATCAGCAAGAAGGCCATGGTCTGGACTTTAAACGGGTAAAGGAAGAAGTCGTTTAGTCGTCGCCAGAACGGCGGTGCCGCATGGCCTGAGCCCAGAGACTTCAGCTCTCTATGGCATAAAGGGCATTGTCGTTTACCCATCGCAGCGGGTGGCGTTGGTGAACAACACGAACCAAACAGTTTGTGGCAGTGGGCACAGTTCCATTTTGCCGGTGATGTTGAATGCCAGCTGCAATGATTGCTAAACGGCTGAGCGGCTGCCCGTCCTTGCGGCATGGAGATGTCCCCTGACGTTTTTAGGCTTTGTTGTGAGGATGAAAATTCAAATGATTGTAAGGGTAACAGTCTGCTCCGTATAGCTAACAAAGGATAAACCTTCCTAACGTGGCGGTGCTCAAAGACCAATTAAAACGTAACTCGATGGGCAGAACATGGCGTGTAGTAAGGATTATGCAGTGGGAACGGGTGTCACTCCCCCAGTGGTAACCAGTTCAGGATCACAAAAAACTGTTCCGGGCAGCACTGTAACAGTGCAGAAGGATATCAAACCCTCAACGGCTCAGGGAAAAAAACAGACAACATTTAATTTCAAAGTCGAGGAGGATGCTTCGGTTTCCATTCTTTACATGGGAAAGGCTCATGCTTCAGAGAAGCTCGAGCGGCGGCTGAAGCAGGATGTGCCACTTCTTTTTCGTGGAGTACAGGAAGCGTTGAACGGCGGATGGAATCCACCGCGCATACTATCTACTTCCAATAGACCCTTTTACAAGCTCAGTAGACAGCTCATGCTCAAAAGTACCGGGCATCAGGGTGCCTTTTCCCATACTTGTCTTGGCAGATGGAAAGGTGAACCGGGAAAAGTGTTTCTTAAATTGCAGAATGATAAGGAAGTGTCTGCTGAACAGGTAACAGCGGAAAGTCTACTACTGCAGAAGTTGCAGCATCCGAATATTGTCAGTTTGATCGCCTCGGGAACCTGTGAGGGTTTAGTAGAGGGACGAAAGGAAAGCCGCAGCTGGATGATAGAAGAGAGTGGTGAAAAGGATTTGTACCAGACACTTGAAAACTATGATCTGTCGAATCTTCAGAGTGCATTTGAGTGCGTCAGCGACTGTGTTGATGGGATCGCTTATCTGCACAAGAACAGGATTCTGCATAATGATCTCAAGCCCGACAACATTGTTTGGTGTAAGCGGGCAGGATATGTCCGTTGGGTAATCGCTGATCTGGGAGCGGCTTTAACCGTTGATGATGCTCAGACCGATCAGGGACCTCGGGGAACCTATGCCTATCTTGCCCCAGAGGCATTGCCTGAGGTTGGCCAGAAGTTAAGTTATGCCTCTGATATCTGGTCGCTTGGATTTATTCTGGCGGCCTTGACCGGTCAGGTGACACCTCGTGATCTTTTCGCTGATGATGAGAAGCATCAGCGCAGAGGCTACACGGTACCCGAGTTGCATGGCATCTGGCGTAAGATCACTGGCGATGGTAAACCTCTGGAAGAGTATTGCCTCAGTATTACCGGGAAAAGTTTTGATAGGTATGTCTCTGCCAAAGTGCCTTTAACAGACTACAGGGCGGATCAACCCTGGCAGATGCAGCTTCTTCTGGTGGCACTGGCCTGTGTTCGGGAAAAGCCGGAAGACAGGCCAACAGCCAAAGAGCTTCAGGCCTGGAGAGATACTGCTCTGGCAAAATAATGCTGCTGCGGTAACCTAGCGGCAGAAATTTTCTGCTGTGGGGTGTTATGAAACAGACGCTGTTTGTGACCGGAACGGATACCGATGCCGGCAAGACCATTGTCTCCTGCGGATTGCTGGCCCGGGCAAAGCTCGATGGCTTGACGACGGCAGCGATTAAGCCCATTGCGTCAGGCTGCGAGCAGACCGATGAAGGTCTGCGTAACAGTGATGCATTGGCTCTGCAGGCGGCAGTGACCATGACTCTCCCCTATGAACAGATCAACCCGGTGGCGCTGGAACCGGCCATTGCCCCGCATATTGCCCTGCAGGAAAGTCAGCGCCGTGTTTCTGCGGAACAGCTGGCGGGTTATTGCCGGGGGGTAATGATGAAGGGTGCAGATTTCACCCTGATTGAAGGGGCCGGTGGCTGGCGCGTACCGCTTTCCCCCCGGGAGATGTATTCCAGTGTACCTAAAAAGCTGGAGGTTCCGGTGATTCTGGTGGTGGGCATGAAGCTTGGCTGCATTAACCATGCAGTGCTGACCGCAGAAGCTATTTTCAAGGACGGTCTGAAGCTGGCAGGTTGGGTCGCTAACCGTGCAGAGGCGGATATGAGTCGGTTTGAAGAGAATCTGACCGCTTTAAAAGGATTGATGCCTGCACCATGCCTGGGTGTTGTACCGCATCTGGATGAGCCAACCCCGGAAAACGTGGCCAGCTATCTGACACTACCTAAATTCTAAAAAGCGAGGGGGAATGCATGCGTAAGTTCTATCAGGTTATCTGTCTGGCACTGTTTACTCTGGTGTCTGCCGGCTGTGTCTCCATGGATACCAATGATGAGATCACCGAACAATGGACTGCCCATAGCCCGCAGGATGCTGCGAGCTTGAGTGAACTGGCCGATCAGGGTGTGATCAGTAACCTGACTATCATGGAATCCTCCCCTGAGCAGTTTTCAGCCACAGGGCCCGCCCATGTGCTGGCTTGTTTAAGCTCCGGAGGGCGCTGGCTGGAAGACTATAACGAGTGTGAATTTATGCCGGCTGAGCAGTGTCTGGAGCATGATGGTGTGCTGAATTCGTGCGCGTCCGCCTGCCGCCATAGACCGGAAGCTAATATTTGCATCAAGATGTGCGTACCGGTTTGTCAGTTTCGTTAAGCTTTAAATCATCGGTTCAGGATAAAGCCTGAGCCGATGGTTGTTCTTGTGCAGCTTCATCCTGTGACTCTACCGCGACAGCCCGCACCGCAATGCCATTCAGTACCGCATTGCCAGACAGTAGATCAATATCCTGATCATCCGTCAGATCGTTAATGCTTTGGCCTGCCACAGACGCAGCAGTTTGCAGGCGCACACCTTCACGGTTATGTCCCCAGCCGTGGGGGATGCTGATGGTTCCACTCATCACAGCATCAGTTATCTCTACCGGTAAAGTAATATTGCCCACCCGTGAGCTAACCGAAACCTGGCCGACTTCAGAGATGCCACGTTGCTTGGCATCGGTTGGATGCATCATAACCGTACAGCGACTCTTGCTTTTGATCAGACGATGGCTGTTGTGCAGCCAGGAGTTATTACTGCGTACATGGCGGCGCCCAAAGAGCAGGAGGGTATCGGATTCCTTAAGTTGTGACTCAAAGCGTTCCAGTCGTTTCAGATCATTAAAAAAGAACTCGGGCTGAAGGTGGATACGTTTGTCTTTGGTGTACAAAGCTTTTGGCAAAGAAGGTTTGAGTTCGCCAAGATCAATACCATGAGGGTGTCGTGCAAGGCGCTTCAGGCTCAGGCCTTTGAGTGGGTTACGGAACCAACCATGTGGCCCGCTTCTCAGCAGAATATCCAGCAGTCGTCTTGGAGTAGAGAACTTGCGTGCCAATTTTTCTGTCAGGCCTTTGACCGGACGCAGACGATCTTC
Source organism: Parendozoicomonas haliclonae (assembly GCF_900174585.1). Taxonomy (GTDB): domain Bacteria; phylum Pseudomonadota; class Gammaproteobacteria; order Pseudomonadales; family Endozoicomonadaceae; genus Sansalvadorimonas; species Sansalvadorimonas haliclonae. The sequence continues at coordinate 84,210 of NZ_FWPT01000004.1, read as the reverse complement.
CAGCGCCTTGAATATTTGCCAGTCTTCCATTGCACCTGCGGGTGGCGGGAAGAGTGGTCCGGCAAAGCGGGTTGTGTTCCGGACGGCTAACAGATGGAAAATAATATCGTAGTGATCCCGTTCCAGTGGGCTGACAGGCGGAAGAATAAGATCAGCATGGCGAGTGGTTTCATTCAGATAGAAGTCGATGGAAACCATAAAGTCGAGACCTTCCAGCCCCTTCTCCAGCTGTGTGCCATTGGGCGTGCTGAGAACCGGGTTACCGGCAACAGTCACCAGCCCTCGCACCTGACCATCGCCTTCAACCAGCATCTCCTCTGCCATAGCCGCGACAGGAAACTCACCATTAAACTCCGGCAGCTTGCGCACTCGGGACAACCCCTTGCCGAAGTGACCGCGACCGGTTTGTTTTAAAATATCTGCCGCTGGTCGGGTAAACATCAGACCACCGGGTTCATCCAGCCGACCGGTCGCGATATTGATCAGCATGATCAAGAACTGACACAGCAACCCAAAGACTTGTACCGACACGCCCATGCGTCCATACATCACCGGGCGGTCTGCTTTACCAAAGTCGACAGCGAGCTGGTGGATTGTTTGTGCTGATATACCGGTGACTGCAGCGGCGCGTTCCGGTGTCCAGCCACTGACGTAATCCTTGATGGAATCAAAGTCATCCAGAAAAGCGGTTAAGCGTCCGGTATCAATCAAATGTTTTTCAAAGAGCGTGTTCAGTATCGCCATCAACAGGAAGGCATCGGTCCCGGGTTTGATGAAATGATGTTCATCAGCCAGCTCGGCTGTTTCTGTACGACGGGGGTCTATAACAATAAATTGGCCGCCGCGCTTTTGAATATCCTTCAAACGATTACGAACATCCGGCACGGTCATAATGCTGCCGTTCGAGGCCAGCGGATTACCGCCAATAATTACCATGTGAGTGGTATGGTCGATATCCGGAACCGGGATTTTCAGCTGATGACCAAACAGCTTCCAGGCAACAATATGGTGGGGGAGTTGATCGACCGATGTTGCTGAAAAACGGTTACGGGTGCGGACGGCATTAAAGAAATGGCGCCCCATAAGCAGGTTGCCGGTATTGTGAACATTAGGGTTGCCGAGATAAGTGGCGACAGCATCTTTGCCGTGGGCCTTTTGTGTTCGGCGAATACCTTCGGCCGCGCGGTCCAGAGCTTCTTCCCAGCCAATCTCTTTCCAGCCATCCTCCGTCTTTAACAGAGGTTGTCGGATACGATCTGGATCTTCGTGAATATCCTGCAGGGCTACAGCTTTCGGGCAGATATGTCCGCGGCTGAAAGGATCTTCAGCATCACCCTTAATAGAAAGAATCTGGCTGCCGTTATGGGTAATCTTAATGCCGCACATGGCTTCGCAAAGATTACAGGCGCGGAAGTGAGCCTGTTCCTTGTTTTGGGCGGACTTCGACTGTGAATACAGATGAGGAGTCAGGTGTGGCATGGTTGTACCGTGCTCTTTTTATTTACTAGCAGCGTAACCGGTTTTAGGTGGACAGGCCAGAACGGCCTGTCCGGGATGATCTACCAACAGTTTGTTAGCGGGCGGAGAGCTGCCCCCAGAGGCCTGCCTGCCACTCACCGTCTTTTACACCGAAGTTGACGTGAACAACGGCACCGGAATCCAGCGCATTACGAAGAGCCTTAGCTTCTGCTGCGTTCAGTGGCGCATCAAAGGTTGAGCCTGGGAACTCAGCAGTACAGGCTCCTGACCCCTGCCAGGAAACACCACTCGCCTCAGTACGAGCCCAGCTACCATCGGCAAGACGACAGGCATAAGCGCGGGTCTCACCACCGTAGGACAACTGCATAAACCGGTCACCATATTCCCAGAATTCCAGCGAACGACCCTGAGCATAGCCGTTGTAAGTGTTCTCGGGGCCAATAGCCCACAGCTGCTTGTTGATGCGGCCGGATGTGCTGTCGAGATCACTCTCTTCAATCATATCCAGACCAAAGGCATTTACGCCGTTCTCAATGCCGGTGCGGGCATCATCGGCACTGATAGCATCCTTACAGAAGTTATTGACGCACTCCTGAGAACGGGTGAAACGATCCAATACAACATGGTCGTCGTTTACATTGATGCTGGCCACACCGATATTGCGTTCCCAGCCACTGCCAACCATTACGTTGGTGGCAATATCACAGCCGGTGCTGCCGCCACTTTTATAGAAGAACACTCGTTTGCCACTCTTGCGCACTTTCTCCAGCGTCAGATCGAGAGGAACTTTCTGACATGCTTCAGCGGTGTAAACCATATCACCCATCCAGGCGACATCGTTTTTAAGCTGGCGGTAGCCATCGCTGTTGCCGTCCATATCATCCTGCAGGAAGAAGAACACGACATCGTTTTCATCAGCACCTTTCAGCCAGGAATCGACTTCACCCAGCATACGACGCAGGGTTGTGTCTTTCCGGCCGCAGTCTGTGGAGTGACAAACCTTGGTTTGACGATTGCCTTTGCGAACATCAAGTTCAAAGAACCGGGCACCCAGCTGCAGCTGTTTAATCATTGACCGACGATGGTTCGGGCCAGGGATGAGCTGCCCGCCAAAATAGGAGGTGCTGTTAAAGGCATTATGAGAGGCAATAACTGTGGACTGGGTCAGCGGTGCCTTGGCAGTAATGGCCTCGTTAACATCCAGAGCAATTTCGGCTGCGGAAGGCTCACGCTCTTCAACCCGGAAGGAGTCGGTGTTGTCACCCATCCAGCCGTTGTAGCCATCAAGGTTGGAATGACTGCGGGTCAGAATGCTCCAGCGTTTGTCAGTGCGATAACCTGGATACTCATAGGCATACACATCAACTTTACCGACAGTCATCAGTGATGAATCTTTATTGCGCCCCAGTGTGTAGTAATTGAGGTCGGAAGAGTAACCACCGGCTTCGGCACACATTGGTGTACCCCGGAAGCCAGGGTGTTCAAAGAAGCAGGCAAAGTTGCCGGAGTTGCGGGTGGCAACCTTGAACGAACTGATTCCGTCGTCCAGATCATCCATACGGTAGGTGTTGCCCATCACCACGGTTTTGGCACCGCCAAAGTTACCGTGTTCATAGATGGTGACATAGGCGTCGCCGTACAGCTTTATGGAAGAGATTCGGTCATTGCGCTCAGAACCAATCCAGCTGTTATCGCCAGTGCTGTAACACCATTCAGCACCTTCGTACTCGGGGTGATCGTAAAAACAGACTTTATCTTCTGCGCTGGCACTACCAGCAAACGAGGCAGACGCCAGGATGGCGAGACCTGCCGAGAGGTATCGTAACGATTTCATTGTTTTCCCTTTTTTTATTTTTAGAGCGGGAGTTAGCCTGCTGTATGTGAATGACACAGCAGTTACAACATTGTGACTCTAGGGCGAATAGAAGTGTTATTGAATGGTCAAAAAGTAGACGGCGGTGGGCGAGTGGGTCAGTGGCCTGAATGACAGTAAACGATCAGGCTTTTTTGCTCCGTAACGCCCTGAGTCTAAGGGGAAAAGTGCCGATCTAGCCGCAATCTATGGCATGAAAAAGTGAAAAATCTGATAGGTAAAGCCCTTGACACTTTACGTATCCATACGTAAGTTTCAAACACTTGTTTTAATTTGTCTGGGAGCCCTTCCCAGACTGGATCAGCGGCTTTGCCGACCAACAGAATCATAAATACTGAGGTCACAAATCATGCCAGAATATAAGGCCCCCCTTCGTGACATTCGCTTTGTCCGTGACGAGCTGTTGAATTTCCCAGAGCACTACGCTTCCCTGCCGGGTCTGGAAGAAGCCTCTCCAGACATGGTTGATGCCATCCTGGAAGAAGGTGCCAAGTTCTGTGAGCAGGTACTGGCTCCCCTGAATCAGGTGGGTGATCAGGAAGGTTGTACCTGGTCTGAAGATGGCGTGAAGACCCCAACCGGTTTTAAAGAAGCCTACCAGCAGTATGTTGAAGGCGGCTGGCCTTCCCTGGCTCACGAGCCTGAGTTCGGTGGTCAGGGTCTGCCTGAGTCCCTGAATCTGGTGATGAGCGAGCTGATCGGTGAAGCCAACTGGTCCTGGGGTATGTACCCTGGCCTGAGCCACGGCGCCATGAACACCCTGCATGCCCACGGTACTTCCGAGCAGCAGCAGACTTACTTGACCAAGCTGGTTTCCGGTGAGTGGACCGGCACCATGTGTCTGACCGAGCCACATTGTGGTACTGACCTTGGCATGCTACGCACCAAGGCCGAGCCTCAGGCTGACGGCACTTACAAAATTTCCGGCACCAAGATCTTTATCTCCGCTGGTGAGCACGATATGGCCGAGAACATCGTCCACATCGTACTGGCCCGCCTCCCGGATGCTCCATCCGGCACCAAGGGTATCTCCCTGTTCATCGTTCCAAAGCAGCTGCCAAACGAAGATGGCTCTGCCGGTGACCGTAACGCTGTTTCCTGTGGCTCCATCGAGCACAAGATGGGTATCCATGGTAACTCCACCTGTGTGATGAACTTTGATGCGGCAACCGGCTTCCTGATCGGCCCACCGAACAAAGGTCTGAACTGCATGTTCACCTTTATGAACACGGCCCGTATCGGTACTGGTCTGCAGGGTCTGGCTCACGCAGAAGTGGCTTACCAGGGCGCGCTGACTTATGCCCGTGAGCGTCTGCAGATGCGTTCCCTGAGCGGTCCCAAGAACCCTGAAGGTCCTGCTGACCCAATCATCGTACACCCTGATGTTCGCCGTATGCTGCTGACCATCAAGTCTTTCGCGGAAGGTAACCGGGCTCTGACTTACCTGGCGGCCAAGTACGTTGACATCATGCAGCACTCCGAGAGCGAAGAAGAGCGCAAGGCCGCTGACGGCATGCTCGGCTTCCTGACTCCAATCATCAAGGCGTTCATCACCGAGACCGGCTTTGAAGCCGCCAACCACGGTGTGCAGTGCTACGGTGGCCACGGCTTTATCAGCGAGTGGGGCATGGAGCAGAACGTTCGTGATGCCCGTATCTCTCTGCTGTATGAAGGCACCACCGGTATCCAGGCTCTCGACCTGCTGGGCCGTAAGATCCTGATGAGCCAGGGTGAATCTCTGAAGGCCTTCACCAAGGTTGTTCACAAGTTCTGTAAGGAACACGCTGACAACGAAGACCTGAAGGATTACATCCCTCAGCTGGCCGCTCTGAACAAGGAGTGGGGCGAGATCACCATGAAAGTTGGCATGAAGGCCATGCAGAACCGTGATGAGGTTGGTGCAGCGTCTGTCGACTTCCTGATGTACTCCGGCTACGTGATCCTGGCTTACCTGTGGGCCGATATGGCTCGTCTGGCCAAGACCAAGCTGGCTGAAGGCACCACTGAAGACGGCTTCTACACCTCCAAGGTGCAGACCGCCGACTTCTACTTCAGCAAGATTCTGCCACGTACCCAGATGCACAAGGCCTGCATTGAAGCGGGCGCAGACAGCCTGATGGCTATGGATGCCGCCAACTTCTAAGTTGTTCGCGAATCTTCTGTACACACCGAAACGGGCTCGAATGAGCCCGTTTCTTTTTGCCTAAGTTTTCTGCCTGAATGTTATTGCGGCGGGTAGAGGGCGTTCAGGAAGATGGTTTGCAGCTGACCATAATGCAGCGGGTCTTTGCTGCCCTGTTGGGTAATCAGGGTTGCTACAGCGGCCTTGAAGGGCGGAGCGTAGAGGTTCTCTTCAATATCTTTCAGGGCATCCAGAAGTTCTGCGGTCAGCTCGGTAATACGTTTGCGCAGTTCTTCCTTTTGGCTTCGTGCCTGCTCTTTGCTCATCTGCTCGTTGGGATCGTCTGGCGTCATGGACTGAAGGGTCTTGGCAGCATCCATCTGGCCCTGAATAAACCGTCGAACCAGCGCTTCGTCCAGCCCCAGAGCTTTGGCTTTGGCCGCAGCACCATCCAGTACCATCTTCTCCCGTTCCGGATCATGAACCTTGTCACCCAGAACCTTCTTGGCGGCAGCCATCTGGGGCATCAGGGAGAGGCGTTCGTTGGAAATCCGGAATAAGGTCTGAATCTTCTCTCTGGCATTATCAGAAAGAGAGATATCCTCTACGTCCCGGAGCTGGATTCTCTGGTGGTTCGTCGCCGGGCCTGAGCCAGTCTGGGGGTAAAGATCGGGGTCAGCGGGAGCCTTCCGGTCTGACTGTGCAACCAGTTGAACTCGGGCGGAATCAATATGAGGAAGCGTAGGACTGTCCATAACATCACCTGCAGGTACTCACTGCAGAGGCTTTCGGCTTTGCCGGACAGTTCTGTAGGCCAGAGTTGTATTCTATTGGTGGGGCAAATATGCCAGACTGCCCGTTCCAGAGGGCTTGGGTGCATAATTAAAAATGACAGATGTAAACGATCTTCAAGACGAACTGCTGACCACCGCAGAAAAGCTGAATATGGAAACGGCCCGGATTCCCTGGTCAGAGCTACAAAGACTTTATGCGCGGGGCGTAGTGCTGATCGTGTCTCAACCCCTCGACCTGGTCACAGTTGCTGCCGCTTTTGTTGATGATAAGGCTGAAGATGTGAAGGGCTGGCTCGATAAAGAGCTGATTCGCAAAGCCGATGATGACGATGCCAAAGCCTGGGTTGAAGCGGATGCTTCGATGTGGGCTGTCGCGGCTGCACCCTGGGTGCTGGTGCAGCCGGATCAGTAATTACTTGAAGCTGTAGCCGAACGCTATTTCATGCAGGTTGAAGCCATCGTTCTCGCTGTGCAGACCTGCATTGGAATAGTGGAAGGCGCGCAGGATAACCTGATACTGCTGGCGGCTGCCAAAGGTGAAGCCAACGCCAATACGATCTTCAAACTGTAACTTCATCCCCATATCAACGGGGTCTTCGTCTTTCGCTCTCAGCATGCTGCCGGACTGGTAAGCGAGGCCTATTCCTGCCTCGCCAAAGGGCGTCCAGCTGCCGAACCAGGGTGACTTGCGGGTGATTCGGAACACCGGCGAGAAGGCGACCGCAGTGATTTGATCTTCACCCTTCTTGCTGATTTGAGCGCGTTTGGAAAGACGGCTGTTCCAGCGGTTGAGCGACGCATCAAAATAGCCGCCCACATACCAGTCACCATCGTTAAACCACTTGCTCTCCCACTCCTTGAATACCGAAATCCGGTAGCTGCGCAGTTCGGCTTTACTGGCGAAGTCTTCCCCGCCGGAAATGATGATGCCATCAATCCATTCACCGTAACTGCTGGAAGCAAAGAGAGTGGCGGAAAGGGTAATGACTGCTGCTCTGATCCATTGAGCCATGGTTTTGACGTCCTGTGTGCGGGATTACTCAGGACTATCGGCGAGCTGCACAACAGGATAAGGATGAAAGCTTTGCACGCTTCGGGAAAAATTCAAACGAGCGTATGAACTATGGCAAATTGTGAGTATTATACGTGTCAGCCGAATAGAGGGCGGTGGATCGGTGCGCCTGATCTGCCGAAGTGGTATTGATTTAAATAGCCGTCAAGATAACAAGTACAGAGGTGACTATGGCCGAATATAAAGCCCCGTTGCGTGATATGCAGTTTGTACTCAACGAAGTCTTCAAGGCTGGTGACCTGTGGGCAGGCCTGCCGGGTCTGGCTGAAGTCGTAGATTCTGAAACTGCCGAAGCCATTCTTGAGGAAGGTGCAAAGCTGACCAGCCGTGAGCTGGCTCCTCTGAACCGCTCCGGCGATGAAGAAGGTGCCAAGTGGGTAGACGGTGTCGTCACCACTCCAGCAGGTTTTAAAGAAGCCTTTGCTACCTACGCCGAAGGCGGTTGGGTTGGTCTTGGCGGCAACCCTGAGTTTGGCGGCATGGGCATGCCGAAGATGCTGAGCGTACAGTTTGAAGAGATGATGTACAGCGCCAACAACTCTTTCACCCTGTATCCAACCCTGACTGCTGGCGCCTGTCTGGCCATCAATGCCCACGCCAGTGAAGAGCTGAAGTCCCAATATCTGCCAAACATGTATGCCGGTGTCTGGTCTGGTTCCATGTGTCTGACCGAGCCTCATTCCGGTACTGACCTTGGCATCATCCGCACCAAGGCCGAGCCACAGGCTGATGGCTCCTACGCAGTGACCGGTACCAAGATCTTTATCACCGGCGGCGAGCATGACCTGAACGAAAACATTATTCACCTGGTGCTCGCTAAGCTGCCGGATGCTCCGGCCGGCCCTCGCGGTATCTCCCTGTTCCTGGTTCCAAAGATCATGGTGAACGAGGATGGTTCATTGGGTGAGAAGAATGCGGTGTCCTGTGGCTCTATCGAGCACAAGATGGGTATCAAGGCTTCCGCGACCTGCGTCATGAACTTCGATGGTGCCAAAGGCTATCTCGTTGGTGAACTGAACAAAGGTCTGGCGGCCATGTTCACTATGATGAACTACGAGCGTCTGTCCATTGGTATCCAGGGGCTGGGTTGCTCCGAGATGAGCTACCAGAGCGCTGTTGAATACGCCAAGGATCGTCTGCAGAGCCGTGCCGCAACCGGCCCGGTTGAGCCAAACAAGGCCGCTGACCCGATCATTGTTCATCCGGACGTGCGTCGGATGCTGATGAACATCAAAGCGACTACCGAAGCCGGCCGTGCCTTCTCCACCTATGTGGGCATGCAGCTCGACCTGGCCAAGCACGCTGAAGATGATGTTGCCAAGGCTAAGGCGGAAGGTCTGGTTGCTTTGCTGACGCCTGTCGCCAAAGCCTTCTTCACTGACCTTGGTCTGGAAAACTGTGTTCAGGGCCAGCAGGTGTTTGGTGGCCACGGTTATATCCGTGAGTGGGGTCAGGAGCAGCTGGTACGTGACGTGCGTATCGCTCAGATCTATGAAGGCACCAACGGCATCCAGGCGCTGGATCTGATGGGCCGTAAGACTGTTGCCAACGGTGGCAAGCTGTTTGGTCTGTTTGCTGAAGAGATCCGTGAGTTTGCGAACAGTGGTGCTGCACCGGAAGAGTTCAGCAAGCCTCTGGTTGATGCTGTCAGCAAGTTGGAAGAACTGACTCACTTCGTGATCGATGGTTCCAAGAACAACCCGAATGAAGTGGGTGCGGCCTCTGTCGAATACCTGCACGCTTTCGGTTACGTAGCCTACGCCTACATGTGGGCACGTATGGCCGCTGTTGCTCAGGCTGGTGTTGAAGGTTCCGAGGCAGATTTCTACCAGGGCAAGCTGTCCACCGGTCGTTACTACTTCAAGCGTCTGCTGCCACGTATCGAGAGTCTGGCTGCGGCCGTTCGCTCCGGTGCTGATCCGTTGTTCGAGCTGACTGCTGATCAGTTCTAAGCGAAGAAGTTAGAAAAGCTAGCAACGAAAGGGCGCTTTATGCGCCCTTTCTGTGTTTTATCTGGTCGGTAAAGCCTGGGTCATTACAGGCGGGAGGGAGTTGCTCCGGAAGCTTGTTCTGGTGGTAACCATAAAGGGTTATGGTGTGCTGGCCGTCAGCAATTGTTTCAAACAGCTTTTGCAGATCTTGTTTGTTAATACTCTGAATGGCTTTGGCCAGCAGTTCTGTCTGGTTAAAGTCGATAAAACCGCCGTCCAGATCGTTCCAGAATTTGAATGCCTGCCCGCTCATGGTTTTTTCAGGGCTGAGTATCTCTGCTGTTGTGGCTTCTTTCAGGGTATTGAGCTGCTCATCCGGAAGCTCTGCCAGTGTGGTTTTGAAGCCAGAGAGAAACGTTTGAATGCGTTCACCCACAAACTCCGGTGTATTGTCTGGAGCCTGGATAATGAAACTCATGGATGGGTAATGCTGGGTTTCTGAAGAGAAGGCTCCAACCAGATACCCCAACTGTTCCTGAGTACGAAGCTGCGCGTAAAACGGTGATTCCAGCACGCTGGCCAGAAGGCTGTAAGTCGCCCGGGTTTTCAGGTCTTTGTCGAGGGCGGTATTCGTCACCAGGACGGCAGCATCCGCATTGATATAACTGACCGAACAAATATTCTCTGCGGGCTGTGCTGGCACATAACCCGGCAGAATGGGTTTTGGAATCGGGGCGTTGCTGCTAGCTAGTGGAGCCACTGTTGCGATCATCCGATCCCGTTGCTTGCTGCTGGCATTACCGCTGATCAGCATTCTGATCTGTGCCCGATCAAACAGCTTCTGGCTCCAGGCTTGAAGGTCTTTGGCGGTTATATTCTCCATGGCCTGCAGCTGAGCTTCGGGAGAGTGCTCGCTGCGGACCAGTATTCTTTTCAGAGCCTGACGCAGTAATGGTGATGGATCCATATAATCGATATTCTGGATGTGCTTGCGCATCAGCTCTTTTTTCTGGGTCAGCCTGGTTTCATCAAACTCAACCGTTTGCATCCAGCCAAGCACGGTCTCCATAAATCCGGGCAGGTTATCGTTAAAGCCGGAGAACTCCACCAGAAACCCTTCATCGTCATGCCAGAGGCTGTAACTCAGATCAGCCATCCCTGCCATATAAAGCGGTTCCAGATAGATCTCATTGAGCAGTATGGAATAGAGCCGGAAGCGCATAACGTTATCTACGTCCGGATCGGTGTAGGTGGTTTGAAAGCGAATAATGGCATGGGTCTTGGGTGTGGCGAAGCTGCGGTCAAAATGGTTCCAGACCTTCATACCGGGCTTATTAACAATAAGTTTCGGCTTCTTGCTCTCCTGACCGTCATTGAGAGTCAGATCTTCCGGCAAAAAGGTATTGGTCGGAGGAATGGCCAGTTGATCTGCCATCGGTGAAGGTGACAGATAGAACGCCTGTTGATCTTCCGAGAGCTTGCGGGTGCTGTAGGTCATGCCCATCCAGGGTTCTGTTTTCAGCTCTGCTTCCTCAACAGGTGGCTTCTGGTCACTGCTGACCCTTACCAGCATATTGTCCGGTGTCAGCTGGGCAAGAATGTGCTGAATACGCTTCGGGTTATAGGATTTGAAAGTGTAAGAAGCGGCGATCAGTTGCTCGGGTGGAAGAATCTCCAGACGCTCGACCAGATCGGTCGCGAGACTGTCCGGTGAATCAATCTCCATAAACCGGAAGGCCAGTTCCTGTGTCTGTCTGATCTCCTGATACAGCGAATCCTGTACACCTTCCTGTTGTACAAGATGAATGTAATCAAAGGTCAGGCGAATAATTTCATCAATATGCTGCTGACCCTTGTCGGTCATATTGAAATAGACTTCCAGCTTGGCCTCGTTGCCGGTATCGACGGCATAGCTGTATAGCCCCTGAATCCAACCCTGTTGAAGCAGCAAACTGTTGAGTGAACCTTTGCCTTCGTGCCCGAGAAAGTGGGAAACATACAGGCTGGATTTTTGCGTAAGGTGGTTCGGATCACTCTCCAGCGGGAAAGTCAGATGCAGTCCATCAGATTGGGTCTGGGTCTGCACATCAATCCGAATGCCTGTCTCTTTGGCGGTGTAGTGTCGGGTTTTATTGGGTTTGTCCGGTGCTTTGCGCTTTGGTATGCCCCCGAGCATCAGTTTCACCTGTTCTTCCATCTCATCCAGCGAATGGTTGCTGACCAGAGAGATCGCCATGTTCTGGCTGACATACCAGGTATTGTGGAAACGCCGCAAAGCCTGCTGCAGTTCTGGCGTGTTTGGCAGGGTATCCAGATTGCCGACTGCAAAACGTGAGGCCGGGTGCTCGGGGTTAAAGGTGGCTCGCTTCACCATGGCCTGTCGCCAGCCATCCTGCTGCTTATAAATCTGGAACTCGGAATCAACCGCATGACGCTCACGATCGATAAGCTCAGGAGCGAGCAGCGGTGAAATAAAGAACTGGGCGAGACGATCCAGTGCCGGGAACAGGGCATCTTTCTGGATGGAAAAGAAGTAGATCGTCTCCGTATCAGCAGTCCAGGCATTGCTGAAACCGCCATGCTGGCTGAGGAATTCATCAAAGCTGTTAGGTTCCGGGTACTTCTCGCTGCCCAGAAACAGCATATGTTCGAGCAGATGAGCCAGGCCGGGAAAGTTGTCTGGGTTCTGCTCACTCCCTGCATAGACACCTACCGAGGCCGCAGCCGTTTCTGAATCCGGGCTGTGCGTCAAAATGACTCTGACCCCATTTTCAAGCACAAGGTAACGATAATCCCTGGGGTCTGATGGGCTTTTAATAATGCTGACAGAGTCGTGGGCTGGAATGGTGGGCAACGCCTGACAGGAACTCAGGAACAGGCTGAGAATAACCGTGATAAGCAGAGAGGGAAGACGATGCATGATGAACTCTGGCCGATGGCTTTGAATACTAAGCTATCGGCCAGAATCGGGGTTAAGCAAGTTAAGGCTCAACAGGTATCAAGAGCCTGTACGCTCAGGGTTATCGATAAAGGGATTGCGGGTTCCCTGCAGTTGTTCAACCCGATCGTTGCGCTGCCGTTCCTGCTCATCCGGTGGGTCGGCACGATGCCAGTCCAGTAGTGTCTGGCGGTTGCTCTGCAGCGGCATCTGGTAGGCCTCTTCCACATAGAGAAGAACCCGTGCCAGATCTCCACGCAAATGCTCAGCAGGTTCCAGAATCTGGAAGGAGATATTCAACGCACAGCCTTTTTTAACAGGCTCCCTGAAGTCGTTTTTACTCAGGGTGTCGTAATAGTTGTTGCGCAGCTTCAGAGCTACACGGTTTTGCATGGGATAAATATTATGGAGATCTTGCGAAATCCGTTGGTAGCGGCTGTTGGATTGGCACTGGTTGTCAGTATCACACCCGAGTGTCTGTCTGACGCTGCTGAGTGGATAGATCAACGCACTGCGTATTCGTCCGCCAAGTTTGGTGAATTTGGAACCGCAGTAGAGGGACTTGCCTCCTTGCGGGTAAAGGGTCATTAACAGGTCATCCTGACCATTAGCTGATGTCGGTGAAGCAGACAGAGTCAGCAATAGAGGCACCGCCATAAGCCAGGATTTTTTTATTATTCTCATGGTCTTTCCGGTCTGTGCAATGTGTTTGCGCCCTCATCTTAAAGGATGAAGGAGACAGGAAGCAAAACTGTGACGTTTAGTTAGGCGTCACCGGGGTTATAAAACGACTCAGGAGAGCCAGGGAGAAATAATATTTTTGAGGCTGTCGACCTTGATGGGCTTGGAAATGTAATCATCCATTCCGGCTTTAATACATTTCTCCCGATCACCTTCCATGGCATTAGCCGTCATGGCGATAATCGGCAGGTGAATACCTTTCTGCTGTTGTTCCCGCTTGCGGATAACATTGGTGGCTTCGTAACCGGACATAACCGGCATCTGGCAATCCATCAGGGCAAAGGTATAACCCTTGCCGGCACTCATATCGACAGCTTCCTGACCGTTGGCGGCAATATCGACATTGCTGAGGCCAAGCTTCTTCAGCATGGCGATGGCGACTTTTTGATTCACGGGATTATCTTCAACCAGCAATACCGGAATCTGCTCACCAAACTGCTTCTCTGTACTCTTAGGTGCTTCGGGCACTTCATCCGGAATGGCACTGTGCCTGTTCATGACTTCCATGGTGGCATCAAGCAGCTGAGACTGACGGAAGGGTTTGGCCAGACAGCCATGCAGATCTGCGGCTCGTTGTTCGCGCATCGAAAGTTGTCCGGCACTGGTCAGCATAATACGACGGGCGCTGTGCAGTTTGTTGTCGGAAGCGATGGCTTTGGAAACTTCCAGACCATCCATATCCGGCATCTGCATATCCAGATAGACCAGATCAAAAGGTCGCCCGGCGGTTACCGCATCCTTCATCTTTTCCAGAGCCTGAATGCCATTTTCCGCAGAGGCGTGGTCGATATTCCAGGCTTCCAGATATTTGTGCATGATCTCGCGATTGGTCGGGTTGTCATCAACCACAAGAGCGTAAATGTCGTTTAACACCATATGCTTCTGGCTTTTTACCGGGAGGGTATGGCTCTCCTCGAAGTCCACCTCAAAGAAAAAGCAGGAACCCTTGCCCTGCTCACTGGTGACCTGCAGCTGGCTGTCCATCAATTCAACCAGCTGGCGGGAAATGGTAAGGCCAAGACCGGTGCCGCCAAACTTGCGGGTGGTGGAGTTGTCGGCCTGGGAGAACGGCTCAAACAGTTTGGGAATCACATCTGCCGCGATGCCTATGCCGGTATCCTCAACCTCAAAACGCACCTTGTGGCGGGAGCCATCCTTGCCTTTGTAGAGAGCCCGAACAATTACCTCGCCCTCGGTGGTGAACTTCACGGCATTACCTATGAGATTGGTCAGCACCTGACGCAGCCGCACAGGATCACCTTTTACCGATTCCGGCATATTCACATCGGTATAACAGCCCAGCTCAATGGTCTTCTCACGGGCTTTGCCGGCCAGCAGAGCGCAGACATCATCGGTCAGTGCCGACGGGCTCATATCTATGGTTTCCAGTTCCAGCTTGCCGGCTTCAATCTTGGAGAAGTCGAGAATGTCATTGATGATCTGCAGCAGTGCATCCGCTGAACCGTAAGCGGTGTTCAGATAATCCCTCTGCCCCTTATCCAGCTCGGTATCCTTCATTAGCTCCAGCATACCCAGCACACCATTCATAGGCGTGCGGATCTCATGGCTCATATTGGCCAGGAAGGCGCTTTTGGTCTGGGCCGCTTCCAGTGCGGTTTCCTTGGCCTGATTGGCTTCTTCAATGGCTGTCTGGAGATTGGTGTTGGCCAGATTCAAGGCTTCAGTACGAAGCTCAACCGTGCTTTCCAGTTCCTTTTTATGCTCATTCAGCTGCTTATCCCGGCTGCTGATCTGGTTCATCATTTCATTGAAGTTATCGTACAGCTGGCCAATCTCATCGTTGCTCTTCTTCTCAAGCTCATGATCATAAAACTGGTAGATGGAAACCTGCTTCATGGCCTGTGCCAGTTCGGTAATGGGCTTGGTGATCTGCCGCTGCATCCGGAAGGCAAAGATATAGGTGATGATGATGGCCAGAATGGTAATCATCAGAGCGGCAAGTACGTTCAGGGTGATCTGCTGATAGAGTGAATCCAGACTCGCACGAATCACGATGGTGCCCAGCGGCTTGCCGTCGAAATAGACTGCCTGAGAGACATCCAGATAATCATCGCTGAACCGGGCGGTTCGTTCGGATGGGGGCGTTGGCTGGGCTTTGAAAGTAAATGTATCGGTCTTAGGGTAACTGGCCAGTCTCTCGCCATTTGCCAGAAACAGATGAGCTTCCTGAATAGTGGAGACAACATTCAGCCCTTGCAGAAGCTCCGTGGCGGCGGCCTTGTCCTCAAAGTAGACCGAGGCCTGACTGTTGGTGGAGAACACCTGAGCCAGATTCTGAATGCGTTCAAGCATTGCATCCCGGGACTTCATATAATCACTGACGCTAAATACCAGCAGGCTGACCAGCAGGCCGATTTCGGCCGTGGTCATCATGGCGTAGCGCAGCTTGCGCTCGATTGAGAGTTTGGATGAACGAGACATCACATCCCTGTGACGGTTGTTGAGGTATCAGAAAAAGCTTAGATCACCGTTGTGTGAGCAGTAGTGGCTGAACCTTGCTGGTTCGGTCTGCAAGCTGTGATGCTGTTGTGGATGACGATTCAGTTCTGGTCACAATCAGATTGGCCGTTAGAATGCAGACCGTAAGAAGTATGACGGTGAGCCCTTGGCGAGATGACTGGCGCATAGAGATTCCCTTCTCGTAGCGGCTGAGCGGGCATCGAGGAAGAGCGTCGATGGGAAGCAGCTCAGCATTTTTTATTGTTATTCCTTATTAAAAAGTTAGTAGATATTTCGATGAGTGCAATTGAGTTACTGGCAGAACGTCTGCGCACCACCACTCTGGGCGATGCAGTTTGCCGGTTGTTTCATGGCCGGGGCCGCGTGCTGGAAGGCTTTGAGCAGATTACTCTAGACTGGTATCCACCGGTTCTGTTGTTGACGGCTTTCAAACCGGTTGATCAGGAACTCAAGGGTGAACTGGAACAGATGCTGCAAATGTTGTGGACCGGGCACTGGCAGCGACAGGATGAGATGAACCTGGTGTTCCAGCAGCGTGGCGCCGGTATTGCCAGTGTGGATGTGCTGTCCGGCAGTGTTCCTGAACACCATATTGTTGAAGAGAATGGCCGGAAGTCCCTCGTGCATTTGATGCGTGGTCAGAACCATGGTCTGTTTCTGGATATGCGCAATGGTCGGGACTGGGTGCAGGAAAATGCCTCCGGAAAGAATGTACTGAACCTGTTCTCCTACACCTGTGCCTTTTCTGTCGCGGCCTTAGAGGGCGGTGCAGAGCAGGTTATCAATATCGATATGAGCAAAGGTGCTCTGGCGATTGGACGGGATAACCATAAGATCAATGGGCTGAACGACAAGTATCGTCTGCTGGGCCACGATATCTTCAAGTCCTGGGGCAAGCTGCGCAAACTTGGGCCTTACGATCTGATCATTGCTGATCCGCCAAGCAACCAGAAAGGCAGCTTTGTTGCCACCAAGGACTATCCTCGCCTGCTGAGAAAACTGCCTGAGCTGTTAAACACCAATGGTGAAGTTCTGCTGTGCCTGAATGCCCCGGAGCTGCCGGGTGATTTTCTGAAAGAGCAGGTACGTGAAGAGTGCCCGGAACTGTTATTTGTCAGACAGATTGAAAACCCTGCAGTGTTTATGGATGTTGACCCGGATCGTGCTCTCAAGGTATTCCTTTATCGGAAGCCTTTTTAAAGCCATACAAAAAGTCTGATCGTATTTTGCTGTAGGAGTTCACAACACGTTCTATAACTAATCAGTCCATCTGGCCTGCCAAGAGAGCGAGAGAGGGTGCCATGATCATTGCGATACCCAGGGAGCTTACTCCGGACGAGCGTCGTGTAGCCGCCAGTCCGGACAGTGTGCGAAAACTCAAAGAACTTGGTTTTGAAGTTTGTATCGAACAGGGAGCGGGAGCCGCTTCCAGTTTTACTGATGCGCTTTATGAGCAGGCAGGCGCAGAGATTATTCAGGAACGTTCAGCGTTGTTTGAGCAGGCTAATGTTCTGCTCAAGGTGAATGGGCCTCTGCCGGAAGAGGTGGAACTCCTCAAAGAAGGCACCATGCTGATCAGCTTCCTCTGGCCAGCCCAGCATCCGGACCTTTTGAAGAAGCTGGCAGAGAAAAAGATCAATGTCCTGGCCATGGACTCTGTGCCCCGTATCTCCCGGGCACAGAAGATGGATGCCCTCAGCACCATGGCCAATATTGGCGGCTATCGCGCTGTCGTCGAAGCCGCCAATGTCTTTGGGCGCTTCCTGACCGGGCAGATTACCGCTGCCGGTAAAATTCCTCCTGCGAAGGTTCTTGTTATCGGTGCCGGTGTTGCCGGCCTTGCTGCTATCGGCACAGCCAAAAGCATGGGCGCGATCGTCCGCGCCTTTGATACCCGTGCCGAGGTGAAGCAACAAGTGGAATCCATGGGCGGAGAATTCCTCACCGTGGATATTCAGGAAGATGGTGCAGGCAGCGGCGGTTATGCCAAGGAAATGTCCAAGGAGTTTATTGAAGCGGAGATGGCTCTGTTCCGTGAGCAGGCCAGAGAGGTGGATATTGTTATCACCACTGCGCTGATACCCGGCAAGCCCGCACCCAAGCTCTGGCAGGCTGATGCTGTCCAGGCTATGAAGGAAGGCTCCGTGGTTGTTGATATGGCCGCAGAGCAGGGTGGTAACTGCGAGCTGACCGAGCCGGGGGAAGTGGTGACCAAAGATGGTGTCACCATTATTGGTTATACCAACCTTGCCTCACGTTTGCCGGGGCAGGCGTCCAGCCTTTATTCCCAGAACCTTGTCCACCTGCTGGCTGAAATGACTCCGGAAAAAGACGGACAGCCTGTTATTGATATGGAGAACGAGGCTATTCGTGGTGCCACTGTTGTTAAAGACGGTGAAATCACCTGGCCGCCTCCTCCGCCCAAACTGACTGCGGCACCACCACCGAAGCCTGAACCGGAAAAGCCAAAGGCTGAGCCGGTTACCAAGGAAGAGAAGGGCAGCAATGGTCGAGCCGTTGTCGCTTATTGGGTGGTTGCCGGTGCACTGCTCTATTGGCTGGGGCAATCCTCTCCACCTGCGTTCCTTAATCACTTTATGGTGTTTGTGCTGTCGATCTTTATTGGCTGGCAGGTGATCTGGAATGTTTCCCACTCTCTGCATACACCGCTGATGAGTGTGACCAATGCGATATCCGGGATTATTGTGGTCGGTGCCTTGCTGCAGGTGAGTTCCGGGTCTTTCATTGTGTCGGTGCTCGCCTTTATCTCGATTCTTTTGGCCTCCATAAATATTGTGGGCGGCTTCCTTGTAACCAAACGCATGCTGGCCATGTTCCGCCGGTAAAGGAGAAAGGTTATGAGTGGTGTCGTTTATATGGCTTATCTTCTGGCCGCCGTTTTTTTCATCCTCAGCCTGAAAGGGTTGAGTTCCCATGAAACCTCAAAGGCCGGTAACACTTATGGCATGGCCGGTATGGCGATTGCCATTCTGGCGACGATCGCTGATCCCAGCGTAACCAGCTACTGGATTCTGGTGCCAGCCGTAGCGATTGGCGGATATATCGGCATGCAGCGCGCCAAAGCTGTGGAAATGACCGAGATGCCGCAGCTGGTGGCTTTGTTGCACAGCTTTGTAGGTCTGGCAGCCATATTGATCAGCTGGGGTGGTTATATTGATCCGGGAATGGGACACCAGACCGGAGCCGCACTGACTATCCATCTGGTAGAAATCTATCTGGGTATTTTTATTGGTGCGGTGACGTTTACTGGATCGCTGGTGGCCTGGGGCAAGCTCAATGGCAATATTTCCGGTAAGCCGTTAACGCTGCCGTTTCGCCATGGACTCAACGCTATTGCCATTGTGCTCTGTCTGTTGATGCTGTCGTATTTCGTCAACAACCCGCATACCGGACTCTCGACATTCTTTCTTCTGGTGATGACAGTCATCGCTCTGGCTATTGGTCTGCATCTGGTTGCGGCTATTGGTGGCGCGGATATGCCGGTCGTGGTCTCCATGCTGAACAGTTACTCCGGCTGGGCCGCTGCGGCTACCGGTTTTATGCTGGGCAATGATCTGCTGATTGTTGTAGGTGCGCTGGTAGGTTCGTCCGGTGCCATTCTCAGCTACATCATGTGCAAAGGCATGAACCGTTCGTTTATCTCCGTGATTATGGGCGGTTTCGGAACCGATGGTTCTTCCGGTGGTGGAGAGTCCGAGATTGAAGGCGAAGCCGTTCCTATCACATCACAGGAAGTTGCCAGCGAGTTGGATCAGGCCAAGAGTGTGATTATTGTTCCCGGATTCGGGATGGCTGTTGCCCATGCCCAACAGGCGGTAAAGGAACTTACCGACAGATTGCGCAGCAATGGCTGTGAGGTTCGCTTTGGTATTCATCCGGTAGCCGGACGTTTGCCCGGGCATATGAACGTGCTGCTGGCCGAGGCCAATGTTCCTTACGATATCGTTCTGGAGATGGACGAGATCAATGATGATTTCGCCAAGACCGATGTGGTGTTGGTTATCGGTGCCAACGATACCGTGAACCCGGATGCCATGGAGAAACCGGATTCGCCAATAGCAGGTATGCCAGTGCTGAGGGTCTGGGAAGCAAGAACTGTGATTGTTCTCAAGCGTTCTCTGGCTTCGGGTTATGCCGGTGTCGAAAACCCGTTGTTCTTCAGAGAGAATACCCGAATGCTGTTTGGTGATGCCAAGGATAGCCTGCAGCAGGTACTGAAGGATTTATAGTGTTGCTCTTGGTTTTATAGCGCTACTGGTGAGAACAATAAAAACAATGAAGATGTTTCAGAAGCAGGATTGTTATGTCATTACCTGCGAAGCTGATAAGGATTACCTGATCTGTCAGTGTGGGCAGACCCGCTGCCCACCGTTTCATGATCTGAACAACTGCCGATGTGAGCCCCATCGCCTGAATTACTCGAAAAAGAGCATGCAATGGATCTGTGGCTGTGCAAAGTCCGCAGAGATGCCTTTTTGCGATGGAGCCCATAATCCCAGAAACGATATGGGGATTTGGGATGCTATTAAGGATATCTTCCACTCTGCCAGGTAAGTTCTGCCACAGTTTGGTCTATTGTCATTCTTTTGAATGATAGAGCCTCGTGAACGCATACTTGAACTTTCTTTTGCTCACAGCATTGTCCACTCCGGCAGTTGCCATGCTGACCGGGAAAAAAGGTGCGAGTGGCTCTGATGGCGGATGGGTTATATCTAATCCAAGCAGTTCATCGGACAGGCCTGCCCCGGGAGCACTGCAGGAAGTGCTGCGACATTCGGTACACCCAGCGAAAACAGAGAGTCGCTATAACCGTTTTTACCCCTTTCACAATATGATTGATACCGTTGGTAAAGATCGGCCGGAGTCTTTTGATGTTTTTCGGGATGATGAAATTCTGGAGGTATCTATTGCTCCTTATTCTCCAGCCAAAGGTATGACGCCAATGGAATTCTCGGTGTTAGTCAGGCAGCAAGGCTTTCAGAAAGCCTTGAGGGATACGCCAATAAAATCGGGTGAGTTTTCAAGAGCGTTATATGACACCCTGCCCCGCGCACATTGGTATGCAAAAGATTGTGCTGGTCATCATATCTTCCAGCAGCCCGCTCAGAGGGCCTGCGTCGATAGCTGTGCCGGAATGTTGCTTCTTGATAAGGGTATCGATGTGGCTGATACCATCGCCTGTACTTCCTCGCTCAGCAAGCCTGACAGTGCTATTGCGCTATGGCGACAATATGGTTTTCATGGTGAGACTGAAGATGTGCCGAGAGGGTACTCTCCTCCGGAAATCATTTCTTTTTTGAATGAAAAAATCATCTCACATGGTTCCCTGTTGTTGTCCCTGTATTTTGAACAAGGTGGCGGGCACACAATTATTCTGGATAGCTTTAGTGATGATAGAAGTAGTGCCCTGATAAGAGACCCCTATCACGGCTGGATAATACGCGTTAAAAGTGAAGCACTGACCGGGCGATATCTGGACGATGTGACCTATATCGTTGGCAAGATAGAGTGATAAGAATCGAAAAATTAATAAAAAGCCGAAGTGATGATGAATCACTTCGGCTTGGATATATGGTGGGCCCTCCGGGACTTGAACCCAGGACCTGCCGATTATGAGCCACTTAATATTTGTTTTTTTTAGCCCCCATAAAATCCCATAAATCCCCCTTCGCCTTACCCCTGTTGATTTTGTCATAGTTGCCACAATCCCTTATAGTTCCTTATATTCCCGTAACATTCAGCCCAAAGCAGGGGGCAAAACCGGGGGCTGGGAACCAATCGATTTTGAATCGGTCAACCAGTGAGAAGCCGGGGGCAAATTGGCGAGAAGCTGGGGGCAAATTTGAAGGGGTAGGCAGTGAACCACCTAACGATTATCAATATGAAAAGGCGTATTTCCGAGTCGCTTGGGGGGCGAGGTAATGGAGCTCTGTTTATGGAGCGGCGAGCCTCTGGGAGTATTGAGGCCTATTACCGGTATACCTATGAGAAGCGGGACTGCCTGATAAAGATCGGTAAATACAAACAATCCAAGAATGGAGCGGGCTACTCCCTGGCAGAGTGCCGCAGCAAAGCAGCCGAGTTGGCAACCCTGCGTCGGGAGTGTGGGGGAGATTTGAAGGCCTATCTTGAAGAGCAGGCAATAGCGCGCCGTCAACAGGAGAGGGAGAAGCAGAGGCAAGAGACACTGGCCGCTCAGCAAGGAACCCTGTCTGATTTGTGTAACTCCTACATTGGCAGCCTGAAGCGCAAAGGCAAGAAGTCCTCTTATCAGGTAGAGAAGTCTCTCAAGCTGTACGTTCTTACACCGTTTCCTGAGCTGGCGAGCGCGAAGGCGCGGGATATTACCGTGGAGGATGTTGTAAATATTATCCGGCGCATGATCGAGGCGGGAATTACAACAACCAGTAATCGCCTCAGAAGCTATCTTCATGCGGCCTTTGTGTATGGGATGAAAGCGGACAACGATCCGTTAGAACAAGTGACGCATGGCAAGCGCTTTTACATACAAGTAAATCCAGTCGCAGCAGTACCCCGGCAAGCCTCTTTTGAGCGCGTGAGAGAGCGCTTCCTTGGCCACGATGAAATACGAGAGCTTTGGTTTGGCTTCTCTGATGCCTTACCCAACCGCAGCCCGGTTTACCTCCTTCTCCTTCGTTTCATGCTGGCAACAGTGGGGACCAGGCCTGAACAGCTGGTTCAATGTCGATGGTCAGATTTTAATGAGGACTTACGCACCTTCACGTTTATTGAGCGCAAGGGTAAATCTGGAAGAGAGAGGCGGCGCGTTATGCCCCTTACTCAAAGGGCCCTCGATATCCTCCAAGAGCTGAAACCTATTTCAGGTGATTTTGAATGGCCCTTTTGCGTAACAGGGAAAGCACCATTGAGAACATCCAGCCTTGGTAACCGCATACAGGAATACTGTATTGCGAAGGAAGAGGCAGACGAAGCAGAAGAAAAGCGAGAAAGGTTTACTCCCAAAGATATTCGCCGCACTGCCACCAACCTGCTTATTGAAAGCCGCGTTCCAAGAGAGCAGCGATTCCTGCTTCAAAGTCGGGAGGATGGGAGCATTGAAAGCAAGCACTATGACCATTCCGATAGGCTCCCGGAAAAGCGGGAAGCCCTGAAGCGATACGACGCGCTGTTAGGCAAGGTCCTCAAAGGCGAGGAAGCAAAGCTGGTGGACTTGGAGGAATACCGGCAAGCCACCAGTAACGAACAGGCTTAAATCGGGTCTAAACCTTCACCAGCTCCACGGAGACAGCATCATGGCAAGCGCACAACCGAAACCGCAGTACATAACCGACGATCAGGGCAACCGGGTCTCTGTCGTTCTGCCCGTCGATGAGTACCAGGAACTGATAGAAGATCTGGAAGACCTCGCAACCGTAGCAGAGCGCCGGGAGGAGGAGACAGTCAGCCATGCTGATGTACTGGCCGCTCTGAAGGCTGACGGGAAGCTCTGAGGGCGTACATGGACAATTACGAGCTGAGGTGGAAGCGGTCAGCCCTGAAGGAGCTGAGAAGGCTACCACCGGCCGCAGTGTTAAAGCTGGTGGAACTGGCTGAATCTCTGACTGCCAACCCCTACCCAAACGGATGCCGAAAGCTATCGGGCACAGAGCATACCTACCGGCTAAGAGCGGGGGATTACCGTCTTGTGTATCAGGTTATTAATGGCCGGCTGATTATTGAAGTGGTTAAGGTGGGCCACCGTAAAGAGGTTTATCGCTGAGGGTAAAGCCATCAGTACAGAACAGGCCAGTCTAGGGTAGCTCCCGAAAAGGCAGGATTCCCGCTTGCCCTGACTGGTCCATTTAATTGGGGTTCGCTGGGGAGCGATAATGCTAGAGCAGCAAGAACGTTTGAAGCAGTTAAGGGAGCTGATCATAAAGCAAACCGCCCATGTGCTTTGGGTTGCGAGGTGGAAGGATGAAACAGCTGTTCAAAAAATGCTGAACAACCTTCTTCATGTTCTGGAAAGTGTGGAGCTGGATACTAGCTTCAGCGATGACACATCAAGAAATGAATATGTAGTCTGGCGATACTACACAGGTGAAGACTGCGAAGAAGCGTATGCTCTATTGGCGTATGGAGAGCTTAAAAAAGCATTAGGCTTAATTGATGGAGCCTTTTCAGGTGCCTGTGATGATCATCAAGAAACCAGTCAGGTTGACAGCCTATTACTTGCCGGTAGCCACATGGTATGGGCCTCAAGGCTACTATCCAGATCGCAAGAATATGCTCGTAATAGGGAGTGGCGTGAAGCATCCCTTAAGCGGAAGGAAAGTAGAAAGAAGTACGTACAGCAGCGGGAGTTTAGTTTTAGGAATGGAGTTAGAGAGGAGAGTCGACGGATTAGAGAGGTCAGAAGGTATGCTGCAAAAAAACGGCACGAGCCTACCAGCAAGCTAAAAGAAAAAGTATTGGAGCTGTACCAGGCGAACACCTACCCTTCAGCTCGTCGAGCCTCCAAAGATATAGCGCCAAAGCTGCGTGAGTGGGCAGCTCTGGAAGGTATCCCCGCTCTGGCTGTTGAGAATGAGGAAAGAACTATTTCCGAATGGATAAGGGCATACAAAAAACAGCAGGCTGAATAACCGTCTACCGTTATACGTCTGCTGGCAGACGTATAACGTCAGCAAGCAGGCGCTCTATTTTGGGCGTCTCTCCGTTTTTAAGGTGTCTCTCGGGATCAAATAAAACCCAAGGGATACAACATGAAAACAACACCCGTCAAATACCTCAACCGCAAGCAACTGCTGGCCCGTTACGGCATCGGCAACACCACCCTTTACCGCTGGATCCAAGATAGCTCTGTGCGTTTCCCCATGCCGGTACAGCTTGGCCCCCGCTGTGTTCGCTGGAAGCTGTCAGACCTTGAGCAGTGGGAAGCTAATCGAGAAGAGGCAGAAGAGAACCAGGTAAGCGCCGCATAAGGCAGGGAAGATAACGGGCTCCCAGTCCCTCCACTGAAAGCCCGTACAGATACAGCACGGAATAATTATTATGAGCGAACCCAGCAAAATAGAAAACTGCCTCTTTGCTTTTCTGGATGCCGGCCGGGAAGGATTGCGCCAGTTGGAAGTCTCAAGTCCTTACACTGGATATACCTTTACCCATGACCCCGGGCAGTTCTGGTCAAGCTGTTTAAATACCGATGTTTCCCGGGTAGGCAAGATGGGTATCACGATTGCCCGCGAATCTGACCCATTTATTCGCCAGACTGGTGATAAGGCTCACTTCAAACGTTACTGGCTCCAAGATCGTACTGCCGCCCGGTTAACCCTTGCCCGCTTGAACCTCTACCGCATTGGGCGCCATGCGGAACCTCTGTCTGATGATCTGGCCCGGCAGTTGGTGGAGCAATTCCCGGAAGCTGTCACTCAGGATAAGACCGGTTAGGGAGAGGCATTAATTGCTCTCCCCCAACAGCTTTTGGGAATGGCCTTTTACAGTCTCCCACTACTCGACAGCCAATAAACGGCAAAGCCCCGGCTTTTCACATGGACGACAGAACGCCATGAAGAACAACAGAGTATGCCGCCCGCTGGTGGATTTCACCGGCGAGGAGCAACCAAGGAACAACCAATGGGAGCAACCAAAGGAGCAACCAAAGCCCGCCGCTCTACATTGTGAGATTGCGCCTGATGAGCAACCCGAGGCGCAACAAAGGAACGACATAGAACAGCGACAAAGCCCCAGCCCCTGCCATAACCCTGATGAAGGGCACATGAAGGACACAGGACAAGGGCACAAGATAAACCATCCAGCACAAGGGATGGCGCCAGATGAAGGGCACATGAATGGCATAGATGAGGGGCAAGCACCCTCTATGCCTATTTGCCCATTGCCAGCGGTTAACCACTGCGCTATGGTTAGAACCGTTACAGCAAAATCTGTAACCCGGATTGGCGTCCGGCTGAACTTGAAGGCGTACAACCGCCGAGAGCGGTTTTTTTGTGCGCAGTATCAACACACCTGTCCGACTATGGCCGGGT
Organism: Parendozoicomonas haliclonae; assembly: GCF_900174585.1. GTDB lineage: Bacteria > Pseudomonadota > Gammaproteobacteria > Pseudomonadales > Endozoicomonadaceae > Sansalvadorimonas > Sansalvadorimonas haliclonae. The sequence continues at coordinate 58,751 of NZ_FWPT01000004.1, read as the reverse complement.
TGTTGGGGGCATCTTCGGATGCGCCGGTATCCTTCAAGGCCGGTTACGCCAACCCTGACAACCTGGCCACCATTTCCGAAATTGGCGTTTCGTATGGTGGCTCCAAACTTGAAGGAGCCCGCACAATGGCTATCACCTGTCGCATGGCCCTGCTGAAAGGCAGCGCACCTACGGCCTCACAGAAGGCTGTGACCGTTTACCGTACCCATACCTATCTGAGCCGCCAGCAAGCCCGCCAAGAAGCGCAGAAGCTTAATGCTGTCGTGTGTGCCTGGACTCCAGCAGAGAGGGTTCACGCATGAACAAGGAAATCATCACTCAACTTAATAAAACTTCTCAAGGCCTCCACGAGCAGGCCTACGCTGCTGCAGGGCTATCGAAACTGCTCCTCAATGAGCTTCTTGGGGAATACAACGGTTTAAATACTCGGCTCGACGAGGAAGAGAGAACACATTTGGCAACAGCTCTCCACTTGCTGACAACTAGCATGGAGGAAACGGCAGACGGAGTTGTAGACACGCTGACGGACGAGAGCGTGCTGGGGGGAGGGTAATGCCTGTCTACAAGTTTAAAACAGAAGATGCTGAAGAGTTTGGTTCAGCTGATGCCGCGGCCATTGTTTACAACTTGCGACACTGGCTGACCGTAAACAAAGAGAAGGCGCAAAATATCCACGATGGGAGAGTGTGGACGTATAACAGCCTCGATTCGTTCATTGAGCTGTTCCCCTGGCTATCCCGTGACCAGATAAAAAGACATTTTCTCAGGCTGGAACAACACGGGATTTTGCTCAAAGGAAACTACAACAGAAACAGTTTTGACAAGACAGCGTGGTACTCCTTAGATGAGCTGAAATACGCTGTAAGCCCCGTGGTTGTCGATGGGGCGAAATCGCCACATCGAGAGGGCGAATTCGCCACACCGATGGAGCGAAATCGCCATATCGAAGGGGCGAAATCGCCATGTGTTACAGATATAAAACCAGATCTAAAACAAACAGATCTAAAACCAAATCTAAAACACCCTCAACACACGCTGACGCGTGAGCGCTCTCTGGATTGTCAAAACTGGCAATCTTTTCAGGATTTGGAAGAAGCAGCCAGGGCATTAGGCTACAGCAGAGAGGCGAGTGAAGAAGCTGTTTACGCTCTGTCGGCTTACAGCAGGCTTTATGAGTGGGCAACTCACCAGCAATGGCTAGAGATGGGGCCAAAGGTCAACAGGGGCATCATAGACCGCATGATCTGGACAAAGCAGAATATAGCTATCTGCGATGATGTGGCGGAGTTTGTGGTCGATCGGTACGAGGCACGGAAGAGCCGGGCAAAGATGATGAACCTTGGCTATCTCTTAGGGGATCATGCAGAAGACGGGTTAATGGATGCTTTGGTTGCTGTTGGTGAAGCATCTCCAGAAGGAGTAGAACGACCAGAGGCAACAAGGTTCTACCAAGAGAACACCGAGAAGTTAGAGGCGCTTAGGCGAATCTATGAGCAGCAACGGCATTCAATCAGGAGGGAGATTGATGGCTACAGTGAAACTTGATGTGGTGGAGGGGCCAAGGTCTTGGGACTTGCGGCAGTGGTTCAAAGGGGAGGAGATGTATTATCTGAACCTCGGCTTGCAGAAGATCGACCGGCAGGCGGCTGCGAGGCGCAAGAGCTGGAGAGTTATCGAGGGGGGCAAGGCAGGTGGCGCTATAGCTACATCTGCTAATGGCCTTGGGCAATTAGTCTGGCTGTTTTAAAGCGTTATTGGCCGGTCCTATGGCTGGCCTTTAGCTGTATTGAAAAATACAGGTGAGGTAAAACAAGGGCAAGGAGACTGTTTTCGGTCTGACCGTTTTCGGTCTGTCAGTAGTGGAGTTATTGAGTTTCCGCAGTCCATAAAAAGGGCTGCCTAAACTGGGAGGGAGTGAGCTGGAGTAGTAGAATAAAAGGGTTCAAAAAGAGAGCAACGGAGGGAGAACCGATGCAAGCAGCTATACCAAACCAACTAAAGAGGCTGACTCTAAATGAAAGGGATTCTTTCACAGAATGCGGGTGTATTGTCACTTAATGACGAAGAGACTTTAGCACCTGGAGCACTCCAACTAACTCAAGAGCAATCTGTACCGCCGGTACATACCGCACAACTCGCACCACCCCAAGCAGGCCCACAAAGCTTAGGCGTACTGGCTGAGCCAACAGGCGTTTTAGCAGAAGGCGGCAACCCTCCCCGGTTTGGCAACAACTCTGTCACTGTTAACACGACACCAGACTTTGAACCCATAAACCCTATGAACGCTTTATGGGCTGGCACGTTAATGGATGTTGGCCGCGCCCTTTCTGGTCAACAGATTCAAAACTCCGGCATGAGTCTTTACATGCAGGCGCGGGGAATGAATCAGCAATACAAACGTTACCAGGAACAACAGAAGCAACCTGTTAAGTACGTACAGGCAGCTGACGGCGTGTATGCCATTTACCGTGATGGCAGAAGCGAGAAGATGGACGGGATCCCCGGACAGCCTCAAAAGATCGAGACAGCCAAGGACGTAAACGGCAGGGTAAGAAACGTTCACACAGGCGAGCTTCTTTTCCCTGATGCCAAACCAGAACCCGGCAAGCAGGGCAACAGGCAGATAATTAAAGGGCCAGACGGGCGAGATCGTTTTGTGGATGACGGTTCACTTGTATTCCCTGATGTGCCTTATACGCCACAGGTTGACCACAAAGAAGAGAGAGCACTCAGCAAAGAGTACAGCACGATTAAAAAGGGTTTTGCCTCACAGGTTATGAATTACCGGAAGTTGAGAACCGCTCTTGAGTCTGCGTCTGGTGCTGGCGACATTGCAGCCATATTTAACTTTATGAAGGCTAACGACCCTCAATCTGTTGTAAGGGAATCTGAGTTTGATCTGGGAGCGCAGGCCGCAGGCGTATACGCAGCCATGAGTAACCTTTTCGAGAAGTACAAGGATGGTACAAGGCTACCACCGGAAGCGCGGCAGCAGTTTTTAGACCTTACAGGGCAATGGATGGGGCTTGCAGCAGAAGACCAGAGACGAGCCCGAGAAGACTACCAATACAACGTTAAACATTACGGCTTTGACGAGCGGGCGGTAATGGGTACGCCTTACGATCTGGAAGAGTGGTTACCCAAGCAGGAAGGAAACGAAGGCGGCAACCAAAACACCGGCAGGCCTACTGACTTAATCAACAAGTACAGGAGCCGCCGCTGATATGAATTTACAACAAGAACTAGCGACCGTTTACGACGCTCTCAACAATGCTGACGCTTCCGGAGATACAGAGGGAGCGCAGCAGTTAGCCGATTATGCTTTGCAGCTGGAGCAGATGGCCCAACAGCAGAGCGCACAAGCACAGACCCAGCAACAGCCACAAATTCAGCCAGGGCAACCGTTGGCACAGTTTGGGCAGCAACTCCCCCACTCACTCCAGCCAGCATACCCGACACAAGTACAAACACTGCAGCACACCGACCCTTACGGCAGAGAAGCACTCTTCGACAATATGGTTAACGACATGAGTACAACAGAGCGTGTACTTGTTGGGGCAGGTAAGGCGTTTTCTGATATGGGCTCTGGTGTAAAGCAGCTCGGCTTGATGGCTGGCGAATCATTGGGATGGGTTGAGCCTGGAGCAGTTGAAGAACATCGGAAAATGTTGGCGGCAGAGGATGCCATGTATCAGGAGCTTACCGACCGAAGTACGGCGGCAACCGTTGGAAATATTGGAACCAATATTCTGACCTTTGCTGTACCAGGGGGAGCAATTGCCAAGGGGGCGAATGTTGCCAAGATGAGCACCGCAGGTCGGTTAGGGTTTGGGGCTTTGTATGGAGCTGGAGAGACTGCAGCGTTTACGCCGGTCCTTTCTGAGGACTTCATAGAGGGCAAGGCGAAGCAGGCAGGCATGGGAGCATTGTTCGGCATTGGTGGGGAATTGGCAGGCAATCTGGTTAACAGTGCCGTGAAGCGATTTACCAAGGCCAAACACGCAACCCCGCAGGCTCTCGACAAGTTCCTTGAGGAGAACGGTATAAATCCGGCAGAGCTTCCGGACGACTACCGGCAGGCGATGAGGACAGAGATTAACCGCAGGTTAGGGAGCGGAGTGGATGACACCGACACAGCCCTGACAGCTATACAGGATGTGAGCCGCAGCAGAGGGGGGGACTTTGTACCCATAACCCCGGCAGAGCGAAAGGGCATACTCGACAGCGACTATTCAGACTGGGCTTTACAGAAAGAGGCTGAAATGGGCGTGTATGGGCCAGAGGCTCAACAGCAGGCCGCAGGCTTTGAGAAGATGCGGGACGGGATATTAGCCGAGAGCGTGACCGATCAATTCTCACGGTTGGGGCCACTCGATGAGGTAACCGACCTTCAAGCACCGGCAACACGTTTTACCCAGGGCATTGAGTCAGCAGTAGATACCGCCAAGCAAAACAAGACAGCAGCGTACCAGGCTGTAGACGAAGCCGGTTTGATGGCTGAGCCGAGTGTTTACCGGGAAGCATTGCAGACGATCCGGGGCGGGTTTGGTGGAAAGATCAAACTGGCCAGCCAAGCGGAAACCCCTAACGCTTACTCACTCTACAAGGAAGTAGAGAACCTGATGAGCGGACAGGGCGCACTGGCTCAGGCTGACGAACTACCGGGAGCCTTGCCACCAGTAGGCGAGCGTTACCACAGCCTGACAGACTTTGAGAGCCTGAGACGCAGACTTAGCGCGGCTATCAGCTCCAGTGACAAGCAGGACAAGGCGTTACTCTCTCAAGTGAAGCGAGCCTATGACGGTTGGCTTGATGATGCGATTGATAATGGGCGGTTTGTTGGGGATGAGGCGAACTATTCTGCACTCAAGGAAGCCCGAGCCGCTAACCGGGAATACATGAGCATTGTTGAAGGTACGTACAAGGACGGAAAGCAGACCCTTAGAACAAAGCTTGTTCAGGACATTGTGAATGGCAAGGCGACACCCGAGGGCGTTGTAGATCAGCTGATGGGGGCGACCGGCACAAAGAAAAATGCCAGGGCGATAAACGACCTCAAGCAGTTACTGGGAGAAGAGAGTGAAGAGTTTGGAGCACTCAAGCAGGCCGGATACCTGAATATCTTTGGTAAGGCGTTAGACCTGACTGACGAAGGGATACAGCTCAAGCGCGGGAATTATGCCCGGAGTATCCTGGACAAAGTAAAAGCTAACCGGACAACTCTCGAAGCTCTGTACGGCAAGAATGAGATTGAGAGGTGGACGAAGTTTGCAAACAATCTCAGAAGGATCCAGCCAGACCAGAAGACCTTTAACGCTTCCGGTACGAGCTACAGCAACAGGCGCATATCCAACACGGTTAACAGGCAGGTTGCTGAGTTCCTGTTAGACCGGATAACGAATGTTCCTATGTTGGGCACGTTGGCGGCAGGAGCCTTAGACAGCATGTCGACAGCTGGCAGGAATCGGAGTGTGTATCGATCTATGCAGACCAAAGGAGCATTGTCCGCAGACTTCACCACCAGTAAGGAAGTTGCTGACTGGATAGACGCTCTTACCAAGTCCGCAGGCCGGGAGAGTCTGAGACAGCCCACACGATAACCCACCAACCTTAGAGGAGCCTGATAACCGTTTCAGGCTCCACAACCTTCCAAAATGCTAACAAATGCTAACGTTTTGCTTCTCAGCTCTGGCTCTCAGAATGTTGGCATATGTTGGTATTCTCAACCCTGAGCAAGCTTTCAAAATGTTAAGGAATGCTAAGGTTTTGCTTTTCCGTTTTGGCTCTCTGGATAGTTGCAAATAGTGGCATTTCACAAGCAGCAAACCGAACAAGGCGGACTCTCAAAAAAGAGGGTAAGCGAACAATCCGGACACCCACCAAGACAGCTAATCTGTGCAGGTTAAAACCAACCCGCAAACAGGTTAATTCTGACCCACCAAACCGCACACCTCGCACACCCTAAAAAAGAGAGGAAACCACACTATCCATACCCCAAAAAAGGAAGTGGTATAAGGGGAAATCGTGTGATTTAAAACTTTAGATCTTCTGACCTGTTGGCGTTAAAACGTGCTGTACTTGCTGGCGGCAGTTTTCACATGGGGTAACGATAATGCTTTTGGGACAGAGCGATCTTATGGAGTGGACTGGAATCCAGCAAAAAGGACGATTACAGCGCTGGCTGGAAGATAATCATATTCCTTACCGCTTGACGCCTAACGGAATTGTGTCGACTCTGGCATGGGTAGAAAAAAGTGACCAATATCCAGAAGGACGAAGATTAACTCCTCCTTCGTGCCCAAAACTCAAACCAAAGGTAAACAGCTGATAGCTTTAAGTCGAAGGCAAGAATAAACACCGCGTGATCGAATTCACAGTTTGGTATCAAAACTCGGTATTTGCCCTCGTACATATTCCAGAGGACTTCTCTTCCGGCTTTCAGGCCTGTCATTCTGAGAATTGAGTATACGGTGGGGAGGAGTTTTGGGTGCTGGAGTCTACAAAAAAACGTTATTTAGACAGAGCTGAGTCTTTTCTCATCTCGAGAATGGAAGAGTCCTTTAAGTTAGAAGAGTTGGCACATTCCCTTCAGCGCGCATCCTATGATTATCGTCCTGCTTATTGGTGTGAGCTACGGATTGGGCTATCTCTGCTGTTAAAAGAGAACGGGTATCTGGAAGCAGCCAATCGTATTACGCAATGTCAGAATATCTGCCCTCCCGGCCAAAGAAAGAAGAAAATGAGGAGGCTGCGAAAAGTTAACGATGAAGATGAAAAGCGATTAATTGAGCACCTTGAAAATAAGGGCGACGATTTGGCTGTCTGTGCTATTCAACTGGTTAAGTATACCGGAGCTAGGCCATGTGAGCTGAATAAGATTTTATGGGAGAAACACCGCTTCACAATTAGTGGGGCGAAGAAATCTGAGAAGTTGCAGAGGGGGCTTGATAGAACAATAGCTCTAGATAACGGGGAGGACACATTTAAAAATTTCTGTGATTTCGTGCTTTCACAGATGGAAATATCAGCTCGAGATGACAAAGAAATTCGAGCAATTCAGAGGCGTATATATCGTGCCAGTCGAGCTATATTTCCTCGCCGCAAAACCCACTACAGTCTTTATTCTTGGCGGCACCAATTCGGCTCAAACTTAAGAGCTTCAGGTTTGTCTGCTGTTGAAGTGGCTTACATCATGGGGCATCAATCTACAGCATCGGTCCGGCAGTATGGGCATAGACGTTCATCGAATGGCTTTTTGAAGGTGAGAGCTGTGCCCTCAATGGAAGCAATGTCGTCTTTGGTAAGAGAGAAGCCAGTAGGTGACTTTATATCTGCAAAAATATTGGCGAATTCATCTGCGCCTTTGAGCGAAGGGTAAACCTTCAAAGAAGGCTCAGGTTTTGATGACTTAAGCTTTGAAGCAAGCAGATAGGCGGGGGCAAAACTGGGGGCGGTGTGTTAAAAATCAAAAAGGCGTGAGTGGTTCTTAACCTCTCACGCCTTGCTGTATATGGTGGGCCCTCCGGGACTTGAACCCAGGACCTGCCGATTATGAGTCGGATGCTCTAACCAACTGAGCTAAGGGCCCACAGCGGTGCTGGATTATACGCATGGAAGCTAAGATGATCCAGCCTTAAACCCGCAAAGAATAACAATAATGTCTTGTTTTTCAATCAGATCGAAGAGGTCATAAGTATTAATTCATATCAATCAGGTTGTTTTAAACCTGAGGGTAAAATGTGAGACCAGAGCGTTGAGGGCTGGATAGATTATGAATTGTTTAATGGATGCCTGGGCGCAGAATGAAGGATGGTTGAAACGATGGTTTATCAGCCAAACCGGAGACAGTAATCAAGCTGAAGATCTGCTGCAGGATCTGTTTATTAAGGCACTGAAAACCAAGGAGCGGTTCTGTGATCTGGAAGATGCTGGCAGCTGGCTGAAGGTGATGGCAAAGAATACCGCCATCGACAGCTATCGCAGGCAAAGCCGTGAAGGCACCACTATGCCTTTGGAGCAGGAGCCAGAGATAACCCGGGATGAAGAAACACCCTGGGTTATGGAGCTTGATCGCTGTATGCAGCGGGTCTTGCTGGAACTCGATGCTCAGGATCGGGATGCTATCGATGCCTGTGATCTTCAGGGAATGAGTCAAAAAGAGTATGCCCGGCAACGGGATCTCAGCTTGGTGGCCGCTAAGTCTCGCATACAGCGGGCGCGACAAAAGCTGCGAAAGCAGATGATCAAGAAGTGCCAGATTCAATTTGATGACAGTGGCGTCTGTGGTTTCACTCCCCGTCCGGAATAAATAAAAATAATTTAATTAATCTGCATCCTTTTTTCTTCGCCTGCGTGTTTAGAAGCAGAGAGAGTTAAAAGGAATGCAATCATGTTGGGTTGGTTCACATCACTGTCAGACTGGGTGACTTATTCCCTGTTAGGGCTGTCACCCGATACGGCCCTTGCAAAGGGGCTTCACTTCTTTGTTGAAGACACCAGCAAGATTCTGGTTTTGCTGGTGGTTCTTATCTATGCGATAGCTGTCGTTCGTGCATCTTTGAATCCGGAGCGTGTCCGCGCATTTCTTCAGGGACAGGGACGCTTCGCCGGTTACATTATGGGTTCAACGCTGGGAGCGGTGACTCCCTTCTGTTCCTGCAGCTCTATTCCCCTGTTTATGGGGTTTGTCTCAGCCCGTATTCCCTTGGGCGTGACTATGGCGTTTCTGCTGACGTCCCCGATCATCAATGAAGTGGTAATTATCCTGCTGGGTTCCATGCTGGGATTAAAGTTCACCATTCTTTATGTCTCCATCGGCCTGTTGCTGGGCATTGTTGGTGGGTTCCTGATCGATCAACTGAAAGCCCATCGGTGGCTGGTGCCGTTTCTGGCCAAACAGTATGAAGGTGCAGACCATGCTGAAAAACTGGAGTTTCATGCTGAGAAGATGACTCTCAGGCAGCGTCATGACTTTGCCATGGACGAGGCCAAAACCGTCCTGCTGCGCATCTGGAAGTGGGTGATTCTGGGGGTTGGTCTGGGAGCCTTTATTCATGGTTTTGTTCCGGAGCAATGGTTTCAGGAACACCTGGGTGATGGACAGTGGTGGACTGTGCCCCTTTCCGCTCTGATCGCAATTCCTATGTACGTCAATGCCACATCAATTGTTCCTGTGATGGAAAGCCTGCTGATAAAAGGTGTTCCGCTGGGTACAACACTGGCTTTTTGCATGAGTGCGGTGGCTGTGAGTCTGCCGGAATTCACCATGCTGAAGCAGGTGATGCAGTTCCGGTTGTTGGCCTTAATCGCAGGTTACCTGCTGGTGGCTTTCTGTCTGGTCGGCTGGCTGTTTAACACCATCAATATTTTCTAGTGGAGAAGTAACAATGATCAATGTGAACGTGTATGGCTCAGGCTGTAAAAACTGTCAGGTGACTGCTGAGCGTATTCTGGCTGCAGGTCATGAGCTGGGATTGGAGATCAATGTTGAAAAGGTAACCGATCTGGAAAAGATCATGGAGGCGGGTGTTATGAGAACACCGGGAGTCTCTGTGAATGGTCAGCTGGTGCACTCAGGCTCAGTGCCATCCGAACAGTTGATTCGTGAGTTTCTGGGATAAACGACAGCAATGTGAAATCCCGCCGGAGCTCTTGTGGAACAGAACTCTGGCGGGATAGAGCTGTTACCAGTCCACGCCTTTCTGGGCTTTCACGCCCGCACGGTAGGCATGGCGTTCATCGCGAACTTCGCTGATAGTATCCGCGATATCTTCGAGGCCTTTCGGGCAGCCACGACCGGTAATAATAACGGTCTGCATTTTCGGACGATTATTGATCGCTTCAACAATCTCATCGGTGTCGATGTAACCGTAGCGAGCGATATAGGTCAGCTCGTCCAGCAGAACAACCGACAATTCCGGATCGGCCAGCATCTTTTTGGTTTCTACCCAGACTTCCTGAGCCGCTTTTGTATCCAGTTCCTTGTTCTGGGTATCCCAAGTAAAGCCGGTAGCCATAACATGGAAAGGAACGCCCAGTTTCTCCAGAACGTTACGCTCGCCGCAGTCCCACTTGCCTTTAATGAACTGTGCCACACCCGCTTTCATACCATGGCCGACACAGCGTAAAACTGTACCGAAGCCGGAGGTGCTCTTTCCCTTACCATTACCGGTAATCAGGATAACAATGCCCCGCTCTTCCGTTGCCTCGGCAATTTTCTGATCGATATGTTCCTTTTTGCGCTGCATGCGCTTTTTGTATTTCTCGTCAGTGCCTGTATCGGAGCTGGCGTCAGAGCTGTTGGTCATAGAAACCTCATTGTGTATGACTGCAAACAGGAGTGATTGCATACGCAGTGCTGCATCTGACCGGATCAGCAAGACTGACCCGGTTGCAGAGTCCGATCATCAAACCCAACAGACCCTAGAGTTCAGGGCTCCAGGTCACTGAGGCAAATACTCCGCGCGATGGCTCATTGTAACCAAAGGCCGTTTGATAGTCCTTGTTAAACAGGTTCCGGACATTGGCTTCCAGTTTGATGGTTTTGTCCAGCTGCCAGGCAGCACGGATACCGACGACACCGAATCCCGGCATATCAACACGGCTTGGGTAGTTAGAGTCCTCAAACTGGCTGCGAGCCAGCAGGTTGGCGCCAATAGTAAAGTCGCCAAACGGACGGCTGATATCCAAAGTCAGTTCCTGCTTGGAGCGACGGATCAGCAGCTGGTCTGGCTGGTTGTTACGAATCTCTTTCGGATCGAGCAGAGAGATTGCGGCTTTCACATCGGTACCAAAAATCTGGTAACGGCCGGTCAGCTCCACACCTCGAATTCGGGCTTCCTTGATGGCAACCACGCGTCCGGCATCACGATCCTGCTGGGAAGAGATCAGGTTATCAATGGTGTTCTGGAAAACGGCAACAGACCATTGCCCATTCTGCAGTTTGCCACGCAGTTCCACTTCCACGTTTTCAGACTCTTCCGGCTTCAGGTTGGGATCACCAAAGTTCGGATAGTAGAGCTCATTGAAGGTTGGCGCCCGGAAGGCTGTGCCATAACTGGCAATCACACGCATATCAGCTGGCAGGTTATAACCCCAGGCGATGTTTCCGGTGGCTTTGTTGCCGTAACGCTCGTTATCGTCATTACGAACAGACAATTGCAGATCACTGCTGGCGAAAGTGGTCAGGCTTTGCAGGAAAACTGCATGGTTGCTGCGTGAGGTTTCGTCGTAATCAACGGTGCTATCAACTTTGTCTTTGTAAGTATCAAAGCCAGCGGTCAGCAGAGTGTTTTCCGATACGGAAAAATTATTCTGCCAGTTCAGCAGATGACGCTTGGTCATATAGGTGTTCGGGGAGGCGGTCTTTCTGGCTTCAGAGCTGTCCTGAGTGTAGGAAAGCGTCAAACCTGTCTGCCACCAGTTATTGATCACATAAGTGACTTCGCTGGAGAGGAACTGTTCTTTGAACGTTGTACGAGGTGAGGTATCCGGATTCCAGGCATCGTCATAGGCTGAGTTGCCCTGACTCTGGTAACCACGGAGCGCAAAGGTCAGATCGTCAGTGAAGTCGTGGCTGATTGTGGTCGAAAAGGTGGAGTTGCTGTAGAAGTCATCATCGCTGTTATTACCAACGGTATTCTCGGTGCGGTCATAGCCATCGGTGATAAAACGGCTGAAGCCCAGGTGATAACGGGTGGTGTCGCTTACGCCGCTGATATTAGCGCTGGCGGAACGGGTTTTGTCGCTGCCATAACCGGCTTTAAACGACATTTGTGACTTACCAGCTGCTGCACGGGTAATAATGTTCACTACACCGCCAATCGCATCAGCACCATACAGGCTCGCTTTAGGGCCACGAACCAACTCGATGCGTTCAATCTGGTCCGGATCAAAATATTGCAGGGAGGCTTCGCCGAGGGTGGCACTGCCGATACGCTGGCCATCAATCAGAACGATGGATTCCTTGGTGGCGGTACCACGGATAAAGAGCCCGGTTGATGCACCCGGTCCGCCATTGCTGGAAACCTGAACACCCGGAAGCATCTTCAGCAGTTCAGGAACACTCTGTGCCTGGGACTGTTCGATATCTTTACGGGTAATAACAGAGACAGGAGCCAGAGTCTGGTCAACCGTCTGGGCTGTTCGGGTGGCGGTGATAACGACATCTTCAAGCTTATAAACTTTATCCGTTGCATGGATGGAAGAGGCCAGTGGCAGCAGCGCAAGCGTGAGAGGAGCGAGCACAAGAGTTGTTTTGTTGTTGAGGTTCATATGCGTCCGTATGAATTGTCGTTATTTTTGTGCGACAAACGGATGCTTCAGGCAGGTACAGTCAAACCGGCAAGACAACAATATATCTATACAGCAATGCGGTCTGGTAGCTGTGATAATTCCCGCCCAGCTATCCGTGTACAGATAAAGGCAGGTCTCCTGGCTCCAGAATCATCATTCACACCCTCCTTCCCGGTTTTCCAGTGGATTAACGCCTCCTTTCAAACCAAAACGTCAAAAGCGCGGCGCTGGTGAGAACTCCTCTGTCACAGTTGCGGGCACAGCTCAGGTATCGCACCTGATTCCCTATTAAGTCTGAAATTCCTCTGACCTCACCTCAAACCCGGTGTGGTCAAAAAAACATCAATCACCTTTATCTCGGAGGCGCATGGTACTGGTGCTGTAGGTGAAAGTACATAGATTGTTCAGCCCGGCAGGAGGCCGGACCGGGCATTGCTATAGTTCACGGTGAATCTCGCAGTTGAGTAGTCCACAGGGAGTGTGGTTCATGAAGATTCTTCCTATCGCGGGGCTAGTGGCCCTGTTCGGTTTCAGTGGTGCAGCCAGTGCCAGCAGTTTGCCACTGAATCAATCCCAGCCTTCCCGCAGCTCGATCGAGGAGCAGCGAATTGGCGCCTGGGATCTGCTGGTAAAACGTTTGCAGTCCGTCTCTGAGTCCGAACGCATTGAAGAGGTGAACAACTTCTTTAACAGTCTGACCTTTCGCAGTGATCGTGCTGCCTGGGGTAAAGAGGATTACTGGGCCTCGCCATCCGAGTTCCTGAATCGGGGAATCGGGGATTGTGAAGATTACGCCATCGCCAAATACATCACTCTGCGCCGACTGGGTGTGTCGGATGATCGTCTGCGTCTGGCTTATGTTCGTTCGCTAACTTTGCGTCAGGCCCATATGGTTCTGATCGTAGAAAAAAATAATGGCGAACAGATAGTTCTGGATAATCTAACCGACAATATGAAGGCACCGGAAACCCGTAAGGATCTGGAGCCGGTCTACTCCTTCAACGGAACGGGTTTGTGGCTGCTGGAACGTGGATATGAGGAGCGCAGAATTGGTGATGCCTCAAGGCTGACTCACTGGGTCGCTCTGCAACAGAAAACCCGCAACAATGAAATTTGGCCGTAAAGAAGCACATTAATAGAGAAAGAGCCTATAAGTTCCCCTCAGCTTTGCCCATAATAGGCTCCAAGTAGCAAATTAACAGGCAGTTAGCTGGGCATAAGGGGACGTCATGGGCCTTGCAGATTGGAGAGACGATCTAAAAGATAAGTTTTCCGGTGATTCGGATGGCACAGGTGGTGGCAAGCTAGGAAAGCTGGCCGGCATCGCAACTGTCATTCTGCTGATCGTGATTATTATTCTGGGCATGTACTGGAGTAATGAACCGGAATCTTTCAATGTTCGGGAGAATGCAACCGCAAAGGCTGCTGCTCTGAACAAGCCGGAAGTAACAGGCTTTACTTCAACGGCGACAGCAATCCGCATTGGTGAAACACTGCTCGACAAGCCAGGTGGTTATCTCCGTAACGATATTATGCCGCCGGGACTTTACCTCGATAACATGCCTAATTGGGAATTCGGTGCTCTGGTTCAGCTGCGCGATTTCACCCGTGCCATGCGCAAAGATTTCAGCCGTTCCCAATCCCAGTCCAAGGAAGATGTGGATCTGGCTATTGCCGAGCCGCAGTTTAACTTTGACTCCAAGAGCTGGGCGCTGCCTTCCAGTGAAGGTGAATACCGTCGCGGCATCGATAAGCTTGATAACTATCTTGCCCGTCTGTCTGACAGCAATGATCCTGCCCAGTTCTACACCCGTGCAGATAACCTGACCCAGTGGCTGCGTGATGTGGAAACTCGTCTTGGTTCCCTATCCCAGCGTCTGAGTGCCAGTGTCGGTAAGAATCGTCTGAACACTGATCTGGCTGGTGATGCAGAAGCCGGACAGTCCACGCCAATGTCTGATGAACTGATGGTTCAGACGCCATGGAACAAGATTGATGATGTCTTCTATGAAGCACGCGGTACCACCTGGGCACTGATTGTTCTGCTGCAGGCCATTGAGGTGGACTTCGCTGATGTACTGGAGAAGAAGAACGCTCTGGTCAGCCTGCGTCAGATCATTCGTGAGTTGCAGGAAACCCAGCAGTCTGTCTGGAGCCCGATCATCCTGAACGGTGACGGTTTTGGCATCCTGGCCAACCACTCTCTGGTTATGGCGAACTACATTTCCCGTGCCAATGCGGCCATTATTGACCTTCGGGCACTGCTGACCCAAGGTTAATCCTTTCTCGTTGCCGGGTTAAAGCCAAAGGCTTTGATCCGGCAGATCTTATCTTTCCTGTAATTACACTGCTCTTATTATGGCGAAATACTCATCCGACAATGACGGCGGCAGTCGTCTGGTATACAGCACTGAACTTGGCGGCCGCGTTAAGGAAGAAAAAGCCAAAGACGATGTTCCGGAAACCGACGGCGTTGTTCGTGTACGTCCGGAGAAGAAAGGTCGTGGCGGAAAAACCGTAACAGTGATCACCGGCCTGCCAATGTCCGGTAATGATCTGAAAGGTTTTGCCAAACAGCTGAAGAAACGCTGTGGTGGCGGTGGTGCCGTTAAGGATGGTGCAATCGAGCTGCAGGGCGACCATGTAGACACGATGGTCGCTGAGCTGATCAAGCAGGGTTACAACGCCAAACGTTCCGGCGGCTGATCAGTTTCAAACAATACTGGTTCCCACGCTGAGCGTGGGAACCAGAAAATAAAAAGGGCGATGACTGCAAGGTCATCGCCCTTTCTGTATCGGTTTACTTTAAATATTAAGCAACCTGAACCGGGATAGCGTTAGCGCTGTGGCTTACAGTGTTATCCGGATTCATGTAAATCAGCGCTGGCTTGTGCTTGGCGCACTCTTCTTCAGAGTAATGTGCGTAAGCGCAGATGATCACCTTATCACCTTCGGACACCATACGGGCCGCAGCACCGTTCATGGAGATCATGCCGGAACCTTCCTCACCACGGATGATGTAAGTGGTGAAACGGGCACCGTTGTCCTTGTTGTAGATCTGGATCTGTTCGTATTCACGCAGACCGGCCATATCCAGCAGATTGCCGTCGATGGCGCAGGAGCCTTCGTAGTTCAGAACAGCGTGAGTAACAACAGCCATATGCAGCTTGGCTTTGAGCATCACATTTTGCATGGAGATGATCCTCTAAATACTTTGTCTCTTCCGCCAGACCGATCAGAGATCGATCTGGAGGTTGTCAATCAGACGGGCTTTGCCCAGGCCTGCCGCAGCAAGGATGATCAGTTCCTTATCGCCAGGTGCTGCAGGCAGCAGGTCGGATCGACGAATAATGTTGAAGTAGTCTGGCTGGAAACCATATCCGGCCAGACTGGCAATCGCATCACGCTGAATAATGTCGTAATTGGTGTTACCGGCTACGATGGCTTCTTTAGCCTTCAGCAGCTCCTGATAGATCAGGCTGGCCTGTTCTCTCTCTTCCTGAGAGAGGTAACCATTACGAGAGCTCAGTGCCAGGCCGGTATCAGCACGGGCAATAGGAGCGCCGACGATCTCAACCGGAATGCACAGATCCTTCACCATCTTGCGGATGATGCTGAGCTGCTGGAAATCTTTCTCGCCAAATACGGCAACATCAGGCTGTACGATATTGAACAGCTTGGTCACCACTGTTGCGATACCGGTGAAGAAACCCGGACGGGTCTTGCCACAGTGCATGCCATCCAGGGAGTCGACTTTCACAGTGGTGTGATTGTCCAGACCTTCCGGATAGATAATGTTGGCAGAGGGAGCAAACACCATATCCACGTTGTGTTCGCGCAGCAGAGCTTCGTCCTGCGCCATGGTGCGCGGATAGCTGTGGTAGTCTTCGTTCGGGCCGAACTGCATCTGGTTTACGTAGATGCTGACAATCACAACATCAGCCAGCTCATGGGCTTTGGTCACCAGCGTCAGGTGGCCGTTATGCAGATTGCCCATGGTAGGGACAAAGGCAACAGTTTTGCCCTCGGCCTTCACGCTGCGAACGTAGTCACGAATCTCTTCAACGGAATAGACGGTGTTCATTTACTGAATCCATGCTCCGGTGCGGGGAAGGCACCGCTTTTAACATCGGCAACAAACTGTGCAACCGCTTCTGCCGGGGTGCCCGCTTCCGCCATAAAATCTTTGACGAAGCGAGGCTTGCGGCCGTGGGTCATGCCGAGCATATCGTAGACAACCAGAACCTGGCCGTCAGTGTCAGGACCAGCGCCAATACCGATAACCGGAACAGATACCGCACGGGTGATCTCACGGGCCAGAGGGGTTGGCACGCATTCCAGCAGGATAATGTTGGCACCGGCATTTGCCAGCATGATGGCATCTTCAATCATGCGGTTGGCGGATTCTTCATCACGACCCTGAACCTTGTAACCGCCCAGCATGCTGACGGACTGAGGCGTAAGGCCGAGGTGCAGGCAGGTTGGTACACCACGCTCAGACAGGCCTTTAACGGTATCGCACAACCAGCGACCGCCTTCCAGCTTGATGACTTCGGCACCGGCCTGCATCAAAGCTGTTGCGTTGGTATAGGTCTGCTCAATCGTGGCGCAGGCCATAAAAGGGATATCAGCCATAATCATGGCATCGGTATTACCACGGGCGACACAGCGCGTGTGGTAAACCATATCGTCCATGGTTACGGGCACAGTGGAATCACGACCCTGCACAACCATGCCAAGGGAGTCACCGACCAGAATGATATCTGTACCCTGGCTGCTTACCATATGCGCCTGAGTGGCGTCATAAGATGTCAGACAGGTGAATTTTTCACCGGTCTGCTTCATTTCGAGAAGCGTGTGGAGAGTGGTTTTAGCCATAGAACCCTGAATTTATATTCTGTGGCTGCTCTGAGGCCGAGCGGCTGTCTGGTTAGTACATCACAGCCTGCATCCCGGACAGTGAGCAGTCTTGTCCTGATAATGCAGAGACGCGCTATATTGGTGGAAATTCAATTGCTTTTCCAGTGCAGAATCTACCTGCTTACCCTTAATTGGCGGATAAACAGGTAGTAAGAGGGTAGGGGCTGTTCACAATTAAACATGCGACTCAGTGGAACTGAAAGCCGTCAAACGCTAGAAGAGCTTGTGAAAATCGTAGTTGACCTACATTAAGCAAGCTCGACGCAGCGAGTGACGGCTTTCAGCTCCACCCGGAGGGCATTCCCAAAAATCTCCATGGCTGCGTTGCAGCTTTTTGAAAGGCAACCAGCCTTCCTGCAAAGCTGCGTCTAACCATGAAAATTTTTGGGAATGCTGAGTTCGATGTTTAATTGTGAACAGCCCCTAGTCATAAGCTGGAAGATTGCGGATTAAAGTAGTGTCTGCCTTTACGGCAGCTAAGAATTTCCTCGACCAGTAACTGGTAGTCCTGCTCGTTACTCACCAGATCGATTTCGGCGGCGTTCACAATCAGCAGTGGAGATGCATCGTAATAGTGGAAGAACTGGGCGTAGGCCTCAT
The DNA here is from genome assembly GCF_900174585.1 of Parendozoicomonas haliclonae. Classification (GTDB taxonomy): domain Bacteria; phylum Pseudomonadota; class Gammaproteobacteria; order Pseudomonadales; family Endozoicomonadaceae; genus Sansalvadorimonas; species Sansalvadorimonas haliclonae. Next base: position 40,937 of record NZ_FWPT01000004.1, on the reverse strand, counting down.
TCAACCGATTCAGGTATCCATCACCAATTAACCGCTCGGCTTCTATGCCGCGCTCGCGGATCCGATCCTTGAGAACATCAACCGGCGCCTGCAGGTAAATCACCAGCTCTGGTTTGGGGAGATCTTTGGTCTGCATATCCCAGGCGCGACGATAGAGTTCCAGCTCCAGCGGATCGAGATACATTTCCGCGAACAAACGATCCTTGTCCATACAGAAATCAGAAACCCGTACCGGCTCGAACATATCGTTCTGGCGGATGGTCTGCAGCTGTGTCGCACGCTGAAAGAGAAAGTGCAGCTGGGTGGCCAGGGCAACCTGACGAGGGTGACGATAGAACCGTTCCAGAAAAGGGTTTTCCCGGGGCGGTTCTTCAAGCAGAACGTCGTAGTTGAACGTGGCAGCGAGTCTGCGGGCCAGTGTGGTTTTACCAACACCGACCGGGCCTTCTACGGCAATAAATTCAGGAAAATCATCAGGCAGGGCAAAAGGAGTCCACTCTTGTTCGGGTATCTCGATCGCTTCCATGCTGACTGTCCTTTGCCATAAATAATTGTTTAGGCAGGCTCACTTATTGATTCGGGAACAGCATCAGGAATCTTGATATCCGCAAAAGCAGAAAGCCCTTCGTCTCCCACTGTTTGTAAAAGCTTTTGCAGGCTTTGTCCAGTTGGCAGAGTAATCTGCGGAGCAATATCGGCCAATGGATAGAGCACAAAGTTACGCCAGTGCATCTCTTTGTGGGGGACGATCAGGCGTTCGTTCTCAATCTTTTCATCGCCATAAAGCAGCAGATCAAGATCCAGTGTACGAGCACCCCAGCGGACAATTCGTTCACGACCATGCAGGAGTTCGATGGCCTGAAAGGCATCAAGCAGTGCCAGAGGTTCCAGAGTGGTTCTGACCTGCACAACACCGTTGATGTAATCATCCTGATCACCCGGGCCAACCGGTGCGCTTCGGTAAAGGCGGGAGGCGCCAGTCAATGTGGTGTTGGGAATAGCAGCAATTTCCTCAACAGCCCTGAGCACCTGCTGTACAGGTTGCTCAAGGTTGCTGCCGAGGCTGATATAGGCCGTGACAGAGACGGATTGTGGCATCAAGAATTAATCTGGCTGGTTACGGGTTGGCTTGCGACGACGCGGCCGGCGGTTGCGACGGTTGTCTCTGTTGCCGGAACGCTTTTCGCCCCGCTCATTATCAGCCTGCTGGTGATTATCGTCAAAGCGCTCCCGGCTGCGACGACGGCTGCGGTTGTCATGGTTGTCCGGCAGCAGATGCGGGTTGGCTTCCTGATATTTGGTCCACCAACGACCGGCACCGTTCAGGTTCTCACCGGACTCTTCACGCAGCAGCAGGAAGTCATAAGCCGCACGGAAGCGAGGGTGTGCAGCCAGCTCTTCAATCCGCTTGGGTTGACGACGCTCCAGACGATGTTGAAGATCCCAGATCTCCCGCATAGGAATGGTAAAGCGCTTGGGAATAGCCGTATGGGTGCACTGATTGGCAATCACCTGCATGGCGGCCTGATTCATGGCCGGAACCGGCGGCATGCCCTGAGCAATCAGATCATCACGCATGGCCTTCATAGGGGACCAGAGCGCAGCTGCAAAGAAGAAGGCTGGTGTGACAGGCTTGTCTTTGGCGATGCGGGCATCGGTATTTTCCAGCGCCCGTTCCAGCAGCAGCAATCCTTTAGGATCGTTATGCAGAGCTGAGTCCGTGGCCGGGAACAGCTGGGCAAACAGGTCGTAGTCCTGCATTTTGTGGAATACGGCCAGACCGTAGCCGGACAGGAACATCTTCAGGCTTTCATCAAACAGACGGGCAGAAGGAATATCCTTCAGCAGGTAGCCCAGATCACGGATAGGCGTGGCTGTGCTTTCTTCAATATCGAAGTCGAGCTTGGCGGCAAAGCGCACGGCTCGCATCATCCGCACCGGATCTTCATGGTAGCGGCGAACCGGATCACCAATCAGGCGGATCAGACCGTTATCAATATCTTCCATGCCACCGCAGAAGTCATGGACGGTAAAGTCTTCCGGGTTGTAGTAGAGAGCATTGATGGTGAAGTCACGACGAACAGCATCATCTTCGATAGTGCCATAAACGTTATCGCGCAGGATGCGACCGCTGTCGGAATGGCGTGATTTATCTTTGTGCTTCTTGGCGCTGGTGTCTTCGTGGTTGGCACGGAAGGTGGCAACCTCAATGATATCGCGACCAAAGGTCACGTGAATCAGCTTGAAGCGGCGGCCAATAATACGGGAGTTACGGAACAGCCCGCGCACCGTTTCCGGAGAGGCACTGGTGGCGATATCAAAGTCTTTGGGATGAATGCCCAGCAAAATATCACGGATACTGCCGCCCACAAGCCAGGCATCATGCCCCTGACTGGTCAGTCGGTAAAGAACCTTGAGCGCATTCTCGCTGATCAACTTCCGGGATACAGGATGTTCGTCCCGGGAAATGACTCTGCGTTCAATAGAAGGTGTTGATGTTGGCTTGTTGGTAAACAGCCTGGACAGGAATCCCATGAGTCCTTTACGCCTGCCAGTCATAGTGTGCCATGATCTCTAAATACTGCCATGAACAGAATATCTGTCCCATAAGTATGAAAGCAAAAGGCACATATTATCACAGGCTCTGTGAGGAGACAGGGTAAAAGATAGATCTGTCTCGAATAGAGGGTTACGTAGAAAGGTAAAGCCACCAGATCATATCGCCGGGGCACTGCTTATCCAGCGCTTCACCAATCACCTGACTGGCCATGGTTTTCTGCATATTCATCAGCCAGTCGTTGTCATTCAGGCGGGCTTCCAGATACCAGTCCGGGTAGGCGTGCAGCTTACGGTCATAGTAGGCCAGCGGGAACTGTATCTGCCTCGGCAGATTAGGCAGGTTCTGATAGAACGCTGTGACGCACTGCTCAACCAGCTCCTCACCCAGCGCATTGCGCTTGTTGATGTAGTCGGTGGATTCGTTGCGGTATTCGTCGTTATAGGGCTGCATCATCTCGTTGTAACGGGCGGCGATGCATTCATCCATGGTCATGGTCTGGGGAGATTCGGCATAGCCCATCACTTCACAGGCCAGCTTGGCCTTACCGCGATTCTCTTCTCCCATGGTCTGATACCAGGGTGAGTTGGGACCGAGCTTGGCTTCGGCGGCTACCAGACTGACAAAATAAAGGTTCTCTGCAGGGCTGAAACAGTTGGCATCGCTGCTCTGGCGCAGGGGAACCAGCAGATCAATATCGGGGTTGCGGTTGATTTCGTGCTGGCGCTCCATACGCATCTTTTCACAAAGCGTCAGAGGCTGGCTTGCATGCTGATTTACATGGTTGTCGGCAAGAACTGCTGGTGACAGGGCAAGAATAAGGAGTGCGGAAAGGCTGTATGTAAGAGCTTTAACTCGATCCCTGAACTGATGCACGGTTCCATCCCCGGAGGTTTCTTCAACATTTCATCTTTTATTCAATGTAGAAGAGTTCGCCGGGAATGGCTTGGTTGAGACGTTTAGGCTGTGGCTTCCCGGCGTGGGATGCCAAGACGTTTTCTGCGTTCCCACAGACACTTCCGGCTGATACCGAGCTTGCGGGCCAGCTGGGTTTCGTTCATTTGATCCTGATGTTCCAGCACAAACCGCAGGAAGTAATCTTCCATGGACAGCTCTTCGGTGCTGCTGTCTTCGATCAGGTTCTGGGGGGACTGACGGGTGGAAGAGATCGCAGACTCCAGACCCAGAAGATCCGGCGTGATCATATCGTCTTCACTCAGTATAACAGCGCGCTCAATCGCATTTTCCAGTTCCCGCACATTGCCCGGCCAAGCGTGACGGCTGATGGCAACCAGCGCTTCAGGCGAAAGCAGCATATCGCTCATGCCCATCCGTTCGCTGGTCTTCTCCAGCAGAGCTTCTGCCAGCAGGGTTATATCCTGACCGCGGTCACGCAGCGGCGGAAGGTTCAGTTCAACCACATTGAGGCGGTAGTAAAGGTCTTCCCGGAAGGTACCTTCCTGAGCCATCTTCTTAAGGTTACGGTGGGTTGCTGCAATCAGACGAACATTCACCTTGCGGGATTCAACAGAACCCACCCGACGAATTTCACCTTCCTGCAGAACACGGAGCAGACGTGCCTGAGCTTCCAGTGGCAGCTCACCAATTTCATCCAGGAACAGCGTTCCGCCGTCGGCAGCTTCAACCAGACCATTGCGAGTGGTAGTGGCACCGGTGAATGCGCCCTTCTCATGTCCAAACAGTTCGGATTCAATCAGGGATTCAGGAATCGCGGCACAGTTCACTGAGATAATGGCGTTATCCTTACGCTTGCTGGCTTCATGCAACGCACGGGCAACCAGCTCTTTACCGGTTCCGGATTCACCCAGGATAAGAACAGTGGCTTCGGTAGGAGCAACGCGATTGATGCGATTGAACAGCGTCTGCATAGGCTGACACTGGCCAATAATACCGGCCGGGTTACCGTTCTTTTGCTGGGCCGTTTCGATATTGGTGACGGACGCTTTAGGAGGTTCTGGCTGTGCGGCGATCTGTTCTTTGCGGCTGATGGTTTCCGCAACCGCGCGCAGCATATCGTCATGATCAAAAGGTTTGGCGATATAATCGACAGCGCCCATCTTCATGGAATCAACAGCAGAGCGCAGGCTGGCGTAACTGGTCATGATCAGAACCGGGGTGTGGCTGGCTCGTTCAATCATTACCGTACCCGGTTCGCCCGGCAGGCGCAGGTCGGAGATGATGAGATCAAAGGATTCCAGTTCGTGCTGACAGGCGTCCGCTACAGACTCAGCTTCTGTAACGTCATAGTCGTTGCGGGACAGTAGCCTGCGCAGAGAAGAGCGGATTACCGGCTCATCTTCCACTACCAGAATCTTACCGAGACTCATTTATTTCCCCCGTTCATCTTGTGCGCCACCTTATACAAGCTCGATGGCATCTTGAGGTGTTTTCACTTCAGTATCAAGTTCTGCCAAATGACGCGGCAGGCTGACGCTGATTCTGGTACCCGTGCCTTTCTCTTTGTTCACCGGAGAGTGAACGACAATGGTACCGAAATGTTCTTCGACGATGCTGTACACCAGAGCCATGCCCAGCCCGGTTCCTTTACCGGCTTCTTTAGTGGTAAAGAAAGGCTCGAACAGACGTTTCTGGTTGTCTTCCGAAATACCACAGCCCTGGTCGGTGACGTCCAGAGTAATGGTGTGTTCGGAGGCTGATGTGTTGATGGTAATAATTGAATTATCCGGCGACGCATCCCGGGCATTGCTTAACAGGTTGATCAGGATCTGGGTGATCTTCTGACCGTCACCAATAATAAAATCATCCGGGCCGCAGTTATTGATAAAGCGAATGCCGCGGTTCTGTTTATTCAGCTCCAGCAGGCTGGACGCTTCACTGGTGCAGCGGGACAGGCTTACAGATTCTACTGACAACTCATCACTACTCTGCCCCTTATGGGCAAAGTTGATCAGAGAGTGCAGGATCTTGGCTATGCGTTTGGTCTGCTCAAGAATCTGCTCGGCAATCTCTTTGGTATCGTCGTCTTGGGCAAAGCTACGCAGCTCCTGTGCCAGACAGTCAACACCGGTCACCGGATTACCAATCTCGTGGGCGACACCTGCCGCCAGCTGACCAATAGACGCCAGACGTTCACTGTGGATCAGCTTTTGTTCGAGCAGGAAGGAGTCTGTCTGATCTTCAATCATCAGAACCGTACCTCCGGCAGAACCAAGGTGTGCTTTATGAATATTCAGCGTGCGCGGCTGACCATCAATAATGATCTGACGACGATCCCGGGGTTCACCTTTCTCGCTGACAAAGCCAACCAGCAGATCGCGCCAGGGTTCTGGAAGACTGCTCAGTCGCGAGCCAACGGTTGCGGAACTGGCAATGCCGGTAACATCAGTCATCGCGTTGTTCCACATCATGATTTCTCCATCGACGCCCAGCGAGCAGATAGCCATTGGCAGGTTCTGCAGGGTCTGGCGATGGTAGCGACGCAGGGTATCCAGTTCGGCCGCCAGACCGGTAAGTCGGTACTGATATTCCTCAACCTGACTTTCTACATAATTGATGTCAGCCACACCGGCATTGTCATGGCCATAGGGCAGGTAGCGGTTGATGATATCCCGGGAAACACTCGGTCCCATCAGGCCTGAAAGGTTGGCTTCAATGCGATCCCGGAGACGACGCAAGGCGTAAGGTCGTTTCTCATCCAGCGGCATATTGAGATCTTTCAGAGCCTGAAAAACCTCCCGCTGTGCGGTGTAGGCACCAAGAGGGCGGGACAAGCGCTCCTGAAACTCCCGTGGAGATGAAGCCAGCAGGGAGCGACGGGAAGGCCGGCCAAGCATCTGTATCGAACAGGAGTTGGCGGCATTCTTCTCTTCCGGTGAGCTTTCCGAAAGCAGACTGACGACCACCAGAACCAGAATGTTGACCGATAGTGAGATCAGGGCTGAGCCGTGCCAGTTGGTTTCCTGCAGCTCAAAGGTCCAGCCAAAGATAGTGAAGACATCATCTACCAGAACCAGCGGAATCAGCATGGTGATAAACCAGACCAGAGAGCCGGCGATCAGACCAGATAAAAAGCCGCGACGGTTGGCGTGCGTCCAGTAAATGGTTGAAAGCACTCCGGGCAAGAATTGCAGGCAGGCAACAAACGACACTACAGCTATAGTTGCCAGATCGAGTTCGGCTTCCAGCATACGGTAGAAGCCATAAGCTGCAAGGATCATGGTGGCGATCAGTGCGCGTTTGGTCCAGCTCAGCCAGCGGTAAATATTAATACTGGAAGGTGGCTGATAAACAGGAAGGATCAGGTGGTTCACTACCATGGCGGACAGTGCAAGGGTGGTGACGATAATCACGCCGCTCGATGCGGACATGGCACCGATATAAACCAGTAAAGTCAGCAACGGGCTTTGCAGCTCAAGACCAATGCCCAGTGCGTAGTATTCCGGTGTTGTCGCCGCCGGGAGCATCAGGCCGCCCCAAAGAATCAGCGGCACCGGCAGACTCATCAGCAACAGATAAAGAGGAAGACCCCAGCTGGCACTGTTCAGGCTGCGGGTGTTCTGGTTCTCGGTAAAAGTCATGTGGAACATGTCCGGCATCACAATCGCTGCTGCAAAGAAGATCAGCAGCATGGTGCGCCACGGACCGTCATCCAGAGACATTCGCAGGGAGCTGAGAGCTTCCCGGTTTTGCAGCAGCCACTCCTGCAGTTCCTGCGGGCCGCCAAAAATCTGGAACAGAATCACGCCACCCAGCACCAGAAGGGCGACAACCTTCACCACCGATTCAATCGCAATAGCAAAGACGAGACCATGGTGTTTTTCCCGGCTGGATATACGACGGGTACCAAAGGCCATGGTGAAGAGGGTAATAATGATGCAGAAGCCAAAGGCCAACTGTTCGGGAGAACCTTCACGGGCAAGGATATGAATGGAGTCGGCAACGGCCTGTATCTGCATCGCAACCAGCGGCAGCATGGCCAGCAACATCATAAAGGTTGTTAATGCACCGGCGGCTGAACTGCGGAAACGAAACGCAAACAAGTCAGCCAGTGAACCCAGCTGATAATCCCGGGTTATGCGGAGTATGGGGCTGAGGAGAACCGGAGCGAGAAGAAAGGCTCCGCAGATTCCTAAATAGTACGCGAGAAAGACAAAGCCATACTGGTGCGCCATGCCCACCGCGCCATAAAACGCCCAGGCACTGGCATACACACCGAGAGCCAAGGTGTAGACAAGCGGGTGTGAAGTAATCTTACGGGGAATCCAGCCCTGATCTGTTAGCCAGGCTGCACCAAACAACAGGGATAGATAAGCAATGCCATAGGTGGCCAGTTCGCTTAACTCAAGCGTCATACGGCTTGTCTCCCTGACCATCACCCTGTTCGGAAGATGACTCTCCCGGTTGCAGCAGATAACCGGCAATAATTAACAACAGCCAGAGTAACCAGGGGCGGTACCAGCCTTCAGGCGATTCGATCCACCACTCGAGAATAGCGGGAGAAAAAAGATAAATACCGATAACCAGTAGAAGTACCAGTCGGTGAAGGTACATTCACAGTCTCCACGACATGCAAGGCGGTAATAACAGGCTCTCGGCATATTACTCTTATGTAGGTGTTTGGCGCAATTTATTGCTGAGCTGTTGGATTATTAGCTGGAGATGAGGAGTTCTTTGATGTCTTGAGCGCGCTCAGTCGGCAGATTGCTCCATTGTCTGGCTTCCCCTTTCACAGCTTTATTACTGAAGGCATTAACCTTCAGAGTGAAGTCGGAACGCAGTTCCTTAATAAAGGACTGAATAGCAGACAGCTCCTCCGGGGTATCGGTAATCTCCGGGATGGCAAGAAAACGAAGTTCCGTCAGCTTGTTGTGCTGGTCGAGGAAGCGGATGGTATCCAGAACCCTTTGGTTTCCTTTACCTGTCAGCCACTGATGTAATTCATTGTTCATGGCTTTCAGATCAATCATGGCTCCGTCGAACTCATCCAGCATGGCACGCCAACTATTGGTTGAGAGATAGCCATTGCTATCAATCAGACAAGTCAGATGACTGAGTTGAGGGTGTGCCTTAATAGCAGCAAACAGCTGACGTACAAATTTCAGCTGCATGGTGGATTCACCGCCGCTGACAGTCACGCCGGTTAGAAAAGGGGCTGCAGTAGTCATTTGCTGAAGCAAATCATCAATGCTCATGTCCTGTGCCATTGGGCTGGCGCTGGAAGGACAGTGATCAATACATCGATCACAGCTTTGGCACACAGATTCGTCCCACAATATTGTGTTGCTGGTCGCAGAGAGGGTGAGTGCGCCTGATGGACAGTCGGGGACACAGTCACCACAGGCATCACAGCGGCCAATGGTTTGGGGGTTATGGCAGTTTTTGCAGTCGAAGTTGCAGCCCTGCAGAAAGATGACGAACCGGTTGCCCGGCCCGTCAACGCAGGAGAAAGGAATAATGCGACTTACCAGTCCTTTCACGACAGGTCGGAACCCCAGACGATATTCTCGTTACTGATGGTGCGGGCATTGCGGTTCAGGATGCCGCAGTTCTCTGCCGCACCGGCACCGAGAACACTGGTGTCCAGACGTGAACCTTCTTCCTTATGCTTCTGGATGTCGGAACGACGAACCATATAGCCGGTCACACGGATCAGTTCGTTGTTGGCCATATCGCAGGTGAAAATGCGCAGACCTTGCTGCAGGCTGCCCTTGCAGATAGCCATCAGCGCCTGAGGGTTATTTTTGACGGTCTCATCCACCGGGAAGATATCACTGATGCCCGCCACATAAAGCTTGTGATGCGGGAGAACAGCCAGAATGTGCTCAAGGTTTGATGGCTCATGGCCGTAAGGGATGCGACAGCCAGGAGAGGTCTCAACATCCATATTGATACCGCTCTGAGCGTGCAGCATGGCACGGTTATGCCAGCAATGTTCCAGTGGTGTTGATTCGACAATCTCTGCCAACTTTTCACTGATGCGCAGGGAGAGAGCCTGGGCTTCCTTGCTATGACCGTAGCCTTCAGCTGTGTCCAGATTCAGCAGGTGGTTAACAGCCTCAGCCATACCGAACATACCGAACATGGCCGTGAAACGCTTAGGATCAATCAGGCCTTCATGCACCAGGAAGCTGGACTGGTAGAAGTTGGATTCGTTTACCAGATAATTAATGCGCGCCTGCAGAATCTGATACGTCCACTCGCACACTTCCGGCAGAGTCTTGTTCAGGAAGCCTTCAACGGTTCCGTCACTGGCTTCGGCCGCCTTCTTAAGATCCACACGCACCAGGGAGTGCGCGCCACCCGCCATAGGCAGGGTGTTGTAGCAGCTGACGACACCGTAATCACGGAAGTCACCCAGTGCCTTGTAATCCGCAACGTTCATGGCGTCATTGGCGATGTGCGGCTTATTGCAGATAGTGATGTTTTCGATGGCCTGCAGCAGCAGGGAATCGGGAGTGATGGCCGGGTCGTAACGCAGGGTCAGGTTGGGAGCGACCTGCTTGAGTTCGCGATCGACAGCCAGCACAGCACGGGCAACACGGGAATCTTCCGGGCCGATGTTGGTGTGCAGGAAAGCATCCGGCAGAGTGCGGTCGATCATCTGCCACATCAGGCGAATCTTTTTATGGAGCTGTTCATCGCTGATGCTTTCGTCAGCAAAGGGTTCCAGCAGCTGATCAATACGACCGATAAAGACCGGCATACCGGTTACGGACGGTACGTGGTTGAAAAGAATCAGCAGGAAGTTGATGGCTTCATCAAGGTCTTGAGGTGCTGGCAGCTCCAGGTACTCGGAACCATTCTTCAGGGCTGTCTGGTAATCAGGAAGAACATAGCGAGGTTTGAACGGCGCATGACCTTCAAACATATCGCAGATCAGACGGGACTCAAGAGCGGCTTTGACCTGAGCTGGCAGTTCTGGATATTCCAGCATGCTGTCGGCCTGCAGAGACAGGTAGCGTGCCTTCTGGATAAAACTGAGCTTAGGGTCGTTAACAATGTTGCGCAGTGGCGACTGGATATCGCCGGCTTGCTGATGACTCACGCATTCACTCCGAAATCTGAAACACCAGACCACAGGCCAACCATGTTATTGGCTCTGTAGAAGACAGGATTATTTTATGGGGCGAAGGTGGGGCGGAGTATGCGTAGAAGTCATCGCTTCTGTAGCAGGGAAGATTCTGGTATGGCTGTGATGTTCTGGAGTGGAGGCAGTGACCAGTGCTGTTCAGCCCAGCTCAGCATATCGTTCAGGCTGGATGAGCGAACGTGATCATCAACGGGAAGGCCCAAGGCACTCATGGCTAATAGCAGAGTGGGCTCCGGGTTATCCAGAGGGAGGGCTTCCGCCTTGTTTTGCTTACTAAGCTTGTCACCCAACTCATTCGTGATGACTGGCAAATGGGCATAGCGTGGAGTGTGATAGCCCAGCGCCTGCTGCAGAGTGATCTGACGCGGAGTGGAATCCATGATGTCGATACCGCGGACAATATCGGTAATACCCTGGAACTCATCATCCACGGTCACGGCCAGCTGATAGGCAAACAGGCCATCCTTGCGGAATACGACAAAGTCACCCAGTTCTTTCATATCGAAAGACTGATGACCCTGAATGCGGTCATCAAACACAATTTTATGATCCCGCGCATTAAAGCGAATCGCATGCTCTTTCGAGGTATCGGTGTTGCTCCGGCAAAAACCGGGATAGCTCGGCAGATACGCGGCCAGCTCTTTACGGGTACAGGTACACGGATAAGCCTGCCCGTTTTTCAACAGATCAGAAAGAACATCCTGATAGGCTTCGAGGCGATCATGCTGATAAAGGATATCGCCATCCCAGTGGAGACCATAGGCATCAAGCGCCTTCAGAATAAGATCTGATGCACCAGGTTGTTCGCGGGGAGGGTCGAGATCTTCAATGCGTACCAGCCATCTCCCTGATGCGACTCTGGCGTCCAGATAACTGGCCAGAGCGGCAATCAGGGAACCGAAGTGCAGAGGACCGGTCGGAGATGGGGCAAATCGACCTGTATAAGGTGAGCAGACTTGCAAGGCCGTACAAATTACCCAATGTGTTGGAATTGTGACCAGGTCGGATTAGTGACCCAGCTGCTTTTCCTTGATCTCTGCAAGAGTCTTGCAGTCGATGCACAGTGTTGCGGTTGGACGGGCTTCCAGACGACGGATGCCAATTTCAACGCCACAGCTGTCACAGTAACCGTAGTCACCTTCGTCGAGGCGGTTCAGGGTCTGTTCAATCTTCTTGATCAGTTTGCGCTCGCGGTCGCGGGTGCGCAGTTCCAGGCTGAATTCTTCTTCCTGGCTTGCACGGTCGGCAGGATCCGGGAAGTTAGCCGCTTCGTCTTTCATATGACCAACGGTGCGATCAACTTCTTCCATCAGCTCTTTTTTCCAGTTCAGAAGAATCTGGATAAAGTGCTCGATCTGACGATCGTTCATGTACTCCTCGCCCTTCTTCTCCTTGTAGGGTTGGAAGGATTTCAGGAGGTTGCCACTCTCTGGCGTGTTTTGTGCTGACATGCTCACAGCCCCGTATTATCCAAGTCATCGTCCTGCGGGATACTCATGCTCAGACTCAGCCGAGCCCCGGGATTGGCCGTGGAACGTATAAAATCCGTACGTTCCGAATTACAACTTGCCAAGGAGCGGAGAAGCTACCAGAACCCGATCAAGGATGCTACCTGAAATTTTACGGGTGCTGAAACCGCTACATCTATATGAATCTAGCTAGGGTGACAAAAGTGTCTTTATCCTTATTAGTGTAAATTAGAATATAAAAAGTTTTTTAGATAACTATTTATAATGCTTTTATTCTGTCAGGGGCACGAATATGCGTTTTGATCCTCCCCTGGAGTCGGCCATTCTGCTTAAGCGCTACAAGCGTTTTCTGGCTGATATCCGCCTTCCCGATGGTACTGAAACCACCATCCACTGTCCGAACACCGGCTCTATGAAGAACTGTCAGCCAGAGCTGGCAAGGGTCTGGTTCTCTGATTCCAAAAATCCGAAACGAAAGTTGCCCTGCACCTGGGAGCTGGTGGAGATCCCGGTTCGCTATGGTGAAAAAACTGCAAAGACCTTGGCCTGCGTCAATACCGGCAGGGCGAATGCGGTCGTGCAGGAAGCGATTGAGAATAAGGTCATCCCTGAACTGTCGGAATACGACACTGTTCGCCGAGAGGTAAAGTATGGCGAAGAGAACAGTCGTATCGACCTGCTGCTGACCAGAGACGGATTACCAGATTGCTACATCGAAGTGAAAAGTGTCACATTAGCCACGGATAATGGCTTCGGTGAGTTTCCCGATGCTGTCACCACCCGCGGCCAGAAGCATTTGCGGGAATTGGAGCAGATGGTGGCTCAGGGGCATAGAGCGGTTTTATTGTTCTGTGTACAGCATACTGGTATTGAAGTTGTAAGCCCGGCAGATGATATCGATCCCGCTTACGGAAAAGCTCTGCGCCATGCCATTAATAATGGTGTAGAGGTCATGGTGTGGGGATGCACGATCACGCCGGAAGACATTACCCTCAATCGACAGTTGCAATTAAGACTGCCTTAAGAAAAATATCTGAATATATAAGATGTGTGTAAAGAAGAAGTCTGTTTATGAAAAGCAGTGTATTTGAAGTTTTCTGGCGCTTTCTGGTGCTGGGTTTGTATGCCTTCGGTGGGCCAACGGCTCATATTGGTTATTTCCGTAAGGAGTTTGTTGAGAAGAGAGCCTGGCTGAGTGACCAGGATTATGCCGATACCGTGGCGCTATGTCAGATGCTGCCCGGGCCGGCGAGCAGTCAGACCGGTATGAGTATTGGTTATGGGCGGGCAGGATTCCTGGGCGCTATCGCAGCCTTTATTGGTTTTACCCTGCCATCGGCTGTGATCATGGTTCTGCTGGCGCTGGGTTATGAGCAGGTATCTGGTATGCCGGCAGCCATGGGAGTGCTGCAGGGCGTGAAACTGTTTGCCGTTGCTGTAGTCGCCGATGCCCTCATTAATATGGGTAAATCCCTGTGTCCGGATCGACCTCGGGTCACGCTGGCGATAGTCGCTGCCGGATTTATGCTGCTACTGCCGCATGTTTTCACGCAGGTTGGTATCGTGCTGGGTGCTGCGGTGATTGGCTATCTGGTTTATCGGAATCAGCCAGTTCAGGCTCCGACATCCACACAGCATATTGGTGGCAAAACTACAGCATTGGTTTGTGGCGTGCTGTTTTTAGCAGGGTTGTTTGCCTTGCCGTTGTTTGTGACTGACGGCAACAGCGTGTTGGGCATATTTGATAGCTTCTACCGGGCTGGTGCTCTGGTCTTTGGTGGAGGTCACGTTGTGTTGCCAATGCTACAGGCGGAAGTGGTTCATGCGGGAGGTGTGAGTCCGGAAGCCTTTATTGTCGGCTACAGTGCCGCGCAGGCTGTTCCTGGCCCCATGTTCACACTGGCTCCATTCCTGGGAGGCACCTACGGTGGCGGTTTTAACCTGAGCTATGCACTGGCTGCACTGTTTGGGATTTTTGCGCCTTCCTTCCTTTTATTAGCAGCAGCCTGGCCGTTCTGGAGTCGGTTGAAGACCATGCCCAAACTGCGTGCTGCTATTAATGGCATTAACGCAGCGGTTGTTGGTCTTCTACTTGCCGCGTTTTATAACCCGGTTGTGACCTTTGCCATCAAGGATGCACAGGATGTCGCTCTGGCCCTGTTGGCTTATCTGCTAATGGTGACCTGGAAGCTGCCTATTGCCTTGATGGTGCCGCTGTTCGCCGGTATTGGCTTCCTGCTTTATTAAGGGCCGTTAACGTTTAGTCCGCCAGATAAAGATCGCCATTTTCCACAACATGGGGAATGGCGGTCAGAGAATCTCCTTCACAGGGCCCAAACAGGCAAACCCCGTCTTCTATCCGGAACAGTGCACCGTGCATGCAGCACTGAATCAGCCGGTCTTCCTGATCAAGAAACTTATCTTCCTGCCATTCCAGGTTAACGCTGAGGTGTGGGCAGACATTGGCGTAAACATAAACCTGTCCATCAAAGCGTACGGCAAAGACAGGCCCCTTGGGTGTGCTGTTAAAACCTTTGCTGCCTGGTTCGGTAATATCGCTGACCGCACAAAGCTTATGCATGGGAGTCCCTCTGCCACTGTTCTTTTGATGTGGCGAGTATAACGAGAAAACCGCCCGGCTCATAAGAGCGGGGCGGTAGAAAAGCTCTGAGCTTAAATGCTTAGAACTCGTACTTGGCGCTGAGGTTGAAGTGACGGCCAGGCTTGGTGAAGCGATCCATGTTATTGCTGCCAGGAGCAACATTGGAGACGCTTTCCCATGCCCAGTACTTCTTGTCGGTCAGGTTAAACAGACCAGCACGCAGAGTGATTTCATCAGTCGGCTTGTAGTGTGCAGTCAGGTCAACCACGCCGTAGCCCGGCGCTTCAAAGGAAGTAGAGGAGGAAAGGTCGGACTCATCCTTGCCTTTCACAACAGTCCACAACAGTTCGCTGCCCCAGTTGCCGGCAGGTGCTTCAAAAGCAAGACCCATCACAGCAGTCAGAGGTGCAACAGAGTTCAGAGGATTCTTCTTGTTATCCACCTCACCTTCACCCTTGGCATAGGCAACAGAACCGTTCAGAGTAAAGCCGTCCAGCTGATCAGCCAGTTCATCCAGGAACACCTGACCTTTCAGCTCCACGCCTTTAATCCAGGCCTTCTGAAGGTTTTCCGCACGGGTTACGCCCCATGGGTATTTCGGATCCTGAATTGCAACCGTGTCGATAAAGTCCTTGTAACGGTTGTAGAAGGCAGTGATTTCAAAGTCGCCGTACAGTGTGCCGCCACGCAGACCTGCCTCGAAGGAGTTGCTCTTCTCCGGTTTCAGGTCAGGGTTGCCCTGGATCAGATAAGTGACATTGTCGAGGGTGTAGAACATGTCGATCAGATCCGGAGCACGGAAGCCCTGACTGAACTGGGCAAACACAGAATACTGGTTGTCCAGTTTGTAAACGGAGCCAAGGCGACCGGTAACAGCGCTGTCGCTGCTGTCCTCGAAGTTCATACCGTCAACGCGCTGGGAAGGCTTGTAGCTGTACTTGTCGTAACGTACGCCCGGAGTCACGGTCAGCTTATCGGTAACCTGGAATTCATCCTGAATAAATACGCCGTAAACATTGCGGGAAACTTCAGGGATGTAGTCTTTGTTCTTGATGGAGCCGTCTTCCAGATTAGTCTCAACGCTCTTGTTGCTTACCTTGTCATCAGTCGCATGAATACCGTAGGTCAGGCCATGTGCGCCGAGTTCTTTGTTGAACTGGGCATGCAGCTGGAAGCCTTTTTCTTCATAGTTGTAATCCTGCTCACGCTCTGGGTACGGACGCTGGAAAGAACCGTAATCAGCAACATAGGCCGGTACGAGTGTTTTCATGCCAGTAGTGGTTTTCTGCCAGTCTAGCTGCCAGTGCAGTCTGTCAAAGGCTGCAAGGCCGGCATTGTCCCAGTCGTGCTCAAAGCCAATACGCGAACGCTCTTTGGTGTCATCGGAGGTGGTACCGTCTACAGAAGCATCACGGACTTTCACTTCTGACAGTGTGTCGTGGTATTCACCGGTGAAGCCCAAACGATGATTGTCGTTCAGCTGGTACTGAACCTTGGTCAGCAGGTTGTTCACCCGGTTATCGGCGGGGTTGGCTTCACCGCGTTTGGTCGCACCAAAAACATCACCCTGATTGGTAATGTAGGTTTCGGTTTCCTGGGAGTCACGACGGGTATACAGCACCATGGATTCCAGCTGACCGGAACGGTTGGCAACAGAAACGGTTTCGGTGAAGCCCTTGTCTACACTGCTATAGCTGGCCTTGGCAAAACCTGCGGTCAGATCACCATCGCGCTTGAGAATGTCTGCAGGATCCTTGGTCTGAAACGCAACCAGACCACCGATTGCATCACTACCATAGAGGCTGGAAGCAGGACCTTTCACAATTTCTGCGGCTTTCAACGAATCTGTATCAACAAAATTTCTGGCAGCATTGATATAACGGGTCAGGGAAAGCTGGAAATTGTTTGCCTGGCTGACACCGTCAGTGATGATCTTAACGCGGTTTCCGGACATCCCCCGAATGGTGAAGTCACCAGGGCCGGTACGGGTATCACCAGATACGGAAACGCCAGGCTCATAACGCACCAGATCGCTGATGTCTTTTACGTGGCGATTCTCAATTTGCTCGCTGTCGATAACAGTTACGCTGCTGGCGACGTCTTTCAACTGTTGCTCAGTACGGGTAGCTGTGACAGTCACCTGGTTAAGCAGCGTTGCAGAATCACGTTCTGTGGTTTCAGCGATAGCAGGGGTAGCGCTTATGGCCGCAGTGATGGCGATTGCCAGTGGTGATGCCCGGAAGTTCATTCTTAATCCTGTGTGTTTGTGCTTTTTTTTAGAAGCTTTTTCATTAACACAGGCCCGCATCCATGCACTCCGGCTATCCCGACCGAAAGAACCTGTTGGGCGCGAACTATAAATAGACAAAAACACAAATGCAAATCGTTCGCATTTGTGTTTGTATATTTAAGGCGGTCAGTTACGCAGTTAACGCAATTGAGAAAAATTTGATTGAAGTCAAATGCAAATCATTCTCATTTTTGATATTGTCGCAAAAATTAGACTGCTGGACAGTCTGTTCAAGGACAAATGAGCATAGCAAGAGTGAAGCAGTCTGGAGTTTTTTCCCGTTTATTTGAAGACGGTTGGGCAAAAGGTTTGGCTGTCGTGCTGTGCTCTATAGCGGTTCACGCAGGTGCTGTCCTGCTCTGGCCAGAGAAGCCGCAAGACCAACTGACGTTAAGCAGCGGATCATTTTCTGCACCGGTGAATCTGAGCTTTACCCAGCTTGCAGAAGTGGCTCCCCAACCGGAACCCGAGCCTCAGCCAGAACCGGTTGTTGAGGAAACACCGCCCGAGCCAGAGCCGGAACCCGTTCCCAAAGAGGAACCGAAACCGCTCCCAGAGCCGGAAATTGTAGAAAAGGCTGAGTTAAAGGTTGCCGAGAAAGAGCCGGAGCCTGAACCAAAACCGGAGCCTAAGCCTGAACCAAAGCCAGTAGAGCCGACGCCGGTTGCGTCCTCTACTCAACAGCAGGCGGAACCGGGATTGGATGAGATTCCAATCGTTACCGAGCCGGCTTTCAGGAATCCGCCATCGCCACCGGATTACCCGCGCAAAGCCCAGCGCCGGAATCAACAGGGTGTGGTTATGGTTGAAGCGCTGGTAGATGAGGAAGGCGAAATTCTGGAGATAAAGGTTCTCGAATCTTCCGGTTTTCCTCTGCTGGACAGGGCCGCGCTCAAAGCCGTGGCCAAGTGGGACTTTCAGCCCCGTCTGGTTGGTGCAAGAGCGGTGAAATCAAGGGTCCAGGTACCCGTCGCATTTGAATTGAATGGCTGATCATCAGCGATTCAATAAATTTAGAAAGAGTTTCGGACTTTCGGGAGAAGCAAATGTTCGAAGAGATTTTTAGTCAGTTAGGCGTTGTGGGCATTCCACTGATTATTCTGTCGGTGATTACTCTGGCCATTATCATTGAACGTCTGGTGACTTTTACTCTGCAGCCGAATATCGGTAAGGCACGTGTACGTCAGTTGTTTACTGAACTGCAGGATTTTCGTGCTGGTCAGGATCTGTGCAGCTGTCAGGGCAAGGCAGACAGCTTCTGCCAGCAAAAGCACTGCCTACACCAGGGCGTTGGTGTTCTGCTGAGTCACGCCAACTGCGAGAAGAGTGTTCGTGAAGAAGTCGCTTCCATCTGGTTGCTGAAGCACCGTCAGCGTATGCATGCCGGTCTGCGTGTGCTGATGCTGATCGGAACTATCGCGCCGATGGTCGGCCTGCTCGGTACTGTGCTGGGTATGATCACCATGTTTAAAGGTATGGCCGTGACCACTGGTCCGGTAACTCCGGCCGTTCTGGCTGATGGTCTGTTTGCCGCTATGTACACCACCGCTTACGGTCTGATTATTGCTATTCCGGCATTGGGTGCCAGCCAGGGCCTGACTCTTTGGGCCAACCATTACATTGGTCGTCTGGAGTTTGTCCTGAACCACGTGAATCTGCTGATTCAGGGCGTTGATTCCGGCGATGGCAGCTTTAGCCAGCCGAAGAAAGGCGACAACAGTAAGAATGTGAAAAGCATCACTCCCCGGGAGCCGATTGCAGCATGATCCGGGTTTCTGATGATTCTGCCAGCCAGCCATCTTTGCTGGCGGATCTGACACCACTTCTTGATGTCATATTTATCGTACTGGTGTTTCTGATGCTCAGCGCCAACGTAGCACCGCTGGCTCTTCCTGTGGACCTCCCGACCCAGGGAGCAGAGCGTGCCGAGGCTGTTGAGGAAACTAAAACTGTGACTGTGTCTCTGACGAATGACGGCGCAGGCTGGGGACTGGAAGGAAAACCATACAACAGCTGGGAAGAGCTCAGTGCAGAACTGATTGCTGCCCGTGCTGAAAACCCGGATTTGCAAGTTGTTATTGCCGGTGACCGCAACGTACCGATGGAACGTCTGGTACAGCTGCTCAGCTTTTTGCAGGGACAGCAGTGGCCGGCAGCCAGTATCTTGATGGAGAAAGAATAATGAAAAAAATGACCAAGATTGCGGCCACTTTTTGTCTGTGTGCTGCAGCAGTGCAGGCGCAGGCCGAAAGACTGGTAACCATTGGTCCGGGCGTAACAGAAATTGTTTATGCACTTGGCCAGGGCGACAAAATTATTGGTGCGGATGATGCCAGTAAGACAACCGAAGGAGCTGATATTAAGAAGGTGGGTTATCACCGTCAGCTGTCTTCCGAAGGTCTGCTGTCCCTGAAACTGGATCGGATTATCGGTACTGACGATATGGGGCCTCCGGTTGTTCTGGAGCATCTGGAAAAAGCCGGTGTTGCCGTAACCACTCTGCCGGGTGGCTACCAGCTGGAAGGTCTGGAAGCCCGTATTACTGAACTTGCAAAAACCTTCGCTTCCGAAGAGAAGGGTAAAGAACTTTGGGCAAGTGTAGAGAAGAAGCTGAATGAAGCTGCTGATCTGGCCAAAGCGGCCAAGGATAAGTCCGGCAAGCCTCAGAAAATCATCTTTATGATGGCTCACGGTGGTACGCCACTGTTGGCAGGTAATAACACGGCTGCAAATGCTTTGATCGAACTGGCTGGCGGCCAGAACCCGGCCAAGGTTTCCTTCCCTGGTTACAAGCCGGTATCTGCAGAATCCCTGCTGACCATGGCTCCGGATGTTATTGTTGTTGGTAACAGCACATTTAATAACGCAGGTTCCGTGGCTGGTATCCTGAAATTGCTTCCTGGTATTCAGGCGACACCCGCTGGTAAAAATGGCACTGTAATCGCTGTTGATGACACAACCCTGATGGGCGGACTTAGCCCTCGTATCGGTGATGTGGCGCTGAAGCTGGCCCAGGACGTCTATACCCGCTAAGCATTTACGCTAGTCAGTCCTGGCCCTTGTTAATAGATGCCCGTTAATAGAACAGTTAAGTAGCGAAAGACTAATGGAAAGAGAGCGCAAGGTCCGGTTGTTTATTCTCGGGCTGGCTATCCTGTTGCCTGTCACCATGGCCCTGTCCATTGTGACAGGGTCTGTACCGGTATCCCTCGACAACTTTATTGGCCTGGTTCAAAACTGGCTGGGCATGGATGTTGCCAATGCTGAAGAGCAGATGCAGGCCTGGATGGTTGTTGAAGTTATTCGCTTACCAAGAACTCTGCTTGGTGTGATTGTTGGCAGCACGCTTGCTGCCTGTGGCGGTGCGATGCAGGGGCTGTTCCGTAACCCGCTGGCTGATCCAAGCATTATCGGTGTTTCCAGTGGTGCGGCGTTGGGCGCAGGTGTTGGCATTGTTCTCACAGGTATGCTGCCGGTGGTTATGGTTGCCACTCTGCAGGTTTATACCGTTCCATTCCTGGCTTTTGTGGGTGGTTTTATAACCACGATCGCCGTCTACAAAATTGGTACCACGAATAATGGCACCTCTGTTGCCACCATGCTGCTGGCTGGTATTGCCATAGGTGCTTTGAGTGGTGCCGGCATGGGTATTCTGAATTACGTGGCTGACGACACTATGCTGCGTAACCTGACCTTCTGGCAGATGGGTAGTCTGGGTGGAGCAAGCTGGGAACAGCTGGTCTTTATTATTCCTATCATGCTGGCTTTGCAGGTTGGTCTGATCTCCCACGCCCGTGGTCTGAATGCTCTGCTGCTGGGTGAATCGGAAGCCCGCCATCTTGGCTTCCATGTTCAGCGCCTGAAGATTCGTCTGATCACCATGACCGCTTTGGGTGTTGGTGTCGCGGTTTCTATCTCCGGCATGATTGGCTTTGTGGGTCTTGTTGTACCGCATCTGGTACGTATGACGATTGGCCCGGATCACCGTTACCTGATGCCGGCATCGGCATTGCTCGGTGGTTCTTTGCTGCTGATTGCTGATGTTCTCGCGCGCATTGTGGTCAGCCCGGCTGAGCTGCCTATCGGTATCGTGACTGCGCTGTTGGGTGCACCATTCTTTATGTCCCTGCTGTGGAAACAGAGAGGCCGGATCGGGTAATGGATATGACCAGTAATAACCAGACACTGTCCGACCATCTGGCTTTGGATGTTAAAAACGTCACCGTGATTCGTAGCGGCCGCAAGCTGCTTGATGATGTCTCTTTCCAGGCTCGCCCCGGCGAAGTTGTTGCTTTGCTGGGACCAAACGGGGCAGGTAAATCGACATTGTTCCGGGCGATTACAGACGAGATGTCGCCTGATGAAGGTCATGTACTTTTGAATGGTACTGCCATTGGTGACTGGGATCTGGGCAAGAAAGCCCTGACTCTTGGCATACTTCCACAGTCGTCCACTTTGAACTTTCCGTTCTCGGTTCGTGAAGTTGTTTTGCTGGGGCGCTCCCCATGCAAATCAAGTCGTGAAGAGAACAACGCTATTGTTGATAAAGCCCTGGAAATGGTTGATGCCTCCCATCTGGTTGAGCGCAGTTATACCAACCTTTCTGGTGGTGAAAAGCAGCGCGTTCATCTGGCTCGAGTCCTGGTTCAGATTTGGGATCAGCCTGAAGACGGTCAGCGCGTACTGCTGTTGGATGAGCCGACCTCAGCCCTTGATCCGGCCCACCAACATAAAACGCTTTCTATTGCCCGCGAGTTTGCCAAACAGAATGTTGCGGTTGTGGTGATCCTCCATGACCTGAACCTGGCCAGCCAGTATGCCGATCGTCTGGTTATGTTGTGTGCCGGACGTATTGAAGCCAATGGCACAGCCGATGACGTGCTAAAACCTGACCTATTGCAACGACTGCTGGATATTGAAGTCTGTATCATGCGCCATCCGAAAGATGGCTATCCATTGGTGGTTGCTGGTTAAAACCTTTTAATCCAGTCATGTCCACGAAGGAAGCTTATCGGGACTGATAAGTGACAGGACGTTGTAGTAGTGGATTATTTCTGGGTTTCTCTGGCTGTAATGCTGGGGGCTGCGGTTCAAACAGCCTTTGGTTTTGGTCTGGCTATTGTATGTGCACCGCTGTTGATCATGCTCGATCCACAGCTGGTTCCCGGGCCGTTGATTTTTTGTTCCATGCTTCAGGGGTCGGTGACTGTTTATCACAACCGGCACGATCTTGATCTGAGAGGTCTGGTCAGTGCGCTTGTGGGGCGGATACCGGGAACAGCCGTTGGTATCTGGCTGCTGACCTTCCTGAATTACGAACAGCTCTCGATCATTGTTGGTGTAATTGTTCTGCTGGCTGTGGTGGTGTCGGTTTCCAAAGTGAATATCGCACCAACGAAAGTCAGTATGTTCTGCGCAGGTATGGTGTCTGGTTTATTTGGCAGCACGACGGCTGTCGGTGGGCCGCCCATGGCATTGCTGATGCAGAACCAGGCTTCAGGGCATCTACGCGCCAATATGGCGGGCTTTTTCCTTTTTGGCAGCTTTATCAGCCTGCTTGCTTTGAGCTGGACAGGTAAGTATGGCCTGCCAGAAATAAAGCAATCCTTCTCATTACTTCCCGGTGTATTGCTGGGATATTTCTTGTGCCGGCTATTGCCTTTGCAGCGCTGGGACAGATTTTTGAGACCGGGCATTTTAGTAATTTGTACAGTTTGCGGCTCTCTTGCCATTCTGAAAGGAGTGAGCTGGTAAAAAGACGCAATGATCAGGGACTTTTCATGTCTATAGCGAAACTCATCAGGAATATTTGTATGACTACTGCGGCGTTAGTTTTATCCGGTTGTGCAGCCAAGCCTGCTGTTATGTTTGCCACGGATTCCCAGCCGGAGCATTCCATTGGAACAGTCTCAGAACTGGCGGATCAGCTGCAGAAGGCCGATTACGTCATTCTTGGTGAGCGACATGATAACCCTGAGCACCACGCCCTGCAGAAGGAGGTCCTGGTTGAGCTATATAAGCGCGGCTGGCTGAAGCAGGTTGCTATGGAAATGCTGGTACCTTCCCAGCAGCCAGGTGCTGACCTTGCTGTGAAGGATCGGGTTTCTGATCTGACCGAACTCAATACCATGCTGAGCTGGGAAAAAGGCTGGGACTGGGAGCTCTATGGCCCGATTGTCAGCTGGGCGACGTCCAACGGTGTTCCCCTGAAGTCAGCCAACCTTGATAAGGGTGAGCTGGTCACTGCTCGTGCCAACCCTGCACGACTCGGCAATCTGCTGCTGGGTGAAGAAGGTGTGAAGATGCACAAGGATCAGTTCAAGGCGGCACATTGCGGCAGTATTCCAGCGGACCGTGCGGAAACCATGCTGCGTGTTCAGGTTGGCCGTGATGTTCGGATGGCTGCCAGCCTGACAGAAATGAAAGGCACAGTTTTGCTGGCGGGTAGCTGGCATGCCCGTAAAGATATCGGTGTGCCGCGTTATGTGCTGGCGAACGATCCCGATGCAAAGATCCTGGCTCTTGGCTTTACAGAAAGCACAGAGGTGGAAGCTTCCAACAGCCAGCAGTATGACATCGTCTGGGCAACTGCTGGTGTTGAGCGTCCTGATTACTGCGCTATGTTCAAAAACGGGACCATGTCTAAAGGAGTTGTGTCTAAGAAAGCTAAGGCTCCTGAGCAAGCGGAAACGGCCCAGCCCTGAACTCTCGCCCCTTCATTCTGTCTAACCCCAAGTACGGAAAACACCGCCATAAATAAGGCGGTGTTTTCATGATTGGGAAGTGGAATCTTCGTCCTTTGCCATACTGTGTGGAATCACAATAAACCCGTCGGACCTTTGGTTAACAAGCAGGCCGGCAATCAGGGTTGGCAAACTTGGGATGCAGGGGGCAGTATGGACTTATTGGCACTATTGGCTGGTTTCGATCTCTGGGAGTGGCTGGGTATTACCGCAGGAACAGGTGGTTGGGTTGGGCTGACCTGGTGGCTGGGTGAATTTACCGAGAAACGCGGTGGTGATCGGGAGTCTGGCGCCCTGATCGGGTTCTTTGTACCAGGCATTATCGCTTTGGTCGTTTGGGGAATTATCTCCTTCACATAAACGACGGACAAAAAAATCCCCGGCCGAAGCCGGGGTAATAATGCCGTGAATTGCCTGATGAGGTGTGCTCATAAGAGAGCAGGGTTGGGAGCCGCTTTCTTTTGAACACGTGCTAGTAGTCAGCTAGCAATACAAATGATAATTGTTCTCATTTGCATGTGCAAGTATTAATACGTATTTTTTCTTAGGTTTTATGTAGGTGGTGAGAGAGGTTGCTGTGTATCTTTTAGCAGCTTGCTCTTATGGTCTTCATTGAGCTCACTCCAGTGCACATCCAGCAGTGCTCCTTCAAGAGCATACAAAAGCACTTTTGATACGCGAAAACCCCGGGATTTAACCTTGCTATAAGCTGCTGCGGCACCAACGGCGCGCAGCTGTTCAGGGCTGTGTATACCTACGGCCTTTAACCACTGAACAGAGGTCTTGCCGAGATTTTTCATATCAATCAGCTCCATCAAGGCAAATCCTTTTGCATTCAGATAGAACAGTTAGTCATTATCAACATTGTAATGATAGACGAAGAATATAAAGAAGTTGGCTGATCTGACATTATGAGCAGACCTTGGCCGCTTTTGGATCTTCGGTTTTTTCACTCTGTTATCCAGCCTATGTAGCCACATATAATCCGGGCATGACCAAGAACGCATCACCCAGAAAAACGACCCGGGCCAAAAAGCCGGCCCCGAAAAAAGCGGTCAAGAAAACAAGGCGCTGGCTGCCATCCTGGCGACTGCTCTTCCGATTGGCCCTGTGTGGTCTGGTCGTGCTGGGTGCCTGGCTTATCTATCTCGATGCGGTCATCACCAGTACCTTCGATGGTAAGAAGTGGGCCATCCCGGCCAAGGTCTATGCCCAGCCCGTCGAGCTGTATGAAGGCATGACACTGGATCCCGATACTCTGCAGGGCCAGCTGCGCCGGCAGGGCTATCAGCCGGTTAGAAGCATTAGCCGACCGGGTACCTTCTCCCGTGCTGGAGACTCCTTTGAAATTTATGTTCGTGGTTTCCGGTTCCCTGATGGACCACGGGACTCTATGGCTCTGCGTGCCGATTTCTCCGGGAACAGCCTGAGGAATCTCCAGACCACCAGTGGCCGGGATGTTCCTGTTATCCGCCTCGACCCCCAGATGATGGGCGGGATATATCCGGCCAGCCATGAAGATCGGATGCTGGTTCAGCTCAAGGACGTTCCAGCAACCATGGTTAAGGCGCTGGTCGCAGTCGAAGACCGGGACTTTTATGAGCACTGGGGTCTTTCCCCGAAAGGCATTGCCCGGGCCATGGTTGCCAATATCCAGGCCGGTGGCATTGTTCAGGGCGGCAGCACCCTGACCCAGCAGCTGATCAAGAACTTCTATCTGAATAACAAGCGAACCTTCACGCGGAAGATTGAAGAGGCCTTTATGTCTCTGCTGTTGGAATGGCATTACAGCAAGGATGAAATCCTCGAGACTTATCTGAATGAGGTTTACCTCGGCCAGCAGGGGCAGCGTTCTGTTCATGGTTTTGCGCTGGCCAGCGAGTTTTATTTTGCCCGACCGCTCAGTGAGTTGAATCTGGCCAAGCAGGCTCTGATGGTCGCGATTGTGAAGGGGCCGTCTTACTACAACCCTCGCCGTTACCCTGAGCGAGCAAAGGAGCGCCGTGATCTGGTGCTGGATATGATGGCTGATCAGGGCATCATCACCGCAGCAGAAGCTGAACAGGCTCAGAAGCAGTCTTTGGGGGTGGTATCTCGGGAACGTCTGCAGGCGAATGCTTTCCCTGCCTACATTGATCTGGTTAAACGGCAGCTGCGCCAGGATTACCGAAATGAAGATCTGACCAGCGAAGGTCTTCGCATTTTCACCAATATGAATCCAATTGTGCAGCAGCAGGCGCAGGACAGCCTGTCTAAACGCATCAAGCAGCTGGATGGTGGTAAAGACACCGGGCTGGAAGGTGCGATGGTGGTAACCAGCTCCCGTACAGGCGAAGTGCAGGCCATTGTGGGTGGGCGTGATGCTGGTTTTGCCGGCTTCAACCGTGCTCTGGATGCGCGCCGCCCGATTGGATCTCTGGTGAAACCGGCGGTCTTCCTTACTGCACTGGCAGATCCATCCCGTTATACCCTGGCTACTCGTATTAAGGATGAACCGATCACCCTTAAGGAGAACAATGGCCGGGAGTGGTCACCGGAAAACTACAGCCGCAAGGTGCATGGTGAGGTTCCGCTCTATCTGGCGCTCGCCAAGTCTTACAACCTGGCAACTATCAGGCTGGGTATGGATGTTGGTGTACCAGCCGTTGTCAGCACCCTGAAAAATATGGGGCTGACCCGGGATGTAAATCCATTCCCGTCATTGCTGTTGGGGTCGATTGATATGACGCCGGTCGAAGTGGCAGCCATGTATCAGACACTGGCATCCGGCGGCTTCCGTGTGCCATTGCGTGCTATCGATGCGGTTCTCGATGCCCATGGCCAACCACTTACGCAGTACAGTCTGTCGGTTGAAGAAGCGTTCCCGCCTGAGCAGGTTGACCTTATTAACTATGCCCTGCAGCGGGTTATGTGGGAAGGGACGGGTAAATCGGCTTATAAAAAAATACCGTCGTCTGTAAGAGTGGCTGGTAAGACCGGCACAACAGATGAGCTGCGGGATAGCTGGTTTGCCGGTTATTCCGGCGACACGCTCGCAGTCACCTGGTTGGGACGGGATGATAACAAGTCTGCCCGCTATACCGGCGGAACCGGTGCGTTGCGCATCTGGTCTGACTTTATGGCTCAGCGTCCACTTAAGTCGTTAAGTCCGCCGGTGTCGTCGAAGGTTGCCTTCTTTAATATCGATAGAGCCACCGGCCATATGGGTGGAGCCGGTTGTCAGAATGATGTGGCACTGCCGTTTATTAAAGGCTCGGAACCTTTGCAGAAAGCACCCTGCGCCAAAGCTTCACCGGCAAAAGGCGTTGTGGACTGGTTCAAGGCTCTTTGGGAGTAATGGTGTCATAGCCAATAATCACAACAGAAATGCGTACTGGCTGCTAACCTCGGCGGAGGGATTTTGAAAGTATCCAACGAGGTAGGCCATGCATGCGGTTGGTGTTCATGCCGATAACCGGAAAGCCGTTGTTTTCTGTGAAGGTGAGCTGGGTAAGCGGGCAGGAAAGATCGCCAATGGTCTGGTCAGGACGTCACACTATTTCGATATCTGTGCGGTAATTGATAGCCACTGGCATGGGCTTACTGCTGATGCCACAGTAGAAGGCGGCCAGCCTATTCCTGTTTATGGAACCCTTGCCGAAGTGATGCAGGCACATAAAGGCATCAGCTGGTTTATCTACGGAAAACTCCCGTCTCAAGAGTTTATACCCGACAAAGAACGTATATATATCCGGGACGCCCTGTCCCGGCAGTTGCACGTTGTCTCCGGTCTGTTCCACTTTCTTTCTGACGATGAAGAGTTCAAAAGCTTTGCTGCTGATGGACTGATCTTTGATCTTAAGAAACCACCGCCGCTTACTGAACAACCCTTGTTCTCCGGTGCGGTCGAAAATGTTGGCGCAAGCCGGGTACTGATTACCGGTACGGACTGTGATCAGGGTAAGCACACCACGACCTACTGTTTATATCAGGCGCTGAAGGAGAGTGGAGTAAGCTGTGCCATGGTTGCCACCAGTGAGACTGGTATCCTGCAAGGCGTGAGTTATGGACTCTGTCCAGATGCCTGGTCACTACACAGCGCCGCCGGTGGTATTGAGCAGCTGATTATCAAGTGCTGGGAAGACCAGCGGCCAGACATTATTTTGGTAGAAGGCTTGGCATCAGCCAGCCACCCGGGATTGATGACCGGCATGGCGGTTATGAAGGGCTGTCGCCCTGACGCTATCATCATGCAGGATTCACCGGGGCGTAAAGCCAGAGCAAGCTTTCCTGAGTTTGCCAAGCCCGATATCCGCTATGAGATTGCCCTTACCAGAAAGCTGACCAACTCCGAGCCCATAGCGATAACCCTCACTCCCGAAGGTATGAACCTGTCCGAATTCTCCAGCTTCCAGGAGGATCTGCGGGAAGAATACGATATCCCGGTTGTTGACCCTCTTCAGGCTGGCATGGGGGATTTGGTGGATTCTGTTCGTCAACTGCTATAGCTGCTGTTATCCTCCTGCCGGTATTTTGAATCTCTGAAACCTGAATATGGGCACAAACGGATGAGTTACATTCAGGCAGCTGGCAAATCATTACGCCTTCTTGCGGCGGTGGGTATTCTTGCTCTGGGGGGCTGTAGCCAGTTTGGCGGCACCAGCGTTAACCCTTATTCCTCTGTGTCTCAGACAGATAATTACGCCTATCTAGAAAAGCTGACTGCGGAAGGCCGGCCCGCGGCAACCGGGCAGCTGCTGAGTGATGGACGGATCGCCTGGCAGGACGGGGATCTGAATGAGGCTCTTCAGAAGTTCAGCCGGGCGCTGCGTATCTCTCCGGATGATGGGCTGATTTATTACTATCTGGCTCGCATTCGTAAGGAAGAAGGTGAGTATGGCAAGGCTATCTCACTGGCACGCCGTGGACTGGCGTTTGCCCATAACCCGCTTCTACGAGAGCATCTGGATCGGCTGATTGCCAGCACGGAGCAATCAGAATGGAATTCAACAATTTAATATTGATGACAAGCTGGAGTTAGCTTTTGAGTCAGGAAGTATCTGCCCTGCTGGTAGAGTTGGAAGAGGTTCTCCGTCAGGAAGGGCACTGGACAACCATCACGCCATCCTTTGAAGCCTTATCAAGCCAGGAACCATTCTGTATTGATACGCTCAGTGTGCTGGAATGGTTGCAATGGCTTTATATCCCTCGCCTGCGCGCCATGATTGAACATGGCTCAGCCCTGCCTAAAGGGGCACAAGTGCATCCTTATGCGGAAGAAGCTCTCAAAGGTATCGCATCGGGACGAGAGGCGATCCTTGAGGTGGTTGCCAGACTGGATATCGCCATGCGCTAAACAGTAATAGCATACCGATTGTTGTAAGGGCGCCTTGTGCGCCCTTTTCAATGCTTGTTATTGACTGGACTCTTTGGCTTTTGATGCCAGAAGAGCATCCAGACACAGAGCACCACGTACTTGATAGGGGCCGGTATTAACAACACATTTCCCCGGCAAGCCGTTTTCACAGATCAGCAATCGCTGGGAGGCTGTGCCGTTTTTTAACTCTGGCTGGGTATTGTTGAGCAGCTCTTGTCCGTAAGCGGTCAGGCGGGTTTTATAGATGGTCAATTTTCCGCTGGTCGATAGCAGGCTGTCAGAACAGCGAGCCTTCATGCCAGCACTGGATTGTACTCCTGCGAGTATATGGAGGCCGTAGCTTAATGCCTGCAGTAATTGATGGACTGGGTTGGCATGATCAAACGTCTTGTATTTTGTGAAGGCAATGTACTGGATACCGTCCGGTGTGTAATCAATATCCGTGTCGCCTTCTCCTCGCATGGTCTTAAGCTGTTTCTTAATTCCCTCCTGAGCCTGATAAATAAGGGTATTTTTCAATTCGGGGTACAGGTCATCGGCTTGTGCACCATAGATTTTTAAACGCCCCTGAGTGAGCAGTGGTGCAACCTGCCTGTTGCTCAGCAAGGCCTTGCAGCCCTGATAGATCGCGTCCAGCTCATCGGATGTCAGATAATCGGGGTTTACAGCATTGAGCAGATAAGAAAAGGTTTCCGGCTCCTGTTCGGCCAAGGCAATCAACAGATCCGGTTTAAAGGGAGAGGATGCATATTCCAGATCATCCTGAAATTGCTCTTCGTCACAGCTATCCAGGCTGATGATGCCATTGCGCTGACCCACCTCCAGAACCTTCTTTTTGTGCGCCAGAGGAATGTTGACCGGAATGTTGCTGATCAAATGATCCCGTAAAGTCATACGGTCATTGTCGCTCAATCCGCTCTCAAATATTTGTGCCTTATAGCGATCCAGTCCAAGGCTGTTCAGTAGCAGCTCGTGACATGCCAGCCAGACCTTGCGAGAGCGGGACTGGAACTCAGTATCAATATTTTTTTGCAGCTGAGCCTCGGATACATCGGAGGCATTCTCGGTTGTATGGCCCATAACCTTAAGGCGTGCGCCTTTCATCAATTCATCATGGGCGTGGCTGACGATAGTCTCCGGGTGAAGATATTTTTCCCTGTTGGATCGACCTGATGTTGATTGCACCATCTCGTCTAGTACGCCGGGCAAAGATTCCCTGCGCATTTGCTCCTGCAAGGTGGCAACTTCAATAAATAATTGGTCAAGGTGGCAGGTTGCGTGTTCTTTGAATGTGCGCAGTTTTTCATCCAGGGTCTGCTGTGTTTCGGAAATGAATTTTTTACCAGTGGCGATTGAGTATTCCAGGCGGCTGATTTCTTCCTCGTTTTGCTGCGCCGACGGCTTAGTCTTCTCTGCGATCAGCTTCTCTGTCTTGTCGGTCACCGTGACGTTCGCTTTCTGGATATCTTTTTGGTGGCCAGAGATACAGAAAAGATCAATATTCATGCCTTGAGAAAAGACCAGATCGACAAACTCTGGCTGGTTCTTGCAGCCCAGCATGTCTCTTCTAAAGGCCTCAAGAGGTCCAAGGTTGGCAACACCAGAAATCTGTGTGGCCATGCCACTCCCGCCGCTGCG
This sequence comes from Parendozoicomonas haliclonae, assembly GCF_900174585.1. Lineage (GTDB taxonomy): Bacteria > Pseudomonadota > Gammaproteobacteria > Pseudomonadales > Endozoicomonadaceae > Sansalvadorimonas > Sansalvadorimonas haliclonae. Next base: position 10,211 of record NZ_FWPT01000004.1, on the reverse strand, counting down.
GATAGATTCACGCACCTGTTCCAGCATATCCAGGCGCATGGCAATGGCGAGTTTGCCTCTGGAGATCCCTCCCGTTTTCTTATGAACAATCCCATAGGGATTGTTCAGTTCCTGGTCATGGGCAAGGAGTTCAACATAACCATTCCGTAACAAGCGCTGCTGCGTTGGGGTCAGTTTGACTTTGGCTCGTACACAGCGGCCAACAGCAAGAGCATAATCCGCCAATGCTTGCGGCATGGCTTTTGAGTCGGTGATGAGCAGGCCAGATCTCAAGGCCAAAACAACATCATCAGGTATATCGGTGGCTTCAGGCTGGTTATCAGAGGTATCAATGTCTGAAAGTGAGTTGACCTCATCAGAATGCCGTTTAAGTTCGGTGAGTGTATCGGTACGCCTGCGCGCGGCCTGAAAGCTGGTCGCAGCTTTTGAGGCCGACTTAAAAGAATTGCGAAGTTGTCGAACACACAAAGTGTCTTCCCTCTCGACGCTTGGGGAGGGCTGTTTGTCCGAGCGATCCATCGCCTGATCAGATTCGTCAGAGCAATCAACTCTGTTGTCCTCGATATCTTGGGAATCAGGGGCGACTGGATAGAGAGTCACGGGAGGTAAGTCATCGATCCCCTCGTTCTGACGACTAGGGTCAGAGGTGTCAGCCGTGTGACTTTCCTCCGGAATCCACCATGTTGTTTGCCCAGGGCTATGGACCGCAGGCGTGCCCTCTGAATGAGAAGTGCTGCGCTTAAGCAGGCTCATTGCTTTGGGTATGCCGAATCTCCCAGAGATGCGGGGCAAGCTGCGGCGCTTTTCGGGTTTTGATTCAACCCGTCTTCGATCGGGTGTTGTTGCTACTTCTCTATCTGTCTCAGAGGGCGAAGGAGGGTTGAGTGATACGGTGTCGCTTCCCTTAGAGAAAGAAACACTTAACCTTTTGTCATACGGGTGAGCCATGGGGACACCTTGCCAGTCATTGCCATTTGGATGGTAGACAGCCTGTGTCATCTGAATGTGTAATCCCGTCAGGTTTGCTATCCCGAAAGGCAGTGCAACTGACAATAGGTGACGGAATTACCCTGGAATTCAAGGGTGTTGCTGTTGGGAGGAAGGATGTATCTATAAAGATTGGTCAAAGGCAAAAGAAAAGGGGGCTAGCTGCCCCCTTTAGCCGTTCTTACTGGCTGGTGCAGTATTCCTGGATAGCTTCGTCGGTCTTTTTAAGCTGTTCCATTTTCTCGTCATAACTCAGCGTGCGCAGGGAACCATCGGCTTCGGTGATTTGAATGCGGTGATTGTTCAGCAGACGCTCTTTGTTCTGCTTGGCGCGCTGGCAGGATTCGTTCTGCTGACGGGCAAGGCGGTTAAGCTGCTCGGCGTATTTGTCCTGAGGCTCCGCTGCAGCAGATCTGCTATCTTCTTCCCGAGTTTCTTCCTGTTCCTGAGGGGCTCTGGCCTTGGTGGTTTTAATCACTTCGTACTGCACACCAACCGGTGGCTGCTTGCTGTAATGAGGCGTGCCCTTGTCATCAATCCAGCGATAAACCGTATCATTGGCTGTAGCGATTGAGGCTCCTGCGGAGCAGAGCACTGCTGCAAGGAGCAGGGACGATAGTTTCTTCATAATGCACCCGGATTCTGTTTGTTTTGCCTAACTTTACTCCACTATCTGGCAGGCTTGTAGCCTCAGCTTCCAAAGCTGCTATTGACTCCCCATAAATGAAGGTCAACAATGACCTCATTCTGCTGGATTGCACTGATAAAATGCAGTTTTAGCAGCTATTTTATTGCTTCGGACCACAAACGCAGAAAGGTTTGTCGGTCTATTAGCTTCGGGAGAGTTTACCCGCAGTACCCGAAGAACATTCCCAAGCACAACCTGCGACGGAGTGTACGGCTTACACAAGTGAGCCTAATAAAAATAGATAGAAGAAATGAATTGCCGGTATCCGGAGGTAGCAGACCACCGATAGACGGCAGTGATAATAAATCTCACTTTGCCCAGAACACCTGTGTTGAACACAGGGTTTCTTAAGCAGTAGTCAATAAGAATGGTGATTCCGTGACTGAGGGTAAGCAGGTCGAACTTCTGTCCGGAGCGGACATGGTTGTAAGAGCGCTCGCAGATGAGGGCGTTGAATACATTTATGGCTATCCCGGCGGCGCACTTCTGCACGTCTACGATGCCATTTTTCGCCAGGACAAAATAACTCACGTTCTTGTCCGCCATGAACAGGCGGCAACTCATATGGCTGATGGCTATGCCCGTGCCAGTGGCAAAGCCGGCGTCGCGCTGGTCACCTCCGGCCCGGGTGCCACCAATACCATTACCGGTATTGCTACCGCCTATATGGATTCTATCCCGATGGTCGTACTCTCCGGCCAGGTGCCTTCCCAGTTTATCGGGACAGATATGTTCCAGGAGACCGACATGGTCGGCATCTCCCGCCCAATTGTTAAGCACAGCTTCCTGGTGAAGAAGGCCGAAGATATTCCGGAAGTGCTCAAGAAGGCATTTTATATTGCCCAGACCGGTCGACCTGGCCCGGTTGTTGTCGATCTGCCTAAAGATATTACCGATCTGACCAAGAAGTACCCTTACGAGTATCCGGACAAGGTCAAGATTCGTTCCTACTCTCCGCCAGCCAAAGGTCATGGTGGTCAGATCCGTAAAGCGGCTGACCTGCTGGTTAATGCCCGTCGGCCGGTGATCTATGCCGGTGGTGGTGTGGTGATGGGCAATGGCTCTGAAGAACTGCGTCAGCTCGCTCGCCAAACCGGTGCACCGGTAACCAATACTCTGATGGGGCTGGGTTCCTTCCCGGGTTCAGATAAGCAGTTTGTCGGTATGCTGGGTATGCACGGCAGCTACACCGCTAATCTGGCCATGCACCACAGTGACCTGATTCTTGCTGTGGGTGTGCGCTTTGATGACCGGGTAACCAACGGTGTTTCCAAGTTCTGCCCAACAGCCAAGATCGTTCATATCGATATTGACCCGGCCAGTATTGCCAAGAATATCCCGGTTGATATTCCGATTGTGGGTCCGGTCAGCAGTGTTCTGAAAGAACTGAACCATGAAGTCGCCCAGATTTCTTCCTCTCAGGATAAGGAAGCACTGGAAAACTGGTGGAAGCAGATTGAAGAGTGGCGCACCGGTCGTGGTGGTTTGTTCCCGTATGAACAGGCTGAAGGTGTGATCAAGCCGCAGCAGGTTATTCAGGCTTTATACGAAACGACCAAGAATGATGACGCCTACATCACTACCGATGTTGGCCAGCATCAGATGTTTGCTGCGCAGCACTATCTGTATGACAAGCCTAATCGCTGGATAAGCTCTGGTGGTCTTGGAACCATGGGTTTTGGTCTACCAGCCGCTATGGGTGTGAAGCTCCACAACCCGGATGCCACAGTTGCCTGTGTAACCGGTGAAGGCAGTATTCAGATGAATATTCAGGAGCTTTCCACGTGTAAGCAGTATGACCTGGGTGTGAAGATCATCAATTTGAATAATCAGGCTCTGGGTATGGTACGACAGTGGCAGACCATGCAGTACAACAGCCGCTATTCGCATTCTTATATGGATTCTCTGCCGGATTTCAAAAAGCTGGTGGAAGCCTACGGGCATGTTGGCCTGAGTGTGACCAAGGCCTCTGATTTGCTCCCCGCAATGGAAGAAGCGTTCTCGCTAAAGGATCGTCTGGTCTTCCTGGATGTGGCGGTAGACCCCAACGAGCATGTTTATCCTATGCAGATCAAGGATGGATCCATGCGTGATATGTGGCTGAGTAAGACGGAGCGAACCTGATGCGTCGTATAATTTCTGTACTGGTTGAGAACGAGCCGGGCGCACTGTCACGCATTGTTGGCCTGTTTGCCCAGCGTAACTACAACATTGAAAGTCTGACGGTTGCTCCAACCGAAGATGAAACCTTGTCGCGTATGACCATAGTTACGGATGGTCGTCCGGAAACCATTGAGCAGATTACCAAGCAGCTGAACAAGTTGATTGATGTGGTCAAGCTGGTGGATCTGACAGAAGGTTCCCATATTGAGCGTGAGCTGATGCTTATTAAAGTGAAAGCTCATGGTGCTATGCGAGCGGAGATCAAGCGAACCGCTGATATCTTCCGCGGCCAGATTGTCGATGTCACCAGTAATGTCTATACCGTGCAGCTGACCGGTACCGGCGAAAAGCTGGATGCCTTTATTGACGCTGTTGGTGAAGTATCGGTGCTGGAAGTCGTGCGCAGTGGTGTGACGGGTATTGCCCGAGGTGAGAAGGTGTTGAGCCTTTGATCGATAGTTATTCTGAGGGAGCAGGCGCTCCCTTGGATGATTATTCCCGCATTAACCAGCTGTCATCCTCAAACCGGTGATAATTTTCATTGGTAAAGCTTTTGTATTCTTCATGGCATTGTTTCGAGCCCGTCTCTCGAATCAAACCAAAATGCGTGTATACCGGGAAGCCATATTCCAGAGCACCATATTCATCGCCAAACATATCATGATTGGGATCACCCTCTTTTATCCCTACTGTCGTAGCACGAATACATGAGTTGAAATGCTCACCTGCGATGATTATGCCATCCGGTGCGTGCTGACGCAGGAAATGGTGGGTTTGCGGGGAAGAAAAAATGGACTGGGTGCTTTTGATAGCAGTACGAGTATGCTCGGGGAATTCTGACGAAATGATACCGGAAATTTCTTTGCCGTGGTCACTATATATATCAAACTCAACATTAAGAATTTCGATGTTATGGTCTCTGCAAAATATAACAAGCTCCCCAATCTCCGTTGTATTACAACCGTAAGCATCGACGAGGCAGGCTACCAGCTTGACGTTATTATCCAGCGCCTTTTTTAATTCTTCATAAAATGGCTGGCTAGTATCCGGGGTATAAGGTTTGGGTATCGCAACGACAGCATTGCTACTACCGGGCCTCAGATTGTTGGGGAAGTGAGTTGCCGGTGATTCTTTCTTTTCCGGTGTGCTGTTTAAATAAGGCTGAGTAAGCCCACTCGGAGCAGAGCGACTGACCTCTGGCATACAATCACCTTCCCTTATTCCTGTCTTTTATCTCAATTTAGCTGCTCTATCAGATACTTGCGGTTTGAGGAGTGTTCTGAGGTGAAAGGACTGTCAAAAGGTCGCTTTTTTACCGAAGGACTGTGACCAAAAGGCTCGAATCAGCGGGCTTTTCAGCTTCTTCTCCAATACACACAAACCCACATCATAGGGTTGGAGTGTTGGAGTCACATTCAGGATCTGAACCTTATCTGCCAGTGGGCTGTTATCCAGAACTATGCGCGGCACGACACCCACACCAAAGCCGAGGCTGACCATGCTGACGATGGCCTCATTGCCTGCCACCTGCGCATAAATTCTCGGCTTGATCTCACGGCTGCTAAACCATTGATTAACCCGTTCCCGGGCCACCCCTTCCTCAGACAGAATCATCGGTACGGTTGACCACTCTTCATCAGTGTTGGGGAGATCGAGATCCAGTGGGGCAATAAACAGCAGTGGAGAAACAGCGATATTCTGAAAGGCCAGATTGGCAGGCAAGGTACTGGGGCGTGCAGCGATGGCAATATCTTCCTTGCCGGATACAACGTGAGCTATCGCCTGCTCGGGTGCGCCGGTATGCAGCTTGATCTCCACTTTTGGGTGATGCTGACGGAAGTTATAGAGGATGTCATAAAGAAAGCTGTAACTGGCGGTGACGGAACAATAAACACTTAACTCACCTTTCAATTCCTGAGCCTCAGTTTTGAGGTTATGACTCAACGTCTCCCATTGGCTCAGGGCTTCCCGTGCATAGGCCAGGAAGGTTTTGCCTTCGCTGGTCAGTACCACACTGCGATTGTCACGCTCAAAGAGTTCAACGCCCAGCTGTTCTTCCAGTGTCTTGATACTGCGGCTCAAAGTAGACGGGCTCATATGGCATAGCTCACTGGCACGGCCAAAGTGCAGCGTCTCGGAGAGGGCAAGGAAATGCTTGAGCGGGCGGAAGTCCATAGCTTTCGATCCTTATTGTTGCCTGTGATGATACAGAACCGGGCAGACTCTGCCGATAGCCACGCAAAGGATTTATGTGAGGCAGGGAAATGGCAAAGTCGAAGCGAGAGCCTTGGTACTGGCTGGGTATTGTCGGGCTGGGTTTCAGTCTGGCTTATGCGGGGCACACCCGGGCAGAAACGGAAGAGGGTATTGATACCGAAAGCTATTACAAAGAACGGGTGAAGTTAGTACTGAATAACCTCTCCGGCTATGAGGCAGAAAGGTTAACGCCCTATCTGGAAGAGTTAGCCAGACAGCTGCAACAAAGCTGTGGAGCTCTACCCTGCCAGCCTGGAGAGTTATCGATAGAGCAAGCCGTCTCAGCAATTAAGGTATGGCAACGGATTCATCTGGACGGTTTTGCTCTCCAGCCTGAGAGCGCAGCGCAGGCCAACACCAATTCCATTGATAACGGCCCGATGCTTCCCGGTACCCGCGATGAGTGTGCCGGCATTTCCGATGGTGAAATCTCCATGGAATATGGTTTTTTCAAAGAGCGTAAGGTCCAGGTCTTTATAAATAAGAAGGAAGCCGCATCGAAGCAGGGACCGGTAGTGTTCTACTGGCATGGGTCAAACGAAAATTGGGAGCAAGTCTACCGGGTGCTGGGTTCGAGCATTATTCGGCGTATCACCAGCCAGGGTGGGATCATCTTCGCTCCCCATGCCGGAGCGCCGGTTGCTCTGCCCTGGCATGTAATGAATCCGGCTACGGTATGGAAGCACAACGATTTCCAGCTGGCAGATCAGCTGCTGGCCTGTGCTGAGAAGCAATATGATATTGATAACCGGCGCATCTACAGCATGGGGTTCAGTGCTGGTGGACTGCAAAGTGCTGCGATGGGTCGGCTGCGCTCTAACTATATAGCCGCCATTGCCAGTTATTCCGGTGGTCAGCTTCCCTGGTATAAGGCTCTGCCACTGGGAGCGAAAAATAATTATTACAGTGCTTACATCACCTACGGTACCCGTGGGGAAGATAAGGTTCCGCTTGTTGAGTTCGCCGATACCAGTGCAAATCTGCTCTCCTATCTGAAAGGGCGAGGATTCCATGAAGTGATTGAGTGTGAGCAATCCCGTGGGCACAGCATGCCTTATTCCACAATGTCCGCCGGATGGGATTTTATTTCCAAACAACGCTATGAGCGTCTTTCCGATGCGGAGGCTAAAAAGAAACAGCCAGCTGATGTGCAAAAGAAATCAGGGTCAGGGTGTAATTAGATTGTGTTTCACTTCATGAAATGAAGTTTTGCAAATAAATCACTTTTAGAAATGATGGCTGGTAGCTATTGTTGCTCCCGTAAAAGCAAAACAACAGAAGCAGCAGTGCTGCACGGGAGTCAGGGGTATGCAGGTTTATTACGACAAAGATTGTGATCTTTCCATCATCCGCGGTAAGAAGGTTGCCATCATTGGTTATGGTTCTCAGGGCCATGCTCACGCTAATAACCTGAATGAATCCGGAGTTGATGTCACCGTTGGCCTGCGTTCCGGTTCTTCCTCCATCGCTAAGGCAGAAGCCTGTGGCCTGAAAGTGAAAGACGTTGCTGACGCTGTTGCTGATGCTGATGTTGTAATGATCATGACGCCTGATGAATTTCAGGGTCAGCTCTATAAAGCCGAGATTGAACCAAACCTGAAGCAGGGTGCCACTCTGGCTTTCGCTCATGGTTTTGCCATTCACTACAATCAGGTTGTGCCGCGTGCCGATCTTGATGTCATCATGATCGCGCCAAAGGCTCCTGGTCACACTGTGCGCTCCGAGTTTGTTAAGGGTGCCGGTATTCCTGATCTGATTGCTGTATTCCAGGATGTTTCCGGCACTGCCAAGCAGGTTGCTCTGTCTTATGCCTCCGGTATTGGTGGCGGCCGCACCGGTATCATCGAAACCACATTTAAAGATGAAACCGAAACTGATTTGTTCGGTGAGCAGGCTGTTCTGTGCGGTGGTGCGGTTGAACTGGTAAAAGCAGGCTTTGAGACTCTGACTGAAGCCGGCTATGCCCCAGAGATGGCTTACTTTGAGTGTCTGCACGAACTGAAGCTGATCGTTGATCTGATGTACGAAGGCGGTATCGCCAACATGAACTACTCCATCTCCAACAATGCGGAGTACGGTGAGTATGTGACCGGCGAGCGGGTTATTAATGAAGAGTCCCGCAAGGCCATGCGTGAGTGCCTGAAGAACATCCAGAACGGTGAGTACGCCAAGCAGTTTATTGCCGAAGGTGCGATGAACTACCCATCCATGACTGCGCGTCGTCGTAATAATGCTGCACATCCGATCGAGCAGGTTGGTGCCCGTCTGCGTGAGATGATGCCTTGGATTGCTTCCAATAAGATTGTTGATAAGTCCAAGAACTAAGCAAGTCCTGCCGGGATGTGTAAAGCATCCCGGCCTTCCCCTTTATATTCCCTCCTCGCAAGCCTCTATTTAGCCGACGGTAAAGCAGAACTCGTGGTAGAGTTAGGCAACTAATAAAATTTCAAATAAGAATGGCTGATAGCAATGGATAAAGATCAGAACAAAGAGCGGTCTTCTACCGTGGATGTTTTGCTTCCCGTTGATGAGCATGTAGAAGAAGTGGCAGAGGGTGGTGAGAAGGTAAAAAGGAGAGGTGTCTATCTGCTCCCGAACCTGCTTACTACAGCAGCCCTGTTTTGTGGCTTCTATGCCATTGTTAGTGTGCTTGCCGAGCAACCCAACTATGACGCTGCTGCCATCGCTATATTTGTAGCCATGATCCTGGATGGTCTGGATGGTCGCGTTGCCCGCCTTATAAATGCACAAAGTAAGTTCGGCGCTGAGTACGACAGTCTTTCCGATATGGTTTCGTTTGGCGTAGCTCCGGCGCTGGTGGCTTTCAGTTGGGGGTTGTCCGGTCTCGGTAAGGTTGGCTGGATGATTGCTTTTATATATGCCGCCTGTGCAGCACTGCGCCTGGCTCGCTTCAATACCATGGCGGATACCGCTGATAAACGTTACTTCACCGGTCTGAACAGCCCAAGTGCTGCTGCGCTGGTAGCGGGTATGGTTTGGGCATTCAGTGATTTTGGTGTGACGGGCGACAGTATCGTAGTGGCATTTATGGCTGCGGTTATGACGGGGATGGCTGGCATCCTGATGATCAGTAACTTCCGTTACCACAGCTTTAAACAGCTGGACTTGCGTGGTCGTGTACCTTTTATAGTCATCATTGCCCTGGTGTTGGTTTTTGCAGTGGTGTTCAGCGATCCACCCCGAGTGTTGCTGGTCGGATTCTTGATCTATGCTCTGTCCGGACCCGTATCTGCATTGATCAGGCTGAAAAACATCCAAAAAGCTGATTGACAATGAAAATCTTCTGAGTAGAATGCGCCTCCGTTGTCACCGGTCACCACCGAGACAACGGAACCGAAACGGAAATGAAAACGATTCGGTTCGTCGAGTGAGAGTTAACTGATTGATTATTAAGAAGTTAGCGAAAACAAACCACTTGACAGTGATCGGGCCATCAGTAAAATGGCGGCCTCGCTTGAGCGCCCCGAACTTCTTTTAAAAAGAGCTCGGATTGGAAACAAGTTCAAGTCTTCCTCTTCACAAGATGCGATGAAGAGTGATCTTTAACAAAGAATTCAGACAATTCGTGTGGGCGCTTGTCTGGCAGGATGAAGCTTTCTTCTCCACTCCTCGTGAGTATGAAGAAATGCAAAAAATACTTTGTTCTGTTAAACAAGTGACTCATCAATTTATTGAGAGTAATTTGCGTAATAGAGCCGCTTCTCTACCGTCTTCGGACTGTGGGGATGCAAGCGATTTAAACTGAAGAGTTTGATCATGGCTCAGATTGAACGCTGGCGGCAGGCCTAACACATGCAAGTCGAGCGGTAACAGATCTAGCTTGCTAGATGCTGACGAGCGGCGGACGGGTGAGTAATGCATAGAAATCTGCCTGGTAGTGGGGGATAGCCCAGAGAAATTTGGATTAATACCGCATACGCCCTACGGGGGAAAGCAGGGGACCTTCGGGCCTTGCGCTATCAGATGAGTCTATGTCGGATTAGCTTGTTGGTGAGGTAATGGCTCACCAAGGCGACGATCCGTAGCTGGTCTGAGAGGATGATCAGCCACACTGGGACTGAGACACGGCCCAGACTCCTACGGGAGGCAGCAGTGG
>NZ_FWPT01000002.1 GCF_900174585.1 Parendozoicomonas haliclonae | reverse complement strand
CGATTTACCCGTCTGAAAAGAATTTGTTTGCGATGAACGTGTACGCCAGCTTTCACTGAACTTATTTTTGGCGTGACGATAATCGTTTTGATGGGCACGATTCATATGGCACAACTACGCATAACGCCAAATTCAGGTGCGCCGAAGGCGTCACCTGGAATTTTTTGTTAATTGGCATTCTCCGCTAGCACCCTTAAGCTTTTGAAAATATACTCGGGAAATACCATCTTCTCCGAGTTTTCTCTCAACTTCTGTGTAACCGAGCTTAATGATTATGCGCGTAGATATCTTATTTGTTTCTCTAGCTGATGCTTTTACTTTACATGCACCAAGTTTAAAAGCGTGATTTGTGAGTGCTTCAGCTATTTCTGTACCTAATCCCATTCCCCAATATTCAGGGTTTAAGACATAACCAATTTCAAAATCTTCATGCTCAAATGGGAAGAGTATGAGTCGAGCAATTACCTTGCTCTTATAGACTGCAACCAAGTCACCTTTCCCTAGTTCTTGCCAACGATTGACTGCTTTTTCAATACTGGCTAGATGCTGACCTCTCGAATATACGCCGATACCGAAGTTCTCGAATACTTCAGGACGTTTATAGATATCAAAAAGATCTGGTTCATCTCTGATATCAATAGCTCTGATTGTAGTGCGTTGAGTCTTTATCATTTGCCAATTAACGCCCACATACGGGGCGCCGAAGGCGTCCCGCTTGATGTGCTTGTTGTGCGCACAGTGAAGTTACCACTGAGCGTGATAACTGGCCTAGGCACAATGTTTGTTATTGGGTAGGGCAGAATTGGCCAGAAGCCCCGATGTTGATTTTGCCCGCTACGGGCACGAACCACGCAGTACCGAAAATGCTAAAACGTTTTTGATGAACACAGATGTTGCCAAGCACTGGATAAAAGCGGCACCGATATTGTTGGCGCTGGCAGTGCACGAACATTGTCTGGCACGATTTAACTGATGGAGAAGAACTTGTTTGGCACAATATTTATGCCAGCGAGCACCGAACTGTTAATTCCCCGATATTGAAGACAGGCACAATTCAAATGGCGATATGACGCACAACGCCCGCTTATGGGGCGCCGGAGGCGTCCCATTTGAAGCTCTTGTTACCCGGGGATTGGCACGGCAGAGACCGTGCTTTTTGCACAATGTTTGACTGCTTGTTTGAGCGTAGCGAGACGTATATTGCGATGTTTAATATTTGGTGTTTTTCGGAGTGCGTTAATCAATTAATTCCCGGGAATAAGGCACGTCTGTCTTTCTCCCAACTCACCAATTCCTTTAATGCTTAACCTCGGGTAACGCCCACATACGGGGCGCCGAAGGCGTCCCGCTTGATGTGCTTGTTATGCGTGGCCGTGAGGCGGCCGAACTTGATACTGGCGTGGCACCAAAGCTACCGCTGCGCACGATAGTGTACGCCAGATGGCACCCTGTTGATTATGCCAGCATTGTGCACTTAATTGACAGCAGTGAAGTTGCCAGAACGTGCGGGTGATTGATGAACCTTGCCAAAAAACGCGAAACTAATGAGCGACAATGTTGATGCTGGCGTGGCACGACCCTTGTCAGGCACGATTTACCCGATGAAAAAGAACTTGTTTACGATAAACGTTTACGCCAGCTTTCACTGAACTAGTTGTTGGCGTGGCGACAATCTTTTTGATGGGCACGATTCAAATGGCACAACTACGCATAACGCCCGCTTATGGGGCGCCGGAGGCGTCCCATTTGAAGCTCTTGTTACCCGGAGGGTGGCACGGCAGAGACCGTGCTTTTTGCACAGTGTTTAACCGTTTGTTTGAGCGTTGCGGGACGTATATTGCGATGTTTAATACTTGGTGTTTTTCGGAGTGAGATAATCATTTGATTTTCAGGAATAGGGCACATCTGTCTTTCTCCGAACTGCCCAAAATCCTTTACTGCTTAACCTCGGGTAACAGCAGCATACACGACTGTAGGTCGCATAATATACTGTATTTGGTTAATGCGGTACGCTTCTAGCCTTTATTTGTTAAAGGGTTCGGAACGATTTTTGGAACGCCGATTTACTTATACGACATGTCGCTTTTGCTAATTTCGTATATCTGTCGCTTAAGTAATGATGGTTGTGGATAACTTCACCTATCTTTGCTGTTTCTTGGGTAGATCAAAGGGTTGCATATTGGCTTAGGCGAACTACTTTTTCTGTACCTCAACCTACAAACAAGAATTTGCCATGCGTCTTCAACAGCAGTTTCAGGAAGCGATTCGGTTGGCTAATTATGCTTACTCTACTGAAAAGGCTTATTGGTCATGGATTAAGGGGTATATTTATTTTCACAATATGAAACATCCTGCATCAATGTCTGGTCAGGAAATTGGTGAATACCTGACTTATTTAGTGATGCAAAGACATGCATCTGTTAGTACACAGCAACAGGCTTTAAGTGCTTTGGTCTTTCTTTATCGGAATGTTTTCAATTGGGAAGATATTAAAATTACGGATTGGTGTAATTCTGCTCGCCCTAAAAAGCTCCCTGTTGTTTTTTCTCGGCATGAAGCGGAGCTCGTACTATCAAATCTTCAAGGGCCTTCATGGTTGGTTGCACTATTAATGTATGGATCTGGGCTTCGGCTGCTTGAGGCTCTACGTTTACGAGTGAAGGATATTGATTTTCAGCGAAACGAAATCACAGTCCGTGAGGGAAAGGGTGGTAAAGACAGAATGACGGTTCTTCCGCAAAAGTCTATTGTCTGCCTTAAGGATCAGATAGAAAACTCATCACGATTGCATCAGGAAGCTTTAAAAAATGGCGTTGCCCATGTACACCTTCCCGGTGCCTTGGCACGAAAATATCCGAGTGCAGGCACAGAGCTAGCCTGGCAATTTATCTTTGCCAGTAACCAGTTAAGTCGTGACCCACGAACTGGGCATATCGGCCGACATCATCTGCATTGTCGAACGGTTCAGCGGAGTGTCAAAAAGGCAATCAGCAAGTCAGGGATCACTAAACACGCCAGCTGTCATACATTTCGCCATAGCTTTGCCACGCATATGCTGGAAAGTGGTTATGACATCCGCACGGTTCAGGAGTTGTTGGGGCATCAGAATGTTAACACCACCATGATTTATACGCATGTGTTAAATCGCGGTGGGCGAGGTGTAAAAAGCCCTGTTGATTGATCAGGCAGGCTACCGCCACCGATCACGCACCACATACTGCCTGTGTCAGGTGAAATTCGGAAATCCCTTTTATCCGGGGATTATGCCAACTATCTTTTGGTTGGTGTAGGTTTAATCCGCCACTTCATCTTTCTATTCTCTATATATGTCGTCCTTTTCATGATTCATTCTCACTCCGAATCACGCCTTCGAGTGCACTCAATCCTGTGGTGACTATTCGTGATCTGCTAAAAAGATGAGTGTGGGGATGTTTTGCAGGCGCTTTTCTGTGATAGCGTCTTTCTGGTCAGGTGTTTACTTAAAGAACGCCTTCCGGCCTTTTGATAATGGTTCAGGAACCATTGAAGCTATTTGCATGGATAAACAATTGCACGTACACATTCTGGGGATTTGCGGAACATTTATGGGAAGCCTTGCCCTGCTGGCGCGTGAAGCTGGCTATCGGGTAACAGGTTCTGATCTGAATGTGTATCCGCCCATGAGCACACAGCTTGAGGAGCAGGGAATTGCTCTTCATCAGGGGTATGATCCGGAACAACTCGATCCGGCTCCTGATATTGTTGTAGTTGGCAATGCCATGAGCCGAGGGAATCCGGCCGTGGAATATATGCTCGAGAAAGGTCTGCGTTATACCTCGGGGCCGGGCTTTTTATCAGAATATATTTTGCCGGGTAAGTGGGTACTTGCTGCCGCTGGAACTCATGGTAAAACCACCACTTCGAGCATGTTGGCCTGGATTCTGGAATATGCGGGCATGGCTCCAGGCTTTTTGATTGGTGGTATTCCCGGTAATTTTGGAATCTCGGCGCGTTTGGGTGAAACGCCTTTCTTTGTTATTGAGGCGGATGAGTACGATACAGCCTTTTTTGATAAGCGCTCCAAGTTTGTTCACTACCATCCCCGGACTGCGATTCTTAATAATCTTGAATTTGATCATGCGGATATCTTCGATTCGCTGGCGGATATTCAGCGGCAATTCCACCATATGGTGCGCATTATTCCGGGCTCTGGTCAGGTGATTGCGCCCAAACGGGATAAGAACCTTGATGAGGTTCTGGATAAAGGGTGCTGGAGTGACGTAATTCGCTTTGGTGAAGGGGGCGATTTCAGCTCCGTCCCCATTTCTGCTGATTGCAGTGCTTTCAATATTCTGGCTCAGGATGGCTCCTTGCAGGGGTTAGTGAGCTGGGAGCTGACCGGTCAGCATAATATGGATAATGCGCTTGCTGCGATTTTGGCTGCCCGCCATGTGGGCGTTACACCACAAGTAGCCTGTGAAGCTTTGGGCCAGTTCCAGGGCGTTAAGCGCCGGATGGAGCTGGTTATTGAAACCGATGAAGCTATTCGGGTTTATGATGACTTTGCCCATCACCCAACAGCTATTGCCACCACTCTTGCCGGTCTCCGTGCCCGGGTGGGTGATGATGTTCAAATACGGGCTGTGATTGAGCCCCGCTCTAATACCATGAAGATGGGGATTCATAAGGGGCAGCTGGCAGCTTCTACGGCTGAGGCTTCATCTGTTGTCTGGTTTGAACCGGAGGGTTTGGGCTGGTCACTGGTGGATGAGATGGCGGAAAGCCCTGTGCCAGCACACTCTGAGTCTGATATTGATCAGCTTGTGGCCTATCTTGTGCGTACCCGCCAGCCGGGCGAGCATATTGTGATTATGAGTAACGGCGGATTTGGCGGCATTCACCGGAAGCTGGCGGATGCCCTGAAGGATTGCTCTGCGGGAAGTAAGAAGTGAGCAGTATGAATAATGATAACAATGCCGGACGCAGGCAGGCTGTCACTCTGGCCATGACTGGGGCTTCCGGAGCCCAGTATGCCTGGCGGCTGCTGGAGTGCCTGATCGCTGCGGATCGTGATGTCTTTTTCATGATCAGCAAGGCGGCTCAGCTGGTTTCGGCCACCGAAACGGATATGCCGTTGCCGGGCAAGCCTCAGCTGATGGAAAGCTTTCTGACGGATCACTACCGCGCCAAACCCGGACAAATTCGGGTTTTCGGGCCTGAACAGTGGATGTCGCCGGTCGCCTCAGGCAGCGGCGCGCCCAGTAGTATGGTGATCTGCCCAGCCAGTATGGGGGTTGTGTCTGCGATCGCGACAGGTGCCAGCAATAATCTCATTGAGCGAGCAGCCGATGTAGCTATAAAGGAGCGCAGGCAGTTGATCGTGGTTCCCAGGGAATCCCCTTTTTCCGAGATTCATCTGGAGAACATGCTTAAGCTGAGCCGTATGGGCGTGACCATTCTGCCAGCCAGTCCGGGTTTCTATCATCAGCCCCGGGAGATCAGTGATCTGGTGGATTTTGTCGTTGCCAGAATTCTGAACCAACTGGGGATTGAACAATCTCTGATGCCCCGCTGGGGAGAGTGATCTAGCCGCTTCTGAAACAAGGCAAGCAAGGATGCCCGCCTATGCCAGGGAAAAAGCCCAAAAAGGACGATGATTCCGCCAGCGACTTTGATCGCAAAGCACGCTTTGGTGTTGTTGTGACTCTGGAGGAGCGTCCGGATGATATGTTGGCGATGGTGATGGATACTGTCGAGAAGGTTGAAGGCAGTCATCCGGATGAATGGTTATTTCAGAAACACTTTACCGCGCTGGAGCATCCCGCCGAATTTATGGAAAACCTGCAGCTGAGCCGCAAAGAGCTGGCTGAAATTGGCGAGGCATTGATGATCTGGCTGATGTCCCGTGAAGGGCGTTTAAAATAAGCCGGTTGCGTGAGCTCTGCTCAAATGCCGGCTTATTTTATTCTGGCTGCTTGTGGTCTTATTCGACCATGGCCATTAGTCCCCGAGCTTTCAGGGGTGAGTCAGCATAAAGTAGAGTTTGTCTTTTAACTGCAGACGTTCTTTCTTCAGATCTTCCAGATAGGTGTCGGAGCAGCCTTCTTCTGTTTCGTAGTGGATGATTTCTTTATCAACGACCTGATAACGCTCATAAGATTCATGGAAGGCAGGATCCTGGATATCCAGTTCCTTTAAACGTGCCTTGAGGTTGGGAAACTCCTTTTCCAAATCATGCTTGGCTATTGTCATGTCTTTCCTCCCCGGTGACAGTGTCAATGGTCAGTTTTAGCTTTACACAGGCGGGACGTTGAAATGCTGATGTATATCAAAGTAGGTACAAATCACTATGTCCAGTTGTCGGATAATGCGACTTCGACCATCGCTTAATCAGGCCAGTGGGATAATCGCAACCTGAAGCGACTCCGTACTGGACACACGGGTCTTATGACCACTGCCATCAAGGTCTTCGGTCAGAAGAATCTGACCGGGTAAAACCTCGGTTAGGCTGCCATCCTTTAATTCGATCTCCAGCGCTCCGCTGATCACAATAACCATTCTCCGGCAGGGTGCATTGTGCCAGTCCTGACTGAAGCTGCTGTCCACTTCACACAACACGACATCTGTCGCGGGGAAGGACGCGGATAGATGGCCTTCTTCATCTTCTGCCTGCATGGGAACGGTGACAGACTCAATTATGGAATCACCGTCTGGGCTGGTATGCAGTCGAAATATGTCCATGGGCGTATAAAGCGAACCGCCTCATTAACGAACTCTGAGTGAAGATAGATGAGGTCAGCGGATAACGCTATTTCGCAAGGGTTGGTGGTGTAGGAGAGCTGCGCAGCCAGGTCGCAATCCCATCAAGAATAATGGCCAGAGATGCATTGGAGTTGAGTGCCGGTGTGCTGGTGTCAAGAGGAAAACCTGCAGGAAGATGCTGTTGGAAAACAGCTTCCTGATAGTGTGCGGAAGGCTGACTGGTGACCAGTAGTACGCTGCCGGGTTCTGGGTTAAACAACAGCCATTGTTCAACCGTGTCGCCTGTGTGAGGTCTATCCCAAACGTCACCGGTCCACTTTCTGGGAGTGTCGGCAAACACGACAGTTACATTTTTCATTGTGTCTGGGAGGGGGGTGTAATGCAGTAGCAGTCTTGCCGCTTCGGTTTCATTGTGGGGATGGTTGTTCGGATCTGCGAACAACTCGCTGGCGTGCTCCGCGCCAAGTAGGGAAACCATCACGGTATAAAAATTATCAATGTTATCTGTGAGTGGTCTTTGCCCGGTAAGAACGACCAGCGTTTTAAACCGAATACCTTGTTTCCAGAGTTTGGTCAGCCACTCAAGCCGGGTTTTCATCGTTGGCACAATGGCTCCGGGCCAGATGGCGTAATCATAGGTTGTGGCTGATGGCTGCCAGTCCGATATAACGCCCAGTTCTTCAAGGGCTTCATAAACACGGTGGCGTTGATCACCCTGAAGATTGACTGCGGGCATCTGCCACCGCTCCACACCCTGCTCTCGTCCCCATTGTTGAATAAACGCCCTGCGGTAGGTCTGCCAGTCTTGAGCCGCTGGCATATTCAAGGCGTGTGCAAGCTTTTGGAAAGGTTCGGGAATGGTTTGGGCAGCGGCATAGGACATAGACAACATCCCTGTCATCAGCAGAGTGGCAACTCCGGCCACTCTGAATAGGTTTATTAAACGGCGTGAGATCATTCCTTTCAGGATTGCCCTCGCACATGCAGAGCAAGCCAGACGGTATCGCAGGTTTCGTCGGTCCACTCCACCCGGTGGCGGGTGTTGGCTGGAATGGTGAGGTAATCACCCGCTTTTAATTCATAAGGCTCTTTGCGGTTTTCCAGCTGGAGAGTGGCGCTGCCCGCAAGCACAGTCACCCACTCTTCATCATCGCTGGTATACCACTCGCCGTCCGGCGTTCTGTGACCATGGGAGACAATGCGCTCAAGGGTAAAACCAGAGTTACCGATCAGTTTCTCCTGAAACTCCCGGTCCGGGTTAATCGGCGCTTCGTGAAAGAGATTGGCTTGTTCGGCAGACATCACGGGGGACCCTGTTCACGGATAGGCTGGCAAAATATAGCAGCACGTGCCCGGTTGTGGAGCCGGGCATCAGGGGTTAAAGGGTTACGCCATTGGTCGGTGGCGGGGTGTTGCCTACGCCCTTGGTCAGCGCCTGATCCAGCTCCGGCATGGGCCAGTCGGCCGGGTAATGCTTGGAGAGCTCATCCATCAGCGCGGAGTACTCGGAAGCTGGTTTATTCAGCAGGTAGAGCAGAAAGGTATACAGACGGTCAGACATGGATTTACGCAGGGTCTGCAGCTCGGCTTCGTTGAGCGGCCGGTTGGCAGCCACATTTTCGACAGGCGTATCACGCAGACAGTTGGCAGTAATCACCAGAGCCAGTTTTCTTACGGTATTGTCATCCATGGTCTTGCACCGCTCAGAATCTTCTTCCGTAACGCTAGCTTCTCTTGGGGCGGCAAGAAAATAACCCCGCAGGAATACAGGAAAACTTGTCAGATAGTGTGGATTCGACAGGGAAGTACGACAAAAAAAAGCCGACCCTGACGGATCGGCTTTCGTTTTGAGCCAGGAAAGCTTATTCCGCTTCGATCTGGCGGGTTCTCTGGGCGTTTTCCAGAGCCAGTTGGGCAGATTCCAACTGTCCTTTCAGCAGGTTGACCTCGTTCTTCAGCTCACGCTTCTTCGTAGCACTGAAGACATGGGACTTGTAGCCGGCCATAGCGCCAACACCAACGCCCGCACCGCCAACCATACCACCCAGGAAGCCTGTACCTGCACCGATGCCGGCACCGGTCAGGCCACCGATTGGGCCGCCAAAGGCAGAGCCAATGACGCCACCGATGATCGCGCCGCCGGCAGCACCGCCGAACTGGCCAATGACCGTGCCATAGACGAAGCCTTTACGGCCAGCATTGATGATGTGAAAAGGCTTTTCCAGCTTGGACACAATCCACTTGCCGGCTTTTACAAACGGGCTGGTGAACGCATCGCAGGCATTGCTGATGCCTTGGTTGATATCTTGCTTAACTTCAACAGCCTTGCCTTTCATCCTGGCCTTAAGCTTGTCCTTTCGGGTCTGCTTTGGCTCACTCAGAGAGTCAAAGGGGGCTGTAGGTGCGCCTGTGTTTACCTTCACTGGTCCTGACATATCCAATCCTCCGTGATTGCGATCTGATTTTTACGAACAGCCGCAGTTTATACGGAGGGTGAGCAACAGAACCATTAGACCTCGGTCGCAACGACCAAGGTCTATGGAGCGAAAGGCTAAAAAGGTGGCTGATCTTGAGAAGGTTTAGTCCAGAGCCTGGCCGTCCTGAGTCAGGCGAACCCAATCTTTGGAGAACCAGAACCAGCGACCTTCTGGCCCCGGAGCTGTGCAGTTGATGCGTGAACGGCCCAAAGGAAGTGGAGATGGCATGGCGATTTCAAAGATAGTCTTCTGCTTGTCCAGCCAGTTGATATCCAGTGTGGAGCCCAGCGCATAACAGGCGATCTGACCAGCGTTCCACTGACCCGGCTTCAGAGTGATCTGTAGCGGAGCCAGATTGCCATCGGTTGGCGCGAGGCTGGACTCTGGCGTGATGCTGGTCACCGGCAGGGCCAGACTCTTGGCCTTGAGCGGGAAGTTTTTCATGCTGCCATAGCCGGCACCCATCGGGTAGCGTGGCAGTTTGGCTTTGTTGGAATCCAGACCCACCGCACCGGATTGCTGACCAAGGGCAATATAGCCTTTGTTGAGCACCAGCTGTTCCAGCTCTGGCGTCGTTTCACCAAATGGCCAGGCCAGCAGCTTATGGTTCTGACCGGTCTCTTCCTTGATGCGCTTTTCGGCCGTGCGCAGTTCGGTGGCAATACGATCCAGCCACTCTTGTTTCTTCTCATCTGGAAGACGTTCAACCAAATGGCCATGGTCAATGGTGTGGTTGGCCAGGGTTGCACCCGCTTCACCCATCTCACGCAGCTGCTTCCAGCTGAGAGCGCGACGATGGCGCTCATCCACGGAGCCAGTGTTTATAAAAATGGTGAACGGGTAGTTGTGTTCTTTGAGGGCAGGAAAGGCCTGCTCGTAGATCGAGGTAAAGGCGTCATCAAAGGTGATAACGATGGTTTTATCCGGCAGAGGCTGACCGGTGCGCAGCAGGTCGGTAATTTCTGTCAGCGGCGCGACCCGGTAATTATTCTCTTTAATCCAGTTCAAATGTTCCTTGAACAGAGCCGGTGAGGTGCTGGTGGATTTGGGCGTGGTGTCATCAATATGATGATACTGCAGAACCACCACAGCCTGAGCCATGCTGGAGAAGAGCGAAAGAGCCAGTGTCAGGCTAAAGAGGGTTTTGATGCGGCGAAGCAATCGGGCAGTCCTCAAAATTTCAAATCAGTGTGTGAAAAAGGCCCGGTATAAACCGGGCCCATAAAATCTGTGGCGTATCTCAGGATTTTCTGCGAATCAGGCCTTCCTGGGCTGCGGAGGCGATCAGTTCTCCTTTCTGGTTAAAGAACTGGCCGCGTACAAAGCCTCGCCCGCCACGGGCAACCGGACTGTCGATGCTGTACAGCACCCACTCATCCATCCGGAAATCTTTATGGAACCACATGGCATGGTCGATACTGGCGACTTTCAGGCTGGGATGCCAGAAATTAATGCCATGCGGATTCAGGGAGGTGGTGACAAAGTTAAAGTCTGAGGCGTAAGCCAGCAGATATTTGTGCACACGAATATCATCCGGCAGGCTGCCATTGGCCTTCATCCACACGTAACGCACCGGTTCCATGGCTTCCGGCTTGAGGATATCCGGCATGTTCACCGGGCGGATATCAATCGGCTTGTCGCAGGTGAGCTTGTCGCGCAGGTTATCCGGAATCACGCTGGCAATGGCGCGAATACGGTCGAGTTCGGAGTCCACTTCTTCTGGTGGGGTGACGTCCGGCATTTCGGGATACTGGTGCTCGAAACCTTCTTCCTGCTGTTGGAAAGACAGCGCGATATTGAAGATCGGTTTACCGTTCTGGATAGCAACCACCCGGCGGGTGGTGAAGCTGCGGCCGTCACGGGATTGATCCACTTCGTAGACAATCGGTTTGTTGGCGTCGCCTGGGCGCAGGAAGTAGCAGTGGAAGGAGTGCAGGCCACGATCCTCTTCCACGGTTTGTTTGGCCGCAGACAGCGACTGACCAATAACCTGGCCGCCAAACACATTGCCGAAGCCCAGGTCCTGACTCTGCCCGCGGAAAATAGTTTCTTCTATTTTTTCCAGCTGGAGCAGAGACAACAGCTCATCAAGAACCTTGCTCACATCTTCCCCCTCAACTTATGTACTTCTTTTCTCTAGCATCCGGTCGTGCGGGCGCTTTACGCCCTGGCTCTGACCTTGCTATACCAGATTTCGGGATCAACCAGTTGTCCCTCATCATTTAGGTCGGGATAGTCCAGGTTGCGGTCGTCACAGTATCTTGCCAGTTCCGGATAGCCCCAGCGGAACATAATGTCCGGGCGCAGTTCTTCCGGAATGCGGCACTGATCGTATAAGCCAGCCGCCTGACGTTGACGCTGGGCTTCCATCAGGATAATGGCCGCTGCCACCGACACGTTGAATGACTGAACCATCCCCTGCATCGGGATAATAACATGCTCGTCAGCAATCTCGGCAGCTTCCGGGCTGACACCGCGCTTTTCCGAACCGACCAGCAAGGCGCAGGGAATGGTGTAATCCAGTTCGTGATAGTGTTTGGCCTGATCGGTAAAGTGGGCGGCGTAGATTTTAAAACCTTTGGCCTTGAGTGTTTTTGCGGCCTCGACGGTGTTGGCGTGTTTTTCCACATCCACCCAGCGGCTGCTGCCCATGGAGCGACCGCGCAGGGAGCGTTCGCGGATATTCGGATTGCAGAGGTGAACGGTCTGAATACCGACTGCATCACAGGTGCGGACAATAGCTGCGAGATTATGGGGTTTGTGAACTTCATCTGCCAGCAGGGTCAGGTCCGGCTGGCGACGATTCAGGGTGGTACACAGTTTCTGGTAACGATCCGGTGTCATAATTATTGGCCTTTGTGCGGAATCGGTTACATGCCCGGGCTTGGCTCAGGGCGGCCTTGAAATTATTCTGAATGATAACGAAGAGAGCAGACAGTCGGGAGAGGCAATGTCACAAGACTTTTCAGTTTCGCCGGAACGAACACCCATTCATATTGCCTACGCGTTGATGGCGGTGAGCGTGTTTACTGCCTTTCCGGTCTTTATCGCGGCGATTGTGGCCTGGGTCAACAGAGGCCGGGAAAGCGATTATCTGCTGCTGGCTCATTATGATTGGATTGTCCGAACCTTCTGGATCAATCTGCTGGTCGGGGTGATTGGCTTTATTCTTACCTTTATTCTGATTGGCTGGCTGGTGCTGTTTCTGAATCAGATCTGGCTGATTTATCGTGTGGCGATGGGTTGGTATCAGTTTTCCAATGATCGGCTCCCGTAAATGCTGTCAGGAATCATCAATCGGCTGTAACAACTGATCATGTTCAAACGCTGTGGGTGCACCCATAATGGTGGGCGAGAATAACAATCCACTATTAAAGGATGTCCCATGGCTCTTCCCGAGATTTTAAAGAATCGTTTGTCGGTCCCTGCCGTCGCTTCTCCTTTATTTATTATTTCTGGCCCTGAGCTGGTGATTGCCCAGTGTAAAGCCGGTGTTGTAGGTTCCTTTCCTTCGTTGAATGCTCGCGGGGAAGGGGAGTTTGAAAAGTGGCTGATCCAGATTACCGAAGAGCTGGATGCCTATAACCAGGCCAATCCGGATAAACCGGCTGCGCCTTTTGCGGTCAACCAGATCGTGCATCGCTCTAATAATCGTCTGGAGGAAGATCTGGCGCTGTGTGTGAAGTATGAGGTGCCCATTGTGATTACCTCCCTGGGCGCACGGGTTGAGGTGAACGAAGCGATTCATTCCTATGGCGGGATTGTTCTGCACGACATTATCAACAACACCTTCGCCCGCAAGGCGATTGAGAAAGGGGCCGATGGTTTGATTGCTGTCGCTGCCGGGGCGGGTGGCCATGCTGGTACCCAATCACCACTGGCTTTGATTCAGGAAATCCGCAGCTGGTTTGATGGACCTTTGCTGTTGTCCGGTTCTATCGCAACCGGCGATGCCATTCTGGCCGCACAGGCTATGGGGGCTGATCTTGGTTATGTAGGTTCTGCCTTTATTGCGACCAAAGAAGCGCGGGCAGAGGATGACTACAAGCAGTGTCTGGTGGATTGCGGCGCGGAAGAGATTGTCTACAGCAACCTGTTTACCGGTGTGCATGGTAATTACCTCAAGCCGTCTATTGAAAAGGCTGGGCTTGATCCGAATAACCTGCCGGAAAGTGATCCGTCCAAGATGAACTTTGGCTCAGGCGGTAATACTGACAGCAAGGCCTGGAAGGATATT
The DNA here is from genome assembly GCF_900174585.1 of Parendozoicomonas haliclonae. GTDB lineage: Bacteria > Pseudomonadota > Gammaproteobacteria > Pseudomonadales > Endozoicomonadaceae > Sansalvadorimonas > Sansalvadorimonas haliclonae. The sequence continues at coordinate 688,769 of NZ_FWPT01000002.1, read as the reverse complement.
TGGGGCTGCGGGCAGGGTATTGGTCGGGTAACCGAGGTTCAGACGGCGGCTGAGTTGGTGGCTCGGTTATCCGCTGAGTACGATGCTGCTTTCCAGCGTTTGTCTGGTGTCTATCAGCAGCGTTAATCGCCTTTATGAAGCAGACGTTGTTCAGCAGCGTTTGCTTCCTTTGACTCGTTTTTTTCGTTAATTCCCCGAAAACGGATTTACCGAGTTGCCGCCCTTTCTCATATTTAGGCCAATGTACAAGCATCCCATTGTGTAAGAATTCCTTACTATCCAGATTTGCCTGCGGCTGTTTTTCGCAGCTTTTTGCAAGAGCGCCACAAAAAAATAGCTTTGTGCCTTTGTGTTTATTTTTTGTGGTATGCGCAGTCAGGTCTGTCAGGTATACATATTTTGATGAAATGTATACCATCGATAAAAACTACCAGAGTCGTGTGGTGCCGGCTCTGAAATGACAACAAGAACCACGCGGGTGATTTCCGGATGTCTGCAGAGGCTGACACTGGAGGAGCAGAAACCATGCTCCGCTTGATGGGCACCGGCTTAAAGTGGTCTGTATCAGGGCGAAAACCATGGAATACGATCTGGACTTCTCGGCCCGAAAACTTGACGACACTCCCCGTGCTCTTCAGGTTGGTCAGTGGACTATTGAGTACCAGGCCTACTCCCGGCCGGAAAACCTCCATGCGACCCCGATGATCTTCCTTTCGGGTGCCTTCCAGAACTTCCGCAGCTTTCGTTATGAAGTGACGACGATGCTGGAACACTTCCCGGTAATCCTGCTTGATCTGCCATCCCAGGGAAATAATCTGCAGCTGGCCCCTGAGCTGGATATCAAAGGTCTGGCTGATCTGATTCCTCAATTCCTTGATGCCTGCGATGTTGAACAGGCCCATATGATTGGTGTGTCGTACGGTTCGCTGGTGGCCAGTATGTTTGCCATTCACTATCCGGAGCGTATTGGCCGATTACTGTTGAGCGGTACGACAGCCAAAGGCCGACCTGCATTGCGCTTGATGCTGGAAGAGTCGTTCCATCTTTGTAGTGAAGGCTCCCTTGAACAGTTTGCTCACGGTGCGGTTTCCACCATGATCAATGGTTATCACATTGACCGCACCGGTATGGGAGGCGTGCACCGTAAACTGCTGTTGCGTCAGGTTCTTCGTCTGGCAGACAGTGAGCGTGAACGCTTTTTACAGAACACGCGTCGTTTGCTGGACTTTGATGGTTTTGAACAGTTTCCAGCCTGCCCGACACTGGTCGCGACCGGTGAACTCGATCACTTCACCATGCCCCATGAGAATGCGCATTTCTCACTGAGCTGCAAACAGGCCACCTTTGCGCTGATTCGGGATGCCGACCATATGAGTATCTTTGCCCGCCGCGAAGGCACCTGTGCGCTATTTCTGGGCTTTGCCCGTGGCGACAGCCTGAAGACCGGCAAGGACTTCACCATTTACAAGCGTGCTGAAGCGCTGGCCTTGCAGCCTCGGATTAGTCCGCGCCTGGTGCCGATTCGCAGCAGTGCGTGCATTATCAAGACGGAAAGTGGTGATGGTCTGCAGTGCCGGATTGAAGATATTAATTATTTTGGTGCGCGGGTCACGCTGAGTCGAAAGGATAATGAGCCGCTGCCAGCCCGTAAGCTGCAGTTGCATATTGAAGCGATCAATCTGGCTTTGCCAATTCATACTCTTGAACAAAATGGCAATGAGGTTCGCTGCCAGTTTATCCATATGGATCTGAGCAAGGCCGAGGTGTTCCGCAATTATCTGTTGGACGACAGTTACTTTATTCCACAGTCCCCAATGCCGGAGCTGGCACTGGAGGATACGTTGGTAGAACAGCAGCTGATTGAAAAGCAGGCGGTTGCCTTGTAAATCAGGCTTGGTTTACTACCACCCGGACAGCGCTGTCGATCTCCAGACGGCGCAGCCCAAGTGTGTCATAAAGCTCTGATGGATCTATCACCTGCACCTGTTGGAAGCCACAACCTTCAAATCCTTTCTTCATAACCTCTTCATTGGCGTAATGCAGCGGATAGTCTCCGCGGGTCAGGGCTGCCACCATTTTGCGAGCTCTTTGCATCCAGGGGTAGAAAGGGTGTTCCTTAAGATCTGGATAAACCTCGGTAATATAAAACCCGGCCGGGAAGGCTTTTAAAGCTTTAGCCATTCGGCCCCAGACGGCTTCGATCATCGGCAGATCAAAGTAGTTCACCAAACCTTCGGTAATAATCAGTACCGGACGATCATGATCCAGGCCGGACAGTATCTGCTCGATGCTTTCTTCACCGGATTCTTCGAGAATATTGCAGCTCCTGACTTGATGCTCACTGCTAAGCAGTCCGAGGTTTTGCAGCATGCGTTGTTTTCTGGCCGCCATATCCGGCAGATCCGCTTCAATATAACTCAGGCTGCATCCCTCATTGTTGTATCGTGACATCAGGCGGGCTCCGCGGGGCGAAAGACCACAGGCAATCTCAACAATTTGAAGATCCGGATGTTGGGCTATTAATTGTGCGGTTTGATGGTCTATAACTTTATGCCGCTCCAGCAGGAAGGTTTCGATATCAGCGCCGGTCAGCAGACGAATAAAACTGTTCACTGGTCGGAGTGCCCAGTAGCCGGCCTGACCAAGGCGAGAATAAAGGGCGGGCAGTGACAGTCCGTTGCGGTACCAGACGTGGCCGGTGTATAGCGCGCTGATGCTGATACGGGAGGTATCGGTAGACGTATCGTTATTGGATTCAGAGCTGGAGTTTGAAAGAAGCGACATCGTGTGATTCCTGGCCACGGTCGGAATGGCATTTGTTTTTTCTTATTCTTTCCGGAGAATAACAGCTCAGCTATTGGTGGGGAATGGCGTGGCAGAACTGAGTGGACTGGCAGATTGGCTAGCGGCGCATCAACAGTGGCTGGCCTTTATTATCGGGCTGATTGCTTTTGCAGAATCACTGGCGCTGGTGGGGATTATCCTGCCCGGTGTTGTGATGTTGTTTTCTGCAGCCACACTGGCCGGTAGTGGTGTGCTGGATGTGTGGAGCATGCTGCTGGCAGGCTTTATCGGTGCGTTGCTGGGGGATGGGATTAGTTTTCTGCTCGGCTACAAGTTCCACGATCGTATTCGGGGCTGGTGGCCGTTTCGTTCGCATCCGGAATGGCTGAACCAGGGTGAAACCTTTTTTGATAGGCATGGTGGTGTCAGTATTGCTCTGGGACGCTTTATTGGCCCTATCCGGCCGGTGATTCCCCTTGTGGCCGGGATGATGGGTATGCCGGCCCGTTACTTCTTTATTGTGAATGTTCTCTCTTCTCTGGTCTGGGCACCGGTGTATTTATTGCCGGGTTACTTTGTCGGGGCTTCACTGCATTGGAAAGACCACTTGCCAGTGGAGTGGCTGGTAGCAACCACTGTTCTGTTGTTTATTGCCGTCTATGCCGCTTATCTCTGCCGTTATTTGTTGATTAAGATTTCCGCAGACAAGTTGTATCGCACAGGCTTTCTTACGGCACTGATCTACACCATCGGCATCTCAGTGCTGGCTATGCTGCCGGCGGGTATGGAGCTGAACACTTATATGTTCGACCATACCTACTCTTTGCACACACCATTGCTGGATAAATTATTCTCAGCGGTGACAGCAACAGGAGAGTTCTTTCCGACCTTTGGTATGTTTCTCTTTGCCTTGTTCTGGCTGGGATTGGATGCGTTGCATGCCCGCAACCGGGCCGCGGTTATGAATTTCTTTGTTTATCTGGTCATTGCTCTGGCGCTGAAAGGAACGTTTGAAGGAATGAAGCTTCTTTATGCGCTTCCCCGTCCTGAACCGGCCTTGTCCACATCTTTCTCATATCCCAGCGGACATACTGCCTGCATGATCTTTCTGACACTCTGGCCACTTTGGTATATCGGACGCTATCTGTCGGACCGTTATAAGCCCTGGTTGTGGAGTCTTGGGCTCTTTATTGGCTTGTTGGTGGGTGAGAGCCGTGTTTATAAAGGGGAACACTGGTTTGTGGATGTGCTGGGTGGGTTTGGCCTCGGCTTGAGCTTCTTTATGCTGTGGCTGATCTGGGAAAACAAGCACCCTCTGGCGCTCAGCCGGAATAACTTTTACTGGCGGTTGGGTCAGTTGGCCATCTTTTGTGCCGCAGTGGTTTATTGGACATGATCAATCAGTTGATCCGAACACCGCTGATTCTGTGTGCCAGATGCCGTTCAAAGAACCCTGGCAACAGGCGGGCAATAATGCGGGCTCGCCAATCGACATTGGACATCACCAGTAGCCGGCGGCGAGCCTTGGCAGCGTTATAAATTTCTTCGGCAACATCGGCAGGTGTGGTGGCTTTACCGCGCATTTCCAGATTCGTTGAAACCGAGCCGTCGGCCTGTAGAGCATTTCTGTATATATCCGTGGCGGTAAAACCCGGGCAAACCAACATCACACTCAAGCCTTTATCCCGCATCTCTATTCGTAGGCAGTCAAACAAACCATGCAGGGCATGCTTGCTGGCTGCATAAGCACTTCGATACCAGAGTGGCGCAAAGCCGGACATGCTGCTCATGGTAATAATCTGCCCCTGGTTTGCTAGCAGTTCTGAGAGCGCGGCGCGGGTGCAGTGCAGGGCACCGAAGTAATTTATGTCCATTAAACGTCGGAAGACTTCTGGGCGGGTGTCTTCAAAACTGGAGTGGTGAACGACACCGGCATTATTGATCAACACATCAATAGATGACAGATCACTGATGATTTGGGGAAATGTCTTTTCCACCTGCTCAGCATCGCTGATATCACACAGGTAACCCTGTGCCTGAATATTGCGGCTTTGCAGATGTTCTGAGAATGCCGCCAACTGTTCTTCCCGGATATCAATCAGAGCGATACGGGCACCTGCTTCACCAAACCGCAGGGCCAGCGCCCGGCCAATACCACCACAGGCGCCTGTGATCACAACAGTCTTGTTTCGGTAACGGGGCATGGGAGAGTCTCCTTCTGCGATGCCTTTATTGTTAACACAGATTGAAAGGAAACGCAGAAATGGGATGGCAGGCTTATGAATGTATTAACGGGAGAAAGTGTATTTCTCCCGTTTCACCTGACGTGGCCCAAAGCCCGCTTCCGTAAGCTGGGTAACACAGTCATCAATCATATTGGGATTGCCGCACAGAAATATCAGATCATTTCCGGGTGTGAGTGGCAATTCTGATAAGCGTTTCTGAACATAACCGGCATACTCACCGGCCTGCTTATCAACGCTGTCTTCACGACTGAGGCAGGCTTCATAGGTCACCGTTTGGAGGTCTGCCATTTGCTGAAAGTCGGCCTGATAGAATAGGTCGTTACGGGTTCTTGCTCCCATCAGGATATGAATGTTCTGCCCCTGTTGAGCCAAAGCTTCAAGTTGAGGCTGCATGGCGCGATAGGGTGCCACACCGGTTCCTGTGCCCACCAAAATCAGGCGTGAGGGGAGTTGTTCAGGAAGAGTAAGGACTCCAAAGGGACCGGACATCTCGACAGTTTGCCCGACTTCAGCCTGTTCAAAGAACTGGCTGGCTTTGCCGTCAGCTACCAGACCTACAGCTATTTCAAGCGTTCCGTCTTCTGTAAGCTGTTCAGGGGAGCTGGCAATACTGTAGCTGCGTTTGAGCTCTTCTCCCTCGAAGGTAAAGTGAATAGAGACAAACTGTCCGGCTTCAAATGCCGGGGGATTGGTGACCTGAAAGGTAAGACCGATGGTTGCCGGAGCGAGCTGCTCTTTGCTGACAAGTTCCATGCTGTAGGTTGGCCTGGGCATTGTGTGTCCTGTTCTGTTTACCGACCTCCCCCTCAGAATGGCATAATCCCGGGATGAACGTGAACAACTCCCCGGTAAAACCTTCCTCTATGCGATCGCTTTTGCAGGAGAACTGGCGCCTGGCCAGCGGCATGATCCTGTTTTCGGGTATGCCTCTCATCTTCAGTTCGGTACTGGCCGGCTGGTTATTGTTAAATCATGAAAGTGTCAGCCTGTGGGTGGCAGACGCCGGGTCGACCATTGTGTTGCTTTCTGGATTGACCATGGCTGCCGGGCTCACACCAACAACCTTTGTTGCGATTGTCACCGGATTCTTTTTTGGCTTTCAGGGCGTACTGTTCCTGATAGTGGCTTATATTTTTGCGTCAGCTCTGGGCTACGGTATCGGTCGGTTGCTGGATGGTGGGCACTTTATCCACAGTCTGAAAACCTATCCTGTGGCACAAAAGGTCGCCAAGGATATTGCCGAGCGACCGGCCGCGATGTTGATACTGGCTCGGTTGTCACCCGCTTTGCCGTTTTGTTTGATGAATCTGCTGATGTCGGCACTTAAAGTGCCGTTTGTTGTGTATCTGTTGGCCGGTGCTGCCGGTATGCTGCCTCGCACCTTGTTGTCGCTCTGGATCGGCAGTCAGTCCAGAGACTTCCTGACACTGCTTGAAAGCGGTGGCAGTCAGCAGGAAGCCCTGTGGATGGGTATTGGTACAGTCATCACCGTCTCTGCATTGGTCTGGATTGTGATCCGACGTGTGCAAAAGGTTATTGCGGCTTCATAGGGTTAAAGCCCTGACAGGCATGGATATGGGCTTTGAAAGCACTCATATCGTTGCTGCCGTAAAGGATATCCTGAACTTTTCCATTACAGCCTGGACAGATGTCTTCACTGGTTATGATAGTCTGTGAAGCATGTTTTCTGTCCAGATGGCTGATGTAGGCTTTGGAGCTCCAGGTATTGCTTTGATCACACTGCCCGCCCTTGGTTGTCCAGAGCTTACAGGTCAGTTTTTTGTCCTTATGCATGGTTTGAGGCTGGGGTGCAGACGCACCGGAAGTATTCTTTTTCATTCTCTGGTTCTCCAGAGAGAGTTCCTTGATCTGAGTTTGTAATTTGAGAACCTCTTCGTTTTGCTCGGTTAGGTTTTGCATAACCTGAGCTACGGTTTCATCACTGTCTACCTGCTTGAGTTTTGCCTCTTTTTCAACCGTTTCCATTTTCCTCTGCATTTCAAGAATCTGCTGATTTTTATCGCTGAGGCGTGCTGTTCTGGTCATATGGCCATAAGGGGCGACTGTGAGCGTTGCGGTCGTTGGCTCTGTTTCCATAGGCTCAGGCAAAGGCTTGTCGGCTACATGGAAAGAGGCACTCTTTATATCTGTCAGCTGATAGTTGGAGGACATATAACCTGACGCATTCTCACCGATATAAAAATGCACCCACTGTTCGTCATCCGATTTCAGGTTTGGGGTTATCGATACCGTATGTGGTCCAGAGTGCTCTGTTCCCTTGGTGAGTTTGGCAAACCCTTTATAGTCATTGCCTGCCTGTCTGTTTTGGGAGTACAGCCCAAGAAACGGATTTGAGGGGATTTGATCCGGCGGCGCATAATACTCAACCTCGACCGGCACCCCTTTTACCATCGGTGATTTTGGTTGAATCACTGGGGTATTAAGCAGTTTGTGCACGGGCGCCGTAGAGCCTGTGATATCAACATGCATATCCGGGATATCAGTCATATCGGATGAAGTTTCAGGCTCAGAAGAGGAGGGTTTTGTATCAACAGTGTGTGGAAGCAATGAGATAGCTTTGACATCAGGCTCTTTGCCTTGAGTCTTTTTACCGGAATAGTAAAGCACGGGGGATTCTGTGGGGTTTTCGTTCTTTTCCGTTTTAAAGGTACGGCTGGACTGACTGAACAACGCCAGTCCATGGCGGTAGTCGCCACTATCCACAACAAGCGTACCTTTTGGTGGAAAAGTCCCCAGTGTGATAACCGGATAATGGGAAGGTGGTTCAAATCGGCCAGCGACAAGCGTGTGATGAGCCTCTTTTTTATCTGTGGATGGTTTTTCTGGTTTTTGTGGAACAGTGACTTCCAGCAGAGGAAAAAGAGTTCCATCCCGCATAAATACGGAAACACCACTTTCCAGTTTCTCTTCTTCATCTATTCCTTTATTCAGGAAACCGATAGGTTTGAATCCCTCAGGCAGGTTGTTGCCAAGATGAATATGGGCGGTATGGACGGAAAACTCCCGGCCAGCTCCTTCACCGGTAATATCACTGAAGTGGGTTGAAGTTTGTATGGAAACAGGAGAGCAGGCTCCGGTTGTTGCACAGTCAGGACTGGTTTGAATATAGGAGTAGAGACGTAATTCTGGATCTTCACCTTCACCGATCATCAGGCTTTTTGCCGGGATTCGCTCAGCACCGAGAACGACGTTGCTGCCTTCCTGAGTATTGGCGATATGTCCGGTATAGACGACGAGGTAGATAGGTTGGACCGGGGAGGCAAAAGCCGCGCTTAATATTCCAGAAACAAGATAGAAACCCAATGCACTCAGAACAGATAAACGAACCCCGCGTGATGTTCTGGCATCAGACTGTGGACGAGCAAACGACAATGTTTTTGGTAGCAAGCATCTCTGTACCAAGTCACGAATAAGTATCATGGTACACCTGTATCGGGTATTAAGCGGACAGAGAAAGGTAGTCGAGATGCTGTGCTTTTCAACACATCATGGGAATAAAAAAACCGGCACTGAGCCGGTTTCCAATATAAGAATAAACCGTGTTATTTACAGGTGACCGGTACCATATTGCCACTGGCATCGGTATCGAAAACCTGCACAATACCAGTACCGCCGCCAGCGCCTGCACCGGCATTATTAGACGTGTCCCAGATACCGGCCATACCCATGGACACAACAAAGCTGCGACCATTTACGCAGACAGACATCACTCTGACAGTTTCCTGATAGGTGTTGTCGAGGGGGTTACTGTGCAGGGTGGACCAATTGGTGGTCACAGACTCGCCTTTACCAAAGCGGGTGGATTTAGAATCGCCAATCTTGATATCAGCAGTTGCGCTGGTGGCCAGAAAACCCAGGCTGGCTGCGGCGATAAGAGCTTTCCATGACTTTAAATGCGGACTGAACATTGCCTGATCTCTCCCTGTCTGGCAGTTGAAATAAGTCAATGGAAGCTTAGCAACGCCCGTAGGCTGAAATTGCCCGGTTGGTTTGGGGAGTTAATGATGTTTGAAGGGGATATGACAGTTTCCCGTCATATCCCTCCTCTTGAGAGGATCAGTCCCGTGGGCGTACAAAACGAGTCGCAGTGGCGGTAAAAGGATCTTCAGGCCAGTAGTGCTTGGGGTAGCGGCCCTTAAGGTCCTTTTTCACATCCTGATAGGTGTTATTCCAGAAACTGTGCAGGTCTCGGGTCTTCTGAACCGGCCGCTGAGCAGGGGAGAGCAGTTCAATGGTCAGAGGGATCTTTCCATAAGCCAGCTTTGGCGTTTCCAGCAGGCCAAACAGCTCCTGCAGTTTAACCGCGAGTTTGGGTTCTTCCGGGTTGCTGTAGTCAATACGGATATGGGAGCCGCTGGGTACTTCCAGCTTCTCCGGAGCTTCTCTATCCAGCTCCTTCATTCGGGACCAGTCCATCATGGACTGCAGACATTGGCTCAGATTGACCTTCTTAAGGTGCTCAAGGCGGGATAGGCCATCGATAAACGGCGCCAGCCACTCTTCCATAGTGTTCAGAAGAGCCGGATCACTGAAATCCGGCCAGCTGTTATCCACAGTTTGCAGGCACATCACCCGCTGACGGAATTGTTCGCTCTCCTTATCCCAAGGCAGAACGGAGAGTCCCGCATCCCGAATGCCTTCAATCAGGCCTTGGGTGAGGATTTCAGAGCTCAAGTCTCGAATCGGACGGCTTTCGAGCGTAACCGCTCCAAAGCGTTCAACCCTATTGGCGACAACGGCTTTGGCTTTTTTATCCCAGCGAATATCGTCCAGAGTGTCGATCTGATCGGCAAACAGCTCTTCAATGGTCTCCAGTGTGATCGGGCAAGCCAGATAAACACTGGCTTCCCGCTGGTTGCTATGTCCACCCACGGAGGGAATTACCAGAAACTCTTCAGTAGACAGTGGCTCGGCATTGCGGAAGGTTACGCCCTGACCGCTACTGAGCAGGTAGCGACCATCCTGTGAACGACGCAGGGCTATGCGGTCGGGATAGGCGCTGGCCAGCAGCAGAGCAATATCCTCATTGTTGTAATCGGTTCTCTTGGGTGAGCCAAGACGTTGTCGCCACTGGCTGGTCAGCTGCTTATAACGGCCGAGTTGTCCTTTGGAAACAAACAGCCCGGGAATGCTTTGACCTTCAAGTACCGACAGCCGCAGATTGATATCCACACCCGCATCCCGGTTGCCAGCCAACGGATCACGTTCACTCAGCAACACACACAGTAGGCTGGCCAGCCATTCAAGCTGATGTTCTTTGGCAATCAGCACCATATGGGCCAGGCGGGGGTGGAGACCAAGCCCGGCCATAGCCTGCCCATGGCGGGTAATCCGGATATGATCGTCATCCTTTTGAACTGCCCCAAGCTTCTCAAGCAGGCCCGTCGCCTGTGACATGGCCGGTGCTGGTGGCAATGTCAGCCAGTCCAGTTCGGCAGTATCGCTCACACCCCAGGCCAGTAGCTCAAGTGCGAGAGGGGCGAGATCGGCAGCTGAAATCTCAGGAGCGGTATGAGCAACCAGCTGTTGTTGCTCGGATTCGGTCCACAGGCGATAACAGTGTCCGGGAGCCAGACGGCCAGCCCGACCGGCACGCTGTTCGGCACTGGCCCGGGAGACTCGCACAGTGTCCAGCCGGGACATACCGGAGCGCGGATCAAACTGCGGTACCCGCATCAATCCGGCATCCACAACAATATGCACGCCTTCAATGGTTAAGCTGGATTCGGCGATGCTGGTGGCCAGTACGATCTTTCTCTGGCCTTCTGGTGGGGGTTGGATGGCACGATCCTGAGCCTGTTTATCCAGATCGCCATAGAGTTGATGCAGGCTGACATTGGCAGGCAGGGAGTCTTCCAGACTTTCTGCAACCTGTCGTATTTCACCGGCACCGGGCAGGAATACCAGCACACTGCCGTCATGGTTGTTCAGTGCCGTACGAACTGTCGCTGCGCACTGGTTGATCAGTTCACGGCGGTCATCCTTGGGAATCTGTCGTTCACGGTAGTAGCAACTGACCGGATAACTACGGCCTTCACTCTGAATCACCGGACAACTCAGAAACGCACTCATCTCTTCCGTGGCCAGCGTGGCCGACATCACCAGAATCTTGAGTGGGTTGTCGTCTTCCCGGTAACCGTCCTGGCTTTGCAGAGCCAGCGCGAGGCCGAGATCAGCCTGCAGGCTGCGCTCGTGGAATTCATCAAAGATAATTAAGCCGATACCTTCCAGCGCCGGATCAGATTGCAGAATCCGGGTTAACACCCCTTCTGTAACAACCTCGATACGAGTGTTCTTGCCAACCCGTGTATCCAGCTGCATACGCCAGCCGATGGTTTCACCGACCTTTTCTCCCAGCAGCTCGGCCATGCGGCGTGCTACGGAGCGGGCAGCCAGACGACGGGGTTCAAGCAGCAGGATTTTTTGATTACCCAGCCAGTCGGCCTTCAACAGGTCAAGGGGAGCCAGAGTGGTTTTGCCCGCTCCGGGAGGTGCCTGCAAAAGAGCACGATGGTTTTGAGTAAGCGTTTCACGCAGTTCAGGGAGAATAGCGCAGACGGGAAGGTGATCAGGCAGTGCAGGCATTGAATATCAGGTATTCTGGGGCAATTCGGGAAAGAGTATTCTAACGATTGTCCGAAGCAGAGTTTATACCTGTCGGAAAATCATATAGGGAAAGACATTGCCTGAACTTGTTTTAATTCGTGGTGTGCCGGGTTCCGGGAAGACAACTCTGGCCAAAAGCCGATTTCCTGATCATATTCTCTGTGAGGCCGACCAGTTTTTTGAAGCGGTAAACGGTTATGAATATGACCGCAGTCGTATTGCTGAAGCCCATGAGGATTGCCTGCGCCGGACCAAGGAGCATCTTGAGGCGGGTAATGATGTTGTGGTTGCCAACACCTTTATTCGGCTGTGGGAGATGAAAGCCTACAAAAAATTAGGCTTTCCCTGTCGGATTATTAAGGCAGACGGAAACTACCCGAATATTCATGGGGTTCCCGATGAAACTGTTGAACTGATGCGCCGACGTTTTCAGGAGCATTAAGTTCTAAAATAAATCCTCCTGCAGATTGTTCTCTCCAGGGAAAGGGGGCAAGTCCGGTAATGAACAGTGTTGCTGCAGCTGTTCATAAAAGGCTTTGGCCTGCAGTGGTGCTTCCAGATTGTCGGGCGTGTGGATAAACACAATCGGTCTGCGACCTTCCTGAAGCCATTGGCTGATTTTCTCCAGCCAGGGTTGCCAGTATTCGGTATTGGTCTCCACTTCCATGCAGCCAATAAAGCGAATCATTGGCCGGTCTGCAGTTGCGACCGCATGAACCGGCAGATGAGGCTTTTTCTTCTGGGCATCAATAATGGCTTCGTTGCTTGGCGGAACAGAAAACAGTGCCCGTGTATCCATACAGGTGCGGTTGATCTCGCGTGCCGCCAACATCCGGTTCAGCTGCCGCTCGGCTTCGCCTTTCTCAAAGAACACCGGGTGGCGAACTTCAAGGGAATAACTGTATTGATGAGGCAGGCAGTCCAGAAAGGTTTCCAGTTCATACAGGCTATCCGCACCCATATTAGCCGGCAGTTGCAGCATAAAAGGGCCAAAGTAGGGTTCCAGCGGAGCCAGACGTTCAAAGAAAATTTTTAGTTCTTCGTGATGCGGGTCCAGTGTGCCGGTATGAGTCACATCCCGGGGCAGCTTGAAGCAGAATTCAAAACCTTTGCCAGCCTCTTCCGCCCATTTGCTGACGGTCTCCGGCTTGGGCAAAGCGTAAAATGTTGTATTACCTTCAACACAATGAAAGACAGAACTGTACTGATGTAAGGTTCTGCGCCCCTCATCGTCATTGGAAAACAATTGACCGCGCCATTGCGGCGTTGACCATTGTGCCAGTCCGAGGGATATCATCTTTGTTGTTCCCACTAACCTCTGGTGCGCTAATCCTGAGATGCTATTGGCTTATCGTCAATATTTTCTTGTACGAATGAGCATGAAGTCATTTATTGGTAATAAGTGATCTGTTTTTGTTCTGATGGCGTAATGATGGAAAGTGCATCAGCGAGTGGAGATAAATAACAACGACAAAAACTCTTGGATAGCCAAAACCCGAACAACCAAACTGCCCTCATGATAATGGTCTCAGACTGTACGTAGAGTTTTACAGTGCGCGGTACCCATTGTTTCTTTCCAGGCTTATTAGCTTGAGGGAATACTTTTGCCTGAATAAAGGAATGATAAATTGAAAGCTCTTGTAAAAAATATCTCTGCTATTGCTCTTTCTGCTGCCGGTTTGATGATGGCGACAACCACTTTGGCCTATCAGCAGGGAGATATGATTCTGCGGGCCGGTGGTATGCAGTTTACGCCGGATGTCGACAGCGGCAATCTGAAAGCGGGTGGCGCTGACGTTAATGTTGGCGGTGCACCTACGACTGTGGATGTCGACAATAATAGTCAGCTGGGGTTGTCTTTAACCTACATGCTGTCTGATAACCTGGGCCTGAGTCTGTTGGCCTCAACGCCCTTCAATCATACGATTACCACCAAAGGTGGGCTGTCCAGCCTTGGTAAACTGGCTGATGTAAAACATATGACGCCTACCCTGATGGTGCAGTACTACCCCATGGAAAAAGCCTCGGCTTTTCAACCGTATGTGGGGCTGGGGCTGAACTACACCCGCTTCTATGATGAGAGCTTCAAGGGTACGAATAAGACATCGTTTACCGATCTTGACCTGGATGACTCACTGGGGCTCGCGTTGCAGGCCGGTTTTGACTATGCGTTGGCTGACAATGTCGGGCTGAATGCCTCTATCTCCTGGGCGGATGTAGATACACAGGCCACCTTTACGGGGGCTGGAGCATTTCCTGGAACCCGCTTCAAGCTGGATGCGGAGCTTGATCCGATGATTTACACGCTGGGCGTCAGTTATTCTTTCTAACTTATTGAAAGTTAAATGAAAGGCCTCTTTTTAGAGGTCTTTTTTATTGTTTAATTTTTTGTTTTTGATTAATCAAAACCTTAAACGATGCCCGAAATTCTTATTAATCGGGAAAACTTTTGACATGAATCAATAGGTAGTAACCGTACAGGGGTTAAGGTTATTACAAGAGGTGAGCACAACACGAAATAAAGACTCATCACACAAGAATTACAAACTGAGAGTGTCATGCTGTAGGCTGATCAGGCAATAGCAGTCGATAGCCAGCGATACTCTCCATCATAGTCTGGGAGTGGATCATGCCATTTGAAGCACTGGTAATCGCCGGCGTTGCAACTGTGGGTTTGGTCGTGGCCTTTATGGGAGGCTTCGGCTGGTTTGTTTATAAAGACAGCCACCGCAAGCGGGATCAGAAGGATTCCTGATCCGGGCACTTTCAAAGCCATGCACTTTCAAAATTAATAAATAAAACCAACACACAACACAAATAATCAAACACACAGAAGACGCATAATTATGAAAAATATTATCAAGCTCTCCGGCCTTGCTGTAGCTGTATCTGCCGCTCTCACTTTCTCCGGCACTGTTGCTGCTTATGATGCTGGCGATCTGATAATCCGTACCGGTGCCGCCACTGTTGCTCCGGATGTTGATAGCGGAAACCTGAAGGCGAATGGTGCGGTTGTTAACCCTGCAAACCCAACAACTGTTGATGTAGACAGCAACACCCAGCTGGGTCTGTCCTTCACTTATATGCTTGATAGTAACTGGGGTGTTGAGCTGCTGGCCGCTACGCCTTTCAGCCATACCATCAAAACCAAGGGTGGCCTGGCCTCTCTGGGCAAGCTGGCTGATGTAAAACACCTGCCACCAACGCTGACTCTGCAGTATTACCCAATGGCATCCGGTGATGCATTCCAGCCTTATGTTGGCGCTGGTATTAACTACACCACTTTCTTTAGTGAAGATTTCAAGAGCAACCATAAAGGCAGCTTCAAGAGCCTGAATCTGGATGATTCCTGGGGTCTGGCTCTGCAGGCAGGCTTTGATTATGCTCTGACTGATAACCTGGGTGTCAATGCTGCGGTATGGTGGATTGATATTGATACCGAAGCGACTTTCAAAAGCCCTGATGGTGCAACCAAGTACAAGGTTGATGTCGAGCTGGACCCAATGGTTTACATGGTTGGTCTGAACTACAAGTTCTAATCACTTGTTGAAGATCTAATCATTGCCTCGGCAGGCAAAAGGCCATCACTGTTGAAGTGATGGCCTTTTCTGTTATCCGCTTTATACCGCTTCTTCTTGCTCGTCCTTCTGATAATAATTTCGGACCAGCTGTGCCAGAGCACTGCGCCACGGACGTGGTTTAATACCGAAGGTATGCTTGAGCTTGGTTCCATCCAGACTGGCGTTAATCACCAGCTGATCTTCTTTTTCATCCACGGGAAGGGTTTCGATCTGGATATCCCGGTACTGTGAGGCTTCTGCCAGCACAATCTCTGCCAGTGAGTACTCATCAATCGTTTCTGATGCGTTGTAGTGATACGTGCCCCAGACATCAATCCCGCAACTGATCTGTTGAGTGATTCCTAACAGCACACGGGCCACATCAATTGCTGTGGTCGGACAGCCTTTATGGTTTGGGCAGGTGCCGGCCAGTTTCTCTTCCTCAAAACTCTTCAGCAGTCGGGTCACCCGGTTATGCCCCTTCTCACTGATAATCCACGACAGACGCAGAATAATATGTTTTGGGCAGTGCTGGTGAATCTGCTGCTCACCCTGCCAGAAGGCATTACCAAGGACACTCTCAGGATTCGGGGTGTCTTTTTCGGAATAGGCTTCTTTCTTTTTCCCGTCGAACACCCGCCAGGAGGAGATCTGAATCAGGGCTGAGTTCTGCAGGGCACAGGCGCGGGCCAGATTGGAGACAGCGTCCCGATTGATGCTGAAGCAGCGGGAAGGTTCGTTAGTGGCATGGCCGGCATCACGGTAGCCGGCGGTGTTGATAACAATATCCGGGTGCCACTTTTTAATCTGTCGGCTGACGTTCTTATGATTCTCCAGATCAAACTCTTCACGATCAGGTGCCATGAAGCTGATACCTGCTTCTTCCAGCAGGTGACACAGTTCGCGGCCTATCTGGCCGGAGCCACCAATAACAAGAACTTCCATCCGTATTCCGCAGCAGGGCTATTGAGGGTATGAACATAAAAGCATACCAAAAGCCGGTCATTGAGTCTTTTGTGTGGATAGTACCTATATGTGCCGGCGGGCAGGTTCGATAATTTAAAACAGCCTCTACTTATATGAATTACCCCCTATTGCGTTTCGCTCCACAAAAAGACGGCGCCTGAGTATTACTGTGACCCTATCGATAAGGCAAAAAATCGTTCTCTTCGCGGTTATCCCCGTCACGTTGATTTACAACCTGATCTTCATCACCTCGCTGATGCGCGATATTCGGAATGAGACCCGTTATCTGGAAAGTCACCTGATGAATACGGTCTCCATTAATGCCGAACAGCTGGGCAGACTGCTCAGTGACAATAAGCGTCTGGCACGCGGAGTGGCTTTCCAGCTACAGGTTATGTCGACATTGCAGCAAGAGCATAATCTGATGACCGCTGATGTTCAGTCAGCGTTCGATAACTTATCGGTCGGCTTTGGTGTCGCGGTCAGAAAGCCAGATGCGCCTCTGGAAGTCCATTTTCAGGACCGTATCCAGGAAGGCTGGCAACAGCTGACTATGTCCAGGCAAGGGGCGCTTGAGGCATGGCTCAACCAGTTTATGGAAAGTGGGCAGGAGAGTGGTTGGTCGCATCAGATCACTCTTTATTCGTCTACTATCGAATATGAGCAAAGAACGGGCTATATCTATGCAGTTCGTTACGATCTGGGTAAAACCGATGGGGCTGCTTTAGCCTTTATCCCTCTCAACGATCTGGCTCGCACCTGGGAAGCTCCTTCCGGCATTCAGCCACAGCTGGTACTGCTCAATAAAGAAAATCAGCCTATCTTTTTTACGGATTCGCCGTACTACTCCAATGAAGCCTTGTATTCAGACTGGATGGCCCAGGAACTGAAAGACGCCATGGCTTATATGGATATGAGGGATACGTCTATCGTGACCGCTCATGTCGCCGGGCGAGAGAAGGTGCTCTATCGCGCCAAGCTGGGGGAAACGGGTTGGACTTTAGTCGGTAATATTTCCAAGGAAACCGTTTACAACTATGTAGGTCAGGAAATCCTGTTTGAAGCGGTCACTCTGTTTATTACCTGGGTGTTGATCTTTATAGGGGCCTGGTTCTCCGGTGGGCGTATAGTGCGACCGCTTCGTCTGCTTGACCGGGCCATGGAAAAAGTTGCCGCGGGTGAGCTGAATACCCGAATCGATTTGCGTGGCAATGATGAAATTAGCCACCTGGCGGATCGATTCTCTGATATGACCCGCCGCTTAAAAGAGCGGGAAGAACTTGAATGGAAGATGCGAACAGCATCGTTTGAGCATATCGTTCAAGCGCTTTCACCTGACTATTTTTACTTCACTCATAATGCTGATGGCATTGTGACCCATGCCAGCCCCTCCGTTCAAAGCTGTATAGGCATTAGTGTTGAGGACTTTTGCTCTCACTACACGACCTACTACACCGACTCCCCGGATAATATTCAAGCCAAGCGAGTCACCGGTGATGTGCTGAATGGCGCTACATCCGGGGTTTATGAAGTTGAGCTTCATGACGGTAATGGGCGCATCAGCTACATGGAAGTGGTCAAGGTGCCGATCTTCGACTTTGAAGGTCGGATTATCGGGGCTGAAGGTATGGGGCGGAATATTACCCGACGCGTCAGTGATGCTGCTCGTTTTCGTGGGCTATTGGAATCTGCGCCTGATGCCATGGTCATCACCGACACAAGTGGCTGTATCACTATGGTTAATGCCCGTGCAGAAATGTTGGTGGATAACCAGCGTTACGCCCTGATAGGCAAGCCACTGGCCAAGCTGTTCCCTGATACCGAAAGAAAAGACTTTCCGTTTTTGCATATGAACCCCGATAGACGTAAGGGGTTTCATATCCGCAATGGTCTGGAGCTGGATGTGAGCCGCCGTGATGGCAGCAAAGTTCCGGTCGAACTGACCCTGAGCCCGATAGAAACGCCGGATGGTGTACTGATCTCGATCTTTATGCGGGATATCAGTGATCGCAGAGCGGCAGAGCGTGCGCTGAAAAACAGTGAGGCCCGCTTCGGGCGAATGATCGAGTCCCTTCAGCAGGAGTATATTTTCTATACCCAGAGTCTGGATGGTGATTATGTGTACGTCACGGACTCGGTAAAACGTATTCTGGGTTACTCGGTAAAGGAGTTTAAGCGCAATAGCGCGAACTATATCCACACCGAGGCTGACCGGAATATGATCCGCAATGTCTTTTTCTCGGTAGCCTCCGGCAAGATTCATCCCAGCTATGAGGTTGAAGTACGCAGAGCAGACGGTTCGATTTGTGTACTTGAAGTGCTGGAGTCACCAGCGTTTGATGATCAGGGTCGGGTCACTGCCATTGAAGGTATGCTGCGTGATCGAACCCGGGAGAGGATTGCGGCTGTTGCTCTTGCTGAGGCCCGGGATGAGGCTGAGGCTGCAAACGAAGCCAAAACCCAGTTCCTTTCCAATATGAGCCATGAATTGCGTACACCTTTGAATGGTGTTCTTGGTTACGCTCAGCTGTTGCTGGCCCGGAGAGGACTGGCGCCGGAGCAGCATAGCCAGCTTCAGGGTATTCAAACCTGTGGTCAGCACTTGCTGACACTCATTAACGATATTCTCGATCTTACCAAAGCGGAATCCGGCAATCTGGAGCTGAATAACAAGCCCGTCAACATACCGGTGCTGGTGGATTCGGTTGAACAGATTCTCTACCAGCGGGCTGAGATTCGTGGCTTGCCTATGCAACTGGTGATTCATCCGGATGTTCCGGTGATGGTGAAAGGTGATGAAACCAAGCTGCGACAGGTTCTGATCAATCTTCTGGGCAATGCCATCAAGTACACGGATGAAGGCTGGGTAAGGCTTGAAGTCAGTGCGGATAAAAACTGGCTCTGTTTTGATGTCACCGATACCGGTATGGGAATCCCTCAGGATCAGATCGAGTATATTTTTGCACCTTTCCGTCAAGGCGACGGTGGTCGTCGAGAGGGGGGGACGGGGCTTGGGCTGGCGATCAGTCAGCGGATAGCGGCAGCAATGGACGGTGAAATCTCGGTAACCAGCCAGCCGGGTAAAGGCAGTCATTTTCAGTTCTGCATTCCTTTGGATGTCATCGAGTCATCAGACGACACAGGCAACCTGCAGAGACTCACCGGTACGGGGTGCCTGGAAGATGGCCAGGACGTGCGGGTTGTGGTTGTTGATGACAGTGAAACCAACCGTCATATCCTCGTGCAACTCCTTGTGGGTGCTGGCTTTAAGGCCATCTCTGTGGACAGTGGTCGTAAGGCGGTTGAGATTTGCGCCCGTGAACGTGTCGATCTGGTGTTCATGGATTTGCGAATGCCTGATATGAGTGGCTTTCGGGCGACGCGGATGTTGAAGCGACATGATGATAATAAAGATGTTCCGGTGATTGCGATCTCGGCCGGTGTTTACCCGTCCCTGTTTGATGATATGAAGCGCTGGGGCTTTGCTGACTTTATTGGCAAGCCATTCCGCAGCAAAGAGCTGTTCAAGGTGATTCGTCGGCATTTGAACCTGTGCTGGATTGAGCAGAATGCCGTCGAGCCGGTGTTGGGCAGTCAGCCTGATGTGACGGTGCTCAGTGCAAAGCAGGCGACACTGTTAGCTGATCGCCTGACTGATGTCGTTGATGTTGGTGATATCAGCGAGATCTCCAGCATTGCAGATGAGTTGATGAATTGTTCCGGGGTAGAGGAAAAGGCCTCCCGCCATTGGGCGGACTCGATTCGCGAGTGTTGCGACAGTCTGGATTTTGAAGGGCTGGAGCAATTGATCGAGCAATTAAGAGTATTGGCTGGCTCTGAGGAGTGCTCAGAACCGGCAGCTGAAGTTTAGCGACCTATACTGTATGCCCGCTGGGGGGACTTATGCGGGTACGTATTTTTATGAAATCAGGCCTCTCATACCATGTCAGAAGAGATAAAAAGCATGGAGCAGGATGAAAAAATCCTACTCGTTGATGATAACCCGACCAACCTGCAGGTTCTGTTACAGACCTTGAGTGGTCGGGGTTATAAGTTGCTGATCGCCAAAGATGGTGAGAATGCCCTGCGGATTGCCAATAAGGCGAAGCCGGCACTGTTGCTGCTGGATATCATGATGCCGGGGATTGATGGTTATGAAGTCTGCAAGCGTCTGAAGGCCGACCAGGCAACCTCTGATATTGCCGTTATCTTCCTCTCGGCACTGGATGATACCCACGACAAGGTGCGTGGTCTGGAAAGTGGTGCTGTTGATTATATTGCCAAGCCGTTTCAGGCTGAGGAAGTCATCGCCCGGGTTGAGAACCAGCTGAAAATTTATCGGCTGGAACAGGCATTGGCTGCCCGAAACCGTGAACTGGAAGCGACCAACCAGCGTCTTCTGGAAACCATGCGTGAGGGCATTTATGAAGTTGATATCAATGGCGTTATTGTCTTTGCCAACCCTGCCGCCTGTCGCATATCAGGTCGCACCGAGGAGGAGCTGGTTGGCAAGCTTCTTTATGACCACGTACTTATTGATGAGGATGGTACGCAGGTCCCCCTGAAAAAAGCGCTTCTGGAGCCAACGCTGAAATATGGCCTGAGTCAGACACGAGATGACTGGAGCGGTTGTCGTAAAGATTCGGTCATAGTGCCTATCGATATCTCCTGTACGCCGATTCTGGTAGAAGGGGAAATAACGGGGGCTGTGATCGTTTTTCGGGATATCAGTGAGAAAAAGCAGCAGCAGGAAAACCTGGAACATGCGCTGAAGGAGATTCAGGAGCAGAAAGACAAGCTGACCCATATGTCTCGTTTGAGCAGTATGGGGGAAATGGCATCGGGGTTTGCCCATGAAGTGAACCAGCCCCTGACAGCCATTAACAACTATGCCCAGGTCTGTCGCCGTGCTCTAGATCGTGAACCTCTGGACAAGGCTTTCCTGAATGAAGCCATGGAGAAGATCGTCACCCAGGCACAGCGTGCCGGCGGTATTATTTCCCGTATCCGCAGTTTTGTCCGCAAGCCTGATCATCATCTGGAAACGGTTGATATCAACCGGGTCGTCGAAGATATTGTCAATCTTGCTGAAGTGGATGCCCGCAATAATCAGGTCGAGATTCATCTCAGCCTTGCTGATGATCTGCCTCAGGTTCGCATCGATCCTGTACAGATTCAGCAGGTTGCGCTGAACCTGATTCGTAATGCCATGGAAGCGATGAAGAATCAGCCAACCCGGGACATTGGCGTAAAAGTAGAAACCCGCAGGCTCGATGATCGCTTTGTTCAGGTGCGGGTGATCGACAGAGGCTACGGTCTGGCTGAAGACGCCGATGAAAAGATGTTTACTCCGTTCTACACCACCAAAGTAGACGGTATGGGTATTGGTTTGTCGGTCTGCTACTCCATTATTCAGGCTCATGGTGGAACGCTGCAGTTTGAGCGTAACCCTGAGGGTGGCACTATCTTCTGGTTTACTGTGCCGGCGCTTTAATCATCCCTCCTGCTGGCTTGAGCTAGAGAATCAAGCCAGCCGTTTGCTATAGACAAGAAAATTATAATTTTACGTATTTCTCCATATCGATAAAAAGAGTCGCTTCTGACCTGTATCAACATGGCTCTATTCAGCGCTGCTTAACATAACCCTGGAAGATTGAGATCTTCATTAGTTTTCACCTCTTAAGCAAAAGCGCATCAGGTATTTGAGTGACGCAGTTTTCATCGAATGAGTTGGCGTTTGTTGCCCCCTGTCTACAACCAGAGCCGCTGGAATCACTGTTTGATTTATTTCTTTCCCGTGTTGATGGTTCCGGACTGGTTTCGATGAATCTGCGATCTGTGCCTGCTGGTTCAAGCACTGATGATTTGCTGCCATTTTTCGTGGATGACACTATCTCTGGTCCACGCTTTGACTTTACCCATAGCGAATATGTGGAAACGGTTGATGCTTTTAATGCGGAATATATGAAGAGCTTTGCAGCTGACGATTTGAATTTTTTACAATATATCAATGCCCGGCAAAGCTTTCTTTACAATTTCGGTGCTGCCCCCAAAGGTACCCATAAAAACTACGTTCAGCATGGTCTGAAAACCACCCTGGTAGTCCCTGTCTCTGGTGGTACGAGAGTGGAAACTCATAATCCGCAGGATTTCTGGCAGCTCCGTTTTTCCTTCCATAGTGTGTTGGGGAATAGAGAACTTGAGCGTTGGTTCTCTACGAGAAAGCAGCACTTCTGCAGAGAGATGCGTCAGCTTTGTATTGAGCTGAAAGCCTTGCATTCCGAGTTGTTCAGTGTACCAGTGAGTCCTTCTCTGCATATCCATGACCATGCATTGGTTATTATGAAACTTCTGGCAGCAGGTTACTCAACAAAGGTTATTGCCGATAAGGTAGAGCTCTCTGAAAAGGGCGTTGAGTATCACTTGAATACCATGCGGCAAAAACTTAATGCGAAGAATCGTACGCATTTGATAAGCCAGGCTTATCTTTACGGAATACTTACAAACTAAGTCATCAAGATGTATTTAGGCTTGTTTTAGTCAATACAGGCTATGAAATTTCCCAGTCTCCATTTCATTTTTTTTATCTCACAATCCTGCCGCATGTTATTCGACAAATCATTCTTGGTGACACCATGTCTGTGGAAAATGCGGAGCAAACCACGGCTAACCTTAGCCGGCGGGGGTTGTTGAAATTTGGAGTTGCAGGTGGCTCTATACTGCTTGCTGGAAAAGCGCTTGGGGCTGGCAGCGAAGCCAGTCCGGTTGCAGGTGTTGAAGCAGGATCCGCCAGCTTTCCTGTGATTGAGCACGATGACTTTCCGTATCCTGTCAACGCGGACTACAAGCAATTCAACCCTGAGTTCAACGAGTTTATTCAGACCTACCATCGTAATATGGCTAAATATGGTGCTGAAGAACCTTATGTCGAAATCGATAGAACACAGCCGGGGTTCAGACCTTTTGAAACGTCTCTCAATTACGCTCCCTGGAGCGTAAAGATTCGCAACACTGGCTATTCCATGTATTGCCAGCCGAACCAGGGGGAATACGGGTGGGGTTTCAAACCACAAGGCGAGCCTTATCCATTTGAATCCCCTCAGCAGGCATCGGATGTGATCAAGCGGGCAGCCCGTCTTTACGGTGCCGATATGGTGGGTATCACCAGGCAGGACTGGCGCTGGGACTTTGCCGTACACCATGACTTTATCACCGGTGAGAATCTGACCTGGGAAGATGATTTTCCTTTCAAGCCAAAGACTGTGATCGTTCTGGCTTTTGAGATGGATTATGAAAGTCTCTCAGCTGGTCCGACCCAAGTGTCCAGTGCTGCTACATCTGTTGGTTATGCCCGTATGCAGCATACCGCCGGTATGGTCGCTGAGTTCCTGCGTGGGATTGGCTATAACGCCGTCGCATCCGGTAATGATCTCGGCTTGAGTGTGCCTTATGCCATCGCTGCCGGTCTGGGTGAATCTTCCCGTATGGGGCTGCTGGTCACTTACAAGTACGGCCCACGGGTACGTCTGGCCAAGGTCTATACCGATCTTGATCTGGTGGAGTACGACAAGGCAAAAACATTCGGTGTTCGTTCTTTCTGTGAGCGTTGCCAGCGTTGCTCGGATGCCTGTCCTTCCAAGGCTTTGAGTCGGGCAGAGAAACCATCCTTCGAGCCGCCAGAGGGTGGTTTCCAGTATTTCCACAACCCTGGTATTGAAAAGTGGTACTCCGATGCCCGCAAGTGCCGGGAATACTGGATTGAAAGTGGTTCCGACTGCGCGACCTGTATTACTTCCTGCCCTTACAACAAGCCGGACTTCTGGCAGCACCGTATGATTGAGAAGATGAACTCCATTATGCCGGGGCCTGTACATACCTTTATGCGGGAAATGGATATCTGGTTTGGCTTTGGTGACACCTTCGATTCAAAGGCACCGGACAAGTTCTGGAGCCGCGAAGGCAGAATGTACGACGGTCGGGCTTAACGGAGAGCAGGATAATGTTTCTTGGAATTTTTACCGGCATTGAAGTGTTGTTCTTTATTCTGGGCGTACTGACAACGTTGTCTATTGGTGGTCTTTTCTGGTTGAAGAAAAGCCACCCGGTACACTGGAATAGCCTGTCCATCATAGGCAGTGGCCTGTTTATTATGATTGCGGCTATTGCCTGGTGTGTCAGTTCGGTGCTGGAGGGGGAGCCTCAGGCCGGCAGTATGGGGTTGATGGTGATCTTTCTGCCAGGTCTGGTATTGACGACGCTGGGTGGTCGCTTGGCCTTCCAGCAAATCAAGTGAAAAACACACGAGCCTTTTGATTAAAACACTCCATCGTATTGATGGAGTGTCGTCCTGAAGTCGAAGTTTCTCAATCAATTTTAATGAAAGGGTGCGCCTTCTGATTGTTCAGCGGGATGGATCAGTGCGTGCTCAAAAAACAGGATTGCGTCGTTCCTATGAACTTTCAGAAAGCTGCCATTGCCCTGAGTATCGGGGCCAGTTGTTTTATTCTCTCTGCTCAGGCCAGCCCTTTTGCGCCAGAAGCAAAAAAAGAACTGAATCTTATCGATATGGAAACTGGGTACTCATTTTTTGATGATGCCAGTGTCGATGCCAAGTTTCGCTTTGTTGGTTATAGCCGGGATAGCTATCGCTCAGGGCAAACAGGCCACCCAGATAAGGCATTCTACCGCCAATTGCAGCGCAGGGATTCTGCCCTTTCGCTCTGGACCAATTTTGAATCAGGCTGGCTTTGGGACTCTGTAGGCTTTGATCTTGGCGCTTATACGACAAAGGTTCTGGAAAGCCGTGGTCATGATTTTATGCCAAAGATGTGGGCTAATAATGATGTCAAAAGTGCCAGTAAAATTGGTGTGGCCAATCTTAAATTCCGCTTTGGAAATGAAGAGATGGGAATGGATGGTCGTGTTGGACGCATGACCCTGAATTTGCCAATGGTGATTTCCGAGATGGATACGGCACTCCCGGAAACCTATGAAGGTATACAGCTGAATGGCCACTATAAAATGGTGAGTGGTTATGTGGCACATATGGATAGTTTCAGTTCCGAGATGTCCAGCAGCACCGATAAGCTGATGCCTTACGGCATAGAAACAGATGCTCCGATCAAATTTGCCGGTATGACCTTTGGTAAGCAGGGTGAAACGCCGGTTGTTGGAATCCATTACGGCGAGCAGAAAGATTATCTGAAAAAGACTATGTACACGGTGGAAGCCGGTATGCCGGTTGGGGATAACTTTGTTGCAGCCAAGCTCCTGTATCAGGATCAGGAAGGTGGGAAGTATTATCGGGACGGAAACCACAAAGCCGATATGGTGGCCCTGAATCTGATGGCCCAGATTGGTCAGGATCTGACTCTGCTTGGTGGGTATAGCCAGGTTGGCGATGAGCCTTACGATGTCTACTTCTCAGATGGCATCTATGCGATGAATAACAATACCAATATGATCTGGAACGACTTCACCCATGGCAATATGAAGGCCGTTTCCCTTGGTGGGATTTATTCACTTGCGTCTTTGGGGATTGAGGGACTGTCAGTCAACACCATGGCTGCTTATGGCTGGGATGCTGATATGATGACCTTCGGCGAGACCTTCAATATGTATATGCCTCTGACTGATGACTCAGCCTGGGAAGTTGCTGCCGGTGTGACTTATGAAATCTTCCAGGGCCCAATGCAGGGGTTGTGGCTGCATGCAAGTTACAACCGTGATGGTGGTGGCTTTGGCAACCATCAGGGCGGTCGCATCATCTTTGATTACACGGTTAAACTCTTTTAACGACCAATCGCAGTAAACTCGCCGGCTGGCATATTGCCGGCGAGTTTCGATAACTTAAGCCTTGAAGCTGTCGAGATAATCCTGAGTAATCTTACGCAGTCGTTCTCTTTCAGCAGTAGTAATAAAACTGGCTTCAATGGCGTTGAAGGTAAACTGGGCGATTTCCTGCTCGGTCATGGCATGAGCATCCGCAACCGCATTGAAGTTGTCGTTCATGTAGCCGCCAAAGTAGGCTGGGTCATCGGAGTTGATGGTGACGCACAGGCCTTTTCTTAACAGCTCAACAATGTTGTGCTCTTCCATCTCCTCAAAGACTTTCAGGGCAGTGTTGGAGAGTGGACAGACGGTGAGAGGTGTTCTGTCTTCAGCCAGCTGATTCACCAGTTGTTCATCGTCCGCACAACGAACGCCGTGGTCTATGCGGCTGGTCTTCAGCACTTCCAGTGTATCGATAATGTTTTGCGCAGGGCCTTCTTCGCCGGCATGGGATACGGTAAGAAAGCCATGCTCTCTGGCCATGGCGAAGACCTTTTCATGCTTGTGAGGTGGATTGCCAATCTCTGTGGAGTCCAGCCCAACGCCAATAATCCAGTCTTTGTAGGGTAGAGCCTGATTCAGGGTTTCAATGGCTGAGTCTTCATCCAGATGGCGCAGGAAGCACATAATAATTTTGCTGGTAATGCCAAGTTCTTCCCGACCTTGCTCCAGCGCGCGATGGATACCCTGAATAACAGTATCAAAGCTGATACCCCGGTCGGTATGAGTCTGTGGATCGAAAAACACCTCGGTATGAATAACATTATCCTGCTTGCAGTGCTCCAGGTAGGCCCAGGTCAGGTCAAAGAAATCCTGCTCGGTAATCAGTACGCCAGCACCCTGATAGTAAATATCAAGGAAGGATTGCAGGTTGTGGAATTTGTAGGCCGCCCGGATTTCATCGGTGGTCTTGTAGGGAATGCTGATCTGGTTACGTTCGGCCAGGGCAAACATCAGCTCGGGTTCAAGGGTGCCTTCCAGATGCAGGTGGAGTTCGACTTTAGGCAGACCGGCGATAAAGGCGTGCTGGGAAGATGCGTTCATTGGAATCTCTGTTCCTGTGAATAGCTTTTCTGATTGCAGCGACGACCCGTAAAAGACAGACGTGCCGGCAAAAAGAAAAGCAGAGTTAATACAGCTTCATTCTTACAAGCAGGTCGTAATCAGAAATTTATGGTTTCTGGTAGAGACCCTCGAGCCTTATTCCCGAGGTTATACGAGGCCCGATAATTATAGGTGGAGAGAGCAGTTACACCAATGTGGATGTTTCAGCTATGAGCTGCGGGCACCAGTCGTTATAATGAGCGGTTACCAAACAGACTCTGACTGGGGAAAAGAGTTGTGACTGTCGCCGATACCGCAGATGTTCGTGCTTATATGCAGAGCCTTGGCCAACAGGCTCGGGCTGCAGCAACGGTTGTTGCCCGTGCTGAGGCAAGCGTAAAGAACCTGGCCTTGCTGGCTACGGCTGAAATTCTCGATGCTTCACGCAGCGAGCTGGAAGCCGCCAACCAGAAGGATCTGGATAATGCCCGGGCCAATGGCCTGACCGAAGCCATGATTGACCGTCTGGCGTTAACGCCGGACCGTATCGACACCATGATCGAAGGTCTGCGTCAGGTTGCGGCGCTGCCGGATCCGGTGGGCAGCATCACCAATATGAAATACGTCCCCAGCGGTATTCAGATTGGTCAGATGCGCGTGCCCCTTGGGGTTATCGGCATTATTTACGAGTCGCGCCCGAACGTAACGGTGGAAGCCGCCAGTCTGTGCCTCAAATCCGGCAATGCCACGATTCTGCGTGGAGGCAGTGAAGCAATTCACTCCAACCGTGCCATTGCCCGCTGCCTGCAGGACGGCCTGCGTCAGGCAGGTTTGCCGCTGGAAGCGGTGCAGGTTGTCGGCACAACTGATCGTGCTGCAGTGGGTGAACTGATCACTATGCCTGAGTATGTGGATGTGATCGTACCGCGCGGCGGCAAAGGTCTGATTGAACGCATCAGTAAGGAAGCCAGAGTTCCGGTGATCAAGCATTTGGACGGTATCTGTCATGTGTTTATTGATGACCATGCTGACTTGGTGAAAGCGCGTAATATCGCGGTGAATGCCAAGACCCACCGTTACGGCACCTGCAACACCATGGAAACTCTGTTGGTTCACCAGGCGGTTGCCGCAGAGATCCTGCCGGTTCTGGCGAAGGACTATGCCGAGAAAGAGGTGGAGCTGCGTGGTTGTGAGCAGACCTGTGCGCTGATTCCCGAGGCCAAACCGGCTACGGAAGAAGACTGGAGCACGGAATATCTGGCTCCGGTGCTGGCCATTCGCGTGGTTGCGGATATGGATGAGGCGATTACCCATATCAATCACTATGGTTCTCATCATACTGACGCGATAGTGACCGAGAATTACACCCGTTCCCGCCGGTTCCTGCGGGAGGTGGATTCCAGCTCGGTGATGGTGAATGCCTCCACCCGTTTTGCTGATGGTTTTGAATATGGCCTGGGGGCTGAGATCGGTATCTCTACCGACAAGATCCACGCCCGCGGCCCGGTTGGCCTGGAAGGACTGACCTCGCAGAAATATGTTGTTCTTGGCGATGGTCAAATCCGTCGCTGAGAAGGCATGCTTTAATTTGAACTTGATAAAGACTGAAGAAATATTTTGAACAGCGCTGAACTGAAAGACTTTGTTGTAAACGCACTGGAAGACATCAAGGGCAAGGACATTACCGTTATCGACGTGAGCGACAAGACGGACGTAACCGATATGATGATCATCGTATCCGGTACCTCCAGCCGCCACGTTAAGTCTCTGGCCGATAACCTGGTCAAGAGCTGCAAGGATGAGGGCATCCAGCCTTTGGGTATGGAAGGTGAAGATCAGGCTGAGTGGATTCTGGTTGACCTGGGTGAAGTAGTTGTTCACCTGATGATGCCTTCCGCACGTCAGTTCTACGATCTGGAGCGTCTGTGGGAAACCACCGCTGAGCACAGAGCTGAAGCTGAATAATCATGCGGATTCGTTTGATAGCCGTCGGGCAGAAAATGCCCGGCTGGGTAACCGAAGGCTATAACGAGTATGCCCGCCGCTTGCCGGCGGGCTGGTCGTTGGAGCTCTGTGAAATTCCTCTGAACAAGCGCACCAAAAGTGCCGATGTTCAGCGCTTCCGCGCCAAGGAAGGGGAGCAGATGCTGGCCGCGATAGGCAAGGGCGACAAGGTGATTGCCCTTGAGGTTAAAGGAAAAGAGTGGAGCACGGAGCAGCTGGCGGATAAACTTGGCCAGTGGCACGATAATGGTGATAGCCTCAGTCTGCTGGTGGGTGGCCCGGAAGGTATGTTGCCGGAAATTTCCAACAGCGCCGATGTAAAGTGGTCACTTTCCCCTCTTACCCTGCCTCACCCAATGGTGCGTATTCTGGTAGCCGAGCAGTTGTATCGTGCCTGGAGTATCCTGAATAATCATCCTTACCATCGTTAAATTAATAAATGTTAAGGCATGGCGGCTGACACAATAAAAGACCATCCGGGAGAACGCCGGCTGGTCAACTTCCGCGTACTGTTGTCCGTTGTGGTCATGATTCTGATGACCTGTGGCCTGATTGCGCGGGCGTTTTATCTACAGGTCATCAAACATGATGAACTGGCAACACAATCGGAAGAGAACCGAATTTACCTGCGTACCGTTCCACCGGTGCGTGGTCTGATCTATGACGCCAAAGGGCGTCTGCTGGCCGAAAACCGACCCAGTTATAACCTCACCATCATCCGGGAACGGGTCAAGGATATGAACGGCACGCTGGCAGAGCTCAGCAAGCTGATTGATATCGAGCCCGATGATATCGCCTCTTTTAAGGAACGTGTTTACCAGACCCGTCCCTTCAACAGTGTGACTCTGAAATACCGGTTGAACGAAGAAGAGATCGCCCGTCTGGCGGTCAATCATCATCGTCTCCCGGGGGTAAATGTTGAAGCTCAGCTGGTGCGCTACTACCCGGACAAAGCCGTTGGGGCTCATGCCGTCGGTTATGTTGGCCGGATCAATGACCGTGAGCTTAAGAATATCGATCCCAAGCTTTATGAAGGTACTGATGTTATCGGCAAGACCGGGCTGGAGAAGTTCTACGAACCTGTTCTGCTGGGTGAGCCGGGCTATCAGGAAGTGGAATCTAACGCTCGTGGTCGTGTATTGCGGGTGCTGAACCAGGTTGATCCGGTACAGGGTGAAGATGTGCATCTGTATCTTGATCTGGATCTTCAGAAGGCAGCCATGGAAGCCCTGAAAGGCAAACGTGGTGCGGTGGTGGCGCTCGATCCAAAGACCGGAGGCATTCTGGCGCTGGTGAGTTCACCGTCATACGACACCAATGCGTTTGTGACGGGTATCAGTTACCGGGATTACAGTGCCCTGCGGGACAATATCAACCGTCCGTTGTATGACCGGGCGACGTTGGGTGAATATCCACCGGCCTCGACCATCAAGCCGTTTGTATCTCTTGCGGCACTGGACAGTGAGACCATCGACAGCGAATACCGGATTTTTGATAAAGGCTATTACCAGCTGCCCGGGGATGACCATCGTTATCGGAACTGGAAACGGACTGGTGATGGCTGGACGGATTTGCGTCGTGCCATCTCCCGTTCCAACGATACCTATTACTACGATGTCGCGGTCAAGATGGGTATCGATACCATCCATGAATATATGACCATGTTCGGGCTTGGCAGGAGAACCGGTCTGGATACTGCTGCGGAACGCCCCGGCCTTATGCCTTCCCGCGAGTGGAAGCGCAGAGCACGTGGCTTGCCATGGTATCCGGGGGAAACGGTTATTGCTGGTATCGGTCAGGGTTATATGCTGGTCACACCGCTGCAGCTGGCGACGTCCACCGCGATTATTGCCAACCGTGGCAAGGTGGTGAAGCCGCGTCTGGCCAAGCCGGGTATTGGTGTTGAGCCGGTCGAGGTTCAGCCTAGTGTCGAGAAGGATAAAGACGACTGGGAAGTGGTTGTACAGGGCATGATCGATGTGGTCGATCATCCACGTGGTACAGCTCATATACGGATGGGCAAGAACCGGAAGTATTCAGTCGCCGGTAAAACCGGTACGGCTCAGGTTGTTGGTATTCCCCAGGATATCAAGGAAGAGGAAGCCCGGGTGCTGGAAGAGTTCCAGAAAGACCACGGTCTGTTTATCGCCTTTGCACCGGTGGAAGATCCACAGATTGCTCTGGCGGTTATTGTCGAGAATGACTCTAAGATGGCTGTTCCCGTGGCCCGTAAGGTTATGGATGCCTGGCTGCTGCCACGGATGAATGCTGACGGTACGTTCTCTCGTCCGGAAGAACCAACCCCACTGCCGGCTCAGACCACCGAGCCGGTTGCACAGACGGGAGGCCAGTAATGTCTCAGGATTTTATTCGCCAACTGGATCCGACTCTGGACTTGAGAGAAGCGCCTTCTCTCAGCAGTCGTTTGCATATCGATCCAGTGTTGTTTATGACCCTGCTGGCCTTCTGTTCAGCTGGACTGTTTATTCTGTACAGCGCCAGCGGTCAGGATATGGATATGGTGATGCGGCAGGCGGTCTACATGGTCGTCGGCTTTTTTGCCATGTTTATCGTGGCTCAGATTCCTCCACGGATCATGATTCGTCTGGCACCGATCGCCTACATCGGTGGTGTGGTTCTGCTCGTGGCCGTGCTGGTTATGGGTTATGGTGCCAAAGGTGCTCAGCGCTGGATTCAGCTGCCGGGGTTCCGGTTTCAGCCCTCGGAAGTGTTGAAGTTGGTAATGCCGTTAACGGTGGCCGCCTGGCTGTGTCGTAAGCCTCTGCCGCCCAGCTACAAAGACATTGCTGTTTCCCTGATTCTGATTGGTATCCCGGCTGTATTGATTTTCAAACAGCCGGATCTGGGAACGGCCATCCTGATCTCGGCATCTGGGATCTTTGTACTTTTGTTGGCAGGTTTGCGCTGGCGGTTGATTTTCGGAGCTGTGGTGCTGGCGGTTCCTGCCGGTTTCGTGATGTGGAACTTCATCATGAAGGAGTACCAGAAACAGCGGGTGCTGACCTTTCTGAATCCGGAGAGTGATCCATGGGGTTCCGGCTGGAATATTATCCAGTCCAAGATCGCTATTGGCTCCGGTGGGCTCTATGGCAAAGGCTGGTTGTTGGGTACACAGTCCCATCTGGAGTTTCTGCCGGAAAGTCATACCGACTTTATTATTGCGGTACTGGCGGAAGAGTTCGGGCTGGTCGGTGTGTTGGTGTTGATAGCGGCCTATGCGCTGATTCTTGGACGAGGCATCTTTATTACCCTCCATTCCCAGAATATGTTTGCGCGGCTGGTGTCCGGTAGTGTGACACTGACTTTCTTTGTTTATATCTTCGTAAATATTGGCATGGTGAGTGGCCTGCTACCAGTGGTGGGTGTTCCTTTGCCGCTGGTAAGCCGTGGTGGAACCTCCATCGTGACGTTGATGGCCGGTTTCGGCCTGCTGATGGCTGCTCATACCCACCGTAATTTCCTCGGTCGATAACTTCTCAGCAAAGCGCTTTCCCTTTGGTATCAGGGGGAGAGTGCTTTTTCTATGCTGCAAAACCTGCACTGCTAAACTGCAACAAATGCAGAAGTAACAGTTTTTCACTTGTCATTATCTGAAAATGCTAAGTAGTATTCCGGTAAGTGAATTCGCACTCGTGTGGTGTTCACACGAGCTACTGCCGAGCATTTCGGTAAAGGATGGCCCTTATGAAAGAAAACGATAGCTCCAGCCGGTTAGTGAGTTTGAAGGAATGGCTGGCCGGTTCGTTAAAGGGGGCGTTACAGGGAGTCGTACTGGCTGCAGCCGTTGGAACGGCAATCAGCACGCCAGCCTTTGGTAATGAACCTGATGGATTTGACCGCAAGGATATCGCCGGCTTTATCGATGAGCTGGTGAAGGATGGCGGTTTCTCGCGCACAGCCCTGGAAAAGGTATTCAAGGAAGTTGAATACCAGCCACGGATTATTGAGCTGATCAGTAAGCCGGCCGAACGTCGGTTGACCTGGTGGGAATATCGCAACCTGTTTATTAATGATGCCCGTATCGATCAGGGTGTCGATTTCTGGATCAAGAACCGCAGCATCCTTGAGAAGGCTTCCAAGGATTATGGTGTATCTCCAGCTGTAATTATCGGGATTCTGGGCATTGAAACCGGCTTTGGCCGCAACAGTGGCGGCTTCCGGGTTGTTGATGCTCTTTCGACTCTGG
Organism: Parendozoicomonas haliclonae; assembly: GCF_900174585.1. Taxonomy (GTDB): domain Bacteria; phylum Pseudomonadota; class Gammaproteobacteria; order Pseudomonadales; family Endozoicomonadaceae; genus Sansalvadorimonas; species Sansalvadorimonas haliclonae. Next base: position 655,500 of record NZ_FWPT01000002.1, on the reverse strand, counting down.
GCTTTGGTTATCCGCGCCGGGCGACTTTCTTCAAGAAAGAGCTGAAAGAGTTTCTGATGCTGGCTAAAGAGCAGGGCTTTGATCCGCTGGAGCTGAAAGGCTCTTACGCCGGGGCCATGGGTATTCCCCAGTTTATGCCTTCCAGCTATCGCGCCTATGCCATCGACTTTGATGGTAATGGTCAGGCCGATATCTGGCAGTCACCTGCCGATGCCATTGGTTCCATTGCTTCTTATCTGAACCGTCATGGCTGGGTAGAAGGCAAACCGGTAGCCGCCAAGGCCAGCATTCGCGGGCAGAAATACGATGGTCTGTTAAGTGATAACCCACGTCCGACCCGCTCTGTAAATGAAGCCAGTCAGCTGGGTTGGCAGACCATTCAGGTTCTGCCGGACAGTGCCCGTGTGCGTGGCCTCAAGCTGGATGGAAAGGAAGGCCCGGAGCACTGGCTGACCATGACCAACTTCTATGTGATTACCCGTTACAACAAGAGTGATTTGTATGCGATGGCGGTCTGGCAGTTGGGGAGTCAGGTCGAGAAAAAGCTGAAAGCCAGATCAGGGCAGACTCTGGCAAGAAATGAGTGACATGGATACCGTTAGAATGAGTGTTATCAAGCAGGCTGCTGTAGCGGGTTGTATTGTTCTGCTGGCTGGTTGTGCCGGGAAAAGCCAGGAGGAAATCCAGGCAGAACGTTACCATCTGGAGCAGGACAGCCATCTGCAGGATATTGACGTTGCCACCATTCCCGATGCCATTCCCCGGGCTCCGGAGGGCAGGGTTAAACATGATCCTTACACCTTGAATGGTGTGCGCTATACGCCGCTCAAATCGGCAACCGGCTACACCTCAAAGGGCACGGCATCCTGGTACGGCAAGAAGTTCCACGGCTACCAGACTGCCAATGGGGAAATCTACGATATGTATGCGATGACAGCGGCGCACAAAACCTTGCCGTTGCCATCCTATGCCCGGGTTACCAATCTGGAAAATGGTCAGAGTGTGGTGGTGAGGGTGAATGATCGTGGTCCTTTCCATGGTGACCGGGTTATTGATCTGTCCTGGGCTGCAGCCAAAAAGTTGGGCTACCAGGATAAGGGTGTCGCTAAAGTTCACATTGAAGGGATTGATACCTCACCAGCCGGGTTGCAGGCTTTCCATCAGCAGGGACAGAAAAAGCCTTCCCATCAGGGAACCGATGCGGATGGTTTGCTGTATCTGCAGGTGGCGGCCTTAAGCAACCGTGACAGTGCCAATAATCTGCAGAAGAAGCTGCTGTCTCTACTGGAACAACCCGTGGTGGTGGTGCCTGCCGATGATGCCAGCCTGTTCCGGGTTCGCGTAGGGCCTCTGGCATCCGACCAGCAACTGGCGGCTGTTCAGAAGAGTCTGGAGTCTAACCAGCTCGGTCGTGGACAGCGGGTTTTTGATTAGATATGTTGATTAAGCCTTAACCGACTACTCTTTAGGCGGTTAAGGCTCGTAATCCGGGAAGGCTCGTAATCTGGGAGTTGCGTCACCCTACAGGGTTTGTTTGTTACGGAGAGCGGTCATCACAATCAATAATCCAGACTGAATAAGCAATGAACAAACTCTTCCTGTCTCCGTCACTTGTTACCCGTTTCCGATTCCTTCTTTTCGCGTTTATTGCTGCATCTGCTTTGTTGTCGGCAACGCTGGTTCAGGCCTTGCCTTCGGGGATGATTCCCTCGCCTCCGAAAATTTCTGCAGCCAGTTACATTCTGATGGATGCCCAGAGTGGTGAGGTGCTGGCAGAAAAGAATGCCGATGAGCGTCTGCCGCCTGCCAGTCTGACCAAGATGATGACCTCTTATGTCGTGACCAACGAGATGGCCGCCGGCAATATCGCCCGGGATGATCTGGTTACGGTCAGCGAGAAAGCCTGGCGGATGAAAGGCTCGCTGATGTTTATTGAAGTTGGCGAAAAGGTTTCTGTTGAGGATCTTCTTAAGGGCGTGATCATCGTATCCGGGAACGATGCCAGTGTGGCTCTTGCGGAGTATGTGGCCGGTAGTGAAGGTGCCTTTACCCAGATTATGAACGGCACGGCTAAAGCGCTGGGGATGAATAACTCAGCCTTTAAGAATTCTTCCGGTTGGCCCGTCGAGGGGCATTACAGTTCCGCTCGGGATTTTGCCATTCTGTCCAAACATATTATTTATGACCATCCCGAGTACTACCCACTCTATGACCAGAAAGAATTTCAGTACGGGGTGGATAAACGCACCGGCAAACCCATGAATCCTCAGCCAAATCGTAACAGTTTGTTATGGAGCAACCCTGGCGTTGATGGATTGAAGACGGGTCATACCGATGCCGCTGGTTACTGTCTTGCTGCCTCTGCGGAGAAGGATGGACGCAGGCTGATTGCTGTCGTTATGGGCACCGCCGGGGAGCGGGCAAGAGCCGCTGAAACACAAAAGCTACTGACATATGGTTTCCGTTTCTTTGAAAATGTGGATGTACATCGGGCCGGTGTCGCTCTGGAAAACCTGAGAGTATGGAAAGGGCAGGTCAACCAGGTACCTGTAGGGTTACTGGAAGATCTTGTTGTTACTGTGCCACGCGGGACGGGCAAGGAAGTGAAAGCTTCTGTAGTGGTAAATGGAAATCTGGAAGCACCTGTTCTCGAAGGTGAGGTTGTCGGCTCGGTGGTGGTAAAGGTTGGGGATGAGGAGATAGCCCGGCAAAATCTGGTTGCTCTGGAGCCAGTTGCTGAGGGCGGTTTCCTGAAGTGGTTCTGGGATTCACTTGTTCAGTTCTTCAGTGGGCTGTTTAGTTAGTCCGTTAGTCAGAGATAACCGTACTGTTTTGGTAACGGCAGTCTGCAGCGTATACTTACCCACCAGAAAGTTCCTATTTTGTGTAGTTCAGATTAACAAATCTGAACTATGCAGCCCGGAGAAGTATTATGACTGATGTAAAGCTGACTGAACTGACCGAGCAGCAAGAACCACCAAAGATCGAGTTTCCCTGTGATTACCGTATCAGTGTCATGGGTAACCAGAAGGATGATTTCCACGAGTTTGTTCTGGAAGTGATCAAGCGTCATGCACCGGATCATGATGGTACCTACAACCTGCGCGACAGTCGTAACGGTACGTTTGTTGCTGTTGTTGTCACCATCAACGCGACCGGTCCTGATCAGCTTTCCGCTCTGCACGAAGATCTGAAAAAAGACGATCGTGTTCGTATGGTTCTGTAATCGTTGTAAAAACAGCAGAACAGCTTGCCTGTGGATATGACAAATAAGCAGACCACAGGCCGGCTTTGATAAAGTAAAAAGATAACAGGAAGTAATGAATGGCAAACGCGGAGCAATTGATTGTCCGCGATCTGGGGATGAGGGACTATGAGCCTGTGTGGCAGGCCATGACCGCGTTCACCAATGACCGGGGAGAAAGCACTACCGATGAATTCTGGTTGGTGCAGCACCCGCCGGTGTTCACCCAGGGGCAGGCAGGTAAGGCAGAACATGTATTGGCAGCAGGAGATATTCCTGTTGTACAGGTTGATCGTGGTGGTCAGGTGACGTATCACGGGCCCGGTCAGCAGGTTGTTTATGTCCTGTTAAACGTTCGCCGTAAAGGTTTCGGGGTGCGGGAACTGGTTTCTTCTATGGAGAAGGCGCTGGTTAAAACGCTCTCGGAGTTTGGTATCGAATCCTATCCCCGTGAAGATGCTCCGGGTGTTTATGTCAAAATAACCAACGGCATTATGAGTGGTGAAGCCAAGATTGCCGCACTTGGATTGCGCATTCGCAAAGGCTGCTCATTCCATGGTCTGTCTTTGAATGTTGATATGGACCTTTCTCCTTTTCAGCGCATTAATCCCTGCGGCTATGCCGGCATGGCCGTGACTCAGATGCGAGATATGATGCCCGCTGCTTCATCTTCACCGGATATTGAAGCGATCTGCAAAAGTCTTATTACCAACCTTGCAGAGCTCACTGACTATTCTGAAATAAGCTATGCAGGGAATACGGCAGGACTGCCGGACACGATAAAAGACCAGCTTTCACAAGAAGCCAGTCGTGATGAACAAAGCCTGGAAGAACACAATTCCTATGAGTGAATCCAATATTATCCCAACCGTCCAGGTGCCCTCCGGCAGTAAATTTGTTACGGATAAGGGCATCCATGCGATCAAGCGTGGCATCAAAGCCAGCCAGAATAACGAAGCCCAGAAGCCAATCCAGCGTAAGCCGGAATGGCTGCGTATCAAGGTTAGCTCCGGCACCGAATACAAGAATGTAAAGCAGACGGTACACAGTCATAAGCTGAGTACGGTGTGTGAAGAGGCCATGTGCCCGAACATCAATGAGTGCTGGAGTTCCGGTACTGCCACCATCATGCTGATGGGTGATGTCTGCACCCGCGCCTGCAAATTCTGCGCAGTGAATACCGGTAACCCTAAAGGCTGGCTGGATGAGCAGGAACCTGAAAATACCGCAGAAAGCGTAAAGCTGATGGGGCTGAAGTATCTGGTTCTGACCTCGGTAAACCGTGATGATCTGAAAGACGGTGGCGCCGGTCACTATGCCGCTGTCGTAAGAAAGGTGATTGAAGAGAACCCGGACACTGCCGTAGAAGCTCTGACCCCAGACTTCCTGGGCAATCTCAAAGATGTGGAAACGGTTGTTGATAGTGGTATCTCTGTCTTTGCCCAGAATGTAGAAACTGTTCGTCGTCTGACCCATCCAGTGCGTGACCCGCGCGCCAGCTATGAACAGACTCTGGCGGTTCTGGAGCATGCAAAAAAGCACAATCCTGACGTTCTGACCAAAACCAGCATTATGCTGGGTCTCGGTGAGACGGAAGATGAAATTATTGAAGCTATGGATGATCTGCGTGCGATTGGTGTGGATATCGTGACCTTTGGTCAATATCTGCAACCGACCAAAAACCATATTGCCCTTGAGCGTTATGTCACTCCTGAGGAGTTTGATAAGTACCGCCAGTGGGGCCTCGACCGTGGTTTCCTGGAAGTGGTGTCCGGTGCACTGGTGCGTTCCAGTTATCGTGCAGAACAGGTGCTGCAAAAGAATAATGTTGGCTTGTAATTAAAAGCTGTCATTTATGTGGCTCGTTCCCACGCTCTTGCGTGGGAACGCAGGGTCTGCTCCCACGCAGGAGCGTGGGAGCCAGTGTCATCTCTTTACACAGGGCCAAGTGATCAGTAGATCGGGAATGGGAAGTACTTGGCGTTAATTTCGGCATAAGTGCCATCGGCAATAATCTCTGTCAGAGCCTTGTTCAGCTTCTCTTTCAGAGGATCATTCTTACGGATGGCGATACCGATAATATCGTTCTTGGCAAAAGCCTCGCCCTTGAATTCAAAGGCGGTGCCTTTGTCACTCTTAAGCCAGTCGTACGTTGGCAGTTCATCAGACAGTGCCGCATCAAGACGTCCTGCTGCCAGATCAAGATAAACTGCTTCCTGAGTGTCGTAGAGTTTGATCTCAGCCACATCGGCATAATTATCTTCGAGATGCATGCCGGCAATGGTGGAGCGCTGAGCACCAATGGTTTTGCCCTGCAAACCTTGTTTCGTCGGAGTGATCTCAGACTTTTTCGGACCCATAAAACGCAGGCCACCGGAATAATATTTATCGGTGAAGTCTACTATCTTGAGACGGTCATCGGTGATCGACATGCTTGAGACAATGGCATCAAACTTCCGCACGTTCAGTGCCGGTATCATGCCGTCCCAGTCCTGCACCACAATCTCGCAGGAGGTGTTCATTTTGGCACAGAGGGCATTGGCAATATCAACATCAAAACCAACCAGTGCGCCGGACTCATCCACATAGTTGAACGGTGCCCAGGCACCTTCGGTCGCGATGCGGACTTTGTCCTGCGCCTGACCTGTGAGTGGAAGCAGCACGGCTGCCGAAGTAATAGCAAGGGTACGCAACAGTTTCTTGAGCTTCATAAGCTGATCTCTTTTTGTGTTTATTATTTTTTTACTGCTACTGCGATAACTACGAGTTATGGGTTTTTACGATGTATTCCTTTCTTTGTTCAGAGCAAATTAAATGCCACCTTCAAGATATCAGGATGAGCCGGCAAGACCACCACCATCAATCACCAATGAGGTGCCGGTAACAAAGGAAGACTGATCTGAGGCCAGATAAAGAACGGCCTGGGCAATCTCTTCCGGCTTGCCGCAGCGCATCAGCGGGCGTTCAATCGCTTCTTCAACCAAAGAGTTTTCCGGCTTGCCGAGTTGGATGGCTTCATTGCGAAGCATGCCGGTATCGGTATCACCCGGACAGATACAGTTCACCCGGATATTCTGTGGGCCATGATCCACTGCCATGGCTTTGGTCATGATCACCACCGCACCTTTGGAGGCGCAGTAGGAGATAGCATCTTTACCACCGACCAGACCCCAGCCAGAGCCGGTATTCACAATGCTGCCACCACCGGCCTCAATCATAACTGGAAGCGCATATTTGCTGAGCAGGAAGATAGATTTCACATTCACTGCCATCACCCGATCCCACTCTTCTTCAGTGGTATCAATGGTATTGGTGCGGCGAGTGATGCCGGCATTATTAAACAGCACATCAATGCGGCCGTAGTTATCCAGTGCCGTCTTTACCACACTACGACACTCTTCGGCGGAGGTCAGATCACAGCATACGGCGGTGGCAGGTAAGCCTTCCGCAGTAATGGATGCTGTGGTCTCTTCGAGCAGCTGCTGGTTGATATCCACACAGACGACAGAGGCACCTTCTCGGGCAAAGGCCTGGGCGGTTGCGCGTCCTATACCGCCACCGGCTCCGGTAACGATGGCGACAGAGCCGGAAAATCTTGTTGTTGTCATTGTCTTTCCTTGTCTATAAACAGCTCCACGGGAGCCTTATTCTTGTTATTTCATGACCGGCTATTTTTAGAGCAGGCTATCGCTGACTTTGTAGACCTGTCGTTCACGATAACCGGTAATAACCGGGATGTAACCACTCAGCATACGGTCAACATGACTGCTGCCGGTATCGACCAGCAACGGCTTGCCATGCAGGGCTGTCAGCTTGCTGGTGGTGGCCAGAACGGTAATACGGCCGAAGCCAATCCGATTGAGAACCTCCGGACTGACTTGTGGATTGCCACGCCCCAAAAGAAAACCCTGACCGCCAATACAGGTAATCAGCAATCGTACCGGCCCCCTGTGAGCATCAATGGCTGAGAGTATCTCCCGCTCGGATACATCCTTGGCAATCAGACGACCATTGCAGACCAGATCAACACCAATCAGTGAGCCATCAATCCTGAGCTTCTCTTTCAGTGCGGCGGTGGTCATACCCGGCCCGATCAAATAAAGCGTGTCGGGGCACATGGCTCCCGCCATCTCTTCGGCAATGGCCAGGGCTGAAGCATGATCCGATGTGTTGCTACGGGTTTTAGCTCCCTGAGTCAGACAACGGTCGACCGGTGTTTGTAGGTAGCCATAAAGCCTTGCTGATACCCTTTGCTGACGCAGTTCCTCTTCATCCAGATCCATAACTTCCGAGCTTTGGCAGCGGATAGAACCTTGAATAAATCGGCTGAGCAGCTCACCAGCAGCTTTGGGACTGATAGCAAATACGGCAGATTGCACCTTAACTCCGGCCGGAATGCCCAGAACCGGAACCTGATCTCCAACGGCATCCAGCAGATTCCTAGCAGTGCCATCGCCGCCGGCAAACACAATCAGGCTGACACCCTGTTCGACCATCCAGCGGGCCGCAGCCATGGTATCGGACGGTGTTGGCTGCCGGTAAGGCGATATTGGGAATACGACATTGGCATTCAAGCCAGCGGTCTTTACCGCATCTTCTCCCATTGTGCCCTGACAGGTCAGAATCTCCACATCACTTGCAGTAGAAAGGCTGTTCAGTGTGCTGATGGTGCGCTCGACACCACGACCCTGACCGCCCAGTTCGCGGGCGCGGCGTTGGATATCTATGCCATCACTGCCTTTCAAACCAACCCTGCCGCCGAGTCCGGCGACAGGATTGATAATCAGGCCAATGGTCATAGGTTTGGCAATAGCCTTAGCCATTGCTGCTATCCGCATGCTTGCGGCAGTAAGCGCGCCAGGTCACGGCCCAACGTTCAGGATCATCAAAGTTATCATGACGAATCTTGTGGATCGGGCAGTTATGGGGGGCACTGCGGACAATGGCCGGATTGCTGTAAGCCTCTTCAGTAACGGCTTTTAGCGTGCGCACATACTCATCCATATCGGTGATGGAGTAAGACTCGGTTGGCTCAAAGGTGGCCGGTTCCGGGAGCAGATAAGGATGATGGCTGGTCCAGTAGTGCAGGCCATAGTCAGCCATACGCAGGCCCAGCTGCTCGGAGTGAATGCCGGTATCGCGATGCAGTTCTTCCCAGCTGTAACGTACCTGCTCAATACGACGTTTGCCTTTTGCCCAGGGGGCGCTGGAGCCTTTGATCTTCAGCACTTCGCCCATCAGGTAGTTGTTGTTCAGCACTGCGATTTCAGCCACTTCCTTCAGGCCTTCGGCCCCAAGATTCATCACCCAGGCATAGGCACGTAAAACAACAGAGGCCGCGCCATAGAAGGCTGCGACCTTGCCGATACCGTGGGGAAGATCATCGTTCAGGTAATAACGACCGTTATCGTTTTCAACCAGTGGGCCGGGCAGGTAAGGCACCAACTCTTTGGTAACCGCCTGTACGCCGACAGCCGGGCCGCCACTGTTATGAGGCGTAGAAAAGGTTTTGTGCAGGTTGAACTGGCAGAGATCAAAACCGGCATCACGGGCACGGGTAATACCCAGCAGGCCATTGGCATTAGCCTGGTCATAGGCACACAAGCCACCCACTTCATGGACGATATCCACAAATTCCTGGATGCGCGGATTAAAGATACCGGTATCTTCCGGATTGGTAATCATCAGACCGGCGGTGCGCTCAGACACGGCTGCTTTCAGAGCTTCAATATCTGGGTAACCGTCATCATCCGGATAAAGGGTGATGATTTTGAAGCCAAATAGCTTGGCACAGGCAGCATCGGACGGATGAGAGAGCATGGTGGTAATGATCTCATCCTTGTGGGTATTGCCTTGGGCGTCGTGGTACTTTTTGATCACTGCGGCATTGGCATAGATCGCTGCCGAACCACCGCGTGGCTGGAAGCTGGCTTTATCCATACCGGAGATAGCTTTGATGATCTTCTCGAACTCATGCATGACTTCGAGAATACCCTGCACTGTGCTTTCATCCTGCAGCGGGTGCAGCTCAGCCATCTTGGGCGAGTAGGCCAGTTGATCATTGATTTTCGGGTTGTACTTCATGGTACAGGTACCCTGACCAATATCGACCTGCAAATCCGCCCCCAGATTCTCCTGGGATAATCTCAGGTAATGACGCAGCACACGGTTCTGGGCGATCTCAGGGAGTGCCGGAGCGTTCTTACGACGCATAGACGAGGGTAATGTGTCGTAGACATTAGCCGCCGCATCACGAACAGCCTGTTCCGCTTCCGGAATAAGAATGCCACGCTCGCCTTCAGCGGAGAGTTCCATCACCACCGGCTCATCCCAGCGAGCCTGATGAAAGCGACGCAGGTTAGGTTTTCCGTCTGTATGACGATGCTTGCGGATATCAGTATCGGAATAATTCATTACAGGACCTCCGTCAGTGCCTGGCAGAGTGTGTCGATATCGTTCTGGGTATGAACCTCGGTAAAGCAGTAGAGAGCGCTCTGGCCCAGCTCGGGCCAGTCTGCAGAAAGATCATGGCCGGCAAAGATGCCTTTCTCCTGCAAAGCAAGGTTGATCTCGGCGACCGTCTTGCCGGTGTCGTCAAAGTTCACGACAAACTCTTTGAAGTGCGGCTGATCAAAGTGAGGCACGTTTACACCCGGCAGCTTGCTCAACTGCTGCTTGGCATAACAGTTACGTTGCAGAATGCCTTCACCAATCTCCTGCATCCCCTGCGGTCCCATAGTGGCCAGATAGACGCCGGCAGTAATACCCCAGAGCACAGCGGCAGTGCCGACATACTCCTGACCGTTCTCCCTTTTTTCAAAGGAGGTTCGTTCAAAGGCGACATCACCAAACCCGTATTCACCAGGAACTTCTGTGGGCGCGATACCAAACAGACGGGAGGGATACTGCATGACCATATCCGGTTCATCGTGGCTGGCGATAAATCCGGCATGACCGCCACCAAACTGCATATGCATGCCCAAAGGCTGGATATCTCCGGTGACCAGTTTCGCACCGTAGTTGGCGGGCGGAGCAAGCACTCCCAAACTGATGGGATCAACAGCAACAGCCGGTACGGCTCCCGCTTCGTTCGCCAGCGAACAAATGGCTTCGCCATCTTCAATCACGCCCAGATAGTTCGGGTTATCGAAGTAAACAACGGCGGTCTGATCATCGAGAAGATCTTTCAGGCTGGCACGGCAGAGGCCGCCGGTCTTTTGATCGACGGGGATAACATGGATATCCACATCGGCCTGACAGTAGGTGGTTATCATCTTGAGTTTGTCAGGGTTGATGGCTCCGGAGATCAGCGCCTTGCGTTTGCCGGTATAGCGGCAGGCCATCCGAATGCTGGTAGCTGCGGCCTGGAAACCATCGTAAACGGGTACGTTCACCACATCCATTTCCAGCAGCTCACCCATCAGGCTGGTATATTCAAACAGAGCCTGAAAACGACCATGGTCGTCGTAAGGTTCGCCGGCGTAAGCGGTCACAAACTCACTGCGCTGGTTAACCTCGTCGCAGACGGATGGCACGTGGTGCTGGTAGCAGCCACCGCCGAGAAAGCTCAGATTATCTTCGGTGCTGGTATTTTTATTCAGCAGCTTTTGCACATGACGCTTAAGCCCAAACTCGGATAGTTTGGGAGCTGGCAGATCAAGCAGACCATCCAGTTTCAGATGCTTGGGAATATCGGCATAGAACTCGTCAACGCTTTTGGCGTTCACGGCATCCAGCATAAATTGCCGGGCTTGAGGGGTGGAGTTGGGTATGTAGGGGTAGACGGTCTTTTTCTGTGTCGTACTCATAGACGTGCCGTTTGTGCGCTCTTGTGAACAGTGTCTTTCATGCTAATCAGCAGAAAACGGCCTCACAAACGAGTCTTTCTAACGTCACGGATAAGTAGAGCTTATGTGCAGGCTAAGCAGGTTCTAGTGCTTTATGCTTTGGAAAGGAGGCTTTCACCTGTTGCTTCAGAAACGTACGGAAAGCCTGAAAACCGGCTGATTGCTGCGCCCCTTCTGGGTAAACCAGGTAATAGGCCTGACTCTTTTGTAACACCAGATCGAAAGGTTTCACCAGCCGTCCGGCGGCAAGGTCTTCCCGAATAAATGCAGTGCGCCCGAGGGCTACACCCTGACCATCGGCTGCAGCCAGAAGCAGGGCATTGCTGTCGTCTATGATCGGGCCACTGGTGCCTTCGACACTCTCGATTCCTGCCATCTTGAGCCATTGCTCCCAATCATCGTGGCTGTCTTCATGCAGCAATGTGTGATGCACAAGATCGGAAGGTTTGGCCAGCGGCTTACGGCCTACCAGCAGAGATGGACTGCACACGGGAACCAGCTCCCCGGGGATAAGAAATTCAGCCGTCAGACCGGGCCAGTCGCCTTCTCCCCAGCGAATGGCAACATCAATATCATCATTCACAAAATCCACGGGAGAAATGGAGTGGTGCAGTCGCAGATCAATCTCCGGAAATTGCTGCCAGAACTCTGGCAAACGCAGAACGAGCCACTTGGCGGCAAGGGCGGGGGTGAGGGAGACACTTAAGCGATTATTGTCGGGTTTCTTTTTGATCTTATCCAGAGAGTCAGCCATCAGATCAAAGGCACTGCTCAGTGATGGCAACAGGCGCAACCCTTCTCGGGTCAGGCTCAGGCTTCTGGGCTTACGAATAAACAGTGGGACTTCAAGGCTCTCTTCCAGCTGGCGAATATGCTGGCTGATGGCGGCCTGAGTGACAAAAAGCTCGTCAGCGGCTTTGGTAAAACTGCCAAGGCGTGCAGCAGCTTCAAAGGCTGCCAGTGCTTTTAGATTAGGGAGCTTTCTGTTCATTATTATTGTGTCCCAAGGTGGTTCTTTTGGGAGTCTACCAGAGAACACAAAGACGACGCAGATCGGATGGATTCTTAGCGTAGATCAATGAATTGACCGATCCGGCTGGAAGGCTCTATCTCCCTATGTGGCTTTTCCCTACAGTGCAATCTCCATGGGGATGGGGAAAGACCTGTATGAAAGCACTGGAAAAGTCTCTTGAGTCTCTTATTTATTCTTCGCGCTGGTTGTTGGCGCCTCTTTATTTAGGCTTGAGCCTTGTTCTTGTTGCAGTCCTCATAAAGTTTTACCAGACCATGTTTGAATTACTGGCAAATATCACGGTGATCAGTGATAAGTCATTAATTCTTGCGACGCTTGGGGTTGTGGATCTGGTGCTGGTCAGCGGTCTTACGCTGATGGTGATGCTCAGCAGCTATGAAAATTTTGTTTCCAAGATTGATATGGCTTCCGAGGATAGAGAGCTGACATGGCTAGGCAAGATGGATGCCGACACTCTTAAAACAAAGTTGTCTGTCTCCATCGTGGCGATATCTTCCATTCATCTGTTAAGAGTGTTTATGGATGTGGAGAAGATCCCAAACGATAAGATTCTCTGGTACACCGTGATTCATTTGGTCTTTGTGGTGTCAGCGCTGGGGATGTCATTTGCGACCCGGATCGCAGGTAAGCAATCCGGGCGATAAGGTTGTAAGTCGTGAAGGTTATTACTGGCAGGAAAATGCACCGCCATCAACGGAACCTACACCCGACTGGTTCAGAGTAATGGCGGGGTAGTTGCTACCTGCTCTGGAGGTTGCCGTCAACGTGAAGGTAATGGCTGTCGGGGCGGTATCAAAAGCGATGGTATAGTTTTGAGTGCCGCCATCAACAGGGCTTCTATCGGGGAAGTGAGTGCCTGCTACGGCTCCCGTGTAGCCACGATTTTCCGACCGATAACGCTCCAAAGCACTGGCTGCTGCCAACAGTGTTCCCCTGGCGTCTTCACAGGCGTTGCGAGTGACATAGTTCTGATAGGATGGATAGGCGACAGCGGACAATATGCCAATAATGGCAACAACGATCATAAGCTCAACAAGGGAAAAACCCCGGACACTTTTCTGCATAGTTCTAAATCACAAAAGTGAGCCCCTCTCGGGGCTCATTGAACAATAAATCAGTTCTGGGTTTTACGGTCTATCCAGCCGGTCTGGCGAACAGTCGAAGTGGAATCTTTAGGGAAACACTCGGTTCCCACACATTCCAAAGGCACCAGACCGGTCGCACCTTCTGTTGCACCTATCAGCTCGCCTTTGTTCACCACAACCAAGCGTGTGGACGAGATGATACCGGTGTTTTCAACCACAGTTTTACGTTCAGCATTCGGTGCAGTGCCATCGGAGGCTTTGAAACTGTAATAACGATTCACACCCTGAACGGCCTTACAACTGCTGGCTATGGCTTCGGGCTCATAGCTTACAAAGCTGAAGTAACCATCAATCAGGGAGATATCCGATAAGGCTTTCTCACCGGGGGCTTCCAGACGGATGTACCAGCCGCCGTCGGAAACTTCGATCTTTTGGCCGTTTTTATCGGTTTTGATCAGTGCCAGCGATTCTTTGGCCGCTTCTTGCTCTGCCTCGGTTCCCTTTTGTGCTTTGTTATCTGTTGCATCATAAAGCGTCGATTCGACCATAGTGGTGGCCTGGGTGTTATTGAAGATGGCCTCGGATTTCAGCACGTAGAATCGGTCATCAACAATCTCATCCAGCGGGTGAGCCCGATAACCAGAGCCGACTCCGATGGTGAACAGCGTACGATCACCTGCTTGAGTCAGACCGGTGACAGGCTTCATATAGAAGCGACGGTTACCGGCTTTGGTTCCATCATTCAGATCTGCCACTACACCCGCAGCCCCGTCTTTTCCAGTACCTCCAAATGGTGCAACGGTAACCTTTTTGGTCTTCTTGCCGGCCTGCTGGTCGATAAACAGACGCCAGACCTGTCCGCCCATATCGGCAAAGATGATTTGGTCCCCAAAGCCATCAAAGTTCATGTCCAGAATAGTGATGTCCCCAGGGATGCTGTATTTCATTTTGTCCAGTTTAAGGGTGGCATCGGCATGCCTACCGGCACTCCATAGGAGCTCACCGGTCAGGGCATCGATCATAAAGACGGAATTGCCGGCGTTATGATTTTGCCTTGCCTTGCTCATGGCATCGTTAGTGTCGGCATCATAGCCGCCACCAAATACCAAAGTATGACGAACATTGTCATCACCATCACCATCACCAATCAGCACCTTGGTAAGATCTGGACGGGACCAGCTTTGCCCCAGTCGGGACATGCCCTTGGTGTTGATATTCAGCTTCCAAAGCAGTTTTGGATCGTTCCGGTTAGTGATATCAAGCGCCACATAGGAAGAGCCACCACGGCGCATGCCTACATAAAGATAAACTCTGTCGCCATCAGAGGCTTCGATGTTTCCATCCTTATCGATGTCAATTCGCAATACTGTAGGACTGCCGTCTATGCCGTAAACTTTCTGGCCATCGGTTGAGATGGATTCGTTGTTGGCAAAGCGATCAAGGTTGCCCAGCAGCTCCTCCGGAATATAGGAAAACAGTTCGTCTCCAGTACCACTGTCAATGGCGTGCAGGAAACCCTGGTTGGTACCAAAGAACAGCGCCAGATCTTCTTCCTTGCAGGTTTTCACCTTTCCATCCTTCGGTGGGTTATAAACACGACAGCCGTAGCTGACCAGTGCCGGCTGGGAATGCAGTGGGTCACCCAGTTGTTGCCGTGGCAGGCCGGTCTCTGGGTTGATACCACGAGCCCAGTTGATAACTTTATTTCGCTGGGAATTGTCCATGCCAGCATCCCCAAGAAGCGCTTTGGTGATAGCCTTGTTATCAATCTCCAAAGGCTGGTCTTTCAGGTTTTCTTTATCGCTGAGGCCAATATCGGTATAGATTTTGCGCTCATGGGGGGGCTTCAAGCGTGAGGCCGCGCCGCCAAGGGAGGTTCTGTTACCGTCCGGGCTGGATGACCAGAAGCTGGTCGTGCCTTCCTTGAAGCTGCCAGTGTCAGAGTCGATCGCTTTTTTACTGAACTGGTCAACCAGGAAGTAGGAGGTTGCTTTCTCACCATTTACTGTTTTTGTCTCGGTACCCAGCTTGTACTTTTTCAGGTTACCGTCCCAGTTGACGGCTTTCTCAGGCGTGAACAGTGCATAGTAAAGTTCGTTATTATGTTGGTAGCTCCGGTACTGGTTGACGGAGATACTGGCGCTGTTAAAGGTGGCCTCTACGGAAAGGATTTCCTGCAGAATACTGCCAAAGGCTTCAATCAAGGCGTTAGTGTCGTCTGCCTCGTAGTAACGCTTGGAGTCACCATCGTCATGGGGGCTGGCGATATCCCGAAGGAACTTGCGGGCCTGGTCGGTGGCCGCAAAACCAATTGTGTGGGTAATAATTGTGTTGTCGCCTGCGAGTGACAATTTTTGATCGTTCTCTTCCATCCATTTGGTGAGAACCCGACCACAATCTGTCTGATCATTGATATTTCCGTTGTAGTAACGGCAGTTCTGACCAGTCTTGGAGCGGATTGCCTGTGCATCGTAGGACTCGAAGTCATTAGGCTCGCCATCGGAAAGCAATACAATATGGTTGGTCTGACAGGCATCAATAATCGGAGAGTTGGAGCCGGACATATAACCTTGAGCATCCAACAGTTTTTTCAGAGTAGGTGTGCCGCCACCAGTTCTGGCCTCATTGACATAACTGGCCAGTTGATCACGCACTTTAGGGCGTGTGGCGTCTTCATCGTAGTCTTCCTCTGCCAGCTTGATCACCAGTTTGGGTGCCAGTGTCGGGGTGTGATCCCAGGCATAAATCTGACGATTCATACCAAAGTCCCGATCCGGTTTCAGCAGCAGGGTTAGACTGTTCCCAGCCTGATAATCATCCTGCTCAACCAGCTCTTTGAGAATATCGGAGATATCTGGAGAACGTAGTGTCGTTTTCTGCTGCCATCGACCGCTGATCGACCAATCGACTGAACTCTTGGTTTTAGTACGACCACTCAGAGCTGATTGACTTTCATTGAAGGGGGCCGAGTCCGGGCTTTTATCACCAAAAATCGACAGCTCAATCTTGTTATCGTGGGATGAATAGTAGGTTGAGACCTCAAGATAGGCTTCAAGGATTTCTGCTCCTTGCTTAACTGGCATTTTCGAGAAGCGCAGACCTACATTGGATCTTCCAAGATCCAGAGTATTCGACGTCAGGCTCGTCCAATTGCTTCCGATATTATTGCTGGCATCATCCTCCCGTATAGTGATGGGGTAACGGATGGTTTTGTTAAAGCATCCAGGTTCATCGCCGGTTACTTCATATTCAATTGCCAGCTTCGGAGCGTCAGCACTGGAG
The DNA here is from genome assembly GCF_900174585.1 of Parendozoicomonas haliclonae. GTDB lineage: Bacteria > Pseudomonadota > Gammaproteobacteria > Pseudomonadales > Endozoicomonadaceae > Sansalvadorimonas > Sansalvadorimonas haliclonae. Next base: position 639,009 of record NZ_FWPT01000002.1, on the reverse strand, counting down.
TCCTCTTCACTGGTTATTGTTCTAGATCCTGTATTGCCGGCTGCTGGCTGGACAACAAGTGTCGCGGCATTGCCACCACACCAGTCATTTCTGTTGACCACTTCCTGAATACTGGCCGTGACATCCATATCGTAACTCATGGGGCCGCCAACATTATCCATAGTGTCCCATGGAGGGAGTACACCTTGGGTAAAATTGGACGTTAGCTTACGGGTTGAGATGTTTTTAGTTGTTGCCTGTAATGGTGCAGAATTGCCGGTATCCTCAGCCTTTAGCATAAAGATCGCTTCGGTATTGTTCGAGCGTGCAGGTGTCAGGCGTAAGGTGGCTTTGGTGATTTTTGCGCCCTGAGGAACCGGTACGCCATCAAAGCGCATGGCGGTTTTGAACGACTGCCCGGTATCTGTGACTGTAGCCGCAGTTCGACTTGTCAAGAAGGTAGCAGGGCTGGGCTGGTTATAGGTAATAAACAGTTTAGGAACAGTATCTGGGTGATTAGGAATTACGCCATCAATACTGCTGCCTTGCCAGTCCCAGTTCGTCATCATGAATGTGATGCTATCAACACCATCATCTTGATTTTCATCAACGACAGCCTGTACAACCGAGCGGATGTCGGGTGTTTTAAACCACGCAGTGTTACCAATTCTGAAGTTTTCTACTGGCCAGTCCACACGCTTGTTATGGTCAATATTGTGGTTGTGGTAGCGATCACTCAGTGTACTATTTTTCTGTCTATTAAGGTTTCTATCAGTACGCTTGTCTGCACCGATTTCAATAGTTGTTCCTGATCGCTCCCAGCTGTAGGCATCAGTTGCCTGTATCTCCATATGTGCTGATGTAATGATTGCTCCCGGTGGCAGATCAAGCTCCTCAAAATGAAGGCCTACATAGGAGTAATTATAAAATCGGAGGTAGTCTCTGTTGTAATAACCTGAGTAGTACTCGCTTGCAGAATTATAATCACCAAGTGGAAGAGGTAGTGCTTCGATGTCCTGCTCGGTAATTGTACCAACCCGAAGGCTGTTGGATTCCAGAGTAACCGCTCCGCTGCCGATATGTTCGTCAGCATCAGTCACACTGCCAGTGCCCAGAACTTCAACCGGATTAACACCCGCAGGATCATTGATATTGAGGACTGGGTGATAAACCCCGTTTTTATCCTGATAACTGTTGTTGTCGTGAAAGCGGATAAGGCCAGCGTTGATGGACATACCTACAGTACTGTCCATCAACGCTGAGAAAGACTCCTGCAAGACATCCATACGGTTCTTGTTTTTCAGATCCGAAGGGCAGTTCCAGCTATTGCAGATGCTGTAGGACATCGAGCCCGAGTTATCCAGCACAAACAGTACGTTAGGTGCTATCAGATCGTTACTGCCGGCGGCCCCGCCAAAAAATATTTCTGTGTCGTCAGCTATCGCGGAATGAAAGGTGCCGGCCCCCAGAAACGTGGCAAGGACAATGCTGAAAACCTGCCCTGAGCGTTTATTCTGCATTCTCATTTTTCTATTCGATTATTCGTTGGTAAAAGTTCGGAACTGGTAGTGCAGGGTGTAACTGCCATGGGGGCCGTCCAGATCCGGCTTATCCCCGTCTGCAAAACCCACGGAGGTTTGCAGGAAGCGACAGGAGTAAGGCTGGGTCAGGTCATTGCCTGTACCAAAGCACCGCTCATCATCGGAATAGACCATGGTATTGGCTGTACCGCTGAGGCTGGAACTAAAGACATCCTCAGCCCCCGGATCAATCAGCAATTTATTCATGGCCTGACCAAATAGGGTATTGGCTTCGTTATAGAACAGGCGGCTTTCTTCAATAGACCGAACCTGTTTGTTTTGCACGGTAATGTCGTAAAGACCCGACATGCCGACAAGTGTGACCACCAACAGCATGACCAGCGAAACGATAAGAGTGGCGCCCTGCTGCCTGAAATGATTCATGGCTCTTCTCCGAGATTTCTGGCCTTAACCGTCATTGTGAACAGTCCGAGTTTGTTGGTCTCATTGCGGAGTTCATCATTGAAATTGAGCCTGATCTGGTAGACCTGATTACCCATATCCTTGACAGATAAACCATCACGCTCGAGACCCGAAGTAAAGGCTACGTCGTTTAATCGTAGAGACGGTTTTTCATCGCCCTTGCTGGCATCCTGACAATCTTCAAGAGAAGTATCCGGATCATCACAGCGCGAGTGGATAGAGTAGGCGTAGGTACTCTCGTGGTATTCATACAAAACGACATTGTCAGACAGCGTGTCGTTCTGAAGATCAATCAGCAGCTCATTGATGGTTTCCTGAGAGTCCGGAATGTTATTGCCACTGACGAGAGTAATGGCTCTGTCTCCATCAGTGATATTGGCTGGACTGATCTGTTGGATCGACAGGCAGTTACCAATAAAGAGAGGTGCAGCCTCACGCTCTTCAAAGGAAACATCAGCAGGGGTGTTCAGAAGAATTTTTTTGCGGTCAGTGGAAGCTGACAGCGACACCGTTTGCTCAAGCAATGGAGCCAGATAGGCTGTTGTAATCACGGGATTGGTCGTTGAACCGGTAATAGTGACACCGGCCAGCAAGAGCTCGGCTTCATCAGATTTTTCATCAATGACTCTGACGGTATCACTACAGCCTCGATAGCCGGCACGCTGGATATCCCTGCGCAGGCGCTCCATGGCAATCCGGGCAGAGTCCTGAATATTGACCTGACTGGTTACGGTACGTTGTGAAGCTAGAGCATCAATAGAATAACGGGTGATACCCAGTACCAGTATTGAGCTGATCGCCAGAGTAATCATCAGCTCAATAAGAGAAATACCTGACTGGTGAGAGTGAATATGCCGGAGGCTCATATTTTTACCTCCCGGGTCATTACAATTTCTTCCGGCCCGGTTCGGGAAGCTGAAGTTAATCCAGTCAGCTGCTGGAAAGTGATCTGGAACTTATAAACGGTCAGATTGTTATATATTCCTGTCGGGCAGGGCGCGCCTGCTCCACCTTCCAGACCCAGCTCAGCGGTCGGATCAATATCAGACAACATTTCAGAAAATTCTTTCAGGGCATCGGCCTTACAGATGGCTTTGCCTTTATTGTCAGCGTCAGCCAGTACCGTCTCCTCAATACCATCCAGAATCAGCAGGGCATGAGTTTTCTGCTCCGTGTTTATGTTGGACTTCATCGAGTAGCCTTGCAGGGCCAGCATACCCAGAATGCCGATCGACAGTATCAGCAGGGAAACCAGCACTTCGATCAGGGAAAAGCCAGTGTCTACCCCGGATTTTTTATGGACATTCTTCATTGTTAATGGATGACCAGTCCTGCAGCGTTCAGAGTGATGGTGGTTGTTTTGTCACTGCCGTCCTTGAGTTCGATGGCCTGCGTATTCCGTGTCGAGCCATCTTTGGAAAAGATAATGTCGTTCAGAGTTATGTCCAGATTGCCGGATAGAGGTGGTAGAGCTTGCAGTGTTTCACTGCTGTTAAAGGCGCTTCGATCATTGTCGGCATGAAAACCAGCAATCAGGAAGTTCGGCTCAGACGGATCGTCACCGGCTGTTTTCAGGCAGCGCACGGAAACGGTATTCGTATCTTTGGCTGGAATCTTTTCACCCAGACACACAATGACAGGGGTCTGACGCTGAATGGCTTCCGAGCGGGCAAAGCGTAGCAGGGAACTCAGCCTGTTACTTTCGGATGCAAGGCTGTTCCTGTTGATAAAATCAGAAAAGCTGGGCGCTACAACCGTTGTAAGAATGGATAGAATGGCGACGACGACCATTACTTCGACAAGGGTAAAGCCTGAACTTGTTTTTATTATCTTCATTTTGCCTACAACAAACATCAAGCAAGATCAGATGAGTCGGCATCATATCATGCACTCCCGGCATTAGTATGCTCTGTATCAAAAATATTGGTCACCTCTGGAAAGGGTTTTTCAGCGTGAGTGGTTACTTAATTTTGAGGTGTGTCTTGCGCGAGAGATCAGCAGTATGTTCAATTAGTATTTAGGATAATAAATAGACAAATTTTGCCTTGAATTTACAGGCAGCCAAAAAAAATATGATTTCATTCCATCAGGATGACGCATCACATTTATCGATCACGCTCTCCGGCGACTGGCGAGTGATGAATGCGAAGTCCTGCCGAAAAATTAAAGAACAAATCACCAGTTCATCCAGCACCATCAGGCTTATTCCGGGGCATGACTTTCATTGGGACAGTCAGCTAACCGCTTTCTTCTATCAGCTGGAACTGCAGGCAAGCCAGAATGAGACTCGGCTGGACTTTTCTGCCATGCCGGAAGCTATACAGCAAACAATGACTCTGGCGACAGCGGTTCCTCCGGTAAAGCCTGAGGCAGGTTTCAGCAAACGCTTTGCTCCTTTTTATCAGACGCTGACCGAAGCCGTGGAAACTCTGGCCTTTATTGGTGAGATGGCATTGGCCTTTGGTCGTTTTCTTATTGGGCGCAGCCATATACGTCTGACCGATGTGTCTGCTGCTCTGCATCAGGCTGGGCCTCAGGCCATTGGGATTATTACACTGATCAGTATTCTGGTGGGCATGATTCTGGCCTATCTCGGAATTATTCAGCTGCAGCAGTTTGGTGCCGAGGTGTATGTCGCCAATCTGGTCGGGCTGGGAATGGTTCGGGAGATGGGCGCGCTGATGACGGCGGTGATTATGGCCGGTCGAACCGGCGCTGCCTGGGCCGCTGAACTGGGGGCGATGAAGGTGAATGAGGAGGTGGATGCCCTCAGCACTATGGGCATTAACGCCATGGACTTTCTGGTCATGCCCCGGCTACTGGCGATGATCATTATTATGCCGCTGTTGTGCATTTATAGTTTCTTTCTGGGCATGATCGGCGGCGGGGTTGTCGCGCTTGGTATGGATATGACACCGCGGCTGTATATCGCGCAGCTGATTCAGTCATTCGGCGTCGTTGATATGGCCGTAGGCTGCTTCAAGGGGCTGGTGTTTGGTGTGTTGATTGTGTTGTCCGGTTGTCAGGCGGGTATGAGCTGCGGAGGCTCTTCTGCTGCGGTGGGGCAGGCAACTACCAGAGCCGTGGTTATGGCGATTGTGCTGTTTGTGGTGGCTGATGCCGGTATCAATATCCTGTTCTTCCATATGGGGATCTGAGTATGAGCAGAACCTTTGAGCAGGAAGAACCGGCCATTGCTATCCATGGCCTGACCATGAAATATGGTACGCGACTGATTCAGCAGGATTTGAACTTCACTGTGAACCAGGGTGATATTTTTATCATTATGGGCGGCAGTGGTTGTGGAAAAAGTACCCTACTCAAGCATCTGATCGGGCTCTATGAGCCGGCCGCTGGTGAGATTCTTTACGATGGTCAGAGTTATACGGCGGGTGACGAAAAGACCCGACAGGCTCTGCGGGCCCGATGGGGCATCACTTTCCAGAGCGGCGCTCTCTTCAGTGGAATGACGCTGGCAGAGAACGTGGCTTTGCCCATGCATTATTCCGGTATTGATAAAAGCCAGATTCGCGAACGGGTTGCTTTCAAGCTCGCGCTGGTGGGGCTGGCAGGTTATGAGGATTATTACCCATCGCAGATCAGTGGCGGTATGTGCAAGCGGGCCGGGCTTGCCCGAGCAATAGCGCTTGATCCGGATATACTTTTCTTTGATGAGCCATCAGCAGGGCTGGATCCACTGAGTGCTCGCAGGCTTGATGAACTGATTCTGAATCTGCGGGATTCCACGGGCGCCACTGTGGTTATGGTTACCCATGAACTGGACAGCATCTTTTCAGTAGGCACCAACAGTGTGTTTCTAGATGCCCAGACTAAAACGCTGCTGGACACCGGGTGTCCGGTCTGGCTTCGGGAACACAGCCGCCACGACATTGTACGTTCGTTTTTATCGCGGGGAGAAGCGGGCCAACCAATGGCAAGCCGTCAGGGAGACAAACAATAATGAATACCAGTACCCGGGCTGTGGGGGTCGGACTGTTTATTATCCTGATGCTGGCATTGGGCGTGGGTATGGCGCTGGTGGTCAGCGGTGGTGATTTCTGGGATGAAGACGATATGCGTTACGAGCTGGTTTATAACAGCTCGGTCAAAGGTCTGGAAACCGGCGCACCGGTCACGCTGAAAGGTGTTCAGATTGGTGAAGTTGTTACGGTGAAAGCCCGCTTCTATAAAAGTTCCAATACCCCGCTGAATTCCATTGTCGTGAATATTGATCCTGGCCGGATTGACTTTGATGAAGAGACCCACGGCGGGCTGGAAGATATTCTTTTGGATGATGGCCTGTCTGCCAAGCTCAAGATGCAGAGTTTTTTAACCGGCCGTCTCTATATTGAGCTGGATTACTACCGGGACAAACCCCAGACCATTCTGGTGGATACCATTCATCCTCAGATTCCAACCGTGCCCAGTGATCTGGAAAAGCTGAACGATTTTAACGATATCGACTTCGTGCAGATGGCGGATCATCTGCAGCAGGTGCTGGACGATATCCACAACCTGACCAGTTCGCCGGACTTCCAGAACCTGCCTGCACAAATGAACAAGACCCTGGTGGCGATTGAGAACTCTTCCAACAAGCTGGGCCGCAGTGCCGATGCGATAGGCCAGGACCTGGAAGAAGCCATGACCAGCCTGAAAGACAGCATGAATTCGGTGAAGGGGGCAACGGCCAAGATAGATGGGCATCTGGCGCCGGATTCACCTTTGATCTATCGCCTGAATGAAAGTCTGGAAAGCCTGACGCATGCGGCTACAGCTGTTGAAGAGCTGGCAGAGACACTGGAAGAGCAGCCGGAAGCTCTGTTAACAGGGAAGCGGGAGAAACAGCCATGATTCGTATACTGAAATCTGTCGCAATCATTATGGTAATGGGTGGTCTTCTTGCCGCCTGTTCGTCTTCCCCTTCCAATCGCTATTACCGTCTGCAGGCTGATGCGCCGGATGATCGGGTACTGGGGGCTGCAACGTCTGTTGGTCTGATGCCGGTTACCGTTCCCAGCTGGATGGATAGCCGCCAGATTACCTGGAATGATGGCGCCTACCAGATCAATAAGATGGAGTATGAGCGTTGGGGTGGGGAGCTTCAGGGACTGGTAACGGAGACTCTGAGGGAAAATCTTTTGCGTCTGTCCAGGCGAAAGGATGTCAGTGTCGGTCCCTGGTTTGCGGATAGCAGCCCGGGCTTTGTTGTTGTGGTCAGAGTTCAGAACCTGATAGTGGAAGATTCACGTATGGCACTGGAAGCCGCATGGCAGATCAGGAATGCCAACAAAAAGATCATTGCCTCGAACCCTGACTACCTTTCCGATATGACGCTTCGTGATTTGAAATCTACTGAACTAGCAACACCTTCCGGTGAAGCTGTTGCCCAAGGCTTTAGTCTGCTGCTGGCGGAGCTTAGCGAAGAGATTGCTGTGCAGCTTAATGCTCTGCCAGGAAAATAATCGCAATCAGAGTTGGGCAGACTATTCGGATATACCAGGGCCAGATTCTCCAGAACAGGGACTGCTCTACTTCTGGCCAGCCCTTTCTTATCTCCTGCAGCTTTCTGTTGCGCCCCATCAGCCATCCCGCATAAAGGCAGAACAGCAGGCCATTGAGGGGTTGGGCATACTGGGTGGTGAGCGTAACAATGGCACCAAACAGCGGATCAAAAGAAGACGTGACCAGTGCCACTATCAGCAATACGCCTAAACAGACCAGCGTGCTGGCTTTGGTGCGGTTCATTCCTGCACGTTCAATCAGGCAGGAGACCGGTACTTCCAGCATGGAGATGGAAGAGGTTAGGGCAGCAATACTCATCAAGCAGAAGAACGCTATCGCGACGGGAACGCCAAAGCTCCCAAGGGCACCAAACAAGGCCGGCAGCACCTCAAAGACCAGCGTATCGCTATGGATAAGCTGGCCCGATTCCGAATAAATATTAATCCCAAGGTTCAGGGCGACAAACAACGCGGGGATAATCAACAGACCGGCAAGAAAGGCGATCGCTGTATCCAGCATACAGACCTGAAATGCGACTGTTGGAAGATTACTGGTTTTGCTCAGGTAGGAGCCGTAAACCATCATCGCGCCCACTCCGAGAGACATTGAGAAGAATGCTTGCCCCAGTGCACTCAGTACCAGTGAAGTATCGATACGGGAGATATCGGGTACGAGGTAGTGTTTTAACCCTTCCATGGCTCCCGGCTGGGTTGTGACAAAAGCAATCAACGCCAGCAGCAGAACAATCAACAGCGGCATCAGTCTTGAAGACCAGCGCTCAATGCCATCTTTGACACCACCATTCACCACGGCCAGCGTGGCAATAGTAAACAGCACGGCCAAAAGCAGGTTTCTGGCGGGAGAGAAGGTTTCCAGCCAGTGAGCAGCGGTGTTAAAGCTGAGGAGTTCCAGCAGTGGCGACAGAGTAAACCCCATAATCCAGCCACCAACAATGCTGTAAAAGCTGAAGATCAGGCAGATCATCAGCACGGCAATCAGAGCCGTCAGCCGGGTCACCGGTTGCCAGACAATGTTCTCTGGAAGCTTTTCCAACGCCGAGACGGGATTACTCTGGGCGTAACGTCCGATCAACAGCTCGGCCACCAGTGCGGGGTAAGCCAGTAGAATGGTCAGCAGAAAATAGATAACAACAAAGGCGGCTCCACCATTCTCTGCCACCTGAGTGGGATAGCTCCAGATATTGCCAAGACCTACTGCGGAACCGGCTGCCGCCAGAACAAAACCAAGCCGGGAACTAAAGCCGGCTCGGGAGGGTGTTTTGGTAGGTGGCTCTGTGTCCAGAGAGGTGTCCGGCATTTTTGTTCCCTTATCGTTTGAGAACAGTCTAGCAGCCGCACTTGTTAACAAACCCTAGACGGCCGGTTAGGAGATCGGCCGTCTTTTGGGAGTGAATCAGAGCTGGAAGAAAGGCTGTAGCAGCCGGGGGACCAGTCCGGAGAACTTCAATGGAGCGTCTGTTGCAATCAGGCAGATACAGTCTTCACCGGTTGCAGTTGCCGGTTGATGTTCTACTTCGGGATCAAGGTCCGCCACATCGCCGGCTCCAAACCGCCCCATCTCATCGTAGTAGGAACCTCGCAGTACCAGCGTCACCTCTGAGCCTGTGTGGCTGTGAATCGGCATGCTGGTACCTGGTGCGATGCGCAGCAGGCGTAAGGTGCCGCTGGTTGCCGGAAGAACAAACTGTTTCAGGCCGGGAGCCATGCTTTTCCAGAGCAGGTTGTCGAGGCTTTTGCCCAGCAGAGGTTGTAACGGCAGGGGAACATCAGAGGGGGCTTCCTGCACATCACTTTCGACTACGACTTGCGGCTCGACATATTCATCGCTGTCTATAAGGGCAAGAATATCGTCACGGGCATTGGGGGCCAGATCGATATGTTGCGACTCTTCCTCACTTTGCTCCGGTAACGAGCTCTCCATAAGGAAACGGCCGAGCTGCTCGGCTTCTGCGACATTGCGCTGGCACTGTTCACAGGTGGAAACATGGCAGGCAATTACTGTGGCGATCGAGTCAGGCAGGCTGCCGGCCGCATAGCTCATCAGAGAGCTGGAATCGGGATGATGTTGAGGTTTCATAGCTCACCTCCTAATGCATTTTTCAGCTTGCCGAAGGCCAGACGCAGACCTGATTTCACACTGCCAAGGGGGATATCACATTCGTCAGCAATCTCCCTGTGGGTTTTGCCCTGGTAATAAACCTTGTACACCAGCTGCGCCTGCTGTTGAGGCAGGTTATTAATAGCTGATTTAAGCGTGTCTCCATCCAGTGGGGCGAGGCTGGGCTGGAAGCTCAAATCCGGATACAGATCGGTTGGGCAACTATCCAGCGATGTTAACAGGTGAGCCTTGTCTCTGCGCATCCGGTCAATCCACAGATTTCGGGCGATGCGGAAGATCCATGTAGACGCCGTGGCTTTGTCCGGGTTGTAGGTGCTGCTATGACGCCAGACGGAGAGCATGGCTTCCTGAACCAGCTCCTCGGCAATCTCGCTGTGGGCTCCGCGACCAACCAGATAGCTTTTCAGGCGTGGGGCAAAGTGATCGTAAATGGCGAGGAACAGGCGTTTGTCCCGATACCTTCCAAGATCAACCAGCTTTTGATTGATACTGTCAGGCGCGCTGTTATTGGGCGCACTGCTGTTGGGCGATTTGCCCCGTGGTTCTGAGGCACTTCCAAATGTGTCCATGTTGACTCTGATCTGGCTGAGGTGCGACATACTCTTTCATTACGTTATCAGCTACTCAGCATTTCTACGAGGAAAATACCTATAAGGATCACCCTTTGGGACAGTAAAAGCTGATTGAGTGATCCGCTTTAATTAGGGGCTCGTAATAAGTGTTAATTCACTTCACGAGTTCCACCATGTCGTCATCACCCAAAACAAAAAACAGAGGCCTGAATATTGCGGTTATAGGCTCGGGCATTGCTGGGCTTTCCAGTGCCTGGTTGTTGTCCCGCCAGCACAATGTCACTTTGTTTGAAAAGGATGACCGTTTTGGTGGCCACAGCAATACAGTGACTCTTTCCGGCAAGAATGGTCAGATTGATGTTGATACCGGATTTATTGTTTTTAACGAACGCACCTACCCCAATTTAACGGCGCTGTTTGATTATTTGGATGTTCCGTCTTCCGAAACCGATATGTCGTTTGCGGTGTCCCTCAACAATGGCAAAACAGAATACGCTGGCACCGATCTCAACGGATTATTTGCCCAGCGTAAGAATCTGTTTAGTCCGCGCTTTTGGCAGATGATCACGGATATCCTGCGTTTCTATCGCGCTAGTGGTGAGTGGCAGCAGACGCTGGGTGCCAATATCAGCCTGCGTCAACTGCTGGAAAAACACAGTTACAGCAAAGCGTTTGTGAATGAGCATCTTGTGCCAATGGGGGCAGCGATCTGGTCCACACCCGCTGATAAGATGCTGGATTACCCTGCGCTGGCTTTCCTGCGCTTTTGTGAAAATCATGGGCTGTTGCAGTTGTCTGATCGCCCCCAGTGGCGAACGGTCACCGGTGGTAGCCGTGAGTATGTTCGCAGAATGATTGCCGATATCGGCCCCCATGTCTTAATGAACAGCTGTGTGCGCAAAGTGCGTCGTTATCCTGATCGGGTTGAGGTGCTGGATATTCAGGGACGGGAACACACCTTTGATCATGTGGTGATGGCCTGCCATGCGGATACCACTCTAAAACTGTTACAGGAACCTGACGAGCTGGAACAGCTGCTGCTGGGGGCATTTAAGTTCCAGCGCAACCGTGCGCTGCTGCACAGTGATAAACGGTTTATGCCCCGCAACAGAAAAGCCTGGGCTAGCTGGAATTATCTTGGAAACACCTCCGAGGCGACTCAGACGCAAGGCAATCTTGGGAAAGGCACTGGCCCGGCAGTCACTTACTGGATGAACCGCCTGCAGCATATTGATGATCTGCCGTTATTCGTGACTCTGAATCCCGAGATGGAACCATCGATGATTCATGGAAGTTTTCTTTATGACCATCCGGTCTTTGATCAAGGTGCCATTGAAGCACAAACCCGACTATGGGAACTGCAGGGACGCAACCGCACATGGTTCTGCGGCGCCTGGTTTGCCTATGGCTTCCACGAAGATGGTTTGCAGTCCGGCCTTGCGGTAGCCGAAGAGTTGGGCGGACAGTGCCGACCATGGCGAGTAGAAGGTCAAAATGATCGTCTGCATCTGCCGGAGCACTGGTACAGTCGGGCTACGCCAACATTTACAGAAGCCTCATTTATGCAGGCAGGAGTGCGGTAATGAATTCCGCACTTTACAGTGGGGTGCTGATGCATAATCGGTTACACCCCAAAAAGCACAGGTTCAGTTATCGCGTCACCTCCTGGCTGTTTGATCTGGATGAGTTGGAGCAGCTGAATCAATCTCTCAAGCTGTTCTCATTAAACCGTTTTAATCTGGTTTCCTTTCATACTGGCGATCATGGCAACTGGTCGGACTCTGTTCCCCGACAAACGCTGCGGGAGTATGTATCTGAATTACTTGCGGAGCAGGGTATAGCAGAGCCAAAGCGCATTGCCCTGTTCTGCTATCCACGGATTCTGGGTTACACATTTAATCCGCTGGCAACGTTCTTCTGTTATGACGCTGATAATCAGATAACCGCCGTTGTGTATGAAGTCACCAACACCTTTGGTGAACGTCACTCTTATGTGATTGCAGAACCTGAAGGTGCAGGGCAGACCATCCGACAGGAAGTCAGTAAGAAGCTGCATGTGTCGCCGTTTTTTGAAACCGCAGGACACGCTTACCAATTCAAAATCAAACTACCCGAGCAGTCTGTTGTGTTGGGCATCAGTCTGTTCAACGGTGCCCAGCGAGTGTTTGGTGCGGTCTTTTCTGGTGATCGTAAAGCCATATCTGACCGGCAAATACTTCGGCAGGCTTTATCACTGCCCTTTATGACCTTGAAAGTTATTGGTGCCATTCATTGGGAGGCGTTGCGCCTCTGGCTGAAAGGGGTGGCAATTATTTCCCATAAAGCCACAGGGCGTTTTCGCTGGAGCCGGGGATTGAGTCTCAGGGCAAATAACATCGATACCCACATTCATAACAACCATAAAAAGCCATTAATAAGTTCAGAGAATGCCATGTTATCTGGCAGGGAGAGCAGCCTATGAATCCGGCAAAGCGTCAGATATCCGATGAGGTGCTGGCAATAACCACTTCATCAACAGCGTCATCAAAAACGTCATCAGAAGCATGCGACACCAGCGCTACAGAAGGTCTTCCTTTGCTGGCTCGTCTTTGTGCGGGTTGGCTGGCGGGTAAATTTAAACAGGCGGGTGTCTCTGCCTTGCAGCTCAGCATTATGGGCAGCAAGCCGGTGACTCTGGGAACTTTTGATGGAAGCAAAGCTGTTCCGTCCATTCGCCTTATCAATCCTTGGGCTGTGATTAATGGCTCCCGTCGTGGACTTATCGGTTGGGCGGAAACCTATATGGCTGAAGACTGGGATACTCCCGATATCCGTCAAGTCACTGAATGGGCCATGCAGAATGAGAGTCGGCTGGAGCAGGTCTTCGAGCCTAGTTGGTTGAGCCAGAAATTTAACCGTCTTCTACACCGTTTGAATGACAACACCAAACGGGGTAGCCGGAAAAATATCGAAGCCCATTACGATCTCGGCAATAGCTTCTACAAGCTATGGCTCGACCCTTCCATGACTTACTCCAGTGCACTTTATAAAAATGGAGAGGATACGCTCGAACAGGCGCAGTTGAATAAATACAACGCCATTCTCGATTGGCTGGAGATCGAACAGCATCACAACCTTCTTGAAATCGGCTGCGGCTGGGGTGGTCTGGCGGATGTGTTATCAGAGCGTGAACTGGGCAGCTACCACGGGGTGACACTGTCCCATGAGCAGCTGGCATGGTCTAAAGACAGGTTGGCCGATCAATCAAAGTTTGCCTTCTCTCTTACAGACTATCGCGATGTGAAAAGTCAGTACGATCGCATTGCTTCTGTAGAGATGATTGAAGCCGTCGGTGAGGCCCACTGGCCGGTTTATTTCCAGAAGATCTACGACAGTTTGAAACCGGGCGGTATTGCTGTGCTGCAGGTGATCACTATTGATGACGAGCGGTTTGAAAGCTATCGGGAAGGGGCTGACTTTATCCAGAAGTATATTTTCCCCGGTGGCATGTTGCCGTCCCACAAGATTATGCAGGAACAGATCAGCAAGGCCGGTCTGGTAATGGATAACACGCTGGCCTTTGGTCGCGATTATGCCCGCACGCTGGTGGAGTGGTATGTGCGGTTTAACTCTGCATGGCCAACTATTCAGAAGCAGGGTTTTGATGAACGTTTCCGCCGGATGTGGAATTACTATCTGGCCTATTGTGAAGCCGGCTTTAATGGCGACAGCATTGATGTGCGGCTCTACAAGCTACAGAAGCCGTTATGAGGGAGCGCCATGAAAAATATAAGCAAGCAAATAGTCGGCTTTGTTCTCTCCCTGTTGATGCCGGTAATGGCACTGGCCAACCTCAATATTGATACTGTGGAACTGAAACGGGAACCGGTGATTGATATGGACAGCCCAACCTTAAAAATCGAGGATTATTTCAAGGGGCGGACCTGGGCCTGGGGTGTTTTTGAGGATCGCTCCGGTAATGTGACCCGCTGCTACAAAGTCGAAATGGATGGCAAGGTGGAGAACAACGTTCTGGAACTGGATGAGCGTTTCACTTATGAAGATGGTACGGAATCCACCCGTCTCTGGAAGATAAAAATTCTCCCGGATAACCAGTACGAAGGAACAGCAGGTGATGTGATCGGTCTGGCCAAAGGGCAGAGTGCCGGCAATACCTTTTTCTGGAAGTACAAGCTGGAACTGCCGGTGTCTGGCCGGACATGGCGGCTTAACTTTGATGATCGCCTCTATCTGCAGGACGATGGCATCCTGCTGAATATTGCCAAGGTGACCAAGTGGGGCTTCAACGTTGGCAGGTTGACCTTTGCTTTCAGCAAAGAGGGCAACCTGCTCGATAAGGCCTGCAATCCTTCAAAAGATCAGGACGCTGCAGCTAACTCCTGACCCTTCGACTTGCGCAGAAAACGATCGTCGTACTTCTCTTTCCAGCCGTCTACCAGACGGCTGTTGTCTTGCTGCCAAGGGTGAAAGCCCGGGCGATAGTAATCCAGATAATCTTTGAACACCTGTCGGATAATTCCGCGCTTACCAAGCAGGAACTGGTAACCGGTCTTCCAGGTTTGCCATTTCCAAAGCACTTTATCTTTGGCCAGGAAGTGGCAGACATGGCGGGCGATCATGTAAGAGAAGTGAATCGTAGTTTGCATCATCATCAGGTTACGCACGATGTAAGAACCACCCACTTCGTTATACACATCAAAGCAGACGGCTTTGTGCTCCGTTTCCTCAATCGCATGCCAGTGCCACATGGCCTGCATGGCTTCGGGCGCCCCACCGATCCAGCGCTCAGGATCTTCCATAATGGCATTGGCCATGATCGCGGTGAAATGCTCAACGGCGCAGGTTGTTGCCAGCTGCTGGTTCTTGGTCATGGTTTTGTGGCCAAGTTTCGTCCACCAATCCTGATGGCGTTCCAGCTTTGCGATATCAAACCCCTGATCCTGCAGCATCTGGTTGTATTTATCGTGCTCGTGACCATGAATGGCTTCCTGAGCGATAAAGCCTTTCACTTCTTCTTTTAGAGTTGGGTCTTCAACCTTATCCATCACTGCCCGAACGGAATCAATAAAGAAGCGCTCGCCCTGAGGAAACAGCGTGGAGAGGCCATTGAAAAAGTGGGTTTTGAACGGGTCGCCACCGTGCCAGTAATGGTCCAGGTCTTTCAGATCAAACTGAACGTGTCTGGGTTTTACATCGACTCCGGCAGGGCGCTTGGGATGGTTGGTTGCAGTCATGGCTTGCTCTCTGATGAGCGCTTTTCAGTGTCATCACCACGCCATTATGGTAATAATGAAGAAGCTATAACACAGGTTCAGCGTATTCTTATTGTGGCTGTATCGTCCATCATTATGCCGGTGGCTGTACTGGCAGCGGTGACGGATCAGGGTGTTTTTAGAGCCTATGAATGAAGTAAAAGAACAAACCAGAAAACGCATTCGCAAAAAAATTGCCATTCCCATGGTCTACATTCGCCACCTTTTGGCGTTGATGGGAGAGTATGGCTTTGACGAACAGCCTTTGCTGATGGCCGCCGGTATTCGTCCGGAAGAACTCGTTCAGGACGACAGCACTCTGGACTTTGAGCGTTGTGATCGCCTGGTGACCCTCTGTCGTCAGAAATCCCCCGAGCCCGGTCTGGGCTGGCATCTTGGCCTGCGTATGAATCTGGCCAGTCATGGTGTGCTGGGTACAGCCGTACTCGCCAGCAGCTCCATTGGTGAGATGGTAAATATGTCCGTCCAGTATATGGGCACCCGCTTTCCTCTGATGGTGGTGTCGCTGGATATCAAGGACGAAGTCGCCATTCTGCAGTTTGATGAGGCGATGGATCTAGGCGATAACCGTCGTTTTTATGTCGAGGCCTATATCGGCACCCATCAGGTGATGCGGATGTTCAGCTATGGACCCCATGCTTCTAAAGGACACGATTTGCATCTGGCTTTGTCCAAACTGGACTATTACGACGACTTTGATTTTGGTGATATGCAGGTGGTCTACGACCAGCCGGCGCACCAGTTCCGCTTTCCTGCCAGTTATATTTCCAAACCTTTGCCGATGGCCGACGACATTACCCGTGAAGCTGCCGAGCGGAAGTGTCAGAAGCAGCTTGAGGATATGAAGGTAGAAACCGGTCTGCTCGGCAAGGTTCTGGCTTTTATCCGTAGCCGTGAAGGTGTGATTCCGTCGTTGGAACAGACGGCGGACTATCTTTCTATCTCACCCCGTACACTCCGTCGTCAGCTGCAGGAGATGGATGCCACCTACCGTGATTTGATCAACAAAGAGCGTGAACGACTGGCCATTCACTATCTGCAGAACAGTCGTCTGACTGTGGACGAGATTGCTGAACGACTGGATTACAATGATCCCAGCAACTTTGGTCGGGCCTTTCGCAAATGGACCGGTCATACCCCCGGTTATTACCGGCAGCAGCTTGAGCCGGAAGACAGCTGAGGCTGGAAAGCTGCACAGACAATAATAAGTAAAATGATTTGAGGTGTTATGTTCGTAGAAACTCTGGCCCCGCGCTTTTGTGAAACCGATGCCCTGGGCCACATCAATAACACAGTGGTGCCGGTCTGGTTTGAGGCTGGACGCGAGCCTATCTTTCAGTTGTTTACTCCGGATATGGATGTGAACAACTGGAAGCTGATTATTGCCCGTATCTCAGTCGATTTTCTGGCCGAGATTCATTACGGCACCGGTCGTGATGTTGAGATCAGAACCGGCCTGGCCAAGATCGGTAATTCCTCGATGACGATTCGTCAGGAAGTCTGGCAGGAAGGCCAGTGCTGTGCCCGTGGTGATGCGGTGATGATTCACTTTGATCACAGCGCCAAACAGTCACGGCCCATCCCCGACACTATCCGTGCAGAACTGGAAAAACATCTGCTGGATGTGGAAAAAGCAGAATGAATCGCTAATGTGTCGGGTTTTGGTGTAATCTTCTGCCACAAATCGAAATAAATCAGAAAAAACACAGGCTGCTGATAAAAGTGAGCCTTCGCTGAAGGCGGTCTGTGATAGCTTGTAGAGGTCGCCCATGCCCGCATATCGTTCCCGTACATCCACCCACGGACGGAATATGGCCGGAGCCCGTGCGCTCTGGCGTGCCACCGGTATGACCGATGGCGATTTCCAGAAGCCGATTATTGCGGTTGCCAACTCCTTTACCCAGTTTGTGCCAGGCCATGTTCATCTAAAAGACATGGGGCAGCTGGTGGCCCGTGAGATTGAGAAAGCAGGTGGTGTTGCCAAGGAGTTCAATACCATTGCTGTCGATGACGGTATCGCTATGGGTCATGACGGCATGCTCTACTCCCTGCCCAGCCGGGATATTATTGCCGACTCCGTAGAATATATGGTGAATGCCCACACCGCCGATGCGCTGGTGTGTATCTCCAACTGTGACAAGATCACCCCGGGAATGTTGATGGCGGCCATGCGTCTGAATATTCCGGTGATCTTTGTTTCCGGTGGCCCGATGGAAGCCGGGAAAACCAAATTGGCTGAGCACAAGCTTGATCTGGTAGATGCCATGGTCATCGCTGCTTCCGATGAAGATCAGGAAAAGGTGGATGAGTATGAGCGTTCCGCCTGCCCAACCTGTGGTTCCTGCTCCGGTATGTTTACCGCCAACTCCATGAACTGTCTGACCGAAGCCTTGGGTTTATCTCTGCCAGGCAATGGCTCCATGCTGGCGACCCACTCTGATCGTGAGCAGCTGTTTCTGGAAGCGGGACGACGGATTGTTGATATCACCCGCCGCTACTACGAGCAGGATGATGAATCACTGCTGCCGCGAAATATTGCCGGCTTCAAGGCGTTTGAAAATGCCATGAGTCTGGATATCGCCATGGGCGGTTCCACCAATACTATTCTGCACCTTCTGGCGGCGGCCCAGGAAGGTAAGATCGATTTCGATATGAAAGATATTGATCGTCTTTCCCGCAAGGTGCCGCAGCTCTGCAAGGTGGCGCCGAATATCCAGAAATACCATATGGAAGACGTCCATCGTGCGGGTGGCGTTGTCGGCATTCTGGGGGAGTTGGATCGTGCTGGTCTGTTGCACAGCGATATTCCTACCGTTCACAGTGCTTCGGTGAAAGAGGCGCTCGCCAAGTGGGATATCATGCAGACCAAAGATGAAGATGTCCGAACCTTTTATAAAGCGGGTCCTGCTGGCATTCGTACGACACAAGCCTTCAGTCAGAGCACCCGCTGGCCAAGTATGGATGCCGATCGGGAGAATGGCTGTATCCGTGCTTTGGAGCATGCCTACAGCCAGGAAGGTGGCCTCGCAGTCCTGTTCGGCAATATTGCTGTTGATGGCTGTGTGGTGAAAACCTCCGGCGTAGACGAAAGCATTCTGGTGTTTGAAGGCCCGGCTCACGTTTGTGAAAGCCAGGAAGACGCCGTCAGCGATATTCTCGATGGCAAGGTGAAGGAAGGTGATGTGGTCATCATCCGTTACGAAGGTCCGCAGGGCGGTCCGGGTATGCAGGAGATGCTCTATCCAACCAGCTACCTGAAATCCAAAGGTTTGGGTAAGGCCTGTGCGCTGCTGACCGATGGCCGGTTCTCTGGCGGTACCTCAGGTCTGTCTATCGGTCATGCTTCGCCCGAAGCTGCGGCTGGTGGTGCGATTGGTCTGGTTGAGAAGGGCGATATTATCCAGATCGATATTCCCAACCGGACCATCAATGTCAAACTGACCGATGAAGAGCTGGCTGCACGCCGTGCGGCTATGGATGCCAAAGGCAAGGAGGGCTGGAAACCGCTCAAGGAGCGCCCGCGTAAGGTGTCTACGGCTTTGAAGGCTTATGCCAAGATGGCGACCAGTGCTGATAAAGGAGCGGTGAGGGATTTAAGCCTGTTTGACTGATTTATCCTTTTAATACAAAGAACCCGGCTGTTTGGCCGGGTTCTTTGTTTCAAGGATAGGATTATTCTTCAATCCAGTGAGCATCATAAAGCTTCATCAATGCCGCCATCTTTTGCTTGTTAGGCTCGCTAACCTGACCCTCTTCCATTAAATAATCCCGCAACCGCCCCAGCCACTCCCTTTTATTGCTTTTGGGCATGGGGAGCGAGGCCGCATCATCGAACTGACCGACGATATGTTCGGTGTAAAAGTGGAACTGCTTGCTCTCCTCTGCGGAAAAGCTGCGAGCAGAGACCGGGCAGGCAAAGCCCTGCTGCTGAGCGGTCTGGTCGGCTTTTGAGGCTCCTTGCATGGCCGGGGCTCCTGAAGGCGGTTATTAACCGCCCTATCGGCCTGCGAAAAGCGCTCTTTATCTCTCAGGCTTTGCTAAGCAGACGAATCAGGCTCTCACCACGGGCCATCAGATAGAAGCCAGCCACGAGATAGATACCCAAACGGCTCAGGATGCCACCGGAGTGAGCGACCGGGCCATGGCTGAAGAGGGTAAGCAGGGTGTGGTGCTCCATCAGCGTGTCCCAGGATAGCAGGATATTCGCCATTTCCGGCAGCGCCAGCGCCAAAGTCGGCAGCATCTGGATGGCCAGAATCTGCATCCATACACCCGCTGCGCGGGTCAGTGTCCAGGCGATCTCTTTGCGTTCCATAAAACCTCCTTGTGCCTGCCGGCTGTTGTATTCCTTTCGTTACCATTGACTGGGCTCAGGGAGTGAAGTTCGGAGCGGGAGGGGAAATTACGGCTTAGGTCTAGATCTGGTCAGGGTTATGCGTCTTAAAGGCACGACCAAGGTCGATACGATTTTGCAGATTCATTGGCATCCTGCCGATAAAACCGGCAATTGCTATCGACGCAGAGAATACGATGAAAGTCTTGGTCGTTACCCTTGTTCTGGTTCTAGGATTGTTCCGCGAAGCGCAGGCTGCCGACAATGAGGTGTGCTTTAACAATCGCCTGCACACCAATGCCGCAGCGGTTGCCAGCAATCTGAGCATAGCTTTCTCGGTACACAAGGGCCGGGATAAGGTCTTTCCGGAGGATGGTGATCGGTATCACCTTAAATGGGGCAAGGAGCGGTGTCTGGCCGCTGATTTGGGAAATACCGTAAAAATCTACGAGAAGAAGAGCTTTGGCAGCTGGAAGGAGGTTCGTCAGCTGGATTACAGCCATTTGAAAGGGGTGGAAGTTGAGTTCGGTCAGGCAAAGCGAATCGATAAGCTCTACGGCATTAATTTACGCTTTGATGCCAAGGGTGATGTTCCTCCCTCCGAATCATGGATGTACCGGCTGTTTGGCAGCAGTAATATCCCACTCCACAGTATCTGCATGCCGGGCACCCATAACTCCGGGAGTTACACCATCAATGGCTTATCAGCCACAGACCCATATCAGGATCAGGAAGTGCTGGATCTGCTGAGCAAGTTCAAAAACACCGGGCTGACCATTCCCGTGAAGCAGGTCATGACACTTTGGTCGAAAAACCAGCGCCATGATATTTACGAGCAGCTTAAAAGAGGGGCTAGGTACCTGGATATTCGTGCCCGCAGCATTGATGGCAAGCTGGTAGCGGCTCACGGGCTGGTGGGAGACTCAATGCAGAATATTGTTGATGGTCTGCGGCGGTTTGTGGAAGAGAATCCGGGAGAGGTGGTGATCTTCCATGTGCAGGAAACCCATGGCATGTCATCGGCTGAGCGCAAGGTCATGTACAACTTATTGCGGGATGAATTGGGATACCGAATTGCTCCGCCATCTATGGGGATGTCAGTCACTATTCCACAGATGCAAAATGCCGGCCGACAGGTGATTGTGGTGGCGAATGATAGCCAGGATGACTCTATGATCTGGAGCCGTTATCGCTCACTGACCAATCCCTGGTATGACAAAAATCGTCCGGATGAGCTTTTGAACAGCCTGCGGGATGGGATAGTGAACCGCAATAAAAACATCTTTTATGTCTCCCAGATGGTGCTGACCCCTACCGATAAAGACATCAAGAATATGGCCATTCCCGGTTATCCAAGTGCAACGGAGATGCTGGCGAAGACCCTGCGTTATCCTTCAGGTTTTACCCGCTATCTGGAGAATGCCGCCGTCAAAAGAGGGCGGCATGTGAATATCGTGCTTCAGGATTTTATCGGCGCCAGCGATGTGTACCGGGCCTGCATGCTGATTAATCAGCAGCATCTCGAACAGAATTAATTCATTAGAATTCGTACGGCGATCAACAGCAGAACAACGGCCGTTAATTTATTTATCACTCCGGACTTCTGCTGCAACCATGGCAACAGTCGTGGATGACTGAACGCCAGCGCCACCAGTGCATACCATCCTCCATCAACGATCGTTGCCGTCAGCACCATGATGGCCTGCTGCACAGCTTCTGCGCCGGGGGTGACAAACTGGCTGAACAGTGCCAGAAAGAACACGGCAATCTTCGGATTCAGGAAAGAGATCAGAAACCCTTGCCGAGCCGCTTCCTGAAACGTCAGGGTTTTTACCTTCTCAACAGACTCGTCTTCACCGGAAGATACCGGTGCCCGAAAAGCCTTAATGGCCAGCCAGATCAAATAAGCAGCACCGCCCCAGGTAATACAGCGGAACAGGAAGGGAGAGCCGGTGATCAGCAATGCCAGACCGGTCGTTGCCGCCAGCGCATAAATAGCAATGCCCAGACTGTGGCTGATACCGGTAACAACACCGTGCAGGCGCGAACCGTTCATGGTGTTATGCAGAACAACAGCCAGGCTGGGTCCGGGTGTCATCGCCCCCAAAACACAGATAGCGAGAATTGGCAGCCACTCGGTCAGGCTCATAACAACACCCTTATGTTTATTGAGCCGGAATAGTATCAGATCCGGCAGAATTCAGTGGTTTGATTGGATGGTGCTCTGTCCTTGAGCCAGTGCCTGCAAGTATCATCGTTCTTGTCTTTGAAATATACCCTGGTCGGTTTGAGATGTTGGACACGCTGCTGTTTATTGTGGGAGTGACCCTGCCTGTTTGCATCATGCTTTTGGCGGGAGTTGTACTGAAGCGTACAGGGTTTATTGATGATCACTTTATAACGGTTTCTTCCCGACTGGTGTTTAACTTCGGGCTGCCGGCCGTGTTGTTTTTCAGCCTGTCTTCTTTTGGCAAAGAGGAGGCTATGGATTCGCGACTCCTGCTGCTGGCTTTTATTACCGCCGTAGGTGGCTTTTTCTTCTCCTGGTTATTGTCTCTAAAGGTTGTGCCAGAGAGGAGAGACAGAGGGATATTTATTCAGGGTGCCTCTCGGGGCAATCTGGCGATTATTGGTCTGGCTCTGGCCGGAAATATGTACGGCGAACCCGGGATTGCTCAGCTTTCGCTGATGATGGCGGCTACGGTTCCCATCTATAACATTCTGTCGGTGTTTTTTCTCAGCTATTACCAGTCTGATGCAACGCAGAAGATCGACCTTGGCAGAATTGCCCGCAATATTATCTGCAATCCTTTGATCATTGCTGTGTTTGCCGGTGTCGGGTTCAGTTTTACCGGACTGACTATTCCCGGTGTGATTACCAAGGTGGGTCACTACTTTGCTCAGATTACTCTGCCGCTGGCTTTGCTTGGAGTTGGTGGAACATTGAGCCTTCAGGCCTTTACTAAAACCAGTCATGCCTCGTTTTGGGCGAGCCTTTTCAAGGTGGTACTGCTGCCGGCAGCAACCATGCCGCTGATGATATGGGCGGGGTATCGGGGAATGGAATTGGGAACGGTATTTCTGATGCTGTCCTGCCCGACAGCAGCAGCCAGTTTTGTAATGGCCAAGGCTTACGATGGTAATAGTGATCTGGCCGCCAACATTATTCTGCTGACGTCTATCGGAGCATTACCGGTGGTAAGCCTTGGGTTGTTTCTGATGCGTACCTGGGGGCTGATTTAAGGCACTCTTTATACGAGTGAAGCAGGTGTCGGAAGTCCGGCCATGCGCATGGCCAGTGCCAGAAGTTCATCGTTGGCACTCATGGTCGGTTCGGCACCTTTGAGAATGCGGTCGATAGTGGCTGCTTTGGTGATCATCTCCCGAATCGCCCGTTCACCATGACGGTGAATAAAGCCCTGATAGCTGCCCTTTTTCTTTTTCAAAAGGAAAGGTACCTGTTTATGGGCACTGGAAACCTGATCAATCACCTGATCAATGCCTGAACCTTGTCGCATACCGCTGGCCATATGGTTGACCAGCCGCAGTTCCCGCGCCAAAGCCCACAGCATAATCGTGGGCTCTGTACCTTCTGCTATCAGGCCATTGTAGATACGCAGACTGTGGCGTACATCTCCAGCCAGCACTGCATCCGCAAGACCGAACACATCATAGCGGGCGTTGTCAGCAACAACATTGCGCACGGTTTCCAGAGTGATGGCATTCTGGTCGGCGACCAGCTTTAGCTGTTCGACAGCCTGAGCAGCGGCCAGAAGGTTGCCTTCCAGCAAATCGGCCAGCAGGGTAATTGCTTCCGGCTCTGCTCGCAGACCATTCCGCTTCAGCCGCTGGCCAATCCAGCCGGCCATCTGATGCGGTTCAACCGGCCACACCTGCACATAAACGCCACGCTGCTCAAGGGCAGAGAACCACTTCACGCTTTCCTGTTTTTTGGAAATACGGGAGGTAATCAACAGCAGAAGAGTATCCGGCGGCAGGTTCTCAGCATATTCCTGCAGCACCTTTTTGCCATCACCAATCTTATCGAATGGAACCCGTATTTCGATAATCTGACGGCTGGCAAAGAGGGACAGGCTATTGGCCTCGGCAAGGATTTCCTGCCAGGGGAAGTGAGCATCAACGTGGTGGACGATGCGATCAGTATAACCCTGCTCCCGTGCCGTTGAACGAACACTGTCGCAGGCTTCTTCAACCTGCAACGGTTCATCACCGGCAATTATATAAACGGGTGCCAGCTCCTTTCGGAGCTGGTTGGGCAGATCATTCAGATGGCGCAGCTTCATAGGCTGGTTTACTGAGCCTCAGTCTGTGCAGCACGTTCTCTGGCCTGATCCGCAAGAGCCTGCAGTTCGGCGTCGGTCAGAGCCGCGATGCGACGAGTCAGTGCCATGGCCAGGTTTTGCTGCAGCTCTTCCATGGTTTGCTCACGGGCATTCTGGGAAGCGTTGTACTCATTAATAAAGCGCTGATAAACACCCTGCTGGGTCAGCTTCTGGGCTGGCAGCAGAACTTCGCCGCTTTCACTTTCCAGCTGCCAGTTCAGGGTGACGGTCAGCTCATAATCAGTGACGATGTTGCCACCTGAGGTGCTGGCCAGCATTTCATCATCGGTCAGGGACAGGATTTCAACCTTGTAAGGAGCTGAATCGGTAATTGCGATACCCGCCTGCTCCAGTCGGTGCATCAGCAGACGCTGGAAGTCACGTTCACCACCTTCGATAGAAAGGTGCTTAAGGTCTGAGGCTACATTGACGGTTCCGCGCAGCTGGAAGCCACAGGCGCTAACCATAACGGCCAGCATGACCACCAGAAACGGCGAAAAAATCCTTTGAATTCGGTTCATATGACGGGTTCGCTTTTAGACTGATCAATCCTGAATCAGGAATTATAACCATCTCCCTCACGGAAAACGATGTGTTTGCTGTTATTGCCCTATAGGCATGAAAGCGAATCGATTCTACCGGTATTCTTTGTGTTTTGCGGGTAATAAGAACCACTTAATGTGGCTTAAGTTCACATTAGTTATGGCCTGAGAATAAAAATAAACCGGTTGGCTGGACGTTGTAACCGTAGTGATTATTCTCACTGCTTCCTGTTACAAAACAACAGATCTCGGGCGCTTAAAACGAACTGTAAAAGATGATGGCAATAACACACTTCTTCTTTTCGCAGGCCATTCCTGTGGCTGATTTGATCAATATTGTACGATCGTTCTGGTTTTGGCTGGGTGGTGTTGGTACTATCTTTCCATATTGCTGCAATTCCCCCAACGCAGCAGTCCGGAGCGACATAATCAAAACAATATTCTCATCGCGGGAGTGCCGGAACCATGCATCAGGTTGAAGCAGCGCAGCAAATTGACGTGATCAACCCGGTCACACAGGAAAAACTCTACAGTCTGACTGAAGCTTCCGAGGCAGATATTGCAGCGGCTTTCCAACAGGCGAAAGAAGCCAGTGCTGTTATCCGAGCGACATCTGCGAAAGAACGTGCGAGAGAGATTCACCGGGTTATCGAATGGTTGCAGAATAACGAAGAGCGTTTGCTTGATCGTGTTGTTGCAGAGTCTGGCCGCTGCCGTGGTGATGCCATGCTCTCTGATATGGTGCAGATGATAGAGGACTGTCATTGGCTGGCAGAAAATGCCGAGCGCATTCTTGCTGATGAAACAGTTTCCACTCCGATTACCCTGTTTGGTAAAAAATCCCGTATCTATCATGAAGCCCGTGGCGTGGTTCTGGTTATCTCGCCTTGGAACCTGCCGCTGGCGATTGCCGGCACGGCTGCCATGTTTGCTTTCGCCGCCGGCAATGCGGTGATTATCAAACCCTCAGAGCAAACCCCGATGGATGGCATTTTTGAGGAGATCAAACAGCTTTCTCCTTTACTGTCCAAGGCGCTCACCATTGTTCAGGGTGGAGGCAATGTCGCCCAGAGCCTGATTGCCCGGCGTCCAGATCTTATTGCCTTTACCGGCAGTGTCCGCACTGGCAAAAAAATACTCGCCCAGGCTGCTCCCATGGTGATTCCGGTAGTGGCAGAGCTGGGCGCCAAAGATGCCATGATTGTTTGTGACGATGCCGACCTTGATCGTGCAGTCGGTGCTGCAACCTGGGGCAATATGCATAACAGCGGACAAAGCTGTACCGCGATTGAACGGCTTTATGTGCAGTCCAATATCCTCGACCGATTTGTGGATAAGCTGCAGGAGTCGTTCAAGCACATCACTCTGGGAACTGATGCCGATGCAGATGTGGGTGGTATTACTACACCCTTTCAGCTGGATATTATCGACAGTCAGGTAAAGGATGCCCGGGATAAGGGAGCAACCATTCTTTGTGGTGGTGAGCGGGCTGGCAATGGTATGTACCAGCCAACGATCGTGCTGGGCGTGACCAAAGAGATGAAGCTGTTTTCAGAAGAGACATTTGGGCCGGTTGTGCCGGTGTATGCCTTCGAGACCGATGATGAAGTGATTGAGCTGCACAATGCCTGTGACTACGGGCTGAGTACCAGCATCTGGACAACCAATGACGGCAGAGCTGATCGACTGACCCGTGCAGTGGAAGCTGGCTGTGTGAATATTAATAACGTCATGCTTACAGAAGGTAACGTCAACCTGCCGTTTGGTGGCGTGAAGTACTCCGGTTACGGGCGGATGAAAGGCGCTGAAGGTTTACTGGGCATGACCCGCTCCAAGGCTGTGCTGATTGATAATACTCGAGGCAAGCCGGAACCGAATTGGTATCCCTACTCCAGTGAGAAGCTGTCATTGATGAGCCGTTTGATGACGGCTGTTACACGTCCGACTGGGCCTGGGAAATTGCTGGCTCTGGCGAAAGTCGGGCTGGCACTGGAAAACTTACTTAAGAAAAACGCCAGATAGAACACGATTATGAAACTACTTCTTCTGCTTGCAGCATTGGCAGGATACTTTTGGTGGCGCCGGGATCGGGGTGAACCTCACTCTCTTTATTTCCAGCAGTTACAGAACACCTTGAAAGAGGCGGGTGTCTGTTACCCCCGTATGGTTCTCGATCTGGACAGGCTTGATGGCAACATCGAGAAGGTGAAAAACTTTGTTGGCGATACCAGCCATTTGAGAGTTGTCGGTAAGTCCCTGCCTTCTTTTGAGTTGCTCGAATATATTCAGAACAAGCTGGGAACCAACCGTTTGATGGTTTTCCATCAGCCATTTCTTAAACAACTCCTGGTTCGCTTTCCTCAGGCTGATTTTCTGATTGGCAAGCCGTTTCCCGTTGTTGCCGTAGCTGGCGTTCTTGAAGCTTCCCGCGAACAGGAGCTGGGTGCGGTTGAACGGATTCAGTGGCTGGTGGATACCCGTGAACGGCTTATGCAGTATCTGGAGTTGGCCAAAGAGCAGAAGGTTTGCCTGAAGATATCGATTGAGCTGGATGTTGGTCTGCATCGTGGTGGTCTCAATCAGCTCTGGGAGCTGGAACCGCTGTTGCAGGTGATTGCCGAAAATCCGGACAATTTAAAATTCAGTGGCTTTATGGGATACGAGCCGCAGTTGGCCAAGGTACCGTTCTTCCTTGCCAACAAGCAGGATGAGATCAGAAAGTCGGTGATGGATGAGTACCGGGAGTTCGTGGACTTTGTTCGTCTGCGTCACCCCGATCTGTATTCCGATGACCTGTGCTTTAATGCCGGTGGCAGCATGACCTATCGTCTGTATCAGGATATGGACAGCATCCCAGCTAATGAGATTGCGCTGGGCTCAGCCTTTGTTAAACCGGTGGACTTTGATCTGGATACACTGGATGTTCATCAGGAAGCGGCTTTTATCGCAACACCGGTATTAAAGTCTGATAATCAAATGAATATTCCTTTTCTTGAGAAGCTATCTCCTCTCTGGAAATCCTTAACGCCGAATATGGCTAAGTCGTTCTATATTTATGGCGGCTGGTGGAAAGCGAAGCCAGTTTCACCAAAAGGGCTTAGCAATAATCCGATTTTTGGTCGCAGTACGAATCAGGAATTATTTATGGGTTCCGAAAAGACAGATTTAAAAGTTGATGACTTTGTTTTTCTAAGGCCAACACAAAGTGAATATGTTTTTCTGCACTTTGGACGAATCCTGTTGGTTAGAAAAGGAGAAGTTGTTGGGGAGTGGGCGACGTTTAATCAGGATTATTAATTTTTAAAATAATTTTTAATAAACACGTCAAAGAGAAGTGTTGAGTGCAGTCGTTATTAACAGCTGCACTCAAGAATCAGGCAATCTTAGAAACGGTTGCCACGGTTACCGCGATCGTTGCGCATGCCACGGTCGCCAGCTGGACGCTGTGGGCGCTCGGTAGCGATGCTTACACGGATATCACGACCGCTTACAGCAGTACCGTCCAGTTTCAGTGCGTCCTGAGCAGAAGCTTCATCAACAAAAGTTACGAAAGCGAAACCACGGGAACGACCAGTTTCACGATCCAGAATGATTTTCACTTCTTCCAGTTCGCCATACTGACCAAATACTTCGTTCAGTTCTTCTTCAGTTGCACGGAAAGACAGGTTTCCGATAAACAGTTTGTTTTGAGCCATGTTTAAATGCCCCGATGGTGATTACATAATTTTGTACTGGACTTTCGTTCAGTTCACACCATCAGATCACAAATCTGCTTGGCATAACGATCAAAAACGTCCTCAAGGCGTGAACTACACCAGAAATATTATGGGATTGCAAAGCTATTCAGGGCGAAAAAAACGGTAGTAATCCGATTTGGTGATTTGAATCAAAGTTGTGTTTTGAATAGCTAATTTCTTCAAATTTAAAGTCAATTTCACAGTGC
Source organism: Parendozoicomonas haliclonae (assembly GCF_900174585.1). Classification (GTDB taxonomy): domain Bacteria; phylum Pseudomonadota; class Gammaproteobacteria; order Pseudomonadales; family Endozoicomonadaceae; genus Sansalvadorimonas; species Sansalvadorimonas haliclonae. The sequence goes on along the minus strand of NZ_FWPT01000002.1, from coordinate 610,380 downwards.
AAAATATATACAAAAGGGCATGCTGTCTTTTATTTTTGTCTGACAAATGTCTGCCATCTTGACACAGGGACGGTAAAAGAAAGACGATGGCTTCGCGCTTACGATTCCTATAAAAGAGCATGAAATATTGCCGTAGTGAGAACAATAATGACAAAACCATGCGCCGAAACAGATCTCCCTCTGGATGTACCAAGCTCATCCGAAACCGTCACTATTTCAACGCCTGTTAAACGTCTCGAAGGAATTATCACCGATGCTCTGGCCTCCGGGCTGGATATCAACAAGTACCTGGCCCAAAGCCTGATAGAAGGGGGCGTCAGTAAAACCGAAGCTCTGGAAGCCATGCTTTACGCGGTATCACTGGGTGGTTCATCCGTGAACGCCACCTATCACTGACCTTATTTGTCCGGAGTTTTCTGTTCCGCTTTCTGCGACACAATCACACTCAGAATGCCGGCAGCCACAACAATGGCCATGCCCAGAAGGCTGACGGCATTCGGCGTATGGTTCCACAACAGCCAGCCAATAAGTCCGGCAAAGACCACGCCCATATAACTGATCGGAGAAATGATGCTGGGCTTGGCATAGCTGTACGCCAGCGTATAACAGCGCATCATGACCCATACCGATAAGCCGATTCCTATCAGCCATGGCCAGGCCTCCAGAGGCACAGGTTCCCAGTAAACGACCGCCAGAGGGATACTGCAGACCATGGATATGGCGAAGTAGTAGAACAGGATCCGTTCCTGTGGCTCGGTAGAAGACAGTATTCGTGTGCCAAGCATGGACAGGGACAGAGAAAGGCCGGACATCAAACCAATCACATGCCAGATACCGGTATCACTCCCGGCGGGCTGGAGAATCAGCACGATTCCGGCAAAGCCGATAATCATAAAGGTCCAGCGAATTCTTGGGACAAGAATGCGCAGCCAAAGCCAGGCAACCAGAGGGATAAACAGCGGTGCGGCGTTACGGAGGAGAGAGGCATCAACCAGCGGGATATGTTCGAGGGCAATAAAATAGGTCAGGAAGCACAACCAGCCACTGAGCCCCCGGACAATATGAACCCATGGTCTTGTGGTTTTCATCTGCCCGGCAGGTTGCTTCAGCAGCCAGGGGATCATAACAGCCACACAGACAAGGTATTGAACAAAGACAATTGTCGTTGGTGGGACTGTAGCGGAGATATGTTTACCGGCAGCGGCAGAAGCGGATGTCAGCAAGGCGGTAAGCAGGGCCATGGCGACCCCTTTGGTGGTGCTCTGTTCTGCGACTACGGGCATTTTCATGCTCCCTGCGGCCATTCTTGGAGTTATTGATCGTATGATAAATGACGTACGGCCGGGATCACAGCAGGATGAACAGAGACTTTAATCGCAGGTTAAATTAATAAAGTTATCGGTGTTCTTTTTTGAGATTGTTTTCTTCTTCAGCCAGACCTTTTTGCCTTTATAAGTTGCTGAGACAGAGTCGCCTGACCAGGTTCCGCCATCGTAGAGGTCTTTGGCAAAATAGTAATAGTGGCCAAAGCTGTCTGTTTTACCAAAGCTGGCGACATCTCCTGTATTCAGACGGTTTTTTTGCAAGATTCGCCATTCATCGTCACGGTATAATCTCACCAGCAAATCTACACGGTTTTCACAGCTATTCTTTATGTGAATATAAGTCGCATCTTCGGTATTGATAGAAAAGCTTTTAAAGTAGCTCTGGGTGCTTCCCTCATTCTTGATGAGTGCGCTCAGAGCCCCGAAGGTTGTCTGAGTGAACCAGGTTACATAGTTTTCCGCTTTGGCATCGGCACTCAAAACACCTTTGATATAGTACTGATCGTACTCCTGATCGTACTGGAAAATACTGGAGCCGCTTGCTCCGGGCGCTGTGTCACAGGATGTGCGGGCAATATTGGCATAATCATGCTTGACGAAACATTCCTCATACCAGAGCGTTCCATCTTCTTTGTCTGATGGATAGGATGCCAGCTGCATTTCATAGACATCATCGGGATACTGGCCTTGCTCATTTTTTTTAGTAAAGAATGAACCGGCCATACCCAGTGAATTGACGCTTTTACCATTGAGAGGCTTCACTTCCAGTATCGCGAGATCGTGCTGCATCTCTTTAGGATTGATTGATTTCAGGTCACCTTCGGCATCAAAGGCTTTTAGTTTGGCCTGCTTTAAATATTCCTTGGATATCCAGGCTTTGCTGATGTACCGCCGCCCGGGGAAACGGTAGTTTTCCCCGCGGAATCGAGGGAAAAACTCGATTCGTTTTTTTACCCGACCAGCACCACTGTCCACCACACAATGCGCAGCGGTGATCAGATGGTTCTCCCCAATGATGGTGGCAGAGCAGGATGAAGGCTTTGTATTTCCAGCAGAGTAGGAGAGAAGCAGTCCGGTTCTCTTGATGATCTGGCTGGGAGCATTGTCCATATCGGTAATCTGCTCACGGCTTTCACCACGAATGATAATTGCCTGGCTTGATGTGGCAATAAATAACAGAGCTGATAGAGCGAAGATACGGAGTTTCATACAAAGGCTAAATAATGATTATTTATTATCTCGCTGATCTTGATTTTCGTTATCGATAGTGATCAGCAGTCTTTCTGGCTCAGGATTCTAATTTATTTCTGCAAGCCGAGGGAAGCAGCTCATTGGGAATATCGGTTTTGTTCTGCCCAACAGCTTTCATCCCCGGAACTGGTTCATCATATCCACAAAGCCATGACATCGGGCTGGCAACACTGCCAATAACGACAGCTGGGCGGAAGGTCAGAGTTTTACCGTGAAGCGGTTTAGGGGACTTGTTGCCCAGCTGGATATGAATGGCACCGGCTTCAACCGTGATAGAGGTGACACGGTTGCCAATCAGCAGTTCCGGAGCGGGAACACCGGCCTGGGTGTTGTTGGCTGGAAAGCCCAGATTCTCAGCATGGTAGCTGGCAACCTTTTCTCTGACAGAGGTTGAGAAGGTGAGTGCATCAACAACTTCACTGCGGTGTATGTACATCTGATATTGCGGCATGGCTACGGAAGCCAGAATACCGATAATGGCCACCACAACCATCAGTTCAATCAGCGTAAATCCTTTTACTTGTTTCATACGATATTCCCCAGCAAAAATATTGTTGAATAGGTGGTTTGTAAAAAGAGGCAGATAGAGAGAACAATTACGATTGCTGCCATGGATAAAATGGCTTTGTTCAAGCGGTCGCACTGCTTCTCCAGTTTTTTGACTTCCAGTGTCAGCAGTATGTTGATCTCTTCGCAAAGACTGTTTTGTGAGTGTTTGGCCGCATCAGTGAGGCTGGCGATGTAGGGTGATGCCGACGTGCCCCCGGTTGAGCCGAGAGGGAAGCGAAGTATGTCCAGAATATTGGAATAGCTTGTCCGGATGCTGCTTGGCAGAAATATCTTATAAAGCAGTTTGTCGGAGATATCGGAACTGAAATCGCGAATATGTTTGATAGGATAGGAGAAGGCAAAACAGAGGAATAAAAATCCGGTTGTAATACCGGTAATCAACTCCCAATTAGCCATAAGCCAGATGAAGTTTGTAGAAGGCGTAATATCCGCATTGGAGAAAATCGTTTCAATGGTTGGATAGACCTTCATTCTGAAAAGAAAACTAATGAAAATATAGAGGCTGGCTGTGGCAATTAAATAGCTGCCAGCATCGTTGTATTTTCTGGTTTTCGTTTCCAGTGCAGAGAAGTTGATCTGTGAGTAAGTCTGTGCCGCTGCCTGCATGCTCTCCCGGTTATTGATCGTCAGAAGCTCTTCCTTCAATCGATAGGGCGTTGAGCCTGAAGAAAGCTTGTCGCCATAAAGATAGCTATATGACTTCTCTTCCGCTTGTTGTATGGCAGCTGCGGGAGAACTGCCTTGAGCCAGTGAGGCTGCGGTACTACGGCAGAGATAATGGAATCGGGTCCATGACATAGCAAGATCCGTCTATGAGGTTAGATGTTGTTATTAAGTGAAGGATTAGCGTTTTTTACGTGGGCCAAAAGGATGCTTTTCCGAGGCCTCGGCAGTATCTATCGCCAGCCAGTAAGAGACTATGCCCCCAACAGCGAACACCAGAGTCAAAGTCAGCCCATCTTTTATTCCCATTTTTAGGCTGGCGATCAGTGCGAAAATACTAAAGGCAATAGACAAGACGATGACCATTGTCCGGGTTTTAACTGGTTTGGTGATACTTTCCGGAAGGGGGGTGTTCAGTTTATCCAGATAAGACTGTTTATTGTTTTTATTCATGGCTTACTGTCTCAGTGACAGCATTTTATTGAATGACGTGTTGTTAATTATTGAAGACGCTACCGCTCCCCGATCCTGCACCGCATACATCCTGCGCCTGGTGAAATCCGGAAGTCCCTTTTATTTGTCTGTGATTATGCCTTTATCAAATAGGTGTTGTAAGACTGTATTGGTGATTTTCGGATTATAAAATATAGAGTGGATTGTTTTTTATGCATGTTGCGTTGGTTTGGGGTAGATATCAAAGCGCTCTAATCAATGCCTAGACGAGTGATTTAAGGCTTTAGGCTAATTTACGAAATTTTTTACAATTATATGATTTTTAGCCATTTTGGCTGATACGTTTTTGTAAATTTTTATAGCGTCTGTTTTAGCATCCCTTTGTCTTATATCATTTTTTTTATGCCAATTTTGACTTTTTAGAGAGATTCTTTGTGTGCCATTGTAGCTAAAGAATAATGGGTGGTAATCTGCTGTGAAAAGCGAAGAAATGGGATTTTATGAAATTTTCAATACCAAGGCATACTGATCAGGTCATCTATGATGCTTTCTTAGAATTGGCAGAGGCTATGTCAACTGACAGCTATACCGTCAAAGCTACAATGCTTGGATCTGAACGGACCGTTGTTATTGGTGAGATGAATAGCAAAGAGGCTGATCAGCTAGAAGATGTATTAATGGGTCCGTCTATTTTTACATCAAGGCTTACCTTGTCAACACATAAGCAGCACTCATCTAGTAATTTCAATGTTTCTGTGACTCTATTCAGAGGGGGGAGCCTACCTGAGACGCCAGATCCAGTATGGGATGAGATCATAGTATCTCGTACTGATCCTAATTCGGCACTTAACCATTTGTTTAAAGAGTTTGAAAAAGGATTTGCAAAGTTATACGAAAAGTTATCTTTGAAAGTCACAAATATTCCATCGTCTGAAATAGGCCTCCAAGACCTAAACGCTCTTCATTTGTCAACGATTGAGCGCTTTGAAGAGACTGCCGTGAGTGCAGTTAATAAAGTGACGGAGCATGGCGTTAGTCTAGCTGATGAATATCGCACAAAGCGCGAAGAGTTGGAGCAAGAGTTCAAAGCTCGTGAAAAAGAGCTAGAACGGAACTTTTTACATAAAAAAGATCTGTTGAGTGTTGAAAGAAGTAAGTTTGATAGCGAAAAAAAGAGTTTTGATGATCTGAAAAATACATTTGAAAGACGAGGGATTCATCAACGTCTTCTCTCAGAAATCAAGAACCGCCAAGAAAACTTTTATCTGACTCAGCGGACTAATCGCAAGCGAATACCCGTTACGATACTTTTATTTTTGTTGATGAGCGGATTGGGATGGTTTTCTTATGAGTATGGCCAAGAGCTCGCACAAAGCCTCAAAATTTATACGATAGAGTTAGGTGTCGATGGTGCTACAGATATGGCTGGGGGAATTGGTCGATCTGTACCGACTTCTTTTATTATCTATCTGGCACTTCGACAGCTGCTAATGACAGTTGCCTTTCTGGGGACGGCATTGTTTTCTATTAGATGGATGACCCAGTGGGCTGATCGCCACGCTCAGGCCGAATTTAGAAATAAGGAGTTTGAGCTGGATATGGAGAGGGCGGGATGGCTGGTTGAAGCAACCTTAGAGTGGAATGAGAAGAAGGACGGTGAGATTCCTGAGAAGTTACTTGAGAGTCTTAGTCGGGGGCTTTTTGAAGGGCAGAGAGGCCAGGTTGAAAGTGTTCAGCATCCTGCAGATCAGCTCGCGTCAGCCCTAATGGGAGCGGCTTCTTCTGTTGATCTTAAGCTTGGCTCTGGAGGTTCTTCTGTAGCTATCAATCCGAAAAAGCTGGCGCGGCAAAAAATTGGTGAAGTGAAAAGTTCAGAAGCTTGAGCAAGCAACGGGTGAGAAAGATCTTCATATAAAGTTATTTACTAGTAAAAATTGCAACGTCTATTAAATCTTGAAGCAATGATTGGTGGAGACGGCGGGATTTGAACCCAGCGCTCGCAACCCTATGATTTGCAATTGCTTTCCCTGAAATCTGCGCAAGTATGTACCACCTAAATGTATATTTGAGATTACTTCAAGGGTGCATTATCCACTCGAACGGAGTCACGTCTAGTGGCGCAAAATTGACTTGAGTGCGATTTTTTTGGATCTAGGCACGTATGTGATGTGTTTTTTGTAACTATGCCAAGTACATGATCTTTGTGTAGGTGGTACTTTCACGGCTCAACAAATCACTACTCTATAAGGTGTTACCGTGCTGGGTCGTTCAGTTTTACTCGGTGTCCTGCTATGCCTCGCAAATGTGTCCTTTGCTGGCCTTTCTGGCGAAAATCTTACGAAGGCGCAGAAGCTCGCAAATGGTATGAAATTGGACTTTTATACTTGTCAGTTATTGACTGAGACCGCTCTTCTTATGGGAGAAATGAAAGGTTCAATGGATAAGGACGCATATTCTTGTGTAGGTAAATACAAGGTAAAAAGAAAAGAAGAATATAAAAGTGTGCGAGAGCTCTTAAAGTCATCACCAGATGCCTTAACTGAGCTGAAAGATCTATACGCATATTGGGTTTCTAGTTTCGATGTACTAATTCCTGAATCTGGAGATACAAAAAGGGGTTATAAGGACAAGGTATCAGCTAGGTCACAGGGAATAAATGATCGGTCGAATCGCTATCTGATTGAATTGGAGATGTAATTTTCAAAATCGGGTGTCCGGGTTGAAACGCAGGGAATGAGCCGCTGTCGTTTGCTTCTAAGGGTATGACAAGCAGCCCCCTCTGACGAAAAAGCCCGGATTACTCCGGGCTGGCTGATTGCACAGCAAGGATAATTGGTTAGCGATTCACACGCTGTTGATATTCGATGTTGGTTTCATCAGGGCGTTGTGCCTGTTGTGACACTCTGCCGAGCCGGGACAGATTGTCCTGTCTGTGTGAATGGTAGGTGTTCTGGTATGGGGTCGGTTCCTGTACCAGTCTGACACGGGTTGCACCTGACGTATGGATAGCCCCCTCTGTGAATGGAGTATCACTGTAATCCATTGCCTGTTCCTCTGTGAGTCCTACTGAGATGCGTTCGTAACCTTTCACGCTGCCAACTCCTGTTCTGCCTTTTGCTGTGCTCTGAGGGCTCTTACGTCATCATCTGACATGATCTTGACCACCAGTTCCGGGAGAGCTTCTGAATCGTCTTCTGTCTGCTTCATAGGTAACACCGCTTGATAGGTGCGAGCCATGTTTGAAAGGGCTGTAGAGAGAGCTGTGGTTCCTCTGGCGAGTGCTACAAACCTTTCCGGGTCTGTCTCTACCATCGCCATTGCTACCCGCTGGTGGAGTTCGTCTGTCTGTTGAAGTAAGCGTATGGTCTGACGTGCTGCGACTGCTGCGAGCCACTCCGGGTCTAGGGTTCGTTTAAAGCTCTCCTGAGCTTCTCTGAGGGCTTCTGTGGTTAGGCTGGCAATGTCTACCGGGTAAGCCTTCAGGACGTTACTGACCGTTGTTGTGGTGCGTCCTGTACGTGATGCGATTGCCCGGAGTGAATGACCTTCAATCCGTAGCCTGATTATTTCCCGCTTCTCTGCTTCTGTTGTTCGAGTCGGCTTTGTATCTGTCATGTTCTAACACCGTCACATATTAGGAAGTGCTAATATTTTACTCCTGTCGTCTAATGGGTGCGATATGTAAGAGTTACAAGTGCATTAGATATGTGTCATTTGGGTATACCTCAGTGACACGTGTCATGTGTCTTTAAAATGTGTGTCAAATACATTGACTCTGATTTATGACACAGTACCATGTGTCACATCTTAGATGTAAATAACACACGCAGGGCACAGAGTCATGAGCAAAGGTCAGCAAGTAGCATACGTCCGGGTTAGTACAGTTCTGCAAAACACAGATCGTCAGTTTGCCGGGATGGATTTTGACCAAGTGTTTGAAGACAAGGCGAGCGGTAAAGACACAAAGCGTCCTGCACTGGATAACCTGTGTCGTTTTGTCCGTAAAGGCGACACAGTACATGTGTGGAGCATTGACCGTCTGTCCCGGAGTCTGACTGATCTTCGTAAGCTGGTGGACGATTGGATGGCTCAGGGTGTCTCTGTTCACTTCCACAAAGAAAACATGGTGTTTGATGCGCTGGCAACTGGGCAGGCAAAAGCCATGCAAACCATGATGCTGAACATGCTGGGTTCCTTCGCTGAGTTTGAATTGTCTATCCGGGCAGAGAGACAGCGTGAAGGTGTGGCGATTGCCAAGGCTAAGGGCAAGTACAAGGGCAGACAGCAAAGCATAGACCGCAAGGAAGTACAAAGGCTGCTGGCTGCTGGTATGGGGGCAACAAAGATTGCCGAAGAGCTGAGGATTGGTCGAAAGACTGTCTACAGAATCCGAGATGAAATCACAGCTACACAGACAAACAAGGAACGGGGCGGACTTACTGTCTAACAGCCCACCAGCGAACAAAAGCCCGGTATATCCGGGTTTTCTTGTCTATGGCTAGTGGACTTCAGCCAGTACTTAAATTTAATGACTCATGAGAGTCCCTAGAACCGCCCCTGCGGGGCTTTTCCATCTCTGGGTATGGCAGAGTGCCTTGAGTCTATCGTAAAGCTCTGAAGCTAATTTTTGGGATGCTTCGTTGTATCTGATTTTTGGGTTCTCTTTCAGACAGTAGGTAGGGTATCCCCGGAGGGTTTCTCTCTTCTGAGGATTCAGAAACAAGGTTAGATCGTGATTCAGTGCTTTTGACCAAGGCGTTTTCAATTCACTACCTAAACCTTTGAAACATGCTTTGATAGCTTTTAGCTCTGACTTGTCCACCAGCAAAAGGCCGTGCATGTGCGGGTTATTGGTGTGTTGCGCCTCTGGCGCAAACCACCAGGCCGGCACGCTGAGGCCGGCTCGCTGGATACGCTTTGTGAGCTTCTGAAGTAACTGTTTTGGGTTCTGCCCGGGTTCTTGTGAAACTCTGTACAGAATCAGTGCTTGAGCGGCTGTTGCCGCTCCAAGCATTGCAGCTGTTGTCAGAAGTAACCTGTCCACACTACGGAGATCACCCTTTCTGGTTTTGAGATTTAACTTTGTCAGATAGGGGATGATTCTGGCAGTAAGTAGGTTGATTTCTTTTGATTCGGCTGCAAGCCTTGTTTTTGTAAGGGTGGAGGAGGATTTAGGTGTTGTTTCTTGTCTCCAAATCCCATTCTGAGTGGGGAGGGGATTGGAAGGTTGATAGCGCTGACAGTGCTTGTGCTGGTCTGTCGTCATGATAGAATTCCATAGTGATTTGCCACTTGGGTCAGAACTTTTGCGAGCCTCTGACCACAAAAAACCGGAGCCCTCCATCTCCGGTTTTTTTGTGCTTTTTATTTTACCTCTTCGGGTTTTCACTTAATCCTGTGGTTTGTCCTTAGTTGGCTTTACATGGCCTGTTCTAGTTATCAGGAAAAAGCGCCGTAAGGTATCAAACTAGTGGGGAGTGGAAATTCAGGCAGAATTACCTTGTCCATCTCCGTGGCAAGTAGGTCTGTGCTGTACTTGTCGCCGTATCCATGTGTTATGGCATAGGCTTGTTCGTGACCGACTATGGCAGCAATATAGCTATCCTGTAGGCCTGAATCCCTACAAGCGGTGATAAAGGTATGTCGGAAACTGTGAAAGACTTTTGTCCATTCCCGGTTTCCACGGCTTCCGTTCTTAGTAATGCCGCAGCGCACAAAGTAGCCTTTGCATCGAGGTTCATCCCTATTGAACCATTGCGATAAGTTGGACGACTTTTTGGCTCTATTGGACAATCCTTCTACAAACAAATTTTCAGTTTGAACTGATTTGACGAACTCCAGAAATCCAGCCCTTTCCAGTTGGGGATGGATAGGCACATGGCGTACAGCGTTTTCTGTTTTGAGCTTCTTGCCTGCTTCTTCATCATTGATATCGATGTACCAATTCCCACCGTCACTCTTCTTGATGTCAGAAACATTTAGTTGGCAGATTTCTTCTATTCGAGCACCGGTATATAAAGCAAGAACCGGAAGCCAATACCTTGCTGGATATACAGGTTCTGAACCGTTGTAGAGGTGTCCTGAAAAGATTTTTTTCAAATCATCAGCGGTGAAAGGAATTCGCTTTGTTTTATTGTCTTTCGATACTTTAAGCACTTTGACGTACTCTGAAAGATCAGATTCCGTGTGACCATTCTCAAAACAAAATTTAAGGTAGTTTTTAACCCATTGCTGGTGATTTTTTACACTTTCATGCGACAAGGTATGTTTATGTTGTTTTGATACCGCAGCAGCTCTGTACGCCACCCAATCATTCTTAAAGCGTTGCTTTGCATTGGCTGGTGCAAATATCAGAAGCTCCTTCATTTGTTTGATTGTAATTTGATCAATTTCTGAAAGGAGGGGATTTTCAAGTAGTGCACACGCTACGGTTAGGTAGCCTCTGTATTGCTTGAAAGTAGTATCCGCTACTTTAGGACGATCTTGTTTGTATTCATCGATGAACGAGTCTATCAGATCACCGAATTTATATGATTTCCGGGTAGGCTTTGTAGGTGACTCAGTGAATCGGGGCTTCTGGATAAGCCCAAGTTCGATTGCTTGAGTTACAGCGTCAAGGTCTTTGGCAGGATCGCCATAGTCAAAGACCATATCCCCGTATGCAATTAAGCCAAGCTCAATAGAACTATCCTGTTGTTTTTCGTTCTTCTCGGTCATTTGTGCAAAGCAGTCTGTTAGTAAGAGCCATAACTCTATGGCTTTCCGCTTTGCTGTAGCATAGGAGTCTGTGCCTAAGGATTTGCGTATTTCTCGCTTGTTTCCTAGCGTTTTTCGCAGGTTTTTTGGGATTACTATCCGAAAATAGTACTTAGTTCCATGTCTTGATTTTATTAAATACGAAGCTCGCATTTGTACCACCCTGATGTGGCACCTTGCAGCGTCTCATGGAAAAGCACTTTAAAAACAATGGGTTGGGGTTGTTTGGTGGAGACGGCGGGATTTGAACCCGCGTCCGCCGATACTCTGCCCTTGGCTCTACATGCTTAGATCCGCCTTTGATTTAAACCTGTCACGATCCAGCGGTCGGGATGAAACAGGCCGATCCTGTAAGGTTTTAACCGATCAAAGCCAGGCGCTGATCACGGCGAGTCTGTCTGCAATGACGGTCTGAATACCTCCCGACAGACGGGGCGGATAGACCGGACGAGCGTTACTGTTTAGGTAACGAAATTACGCCGCAGCAGCTGTAACAACAGCTGGAGCGTCGTAAAGCTCGTCATTAGCTTGAGTTTTGGCAGCTAATAACCAGTAATCATTGTTTTACGAGAGTGATTACCAACTCTCGGCATGCACCTCGGGGTTCGTTATCGTCGTCGAATCCGAATCGTCCCCATAACCTAAGAGTATTAGTGCATAAGAGAAGTTCCAGCAATGTTTAACCGGCTTTACCAGCGCATTGCATCAATATCTGTTACTAACGCACTGAGATTATCACCAGAACCAGCCTCGTAGGCGGCCTCTACCAACAGCTCAGCCTGTTCCTGCTTTGAGCGAATCCCCTGATGCCTGGCATTGGTAAACAGCCTGGCCACCTGTGCGCTGGAGGCAACGTCGTAAACGCCATCACAGCACTGAATCAGAGTGGCGCCTTGCAAGCGATCCAGTGGGTAGGAGGTAATATCCGGTCGGGCCGAGATGATGCCACCCATATTGTGGTCACCCAGCGAGTGAGTCGTAGCCAGATTGCCTTTACCGCCTCCGCCTGGGTGTATCCGTTTGCCATAAGTATCAAGCTGACCACCCCGACGAATAGCTTCCTGGGTGAAGTGGTTCGGCTGCTGGGTCTGTGGATCGAGATCGGGTTTGGCATCTTCTGAGGCCTGGATGTAAGAGCCATTGGGCATCACCAGCAGCGCCCGGCTGTCGCCAACATTGGCAACCCATAGACGGTCACCGATGGTCAAGGCGATATTGGCGGTGGTGCCGGTGTAATCAATACCCGGCTCAAACAGATAATCGCTGCGATCAATATCCACCAAGGCCAGACTGATGGCATTCCAGATACCGGCTTCGGTCAGCCCATCCGGGTTAAATTCTTCCAGCCGTCTGGTGAGCGCATCCGGCAGAGATTTGGTCACGTGTTTTGATGCGAGGTGCCCGGCATAGTTAACGCTGTGTCCATCACAAACGGCGGTCATGCCTATGTTCACCGGCTGACCATTGGTGAGTTTGATGGTGAATTGTTTGGCTGTGTGAGCATCTTCCATACTCGTCCGCTTGCCTTTGGCTTCTGCGGCACTGGTGCTGCCTAAATTTTCAGATTTGAAATCAGGAATATCCCCCCGGCGAATCAGGTGATCCGGATGCGCCACAAAGTCAGGCATATCTGGTTGCTGGCGGGCGCTATTCTGCGCACGGGTTACAGCATCGGTAATTCTCTGGTGGATCTTGCCCTGATCAAGCTCCACCTCATATTCCATCGCTTCAATGTCTTTGGTCGAAACATTCCTGTTGCGCTCACTTAACCGCTGGGTGCGCTCTGCCGACAGTGGTGGGTGATTTGCATCGATCATGGTACTACCTGAATACCTGGAGCGAGAGAGCCGGGTGTTATGCACATTAACTGGTCGCTGTTCAACAACCTGCTCTGCAATTTGGTATCGAGAATGTTGTGATTGAGGATAGCGTGGTCTGTCAGGTGAAGGCTGACCGGTTGTGGGATCAAGCTGACCCATCTGCTGCTCAATATCCCGGAGAAACTCTTTGGTCAACTGGTCGGTGGTTTCCGACTCTATCAGATGTTGTAGATGGGGAATTAGACGATACAGCGGATATTCCGGGAAGTTGGGCAGCTCGCCTTCCGGCCCGAGCATCGATGCCATATTCATTACACACTTGGTGTAACAGGCAGGATCCTCATCGAAGTGCCGGTTTTCAATAATTTGCTGGTAGGCACGGAAAGCATCCACGTAATGACCTTTACCAAAGAGTGATTTGGCCTCTGTGCGCAAATCATTCATGGTTTTCACAGGTGCTCTCTGGGGCGTCCTGCTTACTCGGGGTTGTGGCTTCGGGCTTACTCTCTCTCGGTTTATATAAGCTAAAACTCCGCCGGGATACGCTGCAGCTTTCTGTACCTCCCCCGGCACCAATGGGAAAGGTGTATTGCTGGCCAGATAGTGGAGCAGGTTTTCAAAAGCCTGAGGGTTGCCATGATCCTGAAACCAGCCATCCAGATCGACAGCCAACCTTCGTGCAGGCTCAAGGCCTTGCTCCTGATAATTACCGACGGTGATCTCAATCTCGTTGCTTGTCGGCGAAGGCGGGCGTTTCAGTGGTTTGGGCGATGGGTTTTGATGTGGTGGCGGTTGGTGCATACCTGTGTTGGGATCAACCGCCGGAGCCGGTGGCTGGTCGGGCGCTTTGGCGAGAGCCGCCACCATATTGCGGATATGGGCGATATTAACGTGCAAGGAGTCATCGATTTGTTTGGAGGCTTCTTTCACATCACGATCCCAGAGCTTTTTCTGGGCCATTGAAGAGAGAGACTCCCGAAGTTTTGCCTGACAATCCTCGAAAGAGAGCGCATCGGGCTTGCCTCCTTCTCCTTTGTAATAGGCAGAAGCTGTGACTACCCGACCGGCCTTGGTGATAAAGGCACGGTCGGTATTTTCCGTGTTCTTGGGCAGACGACTCAGATCATCCTGCAGGCTTTTTACTGTTGTTTTGGGAGAGGAGGGCCCCATCTGGTAAGCCATAACCCTGTTCCTTGCTGGTTATCCTCTTTAAACGATAGACCCCGCCAGATGGGTTTAAACCCGGGTCAGCCCTTTGCTGTTCAGGTAAGGCAGAATATGCGGGCGCGACTCGCCACAGAGCTTATCGGTAATCTGCTCTGACCAGTTCATATCCTTGCGGTTATCTGAGCGGCTGGCGAAGTAGTCCTTCATGGTCTGGTCGTACTCTTTGACCAGCTGTTGGTCTAAAGGCTGATAACTGTTCTCATGAACAAGCACCTCCATAGGCAGGCGAGGTTTGATCTCCGGCGACTGATCCGGATGCCCCAGACACATGCCAAAAAGAACGGCGGTGCAGGGCGGCAGATCAAGCAACTGATCGACGGCTTCGGTGCTGTTACGTAGGCCACCAATATATACACCACCCAGCCCCATGGACTCAGCAGCCACCAGACAGTTCTGGGCCATGATGCCAGCATCAATCGCGCCGATCAGGGTCAGCTCGGTGAACTCGGCATTGATGGCTGGCTTGATAGCCGCATGGCGCTGGTAATCAATAATAAACACAAGAAACTCCGCGCAGCTTTCCACGTAAGCCTGGTTTCCGGCGAGTTGTGCGAGGGTTTTACGCTTTTCGGTATCTGTCACCCGGATGATGGAAACCGCCTGAATCAGACTGGAAGAGGAAGCGGCAATACCGGAGGCAAGAATGGTGTCCAGCTGCTCTTTCGTCAGCGGCTGATCTTTGAATTTGCGTATGGAGCGATGGGAGAGCAGAGTCTCGATGGTGCTGTTCATTGTAGGGCTTGTTCTTTTGATGGCTGATATTCAGGAATATATTACGGAGTGCTTCTACACTGCAAAGCTGTTCTGGTAGGGTTGTAGGAAGTAGTGCTGCAGGCATGGTTTCCCTTCACCTTTGCCGTGTCTAGAGAGCAGTGCTCAATAAAACTTATAAAAATGTTCTCGACAAATAACAATAAAACAGAGGGACGCTTATGTTAGGCAATATGATGGATCTGCCCCTGCAGATTTCCAGCCTTCTTGATCACGCCGAACAGACCCACCCCGATACCGAAATTGTCAGCCGCCGCTGCGAAGGTGATATCCATCGTTATACCATGTCCGATGCTGCAAAGCGGGCCAAGCAGGCTGCTAATGCGTTGGAGAAAATGGGCGTGCAGCAGGGTGACCGGGTAGCAACGCTGGCCTGGAACAACTATCGCCATTACGAGCTTTATTTTGCGGTTTCCGGCACCGGTGCGGTTATGCATACCATCAACCCCCGTCTGTTCCCGGAACAGCTGGTCTACATCATCAACCATGCTGAAGACCGCTGGATTTTTGTGGACCTGACCTTTGTTCCGCTGTTGGAAGCGATTAAGGATCAGATCACCAATGTGGAAGGCTTTATTGTGCTGTGCGATGAAGATCGCATGCCGGAGACTTCCCTGCCTAATGCCATCTGTTATGAAACCCTGATCAAGAACGAGCCGGAAACCTACAGCTGGCCTTTGCTGGATGAGCAACAGGCGGCCTGCCTTTGCTACACCTCCGGTACCACCGGTAACCCGAAAGGTGTTCTGTACAGCCATCGTTCCACCATGATCCACACCATGGGTTCCATTGGCTATGAAGCTATTGGCATCAGCAGCCTGACCTGTGCGCTGCCGGTTGTGCCGATGTTCCATGTAAATGCCTGGAGTATTCCTTACGCTGCCACCATGACTGGCGCCAAGCTGGTATTCCCGGGCGCGGGTATGGATGGTGCTTCCCTGTGGGAGCTGATCGAAAGCGAGCAGCCTGACCTGTTGCTGGGTGTGCCGACGGTATGGCTGATGCTGCTTAACCATATGGAAGCGATTGGCAAGAAGTTGGAATCCGTACAGAACGTGATTGTCGGTGGTTCTGCAGCGCCACTCTCCATGATCAAGAAGTTCCAGGAAGGTCATGATGCGTTCCTGATTCATGCCTGGGGCATGACCGAGATGAGCCCGATCGGCACTATCAATTGCCAGACTCGCGCCATGATGGAGATGCCGCTGGAAGAGCGTTATGCGCTGCAGCAGTCGGTAGGTCGTCCGATCTATGGCGTGCAGATGAAGATCGTCGATGACGAAAACAATGAAATGCCCCGCGACGGCGTTGCCCGTGGTCGCCTGCTGGTTCGTGGTCCATGGATAGTGCAGAGCTATTACAAGTCTGACGATACCAGCAACTGGCATGATGGCTGGTTTGATACCGGTGATGTTGCGACTATCGACAGCAAAAACTACCTGCGTATCGTTGATCGCTCCAAGGATGTGATCAAATCCGGTGGTGAGTGGATCAGCTCTATCGATCTGGAGAATGCTGCTGTCGGACATCAGGCCGTTGCTGAGGCCTGTGTGATTGGTGTTGCTCATCCGAAGTGGGATGAACGCCCGCTGCTGCTGGTCGTTAAGAATGAAGGTGCTGAAGTCAGCAAGTCCGAGATTCTGGAATACCTGACCGATAAAGTTGCCAAGTGGTGGCTGCCGGATGATGTGGTGTTTGTATCTGAACTGCCTCATACCGCGACCGGCAAGTTGCTGAAGGTCAACCTGCGTACAGAATACGCCGACTATCTTCTGAACAAGGCTGCGGAAGCTGAGCCTGCCTGATAACGGTTCTGGTTAAAGACAAGGCGCTGGTCATCATTACATGACCAGCGCCTTTTGCTTTTAACGTACGGACTTAAAGCCCGGCTGGCTCCTGATATTCAAGGGAGAGGCATAAGGTCTGGCTGCCTTCCGGCAATACAATACGACTGTCTTCAGAAGTATTGGTCGCCTCCACACAGAACATCTGTTTGTACTCTTCTTCCCGGAAGTGACTGAGGGTTTTGGATTTCTCAATCCATGGGTTCCAGATCACCAGTGAGTTGCTGCCCTTGCGCCGCATATTGATATCCCAGTGGCCCAGCCCGCCGAAACCTACCGGCTGACCATCATCCAGAACCACCCAGTCGATCTCCCGGTCAAAGCGGAACTCATCGGTAATGGCGCCCTGATTCAGGCTCAGGGAATCATAGTAGGTGTAGCCTTCCAGATTATGCAGCTGCACATCGGCGATATTGTTGCAGGAGAAATAGGTATGCATGGCCTGGGTCAGTGTGAAAGGCTGTGAACCCAAATTGTTGGTAGTAAGAGAGAGGCTGAGGTTCTGATCGACACATACCAGCAGTTCAACCAGTACCGGGAACGGGAAGGCCGGGTTCTTGCCGTCTGTTTCCATCCATAGTCGTATATCCGTGCGCTCCTCACCATCTTCCAGCACCTCCCACTCCCATTCTGTGGTGCGGGCGAACCCATGGGATGGATACTCCGGATGTTTGGCTCCGTCAGGGTGAGCGCCAAACCAGGGCCAGCAGATGGGAATCCCACCGCGGATAGCGGATCCTTTTTTAAACGGCTCCTCATCGGAGACAAACAGCATCGGCTTTTGGCCGTGTGGCTGATACTCGTAAACATGCGCTCCCTGCAGGGCGATGCTGGCTGTTGCGGACTTGTTTTTGATATGAAGAACAGGGAGTTCGTTCAGGTGACTGAGGATAACATTCTGCGATACTTCGGGATCCGCCATGCTGACATCTCTGGTTCTTGAGGGGCTGACTGAGGGTTATAACAGAAAACACCAGCTGTGCGACCCGACCTGCGCCAATCGGAGGTGGGTTTGTCATATTTCCTACATCTTTCCCACGGACAATTCTTCAGGGATTGGCAGGTCTGGACCTGTACAACGTAATAATAAACGGGAAGAAATTATGGGATTTGGTGGAATCAGTACCTGGCAGCTGGTGATTATATTGCTGATTGTGATCCTGCTGTTTGGCAGCAAGCGCCTTAAGGGAATCGGCAGTGATCTGGGCAGTGCGATCAAGGGTTTTCGGAACAGTATGGGCAAGAGTGACGAACATGACAGCCGTCTGACTGAAAGCCATGAAGCAGAAGTAAAATAATAAGTTATGTAATAACGAAGAGAGGCCCGGCATTTGCCGGGCCTCTTGGTTTGCATGAGTATGTAGGAACGAAAGGCGTATTAAACGCCGATCGCACCACCATCTTCTTTCATAATCACGACAGTTGCCGCACGTGGACGCACTTCAGTACCTTCCGGAGTAATCTCGGCAGCGTTGTTGCTGAACGGCCAGTTACCCGGATGCTGGATGTTCACGAAGAAGCTGGTGTCATCGTTGTTAAACGCCAGACCGGTGACTTCACAGCCGTTAGGGCCAACGAAGAAACGCTTAAGCTGATCCTGGTTAGTGCTGTTTACAACCGGAGAACCATCTTCAGCCATCTTTAGCTCGGAAGGAACAATAGCCAGCATCTGGTCGTTGGTTTGATCCTTCACCTCGGATGCACCGTTATCGGTCTGAACCCAGAGGATGCCGCGTTCATCGAATGCCAGGCCGTCAGGGCTGGCCAGTTCGTTGAGTGAATCCAGACCAGACTTGTTGGTCTCGGAGTCACCGGCAGCTGGGGAGCCGAACAGGAAGAACTCCCAGTCAAAGCTGGTAGGCTCTTCACCTTCGGTCCAGCGGATGATGTGACCAAAACGGTTGTTGGCACGAGGGTTGGCAACGTTGGTATCGTTGTCCGGATCGTCGTCTTCATTATCACGACGGGTGTTGTTGGTCAGCGTGACGTAAACGGCGCCAGTCTTAGGATCAACGGCAGTCCACTCAGGGCGATCCATTGGCGTCGCGCCCAGCAGGTCAGCTGCTCCCGGGGTGTTCAGCAGAATTTCAGCAACAGTTGCAAAACCTTCAACGTCACCCAGACGCTCACCTTTGGTGGTGGTCGCATCAGGAGTCAGGGCAATCCACTGGCCAACACCTTCCGTGCTGAAGCGAGCAACGTACAGAGTGCCTTCGTTCATGTACTTGGCACCGGTCGCCAGACGATCGGATGGAGAAGCGTCAGCCGGATCCCACAGTTCCTTGGACTCGAACTTGTAGATGTACTCGAAACGGCCGTCGTGACCGGAGTAGAAGACAACAGGCTTGCCTTCAGCAACATTGCCGAAGGAGCAGTCTTCGTGGCGGAAACGACCCAGGGCAGTACGCTTCACGGCGCGGGATGTTGGGGTGTAAGGGTCGATTTCAACGATATAACCGTGACCGTTGGCTTCGTTACGGTAATCTTCTGTGGCATCGGCACCGCTTGGGGTGATGTTGAAACGGGCAAACTCACCGGTTTCGTTCT
The DNA here is from genome assembly GCF_900174585.1 of Parendozoicomonas haliclonae. Classification (GTDB taxonomy): domain Bacteria; phylum Pseudomonadota; class Gammaproteobacteria; order Pseudomonadales; family Endozoicomonadaceae; genus Sansalvadorimonas; species Sansalvadorimonas haliclonae. The sequence goes on along the minus strand of NZ_FWPT01000002.1, from coordinate 591,153 downwards.
CTTCTGATGCCGGCACGGTCTCCCACAGATAACGGGTTTCCTCATCATCGATGCCCAGACGTACCTGTTCAGCCGTCCAGTTTTCTTTATCGTCCTTGCGAACGAAGTAGCCAGGCCAGTTCTCTTCACAGGTCAGGTAGGTGCCCCAAGGGGTGTGGCCGTTACCGCAGTTGTTGTTGGTACCACGGGCAATTTTGGCGTTGCCTTTCTCTTCGGTGTACTTGGTGATCAGCAGGTTCTTGTCGCTGTCAGCGATTGGGCCGGCCACGTCCATTTCAGTACCGGAGGTGAAGCGGCGGTTGTATTCACTGTTAGGTACGACATCCCAGATACCGTCTTCCAGACGGATATGGATAACGGACACACCATGAGCGTTAATCTCTTTACGGGCTTCTTCGGTTGGACGAACACCGTCGTTTTCGGTTGGGCCTTCCGGGTGCAGAGCACTACTATCAATGTACTCGTGGTTGATGCACAGAATACCTTCTGTGGTGCCTTCACCAAGTGGGAAGAAGTGCATGCCATCGTGATGCATGCCCACGGCGTTCAGCTGATCTTCAGCCGTATTAGTTCCGTCGTCTTTCCATGGGTTAGCATTGGCGTTCAGTGGAGTACCCCAAGGTGCCAGTACAAAGGCAGAGTAACCGGCAGGGATAGCAACGGCATCAATTTTGGAGCCGGCAATGGATTCAAAGCCGAGAGTCAGAGGTTGTTCAACAGGTGGAGTTGGCTCAGCAGGCGTTGCAACATCATCAGAATCATTATCGTTGCAGCCAGTCAGACCAAAACCGGCCAGAGCACTAAAAGCAGCAACCGCACCACCGCGCTTAAGAATGCCACGGCGGGTCAGTTCTTTTTCCAGAACTGCGGAGATAGGCTGGTTGTCACTCTTGTTATAGATCGTTGGATCAAAAGTATCTCTACTCATCGTTTTATCCTTCGGTTTGTAATTGATGAGAGCATCAGGCCTGAAGAATTAAACGGCAGCTGGATGACAATTCGATGTCTGTTCTGTGACAGAAAAATTTATAGGGGCTTTGCTGTTCCAGGATTAAACCGGAGGGAATGTCTGTTTCGGTAGCTGGTGAATGCTATGTAAACGATCGGGTGCGTATAAAAAATAAATATTTGAATTTTGTCTTGTATTGAGCGGATCACTCTTGCAAAAGATGGCCTGTCATGAAACTTTCATGTTTCGCTGGTGGAATTCAATCTATCAGTTGCTGACGCTGAAAGGTCAGAATTCAGAATTATAAAGATACCGGTGTTTTAAGTGTCCATGTTTACAAAGGTCAAACAGGCCCTGGCGTTACGGAGATCGGAAGCCCGTTTTGCTTTTGTCATAGAAGTCGTACTGGTGGTCATTCTTGCCCATCAGCTGGCCAGTCTTTTCTGGGTGATGTTTCCAGCAGCAGATGCGGGGAAGGCTCCGGCCTGGAGCCCTGACCAGAACTCAATATCATCTATACCGTCCTCGGTACGTTATTCGGCTCTGGATTCACTGGAAATCTTTGGGCCGGTCGCCCAGCAACCAGTCCGGCCCGCAGAGAATGAAAATGTGCCTGCTTCCCGTATTAAGGCCCGTATTACCGGCATGCTGGTGAGCAACAGCCCCGAACACTCTCTGGTGATTTTGAAAGAGCAGTCCCGGGAGAGCAGTTACCGGGTGGGTGAAAAGCTGAAGAGCGCTAATGCCACGATTATTGCCATTGAACCGGGGCGGGTGATTGTAGAAACCCGTGGCCGCCGTGAAGCCATTCTCTTTGCTGGTGCAGCCAATCAGCCAAAGGCTATAGCCCGCAATGTTCAGCCGACGCGTCAGGTATCGCGCACGGCACCAGAGTTAAAGCAGGGTGTTCTGGATAATCCAGGCTCCTTGATGGAGATGATTAACATCTCTCCGGTGAAACGGAATGGCGAGCTTGTCGGTTACCGGGTGAATCCGGGCTCACGACCAGAGCTGTTTGATAAAGCCGGACTCCAGCGTGGTGATATTGCCCTCTCTATCAATGGTTATGACCTGACCTCCCAGAAGGAGGCCATGGCTTTTATGCAGAACCTTCCGGGACTAAACCGGATATCCCTGACCGTAGAGCGACAGGGGCAGATTTATCAGATTGATCTTTCAACCTGAGTCGTATGTTTAATTGTTAATAGTCCTTAGTAACCAGAACTCTAATATTTTTATAAGAACAATATTTCGGATGACAAATTTTAATCGACCAGAATCCAACCGGGGCCATAAGCAGAGCTCGCGCAGTCCTCTCTTCGCTGCGACGCTTCTGTCGACCTCGTTGTTGTGCGCTTCCGTTCTTTTCTCCGCACCCTCTGTTTATGCCCAGCAGGCACAGCAGGTTCAGTACTCTGTCAATCTGCAGAGTGTGGATATTCAGGAGTTTATTAATACCGTCAGCAGCAGCCTGAATAAAACAATCATTATTGAACCGGGTGTGAAGGGAAAGATCACGGTCCGTTCCTATGAGACCCTGAGTGCCGAACAGTACTACCAGTTTTTCCAGAGTGTGCTGGAGGTTCATGGTTATGCGCTGGTTGATGCTGGCAACGGCGTGATGAAAGTGATTCAGGGCAAGAAAGCCAAGATGGTTGCCGTACGGGTTGCGGACGGTCAGACACCGGGTGAAGGCAGCGAAGTCGTGACCTGGGTGATGCCACTTAAAAATGTTCCGGTTCATGAGATGTCACCGATTCTCCGGCAGCTGAATGATACCGATGGCAGTGTCGTCCATTTTGCCCCTTCCAATGTTCTGCTGCTGACTGGCCGTGCCAACAATGTCGAGAAGCTGGTGGATATCGCCAGTCGTATTGATAGGGAAGGTGGTAAGCAGGTCGATATTGTGCAGCTGAACCATGCTTCCGCTGTGGATATGGCGCGCATTCTGATGGCGCTTGAGCAGGAGAGCGGTAAGAAGGTTAAAGGTGTCAGCCTTTCCATTGTGCCTGACGAGGCAGGCAATCGATTGGTGTTGTCTGGTACTAACAGCCAGATATCCCATGCCCGCCGGATTATCAGTCGTCTGGATGCCGAACAGAAGAGCTACGGTAATACCCGCGTCTTCTATCTCAAGTATGCCAAGGCAGAAGAGATCAAGCCGGTGCTGGAAGGTGTGGGCCAGACTGTTGTCGATGAAAAAGGTGCAGCCCTCAAACGTAACTTCAATATCAATGTGCATGCCCAGACCAATGCCGTGGTCGTGACCGCCCAGCCCGATATGATGAAGGTGCTGGATCAGGTGATTCGGCAGCTGGATATTCGTCGAGCCCAGGTGCTGGTTGAAGCCATCATCGTGGAAGTGTTCGATGGTGAAGGAATCACACTGGCAACCCAGTTTGCCAGTCGCAGCGGTGGTGTTGTCCAGTTTGCCAACGGCAATGCCGTGCCGATTGGGCAAATAGGACTGGGGCTGGCCAATGCCCGGGAAAAGAAAGGCACAACGGTGGTCAGCGAGAATGGCACCGTGACCAAGAATCCAGATACGCCCGGTGATTACACGGCTCTGGCCAACGCTATCTCAGCTTTGAGCGGTGGTGCCTTTGCTGTTACTTCCGGTGACTGGGCCATGCTGCTGCAGGCCGTCAGTAACTCTACTAAGTCCAATGTGCTGGCCACACCCAGCCTGATGACATTGGATAATGAACAGGCGTCCTTCCTTGTGGGTGATGAAGTACCGACCCTGACTGGTGCCACCTCCAGCGAAAATAATGATAACCCTTTCCAGACCATTGAGCGGAAAGATGTCGGCATCAAACTGGAGATTCTTCCGCAGGTGAATGAAGGTGATTCAGTGAAGCTGAATATCACCCAGGAAGTCTCCAAAATTAATGGCACTACGCCAGTCGACATTACCTTCTCGACCCGTCAGGTACAGACGGCCGTGATGGTAGGCAGTGGAGATACTGTGATTATCGGCGGTCTGATTGACGACGATGTTCAGCAGAGTGTGTCTAAAGTGCCGCTGCTGGGGGACATCCCTGGCATTGGAGCGCTGTTCCGCTCAACGTCCAGCACTACGACCAAGCGTAACCTGATGGTATTTATTCGCCCGACCATCGTGCGTGACGACAATGTACTAGCAGAAATCAGCGGCCAGAAGTACAGCTTTATCCGTGCCCGTCAGGTGGCTGAGCAGGAGAGTGGTATTGCCCTGATGCCGGATGCCGAGGTTCCGGTTCTGCCGGAAGATATGTCCGGGCAGATCAACCACAAACAGCTGCTCGACGAAGCCCGTCACCGTCTGAACGATGATGAGGTGGGCAATGCTGGCTGAAGCCACAGTTAACGCAGGAATTCAGAGCGGTGAACGTTCGGCGGTAGAGCTGCCTTTTGCCTTTGCCAGCCGGTTTGGGGTGCTGCTGGATTATCAGCCACAAGTTGGTTACTGCCTGTATTACAAGAATCTGCCGGCATCGGCTGCGCTCCGTGAAGTACGCCGGGTGCTGGATGGTTCGTTTCAGGTACAGGTTCTCTCAGAAGAAGATTTTGATCAGCGTTTGGGCGCGTTTTACCAGCAGGATTCCTCAGTCGCTCGTCAGTTGATGCAATCCATTGGTAACGACGAAGGTCTGCAAAGTCTGGCGGAAGAGCTGCCAGACAGTGAAGACCTTCTGGAAGCTGATGATGGCGCGCCGATTATCCGGATGATTAATGTGATGCTGGCCGAAGCTATCCGTGATGGTGCTTCGGATATTCATATTGAGACTTTTGAAAACTCTCTGGTTATTCGTTTCCGTATTGATGGTGTACTGAGGGAGATTCTGCGCCCACAGCGTCGTCTGGCAACGCTGCTGGTTTCCCGTATCAAGGTAATGGCCAAGCTGGATATTGCCGAGAAGCGGGTTCCTCAGGATGGTCGTATATCACTGAGGCTGGGCGGTAGGGCTGTGGATGTGCGGGTTTCGACACTGCCTTCCCGTCATGGTGAGCGTATCGTGCTGCGACTGCTGGACCGTAACAGTGTACAGATGAGTATGAGCAGCCTCGGGATGACCGACACCATTCGTGAGCAGGTCAGCGGGCTACTGCAGAAACCCCACGGCATTATTTTGGTGACCGGCCCTACCGGTTCGGGTAAGAGCACCACGTTGTATGCCGGGCTCAGCTCTATTAACTCGGCCGATCGCAATATTCTGACCGTAGAAGACCCGGTGGAATATGACCTTGAAGGTATAGGCCAGACGCAGGTGAACCCGCGGGTTGATATGACCTTTGCCCGAGGCTTGCGGGCTATTCTCCGCCAGGACCCGGATGTGGTGATGGTCGGCGAAATCCGGGATCTGGAAACTGCCGAGATTGCGGTGCAGGCTTCCCTGACCGGTCATCTTGTTCTCAGCACGTTGCATACCAATACCGCCATTGGCGCGGTAACCCGTTTACGGGATATGGGGGTGGAAGCGTTTCTGCTGTCGTCCAGTCTGCTGGGTGTGCTGGCCCAGCGGCTGGTACGCACATTGTGCAGTGAGTGTCGGGAGCCTCGACAGCCCAGTATGGCCGAACGACACCTTTTGGGGCTCTCAGAAAATAGCGAACAGCCTATTTGGCAGGCGAAGGGATGCCAGAGTTGCAACCAGACCGGTTATCGCGGACGTACCGGTATTCATGAACTGTTTCTGGTCAGCGATAACGTTCGCACCATGATTCATAACGGCGCGTCCGAACAGGAGATTGAAGCGACTGTTCGCCAGAGTATGCCCGGCATTCAGCAGGATGGCTTTGCCAAGGTACTGGCAGGTGTAACCACCATGGAAGAAGTTCTGCGTGTAACCCGGGAAGACTGACCATGGCCGTGTATGAATTTGAAGCCCTGGATCAGCGCGGGCGCAGCAAGAAAGGTGTCCGGGAAGCTGATACACCTCGCCAGCTTCGTCAGCAGCTGCGCTCGGAAGGTCTTGCTCCGGTATCCGTCGCACCGGGTTCCGTGCGAACCGAGCGGGTGAAAACCCGTGTACCGCTCTTTCGGCGTCGTGCATCAACGGCTGATATCGCGCTGATCACTCGTCAGCTGGCGACACTGGTTGCTGCGGCTATTCCATTGGAAGAGTGTTTGCAGGCACTGAGTCGCCAGGTTCAGAAGGCCCATCTGAAAGCGATGATCACCAACATTCGCTCCCGAGTGCTGGAAGGGCAGACTCTGGCGGACAGTTTGTCAGCTTATCCTGAGGCATTCGATAGCTTATTTCGGGCGATGGTTGCGGCCGGTGAAAAATCAGGTCATCTGGATACGGTTCTGGAACGTCTGGCTGATTACAACGAGCAGCGACAGCAGATTCAGGGCAAGCTGATTCAGGCCATGGTCTATCCGGTGATTCTTACTCTGGTGGCGATTGGTGTTGTCGCGGCCTTGTTGACCACGGTTGTTCCGACAGTGGTGGAACAGTTTGCTCATCTGGGGCAGGACCTGCCGGCCAGCACATTGGCCTTGATAGCCATCAGTGATTTTGTCCGTGACTACGGCATACATATTCTGGCCGGTCTGCTTGTTGCGTTGGTGATCCGGCAGCGACTGTTACGCATTGCCGCTCTGCGCTTGAAACACGACAAGTTCCTATTGCGTATGCCGGTGATTGGACCGGTGCTGATTGGCGTAGATACATCCCGCTTTGCCCGCACTCTGAGCATTCTGACCAGCAGCAATATTCCGCTGCTGGATGGTATGAAAATTTCGGCAGAGGTGATGGTCAACACCCATATCCGTGAAGCTCTTTTGCAGGCTTCGGAAAAGGTACGTGAAGGCTCAAGCCTCTGGCATGCACTTGATCAGACCCGACTGTTTCCTCCGACCATGCTGCACATTATTGCCAGTGGCGAAAAATCCGGTGAGCTGGAGTCCATGCTGGCGCGTGCCGCTGATGCTCAGGATCGTCTTTTTGATAACCAGGTAAGTATTGCCCTGGGAATATTTGGTCCGCTGCTGATTCTGTCTATGGCTGGAATGGTGCTGTTTATTGTGGTGTCGATTCTGACACCGATGCTGGATTTGAATGCGCTGGTGGCCGGTTAAAAAATTAACGAAGTACAAGAGATACCAATAATGAATAACTCCAAGAAAAGATTGCGTCGTTTATCCGGCGGTAAGCAGAACGGCTTCACCTTGTTGGAAATCATGGTGGTCATTGTGATTCTGGGCGTTCTGGCCTCCATGGTGGTGCCCAATGTGATCGGTAATAAAGACACGGCTGATGAAAAAAAGGTGATACACGATATCGTCGCTCTGGAAAACTCTCTGGATATGTACCATCTGGAAAACAAGATGTATCCATCGACTGATCAAGGCCTGGAAGCCTTGGTGCGTAAGCCATCAGGTGCTCCTGAGCCACGCAATTATCGTGATGATGGTTATATCCGTCGTCTGCCGAAAGACCCTTGGGGCAATGATTACCTGCTGCAGAACCCGGGGCAGTTCGGCAAGCTGGATGTCTTCTCTGCCGGTGCTGATGGCGTTGCCGGCAGCGATGACGATATCGGCAACTGGAATATTTCTTCTTAAGGACCGACGGACTTGTCTGTGCACTTCTTCCGTCGTGTTCCACAACAAGGTTTTACCCTGTTGGAGATCCTGCTGGTTCTGCTGCTAATCGGGCTGGCTGGATCTTATGTTGTAGGCAGTGTGCTGCCAAAGGACAGCCGTCGCCAGACAGAAACTCAGGCAGAGCAGTTTGCTGCTGTGGCGGCCTTGGCGCGCAGTGAAGCTCTGGTGAGTGGGCGGGATTATGGTATTCGGCTGACGCAGTACGGTTATAGCTTTGTCTTTTACCGCAGTGGTGAATGGCAGGATGTGGATAAGATCCGAACCCTACAATCACGGGATATGCCCGATGGACTGCAGTTGTCTTTCAAACCGGGAGAAAGTGTCTGGCAGGAGAGTCTGGCCCAGGAAGAGAAGAGCGAAGACCGCGAAACGGACATTGAAAATAAACCGGATATTTACCTCTGGTCTTCTGGTGAAATTTCGCCCGGCCAGGTTTCTATTCAGGCTTCGGGCCATACCCTGTTGGTTGTACTGACAGAGATGGGCAATATCCGCGTTCAGGACCCGCGTGTGGCGGAGATGGAATCATGAATCGCGCCACTGCCAAAGGTTTTACTCTGCTGGAAGTGCTGTTAGCGCTGGCTGTGCTGGCCTTGGTCGGCATTCCGGTGATGCAGACGGTGCGGGAAAATATGGCCAATACCCATACCCTGCAACAGACAACACTGGCCCGCTGGGTGGCGGATAACGAGATGGAGCAGATTCATCTTGAAGGGCGCTGGCCAGGGCGTGAGTGGAGCAAACACTCCCGGATGCAGGGTGACAGTGAATGGCAGGTGCGCAGACGTAGCGTTGAAACCGGTAACGATGACTTTCGTATGATTGAGGTCGAGGTGCGTGCGTTAGCTGCCTCCAATAACAATTCACAGGCACCGGTTTTGGCAAGCCTGCAAAGTTATATGTATCGGCGGTGATACCGATGAATCGCAGGTCTCGTGTTCATGGATTTACGCTGTTGGAAATGCTGGTAGCCATCGCCATCTTTGCCATGGTGGGGCTCGGGGCTTATCAGCTGATGGCGGGTGTCAGGGATGCCCGTGCTGTTACGGTTGATATTCAGAAGCGGATGCAAAATGTGAATCTTGCCATGCTGGTTATTGAGCAGGACTTTCGACATATCGTTGATCGTGGCCTACGCATGGATGGTCGTTTAACTCAGCAGAGTTTGTTCTCCGAGGACGGGATGAATGGTTCGGATGATGAAGGCATCAGCTTTACCCGGGGCCATTGGCGCAATCCCGAACAACGGCTGCCCCGCTCGGAAAATCAGAAGGTGGCGTACAGGGTGCAAGGCGATCGGCTGGAACGGCTTTTCCACTACACACTGGATCCGGTTGAGAACACCGAACCAGAAGTGCAGTTGTTGCTGGAAGGTGTGAACGGTTTGGAGTTTCGGTTTTATCGCAATGGACGCTGGCAAGATTCTCAAGATAGTGAAGATATTTTACCGGACGGTGTCATGGTAAGGATGAAGCTATCTGGTATTGGCCAGATTGAACGTGTGTTTTCCATCGCCTCTGCCTGGGAAGCCGCATTATGAGTACAGGCCTCTCAGCGCAACGCGGAGTCGCGCTGCTCACGGTACTGCTGGTTGTGGCCATGATGGCACTGTTGGTAGCGGAGCTGACCTTTGGTTTTCGTCACCAGATCAGAACCGTCAGCAGTGGCCAGAATATGGATCAGGCGCGGTGGTATGCACGATCAGCGGAAGAGCTGGCGATTCAGGTTCTGGAACAGACTTTTGAAGACGATGACAAGGTGATACATGCTGGGCAGGCTTGGGCGCGTAGCGGCATGATCTTTCCGGTTGAGCAGGGACAGATTGCTGGAGAAATTACCGATGCCCGCAGCTGCTTCAACATCAATGCACTGGCTGTTGACGATATGACTAAGGAGCAGGCGACCTACCCGCTGGAGGTGTTTATCAGCCTGATGGAAGTGCTGGAGGTTGATACCTTCCGTGCTCAGCGTATTGCCCGGGCTTCACGGGATTGGGTGTATAGCGGGCAAAAGGATGTTCAGTACGGCGACAGTACCTATCTGGCTCGCCCCATGCCTTATCTGGCCGGTCGTGCACCGATGCGCGATATCAGCGAGTGGCGGGCGGTCGATGGTGTGAATGCCGAGATAGCCCGCACCATAATGCCGTATCTCTGTGCGCTGCCGGAAGATGATCTGCTGCTGAATGTGAATACTCTTACCAAAGAAAAGCCGGCGTTATTGGCTGCTGCGTTTATTGGGCAGCTGTCTCTGGAGCAGGCCGAAGATATTCTTGCTCGCCGGCCTTCAGACGGTTGGGAAACTGTCAGTGAATTTTTGCTGGAAGCACGCCCCTCAGAAGAAATTAATGGGGCTGTTTCCCTGATCCTGACGACAGAGAGTAAATACTTTCAGGTGAAAGCCAGAGTGCGTTATCTCGATGCTGAGGCGGGACTGGTGAGTCTGCTGCAGCGCAAAGATAAAGAGAGCCTGCAGGTGATTTCAAGAAAATATGGGGCAGCATTCTAGATGATGTCTGAAATAAAAATAATGAAGACAGGTGCAGTCTATGGCTAATAGTCTGGTTCTGAGGCTGCCTTCCTCGGCAGATGAGCCGGTTTACTGGTGCACGGCCAAAGAGCAGGGGCGGGGAACGCTTGAAAACCTGCCGGAATTGGCTCAACGCTTTTCCGGCCTGAACTGCATCGTTTTGATTCCCGGTGAATCGGTCGCCTTGCACCAGTTGGAACAAACAGGTCGCATTTCATCCGCGGTATTGAAATCACTGCGTTGGCGTATTGAAGACGATATGGCGGAGGATGTGGAGCAGCTGCATTTGGCGGTTCTGAATCACCAGAATGGAATTGTTTCTCTGGCCTGTATTGCCGAGCACAAAATGCAGCTCTGGAGGCAGTGGCTGACTGATGCCGGTCTGGAAGCAAAACAGTGGTTACCTGACGTTCTGGCACTGCCTTGGGTGGATGATGAAGAGCCCGCTATTCAGGTTGCCGAGCTGGATAATAAATGTCTGGTGCGCAGCGGACGTTATGAAGCCGGTGTCTGTGAACAGGACTGGGTTTCCCTGTATCTGCAAAGCATCAATCCGCAGGACCGTCCGGTCGCTCATAACAAGCTCGACTCACTGCGACCGCTTTATCAACAGGCCTGTGAGTCTCCGGTGAATGTGTTGCAGGGGCAATGGCAGCCGCAATCCCGGTCACTGAAACAAATAAGAGTCTGGCGGACAGCAGCTGTTTTGGCATTTGTAACCCTTGGCACTTTTATCACCCAGGGGCTATTGCATAACGTCAACCTTGAAGAGCAAAACCGACAGCTACACGAACAGGCACGCTCTATCTATCAGCAACTCTTTCCTGGGGAGCGCATTGTTCGTCTTGAATCCCAGATGCAGCAAAAGCTGGATAGCTTGAACTCTGGTCAGGCTTCAGAACAGCTCTCCATGCCTTCTATTCTGGATACACTGGCACCGGCTTTTGCTAAAGCTTCCGGTATCACTGTGATCAGCATGGACTATCAACAGAGCCGTAAAGAATTGCGAATTACTGCAGAAGCCCGAAACTTTGAGGCTTTTAATCTTTTCCGTGACGCTGTTCCAGTCGCGTTGAAAGTATCGATTGATAGTGTTGAGCAGCAGCCAGCTGATAAAGCATCAGGCCGGTCTGGTTCTGCAAAAGGAGTGGTGGTGATTCAGGGGGTGAATAAGGGAACTGTGGCATCATGAGCAGCAATGTAGCAAGCCGCCTTCAGGAATGGCGCAGCCGTGGGCTTCAGTATTGGAATACCCTATCTGAGCGGGAAAAGCATCTATGCGTTCTGTTGGGGCCGGTGATCACCATCTGGATTATTTGGATGGGAATTATCCAGCCGATCAAAGCCCAACGGGCGCAGCTTGAGGAGCAGGTTGGTAACAGTCAGCAAATGTTGGCTCGGGTTGAGACCATGGCGACCCAAATCAGTGAACTGAAGGCTTCGGGACAAGTTTCAGGAAATAGCGTACCGAAAGGCTCCCATCAGCCATTGAATCGTGTCGTTAACCAGTCTGCCGGTCAGCATAAGCTGGTGATCAAAAGTCTGCGCAGCAGTGGCAATGGTGTGCAGGTAACTCTGGCAGATGCACCTTTCACGCGGGTTATGGTCTGGTTGGACAGTCTGGAGAAGGAGTATCAAGTCACTGCCGATCGGGTGCAGCTGGAAAAAGCCCAACAGTCCGGGGTTGTTTCGATTAAGCGGTTAGAACTGACACGTTTATAATTAGTCGCTTATCCATAGTGCATTGTGCTGTTGGTCGATCTTCTCTCTGAGCAACGCAATCTCGGCATGGATTTTTTTAATCTCCTGCCAGGATTGTAATGCCAGACTCTGTTCTTCACTGGTCATCATCGGGATCGGCATTTGTTGAATATCCCGGGTCTGCAGGAAGGCGACACTGGTTCCTGAACGAATGGAATTAAGATAGTGCTGACCGGCTTCTGACGTCAGATACTGAAATAGAATGCGGGAGTCTTTTATTGGCGAGTCGGGTCGGAGTCGAATAATCTGAAAGGCCTGACCGGCCACCCAGTTATCGCCACAGATAGACGGCACCAGCCCTACCTTCCCGGTGTTTCCTTTAATAGTCAGTACGATATCTCCGGCTTTGAGCTTCTGGCTCAGTGCACGAGGAAGAGATTGGGAACTTACCGCGAGAGCCTTATCAGGATGCATAACCTCTCCCGATAAAGTGATATCAGCAGGTGCTGCTTCCAAAAAATGTCTGGCGGGTGAGCCAGAGCTTTGCGGTAGAGCCTGAGCCCGAATCAATTCTGCGACTTCAAACAGCGGTAAGGTTTGTCGCCCGCCTGACGCTTTTTGATTATTTGTTTGTCTATAGCGGCTGATATCAAGGTTGGTATCGTTTTCGATAATCTCGGCGACCGACACGGTTATTTTATTGGGGCTGTCTTTGCTGGCTTTTTCTGCACTGTTATTACATAAAGCCTCCACTATAGCGTCGGCATTGCGTAAGACCTGCAGGCCATTTTTACCTGATTGATGAAAGTAAGCCTTGCTGGCATCAAACAATATAACCTTGTCGTTTTTCTCCTGCCGGTCCAGAACCAACAGACTGGCGGTATTGCGATAGCCGGGGATACAGCATGATGGCAGTTTAATAATCGCTCGCACAAAACCATTCTCCAGCAGCCAGTACTTAAAGGCTTTCTCCTTACCCTTGGTGCGCTGCAGCATGGCTGATGAAACGACAACGGCAGAGCGCTTAAGTGTCTGGCTCATAAGATGGCGGATATGAATAACATCACCATACAACGGTTGTTCTGGAAAGCGTCCATAAAGATCATTGAGATCGTTAACGCGGTAGCGTTGTTTGGTTGGTGTGCAGCAGGCACTGTAATCAAAACGTTGGAGCGCACCGGGTTCGACATAGGCGGGTTGTTTCAATGGATCGGTAAAGGATTGCGTGTAGGTGTTGTCTCCCAGTAGCAAGCTGATACTCGCTAATAGGTTGCTGTCGCAGAACTCCAGAGTAGTCTGTCTTGCTCCTGCCGCTGCAAGCAACGTGACACTTTGGGAAAAAGGGCAGTAAAGGGAGCTTCCTTTTGGTCTCTCAAGCAGGGAGAGCATTAACCTGGCAACCTCATCCGGGAGTACCCAGGGACGCTGATCGTCCTGACAATGGTTCAACTGCTCGGCCAGAGCTTTGGGAATCTCGGAATAGTTGAGCAGGCCTCGCTGATCCGCCTCTATCAGGCTTTCGATAAGTTGAGTGCCAAGAGGCTCTGGCAACTTGCTGATCCGATCATCCTGAAAGACCTTCTCAATAATCGGTGACTGGCTGCTTTCCGAAGAGCTTTCGATCAAGGTTTGAAAGGCAGTCTTCAGGTTTACGCAGCTGAGACTCTCAGACTGTTGCTCAGATTTTTTGAGTTTAAGCCAGCAGCTTATCTGACCTGCCAGAAGAACGGCTGAAATGTACCAGCCTTGTGAGCTGTCCAGATCCTGGATTATTCGCGCAATAACATCTCTGCTCATTTCTTGTTCTCTGCTTTTGAAGCCGGGCGACAGCGCAGTTAATTCTCTGTCCGGTTTTGCCGAAAATTATGTTGTATAAAATAAATATAAGAAGCTTCCTCTGAAAATTACAGGTAAGAAAATTTAGTTTTCAGGAAATTAAATAATCAGGCGCTGATTATTTAACTCACATCTTTATTTCCGATTATGGTTGGTTCTTCATGGTAATTCTTGTTGTCGGGCTGATGATTGACGCATGACTTTGCTTTGTTTGGAGGTATTCATAAGGCGTACGTGTGCGTTTGAAAAGGATCAGGGGGAATGAGGTTGGGGAATTCAGTGCGGTATGACTATGCAGGGAATGGGGGAATAAGGTAAGACTTGGGCTGTAAAGAAGGCTCGCTATTCAATAAAACATCGACAATAAATAAAGCTGAGAGAGGCTAAAAGAAACTACTGGCTAATGTACCCATGGTCAGGGCCCAGCCATCCACTAGAACAAACAACATCAGCTTAAAGGGCAGGGAAATCATCTGTGGGGAGAGCATAATCATACCCATCGCCATAAGAACACTGGCCACCACCAGATCAATCACCAGAAAGGGCAGATAGATAATAAAACCGATCTGAAAAGCGGTTTTCAGCTCGCTGGTGATAAAAGACGGGATCAGGATAGAAAAGGACAAATCCTCTGGGGTAGCCGGGGGCTGCATATTGGCAATTGCCAGAAACTGCTCGATATCCGTGGTGCGGGTATTGGCGAGCATAAACTCTTTTATTGGTTTGGAGGCGATCTTTAGCGTGTCCATCAGGCTGAGCTGCTCGTTCAGGTAAGGCGTGATGGCTGCCGCATAAATATTTTCAAAAACCGGAGTCATAATCAGCAGGGTTAAGGCCAGGGCTATTCCTATCAGCACCCTGGTTGGTGGTGTTTGCTGTAGTCCAAGAGCTTGCCGGAGTATGGCAAGAACAATAATGATGCGGGTAAAGCTGGTCAGCATAAGAAGAGCTGCGGGCAGGAAGCTCAGTGCTGTCATTAACAACAGTACTTGCAGGGTTACGCTGTACTGCTCGCTGTTGCCATCCTGAGTTATGGTCAGAACATCCATCCCCTGCGGTGCAGCATGGATCGCTTGCGATCCAATAAGTAGGGCGAGAGTAAAAACGTAACCCAGTGTACGCATTACTGATCGTTCCGGCTGAGCAGGTTCTGCATGTAGCGAGAGAAATCAGGTGTGCCAGACTCACTTTGTGGCACACGTTCAGGCAGGGTATGCAGGCAGTTGGTCTGCTGACCGGAAACACTGATTAACATTTGCTGGCCGCCAACTTCAATCAGGCAAAGCTTCACCTGATTGGAAACCGGAACACTGGCCATCACTTTAATAGGGCCACTCCCTAAAGGTTTGGCCAGATTTAAACGCTTTCCAAGAACACCAAGAACAAGAATCAAACCGACAATGCCAATCAGCGGCAGGCCAATTTGTAAAAAGTAATCCATTGCCATCAAGAGAGTTTCCTTAGTCTTTCTGATTCACTGATTACATCAATCATGCGGATGCCATAACGATCATTCACAACCACCACATCGGCATAGGCAATCAGCGTTCCATTTACTTTTACTTCCAGTGGTTCGGAGGCTTCTTTTTCTAATTCAACAATCGCCCCTTTATTCAAACGCAACAAATCACCAAGATTGATGCGAGTACTTCCTAACTCCAGAGATAGCGTGACTGGAATATCGAGCAGCAAACCAAGGTCCGGTGCGCCACTCTCTTTTACCGAGCTGGTACCGCCTTCATGGGCTTTCGCCAGCTCTTCTACCCCCACATCTTTTATCTGCTCATTCCCCTCAGGGGCAGGCTGGTCGCTGGGGGACGGATTGTTCTCCTCACTCATGCCATTCTCCTCGCTCAATTCTGCTCTCCATCAAAATGAAGAGGGGATTTGGATTTATAAGACCGTTCATGACTGCCGGGTTTCAGGCGGCGGACAATCTTCAGTGCCAGACTGTCATCAATCGTGCAGACCGTAGCTTTAAGGCAGGGCAGGCCAGACACCTTCACGGTGACCTGACCGGGAATATTGGTTTGAATAATGTCTCCGGATTTCAGCCCGAGAATATCTTTCAGCATCAGATCCACCTGACACATGGTGGCGCTGATCTCGACCGGCGCCATCAGCACATTGCCACGCAGATTGTTTTCCCAGTGCGGATCCTGATCGGTATGGCGGTAGGCCTGAATTCGCTCACGAATCGGTTCAAGGGATTTGTAGGGAAGAACGATTTCCAGCGTTCCTTCTGTGTCAGCCATGGAAATCTTGAAGCGGCTGACCAGCAACAGCTCGGTATCATTGGTAAACAGAGTTGAGATGGGTGTGGACTGATCCGTCTGCAACTCTACATCAAAGGGCAGAATGCTTTCCCAGGTTTCCTGCAGGTTCTCCATGGCTGCATTGAGAAACTTGTTCAGCATCCGTTTCTCTGTGGTGGACATCTCTCTGGCGGCATCGATCTCGGTCTTGCCGGAACCTCCAAAGAACAGGTCAATCAGTGCGCCAATCAGCTGATTGCTGACGGTGACAAAACCCACGGACTTAAGCGAATTCACTTTAAAAATATGAAGGCTGTTATCCGGTGATTCGGTATCAAATTTTACGAACTTAACGGAGTCCACTCCGGTGAATTCGACTTCCGGATTATTACGAAACTGGTTGTAGAGACTGAACTTGAGAAGCTGGGCGAAACGTTTGTACAACACCGAGAGGGTGGGAACCAGATCATGGATTTTGTAATCCGGATTGGTCAGGTCAAAACGCTGCAGGCCATCGAACTGTTCGCCCACATGAATACGTTCATTCTTGCGGCTTTTGTTCAGCAGGGCTTCGAGACGTTCACTGGTCACAGAAACATTTCTGTCGGCCAGCTTGCCTTCAACGCTGTTATTACTGGATTCGTTTTCCATAACCTTTCCATTGCGTCTCTGCGCTTGTGTTTTGGTGATCGCATCTTTGCGATCTTTGGCAGAGCTTTGAAAAATTATTCCTGGCGCATCGAAAGCCAACGAAATTCAGCGCATCTTATTGACTATAAAACCTGCTGGCGTTCCTGCCAGTGAGTTTCCCGTTTTTATTTATCCGACTTTTGTTATCCCACCTTGCCGATAATCTGCACATCCCGGTTTTCCGGAATCTCATTAAACGACAGAACCTGTAAGCCATCTGTGCACAGGCGGGCGTAGCGAGCCAGTAGTGGCCGCAGAAGCGGCGCAACGATGATGATGGGTTGCTTGCCATCGTTCTGCATCTGTCGAGTAACTTCTGGCAGGTTGGCCTGTAGCTGGTTGGAAATATTTGGCTCTAGAGCAACGGCATCCGGTGAGGTCTTGCCATTCTGTATAGCCTGCTGCTGCGCCTTGAGTAACAGCTCTTCCAGTCTTTCATCCAGTGTGACCACCGGCATCTCTTTCTGGGAGCCAATCAGGTTCTGAACAATACTGCGACGCAGGGCTTCACGAATTCTGCCGGAAAGCAGCAGCGGGTCTTTAATATTTTCATCGGTGGCCAGCAGGGTGTTGGCAATGGTGCGAATATCGGAGATAGAGACGCGTTCGTTGAGTAGTTCGCGCAGCACTTGCTGCAGCAGGCTCACAGACAGACGTTTGGGAACAAGTTCTTCAGCCATCTTGGGAGATTGTTTGCCCAGATTTTCCAGCAGCTGTTGGACTTCATCGTGCCCCAGCAATTCACTGGCACTGTCTTCAATCACTTTGCTGATATGGGTGGCAATCACGGTTTCAGCATCCACCACGGTATAACCCAGACTGCTGGCCTGTTCCTGCAGTTCGCCATCTATCCAGATAGCGTCCAGTCCATACGCCGGATCTTTGGATGGCAGACCTTCCAGATCGCCATAGACCTGACCCGGATTGATAGCGAGCATCTTGTCTGGTTCAACTTGGCCTTCCGCCACACTCACGCCCTGCAGACTGATGCTGTAACCATTGGCGGAAAGAGAAAGGTTATCCCGGATACGGACGCTGGGAATCAGGAAACCTAAACGGGCAGACAGGTTTTTACGGATGCCTTTGATCTGTCCCAGCATCTGCCCACCCTGTTTTTTATCCACCATCGCAATCAGGCGAAAGCCGACTTCTAAGCCCAGCGGATCAATAGATGGCACATCTTCCCAGGTCAGTGGGGATTCTGTGGTTGGTGCAGCTGCGGCAGCCGGCTCAACAGGTTCCTGTTTATTGGCTGCAATATTGCGTTTATGAATCCACCAGGCAGCTCCAGCCATGGCACTGCCCAGGGAGAGAAAAGCAAAGTGCGGCATGCCGGGCACGATACCCATTATCAAAATAACGCCCGCTGTCACAGAGAGCGCGCGGGGTGAGGCAAACAGTTGGCTGGTAATCTGCTCGCCCATTTCTGCGGTTTCAGAAACCCGGGTCACCATAATGGCAGCGGCAGTTGAGAGCAGTAACGAAGGTATCTGTGCAACCAGACCATCACCAATTGTCAGCAGCGAGAACACATTAAAGGCATCACCAAAAGCCATCTGGTACTTCATGGTGCCGATCATCAACCCGCCAATAATATTGATGGCGAGAATCAACAATCCGGCCACCGCATCACCCCGTACAAACTTGCTGGCACCATCCATGGCTCCGTAGAAGTCAGCTTCGCTGGTAACCTGCTTACGGCGAGACAGTGCTTCTTCCTGATTGATCAGGCCGGCATTCAGGTCGGCATCAATGGCCATTTGTTTACCGGGCAAGGCATCCAATGTGAAACGTGCAGATACTTCTGAAATTCTGCCGGCACCCTTGGTGACCACAACAAAATTAATAATCACCAGAATGGCGAACACGACAATACCCACTACATAGCTGTTGCCTATTACTACTTCACCAAAAGCCTGAATCACTTTCCCGGCTGCATCACTGCCGTTATAGCCCTGCAGAAGTACGACACGAGTTGAGGCGACATTCAGAGCCAGACGCAGCAGGGTCGCGACAAGAAGCAGAGTAGGAAATACGGCAAAGTCTAATGGGCGGCGAGCGTAAATACTCACTAACAAAACAAGAAGTGAGAGCGCGATATTAAAGGTAAAGAACATATCCAACAGTAGAGCAGGCATGGGAAGGGTGACCATGGCCATCAGGATCAGCACCATAATCGGAATGCCGATCTGAAGCTTGCCAATGCTCGCCAGTGGTGATGCTTTTGCTGCTGCCTGTTCTGCCATTCCCTGGTTCTCTTTTTTGGTTTCAGCCTTGAAGTGAGTGTTGCTCTCTCCGCTCCATCGGTGCTATCCCTGCACCGGGTCGCTCTCAGGTCATCCTGACCTTTGAGAGAGCAACTCTCACTTCTGGCTCTCTGGCATTTTTATTCGTGGCATGTTTAATGCCTTAGATGTTTGGGTATCTCGAACTCATCCGGCAAAGGTGTGGGTTGTGGCCCCATGCCCTGTTTGTATTGTCGTAATCGATAAACGTAGGCCAGTACCTGAGCGATCGCCATGTAGAGGTCTGCTGCCACTTCCTGATTCAGTTTGGTTGAATAATAAATGGCTCGGGTTAATGCCGGAGAACGTACGACAGGGCGCTGATGTTCATCAGCAATCTGGATAATCTTCACGGCAATTTCATCAGCACCCTTGGCAATCACAAACGGTGCCCTGGCTCTATTGGTGTCGTACTTTAGGGCGACTGCGTAATGGCTGGGGTTCCGGATAACGACATCAGCCTTGGGAACTTCCTGCATCATTCTGCGATTGGCCTGCTCGCGTTGCATATCCTTGATACGGCTTTTCAGTTCCGGGCTGCCTTCGGTTTCCTTGTTCTCGTCTTTCAATTCTTGCTTGGTCATGCGCAGCTTTTTAATGTGTTGCCACTTCTGGAACGGAATATCGATAGCGGCAATCAAGGCCAGCCCCAGTGCATAAGAGAGTATTCCGGTACCGGCCAGCATCAGGCTGTGCATCAGCGCGGGTTTGGTTCCCTGTTTGCTGAGAGATAAAAGCTCCGGCCACTGGTAAGTGATTACAAATACCAGCGCACCAACAATCAGGCTGACTTTGAGGATGGACTTCACCAGTTCAACCAGCGAACGCACCGAGAACATGCGCTTCAGCCCCTGCAAGGGACTTAGTCGGTTGAACTTGGGTGCGAACTGTTTGCTGGAAAAGACCCAGCCACCCATGATCAGGCTGCCAACCAATACCGAGAAAAGAATTACCGCGAAGACAGGCAGAAAGGCTCCGATACCCATAAGCACGCTTTCACCCAGATGAGCCGGAAGGTGGCTGGCATCTCTGAGTGCTTCGACTCGAAGATTCAGATTCATGGTGAATAGTGAATTGAACCGGCCGGCAATAAACGGGCTGAAGGCGAGAACGGCACAAACGCCGCCAAGGAACAGGCAAGTGGTGACTAACTCACGGGAGCGGGCAACTTCGCCGTCTTTTCTGGATTTATCAAGACGGCGTTGACTGGGCTCCTCGGTACGTTCCTGAGCGCTGCTCTGTTCTTCTGCCATCTAGCGAGCACTCCCTATCATGCCGGAGAGCAGAGCCAGAGCCTGTTCGGTAATGCTGGTGAACAGGCCGGGCATACCGGATATGGAAACAGCCAGCACAATCAGCCCCGCCATCATGCTCATGGGAAAGCCAAGGGAGAACACATTCAGTTGTGGTGCTGCCCGGTTCATAACTCCAAAGGCAATATTCACCAGCAGCATGGTAGTAATGGCAGGCAGCGCGATTAACAGCGCTGCTCCCAAAGCCCAGCCGACCTGTAGCGTAAGCGTATTCAGATCCAGTGTGTCAGCGGTCACCATCCCTACAGGTATTGCAGTAAAGCTGCTCACCAGAATATTAATCACCACCAGATGGCCATCAATCGCCAGAAACATCAGAGTGGCCATAACCTGATAAATCTGGGCAATGATGGGAATACTGACACCATTTACCGGGTCGTACATCATCGCCATACCGAGGCCCATCTGCAGGGAAACCATCTGTCCGGCCATGGCGAAAATCGCGAAATAGATATGCAGCAGCAGGCCGCCCATGCCGCCTATCAGTATCTGCTGCAGGGTGATCCGAAGGCTCTCGGTGGATAGTGGCTCAACAGCAGGCATGGCGGGGAGAAGAGGAACAATGATCAAGGTGATCACCAACGCCAGCACCAGACGAATCTGAGCCGGAACCATGGCCGAGCCGATAATCGGCATTGTCAGCAGCAAACCGGCCACCCGGAACAGGGGCCAAAGCAGCTGCCCCATCCAGCCGGTCAGCTGGGCAGTCGACAGGTCCATAGGCAGGTGTGACTTCTTCCTTATATAAGGTGATCAATAGATCAGCTTGGGTATGACCTCATACATTCGCTGGAACAGGTCCATAAACTCCCGGATCAGCCAGTGCCCGGTCACTCCAATAGTGACAAGAGTGGCCAGAAGACGAGGGAGAAAGCTCAGGGTCTGTTCATTAATCTGGGTTGCCGCCTGAAAGATACTGACCACCAGACCCAGCAGCATGCCCGGGCCGATAATGACCGAAACCATAATCACAATCATGGTCAGGGTATCCCTTAACAGATCAACAACGGTTTCCGGAGTCATGGTTGTATTGGTCGCGGGCAGGGGCTTCAGGGTTAAAGCGGCATAACTGGATACTCGGAAAAAGATTGATACGTCCCTGTATCAAGCAAAAGGGTCATCCTGACCCAAGACCAAGCACCCAGTTATACAGCCTTTATTTACGTTGGGTTTATCAGGTTATTTCAAAACGAAACAATTAATTCGTTTTTTAATTCCCTTTAATTATCAATCTAGAAGCGGTGTCAGAATCTGCAACATATTGAATATGAATTTTTAAAGGCGATTTGTTTCGGTCAAAAAAACACTGTAAATGTCAGGAATTGTTAGGAAAAAACTTCGTTTATCTCTTAAGGGGCCAATCCACTTCTCCGAACAGTTAGAGGACGGGCCTGCTTCTCGGGCAAACCCTGAATGGAAGCTCGTAGAGTAAGTCCCTAATCCATGGATGGAGAAAGAATCGAATGTCCTCATTTTCCGTTAACACGAATATCTTCTCGCTGAATGCTCAGCGGAACCTGTCTACTTCCGGTATGGGCCTGCAGAATGCCATGCAGCGTCTGTCTTCCGGCTTCCGGATCAACAGCGCCAAAGATGATGCGGCCGGCCTGCAGATTGCTAACAAGCTGACTTCCCAGATTCGTGGTCTTGGCGTGGCTATCCGTAACGCTAATGATGGTATCTCCCTGGCCCAGACGGCTGAAGGTGCCCTGCAGGAATCCACCAATATTCTGCAACGTATGCGTGAGCTGTCCCTGCAGTCTGCCAATGGTTCCAACAGTGCCGAACAGCGTGCAGCTCTGAATGCTGAGGTAACTCAGCTGAAAACAGAATTAACCCGTATCGCTGAAACCACCAGTTTTGGTGGTCAGAAGCTGCTGACTGGTGATTACTCAGAAAGCTTCCAGATTGGTGCTAACACCACTGCCAATGATCGTATTGATGTTTCCATTGGTTCTGCGAAAGCTGCTGATCTGACTGGTGAGGTCACTGCTGCAAGCACCACGGCTTATGCTTTTGATGATATCGAATTAGCTGGTGTCACCATCGCTGATCAGACACTGACTTTTGATGTAGATGGAACCGATACTGATGTAACCATTAGTAGTGCTTCCAGCGCCAAGGATGTCAGTGATGCCATTGGAACTAATGTTACTGGTCTGACTGCTGCAGCTAGTACCGAGGGGACCTTGACACTCTCTGATCTGGACAATGTGGATAACACTGGTGAAGATGTAACGATTTCGATCGCAGGTGTTGAAGTAACTGAAGCATATGCAACGTCTGCAGCTGCCACAACAACCGCTTTGGTGACAAAAATTAATGGCGCTACAGCACAAGCGGCATTTGGTGTTGCTGGTGTTACAGTTAGCGCAACTGAAAGTTCAGGAGATATCGTCATTACTTTCAGTAATACAGATGGTGCGAATATTGATTTAAAAGTTGCGTCTGACTCAACTGCGGGTGGTACAGGAACTGATGCAATTACTGCAGCCTATGATGTACAAAATGGCGGAACATCTGTTGCTACTGGTAGTGTGACGATCGGTACTGATCCTGCAGACCTTTCTGGTGCAACGGCATACACCGCCAAAGGTAACGTTGCTCTCACAGTAACTGGAACCGTTCTGTCCTATGAAAGTACTGATAACCTGGCATCAGGTACAGTGACTGCCACAGCCACAACAACCCCAGGAACTACATCCGAGCAAGCCGTCAGCACAGTTGATATCTCAACTCTGACAGGCGCCCAGAATGCTGTCTCGATTATTGATGGTGCTTTGCAGGCTATCGATAACCAGCGTGCAGACCTCGGTGCTATCCAGAACCGTCTGACCTCCACTATCTCCAACCTTTCCAATATCAGCGAAAACGTATCCGCTTCCAGAAGCCGGATTATGGATGCTGATTTTGCGGCGGAGACTGCCAACCTGGCCAAGTATCAGGTTCTGCAGCAGGCAGGTACTGCGATTCTGGCTCAGGCGAACCAGTCCAGCCAGAACGTGCTGTCTCTTCTGAGATAAGTCTCTGAAGTAAAAAGATCAGCTTTGGTCAGCCTTTAATGACCAGCAAGCTGAGCAGGAATAGACGAGGGAGGTAATTCCTCGTCTATTCTTTTTTTGGGGAAGCCGTTTTACCTCGTTTTATTTCCTTTTTATTACACAGCTAATCAGCCAGGTAAGGCCATGCTTCAGCTTTCCGGATTGGTTTCAGGTATTGATACGGCGGCACTTGTTGACTCTATTGTGCAGGCCGAGAGCGCTCCCAAGTTTTCCTCCCTTCAAAGGCAGCAAACCTCCGATACTGTTGAACTCTCTGCTCTCGGGCAGTTGCAGGGTGCTATCAACAGTTTTGATTCAGCTCTGGAAAAACTGGGGGAGTCGGAGGTCTTTGATGACCGCAAGGCTTCAGTCAGTGATTCTTCTGCACTGTCTGTCTCCCTTGGTGATAATGCCGTGACCGGCAGCTACTCATTCACCGTGCAGCAGCTGGCAACCAATCAGCAGCAAACTACCGGTAAGTTTGATCAGGGAACCACCTTTGGCACCGGGCAGCTCACGCTGACGGTGGCTGGGGAAGAACCATTGGTTCTGGAGTTGGATAGCTCCAATAACACGCTGGAAGGTATCCGCGATGCCATAAATAACGCTGAGGATAATCCCGGCGTGTCAGCAGCGATTATTAATGATGGTGATCAGCAACGTTTATTAATCAACAGTAACGAGACTGGCGAAGCCTTTGCTGTTGAGATTAATGGCGACGGGCTGGTGCTGGGCACCGAAGATGTTGATTTGCTGGCAGACCTCTCTGAGCTACAAGCCGCAAAGGATGCCCAGATTGTGATTGGTGATCCTGCCAATCCGGCAAGTATCACCGTGACCAGCAGTAGTAACAGCTTTGAAGATGTGATCGATGGCGTGACCTTGAATATCAAGGAGGTCACTACCTCTCCTGTTGTTATAGATATCTCATTGGACAAGAGCGGCTCCGAGAGTGCAATCCAGGGTTTTGTCTCGGCTTATAACTCGCTGATCACCACCATAAACAGCCTCACCAGTTACTCGGAGGGCTCCGGCGCTGCAGCCCTGACCGGGGACGCTACGGTAAGGGCGTTGGTGAATTCGCTACGCAGTGCACTTGGTGCTGAGATTGACGTTGATGGCGAGGGGCTTCGTCTGCTCGACTTCGGCATTCGTACCGCCAACGATGGCACTCTGACTATAGACAGTGAGCAACTGAGTGAGGCTGTCAGTGAAAATTTTTCTGCCTTACAAAATTTCTTTGCGGCCGATAACGGTTTAGTTGGTCAGGTCTCGACCGTTCTTGATCGCTACGATGAAAGCAGCGGCATACTGAAAGCGCGTATGGACCGGTTGAATGAAAGTCTGGTGGATCTGGATCGTGAGCTGGAAGATCTTAATGCCCGTATGGTGCAGGTTCGTGCCTATTGGGAAGATCGTTTTCTGGCCATGGAGCAGTCCCTGAGCCAGTTCAACTCAACCAGTAGCTGGCTGACCAACAATCTAAACGCACTGAATAATAACGACAACTAAACCCTATTTACCGACTGACCAGGGAAGGGACTATTGGGATGAGTAACGGTCTGACAGCCTATCGTAATGTGCAAAGCAAGGCACAGGCGGAAACAGCCGACCCCTACAAGTTGATTCAGCTGTTGTTTCAGGAGCTGATGGTATCCCTGGCCAGAGTAAAAGGCTGTATGGAACGCAACCAGCCGGACCAGAAAGGGGATCAGATCTCCCATTGCATTGAGATCCTTATGGCGCTGGATTCTTCCTTGAATGTTGAGGCTGGTGGAGAGCTGGCAGAGAACCTGCGCAGCCTGTATCGCTACTCGGTTCAGCAATTATTGGCAGCCGGTCCGGAAAACAGTCTGGATAAGGTGACCGAAGTTATTGGACTGATGAAGTCTATACGTGAAGCCTGGGATGGCATTGGCAAGCAGGCTCCAGCGCCGCTGCCAAAAGTTGATCAACAGTCTTCTGCCGGAGTGAGTGGCCATGCCTGAAGCTTCAGCGCTGACTGCGGAACATTTTCATCAGGCCCGGCATGAGCTTCAGCAAGCCTGGGATTTAAGGGACTGGAGTCTGTTAATGACCCGGGAGCACAGTGTTCGGAAAATGGCGGAACAGGCTTTTGCCGATAAACTACCGGATGGTGAACTGCGGGATGCGTTAATGGCTTTGCAGCAGCAATACCTGCGTATTGTTGAGGAAATGACGAGTGAGCGGAATCAGCTGAAAGAACAGTTGGACCAGCAAGGCAGCAAGCTCAGGGCTGTTCGTCATTATCACGCGACTGATCGAATGAAGGGATACGGAGAGTAAGACTGAGCATGGAAGGTTCTGCTGCACCCGCAACATTGCCAACTGTTGCCCTGCCTATGGGGTCTGCGGTGCTGAATCTGCAGCATGCCTCAACGTCTTCTGCTTTCTCTTCAAACTTACCCCAAAGCCTGCCGCAGGCCATGGCTCTTCCGGCCAGAGTCTCTTCTTTAAGAACAGCCCCGGCGCAACAGGGATTAACCTTTTTACCTGATTCTCTGCTGCAAGATCAGGAACTTTTGCAGCAACTGCTCACAGCGGAAGGGCAGGGTAGCGAAGGTTTCCCAGTTTTTGCCAACATACTCTCGACGGCTATTAACCCGCAGTTATCTGCCTCATCAACTGCTTCGGAATTGGAGCTGGCTTCAGGGATTGCCGTTGTCTCACACCCAATAGATAGAAGCTTAAACGGCAGAGCTGTTTTACCGATTACGGGGTTACCTACGGGGCAGCCAGTTTATAAATCTCTGACTGCTACTGAGTCAGTCCATAGCCTTTTGGCGCAGGATGTTGAGCAGCAAGCCTCTCGTTCCCAGTCACTGCCATTACAGAACCAACAACCACTGGAAATGGTGAAATCCGATTCGCAAACTTATCAACCGGC
Source organism: Parendozoicomonas haliclonae (assembly GCF_900174585.1). Classification (GTDB taxonomy): domain Bacteria; phylum Pseudomonadota; class Gammaproteobacteria; order Pseudomonadales; family Endozoicomonadaceae; genus Sansalvadorimonas; species Sansalvadorimonas haliclonae. The sequence continues at coordinate 565,051 of NZ_FWPT01000002.1, read as the reverse complement.
TGTTGAGGTTAGTCAGCAACTGCGCACATTAGAGCCTCTGACAGTGCTAAAAACACCAATCACTGTTGATCCAGAGTTTCAGGAATTCAACGAGCTGATCAAGACGACGAATCAACAACCGCAATTAAGAGCGGAGCAATCTTTACAGAACCCATCCTTACAAAATCATGGACTCTCTCAGGTTCGTTCGGATTCGCCTTTATCTCCTCAAACCTCTGTCGAAAGTGCAGAAGCATTGAAGCTCCTTGCCAACCCCACACGTTCATTCCAGGAGCAGCTCTCAGGGCAGGCCATTAAAGGGGAACAGATGGGCGAGCGGTTGATGGTGATGCTCAATAAAGACCAGCGGCAAGCCACTCTGCGGATGGATCCTCCTGAATTGGGGCAGCTAAAAATTATGCTGAAGGTGGATGGTGATCAGGTCGCCGTGCAGTTTCAGGCTGGCAATGCTCAGTTACGGGATATGTTGAACCAGCAGGTTGATCGACTCCGGCAGTTTTTTGATCAGCAGCAGATGAATCTGGTGAATGTGGATATATCCCATGAACGCTCCATGGGCGAGGGCAGAGGAGGAGAAGAGCTGCTGTCTTCCCGTGAGAGCAATATCACTGATACCTCCATGATGGAATCGCAAATCAGTGCTCTTGCTACGCCGTCCCAGGCGACAGGGCTTCTGGATATTTACGCATAAAAAATTAACAGGGAACGATTATGGCTGACGAAGACGATAACAAGGAAAAGGACAGCAAGGAGAGCGGCAAAAGCTCTTCCAGCATGATGCTGATTATTGCCATCGTTGGCCTGCTGGTTGTGGGGGGCGGCGGAGCGGCTTTCTTTATGATGGGCGCAGAAAAGGAAGAGAGCGAAGAAGAAATTGTTAAGAAGGCGTTGTTCCACAATCTGGAACCCTTTGTTATCTCCCTGACCGGTGACCGCAAACCCCACTATCTGCAACTTGAGCTGGCCATCATGACCCGCGAAGAGCCCATGGTGATGGTGCTGGAAGAAAATACGCCCCTGATCCGTAATGAGCTGATTGGCTTTCTCAATGGTATGACCTACAAAGATGCTCTGCTGGCTGACACACCGGACCGTCTGCGTAAAGGCTCGCTGGAGAAGGTACGTGAGGCATTGTCTGAGTTGGGCGGTGAGCAGGTCGAGGATGTCATGATTGTGAATATGGTTATCCAATAATCATATTCTCAAGACATCTGACCGATGGCTATGAACCAGCAGGGAATCGCGGCATACCAACAACAGAGCAAACCTGCTGCGGCTGGTGGTCTGGATGAACTGGTACGCAAGCATTTAGGGCTGGTCCGTAAAATTGCTCTGCATCTGGTCAGTTCTGTAGGGCATGTCGCGACCGTTGATGATCTGATGCAGTCCGGTGTGGTCGGTTTGATTGAAGCCGCCGGACGCTACGACCAGAGCCAGACCGCAACATTTGAACAGTTTGCCCGCCATCGTATCCATGGGGCGATGATCGATATGGTGCGTCAGGGTGACTGGCGCCCCCGCCGTACCCGCGAAGAGACCCAGCACCTCTCTAAAATTCTTACCCATCTGGAAAAAACTCTGGGTCGCCCGCCCCATGATCGGGAAGTGGCTGAGGCCATGGGATTTACCCTGGAACGCTATCAGAAGCTGCTGAACAGCACCCATGCAGCCAGGCTACTGAGTCTGGATGAGGTGCAGGATGCCGGGGAAGTGGTCGAAGACTCTGAGCATTCCTCCGAGGAAAGCATCTTTGAGTATTGTGAACAGGGGGATCTGGCCGATGCATTAAAAGAGCTTCCGGAAAGAACCCAGCAGATTTTCAACCTGTACTACGTGCAGGATATGAATATGAAAGAAATTGCTGCGGTGTTTGAAGTTTCGGAAGCCCGGATCTGTCAGCTGCATGGGCAGGGGCTGAAAAAGCTGAAAGCTCTTTTGAAGGATTGGGGTCAGTAGCCATGTTTAAAGTCGCCGGCTTTATCATCTTGTTAGCCAGCATTCTGGGCGGCTTCGTGCTGGCCCACGGTAACCTTATCAACCTCTGGCAGCCCTATGAGATCCTGATTATTGCCGGCGGGGCTTTTGGGGCATTTTGTATTGCCCACCCCTGGAAGGTGGTGGCGGCGGCTGGTCGGCATATCAAATTTACCCTGACTGGCACCGGCTACAACCAGAAATACTACGAAACCCTGCTACAGATGCTCAATCAGCTGTTTGAGGTGGCCCGGAAACAGGGCGGCAGAAAACAGCTGGAAGAACATATCGAGAATCCGGATAACAGCGAACTGTTCAAAAGCTATCCGCGTATTCTCAAAACCCCCCAGACCATGCTGTTTATCACCGATAATTTCCGCCTTTCACTTGTGGATAACCTTGATACCCACAACTTTGAAGCGCTGATGGAGCATGAGATCGAAACCTACGAAGGCGAGCTGTCCCGGCCGGGGAAAGCCTTGCAGGAGATTGCCGATGCCCTTCCCGGTTTCGGCATTATGGCGGCGGTACTGGGTATCGTAATTACCATGCAATCACTTGATGGCCCGCCGGAACAGTTGGGTGCCCATATCGGTGCGGCACTGGTGGGTACGTTTATGGGGGTATTCCTGGGTTATGGTGTGGTCGGTCCGATGGCTGGCTCCATCGTTCATTCTGTACATTATGAGATCAAGGCGCTGGAGTGCATCAAGGCGTCTCTGATCAGCTTCCGTCATGGAACACCGCCAGCCATGGCGGTAGAGGCCGGGCGTAAGGTGCTCTTTTCGGAAAGCCGCCCCTCCTTTGAAGAGATGGAAAAAATTCTCGAAGGCTGAGCCAGGAGTAGAACATGGCAGGAGACAAAGGCTCAGTCGTTATTGTAAAGAAGGTCAAAGGTGGCCACGGCGATGGTCACCATGGCGGCTCGTGGAAGGTGGCCATAGCCGACTTTGCCATCGCGATGATGGCTCTGTTTCTGGTGTTATGGCTGCTGGCTGTGACTGATGAGCAGCAGAAAGAAGTGATCTCCTCCTATTTTTCCGACCCCGGTTCCTTTACCAAGCAAGGCTCTGCTCACCCGATCGATCTTGGTGGTTCTCCCAATATTATTCAGGATATGAGCCTGAGTGGTCCTAATGGTCAGGGCAAAGATGGCACTGAAGTTGTGGGAGATATGCAGGCACCCCAGCGCGGTGAAAAGGTAGAGTTTGAGGAGCTGGTGAAAGAGCTGCAGAAGATGCTGAGTGGCGTAAAGGATGAAAAGCATCTTGATGAGTATGTGTTTATGGAAGTGTTGCCGGAAGGTTTAAGGCTGGTGATTCTCGACCATGATGAAGACCATATGTTCGAGAGTGGCAGCAGCCGTCTTACCCCATTTTATGAAGATCTTCTGATTGCCCTGGGCAAGGTGCTGAGTAAAACCGAGAGTGCGATCATGGTCAGCGGCCATACCGATGCCACACCGACCCGCGTTTATCGCTACAGCAACTGGAACCTTTCAGGGGAGCGGGCACTGATGGCTCAGAAGATTCTGAACTTCGGCGGCGTTCCGGATGAACAGTTTATTATGGTGGCAGCCCTGTCTGACCACGAGCCTCGTATACCGGATGACCCTTTTGATGGCTCCAACCGCCGGGTTGAGCTGATGATCCTGAATGATTTTATGGCGCAGCGGATTAAAAGACTGTTTGCCCCTGTTGAGCAAAATGGCTTGCCAAAGAAGAGTCCTATTCCGGAAGCGGATCTTGAGCAGGCAGATCAGGAAGCCCACGATAATCAGATTCCGGAAATTTATATTCCCGAATAACAATTAAAAGCTAGAAATACTGACTTTATTTTTGCCTGTCACTATAGCGGTTATCACCTTACCAGAGGACAGATTTCTGACCTGTACCTGATCCCCCAGCGATCCTGAATCCAGGGCCATTCCCTTCACGGCAATACGAAATCCCTTCTGACCTGCTTCAATATCGACGGCACTGTTTCTGTTAACCATATCCGGTGTGGCAACCATAGAAGGCTGCAGCACCCGATCTGAGTAAATCTGCCTGCGACTCATCTGTCCGGCAACATCACTGATGCGGGTGAAGTAGCGACCGTGCAGCGTCAGCAGATTTTCCCGCTTCAATAACAGATCATCTTTCAGGATTCGGGTATTGCGAGGGATGGTGACCTGACTTGATACAACTGGTTTATAGATGCCTATCTCGGCTCTGATATTTAGTGACCATTTGGGTTGTTGGCAATTCACCCGCCGGGTCAGTTTAGCGGTGATCTTTCCGGAACCTATTTCTTTGACTGAGGGCGTATGACTGCAGGGTTCCAGCTTGAGCTTTGGCAGTCTGGCCAGCGCGATGGAGATATCCCGACTGCCCAGCGTTTGTGCGTGCTTGAGAACCTGTTGATGTAATACTTTTTTTACTGCGGTTTCTATCTGCTGGTTTACTGTGTTTTTGGTAGCGTCACTCTGGCTTGCTGCCAACCCTGTCGAGAGCAAAGTAAAAGTCAGTAAGGTTATCTTGCTGTTCATACCTGCGAATCCTTCCCAGACTTATTCTTCTTTGGCTGACCCGGAATCCGTTTTCCGATAAACCGGAAAATGCCTTCCGCTTTTTAATCGTTATCTATTCACCTTAAACCAGAGACGGACTCCTGCAAGTGACGGAAAGGCTCTGGCTTGGGATGTCCTCTTAAGAATCAAGAGTTGGCACATTAATCGCACTATCTAGAAGACAGATTTGTATTGTGATCAGGGACGATCAGGACACAGACATGGCGATCAACTTTGATAAGGCATTGGGTATTCATCCGGACGCGCTGCAGTTTCGGGTTCAGCGTGCCATGGTACTGGCCGGTAACCTCGCTAATGTGGATACCCCGGGCTTCAAAGCCAAGGATATTGAATTTGGCGCAGTGCTGGAGCAGCAGAACAGCCGGTTGATGTCTTCGTCCGGCAACCATATGGGCAGTGTGGATCGCCTGGGTGATGGCAGTGTGAAGTACCGGATTCCTCAACAGCAAAGCACCGATGGTAACAGTGTCGAGCTGGGGGTTGAGCAGGCGAACTATGCCGAGAATGCGCTGGCCTTCCAGACCAGTTTTTCGTTCCTGAATATGAAGTTCAAAGGTTTGGCTCGCGCTATTAATGGTCGATAGGAAAATAAATAACAATGTCGCTTAATCAGATCTTCTCTATCGCCGGTTCTTCCGCTACCGCCCAGACTATTCGCTTGAATGCTGTCGCCAGTAATCTCGCCAATGCCGGCAGTGCTGGTTCTACCCCGGAAGAAGCCTATCAGGCACTTAAGCCGGTCTTTACCGTATTTCAGGATAATCCCGGCCCGGCCGGGCCTCTCTCTAACGCTTCGGTGCAGGTCAAGGTTTCAGATATTCAACGTATCACTGCAACGAATGAGCAGCGCCAGTATGAACCCGACCATCCTAATGCGGATGAAGATGGTTATGTGTTTTATCCCAAGGTCAATCTCGTATCCGAGATGGCGGATATGATGTCGGCCTCCCGTAGTTACCAGACCAGTATTGAAATCATGACAACTGCCAAGAAGATGCAGCAGCGGCTGCTGACCCTTGGGCAATAAAAGCAAATAACACGGAGCCAGTGATATGGATATCAATGGTCTTTCCCAGAAAACAGTAACCAACACCGGTGGTGTACAGCTGGGTGAAAGTGCAGGGCTGCAGCAAAAAGACTTTATGCAGATGCTGCTGGCCGAGGTGAATAACCAGGACCCACTTCAACCCAAGAGCAGTACGGACTTTGTTGCCCAGCTGGCGCAGATCACCAGTGTCGAGAATCTGGAAAATCTTAATCAAACCCTCAGCGGTATGGTGAGTTCCATGCAGTATTCCCAGGCTATGCAGGCAACAGATCTGGTGGGGAGAACGGTGACTGTACCCACCAGTGTTGTTGAGATTAACGACGGAGATAGTATTCGGGGCGAAGTCTCTCTGCCAACCATTGCTGACAGCCTTCGGGTGCTGGTTTCGGATGCTTCCGGGCAGATCGTTGGTGAGCTGGACCTTGGCCAGTCTTCAGCCGGACGACAGGCATTTGATATATCAGAGCTGGATTTGGATGCCGGTGTTTATTCACTGTCTGCTATCGCGACCAGTGGCGGTGAGCAGCTGAAGGTTCCGGTGTCGCTGACCTCCTCAGTCGAGAGTGTCGTGATTCCCAATGGTGGAACTGAGGTTGAATTAAATATTGCTGGCATTGGTGCTATGCCACTGTCCCAGATTGCCCGGGTTGGTGAGTAAGGCTGCGGTTCAAGATCGTATAGGAATAAGTCGTGCAGTAATAATCAGAAGGAGCTGATTTATGTCATTTGGTATCGGTTTGAGCGGGATGAAGGCTGCCAAGCAGGATCTGGAGGTCGTCAGTAATAACATTGCCAACTCAAACACCGTTGGTTTCAAATCCTCACGGAGTGAGTTTGCCGATCTTTATGCCTCGTCTCTTGGTGGGGGTAACAGCAAGCCTGCCGGGGTAAAAGTTGCCAATACATCTCAGCAGTTTACCCAGGGTAATCTGACCTATACCAACAGTGCCCTTGATCTGGCGATAAGCGGCAACGGCTTCTTTGTTTTGAACGACAATGGGCAGCAGGCGTATACCCGGGCAGGTTACTTCTCACTGGATCAGGAAAATTATCTGGTGAATAACCAGGGGCTGAGGTTGCAGGGGTTCTCGGCAGATGAGAACGGCAACATTCTGACCGGTACCCAGCAGGATCTGCAGGTGAGTGCGGCGGATATGCAGGCCAGTGCTTCCTCAACTTTGACCGGACAGCTAAACCTTGATGCCAGAAATCAGGTGCCGACCAGTGGCACTTTCAGTGCGGCTGATCCTGAATCCTACAACTCCACCATGGCTTTCAATATTTATGACAGTCAGGGCAACCCTCATATCCTCAGTCTTTATTTCAGCAAAACTTCAGATAACAACTGGGATGTAAACTATCAGTTTGATGGTGAAGATCTGGATCCAGCAACAACGATTACAGGTGGTCCACTGGTTTTTAATAATGACGGCACACTGGCTTCAGGTGGTGATATTGAGCTGACCGGTTTACCTATCTCAGGTGTCGATCCACTCGATCTTACACTTGATCTGTCCAAAATTACCCAGTTGGGAACAGAGTTCTCGGTCAACCAGGCCCTTCAGAATGGTTACCCTGCCGGTAAGCTGACCGGAATAGAAGTGGATGAAAATGGTTCCCTTCGGGCCCTGTACTCCAATGGTCAGACCCGTGTTCAGGGGCAGATTATTATGGCGGGCTTTGCCAATGAGAGTGGCTTGAATCCGATTGGTGACAGCCTCTGGCGCGGAAGCTTTGCTTCGGGGGCACCAATCTATGGCCTCGCTGGAGCCGGTACCCTTGGATCACTGCAGGCTGGGGCTTTGGAGCAATCGAACGTGGATCTCTCCATTGAGTTGGTGCGACTGATCGAAGCTCAGAGAAACTATCAGGCCAATGCCAAAACCATTGAGACATCCAATAACCTGACTCAGACCCTGCTGAATATTATCTGACGAGGGATTAATAAATGGATAAATCCCTTTATGTCGGTTTATCAGGCGCCAGTCGTACGCTGCAGGCGCAGCTGGTACATGCGAATAATCTGGCCAACCTGAGTACAACCGGGTTTCGTGCAGATTTTGTGATCTCCGATTATGTGGAAACCAGTGGCGATGGTATGCCCAGCCGGGTGATGACCGTGCCAAAAGGCGTGGGGAGCCGTATGTCATCCGGTGCTGTAAACCATACCGGACGGGAGCTGGATATTGCCGTGGCCGGTGAAGGCTGGATTGCGGTTCAGGATAAGGAAGGTTTGGAAGCCTATACCCGTGCTGGTGATCTGATGGTTTCTGCAGACGGTGATCTGGTCAATGGTGCAGGTCATCCTGTGCTGGGAAATGGTGGTGCCATGAATCTTACAGCTTATCGAAAAGTGCAGGTGGGTTTTGATGGAACAGTCAGTGTGCTTCCTGTGGGAGGTGGCGGTGAGCTGATTGAAGTTGGGCAGATCAAACTGGTAAATCCTGCGGCGGGAGATATCTACAAAGGTGAGGATGGCCTGTTCCGTCGCTTTGATGGTGAAGATGCTGATCAGGATGGGGCAGTGCAGCTGCGCCCGGAACATCTGGAAACCAGTAATGTCAGTGCGATTGAAGAGATGATTGGGTTTATGAATCTCTCCCGGCAGTTCGAGATGCAGTTAAAAACCATGCAGAACACAGAGCAGATGGCAGCCAGTGGTGACCGTGTGTTAAGGGATGAATAGCAAACAACGCAAATGCTGCAGGCGAGGATTTGGATTGCTTCATCAAAGGCCAGGATGGCCTGAGAGCGACTCAATACATGGATGTATTGCTGGAGCGGATGAAGGAATGCAAATTCCTCGCACAACGTAACAAAGAGGATCAAACGACAGGGAGGTCGTATGAATCCGGCATTATGGATTAGCAAAACAGGTCTGGCGGCGCAGGATCGCCAGATGTCGATCATTTCCAATAACCTGGCCAATGTGAACACCATTGGCTTTAAGCGTGACCGGGTCAGTTTTGAAGACCTGTTCTACCACATAGAAAAACAACCGGGTGCTTTATCGGATCAGCAGAATACCTTGCCTTCCGGTATGCAGGTGGGCAGTGGTGTGCGAATTGCCGGTACCCAGAAAGTATTCACTCCAGGCAGCTACCAAACTACCAGTCAGGCGTTGGATATGGCCATTGTTGGCAATGGTTTTTTCCAGGTGACGCTTCCAGATGGTTCGGCAGGTTATACCCGTAACGGACAGTTTCATCTGAATACCGATGGCAGCCTGGTGACTGCAGCCGGTCAGCCGGTGGAACCCAATATTGTTGTGCCTGCCGATGTGACCAACCTGACAGTGAGTGAGGATGGTCGGGTAATGGTGAGCGTGCCCGGCTCGGTGGAGCCATTGGAGCTGGGGCAGATCAGTCTGGTGAGTTTTGTGAATCCGGCAGGCTTGCAGGCGAAAGGTGGAAATATCTATCTGCAGACCGCTGCCAGTGGTGACCCGGTTGAAGGTGTTGCCGGCGAGGAAGGGCTTGGCTCGGTTAAGCAATACACACTGGAAACTTCCAATGTCACGGTCGTGGAAGAGCTGGTCAATATGATTTCAGTGCAGCGAGCCTACGAGATGAACTCAAAGGTGATCTCTGCCACCGATGAAATGCTGCAGTTTGCCAATCAGACACTTTAAACGGAGGTAAATGAACGATGACGTTTGCCTTACCGTTTTTCTCACGATGTCTGATTGTTGGCTGGATCTGGATGCTGGTGGGATGCGAGATGATGCAGACCAAAGAAGGGCCAGCTCCGGTTGCGGATATCTCCGTGCCAAGGCCTTATATGCAGCCCAAACCTCCTTCCAAAGATGTGGAAGACAGTCTGTTTAAAAGCTCCTATGCCATGCAGCTGTTTTCTGACCGGCGAGCCTATCGGGTGGGCGATATCCTCACGGTGCGTCTGGAAGATAAAACAGAAATTACTAAGGACTCCGGCACAGACCTGAATAAAGGCGGCGGTATCTCCATTCCTGATCCGACCATCTTCGGGAAAACCGGTGCTCAACTGCTTGGTGGCGGTCGCTCTCTGGGTTTTGATATCAATCCTAACCGTACCTTTAATGGCAGCTCCAAGCTCTCTCGCAAAAATGAAATCAAAGAGAGCTTTATCAGTGTGCAGGTTATTGCCGTGTTGCCCAATGGCTCTTTGCGGGTGGCGGGGGAGAAGTGGCTGCGGCTGAATAATGATGCCGAGTTTGTTCAGGTGACAGGACTGGTTCGTCCGGAAGATATCACCACGGATAACGAAGTCTCATCCCGTCGTATAGCTCAGGCCAATATTACCTATTCCGGTGTTGGCCCTGAACAGGATGTTCATCGGCAGGGCTGGTTATCTCGGGCGCTGAACAGCCCCTGGTTCCCTTTCTAGGAGCACGGAAGTATGAACAGAAAAACAGGCAGGGAGAGCCTGCTGATCACGTTATTCATCGTGCTGTTCTGGACAGGCAGTGCTCAGGCGGAACGCTTGTTGGATATGGTGGATGTTCAGGGTGTCAGAACCAATCAGCTCTTGGGTTATGGGCTGGTTGTCGGTCTTGATGGAACCGGTGATAAAACCAAGAAAGGGCATTTCACCTCCCAGTCGCTGGTGAATATGTTGCGGGAGTTCGGCATTACCCTGAATGCCAGTGACCCTGCACTAAAGAATGTGGCTGCGGTTTCAGTGAGTGCCGAGCTGCCGCCCTTTGTTCGCCCCGGTCAGCAGATTGATGTGATTGTGTCTTCTATCGGAGATGCTTCCAGCCTGAAAGGCGGCACTTTGCTGATGACTCCGCTGAAAGGTATCGATGGGGAAATCTATGCCATTGCCCAGGGCAATATGGTGGTTGGGGGGGCTTCTGCTGCGGGGGCTGGAGGTTCCAAGGTCACGGTGAATACGGTGACCGTTGGTCGCGTTCCCAATGGCGCAACGGTGGAACGTTCCGTACCCAGCAGTTTCAACCGTGGGGATGAAATTGTCCTGACTTTGAAGAAGCCCAGTTTTACCAATGCCCGCAGTATTGTTCGCCGGGTGAATGAACACTTAGGGCCGGAAGTGGCCAAGGCCTGGGATGGAGCTTCTGTGATTGTGAAAGCGCCACGGGATCAAGGTCAGCGGGTGACATTTATGTCGGTACTGGAAGGATTGGAGGTCACACCGGCTCAGCCACCGGCCAGAGTTATCTTTAACTCCCGTACCGGCACTGTCGTGATGGGGCAGAATGTGCGGGTGCTGCCAGCGGCAGTCAGCCATGGCAGTCTGGTTGTCACGATTCAGGAGACCAACTCGGTCAGTCAGCCTAACCCTCTGGCGTCTGGAACCAGTGTCGGAGTTACCAACAGCAATGTGGCGATTGAAGAACAGACCGGCAGTTTGTTCTATGTGCCGGAGAGTGTCTCTTTGCAGGATATTGTGACTGCGATAAATGGAGTCGGGGCGTCGCCTTCTGATTTGATGTCCATCCTGCAGGCCTTGAAAGAAGCTGGGGCTTTACGGGCCGAGCTGGTGGTTATTTAGGGAGAATAACCGGATGAATATTGATAGCAGCGCATTGCTCACCAGTGTCGATTTAATGGGAAAGCAGGGAACGCCGAAAGATTTAAAAGAAGCTGCCGAAGCTTTTGAATCCCTGTTTATCAACATGATGTTGAAAAGTGCCCGACAGGCCAATGCCGTCTTTGCAGAAGATTCTCTGTTTGGCAGCTCACAGATGGATATGTATCAGTCGTTGTTTGATAGCCAGATCGCTCAGGAGATGAGCCAGTCTGGAAAGTTTGGCCTTGCGGATATGTTGGTGAAACAGCTGGGTGGTGAGCCGGACAGCGGCACAGCCATCGATGTAGAGAGTTAAACCTGCACGTAGAGAGCTAAAAAAATTGGTGTAAGAGATAACACAAGGAGCGTGTTATGAGTCTTTCCGATATTGGCATTAGCGGCATGCTGACAGCGCAAAAGCAGCTGACCGTGACCAGTAATAATATTGCCAACGTCAACACTATCGGATACAGCCGACAGGAAGTGCTGCTTTCGGCAATCGCGACTACTTCCCCCGGGCAGGCCAGTACCGGAAACGGTGTTGTGGTCACCGATGTGCGACGCCTGGCAGATAGTTTTCTGATCGGCCAGCTTCGCGACAGTGTCACTCTCTATAACGAGAAGATGGTCAGTTCCCAGTATATGACCCAGATGGACAGCTATCTGGGTAATGAAAGCTCCATTATTACCGCCGGTCTTGATCAGTTCTTTGCTGCAGCAAACGCCGCCAGTGTTGACCCTGCCTCCTTGCCTGCCAGACAGCAGCTGATCAGTGAAGCCATTGCCTTGAGCCAACGTTTTAATACCGTACAGGATCAGTTGGACTCCCAAAGTCGTTTGTTAACCATCCAGCTGGATACGGCCACCGCACAGGCTAACTCCTACATAGAAAGTATTGCCGGGTTTAACCAGCAGATTCAGGCTGCGCTCAGTAATGGCAGTAATCCCAATGATCTGATGGACCAGCGTGAGCAGGCGATACAGGAACTGGCGACTCTTACAGGATTGAATGTTCTGCCCCAGCCGGACGGGATGGTGAATGTCTATCTGACGTCCGGTTATCCGCTGGTGCTTGGCAGTCAGACCAACACTCTGTCAGTTGGGCAGCACCCTGTTGATCCTAATCTGGCAGGTATTTATCTGAATACCTCAGCTTCGACCATTCCTCTGACTGCCAATCTGGGAGGCACGATTGGTGGGTTGCAGTCCTATCAGTCCGATATCCTGCCACAGGTACAGAATGAGATTGGCCGGCTGGCAATAATCTTTTCCGACAATGTGAACAGCCTGCTGGCGGGTGGCTACGATCTGGATGGTCATCAGGGCGAGCCAACCAGTCAGCTGATGAATGATGTGAACTGGCTCTCGTCTGTCGACAGGATCAAGCCTGATATCAATAACACTGGCGACGCCCGACTGAGCCTGGATGTGCTCGATATGGCGGCATTAAAGCCCGGCGGTAACTACACCCTGACAGTGACCGGCGGCAATTACGATATTACTGATGATACAGGAGCATCCGTTGCCACAGGGCTGGTCGCAGATATCAACACGGCAGGCTTTGATGGTTTGGGGCTGACACTGCATGGCGGCACCCTGGCCGATGGCGATGTTTATGAGCTGAACTTTCCTATCAGCGGTATACCAGCCGCGGATCGTGTACTGGCTACGAATGGAAACGACACTTTGCTGCTGGCAGTGGACGACAGCAGCATGTTGCAGGCCAGCAATTATGTTCTGACTGTGAATGGCGGTAACTACCAGATTGCCCGGCAGAGTGATGGACTGGTTGTGTCCAATGGTGCCGTTCCTGCAGCCGGTTCCGCTCCTATTGAGTTTGATGGGTTAAAGCTCAGCCTCAATGAAGGCACTCTGGAGGATGGTGAGGTTTATCTGCTCCAGCCTGCGCGCCGAGCTGCCGATGAGATTGGTGTCGCGGTAGAAAATGCCCGGTCACTGGCTTTTGCTTCTGAAGCCGGCTCGCTGGGGGATAACACCCAGTTACAGGCCCTGGTTGATCTGCAAAATGCCGAGCTGGTTAGTGATGGCGTAATCAATGGTCAGGTTGTCGACGGTGGCGTCAGTCTTGGGGAAGGTTACACCCGGCTGGTGGGACGAATGGCGGTCATGACCTCGCAGGTGAACACAGAGCTGCAAACCAGCCAGTCACTCTACGAGCAGGCGCGGGATGCCAGGGATGGATACAGCGGCGTAAACCTCGATGAGGAAGCGATGATGCTTGTGCGGGCCGAGCAGGCTTATGCGGCCAGTGCCCAGGTGATCTCGGTGGCGCAATCCACCTTCGATACCTTGCTAAGAATGTTCTAGACGCTTTTCAGGGAGTGAATGGCGATGCGAGTCAGTACTACCCAGTTCAGTAATATGATGATGACTGTGATGCAGCGGCAGAGCAGCAATCTGGCCAGAACTTTTGACGATATCAGTTCGGGCAAACGTATTCAGCAGCCCAGTGATGATGCGCTGGCCACGGTTAAGATCCAGCATTTCAACAAAGAGATTGCCTCGCTGGAGCAGTATGTGTCTAACGTGAATCAGCTCCAGGGTACGCTACAGCAGGAAGATACTTTGCTGGCCAATATGGTCAATGTCGTACAGCGTACTCGGGAGAGTGTACTGCTGGCCGGTAATGGCGCTTACGACGAAAGCAATCTGAAGTCTGTAGCAGGAGAGATCGATGAACAGATTAATGAGCTCGTAAGTCTGGCCAATTATCGACTGGCGGATGGGCAGTATATGTTCGCTGGTAACAGTACCCAGAATGAGCCTATCCAGGAGAGTGGCCGGTACTATTATCAGGGTGATGACAAGCAGCGGATGGTTGCGATCAGTACCTCAACCAAGGTGGCCAGTAACGACCCCGGCTTTGATATATTTTTCGACAAAGGTGCCCGGATAGATGCTGGAGCAACCAATGTGTCGGAGGCACAAGGTTATTCCATTACGGACAACAGCCGGTTTACCGAGGTGGCTTCTATTGAATTGAATTTTGATGGCACCAACTGGACCGCTATTCCCACCGATTGGCAAGGTAACACGCTTCCGGCAGAGCCAGTCACCGTCACCGGTAGTCAGCTGGATATCAATGGTATTGCCACTGTGGATCTGGATGGCATACCGACAGCGGGAGACTCTTTCACCATTCAGAATATGGATATCTTTACCGCTTTGACCCGGCTGAGTGACGCGCTCAACGGGAATGGTGACCTGCAGCAGGAGATTAATACGGCTCTTGCGGTGGTGGATCAGACCATCAGTTCACTGGGAGAAGCTCAGACCAATGTGGGCGGGCGGCTGAATATGCTCGACTCCACCCTGAATAGCCATCAGGACGTGATTTTGATGGATCAGGTTCTCAAGGCGGAGCTGGAAGATCTGGATTATAGCGAGGCGATTTCCCGCCTGAACCTGCAGGAAACGGCACTTCAGGCCAGTCAGCAGGCGTATATGAAGATCCAGGGGCTCTCGCTGTTTAATTATTTGAGATAAGCCAGTTTAAATAAAGAATGCCGGGGAAAAGAATCATGACAGGGGTATCAGGAGCCAAAGACTTAAGTTCGGTCGGTTTTTTGCCGAAGGGCAATAATAAGCTCCACACTTCCGGAACCGATATGAGCGAATCTGACAGAATAAAAGCCCGTTCCGGCTCAACGCCCATCGCCAGAAAGTCATCGGTTGGCAGCGCTGCCAAAGTTTCCTCGGGAGTCTCGTCGGGTAAGGCTACCTCTACTTCTTCACAACAAACCAGTATTGATAAGGTTGAGCTCAGCACCGGAGCTCAGCTTCTGGAGGCTCTGGGCAGTGAAGTTGAAGCCCTGCAGGATATTGATCTGGCCCGTGTTGAAGAGGTGAAAGAAGCCATCCGCAATGGTCGTATGCCGGTGGATCATGAACAGCTGGCCAACCGTATGCAGGCCTTCTTCAAGCAGTTGGCAGAAGACTCCGGTCGTTCTTAATAAATAATTATTTCAGTCAGGACTCTCTTATCATGGATGCTCTCGCCCGTAATATTCTGGATGCCGGAAATCTATTCGACTCTCTCGAAACCACCTTGCTGGCACAGCATCGCCACCTGCTTGAGCGGGATATGGCGGCTGTGGAAGATGATACCCGGCAGTTAAAAAGCTATCTGGCGCGTATCCGCTCGAATGTGCTGCTGCGTAATCAACAGCTGGTGGCTGCAGGCTTCTCAGCGGATGAAACCGGAATGCAGGATTACCTGAATGCCTTGCCGGAAAAAAGACGAATTATGGTCGAGCAGCAGTGGCGAGAGTTGGAACTGAAAGTCACCCGGTGTCGGGAAATTAATAGTGTGAATGGTCGCCTGCAGGGGCGTCTGCGTTCGGTCACGGCTAAGCTGCTGGGGCTGATCTGGGGACAAATACCGGGGCGAGCCTACAATCGTTTTGGCCAGATTGTGATTGAGGCACCGAAGAATCTCTCCGGTGCCTGATTTGGTTACAGACTACATTATTTGCTGACGGGAAAACTGGTTGGCCGCCTGCTCATCCAGTTGTTTCTGTTCCTGTTTATTGGCCAGAAGCTGCTGTTTCCTTCTCAGCTTTTCCATCGCCTTTTCCATGGATTTAATTTTTTGCTGTTCTTTCAGGGCTTCATCCTGACAGCGCTGGAAGGTTTTCTGTTCCCGCTCAACTTCATTGCTTTGCAGATCGCGGATATCCAGCAGCAGCTGGCGAAAACCAATCTGGTTGGTCAGCGATAAAGGCTTTTGGTAAGACGGAGTATTGCGATAGTCCTCCAGAGCCGCATCCAGCTTTTCCAGCTGCAGGGTCTGGTTGCGCAGAAACATGGCGGCCTGATGAGTACGCATCCGGGCTTGATCAAACCGGGTACGCTGGTGGTCCAGGCACTTATTCAGTAAATGAATGCTTTTATCTGTGGTGGAATTGTGTGATTGATTGAGGCTCATAAAACATCCTTGTTTTTGTGAGTTTATTGTTTTGTGCGACAGTTATTGCCTAGGACTGCGTCGCTGTACTGTTCTGAACGACGGCTTCCTGCTGAACAGCTTCCCCGTTAAAGATCGACGACAACTGTTGAATGCTGCTGTTGCTGTCAACCTGTTCAAACATCCCCTGCTGTAGATAACCTTGCAGCTGGGGATGAAACTCCATAGCCTGATCCATCTGCAGATCAGCCCCTTTCTGATAAGCGCCGATAGAAACCAACTCTTTTAATTGCTGGTAGCGGGCATACATGGTCCGGAATTGCTGAATACCTTGCTGGTGTTGTTCTGTGGTTATCTGCGGCAGTGTCCGGCTGATGGATGTTGTAATGTCGATAGCCGGATAGTGTCCGCTGTCAGCCAGCTCACGGTTTAAAACGATATGCCCGTCCAGAACCGAACGGGCGGCATCAACCACCGGATCCTGCAAATCATCCCCTTCCGTTAACACCGTGTAGAAGGCGGTAATGGAACCACTGCCTTCCGCACCGTTTCCTGCTCGTTCAACCAGTTTGGGAATCAAGGCAAATACCGAAGGTGGATAACCTTTGGAGGTTGGCGGCTCTCCGACAGACAGGGCAATCTCTCTTTGGGCCTGGGCATAACGGGTAAGGGAATCCATCAGCAGCAGAACATCCTTGCCTTCATCCCGAAAGTGCTCAGCGATACGGTGGCAAAGCTGGGCCGCTCTCAGGCGCATAACAGGAGAGGAATCGGCAGGTGCGGCGATAACCAATGCCCGTTCGAGGCCGCCATTACACAATGTCTGTTCGATAAACTCTTTCACTTCCCGCCCACGCTCACCAATCAGTCCGACGATGGTGATATCCGCTGCAGTATTGCGAGTCATCATGCCCATCAGCACACTTTTGCCGACACCACTCCCGGCAAACAGACCCATACGCTGGCCTTTTCCTACGGTAAGCAAACCGTTGATGGAGCGCACGCCAACATCCAGAGGCGTAGAAATAGGCTGACGGTTCATGGGATTAATCGGATCGGCATGCAGACGAATATGCTTCTCGCCGTTAATGGCAGGGCCACGGTCGAGAGGGTTGCCAAGGCCATCAATCACTCGCCCCAGCAAGCCATCGCCGACAGGAATATCGCACTCATCAGACAACGGCTTCACTCTATCGCCGGGGCGAAGGCCGGTCGGGTTGGTGAGTGGCATCAGGAAATGGCGGTCGCCATTAAAACCAACAACTTCCGCTTCCACCTGAAGATTATTTTCACCCTCAACCAGACAACGTTCACCGGTCGCCAGACGACATCCGGTTGCTTCCAGCACCAGCCCGCTCATACGTTTGAGTCGGCCATGCATGCGTGCAACCGGCAGGGTTTTCAGCGCAGACAGCAGATGACTCATACCAGAATCTTCTCAAGTTCAGAGGGAAGATGCTGGCGCACCTGTTCGAGGCAATCCTGCATTCGTTGCTTATGGCTGGATTCGGCTTCGGAGTGTTCGGCTTCGATATAGCAATCGCCGGGGGCGACCTCAGGAGCTGAGATAATTGTCCACCGCTCACGAATTTCTGGATGCAGCTGGATTAAACGTTCGGAATCCACAGGATTTAAATGCACCTGATAACGGCCGTGATGATCGGGAAGCTGTTCAAGAGTGTCTTCAATCACCTTGTGAATCTGTTCCGGGCGGTTACGCATCTCCACCCGGGTAATATGGCTGACGGCCGTTTCAATCACCTGAGTCAGCAACTCGGAAAGCTGCTGCCGGTGCTGCAGGCTCAGGTTGCGAATCTGGGAGAGCTGCTGATTCATCTGGCCGGATAGGAAATCCATATCCTGCCGGCTGCGCTCCATGCCTTGTTGATAACCCTGATCTGCACCTGCCTTTGTGCCTTCTTCCAATCCCTTCTGGTAACCCTGCTCGTGGCCCTGTTTTAAACCGGCCTCTGTTCCTTCAGCAAAGCCCTGTTTGTAACCATCTTCCTGCCCTTTGGTTATCCCCTGTTGATAACCACTGCGGAAACCTTCCTGCCGATCTTGTTCTGAGTGGGAGGTTTGATTGTTGGACGGCGCAGGACGGGTTTTCTGAACAACCGGTTCGGTAATAATGGCGGAGGGCTCATCCACCGGCAGCTCCCGCTGAACGGGCTTGGCAAAGGCTGGGAACATGACCTTCTCCGCCTGGGCATTGCTGGGCGTATGATTGGGTTTCAGTATCTTGCCGGTGGTTTTCATAACGTTCTTCCTGACGTCTGTTATTCGATCATCTCTTCATCCTGGGCACTCAGCTCAATCTCACCGGAGTCAGCCAGCTTTCGTGCAACATCAAGGATGTCCTGACGGGCTTTCTGAACCTGGCTGGCGCGTACGCTGCCAAGGTTATCAATATCGTTCTGCAGATAACGGGCGGTTCGTTTAGCCATATTGGCGAGTATCTTGCCCATCAGCTTGTCGGAAGCGCCCTTTAAACCCAGAGCCAGGGTTTCCTGAGGCACTTCAGTAATCACCTTGGCCAGGTTTTCATCGGTCAGCTTGGTCAGGTGCTCAAAGACAAACATCTGTTCTTCGATCTGATCGGCCAGTGTCGTATCACTACCTTTAAAGTGCTCAAGCAGCTGCCGGGCGGAGTTCTCATTCATCCTGTTCATCAGGTCAGCAACCTGCCGCAGGCCACCCACAGATTTGTTGTGGCTGGAGGTCATCTTGATCATGTTCTGATCGAACATCTCATTGAGCTCCTGCAGAATCGAAGGATGCAGTTCCTCCAACCGTGCAATACGGGACAGCAGCTCCTGATGGTTGGCTTCCGGCAGTCTCTGCAAGACCTGTGAAGCCTGCTCCGGTTCGAGATAGGCGAGCACAACAGCCTGTAATTGCGGATGCTCGTTGGCAATCATCTCGGCAATCATGGCCGTATCCATCCACTTGATCATTTCCAGTGACGTAGTGGTGCTTTCCTGACCAAAGACACTGTCGATCATGCTGTCTGCATCTTTGGCAGGCAGGGCTTTGTTCAGGCTGCGCTGCAGAAACTGTTTGGTGCCACCGAGCAGGCCGGACTCATAGCGATACTGGTGAAAGAACTGCCCGAGCACGCCCTGCACCTCATCCCTTTTCAGCGGTGGCATCTGCGCCATGGCCATAGTGACCTGTCGTATTTCCTGGGGACTCAGGTGTTTGAAAATTTCAGAGGCACCTTCCTCTCCAAGGCTGAGCATCAACACCGCAACATTTTGGGTGCCGGAGTTGGCCTGATCCTGAGATGCGTTCTGTTCACTCATAATGGTTCACTCATAATGGTTCGCTCATAACGGTTTACTCGTAATGGTTACTCGGAGGGGCTCATCCACATCTTTACAACCTGAGCAACGCGAGCCGGCTCCTTATCAACAAGTTTTCGGGCACTGACTAATTGGGTATCAAAGTCCGCCACTTCCGGCGGCAAAAGGGCCATGGATTCATCCAGATAAACTTCCTGACCATGAACGGTTTTAGGAGCAGCAAGAGCTTCCGGTGCCTGTACCAGTGGCGGTGGATTGGCAACCCGTTTCACCAGCGGGCGCAGCAAAAACATAATCACGGCAAAGCTCAGCAGACCGCCGATGGTGTAACGCAGGTAGGTAATAATTTGCGGCTGTTGCCACCATGGGATGACTGGCATCTCAACCACTTCCGGTTTCACAAAACCGGCCATATGAATGCTGATCTGATCCTGTCGTTCACTGTCGAAACCCACGGCATCCTGAACCAGCTGCTTTAGCTCGTTAGTATCGGGAGCAGCATCCTCGCCAAAAGCGTTTCGGTTCAGGATGACGGCAATACTCAGTCGTTTAACCTGACCCTGCTGCTGAGTCACTTTCCGAACAACCCGGTCGAGCTCGTAGTTACGGGTAAATTCTGTCTGGCCGTTGGCTTTATCGGCTTGAAGAGCTGCATTACCTTCGCCGGTATCCGGTGGCTGGTTACTGAGAGCGCCGGGAACACCGCCAACAGCTTCGGTGTCCGTGAGTGTCTGTTTGGAATATTCGCTGCGAATCACCCGGCGGTTTTCCGGGTCATACTCTTCAGAGGTCTGTTCTATACGATTGAAATCAACGTCAGCGGTTACCTGAACCCGGAAGTTGTCATGGCCAACAATCGGTTCCAGCAGGGTGCTGATACGGGTGGTGTAGTTACCTTCAATCTTGCGGGTGTAATCCAGCTGCTTGTTGGCAACACCAAAGCCACCGTCGTCCACATTCAGGTCCCGGGATAACAGATTGCCTTTCTGATCGACCACAGAAATATTGTCCCGGGGCAGGCCGGTTACGCTGCTGCTGATCAGGTTCACAATGGCTTCTACCTGCGAGCGCTCTAGACGATGACCAGGCAGAACCTCAACAAAGACTGAAGCCGCAGGCTTTTCGGTCTTACGGATAAACGAGCTTTTTTTGGGAATCGCCAGATGAACCCGGGCATTACGCACCGCTTTCATACTGATAATGGTGCGGGCCAGCTCTCCGGAAAGCCCCTGCTTATAACGCACATCTTCAACAAACTGGCTGGTGCCCAGCGACTGCTCCTCACCCATGATGTCCAGCCCCTGGGGCTGCTCAGGGGTAATACCAGATGAAGCCAGCTTGATACGCGCTTCGGCAAGGCGGGTGGAATCCACCAACACCTGACCGCTTTGTGGATGAATGCGGAATTTAACATTTTCCTGTCGTAAGACTTCGGTCACGCTGGAGACGTCGTACAGTTCCTGACTGCCATAAAGGGGCTGGTAGTCCGCATTCTGTGACCAGATAAACGAAACAATGCCCAGCGCCAGTGAACCAGCAAGGGTCACAATCAGCATCAGCTGTGAACGCGGGCTGTTGCGCAGCATTGTGACCAGCAGCTGGAGCATTTGTTTAGCCTTGCTTGGCTGCACAACGGTTTCTGCTTCAACAGCTCCCGCAACGGGCTTTACACTGGGTACAGAACTATCCATGTCTTACACCTTGTTGTTCTTTTTAAAGCAGTTTTAAACCTGCATACGCATCACTTCTTCGTAGGCGGATACCACCTTGTTCCGTACCTGCAGCAATGACTGGAATGACAGACTGGCTTTCTGGGAGGCAATCATTGCACCCAGAAGATCGGTGCTCTGGCCGGTCTCCACAGCTTCCATGCGATTGCCCGCATCAGCCTGCAGACTGTTCACATGGTCCAGCACCTTTTTCATAACTTCGCCAAAGCCGGGGGCATCGGTGCCGGCTGGCTGGTTAGCCATAATCTCCCGGCTGAGCGGGCTTTCCTGAAACAGCGACTGCACCTGATTGATGGACTGGGTCGAGATAGCCATGGTGTTATCTCCATTCGCTATGGATAAAAACCGTTAGAGCGAGTTCAGTACAGAGCTCGTCAAGGGTTGCTCCGAAGACTGCTCTGATGGATTGATGCCCGACCTGCGCATTTCGGACAGTTTGTTTCTTAAGGTTCGAGTCGTGATGCCCAGCACACGGGCTGTCTGCTCTCGCTTGCCTTGCTGCTGATTGAGTACGGAAATAATGTGGCGGTATTCGGCCTTACGACAGTGTTCTTCCAGACTTTCGCTGATGTCTGTTTCTGGCGTGAAGGCCTGACGAGAAAGCGACTGTGGCAGCATAAGATCCTGCCCCTGAATCTGAGGCTGCTGGCTGATCACCAAAGCGCGTTGAATGGTGTTCTCAAGTTCACGAACATTACCGGGCCAGCTGTAGTCTCGAAGACTTTGCTGTGCATCGCTGGATAGAGACTTCTGGCTGCCGGAGGCCTGCAAAAAATAATCGGCCAGTGGTAGGATATCGCCGCATCGCTCCCGAAGAGGGAGACAACGCAATGGGAAGACATTAAGGCGGTAGTAAAGGTCTTCCCGGAATTTTCCTTGTTTCACCAGCTCTTCAAGGTTCTGGTTAGTAGCGGCAATAATACGAATATCCAGCTTTACACTACGCTGGCTGCCTATTCGTTCCACTTCCCGTTCCTGCAGCACCCGCAGCAGTTTTGCCTGCAGATGTAGGGGCAGCTCACCAATCTCATCCAGAAACAAAGTGCTCTGGTTGGCCTGCTCAAACTTTCCGGGTCGGGCGGTATGGGCGCCGGTGAAGGCTCCTTTGGCATAGCCGAACAGTTCAGACTCCAGCAGGTTTTCGGGTATTGCAGCACAGTTGATAGCCACCATGGTTTGGGCACGGCGGGAGGAATGGCGATGGATAAACCCGGCCAGAACTTCTTTGCCGGTCCCACTTTCACCGGTAATCAGAGCGGTGGCCTCAGAGCGGGCAACCTGTTCGGCGACCTGATAAAGGTGCTGACTTTCAGGAGCCTGAGTGATCACGTTGTCCCGTCCGGCACTGCGTGCCAGAAGCTGGTCGTTCAGTTTCTGTAAGGAAGCTGTATCCAGAGGGCGGGAAAGATACTCCAGTGCGCCAGCCTTTATCAGCTGTACGGCTTCGGTGATATCGGGCGTAGCGGTGGTGAGAATAATGGCTGGAGCATGTGGACGGGAACAGATTTGCTCCAGAAAGTCTTGGGCAGAGAGATCGGACAAACCCAGATCGTAAACAATAATATCCGCCTGGAAGCTGGTTAACTGTTCCAGTGCGGCTTGCCCGGAGTTCACCGAGAGGGTTTTACAAGGCAGTGACTTCAGTGGGGCTATGCAGTTCTCTCCCACCAGAAGAACGCGGTAATCGTACATATCCCTGTATGATCCAATCGCTCAGGCGGCTTCTATAAAGCCGACAGCCCCCGCCATTATCAGCCCCGAATTCAGTCATCGCAGAGCAGCTGAGCGCCAAAATGCAGTGACTTGTCATGGGAATGAAATAAGACAAGGAAATATAAAAAGTTTTTATTTATTCACCTTTGAAATATAGGAGAAGAAGAAACAGCCATAACTTACTGAAATAGATCGTTTTGCTATTTAAAAGCGAATATCTATTTCAATTTTGATTATCAGACGACGGATTTCCGGCAGAAGTGCCGTATTAAGGGGCATAGTTGCAAAAGGAAAATCAGGGAGAGAAGAACGAATCCTGATCGGGAGGCGTATTCTGCTTGATCAGCCGGATCTCCACCCGCCGGTTCTGGGCGCGGCCATAGTTGGTATTGTTTGAGGCTATGGGGTAACGCTCGGCATGGTAGCGAAGAATAATTTTATCCTCCGGTACCCCTAAATACTTCAGGTACTCGGCAACATTGTCTGCCCGATCCTTGGCAATCTTCAGATTGTCGAGATGGTGGCCGTGGCTGTCGGTATGGCCATCGATATGAACCTCTGTGATCTCTTTATCGGTGCGGACATACATGGCCAGATTGTTAAGGGTGTCGGAATAGCTGGGTTGTGGGCGGTTCTTACCACTGCTGAACTGCACTCTCACAAGACTGACCTGATCATAGCTGGCAGGCAGCAGCTGGTTTCGGCAACCCTGGAAGTCCAGAGCTGGCTGATGAATCCCGGCATTACTGAGAGTGATATGCCGGGTCTTCTGATTCAAGGTCAGAGCCAGCTGTGCCCAGTTGCCACTTTGCAGACCCGCCAGCAAGGGCTCTGTACCGCTGTTCATATAAGGTTGGGCAGGGCTGATATCACCACTGCCCAGAGGTTCTATATCATCCTTGTTTTGCCAGGGAGCCGCGAGCCGGGAGACGGCCAGAGAGCCGCTGCTGCTCTTGTCACCTTCAACCAGCGTGATAGCCAGCGGATAACCGGCCCGGGCAACAAACTCTACATAGCCATTATTCAGAGGCTGACGCAGCTGGCAGGAAAATTTATCGCCGGATGCCTGCCACTGCGTCTGGTCAATATCCACCAGTTGAGCCAAGGCACTGTTTGAGGAAATGAGACCAAGCAAAGAGCCAATAACAAGGCTTTTTCTGAGAGCGTTTTGTGGTGTGAACTGACTTCTGTACATCATCCCGTCCTGCTGGGAACAACTATTGAATACCTTTTCCTTACTGAATAGCAGATCGGCTACGCTTTGGGTATGTGAACAGTTCAGTCTGACAAAAACTGATAAAAAACAAATGGTTAAGTTGTTTTGTTGGCTGTGTTCAGGGATTTTTCCAATGTTGGCCGTACGATGTACAAAGGAATGACGCATGGGGCTGCTGGATAATATCTTAACGCCGGATGGTGGTGACTGGGGCGGCGCGCCATGGCGCATTCTTCACTTGGTTGGCTACACCAAGCCCGATGCTCTGAAGGATTTGGGCAAGCGTTTGAAAACCCTCTCCCGGCTTGGGGTCAACAATATCCTGCTGGCTGTGGATTTCGAGTTTAATTACCAGTGTGATCCTGATCTGCGTCGTGGTGAGGGCTATATCGGCAAAGAGGAAGCGCAGGCGTTTGTTGAGCTGGCTCGTCAGCACGATATCAACGTTATCCCTCAGTTTCACTGCATCAGCCACCAGTCTTGGAATGAGCATACCTTTCCACTACTCACCAAATATCCCCAGTTTGATGTAACTCCGGGTCAGTACCCTGATAATGAAGGTATTGAATCCCGGGAGTGGGACCCGACCAACCCTGAGCTTTACCCCATTTTGTTTGCCATTTTTGATGAATTAATTGAGGCCTTTGATTCCAAAGCCTTCCATATCGGTATGGATGAAATCTTTCTGCTGGGCAGTCGCAAAGCTGTTTATAAGAAGGATATGGATTGCGCCGAAGCCTTTGCCGAAGGCATTAACCGTCTCTATCAACACTTGAATGGAGAGCGGCAGCAGGAAGTGATGATGTGGGGCGATCGGCTGATTGATGGGAAAGCCCATCCACTGGGTATTTCCTTCTCGTCCCGGGATGGTTTAAGTGAGGCTATCCGCTCCATTCCCAAAGAGATGATTATCTGCGATTGGCAGATGGAACGTCGCAAAGACTATGAAACCATGGCTGAGTTTGTTGAAGAAGGCTTCCGGGTGTTGCCGGTCAGCTGGAAAGATACCGGCGCGATAGAAGACTCTCTGCGTTACAGTACACTTATCAACAGCCCGAATATCCTCGGTCGTATCTTTACCACCTGGCGGGAAGAACAGGGCCGGCCAGACCAATACTCTCCTCTGCATGAAGGCGTCAAGCTCATCAAAATGTACAACGACGGTAAAAAATAAAGTGTCTTCTCACTTATTCGTAACGTCGTTCATCCTTTTTAAAGAGGGGAGCAAAACGTGATGACGCACGCTCTTCTGAATGATTGACTGCACCTGCACAATCCAGCAGCTTTTGCAGTAACTCCGGACAGCTGTACTGTTGAGCAATATAGGCCACGGTAAACTCCAGTAACTCGGCCAGCTGTTGTCTTTGCTGCCTACCGGCATCCCCCAGAATATAAGGATCAATCTGCATCAGCCGTTGCATATGGGCCCGTAAGTCCGGATTGCTGTTAAAGGCGGTTAGTGTCGCGATCGCATTATCAATCGGGTTGCCCCGTGATTCAGGCGTCAGATGCTGAGCCCAGGTTTGTTGAGTTGTAGGGTGAGAGCCGTTGCTGTTTAAGCGCGCTGGCCTTGAGCGATCATCAGTACTCTGTGGTGTCAGCCCTAATCTTTGAGAGGGTAAAGGTCTCTCTTTTGGCTCATGACTTTCGTAGGTGAAACTCAGCAGATGCTTTGCCGGCTGTTTGTCCTTCCGCTTTTTTTCACGGCGGTGTGAGGCTCTTTCTGACCGGGTTTGTGTCAGCGATAAGTCCGAAGACTGTGGTCTGCTAACCGGACGCGCTTTGACTGGGGTTGGTTGCCGTTCAAGAGTCGTCTTATCATGAGCAGCATTCAGACGATAGTAGCGATCCAGCAATGGCTTAATGGCCTGATCCTGCTCGCCACTCAGGTCTCTGACCAGCTGATGGATTTCCTCGCTCAATGCAGCACCGGGCTCCAGTCGTATCAATCTCTCGGATAACCGGTTGATTCGGCTTTGGCGGGCAATCATCGGAGGTATCTTGGCTCTGATCTCTTCATTGCTCGAACCCGCCAGCCGGCCCCAATGAATATCGGCTTTATCCTGCCGCCCCTGGCGCTGATAGAACTCGGCAAATGCCAGTACTCTGTCTTCTGAATTATCAGACAGTTGAATGGTTAACTGATGAAGCTGCTCACAGGCTTGCAGGCGCTCATCAGCATTCATGGTCGGCTTTTGTTCAAGATCGTCGGTAAGCTGGGCAATAAATTGTTCAGCCTCTCGCCTGATTTGCGGCAATTGCAACCACTCCTGAGCCAAATCATTAAACAACAATGGTTGAAGCTCCTGATAAAGCCAGAGTGTTTCCTGTGGGTTTATCGAATACTCATCCGATGGTTTATGACTCTTGTAAAAACGACGGCGTAGAATCTCATAATCAAGAATCTGTTCCTGCTGATAAACCACTTTCAGCAAAGCATCATCAATCCCAACATCAGGGTGTTGGGTATGGTGCAGGCGCAAGGCTTGTTTGTGTTCTTCCAGTTTTTGAAGAGGCAGGTTGTGGCGCTCTGTTGCCGTCATCATCTGCAGCTCGAAAACCTGTTGTTTAAAAGCGTACGCCTTCAGGCTGTCCTCGTAGTGCTCCTCAAGCCGGGTTACGCGGGTAGAAATTTTGAACTGCAGCGACTCTCCGGTTCTCTTGCTTTCCTGCGCTTTAACCAGTCCCTTTATCTGCTCGTCTATATCCTTAGGGTCAACCAGGTTGCCAAGGTCTTTGGTATTTACGCTATTCAGCTTCTGCTCGCACTCATTAATCTTTCTCCGAATATGCTTGCTGTAAATCTCGGAGAGGTGACTGCTTAAAGCCGCATGTTGGTGGTGTGAGTTGGGTGTGCTCTGGAGCAGCTGTGTTGCAGAAGCCCATTCATCCGATCCGTAACGGATGGATTTATCCCGGTACAGAGTCTGCAATTGTTTTGCAAACTGTGCCGGGTAATCCCACATTTCATCTAGTGTATTGCGATCAGAGCCTGACAAGCCCGGCTGAGAGTCAACCCTGTCCCTATCGGAGAATTTCCGGATAAGCTGCCGAGACAGTTCCAGTTTTTCCTGTCCCTCTTCGGCCTCATGCCACTGATCGACCATCGCAAACAGGCTGACTGATTGTGCCATTTGGGTGAGTTGTCGTGTTTGTTGGATAATATCCGTGCGTTTGTCTTTGAGATTGAAGTCGTCACACTTTCTCATCCAGAAGTTCAGGCGGTTTAACAAGACCCGATAGTTGGTTTGCTCCAGCTCTGCCTGTGTACGGATAGCACCCATATCGATAAACAGAGAATGACTGTCACGGAATAGTTCATCAATAATCTCTTCCGGATTTTGGCCGGCCACTTCATAAAGGGTTTGCAGTTCAGTCATCAGCTGATCGAGAGCCGGAAGCAGTGTGGCTGCCATACTGCTCCTCTGACCCTTCAGTTTTTCCAGAATATCGGGAATATTCTCCGGTATCTGCTGCGCCATGGTCCGGCAGATATTGATAGCCAGCGCAGGCAGGGAAAATGAAGCTTGCTCAAGCACCTGATCAAGGATATCCAAAAGAATATCCGCCGGCAGGCTGACCATCTGCGTGCTGCAACGCTGTTGTAAAGCGTTGAGAATAATACTGTTGGCCTGCTTCCGGATTCCTTTCCCATCCTCATTGTTGTTGTACAAAATACAGAGCGTATCGGTGCTCAGACCCTGCAGACAATGTTCTGGAATATCCTGATTGAGCAAGTCTAACCAGAGACTTGTTTCGTTTTCCTCCAGCAACTTTTGGCCCAGTGCTCTGGCTGTTTGGGCTGGCAGCATCCGAAGCAGAGGACGCTTAAGACCAGCCTCATCAATCATATTCAGGAAAGGGTGTAAAAACGCTTCAGGCAGAGCCGGGTTATGGCTGGTTAAATCCTGGATAACCTCAATAACCAGAGGCAGAGCACAACCTTCGGTCTGCAGTGCCGGAACCATAATGGCTTTGACGACTTTGGTTTTCTGATCATCTTTAGTCAGAATCATTTGGGAAATATGAAAGCAGGTGGCAGATTTCAACACGGAAGGAACTGGCAACTGCTTGATCGACATAAACCGCACCAGAACCTGAAGCAGCTCCATCTGTCCGGCATCGACTGCGGCATTCATGGCGGACTGCAAAGTGAGCTGGAAGGTTTTGGACTGAAAGCTCATGGCTGTTTTGGATTGCGCCTTCAAAGACGTCTTTAACTGCTCGACCACAAGCCCAATCCACTCCTGATCAAGAGGTGGTATCAGGGCTGCTTCCAGCTCCGCTGTCAGAACTTTTTCACACGCATTGGGTTGTGCATGACCGGCGGTTATCCACTCAAGCGCTTTGGTATAGTCCGCCGGTTTGCTATGGAGGTAGAACTGACGCATTTGCTGGCTGGCAGTTATTGCAGATGAACCACTCAGCACATCCTCTTTCCGCTCTTCGATGGTCTGAATAAGCCTGTCTGTCAGACTCACAGCGGCCTGATCCTGCTTTCCTGTTGTCGTGTGCTGGCTTTGGCTCTGATCAAGTAACAACAGTAATTTGGAAACCGGTTGCTGCGCCAGACAGGAAGGCGCACCACGGGAATGCAGCTGCTCCAGCTCAAGAATTAACGAGCAATCAAGAGGGCGCTGAACCAACAGCAGGTTGATGATGGTGGCGAGTTGTTCAGTCTCCAGACCGTGAAGCTGATCGTGCTGTTTTAATGTGGTCAGTAACTGCAATGCCCATGTCGTTTGAATCGGCTGTTGTTCCAGGGCTGTTCCCAGAGCCTGGATGAGCAATGCAGGCAGATGGTCTGCGGTTGTCGATTGTTCCAGCCAACGGAAAGCGGTTTCACATTGCTGCGCATTATTTTTAATTAACTGCTCGGTAACCTGACGACAATGTTCTGATGTCTTCAGGTCTGGACATATCTTCATCAGCTTCTGAATGCTTTTCTCGGTTTGAGCCGTTATCGGAGCAGACAGCCAGGAATCCAGTTTGGCTTTTGCCAGTTCGGCCGGTAATGCCTTATGAGTGTCAGCACCAGAACCATTTGCGCCATTCACCTTGCCCTGCAGGCGTTGTCTCAGCTTTCCAGCCGCTTTGGATAGGGGGCTGTTACTGGTCTGAAAACCTTCCTCAAGTTCGAGAATATCGAGATGATTCAGCAACAGCGAAAGATCAGGATGAGCCTGCAGGAAATGCCACTCATCAGGATTTTTACTGTCAGCGAGCTTACTGATCAGCTTGCCAAGGTTTAGCTGATCGTTGTCGTTCAGGCTGAGCTTCAAAGTTATTAAGCGGAATATTGCCAGTGGCGATTGGCCAGCTGCAGCAACGGCCTCGGCATGGGTGACTTTATCCAGATAAGCGATCATGGACCGGGCTTCCGGATTGTTTTTTATCCAGGGGGCAGTCAGCAAGGCTCTGGCTTTTTCGGGCTTATTTCTGCGTATGGCTTCCATGGCCTGATGCACGATTGCCGGTGCCGAGCAGAATGAAGCGGCACGCTTTAATAGCCCAGGCTCTGTGGGTGTAAGAAATGCCAGCAGACACAAACCATCCGGGTCAGGCGTTGCGGCCTCTTTGAGAGGAGCAAGGTGATGTCTGGCTCTATCGGTATTGCCCTTGGACAGCGACAGTGCAGCCAGACAGGTATTGGCTGTTGTCATTCCTTTAGCGGCCATCTTCTTCAAGGTCGCGGGGAGGGTAGAGTGCTTCTCGGTGCCACAGAAAACCTGCATCTGGCAGAACAGCAGACCGCCGGCATCGATAGGAATCGGAAGATTACCCAGAAAGATCTTCTGCACTTCCTGATAATTCCCTTTCACGAACTCGGTCATGCACTTGCGCAGCCCTTGATTCATCCTGTACTGGCCGGAACGGCCATTGCTGTAGCGGGCGACAATGGCTTCATCATGAATAAAGCCCAGATCACAGAGAACGGCGGTTAAAACATGCACATCGGTATTATTTTCCGGCCCGTGATTTTCAATCACGTTCAGCGTCTTCTGAAAAGTTGAAAGACCGGTGTGTTCAGGGCCGGAGGCAAACAGCCTCTGCATACGCTTTTTGTCACCCTGAGGCGGTTCCGGCTTGCAGGGCTTTATGGACTTCATCGCCTGCAGTAAAGCTAACGGAGCTGTCAGGTTGAGTCGTATCAGATCCATCATAATGGTTGCCGCCATGGGCAGGATGGAAAGGGAGCCAGTAGCCAGCGCACAACACAGGGCTTCATGGATAAAGGCCCGCAGTTTCGCTTGGCCAGTATCTCGCGGGTCTGTGCTGATCAGTGCTTGCAGAATCAGTTCACTGATGGCGTGGTGATCGCCCATCCGCATCAGTTCTTTGGCCTGATTCAGTGATTCTTTGGTGAGAGGTATATGTTGTTGATCTTCCAGCAAGGTATGACGGATGGCGGCCATCTCCCTTTCCTGGACCCAGCGTTGTTTATCTTCACTCTCTGGCGCACGCAGCAGCCAGATTTGGAAGCTGACCGCATCACTACGAGCCCAGGCATAAATGGCTGCCGGTAAAAAGGCATCGTCATGGTTCTGTTCTGTGGCCATGGCGAAGTAATCACCAGCTGCATCGGGCAGATTCAAGTGGTGACAGCAAAGGCCCATCAGATAATAAATCCGTCCACACAGTTCCGGATGTTCTGCACGGTTGCTGGCAGAGGAACAGAAGTTATGAATCATCACCGCCAGATTCTGTTGATGCTTTTGCAGCTTGGCTGTTGGCAAAGTACAGTTTTTAACTGGAATATCGATATCATTCAGCTGCCGGCTCAATTGGTCAGGGTTGCAGGCTGTTTTAGATAGGCAACTCGCTCCAGAGTGGCGTGCTTTGTTGCCATAACATAAGCCCAGTTGTCCGGAGGAAAGCCCAAGCCGATCGGGAATATGCACGCTCTGGGAGAGGCGACCCAAAGGTGTACGCTTTATTGTCAGGGAGATTTCATGGGCTCCCACAGATTCTATGGCGCTAATTAATTGCTGCCGGTAAAGCTCTGAGACCAGTGGCATCTCATGCCATTGGTCTTCGTCGGTCTGTGTCGTGTTTTCATTGTGCAGGCGACGTTCAATATGAGCCAACTCGCTGTTCATACCCTGGCTTTTCAGGCATTGAACCAGAGCCTGGCCATGTTCCTTCTCACCACTCAGCCAGTAACAGCAACGGGTTAACAGCAGTTGCTCGTTGGGATTTTTGGAGCTGACGGCCATCTGCACCAACAGAGCACAAACACCAGCAATCCCGGGTTCCTGCCGCAGGCTCAGACACTCTCTTTCTGTGGCCTGACTGACAAGCAGAGAAACCAGTCGGTCCGTCGAGATATCTTGAAGGGTACAGCTAAGATTGGTGATTAAATCCAGAGCCCGAAATGCGCAGGCAGTATTGATCTGTTCTTCCGGCTGCTCAAGCCGCAGATCTTTTTGATCGTTCAGGTATTGCTGTAAAAGCAAAGCTTCTGGAGTAATCAGTTGCGGCTCAGTACTGAGGCACTTACGGGCGTTTCTATTTTTGTTTTGCTCAATGGACTTACGGCAGAGCAGTAATCGGGCGCGGGTGCTGCCTTCATCACCAAGCGTCACCAGTCGTCCGGTTGTTTCCTGCTGGGTGCAGCGACCAATGTTGTAGTGCTCAAAGCTCTCATTGGCATCTTTATAGGTGCGGGGCAGTTCCCGAAAGGTGAGATAACCATCCGCCGGAAAACCATCCTGAAGCCGGCAGTGCATTAATTCACAGGCGGCACCATCAACCTGCATGGCAATAGCCCGGTCGTGGTACCAGTTTTGGCGGGCTTGTGCCGCAGGGTCCTGTGCAGCCTCTTCCCGAGCGAAATAACCCAGCATCACCGCTGCTGGCCCGTAGTCTTTAGCTAAGGCCTGATTGAACAGCTGTCTGGCCCGGGCTTTATCGACAGAAACACCAATACCAAAGGCATAGGTGACGCCGACCCAATAAATCGCATCGGCCTGATCCTGAGCCAGCATTCGCTTTCTGGCCTGTTCTTCCTGACCGGATTCGGGGATGCCCATAAGCATCATCAGGTCATGGCAGAGCCGCCCTCGAGCATAAATCGTTCTTCCGGCAGGTGTGATGCTTCTGGAATCTACGGAATTGAGTGATTCATGAAAGCTTCGGGTAATGGACAGCAGGCTTGAGGGAACCGGTGGCAGATTCATAGCTTTCAAAAATGGCAGCTGTGTGGCCTTTAAACGCTGATGTTCTGCCTCCAGAGCAATGCGAATATCTTTGTACATCCGGGCAACTTCCAGCGGCCGGAGGTTGCAGGAGTATCTGTTAATCTCTTCGGCTGTGCTGTTTTCCTTGCTCCAGCCGGTCAGTTGTATGGCACGAACAACTTTGGCGGCCACACTGCCATAGGCCAGAGCCTGCTCGTTGTAACAGGTGCCCAGAGCAAAGCTTTGCTTAAGGCCATTGCCTCCCTGGGAGTAAGCCATACCCAACAGCGCAAGGCAGTGAGGATCACCCGCCAGAGCCGCTTCCCGAGTCAGCTCAATTGCTTTGGTAACGGATTCAGTATCACCGGGGTGCTTGTATTGATGGATCTGGTCTCTGGCCTGGTTGGCCAGACAGTAAGTGTGAAACTCTCTGGCCGGCTCAAAGCCTTGTTGCAAAGCTTTTTGGAAATACTGCTGTGCCTCCTGTGTTTGCTCATCGCGCAAACAGAAACGACCAACAAGATATTGCCCACCGGGATGCCCGGCAGCGCAACTGGCACGAAAATGGCGAAGGGCATTGGCTTTATTGCAATCCCAGCATGTCATGCCTTTGATAAGTTCACAGACACCTTTATTGTCTGATTCTTTATTTAAATCTGGCATGTGGGAAAACTGAGCGCTGACCATCACGCAATAGCCTTCTATGGCTTTGGCCTGTTCCTCATCTCCCGTAAGAAGCAGAGTCAGAGCCTGCATGGCGAAACTCTGGAGCTGCCGGTTTAATTCCTGTCGCTCGATTTGAGGCGTACAAAATAAAGCGACCAGTCGAACGGTAGCGATTCGGCACTTTTCCAGTTCGGTCAGTCCGGGCGGGTTATAGGCTGCCAACCGGTCCAGCACTTTCTGAGATTGTTTGCTGGTGAGCCATTGGGTGCACTGGCTCATCACCACGTTTAATGGTTCTTCGTGAGCCGTAGTCTGGTCGGGTGAGCAGGGTTCGGTGCTCCGTTGTTGGAGGTCAGTATGAGGCCGAGGGGCATGTTCACCATTGGGCATGTGCCGGGGGCTGCTGGGTTCTGGCTGGCCATCCCGACGTGTAATAAACCCTTCTCTCGTTTGGTCTTGACCGTGTACTGACTCCATATCCCGCATCCTGCCCCAAGTGCTGTAAAGCGCCTTAGAGCATAAACACGGTGAGACTGTTCTATGGGGCTAACCGATTTGTCAGCAGGCAGGACCTGTTTGACAGGATAACCGGACGGCATAACAGGTTGCGTGGCAGCTTCCCCGCCCTATAATCCAAGCCTTCCGCCGGGCTGGGTATTCTCGTGATTGTTTATTGGGGGATGCCTGTTGGATGTGGCCCGGTATAAGAACCAAAAGGTTAAAAATGAAAAAGACTCTTCTGGCGCTGGCCTTCCTGTCTGCCTCTTCCGCTTCTTTCGCAGACTCCTGGTTGTATGGCGGCGTATCTGTGGGCCAGTCCGACTTTGATGGTAAGGACGAAACGGCTTACAGCGTGCACGTAGGCACCGGCATTCTGCCCTTTATCGGTGTGGAAGGCGGTTATACCAATCATGGACGCTTTGATATTAGTAATGTGAAGGGTGGTGGTGATGTCTCCCTGGATTCCACCTATGCAGCCATCAAGCCAAGCTGGAACTTTGGTGATCTGCAGGTTTATGCCAAGGGTGGCGTGCACCGCTGGACTCTGGATGCCAGCCAGACCAGCCGCTTCAAGAACGATGATGGCTACGATGTGATGTGGTCTGTCGGTGCGGATATGGAAGTGTTTGGTCCATTCGCGCTGGGCGCGAACTACACCAACTACAAGATGGATGGTGAGGATGTCGGTTCCTACAACCTGACCGCCACCCTGCACTTCTTCTAATTAAGGGCTTCTTCTAATCAAAGCAGTACCTTGATTTAGCGGGTTGCCAGCGGTGCTGGCAGTCCTTGCTTTCATATTTTCTAAACAAATACGTCATAAAACCATCATCCGGCGCTGGCAGTCTATTTCATTAAAAATAATGAACTGCACAGCGCCTTTTTTATGTCCTCAAGTCTTTCTGTTTCTGCTGTTACCGCTGGTTATGATGCTGCTCCCATTTTGAAAGATATCTCCTTTGATATTCAGCGCGGCGAGTTTGTTGCGCTGCTGGGCCCTTCCGGTTGTGGCAAAACAACACTGTTGCAGGTGTTAAGCGGTTTTTTGCCTGTGCAGTCTGGTCAGATTTTCGTAGGTGATCAGGAGATAACCCGTCAGCCTCCAGAACGGCGGGATATGGCTATGGTGTTTCAGTCCTATGCGCTGTGGCCTCATATGACGGTGTTCCAGAATATTGCCTATGCCTTGAAGCTGCGGCGTATGGATAAAACCGCTATCGCGCAGCGTGTGCAAGAGATGCTGGAGCTGGTGAACCTTGAAGGTTATGAACACCGCCCGGTTACGGCCTTATCTGGTGGGCAGCGCCAGCGGGTCGCTCTGGCCAGGGCCTTGGCTGTGCAGCCTTCCATTCTTCTTCTCGATGAACCTCTTTCCAATCTTGACGCCCGTGTTCGGGCCGTGGTGCGCCATGAGATCAAGAGTCTGCAGAAGAAACTCGGTTTTACTGCGGTGATGGTGACCCATGATCAGGAAGAGGCCATGTCCATGGCTGATCGAATCATTATTTTGAATCAGGGGCGCATTGAACAAGCGGGTTCTCCCCAGGAGTTATACCGCAATCCTCAAACATCATTTGTTGCGGATTTTATGGGCGCGGATAACCGGCTGAGCGGCTTAGTCCGGCAATCCTACGACGGGCTGCATCTCTATCTTGGAGAGCATTGCGAGCCTGTTGTTCTGAACTCTCCTTTAGATGAGGGCGCTGTTGATGTGCGCTTCCGCAGTGAAGAGATTCAATTGAGTACCGATGCTTCTGCCTCAGGCCTGAGGGGGGAAGTTCTGCAGAATGCTTATCTTGGCCAGAGCTACCGTCATACGGTTCAGCTGGGTGAGACCACCTGTCTTATTGATCACCCGGAGCCTCTGGCGGAAGGCACTCATGTCTCTGTCACGCTTCCGGCTGATGTACTCCATATCTTTCCTGCGCGAAAACAGGCGGCCTGATGACTACCTATAAGTACTCGATCAGCAGTCTTGGATAGCAGTAATAAACATAAAAACGAACATAGGGATAAACGCATGAAGAAAAACAATCTGTTAGTCAGCCTTTGTCTTACGGCTATGACTTCATTGGGAGCAGGTACTGCCAGTGCGGAAACGGTACTGAATGTTTCCACTGCCGGAAGCCAGAATATGGTGGACTATGTGAAGGAGTATCTGGCCCCGAAATTTGAAGCCAGTCATCCCGGGGTTAAGGTTCGGGTTGTGGGTTCAGGCCCGGGAGATGCCGGCTCCAACAAGATTTATGAAAAGCTGAATGCTCAGCAGAAGAGTGGCGCCAACAGCTACGATATTGATGTGGCCGTGGTGCACCAGAAGTTTGGCGGTAAGCTGGTTTCAGATGATCTTTTGTCCCGCTTTAAGGATGAGATTAATACCGGCAAGCTGGCGACCCGTTCCACTACCAAGAACGCGCTGGGTGCTAATGTAGACGGCTATGTTATGCCAATGTTCCATAGCCAGACCGCTATCGCCTATAACAGCGATGTGATTGCCAACCCGCCAGCCAGCTACGATGAGCTGATCGCCTTTACCAAAAAACATCCCAAGGTGTTTGGCTACAACGGCATCAAGAATGGGATGTCCGGTGTGAGCTTCGTAACCGGCTGGATTTATGCCTACGGCACCGATGCCGCCACTCTGACCTCCGGTTCTTATGATCCTAAAACCAAAGATGGCTGGGATAAGGCGCTGCGCGCCCTGAAAGCCTTTAACGAGAATGTGACCTTTACTCCGGGTAATGCCGGCACCCTCGATATGCTGAACCGTGGCGAGATTCATATGGGCCCGGTTTGGGTGGATATGTTCTATTCCTGGCAGGCGCAGGGCAAGGTACCACCCAGTGTGAAGCTGCAACTGATTGCTCCGGGCATGCCTGGCCAGCCTATGTACTACGTGATTCCCAAGCGGGCTGAAAATATGAAGCTGGCCCGTGATTTTGTCGAGCTGGCAACCAGCCCGGAAGTGCAGGCCAATGGCATTGTGAAGCGCTTTAACTGGTATCCGGGCATCGATGCCCAACATGTGAAGTCGCAGATGGACCAGGCCAGCTGGAACAAGCTGTTTAAGGAAATCACGCCGCAGGATCTGTCCAGTAAAGGTCAGAGCTTCCCGCTGGCAGCTTACTTTGACGATATCAAGGAAAGCTACGAGCGTAAGGTTTCCAACTGATACCCGTTAATTCTGAATAAAGGGCAGAGCTGTTCTGTCCTTGCTGATCTTTTTGTCTGTAGCTGATTTATGAACCAGTCCCGCACTTTAACCCTGTTAATGGTTGTTCCGGCGCTACTGATGGTGGTCGGATTATTTGTTGTTCCTCTGCTGGCCTCTATGGAGTCTGCCTTTGCTACGGGGGAAGGTTACGGCTTTGCTCACTTTGCCAAAGCCATAGAACTCTATGGGCGGGATATTCTTTATACCCTCGGTATTGTGTCTCTGTCTGCTGTCTTGATTGCACTGTTATCCATTGCTATCGGTGGCACGCTGACTTTATCCGGCAATCGTCGTTTGGTAGCCGTACTGGCTGCGGTTTATCGCTGGCCGTTGTTTATTCCCTTTATTGTTGCCGCTCAATGTATGCGGACGTTTCTGGCGAAAAACGGGCTGATGAATAATGCCCTGATGTCTGCTGATGTGATCACACCTCTGGAGGCTGTCTCCTTTCTCGACTGGAGTGGCATCGTATTTGCCTTTGTCTGGAAGCAGACAGCCTTTGCTACGCTGATGATTGCCGGTGCCATGGCGGCGATGGAGCGTTCTCAGATTCAGGCTGCTGCCAACCTGGGTGCCGGTAAAGCCCGTATTCTTTTTCAGATTATCCTGCCGCAGGTATCCGGCACTGTTGGTGTCGCCCTGATTCTATCGATCGTGACCATGCTTTCGGTTTTGAGTGTGCCGCTGATGATTGGCACAGGTACGCCAACCATGCTGACTGCTGATATGGCTTTCCGCATCAGTTCCTATGGCGATTATGGTGTTGCCAATGCCCTTGGGTTTATCTCCTGGTTAATGACGGCAGGGCTGGCCTGGTACTACCTCCGTTTCTCCATGCGTAATCAACAGCAGAGCCTGAAAGGAGGTGCGGCATGATGCAGACAGCTTCCCATGAAGATTCAGTGATTGAAGGCAGTGCCGGAAAAGGTTTTCAGCTCCGGTTTCCTGCCGGTATCGCAGGCGTTGCAATTCAGGCCCTGCTGATTCTGCTGTTGGCCGTTGCTATTTTCGGGCCGTTATTAAACCTTCTTTTATGGGCTGTGGCTGAAGTCTGGTACTTTCCCCATAAACTGCCGGTGACTTATGGCACCAAATACTGGGAACAGGTATTCAGCCCGACCAGCGATGCGTTCTCATCCCTGATGACCAGCGTGATCATTGCTCTCACGACAGTGTTTGTTTGTCTGCTGGTCTCGGTTCCGGCCGGTTATGCATTAGCCCGAAGGAGTATGCCGGTACGGGCTCTGGTTATGCTGTTGTTTTTGATGCCTCAGGCGTTTCCTAATCTGGCGGTGTATATGAATATTGCCCGATTGTTCTATGAGCTGGGGTTGAACGGCACCATAGCAGGTGTGGTTCTGGTGCATGCAGTGCACGGGCTGGTGTTTTCGGTCTGGATTACAGTTGCCGCTTTCAGTGGTGTTGATGAGGATCTGGAAAAGGCGGCCCGTAATCTGGGCGCTTCTCCGCTAAGAACCTTCTTTACCATTACTCTTCCACAAGCCCTGCCGGGAATTCTGGCTGCGAGTATCTTTGTCTTTCTTGAATCCCTTGATGAATTCACCGGCACTTTCTTTGTTGGGGCGCCGGATGTGATCACACTACCCATGCTGCTGTATAACGCCAGCATGGAGGGCAATTACCAGATCGCCTCGATTACCGCCCTGATTCTGCTGGTGCCTTCCATTCTGTTTATGCTGGTGGTTGAGAAGTTTATGCGCCCGGAGATGCTGGCAAGGATCGGCAAATGAAGGTACGGGTTCTGGGGTGTGGTGAGGCGTCTGACCCTGTTCACCCTAACTCTTCCGTGGTGGTTGAGCAGGGTGACTGGCGATTGTTAATTGATCTTGGTTACTCTGCGGCCCAGAAGCTTTATAGCTGTTATCCCGATGGTGAAGCGATTGATGCCATCTACTTTACCCACGCTCACCCTGATCACTGCTTTGGTCTCGGGCCTTACCTTATTCGGCTAAACGACAGGCAACGTAAAAAGCCGCTGCAGATAATCTGCAACCCGGACAGTCAGGAACGTTTAAAACATCTGGTTGAAGTGTCCTTTTGGGGAATCGATAAGCCGTGGTCGTTTGATCTGGTGTGGATAACGACCGATGAAATCTCCAGCGTTGGCCCGTTCCAACTGACCTTTGCCAGCACAACCCATAGCGTGACCAATCAATCCATTCTGGTTCAGGGTGAGCAGGCGCTTTTTTATAGTGGTGATGGTTT
This sequence comes from Parendozoicomonas haliclonae, assembly GCF_900174585.1. Classification (GTDB taxonomy): domain Bacteria; phylum Pseudomonadota; class Gammaproteobacteria; order Pseudomonadales; family Endozoicomonadaceae; genus Sansalvadorimonas; species Sansalvadorimonas haliclonae. The sequence continues at coordinate 526,268 of NZ_FWPT01000002.1, read as the reverse complement.
GGTTGGGCAGGAAGGCGAGCAGCTTATTAACAAGGCAGATATGGCTTTTATCGAAACCTTTGCGCTTACGGAGCAAGCGGGTGGACAGTGGCATGGCAATCTTCCCCATACCCTGAAACTGGTTGATGCTAATCCTGATACCACATTCTGTCTTTACCATATTCGGGAAGATTTTCGAGAAAATATGATGCTTCAGGTTGAAGGGATTGAGCGTGTCTTGGTTCCAGAGAGTGGTGATCTGTTTGATATGGCCTCTGGAGAAATAACGCATGACGCCTGATACGTTAGCCGCCCGTCGTGAGAATATGGATGCCATTATTCGGGTTGCCGGGCAGAAGGCGGCAGACTATTTCCGCCGGCGTGATCAATTGCAGATTGAGAGCAAAAGCCTGCAGGACTTTGTTTCAGAAGCTGATCGGCAGGTTGAACTGTTTCTCCGCCAGGCCATACAAACCCGCTGGCCGCAGGATCGGATTGTTGGTGAAGAGTTTGGGACACAAAACCATTCTGGCGATTTAAACAGCGACTTTACTTGGGTGATTGACCCTATAGACGGCACTGGTAATTTTATTCGTGGCATCCCCCTGTATTGCGTGCTGGTGGCTCTGGTTTACCAAGGCCGAACGGTTTGTGGCTGGACGCTGGATCCTGAGCGGGATGAAATGTTTTTTGCCTGTGCAGGGGAAGGTGCAACTCTTAATGGTGAAGTGCTGACCGCAGGTAAAACAACATCCCTGCAGGAAGCTGTTATCGCAACAGGTGTGACCTTTAAAGGCGGTCAGGAACACCGCTATTTATTGGGGAAACAATTGCTGGCGGAAGGCATCGACTATCGCCGGCTGGGCAGTGCCGGTATAGGGCTGGCCTGGACTGCAGCAGGGCGTGTGGATGGTTTCTTTGAAGGGCAGTTAAATGCCTGGGATGCCTTGGCGGGGCTGTTGCTGAATCAAGAAGCAGGGAATACGATCCTTGAGCCGGATCAGAGCTTTTTGGCGCAGGGCGGAAAAGCGCTGGCTGCGGCGCCAGCACTTTATCAGGCATTGAATCAGCTTACGCGTTAACAGCTGCTACCGCTTCACGGGTCAGTCGGCCGATCTCTTCCCACTGACCTTCGTTGATCAGGGACTTCTCCACCATCCAGCTGCCGCCGCAACCAACAACCTGTGGAATCGCCAAATAATCATTGATGTTATTGGCATTTATGCCGCCGGTCGGCATAAATTGCACGCCAACATACGGAGCCGTCATGGCTTTCAGCATCTTCACGCCACCAGATGGCTCGGCCGGGAAGAACTTCAGGTTAGTCAGACCCATTTCCAGAGCCGCTTCGATGGTACTTGGGTTGTTCACACCCGGAATAATCTCGATACCCAGTTCCTGACAGGCTTTTACGGTATTCGGGTTAAAGCCCGGAGAGACGATAAAGCTGGCGCCGGCTTCCTTGGCCAGACGAGCCTGCTCGGCATTCAGTACGGTACCGGCACCGATCAGCATATCCGGCTGAGCTTCGCGGAGCAGACGAATGGCTTCAATACCGGCTTCAGTGCGCAGGGTGATCTCTGCCGCAGGCAGGCCGTTTTCCGCCAGAGCTTTGCCCAGAGGAATGATGTCTTCCGCACGGTCGATGGCAATCACCGGGATGATTTTTAATTCTTTCAGCTTTTCTACAGTCGCTGACATTGTTGCAGTCCTGAATATCGTTTTAATGAAAAAGGGGCTGTTGCCCCTGTTTCAGTTTGTTTGCGCGAAAGTATCGGTGATCTCTTTCGGGATGATGGCACCCCGATGCTGGATGACGATACCAGCCAATGCGTTGCCGCGCTGGCAGCAGGTTTCCAGATCCTTGCCTTCCATATAGGCGGACAAGAAACCACCGTTGAAGGAGTCGCCGGCTGATGTGGTATCAACAACCTTCTCAACAGGGATTGTTGTGACCGGAGTCGCTTCGTCCTGTGCACTGTAGTCAATGGTCAGACAACCTTCCGCGCCCAGTTTGACAACCGCTTTGGCGATACCCAGTTCACGCAGACGATTGGTAGTCGCTTCCGGGGACTCATCGTTCCACAGAGCCTGCTCATCATCAAAGGTCACCAGTGCCATGGTAGCCAGTGCCAGCGTTTCACCCATAGCATCACGGGCCGCATCTTCAGATGCCCATAGGCACGGACGATAGTTGCTGTCGAAGACGATTTCAGCGCCATTGTCCCGGGCTTTACGCAGCAGGTTCATAAGGTGTGTACGGCTTTCGGTATCCAGGATCGCAAGGGTAATTCCGGATAGGAACAGGATATCGAAGTTTGCGGTCAGACGCTCCAGCTGCTCTTCGTTCAGGCCGTTATCCAGCATACGGCGGGCGGCTGAATCATTACGCCAGTAACTAAAGGTACGTTCGCCATGCTCATCCAGAGAGATGGAGTAAAGCCCTGGTGCCTTGTCTTTGATGTGAGCAATGGTGTCACACACAATGCCTTCGGACTGCCATTCGGAGATCATCATGTCGCTGAGGGTGTCGTCCCCTACGGCGGTCACATAGTGCACCTTGTGGCCGGTGCCCTGCAGGCATCGGGACAGGTAGACAGCCGCGTTGAGTGTGTCGCCGGCAAAAGCGCGCTTGTAGGTGTTGTTACCCTGATCGGATAACTCGACCATACACTCTCCGATACACGCTATGCGCTTATTATCCATGTAAAAGTCCAAATCGTTCTGGCTGCCAAACATGTCCTGCTTGCGGGGAGCAGGGAGTGTATCTCCCTGCTTTTCACACCCGCAAAGGGGTCACACAATCCTTAGTTGAAAAGAATAACGCCTTTAACCAGCTCTTTATTTTCAACAACGTCCTGCTGATAGGTGTGACCGATTTCATGGAAGTTGAAACGGTGAGACAGCATCAGTTCCTTGGACAGTTTACCTTCCGCCATCAGCTTCTGAACGGCAGCGAAGTCGGCCATAGTGGCATTACGGCTGCCCATCATAGTCGTTTCACGCTTGTGGAACTCAATATCGGAGAAGTCCAGGTTGCCTTTGAACAGACCAACAAACACGATGGTGCCGCCGTGACGGATCACGTTAACGGCGTTGTTCATGGAGTGTGGGTTGCCGGTCGCGTCGATCAGCTTCTCAGGCATAATGCCATCGAATTCGGCTTTCAGGGTGTCTGCATAGTTGGCATCGCCAGGGTTGGCAGTCGCCAGGCCCAGGGTCTGACGAACGTGAGCCAGACGCTCTTCGTTCATATCTGCAACAACAACCTTGGCACCGTAGGCTTTGGCGATAGCAGCTGCGCCGATACCGATAGGGCCTGCGCCAACCACCAGAACGTGTTCGCCTTCAGCCACCTTGGCGCGGTGAACGGAGTGGGCGCTGATGGCGAATGGCTCGATAAAGGCCGCCAGCTCAGGGTCCACATCACCAACGGAGAGGATGTTCTTGGCCGGTACGGTCAGGTATTCACAGAAACCACCGTCCTGGTGAACGCCGATAACGGAGATAGCTTCACAGCAGTTGGTCTTGCCGGATTGGCAGGCCGGGCACTTCTCGCAGGCTACGTAAGGGATCACAGCAACGCGCTCACCAACAGCAACGGAGTCTACACCCTCGCCCAGCTCGGCGATGTGACCACAGATTTCGTGGCCCAGAACACGTGGGTATTCAAAGAATGGCTGGTTACCACCGAAGGCATGAATGTCGGTACCGCAGATGCTCACGGCTTCAACCTTCAGAAGAATTTCACCTGCCTTAGGAGCCGGCATGTCAGCAGTCACGTATTCCATCACGTGAGGTTCTTGGCAAACGAGTTTTTTCATTGTGAACAGTCCTGAAAAGTCAGAGGTAATTTCTTGGTGGCGCCTGAGTCAGACTCAGCCGCCGTAAACCATGTTTGGAACCAGAGTGGAGATGCCCGGGATGTAGGTGATGGCCGCCAGCATGGCGAACAACAGCATCCAGAACGGCATGACTTCCTTAACGAAATCTTCAATGTCCACTTTTGTGATGGAGCACGTGGTGAACATAACGGTGCCCAGCGGCGGAGTAACGGTGCCGATGGCGGAGTTGAAGATGAACACGATACCGAAGTGAACAGGGTCGATGCCGTAGGCGGCAGCAACAGGCGCCAGCAGAGGAGCCAGTACGATCATGACGGCGTTACCTTCCAGGAACATACCGACGATCAGCAGGAACACATTCACAACCAGCAGGAACATATATTTGCTGTCCACAACCTGGGTGATCATCTCGGCCAGAGACTGTGGCACCTGTTCCCAGGTCAGGAAGCGGGAGAAGCCTGCCGCTACACAGATAATGAACAGCACGTTGGCAGAAGCCAGAGTGGATTCTTTCAGGGAATCCCACAGCTTCACCAGATCCATTTCCTTGTAGACAAAGAAACCGAGGAACAGGGCGTAAACGACAGCGATCGCACCGGCTTCTGTCGGGGTGAACACACCGAAGCGGATACCACCGATGATGATCAGCGGCAAGGTCATCGCTGCCATGGCATCACGGGCGGAGAAAGCGATTTCCTTGGCACTGGCACGCTTCTCACGGATTGGCATGTAACCACGCTTTTTGGAAATGTGGTTTACCAGCACCATCATGGAGATACACAGCAGTGCACCAGGAACAATACCGGCCATAAACAGACGACCAATGGATACGTTGTTTACGTAGCCATAGATGATCATTGCGATGCCCGGTGGAATGATCGGGGTGATCAGTGCAGAGGCAGCGGTTACTGCAGAGGAGAAGGAGGCAGAGTAGCCACGCTTCACCATTTCAGGAACCAGCAGTTTGGCACCCATGGCCGCATCAGCAATGTTGGAGCCGGACAGACCACCCATCAGGGTGCTCAGCAGTACGTTCACCTGGGCCAGACCACCATTCATATGGCCGGTCAGGTCTTCACAGAATTTGATAAGGCGTTTACTGATACCCGAGTGGTTCATGAACACGCCAGCCATAATGAAGAAAGGAATTGCCAGCAGGGCAACGGATTCCAGACCGCCCGCCATGCGCTGAACCATCATCATCATTGGAAGGTTCGAGAAGAACAGGAAATAAGACAGTGTTCCGATAAAGATCGAGAATGCAACTGGCATACCGATCATAAACAGGAGCAATAAAATACCGACAGGAACTACAACAGACATCCTTTAAAACTCCTGCGACTATTTCTTTTCTGAAATAGCGTTGTAAATATTAAAAATACAATGAATGATCATTAACACTGAGCTGATTGCTACAGCCGAGTGAATGTAGGAATAGGGAATCTGAAGTGTCGGTGTTAAACGGAAAGTCGACATCGGGATTAACTTGAAACCCCAATAAGCCATGAATCCCAGTGATGCAATAATGATGAGATTGCGAACGATTTGATCAAGTACGAAACGTACGGATGGTGGAAACTTCTTGATCAGGAAATCAATGCGTACGTGTTCATCGTCTTTCATCAAAGCGCTGGCACCCAGCATGGAGAACCAGATAAACAGAGCCAGTGACGCTTCTTCAATCCATGGAGCTGGATCGTTCAATACGAAGCGGGTGAAAACACCCCACACGGTAATAATTACGATGGCGGAAAGAGCAAGACCTGCGATGCCCAATTCAAAAGCGGGCATACCGACACGCTTCTTTGGGGCTGCTTCAGGGGAGTTAGGTGAATTCTGATCCATGCGGAACGCTCCGGAACTTTTAAGATGGAGAGCCGGAAGCCGGCTCTCCTCTATGGCCTATTACAGAGACTGCATCAGCTTCTGAGTGTCGGTGTACAGGTTTGGAGTCCACTCTGGGAACTCGGCCTGAACCATTTTGCGAGCGCTTTCTTCAAACGCGGCGATGTCTACTTCGTTAACCTTCACGCCATTGGCCTTCAGTTCTTCGATAGCAGCTTCCTCGCTGGCCATAACCAGTTCAGCGCCGTGCTTAACCATGTCGCGGCTGGTTTCGATCAGGATGGTCTTCTGTTCTTCAGACAGGGTTTCCCAGAACGCAGAACCGGCAACGAATGGAGACATGTGCTTGGTGTGACCGGTCAGGTTCAGCTCTTTTGCGACTTCGTGGAACTTGCCGCCCAGCAGCACAACAGATGGGTTTTCCAGACCGTCAACTACGCCCTGAGCCAGACCCGGGTATACGTCAGCCAGAGACATTGGAGTCGGTACACCGCCCATGGTCTTGATGGTGGCGATAAACAGACGGGACTGCTGCACGCGAACCTTCTTGCCTTTCAGATCCTCAGTGGTCTTGACCGGGAATTTGCTCATCAGGTGACGAGTGCCGTATACCACGTCAGGAACTACGATCTGCAGACCTTTCTTGCTCAGTTCTTCGGACTTGCCCTTGAACCAGTCGGAGTTCAGCAGCTTGGACTTGTCGTCAAAGCTCTGGGTCAGATAAGGCGCGTTGATAACACCCAGATCAGGAACGATGTCCATCAGGCTGCCGTAAGAAGAGATAGTGATGATTGGCGCGCCCATCTTGGCCTGTTCCATCACTTCTGTTTCCGCGCCCAGCTGGCTGGATGGGAACAGTTTCAGTTCGATCTCGCCGTTGGAACGTTCTTCAACTTTTTCTGCCCACAGGTGCAGAGCCTTATCAATTGGCTCGCCTGGCTGATTACCGTAGGCAACCATGATATCCAGAGCGCTGGCCATGCCAGGAGTCATCGCCATAGCGGCGCCAAGGCTCAGTGCGCAAACATTAGCCAGTTTACGGGTCTTCAATTTAAATTGTTTTAACATGGGGCTTCCTAATTAACTTCAGTGTGTATCGTTTAGGGGGACGATTACTTCAAAACAGCCAGAATGGATTCCGGATTAAATTCACCGTGAATAATCAGATTCAGGTATTGAGCCAGAGTGCTGGTCAGCTCCGGAATCTCATTCAGATCACGATCCCAGTGATGAGACATACCAAGGAATTTCTGAGCCAGCTCCTCAAGACCCTGTTCGGATTCGTACAGACCTTTATTAGCTTCAAAGAATTCCAGGATGTAGCCGTCATCATTTAACGGGAACGTCATGTCTTTGAATTCCCCACGATACAGAGCCATCAGGGCCGCCATGGAGAACACAATACGCTTCGGCAGTTGGCCGAACTTATCGCTGTAGCCAATCATTTGCGGCAACAGACGGGTTTTGAATTTGCTCATGGAGTTCAGGGAGATATCCTGAAGACGATGGGCAATGAACGGGTTGCTGAAACGGTCGTAAACTGCGTTGGCAAAGGTTTCCAGTTCTTCCTTTGGCAGATCCAGTGACGGAATTACTTCCTGTTCAATCAGATCACGCACGTAGCCATTCACAAATTCGGAAGACATGGCGTTGCCAACAGTTTCAATACCCTGCAGCATGGCAACCGGTACCATTGCGGTGTGGGCACCGTTCAGGATGGCAACCTTGCGCTCCTTATAAGGGCGAATGTCATCAACCAGTTTGATGTTCAGTTCGCTGCCTTCCAGCTTCAGTTCTTCTGCCAGCCAGGCCGGACCCTGAATGACGAACAGATGGAAGTACTCGGCAGTTACCAGGAACTTGTCCTCATAACCCAGCTGCGCTTCCAGTTCGGCAATCTCGTTACGTGGGTAACCGGTAACGATACGGTCAACCAGGGTGGAGCAGAAGGTGCAGGCGGTTTCCAGCCATGCGGTGAAGCTCTCTTCCAGCTTCCACTCTTGTGCGTGCTTCTTGATCAGTTCAAACAGCTTGTCGCCGTTGTAGTCGATCAGTTCACACGGAATAACAACCAGACCTTTATCGGCAGCACCTTCAAACGTCACGAAACGTTCGTGCAGCAAGCGGGTGAGCTTGGCCGGGAAGCTGACCTGTGGCTGGTCGTTGTACTGGCAATCTCCGTTCCAAACGATGCCGGCTTCGGTCGTGTTGGAGAAAATGAAGCGCAGGTCAGGGTTATGAGCGAGCTTGAGGTATTCCTCGAATTCCTTATAAATCTGCACTTCACGGGTCACGGAGGTGATAACCCGGTTATGGCTTACGGTTTCGCCATTGTCATCTATGCCGCGTACAACGGTTGTGTAAAGACTATCCTGTTCGTTCAGTGATGGCTGGTTGGTATCAATCGGACGAACGATGACGATACCGGCATCCAGTCCGTTTTTCTCATTCAGAATATCGAGCTGCCAATCGACGAAGGCACGAAGAAAGTTGCCTTCACCAAACTGAATCACTCTCTCGGTATATTTCGGCTGGGTGCGAAATGATTGGCCGAGTGCGGTCATGGTCTTTTCTCCAGATTTGCAGGAGGGCACCACGCAAATAATGAGAAAAACAGGGTGCTGATTGTTCTGGTCGTTAATTAACCAGCAGAGGCATTCCTGATGATGTGGCGGACGATAAGTTCAGTTCTTTTTAGCGTCAATACGTAAAATGGAACACTGTTTCAAAAAATATATCGAAAGCCAGTCGTGTTTGATGTGTGTCAATGGTTTTCGATAATGTGCGTTTTAGAATGCCGCCATACTTGATCGGGCACCACGTAGATAGATGTCTTCTGAATAGAGTGTTTAGAAATTAACCAAAGCGTTTCTTTAGGTTTGGTTATTATTTATTAGACACCTCTTATTTATTTAGAAAACAGTTGTTGAATTTTTATTCTGCTTTTTAAAGCTGCATTATTTTATGGCAGTAGTAATCGTTACCCTGGGCAGAGCTCTTCATTCTTGATGTAAATCCATACTGACATCTCTTATTTAGTCACCGTTTGTCTTTCAGGCATCTCCTTTGATGCTTGATAGCCTGTATGGGGCTGTATTGGGAGCGCCATAAATCCAGTTTGCAGTTTCATTTATATGGATAATTCCTCGTTAGTTTCAGCCGTGGTCAGGCTTTTCTCGATTCTGGAAAAGATGAGCGATGACGGTGAAATCGGTGTTAGTGATCTGGCTCAGGAGCTGGAACTCCCAAAAGCAACGGTTCACCGTTTTGTGAAAACACTGGAAAACCTTGGCTATGTTCGCCAGTTTCCGGAATCCGAACATTACACGCTGACAATGAAGCTGTTTGAGCTCTCCTCCAGGGTAACTGAGAGTCTGGATCTGGTCAGTATCGCAGACCCTTACATGCGCGGGCTGGCGGATTTGACCGGTGAAACAGTCCATCTGGCAGTCTTTGACGAAGCATCTATAGTCTATCTGCACAAAATACCCTCCCGCCATGCATTACAACTTGTTTCCCGGGTAGGACGCAGAGCGCCATTGCACTGTACAGCCATTGGCAAGGCTATAGTGTCGTCGTGGTCAGACCATCAAATGCGCGACTTGCTTAAGGCTATTGAATTTCAGCGTTTTACCGAGCACACGATCACCACTCCGGAAGGGTGGCGACAAGAGCTTGATACTGTAAGGGCGCGTTCCTATGCCATTGATGATCAGGAACATGAGCTGAGCGTCCGTTGTTTTGCTGTACCTGTATTTGACCAAACCAATAAATCGGTAGCCGGTATCAGCATATCGATTCCTGTCTTCCGGATTAATGAAGAGCTTATGCCGGAAGTCATCAGTCAATTGTGTAAGGCTGGAGAGTGCGTGTCCCGGGAAATGGGCTGCTCTTTAGACTTTGGTTCCAGCTGTAAGGAGCTGTAATGACCACCAAACAAAGCATCATTATTCACAAATCTGATAATGTGATTGTTGCTCTCGGCGATTTGAAGGCGGGAGAGCAGATTACCGCACAGTCTGGTGACGCGATCGCGCTTCTGGAAGAGATCGGCCGTGGTCACAAGATTGCGGCGCAGAATATTGAAGCCGGTCAGGCGATTATTAAATATGGGCTGCCGATCGGTCATGCAACCACTTCCATCAAGGCGGGTGAGTGGGTTCATACCCACAATATCAAGACCTCCCTTGAAGGCGCTGAAGAGTACAGTTACGAGCCGTCGTTCCCTGAATTCACCGTAACATCCCGTGAACGCAAAATTAATGTTTACCGTAGAAAAAGCGGTGAAATCGGTATTCGGAATGAGCTGTGGGTGATTCCAACGGTCAGCTGCGTGAATGGTATTACCCAGAAGATCGTTGAGCGTTTCAAAAAAGAGGTAAACCCGGAAGATATCGACGGCGTTTATGCTCTTCCTCACCCTTACGGTTGCTCCCAGATGGGGGATGACCATGAAACAACCAAGACCATTCTGCAAAACATGGTTCGTCACCCGAATGCCGGTGCCGTTATGGTTGTTGGGCTTGGCTGTGAGAACAATCAGGTTGCCGCTTTCCGTGAAGGTGTGGACTGCGAGAACCTGCGTGTTGATTTCATGATCTGTCAGCAGGAACAGGATGAGATCGAAGCGGGTGTGGAGAGGCTGAAAGCCCTTTATGAATCCATGCGTAATGATCGTCGTGAAGCAGCCTCCATTGGTGAACTGAAGGTTGGTCTGGAGTGTGGTGGCTCTGATGGCCTGTCCGGCATTACTGCCAACCCCCTGCTGGGCGTATTCTCCGATTACCTCATTCACAATGGCGGCACGTCTGTGCTGACTGAAGTACCGGAAATGTTCGGCGCCGAAACCCTCTTGATGGAGCGTTGCTGTAACCAGGAAGTCTTTGATAAGACTGTCGAGATGGTAAATGGCTTTAAAGACTACTTTGAACGCCATGGTCAGGTGGTTTACGAGAACCCGTCTCCGGGTAATAAAAAAGGTGGTATTTCCACGCTTGAGGATAAGTCCATGGGCTGCACCCAGAAGGCGGGTCAGTCACCTGTGCAGGATGTGCTGAAGTATGGCGAGATCCTGAAGGTTCCAGGCCTAAACCTGTTGGAAGCTCCGGGCAATGATGCTGTGGCGACAACGGCTCTGGCCGCGGCTGGCTGTCATATGGTGTTGTTCACGACCGGTCGTGGTACACCTTACGGTGGTTTTGTTCCAACCATGAAGATCGCAACCAACAGCGAACTGGCAGCGAACAAACCAAACTGGATTGATTTTAACGCGGGTCGTTTGATTGAAGATATCTCCATGGAAGACCTGCATGAGCTGTTTGTTGATTATCTGGTTGACTGTGTAAATGGTAAGCAGGTTCGCAATGAGGTGAATGACTTCCGTGAACTGGCGATCTTTAAGAGTGGTGTAACCCTCTAATCTTGTCGCATACAACGATAACCCCCGTCCGGTGGATTCTGGTCGGGGGTTATTTGTTCATGGACTTGAGGTTTGCTCCTGATTTTCAAGCGCGTTCTCGATAGCCATCATCATGCCCCTTAATTCCGCCAGACCACGCATACGGCCAATACAGGAGTATCCGGGGTTGGTCTTTTTGTTCAAATCATCCAGCATCTGATGTCCATGATCAGGGCGGAGCGGCATTCTCCGATCCTTACGACCTTCTTTTTCCCGTCTTCGCTGTTCTTCCAATAATGCCAGCATGACTTGGTACATATTAACGTCACCCGTCAGATGGTCGGCTTCGTGAAAGCTGTACCCGTCGTCTTCAAACTGAGTGCTGCGTAGGTGGGTAAAGTGAATATGGGAACCCAGACGTTTCACCATACCCGGAAGATCAATATGGTGCTGTGCACCCAGAGAGCCAGTACAAAACGTGATGCCATTAGACAGGCTGTTTACCGCTTCGATTATCTGGCGATAGTCTTCTTCAGTACTGGCAATCCGGGGCAGTCCGAGAATAGGACGAGGCGGATCATCAGGATGGATCGCCAAGAGTACTCCACACTCTTCGGCAACCGGCACAACAGCTTCCAGAAAGCGAAAAAGGTGGTTGCGCAGTGTGTCCGCATCAATTTCGTCGTAGCTGTCCAGAGCATCCTGAAATTGCTGCAGGGTGTAGCCCTCTTCGGCACCGGGAAGACCGGCAATAATATTTTTGATTAGCTGAGCCTTGTCCTCATCGCTCATGCTCTCAAAGTACACCTGTGCTTTCTCTTGAGTGCTAGCATCGTAATCCTGTTCCGCGCCGGGACGTTTAAGCAGGTGCAAGTCAAAAGCAGCAAAAGCCGTGTGGTCATAGCGCAGAGCTTTTGAACCGTCATGGTATTCCCAGGCCAGGTCTGTGCGGGTCCAGTCCAGCACTGGCATAAAGTTATACACAACAACATCAATGCCGCAGGCTGCCAGATTCTGAAGTGTTTGCTGGTAATTCGTAATATGCCGGGCAAAGTCACCGGTACGTTTCTTGATATCTTCACTGACGGGAACACTCTCGACGACTGACCAGCTCAGCCCGGTTGGGCTATCACGCTCGTTATCCCACTCAATCAGCCGTTTGCGGTCTCGGATTTCTGCAATGCTCCAAGTATCCCCATTGGGAATATGGTGGAGTGCGGTGACGATACCGGTTGCTCCGGTCTGGCGGATATCTCGCAACGAGACCGGGTCATTCGGACCGTACCAGCGCCAGGTCTGCTCCATGCTCATGGTGTCTTTACCTGCGTGTCCAGCTTGTAAGCTTTTCTGGGCAGTGTATAGGTCAGGTCATGGGCGATATCGAGAGCTTCCTCCAGTGTCAGTAGATGCTCGCAGACGTAATGAGCCAGAAAGTTGGAGTCTACCCGACGGGCAACATCATGGCGTGCGGGAATCGAAAGAAAGGCCCGGGTATCGTCATTGAAGCCAACAGTATTATAAAAGCCGGCTGTCTCTGTGATCTGACGACGATAGCGCTTCATCCCCTCCGGTGAGTCATGGAACCACCAGGCCGGACCAATTTTCAAGGCAGGGTAGTGACCAGCCAAGGGAGCGATTTCCCGGCTGTAGGAACTCTCATCCAGGCTGAAGGCGATGATGGTCATATTGGGATTGTTGCCCACTTCATTGAGAAGCGGGCGAAAGCCATTTACGAAATCGATACGTGTTGGGATATCGCAGCCCTTGTCCTGCCCGAAGTGTTTGTAGATCAGCGGATTATGGTTGCGATAGCAGCCGACGTGTATCTGCATGACCAAACCGTCATCACAACTCATACGGGCATTTTCAACCAGCATATGCCCACGAAACAGCTCGGCTTCTTCCGGAGTGCAGACGCCAGCAATAGCCTTGGTCAACAGGTTCTGACACTGGGTTTCCGTCAGAATCGTAGTAAAAGCTGTGGGAAAACCATGATCGGTTGCTGTGGCTCCCATCTCCTTAAAGAAGGCTCGGCGCTTGCGGATTGCTTCGAGATAACCTGTCCAGCGGCTTGTTTCCTCGCCGGTCTGCTCGCCAAGGATTTTGATATTGGTTTGAAACAATGGATGCTGTGGGTTGGTGATATCGTCAGGCCGAAATGTTGTGATTACCCGCCCTCGCCAGCCGGAACTATTGATGGTTTTATGGTGCTCAAGGGTGTCGACAGCGAACTCAGTAGTGGCCAGCGCCTCGATATTAAATTTTTCAAACAGAGTACGAGGAAGAAATGCGTCCGAGGCCAGGCAGGCTTCGATATGGTCGTAAATTCTGTCTGCAGAGGCTTCGCATAAGGGTTCATCCACACCCAGGACTTCACTCAGGGAATGGGTCATCCAGAGTTTGGTTGGAGTGCCGCGATAAAGGTGAAAATTCTTTGCAAATAAACGCCAGATTTTGCGGGGATCCTGTTCCACCGGCGTGCCATCAACACTGGGAATGCCCAGCTCCTCCAGCTCAATGCCCTGACTGTAGAGCATCCGGAATACATAATGATCTGGAATAACCAGAAATGCGGCCGGGTTATCAAAGCGCTTGTTTTCCGCGTACCAGCGCGGGTCAGTATGGCCATGGGGACTAATGATTGGCAGCCCCTGGATACTGTTGTAAATCTCTCGGGCTACAGCACGTATATTGGTATCAGCAGAGAAGAGGCGATCGGGGTGAAGGTGAGCCTTTCCAATATTGGACGCAATAGTCATGGGGGTGCCTCAAGAGTAGAGGTTCACAGGTATAGCCTGATATCTGGTGAAAACCAGTCTGCTCTTTATAAAGTGACACGTTCGCGAAGGGATTGTGACTTTGCCTACTATATGTAGGTAAAAAGACGGATATTACTGTTGTGAGACAATGTATTTAAGTATCGAGCAGACTATCATCGTCCGTGATAAGCGAAACTTCTCTGCTTGGTTAGGTTTCAGTTGAGCTGAAAACGGCCAGTTTTCTCATAAATATGGTTTGAATTTTGACTGGTGCTGCTGAAAATGTTCTGCAGTAACTGGGTTAATTATTTGTCTCGTCATGGAAAATACCTCAACTGTTTCCGCCGTAGTGCGGGTGTTCGCCATACTGGAAGATATGGCGACCCATCCCGATGCCGGGATTTCAGATCTGGCCGATAGGCTCAAGCTCCCCAAAGCCACGATCCACCGTTTTGTTAAGACCCTTGAAAGCATGGGGTATGTCAAACAGCAGGCGAATACAGAGCGGTATCGCTTGACCATGAAACTGTTTGAGCTCAGTTCCCAGATTATCGATCACCTCGATATCATCAGTATTGCCGGTGAGTATATGCAGAAGCTCAGCGATTTAACCGGTGAAACTGTGCACCTTGGTTCTATTGAAGATGGCGCTATGGTGTATTTGCACAAGATTCCATCCCGGCATGCTTTACAGCTGGTTTCTAAGGTGGGACGCAGAGCGCCGGTTCACTGTACGGCAATCGGTAAAGCAATTTCTGCAGCTCTTCCGGAAGAGGAGGGGCGAATTCAGGCTGGAGTTGCACCTTTCACCCGCTTTACTGAAAACACAATCGTGAGCCAGGGACAGTGGGATGAGGAGTTAATCACGATACAAGGACGCGGCTATGCAATGGATGATCAGGAACATGAGTTAAATGTTCGTTGCTTTGCTGTACCCGTTTTTGACCGGAATAACATGCCGATTGCCGGTATCAGTATTTCCATTCCTACATTCCGTCTGGATGAAGAGTTTATGCCGGAGATTCTTCAGCAGTTACGTAATGCCGGGCAGTCTGTCTCCACCGAACTGGGAAGTACAGTAGCTGCGCTGTGATGGTAATTTGAACGAATCTGAAATCTGAACTGTGCGCAGCTAAAGACATGGCTTGCGCATAGCATCAGTTTGTAAAGTCGCGTGACTTCAGAGAAGTGTCGTTTTATAGATAAACGACAGTCCTTACCCTCAGTCCTGAGGGTGACCTAAAAAATATTTCAGCTGGCCTTGTTGTAGGGCGGATGGCCTGTGGTTCCATCCTACCTTTGGGGAAAATGATGTTAATTGCCCAGCTTATAGGTATTGCGGCCTTCTTTGTGGGTATCTATGGATTCTTGCAAAAGGATGATATCCGGTTTCGTGTCCTGATGGCGCTCTATTGCTTTGTTATGGCAGTGCATTTCTTTCTGTTAGGAACACAGGGAACGGCTGTTAATGTTGCTATTAATGGCATTCGCAATCTAGTGTCTATTAAATCCAAGTCAAAATGGATGATGCTGGCGTTTATCGGCCTGATCCTGATGATGGCAGTTCCCAATATTGAGCAGTGGTATGAGATTCCGCCTGTCATCGGTTCCCTGCTGACATCATGGGCGCTGTTCTCCATTACCGGTGTGCCACTGCGTTTGATTCTGTTGTCCAGCTCTTGCTGCTGGCTGCTGCATAATGTGCTGGCGGGTTCCATTGGTGGCAGTTTGATTGAAGCCAGCTTTGTGGTCAGTAACGGTATCTCTATCTACCGAATGATCAAGGAAAGTCAGGTTACCCCCGCAGCGCAGGGGTGAAAGGGCTTAAAATGGGTTGGTAATAATTACCAGCGTCCATTCCAGGAAACAGCATAACTTCCATCCGCTGACTTCCGGCCAAGCATTGCCAGACCCTGCTGCATGGATTTAGGCATCTGGCTGGAAGGGCGAATGGTTGTGCTCAAAGCGTACCGGCCCGGGCTGAGAGTCAGCTGTCCATTGGCATTGAGCTGTTTAGAACTCTGGTTAAACAACGCTTTAACCTGATTGCCGGAACAGCTCAAATCCGCTTCTGTGCTACCCAAAGGCAGGTTGCCAAATACGCTGTTAATTCGACCTTTGTTCACCGTTAATTCACCATCCAGTGCCAGGCAGGATGTTTGGTTTAATTCCAGACTCTCAAGATTCAGGAACGCATAGCCGCCCAGCTGAGCTGGGATGCGGTTTCTTCTCGGCAGCTGCTGATTGAGCCAATTAAGATCAGCTTCACCTTCAACATTATCAAGCGTCAGGGTTGTCTGATCGAGATAGAGCGTTCCGGATGCCATGATAGCTTCCTGATGCCCTCCGGCCTGAAAGGTGATCTCTACTTGTCCGGTCAGCAGGCTGGCAGGGTTCACCTGCCACTGCACATCAGGAATCTGAACTGAGCTATACGTCACGCTGCTGGTCTTTCCTGACCAGATTGTGCCTTCTGGCTGGTTGATGCTCAGACCGGCAGGCAGTGGTGCATAATGAATCAAATGTGCCGGGGCATAGGCTGTCATAAAACCGGCAAAGGCCAGCACTGCCAGTCCGGCTAAAGCGGTCTTTCTTCCAGCTCTCATAAACGCTTGAACTCCAGTCTTGCTGTTGAAACCACGCCGGGGCGGTCGGTTTTTTCAAATCGCACATGGCTGGCGACAATATTGCTTTGTTCTAGGTTGGCAATCCAGTCCATGATCTGGGTAAACGGTGCATTGGCCAATTGAACCTGAACACTGTCTGCCTGGCTGCGCATGCTGCTAATGGTCAGTTTGGCTTTGCTGGCCGACTGATTGATCACCCGATTCAGAGGCTGATCTGTTAATGTTGAAACGCTATGGCCTTCAGCCTTTAACGCAGTAATCGCACTGGCGAAAGAGTGTACTCTGCCCAGCATTTGTTCATTGCTGTATAGCTGTCCCTGCAGTTGTTGGGTTTTGCTATTTATCGGATAGACGATACCCATCCAGATAATCCAGACCCCGACTACCGGTGCCATTACCATAAACAGACGACGTTCCCGCAAAGATAATCCATGCCAGTAACGGCTGAAACGAGCCCTTAGCTGCTGGTATTGCTCTGTGAATACTGTAAGCCCCAAGAAAGGCGACGGATTGCTCATGATGCCGCTCCTTCGGTAGAGGCTTTTACAATAACCGTGCCTTTTACCAGCTTGTTCTGTTGCTCTGTGCTTTCGATCGTCACCTGTAAGGATGTTGGAGCGGATTCTCGGAATCGCTCAAAGCTTTCAAAATCGACGCTTTGCGCTGTGATTCGTAGCTCTTCTCGACTCAGGTTGTACTCCATATCCATCGTTTGAAAGGCCGGCACGCTGGTGAACGCTGGAGCCAGTTGCTCAAGCAATAGAGGCATAGTCACAACTTCTGTTTGCTTGCTGCCCTGCAGACTGGCCAGCTTCTGCTTGAGTTGGGATTCAAGGCGCACAATACGCTCGCCAGGAAAAAGCTGCTGGTAGATGTCTTTGGCCTGTTGCTGAAGAGTTTGATTCTGAGCTTCAAGGCGCGTGTTCAGCGTTATGCTCTGGCCAAGAAAAAGAGTTAGAGAAAGCACCGCCAGAACAGCGGCTCTACGCCAGACTCGAACCTGCAACATTGTTTTAGAGCGGGGCTGCCAGCTGCCCTGCAGCAGATTCAGTGAAGAGCGGCTGGCGACTTCAAACACAGAATCCACAGACAGCTCTTTGTGGGCAAGCTCATCGGAATCAATACTGCGAAGATAGAGCGGCATCCAGCTCTCTTCGCATACCGCTGTTGTATATTGCCCGGAACGAACAAGAGACTTCTTCTCCTTATGGAAAATAGATATCTCACCTTCATTCCAAGGCAAGGCCAGAGTATCGGGAAGCCATTGGTTGCTCTCAATCTCTGCACCCGCCAGCCAACTCTGCCACTGCTCCATTCTGGCCTGACTGACACTAGCCAAATGTGCAATTCCATCAGCCTGCTCAAGCACGGCGATATGCAATTGCTCAACATCTTCCGCAATATCGTCTTCCAGGCGCCAGCGCAGGGACTGATAAACGGCAGAGTTAATCTTTCCTGCCTGTTCCAGGCTATGAAGCGTAACGGCTTCACCCGGAACCAGTACTGTAACTTTTCGGCCAGGCAGCTGTTCAGCCAGCTTGCCCAGCTGCTGTGTGAGCAGGTTACTCACCGACAGTTGCCCTTGTTCAGAGCGGGTCAGCCAAAATACCGGCTCCATCTCAGAGGCCGGTAACCAAATAATAAGGTTGTTATCCACGGGACTCACCTTTACAACGTATAACAACCATTCTGCGATGTATTCCTTTCATAACCGTTACATCAAGGCTCCAGATTTTCTGGAGACAACGGATAATCCTTTGTTTTTCATTCGATAAAGCAGGCTGATGATGCCGGTTTCGGATTCACCGGCTCTGGCCGATGCCTTCACCAGAAAATAAGCGCTCTCTGTCGTGAGGTGTGGTGTTGCTTCACCGACAATATCCGGGCCCAGCTGGGAATCACCGATAAAGTCAGAAACAGAGCTCCAGCCGTTTACAGGACGGTTTTCCAGAATATCTCTTGCCTCGTTAACGGCGAGGCGCTCCTGAAACAGGGCTGACAGTAATTCGGGCTGCTCTGCACTGATAGTGTTGACGTTCAACAGCAGTTCCCTTGTCGGCAGGGCACACAGGTAAGGCATAACTTTTCTGGCGAGAGCCGCATTCACACCTTCAATTGTTCGCCACTCACTGTTGTCACGCATCAGGGTACGACCGGTCAGGGACGGCAGAGGACGACCAAGATAAGTGCTGTCGCCATAGCGGATATTGTCGGCTCCGGCATTCAT
Organism: Parendozoicomonas haliclonae; assembly: GCF_900174585.1. Classification (GTDB taxonomy): domain Bacteria; phylum Pseudomonadota; class Gammaproteobacteria; order Pseudomonadales; family Endozoicomonadaceae; genus Sansalvadorimonas; species Sansalvadorimonas haliclonae. The sequence goes on along the minus strand of NZ_FWPT01000002.1, from coordinate 507,588 downwards.
CCAGTCGCGGGTCGCGCGGGCAATATCCTCGGCCTCGCCACTGTCTACTTCAAGAGTATCAAGCAGTGTTGTGAATATCTGCAGGGGCTGAGCGGCTTTTGCATCGTCCAGACTCTCGATATCCAGTGCATTGAGGTTAAAGCAGCTTTGGGCATCAATGATGGAACCGGCGATCACACCATACTCCACCGGGAATACCATTCCTTCTGTCGCCCAGGCCTGCCCCAGATGAATAACATCCCCATCATCAGTAAAAGTCTGATGTAGTATCTGAATAGCCAGCTCTTCTGCCGAGCGGGCATACCAGCGAGCCTGATCAAGTTCAGCACCGGTGGTGGCGTTACGAACCTGATTGCGAAAGCCAAAGGTGATCTCGCTCATCAACAAAGCCATCATGGCAACAATGAGTAGAACGGTGAGCAACGCTACGCCTCTTTGTTGTCTCATTCATTCGCTCCCCATGGTTCAGGAAGCGAAAAGACCCGTAGTATCTCGCCTATATCTTCCAGCTGCAGGCGAACCATAACGCCCTGCGGGAAGGTGTTCTGCTCGGTAAACGACTCCTGCCAGCTGCCATTTATAAAGAACCGGAATTCCAGTTGGGTGATCTTATCCAGCAATGGTCGAATCTCAGGCTCGGTATTTTCTGCCGGATCCAGCGTGTAGTGATAAAGCCGCTCAAGTCGGTGCTCTTTCAGCCGGTAGGAAATCTTCTGCAGTTCAGAGCGTGGCAGGGTGTACTGAGGGTTTCGCCACTGGGAACGGGTAAAGCTGATCGCTTCATCGTCGGACTCCAGCATATTCTCATCCGAGAAAAGACTTTGGGACGACATGCGCCCATCAATCCGCAGACCTCGATCGACAATATGACGAAAGTCCTGCTCCAAAACGACCAGCGCCGTATTGATGGACTGCATCCTTTGATGCACAGATGCCGTGATGGTTCGAGCATCCATCATGGCCGACATCAGCTGATAGGCGCTGAGGCTGATCATGGCAAATATGGCGATAGCGACCAGCATCTCCAGCAGGGTAAAGCCTCGCTGGCTGGTGTTACATTTCATCCCTGGTCTGGTCATCGTCTGAACATGTAACTCTGTAAACTGGCCAGGGTTGGCTCTGTGGTGTCGGGAGACAGGCGCACATCCACCTCAATCATCCGGAAGTCATCACTGGCGGTTTCGACACTGCGGCGGCGAACATGCCACTCCTGACCAGAAAACTCGCGGGTCTGCTTGCTCCATTGGAGTCCGGGCCACCGGCCTTCAAGGTGAATCTGTTCCATCTCATTGTCTGCAACCCAGCGTGCGACAGCCTTTTGCTTCAGAGCATGGGTATTAACAATGTTTTCCCGGGTAGCCTGCAGAGTCGGAATAGCGACCAGAGCCAGAATGGTTAAAGCCAGCAGCACTTCCAGCAGAGTAAAGCCGGCACTGTTACGGATGGATAGCTCGCGAGTCATGATGCCTTCCCATCGGAGTTGTTCTCGATGACGTAGATATCACCACTCTCTTGTAGTACGACCTTTAATTCCGGTTTAACCGAGCGAAACACCAGCTCGCCGGGGCTGATCTCACCGGACGACCAAAGATAGATATCTGGCAGGTTTGTAGGCTGTTCGTTGTCGTCGTCTTCTTCTTGCAGGTCTTCGTGTTCTAGGCTTTCCAGCCAGACACTCTCACCGGGAGTAAACACCACGCCAAAGTCTGTATCCAGGCTTTGTGGTTTCAGCCGACGGTCATTGTCTACTGTCTGCCACTGGCTATGAGCAAGCCGCAGAAAGCGATAGCCGGTCTTGTCGAACTGCACCCCATACTCTTTACCTTGCTGCAGGGCCTGATCGCGCAGTAAACCTGTCAGTGCCGCAAAACGTTCGGCCTGTTTGATGGCTTCCCCCCGACTGTTTTCCGGCATCACCCGGCCCACCACAACAGAACCGGCCAGTCCCATAAGTAACAGAACCAGCAGAATTTCCAGCAGAGTAAAGCCCCTGTTGTTTTTAGGGACACGAGGGGAAGCCTTCAGCATCAGGAATTAATGTTCCAGTTGCCGATATCGTCGTCATTGCCAGCCTGATTGTCAGGGCCTGCAGAGAACACATCAATGCTGCCGAATTGCCCCGGGCTCTGCATCAGGTAGTCGTTACCCCATGGATCTTGCGGCAGACGACGGATATAGCCATCGTTGCGGTAGCTGCGTGGCTCCGGGTTGCCGGATGGTTTGGATACCAGCGCTTCCAGCCCCTGATCAGTGGATGGATAAATGCTGTTATCCAGACGGTACATATCCAGTGCATTTTCCAGCGCGATAATATCGCTGACAGCTTTTTGCTGATCGGCCTTGTCTTTATTGCCAATCACATTGGGTGCGACCATGCTGGCCAGAACGCCCAGAATCACGATAACCACCATGATCTCCAACAGGGTAAAACCCTGCTGTTTGCGGGTAGCTTTTCCATTACGGAAACGGGTTTGTTTGCGCATTAACTTCTTATTCCTGGCAGGTTATTCAGTACATTCGTTAATCGTCACGGCTAGCCGGCAATTAACGAGTTCAAATCCAGCATTGGGGTGAGAATCGCCATCACGATAAACAACACCATGCCGGCCATAATCAAAATCAGCAGCGGGCCAAAGATGCCCAGTGCTACGGAAACCTGGTTGTCGAACAGACGATCCTGGGCATCAGCGGCTCGTGCCAGCATGGATTCCAGCTCACCGGACTTCTCACCGCTGGCGATGATATGCAGCATCATTGGGGGGAAGAGTTGAGTCTGTTCCAGGGCCTGCCACAGGCTGGTACCTTCGCGAACCCGTTCTGCAGACTGACGGATGCTCTCCCGAATATGGCTGTTGCTCATTACCTCGCCAGACACTTTCATGCCATCCAGCAGGGGAATATTGCTGCTGGTGAGGATGCTGAGCGTGCGGGCAAAACGTGAGGTATCAACGCCGGCAAGCACCGGGGCCAATACTGGAAGCTTCAAAAGCCAGCGGTCATGAACCAGGCGACGTTTAGGGTTGGTCAGCAGTCTTTGTCGTACGACCAGAGTCAGGAGTAAGCCAACCAGCAGGTGCAGGCCGTAAGCCCGCACAAAATCGCTAAGGGTAATCAGGGTCTGGGTCATGGCCGGCAAATCCTGCCCAAGATGGGCGAACTGCTCGACCACGGTTGGTACGACAGTGGTCAGCAAAGCCGCCACAACGCCAACGGCAACCAGAGTCAGAATGGTGGGATAGACCATAGCCTGTACCAGTTTGCTTTGAATCTGCTGACGCTGTTCGTTGTAATCCGCCAGACGCTCCAGAACGGTATCGAGATGCCCGGACTTTTCCCCCGCTGCGACCATTGAACGATATAAACCATCAAAGGCATGGGGATAAGCCGCCAGACTGTCAGCCAGCGTTTGTCCTTCCAGTACCCGCGAACGGATATTGGTGACCATGGTTTTGAGGTGCGCTTTCTGTACCTGACGGCTCAGGGCCTGCAAGCACTCTTCCAGGGGAATCGCCGCAGCAACCAGAGTCGCCAGCTGACGGGTCAGCAGTGCAATATCGGCCGTAGAGGCACGACGCTGAAACAGGGTAAACGAGGTTTTGCTGCGAACCGCTTTCTCTGCACCAAGCTCAACAGTGACAGGAGAAAGGCCATCGCTCCGTAACAACTGACGCAGATGACGCGGGCTGTCTGCTTCACGCACGCCTTTGGTTTTACGCCCACGGGCATCCAGAGCTTCAAAGTTATAGACCGCCATATCAGTCTTCCCTGGTGACCCGCAGGACTTCTTCCATGGTGGTTATTCCCGCCAGTACTTTGGAGAAACCATCCTGTTGAATGCTCGGCATCGACTGGCGAACCAGGCTTTCGATCTCCTGTTCTGAAGCTCCGTTATGGATCATGGTGCGCAGGGTATCGCTGACCAGAAACAGTTCATGAATGCCGGTCCGGCCGCGGTAACCGGTATGGTTGCAGTGTGGGCAGCCTGCTGCCTGCCAGATCAGAGTGGAGTCTTCCGGATTGATGCCCAGCAGACGCTGTTCAGCTTCATCCGGCTGATGGGGCTGGCGACACTCTTCGCACAGTGTGCGTACAAGACGCTGGGCCAATACTCCCAGAAGACTAGACGACAGCAAAAAGGCTTCTACACCCATATCCCGAAGACGGGTGACTGCACCAATCGCTGTGTTGGTATGGAGAGTGCTGAGTACCAGGTGACCAGTTAAGGATGCCTGCACGGCAATCTCTGCGGTCTCCAGATCCCGGATTTCCCCGACCATTACCACGTCCGGGTCCTGACGCAGAATAGCGCGCAGCCCTCGGGCAAAGGTCATATCCACACGCGGGTTAACCTGGGTCTGGCCGATACCTTCCAGATCGTATTCGATCGGGTCTTCAACGGTCAGGATATTGCGATCTGTTGAGTTGATGGAACTGAGGCCGGCATAGAGCGTGGTGCTTTTACCAGAGCCGGTAGGGCCGGTGACCAGCAGTATGCCGTGGGGCTTCAGCAGCAATTCACTGACCCTGTTGCGAATAGCGGGCGTCATCCCCAGAGAGGTCATATCCATCTGAACACTGTTGCGGTCCAGCAGACGCAGAACGACACGCTCGCCATGACGGGAAGGCAGGGTCGATACCCGCACATCCACAGCACGACCGCCCAGCTTCAGGGAGATACGACCATCCTGCGGAACCCGCTTCTCGGCGATATCCAGCTTAGCCATAACCTTGATGCGTGAGACCAGCAGAGTTGCCAGACGACGCTGGGGGCGGAGGATCTCACGCAGTACGCCATCAATCCGAAAGCGGATAACTAGCGCATTCTCGAAGGTTTCAATATGGATATCCGATGCGCCATCGCGAATCGCCTCGGCCAGCATCACGTTGATCATGCGGATGATCGGAGCGCCATCATCGGCTTCCAGCAGGTCTTCACTGTCTGGCAGTTCTTCCGCCAGACTTTGCAGACCTTCATCGTTACCAATCGACTGCATCAGCTGCCGTGCTGCGGATGAATCCTGCTGATAATCGGCAGCCAGCCGTTGTTCAAACTGCTCTGCCGACAGCTCCTCAACGGTAAAGGGAGCTTCGATCACACGGCGGACTTCAACCAGAGCCGCAGGTGCAGGCAGACCTTTGTAGAAAAGGTGATAGCCTGACTCCGACGTGTAGCTCAGCAGCACACCAAACCGGCTAGCAAAGGTAAAAGGCAGTTCAACAGGAGTGAGAGAATCAGTCATCCTTCCCACTCTTCTTTGAAAGATCTTCCATGCCTATACGGCGGCGGGCTTCTTCCAGCAGTTGCTGGTTGCTGGCATTTTCCGGCAGAACCGGAGTTATGGCATTGGGCATCAGGCGCACACCATTGGCTCTTTCTTCAAGCTGGCGGGCACGCATCAGACTGTACTTCTGACCGCTGATATCGGTTAGCAGCGAGTCGTCACGCACTATCGTCGGACGCAGGAATACCATCAGGTTACGCTTGACGGTCGAGCTGGAAGTTGAGCGGAACAGCGCACCTATAAAGGGAATGTCGCCCAGCAGAGGAACCTTGGATTCGCTCTGTTGTACATCCTCATCAATCAAACCGCCCAGAATAATGGTATCGCCACTGCCCACCATGACTGAGGTTTTGATCTGACGGGTGGAGAAGGTGACATCAACTGGCGTGGTGCCATTCACCTTGGAGACTTCCTGGGTGATGTTCAGCTTGACCGAATCACCTTCGTTAACCTGCGGAAGAATCTCCAGTTTGATACCCACATCTTTACGTTCGATGGTCTGGAACGGGTTGTCGTTATCGGAGCTGGCGGTGGAGCCAGTCAGAGTCGGAACTTCATCACCGACCATAAACGAGGCTTCCTGGTTATCCAGCGTCATCAGGCTTGGCGTGGCCAGAACATTGGAGGTAGTGGTGTTGCTGACAGCCTGCAGCAGCATGGCCCAGTCGCCGGACGATACGGCAAATGCGCCACCGCTCAGGGAGGAGAGGGCACTAGCCAGAGCTGAGTAGTCACCGTTCTTATCCGGATTGTGGGTGGTGGTTCCATCGCTGTTAACAATGGTGCTGCCCTTTTCGCCACGCGCTTGAATCAAGCCGGCACCAATCGTACCGATAGGAACCGCGGTGCCATTGTTAAACTGAACGACACCCGCACTCTTGCTGGCGAACTGAGTGGCCAGAGTTATGCCGTCACCGTCGTACACTTCCACGATAATGGCTTCAACCAGAACCTGGGCACGGCGGATATCCAGCTGACGGATAACCTGCTCCAGAGCTTTCATCATATCCGGCTGCGCAGTCACCACCAGGGCATTGGTCTGACCATGGATATTGATGCTGAATTTTGGTTTGGTGGCAGAGCCCTTTTCTTCCAGAACAGTTTGTCCTACACCATCCAGTACCGGCTTGAGTTCATCGGCCTTGGCGTACTTCAGGTAGAAAACCCGGGTGTTGCCATAGTTCTGCTGCTCGGCATCCAGTCGGCCGATGATGTGGCGCGCGCGGCTAATCTGATCCTTGGTACCGGAGAGGATAAGGCGGTTGCCCACTTCATCGGGAACCACCGACAAACTCTGACCTTGTCTTTTGCCCCCCTTCTCATTTTCCAGTGTCAGCAGAATACGGGCCATATCAGTGGCCGAGGCGTATTTGAGAGCGAGGATGTCTGTTATGTGTCCGCCGGCCTGATCAATACGGCTGGCGATCTCTACCAGCTTTTCAATATTGTCAGCACGGCCGGTCAGCAACAGAACGTTGGAGGGTGCGTAATGCACGACACTGCCATCGGTTTCATTCAACTGGCGCAGCAGTGGTGACATTTCCTGAACCGGAACATTGTGCAGAGGCATAACCCAGGTCACGACTTCGCTGCCAGCGATCTGGCTGTTGGAATCAACAACCGGGATAGCTGAGGTTTTTGCCTTTTTGCCCTGAATGACCTTGAGCACACCATCACCGGCATCAATCACCGCATAGCCATGGACTTCCAGCACACTCAGGAAGAACTGATAGTACTGTTGCGCACTCAGGTCTTCATAGGAACGAACGGTAATCCGGCCTTTAACGGCAGGATCAAGAATGATGGTTTTGTTCAGGCTGCTGCTGACGGTGGTAATAAACTCGCCAATATCCACGCCCTGCATATTGACGGAGAACTGAACTTCGCCATTCAGGTTGTTGGCAGTCGGAGCAGAGAACGCAGGCACTGAAAGAGCTGCTGAGGTAAACAGCAGGCTTGCCGCAATAAGAGAACGGAAGCTGCGTGGTGAGCGAGAGGCCCGGGTGTCTGGCCGTTTTGTTGTCATCATCCGTAAAGTCTTATAACGAAAGGTCAATCTGATAGTTCTGCCCCTGTCGTTCAACAGAGAGAGAAATTGTCTGGAGAGTGGGCAGGCTCTGCATGAGTGCCAGCGCTTCAACCTGATTGGTCAGGTCTGTGTCATTAATTGCTGTAGCAATATCGCCATTTTGCAGCCCCGCAGCTTTGAACAGGTCCGGACGGTTGCCGGCATTGACTCTATAACCGATGAGCTGACCATCCCGGCGTACCGGAGAGATTCGGATCATCTCCATCAGGGATTGGGGATCACTGCGAACAATCTCAGCAAGTTTCGGTGATACGGGCTGTGCAGGTTTCTGTGGGATTGCTGCGACCCGGCTGGTTTTGGCTTTTGGGCGGGTGGCACCCGCAAAGATAAGAGCTTCCTGTCGTCCACTGACATCGATGATCACTCTGTCATGTTGTATTGCGACGAGAGTGGCTCGGGAGCTTTTGAGTTTATCCCCGATACGGAAGGCATTCTGTTGTGAGCCTTCACTGATAATCGCCAGAGAGTGCTCAGGATGTGAACTGACCATCAGACCGGTAATGCGGGCATTAATGCGGGAGGTCGGGATGCGCTGAGTCGGACGACTTTGTTGGGTCTGGGCAGGCAGATAGGCGCCGAAGGCTTCAAGGCCGGATAGGGCTATATAACGGGGAGTATTTCCGGATGTGCGAGCAGGGTTTTCTACCTGCCAGCGGGGAGCGGCCACGATTGGTGCTGGAACCAGACTCCAGATAAATTTTGCCGCCTGTTGTGCAAACAACAGAACCAGAACGACCTCAATGACAAATATAAGGTTTGTCAGAGGTGCTCGAAATGCAAACAGCGTCCCTTTTGTAGGCATTTACACACCGGCAAAAAAGGCGCAAATATACTATTGCAAGGGTGAGTTTTTCTGTATGCAAATGACGCATACGTGTGTGATGTATTCGTGGTTTTAGAACATCGGATGGACAGACCTCGCTATAAATAACGAGGTCTGTTGTTCATGACGTTTCTATTTGCGTTAACGCACGGATGTGTATGAACGTGGGGATTTAGCTGGTTTGTCGAATCCCATGCTGGTTACAGCCTGGAATCCTTTATCCGTTAAACCACCACTGTAGTCAGCTCCCCCGTCAGGAAGATCCGCTTTTGCCTCTGACGGGTTCCATGTCTTGAAGTAGTCGGATAAATCATACTCACTCAACCAGGAGAGGCAGGTCATCATCAGGTCACCTTGACTCAAGCCGGTGCTGCTAGCAGAACAGTAATTGTCCAGGCCACCTTCTCGCGCCTTGCGATGAGCCAGCTTATACATATTCCAGCCTTGATCCGCGCCAAATACCTCAGGGCGCTCATCCGCGTTCGGGTAATGCTCTTCAATTTTGAAGTGATCCTCAGCCCACAGCTTTAACTGACCGAACATGGCCAGACGCATGGCACTATCACCCTCTGACCAGCCATGGCCATTATGGCGATTCAGCCATGGCTCAACCTTACGCAGGGTGCCTTCGATACGTTCCATGTAGCCCTTATCACCCTCACGTTGCTCCTGCATATAAAGAGCAAGGATGTTGTTGGTGACCTCGGTGCTGCCAGTAAAACTAAATGGAGTGCTCGCAAGGTTATGACCGACTTCATGCCAGATCAGCCAGTCATCCAGCGGATTGGTCGGCACGGTTGTGCGATCAGTCTCGAAACTGGTGTTCATGACCGGGTAACCCGAGTGTGCCGCACCAATGCTGATCTGGACATCGTTCACCATGCGATGACGGAAGCCCTTTAAGTCCTCATAGGTAAAGCGACGATGCATTCCGTCAGTGGTCTTTTCATCTCGGCCATAGAAATTGCTGGCTTCTTCGGCAAAGAAGTTCAGATCGGCGACAAATTTTGGCATATCGGTGTTAGCCACATTATTTACATGGGTGGTGTAAATAAAGTGACCAGTATCGATTTCTGCCAAAGGTACATCTTCGTTGATTGGGTTGCCCCATTCACCGTTCTGCCAGAGGGAAGCTTTCAGTACTTTGGTAAAGTTGAAAGTTGCCAGATCATCTTCATGAGCCTCATGAGGCTGGATATAAATAAGACCGCCGTAAGGTATTTCATCAATGGTCAGGCTTGATCCATTGTAAGCCCAGGACTTTTGTACTCGCGATGGACGACGCAGTGCCAACTCATGCTGGCTGCGGCCGGTGATATCGTCAACAAGTGCAATGGTGATGGTCGCTGGAACACCGCCAGACACGGTTACGCTTTGGTGTTGTGGGGCCCAAAGACCAGTTGACTGCATATTGCCGGAGGAGTAACTAACGCCCTGACCCTGCGTATGAATAGTGATGCTTTCGCTGCCACCATCGCCTGTTGGGCGCCCTGGATAGAAAGACGTATCTACGCGAATATCCATATCCCAGAAGGAACGACCCAGCATGATGCGGGTCAGTGGCTTTTCCATCCAGTTCAGCGGATATGAGGGCTTAAGCTCCCCGTTGGCATCAAGCATGCCATTAGCAGTAAGCAGGTCTTGGGTTGCATTGTTACAAGCACTGCCACCGCCGTGCAGACCATTGGTATAACAGTTCAGTATTTCTACCGCCCGCTTGAAGCCAAGCTCGTCACCTGCACCAGAATCTATTGCATACTCATACTGCGTATCGTTCCACAGCCAGACTGACAGATTATCGTAAGTGCTGGTGAGCTCCGCTTTGGAAAGGCGAACACCTTCTTTACCACCACTGCGGAAGTAAATTTCATGGGCAAGAAGGCGGTTAATGTTTTCGCCAAGATTGGCAGCCTTCACCATGCTACCCACCACATCCTGACTCATCTCGTAGCGAGTGAATTCTGGACGTCGACGATCACTGTGGACGGGGATGCCATGGCCTTTGCGAACTTCAATACAGTTGACCTCATACTGATACTCATCCCGGCACAGTGGAACACCCGGGAAGAATCGTTTCAGCTCTTCCAGCTTTACGAACTTCTCAGCTTCATTTGTGACAACGTGGAAAGCGCTATGAACGGATGTCTTGCCATCCTCTTCCAGAACTTCATAGGTCGGGATCTCAAGTGAAGGCATATCCACATCCTCGGGCCATTCAACAGTCCCGTTAGGATTGATCACAATCTTGCTGGTATCGGCATAGCGTTCATAAACGACGATGTCGTATTGATCGACAGCATGGAGATTTGGTGTATCAGTCCAGCACCAGATGCTGTTTCCGCAACGAGTCTGGGAGAGAATGGCCTGGTTAGCACCGCCAATAGAAAGACCTGCCGCATCAGCCAGTCGGGCAATCGGGGCAGGGTTCTGCTCCTTAAGGGCGTCGAAGAAAATGATATTGCCACCAGCATTCACATATTCGATGAGGGCAGTAACGTCATCTTCGGTCAGTTTTGGTTGGCTTATATCAGAAACAACCGCTCTAGTGTCGTAGTCTTCATCTTTGTTCTGTATTTTGATTTCAAAAGACTGCAGCAGAAGAACAGGGGCGTTTTCAGGTGTGATACCGACAAATCCACTACGTTCCATACGCTCAACTTCAAGCTGGTTGAAGCTTTTGTTGATGAAGAAGTCGTAGATCAGGCCCTGATCATTACTGCCATCAAAACGGAAAGCATGGCCCTTCTCAATATTGGTGACGATTTTTAGAGATTTCTCTCCATTGTTGTATTCGGGGGCAAGCCAGGTCAGCAGGTTGCTGAAAAAGGTTTTCATGCTGCCCTGATCATTACGCAGATCGCTGGCTTGAGCCTCTGGGTTGTGTTTGGCCTGGTAGTAACACTCCTGAATTTCAGCATTAATATGCAGATCGCCGCTCGCCCAGTAATTATCCGGGCAGGACAGTACAGAGGTGTACATTGCGTTGCCAAGGAAAACGACCTTGCCCTTGGTGCCAATTAAGCCGGCAGCAATTGTTGGTAAGTTATAAGTCGCTGTTTCCTTCGAGATCTCAGGAGGGCGATGCATGATCACATCGGAATCAGCATTGATGGTTGTCGCATCAACGATATAAGCCTTCTTATCCTTGCCAGAGCCGCGTGACCAGGCGGCTTCTTCGCCATACTTCTGCCAATGGTTGTTGTCGTTGCGTGGCATAAGCACCGGAAACGCTTCATTGGTCAGGTTGAAGTTACGCATGGCGCGGGGGAAGCCCGCTGCATACCAGGAGAAGTTGTCATGGAATATATGAAACTGATCAACACCTGCGAAAATATCGGTCAGTGATTCGGTTACATAATTGCCGGAACCTGCCCTTAAAAGACTTCGGGGACTGCTGGCATAGCGGGTACGTGTTGTTTTGAGTGCCAAATCAATTTGCTGGGTTAACCCTTGCGTGAACTGATTGTCAAACTCCTTTGGTGTTGTACAGATTTCAGGAGGAAGTTTAGCCTCAAGACATTCTTCATTCACTGCGCCATTAGGCAGCGTCAGGTTAATCAGTTCGTTAATAACATTGGGATACTGAGCAAAAACCTCCCGTACTTTTTCGCTGGAAGCTTGGCTGGTGCCGATATCATAACGATCAACCAAGGTTTGAAGGTTGAGTTGAACCTGCTCATTGCTGCTTAGGTCGTTAAGGGTGTAGTTGACCTTGTTGCCTTTGACCTCACCAAGAGTGAAGGTATCAATACCAAAGACAAGGTTTTCCCCCCAAAGATAATCAAATTCACCGTTTTCATCCGTCACACCATTGGCGGACTGGCTGAAATACTGGACTCCTATCAGAGGTGTGGTGCCGTCCGGCATGGTCAGCTTACTTTTAGTGAGAGGTTTGCTCTCTCTGGCAGGAACATACTGATAGGCTGACTCTGCATTTGCAGAAACAAAGCTGCTGTTGAGGTTGTTGCTGGTACCTTCAGTGACAGCGGGAGCCTGTTCCGGATCCACGTGCGCACTGGGTTGCTCGCCTTCTTCTGCTACAACAGGGTTCAGGAAAGCCTCAATTGCTTCTTTATCACCAGAGCGATATAGGTTCTGGATGTCATAGCTATCCAGCTCATCAAGACAGATTTTGTCTGACTCGGTAGAGCAGGTACTGATGTTGTTTAGCAGTTTGTAAGCATCATCGGCATCGATGCCGAGATCGCCATCCGCTTTGAGGTCGAAGTTTCGGATGTATTCAGGACTCGGATCACCAGCTTTGCCCAAGAGATCTGAGAATGAGAAGTCAACAGTGACCAGGTCACTGACCTCTCCAAAACTACAAGAAATGCTTTTCTCGCCGTTTGTGACCGTAAAAGGAAACTCACCAGCATCGCTCAGAGGACTCCCCTCACAGGAAATATCGCCCATCAGCGTTTTGTTATTAAAGGACAGTTTTCCTTTATAGGTTGCGGTGGTTGGTGGTTCCAGGTCTGTAGCAAGAGGGTTGACTGTGACAGAAACTTTCATGGAGCTGGAAAGAGAGCCATCAGAAACTTTTACAGTCAGCTCATAAGCATCCGTGCTCATATCCTCCGTAGTCGGAGAGAGAGCCAGTTTGCCGCTCTCATCAATGGATGCCCAGCCAGGTCCATCGATCAACGAATAAGCCAGCTTGTCGCCATTACTATCTGTTGCTTTTATCTGAATGATCAGACTGGAGCCGGCGTTGATAGTCTGAGCATCTACTTTATCTATGACAGGAGCATGATTGGCGGTGTCAGGATCCACCGGAGTCATACCAATCGGGGTTACGGTCACGTCAAAAGAAGATGTGCTGGAAAGACTATCATCAGACGCACGGATCGTGACGGTATGATTTCCTACATGTTTGGTGCTGGGCGACAGCGTAATGAAACCATTACCATCAATTACAGCCCAGAGCGGACGATTGATAATGTCATAGTGTATATCGTCGCCATCAGCATCAGAGGCTTTCACCTGAATGCTCAGTGTTGAGTCAGCTTTAAGAGATTGTGTGCTGATAGGTGCAATAGTGGGTGCGTGGTTATCAGGAACTGTAGGAGGCGGCTCCGGAGTAACAGGCGCATGGCTGCTACCGCCACCACCATCAAAACAACCAGAGAGCAGTGTTGCGACACACAACGACAGAAGACTTTTCTTAAACATTCAGTCCTGCGAATATTTTTAAGAGGGAGAACCAATCCTTTTGGATGCCCTGATACAAGCGCGGGCGCTCAGCATGGGAAAGACCAGAAGGCGAGCAACTAGCGTAATTATTAGGCTAGAGCGTGATTCTATTGGTGGCTTTCCTAAGGAGCGATAGGTGCAAACCAGTGTTTTTTTGCAGTTTATTCTCTTGTGTATCTGGTCTGTTGCTATTGCGAGATGTAATGTGAAGTTTTGATATGAATCAAAGGTTTAATTGCTATGTTTTTGGTGTTTGTGCGTATCTTGGTGGGGAAGCCTGCCTGAGCGATCTTAATATTGTGCGTAGACAGGCTTTTGAGCGCAATATTTATTTCACCAGTTTGGAAACATAGGGAACGTTTCTCAGTTTGTCTTGCCAAGGCAGCCCATAGCCGACCAGCAGATCATCATTCTCCATCTCGTAGGCAAAGTGTTGCGTTACAGGAATATCAACGCGCCCCGGTTTTACAAACAGTGTGGCGATAGCCAGTGATTTGATCGGGTAGTTAGCCTGCAGATGCTCAACCAATCTTTTCATGGTGCCGCCAGATTCGATGGCGTCATCAATTACGATCACATCCTTACCGGTAATATCAATATTCTGGTGGTAGACGATAGAGGATGAATTGTTTCTGTCGCCTGGTGTGTGCGGGCAGGAGATGTAATCCATGGTGAGATCAAACGTCAGCTCCCGTACGAGGTCGGCAGTAAAAAGAATACCACCCGGTACAACCGTAATAATGACGGCTTCCTGGTAAAGGCTGTTCAGCTTTTGAGCGACCTTCGTGACACCTTCGCGAATCTTCTGCTCATCCAGCACCAGCTGGCCGATGTGTTTGCTTCTGTTGTTCATGGTATGCCAGATCTCATGGTTGACACTGAAAAGTAGCACGGCGCGGCATGAGATCTTTTGATGCAGGCAGTTTAACTGTGAGTTTTATGTCCAGCGACTGATTACTGTTGGTAGTAAGCCAGAATCATATCCACAGACTGCTCGATGATAACGTCTCTTTCTTCATTTGTAGGGGCTGGCTGGTGAGCCAAAAGCTGAGGCCAGAGTGCGAAGGTTTTTAATAAACCGTAAAACTGATGGGCAATCATTTTCGGGTCACCCTCGCGCAAACGTTTATCTTGCATGGCGGCCTGAAACCATATGCTGACACCGTCTTCATTTTCTTCAAAGCGCGCCATTGCTGCTTGAGCCATTTCCTGGCTGCGCATGTATTCACCCATGACCGACCGTGCAAGACCGACGTACCCGGGGGATGCCATCAGTTCCAGTTTCTTTTCTGCAAGTTGGCGCAACTGTTGTTTTAGAGGGCGTTTCGGGCAATAGACGATGGAGTCATCCTGCTTCCATAAGCACTCGGTAATCTTGTCGAACAACTCTTCCTTACTGGAAAAGTGATTATAAAGAGTTCGCTTAGAGACGCCGGCTCGGGCACTCACTCCATCCATGCTGGTGTTTTGGAAGCCATGCTCTGCAAATTCCAGGCGGGCCGCTTCAAGGATGGCTGAATGTTTGAGTTCACTGCGGGTCAGTTTTTGAGAGGAAGGCATGGAAACATCCGAAGTTCAGAGTGGCACATTTTACACTTGCTAGTTTACTTTTGGGTTTGTGAAAGTAAACTACACCCATCAGTTTACTTTTTCTGGATGGATCCATGACATCCAAAGCGAAAGCTATTGTGTTATTTGTCTTATGCGGAGTACTTGTTATGTCTGCTTCTACTGGAGCTCAGCGCGGAGATAATTTCTGGGACTCCGAGCAATTCCATAAAGGGCGTTTTCGGAATTCGGATATCAATGCCAAGACTGGCGGAAATTTAGGGCGCATCATGTATCGCTTTCTTTTCGAGAAGCGTACTGACCCGACTCCAGTTGCCCCTATCCCGCTAAAGACTCTGACCTTGGCCGATCTGGAAGCTCAGAGTGGTGATCTGGTCGTGCGTTTAGGGCATTCAACCGTACTCTTACGGTTGTCTGGAGAATACTGGTTAACCGACCCTGTGTTTGCTGATCGGGCATCTCCTGTTCAGTGGATAGGACCGAAACGTTTTCATCAGAATGCCATGGCAATAGATGCTTTGCCGGAGTTGGCAGGTGTGATTCTCTCCCATGATCATTATGACCATCTGGATAAGGCCAGTGTGCAGACGCTGGCGAAAACAGGTACACGTTTTTACACCCCATTGGGCGTCGGGCAACGTCTGATTCAGTGGGGTGTTGATAGCGGGCAGGTGACGGAGCTGGACTGGTGGCAAAGTGTGAAGGTGGGATCAGTGACTCTTGTTGCGACGCCGGGTCAGCACTTCTCTGGTCGTGGTCTGACAGACGGCAACAGTACGCTGTGGGCTTCCTGGGTCATTATGAATGAGGATAGTCGTGTATTTTTCAGTGGCGACAGCGGCTACTTCGCAGGCTTTGCCGAAGTCGGTGAACGTTATGGGCCCTTTGATCTGACTCTGATAGAAACCGGTGCCTATGACCGGGACTGGGCTGATATTCATATGACGCCAGAGCAAAGCGTACAGGCTCATCGTGATCTAAAAGGCAACGTTATGATTCCGATCCATAACAGCACCTTTGATCTGGCACTGCACGCTTGGTACGAACCTATGGAGCGAGCGTTGGCTGAGGCTGAACGGGATGGTCAGACTGTGAATGTACCGATGATGGGAGAGATTCTTGCGATTGGAGAATCGATACCGGTGAATCGCTGGTGGCGTTCGGAGTAATAACCGGAGCAAAGAAAAGCCGCAGAGTGTTTAACGCCTGCGGCTTTAAGTGTTAAACCATAGGAAGAATAGTTTAGATAACCAGAGCATCCGTATTCTTAAGTAGTTTCAGAAAATCGTCGGTATCCCTAATATCCAGCTTGATCTTGAAGTGATCAGCAAGAGCATAAATTGCGGGATTCACATCTTTCTTATCATCGATAGCTGTCATGATGTCGTCATTGATCGCTTTAAAGCGCAGGCGGTCTTCTGCCAGTTTGCGAATACTTTCCGCCTGGAAGGCATCTGTATTAAGCTTGATCTGTTCAATACGCAGATCGAAGACCTCAGCTACCCGCTTGGAGCGAAGTTCGGCCTTGACGGAAAACAGGTCAGCTTTATCTAAAAGGTATACAACGAGAGATGACGCAACACCGCTTAAGGTTGCCAGCGCAATGTCTTTCAGGACGGCCGGAGTTTCAGGAAGAACGCCAAGTACTAAGCTTTCAAAAGTAAACATAGTGAAGGTCACGGCTGTGGCCGCAAACAGTTTGGCGATCGCGTCGGCCTTTTGAGCCCGGCTCATTTCAGATTCTTTCTTGCCAAGAATTTTTACCGCACCGACCAAGGCTGAAAAGCCTTCTGAAATAATACGGATGACTTTTTTGAACATTCCAGTGACAAGATCAAGCACACCTTGAATCAGAATCTTGAAGAAGTTTTGAAGCAGGTCTTTAACAGCTTGTGCACAAGTCGGGATTATTTCCTGCTTAACATAAGCCATAAGGCGCTTAAACCGGTACTTGATGCCATCAATGATGCTGGATTGATTTACGCCTTGGGCAAACCCATTGCGAATGGCATCATTCATTTCATAGAACAACGGCTTTATAAACAGAATGATGGCATGGCCTATGGCCTGGTAACCTGTTTGCTCAGCGGCTTGCTTGCCGGCTTTATTAGCGATCTGTCCTGGCTGTTTCGTGAGGTTTTTTAAAGCTGTTTCTTGAGCCTGTTTTTCTATGGACTCTCGAGCCTGGTTCTCTTTCTCAATGGCAGCTTTGTAGGTTTTATCAGTATGTTTGGAGAGGCGCCCCAGCTTCTCTTTTTCTGGTTTTGTCAGCTTCTGCCCACTGTCTTTTTTAGCCTGCAGCTGACATTTTTCAGCATACATTTCAGAGAAGTTTCTATCGCCTTTCGCCCTGTTCAAGCGGTTTGATATTTCTATAAGGTTATCACCACTGTCGGTGATGCCCTGAATATCGTCGACTGACAAGAAAGCGTTGTTAGCGTAACGGTCGTTGATTTGTTTAACCGGTATCACATGATCTGTGTCCGAAGCTTTCCAGAAGTGGCCTTTTTCTGTTGCTACTTTTTGCTTCCGGTAAACCGTAACCCGGCTGCCATCCTTATTGAACTCAACGGAGCTATGGCTCTGCTGATTGTTTTTGAAATGTGCATCCTTGTTGGCTTCAAGGCTTTTCTGCTTGGTCATGGTATTGCGCACATCCTCATCATATTTACGAGGAGCGCGCATCGCTTCAAGCTGCTGTTTTTGGCTGAAGGCTGTATCGGCAGAACGATGACCAGGCTTGTTGTAATCAAAGCTCTGCACTTCCTCCCAGATCCGAGAGGCTGAAAGGCCTGTTCTATCGAGTTTTAGTTGTTTGTGGCTGACAATGCCATCCAGCACGCTGAGAGTGATGGGCTTTACCAGCTCATCAACGATCCTCTGCCCAGACTCAAATTCCTCATAAATACCATTGAGTACTTCCAGAGAGTCACGTTGCTCAAAAAGCTCCATATCAATCAGCAGCCGGCTGGCCTGCAGAGGGGAGGCCTCTGCAAGCGCCTGAGTCATGGCTGATACATCGAACTGTGGTTGCTGAAATTTATCCGACATAAACAGTTTTCCCCTCCTTTAGGCTGCCTTCAGGCTTTGAGACATTTGATAAAGATCACCTGCGGTTCTGGTGTCATCTTCAACAATTTCACCAGACTGAGACAGGTAAGCCATACGAGACATCTGTTTTAGAACAATCGAAAGATTAAAGAGCGCCTGAAATTCCTCGATATGGGCAACCGGTAGGAGGCGGAAGTCCAGCTTGTTCTTAAACAGCTCGGGAGACATGCCTAATTGAGCAATCCGCTGAGTATTAATGCCATACTCAAAGCGATCCAGTAGCTTGTCATAGCTACGGATCAGCTTCTCAAAATACTCAGCCACATTGCTGATTGAGCTAATAACCTGATCAATCTTTTTAAGATGGGCATCCATCTTGGTGATCTCTTCCTCAATTCGGTTGGCTTCATCCTGAACCTGTTGGAGAGATTCCTTGGCTTTTTTTCGGGAGAAGAAGCCGAGCGTCAGGACAGAGAGTGCAAACTCCTTGAAAGACAGATTATTGAAATCAATCTTGAACAGTTCCTGCTTTGAGCGAACTCCGCTCAGGGCTGATATTTCCAGAATCTGGTCATCAAAGAATTCTTCAAAGGCCGAGCCTGCGACCCTGACGTTATGAAGGCGGTTGCCGAGCTTGGCGAAACGCGGAAAATGCTGGTTGAAAATGCTCTGTTTATAGCCATTAATTTGCTTAAGTTTTAGTTCTATTTCCTTGCCCCTCTGAGCAACACCTTCCTGGTATTTTCGCTCCTTATCTTCAAAGCGTTGAACCGTACGCTGGTGAAGCTCTTCAGCCTGCTTGATCTTGTCTTTTCCGGTAACTGCGTTCCACACCTTATTGGCTGTTTCCTTTACCTTTGTACAGACTTTTTTAACCGTACTGGCAACGGATGATGCGGCACTCTTTATACTGCTCCAGACCCTTCCGAACATCCCTACGCCTCCACCATTCTGTAACCTTCAGAGACCATATCGGTCATAGCCAATACCCAGCGTTCAATCTTGCGGACTTCAAAGCTCTCAAAGCCGAACGTGTCTACGATTTGATCCATAAAGGCTCGTTCTGCATCGCAGGCTTCATGATCGGCGAACATAATGCCGAATAATTCAATTATCACAGCCCGTTTGGCCGGAGACTGCTGGGCAGCCAGTTTAGTGATGGAATTGTTGATCTGGTTTTCGCTAATCTGTGGCTTGTAGCCACTCAGTTCACACTCGTGAACAAAAGCCTCATAAATGGAGAGTTCCTCTTCCTTACGTTCACCATCCAGTTCCATCAAGTGGTAGGCCAGATTGAGGAAGTGCTTTCGTTCTTCTTTGGATAAAATATTCAGGAACATCGCAAATATCCTTTTAAAATCGCTTTATATATCCGGTGTCTGCTGCTGAACAGATCAATATTCAATGCGGTTGATAATCTCGCCGGCACTGTTGTAATGGTATTCAAAAATCAGATTTTCCTGATCATCAAACTCTTCACCTTTGGTCATCTTGCCTTGGTCATCAAATGTCATCCGATACTTCATGATGCCATCTTCAAAGGTTTGGGAAGAAATTTTCAGGTTATCCCTATAGCTGATCTCAGTGGTCTGACCGGATGCCTTATCTTCGATTTTATTGACTTTGCACTCACCCAGATGCTGGATGAAGTCATCATTCTCTATAGTCAGCTCTCTACCGGCCGTCAGGGAATTGATCAGCTCAACAAGGTTGTCGACTTTTAAGCCCTGAACCAGACTTCCCACATGCTCAAACAGTGCCCCGGCTTCTACTTCACTGAGAGCTTCCGTGATGTTGGAATGGAAGATTTTAAGCTGCTGTTGCAGTTCAGTCAGCAGGACTTTCTGAAGCTCTTCACTCTGAGCGGCGTTATACCGTGTCATCTGATTGTGCTGGTCAGAGAGTTGTGCCTGAATTGCATTGTTGGAATTAACGCTGATGTCCTGCAGTTTGCCCATGGCTGCTTTGGTTTCTAACATGCTGTTGGACAAACTTTGTTCAGTTTGTATGACCTGTTTGGAGATATGATCCACAGAGTCATTAATGGCTTGATTCAGACAGGCCTGCTGGCTTACCAGATGCTCTTTCAGTTGAGACTGGAATGATTCTGACTGACTGACTGGCAAGTGCTTTCGCTTGTTCGCCAAATTTATCACTGAGGTTTTGCTGGTTTTTTTCAATGGTCTGGTTCAGGGCTGATGTCTGATCGATAACGGCGCTCTGGAGAACCTTGGCGTCATTCTCGCTCTTCTGACCAAGCAGAAAAATTCTGTCGTTTAGCGCTTTCTGTGACTCATTAAGGGCATTTACAAGAACATCATTTCCGGTCGACAATTCAGAGAGAAGTTTTTCAGCCTTTATTTGTTGCTCATTCTTCAATTGCTCCAGCTTTTCCTCAGCCCGACTTCCGGTTTGGTCAATATCGGCCTTGATAGCCTCAAGGCAATCAACGAGTGCCAGTCGATGCGTGTTTGCCTCGCTGCGAATTGTATCGTTTGAAGAGCTGAGTAGCTGACTTAGGTTAGATTGGCTGCTGGATATGTTCTGTTTTACAGATTGGGTATGGTCTGTAATCAAATTTTTCAGAGATTGGCCAAGGGCTTTATGGCTGTCGGATAGCTGCTGATGTGTGTTGCGGATCAACGATAAACTGAACTCTTCGGAAGCCTTGAAGAGCTGTTCACATGTATCGTGATTAGACTCAATGACCTGCAGAAGTTTTTGGCTTCGCCCATTCGCTGCCTGATTAAGCTTTACCAATGAGCTATGAACGGTTTTCTGAAATTCCTGAATGTCAGTGTCTGTTTTTGTTTGTGCTTGTGAAAATTGAGTAGTGAGTTCCTGAGTTGTATTGGAAATCCGTGACAGTACATCATCTTTATGCTGCGTGACTTCTTCTTTCAGCTTTTTATTTTGCAGGATCAGGTAGATGCACATACCAAGGCTGAGGACGCCAAAACTCAGGGTGGTTATAGCCAGTTGATAGAGTGTCTGTAACATGCTGTCTATTTTTCGTTCAAAATAACACTAATGGAATTTTTATTCATAGTAAGTGCTGAAGTTTTCAACAAAGATGATCTGAGTCTATAACCTGACACTCTACACGACAGTAACCGTATTATATTAAAGGCATGATTTATAGCTCTCTGTGAGCTGTATTGATATTGCCACGAGCAGTTTCGGTTTGCTCGTGGCGATGAATGGGGGATAGATGTAAGGGAGATTTATCTTGCTTGCTTATCTACGATTTGGCGAAGAAGTTCTTTGATTTCCTGATTTTCCGCTCGCAGTTCCAGCAGCTCTCGCTTTATATCGTTATTGTTATCACTCACCATTTCGTCGACAAAGACAGCATTCGCCAGAGAGAGTGCGATGAAGCCTCCCAGAATCAAAACGCTGATCACGAACGTGTTGACTGTGTAGTAGAGATTATCATTTTTCAACTCTTTTGCTGCCTCAGGTACAGCCCCCCAGTTCTCGATAGTGAAGATCTGAAAAATGGTATTCATGGCAGTCATAGGATTGCCAAAGTACTCAGGAAGGTAGCTTGAGAACAGCGAGTAGCCCAGCATTGAGAAGAATATCAGCATGACAGCCAGCAGGATAAGGATCGCCTTAGAGGCAACGATGGCCCGTGCCAGTCCTCGCAAAACATGCTCGGTGTTTGGAAGAAGACGCAGTATGCGAAGCAGAGCAAGTATCCGGAAAATACGAAGAAAGATTACCCCGGATGTTTGAAAGGCAGGGAAGAGCAGTAGAAATAAACTACCTGTCAGAATTGAAAAATCAAAAACATTCTTCCGGGAGCTGATATAGCCCCGCCATGTAAAAGTATTGATTTTGACAGCTGCTTCAAAAAGGAAGTAAAGAGTCAGAAGCCAGTTGAATAAATAGATGCTTTCATGGCTCAGCAAGTTGTTGGTGAATGCCATGACGACTGCCAGAAAAATAATTAAAGCAGTAATTTTTTCGTTCAGGAACAGACTCTCCAACCCACCTTTTACAGAGTGTTGTAGTCGTTTGATACTTGAGCTGTCTGACATGCTACCTCAGCTTCCTCAGAGATAAAGAAAGCCTTACCTGCACCATGGACAGTAGTTTGCATAATTTTTAGTGAGGTTTAGCTTAAAACACCGCGATGCTATCCAAAAAGGTTATTTAAAACAATGAGATTGCTTCGCAAGAGGTTACCGTTGATTGTCCTTATCAGGAGAGGCAGGCGCCTTTCCTGATAAGGCTGAACATTACTGATTCACCGTCATCATCGTATTCAGATGATAGCCACAGTGGCCAATCACCACGCACTGGTTCTCCTGATCAAGAATAAAGTGGATACGAATATTCTTGCCAACCCGCAGATGCTGCTCAAAGAAGTGCTCTTCACCGTTATAAACAAACATACGCTCGGCCAGACAACGCTGATTCTGGGAGACGTAAACACTCTCTTTTGGGCTGTAGACATTGGTCGGGAAGCATTTTCTGGCTTCGGAATCCGGCGTGCCGCTGAGGATTGCTGGCAGGTATTCATCGACCAGCAGCTGAAGCTGGCGCGCCAGTGTACCCGCATGATCGACACCCAGACTTTGTACTGATGATTTGGCGTTATCCAGAATCACCAGTTGTTCGCCATACAGATCTTCTGCCAGGCGCAATACATCGGCACAGCTGGCTTTCTGCTTGTAGAGCTCCACCACATCACGGAACTGAATGATGTGTTGAGCAGCGCCCGAGTCCTGCAGTCTGGAACGGTCCAGTAAGGCATCGCGCTCGTGGGTGATGGTGTCCAGCTTGCGCATCAGATCCTGAATGGTGTCCTGATAGTTGTCCTGGGCACGTTTGGCATCAACCAGTTGCTGTTTAAGCTTGAGGATTTCTTCCCGCTGTCGAATATTGGCCTGTCGGCTGATCTGCCGGCGTTCATGATCAATATTCTGGTACTCCTCAGTGAGGGCAAGCACAGCGCGATGCTCGGACAGCATCTGCTCGATAATGTTTTCCCACTGCTGGGAAAACAGTTCCATCTGATCGTTGATCTGCTGGCTGATAGCCCCCATCGTGCGCAGTACCGATGGTCGTGGCATCTGTTCTGGCCCAGGCTGATAGGCATCACGGTAGCTTTGGATCAGACTATTGATCAGATCGATACTCTTCCGAATGGCCAGAACCGCCGTGCTTTTATTCTGAAGCGTTGGTAGTGAGTCTGCTGCCGCCAGGTAGATCAGGTTGTAATCCAGCTCATCCAGAGCTTCTGTTGTGAATTCGGATGGCAGCACAAAGCCAATGTTCTCTACTTCAAACTGGTCAGCAGAATCCTGCAAAGCCTGGCCAAGGCCTGCCAGTTGCAGTGGAATCAGAGTGAAAACTTTGCGGGTAGTCTCGGCTCTTTGTTGAGCAATAGCTTCCGGGGTCATCAGGCCGGACCATTGCTCAAGGGCTTGGTTATAACTCTGGTCTTCAAACAGTGATTCAAGGGCTGAGAGAGCGAGTGTTGATTCGGATACGGCTTCAGGCTGTTCAGTGATACGGGAGAAGGTTGCCGCAATCACTTCTGGGATACTATGAGCTATCTCACTTTGTGTTGAGTCTTGAGGCGCATCTACTGAAGCCTCTTCCAGAACCGCCACGCACTCCTGCTCATAGAAGCCATCGTAGTCTGTCTCTTTTTTCTCGAACACAGTAATGGTATCGAGATAGGTCAGATCCTCGATTGCCGGAAAGTCTCGCCCGGCTCTTATCAGTGTGCGTGAGTTAAACAGGTAGGTGATGGCGTGCCAGGACAATACCGCCTGTATCTGGCTCTTTTCTGAAGATTGTTCGGAACCTGTCAGCAGCTCATAGGCTGTTTTGGCCCAGTAACAAAGGATTCCAAAGAAGCGTGAGCCTGCGAAGTCAGGATCAATATCCGCATCGTCACACATCAACTCCTGGGCGATAGCCCGATGGTCGTCTTCTTTGTGGTGTTCAAGCAGCTCGGTAAGAGTCATACCCGGAATACCCAACTGACCGGCAGCAAAATTGACGATGCAGCGAACCGGGAAGTTCAGGGCGAGTTGTCTTGGATCGTCTAGCGCATCTCGGCACATCGCCATGCTCAGGCGCAGGGTGCAGACTGAAAAGGTCAGCTGATAGATGGCCGGGAGTTTCTTGAAGTAGCCTTTTTTCACAAAATCACCGGTGATCCGGTGCTTCATGTAATAGTTCACCGCATTCTTGTAATCTTTGCCGTATACAAACTGGAAAAACTGCTCCAGCAGGTGTTGTTTGTCCCCTGCCATTTTTGTCTTGCAGACATAATCAACCGGGGCATTGTGCTGGGCTGTGAAGAAATGCTGTTCCTTATAGAGCAACTCGGGGCGAAAGGTTTCTTCACGGGTGGTTACTGTTGTAACAACCGAGTTACCTCTTCTTGTTTTCATAATCTGATCCTTAGATTCCATGAGCGCACTGTATAGGAAGCATACGTTCTCCTGTGATGATGTGCATCATTTGTCGTCTATAGAGCTTTAATAAAAACAAACGCTCTTTTGACGAATCTCATATCCGTGAAAGATATCAGGCATGAGGCGTGTATTCTGCTTGCCGGTTATAAAAGCTTCGGTTATATCCTTCTGCAGTCTCAGGTATCGCTGAGCGAAAACGACAAGAAAACCCGTTAAGTAAGTGGTTATCAAATAGCCTGTTGCCACTTGGAGGCTTGCCCCTAATGCAGACTCTTGCATGGAACGACACCAATATTCCTCATCAGATCTCTGTTTCTCAGGATGGTGAATCAACACTGGTTGAACTGCGTGTTGTAAAAGATGTTGAGCCTGAAGTAATCAGTCTTGCCGTTTGTCACTCGTTGGATGATGTGCTCAGAGCCTGGGAAGGTGCGGCACTCCCTGTTTCTGAAGCGTTTGATGATGGCAACTTATATTCCCAGGTTAGGGTTCTGTTTAATTTGAAGAAAGGTTGCGTTGTTTGGCTGGTCAACCATATCAAAATGCCAAATGGACAAAAGATGTCTGCTGATAAGCTGGCCTGGGTGCCAGCCATGCACGCCAAAGATGGCAAGCTGGTCACTATTCAATAAAACGATTTATCTGAATACATAAAAGCTGCGGTAGAGGTGCACTCTACTGCAGCTTTTTTATTAGACGAAAGTTTATAAGACGAAAGTTGAGTGGTTAATTTATTTAACCAAGGCATACTTTTTTAACCTCAAGGGAGGATGGATTCGGTATTCAATCAGGGAGGAATGACTATGTATCTTGATGGTTTAAGCACAGGTGCTCAGGGCTTAGCGGCAAAACTCATGGTTCCACGTAAGGCAGAAGCGTCCAGAAAGCACGGCCCCTGGAGCATTGACGACCAGCCAATGAATATGAGTTTATTTCCTCGTGCCGAGGACAATAAACCTGCCTCCAAGCCTCTCTCTGAATACAATGCCAGTCGGGCTGATCATTTACTTCGTGGTATGACCTCTAAAGGTAAAGAAGGTCTCGATCTTTCAGCTTATGGCGCTGACTATGATGCGGTTCTTGAGAATATTGAACCTCTCTATTCTTTATCTGATAACTTCATAATCGGCGATGAAAGCTTTGACGAAGATGATGTTGTTTCCGTTCGATCCCTCACCGACTTTTTTGCAGAACAAGACGAAATCTATGCCCGCCAGCAGGAAGAAAGAGCGGCAGCCAGACAGCGTGAAACGCCTCCTGCCACTCGTGAGACGACCGAAAAAAGCCTGACTCCGAAAGATCTTTTCAAGAAATCAGAATCTCAGCCTGATGCCTGCTCTTATAAAGCGTTGTTTGAGCAAGTCGGTATCGCCCCGAAAGAATTAACAAAGGACTATAGGGTACGTTCCGGGTGGAATGATTCTTTTATTCACTTCACCCGCGACAGTACTATTACTTTGAGGGGTGAAATCCAGAGACATGTTCCTGAATGGGAGGGAAGCAAAAATCTTCGCCTTAATGTCCACAAGGATGATCTGGAGAAAGCCTGGAATGCTGTTAGTAGCTTGATTCTGTCCTCTGAAAATCCATTTCATGAATTCAAAGTCACCGATATTGAAAAGGTGTACAGAATGCATAAAGAGCGTGATATGGAAATGGACTTTGAAGGGAAAAGAGTGACCGAAGGGGGGCAGTTCACACTCTATACGCCACCGGCGGATCATCCTGACCTGCTTAAGGCCAAAGCCGGATTCGTTATGCAGCTGCAAGCCCGCCTGAAGGATGCCGGTGTTCGGCCAGGTGTGATGCCTGACTCTGACGTGGCCTTTGATGATCAGGCATTTATCAGCTTCCGGGATAAGGATTTTTCTCGCGAGGGATTAACAAACAACACTAGAGCCAGAGTGAAGGCGACACCTATGCACCAGCTGATGAAGAAGGAGATAGCCTGGTTGCACAGGGATTGGGATCTTTATTGATCTTGATGCTTTTTATCTAAGAAGCAAAAGAGCGGCCGGTGCCGCTCTTTTGCTATGTATTCAATGTATCAGACCAAACACGCTAATAACTGCTGCTCCCAGGAAGGATCGAGATGATCGGAGATCATTTCAATGCGGCTTTCCATGCAATCATCCAACTCTATCTCGGTTAACCCATCGGGTGTCAGGTTGTAAGCCAAGACGCCTACATCTGATATAAACACGGCTTTCATTCTCTCAACATGAAGACCGGTTAAAAAGGCCAGCAGCTTTTGCCGGTTAAAAACCTTGTCGGGTACAAAGCGCCAGCCAACACTGCGAAAACCTTCTCCCTCATTCTCTGCCTTGATAAAACCACATTCAGGGATAGGAATATTGGTTGCCAGCTCTCTTACCGGACTTTTGTGCGTGTGGTGATGTTCTGAGGGTAGTGATAAGGATGCAGCTGTCCCCTGCAAAAGATTCGAGGCGATAGCGCCCTGCTCAGTGAACAACACTTGAGCATCAGGGCGGCCATGTTGCTCTACATAGGCCGTTAATCTTTCCTGATCACCGTCCTGATATAAATCCTGCTTGTTGCCAATAACGATATCTGCGATGGCAATCTGCTGATTGAAGGTGTCATGACGGGTATAGCGTTCATCCGATAGCTTACGGGCATCTACGAGGGTGAGAGTCTTCTGTAGTGACAACGCTTCTCGATAAAACTCAGATGAGAGCACCTGCAGCACTTCTTTGGGATGACCAAGCCCTGTTGGTTCAATAAGTAAACGATCGGGCTTTGCCGTTTCCAGCAATTGATTTAAGGCGATTTGCATAGGGAGACCCGCCGCGCAGCACATGCAGCCGCCGGGAACTTCACGAACAAAAATACGTTGCTCCTCGCCGTGCTGCCCTTGCATCAAACTGCCATCTACACCGATCTCGCCAAATTCATTGACCAGAACAGCCCAGCGTTCGTGTTCTGGCTTGTTGCGCATTAAATGCATGATCGCTGTTGTTTTTCCGGCCCCTAAAAATCCAGTGATGATATTGGTTGGAACGGCGCTGATTCGTTTATGGCCAGGACTCATTAGGTAATCTCTTGTTTCTGTTACTGCTGTTCGGCCTCTAATTGAGACCTCTATATATTTAAGTATTTTTCGCTTTTTCCAGATGCAATAGACAAGCGAACTCGTTTACTTCACCGATTGAGCCTCATGCCGGTACCCCTTGAACTGTATCAGGTCACAAAGTTGAGTGAGATATCAAGCGCACTGTTGTTGTGATGTATACATACATCTTGATGTGTGAACCGTTATAACATAACATCTCGGCGATTTTGTTACTTTATAACATAAATAAGAGCTGCATAGCGCTGCTACCAGCACGGGACGTGGGCTGGTATTACGCGGCAGTAACGTTTCTCAGGGGGCCCGTTTTGTCCAAAGTTGTTCTACCCAGAAAATCATTGATCGCTCTCGTCTGTAGTGCGGCGCCAATGCTGGCAACAGCGTCATCAACCGATTTCTTCGACCCCAAGCTCAGTCTGATTCTTGATGGCCAATACACAACTGAAAAAAGTGCTTTAAGCGAGCGGAATAAGGGATGGGGCATAGGCCATATCGAACTTGGCCTCAGCTCTACACTGGGTGATTACTTTTATGGAAAGTATATGGGCACGCTGCATGAGCATGGCAGCAAGATTGAGTATGAGACAGAAGAAGCATTCATCCAGACTCTGGCCCTTCCGGACGGCTTTAGCCTGAGAGCTGGCCGCTTCCTTTCTGATGTTGGCTATCTAAACGGGCAGCATGCTCACGCTGACTCCTTCAGCAGCCGCCCGGCAGTGTATCGCGGTATGTTGGGAGATCATTACTACGATGACGGCGCACGGCTGAGCTACGTGATGCCAACCGATATTTATTGGGTTCTTGGGGCAGAAGCCTTCCGCGGTAAGAAAATGCGTGCGGTCGGCATTACTGATCCTGAGTCTGTCGGGGTGTATACAGCATTTACCAAAATCGGTGGTGACTTTGATGAAGAGAACAGCTGGCAACTTGGGCTGAGTTATCTTCGCAACCGCAATGGTGCAGGAGTCTCTGAGCTGGATCATGATGAAGAAGAGCATGAAGATCATGAGCATCATGACGAACATGGAGACCATGAGGAGCATGGGCATGAAGACGAAGGGCATCATGAACATGCCGGCCATGATGATCACAACCATTCCCATGGCGCAGCCTACACTGGTAAAGACACTTACCTTGCTGAGGCTGTCTGGAAATGGGCTCCCGGCGGTAACTACAAATACCAAAGCCTGACCTTGTCGGGTGAATACCTGATCTCAAAAAATATTAGCCAGACCATCAAAAATGATGAAAACCATGAAGGCTTCTACCTGAGTGGTGTATATCAAATGTCTCCGGAATGGTTTGCCGGTGTTCGTTACGGCGAAGTGGAAGGTTACGAAGCCCATGGCGACCATTTCCATGAACAGACGCTAAAGGAAACCGATGTGGTTCTTGGCTGGACTCGCTCTCATGCCATGACCGTCAAGTTGCAGTACACGCACCAGTCGGGTGATGACCTGCCGAATATCGCCGGTGACATGCTGACTCTGCAATTTACCATGTCCCTTGGAGACCATGATGCGCATAGCTTCTAATTGGGTTTTTAGGGAGACATCCCGCCTTGGCTTTGCAGCGGTATTGCTGGCAGGTTCTATTCAGGCGCAGGCGGACCTTCGAGTCTTTGCCTGTGAGCCTGAATGGGCGGCTCTGGCACAAGAGTTGTCACCAAGGTCTGTCGTTTACTCTGCGACAACAGCGCAACAGGATCCGCATCAGGTTCAACCGCGCCCTGGTTTGATTTCCAAAATGAGAAAGGCTGATCTAGTCGTTTGTTCCGGAGCTGAGCTGGAAGTAGGCTGGTTGCCAGTTCTTCAGCAGAAGTCAGGCAATCGCAAGGTACAGAGTCGGGATGAAGGCCTTTTTTTTGCTGCAGATTACGTGGAGACCATAGACAAGGCTGAAAGTACTGGCCCATTAGCTGGTGATATTCACGAAGATGGTAATCCCCATCTCCATCTGGATCCCTATCGTATCCTCGATATCTCCAAAGCGTTGGCTGAACGCATGGCAAACCTGGATCCTGCGTCCGCGAAAATCTATCGAGATAACCAGAGCGCTTTTGCTGACAGATGGCAGGCGCAAATCGAAACATGGGAGAAGCAGGCTGAACCGTTAAAGGGACTTAACCTGATTGCCTACCACAGTAATTTTGATTATTTGCTGAACTGGTTGGGGATTAATACGGTGGGAGACCTCGAGCCAAAACCCGGTGTACCACCTTCCAGCAGGCATCTGGCGTCATTACTGCAAAAGAGTCAAAGTCTTCAGGTCGATGGGGTTATATATGCTTCTTACCAAAATGCGCAAGGGGCGGATTGGCTGAGTAAGAAGCTGGGTGTCCCGAACGTTGAGCTGCCGATGTCGGTTGGTGGTAATGAGGATAGTCATGATCTGACCGGTCTTTACGGCAGTTTGATTCAAACTCTGTTGAAAACGGTGACTGGATCATCGAGCTGACAATGATTGATCTCGATATCATTTCACTATTCTTGCCGGCGTGCGCTGCCGGCATTCTTGTTCTTTCAACACACTTCTTGCTGGGGCGGCAAGTTCTGAAGCGTGGCATCGTTTTTATGGACCTTGCTATCGCCCAGATCGCAGCAATGGGAGCGATAGTCGCTACGCAATTTTCAGGAGTGATAGATGGTGGGTATGGCTCGCATCATCATGCCCACGAATATCATGAACACGGCATGACGGAACTCTATCTTATGATGGATTGGTCATTGTTGTTGAACATGTTGATGCCGTTCGCTTTCTCCCTGGGAGCGGCTGGGCTGATTGCCTTTTTGGCCAGGTTTATAGAGAAAGAACTCGAGGCAGTGATTGGCTGTCTCTATGTTCTTGCTGCATCAGCCATTACTTTGATGCTGGCGAATAATCCCCATGGCGCGGAACATATTCTCAAAACATTGGGCGGCCATATCCTCTGGCTAACCTGGGCTGATCTGATCTGGGCATGCCTAGTAAGTGTTCTCTTTCTTCTGGTTGTGATGTTCAGACCTGCTGTTTTATCAGGGGCATTTTTCTATCCGTTGTTTGCCGTGATGATTACGCTAAGCGTACAGCTAGTGGGTATTTATCTGGTCTTCAGTATGCTGATTATGCCAGCTATTGCCGTAGCCGCTTTACGAGGCTGGAAAGCGATAGCAGGTGGATACCTGGTTGGCACGCTGGCGGTTTTCAGTGGGTTAATAATTGCTCATCACTATGACTTGCCCGGCGGAGCAGCGATTGTTGTGACCATGGCTGTTGTGGGAATGGTGTTTCGATGGGTGGATTTTTTACGAAAAGGATGTGTCTAAAATAAAAGAACCGGCTTTTAGTGAGCCGGCTCTCTCACAAGGGACAGATCAGAAAATTAAGCTTAAGAAATTTCGATGAGGTTACCCTTAGTCTCCAACCACTGCTTACGATCCGATGCCCGCTTCTTCGCCAGCATCATATCCAGCGTCTGGCGAGTAATCAGTGCATCATCAATCGTTAACTGAACCAGACGGCGGGTGTCGGCTGCCATGGTGGTCTCACGCAGTTGCAGTGGGTTCATCTCACCCAGACCCTTAAAGCGCTGAACGTTGACCTTGCCCTTTTTCTTCTCGGCCTGAATGCGATCGAGGATGCCGTTTTTTTCGCCTTCATCCAGTGCGTAGTAAACCTCTTTACCGATATCAATTCGGTAGAGTGGTGGCATGGCTACATAAACGTGGCCTTCTTTTACCAGCGTTGTGAAGTGCTGAACGAACAGAGCGCAGAGCAGAGTGGCGATGTGCAGACCGTCCGAGTCTGCATCCGCCAGGATGCAAACCTTACCGTAACGCAGACCGCTTAGGTCGTCGGAGCCTGGATCAACACCCAGAGCTACAGAAATATCATGGATTTCCTGTGAGGCCAGCACTTCGGAAGAGTCCACTTCCCAAGTGTTCAGGATCTTACCGCGCAGCGGCATGATTGCCTGATGTTCACGGTCGCGAGCCTGTTTGGCGGAACCGCCGGCAGAGTCACCTTCTACCAGGAAGATCTCGGTCATATTCAGATCCTGGCTGGAACAGTCTGCCAGTTTGCCGGGAAGGGCTGGGCCTTGGGTGACCTTCTTACGGACAACCTTCTTCGCCTTACGCATACGACGCTGGGCAGTTGATATGCACAGGTCAGCCAGAGCTTCTGCCTGATCGGTATGCTGGTTCAGCCACAGGCTGAAAGCATCCTTCACGACGCCGGAAACAAAGGCGGCACACTCCCGCGAAGAGAGACGTTCCTTGGTCTGGCCTGAGAACTGCGGGTCAGCCATCTTGGCAGACAGCACATAGGCACAGCGTTCCCAGATATCGTCTGGAGCCAGCTTCACGCCACGAGGCAAGAGGTTACGGAACTCACAGAATTCACGCATGGCTTCCAGCAGACCAGTACGCAGACCGTTTACATGGGTGCCGCCCTGGGCTGTTGGAATCAGGTTAACGTAGGATTCGGTAATCAGTTCGCCGCCTTCTGGCAGCCAGATAACCGCCCAGTCGACAGCTTCCTTCTCACCGGCCAGTGCGCCAGTGAAGGCATTAGGAGGCAGCAGCTCGTAGCCTTGAACAGCACCTTCGAGATAATCCTGCAGGCCATTCTCGTAATGCCAGGTTTCAGTCTCGCCACCGATCTCCTGGAAGGTCACCTTCAGGCCCGGGCAGAGAACAGCCTTGGCACGCAGAATGTGCTTCATGCGTGGCACGGAGAACTTGGCAGAGTCGAAGTACTTGGCATCCGGCCAGAAACGTACGGTCGTACCGGTATTACGCTTGCCGCAGGTATCAATCACTTCCAGTTCGGAGGCTTTGTAACCATCGGCGAAGCTGATGTGGTAAACCTGCCCGCCACGGCGAATCTTGACATCCACCTTGGTAGAAAGCGCGTTTACAACGGAAATACCCACCCCGTGCAGACCACCGGAGAACTGATAGTTTTTGTTGGAGAACTTACCACCGGCATGCAGGCGGGTGAGGATCAGCTCAACACCGGAGACTTTATGCTGTGGATGGATATCCACCGGCATGCCCCGGCCATCGTCAATCACTTCCAGCGAGTTGTCAGGGTGCAGAATAACCTTGACCTCGGAGGCATGCCCGGCCAGTGCCTCGTCGACACTGTTATCAATAACCTCCTGCGCCAGATGATTCGGGCGGGTGGTGTCTGTGTACATCCCCGGGCGCTTGCGCACCGGGTCGAGGCCGGACAGTACCTCTATGGCTTCGGCAGTATATTCAGTCTGCATGTTTCCCTTCGTGAAGCTGGGTCGTAGCGAATTCAAGAATCGGACAAGTGTAAAACGGTTTGGGGGTTTTGTTCAAAAGAGAGGGAGGAATAACCCTGTTTTAGGCACACAATACTGACGAAGATTAAGGATGATTATCCAAATTTGTGAACTTTTTGGTTTATTTCACCAGTCTGGCGTTGAATCTCGAATTTCTGGCTTCGGTTAAGCCGCTTCTCAAATCACTATATTCGTAAGGGGCTTTGCCGGGATAGGTTTCAACCAAAACCATAAACCTTCCGCCCAACTTACGGTCTTCTTCCATGAGAGAGAGATCGGTCTGTTTGGATATTTCCAGAGCGGCATCCTTCATAAGCTGTTTGAATTCTTCGGAGCCTTCCACAGGGTAGGGTGGCTCGCATACCAGTACTGGTCGGTAGGCTTGATAGCCCGCTGGTGTGGCCAGCAGTACCCTGACCATCATCCGAGCTTTGATCTGACCGTTGTTACCTTTAATGGCAACCATCGCATTGTGACCATTGACCAGATAACTCAGCAGCGCTTTGTTGTGGCGTGGGCTGCCATCAGGAGACTGGCAGGTATAAAGATCATAACCGCTTAGGAACAGGTCCTGGGCATCTTCTGTAAACTCAATGGTTTCACCGTTTTTGAGGCGGCTGGTGATGTTTTCGCTGAAGGTCGAAAACTTGTTGCAGACCCCCGTTGCGAGTTCCGGTTTCCTTTGATGGACAATTTGCAGATGGGGATTTTCTGATGCGTCATGGCGAAATGTCTGGTAATTGCCATTGGCTGCAGCAGTCACAAAATCCCTGAACATCTGCTCCATACGGGCCGATTGTGAATCACCACAGGTGCGAAGCCCAACAAGATAGAGGGGAACAAGGTGAGGGTTTTTGCTTTTATGAATCCACTCCATTTCTGGTGTGGATTGATCTGGATTGGCGGGATCACCGAACTCATCGCGGATGATCTGGTCCAGCTCCGCCTTGAAGTTAATGGGTTCACCGCTTTCCACTTTCTGATTAAGCACATCAGGCTTGCCAGCCAATAGAACTTTAAGGGCTGAAAGGTTGGTGTTGAGTTTTTTCGGGTCAGTCAGCAGGGCATCCAGCACGGCATATTTGGTTGCAGGAGGAAGTTCTTTGTTGAGCTTAAGCCGCTCAAGGGTGTCCATCCAATTGGTGAAGACTTTTGCGTCTTTCAGGACGCGCTTGGTGGCACCTCCCTTATGCATGGTGGTGAACAGCGTTTTGAACTGCTCTTCGTTAATCATATCGGGATGGAAGCTGAGCAGAGAGAGACCGGAGAGCAGGAATTGTTCGCCGCCTTTTCTGTCCTGGCTGACGAGTTGTTGAAGGTTGGTGGGGCTGCGCGACAGCTCCACCAGACCCGGAAGAAGGTAATCGAGATTTTTGCGATTGCGGGTATGAAAAATAGCTTTGATAAAAGGCGTCAGGGTTTGAACATCCGCTGTTGCTTTATCGGACGAGAGAGCGGCAATCAGATACATGATGCGCGAACCCATCATCTCATCGCGCTGGCTGACAGGGGTGTTCTCTTTATTGAGGGAATCAATCAGCGGCTGTATGGCGTCGTGGTATTTCGGTGCTTTTTTATCCAGCCATTTTGACAGCTTTGCACAGTAGGCGGCACGATCATTATCCATGCTTTCAGGATCAGCCATAACATACACGCCGTAGTCAGCCAGATTTTCGGTTCGTTGCATAAATCCTGTGTGCGAGGTGGCATTTTCGAGTTTTTCTTCCAGCAGGCGGAAAGCAAAATCAGGATCGGAAAAGGCAAGCCTGTCAGGATGAACATGTTCATTAAGGTGCTTTTGCAGGCGGCTGGCAAAGGCAAACTTCACCTCATCGTCTTTCTCCTGCTCCTGAAAATCCCACAGAGACCTGGATGCGAAAAAAGGGTCAGTTTCTGCCAGTTCCATCAAAATCGCTTTTTTCAGACTCCATTCATTGGTCGCTTCAAGGGCTCCAGTGCCCAGCTCCAGAACCATCTGATGGGCGACACGATGCTCGGCTTCGGTGAACGAGTTGGCAATACGACTTCCGATTGCCGGATTGAGGGAAATCATGCGTTCAAGCAGAGATTTACCGGCAGAGGAAGGGGGAGTCTGATCGTTAGCAATTTGTAACGCTCCATCTTCCGACACACTCACCGGCTTGCCCATAAAACAGAGCTGGCTATCGTGATAGGAAAACCCCTCCATACCGGCAGCTAAATGTTGTACCACCGTATTCAGAGACATTCCGTTGAGTGTATTGGGGGTTAAAGCCGGCATTCCCTGCTCCCTTGGTCTTCTCTCCTTCTTAAAGGGAGTATAGGAAGCGAAGCCTGTATCTCTAGCTCTCTATCAAATTTTCGGTATCAGCAACGGGCTGAAAAAGCTCAGGATAACGGGAATCGTCTCTTCAAAACCCTGAAAACCATGGTCTCCCCCTTCATCGATTCTTTGAGGACAGTCCTGGTAACGCACTACCGCTTTGCGGTAGTCCAGAGTTTCATCGCCGGTCTGAGCCAGCAGCAGGATATTGTCAGGGCGGTGAAGGGCTGGAACCTCAAGATGCTTGAGCTGCTCGATATGTTCGTGGGTCAGTTCGTATTCTGTGCCGTTGTAGTAATTCTTCTGGGGGCCCAGATAGTCTTCAAACAGCTCGTAAGGCTTAACGGCCGGATTGATAGGCACCAGTTTGACCGGGTAGTGCGGGTTATCTTCCAGCAGTCGCTCCATCAGCCAGGTGGCGTAATACCCTCCGAGAGAGCTGCCAATAATATAAACCGGGCGACTGGCCAAGGCTTCGCTGGCCAGTGCATACAGCATTTGCGCATTCTCTCCGGGCCACTGGTCCAACTCGGGAACCACATAATCACAAGGGATTTTCTGGGTCTTGAGATACTCACCAAGCTCCTGACATTTGCGGGACTGAGGTGAGCTGTTGAAACCATGAATATAGAGAATCAAAGGCAGGCTGCTGGACATATATTGGTGTTCCTGATGCTGCTTGGTTATCAGTTATTGTCACAGGCGCCCCGGACAAATGAGGGCATGAGAGAGTTGCGCTCAACTTGCGGGTAACAGACCTTGGCATAGACTCCAGTATTCCGGTTTTTTACCCAAAAGGCGATACCCATGAAAGACCGACTGCTCGCTGTTGTACAGGCTCTGTTTGTTACGTTGGCAGTAGCATGCATGAGTGCCGTTCCCGCCTGGAGCGATGAAGATAAAGGTGAACTTTATAACGCCATGGTTGGAGCCGGGAAAAGCGGACGAATGGTTGCCGAGCAGCTGCTGAAAAACTACCCCGGCTTTCTGATCAGCTTTGATGCTGAGGTGAATCAGGGCAAGTTGTTTTACGACTACGAGATTCTTCAAATTTCAGCCCAAAAGGTTCTGGATGTTGAAGTTGATGCAGCGACTGGAACCGTGACCAAACAGAAGAGCAAACCTCTTGAGAGAGAGCTGCCAGCTACCAAGCAGGAACTCTCCGGTCTGGTGACATTGCTGGATGCCTGGAAGATGGCAGAGAGTAAATTCGGTCGTTATGTCACCGAGATCGAACTGGATGAAGAGCAGGGACAGTATGTTTATGAAACCGAAGTGCTAAATCATGATCGCAAAGGCAAAGTAGTGATTGACGGGAAAACCGGCCAGCCTCTTCCTGTTGGCAGAATCAAACCTAAAAAGCAGCATCATTAATCGTAAAAGAAAGCCGCCAGCCGGGAAGGGAATTTCTTATTCTCGAGAATATAGCGGCACAGGGATGAGAGTTTCAGCAGTTGTTTGGCTTTCAGAGCTTTCTGGAAGCCTTCTCCATAAATCGGATCTTTGCAGCGTTCGATCATGGCTCTGCGATAACGGGCATCTTCGGTCTTCTGGCTTTTCAGCCACAAATATTCGACCAGCACACAGATGCCTTCTTCCACCTGTAGCGGGATGGCACCACCCTTGGGATTGTTATAGAAAAACCAGGCATGGGTGAGTTCATGAATAAGTACGGTACGGAAATGCTCTTCGGGTAGATTGGTCTGTATCAGAATCTCTTTGAACTGTCGGCCGACTATGCGTTTGCCCACATAGGTTGTACTCCAGATGGCCAGCCCCAGTAGGGGATGTTCGTCATGGTTATCATGGCGGCTGTTGCTGTGCAGTTCATCCCTGTCGGCCAGCCTGACCGGAGTTTCCGCCTCATAAAGATTTAACCCCAGAGAGCGCAATACCGAGCGCATTTCCAAGGCCAGTTGCTGCACACGACCGGGCGTGCTTACACCCGAGACTGTACACAGATTGCAGATGGTGAGCCCGTCCGGAAAGCGCATGCCGCCACCGGTGACTGGTCCGCAAACTATACGGCTGCAGCTGGTACAGGAAGCGTAGGAGCGATGAGTAATACAGTATTTATTGCCCCAGTAATCCTGAAGGTATTGGTTTGAGAGGGGCTTCTGACAGACCACACAATCCGGGATAAAGGCTTTGCGGAAACAGGCTGTGTGCCAGGGCTGACCTTTGCGGCGGATATACTGGCCGGCTACGGGCTTCTTGCAGCCGGCGCAGACAAAGCACTCCCGATGCCAGACCTTGTCGAAGGCCCGGACAAACTGGCTGGTAACCGGCTTGCTGCAGCGATGGCAACGCACACTTCATCCCTGAATTTGGCGATACCTTTTAGAGTAGCTGCCAGATCTGAATCTATTGCTCCATGCGGGCCAGTAAGTCTGCGGGTGTTTCAGCCACGATCAGCAGCTCCAGATGCTCCGGTGAAATCAGTCCTTTGCTGGAAGCGTGCTTCAGAAAGGCCAGCAGGTGATCGTAGTAGCCGTTAATATTCAGCAGACCGACCGGCTTTTTATGCAGCCTGAGCTGGGCACCGGTCAGGGCTTCAAACAGTTCATCCAGCGTGCCCATGCCCCCGGGCAGAGCGATAAAGCCATCAGCCTCCGCCATCAGCTCATCCTTACGGCTGGACATGCTCTCAACATGAATCAGTTTGGTCAGCCCCTGATGAGCGACTTCCATCTGCACCAGCTTCTCGGGAATGATGCCAATCACTTCACCATCCTGCTCAAGTACGCGGTTGGCCAGCACGCCCATTAAACCGGTGCTGCTGCCGCCATAAACCAGAGTCTTGTTCTGTTTGACCAGCTCATCAGCCAGATCGAGAGCGGCCTGCTGGATGGCAGGATCAGTGCCGGGCTTGGCGCCCAGAAACACACAAATTTTTTTCATGATTTGTTCTGTGGCCTGTTCTTGATATTTAGCTTTGTGGATAAGGCGAAGCTTCGCACGGAAAGCGGCACTTTCCTATTCATAAAGAATTTTATCCAGCGCGGCTTCCAGCTTGCGAAGTCCGTCCACCGGGTACTCCCTGTCTTTATCATCGTGAACAGGAATCGCCGGGTTCCAGCTTAGCTTCCGGGTGTCAGGTTTGTCCGGGTCTGGTGTTGCCAGAAAGCGAACACCTTTCTGGGTGGCATCTTCCAGCTCTGTAGCCAGAGCCTGACCTTTAGGGATGTCGGGAAGATATTCCACAAAGCGTGTTGCCATTCCTGTATGGAAGTAGGTCTGATCACGGGGAACGTTATGGGTGAGTACCAGCCTGCCAGATTTGCTGTAAGGCCCCGGAAGACCGAGAGAGTGGCTTCTTATCGTGGTGTTGATCGCATAAGGGCACTTCATATAAATACGCGCTTTGCGTTTGACTCTCCGGGTCATACCTCGGGGGTGAAGTGCCGAAGCGGTTGTCTTACGAGAAGAGCTGATAGGCGCTGAAGTTGATGCTTGTGATGGTGGGGTAACAGTAGGCTGCCCTTTGTTCCACCATTCCAGATAACTGCTGACGGACTTTGTTGCCCTGTGGATCTGCTCCTCAGCAATCCTGCGGTTAGTACTGCAACTTCCTGATTGGCGTGGGCGCAGAAATGAATCAATCCGTTTGCAGACTTCCTCAAAGAGTACATCGGCTTCACCGGAAGAGAGGCTGCCGGGTTGAGGGCGAGGATTAAACACCTCCCTTACCTGTGCCCTGATCTGCTTGTTGAGTGTCCCTTTACGAGCCTGGGACTTAGAACTGCTTTCACCACAATCCTGATGAGGGCAGGAGATGCTGTCTAAAGGTGTTTTCTTTCGGCCTTTACCTTTGGATGGTTGCGTCCATGAGAAAGGGGGCTGGGCAATCGAGTGACCACACTTCAACTGGTAAGCCGTTAAAGAGAAAGTGCCGGTGTCTTCACAAATAAGCTTGTGCAGTTGTTGCTCAAATTCACCGGTGTTGATGCCAATGGCCTTACTCTGTGGAGTGATTACAGGAGTTGTTGAGGGCTGAAAAGGCTCCAGCCTAACGCGGGTGTAGGTGCGCTTCTTGCCTATTTTAAATCCGGGCTTTACCGGTGCTTTTGGGCTCTCAGTTACTTCAGGACTACTGACTGGCTTCGTTTCCTGTTCATCGGCAAAGCGTACTTTCTTATCCTTTACACGTATGCGCTTGGGATGGCTTGGCAGGTCTTCCGGCGGTGTTTGGGTATGGTGCGTTGCCGTTTGTACGGTTTGTGTACTGTGGGTGACTTTGCGCTTACGAACCGGCGTGCTGGGCAAGGTTTGCACGGCTGGTGTGACAGGTGCTGTTAGGTCAGCACTCCAGGGAGGAAGCAGAGAGTAGGACTGGGTGTTCCCAGAGGAAAATAGTGTTTTTGGAAACATGGAACTCTCCCCCTCCAATTAATAATTAGATAGCAGACCATAACGTGCCGTAAATAAGACGGCAGCCTGTCGTTTTTCTGCGGGGGAATACATAACAAAACGGACAGCTGAGCTGTCCGTTATCGCGTGAGGGGATTAGCCGTTCTTGGCTGGCAGGGATATGCTCTGGCCTGACCCCGGCTGTCGGGAAAGGTGCAGGCTTTTGAGAATGTTCAGAGCCTGATAAAGCTGATAGTCACTGGCATCCAGTGCGGCATCGGCTTCTGCGTTGTTGCTGCCTTCCGAGCCGGACTCCGAAGTCATCTGGGCGTTTTTATCCAGATGGTTTTTCAGATCCGCTTCACGATAGCCACCAGTGGATTCTTTGGTGCGGGTGACATTGGCATCGGCAACAGTGATATCCGGCATAATGCCTTCGGCCTGAATGGAGCGTCCGCTTGGCGTGTAATAGAGCGCTGTCGTCAGTTTCAGACCACGTTCGCCATCACTGCGCAGGCCCTGAACGGTTTGCACGGAGCCCTTACCAAAGCTCTTGGTGCCAATCACGATCGCACGACGATGGTCTTGCAGGGCGCCAGCCACAATCTCGGATGCGGATGCAGAACCGCCATTGATCAATACCACCAGCGGAATACCACTTGATGGATCTGCAGCAGTTGCGCTGTAGCTCATATTGGAGTTCGGAATACGGCCCTTGGTGTAAACAATCAGGCCATCCTTCAGGAACAGATCGGAGACATCTACCGCCGCCTGCAATACGCCGCCGGGGTTGTTACGCAGGTCGAGCACCACACCACTCAGCTGCTCTTCCTTGCGCATGCTGTTGATGGCATCCAGCACTTCTTTGCCTGTATCCACCTGGAACTGGCTGATACGGATATAGCCAAGGCCTTTATCCAGCATTTTGTGGCGTACGCTATCGACCTTGATAATGTCGCGCACCACGGTGATTTCCAGCGGCTTGCTGGCACCTTCACGGATAATGGTCAGGGTGATAGGTTCGCCGGTCTTACCACGCATCAGCTCAACAGACTTTTTCAAGCCAAGGCCACGAATCGGGGTGTCATCGAGTTTGATAATCAGGTCGCCCGCTTTCACGCCGGCTTTCTGTGCCGGTGTGCCATCAATCGGAGTGATAACCTTGATCAGGCCATCTTCACCACCAACTTCAATCCCAAGACCACCGAACTCGCCTGACGTACTCTCTTCCAGGGACTGGTAATCCTCTTTCTGCAGATAGGCAGAATGCGGATCCAGATTATCGAGCATGCCGCGGATGGCATTTTCCAGAAGGGTTTTGTCATCAATTGGTTCAACGTAATCGCTCTTGATACGTTGCAGCACTTCGGTGAAGGCGCGCAGGTCATCCAGTGGCAGACGACCTTTTTCCTGAGTGACGGCAGGCTTTTGGGCCGGTTCAGCCTTGGGCTCGGAAGCATTAACAGAACCGGAAAATGTGAAGGCAAGAGCCGTTACCAGGGAGCAAGAGGCCACCAGCGCGGAAGGTAAAAATGTAAGGCGGATGGGCATGTATTGCTCCTGCTGCAAACGATTCCCGAAAATCTTTGTTATTGATCCAGTATATCCCGAGCTTTGAAAGGGATGCTACCAACAGACTTGCCAACAGTATTGGCAATAACCGGAAGGGTTAACCGCGTCCCAGCCAGGCCATGGGGTTGGCCGGGCGACCCTTGTGGCGGACTTCAAAATAGAGTCCGGTCTGAGGCTGGCCGCCACTGTTACCGGCCAGGGCAATCCGCTCACCCGGTAATACCCAGTCACCCTCGGCTTTCAGCAGTTCCTGGTTATGGGCGTACAGCGTCATGTAACCGCTGCCGTGATCAATGATCAGCAGCTGACCAAAGCTCTTCATCCAGTTGGAAAATACGACACGGCCATGATGAGGGGCAGTCACCGCAGAACCGGAGTTGGCTTTGATAAAAATACCATTCCAGGTCAGGTGAGTGCTGTCCCGGGTGTCGCCATACTTGTGCAGAACCTTTCCTTTGAGCGGCCAGCGCAGCTGACCACGGGATTTGCTGAACGGTTTGTCGATCTCGGTCACGTCGGCAATGGCAATAATAGAAGACAGCAGCTGCTCCAGCTCTTTCTGTTCTTTCTGCAGACGGTTCAGACGTGTGCTGCCACTGGACGCTTTATTGTTCAGCTGCGCCAGTGTCTGTGTTCGGGTGGTCTGGGTGGTTTTGAGCTTTTTGGCCTGGCTGGATAAGCGCTCATGTTTGTCGCGGATGCGCTCACTGATAATGGCCAGCTGTTGTTCGACATGCGCCATCTTACGATCCGCTTCATTCAGCTCACGCAGGCTTTCCGCCTGTGCATCGGAGAAGTGATCGTAATAAGCCATCATCCGGCTGGCTTTGGCCGGATCCTGCTGGTTAAGAGCCAGTTTCAGACGTGGGCTTTGTCCGACGAGATAAGCAGCTTTCAGTACCCGGGCAACTTCCTGTTGCCTGTTCGCCAGTTCCTGCGCTATTTCCCTGCGCCTGGCTTGCTGCTTTTTTTCTTCAGCTTTGGCCTCCTTCAGGTCGGATTCCGTCTTCCTGAGGTTGCTCTGTACCTGACTGATCTCTTTTTCAGTCTGTTCCAGCCGGGTTTCAATGGCACTGCGTTCTTTGCGAATTTTATTCAACAGAGACTGCAGTTGCTCAATATCCTTAGTCACTTTCTGCAGGCGTTCCGAATCGTCCTGGGACCAGGCTGCATTCGGTAAACCTGCCGACAGTGCCAGCACAAAGACCGTGCTGACGGATAACACCGTTCGTCGGAGTTTATGGGAGAGAAATGTCTGCTGCATAGCGTTCATAGTGCCCTGTATCTCTTCATCCACACGGTTGGTGGAGCAGATATGAGGCAATGATATCCCTGTTAGTCGTGATGGCATCCATAAATAAATGCGTAAATAAACAGTTTGGACACTTTTGGAGCATGTGTCAGTCGGCTTATTTCACAATGGGAACTATACGACGAAAGCAGGGTTGTGAGAATGACAGAAAAAGACTGTCTGGCTCATCAAATAAGCCAGACAGTGTGGGATGAGAAGGATTAGCCAATCAGGCTCTTGCCCGTCATCTCTTCAGGTTGTGGCAGATCCATCAGGGTCAGCAGGGTTGGTGCGATATCAGACAGAACACCATCGTTCAGTTTGAGGTCGCGTGGGCCTGCATAAATCAGAGGCACCAGCTCACAGGTGTGGGCGGTATGAGCCTGACCAGTTGAGTTGTCCATCATCTGCTCGGCGTTACCGTGGTCAGCCGTGATCAGGCACTGGCCGCCAGCGGCCTGCAGTGCTTCAACCACACGACCAACGCAGGTGTCGACACACTCTGCTGCCTGAACGGCTGCGGCGAAATCACCGGTATGGCCAACCATATCGCCGTTGGCATAGTTACAGATGATCAGATCGTACTGGCCGCTTTCGATCGCGCAGATCAGCTTGTCAGTCACTTCCGGTGCGCTCATCTCTGGCTGCAGATCGTAAGTGGCCACCTTTGGAGAGTTCACCAGAATACGGTGCTCACCGGTCCATGGCTCTTCACGGCCGCCACTGAAGAAAAAGGTGACGTGCGCATACTTCTCGGTTTCGGCGATACGCAGCTGGGTCTTCTGCATCTTCTCCATATATTCGCCAAGGGTGTTTACCAGCTCGGCAGGAGGGAAGGCGCTAGGCGCAGGAATATCGTCCGCGTAGCGGGTCAGCATCACGAAAGAAGCCAGCTCAGGCCGCTGCTTAAGGGCGAAGCCATCAAAATCTTTATTGGCGATCACGCCTGCCAGCTGGCGAGCACGGTCAGCACGGAAGTTCATAAAGATGACGGAGTCGCCGTCACGGATGTAGGCAGGCTCTCCACCATGAGGAACGATGATAGTTGGCTTAACGAACTCATCGTTTTCATCGCGGGCATAAGCAGCATCCAGACCTTCGGCAGCGGTCTGGGCAGCATATTCACCCTTGCCGGCGGTCAGCAGGTCCCAGGCCAGTTCCACACGGTCCCAGCGCTTGTCGCGGTCCATGGCGTAGTAACGGCCAATGATGGAAGCAATGCGGCCAACACCCAGATCGTGCAGAACAGCATCGGTCTTTTCCAGAGAAGGACGGGCGCTGCGTGGAGGCATATCACGGCCATCCAGGAAGGCGTGAACGTACACTTCCTTGGCACCGCGGGCTGCAGCCATTTCCACCATGGCATTGATATGGTCTTCGTGGGAGTGAACACCGCCCGGAGAGAGCAGGCCCAGCAGGTGTACGGCCTTGCCATTGGCAACGGCAGCATCAATAGATTTCACCAGCTCAGGATTCTGCTGGAATTCGCCATCGCGAATCGCTTTGGCGATACGGGTCAGGTCCTGGTAAACCACACGGCCGGCGCCGAGGTTCATATGACCGACTTCACTGTTGCCCATCTGGCCGTGAGGCAGACCAACATCTTCACCGGAACCGGAAATCAGAGCATGAGGGTAGCTGGCCCACATACGATCCATGTTAGGGGTTTTGGCGGCGAGGATGGCGTTAGAATCCGCTTCTTCACGGTGACCCCAGCCATCAAGAATGATCAGGGCAGTCGTATTACGCTTGCTCATGAGTCGAGGTATTTCCTAGGGGAGTAAGGGAGCATAGTGCGCAATTTTAGCGGGTAAGTGTTTTTAACACCATCGACGCGGGCTATAGCAGAAATAGAGCGGATTAATTTTTGTGCTCACCCTTGATCTATGGCAATAGGCAGATCATTTTATGGTCGCGGGCTGTTGACGGTGGTGGATGAAATAGTTTTTTCAGTCTGTATACTTGCGTGCAGTTTATTTTCAGT
This sequence comes from Parendozoicomonas haliclonae, assembly GCF_900174585.1. Lineage (GTDB taxonomy): Bacteria > Pseudomonadota > Gammaproteobacteria > Pseudomonadales > Endozoicomonadaceae > Sansalvadorimonas > Sansalvadorimonas haliclonae. Next base: position 463,258 of record NZ_FWPT01000002.1, on the reverse strand, counting down.
TCGGTTGCCTGACCTGACGTTTGATACGGAACAACCACATGGAACAGTTTTTAGAGTTTATTGTTAACAACCCGCTGCTGACCGGCGCTTTCGCTGTTCTTCTGGGGGCTCTGATCTTTACCGAGATGCGTAAAGGCGGTCAGAGTGTAACGACCCAGGAGCTGACACGTCTGATGAACCAGGAAGACGGCGTGGTAGTTGACCTGCGTGAGAAGAAGGATTTCAGCCGAGGCAGCATTACCGGTTCCCTGAATATTCCACTGGCGAGTCTGCAAAGCCGCATTGGGGAGTTGGAAAAGCACAAGACTGCCCCCATTATCCTTGTGGATGCCATGGGCCAGCACTCTGGCACCGCCGGTAAGCAACTGAAAGATGCCGGTTTTGAGAATGTTGTGCGGTTGAGTGGCGGTATCAGCACCTGGCAGGGAGAGAACCTCCCTCTGGTGAAAAGCTGATTTGTATTAAAACAAGTAAACGGATTCAGTTATGCAGGACGTCGTAGTCTATAGCTCCAGCTACTGCCCTTTCTGTCAGCGGGCTCTCGCTCTCCTTGCCAAGAAGAAAGTACCGGCCAAGGTCATTTCTGTCGATGGCAAGCCTGATGTACGCAAGGTGATGGCCGAAAAGGCCGGCAAAACCTCTGTACCCCAGATCTGGATCGGTAAGACCCACGTTGGCGGTTGCGACGACCTGTATGCCCTGGAAAGCCAGGGTAAGCTGGATGCGCTGCTTTCCGGACAGCACTGAGCCTTGCAGCTCTGAGCCTCCAAAATCCGGCAGGGGTAACCTGCAAAAAATAATTAGTTAAGGAATCGAGTATGTCTGAAGCTCAAACCCAGGAACAACAGCCACAGTTTGCACTGCAGCGTATCTACGTTAAGGATATCTCTTTTGAATCTCCAAAGGCGCCAGCGATCTTCAAGACTCAGTGGCAGCCTGAAGTTAAGCTGGACCTGAACACCACTAACACCGCTCTGGAAGAAGACGGTATGTTTGAAGTGGTTCTGTCTCTGACTGCGACCGTAATGCACGGCGAAGAGACTGCCTTCGTTGCTGAAGTTCAGCAGGCCGGTATCTTCCTGGCTCGCAACCTGCCAGCCGAAGACCTGCACCGCACTCTGGGCGCTTTCTGCCCGAACCTGCTGTTCCCTTACGCTCGTGAAGCAATCGACAGCCTGGTAACCCGTGGCAGCTTCCCTGCCCTGATGCTGGCGCCGGTTAACTTCGACGCCCTGTACGCTCAGGCTCTGCAGCGTGCCGCTGAGCAGCAGACTCAGCAGTAAGCATTACCTTCGCTTACCCTGCGTTAACAAAGAACCGCCTTTTCGGGCGGTTTTTTTATGCCTTCAAGAAACTACTGCTATCTTGTTTAACCGGTCGTAACAGCTGCGTTATTTTTGTTGACCGTCAGGGAACAATACCGCCCTAAGGGCATCCAAGGGACAGAAATCTCAGGTCTGGTGCTTTGCCCTGCATGGCTCTGGCTGTTCTAACTTGGAGAGCTGTTCACATGAGTTCCAGAGTATCTTCCCCTTTCAAGCTTCTTAACTGGCTGCTGGTCGTGCTACTGACGGCAGGGCTGAGCGTAGGTGCGCTGGTTATGGCTGGATATACTGAGTTCGGCCCAGAAGATAAAGGTGAGCTTTCTGTTAATAAAAATGTCCGGGTCATTCTTGATCTGCAGAGAAAGATCTCTGTTGTGGAGGTCGATCAGGGCGATGTCATCCTGAAAGCCCACAGTGCCGATGGTGAGGCCCGTGAGGTGAAAGGCTATTGCGTGAAATCCAACTATGCCGGTACGGCAGGCTTACGGGTTAAGGCTGAGGGCAATGCCAATCACTTTGCCCTGAAACATAAGGATGGCTCCAAGCTTGAACTGACCGTGAAGATGGTTGATGAAATCAGCAAGGAAAAGGCCAAACACGTCAAGCCTGACAAGGATTACACCATCAGCACCAAAGACCCCAGTTATGTGTGCGCGGCGGGCAGCGCTACCACCTCGCTGGAGTTTTCAACCAATATGAAAACGGCCACAGCGAAGGGTGGTCAGTATGAAACTCTGCTGTCGGTGATTTTCTTCGCGCACTGATCTGCGCATTCAAGCAGTCCTCCTACACTTACAGTCAGGTTTCCATTTATCGGACTGTAAGTTCTTATGCGCAAAGGATTGCGTACCTTCATTTTGATGTTCATGTCTTTCTTCGTTGCCTATACCGCAGCGGCAGAAACGCGTATCCGGTTATCCGGGGAAGAGCACATTACCCTCAATCTCTCTTCTGCTGAAAATGATAACCCGGTTTTTGAGCGTTACTGTGTCTGGCTGGAGCAGGCAGAGCAGTTGGAGAGAGAGTGGAGTGTAAAGCTGCAGATGCCTGATGGCGGAATGGTGCTTAAACCTTCCGGCCACGGCAGTACCGATGTGCCTTTTGAGTTCCAGGTGCAGCAACAGACCGGTGGCCCGATCTCTGAGGTGCGACCGGAGAGTCTTGTGGCCGAAGGCAGTGCCCTGACCAGCCATTGCCGCAACGAAACGGGAGCCTTTCTGATTCGTGTGCTGCCGACGAAATCTTTTGAGCTGATACCCGGCGGAACCTATCGACAGAATCTCAAGCTGAAGCTGAACGTGCAGGGGTTAGACCCGGTACTGACGGAGATTCCCGTGACGTTGCGGGTGGCTCATCAGGTGGCAGCTTCCCTGAGCCACTCCGAATTAACCCTGCCTCGTTTTGATGGCCAGCAATCTCCGGTAGCCGTGGCTGACCTTTGCCTGTTTCGTAATGGTGGTGGGCAGTATGTGGTACGGCTGCAGGGCGAGGGGGAAGGCAGCTCTTTTGCTCTAAAACGCAGCCGGGGAAATAATGAGACGCTGCCCTATAACGTGCACTGGCGGTCAGGTGGTCAGATTGGAGAATCGCTGCAGCCAGGGCAGGCCAGCCGATTGTATTCAGGTTCATCATTCCGGGATTGCCGGGGAGGCAGTAATGCTTCTCTGCAAATTACTGTGCCGGCAGAAGAGGCGCAAAAAGCCATGAGTGGGCACTATCAGGACAGTTTGAGAATCACAGTGCAGGCTCGATAAAAATAATATAAGACCAAGTAACACGTATGGATACGTCAGGCCGAATCAATAATTACCCTCAGGTGTTTAGTTGGCTGATCAGCGCGTTGCTGCTGGTAGTGTGTGCACTTGCGTCTGGAGATGATGACATTCCGGAAGGCTTTGAGGATATCGATGCGCCACGCACCACTCAGGTCAATATCTGGTATGGGGGGCGACAGCGTGGGCAGGCTCTTGCCGAGTTTACTTCTCAATGGATTCGCTTCCGACAGCCTGCCCGGGTTGCAAAGATGATTCCGGGGCTGGTGGATGAGCCTGCCATTATTGAAGCTCTGAGCCAGCAGTTGCCAGCCAATAAAGAGAAAATCTGTCATAGCGAAAAGCAGAAGCTGGAACGTCTCGATTGTGGTTTTCTTGAACCCTCGACCATTGGCACCATTTTCGATGCAACGCACTTCCGGGCCTCACTGTTTGTTTCACCTTCCCAGCTGAAGCTCAAAGCGTTTGAGCAGGCACGGTTTCTCAGTGAACCGACCAGCGATCGGGTTTCTGTGATTCAAGGGCTTAGCCTTAGCCTCTCCGGTGCCCGGGCCAAAGACTCTTCTGATCATTACTCCTGGTATGGACGTTCTGTAGCGGCGCTGGGGGAAAGTCATCTGTTCTCAGACTGGAGTTATGACAAATCCGAGCACTTTAATGTGACGTCCCTGTTCGTGGAGCGTGACTGGGAGGGGCAGGAACTGGTGGGTGGTTTATTTAATGGCAGCAGCTTTGGTCTTAGCTTCTCTGCGGACCCACAGCTTTTAGGTATTCGGATTGCCCATTCTCAGGATTCCATGAATAACGAATTTGCCCTGAATACCACGCCGATTACCGTGTATCTGCCAACACGGGGGCGGGTAGAAATTTACAAAGACAACAAACTGATTGATGCCCGTATTCTGAGTGCCGGACGACAGCAGCTGGATACCCGAGGTTTTCCGCAGGGCGCCTACAACCTCACCATTAAAATTTACGACGGTGCTCGCCTGCTCGAAGAGAAGAAGCAGCTGTTTGTAAAAAGTAACAACCTGCCGGGCAGTGATGACCCTCTCTATTTTCTGGAAGTCGGGCGGCCTATGGATAATGTTGCCGGGAAGTGGTGGCCGAGAACCGGCAAAGGCTGGATCGTTCGTGGTGGCTACAGTCGGTTGCTTGATGATATTACCGGTTTAACTGTGTCAGCCACGGTAGAGAACAGTGATGCTCTGGGTGAGGTTGAAGTGCTTCAGCTCCGGGATGAGTTTGAATGGTCAGCTGGCGTTATGCTGGCGCGACATAACCGATCGGGTGTTTTTGGCAATGTGCTTGGCAGCAGTGAGTGGTTTGAACACTCAGTGCAATGGCAGGGACTGTATCGGGAGCTTTCTGCACAAGGCGAAGATAGCACTGACGGGCAGATACTCGGCACCGGGTTTCGCAATGGTCAGGTCAGCGCAGCGACAGTTCTGGGGCAAGTGACCGTAGATCTTGGGCGAGACTGGCAAAAGGATGAGAATGCCGCCAATAGTCGGATAACAGACCATTTTCGTATGGATTGGTCGCTGATACGAGATGCCTGGCTGGACTTGCGCTTTGGCCTGGAAACCTCCCGCAGTTTTGGTAATGGCGAACGTTCCAGTCAGGTTCTGGTCAATCTCACGTTAACCCGTCGCAGCAGCAACCGGGAATGGACGCTGCAACAGAATCGTCAGGAAAACCGGCAGGGTAATCAGAGTGAAATAGAGCTGGCGACCCGTGCCGGTGCGCGCTGGCAGGATCTGCAGTGGGCTGGTCAGGATCTTTCTGCGGGAGGCTTTGTAGAAAAAGAGCGTGAGCAGGCTTCTCTTGGCGCGGATGTCAGTTTTGCCAGCCGTTGGGCTGCGGGTCGGGCTGCGGTTAACCGCAGCATGCCTGACAATAGTGAGAATGTGACCACCTATGTTGCCAATCTCAGTACCAGTGTACTGGCCAATCCCGATGAGTGGGCTTTGGGAGGACGGCAGTTAAGTGTCAGTGCGATTCTGGTCGAACTGGGAGCAACAGAGGCTTCGTCTGGTACCTTCTCCATTCTTGTTAATGGACGGAGTGTGGCCCAAGGTCAGGCGGGTGAGACTGTACCGGTTATTCTGGCACCTTATCGAAGCTACCGTATTGGCATTAAACCGGCAGGCGATAGTTTTGCGGATTTTGATGAGCGGGAAAAAGAGGTAACCCTTTACCCGGGTAATGTCGCCAAACTTGGCTTCACGATTACGGCTCTGGAGCCGGTATTGGGACGCCTGGTGGACAAACAGGGAGAAGCTCTTGCCGATGCTGTGATCGAAAACAGCCACGATCAGGCCATCACCGACAGCCATGGCGTCTTTCAGGCTCGGCTCAAGCTGGCAGTGAAACAGTTAGAGATTAAAAGAGCGAATGGTCAGACCTGCACTGTTCCCAGACCAGAACAGCCTCGAAAGCGTCGAGGCGTACTGATGCTGGGGACCTTGATTTGCAAATAAGGGATCTGCAAATAAATAGTTTGCAGATAAATGGTGTACCAATAAACGGTTAAGGCGTTGCTTCTTATTGAGGAACAACGGTAATTGTAATCACATCTCTGTAGGTGCCGCTGGCGATAGGGTACCAGCCAATATTGGTGCCCACGGCTATCCGGAAGTTGCTCATATCAGCGGAACACTTCTTGCCATTCACTTCTGCCGGGGTGAAGTGCCAGGCATCGACATCGGCAAAAGCCTTAAACTGTCCGCTGTCATAGGCATGATAGCCGTAATCTTTATTCGCCCAGTCACCTTTGTAGCCGCCGGATTTCTGAATCACGGAGGCGGTATACATCACCCGACCGGAGGCTGTTGGACTGGCCGGCATCAGGAAAAAGTCATTGGATGATGAAAGAGACACATCAAAGTAGGGATTGCTGGAGGCAATACAGATATCCATCTGATTTGTCGGTTCACTGCGGGTGATGGTCAGATCGTGCAAGCCCCAGATAGCGGCAGTGGATTCCTGAACAAAGGAGATATCCATGGCGGCGTTATCGGTAATCTTTGCAGTCGCCGTGCAGGCAAAGGACGCACTGATCAGCAGTGTCAAAAGCGTTTTAAGATAAGTCTGCATGGGTGGTGTCTTGCAGTAGCGGCAAACGTCAGATCAGGCGGAGCCTGAAGAGCATTGGCAGAGTCGATGTAAGGCAGAAGTACGCCGGCATTCTCAGCGAATATGAAGGTTTTGTAACTACGTAGATTTAGCTTTCAGGGGGATCACTGCAAAAGGGATTATTAAGGCAGCTTATCGTTGCCGTCAAAGCGCTGCTTGCTGGTGTTTTCCTCTCCGGCATTCATGCTGAACTCGACCGGAGCGGCAAATGGCAGCTCTGTGCTCCAGCGGGCTTTAGGGTAGAGGCGTTGACTGCTGACCTCCTGGCACTCTGAGGGTTTGGCCGGGTTACAGTTTTTACCACCTTCCATAAAGACATTGGTATTCCCGGCATTATAAAAGGTCATGGTTTTGCCTGAGCGGCTGGCCAGAACTTTCACCTGTGGATTCTGTGGGCGGATGATGACCAGCATTTCATAACCCACCAATAACCGTACGCCGGAAGCCTCGTTTTGCATGCGCTTGCTGGCCGGCTCCACCAGAACCCGATAGATACGCTCTTCCTTCTGTTCTTCATCCAGATTTAACAGTCTGACAGGAATGGACTGGTTCGGCTCCAGTGCCAGACGGGTTGGGGTAGCAATCAGCATGGCCTTGTCTGGATCGGTTAAAGGCTCTCTTTTTTCATTGGGCTGCCCAGGGTTACTGATCTCAAAGACCGAGACAGAGACATAGGCCTTTTTCTCATCCCGGTTGGAGACGGTTATATCTGTGTAGTACTCCCCATCCGGCTCGAACTCGATAATGGATTGATCGACTTCTATACCTGCCCACGCCTGCCAGGACAGCAGAATCAGAAAACTTGGCACGAGAAAAAGAAAATTTAAGCGTCCGATGCCCATATTGCTTTTGTCTTCATCAAGAGTTGATCAGAAATTGTTAACTCTCAGCATAGCCCAGGATTCCGGCAAGCTCAGAAATGGTAACAGTTGGTGTGACGCTGAGTGTCAAAGGTTGTCACCATTCGGCTACAAGAAAAGTCAATGGCAGGTGGTTTTTAGATTTTTAAAACTGTGAATCAGTTGTCGTTTAGAGTTTTGTAGTGTGATAGTTTTAGTAGGCATAAACCTTGCAAAACCTTACATACAAGAAGTAAACGACATAAAGCAAGGTATGGGAGTCAGAGGGAAATACGGCATTTGTTGTATTAAGGGGCTCTTAAGATAAAACACTTTCTGGCTGTCGGAGTGGGTGCTGACACCGGAAGAAAAGTGCAAAAGAAGAACAGGTAATAATTATGAAAAATATGACGTATAAGGCTCTGGCGCTGGCAATTGCGGTTGGGGCTTCTGGTGGGGTATTTGCCGATGCTGGAGATTTAAACCCTGACCATGAACAGCTTGGGGCGACATCTTACGGTGACTTCAAAATCACATATAGCAATTCTGCAAAAGCCAGAGTGTTTGGGCTTGATGATATTACTCTGACCTCATCTGATAGTACCTCCCCAATCACTGCAAAAGATGATATTTGTATTTTTACAAATCAAACAAATTTTAGTTTGGTTGTTGATTCTACGAATAACTTTTCTTTGCAGGACTCAGCCTCCAGCGAAGGGGCAACTTACACTCTTAATTTCCAAGAAAAAGGTGCGGCTAGTAACGATTTGGGAACTTGGGGGCTGGAATCTGGCAATAATTCAGATGGATATAAAGCAACCGCAATTCCAGCTATAGCTCTTAAAGGTGGGGATAGTGAGTTAGGCAATACTTGTTCGGGAAATATTACAATGACAGTCAGTGCCAAGCAAAAAGCTGGCGCTAGTAATGGAACTTACACAGATTCCGTACTCTTGACCGTTGCGCCGGAATGAGTCCCTGATACTAATGTGAATAGAGTGTTTGGTAATGACTCGTCAACCCAACGCAAAACAATAAAGATATTGTGTTAGAAGGCAATGACCAACAAACTCCGGCTAAGTGCTCTGATCATAATGATCCTTGCACTCTGCCCCGCCCTCGGGGCAGAGCCGGTGTTTATTGCCAAAGCAGAAGTGCCAGCTGGTTTTGAAGCCTTAAGCCGCCCTCAGCGTTCGCTGATCGATATCTATTATGGCAACCGCTATATAGCCTCCCAGATCGCGACCTTTACTGCGCAGACCATTGAGCTGTCTGACCCGGAAAGTGTCGTGCAACGTATTCCCGATATTACCCGTCCGGTGTTGGTGGCCGAGCTGTTAACCGGCGAACTGCCCAGTAATGCCGATGAGATTTGTCTGCCCCGTCAGATACAGGGGTGCGGTCGTTTAAATCCGGCTGTAGCCGGGGTGATATTTGATGAAGGTCGTTTTCGTCTGGACCTGTTTATTAATCGGGATTATCTGCGGGCGCGCCCGGCGGATATCCGTAAATACCTGCCACCGTCCCAAAGTGGCTGGGCCTTTATGCAGAACTTCTCTGCCAATGCCACGGGCAATGACGCTTCGGAAGGTGGCAACAGTAATAATGATTACACCCTGACCGGCCAGAGTTTGTTGTCCTGGCGTGAAAACAGTCTTCTGGCTGGCTGGGATTACACCAGAGAGCGCAACCTAACCATAGATACACTCTATGCCCAAAGGGAATTTAAAGGTATTGCCTGGCAGGGCGGTATGGTGAATGGTGGTGGCTTTGGTTTGAACTTTACCTCGGGTCAGACTGTGCTGGGGGCTCGTGTCGCCACCTCTGATAATACCCGCCTGGACAGTGACTATTCCGGTGGTATCCCTCTGGATGTTTTCCTGCCAACCCGTGGCCGGGTCGAGCTGCGCAGAGATGAGCGATTACTGTTCTCTGCCTTTTATGAAGCGGGCAACCAACAGCTGAACACATCTTCCCTACCTGATGGTGCTTACGATCTGAACATCAGGGTGGTTGATGAGCGTGGCAATACTGTGAGTGAAGAGACCCGCTTCTTCGCCAAGCAGGGCAATATGCCGGCTCCGGGTGAGTGGGAATGGTTTGTGGAAGCGGGCGATGTTCTTAATAGAACAGCGGATAACACCTTACCACGTACAACAGGCCAGTATCTGGCTCGCGCCGGGATGGGCTATCGGTTGGCAGATGACTGGTCCGGTACATTGGCGGTGGCTGCAGATAATAATGAAAGCCTGACCGAGATGGGGCTTTTTCATATCGGGAATGGCTGGGATATCTCACCCTCGGTCATGCTGTCGGCGGATGGCGACCATGGTTTTGGCGTAAATGGCCGAACACGGTTATATGATCTGTCGCTCAGTGGCAGCTACCGCCGGTTGTGGAGTGAAGATGATATTAACGATATCGCGACGCTTCCCGGAGATGAGAACCGTCTGATTGGTGATGGCTTTGAGCAGTTTTCCGGCTCGGCCAGTGTGCCCTTTGTTTTGGGTAGCCTGAACTACCGCTACAGCTATAACCAGCGTGGGGATAATACGGCCAGCAAGACCCATAGTCTGAACTGGCGTGCTCAGCTGTGGCGAACCAGTGACTATGATCTGGATTTCGATCTGGGGCTGAGTAAGTCCGGTGATAATGAAGTGATTTTGGCCACCCTAAGCCTTCAATACAGTGATGATCGTTGGGACTTCGGTGTTTCCCCATCCATGCAGTGGGATAAATCATCTGATAACCGCACCCGCACCGAAAGAACTCAGCTCTCCGCCGGTTGGAACGATGGAGATCTGCTGGATGGTGAGATGCGCTTTAATGGTGGTCTGGCGCTGGAAGGCGATCAGAAGACTCTGAATGGCAACCTGAACTATAGCGATCACCGGGGCTCCGGCAGTCTGGCAGTATCCCATCTACGGGCCGGTAATACCCACTCGACCAGTTACAGTCTCAATGCTGGCACCAGCTTTATTACCGATGGAGATATTGTTTCTGTCGGGGGCGAAGAGCGGGCCCAGAGTGCAGTGGTGATTAATATTACCGGGCGGGACGGAGACCGGTTCCATGTAAATGTAAACGGCCAGCGTCGAGGCTATGCTGTGGTTGGTCAACCGAGCATTATTCCTCTGTCGCCTTATGATGAATATCTGGTTAGCGTCCTGCCGGCAGGAACGGCGATTTATCAGTTTGAAGAAAAGGTTGAGCGGGTCACTTTATATCCCGGCAATGTCGTCCGTATGGATATGGAAGCCATCCCCATGCAGCTGGCCTTTGGCCGTATTGTGTTTGATGGTTCACTGGGCGAGCAGGACGAGTTTAACGCCCGACTGATGGGTGGGCTTTTGCCTGTACAGATTTCGGATATTGGCATGTTCCAGATCGAGGTGCGTGCAGATACACCTGAGCTGCGGCTGGAGATGGATAATGGCTGGGCCTGCCGAATAGAACTGCCACAGGACACCCAAAAGGATATTTTGCGTCTGGGCACGATTAAATTATCAGAAGCCGACTGTCAGCCTGCGCTGGATGGCAAGCTGGTATTAACCAAGGCGGAGTAGGGGGCTCGGATGTTGAGAGGGTTAACACTATTTTTGCTGATGTCCGCGTTTAGTTCGAGTGCCTGGTCTTTGTTTAACTTTGACCAAAGCAGTATCCGTCTGGATGAGTTGGAGATCACCGCCACATCTCCGGATGTCATTAACTACCAGTTTTCAGTGAAATATGAGTCCTTTGGGTGTATTTGGATTTTCTGTGCTCGGCAGTCTTATAGTCTGGGGTTTGCTGATAATTCCATTACTGATCCTAACATAGAGTCATGGTTTGCCGATTTTACGACCGCTTTAATGTCAGGTGCGATTAACTTCAGCGATGATCAAGGTGGGCAAGGGAGGTTTTTTCCAGGAGCATGGTCAGGAAAAGCAACCCAAGGAAGTGATGGAGAAAATCTGACGGGCTCCATTACGATGAGATTACGAAAAAGCGAATTGATCAATCAGATTGAAAATGGTGCAACATCTGTTTCTTTCTACCTTGTCGGACGAGAGATAGAAAACACAACGAGAGACGCTGATGCTGTTCAGATTACTTTACCTATCAGTATGCCGCTTCAGGCTCGTATTTCTGGTTTGAAGGATTTAACTCTATCCGATACGGCTCCAGTCGATCAAATGAATGCCTGTATCTATAACAGCCGGCCCAATGGCCAGGTTCGGCTTGAGTTTGATAGTGCTTCAAACCCCGGGCAGGAATTCCGGTTGGGGCTAAGTGGCAAGAACTGTTCTGATTCTGAGAACTGTCTGAACTACACCGTTGATGTGAGTCAGGGAGGCCGATCCAAAACTTACAGCGAATATCAGGATAAAGATACAGACGCCATTTGGCAGGGCACTGATGATATCGATAACAGGGATTGTGGAAATTTGACTATTGCCGCCAGACTCAATAGTGCAACCAGCACAGCTTTGCCGGGTGTTTACAGCGATACCATGACAGTGACGGTTATTCCCGAATAGTAGACATCCTCCTGTAACACAGGGAATCGAGAGGGTGATGTGATAATAAAAATAACGCTTCGTACACTGACCTTATTGATGATCTGTTTAAGCTGGCAGGCTCAGGCTGATAATGATTGCCGCCTGTCCAATATTGCCAGTTGTGCTGACGATGGTACGAACTGGCTGAAGCTTAAACGGCTTGATGATATGCCTGATGTTGTCTGGCAGGGTGAACCTGTGGTGGAAACGGAAGTGCCTGCCGCCAATGATGGACGACGCTTTTGTATATTGGCTTATGCACAATCACCGTTCAGGTATGCGCAACCTTATACCCTGACGTTTTCAGGGCGGTTCAAAGACGGCCAGCCAATGCTGGTAGGGCCGGGGAGAAAAGAGATTCCGGTGTCTCTGAAAATTTCAGGGCGAACCGCCTATAACGCTATTGATCCGGAGCAGAAGACTATTGAGGAGGGGCGCTCCATTGATGTGAACCCTGGGGCGTTCAATATTAACTGCCGGCAGATGGAGTTTAATCTTGAAGCTTCTGTCGATAGAGACGATATCCTCGCCTTTGGTGATGAGGCGGTGTTTACTGGACGCTTTACGGTTCATGCAGACTCCGGTTTGCTGTCCGTTTCTGAAGACTTTGAGGTTTCGGTTGATGTGAAAAAGGTTTATCAGGTCAGCAAACTGCAGGATGTCATTCTGGATCAGCAGGATCTGAGCGGTAGCTGGTATTACGAAGATATGCCTTTCTGTGTTTTTGCCCTGGGTGGCGGCTCCTACAAGGTTAACCTTCAATCCTCCAATACTAATAATGACTTCCATCTGGAGGGGGCTCCCGGCTCCATTATTCCCTACCGTATCAGCCTGAAGGGTGATTATGACTCCCAATGGAGTATTTTCTCGGCCTCCGGCGATAGTGAGCATCCTTACTTTGCCAGTCCATCCTCTGACTGCTTCCAGGGAACCAGTGCCTTAATGAGAGTGGAAGTACAGGCTGCAGATACCTCCGCTTCCGCACCAGGCAGCTACACCGATACGGTTGTTGTCACCATTATTCCGGATTAGACCGATGGTGCATTTGGATATGTCCGCTGACAAAATATTACGAGAATGCCCTCCCTTTGTTTATGCGGTCATGTGGATAATAGCTGCAGCAAGAAATGGAGACTGGGGGAAGTGTGGCTTTAGCCAAGCCTGACAGAAGGGATAGATTGAGAGGAGTTGTTTACACTCTTTTGACTGTCTTGTGTCTCAGTCTCAGTTCGCTCAGTTACGGCTTTTCTCTGATCGCAGTCGACGAACCGATTCGATTTTATGAAGAAACGGAGACAACCGTACGTCTCAGAGCAGAGATTGCCATCACTTCTAATAACCCCAATAACATCAGAAACCTGGCGGCCTATTTCTATTGGTTGGGCACGGAGCCGGTGCAAAGTCGTGTACTGCTGTCATCAAAAGACAGCTCGCAGAATATTAATGACCTGCCATTACGAACGGGTCAGTTTGTGAATTTCTCTCTGCAGGGAACGGGGCGGTGTCGTACGATTTCGGATGTCTGTTCTCTGTATCTGATTATTGAGATTGATAAGAGCGTGATTGCCTCTTACAGCGATGCCCGCAGCTGGATTGATCTCTATATTCGTTCCCGGGATGCTAATCTATCGGATCGACATATTCGTCTGAGAGTGGAGTACCCCAAATTTGAAAAGGCTATCAGGCTAAGCGGGCTGAGGGATGTTCATTTCTCACAATCCCAGTTTGAGAACACGCCTAATAGTTATATCGAAGATCGTTTCACCGCCTGTGTGGAAAGTAACTACCGTGGTACTTACACACTCACGGCAGACTCTCGCAATGTTGTGGGAGGCGAGCAGCTGTTTCTCCGCTCCGGAGCGGGTGATACCGTGCGCTATTACATGACGATTAATGGTTATGGATTTAATGGCGAGAGAAGCCTTCGGCTTAATGCCTCTGGTGCGAGTGGCTGTGGCGAGCAGAATCAACTGGACTTTGGATTGTTTATCTACAGGAATTGGGTATCTCAGGCGACTGAGGATACCTATTCTGACCAGATGACGATCACCGTCTCGGTGGAGTGATTAGCCTCTGGTTACCATGCTCTGCGTGGTAACTCATGTCGCCAACGACTTGATATCGACAGGTATGCGTTCCCACGGAGAACCGTAGGAACGAGAATATCATCGGCTAGATAGGGAACTGTTTGGCTTCTTCCTTATCACCATCAAACAAGCCGAATTCAATAAACCCGCCCTGAGCTTTCTGTTCTTTGGTCAGAGGCAGGCTCCAGCTCTGTCCGGCATAGATACGGCTACCTTCGGTCAGCTCAGTACACTGCTCTTTCTTACTGCTTTGGGAGGCCAGCTTGGAAACACTCTTAGGGCAGTAACGGCCATTACGCAGCACCACATTCATATTGCCGCTGTTGGTAAAAGTCATTTGATCTTTATTGACCTTGGCAGCTACATCATAGAACGGGTTTTCCGGCCGGATAAATGCCAGCACCTGATAAGCGATCAGGATCTTGACCGCAGTCTGGGTGGCTTCCAGCTCGCCGACAACCGGACGGAAGGTAATACGGTAAACCTCTTCGACTTTTGGCGGTTCATTCAGGTTCAGCAGGCGGACAGTCTTGCGGCCGCCAGGAGCAACAATGCTCTTATCTGGGGTAGCCAGCAGCTGCATCTTGTCCGGATCGGTAATCTGGATGCGCTGCTCTTTATCTGAACCCGGGTTTTCAACTTTGAATATTTCGGTTTCCAGATAGAGGGTTTCGTTGTCCGGATTGGTGACCAGGATATCCTGCCGTGGCAGCTTATCGGCATCAAAGTAGACAATCATACGGTCAAGCTGAACACCGGCAAAAGCAGTTGCGGAGAAGCATGCCAGCCCTGCAGCACAGAACAGACGGCGGAGGGAAGGTAGTAATGCTTTCATGACGACAATGGGGCTTTTTATAAGTACCGGTGTTTTATAACCGGATTTTCCGCATGTCACAACCTGAGAACTACTCTGGGGCGATCAGCAGGGTCTGAACTGAGTCACTGGAAGTATTACGGTCAGCTGGCATAAGTAGCTGCCGGTTACAGTGACGGGTGTTGGCGATAACCGGCTCATCATTCAAAGCGATCTTTTGGCCGGCTTCATTAATAAGAACGGGGGAGACATCCGGCAGTTCACGGGTTATACGGTCGGGCATCACTGAGGTGGAGTAGTGACTGATTCCGGTGCCGTTCAGACAAAAGTCTTTTGGAAGCCTATTCAGCTCCATAGATGTTCGGGTAAAAGCAACTTTCGGTGGAATAACCAGCGTGATGGAGAATGAACCGGTGGATGTTGCACCCAATGCACCCTGAACAGCGCCAAGGCTGAAGGGGGATAGGGTGACCAAAAGTAATCCAGCCAGCAGACTTTTCATGGACTCAATCCTCTTGTTCCTATCAGCAGCTATCGGCGGTATGGGGAAGTGCTGAAGAACAGAAGTCAGGGAGCTGGAAGATGAAACTGAGCACCGACAGGTAATGAATATATTTTCTAACTTTCTGATATAAAAAGACTTTTTTTGTATGCGTTTGTCGCGCTTTTCAAAATGAGAAGCGGGTTGCAAAACGCTTTTTTTAAATTTGTTTTAGATCAAAAGAAGTGCATCTTTTTGTAGTCGTAAAAATCATCCCAAAGTCGATGATGGGTACAAACACCTACCTCTCCACCTCCTGTCGGGATAATTTTTCATGAGAGTCAGTGTTGTTCGATAAATGACCAGATGATCTCGTAGTTTGCAATGTCATGTGCGTATTTCACGTAAGGATTTGGTTCATGAAAATGACAAGTCACTGATGATTTGGTGAACACTTTGTTTGCCTGTGAAATCAGCTCTACAAGACTTGGAGTAAATGAAAGCATGCGTTTGAAAGTATTGGCACTGATTATGTCCATGGGTGTCACTGGCGGTGCGTTTGCAGCCACAGATTCTCAGCCTGGAGATAACTCCGCTACCTTTAAAATCACTTACGAGCAGGCGGAACAGGCCAAAATCTGGGGCTTGGATAATGTCACGATCACCAAACTTGGCGAGCCTGCAACTGATAATGCCTGTATCTACAGTAATGTATCAGATTCTGTACAGTTGACTCTGCAGGATACCAACTTTGAACTGGTCAACTCTGTAAAAGGTACCAAGATTGATTACAGAATCACTGTAACCCCGACAGGTAACGGCGATAGCCAATCGGTTGAGTTTAACAAGGATTCCAAAGCCCCTCAGGATATTCGGCTGATCAATACCTCAGTAACGCCTGATATGGATTGCGGTAACGGCAATATTCAGGTTTCCATCAATACAGATCCTGCTTATGTTGCTGCTGGTAAATATACCGATACCGTGACCATGGTTGTTACACCGAACTAATACATCACCTGATGCGCTAATCGGGTTGCTTCCGAAGTGATGCAGCCCGATTGTTTACTCTCAACCTGTCGATCGAATCCACATCGCAGGACTGAGAATTCTGCTCCATGCTTACCCCCTTCTGACCAGACCTCCATAGAGCCTCTATGACATTGAGCTCAGCTTCGTCATCCGCAGCAGTGGTGTTTATTTCCCTGTTGAATACAGCTGCCATTGCTTTGATGAGCAGCGGTGCCGCTTATGGCGCGGAGGATGGCTTTGTTGTTAAGGAGAAGGTGCCGGTTGGGTTTGAGGCTTTGAGCGGCCCTCAGCGTTCCTCCATCGATATTTACTACGGAGGACGCTACCTCGGTTCCCAGATAGTGACATTTACTCCAGAAACTATCGAGTTCAGAAATCCGGGTGAACTGGTTGCCAAAATCGAGGATATAAAAAATCCGGCACTGGTCACGGAAAGCCTGACCGGTGCGATCGACAGCCATGTTGGGGCTATTTGTTCTTCCGTAAGCTCCGTTGAGGCATCCCAGCCCTGCGATACCATTCAGCCGGCTATTGCCGGTGCGATCTTTGATGAGAACCGGTTTCGTGCCGACCTGTTTATCAATCCACGATTCTTGCAGACCAAACCTGCAAGTGTAAAAAAATACCTGCCCCCCTCAGAAAGTGGCCCCTCGTTTATGCAGAACCTTTATGTGGCGGCCAGCGGGAATACTGCTTCTGAAGGTGTAGCCTCCATTCATGACTGGAACCTGAGTGGCCAGAGTCTGTTTGCCTGGGAAGAGAACAGTATTCAGGCGAATTGGGATTACAGTAGTAACGACGCCCTGTCGTTTACCAATTTGTACGCTGAGCGGGATTTTCAGGGAACCACCTGGCAGGCAGGTATGGTATCCAATACGGGTTTCGGACAGAGCTTTATGAATACCCAGAGTATGTTGGGAGCCCGGATTGCCACTTCTCTGAATACCCGAACAGATCAGCGTTACTCTTCAGCAACGCCGCTGGATGTGTTCTTTCCTACCCGAGGCCGGGTTGAGCTGCGTCGTGATAATCGTCTGCTTTATACCGGCTTTTATGAGGCGGGTAATAACACGGTGGATACTTCCACCCTACCGGATGGTGCCTATAACCTGGACATTCGGGTGCTGGATGATACCGGTCAGCTGATTCGTTCCGAGACCCGCTTCTTCGCTAAACAGTATGGTATGCCTCCTCCCGATGAGTGGGTCTGGTTTCTTGAAGCTGGCGATATCGTCAATCAGGAAGCGAATACGACATTACCACGAGCGACTCATCTCTATATGGGGCGAGGGGGTGTCGGTCGTCGTTTGGGAGAAACCTGGGCGGCGAACCTGAGTGCAGCGGTGGATAATGATGAGCAGCTGGTCGAACTGGAAATTCTGAAGGTCGGGAATAGCTGGAGTGCTTCTCCCTTCTTCATGTTATCCGGAAGTGGAGACAAGGGGCTTGGCTTTGATTTTCGTTCCCAGTGGTCAGGTCGCTCTCTGGGAGGGAACTATCGGCGTTTGTGGAGCAACGGTATTCCAATACCGGGCTCGGGGAATCAGGCTAACTCCGGTAATGAGCTGCTGAATGAAAGTTTCGAGCAGATAGCCGGCTATATTATTGTCCCGGTAGACAACGGCAGTGTTGGCTACAAGTACAGCTACAGTGCTCGTAAAGACGCTCAGGCTCTCACTATTCATAACCTTTACTGGCGTTCGGTTTTGTGGCGCGGCGGCGGTCAGGATATTGATGCCGATATCGGGCTCAGTAAATCCGGTTCTGATTATGTTATCCAGTTGACTTTGAATTTCCGCTACTCGAAAGGACAGTGGGACTTTGGGTTAAGCCCATCTGCCTCCCGCAACAAGTCGGAAGGGGACAGCACAACCTATGAATCCCTGTCGTTGGATGCACGGTGGGAAGATGGTCGTAAGCTGGATGGTGATTTGATTGTTCATGGCACAGTTGCTGGTCAGAACAATGAAAAGCGTCTGAATGGTCTGGTCGAGTATTCCGATCATCGTGGGCGGGGCAGCCTCGCCGTTAACCATGTTCGCACGTCGGATGATTCCGTGACCAACTATGCCCTGAACTACGGCACCAGTTTGATTTCGGACGGCAACATTGTTTCTGTCGGTGGGAGTGAGTACGCCAACAGTGCGGTGGTGATTGATATTCAGGGGCGTGACGGGGATCGATTTGATGTGCTGGTGGACGGGCGCCGGGTGACTTATGCCGTGGTTGGTGAGCCGACAGTCGTACCACTGACCTCATACCATGAATACCGGATTACAGTCGTCCCTGCGGGCACCTCACTTTACGAATTCGACGAGAAGACCGAAGTTGTCACTCTTTACCCTGGTAATGTTGAAACCATTACCGTGGTGGCCACACCTGTCCGGCTGGCTTTCGGGCGTGTGCTTCTGGATAAAAAATCCGGGTCAGGCTGGCGTATTGAGGCTGGTGATCACAGTGCAGCCGTTTCCAGTAATGGCATGTTTCAGATAAATATTCCTGTCGATACAAAAGCTTTACGGCTGGAAACTCCGGAAGGGTTGACCTGCAGTATTCCTTTGACTGGAAAATCAACCCGGGATGTTCTTCGGTTGGGAACCTTGCGCCTGAAGGCCTCCGATTGTGTGCAGCATCAGAACCCGGAGGTGATTCATGAGTAAATTAAGTATTCGGTGGCCTGCCTGGGTTCGCCTTTGTTCTGCTTCAGGTCGTAATATGATGCGTTGTTTTGCTGCTATGGCACTCTTGTTGGTCTCTGGACTGAGTTTCAGTGTTTATGATTCTGACAAGGCTGGTGTACTTAAGTCAGGGGTTGATCTAAGTAGTCCTGCCGAGAGCAGTCTGGAAGCAACGCCTTCAGTCGCTGAGGTTTCAACGACCCGAGAGCCTCCCTTCGGTATCCATATGCTGGATGGCAGCTCGTTTCACAAATACTGGAATGGTGAGCGAGAGGTGGTTTTTGAGGCTGACTTTTGTCTGCTGGCCCGTGACCCGGCTGTGCTGAAAGATCTGCAGTTCTCCAATGTGCGTTCTGGTGTTTATGGGTATCACAATGATGTGCGGTTTATTGACCATGTTGTTTTTAAAGGCACGGGCAGTGCTGTTGGCAATAAACAGATTGAGCTTGTTCCGAACAGCACTTCGTCTGCCAGATTGTTAACCCGTGGACATAATAATCAGAGCTGTTCGGCTTACAGCTTTACCTTACAGGCCGTAGCGACCAGTGACCTGATAGATGAATACGGATTAGGAGGGAGGCGGCAGGGTTGGCTCAGCTTCAAAATAACCGCTCAGGGGCACGGGCGGCTTTACTATGATCAGGTTCATCTTTATCTGGATCTGAGCATTATCCCGGTTTATAAAATTTCAAAAACCCGAAATATTGTTTTGAACCGACATGATATTCAGCCGGGGAATTGGCTTTGGGAAGATATGTATTTCTGTGTTTACGGCACTGGCGGAGCGCGCTACTCCATGACGCTGGATTCTTCCAATTCGGGAGGGAAGTTTGTACTGATGAACAGCCGGGGTGAAAGCATTCAGTATCTTCCCAGTGTCAGGGATACAAGCCCTTACGGGTATTGTGATGTGACACCTTCCCAGCCTGGTAAAATTAACTGCAGTTTTATCTCCAGTAGAAGCCAAACCTGCAACGGTGGAACGAATGCCCGATTCCGGGCAGCGATTCCCATGCGGAACCTGAAGCCGCTGGATGCCGGGTCTTACAGCGATATTATGCAGATAACCATTGGGCCGGAGTAGGAGAGGCGGAATCAAATACCGCCAGTAAAGCCCAGTTGTCGCCAGGCCTCATAACTGACAATGGCTACTGCATTGGAAAGGTTAAGACTGCGACTGGAAGGAATCATCGGAATCCGCAGACGGTGTTCTTCCGGGAAGCTATTGCGAAGATCATCAGGCAGACCACTGGTCTCAGAGCCAAACAGTAAAACGTCACCTTCCTGATACTCCAGCTGATCATGGGGACGGCTGCCTTTGGTGGTACAGGCCAGAATGCGTCGCCCTGCCATGGCTTCGGCAAATGCATTGTAATTGGGGTGAACGGTCACTCTGGCAAGGTCATGGTAATCCAGCCCGGCGCGGCGCAGCTTCTTCTCCTCCAGATCGAAACCCAAAGGCTCTATCAGGTGCAGATGGCAACCGTTATTGGCGACGAGGCGGATCAGGTTGCCGGTATTGGCTGCAATGCGAGGTTCATAAAGGGCGATATGAAACATGAAAGGCTATAACTTCCTGCCAGTGGATCGATTGGTCGGTTAAGAGCATACCCAGAATGTTCCATTTGCGCATCCTGCAAGTCTGTCTTCTATTATCAGGTCTGATGTTTGGTCTGGCGGCAACTGCAATTTGTACGTCTACAACCTGCCAGCAGGGAACAACATCCTCAGGAAGCATAGCTGTTACCCTACACCCTAATGAGGAGGCTCGTCTCTGGGGACTGAGTCATCTGAATTTGGGGTATCATCCGAAGGGTAATGTCTATCAGGCAATCATTTCGTTTTGTGCCTTCAGTTCGACAGGACGAGGGCAGATCACAGTCAATAGCCAACACAGTATGAGTTTGATTGGGCCTACCGGGGGACGTGGTTCTTATCAGTTATGGATTGCCCATATCGGAGCTTCGGACTGGATGTTTCTGAATAATGGGGATGCAGTAGCCTTTAATTTCGAGGTGCTGCAGCCGGGCGAGCCTTGTGAAGGGCAAAGCAATATCAAGCTGAAAGCCATGACGAATGTTCAAAATTTTCGTGGATTATCAAATGGGTTTTATACCGACATTCTGACCGTGCTACTGACACCGTTATGATGTGTATGGTCTTTTCAAACGGATTTTCTCGGCTACGCTTTTGTGCTTTGTGGTTCTCTAGGTGTGATGATAATGCTTGTTCAAAGCCGCTATCTTTTACTGGGAGTTCTGCTGTTCTCCAGTATGTTGTCACATGCCCAGTCTACTGGGACGGCCTGTGCGGGTTTTCCCGAGCCGTGCTCTGAAGTCAGCAGCTCAAGTAATAGTTGCCAACTGGCGTCTACATCATCTGCGACTGTGTGTGTAGGACTGGAAATTGAGAATGGTGTGCGGATATGGGGGCTGAATAATATTGAATTTCCGGTGTCGCCAACGGGTAATACCGCCCCCGCTAATGTTGTGCAAACCTTTTGCGTATTTTCCAATCAGCACGATGGTAGTTATAACCTGACCGTTGATGTTGTCAGTGGGAGTTCCACTCCAAACAGTAAGTTGATCTTATCCTACAAACCAGCATCAGGTGTCACTGTCACAACTGATCCAATCAATTATTCTCTGAACTTTAAGGCTGTCGGTTCAACTGGAGCTGGCACAACGATAACAACCTACGGACAATCTGCGACCTTTACAAATGGTGGAGCATCCGGGAATGGACTCAGTACGGAATGCACAACGGGTAATCTGGAACTTACGGCTTCGATTTCCAGCTCTCTTGCAACAGCAATTTCAGGTATTTATTCCGACACTATTATACTGACAGTGGGAACAAGTACCACTTCAGCGGGCGGGGATGGCTGATACCCATAGGGAATGATATGCCAGACTCACCATAGGTTGCTGTTTTCCCAGCACTCGCTGTTTTTTATTGTTTTATGGAGCCTTCTGGCGCCTGTGATTGCCTGTGCGGAGTTATTTGTAGCATCCGCATCACCTCCAAAAGGCTTTGAGCTACTGACCGAACCCTGGCAGACGATGGTGGATGTTTATTACGGCAGTCGCTATCTGGTTGCGGCACACGCAACGATTTACCCGGATGCAATAGAATTTAGTGATCCGGCAGCCATCGCCAAAGCTGTTCCCCATGTATTAAATCCGGTCGCTGTTGCGGCTGCATTGACCGGTCGTATTAACTCTCATACGGGGCAGGTGTGCCAGAATGGCCAGCCGGCGATGGCAGGAGAGCAGTCCTGTGGCTGGATTCACCCTGTTATTGCCGGTGTGATTTTTGATGAGCAACGATTTCGGGCAACGGTCTTCGTTGCTCCGGAATATCTTGAGCAGAGTGCCCTTAACCGTCAGCGCTATCTTTCACCACCTACTTCTATGGAGCCCGGTTTTATACAACGTCTCAGCTTGTCATCGTCCGGTGTCTGGTCGGAAGGTAGTCATACAGTACTTTACGGACAAACTTATCTATCCAAAGGTGCTGATGATATTGAGGCCAGCTGGGATGTTGCTGAAGGGTATGGGGTTCATCTCTCCAGTCTTTATATAGATCGGGAATATGAAGGGATTGATCTTCGCGGTGGCTATCAACGTACAGCCGGTTTTGGTTACTCGTTTACCCCGGATCAACCAATTATCGGCGTGCATTTGGGAACATCAGAAAACACTTATCTTGATTTGATACAAATGCGTTCAACCCCTTTGGATGTCTTTCTCCCGTCCCGTGGGCGGGTGGAAATATTTAAGGACGGTTTGCTTCTGCAAGCCTGGATGCTTGATGCCGGTAGTCACCCGTTAAATACCTCCCGTTTCCCATCCGGCGCGTATGAGATCACGATAAAAATTTTGGGAGAAGGTAATCAGCTGATTAGCGAAGAAACGCGTTTTTTTGTTAATCAGGCTCGTCTCCCACCCTCTGGTTTTCCGCTCTGGTTTGTTGAGGGTGGGCGGGTTACCAAAGAGAGTCAGCGAGGTATTAAACCGGAGTTAAGCGATTTTTGGTTATTGCGGGGAGGATATACCCAGAGGTTGGGGAATCGGTGGGGCAGTGTTCTTGCTGCAGCTGCTACACAGCAAGCTGGATTGGTAGAAACAGGGATTCTCTGGGTTAGTCAGTACCTCAACTTGTCCCCGTCATTTCTGTTAAGTAACCGAGGAGATAAGGGATACCGGATTGATGGGCAACTTACCGGCACCAACTTTTTTATTAATGCCAATTATCGAAAGCTCACGATTCATCACAAACCCGAGCCAGTTTTGTTCGGCAGCAATACGGAAAGCTTTTCTACCAGTGCTAATACGAGATTATGGAATGGTGTGCTCCAGTATCGCTATCTTCGGATAGGAAATACCAGCCTTTCGGGAAAGCTGGAACATCAACCGGAACAGCACACTGTGAGCTATTCACGTACACTGCTTCAAGATCGATCCTTTCAACTTGAAGGCCGAATAGAAGCTATGATTGTTGCAGATGATCGCAGGCTTTTTGGTGGGCTGAACTTTCGTTTACGTAATGATCGATTTCAGCAGGCTTTTATTGCTCAGGTTTCTCGTCAGGACTCCGGAGGGAGTGATCGGGAAACCTCGGCGAAGGGTAGTTATGATATTTCATTTAATGAAATCAAAACAGGTGACGGGCGGCTGAGTGGGCATGGGTGGGGAAGTGTAGAAAAAGAGCAGTGGGGCACAGGTGGGACACTCAACTATATGTCGATGCAAGGCAGCATCAATGGCAGTGTTTCTTATTCAAAAAGCACCAGAAGTTCAAATGAATATGCAGCAAAATCATGGGCTGTTGGAGCAGTAACCAACCTTAGCTATAAAGATGGGCACATTATCTTTGGAGGAGACTTTGCTGCCAACAGTATGTTGGTTGTACAGGTTAATGATGCCCCTAAAAGCAGTGAGTTTCAGGTTCTTGTCAATGATCAGGTACGAGGTCGCGCAAGAGGAGGTCTGGCTTCGATAATACCTCTGGCACCTTTTCAGAGTTATCGGATACGACTGCAGGCGGTTGGAACAGGCTTATTTAATTATGACGACAATGAACGAGAAGTGACTTTGTATCCAGGTAATGTCGTCCTGCAAAGCTTTAGTGCTCATCCCGTTAAACTGGTATTTGGTCAGCTGTTAGATAAAAGCGAGCAGCCATGGGCGGGAGTCTCTGTGTGTGGGGGGGATAACTGTGTTGTCACTGATGACTTTGGAATTTATCAGCTGGAAATTCCGGCCAATAAAGAACAGCTTTCCTTCAAACAGGGAAAGCAAGTGGTTGGGATTGTGAACCTTGATTATGTGGTAGAAACAAACAAAAACGAGATTCTGAGACCGATTGTCAATCTTGGTTCTACCCAGTTGAATGCTGTGAGAAGTATCAATAAAAATGAAGGTGTTTCATTAGGGACATTAGTTGAAGAGTCACAGCTACCTGTTCCTGATAATCGTAAGACGTCTGAAAAAACTCCAAAAGATCAGAAGTGCCACTCAATTCGACCATTGGAGCTGTATGTATGTGCTCATCACCCTGCGGTGACATACTCCCTTTTCCCCGGGAAAACATTTTGGAAATGCGCAGGGATTCGCTGTTCAAGCCAGCAATAATAATAAAACTATGGCTGATGGTATTTATCACTCTGTTTAATACGGAGGCTCAAGCATTTTTTGACTTTAATTATGTGACGACCGGTCAATTGAACTGGAATCCTGAAAACAATAACAGTCTACAGGTGGCGATAACGGTCGGTTTCAGTAGCTGGTGCTCCAGTGGGTGTATAGGACAGGAATATCGACTGGCTATTTTTGACGATTATCAGTACGGAACACCGGTCCTGGGACCTCAACCTGTATTAAATAAGTATCTTAATGGGCCGGTAAAGTGGAGTCAGGGCGGTCAAAGTGCATCGTTTAACCCGGGGGAGTGGAGTACCGCTGCGTTGACGACACACACAAATGGCCAGGTGACTGGAACATTAACACTGACGTTTGATCGTGATGTTCTTGGAGGTTTGCAGCAGGGCAGTCACCAATTCACGTTTATGCTGGTTGGTGAGGATACTGAAAACACAACTCATATTGATAAGCGATTGGTATCCATTCTTATTAATATTCCAAGCACTGTAAAAATCAGCAATCTGGAAGATGTAAACCTGTTTTATGCCGAGTGGTCAGGCAGCTGGATCTGGAAGCAAACGACTTTCTGTGTGTTTGATAGTCTGGGGGGCTGGTATCGTATTTCTTTTAATGGTGCGAATAATCCAGGAGGCAGCTTCGAGCTAAAGAGTGCTGCAGGGCGGCAGCTTCATTATCGAGTCAGCTATCAGACACCAGGTAGTAATTGGCAGTTGCTGAATGCGGCAGGCATGATGCCTAGATGGTTTCAGGGAAGCCGCTCTCTGGACTGTAATGGGCAAAACAATGCGATATTACGGGTCGAAATTTACGGTCAGGATGTTTATAAGGTTCCTGTGGATACCTATAGCGATACGCTGACTATTACCGTGAGTGTGAATTAATTTTTCTAGCCTAACTTCAGGGTTTTGGTGGTTTCCTGATTCCCTTCATAAACACCATATTTGATAGTGCCTTTGTCGACGGGGATATCTGCTGGCAGCGGAGTTGACCAACTCTGGCCGCTGTAAATTCGTCGTCCTTTCTCCAGATCAATACAGTCATTATCGTTGGTGCCTGGGCAATATCGTGGCTTGCGTATAATGACATTAATATTGCCAGTGTTGGTGAGTTGCAGTTGCCGGTTTTGGATAGAGGCACTGACCTGCCAGAAAGGCTTTTCTGGTTGCACAAACACCAGAGCCTGATAGGCGATCAAAATTTTTACGGCGGTGCGGTTGGCTTTGATATCTCCGATAACCGGCCTGAAGGTAACCCGGTAAACCTTTTCCACTGAGGGTGTTTCCAGACTTAGAAGGCGAATCGATTTCAGATTGCCCGAGGGAATTACCGCCTTGTTCGGCGTAGCCAGCAGCTTCATCTCAGCAGGGGTGGTGATACGAACATTTTCTTCCTGTTCTGTACCCGGATTCTCGACCCGATAGATTTCAGTTTCCAGATAGAGCACTTCTGCATCCGGATTGCTGACCGTGACATCCTGTCTGGGTGGTTGATCGGAGCGAAAGTAGATAACGATGGGGGAGACATTCATGCTGGCCATTATTGGAGTGGCCAGAAGCAGAAAAAGAAAGGACGTTGTTATTCTCAGACTTTGCAAAGCTCACTCCCCCTGCCTGTTGAAAGCAGAAAGGAGTGTAGACGTTAAGCGACTCTAAACCGCTTCTTCCAGGGATTCTTCTTCGTCAGCCTTGTTATCATTCATACCCAGCTCCTTGATCTTGCGAGTCAGGGTATTTCGCCCCCAGCCCAGCAAGGCAGCAGCATCCCGGCGTCTGCCGAAGGTATGTTTGAGTGCGGTTTCGATCATGATGCGTTCAAAAGCAGGAACCGCATGGTTTAGTAGCTCGGTTTCGCCACGGGTCAGCTGTTGATCCGCCCAGTTGCGCAGAGCCTGTTCCCAGTTATCTCCGGCTGTCGGTATAGCCTGTTGCTGCATCAGCTCAGGCGGCATATCGGCGACCAGCACTTCCCGGCCGGATGCCATAACCGTCAGCCAGCGGCAGGTATTTTCAAGCTGTCGTACATTGCCGGGCCAGTCCAGGCAGGACATAAACTCGACGGTGTCGGCATGTAGAATCTTGGGTTCCACATCCAGCTCTTTAGCGGCCCGGTCGAGAAAGTGCCGGGCCAGCAATGGAATGTCTTCCCGGCGGTCTGCCAGTCGTGGCAGATGCACACGGATAACATTGAGTCGGTGGAACAGGTCTTCCCGGAACTTGCCTTCCAGAACCAGGTTTTCGAGATCCTGGTGGGTCGCAGCAATAATACGAACATTGACCGATACCGGCGTATGGCCGCCAACACGATAAAATTCGCCATCGGCCAGAACCCTGAGCAGACGGGTCTGGGTATCTGCCGGCATATCCCCAATTTCATCGAGAAACAGGGTACCGCCGTCGGCCTGTTCAAAACGGCCCCGGCGGGTGGCATTGGCACCGGTAAAGGCGCCTTTCTCATGCCCGAACAGTTCGGATTCGATCAGGTCCTTGGGGATAGCTGCCATATTCAAAGGAATAAAGGGTGCTGCCGCTCGTGGGCTGTGACGATGCAGGGCATGGGCAACCAGCTCTTTACCGGTTCCGGATTCGCCGTTAATCAGCACAGTGATATTAGATTGTGACAGTCGTCCAATGGCACGGAAGACTTCCTGCATAGCCGGAGCTTCGCCAATAATTTCCGGCGTTGGTTCGGCGTGCTGTTCCAGTTGCTGAGCCTGTTTCTCCTGTGCCAGTTCCTGCGCATGACTAAGCGCACGCTTAACCAGATTAACCGCTTCATCCAGATCGAAAGGCTTGGGCAGGTACTCGAACGCACCGCCCTGATAGGAAGCAACAGCACTGTCCAAATCCGAGTGGGCGGTCATGATAATCACCGGCAGTTCCGGGTAATCGGTCTGCAATGTTTTCAGCATGGCCAGACCGTCGGTACCAGGCATGCGCACATCACTGATAATGGCATCCGGCCGCTGGCTGGCAATCTTGTTCAGCGCAGTATCGGCACTTTCAAAACTGGAAACCTTGATACCGGCCTGAGACAAAGCCCGTTCCAGAACCCAGCGGATAGAACGATCATCATCAATGATCCAGACGTGTCCGTTCACTTCCTTGTTGATGGCTGAATCTATGCTCATGGCGTTCTCCCGGCTCCTGCGTGAGTCTGTTGTTCAGTCTTGTGACTGACAAAGGGAATAAAAAGGCTAAAACGGGTTTGTCCGGGCTCCGACTCACAATTAATAATGCCGTCGTGCTGGCTCAGGATGGATTGGGCGATGGAGAGTCCCAGGCCGGTGCCATCGGCGCGGCCACTGATCATCGGGTAAAAAATATTCTCCAGCATATCTTTGGGAATACCCGGGCCGTTATCTTCGATGTCGACCCGGCAGATAATCCGGTGGCGGACATTGCTGATGGTGAACTGTCTGAGAATGCGGGTGCGCAGGGTGATGCAGCCATCGCTTTGGGGCATGCTCTGGGTGATGGCCTGCATGGCATTGCGAACAATATTCAGGGTGGCCTGAATCATCTGTTCCGCATCAATACTCATTTCCGGAATGCTGGGGTCGTAATCGCGGATGATACGCAGCGAGTGGCCGGTCTCGGCATTGATCAGGCTGCAGACCCGTTCCAGCACTTCGTGGATATTGGTTTCATCAAAGCGGGGCGGTTTGATCGGCCCAAGCATCCGGTCAACCAGATTCCGCAGCCGGTCGGCTTCTTCAATAATGACGCTGGTGTACTCTTTCAGCTCGGCATTAGGCAGTTCCCGTTCCAGTAGCTGTGCTGCACCGCGTACGCCGCCCAGCGGGTTTTTAATTTCATGGGCCAAGCCGCGAACAAGGATACGGGCAGTTTCCTGTTTAGCCTTGAGGGTTTCTTCCCGGCGAATACGAAGCAGGCGATCGCGGGGTTGCAGCTCCATCAACAGGTTCGCCTCTCCAGCATCCTGCAGTGGAGTGATGGCGTAATCAGCAGTCAGACTTTGCCCGGTCAGCAGTTGCAGTTTGGCTTCCCGCTTGTTGTAGCCTTCTTCGTTATACAAGGCTTTTTCCATGCTGCTCAGGGAGGATTGATCTTCAATAAACAGTTCACGGATGTTGATACCGTGCACACGACGGTCGCTGACTTCGAGTACATCTTCAGCCGCAGCATTCATATAACGAAGGTTCAGCTCACTATCAAAAACCAGTACAGCGGTGGTCAGGTTATCCAGCAGGCTTTTCTGCATTGAAGCCGGAAGGTCATCGCCAGGCTGGTGCTGCAGAGTATTGGTAAGCCGGGTACCCGTAATCATGGAATCGTTCTGCCTGATAGTCTTCATTGTTGCTGTTGTGATTCTTCCTGTTGTTATTGCAAGAAGTAAACCAGCTTTGTTTTTGCAGGTTTCCAATCCAGAAAACCTGTGTATTCGGGGCTTGATGTGCGGCTGCCAGCCAGAAGAGCGGGCAGAGCTGCAAAGGGACATTTTAGAGGTTATTGTATATTGCACCATATTGGTGCGCCACAGGTTTGTATGAGGGGAGAGTGTTCCATGACAGTGCTGTGGGCACTGCCATGGGAAGAAGCTTGATTAGTTATCAGTGGCCTTATCGACTAACAGGGAAGTCACAGCATTAAGGAGAGCAACGGCTGGTCCACCGACATCATCCATATCGTCATCCGGCTTGTGTTGCGGGTTGTTGAACACACTGGCACGGTGCACATAGATAGTGCGCGGCTGGCTGCTGATAAGTGTTTTGCCGTTCTTATCCATAATCTCGATCTGGATCGAATGGGCGCCGCGATCAGGCATTTCCACGGTAAAGTTTGGCGAATCACTTTCCAGAAGTGAGGAACCATCCCATATCAGGCGAAAACGATCCCCTGACCGGGCTGAAGGCCGAGCCTGGGCGGTGATGGTGATTCTTTCAGGGTTCTGGAAAGACTGTTCATTTTCAGGTGAGACGATGTTCAAAGATTTGTAGCGGTTTGCCTGCTGCTCTTGTTTCGGTTTGGGCGGCAGGGGCTTAACCTTGGTCGAAGGCACAGTTAAAACAGGGCCGACCTCAACCGTTTCAGAAGGGCCGCTCTTCGGCTTCTGGTCGGTAAAGATAACATTACCTTCCGCATCAACCGTTCGGTAAATCTCGGCCTGAACCGGAACGGAGATAACAGACATAAATAGCGCGATCATTGCGAGCTGGCGAAGAATTGCCGTCATGGTATCCCTGTTTTTCCTATTCTCTTTCTCCCCATGATAATGCTTGCGGATGAGGCGTGCCAATGATGACAGCTCCATGGCAATTAATTTCATTTGTCTTTGCCCTGACGCTTTTATTCAACCCTGTGTTAAAGGCCGGGCAGGAGTCTGCAGAAGCCGAAGCGCCCATACGGTTGAAGAAGCTGGTTATTTTTGGCGACAGTCTGGCGGATACCGGAAACACGCGAACCCTGACCCGTTATTTCCAAGGCGGCGTTCCCCGCCCGGACTTCTTTGACCATCTCTTTCATTTCGGTTGGAACCGGTTGCCGCTAAAGTTGTTTGTGGGTGAGATTCCGCCCAAACATTATTACCAGGGACGGTTCAGTAATGGTCCGGTGTCCAGTGAGCTGGTGGCTCCCATGCTGGGACTGGATCCGGAAGACGGTGGTCAGTTTGTGAATCTGGCCTTTGGTGGTAGCTGGTCGCTGTCCGGGAAGAATTTTCTGTCGTCCCTGTATCAGTTGCAGGATGACGAGGCATGGGATGTGTCGGGCGTGCTGGAACATCTCAGCAAAGGGTTCAGCAAATGGTTTATCCCCAGCGCTCAGGAAGTAGTGCGCTGGTATTTGGATGAGCATCCTGTGCTTGAGCCGGACACCATGTATGTGTTGTTCTCCGGCTCCAATGATTACCAGAATGGCTACTGGCAACCGGAAGCCGTTGTGTCTGCGCAGGTCGATATTCTTGAGCAGTTGATTGACCATGGCGCCAAACATATTGCCTGGGGCACGTTGCCTGACATCACTATTACACCCTGTTTTATTGGCGCAAACACTTACCCGTTCAAGGTTCAGATTGAACGACACAATCGTATGGCGAACAACGAAAGAATCAGGCTGCAGCAGGAGAATCCGGATATCCAGCTGATCTTTGCTGACGGCTATTCAGCGTTCCGGTTGTTCTTCGATAATGCGGACAGTTTTGGCTTTACCGAAAAGAGCAAAGCCTGCACCAATGTGAATGTGAATGGTTGTCCGAGTGGAGACGGCGGTCCTTCCATTCAAGGGGGGCTGCTGGAATCCAGCTATCTGGGCGAGCCATTTAAAGTCTGTGATCACCCGGAACAGTATTTTTTCTGGGACAGTATTCATCCCACAACCCGGGTTTATGAACATGTGGCTTCTTACCTGTGTGTGATGGCAGGTATGTCCGGTTATTGGACGGATTGCCGCCTGCCGGCCGACTTTGATCGACCAAGAGCTGAGCGGCTGCTGCATCTGCTGGAAACACACAAGCTGCCTTCTGGTGTTATCCCTTCCCGTGCGGATATCAAGCGCTTGCTGAATATCTGAATATCATTTTCTGGAGGCAAAAAAAGAAGGCTGCCTGTTGGCAGCCTTCCGGGATGGATATCAGTGTTTGCTAAAGCAGTCGTTGGCTCCCACGCTCAGCGTGGGAGCCAGACATCTCTTAGCAAGACCCGCGTTTAGCAGAACCATCTCTTAGCAAGAGTAATACAGATCAAACTCAACAGGGTGAGTGGTCTGGCTTACTTTGATGCACTCTTCGCGCTTCAGCTCGAGGTAGCCGTCGATCATGTCGTCGGTGAATACGCCACCTTCGGTCAGGAAGGCACGGTCTGCGTCCAGTGCAGACAGAGCTTCTTCAAAGCTGGCTGCAACAGTTGGGATCTCAGAAGCTTCTTCCGGTGGCAGATCGTACAGATCCTTGTCAGCCGCATCGCCAGGGTGAATCTGGTTCTTGATGCCGTCCAGACCAGCCATCATCAGGGCTGCGAAAGCCAGGTATGGGTTGGCAGTCGGGTCAGGGAAACGTACTTCGATACGACGGGCCTTAGGGCTGTTCACGTAAGGAATACGGATGGAAGCGGAACGGTTACGGGCGGAGTAAGCCAGCATAACAGGAGCTTCAAAACCTGGAACCAGACGCTTGTAGGCGTTGGTGGAAGCGTTGGTGAAAGCGTTGATCGCTTTAGCGTGTTTGATCACACCACCGATGTAGTACAGAGCGGTTTCGCTCAGACCGGCATAGCCGTCGCCTGCGAACAGGTTGTTGCCGTCCTTGCTGATGGACATGTGAACGTGCATGCCGCTGCCGTTATCACCAACCAGTGGCTTAGGCATAAAGGTGGCAGTCTTGCCGTAGGCGTGAGCAACGTTGTGCACGGCATACTTCAGGATCTGGGTTTCGTCAGCCTTGCGTACCAGAGTGTTGAAACGGGTACCGATTTCACACTGACCGGCTGTGCCTACTTCGTGGTGATGCACTTCTACAGGAACGCCCATGGCTTCGGTAGCGGCACACATGGCGGCACGCAGATCGTGCAGGGAATCGACTGGAGGAACCGGGAAGTAACCGCCTTTAACGCCAGGACGGTGACCGATGTTGCCGCCTTCAAACATTTCGTTGGAAGCCCAGGCCGCTTCTTCGGAGTTCACTTCGTAGGACGCGCCGGAGATGTCAACCTTCCACTTCACGTCGTCAAATACGAAGAACTCTGGCTCTGGGCCAAAGAAGGCAGTATCACCGATACCGGTGGACTTCAGGTATTCTTCAGCGCGCTTGGCAACAGAACGTGGGTCACGCTCGTAGCCCTGCATGGTGGCAGGCTCGATGATGTCGCAGCGCAGGTTAACGGTGGTTGCTTCGGTGAACGGGTCGAGAATGGCGGTGCTGTCGTCCGGCATCAGGATCATGTCGGATTCGTTGATACCTTTCCAGCCAGCGATGGAGGAGCCATCGAACATTTTGCCGATTTCAAAGAACTCGCTGTCGATTTCGCCGATAGGCAGGGAAACGTGCTGCTCTTTGCCGCGGGTGTCGGTGAAGCGCAGGTCAACCCACTTGGCGTCGTGTTCCTTGATCAGGGAAAGAGTCTTGTTAGACATTCTTGTCATTCCTCAGGCTTGATGTTTCTCAATTCTGTCGGGCCTGCCACCATTGTGTCCGCTCTCAGTGGGTGCTGGGTGTGCGTCCTTCGGCAGATTTGGTCAATGGCGAGCAGTTGACCAGCCCGGTTCTGTGCTTATGCACGTCTTGCAACTCTACTCGGTTTCTCTAATAGCAATCCGTGTGCCAAAACACTGTCTTTCCCTGAAGTGTGTACTTCCGTTGAAGGCGTATCCTGGTTTTGGTGCAACAAATGAGCACTTTTCAAAAACCTCCCGCACCAAAACGGGTCACCCTGGTTGCTCTCGGCTTGAGTGTGCCCCATTGTGGTGCGTTAAGGTTTTCTGCCCCCTCCGGCGCCTACAGTTTACACCTTCCCTATACCAATGCCTGCTTCTTTATGGGGGGATCGTACCCGCTGCGGCTGCGGTTCTGTATAATTACCGGATTCACAGTTTTTGACCCATTCGTTGTCCATGAAATTTATTATCAAGCTGTTCCCGGAGATTACGATCAAGAGTTCTCCGGTGAGAAAGCAACTTGTCAAACAGCTCCGCCGCAATATCCGTACAGTCTGCCGCCCTCTTGATGAGTCCATCGAAGTGACCGGCAAGTGGGATATGCTCGATGTACAGACTTCCAGCGACGAGCCTTCTGACGTAGCTGCGATTGCTGATCGTCTGAGCTGCATTCCCGGTATCCACCAGATTTTGGAAGTAGCGGAATATCCGCTGGGAACCATGGATGAGATGCTGGAGATTGTTCGTCCTATCTTTGCCGAGCAGCTGGAAGGCAAGACCTTCTGTGTGCGTGCCAAGCGCGGCGGCCACCATAACTTCACTTCCACTGATCTGGAGCGTTATATCGGTGGTGAGCTGAACCAGACCACCGGTGCGGCGGGCGTAAGTCTGAAGAACCCGGATGTGAAGGTTGAGATCGAGGTTAAGAACAATCGCTGGTTCCTGATCACTCGTCGTCATCCTGGTTTGGGTGGTTACCCGATGGGCACCCAGGAGCCGGTGCTGTCTCTGATTTCCGGTGGTTTTGACTCTACCGTATCCAGCTTCCTGATGATGAAGCGTGGCCTGAACACCCACTTCTGCTTCTTCAATCTGGGTGGTCATGCCCACGAGTTGGCGGTGAAGGAAGTGGCTTACTATCTGTGGGACCGTTATGGTGCATCCCACCGGGTTCGCTTTGTGACCATTCCTTTTGAAGGCGTGGTGGAAGAGATCCTGACCAAGATTGATAACAGCTATATGGGCGTTATCCTCAAGCGGATGATGCTGCGCGCCGCCAGCAAGACCGCTGAGTTGATGCATATTGACGCGATAGTGACTGGTGAATCCATTGCTCAGGTATCCAGCCAGACACTGCCGAATCTGGCGGTGATCGACAAGGTGACCGACAGGCTGGTGTTCCGTCCGCTGGCGACTATGGATAAGCAGGAAATTATTTCTGTTGCCCGTCAGATCGGTACCGAAGAGTTTGCCAAGAGCATTCCGGAATACTGCGCGGTCATCTCCAAGAATCCGACCACCCGTGCCAAGCCTGAGAAGGTGGAAAAGGAAGAGGGCTTCTTTGATTTCTCCGTTCTGGAAGCTGCTATTGAGAACCGCCGCAATGTCTCTGTGGCCGATATCATCGCCGATGATCTGTCCCGTGAGCAGGTGGAAGTGACCAACGAGTTGGCGCAGGACGATATCATCATCGATATCCGTCACCCGACCGAAGAAGAGATCAAGCCGCTGAAGCTGGATGGCCGTGAGATTGTGGTTATGCCGTTCTACCAACTGCGTACCAAGTTCCCGGAACTGGATAAGAGCCGCCATTACCTGCTCTATTGCGATAAGGGCGTAATGAGCCAGCTTCACGCCATGCATCTGCGTGATGAAGGCCATAGCAATGTGGGTGTTTATCAGCCGGACGAAATCGACAACAGGAAAAACAAATACAAATGAAAGTTGCGATGATTGCTGCGGTGGCGGAGAACAATGCCATCGGAATCGATAACAAGCTGCCCTGGTACCTGCCGGGTGATCTGCGCTATTTCAAGGCAGTCACCATGGGCAAGCCGATTATTATGGGGCGCAAGACGTTTGAGTCGCTGCGTAAGCCTCTGCCGGGCCGCACCAACATCGTCCTTACCCGTGATCCTGAGTGGAATCATGAAGGGGTACGGGTTGTAGCGAACCTGGATGAAGCACTGGCACTGGCGGAGAGTATCGCCACTATCAATGGTATCTCTGAGGTTATGGTGATTGGCGGAGAGCAGATCTACCGTCAGGCTCTGCCCAAGGCGGATCGTCTCTATCTCACCAAAGTCGGGCAGGCCTTTGAGGGCGATGCCTTCTTCCCGGAGATTGTCGAGAGTGAGTGGACCGAGTTTGCCCGTGAAGACAATGAGTCTGAAGATGGTTTGAAATACAGCTATCTGGTTCTCGATCGCGTTTCCCTTTCATAAGACCATAAACCGATAAGCTCTCCTAAACTGATGGAATAACTTTTCTATCGGTTTGGCTCAGGGAGCTTATCGGCGTGCCAGGGAATGGCTCACAAACCCGCTTTTATCAAAAGCCCGCCCCGGTTGAGTTCGCCCGTATCTTCAGTGGCGAAGGCAAGAATCCGTTAAGGGGCGGAGCCAGTCAGTTACGTGATATCAGCCATTCCGATGGTGTCTGGAAGGCTGAGGTCGCGCCTTCGCCGGCTTCCCGATGGGCCGGACACAAGGTTAACTTCCTCAAGCGCATGGCCAGAAAGCTGGCTTCCCTTCTGCATCACGACCATGTCGCAGATCTCGACAGTAAACTGCATACGGCTTACACCAGCACCTTTCTGAATGAACATGGCAAAGCCCTTAGCCATCGTACCGTCTCACCTGTGAAAGACGATACCGACTCTTCCGAGCAGGCCTGTGAACTTTCCACACCTTTGGGCTTTCGGGTAGCAGCCGCCATGGATCTGGCCGGCATCTGTGAGATGGAGCGCCGCCAGAAATCTCAGCCGGGCATGAAGCACAAGAACTCGCTGGTGGATGAACAGGTGATCAGCCAGATGGATTATCTGGTGAACCTTACGCCTCAGCGGCTGGCCTATGAATTTATTGCAGCCAAAAAGTCACTGCCAACCGGCTATCTGCAGCGGGTGCTTATTCCCCACTATATGGATGTCCTCACGCTGGAAGGGCGTTATTCAGAGCGTGGCGCAAGCGCTGCCTTACAAATCCTGCTGAAAGAAAAGCACCTTGAGACGGAAAAGGATCTCACCTTTGAAGCATTGATGGAGCTGCGCAACTGTGTGGAGCATCTGAATCGGCAGCATCATCGTCAGGTCAGCTCCACACAGGGTGTTTCTCATATCCCCAAAGGCATACCGTCCAGTGCAGTTAAAGCCGGCAGTGTAGGTAAAGTCACTGTCGTTCAGGTGCTGTCGGAAGGAATGGCGCCCCGGCAGGAGATTCGGGATTACCTGATCAGCGAACTGCGACGTAAAGGCGAGAGTCGAGAGAAATCCCGGGAAGAAGTGGTTGCGGCGTTGGAGTCCCGGGGCATCAAGCCTGGCTCGATGCTGTCACTGAGCCAGTTCCGCGATATCTGTGAACTGTTGTCTTTGCACCATGACCACTCTTCCCGCCAGTTGATTACCGATTATCTGGGGCTGGTCAGCCAGTTAAAGGCGACTCAT
The DNA here is from genome assembly GCF_900174585.1 of Parendozoicomonas haliclonae. GTDB lineage: Bacteria > Pseudomonadota > Gammaproteobacteria > Pseudomonadales > Endozoicomonadaceae > Sansalvadorimonas > Sansalvadorimonas haliclonae. Next base: position 427,116 of record NZ_FWPT01000002.1, on the reverse strand, counting down.
AGGCCGCCTTCGGAATCCGCCTTAAACGCAGCGCAGGAAGCCGGGCTGAACGGTAATGAGGTGTTTGAGGTTGAGGGTTCCGGCAAAAAGCCCTTGATCGTGATACAGCGCCCCAATCTTGAGCCTCCCTCCGAGGAAGTGAGTTACACCTGCAATGATGATGATTTATGGCTGATCAATGAACAGGTGGAGCGCAGCTGGGTGTTGCGTATGACCCGGGATATGGCCAATAGCATCCTCCGCAAGGCCATGCGCAGCAAAACAAAAATCTCGGTCACCATTGCCTCGAAGCTGGCAGCTGCTGCTGCCACGGGAGCGGTGACAGGAGGCATTGGGGGAATTGTTTATCTGGGCTCAGCCTTGCTCTCGGCCCCCTTGCTGATTGGCGTAGATACCGGCTTTGGGTTGGCCAAGGAGTGGTGGTATTCCCGCAAGGTGAAAAAGTATGACAAGTCCGGAGAGCCTTCCGCAGCGGACAAACGGAAATGTTTATACGAAAGTCTGGGCCATCTGGTAGCTGAACGCACCATTACCGATGGCTTTAATGCCTTTTTTAATCTTAAGAATGAACTGTCCGGGCTTTCCAAACTGGAAGGCAATGCCAGGACATCTGCTGCGGATCAGATCAAGTTCCGTCGTATGCAGGTCCTGCAGCAGCTGCGTTCCTCACAACTGGGTGACAAGTTTAACGACTTTGGTCGGTTAATGACCGAAGCCGTAACCGATATCTCCCGGTTTGAAGAGGAGTTTGATCAGCAGTTTGAGGAGCTTTGGCGACCTTTTTCGGGAGGAAAGAAGGCAGCTATCTCAGAGGAACGTCGTTTTAAAATTTTTAATGAAGCTTCCAACCGGGTGCTGTTCCGTTACAAGAACAAAGTCGTAAAAGAAGATCAGCGTGAGTGGCTGAAGATACTGGTGACCAGCAAAAAGGACAGTAGCCGGGTTTCTGATATTCAGATGCGGGAAGCCTTTGGCAACTTCAAGGCGTTGGAAAGAAAGGAGTTGCGCCGCCATGCCGTGGCCAGTGCTTTCAATCAGCTGATGAAAGGCAGCAAGCTTGCCGCTTTCCATTCGGTGAAGGTTATCGGTCACTTTGTCTTCACCAACCTGACCTGGAATGCCGGCAAGGTTGTGAAGGCCGGTGCCATGTTTGTACTGAAAGGTATCCTGCCCAACAAGGTAGATTTGATACCTGTTCCGACAGCGGCAGCCTGTGCCTACTGGATAGTCTCCTTTATCGGCGGGCAGACCCTGGAGCGGTTCAATAACTATTTGAACCGGGTGCGCCTCAAAAAAATTATCCAAAGCCGGCAGGATAGTGACGAGCGCGAGAAGGCCTACGACAGTAATTTGGTGAAGCTCGACAAGGAAGATTGGCGGGCCATGCGCCGGGAAGCGGTAGAAGGGGTTAAGAAGCTGGCTGATATCATGCATAAGTTGCGTACTGAGCATGATGAGCTGAATATGGCTTTGAAAAAGCTAAAGCCTTCTGCCCGAGATCGTATTGATGATGAACGTCTGATTCAGCGGGCTGAGCTGATCTTGCGCAGAAAGTATCTGGAGCATCAGGTGCAGGAGCTGCTAAGCGGTGCAGTCGGCACCTACTACCAGGAAACACTTCGGGGAGAGTGGCTGCATCGGGAAATGGTGCATGATAAGGATCTTGGCCTGGCCTAAAGCTGATACACCCGATACTTTCTATTTAAACCGCACAACATACTTCAATTTAATTTCTTTGATGAAATCGAGCTCTTCGGGAAAGGGCTGTGATCCGTCTTTCTCATTCTCCAGTTCTCTTTTTTCCTGATTGGCCTGGTCCTGAATCTCTATAGCGTTTGTTGGGTGACGAGGGCCGGAGATAACAATTTCAAGCCAGTGTGTTTTGTTAAATTTAAAGAGAACCACCCCGTTACCTTTTGGGCGAGCCGGTGGTTCTGCGGAAGCGTTCAGGATGAATAGACAGCTCAACGACAACAGCAGAACTTTTGAGGTGGAAATGACAGCGTGCAACAGGCTCACCCCTTACCCGAAATGCGGGTAAGGATAGATGTGAACTGTTACAGGGACTTGCGGAATACCTTGGCATTGCGGGGGCGGTTATAGGCCTGCTGTTTCTCGGCAGGCAGCTCACGGATTTTGCTTTCCGAAAAGCCCCGCTCAACAAACCAGTGCGCTGTTCGGGTTGTGAGCACAAACAGAGAATCCAGCTTCTGCCTGCGAGCCTGGCTTTCAATATCATCCAGCAGGCGATCTCCGCGGTTCCCGCTGCGATAATCCGGGTGCACAACCAGACAGGCCAGCTCGGCACACTGTTCATCCGGATAAGGATAAAGTGAGGCGCAGCCAATGATCATTCCGTCCCGAACAATAACCGTAAACAGGTGGATATCCCTCTCAAGCTGCTTGCGGGAGCGACGCACCAATACACCTTTCTCTTCCAGTGGCGAGATCAGCTTGAGGATGCCGCCGACATCTTCGATGGTTGCCGAGCGCATCTGCTCGTAAGCAGTCACATCCTGGGTTATCAGAGTGCCGTGACCTTTACGGGTAAACAGTTCCGCCAGCAATGCCCCATCTTCCCGATGGCTGACAATATGGGTACGGAGTATGCCGCCATTACAGGCGGTGAGAGAGGCGTTCATCAGCCGCATCTCTTCAGACGAGTGCGGTTGACGCAGATGTTCCAGCACCTCTGAAGGACGCATGGTGCGAATCAGTTCGCCATCACTGTTCTTCAGACCCACTTCTGACGAGAACATAATCAGCTTTTCTGCCCCCAGCGCAATCGCAGATTGGGTAGCGACATCTTCAGCCAGCAGATTGAAAACCTGACCGGTGGGGGAGTAACCCATGCAGGAAAGCAACACAAGGTAGCCGTCGTCCAATAAATTATTAATCGCCTTGCGATCTATACGACGGACTTCACCGGTATTTTGAAAGTCGATTCCATCCACTACGCCAAAAGGACGGGCTGTGACAAAGTTGCCGCTGATCACCCGGATGCGGGCACCGTGCATAGGGGAGTTCACCAACCCCATGGAGAGCTGGCCTTCCAGTTTGACCCGTTGGCTGGCAACCGCATCAATCACCGCAGTCAGGCTGTCTTTATCAGTAATCCGGTAACCCTGGTGAAAGCTGGTGGAGATCTCACGGGTCTTGAGGCGTTCGTTGATCTGGGTACGAGCACCATGAACAAGAACCAGCCGCACGCCGAGGCTGCTGAGCAGGGCGATATCGCTGATGATATTGGAGAAGTGCTCGCTGGCCAGACCTTCGCCGGGGAGCATAATCACGAAAGTACGCCCACGGTGTGCATGGATGTAGGGGGAAGACTGGCGGAAGAAGCGAATATAATTTTCGCCAAACTTATCCATTTCCATTGGATGCTCCATTTCCTTTGGTCTCTGGTGCGTCCTGCAGGCAGAATGATTGAATCAGCCCCTTCAGCAGATCAACCGTTGGCTGAATGGTATCCAGTGCCAGGAATTCATCCGGCTGATGGGCCTGGGCGATATCTCCCGGGCCCAGCACAATCGTATCAATCCCCAGCTGATTCAAAAATGGTGCCTCTGTCGCAAAGGCTGCGCTGGTGCTGGTGTGGCCGGTCAAACGCTCACAGGCATTTACCAGCTCGCTGCCTTCATGGCTGGCGAAGGGTTCCACTTCTGGAGTGATGGGCGCGAACTCAAAGATAATACCGTTGGCATCGGTGATCGGTTTTACCCGTTGGCGAACAGCTGCCCGGATGGTTTCCGAATCCATCCCCGGCAGCATACGAACATCAAATTCCAGCGCGCAGGTTTCGCAAATGCGGTTGGGATTATCGCCGCCATGGATACAGCCGAGATTGAGTGTTGGTGTTGGTACGGTGAAGCCCGGATTCTGGTACTGCTCTTTCCACTCTTCCCGCAGCACCATCAGCTCCGAGATCACCTTGTGCATGGCATCCATGGCATTACGACCCAGAGCCGGGTTGCTGGAGTGCCCGGACTGACCAGTCAGGGTGATGCGCTCCATCATAATGCCTTTATGCATGCTCAGAGGCGTCAGGCCAGTCGGCTCACCGACAACGGCATAGCGTGCTTTGGGCTGTTGAATACGGGTGAGTTCCCGGGCGCCGGCCATGGTGGATTCTTCATCGGCAGTCGCCAGAATAATCAGCGGCTGCTTCATCTCTTCCGCTTTCAGACCGCGGGCAGCTTCAATCGCCAGCGCCAGAAAGCTTTTCATATCGCAGGTGCCGAGGCCATAGAAACGGTTGTCCCGTTCCGTCAGTGTCCAGGGATCCTGACTCCACAGGGTGTCATCACAGGGAACGGTATCGGTATGGCCGGAGAGCACCAGTCCGCCGGAGCCTTTGCCCAGCGTGGCAATCAAGTTGGCTTTGTGAGGTGCATCCGGCAGCGGAATGATTTCGCAGGCAAAGCCCATATCGTTCAGCCAGTTTGCCAGCAGATCGATAACGGCACGGTTGCCCTGATCATACTCAGGGCGGGTGCTGCTGATGGATGATGCTGCAATAAGCTGCCGAAGTGCTGGAACCAGTAACTGGGACATAAGAACCTGTACTGCCTTTTTATAAGAGTTTTTCGGATGATAAACATCCGCCACGTTTCTAGGAACCGTTTTCTCTGTCAGTGTATATCAATCACTGAACAGCTTGTTTCTCACCGCAATCAATTGGGCAACAATAGATATCGCTATCTCCCACGGTGTTTTGCTGCCGGTTGGAATACCCGCTGGAGCATAAAGCCGTTCAAGTTGCTCGGCTGTTAAACCCAGTTCCTGCAATCGCTCTCGCCGCCTGGCAGAGGTTCTTTGTGAACCCATGGCGGCAATATAAAAGGCCTTGCTGGTCAGTGCTTCCAGCAGAGCCATATCATCAAGGCGAGGATCATGGGCCAACGCGATAATTGCGGATGTTGGAGTATTAAAGCGCTCCCGAATCAGATCATCAGGGAACGTCTTTACCAGCTCAACTCCCGGCATGTTCCAGCCTTCCAGAAACTCTTCCCGGAAATCGCAGACAGTGACTGAAAAATCCACAGCCCGGGCCAGTTCCGCGACACAACGGGTTGTCTCTCCGGCACCGGTCAGTAACAGCTGAAAAGCAGGGCCTAAGGTATGAGTGATAGTGTCTGGCTGTTCATAGAGACCGGGTTTATTTGGCTTTGCCAAACCGGCCAAAGCCGCTAAGCCCAAATCACCGCTGCGTAGATGAACGGTTCGGCTAACACACTGCCCTTGTTCAAGGGCGGTAAAGAGTTCCAGAAAGAGGCCTGCCTGTTCCGGCTCCAGCCTTTCCAGCAGGATACGCAGCTGGCCGCCACAGGGTAGGGCCAGCCGGGCGTTTTGACTATCAGTTTGGCCATAACCGTGAATGGATGGGGTAGGAATATTATCTTCACTGGCCAGTTTGGTCAGTAGATCCTCTTCAATGCAACCACCCGACAGCGAACCAACTGTTCCCAGGCCGGGAACGTAGGCAAGCAGGGAACCCTCCGGGCGAGGTGATGATCCCCAGGTTTCCAGAACCGTGGCCAGCCAGACCGGGTGTCCGGCTGACAGCCACTGGTGTATCTGATCAATAACCCGAACATTACTGCTATGCATGTTCTGATTCCTGACCTTAGGCCGAAAGCTTTAGCGGCAGAGTGCGCAGACGCTGTCCGGTTGCGGCAAAGACAGCATTGGCAACAGCCGGCGCGATCGGTGGCAGACCCGGTTCACCAACGCCTGTTGGGGGCTCTTCGCTGTCGATGATATGCACATCAATATCTGGTATTTCATTCATACGCAGCAATGGATAGTCATGGAAGTTGCTTTGCTGAACCTGACCATTGTTGACTGTGATCTCACCATAAAGCGCGGCCGTCAGCCCAAAAATAATACCGCCTTCCATTTGGGCTTTAACAATTTCTGGATTCACAACAGTTCCGCAATCAACGACACAGGTAACCTTTTCGACCTTAATGGTGGTGCCGGATACGGACACTTCGGCAACCTGAGCCACCCAGGTGTTAAAGCTGAAGAAGAAAGCGATGCCTTGGTAACGTCCGGCAGGAGCCTTGCCCCATCCGGCTTTTTCTGCGGCTATGTTCAACACCTTCTTGGCACGCGGTGCATCAGTCAGAAGGTTCTGGCGGAACGTCAGCGGAGAGGTGTTGGCGGCATGAGCCAGCTCATCGATAAAGCTTTCTACGGCAAAGGAGGTATGAGAGTTACCGACCGAACGCCAATAGGTAACCGGTATCGTGTTCTCCGCCTTGGTATAGTCCAGCATCAGGTTGGGAAGTGCATAGGAGATCGTGTCCGCACCTTCCCAGGGCGAATGATCATCGGGAGCTAATGTTCCCTGGGCGGCAAGGCCAACATTAGCGAGAGTGCCAAAGGTCCACTTGGGCATGCCGGCGAACATGGCAGGAGCGGCATCCTTCACAATCCAGTCCATCAGGGTTGGGCAGGCAATGCTGTGATGCCAGAGTTCCGGGTAGCCGTTGCCATCAATCGAACCGGTCATCCGGTGCATGGCCGCAGGACGGAAATGATCATTGCGGGTATCGTCTTCACGGGACCAGAGCAGCTTGACCGGCCGTTTTACGCGATGGGCAATCGCCGCTGCTTCTTCAACAAAATCCTGAATCAGGCGGCGACCAAAGCCTCCACCGAGAAAGGTTGTATGAACGGTGACGTCTGATGGTGAAAAGTCGGTGACCCGGGATGCGGCAACCTGCGCCAGATCCGGAGCCTGGGTTGGGGCCCAGATTTCCACACCCTTATCGGTGACATGGGCGACACAGTTCTGGGGCTCCAGAGTCGCGTGAGCCAAGAAGGGCACCTGATACTCCGCAGTAATCAGTTGGGAGGCATTCTTGCGAACCCGATTTGGGTAACCTTCCCGTTGAATCACCTTGGCGTCGTCTTCATCCAGCAACTGACGGTAGTGGTTGAAGATATCTTCAGAGGAGGTTTCACCGGTCTCTCCCGGCTCCCACTGAGCCTCTACCAGTAAGGCGGCTTTTCGGGCCTGCCAGTATTTTTCTGCCACTACGGCAATGCCCTGAGCGATAGGGAAAACATCGATAACGCCGGCGCTGTTTTTGGCTTTGTCTGCCGAGTATGACTTCAGTGTGCCGCCAATATAGGTGGAATGAATCACCACGGCATGCACCATACCCGGCAGTTTGGTGTCTATGCCGTAGTCAGCCTGTCCAAAGGATTTCGGTGCGGCATCTGTGCGCTGGTTACGCTTGCCGATGTAGCGGAACTCACCGGCAGGTTTGAGCGGTATATCACTGGGCAGTTTTTTATGCTGGGCAACGCCGATCAGTTGGCTCCACGGCAGTTTGCCATGGGCGGGATGGACGACATGACCCTGGCTCAATGCACACTCTCGATGGGGAACCTGCCAGATATCGGCGGCAGAAGAGGTCAGCAGCCAGCCCATAGCGGCAGCCGCTTCCCGAAGATGTGTCCAGGCCACAGCCAGACTGGTGCTGCCACCGGTCATCTGCATATTAAACAGCGGGTTGCGGTACTCTTTGGCGGCTGGCGCAAAGCGGGTCAGGATAGCGTCTGGAGAAGTGCTCAGTTCTTCAGCGACCAGTGTCGTTAAACCGGTCATGGTGCCTTGGCCCATTTCTACCCGATCAATAATCAGAGTCAGCTGGTTATCTTTATCCACCTCCAGCCAGGCATTCGCCTGCCAGCTTTCCTGCTGGTCCTGAGCGGAGCTGATGGAAGGGATGGTAAAGCCCAGAGTGAGTGCACCACCGGCAGTCATGGAGGCTTTCAGGAAGCCCCGGCGGGAGAGTGAACTGGAAACAGTTGGTTCAGACATGAGACGCCTCCCCGGTCTTTTCCTGGTTATCGTCTTTGTCGTTTGCCATGGCATCGGCGGCAAGGTGGATGGCAGCCTTGATGCGCGGATAGGTTCCGCAGCGGCAGATATTACCGCTCATCGCCATGCTGATATCGTCATCACTGGGTTGGGGATTGGTGGCGAGCAGAGCTGCGGCGCTCATCAACTGGCCGGACTGGCAGTAACCACACTGAGGCACGCTGTTCTCTACCCAGCTCTCCTGCAAAGGATGAGGATTATCAGGTGTGCCCAGTCCTTCAATGGTGGTGATTTCTGTACCGGCAACAGCGGATACCGGAGTTATGCAGGAGCGAATCGGACTGCCGTTGAGGTGCACGGTACAGGCACCACAGAGACCGGCACCGCAACCAAACTTGGTTCCGGTCAGTTGCAGTTCATCACGAATTACCCAGAGCAGGGGAGTATCGGCATCGATATCCAGTGAGCGTGTTTGCCCATTGACGGTCAGCGTTATCATTTTTTATCAGGCGGCCATGATTTCATGATTAATAGTTATGGCCTTAATAATCCCGACTTTAATGGGGAGAAGCAATTGCCCGTTAGCCGAAAATTGTCCTGAAAATGTAGAAGAAACCTATCGCCAGAAGAGCCCCTGCTGGAAGGGTCACCAGCCAGGACAGAAATATGGTGCCAATCACCTGCAGGTTAAGAGCGCCAATGCCCCGGGCCAGACCTACACCAAACACCGCACCGACCAGCACATGGGTGGTGGAAACCGGAAAGCCAGTTCCCGAGGCAAGCACCACCGTTGAAGCCGCAGACAGCTCCGCAGCAAAACCTCGGCTGGGTGTCAGCTCGGTGATATGGTTGCCGATGGTAGCCATCACCTTGTAGCCGTAAGTGCTCAGTCCAAAAACAATGCCTGCTGCTCCTAATAAAAGAATCCACATGGGCAGTGGAGAGCGGCTGGATATCTCACCACCGGACTGGACAACCTGAGCCACAGCCGCCAATGGCCCGATAGCGTTGGCCACATCATTGGAGCCATGGGCGAAAGCCATGGCGCAGGCGGTAAAAATCATCATGGTGCCGAAGATGCGCTCCACGCTGGTGAAGTGGAACTGCCGGTCGGCTTTTTCATCTTTCTTGATTCTTCGCAAAGCCAGAGTCGCAACGCCGGTCATTAACAGACCGAGCATGGTGGCAAGGCCCAGCGCCTGCACACTGGTGAGATTCAGGCCGAGATGATCCAAACCTTTGATCAGGGTGACCATGGAGATCATAAAGCCGACCAGAAAGGTGTATATGGGGATAAAGCGTTTGGCACTTTCAAACGGGCAGGGCGAGTTCAGTATCAGTCGCTGAATCGAAGTAAACACCAGCAGTGACAACATGCCGGAAAACAGGGGCGAGATAACCCAGCAGCCGACAATCGACATCACACTGCTCCAGCTGACGGAATCGGAACCGACACCGACCACGGCAAAGCCAACAATCGCCCCGACAATGGAGTGGGTGGTCGAGACCGGCCAGCCGTAGTTTGTGGCAATCATCAGCCAGGTCGCAGCGGAAAGCAGGGCGGCCAGCATGCCGTACACCAGCAGCTCAGGATGCTGAACCAGTATTGAAACTTCCGGATCAATAATTCCTTTACGGATAGTGGCAGTCACTGACCCTCCGGCCAGAAAAGCGCCGGAGAACTCCAGCAGAATCGCCACCACGATGGCCTGTTTGATGGTCAGGGCTTTGGAGCCCACCGAGGTGCCCATGGCATTGGCAACATCATTGGCCCCAACACCCCAGGCCATAAAAAAGCCGAATATACATGCCATGAACAGAAAGACTGTGCCGTACTGCGCGATGATCGACATAGGTTCTGAATCCGCCTGAAAAGTCAGCTGTTAACGTGCCAGTAACATATGCAGGTAACCCCCAACGCGGGAGGCCCTGTCAGCCAGATCACCGATCCATTCGATCACCTGGTACATAAACATCACATCAACCGGTGGCAGCGATTTTTCCTTGGTAAACAGAATGCGCCGAACCTGGATCTGCAGATCGTCGGAATTGCTTTCGAGGGCATTCAGTTCCTCGATCATCTGTTCAACATGGTCCGCTTCCCGACCGCGGAAACCTGTTTCCAGAAGGTCATCCAGCTCATTGATAGCCTTCAGAGCCTGGGCGGAGGTCGCTATCGAGCAGCCCAGGTAGCGGCGGAGCATGGTTTTGATCTCTTCCGGGAACTCCATCTTTCGACCAATAACAATACCGGCAATATCCTTGGCACGGTTGGCAACCTTGTCCTGTACGGTAACAAGCTCCAGCAGGTCGGTACGGGGTACCGGCAGGAACAGGCTTTTGGGGAGGGAGAGCCGCACCTGTTTTTTAATCTGATCCGCTTCTTCCTCTAGGTCGATAATCTGATGCTGAAAGGCCTCGGCCTTGTTCCAGTCACAGTTCAAAACCGCCGCAAAGAAAGGTTCGAGAAGAGCGGCAGCACCATGGGCACTGGCAATATGTTTTTTTATTGGTCCAATGGGAGAGCGTCCAAAAACATTGGAAAGCAGGTGCTGTGGAGGCATCGCATAAAGTCATGAATTTTTGAGCGGTGAGTATAGGAAAGCGTTTGCTGGCTGGTGGGGAAAAATATGTAATCGATTGTTCAGGTTACAAATGTGTTGGTGCGGGTAATAATTGAGGCTTCAAGAGCCCGATGAGTTAGGACGGATATCATGAGTCATGAAACTGAGCTGAAGTTACGGCTGTCCCCGGATGATCATGACCGGATTATTGCGGCTCCCTGCCTGAGCTGCCATCCCAGGGTCACCCTTCAGCTGACCAATACCTACTACGACACGCCAGACCATGACCTGAATAATGCCCGGGTTGCTCTGCGTATTCGTGAAAAGAATGGCAATTATATTCAGACCCTGAAAACCAAGGGTGAGAGCGTTGGCGGGTTAAGCCGTCGGGGCGAGTGGGAGTGGTATCTGGACGAACCGCAGCTGGACCTGCAGAAGCTCAATGATGTCTGGCCCGAATCCCTTGCCAATCTTGATAAAACCCTGCTGCAGCCGGTATTCCGTACCGACTTCCGTCGGCAGATGGTGGATATCATCTGGGAAGGGGCGGAAATCGAAGTCGCCCTGGATCTGGGGGATGTGATTGCCGGAGACAAAACCTCATTTATCTCCGAGCTGGAACTGGAGCTGAAAAAGGGTGATGAAGAAGCACTGTTCAGCCTCGCCAAAGAACTGGGCACGCTGGCACCACTGACGCCCTGTGATATCAGCAAAGCTGAACAGGGTTACCGTCTTGCCGATGAAAACTGTGACAAGTAACCTGCTCTTAGATTGATTGACCATGGTAAGCTGTTTGCGGGCAGTGTGATCGCGTGGTTTAGAAGGCTCAGTGGAAATAGTCATCAGTGGATATAACAAAAGAAACGACAGCGAAGTCTAAAGAGCCGAGCGGCAAAGGCGGTGCCGGGCGCAATGTCCCCGGTTATTTTGTCGAACTCGCCCAGATGGTGCATGGTCTGGCGGTTGATGGTCTGCTTAGCCGTGCCCAGGAGCAGGATGTTCTGTCTCGCCGGCGTAATGCCAGCCAGGCGAAGCTGCACCCTCTGGAATATCTGGCTGAGCTGGAACTGATCAGCGATACCACCCGCGGTAAGCTGCTTGATCTCGAAACGTTAAGCCACTGGCTGGCCAAACGGGCAGATCAGCCTTATTTTCATATCGATCCCCTGAAAATTGATGTATCTGCGGTCACACCGGTTATGTCGCTGGCCTATGCCGAACGGCACCAGATTCTGGCTGTTGAGGTGAACGAGGAAGAGGTTGTGATCGCCAGTGCCCAGCCCTGGCATACCGGCTGGGAAGAGAACCTGCGTCATACCAACCGCCGGGAAGTACGACGGGTGGTCTGCAACCCCGCAGACCTTCGCCGTTATACCGCTGAGTTCTACAAGCTGGCCCGTTCTATTACCGGGGCAACCCGGGAAGATGGTATTCAGACCATCAACACCAGCAATCTCGAACAGCTTCTGCACCTCGGCAATGCCCAGACACCAGACGCCAACGACGAGCATATCGTTAATATCGTGGACTGGCTGCTGCAATACGCCTTTGACCAGCGCGCCAGTGATATTCATATCGAGCCACGGCGTGATAAGGGCAATATCCGCTTCCGGATTGATGGTGTGTTGCACACGGTTTATGAAATGCCGGCCCAGGTTCTGGCGGCGGTCAACAGCCGAATCAAGATTCTTGGCCGGATGAATGTGGCCGAAAAGCGCAAGCCCCAGGATGGCCGTCTGAAAACCCGTTCCACCGAAGGTAATGAAGTGGAGCTGCGACTCTCTACTCTGCCAACAGCTTTCGGTGAAAAGATGGTGATGCGTATCTTTGACCCGGATGTTCTGTTGAGAAGTTTCCGGGATCTGGGTTTCTCCAAAGAGGATGATCGCCGCTGGCATGGCATGGTGGGGCAGCCCAACGGGATAGTTCTGGTCACTGGGCCGACCGGTTCCGGTAAGACCACCACCCTCTACTCCACCCTGAAAGAGCTGGCGACCTCAGAGGTAAACGTCTGCACCATCGAAGACCCTATCGAGATGGTGGAACCGTCCTTCAACCAAATGCAGGTGCAGCACAATATTGATCTGACCTTTGCCAGTGGAGTCCGGGCCCTGCTGCGACAGGATCCGGACATTATTATGGTGGGCGAGATTCGTGATCTGGAAACCGCAGAGATGGCGATTCAGGCCGCGCTGACCGGTCACCTTGTGCTTTCCACCCTGCATACCAATGATGCGCCAACAGCCATTACCCGTTTGCTGGAGCTGGGTGTGCCGGATTATCTGATCCGGGCCACAGTGCTTGGAGTTATGGCCCAGCGTTTGGTGCGGACTCTCTGCCCGGACTGTAAACAGCCGGCCGAAATTGAGGCTGATGACTGGAAGAATCTGACTCGGCCATGGGTGGCGGAAACGCCAACCACCGGGGCCAAGCCTGTTGGGTGTCTGAACTGTCGGAATACCGGTTACCGGGGACGGGCCGGGGTGTATGAGATCATGCCGCTGGAAGGCGAGGTGAGGGATCTTCTGGCGCCGGGCTGTGATGCTGACAAGCTGCGGGCAGCCGCTATTCGCTCAGGTATGCGTACCCTGCGCCTCAGTGGGGCCCAGAAGGTTGCTTCCGGGATGACCACTGTGGAAGAGGTTCTGCGGGTAACGCCGGCTGTCTCTATGCCTGGACCTCGCTGACCAGCGCGAAGATCGAGACAAACAGAAGAGCCAGCGAGGTAAACAGCAGAGCCAGCTCAGGCTTGGTGAGTCTATCCTTGGGATCATTCATGGGTACTGCTCCGTGTACAACAAACTTCTCACGTACCTGAAATTATAGGGGCGGTTCAGAATCGAGCCGCCAACGCTCCGGAATGATCGGGTTTCACCACACTCCCTGCCTAAAACCCTGAAAATGCTTCCGCTTCTCGGCAGTAATCCGGACACCGAGCCAGATTATTAACGGTTTTGTACCCGTTTGAATTCAGGCCGGAGGCTGGGTTGTCAAAAACTGCCGCAGAAGATGGGCGTAATAGGCCAGATGATCTGGGGTAGGGTGCAGCCCCAGCTCCACTGACACGAGATACTCCCCGGCAAATACACCGCGTCTTATCAGAGTGTGTATTTCCATGGCCGTAAAGTGGCGTTCGCCGCCGGTAGGGAATACGCCCATATAGGCCGCTGCGGCCATCAGCTGCCATTTCAATAGCATGGGATCTTTGACCTGATCTTCTGCCATCAGCGAGAGCAGCTCGGCCATTCGAGCATCACCTAATGTTCTGAGTACCTCATCAGGCAGGTTGTATGGCGGTGTCAGGCTTTGAATGTATGCTCTGAGGGGTTCACCTTCCTGATAAATACGTGCCCGGGTATCTTCCAGAGTGATGGTCTTTAGCAGGCTGGCAGTACCTGAGACAGCTTTGTCCTCACCAGTGTGAACTTTACCCTCAGCGGTATGGCCTTTATGTTTGCGGCGCTTCTTCCGACCGGTGCGGGTTTGTTCTGAGAGCCCATGGCTTTCTTTGGTTGTAGGAGAGAAAGCTGCGGTTTCAGGTTGGTGGATGGGAGTCGTGATACTGGCACCCTTTGAAGGTAAAGGTGATACCGTAAAAGTCTTCACAGCTCCCGGAGTGGTATCCAGAGAAATTTGTTGATGGCTCTTGATGGATGTGGGAACCGATCCTCCCCAGACTTTTGGTTTCATCCCTTCTGTGTTGCGTGTTGGTTCCGAAGTGGCGGTGATCAATCGTTCAGATGAGGCCGCAAGTTGTTTTTCAATCAGCTTTATCAGATGTTCTTTGCACTGCTTTTGTGGCTGTGCGATTTGTGCAGGACCGCTAACTTTTGGCAGTGACTGGATGTAGGTGGAAAGATTGTTCAGGTAAATCGACAGTGAGGTTTCTATCTGAGCCGGTGCAAAATTCTTTCCTGCCATGGCTGTTTGCAGGTAAGTGCACAGTTCGTGCAGTGTCTTGCCAAGGTCGGTTAATCGTTGTTCATCGTTTATTTGTTGGGAGGCAATGATATTAACCATTGCCCGCTCCAGATTATGAAGTTTGTGTAACGCAGCCACACTTTCCAGCTGTTCAATCGTAGTCGCCAGGGTACTGGCAGTGGGGAGAATATCCGGCTTCAGGGAAGCAACCCGTGCCTGACCGATTGGTGTGGCCTGGGTGAGTTGTCCACGACGGGAGATATAAGCATTAAATGTGAGTCGCAGCTGCTCGCACTGTTGAATTTGTTGCCCACTCTGATACCAGGCGATCACACTCTGGCTTTTATAGGTTCCGTTTGGATTTATTCCCACAGCGTTATCTGCATGGGTTTTGCTGGGGTGGCAGAAAGCCTTGAGTTCCTGGATATCGAATCTTTGCACTGCGTTGCACCGATGGAAAAGTCGGAAAAGACTTTTGACCTGATTTTTACGGGCTTAGTGCTGTGGGCTAACAGGCCTGTCAGGGGCTCTTCTCCAGATAATTCATCATCAGCTGATTGCCGGGGGTGATAGTCCGGGTGGGTTTCAGGGTTATGCGTGGTGTTGATGCGTCTGCCGACTCGATAGCTTTCAAAGCCACATTGGCTTGTTCTTTTTCTGAAGCGTGTCTGAGAAAAATAAATCGACTGGGCAATAAATAATTCTCTGTTCCGAATGTGGTCACAAACGGAGTCATGCCTTTGGGGACTTTACTTCTGTTCTGCCGAGATGATTGAGGCATCAGCAGAGCCGGGATGGAAATCGTCTGGTTAGGCTTTAGCTTTTGTTTGGCATAGCAGCCAAGCTGCTTCCAATCATGGGGTGTTGATGTCTGGCCTGTTCGTCTTGATGACCGCTTTTGTTTGTGCTCTTGCTTGATTGTTGGTTCCTGGCCCACTTCCGAGTCAGCAAACCCTAGATAGACATGGGGCTGATCAGGCTCGACAGTTTGAATGTGCTGATAAAGACTCTGGATACGTTCAGGCAGTGTCTCCCCTTTGCGCATGGCGGTGAGTATGTCACTGATCTGGTCTGCCTGCTCATCGGGTTCAGATTCAGTTGCGCTCTCTTCAGCAATATCGTTCTTCTCTTCCTCTTTCTGCTGAACAGGCTTTTGGACTGGGGCATGGCGATCATGCCAGATCAAAAGATGATTGGCCGGGTCATAAAAGCAGTGTTCCGAGTAGCTGATTTGATAAACCAGACCATCTTCATCACGTTCAATTGGTTCGATCGCTGCTGGCAGCATATCGGGTAGAGCCATGATCTCAGTTATGAGTGTTTTTTTCTGTTGTGTATGGCCTCTGTGTGTATATGACAGCTTGAGCCAGGGATAAGGGTGATAACCGAAAAAATAACTCTGTTGCTGGCTTTTGAATTGTCTGAACCCATAGGGGTGGAGGACGTTGCCGACATGGAATCCGCTGTCCCATGTTGGTGGGTAAGGAACCAATGCATAGGGCGATACCCACGGTGCCTGCAGGCTGATATGCCTCTGCTGTGTTTCCTCTTCTTTATGGGTGATCAATGCTTCATGCAATGCAAGGTTGGCTGCAAGCAGAGTTCTTGGGTTGAGCAGAACCTGTACCCGGTTCCAGAGCGTGCTTTCTGGCGGGGATTCCACAGTCAGTCCCGGCAGGTAGACAGTCCATGTTTTTATCTCTGTGGATTGGCTCGCATTAGAGAGCCGAAATTGAAAGTAGGCTTGATGTTGATTGGTCAAAGGGTGGAAAGATATTTCCAGGCTATCAAACGCTTCAAACTGCATTTGATAAGCCAGCGCCAGCAGGTGAAAGAGCGATTGCCAGCGAAACCGGGTGAAGTCCTCGCCGTACTTATCGACTCCCTTTTTCAGTTGCGCTGTTTTTTCGGTATCTCTGGTAATAATCAACCGGCCATAGGGATGGGTGGACTCAGGGTTTTTAATAAATACACTGAGTCCAGAGAAGTTGACCCACTCCTGCAGTGTGCCCTGAAACGTTATCGGGGTGTCATAGGCAAAGAGCCCGGCAGATAGAGGGTGTGCAAACAGTACAGCCGTGCTCAGCATCAAACCAATAAGACAATATCTGTACTGGCATATGGTCACGTGAACCCTATTTACTGATGACAGGTACGGATTGAAGAGGAGGGAGTATAGGGGCTTTTGGCGTTATGCCTACTGTTGAAGTGGATTCAACAGGAATGGGTGGTTTCGGGTCCAGCAGACTGTCGTAGCTGAACAGTAGTTCCTGATGCGCGGGAATCGGTTTGAGTGATACCAGCTGGGTGACCGGGATCTTTCCATCCAGAGTCCCCAATGTCCGCATGGTTATGTTGGGCTCTGGCGAAAGAGCCTCATCTTCAATATTGCAGGCCTTGTTAATCCAACGGCAGGCAAGCTCCTCGGGAGGTGTGATAGTGGTAATGCTGCTCTTGCCGGACTCATTGGTTGAAGTGATAAATACCGAGTGCCTGCCCAGAAGCCGGTGCTTGCGTTTTGATGAGGTGATCTGCCCTGATACCAGGGCAACTGTCTTTCCGGCAGGAATATTATCCAGGCTAAACAGTCCTTTGTCCGCGCCGGGAAGCTCACTCCTTGAGGTGTAGAGCGCGAAATAATGGGCAGGCTGGCTGGTAAACAAGCGATCCATATATTGGCGTTGGTAAGGCACGTACTGGTAAAAGGAGTTTTTTCTGCTGCGGCATTTGAGAATTAGAGTCTTATCATCCAGTTCAGATGATGACTCTGGTGTATCGGTCAATATCTGGCTGTTGAGCTCCTTGATAGCCATAAAAATAAACATCATAGCTTCATGATCAACCCATGAGTAGAGCACGGATGATAGGAGGATATGTTCATCATTGGGTTGTGAATCGAACAGAAAATCCCGGTCAATTTTAATAAAGTAATTTTTTTGCCTGGTGCGTAAAGCAATCACGGGGCGGATTGTTTTAGGGCTGACTTTTATCGGGTAAATATCAATATGAGTTAACTGCAGATCTTCCAATTGCCGCAGGAAGCCAACGGAGAGCGGTGACAGGAATGCTACAGAAGCAGTCTTGAATTTGATTCGGAAGCCATTAGGTTCAGAAAGAGGAGTAATCCACAGTTTCAAATCTCCCAGACGGCGATTGCACAGGCGCATATAGTTGCCGAACATATTGAGTGCCCTGGATTCGGGAGAGAGCTGAGTCAGGAGTTTTAAGGGAATATCTGCCGGAATCAGGTAGCTTGTTTCTTTGGTGAGGCTGCGCAGGGTATTCACTTTCAGCTTTTCAAGGGTAATTGCACCATAGGCTGGGCTGACCAAAACCATAAAGCAGGCCGTTACAGAGGTCAGCAGAGACTGTATGGGTTTTCCGGGCAAGCAGGCAGGTTTCCGTTTGTCAGAGGCTGAAGTGGCGGCAAGCCTATACGGAGATGGGAAATAGTCCAGCCTGCACAGTGTTTCCGGGCAACCCTGAAGGTGGGCGGCTGTGCAGGCTGTCAGTTTGGCGGCTGTTAGTTTGGCAGATAATCAGGCCCCAAGGTAGGCCTTGCGGACATCGTCATTCACCAGCAGGCTCTGACCGGTGTCAGCCATAACGATACGACCGTTTTCCAGAACATAGCCACGGTCCGCCAGACGCAGGGCCTGATTGGCATTCTGCTCGACCAGAAATATCGTCATCCCCTCATCCCGCAGTTTTTCAATAATCTCGAAAATCTGCTGGATAATAATAGGCGCCAGACCCAGTGATGGTTCATCAAGCAGCAGCAGCTTCGGACGGGCCATCAGGGCACGGCCAATAGCCAGCATCTGTTGCTCACCGCCGGACATGGTGCCACTGCGCTGATCAAAGCGTTCCTTCAGGCGGGGGAACAGCTCCAGCACATGCTCAAGCATTTCTGCTTTGCGCTCATTGCTCTCAAAAAAGCCGCCCATATCCAGGTTTTCTTCCACGGTCAGCCGGGAGAACACCCGGCGTCCTTCCGGGACAATGGCAATACCGGATTTCATAATCTCCGGAGTTTGCCAGCCGGTAATGTCCTGGCCTTCAAACACAATCCGGCCGGTGGTCGGGTGAGGATCGCCACATAGGGTCATCAGCAGGGTGCTTTTGCCAGCTCCGTTAGCGCCGATCAGGGTAACAATCTCGCCTTGATTCACCTCGACCGAGATATCGTCCAGCGCCTGAATCTTTCCGTAGTGAGCAGAAACGTTTTCAATCGACAGCATTACGCTTCTCCCAGATAGGCTTTGATTACATCAGGGTTGTTTTTGATCTCGTCCGGCTTGCCATTGGCCAGAGGCGTGCCCTGGTTGATCACGTAGATATGATCAGAGATACCCATTACCAGCTTCATATCGTGCTCAATCAACAGCACAGAAACATTATGATGGTCTCGAAGTTCGCAGATCAGCTCATCCAGTTCTTCGGTTTCTCTTGGGTTCAAACCTGCGGCGGGTTCATCCAGCATCAGCAGCTCAGGTTGGGTGACCATACAGCGGGCGATTTCCAATCGGCGTTGCTGACCATAAGCCAGGTTACCGGCATCCCGATTGGCCATATCCTTGAGGTCAACCCGTTCCAGCCAGCGGGACGCCCGATCAAGGGCTTCCTGCTCACTGCGTTTATAGGATGGCGTTTTAAACAGACCGGACAGCAGCCCGGTATTCAGATGGCGATGCTGGGCAACCAGCAGGTTTTCCAGCACGGTCATGTTTTTAAACAGGCGAACATGCTGGAAGGTCCGGACAATCCCCATACGGGAAATCTGGTGGTTCTTGCTGCCGGTAATATTGTCGCCTTTGTAGCTGATGCGACCATCGGACGGCTTGTAGAAACCGGTCAGACAGTTGAAGACTGTCGTTTTACCAGCACCGTTCGGGCCGATAATGGAAACAATCTGCCCACTCTGGATATCCAGCTTCACTTTATTCACCGCCACCAGACCGCCAAAGCGCATGGTGAGGTCTTCAACGTCCAGCAGGGTGTATGCGTTATTTGTGCTCATAGTTTTATTCTCCCCTTATTTTCAACATCTCTATCAGGCGGCCTTGGCAGGCTGCGTGACAGGGGAGGTTTGCTTGTTACCGCTCTCTTTCAGAGCGATATGAGGACGCTTCATTGGCAGCAGACCGGATGGTCGCCAGATCATCATCAGCACCATCAGCAGGCCGAACATCAGCATCCGGTACTCGTTAAACTCCCGGGCCAGCTCCGGTAGGATGGTCATGATAATGGCGGCCAGTACCACACCAAGCTGTGAACCCATGCCACCCAACACCACGATGGCGAGGATGATGGCGGATTCAATAAAGGTAAACGACTCAGGGCTTATAAAGCCCTGGCGTGCCGCGAAGAAGGTTCCGGCAAAACCGGCAAAGGCTGCACCAATGGTAAAGGCGGACAGCTTGATAGCGGTTTTATTCATCCCCAGAGACTGACAGGCAATGTCGTCTTCCCGCAGGGCTTCCCAGGCGCGGCCGATCGGCATACGCAGCAGACGATTGATCACCCAGATAGTGGCCACAACCAGCAGCAGTGCCAGCAGGTAAAGGAAGATCACCTTATAGCCGCTGGAGTAATCAATCCCGAAGAACTCATGGAAGGGCACATTGCCTTCTTCCTTGGCGGTGCGAGAAAACTCAAGACCAAACAGAGTTGGCTTGGGAATCTGGCTGATACCGTTAGGGCCGCCGGTGATGGAGGTCCAGTTCAGCAGCAGAATCCGGATGATTTCACCAAAACCCAGCGTCACGATAGCGAGATAATCACCCCGCAGCCGCAGTACCGGAAAGCCCAGGATAAACCCGAAGAAGGCTGCAACCAGGCCACCAATCAGCAGGCAACTCCAGAAATCCAGCCCCAGATACTGATTGAGCAAGGCATAGCTGTAAGCTCCGACTGCATAAAAGCCGACATAGCCCAGATCCAGCAGACCGGCCAGGCCCACAACAATATTGAGGCCAAGACCGAGCATCACATAGATCAGTGCCAGAGTGGCAAGGTCCACAGAACCCCGGGAGGCATAGAAAGGCCAGATTATCAGACCCGCCAGCAAAAAGGCGATAGCCAGTTGCTTCAGACGAGGGTGCTTTTCTCCTTGAGTCTGCAAGGCTTCTGCCAGCCCCTGTTCTGGTAACGGCAGGGCTGATTTGGCGTTATGCCACAGGCCGGACAGTGGCTCGCGGAACAGTTGAAACAGGAACAGAGCCAAAACTGCACCAGCCAGAGTTTCCAGACGTACCGGTTCTGCCAGTTCAATAGACAGCCCGGTACCGGAAGGTATCAGTTGGATACCCATCATCATCCCGGCGAGGATAACGAACACAACTGAGGTAATGGCGGCATTCTTAAAGCCGTTTTGAAAGGCGACAGCATTCATACTTTCTCTACCTCCGGCTTGCCAAGGATGCCAGACGGACGGAACAACAGAACCAGAATCAACAGGCTGAAGGCGACAACATCTTTATATTCCGCACTGAAGTAACCGGAAGTCAGTGATTCAGCAAGACCAAGGAGAAGGCCTCCCAGTACAGCGCCTGGAATGCTGCCAATGCCGCCGAGAACCGCAGCGGTAAAGGCTTTCAGACCAGCCAGAAAACCAATGTATGGATTGATGACACCGTAATGCAGGCTCAGCAGAACACCGGCAACGGCAGCCAGAGCGGCACCGATCACAAAGGTCACAGCGATAACATTGTTGGTGTTGATACCCAGCAGGCGAGTCATGCCCATATCTTCCGCGCAGGCCCGACAGGCCCGGCCCAGACGGGAACGGGAGATAAACAGGGTGAGTACGGTCATGCTGATAAAGGTGACCGCAAAAATCATAATCTGCATATACGACAGTGATGCCTGAAACCCACTCTCTGCACCAAAGGTAAAGCCGCCTTCGATCATGCTGGGCATGGCGATATCCCGGGAACCCTGGGCGAGGCGAACGTAGTTTTGCAGGAAGATAGACATACCGATGGCGGAGATCAGCGGGATCAGGCGGTTCTTGCCCCGCAGCGGTCGATAGGCGACACGCTCTATCGAATAGCCATAGGTACTGGTAATAATAATGCTGATGATAAAGGCGGCGGCCAGCATCAAAGTGACACTGTCGATACCCATCATGGCGAGCCCGGCCAGGACAATGAACGACACATAGCTGCCGATCATGTAGACCTCACCGTGGGCGAAATTGATCATTCCGATAATGCCGTACACCATGGTGTAACCGATGGCGATCAGCGCGTAGGTGCTGCCCAGCGTAAGGCCGTTCAGCAATTGCTGGATAAAGTAGTAAACGGCGTCTGGCATAATACTGCTTTCTTATCTGTAGCTTGTGGCTTTTCGTGCAAGGCCAGGGATGCCGGGCAACGCAGAGGTAACTGCATTGACCCGGCAGATGCTTTTTAAGCTTTTAG
Organism: Parendozoicomonas haliclonae; assembly: GCF_900174585.1. Lineage (GTDB taxonomy): Bacteria > Pseudomonadota > Gammaproteobacteria > Pseudomonadales > Endozoicomonadaceae > Sansalvadorimonas > Sansalvadorimonas haliclonae. Next base: position 405,367 of record NZ_FWPT01000002.1, on the reverse strand, counting down.
TTCAGCGGAGTCTTGGTACCGTCCTGGTGCCATTCGTAGACCACAAAGCTGAAGTCTTTCAGATCACCTTTGGTATCAAAGCCCAGATCACCAGTTGGAGTCTTGAAGGAGTTGGCGCGCAGAGCCTTGGCAACGTCGGCCGGCTGGGTGCCGTTCATCTTCATGCCTTCAACCATAACCTGTACGGCTGAGTAAGCCGGGAATACAAATGGGCCGGTGGCGTCTTCGCCTTTGCCGGAGATGTATTCAACAATCTTCTGGTTGGCAGGATCCTGATCGAAGCTCTTTGGCAGAGTCACCAGCAGGCCTTCGGACGCTGCGCCGGCGATGGCGGAGATATCCTTGTTACCTACACCTTCTGGACCCATAAACTTGGCTTCCAGTCCTTTTTCAGCACTTTGACGCAGAATCAGGCCCAGCTCCGGGTGGTAGCCGCCGTAGTAAACGAAGTCGACATTTTCCTGCTGCAGTTTGGCAACCAGAGCAGAGAAGTCTTTGTCGCCGGCAGTCACACCTTCAAACAGGGCAACATCGGTACCGGCCTTGGCCAGTTCATCACGTACGGACGTCGCCAGACCTTCACCGTACTGCTGTTTGTCATGGATGATGGCAACACGCTCAGGCTTGATAGTGCCGAGAATGTATTTGGCGGCGGTTGGGCCCTGCATGCTGTCCAGACCAATGGTGCGGAAGATCAGCTGGTGGCCGCGGGTGGTGATTTCCGGGCTGGTGGAAGCCGCGGTGATCATCAGGATGCCTTCATCTTCATAGATGTCAGACGCTGGCTGGGTGCTGGAGGAGCACAGGTGGCCAACAACGAACTTCACGCCGTCGTTCACAATTTTGTTAGCAACTGCCACAGCCTGCTTCGGATCACAGGCGTCATCATAGACGACAGCTTCGAGAGTCTGACCGTTGACACCGCCTTCCTTGTTGATCAGTTCGATTGCGGCTTTGGCGCCGGTGAACTGCATATCACCATACTGGGCAACAGGGCCAGTAACCGGACCAGCCAGGCCAATTTTAATGACTTCAGGCGCTGCCGCTGTTTCAGTCTTTGGTTCTTCCTGCTGGGAACAGCCGGTGAGAACTGTCAGTGCAACTGCAGCACTGGCAACGGCTGCACGCATTGTCATTTTCATTATTCTGCTCTCTTGGGTTTATTTTTGTGTTTTTATGGTTTTGAAAAGCAAAATCCCTGCTTTGTTGACGTTATACAGGATTTTTTCTGACAGTTACAGGGCGTTTATATTCTGCTAAAGCGTGAATATTTATGGCTAGTCGCTTTTGTCTGGTGTTTTATCTGGTAGGTGTTGCTCAAAGTGTGATTTTTTTATCACACAAAAACATGCATCCAGGGGAATGTGTTATTGCCCAGTGGTCGGGATGTTTCTGAAGAGCACTTTGAACTGCAAGCTGGGTTGTGACACCGCAGGGCCAGAACAAGGGAGTTTCATTGGCTTTGATTTCAACTGGATCCCCCCAATCCGGTTTGTGAATGTTTTTTATGCCAAGGTTTTGCAGTGACTGAATTGTTAACGGTTCACCATGAGCCTGGGGATATTGTCTGGTCAGTTCACTGACAAACTGGATTTTGGTGTTGGAAACAGGGCGCATACTGACAACCAAAGGGCTGCTGAAATCTCCGGCCGGTGTCGTGGAAAGTTGGGTTTTAAACATCGGAACATTGCAGCCCATCTCCACATGTCTGGGTACTAGCCCGGCCTGAGCCAGAAGAGCATCGAAGGAAAAGCTGCAACCGGTTAGAAAGGCGACGGCATCCTTTTGCCAGTAGGCCTCAACGGATCTTTCCTCGATCCATCTTTGTTCATTACTGGGCAGATAAACTCTGTATCTGGGTAAGTCATAACGCAGGTCTGCATTGTGAGTCATAACGGAAGGGCTCCAGCTTCCCGTTGGAAGTTTTTCCAGCACAGGGCAGGCCTTGGGGTTTTGCTGGCAAAAGCTTTCAAAGGCACCGGCAAGAATAGCCGGCAGAACTGTCAGGTTGGCCTGTAGGTAACCAGGGCAAAGGGCGGCTGTAGTATTGATGGTTTCGCCAGCTCTGAATTTTTCTCTCCAGAACTGTGGCTTTAGTTGTTGATGATTTTCACCCATTGCTGGACTCCCCAGAACAGTGTGAACAGCAGAGTGGCGAGCCCGAAGCAGGACTCAAGCCAGTGGGTGTTTATCTTGTTTCGGAAAATAATGTAAAGCAGGAACAGGGTGATCAGTGGCAGCAGCAGAGCATTGCCGGCCTGGACAAAAACAATCAGCAGGATGGGTTTTACCGGCAGGGTGCCGATAATCAGGCCCATCAGGCAAATCAACGGAACCAGCAGACGAGTTGTGAGTTGGTGACAACCCGCAGGCCAGCCCATCAGTTCAGAAATTGCTGTAGCTGTTGCCAACGGTGCAATCAGGGCACTGGAAAAGCCGGCGGCCAGAATACCAATGGCAAAGCAGGTATGGCCAAAATCGCCCATCAGCAAATAAAGCTGTCTGGGTAAGTCTGCAAACTCTATTGCTTCATTACGACCATGCAGAGTCAGAGCGGCTGTTGCCAGTAATATTGCAGTAATAGCGCCACCGAGACCTATGGAGAGCAGATAGTCTTTCCGGAGCCGGCTGATATAGGCACTGATATTCTCCGGCTTGGCTCCCGCCTGCAGGGTGGAATGGTAAAAGAGGTTATAGGGAATAATGGTTGTACCAATCAGAGCTGAGACCAGCAGTAGAGTTGAGTGGCGGTGATCTGCAGAGGTGGGGGTGATGACTTCGGGTGTTGGTGTGAGTACGACATAAACAAGCGTGGCTCCAAACAGCAGAACCATCGCAATAACAATAAAGGTCAGAAGGTTCTCGAAGCGAGAGAAATGTCCTGTCAGGGGAAGCTGGGCTGCGATTAGGGTGATGGCGGCCGGAATAAGCAGGCTATATTCCGGAGGAGTAAATTGTGGTGCTAGAAGCAGATAACCCTGCTGGGCGCCGGTAATATTTCCTGCCTGATACAGACTGCTGCTCACCAGCATCAGCAAAGCGATAGCCGGCATCAAAATATGTTTCAGGCTGGTCCCTGCCAGGCCTTTTCGCAGATTGCCTGCTATGCCGGTGTGAGTCAGAAGTCCCAGCCGAGCCGACATATCCTGCATCACAAAAGCCAGCAGAGTTGCCACGACAACAGCCCACAGCAGTCCGAAACTCCAGTCTGCACCCGCAAGTGAGGCGGTGGTGATTGTGCCGGGCCCGATAAAAGCCGCAGTAATAAGAAAGCCTGTTCTGGAAGGCGCCAACGGGTGCTCGCTTCATTAGCCATGTCGGAAGAGAGCATAAAGTAGCTGAAATGCTGAAGAAGAAAGGTGGGGAGAGGAAATCAGAGTAAGGGCAGCCGGCGCTGCCCTTAACCGGGCGGGCTATCAGCCCTTGATGGTTTTCACGCCTTCACTGGTGCCCAGCAGCAAAACATCGGCAGGACGCAGGGCGAACAGGCCGTTGGTGACCACACCGGTGATTTGATTCAGAGCCGTTTCTAGACCTTTTGGATCAACGATGGACATATTCCAGACATCCAGAATCACGTTGCCATTATCGGTCACCACACCTTCACGGTAAGCCGGATCACCGCCCAGTTTCACAATTTCGCGGGCAACATGGCTGCGGGCCATAGGGATAACTTCAACCGGCAGTGGGAACTGACCCAGTACATCAACCAGCTTGGACTCATCGGCAATGCAGACGAACTCTTGGGCTACGGCAGCAACAATCTTCTCGCGGGTCAGGGCTGCACCGCCGCCCTTGATCAGGTGCAGGTGCTCGTTGCTTTCGTCAGCGCCATCTATATAGAAGCGCATTTCACTGATGCTGTTCAGGTCGTAAACCGGAATGCCGTGCTTCTTCAGACGCTCGGCGCTGGCTTCTGAACTGGCCACGGCACCATCAAAACGATCTTTCACTTTGGCCAGGGCATCAATAAAGAAGTTGGCGGTAGAACCCGTTCCAATACCAATGATCATATTCTGTTCAAGGTGCGGAAGGATGTATTCCAGCGCTGCGTTGGCGACTGCCTGCTTGAGTTCGTCCTGGGTCATTATGATGTCCTGGTGTTTTTCAGGATGGAGGTGAGAAAGCGTGCAGCTATTATACGGAATTCTTCGTAGGAATGCGTTTTCTACTGAGGCTGTTTATTCTTTTTCTGCCTTTTGGTTTTTGTGCGATAAATTTTAATGTTTTGGTCTATAAAGTTGGAGATTTGTCTGGTTTGATCGTCTGACTTGCGTACAATGGAAGTCAGACATCGGAAGCATTGCACAGCAGCCGGACAGTAATAAGAACAACTGCAGATGATTATGCCTACTCAGTACATCAGGAAAATCCTCGAGTCGCGTGTTTATGATGTAGCCGTTGAGAGCCCATTGCATGCCGCCCCCTTCCTCAGTGAACGTCTGAAGAATACCGTACTGGTCAAACGGGAAGACCTGCAGCCAGTCTTCTCCTTCAAAATTCGTGGTGCCTATAACAAGATTGCCCAGCTTTCACCTGAAGATCTTCAGAAAGGTGTGGTGTGTGCGTCCGCCGGCAATCACGCCCAGGGTGTTGCGCTCTCTGCCAAAAAGCTTGGCATTCGGGCTGTTATCGTTATGCCCAAGACGACGCCGGATATCAAAGTTAAAGGGGTGCGTTCACACGGTGGTGAAGTGGTTCTGCATGGTGACAGCTTCCCTGAGTCTTTGGCCTATGCCCTGAGTCTGGTAGACCAGGAAGGGCTGACGTTTATCCATCCCTACGATGATCCTGACACCATTGCCGGGCAGGGCACGATTGGCATGGAGATACTGCGCCAGCACTCCGGCGATCTTCATGCGGTTTTTGTTCCCGTTGGTGGCGGTGGCTTGATCGCCGGTGTTGCGGCTTATATTAAGTACCTGCGTCCGGATACGCTGGTAATCGGTGTTGAATATGAAGAGTCAGCCTGTCTGAAGGCGGCTATGGATGCCGGTGAACGGGTGACTCTGCCTCAGGTCGGGCTGTTTGCTGATGGTGTCGCAGTTGCTCAAATTGGTGAAAAGACCTTTGAAGTCTGTCGGGACTGTGTTGATGAAGTCATCACTGTCACAGCAGATGAAATCTGTGCAGCGGTGAAGGATCTGTTTGATGATACCCGCTCGGTCACAGAAACCTCCGGCGCCCTGGCAACGGCTGGTCTGAAAAAGTATGTCGAGCGGGAAAAGATCTCCGGGCAGAATCTGGTGACCATTGCCAGTGGGGCCAATATTAATTTTGATCGTCTGCGTTATGTCTCCGAGCGCGCTGAGCTTGGTGAGGGACGGGAAGCCATTCTTGCTGTGACCATTCCTGAGCGCCCCGGCAGTTTCCGCCACTTCTGTGAAAAGATCGGCAAGCGCAATATCACCGAATTTAACTATCGCTACTTCGATAACAGGGATGCCAGCATCTTTGTTGGTGTTCAGGTGAATCCGGAAACAGATACACGGACACAGCTGATTGATGATCTGCGCTCAGCTGGTTACCCGGTGGAAGATCTTACCGAGAACGAAGTGGCCAAGCTGCATGTTCGCTATATGGTTGGCGGCCATGCGCCGGAAGTGGACGACGAAGTTGTTTATCGTTTTGAGTTCCCTGAGCGTCCGGGGGCTCTACTGAACTTTTTGAATAAGGTCGGTGCCCACTGGAATATCTCCATGTTCCATTACCGTAACCATGGTGCAGCTTATGGGCGGGTAATTGTGGGTATTCAGGTGCCGGTAAACGAGCGGGGTAAGATACCTGAGTATCTGGAAGAGATCGGTTATCACTATTGGGAAGAGAGCGGAAACAGTGCTTACAAACTGTTTCTTGGCTAATGCCTTTTATCGAGGGGAGTAGTACTCGAATTGTGCTTTATTTGATCAGTATGTGAGCGTTTTTTGTGGGAGATCACAAAAATGTCACTCTGTTTCGCATAGAATGAGTAAGAGATTGATGTACGACAGTTTATTTTTGTGTGTATGAGTAAACTGTCGTAAGTAGGTTGGAAGCACAGATCCGCTTCCTGATCATTCAATACAGGGAAGAACAAAAAGCAAGGCACGGAGCCAGGCGAAGACGTAAACCTGGAGAAATAGATGTTACGAGTCGACCCCGCCAGCTTGATTATGATTGTGTTTGCCTTGGGTGTTGTGACTACGGCGACCGCCCAAATATTGGGATGACGTAGAGCCTGGTGGATAAGGAATATCCACAAATAGAGTTGTCTTTTTCGGGAGTCATGGATAGACGTTGAGATCAGAATAAATCGCCGAGAGCGGGATATCCCAGCTGTCGGTAGGAATCCTGCTGACCCGTTGGCATTCATGTGCCAGGCCGGCAAGGAATGGCTTGTTGATGGCATTTGCGTTTTTCATAAAAGCGAAGGTGCGATCATAGAAGCCACCTCCCATTCCCATCCGTTTGCCGGAGCTGTCAAAGCCGGTGAGTGGGAGTAAAACAAGATCAAGAGCCCAGGCCGGACGTGGGCGATAACGGAATCGATAGGGCCTTCTCAGCGTGGGCTCCGGAATTCCATAACGGTTATTGACCAGTACCGTATCCGGCCTCCAGGGCAGAAACAGCAACTTCCCCGACTGCAACGGTTCCAGCACCGGCAGGTAGACTGTTTTCCCTTCTTTCCAGGCCTGCTTCACCAGCGGCATGGGATCAATCTCTCCATCATTGGCGATATAAACCGCGATATGCTGGCTTCGTATCCATGCCGGCTGTGCCGATATAATCCTTTGCAGACCTAATGCAGCTTGGTGCTGCTGGCCCGATGTCAGGCTGTTTCGTTTGTGCCTGAGCTGCTTCCTCAGTTGTTGTTTGCTGGTTTTCGAGGCGGGCATAGCATGAGCCTGCGATTCTTGGTTATGAAGGATTATCCTCATTCTACACTGAAATCTGGATAATTCCGGGTTATCCGTTGGTTGATCTGTTTACTTGTGTCAGAATCTGTTTGCTGTTGAGCCAAAGACTGGCAGCATCGGAATTTAATCAGGAATGATTATGTGCACTCTATTAATTGATCAAAACAGAAGCGTGCGCTGGTTTGTCATTGACGAGTCCCGCTCCGCCTTTCAGCTTCATTTCTAACGCCCTCCTGAATCAATCAGAACGCAATTGATTTGCCCATTGAATCAATGCTGATCTGCCTGGCAGTGATCACTGCCTGACCAATTTGTTGATTTAACTGACTGATTATTTTCAGGTGAGAGCTATGAAACGTATCCCGGAACCTTTCCGTATAAAAATGGTTGAACCGATCCGCATGACTACCCTTGAGGATCGACAGAAAGCCTTGCAGGACGCCGGCTATAATCCGTTCCTTCTGCGCAGTGAAGATGTCTATATCGATTTGCTGACCGACTCCGGTACCGGCGCAATGAGTGACCGCCAGTGGGCTGGTTTGATGATGGGGGATGAATCCTACGCCGGTAGCCGCAACTTCTATAACGTAGAGAATAAGGTGAAGGAGTTGTTTGGCTATGAACACACTATTCCGGTGCATCAGGGGCGAGGAGCGGAACAGGTACTTTTCCCCTGCCTGATTCAGCGCTGTGGCAGTGACAAGCCGGTGTTTATTTCCAACTATCACTTTGATACCACCGCCGCCCATGTCGAGTTAAATGGTGCCAAGGCTATTAATGTACTCACTCCAGCAGCTCTGGACACCATGGCTTACCATGACTGGAAAGGTAATTTTAATATTCCGGCTTTGGAACAAACGATTGCTGAAAACGGTGCAGAGAATGTGGCCGCGATTATTATCACGGTCACCTGCAACAGTTCTGGCGGCCAGCCTATCTCCATGGAAAACATCCGTACTGTCAGCGGCATTGCCCGTCAGCATGGGATTCCTGTGGTTATTGATTCTGCCCGTTTCTGTGAAAACGCCTTTTTTATCAAACAGCGTGAAGCCGGTTATGCCGATAAATCGATCAAGGAAATCATCTTTGAAATGTACAGCTATGGCGACATGCTGACCATGTCTGCCAAAAAAGATCCGATGGTGAATATCGGAGGTCTGCTGTGCTTTAAGGATGATCAGGAACTGTTTCAGGAGGCCCGTACCCGCTGTGTTCCACTGGAAGGATTTGTGACTTATGGCGGTCTGGCTGGTCGTGATATGGAAGCTCTGGCTATCGGTCTGGAAGAGGGAACTGATGAAGATTTTCTGAATTACCGGATTGGTCAGGTGGCTTATCTTGGCGAGCGTCTGCGGGAAGCTGGTGTGCCGATCCAGTATCCGACCGGCGGTCATGCGGTGTTTGTGGATGCACGCTTGATGCTGCCTCATATTCCGGGTGATCAGTTCCCGGCTCATGCGCTGGCTAATGAGTTGTACCTGGAAGCCGGTGTCCGCGGGGTAGAGATTGGTTCATTGTTGCTGGGGCGTGATCCTGTGACGGGGGAGCAGAAACCCTCTGAACTGGAGTTGTTGCGCCTGACCATCCCGCGTCGGGTCTATACCAATGACCATATGGATTATATCGCTGATGCCTTGATTGCTGTTTACCAGCGCCGTGATCAGATCAAGGGATTAACCTTCGACTATGAGCCTCCGGTCCTACGTCATTTCACTGCACGTTTAAGGCTTGTTGCCTGATTTTATCTGAGTAGCTCCATCTGAGTAACTCCCACTGCGCAGGATAAGCTGATAGCATTATCCTGCGTAACTCAGATGTAAAAATAATAATGAAAAAAATAGCGCCTCTGCCGGCGGCACTCATCTGGAGTTGTGGGGTCTTTATCTTTCTGCAACTTCTGCTGACACCAATAAGTACGCTGTTCTTCGAGCTGTACCATCTGCTTAAGTTTGATTTCCTTTATTGGGGCTATTCCGCATTTAAGGCGGCTGCTGTGTATCTGCCCCGGTGGGAATACTTCACGCCAGTTTCTCTGGCTCTCAGCATTGCGCCTGGCATATTGATCTTTTCCAGGCGTCAGCGACTTCTGAAAAAACAACTCAACACGGCAGGTGTCTGATGGATAGACGTCGTTTTCTTATCAATGCTCTGACTCTCTCTGGTGGCGTTGCTGCAACCTCTGTAGTCACCCGCTTACTTGCTGAAGACTCCTCTCCTTTAATGTCCGGTCCTGCCATCACGGAACTCAAGAGCGAGGCGTTTACCGTTGAGCAGCGGAAGCTGGTTTCCGTTATAGCTGAAACCATTCTTCCACGTACCGATACCCCGGGCGCTATTGATGCCGGTGTCCCCGCCTTTCTTGAAAACATGGTGGCAGAGTGGCTGACTGACGATGAACGAGCGGTGTTTTTTCAAGGCCTGGATCAGCTGGAGATATTGAGTCAGGCAACCCACAAGACATCCTTTGTGGATTTAACACAAGGCGAACGGGAAGATCTGCTGGAGCAGCTTGAGAGTGATGCCTCGGATTCGGACTGGTATGCATTTGGTAATGTCGTGCGGGACTTTGTGCCGCAGGCGCCGTTTATCTGCCAGATCAAGGAGCTGACTATCTTCGGCTTTTTCTCATCTGAAGCCGGGGCCAAAGATGTGCTGCGGCATAACCCAATGCCTGGCCGCTTTGATGGTGAGCTGGCTTTGGGAACGGATGAAAGCAGCTGGTCCACTATCCGTCTGATGTAAGGATGCCCATTGATGATTGCTGATCAAAACAAGAAATACGATGCCATTGTCGTGGGCTCCGGAATCACCGGTGGTTGGGCTGCGAAAGAGCTGACGGAAAAAGGTCTTAAGGTTCTGGTGTTGGAGCGTGGCCGGGATATTCAGCATGGTCTGGATTATGTGGGCGAGCATACACCTCCCTGGAAGGTGCCGTTTGGTGATAAGGCAGACCGTAGCTCTGATCAATCCGAATACCCGGTGCAGAGCAAATGTTATGCCTTCGATGCGACGACCAAACATTTTTTCAATAATGACCACAAGAATCCCTATCAGTATCCGGAAGATAAGCCTTTCAGCTGGATTCGGGCGGATGGTGTTGGTGGACGGTCGTTAATTTGGGGACGGCAGAGCTATCGCTTCAGTGCCCAGGATTTTGAAGCTAATGCTGAAGACGGCCATGGTGCCGATTGGCCAATCCGTTATGACGACCTGAAAGATTGGTATAGCTATGTGGAGCTGTTTGCCGGAATCAGCGGGCAGGCGGAAGGCCTGGATGAGTTGCCGGATAGTGAATTCCAGAAGCCTATGCCCATGTATGCGCTGGAAAAGACGATCAAGGCCCGGTTGAAGGAGAATATGCCGGAGCTGACCATGACTATGGGACGGACGGCCATTCTGACAGAGCATCTGAATGGCCGCGCTGCCTGTCATTATTGCGGGCCTTGTCCCCGGGGTTGTTCAACCGGGAGCTATTTCAGCTCCCAGAGTTCGACACTCCCCGCTGCCCGTGCCACGGGAAATATGACCTTGCGGCCCAACAGTGTTGTGGAACGACTGGAGTATGATCCAAAGTCCAACCGTGTATCCGGGGTGCGGGTTATTGATGCCGAAACCAGAGAGGTTATTACTTTTCAGGCCAGAGTCGTTTTTCTCTGTGCTTCCACGTTAGGTTCAACCCAGATTCTGCTGAACTCTCAATCGGCTTATTTCCCTGATGGGCTGGGTAATTCCAGTGGCACACTCGGCCATTATCTGATGGATCATATTAAGATCCAGCATGTGGGTATCTTTGCTGACCGTCTTGATCACTACTATGAAGGATTCAGGCCAACCGGCACTTATATTCCCCGTTATAAAAATCTTCCGGGTGCCAAGGGCGAGTCTTACCTGCGTGGGTTTGGTATTCAGGCCGATGCTGTGCGTCCTGACTGGCGTTTCCAGTTTAACCAGAAAGGCTTTGGCGCTGGCCTGAAAGACAGTCTGCGTAAGCCGTCGCCTTATTGGGTCTGGAATCTCGGAATCTTTGGGGAAACTCTTCCGGATCACCGTAACAAGGTCACCCTGCATGAAAGCAAGGTTGACCGTTTTGGCATTCCCCAGCTTCATATAGATATGGCCTATGGCGACAACGAACACCGGATGGCCCGGGATATTGAGCAAAGCGCTGTGGATATCTTTCGGGCGGCTGGTGCCGTGTATATGATGACCAACACAGAGCTCAGTGTTCCCGGACATACGATTCATGAAATGGGAACGGCCCGGATGGGGAAAGACCCGAATACCTCGGTACTTAATGGCTGGAACCAGTCCCATGATGTTCCCAACCTGTTTGTGACAGATGGTGCCTGTATGGCGTCATCGTCGTGTGTAAATCCTTCGCTGACTTACATGGCTCTTACTGCAAGAGCCTGTGATTATGCGGTGAAGCAAATCAAAGCTGGTGTTATTTAACTTAAGAATAAGACGTACCAAACAATGATAATGAAAACGATCAAATGGAGTCTTGGTGTTCTGGCACTGCTGGCAGTGCTTGTTGGTGGGTATGTTCTTTACGAACTCTGGCGCTATGAGGTGTTTAAAACGCCGGTCTATGAAACTGCTGCACCGGAGCTGCCAGAGTTAAAAGACACAGTTAAGGTTTTGGTGTTTTCCAAAACCAATAACTTCCGCCATCTGGAAGCTATCCCCGCTGCGGAAAAGTTGCTGCAGTCCTTCGCCGAGAAGAATGAGTGGGATATTTTCATTACGGAAAACGGGGCTGTGCATAACCCTGAGCAGCTAAAGCAGTTTGATATTGTCGTCTGGAACAATGTCACCGGCGATGTGCTGCTGGACGATCAGCGCAAAGCGCTGCGCAGTTATATGGAGGCAGGTGGTAAGTTCCTGGGACTTCACGGTACTGGCGGGAATCCAGAGTATAAGTGGGGCTGGTTCCCGGAGCAGATGATCAAGGCACGCTTTACGGCACATCCGATGTTCCCGCAGTTTCGTGATGCTCACCTGATTGTTGAAGATCGCAAGCACCCTGCCACCCGTCATATGCCTGAGCGTGTTGCCTGGAATGAAGAGTGGTACAGCTTTGAGGATAACCCGCGTAACAACGGCGCGAATATTCTGATCCGTGTGGATGAAGAAGAATATGACGTACCTGAAGCGCTGAAGATGGGAGCAGATCACCCGTTGGTCTGGCACCATACTGTTGGAGGCGGCAAGGTGTTTTACACAGCCTTGGGGCATCAGGCTGAAGCTTATGATGATCCGCTCTATCAGACCTTCCTGGAAAACGCCATGCACTGGCTTTTGCAGAACTGATTGTCAGAAATAGTCGTGATGATTTGTCGGTTTTCAGCGTAAATGTTTGTGAGACTTTTCGCTGTGAACCGACCCGTTGGGAATTGTCCTGATTTTTGAAAAATGCAGTTGACTTTACTTCCTCTCAGAAATGCCAAGGCCTGTAAAACAATTCCACAGGGTTATGCACAGATTTTGTGGGTAAGTGGATAAAACCCTCGTTTACTGCTGCTTCTTTGCCGATTCAGGCGGATAGATATACCCAAAAACAGCCTTCATGATGAGCACAGATTGCGGTCTGGCTTTTGGGGCCGGGTGCAGTGCCGGAATTATCAGGTTTTGGGCGACAGCTTGCCCCTGACGATCAGATCTTGGCAGAGCTTCCGGCAAGGGGAGAAGGATAACCAGTTCGCCTGAGTAGGGATTGATTGCCCAGGCCTTCAGATAGCTGAAGTTTCCGTACACACAGGCCAGAACAAAGCCCAGACCGAAGATATCAGAAGTGATCGAATGCGGGTTGTGGGCACCTGGGGTTTCGCCGGGCTGTTGTGATCCTGTCTTCGGAAAAGAAAGCTCCGGCGCCATATAGTGTATTGCCTGAGCAATGGAATCGGGTTTATCCACTGCGCAGCACATACCAAGATCTGCCAGACAGGCAACACCATTACGATCAATAAGAATATTGGCAGGCTTCAGGTCGTTATGAAGAATATTCATGCTATGAAGAAAGAGCAGTCCTTCCATCGTATCACTGGCGATGGATTGTCGAGTATCTGCATCTAGTCGTCCGGTTTTTAATAAGGTATCCAGACTCTGTGGATAAAAGGCCATCACCAGTTTGACCGACGAGTTATTGGCTTCATAGCCGAAAACTTTAACTAAGTTAAGGTGGTCAAGACGAATACCCAAACGAGCCTCTTTCAGCGATCCCCAAAAAATAACAGGCCTGCTGTCGTCTCGTTGTGAGGTTTTCAGTGCGAGCGTGGTGCCGGATACCTGCCGTGATGGAATCTGCTGAACGTTGGCAAAGCTGCCTCTGCCCAAATTTCTTAAAACCGGTGCTTCGTGGCAGGCATAGTGAATGGTGTCACGGCGCTGGGATTGCGACAGGCCAATCTCTTTACCGGCATCCCGTAAAATAAGCCATTGTTGAGGTTGAGCCAGAAGAGTAACTGGGTGATCTTTAAAATAACCTTCAACAACCAGCTCAAGAGCGCCTTTTTTCGGTGTCTTGAAGGAGTTTGAACAGGTTTTTTGCCCTGTTGTGGGGCTGGTCTCACCGGTGCTGTGACGCTGAACCATCATGCTGCAATCCTTTGCTGGCTCTGAGAGTGGCTTCTCCTTTTGATTCTCCAGCGCCGTTATGGTTCCTGACTCTGATGTCAGCTGCGCTGACACTGTTCATTGAGAACCCACCTTAATATGTGATCTGGTTCACCTTTTTTGTAAGGGAGAAATTGATTAGCTTTTGTTGGATGGGAGTTTTGATTGGCGTCATAGGTAATTTTACCGAATGGAGTGATACTCAGCCGGTTAACCACCGCACGACAGAGAGCGTACCTCTGTAGCATCTGGGAAGTTGAAGCGCTATGAGTGAAGATCCAGCCATGGAGGCGGGTGTTCAGGAAGTCAGAGAACTTCTTCACCTATCAGAAGACATGAGACTCGGAATTGATGTTCTGGATGAGCAGCATGAAGAGTTGATTATGCAAATTAACCATCTGCACCGTTTGTGTGAGTGCGGCAGTGCCTGCCAGGAAGAGATCCTCAAACACTTCGACAAGTTTATGATTGAAGCTGATAAGCATGCACTGGTGGAAGATGCTTTAATGCGGATCCTGGATTTTCCAGACAGCGAACATCATATGGCCGAGCACGTCGATTTCTTCAGGCTTTGCCAAAAGTTGCAGGTGAAGCTCGAATCCGGAGAGTGTGTCCGTGGTGATATGTTCTATATGAAGAATGCTTTCATCCGCCATGTTCTGGATGACGACATGCTGCTGGCGCCGTTTCTTATAAAGGCCAGAAGAAGTAAGCGGGAATACCGTAAGGCTTTTGCTGAAATTCTGGTGAAACACTGACCACTGACGATGGTCGTGAAATAAGAAAAAACGGGAAAGAAAAGAAGTAGTCCCCCACCCTGCCGCTGCCCGGCGTGGCCCTTGAAAGCGTTGCTTTCAAGGTGGTGGCTGCTGAGATGCCTTGGGCTTCCCGCTCGAGGCGGGCATGCACGCCTGACATCCACTAGGAGCCACCTGGGTATGTAATCAAAGCCTCAGGGACGTTACTGAGCTGGCGTACAGGCCAGGGAACTACGAGTGATTATATCGGCAGGAATGGGGTGTCAGCCACCCCATTTTTATGACTAATCGTTATGAGGGCTAAGGGATTTCCGAATCTGAGCGTCTTGACGGGTGTTGTCAGAACTTCAGCTCATGGTTCTCACCGAGGGCGCCATCCAGCCGTTCCAGCATGGAATTGATCTGCTCCTGGGTTTCGGAGTTCTGGGCAATATTCCTTCTGCCTCTGGTGAGCATTTCATGGGCGATATTCAGTGCGGCCATCACAGCAATACGCTCAATGCCAATCACCTTGCCGGAGCTGCGAATCTCCCGCATACGGTTATCCAGATGGCGGGCAGCCTCCAGCAGGGCCGCTTCTTCTTCTGATGGACAATTGATCAGGTAATCCTTGTCCAGAATGTTGACTGTCGTCGTTAGTTTGTCGGTACTCATGCTTCATGCTCCAGAGCCTTAAGGCGACCAATCATTGCCTCTACCCGAATACGTGCCGCATCGTTCTTGTCGATGAGCTGGGCACGTTCCTGCTTCCATTGCTGTTCGCTGGAGCGTAGTCGCTGGTTTTCCCTGCGGAGCCTTTCACAGAGAGTTATAAGATCCTCGATCTTGCAACTGAGTTCGTTAAGTTCGCTGGGTTCCATGAATCGTGGCAGTCTTTGATCCTTTAACAGTAAATATATCGTCACTTGCACAGACAGTCATGTACAAGCGACAGACTTTTACTGATAGCTGGAATAAATTTTATAACCTGCATAATTCAGGCATGTGTTATTGCGGCGTATGAATGCCCATAAACCCGGTCATAACATTGAATAATTCGGTTTGGCGGAGCATGGTAGGCAAAGGTTCCGGTAATTGCCGGTTGGCAAAGTAAGGAACGTTTACACCGGTGTGTTCTTCGCTGACAAAGGTATTGGTGGCGTAGTTAACTGCCATCACACTGCCTTCTGGCGTGATAACCCTGGCGATATGCCCGGGGGAATAGACCGGCACATTCAACGCACTGTACATGGAACCATCGGGTACCAGCTGTGCTGCCTGACCATGGTCGGCTGTCACCAGTATCAGGGTTTCCGGATTGGTATCAGCAAAGGTGCGCGCCAGCTCTACCGTTTCCAGCAACTGTTCAAGTTCGCCAATCTGTCCGCAGGGTTTACGGATATGGGACTCTTTGTCGATGGAAGCGGATTCCACCATCAAAAAGAAGCCTTTGTCATTGTTGTGGGAGAGTTTGTCCAGAGCCGCTGTCGTCATCTGCTTAAGCGTCGGGACTGCTTGGGCTGCAGGGTTAGAAACACAGGTTGCTGGCTCAGGAAACTCAACACTGCCCAGATAGCGATGGAAGTAATTCAGAAAGCTCGGGTCAGGCTGTTCAGCGGCACGCTCATGCTCGGCCATCATCTGTACCGGGAATACCTTCTCGTGAAACAGTCCCAGCAGCTTTTTATGGTCAGGCTGAGGCTTGCTCAGTTCGCTGGAATTAGTCAGTAGATGGAAGTTATTGGCTTTGGCCTGTTCCAAAATCGTAAGGCTGGAATCTTCGCCTTTATGCTGAAAGTATTTCTGTCCGCCGCCTAGCAGTACATCAAGATCACTGGCCGCCAGCTGTTCTGCGATGGAACCTGCCCCGCCATTGCGTTTCATATCCGGCTCGCAGTGGAATGGAATCCGGTCATAGACCTTGGCTCCAGTCATCTGGGTGGGATCCTTGCAGAACCGCAGGCTGACATGGCTGGCAAAAGCCGCTGGGGTAGCGCCGGTGACACTATCCGTAGTGACGATGCCGGTTTTAAAGCCCTGTTGTGTAGCCAGCTCAACAATGGTGGTCAGGTCTTTGTCTGCTTGAGCAGAAGTGGCGATACGCATACGGCTGGTGGCGGTACCGGTTGAGATGGCTGTTGCGGTATTGGCTGAATCTCCAACATAGACGGCTTTGTTCGGGTCTCTATCCGACACCGTCAGCACCTGCACGCTGCCCCGTACTGCCATTTCATCCAGAGTCACCTTGCCCTGTGCACCGGCCAGATAATTGCGGGCCAGGGTGATCTGATGATCGTCCATACCATCGCCAATAATAAGAATGACGTTACGAGGCTTTGGCCGTTCATTGCTGGCAGCCTGTACAAGACCAACAGACATCACAAGAAACAGAGAGAACAGGCAGGGAAGAAGCTTACGGTTGGGCATAGTGTTGGATGCGTTCAGCAGTCTTTGTTTTTGTTATCGGGCAGATGGATGCTATCAGATCACTCGATGGCAGACACTCTCCCGATCATTTTTGCGTATTCTGCGGTAAACTGCCGGCATACATTGCAGAGATTCCCATTATGAAGGACACCGACTCTACGGACAGCTCACAGGGCGTGGGTTTCAGCTTTGACCGGCTGGGCGACCTTTTTGTTGAGGCCCGCTCCTTTACCTCCCCTTCCCAGCTTCATGGTCTTCTGTGTGGCCAGCTGTGTGCCGGGTTGCGCCCAAGCCAGAAGAGCTGGCTTGATGCTGCGGCCAGCCAGATGTCCTGTGCGGAAGAGTTGCCGGTGAATGTGCGCTCCGGCCTGGTTGATCTTTATGATGTGGTATTGGCTGATCTGGACTCAGAAGATCTTTCCTTCAAGCCCATGCTGCCGGAAGCGGATACGACCGTTGGTCAGCGGGCCGAGGCTCTGGGGCAGTGGTGTTCAGGCTTTATCTCCGGTTTCGGCATGGCCGGTATTGCCCGTGACAAACTCTCGGAAGAAGCCTCCGGTGTGATTACCGATCTGGCCCAGATTTCCCTGGTCTCCACTGATGAGCTGGAAGAGAGTGAAGAATCTGAAAAGGACTTCTTTGAAGTCTGTGAATATGTGCGTATGGCGGCCCTGATGCTGTTTAACGAGTTTCAGGACAGCCAGGATAAAAAAGAACAACAGGAACAACATTCGGTTCATTAATGAAAATAGCGAAAACAACATTCAAAGCCCGACGTGATGAACTTGTAAAAAACATGGGGGAGGGCAGTGTACTGATACTGCCGTCTGCTACCGAGAAGGTGCGCAACAGTGACTGTGAATACCCTTTCCGGCAAAGCAGTGATTTCTGGTATCTGACTGGTTTTGGCGAGCCTGAGTCTGTTCTGGTTCTGGTTCCCGGCCGGAAAGAAGGCGAAGCAATATTATTCTGCCGTCGTCGTGATCCGCTGATGGAAACCTGGCACGGTCGCAGAGCCGGTCAGGAAGGCGCTGTTAATAACTTTGGTTTTGATGAAGCCTTCCCGATTGATGAACTCGACAAGCATATGCCGGATCTGCTCGATGGTCGTGAAACCGTGTTGTACACAGCCGGGCAGGACAAAGAGTTTGATGAGCGCCTGTGGGGCTGGATGAACAACCTGCGTCGTGCGGAACGTATGGGCAAGGTTGTACCGCCAAAGATGCAGGATCGTGATGCGCTGATTCATGAGCGTCGTCTGATCAAATCCGATGAAGAGATTGCCGTGATGCGTGCCGCCGGTGAGATCAGCGCCCGTGCTCATACCCGTGCGATGAAAGAGTGTCGTGCAGGCGGTATGGAATATCAGCTGGAAGCTTCGATCCAGCATGAGTTTGCCATGAGTGGTGCCCGCTCCCCGGCTTATACCACCATTGTGGGTAGTGGTGAAAACGCCTGCATTCTTCACTACACCGAGAATGACTGTGAACTGAAAGACGGAGATCTGGTACTGATCGACGCTGGCTGTGAGCTGGATCACTATGCTGCGGATATCACCCGCACCTTCCCGGTAAGTGGTCGTTTCTCACCAGAGCAGAAAGCTCTCTATGAGCTGGTACTGAAAGCGCAGGAAGCCTCGTTTGCCGAGATCGCCCCCGGCAAGCCTTGGGACGGTTTCCATAAAGCGGCCTGTAATGTGCTGGTTGAAGGTTTGATTGAGCTGGGACTTCTCGAAGGTGAACCAGAGCAGCTGATTAAGGATGGTGCCCTCAGAGACTTCTACATGCACGGCACTGGTCACTGGCTGGGTATGGATGTGCACGACGTTGGTCTGCATAAGACTGACGGCAACCCGATTGCCTTCCAGCCGGGTATGGCACTGACCGTTGAGCCTGGGCTTTATATAGCTCCGGATAACGACAAGGTTGAAGCCCGCTGGCGTGGTATTGGTATCCGTATTGAGGATAATCTTGTGGTCACGGAAAACGGCTACGAGAATCTGACCAGCGCAGCACCCAAGACAGTTGCCGAGATTGAAGCTTTGATGGCCGCAAGCCGTTAAGTTTTTCGGTACAGGCTCCAGAGGTGGGTGTACCGCCTCTGGAGCAGCAGCTGCAACCCTTCGCTGATTGTGTACGCCCCATCCTGAATATCTTCACTGCGACAGGTGATCGCGGTGTTATGTCGTTCAATCATATTCAGCAACAGTTCCATGCACTCTCTCAGCGCCTGTATCTTTTCTGGGCCTGCGGAGAGTCTCTGCTTTTCCCAGTAATTCAGCACACTGATCAGATCAAAGCATAACTCCGAGCCTTTCAGGGTAATGGCCCAGTCGCAGAGAACCCTGGCGCATTGGCGCGGGTCATGCAGTTGGGGCCAGTAACGGATATCTTCCATGGCAATATGAGCTGGGTGATTCTCTGTCTCAGTCCAGCTGGCTCCGGATATCAATAGCTGCTGCAGCACGGCAGGATAATGCAGTCGTATACAGGCCACGATCAGGTTCGGATAGCGCAGCTGCACCGCCGGATTGGCACCGGGCTGGAAACGGAGATTCAGATCCTGATCATATTTCACGATCAGGGAGATCAGTTCCAACTCATCGGTCAGTTTTGGGAGCAGTGCAATCGCCGGACATTGATCACGCTCTTTGGCTTTCCCAGCATAGAGAGGGGAAGCCGCAGCATGCAGAAAGACTTTAATAAGTATTTTCGCAGCTGGTGACAGTTCATTCTGTTGGGAGCGTCGTTTGCCCGGATCACCAAACTTCATCAGCTCATGCCAAGGTGTGTTCTGCTGGTTATTTCTTTGTTGGCAGATTTCCAAAGCTTCAAGCGGGTTGTAAAAACTCATCATCTCACTGGCAACGGTTTCAAGGTTTTGCAGCTGTGCTTTGTCTTGTTGCCAATGGCCGTGATGTATCGCCAATAGATGCACGGGGGTGTTACCGGCAGCATCCCGATGATCAATCTCGCCACCATTATTGAAGTAGGCATGCACCCTGGAGGCATCGAGTCGTTCCACAATGGCCTCCGTCAGCTGACGGCTGAACTCTGGTTTTTTGAACAATGGCCACAGGTTCCAGTGACGAATGCCGGAGTCTGGATAAACCGGCAGAACCCGGGCTTTCTTCAGGCAGTCTTGCTGATCAGGAATAGCCTTCTCTCGCTCGCGGAAAGTGCGTTTAACGCCCTGTGGAATAGAAATGCGGCTGGCCATGATGCTTCCAAATGGTGGCTCCAGACATGTGGTTGTGCTTTATAGACACCAGCACCCCGTCAGCTTTGGGTAACAGTCAGATGCGCTAAGGGTTTGGTCAGTGGAACTGTCAGGAGTAAACTGTGCCCAACAAAAGAATATCCACAGGGTGCGGGCTGGGTATGCAGGCCAGATACGATATTGTGATTGTGGGCGGAGGTATGGTTGGAGCGACGCTGGCGTTGGGGTTACGCCGTGCTCTGCCGGAATCCCGAAGTATTGCTGTTATAGAAGCGGTTGATCTGCCGGAAGAATCCTCCGGAACCTGGCAGCCTAGCTATGATGCCCGGTCTTCGGCTCTCTCTGCTGGCGCCAAAGATATCTTTGCTTCCCTTGGGTTGTGGGATGCAATCAGTCAGGCCGCTGAGCCGATTCTTGATATTCATGTCTCTGACCGTGGTCACTTTGGTGTGGCGCGTATGCATGCCCATGAGCATGGTGTTCCTGCTTTGGGCTATGTCGCTGATAACAGCTGGCTGGGGCAGGTGCTCTTGTCTGATGTGAAAGCGACTCAAGGAATTGATTTGCTGTGTCCGGTGAGTGTGAAGCAGATTCTCCCCGAAGTGGACGACAGCACTCTTACTCTTGATGCTCCAGGTGGTGAGCAAATTCTCAATGCCTCTCTGGTGATCCTTGCGGATGGTGGCCGTTCAGGCCTCTCCAGGAAGCTGGGTATCGAGAGCGATGTGGCTGAATATGGCCAGAAGGCGATTGTCGCCAATATTACTCCCGCTAAGCATCACAATGGTGTCGCGTATGAGCGTTTCACCGATGAAGGTCCTATGGCGCTTCTGCCACGTCCGGGCGGTGACTGTGCACTGGTCTGGACGATGCCGGAACAACTGGCCGATGAGCGTTTAGAGCTGGTGGATGAAGACTTTCTGGCTGAGCTGCAGGATCGGTTTGGCTACCGTGTAGGGCGCTTTAAAAAGGTCGGTGAACGCTTTGCGTATCCGCTGGCTCTGAAAACGGCTCGGGAACAGGTTCGCCCGGGACTGGTGGTACTCGGGAATGCGGCCCATAGTCTGCATCCGGTAGCCGGACAGGGCTTTAACCTTTCCTTGCGGGATGTGCAGACGCTGATCAGCACACTGGCTGAGGCTATCGAGCAACAAAAGAATCCCGGCAGTCTTGAGGTACTGAAAAGCTATCAGCAGCAGCGGGAAAAAGATCAGCAGCAGACCATTGGTTTCAGTGATCAGGTTGTACGACTGTTCTCAAACAACAATGTGGCACTGGCTGGTGCCCGTAATTTTGGTCTGGTGGCTATGGATCTGTTGTATCCGATTAAAAACCGGTTTGCCCGGCAGGCCATGGGTTTGAGTCAGGGGATGAATACAGGCTTTCAGCAGAACGTCAGCAGTCATGCCCGACAGGGAGAGCAGGCACAATGATGCGTGATTTCGATATTGTCATTCTTGGTGGCGGCATCGCCGGTTCGGCCATGGCTCTGGCGCTGGCAAAGAATGCCGGTAGCAATACATTAAATATTGCGCTGGTGGATGGCGGCAGCCTTGAACCGGAACTTCCCGATGTGCAGGACACTGTCTTTGATCCGCGGGTTTGCGCGCTGACAGAAGCCTCTCGGCATTTACTGAATAATCTGGGTGCCTGGCCGTTGATTGAACAGCTGCGTGCCAGCCCTTATCAGGGGATGGAAGTCTGGGATGCCAATGGCACAGGCAATATTGCCTTCTCGGCCGGTGAGTATGGTCAGCCCTGGCTGGGGCATATTGTTGAGAACAGTATTATTCGTGGCGCACTGTTAAGTGAGCTGAAAAAGACATCTGTCCATCGTTTAAGTGGCGTGGATGTGCAGAAGCTGGAAATCGACAGCGGACAAGAACAAGGGGCACCGGTACGTCTGCTGCTGGGCGATAAAACGGCCTTAACGGCAAAGCTGGTGATTGCTGCTGATGGCGCTAACTCCCGAGCTCGTAGTTGGGCCGGTATTCCTATGCGTGAGTGGGATTATCTGCATCACGCCATTGTGACCACGGTGGAGCTGGAGAAGCCTCATCAGGAGACGGCCTGGCAGAACTTCCTCGATACTGGCCCTCTGGCGTTCCTGCCTTTACCGTCTTCCAGTGATGGCCGTCACTTCTGTTCCATTGTCTGGTCACTGGTTCCCGATGAAGCCCAGCGGGTGATGGAACTGGATGACGAAGCTTTCTGCAGGGAGCTGGCGATCGGGATGGAATATAAATTTGGCGCTATTGTCGGTACGGACAAACGTTATTGTCATCCGCTTCGGCAGCGCCATGCCCGTCAGTATCACCGTAACAATGTGGTGCTGGTGGGTGATGCTGCCCACACTATCCATCCGCTGGCCGGTCAGGGCGCTAACCTGGGGCTGTTGGATGTAGCCGCTCTGGCTTATGAAATCGATCATGCCTGTGAGCGTAGTGAAGACTTTGCCTCTGATCGTGTGCTGGATCGTTACCAGCGCAGCCGTGAAGGCAATAACCTGGCCATGGCAGGTGTTATGGAGGGGCTGGAGCGATTGTTCCATAGCGATAATTTAATGGTACGCTGGCTACGGAACAGTGGTCTGAATCTGGTCGATAAACTGCCCTTCCTGAAAGAAGAGATTGTGACCCGAGCCATGGGGATGCAGGGCGATCTCCCTGAGCTGGCCCGCTCTCGCCGCGCTTTGTAATCGACTCTATATCCCTACTCATTATCCGGGAATTTCCACTGCAACTGGCGATTCCCGGGCTCCCTCCGGGCTTTGAACTATATTTCCCCCCGCGCGTCCAAACTGGGTGCCAAGATACCCTTTCAGCCGCCAACTGGCTGCTTGCGGTGGGGGAGAGCGCCAGTGCCTGCCATCTCAGAGCTAATTGCTAATCAGAGCGAATGGCTAAAGAGTCGCCGGGTTGCGTAACGCTCTGGAGTTCAGAGATATGAGGTACTGATATGAGTTTATTCAGGAATACAGCCTCAGGGATGAAAACGGTGAAGGCCGTTGTTATAACAATTCTGACAACAGCACTGACGATCACGATGCTGCAGGGTTGCAGCGAACAGGATAAAAAAAGTAAGACTGTTGCCAGCCAGAAAGCGGCAGAGCAGCAGGGTGATGTTGTTGAGCAGGTTACGATTGAAGATATTCTGCCGGAATCCGCCACCACCAGTTATAACTGTGATGACTCTTCCGGTATGACCGCCGACAAACGTTTCTGGTGTCTGGGCCTGAAAGCCTGGAGCCAGAGCGAACACTTCGATGAGGGCTCCTCTGCCCGTGATGAATTTATCAATGCCTGGAAGCTGGGTGCCCTTGATGCCCAGCAGGCCCGTGATCCGGCGATTGAAAACCTTCAGACCCGACCGCTGGCTGCCGCAGGTTACGAAAGCGGCTATGTCAGTGTGCTGGATGCAATTGGCATCGTGGAATACGAGTGCAGTGAAGGCGAAGAGACCGATAACGAATACCGTGATCGCTGGTGTGAAGCTGCCAACGCTTACAACTCTTCACGCTTGGGTTCTCCGGCCAATGCGGTTCTGCGGGGCACCTATATCAATGGCTATATGTCCGGTCGTGCGATCGCACTGACTCTGCCAACTTCCATGGAGTCACTGTTCGGCGGTGAATCGACTCCGCAGGAAGGTGCCAAGAAGGCCATTGATGAGCCGGATTCCGATACGCCGAAATCTATTCAGGTGTTCTACCGGGGCTTTAACGATGGCTTCCAGGCCATGATTGATACAGTACGTGAATCGGTCAATCAGGTTATGGAACAGATGCAGGGTATGCCGGGTATGGATGGCATGCCTCCAGGTATGGAAGGAATGCCTGGAATGGATGGGATGATGCCGCCGCCGGGAATGATGGATCCTATGGCTCCACCAATGCCGGGTCAGTAAGGCGCAACGGCATAGAGTGTTCAGGAAAGGCGGCGCAAGTCGCCTTTTTTGCGTTTGGAAGTCAAGAAATTAGAGTGCTGGCTGAACTGTTCTCTTTTTCAGAACAATCCATTCCACAATAGAAATTCTGCTCTCTTCAATGTTTGGTTAGATTGCCGGAATCATCCCCCTCACGCTTTGGTGTAATCCGCTTATGAGCAGCTCTGCTATCAAAAATGATGCTCCGAAAAATGCTGTCGCGACCATTCTGAAATACAAGGCAGGCTTTCAGCCGAAAGCGGCGTTTATTCTGGGCTCCGGTCTTGGCGTACTGGCCGATGAGCTGGACGATAAAGTTGAGATTCCATATGAGGAACTGGATGGCTTCCCGGTCAGCACCGTTGAAGGTCACTCCGGAACACTGGTTCTTGGCACGATGAATGGTGTGGAAGTGATGTGCATGAAAGGGCGGGGCCACTATTACGAGCATCGCTCCATGAAAGTCATGACCACGCCTGTACGAACCTTCAAGCTGTTAGGTTGTGAATTTATGTTGTCCACCAATGCGGCAGGTTCTCTGCGCCCTGAGCGTATTGGTGTGGGCTCGGTGGTTATATTCCACGACCATATCAACACCATGCCAGAGTCGCCAATGTGCGGCAAAAATGATGAGGAATATGGCCCGCGATTCTTTAGCCTCGCCAATGCCTATGATAAACAGCTGCGTGAAGAAGCGTTTGGTGTCGCTCGCGAAGCGGGTATTGATGTTGAGCCGGGTGTCTTTGTTTCCTACACCGGCCCTAACTTTGAGACTGCTGCCGAGATACGCATGATGCAGATTATCGGCGGTGATGTGGTGGGCATGTCGGTGGTGCCGGAAATTATTTCAGCCGCTCATTGTGGTCTGCCGGCCATGGCCTTCTGCGCCATTACCAATATGGCAGAAGGACTGGGTGATACTGTGTTGTCCCATGAGCAGACACTGGAATGTGCAAAGCTGGCCCAGCCAAAAATGATCAATCTGATTAAAGCCTTTATGGGGCATCACTTCCCGAGCTAAATTTTATTCCTGCCGGCTGGTTATGAAATCAAGAAAGTGTTCGGTTACCGGTGAGCTGCCACTTTTGTTATAAAGCGCAACCAGCCCGGCAGGAATCTGCTCATTTATCGGAATAAATCGAACATGCTTCCATTTGTGGTATTTGAAGGAGGCCGGAACGATGGCAATGGCACGCCCGGCTGTCACAAAGGCCAACATGGTGTGGGGTTCCTTGACTTCATGGTGGATCATCGGGTGAAAACCTGCAGCCTGACAGGATTCGATAACCAGTTGTGTCTGACTGGACTGACTGCGCGACATTACCACCATCTTTTCATCTTTCAGCTCAACAAGGCTTAAGCGCTTGCGGCTTTTCAGACGATGATTGTCAGGGAGAGCTGCCATCATGGATTCGCTGGTGATCGAAGAATAAGACAAAGGGTGAATGTTCCAGCAATCCGCATGACGGGCGATGCCTATATCGATCGTATTGTTTAAGAGATTCTCTTTCTGTTCCATTGGTGACATCTCAATAAAGTTAAATTCATAGGATGGGTAACTTTTCTGGAAGTCATAAATATCGGTTAGAAAGTTGGTCCAGAAAGCTGAGCTGACCAAACCGATATTAATAATATTTTTCTGGCTGCGTTCCGCTTTGATAATGGTGTTTATGGATGAATCCATTAACGCAAAGATGCGGTCACACTCTTCCTTTAGCAGCTTGCCTGTTGCTGTTAATTGAACGTTACGGGAATCTCGCAGAAACAAAGTTGTTCCCAATACCTCTTCCAGTTCACGGATTTTGGTGCTCAGCGGTGGCTTTGAGACGTTCAGTTGCTCTGCCGCTTTACCAAAATGTTGATTGTCCGCAACGGCCAGAAAGTACTTCAACATACGGATGGTAATACGACCGCTGAGGATAAGGTTATTCATCAGGAAGAGAGTGTCGGTTTGGATCTGGTTATTATGCGGCGGCCTTTGCCATCCTTGTGTGTTTTAAATCAAAACAGTTAAAAAGTGTCGTCTATAAAGTAGGTTCTTTATTGGTGCTAATAAAAAATCACTATCTACCTGATTGCAAAGACTAATGAGAATAGTTAGCATTTGCACAAAATAAATGGTCTTTATTAGTTATGCATCTGTGGGGGGCACTATGAAAGCCAAACTGGCTCTGTGGACAACGGGTATGCTGGCAGCTGCTGTCGCTGCATTTTCAGTCAATGTTTCTGCTCACTCTGAGCATGAAGGCAAGGCTGTTAAGTCAGGCGAGCAGGATGAACTGGTTATCTACACCTCTCGTAAGGAACATCTGGTCAAGCCTCTGTTTGAGCAGTACACCGCCAAAACCGGTACCCAGATCCGTTACATCACCGATAAGGCTGGCCCTCTGATTGCCCGCCTGGAAACCGAAGGCCAGAACACACCTGCGGATATGCTGATCACTGTTGATGCCGGCAACCTGTGGCAGGCCAGCAGCAAGAACCTGCTGCAGCCGGTTGAATCCACCGTTCTGGAGAACAATATTCCTGCTCACCTGCGTTCCGAACAGAAAGACTGGTACGGTCTGTCTGTACGTGCCCGTACTCTGGTATACGCTTCTGACCGTTTGAAAGAGAGCGATCTGGTAGGTTATGAAGATCTGGCTGACAGCCGTTGGAAAGGTCGCCTGTGCCTGCGTACTTCCAAGAAGGTTTACAACCAGTCTCTGGTTGCCACCATGATCGAGCGTCTGGGTGAAGAGAAGACCGAACAGGTTGTACAGGGCTGGGTAAATAACCTTGCCGCGCCAGTATTCAGCAATGACACTAAAGCCATGCAGGCCGTTGCCGCTGGCGTATGTGATGTCACCGTTGTAAATACTTACTACTTCGGTCGTCTGCAGAAGAAGAACCCGGACACCAACCTGAAAGTCTTCTGGGCCAACCAGTCTGCAGAAGGTGAGAACAGCAGCGGTGTTCACGTAAACATTTCTGGTGCTGGCGTTACTCGCCATGCCGGCAACCCGGCTGGTGCCCAGGCCTTCCTGGAGTGGATGAGCACCGAAGAAGCTCAGCGCATTATCGCTGATATGAACATGGAATATCCGGCCAAAGCCGATAGCCAGCCTTCTGATGTTGTTGGCAGCTGGGGTGAGTTCCGGGCTGACGATCTGAACGTAGCGGCTGCCGGTGCCAAACAGGCACGTGCGATTCAGCTGATGGACAAGGTCAGCTATAAGTAATTACCATCGTGGTTATCTGCAGAGCCGGATCAGAAATGGTCCGGCTTTGTCGTCTAAATAATAACCAGTATGTAAGCCAGACCCGATGAACGCGCAGCCCAGTTCCCCATCAACGCAGTCTTTTCCGCGACGGATGCTGTCCGGTCAGGGCAACTATTCCTGGCCTGTGACCTTGTTTGGCCTGTTGATAACTGCGCTGATACTTTTTCCCGTTGGCAGCCTGCTGTTCAGCTGGCGCGATGTGCAGGTGGAGATCTGGCAGCATATGCTGTCTACCCAGCTGCCTGAATTGATTGGCAACACTCTGATTCTTGTTGCCGGTGTAGCCGTTGGCGTTACCGTATTGGGCACCTCGCTGGCGGCACTGATTTCCCTTTGTGATTTCCCCGGACGACGTTGGCTGGAATGGGCTCTGATGTTGCCTTTTGCCGTGCCCGCGTATGTGCTGGCATTTGTCTATCTTGGTCTGTTTGATTTCAGCAGCCCTTTGCAGGGCTGGATGCGGAACAATATCGAAGGTTTTACCTGGCTGGATATCCGCACGCCCTTTGGCGTGATCGCTATTCTGGTATTGGTCTTCTACCCCTATGTTTATATGCTCGCCCGTGGCGCCTTTCAGGGGCAGAGTCGTTCACTGTTTGAAGCCTCCCGGCTTCTGGGCATGAGCCCTTGGCGAACCTTCTTTCGAGTCACCTTGCCAGTAGCACGTCCTGCTATTGCCGGTGGTGTGATACTGGCAGTTATGGAAACACTGGCCGATTTCGGTACGGTTTCCGTGTTTAATTACAACACCTTCACCACTGCGATCTACAAAGCCTGGTTTGGTTTCTTTAACCTGCAGGCGGCAGCGCAGCTGGCCACATTGTTGCTGGCCTTTATTGTGCTGATTCTGATGTTTGAAAAGTCTTTCAAAGGGCAGGTAGGCCTGAGCCAGAGTGAACGGCAGCGACTTAATAAGCGGCACAGGTTGTCTGGCTCGAAAGCGTGGCTGGCAACAGGCTTTTCCTGTCTGATATTTGCCCTGGCTTTTGTTCTGCCGGTTATTCAGTTGTTGTACTGGGTCATCACCGATGCCCTGCAGGACTTTGATACTCGCTACTGGCAGTTGTTGTTTCATACCCTTGCTCTGTCCAGCAGTGCCGCCCTGATTACGGTTGCTGTGGCCTGTATGATCATTCTGGGCAAACGTTTCCAGCCGGGATGGTTTACCAGCTTTGTCGAAAAGGCCGGCAATATTGGTTATGCCCTGCCGGGCTCTTTGTTGGCAGTCTCGGTGATGATGTTGTTTGGCTTTCTGGATAATGAACTCATCATTCCTGTGAAAGAGTGGCTGGGTTTGCCGGCGGAGCAGCTTTTACTGGGCAGCCTTTTTGCGTTGCTGCTGGCTTATATGATTCGCTTTCTGGCTGTTGCCCTGAAACCTGTTTCTGCAGCCTTTGAGCGGGTACGACCGGCCATGCATGAAGCCGCGCGTATTCTCGGTCACAAACCTGCTTCAGTCGCCCGTCGTGTTTATCTACCTCTGGTTATGCCCGGTTTGCTGACAGCCATGCTGCTGGTGTTTGTTGATGTGTTGAAAGAGATGCCGGCCACTTTGTTGATGCGACCGTTTGGGTGGGACACCTTTGCGGTGCGTATCCATGAAATGACCGCCGAAGGCGAGTGGGAACGTGCGGCACTGCCAGCAATTAGTTTGATTGTTGCCGGACTGATTCCCGTTATTTTGTTAATCCGCCGTTCCAGAATTGAGACCTGAAATTCCTCATTTCAGAGCAGTTAACAAGGCACATATCAAAACAATATTGAAATGTGCTTTGAGTTAACCAATGTGTACCTTTAGAATGGCCCTAAATTTCTAACCGTACAGCAGTACATTCCTGATCAAGATCGGGAAATGAGAGTACGCCAATAACAACAAGCTAATGTCGTTCATAATCAGGACGCTTAGGAAATATTTTTGGGGGCTGTGAATGGGTAACCGTACCTCTCTGTTCAATGTTCATGAAACATCGGGCGGCAAGTTGGTGGACTTTGGTGGTTGGGATATGCCACTGCATTATGGTTCCCAGCTTGAAGAACACCATGCCGTACGCCAGAAGGCCGGTATGTTTGATGTTTCCCATATGACAGCTCTCGATGTCAAAGGCCCTCAGGCCCGCGACTATCTTCGTTACCTCCTCGCAAATGATGTTGACCGCCTCGGTTTTGATGGCAAGGCGCTGTACAGCGGCATGCTCAATCACGACGGTGGTGTTATTGATGATCTGATTGTTTATCGCATGGCCTGGGGTTACCGGGTTGTGGTGAACTGTGCCACCCGCGAAAAAGATCTGGCCTGGATGAATCAGCAGGTCGAAGGCTTTGATGTCACTCTGGAAGAACAACCGGATGTGGCCATGGTGGCCGTACAGGGCCCGGCAGCCCGTGAGCTGGCTGCCAATGCCTTGTCGTCTGCCAAAGCTGCCGTTATTCGTGATCTGAAAATCTTTGAAGGTCAGGAGTGCGAAGGCTGGCTGATCGCCCGTACCGGTTATACCGGTGAAGATGGTCTGGAAATTACCCTCCCGAACAATGAAGCCGAAGCTCTGTGGAACGCCCTGGCGGAAGCCGGTGTTCAGCCTTGCGGTCTTGGCTGCCGCGATACCCTGCGCCTTGAAGCCGGTATGAACCTTTACGGTCAGGATATGGACGACACCATCACTCCACTGTCCGCCAATATGGGCTGGTGTGTTGCCTGGGAACCTGCGGATCGTGACTTTATTGGCCGCAAGGCTCTGTCTGAAATCCGTGAGCGCAAGGGCTGGGATCGCCTGGTCGGCCTGGTGCTCGAAGGACGTGGTGTACTTCGTCATGGTCAGAAAGTGGTTGTGGATGGTATTGGTGAAGGTGTTATTACCAGTGGCACCTTCTCGCCAACACTGGGCCACTCCATTGCCATGGCGCGTGTTCCGGCGGGTACCGGAGACAATGCAAAAGTTGAAATGCGTGGCAAACTCGTCGATGTTCGCGTGATCAAGCCGTCTTTTGTTCGCAACGGCAAGAAAGTTTTTGAATAATCACGCTGCGTGATTATTCAAGCTTTAAACAGTTATGAATAGAAAGTGCCCTTTGTATAAACTGCGGGGGCATTTTCATGATAAAGAGTTATACACATTAAGCCTGTGAGGAACTGGCAATGAGCAATATCCCGGCAGAACTGCGTTATGTGAAATCCCACGAATGGATTCGCCTTGAAGAAGATGGCACGGTGACCATCGGTGTTACCGACCACGCCCAGGAAGCTCTGGGTGACGTGGTATTTGTTGAACTGCCAGAAGTAGGCTCCAACCTGGGTTCTGAAGATGAAGCCGGTGTGGTTGAGTCTGTGAAGGCCGCTTCCGATATCTACGCGCCAATCGCGGGTGAGATTGTTGCTATCAACGAAGCTCTGGAAGAAGCGCCTGAGCTGGTGAACAGCGACCCATATAACGAAGGCTGGTTCTTCCGTATGAAGCCATCCGAAGCCGGTCAGCTGGATGAGCTGCTGGACGCAGACGCTTACGCTGCCATCTGCGACGACGAATAATAAGAAACACTGAGAAGCCCCGTATGGGGCTTCCTTTTATCACCCAGAATATCAATAAATAACCATGGACAAGTAACCGTCAGGGTGATCTTGGCGGATAAACGAGTTCCTGGGGCAGAACAACATGTCAGAGATCGCATCGCTCACGCAACTTGAGAACAGGGACGACTTCATCCGCCGTCATATCGGCCCGGGTGAGAGTGAAATCCGCACCATGCTGGATGTCCTGGGAGAACAGACACTGGAATCACTGCTGGCCAGCACCGTGCCCGGCAGTATTCTGCAGGACCAGACGCCTTTGCTCTGGCCCAGCCATACCGAAACCGACACCCTGGCTTACCTGAAAGGCTTGCTGGCCAAGAACAAGCCGGCCCGCAGCTTTATCGGTATGGGTTATCACAACACCATCGTACCGCCGGTTATCCAGCGCAACGTGTTTGAGAATCCGGGCTGGTACACCGCTTACACACCTTATCAGCCAGAGATTGCCCAGGGTCGTCTGGAAGCTTTGCTGAACTTCCAACAGCTGACTCTGGATCTGACCGGTCTGGATCTGGCCAGTGCCTCCCTGTTGGATGAAGCAACAGCGGCCGGTGAAGCTATGTCTTTGGCTCGTCGTGTCTCCAAGAACAAGAAGTCCAACCTGTTCTTTATCGACGAAACCTGTCACCCGCAAACCATCGACGTAGTTAAGACCCGCGCCGAAGGCTTTGATATTGATATCCTGGTGGCACCGGCGGCAGACGTCGTCAATCACGATGTGTTTGGTGCTCTGCTGGCATACACCGGTACCTGGGGTGACGTAAACGACGTTCGTGCCCTGATTGAAAACCTGCACGAAAAGAAAGCAGTTGTTTCCGTTGTTGCCGATATTATGAGCCTGTTGCTGCTGGAAGCGCCGGGCAAGCTGGGCGCTGATGTGGTTCTCGGCAGTGCACAACGTTTCGGTGTGCCTATGGGCTATGGCGGTCCTCACGCGGCTTTCTTTGCCACCCGTGATGCCTACAAGCGTTCCGTCCCTGGCCGGATTATTGGTGTCTCTGTTGATGTACGCGGCAAGCAGGCCCTGCGTATGGCGATGCAGACCCGTGAACAGCATATCCGCCGGGAAAAGGCCAACAGTAATATCTGTACTGCTCAGGTTCTGCTCGCCAATATGGCCAGCTTCTTTGCTGTTTATCATGGCCCAGAAGGCCTGAAGCAGATGGCCACTCGTATCCACCGCTTTACCTCTGTTCTGGCTCAGGGCCTCAAGAGTGCCGGCGTGGAACTGGTGAACGACACTTGGTTTGATACCATCACCCTGAAAACGCAGGATGTGAATGCCATTATTGAGCGTTCTCAGGCGGCCGGTATCTGTCTGCGTGAAACCGGTTCTGATCTGATCGGTATCTCTCTGGATGAAGCCACCACCCGTGAAGATATTGTTCTGCTGTGGGATGTGGTTCTGGGTGAAGGTCACGACCTGAATGTAGAAACCATTGATGCCGAACTGCACAAGCAGGGTGTTTCCGCACTGCCGGAAGCTCTGCTGCGTGAAGGCA
The DNA here is from genome assembly GCF_900174585.1 of Parendozoicomonas haliclonae. GTDB lineage: Bacteria > Pseudomonadota > Gammaproteobacteria > Pseudomonadales > Endozoicomonadaceae > Sansalvadorimonas > Sansalvadorimonas haliclonae. Next base: position 373,219 of record NZ_FWPT01000002.1, on the reverse strand, counting down.
AGGTACTGGAGCATCCGGTCTTTAACAGCTATCACTCAGAAACCGAGATGATGCGTTACCTGAAGCGTCTGGAGAATCGTGATCTGGCTCTGAACCAGGCAATGATTCCGCTGGGCTCTTGCACCATGAAGCTGAATGCCGCCTCTGAAATGATGCCTGTCTCCTGGCCGGAAATCGGTAACCTGCACCCGTTCACCCCAGTTGAGCGTACTGCAGGTATTCGCGAGATGATTACCGAGCTGGAAAATTACCTGAAGGTGATTACCGGTTTCGATGCCATCTGCAGCCAGCCAAACTCTGGTGCTCAAGGCGAATACGCCGGCCTGCTGGCTATCCGCAAGTACCACGAGAGCCGCGGTGATCATGACCGTAATGTCTGCCTGATTCCATCCTCTGCTCACGGTACCAACCCGGCGTCCGCTATGTTGGCGGGTATGAAGATTGTTGTGACCGGTTGTGATGACAAGGGTAACGTGGACGTGGAGGAGCTGCGTCAGCGTGTCGCCGAGATTGGCGATCAGCTGTCCTGTCTGATGATTACCTACCCATCCACCCACGGTGTGTATGAAGAAGAGATCCGTGAGATCTGCAACATCATCCACAATCAGGGTGGTCAGGTTTATATGGATGGCGCCAATATGAACGCTCAGGTCGGTATCAGCCAGCCGGGTGAGATCGGCGCTGATGTTTGTCACCTGAACCTGCACAAGACCTTCAGCATTCCTCACGGCGGCGGTGGTCCAGGCATGGGCCCGATTGGTGTGAAGAGCCATCTGGCACCGTTCGTTGCCAACCACGCAGTGATTAAGCTGGAAGGTCCGAATGCCGAGAACTCTGCCGTCAGTGCAGCGCCTTGGGGTTCTGTATCCATCCTGCCAATCTCCTGGACCTACATCCGCAATATGGGCGGCGAAGGTCTGAGAAAGGCAACCGCTGTCGCTATTCTGGGGGCTAACTACCTGGCTGACCGTCTGAAGGATCACTACCCGATTCTTTATACCGGTCGTAATGGCCGTGTAGCCCATGAGTGCATCATTGATATTCGTCCTATCAAGGCGACCTCCGGTATCAGTGAAGAAGATATTGCCAAGCGTCTGATGGACTACGGCTTTCATGCTCCAACCATGAGCTTCCCGGTTGCCGGTACCCTGATGGTTGAACCGACCGAAAGTGAGGCGCTGGCCGAACTGGATCGCTTTGCTGATGCGATGATCGCTATCCGCAAGGAGATTGATAAGGTCGAGAAAGGTGAGTGGCCGGCCGACAACAACCCGCTGGTGCAGGCGCCTCATACCCAGAATGATATTCTCGGTGATTGGGAACGTCCTTACACTCGTAAAGAAGCGGTTTATCCGTTTGCCTTTACCGCCGGTGAGAAGTTCTGGCCAACCGTTAACCGTATTGACAACGTATACGGTGACCGGAACCTGTTCTGCGCCTGTGTGCCGATGGATGCATACGCTGAGTAAGAGTGAAAACATTCCGGGGCGCTATTAGCGCCCCGGAGTCTTTATGGCTTATGGATTAAATCCCTGTTCAGGCTATTACTTTTTCCCAAGCTGGAAAGTAAATTTATTCAGCAGGTAATACCCCCCCAGAATTTTAGAGGGTGTCAGATCAAACGCATGAGCTGATGCACTACTACTGTTGCCAGACGCTGCCTGGAAAGTAATATCAGCTTTGCCAGGTATCAGCTGCAGCTTCTTAGGAAAGCGCTTGGCGATATCAAGCAGGTTCTTTGTGCGGCCACCACTCATTTCAATCGCTTTACCGTTCAGTAGATTGACTTTCGGCAGTGTGGACAGGCTTTTGATCAGGTTCTCTTCGTCAGAACTCATCTTGTAATCCTGAGTGTTGACAGAAAGAGACATGGTGCCGCCTTCTTTAGGAGTTGCTGTACCTAGATACTTGGTGTCGTTTCGTGACAGGGATATATCGCCCATGGTCTTAGGCAGCCCTAGTCTTCTTACACCCATTATGCGAGAAATCTCACTGGTTACCGGCATAAAGATGCAGTGCCAAACCTCACGGCCGTTATGCTTTGCCAGCAGGAAAATAGAGGCTTCTTTGTATGGATCCGTACGAGCATCCATTTTGTAAAAGTCAGAGATGAAGGAATAGACATACAGTCTGTCCGGCATATCAAACTCTTTTGGCAGTAGCTTCCTGTACGCGTCTTTATTCTGAGTTTCGTAGTAGATGTAGACGCCATCACTCTCGTGGTAGGTGAATCGTCTCTCCGGTGCGGAGTATGCTGCTTGTGCGGTGAAGACAGTACAAAGTACTAAAAGCAGTGAAGAGATAATGGCCTTTGGTTTCATTGTCATGACTCATTTTATAATTTGAGCTTGCCTACACAACAGCCATTGCAGAAATGGCTGTTGTGTCAGTGCAGGAGTCTGTGTGTATCGGATAGTTTCCGCTGTTAGCTCTCCTTCCGGGCCTGTCTTTTCTCTCTAAACTTCTTGATGGTTTTTTCTTTATCTTCGTCGCTCAGCGTTTGCCACTTAGCTTTGCGCTCATCCATTTTGGCTTTCTGATCATCATCGGCTTTTTCATAACGCTTCTGGCGAACTTCAGAAAACTTCTCTTTAGCGGCTGAAAGATCCACTTCTTCCTCTGCATAAGCTGCGGGAAGGGTAAAGGGAGCGGCAAAAGCCACGCACAGGGCCATGGTGACTAACTTTTTCATGTGCTTGTTCCTGATGGTAATCTAACCCTTAAACACAGTAGCAGGCATTATCCTTCGGTCGATTTAAAATATTTCTACAGAGTTAAGGTTGAAGGAGCCTGGAAGAATAATCTGGTCAATATCCTGCCGGGGAATATCGAAGTGGCTGTGAAGCAGGCTGGATGACACGCTTCTGAGGTCTGTTGTTGCCGCCAGATCTCGTCCTTCAAAAAGGCGGTTATGTGCCAGCCCTGGCCACTGGGTTACAACCTGGCCGCCCTGTATCTTTCCACCAATCACCATGGCCATGCTGGCTGTGCCGTGATCTGTCCCACCTGTTCCATTGGGTTTAACCGTACGGCCAAACTCAGTCACGACATAGACAACAGTTTGCTCCCATATATCAATGGGCGTTTGCTGGCGATATTGGACAATGCCTTCATCCAGACTTTTCAGTAAGCGTGGGAGTGTTGGATATGCTCCATTCTGCTGGCGGATATGGGTATCAAAGCCATGAAAGTCGATTGCGGCGATTCGGGGCCCGTTGGGTTGTTTGAGGAAGCCAGCTGTGGCTTTCATCATCTCAATAAAGGATTGTCCGGCGTTATTGGATATCTGGCTTTTCATGCCTTCGGTCATAGCCCGATTCCCAATCGCGGCTTCCAGTGCGCTATCCAGTAGCGGCTCGTTCTTATACATCATTGCAACACGATTCAGGAAGTTGTCACCGACAGGATTAAGTCGGGAAGGGGACCAGGAGGTCACTTTCGCCTCACCGCGCATGGATAACTGCTGGGAAGGGCCTAAAGAGATGCCAAGTGTATTGTCGTTATTGCCCCCGAGAATCCCTATCGTACGGTTCAGCCATCCCGTTTTCAGACTGTTGGGTTTGTCTGTACCGTTCTCCAGTAAATCCTGGGCATAAAAATGGGAGCGGGTATTAAACGGTGATGCCGCTGCATGGATGACGGCGACTTCCCCTTGATTATAAAGGCCCGCGAGTCCTCGCAGTTGACTGTTGAAGGCAAAGAAGTCTGATACTGCTATTAACGATTCATCATTTTCTTTTAGAGCCAGATTGCCGCGCATGCTGCGGTAGTGGGGATCGCCATAGGGGACGACGGTCGAGAGGCCGTCTAACCCTCCCCGCAAAAAGACGACGACCAGACGTTTGTTGACGGGGGCGTTTGCGAATGCGATTTGGGGAAGGCCGCTGAATGCCAAGGGAAGTATCAGCCCCATCTGGAGCCCGTTTTGACAAAAGTGACGTCTGGATAAGCCCGTTTTTGGTCTTGTCATTGATCTTTTCCTATCGCTTTTGAAACTCCGGGCTCATCAGCATCAGGGCAATTCCCTGTGAGCCACTCTCAGCACCTCGAATAACAAATTTGGTCGCATCTTCCATCGTTGAACCCAACAGTTCTTTGGCCTGATTGTAGGGATTGGTTGTGATCGAGAGCCGACCGGATAATTCCATAGCCCATTCCATACGTTTCATGATGGTTGTAGGCGTTGCCCAGTTCTCGCTTTGATCAGGAAAGCCTTTTGGCGAGCCCGCACGAAAAGGGCGGTAATCCAGAGCCTTGAACGCTGACAGGATTTCTCTTTGGGAAGGTTTGTATCCCGTAGCCCGGTAGGCCGACAAGACAAACTCTGGCGTGGACTTTACTTTGGCAAGGGGCTCTTCCCAGCTTTCTTCCGCTTCAATCAGAGCCAGTGTCATGGCTTTCAGGTTGCCGCCAGATTGCAGGTAAGCGTCTTCCAGTTTTCGGATCAAGCTCTCAGGAGGATCATCACTAACAAAGTGGATTGCCATTTTCGTGGCGAGATGACGTGCTGTTGCCGGATGTTCGGCCAGCATCCGTAACGCTGTCAGGCCTTCGTTAATTCCGCCTTCCTGAATTGTTCTACCAAGAAACTTTTTTGGGCCAGGTTCATGGCGAAAATTATGAAAATCAAATTCCATAATCTGCTGCTTCTGTCTTGTTGTTAAAGACCAGCCAGTAATGATTTTAGCGAACTCCAGAACATCATTTTGGCTGTATCCACCATCCACGCTCATGGTGTGTAACTCCAGAATCTCCCGGGCCAGATTCTCATTTAGCCCTCTGCCTGTCAGTTTCCCTGCTCTTGAATTAGGGCCGAAAGAGTTAATGTTATCAAGGTAAGACAGCATGGCCGGGTGCTGGGCTACAGCAATGAGCATATCCACAAAATTGCCGGTTACATGAGAGCGTATGGCCGTGTATTGATAGTCACGGAGTAAGCCAAGCAGATAGGTTTTATTTGTGACACTGACCGTAAAGTGGTTGCTCCAAAAGGCGATGAGTCTTTCAATCAGAGGCTGGTCAGACTTTATTCTGGCCTCGCTAAGATCTCTGACGAAGCGACCGTATTCGAGCTTAAGTCGGCGTTTGCCGACCTCATCGCTACCCGCACCGAATTCTTTTATATGATTAAGATAATTCTCTGCTTTCTTTATGCCTGTCTTGCTCGCAAGCAGGCTTGGAGGGCGAGGGTTCTCAAGCTGGTTTCTCAAAAACTGTATAGGGTCTTCGCCCAGGGTATTCAGTCCACTTGGATCTGGACCGTATCCGAATCGATTCCAGGCGATAAAATGTTGGCTTGATGCCATGGGTTACCGATCCCTGTTCGCGGATGCGGCATTAAGACCAATATTTTTGACATGCCTTGCTAATACTTGCCGATCTTGGGTTTCCATCTGCACCAGCGCTTGATAAAACAACCCTCTGATATGCGAACGGTATTCCCGCTGGGCAACATCGGCTTCTGCCACAGCGACCAGATAGGCATCGGAATCAAAACTTTCTGCCTGCATTAAATCCTGAGCATGGCGTCTGGTTTCCCAGCTTCTTCGGCGCTGACTTTGGAGCGTTTCCCTTGCCGGTTGAAACAGATCGGCAAGGATTTTTCTTCCGTCAGGAGACAGAGAAAAAGCTATTTTGCGAAAGGCGTGAGCTTCTCTGGCGGGCTTTCTATTTTGTTCATCCTGAGTCTCGGTTTCCTGAATATAGTTGGCCAGAACATAGCGTTCGCCGAGAAGATAACCGCCAATAATGAGATTGATAGCCAGAGAGATGGTCAGCAATCCGAGTAGCGCCCACTGCAGGCGTTGAACGGATCTCATAAAAACTCCCTGTCGTATTGATTGGTGAAAATCTGTTCAAGGTCCTGAGTTGTTGTTTCTACAATTTGTATTTCGGTTGTGGCAGCGTACATGCCACTTCCGACACCAATAGTTACACAGGTCAGGCTGGCTGCGAGCGCCAGCCATTTGAAACTGGATTTTCGGGTGAAGGCCAGCACAGGTGTTGTTGCCCGGGACGCTATTCTCTGTACCAGAACATCATCAAGTGGAAAGTCTTGTCCGTAGGTTTCGGCGAGTAAACTCTCCAGTTCGGAATCATTCATAACAACGCCTCCTTGATAGGGCGGAGCTTTTTGGCCATTTCAGACTTTCCTCTACTGGCCAGAGACTCCAGTGCTTTCTCTGAAACGCCCATAATTTCCGCAGCTTCACTTTGCGAAAAACCTTCAGCGTACCGCAGTAGTAAGACTGTTTTCTGCCGTTTGGGCAGGCTGTTCATAGCAAGGTCGATCACTTTTCTGCTTTGGCTGCGGGTGGCACTTTCTTCCGCGAGATCACTCTCATCGATGCCATCCAACAGGCTGCTGTCCTGGATATATCTTTTGGTGCTTTTCAAAATGTTCAGGCAATAGTTATGGGCGATGGTGTAGAGCCAGGTTTTGACCTGAGCTCTCGGTTTCCACCGGTGAGCGTTTTGCCATGCCTGAGTAAATACATGCTGGACAACATCTTCCGCCGTATCTGCATCATCCAGCAGATTTGTCGCAAACCTCATGATGGATGAGCCGTGTTTACGGATAAGTAAGGTAAGCGCGCTGTCGTCACCGGCTGCAAGCCGGTGCATGTAAGTTTTGTCTTCTTCATCACTGCTGGTATCCATCTAAATCTCTGACAAGTTGTGCTTGCTCTGTTCTGCAGGAATGACCAGTAAGTTGTATGCCTTTTTATCACTTTCTGCATTGACTCTTAACCTTAAACAGACGACTCGGTAAAACCCTTCGTTTTTTCTGAATATATCCTGCCTTTTATAACCGCCTTGTCAGTCATACCAACCGAGCCTTTCATCTTATCCTGCCAACTGTCTGTCTGATATCTGTTAGCCGCTCAGATAAGCCCGGCAGGAGCTCGCCATGGTGGTTCTAAAGAAACCAAAGACTTCACAGCAGCATCGTCAGAGAGATCGCGATCAGGACCCTGACCAGAATCGTGCCGAACAGTCGATTCGTTCTCAGATTCCCAAGCGTAAAGAAGATGAGGGTATAGAAAAGACGCGGGTTGGAGAGAGAAAAACCACCCTGTGGAGTGAAGCTCGCACCAAAATGATGGGCAACCAGTATCATCTTCCGGAAGATGTTGATGAAGATGAACTTGATGAGGAGCTAGCCGCGCTGGAGGAGGAGCTTCTTGACCAGAGTATAGAAAAGGAGTTTGAAAAATTATTAAGTGCTGAATTCTCCTCCCTCGCTATAACGCGATACCACGCTTTAATGCGTAAACATGGAATTGATAAAGAACTTCTGGCATTCCGGTTTAAAGAAGCCGCAGGAAAAGCAAACCAGCTGGAAAAAATCGCAGCCGACCTGCAGGCCTTTGGTAAAGGGATGTCTGACGCTATTCGCTCCTCGCTAAAAGGTGACGAGAGTAAAACCGCCGACCTTTTTGCCGGCTACATTACCATGTTGCATGAACTGGCAGGGTCGATAAAGGAGTCAACGATCAGCGCGTCAGCCATAGGAGGCCTGGTCAGGAATCTGTCCAGCACCCTTGGTGAGATACCTTCCGAACGAAGAAAAGTCTGTATCAATCATGCGTATCTGGGCCAGGACAAACAGTGGCAAAAGCTGAAGTGTCCGGAGGGCGAAGTTGTGCAGTTGCTGGATGCCTTTCATGCTGCCCAGGCTTATAAAGAGTTTCTGCTTGATATGGATATGCTGATGGATGCGGCCGGTTCATCCACGCCGGACAGTGATGATGACGGCGAGAGTGAAGTGGAACCCGTTGGCGATTCTTCTCATCATGATACCGATGTCGGCTTAATCACTTATCCCGATATTGGGCAGAATATTGATGATGGCAATACGACTCCGGTAAACCCTTCGTCAGGCATACAGTTTGAGGATTCAACGGAGCAGGTTGAAAACAAAAAGGAACCGGTTAATAACAGCCTGCCACAGGATTTCTTTTTAAACTGGAGTCAGCCGGCCCCGCTTCCCGTAAGCTCAACCAGTCTGAAGCCCCATGTACCACCGGCTTCCCAGCCGCAACCGCCAGAAGCCAAACCATCGGTTTCTCTTCAGCCTACGACGGTTTCCAACCCCCCGACATCATCAGGGGAGAGTCTTTATCCAAGTCTTGAAGGATTGATGAAACCGAAGCCTGCCAGGGGACCGCAGGTTCCAGATCGCAATTTGAAACCCAGGTATTTTCTTGATGAGTTCAAGCCGGTACAGCCGGACATTGTAAAGCCGGCCCCGCAGCCAGCACCGTTACCGGCTCCAGTATTGCCGAAGGATACGGAACAGAAAAAACGTCCGCAGACAAAACCTGTCACTCAACCTGAACCTCAATCTCTGCCCTGGCCTGCTCCTGCCAGGGCGATGGTGAAAACCAAACCGGTGAAGCCTAATAAGCAGCAGGAAATACTGGATACGATCAGGAACAAGGTTAACGAAGCCGGAGAGGATACCGGTAAGCAGAAGGAGCTGACATCCCATATCAATAAACTGGTGGAGGTCAGTGACCGGCGTATTGTGGAGGACACCCGGGATATTGCCGACCGTAAAACAACCAAAGGGAAAATCTTCCGCAGAATGGGTACCCGGGCGGGGTTACGCGCCCTGACAGAGGTTGTTGTTCCTCCTGATCTTCAACCGCGTGAGGTTATGAAAGCCAACGAGAAACAGCCATGGGAACCAAGCCGTGTGTACCGAACGCTGATCGCTCTTCTGGAAGAACCACTGGTCTGCTACCGGGACAAGCGGAAGATTATTATGCCGGAACAGGTAAGGAAATTGTCGCAGGAAGAGTTAAGACCCCATGTTAAACGACTGACTCAAACCTGCAGTGAAAAGAATCGCCAGGTGGCTCTCAAAAATCTGCCGGTTATCGAGAACTTCCTTGCTAATCGCCATTATCCTTTCCGTTACTATGAAGGCGGCAGAGATCGTATGGATGCCGGCAGTCTTGGGGAAGATTTTCGGATTACCACGCAGGATGTTTATGAAGGGCTGATCGGGTTTCCATTCTGCAGCTTTGAAACCTATTTCCGTATTCAGGATTTTAAGGATAATGTTCGAAGACGACTGCTTTGCGAGATGTTTTCAGAGAAGACGGTGTCGTTTATTTTCAGCGTATTGAACGGTGAAGCCGTTCGCAGCAATCGATGCCCCGATGATGCCGGGATATTGGGGCGGGTTCAGCATACATCCGATACCCGGATGGCACTGCGCTACTCGCCCTCGGAGGATAATTATTATCTTCAAATTATCCGTAAAGGCGGGCTCCATATCTGCCGTTGCGGGCGTGAAGCCAATGCCTATTTCCAGAAGGACAAAGGCTGCAACGTACTGTTTCAGGCTATTGGCGTGCCGATGATTCGTGATGATCCAGACAAAACCAAAATGGTGGTTCCCCGTTTTGAGACGTTGCCTTACAAGCCGACGTTCTAAGGTTTTTGATTAGGGGGGGTGGACACAGGGGAACAATGTTTCTCTTTTTCAGGCTTCACCAGAAAAGGCAGGACGCTGTAACCGTGCAGCGGCCTGCCTTTTCTGGTTAATGGTTGTTCTTTTGGTACGCTGCGTAATAGGCGTGGCTAAGAATCCTATCGCCCACCTTTTCTCTGTGGCTGAGAGTGCCCTCTAAAGTCATACCCAGACGCTCAGCCACTGCACGGCTGGACCGATTTCCTTCCGCAGCGACAATTTCCACTTTTTCTATATCCAGCTTGGTAAAGGCGTAATCAATCAGGAATCTGCAAACGCGGGTCATAATGCCTTTGCCCTGAAAGTTTTCTGCCAGCCAGTAGCCAATATTGGCACGTTTGAGTGTGTGGTTTATGGCGTTGAAACTGCAGTTCCCGGCCAGCTCCCCACGATAATAAATTGCGCAGACCATCGCTTTGCCATCGGCATACTGATGCAGAGCATCACGGAGGAAGTGTGTGAAGTGTTCTTCTGTCAGACACAGGCGAGGCCAGTGCAGCCATTCGTTCAGGTAATCTCTGTTGGCCTCAACCAGAGACGTGTATTGAGGGGCTAAATCAGGTGTTGCCAGAACAAGCTCAATATCCTGATCCACACGCAGTGCGAACATAGTCAAATCCGTTTCATTATTGCTTTTGCTCTGATTGGTATTCTACGTGAGGTAGGGAGGTGTTAAAGGGGGCATCGGGAACTAAATGTGATCTTCATCTGTTTTCATCGAGGCTTCATAAAACGCATTTACTCTTGAGCAGAGTCGCCTCCATCAGAACAAACAAGACATACGAACAGGGATCGTCAATGAATAATCACGCTATCAAGCAATGTCTGAACAGGATTGATCAGTACGCTACAGGGTTGCAGGCGCATAAGGGTTTTAAACCTGTAGGTTCACTGGAGGAACTTGAGCGACATATCAAACAGCTGGAATTGGTGTTGGCGACGATTAACCAGCGGCTAAATGGTGCTTCCTATCAGCGTAGGGTGAATGGCAATACCTACCGAGGGCGTCAGTCTGAAAATGATGTGACTGCAGCAATGGCTGATCTCACTGATAAAGCGTTGAAAATTTCATCGAAATTAGAACAAGTGTTTGTGGAATCTATGCCAGATCTTGCAGGAGGAAGTCTTATAGAAGAAGGCATAGCCGAGACTAGCAAAACAGGAAAAAAGGCACCCGAGCATAATTATTTTGATGCCCTGGGGGATGTTGCCTCTTGGAATAAAAAGCTAAAAGAGGGAGAGAAACTCTCCCAACTGATTAAAGGCGCTCATAAGAAAGAGAGTTTAAAATCCCTGAGCACTATAACGAGTAAAATGAGCAGGCTGAGTACAAAAGAGTTCACCCAGACCCAAAGCTATGGTCTTAATACCGCTAAGCCAAAGAGTCAGCAGCTGAACTCAAGTGCCTTTAATGTGATGACGCCGATTTATCTTGTCCTCTTTATGTTGATGCTTGGCAAACGGTGGTTCAAATCAGACCGTGCACATTAACCTTACTGGCTCAACGTAATGAGAGTTGAAGCGTAACTGCCAGATTACGTGCTGTTCGGGTCAGGTTTTCGCCACCTTTTGCCAAGGCCTGTTCCAGTGGAACGGCACCATGAACAACCGGGAACAGGGCATCAATCCCCTGTTCATAAACAGCTTCAACACCATCACCAACCGCACCGGCCAAAGCGATAACCGGTATATTTTCCTGCTTGGCGATTCTTGCTACACCCACCGGTGTTTTGCCTTGGGCTGTCTGGCCATCAATACGTCCTTCGCCGGTAATCACCAGACTGGCGCCTTTGATCTTTTCTGCCAGAGCTGTGGCTTCCATCACCAATTCTATTCCCGGCTTGAGTTCAGCACCCATAAACGCCAACAGTGCTGCGCCCATACCTCCAGCAGCTCCTGCCCCCGGAAGTTGCTCAACGCTTTTGCCAATGTCTCGAGTGATGATGTTTGCGTACTGGCTTAAAGCGGCATCCAGTGTTTCCACCATATCTGGTGTTGCACCCTTCTGAGGCCCGAATACGGAGGAAGCTCCAAGCGCACCGGTCAGCGGATTATTAACATCGCAGGCGACAACAAATGAACTGTGCTTCAGTCGTGTATCAAGGCCGGATAGATCAATGCGGTCGAGCCGGGAAAGACTTTCACCACCAAAGGGAAGATCGTTGCCAAGGTGGTCAAGAAAGCGAACACCCAGGGCCATCATCATACCGGCGCCGCCATCATTGGTAGCACTGCCGCCAATCGCCACGATAAAGCGGGAAATGCCAAGATCCATAGCCGCCTTAATTAATTCACCCGTGCCGTAGGATGTGGCGGTTAAAGGGTTGCGCTGATCAACAGGTACAAGTTCCAGACCGGAAGCCTGAGCCATTTCAATAACGGCTGTTTCTCCGTCGCCAAGCAAACCAAATTGGGCATGAACCTGAGTGTCCAAAGGGCCTGTAACAACGGTCTGTTTAATATGGCCGGATGTGGCATCCACCAGTGCCTGCAGTGTTCCTTCACCACCATCGGCGACGGGTACCTGAATATACTCGCAATCGGGTGGAAGAGTCTGACGCAAACCATCTTCAATACACTGGGCTACCTGAGCCGCAGTGAGACATTCTTTAAATGAATCAGGGGCGATAACAATTTTCATAGCGATACTTCATGCAGGTGTATTGGCAACTTTGCTCGAGTAACCTGACAAATGACAAGGAAATTATGCATGGCAGCTTCCTTTTTTCCCTGAAATCCCTTTAAAGTACTGACTGTAATAAATTCGCAACAATAAAAAACTACAAGGTGTTAGTCAGCTGAAATAAAACACACCTTGTTATCCATGTCCGTAATGATTACGGGCCTTTCAACCCGGGGAGGGATTGAAGTGCTTAAAAAAGTTACCACTGCCGTAACCTTGACCGCTGGTCTTGCACTCAGCGTATCTGCCAATGCCGAAGAGCTGCGTCTTCTGACCTGGGGCGGCTACGCGCCGCAGGAAGTAATCGACCAGTTCGAGAAAGAGACCGGTATCGAAGTTAAAGTTACCCTGTCTAATAATGAAGATATGATCTCCAAGCTGCGGGCGACCCGTGGTGCCGGCTTTGATCTGGCTCAGCCCAGTCAGGACCGTGTAGCCAGTGCCCAGCAGGAGTTCCGTATCTACAAGCCCATGGATATGAGCAAAATTGATTCCAAGCCTTATATCCAGTCCATGCTCAAGTCGACTCAATCCAGCACCACCGTTAATGGCAAAGCCTTTGGCGTGCCTCATGTCTGGGGTACCAGCGGTATTATTGCCAATCTGCCGGAAGGTCAGGACAGCTACCGCTACACCGATCTGTGCAGCAGTGATTATGCGGGCAGTGTCTCTTATCGTCTGAAGCGTCCAACCCTAATCGCTTTTGCCTTCGATCTGGGTGAAGACCCGTTTGCTGCCTATAACGATGTTGAGAAGTACACGCAGATTATGGGCAAGGTCGAAGAAAAGCTGATCGCCTGTAAATCCAATGTCAAAACCTACTGGAGCGGCAGCGATAACCTGTTGAACCTGCTGCGCAGTGGTGAAGTGACCCTGGCCATGGGCTGGGATGCCGGTGGCTGGAAGCTGGGTGATGAGCAGGAAAACATTCGCTACGTAGCACCAGAGAGCGGTGCGCTGGGTTGGATTGATACCTTTGTTCTGCCGGCCCGTGGCCAGAATGATGAAGCCGCCTACAAGTGGATTAACTTCGTTAATCAGCCAGAGATTGCTGCCAAGATCACTGCATCCGCCGGTCAGTTTACGGCTTCTGCCGAAGCTGCGAAGTTCGTTGATGAGAAGCTGAGCAAGAAGTATCAGGCCAGCTTTGATCAGGCCGCTCTGGATAACATCAAGTGGTACCCACCGGTTCCAGCTGGTCTGGAAGCCATCGAAGGACGTGTACTGGATCGCATCAAAGCGGCTCAGTAATGTGTTCTTTGCTACCGCTGTCGTTCAGTTGGGCGGCAGTGGTAGCTGTTTAATGTCTTAAGTCCTTCGCCTATTAGCTGCATCCAGATTCAGGAAGTCGGCATGACCAGTGATATAGATCTCAGCTGCACAGACCTTAATAAAAATTTTGGCAGCTATCAGGCTGTCGATAATGTCAGTTTTCAGATTCCCCGCGGATCATTCTTCTCCATCCTCGGTCCGTCCGGCTGTGGCAAAACCACCTTGCTGCGCATGATTGCAGGGTTCCTTGAACCGGAGAGCGGTGGTATCACCATTAAAGGTGATTCCATGCTGGGTATTCCTCCCAACAAGCGGCCGGTGAATATGGTGTTCCAGCATCTGGCACTGTTTCCGATGATGAGTGTGGCAGACAATATTGGTTACGGCCTGCGTCGCCGGAAGATGAAAGCATCAGAGATTAAGAAGAAGGTTGCTGACGCTTTGGAGCGGGTAGGCCTGCCAGACGTTGGTGACCGTGCTATCAGTCAGCTGTCTGGTGGTCAGAAGCAACGTATCGCTATTGCCCGTTGTCTGGTATTGGAACCTGATGTACTTCTGCTTGATGAGCCTTTAGGCGCGCTGGATTTAAAGCTCCGTGAACATATGAAGGTCGAGCTCAAGAAGCTACAGCAGGCTTTTGGCACCACCTTTATTTATATCACCCACGATCAATCCGAAGCCATGGTGATGTCTGACCAGGTCGCGGTGATGAACAATGGCCGGTTCGAGCAGGTGGGAACGCCGCAGGAACTCTACTATCAGCCTGATACACCTTTTGTGGCCGGTTTTGTTGGAGAGAGTAATCACTTCTCCGGTCAGGTTGTTGGTCGCAACGGTGATGTGGTGGAAGTGAAAACGGCCAGCGGTCAGGTCTTTCATAGCATTGAACGCATTGATACCAACCTTGCAGCAGGCGATGAGGTTGAACTGTTTGTGCGTCCGGAGATGATTCATCTCTCGTTTGAACCTGAAAATAAACCGGAAAATGCATTGGAAGGTGAGGTCGCCAATATCCTGTTTGATGGCGGTAACAGTCGTCTGTTAATTCGTGAAGCCACCACCGGTGCCGAGCTGCAGGTTGTGCAACCCCAAACGACACAGTTCCGGGATGTGAAAGCTGGTGATCGTCTTTATCTGAGCTGGGCAGCGAGCCAAAGTCATATCTTCCGCGCCCGTGGGCAAAGTCAGACCCCGGCCCTGATGCAGACCGTCGAGGAGTAAGTTATGAATGCTTTCTCCAGTTCCAAGGCGTCCGGGAAAAAGCTGGCGCTTTTCCTGTTGTTGACACCTTTTGCCCTGCATCTGTTTTTCCTGATTCTGTTACCTCATCTGGAAATTCTGAATATCTCTCTGCGGGAGCGAGTCAGCTATGGCATCTACAAGTTCAGTCTGATGAACTATGAGGCCTTTTTTACTGAACCGCTTTACTGGCGAACCTTTTTGCGTACGGCGGTGATGTCGATTCTGACGACTGCCATTACTTTGATTGTTGCTTTCCCTGTGGCCTGGTATATCGCTAAGGTGGTTCGTGGGCGAACTAAGGGTTTGCTGTTTTTAGCCTGCCTGATTCCATTCTGGGTCAGCGAGCTGGTGCGTACCTATGGCTGGATGATTCTGCTGAGGGAGACTGGCGTGATCAGCAACCTTCTGCAGTGGGCCGGTCTTGCTGTCGGGCCGGTGGAGATGCTCTACAACGATGCCACGGTCATGCTGGGGCTGGTGTATACGTCAATGCTGTTTATGGTGGTGCCGCTGGTCAGCACGTTGGATGGCATGGACGACAGTTTGGTGGAAGCGGCTTATGACCTTGGCGGTAATGGCTGGAATGCTTTGCGGGAAGTGGTGATTCCTTATGCGATGCCGGGCATCGTTTCCGGCTGTATCGTGGTGTTTATGTTGAGCCTCGGGAATTATCTGACGCCCATTCTCTTAGGTGGTAAGGACAGCCTCTGGTTTACCGACCAGATATTTACCCAGTTTATAACCCGGTTTAACTGGGAGCAGGGCGCAGCCTTTGGTGTGCTGTTGTTGATACTGTCTTCCCTGATCGTCTGGCTCGGACTGAAACTTAGCCGGCAATCGTTTTCCGAAACTATGGGGCGCTGACGTATGATTTCTTCTATTCCCCAGAGCCGTGCTTTCCGTGGCACCTATAACGCTTATATCGCGCTGTTTTTTCTGTTTCTGATCGCTCCTTTGCTGGTAGTGGCAGTGTTCTCTTTTAACGACAGTTTGTTCCCGTCTTTGCCATGGATGGGTGGCACTCTGGACTGGTATTTTAGTGATACGCCGGAACGTCAGGGGCTGTTCCATGACGATGCCATTCTCGAAAGTATGGTAACCAGCCTGCTGGTGGCCACCGGTGTAACAGTGCTTTCCGTCTTGCTGGCGCTTTCTAATGCCTTCCTGTTTGAACGCCATGATTTTAAAGGTAAGTCCTTCCTTTACAGCCTGATGTTGGTACCGCTGGTTATTCCCGGAGTGATTCTGGGTATTTCTGTGTTGGCTTTCGGCAGCAATATTGCCAATAACGTGGAAGATAACTGGGGTATTTATCTGGATTTCCTGCGGCCCGGTCTGGTGATGGTGATTCTGGGGCAGTTCGCCTTTATCAGCACTATCTGCACGCTGGTGATCTCAGCGCGGTTAAGAAAATTTGATATTCAATTGGAAGAGGCTGCGTTAAATCTTGGAGCCAGCCGCTTTGATGTGTTCCGCACTATTACTCTGCCATGGCTGCGGCCAGCAATTGTTGGCTCGGCGATTGTGGCGTTTCTGATGTCGTTCGAGAACTTCAATACAACACTGATTTTGGTGGGCAGTGATGCTCCGTTGACGATTACCATGTTTGACCGGTTGCGTCAGGGCGCGACACCGGTACTCAATGCGGTGTCGGTACTGTTAATGGTGGTGTCTGGACTGTTGGCGCTGATCAGTGTGTTTGTGCAGCGCAAGGAGCCGGGGCAGTAATCAGCAAATAATTCCCACAGGCAGAATTCCCCGGAACGATTACACTTGCCGCCTCCGACAGGGGGCGGCTTATGCTCTGCGAACGCAGTTCTGCATGGTTTCTATCTTTGTTTGTTGCCAGTGTGTCTGTACTGGCAGATGAACCAACAAACTATGCAGCATCTATCCAGCAAAACAAGCGATACCAGAAGCTTCTGGCCATGTGTGTGGCATGTCATGGTCAAGACGGCACTAGCCCCTATCCCAATATCCCCAACCTGAAATGGCAAAACCCGGAGTATATGGTGCTGCAGCTTGAAGCTTTTCGTTCAGGAGAGCGTCAGGATAAAACCATGAGTAAAGTCGCTCGGCTGTTATCTCCAGAAGATATTCGACGGATGTCTCACTACTTTGCCAGCGGTGGTGAGAACTGATGGATAGCAAACGCCGTTCGCTAATGCAGGGGCTTCTGGCAGTATCCTCAGTTTCGCTATTGCCAGCGCATTGGGTGTTTGCTGCCAATAAACCCAAAGAGCTGGAGGCTTTGGATATCTCGGCCCTCACCTGGAAGAGTGTAGAGGAATTGCCCAACCATATTCAGGTACTGGGCAGCCAGCCAATTAATGCTCAGCCCGCAGAGCATCTGCTTGATCCTTTAGTGACTCCTGCCGAAATCGCATTTATACGCTGGAATGGTCAGCTGCCGGATTTTGAAGCGATTGATCCAAAGAGCTGGACCTTTACGGTGGATGGGGAATCCTGCAAAAAGCCGCAAACCTTTACCATTGATGAGCTGAAGAAAACCTTTCCCAGCCACACCCGGCAACTGACGATCGAGTGTGGAGGCAACGGACGTAGTGAATTTCACCCCGGCACCAAGGGTAATCAGTGGACGCAGGCTGCGGTATTTTGTGCAGAGTGGACCGGTGTAAAGGTCAAAGATGTGCTCAACCACTGTGGTATTAAAGAGGATGCGGTGTACACCGGGCACCACAGTGCAGATAAGCATTTAAGTGGTGAGGGCGAGGCACTTTCCCGTGGTGTTCCTATTGCTGCTGCGCTGAATGATGATGCCCTGATTGCCTGGACCATGAATGGTCAACCTATTCCCTATATGCATGGTTATCCGCTGCGGATTGTGTTTGGCGGGCGCCCTGGTTCTGTCTCTTCCAAAGCTGCGACCGGGATCAGCATCCGCAATCAAATCCATGATGGCGCGAAGATGGAAGCACCGGCTTATCACCTGCCGAAATATCCCATAGCCCCCGGAGAAAAGGTCAACAAGGAGGACTATGCGATTATCGAAGAGATGATTGTGAAGTCCCTGATCACCTATCCTCCTACCGGAACGCAGTACAAAAAAGGGGAGCCATTAACGGTGCGAGGTCATGCCTGGGCTGGCATGCGTGATGTTACACAGGTCGATATCAGTTACGACTACGGGGCAACCTGGCACCCGGCCAAACTAACGCGACCAGAGAATAAAACCGCCTGGCAACATTGGCAGGCAGGGCTTCAGTTACCTCTGCCGGGCTATTACGAAATTTGGGCGCGGGCTACCGATGATCAAGGCGTCAGCCAGCCGGTGGTTCAGCCGCAGTGGAATCCCAAAGGTTATATGTTTAACGGCTGCCACCGTATTGCCGTGCGGGTGGTTTGATGACGCGTTGCCACTCCCTGTTGCTTCTTTACTGCATTATGCCTTTTGCCTGTGCACAGCAGGAGGTCTATGCAACGGACCCGGAGTCCGGTTTGATCATGGCTCCTGGCTGGGAGCTGGTTAAGGCGCAATGCGGTGTTTGCCATAACAACAGCCTGATCATCCAGAATCCCGGCAGCCGGGAAACCTGGCGCAGTACCATCCAGTGGATGATCGATACTCAGGGTTTATGGGATCTTTCTGATACCTGGAATCCAATTCTGGATTATCTTTCTACCTACTATGGTGAGCAGCGGATTGATTTACACCATTTCCGCCGCCTCCCCTTGCCACCCGACAAGAGACCACCTTCGCGAGATGTGATAGCACCATGAATATGAAACCACAGCTGTTATGGATGGGCCTGCTCCCGGTACTGGCCTATGGTGGTGGAACAACAACGGATGACCCTTCTGTTCAACGAGGGCGCAAGCTGGCTGAAACCCGTTGTGCGGTTTGTCATGGTGGTCACAGGCGCTATAAGCGTGTGCAAAATTACCCCAGTCTGAATGGGCAGAAAGCCAACTATCTGGAAAAGCAGCTGCTGGAGTATAAATCCGGGAAAAGAGATAACGCGGTGATGCGCAGTCTGGTGATCAACCTCTCCGATCAGGACATCAAGGATGTCTCGCTCTGGTACTCCCTTCAGCCCTTAGTGAACAAGTGATTCAATGTTTGCCTTATCTTGGTGCATAACGGTAGGATCAAGAGATCAGGCATGATGTTTGCTGTATGCCGAAGCGGTACGACATTCGTAAAACACCAATAACAATAATGGTGCCGTTTCGGAACGATCGTTGCGTTAACACAATTAACCAGTGACCTTTCAGGCAGTAGCGGCTCCCCGAACGGGAGTGAATAATGCTCAATACAAGTATGGAACCCGGTGATTCGGCGCGTAACAGTGCCGGTCCCAGCGGCGTTGAATACGAATCCGTTTCTCAAGACTACCTCAACCAGCGTCAGCTCAAAAAAGGAGCGGCCGGCTGGATCCTTCTTGCCAGTCTTGGCGTCTCTTATGTGATCTCCGGTGACTTTGCCGGCTGGAACTTTGGCCTGCAACAGGGCGGGTTTGGCGGCATGCTGCTGGCCACTGTTGCGATGGGCATTATGTACCTGTTTATGGTGCTCTCGCTGGCGGAGATGTCGGCTTCCCTGCCTACAGCTGGTGGTGGTTACTCCTATGCCCGGCGTGCCCTTGGCCCCTGGGGTGGCTATCTGACCGGCACAGCGATACTGCTGGAGTATGCGATAGCACCGGCTGCCATTGCCGTATTTATTGGCGGTTATGTGAACTCTCTGGTCGGGCTGGATGGGCCGCTGGTTTATACCGTGTTTTATGCGGTGTTTGTGGGGTTGCATCTTTGGGGCGCAGGTGAAGCCCTGAAGATTATGATGGGCATTACCATTATTGCGGCGCTGGCCATTGTCGTCTTTGCCGTCGGGCTGATCCCGCACTTCTCCATGGAGAATCTGTTTAATATCGCGGTGAATAGCGAGGTTGCCGGAGCATCCAGCTTCCTGCCGGAAGGCTATATGGGCATCTGGGCCGCACTGCCTTTTGCCATGTGGCTGTTCCTTGCGGTGGAAGGTGTACCGCTGGCGGCAGAAGAGTCCAGTGATCCAGCTCGTGATATGCCAAAGGGTATTATTACTGCCATGGTGATTCTGCTGATCTTTGGTGCGGTTGTGCTGTTTCTTGCACCAGGTGCAGCAGGTGCTGATGCCATGAAGGATCATGGTGCGCCTCTGGTTGGTGCGTTGCAGGCGATCTATGGTGAAGATTCCATGATGGCCACCTTTGTGAATGCTGTTGGGTTGGCAGGTCTGATCGCTTCTTTCTTCTCGATTATCTTTGCCTACTCCCGGCAAGTCTTTGCACTGTCCCGCGCAGGGTATCTGCCACGGTTCCTGTCGGTGACCAACAAACGCAAGGTGCCGGCTATGGCATTGATCATCCCCGGGGTGATTGGCTTTCTGCTATCGCTGACCGGTGAAGGTGATCTGATGATTACCATGGCGGTGTTCGGTGCAACCATCTCTTACGCTCTGATGATGCTGTCGCACATTATTCTGCGGGTGAAAGAGCCGGATCTGGAACGCCCTTATAAAACTCCGGGCGGTACTCTGACGTCTGGTGTTGCTCTGGTGCTGGCCGTGATCGCGTTTGTTTCCACCTTCCTGGTGAGTCAGGAAGCGGCACTCTGGTCCGCCGTCTTCTATGGCGTGATGGTTGCCTACTTTGTGTTCTTCAGTCGTCATCATCTGGTGGCGCAGGCACCGGAAGAAGAGTTTGAGGCTATCGCCAAAGCCGAAGCGGAGCTAAAGAACTAAAGCAATGCAGGTTTAATGGATAGGTAACGGCTGTTGCTGATAACGGACAGCCGTCTCCATCCATGTTCTGCAAATTGGTCTACATAAAGAACAACAAAAACTACATGGAAGCCAGGAATGAACCCCAGAGAAGTCCGGACTGTTGATGATGCAAAAAAGATTATTGAAGAGCGCGGCCTCACCCATGTGAAGGTGGGCCTGTTTGATAATGATGGAGTCATGCTTGGCAAGTATATGAGCCGGGCCAAGTTCTATTCGTCGCTGGAAAATGGCTTTGCTTTTTGTGATGTCATTCTGGGCTGGGACTCTAAGGACCAGCTTTACGACAATGTGAAATACACAGGCTGGCATACCGGTTACCCGGATGCTCCTGTGCGTATTCTTCCGGAATCCTGTCGTGAGATTCATACCGAACCGGGCATGCTGTTGTTTATGGCCGAGTTTGATCAGCAGGCGGAAGCCGTCTGCCCGCGGGGAACCCTGCGACGGGTGATAGAGAAATGCCAATCCCTGGGCTTTGATCCTTATGCTGCCCTTGAGTATGAATTCTTTCTGTTTAATGAAACTCCGCAATCTGTTCGTGAAAAAGGCTTTAAAAATCTGGAACCGATCACTCCGGACTGGTTTGGTTATTCCATACTCCGCAATTCCGTGCATTCTGATCTTTACCATCAGATTCTGGAAATGGCGGAGACTATGGACTTCCCCATCGAAGGCATTCACACCGAAACCGGCCCCGGTGTGATTGAAGCTGCGATCAGTGTGGATGATGCCGCCAGTGCTGCTGACAAGGCTGCACTGTTTAAAACCTTTATCAAAGTTCTGGCCCAGAAGAATGAGATGATGGCTACTTTTATGGCCAAGTGGTCGGCAGACTATCCAGGGCAGAGTGGCCATATTCATATCTCACTCAAAGATAAGCAGGGTAAATCTGCATTCTTTGATGGTTCACAGCATCACAATATCAGCGCCATTCAAAAACACTTTATTGCCGGTCAGCAAAGGCTGATGCCGGAGTTTCTGGCCATGCTTGCCCCCACCGTGAACAGCTACACACGACTGATTCCAGGTTTCTGGGCGCCTACTGATGCAACCTGGGGCGTGGAAAATCGCACGACAGCGTTGCGGGTGATTCCCGGCTCTGAGAAATCACAGCGGGTGGAATACCGACTGGGTTCTGCGGATGCCAACCCTTACCTGGCTCTGGCCGCTGCCCTCGCTTCCGGTGTGTACGGGATTATGAACAAGTGGGAGCCGCTGCCTCAGGTGAAGGGCAATGCTTATGAGCAGGAGCATCCTGCTGAACTGGCTCTGCCTCGCACGTTGTGGGAAGCCTCCCAGCGGTTTAAAGCTTCGGAGGCTGCACGAGAGATGTTGGGTTCGGATTTTGTTGATCACTATGCCGCATCCCGAGAGTGGGAAGAACGGGAGTTCCGCAAACACATTACCGATTGGGAAATGGATCGTTACTTTGAAATTATTTAAGCAGGGTCAGTAAAGTTATGTCCGGTTTGAAAACCATTTCACCGATTGATGGCTCCGTGTATGTGGAGCGTGCGTTTGCCTCCGGCAGCGAAATTCAACAAACCCTAGAAAGGGCAAAGACAGCACAAAAACAATGGCAGGCCACTTCCATAGAGGAGCGAGCGGCCTATTGTCGTAAGGCTGTTGAAGCTTTTGTGGCGAAGCGTGATGAGATAGGCAAAGAGATCTGCTGGCAGATGGGGCGGCCTATTCGCTATGCCGCCGGAGAAGTGGCCGGTTTTGAAGAGCGGGCTTTGCATATGATCGCCATTGCCGAAGAGGCTCTGGCTCCGGTTTCCCTGCCTGAGAAACAGGACTTTGAACGCTGGATCCAAAGAGAACCGCTGGGTACTGTGTTTGTTGTTGCGCCCTGGAACTATCCCTACCTCACCGCCGTAAACGCCATTATGCCTGCGATTATGGCGGGCAATACTGTGGTGCTGAAACACTCTGCACAAACTCCGCTGTGTGCCGAACGGATTGCCGAAGCCTTTGCGGCGGCAGGTTTACCAGAAGGCGTGTTCCAGTATCTGCATCTTTCCCATGAAGCCACTGAACAGGTTATGCAGAGTCCGGTTGTGGATTATGTCGCTTTTACCGGCTCTGTGGCGGGTGGTCGTATGGTTGAGCAGGCGATTGCCGGTCGGTTTATCGGAGCAGGTCTGGAACTCGGGGGGAAAGACCCGGCCTATGTGCGAGCGGATGCGGATATTCATCATGCCGTGGAAACCACCATCGATGGTGCGTTCTTTAATTCCGGGCAATCCTGCTGCGGCATTGAACGCATCTATGTCCATGAGGATCTTTATGAAGCCTTTGTGGAAAAGGCTGTGGCGTTAGTGGGAACTTACAAACTTGGTCGCTCGGATGATGACGAGGTCACGTTGGGACCGGTGGTTAAAGCCTCGGCTGCAGAGTTTGTGCGGGAGCAGATTCGAGAAGCCGTAGAGCAGGGCGCTGTAGCACATATTAATCTGGGAGATTTTCCTTTGGATAAACCCGGAACGACCTATCTGGCACCTCAGGTTCTGACAAATGTGAATCATACTATGAGGATTATGACGGAAGAGTCTTTTGGTCCGGTGGTGGGCATCCAGAAAGTGTCGTCTGATGAAGAAGCGATTGCCCTGATGAACGACAGTGAGTACGGACTCACCGCTTCAGTGTTTACTCAGGATATCGAAGCCGGTATCGCGATAGGGCAGCAGGTGGAGACCGGTACCTTCTTTTTGAATCGCTGTGATTATCTGGACCCGGCTTTGGCCTGGACGGGTGTTAAAAACTCCGGCCGAGGCTGCACTCTCTCGAAACTCGGGTATGAATCCCTGACCCGTCCCAAGTCCTTCCATATTAAAAAGAATTAGGTGGTGCCATGCGAGCAGATCAGGCTTCAATGAACTGGAATTATCCGACCGCAGTGCGCTTTGGTGTCGGACGTATTCGGGAATTACCAGATACTTGTCGTGAACTGGGTATGGCTGCGCCGCTGTTGGTCACTGATCCCGGGCTGGTGGAATTGCCACCGGTACAGCAGGCCATGATGGCCTGTCGGGAAGGTGGTTTACGCTGCCAGATTTTCTCCAGCATCAAAGGCAACCCTAATGGCAGCAATATTACCAGTGGCGTTCGAGCCTTTAAGGAAGGCGACCATGATGGAGTGATTGCTCTGGGTGGCGGTTCTGCGCTGGATGCCGGCAAGGCCATTGCCCTGATGGTGGGTCAGAGTCGCCCGCTCTGGGACTTTGAAGATGTGGGCGATAACTGGGAACGGGTGAATGCGGAAGGCATGGCACCAGTAATTGCTGTGCCCACAACAGCAGGGACCGGGTCCGAAGTTGGCAGGGCTTCTGTGATTACCAATGAAGAGCTGTTTGTTAAGAAAATTATCTTTCATCCCAAAATGCTGCCAGCTGTTGTAGTGCTTGATCCGGCGCTAACGACAGGCTTGCCGCCAAAGCTTACGGCCGCAACCGGGATGGATGCTCTGTCCCATAATCTGGAAGCTTATTGCTCTCCTTTCTATCATCCCATGGCACAAGGGATTGCTCTGGAAGGGATTCGATTGGTGAAGGATTACCTGACCCGTGCCGTTCACAATGGTGAGGATATGGAAGCCCGCAGCCAGTTGCTGGTGGCATCCAGTATGGGGGCAACGGCTTTCCAGAAAGGCTTGGGCGGTATGCATGCACTTGCTCACCCGTTGGGTGCTTTATACGACGCCCACCACGGGCAGCTGAATGCCATTCTTATGCCGTATGTTTTGTTGGCCAACCGGTCGGCAATAGAGGACTCCATTGTACGTCTGGCTTATTACCTTGAACTGGAAGATTACAGTTTTGAAGGTTTCCTTGGCTGGATTCTTGAACTGCGCTCGGAGATTGGCATTCCCCATACTCTGGCCGAGATCGGGATTGATGACAGTGAGCGGGAGAAGGTGGGGATTATGGCAACAGAAGATCCTTCGGCAGGAGGTAATCCGATTGCTTTTAGTGCGGAACAGTATGCTGAGATTTTTCAGAGTGCGGTGTACGGAAATCTGTAAGTGGGAGAATTTGTGTGTCGGCAATGAAAATAGGCATTCTGCAGTGTGATGATGTGCGGGAGCAGTTGCTGCCAGAACATGGCAACTACCCGGAAATGTTTGCCGCATTGTTTCATAAGCAGGATGAACGTTTGATCTTCCAGAATTACCGGGTATTGGATGGTGTTTTTCCCGAGAGTTCTGATGAGTGTGATGCCTGGCTGATGACTGGCAGCAAGTATGGTGTTTATGAAGATCATCCCTGGATTGAACCTCTGAAAGCATTTGTCCGGCAGCTATTTTCTGAGCATCGAAAGCTGATTGGTATCTGCTTTGGGCATCAGCTTATCGCCGAAGCCATGGGCGGCAAGGTCGAGCTGTCGGATAAAGGCTGGGGTGTGGGGATGTCCCATAACGCAGTGCAGGTTCATAAGCCCTGGATGCAGCCTGACAGGGAAGCCTTTGATCTATTGGTCAGCCATCAGGATCAGGTGGTTCAGCTACCTGATTCAGCAGAAGTGGTGGCTGCCAGTGATTTCTGCCCTAACTATATGCTGCAGTATGGGAATAGCTTTCTGACTATTCAGGGACACCCGGAGTTCTCCAACCCCTATTCCAGAGATCTGATGCTGATTCGCAAAGGCGCAATTCCTGAAGAGAGAGTTGAGGCAGGCCTTGCTTCTCTGTCAGAGCAGGCAGACAGCGATGAGATTACCCGCTGGATGCTGGCGTTTATGAATCAAGGAAGCTCCTAATTTCAATTAGGAGCTTTTCAATTTAGAGCCTTAACACCTTTATAAATGCTGGCTTTTTCCCAGTGATCACCGGAGTAGTCCGTCGTAAATTTTGTTCCGGTATTCACCCAGAAGTTGTCACGGTTAAACATATATTCCGGATGGTAAAGCTTATGCAATGAAGCCAGTGGATAGGACTTATTAGGATTAACGCCGGATTTCAGGGTGGCTTCCAGCAGATACTCTTTGCCGTTTTTGAAGAGAATCACCCAGGCATGGCCGCCGCCGTCCATATCCCCCACAACAACCCGGGCATCATGGTTCATTTCAATCAACCAGTCAGCCAGCGCGATGGCATGGTCCTCACAGTCTCCACGGGGATAGAGGAAGGCCTGCCGGCTGGATTGCCAGACTTCAGAACGTCCCTGGTATTGATTGGCATCCAATACATAACGCTTACGCTTTGACAGTACGTAAAGTGGCATCATCACATTATTCACATGAAAGGGGAGATAACCTTCCAGATACGAGTTCACAAGGTAATGGGCCTTATCGATACCCTGTGCTGACATGGTGTACGGGCCGGTATCCTTGCGTGCATAAATATAGGCGCCACTCTTTCCGTAGGAATCAGCCAGCAGGTGGTTAATATCCTGGTTCGAGAGAATATGACCGCTTCGCAGAATCTCCAGCGACTGCTCCTCGTACTCAAGATCCACGTTCTGCTGGGTGAGAGTGGCAACAGCGAAATTTATACCATTGATCACTTCTTGATTGGGCTTCTCCTTTTTCAGGCTGCTCAACCACGAAATGCCTACCCCTATTACCAGCAGAATTGCGAGATGTTTAACTGCACTAAACAGCTTGCTCATCCCTTAAAGCCGAACGCGATAACAATGGCCACGAACACCAGAATGGCTGAAGCAAAGATGGATGCTGCGATATTGCCGTTCTTGATTTCTTGCTCGATATCAATCTCGGTCAGCAGCTTTTTATCAACCCATAACAGTGCATAAACACTGATAATGATTGCAGCAATGGAGTAGCCGAGGTTGATGGCAAGATTAATAAATGAGGCGGTGAAAAATTCCAGTTCCATTGCTGTTCTCTTTGTTGTTCTGGTAGTTATGTTGTTTTTTTAGGCAGTATACCGCTAAGCGGCATATTTGTGACCAATGGGATCGGTGATAACTACAGTATCTCCGCGCAACATGCAGTTGCTGCCATTGAGATCCATCATGCCAATCGGGGAGATAAAGGTCAGTACATCAAAGAGAGTTCGGATAAAGGCTTCGTGTTCGCTGATGACGCTGCTGTCCACAACGGTTGTCGTGGTTGAATTGTCTTCCTCTGTCGGGAGATGTTCGACCGGTTGCTTAATCGTTTCGATAAACTCGGTCAGGCTTTTGATCTCATCCGCGAAGCGCTTCTGCTGGATATAGAAAGGCAGGGTCACATTTCTCAGGGACACCCACAAAGCACCAAAATCAATATCGTGGAAGTGAGTCGGGCAGGTCGCGGTAACGTCCTCATCGGTGATATCGGTCAGACGCTCCAGTACATAGATACGGACGACTCTACCCTCTGGCAGCTCGATAATATCTTCCCGGTGCACAATCGGAAGATGAGGATTGCTGATGTTCTCCGGCAGCATGCACCAGCGGGCAAAGAGGTAGTAGCCATCCTGATTGTCAGTGCAGACCTTCACAACTCTGTCGGGCTCATCCGGCAGGTTGTAAACCTCGGCATAAATCCCTGCAGCGATGGATTCAAACTCCGAGCAGCGATTCAGGAAGATGGTGACATCCTGTTCCGTGAGAAACGCTTCTGACTTTGTCAGCTCTTGTATTTCTTTTATTGTATTGGAATATATGGTCATAATTATTATCCGCTTATCGTGCGGATTATCTTTTCTATTTGCTCGTCATTTTTAGAATTTCTTATTGTTGTTATGGTTTAAATAAGGCATCTGCCTGCTTATGCAGATGCCTTGGAGTATTCTTTTAGATTGCCAAAACAGTGCCTTGCTGCTCTTTCATTGAGAGAATATTCTGGCTTTGCATCTCTTTAATAAATTTAAGAACAACCTGCTCAACCACTCGGCCAAATGCCACCGCTGGTGTTGTCGACTCTGCACCCTGAATTGGTGGAGCTGATGCATTACCAATAGACGTATGGATGGCGTGCTGGTAGCTCTTGGATACCTGGGATCCAGACTTGGATATATAGTCAATTGTCACTTCGTAGAAGTCAGTGACAGTGGTTCCTGCCAGGCCAAGGGTCAGCCCGGTTGCAAAGCCTTTAGAGGCTGCATCAGAAAGGTCCGCAACGTTGTTGACAGTCACTTTTACCGTACTGTTGAAATCCTGCGAAACAATCTCGGCAATGCCGGTTGATTTGAATGTATGAGTGACATGCTCCATCACTTCTTTATTGACCCGGCTAAAGATTTCACCGTTTCTCTGGAACTCAACTTCAATATTGATATCGTGCTTTTTCTCGACAGGGTTGATGTCGGAATAGGTAATATCGGAATGTTTTGTATCTACGTAGGATTTGGGCGCGATACACCCGGTTAACAAGAGAAACGTAGTCAGTAAGGCTGAGAGTTTAATTATTTTCATTGTTCTAACGTCTTTATTATTAAATTTCAGCTTCTTGATGAAGCCCGCCTAGTGTAGCGGACTTCATCTTCTGACATAAGTTTGGCTGTCTCTCTAGCGCCCACCCTCACGGCGCAGGCCAGCAGAGGTGAAATCACGCTTCTTAAGCTGGACGGAGAAGTCGTATTCATCTTCCTGATTGCTCAGGCCATCAACAAAGTAGCGGCCATCGGTCAGGTCGTAAATCACTTCTGCGGTGCTCAGTACCAGCGGAACTTCGTAGTAGTTGATGGGGTGAGCTTCCTGGTAGTGGATCAGTTCACCTTCAGCGTTATAGATATCCACCATCAGGATTTGCCAGCTGTCTTCATCGATGTAGAAGCGACGCTTGGCATAAGGGTGCTTGATGCCGGTACGCAGAGTCGCTTCAACCACCCAGACCCGATGCAGCTCATAGCGGAGCAGGTCAGGGTTCATGGTGCCTGGCTTGATAATATCTTCGTACTGAACATCACTGCCATGCAGCTTGTAGCTGTTGTAAGGCACGATAAATTCCTGACGGCCTTTCAGCTCCCAGTCGTACTTGTCCAGTGCACCGTTATACATATCCGCAGTATCGGCGGTCAGCATGCCACTGGTATCCGGCATGATGTCGGAATACGCCAGGCCTGGCAGGCGACGCACTTTGCGCTGATCCGGATAGTATTGCCAGCCTTTGCGAGGCGCCACAACCTGGTCGATGGTCTCTTTCAACAGCAGTGAGGTGCCGGCGCTACGGGGTGGTTCGATAATTTTGTGTTTGTAAAAGAACAGGGTGTTCTTCAGGTCACTTTCTTCCAGTCCGGCGCGGCCGTAATTGAAAAACACCTGGCGCTTAAGCTTGGCGAGATCGTAGCTGCCATCGGGCTGAACTGCGGTACGGCTGGCGGTGTACTCGACCGCATCGCCGCGGTAACGCATGGTATGGTTCCAGATGGCCTGCTGACCGTTCTCCGGTACCGGGAAGGGAATACCTGCGACCGCACCGGTTACACCATGTCCACGGAAGGCCAGCTCTGCAGACTGGGCATTGCGGATGCTGCTCTGATAAATACGTTCAGGCAGGGCGGCAGAGCGGTGTGAAGGGTAGACATTGACCTTGAAGGAGGGATGTTTCTCCATCAATTTGATAATGCCATCACTCAGCTGGCTGCGGTAAGCATCCAGGTTGGCGGTGGTGATGGTTGAAAGAATCGGGTCTGCGGCGTAAGGGTCGGGGTGTTGTTGCCCCACTTTGTAGCCGGCCGGTGGTTGTTTGATGCCGCCCGTCCAGGCTGGAATTGTGCCTTCTTTGTTGCCGGCCAGAATGGCCCCGACGGGAGAGAGGGTATCGCTTAGCTGGGCCGATGATGGGGTGGAAAAAGACAAGCCTGTTGCCAGCACACCAAACATCGCGAATAACAGGGGTTTCATACAGCAGTCTCTGGTATTTTTTTATGATGAAAATGCGCCCATATTTTCATACTTAGGGGTGGGCATTTTCCGCTTGTGGCTGTTTATTTGTAAAAGACTGAATCTGTCGTTGTTGTCAATGACCAGAATAAAATGCCGGTCTGTCACAGTTTACAGATAGCTTTGCGCGCAGTGTGCCTTTCCGAAGCGGGTCGGGCAAGGGCACAGGTCATGTTTTTGAGGAGAAAATGCACCTCGCTGGTGCAAAACGAGAACACTCCAGCACGCATTATACTGGAGTGTTCTCGCTTAGAGGCTAGGACTGACCCTAAATCAGACTGACAGTTTCAGCTCGGCTTCCAGCTGATGGCTTACCGCATCTGGTGAGGTTGTCCGGCGCGCCAGAAGGCCATACATGGATGGGATAACCAGTATGGTCAGCAGACTGGAAACCAGTACGCCGAAGAACACTACGATACCGATGGCGATACGGGATTCAGAACCGGCACCGGTGGCAAAGATCAACGGCAGGGCACTTACGACAGTGGTCAGAGCCGTCATCAGAATCGGACGCAGACGCATAACCGAAGCATCGATAATAGCCTCACTGAACTCTTTACCCTGATCGCGCAGCTGGTTAATAAACTCTACGATCAGAATGCCGTTCTTGGTCGCCAGACCAATCATCATAATCATCGCCAGCTGGCTGTAGATATTCAGGCTGACACCGCTGATCAGCAGTCCGCCCAGAGCGCCGGACAGGCCCAGAGGTACGGTGAGCATCACCACTAGAGGGTGAATAAAGCTCTCGAACTGTGCCGCCAGTACCAGAAATACAATCACCATCGCCAGAATAAAGACACCCATAATCGAGCTCTGGTTGTAGCGATAGTCGTAGGACTCACCTTTGTAATTAACCGAGACTTCGGTTGGCAGGTTTTCAACCACTTGCTCATCCAGATAGTCCAGTGCTTCGCCAAGCGAGTAGCCTTCGTTCAAACTGGCGCTTAGGGTAATAGCCCGGTTCCGGTTGTAGTGACGCAGCTGCGAGGACTTGCCCACCTCTTCAACGGTGACCAGGTTATCCAGCCGGATCAGTTCGTTGGTGGTGTGGGAACGTACATACAGCTTGCTCAGATCATTGGCTGAAAGCACGGTGTCGTCTTCTGCTTTCAGGAACAGATCGTACTCCTGACCACGTTCAATAAAGGTCGTTGCATTCACCCCACCCAGCATAATCTCCAGTGTTGAACCAATGGACTGGGTTGAAACTCCCAACAGCTGAGCCCGCTCCTTGTTGATGCGGATCTCCATCTGCGGCTGGCGTTCGTTATAGTCCAGCGAGATATCTGTCAGCCCCGGATTCTGTTCCGCCAGTTCTTCCAGCTGCTCAGCCCAACCATTGAGCTGCTCCCAGGAACCGCCACTCAGCACATACTGCACAGGCTCCTGAGAACGACCACCGATACTGGAGAACATAATCGGGAAGGCTCGTACGTTAGGAATAGCGGACAGTTCTTTACGCAGCTGGCCAGCCAGTTGAGCGACAGTGATATCCCGGTTCTCCCACAGCTCCAGGTTGAGAATCATCACCCCGGAGCTGGCTCCGCGCGCGCCCCAACCAGGTGTCTGCAGGAACATGGAATCAATCACGCCCTGACCAACCCGTGGCAGCAGAAGAGCTTCAATCTCTTCCATGCTTTCCGCCATGGTATCGAAACTCGCACCTTCGGGACCGCTCACCATAATAAACAGCACACCACGGTCTTCGGATGGCGCAAAGGTCTGTGGAATCATGGGGTAGAGAATGGCTGTTGCCCCAAGAGAAGCTGCCAGCACAGAGGCACCCAGCCAGCGTCTCTTCACAAAGCCGGTCAGAACCTTGCGATAGCCTGCTTCCATTTTGGTCAGCCAGGCTTCGGTCCAGCGGTTAAAGCGGGATGGTTTTACGTTCAGCTTGAGCAGCTTGGAACTCATCATCGGAGACAGCGTGAGAGCCAGCAGACTGGAAAAAATCACCGCGCCGGCAAGAGTCAAAGCGTATTCCGAGAACAGCTGTCCGATTGTTCCCTCAAGGAAGACAATGGGAACAAACGTCATGACCAGTACGACAGTGGTCGCAACAACGGCAAAGCCCACTTCCCGGGAACCGTGCCAGGCAGCAACCAGTGGGGTTTTGCCCATTTCCAGATGACGGTAAATATTCTCCAGAACTACGATGGCATCATCGACCACCAGACCAATAGCCAGGACCAGTGCCAGCAGGGTCAGCATATTGATCGAATAACCCATACCGTAAATCACGATAAAGGCCGAGATCAGTGAGACCGGAACCGTCAGTGCCGGAATCAGCGTGGCCCGCATATTGCCAAGGAAGATATACAGAACGATAACTACCAGGCCAATGGTCATAAACAAGGTGGTTTCCACCTCGTTAATGGCGCTGTCGATAAACACCGAGGCATCGTAACTGTCGTCCAGAGTGACACCTTCCGGCAGGAATGGGCGGAAGGCTGCGATTTCGGCTTTTACATCCCGCACCACTTCCAGAGGGTTGGCATTGGAGATGGGCACCACAGCCAGGGAGATAACGTTGCGACCATCTGCTTTGGAAAGACTGTCGTCTACCTTCGGGCCGGTGGACACATGGGCGACATCTTCCAGATAAACCGTGGATGTTCCGCTCTGGCGAACAACCAGTTTGCGGAAGCTTTGCTCGGTGTCGTAGTCACGCATAATCCGGACAGGAATAGAGCGCTGGGCGCCATCAATCTTGCCGCCGGGCATTTCGATATTCTCCCGGCGCAGGGCGCTTTCCACATCCAGGGCGGTGATGCCGCGCACCGTCATGGCGGCAGGATCCAGATCGACACGCATGACGTAGTCGTTGGAACCGTAGATATCAATCGAGCTGACACCTTTCACCAGGGACAGACGATCCTCCAGCACCCGTTCAGCGTAGTCTTTCAGGGCAACAGGCGACATAGTCTCACTGCTTAGATAGAGACGCAGAATGGCGTCTCCCCGACCACTGTCCTTGAAGACAATCGGGGCATCCGCTTCATCGGGCAGTCGTCGTGAAACCCGTGAGATCGCTTCACGGACATCGTTGGCACCGACTTCAATATCAGTACCCGGCGAGAAGGTCACCGTTACGCTGGAAGAACCATTGGAGCTGGTACTCTCAATGGACTGAATACCGTTGATACCACCAAGGCTGTCCTCAATCGGATCAGTGATCTTGGTTTCAATAATTTCAGGTGAAGCGCCGTCGTAAGTTGTACGGATATTCACTTCCGGAGCCGTAACATCAGGCAGCTCACGAATGGGAAGAAACTGAAAGGCAACAATACCAAAGGTGATCAGCAGCAGGCTGATCACCGTAGCGAACACCGGTCGTTTGACCGCCAGTTCTGACAGGATCATGAACGTGCATCTCCAGCCTGAGTTGGCTTGCCGGCCAGAGCTCTCTGGGTTGCGCTGACTTTGGTGCCGTCACTGACTTTCACAACGCCCTGTTCAACAATCTGCTCACCGGCGGCCAGACCCGCTTTAACGGTGATGGTAGATTCGTTTATTAAACCCGGAGTGATCAGGCGTTTGTGGGTGATGCTGTCCTTGTCTATCACGTAGACATATTGCTGGTTGCCATCAAACAATACGCTGCGGGCTGGGATAGACAGGGTTTTCTCCGGAGCCTGCAGAACCCGTACCTGCACCAGCATGCCTGGGCGAAGGCGACCATCGCTGTTGGCAATCACGGCTTTGGAGGTGATGGTCAGATTGGTGCTGCTGATACGCGGATTGATAGCGCTGATCGTGCCGACAAACTCCTCATCGGGCCAGACTGTCGTTGAGGCAATCACCTCGGCATTAGGAGCCAGTGTGCGCAGGGCCTGTTCCGGCAATTCAAAGGTCAATTCCAGAGTGCTGAGGTCATCCAGCGTGGTAATCACTTCATTGCCGGATACCAGCGCACCGGTGCTGTGATCGGTGAATCCCAGAGTGCCGGTAAACGGTGCGGTCAGGGTGTGGTAGCTGAGGTTAACGGTCTGGCTTTCCAGAGTCGCGGCCATACGGTCAACCTGGGCTTGTTGGGCATCCAGCTCGTCCTTGGAAACTGCATTGCGGGCAAAAAGGGTTTCCATAGATTTCAGCTGACGGCGGGCATCGGCCAGAGCCACCTGGGCATCTTTGACCTTGGCCTGCTGTTCACGGCTGTCGAGCTCGACTAAAACATCGCCTTGACGGACGTTTTGCCCATCGGGAATATTCACGCGGCTGATCTGACCGCTGATTCGTGGAGCAATATTGACGGACTGGCTGGCTTTCAGAGCACCGAGGGCAATCAGTTCCTGCTGGATCACACTTTCCTGAACGGTTGCACTGGTAACGGCAATTCCAGGGCGGTTAGCACTTTTTCCGGACTGTTTGCCAGCGGACTCAGCATTGGCCATCAGTGGCCACTGTAACAAGGCCACCACCAAGGCAGCCAGGACTGGAAGTCCTGCTTTTGTATGTCTATTCATTACTACCATGCTTACCGGTACTCTGGAAAAGCAGTGTTGGGGAAGGTGAGGCATTATCACCGGAACCTGTGGAGAAAACAGTCCGCGTTTATGCCGGATATTTACTTTTTTCAGGTGGCTGTGGCCAGTCTGGCGAGAATATCAGTAAGTTGTGGCAGGTGTTTCACAGGCCGCAGGCTTTTATGTAGCAAAATGTCTCTAACCGCATAAATAACGCTGGCTGGATCGTTAAAAACAGGATTCTATGAACAGGGCGCTGATTATTGCTGTTGTTTTGTCAGTGGCTTTTCATTTGCTGGCCAGTTTACTGGTGCCGGATTTCTGGCAAAGAACCCTGACCTTATCCGTAGAGGCTGCTCAACGGGTTTCTGTACGGCTGGTTAATTCCCCAAAGGTGGAGGTTTCAAAGGCACCTGAACCAGCACTAAAGAAAGATAATAAAATTATTACCAAGCAGGCTGAGAGTGAGTTAAAGATCAGTCCACCCCTGCCTGTTATAGAGAGTCCAAAACAACCCGAACCTCCCAAGCCTCGCCCTGCCCCTGCTAAACCACCTCCCAAAATCCAAAAACCTGCAGAGCCTCCAGTCAGCAAGCCGCCAGAACCAATGGTTGCGGCGAAGGTTGAGGCTGAATCGTCAGTGGACAGTCAGGCTGAGGAAGAGGCTCAAGGTGCGTCCAGCGAATACCGGCTTATGGAATCGCCCCGCTTTGCCGGGCGCCAGACACCGCCTGCCTATCCGTATCGAGCCAGAAAAATGGGCCATGAAGGAACGGTGATGCTGGAGATCAGACTGAATAGAGAGGGGCGGATAGACAGCCTGGAGGTGCTGGAAAGCTCCGGTCATGCCTCACTGGACAGGGCGGCGTTGAAGGCGGTTTCCGGCTGGCAGTTCCTGCCGTTGCTGGAACAGGGGCGAGGAATACCATCACGGGTTAGGATTCCTGTCCGCTTTAAGTTAAGCTGAATTAATAAGCATCCATGAGTGGAGCATGCCAAAGTCAGACAGTCCACCGTCATGCTCGTGGTATAAGAACGATTAGAGAGCGACAGGCAATTATGGAGTCACTTTCCCAGACCGGGCTTTCCCTGAAAGTCATCGATCCCGAGTTAAAACCTTACTGCATCATAGCGGACTTTATCGCGGAGTTTGTCGGTCCCCACTGTGAAGTCGTGCTGCATTCTCTGGAGAATGTGCAAAGTTCTGTCGTTTATATCGTGAATGGCCATATCACCCGCCGGAAGCTCGGTGCCCCGATGACTGACCTCGGGTTGAAGCAGGTGGTTGAGATGCGCCGTACCGGTAATCTGATCACCGGCAATTACTTCACCCAGAGTGCCAAGCCGACCAGCCGTGAAGGCGCCCTGTTCAAATCGATCTCCTGTGGTATCACCAACCCGGAAGGCAACCTGATTGGCTTTCTCTGCATTAATATGAATCTCGATGTTCCGTTCCCGGAAATCATCCGCACCATGATGCCGGGCCTGGACAGCGGCACTCAGGTGCTGGACGAGCAGTTCAACCATGATATGGACGAAATGCTGGAGACGGTGACCGAACAGGTGATCAATGAAGTAGCGACGGATATGAATATTCCGCTCAAGCAGAAGAATCGCCAGATTGTACATGAGCTGTTCCACCGCAATATCTTCCAGATCAAGGGTGCAGCCAAGTACATTGCCGACAAGCTTAATATCACCAAGCACTCGGTCTACAAGTATTACCGGGAAGTGAAGTCCTGAGTATCACCTATACTGCTCAGCTTCCTTTGTACTGAGCGGTTCCGGATATGAAACACGTCATCCGTACAGCCTATATGGGCTGTATCGCACTGGTTACTGTCGTTTTAATTGGCTTGGCCGGCTGCGCCCCGAAGGTGGGCAGTGAAGCCTGGTGCAAGGAGATGGACAAGAAAGCAAAAGGTGACTGGACGGCGGATGAGGCAGGCAATTACGCCAAGAGTTGTATTTTCAAATCCGATAGCAATAGCGGAAATTAATCAGATAAACAAACAATCCCTGGTTTCGAGCCGTTTTTGGGTCGTACACCGTGTCTGTCAGGGGTGGAACAGCCAACTTTTAACGGGCTGATAGATTTTTCTGAGACCAGCTGCATTGCGGACAGTTTTCTGCAAAGCCGGGATGACTCCGATCTGTTTACCTCCTGTGAACACTGGCCGAGCATAAGCGCCCACTGAAACCCCATATCGAGAGCTGGCTCACAAGGATCGCGATGGCATCATGTGGAGAAATGCGACCACCCATATCGAGGAGTAGTGCATCATGTCCAAAACCATTCTGATAACCGGTGCCGGCTCAGGCTTTGGTCTGGGAGCTGCGATCGGACTTGCAAAGAAAGGCCATAAGGTGATTGCCGGTGTCTACATTTATCAGCAGGTCACAGTTGTTAAACAATTGTTTCAAGACGAAGGGCTGGACATCACAGTTATGAAACTGGATGTCAATGATAGATATGATCACCAGCGGGCTTGGGAATACGATATTGATATTCTGGTTAATGTGGCTGGTACTGGCGCCACCGGGCCGATTGCAGAGATCCCTGTTGATTATTGCCGAGAGGTAATGGAAACCAATATCTTTGGACCATTGGAGCTGACCCAGGGTTTTGTTCCGGCAATGGTGAAGCGGGGGAGCGGTAAAATTTTCTTTGTGTCGTCCATGGCCGGTTTGACCACCTATCCGTTTCTCGCACCTTATAACGCCTCCAAACATGCTATGGAAGCTATCGTCCAATGTATGAAGGATGAGCTGAAAGACTTTGGCATCCGTGTGGCAACATTCAATCCCGGTGCCTATCGAACAGGTTTTAACGATCGAATCTATGAGCAGGTCGATGAATGGTACGATCCTAAGGTAAATTTCACGAAAGAAGGTCCAATCAGGGATATCCAGAAGCTGCTGGCCGGGCCAGATCTGCAGATTCCACCCCAGTCCATGATTGATATGATGGTAGATGTCATTCCTTCCGATGAACCACACCCATTCCGTAATATGCTGCCACCGGATATTGTGGACTGGTGCAAGGATTACCAGAAACGAATGTGGGAAGAGATGGTTTGATCGGTTCCGATAAAAGGCAAATGGCTGGCATGAGATTTCGGCAGGTTATCATGCCAGTCTAAAAATGGTATGCCGCTGTTTTATTCAGCCTTGCTGGTATCTATCCAGTTTGCCTCAATATTATGGCCGTCGGGATCAAAGGCAAACGCCGCATAATAACCTGGGCCATAATCACGGTATCCCGGTTTGCCATTATCCGTTCCTCCTGCATTCACTGCTGCTTCATAGAAGCCTTCAACCGCTTGCTTACTGCCAGCCTTGAAAGCCACATGCATTGGCACGACGGTTTCTTTCTGCGCAATCCAGAAATCAACACTGGTGCCATCATTAAAACCACAGGAGTCACCATAATCCGTATCGCTGGAATAACCGACGGGCGCCAGTGCTTTGCTATAGAACTCTTTTGACTTTTGGTAATTACTGACAGGAAGCATGATGTGGGAGATCATGACCAAATACTCTGCTGTTGCGGAGGCAAGAAGTGTAGTTAGAACATTATAACCTGAATAGTCTGGTTAAAATCCCTAAACAAAAGCCCGCTAAAACAAAGGCTCTAGCGGGCTTTGAGACTTTTATGGATGTCTAGAAACTAGCGTTACGCGGAGTACGCGGGAATGGGATCAGTTCACGAATATTTGGAATACCGGTCAGGTAGCCCAGCAGACGCTCGAAGCCCAGACCGAAGCCAGCGTGTGGCACGGTGCCGTAGCGACGCAGGTCACGGTACCAGCTGTAGTCTTCAGGGTTCATGCCAGTTTCGATGATACGGGCATCCAGAACATCCAGACGCTCTTCACGCTGGCTGCCGCCGATGATTTCACCAATGCCAGGAGCCAGAACGTCCATGGCGGCAACAGTCTTGCCGTCTTCGTTCATGCGCATGTAGAAGGCTTTGATGTCCTTCGGGTAGTCAGTTACGACAACCGGACCCTTCACGTATTCTTCCGCCAGGTAGCGTTCGTGCTCGGACTGCATATCGATGCCCCACTCAACCGGGTACTCGAACTTCTTGCCGCACTTCAGCAGCACGTCGATGCACTCGGTGTAGGTCATGCGGGTGAAGCTGGATTCGGACAGCTTCTTGATACGCTCTATGCAGCCTTTATCAACGTGCTGGTTGAAGAAGGCCATATCGTCGGCACGCTTCTCCAGAATATCGGAGCACACAGCTTTCAGCAGCCGCTCGGCCAGGTCGGCTACGTCGCTCAGGTTGGCGAAAGCCACTTCCGGCTCAACCATCCAGAATTCAGCCAGATGACGGCTGGTGTTGGAGTTTTCGGCACGGAAGGTCGGGCCGAAGGTGTAAACCTTGCTCATGGCACAGGCCATGGTTTCGGCATTCAGCTGGCCGGATACGGTCAGGTAGGCTTCTTTGCCGAAGAAGTCCTGGGAGAAATCAACCTCGCCCTTGTCGTTACGTGGCAGGTTGTTGTAATCCAGAGTGGAAACCTGGAACAGTTCACCGGCGCCTTCACAGTCGGAAGCTGTGATGATCGGGGTGTTGGCCCAGAAGTAGCCTTCACGGTCGAAGAAGTTGTGGATGCTGTTAGCCGCAGTGTGACGCACACGGTTGATGGCACCGATAATGTTGGTACGGTGACGCAGGTGAGCGAACTCACGCAGGTGCTCCATGGAGTGGCGCTTAGGCTGCATCGGGTATGTTTCCGGGTCGGCAACCCAGCCGATCACCTCAACAGAAGTCGCCTTTACTTCCCAGTCCTGCCCCTTGGCCGGAGACTCAACAATAATACCCTTGACGCGAACGCTGCAGCCGGCGGTCAGGTGCAGAACTTCGCTGGTGTAATTCTCGAGGGTGTTTTCTGCGATAACCTGCATAGGGTCAAAGCAGCTGCCATCGTGAACAGCCAGGAAGGAGAGACCGGTGGAGTCACGACGGGTACGGATCCAGCCGCACAGTTCAACTTCGCTGTCTTTCGGCTTGTGGCCGGCCAACAGATCGACAATAGGGGTATGGCTCATTGGCAGCAATCGTCTAATTGAAAGGGTAAAGGCGGATTATAAGCCGGCTGGGAGCGGTATCAAACTGCCATGAGCGGGAAAATGCCCATGGCAGTGATTTTGCAGCAAGATGAGATCAGAACGCGTAAACGTAGATGAGGTTGGCCTGCAGGCTGGTGTCATCTTCTACGATGGAGCTGTCGGCGATTTCATCGCTGTAGCTCTTGAAGGTGGTGCCGATGCGGATCATCTGGTTTGGATCCATCACGTAGGTTGCGCTCAGGCCCGCCTTGAAGATGGCACCGCTGCCAGCATTGTACTCAGTACGTGTGCCTTTAGCTTCGTGCTTTTCAACACCGTAGTAGTAATCGTTCAGCTGGCCGTTACGCAGGCTGATACCGGCCTGTGGCGCAATGCTCCAGTTCTGGTTGATACGGAAGGATTTCTCCCAGTCCATATCCAGGGCGTAACCATTGTGCTTGTCGGACATATCCGCCCAGCCAGCCACAGTCCACTTACCCATATCGGTTGCATAAGTCGCAGCCAGACCCAGCTCAGCCGCTGGATCACGATCTTCCATGCCTTCCAGGAAATCGCTGTCGCTGGCGTCGTAGCCTTCCTGGGCCAGACGGGCGCGAACGCTGATATCAAAAGAGGTGTTGTTGATCACCTTGTAACCGGCTTCAAAGCCTTTTACGAAGAAGTTGCCACGCTCATACAGGAAGAACGGGATAACTTTGGTTTCGCTATCCATACCCTTGTAGGCGCTGTCTTCATAACCGAGACCAATACCGACGGCCGCATTGTATTCACTGTCAGCAGCCATCGCTGAGGCGGACAGACCGGCAGCCAGAGCAAGAGGAAGTGCCTTCCAGATTGCGCGCATAACTCACTCTCTTCATTTTTTTGTGTGGAAAGTTCACACGCTACAGGGTTTCTATTGGCTAACAATAAGGATGGTTGCGTGGTTGGTGTGTGGTTTGTTCTGAGTTGTTGGTTGTTTGTCTTGGTTTGTGAATGGTGACGTATTCGTTAGTAATAACGCGGCTGTCATGAACCGAAGTTTTCTGCGATGCACTAAGGCTATTCTGACGGACTAATAAAGAGTGATTGGGCATGTTCAGGAAGCTGTGCTGTTGCATTGGGCGTTCTGGCCGGTATCAGATATCGGAAGGGGAATCTTTACCCGCTAGCGAGATGACCACTCGTAATGCTTCTAACAAGGATGGGAAGGGTACTGCCCGAGCCAGTGTTGTTGAAAATGCCCAAACCAATCTGTCTCGTTCCACTTCCGGACAATTTGTGCCTGAGCGTCATGACCGTAGTTTGTTTTACCGGCGGATTGGTTTCCCCGCAGATTCTCAGCACAGAAGAATTGAAGCGGCTCTGAGGGGCGGTATTCTTCAATGGGATACGCTGGAAGATTTGCAGTCTCAAATGTACCAGCAGCACAGCCAGGGCAATAACTCACCTTCGCCAGCGGTCAAGAAACAGTTTTTCACAGAAGCTCTTCAAGAGGCTTTGGGGCAAAATTTTTGGGAAAGGTTGGTATTGGATACTCCCCTGCAATCGATTCAGTTGGCTGGGAAGACGCCAGAGTCAAAAGAACAGCCAAAAGAGCAATCACAAGAAGAGCCCGTCAGGTCAGATTCCAGATTGAAGCGAGCCGGTACACCAGCAGCCAGGCGTAAAAACACTGTTGATACGGAACTGGTTCTTCAAGGCGCTTTGAGGCTTGTTTCTGAGCAGGCTCCCGGATTTAGCACCTACCACAAACAAAACACTCCGCAGGCTCTGAGAATGGTTATGTCTTTTTTGGGGTGGCATTTATCTGAGTTGAGGGAGTTACTGCAACCAAACCAGGGAAGGGAAAATAATGGTGGCGCACAGTTGCTTCATTGGATTTACGCAGCAGTCAACAATGGACGAATGACGATTGAAGAAGGACGCCATTACTGGAAGCAGTGTGATAAGAACCCCTGGTGTCTTTATCTCCTGCAACACAAAAACATTGCCTGGCGGGTGGTGAGTGAGAGTCGCCAGAATGGAGCGCCCCCTCTTGGGTGCCTCTATCCGGCGAATCTGGCAGATTTATTCAATTGCTTTTGTCATCAGGCGAATCTGGTCACATCCTTTATGGGGCAATTAAAAGTGGAGTGCACTGCCCCACTGCTGGCTTGCCTGCAGATAAACGGCCCTGTGATTGCCTCTGAGCTCTATCAGCAGCATGTGGTGAATCGCCTGACGCCTCTGATGTACAAATTCCTGCTGAGCAGAAGTGAGAAGCAACTGTTGCAGTATTGCCAGAACAGATCACTGTTCGAGACGGCTTACCAGAATTGGTGCACCTTGAACCAGGGTGTTGCCTATCAGTCATTCCAGGGCAGTCTGATAAGCCAACGTAGCCAGACCAGCCTGAGCAGTTACAGCAGCCAACTCCCGGAATGGGAGTCGGGAACAGTCGTTTAGTTTTATAAACCCAGATCAACGCGATTTAATTGTTCACCTTTCATAAAGGCGGTCAGGTTATTGGCCACCTGCTGCACTGCCCGTTCTCTGGCTTCTTTAGCCGCCCAGGCGCTGTGAGGAGTCAGGATCAGGTTTGGAATCTCCGGATCAAGCAGTGGATTGCCGTTCACCGGCGGTTCTTCCGTCAGCACATCAATACCGGCACCGCCGACAATACCCTGCTTCAGGGCATCCGCCAGATCCTGCTCATTGATCATGCCGCCACGGGCTGTGTTGATCAGCAATGCGTGGGGTTTCATCAGTGCCAGCTGTGGTGCGGCAATCATATTGCGGGTTTGATCGGTCAGAGGGCAGTGGAGGGAAACCACATCCGCCTGCTTCAGGCCATCTTCCAGTTCAACACGATCATCTGAATGGTTGGATGAGCCGGGTGTGCGGGCCACCAGGATATTCATCCCCAGGCTTTCGGCAACCCGGGCAACGGAGCGGCCCAGCTCACCATAACCAACAATCAGCAGGGTTTTACCGGCCAGCTCCATGATGGGTGAATCATAAATGCTGAAGAACTGACTGTTGGTCCAGGTACCATCGGTGCTGATCCGGCTGTAGCGGGGCAGATGGGTCGAGAGGGCCAGCATCAGTGACAGGGTATGCTGGGTTACGCTGGGCGTGCAGTAGGCGCGGATATTGGTTACGGCAATATTATTATCCCGTGCAGCCTCGATATCGATATTGTTGTAACCGGTGGCAAACAGGCCCATAAACTTCAGGCTTGTAGCGGCTTCGATAACGTCCCGGGAGAAGTTGCACTTATTGCAGAGTACAATATTTGCTCCCTGGATTCGCTCAACCACATCCTGTGCCTCGGTGTGGTCGTAAACGGTCCAGTCAATATCCAAGTTGAGGATAGGAGACAGATCCAGATCATCTCCCAGGGTCATACGATCCAGAATAACGCCGCGCAGTGCCTGCATGCTCAATGGTTTCCCAACTATTGGTAGTTTTGCTGAGAGTGTACGCCGGTGTTACTGGCAGAGCTACTGAGGTGATTTATTTATGACTTGCGCTGGCCGATAGCCCTGTAAAGTTTTTAACCGGGGCAAGTTCATGAATAACGGCGGCATACATATCTCGGTCCATGATGTCCAGAGCCGATTGCACTGCGCGCAGTATGATCCAACAGAAAAACTGGGATTGGATGCTAAGGGGAACATTGTCAGTGAAGATGAGTTTAATCGTCGCGGCATCCAGCATGTTACCCCGGGGGAAACCTTTCTGGACTGTACGAAAAACCTGCGTCAGTGGATGGAGGGGAACGGAAAATCCATTCTGACCCGTTCCGTTTGCCGGACAGAAGTGCCTGTTACCGCCGGTCTTTTGGTCGACACCCTCTACCCCAGTGATAATGATTCCCCCGACCCCGCCGCAGATCATGACGAAGGGCTGGAGTGGAGCCTTGAATCGAATCTTGAATCGAATGCCTCTCTTCCC
This sequence comes from Parendozoicomonas haliclonae, assembly GCF_900174585.1. GTDB lineage: Bacteria > Pseudomonadota > Gammaproteobacteria > Pseudomonadales > Endozoicomonadaceae > Sansalvadorimonas > Sansalvadorimonas haliclonae. The sequence continues at coordinate 330,456 of NZ_FWPT01000002.1, read as the reverse complement.
TATAGAGATTACTCAGATACCAAAGACCAGCGAATTGCCTTTGATGGCGGGGAACCTGAGAGGTTGGGTGAGGAGGGTGTTCAGGTCGAGATCGATGAAACCCTCTCGCAGGATGAACAGCTGGCAGGGGGGCAGCGTCTGGCACCTCCGGTACCTACGCCCAGAAAGCAATTTGCTCATGGTATTGGTCAGAATGACCATTATCACGATTTATTAGCGGATTATGGCGTTAACCTCAAAGGGTGCCTTATCCAGCAAAGGCTTGGCGCCGGCGCACAGGGAGAAGTCTATCTGGCGGTTGACCCCAATCGATTAGACAAGGACGGTAAGCCAACCTGGGTTGTGATCAAGACGGAGGAGCGCAGTCTGGTTGATTATGTACGCAGCAAGACTCAGGACAATGTCCTGGAGCCAGTACCGGATCAGAACAATATCAAGCTGGACAAGGATATTCAGGCCTGCCTGGCCAAGTTGCAGGAAACGCAACACCCGAACCTGACCAGAGTTTATGATTACGAGGCTGATGGTAATGGTGGCATTACCACCTTTATGGAGTATTACCCCCAATCCCTCGATTCTGCTCTGGATAAAATGCCTGGCCGGCGTCTGGGTGGTGCCGCCTCCCGGGAAGTTGCCAGACAGCTGGTGGATTGTTCGGAAGAGCTGTTACAGATGGGGATGGTGCATAAGGATATCCGGCCAGCCAATCTGCTTTTGTCCCAGGATGGGCAACATGTGGTACTGACTGATTTCAGCCTGATGAAGGATTTGCCTGCGGATGCCGACCCGGATGAGGCGCCGGTTACATTGATGGGGCCCCAGAATATATTTAGTCCGAAAACATCCAGTGAACTGAGCGAAACCGGGAAGGGAAAAGCCCGCTCCATGCATAACGCAGAAATTGCGACATCGCTTATTCAGCTGAGAATAGGTAAAAGCATGCTGGATACCGTATTGCTGCCCTTTGATCCTGATGAGTATGGGTTATACGACAGAAAGGTGAGTGCCGAGGAATGGCGTGATACCAAGATTCAAGACAGGGCTCAGAAACTGAGTGATCTGCACTATGAGGGCAAACTGATACCGGCAATCCAGGAAATGTACAAGGATAATGGTGTCGCGATGGGACAACAGGAAAAAGATTTTCTGGAAAAAATGTTAACCGGGCAGATTGCCGATCCCCGGCTGCATCCTTATGTGAACTACCAGCGTTGAAATTGGCGCTCTAATAGAACAAAGGCCGCATCGGTTAACCGGTGCGGCCTTTTGGTTTCAAGCAGGTTGCTTTTAAGCTAGAGCTTACTTGGCAACAGGATTGCCTTCCTTGTCCAGAACAACAATCTCACCCAGACCCAGCTTCTCGATCTGTGGACGGATGACGTTGATGTCACCGGCAACCAGCCAGACAAAGTTATCCGGCGTCAGGTATTTGTTGGCAATGGAGCGGATCTCTTTCAGGTTCAGAGCCTCCACCTTCTCACCATACTTGTACAGGTCTTCTTCCGGCAGGTTGTACTCCACGAGGTTGCTGATGGAACCCAGCAGGGCGCTGTTGGTTTCGTAGCTGCCAGGCAACTTGCGGATACGGTTCTGTTTTACCAGATCCAGTTCGTCAGCCGTAGCTGGCTTCTTGGCCAGGAACTGATCGAACTCCTTGGCGATTTCAGCCATGGATGCACCGGTCTTGTCGGCCTGAACCGAGGTGTTCACCAGGAAAGGACGCTGCCCTTTGGCGCTCTTGGCATAACTCCAGGCACCGTAAGTCCAGCCCTTGTCTTCCCGCAGGTTCATATTCACACGGGCGGTGAATTGACCACCGATAATGTCATTCATGGCATTGAAGGCCAGAGTGTCCTTATCGTTGCTTGGGGTAACCAGCTGGCTGGCGATGATCATGGACTGACCGGAAGCCGGGTAATCGACCAGATAGACTTTGGACTTCTCAGCCGCCTTGCCTTCGGTGATCTCTTTCTTTGGCAGAGCTTCGGCAGGAGCCTGCCAGTTCGCCAGAGCCTTGTTCAGCTTCGGCAGCAGCTCGTCCATGGTGATATCACCGGTCACAACCAGAGTGGCGTTGTCCGGGCGCAGCCAGGTTTTCCAGAAGCTGCGTAGATCATCCTGATTCAGCTTTTCCAGAGAATCGACAGTACCGCTGCCGCTCCAAGGGGTCGCGTAGGCGTGGCCTTTGCCGTAAACCAACTCAGGCAGAACCCGGGCGATGATCTTGTTCGGAGAAGACTTCTCCTGACGGATACCTTCAACCAGATTGGTGCGTACACGCTCCAGATCATCTTGTTCAAAGGTCGGGTTCATGATCAGATCTGAAACGATATCCAGAGACTGATCCAGGCTGACAGTGAGGGAATCCAGAGTAATGCTGGAAGAGTCCAGACCGTTACCGGTGCTGATGCTGGAACCGATGGTTTCCAGTTCGGCGGCAATCTGCAGATTGTCGCGGTTGGTGGTGCCTTCGTCCAGCATGGCCATGGTCAGACCCGGCAGGGCAGGCTGATTACCACGGGCGGACAGACCGGCATCAAACAGGAACTCCATACCTACGATAGGTGTCTGTGGGCGGTTAGCCAGAACAACCTTCAAGCCGTTATCCAGCTGAGCACGCTCCAGTTCGGGCAGGGCAACCTTTACGGTATCACCAGCGGTTGGCACCTTGCTGCGATCTGCGCCTTCTTTAGCGTTGGAGTACTGAGGGAACGGCGTTACTTCCAGAATGTAGGCACCGCTATTCAGCCACTCGTCGGCGGTTTCACGGATGCTGGCTGGCGTTGCGGCTTTCACCATTTCACCGCTCTTCTGGTAGAAAGCCGGATCATCGTGGTTTACTTCACCCCAGGCGAGGATATCGGACTTACCACCGAAGCCACCGACACGCTCGGTGCCGCGAACAAACGACGCAGCCTGACTAAAGCGGATACGGTCCAGTTCTTCTTGAGTAGGACCTTCTGCAAGGAAGATGGCCATTTCATCATCCATGGCCTTCTCGATCTGCTCGAGAGTTACGCCCGGCTTGGCATCGGCAGAAACAAACAGCTGACCGGCCATCTGGCGGTCGTAGAAGAAGGCGCTGACATCGGTCGCCAGCTGATCTTCAAGAACCAGACGCTTGTACAGACGGCTGTTGCGACCACCGCCCAGCACATCACTGATCAGGGACAGGTTGGAGGCATCAACAGTGCCGCTTTCCGGGGTGTTCCAGACTTTCATCAGACGGGACTGAGGTACACGGTCCTGCATAAAGTCACGCTTGTCTTCGGTGCGCTTGGCAATCCAGGAGCCCATCTTGCTCAGTGGTTCACCGGCTGGAATATCGCCGAAGTACTTTTGTACTTTTTCTTTGGCGGTGGCGACATCGATATCACCGGACAGTACCAGTACGGCATTGGATGGTCCGTAGTACTTGGCAAACCAGTCTTTCACCATATCCAGGCTGGCCGCGTTCAGGTCTTCCATGTAACCGATGGTGGACCAGGAATAAGGGTGACCATTCGGGAAGGTTTGTTCTGCCACGCGGGACCAGACTTTACCGTAAGGACGGTTTTCGCCCTGACGCTTTTCGTTTTTAACAACTTCACGCTGCTCGTCCAGAGTCTCCTGGCTGATGGCACCTTTGAAGTGACCCATACGGTCGGATTCCATCCACAGCGCCATATCCAGTGCCGGCTTTGGAACTGTCTGGAAATAGTTGGTGCGATCGGTGCTGGTGGTACCGTTCTGGTCGGTGGCACCGGCCTGCTTGAACGGCACAAAGAACTCACCCTGGTAGTTTTCAGAACCCTGGAACATCAGGTGTTCAAACAGGTGAGCAAAACCGCGCAGGCCAAGTTTCTCGTCTTTGGAGCCAACCTTGTACCAGACGTTAACGGCAACAACCGGTGCCTTGCGGTCTTCGTTCACGATAACGGTCAGGCCGTTATCGAGAGTGAATTTTTCAAAAGGAATCTGTACTTCCGGCAAAGCCTGTTGGGCCACTGCAGAATTCGTTGCAGTTGTGGCGGAAGGAAGAGCGGAACAGCCTACGGTCAGGATACCTGCCAGGGCGACAGCCAAAAGTTTTGGGCGGCTGACGGTCAAAGGTGAGCGCGTTGTTTTTGTCATAATGGTTCTTTTCAATCCCTCTAGGGCGCAGTGAAACAATTCATCTCTAGCTACGCTAACGACAACAAGAACTGTAAAAAGTTCAGCAGTTTTTACAGAGCGCCTGTCGTGTACTATGTACTTATGATTTTTTGAATCAGGATAAATAGTACTCAAGGCTCCATTTTTAGCAATGTTTACTGAGAAATGACAGAGAGTGGATCACTTATTGCTGTTGATCCCTCATACGTCGGAATGAAGTGTTAAGTGAAGCGTGGAGCGAACCGTGAATGGAATTGGCCAATGAATCCCCCATGCTATTGCTCACCCGTTCAGGCTTGCGTTTGTCTGCCTGCCGGAACGCCTGCTCTGCGGCTGTATCCAGAGACTGGCAGTCTTTTAACTCATCGGGAAGTGTGCGCCGAATCTGGTGCCAGTTAATCCGATAATCTTTCAGGTCTTTGAGAATATGACCTAAGGTGCTCCAGGTTGAGGCGTAGTTCGAGTCGAGCCGTATCGAATGAATACAGTAGGTCAGCGCATTCTGCATTTTCTGAGCGGAAAACTCTCCGCTGCTCTCCTTGCTCCAGTCTTCGCAGCAGATGGCGATTTCATGCCAGAGTTTGCAGAAGTTTTCATTGCTTCTTATTAACCCATCAAGAATATCAAAGGCTTCCTGATAGCGGCCCACCTTGACCAGACACATGGCTTGCAGGCGCTGCCGGAACTCATTGTTATCACCGCCACCCTCCAGTACGACCAGGGCATCATTGAACTGCCCCAGGGCTTTAAGAATACGGGCGGCCTGTGTGCGGGAACCTTCATAAGTTTCGATGTCCGGTTGCACCTGCTCCAGAGCTTGTTGCAGCTTTTGGCGTTTTTCATCATCCGAAAGCTCCGGGTTTTGGCTCTCCCGTCGTAACACCTCAGAGCGTAAAACCGGCAAGACTCCCGAGCAAACCTTCAAGGTTTTCTCCAGTCGCTCTGCCGCCTGGATAGCCTGCATGGCAAGGTGAGGGTTACCGAGCTCCAGATAAAGATGAGCTTCTTCCTGCTTTAACTCCAGCATCAGACTGTTTCGATAATCATCGGAGCACTCGGCGGCAATAATCCATTGGATAAGTAATTCGACTTCTTTTATCCCTTCCGGAAACTGACGGCAGGAACGATAAAGGCTAATGGTGCGGCAGCGAGAGCGATGGTCAGTTTGAACCAACTCTTCACCGGGGGCTGCGGACAATTTATAAACCTCTCTGTAGCCAGTGTGCAGCGCCATTAAATCCCGTGCCGAATGCTGGAACAGTACCATGGAGGCATTCAACCAAAGCGCCCAGCACTGCAAAGGAAGATCATCGCCACGGCTGGTAAAAATACGTTGCAGATCATCCGGAGTAATGTGGTCAATAAACGCACCGAGCATATCCCGGTCTTTCTGTTCAGTGGCGTGCAGATAGATGGTGCACAGTGTTCGCAGCCGAAGGTTGGTAGGCAGGCGGGCAAAGGTATCCGGTGACTGAATGGCCGTCAGCAACTGTTTCTGTTGGTGACTTGTGGCTGGCAGGGTGAACTGTTCCAGCTGCTCTGCTAATGATGAAACGTCTCGTTCTCTGTGACTTGGCCTTTCTTGATGACTTGAGGCCTGTTCTGGTCGCCCATAAGGCATATGACGAGGTTGAGAGAAGTCTTTTCTCAGTGTCTGCCGGTGACGACGATCCGGCTGGTTTGTTGCGCGAAAGCTGGTTGCGCGAGAGCCTGAAGATCCAAAGCTTCTTGAAGATTGATAAGGAGAGTATGTGGTATCCATGGCTTTCGCCCCGCGCAATGGTCAAAGCCATTGGACTACAGGGACGAAAAGCAGTGCCTGACAGATATGTCAGTCTGGCTAAGCTCTCAGAGCCGATCCCTAAGCCAGTTAGGCAGGGCATGCAGAGAGTCGAGTACTGCCGCCAGCTGGCTTTGAATCTGCCCATCAACAGCCAGAACATCGGGAACCATCAGGGTCTGGCAACCGGCCTCCAGAGCAGACAGAGCTCCGGCATTGGAGTCTTCTACGGCGAGCGCATTTTCCGGCGAGACACCCAATTTTTTACAGGCGAGCAAATAGGGCTCGGGGTGGGGTTTGGCCTGATCAACATCTTCAAAGGCCACAATTACATCAAAAACCTGAAGCTGAGGGTGGGGCGCAAAGTTCTTATGGATTTTGATATGTTCGGCGGAGGTGACCAGAGCCAGCGGTATATTTAACTGTTTCAGCCAGATCAGCAGTTCTTCAGCACCGGGCTTCAGGGCAGGAATATGCCCACTTTCCTGTTTGCTCATAGCTTGCAGGAAGTCATCAAGACTAAAGCTTTCTCCGCCCAGATCTTTAATCAGTTGTTTGCAGACGGAGTAGGGCGCTCCCAGAAACTGCTTATAAACCCGATCATTCAGGTCTATACCAAAATCCCGGGCAGTATCCTGCCAAAGCCGTTTATAGAAGGCTTCGGAGTCGAACAGGGTACCGTCCATATCCAGCAGTACGGCTTGCACACGATTGCCCATAAATGCGGTTATTCCTGCGTGGTGTTCATGCGATGGATGTTCCAGAGTAGCCCACAACACATCACTGCCAGCATGACTTTCAGCCAGATTGGGCCAACAACGGCAATGCTGATGGAAAAGGTCAGCACAATCAGAAAGTAGGCACGCTTTTTATTGGCCGCCGTCATACCGCGATGGGTTTCCCAATCGGAAATAATTTTGCCAAACCGGGGATGGGTAATCAGCCAGGTATGGAAGCTCTTGCTGGAGCGGGCAAAGCACCAGGCAGACAGCAGAGTAAAAGGTGTTGTCGGCACCAATGGCAACACAATGCCAATAATGCCGGCGACCAGGCTAAGAATCCCTGCTGCCAGATAAAGAATTCGTTTTAAATATTGTTTGTCTTGCATTGCGCATCTTGCCGCAACTTATCCCCGGTCAGCGGGAGTGTACCACGGACAGGCGGGCGTCAGAGAGGTCAACATTCAGGTTGGCGATCCTTTCTAATGGAGCTGCGATGGTGAACGACCTGCGCTAATGCGACTCAGAATCGGGGACGAACAGCATATTAGGGATGATGTCTATGGCCGCTCAACGACCTGCCAACACCGGTAACTACTCCTGGCCCTCTTTACCCTTACCTTCTCAGACGTGTGACCGGTGTGGGCTCGGGCTGGATAAATGCATCCATAACGAACATCCTGTGCTGTCCACTTTGCCTTTAACGGCGGGAGCCTTCCCCCGTGCGGCTCAAGATAAACCGCTTCAAGACCGTCAGGTCGCCATAAGCAAAAAAAACAGCAGCCTCAAGGCTTCCCAGCGCCCCAGTGAAGCCACACGTCTGAAGAGTGAACTGATTGAGTTTGTCTGCGGTATGGATATTCCACCGGGCATGGCGGAAGTATTCCGGCGTACCAATGTAACGACAGTGCTCTCCCATGCATTCAGCAAGCTGCAATATCATATGACGGATGCTTACGAAATGGTCGGCGGAATGCCTTCCGGCAATCTGGATGATCGGGCAAAACGTAAACGTCCGGCACCAGAGATAAGAGATGATCATGAAGAGTGCGCCAGCAAAAGAGCAAAAGACGCAGCTACAGGAGATCAGCTGGTAAAGATGGATGAGCTGACGGCTGATGATCTGGCCAGCATCGCGGCCGATACCACGGTCTGCACTCATGAGGATGCCGAAGCCTTTGCAAACTTGTGGGATCACCCCAATCCCACAATACGTGATGTGCCTTTAAATATATTACTTCTCTGTCGCATACCAGATCAGGCCCGCAAGACTATTGCTCCTGCACCGCTGGAAGCCTGGAGTTTTGTGGAGCATCCGGCACTGCCCGGAGTGCTGTTTCCTGTTGATCCAGTGGCGAACAATGAAAAGCTGGTCAGGGATCTGGTGAACAAGCTGGTGGAAGCTATCAGTCGCAAAGATTCTTTTGCATTACTCTCCGCTATTGATGCTATTCGGGAGGCTATCAGTGGGGCGGTCGTAGCTCGTCCAGTGAATCAGATTCTGGTAAAGCGCAAAGGCGCCTCTAGTGGATGGTGTAATGAGAAAGAGATGCTGGAGGGGATGTTTGATCCATCCCTTGATTTTCTTGCCGACAATATTGAGAAACTGAAGTGGCTGGCCAAGCGTATGCTGTGGAATCTTGAACAGAGTTCCCGTACCGCCACTTCGTCATCGAATGCATCACTGAATAATCAACACACCTACACCGGGTTTGCCTACCAGCTGGTGAAAACCTTTGCCAGCCAGACTAACCGTGATGCGTATGTGAAACTCACCCGAATCTATCTTGAACATCTGGCCAGTGGGCGGGGCGACAAGGCGTACCAGCTGCTGGAAAGTCTGCAGGTCGATCGCGCGTAATCACCAGCAGCTGGGCGTCTTGTTGGTTCGCAGGGATTAAACTGCTGTCAGCGGATCTGGGTAACGGAAGGTGTAACCCAGACGTGTATTCAGCTTATCGCAGTTCACCAGGCGGTAAGGTCTGGCGTCCTCTTCAAAAAGCGGTGGCGCAACGCCGGCTTTTTCACTGGCCATCATGTAAAAGTCACGACGGCTCGGATGTTCCGGTGCCGCAACATTAAACACTTCACCGACAATACCTTGATCAATCACGGCATGAATCACACCCGCAACATCATCCTGATGGATCATATTGACTGGGTCATTGGCACCAGCCATCGGCCGACCAGAGAAGTAATGGGCTGGATTGTGACCTTCACCCATCAACCCTGCCAGACGCAGAATGGTCGTGCGTTCCGGTGCACCAGAGGCAATGGCCTGTTCGATCTTCAACCAGTCTGTTCCCATAAAGGAACAGTTATCCGGATCAACATCATCTTCCCGCACTTCGCAGTTGTTGGACGGGTAGATAAAGGTGGCACCGGTGAAGATCACCTGTTTGATGCCGGCTTCAGCGGCAGCTTCTGAGGCAGCCCTTAGCTGATCTTCATAGGTAAAGACTTCTGTACCGGTTGGAGCCATGGCCACTACCAGAACATCGACGTTCAGGAAGCGACGAATGTCGTCCGGGTTGCCGGTGAATGCAGGCGATAGTGATAGTTCAACCGGAGTAATACCGGCCTCTTCGAGTTCGGCAAAGCGTTTCTGGCTGGTAGTGGAGCCCATAACAGAGAAGCCGGCTTGCGCCAGCTCCCTGCCAAGAGTCACACCTACGCGGCCACAGCCGAGTATGCTGACTTTGCCTTTGCTCATTCTTCGTTTGCCAGTGCCAGCTGCTTGAGATCTTCAAACTTGGCCAGCTGATCAGCCAGGAAGCTCTTGTCCTTGTTGCGGCGCAGGTAAACCTTAAACACCGGACGGCCTGCCGGGCTGAAGAACTGCACAGACTTGGTTTCCACACCGTGGAAGGGCTTGGAAACCAGAGCAATAGTACCGATACCGTCCATCTTCAGGTGGCCCTTCAGAATGGTGCGGCTGTCGCTCATGTTGTAGTAGCCAAACTTGAAGCCACCTTTCGGGAATGGGGTAACCATTTCAAAAATGGAACCTTCCACATCCATAACGATCAGGACATCGCCCCATTCGCGCAGGTGAGTGTAAACATCCACCAGATCAACATTATCCAGAATGGTGACCATCTCTTCCGGCATGGCACGGATAATATCCGCTTCATTGGCCAGCAGCTCATTGGCAACATCGGCTGGAGTACGGGCTGGCGCAGCAGCAAACAGCTCGCGGACTTTTTCTCTCAGGTCTTTATTCATGCAGCAACATCCTCAAAAGGGTAACGGTCAAGATAGTTATTCAGAGCCTGGTTCATAGTGACGTTCCAGAACTGTCCGGCCAGAGTCAGGTTGAGGTTGTGCTCATCCAGTTCCGCCAGACCGTTCTTCTGCCAGGCTTCAAACAGCGGCATACAGTGACGGGAGATATCTGCGCCAGCGGCAGTATCAAAGGTATTGAAGTTCAGACGACCCAGATCGAATGCCGCACCCAGTGCACGGTTTGTGGCAAGCTCCGGATCCACATGCATCATAGCCATCATTGGCTTTTTGCCTGCGTCGATCATGGCGTAGTAAGGCTCAAGGTTGCGGTGCAGCATAACGCTGTGGCCGTTGACCTTGCCGCCGCCACCGCAGCCGAACGGAATAATCTCGCTGCCCGCTTTGGTCTGGTGATTGTAGATGTTGCGTTCCAGGATGCGGCCGTCTGCGCTCTTACGGCCCCAGTGGCTGATGCTCAGGCGATCCCAGCCATTAGCGATCATATTCTCAACGCCCAGCTTGAACAGGGTGGCTTTGAAAGCGGTGTCTCCAGGAGCAGGCATAGAACCTTTTTCCACCTGCTGAGCCATACGGGTAAAGCCCATCATCACCAGCTGATACAGATCGACGCCGTGAGAGGCAGTCTGGTTGCTGATCAGATTGATATCTTCCAACCAGTGGTCAACGGTCTGGTAAGGCAGGCCATAGATCAGATCGACGACAGTGGATACATTGCCCTGTGCGCACAGGTGATCCAGACGTTCGAGCAGAAACTCTTTGGTATCAATCCGGCTCATCTTGCGACGAATAAAGGTATCGAAGGTCTGCAGACCCAAAGACACACGGTTAAAGCCAACTTCAATAGCGGCAGCGATCTTGTCATCATCCAGACCGTTAAAGCGGCTCTCGAAAGTCATCTCGACATCGTCAGCCACGTTCAAATGGGCCTTGATGGCTTTGCCCAGACGACGAATCTGATCGGCGGTCAGGTCGGTTGGTGTACCACCACCAAAATAAACGGCATTGATCGGCTGACTCTGGACATAAGTGCCTTTGCCGGTTAACTCGATTTCACGTTCCAGATAGCCAACATACTTCTCGATTGCGTCAACCTTGGAGGCGTTCTGGAAAAAGCCGCAGTAAGAGCAGTGAGTACGGCAGAACGGAATATGAAAATAGGCCAGACGCATTTGCGGGCTGGCCTCTTGTTCCATAATGCTGTTCCACTGGCGCTGGGCATCCTCTGGCTCGAAGTGGCCAAGTGCGGAGCGTCCGGCGTGGGCGCTGGTCTTGGCGGCAAAGGCATGACGCAGAGGATCGGGGCAGTGAAGTCCGGTCAGGTCGGTATCAAGAATCATAGTGGTCATCGTCTCAAACAGAAATGCCCAGGCTCACACACAAGCCCGGACATTTCAGAAAAAAGGATTTTAGAAGGTGTAACTCATGCTGACGGAAACATTGCGGCCTGGTTCTGCGTAACGATCCAGACCACTGTTAGTAGCGGACAGGCCATCAACATCGTTCAGGTTCCAGTACTGCTTGTCGGTGATATTGAACAGACCGGCGCGCAGGGTCAGATCTTCGCTGACGTTGTAATAGGCGGTCATATCAACAGTACCGTAACCGGCCGGGTTGAATTGGTTATCTTCGGTAATACCTTCAACATCGGAATCGCTTTTACCTTTCACCAGTGTCCAGGCCATTTCGCCACCCCAGATATCAGAAGGAGCGTCGTAGCCGAGGCCAATAACGGCAGTCAGTGGTGCTACGGAATTCAGGTTTTCACCAGTGTCTTTGTTTTCACCTTCTGCCCAGGCCAGGGAGCCTCGCAGTGTGGTGCCTTCCGGAGCATTGATGGCATCATCCAGCCAGAGATCACCACGCAGTTCGATACCTTTGATATCAACCTTGCTGACGTTCATGTTCTGGACAATGTCGTTACCGTTGGCAGAGTTGGTACCGACGATTTCTTCCTGAATGAAGTTTTTGTACTTGTTGATGAAGGTGGCGACTTCAAAGCTACCCATCTGGTAGTTTCCACGCAGACCAACCTCGAAAGAGTTACTCTCTTCAGGCTTCAGGTCCGGGTTGGCTTTAATATCTGCGCCGGATTTGCTGGTTCCGTAATACATGTCCATGTAATCAGGAGCCTTGAAGCCCTGGCTGAACTGAGCAAATGCGGACAGGGTATCGGTCATTTTATAGACCGTGCCAATACGGCCGGTAACCTTGTCACCTTCACTTTTTGTTGCGTCTGTTTTCTGCCCCGGAGCTGAGCTGTCAAACATTGTGCCATCCGGGTCAAAAGAGAACTCGTCGTAACGAATACCGGCGGTAATGTTCAGGCGATCAGTCAGCTGCACATCATCCTGCAGGAACAGACCAAGCTTTTTCGCGGTTGTTTCCGGCACGTAACGCTTATCAATCGGATCGCTGCCTTCAGTAGGGCGATACTCCCAGCTGTCGTTATCAACTTTGGAATGGCTGGCGTTCAGACCATAAACCAGATTGTGCTCAAGGCCTGCAAACGTCACGGCTTTGTTGAACTGAGCACCCAGCTGAATACCTTTCTCTTCGTAGCTGTAGACTTTCTCACGGTAGTGCCCGTTGCTGCGTGGCTGATGGGTCACCATTTCGGTTTCACTCTGCTGCAGATCAACCTGCCAGTCCAGAGAATCAAACAGAGCCAGATCAGCTTCCCACTGGTGCTCGAAGCCTACACGGTAACGTTTGGCAGTATCTTTACCGGTTGGATCAATGGAAATCATGTCCATGATGCCGCCGGTCTTGAATTCCACATCGGTGACAGCATCAAAGACTTCACCGGTGAAACCAATGCGATGGTCGTCGTTAATCTGGTATTGGGCTTTGGTCAACAGGCTGTTGAGGCTGCTTTCGGATGGATTGGCCTGGCCGCGATCGCTGCCTTTCACATTGCGACCACCATTGGTGTCGGTCTCTTTGTTATCCCGACGGGTGTGAATCATCATGGTTTCCAGCTTGCCGGAACGGTTAGCCAGACTGATGGTTTCGGTAAAGCCTTCGTTAACACTGGCATAACCGGCTTTTACAGAGGCATGACTGTCATCACCTGATGATTTCAGCAGGTCAGCCGGATCTTTGGTTTCAAAGGCGACCATACCGGCAATAGCATCGCTGCCGTAGAGGCTGGATGCAGGGCCTTTAACAATCTCAACGGCTTTCAGAGCTTCCGGGTCAACAAAGTTACGGGTTGCGCTGATAAATTCATTACCGGCACCTTCCATGCTGAAGCTTTGTGGCAGATCCATGCCATCGACAGCGACCTTGACGTTATTGCCGGACATACCACGGATAGTGAAGCCACTCATGCCACCACGAAAACCTTCACCAACCTGAACACCCGGCTCATAGCGCACCAGATCACGAATGTTCTGTACCATCTGATCTTCCATCTGTGCGCTGTCGATGACAGAGACAGCGCCAGCAACATCTTTCAGCTGCTTTTCAGTACGGGTTGCGGAAACAGTTACCTGATTCAGCATGGTCGCAGAGGTGTTCTGGACAGGCTGCTCCGCCCAGGCTGTTGAAGCCGACATAACGGCCAGAGCGAGTAAAGAAAGGCTCCGAGGCTTGGGAAGAGACATGTGTGGGTATTCCTGTATACGACGGTGGTTATGAGTGGTGTTTGTGAGAATGGTTCGCAATATACAGACGCAAATGGGAATGATTATTGATTGAGATCAAATGCAAATCATTCTTATTTGTAGTTTGCTGTGAATTTGCTCTTTAAGTGCGAGGTAGGTCGTGGCTGAGGTTTGGAGGCAAAGGTGGTCGTGTGACTTATATCTGTAGTTATGTCGATAGTTAATATGTGTCGGCTATGATGAAATCACTCCCCTCACTCTCCTTTCTGAGGTTGACCCGATGCCGGGCATAGAAACGACAGGGGTGCGACAGGCTCTACAAGGGTTTGCGGCACTGATAATTATTATGACCGGGATAAAACTGGGCAGTACCCTGATTATCCCTCTGCTGCTGTCGGCATTGTTGACCCTGCTGGCCAATCCTGTTGTCAGCTTTCTGCACCGGTTCCGTGTTCCCCGGATTATCGGCATTGTGATCACACTGGTCGGGTTTTTAGTGTTCGCCATGTTCTTTTTGGGGAATGTTGTCAGCACCGTAAAAGAGTTCACAGCGGCACTGCCGGGTTATCTTGAGCAATTGATGGGAACCCTGGCCGAAACCCAGGCTTACCTGGCCAGCAAAGGCATTCCTGTTGATTTGCACTCTGCTACAGAGTCGTTTGATACGACCGCTATGATCGGTCCGCTGACAGATATGATTGGTACGGTGGGTACCACCATGAGTTTCACTCTGCTGATTTTGATTGCCACCGTTTTTATGCTGCTGGAAACACCGCTGCTGCCGGGCAAGCTGCGTACGGCACTGTCTTCACCAGATCATGAGCTGCAGAGTATTCGTCGCTTCCTGCGTTCATTTAACCGCTATGTGGCGCTGAAAACCCTGATCAGTCTGGTCACGGGTTTGCTGGTTGGCACCATGCTGTGGGCAAAGGGTGTGAACTTCTATGTACTGTGGGGGCTGGTGGCCTTCCTGCTGAACTTTATTCCCAGCGTAGGTTCTATTGTTGCTGCAATTCCCGGTGTTCTGATGGCCTTGCTGCAGTTTGGCTTCGGCGATGCCATGCTGATTATGACGGGTTATCTGGCGATTAACGTCACCATCGGTAATGTGATTGAACCCAATGTGATGGGTCATGGTTTGGGGCTTTCACCACTAGTGGTATTGCTGTCGTTAATCTTCTGGGGCTGGCTGCTGGGCCCGGTTGGTATGCTGCTGGCGGTTCCGTTAACCATGTTTATCAAGATTATGATGGAATCCTCTGAGCGCTGGCATGATGCTGCGATCCTGCTGGGGCCTGATGGCAGAGAGTCATAAACGCACTCTTTTTGCATAGAGATATTTTAGCCGGGTACACGCCCGGCTTTTAACTAATAAATCCCTCTCATTCCTTTCTGATTTTTCCTGCCTTGTACCCTGTTATGAAAACCGATAGCTTCAGGGGAGGTCGCAGTTTCCACAACCTGACAACTGGCGTCAGCGAGACTCACGAGGTTTTCCGGCTTGTTGTCCTGAGAATAAGAAAGGGAAAATCCGATGATCTATGCCAACCCCGGCCAGTCCGGCTCCGTTGTTTCCTTCAAATCCCGTTATGAGAACTTTATTGGTGGCGAGTGGGTGCCGCCGGTAAAAGGGCAATACTTTAAAAACACGACACCGGTTACCGGTGAAGTGATTTGTGAAGTCCCTCGTTCCACAGTAGAAGATATTGATCTTGCGCTCGATGCTGCCCATGCCGCCAAGTCTGCATGGGGCAAGACCTCTGTTGCTGAACGTTCCAACGCCCTGTTACGCATTGCCGATCGTATTGAGCAGAACCTCGAACAGCTGGCCGTGGCGGAAACCTGGGATAACGGCAAAGCCGTTCGGGAAACTCTGGCGGCCGATATTCCTCTGGCGGTTGATCACTTCCGCTACTTTGCCGGCTGTATTCGGGCGCAGGATGGCGGCGCAGCAGATATTGATGCGAATACAGTGTCGTATCACTTCCATGAACCGTTAGGCGTCGTCGGTCAGATTATTCCCTGGAATTTCCCGATGCTGATGGCGGCCTGGAAACTGGCACCCGCTCTTGCTGCCGGTAACTGTGTCGTGCTTAAGCCTGCGGAGCAAACACCGGCTTCTATTCTGGTGATGATGGAACTGGTGGCTGACCTGTTGCCGCCGGGTGTCGTTAATATTGTGAATGGTTATGGGCCTGAAGCTGGTGAGGCGCTGGCAACCAGTAAACGTATTGCCAAGATCGCCTTTACCGGCTCAACGCCTGTGGGCTCTCATATCCTCAAGTGTGCTGCGGATAATATTATTCCGTCCACTGTTGAGTTGGGTGGTAAGTCTCCCAATATCTATTTTGAAGATGTTATGCGTCAGGAAGATGCTTACCTGAGCAAGTGCGTCGAAGGTACTGTTCTGGCCTTCTTTAATCAGGGGGAGGTGTGTACCTGTCCTTCACGAGCCTTGATTCAGGAATCCATATACGACGAGTTTATCTCGCTGGTGGTCGATCGTGCTCAGCAGATCACACGGGGTAATCCTCTGGATACTGATGTACAGGTCGGTGCTCAGGCGTCCCGTGAACAGTTCGACAAGATCATGAGCTATCTGGAAATCGGTCGTAAGGAAGGTGTGCAGTTCCTGACCGGCGGCAGCGCTGAGAAGCTGGGCAGTGACTTTGATAATGGCTTCTATATTCAGCCGACTCTGATGAAGGGCACCAATGATATGCGGGTGTTCCAGGAGGAGATCTTCGGGCCGGTTGTCGGTGTAACCACCTTTAAGGATGAATCCGAAGCACTGCAGATTGCCAATGCTACCGAGTTTGGCCTGGGAGCTGGTGTCTGGACGCGGGATATCAATCTGGCCTACCGGATGGGGCGTAATATTGAAGCCGGTCGGGTATGGACCAACTGTTATCACGCTTATCCTGCGCATGCAGCCTTTGGCGGTTATAAGAAGTCTGGCGTTGGTCGTGAGACACATAAGATGGCGTTGGAACATTACCAGCAAACCAAGAACCTGCTGGTCAGCTACGATGTGAATCCGCTTGGGTTCTTTTGATGTCTCACCTTTAATGGATCAATAGCCCGCATTTGTTTGCGGGCTTTTTTGAATATGTCTATTCCACTTCTAGTCATCTTCATGCGGCTTCCCGCTATTCCAGAACAGAAATAAAACCCATTACTCTAAAAAGAACTCTCTCAATTCTGCTCGCCAGGCACCGGTTGTTTGGTGTCAGGGTATCAAGTTTCTGGATAGGTAATAGTGGCAGTGAACAACTATTGCACAGCGATTCATGGTGAGATTCTTCAGATCATCGGCAATTACTACACCATTTATGCCGGGGTGAGGCAGCAGGGTGTCAGTAGTGGTCTGTTTTCCCATAAAGACGGTATGACTCTGGATGTGCTGCAGACCAGTATGCCTGTTGCCTTACCGCTGGAAGTCAGTGGTCAATATTTTAATAAACGCGACAGAAACCTTAACCGGCTGCTTAATGGCGATGTGCCGTTTGTTTATGACCACTCCTGCCGACGCTCAGAAGACAGAAACACTGCCCGTATGCTGCAGCTGAAGTTTGCTCTGGCCATTCCTGTAACCTGTGATACCAATCCAAACTACACCTACGCGGTTATCTTTTATTGTAAAGGCGTGACCCGGATGATTCTGGAAGAGCTTATTGTCAGCTATCGGCACCGCTTGCAGTGTCTGGCCAACGGGCTGTTTCAGAACTGGCAACAGGCTCATGGTCATGATTTTAATATCTTCCATTCCCGTTCTGTATTCTGCCAGCGTGCCTTGCAGGTTGCGCAATCTCTGGCCGACGGCAACTCAACCCGAGAGACAGCTTCCAACCTCTGCATCACTGAGTCCGGTGTTCGTTACCATCTTGATCAGCTGGGCAGAAAGCTCTCTGCAACTAATCGCAGCCATATGTTGATTGAGCTGATGAGAAAAGGCGTCATTCACTGACGTTTGTAAAGTTTGATGACAAAGCGTTGGGTTTTGACGGCATCCTGAGCTTTTTGACTAGCGTTTTTGACATCAGAACAAGGCGACCTCAGCCGGATAATGACAAGAAAGAGAACCATGTGTTCTTCATCTTATCCTGAGATCCATTGGGGATTGCCGCTTGAAACGTTTGGATGATGGGGTTTCTGTAGACGAACCCAGACTAGACCGTCGTAACCTGTTGAAGCTTGGCGTGGCTGGCACTGCAGCGGCTTTAGCCAGCGCAGTACCTGTTCCAGCCTCTGCCAGTATCATCCGTGATGACGGGTTTGGTGTTGTTTTCCATGATTCCTTCCCTCAGGAAGTCAGCCCGGACTACAAGCGCTTTAACCAGTACAACACCATCTTCAAGAGTGACCGTCGCCGCGGTATTCCGGCCATGAAACCGATCTGGGACAACGATCGTCCAGGCTTTACCGGGTCTGACTATGCGATGAGTCTTGCGGCCAGCACGTTGTGGCAGACGGGCAAGCGGATGGGGCCTCAGAGCATGAACGCCATCTACGAGCCTGGCAAGTTCAGCCTGCCAACGCCACACAAGTTCCCGGATGCTGCGACGGCTCACGCACAGATCAAACGTGTAGCCCGTATGTTTGGTGCCAATGTTGTGGGTATTACTCGTCGCGATGAGCGTTGGGATTACTCCCATGTTGTGGATCCGCTCAATGAGAAAAAGGTCACGCCATGGGAAGAGCATTACAAAGGCTTTAACCCGAAAACCGTTATTGTTGTCGGTACTGAGATGGATTACGAGGCGCTGGCCGCAGCACCCAGCCAGACTGCCGACGCAACCATGCTCAATGCTTACTCTGAGCTGACCTACATCGTTATGCACCTGGCCCGTTACTTCTCTTATATGGGTTACCGTGCGATTCCTTCTGTTAACGATGTCGCCATGAACGTCCCTTACGCGATTGCTGCCGGTCTGGGGGAAAGTAACCGGATGGGTATGCTGCAGAACTACCACTACGGTACCCGTCTGCGTATCGCGAAAGTGCATATTGAGCTGGAACTGGATGAGTACTACGACAAGCCAGTGACGTTTGGTATCGAGAGCTTTTGTGCCAACTGTCTGCACTGTGCTGATAACTGCCCATCCAAGTCTATCTCCCGGGATGACCGTCCAAGCATCTTTACTGCGGAAGATGTAAAGGATATGCCGTTTATTAATCCGGGCGTAAGAAAGTGGCATCTCAATGGGCAGAAGTGTCATGACTATTGGATTGAGTCCGGCTCCACCTGCGGCACCTGTCTGGCAACCTGCCCTTATAACAAGCCGAGCTTCTGGCATCACCGCCTGATTGACCGGGTGAATACCATGATTCCAGGTCCGCTGCATAAAGTGATGGCAGAAATGGATCTCTGGCACGGCTACGGCAATATGTTCGATGAAAAGGCACCGGCGGTGTTCTGGGATCCGAAAGGACGCTCTTACAACGGTCTGCTGAAGGATTATTAATATGTCAGGTTTAGCGATTTTTACCGGTGTTGAAGTGATGTTCTACTGGCTGGGCGTCCTGAGTCTGGCTTGTGTGCAGGGACTGGTCTGGCTGCGTTGGAAGATGCAGTCCAGCTGGGTGTCTCTGGCGGTACTCGCTGCTGGTATGGGAACCATGCTCTTCGCAGCGGCATGGGCCATCAGCTCCATTCTGGAGAAGGAACCACAGTCGGCTTCCATGAGTATGATTGTCATTATGCTCCCTGGTTTAGTACTAACGACACTGGGAGGACGACTGGCCTGGAAATAACATCTCAATAAGGCAGGGGAAGCCTTCATCCAATATCTGCGCCCCTCAGTGCCGGCTGGCACTGAGGGGCTTTTCAACAAATGGCTATCTGCCCGCTCATACTGCCTCCCTCGCATTACCTCCATCAGAACGCCTTCCAAGGTTATTTTCTGTCAATCAACAGATTCTATGATTTGTATCTATGGAATTTCTGATGTGCAGCAACTTAACCTAAAAAGGTTTTAGGTGTATTTGAGAATGTTGGTGTTTTGCATCTCTCAGCAAGACATTGAAGGGTAGTGGTGATGATTATCGGATCGCATTGCACTGCAACAGTGGATGAAATTACACGGTTGTTGGGCGCTTATTATACGATTTATGCCGGTGTTAAACAGTCAGGGATAGAGAATGGTCTGTTCACCCGACAGGATGGAATGAAGCTGGATGTGTTGTCTACCAATATGCCCACGATCCTTCCTATGGAGCAGAGTGGGCAGTATATCAACCGTCGCGACGCTAACCTGCATCGGATGCTGAATACCTGTGAGCCGTTTATTTATGATCATACCTGCCGAAGCGTGATCGATGGCTCTGTCTCCAGAATGCTGAACCTTACATTTGCCATGGCCGTTCCGGTGACCTACGAGGATTATCCAAACCATAAATTTGTGGTGATGTTCTATTGCACGGAACCCTCAAAAATCATTCTGGAGGAATTACTGTTCAGCTGTAGAGACAAGGTTCAGTATGTTGCCAATAGCCTATTTATGCAGTGGCAGCAGCAAAATGGCCAGAGCTTCAATATTTTCCACAGTCGAGCAGTGTTTTGTGGCCGCGCGATTGAAGTCGCGCAGTCACTGGCCGATGGCTTCAGCACCAAAGAGACGGCACAAAAGCTTTTCCTAAGTGAATCTGGTGTTCGTTATCATATCGATAATGTTGGTAAAAAAATGATGACACGAAACCGCGGACACCTGATGGCGGAGTTGATCAGAAAAGGTGTTATTGTCTAGGGTCTGTTGACGTTTGATGATACGACTCAGTGAAACTGTAAACGACTTATCGTTAGGAAGGCTTGTGAAAATCGTAGTTGCCCTACATTAAACAAGCCTGACGCAGCGAGAAGCCGTTTACAGCCTCACCCGAAGGGCTTTTCCGAGAGTTTCCATGGCGTCGTTGCAGTGATTTGAAAGAGAACCACTATTCCTGCATCACTGCGTCTAGCCCTGAAAGCCCTCGGAAAAGCTGAGTGCGATCAGCAAACGTCAACAGACCCTAATAGACAAAACATTACAGAAAGCGGAAGAAAGTCGTCGCTTTCACTGGTAATTTTACTAGCCGAGTCTTCCTCAAACGCCCAGATAATATTCGGAAAAACGACAGCGGGCTTTGTGCTCCGGTCAGAATTTTACCGAGGATGACGGCTTGAAAGGCTTTGAGGAAAACACGTCGGCGACAGAGCCAATGCTTGGGCGTCGCAGTCTGTTAAAACTGGGTATGGCGGGTACCGCAGCGGCTCTGGCCAGTGCTGTACCTGTTCCTGCGTCTGCTTCTGCCAATGTGCGTGATGATGGTTTTGGTGTCGTATTTCATGATGATTTCCCGCAGGACATCAGCCCGGACTACAAGCGCTTTGACCAGAGCCAAACCATGTTTAATAGACATGCCCGGGAAGGTGTTCCTTACTATAAAGCCATCTGGGATGACAGCCGCCCGGGCTTTTCCGGCTCCGACTATGCCATGAACAAGGCTTCTGCCACGCTGTACCATAGGAAGCAAGGTATTCCGGATTACAGCATGGACACGGTTTATGTTCCCAATGAACTCAGTTTGCCCACGCCTTACAAGTTTCCGGATGCGGCAACAGCCCATGCCCAGATCAAGCGTGTGGCTCGCCACTTCGGTGCCAATGTCGTCGGTATTACCCGCCGGGATGAACGCTGGGATTACTCTCATGTGCTTAAGCCCAACAGCGTATCCGAAACCTTGCCATGGGATGAAGCCTACCCGGATTTCAAACCAAAAACGGTTGTTGTTCTTGGGTGGGAAATGGAGTACGAAGCACTGGCGACAGCCCCCAGCCAGATTGCCGATGCTACAGCCTTTAACGCTTACTCCGGGCTGACTTACGTGACCATGCACCTGGCCCGTTACTTTAACTATATGGGTTATAAAGCTGTTCCCGCTGTTAATGGCACGGGGCTGAACGTCCCTTACGCGATGGCCGCCGGTTTGGGGGAAAGCAACCGGATGGGGATGCTGCAAAACTACCATTACGGTACTCGTCTGCGTGTGGCCCGTGTTTATACCGATCTGGAACTGGATGAGTATTACGATAAGCCGGTAACGTTTGGTATTGAAAGCTTCTGTGCCAACTGCCTGCACTGTGCTGATAACTGTCCATCCAAGTCTATCTCCCGTGATGATCGTCCATCGATGTATACCGCGGAAGATGTTAAGGACAAGCCATATATTAATCCGGGGGTGCGGAAGTGGCACCTTGATGGCGAGAAGTGCCATGCCTATTGGATTGAGTCCGGTACATCCTGCGGCACCTGCCTGGCAACCTGTCCGTATAACAAGCCAAATTTCTGGCATCACCGTTTGATTGACCGGGTCAACACGGTACTGCCTGGTCCGCTGCACAAGCTGATGGCGGAAATGGACTTGTGGCATGGCTACGGCAATATGTTTGATGAGAAAGCACCGGCAGTTTTCTGGGATCCAAAAGGGCGTTCCTACAACGGCTTGATGAAGGATTATTGATATGTCAGGTTTAGCGATTTTTACCGGTGTTGAAGTGATGTTCTACTGGCTGGGCGTTCTGAGTCTGGCTTGTGTGCAGGGGCTGGTCTGGCTGCGTTGGAAACTGCAGTCCAGCTGGATTTCTCTGGTGGTATTGGCGGCAGGTATGGGAACCATGCTGTTTGCAGCAGCCTGGGCGATTAGCTCTATTCTTGAGAAAGAGCCACAGTCGGCCTCCATGAGCATGATGGTCATCATGCTGCCAGGTTTGGTACTGGCGACTCTGGGCGGGCGACTGGCCTGGAAGTAACTCTCTGATGGTTAATCTCTGACACTATTGTCTGGTGTCAGCGTGCCCTAAGCCGGCAGTCAGTTATCATGGAACTGGCTGCCGGTTTGTCAGCTTTCTCTATCCCCTTTTCTCCCGTTGTAGCTATGACCTCAGTAACTCCTACCTCTCCGGAAACCGAAACTTCCGGCAATGCGGAACAGCTCTTTTACCAGGGCGTTGAAAAATTAAGCCAGAACCTGCTGGATGAAGCCCAGGTCGCACTGGAGTCCTCTTATAAACTCAACCCGTCTAACAGTGGTACGCCGTTTAACCTGGCGATCTGCTATGTGCGTAAAGGCATGTACCAGGCGGCGCTTGAGTTTTTTGAGAAAACCATTGAGCTGGAGCCTGAGTTAACCGTGGCTTACTTCAATGCGGGCAAAACCGCCTTTTTGATGGGCAGCCATGAAGAGGCTGTCATCTACTTTGAGCGTTCCCTGAAGGGCGATATGCCTGAAGGTCAGGTGCTGCCGGCCAAAGGTATTGCACTGCACAGCTGTGGCCGTATGGCGGAAGCTCTGGAGGATTTCAACCGGGCGCTGGAGCTGGAAGAGAGCACTGTGTGTCTGCTCTATCGGGCCAAGAGTAAAATGATGATGCATGATTTCGCTGGTGCTCTGACGGATATCGAAAGACTCGAAGAGTTGGGCGAAGTAAATGCCGAAACTCTGGTTGTACGTTTTATGTCTCTCAAGCAAATGCAGCGGAACTGGGAAGCGCTGGAGGCTTTTGAGCAGTTGGAAGCCATTGATCCGGAAGCCGGTAAGCAGTTCAGTATCAGTCTGGCTGAAGATCTGGAAGAGGCCAGAAAGAACATCAACCTGATTGTGAAGCACTAACAGAATTTCGGACTCTGTTGCCCTTTGGGAATGAAGGGCAGCAGGGTACGATAAATAATAAGCAACACTTTTCGTTCATATCTTCTCTGAATAGTTGTGTTATGTATTTGAACCCCGGCCTGTTAGGTCGGTAGAATGCTCGTGCCTTCTATAAAAATAATAACGGCTTAATAATCAGATTGTGCAGTTCTGGTTTAACAACACATATAAAAGAGACGTAATAAGTCATGGAAGCTGCAACCTCTCAACCGACTGCTCCGCAGGCACAGGTGCATCACCATCAGTTTGAATTTACTGGTAAGGCCGGTGAGTTTTTCAAAATCTGGATTGTTAATATTCTGCTGACCATTGTCACACTGGGCATTTATTCCGCCTGGGCCAAGGTGCGTACCAATCGCTATTTTTATGGTTCTACAAAAGTGGCAGGCTCTGCATTCAGTTACTTGGCAGACCCGATTCAGATCCTGAAAGGGCGTCTGATTGCCATGGCCTTTCTGATTGCGTTGTCTCTCTCTATTGAATTCAGCCCTGCGTTGTATGGCATTCTTATTCTGGTTCTGCTGGTTGCGACACCCTGGATTATTGCCCGCGGTATTTCCTTTAATGCCCGTATGAGTGCCTGGCGTAATGTACGCTTCAACAGCAAGGTGACCATGGGCGGTGTATTTCTTCACTTTATGGTTCTGCCACTTGTCGTACCTTTTACCATGGGTCTTGCTGCTCCCTGGGTGGTCCAGGAGCAGAAAAAGTATCTGGTGAAAAATTACGAGTTTGGTAATGAAACTTTCGAGCCGACATTTACCACCGGCGATTTCTACAGCCTCTATCTCAAGGCTTTTGGCCTGATGATTCTGGCTGGCCTTAGCTTTCTGATTCCTGTTGCCGGAGTGCTGATTGCTCCGCTGTTATACCTCAGTGCCATTGCTCTGATTTCTGTGGGCCAGTTCAACCTGATCTATGGCAAGAGCAAGCTGGCAGGTGTGCAGTTCGAGGCTTCCATGGAAACACTGCCGTTTATGTGGATCTACTTCACCAACCTGCTGGTGATTGCTCTGACTCTGGGGCTGGGAGCACCCTGGGCTATGGTGCGTATGGCCAAACACCGTGCCGATTGTCTGATTATGATCGCCGATGATTCTCTGGACAGCTTTACCGATCATCAGCAGGAGCAGCAGTCCGCTCTGGGTGAAGAGATGGGTGATGTCTTTGATGTCGCTGCGGGGCTCTGATGACTACTCAGGCGTCAGCGGTTCTGAAGGGGATTTATTATCCCGCAGGCAGCAGCCGTGCTGAACCTGCTGAGATCATGGTGGATACCTATGGTTTGATTCACCCGGCTGTTAGCAGTAAACATCTGGGTATCCCCCGCTGTGGCATGACCGAGATGAAAATCTCGACTCGGGTCGGCTCAACGCCAAGGCAACTACGTTTTCCAGATGGCAGTCTGTTTGAAACGGAAGACAATGATGCTGTTGATCAGGTTCTGCCACCCGGAGGTTCCGGTTGGTTTGAGGGCGTTATTCATAAGCTGGAATCCAAGGCACGGCATGTATTGATTTCTGCTGCGGTGATCTTCGGGTTTATTTATCTGTTTATGGTGTATGTCGTACCTGATGCCTCCCGTAGAGTTGCCATGTCACTGCCGCCCAGTGTTGCTGTCTCCGTTGGGGAGGGCACACTGGATCTGCTGGATGATTTTGCATTCGATCCCAGTCGTTTATCTGCAGAACGTAAGGCTGAACTGAGGCAGCAGCTACAGGAGCTGGCTGCAGCATCTGGTTCAGAGTTTACATACCGGCTGGAATTTCGCAGCAGCCCTGAGATCGGCGCCAATGCCTTTGCTCTGCCTGACGGCACGTTGGTGCTGATGGATGGGCTCGAAGAGTTGGCAGAGAATGATCAGCAAATCATGGCGGTGATGTCCCACGAGATCGGGCACGTTGTACATCGGCATGGCTTACGTCAGGCTCTGCAGCGTTCCGGCCTGTCGGTCATGCTCATTCTGGTGACGGGTGATATCGTTTCTGCCACCAATCTGGCTGCAGCCATTCCAGCCTTCCTGCTGGAAAGCCATTATTCTCGAGAGATGGAAACCGAGGCTGATGATTATGCCCTGCAGCATATGCAGAAGGTTGGCCTTGAGCCGGTTCACTTTGCCAATATTATGAGACTGTTGGCCGCATCCCATGGTCAGGATGATGAAGACGGTATGCCTGGATTTCTCTCTACCCACCCGATGATGGAAGAACGCATAGAGCGTTTTGAACCGTAATTTCTGTGCTCGTATAAAATGCCCACGCGGGAAAAAAGGGATGTTTCCCGCGAGACTAGTAAACTTCATGCGAGTCTCTTCATAATTGTGGATAGAGGATTGGTTTATTGTTTACTTAAAGGTTGCAATGTATGAACAGCATGAACCGGCAATGCACCACTTGATATCGCGAGATTTAAGGCGGTACTTACACCTTCTAGATAGCGAACAGATCTTTTCTTATTAAATTGTGCTGGAATTTGCTGATAAGTTGAAATAGCCTGATCGCTACTTAAATAGGTGTGCAAAGGAAAACCCTCATCGACGAGCTTGGATCGAACTCCCTTTATAACTTGTCCTGGTATAGTGTACCACGAAGGTTGATAACTCGCAGTCAGTGCTGGACTAACAGTTTCTATCACAATAAAAAGACATAAAGGGTTTTCAGCTAGACGATTAAGTATCACTCTGCCCTCTTCAGGAGTGTAAAAAGATAACAGTTTATCGATAACGCATATGAAATACTTATCAGTCGGTAAATTATCTATCCAACTCTGAGATTTCACATCGTCCATTAAATTCAAGGAGATGTTTTTTGGGAAGTCGGACTCGATGCTTGCAAAATTTATTTTTAAATGGGCTATGTTGTCAAGATTGAAATCATGGACCTCACTAACTTTTCCAGCTAGATCTATGTATGGCATCATCAATCCTGTGTTTAGAAAAACTAGTGAAAGCTCTTCTTTTCCTGCCAGTTCGCCGGGGTTTGCTAAAGATGGAAGATCTGTGCTTTGATCAATAAGATCACTCAATACTTTGGAGTAGTAATTGTATTGAACTCTGGCAAAAACTGCAGCGTATGTAAGATCTCGCTCACCTTTTTCTTGCTCATATCGTTCTATAAAAGCTCGAATGTTATCGAATTTTTTTAAATAGGATATTAGTCGGATATCCATTTGTAATGATGGATGTTTTGGAATATCCCATCCTTTAGGTTCCCTGATATAGGCGATATAACCCATTAGCTGAAATAGTTCATGGGGATTCCCCTGTATACTTCTAAGAGTTCTTTGTCCAAAGGATTGATCTCTTGCAAGAGATCGGTTTCTGGCAAGTGTATCTTTTGGGAGTGAATAAAATTTTTGGAGTGTACCGGGGGATTCGCCTTGGCCAGGTTCATCGCCTGGGACAAATTCTAGAACGCTACCAACAGGAGTACCATATACTGACGCTCTTGGTGTCTGGAACACTAGATCTGCATATGGATCCTCCTGAAAAAAATCATCAACAAGTTCCGGGTTGTTCGCAACAGCGAACCTTGTTGGAAGATTTACGCAAAATTGTAAGCAGCCCGTTATATTATGCACACAGCTGGTAAAGAAACGCTGCGACATTGATTGTTGAGGTTGTTGAGGAGAATCTTCGCGAGTTGTTATTCTTCGGGATGACCCTAAGGCTGGTTGATCCGTCAAGGGTTCATAATCGGTAGAGTCCAGAGGCGAGTTTGATCCTGGATGTGGCCTACGTAATACGACGTCAGGAGCTGTACGGTATTCTTCTTCAACAGGTTGTACGATGGCGGATGGCGGGTTTGACCCTTCATCCGGCGGTGTCGCTTCAGGTGGATTGAACATTGCCTATAGACCCATTAAAAGTGTCAAATGGAATGGGTGGTGTAAGTACGCTGATGTGATCAGTGTGCTGGTTGATTAGCAGCTTTGGCGTTTTGAAAGTAATATATTAATCCCATAGTAAATAGGCCTGAGCATAACTTCTGGAATCTTGTGGTTTTTAAATATTTTGGGTGGGTTTGCCAGTGTATCGACCTCTGTTTGGAATAAATTCTGAAGGTTGGTTTTATCATTGTAATCAAATGCTGTTTCAAAAATGACATCTGTCTCTTGGGAGATGGTTAGATTTATTGTTTTATGTGAATAGCTTTTTTTATTCTCTTTATTGTTTTTTTCGAGTGAAGGATTATTTATTAAAAACTGAATTCTTGTTAAAAGGCTGTCGCTATGAAAGTCTTGATAGCTTTCCTGAAACCATTGGGAACATTGTTCGCTGATATAGTAAATTTCAGTCAGTGGCTTCCTGAAAACCTGCTTTACCGGAAGATGGCAAAGCTGACTGTATTCAAAATTCGACCATTCGCCGTCATTTGGGGTGCAATAAACAACTTCTTTCTGGTCATCCAGACGGTTGTTGATATGTTCCGATATATCCATACAAAGAAAACTTAGTTTTTGCATGGAGTTCGCATCTGAAAGTTCAGAGTCGCATAGGTGCCTGTATATATCTTCTGTTATATAGGGCACACACTCCTGCCATGTTGTAGGGCATAGAAGACCATCGTGCGAATCACGAAGTTGATCAGAAATCACAAAAGAGTATTTTTCCACAATATCATTGTAGGAACTGATGCTATTAACACTTTCGTGCAAGAACATGGTGAGTCTCCCCAGTCCATAAATCAGACTGATATGGGTAACTTTGCTGCAAAAATAACACTGCAGTAAAGTGCAGCTTAAGAGTCTTGTCCAGCATGCGCTTTACAGTGTTGTATGCTGTAGGCGTGCAAATTTTCTACGATTAATATCTGTGTCAATTGTTCTATCAATTTCTTCATGAATATCACTGATTACTTTTTTTGATTGCTCAATTTTTCTGTTGCTTTCATCGATAAGCGCTTGAAGACTTTCAATCTCTCGTTGGTTAGCTTGCCTGTCTCTCTCTGATTTTGTTTTCTGACGTAAGCGGGCAGTATGAAGTTTTTCCTGTTGTTGCAATTCGCCCTCTAAACCTTCTAATGTCCTCTGTTCCGCAGTGAGTCGTCCAGCGTAGGATGGTTGTGCCTCTCTTAGGTCATGTTCTTTGAGGCGACTCCTTTTTTGGGAATGTTGGAAAAACAGCTCATTCCTCGCCACACAAAAGAAAGCACCGGGAACCCTTGAATCACACTTTGTTTTCAGTTCCTTCAACAATTCAGCAGTGAGCTGATCTTTGTTCGCATCGGGTTTAGCCTTGGTCACAACATCGCTGATGAGCTCATCAATAACTTGATCTTCCGGTGGTGATTTGTAGTCCAGGAACCAGCGGATGTCTTTCCAGAGTTCTATGAATTTTTGTTTTTCGGATAGGTCTGGATTCTGTAAACGCATGGCTATTCGCGATTTGCGAAGCGCGTCTGCTTGCGAATCGCTTAGGGTAATAGCATTGCCCCAATCCACAAAGACAGGCCTTCCGTCGTCAAGTTTCATGATATTTCCAGGGTGGGTATCCCCGTGCATGAAGCCTGCGGCCTGCATAAGTTGATTCCATGCCAGCTCTGCCTGGTTTATAAGTTCCATAGCTTCTATATAGGAGCCATCCTCGTAGATCTGTCTTGCATTCGGGCCGGGAATATACTCTGTCACCAACATATTGCTGTCGCTGTAGTCGTCGTAAACAGCAGGTACATAACAGTTCAGGTTGAGTTCTCTGATAAGGGTACTTGCCAGTTGCATATTGGCCGATTCAATACTCAAGTCGCACTCTTTCAAGTACATGTAGAAGAATTCAGACAGCGCATCTTCTATACCGATCATCGGGGAATCACCGGAAGATATCAGGGTAATGAGCGACCTTAAAGCGTTGAGATCTGTATCGAGCTGTTTATAGGCGCCAGGTTTGACAATCTTGACTACGACAGAGGCTCCGTTCCGTGCAAGGGTTGCCCTGTAGACCTGGGCAACACTGCCGCAAGCCAGAGGATCCTGTTCAAAACTGCTAAAGACCTCATCAAAAGTGAGATGCTGTCGGGACAGAGCCTCATCAATTGACGGTCTCATAACAGAAAAGGGTAGAGGGGTGACACTATCGCTGAGTTTAGAGATTTCGTCCTGCATATCCCTTGGAATATGACCAGTCATGGACAGAGTCTGCATCAGTTTTATTGCCATAATGCCGATCTCTTCAATCTTGGCACGTATCTCGGTGATGTCAGGCTCTTGTGAGGTTTTGTACTTTATGGCTGTTGGTACAAGTTTGAATGTTTTCCATAACGTTTGTGCCATGCCTTTTGCCACACCCCATGTGGAGCGATCCGGTGCAGTATAAGACTCGTCTACCTTCATAAACCCTGTTGATAACAGGTGTTGTCTGGTTCTATCTCCTTTTTTGTATAGGCCTGCCCAATGTTGATCATCTTCTCTATGCCGTAGAAGGGGAGAAGGGGCACTGGGGGAGCCTTCGGAGCCAGCAGGGCTGATAGCCAGATTAGCAAAACTTATAGGTACTGAATCGAATGTTGGTGGTGAAAAAGGAGGGACTTTCACTGGTGGTGGGCCGCCAGACTTACCTCCGCCATTCATCGCAAAAGAGGGAGAGATATACAGCGCAGAAATTACAACAACGCCTTTGATAAAGTTCCGCATACCATGAGTTGTTTTCATGTGTTCAGCCCATGCTAATTTTTGGAACTGGCCGATACGCTGGCCCCGTACGTTATCTCTGCTTGCCCTGAACGACCACAACAGCAAGAAAAACAAGCCGGCACGATACTGTTTCTTTGCGGTCTGGGTGGAGACGGTGGTGGGTAGACATAAGTGGAAGTCATAGGTGTTATGGGCTCGGAGGCTGCAGCGGACAGAGGTAGCGTAAGAGGAGCAATATCGTCCCGCTCAGGAAACATCATCATATAGCTGTTGGTACAGCTTCCGCTAAAACAGACGGTGGCACTCAGCTCGAATGGGAACTTCCCGTTGTACAGGGTTACCTGAATATCATTGACACCTTCGAGACTTATCTCTTCGTTATCGGATTCAGGTCTTAGTTTGACCGTTATCTGGCTGGAAGGTGGCTCTGTACTGTGCTCATTTACCCTGTAGCCTGCCAGTTTCAAGGGGATTGAAGTAAGATCCTGAAACATTAACTTTTCAGCTGGTCGAAAGTCTTCTGAGGTTTGTGGGTCGACAGGCTTCAGTAAAATGTTTTCCCAAGTACGGGAGGACGCCGTGGTAAAGCCAGCCATAAGCTGAACAACTGCAGGCCCTCTTTCTTCCTGTTCTTCCTGACTTATTTCTTTAGGTTTGATCTTCTCAAAGGTTTTTTCATGGCTTGGTATGTAAGGCACTAGCAAAGCCATAGGTAGCAACTCTGGGGTGATATGCATTGGCGGCTGTGTATTGTATTCATCGTGGAGAGCATAAAGCTGCTCAGAGGAGATAGTGCCTTTCCTTAATAAATGTTGTTCGTAACGACTAAGCATCGTCATTTCCCACTGAATATCACCATTATCGACTTCTTGAGAAAGCGCAAAGTGTGCTGAGGGTGAAACTCGGGTTTTGCTATACACGCGGAGGTAGATGGAATCAGGAAGCTCACCAAACGGTGTGATAACTGCAATGGCTGGAGGAACACTGAAAATTAAAATGAGTACTAGAGTCTTATGTTTAAAATTAAGGAAATAATCTATCGCCAAGTATATTGCCCGGTATATTGATTTTTCCTGCATCGTGACTGCGCTCATTTAAAAATCACGACAAGTCTAGACTAATGATTCCGATTTCAAGCTTTTTGATCAGCCAATTTTCAAATTGGATTCTAATGGGATCATCGTCCAGATAAATCCATCCGTTATTGCAAAAACACCGTTAAATTCACAGGGTGTTAAAATTTTTCGGGTTTTAACTGTTATAGAAAAACGTCTTTTGTCGTTTTTTATAAAGACGTTCTGAAGAGAGGCATCAAGGAAGTCAAACTGGCATCGAGTTATCGGGTAAAGCATTTTGTACAGCGACTCTTTGGCGCTGAAAACCAGAGCAAACCATTCGCTGAAGTTAAGCTCCAATGGACGATAGGTGTGTTCCCTGTTGGTGAGAACCATATCTGCCAGATCGACAGCACGTTCCTGTGTTGGCACCTGTTCAATATCAATTCCGAGACTGCTATAGGACGTGTTATGGCTCACGATAGCAACGGCCAGCCCGGAGCAGTGGCTGATAGAACCGGTAAAACCCTCTGGCCATTGAGGTGCCCGGCTTATGGTGCAGATATCTGGTATTGGCAGAACATGATAGAGCCCAAAAGCGGCATAACAATTCTGAACGCAGACGCGGCCTGCATAGAATTCAATTTCCCGTTTCAGCACGCACCCTTTTGGCGGGAGACAACTTGCCGGTAAACAGGATCGCAGGAATTGACGATCATTTTCCGTATAAGAAAATTCCACCGCGTGAATATAGGCATGGGGAATGTCTGGCAGTGGTGGTTTCATTTTCTTTCCAGAGAAACAATAACAAATGTTTTTTAACGGACTACTTTGGATCAAACGACATTCTTATTCACAACGTTATTGAATGAGTGCTGATGCCAAGGGAGAAACCAATAACCAGTACGCTGGATCTTTCAGAGAGCCAGTATAGTTATATACGTGAACACAGGGTTTTGAAGGTCCCTGTGGTTCCTGCGACCGTTTGGCTGTCATCCCTTTCTGCTTTGGGGGCGATGTTTTGGCAGACACTGGGATTACGCCTGAGCGCTATTGATCTGCTCAAGCTTCAGGCTCTTTATTCTGACAACACATTCACCCTCTCATTATCAGACTGTACTGAGAACGAATTGGCTAAAGAGTGCTCGGTCAAGGCTGACAAGCAGGGGGATATTCTGGCGCGGCTGCGGATGCAGCCTCTTTCAAAAGGGAATAGCTCATCAGACAGTCGTCTTTTTCCGTTCCTTTCTGGTATTCCTGATCAGGCGGAGACACTACAATCCAGCACGGTTTACGAGCGATTAAGACAGCTGTCCATTCAATGGGGAACGAACTGGGAATGGTTGCAACAGTGTTATCTCTATAATGAAGCTGTCGTTTGTCGTATAGCAGCTCCCTCCAGTGAAGATTACCAGCAGGCCCCCCTGCATCCGGTATTGCTTGATAATGCCTTTGCCAGCGGCCTTTTGATCAATAATACCCACGATAGCAAGTCGCCGCTGTTACCTGTTCATATAGAAAGCATTGTCATCTATCAGCCTGCCCAGGGGCCGGTTTGGAGTGAATTCAGGCTTCGTTCCTCTGATTCGTCAGCCCCGGGTGAACCAGTTGTTGCCGATATTACTCTCTGGGATCTGCAGGGAGAGTGTCTGGCGGAAATATCTGGATTTACCTCTCGACATATACCTCACTCCCAGCTTTACACTCTGTTCTCCCGGCCGGTCTTCCGGGTGGTTGATGCTGTTCTTGCGATTGAAGAAGACACATCACCAGCAACCTGTTGTGATGTTCAGTTCTCGCCTCTCGCAGAGAGTGATGAACTGTTTTGTCAGCAGATTGCGGAGCAGGCCAAGGCTGATGGCGATAGTCCTGTTATCCAGCCTGTTCAGTTGGAGTCAGGACAGGAGGGCACGACAGATCACATTCAACTCATCATTACACAGCTGCCAGAGTCGGACGATCCGGACATTTGCCACGTTGTTCTTCAACGGGTGGGAGATTGGCTTAAGCGTTTGATTATTAGCGACAAGGCCAATCGTTCTGCGGAAGCTCCTTTGTTCTTGTATCTTGGAATGAGTCATGCCCCGCTTGATCTTCCTTTGGTTGTCGCGGTTCTTTCTCTGGTGCGGGTTTTTAATCGGGAGCATCCGCGCTGTTGTGTGAAGGTTCTGGTGGGTGATATTTCTGTGGAATGGCCTGTTATTCGGCACAGTCTCATTAACTGGGAGCAGGAACTCGGCAGTGAGCATATGCTCTGGCTGGATAAGAAGCAGCTGCGGATACCGGACTGCCAGAAGATCCCCGAAGTCATGTCTGATCGTCCCGATAATGATGTGCAAACACCTCTTCTGCCAGAGAACAGCAGTGTTCTGGTCACCGGCGGCACGGGTGGTATCGCGCGTTCCCTGATTCCTTGGCTAGCCCATACGACAGGGGCCAGACATATCACCTTGTTATCCCGTCACCCAATAGATGAGGATCAACTCACTCAGCTGGTTGAAGCCTGTGGGAAGGGCTGTCAGATCACCCATCTTTGTTGTGATATCAGTGACCACTCTTCCTTGAAAGCCGTGCTGGATAACCTGCCATCGGAGTGGCCACTGAAAGCGGTTTTCCATACTGCCGGTATCAATGAGGACAAAACCTTTGCCGAACTGGATGACGCGTCCCTTGCTCGGGTTTTCTCCGGAAAAGCCATAGGAGCCTGGCATCTCCACCAACTGACCCAAGATAAAAACCTGCAGTGGTTTATGCTGTTCTCATCCCTGGCTTCCGTGTTTGGGGCTGATGGTCAGGCCTCCTATGCGGCGGCGAATGGTTTTCTGGATGGTCTGGCCCGGCTGCGTGAGAAGGATGGTCTGCCGGTGCATACCATTAACTGGGGGCCATGGGCTGATGAGGGCATGGCAGCGAGCACGGGTGCGGTTATGCGCCAGCGTATGCGGGATCGAGGCCTTGAGGAGATGCCGGCCGGCATCGGCCTGATGCAGCTGGAAACCATTCTTGCTCAACCATCGGGCTGTTATCTGGCTGCGGCATTTACGTCAGTCTCCGGTAGTGAGGGGCTATCACGGCTGGAAAAACATCTGGTTGAATATCTGTCCGACGATAGACAGGTGGATGTTGGAACGTCTCAGGCACCAGAAAAACAGCCAGCCCTTGATCATACGACATCAGCATCTGTATTGATGGAGCTGGTACGGGGCGCAGTTATTGATGCCCTGAAAATACCCGATGCCAGCCAGCTGGAGAATCATCGCAGTTTTCAGCGTTACGGTCTGGATTCCCTGCTGGCGCTGGATATTCGTAACCGGCTGCAGAAGTCTATCCCCGGAGCTTTGCCATCAACCCTGCTGTTTGAATACCCAACGATCAATACGTTGGTTGGTTATCTTCAGGAACGGCTGCAGGAACAGCTGGCTGGTGTTAAGCCCGCCCCTGCAGAACAGCGGCCTGCGCCCCAGAGACTAAGCGAGGTCAGCCATCCGAAGAACTTTGATGAACCGGTCGCGGTGATCGGTATGGGCTTTCGGTTCCCGGGAGATGTCAACGATGAACAGTCATTCTGGGAGCTGCTCAGTGAGGGGCGTGATGCGATTCGGGAAGTGCCGCCAGAGCGGTGGGATATTGATGCGTTCTATGATCCCGACCCCAGTGCCATCGGCAAGATGCGAACCCGTTGCGGTGGCTTCTTAAAAGACATCGACCAGTTTGATGCGGGGCTTTTTGATATTCCGGCTGAAGAAGCAGAAGCCATGGATCCCCAGCACCGATTACTGCTGGAGACCAGCTGGGAGGCCTTTGAAAATGCCGGGTATACCCTGGCCAAACTGGCGGGCAGTCGGACCGGCGTGATTGTTGGGCTGATGTTTAATGAGTACCTGCACCGCTACGGCAATCATTATGAAGCCATTGATGGTTTTTTTGGTTCCGGCAATGCCGACAGTGTGGCTTCAGGGCGTCTGTCGTATTTCTACGGTCTGGAAGGCCCAAGCCTGACTATTGATACCGCCTGCTCATCCTCTCTGGTGGCCATTGATCTGGCACTTAAGCAATTGCACAGCGGCCAGAGTGATATGGTTCTGGCAGGTGGTGTTAGCCTGAATCTGTCACCGGCTTCCTTTATAGAGTTCAGCCGGCTGGATGGTCTGGCCCCGGACGGACGCTGCAAGACGTTCAGTGATCAGGCGGATGGAGTTAGCTGGTCAGAAGGGTGTGGGTTGGTACTTCTGAAACGACTATCCGATGCCCTTCGGGATGGAGACCCTATCGATGGCGTTATTCGCGCCAGTGCAGTGAACCAGGATGGACACAGCCAGGGATTGACGGCTCCGAACACCAGGGCGCAGAGAAAAGTGATCGAGACCTGCCTGGAAAGTGCCGGACTGACTATTGATGATATTGATTATATAGAGGCCCATGGCACCGGAACACCCATGGGGGATCCGATTGAGTTACAGGCACTTGGTCAGGTATGTACCCGCCGTACAGCTGATCGGCCGTTGATGATCGGTTCGGTAAAAAGTAATTTCGGACATACTCAGGCTGCAGCTGGGCTGGCCGGTTTAATAAAAACCCTGCTGGCTATAAAGCATAAAACCCTGCCATCGTCCCTGCATTGCGATCAAAAGACATCTGCCTTTGATTGGCAGGCCCAGCCGCTCAGAGTCGTTACCACGCCAACATTCTGGCCGGAAATCGGAAACCGACCTGCCCGGGCCGGTATCAGTTCTTTCAGTATCAGTGGCACTAATGCCCATATTCTTGTTGAAGAGCCACCTTTGCCAGAGCCGGTAAAAGAGGCTGATAACGGGCATGGCCTGCCTCTGGTGCTTTCCGCTCATACCCAAGCGGCATTGGATTTAGCATTGGTGCATCTGCAACAGTTTGTGCGACAAAACCCTGCTATTTCCCTGATGGCCATTGCCCGTACTTTGGCTCTGGCAAAAACACCACTGCCGGTCCGTAGGGCATGGCTGGTTCAG
The DNA here is from genome assembly GCF_900174585.1 of Parendozoicomonas haliclonae. GTDB lineage: Bacteria > Pseudomonadota > Gammaproteobacteria > Pseudomonadales > Endozoicomonadaceae > Sansalvadorimonas > Sansalvadorimonas haliclonae. The sequence continues at coordinate 294,618 of NZ_FWPT01000002.1, read as the reverse complement.
AGTCGTGATGGGTTATTGAACCTCAACAATGAGAACTCTCTTCCGGCACAGGATTTTCCAGAGCCGATCCGGCCACTGGTTGAACGTTATCTACAGGGTGAATCGGTTGACTGGCAGCCCGTATTCCAAGCACATACGCCCTGTGTTCGCCTACCGACTATCTCCTTCCAAAGACAGCGCTATTGGAAAGTCTTTGCCGATGAACCTGCGGATTCACAGCCTGCAAAACAGACGTCATCGAACGATCACTACACACTGGAATGGGAACCACTGGAGCCTGAATGGCCATCGGTTCGGGAAGGAATCCCGCAGAACTGGCAGGTCTTTGGGGATGCTGAAAGCTTGCAGTCACCGCTGTTCCGCAATCTTGAGCGTCTGGCTAAAAATCGTGATGTGACCCTGGTAATTAATCCTGATGAAGATTCGGGCCGGTCACCGGACTGTATTCTGGTGGTATCCCTGACGGGTAATATCGATAATCCACTGGAAGCCTCGCCCCAATGGCCGGATCTGGCGGGTGTGATCAAACCACTGCAACACTGTGTTCAGGAACAGCTTGGAGCTGGTCGTAAGGAACTGCCGGTCTGGTTGCTGACCGTGCAGGCCTGTCAGGTGCACAAAGGCGAGTCGGTAATACCAGACAATAGCCGTTTTCGTGGTGTGCATCTGGCACTGCAGGCTGAGTATCCGGAAATTAGCTCAAGATGGCTGGATATTCCTGCTGATACCGATGACGAACTTTGGCAGCAAGCGTTGGACTGCTTATGTACGCCGCTGTCGAGTCAGAGACTCTTCGAGTGCCAGGCATTACGACCCGGCCCGGCAGGGCTCGTTCAGTGGTGGCAACAGGTTCTTTGTCCGGTTGAGCGCACACCTTTATCCATCGATCTTCCTGAAACCATACTGATCACGGGTGGGCTGGGGGCTCTTGGTCTTGCTGTGGCCGAGTATCTGGGAAAGCGTCTGGCTGAACAGCAGAAACAGGGTTGTCTTATATTAGTCAGTCGTCGTGCAGGGCCGGACGAGGTTGCCCAACAGCGGCTGGATGCCATTGGTCAGGCGGGCTGTGATGTTCATTACTATCAGGCAGATGTAGCGGATCAAGAGCAGCTATCGGGCCTTTTTCTGCAGCTTGGCCAGCAGGGGCAGTTACCGGACCTGATTATTCATTGTGCCGGTGTACTGGATGATGGCCTGTTAACGAATCTGACTGACCAGCAATGGCAAACGGTACTGCGCCCCAAAATAGATGGAGCATGGAATCTGCACTGCCTGACCCGGGAGTGGCCTGAGACCCGGCTGGTAATGTTCTCTTCCATTTCATCGGTTTTCGGAAATATCGGTCAGGCCAATTACATGACCGGGAACTGTTACCTGGATGCTTTGGCTCAATACCGAACCAGTCACGGTCTGCCCACCCTGAGTCTGGCCTGGGGTGGCTGGGAAGGCGAAGGTATGAGTGCCCGGATTGGTTCTATAGAAAGTCAGGAGTCGAGTGTCGTTACTCTGCTGAACCCCAAAAGAGCGCTTCACACCATGGAGAAGGCGCTGGCAACTCTGGAGCAGAATGTAACCCCATCACCTGTGCATGTGATTGCCGCCATCAACTGGTCAGGCATGGCGCAGCGATTTACGGGCAAGCCGGTTCCGCCCTTCCTTCATCATATGTTGTCCCAGCAGAATCTTGTTTCAGAACAACCATTACCAGAGGCTGTTAAGCCAGCCAAACAGACTGCGTATACCGCTCAGCTCCTGAGTATGGAGGAAGCGGCTCGACGGGAACACCTGCTGGACTGGCTCTATCTGCAGGTGCTGGATTTGCTGGGCGTGGCCCCCGACTCTCACGAAGCTCTGGCGCGTGACAGTCTTACCGGGCTGTTCGAGATGGGGCTCGACTCGTTGAAAGCGGTTGCGTTTGGCCAACGGATGGAGAAACAACTGGGTCTTGAGTTGCCAGCAACCCTGGCGGTTACGGTTCCCAATCTTCAGGCGCTGGCGGATCGTATTCTTGCAGAGCTGGTCAAGGTTGTAGGCAGCGAGTCTGTACCAGAAGCTGCGGCTCTTCCGAAAATGGCAGTGAACGACAGTGAGCAACCAATTGCCATCATCGGTGTGGGCTGTCGTCTGCCTGGGGGCGTCCATGATTTGTCCAGTCTCTGGGAGATGCTGGAACAGGGAAGTGATACCACGTGTGATATTCCTGAAGATCGTTTTGATATCAATCCGCTGTTTGATACCGATCCCAATGCCACGGGTAAAAGCTATACCCGACGCGGTGCGTTTATAGAGGAACCGGGTCGCTTTGATGCCGGTTTCTTTGGCATTCCCCCCCGTGAAGCGGAAAGCATGGATCCCCAGCATAGGTTGTTGCTGGAATCGGCCTGGACCGCACTGGAGAATGCCGGGCTGAACCCTGAACAGTTACATGACAGTGAAACTGGGCTATATGTCGGTATCGGCCCCAGTGAGTATGAACAGCTGCAAGACCGTGGTCTGGATAATCTGAATGCTTTGGATGTGACCGGAACCCACACCAGCTTTGCCGCTGGCCGCCTGTCCTATTGGCTGGGTCTACAGGGGCCAAGTCTGGCAGTCGATACCGCCTGTTCTTCTTCTTTGGTAGCTATCCATCTTGCCATTCAGGCTTTAAGAAATGGAGAGTGTGATCTGGCGCTGGCTGGCGGTGTGCAGTTACTTCTTTCACCGGCCGGTTTTGTTGCCCTCTCCCGGACCCGGGCTATTGCTCCGGATGGTCGCTGTAAAACCTTTTCGGATCAGGCTGATGGTTATGGTCGGGGGGAAGGTTGCGGGATGGTTGCCTTGCGTCGTCTGGATGAGGCTCAGCGCCGTGGGGAGCCGGTGCTTGCGGTCATTCGTGGCAGTGCTGTTAATCATGATGGTAGCAGCAGCGGTATGACGGTTCCCAATGGTCTGGCCCAGCAAAAGGTGCTTCGTCAGGCGCTGGATAATGCCGGCGTACCGGCAGACAGTGTCGATTTTGTCGAAACCCATGGCACCGGTACACCGCTGGGCGATCCCATTGAAGTTGATGCCTTGCAGGCTGTTTATGGTCAGGCCCCGGGGCGGATTCAGCCTCTGCGAATAGGCAGCATTAAAGCCAATATTGGCCATCTGGAGTCAGCAGCCGGGGTTGCCGGACTTCTGAAACTGGTTGCAATACTGAACCGGCGAGCCTTGCCGCCACATCCCCTTGATGGTCCGTTGAACACGCGTATCAACTGGTCGGATATTTCCGTGGTTGTGAACAGTGAACTGCGGCCTCTGTTGAATAACGATTCCAGACAATCCTTACGGTGTGGCCTAAGTTCATTTGGTATCAGTGGCACCAATGTACACCTGATAATGGAACAGGCTCCCCCGGCATCGACAGCAGCTAATGATGAAGAACAGCCTGTTTTGGTGTTGTTATCGGGTAAAAATAAAGCGGCGTTACAGCGCAGGATTCAGCAGTTGGCAGCACAGTTGCGACAGGCAGACTCTGTGACCGACAGTCTTCAGGGTCTTGCCTATACCCTTGCGGTAGGGCGTGCACATTACCCATGGCGAGCCGCGATTATCTGCTCTTCGGTGGAGCAACTGCAGGCCGGTCTGGAGGCATTGTCTGAGGGGCGTGCAGGAGAGGGGTGCTTCCTTTCTGAGGCTGTAAACGTTAATGGCACGCCTTCTACTCAGCCTTTGCCAGAGCAACCTCTGGCTACAGAAAGCCTGCCACTTATGGCCGAGTATTTTTGCCAGGGCAGGGCGTTGGACTGGGCGGAGATATATCGCGCCTTAGGAATTCAGGCACGGTTGGTGAATCTTCCCGGTTACCCCTTTCAGGGCGAACACTTCTGGATTCAGAGTGATCGTCTGCGTTCTCACTTCAGCAGCTCTCAGCCCAATGATGAGGTTATACCGGCAACGGGGCGTTATCCGTTCAGTGGTCAGCGCATTCCCCTTTCTCAATCGGGAGATTCTCTTTACCAGCTGACTATCAGTGAGAGCGAAACCCCGTTTCTTTATCATCACAAGGTCTATGGCGAGGTGGCTTTAGCAGGCGCCGTGCATATCAGTTTTATGTTGGCAGCTGCCTCAGACATGCTGGCTACGGATCAGTTACTGCTGACCTCGATCAGCTTTACTGAGCCGATGCTGCCGGCTTCCCGGGATACTCTCTATTGTCGGCTTACCCCTGTTGGAGTTGGCGATAGCAGGATGCACTGTCGTGTATACAGTGAGCATCAGGGGGGGCTCAGAGAGCATGCTCAGGGATATGTTGAGCCCTTATTCACACAAGTATCGTCCCAGACCGAGTCGGGTGTACTGATGCCGACATTGGAGAACGCACCCAACTTCTCCGTCGTGGAGTGGCTGCGTTGTCTCGACCAATATTTCGGTATCCATTTTGATCCGCTCTGGTGCTGGGGGCAGGGTTTGCAGGCTACCGGGAGCCGTGTCCTCAACCGGATTCAGGGGCCTGATGCCGCTGCAGGAATAGCACCTCTTCATCCTGTGCTTCTGGATAATGCGATAGCGTCAGGAGCCATCCTGATGGCCGAGCAGGAGGACGCCGCAAGCCGTTATATCCCTCTTTCCATTGAACGGCTGACACTTTATGGGGCTGCGCCGGTCAGGGCACTCAGCGACTATCAGCTGCTTTCCGATAACGACACTGTCAAAGGCGATTCTGACCTGTCTACCCGCAGAGCCAATTTCTCGCTGAGGGATAAACAGGGACACTGTGTCGTTGAGGTAGAAGGCTTTGCCTGCAAACAGACCGATCGTGACACCTTGCTGCGACAGCATTCGGAAGCTGAAGCAAAAGCGTCTGGGGCAGGCCCCGCACTCTGGACAGTTGGCTGGCAGCCTGCCGGAGAGCACTCTCTATCCGAGAATTCTCCAAGTCGTGATAACAACGCTATTCAGATTGTGGTGCTGGATAAGTCTGACACTCGCAATGCGTTGGCTGATTGCACTGATGAAGTGGATGCGAACGAGAGCGTCACTGTCGTATTTTGGCCTGGGCAAGAATCAACCGAAGAGAGGGATTTTGTTCCTGAAGAGTTAGAACAGCTGACGCAGAAGGCTCTGGTCTGGTTGAAAGTGTTAGCGGATGAGCAAACGACAGCGCGTCATGTGTGGATTTTTCCCGTCCAAAACAACAGTTCAAGCTGTTATCCGGTATCTGCACCCGTTCTTGCCATGGCGCGGAGCGCACAACGGGAGCACCCTCAGCTCCCGTTAACCTGTCTGCTTTTATCGGCGACCGTGGAAGCAAGGCAGCATCTACTCAGTCAGGTTCATTGGTTAACCGGGCAAACCCTGCCTCGCGAATGCCTGATAACGATAGAGGGTGATATTGCTCGGGTGGCGGTACCTGAACTGCGTGTCAAACCGGAGTCGGCCAACTCTACTCCGGTCTCTTTGGAAGGCGAAACCCTTCTTGTGACCGGTGCTTTCGGCAGTCTCGCGCAACATATACTGCCCGAGCTGATGGAGTGGTTGCGACCGAGCTGTGTTGTCTTGTTGGGGCGCCATCCACCAAATGTCGAAGCCAAAACTGTTATCGCAGGGGTGGAGAGCCGGGGCGCCACCGTTATTTGCAAGCAGTGTGACATCAGTGACGAGCAGGCCATCTCGGCACAGATTGCTGCGATACCGGTGGAATATCCGCTGACCGCAATCTTTCATCTGGCGGGTGAGTTACAGGATGCATTGCTGACCGACACTCAACCTGAACAGCTTGAGAAGGCGCTATCGGGCAAAGCTAATGGAGCCTGGTGGCTGCACATCGCCAGCCTGTCCGGTCCAAAGCCGTTAAAGTATTTTGTGCTGTTTTCATCAGCGGCTGCTGTGCTGGGTTCACCCGGGCAAACGGCCTACAGTGCTGCCAACGGATTTCTCGATGCCATCGGTGTTTATCGCCGACAACAGGGGCTGGCCTGTCAGGTGATTCATTGGGGGCCATGGCAGTCGACCGGTATGGCCGGTGGGTTAAGCCAGCAGGATCTCCAGCGCCTTCATAGTATGGGCATTACCCCATTGGCCTCTGAGCAGGCATTGGTATTACTGAAACAGGTATTGGCTGCTGATGACCGTGATCCGGTTATTGCTATGGATTACCAGCCGCAAACGCTCCGGCAATCTTCAATGCTTCAGCGGCCAATTGTGGATAATAAACAACCAGTGTCGGGAACAACCGGTGACGCTGTCCACCTGCTCAGTCTGCCTGATGACGAGTTTCTTGCCAGTCTGACGACGATGGTCAAGAAGGCCCTGATGCCTTTGCTTGCATTACCGGATGACCAGTCCTTTATCGATGTGCATCAACCCCTGCAGTCTCTTGGGCTGGATTCCCTGCTGGCGGTGGAATTGCGTAACACCCTTATGACGCAGTTGTCGTCAGTACTGGATGGTGGGCTGCCAGCGACTCTGGCCTTTGACTATCCCACTCTCCATAAACTGGTCGCGCATCTTGCGGACCGGATGTCTTCCCGAAGGGCTAGGATGCATACGGAAGCGAAGACCAAGTCGGTTCAGTCACAGGCCACCCGCAACGCTTTAAGGCCAAAGGAATCCGGAAAAATTGCGGTGATCGGTTTGGGTTGCCGTTATCCCAGCGGTATTCAGAACCCGGAAGGCTTATGGGCATTTCTGCAGCAGGATGAAAGTGTCGCCCGGGAAGTACCGCCCAGCCGCTGGGATATCAATGCCTACTATGACCCGGTCCCCGGCACGCCCGGAAAAACCATGACCCGCAATGGTGGGTTTATTGATCAGGTCGATTTATTTGATGCCGATTTCTTTGGCCTCACTGATCACGAAGCCGATCTGATGGATCCCCAGCAACGAATATTGCTGGAAACCAGTTGGGAAGCATTTGAGCGAGCCGGATACCCGCTTACCCGTTTGCGGGGCAGCCGAACAGGAGTCTTTATGGGCTTGATGTCCAGTGACTACGGTTTGCTGCTCCGGCAGGGTGCGGAAACTCTGGACGGCTCTATTGCCAGCGGTAACTCCCCGAGTCTGATTTCCGGACGACTGTCGTACTTCTTTGATCTACAGGGACCAAGCCTGACGGTTGATACTGCCTGTTCCTCCTCTCTGGTCGCTCTTGAACTGGCCTGCCAGAAACTGCGGGCAGGTCAGTGTGACCTTGCTCTTGCAGGAGGTGTCAGCCTGAACCTGAGCCCGGTGATGTATGTGGAATTCAGCAGCTTGGAAGGCATGGCACCGGATGGTCGATGTAAACCCTTCAGTGCCTCTGCGGACGGTGTTGGCTGGGGAGAAGGCTGTGGGGTGGCAGTGCTTAAACGACTGGATGATGCTATCGAGGATGGGGACACGATACTGAGTGTGATCGCAGGATGCAGCAGTAACCATGATGGTCGTAGCCAGGGTGTTACAGCGCCCAATGGTCCGGCTCAGGTGCAGGTCATCCGTGCTGCGCTGGATGATGCCAACCTGAACCCCGAGGCCATTGATCTCATCGAAGCACATGGCACCGGTACCCGACTGGGTGATCCGATCGAAGCGCGGGCGCTGGAGCAGGTTTTTCGTAACGGCCCTGATCATCGCCTGTTCCTGTCTGCGGTCAAACATAATCTCGGGCACACCCAGGCTGCGGCCGGTATCAGCGGCTTGATCAAGGTAACCCTGTGTCTGAACCATGAACAGATACCTGGCTCCTCCAGCTTCAGCCAGCTCTCCGGAGAGGTTGACTGGGAGCACTCTCCTTTAATTCCAGCTGCTGATTCTCAGGTCTGGTCGTCCAGTCCGCTGAGAAAACGTCGGGCGGGGATCAGTTCCTTTGGTATCAGCGGTACTAATGCCCATATTGTTGTTGAGGAGGCTCCCTGACAATGGATCATCCCCTGCAGCTGGTACCTGTTTCCGGCCATACTCCTGCCGCACTGATCACGCAATGCCATAACCTGGTCGCTTACCTTGAAGGGCATGAGGTTAGTCTTGAGGACTTGGCTTATACCCTTGGGGTCTATCGCAGTCACTTTGTATATCGGCTGGCTGTTTGTGCTGATTCTGTGTCTGATCTGTGCCAGAAGCTGAATAGCTTTTTAGCGGTATATACCGGTGAAGCCTCTCCTGAACCACTGCCGGATAGCTGCTTTTATGGTGACGCCCATAGTCAGAAATCCTTGTCGGAGTCAGGGATGGCATTGGCTGACAGAGGGCTGACGGAAAGATCTTTGAAAGAGGTTGCCCGATTCTATGTTGAGGGCAATGAGATTGCTTTTAAGCAACTCTATCCCGACCAAACGAGATGCCGGCTGGATTTGCCCGTTTATCCTTTCCAGCGTAAACGCCACTGGGTAAACACTGAGCTGCCAATATCTGACCATAACAAAAGCACTGGTACGGATAATCTGCTGTTTCATTATGAGTGGGTGGCAACGCCGTTATCGGCTCCTGTTGCGGGTTATTTCCCTTCGCCCATCAGCATGACCGGAACAGTGGCTGATGCAGTGGTTGATGTATCGAATCGTCAGTGGTTTCAGGCATTTGACAGTTATCGTGACGAGCTTGACCGACTCACCAGCCACTATATGGTGGCAGCCTTTGTATCGCTGGGTGTGTCTGTTGATACGGGGACGTGCATTCCTTCTGCCGATCAGCTGGCGGATACTCTGGGTATTGTTGATAACCAGCGTCGCTTGTTTCGGCTGCTTTTCAAACGGTTGGTTGCTGCTGGCTACTTAAAGCCAGATGACAGCGGTGAAAACTGGTGCTGGCAACCCTCTGTTAGCGATGTGATGCTTGATGAACCGGAAAGCGTACCGGCAGAGCCCAGCCCTGCCTCCCGGCTACTGCATGCTACGGGGCCAAAACTGGCCGATGTGCTGCTGGGTAGGGTGAAACCCGAGCAGCTGATCTTTCCGAACAATGATACCTCACTGGTAAATGCCCTCTACCGGGACAGTGCAGACAACGAGTACATCAGCCATCAGATCAAGCAGGTGCTGGAGCAACTGATTGAGACCATTCCAGCAGGCGGTGAATTGAAAATACTGGAGATCGGTGCCGGTACCGGAGGCACAACGGAGCCATTGCTGGAATATCTGCAGTCCTGCCCTGGGCATTTCAGCTACGCCTTTTCCGATATATCGCCGGTTCTGCTCAAGGATGCGGAAAAACGACTGGGGCATTTTAATGGATGTGGTGGCCTGAGACTGTCGTTCACTATTTTGGATATTGAGCAGGATTCCATTAGCGATGGTGAGCAAGGTTACGATCTTGTTATAGCCTCGAATGTTCTGCATGCGACCCAGAGTATTGCCGATACTCTGACGCATACCCGGGCGTTGTTGCATGATGGCGGCTGGTTGTTGCTGCAGGAAGCAGCCAACCCCGGGACATGGATTGATATTGTTTTCGGTCTTCTAGAGGGCTGGTGGAAGTTTTCCGATACCAAATTACGGTCTGATAATCCTCTGTTGTCACCGGGGAGTTGGTGTAAGCAGCTTGAACTGGCTGGCTTTGATCAGGCAATGACGCCTGTCCCCGCAGAGTGTCCACAGACCCTGATTTTGGCTCGCGCCCCCATCAAATCAAACGACTACAATTCAAACGACCACAATTCAAACGGCAGCGTTCAGGTAGAGAACACTTGTCTTGTCGTTCAGTCAGGTCAGGAGTTGCCCTCCCTTCAAGACGCCAGTGCGAGTGCAAGTGGTAAGACAACTGATCTCTGCTGGCATCTGCCCAGTCTTACTCTCGACACGGCCGATGATCCCCTTGATCTTATTCAGCCGCTGATCCGGCAGTTTATAGCCATAACGCAATGGATTAATGATGCACCGGCTCCACCGCGTCTGCATGTTCTCTGCCAACAAGCCTTTGCCAGCAAACCAAGTGAGGACGTACAGCCCCTGTTGGCTCCGATTCTTGCACTTGTTCGCACCCTGGCCAGTGAAGTGCCGGAAACTGCAGGTGTTATCGTTGATGCGGATCAGCCTGTGGATACAGACTGGCTGTTAATGCTGGCCAACAGCCAAACTAGTGATATCTACAGCCTGAGGAGAAAACGCCTCTTTACCCGGGGGCTGATTAACGATCCGGATGATACCGAGGTCGATGTTAGTAACCCACTGTTAACCGCAGCAAAGGGGACGTGGCTGATTGCCGGTACCGGCGGCATGGCTTTGCTTACGACACGCTGGCTTGCCAGGCAGGGTATCAGGACGGTCATATTATTTTCCCGTCATGGTTTATCGCAGGATCAAACGCCAGCCTTGAAGCGTTTAGAGACAGAGTATCCGGAGCTTAAACTTTCGGTGGAGCAGATTGATATCTGTGATGCTCAGGCAATGGAACAGTTGGGGCAAAAGCTGATATCGCAGGGTGATTTTAAGGGCAAGGTTCAAGGAATAGTCCATTGCGCGGGCAGTCTTGATGATGGGGTGGTTCGCCACCAGACTGCGGAACGTATTGCTCAGGTTCTGGGAGCCAAGGTGCAGGGTGGCTGGAATCTGCACCGGCTGGCTGAGGCATTAATGCCAGAGTATGTGCTGCTGTTTTCATCCGCTGCCACACTCTCATGCCCTCCCGGTCTTGGCGCTTATGCCGCAGGTAACTGTTTTCTGGATGCGCTGGCGGAGTACCGCTTGGTAAGAGGAGAGCCTGCGCTGGCTCTTGACTGGGGGGCGGTGAAAGATGTTGGCGTTGAGCGGGTACAGGCCAGTAATACGACCATGGCTTCCACTCTGCAGGCGCTGGATATAAAACCAATGACGCCCGTGCAGGCAATGGACGGGATGACTCGCGCTTTCAGGCTACAGGCACAACAGGCGTACGGGAGCCGGGTTGTTTCACCGATTGACCCGCAGGCTCTGGGCGCTCATGGCGATAGTTTGCCAGCTGTGTTTCGTACGCTGGCCGCGCAACACATACCTGAGGTCAGTCGCCCGAAGAGCAATGCCAACCCAATAAACGGCCAGACCGGTTTAAGATCACTGTTGCGGGAGCAGTTACGGGCGCAGATAAGGAAGTCAGTGCAATCGGTTCTAGACGAACAGCATCAATCACTCCTGACTGATCAGGCTTCTTTTCAAGAGTTGGGCATGGACTCCCTGAAAGCGGTTGAGCTGCGTAATCAGCTTGTTAAGGCTTTGGGGCAACCGCTCTCGAGCTCTGTACTGTTCGATTACCCGTCAGTAGATGCGCTGGTCGAACATATCCGTCCTTTGCTGGCTGAAACCGAGTCCGTTGAAGAAACCGTGGAGCCGGAGAACAGGCTGCAGGATGCAAGCGATAAGCGTACTCCGCATTCCGATGCAGTCGCCATTATCGGTATGGGCTGCCGCTTTCCCGGAGCAGAGTCTCCGGACGCATTCTGGGAGTTATTGTCTGAAGGTCTGAATACTGTTGGAGAGCTGCCCGTTGACCGCCGCCGTCTGGCTCTGGATCAACCGGTTGCAGGGCCCAAAGGACATGGCGGGTATTTGAATGATATTGACATGTTCGACCCTCTCTTTTTCGATATTCCCCCCAGTCAGGCCGCATCCCTTGATCCGCAACAGCGTGTGCTGCTGGAAACAGCCTGGCAGGCGATTGAACAAGCCGGACTGGCCAAAGAACAGTTGTGGAACAGTCGGACGTCAGTGTTTGTCGGGCTCTACCACCACGACTACCAGAAGAAGATTGCCGAGGCCGGTGTAGAAGAGCTGGATGGCTGGACTTTGTTGGGCTCGGAACACAGCACCATGGCCGGACGTCTCTCCTACTGGCTGGGTTTGAGAGGCGCGAATATGCCGGTGAATACCGCCTGCTCTTCATCACTGGTGAGTCTGCATCTTGCGTGTCAGGGGCTGATTAACGGGGAATCTGATCTGGCGTTGGCAGGTGGTGTCAGCTTGCTGCTTTCGTCTTACCGACAGATCTATTTCGACAAGCTTGGAGCCCTTTCATCAACAGGGCAGTGTCGTCCATTTGGGCAGGAGGCCGACGGGTTCGTCCCGGCAGAAGGGTGTGGCGTTCTTGTGCTTAAACGGCTTGCCGATGCCGAACGCGATAACGATAACATCCTTGCGGTTATTCGGGGCAGTGCTGTGAATCAGGATGGCAGAAGCCAGGGCCTGACGGCACCCAACGGCCCGGCACAGGCGCAGGTTATCCAGGAGGCTCTGGATGCGGCCGCCCTGCAGCCAACGGATATCGATTATCTGGAGGCCCATGGCACAGGAACCGCACTTGGCGATCCGATTGAGATCAATGCGCTTGCAAGTGTGTTCCATGAACGCAGTCGTAAAACACCGCTACAGGTCGGTTCGGTCAAGAGTAATATCGGCCATAGCGAGGCGGCAGCAGGTGTGGCCGGCGTTATTAAAACTGTTCTGGCCATGCAGCATGGCCAGCTTCCCGCCAGCCTTTCCTGCACACCGGTGTCTCGCCAAATTCGCTGGGATGCTATCCCGATTTCTGTAGTCCGGCATTTGTCGGGCTGGCCAGAAACCGGGCGGCCTTACCGGGCAGGGGTCAGTGCGTTCGGATTTAGTGGAACCAATGCTCATCTCATACTGGAACAGGCTCCTGCACGGAAAGTTGTTTCCCGTACGCAACCTGCTTTGGAAGTTCGGTCTTGGCAACTGGTTCTGCTGTCAGCACGCTCTCCCGAATCTTTGCGTGCCATGGTTGAAGAGATGCTGGCGTATTGTCAGGATTTGGCTGATAGCGAAGCTGTAACCGCAGAAAATCTGGCCTGGAATCTGGCTGTACGACGATCATCGTTTGAATATCGGCTTATTGTTCCTGCGGAAAATCTCAGTGATCTCTATGAGGAACTTGAGCAATGGCTTGCCGCTCATAGTGGTCAGCAGAAGCGATGTGATCCCCTTGCTGCTGATGAAACCGTTCTATGGCTGAATTTGCCAGAAGCCCCTGATGCCCTGCGTCAGCTTGTTGCTAATTACCGTTCTGAACAGACTTTTATGGAGGTTCTTGAGCATTGGGCAGCCTTTATGGGCATCGCACTGGAAGGCCTGCTTTTACAGTTATCCGAGCCGGCACAGGATTCACCAAATAGAGATCTTGCGATTGCAGGGATTGGTTGCGCATTAGTTGCTACATGGCGGCTTTGGGGGATCAACGGATCCAGTCTTGTAGCGGAAGGACTGGCACTGCCCGGTATTCTCAGTGATGACCAGTCATTGGACGATGCGTTTGCCATGGCTCAGCAGCTGGTGGATAAAAAAACGACAGGACGTGCAGATCCTCATTTACTCAAGACTTGTTCCCAGTTGGTGGAAAACCAGACTGTCCCGATTATGAAGGTCGATACCGAAGGCATGCCATCGATAGATAGCAGTCAGCTTTCACACTCCCGGGTTGTTGTGTGTGTTGAGCCATTATCCGCACAATATGACCTTCAAACCTGTTGTTTCTCTGACCCTGGCGCAGGATTGCAGCAATGGTTTATGAGCGGTGGCTCGGTGAACTGGAAAGCTGTGTGGCAAGGCCGTGAAGGCCAGCCTCTGGATTTACCGGGTTACCCCTGGAATCGTTCAGCGTACTGGTTGCATGACGCATCGAAAAAGAGTGTGACCAGAAGTGCGACCACTAGTGAGATTAAGAGTGAAAGCCTTAAGGTTTACCAGCGCGTCTGGCAAGCCCTGCAATCCCAAACTGCAGCTGACTCGAATATAAAGACAGACGATAACAGTCATGTGATTGTGTGGCCAACGAACGATCAGCCTGGGAGAGACGTCTTCTCGGCTGTGGAGCAGCAGTTTCAGGCGTTAAAGTCCCACCTTGTTAACGAATCGTTGCCAGAGGTGGTCTGGGTACTGACCCGGCAAGGTGAACGCCTGCCGGGTGATATTTCTGCTGGTTCCGATATTGCCAGTTCAGAGCAGAGTGCTATCCGGGGATTTGTACGAGGTATTGCTCAGGAATATCCAGACCTGACTTTCGTACTGCTGGATATTGGCGCTCGGGACGATGCCGCTGAGGTTATTCAACAGTTAAAACAGCGGGATGAATACCGGCAATATGTTCTGTCTCGATCTCTGACCCGATCTCTGACAGAAATGGCTTATCGCAGGGGGCAATTCTATCGCCCGATATTGCAGGAGAGCAGTAGTTCACCCGAGAATAATGCACCGTTGTTGTCTGGTCAGGCCCTGATTACTGGTGGTCTGGGAAGCCTTGGACTGCACACGGCACTCTGGCTGGTGGAGCAGGGGATTGAGCAACTGGTACTGGTTAGCCGCCATAGACCGGAGGATCCCGAACGGCAGCAACTGTTGGAGCAGCTTCAGAGCCGGTTGCCGCAAACGGGTAGCCTTCAGATTGAGCTGCGGGATATTGGTGAACCAGATGTGCTGGCGAACCTGCTGGCAACCATGCGTTCCCGGTCGTCAGACTCTATTGTCGTTTATCACTGTGCCGGGGTTTCCGAGAACCTGCCGCTGGCAGAGCTTGATCTGCAGACTTTGCGAAATAATATGCGGCCCAAGGTTATGGGGTTTGAAGCGCTGGCATCGCTCCCCGAAGACCTGAGACCCGATCATATTATCTGCTTCTCTTCCCTGGCGAGTGTGACCGGCCGGGCAACTCAGTCCGCCTACTGCGCCGCCAATGCCTGGCTGGATGCCGGTGCTGAGCGGCTGTCTCGTGAGGGACTTTCCTGCCGGACTATTAGTTGGGGCCCCTGGCAGGCGGGTATGGCGACCCGCAGTCGAACACTGGATGCACTATCTGCATCCGGTATCTATCCATTAACACCTCATGAAGCGCTTGGGCGGCTCTCGGCAACCGCTGCCACGGGACATTCTGTGGTTGCGGATCTGAGTGAAGCGATGCGGGAACGCATCAATTTTTCTGAGAGCCAGAATCTGGACGATGAACCTGAACACTCGTTTCAAGGTGAAGATAATGGTTTCCTTGATCAGTATTTTCAGGCTGCCGAAATCGAGAAAGCGCGGTTGCTCACGCATTGGCTTAAAGAGCAGGTGTTGCAGTTGATGGGTATGGAGCCTGATGCCGCACTCTCGGAGGAAGAAGGCTTTTTCGCCCTGGGTATGGACTCGATGATGATGGTCAGCCTGGCCAACACCATCAGCAAGAACCTCGGACTTACTCTGGATGCAGCTCTGATTATCAGTGCTGCAAATCTTGGGGGGTTGGCTCGAAAGCTGTTGCCGCTTTTGGATAAGCAGTGTGACCGTTTTAAATCTCCCCGCTCCTCCCCAAATAAAGACAATCAAGCGACACTGGTTGAAGAGCGTTGCACAGCCGCTGTGGATCCGGTTGTTATTCTTGGCTCCAGTTGCACCCTGCCTGGTGGCGTGAACGACCTTGATCAGTTCTGGCAGCTGTTGGCAGAGGGGCGATGTACCCGGGAGAAGATCTCGCCAGACCGGTGGCCTCTGGAGGGATTTTATAGTCCTGATCAGGATAGGGTTGATCGATCTTACTGTCCCTATGGACACTTTGTTGAGCTGCCCGGTATTGAGGAAGCGTTGTTCTACGGAATATCCCCCAGGGAAGCTGAAAAGATGGACCCGCAGCAAATACTATTGCTGAAAAATGCCTGGCTGGCTTTGGAGAACGCTTGTCTTGTGCCTGATGATCTCCGCGGAGAGCGGGTGGGTGTCTTTCTCGGCATTGGGCCACCGGAGTTTAGCCATACTCAGAGGCACCTCCGGGCGGAAACGGATATGTACTCGGTGACCGGCAGCCATATCAGTTTTGCCGCAGGTCGGCTTGCTCATTCCCTCGGGTTACAGGGACCCTGTATGGCCGTGGATACGGCCTGTTCCTCGACACTCACTGCCTTGCATCTGGCTTGTCAGGCGCTGGACAGTGGAGATTGCGACCTGGCACTGGTTGCTGGTGTGCAGACCATTATGCTCCCGCAGACGTATATCGCCCTGTGCCGTGCCAGAGCCATTTCCGCTGATGGTCTGTGCAAGGCGTTTGCTGATAATGCTGATGGATACAGTCGTGGTGAAGGATGTGGTGTGTTGGTTCTGACCCGGGAAAGCCGGGCCGACCAGCTCGCTATCCCTGCTCAGGCAAAAGTTGCCAGCACCGCCATCAACCATGATGGTGCCGGTCCCGGCCTCACTGTCCCTAACAGCGAGGCGCAACAGCGTCTGGTTCAGCAGGCACTCGGCAAGGCCAGACTATCGGAGGATGATATTGGGTATCTTGAAGCGCACGGGACCGGAACCCGACTGGGGGACCCGCTGGAGGTTATGGCGCTGGCCGAGGTGTTTGCTGCAAGGAGAAGCCCGCTCCCGATTGGCAGTGTGAAAGGCAATATTGGTCATCTTGAAGCGGGGGCGGGAATGGCCGGTTTGCTTAAAGTAATGGCTGCGATGCGGCATCGACAGTTACCGCCTCACTTGCATGCGCAAACCCTGAACCGACAAATCCCTTGGCAAGATATTCCAGTTCAGGTATGTCAGTCGTTAACGCCCTGGCCAGTAGACGATAGCGGTACCCTGTATGCAGGGATCAGTTCTTTCGGACTGAGTGGCAGCAATGCCCATGTGATACTTGCCAGTGCCTGATTGTCTTCCTGATACCGTTGCTTTTGGATGCACTTATTGTTTTGTGGCTGTGACAACAACCATATCGATGTACTGTTTCTTATACATCCATGATAAGACTCTTGAGGCTGCCAAAAACTTTCTCCAGACCTTGTCGCGCGTCATGCTGTGAAAGGATTGATGGTGCTGGTGAATGAAACTCTGGAAAGGCAGGAAGACCCACTCCCCGATGGAGTGAAAATCGATGACTTTAAAATTTGTGTCAGATAAATGTGCTCTATAGGTTGCTTCATCCCACAAATTTTCAGATGGCATGTGCGAGATTTTAAAAATCAGCCTCATAAATAGTTTTTCAGCCAGAGTCGCTTTGTCAAAACGGAATATCATATCGACAAGGCCGATCTGTCCGTCCGTCACCATGGCTTTGTGAGCCTTCTGCAAGAAAACGAGGCGTGATGGGAAGTGGTAAGCGCAGTCAAGGGCGATAACCCGATGAAAATTATCCCTGCTGTCTATATCCATGGCAGATTTGTTCAACAAAATAACATCACCGAGCCCTTTGCACAGGCTCATGCTGTATTGAGTCTGAATAGTTGAGTTGTTATACCCAACCACAGAGGCGACCCGATAATCGTTCTTCCATAAAAGAATCTGGTCACCGCAGCCGTATCCAACATCAAGAACATTATGTTCTGGGGAGAGCCCCAGTTGATTACCTAGTAAAGTGGCAAGGTGGCGTGCTGCATCCGGATATTGCGTGCTGTTTTTCCAATAACCGAGGTTTGCCCAGCTGCTCTCTCGTTGAATATTCAGAACAAAATCGTCCAGAGAGTGAAACTCGTTGTTTGAACTGTTTTTCTTGGTACGGATATACAAAAACAAAGCCATAACCAGAACAAAGAACAATAAGTAGAGGGCTTTGAATTCCATAATTGTATCCTGTCTTTTAGCGACGGAGTGGAGCTTCTCTTATCACTCCATTCAAGCAGGCGATGTAGAATCGTACCAATATTGAGAGAACCATCTCGTACAAGCAGGTTGATTAATATTGTCGTTTTTTGATGAAACGATCTGAGTGGGATTCGCATTTCTATCATGTCATATCTATTTTAAAACCCTCTTACTTTTCGTTCCTCCCAAAGGAACCATTATGAGCCAAGTCAACGTTCTCAATGAGTACAATTCATACGACAATAAAGGACATTCGTTTTACGATGTTATTGTTGTAGGTGGTGGTCCCGCAGGTTTACAGGCGGCCTATTTTCTTAAGCAGGCAGGATTATCCTGTGTTGTTCTTGAGGCCAATGATCGCTGTGGCCACTTCTTTGAAAAGTTCCCGGTTCATCGGCAGCTAATTTCTATCAATAAGGTTTATACCGGCATTGATAATAGTGAGATCAATGAACGCTGGGACTGGAATTCTCTTTTACCCTGCGATACTCAGGCACGTAAGTTCAAGGACTTTGATACTAAATACTACCCCGATGCTGATCGTATGGTTGAGTATTTAAATTACTATGCGGCTTACTTTCAAATACCGGTACGCTATTCATTCAACGTTGAATCCGTCACCCGTGAACAACACTTCATCGTCAACAGTGAGCAGGGGGAATCTGTTCATGGTCGTATAGTGATCATAGCGACAGGGTTCGGGAAAGATTATACACCTCACATCCCGGGCATTGAGCAGACAATCTCCTACCGGGATCTCACTCCAGAGCATTCCGAAGCGATGGCCGGGCAAAGGGTGCTGATTATTGGCAAAGGTAACTCGGCCTTTGAAACGGCCAATGCACTGACGCCGTACGCCAGCCTGATACATATGACCAGTCCAAATACATTAAAAATGGCCTGGAGCACCCATTATGTAGGGCACCTGCGCGCTATTAACAACAGCTTTCTCGATACCTATCAGCTGAAGTCCCAGAATGCGGCCTTCACTGCGGATATCCAAAAGATTGAGAAGGATGGTGATGGCTTTCAGGTTACTGTTCAGTACAAGCGTGCAGAACAAGAAGTGGAAACCATTTATTACGACCGTGTTATTCATTGCACGGGTTTCGCCATGGATACCGACTTCTTCTCTGAGGAGTGTCGCCCTGAGTTGTGTGATCGTGAAAAGCTACCCAGGCAGACGGCAGAGTGGGAGTCCGTCAACGTTAAGGATATGTATTTCGCCGGGACGCTGACCCAGTACAACGATTACCGTAAAACCATGTCCGGATTTATTCATGGTTTCCGCTACAACATCAGGACGCTGGTTGATTTTCTTTGTGAAAAATATTTTGACAAGGCATACCCGACTCAAAAGATAGACGCCAGCACTGATGCTATCAGTTCCTATGCCATTGAACGTGTGAATACGACGGCATCTTTGTGGTTGCAACCCAAGTTCCTTGTGGACTGTCTGGTATTGGCGGACGACGGCTCCGTCACTATCTATCAGGACTTACCCTATGCCTATGCAATTGAACATCTGGCGAAACACCATCGACTGTTGATGCTCTCCATTGAGCATGGGCCGACCATTTTTGACTACCCCTTCGATATCGAACGACCACCAAGGGACTGCGGAGACCGGGGCGAAGAATCCAACTTCCTGCATCCGGTTGTTCGCTATTTCAGCTATCAGACAGAGGCTTTTTACACCCACCATATTATTGAAAACCTGTTTGCGGAATGGAGAAAGGAGGAGCACGTGCAGCCTCTGAAGCATTTTGTCAGTGGTGTGCTTTCGTCAGAGATGGTTGTTCAAAAAATAAAATAAGACGTGTGCTGGTGTTGTAACCGCTCAGGAGGTGTCAGTGGCGGAGAAACTTGAGAAACAAAATCTGTTGTTGATTTCAGCAAGAACAACTCAGGATTTCGTGGGACAAAAACAGAAACTCCATGAGTTTATTGGTCAGCAGGATTCTGTTTCTCTTATCAATCTTTCTTTTAGTTTGGCGACAACCCGCACGCACTTCCCGATTCGGGCCGGTTATTTCTGTCGCAATGTCGATGAGCTTGTTCAGGCTCTGGAGCGTGAGGATGATCCTGTTGATACCTCCGCAGGTTCACCCACTCTGGTCATGTTATTTACCGGGCAGGGAAGCCAGTACCCTTCCATGGGCTGTTATTTGTATGAAAGGGAACCTGTTTTTGCCCAGGCCATAGACCGCTGTTCGGATATTCTGGAAGGGCAACTGGATATCAGCCTGAAGTCTCTGCTTCTCGAACAGCATCCACAGCTTGATCAAACCGCCTTCACTCAGCCCGCACTGGTGGCTCTGGAATACGCCATGGCCAGCCTCTGGTTATCCTGGGGGATTCAACCTGATGTGGTGCTTGGCCACAGTGTGGGAGAGATCACTGCTGCCTGCCTGTCTGGCATTTTGACTCTGGAGGAGGCGTTATTACTGGCCTGCGAGCGTGGTCGTTTAATGCAGGCCTTGCCAGATGGCGGTGGAATGATGGCCGTTATGGCGGCCGAAAATCAGGTGAAGGATGTAATCTCCCAAGTGCTGGGTTCACAGTATGAGCAGACCATTGCCGTGGCTGCTGTGAATACCCCAGGTCAGACCATTCTTTCCGGCACGAAGTCTGTACTGTCCCGGTTGGCGGAGGAGCTGTTACAGCAGGGCATCGATTCTCTTTCCCTGAATGTATCCCACGCGTTTCATAGCCCGCTTATGGAACCGATGAAGGAGGACTTTGGCAAGCTTCTGGACCGCTTTCACTATCGGCCACCCGCTATCCCTGTTATCAGTAATGTTACCGGTACGGAACTGGGGCTGACGGAATGTGATCCGGCTTATTGGAAGACACATGTCACCAGTCCAGTCAGGTTTTTGGACAGTGTACGTTACCTGTTGAAAAAGTATCACGGAAAGCCTTTGGTCTTTCTGGAGTGTGGTCCACAGCCCGTTCTTGCCGGGATGGTCAGGCAAATCGCAGCCGATGAACCTCAGGTCACTATTCTGTCTACCCAGGATCGCAATGATCCAGATACCTTTCTGAAAACACTTCTTGAATTACATCTTCAGGGATGCCGTATCGACTGGAAAGCTGTGTATGCCAATAGCGGCGGCAAGAAAATGATCCTGCCGGGCTATGCCTTTACCCAGCATCCGCGTTCTGAAACGCCACCACAAGCGACACCACTTTTGGATCAGCATTCCGAGTTTATCTTGACGATAGATCGTCATAGCAATGGCGCACTTTGGGATCATCGAGTCTTTGGGAAGGTCACTATCCCGGGTGCCTTTTACATTGCCGTTTTGCTGGAAGCCTGCAGGCAGTGGCAAATACAAGGTTCAACTCTGGAACATGTGGAGTTTCTGCGGCCTTTGGTCGTGAACGAAGACACATTGACGGTTCGGATGGTGAAAACCGAAAACGGTAATGAGTCCCTCTCTCTGTCGGTGTTTGGTGAGCAGGAAGGAAAAGAGATCCTGTTGGCCCGAGCCAGTGCTCCATTAGGTTTGATTGAGCAAGCCAAAGAAGGCAGTGACACTGCCGCGGTTATCGAAAAACACATACGCGATCATCCCGATGCGGTCAGTACCGATGAAGTTATAGCGGCCTTGTCCAGAGGGGACGTTGAGTGGGGTGCTGGCTGGCAAAAGCTGGAGAGCTTACATGTTGGCTCCCACTCTGCGTTGATGACAGTTAATGCGGGAGGTTGGGCCGTTGAGACTGCCGGAACCGCTGACAACTCTGAAGCTCATGTGATGAGAGTCGTCCAGCAGGCGGTCATGATTGACAATGTCTTTCCGGGTATTTTACAGCTGATCGATGAAGGAACTGATCCGGTTTTACCCTTTTCGATCGGGTCTGTTACCGTCACCCCTGTCTGGACCAGAGACAGGGAACCCTCTGTTGTATATGGCTGGATGCGGAAGGCTCAAAATCAAGAGGCTTCCGAGAATGGCTTAACAACAAATGTTGATTATCTGGACGAGCAGGGTAGTGCGTTACTACGGTTACGGGCGCTCCAGTTTCTTCCCGTGCAAAAGCAACAATGGTCGTCTTGCGATGGTTTGCTGTATCGCCTGTCCAGACAACCACTGCCACCGGTTGAGCATGTGCCAATGGCTGCCGATACCAGGGTGGTCCTGATTTACGATCCTCAACAAAGCTCATTAGGGGCTGAGCTTTCTAAAGATAAATCGATATTTGCCTCTCTGGATACGACAAGGCTGGACGATGGTCGTTCGCAGGATGATCTGTCGGCGCTCCTGTCTGGCGATCAGCGAGATGGCCTTACTCAGTACCTCTTTCTCTATGTCTTCTCTGCCGGATTGGACTGTGATGTCTGGCAGGCAACGTTGGCACAACAGCTCTCACTATGGGTTCAGTTTCTGACGGGGTTGCAGCAAAGCTGCTCTGGTGGAGTTTCACAATTGGTCATGGTCGGCATTGGCAATCAAACCGATGCCGACAATTTATCCCTGCTGTTTCATCGCTCCCTGACGCCACTGCTTGGCACTATTGCACTGGAGCACCCTGATCTGCATCTTCGCAGCGTGTATTTCGATCGCTACGAGCATGAGTTTTTGATGTGCGAACTGAGCGAGTTTAGCCATGACCGGTCAGCAGAGTCGTACCCTGTACGCTATATCGAGTGGGAGTGTAAGCAGCGCACTGTTCGGGTACTGGAACCTCTGGTTCGTGAACAACCTAGGGCTGATCAGGTATTGCACGGAACGACCTGTGTGGTTGTGGGAGGCACCGGAGCGATTGGCCTCGCCGTTGCCCGTTGGTTGATTGATCAGAAAGTCGGCCATTTGGTGATTCTCGCACGTACTCTGCCGGAAGAATCTGTTCAGGCCTCTCTTGTATCACAAGACAGCAATATTCGGGTCAGCTTTGTTACCGCAGATATCAGCTCCCGAAATGATCTTGATCACGCGCTGGACGCTATCCGTCAGGAAACCTGCTCGCTGATCATCCATCTGGCCGGGGTATTAGACGATGCCACTGTATTAAATACCCGTGACGATCAAATCCACAGGGTGATGTCCCCCAAGGTTTCCGGAGGCTGGAACCTGCATAGCTGGGCCTGTCAGTTTCAGCCTGAGGCGCAGCTCCTGTTTTTTTCTTCAGCGACGGGACTCTTTGGTGGAGCAGGGCAGGCTGCCTATGCGGTCGCGAATGGTTTTCTGGATGCCCTTGCCGATTATCGTGCAGCTAAAGGTATGCCGGGGTTCGCGATTGATTTAGGCCCTGTGGCAGGCCGTGGTATTGGCAGTGCACTGAGCGAACATGACCGTAACCGAATACGGGATAGAGGCCTTCGACCAATAGAGGTGGCTCGGGTGACAGAGTGTTTGGAACAGCTGTTGAACGTTGCAGGGCCATCACTTGGCCGGGTGGCGATTCTTGATGTTGAACCTGCGCTTCGTCAGCGGCTGGTGCATCCAGCCTCTTCCCTGAATCAACCTCAACCCGATGCACAAACGCGGCCTGTGAGCAGTGTGTCGGTATCTGATAAAACGGCTCTGGTCGAACAGCGGGTGAGGGAGGTTATGAAGCTTCGTCCGGAAATGGATTTGCCGGCGACGAGCCCATTGAAATCCCTGGGGCTCGATTCTCTGATGGCCTTGGAGATTCGTAATCTACTGGCTAAGGATCTTAATGCTCGGCTGCCCTCGACCCTGTTGTTTGATTATCCCACAACCGCAGATCTCGCCGCCTATCTGGAAACGGTCAGTCCGGAGAGTGATGAGTCATTGCCGACAAAACCTCCGGTGGCTGAGGATTCTACAGAGCAAACGAAAGACTCCATAGACACATCAAGTACGCCGGAGACATGTGTCGAGCAACCAGTGGCAGCCATTCCCGAGGTAGCCATCCCCGAGGTAGCAATAACAGGCATGGCCTGTCGTCTGCCGGGTGGGGTGACAACTCCCGAGCAGTTATGGGAACTGCTCCAGCAGGCCGGGTGTGTAGCAACGGAGGTTCCTCCCGAGCGCTGGGATGTAAACCGCTATTACCACCCTGAAACCGGTATTCCGGGGCGAATGTCGACCCGCTACGGTAATTTTCTGGATGATGTCTCAAGCTTCGATGCCTCTTTCTTTGCTTTGTCAGAGCAGGAGGCTCTCAAGCTGGACCCGCAGCAGCGGTTGCTGCTGGAAACCACCTGGGAAGCTTGCGAACGTGCCGGTCTGACGGAACAGGATCTTAACGGTTCCGACACCGGGGTATTTGTCGGTGAGATGGGCAATGAATACGGAACCTTGGCTGCCTCGGACTATCAGGAGCTGGATGGTTTTGCCGGAACCGGTAATCTGGGCTGTACCGCTTCGGGAAGAATCTCTTATCAATGGAACCTGACCGGACCGGCTATCACCATCGACACGGCCTGCTCTTCATTTTTGGTCGCCCTGCATCTGGCTCGCCTGAGCCTTGAGAGAGGGGAGTGCTCCCGGGCTATTGTCGCCGCCGTGGGGCTGACTCTGACCCCCGCGATGTATATTGAGTTTTCCCAGCTGGGGGCATTGGCTAACGACGGCTGTTGCAAACCTTATAGCGCGGATGCGGATGGAGTAGGTTGGTCGGAAGGGTGTGTCGCGATTGTACTCTCGGTGTATGAACCTTCACTTCCGGTGATACTGGCACGGTTGCGTGGCAGCGCCATCAATCAGGATGGTCGCAGTCAGGGGTTAACGGCACCCAATGGCCGGGCTCAGGTCAGGGTAATTACCGAAGCTCTGCAGGATGCTGGCTGCACGCCTGATGATATCGATTATCTGGAAGGGCACGGCACCGGCACACCTTTGGGTGACCCGATGGAAGTCCATGCTGTTGCTGAGGTTTTCCAGAGTCGTCAGCGTCCCGGCAAGCTGTTGTTGGGCTCAGTAAAGGGGAATGTTGGCCATACCCAGGCGGCAGCTGGAGGTACCGGGTTGCTTAAGGTGTTGCTGGCGATGCAAAACCGGAGCATTCCAGGAAGTTTGTTTTGTGACCGACCGTCTCCTGAGGTTCCCTGGTCCACCATTCCTGTAGAGCCTGTCACAGAGAATAGTTTCTGGTATTCCCGGGAAGGCGAGCCATTACGTGCCGGCATCAGTGCCTTCGGTATCAGTGGGACCAATGCCCATGTGATTGTGGAGAGTGCTGGTACAGCCTCAGAAGCAACGGCCCAGTCTCAAGAGATAGCAAAAGCCTGGCCGTTTATTATCTCTGCCAAAAGTCGTGAGGCTTTGCAGGCATGTCTGGAAGCCTTGAAAGACTATGTCGGGCGTTATTTTCATCCCCGCTCCCAGGTGATCCATAAGCAGTTACGTGATTTGTCATGGACCTTATTAAGGCATAGAACGCACTACAAGTATTATGTCGCCTTTGAGGCGAAGACGCTCAACGAGTTGGTATTCCAGCTCGAGCAGGCCTGTACTGGGGCGTTGGCGATTCATAGTGATAACACCCCACCTTACGCCTGGGAGGATGTTTTCAGCGATCCGGGCCGGATGCTGGCTCTTCCAACCTACCCATTTCAGCGGCGACGTTACTGGGCGGAAACTGCGAAGGTCGGGCAGCCTCAGACTTACCAACAAGCGCAGTCCTTATTTTACCGAAAAACTGTCGTATCATTTCCTCTTGTCGGAATTTCTGGGCCGTCTGGACTCTGGTCTGTCCGCGCTGTGGATGAAATGCGGCACAAGTCGCTGATTCAGTCCTTGTCTGACGCCCTTGAGAAGCAAGGCCATCAGGTCACTTCAGAGACAAACCACGAAAACAACACGCACATACTGTTAATCGTTGATGATGCGCTACAGGCACTGTCTGCTTGTCAGAAAATTTTGCCGGAGCTGCGAAACGGACGCTTGTGGCTTGCCCATGCCGTACCCGTTGAGGAAGAAAATCACGGCAGCCATCACAGTATTCAGAATGGCTTGCTGGCGGGGCTTGCTCTGGCAGCCAGTATGGAATATCCGGAAACTGTCGGGAGCTATCTGGAGTGGGCAATAGACGACAAAAGCGTACCAGAGGTGGTCGCCTCATTGCTTAATCATGGCTCGCTTGAGCACCGCGGGCTTGAAGATGCACTCCGGATCGAACAGGGCGCTGCTTACACGACCCGCCTTGAGTCAACAGCCCTGCGCCAGAACGAGCATCGATCTTTTTCGGCTATGCAACCTCTGGATGTTGTGTTGATAACAGGGGGAACGGGAGAGCTGGGGCGGTCGATTGTTCAGTGGTTTCTTGATCATGAAAAAGCGCAGTTGTTCATTCTGAGTCGTCACCCTGAAGATCATGAAAAGAGCCAGGCGTTTCTCTCCCGACTTTCAGGAGACCTTAGCCGTATAACCCTGGTACAGGGTGACTGTAGTCAGCGTGATGATTTACATAGCGTGATCAACGAGTGTCGGCAGCGAGGCACACTGTCCCTTGTTATTCATGGGGCTGGTTATTCGGACGATGCACTGCTGGATAGTCAGGAGAGTGACCGCTGGCAGCGGTTAGTTGCAGTGAAATACCAGTCCGCGCTCTGGCTGGATGAGCTGACCCGTGATATCGACTCCCTGCCTATGGTGCTGTTCTCCTCCGCCGTTTCTCAGCTCGGTAATATCGGACAGGCCAGCTATATTGCCGCCAACCTTGCCTTAAACCAGTTTGCTAAAGCCCGACCTCATACCCTGAGTCTGTGTTGGGGAGCCTGGGAGAATACGACACTTGCCCGCCAGCTGACCCCGGAAGCCATAGCGGTCAGCCCGCCACTCTCCAAGAACGAGGCTCTGGCTGCGTTTGGACAGGTGCTGGGCTGTTTTCTTGCAGAACCCACCAGCCAGGTGCTTATGGTGGCCCATCTTGATACAGAAGCTCTGTTCAAGATCACGGCCATTAAGCCTCGCCCTTTGTTTAATCTGTTGAGGGCAGCCCGTTTGCCATCAGAAAATGCTGGTTATTCGGCTGGTTCCCTCTTGCTACAAAAACTACGGGCTTCCGATCCGAAAGACAGATTGCAGACCTTGCTGGAGTGGCTACAGCAGCAGGTCGCGCAGATGCTGGAAATTGAGGATGCCACCACGATTCCCTGTAATCAGGGGTTGTTCACTCTGGGGTTGGATTCCCTGAAGGCGGTTGCTCTAGGCAAAGTGATCCAGACAGAAACCGGACTGACCCTGCCGGCGACCCTGGCTGTTAATACTCCGCACCTTATCGCTTTGGCAGAAGAGCTTTTATTGCGGCTGGACCAAAGTGGAGCGATGGATGTACAGGCTGCTCCTTCAGGTGACATTCCTTCAGATGATGAGCGCAGAGAGGTTGGGTCTGAGCGGAAAGAGATAAATAAAAGACACATCGCAATTATCGGCGCAGGGTTGAACCTGCCCGGTGATGTGGACTCTCTCGATAGCTTATGGACGCTGCTTGAGGCCGGAAAAGACACAGTATCGCCTGTCCCCACAGAGCGTTTTGATATCAATCTGTTTTACAATCAAAACCGACAGTCACCTGGGAAAACCTATTGCCGTGATGCGTCGTTTATCCAGTCGCCCTATCGGTTTGATCCGTTGTTCTTCGGTATGTCCAGTCATGAGGCTACCGCTCTTGATCCTCAGCAGAGGCTGTTACTGGTTACTGTTTGGAAGGCACTGGAACAGGCTGGTATTCCACCTTCATCCCTGCAGGGGAGCCGTACCGGTGTCTTTATCGGTATAGGCCCTTCTGAGTATGAACAGGTGAAGTCGAAAGACTTAAGCCAGTTGAGTGCCCACGATGTGGCGGGCACACATAACAGTTTTGCGGCAGGGCGCATTTCTCATTTCCTGGGGCTGAACGGCCCAAGTCAGGCCATTGATACGGCCTGTTCCTCATCGCTTGTAGCTGTGCATACGGCGATCCAATCCCTGTTAAGTGGAGAGTGTGATCTGGCGATTGCCGGAGGCGTGCAACTGATGTTTTCCCCCGCCGGGTTTGTGGCACTTTCCCAGTCTCAGGCGTTGTCTCCGGATGGACTCTGCAAGGCGTTCTCCGCCAATGCCGATGGTTATGGGAGGGGGGAAGGCTGCTGTATCGTCGTGCTGAAACGTCAGCAAGATATCGGGCGTGATGATAAGGCTTTGGCGCTCATTATTGGCAGCGCCAGCGGGCATGATGGCGCCAGTGCCGGTTTGACTGTTCCCAATGGTGCAGCCCAGCAGCAGGTGATTGAGCGAGCCCTGGACAATGCCGGTATCGCTGCAGCATCGGTCGATTATATCGAGGCCCATGGCACCGGAACTGCACTGGGTGACCCTGTGGAAGTCGAAGTGCTGAACCGGGTGTTTGGCGGCGAACGTTCCCTGAACGCGCCTTTGTGGATAGGTTCGGTCAAGGGGAATGTGGGCCATCTTGAATCTGCCTCGGGTATAGCGGGCCTGCTGAAAATTTTGGCCTGTTTCCAAGCGAAAAAAATCCCGGCGCATCTGCATGGTGAACCACTAACCGAGAAAGTCCCGTGGCAAGAATGGCCGGTCAGGCCTGTGTCCGATGTGATGGCGTGGCCTGATAAGGGTACATCCGCTCGAGCAGGAATCAGTGCCTTCGGACTGAGTGGCAGTAATGTGCATTTGGTGCTTGAAGACTCTCCAGTAAACGTTGAGATAACGCCAAAGCCCTCATCGCAACACGCAATAAATACAGAGAATCCTTTTGTATTTGCCTTCTCCGCAAAAACAGCAGCGGGACTGCTGCGATACTGTGAACGGTATGCAGCGTTTCTGGAGCAGTCTCCGAACCTTTCCCTTCTGGATCTTTCCTACAGTCTGCTGATCAGCCGTGATCATTTCCAACATCGATTGGTGATTATGGCCTGCTCTTTGGCAGAACTTCAGAGTGAACTGCTAAAGGTCAAGGATAAGATTCAGACACAGCAACCGGCACCATCTTTTGCTCCGGTTCGCTATGCGGCTTTATCCGCCAGCCAGTTGGCTCTGGAAGGCCATCATCCTGATGACGGGGAAGATCGGGAACATATAACTGCCGAACAAATGGCTGCCTTCTACCTGCAGGGAAAAGGCCTGAACTGGCGGCAGTTGTTCCAGAGCCAATATCAGAATGCCCCTCAGCGCATAGCGCTGCCTGGCTATCCCTTTGAGGAGCAGGACTATCGGCAAAGCTTATCGCCGGCTGTTGACGGGCTGGACTGGTGGCTTGATAAGGGTGCCTATCCCTTATCTGGTATGCGACAGCCAGCCCCGGATAATTGTCAGGATATTCGTTTTATTGTTCCGGTCTCCCGTGAGCAGACCGAGTGGCTCTACCATCACCGGGTCTACCAGAAACCTGTTGTGGCCGGGGCGGTGCATCTTTGCATTGCCATGGATACCGCGGCGGATTACTGGAAAACCACCCGTTTGCAGGTTGTGCACTGTAATTTTATTGAGCCAATGGTGCCCAGGGATCAGGATGTCATTTACCTACAGTTTTTGCCGGATGAACAGAACAAAACAGAAGGCGAGACTCTGCAGTTTATGACCTGGAGCCATAGCCAAGGGAGAACGATTGTTCATTGCCGGGGACGGATAAGCCGCGCGCCGTATGCTCATGATGGTTGTGATATCTCGTTTGATGGGATGAGAAAACTGGAGGCGCAACATCCGCATGCGATCTCCCCCGCCGAATGGGTTGATCGCGCCGACAGATTGTTTGAGCTTCAGTACGACCCGCTATGGCGATGGGTGACGTCTGTTCATACCGGCGACAAGTCGGTGATGCTGACGATGGAACCTCCGGATAACAAAGACATCGCATCACCCTTTGCTCCGGTCTTTTTTGATAATGCGTTCTCGATCGGCGCCAGCCTGATGGCTGACGGAGACATTAACCCTGAGCATATTGCTGCTTATACCCCTTTTGAACTGGCTGGCCTGACAACCCACGGTACCTTGAAATGGCCGGTTACCGCCCACTATAAGGTGGTTGATGACCGAAACATGGAGACCGTAACCGGTCATATCCGGATGTGGAATCGGGATGGTGAGTGCGTCTTTGATATCGAGCGTTACATTATCAAGCGGGCGCCACTTAAGCGTCTGCTGCGGCAGCTGGAGCAGGCTGATAACTCTCAGGGCTTAGGGGCGAATGCACAGGAAGCTGCTGATTATCACACTCTGCATACCCTGAACTGGATTCCTGAGCCGATACCGGTAGCTGCTGCCGGGCAACTTGCCTCGCCTGTTGCTGTTAACAAGGCTCGCAAAAAGTCAGGGTGGTCGATTGCACCGGAAGAAATCGATGCCCTGCATCGGGTCCGACAGTTTAATAGTGCGGTGGAAGCTATAGCCGTGCAGGATAGCCTTAACGCATTGAGCACTCTGGGTCTTCTGGAGGAACCGGTTGTTGATCTGGAGTGCTTTAGTCAGCAGAAAAAGCTCAAGGAGAAAAACCGGAGACTGTTACGCTGGTTGCTTATCAATGGAGAAACCGCCGGGTATTGGAATAGAAAAGACGGTGATGTGGATACCTGGCAACGGACGGACAAAGCCTGGGTTCCAGCAAATACCGATCAGAAACTTGAGGCTTTAACGACCAGTTACCCTGAATTTTCTCCAGCGATAGAACTGTATATCCGCTGCTCACGCAAAGTGGCAGATATCATCCTCGACCAGTCCGATCCGGTCGAACTCCTGTTTCCGGAAGGCCATCTCGATGATGTGAATTTTCTTTACCGGGATATGCCGGTTGCGAAACTGGCTAATGAGCTGGCAGGCCGTTGTATTCGCGATGTCTTTGGTGATCAGGAAACACCTCACCAGAACCAGCAACCGCTGCGCATTCTGGAGGTGGGGGCTGGCTCCGGGGCAACCATGCTTGCCGTACTTGAGCAATTATCCGGCATTGCCGTTGATTACCAGTTCACCGATATCGCCCCGCAGTTTATTAACAGGGCCAAACAGAACCTTGCTCACCTACAGCTGGCAGGACATCACAAGGTCTTTTTCAGTTTGTTTGATCTGGAACAGGAACCATCCGGGCAGGGATTGGAGTCGGATAGCTTTGATATCGTTATCGCCACCAATGTTATCCATGCCACCTGTGATATTGGTGTTGCTCTTGAGAACCTTCATATTCTGCTACGGGATAAAGGCCATTTACTGTTTATCGAAGGAACCAGCAGCAGCTTGTGGATCGATCTGATTTTTGGGCTGCTTGATGGCTGGTGGCGATTTACAGATACCTCATTGCGTCCGAACCATCCGCTATTAAAGCGTGAACAGTGGCTTCGGTTATTGCCTCTGTATGGTTATCAGCAGTGGTGTTGTCCGGAGTTAGCGCTGTCTGATGATGCGCTGTCATCAGACGAGAGCGGCCAGAGTCTCTTTCATTGCGTCTGCAAAAAAACGCAACCTGCAACCAACTGGTTGTTGTTGGGGGAACCGGCGAATGCTGAAGGCTCGGAGGATTTTGCGGCGCTGCAGAGATATTTGCAGCAATACAATATCAACCTTGTCAGTGGTCAGAAAAACTCTACGGAAGGGGACGTTGTTGCAACCCGTGCCGACGGCCTGCTCTGGCTGGTTAGTGATGCGCTGACGGAAAAAACTTCATCGCAGGATCAGAACACCTTACTGGCAGAGGACAGTCGATCGCTGTTTCTTTTGCAGAAGTGGCTGCCACAACTCAAGGCCGGTTGTCATATTGTGATGGTGTCTCGCAGGGTGGCTTATGGTGTGGGGCTGCAGACGCAACCTGCGCATTCACAAGGCGATGTTAGTGGCTATGACAGAGCTTATGAAAGCGCACATGCCCCGCTTTGGGGAGCTCTGAGAACACTGGAATATGAATACCCGGCTTGTCATTTCTTAAAACTGGATATGTCTCCGGACCTTACGGTAGAAGCCCGATTGAAAGCGTTGTCCGAAGAGTTGGCCAATCTTGGTAATACTGCAGACAAAACACGTCTTATCAGTAAAGAGATTCACCTCTCCCGTCCTGAGTCTGAACAGCAGATAACTCAACCTTTGCGCTTAACCTCCACCATCGTGCCGTACCAGCAGGATAACGCTGGGCCAGTCACCTTGCCGGAGCTGTCAGGCGATAACGGATGGTTTCTGATTACCGGTGGACTTGGAGGGCTTGGCCTGCTGTTTGCGGAGTGGCTGGTTGATCAGGGTGTCAGGAACCTATTACTCGTGAGCCGATCGGAACCCTCCCCGGATGTCGCAGAAAAGCTAGCTGAGATGATGGCTAAAGGCGCCACTGTTGAAACATTGCAGTTTGATGTGTCCGACTATACGGCCATGGAAGCTTGTCTGCGTGACCGGACCATTTACGGAGTTATCCACGGGGCCGGGGTTTTGAATGACAAAACCTTTCAGAACCTGACAGAGGAAGAGTACCGGGACTGCCTGCGGCCCAAGCTGCAGGGGGCATGGAATCTTCAACAGTTTTTGCATGACCGTGATGAGCTGAAACATTTTATTCTGTTCTCAGCGGCGTCATCGTTGACAGGCGCGCTGGGACAGGTCGCACACTGTGCCGCCAATGCCGGACTTGATGCCCTCTGCTGGCACCGCTGGCAACAGGGACTGCCTGCCCTGTGTCTGAACTGGGGGCGAATCACTGAACTGGGTTCTGCTGCCGAACTCAGCACTGCAACACAACAACGTATGAGTGAGATCGGTGTCTCGCCACTAACGCCAGAGATGGTATTGGAATACTTTGCCACAGTCTGGTCGGAAGCCACGACGGGGGCTTGTTGTCAGTTTATGGTGATGCCTGCCAGCGAGGCATTTTTCAAATCCCGTATCCAGATCGACAAACCAAGACCGGAAAAAATCCAGAAAAGCGATGAATTCGCTTACCGGTTGCTGCCAATAGAAGACAGCGTTGAACCAATGCAACACATTCTGGCCACGCTGGAAAAGAAATGCCTGCATCTGCTGAATATTTTTGATCTGACGTCTATTGATCCCTCCGTTCCCTTACAGCAGACCGGTATTGATTCTGTTCTGGCTTTGGAAATACGTAACTGGCTGAATCAGCAATTGTCTGTTTCTCTGCCGGCTTCTTTGCTCTATGACTATCCGACCCTGAATGATCTTGGACGGTTCGTCTGGACGCATATTCAGGCGATTCAGACTAAGGAACAGCAAGGCCAGGCCAGTGGAAGAACTATTGAGGACAATAACTTCGATGCCCTGGTTACCCTGAAATCAGGCGAGGTTAAATCAGGTGAGAATAGTGCCCGCGCGCTGGTGTTGATTCCCAAAGGTGGGAGCCATGCCATGGATTACCGGGATCTGTGTGCTGCGCTTAACCTTCCCGCATCAGACATTCCTGTTGTTGCCCTCGAATATCCCGGAAAAATTGAGAGTGAATCGGTCAGCAGTACCGAGGCTATTGCCGCCAGAAATCTGGATATTCTAAAGCGCCAGGGCGTTCGTCATCTGCTGATTGCCGGGCAGTCGATCGGTGCGGTGGTGGCGTTTGAAATGGCGCGGCTGGCTATGGCTGATCCGGAACTGCAGGTGACCGGGCTTGTTGTTATTGATATGTATGCGCCCGTTTCTCAGAACAGTCACTATTTTCAGATGCAGGGTGCCGAAACGGTCGCAAACCGTGTGCTGTTGTTTATCAATATGCTGAACCGGGTGGTGAAACTCAAGGACCATAGTCGCAGCCTCCCCGAGAACCTTGACGATATGTCTACGGAAGACGCCATCAATTTTGGTATCTCCTGGCTGAGAGCCAGCCATGATGACTTCAAGCACCTGGATGATGACCTGTTGGCAGACTTTATTATGAATACCACGCGTATTTCCCGTGTGAACCAGCACGAGCGCAGTATCTCTTTTGATTGTCCTGTGGCTTTGATCAGGGCGGCTGAACGTCCGATGGCTGAAGCACAGGATATAGACAATGATCTGGGCTGGAACAGCCTGGTTGGGGATGTGCTGGTTATCAAAGATAACCCCGGTGATCACCTGACCGTTGCCAAAGCAGGGAATGCCAGAGGGGTGGCCGAGGTTATAGAAGAACTGGCTGCCAAGGCTGGCTGGTGAGATCGCTCCAGAATGAATGCCCTTTCTCAAATAGTGAGTCCGATAACGAGCTTTGTACTGACAGTCTTGCTGTTACAAGGATGCTTCTGGCAGAAAGATGATCTGCAAAATTCACCGGCAGGGCAGGCGATTCCCATGCGCCTTGCCACGGATGTTGCCTCTCGCGTTTCCATTTGCGAAACCATTCAGGGTTATGGTCAGCTCAAAGCGACAAGGCACGTAGAACTGTTCTTTGAACAGAGTGGGAAAGTCTCAGCGCTGGGCAAGGATACCCGGAACCAAAAACTGGCGGTTGGCGCACGCGTCCTGGGTCCCGGTACGGAGTTTCCCCTGGGGCAGCCCCTTGGCCAGCTTGATACAAAACAGTTGCAACTGGAAAGTGAGCGCATCCGCGCCCGGCTGGACAGTTTGGAGATACAGAGGCAACAGCTACAGATATCTGCCAGCCTGGCTGACCGGGAGGTGAGTCAGAAGGCGCGGGAGTTAAAACGTATCGAAGCACTGGCCCAGCAAAAATCCGTGGCCCAGTCGGAGCGTGATCAGGCGACACACGCCCTGGATATTACCCAACTGGAACGTCAGGCCCGAGGTCTGGAACAGGAAGCACTGAAAAGTCGGCAGCGTGACCTTGAGGCTGAATTGGCCTTGTTGGAACTGGCGCTGGAACAATCTGTACTCCGGGCACCGTTTGATGGCGTTATTGCGGAATTCAATATCAGAGAGCACGGAATGGTGCTGGAGGCTTCAATCCCTGGAAGTACAACGGCTGTCGTTCTTGTTTCGGACGAGCAGGATACCGTGAACCTGACCCTTCTTAATCGTGATGTTGCTCGACTCAGTGTTGGTCTGACGGCAAGTGTTTGTGATCGGGAGAACCGCTGTCTTCCGGCTGAGATCAGCAGTATTTCCCCCAGAATTCGTCAGCAGACCCAGACGCGACTGGTCACATTGAAACTGGGTGGACAACCATCCGAACTACAACCCGATCTACAAAAAGCGTGGGTTGATGGGCAGGACATGAAAGTGACTATTTTTCAGTCGTGTGAAGAGGGTGTTCTGGCTGTTCCGAAAAGCGCTCTGGTGTTGACGGGTAAGGAAGCATATCTCTACCGCATTCAGGATGGGCACGCTTACCGGACAGTTGTTGTGCCTGGGGCCACCGATGGCTCGATGGTCAATATTCTTGAAGGTGTGCAAGCCGGTGATGTGATTGTCCGGGAGCCTCATGGAATAGATCTTGATGGCGTTCTCGTCAGTGATGAGGTTGATGCAGACACTGACTCTGGCGCTGTTACTGAGGGCGGTGCCTGATATGCCATCCATCAGTCCTTTTCCTGGTGAGAAGTTTTTTCTCTCTACCCGGTTAGGATGGCTGCTCTTGCTGTTTATGCTCGTCTTTGGATGGACATCAGCCAGTCATATCAGTGTTGAACAATATCCCCAGGTTGAGCTTCCCGTTGCGGTGATCTACGTAAAATGGCCGGGTGCCCGTGTGGAGCAGGTCGAGCGTGAAGTCGTTCGTCGCATAGAAGAAAACCTGCAATCGTTGTCATTTATCCGATCCATCAAAAGTGGTGCCGGTGATCATCATGCCGTTATCTATCTTGACCTGGATCTGGACGGCAATATGCCGGATATGATGGCCCAGATCCGGGAGCAGGTTCGGGAAGCAGAAGCCAGGATCCCGCCGCACCTCAATGTAGAGCGCTCCCTGATTGTGCAGGCCTCCATTGCCAATCTTCCACAAATGAAGGTGCTGCTCAGCGGCGTCAGTATACAGGATCTGACCCGTGCGGCGGACACATTAAAAGATCAATTAAGCGTATTGCCCGAAGTCGGGAAAGTGCAGATTTATGGCCGGACTCCCCATGAGGTTGTGATAAAACCGGACTATGCGGCTCTGGCAGCCCTGAATATAGGCATACAAACCCTGGCGGCCGTATTGCGGGATGCTTCCCGTTATGGCATCTGGTCATCCGGGCAGGCCCGTTCATTGGCATCAGGCGAGCCGCTCGATGCTTCCGGGTTTTATACCGGATACTTTGTAGATAGCCGTCAGCTGCCTGATATACCGATTGCCACTATCGAGGAGGAGGGTGGCATGCGGGTTATCCGTTTGGCGGATATTTCCCGTGTCGTGCATCAACCGAATACCCGTTCAGGGTTGATGCGTTGCAGTAACCCTGGGGAGCGTTCCATTCCCTGCGTAATGCTGACGGTCTCCTGGGTGGCAGGGAGTGATATACAGACATCGTCCAGTCATGTTCGGGAGGCACTTCGGGCCGGTGTCGTTCAACTTCAGCATCAAACCTCATTGAGTGGGCTCCAGTTACAGTTTATTGATGATACCAGTGAGCATGTTGGGTATGAGTTCAACATGCTGTTGCAGGCATTTGCCCAGACGCTGATTATTCTGATGGTGGTTCTGTTGCTGATGATGTCGTGGCGTTCGGCCATTCTGGCGGGAGTCGGTGTGATAATTTCCATGGTCGGAGCCATTGGCGTGCTCTATATCACGGGATCGTCGATCAATATCATCACCATTGTCGGGCTGATTGTTTCCATGGGGTTGATCGCGGATATTTTTATCCTGATTCTGGAAGGTCTGTTCGATGCGTTGCATCAACAGGGGCTGACTTTTAATCAAGCTGCTAGCTTTACCCTGCAAAGCTATTTTTTTCCCTCGTTGGCCGGTCAAATGACGACGTTGCTGGCACTGGTTCCCCTGTTTTTTTTGAATGGTGTTGAAGGACGCTTTTTAAGAGCGATACCCCATACTCTGTCGGCCATTATTATTGTCAGTTATCTGGTCGCGTTTCTGATTATTCTGCCTCTGTCCCGCTATATTTTTGATTCTCACACTGGTTCCCAAAAGCTTGCAGCAACACCGTGGGCGGCCCCTTATCTTGAGAGGGGGAAATCCTGGCTGGGCCACTATTTGCGTACAGGCCCAATAGCCAGCCAAAAAAAGGCACGGCGGTATTGTGTGATAACGGCTATTGCTATCGTGACCGGTCTCACGGCTGCAGCACTCTTGCCGGAGCAGACTGCGCCTCCGGTCGATGATCCGTTTATTGATATTAAAATTATTCTCCCCGAGCCTCTTGATCGCAAAACTATGGACACAGTCGCCCGGGAGGTTGAGATCTTTCTGGATGGTCAGCACGAAATTCAGCGTTACCAACTGTTCCCGTCCTCACAGCCACCAATGAGTCGTATGGACTATACATCCCTGATTGCTGAACGTGATAACGACAGCCAGTTTGGCGTTAGCCTGCAGTTAAAGCCCCGGGATTTAAGAGATAGGAATTCAGGTTTTATCGTTTCTGACTTGCGTAGTTCCCTGATACAGCTAATGAAGTCATGGCCTGGTACTGAGATCCGATTTTTCCATAAGGGAGGACGCTCCCTGCTGGTGCCAGCAGTACAGATTGTCGTGACTGGGCAGGATCTGAATGTACTTTCGACTATTGGTATCAATCTGCAAAAACAGTTAAGAGGTATCCCCGGGGTTTATGACATCCTGAACTCCCAGGGTGGTGGATTAAGTGATTGGCGTTATGCGCCGGATGGTGATGCCATGGCTCGATACGGTATCACTTCTGGTGACCTGGCAGAGGAGATGGCTCTCACGTTTGGGGATCCTCTTCCACTTGGGACGCTTGCTGAGGGCCGAGGCGACAGCGACGTACTGCTCTCCTCTGATCACCATGACCTGAATGCCCTGCCACGGGTGACTGGCGGTGGTGGGGAAAAGCGGTTGCTGGTGGATCTGACCGTCAGGGAACCCGGGCAAAGGTATCAGGCTTTGACCCATTTCAACGGGCAGCGGAGTCTTCTGATCACTGCCAATATTGAAACCGATGACACCGGGTTGTTATTAAGCCAGGTGGAGGCTTTGATTCAGTCCATCAGGGAAAGATTGCCGGAAGGCTACAGTCTTGTTCTCAAGGGCGATAATGAGGCTATCGATGAAAACCATAGTGATGCCATGATGGCATTGATGCTGGCTTTGGCGCTTATCTATCTGGTTTTGGTACTGGCTTTGGATAGCTATCTCCTCCCTCTTTTTGTTATCACCATGATTCCTCTGGCCATGGCCGCAACAGCGGTTATTTTTGTTCTGGTTAACATCCCGATTTCATTCTACTCGATGATAGGCATGATCGTGATGGCCGGTATTGTAGTGAATGACGGAATTGTGGTGATTGCGGCGATAAAGCATCAGCTTGTAAAAAAGCGGCAGCTCAAGGACCGGGACTTTATTGATGCGGTGGTCAATGGCGGTGTCAAACGTCTGGGGCCGGTATTAAGTACCAGTCTGACCACGATTCTTGGGTTGTTACCTTTATGCATGGTGGACGCCCGATGGCTGGGGCTGTGCGGGACGTTGATAGTCGGGTTATCTGTAAGCACGGTGCTTGTGCTGGTCATTCTACCGACTATGGTCTTTCTGGCTGGCCCCAAATGTTTTCGCCTCGCCAATGTCGATAAGATTTAAGACAACCATGGGACGTGGAAATGAGTGCCGAAAGAGACGGTGATAAAAAACAGAAAAATTACGCTGATTTTCTGAAACTGGATGTTCTGCTGAATCTCCAGGAGACATTCCAGCAACCGGCTGCTGCCGGTGAGATGATGTTTATCATGATTCATCAGATCAGTGAGCTGTGGTTCAAGCTGTTACACCATGAAATTCGGGAAACCTGTGAGCTGCTGGAGCAATCTCGATGTTTACCTGCCGTGACTCAAATAGAACGGATTCACGCAATTCTGCGGTCATTGATCTCGGTGTGGGAGTGTATGCAAACATTAACGCCAACCGACTTTCTTGCGTTTCGGTCTGCGTTTGGAAATTCATCCGGATTACAGAGTTATGGATACCGACTGATTGAATACGCACTGGGAGATAGGGATCTATCTTGCTTGAGGCGTTACGAGGAGATGCTACAAGGGTATACGCTATTAACTGCGGAGTTGGAAAGACCCTCTTTATATGACCATGTTCTTCTTTATCTAAACAAAAGGGGATTCTTGCTACCTGCGGAGCTTCTTGAGCGAGATTACTCTCAGGGATATAGCGGACATTCTGCTGTTGTGGATATTTGGCTGACTATATACAGAAACTCTGACCGGTATCAGGATCTTTTTATCCTAGGAGAGAAACTGATCGAGATAGACTGTCTTTTACAACAGTGGCGACATCGACATGCCGTTACTGTCGAACGTGTTATTGGTATGCAGCCGGGATCGGGGGGGACAAGTGGAGTTCCTTATCTTAAAAAAATTATGGAGAAACAGCTCTTCCCTGATCTTTATCAACTTCGTTTCCGACTGTTTCAAAGCCTGTGATAAGCCACCTCAGTCGGGAAGAGTTGATAAGAGAGTACTCCCCAAGTTCGCAATGTCCTGAAAGCGTTGAGTATTATCTTTCTCGCTACCGGCAATTAAGTCAGCGGGCAAGAAATACCTTAAAGGTTTATGAAAACCTGTCGTACGGCGATAAACGCGACAATATTCTTGATCTGTTTCCGCCAGTACAAAGGGGCTCACCGCTGGTAGTGTTTATTCATGGTGGCTATTGGCAGGAGACCGACCACAAGACCGCAGCCATGATGGCAGAAAACTGTATCGCCTCGGGATACGGCTTTGCGGCACTGCACTACACGCTGGCACCAGAAGGATCGATTGATGAAATGATTGGTGAGTGTGAGAAGGCACTGTTCTGGTTGGCACAAGAATCAGCAACCTATGGTTTCTTCACAGCCAATATAAGGCTAATAGGCCATAGTGCCGGTGCGCATTTGGTGGCGATGATGTTAACAAGGTCAGGTAAGCGTTTTCAGTCGGCAGGAGTGAGAATTGATAAGGCTATATTGATTAGTGGCATTTATGATTTGAGGCCCATTCTGCAAACGCCGGTCAACGGTGCTTTAGGATTGTTGCGTGATGATATCGAGCCTCTATCGCCCATCTACCATCTTCCGCCAAAGAATATCACTTATGAAATTGTTGTTTCTGAGCATGATACAACGGAGTTTATTCGGCAAAGTTTTTATTACGCAGAGCTGCTGCGGTGTAATGGTTATCAAGCACGGTTTAGAATCGTAGGTAATCATAACCATTTTGATGTGCTGATGGCTGATAACCTTATCTGAATAACAATTATTGAACCGGTTTGATCAGATTGAGACCAATCAGCATCCAGCACCATTCTTCAGGATACTGAGCAATAACTTCACTGGCTCTTTTATAGTAGGCTGCTTTTAAGCTTTGTATTTTTTTCAGAGAGGACACATCATCGGTTGGGAGAGCTTCGATAGGCTCGAGGTGAATATCATTATTAATTATGTATGAGAGGTAAAGTGGCTTATTCTCAAGTTCTGCAAGGTAAAAAGGAAAGTCAGAAACATAAAACTCGGTATTCAATAGCTTTGCTGTTGTGGTCTGCTGAGTCCTGATATCGGCAGAGATATAGATAACAGCATCGTTTCTAAGCGCTTCTGAGGCTTTGTGAAGAGCATTGTTGTCACCTCGAATAAAGCGTAACCCTTTACGTGTCATCTTTTTTTCAAGACTTCTATAAATAAACCCACCGTTACCTTCGATAGCCATATTGGTAATACCAAGGCTGTTGAGTTTGATTTGTATCTTTGAGTCATCACCTATGTGGATTCCGGCAATAATGGCACCATTTTTTAGTAATGCTGGGTTACCAAGCAGAGTTATATCATCAGGGTGGGTTTCACCCATGTTTTGAATGTCAACGATAGAACTTGCCATTGAGTTCTTAAGAGAGCTTTTTAGTTCATCACTATTTTTGGCAGGAAACATGCGAGACATAACCGGTATGATTTTCTTTTCCCATAACAGGTAAATAATAGAGGCCATGATGTGGTGTTTTCTTTTGATCATGGCTCATTGTCCTGAGGGGAAAACTTATTGTTTTTGGTAAGCTTCACTTGAGATGAATAAGTGAAGGTGAAACTGGAGGGGATCATCTCTTTCGGAAAGTTCTCTTGCAGCTTATGGAGGATAGCCTGCTGCATGTCCTCTTTTACACAATGCTCTTCAAGTACAATGTCTGCATGTATTGAGGCGACTATATCCATAACCTTCTTAGGTGAAAGCTTTGCAAATAGAACCCCTGAAACGTCTGAAATCGCAAGTTCAATCTCAAGGGGATCAATACGCATTCCTGAATATTTAAATTGGCGGTTAACCCGACCGGTTATGTAAAGACGACCTTCACTGACAAAGCCAAGGTCTCCGGTTGGATATTCATTGTGCTTTGTGCCCAGAGAGGTGACCAGGCCATCTTTGAGATATCCCGATGCCAGGTAATCACTACGAATGATGATTTCACCTTCTTTATCGCCCACAGGGTTATCAATAAAAATCTCGATATCTTCACGAGGGCGACCAGCAGGTACATAGCCTTCGTCATTGATATCATTAATGGAAATTTCTGAGGTTGATACACCAATAACCGCTTCTGTTGGGCCGTAGGCATTATGGATTTTGGCAGCGGGAAACTTTTCTGCCAGATATCTTAAGCAAGCCTTTGGTAATCCTTCCCCTGTTAAGAAGAAAAAGCTCAGGCTAGGTAAACTCTTGCAGTGAAAATCATGCATAAGAAGAAACTTCAGCAACAGCGTTGGCGTTGAAAACCAGAAAGATATTTTGTTGCTACGTATCGTATTGATAATTTCACTGGGATGAGAGAGGTGTTCGTTATCTAACAGTGTCAGCCTGCCCCCCCACCCCGACATGCTGGCAAGAATAAATATCGTTGGATCGAAGTTGAATGGGAAAAAGCTGAGAGCTGATGTTTCTGGCGAGTAGAAAGGCCATGACAGCATCCATTTTATCATGTTGTTAATGGCTTTATTGCTGATAACCACACCTTTAGGTGTACCTGTGGTACCCGAAGTGAAAATGATATATGCGATATCCTGGAATTGACCAGGTGAATTTTGATCGACACCGTAAGATGATATTTCATCAGTCTGGCAATTAATTAGGTAATAACTTTTTATAGAGTCAAGCATCTGTTCCTTTCTTGCTTGACCAGTATCGGCATTGAGAGGCGTGAACGGCTGCTTGGCAGAAAAGCAGGCCATCATCCATTCCAGTGATGACAGTGTTCTACCCCCAATAAGGACGCAGCAATAGCCTTTCGCCATTGTCTCTAAGATATTTTTTTTTTAGTGACAGCAATCTGGAATGCACGCCAGTCAATATCCCTCCCTTCGATACTTAGAAAGGTTCTGTCACCATCTTTATCCTGATCGCAGAACTCACGTTTTTCCCATGAGTAGTACATTTGACTATCCAGTTAGCTATGAATGGAAGGTGTTAGAGCCTATGACTGTTGATTGATAGCCTCTGCTATAGCAATAACATTGCGAAACTGTTTTTTTTCAAAGCCTTTCAAGTCCAGTCTTATACCAAAAGCTTCTTCAATAAGAAGTATGAAGGTTATCAACTTAACGGAGTCGAACCGGGAGTCGTTTGCCAGATCACTGTTTTCATCAACGTCAGGAAGGCCTGTCTTTGCCAGTATTATTAGAACTTCCTGTGGGGTCGCCATAGCTTGATCTGCTGAGGATGAATTCGGTGGTGAATATAGACTATGTACTGCATTCTCACAGAGAAAATGAGCGAGGTCTGAACGTATTATCCGGCTAAACTTTCGCTATTCTTTCTGGTCGGGATGTACTCCTAATGAGTGACAAAAAAGTAGTTCTGATAACTGGAGCATCATCAGGAATAGGAAGAACCACTGCGGAATATTTATGTGGTAAAGGGTATAGAGTTTATGGCGCTGCAAGACGCGTGAACGATATGCAGGAGATACAGAGAAAAGGTGGTGAAGCGCTCTTTCTTGATATCACTGATGAGGAAAATATCCAATCAATTGTGTCCCGAATCATGGATTGTGAAGGGCGAATTGATGTTCTCTGGAATAATGCTGGGTTTGGTCTTTACGGTGCGATTGAAGATGTCAGCCTTGATGATGCGCGGCGTCTATTTGAGACAAATTTATTTGGATTGTCTCGTCTTTCCCAGGAAGTCTTACCGCATATGCGCAAAAACAGATCGGGGCTGATCATAAGTACCAGCTCTGTGTCAGGTGTAATCTCTTGTCCACTCTCAGCCTGGTATGAAGCGACAAAACATGCTTTGGAAGCTTGGTCCAACAGCCTTTCGATGGAGGTTTCACAATACAATATTAATGTGAGTACTGTTGTTTCAGGTTTTTTTGATACGGATATCTGGCATAGCGCGAGGGGGGATGTTGTACAGAGAACGCAAAGTTCATCCTACAAGGCGCTGTATGAGTTTGTGATAGCGCAGACGGATAAAGCTTTTTCTCAATGTAAAAATAACAAGGCCTGTTCCACCATGGTCATGGCGAAAATGATCGAGAAAATTATCAATGATCCTAAGCCAAGGCGCACATATTATACGGGCTATATGGCCAAGAGAATGGTGCTTTTATATAAAGTGCTCGGCTTTCATTTATTCAAGGCGATGATTCTCTCGCAGACCAATAAAAACAGTCATAATGATAAATGATTTCTATTGTTTTCTTGTCGATGTCTTTCTTACGACATCATTATCTAAACGACCCAGCCAATAGTTAACGATTCAAAACCATTGAGGGCAGGTGCTCTGGTTTGAATGATTGGTTCCCCGATTAGCTTCAGGTCAATGAAGTTATCGATTAACATGTTGACCACACATCGTGCCTGTATTTTGGAAAGCTCCGCCCCGCGACAGTAGTGTATACCGTAGCCGAACGAGAGATGCTTCTTGATATCGGAAAGCTCCCTCAGGATATTGAAGGTATCAGGGGCATCAAAAGTTTTAGGGTCAAGATTCGCTCCGGAAAAAAGCATTAAAATTTTGCTGTCTTTTTTAACGGTGTAAGGCCCCAGGGTTTCTTCTTCGCGGTTTGTCCGGAACAGGCCGTTGATCGGGGAGTCTATGCGGAGTGTTTCTTCTATGGCATGTTCTACCAAACGTCGATCATTCTTTATCAACTCAAACTGTTCAGGATTGCTAAGCAACCTGTAGGTGATATTTCCAAGCAGTATCGTGGTTGATGTACCCGCAGCCAGGAGCAGGAAGTTAAGCACACCAAAGATGTCCTCTTCAGAAAGGAGGAACCCATCGCTGTCACAGGTTGTTAATAAACAGCAGACCGGATTGCTGCTTTCATCCAGAGCTCCGGATCTCATCCCATCTTTGCAATACCCGATAAATTCTCTCATAAGGGCGACAGATTTCATCACGCTTTCAGCCGACTCAGGACGGGCTGCGCGGGTGGTAATTTTCTCGGCTTTCGTATCCTGTGGCTGATAAAGCTCTTCGGCAATGGCGATAGCTGCTTCGGCGAAGTGTTCAGGCCACTCCTTCTCAATATTGGTAATGGCGCCCAGGCCCAGCAATGTACAGAGTGCATATGCCGGCAAGACCTTGAACAATTGACGCTGAATATCGACCTGACCATCGCTGTACCAGGATTGCAACTGGCTCTGTATATACGTCTCCAGCGCAGGCTGTATCTCGTGATATTTTTTCTGGTTAAAAGCCTTGGCAAGAATATTAACCTGGGTTGTATGCAACGGTGGATCTGTACCAAGAAGTACATCGCAATTGGGGTGTGAATAGCTTAGACCGGCGCCATATTTGTTCTCCCAGCGGTCATGGTCACCAAGTATTTCCCGTGCCTCATCGTAGGAAGCAACAGCGTAGTACTGGTCTTTTTCAGAAAAGGCAAACGGACAGCCGGAATCATGCATGGCTTTGAATACTTTCTTGCTGTTCTGCAGGAATGAATCAGAACGAAAGTCTGGGCAGAAGTGCTCTTTTGTCTGCTTTTCCTTATTGGTCATGATCCAACCTTGAGCTTGTCTTGAGTCTGCATCTTGGTATTAAA
This sequence comes from Parendozoicomonas haliclonae, assembly GCF_900174585.1. Taxonomy (GTDB): domain Bacteria; phylum Pseudomonadota; class Gammaproteobacteria; order Pseudomonadales; family Endozoicomonadaceae; genus Sansalvadorimonas; species Sansalvadorimonas haliclonae. The sequence continues at coordinate 250,186 of NZ_FWPT01000002.1, read as the reverse complement.
CCGGTCTGATCAAAGATCGTAGACCATGGTTGTATGGAGGCATGGCTTTTGAAGAAAATTCCACTAACTTGAGTCTCATTTCACTCATTGTGGACGTTCATCACCATGATCATTTTTTTCCTTCCCTATGCCGGCGGGAGCGAGACCATCTATAGGGATTGGGATTCTGGAAAAGAAGATATGGTTTTTGTTCCCTTATCTCTGCCGGGGCGTGGGAGTCGTTTTCACGAACCATTACTTACGACTATAGAGGACATGGTTGCGGATCTGGTTCACCAGATGAGTCAGCGCTTGCAGGAAGGGGAGTCATATAGTCTGTTCGGGCACAGTATGGGCGCCATGCTCAGTTATGAAATTGTTCGTTCCGCACCGTCATTTCAGTTCCCGGTGCCAGTCCATATTTTTTTGTCAGGTTGTGAGCCTCCTCATTATCAGCGCAAACTGTTTCTGTCTGACAAAGACGATGATCAGATCATTGCGCTGTTAACCCGGCTAGGTAGCATTCCTAAAGTGTTGCAGTCAGAAACTGCACTGTTGCAAATGTTGTTGCCGATTTTGAAAACAGACTATGCCATGGTGGAGTCCTGGAGTGGACATTACGCCAACACGGTTTCAGTACCTATTACTACGCTTGCCGGGGATTGTGATGATGTGGCAATCCAGGACTTCATAAGAAAATGGTCGCTTTACACGACGCTAAATCATAGCCATTATCAGTATCAAGGGAATCATTTCTTTCTGGAAATGAACAGAGGGGAAATTATTAAGATGATTGTTGATACCTTGTTGAGTCATTCTTGATTTTTATTTTTTAATTCTGTTTTAGATGAGTTAATCCTATTTGTAACTAGAAGGATCGGAATCTTCACTGTTCTAATTTTAAATTTTTGGAAGTGAAGTTCCGATCAGGGATGATAGGGGCTGCCTTGATGACCCTGTTATTTCACAGTGTTAAATTCATTCTTGTTGGTAGATGCTAAACGCATTAGGTGTGCATTTTGATAAGAGATATTTCGTGCTGTCAGTATGGAACACAATATAAATGTCACCTGTTTCTGAGGCTACTATCGATTCAGTCGCCCATACCGGATCTGCATCAAAGTTTATAAAATAACGGAAGTGGTTAGTGAGAATGATGTCATGATTTATCTTATCCTCACCCATTAAGTGATATGGCTGCCAATTGGTAAGATTAGCTTCCAATATTCTCTCTGCAGATTTTGTGACAGCGTCAGTGACGGGCACCATTGGCTTGCACTGTTGGAAGTTGAACGTAACTTTGCAGGACGCGGGTCCGAAGTAGCAATCTTTTAGCTGGTCATAAGAATTTCTTTCATCTGCCTGTATCTGTGAAGATCCGATGGCCATTAGGGCAGCCATAACAGTTCCACCACAAAAAGTGTTTATATACTTTCGTGCAAACATAATGAAGATCTCTTTCTGTTTAGCTCGGTAGTCTGGATAATAGAATACAAATTACATATCCAGCCGTTAGAGGAGATATAACAAATTTTCTCAACGTTATAATTAAATAACCCAGTGATTAGGTACTACGGTGCATTAAGGCAATATGCTGTTCACTCATGTTGAAAAATAGAAGACAAGAATAGACTGTTTGTTACAGTTTGGTAGCGGCAAATTTAAGCTGACTTCTAAAACCTGTCCTTGATCGACTTGAAGATATCAGACGTGTACGACTACTTTTCTCCAAGCAATGGTTATTGGCGAGCTTTGAGGGGAATGTGTGCAGTACGCCATTGGTGGAATAGCGGCTCTCTTGCCCGGAGATGAAGACCGGTCTGATCAGGCTTTAAATAATAGATCCAAATGGAACTGTTTATCTAATTCAAATATTTATAGTGTTGATCGCTGTATTCGCGATTGCCCGCCGAATCGTATACCAGACCACTTGTCTGATAAGGACATGTTTCAACTCTGGAGCCAATACGGGAAACGTGCTGGCTGGCTGGAAAATTATGATCACTTTGATGCTGGCTTTTTCCAGCTATCAGATGCAGAAGCCACGGGGATGGATCCTCGGCAAAGGCTTATGCTGCAGACGGCCTACCATGCTCTTGAGCAGAGTGGACTAACTAATACTGCTCTTACGGACTGCAAAACCGGTGTCTTTGTCGGTGCCAGTCAGGATGATTTTTCTTGCTGTTTAGCCGGATCAAAGGAACAACAACCATTTCTGAACCCGGATGCCAAACCGGTTACGGGGGATAACCGGGCGATGTTGGCAGGGCGTATAGCCCATGCGCTCAATCTCAGTGGTATGGCCTGTGTTGTTGATACTGCCAGTTCATCAGGTCTAAGTGCGCTGGCGTTGGCCTGTCGGTCACTGCAGGCCGGAGAGTGCGATCAGGCCTTGGTTGGTAGCGTACAGCTCAATCTTGATCCATTGTACACCTGTCGTCTTGGGCTGGCCGGAATGTTGTCTCCTAAAGGCCGCTGTGCCAGTTTTTCTACTCAAGCCGATGGTTATGTACGCGCAGAAGGATGCATTGCATTAGTGCTAATGCCTCTGGAGCGGGCACTGGCAGAAAAACGGCCCATAAACGGGATCATACGCGGCTTGGCCACCAACCATGATGGTCGTACAAAAATTCCCACGTCTCCCGATCAGGCGGCACAACAAGCCGTTATTCAGCAGGCACTGACGGATGCGGGCTGTCTGCCGGAGGATATTGGTTATCTTGAAACCCATGGTTCCGGCACCCCAGTTGGGGATCCGATTGAACTCGCGGCGCTGCAACAGGTGTTCAGTCATAGCGAAGCTGCAAGGGGACATGCATTACCTCTGGGAGCGGTGAAAGCGCAGATCGGTCATACGGAAGCCGTAGCCGGTTTGGCAGGCCTGGTGCATGCTCTTGCTGTCTTAAAGAGCCATGAGAGACCTGCATCTGCACTGGACGCATCACATTCCCTGTTAGCGGGTGGTGATTATCCGGGGCTACAGCTCTCACAAACGCCAATAGTCTGGGGTGCGGGAAACAAACTGGCGGGTGTCAGCGCCTTTGGTATCAGTGGTACCAATGTTCATGTCATTGTTGAGGCGGCACAGTCTGAATCTGATACCGTGGTTCCTTCTCAGGCGCCTGCCCAGGATAAAGACGATAACGAAATTCTTCTTCCTGTCTCAGCCAAAACCCCAGAGGCTTTGAAGCAGCAGCTGGATAATATCCAACATTGGCTGCTTCAAAACCCAACCATCTCTCTGCAGGATGTCATGTACACTCTGGCCGTAGGTCGAGAGTCATTTGACTGCCGTGTATTAATTACGGGGCGCAATCGGGAGGAGTTGCTTGAGCAGCTTTCCCGCTATCAAAATCCGCAGTTGCTGCATCCACCGCATGATGTGCCGGCGGTAAAAGACCAACGATCAAACTCTCTGCAAGCGCTGGCTGCCAATTGGCGGGATGGTCATTCTGTAGACTGGACGCTGGCTTTGGATTCGGGGCGCATTGTGTCTCTGCCGGGGTATCCGTTTCAGACTCGGGCATTTCCCACACCATCACTGCAGAGGCGTCCTTCCGAACAACAATGGCAGGCACCAATACTCCTGTCCCACGATGAAATCTCCGCGAACGTACTCACGATTTGTGCCTCCGTTCTTGGTATTGATCGCAATGACTTGAAACCCGACATAGCACTTAGGGATCAGGGCTTATCATCCATACTGACCCAGGTGTTACATCAGAAGCTGGAATCCCTCTGTGCCGGGACTCTTCCTAAAACACTGTTGTTTAATTACCAAACCCCCGCAGCTGTGATTGGTTACCTGCAGAAAACAGGTGTATCACCATCAACTAAAGAGACGAATCAACAGGTAAAGGATGAGCGGATTGCCATTGTAGGCATCGGTTGTCGTTTTCCCGGAAGTATTAATAACCCAGAACAATTCTGGGAGCTGCTGATCTCCGGAAAGGATGGTATCGAGCCCTTAACCAATCAGCGCTGGGCAGCATCATTCAACCGGGAGCTGCCTCAAGGTGCCGGGCTGCTCGATGATATCAGCCATTTTGACGCAGCCGCATTTGGTATACCGGAATCCGCCCTTGAAGAGATGGATCCACAAATGGCGGTGCTGTTTCAAGTGGTACAGCAGGCGCTGACTGATGCAGGGCTTACGCGTGACCAGTTACGGGGTAGCCGGACCGGTGTGTTTATCGGCATCAGCAGCAACGAGCATCTGTCCCGTCGTATGCAGGGGGATATAACCGCCAACACCCTGCTTTTTACTGCACACAGTGCGATGGTCGGCCGATTGTCGTACTGGCTGGATCTGCACGGGCCGAATCTGGCGATTGATACTGCCTGTTCCTCCTCATTGGTTGCCATCCATAAAGCCTGCCAGAGCCTGAGAGCTGGCGAGTGTGATCTGGCAATTGCCGGTGGCGTTAATCTGCTGCTGGACCCTGCAACAACCTTTTATTACCAAAAACTAGGAGTGCTATCACCAACATCCCGGTGTCGTACATTTTCTACCGAGGCCGATGGTTATGTCCGTGCCGAGGGGAGCGGTATTGTCATACTGACCCGGTGCAATAACGCTGGAGTAGAAACGGCGCTACACACACAGGCACCCAGAGGGTTTATTGCAGGCAGTGCGGTGAACCATGATGGCTACAGTCAGGGGATGACTGCACCGAACGGACTGGCACAACAAGCGGTTATCCACTCGGCTTTGCAACAGGCTGGCTGCGGGGCAGGGGATATCGGCTATGCCGAGGCTCATGGAACGGGAACCGCTTTAGGAGACCCGGTAGAAGTAGAAGCATTGAATGCCGTGTATGGTCAAGGCCGAGATGCAGACCGTCCATTGTTGCTGGGGGCGGTGAAAAGCAATATCGGTCACACGGAATCCGCAGCGGGTGTCGCCGGTTTAATCAAGGTCGTGCTGGCCCTTGAGCATGGCGAACTGCCCGCTAACCTGAACAGTCAACCGCTGTCGTCCGCTATTCCGTGGGAGGAGCTGTCTCTCAAGGTTGTCAGTGAGAACCAGCCCGGCCCTGCCTCTCGCTGGGCCTGCGTCAGTTCCTTTGGCTTCAGTGGTACCAATGCCCATGCCATTATTCAAAGGGCTTCTATTGAAGAAGGCCAGTCTCAGGCTATTGTTCGACCTTATTCCCCCCCTGTTGTAACAGCCTCTGATGCTGTTCCCGAACTGGGCTGGAAGCCTCTTGGTGTGTCTTTCGATAGTCATCCACCGTCGCTTTATAACCTGAGCTGGGAGCTTTGCGGTGAGGCCGGGCCTTGGCCGAGTGAAATGGATTTGTCCATTTCAGAAGAGAATGATCATCTGGTTATCTGGACGCTGTCCGGCACTCGCGACACCGCCCGTCAGCAGGTTATGGCGGCCATCGACAAAGCTCTGGCAATGCTGCAGATGGCCATCAAGCGGCAAGAACCCTCCCAGCCTTTAGTCTGGTTACTGACAGAAGACGATAACGAAGCCTCAAGGTTGATGGTGGCTGCCCTGCAGGGGCTGTCCCGGGTCTTTGTGGCTGAGCACTCCGAGCAGAGCTTTTACTGCATCACGGTTGCACATAATCAAGGGGCTATAGAGGCGTGTCTGAAGGATAGGCCTGCCGAGTCGGTTGTTATCTGGAAAGAGAACGGTTTCCACGGTTTGCGGTTGCGCTCGGCCTCACCCGAATTTGGCCTCGAAACGCAACAGCGGAAGCTCATCATTCAGCAGCCGGGGCAGCTGGGCGGCTTTGGCATTACCTCCTCACCTCGCCAATCTCCGGAAGCTGGCGAGGTGGAAATTGCTGTCCGCTGTGCCGGGCTGAACTTTCGTGATGTCATGAATATTCTGGGGCTCTATCCCGGTGAGGCGGGAGAGCCGGGTCTGGAAGTCTCGGGTACAGTTTCCCGGGTTGGAGAGGGCTGTCAGCGCCTGAAGTCCGGTGATGCCGTTTACGGTCTGGCTCCCGGTGGCTTCTCTCAGTACACGACCACGAACGAGCAATACCTGTGCCGGAAAGGGGAATGGCTTGATTATTCCCAGGCGGCCGGCATTCCGGTTGTCTGGTTAACGGCCTGGCATGCACTGGTGACACTCGGCAATCTTCAGGCTGGGGAGACGGTGTTAATACACTGTGCTGCCGGTGGTGTCGGGATGGCCGCAGTGCAAATCGCCCGTTTCCGTGGCGCGCGCGTGATCGCAACAGCCAGTGCCAGGAAGTGGGATGCTTTGCGGGAAATGGGAGTCGAGCATCTGTTCAGCTCACGAGATACCGGTTTTTATCAGGGTATTCGGGAGTTGTTTCCAGATAATGGCGAGTCTGGAGTTGACCTGATTCTCAACAGCCTGACTGGCGATATCCTTGATCGCAGCCTCGACCTGCTCACTGCCCAGGGCACCTTTATTGAGTTGGGCAAGGTTGACATCCGATCTGCAGAATGGCTGGCTGAACACTATCCGGAAATCAGCTATCACCACTTCGATCTTATGTCTGTGGCTGCTGCCAATCCCGATCATATAACCGCCACCTTGCAACACCTGAACGGTCTCTTTGAACAAAAGGTGTTCCAGCCTCTGCCGGTTCAGACGTTTCCACTGTCCGATAGCGAAAAGGCTTTGCGCTTTATGGCTGGTGCTCACCATATCGGGAAACTGGTGCTTGAGAATGATCTCGGTAGCTCCAGGTCATCTATTCAAACAACATCCGAGCCAATAGCTCTCTCGCCCCATGCTGAAGAGATAATTGTGATCTCCGGGGGAACCGGGGCCATGGGAATACATCTCGCCGGTTGGTTACGGACTCAGGTCTCAGCCACATTACTGCTGGTTGGACGAAAGCCACTGACATCGAAACAACAATCGCTGCTGGGCCAATGGCAGACTGATGCAGACAGAAAATCCGATAGCAAAGCTGCGACTAAAGCATCAGTACGATTCTGGCAGGGAGATATTTCCAGTCCCGAAATCGCGGATGCCCTGTGTGATGAAATCCGGCCCCAAGGCAGGGTGATTGCGGTCTACCATCTGGCCGGCGTTATAGAAGATTGTGCTCTGATAAAAGCCAATCCGGAACAATTTGAACGGGTGATGGCCGGAAAGGTATGGGGCGCCTGGAATCTGCATCATAGATTGGTCAGGTATTGGCCTGCCGCGAATCTAGTGTTGTTCTCATCGGTCTCCGGGCTCTTTGGCATTCCGGGACAGGGGAGCTACGTCACCGCAAACGCGAGCTTGGAAGGTCTTGCTAACCTGCGCAGGGCACAGAGTCTTCCAGTACAGATTATCTATTGGGGACACTGGGCTGGTACTGGAATGGCTAGTGATATGACGGAATCCCAGTGGCACTACATCCATCAGCAGGGGTTGCAGGCGTTAGATCCTGATCAGGCCTTGGACGCATGGGAACCGGTGTTAGCCCAACCGGAACAGTCGACAAGTGTCGCCATTCTCTCTCTCGATCTGCAGTCGGATAAGGTCACGGCGCTTCCATTGATCAAGCCACTCTTACCTGAAGAGGTGAGTTCAGAGGCTAAGGCACTTAGCTGTTCTGATAAAGGTGGTGAAAAGGGTGATCAGGATAATCAACAGGCGATAGAGCCAACCCGTGAGCACCTGCAGCAACTCATTATCTCCGGCTTGCAGCGCATTTTACCCGGTGGTGCCAGCCATCTGGATATGGGGCGCCCTTTGGAAGGTCAAGGGCTTGATTCCTTGCTGGGGGTGGAATTCAGGCGTTATCTCAACAACAAGCTGGCGCTTAATCTGCCTGCATCTCTGTTATTTGATTACCCAACTATCAAGACTCTGATTGACCACCTGATGGAAACGTTGGACAGCCAGTCTGATAACAGGGGAGCAAGTGATAGCCCTTCACCCGACGCTATCAAAGGTAAGAAAGATGCGATTGCCATTATCGGGATGGGTTGTCGCTTTCCGGGAGGTGTAACCAGCCCGGAGCAGTTCTGGCAGTTGCTTGAGCAGGGTACTGATGCAATCACCAGCATTCCTGATCGGGGATGGGAGCCAGAAGCCTTCTATAGCCACGAAGCAGGAACACCGAGTCGTATGATCTGCCGAGCTGGTGGTTTTCTCGATCATATATACGACTTTGATAATGAGTTCTTTGAAGTACTGCCGAAAGAGGCCACGTATCTGGACCCAAGGCTTCGGTTGTTTATGGAGGTGGCCTGGGAGGCTCTTCAACGGGCCGGGCAAACCTGTACCGGGCTGCTCAACAGCATGACATCCGTTTATGCCGGCTTTTGCGGCAGTGAGTATCAGAGTACCGTGATGGCCGATGCTGACACGATTACCCCGTATTCACTTCTGGGCACCTCGTTCAGTGCCATGGCCGCAAGACTCTCTTACTGGCTGGGCTTGAATGCCGCCAATCTCGCCATAGATACAGCCTGTTCCTCATCGTTGGTTGCCGTTGATCTGGCCTGCCAAAGCCTGTTACAGGGGCATGCCGATCTAGCGATCGCCGGGGGCGCTAACCTGATTCTGGGGCCTGAGAGCAGTATTTATTTCAGCCAGCTTAAGGCGTTGTCCCCCACAGACCGTTGCCACAGTTTTGGCGATAAAGCTGATGGTTATGTTCGGGCAGAGGGCTGTGGGGTTGTGGTACTCAAGCGGTTGTCACAAGCGTTGGCGGATGGCGACAGGGTTGATGGCGTTATCCGTGCAACCGCTGTCAATCATGATGGCCAAAGCCAGGGACCAACCGCTCCTAATGGCAGAGCACAATCCCGGTTGTTGCAATCCGCCCTGCAGAGCGCCGGGGTAAATGCAGAGCAAGTGGCTTATATAGAAGCCCATGGTACGGGCACGCCCCTCGGCGATCCCGTTGAAACCAATGCGCTGGCGGATGTGTTTGCCTCACCTGATAAAAGTCTGCTGATCGGCTCGGTGAAAAGTAATATCGGCCATACCGAGGCGGCGGCCGGTATTGCAGGGCTGATCAAAACGGTTCTTTGTCTTCAGAAGCGTTATGTACCGCCGAGCTTAAATGCTCAGCAGGTCAATCCTCGCTGCACGGCACTACTCCCTCACTCGGATAACGGTGAGGAAAAACCACCTTCCTTAAAAGTTGTCACGGCAGGCACGTCTCTGCCCGATGCAGATCAGCCGGTTCTGGCAGGGGTCAGCGCGTTTGGTTTCAGCGGTACCAATGCCCACGTTTTGGTGGAGTCACCGCCACATAACAAACAGAGTGAGCAACCTTCATTTGCGGAAACGGTTCTGATCATTCTCTCTGCGAAAACACCGCGGGCGCTGATGATGCAGGCGGTAAACCTGCAGCAGTATATTGATGAATATCCAGCGACCAACCTTGAACAACTGGCCCATAGTCTGGCCCTGACCCGAGACGGTTTTGCCTGGCGGCTGGCATTTCTTGCTGATTCGTTGGCGGATATCAATCAGAAGCTGGAGCAGTACCTGTCGCTGGTCCGTTCAGATTCAGCCCCGGATAAAACGACAGCGGTAACTGAAGATAAGTGGGATGGATTGTGGCAAAGCTCTCCAGAGTCGGATATGCCGGAAAGGCATCGGGATAATGTTCCGGTAGCGCCAAGTCTGGCCCTCACGACATTGGCTGACCTGTTTACCCAGGGGTATGATCTGGACTGGTCAGTAGTCTACCCAAACGTCCGGCGACCTCTTCTCAGACTGCCTGTCTATCCCTACAACAAAACAACCTTCCGCTTTCAGAGTCATCCCCAAAAACAGCCATCGTACAAACAACAAGCTGAGCCCCGACACCCGCAAGGCTTTCAGCTTAAAGGCCGCTGCTGGACACAATACCCACTGTCCGCAACGGATAGACCGGACGAGTTTCCCATTGATCAGGAAAACCAGCTGCTGGAGATTCTGAATCAACTGAGTGTGCGAGCTATTATGGAAGCGCTCCCCGTACTGGGCGTCGAAACCACACCCGGTTGCACATTTGATCCCGAAGTTTTCCCGGATCCATTGTCTGCTCATATACCCAGAAGGCGTCTCTACCGAAGGCTGTTGACGATTCTTCGTAACAACGGCTACTGCCTGCCGGTTGCGGATGGACATTCCTGGCAATGGCAGGAACCGCATCAGGCAGCCTCAGTTAATACCCTTATACCGGAACAACAGAAAAGCCATCCCGCCGTTCGACTGTTTAAACGATGTGCGCCACAGCTTGGACAGGTGTTAAGCGGTACTGTTGATCCTTTGTCGTTGGTTTTTCCTGATGGTGACAGTCAGGATGTTATGGGCATCTATCGGGATATGGCGACATCCAGGCTTATCAATCAGCAAGTGGCCCAGCAGGTTGCTGCATTGGCCCGAGGTTTGTCCGGCCCGGTTCGTATTCTTGAAATTGGAGCGGGAACCGGCAGTACCACAGAATCGGTACTGAGAGAGCTTGCAGACACGCCGGTTCACTACACCTTTACTGATATTGGCCAGCGTTTTGTCACCATGGCGAGGAGTAGCCTGATAGGACTGGATAACCCAAACCATCGGTTTACTTTTGAGACCCTTGATATCTCACAGAACCCAGCAGGCAGTCCGGTTAGCCAGCTAGGACCATACGACATTGTTATAGCTGTTAATGTCCTTCATGCGACACCGGATATTCAGCAGTGCCTGAAGCATATCCGTACTTTGTGCGCGCCTTCAGGCCAGTTCATTTTCGTGGAGATGCTGAAGCCGGTGCCCTGGCTTGATCTTATCTTTGGCCTGCTTGATGGCTGGTGGTGTTTTACTGACCACCCTCAGAGAACAGAGCATCCGTTGATTAACGCATCCCAATGGTTTGAGCAGCTGTCTGCGGCGGAGTTCCATGGGGGGCGTGTTGTACCTGTCCCCGGTTCAGGAGCCTTCCAGAAACTTTTAATGGCGTCGGCCAGCGATGTTGTTCTTCTCGGTGATCCAGAGCAGGGTGCCGATAAAGACACACGGCATTGGTTGTGTATTTGCAGCAGTGCTACTGATGTGAACGGGATAACGGGGCAACTCACAGCTTCTGGCGAATCCTGTGAGTGGCTACAGCTGGAGAGTGTGGCGAATGCCCAGAGCCTGATGGAACGGGCGCCCACAGATATTCTCTATTTCCCCGCTGTCGACGGCGAAGGGCTGCTGGAACAGGTTTGGTCTGCATGCGAACCACTATTAATCTTTCTCCGAAGGCTGCTGAAAGTAGAACATGATCTGGATTCGACAGCTGTTGAAGTTCGTTCATTCTGGATGATCACTCGGGGCGCGCAGCCTTTTGATGATGAAACCGTACCTGATTCACTATCGGCTTCTCTTGCATTGTCATGTACAGCTGGCCTGTTGCGGGCTATTCATCAGGAAATGCCGGAAATCCATTGTCGTCATCTGGATTTTTCCGCTGAGAGTTCACTTCCTCAGCAGAGGCCACAGCTTATAGAAACCATTCTCTCGGAATCGATTCTTTCAGAGCCAATGCTTATCCTGCACTGGCACAAGGGTGAGTGTTATCGCCTGACTATGGATTCTCTTCCTGCTGAAAGCCCCCGGGCTGTGACCCTGACTAAAAACGGCAGTTACCTGATAACCGGTGGCTTTGGTGCTGTTGGTCAGGCATGGATGGAGTATCTGGTAGAACACGGTGCCCGTACATTAATTCTGCTGGGGCGTAACTCTCCCTCACAGAGTGTTGAGAAGAGGCTGGCCAGCCTTCGAGCTGATGGGATAACGATTCATTGTGTTCATGGTGATATCGGCCAGCCGCAAACTCTTGCAGAATTGTTCAAAAAGGATTGGCTGCAGGCTGGAGACGGGCTGAAAGGAGTTATCCATGCGGCCGGTACTATACACGACATTACCCTTGCCGGCTTGAGCTGGGAGGTGATGGCGGATGTCCTGTCTGCCAAGGCACTGGGTGCTTGGCAGCTGCATCAACTGACATGTGGACGAGCACTGGACTTCTTTGTGCTGTGTTCGTCGGTCGTGACTGTTGCGGGAGGCCCGGGGCAGGGTGCCTATATCGCAGCCAATCTTCTGCTCGACACTTTGGCCGAATTCCGGATACGTTCAGGACTTCCTGCCTGCAGTCTTAATCTGCCCGTAATCCCTGATTTTGGGATGGCGGCTCGTCATCCTCCCCGTCCGGAAGCACTGGCTGCCTTTGCTCGGGATGGCGTCTATCCGATGCAGGCATCCAGCCTCTCGGTCTTGCTTGCACAAACCATGGCTCAGAGTCACTGTGGGCAGCTTATGGTTTATCCGGAGCCTGCGGCTTCTTCAGTGACAGCCGATGGTATCAAAACCGACACGAGACAAACCGGGATAGACGACAGTCGATCTAAAGATAAGCTGACCCGCAGCGAGCTTGATCGGCTGTTATGCCAGAGCCTTGGCTGGCCGGAGGATCATCAGCTATCCCCCCGACAATCTTTTCGAGAGATGGGTCTGGACTCTTTAGTCGCTGTGGAGATTCGCAGTCGGCTGATGAAGCGTGTTGGCCGCCCCCTGCCAATAAGTCTGCTTTATGACTTTCCAACCCCTGAGCGTCTGTATAGCTTTCTGACAGAGAACGCTGATGATCCCGCACCAAACAGCAAACCTTGCACATCGACTGCACCTGATCGGCGAATTGCCATTATTGGCATGGGATGTCGCTACCCGGGTGGGGCTGATAGCCCGGAAGAGTTTTGGGAGCTTTTAAAGTCAGGAACCGATGCGGTTGGCCCGGTACCGAAGTCGCGGCTGAACACGATGACCGGGACTGGCTTTAGTAATATCGAGGGTGGCTTCCTTGAAAACATCTATTTGTTTGATGCCGGCTTCTTTGGTATCGCCCCCGCTGAAGCCCGCGAGCTGGATCCTCAACTGTTTGTGATGATGCAAACGGCCTGGAATGCCCTCGAACGGGCGGGACAGCGGCGTGAAACACTTTATGGCAGTGATACCGGCGTCTGGATCGGGCTCTATGCCAATGGTCATCAGGGGCGGATGCTGAACCTTCCGGACAGCGCAATAAACGCGACCAATCTTATAAACAGTGAACACAGCGCAATGGTTGGCAGGTTGTCGTATAGCCTGGGGCTACAGGGTCCCAATATGCCAATCAATACCGGTTGTTCCTCGTCTCTGGTTGCTATTCATCAAGCCTGTTTGGGGTTGCTGAATGATGATTGTTCCCTTGCTGTTGCCGGTGGGGTCAGTCTGATTGAGCGGCCTGGGCATTATCCGATGCTCGCGCGTATGAATGTACTCTCCCCTCGTTTCCGCTGTCGTCCTTTTGCTGCTGATGCGGATGGCTTTGTCCCCGCCGAGGGCTGCGGCATGGTGGTGCTTAAGCGGCTGGAAGATGCACGCAGAGACGGTGATCCTGTACTGGCAGTTATTAGCGCCAGTGCTATCAATCAGGATGGTCACTCCCAGGGACCAACTGCCCCCAATGGTGAGGCGCAGATTCAACTGCTCCGTAAAACCCTGAAACGTACTGGCCTTGAGGGCAGTGATATTGATTATATGGAGGCCCATGGCACCGGAACCCGGCTGGGTGATCCTCTTGAAGCCCGCGCAGTCGGTGAAGTTTATGGCCGAGGCCGCCGGGATTCCGAGCTGCTATGGATGGGGTCTGCAAAAGGCAATATTGGCCATAGTGAGGCTGCAGCGGGTGTAGCCGGTGTTATCAAGACAGTACTCGCCATGAACCATGGCAGTATTCCAGCATCCCTGCACTGTTCGGAACTTAGCCCCGAGATTCCCTGGCATTCTCTCAATCTGACTGTTCCCCGAGAACAAATCCCCTGGCCGGTTAACACCAAAGATAAACGACGAGCGGCTGTCAGTGCGTTTGGTATCAGTGGTACGAATGCCCATCTTATCCTTGAGGAGCCTGATCATGAGTGAAAGATGGTGGGGGCAAACTCCTCAGGGGGAAGAGCGGGTGCCAGTGTTGGTCTCCGCATTCAGTCGTGCTGCACTTGCCGAGTGGGCCGGAAGATTATTGGAATTCTGTCGTCAGGAAACGGAGTTATCTGTCGTGCAGTTTGCGAGCACCTTGGCACGCACACGATCAACAATGCCCTGGCAGGCTCTTTTTTTTGCAGGTGATCGGGAGGAATTAATTAACCTTCTGGAGGTGCTCTCCTCTCAACCTGAAGATCAGTATCCCCCTGAACTCCGGGTGGCTAACCAGCCAATCTACCCAGAGGATATGGCTGAAAGCTGGCAGACCTTTTTGCAAAAATTAAACCCCGGCAATGCTCAGGAAAATTGCGAGGCACTGGTTCAACGTGTGTTTTCTGGTGCCGGTCTTGAGTCTGAGCATTTATACGGCAATGAACGGATGAATCTGACCGGGTTGCCGCTTTATCCATTACAGACACAGGATTTCTCTCCCGCGTCATTATCATCGCCGGATGCGGATGTTGATCCCGGTGTTGATACAAATAGCGCCCCCATGCTCTACAGCATCAGCTGGCAGCCCTATACCTCAGCCACACCAGACCAGGCGGCCAGTGAGATCTGGTACTTACATGGTACACTGAGTGCCCGTCTGAAACCCCTGTTGTCGAAAAAAGGACAACAGGCATCGCTTATAGAACAGGTGGGTGATGCATTCTCAGACCTGGCGCCAACCGGTCATCTGCTTATCTCCCTGCCGGAAACAGAACCTGCTCTGGCGCAGGTTTGGGAATATTTTCAGCAGCTTCAAGGTATTGGCCAGCGGCTTCAGAGTGGCCAACGTGCTTGCCAATCAATCACTCTGCTAACGGGTGGAAGCGAGGAAACCCTTAGTGACACTCTGATATCGGGCCTTTTGGGCGGTCTGCTGCCTTCACTCAAAAAAGAGTGGCCGGATCTACCGATACGCCTGCTGCAGCTTGGCTCTTCATGGGATATCGATAGCCAGAAGATATTGCTTTGGTCCGCACTCTGTGGATCGGCATCCTCCCCTATGGTACTGCGTCTGCGGGGCGATCAATTGCAGGCCATGAACGGACAGGTAATAAATAACCCTGCTGAGTCCCAGAGCCGCTCGCATTCCACCCGTTCAGGAAGCATTGTGATTACCGGTGCTTTTGGGGGGATGGGGCAATATCTGGTTTCCTGGGCCATCAAACAGGACTATCAGCGGATCGTTTTGTTAAGTCGAAACAGTCAATCCGATGCTAATCAATGTCTTCTGGCCCGCTGGAAGGAGCAGGTAAAAGACGATTGTGTACTGGTTGCTCTGACAGGTGATGTCAGTGATGACCGTCTACCAGAACAACTGTTGGCCGCCTGTGATGGTTACCCGTTGTCGTTGATTATCCACGGTGCCGGCGTTTTGCGGGATGCCCTGTTTGAAAATCAGACAAAGGATGATTGGCAGGCAGTCACCGGGGCCAAGGTGGAAGGGGCTCTGATGCTGACACGTCTCCAGGCACTATCGGAGGGTGAAAGAGCCAATAAAGAGTGTCATCTTTTGCTTTGTTCATCAGTCTGTTCCCTGGTGGGCAACGTCGGGCAAACGGTTTATGGGGCAGCAAATGGCGGGCTGGATGGTCTGGCTGAATACCTGAGCGCGAATGGACATTCAGCGGTTTCGATCAACTGGGGAATATGGCAGGGAACCGGTATGGTCCGGGATGCTGCTTCAGAGTTGTCCGGAGTGTTGCCATCAAAACCGGAGCAGATGCTGGCCGCTTTGGATAGGTGTTTGATAGCGCTGGAACAAGGGAATCTGCCTTCCCATCTGGCTATTGCCCGTTTCACTGATGAACAACCGTTTCAAGCGCTCCTAGGTCCACAGCCTCAAAATATCGAGCCCGCAAGGGAGGTTGTTTCGGATCACACATTACAGACGGATCTGGCCAACTGCTTTCTGGATCAGGCTACAGCTCTGTTGGGGCTAGAGCGGCAAGAACTGACAATTAAAGACGCCCTGTTTGACCGGGGGCTGACGTCATTGACAGCGGTTGAGCTGGCTAATCGTGTGGGACAGGCTTTTGGCCTGACTATTCCACCCGCCTGGGTCATAGGCTCCCGTAATATAGAGGCTCTGTCCCGCCGGTTAGTACCTTTGGCGCAGGCTACAACCAGAACTGCCAAATCTCCAGAGACACTTCAATCACAACCAGAGCCAGCCCAGCCGAAAGAGGTTCTTTCTACAGATACGATTCCCCCCGGTGCTATTGCCATTATCGGGGCTTCATGTCGTTTGCCCGGTAACGTTGATTCATTAGATGACCTGTGGCGTTTATTGGAAGAGGGGCGGGATACTGTCGGCGACATTCCGGCAGACCGGTGGGATAGCAACAGTCACTATGACCCGGAAGGGAAGGCTCCCGGAAACAGCTGGTGCCGCAGGGGTTCCTTTATTGAAAATCCGGAAATGTTTGACGCCGCCTTTTTCGGGATTTCCCCTCGGGAAGCCGAGAAATTGGACCCCATGCAGAGGTTGCTGCTGGAGCAGTGCTGGCATGCGCTGGAACATGCGGGCCTCTCCCCAGACCATCTGGAAGGCACACGAACCGGGGTGTATATCGGCATTGGCTCCAGTGATTACCATGAGCGGCTGGTCGCTGAGAATGCTGTCAACCATTCGGTACAGGACACCTATGATCTGACCGGAAGCCAGCAAAGCTTTTCCGCCGGCCGGCTCTCTTGGCACCTTGGTCTGCAGGGGCCAAGCTTGACGGTCGAAACCGCCTGCTCGTCATCCTTGGTAGCGCTTCATCTGGCGGTGCAGGCGTTGCGCGGTGGGGAGTGTGACCAGGCGCTGGTGGCGGGTGTGCAGTTAATGTTTAACCCGGATCACTTTGTCACCCTGACCCATGCCCGGACTATCGCACCGGACGGACTCTGCAAAGCGTTTGCCGAGAACGCTGATGGCTATGGGCGTGGAGAAGGCTGTGCTGTTGTCGTTCTGCGTCGGGCCGATCTTGTTCGCAGTGATCATCCAATATTGACCCCGATGTTGGCAATGATACGTGGCAGTGCGATCAACCATGACGGACGCAGCAATGGTTTGACCGTCCCCTGTGCGGAGGCACAGGAGCTGGTGTGCCGGGAGGCTCTGGTTAATTCCGGTTTGTCGCCGGCTGATATTCATTATATCGAGGCCCATGGTACTGGTACGGCATTGGGGGATCCGATTGAAGCCTCAGCCCTTCAGACCGTGTACGGTGAAGGGCGAGATATCCAGTCCCCCTTGTGGCTGGGGACGGTGAAAGCCAATCTTGGGCACTTGGAAGCGGGCGCAGGTCTGGCCGGAGTCCTGAAAGTGCTGGTGATGTTCCGTAATCAGCGTATTCCCGGGCAGATTCACTGCCAGCCTTTGAGTCAGCGTATCGACTGGAAGGACGGGTTGCAGGTACCAACAGTTAGCCAGCCGTTACCGCAACCAGCCCGGACCGGGGTGAGCTCCTTTGGCATGAGCGGTACCAATGCCCATATTATTCTGGAATCCGCGCAGGCTTCTGAGGAACTTCAGGCTGGTGGAAAGGATGATGAACGGCCATGGCCGCTGATTTTTTCGGCGCGCTCCCAGAATGCCTTGAAAGATTTGCTCCAGCAGTATGCGACACTTGCCGGAGATATTGGCATACACGCTCGGTTTACCCTGAGGGATCTGTGCTGGAATCTGGCCCAGACCCGGGCCTTGCTTAAGTGCCGTCGTGTTATTACTGCCAACAGCTGGCCTGAACTCTCTACAGAGCTTACTGCAAATCAGAGGCAGGCCGTTGAGCAAACGGATGATCCTGAAATTGTATGGCTGTTTACCGGGCAGGGCTCGCAGTATACCGGGATGGGGCAAAGCCTCTATGGCCGGGAGTCAGCATTCACGCAGGCCATTGATCAATGCGCTCAGCTTTTAGCGCCCCATTTCACTCTACCACTCACCGATCTGCTCTTTTCGGATGAACATAGTGGGCTGTTGAATCAGACCCGTTATACGCAACCGGCGTTGTTTGCGCTGGAGTATGCTCTGGCGCAGCAATGGCTGGTCTGGGGTATGAAACCGGATGTTTTGCTGGGTCACAGTGTGGGAGAAATTACCGCGGCCTGTGTAGCGGGATTGTTCAGTCTTGAGGATGCTATCACTCTGATCACCGCTCGCGGGCAATTGATGCAGGAGCTTCCGGTTGAGGGGCCACGGCAGGGCGGTATGGTTTCGGTTATGGCCGCAGAAGCGGATATTTTGCCGCTGTTGTCTGTGCCTGATGTTGTGATCGCAGCAGTTAATGGGCCGCAGCAGACTGTCGTTTCCGGCTCCCTGTCGGGTTTGGCTCAACTTCAGAATACACTCGAGTCCGGAGGCATCGATTACATCCCGCTGATGGTATCCCATGCCTTTCATTCGCCACTGATGGAACCCATGACAGCCAGGTTTCGGGAACATATTGGTGGAATACAGTTCTCTCAGCCTCGCTGGCCATTGATCTGCAATGTTACCGGTGAGCAAGCTGATGCGGAGATGGCCTCAATTGATTACTGGGTGCGCCATATCCTGTCCTCGGTACGTTTCTACGACAGTGTAAAAACGTTACTCGCGGGTAAGGAATCGGAAGCACAAAAGACACGGTTGTGGGTGGAAATGGGCCCCAAACCGGTGCTGATTAACCTGGTCAGAACTATTGTCGGCAGTGATTTCAACGCACTGGCCTGTCTTGATGGAAATGTCCCGGAGCAGGGGCGCGGATCACAACTGTGGCAGGGGTTTGTACAGTGGGTTGAGCAGGGGGGGGAACCTGACTGGAGCGGGGTGCTGGGAGAGGGGGCTGCACGTTTTATGAATCTGCCGCTCTATCCGTTCCAACGTAAATACTATAGTGCTCTACGTCCTCAGACTGTTGTTCAACAAGTCCCAAACATCCAACACGTTCAACCGATACAAGAAGTCCGCCAGCTGGATAAGCAGACGACGCCTCTTATCTATCAACACAGAGTTGGCGATCAGGTGGTTGTTCCGGGTGCCTGGTATATTGCCCAGACCATTGCACTTTTCTCCCGTGTCAGTGGGCAGAACAGCTTTGCACTGGAAGCTATAGAGTTTGACCATCCATTGTTGTTGCCTGATGACAGCAGCCGTCATCAGGTCATGCTTCATCTTAAGTCCGAAGGCGAACAGTGGCGATTCTCGGTTGAAAATGATGCTGGTGGGGTGTTCTGTCGAGGGAGGATTCTGGCGAATAAAGAGCCTTTGCCGTCGATAGATAACGATGCACTCAAAGCAAGCCAAGGCAACCCGTTACCGAAGAACGAGCTGGCTTACCGGCTAAAAAGGCAGGGGGTGAACTGGGGGGCGGACTGGTTTTGGTACCGTCAGGGCTGGCAGGAAAAAGCTGATAGTTGTCTGGTGGAAATGGCCAGACCGCAGAATGCGGGGGAAGAGCATACCCCTGTTGACAGTGCATTGATTGATAACCTGTTCAGTTGTGGCCAGCTCTGCCTGCCCAGTGTTGAGCAACGGGCTCTGGTGCCCTTTTCCGTAGAGCGGCTTCAGGTTTGTATCCCGGCGCAAAATAAATGTTTGTCGGAAGTACAGTCGTGTGATGGTGGCTTCTGCAATTACCAGCGGCTGAGCTACGCCCTGAAAGATGATGGCTCTGTTGAGGGTATGAACGCCCAACTGCAATTCTATGATCCTGCC
The DNA here is from genome assembly GCF_900174585.1 of Parendozoicomonas haliclonae. GTDB lineage: Bacteria > Pseudomonadota > Gammaproteobacteria > Pseudomonadales > Endozoicomonadaceae > Sansalvadorimonas > Sansalvadorimonas haliclonae. The sequence continues at coordinate 230,618 of NZ_FWPT01000002.1, read as the reverse complement.
GGACACTGCTGGCTGGCTATGGAGGGCATCACTGCACGACAGGCGACGGATGCTGCATTTAATGCCAGGCCTTCTTTGTCAGACCTCTGGTCACTGGTCTGGCAGCCTTTGTCGATACCATCTGTACATACCCGGAATGAGAGTGTTGATAGCCATTGCCGTGTAGTGGTAATCGGCGATAGTCGTCAACAGGCGGGTAACTCCATTACCCGACAACGTATTGTTGAGTCTTTCCAAAAGACCGGTATCCCCTGCACGTCATTTGATTTGGGGGAGTTGGCGCTTACCGGGGAAGACGGGAAATCCAGGTTGCGGCAGTGGCTTGTTGAAGATAATGGTCATCAGGATAGCGCGCCCCACATTCTCTTACTGGCTCCTGCCGATAATGTTCTCTCACGCTTTGTTCCGTTTTTGCCCCACCTTCTCGAAACCCTTTATGAATCTGTACAGCCTCCGACACTCTGGTTACTGACCTGCAATAACTGGGTCATTCCTGAAGAGAGACTGGCAGACGACAGTGCTGGTGAGATTCCTTATCCGGGGCAATCCCTGTTCTGGGGCATTGGCTCGGTTATGGCGCGGGAGCATCCAGAGTTGTGCTGCTATCTGGGGGATCTTGACACCCGTACCCCGAATGCCTCCCTTGCCCCCGTTGAACAACAGGTGCTGACCCTCTTCCGTGCCGCCATCAAGGATAAGGCACCGGAAACCCATTGGCTTTGGCGCGGGCAGCAGTGCTATGGCCTCCGGATGGCTGAACAGGACGGATCCGCTCCACCAGAGCCGGTACCGCAATTACATAAAAACGGCTTTTATCTGGTCACGGGTGGATTGGGCGATCTTGGGCTCAGCATACTGGAACGGATGGCCGATTGGGGAGCCGGTACTCTGGTAACGGTGAATCGCAACGCGCCCCGCTCTGAGGCTCAGGCGTTGATTGACAGGTTGTCTGGCAAAGGTGTGCGCGTTATCCCTCGGCAGGCCGATATCAGTGACCGCACCAGCCTTGAACGGCTACTGACGTTTATGGAGCAGGAGCATGGCCCGCTGCTAGGGGTTATCCATGGGGCAGGTGCTCTCGATGATGGCATTCTTCTGAACCAGAGTGTTGAGCGGTTTGAGCGGGTGCATGCCGCAAAAGCGGCCGGGGCATGGCATCTGCACAAATTGACCAAAGACAAACCCTTAACATTCTTCGTGGTGCTGTCTTCTGCAACCTGGTTGCTGGGTATGCCCGGGCAGGGCAACTATAGTGCTGCCAATGTATTTATGGATACGCTGGTCAGCCATCGTCGCGGCCGTGGCTTGCCGGCAGCCAGTCTGTGTCTTGGGCCCGTCGGGAAAACATCCCATATTGCCAGTCGCGATAGCCAGACCCAAAATCGCCAGAACGCCATGGGGATTGCGGATAGCTCACGGGAACAAACTCTGGATGCTCTGGCGACTCTTCTTTGTGGTGATAAGAGCGAGAGCGGTGAGCGGGTACTGTTACACTATGATCCTCAAAAACTGGCGGCATTTTATCACCAGCACTGCCCGCACCAACCACTGTTCTCCGCGTTCCGTACGTGTTTCCAGGCAGGGGAGAATGCCAGCCAGGTATCGACCAAATCAGATACACCCTGGCCACAAGGCAAACCCAAACCAGAAGCAGAGCCTCAATCAGGTGATAAACGGGAGAGTCTGCAACAGCTGATTTGTAATGCGGTGGCGGAAATCCTCAAGCTGCCTGCAGAAGAAATGGACCGGCAGGAACCCTTAACCGCACAGGGCTTTGATTCGATTACCGCTCTTGAGCTGCGGAGAAGCCTGCAACCCCACTTCCAGCGCCAGCTCCCGGCCACGCTGCTGTTTGACTACCCCTCTCTGGAAGCTATGACTGGCTATTTGCTACCTGACTATACGCCACCACAACGGGAGAATGTTGAGGCGGTCACAACGTCACCTATCGAGGAACAGCCGTCTACTGAGGAGCCGGTGCCAGAGACTGCGATTGCCATTATCGGTATGGGCTGCCGTTTTCCCGGAGATGTGGAGACACCGGAACAGTTATGGGCCTTATTGGACGGGGAAGCCTGCCCGGTTACGCCGGTACCGGATTCCCGCTGGGATGCGGAGGCTTTATATGTGCAGGATCCGGGTATCCCCGGAACCATAACGTGCCGAACCGGTTTCTTTATTGATGGCATCGACCTGTTTGATCCGGCCTTTTTTGGTATCCCGGTTCATGAAGCTAATGTTATGGACCCCCAGCAGCGTATAGCACTGGAATGTAGCTGGCAGGCCTGTGCGAATGCCGGTTATACCCGGGATCAGCTTAACAATAGCCTGACCGGTGTTTATATGGGGCAAATGTCGTATGAGTACCAGTCCCTGCAAAGTACGGCACCGGCCCAGCACACCGGTTTGACCGGCACCGGGACGGCGGCAGCTGCGACATCGGGACGTATCTCCTATTGCCTGGGGCTGCGCGGTCCGGCATTGACCATTGATACGGCGTGTTCTTCTTCTCTGGCTGCTGTGGATGCCGCCTGTAAAGGCTTGTTGAATCACGATTGCGATATGGCTTTGGCGGGAGGGGTCAGCCTGATGCTGACTCCGCTGCTTTATCTGGAATTCAGTCGTCTTGAGGGGATGTCCCCTGATGGAATATGCCGCAGTTTTGGGGCCGGAGCTAACGGCGTCGGTTGGGGGGAAGGTTGTGGTGTTGTACTGCTTAAACGCTATCAGGATGCCCTGAACGATGGTGATCCGATTCTCGCCATAATTCGCGGAGGGGCGGTGAATCAGGATGGTCGGAGTCAGCAACTGACCGCTCCGAATGGTCCCTCACAGCAGGCTTTGGTGCGATCAGCGCTTGAACGCTGCAGTTGTGATGTGAATGGGCTGGACTATCTGGAAACCCATGGGACCGGGACACCCCTTGGTGACAGCATTGAAGCTGGAGCACTGGCGGAAATCTTTGCTGAACGTCACGAGCCACTGTTGTTGGGCTCCGCGAAAAGCAATCTGGGGCATACCCAGGCGGCAGCCGGTATTCTGGGTTTAATGAAGGTTGTTCTGGCGATGCAGCATGAACATCTGCCTGCCAGTCTTCATGCCGAAGAGCGTAACCCTCATATCCCCTGGGAAAGTACTCGTCTTGAGGTGTTGTGTCAGGGGCGGCCCTGGCCTCGACGACCGGGGCATCGGCGACGTGCCGGGGTCAGCTCGTTTGGATTGATCGGTACCAATGTCCACCTGATTGTGGAAGAACCTCACCAGCCAGTAGCCGCCCAAGTATTCAATACGGAAGCGGTACCATTTCAGCGAATTTCCTGCTGGTTTCAACCTTATGGTTCTCAGCAGCCAGCATCACAGAAGACGACAACGTTTCTCTGGCAAACACTCTCAATGACGCGATATCCCTGGTTGGCTGATCACAAGGTCAACGACCAGATTATTGTTCCCGGTACGTTATTGCTGGCAGCCTACTTTGAGTACAGTGATCAACCCGGTTGTCTCAATGATCTGACCCTGCAGCAGCCACTGATGCTGGGTGCCGATGATGTGTGGGAGATCGCGGTACAGAAGGAACAACAGGCAATCCGGATCACCGCGCGATCCGTGAATCAAACTGGGGGCGCGGATGTTGTCCATCTTGCCAGCGGTCATGGCGGGTGTAGTGATACAGGTTCACAGGCTTCTACGTTGCCATCGCCGGTTAACCTGAGAGAGATGGTCAGCCATCTCAGCAGGGAGGCAGAAGAACAGGAGCTTGCGGACCTTTATCAGATGCTGGCCGATAGCGGCATCAAGTTTGGCTCTGCCTTTCATACTGTACGACAGCTCTGGCATACCTCCGAGGGCGGGCTTCCGGTCGCTGTTGCCAGAGTTGCTCTTGATCAATCTATGCCTATAGAAGGCAGTCAGCGTGTACTGCATCCCTTGCTGGTGGATGGCTGCCTCCATGCCGGCGCATTGTTAATTAATAAGGCAATGCAACAGAAGGATGGCTCAGCCATTCCGGAGCATGCGATTGTTCCCGCTGCGTTTGATGAACTCCGGTTGGAAGCGGCTACCACGACTGAAGTCTGGGTATGGGTCACTCTTCTTGAAACAACCACCCGATCAGCCAGCTGCAGAATAGATATCCGCGATAGCCAGGGTTTGGCTATTGGTGCGATAGGTCGTGCTTTGTTCCGGATTCAGGGCGCTGACCATGCGGGCAAACCTTGTTGGCAGCTGGACACTGTCAATAAGCCCCTTGATGAACAAGAACGCAGTCTCGATGTTCTCCCACACACGGAGGCATTATCCGGGCTGTTTGCCTCCCTGAAGGGAAATCCCGATCTCTGTTTTGGACCGGCTTATCATGATTGGCCGAAGGATGTTTCACAGAATCAACTGACGTCGATGGCCAGGTCTATCGTCAAACAGGCGCTGGTCAGCTTGTTTCCCAAGGTCGCGACATCCAATGAATGGGATGTGGCTGAGTTCCTGGCAGAGGTCGCTGTGGTGCCTCGTTACCATCGCCTTGTGGAACAGTACCGCAAGTTTGTCTTGTCTGATGAGGGATATAAATCCGCTGAACTGCCACCCGGTCCGGCTGTCACCCTGCTGGAAACCGTGGGGGAGGCGTTGCCGGATTTACTGACCGGGAAGCGTGAGATTTCCGATCTGTTTAACCATTCACGTTTCCGTGACGCCTTGACTGCTCTTTACCGGGATACGCCTGCCGCTATTGCTGGTAACAGCCTGGTTCGTCGGGTGATGGTGACGCTGGTTGATAACCTGGGGCGTGGGCGAAAGTTGCAGGTTATGGAGGTGGGGGCAGGAACCGGCGGACTTACCCAGGCTCTGTTGCCTGTGCTGCCTCCTGACGGCATCAGATATACGATGACCGACGTCAGTCCGTTTCTGGTCGATAGCGCCCGCAAGCAGTTTCAGGCCAGCGGATTTGTCGACGCAGCTGTTTACGACCTGAACCAGCCGTCCGACCAGCAGGAGAATCATTCTGATCTTAAAGGTGGTATGGATATTCTTATTGCGGCTAACGCGCTGCATACCGCTACCGATTTACACGCTACCTTGCTGGGGCTTCGGCAGCTATTGCGTCCTAATGGTGTCCTCCTTTTTTTGGAAACCATGTGCCGGATACCCTGGGTGGAGACAGTGTTTGGTCTGTTCGAGGGCTGGGACGGTTATCAGGATGAGGGGTTGCCAGATGACAGCCCGATACTGTCTGCCCAACAGTGGCAATCTGCGCTGGAACAGGCTGGCTTTGATGCTGTTCAGACCCTGCCGGTTGATAGCTGTCTACCGGCAGGGCATGGGGAATCCGGCCAGGCCGTTATTATGGCGCGCCGAGGGCTTCAGGATAAAAGCGATCTTACTGACCGTCCTCCGTATCTCTCTTCGAGCAGCCAGCGCTACTGGTTGTACGCACCATCAGATTCTTCAGAAGCATTAGAGCAGGTGTTGGGGAAAGTCGGTCAAACAGTGGAGGTTTGGAACTCAAACCATGGGCTGCCCAAGGTTGATAATGATCATCAGACGTTTATTTACTTTATCCCCGATGAACAAAGCTATGGGAGTGAGCTTTTAGGTGTGGCAATGGCGTTGCGTAACGCACTCTTTGCCATGGCAACTGAGATCAGTGTTCTTGCGGAACAACATAAGATACGGACCTGTATTGTTTCCCGGGGGGCAGGGGCGCCAATAACCGGTACAGGGGTTGATCCCATACAGGCCACTGTTACCGGTATTATTCGTACCTTGTCTCGTGAAATGCCACAAATCAGTTGGCGTCAGGTCGATCTGGACCCGGCGGATGTCCCTGCAGATCAGATGAGGGCATTGGCCCGGGAGCTTAACGCTGTCTGGCAGGATAAACAGGATACTTTGGTCGTTTGTCGTCAGGGCCACCGCTGGATTCACAGAGTCATCCCTCAGCCTGAAAATAACCGGCTGGCTTATCATCCAGACAATAATCCGCATCTCTCTGGCATTAAAGAGAGTCAGGGTAATCTGAACTCTCTGAGCTGGAGTGATGTCTCGCGATCACCACCTGGGGCCGGTGAAGTTGAAATCCATGTATCGGCCACGGGCGTCAATTTCCGTGACCTTTTGATTTGTCTGGGCCAGTACCCGGGCCTTGAGGATCCCGATAAAGAGTTAGGCACGGAATGTTGCGGAGAGATTGTTCGTATCGGCGCAGGCGTGAACCATATTGCCGTGGGCCAGCGGGTGATAGCCCTCTCCGGGGGCAGTTTTTCTCGGTATCTCACTACTCATGCTCTTCATGTCTGTGCTTTGCCAGCAGGGTTTCGTCAGGATCAGGGAGCAACATTACCAGCAGCCTTCACTACGGTGTGGCACAGTCTGGTAGAGCTGGCCGGTATAAACGAGAAAGACCATGTATTGATTCATGCTGGCGCTGGTGGCATTGGTCTCGCGGCTATCCAGGTTTGTCGCCTGCGGGGTGCTCGTTTCATCCTGACAGCCAGTTCGCACAAACAGACCTGGCTGCAAAGTTATCTCAACAGTTCTGGCGAGGGCCAGCCCGTTCACATCTACTCCTCGCGGAACACCGCCTTTGCTGATGCCATCCTCACGGAAACCGGCGGAAAGGGAGTCAGTGTTGTTTTAAACAGCCTGAGCGCGCCGGGGTTTATAGATGCGAATCTACGTGCTGTTCAGAAGGGTGGTTTCTTTCTGGAGCTGGGCAAAAGGGAGATATGGACAGCAGAGCAGGTTCATTCGGTCAGACCCGATGTGCGCTATCAGGCTGTTGATGTCGCCCGGATCAATGAACAGGAGCCGGAGCGTGTTCAGAACTGGCTGGCTGAAATCACATCCCTGATAGCATCGGGGCAGCTTGAGCCTTTGCCTGCTTCCATCTATGCACCTGAACGTATAGTTGATGCCTTGCGGGACATGCAGGCGGGTAAAACCGTCGGTAAGGTGATTCTGGATATGGATGGCTCCCATAGTCATCCTTTTATTTGCCGACCGGATGCCCGTTATCTGGTGATCGGCGGATCACGGGGGCTGGGGCTTCTGATTGCCAGATGGCTGATACGCCATGGTGCCCGCAGGCTGGTTCTGGTGGGACGACATCCTATGGATAGCGAGGTGGTGGAGTCTTTGCGTTCCGAGGCTCCGGATGCCGATCTGACAACCGTGGTTCTGAATGTCGGATCAGAACCTTTGGACACTCTGTTTGCCCCCGATAAACAACCTTATGCAGGTATCTTCCATTGCGCGGGTGTTCTGGATAATGGCCTGTTCCTGAAACAGGATAAGCAGGCGTTCGAGCGGGTACTGGCTCCCAAAGTCACGGGGGCATGGCATATTCATCAGGCCATTGTCGCACAGCCGCTAGATAAACGACCTGATTTTTGTGTTTACCTTTCCTCTGTCGTAAGCCTTTATGGCGCCAATGGTCAGGCTAATCATGCCGCTGCCAACAGTTATCTGGATCAGCTTTCCCAATGGCAGAGGCGCCAGAATATCAATGCTATAAGCATTAATGTTGGGCCGATATCGGATATTGGCTCGGCGGCCTCAATGGCTCCTGCCGTTCAGGCGCAGATGGAAGCGGAAGGTCTTGGCTTTCTTTCGCCTGAGGATTTTCTGGAGCAGCTGGAACAGATTTTGTTGCAGCGGGAGCAGTTCCCTGAAGGTCGTGCCCTGATCATTAACCGGCGACAGGAGAATATTTCAGGAGAAGACACCAATACGGCTGCCAGTGTCAGCAAAGGTCAATGGAGCCGAAGCGCGCTTGAAGAGCTGGTGCAAAGGGAAGTCAGAGGCATTCTGTCATTGCATGAGGCTATCCCGTCAGACCGAGCTCTGCAGGAGTTCGGGCTTGGTTCCTTGCTGGCGGTCGAACTTTGTAACCGGCTGGCTCGTCAGCTGCAAATCCCGCTTTCAACCACCCTGCTGTTTGATCATCCGACCATTGAGGCACTGGTCTGTTATCTCAGTAGCAAGTTAGCGATTGATGCTGACAATGAGGAAGGTAATGAGGTTCAGAATGAGCCGTTAGTGTCCGGTCCAGAAGGCGATACAGGACGACTAGACGATATTGCGGTTATCAGTATGGCCTGTCGTTTACCCGGTGGCGTCGATTCTCCGGAGCAACTGTGGCAACAGCTTATGGCTGGCGAGGAGAGTGTCAGTGAGGTTCCCGCCTCCCGCTGGTCCAATGATGACTGGTATGGCCCGGGCCAGCCGGGAAAAATCTGTAACAGGAGAGGAGGGTTTCTCGACGATATCGAACAGTTCGATCCTCAGGCCTTTGGCATCAGTGAGGAAGAAGCTCCCTTCATCGCGCCAGAGTTGCGCTTGCTGCTTGAGACTGGTCAGGAGTGTCTTGAGCGGGGCAATTATCCGCCAGACAAAACGGACAGCACCCGTACCGGAGTGTTTGTTGGTCTGCGAAGCAGCGAATATCAGCAACGATCACTCTTTGGCCACGGTGAGATCCAGCCCTGGTCCATGTCTGGCAGTCTGGCCAGCACAATGGCGGGCCGACTGTCCTACTGGTTGAACCTGAAAGGTCCCAATCTACCGGTTGATACGGCCTGCTCATCTTCCCTTGTTGCAACCCACCTTGCCTGTCAGTCATTGCGACAGAATGAGTGCGATCTGGCACTGGCGGGTGGCGTAAATATTATTCTGGAGCCTCGGGGCAGTGCCTATTTCAGTACAGTGAATGCCCTTTCTCCAAGTGGGCATTGCCATAGTTTTGGGGAGGCCGCCGACGGCTTTGTCCGTTCGGAAGGTTGTGTGCTGCTTCTGTTAAAGCGCATGAAAGATGCCCTGGGTGATGGCGACAAAATTGAGGCGGTGATAACCGGCTCGGCAGTGAATCAGGATGGGCGCAGCCAGGGTATAACGGCTCCCAATGGTCCTGCACAACAGACTGTTATACGTCAGTCGTTGTCAGCTTCGGGATTGTCTCCAGAGCAAGTGGGTTATGTAGAAGCCCACGGTACTGGCACTGAATTGGGTGATCCGATAGAAGTTGAAGCACTGGCTGAGGTTTTCTCGGAGCGAAGCGATTCACTGTTATTGGGATCTATCAAAAGCAATATTGGACATACCGAAACAGCGGCTGGCAGTGCAGGGCTGTTAAAGGCAATTTTATGTCTGCGCGAAGGCATCATACCGCCCTCACTGCATAGTCAGGTGCTGAACCCGCGCCTGCAATGGGACACCCTTCCTGTCAGTGTTGTGCAGACTGCTACGGATTTTCCCTCCTCAAATAGATTTCCCCGGGTGGCAGGCGTCAGCTCGTTTGGCATTAGCGGTACCAATGTCCATTTATTGGTGCGTGGGCTACACGACGGTGAGCAGAGCCTGGTTGCAGAACAAAACGTTGAGCCTGCTGTTTTACCAAAACACTCATCTACAACCAGGAAACGCTACTGGCTTGAAGCCAATGATGTGTCACCACAACCCGATGCTGACATTCCAGCCCGCTGTTACCAGGTGCAGTGGCAACCTGTGCGTGTACAAGTCAGTTCATCCCAAAGTCTGCCAACGGAACCAGTATTACTGCTGGAGTCTGGCGCATCTCAACTCTTAGAGGCCTTTGTAGAATGCTGGCAACAGCAGGACGGGTTAATCGTTCGCTCGACATTGGAGAATATAAACAGTCCTGAGATCACCCCCGCGTTTGTCCTTTTACCCGTGACCGTCAACACCGTAGACGAATGGCTGGATTGGGTTGAACAACTACAACGCTGGTTGAAAAACACCGAGGCCTCTATGCCTCTGTGGTTTCTGCTTGAAACGTCGGCAACGGATAATCCTGCCCATTGCCAGCGAGAGGTCGTGAGGGGAATGTGCCGGGGGCTGGCAAGGGCACTGGCATGTGAACTGCCGAAGTTCCGGGGAGGGGTGATTGAGTCTCATCGCTCCCCCTCTGCATCGGAATTGTCCTGGCTGGTGAGTTATCTGGGGCAGTACGGTGAGCAGGGGGCGGATGAGCGACTATGCCTGCGGGATGATGGTTGGTGTCATTTGCGGCTGGAAGCATCGGCAGAACAAACCAGCATCACCGGTTTTTCTGCTTCTCTGGGCACCATTTTGGTGGTTGGTGGCGCAGGGGATATTGGTCGTCTTGTTGTCCAGTGGCTGCTTGATCAGGGGGCGCAGCATATTGTGATTGTTGGGCGCAGCCAGCCGGAGCGCCATAAACCGTGGTTTTCACAGTTGAATACATCACGGGTGGAATACCGTCAGGTCGATGTCTGCAAGTGGGCAGAGGTTGAAGCGCTTGTCGCTGGCTTGAATGATCTGACCTCTGTCTTTTATCTGGCTGGGGTTTACTCCAGTGGCCTGCTGACAGAGCAAAGCAGGAATGACTGGCAGGTGGTTACCAACAGCAAGGTAACCGGAGCCCTTAATCTGCATCGTGCGACATTGGATAAACAACTGGATGCGTTTGTCCTGTTCAGTTCGGCGGTAACAGTCACAGGCAATAGTGGTCAGGCCAGCTATCTGGCTGCCAATGCTGGACTGGATCAGTTAGCCGAGTGCCGTCAACGCTGTGGCCTGCCTGCGATCAGTATTGGTTGGGGCGGTTGGGGTGAGAGTGCCATTATTCGTGAGTCATCCGCACGTTGGAGTGGATTGTCCAGAGACCTTGAGAGTGGTGAAGCTTTGGGGATTCTTTCCGCCATTCTCAAGGCTCCACAATCGGACACTGGTTATTGGCTGGCTTTGGCTCTGGATTGGCAACAGTTTCCGAAAGACTGGCTGAGTCCGGTACTTGGCGATATGACCCACGATGTGCCACCGGCATGTCCACCTTCTGAATCTACACCTGCGTTTTTACAGATACAGCAGACTAAGGCAGAGCTACGTCACAATGCACTGCTGAATCTGCTGATGGATGAACTTCTGCCATTGTTGCCGGCAGAAATCAGGGCACGATTGGACGATAAAAAACTGGCTGGTAAAGGGTTGTTCTCGCTGGGGATAGATTCCCTGATGGTGGTGGCCTTCGCCCAGAAAATACAGCAGTTGTTGGGAATAAACTTTCCTGTCACCTGGGCGGTGACTGCGCCCAATCTTACCGATCTCTCAGAACGGATTCTGGAGTCAATTGATTTTAGCCAGTTCGTCAATGTTAGTGCATCAAGAGAAGAGGCTCCTCATGGGGAAGCGCCAAACCTGAAAAATGAACCCATAGCGGTAGTGGGCTTTGGTTGCAATCTTCCGGGTGGTGTCAGCGATCTTGATAGTCTGTGGACAATGCTGCTGGATGATCAGGAACTGACAACTGATATTCCGGCAGAGCGATTTGATAGCGATGCCATTTTCAGTGATGACAAAGATCAGCCCGGCAAGAGCTATACCCGCAGAGGCTGTTTTATTGAAAATCCCGGATTGTTTGATGCTGAGCTTTTTGATCTGACACCCCGGGAAGCTGCGGCTATGGACCCCCAGCACAGGCTTCTTCTGCTGTGTGGATGGCGGGCTTTGGAGCAGGCAGGGTTGCAGCCTGAGGATTTGAAAAATAGTCAAACCGGCGTCTATCTGGGCATTGGTCCCAGTGAGTATGACCTGTGCCGCGATGATCGCCTTGACCAGATCAGCGGGCAGGATGTGACCGGAACCCATACCAGTTTTTCCGCTGGGCGTTTTTCCTATCTGCTCGGGCTGCAGGGGCCGAGTATGGCCATAGATACAGCCTGTTCTTCATCATTGGTTGCTGTGCATCTTGCGGTGCAGGCTCTGCGTGCTGGTGAGTGTGATCTGGCACTGGCGGGTGGGGTGCAGCTGATGCTTTCCCCCATTCCTTTTGTTGGTTTGTCGCGTACAAGGGCTCTGTCTGCGGATGGTCGCTGCAAGACCTTCTCGGAGCAGGCCGATGGCTATGGACGGGGTGAGGGATGCGTTGTTATCGCTTTACGTCGTTTATCAACCGCGCGCAGTAACGGTGAACAGATACTGGCTGTTATCCGAGGCAGTGCTGTCAACCATGATGGATCAAGCAGTGCTCTTACGGTTCCCAATGAGCATGCTCAGGTCAAGGTGATTCAGGCTGCGCTGGATAATGCGGGCCTGAAAGCTGATGAGGTCGCAGGTGTCGAGGCGCACGGTACCGGAACCATACTGGGCGATCCTATTGAAGTCAGCGCCTTGCATAGGGTTTACGGGAGCTCTGTACGACAAAGTTCGCTCAAACTGGGATGTATCAAGAGTCGTATTGGACATCTGGAATCGGCCGCAGGTCTGGCAGGCTTCGCTAAAGTACTGGCTTGTCTCAAGCACCGCAGCCTGCCACCCCAAGCTGTAGAGGGTGAATTGAATACCAAGGTGAACTGGCGAGATATATCCGTTGAGGTTTGTAGAGAGGTCTGCACTTTTGATGGCGAGGAGCCTCTGCGTCTGGGACTGAGCAGCTTTGGCATCAGTGGTACCAATGCCCATCTCATTATTGAAAGCCCGGAGCCGCAGCAAACAATTACCCGGCCTGCCTTGCCTCCACGCGTATTTCAGCTGGAGCACTACTGGCTTGAGACTGAGCGCCTGTATTCTCAAGTTGTCGAGAGCTTGGAAGAAGATTGCAACAGCATCGCACCGGAACTTCTGCCCGATGAATGGTTTATGGAGGAACGGAAGGTACCGGCTCCCATACACTCTTTGTTGCCCCTGCCGGAAAAGAGAAATCTGCAAGTTTCTTCTGACGATATTGACGAGCGAAGAGGCCTGGAACAGCACACTATTCGCTGGATTGCCCAAACGTTAAAAACCATGGGGATGACTGCGAGTCCACAGTCGTCTGGAGAGGGTGTTCACAAACTGGCAGATCGCTATGACATACCTGTCAGCCAGCGGCCTCTGTTCCAGAGAATGCTGGAGATTGTTCAGGAGTACGGTGACGGTGGGTTGCTCGAAGACGATGCGACAGCCGAACTTACTCCCATCCAGACACCAGCCGGCCAGCTTCTGGCCCACTGTGGAAACCATTTGGCTGGGGTTTTGCAGGGGAAAGTCAGCCCTGTTGAGGTGATGTTGGGTGATATTGGGCGCCCCTTGCTTGAAAGCCTCTACAGCTCTGGCGAGATGATCGATCAGGTCATTCGGACAATTATTCCCTCTGTGCGGGAAGCGGCAAAGGCTTCCTCGGGTGCCCCACTGAACATTGTTGAGCTGGGGGCGGGCACAGGGAGTCTCACTCATAAAATAATCCCTGAGTTAGTCGCTGTGGCAGAGGAGTACGGCGTTCGGATCAATTATCTGTTTACCGATGTTTCGGCATCATTTATTGAACAGGCGCGCCGTCGTTTTGCTGATATTGATATGGTGTCGTTTGTGCTTCTCGATCTCAATCAGTCTCTTTCGGATCAGCTGTCAGAGCAGGGGGAAGGCAACGGCGAGCTGTTTGATCTAGTGCTGGCAGTCAATGTCGTTCATATTAGTGCTTATTTGAAGCGCAGCCTCACCTCTATTCGCGAGATTGTAAAAGAGTCTGGACTGGTGTTGATCGTCGAGTCCAGTAACCCCGGAATCTGGACGGATCTGACTTTCGGTCTTCTGGAAGGCTGGTGGCAATGTGCAGAAGATCCTGCCCGCAAAGGGTATCCTCTTTTACCTGCCAGCCGCTGGTGCCAGCTTCTGGAGCAGTATGGTTTTGATAACGGCCAAAGCCTGATGGCCGACGATGCACCTCAAGCCATTATTACCGCCCGTGCCTGTGATTCTGGGGCAGATCATCATTCCATCATTGTATTAACGGGCGATACCTTTCCTCAGAGCGATGGTTATTCGCTGTCGTTTATCAATCTGGATGAAGGCTGGCAGGACAAGTTATGCACGCTTTTGGCAACAGAAGCGTCTGTAGAAATATCAGCCGACACTGTTGATGTGATTTTTGCGCTGGGAATGGTCAGAGGGAACTACCGGCAAGGTGAAGAACTGCTTAATAGCAGTCTGCATTATTTGGATATTTTGTTGCAGCTCCCTGAGCTCCTGCTGGGGCATAAGGGTGTGACGCCCCGCCTCTGGCTGGCGTCATTCCGGGATCATAGCTCAGCAGCGGGAGCTGATAGAGATATGACGGAGATTGTCCATCATCCGCTCTTTTGTCTGAGCCGGGTGGTCGGGCGGGAATATCAGGAACTGGGTGTTGGACGTATAACCTTTGAACAGACGGAAGGTCTATCTGATCTGGTCAGAGAGCTTCGGTGGCAACGCAGGAATAGGGGAAAGCTGCGTGCTGTCGATGTACTTTGGCAACAGGGGCAGAGATCTCAACTGACGCTGAATTCGGAACCAGCATCAGATCGCTTTCCAAAGAATATTCAGTGTCAGTCTGATAGCCGCTACCTGATTTGTGGAAGCGGAGGAATGGCTCGTTTGGCGGCTCGCTGGCTGATCCAGCGCGGCGCTCGGCATATTGTCATGATAAGCCGGAATGCCTCTCTTTCTGATACCGATAATCAGGAAATAGAGGCATTTCGAGGCCAGGTTGTTATTGAGATTGTGCAGGCATCTGTCGAAGATCTGGACAGATTGACTGAGTTGTTTAGAACTCCCGACCAGCCTCTCATACGCGGCATTATCCATTGTGCAGGCAGTCTCGATGATTCCGTATGTGCCAACCTTACGGTCGATAGAATCAGAAATGTTCTACGTCCCAAACTTATTGGTGGCTTAAACCTGTTGCAGCTTGTCGAGCAGAATCCTATGGATTTTGTTGTCTTCTTCTCCTCAGCGTCCACTGTTATGTCGCCTCCTGGATTGGGTTCGTATGTGGCGGCGAATGCTGCGCTGGAAGCTGTTGGAAAGGCTGGAACAGACTCAGGTCTGCCCATAACCACCATTGGCTGGCCGGCTGTTGCAAAAACAGGTGTAGCTAACCTTCAGGCCAGCAATAAGCCTATGCAACGCCTGTTGCAGGAAAATGGTTTGTTATCGCTGTCTCCTGATCAAAGCGTGGCCTGCCTGAACCATTTGGTAACGGAGGATCGCAGGGATTGCACTCAGTATGTTTTACCCCTTGAACCGCATAAATGGGCTAATACCGCCAGTCCGCAGATAGATAATGCTGAGGTTCCCATAACGGGCATGAGTCCGGGACAGCAGCGAAATGACCTGCACCAGTTGATTGTTACCAGCCTGCGGGAGGTGCTACGTGACCCTACTCGTCAATTTTCAGAGAACGTGGTTCTAAGCGAGCAAGGTTTAGACTCCCTGCTGGCTGTCGAACTACGCCAGAAGTTGGTTAAGAGAACAGGACTTTCGCTATCTACGACGGTGTTATTTGAGTATCCAACACTGGACATGCTAATTCAGCATCTGATGAATCAGCGTGAAGATGGTTCTGAGGGTGTTGAAGCTGATGAAGCGGCTATTGAAACGGTTGTTGAAACAAGCTCCGAGGCGATTGCGATTGTCGGTATCGGTTGTCGTTTGCCTGATGGGGTAGAGGGTGCGGAGTCGTTCTGGGAGGCTTTGCTATCAGGCCATGACTTTGTCGGCTCGGTTCCGGATGATCGCTGGTCTAACACTGAGGGCCGCGAGTCTGGCGGATTCCTCAAGGATATAGACCAGTTTGATCCGCTGTTTTTTGAAATTCCTCCCCGTGAGGCGCCCTGGCTTGACCCGCAGGCCAGAGTCTTTATGGAGGTCTCCTGGCAGGCTTTTGAAGATGCGGGCATGACCTATGAACAGCTTTGGGGCAGCCGCACAGCTGTATATCTGGGTATCTACAACAACGACTATCAGCAGCGCATCTACCGCCAGCCTGAGCAGGAACTTGATGCCTGGTCGGCGCTGGGTAGCGAACACAGCACTCTTGTCGGAAAGCTGGCTTACTGGCTGAATCTTAAGGGGCCGGCCATGCCGGTTAACACTGCCTGTTCTTCATCACTGGTTGCGGTATCTATGGGCTGTGAGGCGTTAATCAATGGCAGCGTTGATCTGGCATTGTGTGGTGGCGTGAATTTGATACTGAGCCCGCGTCGGCATCAGTATTTCCGAAAGCTTAAAGCTCTTTCACCAACAGGTCACTGTCGTACTTTCAGTGATGATGCTGACGGGTTTGTACCTTCAGAAGGCTGCGGAATGGTGGTACTCAAGCGCCTTTCTCAGGCGCAAGCCGATCATGATCGTATCTATGGTGTTATCAAAGGCTGGGCCACCAATCAGGATGGTCGTAGCCAGGGATTAACGGCCCCAAGCGGCAAAGCCCAGGAAGCCGTTATCCAAAAGGCTCTGGCACGGGCCGAATATAAGGCGGGAGATGTTGGGTACCTTGAAACACATGGCACGGGAACACTACTTGGCGATCCTATTGAGGTTCAGGCTATTGCCCAGGCGATGGAGAGAGCTGGTGAGTCTAGTCAGACAGAACTTATATTAGGCGCTCTAAAAAGCGTTGCTGGTCACACGGAAGCGGCTGCCGGTGTGCTCGGGCTGATTAAAACGGCACTGGCCATGCACAACCGAAGAGTCCCCGGGAATCTGCATTGTCACGAACCAAACTCCCGTATTCCCTGGCAAGAATTGAGAGTCAGAATGCCCGTTCTCGGAGAGCCTTGGCCGGAATCTTCTAATGGCATACCACTGTCTGCCAGCGTTAGCGCATTTGGCTTCAGTGGTACCAATGCCCATATCGTACTTGAGCCAGTACTCGAAAAAGAAAGCACTGAAACGGGTGGTGAGTGTCCATTGTCGCTTTATCTATTACCACTGTCTGCCAGGAGTGATCAGGCTTTACAGGCTTGGGTTAGCCATATTCAAAGCTGGTTGAATGAACACGGCCCTGATTTTGATGCATCGGCACTGTGTGCATTCTTTGCGTTAAAACGTTCCCACTTTGAACATCGGGCAGTGATATTGGGCCGCAACGCTAATGAGCTACGGTCTTCTGCCTGCTCACCGTTAATGTCTGGTGCAGAGCTGCCGGAGTCGATTCTGTGTTGCTATCAGCTCACGGGGGAATGGCCTGAGCGAAAAAGTCAGGAGTTGCTTTCGTATTACCAGGGGCTTCCCATGTTTGCACAGGTTATAAACCTGTGCGCAGAAATACAGGAAATATCTCCCCATGAGTGGCTTAAGCAAGATGACGCCCAACGGCTAGGCGCTTCGATCGAACTGGCGATAGCTCTGCAATTAAATGAATGGGGAGTCGTTCCGGATTATGTTGAAGCCACTGGCCTTGGTGAAATAACGGCGCAGGCATTGAGTGGACATGCTCATCTAGAATCAGTTCTGAACAGCCTTTGGGGTAGAGAGGCTGATATTGATCATGATACCGAGGAAACCACCACTCCTCGTTGTGAATTGAGGCTGGCTTCACAGCCGCAATTCGGTGCAGAAACAGTTCCCTATACAATGCTGGTATCCCGTCAGAAAAGTGATATCTGTGCGAATGATTGCTCGCCCGTAGCGCTGGATTTATCACACCCTTTGCAGGCTCTGGCATATTGGTACACAAATGGGGGGGAGGTTAATTGGGAACTACTGTACCAAGAGCCTCCGGAATGGTTGAATCCTGGTTTTTATCCTTTCCAGCGTGAGCGCTACTGGATTGAGGAGACGGATCATCAAGGTAGCCCGGAGGCTAAAGCTGATGGAGATGTAATGGTCTCGTTTTCGATGGCCGGATCGTTTCAGAAAGAGTGAGTGACTTATTATCCATGCTTTAAAAGCAGGGAAGCTCATCAGCCCGAAGAAAAATCGTGAAAATTTTTGAAACTCTTTGTTATTTTGGTGATGTAACGCCATAAGAGTTGTGAAAAATCGTCTAGCCTCAGAAGCCATTTTCTGAGGAATTGACGATGGTGGGGCAATTACCAATCAACTGGCTGCGGTTGCTGGCGTTTATGATGATTTTGATGCCATCAGTCAGCCCTGCTATTTACACAGACCTTCCCAACTTAATGAATAACCGGTTGCCCGCAGTGATGGCAGGTCATGTAGCCGCTGCGTATCAGCCTCCAGATGCGGCGCTGTTCAGCAATATTCTCGAACCTGCCAAAGCGGGGGCGCTGGTAGGGCTGGTGGATATGGCTGTGCGCAGAGTCACCAGTCAGGTACTGGAGTGTCCGACCCAAAGCCTCTGGCAGGCAGGCTCCATTTTCAGTTCAAGCACACTCAGGGCGAGCGTGTCGGGTGTGCTCTATCACTACCTTGCCCGCTTTGGTTACGGTCTGAACCCTGTGCTTTATGCTGGCCTGTATACAACTGCGGATACTCTGGTGACCGGCAGTATCAATATTTCTGAGTTTGTGGATATTATCGGCTATCCCAAGGCGCGGGATATTGTGCTGGAAGCTGCTGTGCGACAGAGCATTATGGCCATGGCGTTTCAGACTGTAGGCAGCACGCTGGCCTGGATGATTCCATCTCACCCTTACGCAGCAAACCTTATTTCCCAGCTAACGCTGATGTATGGCAGTGCCGTGGCTTATATCGTCTGGCAGGAAGTTCGGTTGTCCTTTGCTGAGCTGAGAATGCTGAACCCAGGGTAGAGAAAGGAGCATTATCTATTTTCAGCTGTACTGACCACTTACATATCCAGTACCCAGTGGTCCTGTTTTTCAGGGCCGCTATTCAGAGGCGCTGTTCATAGGCACTTGGGAATTAAAACAATCGCTCATAGCTTGTTTAATCGAATTCATCACATTCTAGCGGTGATGTTGGCCAATGATGTATTATTTTGCTTCCCCATTTTGTTTTTATAAGTTCCAGATCGGAAATAATTAAATATCCAAAAAGACCCGTTTTTGAAATGAATAGATCTTCACCAATATTTGTAGCTATGTGGTTGTAGGCTAAAGATCCATCGTGGTAAATTTGAGGCTGAACAAAGTCGCCAGGCTTAAATATTGGACTCTCATTCATTAAGCTAAGATCATTCGTATTGTTGGCTACAAAATTACTGTAAGCATCACTGCCCTGTAAAATTCCAGCAAAACAGTAGCAGTCACAGATTATCTCTTGAACCCCATGTAAAATTATCTTAACTATATTTTCGCTTATGTGGTCTGGAAGGATAATAGGTGTTGATGAATTCTTTTTCATCAATTTCATATTGAGTTTTGGTGTGCCGTGGTTTGGCGCTAAATGTGAATGGTATGGTAATAAATCCAGCTGATGGAGTGGTAATACTACACCACGATATTCTATTTCAACGTAATGGCCTAACCTTGCCATCTTTAAAGGAAG
Source organism: Parendozoicomonas haliclonae (assembly GCF_900174585.1). Taxonomy (GTDB): domain Bacteria; phylum Pseudomonadota; class Gammaproteobacteria; order Pseudomonadales; family Endozoicomonadaceae; genus Sansalvadorimonas; species Sansalvadorimonas haliclonae. The sequence continues at coordinate 211,439 of NZ_FWPT01000002.1, read as the reverse complement.
AAAGTAATAATCACGCTCTTCCTCTTCAATTTGAATGTTTTGGTAGGCTTCAGGTGAACTATAGATTCTCACCTCTATCGCTTCTTCTTTGCCATGGTTTGCAGCGTGTACATTAAGAGCAAGTAGAAAAAATAAAGTAATGAGAAGTTTATTCTTTACTTTGTCCAAAATTAACATGTTTTGAAATGGTTCTAACATTTTAGTTGCACCCTAAATCATCGCTCTGAAAGAGGTGAGTCAAATTAAATTGAGATGTGTATTTGATGTGCTTATTAATTAATGGTTCTAAAGGGAAGATGACAAGCTGGTCTTAAAAGTTAACACTGAGCTGGAGGAAGGCTTCAGTTGTTATCGTGGTGGTGAACAATACCGCCGTTGTGTCCGTGGGCACCGGGAATGACTTCACCATTATTTCCCGTTCCGCCGGAGCGCAGTGGTTTCTCAAGAATTAAATTATTAAAAGGCCAAGGATAGCGGAATCGTGCAATCACTTCCGGTGAATGATCTTTCACCAATCGTAAAACAAAGGCTGCGCCCAGGAAGGGAAAGAGCAGAGCAATCAGGCTTTGCCCCCAGCGTTGGATATTGGTGAGTTCAGGATCAAGAATCAGGCATAACACGGCTAGAACCGTAAGCCACAGCCAGATAGTAAACAGAACAGCACAGGCAACAATCATCGCGATGGTGAACATGTTGGTCTCCTGTTTGCTGACTTAATAAGGCTATTCCAATTGGGGAACCGCACGCAACAGCTCTTGCGTATAGCTGTGCTGAGGCTGCGTAAGAACGGCTTTTGTAACGCCCAGCTCCACTATCTTACCCTCTTTCATCACCGCAACCCTATGGGCGAGTTGGGGGATGATAGACAAATCATGGGTAATAAACAGGTAAGAAACCCCAAGCTCCTGCTGCAGCTGCTGAAGCAGTTTTAATACTTCAGCACGGGTTGAGACATCAAGAGCGCTGGTCGGTTCATCACAGATAATCAGCTGCGGATTAACCGCCAACGCCCGGGCAATAGCAATACGCTGGCGTTGCCCTCCGGAAAACTCATGGGGATAGCGGTGTCGGTGTTCCGGTTCCAGCTGCACCTTCTGCAGCAGCTCAATCACCCGCTCTTCCCGCTGGTTCGGTGTCAGACCCAGTTTCAGGCTGATCATTCCTTCCTCAATAATCCGCAGCACAGTCATTCTTGGATTCATTGAAGAATACGGATCCTGAAAGATCACCTGTATCTTTCGGCGCAGAGGATGCATGGCACTGCGGGACAAGGTATTGAGGGTATGACCTTCAAAAGTAATATGGCCAGAGGTGGGTTGATCGAGATTCAGGATGGCGCGTCCAGTGGTGGTTTTTCCACAGCCGGATTCGCCTACCAAAGCCAGAGTTTCACCATGACCAAGGGTCAGACTGACCCCATCGACGGCCTTGGTCCAGTTATGGATACGCTGCAGAGCTCCTTGTCGTTGAGGGAAGTGCACCTTGAGATTCTGGACAGACAATAACGCATCGACAGGGGTGGAATCCCGGAAGTGCCGTTGATCCGGCAGGCTGGCAATTAAGCGACGGCTGTAATCTTTCTGTGGGTTGTGGAAGAAACGATCACAGCTTTCTTCCTCGATAATCTCGCCTTGGTACATTACCCCAACCCGGTGTGCAGTTTCCCGTACTACGCCCATATCATGGGTGATCAGCAGAACAGCCAGCTGTCGGGAGCGGCTCAGGCTGTGAATTAAATCCAGCACCTGCTTCTGGATGGTGACATCCAGGGCGGTGGTGGGTTCGTCGGCAATCAACACATCCGGCTCACAGGCCAGTGCTATGGCAATCATAACCCGCTGCTGCTGACCGCCTGACAACTGATGGGGATACCAGTCAATCCGCCGTTCTGGCTCTGGCAGGCCGACTTCCTGCAGCAGGCCAATAATATGTTTACGTCGCGCTTTGCTATCCAGAGTCGTATGCAGCTTCAGGGCTTCTTCGATCTGAGTACCAATCTTCTTGACCGGATTAAGCGACGTTAACGCATCCTGAAAGATCATGGCGATGCGATGGCCACGCACGGCCGTCATCTGCTGCTCGGTGGCACTGAACAGATCCTGCCCCTCAAACAGCACTTCGCCCTCTGTTACGGTGAGCGCATCAGGCAATAAACGCATCATAGCCAGTGAAGTAACCGATTTGCCGCTGCCGGATTCACCAACAAGGGCGTAGATTTCACCGGGGGTAAGATCAAAAGAGATGTTCTTTAAGACCGCATCCTGTGACCGGTTTTTGAGACCGACACTCAGGTTCCTGACCGAAAGCACGGAGGCTTGTGTCATTGGGCACGCTCCTGCCGGTTTTTCGGGTTGAAGGCTTCATTTACCAGATCAGAGAACAGGTTGGCGGCCAGTACCAGCGTAAACATAAAGAAGAAGGCACCGACCAGGTTCCACCAGACGACAGGTTCCTGCGAAAGCTCCGAGCGGGCAAGGTTGATCATATTGCCCCAGCTGGGCATGGAGGAATCAACACCCACACCGATATACGACAGCACCGCCTCCGCCAGCACCAGACCACTGAAGTCCAGTACAAAGGTAATCAGGATGATATGCATCACATTCGGAAGAATATGCTGCCGAATCACCCGAATATGGGACACGCCAAAAGCATGGGCTGCCTGAACATAAGGCAGCTGACTGATCTTTAAGGTCTCGGCCCGCAACAGACGACAAAGTCCGGCCCAGCTGGTAATCCCGAGAATAAAGCACAACCCAAGAAAGCGGGCATCGGCCTTTTCCAGACCCACTTCAAAGAAGCCGGGGTTCAAATCAATAAATACCTGAAACTGCAGAATCGCCGCGGCAATCAGCAGAATGCCGGGAATGGAACTCAGCGTTGTGTACAGGTACTGAACGGTGTCATCGACCCAGCCTTTAAAGTAACCGGCACAGATACCCAGAGTGATGGCAATCGGCATCATAATCAGCGTTGCCAGCGTGCCGATCAGAACGCCGGTCCGTATCCCTTTTATCGAGTCATAAAGCGTATCGTTGCCAGCTCGATCTGTGCCAAGGATATGGTAGAGATTGCCGACATGAAGCAACCAGCCAAGCAGCATACAGATCACCAGAATGGTGGTCATGGCTGTTCCCCAGGGGAGTGAACTTGAGCGTGTCGTCCCTTTCATCAAGGCGCAGAGAATGACTCCGAAGAGTAGTCCTTTGGTTAGGCCTATCAGGCTTTGCCAAAGCAGATCTCTATGATGTTCAGCTTTGTTTTCAAGGTGACTGCCGGCGTGTTCCAAGTCCGGATAATCCCGATAAGTCTGACCCTGCTCGTTGGTCATGTTTTCTTTAGTGAAAGACTTCAAGGCAAAGGGTTCGGAGTAGGAGCGTTCCTTACGTTCGCCCATCTCTCCCAGAATCAGATCCAGTACGCTGTGGACTTTATTCGAGTAATAGGTGGTTTCTGGGTTTTGTCCGGCAGCAGGCGGTAGTGGTTTGCGAAAATGCAGGGAGTCGATCAGTGCCAGTGTTATGTACGACAAAATAATAATAAAGGTGGCCATTCCCAGTCGGGAACTGAATACCTGCCGCCATTGATCACGGGATTCCGGGTTGCTGCGCAGACTGAACAGAAAGGCGGTGATGCTGATAACCAGCAGCCATAGCATAAGATCGGTCCAAAGGATTACCGGCTTGACGGTGAAGATATCCATATCAGTTCAACCTCACCCGTGGGTCAGCCATGGTGTAGGAGATATCCGTGAGAATCAGACCGAGGATATAGAGCACCGAACCCACGAACACCATGGTGCGAACAATGGCAAAATCCTGAGCGCGAATGGCATCGAGCATATAGCTGCCCAGCCCCGGAATACCAAAGAAGGCTTCCATCAACAGGCTGCCCATAAACAGCGAGGGAATCACCACGACCACACCGGTCAGAATCGGTAGCAGAGCGTTGGGCAGAACATGGTGGAACAGCACGCCCAGTTCGCTCACGCCCTTGGCTCGGGCGGTACGAACAAAGTCCTGATCCACGGTTTCCAGAAACAGCGTGCGATACCAGCGGGCGCCCAACCCAATACCAGAAATAACTCCAATCACTACCGGCAGAATCAGGAACTTCCAGGCCATGGCACCGGGTTCAAAGCCAGAGATCGGCACCAGCCGCCACAGGGTTGCCACCATATATTGGCCACCGATGATGTAGAACAACCCGGAGATCGACATCAACGATACAAACAGTGCAACAGCGGCCTTGTCCAGATGGGTGGCGCGAAACATCACCACAATCAGCGCCACACAGATGTTGATCCAGATACCAATAACAAACGTCGGAATAGCCAGCGCAAGGCTTGGGCCCATACGCGTCAGTACATCAGTAGCGATATCCCGGCCATCATCGGCCTGCCCAAAATCCAGGGTGAACAGTTTGAGAGACTTTTGGTAGAAGATGGTGTCGGTAATCCGGTTCAGGCCATCGGCATCAGCGTTATACATCAGCGGATGGTTGTAGCCCTTCTCATGCACCCAGTTCTCAATGGCCTGTGGGGTAACGTATTTTTCGCCGAGATGGGCGCGGGCGACATCTTCCGGGCTGTTCACCACAAAGAACAGCACGAAAGTGATCAGGTTAACGCCAACCAGAATCGGAATGGCGTAGAGCAGCCGCCGGATGATGTAGGCAAACATGGTCAGCCGTTCCCCCTTTGGCTCGTGCTTTTATTGATGGTCTGGGTCTGCCGGCGGCGGTAGGCGCGAATCGCCGGAAAAATAATAATGGCGGTTCCGGCCAATCCTGCGATGAGCGGCCAGACAACAGGTGTGTTCCATTGCACTTGCCTCTGGCTGCGTTCAGCGGTGTCCAGCCTTAGATATTTGAAGGTATCTTTGGCGATGCCATGACGCTTCACATTGCTGACCCAGCTGTTATTCAGGTAGTACTCTTTGGTGTGATAACCGCTAAACCAGGGCGCATCCTTTCGTACCATTTCGACCATACGTGCCAGAAGCGCTTCCCGTTCGGGGCTGTTGTCCATGGCTTTCATTTGTTGGAACAGGAGGTTGAATGCCGGGTTGTCGTAATTGCTGGTATTGGCACCATCACACTGACAGTTCTCACTGGTCTGGGAACCATCAAGCAGGAACAGGAAGTTTTCCGGGTCGGGATAATCGGCCAGCCATCCCCAGCCAAACATCTGGGTATTGCCGTTGCGCATTTTCTCCTTGAAGCGCACATAGTCACTGGTGCGGTATTCAAGCTGGATACCAATCTTCTCAAACTGTCGTCTGCGCCAGTCGGCGATCGGACCGGCATCGCCTCCGGTGGTATCGAGATAAAGAATCAGCGGCTGGCCGGTATTCTTATCCCGGCCATTAGGATAGCCAGCCTCGGCCAGCAGACGTTTGGCCTGCTCAACGGATTTTCGCTGAGGTCTGCCATCGACCCAGTCGTAGATGTAAGGGTTAATGCCGGCCTTGCCTTCCACGTACCCGGGAATCCCGGGAGGGATGGGCCCTTGCGCGGCCTGTCCCCGGCCATTAGCAAAGATCTCCAGAAACTCTTCGGTATTGATAGCTATGCTGATGGCCTGACGCAGTTTGCGTTTGGCTTCGGTCGTGCCGCCCACCACCGGGTCTTTCATATTAAAGCCGTAGTAATAAATAGACGGCTTTAGCTCGGTACTGACAGTAATTCCCCGATCGAGCATCTCCTGGCTGAGATCGACACCATTGCCGGACACCGTGAAGGCCCGGTCGAAATTGCTGGAGCTGATATTGGCGCCATCATCCCCCGAGCGGTCATACCAGCCCTGCATAAATTTGGACCATTGGGGCAGGCTCTCCTTTTCCAGCCGAAAGGTAGCTCGATCAATAAAAGGCATGGGCTTACCAGCATCGGTGAGAAAGCCTTTCTCTTTGTCGCCCGGTGCGCCTTCGGAGGGAAAGAGATCGGTGCGATAGTTGGGGTTTCGCTCCAGGGTAATGCCACTGTTGGGATCATTGCGGGTCATCATGAAGGCGCCGGTACCGATGGGATACCAGTCCACGGTCATATTGCGGTTCTGAAAACCGGGATTGTGATAGAATCTGTCAGCCTCCCAGGGCATGGGGGCAAAAAAGTGCATGGCCAGCCAGTAACGGAATTGGGGATAAAGGCCCTTGATTCGGATAGCCAGTGTGTACTTGTCTACGACCTCGACTCCTTCCAGCGGCAGAGTTCTTAAATCAAGCCAGCCACTCCGATCCTGCGCCATAACGGTTTTGCTGAAGTCCTCCATCCCCACGATGTAATTGGAGAGGAAGCCAAGCAGCGGGGATTTATTTTTCGGATCGGCCAATCGCTTGATGCCATAGGCGAAGTCGGCGGCTATCAGCTCGCGGGTTCCGCTTTGAGGAAAGTCATAAAGGGTCTTGTACTGCAGTGCAGAGCTTTCATCTTTGAACAGATATAGAGCATTGTCCTGCTCATCTTTAGCCAGAGCAGGATGAGGTTGATAACGAATATTCGGTTTTAAGGTGATGATGTAAACACTGTAAGCCGGCTGAGAGCTGTCCCTTGGAACCGGCTTGAGATGCTTATCCAGATAGGAAACTTCCGGCATGCCTTTGGCAAGCGCGGGTTCCAGCACATAAGGTCGTTTCAGAAAATGGTAACGGTAGGGCGCTTCGTAAATCTGGTCGATAAACAGGGCTTCTTCAGCACTGTAGGAGCGAACCGGATCAAGATGCTGCAGACGAGTAGAGAAGCTGCCGTAGTAAACGGTCTCGCCGGGTTGCTCTGGCGGGTTTGGGTTGTTCCAGGACGTGTCGGTGCAGCCGGTCATTATCATAACCAGCATCAGCCCGATGAGTAATTGTTTTACTGTCCCTGTCGGGGGCATAGAGAGTCTGCCAGAAAGCCAACCGTATTTAATAAATGTGGCACTGATTGTCCGAAGGGGACAGTTTTGAAGCCGGTTGAGATTATGGGTAGGGACTGTTGACGTTTTATGATCGCGCTCAGCTTCCCCGAGAGTTTTCAGGGCTAGGCGCAGCGATGCAGGAATAGTGGTTCTCTTTCAAATCGCTGCAACGACGCCCTGGAAGCTCTCGGGAAAGCCCTTCGGGTGAGGCTGGAAGCCGCCCCTCGTAGCGTCAGGCTTGCTTAATGTAGGGCAACTACGATTTTCACAAGCCTTCCTAACGATGAACGGCTTCCAGTCTCACTGAGCCGCATCCTAAAACGTCAACAGACCCTAGAGCTTGGATTGAATCTCTGATGAAAACGAGCAGCCAGAATAGACCGCTCGTTATCAATTGTTTTTGTTCAGGCGCTTTTCTCGTGAGTCTCTACACCTGTGTGGTCAGTATCTTGCATCAGCAGGGCAGCGGCGCGAGCGACATCTTCATCCGGGCCATTGAACAGCACCAGAAATTCACCAGCGGAAAGCGATTCTTCATAACGAACGATGCTGTCTTTCGGAATGCCAATGCTGGCAAGGCCTGCACCGATCGCCGTTAAACCGCCCACGACAACAGCACCTTCCAGTCCGCCAACAATAGCTGCAACCAGTGGGCCGGCAACAACCAGCGGTCCAATACCGGGAATCACAAAGAAGGCGGCACCGAACAGGATACCCCAGAGGCCACCCCAGAACGCACCGATCTTGCCCCAGGCTTTCATTCGATCGCCGGTGTTGTAGTAGCCAACAACATGCTCTTCCGTGTGGTAATCATTACCGACCACCGAGATTTTTTTCATATCGAAGCCGGCTTTCTGCAGACGTTTAACAGCATCATCAGCGGCATGATGTGTCTTGTAGATGGCAACGCACGTTTTGGGTGTACCCATGGAAGCAACTCCCTTCATGGTCTGACTGCGGAGGCGGGATAACGCGCAGTAAAGGTAGATGAAGGGTGGGGGCAGTCAAACCCGCATCAGGGTGATGCGGGTTGTATCAATGGCATTGCATTTAAGATTTCAGAGGTTCGCTTGGCGCAGGTGCGGAATCATGGGTTTTTGACCACTTGATGATGGCCCGCAAATTCATAGAAAAGAAAATGATATTGGCAATAATCATGGCCATACTTTCAGACAAATAACCAATAGCAATCCAGCTGGAATTTCCGCCCATCATGAGCAGGAAGCCAATTTTATTCTTGTTTCCGATTTGCCAGATTGCCAGAAAGGTAAGAACCATAGCGATCCAGTCGATGCCGTAATAATTGAGATAATCCATTTTAAAATCGCAGTTCTATTGTTGTATTTCTGGGGCATATTGAAAGGTTACGATGCCTGATCAATATGCCTCCACTGCTCTGTCATGTCTGCTTTGTCACCACAGCATTATCACCACTTGGCGTAGTGCTCTTCAGTAAAGCCATAAATTTTGTCGATGGTAATCACTTCGCCATCCGCCGTGGTCAGTTCACCTTCAAAGTGTCCAAACAGCTGGTGGAAGTTACTGGCCATAATCATGAAGTTATTCTTCTCAACCTGCGCGCCTTCGGGATAAAACGTCAGATTGAGTTTATTGCCGCCTGGGTGCTGCCCCTCAACGGTGTTGTTGGAATGCTGGTTATTAGAATAGATGCTCCAAGGCTCAAACAGCTTGTCGGGATCATAGTCAAAGGCGATACCAGGCAGGATATAAAGCTTGCCATCAACCCAGAAGCCATTTTCATTAAAGCTGCTTTCATTGGTGAAACAGGCACCGTTCACACCAATGGCTCGACCATCGTCCATCTGTCCTGACAGGCAGATCCAGTTCCAGAAACAGCGGCGGCGCAGGTAGCCTGCCGACCAGTCGAGGCTGGCACAGGCCTTGAGCTCTTCCAGATCAAAAGTGCCGGACTTGCAGGAGACTTGTCCTTTGCAGGGAACACCGGCCATCTTCTGGGTGTAGGCAAAGCCATTAATATCCACCCGGGTTGCCAGACGAATCGGATCAAACTCTTCCATCGGGAAGGTCATATCCACAGAGGTGCCATCTTTCAGGCGAACAGTCAGAGTGCGTTCGTTATTGGCGCAGCTGAGTTCCACACTGTTTTGGCCCTGACGGAAGTACCAGGTGCCATTATCCGGTGTCTGGTTCACGGAGGAAAAGCCACCGAAGGTCGGTGCCTTGAACTGGTAGCTGTGCAGCTTGCCGGAGGCGGTGTGATAGATATACACGAATGAGACAACTGCGATGCGGGTATCAACAATCGCAGCACCGACAATCAGCTCTGGACAGATGGCTGATACAAACTGGAATTGATTGAAACCAAACCAGCGCTTAAATGCCCCGGCTGTTTTCCCCATGGCTGTGCGCAGATGAAAATCACGGAAGTTGATCTCATCTACTGGCTGTGAATGAAGGCCCTGTTTAACCCGGCCATTTTCGATGAGCTTGAACTGTGTGTTGGTCATTGTTGTTATTTGCACCAATCAGGAAAGGGAAAAGTAATTCCGAGTCATCTGTTTTGCCACGATTATTTTAAATATTGGGCACAGAAAACAATGGCCATAGCGACAGTTCACCTTTATGGCCAGAAAAAAAAGATGGCTTCTACCAACGCAGCACTCCTGGAATATAGTGCTCTGTCAGTGCCTGATAATAATCCCGCAGGTCATCTCTCTGGCTGAGAACCTCATCAGATTTACTGTACAGATCATAACGATTAAAGATTTTCACCCAAGGCATGTTTCTCCAGTCCTGCTGGTTCATTAGCATCAGGTAGCGGGGTTCCATGCCGGTATGGAGTGGATAACAGGAGTGGAAACGAATAACAAAAAGGGCTTCTTCGGGCAGGCGGGACTGTTGTTTTAAAACCTGATAAAGATACTCATCGTGCCCCCAGGTCATAATAACACTGTCCAGACCGATGCCTGGCTTGTAGATGCCAAGATTGGTATTGAACCGGGGGGTATGACTGTCAGGATTACGGGCGAGATGTTCGTGGTACACAATAGTCGGACTGTATTTCAAACCGGTGGGAAAGCAGTCACCTACAACGGCCCACTGGGGCTCACCCCAGAACACCAAAGACTTGCCCATATCGTGGATAAAACCAGTCAGTTGCAGCCATTTTGGATAACCAGCCTTGCGGATAGCTTCTGCGGTTTGATAGGAGTGCTCAAACTGTGACAGGCTTATATCCGGATCACTGTCGTCTACAAGGGTGTCCAGCCGTTCCATCATCTCCCATGCGGAAACACGAGCCTGCTTAAGCTGGCTGTAATGTTGGCGTTTCAACAGGGCAAAGGCATGAGTCTGCTTTTGATGGTGTTCCCGGTAGAACGCCTGCACGCGGTCATCGGCATTAGCGAAATCGCGAAAATCCTTTTTCTCGTCAGCGGTTCCAGCCAGTACTTCTGCCGCGCTGGCAAGCAGTGGAGATGCCAGTGAATAGCTCAGCAGATCACGTCGTGTAATAGCCATGATATCTTGTCTGGCATCCCCGGTTATAGGGCGTGTTGAGGTTTTATGATCGCGCTCAGCTTTCCCGAGAGTTTTCAGGGCTACCCCGCAAGGGGGCAAACCGGTGCAGCGATGAAGACCCCTTTTTTAAAGAAATGGGGTTCTCTTTCAAATCGCTGCAACGACGCCATGGAAGCCGTCCCTCGTTGCGTCAGGCTTGCTTAATGTAGGGCAACTACGATTCTCACAAGCCTTTCTAACGATGAACAGCTTCCAGTCCCACTGAGCCGCATCATAAAACCTCAACACGCCCTTGTGTGATTACTCGTCCGAGAAGTTCAGAGCATCTTCCCATTGCAGGTTGCCGTATTGATCATACAGCTGCTCATTTACTTGATCCCCGGAGAAGTTCAACAAACCATAACCGTTACGGATACGCAGTTTCTGCTCCCGATCTGGATTGGGGTAAGGAGTATGACTATAGTAAGAAATCTCCGGAATGCAGCTACCGTCTTTCTGGAGCAGCTCTTTAGCCGTTCCAACCGGAATAGCGCCATGTCCCCAGCAGCGACCAACCATCTTTCCGGCAGCAGACGACGGTGAATAGACAATGCCCTGATGGATATGTCCCCAGATCCAGTAATCCGGCTGGCGTCCCAGATACTTGTTCACCTGGCTCCAAAGCGGGTCATTCTGTTTCTTGCCATCAAGGCTTATAGCGGTATGGTGGGTCAGCAGTAACAGCTTTTTGCCCTTTTCTCCCATCTTCTTCAGAAACTTTCCCTGCACAGGATCAAGTGCACCATCCTGGAAGAGTGTGCTTGGATCGTTTCGAGCGGTATCCAGACCAACAATAATCCAGTCGGACAGCTCAATGGCGAAGGTTGTGCTTTTGTTCTGGGCGGCAAACTTTGGCGATTCCAGTGTCAGGTAACGCAATCCGTTCTCACCGTCGTACATGCCATGGTTTGAACCCAAAGCGAAAGAGTATTCGGTGCCGGGATCCCACAGTGAAGTGAAATTAAAGGCCTCTTCGCCCGGATGACCATCCATGGTGTAGCGTGTTCCTGCGTAATACTCATCCCCCAGATGTATGGCTATGGTCGCCTGATGCTGCTGCATGGCGTTCATAACCATCTGGGCCGGGCTTGGGTCGGTTCCATCGGTCCAGTACCCCGTGCCCCAGTCGCCAACCACTAAAATGGAGATATCCGTTCTATCACTGAGATCCAGATAGGCTGGCTGATTCATCGGTGCCTTCTGGATAAACCCTGTTTTATAACCGATGTAATAGGCGAGAGCCGTACTCCAGCCAGGATCCAGCTGGGAGTATTTGGCTGGGTTGTACAGATTACCTTCCTGATCCAGAAAACCGCTGATCGGTAGATCGTGGAATGAGAAGTCTTTCAGCTTTTGCTCCAGAGTTTCGTGATGTGTCCCCATCACTTTCTGGTATTCACTCTTCAGAATCGAGGTGCAGGGCATATTGAGTTTGTGTTTCAGACCAGCACTGATGTCCGGAAGAATATGATTCAGAACAAAGAGTGACTGGGCATGTTCATCCAGCTCAGGGCTGTCTACCGAGTCAGCATTGTCGATAAAATTGCGCAGTTTTTCCTCCCGGGTGACCAGCTCCTGCCAGAAGTTGTCTATATCCGCCTGCTGTTGTTTATCGAGCGTAGTGTTTTCCAGCCAATCGAGCATATTGCGGAAGTAGGAGTTATGTTGTTTGGGAACACTGTCGTAAAAGACCTGGCCTTTTTCACAGGCTTGGGCGGGTGGCGGTGTATTGGCAATAATGTCTGTGGATGCAAACAGGGTAAGACTGAGACAGAGAGCAGATGCAGCCAGAGGGGTACGGCAAAAAACAGTCGATGCTTTCATATTTCAGGCAGGTGTTGTGGGAATGGAGGAGACAGCCTAGTCGATACCCGTCAGGCCGGCGGGTAATCAGGATGCTTTTTTATGTGCAGAAAGCTTGGTAAAGGCGGAGAGAATGCGATCCCATCTGTCTCGGTCTGCCTGAGTCGGCTGGTAGTTCTGGTCATCGTGATGGATATAAACCTTATCAGGATGATACTGGCGGGCCAGCTTGCGGTACTGCCTGTTGATCTCTTGAAGACTGGCATCCTGGGGCAGTTCAAGATCACGATAGGCCATGGTGATTTCTGCCTGGCTATACGGCACTGATGATGAGAAGTACCCAAATGTTGTTGAGCGGAACATTCTTTCCCCCATCTCCTTAAGATCCCGGGAGAGTGAGCCTATTATCTCCATCACTTTATCAGTACTTGCCTGATAAGCATTAGACCAGCTGCTCTGGATCTCATTCACCCTCTCAATCCATTCCGGGTCACAGAGCTGAGCGTGTAACTCGTGCAGAATCGAACGGGTTTCCCTCAGCTCGTCTGCATCATCAGGGCTGACTTCGTATGTCTTGGGGAGCTGGTGGTAAGTTGTCGAGATAGCTTCAGCCTCGCGGCCAGGCCATGATTTTTTGCGATCCAGCTCGCCCATTCCTGAGATATAGCTAATCCACAGATCCGTCTGCATCTCAAACAGATCAAGGAAGGCTTCCAGTGCTGCATCGGATAAACGTTTATGGCTGTCTTTGCCGGAATCTTTAGGACCTGAGTAAGTCTGCACCGCTTTGGAGGTTGCAGCTGAGGTTTCTTCTGTATCGTTGTTTCTGCGATGGTGCTTTACAGACCCTCTGTGTCTTAATCGTCTTCGCTTTCCTATACGGCGACCTGATCGGGCATTGCAACATTCGTCCTCATCTGAGGGATCGCTTTCCTGCAAGGAGTCATAGTTATAGCCAGAGGGCTCAGGGATATTTTTATCGGGGTATTCCTGATTAAACAGTTTGACGTTCTGCACGAGGATGTAGGCATATTGTTTGGCCAGTGCACTGATGTGCTGATTGGTATCTCGCTTCAGTTGTTGGGTTTTCGCTTTCCATTCACTGACAAAAGCATCCAGCATGCCGAGTTTGCTGTTTGCCAGCAGTTTGGCGTCTTCCAGAGGCATACTAAGCGGGCAATATTGCGGACTGGGTGAGCGGTACATGGGAAACCGGTTATCCAGTGTGGCTGATTCTAAAGCCTGATAAATCTCCGGATCTGTGCTTGCCAGCTCCAGGGTAAAACGATGGTAGAGATCGACCTGTGCCCGGTTCATGGGCAAAGGGGGGAGGGAGAGGCTTTGGCAAAGGCAGGCGTGCAGTGAACGAGTAACCCTCATGCCAGAGAGGCTCTGTTCAGACTGGAAGCTGGAACCTTCACTTGAATCCGGTGTGTACATCATCCGCCCTTTTCCTTTGGTGGTTTTACGACCTGAAAAGTTTTTGGATGAAGGGATAACAGACCCGAGACTTTCGCCCCTGGCAGGGTTGGTATGCACATCGCGTTCACTCGTGCCGCGGCAGCGCAATTCGTAGTGTGTCGCCATGATCCTGCCAATAGAAAGAGGGGTGATGGAGGTTAGTGTGTGGTGGCAGGAAGAGAGTTCCGAGACGATACCGACATGACAGACGGGCTGACATTGTCGTTATAAGAGTGCAGGGATTAAGAAATGTGGCTGGTTAAAAAATAGACAGTTTGCGCCATCCCATGGTGGTTCTACAAAATTTGAAAATTTAACAGAACAACCAACAGACTTATCCACAGAAGTTGTGGAAAAAACGGTAATAATAAGATTTCAGCTTATAGCTTTGCACTTCGGTTTATACCTAGTGCGGTGTCGTTTGAGTATCTGTATTTTATAAATACGACTTTAGATTTCCCTTTACAGAACGATTAGAGCATGACCATTTCAGTGTCTTATTACTATCAGTTTACCGCCGCCGGTGGCTAGCTGATAAAACCTTAACGCAGCTTTGCCACTGGCGCTTATCCCGGGTTCGAGGATAAGGGTTTGGATGGCACACAGCTGAAAAAGCACTGAAAGTTTCTCTCCATATATCCCCCTTAATCCCAGCCTTGATAGCGCCTGTCGACGACAGCTGTTTATTACTTTCGACTTATAACAATGATTGCTGGGACATTATGAAAAATCGCTTGTTGGGAAGTACCCTGATTGTAGCTGGCACAACGATTGGTGCCGGTATGCTGGCTTTGCCACTGATTACGACATCCGTTGGTCTGGGCATGTCCGTTATGCTGATGCTGCTGGTTTGGGCCGTATCGGCTGCCGGTGGCCTGTTAATGGCTGAGGCAGCTAACGCCTGCCCTGAAGATACCAGCCTGCATGGTATGGCCGGAACCTTGCTTGGTCGTAAGGGACAGTTTGTCTCTGCCGGTTCCAGTATGTTCCTCTACTACGCTCTTTGTGCGGCCTACATCAGCGGCTGCAGCTCGCAGCTGCAACTGGCAGCCCGGGTGCTGTTTGATGTGCAGCTGCACAGCACAGTAGCGGCTTTGATTGTGACCGCGATTACCGCCTTTATTGTCAGTGCCGGTACCCGCCGTGTGGATGGCATCAACCGTATTCTGTTCCCTTTGATGCTGGTGGCTTTGGCCGTGGTACTGGCAGTGCTGAGCCCATCCGTTGAACCGGCTCACCTGGAATTTGAACCTGCTGATCTGACGGCCGGTGTCATTCTGGCAACTCTGCCGGTGCTGTACACCTCCTTTGGCTTCCACGTGGTTGTCCCTTCTATTGGCCGTTACATGGACAGCTGTCACACCAGTGTGCGCCGTGCGGTAATCATGGGCAGTCTGCTTCCTGTGGTTCTGTACCTGTTCTGGCAGCTGATAGTGAATGGTGTGCTGGGCAGTGAAGGCATGACGGCCGTCTCCGCTGGTGACCCGGTTGCGGGTATGGTGGGTGGCCTGGCGGCTCACACTGGTATTGGCTGGATCTCTACTGCTGTGGCCGGTTTCGCGGCATTGGCACTGGTGACTTCCTTCCTGGGTGTGGCACTGGGTCTGTACGACTACCTGCTGGAAGCCTGTGAAGGCCGTCAGATCAAAGGCCGGGCTCCTGCTATCTCTGTAACCTTCCTGCCACCGCTGGCTATCGCGATTCTGGCCCCGGGCAGCTTTGTCGCCGCATTGGGCTATGCAGCTCTGGCTCTGGTATTTCTAGCTGCTTTCCTTCCGGCTGCCATGGTCTGGAAGGTACGCACTGAGAAGCGTTTTTCTCCATCCCTGATCATTGTGGTCGTGGGCGGTATTCTGATTGCCGGCTCCCAGATTGGCATTGCCACGGGCATGCTGGGT
This sequence comes from Parendozoicomonas haliclonae, assembly GCF_900174585.1. GTDB lineage: Bacteria > Pseudomonadota > Gammaproteobacteria > Pseudomonadales > Endozoicomonadaceae > Sansalvadorimonas > Sansalvadorimonas haliclonae. The sequence continues at coordinate 195,842 of NZ_FWPT01000002.1, read as the reverse complement.
GGGATTTCCTGACGTTTCGCATTTGTTTGACTACTTTATTTCGCACTACAACAGCAACAGCCATAACTGAATAAACCTGAGGGCAGTCTCACCAAGGAGGCTGCTTTCTGTTACTCAGGTAATGGACAGGCAAGAGGGGCGGGCAGGGCGAAGGCTTTAAACAGCTGATTTCGCTTTCCGTACACCGGGGATTGCCTTGCACCGTATGGAGCCTTGCAGTGCGGATCAGATTGTCGAAAGTATTCCGGGGGGAATATCCGGGGAGAGTATTGCTCCCGTTGTGGCTATTGGCCGCAGCTATTGTTTGTGCTCCGGTGATGGCTGACCAGCCTTCATCGGAGGCGATGATAGAGCTGAGTGATGAGCAGCTTCATCAAGCTCTGGATGAAGCGTTGCCTCAACCTTCTGAAGATGACCTGCTTACAGATACGCCGGATGTATCGGCTCCTCCGGTCGTGCAGCTGGAACAGATCTATCAGGATCTTCAGATTCGGGATGTGGATAGCGTTCGTAGAAACTTTATCTCCAGCCTGCCAGCAGACAAACAACTGTCTTTCCGTGATTCAGCCTATGGCTGGGGTGTCTGGGCTGCAGACCAGCTAAAACAGGAAGCTCTGGCCGGTGGGGCAGCGCTCTCGATGATGGCGCTTTCTGCCTATGGCCGCACTACCTTACAGTCTTTGCTGAATAATAAAGCCGGCCCGTTTCTGCAAAATTACGGATTGTTGGCCTCCGATCTTGGGGTTGATGCTCTCACCAGCCAAAGTTGGGAAGACCTTGCCTTACGTTCAGCCTTGAGTGTGGTGGCCTGGGCCGGACAGGAACGGATGGGAACAGTGCCTGCCTATCTGATGCGTTATGTCTTTTCCCATGCCTGGCTGTTGAAAGAAACCTGGCCGGATATTTCTCGCCAGCTGCAGCCGGGTATCAGCGGTGTGCGCAAGTTTACCTGCCTTAACAGCAATTTGTGTGAAGCCGTAACGCTGTATTACCACATCCCGGATCACAACTACTCGCCGGATACCGGACAGCCCTGGTTATCACTCGAATTTCCCTGGCGTCTGCATACCCCGGTGGCCAGCAATGATTTGGAAGAAGAGCTGTTGAACCTGAGGCGCTGGGCTCGTGAAGAGGGCGTGGAGCGGGTTCATATCTATCCGGATATGGATAACGGCCAGCTCAAACTCTGGGCCCGGTACTGGAAAGGCGGGCGCAGCAGCCGGCTCTATAATATTCCCGGGCATTACGGTGTAGGTTCCCGTTCTATATGGTGGACCACGCTGTTACAAAAGAAGCAGATTGATTCGTCTGGCCGACAGGTTATTAACCCTTTGCATGTGGATATTCTTGCAGAGGTGGTTGCTGCTCTGACCGGTAGTCGTGTGCTGCCAGTATATATTTCCGGAGATGATCCGATTTCTGCCGGAGATATGTTGTTTGCCGTTTCGTCCGGTGAGTCTGGCGGTGTGGTTGTGGACTCTCACTACCATCAAAGCTTTGAGTTGCCAGACCTCTATCTGGATACCAGCACTCTCTTTGATGATATTACCCGGCGTGCGCTGAAGTCTTTGAACGGTTATCGCACTCCGGTTCCTGCCAGAGGTTTATGGAAGTTGGGTGCCGGGGTGTTACGCTCGACCGCCTATCGGTCAGCCTTTGAATGGGGAACACGTCGGCTGGCCAGTCGGATGCAAGAGCATCCCGAGTCCAAAGATAAGTGCAGTCCGAAGGATCTGAAGAGGATGCGCCGGCAATTAATGCAGGCCAATTTTGATAGCGGTGGTGCTGCTTCGTCTGACGCGGAAGAATCTTCGGCCAGCTCTGAACCCAGCGCTAAACAAAGCAATGAAAGCCTGACATCGTCTTCACATTCATCCGATGGGGAACCGTCGAGTGGATCCGTACAGTCCAGTGCCGCCACATTGTCCTCGACGAAGGCTCAATCTGTCATGGTCAGCCGTGATGGGGCTTCTGAGATTGATTCTGTCAGTGAAAGTTCCCAATCGCGGCAGTCATCGGATCATAGGGAGGCTGCTTCAAAACACTCCTCCGCAAAGAAGGTTTCTGTGGACAATGAGGCCCCCGGAAGCAGTGGTGATGATGACAGCAGTGAACCTGACGATTCAGACAAAACTTCAGAGTCCGCGACAACCAGTGTTGTTTCACAGCCGGAAGCCAGTCCGGAGCTTGTTGTCTCAGGGGCGCACAAAACAAGACGAATAGTTGTTATGGGCCGGGATCGGGAAGGGAACCGCGCCTTTATGAAACAGCTGGCCGGAACTCTTCCGGCCAGAAAGGGAGCTGCAGCTGACCCCAATGCTCCGGACTTTATCCGTCGGAAGTACGAGCCCACCGCTGTAGAGGGTATTGATGAGCCCGTGGAGTTTGTCGAGATTCTGGTGGGGGATACCGGTGATCAGGCGGAAGATATTGTTGATATGAAGCATGGCCGCCTGCTTAAGGCTTTGAGAAAAGCGGATAACCTGATCTGGTGTGCTGATATTCGTACCTACAAGCCAGCTTCCAATACCGACTCTTTCACAGATGACGAAGCATTTAAGGACTTTGTGAAAGAGCAGGAAGCGGCGCAGTCATTGGAACATAAAATATTTGAACATGTGGCCACGATGGGGCGGGAAGTGAAGAAGCCGTTAATGGTGGCACTGACCCATGCCGGGGATGATAAAACCTATGCCACTATCAACTTTCCCAAGGTACCTAACGAGCCGGTGCCGGATGAGCAGGGATTGGATGTATTCCGCCGGCATCGCCTCTATAGCCTGGCCGCGGCCCAGTATCAGAAGCATGAAAAAATGCTGGGTTCTGATGGTGTGATTCTGGTTGCGGATGGTCGTCAGGATGAGGAGAAGCTGCACTATCGGGCTCTGGCGATCGAGAAAGGGCTGCGCAATGAGATTACCAAGGAGCTGGAAGCGGCTTACAAGCAGAAGTTAAAGGACAGAACCGCATTCTATGATAAGCAGCGTATCTCACACACTGATCGTACGGCAGCGATACTGATGTTGCGGAAAGAGTATGAGGATGGGCTCAAAGCCGCCCTGACTCCGGAAGCTCTGGAAGCGGCTATGAATGAAAAGCCTGCCACATGGTGGCAGGCTGCAGTGGAACGATTAAAAGTCGAGTTCAAAGAAAAGCCGCAGGCCGAGACTGAGTAATCAGTCTCCCGCTCAGGCCGGCAGGCTGATAGTAATGCGCAGCCCGCCTTCTTCACGGTTACTCAGTGCGATATCACCGCCGTGGGCGTGGATAATATTTCGGGCAATGGCCATACCCAGCCCGATACCTCCGGTTTCCCGGCAGCGGGAGTCTTCCAGCCGGACAAAAGGTTCAAAGACCCGATCCATATCCTTTTCGTCCATTCCAGGGCCATCGTCGTCAATGGTGATCAGGATATTCTGACTGTCGCGACCAAGAGAAACATGGGCTCGCTGTCCATATTTCACCGCGTTCTCAATTAAGTTACGAAGTGCACGACGCAGGCTTAGCGGCCGGCAGATCGTCACGATATCCGGACCTTCCTCGTAACTGACATCCAGACCAATCTCCACCAGATCTTCACAGGTACTGTCGAGCAGGGCATCCAGATTGACCTTTTTGGATGGCTCCTTATCGGCATTTTCCCGGGCGAAGGTCAGCGTTGCTTCCACCATGTGCTGCATCTCATCCAGCGTGGCCAGCAACTGTTGTTGCTCGACACTGTCATCCAGCAGTTCGACCCGCAGACGCAGCGTGGTAATCGGAGTGCGCAGGTCGTGGGTAATGGCGGCCAGCATATTGGTCCGGTCTTCCACGAACCGCTTGAGGCGCAGGTTCATCCGGTTAAAGGCGCGGGTGGCACGACGTACGTCGTCGGGGCCTTCTTCCGGCAGCGGCTCAACATCTTCACCACGGCCCAGACGATTGGAGGCGATGGACATGGCTCGCAGTGGTCGGGTGATACGCCGTACCATGATGGTCATGGCGACCAAAACCAGACCTGATGCGACAATCAGGAAAATGATGGTCTGGCGGGCTGCCAGAGGTTCCATCGCCGGAGCTTCTGCCACCAGATTCAGCCAGGTCTTGTCCGGGAGCTGGATGGACATGGCGGTGAATTCGGTATCCTGCTCATTTCCGCGCTTGCGGGGAATCGGACGACAGGACTCCTCATTGGTCAGCGGGTTTATGGTACAGACTTCATCCCAGGTCTTACGGCGCTCATGGGTGGTGATCTGTATTCTGACCTTGTCGTGGAATCCCGGGCCGAGGAATTTTTCGATACGCCGGGAAATACCTCCGCGCCACTCATGGAAGCTGCCCCGATCCTTCAATACAGGACGCAGGGTTATGCTGTAGCGGGATAGCGGAGTGCTGGCGGCATCAACCATAGCGCCATGAAGAATTGCCGGAGACTTCGACAGCTTTTGTGCCAGCAGGACTGTCCGTTGAATCGCCTGCCCCTGGGCACTGTGATAGAAGTTGGCTTTGTGAGCATCAAACAGGATGATGGCGGTAATAATCTGGGCGACCAGAAGTGCCAGTAAAACAACCAGCACCATCTGAGCCGTCATGCTTCTGGGAAGAAGCGGAATTCTACGGAGGGAAAATTTACGCATTCCACCCCTCATCCCGCGACAACTTCCGCAGTGAGCATGTAACCACCGCCCCACACTGTTTTGATCAGTGTCGGGTTCTTGGGATCCACTTCTACCTTCTTGCGCAGACGACTGACCTGGTTATCAATACTGCGGTCAAATGGCATGGCTTCCCGCCCCTGGGTGATATCAAGCAGCTGATCGCGGCTCAATACCCGACGAGGGTTGTTGGTGAAGGCGGACAGCAGACGATATTCCGCGGTGCTCAGAGGAATAACCAGTTCACTGTCGTCTTCCAGCTGGCGCAGGTTGTTATCCAGTACCCAGCGGTCGAAGCGCAGGCGATCACTGTCTTCTGAGCTTTCTTCTTTTTGGCTGGAGCGGCTGGAACGACGCAGAACCGCCTTGATGCGGGCGAGCAGTTCCCGCGGGCTGAACGGCTTGCTGATATAGTCATCTGCACCCATCTCCAGACCGACAATACGATCAGCCTCTTCACCCATGGCTGTGAGCATAATAATAGGCGGGCCATCAATGCTGCGGACATGACGACACAGGCTGAGACCGTCTTCGCCCGGCATCATCAGATCCAGAACAATCAGATTGATATCGTCGTGTTCGTTCAGTGCTTCACGCATACTGACACCGTCCATGGCCAGCGTAACGCGCATACCATGGCGGCTCAGGTATTGTCCGAGCAGATCCCGGATTTCATGGTGATCATCAACCACCAGAATGTGTTCATTGTTTTCCATAAAACCTCAACACGCCCTAGAGCCTAACTTTGTGCCCATTATATGGATTTGGCTGCCTGGATGTTGTAGCAAAGTTGGGCACGGTAAAAGTCGTTTTTACATTGCTGCGACATCTTCACACACTCTTACTCTTCTGCAAGATACTCTCAGTACAAGACGGGTGTTTAATTTAGCCTGAACGAAATGCCCGAAGGCAAGGAGAGTTAAAATGAAAAAGTCAGGTTTCGGAAAGATTGGTCAGGTTGCTGTTATTGCTACCACAATGACTTTTGCCGGCGGTGCCATGGCATGGGGCTGGGGTAACAACGATGGTGAAGGTCGTGGTCATCGCGATGGACGTGGCTACCACCAGATGCAGAACGGCGGCTGTGATATGGGTGGCTTCCATGGTGCCGGTATGCGCGGTGGCATGGACCGGTGGCAGGAACGCCTTGATCGTGAACTGACAGCTGAACAGGTAACGACTCTGGCTGAAGCCCGCCTGATTATGCACGGTAACGAAAATATCAAAGTGGGTGAAGTGAAGCCGACCAGTGATGGTTACAGCGTTAGTATCGTAACTGTGAAGTCCGGCGATCTGGTAGACACCCTGGAACTGGCCAAGAACGGCCTGCCACTGCAAATGGTTGAGCGTATGGAAGAGCGTGAGAAATACCGTCAGCAGCGGATGGGCAAGAACGGATAACGATCAGCCCGTATAAAGATTGAGAGCTGAGAGTGTGAGGGGCTGTTGCTGTGACAGCCCCTAAATTGTATGACCTAAACAGAAAGCCCAGAACCAATTATTCAGGCTGGCTGATAACCTCGTAACTTGAGGAAACCTCTTCAAGTCTTTTTAGTTCCCTCTTTGTCATATCCTCTGCGATCACCGGAATTCTGTTCAGGTCGATGTCCGGCAGCTGTAAGTGGTGTCTATCCAACCAGTCAATCAGCCGTGGGGCATGGAGTCTCAAAGTCTCTTTGCTGACATCTTTCCACTGGTGGAACCAGGGCGTCAGGGTGGAAGACAGGTTGTAGCTGTACTCTTTACCGGTCAGCTCTGAGGCTGCCTCGATGGTTTTCTGGAAACTCTCAATCCGCCGTTCCAGAATTTTCGGGATATATCCTGCGGATGCCAGCTGGGCAAAGAAAATGTAATAGAAATGCCTGTCGATCACCTTCTCAGTGTCATCACTCGTATCCTGAGTATCTTCAACGAAATCATCACCAGCCTTCAGTCGAAGAGCGCTGTCATGTATTTCCCCCAGAGCCAGTGCCAGATCATTCAATTCCGCTTCAGCGACAGCATCTCCATTGGCTTTCTTAAAGCGTAAATAGGAGGTGTAGGAGCCATCCAGAATACCTTGAGCGGATATGAGGTAGGAGTCCATGCTCAGGAAATCATTGAATACCCACACCATATTGTCTTCGTGTACATAGCTATCGTTCCTATCCAGCTTAATGGCATCAGGACGGGATAAAATCAGGGCTTTAAACCTTGCTTGAGCTGTGAATTCGGCCAGTTCAGGATTATCCGGTAAGCCGTCTTTGTTCCTGTCCAGTGTATTGGTCAGGATATCTTTAACGGCATCGACGATAAGAGGATCAGATTGATCATTACCCATCAGTTCAATCCCAAAGATATTGGCCAGGACTTTGTTGGAAGCTTCTATCGAGGCTGCTGTGCGCTTGCTCTCTTCAGCCTGTGCATGGCTAAAAGGCAAGACAATGCAGACCTGGAGTAGCACCAGAAATACCCGACGCATAAAAGGAGTTGTTGTTAATCGTTGCGAATGCCTTTTGTCCATGAACGCCCTGCCTGTGAGTCTGAGAATGACCAAGCGAGACAATATAGCTATTGCTTAGGTGAGCGCTGTGGATGAAGCGTGAGGGCTTGATGGCAATCGGTAGTCTTTTGTTGCCCGTCGAGTGGATAGAAAACAGCATGTGTCTGTCGGTGACAGTGCGTTATGGCTGTGCCGGAGATTGTAAAATCAAGCCCGCAGTAGGCGGGCTTGATTGGGGCAATGGTCAGGATACGACGGTAATCATGCGGCGGTTACCTCTTTCAGGCGGGGCTTGGGCTTGTTACGGTCGGCCGCCTTTTTGATGACGGTTGTGCCTTCAAAGGACTCCCCTTCAATAAAGGGCTTGCCGTAGTAAGAGGCCAGCAGCACGTCTTTCAGCTCTGTGATCAGCGGATAACGAGGGTTGGCGCCGGTGCACTGATCATCAAATGCATCCACAGACAGCTTGTCCAGGCTGTTCAGGAAGTCCGCTTCGTTAACCCCGGCTTCTTTTATAGAGGCTGGGATATGCAGCGTAGTCTTCAGCTCTTCCAGCCAGTTCAGCAGGCGTTCAATCTTCTGGGCGGTTCTATCACCGGCTTGCGCCAGACCAAGGTGTTCGGCAATTTCCGCATAGCGACGACGGGCCTGAGGGCGATCGTACTGGGAGAAAGCCGTCTGCTTGGTTGGGTTGTCATTGGCGTTGTAGCGAATGGTGTTACAGATCAGCAGGGCATTGGCCAGACCGTGTGGCAGGTCAAACTCCGCCCCGATCTTGTGAGCCATGGAATGACACACACCAAGGAAAGCATTGGCAAACGCAATGCCGGCCAGTGTTGCGGCATTATGGACTTTTTCCCGGGCAATCGGATCATTGGCACCGTTTGCATAGCTGGATGGCAGATACTCCTTGAGCAGTTTCAGTGCCTGCAGTGCTTGCCCATCGGAATACTCATTGGCCAGCACGGAAACATAGGCTTCCAGGGCGTGGGTCACCGCATCGTAACCACCGAAGGCCGTCAAAGACTTCGGCATATTCATGACCAGGTTGGCATCCACGATGGCCATGTTGGGGGTCAGTTCATAATCGGCCAGTGGGTACTTGGTGCCGGTCTGTTCATCGGTGACCACAGCAAAAGGCGTGACCTCGGAACCTGTACCGGAGGTGGTGGTAATGCAGACCAGTTCAGCCTTCACGCCCATTTTTGGAAACTTGTAGATCCGCTTGCGAATATCCATAAAGCGCATCGCCAGTTCTTCAAAGCTGGTTTCCGGATGCTCGTACAGAACCCACATTATTTTGGCAGCATCCATAGGTGAACCACCACCAAAGGCGATAATCACATCCGGCTGGAAGCTGTTCATGGCTTCCGCCCCTTTTCTCACCACCGCCAGTGTTGGATCAGCTTCCACTTCAAAGAAGGTCTGCACTTCCATGCCCTGAGCTTTTAACAGGGTGGTAACGTCATCGGCATAGCCGTTATTGAACAGGTAGCGGTCGGTGACAATCATGGCCCGCTTCTTCCCGGCCAGATCACCCAGTGCGATAGGCAGGCTGCCACGGCGGAAGTAAATGGACTTGGGCAGCTTGTGCCACAGCATATTTTCAGCACGCTTGGCGACGGTCTTGGTATTGATCAGGTGTTTCGGGCCCACGTTCTCGGAAATGGAGTTACCGCCCCAGGAGCCGCAACCCAGAGTCAGGGAAGGCGCAACATTAAAGTTATAGAGATCACCAATACCGCCATGGGTCGTTGGGATGTTGACCAGAATACGGGCGGTCTTCATTTTGTCGCCGAAGTAACGAATGCGATCCTGATTAACATCCTGATTGGTATAAATGCCGGAGGTGTGACCAATGCCACCGATCTCCACCATCCGTACCGCCTGTTCAACGGCATTTTCAAAAGAGCTTGCGCGGAACATGCCCAGTGTTGGTGACAGCTTCTCGTGGGCAAAAACGTCGTCAGCCGTCACTTCCTGGCCTTCACCGACCAGAACCTTGGTATCGGCAGGCACGGTCACGCCTGCCATGTCTGCAATTTTGACGGCAGGCTGGCCAACAATATCGGCGTTCAGGGCATGGTTGATAAACAGAACATCACGCACCTTGTCGGCCTCTTTAGCCGTCAGGATATGGCATTTGTGGGAAGCGAAGCGGGCTTTCACCTCGTCGTAGACTTCGTCCATCACAATAACCGCCTGCTCAGAGGCACAGACGACACCGTTATCAAAAGTCTTGGACATCAGTACTGAGGCAACCGCCCGTTTGATATCGGCGGTTTCATCAATTACCACCGGAACGTTACCGGCACCCACACCGATAGCTGGTTTACCTGAGGAATAGGCCGCCCGCACCATGCCCGGGCCACCGGTCGCGAGAATCAGGTTGATATCGTTATGCTTCATCAGGGCATTGGAGAGCTCGGCAGACGGTTCGTCAATCCAGCCAATAATATCTCTGGGGGCTCCGGCTGCGATGGCGGCATCCAGAACCAGCTTTGCTGCAGTGTTGGTGGAGTTCTTCGCGCGAGGGTGTGGAGAGAAAATAATAGCGTTACGGGTTTTCAGGGAAATCAGGGATTTAAAGATGGCGGTTGAGGTGGGGTTGGTAGTTGGAATAATACCGCAGATAATGCCCACCGGTTCGGCAATGGTCATGGTGCCGAATTCATCATTCTCTTCAAGAATGCCGCAGGTCTTTTCATCTTTATATTTGTTGTAAATAAACTCGGAAGAGAAGTGGTTCTTGATCACCTTGTCTTCAACAATACCCATTCCGGTTTCTTCAACAGCGATCTGGGCCAGAGGGATGCGGGCGGTGTTGGCAGCAAGTGATGCCGCACGAAAAATCTTATCAACCTGCTCCTGGGAGTAATTAGCGAATTCACGCTGTGCTGTTTTTACCCGGGCTACCAAATCATTCAAGTCATCAAGCGTTTTGACAGGCATACAACCTCCCTCTGGGTACTGTATATGAGACCCATTGGTAAAAGATAAGGATCACAGCACGCCAGATGGCAGAAGCCTTGAATGCAGGTTTTGCGGTCGGCTGATAGCATCTGTTGTAAGTGCGTGCGTTTTTGGTTTTTGATGTTTTTCGCTAGTTAATGTCGGGCATTAAAGGGTGTTTTGATGCGTCCCTTTTGCCTTGTTTGAGGTGATTATAGGGCTGGCAATGGCTGAAAAATTGATTTGAATCAAGGGCTGGATGAGTCAAAACAAAGCAAACACAGACGTCCATAATGAAACGTTTTTTATTTTTCAGTTTGCTTTTTAATGTTTGATGATTGTCGTTTATTTTAAATTTTGAAGCGCAATTTTTGGTTTTGTTAATAACAAACAGAGCGAAAAACTGCGGTCTTTAATGATCGTAACACTCGGTTAATCGGCTGAGACATCTTGCGACAAATTTCGTTGCCGTTGTCACACTTGTAAGACAACACTGCGTTTAAATAGCACCATGACATTTTGACGCGGCCTTCTTAAGAACTTTCCTGGAGATTTCCTGAAAAGTAGCTTGAAGATTCAGCCCCAAGTGTTGTGACCCCGATTTTTGCTGTTGTAGTGGTTTAACTGGCAATAAGGCAACCCGAACTTATCCCCCTCGGGTCTTCAAACCATGGTCTGACGCAGGAGGTGAGAGAACCTGCAGAACCTCAGACCATGGTTTTTTTTATTTACCTTCCTGTTAATTCCTTATCCCGCCATACCGGTTCCAGCCCTTGCGCTTTTAACATCTCCGCAATTGCTGCTGGAGAACGGTCATCATCGATGCTGAACTGTTCCAGTGCCTGCTTCTCTTCATGGTTTTCCCGTTCGGCGTAACCGCCGGGCATAGTGCTGGATGCTGCCGTCATGCTGGTAATGCCCAGTTTGGCAACATTGTTGCGGAATAGTTCTGATTCCCGGGTCGAGAGACTGAGTTCCACCTCTGGAAATACCAGACGCCAGGCACAGATAAGCTGAAGCAGCTGCCGGTCACTGACTGGAGAACGTGGCTGAAAGTCACCTTCACAGGGACGGATACGCGGGAAGGAAACCGAGTAGCGGGTTTTCCAATACGTCTTTTGCAGGTAGTCCAGATGACACGCCGTCATGTAACTGTCTGCCCGCCAATCTTCAAGGCCAAGCAGGGCGGCCACGCCTATTTTCCGGATGCCGGCCCGACCGAGACGATCAGGAGTATCAAGGCGGTAGACAAAATTACTTTTGCTGCCCCGCTTGTGGTAATCGCCGTAAGCACTGCGGTGATAGGTCTCCTGGTAGATCATCACTGCATCCAGCCCAAGGCTAATCAGCTCGGCATACTCATCTTCATCAAGAGGCTGCACTTCGATACTGACGTGGGCAAAGTGCTGTTTGATATACGGAATCACTTCCCGGAAGTACTTCATGCCGACAGTGCCGGGAGCTTCACCCGTTACCAACAGGATATGTTCAAAGCCCATGCGTTTGATTGCGGCAATCTCTTTGTCCAGCTGTTCGGTGGTCAGGGTTTCCCGGCGAATCGGGTTTTCCAGACTGAAACCACAATAGGTACAGATGTTGTGACACTTGTTGGAAAGATAAAGCGGCAGATAGAGCTGGATGGTATTTCCGAATCGTTTGCGGGTCAGGCGCAGGCTCTCCGCAGCCATCTGTTCAAGAAATGGTTCGGCGGACGGGGAGATTAAAGCCAGGAAGTCATCGGGCGTCTTACGGGCTTTAGTCAGGGCAATATGAACGTCAGCTTCCGTATAACTGTGAGCCCGCATACGGGCATCATCCCAGTTCAGGGAAGGCAGCGTATCGCTGAAATTATGTTGGGCTTGGGCTGACGACATCATGACTCCAGAAAGGCGGTCAGCGGACTGCTGGCTTCTGCTTTAAGTTGGCGTCCGCCAAGGCCGGATTCATAGGCCATGCGACCCGCTGTCACTGCCATGCGGAAAGCGTCAGCCATCACCACCGGATTACCGGCGACAGCAATGGCGGTATTGACCAACACAGCGTCAGCGCCCATTTCCATCGCTTCAGCGGCATCAGAAGGGCTACCAATACCGGCATCCACCACCACCGGGACATTGCTGCCTTCAATAATAATCTGAATAAAGTCTTTAGTGCGCAGACCCAGGTTACTGCCGATAGGCGACGCCAGCGGCATAACGGCCGCACAGCCAACATCTTCCAGGCGCTTGCAGATCACCGGGTCAGCATGGATATATGGCAGCACATGGAAGCCCTGCTTAACCAGCTCTTCAGCGGCCTTAAGCGTTTCAATCGGATCCGGCATGAGATAACGCGGATCGGGATGAATCTCCAGTTTCAAAAAGGAAGTGCCGAGAGCTTCCCGAGCCAGTTGTGCGGCAAAGATGGCTTCTTCTGCGGTGCGGGCGCCGGAGGTGTTGGGCAGCAGGTTAACGCCACATTCCAGCAATGGAGCAAGGATATCGTCATCACTGGCGTGCACATCGACACGCTTGAGTGCCATGGTGACCAGCTCGGTCCCGGAGGCTTTGACCGCATCAGCCATAACCTGACGGCTGCTGAACTTACCGGTGCCGAGAAACAGGCGTGAATGAAAAGTCTGGTTGGCAATGGTCAACATGGGATGAGGGAGTCCTGTTGAAAATGGGTGTTGTTTTTAGAGCGGTTGATTAACTGTTCAGCCACCGGCAGTCGCCCGGATAATCATAATGGCATCGCCTTCGCACAGTTGGCTTTGTGGCCACTGGGATTGTGGAACCACCTGTTGATTGCGGGCGATGGCTGTCCCTTTGGCAGGGATCTCCATATGCGCCAGCAACTCCGCCAGTGAGAGTTCGGCAGGCAGTTCGTAAGGCTTGTTGTTCACAGAGATATGCATGAGAAACCCGTTGGACGGTAACTGTATTATCTACAATTTTTTGCCGATTGTAGGTGGCTGCCGCAGTCTTGGGAAGGGGCGGTTTCGGTGACCCAAAGTTCCATATTCAACAAATATTGAAATAATTTAATAAAATTCAAATATTGTTGACAGCGGTAAGTGGATGGTTAAAATCCGCCTCAACTTCAGTGTGTGTGATCTGTGGTGCGGGGGGCGCACCGCAGATCATAACTTCCTTTTGTGACTTTCCCTGTCACTCTCGCGTTTTCTCTCTTTTTTATTCCTGCTGTCGAGTCATTGCCGCATTGGGCGAGCTCAAGTTGCCTATTAAGCATTCGATTTGTTCATATTTTGTGCGTGTTTTGGGCATTTTTTAAGCAAATAAGTACGGCACAGATCAATGTTTTTGATTTGTAAGGTTTGTAAAGTTTGCGCCCTCAAAGGGGAGCCCCCTCATATCCCCTTAACCGTAAGCCAATTACCTGCACTCTTTGAAACACATTGGAGTTTTCATGGCCCAGGGCACAACTCATACCGCTGCATCTGTTGATGCGAAAGCTAAAAGCTGGACCAAGCGTGACACAGAATGGATGCTGACCCTTTTCGGTACCGCGATCGGTGCCGGTGTTCTGTTCTTGCCTATTAACGCTGGTCTTGGCGGTATCTGGCCTCTGATCCTGATGACTATCCTGATCGGCCCGATGACCTTCCTGGCTCACCGTGGTCTGACCCGTTTCTGTCTGTCTTCCAAGAAGGCTGACTCTGACATCACCGAAACTGTAGCTGAGCACTTCGGTCCTAAGGCTGGTTCTCTGATTACCCTGGGTTACTTCGCTTCTATCTACCCGATCCTGATGATCTACGGCATCGGTATCACCAACACCATTTCCTCCCTGATGGTTAACCAGCTGGGTATGGAAACGCCTAACCGTGCACTGCTGAGCTTTGTACTGGTTGCCGGTCTGGTTGGTGTTATGACCTGTGGTCAGAAAGTGGTTCTGAAAGTCACCAACGCGCTGGTATACCCACTGCTGGTGGTACTGTTCGGTACCTCCCTGTACCTGATCCCACAGTGGAACACTGCCCAGTTTGAAGCATCTGTTTCTGTTGCTGATTTTGTGAAGACTGTGTTCCTGACCATTCCGGTTCTGGTATTCGCGTTCAACCACTCTCCAGCGGTTTCTTCCTTCGCAACGGCTTACCGTAAGGACGAAGGCGACAACGCTGAAGCAGCGACCAACAAGACCCTGAAGCGTACTGCGTTCATGCTGGTTGGTTTCACCATGCTGTTCGTTTACTCCTGTGTACTGACCCTGTCTCCAGCTCAGCTGCTGGAAGCCAAGGCTGCGAACCTGTCCATCATGTCCTACTTCGCTCAGAACACTGACAGTGCCATCTTCGGCTGGTTGGCTCAGATTGTTGCGATAGTAGCGATTGGTTCCTCCTTCTTCGGTCACTACATGGGTACCCGTGAAGGTCTGCAGGGCATGATCGTGAACAAGGCCAAGCGTGAAGGCCGTCCGGTAAACATGAAGCTGGTTGACCGTGGCATCATCGTGTTCATCACTCTGACTGTCTGGGCTGTGGCTTACGCGAACGTATCCGTAATGGGCATGATCGAATCTCTGGTTGCTCCAATCCTGGCCATGATCCTGTTCATCATGCCGGTATACGCAGTGAAGAAGATTCCTTCCATGAAGAAGTACGAATCTGCCTGGAACATCTTTACCGTGATCATGGGTGTGGTTGCCATCACTGGCTTTATCGCTTCCCAGCTGCTGTAAGCGGCCCGCGGTTATAAACGGCTAATCACAACAGCGTTTCGATTTAAGAGGGAGCCTTGCGCTCCCTCACTATTTTTTAACCAATTAATGCTGTCACAATTGTTTGAAACAGATAGCTCTGGTACAAATAAGAAAAAATAAAAAAGTTAACCAGAAGACATATTGAGTTTATCGACAGACAGTCAACGTCTTCATTCGTCTTTTACAGGAACAGCCGACAGTGGCACTCAGCATCTTTGACATCTTCAAGATTGGTATCGGTCCTTCCAGCTCCCATACCGTAGGCCCAATGTGGGCAGGTCATCGCTTTCTGAATGATCTGCGCGAGAAGGGCATTCTCGACAGTATCACCTCTGTGCGTGTTGGCCTGTATGGCTCTCTGGCACTGACGGGTAAGGGTCACAGCACCGACAAGGCCGCTTTGCTGGGTCTGGCTGGCTACCGCCCGGACAATATCGATCCGGATGCCGCTGACCAGGTGTTTGAAGACATCGTCAACAAAGGCGTGATGATGCTGGCCGGCGAACGTGAAATCGCGTTCGACTATGACAGCCAGATGATCTTCCACTACGGCGAAGAGCTGGAACATCCAAACGGCATGCGTATCTATGCCGCTGACCAGAACGGTATTGTTGTTTATTACAAGACTTACCTGTCTGTCGGTGGTGGTTTTGTTGTGTGTGCGGACGAGTTCAATGCCCCTGCTGAAGCCGGCAAGCTGGAAGCCGTTTCTTCTGCACCAACTGTACCTTACGAATTCAAGACAGCTGCTGAACTGCTGCAGCTGTGCAAGCAGCACAACCTGACTATCGCTGAACTGGTATTTGCCAACGAGAAGGCACTGGCTGATGGCGATATGGAACAGGTGAATGGCAAAATCGACGCGATCTGGGAAGTGATGCGTAACTGCATCGACCGTGGTCTGCGTATGGAAGGTCTGCTGCCGGTTTCCAACATGAAGCGTCGCGCTTCCACCATGTACAAGCAGCTGCTGGGCAGTCCGGAAGCGATGCTGAAAGATCACTTCGCGATTATGGACTGGGTCACTCTGTTCGCCATGGCCGTGAATGAAGAGAATGCCTGTGGCGGTCGTGTGGTCACCGCTCCAACTAACGGTGCAGCCGGTATTATTCCTGCGGTTCTGGCCTACTACACCCGCTTCACCAACAACGTGAGCGAGCAGGGTGTGCGTGACTTCCTGGCCACTGCTGCTGCGATCGGCATGCTGTACAAAATGAACGCGACTATCTCTGGTGCGGAAGCAGGCTGTCAGGCAGAAGTGGGTTCTGCCTGTTCCATGGCGGCCGGTGCACTGGCAGCAGTTATGGGCGGCTCCATCAATCAGGTTGAGAACGCGGCCGAGATCGGTATGGAACACAACCTGGGCATGACCTGCGACCCGATCGGTGGTCTGGTTCAGGTGCCATGCATCGAGCGTAATGGTATGGCGGCGATCAAGGCGATTACGGCAACCCGTATGGCGCTGCGTGGCGATGGTAACCACGAAGTGTCTCTGGATTCCTGTATTGAGACCATGTACCGCACAGGTCTGGATCTGCAGAGCAAGTATCGTGAAACCTCCACCGGTGGTCTGGCAGTCTTTGCCAAGCCGCAGTGTGTGGCTTGATTCCCTGATTATTTTTGAATAAAGAATCCCGCGTTGGAAACAACGCGGGATTTTTTTGATTCCAGATTTTAATCTGGAACTATAGAGCCATAATAAAAACTTTTGCAATCTCAATCCCTTTCTATACTGCTCCTTCCACGAATAAAGGGGTATGGGGGATATGTCTTTATCTTTGAAGTTAAAGGCAAGTTTGGTCGTGTATTGTGGGGGAAGTCTGCTAGGTGCTCTTGCATCCTTAAATATGCCCGCAGCTTATGGACAAGGTGTAGTGATGACATCGTCCAAGGCTTCTGGCAAACAGGTCTATACCTTTTCAATAAATCGAAATTCAGACAGCCTGACGGATCAACAAAATCAAATTGATACTTTCTATACGGAAGGTGCGATTCCTGTTGGAGACAAACGCAAAGGAAGAGTGAAGCTGGTTAGAAACCGGCAGGAAGGTAAGGACCAATGGACACTTAGCTTTTCTTCTGTCAGCGAGTTTGAGACGCTGCCGCCTATTCCCGATGGGCAGTTTATTCAAGTCGTTGAAAGTATTGATAGTGACGTACCGCTCCTGGCTGATGTTACCATGGAGGATACTTCAGGTACGTTGATGGATGAGCCACTCCCTGCGAATGTCTCTTCCATAACTCCCTTAAATGATTCGATTGCTCACATACCCGCTTCCAACGAGGGGGAAGACAGCCTTCTTGATTTCACCTCTCCATCCTCTGTTGGAGACCCCCCCACAAGTGGGAATGTGATGGATTCTCAGGTTCCCAGCCCGGTGCCCAGTACGCACAATGATTCGTCGGACATCTCTGAGCTGGATCCTCTGGTATCGGGAGCAGAAAATACAGGAGGGCTCAAGCTACCCCCCGGCACGACGGCAAAACTGGTCGGGGATTTGGCTTCAATGAATCTCGGCGATGGCGATGGCAATAAAGAAGTGCCTAGTAAGCCTGCTCCGACATCAGTCAAAAAACCTACACTATCTGAGCTCCAGGGGATTAATGATGATATGGAGGTGAAGACCTCTTCAGCTCCAGTTCCGGTTTCAGTTCCAGCTCCAGCACAGGTTATGGAGGTAGAGAAACAAGCTTCTCCCTGGTTTATTGCCAGACTCAAAACCGATGAACTGTACCGGGTTTTACCGGTCAATGGCGATGCTCAGGTTGATACCTTATTTTCCCAAACGTTTACTTCGGCAGATGGCGACCTCGCATTGGAAATGGAGATCGAGCCTGTCGATAGGGTCGCCGAGAGATCGCTGTCTGAATTGTCCACTTTAAATGAAGAGAATTCGAGTGGGGCAGGAAGGCAATTTTCTGATAAGGCTATGGAAGGTAACGGCCCAGTCGTGAGTTTTGATATTGGGAGGGAGATGCAAACAACAGATGTGCTGGTTGTTAGTATTGATGAACCTTCTGACTCATCTGCCATGATAACGTCACTGAATACCTCCACGCAGAAACTGGTTCTTTTCAGGGATAATCTCCATAAGGATGTTTATGTAAGCGCGAATAGCTCCGGTGATTTTCGTGCTTTTGTGAGGTTTAAAGATGAGTACGGCCACAAACTGATAGCGCCGGCAATGCCGTCAAAAGAAATCCGTTTGCCACGTCTGAATCAGCGGGTGGGTTCGCACCTTGGGGTTGAATTGGTGCATACGCCGGATCAGCAGTTTATGTGGAAGGAAGTCGAATCTCAGAGTTCAGCCTTTTACCTGCTCGACTCAGAAGCTTCGCGACTACCTGCACAAGAAATTCAGATCACTGATGTATCGCGTTATACCTTGTCTGGCAGGCAGTTGATGCGTCGGGAAAATGAACCGAATATCCCGTTTATTTTCAGCAAACCTGCAGAGGGGGCACTGGGGCGTATTTTTATCCAGGGCGGCAGGTATGACACGATTATTAAGCGGGAGGATAAGAAAAAATCCTGGGTGCCAGGCTATAAAAATGCAGCCCAGGTTATGAAGCTTCGGGTGAGTGAGCAGTCCAATTTTCAAACCCAGCAAACAGGCTTTGCCGGAGCGACGAAAATTGAACCGGTTCTTCTGGCTTCAGTAGCGCTTCGGGGTAACAATCACAGCAGTCTGGCATTAGCATCCAGACCTAGCCTGATCGAGCCTTTCCATAAATCCCGCTCCGGGAACAACCTCTATATAGATATCTCCGAGGACAGCCAGCTATTGGCACTGCATGAAGACGATAAGATTGATCTGACAATTGGCTATTCGTCCATCCAGTTGACACCAACAGCTCAGAGTTCCCCACAACCCATGACCAATGCACCCTATTTGGGATCCTACCGCATCGGAGATGGCAGTCGTTATCATCGTTTTCTACGAGTCAATGATGCGACACTGGCACTCCCGCTGATGTATACACCCAGTGGAGTCCTGTCCAGTCAATGGACTCCTGGCCCACGAAACAAGTTCCCTGCTTCCCAGCACCGGGAGTCATTGGAACACTATCTGAGTATCAAGCCTGGTGTGAAGGATCAGGTGATGAGGGTGGCGTTAACATCAGGCCATGAATCGGCATTGAGAGCTGTTAAGCCGACTTCATATCAGCGGGAATCGACCAATGAGCACTATGTGACGGGAAATGAGGTAACGGGATCTACGAAAAAAGAAGTTTTTTATAACGACAATCTGCCGGATCTTCTCGACCCTGAGCAGGATCATGCCGTTTTCTACGAGGTTCTGGATCAGCCAGTTGCCAGTGTTTTCTCGGCATATGAACAGGGCAGCACGCTAGTCTCTATCAGTGGCTGGACAGATAGGAGAACTATGCCAGTAGGCTCCCATGAAGTTGAATTATCAATTCTGGGTCAACCGGTAAAATTAAAAGTTATCCGTGGCGATGGAAAAATTTTGCTGACCTTTAACAAAGATCTTGAGGCAGGTCACTCAGAAGCCGCGGATATTTATTATCGTTTGGTGCTCAGGCAAGGCAATACTTTACAGGGAGAATCGTCCCATGTGTTGAATTTGTCCAAGACTGTGGGACGGGCTAATGAGTACCTCTTTGAAGATGCTCATCCAGAACTGGATTATCAGCTGGAAGTTCAACCTGTTTTAAAGCACTCAGCAGATTTCAACGGAGAGGGTGTTGTTTATGGTGTGGTTAGTAAAGAGACTGGGGAGTTTTCATTCAAGCTGAATGTTATGAGTTTCCATCCGAAAGTCGCCACTTATGTGGGCCGTTGCCCTAATTGTGAGTATCTGGTTCATTCTGAAGCGATCGGAGCAGGAGCCTACGCCCACTTCTTTCTTAACCCCGGGATGGATAATGGGGCGAAACCTACACCAACAATGCGAATGGATGTGGTTTCAGAGACAAGCGTTGACGATAAGAGTTCGCTGGTGGATAGCGTGACGTTCCGGCCTGTGCAAACGGCTGTTGGTTTCAGGGTGCAGTCCAGTGAAGGTCATGATGGCACGCTTTCCACTTTTGATCATTCAAAGAGGCACGTTCACCTCCAGCCTGCTAATGACATCAAGAAAGCCAGGCTCAAGGTGCCGCTGAGTAAAAGTGTGACGCCTCAACGCACACAAAAGGGTGAGGTAACGGTGCTTTATCAAAGGCTGGTGACCCAGCAGACCAAAATAAAGCCGCAGAGAAGCCTGGAAAAGCAAAAGAATGATTTGGCCGCGTTGGTGGATCAGATGGATACCGAGCGCTGGGATGTTTCCCCTGCCTTAAGTCAGATGCATGCCAAACGTCCGGATTTCAAGGGGTTTGAAATGAAGGGGAAATATTCTCAACTTGCAGTGACTCGGCCCAATAAGCATAAGAGAGCCAAGGAAGTTCTAAAGGTAGTGATTAGTGACTCCAGATCCCAAAAGAGCGGTCAGGCAATGACGGTCAGTAAAGGGGAAGGTTTCGTGGCCATGGAATCCGTTCCGTTGGAGACGGAGAAGGATGAGCGCTGGAAGTTTTACCTGAATGCGGAACAGGCATTATATGCCTCAGCAGGGGTTCTAGATGTCACTGTTGCGGCGCCCACAAGGTCCATTACCAGCAGTGAGCCTGTGAATGTGCCGTCTTCTTCCGGAGGCGGTCTCTTTGGCACCTTTGGCAGAAGAACCTCTCGGCAGAACTCCCATAACAGCCATTCAGGAAGTCAGCATACAACCCCTTCCTCAAATGCGGTAACGCCAGGGTCGAGCAATGCTCCAAACTCACCCGTGGGAAGCGTCGAGAGCAAAAATCAGATGTTAGTGGATTTACCACCGGACTCCTTGGGTAGTCAGGTGAGTTCTGAGACTACCTCAATGACTTACGGAGGCAGCATTGGTTCAGGTTCCGGTTCCGTTGGTAAAAGACATGTACCTCTGCCACCTCCTCCCCCCGATGAGACGGCTCAAGCTCTACTAAAAACTGGGCACTATGAAGGATCTAATAGTCTGAGATCGAACAGTATTGGGGGAGGGAATAGAGAGGATGACTATGAGGATTTAACCAAATATCAGAGGCCATTAGTTTCGTCAGCTTCTAACTCTTCTCTTGCGAGTGGGGTGGATCCGAATCAGACAAGCATGCAACAGCAACAGATGATGCTAAATATGATGCAGATGCAGATGCAGATGCAGCAGCAGATGCAGCAGCAGATGTGGCAGCATCAGATGTGGCAGCAGCAACAACAAATGCAGAGTATGCGTGGCAATACCGGTGGCCAGGTGGGTAGCCAAACGGATAGTGGCAGTACATCACCAGAGAATACGGTGGTGTCCTCTGAGGGATCGGTTGGCTCACAAACCGGTTTTTCACCAGCAGGAACAACGGTGGATCCTTCCGTGAGTATGACTTCTCTGTCCTCACAGGCATCAACACCTCCTTCTGGCTTTCCTGGTATGGGAGGGTTCTCTGGTGGGATGCCTAACATGATGGGAGGGACTGGCATGATGAGTATGGGTGGGATGCCCAATATGATGGGAATGCCCAATATGATGGGAGTGCCTCCTAACATGATGAATATGAGCGGGATGCCCAATATGATGCCGATGGGAGGAGGAAACATGGCACCTACGCTTCCATCAGGGTATCAGTCGCCACCGCCTATGCAACCGGCAGTACAACCAGTCAGTGGGCTTATGGTACAACCACCGCCATTAAACCCGCAGGGGACTGCTCGGTCTATCAGCAATGGCATGAACAAGACTTATCAATAACGGTTTGGAGGGAAGTAACCCAAACAGATCGGGTTCTTCCTTCTGGCTACAAGGAAAGAATTGGTATCTCGGAGATATAGCTAAACATTGCGAAGAGAATGAACTGATGCCTTTAGCAGGGCATCAGTTCTTTTTTTGGGGAGGGATTATTGCTTGGTGCGTTAAGCACCCGGCAGCGGAACAGGCTGACCATTCACAACGGCAGAGCCATTCTTCATGGAAATTTCTGAAACATATTTATTATCTTTCAGAGTCACCATGCCGGTTGCTGTCATCATGCCCAGCATCATTTCGACCTGCATCTCATCAACAGGTTGTCCCTGTGCCTGACTTTCCACTGCGATCAGAGCCAGTTTTTTAGCCAGCAGCTCGTCAGCGGATGCGGAAGCACTGAAGTTCATATTAGACCGCAGGAAGTGTTGATCCATAAGTTGCTGCAGGGTGATGTCATAGTTATCCAGCTTGAGGTTGGCACTGCTGGCAAAGGTACCTTCCGGCAGAGTAAAGGTAATGTTGGCAATATCTAGTTCAGGCTTGCCAGCCATCAGCTTGTCAAAGGATTCTGTCAGAACCATCAGCATCTGCTCTTCAGCCTTCGCCAGATCGCCACCGTCACGCATATATTCCTGCAGAGCCAGCGTGTAAGCACGATTGAATTCGACGCTGTAGTTACGCAGAGAAGCTTCGACTTTGGCGTGGGTCAGCATCAGCTCCGGGGTCTGTACCCTATCAGCCGAATAGGTAACGGTAATATCACCGGCATCCTTTTGCTCATTAAGCGTGACGTCCGCAAAGACCCCCAGCTTATCGAACAGGTACTCGTCGCCGGCATAGAGACCGTCTACGGTGAAGCCAAAGTGACCAGGCATCATATCGCCATAGGTATAGTCACTGGGCATAATACCATTCATGGTAACGGCGAGTTTTTTCAGTATGAGATCTTGTCCGGCCTTTTTAGCCATAACCTTGATCTCTTCAACGCCACCTTCATAGGCAAAGTTTTCACCGGAGAGCATGCCAGTACCGGTAAAGGCGCCAATATTGGCCCGATCTTCATCGTCCTTCAGAACAAAAGCAGAAACCGTATCCTGGAAATGGATATCTCCCAGCAGGTTGATCAGGCCCGTCTGGGTAATGGCCGGCATCTCTTCAACGGGCCAGTCGGCCATGAGTTCACCGGCATTGGTCATATCACTGTTCCAGCTGGCCCAGCCGAATTGCAGGCCATCTCCCAGAATAACCGGGCCATGATTCATGGTGACCTGATATTTCAGATCAAGTTTTAACGGCGGCTTGGTCGGGTCCAGTGGCAGGTTGATATGGGTGTTTACTACACCCTTGGAGCTGAACCAGCTCTTTTCATAGCTTTCCCATTCAATACGAATATCGGGAGTGGAGAGTTTTGCAAAGGTTTCATCAAAACGGTCTTTGGCGAGAGAGCCAACCAGCCCAGGCGTTCCCAGAACACCTGCAAGCACGATAACGGATGAAGCAAGAACGACTTTTTTCATTATGTCCTGTCCGTGGATTGTATGAACGTTGTTATTGGTCATGGATATTCTGCCAGATTCAATTTCGGCAGACGGGCCGATGTTACAACACTGACGTTTATTTTAAAGGCCGAAAGCGCCCTAAATGAGGTTCATTTCAGCCAACCTGAATGGACTAACGCGACAGTTATTCCCGAGGAACACTCAAAACTATTAACGCTCAAAGCCCTGAATTGATTGCCAGGGGATGGTGTGATGCTGTCTACAGATAACCGGTTGTTGACTACAGGCTATTCAGGTGTTGTTACGCGGTCGCAAAGTCAGACGCTTGAAGAAAGCAAAGTTAAGCTTGAGGGAAATAAATTTAACCTCTCAGATGACGAAGATGTTTTTGCTGGTGAGGAGCAGACCGTTGTCCAGCAAGTGATGAATCATCCCTTGCTGGTGCAGGCTTTGGAAAGAATGCCGGACTTTGATCTGCAGACAACCTGCGAAAAAGTCTGTGGTTATGAATATCCGGTCGCAAATATCGACTCCCCCTTTCTGTTCGTTGTTTACTTGATTGCCTATGAAACTGCATCACAGCAGATGGCTGAGACAGCAAGTGAAAATGACGATCAGTTTCTCTTTCCGTTTGTTAACGAACAAAAAATCAGCCATCAATGTCAGTCGCTGTTAAATCAATGGCTTGCTGCATACGCACTATCGCCACAAGCCAGGGAAGCTATGTCACAGTGTTCTGCCTGGGGTCTTGGTTCGCTGCTTAATAGAAATGTTCTGTCATCAGAGCATGCGTTTGTCCTGCTGCTGGATATGGCTGCCCGCGCCGATGTGACCCCCGCGGACTTTATGGCTGGTTTGAAAGTGATTGCTCAATGTCAGTTAACTCCTTTACCAGAGAATTGTTATGACGGCCTTGAAGTTCTGTGTGAAGAAGTTGACCAAGGCCGAGCTTATATGGAACAACTCTCAGAATCCGATCTGGTTGTAACAGAACAAATTCTGGCTAATCACTCTCGCCCTATCACTCGTTATCTTGGTTATTTGCGGAACTCTATTCTTGTGGGTTCATCTTCTCGGCGTGAGGAGCATGAAAAGCAGATCGTCACTATAGAGAAATTGATCGCACGTCTGTGTAGCCGTAATTCGGATAGCCAGAAGGAATTTCATCTCTGGCAACAGGCTCTGTACAGCCAAAGCAATCACCGCTCAGGTGTTCACATAACCCAGAAGACTCTGGCTTCAGTCTGTCTTGGCAAATATCCATTGGATTGCAGTGATGGGGAAACACAGTTGTTTGATCAGATGTATGACTGCTGGCTTGACTTCCGGATGCGGGAAAATCAGCCAACAGATACGGCTACCCATTTGACCTTTCTGCATGGCACAAGGTTATCTGCACTCCATGGGATCTGCGCTTCCGGTCAGATGGTTATCCCCAGTGGTTATCTGGTGGGGTGCGGGTTTGTTCCTCTGGCAGGAGAGTTTCAGGTCTGCTCCCATGCCTCAGTCAATAAAGCCGGCTTATCCGGAGCGGGGCTGGAAAGCCCGATTATGGTCATGGATTATGCCGACAGTGTCCGCTTCGACAAAATTCGTGACCGTATGATTGGCAGGGTCAAGTATGCTCTGAAACGATTGGAAGAGAATGAGAAAGGTAATCAGGAAGTCTATTCCCGTAAAGTCAGCTATCGCTATATGCGCGAGTTCTGCTACGACGATACCTTGTTTCAGTCGCTTGCCTACAGTTATCAGCGTCTCAAGCTATGGTTCCCTGAACAGGCAAAGGAATACTATCCACTGATAGAGAAAGCCTGCCAGATGATTGATGGTTCACTGGCCCATCTGGAAACAATCAAAGAGTACAAAGACTATGTAGATCCGGCCCCTGAAGACTTTGAGGATTTTGCCTACGTCCATCATCGTTGGAAAAATGCCATGCAGGCGATTACCTTTCTGCGTGAGCATTGTCTTGAAAAAAACGGCCTTGAAAAAAACTGCAGTGGAGAAAACAACACCGTTTGTCAGCCTCCAAGCTGGGGCTGCGATGAGGACTTTGGCGTGGTGCTGGGCTCAACCTCACTGCCGGCTGCGCGCAGTTTTAGCCATTTCTATGAGAAGCGTATAGATCGCCCTGTGCAGCTGGGAGCGGACATTGACACTGTATTTTGCGAGCAGAAGCATCAGTCGATTGTTCGTCGCCTGTTACCGAATTCTTCCAGTATACACATTAAAGGGTTTGAAGAGCTTAAAGAGGCTGGTCAGCAGGCGCGGGAGGCTTATAACCAGCAGCTTAAATCTCTGGAGCGCAGAGTCTTTTCTGCCAGAAAGAAAAACAAGCTGAACCGGGTGAGTCAAAAACTAGTGCGGCCTGTTCTTGAGCAGAGCAAGACCTCGCGAAAAACAGCGCAGGTGAGATGCTTAGTTTGATGTAAGTGTTTTTACCTGTTCTTCTCCGTGGTGGTCGCATGAGCCTCTGGCAGGTATGCGAACACTTACGTCTCTCTGTTTTCCCTCATTTTTGCAATTTGCAAGTGCGAAATTCCTATATTGCAGGAGTTTCGTTCTCTGCACTAATATGCGACGCCTGAACAATATGTAGTGTTTAAAATTTCTACGACTACAACATATAGTTTTTCTCTCTTCCTTTTCTGGAGCTGTAAAATGACGGATATCATCAAGCGCGATGGCTCGCGGCAGCCTTTCGATATTCAGAGAATTATCAAGGCTGTGGCCTGCGCCATGAATGATGCCGGCCTTCGAGATGATGATTTTGTCGCGTCTGTGGCTGAGTCCGTCCGCCATGCTTGTGAAGAGAAAGAGACCGTGGATATCTATGATGTCCAGTCTCGTGTTGAGAATATTATGATGCGCAGCCGCTACAAAAATGCCGCGCGCTGCTATATCGAGTTCCGTCGTACCCGCGATCTTGAACGCGAGTCCCGTAATACCCTGAATCAGGAAATCCTCGGCATTATCAATCAGGACAATGAGCAGATCCTGAACGAAAATGCCAACAAGGATGCCAAGATTATCCCGACCCAGCGTGATCTGCTGGCTGGTGTCGTTGCCCGTTACTATGCGCGCCAGCATATTCTGCCGCGTAATGTCTGCGAAGCTCACGACAAGGGTGATATTCACTTCCACGATCTGGATTACTCTCCGTTCTTCCCGATGTTCAACTGTATGTTGATTGATCTGGAAGGCATGCTGTCCAACGGATTCAAGCTGGGCAACGCCGAGATTGAAACGCCGAAATCCATTCTGACCGCGACCGCGATTACCGCCCAGATTATTGCCCAGGTTTCCAGTCATATTTATGGCGGCACCAGCATTAACGAGATTGATCGAATCCATGCGCCTTATGTCCGTAAAACTTACGACAAGCATTTGGCTGAAGGCGTGCGCTGGATTGGTGAGGAAGAGAAGGCCAAAGCCTATGCGATGGAACGGACCGAAAAGGACTGCTTCGACGCTTATCAGGCGCTGGAATATGAGATCAATACGCTGCATACCGCCAATGGCCAGACGCCGTTTGTGACCTTTGGTTTTGGCCTTGGTACCAGCTGGGAAGAGCGTCTGGTTCAGACATCTATTTTGAAGAACCGGATTCGTGGTCTGGGCAAGAACAACAAGACCCCGGTGTTCCCGAAGCTGGTCTTTGCCATTCGCAAGGGTGTGAACTTCAGCAAAGACGATCCGAACTACGATATCAAACAGCTGGCACTGGAATGTGCGAGCAAGCGTATGTACCCGGATATCCTGAACTACGACAAGCTGGTGGAAGTGACTGGCAGCTTTAAAACGCCAATGGGGTGTCGTTCATTCCTGGGCGCGTATGAAGAAAATGGCGAGCTGATTCACGATGGCCGTAACAATCTGGGCGTTGTGTCCCTGAACCTTCCACGTATCGCACTGGAAAGCCATGGTGATGAGCAGCGTTTCTGGGAACTGCTGGAAGATCGTCTGAGCGTTGCCAAAGATGCGCTCATGTGCCGTATTCATCGTCTGGATAATGTCACTGCCAGTGTTGCACCGATCCTTTATGTTGAAGGCGCCTGTGGTGTTCGTCTGAAGCCAACGGATAAGGTCAGTCATATCTTCAAGAATGGCCGTGCCAGTATCTCTCTGGGCTTTATCGGTATCCATGAAACCATCAATGCCCTGTATGGCAATAAAGAAGATGGTCAGCATATCTACGATAACGAACAGCTGCGTGAGAAAGGTCTTGCGATTGTTCAGCGTTTGCGCAGTGCTGTTGAAGAGTGGAAGAAAGAGACCGGCTATGGCTTCAGCCTTTACTCCACGCCGAGCGAAAGTCTGTGTGATCGCTTCTGCCGACTGGATGAGAAGGAATTTGGTGTGGTGCCGGGTGTGACAGATAAAGGTTATTACACCAACTCCTTCCACCTGGATGTGGAGAAGAAGGTGACACCTTACGATAAGGTGGACTTTGAGATGGAATACCCGCATCACGCATCCGGTGGTTTTATCTGCTACGGCGAGTTCCCGAATATGCAGCACAACACCCAGGCGCTGGAAAATGTCTGGGACTATACCTACGACAAGGTGCCTTATTACGGAACCAACACGCCAATCGACAGCTGCTACTCCTGCGGTTATGAAGGCGAGTTTGATGCTACGGCCCGTGGATTCGAGTGCCCATCCTGCAAGAATCGTGATTCCAGCAAGATGTCAGTAACCCGTCGTGTGTGTGGATACCTTGGTCAGCCGAACAGTCGTCCTTTTATCAAGGGCAAGCAGGAAGAAGTGACCCGTCGGGTTAAGCATCTTTAATACATTCCGGTTCAGTCGTTTATGAACTATCACCAGTATTACCCCATTGACGTCGTCAATGGGGAGGGAACCCGCTGCACGCTGTTCGTTAGTGGTTGCGAGCACAAGTGCGTAGGTTGCCATAATGCCAGTACCATCAAGCCTGATTCCGGGCATCCCTACACTCTGGAGCTTGAAGAGCAGATCCTGAAAGATCTGGGCGATCCTCGGATTATTCGCAACGGACTGTCCCTCTCCGGCGGCGATCCTCTTTATCCGGGGAATCTGGAAGCTGTCGGCCGTCTGGCGCGCCGGGTGAAGGAGACTTATCCGGATAAAAACATCTGGATGTGGACCGGCTATGTTCGGGAAGAGCTGACACCAGCCCAGTGGGATGTTGTCGCTTATGTGGATGTACTGGTTGATGGGCCATATATCCAGGCTGAGCGAGATATTACTCAGCCCTGGAAAGGCAGCCGCAACCAGCGCATTCTTCGCCGTGAGGCGGGCGACTTATCCCTTTAGTTTTTATGGCCCTATAGCTTTTATGCAGGCCCGGAAGCGACTGGCAGCTTCTGGGCCGTCCAGCCTTTTATTCCAGCCGACAGATGGCGAATGTTTTTGAAGCCCTGGCTGGCTGCATAATCAGCCGCCTTCATCCAGGCGCTGCATTGTGGGCCTCCGCAGTAAACAACAACCAGTGTGTTCTTGTTATCAGGCAGGTGTTTCTTTTCTGCAATCAGTGCCGGTAGGGAATAAGCGCCTGGCAGGTGATTTTTCTGATACGTATCTTCCCGGTTGGCATCAATAAGAATAACTTTTCCATTGGCCATCTTGTCTCCCAGCTCTTTGAGAGTGATATCGGGAAATCGGTTCTGGTAGATCTTATATTTCTCCGGATCGAGGCGTTTACTGTCTTTGGGGTTGCTTTTGGGCGCATCCTTTACGACTTGTGCGGTTTGAGGCGGGGGAGCCTTTTCCGTTAACTGTTCTGCGCTCACCATAGTGGCAAAAACAAGAGCCAGAAATGTTGTAAAAAGAAGGGCTATAGAGCGGAACGAGGACGCCAGAAAATGCATCAGGCCGTCTCCTGCATAAATGTTGCAGGAGTATAGTCAGCTGCTGGAGAAAACTGTTTTTTCCTGTGACTCTGAAAACGCTTCGCCACAAATGTTATAATCACCGGCTTTCTGCTTTTGATCCCTCTGAGTATCTGCTGTTATGTCTTATTCCTCTCGTTTTGGTGGCATCCAGCGCCTGTATGGGCAGCCGGTCAGCGAAGCGTTGCACAATGCCCATATCTGCGTGATCGGCATTGGCGGTGTCGGCTCATGGGCCGCTGAGGCGCTGGCGCGTACGGGAGTGGGGACGGTGACACTGATTGATCTGGATGATATCTGTGTGACCAACACCAACCGCCAGATTCATGCCCTGAAAGAGACGATTGGTCAGTCCAAGACCCAGGTGATGGCGGAGCGCATGCTGGCGATCAATCCGGATATGACCGTTCATCAAATTGAAGACTTTGTCACCGAAGATAATGTGGCAGAGTATTTGGGCAAGCATTTCGACTATGTTCTGGACGCTATTGATGCGTTTCGGGTCAAGGCGGCGATTATTGCTCACTGCAAGCGGCAGAAGATTCCTGTGATCACGGTGGGAGGTGCAGGCGGTCTGGTTGACCCTCTGAAAATCCGTGTGGCAGATTTAACCAAAACATTCCAGGATCCGCTGGCAAAAAAAGTAAAGGATTTCCTTCGCTACCGATATAACTTTTCCAAAAATACCAAACGCCGTTTTGCTGTCGAGTGTGTGTTCTCTGAAGAGGCTGCTCGTTATCCCCAGCCGGATGGCAGTGTTTGTGAAAAGAAGCCGGGTGCCGAAGGTGAATCCATGAAGATGGATTGTTCCAGTGGCTTTGGAGCCGCTACCATGGTGACAGCCACCTTTGGTTTTGTTGCGGTATCGCGGATCATTGAGAAACTAACCCAGAAGATGAACCGGTAAGGACATCGGTTCAGAGACTTATAATACAGCCGTCAGAGGCTGGAGAGTATTATGGAAAGCAAAAGAGCAATAGCCCGAATTATCGACCTTTATCGCCATCATGGGGCGGAAAGCTACGGAGAAGATATCTCCCAGCTTGATCACGCCCTGCAGGCTGCAGATCTGGCTATTGCCGAGGGTCGTGATAATGAGGTTGTTGCGGCCGCCTTCCTGCATGATGTTGGCCATCTGCTGGAAATTGAGGGCGCGGCACCTATGGGTGACTATGGCACCATGGCTCACGATCTTTTGGGCGCAGACTATCTCCGCAGCTTGGGCTTTCCTGAGCGGGTAGCAACACTGGTGGCCAGCCATGTACAGGCCAAACGCTATCTTTGTGCCATGGAGCCGGGTTATTACGATCAGCTTTCGGAAGCCAGCAAGGAAACCCTGCACTGGCAGGGCGGTGTAATGAGTACTGATGAGGTCTCGGAGTTCAGTTGCCGCAAGGATCTGGATGATGTTATCGCGCTGCGCCGGTATGACGAAGCGGCCAAAAAACAGGAGCAGGCCACCGAAGGTCTGCGCAGCATCGAAGCTGTACTGCAGAGCGTGCTTGAGCGAGAAATCGAAGTCGCCTGAGTACGCCCGTTATTCGGGTGAGTGGGTGCTTATCCGGATATATGTTCCAATTGATTGTACACAGGGTATGGAGGCTGTTACCCGGTAGAAAAATAATAAAAAGCGGCAAGGAGCCACTTTATGAAGTTTCTCTCCTGGTTTGCAGGGCTGCTGGTCCTGTCGATGATCACGGCGTTTACTTTTACTGGTTGGCAGTGGAATAACCTGATTGAAGAACAGGAATCTGTTGATGAGGCCTGGGCGCAGGTGGAAAGTCAGTATCAGCGTCGGGCTGATCTGATCCCGGCTCTGGTCAAAACCGTTCGTGCCAGTGCCGACCATGAACAAACCGTTCTGGTGAACGTGACGGCCCAGCGGGCATTAACTGACTCCCTCGCTCAGGTCTCTGAACTCTCCAAGATGCTGGAAAATAATAAAGCTCAGCCCATCAGCTGGAAGAACAGTGATGGTGTGCAGCAATTGGCCGAACAACAGCAATCGGTAGATCGTGCCCTGAACCATGTTTTTGCAGTGGCAGAAAGTTACCCATTACTGACAGCCTCGGAAAATTTTCTGGCTTTACAGGCTCAGCTGGAAGGAACTGAAAACCGGATCAACATTGCCCGCGTTCGTTTTAATCGTGAAGTGAAAACTTACAACGCAACCCTGAAAGGCTTTCCGGGTTTTCTGCTGGCCCGTTTGGGCGATTTTACTCCCGGTGTTTACTTCAAGGCTGAAAAGGGAAGTCGGCATGCACCGCAACTCGACATCTGACTGGTTGACCTCTGGGGCTATAGCTCTGGTTTTATTGTTTGCAGTTGTGCTTGGAATATTGGCTGTTAGGGCCTGGCAACTGCAACAGACACCGGTACTCGTGGATGATCACTATGGCCTTCTCGATCAACGCGAGCAGAATTATTTAGGTCAATATCATTCTCGGCTGCTGGAACAGTTTGATGTGGATTACCGGATCGTCATTATTCCCGGGCAAGATGATATTGCCATTCTAACTGCAGACCTGTTTCGGGCTATGGACGTAGGGCATTACAGTCAGGCAGGTAAAGGCCTTTTGTTAGTTTTACAGCCTGATGCCGACAAGGTTCGCTTGGAAGTGGGCTACAGTCTTGAACCCATCATGCTGGATGCTTTTGTCGCCTATATCGAAAGTGAGCAGATGGTGCCTTTTTTCCAAAAGATGCGTGTAGCTGATGGCATCGTTGCGACAACAGAACTTATTGTGAACCGTTTCCAGAATGCTGCTGTATCCGTAGATGTCAGTTCTGAACTTTGGGTTAAAGGCAGTGGCGGTGCCGGCGCACAGAGTGAGGCGCAATTAGGGCAAGGTGCTTCAAAAGAGGATTACCAAAACCGAAGTTTTTCGCTCGTGGTGAGAAATGAGCCTCAGGATCCTGTGCTTGCATACATGAGCGCCATGGAGCACCAGGATACCAATCCCACTCTGTCATTTTATACCGCGCAGACGCAGGAAATGCTGAAAGACTGGGTGGTGACTTCATCTCAGATGAAAAACATGTCCCACACTTATAAATCCTGTGGCTCTGCCAATATTATGCTGAACCATGATCACACATTGGGTGTTATGCGTTATCCGGTGGAGCAGAGGCAGTGTTCACCCTGGTTTCTGGCCCGTGAGGGTGATGTCTGGAAGTTGGATCTAACCATGATGCAGCATGCGATTCGCTTTAATGCCAACAACCAGTGGCGGGTGAACCGGGAAGCCTTTCATCACTATTGGTTTGGCTTCTCGGATCTGAATCTCGACCGCAATGGTTATCCCCGAAAAAATAATCGTTCCTATACGTGGGGGCTCACCGTTGTTGATGATCGCAGGGCAAAACCACTGGCCTGGATATCACGGATTATTCCCGGCTCCCGTGCTGAAGCAGCGGGACTGCAACAAGGGGATATCATCACGGCTTTTAACAGTAAGGTACTTGATAATCGAAGAGCCTTCTTTACCCAACTGGATGCGTTGGAGAGTGGTGAGAAATTTAAGCTCTCAATTCAGAGACAGGGGCAGAGACTTGAGCTGGCCATGGTGCAGCCTTAAAAGCTGATTACTGCATCACCCAGAAAAACAAAAAGCCCATCTGTCGATATCAGATGGGCTTTACGTAGATGTCCCGCTGGCTCTGTTTGGCTTACATATTCTTTCCGGCTGCCCTCAGGTTTGCCAGCGTATCTCTGGCATCCTTTAACTGACTTTTCAGTGACAGCTTCTCTTCCAGCAGTTCCTGACGGTTGCTCAAAATGTAAGAGAACAGTCCCAATGCAGTTAACGGACCCGAGAAAGAAAGAGCCGAGTTAAACATGCGAGATCCAAAGCTGGTGCAGCAAGGGAATGGAAACATGCTCGCGCCTAGCATGGAGAGCCCGAGTGCTGAGACCACGGCCATACCTGCAGGCTCAATCAGAGTTTCCGGATCCAGAGCCGGGATGGAATAAGGCAGAGTGTTGGCTGTTGCCAATACTGCGCCGAGGCCGATACCTGGAATCAGGCTGTCCATAATTCCTCGCAATATGGCATTGATCCAGCTGGGGCCGGGGACAACTGCAAAGACCTTATAGAACGAGGGATTAAACAGCCACACCAGCTGAGCGTGAGCCACGCCATAAGCGATAGTTGCCAGTACTGCGCCTGCAGCGGTTTGGGTGGCGACGGAAATGCGTTCCTGACCGGTCAGATCGTCCAGCTGCCGTCTGATGCTATCTATCTCCTGTAGCACCATCTCCTCCGTTACGGTTGTAACAGGCTTAACAGCTGTTTGCTGTTGGGAAGCTGATTGAGCCGGCTTAGCAGCGATGACTGGCACCGGCGCAGAAGCAGCATCAATCTGTGCATGGGAGGCGGTGGCAATGCCAAGTGCCACGGCCAGAAGACCTGTCGAAAGCCTTTTTGCAAAAAACCGTTGAGAGCAGTTGAACATGGGGAAGCTCACCAGCCTGAAATGGCTGATGAGTATAGGTCAGGGCATACGACCGGACGTTGAAAATTGTTACGGATTCCGGTCGTTTTGTTGCCTATGTCTTTCAGGTGGGTTGGGGCTTTGTGACTTACTGTTTCAGGGATGTGACGGGCCAGTTCCGTTCCTGTGCTGTCTTGATAAGACGCTCATCACCATCGACCACGACCGGGTTGCCAACCTTCTCCAGCAGCGGCAGATCGTTCATGGAATCGCTGTAGAACCAGGCCGACTCAAAATCGTGGCCGGGATTGTTATCCAGCCATTGCTGGAAGCGGGTGATCTTTCCTTCCCGGAAACTGGGGATGCCGGATGGGCGACCGGTATAGCGTCCGTCTTTCATTTCCAGATCGATGGCCAGAAAGTCCTCAATGCCAATGGCTGCAATAATCGGTTCCACAACAAAGCGATTGGTTGCGGTAATCACCAGCAGGGCATGACCAAGCTCGCGATGCTTTTGCAGCAGTGCAGCGACCTTAGGCTTTATTAATGGCTTCATGCGCTCGGCAACAAATTCCTCCCGGAGCTGGTACAGGTTTTCCGGCTCATGTTCTGTCAGAGGCTTAAGGGCAAAGTCCAGATACTCATCGAGATTCAACGTGCCCTGTTTGTATTGCTGATAGAAATATTCATTGGCCTTCTGGAACACATCGCTGTCGACCAGTTTCTTTTCAACCAGAAATTCGCCCCAGGCATGATCGCTGTCGGTATCAATCAGTGTGTGGTCGAGATCAAAAATGGCAACGGTCACCTGGTGCTCCCCGGGGAAATAATTATTGTTGGGTAGTTTGTGTTGGCCATCATAGCGGCGGCACACCTTTGTCACCAGAGTTGCTTTGGCAGAATCCGCTCAAATCAAATGCATGAGCAGGGAAATGCTGGCTATAGTTATCGGGTCTTCTGGGGGGCGGGATAATGTCAGCAAGAGTGCAGACATTAATCTGTAAACAAAAAGCAGCAAAAATAGTGCCGCATTTTTTTAATTGAGCTATTCGTGGTTTGCCGAAGTCCCACCCTTGTGGAACAATGCAGGTAATAGACTTTGCCAGGGCAACCACGTGATCGATTCTGATGGATTCCGCCCAAACGTCGGCATCATCCTCGCTAATCAGCGGGGACAGGTGCTGTGGGCCAAGCGGATCGGACAGGATGCGTGGCAGTTTCCCCAGGGTGGTATAAATGGTGACGAGTCACCGGAAGAAGCCATGTACCGGGAGCTTTATGAAGAGATAGGACTGGAACCGGAGGATGTCAGGATACTTGCCTGCACCCGGGGCTGGTTGCGCTACAGGCTCCCGCGGAGGCTGATCCGCAAGGACAGCCGACCGCTGTGTATCGGACAAAAGCAGAAGTGGTTCTTGCTGCAGCTGCTCAGTCCTGATGAACGGGTACGGGTAAATCTTTCGTCCTCACCGGAGTTCGATAGCTGGCGCTGGGTCAGCTACTGGTTTCCGGTCGGGCAGGTCGTCACCTTTAAACGGGATGTGTATCGTCGGGCCATGAAAGAACTGGCTCCCCGGGTTCCTCAGCTGAGAAAGCCGGGGGAAGACGCGGGTACGGAGACTGATGGCAGTTACCAGTAACGGCCAGTCAGAATCCCGGACGAAAGTCTGTACAGGGAGTTTTGGAATCGGGGATAGCAGAGCATGCTGAGCACGTTGCGAAGAATCGTCCAGGAAGTCGGGGCCGCAAGGGACCTCCAGACTGCACTGGATGTTATTGTTCGCAGTGTGAGTGTGGCGATGTGCTCCGATGTGTGTTCCGTTTACCTGTACAACGAAGATACCAACCGTTATACGCTGATGGCCTCGGAAGGCCTGAACCGGCAGGCAGTGGGGCGGGTCACTCTGGGCCGCTCCGAAGGTCTGGTCGGTCAGGTGGGTCTTCGGGAAGAGCCTATCAACCTGGAAGATGCTGCTTCGCATCCGAAATTCCGTTATCTCAAAGAGACCGGGGAAGAGCGTTATCGCTCTTTCCTCGGTGCTCCTATTATTCATCATCGTCGCCTTCTGGGTGTGTTGGTTATCCAGCAGACCAAGCAGCGGCGCTTTGACGAAAGCGAAGAATCCTTTCTGGTCACCATGTCGGCGCAGCTGGCCGGCGTGATTGCCCATGCCGAAGCCACAGGTTCTCTGCATTTTCCCACATCTGCCCATGAACGACCGCGACAGTCCCGGTTTATCGGTGTGGCCGGTGCCCCGGGAATTGCGATTGGCACCGCAGTGGTTCTTGCTCCCCCCGCAGATATCAATGCCGTTCCTGAAAAAGATACCGATGATATTGAACTTGAACTGACCCTGTTCCGTCAGGCGCTGGTCAGTGTGCGGGAGATGATGAGTGCCACGGCAGAAAAACTCTCCGGACAGATTCCGGCGGAGGAACAGGCGCTCTTTGATGTTTACCTGCGCATGCTGGATGACAACGCACTGGGCGCAGAGATTGAAGCGCTGATCAGGAAAGGGCAGTGGGCTCAGGGTGCGTTGAAGGCGGTGATTCTTGAGCATGTCCGCCATTTTGAAATGATGGATGACCCTTACCTGCGGGAACGGGCCACCGATGTTCGTGATCTGGGTCGTCGTGTTCTCGCGGCGTTGCAACAACAGCAGCAGGATGATGTTGCCTGGCCCGACAATGCCATTGTGATCAGTGAGGAGCTGACACCCTCGGTGTTGGGTGAAGTACCCAGGGAAAAGCTGGCGGGGCTGGTTTCCGTGCAAGGCTCCGGTAACTCCCATGTGGCGATTCTGGCCCGGGCGATGGGCGCACCGACTGTTATGGGGGCCGTAGACCTGCCCTGGGATCGGATGGCTAACCGGGAGCTGATTGTTGATGGCAACCTCGGGCGGGTTTATGTTTCTCCGGCACCGGAACTGATCAATCAGTACCGCAGCCTGATTGATGAAGAGCTGGCTTTTGTTGAAGGGTTGGAAAGCCTAAAAGACGAACCCTGCATCACGCCTGACCATTACCGCCTGCCACTCTGGGTAAATACCGGACTGATGACGGATGCCATTCGCTCGCTGGATCATGGTGCTGAAGGTGTGGGCCTTTATCGCACCGAAGTGCCCTTTATGATCCGGGAACGGTTCCCCAGTGAGAAAGAGCAGGAAGATATTTATCGGGAGCAACTGAAGAGTTTTGCTCCCCGTCCGGTCACCATTCGTACGCTGGATATTGGTGGTGATAAATCACTGGGTTACTTCCCGATCAAGGAAGAGAATCCGTTCCTTGGCTGGCGGGGCATTCGAGTGACCCTCGATCATCCGGAAATTTTCCTGGTACAAATTCGCGCCATGCTTAAGGCCAGCGAAGGGCTGGATAATCTGCGGATCATGCTGCCGATGATCTCCGGTGTGCCGGAGGTCGAAGAAGCGCTTTATCTGATTCATCGTGCTTACCACGAAGTGTTAAGTGAAGGCGTGAATATTCAGCTGCCGCCGGTAGGCGTCATGATCGAAGTGCCGGCTGCGGTGTATCAGGTGCGGGAGTTTGCCCGCCGTGTAGACTTTCTCTCCATCGGCAGTAATGACCTGACCCAATATATTCTTGCGGTTGATCGTAATAATCCTCGTGTTGCCGATCTTTATCAGCCTTACCATCCTGCTGTATTGCATGCCCTGCATAAGGTAGTGACCGATGCCCATCTGGAAGGTAAGCCGGTTTCCATTTGTGGAGAAATGGCCGGTGATCCATCCGCTGCCGTGTTGTTGATGGCCATGGGCTTTGATGTGTTGTCCATGAATGCCACCAACCTGCCACGGGTGAAGTGGGCTTTGCGTAATATTCCTCTGACCGATGCCAAGGTGCTGCTGGATGAAGTACTGGAGATGGATAATCCCCGGGTGATTCGCAGTGCCATGGAGCTGGCTTTGCGCCGTCGCGGACTGGATAAGGTCCTTGGCGGTCGTTCGGAAATCAACTGACCGCAGTGCCTGAGAACTGTCCTGTTCAGGCCAGTTTTTCAACCTGACTTCCCGCTACACTGTCCTGATGTCAGGCAGGTGTATAGCTTTATGGTTTCTGCTCCAGAAAAAGATCAAGCAATAAATAATGACTCCGGTACCTGGAAAACAACAGCCTGTATGTTGTGTTCCATTAACTGCGGAATTCAGGTACTCGAAAAAGATGGCGAGTTCCTGAAAATACGTGGGGACAAGAACCATGGCACTTCGGAAGGCTATCTCTGCCAGAAAGCCGGTCGGCTTAATCATTACCAGAATCACAACGGACGCTTAACCCAACCGTTAAAAAAACAGCCTGATGGCTCGTTCTCACTGATTGCCTGGGAGCAGGCTATTTCAGAGATTGCCGCCAGGCTCAAATCCATAAAACAGGAACATGGAGGCCATGCCATTGCCTATTACGGCGGTGGTGGTCAGGGCAATCATCTTGGTGGAGCCTATAGTTCAGCCTTCCGTGAAGCCTTGGGCATTGAATATGTCTACACTGCGCTGGCTCAGGAGAAGACAGGTGATTTCTGGGTAAATGGCAAACTCTATGGACGACAGAGCTGCTTTGTCTCAGAAGATATGCACACGGCAGACTATTCACTGGTGCTGGGTGCCAATCCCTGGATTGCTCATGGTATGCCTCAGGCCCGTAAAGTCCTGCAGGACATAAAGAAAGACGACAAGCGTACGCTGGTTGTCGTTGATCCCCGGGTTTCGGAAACCGCGAAAATGGCGGATATCCATCTGCAGGTTAAACCCGGTCGGGATGCCTATCTGTTGTCAGCCATGATCGCCATTATGATTCGTGATGGACTGGTGGATCAGAACTTTATTGATCAGCACACTACTGACTATCAACAGGTTCAGTCGGTATTCTCTGCCATTGATATTGGCGCCTACTGTGAATATGCCGGTATCAGTGAATCTCTGGCCAAACAGGTGGCTCATGGTTTTGCCACCGCCAAAACCGCCTGCGTAAGAGCCGATCTGGGTATTCAGCAAAGCCTGCACAGCACTCTGAACTCTTATCTGGAAAAGCTACTCTACCTGTTAACCGGTAACTTCAACCGAGAAGGTGGAAACTATCTC
This sequence comes from Parendozoicomonas haliclonae, assembly GCF_900174585.1. Classification (GTDB taxonomy): domain Bacteria; phylum Pseudomonadota; class Gammaproteobacteria; order Pseudomonadales; family Endozoicomonadaceae; genus Sansalvadorimonas; species Sansalvadorimonas haliclonae. The sequence goes on along the minus strand of NZ_FWPT01000002.1, from coordinate 157,404 downwards.
GCCCCACTGTTTGCACCTTTGATTGCTCATTCTCCGGACCCTGACGACGGTGGTATGGTAACTCGGGTTACTGGTGCTCGGGCTATTGCCAAGATATTCCCACCCAATGTTCTGCCACGGGAAATTAATACTGATCACCCCGAGCGAGTCAGAGCTGTGTGGGTGGACAGTGGTAATCCGGCGATGACGGGAGCAGACAGCAAGGCTTATGTAGAAGCCTTTGAAAAGCTTGATCTGCTGGTGGCTGTCGATATTGCTGAAACAGAAACCACAGCATTGGCCGACTATATCCTTCCGGCACCCTCTCAGTTTGAGAAGATGGAAGCGTCTTTCTTTACCTACGGCAATGACTGGCAGGGTAAGCCCACGACCTTCTTCCATCTGCGCAAGGCGGTGTCTGAAGCCAAAGGCGATACGCTGACCGAGCCAGAAATCTATCGTCGTATGTGTGTGGCTTTGGGTGTGATTCCCGAACGTTTCCCGGTGATGGAAAAACTGGCTCGCTTTTATCTGAAGCATCCGGGCAGCCGAGCTTTTCCTCTGGCCATGGCCGTATATTTCAAAAGCAATCCAAAGATGATTCCTTATGCCTCAGCGATCATTTACAGCACGTTGGGGCGGGCATTGCCCAAAGGGCAGGAGACAGCAGCAATTGTCTGGGGTATCTGCCAATTCTTTGTTCAGCGCTGGGCTAAACAGGTTCAGGCAACAGGCTTGCAAGGCAAGGGGATGCAGCTGGGACATCAACTGTTTCAGCGTATACTCGCCACCGATACCGCTTCACCGCTGGGATCTTTTGATGCCAATGTCGATCCTTGGAAGCTGATGCGTCACAAGGACAAAAAGGTTCATCTGGCAATTCCGGAGTTGCTGGAACAGTTGCAGTCTTTAGCTGATGAAGCTTCTTCGTATAGGGATTCTACGGATAGTGAGTACCCATTTACTCTGATGGCTGGAGAACGTCGTTCCTGGAATGCCAACCAGATCTATCGCAATCCGGACTGGCGCAAAAAAGATATCGACGGTTCCATGCGTATGCATCCCGATGATGCCGAGGCATTCAAAGTACAAACTGGTGACAGTCTTTACTGCGAGTCAGCTCGGGCAAGGATTAAGGTGACGGTTGAAGTGGATAACACGGTGCAGCCGGGTATGGTGACGCTGCCCCATGGTTACGGTATGAAATATCGGGATGAAGGTGGAGCTTGGCAGCAAAATGGTCCGGCTATTAATCTGCTGACCGATGCTGACTATTGCGATGAGATTGCCAAAACACCGTTTCATAAAACAGTGCCGGTGAGGCTTTCCGTCGCTTGAGCGAAATGCTGAACAATAAAAATAATAAGACGTAGAACAACAATGACAATGGCATCAGCCCGACCGGTTTACACGGCGCTCTCTGAGGTTGTGAACCGTTTTTTTCAGGATCGTGGTGAGCACAGAACCGGCGACACCGCTTTGCACCGCAAGGTCTGGATTATTCTTGCCCTGCACAGCAGCAGTTATCTGTTGCTGCTGTTATTGCCACAGCCGCTCAATGTGCTGGTCTGGCTGTTTCATGGGCTGACCACCTGCCTGGTGGGTTTTAATATCATGCATGATGGTGGGCACGGCAGTCTGACCAGCAGCCAGAAGCTTAATCTTTGGGCTGCCAGAAGCTTCAACCTGATCGGCTCCCATGCCTATTACTGGTGGCAGAAACATAATCTCAGCCATCACTCCTATACCAATATCAGCGGGATTGATGAGGATATTGAATCCTTCGGGATGTTGCGCATGAGTCCCCATCAACCCCAGCGGTGGTTTCATCGGTTCCAGCATCTGTATGTCTGGCTGATGTACCCAACGGTGAGTCTGATCTGGTTTTTCTTTCTGGACTACAAAGCTTATTTCTCTGAGAAGATTGCGGAGCGGAATTACTCCCGGCCTTATAGCCGCAGTGAAAGCCTGTTGTTCTGGCTGAGTAAGGCGTCCTACATAGTGCTCTACCTGATTATCCCCATCTTGGTATTGGGCTGGCAGACGGCTCTGGTTGGTTTTCTGCTGATGCACGCCATTATGAGTACGGTGTTTACCGTGGTCTTTCAACTGGCCCATGTTGTGGATAAAGCGGAGTTTCCTGAATTAAACGAGATGGGACGTTTGCAGGATGAGTGGGCGGTACATCAGCTCAAAACGACCGTGGACTTTGCACCCGATAGCCGCTTCCTGACCTGGTGCCTGGGGGGCTTGAACTACCAGACCGAACATCATCTGTTTCCCCGCATCAGCCATGCCCACTACCCGGAGCTTTATGGACTGGTGCGAGAGAGGTGCGGGCAGTTAGGTATTGAGCATCGGGTTTACCCCACCTTCTGGCAGGCGTTGGTGGGGCACTATCGGCATCTTCGGACTATGGGGCAGCCCGTAAATTAACCCTTCTGTGGGCAGGCGTTCGGGTTTGTATCCTGAAACTGAGTGTCCAGCCAGTCCCCAACCTCAGCGGGGCTGTAACCCTTGCTGAGGTATTGGGTGAATCCGTTGCGAAATGACTGATAGAGAATCGTCAGACATTCGCAGCCACAGGACATAACCCGTCCCTTGGAGACACGCCACTCCAGCAGCGTCAATCTGACCAGATCGCCGGCCTGGGTAATCTTTTCGCTGTCTTCAGAATCCACATCAATCAGCCAGAGCTCTCCTGTCTCCCTGTTGTACAGTTGATTGCCGGGGTTCCTGTCGGCGAGAGGTGCATAGACAGGCTTTTCAAAGAAACTGTCGTTTTCCCTCTCTGTGGGTTGAGGGCCGTAGGCCAGAGCGGCAATAGCTTTACCAAAGGCGGTATGCCCTGCAACGAGTGTCTGATAGCTCTCACCCTGGAATGCGGAAAGTGATATTTGGTTATCCGCTGCGTCGTTGAGGAAGGCAAGCGTCAGGTCTTTAAGGTTGGGTTCCTTGATCAGGGGGAAGGATTGAATCTTGTAGATATCATTCCCGATATTGTAGAGCCCGATAATTTCAGGAAAAACGATGGATACCTGGTTTTGGCTTAAATACTCAAGATCGGTATCCATCAATCGTGCGACCAACTCGTTATCCTGTTTCATACGGTCGCAATTGGCGGCGGAGGCGATTTTTACAAACCATTGTTTGCCGCTGTTCTTATTGGTGGCGATAGCGGTTTTTAGATTATTGGCGCCGGCAGAAGCCTGGGATGCCGTCAGTACGAAAGCCTCAGGTGGGAACATGGCTTCCATTGCATCGGTATGGCTATCCCGGGCCCCCATCTTACTGGTGGAGCACAGTCCTGACCCATGCCCATAAGCCTGAAGGCTGAGTAACAGCAGCAATGCTGGTAAGAGTAAGCGCAGTGTGCTGAGCATGGGCACAATCCTTGTTCCGCAGGTATTCCTGTTTAATGATGGATCAAAATGCGGAAACAGCCTGTTTTCCTTCGATTCTCTTCTTGCTTTTGAATGGTGCCAGCCTTTTTGGATGATGCACTTGTTTGTGGCGGGTGGCTAAATCTGTTTGCTCTTATTCGGGGCGTTACTCTTTGTTTGTGGATTCATATCGGGCGGTTGCTTGTGCATTTAATTCGATAAGTTTCTGTTATTGAAAAGAAAAGTGAAGGGTTGGTGCAGCGTTTGCTTTTATTGGTTCATTGATGCGTTGAGTAATAAAGCAATAACAGGAGCCGGAATGAACCAATCAGAACACAATAAAAGGCAGCTCGTTGTTATTGGTAATGGCATGGTTGGGCATCGCTTTCTGGAAAACCTGATTGATGGCGGTGGGCTGGATAAATTTAATGTCGTTGTTTTTGGTGAAGAGCCTCGAGCGGCATACGATCGTGTTCATTTGAGTGAGTTCTTTAGCGGAAAGAGTGCCGATGACCTTTCAGTTGTTAAAGAAGGATTTTATCAACAGGCCGGTATTGAACTGGTTTTGAATCGTCGTATTCAACAAATCAACCGGGCTGAAAAAACTGTTATTGATACCGAGGGGAAAGTCACTCCCTACGATGAGTTGGTTTTGGCAACTGGCTCCTATCCCTTTGTTCCTCCTGTGCCCGGGCATGATCGCAAGAACTGTTTTGTTTATCGCACCATTGAAGATCTGGAAGCCCTTCAGGCCTGTGCCGCCCACTGCAAAGTCGGCACCGTTATTGGCGGCGGTCTGCTGGGGCTTGAGGCCGCCAAAGCCTTGAAGGATCTGGGGCTGGAAACCCATGTTGTTGAGTTTGCCCCTCGCCTGATGGCTGTTCAGGTAGATGATGGCGGTGGTCGCATGCTGCGCAGAAAGATCGAACAGCTGGGTGTCTCCATTCATACCAGTAAAAATACTCAACAGATAGTTGATGGTGAACAGGCAGTGCATCAGATGCAGTTTGCCGATGGTGAGCAACTTGAGACTGATCTGATTTTATTCTCTGCCGGTATTCGCCCTCGGGATGAGCTTGCCCGTGACTCTGATATTGAGATCGGAGAGCGAGGCGGCATTGTCATTGATAATCAGTGCCGTACTTCCGATCGCGCGATCTATGCCATAGGTGAGTGTGCTTTGTGGCAGGGAAAAATTTTTGGTCTGGTGGCTCCGGGTTACCAGATGGCGCAGGTAGTAGCGGATCAGCTAAACGAAACTGCACAGAACGAGTTTGCCGGCGCGGATATGAGCACCAAGCTAAAACTGATGGGCGTGGATGTGGCCAGTATCGGTGATGCCCACGGCCAGACAAAAGGCGCACTCAGTTATCAGTTTGTTGATGAAGAGAAAGAAGTCTACAAACGTCTTGTGGTATCCAAATCCCGTAAAAAACTGTTGGGCGCTGTGCTGATCGGTGATTCTGACGACTATGGATCACTGCTGCAGATGATGCTCAATGATATTCGCCTACCTGCTGAACCCGCCCAGCTCATCCTGCCCGCAACCAATGGTGAAGCGCCGAAAGGTCTTGGTGTGGCTGCCTTGCCGGAAACTGCCCAGATCTGTTCCTGTTTCAATGTCAGCAAGGGTGACCTTTGCCAGTCTGTCGCATCAGGCTGTCAGGACCTCGCTTCACTGAAAGCCGATACCAGTGCCGGAACCGGTTGTGGTGGCTGTTCCGCTCTGGTCAAACAGGTGCTGGACCACGAGCTGGAGCAGTTGGGTGTTGAGGTGAAAAAGGATATCTGCGAGCATTTTCCTCATTCACGACAGGAGTTGTATCACCTGATCCGCGTAGGCGAAATCAAAAGCTTTGCGGAAGCTTTGAACGCCCATGGAGGTGGACATGGCTGTGATATCTGCAAACCGACGATTGGCTCTATTCTGGCCTCAACCTGGAATGACTATGTGCTCGACCGGAACCATGCCCATCTGCAGGACACCAATGATTACTACCTGGGCAATATTCAGAAAGATGGCACCTACTCGGTTGTACCACGGGTACCCGGGGGTGAAATAACCCCGGATAAGCTGATTGTGATTGGAGAAGTCGCCCGGGATTTTAATCTCTACACCAAGGTGACCGGTGGTCAGCGGATTGATCTGTTTGGTGCCCGGGTTCACGAATTGCCGGATATCTGGAAGCGACTGGTGGATGCCGGTTTTGAAACCGGTCACGCCTACGGCAAGTCTATGCGTACCGTGAAATCCTGTGTTGGCAGTACCTGGTGCCGTTATGGTGTTCTCGACAGTGTCGGTATGGCCATTACCCTGGAAACCCGTTATCGCGGCGTGCGCGGACCTCACAAAATCAAGCTGGCGGTATCCGGCTGTACCCGTGAGTGTGCCGAGGCCCAGAGCAAAGACTTTGGTGTGATAGCCACCGAAAAAGGCTGGAACCTTTACGTTTGTGGTAATGGAGGTATGAAGCCTCGTCATGGTGATCTCTTCGCCACAGAGCTGAATGATGAAGAACTGATCCGTACCATTGATCGCACCATGATGTTCTATATCCGCACCGGTGACAGGCTGCAGCGTACGTCTGTCTGGATGGAAAATCTGGAAGGTGGCCTCGAGTATCTGCGGGAAGTGATTCTGGAAGACAGCCTCGGACTTTGTGAGCAGCTGGATGAAGATATGGCCCGCCTGATTGCCAACTATGAGTGTGAATGGAAACGCACTATCGAAGATCCCGAGCAACTCAAGCGCTTCCGCCACTTTGTGAACAGTGATGCAACGGACGACAACGTTGTTTTTGTTTCCGAGCGCAAGCAAATACGCCCGGCCCTGGATGAAGAGAAACAACAGTTAATCGCGATAGCTTGAGGGGAAAGAGATGGACACAGCAAAGAGCAAGTGGATCACGGTCTGTACCCAAGAGGACATGGTGCCCTATCTTGGTGTCTGTGCACTGGTTGGCAATGAGCAGGTCGCTGTTTTTCTGGTGGATGAGCAGTTCTATGCAATCAGTAATTATGATCCGTTCAGCCGCGCCAATGTGTTATCCCGCGGTTTGGTGGGTGATCTAAAGGGCGAGCTGGTGGTGGCATCGCCGATCTATAAACAGCACTTTTCACTGGCAACAGGTGCCTGCCTTGAAGATGACAGCATTCATCTGGCTGTGTATCCCGTACGTATGCAGGATGGACTGATACAAGTCTCTTCGGAATCCGTCGCTGAGAGCAAAGCAGCCTGATGTCTGTCAGGCAGAAGCTGATAGTCGTCGGTAATGGCATGGCTTCCGTACGTTTTCTGGAAACCTTGCTGGATCTTGCCCCGAATCGCTTTGACATCACCGTTCTGGGGGATGAACCCAGCCCCGGCTATAACCGGATTATGTTGTCACCTCTGTTGGCGGGGGAGATCAGTATTTCTGAGACTGTACTCAAGCCCAGACAGTGGTACCGGGATCACAAGGTCACGCTCAGTTTGGGCTCCGGCTCTCGGGTTACGGCCATCGATCGCAGTGGCAAGCTGTTAGCCACAGCCAATGGGCAGGTGTTGTCTTACGATCATCTGGTGCTGGCTCTTGGTTCACGGGCCAATATCCCGGATTTACCCGGCAGTGCGCTCAATGGTGTTATGGCCTTTCGTTCCCATGACGATGTTAATGCCATGCTGCAGGCTGCAAAACAGCACAAGAACGCTGTTGTGATTGGCGGTGGCCTGCTGGGGCTGGAGGCGGCCAGTGCACTGAGTCAGCAGGGAATGTCTGTCACTCTGGTGCATAACCGTCAGGTATTGATGAACCGTCAACTTGATAGCGTGGCCGGTGGTCTGTTGCAGCAAGAGCTGGAGCAACGGGGGATTACCTTTATCAAGCCTGCCCGTACGGTTGAGCTAAAAGGCTGTGAGGGGCAGGTTAAACAGGTTGTTCTGGACAGTGGCCAGAGTGTTCCTGCCGAGCTGGTGGTCTTTGCGACAGGCGTGCAGCCTAATAAAGAGCTTGCGGCACGGGCGGGTCTGTCATGTCAGCGTGGCATTCTGGTGGATCAGCATTTGCAGACCAGTGATGCGTCCATCACCGCCATTGGTGAGTGTGTGCAGTTTGGTGAGCAGACCTTCGGTATTGTTGAACCTGTTTATGAGCAGGCTCGTGTGGCCGCACATTGTCTGGCAGCCAAGCAGGCAGGAAAGAAAGTCGCTTTTGTTTCCCCGACCACACCTGTGCGTTTGAAAGTGACAGGTGTTCAGTTGTTTTCCAGCGGTGATTTTGAAGGGAGGCCAGATGATCGCATTCTCTCTCTCCATGATCCACATGCCAGTGTCTATCGTCGTCTAGTAATCAGAGAGCAGCGTATTGTCGGCATACTGCTTTATGGCGACACCTTGGATGGCAATTGGTATCAAAGCTTGCTGGAGCAGCAAGAAGATATTTCTGCACTGGGGCAGAACTTGTTGTTTGGCAGGCAGCTTACAGCAGCAGCCTAGCGCTGTTCTGATGCAATCTGGTTCCCATGCTCTGCGTGGGAACCTATATGCATTCCCACGGAGACCGTGGGAATGAGATGATGCCTGGTCCGTAAAGAGAAAAAGAAGTCAGCGGAAGCTTTTGATGACGGAATGCCCTCCACAATCGATTCAGACAACCTGTGCCTACTGTGGTGTGGGTTGTGGTGTTCGTGCTCCGGTTGCTAAAGAAGCTGAGCAGCTGATCGCGGTAGCCGGTGATGAAACCCATCCCGCCAACTATGGCCGACTCTGCTCCAAAGGCAGTGCGCTCGGGGAAACTTTGATTGATGAAGGGCGACTGCTCTATCCGCAAATCAATGGTTATCGATCCAGCTGGGACCAGGCTTTAGATGAGCTGGTTAAACGGCTGAAGCAAACTATCGAGGAGTATGGCCCTGAGTCTGTGGCTTTATATGGCTCCGGTCAGTTGCTAACCGAAGATTATTATGTCGCCAACAAACTGATGAAGGGCTTTATTGGCAGCGCCAATATCGATACCAACTCCCGGCTTTGTATGGCCTCGACGGTTGCCGGGCATAAGCGCGCCTTTGGTACCGATACGGTTCCGGGCTGCTATGAAGATCTGGAACTGGCGGATTGTTTGATACTGGTGGGATCTAACACAGCCTGGTGTCATCCGGTTCTGTTTCAACGGATTCGGGCTTCGCAGGAGCGTCGGGTAAAGCCTGCAAAAGTGGTGGTGATCGATCCACGCCGGACAGATAGCTGTGATATTGCCGATCTGTTTCTGCCGATCAGGCCGGGCACAGATTCGATTCTATTTAATGGTCTGCTGGTCTGGCTGGCTTTGCATGGCAAGGTTGATGACGCTTACCTTGAACAGTCTACCCAAGGCTTTGCTGATGCACTGGACAAAGCCTATGAAACCTCGCCGGATATCGGCACAGTGGCGGAGAAGTGTGGGTTAAGCGAAGTCGATGTGGAATGTTTTTACCGGATGTTCGCAGACCATGAAAAGACGGTTACGGCCTGGTCTCAGGGGGTGAATCAATCCAGTGCCGGTACTGATAAGGTCAATGCCATCATTAACTGCCATCTGGCTACGGGGCGAGTCGGGCTTCCGGGCAGCACACCTTTCTCTCTAACCGGTCAGCCGAATGCCATGGGCGGGCGGGAAGTGGGCGGTCTGGCCAATCAACTGGCGGCTCATCTTGAATTTCACCGACCCGATGATATCGAACGGGTCTCTCGCTTCTGGCAGGCACCGAATATGGTGCAGCAACCTGGTTTAACGGCGGTTGATCTGCTTCGGGCTGTGGAGTCCGGTGAGATCCGGTTTATCTGGATTATGGGAACCAACCCAGTGGTCAGTATGCCTGATGCCGACAGGGTAAAGGCTGCCCTGCAGATATGTCCAACGGTTGTCGTCTCTGACTGTATTGCCCCTACCGATACCGGGCAGTGTGCCGATATTCTGCTGCCCGCAGCGGGTTGGAGTGAGAAGGATGGTACGGTGACCAACTCCGAGCGACGTATCTCCCGCCAGCGTCGTTTTCGTCCGCCGACCGGCGAGGCTCGCGCTGACTGGGCAATCCTCTCTGAGGTTGGCAGGCGTCTGGGGCATGCCGAGGCGTTTGCTTATCAGTGTCCGGCAGATGTGTTCCGGGAACATGCCCGATTGTCCGCATTGGATAATGACCCGGAGGCAAGACCCAGAGATTTTCATATCGGTGGTCTGGCTGAGTTATCCGATCAGGAATATGACCAGCTGCAACCGGTGCAATGGCCGCTGCGTAGCAGGACTGATAACGGTACACAGAGAATGTTTGCTGATGGGAAGTTCTATACCCCTTCAGGCAAGGCGCAGTTTGTCCCCATTCAGGAGACGATATCAGCCCAGGCTACCGAGGCCTACCCATTATTGTTGAATACCGGCCGCATCCGCGACCAGTGGCACACTATGACCCGTACGGCACTGGCACCCCGTTTGAACCGCCATAAAGATGAACCGTTTCTTGAGTTAAACCCTGCCGATGCTGCCAGCCGGGGAATCAACGATAAGGCTTTGGTAACGGTACGCTCCTCCTATGGACAGTCCGTGCTCAGGGCTACGATCACCGATCAGGTGCAGCCAGGGCAGGTCTTTGCCCCCATGCACTGGACGGCTCAGAACAGCCAAACCGGTCGTATCTGCAGTGTTGCGCATCCCGAGGTTGACCCTTATTCCCTACAGCCGGATCTGAAACGCACACCAGTTCAGATAGAAGCCTTTCATGCCCGGCAGCATGCCGTTCTGATATGCCGTGATAAACGACCTTTGCCTGATACGGATTATGGCGTGCTGGTAAAAGGAACGGACTGCTATCGCTATGAACTGGCTGATACCGAAAACGGTTTAGACGGTTTGCGATCTGAATTGATGGCAGCGCTGGGGCCGCATATTGTGCAGTATCAGGATTCTGAGTTGGGTATTGAGAAAACCCTGTGGCTGGATGATGGCAAAGCAGTTGCCGTGCTGATGATTGGATCTGAATACCCGACTGAGGTCGATCGCTCCTGGCTGGAAACCCTGTTTGCTTCTGATGCCCCGGAACAGCCTAGCTGGTGGCAGGTTCTGGCCGGCGTACCAACATCAGGATGTGCCGGTGGAAAGCAGGTTTGCGCCTGCTTCGGTGTGGGGCAGGAAACGATTACTGCTGCTATCCGTGAGCAGGATCTGGAGAGTGTTGAGGATATTGGCAAAACACTCAAGGCCGGTACCAACTGTGGCTCCTGTATTCCTGAATTAAGGCAGCTACTGACTGCCATTCAGGTGGAAGAGGTTTAGTCGTTTTCGACGCTGTTATTAACCGGTTGCAGTACCTGATCGAGATGGCCTTTCAGGTCTCCTCGCTCTTTGCGATAGCGGGCTACCGCTTTGCTCACAGTCTTAGCATCGCTTTGGATGTAATTGTGAGGCGGCAGGGTAGAGCTTTGCCCCTGAGTGCACTCCCGCAGGAATAGGCCTCCGCCCAGACTATGGCCACCACCGGCCCATTCCCAGCCGCACATTTCGTTGCTGAGTAACCCTCGCCAGATAGTCTGGCAGCGTTCAGCCAGCTGTTTGATCTTCTCTGGATTTTTGTGATTCAGGTTGAGAATGATCTCATCCGGGCGGTGGTTCCATTGTGGAAACGGGGAAATATGGATGCTTTGAATAATAGGCATGGCGTGCATCAGTTCGGCAAACCCGGTACACATCATATGCTCCTGTAGAAATCTTGGCCGTTTGAAACAAATATGCAGCGTCGCCTCAAGAGGTATGCCGTTGTCACCATGCCGTTGAATAACGACACTGGTTCCCTTTAATGGAATACGGGGGACTTTAGCCAGGGCGAGTGGAGCTTCCTGTTCCATCTTTGGGCTTTTGAACATCACCTGTAGTCCGCGCAGCTGTTGCAGCTCCCGCAACCAGTTGCGGGCCTTGTAAGGTTCCATATTGTGACCCTGCCCCCATGACTGGCGGTGCAGGCGGAGAGCTTTCAGCCGGAGTTCCTCTTCCGTCGCGTCAGGTGTTCCACTATCGACTTTTACCGCCCAGGTCAGCAGTCGTTGAACACCGCTTTGGGTGCGTACAGGCACCTCTTGTATCTGTCTGGATGGTTGTGGGACAGAGGCCGTTGCTGTTGTAGTTGCTGTTTGCGGTGCCGGAAGTGTTTTTGGTTTTATCGAGCGGCCGCGTCTGGTGTGTGTAACCGGCTTTCTGGTTCTGGATTTTGAATGTGCAGGCGTAATCTCAGGAAGCGACGGTTCTGGGGTCGCCGGGATGATTTCTATCATCGGGGTAATAACTGGTCCTGATCTTCGGAACGGATTACGGGGGTTATGACCGTGTATTGGGGATAGATTTGGCAGCATGGCTTTTCTCGGTTGTCGGGCGCAGGCATAAGATCCTGACTTTAATGGTTTTGAGGAGCAGAGCTATAACCAGCCGGTTATGCTGACTGTCGTGATATCTTGATCTGTATCCGTTCAGAAGTGCGTTGGAATCTCTAGAATCAGGATTTCCGGCCCCTATTTTTCAGGAGATGAGATGATTCGCTTTGCCGTTGTGGGCACCAACTGGATCAGCCATGCCTTTTGTGAGGCTGCACAGGAGTCCGGTCGTCTGGAGCTGGTGGCTGTGTATTCACGAACACTGGAAACGGCACAGACCTTTGCGGATGAGTATGGTGTTTCCCGGGTTTATGATGATCTGGACGAGATAGCCGGACAGCCGGATATTGATGCTGTTTACATTGCCAGCCCCAACTCTCTGCATGCACCACAGGCCTCGCTGTTTATCCGGCAGGGCAAGCATGTCATTGTGGAAAAGCCGATGGCGTCCAATCTGGCAGAAACCGAAGCATTAATCGCTTTGGCCAAAGAACACGGTGTGGTGCTGCTGGAAGCGATGAAGAGCCGCTATACGCCGAACCTGGTCCGAGCCAAAGAGGTTCTGGCCACTCTGGGACCTTTGCACAGAGCCTCTCTATCCTATTGCCAGTACTCTTCCCGTTACCAGCGCTATCTGGATGGCAAGAACCCCAATACCTTTAATCCAGAGTTCTCCAACGGCTCGCTGATGGATATCGGCGTTTATCCCCTGAGTGCGGCACTGGAATTGTTTGGTATCCCGAAGTCGTTTACAGCCAGCGGCCAATTGTTGGATTCTGGTGTGGATGCCCATGGTTCACTGACTCTCAAATACGACACCTTTGAAGTATTGCTCAGCCACTCCAAGGTCAGCGACAGCTATCTGCCATCAGAGATTCAATGTGAAAACGGTAGTTTGATGATTGAGTCGATCTCCCGCTTCAAACAGTTAACTGTCCATGAGCGAGGGTTGCCAGAGCGGAATGTTTCTCTGCACCAGTCTGATAATGAGATGGTCTATGAAGCTCACCATTTTGCTGATCTGATTGAGCAGGGCAATTACGACCATGAGGGGCTGGAGAAAACCCGTGAAGTCAGCCGGATACTGACCGAAGCCAGAGCCCAGCTGGGGATCACTTATCCTGCAGACGCGCTCTGACGGTATCAATTTTCTGGATCAGGACATCAAGGCTAACGCGGCGATTGCCACCTTCCGGATACAGGCTTTCCATTCTGGCGGTATTCCGGGCCAGAGACTCCGCTGCTATTCTCAGCGCTCCTTTGGTGGGCGCTGTATGTTTTCCAGACCCATAAATTTCCAGTGTTTTCATGGTCTCTCTGCGTTTCGCCAGGCATTGTTCCAGGTTCTCCCGAATCGCGAGAATCACCTGTTTCTTATGTGCCAATGTGCAAAGTTCATCCGCCATGATGGCCAGCAGGGCTTCACCCTCACCCGCAAGCTCTTCCTTTGAACAGCTTTGCAGCTGATTAATCGCCTGCGCGTAATTTTCACAGGCCTGTTGAATCCCTTGCGATAATTTAGCGAGCAGCTTGGGAGCCGGGTATTGATCAACCAGCTCCTTGAGCGTGATTTCAGGGATGAAATTTTTAAACTGCCACAGCCATCTTTTACCTTCCAGAGGGCTGCACACGGGCACGCCTTTTCGCCATGCGACGGCCTGTTTATAAATGCCATCAATGGCCTCATGGCTGGAGGCGGCATTGCGGGCCAGAAAGAATATTTGCGACAGTGAACAGTCTTTCTCACCATGGTTAAGGTGGGCATCACCACACAAGGTATAAATATGTGCCTTGTGGATTGCGGATTCGGCTTTCGTCAGTGCTTCAACCTTGAGTTGTCTGCTGGCTTCCTCATCGCCGGCTTTGATCTTCTTGATATAACCCTTCAGTGGAGCCTGCCATGGGTGAACCTTCTCTTTAGGGGCAGCAGCGGTCTGAACTGTAAGGGCCAGTGGCTGCGTTTCCAGAGAATAGGTTGTCTCTGATGTGTCGGTATCCTGCTCCAGTTTATTGTTGTCCTTATCACTACTGGTCGCAGTCGCACCGGAAGAACCACTCTGAAGGTTATCTTTCAGTTGCTTCTTACGCTCTTCTGCCTCTTTTTTCTCTTTTTGCAGCTCTCTGCGGAGCTTGTTCAGCTCAGCATTTTTCTTGCTGATAACGGCCGCTGAAGATTTACGACATTGTTTCAGACATTGCGAGATGTCCGGCCTGTCCAGCAGTGATTTAGGCAGCCTACGCAGGTCGGAATCTATTTCCCCAAGTCGCTCTGCCGCCTGGAACTGAACCTCAGAACCTTCAATGCCACCGTGAGTCTGGGCATACAATATGCGCAACAGGGCACAGATCTGGTCGGCCAGAGCCTGATCATGCAGTCTGCAGGATTCCAGGGCAGTTACTAACAGGGGCTGAGATAACGTGCTGACGACAGCGGCTGCCAGAGACAACCGCCCCTGCATCAATGCGGCCTGCAAAATGAGACTGCTGGTTGCCAGCAGTTTGTTCTGAATCTCCTTTGGGAGAGGTTCAATCAGTCTGGAGGGCAGGCTGGTGAGTAAAATCAGCAAACCTTCCGGCAATGTATACCAAAGCTCATCGGCTGCTGTTGGCGTATGACTCTGGTTGGCAATATCCGTAACTACTGGTGTGATGGTATCCAGCAAACGATTAACAAGGTGCTGATGTTGTTCTAACAATTGGTAGTTAGGTGTTGTGCGGGCATAAACAGAGAACTTCATAAGCCCCTGAACCAGTAGCGCATACAGCTTTTGCCGGTCGGCAGCAAATGTTTGTGAATCTGTAGCCAGTTGATCAAACAGCATTTCGAGAGCCTTATACAGAAGGCCGGCCAGCTCCTGATGACTTTGCTCAGGGCGCTTATATTTCTCGGCACTTTCCGCCAAACCCCGTTGGGCCGCATAATCGCAGCAGGCGCCGCCTAGATAGCGGCATGGCGGGAAGTTGTGTTTAACGACACCAGCAAGGCGTTCTGTCTCGAAAATATTCGACAGTAATTGTCCGCATTCGTCCCCTAACAGCGTCTGGAGCGCTGTTCTTTTTTGATGGTGTTGTCCCATCTTGCCAAGAATCTGGCTCAGCTCTCCCATTGCCGTATTAAGTTCTTGTTGGCGCTTGGGATCACCTTGTTCGAGCTCCTTCATACCTTGGCCGAACTCGTTCCAGAATTTTTGGACCTTCTTTTTGTTTTTCTTGGCCTGCTTTCTGGTTTGTGCACCCGCAGGAGAACCATGAGGGCTGGGGCTGCGGGATTTTGGTGGAGTGATTGAACGTTGCTCGGGCATGGCCAGCGTCTGAACCGTCTGGTAACCAAGGGGCTGAAGCGTGTTTTGATCCCGGTTAAGCACCATAACGGCATCCTGGCAGCCGGGCAGCATCGCCTGCTGTTGGTACATGGCCAGTTCAAAGTCCTGATAGCCGGGACCAAAATGCTGCAACTGGATGTGCTGGCTCAGTAACTGAAACAGTTCCAGATGACGGTTCATAATGGCCTGGAAGAAGAAAGCGTCCTGCTGTTGGATAAGACCAGATGCGCTGATCTGATTGATCTCATTCACCATTTGGTTAAGGGATTCCGGCGTAACTGTTTCCGTATGCAGCCGCTCCCATAGCGAGACCAGCCTGACATGGTGTGAGGTAAAGAACAAAACGGGCGGGCTGGCTGTACCAAAGGTCAGGGCATAACTCTCAATCCGTGGCGGGTTGCTGAAAATGGGCAGCAGCTCCAGATGAATATTGATGATATGCCCGCTGGGAGCGTTGAAGGTGAAAACCTCGTGACCTGCTTGTGAAACACCGCTGAAGCTGGTGATCTTTCCCGTCAGGTGGCTTTGTTCTGGAAGTTCTCGTAGAGCTTGTTGCAACTGTTCCAGTTGTGCCGGGGTAAAACAGGACAGAGTGATATCTGTGCACTGTTCTAATTGATCCAGTGGTACCAGCGCCGACAGGGGCCGAGTGTCGCTTATCAATGAGGCAAGATTGATTTGCGCTGAGGCCATACACAGATCGGCAGCCGGTCCGGTTACAACGGGGCCGCAGGGAGCATCTGTGCGGATATTAGTCAAAGACAGAATGCTTGGCAGTAAAATTTTTCGCAGAATGACGGTCATATCCGGCTTGTGTTGGGCTGTTGTCCGGGGCGGCTCATGCGACACTTGCTCTGTGGCTCGATCAGACAGGCTGGTTTGCCGGGGATGCGATAGCTGAGCGTCTTCTGAGGGGAAAGTATTCGGGCCGGTTAGGGGAACTGGAGCTGAAGCGCTTGTTGTCGTATCTGCTTGATCGCCACTCACTGGCAGATCGTGTTTCTGAATGACGGGGGATGATTGCCCGTTAATTGCCTCATTGTTCACACCCAAACCCCTTCAACATTCCGTGTTGCTGGTGTTTTTAGAAATCCATTACCGACAGGAGTTCAACGCAAAGGATAAAGCGGGTGTCAGTCTGGCTAAGCAGCTTGTTAGCCAGACTGACACCTTGAGAGTGATCAGACGTCCTTTTTCATCCGATCGATATCAATCGCGCTTTTATGGGCAACTTTCTGGGCAATGGCAAAGACCAGGTTCAGATCCCGGATTGTTTCAGCCTGCAGCGTGGGATCAGGCTTATCCTTTAGCAGCCTGATGTTGTCTTCCAGTCTGGTCAGCTCTTTGGCCAGAATGGTCTGGGCTTCCGTGTAGCGGCGACACTTCTGCAGACGCTCCGCGCTGGCGAGCGGTGAGCCTGAACTCAGATAGGCTTTGATGCGTTCCATACAACCTTTAGGCGTTGGCACAGAGGCTTGCTCGGCTTTCAAGTTCGCTTTCTGGTGCTGTTCTTGTGCAGCCGTCAGGAGATTATCCAGATAATCTGAGGAAATCCTGGGTTGGTAGACGACCGAGGGTTTCCACTGCAGCCAAGGCTGAATGAAGTTTTGATAAATCCTTGCCAGTGCCGGTTTTAAACCATGCACTGCCCGTACACTTTCAGCGGTACCTAAGCCACGGCTTTGCAGAGCCAGATTATCAAAGTAATCAATAAACTGACCGGGATAGCCGGTTTTGGTAAAGGCTTCCCGGGTAAAACCGTGGCAGTTGTTAGAAGCCAGCTTGAAGGTAAGAGGATATTTCCCCTCACGGGACAGTTTCTGCAGGTTTTGAACCCAGGCCTGCAGCTGATCAGCCTGCTGATCATCAAGCTCAAAGGTCACATGGGGATGATGCCGCCAGTCTTCACCAAATTGCTGGTAAAGCCGGACTTCATCATTCAGGGAGGCTTTGCAAGGAATCAGCGTTCGCGCTCCCATTAGAGCTGTTGCCACAAAGTACATGGCCATTCCCAGTGTCTGTCGCAGTCCGTTGGGCAGTGCCGCAGAGGTGGCTCGCATACTGGTTGCGAATTTCAGAAGACCGGTATTACGGGCGTATTTGCCGGTGACGATATCCACTGGCTTTTGATCTTCGGTGCCGGGGCGGTGCAGGTGAAGGTAGCTGTGCTGATGATCGAGATAGAAAGAGACGCGACTGCGCTCGGTTAAAGGTTTTCCATCACTCTTGGTATGGCTTATGACTCGTCCATCGCCTTCTGCAGCGCGGCCAGAAATATAAAGCTGCTGGGTGACCTCTTGATTGCTGGTCAGAGTGATCTGGCACTCATGGCTGCCGCGTTGATCCAGCGTTTGTATGCCGGAACGGAGGGAGTGGGTGACAATAGTCGGGTTATTGGGTGGGGTGGTTATCGCGCTCATTCAACTCTTCCTGAAAAACAGTCCTGAGCGTATGACTGGTATTTTTCAGGAAGAATTCCGTCTGGCAACTACGGTGTTAGCCATTCTGGCAGCAGGGCGTTGTCTTTATAGGGTTGCCAAAAGAGATGCGGCACTCAACCAGTGCGCAGGCATGGACATTGTTTCAGTGCGTACAGGCGGAACCGGGCCATCGCTGTTGTAGTGCTGTTCATGCCAGTGCAGCTGTTGATTCTGATCGAGAATCAAGGCAGTGCTGTTACGGGTACCGTAGACCGAAGAGTTGATAAAGCAGGTCGAGAGCAGGCGCTCCCACTCCAGTCCGATGCCGGTATCTGGCAGGTCACTGTCTTCCGGTTGGTGCTGATCATGGAGCAGACTGATCAGAGTTTCGGGATCTGGATCTTCGCTGGCCAGATGGTTTTCCAGCAGCTGTTTGAGTTGCAGGGTTTTCGGCCAGGGCGTATCCAGAAGACCATTGCTCAAACCGTACAGGCCGGGTTCCAGTCTGCGGATCAGGTCTTCCCGGTTGGAGTAAAACCACAGCCCGGTGTTATCAGCAAGCAGAAGGTTAAACCCCGCGTAGTGAGAGCGGCGACTGTGGACATCTAAAAGATAATTCTGAGCACTCAGGTCGCTCAGCAGAAAGTCGCTGGTCAGTTCTCCGCGAGTACGTTCGCCGCTGCTGTCCAGCTCCCGGTAATTGGTGATGGTGGCCAGCTTACCTGTGGTGCTTACGGCCAGCCAGGTACCGCCAGCCTGCAGATCGATACCGCCAAAGATGGCCGGATCTTTCTCCCAATAGTGCGCTTCACGGGCCGGACGCTGATAGAATTCATCGCGGTTGGCAACCATGACCAGCGGGAAACGGCTGTTCGGGTTCCAGTTCAGGGCGATCAGGCACATAAGGTTTGCTTCCAGTAGCCGAGTAGGCAAAGTGTAAGTGTGCAGTGTGTATAAGCTACCTGAGCCGGGTGCAATGTGCATCTCTTGAGGACTATTTTGTGGAAGTGATCGGATACCTTCTGACCGGTATTCTGGCGGGCGGTCTGGCCGGGTTGTTTGGCGTGGGCGGCGGTGTGATTGTTGTTCCTGCGCTGATTTTTCTTTTTGCCCTGCTTGGGTTACCGGACTCTCTGGCGACCCATATGGCGATTGGTACCTCTTTGGCTGCCATGATTCCCACTTCAATCAGTTCGACCATGGCTCACAAGCGTCAGGGTGGGGTGGATTGGCTGAGCTTTAAAATTCTGGCACCCACTATTTTGCTGGGCAGCTGGCTGGGGGTGATGACCGCGATCTCCCTGAGTGGCTCGACGCTGCAGACTGCGCTGGGCGTCGGTTTGGTTCTGCTGGCGATCAATATGTTTCTGAAGAAAACCTCAGCCGATGATGCTTCCGATTATCACCCACGGCATTGGCTTCTGGCTTTGGGCGGGAGTGTGATCGGTTATGTTTCGTCGATCTTCGGTATTGGCGGTGGTGTGATGACCATTCCGTTCCTCAGCCGATTGGGGCAATCCATGCGCTTATGTGTGGGCACGTCTGCGGCCTGTGGCATACCCATTGCGCTGATGGGTGCCATCGCAAATATCTATCTTGGTGAAAAACTGACTGACCTGCCCCAATACAGTTCTGGTCTGGTGTACTGGCCTGCGTTTGCCGGTATAGTAATTATGAGTATTCCCTTCGCCAGACTCGGGGCAAAGCTTGCACAGAAGCTGCCGGCAGACAAACTGAAAAAGCTGTTTGCAGGCCTGATGCTGGTGGTTGGAGTGAAATTTATTTTCTTCAGTTGATATCGCGTAGGCACTGGCTTGATTCAATACCCGGCTATAGACCCTGTTGCTCTTGATCTCGGACCTTTGCAGGTGCACTGGTACGGGCTGATGTATTTGCTGGCTTTTGCCGGTGCCTGGTTTCTGGGCAGCCTGCGCTGCAAACGTTCCAATGGTTTGTGGACCCAGGAGCAGCTGGGTGATCTGATCTTTTATGGTGCCATCGGTGTTGTGCTGGGTGGTCGCTTTGGCTATGTGATCTTCTATAACTTCGATTACTTCCTGCAGAACCCGCTCTGGCTGTTCCGGATTGATCAGGGCGGTATGTCGTTCCATGGCGGCATGCTGGGCGTATTCCTGGCCATGTATCTTTACGGCCGTAGAATCGGTAAGTCCTTCTTTCAGGTGACTGACTTTATTGCGCCGTTGGTTCCGTTCGGACTGGGTGCCGGACGTATTGGTAACTTTATTGGTGGTGAGCTTTGGGGCCGGGCCAGTGATGTACCCTGGGCGATGATATTTCCAACCGATCCGCTGCAGGTCGCCCGCCACCCTTCCCAGCTGTACCAGTTTGCTATTGAAGGCATTGTGATCTTTGCCGTGCTCTGGTGGTTCTCCGCCAGAACCCGCCCCCGCATGGCAGTATCCGGGATGTTCCTGATTCTTTACGGCTGTGGTCGTATTGTTGCCGAATTCTTCCGCCAGCCGGATGCCCAGCTGGGCTTCCTGGCCTGGGACTGGCTGACCATGGGCCAGCTGCTAAGTCTGCCAATGGTGATCGCTGGTATTGCCCTGATGGTGTATGGCTACAAGCGTTATCCTCTGGTGGATGGTATTAATGCCGATGACCGGGTTGCTCCGGTTGCTGGCACCGCACAAAAAACACCCATCGCTCGCTCGAAAAAAGCCCGGAACAAGGGATAAACATGAAACAGTATCTGGATCTGATGCGCCACGTAAAAGAGAACGGCGTATTCAAGGATGATCGTACCGGCACCGGTACTTACAGTGTGTTTGGCTACCAGATGCGCTTTGATCTTGCCGAAGGCTTTCCGCTGGTGACCACCAAGAAGTGCCATCTGCGCTCGATTGTTCATGAGCTGCTGTGGTTCCTGAAAGGTGAAACCAATACTCGTTATCTCAAAGAGAACGGTGTTTCGATCTGGGATGAGTGGGCCGATGATACCGGCGACCTTGGGCCGGTTTACGGCAAGCAGTGGCGCAGCTGGGAAGGCCCGAATGGTGAGGTTGTTGATCAAATCAAGGATCTGATCAACGAGATTAAAAAGAACCCGGACTCGCGTCGTCTGGTGATTTCTGCCTGGAACCCGACCGTGTTGCCGGATGTGTCCATGAGCCCCCGGGATAATGCGGCCAATGGTCGTCAGGCTTTGCCGCCGTGCCACTGTCTGTTCCAGTTCTATGTGCTGAACGGCAAACTCTCCTGTCAGCTTTATCAGCGCAGTGCGGATATTTTCCTGGGTGTTCCGTTCAACATCGCCAGCTATGCCCTGTTGACGATGATGATTGCTCAGGTCTGTGAGCTTGAGTTGGGTGACTTTGTGCATACCTTTGGTGATGCACACCTTTACTCCAACCATATGGAACAGGTTGATGAACAGCTGTCACGTAATCCACTGCCTCTACCTGAGATGAAACTGAATCCGGCGATCACTGATCTGTTTGATTTCACCTTCGATGATTTTGAATTGGTGAATTATCAGTCTCACCCTCATATCAAGGCGCCGGTCGCTGTGTAATTCGCCGGCAGCCCCTGTTGCCGCTGCTACACTGTCGACCCTTTTCGGCAGTGTGGTGGCAACAGATATGCATTCCCAACGCCTCTCTTTTTTGTTGGCTTTCTCACTGACTATTCTGTGCTGCCTTTCTTTAAAGGTGAGTGCTGGTGAAACAGATGCCTTAACTGCAACAATGGCTCCGCCTATGCCAGAAGGTGGTGTGCAATGGTTTAATCCGGCAATCAGCAGCGCTTTGCAGAGTATTGGCAATGTGCCGGGACGAGCGTTGTCAGCGGGCGTAGGGCTTTGCAAAGCTGGCATATCCCGCACAGTCAGTTATGGCATACGCACGGTATGTCTGCCTCTGGATATGGCTCTGGGCCACTGGACTCCCCAATCTCTTGGACGTCATGTGGGTCTATGGCGGTACGCCACTTCCACACTTTGGAGTCTGCCCGAAAAAGGCTTTGATCGAGAGCGTTGCGAAGTTGTGAAGGTGGATGTGGGTTCTGGCAATCTGATTATTCGCTCAAACCTGCCTCTGAATGAAGAGGGCGAACTTCAGGAGCAGGCGATTCTTGATCATCTTAATGAACAAGGAGCTGGGGCAGGGATGACCTTAACTCGGGAGAATACCCACTGGGATATTTATACCCTGCAAAACCTTATGGCTGAACACCCCGATTGGGAAAGCATGCAGCGCGCCGTAGATGTGCGTAAACGGCCAAGACGTTATGGCGTTGAAGATGTTCAGCCGTTATCAATTGATTTTAAGCCCCACCCGATTACCGGCGCGATTCTTCCTCCCCAGGACTGGCTGCCCACCATGGTACAGAATGGTTTGCAGCGTTTTTTTCCCTACTATCTGACATGGACCAATCTGCCGGCACTGGTTGAAAAAATAAGAACAGAAAATACCGAGCCAGCGCCCGATGGACGCGTGAGAATTCAGCTAATCCATTGTGCCCACGGTGTCGACAGAACAGGATTGCTCAGCGCATCCATCAAAATGCGTGAAGGCACGCCTTACCAGGAAGCCAGAATTTATGCCCGGCGATTCGCCCAGATGCGAACCGGGTATAACGATGTTGATCTCTATGCCCATCACGGCCTTGCGCACTATGCCCGCTGGCTGATTGCCAACGGGCTGGGGGATGAGCTTGGTCCTCTGGAGTGGGACTATCAGTACAAGGAAATATCTGTGTTTAAAAACAAGCGGGAGTAGTAATCCTTAACGTCTGTGGAATGGACACCCGATGGGCTTGGTGCCATTCCACACAGGCAAGGCCATATCGGCTTCTTCCTCATTCGGGCCGCCCGTTCGACGTTTGTAAGAAGCCTCATGAATGGTGAGTTTCAGCAGCGCGGTGGCTTTCCGCTCGGTATGGCTGGGTGGGCGGATATGTTCCCAGCGGCCCGGTTCAATATCTTCAAAGATAGCTTTAAAGACCTTATCAAATTCCTTGGCATCATCAATGCGTTCACCGCTGCAGAAGAGAACGGCTGAACGGTAGTTGACGCTGGAGTTGAAGGCGGACTTGGACAGCACCCACTCACTGGCTTCAGCAAAAGAGATACAGACTTCGGCTCCACTGGTAATCAGCTTGTCGAGGCGGGATTTGTTCAGGGTATGGAAATACAGGTGTTCGCCTACACGCCAGAAGGTCATGGGAATAATTACCGGACTTTGGCTGGTGGGATCATTAAAGGCCATATGGCCCAGTTTCAGATCATCAATTAAACGGAAAACATCAACTTTGTTATAACTGGCACGCTTGGCTCCCCGACGAACCCGTGAACGGTCAGTGGGGACGAAACATTCGGTAGAAAGTTCCGGGGCTGTTATGTCAGGAGTTGTGTCAGTCATTGCGAATCAACCAGTCAATCCATAAGGGGCTGGAATAGTTTTCTGGTTTATCGGTACTCTATAAAGCTCCAGTTTTTAATTTTTGAAGGTACCAGTTTGTCGGTTCTGGAATACCGGGATATTCATATTGAGCGTGAGACCTCTGGCAACAGCCCGTCTTTAAGTCAGCAGCTGGCGCAGGCTCTGCGCCGTAAAATTATGAACGGACAGCTGTCGGCTGGTCGTCGGCTGTCCTCATCCCGGGCTTTGGCCAGCGATCTGAGCCTGAGTCGTAATACGGTAAACAGCGCCTTTGAACAGCTGAAGGCGGAAGGTTATCTGGACAGTCTTCCGGGTAGCGGTTTCTTTGTCAGTCGTCGTTTACCTACAGGCGATACACCACCGGAATCGGCGATCAGTCATTCGGTGGAAGAGTGGCCACAACTTTCCCGCTATGGGCAAACCCTGCAAAAGGCAGCCGATAAATATGCGGCAAGAGACAAAGCGAATCTTCCGTTTACGGTCGGTCTGCCTGACCTTCGTGCCTTTCCCTTCCGGCTTTGGCAACAGCTTTACCGACGCCATAGTGATCGTCTGGTTCTGGGTGGCTACCACAGCCCACAGGGCTACTGGCCGTTACAGCAGGCGCTGGCTGAATATCTGAATGCCAGTCGCGGACTGCGTTGTCGTCCGGAGCAGATAGTTATTACCCAGGGCGCCCAGCAGGCTTTGGCCTTATGTGCCCAGCTACTGATCGAGCCAGGGGAAGCGGCCTTGATTGAAGAGCCGGGTTATCGCGGTGCACAAAGAGCCTTTCTTTCGGCCGGTGCCCGTCTGGAAACCGTGGTGATGGGTAAGCATGGGGTGGCGGTCGATCAACTGCCCGAAACCGGGCAGCATCGCTTGCTGTATTGCACGCCGACGCACCAGTATCCGTTGGGTGGAATACTGCCGGCCCATGAACGGTTACAACTGTTGCAGTGGGCCGAGCAGCAGAAGTGCTGGATCGTGGAAGACGACTATGACAGTGAGTTTCACTATTACGGACAGCCAGTCGCTGCACTTGCAGGAATGGCAGAGAAGACACCGGTGATCTATATGGGGAGTTTCAGCAAGACGGTACTACCCGGTTTGCGACTCGGATATCTGGTGGTGCCTGAGCATCTGGTGGATGCCTTTGTAGCGGCTAAAGCCGCGGGGAGTGGAGAGTCTCCCATCTTGTCTCAGGCGGTACTGGCAGATTTTATTGGTGAAGGTCATTTTGCAAGGCATTTGCGCAGAAGTCGTAGGCTCTATCAGCAAAAGTGGGAGCATATGCGCGAACTTTGTCAGCAGCATCTTCAGGGGTTGATGACACCAGTCGTGCAAAGTGCGGGCATGCATCTGGCTGTAAGTTTCGATGACCAAAGTCTTGATGATCGTGTGATCAGCCAGCGTTTTTATCAAAAAGGTTATGGCTCATCACCGCTGAGCAGTTACTACTATGGTTCAGAGGTGCGATCAGGGCTGACTTTGGGTTTTGCCCATACGGCAGAGCAGGAAAGAGAAGAAGGGATTCAGACTCTGGCCGAGCTGTTGCGCAGTCAGCCAGAGTCTTGATGTTTTAGTGTGAATCAGGCCGCACTGGGAACTGCGCGGCGGCGATCAGCCCATTGGGTAATTGCCATACCTATAAGAATCAGTGCCATACCTGGGTAGACGGTCGGGTGAATGGTTTCTCCCAGCACGGTGCTGATCCAGATAATGGACAGCAGTGGCGAGAGAAAGGCCAGGCTGGAAATCTGCGAGGTGTTCTCGGCGGTTTTCAGAGCTTGCAGCCAGAGCATGGAGGTAATGCCCATTTCAAACAGTCCCACATAGGCGGCACCTGCAAGTGCACCTGCCGTCAGGGTCGGCCAGTCTCCCTGAATAATATTAATGATTAGCAGCATTGGCAGAGAACACAGTGTGCAGCTGCACAGGCTGACAATGGCATCTTCTTTATTGCCAGTATTAAGAATCCAGTAAAGGCACCAAAGTACGGCCGAGACAAGGATCAGCCCGAGGCCCAGCGGGTCAACATTGTTGAGGCCATTAAACTCCCCGCGGGTAGCAATCACGGCGACGCCAAGATAACCAACCAGGCAGCCCATCAACTGCCAGCGGGTCAGCGCCTGTTTAAGAATGGGGGCTGCCAGCAGGGGCAGCAGAACAGCCCATGTGTAATTGACCGGTGATGCGATCTGCGCAGGCAGGCGATCATAACCGGCAAATAGAGCCAGGTAGTAGGCTGTTGGGTTCAGTGCTCCAAGAGCCAGATAAAACAAAGGCCGTTGTTTTAAAGCGCGGATAACCTGCGGCAGCTGACCTCTTATGCTGACGCTGACCAGCAGCGCGGCCAGAGAAACAATCGCAGCCCCGGAAACAAGCTGGAGTGGTGTCAGTACCATCAGGGATATTTTGAAAGCACTGGCAACTGTTGACCATAACAGTACTGTGGCCAGGCCACACAGCAGTGCCAGCTTCTGGTTTTTCTGGTTTGTCATCTTGGAGTGTTGGAGTGGAAATCGATTTGCGCTCTTTTCCCCTGTTTTGGTTAAGAGCGCAAGAAAGATGAAGTTCGGATTGTACGTATGTGGTCGTTTGGGAGGAGGTTAGTTCAGGGCTTTATTAAGAAGAGCGAGTGCCTGATCCGGGAATGGCAACTTCAGTGCCTCTTGCTGAGCCGTTTCTGACATTTTTGCCCAGGTCTTCTGCACTATAGAAATGATCTTTTCTTCGGAATGTTTCTCAGCAAAGGCCAAAAAGCCGGTTTCCAGAAATACCAGACAGGCGCAGTCTTCCAGTGTCTGTACCTCGGCATCGCGCTTGATGCCCAGCTTACGAATAATGGTCGCTGTCCGTTCGCAGCTCTCCTGCTCATAACCCTGAGCCTGCATCACGGCAATGGCTTTGTCGGCATGGAGCTTGCCCAATGCGGTGCGCCATTTCAGATAGCCGGTTCTGTCCATAGGATAATCCTTCCGGGGAATCTCCCAGCGGCACAGATGCTGGCTGCGTACGGCAATCTGCAGTTCTTCCGAAGCGTCAGGAGCTAACCGGTCAAGCCAGCGGCTACAGTGCTCGGCGTAAGTCAGCTCTTCGGCTTTACCGTCAACAGTTTTGGGATCCTGTTTATGTAGCTCATCAATTGCCTGCAGAGTCGCTTCTAGACGGGACATTATTATTCTCGAGTGTTGAATTCGTTATTGGGGTTGTAATCCTTTTTCCGACCAATTGCCACAGCTCAGGTAATCCTGCACGGCTTCATCACGCTGGCGGATAATATTGCGTTCACCCTGAACCAGCAGAATCACAGCGCCATCAATCAGGCTGTTGCAGATCGTGTGTGCAGTGCCATTGTCGTTAATCAGCTGCATGGCGTGGAGTGGGGTGGTCTCGTCGTCTTTTAGGAAGTTGGACAGGGAATCACCAGTTAACAGGTCCTGCTTATAGAGGTCCTTTTTCAGGGCATGTACAGCTTCGGTGATATCCAGCGTTTCATCATCCGCTAGTTGGTGAATGGTACGGATGGTTTTGATAATCCGTTTACGCAGCATCAGATAGTGCTTCCGAACCGGATCATGTTCGTTGTTAAGGTTACGGCGCAGGCTTTTCTGTAGCAGCCGCAGTTGTTTAATCGCCGAGATAAAGTTTTCGCAGGCACTCAGGATGGCATGCAGGCTTTCTCTTTGAGAGGGGCTGATATCTGAAGCGATATCGTCGGCAAAGCGGGTTATATCGTCATATAGTTCCCGGATCTGCAGCTTATACAGCTTGCCAACACGCCAGTTGGGCCAGGGCGGGATAGTGTCGTCCAGTGGTTGCTGGTCGTTGTACAGCAGCTCTGGCTGGATATAGAGACCAAAGCTGATCAGGGCGATGGTTCTTTGGTAAAGCTCACCGCCTTCGGTATTCAAGGCTTTGAGTGCCGCATCCGGGTGTTCCTGCATGGCTTTGGTCAGAAGCTTTGCCCGCACTGGTTGTTGCTGAGGCAGGGGTAGCTCCAGGCTGGTGTTCTTTTCTCTGGTGGGAATTAGTAGCTGCAACAGGCGAACAGTCAGCCCCAGTACGGGAATGATCAACAATGCACCCGCCAGGTTGAACAGGGAATGAAACAGTGCCAGCTGCATCATCGGCTGATCAGCGATGTTAAGCGTTTGAGAGAGTGCCATCACCAGACTTTGCCACCAGGGCATAAACGGCAAGACTATGAATGTGGCGCAGAGTTTAAACAGCAGGTTACCGAGTGCCAGACGACGACCGTCGATGGTGGCACTGATTGAAGCCAAAGCTGCGGTGGTGGTCGTGCCGATATTGGTGCCAATGCACAGCGCCAGAGCTTGTTCCAGTGACAGCAGCTGGTTGGCCATGGCAGCGATAACCAGCACCAGTAATGCGTGGCTGGATTGCATCAGAACAGTCAGAACCGTTCCGGCCAGTACGCCACCCAGCAGACCATAGTTGCTGGTAAGAAGCGAGAGATCGCCCGCCTCGGCCATCCCTTCACGAATATAATGAATTCCCAAGAACAGGAAGCCGATTCCGAGCAGGATATAACCACTGCTGCGGGTTCGATGACCTTTCTGAAGTTGCAACAAGGTGCCCATCACCAGCATGGGCATGGCGTAATGACTGATAGCCACTTTCATGCCGTAGGCCGCCATCAGCCAGGTGCCGAAGGTGGAACCCAGCCCGGAACCTATCACCAGAGCCAGCCCGGCACTCAGGGTGACCAGCCGGGTACTGACAAAGGACACGGTAATCACTGAGCTTAGCGAGCTGGATTGCAGCAGGCTGGTGGCAAAGGCTCCCGTCGCATAACTACTCCAGCGATTGCCGGTGGCCCGTTCAATGATGCGAGCCAATACACCGCCACTGGCCTGCCGGAAGCCCTGTTCCAGACACAGCATGCCAAACAGAAACAGCGATACACCTGCGGTGATGGTCAGAATTTCCGGGTGAAAAAAGAAGCTGGTGGTTAGCAGAACAATAATGGCGAGAAAGAAAACCTTGCGAAACATGAACCCAAACCCTGAAGCAAAATCTGTGAATGAAATATGCAATCGAGGGTTATCGGCTGATCGTCGGACTTCTGGAGTTTTACGAGGTTAGGCTGGCTGTGGTTTGCCCTGCAGTCGAGCCAGCACTTTGGCGGAAGTAATCGGCATGCTGGTGAAGCGATGCCCGGTAGCATCCATCATCGCGTTGGAAATTGCAGCAGGGACGGCGCACATGGCGGCCTCGCCAATCCCTCGTCCGGCAACCTGCTCGGGCAAAGGTGGAATCAAGACCAGTTCCTGATTATCAATAGGAACATCCTGAGCTTTGGGGAGCTGGTATTTATCGAGGTTCCACTGGCCGCTGGCAGCACCGTCTTTACCCGGCGGAATATCTTCCATCAATGTGTAGCCAATAGACATCGCCAGTCCGCCCTGGCTTTGGCCAGATACCAGAGGTTCACATAAGACTTTGCCGGCATTCAAAATGGTGGCTGATTCTCGGACTTTGGTTTCACCGGTATGGGCATTCACGGTGAGTCCGATAAGGCTGGCGCAGGGAGTAAATAGTGCCCGGATCATATATTGATCCGCTGGATCGGGATACTGGCCATTGAAGCGAGGCACATAATCCAGCTTCTGACTGCCGGCCCGCTGTACAGCCAGGCCATCAATGACCCAGCGGTAAGTCTGGTTGTTTATCCGGTAATCCGCTGTGACCCAGTTCCGCAGATGGAAACCGTGGGCCAAAGCCGTGGTGATGCCATGATCCTGATAGACTTGCTCGGCAAGCTGCTGCATGGAAAGAGGTGTAAGTCTTTCGTCGTCTGAAACCAACAGGCCTTTATGCCAACGCATATTGGCCGGTGACTCATTCCGCTGCCACAGAGCGAGAGCGGCTGGAATCAGTGCGGCGTCGTATAAAACCCGGGCAGCCTGCCCAACTATAAAGCTCTGGTGGTATGCGGTTTCACAGGCACCGGAAGAACTCACCCCCACAGCCGTCCAGCGGTCATCCTTCCAGCGCGTCTCACCACCAGTGTGCATATTGAGTAGAGGGAACAGGTTACTCTGGCCCATATGAATATTGTTGGCATTGGTTCCCAGTACATCTGCAGTCGCCAGTGCCAGAGTGGTGGCTGAGCCATTGCCCATATCTACCGACTCTGTGGCGACTTCAATGGTGCCATCACGGTTCAGGTGGACTTTGTTCGTCAGCCCCTCTCCGCCGGTGCCAAAAGACTGCATGGTCATGGCAAAGCCAACGCCATAGAGCAGCTTGTGATGACGATGCCAGTGTTCGCGTTGTGCTTTCTGTTGTTGCCAGATCTTGTGCTGCTGAGCGGTTTTCAGCATCAGTGGCATCTGTAGATTGTCGTTAACCATCGAGCCGGTCAGAAAGGTGCCACCGGGCTTTAGCAGGTTCTGCATTCGTAGGGATATGGGATCAAGCTCCCGGGTTCGGGCTATATCATCCAGCAGGGTTTCAATAGCAAAGAAAGCCTGCGGACCACCAAAGCCGCGCTGAGCACCACTGATAATATTCTCGGAAAACTCGGCGCTGGTGTGCACGGAGGTTTTGGGAATGCTGTAGGCTCCGCACGACATAAGAGCTGCCTGCTGAACCACAAAGGGGCTGAGGTTTTTGCGTCCGCCGCCGTCAAGCGTGATATCGACAACCTGGTTCTGGATAAAGCCCTGATCATCCACATGCAGCTGCTCAATGGCTTTTGTTCCATGACGTTTAACGCCTGACTGAAACTGTTCAAAGCGAGTGTTGGCAATGCGGATGGGCACGCCATCGCTGGCGACAGCTGCAATCGCAAGGTTCAAGGGCAGCATGGAGCGATCCCGTCCGCCAAACCCGCCACCGAGATAGCAGGTATAAAAATTAACGGTGCTAACGCTGGCGGGTGCTTTTGGATGGGAGAAGGCGGTTAGGATGTTATTCACATCATCACCCGGTGACTGGGTGCCCAGCAGCATGTTCAGAGTTTTGGAGGGGCTGTCGTACCAGGCCATGCCACTCTCCGGTTCCATAAACATCGGATCCATCGCCTGCATGGAGCAGCTCATCTTGTGGAACCCGTGGTCAGATTGATCAATCTCCTGTTGTATCCGTTGCTGCCACTGGTCAGCCTGTTTCTGATAATCCTTTGCGCCACCATTCTGATAAAAAGAAAACAGGTCCCGGTTGCCGTCATGGTACCGCACAAGGTGCATCATTCCCTGCGAAGCCTGATAAGGCAGGTCAGCCAGCTCAGGATCATAGGTGGCAATCTCTTTGGTACGCAGCAGCTCCTGCACCTTCAGGCTGCAGCTCAAATTATTAAAGTACAGAAAGGCCAGCGGCTGGCCGTAGTAGTTGGCCGTCTCTCCTCGGGGAACAATATAAGGGTGCTCGGCCATATCTGGCACCGGGTTAACCGGGCCGGGAATTGGGTGATCCTGATGTTTGAAGTGTTTGCTATGTCGGGGGCGATGCAGGCGACTGATGATTTCGTCACCATAAAGAACCTGTACTGGCTGGCATTCTGATCCCAGCTTCTTTAAATCAAAGCCGGTAAAGGGATTGGTGGTATTTTTGGCTCGAACAATAACGATATGCTGACCGTCCTGCGGCCATCCGTGCATATCGTAAAAGCGAAAATCCCGGGCATAGATTTTCTGGCCGGTAACCTTGGCATGGCCATCAATGCGTTGTTTGGCTACACCGGGTTCCGATTGCCAGTTAGAGCTTTTCTCCTTTGGCAGAGTGATATCACTGAAAGCACTGATCGGGATAAAGTGAACGACCACGGTTGTACCGGCCGCTGTTTTGATAAACCGTCTGCGTGTACAACGTTGCTGAAACAGGGACGATAGTTGTGTTTCGTCGTGTGGCATAGGCGGCCTGGCCGTTCTGGTTCCGGTCACTGTTGATAAAGTAGCAAGCTCTTGGGCAGAGCGATGGAATGATGGGATACTTAGCCTTATAAAAAATGACAGCGGTACGATATGACTGACGACAGAATTCTTAATTATCGAGTGCAGGGGCGAGAGAAGGGGGAAGGCGAGCCTTTATTTATCCTGCATGGTCTGTTTGGCAATATGGATAACCTGACGCCTGTAGCCCGCAGGCTGGCAGAGCAGTATCAGGTGATTTCCGTTGATCTGCGTAACCATGGTCGTTCTTTCCACGATGAGGAAATGAACTATCAGGTGATGGCTGCTGATGTAGTACGCCTGATGGACCATCTCGCTATTGAGCAGGCAATCGTACTTGGGCACTCCATGGGCGGTAAAACGGCCATGCAGATGGCCCTGGATTTCCCGCAGCGTATCAAGGCCATTATTGTTGGTGATATTGCTCCGGTGAGTTACACCCACCGGCATGAGAATGTGATTCAGGCTATAGAGAACTATCAGCCGGAGCTGGCGACCTCCAGAGCAGAAGCTGATGCCCAGTTTGCACGATTTATAGAGATGCCCGCTGTAAGGCAGCTGCTGATCAAAAGTTTGATGCGTAACGATCAGGGCGAGTTTGTCTGGCGTATGAATGCTCCGGCGCTGGTGGCCAATTATGATGAAATCCGATCTGAACCGGATAACACTGGCAAGTCATTTACCGGGCCGGTGTTGTTTGTAAAAGGCGGGGAGTCTGATTACTTGCTACCGGAGCATAAGTCGGTAATCGGGGCGCTGTTCCCGAATGCATCGCTGAAGGTGGTATCTGGTGTGGGGCACTGGCTGCATGCCGAAAAGCCGGAGCTGTTTAACGGAATCGTTGAACGTTTTCTCTCAGAGCTTTGAGCTTATTTTGAAAGAGCCGGTATCAGTGATACCAGCTCTCCTCTTCTCCCATATCCAGATCGTCATCATCAAAATCGTCGCCGATCTGATCTCTGAGATTCTTCTTCTCAAAGTAGGAATCGATACCCTTGCGAATGCTGCGGGCGCGTTTGCGTTTGCATCTTTGCCGTTCTGATTTGCTCTTGCGGTGTTCAAGACCTTCAGGGAGACCATCACCGGGAGCGAATGTCTCAGACTCATACTGCGGGCGGGACATGATCACAAATCCTTTGTACTGCTGCCTCATGTTCAAATTTAGGAAAGAAGAAGCAGGGTAAAAAGGCGCTGTAATATCTAATTAGAATAAAGGCAGCAGGGCTGGTTGCCGATGGTTTGGGGCGGTGGTTCAGGCGTCAATAACCTGCCTGAGAGCGGTCTGGCAGCCAGGTGTTATCCGGCAGTCTGTGGACGCTTGTCTCAATCCGGCCATCGGGGAAGAGACGCAGTCTGCGGTAGCCTGGCTGCTGGTTATCGACGGCAAAATCCTCTGACCCTGGCGCGAACTGTACACAGGTAGAGGGGATACCCAGCACACGAATACCGTTATAGACCTGATCCCGCTCTTGGTGGGTATGGCCATGGATGACGGCCTGCACCTGAGGGTAACCCTTGAGCAGGGTCATCACGGCTTCCCGGTTGCTGAGACAGATATCATCCATCCAGCGGCTGTGAACCGGGATCGGGTGGTGGTGCATGGCGACCAGCAGAGGGCGGTCCTGATGGGTAACCAGCTGCTCTTCCAGTCGGGCCATAGCTTCTTCGGAGATCATGCCGTGAATCTCGCCGGATACGTGGGTATCCACCATCAGAATCAGCCAGTTACCGACTTCCTGAATATCCGGGAAATTGGCCTGATACATCACGCTGGCCGCTGTGGACATATCATCATGATTGCCCTTCAGCCATGAGAAGGGCACATGCATATCTGACAACACCTTATGGCAGTAGTGATAGGACTCCATGGAGTCGTCCTGAGAGATATCTCCCGTCACCACAATATGGTCAATCTCGCTTTCCTGCGCCCTGATCATTTTTATCACGTCAGCAAACGACTGACGGGTTTTAATACCCAACAGGCTGCGCTCATCATTGGCAAACAGATGAGAGTCGCTGATCTGGATCAGAGTGGATGGACGGTGTAGCAAGGTTTTTCCAGTTATGGTTGGTGTTGTTTAGGGCATCATAAACACAGAAAACGCCAGACTCCATAGGGGAATGGGATTCTGTTATCAGGTTGGCAGTTTTTTAGACAGTGGTTCAGTCGATAAACCGGTTTCAAGGAAATGGGCAAGCCATTCGGCCAGCAAAAGATTGAGCTGATGCTTCTCATCCGGCAGATGCATGGCCGGGTTCGGGTACTCGTAAACGGCTGACAGGTTCCGGTAATGGTCCGCCGAAACAACCTCTGCCATTTGAACATCGTGGTAAAGGCGAATCTGCATCTGCGGCAGTGTCAGCCAGTCATGCAGGCGAGAGGTCAGGCTGAGAGCAACCAGACTGGTATAACGGGTTTGTTCCAGCACTTCCAGATGAGCTTTGGATGAATGGTTCATCCATTCACTCGAGAGCAGCTTTACAGAACCCTTTTGCGCACACAGGGCATCCTGCGCCACTTTAAATAACTGACGGTAATTGGCTTCACATACAGCCTGAAGTCCTGCCAGATCCATCTTATATCGGGCCGGTCGGCTGATTGATGACGGTGCAGTCAATGCTGGCACCGTCGATCTGGCTGTACCTCTCATAGCTGCTCCCATAAATAGCGTTTGGTGTCGTTTAAGAGCAAGTGGCCTCCCTGTGTTCTGGGATAGAATGTATCAAAAATAAGGCAACACGACTGTTGTTTCGTTCCCTTCTATTATTTTCATAATTTCGGCGGGCAGGCGCGCAGGATAAATCCTGAGTACGTACGCCGGGCTTTTATGGTTTAATAAGCCAGCCCGAGATATACGGGTTGTTGGCAGGACGCCATCAGGAAACAGCATGTACTACCAAGCACAACAGTTGTTATGGGGTGTGCAAAAAATAGCCAATATACACTTCAATACAACTGAAATACCTATTGATGAGAATATCTGCTTAAATTCTGCCCTTGGTAGTGGTAGTTTTGCTCGTTGGTTTGATGGTTAAGCCAATATCAATGTTTGTTCCGGCAGTAAAATAGACATTGATCGAGAGGGGCGGGATGCGTTCCCGTCACGGTTTAAAGGCCGATAGATCACTTCATCACTAAAAGAAGATCTCCCTCCGGCTTATCAGAAACAGCAAGATTTTTGTGATACAGGAATGCGAATGATGCTACCCAAGCGATTGCTCGTGGGAATCAGTGCCGCAATGATGGCACCAGCTATAACACTGTTCAGTGGCGCGCTTCATGCTGCCAGCGGCGAGCCGGTAGACCTGATGCAGGTTTACGAACTGGCTGTGAAGAACGATGCACAACTGGCAGCTGCCCGTGCTTCCTTTAAAGCGGCGGAAGAAGCCGTTCCGCAAAGCCGTGCCGCCCTGTTGCCACAGATTGGTTTGTCTGCACAGACTGCAGATAACAAAGGCGTGAATCTGAACTCCACACCACTGCCTGCTGGTGATCGTACTAACAACTACAATACCCATGGTTGGAGTGCATCCCTGACTCAGCCGCTGTTTAATCTGCAATCCTGGTTTGCATTTGAGCAGGCGGGTTATCTGACTGAACAGGCTGGTCTGAGTCTGGCCATTGAACAGCAGAGTCTGGTTCTGCGTGTAGCCCAGGCTTACTTCAATGTATTGCTGGCAGAAGAAACTCTGGCAACCACTATTGCGGAAGAAAAAGCTCTGCAGCGTCAGCTGGAACAGACCCAGCAGCGTTTTGAAGTTGGTCTGATCGCTGAAACGGATGTTCTGGAAGCCCGTGCTGCTTATGACCAGTCCCGCGTTACCCGTATTCAGGCCAATAACCAGGTTAGCGTCGCTTATGAAAATCTGTGGACTCTGACCAATACCTCTATCACCAAGCTGGAGTCACTGGACAAGACCATGCCAGTCTCCAAGCCAACTCCGGCTATTGCCCAGGAGTGGGTGAAGACATCCGTTGCTCAGAACCTGAGTCTGGAAGCCTCCCGTAAGGGTATTGATGCCGCCAGCTCCCAGCTGAAAGTCAGCAAGTCTGGCCATGCGCCAACACTGAATGCTGTTGCTACATACGGTCATAATGTTAACTATGCTCAACCGGATACTAATGACAAGAACAACTCAACGGTTTACAGCCTGCAGCTGAGCGTACCGATCTTCTCCGGTGGTGCTACTCAGTCCAAGGTGCGTCAGGCAGGTTACCAGCTGGAAGAAACCCAGCTGAACTATGACCAGTCCCTGCGTACAGTGACTGCGAATACCCGTAATCTGTTCAATACCGTCAATGCGGATGCCGAGAATATTGACGCACAGTGCCGCGCGATTGAATCTGCTAACAGTGCTCTGAAAGCAACCGAAAGCGGTTATGAAGTTGGTACCCGTAATATTGTTGACGTACTGAATGCCCAGCAGAACCTGTACGGTGCCCAGCGTAACTACCTGAGCGCCCGTTATGACTTCATCATCAATACTCTGAAGCTGAAGCAGAACGCCGGTACTTTGAGCCCGCAGGATCTGAAAGATCTGAACAACTGGATGAACACCAGTGGTAATAATGATCTGACGTCTGTCTGTACCAAAAGCTGATAAGAGTTTTATCATTGCGTAATGAAAGACCCGATGTGAATAACACATCGGGTCTTTTTCTTTCTGCGGTATTTGATGTTGTTTACATCATCCACTTCCACCAGATAAACAGTGCGGCAAAGCCAAACAGGAAGATCAATCCGGCCTGACTCAGCAGTGTCAGGGCACGGCCTGGTTTATGTTCTTCCGGTACATGGCTGGCATTCATCAACCGGTAATTGAGCAGGGCGAAGACCGGCGTCGTCAGAAAGGCTGCAATCATTGCAAACTCAAGCATGGCCAGCATACTGCCCGGAAACTGGGTCACCAGTGTGATGGCAGCAGCGCTGATCGCCAGCGCCAGTAGCGGGCTTTCGGTGTTGGGGGAGTCATTTCCGTGCAGGTTATCCCAGGCACTTTTGTTCACACGACTGTAACCGTCTACACAGGTCAGCAGTGAGCTGAAGATGCAGCAGACTGCGGCAATAATAACCAGCCAGCGGCTCCAATCACCCATCACCGAGGCGTACATATCTGCCAGCTGTTGGCTGAATGCCGCGCCACTCTTTGCCAGTTCAATACCGGAGCCGTGCATAACCTGAGCACCGAGGGCAACAAAGAACAGAGCCAGAATCGTGGTACCGATATAGCCCACATTCATATCAAGCAGAGCCGTTTTCATGCTACGCGGACCGTCTTCCTGCGCCTTGCTGCGGCCCCAGAGTGAGGTCATGGCAGACACCTCAACCGGTGCCGGCATCCAGCCCATCAGGGAGATCAGCATGGCCAGTGAGCCAAGTACCCAGGGATCAGGGGCTACAAACTCTGCTGGCGCAGCAGACGGCTGGGTAAAGGCCAGCAGGGTGGCAGCAACAGTCACGACTGAGAGAATCACTACGATCCATTTAGAGAAACCGTCCACCAGATGGTAATGCCCGCGCAATACGATCAGCAGGCAGACCGAAATCACCACACCGGCCATAACCAGTGTCGGGATACCGGGGAATACGGCGCCAAGCAGTGCGCTGGTCAGTCCCAGCAAGGCTGCAATATTTACCACTGAGGCGAAGGCGTTCAGCCCTAGGAACAACAGCAGCCATGGCTGCCCCATGCGGGCGTAGCCACGTACAAGGCTTTCATCTGTAGCTGCGCTGTAGCGGGCACCGTATTGGAAAAAGGGGTATTTAAAAATGTTTACCAGAATAATCAGGCCGACCAGTTGCCAGCCATAAATGGCACCGGCTTTGGTTGAAGCTATCAAGTGTGAACCGCCGATTGCGGCTGCGGCCATCATAATACCGGGGCCGAGACTGTTCAGCAGAGAGGGTTTGGTTTGTGTTGGGCGGGTGTTGTTATCGTGTGAGATGGTCTGAGTCGTCATTATTCCGGTGCCTCCACACGAGCTGCTGTAGTGCTGTTCAGGGATGCATCGAAGGTGATCCAAGCGCCTAACGGATGGTTGGGGCCGGAGCGTAATTTGGTATCGATAACCATAAATACTGCCTGACGTTTATGTGTTTTTAGAATGGATGTGTTGTTATGTAATCGAATGAGAGGCCCTGTGCCAGAGCCTCTCATTCGATTATGTCATTGGGGGAATGGAGATTTCCACCGTTAGGCGATGGATTTTATCTATTGAGGAGAGAAGCGGTCAGTTTCAGCTGTCGGTCGAGAGCACCGCGATTGCGATCCATTACTGCGCGGGCTGCGTCGCTGGCCTGTTGCCAGGCTTCCTGATCGGTTAGCAGACGTTCGGCTTCACGGGTCAGGCCTGTACTGCTGTGTACGGTAAACAGACAACCGGCGTCGCGCAGGGTTTCATTAACTGCCGCAAAGTTGAAAACATGAGGGCCATAAATCACCGGAATGCCAAGGGCAGCCGGCTCAAGAGGATTATGGCCGCCACGTTCAATCAGACTGCCGCCGACAAAGGCAACGTCAGCTGTCGCATACAGCTGCATCAGTTCACCCATAGTGTCGCCCAGCAGAATATCGGTTTCTGCATTCACCACTTCACCGGCACTGCGTCGTGCAACTTTCCAGTCCTGACTCTTGATCAACTCGTAAGCCGGCTGGAAGCGCTCTTTATGGCGAGGCACCAGAATCAATAGCACATCTGTGAGTGACTGACGCAGATGGGCATAGGCATCCAGAATCTGCTCATCCTCACCTTTGTAGGTGCTGGCGGCAATCAGGATGCGGGCATGTTCCCCACGTCCATGCAGCCATTTCTCCCGCAGTTCTTTTCCCTGTTCCAGCAAGGCGGTTGGGGCGGAGATATCAAACTTCAGGGTGCCGGTTATTTCCAGACGCTCTTTGGGGAAGCCCAGTTCAATAAAACGCTCTGCATCGGCCGAACCCTGCGCGGCAATAAACGACAGCTGGGAAAGCATATTGCGGCTCAGTGAACCAATACGGGCATAACCTTTGGCGGAACGCTCAGATAGACGCGCGTTAGTGAGCAGAGAAGGAATGCCACGGTTGTGGCAGGCGGCCACAGTATTGGGCCACAGCTCTGTTTCCATAAACACCGCCAGCTCAGGCTGCACCTTGTTCAGAAAACGGGCGATGGCATCCGGCAGATCATAAGGGGCATAAACGTGCACGACCCGTCCTGCAGCAATCTCGCTGGCATAGATATTCAGAACCTGCTCAGAACCGGTTGGTGTCATGGTGGTGATCACGAACTGGTGTTCCGGGAAGGTCGGCAGCATCTTTTTCACTAGCGGCGCCGCAGCGATAGATTCGCCAACTGACACGGTATGCACCCAGATACGTTTGCCTTCAAAGGCTGGCAGCTTGAAGAACCCGAAGCGCTCATTCCAGCGTTTGACATAATCCGGTGCCCGCCATGCGCGGTAGAGCAGGCGGAGCATCACCAGCGGCAGAGCTAGGTAGAAAATCAGGGTGTAAAAAAAGCGTGACATTCGAGTGCGTCTATCGGGTTCGGACGACCATTATCCGCAACCTCTCAGGCGTATACCATAGCTTGTGTCATGGTATTTGCGGGAACTGCCATTTCAGACCTGAGTGATCCTTATATATACTGCCCATCATTCTTATATGTCAGATAGCGAATCGCTAACTATGAACCAGGTAGTTGCAGCCGACGTGACCATTATCGGCGGCGGTATTGCCGGACTGTGGTTGTTCCGGCGTTTGAACAATATGGGCTACAAGGCCCTGCTTCTGGAGAATGACACCCTCGGCGGCGGTCAGACGATCAAATCCCAGGGCATTATTCATGGTGGCATCAAATACGCTCTGTCCGGCAACCTGACCAAGGCTTCCGAATGCATCGCCGGTATGCCGGCTCGCTGGCAGGCGGCCATGCGTGGTGATGGCGAGCTGGACCTGACCAATGTTCGGGTTCTTTCTGATCACCAATATATGTGGACGCCGGGAGGCTTTGGCTCCCGTCTGGCAACTTTCTTCGGCAGCAAGGCGCTGCGCGGTCGTGTGGAAGGTGTGTCCAAAAGCGATCTTCCGGAAGCGTTCAGAAACCCGCAATTCAAGGGCAAGCTCTACAAGTTGAGTGAGAGTGTTCTGGATGTGGAAACCGTGATTGAAGCGCTGGTAAAAGGTCTGGAAGATCGGATGATCAAGGTGGACTGGAACAGTGACACTACCCTGAAGCTGAATGATGATCACTCCATTGCCGGCATTGAGATCACCCAGAGTGACAAAACCACGGTAATCGAATCCAAGCAGTTTGTCTTCACGGCCGGTGAAGGCACTGCCGACCTGCTTAAACTCTGGCAACAGGATGCGCCTCAACAGCAGGTACGCCCTCTGCATATGGTGATGATGGAACATGATTTCCAGCATCCGGTGTATGCCCACTGTGTGGGAACCGATATTGTTCCGCGCATCACCATTACCAGCCATCCAACCAAAGATGGTCGCTGGGTCTGGTATATGGGCGGTGAGCTGGCAGAAACCGGCGTGAAGCGTGAAGCTGATGAACAGATTGCTCTGGCCAAAAAAGAGCTGACCAAGCTGATGCCATGGGTGGACTTTGGCCGTGCCCGCTGGGGAACGTTGCGGGTGAATCGTGCCGAGCCTAAGCAGAATAAACTGCTGCGTCCGGATGCTGCATTCTGCAAGCCGGTTCACAATGGTCTGGTCACCTGGCCGACTAAACTGGCACTGGCGCCAAACCTTGCCGATGAAGTGATCAAGAGCCTGGAAGCCCAGGGTATTACGCCGGAAGGCAATGAAGGTTTCAGTGTGGCGGAACTGCCTCATCCCGAAATCACCAAGCCGTTCTGGGAAGGTCGGCTGCAGGACTAACGGAGACACGTTTTGACAGAGCATGCTATGGATAACTGGCTGCGCCCGGTTGCTGATACCGGTCTGATGATCTCCCCTGTGGGCTTTGGTACGGTCAAACTGGGTCGCAACGAGCAGGTGAAATACCCGACTGCATTTGAAATCCCGGATGATAAGAAGGCGCTTGAGTTACTGGCGCTGGCCCGTGATCTGGGAATCAATCTGCTGGATACCGCGCCAGCCTATGGCACCAGTGAAGAGCGTCTGGGTGGCTTGATCAAGGGGCAGCGTGACCAGTGGATCATCTGCACCAAGGTTGGGGAGGAGTTTGAGAATGGGGAATCTCGCTTTGACTTTACCCCGGAGCATATTCGCAAAAGTATCGAGCGCAGTCTGCAAAGACTGAAGACCGATTACCTGGATATGGTACTGGTACACTCAGATGGTAACGACGTTGAGATTATTGAGCGTTACGGCTGCCTGGATGTGCTGAATGATCTGAAGCGGGAAGGTCTTATCCGTGCAACCGGCATGTCTACTAAAACGGTTGAAGGCGGTATCAAGGTGCTGGAGCAGGCTGACTGCGCCATGGTGACCTGGAACCTGAACGAGCAGGGTGAACGTGAGGTGCTGGATTACGCAGCCCGTCATGGTAAATCCATACTGGTGAAGAAGGCGCTGGCCAGTGGGCATCTTGCTGCCGGTGAAGATCCGGTACAAAAGAGCATGGATTTTGTCTTTGCTCATCCAGGCGTGACCAGTGCGGTTTTGGGCACCATTAACCCGAAACATATGGAACAGAATGTTCAGGCCGTGCGCCAGGTGATTCTCAGCCATACCTGAGCTCATCACTGAACATTGGTTGATACAAGATAGGGACAACAGACGATCTTGTCTTATTTACACGCCAGACAAGAACTGCGCAGGGAAGCTGCAGATCATTTCCAGACTCGTCAGGTGGTGTTAACACCGTCTGGCGAGATCAAGCCTTTTGGTGATCCACTCAGCTTTTTAGAGATGCAGACTCTTCGTAAACAGGGGAGTATTCAGCAGGTGTCTGAGGGGCAGCTGTTTGCCAATCTCGGTGTTTCCTTGCAACTGGTGGTGGAACACAAAGGCCGCAAGGCTCTGGTTTTGGTACAACAGGGCAGCACACTCAAGCTGGTTTCGGGGTATGTACCGGAAGAAAACCTGCATCAGCCTTTGCAGACCGCCTGGGCTGAATTGATGGAAGAGGTTCTTCCTATTGCTCAGGATGGATTGATCTATGGCTTTGTCCGTGAAGGAAAGCTGTTGCCCGATCCGTACTGTCTTGAGCGTGAATCGACTCTGGCTATTTGTCCTTCCGCTTTTCTGCCCTGGGTAACCTTGAGGAGCTTCCAGTCGGAATCCTGGCCTGCCGGTTATTATGTGCATGAACCAACCGCCAGCCTGCAATTGGTATACCCGATCACGGTTGAGCTGCCTGACATGATTAACCTCCGACATGCAGAGGATATCTTTGAGCATTCAACCAGTGGGCAGGGAGAATTGGTCAGCCGGTATGACCCGAACTGCTTTTGTGTGTTGATGGAGCTGGATAGTCAATCGTCCCCCACCGGTCATTTTTATCAGTTGGTTGAAGGGGAATGGGAGCAGAAAGATGTTTCTGCACTGACACTTTCAGAGTTCTTCACTCGAACATAGCAGCGGTGTCTCTTTCTTCTTCTGGAGGTAAGTCTGCCGAGGAAAACAGATCTTCCCGCATTCCACCATTTATGGCATCCATATGCGTCAGCAGTGACCAGGTTGCATTCTCGATATATTCCTCATCCATATAGAGATACCCGTCCCGAAAATTGTTATCTCCCCAAGAGTTCTTAGTAGCGAAATATTCATTTCCCACCTTATCTGTTGCCAACCCAACGATATGCATGGCATGAAGTGCTGGTTCGTGCTCTTCGGGTGCAGGGCACTGACCGTTATCTTCATCACCGTCTGCGCGACCATACATATATTGAAAGCAGTCTGAGCGTCTTTTGGACCGAAAAGAGCCACCTCCCTCCGCAGATTCGTTGATATCCTCGTCTTCATCTTCTTCATCATCGATAACGCCACCCTGTGCCACACCGAGTCCGTAGGAGAAACCGTCCAGTCCAACATCACCGGCCCAGACCACGGTATAACCGCGCTTCAAGGCATGCTTAATCATGGCGATGACTTTGTTCTTGGGAATATATTTTTGGCGCTTCTGGCGGGACAGGCTCTGCCAGGGGCGGGAATAACCTTGATAATCCTTCTGGTCGGATGGTGTCAGAACTACATAGTCGCTGCTGTTGATCCCAAGCTGAGTAAGAGCTTTGGCATTCGTAGTGTATTGTTCGTGCATGCTCCCCGCATCGGGTATTTCGCCCATCATGGCATTGAGGTTTCTCACATAATTGAAATACCAGAAGAACTGAACAGATGTCCGGGTTGAATTGATGGCCTGCTCCGCATTGAAGTGCAGGGTTTCAGCCATTTCCTCGTGGAAGCTGAAACGATCATCGCCTCTGGTTTTGGGGGAGCGGCCGTCGAAGGCCTGCTCCTTTATCATGCCGTAGTCGATGACCTGATCCAGCGCGCTTTCCATATCAAACCCTTCGGAAACAAAGTCGGGCTCCTCGAACTTCTGGCCGAGTTTGAGCTTGTCCAGATAGCTCATATGAACCAGATACATCTCGGAAAGGTCGTGTTCACCTTTTCCAAGACGCAGTAGTTCGGATTCCAGTAGCGAGGTCATGGCAAAAGACCAGCAGGTTCCCGACATTCCCTGATCCTTCACTGGTGTGGTTGGCAGGCGCAGATAGTCTGAAATTGCCTCAGGCAGCCTGAT
Source organism: Parendozoicomonas haliclonae (assembly GCF_900174585.1). Lineage (GTDB taxonomy): Bacteria > Pseudomonadota > Gammaproteobacteria > Pseudomonadales > Endozoicomonadaceae > Sansalvadorimonas > Sansalvadorimonas haliclonae. Next base: position 114,918 of record NZ_FWPT01000002.1, on the reverse strand, counting down.
TGAGGGCGCAGCCTGAAGGCCGGATGCGCAGCATAGCAGCAGAGCGATAAGTAAGCATTTTGTACGCATAACCGGTCGCCATCTCATGGGAGTATTTCGACTCTAGGCAGAAGTTCACAGCCGGTTGTGGCCTTATGTTGTGCGTAGGTTGTCCCTCAATTAACAGCTTTGCGTTTGTGTAACCGGCAGCAATCGCCGACCACGAAAGGATGCCGTCAGTGTGGCTTTGCAAAGAAAAGCGACCATTCGTACCAACTTTGTTGGCTTCTTACCTAAACTGGTTAAAAGCAGACACAACCAAGAATCAGGAACGAATATGCTCGGTGCCCTCTACATTCTGGCGATTACTGTCGAAGGTATGTCGGGTGCGCTGGCGGCGGGGCGCCGGAATATGGATCCTGTCGGGGTTATCTTTATTGCCTGCTGTACCGCTATTGGCGGTGGTTCGGTCCGGGATGTGCTGATCGGCAACTACCCCCTGGTCTGGGTCGCTCGTCCGGAATTTATTCTTATCGTGACGGCTGCCGCCCTGATCACCATCTTTGTCAGTCGCTGGATGGGCTCGCTGCGGCTGCTGTTCCTCACTCTTGATGGTATTGGGCTGATGACCTTCACGGTTATTGGTGTGCAAAAGACTCTCGCACTTGGGCACAGCTGGTTTATTGCTGCTCTGATGGGGGTATTTACCGGGGTATTTGGCGGGATATTGCGGGATGTCCTGTGCAACCGGATTCCTCTGGTGTTCAAGGCTGAACTCTATGCCAGCGTGGCGTTTGCTGCAGCCTGGCTGCATATCGGCCTGCTGCAAACCTCTCTGCCGGAGTGGGTCAGTATTGTTATTACGCTGGGTTTTGGTTTTACCCTGCGTTGTCTGGCCATCCGCTATAACTGGGAACTGCCGCGTTTTTACTATCGTAGCGATAGGTGGCATTGAATCAGTTACACTTGCCCCACGATCGTCGGGGCTCAGTAATTCCGTTATGACTCAATCTACTCTTGTGAATCACTCAGATACCGTCTGGGATGGCGTAGTGCTGGCTGGTGGCCGTTCCAGCCGGATGGGACAGGACAAAGCCCATCTCTCCTGGCATGGTCAGCCGCTGTTTCTGCATATGGCTGCTGTTTTAAAAGAGGCCGGTGCTGCCCGTACCATGATCAACCGTATTGGTGATGGTGGCGACTGGGTGCGGGATGTGATTCCCGGTCGAGGACCGCTGTCGGGCATTCATGCAGCGCTGGCAGAATCCAAGGCTCAGGCGCTGGTGATTGTACCGGTCGATATGCCGCTGCTGCAGCCGGAGCATATTCAGACGCTGGTGAAAAATTTTGAAGGGGATTACCCGGTGGAATTTACCGGCTATTCCCTGCCGCTGCTGTTACCGGTGAATGATCATGTTCGGGCGGTGGTGGAGACTGCCATAGCCAGTGAAGATCACCGTGACTATGCCCTCTGGCGTTTAGTCGAGAAGCTGGATGGTCTTCGCGTAAAAGAACCCGAAGACCATGAGCGGGCATTCGCCAATGCCAATACCCCGGCTGAATGGCAGGCGTGTCAGTTAGAAGAGGCCTGAGCGGCTTCTTCATCAGTAACAGCGTGAAACTTCTGAAGAACCTGATGCAGCAGCTGGATTTTCTGCATTAGCTCCTGCAGTTGAGGCTTGAAGTCTTCATCGTCAATCTTGAGCAGGGCAGTCAGTTCGTTGGCTGCTTCTACCATATACGGAAGAAAGCGGTCAGACTCCGCAGCAAACGGTGAGCCGGTCTGGAAGATCGCGCTGAATTTACCCTTGTTCTGCTTTTTGAGCATCTCCAGCTCTTCATCCGCGCGCTGTGCCAGCGGGTAGAGCTGCTTCATATTGTCAGTCAGCTTATCAACTACCGCCTGACGGGTAGCCTGGCTGATGCCGGCTTCAGTCATCTCAGACATAATCTTCCAAATATCGGGAAAAGCGGGATTATAGCGTTGCTATCAGGTGGGGAACAGGGACGGTGCGGAAGAGGCCGTAGAGCCTCTTCACATTCGAGCGTTTATAGTGAGCTGTAATAAGCAGCCAGGTTGGCAATATCTGCATCACTCAGCATGGCAGCCTGTGGTGCCATCAGTGCGGCCATACCACCACTACGCTCTTTGTTTTTGTAAGCTTTCAGTGAGCTTTCAAGATAAGCGGCATTCTGTCCGGCCAGATTCGGATAGTTGGGAATCATGGCTTTACCATTAGCACCATGACAGGCGGCACAGGTAGCTGATTTGGCTTTACCGGCAGCAGCATCGCCAGCAGCAGAGGCAAGACCTGGCACGACCAGAGTGGCGGCAACAAGAACGGCAGACTTAAGAATCCTGTTGTTCATTTTTATATCCTCATCTCAGGCTTGGTGTTTGATTTTTATCCGGTCGATTCTGCCATTGTCAGACTGTATGTCTATTGATCGAAAACAATGTAAGCAGAAGTACCTATTATCTTGTGCGATTACAATATCACAGGCCGTGGTAATTTCGCTGTAATCTGGCAAGCTTTGTAACACGTTTTCTGTAGGGTCTGTTGACGCTTCGGGACAGCTGAGTGCTCTCTCTATACGTCAACAGGCCTAGTGCATGACTGATAAAGGAGTATGCACCCATGGCACACAAGCATATTGTCGACTTTATTCCCCTGAATATTGCCGTTCTGACTGTCTCCGATACCCGTACTGAAGAGACGGATACCTCTGGCCATCTGCTGGTGGAAGGTGTGCAGGAAGCCGGTCATCGGCTGGCTGACAAGGCGATTGTAAAAGACGACATTTACCAGATTCGTGCTGTGCTCTCCCGCTGGATTGCTTCTGACAATGTGCAGGCTGTGCTGATTACTGGTGGTACCGGCTTTACCGGCCGTGACAGCACGCCGGAAGCTGTTCTGCCACTGTTTGACAAGGTCGTGGATGGTTACGGTGAGCTGTTCCGTCAGGTCTCCTTTGAACAGATCGGCACGTCTACCATTCAGTCCCGTGCGGTTGCCGGTTTGGCCAACGGCACGATTACCTTTGTGATGCCGGGTTCCAATAATGGCTGTCGTACTGCCTGGGAGCAGGTGATTCGTGAGCAGCTGGATAGCCGTCACCGTCCGTGCAATTTTGTTGAACAGCTGAAGCCTGGGAAATCTGCTTCGGAAGCAACAGCATGAGCCAGTTGACTCACACTGCGGAAAGCGGTGAAGCGCGGATGGTCGACGTCGGTGATAAATCCGACAGCCGTCGTGAAGCGCGGGCAGAAGCCTTTATCACCATGACGCCGGAAACCCTGAAGCTGGTGCAGGATAACGGTCTCAAGAAGGGCGATGTGCTCTCCGTGGCCCGTATTGCTGGTATTCAGGCGGCCAAGCAGTGCGGCACCATGATTCCCCTTTGTCACCCGCTGATGCTCAACTTTATTGGTGTGGATTTTGAAATCCAGTCCGAGCATAACCGCATTCGTATTGAAACCTGCTGTCGCCTGAGCGGTAAAACCGGGGTTGAGATGGAAGCCCTGACTGCGGCATCAGTGGCAGCACTCACTGTTTTTGATATGTGTAAGGCTGCAGACAAGACCATGCGCATTGACGGCATTCGCGTGCTGGAGAAAAGCGGGGGCAAGAGTGGCCACTATCTTGTTGAAGATAGGCTTGTTGAAGAGCAGCTTCTGGATGAATCTGAGCCGCAGGTGGAGGGTAGAGTATGATCAAGGTGTTGTTCTTTGCCAGCTACCGTGACCGGTTGGGGTGTGATCAGCTGGAAGTCGATGCAGGTGTAGCCACTGTAGCTGCTCTGAAAGAAGAACTGGCGCAGCGTGGTGAACTCTGGAAAACCATTCTCCAGGATCGCAAGACACTGGTCGCTGTAAACCAGGTGATGACCAAAGACAGTGCCTCAATCAGTGATGGCGATGAGGTCGCTTTCTTCCCTCCTGTGACCGGAGGGTGAACTGCGTCACATAATGATTTGTTTTTCCTGACAAGAGCACTTTTTTGAGTAGAGGTCTGTATGCTACGCAACCACTGTCGTATTTAGGAGCACGGCAGTACTCAAAAAGTGACCTGCGGCGTACAGGGGATGTGTACTCCGCCGGTTGAAAACAACAGGAAAAATAATGCGTTATCCTTTTGTAAAAACGCTTATGTGCTCTGTGCTGGTCGGGGCCTCCCTGTCAGCCATGGCCGACAAGACCATTACTCTCACCAACAGCACGCTTGAGCCGATCACGGTCAGTACTGTCAGTAATGCCGAGCCCGGCAGCTATGAGCAGCTGAACACCACTGTTCCTGCTCTGGGAACGGCCGATGTTCTGCTGATCAAGGATCAGGACGAAACCTTCTCCTTCAAGACTTCTGTTTACGGTGCCTCCTCAACGATTGAGCTGGTGCAGGAGTCTAATGGTCAGGCAGTTACTGCAGGTTCTTACGGTCAGGACTTTGATCTGCCACTGAGTGACACTGGTGCGATCCGTCGTGCTGATGCTGTGTGGGATGACAAAGACGTGACTATCGCCCAGAAGGTTGATGGTGACAAAGTCAGCTACGTTATCAACAGCAAGCCGGTTGTGATTGGCGACACGCCAGCCAACAACTTCAATATGCTGGTTTACAATGCCTGGGGTATTACCCTCTTCGGTTCCAAGAAAATCCCTGAGCGTTTTGAACAAATGCCTGAGTGGATGGTTGGCTACGACGTTGTTGTTTTCTCCGAACTGTTTGACGATATCCCAAGTGACAAGCTGCGCGCAGCGATCCGTGAAGACTATCCGTACCAGACCGGTAAGGCCTTCAAGGTTGGCAAGCTGCTGGAAGCCGGTAACCGTATCGTTTCCCGCTGGCCGATCATGGATGAGGACTATGAGTTCTACAACGACTGTAATGCCGAGCAGTGTGTAGCCTCACGTGCCACCATTTATGTCAAGATCAGCAAGATGGGCAAGCCGTACCATATCTTTGGTACCCATGTGCAGTCCGCACCTGAGCCGGAAAATACCGCTGCCCGTCTGTCCCAGATTGCCCAGATGGGTGATTTCATCCGTTCCAAGAACATCCCTGCGGATGAGCCGATCCTGATGGCGGGTGACTTCAATGTGAACAAGCTGACCGTGCCAATGGACTATGAGACCATGGTCGAAAGCCTGGACGCGATTGAGCCGGCCAACACCGGTTTCGACAAGACTGTCGACAGCGTAAACAACGACTGGGTTCGTGATCCTCTGATCGAATACTTGGACTATGCCTTCTACGGGCGCAACAACCTGATCCCTCTGGAATCTACCCAGCATGTGTTTGCTCCGCGTACCACTGCGGACAGCCTGTGGGGTGAGTGGAACCTGTCTGACCACTATGCGGTTCTGGGTTCCTATGTATTCCCGGGTGAAGAATATCCGGCCCGTGCCGCCTTCCCATACGATGGCGATGCCGTACACTTCCGCACTCACAATGGTCACTTCATGCGCACTATGAGCGGTGGTGACAGCTTCCTGTCTGCCGGCTCTGATGAGATCGGCACCTGGGAGACTTATATCATTGAGCAGGTTTCCGGTAACAAGGTTGCACTGAAAGCCAACAATGGTCGTTATGTACGTCTGGATTCCAAGCTGTTCGGTACTCTGAAGACTGACGGCAAGGGTATTGGCGAGCGTGAAACCTTCGAGATGATTGATCTGGGCGATAACCGTGTTGCCCTGAAGGCGGCCAATGGTCGTTACCTGCGTGCTGACTTCGGTGGTGGTGCCGGCCTGAGCGCTGGTGCAGGCTCTGTGAAAGGTTATGAAACCTTTGAGCTGATTCGTCCGTAAGCGAACCCGCTATCTGATGAAACAAGAAGACCGCAGGCGACTGCGGTCTTCTTGTTTGTGGACGTTCATCACAGCGTTTGCAGCCAGACTCCCGCCCAATAAGAGAACAGGTTGGCCAGCAGTGCCGCAATAAACCCTCTCAGTTTGCTAATGCGCAACCAGCTGGAGAGCACCAGTGCTTCAATGATCACCACCAGACTCTCGCCAATTATCAGAAACCAGTGGCCGGACAACCAGGCCGGTAAAATAAACCACAGCCAGGGAATGGTCAGACTGGTCGCAGCAATGCCGGCGAACACAATGCGCTGCCAGGGGCCTTGCCGATGCAGCATCGCGAGCAACAGCGGGCACTCCAGCGAAACGGTAATAATCCAGGCTTCAAGAAACAGCATGGCTAAGGTGTAGCCTGCAAGTGGTCGCCATTGGGAAAAATATGAACATCCAGTGCCTGTTCAGCAATACCATTTACAGCCTGGTTCATTAATGGATAGTAACCTTCCGGCATCAGGGAGCGGGTGGCTGTAGCTGTGCTTTGGAGCTGAGAGAAGCCGGCAATGGTGTAGGCAACGTTTTTGTCCCGGCCATGGGTTAGCAGCCAGCCGCCACAAGAACCTTCCCGAACATTCTCGATGGAACGCCGAGATATAATAAGGTTGCACGGCCTGTCTGCTGAGCAATTTAGGGTACGACTCCAGCTGACTTGCGGGGCGCCAAAGAAGCTGCCCGTAGCGCACACCAGCATCAGTGAGAACGGGGGCTTCAGAGCCGTGCTGGTTTTGTTGTTGTCTTTCCCGGTATAGACAGAAGCGAAACGCAGCTTTACATCCGGATTGGAAAAGTCATCGACAATGTCCGCTCCGGACGGCAGGGCTATAAAGGATAGGAGACAGACCAATACTGCACTCAACCCCGTGTTCCGCCAGACTCTCTGAAATCTGTTATTCATGCTCTATCCCCTCCCTGGGATATATCTTCGTTATGCGTCTTTGTTATGAAATGTACCAGCCAAAGACCGGCCAGCAGCGTCAGTGTGATTATCAAAATCAAGGAAATCTGGGTGGCAATATAAGGTGCCAGCAGCCAGCAAAGAGCGCCGCCAATGGCCACAGTTGTTCCAAGCCCCAGTGCGGCACTGAAAGCAGGGTTTTGGGGCAGGCAATAGTTTATGGCAGCCAGTAAAGGGGATGTGCTGGCTTGCAGGAAGGCCAGGCCTATCAACAACCACTCTGCCGCAGCGGTCTGGGCTGCGATCCAAAAACAGAACAGGGCGGCGATAGGGGTGATTAATATCACCGGTTCGCTTCCCCATTGTTTATGCATCCAGCCGCCGGCCAGCTTTCCGACAGCAGCCACCAGACCAACGCTTAATAACGTCGAAGCACTGAATGAGGCTTCAACCTGGTAAAGGCTCCAGAGCAGGGAGCGCCAGGTGCCCACAAACAGCAGGCCGTAAAGTGTGACCTTTAACAGAGCACGCAGTTGAAGCGATGGAGTTTCAGCTGACTGAATATCCGAAGAGGTTTCTTCTGTCGGACCAAATGACGATGTGTTTATAAATAGAAGAATGAGAGCAAATATCAGAAGAACAGTCGGTATGGTATACAGCAACCATGGCAAAGAATGAGAGCCGATGGCCAGACCGGCGAACAGACCCATAACCCCAGGCGCTACAAACCAGGATAGTCGCCACCCATCACCTCGCGCAGCGTTCAGTGAAATAGCGCCAGCACAGACATGAAACAGTCCGCTGGCGGCTCCAATCAGAATGACATTTATCCAGACGCTGCTGCCCGACAGCAGAGAAGCTATGCCTGCAAAACATAAAGCCAGCCCCAGCCATAAACGTGTGTGCTTATGGCTGATCAGGGCAAACAGGGGCTGGAGCAAAAAAGCCAGTACGTTGTACAGCAACACGATTCCGGCAAACAGGGCGGCCGGATGTTGGAGATACCACTGGCTGATCAGCCATCCCGTAGTAAAGTCCATGCTCAGGTGCATGGCCCCCATAAGCAGGCACAGGCGTGAGTCCGGGGTATGTGGCAACTGGTGTGGTGACATCCGCTGGTGTTGTGTTTTGTTCCTATGTAGCTAAAAGCATAGAACGTACTTATGAAGGGCGGGCTGGGGAAGTGCGTATATCCGTTGTGATGCAGCGGCGTATGATGCCTCACTATTCATCCCCGAATTCCCCTTATGTCAGCCCGGTGAGGTCAGCATGTCCGAAGTCCAGTTGAATGATGCCCCGCGAGATGTTCAGGAAGAACAATTGGCACGTATGGTTTTGAGTGGCCGCGTACTTTGGCACCTCTGGCATCAGGCTCCACGGGCAGAAGTTCTGACCGAGCTCGGGGCATTTCTGGATGAATGGCCGCTGGGCGAAGAGCGTACCGATGTGCAGGTGGGGCTGACAAAAATGAAGGCCGGTATCTCAGCGGACAGCAAAGCTCTGGCTATGGATTATGCTGATCTGTTTGTAGGGCCAGACGCTCTGAAAGCCGCGCCATGGGGTTCTGTGTATCTGAACGAAGAGCAGAGCACTTTTGGTGAAACCACTCTGGCGGTGCGTAAATTCTTCCGTGAGCACGGTATGGAAATTGAGACCGGTGAACGTGAACCGGATGATCATATCGGCCTGATGTTTGCCTTTATCGCCTGGCTGGGCGAGCAGGGCCTGGAGCAGGAAGAACATGAACCTCTGCAACCTTACTTCTGCTCACTGCGTACCTTCCTGGAAGATCATCTGATGACCTGGGCACCACGGCTGTGCGAGCTGGTCGAACAGCAGGCAGAAACCGAATTCTATCAAGGGCTGGCTCAGCTGACCGCAGGTGTGCTGGCTGAAATGGCGAGTATGACCGGTGCTGATATCAAACCGGCAAGGCTGTATCGCTGATGAGCGAAGGCGTAAGCCGGCGCGGACTGTTCCGGATGCTGGGCGGGAATGAAGCGAAAGCGACATCTGTCCCGGATATTCCAGAAGCCTGTCCACCCTGGGCACGGGATAATCGCAGCTATCTTGCCTTGTGCGAACGCTGTGACCTGTGTCGTGAAGCTTGCCCGGAGCGGCTGATCCGATCTCTCGACAGTCCCGACCCTGCTTTGAATGGCATTGCAGTCCTCAATCTGGATTACGGACAGTGCACTTTCTGTGGCGAGTGCGCAGATGCTTGCCCGACAGGCGCTCTCGATCGTGAACAGGGAACCAAAATACAGGCTCAGGTCAAATTGGCTGGCCCCTGCGACCGTATACTAGGCATGCCCTGTGATATGTGCGCAGACAGTTGTACTGAGCAGGCAATTACCTTGCTGGAGCGCAGTGCTCCAACAATCAATCTGGAAGCCTGTACAGGCTGTGGAGCCTGTGCGCTGTCCTGTTACAGCCGGGCGTTGACTATGGAAAAGCGGCCAGCCTGATACTGAGCCGGTCTGTTATTCGGAGAGACACAATGGGATTTGGTGGTATCAGCATGCCCCAGCTGCTGATTATTTTGATGATTGTTGTATTCCTGTTCGGCACCAAGCGTTTGAGCTCCATGGGTGAAGATCTGGGCGGTGCGCTGAAGGGCTTCCGCAAAGCAGTAAAGGATGAGCCTGAGGCGGAAACCAAAAAGGTTTAAAGTGATTTAAGATCAATCACTGTTAATAGAAGACAACTGTCTGTAGTATTTGATGGATTAGGTTCCTGAAATCTAATCCATCAAATACTAATAATAATTATAAATAAACAATAAACTGTATTCTAAGGACTGAAAAATGCAGGCAGACGCATCCAATTCCCCCGTTGGACAACCATCTAATAACTCCGTTGATGTAAAGCAGGATCCCGGCCATCAGACTGCGATGGTTGCCTATATTCTGCTGGCGGCAGGTTTTGTCTTCGGTATTACCTTCATCATTGGCGGTATCATTGGTCTGATTAAAAAAGACGAATCCGGCTATGGTGAGTTTTCCAAAAAGCACTTTGAATTTATCTGGAGAACCTTCCTGTTCAGTGCTATTTGGTCGGTGGTTGGTCTGATTACCTCCTTCATTTTTATTGGTTATGTGGTTCTGGTGGGTAACTTTATCTGGACTCTGTACCGCGTGATCAAAGGCATGCTTAAGTTCTTTGATGACAAGACTGTTTAATTGCAGTTGATGTGTCAGGAGCTGATTGGCTCCTGACAGTGATACGCTTACCTTTCCATCAGTACCTTCAGGCACACCAAGTGACTTTGTTGCTGCGATGAGAGACTGGCAGTGCTTGTCCCGCCATTTCATAGTCAAATTATGTACAAGCTTGATGGTTTGCCATTTTTGACAGACATATTGAGTTTTGCATCACCTGTAATACAAATTCCCGGAACCACCTATGGGATGGCGAAGTATCATATTTTGGATGCCAAATAAGCCAGTATTTATGATTCGGGACATGTATGGGAAGTGGTGAGTATGTGATTGGATATTTTTCTCTCATCCCATGAGCAATATGCATTGGGATCGTCAACAGCATCTCAGACTGGGAAACAGTTTCGAGGGCTGATGTGAAAAAAGGAACTGAAAACTGAATGCGTCTCTTCAAACCGTGAGCTGACAACGAGATATCAACAAAACTGTCTTTATCACCACCACCGGTTACAGATACATGGCTATAGCTGCAATACTCTCGACAGCTGATTTTCTGCTTAAGGGCAAGAGGGTGGCTTTTGCTCATAACACAGACAGGAAGATCTTCTCCAATGAGTGTTCCACATAAACCGCTTGGGATATCAGGGAGCATAGTTGAAACGAGATGGATATCTCTTTCGATAAGTTTGCTGATTTCTGTTTGAGACCATAGACGATAAATGATATCGAGCATTGGAGCTTCAATGCTGAGTTTTTTTACCAGCTCCGGCATAAAAAATTGCGCGATATGATCAGAGGAGGAAAATACAAACTTATCTTCCCAGGATTTGTGATCAAATAGTTCGGGCTCAATTAAATTTTCAAAATCATTCAGTAGGCAGTCAATCTTAAATTTGAGCTGTATTGCTCTCGGTGTAGGTAAGAGCTTATTTCCTTCACGTATGAGTAGTTGATCATGAAACAGTTCTCTTAATTGTGTCAGCTGTCGGCTCACACCAGACTGGGTGATATGTAGTCTCTCGGCAGCATTGGTTACATGGCACTCTTCTATAAGAACCTGAAAGGTACGTAACAGGTGTAAACTGCTGCTTTTCATGCGAGCTGACATTCCATTAAAAACATACCGATAGATCCCGTTCTGTGCTGACAAGCCTAGAGATATTGTATGGGATGCTCCATCAGCCCTGAGTAGGTAATCTTACTAGCATCTGCTGTGAAAGATTGCTTTGTATCAAAGGTGTGATGTTAATCTAGAGCAGGTTAGGTATTTTATTTTTTAAAATAAAGTCTAGAAAATTAAAGTTTTGGTTAGTGGTGGTGAATTGCTGACTTGTGTCAAAAGGGATTCAATTAAAATTTGTGTTTGATTCAGGTTCTATTTCCCTCGAAGCCTCAGTATTTCTCATGTTTTCTCAATCTATGACTTTTCGTCATTGCGGTAATGAAAAAAAAAGGTTTTTCTCTAAATAATTAAGGCTGTCAAATTACACCATATGTTGTGTGACTTGGGATTAACACGCCACGTGCTCTTGCCGTAGTTCATTTAATGCCCGGTTTTGGTTTTCTATATGGTGTTAGATTGATATGTCAGAAAAAATCCTTTCTGGTGCTTTAAAATGTATTGATAACGAATTTGCATCACCGAAGATGAGTGATGGCTTTAGTAGTCGTGAGTTGGATCCAGTTAGAAAGTTTCATAGCCAGTTGCCTGGATACAGCCGCACACCTCTGCACGCATTAGATGGCCTTGCCAAACAGATCGGTGTTGGAAAAATCCTGTTAAAGGATGAGGATTACCGATTTGATCTGAATGCTTTTAAAGTTCTTGGTGGATCGTTTGCAATTGCGAAGCTGTTAGGAAAGAAATATGGCCTCGCAGATAGTGATCTGACCCTTGAGAATATCAAAAAGCATATAGATCAACCGATGACATTTACTTCAGCCACTGATGGAAATCATGGCCGTGGTATTGCCTGGGCCGCTGAAAAGTTAGGTCAGAAAGCTGTTATTTATATGCCAGTTGGTACAGCAGCAGAACGTATCAAAAATATTGAGAACCTTGGTGCTGAGGTTATCGTAACTGACTGCAATTATGATGATACAGTCCGTATTGCATACGATACCTCCTGCAATAACGGGTGGGAATTTATTCAGGACACTGCATGGGAAGGTTATACAGATATCCCTCTCTGGATCATGCAGGGCTATGCGACCATTGTTAGTGAGAGCATTGAACAGTTTGATGAGGCTGGGCTGGTTCCAACTCATATCATTCTTCAGGCTGGTGTAGGCTCAATGGCTGGAGGCGTTCTCGGTGCCTTTGCTAATCATTATGGCCCGGGAACTCTTACCAGTCTGATTGTTGAGCCAGAAAAAGCGGATTGTATCTACCGCTCCGGTAAAGCTGGCGATGTTGTTTATGTCAGTGGTGAGCTTGATACGATTATGGCCGGACTGGCTTGTGGTGAGCCGTGTACTATTGGCTGGGATATTCTGAAAAATAATGCAACTGGCTTTTTCTCTTGCGATGACTCATTGGCCGCAACGGGTATGCGCATTCTGGCCAACCCTGTTCCAGGTGATAGCAAGGTTGTGTCCGGAGAGTCGGGAGCTATCGGAATAGGTGCATTATATGCATTGGCCAATCACCCTGATGGACAGACTGTTATGAAGCACTTTGGTCTGGATAGCAATTCTGTGGTCTTTGTTCTAAGCACAGAAGGGAATACTGACCCGGTGAATTACCAAAAGGTTGTCTGGGGTGGTAGTCATTCCGCTTCATTTTGATTGAATCATATTACAACTTTCTTTTTATAAAGCTGGGTTGCTGGTTCTTAATCATTGAACTCAGCTTTATGAAGTTATAAGTATCAGCTTTCGTTTTCAGGTCAAGGTTTTATTTTTTAATAAATCTATTGCAGTCTGACAGGTTGGGAAAACATGGTAGCTATTTCAAAAGAACTGAATCAAGAAATGATCGCATGGAGACACCATATTCATGCGAACCCTGAAATTGGTTTTAGCGAACATCAAACCGCACTTTTTGTTGCTGAATTGCTGAAGAGTTGGGGTATTGAAGTTCATGAAGGTATAGGCGGTACTGGTGTTGTCGGTGTATTGCAGCGCGGCTCTTTTGCAGGAAAGAAAGCAATCGCTCTGCGAGCGGACATGGACTGCATTCCCATTCAGGAAATGAGTGATCTGCCTTATAAATCTAAAAATGACGGGTTTATGCATGCCTGTGGTCACGATGGTCATACTGCCTCTTTGCTGGGTGCCGCGAAATATCTGGCCACAGAGAGTGATTTTGAAGGAACGGTCTACTTTATCTTTCAGCCTGACGAAGAGCATGGTCTCGGAGCTCTGGCGATGATGAAAGACGGACTGTTTGAAAAGTTTCCTGCCAATGAAGTTTATGGATACCACAACCTGCCAGGTCTGACTGCTGGCAAAATAGGCATGCGCTCCGGTGGTGTTATGGCGAGCGAGAACCTGTTTACGATAAATATCTATGGTCGTGGCGGACATGCATCCTCACCACACATGGTGAAAGACCCAGTCATGGCGTCGACTCAGATTATTGCCGGTCTTCAGACGATTGTTTCAAGAACAGTAAATCCACTGGAAACAGTTGTTATCTCTGTCACTGAAATTATTACGGATGGTGCTCGTAACGTAATTCCTTCACAAATTACTATAAAAGGTGACTACCGCACCTTTAGTACAGAAAATGTCGACCTGGTTGAAGAGCGCATGAACCAGGTCGTCAACAGCATCTGTGCAGCGTATGAAATTGAGGGCGATGTGGATGTGTCGCGTGAATTTGTTGTGTCCTACAACTCCCCAGAGCCTACCCAGGCTGCAGAGATTGCGGCAACTGCTCTTGTTGGTGATGAGAATGTGATCAAAAATTACGAGCCAAAGAGCTTCTCGGAAGACTTTGGATACATGGCTGATGCGGTGTCTGGTTGCTATGTATTTATCGGTAATGGCACGGAAGGGCAAGAAGGATTAATGCTTCATAACCCTCGATATACCTACAACGATGAAATCCTTCACGTTGCAGCAGGCTTTTATAGCCAAATCGTTGAACAGCAATTGTCCTGAGTAGTGATTCATTAATTTGACAGTGATCGTTACTTAAAAATCAGACCAAACCCTGTTGTTCTGACAGGGTTTTTGAGGGTGCGAGAATGGAATTTATAGAATACTTGAATGGTATATTCTGGGGATTTCTTGTTGCTACAGTCCTTTTTGTAGCCGGCGTGTATTACTCCGTTAAATGTCGGCTTCCTCAAGTACGTTACTTTAAAAACCTGTTTACCAACTTTAAGAAAGAAAACTCCTGTGAGGGCGGAATTTCTGGCTTTTCTGCCCTTTGTGCAGCATTGGGGGGACAGGTTGGTACTGGTAGTTTGGTTGGTGTTGCTGCCGCCCTTTTCTCTGGTGGACCAGGCGCGATCTTCTGGATGTGGGTAACAGCCGTTTTAGGCATGGTTATCTCATTTGCCGAGGCGGTTTTGGCACAGCTCTTCCGTAAGAGTAATGGAGATGGCACCTATCGTGGTGGTCCGGCCTATTACATTACCTACGGCATGAACAATAAGCCTTTGGCCCTGCTGTTTTCGGCCAGCATTATTCTTGGCATTGGTGTTATCTATCTGATGATTCAGGGTAACTCCATTGCAATGGCGGCTCATGGTGCCACCGGTATTGACCCTCTCTATGTCGGAATCATGCTGGCTATTCTGGTTGGTGTCGTCGTTTTTGGCGGCGTTAAAAGACTTGCTGAAGTGGCCTCTTATCTCGTGCCATTTATGGCTGCGATTTATATCTCCTGTACGCTGTTTGTCATCCTGTCCAATTTTGAACTGATTGATGATGTCTTTCAGTTGATCATGACCCAGGCTTTCAATTTTGACTCTGCCGCAGGTGGTGTCGGCGGATACACTATTGCGCTGGCGTTCCGTTTTGGTCTTGCTCGTGGTTTGTTTTCTAATGATGCGGGTACCGGTACTGCACCAAGCATGCATGCGACCGCTGTAGTAAAGCATCCTGTGAACCAGGGCTTCTCTGCGATGCTGGGTGTATTCTTCACCACCATCATTGTCTGCAGCTGCACAGCATTCACCATTCTAATCACTGGTGCCATGGATTCCGGCACAACTGGTATCGTTCTGGTTCAGGAAACCTTCAGTGTGGCTTATGGTGAATATGGCAAGTTCATTGTTTTTGCTGCCATTTTCCTGTTCTGCTTTACAACTGCGCTGGCCGATATCTATTACGGCGAAGTGAACCTTCAGTGGTTTACAAAGAATGTAAACGTTATTACTGGATATCGTGTGATTGCACTGGGACTGATTGTTCTGAGTGCCCTGGTGTCGCTTGATTCCTTGCTTGTACTGGTCGACTTCGTGTTGGCGATCATGGTGTTCCTGAATGTGACGGCCTTGCTGTTCCTGGGCAAGTATGTGTTCTTTGCCCTGAAAGACTATGACCGCCAGATTGCATCTGGAGTTAAGGTTCCTGAATGGGATTATTCCATTGATGTAACCAAGGTTGATTTGAATGTTGAGGCTCGCACGGTGTCTACCACCAAGAGCATTGTTCAACCGTCATAAGCACAAAAATTTATATCAAGAGTGAATTGTCAGGTAATAGTGATGGGATAGGGGCGTGAAGATGGCCAACCAATTCCAGCTGTTATCTGAGTTATCAAGTTGGCGCGCACAATTAGACAGGATTTTTGAGTGAAACTTATCAACGCCGAAAAAGCTCCAAAAGCAGTAGGTCCATATTCACACGCTGTTGTTGTAAACAATACTTTGTATATCTCTGGGCAGTTGCCACTTGATCCAGAAACCATGCAGTTTGTTTCTGATGATGTTGCGGAGCAGACCGTACAGAGTTTGGCTAATCTGCGAAGTATTTTGGAAGAGTGCGGTGCAACTGAGAAAGATGTGGCGAAAGTGACAGTGTTCCTGGCCAATATGGATGACTTTGGGGTTGTTAATGGAATCTACACCGAATTCTTTGGTGACCATAAACCTGCACGTTCCTGTGTTCAGGTGGCCAAGCTACCGATGGGAGCCAAGGTTGAGATAGAAGCTATTGCCTTGATTGGTTAAGTTCTAGCTTGATAAAGAGAAAGCTCACAGGGAATGTGGGCTTTCTCTTATTTAGAGATGCGTGGTGTTGGAACTCTAACTATCAATCAATACCTCTTGCAGCTCCTGCCAAACCGGATTCTTTTTATCCCAGGGCCGCGCCGGGTTTTCACCCTTCTCTACCGCCTGCCAGTATTTCCAGCCCAACGGCTTGTTGCCCATTTCATAGTCGTAGCCATCCCACTCATCCTCCCTGAAGGAATAGAAGGCCCAATGTATGCCTTGTTCTTCAAAGATATCCAGCAAGTCGCCCATATACTCTGACGTACCCGGATTCATCCGATAGGCGCCAAACTCGGCCGCCACAATCCGGCTGTCAGGAATGTTGTGTTTCTCCGCCCAGGCAAAAAACGGGTTGAGCCAGTTCTCTAAAGCCTGCTTATCCCAATGACTGACTTCACCTGCATAAGGAATGGAGCCCGGGTATGTGTATTGTTCTTTACCGGCCTTTTTGCGCAGGAAGTTGGAACGGTTGGTGAAGTCGAATGGTTCATACATATGGAAGGCATAGAGCACATTGCTGTCGTCCAGCTTCGGCCAGTAGGTAAACGCCAGCGGTTGGGCATACCAGCCGGCATCAACCATCACAGGCGTATAACTATCCACTTCCCGAATCGCGGCAATCACGGTGTTATAAAATGCCGGGAGATCACGGCTAGTGCCTTGATGCTGCTGATACCAGCTTTTATAGCGGGATGAATTTCCATGCTCAGCCAGACCGGTGCCGAACTCCGGAGTGGGTTCATTGATGATGTTGTAGGCAACAATGGTCTTGTTATCTTTGAGTTCCTGGGCAATATCCTGCCAATAACGGGCGGATTGCTGCCACCAGACTTTATCCTCCCACAGACGCAGGTCTTTTTTACCACCATTGTTCTGAGTCCAGCGGCTGCCTGGCAGATCCAGTGGTGCCAGTACGACTTTCAAGTGATACTTCTCTGCCCATCCCAGTACGGTTTTCAGGGTGTTCAGATCTTCTTTAACCAGGCCCTGATAGTTATCCAGATTACCGGCCAGAAAGTCCCGTTGTTGGCCTTTCCATTTGCCAAAGGTTACGCGCACCCATTCGACATCCGCTTTGGCGGCCGCCGCAAACCAATCTTCAGTAGGGGTTTTATTAAACTGATTGGTACCATCCTGTGGGGTGTTCCAGAAGGTAGCCTTGCTGGCCAATGCCATACTCACGGCCGGGTGTGTGCTGGCAAGAACCAGAGTGAGTAGCGCCAGATATCTGCGGAATATTTTTGTTTTCACGTGCTCTTTTGCTTTGGTTATGCAATTGCTGAACTAGCGACCATAACACTGAGCAACAGTTGTCTTTTATTGGGGATTGCCGACGTATTCTTTTAATTGTTCGGGATGTTGTTTTGGTGTTTCTAAATTAGTTTATGCTAATGTAGCGTTAAATCAACAGACCTGTTAACTGAGGAAAACAAAGTGGCTGTAAGTAAAGTGGTCTCTGTGACCTGCGAGATGGGCGACACCTTCCGTATTGATGGTCAGCTAGGTAACCACAAGTTGGTGATTGATCAGCCCAAGGCGGCTGGTGGCCAGGATGAGGGCCCAACCCCTCTGGACTATTTCCTGTTCTCACTGGGAGGTTGTGTTGCCAGCATTGGTCGTATTGTCGCCATGCAGCAGAAGATTAATCTGCGGGGCATGAAAGTTTCTGTGGAAGCGGGTATGAATCCTGCCGGCCTGATGGGCAAGCCAACTGACGACCGGGTTGGTTTCCAGAACTTTGAAGTGAAGGCCGAGATTGATGCCGATATGACCGAGGAAGAGAAGAAAGCCTTTCTGGATCTGGTATGTGCCCGTTGTCCGGTGCACGACAATATTGCCAAAGTCTCCGTTGTTAAGCACACTGCTGTTGAGTCAGTTGCTATAGCGTAAAAAGGAATGTCTGAGCAGATCGACATTGATATCAAAACCATGCGGGCGAAAGCCCGCAATGTGGTGCCTCTCCTCAAGATGATCAGCAATGAAAACCGCTTGCTGATCCTCTGCCATCTGGGTAAAGGCGAGCATTCGGTGAGTGAGCTGAATGCCCGTTTTGACCTCAGCCAGTCGGCCCTGTCCCAGCATCTAGCCAAGCTTCGTCAGGATGGTCTGGTGAAAACCCGCCGGGATTCCCAGACCATCTATTACTCGTTGGCCAGCCAGGAAGCGGCTCGACTGATTGAGTTCCTGCACGGTGAATTCTGTTAAGACCAAGAAAAGCCGGTAAAAAACCTTTATGATTGCGGCCCAAGGCCAACCCGGGCTGCATGTGGGGGAAGCAGGCAGCCCAAATAACACCACAGGAGTTTGATTGATGAGCGCAGAGATCATCAGCGGCACCCAGATGCGTCAGGAAATCCTTGCGGAGCTGGAACACGAAGTCAAAGCCATGCAGGAACAGCATGGAACCGTGCCGGGGCTGGTGACCATTCTTGTGGGAGAAAATCCTGCATCGGTCAGTTATGTCACTCTTAAGGTAAAAACCGCTCTCTCTCTGGGTTTCCATGAGGTCCAGGATAATCAGCCGGAAGATATCTCCGAGCAGGATCTGTTGGCACTGATTGAGAAGTACAACAATGATCCGGCAATCCACGGCATTCTGGTTCAGCTGCCTCTTCCAAAACACATTAATGAAGATGCGGTAATCAATGCCATCAGCCCAGATAAGGATGTGGATGGCTTCCACCCGGTGAATCTGGGCAAAATGGTGATTGGTGGCGATCAGGTACGTTATCTGCCCTGCACACCGGCCGGTATTCAGGAAATGATTGTTCGTTCTGGTACTGAAACCGAAGGTGCGGAAGTTGTGGTTGTGGGCCGCTCCAATATTGTGGGCAAGCCAATCTCCGTGATGATGGGGCAGAAAGGCCCGGGTGCTAACAGCACTGTCACTATGGTGCATACCCGTACCAAAGATCTGGCGGCTCACTGCCAGCGCGCTGATATTCTGATTGTAGCGGCGGGTGTTCCCGGGCTGGTAAAGCCTGAATGGATCAAGCCGGGTGCCACTGTTATTGATGTGGGCGTAAACCGTATCGGTGTCAGCGAAGAAACCGGCAAAGCCATTCTCAGCGGTGATGTGGACTTTGAAGCTGCCAAAGAGATTGCTGGCAAGATCACCCCGGTTCCCGGTGGTGTTGGTCCGATGACCATTACCATGCTGATGAAGAACACTGTGAAGTCAGCCTGGTGGCATCTGCAGGAAAAAGTCTGAGTTCTGTCTTAGGGCGTGTTGAGGTTTTATGATGCGGCTCAGTGAGACTGGAAGCCGTTCATCGTTAGGAAGGCTTGTGAGAATAGTAGTTGCCCTACATTAAGCAAGCCTGACGCAGCGAGGGACGGCTTCCAGCCTCACCCGAAGGGCTTTCCCGAGAGCTTCCATGGCGTCGTTGCAGCGATTTGCAAGAGAACCACTATTCCTGCATCGCTGCGCCTAGCCCTGAAAACTCTCGGGAAAGCTGAGCGCGATCATAAAGCCTCAACACGCCCTAATACAATAAAGCCGCGTTAATCGCGGCTTTTTACTATCTGTTGATTACTCGGTCAGCCCTTCCCAGAAGGCTTTGGCTTTTTCCGTGACCGATGCTCCTTCTTTGCTGGCACCGTCGACCACATTCTCGGTGGCGTCTTTTACGGTATCAGCACCGCTGGAAACCGAACAGGTCACACGTTTGCCCAGGCATTTGGCTTTGCAGGTTCCCAGACCCTTATCATCACCAATATTGGTGACCTGGCACTGGGCTTCACACATATTCTGTTGCTGTTCGCAGGTCAGAATCTCGGCGCTGGCTATGGCTGGCATTAGCAAGGCCGCCAGAATCAGGGAACGTAACATAGTGATTCTCATGAAGTGTTCTTGAATGATCCTATCAGAATTCAAACCGGTGGGTTAGAACTGCCCCTTGTTCTAACAGAAACTGTAACAGCTTTTGCAGTTCCGGAGAGGGCAGGCGACTGCTGCTCCAGCACAGGCCAACATTGCGTGATAAAGATGGCCCCTGAAACGGACGCACAACCAGTTCCTGCCACTCTTCACTCATATACTGTGGCAGGAAGGATACACCAGCATTGGCCAGCAACAACTGTCGTACCATATCTTTAGTGGCGGCGCTGAGTGTCACCGAGGGTTTAAGCCCCATTTGCCCCAGAAGACCAAGTGTTCGATGGTGAGACTCACAAGGCGGGCAGACGATAAAAGCCTGTCCATCCAAATCACTGGTCTGCACCGATTCGAGCTGTGCCAGAGGGTGATCCCGGTGAGCGGTAAACATATAAGGTTCGGACCATAGGGGCTGGAACAGTTCATCACTATCTTTCATCACATCCAGAATGACCCGGGCCTCACAGGGCTGGTCATGACTCACTAGCGTGAGTGGGTTATCCGGAAACAGTGAGCGCAGCGTCTGGTAGAAGGCTGCGATCTGTCGTTGTGGCAGTTCCGGCATAATGCCCAGCGTCAGAGGCAGGCTGGTAGATGCCCCGGAAAACAGTTCACTGATCTGATCAAAATCCCGCAGGCTGCGCAAAGCGACCGGATAGAGTTGCTCTGCCGTACGTGTCGGGTGCGTGCCGCTGCGGGTGCGCTCAAACAGAACCTGACCCAAATCTTCTTCGAGGTGGCGGATGCCATTAGACAACGCGGGTTGAGAAATATGACACCGGCTGGCAGCCCGAGTCATGTTCTTCTCTTCATAGACAGCAACAAACTGTCGCAGGAGTTTCAAATCCAAAATGATGGTATCCCGGAAGGCAGGTTATAACTTTGTATAACCTGTGCTTATGGACATGATATGAAAACGGTATTTCAGCGAATAAGAGCCACTGCGTAGACTCACCGCGTCGAAACGTGAATGAATTCTACAGGAGATAGGTGGATGTCCAAGCCTCTCGTTGTTATTACCGGTGCAAGTTCTGGTATTGGTGAAGCGGTTGCCCGTCAGTTCAGTGAAGCCGGCCACCCACTGTTGCTGCTGGCCCGTCGTCTGGACCGCCTGGAAGCCCTGAAGCTGCCAAACACCCTGTGCCGGATGGTGGACATCACCAAGCGCGATCAGGTTGAAGCTGCTATCGCGGAAGCCGAGAAGGTGTATGGCCCGGTGGACTGTCTGGTAAACAACGCTGGTCTGATGCAGCTGGGTATGGCGCACGAGCAGGATCCTCAGGAATGGGACAACATGATCGACGTGAATATGAAAGGCCTGCTCTATGGTATTCATGCGGTTATCGGCGGTATGCGTGAGCGTAAAAGTGGCACCATTTTCAATATCAGCTCTATTGCCGGTATCAAGGGTTTCCCATCGCACATGGCTTATTGTGGCACCAAGTTTGGTGTGCACGGTATCAGCGAAACCCTGCGTGAAGAAGTGGCCGACGACAATGTACGTATTGTGACCATTGCCCCAGGCGCAGTGGAAACCGAGCTTCTGGGGCACACCACCTCTTCCGACATTATTGCCAACTACGAAGGCTGGAAGCAGTCTATCGGTGGTGCTATTGCCGCTAAAGATATCGCAGACAGCATCAGCTTTGTTTACAACATGCCGCAGAATGTCTGCATTCGGGAGCTGGTGATCAGCGCAACCCGTCAGCAGCCGTAAACACTGAATGGTATGAAAAAGCAGACTTCGGTCTGCTTTTTTTATGTCCGTCGAAAAATGAGTGAACTGTTGATAGTTGTTCTTGCACGCTAAGGTTGTTAATCTTTTATTCCAAGACGACTGGTCGGATTGAAATTGTGGCACGTCCAAGACGCAGTGAACATACACGACAGGAGCTGCTGGAACTCGGGGTTCAGCTGCTTTCTGAAAACGGATACAACGGTACCGGGCTAAAGCAGATTCTGGATGCGGCCGGGGTGCCGAAAGGTTCTTTTTATAATTATTTTCCCAGTAAGGAAGCCTATGCCTCGGAGATTATCGAGTTCTATATGGGCAACCTGCTGAAGATGTTCGATACGGTGGTGGCCAATCACACCGGCACCCCCTTGCAGATCATCCGGTTTACTTATCGGAATCTGATCGATTATCTGGGCAAAAGCCCGGTAAACGGAACCAGCTGCCAAGGCTGCCTGCTGGGCAATATGGCGGCGGAGATTGCTTCCAGCAGTGAACTGTGCCGACAGACCATGTGCTCTCTTTATCAGGAGTGGAGAAAGCGGTTTGCCGGTTTGATCAGCAAAGGGCAGAAGCTGGGTGAAATTCGTAATGATATGACGCCGGAAATGCTGGCTGACCTGTTCTGGAATCAGTGGGAAGGGGCGCTGCTGCGGATGCAGATTGAAGGTTCCACCACCGTGCTGGAAGATGCGCTGGAAATTACCCTGGAACGCTTTTTCCGACCCTGAATTGTTGTAGCGAAACGATCAAAAAACACGACAGCTGAAGGTTTGTTAAAAGCCCGCAAGCTGTACAGATTAATAACAAGACGACCGGTCAACTATAGAGGTGGCACACCATGACAACTGTGAGTTTAGATTCTCCCCTGACGCTGAAAAATGGCGCCGTGATCAAGAATCGTTTTTTCAAGTCAGCCATGAGCGAGCAGCTGGGTGATAGCAGCCATAACCCGGTACCGGGGCTGGCCACTGTTTACCGCCGCTGGGCGGAAGGTGGTGTGGGCTTGAATATCTCCGGCAATATCATGGTGGATAGAACCGCACTGGGTGAGCCCAAGAATGTAGTGCTGGATGAACAGAGTGATCTGGAAGGCTTCCGCCGCTGGGCCAGTGCGGCAACGGCCAATGGTACGCACTTCTGGGCGCAGCTGAATCATCCCGGCAAACAGATTCCGGCATTTCTGAACAAGGAGCCGGTAGGCCCATCAGCCATTCCCCTGGGTACTGGTCTTGAGAAGGTTTTCAATACCCCTCGGGCTTTGACTGAGCCGGAAATTCTGGAAGTGATTGGTAAATATGTAACCGCTGCGAAGCTGGCCAAAGAGGCTGGTTTCACGGGGGTGCAGATTCATGGTGCCCACGGTTATCTGGTCAGCCAGTTCCTCTCTTCCCGTCATAACCAGCGTACGGACCAGTGGGGTGGCTCTCTGGAAAACCGGATGCGCTTTGTGCTGGAAATTTATAAAGGTATGCGGGCCGCACTGGGTGATGGTTATCCGGTGGGTATCAAGCTGAACTCCGCTGACTTTATGAAAGGTGGCTTTACCGAAGAAGAATCCATGCAGGTGGTCAAGGCACTGGCTGATGCCGGAATCGACCTGATTGAAATCTCCGGTGGTACTTATGAAAACCCTTCGATGATGGGCTCCCAGAAAAACCGCAAAGAGAGCACCGTGCGTCGTGAAGCCTACTTCCTGGCTTATGCTGAGCAGGTGCGAAAGCTGGTGGATACACCATTGGTTGTGACCGGCGGCTTCCGCAGCAGCGTGGGTATGCAGGACGCGCTGAGTTCCGGTGCCACCGATATGGTTGGTCTGGCCAGACCGTTCGCACTGGTACCTGATCTGCCCAACCGGGCCATACAGGACAGTGACTATTCCTACACCCTCAGAAATCTGACCACCGGTTTTAAAACTGTGGATCGGATGACAGGCGTGGATCTGGTCTGGTACGAGCAGCAGATTCATCTGATGGCTGATGGCAAAGATCCTAAACCGGCTCTCTCTCCCTGGAAGGCAGTATGGGCGACTGTCTCTGGAATGGGCTATACCGCATTGAAAAAGCGCAGGGCCTGACAGCACTGTTAGTGGTTCTTGTGAGCCGGCTGCCAACCCTGCCTGTCTCTTGTCTATGGTGTTATCAGACAGGACAAAACGATGCAGGTTGGCGGCAGTTCTCAAACCACACAGTTTTCACTTCTAACAGCCAGTGATGCCGCACCACCGCGAGTTACAGCGGTTGTTGTTGGCAAGGGGCCGATAGGCCTTTTCTGCCATGAACAGCTGCAGGGGCTGGAGTTTGTTCACTCCGGTTCCTGTGCTGTGCCATTTCATTCCTGGATTGAACGGGGTCAGCGCCTTTACCAGACTGAAGTTTTTGATGCTATGGAGCTGACCAAACGAGGTCTGTACTACTGCGGAAACTGGTTCGACAGTTTCTGCTTTAGTGAGTTTAATGAGCCATCCCTATGCCTGCTGCCACAACGTAATGAAGACCGAAAGGTCGATACTCTGCTGATTGGGTTAACACCGGTAGGTGGCAGCTGGACAAGCTACCATTCGGAACAAAAGACTGTCAGCCCGCTCACCTATGTTGGTTTGCCTCATCATTCGATCGTGTCCTGGTACCAGAACAAGAAGCTCGGTTATGACCCACAAAAAAAACGGGAAAAGATTAGTGCGCCTGATCTTTGCCAGTATTACCGGGAATGTTATCCCGCATCTGAATCAGGCTCATTAAATGCCAGAGTGTGTCGGGCAACCCGCCTTCGGAATGAGGAATGGTTGCTGGATCTTTCATTGGCTCAACCATCCGGTGAGGTTATATCTCAACAGGTTCAGTGCCGCTATCTGGTGATGGCCTGTGGCAAGAATAATCCAAGGTTTCTGGGGATCCCCGGTGAAAAAGATAACAGTGTCGTGCACACGTCCCGTGATGCCAGAGAGTGGTTGTTAAAGGCAGATAAGCCTCTGCAGGTTTTGGTTATCGGGAAAGGCTTGTCGGCCGTGGATGTGATCAGTTGTGCCATGAACGCAAAATTGCAGCATCAGGTCACACATGTGATTCCTCCGGCGGGAAGCTATCCAAAGCGTATGCACTCGTCCAGTGGGGTGCTGGATCGTATTAAGGATCAAGGTGATGAATACCCGGATCATGCAAAGGTTTGGCAATACATTCATTACCCGGAAGCTGCTCCGCCCGGTTATCGGCAAATGCGGGATGTGCGGTTGCAAAGTATCCAAGAGCAGGAACATACCCTGCGTATGGCTTCCGGAGAGGAAAGTACAGAGCAGTTCGATCTGACAGCGATCCTGATCGGGAGTGATTCGGATTTTCCGGAACTCTATCTACAGCAGGACTTCGGAGATCAGCTGCTCAGGGACGATATGCAGGCAGTCAGTGAAGAACTGGATATCTGCACTATGGAAAGTCTCCATAAAAACCTGTTTTTTATTGGAATGTGTACCGGAGAACCTTTTCAGCGCTTCGGAAATGGTCATGGCATGGCTGTCGCAGAAACCATCAAAACCCGTGAATATGATCAGCCTGTCAGTAAAGACCAAACACAGTAATGGTTGCGACTCCCGTTCAGAGGCATATGATGGAGAGAGAAAACCGGAGAATGAAACAATGACACAGGTATCCGGCAGTTCCCATCTTATTGCAGCAACTGAGCTGATTGCCCGAGAGGCCAATGGCGATCAGCGGCCTGTCAACGTTCGTATCTATTCCGCCGAACCTGATCCATTGTCTGATAATGGAGATATGCGTTGCCGGATTGAGTTTACTGGCATACTCGAACCCTATTACACCTACGGCATTGATTCCCTACAGGCGCTGGGGCTGGCTTTTGCTTCGCTGCGTCGGGAGTTTGATTTGCTGGAGCACGAAGGCTGGGAGTTCTTCCACCCGGAAGATGACTCCGAACCAATGCCGTTTGCGTTTGTGTATTGTGGCGACGAGTCCGCCTGTCCCTGGCCGCTGGATGAGCTGGATGACGAACTCGATGATGCGCTGGATAAAGTCGAAAGCTGAAAGGCTTACTTCTTGATGGCCGACAGCACCACAAACTTATTATTGCTGGCTACGGTCTGGCAGTTGCCAAACAGGCGCTTGAGTTTGGCGTGATAGCCGAGATGGCGGTTGCCAACAATTCTCAGCTCACCCCCCTTCCTTAACACTTCATGGGATTGCTGCAGCATTCGCCAGGCGATGTGATCGCCCACAGTATTGCCCTGATGAAATGGCGGGTTGCAGACAATAATATCCGCAGAGTCTTTCGGGAAATCGGTCAGGCAGTCATTGGCCCGAAACTCGGCCTCACCCTGCAGGTTATTGGCAGTCCAGGATTCCTGTGCCGACTGCACAGACATATATGACTCATCAACAAAGGTGAGCTGCGCCTGTGGATTCTTCATAGCGATATGTACACCCAGCGCACCATTGCCACAGCCCAGATCAATAATATGGGCATCCTGCAGAGCTTCTGGGAGATGTTCCAGAAAGAACCGGGTACCGATATCCAGCTTCTGGCGGGAAAACACGCCCGCATGGTTCACCAGCTTCATACCGTTATGGTCAATGGTGCGCGGGTAGTTGAAGTTCACTGCCGGCAGAGCTTTATCAACGGTTGAGAAAATCAGCCGGGCCTTCTTTTTGGCCAAAGAGGTCTTCGTCGGGCCGAAGCATTGTTCAAACAGTTCCAGAGTTGAGGTGTGGATATGTTTGGCCATATCGGCGGCAATCAAAGTTGTGCCTTCCGGCACCAGCTCACGTAACACCAGCAGTTGCTCTTCCAGCAGGCAGGTGTTGTGGGGCAGCTTCATAAACACGGCAGAAGGGGCAATGTCTGGCCGGTTTGTGGAGGGCAGCCAGTCAATCTGTTTGCTGTCGATGCCATTTAACTCGGCATTGTGATACTGGGAGATATAACTGATCCAGGAGTTGTTCCACTGCACCGGTTGAGATGCTGCCAGCGCAACACCGAGTGCACCAAAGCTGTCGTTAATAATCAGTGGCTTCTGCGGCAGAGCCTGACCAAATTGCTCGTGAATGTAGGTCAGCAGATATTCGTCAGCGGCATCCCAGGCACGCAGGGTTTCATTTTTGCGCAGCGGCAGGCGCTGAAGCTTGAAGGTGCCGAAAGGGCAGGTCAGGGATTCCATGGTGTTACACAGTGGCCAGAAGAGTCAGGCGCGGGATTGTTGCACTAATGCTGATATCCCGCAACGCAGGACATTTGCGATACTCATCGGGTGATTTTTATGGTTGTTGATGAATGATGACGCTGTTGATTAAAGCCGGAACGCTGGATGATGTGTTGCAGATCGATGCTCTGATTCCGGAGTTTGATAGCCGCAATACCCGCAGCAAGCTGGAAGCCCGTCTTGAGGGTAAAGACAGTCTTGCCTTGATCGCCACGGTGGATGGGCAGTTGGCCGGTTATAAGTTGGGTTACGCTCTTTCCGATACGACATTTTACAGCTGGCTGGGAGGCGTGGCTCCGGCATTTCGCAAGCATGGGATTGCCACTCAGCTGCGTCTGCATCAGGAGGATTGGGCTAAAGAGTCGGGCTACACCGCCATTGAAGTGAAATCCATGAACCGCTTTCCCGCCATGCTGCAGCTGCTGATCTCCAGCGGTTATCAGATCGTTGGTTATGAGGAAGGGGCGCAGTTGGGTGACGGCAAGATTTCTTTTCGGAAATCTATAACCTGAACGGTAGGACCGTTGCCCGAAACCTGAATGAGTTTGAATTACTCGTTCTCCGGACTTGGATAGCAACACCGGAAAAACGTATGAAGGCATGTAGCAATAGGTGCCAGCAGAACCATAACTGGCATCAGGGTCTTCATCCGGTCAGCCAGAGCCACCTTGGTTGGCTCTGAGGCTTGATAAATCGCCATGCAGATAAAGGGCATGGTGATAGCTGCACAGATGCAGATGCTGCGGAAAAAGACCCGTGAATTGCAGTGGCTCTCGGGTTTTGGGCGAGATCTGGTCGGGCCAGGTGTCGGAAGCTCTGTACGTACATCCATATTGATTCCTGCCTGAAGTGCACTTATCGAAAGCCGTTTGGACACCCCCTTGCTTTGTTTATCTCCAGTTTGTGAGAAGCCATGTCCGAATAGTTATATTTTTCGGGTACTGGAGCTGGGACTTTCTATCATTAAGGGTATCTTCGCGCACGGATGCCCGTTATGCCTGGTGTAAACAAGACCGGAACCCCACAGGGCGTTCAGCCCCCAAGCGCTCAACCTGCCAGGCAACGCCATATCCTGGATCCCCGAAGCTGGGGAGCTCGTTTGGTATCTCTGGTTACTCGCAGCCGCCGGCAGACACCAACCACACAATCAGCGCAAACACCCACTACAAAGGCCAGGCCGCTGGAAAAGCGTGATATTCAGCAGGTGATTACAGCCCCTGAGATTGCCCAGAGATTGTTGGAGAAACGTCAGGAGCAGGACAGACCGGGCTCTGTTCAGGAGCCGACAGGGGAGAGTCTCAAGAAAGGAAAGATGACCAAATTCAGTGATCTCAGCTCCGGTACCTATGGTGTGACCGATACCGCTTTCCCCGGTCAGGCCGGACCGATACTGGTGCGCAAGGTAGCCTCCAAGGCTATAGGGGCCTCAAGCCTGCTGAATGGGGAAGCCAAGATTCTGAAAGGGTTAAGTCATCCCAATATCATTGAATCCAGCCCGGAGTTATCCAGCCGTGGCCGGTTGTTGATGGAGCATGGTGGTACAACCCTGACCCAGAGTATTCAGGCGGATATGCAGTCAGTTACCAGCCTGACGGCCTTTCAGAGATTAGAGCCGTCCAAACGGACAGCCTTTTTGAAAAAGGACCGGATGCATCGGAAGGCAAGATTTGAATCTTCGGCCACGCAGATCCTGAAAGGGCTGGCTTATCTGAAAAAACAAAATGTCGTCCATAAGGATATTAAGCCTGACAATATTCTGATTAACCCGGGGAATGGGCAGGTACGCATTGCAGATTTTGGCCTTGCGGAGAAACTGGGTGACAACGGTACGACTAAGGATTGCAGCGGTTCACCAGCCTATATGGCTCCAGAAATTTTTGCCCTGAGTGCCGGTGAGCGTAAAGCGGGATATGGACCTGAAGTGGATATGTACTCTGCTGGCTGTGTGATGTACGAAATGCTGACAGGAGGAATATTTGCGGCCCATCCTGTGATGAGACACCAGAAATATTCCAGCGACGAGTTGAGGCGGACTCTGGCACAAGAGATAAACCCCACGACGATCCCTATGCTCACCAAGGCTGATGCCCATCGTATGGTCACCATGCTTGCCGGTATGCTGGAGCGGGATCCACAGCAGCGGCTTACTCCCAGTGAAGCCATGTTTGTTCTGGCAACCGGCAAACGACCAAATCGAGAGGCATCGCCTCGTCCCTCGCAACAAGAGGCAGAGCCGGAGGGCACTATGGCAAGAGGCCTTCGCTGGTTAAAGAATGTATTTAATGGTTCGTAGCTTTTTGATTGATGTCTTTGCGATACAGGACAAATACCATGACCAGTATCGGAATGTTTTTGGTCAGCGGACCAAACGGATGTAGCCAGAACTCTGGGGCGATAATCGTTAGCAGCAGGGAATAGCTGATAATCACGATCAGCTGTATCAGATAACAGGCTTTCAATCGCCAGCCTGTTAGCAGCCACAGGCCAACGACCAGATCGAGAGCGCTGCCGGA
This sequence comes from Parendozoicomonas haliclonae, assembly GCF_900174585.1. Classification (GTDB taxonomy): domain Bacteria; phylum Pseudomonadota; class Gammaproteobacteria; order Pseudomonadales; family Endozoicomonadaceae; genus Sansalvadorimonas; species Sansalvadorimonas haliclonae. The sequence continues at coordinate 85,522 of NZ_FWPT01000002.1, read as the reverse complement.
GTAGATCGCTAAAGTAGCCAGCTTTCCGGTAATCCCGCCTTTGGCCAGAACCTCATAGCCAATCTCCATTCCCCAGAACGCGGACGTTAGCGCCGTTACTATCCAGAGAAAGGCCAGACTCCATCGGGCGGCCAGTTCCATTGGTTTATCCATATTTAAACAATCGCCAGTGGCTTGAACACCATTAGCCAGAACATCACCAGCACTGCCGCAAAGGCGGGAATGCCGAGAGCTGTCCAAAGGTGCATTAGCTTGTGGAAACGGGGATCCAATTCATTATTGGTGACTGAGGTTTCTGCAAGCGCTCTCAGGCGATATTGAATCAGCACAACCGGAATCCAGCACAGCCCGATAAAGACAAACAGGGAGATAACCGCCAGGAACCAGGGTGCAGTAAAGGCGTAGCCCAACCGTTCCATCAACAAGACTCCGGTCACAAATTGAACGACAACGGCAGGTGCGGTAAACAGCCAGTCGGCCAGCACGACAATGCGGGCGGTAACGGCGATGGCTGCGGTATTGGCTGAGCGGTAAGCCATCAGCATAAAGAAGGCGATACCGGTCCCTGTTCCGGCAATGACCACCGCACTGAGGATATGGATGATTTTCAGCAGCAGATAGTTATCCATGCTTCACCTCCGTGTGGTGATAGATGCCCAGCCCTTTGGCTTCCCGATCGAATTCCCTCAGGGTGTAGAGACCAAGGCAGGGTTTGGCACCAGTCTCTTGTAACTCACCGCTGATCAGCTTTTTAGCCAGAATAATCGCCGAGAGTGTCGGGATATAAGGGCCAACTCCTTTTTCGGCACAGAGCGTCCAGAGCACTGTCTGAGGCTGGTGGTTTTTGTCGGTACCGGAGAGTTGAATCTGCATGCCACCGGTATCAGTGCCCAGACGTTTAAACAGTTCGCTGCTGTGGAAAATTGTTTTGGTCATCGAGGCCCAGTTTTTCACTAAGCCGATTCTGACCAGCCATGCCATAAGAACCATCCCTAGATGAAGAAAGGGCAACTCAAGCCCGGCCTGAAAGCGAACGTTGTTTACCAGACTGTAACGCTCAGGGAACAGCTCCAGATCCGGGATATCAATATCCGCCAGCCAGCGTTTACCGATCGTTGGGCCAAAGTCCCTTTTACTCGGAGACATCCAGCCATAGGTTTGTGTCCATTGCCCTTTTTGGAAGATCGGAAAGGGGTGGCCGGTATAGGAAAGAATGGCTCTTACCGTGGCCTCGCCCCGTTCCGCCTGATTGCCGGGAGCAATAGCAAAATCAATATCATCCAGAGAGGTGAATTGTTCCCGGTAATGGTCAATCACAGTTGAGGACAGCCCTGGCACCGAGCTGGCGCCGGAAACGATCAGAACATTATTGTCTTTGGCGGATTGATCGAGAGTTTTGATATCGCAGACAAAGCGTCGGTCATCGGCCAGATCGATATAGTGACAACCTGCGGTAATACAGGCTTCTGGAACCCGGTAATCCTGGCCTTGAAAAGGTCCGCCGGTATGAATCAGTAGATCGGGAGATAAGGCTTTTAGCCGGTCACTAAAGAAAGGATCAGAAATATCCAGTGCGGCAGCCTGTAAAGTAGCGCGGGCACCTTGTTGATGAAGCGCCCGACACAGTTGTTCAGCCTTGCTGGAATTACGGCCTGCCAGAAGCAGGGTAATGTTGCTCAGCTTACAGAGGCTTTCTGCAATGCGTTTGCCAAAATTCCCGTAACCGCCAAGGATCACAACCCTGCTTACTGTCATGTCTCTCTGGTATTTATTGTTGATTGTTTGAGCTCACGATAGCGAGACTTTTACAGGAATACCATGCTCAGGCATGAATGCGGTTTATTGCTTACGCTTTTATAGAGTCAAAACCGACAAGGATGTCAGACTATGAAGCGAATGTGGTTAAGCGTGGGCCTGATGGCCTTGTGTACCGTCAACCTGGCTCAGGCCAAAGTCAGCCAGTGCCGACCGGAGCCGCCGACTCCGGTGCAGTCCGATGATTTCACCTGGCATGTTACCGGTCATATGATTGGCACCCGCAGTACACTCTCTTCGGGCTTTTTCGACAGTGATGATCTCGGCTTCAGCCTTGGGGGCGAGATTCGTCCGGGCAGTAACCGGTATCCTTCCAAGAGAATGATTCTCTCGACCCGACGTTCAACTATTGCTGATAAGCTGGAAGACACCCCATCAAGCCAAGTTATTATTTTGAAATACGGGCGCGCCTATGTGGAGCCGCAATTTACTTCCTCGAACCATATCCTGCTGGCCTTGAAAAATCCCGATAGTGACTTTGATAGTACGGAGTCTGGTCAGCTATTTGGGCGGGAGTTTCTGGAATCCTGTGATATTGGTCGGGGGCGTGCAAGAGCAAAGGCGATTTTGTCTGGCGTGATTGTGGGAACCCAGCGTTATGGTGTGCGCAGCAAGTCCTGCACAGTCTTTCTGCATAATGGCGGCATGCGGGAGAAGATCGAGTATGAGCATATCCGCAAAACCAAGCTGGTGAAGAATAAAGAGACGGGTGAGATTGAAGAAGTTGAGGATTGGAAAACCAAGAAGCACAGAAGTCTGGTCCCGAATATCGTCAAACTCACCGCTTTCAGTGATGAAGCTTGTGACTATGCCGAGAATGTAATGTCAGCGCAGTTGGAAGTCGATATTGAACTTTCTACACAGGCGATCTGGGGGATTCTCTATCAAAGCCCTCATAAAGTGCATCGTATAACCATTACCGATAAACCCTCAGCACTGGAGCAGACTGATAAGCAGCAGGTTGATGTGGGTGGCTCGTCGCTTTAAATAAAACACCGTAAATAAAGAAACGCCGGATTTGAGTCCGGCGTTTCGTTTTGTGGGTATTAATTAACCCAGTTTCTTTTTCAGCAGCTGGTTGACCATACCCGGGTTGGCCTTGCCTTTGGAGGCTTTCATAATCTGGCCCACAAAGAAACCGATCATCTTGCCGCGCTTGGCTTCTTCTGCCGCCTGGTACTGTTCAACCTGAGCCTGATTGGCTGCCAGCACTTCATCGACAATCGCTTCAATCGCGCCGGTATCGGTAACCTGCTTCAGGCCTTTCTTCTCAATCACTTCATCAGCGGTTGAACCTTCACCTTTCCAGAGCGCATCAAATACCTGCTTGGCGATCTTTCCGGAGATGGTGTTGTCCTTGATTCGGGCAATCAAGCCACCCAGCATCTCCGCAGAGACTGGAGAGTCTTTGATCTCGGTGTCGTTCTGGTTCAGGGTCTTGGCCAGCTCACCCAATACCCAGTTGGCGGCCAGTTTGGCATCACCACTGGTTTTGGCTGCGGCTTCAAAGTAATCCGCTGTCGCCTTTTCACCGGAAAGGATTTCTGCGTCATAGTTGCTGAGGCCGAGTTCTTCGATAAAGCGGGCTTTGCGAACTTCCGGCATCTCCGGCATTTCCGCGCGAAGTTTATCCAGACGGCTGTCGTCAATCACTACCGGCAGCAGGTCCGGGCAAGGGAAGTAACGGTAGTCGTTGGCTTCTTCCTTGGAGCGCATGGAGCGGGCTTCACCGGTATCGCCGTTGTAGAGGCGGGTCTCCTGAATAATCTCAAAGCCATCTTCAATCGCTTCGATCTGGCGTTGAATCTCTTTATTGATCGCCGCTTCCATAAACCGGAATGAGTTCAGGTTCTTGGTCTCTGTACGGGTACCCAGCTTTTCCTGACCTTTTGGACGTACGGACACGTTTACGTCAAAACGCATGGAACCCTGAGACATATCCCCATCACAGATCCCAAGAGTCGTCACGATAGAGTGCAGCTTGCGGGCAAAGGCCACGGCCTGTTTGGCATTGCGCATATCAGGCTCGGTGACCACTTCGATCAGCGGCGTACCGGCACGGTTCAGATCGATACCACTCATGCCTGCGAAGTCTTCATGCAAGCTTTTGCCGGCATCTTCTTCCAGATGGGCATGGTGAATACGAACGGTATGCACAGAGCCATCTTCCAGAGCGATATCCACAGTACCAGCACCGACAATAGGCTTGTCCAGCTGAGTGGTCTGGTAGCCCTTTGGCAGATCCGGGTAGAAGTAGTTCTTACGCTCGAATACGTTGACCTTGTTGATCTCGGCATTCACACCCAGACCAAACTTGATGGCCATATTGATGGCTTCTTCATTCACCACCGGCAGAGTGCCCGGCAGGCCAAGATCAATCGCACAGGCCTGAGTATTCGGCTCGGCACCAAACGCCGTAGAAGCGCCGGAGAAAATTTTGGTTTTTGTCGCCAGCTGGACATGCACTTCCAGCCCGATAACAGCTTCCCATTCCATGTTTGTTACCTCTTAAGCTTCGGAAGGCGTATGAAGGTGCCAGTCAGTTTCCTGCTGGAACTGATGACCGGCATTCAGCAGACGGGCTTCCTCAAAGTGAGGGCCGATAATCTGCAGGCCAACCGGCAGTCCATCCACAAAACCGGCAGGTACACTCATACCCGGCAGGCCGGCGAGGTTGGTGGAGATGGTGAAGATATCACCCAGATACATGGCCACAGGATCATTGGCCTTGGCACCAATCGGAAAGGCGGGTGTTGGCGCGGTTGGGCCCATAATCACATCCACTTCCTCAAACGCTTTCAGGAAGTCATCACGAATCAGGCGACGAATCTTCTGAGCCTTGGCGTAGTAGGCATCGTAATAACCGGCAGAGAGCGCGTAAGCGCCAACCATAATCCGGTTCTTCACTTCACTGCCAAAACCTTCACCACGGCTGCGTTTGTAGAGATCTTCCAGATCTTTCGGGTCTTCACAGCGATAACCAAAACGTACGCCATCAAAGCGGGACAGGTTGGCAGAGGCTTCTGCTGGTGCAATCACATAATAAGCGGCAACAGAGTGATGAGTGCGTGGCAGACTGATCTCTTTCACAGTTGCGCCCAGTTTTTCATACTCGGCGATAGCGTCACGAATGACCTGCTCGACCTTGGCATCCAGACCTTCTGCAAAGTATTCCTTAGGCAGGCCAATACGCAGGCCTTTTAAAGGCTGATCAAGAGTGGCGGTGTAATCCGGTACCGCACGATCCATACAGGTGGAATCTTTTGGATCAAAGCCCGCCATCACATTCAGCAGCATGGCGGCATCCTGTGCGGTGCGCGCCATCGGGCCAGCCTGATCAAGACTGGAAGCAAATGCCACCATGCCCCAGCGGGATACACGACCGTAGGTTGGCTTCAGGCCGGTAATGCCACACATGCTGGCTGGTTGACGAATGGAGCCGCCGGTATCAGTACCGGTTGTGGCTACCGCGAGGCCAGCGGCAACTGCCGCTGCGGAACCGCCGGAAGAACCGCCGGGAACCATCTCTTTATTCCACGGGTTGCGCACCGGGCCGTAGAAGCTGTTTTCGTTAGAGCCGCCCATGGCGAACTCATCCATATTCAGCTTGCCAAGAGTCACGGTGCCGGCGGCTTTCAGGTTGCCGGTGACGGTGGACTCATAAGGTGCGACCCAGTTATCCAGCATCTTGGAGCCACAGCTGGTCTTCACACCTTCGGTGCAGAACAGATCTTTGTGGGCCAGCGGGATACCAGTGAGCGGAGACGCATTGCCAGCAGCGATAGCGGTATCAGCGGCTTTGGCCTGCTCAAGGGCCTGTTCTTCGGTCACGGTAATAAAGCAGTTGATCTTATTGTTCAGCTGCTTGATACGATCCAGATAGTGTTGGGTCAGTTCAACACTGGACACTTTTCCGGCCTGCAGGGCGCCGGAGAGTTCAGCCAGACTTTGCTGGTGAATGGGCTTTGTTGAAGTCGGGTCAGACATGATACGGGTACTTTCCGGAATTCTGTGGCTGTAGTCAGGAGCGGTCAGCGACTGCGGACGTGCTTTTATTCAATAACGCGTGGTACCAGGAACAGACCGTCTTCTGTTGCCGGTGCGCCGGCCTGCAGCTGTTCACGCTGGTTGGGCTCAGTCACTTCATCCACGCGCAGACGCTGGGTCGCATCCAGCGGGTGAGCCAGAGGCTCTACGCCGTCCGTATTCACAGCCTGCATTTCATCGATCAGACCCATGATGGCGGTGATCTTGTCGGTTGTCTGTCTGACCTCATCCTCGCTGATAGACAGCCGGGCAAGGTGAGCGACGCTCTCGATTGTGGAGCGGTCGATCGCCATGTTTCTCTCTCCATTGATCAATCTGTCACTGCCAGCTGGCAAGAAGTTGTTCCTGCGCAGTTCGGCGGTGTTCATGGTGTTTCTGCATATTGTACAGATGTTCGGGCTAATTTAGGGGGTTGCCTTGCTTATCTCAAGATTCTTTTCCCGCAGAAAACGAAAAGAAGGGGATTTTCCGGCAGTTGATTCATGACAGCATAGAGTGGGGTTCGGGTTGCCGGGGGTGCAGCCGATTGATAAAGTTGGCAAGTTATACAGATTCCGTTTGTTTGCTCTTCCCTGATGTTCCATTATTAGGGAATAGAAGGATCACAAGCGAAGATTTTACCGCCTTGCCGTTTTTACCTCTTAAGGTGTCGTGCAGGGCGCTTGCGGATCAGGACATGACTTCCTGAACAGTTATCCGGTTTGTCCGGGCAGCTGGTGAGTATCGCAGAAAACAAATTCATAGCCGGTTGCACCATGTTGCAGCCCGCTGGGTGAGAAAACACATTGAGAATGCCTCGGGTGGGGCAGAACAGGACACTATGTTAAAGAAACTGCGCGGGCTGTTTTCCACAGACCTGTCTATTGACCTTGGAACAGCCAACACCCTTGTTTATGTCCGTGATAAGGGCATCGTACTGGACGAACCTTCTGTGGTTGCCATCCGTAACCTCGGCACTCAGAAGAGCGTGGTGGCGGTTGGTGCCGACGCCAAGCGTATGCTCGGCCGTACCCCAGGCAGCATTACTGCGATCCGTCCAATGAAAGACGGCGTTATCGCCGACTTCGACGTCTGTGAAAAAATGCTGCAGCACTTTATCAACAAGGTGCATGAGAACAGCTTTATTCAGCCAAGCCCTCGTGTTCTGGTGTGTGTGCCTTGCAAGTCCACCAAGGTTGAGCGTCGTGCGATCCGTGAATCCGTTCTTGGAGCCGGTGCCCGTGAGGTTTATCTGATTGAAGAGCCAATGGCTGCCGCTATCGGTGCCGGTCTGCCGGTTGAAGAAGCCAGCGGTTCCATGGTCGTGGATATCGGTGGTGGTACGACTGAGATTGCGATCATTTCCCTGAGTGGTGTCGTTTACTCCGAATCCGTACGCATTGGTGGTGACCGTTTCGATGAAGCGATCGTGACTTATGTGCGTCGCAACTACGGCAGCCTGATCGGTGAATCCACTGCAGAACGTATCAAGCAGGAAATCGCCATTGCTTACCCAATGGGTGAAGTGCGTGAAATTGACGTCCGTGGTCGTAATCTGGCCGAAGGTGTGCCACGCAGCTTTACCCTGAACAGCAACGAAGTGCTGGAAGCGCTGCAGGACAGCCTGAACGCTATCGTGCAATCTGTTAAGAGCGCACTGGAACAGTCTCCACCGGAACTGGCTTCCGATATCGCCGAGCGTGGTGTAGTTCTGACCGGTGGTGGTGCTCTGATGCGTGGTCTGGATACGCTGCTGTCTGAAGAGACTGGCCTGCCGGTGATCGTTGCTGAAGAGCCGCTGACCTGTGTGGCCCGTGGTGGTGGCCGTGCACTGGAGATGATGGATCGTCATCGTATGGATCTGCTCTCCACCGAATAATTGTTTTATCAGGCTGTGCCGAATACCGGTGCAGCCTGTCTTCCCTCTTTGTTTTCGCTACTCCCGTCTTCCCCTGATTGTTTCCTTTTTTATCTCGCTCTCCGGTTTCGTGTACAAAAACAGCCGGCTTGGTTACAAAACGCTGCTATTCATTCTGTTGGCTTGAGGATACATTGGAAGTGCGTCCTGAAATGGTCTTTGTGGCCTAACTCTCTCTCGGGACGGTTTGTTAATAGGAAATCATGGGGTTATTTATGGACTTCAGAACAGCAAACAATGCGACAGAAAATCTTGATCCAATGTTCGGTGCGGCTCTTGTCACTGAAGATGGTCAGGAACTGCCAATTACCATGGAAATGATCGATGAGTGTCTGCAGTCGTTTATTGCAAGAGAAGAGCAGCTGACACACTAATGATCTATTCCTTTCTGTCATAGGCACCCGGTCAATAACACAAAAGAATACGCCGGGTGTCTGATAATCTCTCCTCGCCATACGACCACGCTTTAATATCCACTGTCTTCTAGTCTCACAGCCTGATTTCTCCATAACTGGCTAAGCGCTTTTTTCTTGTCTAAAAACTCCCCACGCTTATCAAAGGGGGTCTCTATGAAGTTCACCTTATCCTGTGGGGTTTTGATCTGTTCTGTTTTGGCTGTGCCTGTCACTGCAAGTGGTCAGAGTAATATCAGCGCACCGGTGATGGCAGAAGCGCCGCCCTGGCAACCATCCAAAATTGTGATGTTTGGCGATAGCCTCAGCGACAGTCATGGAGATTCCTTCCGTCCCCCCGATCTTGCCTATTCAACATTTAATCTTTTACGCACCCTAAGAGGTGAGCTGGTGACGCTTCCCGATGGTCAGGTACGTCGGCCCATGGAGTTGGACACTCTGATCGGCCACCGGTCCACCATCGCCAATATCCGCGCCAATTTTGATCTGCTGGCCAAAGAGGTGCGTCAGGAAGGACTTGAAAGGCGCTACCTCGGTCGGTTGTTGAGTAACTTTGAGGCTGTGGCGCTCAATCTTTTGGGTGATCTGGTGACCGGTGTGCTGCAGGCGCTGGATCGGGCAGAAGATCGTATTGATGAAGGTGTGCTGCCGTTGCTCAAGCGTGCACAGATCTGGCTGGATCAGTGGGTGCCGCGTGCAGGGGCCAATACAGTGACCGGGAAACTACTGGTCTCTCTGGAAAAGAAACTGATTTATGTCGCCAATTTTATTGAGCGTGACTTTTCCGATGCTGTGCTCGATTTTGGTGATGATCGGCTGATCGAGATTACCAGTCGCTTTAAGGATGCGATTCCGTTAATCCCCAATCCTGATTACTACGTCCAAGGGAAGTGGACCGCAGGTGCGATGGGGAAAGTCTGGGTGGAATATCTGCACAGAATGATGTCGTTTGGTTCCCATCAGGTGGCTCTGGATAACCGGGCTATGGCAGGCAGCTGGACGCTCTGTGCCTCGGACAAGATGGAAGCTCTGCATATTATTGATGATCTCACCTCGGGCATGATGGCGGGGGCCACACTGTTCTTTCAGGGCAGTATGATTCCACCCTGTGAAGGGTTGGTGGTGCAGTCCTATCTGAATGAACGCCGTAATATTTTCCTGCAGGCCCATGGCCGTACACCAAACTTTGGTGAACCGATTATTGAATCGGATACGCTGGTGGTGTTTTTCAACAGTGCCAATGATTTTCTGAATAAATGGTCGGACCCTGATGATGTGGCCCAGGAGATGGCGCGGGATATCTGGATGACTCTTGATGCCGGTGCTCAGCGGGTTGCTGTTGTGCTCCTGCCTGATATCTCGGATACACCACGTTTTCATCCTGACCGAAGTCAGGGGAAATCGGCTGAAGCCTTGGCGATCTCTTCTTTAATTCAACGCTATAACACCAGCCTGCGGATGCGCTTGAATCTGCTGCGAGAAGAGTTTCATGGAGCGAACGGCTATCAGGTGGTCACCATTGATGGTGACAGGATGTTCAAGCTGCTGCAGGCGGACCCTCGCTGGGATCTGGAGCGTCCTATCCTGGATATTGCCGTACCAGGGGTTGATGTGGTGTCTACAGAAGGTGCCCCTGTCGGTAATAACTTTATTAATACCGAACTGAAGAAGAATCAGGGCTTCCGGGATACTTTTGGCATTCGTGGGGCAAACGTTATTGCTCCCGGGAATGTTCCGTTCTTTGCTGACACGGTTCATCCCAGCGCGGATGCGCACTATGCCATAGCGGTAGCCGCCTGCCGGACGATGTCTGAGGACTTTAATATTCCATGTAACCCGGATAACTACACCGAGGCCATGGCGCTGGCTGAGGCTCAGCAGTAGCCATTGAGCGGTCCGGCGTTTAATCGTCGGGCCTCTAATGAATAGTGATTGTTTCAATTCAATGACGTTTCGGTATCATTTCGGAAGTTAATAAATACACATAAGTTCATTCGACACCCGTTGAGGCTCTTCATAAAAATAACGAGGGACTTCCGTGAATAAATCTGTGCTCTCAGTGCTTGCCGCTGGTGCATTAAGCCTCGTTCTTTCCGGCTGCGGGGAATCATCCGCACCAGATGCCGATGCGGTCAGTGTGTCCGGATCGACCTCGGTTACCGAACTGATGGAAGTGCTGGGCGAGCACTGGCACAAGCAATCCAAGGTGATTGTTGAAGTGCAGGGCACAGGTTCTTCCGCCGGTATTCATGCCGCCAATCAGGGTACCAGTCATATCGGTATGTCTTCGCGAGAGGTCGCTGGCGATGAACTGGTTTCCGGCGTAACCACTTCTGTGCTCGCTTACGATGGCATTGCTGTTGTGGTGAACAGCAGTAACACCATTGCCGGGCTTTCTACTGCGCAGGTGGCGGCGATTTATCGTGGAGAAGCAAGTAACTGGCAGGACGTTGGCGGGGAAGATCTGCCGATTGTTTTGGTTACCCGTGATCCCGCCTCCGGTACCCGAGTGGCCTTTGAAGATATTATGGGGCTTAAAGCCGAGGACGAACGGGGCAATATTGTTTCCACGATCGCCCGCACGGCCCAGGTTGCTCCAGGCAATGGCGCAGTCAAAATGACTGTGGCCCAGAATAGCCATGCCATTGGCTATATCTCACTGGGTTCGGTGGATGGTTCCCTCAAGTCGGTCAGTATCGATGGTATTGAAGCTTCCATGGATACCATTGCGGATAAAAGTTACAAGATTATCCGTCCCTTTGTGCTGATGCATGCTGGCCAGGAGGCCTCGAAGAATAGTGAGGCCTTTTTAACGTGGCTGTTATCGGACGAAGCGCAAAACATTGTTTCCGCAGAAGGATATATTCCGGCAAACTGACAGCCTTGGCTTCATCTGCACAGACGTGCAGCGGTTTCGGATTGAAGTGGTTCAGAGTAATTAAATGATATCTCCGAATAGTCGTCGGGCGGTTGTGGACAGGGCTTTTCATGGTCTGTTCCTGCTCTGCACCCTGATCAGTACCCTGACCGTCGGCATGATTGCGATTTATATCTTTGCCGAAGGTTTTCCAGCGCTTAAAGAGGTCGGGTTGCTGGACTTTGTGACCGGTACAGAATGGGTGCCACCGGTTTATTTTGGCATCCTGCCAATGATTGCCGGTACAGCGTTTGCTTCCCTAGGTGCGGTTGCTATTGGTGTACCCATGGGATTGTTGACGGCAATCTTTCTGGCTGAGATTGCCCCGCGCCGCCTCGCACTGTTTTTGCGTACCGCTATCGAACTGCTTGCCGGTATTCCTTCGGTTATTTATGGCTTCTTCGGTCTGGTCGTGATTGTTCCTGCTATCGAGCAGATTTTTAATGTTCCCTCGGGCAGCACTTTGCTGGCCGGTATCGTGGTGTTGGCCATTATGATTCTGCCGACCATGGTGACACTGTCAGAAACGTCCCTGCGGGCTGTGCCTCCTGGTTATAGGGAAGCCTCTCTGGCCATGGGGGCAACACAGGTTTACACCATTTTTCATGTGGTTCTGCCGGGTGCACGTTCCGGAATTATGACCGCAGTGATTCTCTCGGTAGCCCGTGCAGTGGGGGAGACTATGGCCATTATCATGGTGATGGGAAATGCCCCGGCACTGGCGGAAAGTCTGCTGGAGCCTGCCCGTACTCTGACCGCCAATATCGCGCTGGAAATGGCGTATGCCAGTGGTCTGCACAGCAGTGCGCTCTATGCGACGGGCGTTGTGTTGCTGGTGTTTATCATGGTTCTCAATGCCGCCATGCTGTATGTGAACCGGAAGAGGGGCGGTTAATTTATGCGTCTGGAATCTGTTTTAACCTCCAGCCCCAAGCGACCGCGCAAATATCCGGCGGCTGCCGCCGTTAGCGAGGTTCAGGCCTCCGCTGCGTCCCGAAAATTACGCCGCAAAATTCAGGATAAATTCGCCCTGGCGATGATTGTGCTGGCAACGTTGGGTACGGTCGGCATGCTGGGCTGGATTCTGTTTCATATCATCAGTAATGGCTTGAGCCATATCGACTGGACCTTTCTGACCTCCGATTACGCCCGTACGGATGCCGATTCGGGCATCTGGCCAATGATTGTCAGTACTCTTTATATGGTGGGTTTGTCGCTGGGGATTGCTGCCCCTGTGGGGATTATGGCTGCGATTTATCTGACAGAGTTTGCCCGTCCCGGCAGCAAGCTGGTGAAGGTGGTACGTTTTGCCACGGAAAGTCTTGCCGGTATTCCTTCGATTATTTATGGCCTGTTTGGTCTGACGCTGTTTGTTTCCACGATGAAACTGGGCTTTTCGATACTGGCCGGTGCTTTGACTCTGAGTATTTTGATTCTGCCGGTGATTATCCGGACCACGGAAGAATCACTGTTGAGTGTGCCGCAATCCTGGCGTGACAGCTCCTATGCCTTGGGGGCTTCAAGGGTGTATACGATCTGGCATCTGGTGCTGCCCAATGCTCTGCCGGGTATCGTTGGCTCTATTATTTTGTGTATCGGTCGGATTATTGGTGAGTCGGCTCCGGTATTTCTGACCGCAGGTATGGTGGCGAGAATTCCCGATTCTGTGTTTGATTCCGGGCGAACGCTGACTGTGCATCTGTATAAACTGACGCAGGAATTGTTCTCGATCAGTGACTGGGATCAGGCCTATGCCACAGCCACTGTGCTGATCATTCTGGTGCTTTCACTCAATATTGTGACCCGGGTTATTGCGTCACGTTTCCGAAAGCATAAACCCTGATTGCATATTCCCTCTTCACGTAACCGCCATAACCCATTTAAAATAAAAAGGATTTGAACTGGAGCTTGCAGGAGCACTCCTATTAACCCCATATTTCGAAAGGGACAGGCCATAGGGGCTCGGTTCACCCTCTTACTTGCACTGTCCCTGACTCTGATTTTTTTAGATCACCGCTTTGATTATCTGAAAGAAGCACGCCGTGTTCTTTCTGTAGCGGTTACTCCGGTTCTTTGGCTGGCCGATCTGCCTGCGCGCCTCACTGGCACCGTGCAGATTATGGTGAGCTCCCGCTCTGAACTGGCGGAAGAAAGTGCCCGTCTGAAAGCCCGTAACCTGATTCTGGAGCAGAAGCTGCAGAAGATGGCGTCTTTGAACGCACAGAATGTGCGGCTGCGTGAGTTGCTGAACTCATCTCGTCTGGTTGATGAGAAGGTGGTGATCTCCGAGCTGATCGGTGTGGATCCGGACCCTCGCATCAAACAGGTGTTGATCAATAAAGGTGATCTGGACGGTGTTCATCCTGGTCAGCCACTCTTGGATGCCAATGGTGTGATGGGGCAGGTGACGCAGGTCGGGCCTCTGAATAGCCGTGTTATTCTGCTGACCGATAAAACCAGCCGTATTCCTGTGCAGGTGAACCGTAACGGTTTCCGTGCCATTGCTTCCGGAACCGAATCCGGCACTGAGCTGGAGCTTTTGCATATCCCTGGTACGGCGGATATCAAGGTTGGTGATCTGCTGGTGACCTCCGGCATGGGCGGCCGCTTCCCGGTTGGCTACCCTGTGGCCGAGGTAACTGAGGTGGTTCAGGATCCTGGCCATCCTTTCCTGTCGATTCGTGCCCGGCCGTCAGCACAGTTGCATTACAGCCGTCTGGTTATGTTGGTGTTTACTTCCGAACGTGAAATCTACGGGCATGCGCAGTCGTTACCAGACGAGCCTTCATCGGAAGGGGCAGCAACTGAAACCAAGCCAGAGGAGAAAACGCCATGAAGCATGGACACGCCCACTGGCTGGTCTGGCTGACCACATTTTTTGCCGCCGTACTCAGCATTCTGCCATTACCGGATGTGATTGCGCCGGGGCGTCCTGCGTGGGTGCCGCTGGTAGTGATTTTCTGGATGCTGGCTCTGCCCCAGTATTATGGACTGTTTTTTGCCTGGATTATTGGTGTCCTGATGGATGCCCTCCATGGCACTGTATTTGGGCAGCATGCGATGGCGATGCTGTTTATGGCCATGGCTGTAACTCAGCTGCACCGGCGTATGAAAATGTACCCCTGGTGGCAGCAGAGTTTTATGGTGGTGGTGATTATCGGTCTTTACCAGTTGGCTATCTTGTGGATTGGTAATGCCACGGGACGACTGAATCCTACACTCTTGTACTTGTTGCCTGCGGTCACCAGTGCCTTGCTCTGGCCATGGCTGGCAGCACTTTTCCACAGCCTGCGCCGACGGTTTATTGTAATCTGATATGCAGTATCTCTATCTTGCCTCCCGTTCCCCACGCCGCAGAGAACTTCTGCAGCAGGCTGGTATTCCTTTTCGTCTGATCGATATTGAAGTCGATGAATCGGTTCTGGAGGACGAGGCTGCGGCGGATTATGTGGAGCGTCTGGCCCGGGACAAGGCCCGCGCAGGTGTGGCATCTCAAGGGGAAGCCGCACAGTCGGCACCGGTATTAGCCGCGGATACGACAGTCGCTGAAGGTACCCATATTCTGGGTAAACCGGAAACGCCTGCAGAGGCTGTTGATATGCTGATGCACCTGAGTGGACGGGAACATACTGTATACACAGGTATTGCGATGGCTTTGGGTGACCGGCTGGAGTCCCGGGTTGTCGCGACCAGAGTCTGCTTTGCCAGCTTCCGCCGGGCGGATGCGGAGCGTTATGTGGCCACGGGCGAACCGATGGACAAGGCTGGTGCTTATGGCATTCAGGGCTTTGGTGGCGTACTGGTAGAACGAATTGAAGGCAGTTATTCCAATGTGGTTGGACTGCCTGTTTATGAGACTGCGACTCTGGCTGCAGAATTTGGTGTTGCCTGCTGGCAGACAGAGACATTGTGAAAGTTTACTGCGGAAGTGGCCGAATATTTTATTTTTCAAGCCGGCCAGTTTCCGTGCATAGCTGTTTAGCAATTGAATGATCGGATTCACGGAAAGGATGCATCCGGTTAGAGGTCGGGGGAATTAGGGATGAGCGAAGAAATACTGATGAACATAACGCCCATGGAATCCCGTGTGGCAGTTGTGGAAAACGGTGTTCTGCAGGAAGTCTATGTAGAACGAGACCGTAGCCGGGGCATCGTCGGCAATATCTACAAGGGCAAGGTTGTCCGGGTGCTGCCCGGTATGCAGGCCGCCTTTGTGGATATCGGTCTGGAACGGGCCGCGTTCATCCATGCCAGTGAGATCTATGATCGCACCAGCAAACCGGATGGTCAGGAACCGGGTATCGTCGAGCTGGTTCATGAAGGTCAGGCACTGGTGGTACAGGTGACCAAAGATCCGATTGGTACCAAGGGCGCACGTCTTACCACTCATATCTCCATCCCGGCCCGCTACCTTGTCTTTATGCCCCACAATACCCACGTGGGTATCTCCCTCAGAATTGAAAACCCGGAAGAGCGGGATCGTCTGCGTCAGATCGTTGAAGGCCTGATGGGGCGTGATGAGCTGAAGGACAAAGGCGGCTTTATTCTGCGTACGGCTGCCGAAGGCATCGGTGAGAATGAAATTCTGGCCGATATCCTGTTCCTGCATCGCCTGTGGGAAACCGTGGAAGAGCAGCGCAAGGTCAGCAAAGCGCCGTCCTGCATCTATGAAGACCTGCCGCTGCATCTGCGTACCATGCGAGATCTGGTCGAGCCGGATATTGAAAAGATTCGTATCGACTCCGAAGAGACCTACAACAAGGTCACCAAATTTGTTCGCAAGCTGGTCCCTCATCTGGATGGCCGGGTGGAATACTATTCCGGCGAGCGTCCGATTTTTGATCTGTTCAGTGTTGAAGATGAAATCAACCGTGCCATGTCCCGCCGGGTTGAGCTCAAGTCCGGTGGCTATCTGATTATCGATCAGACCGAAGCCATGACCACCATTGATGTGAATACCGGCGGCTTTGTCGGGCATCGTAATCTTGAAGAGACCATCTTCAAGACCAACCTGGAAGCGGCCCACGCCATCGCCCGTCAGCTGCGTCTGCGGAACCTGGGCGGGATTATTATTATCGATTTTATTGATATGGAAGATACCGAGCATCAGCGTCAGGTACTGCGTACTCTGGAGAAGATGCTGGAACGGGATCATGCCAAAACCAATATTACCGGTGTTTCCGAGCTGGGTTTGGTGGAGATGACCCGCAAGCGTACCCGGGAGTCTCTGGAAAACACCCTGTGTGAACCCTGCCCAACCTGTCAGGGGCGTGGCACCCTGAAGACTGCCGAAACTGTTTGCTATGAAATCTTCCGGGAGATCATGCGCGAAGCCCGCACCTATGACAGTGACAGCTATCTGGTTCTGGCATCCGAGCAGGTGGTTGATAAGCTTCTTGATGAAGAGTCTGACAATGTCGCGGAGCTGGAATCTGTTATGAACAAAACCATTCGTTTCCAGGTTGAGCCCCGCTACAGTCAGGAACAGTTTGATGTTGTGCTGGTCTGAGACTGAATGAAGCGAATTGCCCTTCATATTTCGCGGGCGACCTGGCTCTCGCTGGTCGCCTGTTTAGTTATTGTTGCGCTGGTTTTGTCGGCAGGGCGTATTGCCCTGCCGATGATTGATGACTGGCGTGAAGATGTGCGTCTGCAGCTTAGCGATATGCTGCAGGCCCCCGTTGCCCTCGGTGAACTTCATGGCCGGTTTATAGATTTTAATCCGGCGATCAGTGTCGACAGTCTGGTTGTGTATCAGCCGGAAAGTCCGCAGCAGGAAAGTCTGGCGCTTTATGATCTGTTGCTGGAACTCGACACTATTGAATCCCTGCTCAATCGACAGGTTGTCTTCCGCCGTGTTTCGGTAGGCAGTGGCAATCTGCAGCTAAATGGTGAACCAGGCGCCGTTGCCCTGACCGGCTTCCCGGAAAAAGACGCACCAGCCCCTTCTCCAAGTGCCGAGAGAGCTAATTTTCGCGCTATTTATGATCTGGTTGCCCGCCAAAGGCTGGTGGACTTCCGGAATATTCGCTTTGCGTTTGCCATGCCGGATGGTTTGCAGCAGGCGATGAGTATTAATCGGCTGATTCTGGCCGGGCCGCCGGGTAGCCGTAAAGTCTCTGCGGTTATTGATACCGGCACTGACAAACCCATGACTCTGACCATGAACACAGTGGGCATGGCTTACGAGTGGCCGGATGTGGTGATGAGCGGTTACGTTAATCTTCCAGAGTTTAATTTCAAACCCTGGCTGGCACTGTTGCCGGCTGACCTGATGAAGAGTAAAGGCGTTCAGCTTAACCAGCTGCGTGCCGGTTCCGAGTTCTGGTTTTCCTATACACCGTTTGGCTGGGATCTGCGTGGTAATCTCAAGGCTGAGATGGTGGATGTGGACTTTCAGGATCAAACCTTCCCACCGCTGACTCAACTTTCCACTCAGCTGACCATGAAGTTTGGTCGTCGTCAGCCGGTACAAATCTGGTTGGAACAATTGGCATTCCAGTTTGCCGGTTATCCCTATCCTGAAAGCAACCTGTATCTGGCTCTGGAAAACAAACCGGAGCAGGACTGGTTGCTGGCAATCGACAAGGTTCATCTGCAACCGCTGGCTTTGATTGCGGATGCCTCCAATCAACTACCAGAAACTCTCGATAAGGTCGTTTCGACACTGGCACCAAGAGGCTCCCTGAAAAATCTGGTGATGCGACTGCGGCCGGGGCGGGAACCTCTCGACTTCTCATTGATCACCGAGCTGCAGGGCGTGGGTGTCGATCACTGGTATGGTGCGCCATCCGGCGAACGCATTAATGCCAAAGTGCATATGACCACCGATGCCGGTGTGATTGATTTGAATAGTCCGGGCTTTACGCTGGGTCTGGATAATCTGTTTGAAGATGTCTGGGTGTTTGATCGTGCCCAGGGCCAGCTGTACTGGCGTATTGAAAATGACGTTTATCAGCTGCGTACGGATGGTCTGTCCCTGCGCGGTGGTGAGGGGGATATTGAAACCCGTCTGCGCCTGGATATTCCGTTTGATGGTGATCAGGGCATCTGGATGGCGCTTGAAGCCGGTATTCTGGATGGCAATGTCACCTATGCAGGCAAATATCTGCCGGTTAAAGGCAAGGTTTCTCCAGAGCTGGCGCAGTGGCTCAACAGCAGTATTAAAGGCGGAGATGTTGAACAGGGGGCGTTTATCTTTAACGGTCCGCTGACCGGCCCGGATATTGATAATGATCTGAGCTGGGGGCTGTTCTTTGATCTGGATAAAGCTCATATCGCCTACAGTCCGGAATGGCCAGCCGTGTCGGATATGAAAGGCACGGTGCTTGTTGATCAGGATGAGGTTCTGGTAACGGCTCAGAAAGGTAAAATCTACAACAGTGAAGTGACCGGTCTGACGGCTCAGGTGCCGGATCTGTTGGGAGATAAGCCATTAGTGCTGGGCATTACCGGTGCCGTGCAGAGCAATGGCGCAGATGCCCTGCGACTTTTGAAAGAGACGCCGATTGCAACGGCTATCGATCATGCGGCTGATGAATGGCAGATTACCGGTGCCATGGGAGCCGAGCTGGATCTGCATATCCCTCTGGAAGAGGGGCTGAAAGAAGATATTCGTGTCGCGATCAGGCTGGACGACAACAGCCTCACAATACCCGAGGTGAAACTGACAGCCAGCAAGCTGGATGGTGAGTTTGCCTATACAACAGCGAAAGGTCTTTTCGGCAAAGACCTGAGTGGTGTCCTGATGGACGAAGCCTTCAAGCTGAATATTGACTCAACTGCGTCTGCTGCAAAACTCGAAACACGATTAAGTTTTACCGGAGATATGGCTGTACCTCAGCTCTCCAACTGGCTGGGGCATGATCTTGCGCCTTACCTGAAGGGTAAAACGGCTTATAAGGCTGTTGTCACTATCAGTGATGATGTGCAGGTTGATGTGCTGACCAGTCTGAAAGGTATTAGCTCGACAATGCCGGCTCCCCTGCAGTCTCCTGCTGGCAGGGATTCTTTGAAAGTCCGTGTGCAATCAAAGAAAGGTCAGCCGGTTCTGGTAACAGGTACCCTGAGTCGTGCCGGAGGTTCCCGTCTGAATACCATGATGGAGCTGGGTAAGAGTGGTGGACTGGAACGGATCGGTATCCACTCTGGGGCCGGTCGAGTATCCATGCCGGGTAAGGGAATTCTGGTCACTGGCGGTCTGTCTGAATTGGCATTGGAGCCTTGGGTTTTCTGGGGGGAGAAGCACTTCCCGACAACGTCAGTAACTTCCAGCTCTTCGCAAAACCACAATGTAGTTGCTGGTAAGAGTCAGGACTCCCTATCACTGTCAGACCTGAAGGTTAAGGATTTTAAGGTTGGCCGTTTGTTATGGAGCGAAGAGCTGCTGACCAATGCGGTGGTGGATATCGACAGAAAATCTTCCAGCTGGCTGATTGCGGTCGATTCGCCGGATATTACCGGAACAGCAGATATCCCGGATAGTTTTAGTCAAGCGGATAGCCAGACACCTCTGGATATACAGATCAGTCGCCTGACTCTACCTGAGGACATGGTTCACTCTGCGGATGACTCGGTTGAAGAGGCTGATAAGCCGAAGAGTAAAGTCCAACCAAGCGTTGACCCGTTGGCGGATATCAATCCCGCCAAACTGCCACCGATGAATGTCACAGTGCAGGAGCTGGCCTACAAAGGACAGAATGCCGGACAGGTGCAGTTTACCCTGCGCCCGTTCAGCAAAGGCTTGAATCTGGAGAACCTGAGTGGCTCTCTGGGCGGTGCGGCTTTTAATGGCGATCTGACCTGGACGCAAACCGGTAAAGATAATTCCACCCAGCTGGCCGGCGAGCTGACCAGCCGTAATCTGGAGGACACCCTGAAGTTCTGGGGCTATCCGGATTTGATGTCAGCCAAACGTGTCCAGGCCAAGACCTATCTGTCCTGGTCCGGCACTCCTGCAGGCTTTTCCATCAATACGCTGGAAGGTGATGTTGGACTGGAGCTGACCAATGGTCGGTTTAATTCCAAGGCGGCTTCCGGTACTGAAGCGTTGCGACTGTTTGGGGTTTTGAACCTGGACTCCATCACTCGCCGTTTGCGCCTCGATTTTTCGGACCTCTTCCGGGGCGGAATGGTGTTTGACCGGGTGAAAGGAAAGGCCGGATTTAATAATGGAGAAGTCACACTTATTGATCCAATAGTGGTCAAAGGTGTGTCCTCGGACTTTAAGCTGAGTGGTCGTCTGAATACCCGACAGCAGGCTCTGGATATGGGGTTGGTTGTTACCTTGCCGGTGACCCAGAACATCACTGTGGTCAGTCTGTTGCTGGGACAGCCTTATATTGCCGGTGCCGCCTATCTGTTCGATAAGCTGCTGGGCAGCAAGGTGGAGCAGTTTGCCAGCCTTCGTTATGAAATCTCCGGCAGCTTCCAGGATCCGCAGATCAAACTGGATCGTTTATTCTCTAACAAGGAAAAAGAGAATAAATCTTGAGCGTAATATGGATAACGGATGAAGGGGCATAGTGAGCCCCTTCTTTTTGTCCTGCCCTGTTATTGCGTGCAGCTTCTCCCTTTCATACCATGACAGAAACATTAATCAGGGAACGCCAGATGACCGATATCCTGTCTCAAGCCAAACAGCAGTTGCTTGCACCGGCCGCTCTTGATGAGAACCATCTTGAGCAGGTGATCCATGGCATGCTCGGCCATCAGATTGATGCCGCTGATCTTTATTTCCAGAGCGTGCGCCATGAAGGCTGGGTACTGGAAGACGGTATCGTAAAAGAAGGCAGCTATAACGCTGACCGTGGTGTGGGTGTGCGAGCGATCAGTGGTGAGAAAACCGGTTTCGCTTACGCTAACGATATCGCCCTGCCGGCACTGGAAGCCGCCGCTGGTGCATCCCGCAGTATTGCCCGTGCCGGTCAGAATCATCAGATTCAGGCCTGGAACCGCCCACAGCCTCTGGCTCTGTACAGTGATGCCAATCCGCTGGACTCTCTTTCCCGTGATGACAAGGTCAAGTTGCTGAAGGATATGGATGCGGAAGCTCGCCGTATCGACAGCCGTATCAAGCAAGTCAGCGTTAGTCTGGCTGGCGTCCATGAGTATGTACTGGTTGCCGCTGCCGACGGCACATTGAATGCGGATATTCGTCCTCTGGTGCGTTTGAATATTTCCGTCATCGTTGAAGACAAAGGTCGTCGAGAGCGCGGCTCCTTTGGCGGCGGTGGTCGTGGTGACTACAGCATGTTCTTCAAGGATAACCTCTGGAAGAAATATGCAGCCGAAGCCGTACGTCAGGCCTGTGTGAATCTGGATGCGGTGGCAGCACCTGCGGGTGCCATGCCGGTTGTTTTGGGGGCAGGCTGGAATGGTGTTCTGTTGCATGAGGCTGTTGGGCACGGTCTGGAAGGCGACTTTAACCGCAAAGGCAGCTCCATGTACTCCGGACGGATTGGTGAGCGTGTCGCCTCACCACTGTGCACAATTGTCGATGATGGCACGATTGCCGGCCGTCGAGGTTCCCTGAATGTGGACGACGAAGGTGTGCCGACCAATAACACGGTGCTGATCGAGAACGGTATTCTCAAGGGCTATATGCAGGACAAGATGAACGCCCGCCTGATGGGCGTGCAATCTACTGGCAATGGCCGCCGTGAATCCTATGCCCATCTGCCGATGCCGCGGATGACCAACACCTATATGCTGGCCGGGCAAAGTGCTCCGGAAGAAATTATCGCTTCCGTGAAGAAAGGTATTTATGTCGCCAATATGGGTGGCGGTCAGGTGGATATTACCTCGGGCAAGTTTGTGTTCTCCACCAGTGAGGCTTACCTGATTGAGGATGGCAAGCTCGGCGCTCCAGTGAAGGGAGCAACCCTGATTGGCAATGGCCCGGATGTGATGAACAAGGTCTCCATGGTGGGTAATGATCTGGAGCTGGATACCGGTGTCGGTGTCTGCGGTAAGGAGGGGCAGTCAGTACCGGTGGGTGTCGGTCAGCCAACCCTGAAGATTGATGAAATCACCGTAGGCGGCACCAGCGTATAAACGCATGCTGATACAGGGAAAAGGCGCTTCGGCGCCTTTTCTGCTTTATGGGCCAGCTGTCAGCCTCTCTTACCCTATTGTTGTGTTTTTATGATGAGCAATAGGGAATGCTCATGCGAGAACATTGCTGTGTGAGCCCCTCGGAAATGAATGTATTTGATAAGCTGCTAAAGAAGAGACCTGCTCCCGATGATTTGGAGCCAATCCCGGTTGAACTCAAGATACACAAAAGAGAAGGACATTGCTGGGGGAGATATGTTGATGAGATCCCCAGATTATTAAGAGATGACCGCAGCCAAATTAACATGCTGGAGCTGCAAGGGCTTTATCATGACCGGGAGCGTCAGAGTGATCTTATCCTCCGGAAAGTGAAGCCGGGTGATGCCTTGTTTTATCTTAAGCGGCGTGAGGATGTCACAATTGATGAGATTGTGATTGTCGACCGTGTTCAACATCCAGATGCTGAAGATCCCACTTGTCGCGTGGCATTGAAACGTCCGGGTAATTCGGTAGCGGATAGTCTTATCAGCTATCTGTTTCTGGAACATCCGGCCTCAGGAAATACCATTTGGGATGATTTTCCCTCCTTGCTTCGCACTATTCCTACCGGGGTTACTATTACCCATGATAAGTATCTTGAACGCTACATCCGATCAGGGATTTTGGTAGGCTGGATTACCCCGGAGGGAAGGCTTGAGGATGGTTGCCTGGTATGCGGTGTTCACCGAAGCTGCAAGAATAATCTGCCTGAAAAAGTGATCCTGCAGAGGCCTGCAGGAACACTGGTCGAGACGGAACTGGCGGCGATTACTCTGGTGGGACCAGATGCGCTTTCTCTTGCTGCCGATTAGATACTGGTAATGAAGCAGCAGGGAAAGGCTTATTCTTCCGTCATCTCACGCAGGTAACGGAATAGCTTTTTATTCAGGCTGGAACGTTTCTCTTCGTTCTTTTCTTTCAGAGTATTACGAATCATCTGACGCAGTTTTTGTACATCGGTAGCCGGATGTGCTTCAAGGAACTCGGTCACGGCCGCGTTGCTCTCTTCACCCAGCATACGGTCACGCCAGCGCTCCAGCTGGTAGAAGTGACGGGTATATTCTTCGCTGCTTGGGTCCATCATTGCCAATTGGTGGCGGATGGCATCAATATCCTGATCCATCATCAGCTTGCCGATAAAGCCAAACTGACGCTTACGGGCATTAAAACTGGTAATCCGGCGAATATCGCGCAGCGCATCGATGATCCGGCCTTCCAGCGGAAATTTTTCCAGCTGGGCCGGGGATAGGTTGGCCAGCTGCTCACCCAGGGCTTTGATTTCCTGAGCGTCACGCTTAAGGGAGGATTTGCTGATCAGAATGATCTCGTCATCCTGCTCTTCATCAATGAAAGGTTCTTGGTTCTTGCGCATTCTAGGGTAACAATAAAATATGAAGTCTGGCTGGTATTGTAGGCCGTGGTTTACTCGCGGAAAAGCCCGACGGTAGAATGAAAAGCACAAGTCTTTAGGATAGGGAGTTGTAATGGCCACACAGGTTCAGCCCGTAATCGATCCGGTGATGGAGGAGCAGCGGCTCACCAACCTGGTCTCTGACATTATCGATGAAGCCCGCCGTCAGGGCGCTACCGCCTGCGAGGTCGGGGCCAGCGCGGATGCCGGCCTGTCTGCCACCGTGCGCATGGGGGAGGTCGATACTGTCGAGTTCAACAAGGATCAGGGTTTCGGCATCACGGTCTACTTTGGTCAGCGTAAAGGCTCGGCCAGTACCAGCGATGCGACCCCGGAAGCCATCCGCGATACCGTTCGCGCAGCCTGTGATATTGCCCGTTACACCAGTGAAGATCCTTGCGCCGGTCTGGCGGATGCCGACCAGATGGCCACAGAGTTCCCGGACCTGGATCTCTATCATCCCTGGGGTATCTCCGCAGAAGAAGCCATCGAGCGCGCCAAAGAGTGTGAAGAGGCGGCTCGCAGCTTCAGCCCACTGATTACCAATTCCGATGGTGCGACTGTTAATACTCACCAGGGCTGTCGTGTTTACGGTAACAGTCACGGCTTTATTGGCCCCCATCGCTCCAGCCGCCAGAGTGTCAGCTGCGTGGTGATTGGCCAGAAGGGCGATGAGATGCAGCGGGACTACTGGTACACAGTAGCCCGCAACGCCAATATGCTTGAGGCTATGGCGGACGTTGGTCGCAAGGCTGCAGATCGCACTATAAAGCGTCTGGGCAGCCGTAAGGTGTCTACCGCTACCGTGCCTGTTATTTTCTCCGCTGAGCTGGCAGGGGGCTTTGTAGGCCACCTGATGGGCGCAATAAGCGGTGGGGCGCTCTACCGTGAAGCGACCTTTCTGCTGGATCACAAAGGTCAGAAAATTTTCCCGGACTGGGTAAATATTTATGAACGCCCGCAGCTGAAAGGCGGTATGGGCTCTGTGGCATTTGATGGTGACGGCCTGCAGACCCGTGATCAGTCCTTTATTGTTGATGGTGTGCTGGAGAGCTATCTGCTTAGCACCTACTCCGCCCGCAAGTTGGGTATGGTGAGTACGGCCAACTCCGGCGGTGCCCATAACCTGTTCCTGGACAGCAATGCCGGTGATCTGGAGGAGCTGGTCAAAGATATGGGAACCGGTCTGCTGGTCACCAGCCTGATTGGTCAGGGCATTAATATGGTGACGGGTGATTACTCCCGTGGTGCCGGCGGCTTCTGGGTGGAAAATGGCGAGATTCAGTATCCGGTATCTGAAATTACCATTGCCGGTAATCTGAAAGACATGTTTATGAATCTGCGTGCGGTCGGCAATGATGTTGATCGCCGGGGTAATATCCAGAGTGGTTCACTGCTGATTGATGGCTTGATGGTGGCTGGCGAGTAACTCCATCAATTCATCCAGAAAATCAGAGGAGGCTTCGGCCTCCTTTTTTGTTTCAGAGAAAAAAGACGGTCTACACTGTGCGCCCCTTCGTGGAGGTAAACAGTGAAATATCAGTCTGGATTCAAGGTCCTCGGTTTTCTTGTCTGTTTAATAACCGCATATGCAGCTCTGGCCGGCGGTGATCCGGTTGTTCGAGCCTTGCCGGGAAAACCTGTCTCACTTGATCCTCATAAGTTTCAGAGCAACGCTGAAGCGCTAATTGATAAAGATCTGTATGAAGGGCTGACCGTTCAGGACGAGTTCGGTAATCCGGTACCCGGTATGGCGAAAAGTTGGGAGGTCTCTGAAGATGGGCGAATCTGGACCTTTCACATGCGAGATGATGTTGTCTGGTCCGATGGTAAGCCGATAACAGCGAGTGACTTTTACTACAGCTTCCAACGATTGGCCAATCCGGCTATCAAAAGTCCCCATCGTTTCTATCTGGACATTGCTGGTCTTCATAACAGTCAAGCCATCTCGAAAGGAGATTTGGATGTCTCCCATCTTGGAGTGAACGCGGCAGATGATAAGACCCTAGTCATCACTCTTGATCATCCAGCTCACTGGCTTCCAGCGCTATTAACCTTCCCTGCCTTTCTCCCGGTTCCGGAGCATATTATTTCCACTACAGAGAGTCAGCGGGGAGAGGTTTGGGCCGAGACGGTAGGAGTGGCAGTTAGCAATGGGCCCTATACGTTGGAGGGGAAAGAGGGTGGTGAGTGGTTATTGCAGAAGAATCCAAATTACCGTGATGCTGCAGCCGTAAAGAGTGAGCAAATCATCTGGAAGGAATATGAGTCTATAACCGAACAGGTGGAGCAATTCTATATGGGCAATCTGCATATCAGTTCAGCATTGCCAGATCATGTTAGAGCATTATTTATGGCTGATGACGCCCGGCAGGTTCAGTCCAGCCGAACATTATCAACTTATTACCTTTTGTTGAACGGAGAAGATAAAGAATTAAGTCCTGATGTCCGGAGGGCGTTGTCTCTGGCTCTTGATCGTAATGCCATATTTCCATTTGGGGCTGCGGGCGATGTTGCATGGGAATTGATCCCACCCTGGACGGAGGGAATGGATGCGAATAATGAAGTAGAGAAACTTCCTCAGTATCAGCGTGATCAACTTGCCCTAAATGCGTTGAAGGCAGCCGGTGTCTGCGAGGATAAGCCGATTGAGCTGAAGCTGTTGTCAACTCGCTCCGAAAGCCAGTGGAAGGATTCTGTTCTGGTTCAGTGGGCTCGTCTGCCGGGAGTGAATGTCAGTATCGAGAAGGTCGAAATGCAGGATTATATTCGGAGAATGAATGAAGGCGATTACCAGCTGGCCTTTGGTAGTTGGATTGCTGCTTACAATGATCCATCTGCATTTCTGGTATTGGGAAGCAGAAGACTTAGCCCCAGGGCCTTGATAGGTATTGATGATGGCTATTATGACGAATTTGTAGAGTCGATGTGGCGAGGTGGCACAAGGTTTTATAAAGATCTGCAGGAGCGGTTACTGTTGCGTGATACCTTGGTGCCGCTGGCGCATCCTAGTAATGTTCATCTGGTACAGCCTGCAATACAGGGGTTTGTGACTAAAAATCCGGAAGGCTGGGTGCATTCCGCACGACTCTCTTTGCAGCCCAAATAGCCGTCTTGCTTGTGTAGGCTGCTGCGGTGAGTAGGATGATCAGTGTGTGATCATACTGACCGTCTACACTGGGCACCTTCTTTTGAGGAGGTGTTCAGTGCAGTTTTCAAAATTCATACGTTTACTTCCTCTCCTTTGGGGGCTTTGCACCCTTACCCTCTCCTTTTTTGCCGTTGCTGGGAATGGCATTCTGTACCGCGCTCTGCCGGGCAAGCCGGTTTCTCTGGATCCCCATAAATTTCAGAGCAATATCGAGGCCTTGCTTCATAAAGATCTCTATGAGGGCCTTACAGTTCAGGATGAAGAGGGTAAGCCTGTTCCTGGAATGGCTGAAAGCTGGTCAGTCTCCGATGATGGTTTAACCTGGACCTTTAAGATGCGTTCGGGTCTGAAATGGTCTGATGGTGAACCCCTGACCGCTAATGATTTTGAATACAGCTTTCGGCGGCTTGCGGATCCCGTCACACAAAGCCATTACAGTTTTTATCTCACACAGGCAACGGTCAAGAACAGTCAGGATGTGATTGATGGCAAGCTTGCTCTCAGTGAACTTGGGGTTGAAAGTCAGAATGACGATACACTGGTCATTGCCCTTGAACGCCCCTGTAGTTTCCTTCCATCGCTGCTGACCTTTCCAGCCTTTCTGCCGGTGCCGTGGCATATCGTAGAAAGGCATGATGAACAGTGGGCAGAAACTCCAGGAGTTGCGGTGAGTAATGGTCCCTATACGTTAACCGGGCAGGGAGCGGACCAATGGATGATGATGAAAAACAATAATTATCATTTGCCATTGCCAGAGGCACCTATGCAGCTTGTGTGGAAACATTATGATTCGGTTCAGCAGCAATTGAAGGATTTTTATTCGGGTGAGTTGCATGTGACTACTGCACTACCAGAAGCCTTGAAGAATATTTTGCCACCTGAACACTCTGTAGTGCAGCGCAGTAAAGCGTTAACGACAACCTATGTTCTTATAAATGGTCAGAAGCCGGAGTTAAGTGATGATGTACGGCAGGCACTCGCGCTGATAATTCAAAAGGAAGCATTACCTCCTTTTGGTGAGCCTGAGGAAGTGGCTAAAGGTTTGATTCCCCCCTGGACGGATGGGGCAGAGTCCTTTGCTGAACTCACTGAAGAGTCGCAGTATGAGCGTGATAAAAAAGCACAGGAAGCCTGGGGGCGGGCTGGTTATAGCACAACCAAACCATTGCGATTATCGCTCTTGGAAGTAAAGCGGCAAGAACAAAGCAACTGGAAAAAAGCGGTTGTGCAGCAGTGGAAACGCTTGCCTGGATTAGAGGTGGCTGCTGAGGGTTTGGAGTGGCAAGACTATAACGAGCGAGTCCAAAAAGGAGAGTATCAGCTGGCTCTCGGTGGTTGGATTGGTGCCTACAATAAACCGCCTGCTTTTCTGTTACTGGGAAGCAAGAGGCTCTCTCCCTTTTCTTCATCCGTATCCGTAGGCTCTGCCACAATACAAGACGGCTATGATGCTGCTTTGACGGCTAGCGTAGCCACTGGTGATTCCAGCGAGTATGAAAGACTTCATCATAGTCTGTTGAAACGGAATACGATTGTTCCTCTTGCACACCCTAAGCAAACCCATTGGGTGCAATCAACAGTTAAAAATTATACGGCAAAAAATCCGGAAGGCTGGATGCATTCCCGGCATTTGTCGCTGATGCCAAAATCTTAGTTATCAGCCGTAAAACAGGGTTGCGAGCCCCAGGAAGGAAAGAAACCCAACTACATCGGTAATGGTGGTGAGGGCAACAGACCCGGCAAGAGCCGGGTCAATTTTTAAAGCTTTCAGGGCGATAGGCAGCATGGCTCCAGCCAGAACGGCCACAATCAGGTTGATAACCAGTGCCAGGGCAATAACCACGGCAATCACAGTGTCATCAAACCAGTACATGGCAGCCAGGGCAACAACCGTCGCCCAGAGCAGACCATTGAACAGACCAACCAGAAACTCTCGGGACAAAAGCCAGGAAATATTGGATTTACCAATCTGCCCAAGAGCAATGGCACGGATAATCAAGGTCAGAGTCTGACTCCCAGCTACGCCACCCATGCTGGCGACAATCGGCATCAATACGGCAAGAGCAACAACCCGGTCGATGGTTTCCTGAAACAGGCCAATGACCGACGCAGAGATAAAGGCTGTGCAGAGGTTGACGCCCAGCCAGACGGCGCGGCGGCGAGAGGTTTTCCAGGCGGGGGCAAAGGTATCTTCATCCTCGGCCAGACCCGCCATACTCATCACCGAGTGTTCAGCTTCTTCCCGAATCACGTCAACCACATCATCAACGGTGATCCGGCCCAGCAGGTGACCCTGCTCATCGATAACCGGGGCTGAGATCAAGTCCTCCCGTTCAAAGATCTGGGCGATCTGGGAATCTTCCATAGTGACCGGTATGGAGTGAACGGTTTCCTCCATCAGCTCGCTAAGCAGGCTGGAGGTAGGAGATGTCAGCAGTCTGCGGATTGAGACTGTGCCGCTTAAGTGATCTTTGCGATCAACAATCAGCAGTTGGTCAAAAGGTTCCGGCAAGCTCTCATGCAGACGGATATAGCGCAGGGCTACATCAACAGTAATATCGCCACGGACTGTGAGTGTGTCCGTGTTCATCAAACCGCCAGCGGTGTTCTCCGGATAGGCGAGAACTTCCTCGACCCGGTGGCGGTTCTGCTGACTCATGGAGTCGAGAACCTGGCGGGTAATCTTTTGAGGCAGGTTCTGCAGGATATCAACCGTGTCGTCGATATCCTGATCTTCAAGAATGCTGATCAGCTCGGCAACATTCATCTGATCGGTAAAGAACTGGCGAACCTCTTCGCCAAGTTCATTCAGGACATCTCCTTCATCTTCAATCGGGACGAGTTTCCAGATCAGGCTGCGTTGACGGGGAGGTGAAGATTCCAGCAGGTGGGCAATATCCGCAGCAGACAGGCTGGTGAGCATATGCTGGATATACTCCGGCATATTTTTCTCTATCGCCCGGTTGATGGCTTCCAGCTGATCGTCAGAGAGAGCCAGGGATTGCTGCTGCGGCATAGTCAGTGCTATTCGTCTTCGTCGAAGCGGTTGTTAACCAGGGCCACGATAGCTTCCCGGGCCTGATCGGCATCATCACCTTCGACTTCCAGTGCCAGGGTTGAGCCTTTGCTGGCCGCCAGCATCATAACTGACATGATGCTTTTGCCATCGACCATCTTCTCAGGGCGACCAAGTCGTATCTGGCTTTTAAAGCCGGTAGCCACACCCACAAATTTAGCTGCGGCCCGGGCATGGAGACCCAGTTTGTTGATGATTTCAATCTGTTCCTGGATAACCGCCATTCTTGATCCTGTTACTGAGTCTCTGTTTGTTGTGCAACGGTGAAGCTCTCTCCCAGCTCCCGATGGCGAACCTGTACGGATGAAGCATGGTTGGCAAAGGAGCGTGCTACAGCCTCACTGACAAACACTGAGCGATGCTGGCCGCCGGTGCAACCGATAGCCACGGTAAGATAGCTGCGGTTGCCTTCTTCAAAAACTGGTAGCCAGCGGCTGATAAACTCGCTGATATCTTCCTGCATGCGTTTCACTGAATCGTGGGCAGAGAGAAAATCAATCACCGGCTGATCCCGTCCGGTAAACACTCTCAGCTCTTCATTCCAGTAAGGGTTGGGCAGGCAGCGAACGTCAAAGACAAAGTCGGCATCAATAGGCACACCTTTCTTGAAACCAAAGGATTCAAACTGCAGAGCCAGTTCATGCTTTTCCTTGCCGGCCACACGCTGGCGAATCAGGCTGCGCAGCTCATGGAGAGACAGGCGGCTGGTATCGACGCGCATATCAGCACTGTCGGAAATAGTACCCAGCACTTCGGCTTCTTTATGAATCGCTTCATCCAGTGAGGATTGACCATCGCTTAAAGGATGACGGCGGCGAGTGGCACTGAAGCGCTTGAGCAGGGTTTCATGGTCGGCATCCAGAAAGATGACATCGCAGATCAGGCGTTCATCATTTTTCAGCTGGCGATGGATTTCGGAAAAGCTGGCCAGCTCCCCGGAGGTGTTCCGGGCATCAATGCTGACAGCAAGGGCTCGACCGTCATTGTCGGTAAAGCGAGAGATCAGGTCGGTCAGCAGAGTGGCGGGCAGGTTATCAATGCAATAGAAACCCTGATCCTCAAGAGCGGCAAGGGCTGAGCTCTTTCCGGAGCCCGAGCGACCGCTGATAATAACGAGCCTGATTATATTCGACTTGTTTGACTTAGACATTGCTTGGCCTTTCCTGCCAGTCATAAGAGCATGCGCGTACCAGGATCAACAGACCCTATCCATGCCTTTTGTAAATACACTTTGCCAAGCATAGAAAAAAAGAGCCTGCATGGGCAGGCTCTTGTGTGTGATTTATTCAATCTTTACGAAATTTGTCAGGTTGAAACCTTGTCGGTCAACAGCCGATAGAGGCTTTCGCTGTCCCTGGCGGCGCGCAGCTCTTCACAAAGCGCCTCATTACTGAACTGCTCTGCGATCATGCGAAGAAATTCCAGATGCTTTTCGGTTTCTTCCTCGGGAACAACCAGAGCAAAAACCAGATCGACCGGCTTGCGGTCAATGGCATCGTAGTCGATGGGTTCCGCCAACCTCAGAAACAGAGCTTCCGGGCGATCGCAGCCTGCGACCCGACAGTGGGGCAGGGCGAAGCCATTACCAAGTCCAGTGCTCCCCAGTTTTTCCCGGGTAACTAGCTGATGGAACAGTTCCTTGGCATCGAGGCCGGGCTGTTCCTGACTGATAAAGTTGGCGATATATTCGAGAGTGCGCTTCTTGCTGGAGCCGGGCACGCCATAAATGGCGTGTCCGGGAGCAAGGATATTCCGTAGGCTCATGAAGTTGAAAACCGGGGGTTAGTTGGAAGCCCCCTGCAGGCGGTCAATATTCTTTTCCTTATACTTCAGGAGTTGCCTGTCCAGCTTGTGATGAAGCTGATCGATGGCTGCATACATGTCTTCGTCTTCTGCTGAAGCTGCAATGTCAGCGTTGCGGACATGAAGTATGGCTTCAGCCATTTGTCGCGGTTTTTCAACGCTCAGAGTGACTTGAATGCTGGTAATGCCATCATAGTGTGAAGTCAGCTTACCGAGCTTCTTGGATACGTAATCACGCAGAGCTTCGGTGACGTCGATATGGTGACCACTGATGTTAACTTGCATGCATTCCTCTCCTGATGTCAGGTTGAGCAGCACCGGAAATTCCGTACCGGGCTGACACCTTGATTCTATCACCAGAAATACGGCTCGTCTCGGCTTTTCATCGCAAGGCATTGGGGAGGTGGGTTTCTTGAAACAAGCGTGCCTTGTAGCCTGTAGTAGGCAGCCCGGAGGGGCTGCTCTTCAGGCTGGCTGAGGGGGTATCAGACCAGGCGTTTGCGCTCGTTGGACGGCGGGATAGCAAGGGATTCGCGATATTTGGCGATGGTACGACGGGCGACCTCAATACCCTGCTCCCCTAATAGAGTAGCAATTTTGCTGTCGCTCAGCGGCTTGCGAGGGTTTTCTGCAGCCACCAGTTTTTTAATCAGCGCACGGATGGCGGTAGAAGAGCACTCGCCGCCAGAGCTGGTGCTGACATGGCTGGAGAAGAAATACTTGAGCTCAAAGATACCCCGGGGCGTATGCATAAATTTCTGGGTGGTGACCCGGGAAATGGTTGATTCATGCATATCCACCAGTTCGGCGATATCGTGGAGCACCAAAGGTTTCATGGCCTCTTCGCCGTAGTCAAAGAAACCGCGCTGGTGCTCAACAATTTTGGTAGCGACTTTCAGCAGGGTTTCGTTCCGGCTTTGCAGGCTTTTAATAAACCAGCGAGCTTCCTGCAGATGGTTTTTCAGATAGGTGTTGTCGGCGCTGGAATCAGCCCGGCGTATCAGCGAAGCATAGCCATCATTGATGCGCAGCTTGGGAGCGGTCTCTGGATTGAGTTCAACGGTCCAGCGGCCTTTCTTCTTGCGCACCACCACATCCGGGATCACATATTCGGCTTCTGTACTTTGCAGCGCGGAGCCTGGGTGTGGTGTCAGTGATTGAATGATGTGCAGAGCATCCCGCAGCTGATCTTCTTTCAGTCGGGTTCTGCGCATCAGTGTGGCGTAGTCACGGGTGCCAAGCAGTTCAATGTAGCGGTCGATTATGCGGTAGGCATTAACGACATCATCCGTCTTTTCGGGCAGCTGACGCAGCTGCAGCAGAAGACATTCTCGAAGGTCTCTGCAGGCAACACCGACAGGATCAAAATTTTGCACCCGATGCAGAACCATCTCCACCTCATCCATCTCGACCTCAAGATCAGGATCAAGGCCTTCATGGATCTCTTCGAGGCTGGTAGTGAGATAGCCGTTATCATCAACAGCTTCAATAATGGAGAGGGCGATAATGCGATCGGTGTCTGACATAGGTGTCAGATTAAGTTGCCACTCAAGATGATCCTGGATGGTTTCTGATGGACTGGTTCGGGTGGTGAAGTCATCGCTGAGGGTATCGCCAGAGCCGGATGACTGACTGGAAGCAGAAGTTTGGTAAACATCTTCCCAGCCGCTGTCTATCGCCAGATCGGAAGGAATGGACTCGTTCCAGTCATCCTGGGTTTCACGGGTTTCATCAGGCTTCTCGTCCTTGCTGACTTCGGTGAAGTCAGTCAGGCCGGTACTGGCCAGCTCATCGAGAGAGGCTTCGTTCTCCTGATTCTGCTCTTCCTGCTCCAGCATGGGATTGCTGTCGAGTGCCAGCTGAATTTCCTGTTGAAGATCCAGCGTTGAGAGTTGCAGGAGTTTGATGGCCTGTTGCAGCTGAGGTGTCATGGTCAGCTGCTGACCGATTCTTAATTCCAGTGATGGCTTCATGGGATCGAGTATCCAGCCTTATACCGCACCAGCAATTCGTGACCACGACAAGGCCTGAAATATTTCATAGCGTTCCGGCCCCTACCGCTCATGGCTGTTATGACGTCCCTGAATCGTATTCTGTCCCAGTCATTGGGATGATTAAAGCACGCAGGAATGTCCGGTTTTCCTGAATGCCCGCCTAGTGTAACTGTAACGGGTGGCAACAGGAAGCGGCAGGCATCAACGTTGGCACATTCCATGCCTGCCGAGAATTGAGGCTTTAGATTCGGAAGTTTTCACCCAGATAAACATCGCGAACCTTCTGGTTAGCCAGTACGGTTTCGCTGTTGCCGGAAGCAATAATCTGACCTTCGGAAACGATATAGGCATGTTCGCAAATATCGAGGGTTTCCCGCACATTGTGGTCGGTGATCAGAACACCGATGCCACGATTCTTCAGGTGCGTCACAATCTCTTTGATGTCGGTGACGGAGATTGGATCAACGCCGGCAAACGGTTCATCCAGCAGAATGAACGACGGGTTGGTCGCCAGTGCACGGGCAATCTCTACCCGGCGACGCTCGCCGCCCGACAGACTCATGCCAAGGCTGTTGCGGATGTGTTGAATATGAAACTCATCCAGCAACTGCTCCATTTGTTGTTTGCGCTCAGCCTTGCTCAAACCTTTGCGGGTCTCAAGGATGGCCATAATGTTATCGGCTACGGTGAGCTTGCGGAAAATGGAGGCTTCCTGAGGTAGATAACCAATACCGGCACGAGCGCGACCGTGCATAGGCAAATGAGTGATTGCCTGATTATCAATGGTGATCTTGCCACCTTCGGTCTGTACCAGGCCGACAATCATATAGAAACAGGTGGTCTTGCCCGCGCCATTCGGACCCAGCAGGCCGACAATCTGTCCACTTTCTATGGATACAGACACATCACGAACCACCTGACGTCCGCTGTAAGTTTTTTTGAGGTTCTGTGCTTGAAGTATGGCCATGTGGCTGATGTCTTGAACTGAACTTAACCGGTAATCATGACATATCCTCACCCTTTCGCTATCGCAGTGGTGAGGATAGTCCTGTTTGTATCTTATTTGGTCTGATCTGGCTGAATGATCATTTGAACACGATTGCCGCCAGGCTTGTTACGATCGCTCTGGGCATTGATGATTTCCGTGAGCTGGTTGTACTCAATCCGGTCGCCGGTAAAGGTGTCACCATTCTGAATCAGGCGAGCCTGTTTGATCAGTTCAACAGTATCGGTCTGCATGCTGTAATCAATGGTTTCGCCCCAGGCTTTTACAATGCCTTTGTCGCCTTCCAGCTCTTCCTGGTAGAACGCTCTTTCCTTGTTGTTACCCTTGGCGATCATCTGCTTCAGCTTGCGGTCGGCAGAGTAGATCAGGGTGACAACGTCACCGGTCATTTTGGTTGTACCCTGGGTGACAACCACATCGCCACGATAAATCACAATGCCCTTGGCATTGTCAGCATCCGCATCATTGGACGTAATGTGGATCGGCTGTTCGCGATCCGAAGGCAGTGCTGCAGCAAAGCCACTCATCAATACGGCTGTCAGGCTCAGGCCTGCAACCATGCATGTTCTAACAAATCCAGAAAAAGACAGGGCGTTACTTGTTTTCATAAATACTATTAACCTTGGATTTGAGCTGGATAAAGTCCCTTTTATAAAAGGCTCGCATGCCGACGGCCGTGGTTACGCCCGGCTCATTTGTTATACGTACAGGGGCGTCAGTGTCGGCATAATCTTCGCCAGAGTAAACAGTGAGAAAATCAGTGTCTACCCGTTGTTCGGACTGACCATTACCATCCTGTTGAATCATGACCACATTATCAATCAGTTCAACGGTTTCCCCGTCGGGGAGTATCCGTCCGTTGTCTGCAGTGGTGTGCCAGGGTTGGCGATCTTCTTCAAAGGTCCACAGATCCGGTTGCTTCAGCAGAGTTGTGTCATTATGAGGGAAATGGCTGATCTCATCGGACTCAAGAGTCGATGCCAGTGCGCCATTCACATCATACTCGGTGATAAAGGCATCCCGAATAAAAAAGTCCGGTTCTTTATCCTCTTGGGCTGCTCTTGGCATGCTGGTCGGGTTATCGGTTGAATAGGACCAATAACCAATCAGGCCAACAAAGCCCAGCACCAGGAAAATATACAGTAACTGACGCATGTTTCAGACCTCCCGTTGTGCACGGACGTTAGGCATCCGTGCACAGGCAAGAGTTAAGCTGGGTGGTAACAAATGACTGTTCATCCCGTCCATAGAATAATTGTTTACAGCACGCCGGCTTTGAGCAGGTCATGCATATTGATGGCGCCGACAGGGCGCTTGTGTTCGTCCACGCAGATCAGGCCATTGATCTTGTGATCTTCCATAACCTTGAGTGCTTCTGCGGCGAGAATATCTGCGCGGATGGTGACGCAGTTGCGGGTCATCAGAGCATCAATGGTTGCGGTAATCGGGTTCAAACCTTCATCCAGAGAACGACGCAGGTCACCATCGGTAAAGATGCCAACCAATGTCTGCTGCTCATTGACAATCGCGGTCAGGCCCATACCTTTGCTGGTCATTTCCAGCAGGGCATCGCGAAGCAGGGTTTGTTCGCCCACAACCGGCAGGCGCTCACCTGCGTGCATGATCTCACTGACCTTCAGCAGCAGACGACGACCCAGGCTGCCACCCGGATGGGAGAAGGCAAAGTCTTCAGCCGTAAAACCACGGGCTTCCAGCAGGGCAATCGCCAGAGCATCACCCATAACCAGAGCAGTTGTGGTGCTGGAGGTTGGAGCAAGATTCAAAGGGCAGGCTTCCTGGTCAACACCGGTATTCAGGTGGATGTCAGAAGCCAGACCCAGAGGCGAATTCGGGTTGCCGGTAAAAGAGATGATCGGAGTGCCCAGTCGCTTGAACAGCGGCACCAGAGAAACCACTTCAGAGACGCTGCCGGAATTGGACAGAGCGATAACCACATCATCTTTGGTAATCATGCCCATATCGCCATGGGACGCTTCACCTGGATGAACGAAAAAGGCTGGAGTGCCGGTGCTGGCCAGTGTGGCGGCAATTTTATTGCCAATATGGCCGGATTTACCCATGCCGGTCACAACGACACGCCCTTTGCAGGCCAGTAGCAATTTGCAGGCCTTGCTGAAATCTTCATTGATACGCTCAAGCAGTGCTGCAACGGAGGCCTGCTCAATAGCAATGGTCCGCCGTCCGGAGGCAATCAGTGACTCGGAAGTAACAGTGCTGGCTGGTGTAGAGATTTCAGTCTCGGTGGCAGTCATATGCTCAGTCATTTTCTCTGGTGAAACAGGCGATTACGAGAAGTCCGTGATTGTAACGGGATTAGCTGGCTGTGGCGATAAGCATACCGCCGAAGGCTATATAGCCCGCATAGGCGATATAGCCTGAACAAAGCACCAGGCCAGAGATGCGGCCCAGAACCCGTGGCTTCTTGCCGATCAGGGTCAGGGCCATCAATAGCAGGGTCAGTGCACACATGGCCGGGTAGTCTCTGATCAGAGCTTCCGGGCTGATGGAGCCAGGGGCAACCAGGCCGGGAACCGCCATAACAGCCAGCAGGTTGAACATATTGGAGCCAATGATGTTGCCAAGGGCCATATCCGGATGGCCTTTCAGGGCGCTGGCCACGCTGGCGGCCAGTTCTGGCAGGCTGGTGCCGATGGCGACGATGGTCAGGCCGATGATCAGCTCACTGATGCCGAAATAGCGGGCAATATATGTAGCAGACTCAACCAGGATGTTGGAGCTCACCAGCAGCAGAGCCAGGCTACCGACCAGAATCAGCGTGGCCTTGGTCTGAGGCATTTCCTGGATTTCATCTTCACTCTCTTCACCAATGCTGGTCAGGGGCTCGTCATCGGGCTTCTTCTGCCAATAGTTGATCAGCACCATGGCAGCGATCAGGCCGGCAATCATCAGCACACCTTCAATAAAGGTAATGCTGTTGTCATAGAGGATGGCACCAGAAACCAGAGTGATGGCTGCCAGCAGAGGCAGTTCTTTGCCCATCAGGCGCTTGTTGACACGAATCGGGGCAATGAGAAGAGTCAGACCCAGTACCATGCCGATATTGGCAATGTTTGAACCGAGGGCGTTTCCCACAGCAAGGTCACCGGAGCCTTTCAGGGCTGCAGTTAAAGAGACCAGAATTTCAGGCGCAGATGTGCCGATGGCGACGATAGTCAGGCCAATCAGCATTGGGGACATTCCCAGGTGGCGGGCGGTTACGGCAGCGCTGTTAACAAAGTGATCAGCACTCCACATCAGTGCGATAAGCCCGACAATCAGGGCGGCTATAGCCAGTAGAAGCATGAAGTTGGAACCATTCCAGTGAGTTCGGATGAAATAAAGGGGCAGGATTTTACCGGGATTATAGAAGGATAACAGCATTCCTCTCATTGAAATCCCGATTGATGGCTATTCTGAAATTTAAGTGACTGTTTCAGAATAAGGATGCGGAGCTGAACTATGGATGGTAAAAGGGTTGGCGGGCCAGTAGGTGTCGAGGGGGCTTATCAGCGCCCTGTCGGGGATGGTTCCAAAAAGGCAGGCAAGAAGAACCGCAAATCCGGGAATGTCGGTGTTGTTGATGTGGGTAAGGGCAGGCTGGCCAATATTCCCAAGCCTGTCTATCCCAAAGACGCGCAGACCACGCTGACCCAAAGGGCCGTTTCCGAAAATTCCAGCAAATCATCCTGGTTCCAGTATGGCGGTATTGGCCTGGGCGTTGCGGCAGGTGTTATGGGCGCACCGCTGATTGGTCTTGGTGTCGTGTGTGCCGGTGCTGTGTTAAAGGCGGGATATGATCGTTATACCGCCGGTGGGAAAGACAAAGAAGTTGAAGATGCCAGCCAGAAGTTGCAGGAGTATGAGCAGCAAATGGAAGCGTATCAACAGCAGCTTGAAGAGCAAAGCCAGTCACAAACAGCTAATGTCCGACAAAGCCTGCGAGCCGAACTTCAGCATAAGAATCAGGAGATTGCTGCTCTTAATGATCAGATGAAGCATGTCGGGCAACAGCTGG
The DNA here is from genome assembly GCF_900174585.1 of Parendozoicomonas haliclonae. Lineage (GTDB taxonomy): Bacteria > Pseudomonadota > Gammaproteobacteria > Pseudomonadales > Endozoicomonadaceae > Sansalvadorimonas > Sansalvadorimonas haliclonae. The sequence continues at coordinate 46,862 of NZ_FWPT01000002.1, read as the reverse complement.
AAAAAGAGCAGAAAGCCCATAGTCAGAGTGATCAAAATACCAATAAGCAGATCAAAGGTTATGAGCGCAATCTTGAAGAGTTGTCCCGTCTGCTTGATGGCGCTAATAAGGATAAGGCCAAACTGGAACAGCGTCTGAAAAAGCAGCATCGCAAACATGTTGCTGAGCAGGATCAGAGTACGATGAAGCTGAGCCAGCTGGCGGGTCGGCTTAAAGGTGCCAATGATGAGATCCGAAGCCTGAAAGGTCGGCTATCCATCTCCTCTGCCCGTATATCTCATATGGTTGCCCTCTATAACCACTCGAAGAGTATCGATAAGGGCCAAAAGCAGGAGCTGACGGAAGCTCATGCGCAGTTGTCGGAGGCCTTGCTGAAGCTTGAAGAAAAGCAGGCAGCACTGGCTAAGGTGCCCGAAGGGCCTTCTGATCCAAGAGCTGGGTTGGATGTTGGTGGTGTGCCCGGTTCCATCTTCGCTGAACTCGGTGCTGCAATGGGTGACACCATTGAACCATCTGGATGTCAGGCGCTCATTAGTGAACTCAGAAATCAGCTGGCTGAGGTGAATAAGAAGTATGCCGAGCTGGCTGCCCTGGATACCGGTGATGTGAATGAGTTTTCCGCAGAGTTTGATGGCTGGGGTGATCAAAGCTATCTCAAATCAATAAGTGAGCAGAATTATGAAGAGGAAGGGCTTCTTAGGGATTCTGATAGTGCCTATATGGGAAGCGAGATGGGCGACACGTTCTCTGATGATTATGAGTTAACTGATGAGGTGCCTTTAGAGGAACAGACGCTTCGTCCTACCGGCGATGGTGGCCTTTCAAGAAAAGAGTTGGCTGCTCAGTATCAACAGGATATCTCTGAGCTGGAAAGTGATCTGCGTGATCGGGAATTTAAGATTGAGACGATGCAGTCCCAGATTCGCCATTTGCAGGAACAGCTGAGTCGCACCGGAAATGAAAGTGAAAAAGATCTGCGTAGCATCAATAAGCAATTAGATCAGGCCAAGAATGAAATACAGAGTTTAAAAGGACAGCTGGACAAGAAACAGGAGCAGATTACCAAGATGAAAGCTCAGGAAGCGCTTAGTGGCGATGTTGTTCAGGATGAAATAGATGTCATCAAAGAGGCTCAGGTTAAAGCTGAGCGCCGACTGTCTGATGTCAGCAAGCGGCTGGACCAGCTCTGTGAGGATGTCTTTAACCTTCTGCCAGATGATCAGCAGGCTGCCATCGGCAAGAAGGAAGATATGCAGGATGCGCTAAGCGCTTTAAAAGAACGGATAGGTTTTGCCAATATTGGTGAGGCTATGATCAAGCCGCTTTATGGATCGGAGGTTAGCCCTGATCAGGTCAATCTGGACGCTGTATCCAGCAAGCTGCAGGAATATGTAGAGATGGAGTCTGATTACCAGAAGCTGAATGCATTCTGGAACAGCTTTGTTAAAACGTTGGATCCTTCGCAGACAGATGCTGGAAGCCTTTCCCCCGATGCGATGCTGCAAACACTCGAGCTGGTAAAAAATAATTCTGATCAATTAACCAAGGTGGTTGATGCCTGGGTAAGCAGTGGTTGGGAAAAATCCCCCGAGCAGCTGGTGGCCAAGTTAATTGACGCAGCCGAAATTGCCCGTCGGGCTCAGAGTGATGATTGATGTGGGGTTATCGGACTCAGGGCGTCTAACTTACCCCTGCAATTATCCGGCATTGAGTGATAGAATTCACATTCAGGGAATTTCACAGAGTTTCTACACTACAGGGATTATTGTGGGCGTAGTGTTTTTTATAGCGCTACTGGTCTGCCGAAATAAAGCCTCTACATGAATCATCACAGCGATAATTTTATCGAGATACGGGGAGTTTCGTTCCGTCGTGGCGAACGAGTCATCTTCGATAATATCGATATGACCATTCCCCGGGGAAAAGTCACTGGCATTATGGGGCCGAGTGGCACGGGGAAAACAACCCTGTTAAGACTGATAGGTGCGCAGTTGCGCCCGGATGCCGGCCAGATTCTTGTGGATGGTCAGGCGCTGTCTTCCATGGGGCGTAAGGGTTTGTTCCGTATGCGCTCCAAAATGGGCATGCTGTTTCAGAGCGGTGCCTTGTTCACAGATTTAACCGTCTTTGAGAACGTTGCCTTTCCGCTGCGTGTTCATACCCACCTTTCTGAAAATATGATTCGGGATATTGTCCTGATGAAACTTCAGGCTGTGGGTCTGCGTGGCGCTACTGACCTGATGCCATCAGAGCTGTCGGGCGGTATGGCCCGACGTGTTGCGCTGGCCCGAGCGATTGCTCTGGATCCTGATTTCATCATGTATGACGAACCGTTTGTCGGTCAGGACCCGATTGCCATGGGCGTGCTGGTTAACCTGATTCGCAAGTTGAACAGTGCGTTGAATCTGACCAGCGTGATTGTTTCCCATGATCTGGCAGAAACTGCGAGTATTGCTGACCATCTTTACTTGATTGCTGATGGCCATGTTATTGCCTCAGGCTCACCGGAGGAATTACAGAACTCCGATGATCCACGCATCCGCCAGTTTATGAATGGTGAGCCGGATGGTCCCGTGCCTTTCCACTATCCCGCAGAGGATGTGCGTGAGCAGCTGCTGGGAGATAAGCGTTGAACAGAATTATTGATCAGATTGCCCTGCTGGGTCGCAGTGGTCTGGATATGATTCAGGCGATTGGCCGTGCCACGATTATGCTGGTGCAGGCGATCTTCGGCCGCAATACCGGGCATGGCTCCTTTTCGACACTGTTGGCTCAACAGATTTATGCCGTAGGTGTGCTTTCGCTGATTATCATTACTGTGTCCGGTGTGTTTATCGGCATGGTGTTGGGGCTTCAGGGTTACAACATTCTGGTGCGTTATGGCACTGAACAGTCTGTTGGGCAGCTGGTAGCACTGAGCCTGGTGCGTGAGCTTGGCCCGGTTGTGACGGCTTTGCTGTTTGCCGGTCGTGCCGGCTCAGCTCTGACCGCCGAAATTGGTTTGATGAAGGCTACCGAACAGCTCTCTAGTATGGAGATGATCGGGGTTGACCCTCTGAAACGGATCATTGCTCCCCGGTTCTGGGCGGGTGTAATCAGTATGCCTTTGCTGGCCTGTATCTTCTCCATGGTCGGCATTTTTGGCGGCTCCATGGTCGGGGTTGACTGGCTGGGCATTTATGAAGGCTCCTTCTGGGGCAATATGGAACAGGCTGTTGATTTCCGTAATGACGTGATCGATGGACTGATCAAAAGTGTGGTGTTTGGATTTGTCGTGACCTGGATTGCGATTTTTCAGGGATATGATGCGGTGCCGACATCCGAAGGTATAAGCCGGGCAACGACCCGGACCGTTGTCTACGCCTCTCTGGCTGTGCTGGGGCTGGACTTTATCCTGACAGCCGTGATGTTTGGAGATCTTTAAGATGCGGATGCGAACCGTTGAAATCAGCGTTGGCGCTTTCCTGCTGGCAGGCCTGTTTGCTCTGGTGCTGCTGGCTCTGCGGGTGAGTGGCCTGTCCCTGAATACCGAGGCCAGCACTTACCGCCTCTATGCCGAGTTTGATAATGTTGGCTCCCTGACCAAGCGTGCCAAGGTAGCTATGGGCGGGGTGACCATCGGCCGGGTTGTGGATGTCGAGTTGGACAAGAAAACCTACATGGCCCGTGTGGTAATGGATATTGACACCAATATCGATAATATCCCGGTAGACAGCTCTGCCGCCATTATTACGGCCGGCCTGCTGGGTGAGAAATTTATTGGTATCAGCATCGGCGGGGCCGCAGAGTTCCTGCAGGATGAAGAGACAATTGACGACACTCAGTCAGCTATAGTTTTGGAAGATCTGATCGGTAAGTTCCTGCTGGGCTCTGTTGGCTCGGATGATGACAGTTCGGGCGGCGACAGTTTCTGATTGCACCTGTGTGCAGCAGCAAGTTTGTGCAACAGCAAGGCGGAACGGTAGTAAGTACAGGTGTGAATATGCAAATGCTTAAACAAGTGAGTTTTGTTCTGCTGGCCTGGTTGGCATCGTTTCAACTGGTTCAGGCGCAGGAGACACCCGATAAGGTAGCCGGGCAGGCCACCCAGCAGGTACTTCAGCTGCTGAAGACTGAGCGGGACGTCTATAAGAAGGATGAAAGCAAGTTCTTCGCAGATGTTGAGAAGATCATCGATCCGGTTGTTGCGTTCTCGGATATAGCCCGTGGCGTAATGGGCAAATATGCCCACCGCTCTTCTGATGAAGAGATTAAACAGTTTGCGGTTGTGTTCCGCGACAGTCTGGTGCGCTTTTACAGTAAATCGGTACTGACCTTTGATACCAGCGATCTGTCGCTTGATAAGGTGGAGCCGGTTGCTCCCGCGCTGCTGAAGGAATACGACGCTGGCAAGTCTCGCTCTGTTCCGGTCAATCTGACCATTCGTGGTAAGGACCAGCAGTATGTGATGTCCTATTCCATGATGCAGAAAGATGGCAAGTGGATGATACGGAACATTGTGGTTGAGGGTATCAATATCGGTATCCAGTTCCGCAATCAGTTTGCGGACGCCATGAACAAGTACCGTAAGGTCGAGACTGTGATTGATAAGTGGCCAGAGCTGATGCAGCAGTCCGAGAAAGATCAGCAGAAAGAGAAGAAGGGCTGATTGTGGCTGAGCTGAAAAGGATTGATGACGCCCGCGTTATGCTGGAAGGTCATGTCAACAAGGATACGGTACCGACACTGGTGGAAGCCGGCTGGAAGACTCTTTCTGCTGCTGATACTGCACAGGTCGTAGATCTCTCCGGTGTCAGCAGCGCAGACAGTTCCTCACTGGCCTTGTTGCTGGAATGGACCCGTCGTGCAGAAGCGGCATCAAAGCCAGTGTCGTTTGAGCATTTTCCTGATGATATGGCCGCACTGGCCAGTGTTTGCGGTATCAGTGAACTCTTTCCCGCGCTCTCCTGAGATATAACCCGCATCTGGCAGCCAAGGTACTGGTGTCCTTGGCTGCTCTTCCCTATCATATGCACATATTTGTCAGTACTCTGTGGCATGCCATATATAAGGCCTGTGCCAAAACGATATGCCACAGCGGCGACTGCCAACAGTCATGGCCAAAAAGAGTTGGGTTACCTGCTCTCCATCATGGCTGATGAACGATTATACATGCCGGTTTCGGGACATATTCAATGCATGCCAGTGAAGTAAAAACGCTGCTCGAAAGTAAAATCGAAGGCGCTGAAGTCTTTGTTGAAGGGGAAGGCTGTGACTTCCGCCTGACAGTTGTTTCAACCGTGTTTGCAGGTTGTCTGCCGGTGAAACGCCAGCAGATAGTCTATACACATCTGAATGAAATGATTGCTGCCGGCACGATTCATGCCGTAACCATGCAGACTTTTACTCCGGAAGAGTGGGCTGCCCGTCAGGGTTAAGTTCGTACCGGTCAATTATCGGTGATGTCAGCAGGGCTGGCATTGCCAGTGTCCGCAGACAGGCGGGCATATACAGGCGAAATATATAAGCCTACGGATATTCAATGGATAAACTGATCATTACTGGCGGAAATCGTCTGGACGGTGAGATTCGTATCTCCGGTGCCAAGAACTCTGCCCTGCCTATTCTTGCTGCAACCCTTCTGGCTGATGAGCCGGTAACCGTCTGCAATCTGCCTCACCTTCACGATATCACCACCATGATCGAGCTGTTCGGCTGCATGGGCGTGGAGCTGATGATTGATGAGAAGATGAATGTTGAGGTGCACGCCAGCACCATCAAGAGCCTCACTGCACCGTATGAACTGGTAAAGACCATGCGTGCTTCCATTCTGGTGTTGGGCCCTATTCTTGCCCGTCACGGTTATGCGGAAGTGGCTCTGCCTGGTGGTTGCGGTATCGGCAGTCGTCCGGTTGATCTGCACCTGCGTGGCCTGGAGGCTATGGGTGCAGAAGTCGTGGTTGAAGATGGTTACATCAAGGCCAAGGCTGACCGTCTGAAAGGCGCGCGTATCTTCTTCGATACCGTCACTGTAACCGGTACTGAAAACCTGCTGATGGCAGCTGCGCTGGCTGATGGCGAAACCATTCTTGAGAACGCAGCCCGTGAACCGGAAGTTGTTGATCTGGCTGAATGTCTGATCCGTATGGGGGCAGAGATTGAAGGTCACGGTACCGACACTATCCGTGTTCAGGGCAAGAAGAGTCTGCACGGCTGTGTGTACTCGGTACTGCCTGACCGTATTGAAACCAGCACTTATCTGATTGCTGCAGCTGCTACCCGTGGCCGTATCAAGGTTAAGGATACCGATCCAACTATCCTGGATCCGGTTCTGGTCAAACTGCGTGAAGCCGGTGCGGTTATCACTGTTGGTGAAGACTGGATCGAGCTGGATATGGAAGGCCGTCGTCCAAAGGCTATCAGCCTCAAGACTGCCCCTTATCCGGGTATGGCCACTGACGTGCAGGCGCAGTTTACGGCGCTGAACGCTGTGGCTGAAGGTACCGGTACCATCACCGAAACCATCTTTGAAAACCGCTTTATGCATGTGCTGGAGATGAAGCGCATGGGGGCGGATATGGATATCGAAGGCAACACGGCTATCTGCCGTGGCGTTGAAGGCCTGAAGTCTGCACCGGTTATGGCAACCGATCTGCGTGCTTCTGCGAGTCTGGTTATTGCCGGTCTGGTCGCCGAGGGCGATACCGTTGTTGACCGCATTTACCATATCGACCGTGGTTACGAATGTATTGAAGAGAAGCTGCAGCAGCTGGGCGCGAAGATTCGTCGCGTACCGAACTGATAAACGCTGACTGACCAACTACTGGTTCCGTATAACTGCGGAGCCAGTGGTAAAATAATAAAAATTAGCGCTGAAACCTTTGGGGAGCGCTTACTTGTCGCGCTCTGAAACGATTTTATAACTCTAATTCAGCGACAGAGATAACAATGACTGCACAAGCACAACCCGCCTCACAACCTGCGTCACTGACGATAGCCCTGTCGAAGGGACGTATCCTTGATGAAACCCGGCCACTGCTGGAAAAAGCCGGTATTGTGCCTGCCGAAGACGTCAAGAAAACCCGTAAGCTGATTATCCCGACCAACCTTGAGCATGTGCGCCTGCTGATTGTGCGTGCCAGCGATGTGCCGACCTATGTTGAACATGGCGCTGCCGATCTGGGTGTGGTGGGTAAAGATGTGTTGATGGAGCATAACGCCCAGAATCAGTCTCAGGAACTTTACGAGCCACTGGACCTTCAAATCTCCAAGTGTCGGCTGATGACGGCTGCCAAGGTGGATTACAAGGATGTGCCGGGTCAGCGGGTGCGGGTAGCGACCAAGTTTGTGAATGTGGCCAAGCAGTATTACGCCAGCAAAGGGCGGCAGGTGGATATCATCAAACTTTATGGTTCCATGGAGCTCGCGCCGCTGATTGATCTGGCCGACCAGATTGTGGATATTGTTGATACGGGTAATACCCTGCGTGCCAATGGCCTCGAACCACGTGAACATATTGCCGATATCAGCTCGCGTCTGATCGTGAACCGTGCCGCCATGAAGGTGAAGCACGAAATGATCGGGCGGGTTATTGAGCAGATGCGTCAGGCTGTGGAAGACGCAAACCAGAATTTCTGATATTTAAAGAATCATAAACAGTTAAAGCCAAAGGCATTCCCGTGTGCCACCTGCGGTTCCTGTGTGGGAGGGATTATGAGCGAAGCACGTATACAGCCAGTCCGTTTGGAGTATGGCTCTCAGGATTTTACCCGTCAGCTGGATGAGTTGCTGGCCTGGGAATCTGTATCTGATACCCATGTTCATAACACGGTAACCGAGATCGTCCATAAGGTGCGCAGTCATGGCGATGCCGCTCTGGTGGAATATACCCGCCAGTTTGATCGCAGCTCCGCCTCGGATATGAATGCACTGACGCTGCATCGTGAACGTCTGCAGCAGGCGCTTGAAGAGCTTCCTCAGGAACAGAGAGCAGCGCTGGAAGTTGCCGCCAAACGTATCCGTGATTATCACGAGAAGCAGCTGCAGAGTGATTGGAGTTTCACCGAAGCCGATGGAACTCGGCTTGGGCAGCGGGTTACGCCTCTGGATCGTGTCGGGCTTTATGTGCCAGGTGGACAGGCAGCCTATCCCTCATCAGTACTGATGAACGCAATTCCCGCCAGTGTTGCTGGTGTTCAGGAAGTGGTGATGGTTGTGCCGACCCCCGGTGGTGAGGTGAATGAGCTGGTGCTGGCGGCCGCCGCTCTGGCAGGTGTCGATAAGGTTTTCACTATTGGTGGCGCTCAGGCTGTAGCGGCGTTGGCTTACGGTACCGAAACTGTTCCGGCGGTGGATAAGATTGTTGGCCCGGGCAATATCTATGTCGCAACCGCCAAGCGTATGGTCTTCGGTCAGGTGGGTATTGATATGATTGCCGGTCCTTCCGAGATCCTGGTAATCAGTGATGGCAAGACCGACCCGGACTGGGTAGCCATGGATCTGTTCTCCCAAGCTGAACATGATGAAGATGCTCAGGCTATTCTGATCTCACCGGATAAAGCCTTTCTGGATCAGGTTCAGAACAGTATGAATAAACTACTGCCAACGCTGGAACGTGCCGGAATTATTGAGCAGTCCATGAATGAGCGCGGCGCTTTTATTCATGTACCCGGTTTTGAACAGGCTGCTGAAGTTTGCAACCGCATTGCACCGGAACATCTGGAATTATCTGTTGAGGACCCGGATGCATTGCTGCCTTTGATTCGCCACGCGGGTGCCATCTTTATGGGGCGCTATACGGCGGAAGCGCTGGGCGATTACTGCGCCGGTCCTAACCATGTATTGCCAACTTCTGGTACGGCAAGGTTCTCATCGCCACTGGGTGTGTATGACTTCCAGAAGCGTACGTCGTTGATTCACTTCTCTGCGGAAGGCGCATCGGAAGCTGGCAAAGTCGCCTCCGTGCTGGCGCGAGGTGAGGGGTTAACAGCCCATGCCCGCTCGGCAGAGTATCGAATCAAGTCCTGAACTGTTGTATGAAGCCCTCACCATGAGGGCTTTTTGTTGCCCGTTAGATGACGAATAAAAACAATGATAAAGAAACAGATAATTGCTCTGGGCGGCGGTGGATTCTCAATGGAACAGTCGCCCTTGCTTGATGACTATATCCTTAACCAGTCTGTGGATAATCCCAAGGTCTGTTTTCTGGGAACAGCCTCCGGTGACAATGAAGCCTATATCGCACGGTTTTATCGGCGCTTCAGTCAGGCCGGTTGTCAGCCTACTCATCAGGAACTGTTTCGCCGTGATGGGCGAGATCTCGAAACATTCCTGTTGTCGCAAAATATTATCTATGTAGGTGGTGGCAATACAGCCAATATGCTGGCGATCTGGCAGCTGCACCGTGTAGATAAGATTCTGAGAAAGGCTTATGAAGCCGGTGTCGTACTGTGTGGCCTGAGTGCTGGCTCTATCTGCTGGTTTGAAGCGGGTGTAACGGATTCTTTTGGTGGTGATCTGGCGGCTTATCCCTGTTTGGGATTGCTGAAAGGCAGCCACTGTCCGCACTACGATGGCGAGTCTGAGCGCCGGCCGGCCTATCATCGTCTTATTCAAAATGGCGCTATGGTTGGAGGTGTTGCTGCGGATGATGGTGCAGCGCTGCATTATATTAATGGGGAGCTACACCAGATTGTTGCTTCACGAGGCGGTGCAGGAGCCTATCGGGTAGGCGTCAGTGGCCAAGAGGTGATTGAAGTACCATTGGAGGTCGAACGGCTGAATTAATTACGCACCGCATCTGGTGGACGTTCGCCGACTTCTGTCGCAAAAGCCTGCTCCTTGCCATCACGCAATACGACAACGTTAACCTTGGAGCCGGGTTTCAGCTTGGCAACATTGTTCATCACCCGTCGTGCATCATGGGTCACCATATCGTTAATGCGCAGGATGATATCGCCACGCTGCAGTCCGGCAACCTGCGCCGGGCCACTTTCCGAAACACCGGAAATCAGGATGCCGCTGCCCAATGGCAGGTTAAAGGCTTCTGCCAGCTCAGCACTCAGGGCGGTCGATTCAATCCCCAGCCAGCCGCGTATTACATGACCATTGTTGATGATGGACGTCATCACAAACTTGGCGAGGTTGGAGGGAATGGCAAAGCCCAGACCTTCACTGCCGCCATCGCTGGAGATCAGCGCGGTTGAGATACCAACCAGCTCACCTTTGGTATTCACAAGTGCGCCGCCGGAGTTACCAATATTGATGGCAGCATCGGTCTGGATAAACCCTTCATAGGTGCTTAGCCGCAGGTCGCGGCGGGTGGCGCTGATAATCCCCTGAGAAACTGTCTGACCAAGACCGAAGGGATTACCGATGGCGAGAACGATATCGCCGATCTTAATGGTCTTGGAATCTGCCCAGTTGGCACTTGGAAGATCAGTCATTTCAATCTTCAGCACGGCCAGATCAGTTTCGGTATCGGTCCCAATTACTGTGGCACGGGTTTCCCGCTGATCAGCCAAGGCCACGATAATATCGTCAGCGCCATTGATAACGTGGTTGTTGGTCAGGATATAACCGGCCGGACTGACAATAACACCGGAACCCAGGCTGGATTGCACCTGCTGGCGGCGAGGAATACGGCTGTTGCTGAACGGGTCTTGGGCGGCAATCAGAGTGTTATCCCGTGAGCCCGTGCGACGAATGGCTCGACGTGTATAAATACTGACAACAGACGGAGCGGCGTTGACGACTGCGGAATTAAATGAATAGGGAGGCGTCTGGGATATGCTGTCAGCCGTGAAGGGCTGGGGTTCTGGTGCAGGTTCACTGATGCCCGGAATGTACAGGTCGTTTTGCAAAATCAGCAAAGCAACGAGCAGCCCGCATATGGCAGGCCAGCCGAACCAGCTGAGCGTATTAAGAAACTTTTTCATCGGGCGTTTGGTATCCGGCTTCCCTTTTCTCTGTCGCGTTATCCTGAACGGTAGGAAGCGACATGTCCTGACGGTATAGCTATTATAGAAAAGTTAGCGACCGCGACACCAGCCCACAGTCTACTTACATTCCTGTTTTGAGAAAGGATGCCACCCCATGAAGCTAAAAGACCTGGTCAAGGTTCTGAATGATGAGCTGCAACCGGAGCAGTTCAAAGACTATTGTCCGAATGGTCTGCAGGTGGAAGGGAAGCCCGAAGTCTTCAAGCTGGCGACTGGGGTGACGGCCTGCGAAGAACTGATAGAGCAGGCCATAGCCTGGGGCGCAGATGCGATTCTGGTTCATCACGGTTTTTTCTGGAAAAACGAACGCGATGAAATCGTCGGTATGAAAAAACGACGTCTGCAAAAGCTGCTGACTCACGATATCAGTCTTCTCGGCTACCACCTGCCTCTCGATGCCCACGAAACTATGGGCAACAATGCAACACTGGCTGCCTTGCTGGATATAACAACCACCGGTCCACTGGATCCTGCGGAGAAGCGCCCAGTTGGCAATATTGGCGAGATAACAGCCAGTCTGTCTCTGGAGCAGTTTGCTGAACATATTGAGAAGAAGCTGAACCGCAAGCCTCTGGTGATTTCCGGAGGTGATCATCCGGTTAAAAGTGTTGCCTGGTGTACCGGTGGGGCACAGGGTTTTATTTCTCTGGCAGTGAATGCTGGTGTGGATGTGTACATCAGTGGTGAGATTTCTGAATCCACTGTGCATACCGCACGGGAAGAAGGCGTGCATTATATTTCCGCTGGGCATCATGCCACTGAGAAAGGTGGGGTTCAGGCTTTTGGAGAGTGGCTGCAGAAACAGCACGGTATAGAACATCGGTTCTTTGATATTCCCAACCCAGTCTAATTAACCAATAGATCAGTCTTGCTGACAGGATGGAACCAAGCTCCTCAGGACAGCTCTGAATACACAATCCCCGTGTGTTTAACTGTTTGAGGAATTCAGCATGCTGCGCTGCCTGTTAAGCGTCCCGTTTTTGAAGGGGGTGCTATCAATGCCCGAACCGGTTGATTCCCGCAGGTTGCGCGCAGCCTCTTCACGACCACGCTCTGAGACTGCAAGGCACGATCAGACTGACAGTCGTCGCGGTTTGAACGACTATGACGTTTGCGCCTTGTCTGATGATTTTGATACTTCCTCTCCGAATGTGTCCCGTGGCTTCCCACATACGTTGAACACCCGAAACTGGCACAGTGTGAAAAGCACACGTCGCAGTCCAATAGGGCAGCTGTACTTCTATCGCCCTGGCGAGTACTTCGAGCTGACCAATACCCGGCGCTGCCCGATCTCTGTTGATCATGAGAGATTTCAGTCGGTAGAGCACTATTACCAGTGCATGAAGCTGGGTGGACCTTATGCCCGGCTGGGCAAAGCTCTGGCCGGTACCAATCCGACCGTTGGCAATAGTTCGGATACCGCAGATGCTGCTCGCTATGGTCGCAGGCATCAAACTCAAAAGCCGAGAGACTGGAAGCATCAATGTAATGGCTATATGCGCAAAGGGCTTGCTGCCAAGTTTGATCTCTATACCAACCCTGAACTCTCCCTGCGGCTGCTGTTTACTGCGGCGGATAGAAGTTCACTGATACTGGTAGAAGCTTCTCCGACAGATGCTTTTTGGGGGCAGGGCGCCAATGGGCATGGCGAGAATAAATTGGGCTTGATGTTGATGGAGCGCCGTGAGGCTCTTTACGAGGAATGGATGCAGCTCTCACCGACAGAGAAGCAAAGCTTCTGGGGTGCTTACCGCACGGTGTATTCCGATCAGCCGCTGAGCTATAGAAAAATGGAGAGCAAGCTGATTGAGTTCTATGGGCCTGCTCATGGCAATTCTGAAGACAGTTCGTCCGAGGATGAGACTGTTCTTCCTGCCACCAAAAAACGCCGGGTTCTCAAACCGGGTGGGCGCTCTGCAGCGGAAGCGTCCACAAGTTATGCAACTACATCGACTCCGCTGGTCACCCGCAAGCGCAGACGTATGGTCTGAGTTCTCCCCCGTCATCCTGATCCCGTTGTCATATCCTTAGTACAAATGATTCTAAATATGGTTAGGCATATTCCTTAGAATTATTGATAGAATTTTGCTTCCCGTAATCATCGAATAAACGAAATAAATCTGTACGGGCCAGAATGACGACAACGGGGTTACCCCATGAGCTTGGAAAACGATCCGGTAAATCACGCAAACGGTCTGTCAGAGTACAGGCTGAATCATCTCAGGCAGCTTGAGGCTGAGAGTATCCATATTATCCGCGAAGTGGCGGCCGAATTTGATAATCCGGTGATGCTTTACTCCATCGGTAAAGACTCTTCGGTGATGCTGCACCTTGCCCGCAAAGCTTTCTTTCCGGGACGTTTGCCGTTCCCGCTGCTGCATATTGATTCCCACTGGAAGTTCCAGGAGATGATCCGCTTCCGGGATGAGCAGGCCCGCAAGTTTGATCTGGATCTGATTGTTCATAAAAACCTGGAAGGGGTGGAAATGGGTGTAGGTCCTTTCACCCACGGCAGTTCCCGTCATACCGACATTATGAAAACCCAGGCCTTGCGTCAGGCTCTGGATAAGTACGGTTTTGATGCCGCCTTTGGTGGTGCCCGTCGGGATGAAGAAAAGTCCCGGGCAAAAGAGCGGGTGTATTCCTTCCGTGATCGCAATCATCGCTGGGATCCCAAGAACCAGAGGCCCGAGCTGTGGAACGTTTATAACGGCAAGCACGAGAAGGGTGAAAGCATCCGGGTATTCCCGCTCTCCAACTGGACCGAACTGGATATCTGGCAGTACATCTGGCTGGAAAATATCGAGATTGTTCCATTGTATTTGTCGGAGAAGCGTCCGATTGTTGAGCGGGATGGGCTGCAGATTATGGTCGACGATGACCGTATGCCTCTTGGCGAGAATGAAGTGCCGGAGATGAAATCGGTACGTTTCCGGACACTGGGCTGCTATCCGCTGACCGGAGCTGTGGAATCCGAAGCGACAACATTGCCGGAAATTATCCAGGAGATGTTGCTGACCACCACATCGGAGCGACAGGGGCGGGCTATTGACCATGACTCGTCGGGTTCCATGGAGAAGAAAAAGCAGGAGGGGTATTTCTGATGAGCCACCAATCAGAGTTAATTGAGTCAGATATCATTGCCTACCTGAAGCAGCATGAAGATAAAGAACTGCTGCGTTTTCTGACCTGCGGCAGTGTAGACGACGGCAAAAGCACATTGATCGGTCGTCTGCTGCACGACAGTAAAATGATTTTTGAAGATCAGCTGGCGGCGATAGAAAACGACAGTAAGAAGGTCGGCACTCAGGGCGAAAAGATCGATCTGGCTTTGCTGGTGGATGGTCTGCAGGCTGAGCGTGAGCAAGGTATTACTATTGATGTCGCTTACCGCTACTTCTCCACAGACAAACGCAAATTTATTATTGCCGATACGCCGGGGCATGAGCAGTACACCCGCAATATGGCTACAGGTGCTTCAACCTGTGATCTGGCGGTGATCCTGATTGATGCTCGTTATGGTGTGCAGACCCAGACCCGCCGGCACTCCTTTATTGCCAGCCTGCTGGGTATCAAACATATTGTTGTCGCGGTAAACAAAATGGATCTGGTGGAATACAGTCAGCAGACCTTTGAAAGCATCCGTAACGACTACCTCGACTTTGCCGAGCCGCTGGTCTCAAAAGGCAATATGGGCGATATCCGCTTTGTGCCGATCTCGGCTCTGGATGGGGATAACGTTGTTAATGCCAGTAACAATATGGGCTGGTATGACGGCCAGACCCTGATGCAGGTATTGGAAACGGTTGAGTTGGGCACAGGCCGGGATTTTGAGAACTTCCGCTTCCCGGTTCAGTACGTGAATCGTCCGAACCTGAACTTCCGTGGCTTTTCCGGCACGGTCGCTTCCGGTGTTGTAAAGGTTGGAGAAACCCTGACTGCGTTGCCTTCCGGTAAAAGCAGCAAAGTTAAAGAGATTGTGACCTTTGATGGCAATCTGCCACAAGCCTTTGCCGGACAGGCCGTCACTCTGACTCTGGAAGATGAAATTGATATCAGCCGTGGTGATATGTTGCTGCACGCCAGCAATGACTCCGGCTATCAGCCAGCGCAGGGTAAAGACTTTGAAGCCATGCTGGTGTGGATGGCAGAAAAAGGGCTGCAGCCAGGCCGTATGTACGATATCAAGATGGGCAGCTTTGCCGCCTCGGCACAGGTGAAAGCGGTACTGCATCAGGTCAATGTGAATACCCTGGTACAGCAGGAGTCGGAATCACTGGCCTTGAATGAGATCGGCCTGTGTCAGCTGTCACTCTCCAAGGAAGCGGTGTTTGACGCTTACCCGGTTAACCGCACCACCGGCTCTTTTATTCTGGTGGATCGCCTGACCAACGCGACTGTCGCTGCCGGTATGATTCAAGGTGCTGTCGAGCAGGAAGCATTCCGTCCGGTTCGTGCCAGTGAGCGGGCTGCGCGTCTGGGGCAACGGTCCTCTGTTGTGGAAATCAGTGGAGTCTCGCCAGAGCAGCTCAGTCAGATTGAGCGGGAGCTGTTTGATCGGGGTCTGCTGCCGGTTATTCTTCCTGAGCCGGATCAAAAGGCTGAAGAGCTGCTGGTTGGCAGCGGCCTGATTGTGCTGACGGCCCAGTCTGGCAGCAGTGAGGCTCTTAAGGTCTCGGCATCTCAGCATGAATTAGTAGAAGAGCTTATCAGCCAACTGGGCTGAATTTGAAACTCTTACCGGGGCTGCTTTAGCAGCCCCTTTTCATTTGGAGCCTACCCTCGCTGCTTCATGCCTGGAGCGGATATTTCAACCCATGACTGTTTTGTTGTTATTTGGTTAAAACCTGCTCAGATATTGTCGCAACACCCTAGTAAAACAAGTAACATCCGCACAGTTTTTTTTATGCTTCTGTGAGAACATGCGCGGCATAGCGAATGCCCGTTGTGTCCTAAGGCCACAAGCCATAGGCAGGGGCTACATTTACTGTCATCACAAGTTGGAACCTATCCGGAGCCCAGATGAAAGCTGCATTCTACGAACAGCTGCAAACCCAGCTGAATGAGCTGAAAGAGCAGGGTCTGTACAAGGACGAGCGCGTTATCACTTCCCAGCAGTCTTCTGATATCACCGTAGCCGGTGGTCAGCATGTACTGAACTTCTGTGCCAACAACTACCTGGGCCTGGCCAATGCGCCAGAGCTGATCAAGGCAGGCCAGGAAGCGCTGGACAAGTACGGTTATGGTCTGGCCTCCGTACGTTTTATCTGCGGCACCCAGGATGTACACAAGGAACTGGAAAAGCGTATGTCCGAGTTTCTGGGCATGGAAGACACCATCCTGTACTCCTCCTGCTTTGATGCCAACGCCGGTCTGTTTGAAACCATTCTTGGCCCTGAAGATGCCATTATCTCCGATGCCCTGAACCATGCGTCCATTATTGATGGCGTGCGTCTGTGCAAAGCCAAGCGTTTCCGTTATGAAAATAACGATATGGCCTCTCTGGAAGAGCAGCTGAAAGCCGCTGACGAAGCCGGTGCCCGTCACAAGCTGATCGCCACCGACGGTGTGTTCTCCATGGATGGCATCATTGCCAATCTGCAGGGCATCTGTGATCTTGCTGACAAGTACAACGCGCTGGTGATGGTTGATGACTCCCACGCTGTTGGCTTTGTCGGCGACAAGGGTCGTGGTACTCACGAGTACTGTGATGTGATGAGCCGTGTAGATATCATCACCGGTACTCTGGGCAAGGCCATGGGTGGTGCGTCCGGCGGTTACACCGCAGGTAAGAAGGAAGTGATCGACTGGCTGCGTAACCGCTCCCGTCCATACCTGTTCTCCAACACCCTGTCGCCAACCATGGCTTATGCCACCCTGACCGTGCTGGATATGCTGGCAGAAGGCGATGCCCTGCGCGCCAAGCTGCGTGAGAACGCGGCGCATTTCCGTGCAGAGATGGAAAAGCATGGCTTCACTCTGGCTGGCAAAGACCATCCGATCATTCCGGTGATGCTGGGCGACGCGGCACTGGCCAAAGAATTTGCCGACCGTATGCTGAAAGAAGGCATCTACGTGATCGCGTTCAGCTTCCCTGTGGTACCAAACGGCAAGGCCCGTATCCGTACCCAGATGTCTGCAGCCCATTCCATTGAGCAGATTGACCGAGCTGTTGCCGCCTTCGCCAAGGTTGGCCGCGAGATGGGCATTATTGCCTGAGCTGGACTTTAACAAGCCAAGACGCTGTTATGGCCGGCGATGAACTTTCTCCGGCCATAACCGATCAAAGTCCTATTACTTATTTTTAAACTCTTTTCCTGCCCCGCAGGCAGAGAGCTGGAGCGACAAGCCATGGCGACCATGAGAACGCTGGCCAAGACCAAAGCCGAAAAAGGCATCTGGATGGATGAGCAGGAGATCCCGACTCCTGGCCATAACGATGTGCTGATCAAGATCCACAAGACTGCGATCTGTGGCACAGATATCCATATCTACAACTGGGATGAGTGGTCCCAGAAGACTATCCCGCTGGGCATGACTGTCGGTCACGAATTTGCGGGTGAAATCGTAGCGCTTGGCCAGGAAGTTCAGGGCCTGAAAATCGGTGACCGTGTGTCCGGTGAAGGCCACGTTGTTTGCGGCCACTGCCGTAACTGCCGCGCCGGTCGTCGTCACCTGTGCCGTAACACCCTGGGTGTGGGCGTAAACCGTCCTGGCTGCTTCGCAGAGTATCTGTGCATTCCAGCTGCCAACGTATTCCCGCTGCCACACGATATCAGCGATGATATGGCGGCCATCTTCGACCCATACGGCAACGCTGTTCACACGGCTCTGCAGTGGGATATGGTGGGTGAAGACGTTCTGGTAACCGGTGCCGGCCCTATCGGCATCATGGCTGCGGCTGTTGCGCGTCACGCTGGCGCTCGCCACGTTGTGATTACCGATGTGAATGAATACCGTCTGGATCTGGCTCGTCAGATGGGCGTAACCCGTGCGGTTAACGTGACTGAGCAGAAGCTGGAAGATGTGATGGCTGAGCTGGGTATGACCGAAGGCTTTGACGTAGGTCTGGAAATGTCCGGCAACGGCATGGCCTTCTCCCAGATGCTGAAGCTGATGAACCACGGCGGCAAGGTATCCATCCTGGGTATTCCATCTGCGGATACCACCATTGACTGGAACCAGGTGATCTTCAAGATGCTGACTCTGAAAGGCATCTACGGTCGTGAAATGTTCGAGACCTGGTACAAGATGGGCAGCATGCTGCAGTCCGGCCTGAACCTGGAGCCGATCATTACCCATCGCTTCCCGGTTGACCAGTTTGAAGAAGCTTTTGAAATTATGGCCAGCGGCCGTTCTGGCAAAATCGTTCTCGACTGGACGGTTTAAGCTCTTCAGGCAGCGAAAGGTCTTAGACCTTTCGCTGCTCTATGCTCTGCTTCTCCTCTTTTCCCTGCCTATCTGAATATCCTCTGCTACTTTTTGACCCGTGGACAAGTTGATCCGAACGGGGGAGAGGATTCTGTCTACCGTAAAATGGCAAGCCCGTAAGCAGTGGGTGACGGGTGCAGTACGTCTGTTAATGACACTTTTAGTCTGTATTGCTTTGCCTGTGTCAGGAATGATGTTACGGGGTGGTCAGAGTGGCTCTGATTCTGATAGTGATTCTCCAGCTCCACAGCGTAAAGCCTCCCAAACCGGCTCTTCCTCTCTTCCAAATACCCCATTAGATACTCCGTCGGATGAAACGGAGGTAGCGAGTCTTGGCACTGATACGACGGCGAGTGACATGACTATGCCGATCGTACAGCCACTCGCTTCAGAGCTATTGCTTCCACCACCGCCGCAATCAGGGGAAGACTCGGGCATTCATTCACCTACGCCGGATGACGAAGGCAGATTGAGGGCATCGATTCTTGAGGAACTTGAGAAGCTTTCACTCGAACCGTCTCAGTTGTCATCCGGCAGCCATTCGTCTCTGGATGATGACGACAGCACCCGACCACAAACGCCGGATAGTATGGAACTCGAGGATCTGGTTCTTGAGGAAGGCGAGGAGCCAGGAATTAAGCGAGGCGACCGGATGAGGACGACTTACCGAAGCCGTCCCGCTGTTATCTCAGGCAAGTGGGGGAAGCAGGGCAAGCACCGCAAACCTTTATCTCATACTGAAAGTTTGTTGCCATCCCATCGTCGTGTGTCTCGGGTCGCCAATATTCAGCGCTGGCATACTGTGTCCGGCAGTCCGATCCTGCATACCGAACGAAAGCAGATAACGTTCAGACCTCTCAGTGAGTATCACCAGCAACTGGTTGATAGTGCTGAAACCATTGCCATTGAACATGATGAAACACTGAAAGCAGTCATGCAGCTGATGCGCTCTGAGGGGAGCAAAAACGATCTTCGGTTCTGGGAGCAAGTGGTATGGAAACTTATGATGTGGCTGGTCAGTCAGAGCTGGGCTGGTGAATCATCTCTGCCGGAACAGGTAATCGTTCTACCGTACACCCGATTGCAGAACTATCAATCTGTTGAGGATAAGCTGGAAATTACTGTTCCGGTTGTCGGTAAGCCACCTCCCTTTCGTGAGTTTTTACAGCGTTTAGTAGCTGCGCAAAAAACTCTGTCTGAGACACTGTTATTACCATTAGAGTCTCCGTGGTATTCCCCTTTCGATCGTTTGATGAAACTGCTGGAATCGAGTGTGGCCGGTGTTGTGGGACAAAGTGCCGGGTCTAGCCATGAAGTTGATGAAGGTGATCCCGCGCTGGTGGTTTCCAGTACCGTTCGGGTGATCCGAAGCATGGTAACCGCCTGCAGTGGCTTTTATGAAGAGCAAAACCGGAGTCTGGGAAAGGATAACCGGCGGCGCGCACTAAAGGGGATGGCTACGGGTCTTGAAGTGGTCACCAGCCTTGCTCGAACCTCTGAGCAATTAAGTCTGGTTATGGCGGTATTAGGTTCTTTGGGACGGATTGCCGATGATCGTACAGGTGCAGTGGACTATCCGGTGATTGGTTCTCTGGGCTTGTTGAGTAAAAGCTTCCGGCTGCTTCTGGATATGGGAGAAAGGCCTACTCAGCAGGCGGAAAGTGTTGGCTCCATCAAAGGCAAGCTGGTGGTTCAGACTCAGCTTGGGGAAACCGGCCTGAAGCAGATACTGGACTATATCCTGCTGCTGGCAAATGGGCGTATGCAGGGATTGGTGCCAATTGATAAAGCCTGGATTGATGATGAGGTTTTCAGCAGCTGTCAGAAGTTGAAACGTCACAGTATGTCGATGAAAGACTTGGGCGAGCGGGATATGTTCTTTACTGCTGAGCTGTTTAATCTTAGCTGTCTTCCCAAGGGTATTGAATTGAGTCAGGCGGTTCCCGAACTGCAGCAGCTGAATAGATCTCTTTATAAGCTGTCCTTTTCGCCACTCGGTGAGATACCGGAAACCTTCTACATGCTGCGAACCATGTATGCACTGCTGTCCTGGTATACCGATTATCGTGAAGCCAAGGCTGTTACCAGCCCATCCAGGTCTGTACGCAATGAAGTACGGCTCAAAGATGACCTTAAGGTGCGGGAGCAGTTATCAGTTGTGATTAGCGCACTGGCAGGCATGGCAGATAGCCTTGTGCATGGGACTTATGTCAGGCAGACATTACCGGATATTGGTCCGCTGCAGAAAGCAGTCACTGAACATTTCGGGAGCAATAGCGTGAAGGGATTAAACGAGGTTGGTCAGCTACTACTGAATCTGAATCACCACTATTCCAGTGGCGTAACAGCTTCAGGGAAATAGTTGCGAGAATATCAAAGCAGCTTTGGAAGCTGCTCTGAACTATCGAAGTCTGTACTTGGAATTGACTTGGACTTCACTTTGAAATGTAGCGAAGGAACTCTTCTCGGGTTGGCAGGCTGTCGCGGAAGTCGCCGCGCATAACCGAGGTGGTCATGGAGGAGTTTTGCTTTTCCACGCCACGCATCATCATGCACATATGCTTGGCTTCAATGACAACGGCTACACCACGGGCACCGGTCACTTCTTCAATCGCCTTGGCGATTTCCAGGGTCATGTTTTCCTGAATCTGCAGGCGACGGGCAAACATATCGACAATGCGGGCAAATTTGGACAGGCCCAGTACCTTGCCATTTGGCAGATAAGCCACATGCGCCTTGCCGATAAATGGCAGCAGGTGGTGTTCGCACAGGGAATAGAGTTCGATATCCCGTACCACAACCATTTCGTCGTTGTCGGATTCAAATACGGCGCCATTGACGATATCACCAAGGTCCTGCTGATAACCGCGGGTCAGGTAAGCCATGGCTTTGGCTGCACGCTTTGGCGTATCTTTCAGGCCATCACGCTGAGGATCTTCCCCCAATCCTTCAAGAATGGCTTTGTAGTGTTCGCTTATATCTGGGGTCATGCTGCTGTTCTGGCTCATGCTCGATCAGGATCGCTTTAAATTTTTAATTGTTCGCTATTTTAATGACATGCCGCCGTCAACGGAAAGGGTTGTGCCGGTGACATAGGAATTTTTCATTACGTAATCAATAGTTTGCCAGATCACGTCTTCGCCGGGTTCCAGCCCCATCGGCGGAACGGGCAGTGTACCTTCTTCTGCCATCACATGATCGCCCTCATTCATAATGATCAGATAGGGGGCAATGGCATTGACCTTGACCTTCGGGGCATACATTTTTGCAAAAGAGCGGGTCAGGCTTTCCAGCCCTGCCTTCGTGGCGGCGTAGGCGGCATGCTCAATACTGCCACGCAGGGCATTGTAATCGGTCATATGAATAATATCTGCTGTGCCCCGGCATTTTTGTAACAGCGGATAGAGGCTGCGGTTAATCAGCCAGGGTGCCTGCATATGGACCCGGAACAAGGTATCCAGTGGCTCTGAATCTTCAGGGTTCTCAGAGTCCGACAGCCAGCCGGAGGCATTATGGATAATTGCCCGCAGTGATGAGGTCGATTGTTCAATCTGCGCAATCAGTCCGGCAACTTCCTCTGGACTATCCATATTCACCGGCAGAACCAGAGCGCCCGCCTGTTCCAGCTCATCGATGCCTTTGGTCCGGTGGCGATAGGTTGCTATCACATGAAAGCCGGCTTCCAGGCATTTTTTTGCGTTATAAAGGCCAAGCCGGCGAGAGGCACCTGTGATAAGTATCGATTCCGAATGTGCTGGGGGCATGCTGCAACCGTTGTTGTAGGTATTTTTTTTGTATCTTATAACAATCGTGACACTTTATTCTCACCCGATCATTTCTTTAAAATAGGGTTTTTAGCCAGCAAGACTGAAGACGGATTAATTCCGAGCTAAGTCCTGCCTGTGAAGCGACATTCGGGGCCGTCGTGTCCCGTTATCTGGACTGACTTAATGCTTCTCTATTTTCTTGATCTTCTGGGTACCGGCGTGTTCGCAGCAACCGGTGCAATGGTCGCGGCTCGCCGGAATATGGATATCTTTGGTGCGCTGGTACTCGCCTTTGTGACGGCGGTTGGTGGCGGCACAATCCGTGATGCCATTCTGGGCAGTACACCGGTTTTCTGGATTACCGACACCCTGTACCTTCAGGTTGTCTGTCTGGCAACGGCTGTCACGCTGCTGGGTAAAGCCTGGTGGCACCGTACCCGCCATATGGTGCAGGTGCTGGATGCGCTGGGTCTCGGTGTGTTTACCGTGATCGGTGTGGAAAAGGCTTTGTCTTTGAATGCTGAACCGATGATCGCCGTGATTATGGGCATGCTCACCGGTGCCGGTGGTGGCGCTATTCGTGATGTGCTGGCCGGACGGGTACCGATGGTTCTGCGTCAGGAAATTTATGCGACTGCAGCCATTGCCGGTGGTGTTCTTTATACCGTAATGCACGACGGTGGCATGGATCGTTCTGTCGTCGTTGTAGCCTGCGCAACGCTGGTGTTTGTACTTCGTCTGCTGGCAATTTATTGCAACCTGTCTTTGCCGAAAGTCTCTGTCAGAACGCAATAACGCATCTTTACCGGCCCTTTCCCGGACCCCTGCTACACTTTTTGGCTCTGACTCTCTGTCATCATACGACAGGGAGCAAAGCCAAAAACGATTTAATGATAAGTGTCGCTCAGGAGTCCATCATGTCATCGTTTCACCCCCGCATTCTAAGCTCCCGTAAAACACTGGCCAGCGCCATAGCTTTGCTGGGGGGCGCATGTTCATTTTCCGGATTTTCCCAGGCTGCCGGTTTTGCTCTGAATGAGTCGTCGGCCTCTGCTGCCGGTACCGCGTTTGCTGGTAGAGTGGCGGCGCCGCAGGATGCTGCAGCTCTGGCTGCTAACCCTGCAGCCATTTCCTTTTTGAATGCTGAAACATGGACGGTGGGTGGAGCTCTGATTGCGCCGGTTGGCAGTCTTAAAAATACCAAAGCGACACCAATGCCTGTGCTTCCTCCTGCCGATGATGGCGAGCCGTTCGTTAGTCCGGTTTTTGTGCCCAGTGCTTATCTGGTCAAGCCACTTACTGAGCAGTGGGCACTGGGTTTTGGGGTGTATGTTCCTTTTGGTTTGGAAACCGATTACAACACCGACTTTGTTGGCCGTTATCTAGCGTTGAAATCCCATGTCCAGAATGTGAATTACCAGCCCACTCTGAGCTATAAGTTCTCTGATACTATGAGCTTCGGTATTGGATTTATTGCTTCACATATCGAGGGGACTTTATCCCAGATGAAAGCAACGCCAGCTGGTGGCGGGAACTATCTGGGCATTGATGTCGCAAAGTCCACAGTGAAGGGGAGTGCCTGGCAGGTGGCAGCCAAGATTGGTGCCCTGTGGGATGACGGGGTAACTAGCCTCGGCATCGCCTGGACATCTAACACCGATTTCAATATGAAGGGTACAGTAAAGCTGGAGCCGACTGCTGCAGGTGAAGCAGGGAAGATTGTACAGAGCAAAGCCGATGGTCATTTGAAATTAAAGACTCCGCAATCTGTCGAATTTGGTGGCAGTCATAAATTCTCAGATAGTTTCACGGTGATGGCTGGTGCTATGTGGACGGGTTGGAAAAGCTTTAAAGAAATCAAAATTGTTCTCGATGAAGATTTGAATGCTGGCGCGGTTTCTTACCCTTCAGGCTCTGTAATTAGTTATGTGCCAGAGAAGTGGAAGAATGTTTGGGCATTTTCTCTGGGTGGCCAGTATCAAATTTGCAAAGAGTGGTTGCTGCGAGCTGGCTATGCCTATGATGAATCACCTACCAGTGATAAATATCGGACAGCCAGAATTCCAGATGGGGATCGTAACTGGGTAACTGTTGGTGCCCGTTACCAACCAGCACAGGAGTGGGATCTTGATTTAGCCTATGGCTATATGATTCCGAAAACCAATAAGGTAAATGAGTCAACGCATACCTATGGGGAATCTAAAGGCGGTGAACCTACCTACTCTGGCAAATACAAAATGAGTGCACATATTGCGATGGCAGCTTTGAGCTATCGGTATTGATGCTATGAAGAGAGGATGGTCGGGGCGAGATTTGCCTGACCATCCGTTATCTATCTAATGTTGAAGTTTACTCAGCCTCATCCCGAGTAAAGACCCACTCTTTATCGTTACTCATCTCTTTATTAAAAACATAACCGCCGTAGTTAAATTTCTTCAGATCAGCCGGCTTGCTGATTTCTTTGTCGATAATATATCGAGTCATCAGGCCTCGGGCTTTCTTGGCGTAGAAGCTGATAATTTTGTACTGGCCGTTTTTCAGATCCTTGAACACCGGAGTAATAATATCGGCTTCAAGCTTTTTCGGTTTGACGCTTTTGAAATACTCATTGGATGCCAGATTCACCAGTACATTGTCGTCCTGTTCGGCAATCTCTTCGTTCAGGGCATTGGTGATGATGTCACCCCAAAATGCATACAGATCCTTGCCCCGGGTATTGGCAAACTTGGTACCCATCTCCAGACGGTAAGCCTGCATCAAATCGAGTGGCTTAAGCAGACCATAGAGGCCGCTGAGAATCCGCAGGTGATTCTGGGCAAACTTGAAACCTTTCTCATCAAGGCTTTCTGCATCCAGCCCAGTGTAAACATCACCTTTAAAGGCCAAAACGGCCTGCTTGGCATTGTCTTTGGTAAAAGGCTGCTGCCAGGCTTCAAAACGGGCGGCATTCAGGCCAGACAGCTTATCACTGATGCTCATCATCTTACCGATATCGGCCGGGCTCAAATCGCGCAGCTGCTCGATCAGCTCCTGGGACTGATCCAGAAACGCAGGCTGGGTCGCGGTTTGGGTAACGGGCGGAGTGTCGTAGTCCAGAGTTTTGGCCGGTGAGATAACTATGAGCACGTTGGTTCCTCGGAGATATTCTATAAATTCTTTTCAACCATACTATTCTGAGTAGGCGCTTTTCTCCAGAGCAGGGTCTCTATCGGCCTGAATGGTGTTCTCTATTGTGGCGCTATCTATTGTCAGCCTTTGCTTATCGTAACTTATGTCATAGCTAATGTTTCTTTTTGTTTCGGTGGGTGCGATACCGTATTGACCAGCACGTAATGCGGTTACAGACTCGCGGAACTTTTTCGCAGGATTTCGTTGTTCCTCGCCATGTCTGAATATTCCCAATACCATCTTGTCGATCTGATGCGTGAGCGCATTCAGAAATACCAGAACAAGATCGCCCTCCGTTATTCCGCCAAAGAAGCTGAAGATATTAGCTGGCGTGAGCTTGGCCAGAAAGTTGAGCAGTTGGCTCTGGCTCTGGTGGGCGCCGGTCTGGAAGTTCAGGGCAAGGTTGCCATCTTCTCCCGCAATATGCCGGAGTGGACGATTGCTGATCTGGCCGTGCTGTGGTGTCGTGGTGTAACCGTGCCGGTTTATCCAACCAATACGGCTGGTCAGACGGCTTATATTCTGCGTGATGCCGGTGTTCGCCTGATCTTTGTCGGTGAGCAGGAGCAGATGGATGCCGTGGTTGAACTGCAGCAGCACTATCCGAATCTGGAGTATGTCATCGCCCTGGATAGCTCGGTCAACCTGCGTGGCATGAAGAACGCCTGTTATCTGGAAACCTTCCAGAAAGCGCCTGTGAGCATGGAACAGCGTAAGGAACTGGACCAGCGACTGGCCAACAATAACCTGGATGATCTGCTGACCCTGATTTACACCTCTGGCACCACCGGTGAACCGAAAGGTGTCATGTTGGACTACCGCAACTTTGCCTCTGCCATCAAGCTCCATGATGCGCGTCTGACCCTGACTTCCGATGATGTCTCTTTGTGCTTCCTGCCACTGAGTCATATCTTTGAGCGGGCCTGGACTTACTACGCGTTGTATCGTGGGGCCACGAACGTTTATATGCGTGATCCGGCAGCCGTTCAAACCGTACTGGCGACAGTGCGTCCAACAGTTATGTGTTCCGTACCACGTCTGTTTGAAAAGGTGCATGCCGCGATTCTGGCGAAAGTCGCAACCGCCAAGCCTGCCCAGCGCGCCATCTTTAACTGGTCTTTGAAGGTGGGAGAAACAGCGCTGGCCCGCAAGCAGAAGGGTAAGCCGAATGGCATGATTCTGGACTTGTCCCTGCGTATTGCCGACAAGCTGGTGTTCTCCAAGCTGCGTAATGGTCTGGGCGGTCGCATGCGCTTTATGCCTTGTGGTGGCGCGCGCCTTGAGCCGGATATCAACCTGTTCTTCAAGAGCATTGGTCTCAACGTAATTGTTGGTTACGGCCTGAGTGAAACCACTGCGACCGTGAGCTGCTACGATGCTGACCAGCTGAACTTCGGTACTGTTGGTACACCACTGCCTTATGTTCATATGCGGATTGGCGAAGAGAACGAGATTCAGGTGAAAGCGGATACCGTGATGAAGGGCTACTACAACAAGCCTGAGGCAACTGCCGAAGCCTTTACCGAAGATGGCTGGTTCCGTACCGGTGATGCCGGTTATATCGATGACCACGGCAATGTGGTGATGACCGAGCGTCTGAAAGATCTGATGAAAACCTCCGGCGGTAAATATATAGCACCGCAGATGGTGGAAGGTACGCTGGTGCGGGATCACTTCGTTGAACAGGTCGCGATTGTCGGTGATGCCCGAAAGTATGTGTCTGCCTTGATCGTTCCGGCTTTCTCGGCTCTGGAAGAGTATGCTCACTCTGTAGGTGTGAAGTTTGAGAACCGTATGGAGCTGCTGCGTCACAGCCATATTCAGGAAATGTTCCAGCAACGTCTGGAAGCTCTGCAGAAAGAACTGGCCCGCTTTGAGCAGGTAAAGAAATTCACCCTGCTGGATCGTGAATTTTCTCTGGAGATGGGCGAGCTGACTCCAACCCTGAAGCTGCGTCGTAAGGTGATTATGGAGCGCTTTAGTAAAGAAATTGAGGCGATGTACCCAGGCCGTAACTAATCCTCTGGTTTGAATCTCATCCACTAAAAAAGGGCTGTTCAGATTATGAACGGCCCTTTTTTCCTCTCGGTTCAATCAATTTAGAGATTGGCTTCGGCAAAGGCTGCCAGTGCTGAACGTGGGACGCCCTCCAGTTGAATCATCCCGCCATGTTCAAAGTCACGGAAACGCTGGGTCAAATAGGTGAGTCCGGAGCTGGCCGGATTCAGGTACGGTGTGTCGATCTGGGCAAGGTTGCCAAGGCAGATAACCTTACTGCCATGACCGGCACGGGTGATGATGGTTTTCATCTGGTGCGGCGTCAGGTTCTGGCACTCGTCGATAATAATCAGACTGTGCTGGAAGCTGCGTCCACGAATGTAGTTCAGTGATTTGAAGTGAATGGGAACCCGGTCGAGGATGTAATCCACACTGCTGCGGGTGCTTTCATCATCGCTGTGCAGAGCTTCCAGATTGTCGGTGATGGCACCCAGCCAGGGTTCCATCTTCTCCGCTTCGGTACCCGGAAGATAACCGATATCTTCATCTAGCCCCTTGGTGCTGCGGGTGACGATAATACGCCGGAAGTGTTGTTCAGCAACGGTCATTTCTATTGCGGCGGCCAGCGCCAGAATGGTTTTACCTGAGCCTGCAGGGCCATTCAGGTTGACCAGCTGGATATCCGGATTCAGCAGCAGGTTCAGTGCCAGTGCCTGATGGATATCGTAAGGTTGCAGCCCCCAGGCCTGACGGCTGAGCAGTTTCTCCCTGTCGATATGTTCCAGAGTGATGGTGTCATTGGTCGTTTCGACTACCCGTCCGACAAAATCCTGCGCATCAATAATAAATTCATTAATGCCCGGATGTCCGAACACCTCCAGCCGTGGAATGGTATGCAGAGTGCGGCCATTCAGCTGGGTACTTTGCACATCACTGAGCCGGTCCCAAAGGCTGCCATCCAGTTCGACGAATCCCTTAGGCAGAAGACTGACATCGTCTATTTGCCGGTCACTCTGGTAATCCTCCGCCATCAATCCGCAGCCTCTGGCTTTCAGGCGCATATTGATATCTTTGGTCACCAGTACAAAGTCATCATCCGGGTTTTCCCGTTTCAAATGACAGATGTCGTTAATAATGCGGTTGTCGTTAAGGTCAGTGGTGAGGGTGGTGACATTGGCAGGTGCGCTGTGCATCTGAATCGACAATGTCCCTTGAGGTGGCAATTTCTCATCCCGGCTGATGGGGATGCCAAGTTCCATTTCCTCCGGTGTGGCGGGTCCTACAATACTGTCGATCAACCGAATGGCCTGACGACAGTCGGCGGCTATTGTCTGCTTGCCGTTTTTGAGCTTATCGAGTTCCTCCAGAACAGTGATGGGGATGATGACTTTATTTTCTTCAAAGTTGAGAGGTGAGTTGGGATCGTGGATAAGGACATTGCTGTCCAGGACGTATGTGGTGCGACGAGGCGACTGTATCGGTTCCAGCGTCACTGCATCATGCATAGCTGCTCCTTGTTCCCTGAACGTCACCGGCTCCGGCAGAGCCGGCGAGGGTTACGTTTGACCCGAAGGTCTCCAGCTCTGTACCGACTGGTCGTCAGTCACTCGGCAGGAAGAGCTACCAGAGCTGTCAGACAGCAATAACAGACAGTCCTGTTTTCATTATGAGAGGAGTTTTTCAGGGAAGGCAAGGTGAAAATAGTGGTTGGTGCGGTATTTTCCACTTTTCTGGAAAAGTGCGGGTTCAGCTATTGCAGCGATCAGAATCACCCCATATATTTAAGAGATAACTCTTCTTTTTCTTCCCCTCTTTCCTACCGTTTGCTGACGTTTTTATTGCCGTTTTGACATGTTCTTCAGGCCTCTCCAAGGTCTGGTAGAGTCTTATGAATGCCTAATGAACACTGTTCACCTGGCTATTCATAAGACTCTGCCGATCGACAGTATTAGAGAATCATAACGGCGCCCCAACCAAAGATAATCAGCGGGATATTAAAGTGCAGGAAGGTCGGCAGGACGGAACCACGGATGTGGTCGTGCTGACCATCGGCATTCAGGCCGGCAGTCGGCCCAATGGTGGAATCTGAGGCCGGAGAGCCAGCATCACCCAAAGCGCCAGCGGTACCGACCAGCGTAGCAATCGCCAGTGCAGACAGTCCAAATTCCATGCCCAGTGGCACGAACAGCGTGGCAATCACCGGTACGGTTGAGAAGGACGAGCCAATACCCAGGGTAATCAGCAGACCGGTGATCAGCATCAGGAATACAGCCATGGCCTTACTGTCGCCAAACAGGCTGCTGGCGCTCTGCACCAGATCAGGAATGGCGTTGGTTTGGCGCATCACCTCGGCAAAACCCGCTGCAGCAATCATGATGAAGCCAGCATAGGCCATCATCTTCATGCCCTGCACAAAGGTATCGTTGGACTCTTTCCACTTCAGCACGCCGGTAAACATAAGGGTCGCACAGCCGGAGAGGGCACCAATAATCATGGAGCCGCTGTAGAGCTGAGCTGCTAGTGTTAGCACCACTGCCAGCAGCGTGCCGAACAGGGTTTTGCCAGAAATTTCTAGGGGTTCTTTCCGGGAAGACTGGATAGACGAATCGGCATAGCCGCAGGGCTTGCGATAGGTCCAGAAGACAGCAACCAGCAGACCCAGGAACATGCCTGCCACCGGAATGATCATAGCCTGAGGCATCAGAGAACTGCTGATCTCAAGACTGTTGTCATTCAGGTTGCGGGCCAGAATCTCGGTCAGGAAGATATTGCCGAAGCCCACCGGCAGAAGCATATAGGTAGCGGTCAGACCAAAGGTCAGGAAGCAGGCGATCAGGCGACGATCCAGCTGCAGACTGTTAAACAGACCCAGCAGTGGTGGAATCAGAATCGGGATAAAGGCGATGTGGACCGGAATCAGGTTCTGGGAGGCCACAGCCATCAGCAGTACCGCAATCAAGATCGAAGCCTTGGCAAGATTACGGTTGTGGTGAGACTTTTGAACCATGGTAATAATTTTCTGGGCCAGAAACTCGGGAATGCCGGACTTGGCAATACCCATGGCAAAGGCGCCCAGCATGGCATAACTCAGACCGATACTGGCACCATTGCCAATACCAGCACTGAAGGCGGTAACGCTGCCAGCGAGACCCAGTTCGCTGGTCAGACCGCCGGCCAGGGCGCCCAGCAAAAGGGCGAGAACAACGTTAACCCGTGCCAGACTGAGCACGAGCATAACAAGAACTGCAATAACGACTGCATTCATAACGGTGAAGCCTGTATTTTTAGAATCATATTGAGCCGGATGCAGAATACGGGCATGTAGAAATCTGGTGTACGGAAAACCAGTGCCTACAGCACACTATGGTTCAGTTCTGATCAATTCGGCAATTTTCTGAAAAAGGTTTGAGCAGAGGGCTCAAGATCCGATCAATAATTTTTCGGCTGGTAGAGCAGCCTGATAAAAATCAATGATGGTGATGATGCAGGTGGTGCAGATGAGAGGCGTGCAGAGCTACGGACAGGCTGATGGAGGACTGGGAGTCCTGAATTTGTGTGGTCTGTAATGTCTTTCTCGACACTCTCATGGTTATGCTCGCTTAACGCAGTTCTGCGTCTAAGTGTATGTTTTTGCGATAGTAAGCAGGTCTTCCTGCATTTTTAAAATAACCCGAGATGTGAGCGGATTGCAATAGTGAAAAATAAGCCTGTTGAGTCACAGGCTTATTGGATGGAACAGGGATATAAAGATGGAAGGGATCAGTCGATCCAGCCGCCCATCTCTTTCCAGCTGTTGACGATGCCGCAGAACAGCTCGGCCGTCCGGTCGGTATCGTAACGTGCGGAGTGAGCTTCGTTCTTATCGAAATCAATGCCGGCGACATCACAGGCACGGGCCAGCACGGTTTGACCGTATGCCAGACCGGACAGCGTCGCGGTATCAAAGCAGGAGAACGGGTGGAACGGGTTGCGCTTGGCATCACAACGTTCAACAGCCGCATTCAGGAAGTTCAGGTCGAAAGCGGCGTTATGGCCCACCAGAATTGCGCGGGTGCAGCCATAGCGCTTCATGGCCTTGCGAACAGTCTTGAAAATAGTGGCCAGGATATCGTCTTCCTTGGAAGCGATCCGTAAAGGATGAAACGGATCAATGCCAATAAAGTCGATGGCTGACTTTTCGATATTTGCGCCTTCAAAGGGCACCACATGAGCGGACTCACGGGCTTCCGGGAAGACAAACCCCTGTTCATCCATACCGATAGTCACCACTGCAATTTCCAGCAGGGCATCGGTCTGTGCGTTGAAACCACCGGTTTCAACATCAACGACAACCGGCAGATAACCGCGGAAACGTTCGGACATCAGGGCTTTCGGGTCAGATTGGCTCACATCTATGCCTTATTCAGACTCGTCCGGCGAATCTGTGCTCGCCGGACAAGTGTTCATCAATTAAGAGATTCGGGTCCATTGTAAATGTTCACCGGCCTTCAGGGGAACGACTTGGTGATTACCAAAAGGCAAAGATTCGGGAACAGGCTGCGGTTTCTTCTCCAGAGTGATGGCTTCGGTGTTGCGTGGAAGACCATAGAAGTCTGCGCCAAAGTGGCTTGCAAACCCTTCCAGCTTATCCAGAGCACCATGCTCATCAAAGACTTCCGCATACAGTTCAATGGCACCAAAGGCAGAGTAGCAGCCTGCGCAGCCACAGGAAGTTTCTTTGGTTTCCTGAGTGTGTGGCGCAGAGTCCGTACCCAGGAAGAACTTGGAGTTACCACTGATAGCTGCATGAATCAGCGCATGCTGGTGGATATTGCGCTTGAGAATCGGCAGGCAATAGAAGTGCGGGCGAATACCACCAACCAGCATATGGTTGCGGTTGTACATCAAATGCTGAGGCGTAATGGTTGCCGCGATGTTCGGACCGGTTTCCGTGACAAAGGCTACGGCATCATTGGTGGTGATATGTTCCATCACCACTTTCAGTTCCGGGTAGCGGCTGACCAGCGGCAGCAGATGACGGTCAATAAAGATACGCTCGCGGTCAAAGATATCGATATCCGCATCGGTCACTTCACCATGAACAAGCAGTGGCAGTCCTGCATCAATCATGGCTTCCAGAGCCGGATAAATATTTTCCAGAGCGGTAACACCAGAATCAGAATTGGTGGTGGCACCGGCCGGGTAAAGCTTAAGGGCTTTCACATCACCGCCAGCCTTGGCTTCACGGATCATCTCCGGAGTCGTCTGGTCGGTAAGGTATAGCGTCATCAGTGGATCGAAGGCCACGCCTTCCGGGCAGTGGGCCATAATGCGCTTTTTGTATTCGGCCGCATGTTCCGCTGTGGTTACCGGCGGCCTCAGGTTAGGCATGATGATTGCGCGGGCGAAGGTATTGGCTGTTGCTGGAACGGTGGTGGCCAATGCGGCGCCATCGCGCAGGTGTAGGTGAAAATCGTCTGGGCGGGTCAGGGTGATCTGCACGGCAGAGTATTCCTTGAACGATGAAATTTATAATTGGGACGCTCTCGACGGTGCAGATACTAACCCATGACGACGCTGCGGTCATGGACTTGCTGCATGATTACAGGCTATTTGCTGAGGCGGTGGTGATCGCTTACAGTGGCATCACCGTATCAATATTGATCTCGATCTCTCACGATAATAATAACCAGTCAGAGTGAGCCTCTTATGAAACCGTCCTTTGATCTTGTGGTGTATGGCGCGACCAGCTTTGTTGGTCAGATTCTGGTGAAGTATCTGGCGAACTATCTGAGTCAGAATCCTGAAGATAATATTCAATGGGCCATGGCCGGTCGCTCACAGAGCAAGTTGGATGAAGTCAGGTCATCCATTCCGGGTGGCCAGGATATCCCTCTGCTTATTGCTGATGCCGAAGATGAAGAGGCTCTGCGGACTATTTGCTCGCAAACGCGGGTCGTTATTTCTACCGTTGGACCTTATGCCCTGTATGGTTCGACCTTGGTTAAGGTCTGTGCCGAAACGGGTACGGATTACTGTGATCTGACCGGCGAGGTGCAATGGATCAAGCGGATGGTGGATCGCTTTGAACCACAGGCTAAACAAAGCGGGGCTCGTATTGTCCACTGCTGTGGGTTTGATTCGATTCCTTCTGATCTTGGTGTCGCTTTTCTGCAGAAGCAGGCCCGGGAGCAGTTTGGCCAGCCCTGTACCGATGTAAAAATGCGGGTCAAGGCGATGAAGGGCGGTATGTCTGGCGGTACTGTTGCCAGTATTGTGAATATCACTAAAGAGGTGGTGGCCAACCCGGCTCTGCGCAAAGATCTGGCTAACCCTTATCTGATCTGCCCGCCGGAACACAGTTTTACAGCCCGTCAGCCCAACCAGAATGGCACAGCTTTCGATTCAGATTTTCAGGCCTGGACGGCCCCGTTCATTATGGCCGGAATCAATACCCGGGTAGTGCATCGTTCCAATGCCCTGAGCGGTAATGGTTATGGTGAAAATTTCACTTATAGCGAAGCGGTGCTGACCGGCAAGGGGATGAAAGGTCGGATGACCGGGATGTCGTTTGTTGCTGGTCTGGGAGCCTTTATGGTGGGAGCGGCACTGAAACCGACTCGCTGGTTTTTGGAGTCCTATGTATTGCCTAAGCCCGGTGAAGGCCCATCCCCTGAAGCGCAGCTCAAAGGTTTTTATGATCTGCGCTTTGTCGGGAAGACCGCTGATGGTCAAACCTTGAAAACCAAAGTCACAGGCGACCGTGATCCGGGTTATGGCAGCACTGCAAAAATGTTGGCTCAGGCTGGTTTGTGTCTGGCTTTGAATACTTCCAAAGAACAAAAGCCTGGTGGCTTCTGGACGACAGCGTCTGTCTTTGATGAAACCATTTTTGAGAGGTTGACCAAAAATGCGGGCCTGACCTTTGAGGTGCAGGGCAGCAAGGGAGGCCGCTAATGGGGTTGTATCAATACGATGCCACCGGTCTGGCTGAGCTGATTCGCAGCAAGCAAATTAGCGCGGACGAAGCTTTCGATTATGTTGTCAGTCAGATTGAAGCTCTCAATCCCGCTATCAATGCTGTGATTCGTACCCGTTATGAAGCTGCGCGCAAGGAACTGACTCAGGTGGATGCGGATGCTCCTTTTGCGGGTGTGCCGTTTTTGACCAAAGATCTTCTGGCATCTATCGAAGGGGAGATACTGAGCTTTGGCAGCAAGGCTCTGGCTAATAACCGTGCCACTGCCGATGCCTCTCTGGTGAAACGCTTTCGCAAAGCCGGCCTGGTGATTCTTGGTCAAACCAATACACCTGAACTCGGGCTGATGGGGATTACCGAGCCCAAAGCCTATGGCCCCAGCCGTAACCCCTGGGATTTGAACAGAACCCCCGGTGGCTCCAGTGGCGGAACCGCTGCTGCGGTAGCGGCTGGTATCGTACCCATGGCCTCCGGTGGTGATGGCGGTGGTTCTATTCGTATTCCATCCTCCTGTTGTGGGTTGTTTGGATTAAAGCCCAGCCGAGGTGTTCAACCGATTGGCCCGTTTATCGGAGAGGCATGGGCCGGCGCGGTGAGTGAGCATGTATTAACTCGCTCGGTACGTGATAGCGCGGCCATGCTTGATATCACCAATGGTATGGATTGTGGTGCGGCTTATCCGGTCAAGCATCAGGAAGGTTTTCTAGCAGCCAGTCAGAAAGATCCAAAGCCTCTGCGAATTGGATTCTCAACCAAAAGCCCCACGGGGTCTTTTGTCGATGAAGAGTGCAAACAGGCGGTTGCCAATACGGTTCAGCTACTCACAGAGCTGGGGCATCAAGTCGAGGAGATCGAATTACCTCTTGATGGCGAACAGCTGGCCTCCAGTTTCTTTAAGGTTTTGATGGGACAGACAGCCAAGGATGTGGCAAGCATTGCAGAGTTGGCCGGAACCTCTGTCTCTCGGCTGGATATAGAGCTGCCAACCCGCTCGCTTTACAAGATTGGCAGTAAGCTCTCTGCCAGAGATTATCTGCTGGCTCACAGTTATTGGAATGAACTCAGCCGTAATATGGGCGAGCTTCATAAAACCTATGATGTGATTGTTACACCAACACTGGCAACGCCACCGCAACCTGTTGGTGCGTTATATCCTTCAGCTGCTGAGTTGATGTCTATGCGTCTGCTGGCGATTCCGGGAATGAGCTGGTTGAGCCTGAAGCTGGGGATGGTTGAAACCATGGCCAGAGATATGCTCGATAAGGTGCCCTTTACCCAGATTGCCAATATGACCGGGCAGCCGTCTATGTCTGTGCCGCTGCATTGGAGTAGAGATGGCTTACCGGTGGGAGTGCAGTTTACCGGAGCTATAGGCGAAGATGCTGTGTTGTTCAGTCTGGCTGGTCAGCTGGAGCGTTCAGCGCCCTGGGCAGAGCGCTGGCCGGAACTGCGAGCAAAGCATCAGGCGGGGTAGATTCCGCCCAGTATCCTTCGACCGCTGGCGTTAGTGACAGCAGGCAGGTTACCCGGCAGACCGTGCAGGGTTTGTCGGGCCAGCCATGCAAAGGCTGTTGCTTCCACCCATTGGTGGGGCAGGCCAAGAGAGTTGGTGGTTGCCACCTGAAACCCTTCCAGCTCTTCCGAGAGACGACGAATCAGAGTGGTGTTGCGGGCACCGCCGCCACAGATGTACACCTCCCGGCAATCTGATGCATAGCTTCGGATATCGTTCGCCAGACTTAGCACAGTCAGTTCCAGCAGCGTGGCCTGAATGTCCTCCGGGCAGGGGGCTTCTTCCAATTGGGAGATGCCATGCCATAACCAGGAGTGATGAAAGTATTCCTTTCCGGTACTTTTTGGAGCTTTACGGCTGAAATATTTATCTGCCATCAAGGTATTCAAAAGCGGTTGAGAAACCTCGCCTGTCGCTGCCCAGCGGCCGTTCTTATCGTAACGACGACCGCTATGTCGGTAGCACCAGTCATCCATCAGGGTATTGCCCGGTCCGGTATCGAAACCTATCACCTTCATCTCAGCATCCGCTGGCAATACGGTGATATTGGCAATACCGCCAATATTGGCAATTACCCGGGTGCGGGTTGGATGCCGGAAGATGGCTTCATGAAAAGCGGGAACAAGAGGGGCGCCTTCACCACCGGCGGCCATATCCCGTCTGCGAAAATCGGCAACGGTGGTAATGCCGGTCTGTTCGGCAATCAGTGAAGGATTTCCAATCTGCAGGGTGTTGCCGATATTTGGCAGGTGTCGAATAGTCTGGCCATGGCTGCCAATCGCCCTGATTGCACTGGCAGGAATATTGGCCTGCTTCAATAGCTCGTTAACGGCTTCAGAAGCAAGGATGGCGATAGCCAGATCAGCCTGACACATCAGCTCAATCTCATTCTCGCCAGGTTGGCAGAGACGTTGAAGCTGAGTGCGTAAGGAGGACGGTAAAGGAAGGGATATTTGATCCTGCAGCACCGGAAAGCCCGGAGCCAGATCAACCAGCACGGCATCCATAGCATCCATGCTGGTACCGGACATCAGACCGATATAAAGCTCGGTCTGATGTCCTGAGGAAATATCTGAATTATTGGGTTGTGACATTCGAGGCTTCTTCCGCTGAGGCCAGTAACGTGCCGGACTGTCGCTCAAGCTCAGCCAGCATCACTTTGGTCAGAGTCTGGAAGTTTGCCATTTCTTTCTTCGGAAGTGGAGCTGCATCCGGCAGTTTCACTGTCAGAGGGTTGCGGTGAACGCCGTTGACCTGGAATTCATAGTGCAGGTGCGGGCCGGTCGCCCAGCCAGTCTGGCCGACATAACCCACGGTTTGCCCTTGCTTAACCCGCTGGCCTTTTCGCAGCCCTGCGGTGCGCACCTGGTGGGCGTAAACAGTCACGATATTGTTGGCGTGCTTGATGTAAACCACATTACCGTAACCATTTTTCCAGCCGGAGAACTGGATCACGCCATCACCGGCCGCCTTGATAGGCGTACCTGTTGGGGCTGCATAATCAACACCACGGTGAGGACGTTTGGTTTTGAACACAGGATGCAGACGGTTCGGGTTAAAGCGCGAACTGATACGGGTGAAATCAACCGGCGTCCGGATAAACGACTTGCGCATGCTTTTTCCATCCGGCGTGTAGTAATTACCGTCGCCGGTGGAATCGACAAAATAAACCGCTTCCAGTTTGCGATCGCGGTTATTAAATGTGGCCGCAAGGATATCGCCGTAACCGATCTTCTCGCCGTCCAGATACTTCTCTTCGTAGATCAGGTTAAAGCTGTCGCCTTCCCGAATATCCAGAACAAAGTCGATATCCCAGCCAAAGATGTTGGCAAGGCGCATGGTCATATTGTCGGTCAGGCCCGCTTCAGTTGCAGCCAGGAACAGGGAGTTCTTGATAGTGGCTGAGGCGTAAGCTTTTCTGACTTCCGGCTCCCGGATCACTTCCTGAGAAGTAAAGCCATCTTCAGTTTTGGTGAACTCAAGACTTTCGAGTTTGTTCTTTACATATTTCAATGCGGTCAGTTCGCCATCGATACGCCCCAGCATAACGGTCTGCCCTGGACGTATATCTACAAGGCTTTTGCCGTGAGTCGTATTGTTCACCAGCTTGTGCAGTGTAGAAGGGCTGAGCTTGTGTCGTGAGAACAGAGCCGACAGTGAGTCGCCGGAGCGAACACTGGTTTTCTGCCAGGCAATAACCGGAGTTGCAGGTGCTGCTTGGGCAGCTACCTTGTCAGCTCCTGAGGTTGGTAGTTGAGGCTGTGTCTCGGCTGAAATTCCGGTGGCGACATCGGCGGGCGTAGTCGGCAGGACAATACCGGCAGATGGCGCAGATTCCGGGGAGGACAGATCAATGGGGATCTCGGTACGGTTCGCCTGAGCGCTCTCACCGGGCATAAGGGTGAGCAGCAGGGCGGTACCAACGCTCACGCCGGCAATAGCCAGAAAGTGGCGCTTGGGGAAATTCTTTGCTGCAAACAGCAGTGCATTCTTAAACGTGTTCATGCCATAAATAGCTTGGCTACATAAAGTAAGGGTCTGAAATAAAGATACAGTATAACGCTTTCAGGTTCACGGTAATTTCCGTGGGCAGCCAGAACTTTGTGTCGTCTAATAAGGATAAATGGCTGCATCCCTAGTGCTGTCAGGAGGTTGTCTTTTTTCCGACTTCCGGTATGTTTGCGTCTTTGATCTATTAACTGATGGGGAGCGCTTCGGGCGTTCCGGAAAGGATACGGGTAGTTATTATGTCTGGCGGTCAATTACCGTTATTGGAAGATCTGCAGCAGCGTGGCCTGATTAATCAGGTTACAGCCGAAGAAGAGCTGGTGGCTCACATTGCTGAAGGCTCCCGCACCCTTTATTGTGGCTTTGACCCGACCGCCGACAGCCTGCACCTTGGTCATCTGGTACCACTGCTGGTACTGAAGCGTTTCCAGCAGGCGGGCCATCGCCCTATCGCTCTGGTGGGCGGTGCAACCGGTTTGATCGGTGATCCAAGCTTTAAGGCTGCTGAGCGTCAGCTGAATACTCCAGATATCGTTGCCGGCTGGGTGGATAAAATTAAAGGTCAGGTGAGTCAATTTATTGACTTCGACTGTGGCGAGAACTCCGCCATCGTTGCCAACAACCTGGACTGGACCGGCAATATGAGTGTGCTCGACTTCCTGCGGGATATCGGTAAGCACTTCTCTGTGAATGCCATGGTCAACAAGGAATCCGTAAAGCAGCGTATCAACCGTGAAGGTTCCGGTATCTCCTTTACTGAATTCTCCTACGCGCTGCTGCAGGGTATGGACTTTGCAGAGCTGAACCGTCTGCACGATTGTACTCTGCAGGTGGGTGGTTCTGACCAGTGGGGTAATATCGTTGGTGGTATTGATCTGGCCCGTCGCCAGAACAAGGCGCAGACTTTTGGTCTGACTGTACCTCTGATCACTAAGGCGGACGGCACCAAGTTCGGTAAGACCGAAGGTGGTGCAGTATGGCTGGATCCTAAGAAAACCTCCCAATACGCCTTCTACCAGTTCTGGCTGAACACAGCGGATGCTGATGTTTACCGCTTCCTGAAATTCTTCACCTTCCTGCCGGTTGAAGAGATCAATGCCATCGAACAGGCCGATAAAGAGCGTCAGGGGCGTCCGGAAGCTCAGGCTATCCTGGCTCGCGAAGCGACCCGTCTTGTTCACGGTGAAGAAGGTCTGGCCTCTGCCATGCGTATTACCGAAGCTCTGTTCTCCGGTGATCTGAACGCACTGACTGAAACCGAGCTGGAACAGCTGGCGATGGATGGTCTGCCATGCACCAGGTTCTCTGATGCTGATCTGGAGGGTAAATCCCTGAACCAGTTCCTGGCGGAAAGTGAGCTGGCACCGGGTAAGCAGATCAAGGATGCGCTGGGTCGCAGTGGTTTGACTATTAATGGTGAAGCCAAATCCATGGAAGATAATATGAAGCTGGCAGAAGCCTTTGCTGCTGATAAGGCCATGTTCGGTCGCTTCTTCCTGGTAAAGATGGGCAAGAAAAAGCACCAGCTGTTTGAAAGAAGCGCTGGCTGAGTGAGCGTGTTGATGAGGGCTGGTTCTTCCGGCCTTCATCAACACTAGGTGTTGCGGCCTTTTTGGCCCTAACATGCTTGTTGGGAATTTTATAAAAAGACTTATCTCCAATCTGCTGATGTTCCGATGTCGTTTACCTGAATGTGTCAGGAAGACAAGGGATAAATGAGTAATTTGGAGGTAAACAAAAGTGAATTTTAATTCAGCAAACACAGGTGGCCCGCGCCCACCGATGCCAGGTTCTGTTCCTGTTTCCAATGCGAGTATGTTTCCTGGTACTGGAAGCATGCCTGGCATGCCAGCCCACACTTACCATGGGGCCACAGGCCCTCGGCATGTAGCGCCTTATCCTTATTCGCCACAACAGGGTTCTCTGGGGTTCCAGACATCTCCTTATACGGGCACTGTTCCGCCAGCCGGTCATGGCGATGGAGAGTTGCCTATGGATACTCTTGGCAGCCAGAACCTGGAGCCTGAAGATACTCTTGATGGCTCATCTTCATACACTTCAACGGATAGCCCCCATCCAAGCATGAGTAGTGTTTCCAGCCTGTCGGAGCGAAGCGTCATTCATAATCCGCCTTCTCCTTTCAGCAGCTTTGCGACCGCGCCGTCTCCAGCAACCGCTGGTGTGCCGGGCTTTCCACCACCTCCACCATATCACATGGGCTTTGGAACGGCTCCTATGCCGGGCATGCCTATGTCTGGAATGCCTATGTCTGGAATGCCTATGTCTGGAATGCCTATGTCTGGAATGCCTATGCATGGTGCCTATCCACCTCCGGCCGCACCAGGTGGTTCTTCCGTTCCGCAGTTGACTGGGCTCGACCAGATTCAGTCTGGCTCTTCAGAACGGATTGCAGAACAAAAGTTTCACCAGGCACTGCTTAAAGTTGGCCGCAATATTTTGCAGCACCAGAACAAAACGTTAATGGTCAAGCTGTGTATGTCGAACCTCTATGGCTTAATCAACAGTCTGAAGGGTGCCGATGATCAGAGCGTATTCAGCAGGGATGCTTTGGCCTCTCTGAAACCCAGCGATAAAAAAGTGTCTACCCGCCTGAAGGCTCTGCTGAATTTGCCACAGGTGTTAAAGACAAAATTCAATGGGGACAAGGCGGCAGAAACTCTGGTGTTGATTTTCCTTGGGCAGATGGTGATATGTGATGCCAGCTCCAAAACCAACCCAAACCAGATGCTCGTAAACGATATCTCAGCGATGTTGGCCAAAGAAGGTTTTGATATGAGCCTTTCGACGCCGCAGGGTATGCAAAATCGCCAGAGGGTTATTGATTGCCTGGCGAAATCAGGACTGAAGCTCAATCCTTCCGCGTCGAAGGAC
Organism: Parendozoicomonas haliclonae; assembly: GCF_900174585.1. Taxonomy (GTDB): domain Bacteria; phylum Pseudomonadota; class Gammaproteobacteria; order Pseudomonadales; family Endozoicomonadaceae; genus Sansalvadorimonas; species Sansalvadorimonas haliclonae. Next base: position 5,648 of record NZ_FWPT01000002.1, on the reverse strand, counting down.
ATTCCGATGCTGGATGAAGCAATTCGTAAAAATATTGCTGTGTTCAACGGTGTCGAGGTGGAGGATCTCCAGGGGGCATTGGATCGTTTTGCCAATGAGCTGACCGCGCCTATTCCGAACCCACACCAAAAAGCTGCATGGAAATCGCACATTGTGCAGATGTTAAGCCAGGCGAACCCGATGTTGCCTAACCCTCATGCTGTGGGTTCCCTGCTGTTAAATTTGCAGGGGCTGTTCAATAGCTTCCCTCAGGCACCACTGGCGTATGAGCTGATCAAAGCCATTGTTACTGCACCGGATACGGGGCTGTCAGATATCTTTGCACAACAGGGTGTTTCGTTGAGTGATGACGATGTACAGGCTCTGGATACCCTTCTGGCGGGTCAGGAAGCAGAAGGTGCTACCAAGCAGGCGCTGGGGCAGGTCTTTACAACGCTGGATGGCCTGGAGCGTGATGCCTGCCTGGATGTGGCGATAGAAGAAATGAACTTCATCCCTTCGCAAGGCATGCCACAGTCTTCTGGTAGAGGGAACACCTCTACGCATCCTGCAGCAGTGGGCAGGCCGAGTGTGGCACCACTCAGTATGGGGGGTACCGGTTCTCGAGGTGTTCCTCTACACGAGGCTCTCCGCCAAAACCGGAACGATCTTTACCGTAATCTAGCGATTAATGACACAACACTCCGGAGCTTTACGGGAGCGCTGTATAGCAAAGGCGTTATCGAGATACTCGAAAAGCAAAGTGTGCTTGAAGATAGAGGTTTAAAGGGTGCCAATGCCCTGCTGGATCTTCTGGAGCTCAAGCTTGAGCAGAATCCATCCCTTGAGAAAGCGGTATTGGAGTGTATGGCTGGCTGCGAAGCTTTATCTGATATGCTGCGAAAAGTTAAGCAAAGCATGAGATAAACGTTGTTGTGCCAGGGAGGAGTTCCAACCTCCTGAAAATCAGGGATGGCTCTTGAAAGGAGCCATCCCTTTTTTTAAAGCCCTTCCATAAAAACAGCTTCATGCTTAATAGGTAGTCTTTTCCATTTATAACGGCCTGGCTATCGGTCATGTCCCAGGATGTTATCAAAACAGACAAGTCCGTTTGAAACTGCTCGTTGTTTCTTTTCTCTAAGTTGTTATTCGCCTCGCCAGAAGCATTCCTGAAGACTGGGAAGTCGAAAGAATATTTATAATTTGGAGATAAACAGTTATGCAGCAGCCATCTACAGCGCCCTCAGGTTTTCCGCCATCAGTGCAAGGGAACCCTGTCTTTTCAAGTGCTACACCCCCAACTCAGACAGGTGGTTTCTATGGTGGCAGTAGCGGTGGCTATCCGGTTGCACCATATTACCCTCCCCAGACTTATATGACGGGCTCCCATCCCCCACCTTATCCTCATGTGGGTCATGCTCCGGGTCTTGCTAATCCGGTACCTGTGTCAGTTATGCCCGGAGCTTTTCCTTCAATGCAATTAACTGGGTTGGCAGATATTCAGTCTGATGTGGGACCAAAAATTCACAAGCAGAAGTTTACCCAGGCTTTGGTGGCAGAGGGTAACGGCCTGCTCAGGAATCAGAACAAATTATTGTTGGTGCGGCTCTGTATGGCAAACCTCTACGGTTTGGTCAGTAGCCTGAAGGATGTCAATGATCAGAGCGTATTCAACAGGCAGGCCCTGGTCAATCTGAAACCTGGCGATAAAAAAGTGTCTACCCGTATGAAGTGCCTTCAACAACTGCCTTCTGTATTAATGACAAAGTACAGAGAGTCTGATGCGGCAGAAGTTCTGATGCTGATTATTCTCGGGCAAATGGTGATTTGTGATGCGAGTGGTAGGGTCAACCCTAATCTGGCACTTGCGAAAGACTTGTCAGATAAGCTGGCCAAAAGTGGCTTCGATATGGGGAATGCTGACCAGGGCGTGGCGAATCGGCAGCTGGTTATTGATCGCCTGCGTGAAAAAGGTCTGCGCATAAATCCTTCCATTTCACAGAATATTCCGATGCTGGAGAGTGCCTTGCGCGCAAACATTACATTGTTTTCCAATGTCGAGGTCTGCGATCTGGATGGTGCGCTTGAGCGCTTTGCCAGTGAACTCACGGCATCTATAGCCGACCCGTCACAAAAGGCCAGCATGAAAAATTATGTGATTCAGCTTTTGAAGCAGACTAATCCGATGTTTCCCAATACGCAGGATGTGGGGCAGTTAATGATGAAGCTAGGTTCTTTGATGCCGCATTTTCCGGACCGTTGCCTGGCTTATGAAATGATCAAAGCGATTGTGACTTCGCAAAATGACAATCTGGTTGAGTTATTTATGGAGCAGGGTGTCTCACTCAATGAAGATGACATCAAGCAATTGGACAGCCTTCTGGCTAATCAGGAAACAGAGGTTGCTACCAAGCAAGCCCTGAATCAGGTATTTGCCCGGCTGAGTGGTGATGAGCGTGAAGTTTGCATGGATGTGGCCATTGAGGAAATGGATTTTATTCCACAGGTTTCCGGTTCGGGAGCTTCAGTCGTGTCTTTACCGGAGCATCCACCTCAGGACTCTCAGGCCAGTGCAGAGTCTGTATTGGAGCTTTATATGGAGGAGATGCTGAGAGCTTATTCTCAGCAGGGATCGGTGAACTCTTTTATCCGCAAGCTGTATCAGGAAGAGTTGGTCAGCGACGAACTGTATGAACGGTATGTTTCAAAACACGCTCAACAAAAACCGTCTTCTGCGGAGCTGGCTGAAAGTCTGGTCTTTCTGCTGAAGGCAAAGCTGAATGGATCAGAGGCGCCTGTTGAAAAAGTGTTCAGTGCAGTGCTGCTCGTTCTGCAAAGAGAACCCTCCTGGCAAAGTCTCTACCAGAGTATGAAGCAGGATTACGAAAGCGGTAAAAAAGCGACCTTAATCATACGAAAACACACGGAATCATTGAAAAACATATTTAGCAGCAACCTTCATGGCGTAGTGAATGACTTCCGTGGGCGGGGGCTATTGACCAAGGAGGAGTGCAATATGCTTCTGAGTCCTGGCGAAAATAATTTTCAAGTTCTACGGCATGATCTTTTTCGGGAAATTGAAGAGCAGGTAGCTGTGGATCCCGAAAAGCTTCAGGAGATAACGGCGGTTATGAAGGATGCAGGCATGCCGCATCATAAAAAGCTGGCAGAAAAGATTGAAGCTGCCATTCAGTAATCAGAAATCATGAGGCATTGAGAAGTGTGACTTCATGCGCTGAAGGTAGGTATTGGTGCAATAGCAGACATATTCGGCAATGTATCAAAACTGAAAAATGACAAAGTAGAAAACTAAGGAGTTAAAAATGGAAAGAGCAGGTTATACACAGTCAACCACAGCAGGGCAACAGGTTGACCCCGCTACGGGGATGCCTCTGGTGGGTGAGGCTACAGCAACAGCCGGTGCGGCGAGTTTCCAGGGGCGAGGCGTTACAGTTGTAGAGGCACAGCAGCTGCTTATGGAAGATTTGCAGCAGCATTTGTCAGGACTGTTGGAGCTTCAGCTTGATAGTTTTGGCAGCAAATGCTTTAGCGCTCAACTTATTGACGACGATACCAGCGATGATATTAGTGATATAGGCAGATCTTCTCTGTCGAAGAGAGAGATGACAAATCTTTTTCTGCGTAGTCTCCAAAAAAAAATACGGGCTTCTGAGCAAGCTAATGATGATGCAGGGGCAAGAAGTTTTTGTTCACAAATCGGCGAGATTATTCGCAATAAAGATGTCGTGTTGCGTAGCACAGGCGAAGACATTATGGGCATCGCTCAGAACAAGGCTGAACTTGCCAGTCGCGGTTTTAGAAAGCGGATGGATATGATTAACGATGCTATCCAGAGCAGTTTAGAGAGGCTGGCAACCTCGTTTAACGCTGCAGATATGATCTCCGATGAAGAGCACGATGCAGCAACAGATCCTAAAAGTGGTGCAGCCAAAGCTCAACTGGAGCAAACCTGGCGCGCTATTGAGGAGGCGGTAGCAAACAATCCAGATGAGAGTATAGAGGCGCTGAAAAAGGTGTTTCACGACCTGGGTGATCCTGTAAGAAGCGCTGCGAAGGAATATTTCCAGAAGTATGAAGCATTGGTGAAGAGTGCGGCTTAAGAACTATTTAAATAGCAAAAAGAATTAAGGAGTTAATAATGGACGGAGCAGGTTATAAACCTTCGGTTGGAAGTGCATCTACCGGTGTTGGGGTAGGCGCAACACCCCAACAGCTCACAGGCGATGAAACCCATGGCGCAGGCTGCCATCAGGGGCGTAGTGTGCAGGTGATCAGCCCGGAAATGCGTATCTTTGAGAGGCTTGAAGATGAAGCTATGACAATGATCGGATCGAGTACGTCGGATTTCGCTTGCCGTTGCAATACTGAAGAGCTTCTTGATGATGAAATCTATGAAGAGGTTTTTGACTTAAAGAGTGTCAGCGAGTCTGACAGGGCTCATAACCTTGTTTATGGTCTGTATAAAAACATGCGCAGGTTGGAAGCTAGTGGTAAGCAGGGCGAAGCGCGTGAGTATTGCGAAAAAGTGGGCAACATAATCTATAGACTTGATCGAGGTTTGTCGTCTGCCGGTGAGAAAGTTATTGCGATTTCCAAAGGGGAGAATGTCAGCAGTCATTTCAAGAAAGAGATGAATAGCGTGAAAAGTTCTACTCAGGGCAGTCTGCAACGTTTCGCTAATGAATTGCGAGCTAAAAAGCTGATCACAGACAACGAAGCCAAAGCGGCCTATGACAGCACTTATGGCGCGACACAAAGCTATTTGGTCAAGGTGTGGCGATCCCTGGAGGAAACAATTGAACAGAATCCTGCCGGAATACATAATTTGGTAAAGGCTCTGGGTGAATTGGGTGGCCCTTGTACTGGCATGGCCAGAAAGTACGCCGAAGAGCTTGAAAAGTTATAGTCGTTCCTCTGGTTATCCAATAAAAATTAGATAGAAAGGAAAGGCTTGACACTGATCGGGCTATGAGTAAAATGGCGGCCTCGCTTGAGTGGCCAGATACTTCCTTTGGGCAAGGGCTGGAATTAAGCTTAAGTGTTCCTCTTCACAAGATGCGATGAAGAGTGATCTTTAACAAAGAATTCAGACAATTCGTGTGGGCGCTTGTCTGGTGAGATGAAGCTTCTCGTTAACTTTGGGTTCAGTCCGTGGTTATAGAGAATGCAAAAAATACTTTGTCTCATTAACAAGCGACTCATCAATTTAATTGAGAGTAATTTGCGAAATGAGAGCCGCTTGCCTCTACCTTGGTAGACGCGAGCAAAAACGATTTAAACTGAAGAGTTTGATCATGGCTCAGATTGAACGCTGGCGGCAGGCCTAACACATGCAAGTCGAGCGGTAACAGATCTAGCTTGCTAGATGCTGACGAGCGGCGGACGGGTGAGTAATGCATAGGGATCTGCCTGGTAGTGGGGGATAGCCCAGAGAAATTTGGATTAATACCGCATACGCCCTACGGGGGAAAGCAGGGGATCCGTTCTTTTCGGAGAGTGGACCTTGCGCTATCAGATGAACCTATGTCGGATTAGCTTGTTGGTGAGGTAATGGCTCACCAAGGCGACGATCCGTAGCTGGTCTGAGAGGATGATCAGCCACACTGGGACTGAGACACGGCCCAGACTCCTACGGGAGGCAGCAGTGG
>NZ_FWPT01000038.1 GCF_900174585.1 Parendozoicomonas haliclonae | reverse complement strand
GGCGTACACCTCTCGTGCGCAGCGGTAGCTTTGGTGCCACGCCAGTATCAAGTTCGGCTGCCTCACGGCCACGCATAACAAGTGCGTCAAGAAGGGACGCCTTCGGCGCCCCTTACGCAGGCGTTACACGCTATGAGTAATTAAATTTGTGCCCTGCTCTTAAATCGGAGCCATACACAGAAAATAGTTCACAGTTTCTGGCGTTCACGTTCCGAGTTTCATAAAGTTCTATCACCCGGCTAAATTGTGCCCGATAAGTGCCGAGTCACGCCTGTATAAATATTGGTGTATCTGGTTATCTTCAGGGTTCAGGCGTGTTCTTTATGGGTTTCATAAAGTTTCTTTTTCCTAAATAAATCGTGCTCGACAACGTTCGTGCAACGCCAGCCAAATAGTTCTGTGCTCTTGGTTTCGTGTTTGTGGCAACAATCGGGTTAAATCAAAACGTTTTTGGTTCGTCAGGTGCTTCGGCTACGGTGCCATAAAAAGCATCGCTGTCCCTATCAAGCAAACTTGCACGTTCCGCACCTGCACCAGCGTGTAACAAGAGCTTCATGTACGTCGCTACGCTCCTGGGACGCCTTCGGCGCCCCATAAGCGGGCGTTACACGCTATGAGCAATTAGATCAGTGCCCTACTCAGAAATCGGGGCCACGCCCAACAAGGAGTTCACGGTTCCTGGCGTTCACGTTCCGAGTTTCATAAAGTTCT
>NZ_FWPT01000020.1 GCF_900174585.1 Parendozoicomonas haliclonae | reverse complement strand
CTCTTCCTGATTCCGGGGATGGAAACTGCTTTGATTGGGATATTTGTTATGGCGATCCTGATGTTTTTGTTGGTCACGGTTGTTGTCGATATCGATCCTTTTCCGGAGCCTGCTACCGGCTAAATACGCCAGATTGGTTTGCGTTATAACAAGAACAGGAAATAAGAGGTGCCTGAATCAATGAAAACTGTCGCTGATGTGAATGCGATTCAAATGAGAGGCTGGCCGCAGGTTGAGCTTGAGTTTGTAAGACAGGCCTCAGACGATGAGGCGTTGCAGTGGCTTGAAGATATGAATGGCCTGCTGGCCAGAAAACAGCCCTTTGTCATGCTTATTCATGCGCGGCCTAACAGCCAGTTTTCCCCTGAAGCCAGAAAAGCTCTGGGACTCTGGTTTAAGGAGCAGAGAGCGAACCTTGGCCAGTATTGCCTTGGTGTCGCACGTCTGGTTGACAATGTTGAACAGGGGCAGAGAGTCGTCGGTGAAAAAATGCAGGCGGCTATGCCATTTCCCATGATGGCCGTGACCAGCGTACACGCTGCAAATCACTGGCTAAGGCAGCAGTTAAACTGATGCCGCTGCCACGGGTAGTTAATTTTCGTGCAGAAAGTACATAATGTTGTTTTTGGTAATGCAAATCATTATCATTCCTGTCCTCAAACTCTAACAACATAAAGCAGTACACGGAAATGTATACATTCACTACAAGACAATTGTCTTATTGGGGGAGTGCATCCGGAAGCAATACTCCGAAATCCCCACCCATTCTTGATAGTCTTGATCTGTCTATACGTTCCGGCTTAATCACGGGAATTATTGGACCTAATGGTTCTGGAAAAAGTACCCTTCTGAAGATGTTGTCAGGCCAGACACTCCCCGGGCAGGGGGAGCTGCATATTTTGGGCGAGCCGTCTCCATCATGGAACCGTCGTGATTTGGCCCGCGAGCTGGCCATGCTGCCACAGTCCTCACCTGTTCCGGCCGGTATCACCGTTAAAGAGCTGGTGGGCTGTGGGCGCTACCCCTGGGTAGGCGCCTTTGGCCGTATGGCCTCTCGTGATTATGCTGCAGTGGATGAGGCGATTGAGCGTACCGGGCTGGAACATCTTGCTGATCGTCAGGTAGCGCATTTATCGGGTGGGGAAAGGCAGCGGACATGGCTGGCTGTTGCTCTGGCTCAGGACACCAAAGTTTTGCTGCTGGATGAGCCGACATCCTGGCTGGATATCACTCATCAACTCAATCTGGTTAACACCGTTCAGACGCTGAACCGTGACAAAGGTGTCACCGTTTTATGGGTGCTCCATGATTTAAACCAGGCCGCGCAGTTCAGTGATGAGTTGATTGTGCTGAAAGAGGGAAGGCTTTGTAAGCATGGTCGTGCTGAACAAGTGGTTAATGAAACCCTGCTCCGCGATGTGTTCAACGTCTCTGCGGAACAGGCGCATGTACCAGGCCGCAGCGAAACCGTTTGGGTTCCTCTGATTGAATCTGCTCAGGCGACCAAGGCTGCTGTTTAATGAATCGTATCTTCCTTTATCCGGCGGGCCTCATCCTGAGCCTGGTTTCGCTATGGGTTCCAGCCAGCCCGCAAAAGTATGTGCACGACTATGGACATGTCACTCTGGACGCAGCTCCTCAACGTATCGCAGCTTTGAACTGGACGCAGGCTGAGTTCCTTCTTTCTCTTGGTGTGACTCCGGTGGGTGTCACCACGCTGAAAGGTTATCGTCACTGGCAATCCAACAACCCACCGATGCCTGAAGGTGTTGTTGAATTAGGGCATCGTGCCGAGCCCAGCCTTGAAGCGCTGTGGCAATTGCAACCTGATCTGATTCTTGGATACAACTGGCGGCATGGACGGCTCTATGACCGTCTGCAGGCTATCGCCCCGACTGCGCTGTATACCCAATACCCGAGCCAGGGTGATCCCCGCAATTACCTTACGCGTATGGAAGACAATTTCTGGCGCGTCGCTCAGCTGCTGGATCGAACGACGCTGGCAGAGCAGCACATCAAGGAGCTGGAACAAACACTGGCAGCCTGTCGACAGCGTATTAAGGATGCAGGCCTGTCCGGCTCCCGGGTGATGGTCGGGAAGTTTGTCGGAATGGGGCTGGGTCTTCGCACCTATGGGGAAGGTTCTTTGGCGGGAGCCATCCTTGAGGCCTTGTCATTGGAAAATGCCTGGGTCAAAACGCTTCCGGGGCGTGACTTTTCCCATATTGATTTAACACAGCTACCGCTGGTTGGCGATGCCAGTCTGATGTTGATCGGTGAGGTGCAGGGTGAAGCCCGTACTATGACGACATCGGCTGTCTGGAACAGTTTGCCCGCGGTCAAGGAAGAAAGGGTTTACCGCACTCCGAACCTGTGGGGCTTCGGGGGACCTGTGTCTGCCAAGCGAATGGCTGAAGAGTTTACCCGTCAGCTAACAGGAGATGCCGGATGATTCGCCAACAGTCCTGGTCACCGGTGACCGGTATGGTTCTGGCCTGCCTGGTAGTGGCCAGTATTATTATTTCTCTCAAAAGCAGCAGCGTTGTTGTGGACTTGTCGGCGTTATGGATAGGGGCGAGCGACAACTGGCAGCACTTGTTGCTTACAACCATTCTGGTCCCCCGAACACTTATGGCGCTCGTGTGCGGAGCAGCATTGGGGATTGCCGGGGTTCTGATCCAGCAGGCTACACGGAATAATTTTGCCAGCCCTGCGACACTGGGCGTCAATGCCGGGGCGCTGTTGGCCACCGTTGTGGGTATGGTCGTGGTTCCGGAGTTAATGGCAAAAGCCCCCATTCTTGTCGCGTTCGCTGGCGCTATGGCAACGACTTTGCTGGTTCTCAAACTGTCCCGGATGATCAGTGATTCACCGGTCAATCTGGTGCTTGTGGGCATGGCCATGACCCTGGCGCTGGGTTCAGTGAGCGCCGGTCTGATGATGTTCTGGGAAAACAGTCTGGAAGGGCTTTATACCTGGGGGGCAGGGAACCTTGCCCAGCATAACTACGAAGGTGTGAATCGGGCCTGGCCGGTACTCGCTGTGCTGATGATCATAAGCTGGGGGCTGGGGCGCTCCCTGGATATGGTTGAGCTGGGTGAAACAACCGCTTCAGGTCTGGGTATTAACGTCAAAGTTATTGTGAATGGATCACTGGTTGTCGCATTAATTTTGTCGTCTATGGTGGTCAGTGAAGTGGGGATGATCAGCTTTATCGGTCTGGTCGCTCCTCCGCTTACCCGGTTTTTGGGCTTTCGCAGTACCCGCTGGCTGATTCCCGCGGCAGCCGTTACCGGTGCTCTGCTTTTACTGTGGGCGGATATTATGGCTCGCTGGCTCTCTGGCGAGAACTACAGCCTGCCAGCAGGGGCTATGACGACCCTGATTGGTGCTCCTTTTATGATCACCATGCTGGCCCTTAACCGACAGAATAATGGGCGACTGCCCAGCAGCTCGGAAACGGGAATTCATAGCCTGATCAAACCCCGCCCCCTGCTGGTGATTCTTAGTCTGCTATTCATCACCGCCGTGGTCAGCTATTTCGCTCTGGGAGGCGAGGGATTCAGGGCATTGCTGGATCTGCGTGCACCCCGTCTTCTGGTGGCGGCTTGTGCTGGCATTATTTTAGGGGTTGCAGGATTGCTTCTGCAGACGCTGTTAAAGAACCCCCTGGCCAGTCCGGATGTTTCTGGTCTTACGACTACCGGTGTCTTATTTGCGGTTATGGGGGTGATTTTGATACCGGGGCTAAGTGATACCGGCTTGATTGCTCTGACATTGTTAGGGAGCGGCTGCGCCCTGGCGCTGTTATTACTGATTGGGCGACTGACTAATTTCCAACCACAGTTCTTTGCCCTGACCGGACTCTGTGTATCCGCTTTGGCAGGGACCTTGATCAATATCGTTCTGGTTCTGGGCAGTAACCAGTCGACGGAAGTTCTGGTGTGGCTCAGCGGTTCGACCTATCACAGCAGCTATCCGTCGGCGCTTCTTCTCGGAGCGGGAGCTCTGGTGTTAGTGATGATCTCCGGGTTGCTCTGGCGCAAGCTGGATATTATTCCTCTTGGCAGTCACTGGTCAGGCGCACTGGGCGTCAATTCGGTTCTAGTTATGGTTGTCCTGCTCGGGGGCATTGCTGTGGCCTGTTCCCTGACGGTTTCCGTTGTGGGGGGCATTTCCTTTGTTGGCCTTATGGCACCCCATATTTGTCGTTTACTTGGTTTGACCAGTCATCGTCATCTGATCCCGGCTTCTGCGCTGATGGGAATGGCACTCCTTATCGGGGGAGATTACGTTTCCCGAACGTTAATGTTCCCGTTTGAGCTGCCGGCCGGATTGGTTGTGTCCTGCATTGGGGGTATCTACTTCATCTTATTGCTGATCAGTGGCCGATATTTGCGCCGTTAGTAAGACAGAAGCAGGAAATCAATCAGCCCCTGCAGGAAGCGGGGGAAATAAAAACAGGGACTTTGAATTATAACAAGCCTTGCATTGCTAATAACACACACAAAGCTATTGGAGATTCTCCATGAAAGGACCACAACGAACAGCGCCCACTCGACTGGCACTGGCAATCGGGCTGACTATTACGGGTTCTGCATTATCATCCTCCCTGTTGGCAGATATTACCCAACTGGACAAAGTGGTGGTGACCGCCACCAGAACCGCTGCCAATCTGTCATCTATTTCCGGCACAGTACAGGTGATTGAAGGCCAGCAGATTGCTGCCCAGGCCTCTTCGGGAGAAAAACTCTCTGATATTCTGGAAAAACTGGTACCCGGGATGGGGCCGAGCACCCAGACTGTTACCGACCGTACCCAGAGTATTCGTGGCCGCAAGGTGCTGGTTTTGATTGACGGTATTTCCCAACAGGATAACCGTCAGATCAGCCGACAGATGAATACCATTCGTCCGGAGAATATTGCCCGGGTGGAAGTGGTATCTGGTGCCAGTGCGATTTATGGTGGTGGAGCGACCGGCGGTATCATTAATATCATTACCAAAAAACCAGAGCAGGGCCGTTTGCAGTTTACCTCCGAGGCGGGGTTGAAAATCTCATCCAGCGAATTGAATGCTTACACTCTCCACCAGAGCATCAGCGGTCGTGAAGGGGGTCTGGATTTTCTTTTGAGTGGCACCTTTGAGCAGCGGGACAGCATTTTTGATGCCGATGGTCATCGGGTGGGGCCGGACCCTTCCCAGGTCAGCCGCAGTGATACGGAGACCAAAGATGTGCTCGCCAGGCTGGGTTTTGATATCAATGAATCTCAGCGGATCGAAGCCTCAGCCCAGATCTTCCGTGATGAGATGGACACTGATTACGGACCAAACTATGGCGATAACCTGTCTAATCTGGCCGATAAGACCACCCCCATCAGTGAGCCGATCAAAGGCTTGAAGCTGAGCAGCCAGCCATACACTGATCGCGACAGTCTGTCATTCCGGTTTATTGATGAAGATGTATTTGGCAGCCGTCTGGAAGCCCAGGCTTATTACCGTACGCGGGAAGCGCGTTTCTACCCTTATGCCTATGATTTCCGGGCGAGCCTTGATGCTGCACTGCGTATGCCCGGTGCCAACCTGTTGGTTGATGATGATGTGGTTGTCAATCAGTCGACGTCTAAGTCGGAGGTCTACGGAGTCAAGCTGGTTTTGGATACCGAGGTGAATGATAACCTGCGGTTGTCTTATGGTGTTGATTACGATGTCGACAAGGGCGAACAGACCGCGCAAAGTTTTGATGATGAGGTGTTTGTTGCCAGCAATGGTCTGGATCTGCAGCCGGTTGGTGAAACATACGACTATGGTCCGGATGTGACCGCCAAAACCCTCGGTCTCTTTATCCAGGGATCCTATGAAATTCAGGACAACCTGACCTTCAATGCCGGCTTCCGCCATGAGCGTGCCAGCCTAGATATCAGTGACTATAACCCGATTGCTGAAACCTGGTTTTTGCCGATTTACACTCAGGCCGTATTTGCACCGCTTTTGGGGGGCAGACCGCTACCGGATATCAGAACACCTTTGCAGGGCGACACCAAAAAGTACACTGCTAATCTGGCCAATGGTGGACTGGTGTATCGGTTGGATGACAATCAGGAAGTCTTTGCCAACTACTCGGAAGGGTTTGAGGTGCCCGATGCTGCCCGTATTCTCAGGAATGCCTATTCAGAGAGCAGTATTCTGGCGGCATTACCTGCCGCGTTTGTACCGGGCGCAACAGCGACTGACGTAAACGATGCCAATCTTGATGCCATCAAGATCAAGAGCTACGAGCTGGGCTGGCGTGGTCACTTTGAGAATTTTGAGTCGAACGTGACGGCTTTCTACAATGAATCCGATAAAACCATAGACTTTAATGCCGACTTCAGTGTTGATCTGCTGGATCAGAAAAAGAAAGTGTACGGTATAGAAGCAGTCGGTGAATTCTATCTGAACGATAACTGGAGCCTTGGCGGCAGCTATGCCTTTACGGAAGGGCGCAGTTACTATGCCGATATCGGCAAGTGGCTTGATCTTCAGGCGGCGGATGTTTCACCGGAGAAAATCACTGCCCATGTGTCCTATGAGCAGGATGGTCTGGATATTCGTCTGCAAGCGACAACCTTTGCCGATTACGATAAAGGTCGGAAAACCAGTCGTGGTCAGGTTGTCGCTGTTGAAGTTGACGGTTATACCACGGTTGATTTGATGGCCGCTGTCGAGCTGCCGGTTGGTGTATTAAGTGCCGGGATCAGCAATCTTCTCAATGAAGACTATGAAACCGTTTACAGCCAGTGGGCACGCCAGACCTATGATGGTTTGAGTGCACACAAAGCTGAAGGCCGGGCTTATACGCTCTCTTATCGTATCGATTATTGAGTAGTGGTGCTTTAAACCTGCAATATCTATAGGTAGTGGCATATCTGCTACTTTTTGGCAAAACCCTGCTTAAGTAGGGTTTTGTCGTCTAGGGATGCAGTCAATCCAGCTTCAATGAAAACTACTTTATAAATGTGTGCTTAAACGTATAAGCTCCCAGCTCTTTCCTGAATATTGCCTGCTGTTCAGCATCACATCCTATCAACGTAATCTCTGCCAGAATGCCGTGTTTGGGATCCTGTTTCATCGCAACTTTTATGGAATTATCTGGCAAGTTGTGAGTTGCCAGTGTGAGAATACAGCGTTCTATCTCTTGCATTTCCAGTTGCGGTTTAAAGACTTTTCCAACGGCGGTCAGGGGAAGCTCTTCCACCATGTGGATCTCTTTCGGAATTGCTGCTTTCTCAGGGGTTTCTTTTGCGGCAAAGGTGAGTAGTTCCTCTACGTTGATTGTGGTGGCATCACTGATCTGGACATAGCAGACCGGCACTTCACCCGCGTGGGCATCAGGCTTACCAACGGCTGCGGCCATATTGACAGCAGGATGTCGGCATAGAGATTCTTCGATCAGCTTGGGCTCTATATTATGGCCGCCACGGACGATCAGTTCTTTCTTCCGGCCCGTTAGCCAGAAGTAACCATCGGCATCCTGCCGGGCCAGATCGCCGGTATTGAGCCAGGTGTCGCCATGCTCGTCTGTCATCCACAGGTCCTTGTTTTGGTGCTCGAGTTGATAGCCCAGCGAGATATTCGGTCCCTTGATGGCCAGCACACCGATCTCATCAGTCTCACAGATACGAACAATGCGATCTGCATCAACCACCGCGCAGACCATATCCTGGTAGGGGAGTCGCACGCCAATGGAGCCAATTTTTTGCTGGCCATGAAAGAGGTTGATACTGCTTACGCAGGTGCCTTCAGTCAGGCCATAACCTTCAAGAATCTTGATTCCTGTTCTCTCCTGAAAACTGCGGAACAGCTCCACCGGCATCGGTGCCGCGCCACAGATACCGACTTCCAGAGAGGAGAGGTCACGACCTTCTATAGGGATATTCATAAGCGCTGAGTAAACGGTTGGTACGGCACTGAAGGCTGAGACGCGAAAGTATTCGACGATCTCCCAGAACCGGCTTATCACTCCTTCGCCACGATAACCCTGCGGGGTAGCGATCACGATTGATGCACCGATCATAAACGGCAGCAGTCCGGTAGCTAGTGCGCCATTCACGTGAAACAGCGGCAGGCCGCCAAGAATGACTTTGTTGGCATTGAGAATGTCAGCGTTCAACATTTGTAGGGAGCGGGCATTGGCCAGCTCATTACGGTGGGTGCGTCGGGCAATTTTGGGGAGGCCGGTGGTGCCACCGGTGCAGAACAGGGAAGAGATGGTGTTCTGGGTATAGTCCCGATCAAACATCAGATCATTGCCATTCTCTTTGGTAATCGCCTGAGTGAAGTTGTAATACTGCTTTCCGGCAGGCAGGGTGATCTTCTTGCGCTGTGAGGACTGGATCAGTCTGGCTGCCATGCCCTTGGCACCGTTCACATAATGGGCGATATCCACACCGATCACATGCTGGACAGATGGAAGCTCTGGCAGGATGACATCCAGCTTGGGCCAAAGGTCAAGCCTGCTCATTGGATTCATGGTTATGACGGCCTTGGCATCGACGGAGGCGATCAATTCCCGGATCTGACCGGGTTCCAGCAGCGGGTTAATCGCCAAAATCTGGCAGCGGGCTTCGCCACCCCAGAGGACATAATGGGTCTCTGGCATATTGGGCAGGATAAAGGCGACAACATCATCACATTGCAGGCCTAGGCGATGAAAGAAGTTTGCGGTTTGGGTGATCTTCTGGAGAAGACTTTGATAGTCAATTGTGTGAACTGAGCGGTAGTCGTTGCCATTCAGAAAAAAGGAAAGAGCAGTTTTCTCTGGTCGAAGATGGGCACTGGTTCTGATCGCTTCGTAGGTGCTCTCGAACTGACACAGGCTCTCGAACGGACGCTCTTTCTCCAACCTTTCAAGGTCTTCCCGTGTTTGAATGGCTTGCAGGCTCATACTGTTTCCCCCGAATTGAATAGGCTGATGCGAACGTTTATGACGTGGCAATGGGCTGATGGTCTATGGCAGGCTGGTCCCAGCGTCTGAACAGGGCAACAGATGGCAATGCTACGATGTACATCGTCAGTGAGTAGATGGCCGCAGGTAGAGCCAGTTCAGGAAGCCCTGTTGAACCGGTGATCACCACGCACAGGGTGATAGCCATAGGTGCGTTCTGAATGCTGGCTTCGATAGCCAGTGTTTTTGATTCAATACGGGAAAAGCCGGTTATCCGTCCTGTCAGCAGACCTATAACAATCATGGAAACAGGCAGAAACACTAAGCCGGGGCCTATCTCGGCCATGTTATCGGCCAGTGTTTCTCGGGCTGAGAGGAAGGCGCCAATGACGATAAGGGTCCATAAGACGACGGCGGTACGCTCCAGTGCTTTCTCAATACGCCGCGCAAACGTGGTTTGAAAGTGTCGTATCAGCACTCCCAGCATCACTGGCGTTGTCGTGATCAGAAAGGTGACCAGGGCAATATCCAACAAGGAGAAGTCACTGATCTCGTTACTGAGATAGCGCGCCATGGTCAAGGTCACCAGAAACGGCACAGTTAAAAACGCGAGAATGCTGGTAACTGCGGTTAAGGTTACGGACAGCGCAACATCGCCTTTGGCCAGTTTGCAGATGATATTGCTGGATACACCGCCTGGGCAGAATGCGAGAATCATCAAACCGGCGGCGTAAAGCGGTGAGAAAGAGAATAAATAGATCGTCAGGAGAGCGAGCAACGGCAGGAACAGGACTTGGGCACACAATGCGATTGTGACAATGCGTTTTCGCTCAATCACCCGACGAAAGTCTTTCACTTCGAGGCCTATACCCAAAGACAACATAATTATGCTTTGGGCGATTAACAGCGCGATATTGACCAGTGATTCCATGAATGGCATCTCTTTTGGAATTATTGTTCTGTGAGATCAGTGACATTGATCTGAATGGCAAATCGATATAGGAGCAATATGCCAAGTAGCTGCAGGGCGGGATAATGAAATAATTTTTGTAGGGGAGTGAAATTGTTTCATTGACTCG
The DNA here is from genome assembly GCF_900174585.1 of Parendozoicomonas haliclonae. Classification (GTDB taxonomy): domain Bacteria; phylum Pseudomonadota; class Gammaproteobacteria; order Pseudomonadales; family Endozoicomonadaceae; genus Sansalvadorimonas; species Sansalvadorimonas haliclonae. The sequence continues at coordinate 14,616 of NZ_FWPT01000020.1, read as the reverse complement.
CTAATGACGATCCACGTTGCTGTTGTTGAATCGGGAAAGTGGATAGTATGCCTTTAGGGTAAGGGGGAAGTGGAGGGTAAGTGTGGCATGATCGATATTTCCGATATTCATATGATCCGGGTCGTCACTGAATTGGGCAGCATTAATAAAGCCGCAGATGCCCTGAATATGTCGCAGCCCACCTTAAGTAAAAAAATAAGTAGGCTGGAACAGAAGATCGGCATTGAGTTCTTTAACCGGGACAGTGCCGGGATGGTCGCAACTCCGGCTGCAGAATTTCTGATTCGGGAAGGCAACGATCTTAAACAACAGCTACAGGCTATTGAGCACCGCTTAACGCTGATGTCGGATATGATTGGAGGGACTGTTCGGGTGGGTGTCGGGCCGATCATTGAGCAGCATATGCTTCCCAAGGTGCTGCTGGACTTTGCCGATCGTGATTACCCGTTCAAAATTTCCGTGACGACCATGGCGGGGGATGTCCTTCTCAAGCAGCTTATGAAAGGACAGATTGATCTCGCAGTGGGGCCGTTTATGGATGAAGATGTTCCCGATGGCATTGATGCGCCGCTGAAAACTGCGGATAAGCTGGTGGTTGTCGTACGTAAGGAACACGCACTGGCCAAACTGGATTCTGCCACCGTGGATGATCTCGCCCGCTTTAAGATCATTACTCCCAATATTCCGAAAAGCCTGGGCTCCCGGGTTATTGAATACATCGGTACCGGCTTTCAGCCAACGATTACCTGTGAAAACTACACTATGGCGAAAACCATTGTGAACCATTCTGATTATGTCACCGTGGGGCCAGAACATATGTTTCACAATGAGTTTGCGTCAGGCGAGCTGGTCAAGCTCGAGCTGCCTTATCAGATCGAATGGCATAGCTTGTGTCTGGTGAAACCGGAAAATCTGCTAATGCCAGTGATCAAAGAGGTTGTTGATCTGTTTGGCCAATATATGGAGCCGACCCGGCCATTATAAGACCGAGTCGTAATGTCTTAGGATCAGGTTCGCACCCGCTTAACCGTCTGGCCACGTTTCCAGAACCGGTAGAGTACGGCAAAGGCCGACAGGGCGCCGTAGACTTTGGTTTTCGGAGGCAGCCCTTCGCTGACTCTGCGGATTTGATCGGTGTACCAGCTGATTTCCATAATCGCCATCTCATCAATCTTCTTGATGCCGGTTGAGATAGGGACGACGGCAGACTGGTAGTTTTTACCTTGCAGGATCGTGTTGGCCAGCTGAGGATCCACAGCAAAGGGACGGGCCAGCCCAACGATATCGACTGCACCGGATGTCACTGCCTGCTCCATAGCCTGCTGGCTGCGGAACCCTCCTGTCACCATAATGGGCGCAGAAATATTGTTCTTCAGTTGCTCCGCGAAGTCGAGGAAGTAGGCCTCCCGCTTACGGGTACTCTCTTTTTGCTCACCTCGGCGATTGACCGGGTTTTCCCAGCTCCCGCCAGACACTTCAATCATATCAATACCGAGCGCATCCAGTCGTTTACAGACTTCAATGGATTCTTCATGGGTAAAGCCGCCTTTCTGGAAATCTGACGAGTTCAGCTTGATACCGATGGCAAAATCATTGCCGACTTCTGCACGAATAGATTGATACAGCGTGGTGACAAAACGCATGCGGTTTTCGAGGGTTCCCCCCCACTGGTCGGTGCGCTGGTTATGGTTGGGCGACAGGAACTGGCTGATCAGATAACCATGAGCTCCGTGGAGCTGAACGCCATCAAAGCCTGCTTCTTTCAGGATCAGTGCGGTATTGGTGAACCGGCGGATAATGTCGTTAATCTCCTCCTCGGTCAGCTCCCGCGGAGGATGAAACATATTACTGGCCAGAGGAATCGGAGAAGGGGCAACAGGAGCATCGTTCAGGAACTTGGGAGACTGTTTACCCGGGTGATTCAGTTGTGCCCAGATTTGTCCGCCATGGGATTTTGCGGCCCGGGCCCAGAGTGCCAGCAGCCGAATATCGTTCCGGTCTTCCACCGCCACAGCCAGAGGTTCATTGGCGTGACGCTTATCGACCATCACATTGCCGGTCACCAGCAGGCCGGCACCGCCTTCCGCCCAGGTCTTATAAAGCACTTCAAACTGTCGGACCACACCACCTTTGCCTGTCGCAATGGCTTCATTCATGGCGGATTTGCAAAGCCGGTTCTTAATAACGGAACCTGAGCGCAGGATTAATGGTTGGGAAAGGGGTGAAGGGTGAGACATGATTGTTCTTCCACCATAGAGAGTAAATACAGGGCCATTATTGGGGATGGGAAAAACAAGAGGGTAGTGAAGTTCTTTTACCTGCCTACCGAACAATACGAATGACGGACTGATGCGCTGTCATCCTATTTTGTCTTAGTTATGCCTGTAATTTTCAGGGGGAGGGAATTTTTTTCACTGCCTTCTCCGCCGGGAATCTCTATAAGATGGTGCAGGAAATAAAAATTTTGGAGGGGGGATGAAGGTTATACGGGTGATGTGCTCTATTCAGGAGGGCGCTATCGGCAAAACCAATATCAAGCGGCTTGAGGCCACTATTCCGAAGATCTACCACAAACACTTCGGCGCTGGTTACAAGCTGGTGTTTATGTGGCTGACCATCCCTTACGGTCAGGCCTGGCTGGCCGGAAAGCGTTCGACCGCGTCCAGTATTCAGCTTCCGGTTGAGGATGGGCTGCCTTCGGATCGCCGCCATCCCTTTATGGCAGAGGTGTGTGCCCATTGGCAGGAGATTACCGGATGCAACAAAGATGAAATCATTCTTGCCTCCACTGACTTTTCTCACTATGAGGAATTTCAGCAGGTAATGCTGCAGAGATTTCCGGCCAATAAACAGAAAGTCGTTATGCTCAAGATGCTGATGGGCTTCGGTAAAGGCTGGTTGAAAAAAGGCTATTTGAACAACAGCATCACTCTCTAGGAGCTCGAACATGCCTCTCTATACGGTAACAACCCGAAAAAGCCTGCCAGACCAGAAGCGGGAAGAATTGGCCAATCTGATTATGAACGTCCATTGTGGTTTAACCGGTGCGCCGGAAACCTTCGTTAATGTGATGTATTGGGAGAACGCGCCCTTGAATAGCGGCATTGCTATCAATGTACTGGGCACTGTACGAAAAGGCCGCACGCCCGATATGAACCAGACCTTGCAGAATGAGATGGCCGCCAAAATTTCCGACCTGTTGTTGCTCTCCGCTGGGGAAATTGAAATGTCCCTGTTTGAGATGCCGGCGCAGTGGATTATGGAAGGGGGCGAGGTTCTGCCTGAACCCGGCGAAGAAGCCTTCTGCGAATGGCTGCAGAAAGGGCATGCGGAATAGGCTCAACTGAACCGTACAGCGTGTGCACCTTAGGCATTGAGCTGATCCAACCGGACTTTGATGGCATCGATCCAGTGTTGATCCATCATTTTTGCTTCAAAGGTTTTCAGTATTTCTCCAAGAACCCGGGTACTGCGCTGATTATGAATAAAGACCAGCGCTTCCTCATCTTTGCCTTCAAGGAGCAGGCTTCTGAGTTGGTAGAGCTGGGGATTCTCAAGGCGGGTGATGGTGTGCTCAGGTACCCAGCCTTTGTATTTCTTGCCCTCGGTTAAGCGGCTGTCATCAATGACCAGTTCCAGCTCTTCTATCTGATTGAGCAGAGTGTGGATTTTTGTATTGGTGGTCAGGATTTTGATCTTTTCGCTGATTTCGGCTCTCTGCCCAGCGCGTTTATCTTGATTCTCGCTGATACCTAAATTTTCAGAGGCAAATTCATCCTCTAGGTGTGTTCGCATCTCAAGAAGGGCCTGGATCTTTTCGGCATTATCCGGCTCGGCTTTAACCAGACGATGCAGCTTGGTCATAAGGTTGCTTATTTTCTCCTCAGCATCATCTTCGCTGGTAAAGCGGGTGAGCAACACTTCGTTTCCGTAGGCCTCCATTTTTTCTGTTGCTTCTTCTATTGCTTCCTGGATAAGAGACGCCGATTCATTGTCGCTTGCTTGCTGCAGGCGCTGGCACAGAGATTCCCCGGACATGGTCTTACGAGATTCGCAGGCGCGGGAGACCTGCTCATTGCTGAGTTCGGTAAATAGCAGCTCTACCAGAGCGTCCTTGTTATTGGCTTTGGCTAAAGACAGGGCATCGTCCAGAAGTCGCTGGTCACGGGCTTCCCTATTTTCGATCGTTTTAACTTGGGGAGGTGTTATTCGGTCTGTAAAGCCGACCCGCTTTTTGGGTTGAGAGGCTTTGGTTTCTGGATCCTGCTGGATGGCTCTGTCTTTTAACTTTATCGCTGGTTTTGGGGGCTGGCTTTTGTCGGACAGAGTTTGTGGCGTGGTGTGGTAGCTCACCTTGCCCATTTTCGGGTGTTCTCCAGATGAATCCTTAAGGTCTGGGAGGTTTTCGGGCTTGATGAAGCTTTCTGGGCTGGTGGGTTTGTTGATCTTGCTCATTGGCTATCCCTGCGGTGGCTTTGTTAAGGATAGCGTGTTGCTGATAAAGCCTTGAGGAAGGCTGGCAGGAAAAATCGCAATCATATCCATGATGTTGATTGTTGCCGTGGCGGGAGAAATTTATTTGGCAGAGGCATTCATAGTAATCAGAACAGTTGGATTTTGACGGGCAAATCAAAATTGTCTGCGTTTTTGGAATGGTAACTTATTGCTCATTCCGAAAGGGCAGCCCCATCAGCAGCTGCCTTTATTCGCGAGGTGTGTCGTTCTTCAGAGCATCCTCCTGAGGCAACGCGGTTTATTCAATCGTTGTAGAGATCATGACTATGAAATTCACGCATGAGCTGCAAAAAGCGGCAGATACTCTGGTTAAAGAGATCATGGGCGCTAAACCCGGTGAGAGTGTGGTGATTACCTGCGATACCGGCTCGGATATGGACGTTATTGATGCAACCGCGCGAGCGGCCTATTCCTGCGGTGCCAAGCCGGTGATTATTCAAACCACTATGACCAAAGGCAATGGCAAGGCCGCCGATGAAGAGCTGCCTCTGGAACCGCTGATTGGGGCACTGTCGGCCGCTGATATCTGGATCGAAATGAACACCAGCTGGCTGTTCTATTCTACCGCCTATGAGAAATCCACCCTTGCCAATAAGAACATGCGTTATATCAATCTGGTGGAAACCCCGGCTGATGCGATGATCCGGATGGTGGGCGGTTTTGATGTGCAAAAGCTGACTCCGTTTATGAAAGAGATTGCCCATCTTACAAATTCTGGTAAAGAAGTTCGTATTACTACACCGAATGGCACCAATGTTTCTTTCAATATCGAGCCGCGTCATCTTATGTGCTGCGATAGCGGCGATGCGACGGTTCCCGGCATTCATATGATGCCTGGCCAGATTAATTTCGTGCCCAACTGGGAAACCATCAACGGTACTATCACTTTTGATGGAACCCTGACGCCTCCACTGGGGGCTTTGGAGGCTCCTATCCATCTAACTGTAGAGAAAGGTGTAATCAAACAAGTGACCGGTACCAGCAAGCAGGCTTCCGAGTTCAGGGACTGGCTGGGCAGCTTCGATGATCCGAATATGTTCCGCATGGCTCACGTCTGTTATGGCCTGAATCCGGGTGCCAAGCTGTGCGGTAATATTGTTGAAGACGAGCGGGTTTGGGGATGTACCGAGTGGGGTATTGGTTATGTTCACCCGCTGGATGCCCCTCCCCATGGTATTGATGCCAAATCCCATTGTGATGGAATTTGCCTGAATTCTTCAGTCTGGGTCGATGGCGTGCAGGTACTTGATACCGGCAAAGTTGTGCATCCAAAATTAAAAGAGATGCTGAATTAATAGCGGTTAATTTCAACTATTTCTTAAAGGCTGTCATAACCTGACAGCCTTTTTTGTTTTTTGTGGACAGTTAATTACCAAAGATTATGCGGTCTGTATTGATATAAACCGCACAGAATAATGCCCAGCCTCGTTAGAATGCTTGTATCTCATTAATGAGGGGCGGTTATCAACCGCGCACTGGATAATGACTGATGATACCAAGAATCAAAATAACAGTTATTGCCTCAAACCTGTTCCGGAGACGGAATGGGTGAGTGGCTGGAAGGTGGCCCAGGTAGTGTTCGGGATTGGCATCACTCTTCCGGTTTTCTGGCTAGGGGCTAATACCACACTCAGTCTGGGCCTTCCCACCGCACTTCTGCTTTTCTTTATTGTGAATTCCCTGTTTGGTTGTCTGACCGTACTCACCGCACTTGTTGGCAGTCGTACTCATTTGAGTACTTACATGATTTTAAAATTTTCCTTTGGCCGTATTGGCTCACGACTGATCAATCTGATTATGGCGGTAACCTTTCTGGGCTTTTACGCTGCGACAGTGTCCATTTTTGGGGAAACAGTGGCTATCGCGTTTCAGGACATTTTCGACATTAATACGCCGATCTGGCTGCATATGATCTGGGGCAGTGTGCTGATGACAGTCACATCTATCTACGGCTTCCGGGCGATGGATCGCCTTTCCCTGATCGCGGTTCCGCTGTTGTTGCTGTTTATGATTCTGGTTATTGGGCTCGCACTGTCTCAGGCGGGCGAAACGGTACTGGCTTATCAGCCTCAGGGTGGTTCGATCAGTGAAATGGCATCAGCTCTGATCGGGATGATGATATTAACCGTGGTGATGATGCCGGATTTCTCCCGTTTTGCGCGCTCTGACCGGGGAGCAGTGCAGTCTATTGCAGGTCTGGTAGTCGGTTTTCCCGTGGTACTAATTGCTGGTGGAATCCCTGCTATTGTGATCGGGCAGCTGGAAGTGATGGATGTGATGGTTGCACTGGGACTTTCCGTGCCGGCTGTGTTTGTGTTGGTGTTTTCCACTTGGACGACCAATACCGCAAATATCTATTCAACCGCTTTAACTGTGCGTACCGTGTTTACTGGGCTGTCGACAACCGCCGTTCATATAATTTGCAGCACTTTGGCGACGGTGCTTGCACTGAAGGGTTTTATCACCCTGTTTTTGGATTTTATTATTCTGCTCAGTATTGTATTGCCGCCGGTGGCCAGTATTTATGTTCTGGATTTTTTCCTGATCCGAAAGCAAAACTATAAGGTGGAATTGATACCTGAGCTTCCTAACTTTGGCTGGCCGGCGATCATCGCCTGGGGGAGTTCCGTTGTGGTGAGCTTTCTGACCCTTGAAGGTGTTTTTACTTTGACGTCTTTGCCGATTGTTGATGGATTGCTGGTGTCGTTGATTGGTTATTATATTCTGGTGCGTAAAGGGGGAGAGCGATCACGTGCCAGGACGTTGATGACAGATTAAAAAATCCCGCCATTGTGAAGTGATCCCATAAAGTTGGACACTTCACAATGGCGGGATTTTTGTGGATTATCAGAATACCTTGAGTGTGTAGTCCAGTAGTATGCGCAGGCCATCGTGGCTGTAATAGCCTCCACCATCACGAATCCAGGTGGTATTGAGCCAAAGACCCTGAACTGGCCCATCAAACACTTCATAGGTGAAGCCGGAAGCTGTTTCGTAGGCTCGACTGCTGCTGATCGGCAATGTGGCCCCCGGGGTTGGCGTATCTTTATCTGCTCCCCAGCCGTAGATACCGTTAAAGAATAAGGTCCAGCGCGGTAATCCATAGCTGATTAGATTGTAGTCCCCACCAATAACGACACTGGTCATATCTTTTTGGTTGAAGTCGTTCCAAAGGCCTACAGTTCTCACGGTAGCGGCAAAGATATCATCCGTGAAATAGGTATCAAAGGGGCGGTCACCTGCAAAGCTGATACCCAAATAGCTGTTCAGGCTGGAATGGCTGTAGGCCACTTCACCATACACCAGCTTCGCATCATGGTTTGGGTCACTGTAGTCTCTGCCGGCATCCTGAGTCAGGTAGCTGGCAGTCAGGACGATATGACTCTCCTGCTGTGAGAAACCATATTGCATTTCGTATTTGGTTTTCTCCAGATAATCGTTTTGCTCTGCATAATCGACAGCCAGAGACAGACCGCCTTCCCAGGCGTTACCCCAGCGCAGTCCTGTAGCATCTAGCTCACCATCACGCCCACCGCCTTGAAGACGGTTCATTCCGGCTACTTTATAGTGACTATGTCCGGTAAAGCGGGCGATATAGCCTGATAAGCGGCCCCAGTAGCCATTAAGTAAGGCTCCTTCAAAGGTGGTGGGCATGGCGGCAAAGGTGTCCCCATAAAAGAAGGGCAGCCAGTCCACTTTCATCCGGCCAAGACGACCGTGTATGCCCGCTGTTTCAGAAAAGTTGTGTTGGAACTTGAGGTTGGCCACCCCGATTTTGCTGGTGTCATCAACGTCATTGGTCTTATAAAAAATACCAAAATTTTCGGGGTTGCCGGTGTTGAGCAGGGCCTTCTGACCATAAACGCCCAGATCAAAGCCGAGAGTACCCCACAGCCAGCCTGACTGAAAATCACCATAAAGTGCCAGAGCAGACTCTTTCCGGTGATAGTCATCGCTGTAGAAACCACTGATTGGTGTGCGCCCATCGCGATAGCCTTCCCGGTAGTAAGAGGCCGAACGGGCGGTCAAGGTGAAGCTGGAATCATCGATAAAACTTTGGCCGGTGTTAAAGGTCAACCCTGTTTCTCTCTGGGCTTCGCCATACCAGACATTGGCAGAGACAAAGCCTGTACTCAGGGCAAGAGCTATGGCCAGAGCAAGCTGGTGGTGTGGGTGATATTTTGTGTTGTACATGGATGTTGTCTTATGCGTGTTGTTTTAGGTGCTGCAGGGAAGCCACCAGATCGGGTCACTGATGGCCTGGATTCAAAGTGGTTAACCGGCCAGGCGAGCCAGCGAAGCTGTTAACAACTGCCAGAACGGATCAACACTGGCGATATTGATACGTTCTCTGGGGGTATGTGGGTTTTCTATATCTGGGCCCAGTGAAATCATATCCAAACCGGTTTTTTGCTCGCCCAGGATCCCGCACTCCAGAGCCGCATGGATTACCTTAATCTCTGGCTGGTGCTGGTGAATGCGCTCATATTCATGGGTAACAATGGCGAGAACGGCCGAGTCGGGGGAAGGTTGCCAGCCAGGAAAGAGACCCACCTTTTGCACGGTGGCACCGATATTGGTAAACAGGCCACACAGATTATCAGCAAGATCGAGGGTGGCGCTGTCGATCAGGCTGCGAACAAAGCAGTTCACAGTTATTTTGCCCTGTTCGATATTAGCGACGCCAAGATTGCTGGAGCTTTCAACGACACCTGAAAAGTGGTCACTGTACCGCTTAACACCGTGGTGACAGCTGTGCAGTGCATTGAGCCAGTTCTGCAAATCCTGAGGGCTGATGATGTCGTTGGGCTGAGGGGCAGATTGAAGCGTTAGCGCTAGTTCGGGCTCCACTGTCTGGTATTCATTTTTGATCTGCTGGGTAAAGGTGTCGATGCTGTGCTGAACATGTGCGACCTTTTCCAGGGGAAAGCCGATTATGGAGATGGCTTGTCGGGGGATGGCGTTATCCGCGCTGCCACCATGAAAGCTGTTTAGATGCAGGTTATGATGGGTCAGGCTTTTTAGCAGCCGAGCCAGAAGTTGAATGGCATTGCCCTGCTGCAGATGAATATCGCAGCCGGAATGCCCGCCCCGCAAGCCTGAAAGCTTCAGTTGGAACCACTGCAGATGATCCGGCGGTGATTGACGTTCATAGCAGTGGTGAACATCGACGTTAACCCCACCGGCACAGCCAATATAGAGAGACTGTAACTCTTCGGTATCGAGGTTAATTAGCACGTTACCGCTCAGTAGACTGCCATCCAGACCCTCTGCACCGGCCATGGTGGTCTCTTCTTCCACAGTAAACAGTGCTTCCAGCGGGCCGTGAATTAATGTTTGGCTGGAAAGAATAGCCAGGCTGGCTGCCACGCCAATACCATTATCCGCTCCCAGCGTGGTTTGATCGGCGAAGAGCCAGCCGTTATCAATATGCAGGGTGAGTGGATCGGTCATGAAATTATGAAGGCTGCTTTCCTCCATTTCCGTCACCATATCCAGATGACTTTGCAAAATCACCGGTTGTGCCTGTTCATAGCCCGGTGTGGCGGGTTTATAGACGATAAGGTTACCGGTGTTGTCTATTGTGTAATCCAGCTGAAGTTGCTCTGCAAATGTCTGGATAAACTCCCGGATAGCCTGTTCCTGGCCAGATGGGCGAGGAATCCGGCTGATCGCTAAAAAGTAGTACCAGACTTCAGCCGCAGCAGTATTTGATAATAAGGTTGTAATATCCAAGGAGTGTCGCCTGTGTGGGATGGACAGTAAAAAAATGGTACGGGCTCACTACGGAATAAAAATGAGAAAAAGACGAGGAAAAACAAAGAATATTATTAATTTGCCCCCCAACTCGGAATGAAAGTCAGCGCCTTAAAAATAGAATGTGCTCAACCATTGGATCTGCCTCAATCTCTTACCTTGTTAAGAAACTGCGAATGATTTTTTAGCAGTGTGGGTGTCGTTCGGGGAATTGAAGCAGACGTTTCGTGACTACTTTGTGCTGAGACATCTATAGGTGGCTTTATGGCTGAAGCAAAAGCAAAATCCAAATCGTTTTCATTTCCCACCGCATATACGGTGCTGTTTGTACTTTCATTAATTATGGTATCGCTGACCTGGGTTATTAATTCCGGTATGTACAGCAAAATCCGGTTTGATTCGATCACCTCCCAGTTTCATGTGACGCATCCGGATCAGAGTGTAGAGGTTTACCCAGGCTCTCAGGGAAGTCTGGATGAATTAAACGTGAAGTTAAATGTCTCCAGCTTTACCAATGGCGAGATTACAACCGATATCGGTATTCCCGGTACTTACACCGTGGTTGAGTCCAACCCTCAGCAATTGATGGCTGCTCTGGAAGCACCGATTGAGGGCATGTACTCGGCGATTGATGTGGTGTTCTTTGTATTGGTAATTGGTGGATTTCTAGGCGTTGTCAATGCCAGCAATACTCTGAATGCCGGTATACAGACTCTGGCCCGTAATATGGTGGGGCGGGAGAAGTGGTTGATTATTGTGGTGACTTCTCTGGTCTCGCTGGGGGGAACGACCTTTGGTATGTATGAAGAGACCTTCGCGTTTTACCCAATATTGATTCCAATCTTTGTGGCGGCCGGTTATGACTCTCTGACCGGGATGGCGGCGATATTTATCGGTTCCTTTATTGGCTGCACTTTTTCAACCATCAACCCGTTCAGCACTATTATTGCCTCGAGTGCGGCCGGTATTAACTGGGCCGATGGGATTGTCTTCCGCTCGTTGCTACTGGTGGTGAGTACTGCGCTGGGTATTACCTATCTTTTGCGGTATGCCGAGAAGGTGAAGGCCGACCCCTCTCTTTCAATTGTTGCTGATCGGATGGACAGCTTCCGTCAGAAGATGATGGGACAGCAGACCGGTGGTGCGGAGCTGGTACTGAGTGGTCGTCAGAAGGCGGTATTGGGTGTGTTTGCCGCGACTTTCGGGGTGATGGTGTATGGTGTGATTACTCAGGGCTGGTGGTTCAAGGAGATGACCACGTTATTCCTTGGCGCCAGTATCGTAGTGGCGATCGTTTCCCGTATCGATGAAAAGACCTATGTGACCGAGCTGGTGAAGGGGGCCAATGATCTGCTGGGCGTTGCCATGATCATTGCGATTGCGAAAGGCATCGGAGTCATCATGAACGAAGGCATGATCGGTGACACTATTTTGTTTGCCGGTAGCGAGCTGGTGGCCGGAATGAACAAGGGTGTGTTTGTGCTCACCATGATGGGGCTGTTTGCCGGTATCTATTTGCTGGTGCCTTCTTCCTCAGGTATGGCATTGGTGGCTATGCCGATTATGGCTCCACTGGCGGATTCTGTGGGTATTCCCCGTGAACATATCGTGAATGCTTTTATGTACGGCATTGGTCTGATGTGTGCGATTACGCCTACTGGGCTGACTCTGCCAGCTCTGGCGATGGCTGATGTACCTTACGACCGCTGGCTGAAGTTCATTATGCCCCTGCTGCTGGTATTGATCGCTATCACCTGTGTATCCATGCTGGTCTATCTCTACGCTTTCTAAATAAAACAAAGATCCTGTCTTCTATTCCGGGGAGTAGTCCCCGGATTTAACGGAAATATCAAAAATGAATCCTACACAGGAAAGTGCTGTGACCGGGGACGTTGTGCCCAAAATCCGTAAAAGAACCAAAGAGCCCTTCGTTCTTCTAGGCGGGCTAATACTGTTTTTTGGCTATGTGGGCAGTGTGATGGGTGTGACCAATATGTTTAACACCATCTTTGCTACTGCCCATGATTTGCTGATGAATACTGTTCTGTACATTATGGGCATTACGGTATTGGCGGGTGCTTTCAGCAGGCTACTGGTGGAATTTGGGTTGATCGGGGTTATGGAGAAACTTCTGCGTCCCCTTATGCGGCCAGTATTTAATCTGCCAGGTCGGGCATCCATTGCCGGTTTGATGACGTTTTTTTCGGACAATCCTGCCATTATCGGATTGGCGCACGATAAACGGTTTAGTCACAGTTTTAAAAGCTACGAGCTGATTTCACTGACAAACTTTGGTACTGCATTCGGTATGGGGCTGATTGTGATTACCTTTATGGCCACACTGGATCTTGGAACCGGCAGCAGCAACTTCTTACCTGCACTTATCGGTTTTGCAGGAGCGATTGCAGGAGCGGTGGTTTCTACACGGCTAATGCAGCGGTTTATCCGACCTTACTTTGATAGTGTACGGGAAGGTCTAGAGGCTGCAGAGGATGAAGGAAGGAGAGAGGTAGGTCATATCGATGAAGTCTCTCAACAGTCGGCAGGATTACGTTTGTTAAATGCCATGCTGGATGGAGGGAAGTCTGGTGTAGAACTGGGACTGGCCATTATTCCAGGGGTTCTGATAATCAGTTCTGTTGTGATGATCCTGACATTTGGTGCGCCGAGCACCGGATACACCGGTTCTGCCTACGAAGGTGTGGCGTTACTCCCTTGGGTGGCCGGGCACTTTTCCTGGTTGTTTTATGGCCTGTTTGGGTTTGAAGCGGCAGAGCTGGTGGCGTTTCCGGTGACATCGTTGGGGGCTGTAGGCGCGGCTATGTCAACAGTGCAGGCTTTTATTGTGAAGGGGATTATTGGTGGGAATGAGATTGCTGTATTCACTGCAATGGGAATGTGTTGGAGTGGGTATTTAAGCACTCATACCGCAATGCTCGATACCTTGGGGCATCGTAGCCTGACGTCTAAGGCTTTGTTGGCACATACTGTGGGTGGCGTAGTGGCCGGAGTGACCGCTCGATATCTCTATCTGGCAGTAAATCTTTTAATGTAATAATAAGTGATGACTCGCCCTGCCAAATGAAACTGGCAGGGTGGGATAGGGAAACAGGAGTTTAGATAGTTGACTCTTTCCACTGTAGGTTCTCCAGTGGATAGCCGGTAAACCATTTGGTTCTATTGAGGACAATATGCGAAGTCACCTTGCCAATAATCGGGTTATGGCTGACAAGTTCATCACACAGTGCATCAAGCCGTTTGATATCACTGCAAACAGCCAGGGCTACATAATCAATCTCGCCATTGACCCGCATACAGTCAACCACTTCGCTCACCTTATTAAGGTTTCGCTCCATTAATATACGTTCATTGTGCTGATGAATATTTAAGCGAATATGAAGATAAGCGAGGATATTATGGCAAATGGCATCAATATTTGTGACGGAGACATGCTGTTGGATCACGCCCGCTTCTTCAAGTGTTTTCACACGCTGCAGACAAGCACTTGGTGAAAGATTGACCTGCTCGGCCAGTTCTATATTGCTGATGCGTGCATTGATTTGCAGAATTCTAAGGATTGCCCGGTTAATTCTATCGAGTTTGACTTTTTTCATGTGCTGTAAAATGCCAGATAGTAAAAACTGTTTAATTATTCGGCTGTTTTTTGAGCAGGGCGTCAAGTTGAGGTTTTGGAATTAATAACAGCCATCGAGCGATGGAGAGTACAATAGGGTAGGTGGAGGAAGTACTGATTTAAAGCAGCAAAACCTTGAGGTATTGGGGGAGAAGAGTATGTATCTGAGGAGGAGTGTCAGAATAAAAATTGAATGGGTTTAAAAGATTGGAGTAGGGGGAGTTGGTGAATACTCAATTATTGGTCATGTTTCAAACAGATTGACACCACATTCTTGAAATAAACTCTCCGATGACCTTGTAGTGAATTTCCTCGGGACGTGAAAAGCAGACCGTTTTACGATTAAAGCGCTTTATGCGAGTGCGAAGCGTCAGATTTGTTCTTTCAATACTCTGGGTGAGCTTCTTGCTGACTATATGATTTTCCTCCAGCAACTCGGTCCCGTAGGGCTTCCAGTCATCGGTGCAGAAAAACTTGAACGTGAACGGCTTCAGTAATGTCAGAAGTTTTTTCAGTTGTAGTAATTCAGACCTGATCTGACAGTTACCGATTTTCAAGAGGGTGTCTGTCAGGTCAAATTCAATCGATGAATTTTTCCATCCAGATCTCTTTGCCAGCTATCAGCGTTTCCATTGGCGTGCGCCCACAGCACATCTTGCCCTGATGGGTGCGACGAGTATTGTAGTAATCCAACCAGTCGTCCAGATCCC
>NZ_FWPT01000006.1 GCF_900174585.1 Parendozoicomonas haliclonae | reverse complement strand
AAAGAAAACATAAACCTTTCTTCGGAGGTAAGCTGATGATATTGCATGGTTCTTCACTCCGGCCGAGCGAAAGTCATCAATATCGCAGCTTACCTCTTACCTGTCGCACTTGGTTTATGAATCCGCGGCACATAACAAATAAATCAAAGGGACGCCTGCGGCGCCCCTTATTTAGGCGTTAGCTGTCTTAAGTCCGCAAGATCATCAATTACTTTTGGCTTCGAGTGTTGAAAAGAAAAATCTGATAGTCCGCAGTAAATTGCTAGCCAGGCATCAGTGCAAGCTGGCGTCACGTTCAGACGCATTATCCTTCGTGCAATGCCAGCATAAAATTCTGCGCTGTTTGCTTGTTTCTGCCATGCTGGCAAAACAGTTTGTGCCCAGTGTTTTCGTGTAAGCCAGCTATCAACATCTGTGCTGGTAATGTTGGGCAAAAATACGCAGCATCATCGTCAACAATCAGCAGCTAACAAGCGCTTCAAATGGGACGCCTCCGGCGCCCCTTAAGCGGGCGTTATGCGCTCTTAACAATCAACACAGTGCACTAAAAAATGAGTGAAGAACAATTAACATTTATCGTCGCTGTGACGGGTATAATTTCATCAATCGCTGCAATTATATCAGCAATCGCTGCCTGGCGGGCTGTCGTGATGGCAAAGAGATCATCTGACAAAACACAACTAATAGAAAAACGACAACTAATCTTAGAGATTATTTCAGCATGTAGGGATTCATTGAACTTCACAATTGTATGTCAAAATCTCTATACAGAAATAAAACGGGATCTAAAAAGTCATGCAACAATAACTGGCAAAATTAATCATTCAGGATATTTACAAACAATAGAAGACCTAAATAGCGAGTATGAGAATATAATTCAATTCTCGAAAGGGTTTGAAGATGTAATGTCAAATCAGGAATTTTTACATTCATCAAATATAGAAGACCTGCATAAAAAACACAGCCAAGTATCTATGTACCAAGCACGAATCATTGCTCTACAGCAGAAAATGCAATCTCAGCATTATTCAATAAAAGAAATGGTAACAAGAGCTAGAGATCGTGCTACAAGCGCATAACAAGAGCATGGTGTTTCTCGCTTCGCTCCTGGGACGCCTTCGGCGCCCCACATGCTGGCGTTAAGCGCTACAATAAATATCACAATAAAACGAGAGATCAATGGACGACACTCTTCAATTCAAATGCCTTACTGATTTACGTGAGATAATCAATCAAATAGATGGTTATGTTGCAAGACCTACTTTGAGAGGAGAACATCCAACTCTTTATTCTGATCCGGGTGAAGGTCGATTTCGGACTGTAATGGGAATCAGAATCTGTGATTATAAATTTTCACAGGATGAGCAGTGGGTATTACCTGATGACCAGATGGGACTATCATTCTCGTCTACATGGCAAAATTTGAAAGGTGTTTACAAGATGGTCTCTCGGGGCAAAAGGAAGCCTGTAGATGTCTATTGGGTACTTTCAAAGTCAGACATTCCTGATGGGTTAGCTTTTGTCCAAGACCGACAACCGAAGAAGAAAGGTCACTACTTTCTGGCTGTTACTCGAGAAATGAAAGTTAGTAGCTTAGTGGAAAAACTACGCTGGGTAGCTGATAGAATGTCAGTTATAAGAGATTCGGAGTTAGCATCGTGATTCAGTTCAATCGTTATCCTCATGTTTTAGACCTATTGCAGCACTACGCCACTGCACTTCAGGATCAAAATATTCTTTCTATTTTACAGTCAGGGGTTTCCAATCGGGAAGATGCTTTTGCATTCTCAAAGTTCGTATGGAGAGCCGTAGATCAGATGGCAGATGATTCCGAGTCAGGCACAGTAGTACTAGGGAGATCAGATAACTCTGATACTCTTCCGGACATCTACTACGAGGTAAGCTTGTACATGGAATCTAAAGGGTTTGAGTCTATCTGGGAACAAGTCTCAGATGAAGCGTAATCGCGCTTAACAAGAGCATGGTGTTCCTCGCTTCGCTCGTGGGACGCCTACGGCGCCCCACATGCTGGCGTTATAACACTACATCAACTATGCACAACCTTCTTGATCTTCTAAATCAGGATAAAGAGAGAATGGAGATTCTATCAATCGTCCGGTCTCTAAACTTGCCTGATTGTCTTGTTGCTGCGGGTTTCGTTCGGAACCTTGTATGGGATTCTATCCATTCAAAAAAAACAGCACTGAATGATATTGATGTTATCTTTTACGATTCATCTGACTGTAGCAACGATATTGAGCAGCAAATAACCGAACAACTTAATCGTGCATACCCAGATTTTCTGTGGGAAGCTACAAATCAGGCTTTCATACACACTGCAAATGGTGATCGTCCATACAAGAACACTTTAGATGCCATGAGTTACTGGCCAGAAAAAGAGACGGCTATTGGAGTATCTCTCAATGCTGATAATTCAATTAATATCGAAAGCGTCTTTGGCCTGGAAACCCTCTTCGCTGGTGAAATCACATACAATCCAAAACGCTCAATTGACACCTTTCAACAAAGAGTGAGGTCCAAGAAATGGCTAGAAATCTGGCCTAATCTTCGTACCGTGTTATAACAAGTGCGTCAAGAAGGGACGCCTTCGGCGCCCCTTACGCAGTCGTTACATGCTTAATTCTTCACCCAGTCCACAAATATCGACTTATAGAACTATGAGAAAAATCATAACTATCTTAATGATGATATTCCCGGCTAATATTTATGCGCTAGAGTGTGATTGCGAAGAAATGAGTGAAAGTGAAAAAAATCAGTACAAAAACGAGTGTATAGAGCTGAAAGAATCGATTCATGAAGAACTAGCCTCAAATGAGGAAGCATTTTCTCAAATAATAAATATAGCGAATCCAAACAAAAGGACGATAGACAATATACAAATTGCGCTATTGAATATTAACGAGAATTTATCTCATGAAGTTGATGATTTTCAAGAATGCTTAGCTTTTATGTCTAGCTATGGGTTTACCAAACCATTATCTAATGAATGGATCAATGATCATAATGCTTGGAAACTTCTTTTATCAATAAAACACAATCATGAGCGTATACATCGTGGAGGGTATCGCCATGATTTACACGCAATTATCATTGGCACACCATATAAAAATTATATAGATCACATAAATTTGAAAACCAACAGCATGTAACAAGAGCATGGTGTTTCTCGCTTCGCTCGTGGGACGCCTGCGGCGCCCCACATGCTGGCGTTACCCGAGGTTAAGCAGTAAAGGATTTGGGCTGTTCGGAGAAAGACAGGGTGTTCCCTATTCCTGGAAATCAAATGATTATCGTACTCCGAAAAACACCAAATATTTAACATCGCACATACATCTCGCAACGCTCAAACAAACGGTTAAACACTGTGCAAAAAACACGGTCTCTGCCGTGCCACCCTCCGGGTAACAAGAGCTTCAAATGGGACGCCTCCGGCGCCCCATAAGCGGGCGTTACCCGAGGTTAAGCAGTAAAGGACTTGGGCAGTTCGGAGAAAGACAGGTGTGCCCTATTCCTGTAATTAAAATGATTATCGCACTCCGAAAAACACCAAATATTAAACATCGCAATATTCGTCCCGCAACGCTCAAACAAGCAGTCACGCATTGTGCAAATAACACGGTCTCTGTCGTGCCACCCTCCGGGTAACAAGAGCTTCAAATGGGACGCCTCCGGCGCCCCATAAGCGGGCGTTATGTGCAGGAGTTACCCACGCAATGTGGACACCCCGCTAAGTTAGATTATTGTCTAACCAGGAGGTGTTCCATGACCAAGCACAGACACCCTGCTTATACCGAAGAGTTCCGTAAAGAAGCTGTTCGCCTTGCTGGGCTTCCTGAGCACAAAGCCTCTGATGTGGCTCAACAGCTCGGCATCAGTGTTCAGCAGATCTATAACTGGAAGCGCCAGTTCACTCGCCTATCTGACAAACAGTTCAACACTTCGGCCGGTGTGGATTACAGCCAGAAGGAATCCGAGGTAATCCGGCGCCTCAAGCGTGAGAACCATCGCCTCGAACAAGAGAATGAGTTTCTAAAAAAGGTGTCGGCGTACTTCGCGAACCACCAAGAGTGAAGTACGCGCTTATCGCACGCTACCGACAACTCTACCCCCTTGTCTTGATGTGTAGAGTGATGGCGGTCTCACGCTCCGGGTATTATCAGTGGCAGAAGGCCGACCAACCTTCCCACAAACGTCGAGAACGCTGTCTAATCGCTGCAATCATCGCACTTTATAAATCCTTCAAGGCGCGGTACGGTGCTCCTCGCATTACTACCGAGCTCAGGGCCATGGGGATTCACTGCTGCCTCAATTATGTGGCGCGTCTCATGCAAGAGGCGGGACTCAAAGCCCGTAATGGTAAAGCCTTTAAATACAGCCCGAGCCCGGAAGCACGCTATGGTCTTGCTGATAATATTCTGAAACGTCACTTTGCAGCTGAGCGTCCCAATCAGAAGTGGACCACAGATATCACCTATATCCGGGTTCAACAGCGCTGGCTCTACTTGGCGACTGTGATGGATCTTTATTCTCGCCGCATTGTTGGTTGGGCGCTGGACACCCAGATGACCGAAACGCTGATTACTCAGGCGCTCAATATGGCACTGGGTCAACGGCACATTGAGCCAGGTCTGATCGTACACTCGGATCGCGGTGTGCAATATCGGGCAACACGCTACCAGAGTTTGATTCGACGTCACGGCGCCATTCCCAGCATGAGTCGACAAGGTAACTGTTGGGATAATGCTGCGATGGAGTCATTCTTTAGCCGTTTGAAGGTCGAGCTGGTGTATGCAGAGACCTTCAAATCCGTTGAGGAAGCACGATCAAGCCTCTTTGAATATATCGAAATCTTCTATAACAGGATTAGACGACACTCCACATTGGGTTACCTTAGTCCTGTTGATTTTGAAAACTTCAATACACAATAGGTGTCCACTTTTCGTGGGTAACACCAGTTCCACTTTTCGTGAGTAACACCACTCCATTTCAACGGTAACATTTGTGAATAAAATCAGATTTAAAGCAGAAGAATATGGGCTTGGATCAATTTGCGAGCCTATTTTAAGAAGTGTTCCTGAGTGGTTTGGTAGAGAAGATGCTCTGCAGAAATATATTGATGATATAAATACAATGCCAACTTATACGGCTTGGGATGACAAAAAACTTGTTGGATTCTTTTCAGTAAATCACCATAGCTCCACCTCTGTGGAGCTTCATGTTCTTGCACTTCATAGAGACTATCATCGCAAAGGTATGGGAACTGATTTTTACCAATACATAGAGAATGATTTAAAATCCAAACGTTTCTCATTTGTGCAAGTCAAAACTCTAAGCCCTAGAGCAAATAATTCGGACTATAAAAAAACATACGACTTTTACATAAAACAAGGCTTTCACCTCTTAGAAGACTCAGATTATATGTGGGGCGAAGAAACCCCGTGCGCACAATTAATAAAATGCATTTAACAAGAGCTTCTTGTTCGTCGCTACGCTTCTGGGATGCCTCCGGCTCCACACATACAGGCGTTACCCGCAGACTACCTTACCAAGTCACTCTATAAATAATAAAATCCCCAGTATTGCATTCAGGACTAGCTTATTCCCAAGTATTACACTCGATCCTTTAGTATCAACATTCTTAGCAAGTTGAAATCGTCATGAGCAATGGTTAAGCTCGTTCCAATGATTTATGTGATTATAACCATCGGTTATTTTCTAGAAATGGAGCTGTAGCTTTTTTGTAAAAATAGGAAACATAAACTTATAGAAATTCGCTAATCAGCCAAAGGAAATAAATGTGCAGCTAACAAAAAGGGAAGTTGAACTGATAAACAAAGCCGAAAGGTATATTGCTAGAACCAAAGTCATTAGGGTCATGCTTTTTATTTTCTTGGTTTTATCAATAATTTTAATGCTGAAAGGGTATTTACCTTACGAAAGTCTTGTATACATATCTTTAATTTGTGTTTTTGGTTCCATAATACGACCTGATTTTAATGAAGTAAGTTATGAAAACATCGTCAAACTTTTAATTAGAGTCCGCTCTGATTCAGACATTCAGGAAGAGGACCCTTTAGTAAAGTCGCTAATCGCAAAGACTAATTCTTAGCAGCTCGTCAAATTAAGCTGATAGAGTTGCAATGTGAAGGCACATAACAAGGCGTTGGTGTACGGCAGACAAGATGCCTGGAACGCCTCCAGCGCCCCACAACTTCGCGCTACACCTCATCCAACAACATCCCTAGCTATGCCAATATCCCTAAAAGCAATGAGCCCAGACGCTTATTCGCACTTCCTTGAGACTGCTATCCCTTCATACGCGAAAGCCAACACTACCTCTGGTCGCTGGGTTGAGTCCGAAGCTATGGCTCGCTCTCACAAGGTTTATCAATCGCTTCTTCCAGAAGGCTTGGAAACACCCAACAATCATCTTTTCAATATTATTGAAAACGAAAACAAAGCCATTGTGGGCCATCTCTGGGTGAAAGTTGACGAGAACTCACAGGCCAAATCAGCGTTTATTCTCAGTCTGGAAATATACGAACGCTATCGCCGTAAAGGCTATGCCAAAGCGGCTCTTCACACTGTCGAACAGGTAGTCGCTGAGCTGGGAGCAACAAGTCTTGGCCTCCATGTATTCAGCTATAACTCTGCGGCCATTAACCTCTATGCTGATGCCGGATATCAGGTCATATCCCAGAGCATGCAAAAACCAATTACTCTGAGCTGAAAGTAACGTAGTTACTGGTGGCGACACCTTATACTTCACCCGCAGACATCCACCAGCTATCCCAGTATCATCCTCATTCAGCCATATCTCACGTAAACGACGACACTATAACTATGAGAATCTTTCATCTAATTTCAGCGGCCCTATTACTGATCCCAAGTCTGGTACTGGCTGAAAACTACACGATTACCGTAAACGGTAAGGCTTATGATTTCTCCCTCAATGAGAACAAGCTGGTTAAGGTTGGTAATCAACATATTTCTGTAAAGCTGCAGCAAAAGGATTTTATCTCCTTTGTTTCCGATAGCTTCTCCTTTATGCATTCCAGCAAATTTACCCCATCCACAAATGATCTGGGCGACGGGATTTATCAAACCGGAATGATGACGCCGATCGGTACCACCGTTATTGTGCAGGAATACAAGACATTAGACCCTTCACTGATGATTGATATCATGGTCAGTGAAGTCACTAAAGAAGAAGTGCAGTACGGTTACAACGTAAAATCCGAGCCTGCACATTTAACTCTGTCCGATGGCAAGGTTCTGAAAGGCAAGCTGGTAACCTCCAAGTACCAGGATACCGATATTAAGCGCTATATTCTCACCTATGGTGCCACTGACTCCGGCATCCTGATCATGACGCAAATAGACGAAGCTTTTGCCACCAATGAAAAAGAGATTATTGATCGCTTCTTCGAGTCCTTAGCCATTTCAATGTAAGTGTTCACTCTGGCAAGGCCATCCTTCACGGCCTTGCCCACCATTCCCACATATCAACATCCGCCAACCGCGATTGGCAATACCCTGTCTAATGTCCAGATCTAACCCTTCTCCTTTAAATAAACGAACTTTCCCCCTGTGGAAATTCATCTGGCTTGCCTGTGTTCCCATCGCCATTAGCTATCAGATGTTGTGGGGGATTTACTTTCACCATGCACCAGTAGGGATATGGCAGAGTGGTGCATCACAGGCCATCACCACCACAAAGTTCGCCAGCGAACTTACAATCTACTCACTTATGCTGCTTAAAATGCTGACCATGACTCACGCCAAACATCCGGCCAGCAAAGTTCTCACCGGTACCATTCTCATAATTCTTATCGGGTTTACCGGGCATGGTTTATTTATTCAACTAACCCAGCCTTAGACAATAACACCCCTTCCGCCCTCTCTCCTTTTTCTTGCCTTTCACTTCTCCACTAACGCTGGCATCATCCGGCTAAGAATAATTATTAACCGTTATGCTTCAGGTTATTTTGAAGCTCCCTATCTCTCTCGCAACAACCTATAAAACTAATAATTTCCAATGAAAAAAATCAGTTTACTCATCACAGCTTCTCTTCTTTCAATCGGCCTGCCTCTTACGGCCAATGCCGCTGTATTTAAATGCAAAAACGAAGCTGGCGAGGTTATGTTTCAAAGCAATCCATGCCCGGGTGAGCCTGCCATTCTTCCCGAAAATAAAAGCACTGCCGCTCTTACCACTTCAGCACTCATTGGCTCCTGGGCTATTACTGGCTTTGGCGATATCGAACTTGAGGAAGCCGAAGTAGGAGAGGATGTCTGGGTCTTCACTGAAAAAACCATGGAAGTTATCACCAGCGGCAAAAGCCTCCGGCCAGACAGTTACACGCTATCCGGGAACAAGATTGATTTGGGATATTCCAAATACACGATTGTTGAATTCAATGGCACGACTATGAAGGTCAAAACCCTTGGCATCGTCCAGTACCTGAAGAAGATCAAATAACATCTAACAAATTACAGGCGGCCTTTGTTACGGCAACGGGTAAAGCCCGGTTATTGAATAATCAGTTCAAACATTTTCCAACAAAAAATAGAGCGCGGTACATGCCAAATAACTATTGATCACGTATGATTGCCGCACCGGCGGGTCCGACAATCGACATGTATAAAAATAACTCTCATGCAGGGTATTTCCGCGCCGGTAAGAAGAACTGAATATTCAGGAGTGTCTCTCGGGATGACCGTCAAAAATGCTTTTTACGCGCAATCAGGTGGCGTAACAGCTGTTATCAATGCTTCAGCCTGTGGTGTGCTGGAAGCGGCTCGCCGTCATCCGGACAAAATCGGCACCGTTTATGCGGGCCACAACGGTATTCTCGGGGCTCTGCGTGAAGAGCTGATCGATACCAGCAAAGAATCCGCAGAAACCATCGCCGCCCTGCGCTATACCCCAGGTGGCGCCTTTGGTTCCTGCCGCTTCAAGATGTCCAGCATCGAAGATAATGAAGTTCAGTACCAGCGTCTGATTGAGGTCTTCCAGGCCCACAACATTGGCTACTTCTTCTATAACGGTGGTGGCGACTCCATGGATACCGCCCACAAGGTATCCTATTACAGCAAGAAAATGGGCTACCCGATCACCTGCATCGGTGTTCCCAAAACGGTTGATAACGACCTGCCAGCCACCGATACCTGCCCGGGCTTCGGCTCCGTGGCCAAGTATGTGGCTACCTCCATCAAGGAAGCGTCCCTCGATATCGAATCCATGCATGAAACCTCCACCAAGGTCTTCATTATGGAAGTGATGGGTCGTCATGCCGGCTGGATCACCGCAGCTGCCGCACTGGCTATGGAAGAAGAGAACGATCCTCCGCACATGCTGCTATTCCCGGAAGTGGATTTCTGCCGCGAAAGCTTCCTGGCCAAGGTTCAGCGCATTGTTGAGCAGCACGGTTACTGTGTCATCGTGGCTTCCGAAGGCACTCACTATGCTGATGGAACCTTCCTGTCCGCCTCCCGCACCACCGATGCCTTCGGTCACGTTCAGCTGGGCGGTACCGCCCCGATTCTGGCACGGATGGTCAAAGACTCCCTGGGTTACAAATACCACTGGGCGGTTTTGGATTACCTGCAGCGTTCCGCACGCCACCTGGCTTCTGCCGTAGACGTTGAACAGGCTTACGCTGTCGGCAGCTCTGCCGTTGAGTTTGCCCTGTCCGGCAAGAATGGTGTTATGGCCACCATCGTGCGTGAAGAGAACGAAGGCGATGAATACGTCTGGAGCATTGGTGAAGCGCCGCTGGAGATGGTCGCCAACGTTGAGATGAAGATGCCTGCGCACTTTATCGCACCGGATGGCCTGCACATCACTGAAGAGTGCCGCACCTATCTGCAGCCTCTGATCCAGGGCGAAGACCTGCCTCCTTTCAAGAAGGGTGTGCCGGTATTCGCCAAGTTGGAAAAGCACTTTGTTGAGAAGAAGCTGCCAGCTTTCGATATCTGAAGCTTATCTCCATAAAAAAGCCGAACCTACTTGTTCCCACGCTCAGCGTGGGAACAAGTAGGTGATATCAACAATTCCTGTCAATAAACGAGCGCCATTTGCTCGCCGCCTGCTGCCGCTGTTCCTCGGTATAAATAATCCGCTCGCCTTTATCATCGATATCAAAAACATAAGACGCGGTTTCCGTACGCCCCAGCTTGTAACGTGCATATTCGCACTGCTTGGCCATGGACTGCTTCTTTTTTTGTTTGGCCTGCTTCTTAATATTGCGCTCATGGTCCATAGCTTGGAAACGGCTCTTCTGCTCCCGGTAAATATTTGAGCCTCTGTAATCGTTGGATTTCTTTAACTCCACTTCTCGGGCATTGGACTGACTGTGCTGCTTATCGGTGAAATGTACATTGCCGTCTTCATCCACCCACTTATAAATCTCGGCCTGGGCAAGGGAGAGAGGCATAAGTGTCACCACCAGCACAAGGGCAATGTTTTGCAAACCTTCCATGGCTTTGAACAGAACTCCCATTATTGATTCATCTCCAGCCAGATCTCACACTGCTCCGCGACCTTTTCCCAGCCCGGTTCAGATATCAGCCAGTGAGCATGATCGTCCAGCAACAGAAAATCAGCCTGATATTTATCCGCAACCTCTTGGCAGACACTGGCCGGCGTAATCCGGTCATGCTTGCCGGCCATCACCAGCATCGGGCAGTCCGGCTGTCCATTCGGCTTCGTTGCGCTCTGCCGGTCCAGATACCAGAAAGCAATCTCGCTGGCCGCTCTGCCCGATTCAAATACCATATCCTGATAATGTGACGGTCTTGCTTCATCCGGCAATCGGTTAAATAAGCCATAGTTTGCCGCCTTGGGAGAAAGCTTCATGGCGGTTTTCCAGAATCCCCAACGCGAGAGTACAGCCGCAAAGGTTCGTATCACGCTCATTCGCAAGGCAACCAACCCGGCCGGTGCGGCAGGAGAGAGAAGAATCGTTTGAGAAGCACAGCCTCGGCTGGCCAATAGCAAAGCCAATAGACCGCCCATGGAGTGACCAATCAGAACCGGCCTCTGTTCAAAGCCATTGAGAAATGTATCCAGATCATCGAGGTAATCGCGAATGCTGGTTTGCCCCAGCGCCGCAAGATCCTGTGAGCCTGCTTCATGGTGGCGCAGTGCCGGCATATGCACCTCATAACCCCGCTCTGCAAAATAGTGACTCAGGCGATGCCATACCGCAGGCGTACACCACATGCCGTGTAGAAATACGATGGGAGGCTTGTTTTCCATAGCCATCTGCTTTTTGTTTTTACACCATATTATGGAAAGTCATGTTTGCCTTCAAATACCGTCATTAGCATCTGCCGACTCTACCCGCCTTCTCCCCCTTTTCTATCTGTGGTAGAAACACAGACATACAGCCAAATAAAAATAAAAGGTCGTTGCTGTGAATCCTATAACTTACGCCATTCCTGCCTTTATGGTGCTGATCCTGATCGAAGTGATCGCGACAGTCATCCGCAAGAAAGACTATTACCGCTTGAACGATGCCATCAACAGTCTGAGCTGCGGGATGATCAGCATTACCCTCAAGCTGGTCACCAACCTGGGCATGTATGTGCTCATTTATAACAACCTGGCACTGTTCACCTTTGATGCTGCAAGCCTGTGGGTCTGGCTGGCCGTGCTGGTGCTGCAGGATTTCTGTTATTACTGGAATCACCGGATTGGCCATGAGGTCAATATTTTCTGGGCCTCTCACTCCGTGCATCACCAGAGTGAGGAGTACAACCTCACCACCGCCCTGCGCCAAACCAGCACCAGCTTCTTCCTATCCTGGATCTTCTATGTCCCACTGGCACTGCTGGGCTTTCCGCCGGAAGTGTTCTTTACCGTCAGCCTGCTCAACCTGCTTTACCAGTTCTGGGTCCATACCCGCCACATTCCCAAGCTGGGCTGGTATGAATGGATCTTTGTGACACCGTCCAACCATCGGGTGCATCACGCCAAGAACCTGAAGTATCTGGATAAGAACTACGGTGGTCTGTTTATTCTCTGGGATCGCCTGTTCGGCACCTTTATGGAAGAAGACGAGAACTACGAGCCTATTCGTTACGGCACCATCAAGCCGCTGCGTAACTGGAACCCGATCACGGCTAACCTTTCCCCGTTTGCCGACCTGATGCACGACGCGATCAAGACAAAGAGCTGGAAAGAAAAATTCGCTCTCTGGTTCCGCCATACTGGCTATCGTCCGGCTGATGTTGCACCGCCGAGTGAAATGCCCGACATCCATGCCTACGAGGATTACGACCCTGCCGTCAGTAAAACAGTCAAAATCTACTCCGGCATCCAGTTTGCTTTACTGGTCCTTGCCACCACCCTTTTTATGGGCATCAGCCACACCACCAGCTATGCCTTTGATGCCCTCTGGGCCAGCCTGATGGCAATAAACCTGATGTATATTGGCAAACTATTGGAAAACCACAGTCTGCCCAGAGTAGAATTTCAACGTATTGGCCTGACAGTCTGTACTCTCCTGATCACGCACTGGCAATGGCAGCTGGTTCCGGTTTCTGTATGGCTGGCCGCTGCTTTCTGGATCGCCCTTTCCGCCATAATGGTATTTATCGCCACTGCCCGCACATCACAGGCAGCAGCGATAAAAGGAGAGGCGTAATCCAGAACCGGATATCAGGAGTGTTCCACAGGTGGCCACCGACCGCCCCTCGCACCGGGATACTCCTTTATGGATTACAAAACTGTTTCCATGCCTGCTACCCGCAGTATTGCGCTGGTAGCTCACGATAATATGAAGCCGGCTCTGCTGGACTGGGCCGACAAGCATCACGACCTGCTGGCCAAGCACAAGCTCCATGCCACCGGCACCACCGGCAGCATGATTAGCGCACGCCTTGGTCTGGATGTGAATAAGCTGATCAGCGGTCCCATGGGTGGTGATCAGCAGATCGGCGCCATGATTGCCGAAGGCAAGATCGACACCCTCATCTTCTTCTGGGATCCTCTGGAAGCCCAGCCCCACGATCCGGATATCAAAGCCCTGCTGCGCCTGGCCGCGGTCTGGAATATTCCCGTAGCGTGTAACCCGGCTTCCGCCGATATGATGATCACCTCATCCCTGTTCCATACCGAGTTTGAACGGGCCGCGCCGGACTATGACAGCTACAAGGCCAATCGTCCGACCTGATCTCTCGTTAAGCGCAAGTTAGAAGAACGGTGTCTTATATGGCACCGTTTTTGTTTCCAAAACCAATTACGCGCGAGCCAAGATCCTTTCAGCACGAAACTCCTTAAAGTCCTGAAGGATCAGGTAGAGACAGGGCAGAACTATCAGCACCAATGCCGTGGAAACCAAAAGACCAAAGCTCACACTGATCACCAACGGAATCAATACCTGCGCCTGCAAACTGGTTTCAAACAACAATGGCAGCATACCGGCGACAGTTGTTGACGTGGTCAGAACAATCGCCCGGAGCCGATCCTGACTGGCCTGCCGCGCAGCATCCTCCAGAGACATGCCATCCCGGCAGTTATGCTTGATAAACTCCACCAGCAAAATGGAGTTATTCACCACAATTCCCGCCAGAGAGACAAAGCCAATCATGCTCGGCATGGCCAGGTTTTGCCCCATGATCAAATGTCCAAGCACCACCCCAATTAACGCCAGAGGAATCGCCACCATGACCAGCAACGGTTCAGCATAACTCCGGAACTGGAAGCTCAGCAAAGCAAAAATACCCAAAAGACCCAGAATCAAACCCGAGCGCAAGGAGCCCTGAGTTTCACTGGAGTTTTTCATCTCGCCCTGCACATCAATCTGCAAACCGGGGAAGTCACGTTTCAGCTGTGGGACAAACCGACTTAATGTGTCATTCACCACCTCAACAGTATTAGCTTCCAAAGCATTCAGGGAGCCAAACACAGTAATCGTGCCCTGGTTATTAATCCGCTGAATACGTGAGATATCCCGCTGCCAGTGGATATCTGCCAGAGTGGCCAGAGGAATCAATCGGGGCTGACCGGTTTGATCAGTTACTACTATCGGGAAGTCCCGGAGGGTATCCAAGTCAGGCTGGCTTTGATCCAACTGTACGACAATCTCCATATTGTCCGCCGTAGAGGCAAACCCAGGCAGAGTCGAATTGATCTCCCGATACACCTCATCAATCACCAGACCGGCAAAGGCACTGCGTAATTGGTTAGCCACCGTGCTGGCATCCAGATTCAAAATACGGGCTTCTGGCTTGAGGTTAAGATTCAGCTGCGGCTTACCCGGTCGGTAATCATCCAGCACGTTGTAAACCCCATGATAGCGGGCAAGCCAGACCTGCAGTTGTTGGGATGCTGCGGCCAGCTGTGGACGATCCAGCCCGGTCAAACGCATCTCAATGGCTCGCCCTGCCGGGCCAATGCTGGGTTCGGCCAGCATCACCTTGCTGGCGCGAGGCATGGGCGGCAAAGCATGAAGCCAGGCGCTGATTAACGTATCAATGGAGGTATTGCGTTGCTCGGCCGTTAATAAATCCAGACTGATGGTTGCCAGATGAGGACCAGTATCGAAGGCATCCGGATTCTCACCGTAGCGCACGGTAATATGCTCGATCAGAGGGCTGTCTTCCTGCCCCTGCAGCGCCATCTCAGCAGCCATCAGCGCGTTAAGAATCTCCTGCACCTGATGCTCGGTTTCCGCCAAAGGTGTACCGCCGGGCATAATCAAACGGGCTTCCAGAATATCGCCGTCTATTTCCGGCAGCGCATTAAATTTGAGAATCCCGCTGCTCATCATGGCAATACTGAGGAAGAAAGCGGCAGCTGTCGTACCGATCACAGCATAACGGTACTGAATAGCCTTCTCCAGCACATCCCCCAAACGCTTACGCTTGGCTTCAAACCAGATATTTACCCGCTGCTGTAGCCGGCCCGGCTCATTGGCATCTTGATGCTTAAGGGTGTGATGCAGATGCGACGGCAGAATAAAGAAGGCCTCTACCAGACTGACACTGATGACGATCAGCAATATTAAAGGCACGACCTTGAGTATCTGTCCCAGGTCGCCCTGCAGCCCGAGAATAGAGCCAAATACAAAGGCCGTAGTCAGGAACGAGGAAATAACCCCCTGGGATACCTTGCCCAGCCCCTGCGTAACCGCATCCAAAGGTGCAAGCCCTTTTCTGGCATGTTCCGCAACGCTTTCGGATATAACAATGGCGTCGTCCATCAGAATCCCCAGCGCCAGTAGCAGAGCCACCATACTCATCATATTAATGGTGAGATCCAGCTGAGCCATCACAAACAGACCGGCAATAAAACTGACCGGCAGACCGGTGATCACCCAAAAGCTGTAACGCAGGCCAAAGAACATCAGCAGGGTCAGGAATACCAACACCAATCCCTGCCAGGCATTACTGACCAACATATTCAGCCGGTCCTTAACAATCCCGGTCGAGTCCTGAGTCAAAGTGAGGTTAATACCCTTGGGTAATGCGAGTGTATCTGCAAACTCTTTAACAACCTGATGAACATCCAGACTGTCATCCTGGGTACTTTTCAAAACCTTCAACAACGCTACCCGCTGACCATCAAAGGTGGCGTACTCTTCTTCCTTATCAAACCCGAAATAAATATCCGCCAATTCATTCAGGTGAATCTGAGCGCCGTTACTTGCGCTGAGCAACGTCAGCTGGCCAAGCGCTTCTGGCGTCTGCCGTTCATCAATAAAACGCAGCTCGTAGGTTTTGTCTTTGTTGGTCAGATCACCAAGGGGAAGATCCAGATTCTGCTTTTGCAACAAGGCCGCGATCTGTTGAAGACTGATCTGATACTGGCGCAGCTTTTCAGGCTTCACACTCACTATGAGCTGACGCTGACTGAAACCTCCCAGCTCCACTAGCGGAATACCCGGTGTGGCCTGCATCTTTGCCTTGATAACTTCGGCAAGGTCCTTGAGTTCACTGGCAGAAAAATTTTCATCCTCAACCGTGAGCGCCAGGGAAACGACTGGAGAGGTACGCCCCAGCTCGGTAATCACCGGTGCTTTGGCTGTAGCCGGAAAATTATCTATCTCGCCGACAGCGGCACGCACATCATCCAGAAAGGTATCAAAATCCCCCTGTTCCAGCATTTTCAGCGTCATGCTGCCCATATTGGAACGGGCTTCACAGCGCTTCTCCTTCAGAAAGCTGATGCCATTGGTGACCTGCTCCAATGGCAGACAGATACCCTGTTCCACTTCCACCGGACCAGCCCCTGGATAGGCAACTGCCACTTTAACTTCATGAAATTTTATTTCCGGCAGGGTTTCCCGTCTCAGCTCTGGCAGACTGAGAAGACCAATGGCCAACAGCGCCAGCATCAGCAAATTGGCCGCCGTGGGGTGACCGGCAAATAATCGCAACATCGGTTACTCCCCCAGCACCATTTCAGGTTTTAGTTCAGCCTGCTGAGCACTAAGAGCCATGCCCTCAATAGCCGGGGCAATATCACTGAGCACAAGTTCAGCCTTGTCGTTTATCAACGATTGCAGCTGTTGCGCAGTAAACAAGGCATGGTCACCCGACAGCAACTTGGGCGTCACAAGTTGTTTATGTAGCCGATGGCTGATCGAATTGTCTTCCTTTGTGTTTGCTCGCGGATAAGCCAGAAACAGAGCCTGACCGGATGCTGTGCTGTGTAAAGCGGACAAGGGAACAGAAACCAGTGGCTGTACCTCTCCAATCAATTCCACATCAACCTGTAACTCTGCCAGCAATGGTGGCCGCTGCCCGGGAACAATATCCCCATATGGCTGATCAACATGAATAACGACACCCATGGTATGGCTACCGGGATTTAAGCCTTCTCGCAGCGCCACCACCTTGCCTTGCCAATGTTCGCCAGGCGCAACGGGCAAAGAAATTCGGGCACGTAAACCAGTGTTCTTCAGCTTTTCAGCCAGTTCATTTAGCGACAAATGACTGATTGTTTGTCCGTCAAAAGCCAGCTGATAAAACGGGCGCAGTTTCTCCAGTGAAAACTGGGCTTCAATCTCCACCTGCTCCATACCAATCGCTTCAAACAAGACCTGCCCCTGCGCCTTAAATGCATCGACTTCAACAGAGACGCTGCGAATACGTCCGTTCACCGGCATGGTGATACGGGTGCGGTCAATATTGCGCTGTTGTTGTGCGATAGTAGCTTCTGCGGAAGCCAGTTGTGCGGCAAGGTTTTGCTTATGACTGGGCAGCGCATCCAACTGTTGTTCCAGGCTGGATTGCTCCTGCTGCAGGCCAATAAACTTCTGCTGCTCCACATCCAGCTGTGATTGGGATAAAGAACCCTGCTTTGCAAGCTGCTGCCTACGTGTCAGCTCTTTCTCCGCCAGTACAACTTTCTCACTGACCAGCTCCAGACGCCTGCCAAGATTCACTTCACTGCTAAGCAGTTCCTGTTGCTGGGCATTCACCATTTTGTGCTGTGCCAGCGCCTGATCCATTGCCAGCTGATAATCCGTATCATCCAGCTGAACCAGCACTTCGCCCTCAGCCAGAATGGCTCCCTGAACCAGTGCCGGGCTGACCCAGACAACCCGGGCAGCGACTTCAGCAATCTGCTGCAGCTCGACAGACGCTTTCACGATGCCATGACCGGAGACGGATGGCTCATGCTCAACAACAGTGAGAACCTGAATCTCAACAGGAAGAGGGGTCTCCTGCTGTTCACTGTGCTGCGGACCTGAAGCGAGCTTTCCGGCCGCGATCAGTACCAGCAAACCTCCTGCGGCGATACCCGGCAAGGCCCACTTGCTGGAAAGAAAGGCAGGAAGTCTCATAGTTGCTCTCCCGGATTCTCCAGCGCTCGGGACAAAATTCCTATGAGGTGGTCTTTCCACTCCCGGCTGCACAGAGTCTCATGATCCAGATTCATCATTCGCGACATTACCGGTTCAGCAACAAATGGATAAAGCAGGTTGCTCATGAGCGTAGTGACCAGAAACTCGATTTTAAGATCACTGCGCAGAATGCCCAGAGAGATCAGCTGATGCAGCAGTGTCTGCAGATAGGTTTTCAGACGATTGGGAATAGCCTGCATGAAATGTTCACGGAGGCTGGATTCCTGAGTCAGGATTTCATCCTGAAACAGTTTTACCACCCAGGGCTCTGAGGCCAGCAGATCAACAACATTATCAACTAACAGAGGAATAGCGCGCTCTGGAGTGGACAGAACCTTACGGCTCAGCTCCATTAAAAACTGCTGGCGTCGTTCACCACTCTGCTCCAGCAGATCAATAAACAAACCTTCCTTGCTGCCAAAGTAATAACTCACCATGGCCGACTGCATCCCAGCCTGCTCTGCCAGCTCACGGATGGTAATGGAGCGGTAGGACTTCTGTTGCAGAAGCGTACGGGCTGCTTCGCGCAATGCCTGACGGGCGATTTCCTGCTTTTCAGGATTGAGAGGTCTGCCACGAGCCATAAGCTCTTCTCTTTTATTAATCGGATGATTAATAAAATAAATCCACAAACATTCCAATGCAAGTAAGTCGTGATTTCAAAAAACAGGACGAGCGTCTTTTATTGTCTTCGCGCAGGCTTTTACGACGTCAGATCAATACTTTTCTGAAGCTTCCCACTCGCATTAGTTGACGCAGGTCAAATATCGCAATTTCACCAGAACCGGCTCTTGAGGAAAGTCACTAACCCATAGATCGCTTATTGATAGCCTTGCGCCGTTTTCAATGGAGCTGCCTTTTTCTGGCGGTCTCTGGAAAAGGTCTCTCCCCCTTATAAAACCCCTGAGGGCTATCAAATGTCTCTGAACGACATCATCCTCTATATCATGGTGGGCTTCATGGTGCTTGGCGCCATCGACAAAGCCATGGGTAACAAGTTCGGTTACGGCGAAAAGTTTGAAGAAGGCTTTATGGCCATGGGTGCTCTGGCACTAGCCATGATCGGTGTAATCTGTCTGGCTCCGGTTCTGAACACTGTTCTGACTCCGGTTCTGGCTCCTCTGTACCAGGCTGTTGGCGCTGATCCTGCAATGTTCGCAGGTACTCTGCTGGCTAACGACATGGGTGGTTACCCACTGGCTCAGCAGATGACTCAGGATGCCAGCATCGCTAACTTCTCCGGTCTGATTCTGGGCGCCATGATGGGCCCAACCGTAGTATTCACCATCCCTGTTGCTCTGGGCATCATCGAGAAAGAAGACACCCAGTACCTGGCACGTGGCGTTCTGATCGGTCTGACCACTATCCCTGTGGGCGCTCTGGTTGGCGGTCTGGTTGCTGGTCTGCCAGTTGGCACCATCCTGGTGAACCTGGTACCGGTTATCATCGTTGCTGCAGCTATCTCTCTGGGTCTGAAACTGGCTCCAGCCAAGATGATCAGCGGCTTTGAAGTGTTCGGTAAGGGCGTTGTGATCATCATCACCCTGGCTCTGGCGGCTGCTGTTGTTGAAGCTCTGACCGGTATCGTTGTGATCCCTGGCATGGCTCCATTCTCTGATGGTGTGTCTACCGTTGGTCACATCGCCATGGTTCTGGCTGGTGCGTTCCCTCTGGTTCACTTCATCACCAACAAGTTCAACAAGCCACTGCTGGCTCTGGGTCGCTCCATGGGCATGGGCGAAACCGCTGCTGCTGGTCTGGTTGCTACCCTGGCTAACTCCATCGCCATGTTCAACATCCTGAAGGATATGGACAACCGCGGTAAGATCATCAACGTTGCGTTCGCAGTAAGTGCTTCTTTCGCACTGGGTGACCACCTGGGTTACACCGCTGCCGTTAACAGCGAAATGATCTCCGCCATGCTGGCTGGCAAGCTGGTCGGTGGTATCACTGCTCTGATCCTGGCTATCTTCCTGACCAAGAACATGGCAGAAGAAAAGCCGGTTGCCGGCAAAGCTGCTCACGCTTAATCCGCTGTGATCTGCATGCAGGTTTAAAGTAAGAAGGCTGCCCTCACCGGCAGCCTTTTTCTTATCAAACTGCGGGGTTTAAAACCCTTATTTCTTTAGCACGACAAACATCTTATTTTCCCAGCCTGTTCTGCATTTTAATAACGAGCGGTCTGCGAAAATCAGATAGCGTCCGGAGACCATGATGAAAGAAGAAATTCTCAGCGCCGGTGTTGATATCGGCACCTCCACCACTCAGCTGGTGTTTACCAAGATCATGATGGAGAACGTCTCTCCTGGCGCGATGATTCCCAAGATCGTTATCGTGGGTCGTGATGTCGTCTATCGCAGCCCGGTGTACTTCACCCCCCTGCTGTCGCCAACCATGATCGATGCTGCCAGGGTGAAAGACATCATCGAAGGCGAGTTCCGCAATGCTGGCATTAACCCGAGCGATATCGATACCGGTGCAGTCATTATTACCGGTGAAACCGCCCGTAAAGAGAATGCCAAGCAAGTAGCTGAAATGCTCAGCACCTTTGCCGGTGACTTTGTTGTGGCAACAGCCGGCCCGGATCTGGAAAGCATTATCGCCGGTAAAGGCGCTGGCGCAGCCCAGCACTCCGATGCCAAGAACATTATCGTCACCAATCTGGATATCGGTGGCGGCACCACCAATATCGCCTCCTACAATGTTGGTGAAGTAATCGACACCAGCTGTCTGGATATCGGTGGTCGTCTGATCAAGTTCGAGAAAGGCGGCACGGAAGTGACGTATATCTCCGAGAAGTGGTCTGAGATGACCCGCCGCATGGGTATGCCAGTACAGATTGGTGATGTACTGACCCGTCCGCAGATTGATCGTATCGTTGATAGTATGGTCGAGATTCTGGAAGAGTCTGTTGGCCTGAAGCCGGCCACGCCTGATCTGGAGTTTCTGGTGGGTCGTGGCACTTCAGCCATGCAACTGGATTACACCATCGACAAGCTGTGCTTCTCTGGCGGTGTAGCCGTTCATGTATACGACAATGATTCTACGGTAGGCGATTACGAGTACGGCGACCTCGGTGTTCTACTAGGCCGCGCCATCGCCCGATCCCCACTGGTCACCGGTATTGGTCAGTTTGAAGCCGTGGAAACCATTCGTGCGACAGTGATCGGCGCAGGCTCCCACGCCACTGATATCAGCGGCAGCACCATCAACTTTACCCGTGACGTCTTCCCGCTAAAGAACATTCCGGTTCTGCGTCTGAGCGCAAAGGATGAAGAGCTGCCAATGTCTGAGCTGGCCGGTATTATCCGCGACAAGCTCAGCTGGTTTAATCTGGAAACCGGCTCCCAGCACGTGGCACTGGGCATGAAAGGCCCGAAGATGCCCGAGTTCTCCTACGTGCAGGAACTGGCGGACGCCATCATCGAAGGTATGGATGCCATGATCCGTCTGGATCAGCCTCTGGTGGTTGTGGTGGAAGAAGACTTCGCCAAAGTACTGGGCCAGACCATCGAAACCAAGCTGCGCATCCGCAAGATCGAGAAGGATGTTATCTGCCTCGACAGCGTGGAAGTGAAAGACGGCGACTACATCGATATCGGTAAGCCACTGGCCGATGGCACCGTGCTGCCGGTAATTGTTAAGACACTGGTGTTTGGTTACTAAACCGACAGGAGAGCTCCTCCCCTCCTGATGTTGCAGCTCTGCGTTAACGCGCTTTGCTGCATCATACATCACCACCACTGCACAGCAGTGATCAGCCAGATGTGTTCCGAGGGGGCGGTGAGAACAGCCCCATGATGGCTAGATGTTCTGTGCTTCTGCCCACTCTTTCAACTGAGACAATATTGTAAGACTGGAACGACCAAGTTCTGATATTTCATAGGTTACGGCAATTGGACGGTCACTGATCACTGTTCAAATAATCAGTTGCTGGACCTCCATCTCTTGTAGTCGTTCATTGACTATTTTTTACTGGCTTCCCCGAGCATGCGGGACAGTTCGTTAAAGCGTACCGGCCCATCCTTAAGATGCCACAGAATGGAACCTTTCCATTGACCGCCAATAAGGCGCATGCCTCGTTCCATGCGCAGGGTTCCAAGCATGTTGTTTTTACTGATCGTGCGTTCATTGCTATTTATTGCGAGTAGGCTGGTTGATGCTACTCACCTCAAAACAGAAAATTTTCCTCCCTATAACTGTATTCAGGTACAAAGAGTCCCGTCATGAATATTCTTATCATCAATACCCATGAGCCTTATCCATTTTCCTAGGGTAAATTCAGCGGTGCGATGGTTGATATGGCAGCTGAAGTTGTCCATGCGAAAGGGCATGAGATCCAGATTACTCGCATGACGGAAGAATACGATGTTAACGCCGAACTGGAAAAACACCTCTGGGCCGATATCGTGATTTTGCAGATTCCAGTTAACTGGATGGGTGTATCCTGGTCGTTCAAGCGCTATATGGATCTTGTCTACACGGCCGGTATGCAAGGTGTGTTGTGTGATGGGGATGGCCGTCATCTGGAGGATCCATCGAGGCAATACGGCAGTGGTGGTAAACTTCAGAATACCCGTTACCTGATGTCGCTGTCGTTTAATGCACCGGAGGCGGCTTTCAATGATCCCGGGCAATATCTGTTTCAGGGCAAAAGCGTTGATGATCTGATGATTTCCATGCACATGAACTTCCGCTTCTTTGGCATGACGGCCCTGCCGACATTCGTCAGCTTTGATGTCATAAAGAACCCTGATACCGGGAACGATCTCAAACGCTATCAGGCGCACCTGCAACAACATCTGTGATTCCAGACAAACAGGAGAGAGATAATGCAACAGCACAAACTGGCTGCTGGTCAGGCTTTTCCTGAGCTGACAGTCGCAACACTGGCGGACGAGACAGTTTCCCTCGGCAAGCCTCGTACCGAGTCTGGCGCAGATTGGCAAATGGTTGTCGTTTATCGTGGACGCCACTGCCCATTGTGCACACGCTACCTCAATCAGTTGGCGGAGTTGAAGGACGAGTTAAAGAGCATCGGTATCGATATTATCGCTGTGTCTGCCGACTCAAAGACCCAGTTGGAAAGCCATATGGCGCAGCTTTCGGTGAACTTTCCCATGGCCTACGGCCTCACCGAGCGGCAGATGCAGACTCTGGGGGTCTATATCTCACTGCCGCGTTCAGCACAGGAAACAGATCACAACTTTGCCGAGCCGGGCCTGTTTGTTGTGAACAGTGACGGTAATCTGCACGTAGTGGATATTTCCAATAACCCGTTTGTACGCCCGGAGCTGGCAACCTTGATCTCGGGTCTGCGCTGGATTAGAGATCCTGCCAACAACTACCCGATTCGTGGAACCGCCACGTACTGACGAAAAAGAGTCGGGCGCGTGAGGTCAGCGCTTATCAATGTCAGTAATTATTTAAACGACTCAACTCGCGTATAATCTGGGAGCCGGTTGCCCGCCGGGTATAATCACGGCGGGCATGTTTGAAAATAATACGACCATCGTCAGGGGTTACGATAAACGTCGCTGGAACATTAAGTTCACTGGTATCCCAGTAACCCTCGACCGGATCAACAATACCCAGCTCTTTGTAGATGCGGGTGATCTCTTCTGTGGCGTAGTAGGTCATATTCAGTTTTTTACCAAACTCATTGCCCACATCACTAACGAGAGTGATCTCATTTGATTGAAACTCTGACTCTTCCGGTGTTTCCCGGGTAATGATGGCCATCTCGCAGCCTATGGCCTTAAAGGTTGAAGCCATACCATTAAGCATGGTGACCTGACCACGGCAGTAGGGGCACCACGAGGCACGCATAAAAGCCAGTAACAGCGGCTTCTGCCGATAAAGGTTTTTTACCGAAACCCGCTCCCCTGTAAATGTTGTTAGCGTTGCCTCGGGCAGGAGAGTGCCGACAGGTGTGATCTGTCGTTCAATATATTCATCCAGTATCTCCACGGCTCGTAACTTCAGGTGTTCCCGTTTGCTTAGCATGATCCAACCTATTCAGAGTGTCTTACCTAAGATTGAAATAGCGAAAAATAGACAAACTGCAAGCTTTGCGATGTGAAGGCTATACTGGCTCCTACGCTCAGCGTGGGAGCCAAACCACCAGAATGCAGCAAAAATTTTAAATCATCCCTGCCACGCCACCAGAATCACGCCGGCTGTAATCAAAGCCACACCCATCCAGTTCACAGTACTTAACTGCTCTCCCAGAAACAGCACACCCAGCACCGCGACAAACACCACACTGAGCTTATCAACAGGCGCCACCTGAGAAGCCTGTCCCAGACTCATGGCTCGGAAATAACACAGCCAGGACAAACCGGTCGCCACGCCGGACAACACCAGAAAGGTCAGTCCCTTGCTGGAAATCGTGCTGAGGGATTGGAATGATTTAGAGAAAAAGGCGATACCACCCACCAGCACCAGAATCACACAGGTACGGATAAACGTGGCAAAGTCGGAGTTCACGGTATTCACGCCCATTTTGGTAAACACCGCGGTCATAGCCGCAAACACAGCCGACAGAAAGGCCCAGAACAACCAGGAAGACTGAGACATAAAAAGTCCGGGTAGAGTAACAATGAACAGGCACAAAAAAGGGTTCGGAACTAAGGCTCCGAACCCTTTGGATTATTCAGAGAACTGAATAATTTAGATCAGCTTTCTGAAGAACTCTTCAGTCGGGGATGCGATCACAGTCTTGTGAATCAGCATGCCACGGGCACCGCCGGCTGCTTCAGCTGCGGCTTCAACCGCTGCAGTGACAGAAGCCAGCTCACCGGTCATGGTCACGTAGGACTTACCACCGATAGCCATAGCCAGTCGTACATCCATCAGTTTTACGTCAGCGGTCTTGGCTGCGGTGTCAGCTGCAACAACCGCAGAAGCCACACTGAAAAATTCCAGAATGCCAACCGGGCCACGCTTGTACACTTCGGAAGTGCCCTGCATTGCCGGGCACAGCTCTTCGTGAACACTTGGAATAACCAGTTCATTCACAATCATGCTACCGCCAACATCACGGCCGGCAGAGATGGCGGAAGAGACTGCGGCAACGTCACCAGAGACGATAGCCATGTATTTACCCGGGCAGATAGTCTTTGCATCTTCCAGGATAACCGCGGCAGCCTTGGTCATGGCGTCAGTTGCTTCCATGCCTTTGGCGATACTGCTGAATTCAAGAAGTCCCAGCGCCTTGCTCATGCTGCGTTCCTGCTAATAGTAATAGAGTCATTATCAACAGCGGTGACAACACCGCTGATGCTTGCGTGAATGGTGGAACCCAGCTTGCCTTCCGGAATGGTGCCAATCACCTTACCGGTTTCAACACGGTCGCCCACGCGAACCTGTGGCTCACTGCCGGCACCGATATGCTGCCACAGAGACAGAGTGACGGTATCCACATCAACCGCTTTAAATTCGTGCAGTTCCTGATGATCCCAGCGGGACAGGTCCAGACGGTTAATCAGTTTGTAAGGGTCAACCTTACGGTCTTCGCGACCTTCACGGGCAATAATGTTACTGCTATCGTGCTGGTAGCGGATGCCCTGGGCGCGCAGCTTGTTGGCGATAATGATATTCACCTGACGCGGGTCGATACCCATCGGGCAGGCATACATTTCACACACGCCACAGGCGCAGCACAGCAGCGCTTCGGAGCAGCTCTCATCGATAGGCATGCCGTACTTGATCACGTTCATCATCTTGTGCGGA
This sequence comes from Parendozoicomonas haliclonae, assembly GCF_900174585.1. Taxonomy (GTDB): domain Bacteria; phylum Pseudomonadota; class Gammaproteobacteria; order Pseudomonadales; family Endozoicomonadaceae; genus Sansalvadorimonas; species Sansalvadorimonas haliclonae. The sequence continues at coordinate 357,381 of NZ_FWPT01000006.1, read as the reverse complement.
TGCAGATCGTGGCCGATCAGGTAACGTGGGCACTGCTGGGTGCAGAAACCACACTGAATACACGCCTTGGCGCGCATCAGAATCTGTTCTTCGGTCAGCTGGGAACGCTCAACCAGATAGTGATCCGCAGGGATAACAATCAGAGCACCGTCAGTCTTGGTGATGTTCATACGTGGCAGGTCGTCTTTCGTGACGATACCACCCATCATCGGGCCACCACGGATAATGGCAAAGTCGCTGGACACAGTGCCACCAGCCGCCGCCAGACACTCTTCAAAGCTGGTGCCAACCGGTACGCGAATCACACGCGGCTCACGCACTTCACCCAGAATGGAGACGTATTTGTAAGTGACCGGGATACCCTGAGCCGCATCGAACACACCAATCATGGTGGCGACGTTGGAGACCACACAGCCGACGTTCAGCGGGATACCACCAGGAGGAACGGAACGACCAGTGACTTCAAACACAGTCATCTGCTCATCACCGGCCGGGTAGAAATTCTGCAGCTCAAAGATCTCAACCGACGCACCCAGACGGGTGATCGCATCGTGCAGGCTGGCAATCGCTTCCTTGTACTTACCCTTAACAGCAATCACCGCCTTTTCGGCGCCGATCTGCTTCTGGGACATCAGGATGCCGCCGATCAGCTGCAGAGCCTGATTCTTCATCAGGTACTGGTCGGTCTGCAGCAGTGGCTCACACTCCGCAGCGTTGATAATCAGGTATTCCGCCTGCGCGTTGAGCTTGACGTGGGTTGGAAAACCGGCACCACCGGCACCAACAACCCCGGCCTGCTGAATCTGTGCAATCAGATCCATTCTTCCTCCGGTATTCGTGGACAACAATCTGCATGCCCACTGCATAGAAATTTTGATGCGTGGAGGATAAGCAGATAAAAAAAAAGGATATTGCGTCAGGTCACTTTTCCCGAAGAGGCGGAAGCGCTGTTTTCGGGAAAAGTGATAAATGTCAATGTCTGGTAAAAATCAGACCTGATCGTTGTAACGAATCTTGATGCGTTCAATCGCCAGAAGATCCATGGCCAGCGGCGACAGAACCGCACGACGACTGACCAACATTTCCCGCACTTCCCAGCGACCAAGGATCATGATGTCGGCTTCAGTGATACGCATCTGGTTACCAAAGTCGTAGAAGCGAATGCCACCCACCGGGCGATCATCCTGCTTGTTATGGAACATCGGCAGGTCAGCTGCTCCCGGCAGGCCCATCATAAAGCCCTGCAGGCATTTGAGACGGTTACCGGCGGCCTTGTGATGCAGAATCTGTCTGGCCTGCTCAACAATAATCGCCCCGGCTTCCAGCGGCGGTGTACCACCCTGGTAGATATTCGGGATCACACTGTCTTCAAACTCCAGACCAGGAAGCTCCGCAAACAGGCGGGCTTCTTTCAGGCTCTCTTCATCAGTCAGGTGATAAACGAGATAGGCCGACATACTGCGGCTGGACTCGATACCCGCCCCTGGTCGTTCACCCAGCAGCATAATCACCAGCTTGCAGCCCAGTGCACGGACGATATCTTCTGCGAGCTTGACCCGACCATGGGGAACAACAATGGTTTTACCCAGCTTCAGACCAGAGCTCAGCAAGCCATCTTCCAGTACCGGCAGCACATCCATAACATTGGTGTTTACGGCTTCTGCACTGAGACCGTCGGTCACCACAATCTGGATATCACACTGCTCCGGTGCCAGCGCATCAAAGCTGTCTACAGCGAGGAAGCAACCGGCAGCCGGATTGCTGTGATGCTCCTGCAGCGAGCTGGCTCGACTGTCTAACAGGCGAATATCCAGCTGTTCCAGCAACTCCATATTGAGATAGCTGGTTGCAGCCTGACGGGCGACGGCCATATTCATCCGCAATTCACGGACAATCGGGCTGCTCATCCGCGGGCCCGCAGTTTTCGGGGTTTGTGTACCGGAGCCGTACCCATAGTTCATGGGCACGTTTTTCATCATGTCGTCGAATTCGCTGCGGGAGTCACAGAAGGCTTCCGGCTTACCCCAGTTAGGGCCGCGACGGATACGGCCCAGTTTATCTTCAATAAATATCTTTTTATCCAGGCACCAATGCCAGAACTCCGGGGCCGGACGCAGGTTATACATTTCCCGCATGGTCTGGTTATCGTGGCCGCTGGTGTCGGCATAGGACAACATACGATCCACACCCAGATGGATATCGACAAAATACTGAGCACCGGCCGAGGTCAGCAGCTGTACCGCCATTTCCTGACCTTCCACACCGGCATCGGCATGCATGGTAAAGCAGGGAGAAACGCCCATCGGCAGGCCCATCAGCTTGCCCATAAACAGATCCTGCAGGTTGGAGATAATAATCTCCTGACTGTTGGCATGGGTTTCCGGACCGATAAAGCCGGTCACACTGTTAACCATGCCCGGGGTATACCGACGACATAAGCCGTAAGTCAGAGCTTCCGCCGTGGCCATATCTATGCCTTCGTGGTAGCCATAGCTGATCTCACTGCCCTGCCCGGTTTCAAAATACATAAATTGTTCGGTCTTACCGGCCAGCGCGCCTTTCTTGTTCATGGTCTCCCAGGCCTTATCCATAAACGACACACTGACATCAAACCCGCGACGCAGGGTTTTGTCGGTTCCGGCCAGAGACTGGAACAGCACATCCACCGGCACACCTTCTTCGATGCAGGCCAGCTGGGTACGGATATGGGAGAGTACGCACACCTGAGTTGGCGCACCGGTCTGCTTGCGCAGCTGATCAAGGTGCGTCAGGCAGGCGGCAATATTATCGAAGGTATCGTCAGACGGGTTCAGGCCGATCACCTGATCGCCATTACCCATAGACAAGCCCTGCAACACCATCGCAGTAATGGCGGCCAGATCATCGGTTGGATGGTTGGGCTGAATACGGGAAGAGAGTGTGCCTTCAAAGCCAAGATGGTTACGCAACTGGGAATGGCAGCGCATCTTGCGGGCATTGAAAACCAGATCATGGACGCTCATCAGTTTGGTGACCGCAGCCACCATAACGCCGGTCATCCCGGTACCGAACTCCAACAGCTCAGGCCCTGTGCACTCCATAAACCGGTCACGGAGTTCACCGAGAGTCAGCTGAGCAATAGTCCCGAACACATCATGGTCGATGTTGTAGTTCACCACCATGACTTCATCGATATCACCCTCGCGGGTGGTCAGCGGATGATCATAGATATGCTGAAGGGTCAGGTCGGCCAGAATGCTGCGGGCTGCCTCCCGCTGAATCTCATTATCAACGGCCAGCCCGGCACCACGATCACCTGCCTTGCTGTAATCCGCCGCTCCCAGCAATGCCGCCAGCCCTTGAAACGAATACTCCTGCCCGGCCACCCGCATGCGGTAAACCTGCTCTCTGGCTGGTACGGGAACAACGATCTGATCAAGAGGCTTATGGTGGTTGACGAGAGACAATGTCATCCTCCGATGGGATTGACGGAAACAGGGAGTCACTGTGTGCACAGATACCGACAGTTTAAAACGACCCCGCTGAAGCCGCCGTCAGTGCATTCCATAATAGTAAACGGGAATTACGTAGTTCCTTGCGCAACCAAGACTGACGAACTGCACCGAACGCTCCTGCACTTCATCCACCACAATCAGGGTGACCGGGATGCGCCCCCACTCTGTCGCATAACTGCCCAGCACCTTGCCAAAGTCCATAGGTGCGATCAGAAGCAGAGGCGTGTCCGCATTGATAATGCCGCTTTTTAACTGCTCAGCCAGATGCTGGCCCAGCCTGCGAACATCCATCAAAGACGGATAACTGCCCGCCTCGGGAATAATCTGCAGACAACTTCCAGCCGTACAACGAGCAGCCATAGCGATCGCCTGGGCAACATCATCTTTGGAAGCCGAGATACACAACCGGCCAATAACCGGCAGATGTCGTAAAGGAAGCAGAGACGGACTGGGCAGATGGACAGAGTGGCCGGAGATTTCCGCACTATGAATAGCCAGGCCATAAACCGTAGACTGCCCGCGATTCTCGGGAACATGCCCCTTCAGATGACGACACAGCTCAGGCTCCTGCAGAATACGTTCGGCAAGGTCGATACCGAGGTCGCCAAAGGCTGCAATGGTCGCAGGCAAAGCCCCGCCCTCACTCACCTTATACAACAGCTCACCCACACCACCGGAGAAGGTCAGAGACAAGTCTTCCCCGCCCTGCCAGCCGGAAGGCAGATCCACCAGCAGTGAACCGGGCAGACATTGAAAAAACGCCTGATCGCCATGAACAATCGCCAGCAGCGCATCAATATAAAGATCGAGAATAAGATGACGGCAGGAACGCACCATCGGCCGCCCAACCTCAGCAGAGAAGCCGTAATAGTCCGCCAGCTGTCGGCCAATCTCCGAGACTCCGGCCAGCGTATAGCTGCCCGGCTGAAAACGAAAATGGCGGGCACCGATATGAAAACATCCCACTTCGGAGACGTTGCCATTACGGCCGACAGCAATATTGGTGGTTCCCCCACCAATATCCAGATTCATAAACTGACTGCGGGGGAAGGCCTGACTCATTCTCTGGGTGTTCCCCATATAAGCCAGCCAGGATTCCAGTCCGGCATCGGCCGCCGTTGCGACAATAAAATTACACAGGCGCTGCTCAACAGCCGCGGCAATCGTTTCCGCATTGCTGCCTCGGGCCGCCAGACCGGTAATGATCAGACCACCGCAGAAGATATCCTCAGCACAGGTACCACTTTGCTTCAGCCAAAGCTCAAGACAGGCCAGTACATCCTCAACATGCAGCACATCATCAACGAAAGGGGTAAACAACGGTTCAGAACGGTAAATAATTTCTGGAGTACCGGCCCCCAGAGTGCCGGAAAAGCGATTCTGTCCAACACGGGTACGGGCGATCATGGCGCGACTGGTCGTGGAGCCAAAATCCAGCCCGATCATCAGAACATGACCAGAGCACTCTCGTGGGGAGTTAGCTGAACAGAAGGAAGACAAGGAACAAGCACCGCAGCCTTTGGCTGCTCAATACACCGTGGAAACAGAGCCCACAGGCACACACAAAAAGGACATTCAAAACCTACCAGACAATCCTGCCGCCCTCTGTTGATTCACATCAACACCCGAACGCCGAAAAACAGCCTCACTCACTGTTTTATGACCGTGGGCATGAATCGAGATCAATATTGACCTGCATCTATGTTTTCAAAACCACGCAAAGATTACCTTGAGATGAATCACGCCGGTCAAAAAACCGATCTGCTATGGTCGCGTCTTAATAATTAGGCCCTTCAATCTGTCCTTCACAGAAGAGTCTCAGGATCCTATGTCTGAAGATACCCCAAACCGTCTGACCAAGATCTACACCCGCACCGGCGACAAGGGCGAAACCAGCCTGGGCGAAGGCCGCCGCGTTCCTAAAGACCACGCGCGCATGGAAGCTATCGGCACTGTTGATGAGCTGAACTGCTGGATGGGCCTGCTGATCAACGAAGTGCGTGACGGCCAGATCCTGCGTCACAAACTGCTGGACCCTCTGCTGGAAATTCAACACCGTCTGTTTGATGCCGGTGGCGAGCTGGCTATGCCGGGCTGGCAGATCATCAAACAAGAACACGTTGATAGCCTGGAAGCCCTGATTGACCAGTTCAACAGCGAACTGCCACCACTGGAAAACTTTATCCTGCCAGGTGGCTCCTCACAGGCCTGTCACTTCCATATGGTACGCACCGTTGCCCGCCGTGCGGAACGTCGCATTATCGCAACCCGCAATGCCGGCGAAGAGATCAACGCGCCGCTGCTCAGCTACTTCAACCGTCTGTCCGACTTAATGTTTGTGCTGGCCCGTTACATTGCCCGCCAGACCGGCGGTGAAGTACTGTGGCAACAGTCCGACCGCGAAAAAGTGTAAACTTGTCTTTCGCCCGCACTCTGCGGGCGAAATTACAGTGATCAGCAGACAGCAAAGTCATGATAGAACTCGTACTGGGCGGTGCCCGCTCCGGAAAAAGCTCTTATGCCGAACAGCAGGCGATAGACAGTGGTCTTGAAGTGACCTATATCGCCACAGCCACGGTTTACGATCAGGAAATGGCCGATCGTGTGGAGCACCATCGTCAGCAGCGCCCGGACCACTGGCCGGTGGTCGAAGAACCGGTGGAACTGGCCGAAGTACTCAAGCGCGAAGCCCGTGAAGATCGCTGCCTGCTGGTTGACTGCCTGACTCTGTGGGTCAGCAATCTACTGTGCATGGACGACACAGATGCCTGGCCGACCAAACGACAGGAGCTGCTCAATGTTCTGTCTGAGCTGCCTGGCCGCATTATTATGGTCTCCAATGAAGTCGGCATGGGCATTATCCCGATGGGTGAACTGACCCGCCGTTATGTGGATGAGTCAGGACGACTGCATCAGGCCATTGCCCGTTCAGCTGACAAGGTCACCTTTGTCGCCGCCGGCCTGCCGCTGGTAATGAAAGGCAGCAAGCACTAACACCATGAGCAGGCAGCCAATCACTCCGGGAACAACGGTTATTGACCTTTTGCGTCACGGACAGCCTGAAGGCGACAGCTGCCTGTTAGGTTCTACCGACAGAGCCTTGTCGGATACCGGCTGGCAGCAACTGCGTTCAACAACCGCCCACAATCCCGGCTGGACGCAGATTATCAGCTCCCCACTGCAGCGCTGTGCCGCTTTTGCCCGGGAACTCTCAGCACAAAGCAGCCTGCCGCTGACCATTGATCCCGAGTGGCGCGAAACCAGCTTTGGTGAGTGGGATGGCGTCAGCTACGACACCCTTCACCAAGAGCATCCCGAACAGCTTTCGGCCTTCTGGTCTGATCCCAACACCAACACACCGACCGGTGGCGAACCGCTTTCTGCCTTCCGAGGCCGTATCAATCAGGCCTGGGAGGCTCTGATCGATAACTCGGCTCAGGGTCATATTTTGCTGGTGACCCACAGCGGTGTTATCCGTCAGGTACTGGCGCATATTCTTGAGATTCCGACAGACAGTATGGTGCCTTTTACTCGCATCCATACGCCTTACGCCTCGCTCTGCCGGATCGAAGTCTATACCGATGAACAGGGCCGTCATTGGCCACGTTTACTGTCTCTGGGTTCCACAGGATAAACAGCCATGGACGAGCAATCCCCTTCTTCAACAGTATCCACCCGGGAACGTCACAGCCGTGCCATAGCTTTGGCTCTCGGTTTTTTCAGCCGCCTGCCTACCCGCCACCTCGAAACCATTGAAGATGAAGATATGGGCCGGGCGGTTGTTTATATGCCGGTTGTCGGTTTAATTATTGGCCTGATACTGGTTGTTACCGGATTGGTGCTCAGCAGCTTTCTGGGCAGCTGGCATGGTGACCTGAACACTATTCATCTGTCTCTTATTGGTTTGACTCTGTTTGCCATTCTTACTCTGGCCAGCGGCGGCCTGCATCTGGACGGTCTGGGCGACTGTGCCGATGCCTGGGTCGGCGGTCTTGGCGACAAGGAACGCACCCTCCTCATTATGAAAGACCCGACCTGTGGTCCGATGGCGGTAATGGTTGTGGTGCTTGGCATGCTGGTGAAAGCCGGAGGCATGGTGGCGCTGACAATCAGCCAATCCTGGCTGGCCATATTGCTGATTCCTGTGCTGAGTCGCACAGCAGGCATGGGTCTGTTCCTGAATACGCCTTATGTCCGCCCGAAAGGTTTGGGCCAGGCCTTTTCTGACTTTGCCGCCAACCCCGTTACCCGCAGTGAGTGCCGCTCCTCCCTGATGGCTGCCCTGGCGATCTCGGCTGTTCTTCTGGCTGGTGTATGGCCCGCGCTGATTCTTGTTCTGCTGCTATGGTACTGGTTGCGCCAGCAGACCCTTTCGCGCCTGGAAGGCTTTACCGGTGATGTCTGTGGTGCAGTGATCGAGATTACAGAAGCCTGCCTGTTTCTGTTTATCGCCCTGCTTGTTTGAATCGTACCCATTACCTTAATTGTACAAGCTGTCTGTCTGAGTCGTTTATCAAAGTTTCTGGGCTGAGAGGTTGAGCCTGTGTCCAAACCGGTTATTTGTTTCAGCATTATCAATAGCGTTGCCCGCCTGCCTGACCTGCATAAGCTCAGCGATGCCGGCGCGGGTGCCGGGTTGATGTCGTTCACCCCGGCCAACAACAGCGAGATGATTGCAACGGGATACGACACGACCCATCTGCCGGGCATCGAGCCTCAGCCGCTACTGTCCAATGGCGGTATAACACCAGCCTTGCTGACCCACGCTCTGCTCCAGCTATTTCGCAGAGCCGGCCATAAGGTTGTGATGCGCATCTACAATCTCGACCTTGAACACAAACCTTATATTCCGGAAGACAAACTGGCTCTGGATGGTTTGGAGCAATGGTCCTGCACACAGGCAGAAATACCACAACTGGTTCACAACACCCTGCTGCCGAACCTGAAACAGGAAGATCAGGATGACTGGATCAGTGTGGTCGCCGAGTGCGGTGTTGGCGGAACCATTTATGCCAACCTGTGGCTGAACCTGTTGCTGGATAACCCGGTGCTTGCCGCTGGCAGCACATTGGACCCGGAGAAACTGGCGGAGCGGCAGGTGCTTATAGAAGCCCTGACCAACCGTGTGCAAAACTCTGGCCTGCCCATCACTGCCGCAGCGCTGCTGAGCGACAACAGCACTCACGACAACCTGCAGACAGCTGTCACCCTTATGCTGCAAGGGCTTGTTGATCATCAGCGCAAACATCCCCTGCTGCTGGCCGGTGGTTTGATGGTGATCGTGCCCTGGCTGATGCTGAACCGGGAACATCCTGAGTGGAAAGCCCCCCTTGCCGGCAATGCTATTCAGGCAACGACACAGTGGGTTTATCGGGATCTCCATGAACAGCACGGTCCGGACTATATTCCGGGCACTGATATTCCGCTGATGATGCCGGAAACCGGATTCCACCATTCCTGCCACACCTCACTGCAGGTGTACGAACAGGGTCTTGTGGTAGAAGGCTGTGGTCTCGGCGGCTGTCTGGTACTGGCAGAGAAACTTGGCTTTTATCAGCAGCAGATACTGGCCATCATGGACGAATTCACTTCGCGACATATTGCTCTTTTTGAGCCAAACCATTTCGAGTCAGACAATGACTGATAAAACCCTCTCCCCTCGCTCGATTATGATTCAGGGGGCCACCTCTGATGCCGGTAAAAGTGTGCTCTGCGCAGGTCTGTGCCGCGCACTGACTCGCCGCGGTTTCAAGATTGCCCCGTTCAAACCACAGAATATGGCGCTGAACAGCGCCGTTACCGTTGATGGTGGTGAGATCGGCCGTGCTCAGGCAGTACAGGCGCAGGCCTGCGGCCTCGAACCACATTCCGATATGAACCCGGTGCTGCTGAAGCCGAACACCGATATCGGTGCTCAGGTTATCGTCAACGGTAAAGTGGTCAAGGATATGGATGCCCGCTCCTACCACGACTACAAACCCAAGGTGATGCAGGCCATCCTCAGCTCTTTTGAGCGACTGAAGTCGTTCAGCGATGCGGTGGTGGTTGAAGGTGCCGGTAGCCCGGCCGAGATCAACCTGCGCGAAGGTGATGTCGCCAATATGGGCTTTGCTGAAGAAGCCGATGTGCCGGTAGTCATTGTTGCCGATATCGACCGTGGCGGTGTCTTTGCCCACCTTTACGGCACATTGGCGTTGCTGTCGGAGTCTGAACAGGCGCGGGTGAAAGGTTTTATCATCAACCGCTTCCGGGGTGACGTAACCCTGCTGCAGCCGGGTCTGGACTGGCTGGAAGAGAAGACCGGCAAAAAGGTTCTTGGCGTACTGCCTTACCTGCACGGCCTGCATCTGGAAGCTGAAGATGCGGTAGCAGATCAGCAATTCACTGGTGAAGAAGCCAATGTTCTCAAGGTGGTGGTGCCGGTTGTTTCCCGCATCAGCAACCATACCGACTTCGACCCTCTGCGCCTGCATCCGAATGTGGATATTCGCTTTGTGCGCAAAGGCGAAGAGTTCCCGGCCTGTGATCTGATCATCCTGCCGGGCAGCAAAAACACCCGTTCCGATCTGGACTTCGTTCGTGCCAACGGCTGGGACCGTGCCGTATACCGACACCTGCGTTTTGGCGGCAAGGTGATGGGTATCTGCGGTGGCTACCAGATGCTGGGCGAGATGCTCCACGATCCTCTGGGTCTTGAAAGCGCCGCTGGCAGCAGCAAAGGTCTGGGCCTGCTGGACATTGAAACCACCATGGAACCGGATAAGCAACTGCATCGAGTCAGCGGTGTTCTCCGTCTGCCAGGGCAGGGCTCTGCTACTGTGACCGGCTATGAGATTCATGCTGGAATCACCACCGGCAAGGCTCTTGAGCATCCGCTGATCACGCTGGAAGGTGATCGCCCGGATGGTGTGATCTCCGACGATGGTCTGGTATTTGGCACCTACCTGCACGGTGTCTTTGAGCACCCGGAAGCCTGTCGTGCAATTCTGGAATGGGCAAGCCTGAAGGATGTTGAGATTCCGGATTACAATGAAACCCGTGAAGACGGCATCAACCGTATTGCCAATGCCATGGATGAGCATCTGGATATGGATTACATCATGCAGGTGATTGGCTTAAAGCAGGCTTGAGTAATGGATTACCTCCCTCTCTTTCTTGATGTAAAGAACCAACGCTGTCTGGTAGTTGGCGGTGGCGATGTAGCCCTGCGCAAAATCAGGCTACTTCACTCCGCCGGCGCACGCCTGCGGGTTGTGGCTCCGGAAATCCGCAAAGAGGTTTATGCCTTTCTGAGCGGCAGCCATCATGAGTTGAAAGAGAGGGCGTTCCATCCGGATGATCTGGGGGGTGTCGCTCTGGTCATTGCTTCAACCGATAACCATGCGGTAAACCAGCAGGTCGCCGAACGGGCAAAGCAGCAGGGTGTCTTCGTCAATGTGATTGATGCACCGGAAGCCGGTAATGCCATTGTTCCTGCGATTATTGACCGTTCCCCGGTAATGGTCGCGGTTTCCACCAGCGGGACCACACCTGTTCTGGCCCGCCTGCTTCGGGAGCAGCTGGAGAGTGTACTTCCCAATGGGCTTGGCCAGCTGGCAGCCCTGGCCGGTGAATATCGGGGTCTGGTGAAAGCCCGCTTTGACAGCATCCATGATCGCCGCCATTTCTGGGAGGAAACTCTGACCAGTGATGTGGCGGAACAGGTGTATGCCGCCCAGCTGGAACAGGCTCGCAGTACATTGGAACAGCGGCTAGCAGGCGCAGAGTTAAGCAGTGGTGAATTGTACCTGATCAATGTTGCCCACAATGATCCGGACGAACTGACCTTCAAGGCTTTGCGCCTGATGCAGAAAGCGGAAACCGTCTTCTACACCGATGATGTATCAAAAGCCATTATGGCGCTCTGTCGCCGCGATGCTGACCTGATTGCCGTAAAGAACGCAGCAGAGCATGAAGCTCTGATTATTGAACATATAAACAATGGCCGTCGTGTGCTTTTCATCTCTGCCGATTCAGCATCCCTCATCACCATAAGCTCCAACCTTTCTACGCTGCTGGCCAATAAAAACGTTCCTGTTCACACCATACCGACCCCGCGTTTATAGACACAGGTCTACAAACCCCCAGCTTTTGGTGTTTGTACGCATTCTGTAACTCATCCCACTCCGGTAATTTTCTGCCGGCACAGCCCACCTCATTCCGGATTGTGCCGAACGTGCTCTGGTGCCTTGCTCTTTGTTTCTCCAAAGACAGGGTGAAAAGGGAATGGGGTGAAAATCCCCAGCTGTACCCGCAACTGTAACAGGCGAGCTGCCGGTTAATAGGTCACTGGATCTTTGATGATCCGGGAAGACAACCGACCAGTGATGACCCTGAAGCCAGGAAACCTGCCAGAACATGAAATCTCTATGTATCGGGCGGGTATACCCGATTGGATGAAGCACACCTTCTCTCCAAGCCATACCCGACTTGTACTGCGCCTTTAACACAAAGAAATAATCCCTCAAGGATTCGAGTTGTTAGTTATGCAGAAATCAGGTCTCTTTTTACTTCTTCCACTTGCTCTGCCATGTGCAGCTGCTGAAGAAGTCACAACCCTTCCGGAAGTGACTGTAGAAGCCAGTCGTATCGAGGAAACCCTGTCCAGCGAGCAGGCCATGTACGGCTACAAGCTGGAAACCGTTGACCGCAAGCAGATAGAAGAATCCGGCATCGAGGATATCAATGGTCTGCTGCGCAAGTTTGTGCCAGGTCTGGCGGTAACAGGCGGCGCCGGTCGTTTTGATTACGGTTCTTACTCCCTGCAGGGTTCCCGCAGCCAGGACATCCTGTGGATGATCGACGGTGTGCGGGTGAATAACCGCCTGTTCGGCTCGGCCTATATGGATTCCGTCAGCTCAGCCATGATTGAGAGGATCGAAGTTCTGAAAGGCGGCCAGGGTGTGATTTACGGCACCGAAGCGGTGGCCGGTGTTATTAATATCATCACTCGCTCGTACAAAGGCAAAGCCGAAGGGCAATTCAGCATTAGTGCAGATACCCTTGGCGCACAAACCATCAGCGGCTTTACCACCGACAAGATCGGCAATACTGAAGTGCTGTTCTTTGGTTCCAGCGACAGTACCGATGGTTACGAGCCATGGGACCGCAGTGACTTTCACTGGACAGCAACCGACCATGAGCGTGGGTATGACGTTCAGAACTTTGGCGTAAAGCTGGCACATGACGTTTCTGCTGATACCCGCGTTAGTCTGCTGCTTCAACACAATGAAGCCGATCTGGAATATGCCCGCCCTTATTACAATGTCTCGACCGAAAACAAACGCAGCCAGAACCTGGTGACCCTGAAGCTCGATCATCAGGTGAATAACAATCTGGCGACGATGGTCAAGGCTTACTACCACAGCTGGGATACCGACTATTTCCGCCTGTACCGCAAGACCGATGACAAACTGCATCTGATCAACAACAACGACTACTGGGGCTTTACCGACAAGGGCATCAATGTCATGGGTCGCTACAGCTTCGACAGCCAGGACCAGGTTCTGTTTGGTTACGAGCAACAGCGCTATGAGGGCGAGGACGAAGTGATGAACTTCAAGTCCGATACCGAAGTCGCTCATGCTGTATACGGCCAATACCGCCCTTATATCTCTGCTCTGCCAGATACGTATCTGGCTATTGGCGCACGCTATAACAAGATTGAGTCTGGTGAAGACGCGACTGTCTTCAGTATCAGCGCCGATCACCCTCTGACCGACTCTCTTTCCGCTCAGTTCTCTGCGGGTACCTCATTCCGCCTGCCAACGGCTGAACATCTGTACGCCAAAGAAGACACTTTGGGCAACCGTGAGTTGAAACCTGAACAGGGCACCAGCAGCAATGCCGGACTGACCTGGCAGCACGTGCTGAATAACGGTACCTCTATCCAGCTGGGCTCCACCCTCTTCTGGCGGGAAGTGGAAGATCTGATCGGTGTTGAAAACGATCAGTACAAGAACATCGACAAAGTCATCAAAACTAAAGGTTTTGAGATTTCCGGCATGGTGAGCTTCCCGAACGGCTGGAGCACATCTCTTTCCGCAACCCGCGCCCACACGACCGATCTCGATAAGGGTGAAGTGCTGACCGGTATTCCCGAGTGGTTCGCAACAGCTGGTGTGAACTACGACGATGCAGATAAAGACTGGGGACTCTGGTCGTCTCTGGTTTATACCGGCGACATCAAGAAACACGACACAGACTATGGCAATGCTGCAGTTGTCGATCTGGGTGGCTGGCTGCTGCTTAACGGTCAGAAACAGCACAAGGTGTCAGCGCGTATCGAAAACCTGCTCGACAAGGACTACTTCGTAGACGTGTTTAAGCCGGCCTCTGATGCTCCGGCTGATTACCGGGCACCGCTGAAAACCAAAGGCGCGCCCCGCAACCTTCAGCTGACCTACACCTACTCATTCGGATAACCATGAGCCAGACTGCCCTTCAGGTACAAAAGCTCTGCTGGTCGGTGAATGGCCGGCAAATCCTGGATTCCATCAGCTTCGTTCTGGAACCGGGTAGCTTTACTGGTCTTGCTGGCGCCAACGGTGCCGGCAAAACCAGTCTGCTGCGCTGCATCTACCGGGCCTGTCGCCCGGACAGCGGCCATGTACTGTTTGAAGGGCAGGATGTCTGGCAGCTGTCTGCGCGGGAGAATGCCCGCCAGATGGCGGTTGTACTGCAGGAGCACCATGGCGACTTCGGCCTGACCGTGCGTGATGTTGTGGCGATGGGTCTGATTCCTCACCGCAATGTGATGGGCTGGGAAAGTGCTGCGGAAAAGCAGCAGATTGTTGAAGCGCTTGAACAAGTCAATCTGGGCGACAAAGCCCGTCAATCCTTTATCAGCCTGTCCGGTGGTGAGAAACAGCGTGCCTTGATCGCCCGAGCTCTGGTTCAAAAGCCTCGGCTGCTTATTCTCGATGAGCCAACCAATCATCTGGATATCAACTATCAGCTGGAAATGCTGCAACTGGCCAGGGACTCCGGGATCACGGTACTGGCCAGCATCCATGATTTGAATATTGCCGCGCAGTTCTGTGACCGCCTGCTGGTTCTTAACCATGGTCGCTTGGTTGCCGACGACAACTGCCGTTCTGTTTTCAGCTCCGGTGTTCTGGAGCAGGCCTTTAATCTCCACAGCCATGTCGATGATCACCCGGTGACTGGCAGCCCTCGTATCAGTTTTTATCGAGCAATGGCCGTCTGATGAACATCAAGAGAAAGACCCTCGACTTACTTACCCTGATTGCAGGCCTCAGCCTATCTGTAATCGTGACTGCACAGACCCAGTTTCCGGTGACGATTGAGAACTGCGGTCGCACTGTGACTTTTGAAAAGCCAGTCCGCAATGCCATCGTCAATAACGTCAATATGGCAGAGATGGTGCATGCGCTGGGACTTAAGCCTTATATCAAAGCCATGACCGGCGTAACCGGTCCGGTCGAACTGCACACTGACTTTGCCGAGAAGATGGGTGATATCCCTGAGCTTTCCCCCCGCGGCCCGGGCCTTGAACTGCTGGTTCGCCATAAGCCGGACCTGTTCTTCTGGGGCTGGTCCTATGGCGTGAATGCAGGCGGAGCCATTACCCCTGAGCGTCTGGAACAATATGGCATTCACAGCTATATCCTTGAGGAGTCGTGTATCCGTGAGCGGGATGATGTACCTGATGCCTCGCTGGACACGCTCTACCATGACCTGACCAACCTCTCCCTTATTTTCGGACACCCGGAAAATGGCGAGGCGCTTGTGACCGATTTTAAAAACCGCATTGCCACTATCCAGAACAAGGTTGCAGATCAGCCAAAGCCAAAGGTTTTCCTGTTCGATGGTACGCCTAATGACCTGGTAACCAGCGGCAGCAAAGGCATGGGGCATGCGATTATTGAAGCGGCTGGCGGCATCAACGTTGCCGCAGAGATGTCCACCAGCTGGGCTTTCACCAGTATTGAATCGGTGATGCGCTGGAACCCGGATTATCTGATTTTCCGTCAGGATGCCGGTATGGAGCAGGCAATCCAGTCGGTAAAAGATCATCCTGTTCTTGGTCGCCTGGAAGCTGTGCGCAAAGGTCGCTACACCTCGCTGACCTAC
Source organism: Parendozoicomonas haliclonae (assembly GCF_900174585.1). Taxonomy (GTDB): domain Bacteria; phylum Pseudomonadota; class Gammaproteobacteria; order Pseudomonadales; family Endozoicomonadaceae; genus Sansalvadorimonas; species Sansalvadorimonas haliclonae. The sequence continues at coordinate 341,752 of NZ_FWPT01000006.1, read as the reverse complement.
TCGGAAATGGTGCCGGGTGTGCGAGTGATTGAATCCATCGAGCGCGTGGCCCGAACAATTCATCCTGAATCTTTTGCAGCCTCAGAAGCTGATGAGGCTGTCGCGCTGTAATGAAGTCTTACGGTCATAGTCTTACCTGCCTGATCTTCCTCGTAACCGGACTCTTTGCCAGTCTGGTACTGGCGATTGGTTTCGGCTCGACCGATATCAGCGCCGGGGTGGTGCTGGATGCCATGATTCAGGGTATCCGGGGAACAATCGATCAGGCTTCTGTGGATGCCAGCGTGATCTGGCATCTGCGCCTGCCACGCACAGTGATGGCAGCACTCGCCGGCGCTGGTCTGGCTACTGTTGGTTCCGCTTTGCAGTCCGCCAACCGCAACCCACTGGCCGACCCCTATTTGTTTGGCATCGCCTCCGGTGCCTCTCTGGGTGCCGTGGTGGTATTAACCCAGACCGGTCTGTTCCTTGGTGATATTACTCTGCCTCTGGGTGCCTTTATTGGTGCGCTCGGGTCGGTTGGTCTGGTGCTGACCATGGCGGGCTCCCTGCAGCAAACCAGCGTCGAGCGTATGATTCTCTCTGGTGTGGCTGTGTCGTTTGTCTTGATGGCACTGACCAACCTGATGCTGTTTCTTGCTGAAACCCGCGCCGTTGCTTCGGCCATGTTCTGGATGATGGGCGGTCTGGACCGCGCACTGTGGAACCAGCTGCTGTTTCCTGCCATTGCTCTGGTGGGCGGCGTGATGTTCCTGTTCAGCAAGGCCGATGCCCTGAACGCCATGATGTGCGGCGATGAAAGCGCCCTGACTCTGGGTGTCGATGTACCACGCCTGCGTTACCAGATCTTTGGTATTGCGGCGCTGATCACCGCCACCATCGTCGCTATTGCCGGCGCCATTGGCTTTGTTGGTCTGATGGTGCCACACGCCGTTCGCCTTCTATCTGGCGCGGACAACCGACTGGTGCTGCCGTTCTCGGCACTGTCTGGCGCTATTTTCCTGATTTGGGTCGATGTTATGGCCCGCACCATTGCCGCTCCTCAGGAGATACCGGTCGGTATCCTTACGGCCGCTTTCGGCAGTGTCTTTATGGTTATTTACATGAAAAATCGTGGCGGTCATTCATGAGCTGTTCTTCTCATCACGCACACAGCAAAGCCTCCAACGGCTCAGCCCTGCACGCTCACCACGGTAAGCATGCTTCTGCGCAATCATCCAACCTGCTGCTGGCTGTGGCCTCTGAGGCTCCGGTTTCCAGCGAAGATCTGGCAGTAGTGATTGACCGCTTTATGACGGCAGGCGGCCACGACTTCAGCAAGCTGACCGAAGTCTCCTGCCTGCGCGGCCACCCGGTTATGGAAAGCCTGTCCATTGTCGCTGGTCTGATGTCACTGGAAGTGTCGACCTGCTCCAAACGCATGCAGCAGGCGATGGATAAATACATCCAGAAGTTTCATCTGGGTGTTGAAGGTCTGGCCTGGCAGGCGGCAACCGTTGCCCTGTTTACCAGTGGTCGAAAAAAGCTGCACGCGGAACCGGTCTTGATGGAAGTTAATGGCCACACGATTGCTGTCGCCTTGTGCCGCATCAAGGATCAGCCTCTGGCTGAATACCGCAGCCATATGGTGTTCTGCGGTATCGAGCCCTGCATTCCTGAAGAAGACAGCCGTGCCTTTGCCCACCGCCTGCGTAAGCTGGCCAGAAGCATTGGCCTTGATAGCGGCGACCGCCGCATGAAAATCACCCGCAGCAACTGCTGTGGCGCCTGCCGCAGCGGCAGTGTTTCAGTGATTTATGAAAACCTGCAGCCCGGTGAAATGGCGGTAAATAACGGCTCCTGGATTGCCCATGGCGATGAGCTGACCGACAACCAATGGCTGGATATTTTCAAGGCTGTAGACGAGCGTCGTCCACTCACCGAACTGCTCGACAGCCGCCATTTTGTGGTTAAGCAGGTGCGCTGAGTATGTCTGAGAAGCTGGCCAAACATTCCGTTATCAGCCGTAACCGTGACAAAAAGGCACTGCGCCCCGGTTTCACCACCGGAGCCTGTGCTGCCGCTGCCGCCCGTGCGGCAGCCAAGACCCTGCTGTCCGGCGAAGAGCTGAAAGAGATCACCATTACTCTGCCTATCGGTCAGGAAGCCACCTTTGCGGTGGTTCGCACCGAATGGCAGGACGACAGCGTGATCTGCACAGTGATCAAGGATGCCGGCGATGATCCGGACTGCACCCATGGCGCTGAAATATGCGCGCAGGTTCGTGTACTGCCGGAAGCGGGTATTCAGTTGGAAGGTGGTGAAGGTGTAGCACGCGTTACCAAACCCGGCCTTGGTCTGGAGGTCGGCGGCCCGGCTATCAATCCGGTTCCCCGCAAAAACATTATCGAGATGGTTCAACTGGAGCTGGATGCGCTGGCCCGTGGTAATAACAGCATCGGCGCAGACGTTATTATTTCCGTTCCGGCCGGTCGCGAGCTGGCGAAACAGACTATCAGCGAACGTCTCGGTCTCATCGATGGCATTTCCATTCTGGGAACCCGTGGCACGGTTAAGCCTTTCTCAACATCCGCTTACGCCTCCAGTGTTCGTCAGACCATTGAAGTCGCCACCGTCAACGGTACTCACGACTTTGTTCTGACCACCGGCGGCCGTACTGAAAAGTTCGGTATTGATTACTACCCGTCCCTGACCAAAGAGAGCTTTGTTCAGGCGGGTGACTTTGTCGGGGTTGGTCTGCGCTCTGCGGCTCGCTATCACGCACGCCGTGTGATGATCGTTGGCATGATCGGCAAGATCGCCAAGCTGGCTGATGGCGCGATGATGACACACGTCAGCGGCCCGGCGGTGAACTTCGTCATGCTCGCCGATCTGGCCGCACAGTTCGGTGCAGATGAAACCCTCTGCGCCGAGATTCGCACTGCCAATACCGCCCGTCACGTATTTGAAATGGTCGAAGAGGCCGGTCTGCCCGGTTTCTACGATGCCCTCTGTGAAAAGGTTGTGGATGCTGCCGCAGCCTATGGTCGCCATGCCTTCCCTGTGGAGTGCCTGCTGATCGACTTCCAGGGTCAGCTGCTGGGCTCCGCCCGCCAGCCCACCTTCACCGCTTTAACTGCTTAGGTATCGACGTCTTATGGATCCGATGAAACAGATGACGACACAGGGTCGTCAGATTGAAGAAAGCTCCTTCACCATTATTGATCAGGAAGTCCGTGATCAGATCGGTGGAGAGCATGGTTACAACGCTGGTGAATGGGATGTGGTTCGCCGCGCCATTCATACGACGGGTGACTTTGAATTTGCCAAGCTGTTCCAGTTCAGTGAAGACGCTATCGCATCAGGTATCAAAGCCCTGCGCAACGGCTGCCCGATTGTGTCTGATGTATCCATGATCGTGTCCGGCCTGAGCAAAGCGCGTATGGGCGTGTTCGGCAACACGGCTCACTGCTTTGTGTCTGATCCGGAAGTGATTGCCCAGGCCACCGCACTGGGGAATACCCGTTCCATTCAGGCCATGCATATGGCTCGCGACAAGGGTCTGCTGGATGGCGGCATTATCGCAGTCGGCAATGCTCCAACCGCACTGCTGGAAGCTATGCGCATGATCCGTGATGGAGAGATCAAACCGGCACTGATTATCGGTATTCCAGTGGGCTTTGTGTCTGCCGTGGAATCCAAGGATGAGCTGCATGAATCCAAAATCGTACCTTACATCACCTCTCTGGGTCGTAAGGGCGGCAGCACTCTGATTGTATCCAGCATTCACTCTCTGCTGATTCAGGCGGCTCAGTAATGACTGCCATTACCGTAATCGGCATGGGTGACGATGGCTGCGCCAGCCTGAGCAGCAAGGCTGTCAATGCCGTGCAGCAGGCTCAGGTTCTGGCGGGCAGTGATCGTCAGCTGTCGTTCTTCCCGCAGTTCAGCGGTGAGCGTTTACCGTTCGGCAAGGATGGCCTGCAGGCGTATCTGGATCGCATCATTGAAGCGTCCTACGAGAACACTGTGTGTGTTCTGGCTTCCGGTGATCCGCTGTTTTACGGTCTGGGCCGCCGACTGGCTGCACTGGTCGAGCCAGAGCATCTGTCTTTTATTCCATCCCCTTCCAGTATTCAGCTGGCGTTTTCTGCCCTGAATATGGCCTGGGATGATGCCACGGTATTGTCTGTTCACGGTCGTCCACTGAAAGGACTGGTGAGCCGTCTGCAGCAGGGCAAAAAGTTCGCCCTGATGACGGACCATATCCATCATCCGGTCGCTGTCGCTCAGCATCTGAAAGCCTATGGCGAAACCAACTGGCAGATTCATATCTGCGCGCGTCTGGGTGGTACAGAGCAGTCTGTCACCCAATGGTCGGTTGCTGATCTGGCCGCAGCTGACCCGGCCACCATCGACAACCTGAATGTAATGGTGCTGGTTGATGAGCAGCATCAGGCGTGGGGCGGCTATCCCCTGCACTGCTCTGATGATGATTACCAGAAGCGTATGCCTGCCAACGGCCTGATTACCAAGCAGGAAATCCGTGCCATTGCTGTGGCGGGTCTGGGTCTGAATCCTGACTCTGTGGTCTGGGATATCGGTGCCGGCTCAGGCTCCATCTCTGTCGAAGCCGCCAAGCTGGCCTGGCGTGGTGAGGTTTACGCCATCGAGAGCGTCAAAGAGTGCGTGGCGTTCAGCCGTGACAATGCCGCTGAACACCGTGTCGATCACCTGTCCGTAATCCATGGTCTGGCACCACAGGCTCTGGACGGTTTGCCCGCGCCAGACGCCATCTTTATTGGCGGCACCCGCGGCCAGATGCAAGGCATTCTCGAATACTGCCTTGAGGCGTTACAGCCCGGTGGTCGTCTGCTGCTGAGTGCTGTCACTCTGGATACCGTGTCCGAGGCGTTTACCTTCTTCAAACAGCTGGGTTATCAGCCCTCTGTCAGCCTGATCAATATTTCCCGTGGGCGTCCTCTGGCCAGCTACACCGGCTACCGGGCGGAAAACCCTATTCATCTGTTTACTGTCGTTAAAGGTTCCTGATCATGTCCGAGAATAAGTTCGGCAAACTCTACGCGGTTGGTGTTGGCACCGGCGCTCCTGACCTGATGACCCTGCGTGCCATCAACCTGCTCAAGACTGTTGATGTGATCGCTATTCCGGAAAAGAACCCGGGCGCCCGCGACTCCTTTGCCTGGGAAATTATTACTGGCGCTCTGCAAGAAGAAGAGATGCAGGGCGAACGCCTGTTCCTGTGGTTCCCGATGACCAAGGACGCCTCCATCACTGTTCCGGCCTGGACCGCTGCCGCTGACGCTATCGACGAATGCATCAAAGCGGGCAAGAGCGTAGCGTTTGTGACCGAAGGCGATCCTTCTGTTTACAGCACCTGGCACTACATTCTGGACGAAAAAGACGAACGCTGGCCGACCGTTGAAGTTGAAGTGGTTCCGGGTATCACCTCTATCACTGCCGTTCCTGCCGCGACGGGTATTCCGCTGGCGGAAGGTGAAGAGCGTTTCTGTGTTGTGCCTGCGACCTACGGCATCAACATGCTGCCGCGTCTGGCGGAAGAGTTCGACACCATCATGCTGATCAAGGCTGGCCGCATGGTTGAAGAGCTGAAGGCGATGCTGACCAAGCTCAACCTGCTGGATAAAGCCACCTATGTATCCCACGCCCTGATGGACAAGCAGGAAATCTACCCACTGGATCAGGTACCGGCCGAGAACCGCTACTTCTCCATGGTCCAGATCTCCATTCGTCAGCGCAAAGGCGTGCTGCGTACCGGCATCAGCAAGAACGACTGAGAACGTCTATGTCATACGCACTCTATGCCATTACCCGCAAGGGGCTGAAACAGGCGGAAAAGCTCTGGAAGCAACTGGATGAGGCTGATCTGTTTGTCTCATCCAAACTGTTTGCCGAAGCACCGGAAGGTGCCCGCGAACTGGCCATGCCGATTGCAGAGCCAATCGCAGAGCTATTCTCCGGCTATCGCACCCATGTGATGTTTTTCAGTGTTGGCATAGCTGTGCGCATGATCGCACCGCTGCTTGTGGATAAACGACAAGATCCGGCTGTTATCTGTGTGGATGAAAATGCCCACTGGTGCATTCCGGTTCTGTCTGGTCACCGTGGCGGTGCTAACGATGCTGCTGTGCAGATTGCTGCTTTGCTGGATGCACAGGCGGTACTGAGCACTGCCTCGGATTCTTCCGGAACCCTGTCGGTAGACACTATGGGCAAGACGCTGGGCTGGACTCTTGATCCCACCTGCGAACAGGCCATTACCGGTGTTGCCAGTGCAGTAGTGAATGGTGATCCGGTCACGGTTATTCAGGAATGCGGCAGCAATACCTGGTGGCCGGCTGGTCAGCCCCTGCCGGGCAATATTAATAACGTATCCACGCTAGATATGTTGGATAGCGATTCAGAAACCAGACGCTATGTCCTGATTACTGATCGTGCTGAGCCTCTGGCGGCTTATCCAAAGCTTCAGGGCAAAACCGTGATCTGGCGTCCAAAGACACTGGTCGTAGGGTTGGGCTGTGATCGCGATACACCACTGGAAGTGATTGAAGCAGGTATCAGCCATATCTGTGCAGAGAACGGCATCAGCCCACTCAGCATTGAGCGGATTACCAGTATCAGCATTAAAAGCGATGAGCAGGCCTTTATCGACTATGCGGCACAAGCCGGGATTCCATTCGAGACTTTCGCACCTGAGATTCTGGACGGTGTGGAAGGTATCGAAAACCCGTCAGAAGTCGTACGCAAGTGTGTGGGCGTGAGTTCGGTGGGTGAAGCAGCAGCCCTTTACGCCAGTGGCGCAAAGAAACTGCTGGTTCCCAAGACCAAATTTACCCTCTCGGAAGAGGGTAAAAATATGACCATGGCTGTTTGTCGCCGCCCTTAAGGCAGCTTCTTCAGTTCGGTCACATCTCGTTCCCACGGTCACCGTGGGAATGCATAAGTGCACATAGGTTCCCACGCAGAGCATGGGAACCAGACGATGGCTGTTTGTCGCCGCCCTTAAGGCAGCTTCTTCAGTTCGGTCTTGATCTGTTCGATCAACAGTGCCGGAACTTCCGGCATATCGAGCAGACAGAAGCGGTCACCGCTGACAGGCTCAGCGAGTTCCACTTCAAAGTGTGGGCTGAGGGTTTCGCGGATGTCCATCAGGTCATTCTCGAAATGGTTGCCGCTCACCAGCAACAGCGGTACCAGACGCAGCTTCGGCTTGTCGGTATCCATCATGGTGAGGATGTCCCGAATCAGACCATCGCTCATGGTGTTGAACGGGAAAGCACCTTCCAGAGAGCAACTGAAGTTGTAAGGGTCCAGACGGGCCAGCAGTTCTTCAGTGTACTGGATGGCGGAGTAGCCTGGGTTATCCAGCTCCGGTGCGCCGTGAATGATGTAAAGGTTTGCCATGTCGTCTTCCAGAGGATGACGGTCATGGATGGCCTTCAGCAGCTTGGTGGCGGTGTTGGTTTTGTTGATCAGGCTTGGGGTCACACCAAAGCGGGAAAGGGAGAAGTTCTCAAACCCTTTCACAGTGTTGATCACCATGGCGTGTTCATCGGTCGGGTAGAGATAGCAGGACGCCACGATGATACGGCGATAACCCTGCATATCCAGGTTCGCAAGGGTCTGGGGCAGGTTCAGCCACTGACCGTGTTCGGCAGCCAGCTTCTTGATCACCATGCGGGAGGTGATGGCGATCTCAACCGGGTAATCCGGAAAGGCTTCGCGCACGGTGTCGGCCAGTTGTTCGTAGCGGGCATGCTCAACAACGGAGCCAAAGCAGGCAAGGACAATAGCCGTGTCTTTGTCGTAATGACGGAATCGTTTCATGGCGGTTCCCGGGAGTAAGTCTCTGAAAAGGGGATTGGTGATAAGCACTTTCAGGCGTATTCAAACGCACACGACAAAGAGTGTTTATCAGGAATTCCAGCCTGAGAGAGTGTGATTGGTCGGCAAACCATCACAGGAATTGGCGCAGTGCGCTCCGGCAAGAGCGGCTGTTCTGGTGTCTGCAGACCCCAGAGGAATGAAAGCAACGTGATTGTAACTGAAGCTTTGAATTATGGGTAATACAGCAAAAGGACAACTGTCTGTTGTCAGCATCGGACCCGGCAGCCTCGACCTGATGGCTCCTATGGCCCGTAAAGCGATTGAAAACGCCGACTATGTTGTGGGCTACAAAACCTACATCGAGCTGATCGAAGACCTGTGTTCCGGCAAGACCCTGATGGGTTCCGCCATGACTCAGGAAGTCGAACGTGCCAATCAGGCCGTTGATCTGGCCGAAGAAGGTTACAAGGTGGCGCTGATTTCCTCTGGTGATGCCGGCATGTACGCCATGGGCTCTCTGGCTCTGGAACTGCTGCAGGAACGCAACTGGACCCGCGCCGATGGCATTGGTTATGAGCTGATACCAGGCATTACCGCCGCCAACTCCTGCGCCTCTCTGGTTGGCGTGCCTCTGGGCCATGACAGTTGCACTATCTCCCTGTCTGATCTGCTGACGCCATGGGAAGTGATCACCAAGCGTATTCGCGCCGCTGCCGAAGCGGACTTCGCCATCACCTTCTACAACCCGCAGTCCAAAAGACGTCGCAGCCAGATTGTTGAAGCCCGTGACATCCTGCTACAGCATCGTCCGGCCAACACTCCTGTCGCTATCGTGCAGGGCGCTTACCGCGACAACCAGAAGATTGTGATTACCGATCTGGAACACTTCCTGGATTACGACATCGGCATGCTGGCTGCAGTAACCGTGGGCAACAGCTCCAGTTACCTGTTTGAAGGCATGATCGTGACGCCACGTGGTTATACCAAGAAGTATGACATCACTGACGGCTCCATTTACGAAGGCCAGAAGCGTGGCCGCACTCTTAACGTTGAGGCGCTTTCTGATCAGAACCGCGCCACTGACCGCTGATTCTGTTTACGAAGAGTTGTAAGGATTTAAGACCATGACCGTATTTTTTATTGGCGCAGGCCCTGGCGACCCGGATCTGATCACCGTAAAAGGCGCTCGCCTGGTTGAACAGTGCCCGGTGGTTCTCTATACCGGCAGTCTGGTACCGAAAGAAGTGGTAGCCCGTGCCAACAAGGACGCACTGGTACTCAGCTCCGCCGATATGGATCTGGAAGAAACCACAGAAGTGCTGCGCAAGGCCCACGAAGAAGGTAAGGACGTTGCCCGTGTTCATACCGGCGACCCAAGCATCTACGGTGCCATTGCCGAACAGATTCGTCGCCTGGATGATCTGGGTATCGACTGGAAAGTGATTCCGGGGGTGTCCTCCTTCCAGGCCTCCGCTGCTGCGCTGGGTCAGGAACTGACTTTGCCGGAAGTGTGCCAGACCATTATCCTGACCCGTATGCCGGGCCGTACTCCGGTTCCTGAAAAGGAAAACATTCTGGAGCTGGCCAAGCATGAAGCAACCATGTGCATCTACCTCAGCATCAGCATGTTGAAGAAGCTGTGCAACCAGCTGAAGACTATCTACCCGGCTGATTACCCAATCGCTGTCGTTGAAAAGGCTTCCTGGCCGGAGCAGCGCGTGATTCGCGGCACCATCACCGACATTCACGACAAGGTGAAAGAGCTGGATATCCGTGCCACCGCCATGATCGTGGTCGGCAAAGTGCTGGGTAAAACCGACTTCAACGATTCCAAGCTGTACGACAAAACTTTTTCCCACGATTTCCGTACTGCGAGATGCCCGGAATGAGCCAGCAAAAGATTGGTAAGGTCTATCTGGTTGGCGGCGGCCCCGGTGATCCCGGCCTGCTGACTGTGAGGGCCCAAAGCCTGATGAGCCAGGTGGACGTTGTCGCCTATGACGCTCTGATCAGTCCGGCACTGCTGGCAATGATTCCTGAAGAAGTCGAGATGGTGGCTATCGGTTATCGTGGCTACCACAGCAAAATCGGCTACGGCATGCATCCGGAAGTGATCGAGATGGCGCTGGAAGGCAAGGATGTTCTGCGCCTGAAAGCCGGCGACCCGTTCATTTTCGGGCGCGGTACCCAGGAATGTGATGATCTGATCGAACACAACATCCCGTTTGAAGTGGTGCCTGGTATCTCCACCGCTCTGGGTGCATCAGCCTACGCTGGTTTCCCGCTCACCAGCATCGGCGTGGCAACGGATGTCACCCTGGCCAGTGGTCATCACTGCGGTCAGGGCGGTGCGTCCTGGGAAGCCATGGGCAAGGGTCGTGGAACCCTGGCTCTGTATATGGCGTCCAAAAAGATTCGGGAAAACTTCGACACTCTGATCCGTGAAGGCCGCCGAGCCGACACTCCGGCGATCTACATCAGTGCCGCAACCACCAGCCGTCAGTACGAGCTGGAAGGTACGCTGACGACTCTTCCTGAAATGGTTGAGCAGCTCAATATTGATGCACCTGCGTTGATTATTGTTGGTGATGTTATTCGTCTGCGTGATCGTCTGCACTGGCGCAAGCAGCTGCCTCTGATGAACAAGCGTATCCTGCTCTCCCTTCAGGGCGAGGAAGGCAAACGCATTCGTCAGCAGCTGGAAAACCTGGGTGGTGTGGTCATTCATCTGCCAGCCCCACGTTTTACCAACAGCATCAGCAGCCAGGACTTGCAGCGGGTGATGAACGCCTCCCGTCTGGTATTTACCGGCAAGGAGTCTGTGGTTTCCTGGAAGGAAGCCTTGTTGGCGCACCGGGTGGATACCCGTTCCCTGCAGCAGAGCATTACCGCAACGTCCGATTCAGCACTTCAGGCATTGAACGACATGGGTATCTTTGCAGTTGAACAACTGACGTTCGGTGATGTGGAAGGTCTGGGTGCCGGCACAATCACTCTGGCTGGCGCTGCGGAAGCTGAGCAGCTGGGCGAAGGCGTTGATGTTGTTCGCTGCTTTATTCAGGTACCAACCCGTCTGCGCTTCAACCTGCCGGATTGCGATATTGCCATTCTGGACAGTGAAGAGTCTTTCTGGGCACTGGGTGACAACAACCCGAACTGCCTGCTGGATGCAGCGGTGTATACCTCAGTTGAAAGTCTGTACCAGCATCTGCAGCGTGCCAATATTGCTTCGGCAAAACTGGTGACCGATGCAGACACCATGATCGAATCTGTATTGAACGGTCTGACCGATTAATACAGACAGGACAAGTAGGATTTTTGGAGATTCTGCTTGTCCTGAACCCTGTTCAAGGAAGAACAAAACCAGTCAAAATCCCTCCCCTTCTTTCACCAAACAAAAGCAATTAAACAATCCGACCATGGACACATAAGTATCTTGTTATTTGCAGGTATAAGCGTTTATTTATCGGCTTAAAATTCCGGCAAAAATAACGACACAGATCAAAAAACAGGTCTCTTCAATCTTTTAATTTGCACCGTATTCTTTAATGGCCATTGGTACACAAACGCACCGGTGGCTTTCACCTACATCTCCTCCGGTGAGTAATATGCAATTCCGCAAGGAAGAAGATCTGCTGGGCTTCATGGATGTTCCTGCTGAAGCCTACTACGGTGTCCACACTCTGCGCGCCATCCAGAACTTCAAAATCAGCCGTGAAACCATCAACGATGCACCGGAATTCATCCGTGGCATGGTGCTGACCAAGAAAGCTGCAGCTCTGGCTAACACCGAACTGGGCACCATCCCACGTGAAATCGGCGAAAACATCGTTAAGGCCTGTGATCTGGTTCTGAACGAAGGCCGTTGCATGGACCAGTTCCCGGTTGACGCTTTCCAGGGTGGTGCTGGTACCTCCGTAAACATGAACACCAACGAAGTTCTGGCCAACCTGGCTCTGGAACTGATGGGTCATGAAAAGGGTGAGTACGAGATCATCAACCCGAACGACCATGTGAACAAGAGTCAGTCTACCAACGACGCTTACCCTACCGGTTTCCGTGTTGCCGTATACAACTCTACCGCTTCTGTTCTGGCCAACCTGGAACAACTGATCGGTGCGTTTGAAGCCAAGTCCGAAGAGTTCAAAGACATCCTGAAGATGGGTCGTACCCAGCTGCAGGACGCCGTTCCTATGACTCTGGGTCAGGAATTCCGCGCTTTCGCAGTGACCCTGCGTGAAGAGATCAAGACTATCCAGATGTGCCGCGAGCTGCTGCTGGAAGTGAACCTGGGCGCAACCGCTATCGGTACCGGCCTGAACGCCTGTGAAGGCTACTCTGCCCTAGCTATCGCCAAGCTGGCTGAAATCACTGGCGACGCTTACGTGCCTGCGGCTGATCTGATCGAAGCGACCTCCGACTGTGGCGCTTACGTGATGCTGCAGAGCGCTCTGAAGCGTTTCGCAGTGAAGCTGTCCAAGATCTGTAACGACCTGCGTCTGCTGACCTCCGGTCCACGTACCGGTCTGAAGGAAATCAACCTGCCAGAAATGCAGGCCGGTTCTTCCATCATGCCAGCCAAGGTAAACCCGGTTATCCCTGAAGTTGTTAACCAGGTTTGCTTCAAAGTGATCGGTAACGACATCACTGTGACCATGGCTGCTGAAGCCGGTCAGCTGCAGCTGAACGTTATGGAACCGGTTATCGCTCAGGCTCTGTTCGAGTCCCTGACTCTGATGGCCAACGCCTGCACCAGCCTGCGTGAGAAGTGCGTGGAAGGCATCACTGCCAACCGTGAAATCTGCGAGCAGATGGTGATGAACTCTATCGGCATCATCACTTACCTGAACCCGCATATCGGTCACCACAACGGTGACCTGGTAGGTCGCGAATGCGCCCAGACCGGCCGCAGCGTACGTGACGTGGTTCTGGAGCGTGGTCTGGTGACTGAAGAAGAGCTGGATGTGATCTTCTCCGCCGACAACCTGATGAACCCTAAGTACCACGGTAAGCGTTTCAACTAAGTTGAAAGCTCACTGATACAAAATGGCAGCCACCCGGCTGCCATTTTTTTATTCACACAAAACTGTCTGCAAGCCCCTCCAGAAATCATTCACTGCCTGTCGTTTACTCGCTTTCGAGCGATAACAGACGATATCCACAGGGATTTCCAGATCAGTCTTCTCTGGATATAAGCGAACAAGATCACCCCGCGCCAGCTCCTCTTCCATATCATGTGATGGAATCCAGGCCACACCGGCTCCTAGCTGCGCCATTTTCACCAGTGACTCGCTCAGAGTGGTCTCAAAGACCTGCTCAAGATTCAATTCATTTCTGGCAATAACATCATTGACCGGCTGATGCAGAAAGGTGTGCTTGGCATAAGCCAGATAAGGAAGATGGTCCCTTTCGACAAGAGAGGATGACAGTGCTTTGGAAACAACAGGGATAATACGAGATTCACAAACAACAATTTTCTCGAACTTGTCCTCGTGGACAAAAGCCGGACGCATACCCGGCATATCATAAACAAAAATAATATCGCTGGTTCCATCAAGAATGGAATTGAAATGGTTCTCAACACCAAGAACAGATGGTGTTAATGAAAAGTTGAGTTCATTAAATTTATTTTTAATAACCTGAAAAAGTTTAGGAATCAGATTAAGCGCAAAAGAGTGAAGACAAACGACTCTAATTGAATGGTCTGTCTGCAATGAAGACAAGGCAAAGTCATCACTCGTTTCCTTCACCAGTGTCAGCATTTTCTCCACATAGGGTACGAACTTCCTGCCGTCAGCCGTAAGCTTTACCGGATAAGATGTACGATCAAACAGCGGCACGCCAACCCACAGCTCCAGAGCCTGAATACGGCGGCTAAACGCCGACTGGGTAACATGCCGTGCTTTGGATGCTGCAGAAAAACTACCCAGTTCTTTAAGATATAAAAAATCTTCAAGCCATTTGAAATCGAGAGATAACATCTTTATATCCATCTATGCTTTCGGCGCATATTATCATTCCAAAGTAGCACCAAAAAACAAATTACTTTGATTTACGACGAAGTTAATATTTTTTTCGCTGACAATTTCTCTTTGTACGTAGTTTCATTCGGTAAAATTGCTCAAAAAATGTAAACAATTCTTTATTTGCATAACGTTATGAGCAATTCGACTCATATTAACTTGTCAGTTTGTTGAAATTTATCTGCGAATATCTCGCAACAGGTGATTGTATGTTTATTGTTTTAAAAAACGCCAACCTGTATAAGCCAACACATGCTGGCAATGTTGATATATTAATCAGTCAGGGAAAGATTCTTGCTATTGAGCCGGAACTTGTTCTTTCCGGTCTTAATAATCTTAAGGTTATTGATTGCAAAGGCGCGATCGTAACGCCCGGCTTAATTGATCAGCATATTCATCTGATTGGTGGCGGTGGTGAAGGCGGTTTTTCCAGCCGTACTCCTCAGGTAACCCTGTCCCGCCTGATCAAAGCCGGCAGCACCACCGTTGTTGGTGTGCTGGGTACTGATGGTATCTCCCGATCTCCGAAAGATCTCTACGCCAAGGCCGCCGGATTAACCGCAGAAGGCATCACCGCCTACATGCATACCGGCTCCTACGAAGTCCCCACCAAAACCATTACCGGCAGTATCCGTGACGATCTCGCGTTCCTGCCACCGGTTCTCGGTGTAAAGATTGCTCTAGCTGATCACCGCTGCTCCTTCCCTAGCACTCACGAGCTCTCCCGTATCGTCTCTGATATCCGTATCGCCAGCCTGCTGTCCGGCAAGAAGGGTGTGCTGCACATTCATATGGGCGGTCTACCACAGCCTTTTGCGCAAATTAATGAACTGCTCGAAATGGGCCTGCCGATTCACCATATCTCCCCGACCCATGTCGCCCGTACCGAAGCACTGTTCCAGGATGCCGTCCAGTTTGCCTTGAAAGGTGGCTATATGGACATCACCTCCGGCGGCAGTCGTTTCACGCCTCCAGAACAGGCGATCAAGCTGGCGCTGGAAGCCGGAGTCGCCGCCAGCCAGATTACTATCAGTTCCGATGGCAATGGCAGCATTCCCAAGTTCAATGATAAAGGCGAGATGATCGGTCTCTCTGCTGCCGATGTGGACAGCAACCTGATGCTCCTGCCGCAACTGGTTAATGCAGGCGTGGCACCGGAACTGGCCATCGCCATGATGACCGCAAACGTGGCCCGTTCCCTCGGCATTAATAAAGGCAGTATTGAGGTTGGCCAGGATGCTGATCTCTGCCTGTTCAATGATGACTTTACCCTGCGGGGTGTTATCGCCAAAGGCCGCCCTCTGATGGACAACAACGAGCTGCTGGTTACCGGTAACTTTGAATAAGGATTCGTGATGAGCTTATTAATTGCTGTGATCGGTCTGCTCTTTGCCGGTCGCCTGATTCTCAAGAACTATAACCCGCAGGGCGTGCTGTTCATTACCGGTATGGTGATGATGGCTATCTCCATTCCCCTGACGGGCACCGCGCTGGTCGCATCCTCAACGGGCTGGGTTGGCTTCGATATTTTTGAATACATCAGCAAGACCTTCTCTAACCGTGCCGGTGGCCTTGGTCTGCAGATCATGTTTATTGGCGGCTTTGCTGTACTGATGTCGTCCATTGGTGCGAGCCAGGTCATGGTGCGTGTGGCGGCACAACCGCTGATGCGTCTGAACTCTCCTTACCTGATGCTGGCTTTCGCCTTTATTCTTGGTCAGGCTCTTTCTCTGTTTATCTCCAGTGCCACCGGTCTGGGTCTGCTGCTGATGGCAACCCTGTACCCTGTTCTGATTCGTCTGGGATGCAGCAAAGCGGCTGTGGCCTCTGTTCTTGCCAGTACCTGTGCCATTGAGTTCGGTCCGGGCTCCGGTAACTCCATGCTGGCGGCCCAGACTGCGGGAATGGATATTGCCGAATACTTTGTCAGCAAGCAGCTGCCGGTCATTAGTGCGCTGATCATTATTGTTGGTGTTATTCACGCTTTAGTGCAGCGTTACTTTGATAGCAAAGAAGCCATCAATAATAACGATGAGACAATTTCCGAAAGCCAGGACAGTGAAGACCATGCGCCACTGTATTATCTTCTGCTGCCGATTCTGCCGCTGTTCCTGATGCTGACCTTCAGCAAGATGGGCATTGGTACCATTCGGGTTAACCTGCCTACAGCTATTTTGATCAGTACCTTTATCAGTCTTATCTGCGAACTGGTTCGCCTGCGAAACATCACCACAATCTTCAAGAAACTGCAGGGTTTCTTTGATGATATGGGTAAGGTTTTTGCCAGCGTGGTGACTCTGATCATTGCCGGTGAAACCTTTGCTATGGGCCTCAAGTCCATTGGTGCCATCGATGCTCTGTTGACTGCCGGCAGCCAGGCTGGTTTCTCTGCCAGCATTATTGTTCTGTTTATGGCTGTGCTGACGTTCTCTATCTCTGCACTGATGGGTTCAGGTAACGCGGCATTCTTCTCCTTTGCTCCGATGGTGCCTCAGATCGCAGATAAGATTGGTGCCAACGTGGCGGAAATGATGCTGCCTATCCAGCTGTCTGCAGGTTTTGGCCGTACCATCTCCCCGATTGCCGGTGTCATCATTGCTGTTGCCGGTATTGCTGGTCTCAGCCCGTTTGATATTGTGCGCCGGACCCTGATCCCGATGCTCGCCGGCTGGCTGATTATGCTGCTGATCACCTTTGGTATGAGTGGACAGGTTATGGAAATCCTGCCGTTTCTTGCGGTGATCATTGCCGGTGCCCTGATCCTGGCCACCATCAAGAAAAGAAAACGTATGCAGCAGGCTATTGCCAGCTGACCCTACTGATACGACACTGTACGCCCTCTCTGCAATGAATACAGAGAGGGTCTATCACTGTAAATCTCTTAGTGAAAGATGGATTCGCGCTATAAAATCCGGTTTCCATCCGTTCCTATCCTGTGACGTTACCCCAGATGTACGAATTCCTGCCTTTTAACTTCAGAACACTTGAGACCTTCCTCACGGTCATCGATGCTGGAGGCATGACACCGGCAGCACGCAGGCTCGGATGGAGCCAGTCGGCAGTTTCCCAGACAATCTCAACCCTTGAGCGGCAGATTAACCGGCAGCTGATTGTGCGTAATGGACGCTCTATTGTGCTCACGCCAACCGGAGAAATGTTTTACAACATTGCCTCGGAGATCCTGCCCCGCGCACGCATGCTGATCAACCTTCCTGAAGTGGGCGAAGATCCCAAGCTCAACCGTCTGCGAATCGGTATGGTGGAATCCTTTGCTGCCACCACCGGGGCGGAGCTGGTTCGTGGGCTTGGCACACAGGTTCAGAAGATCAAGGTGCGCTCTGATATCGCGCCGAACCTGAGAAGCTCCTTCATGGATAAAGAGCTGGACCTGATCATCACCATGGGGCCAGCCGTATTTAATGAAGATGCTGTCAGCACAACACTGCTGACCGAAAGTTACTGTCTGGCTGTGCCAGCTCAATATAAGGAGCAACCGGTTCGTCTTCAGGCCCTGACCAAAGACCTGCCATTTATCCGCTTTTCCACTCACTCCCCCAGTGCGACCTGGCCGGAGAATTATTTAAGACGCTTTGGCATGGAGCCGGAAAACTGTTTTGAGTTTGACTCGGCCAGCACTGTACTCACCATGGTCAGTGAAGGTATGGGCTGGGCGCTGGTCACGCCTCTGACGGTGGCACAGGGTATTGAGAGCGTTCGCAACATCACCTTTGTTCCGCTGATCAAGCCGGGCTTCTTCCGTGAACTCCAGCTGGTTTATCAGGATGATCTGGATCGCAATCTTGTCCAGAGTGTGCAGACGTCCATTCACCGATTATTGCACGACTCCATACGTCCAGCGGTTGAAGGTGTTATCCCGTGGTTAAGCGACAGTGATTTCCGAATCGCACCGCTGCCCGATGAGTATTAATTAATACTCGATTCCCTAACGGCTCTTCTGATCCTGTTCATAAGAGCCGTTTTTCTTTTTGAGAATCTTTACGCTGCGTCTGCTTTCAGCACAAGCTTCTGCCGCCACTCTGCCGGCCCCTGTTCATGTACGGCATTCCCCAGAGAATCCACAGCAACAGTGACAGGCATATCCTGCACCTCAAATTCGTACACGGCTTCCATTCCCAGTTCCGGGAAGGCGACAACTTTCGCCTTTTTAATCGACTGGGCCACCAGATAGGCCGCACCGCCAACTGCAAGCAGATACGTTGCCCGGTTATCACGAATGGCTGCAATGGCTTCCTGCCCGCGTTCCGCTTTGCCAACCATGCCCAGAACACCGGTCTGCTCCAGCAATGGGCGGGTGAACTTATCCATACGGGTTGAAGTTGTCGGACCCGCTGGACCTACGACTTCATCAGCCACCGGATCGACCGGCCCCACGTAATAGATAAAGCGATCGCGCAGATCGACCGGAAGCGTCTCACCACGGTTCAGCATATCCACCATTCTTTTATGAGCCGCATCTCTTGCTGTCAGCAGCTTGCCACTCAGCAGCAATGTGTCGCCTGGTTGCCAGTCAGACATCTGCGCCTTATCCAGAGTGTCCAGATCCACCTGACGGGCCTGGGCATTACTCACCTGAGGGATATCCGGATAGCTGGACAAAGCAGGAGGTGTCAGCACCGCAGGGCCGCTGCCATCCAGAACAAAATGAGTATGTCGTGTTGCGGCACAGCTGGGCACCATAACAACAGGAAGCGACGCCGCATGGGTCGGGTAATCCTGAATTTTTACATCCAGTACAGTCGTCATCCCGCCCAAACCCTGCGCACCTATGCCCAGACTGTTCACCCGCTGATAGATTTCCAGACGCAGCTCTTCTACCCGGTTTTCTGGACCCCGGCGTATCAGCTCATGGATATCAACCGGTTCCAGCAGGGATTCCTTCGCCAGCAGTGCGGCCTTTTCTGCAGTACCGCCAATACCAATGCCAAGAATACCCGGAGGGCACCAGCCAGCTCCCATGGATGGCACGGCATTCACCACCCAGTCGGCAATATTATCGGACGGGTTCAGCATGGCCATTTTGCTTTTGTTCTCGGAGCCGCCGCCCTTGGCAACCACATAAAACTCGACTGTATCACCCGGTACCAAACGAACATGAATCACCGCCGGGGTATTATCCCGGGTATTGATGCGCAATCCGGCCGGATCAGAGAGTACAGAGGCACGCAGGATATTATCCGGATGGGTGTAGGCCTGGCGCACGCCCTGGTTGATCAGATCATCAAGACTCTTATTCGTATCAAACCTTACGCCCATACCCACATTCACAAACACCGTGACGATTCCCGTATCCTGACACAGAGGCCGGTGCCCGATCGCACACATCCGCGAGTTCATCAGAATCTGAGCCATGGCATCTTTGGCCGCTGGAGACTCTTCGTTTTTCCAGGCACGGGTCAGCGCCTGAATAAAATCTTCAGGGTGGTAGTAAGAGATAAACTGCAGCGCACTGGCAATGCTCTCAACAACGTCAGTTTCCCTGATGAGAATCATGGGTAAAGGTCCTTGCACCTTGCTGTAAAAGGAGTGGTTTATTTCTAAATTGGAAGACACGACGCAATGCCAGGAACGGCTCAGAATCATCAAGCGTCAGCGTAATTTTATCTTTAAGAAAAACTGACAATCAATCAAATTATTACGCTATTAGTTAAGGCTAATAGCTGAATAAAACAGAAAACTAATGCTGCTCCATTTTTAAGATCCTAATGAAAAACCAAACACTCTTTATTAAAAGCATTTCCTTATATACGCCTTAAAGTAATCCCTAATGGCCTGTGAATAGCCGCTGAAAATTGACGCAAATCAAACAAAACCGACTGTAGCCTATTTACTATCAAACTCAGCAAGGCTTCTTTCTTTATCCTGCCGACTCTGCAGATCGCCATAGTTGTTGATCTGTGAGATTAAGATTCCCCATTCCGGTTCCGGGTTAATCTGGCAATCCAAAATCCGTATTAAAGAAAAAGTTTTGTCTTCAAAACTCACTTTTATGTAAACGCTCGCGGGTTTCTCATCCGGGCCCGCTCTCTTTTTGCCGAAAAACTTATGCAACCTGTTGATCATACATACACAGCATTGAATGGACGTTTACTGCTGGAGAACTCCCTGCTTAACAAGGGAACGGCGTTTACTCACGAGGAACGTACCGAGCTGGACCTGCATGGTTTGCTGCCTCCACGCATCGAAACTCTGGAAGAGCAGTGCCACCGGGCCTACAAATCGTTCTCGATCAAACCGACACCGATTCTGAAACATATCTACCTGCGTGCGCTTCAGGATACCAATGAGACATTGTTCTACGCCTTGCTGCAGCGTCATCTGCAGGAAGTGCTGCCGATTATCTATACGCCGGTAGTCGGACAAGCCTGCCAGCGTTTCAGTGATCTGTACCGCCGTCCGCGCGGGCTCTTTATTGCCTATCCGGACAGAGAGCATATGGACGCCATGCTGGCCAACTTCCGTCGTAATGTTGAAGTTATCGTAGTGACGGATGGTGAGCGCGTACTGGGTCTGGGAGACCAGGGCATCGGCGGTATGGGTATCTGTATCGGCAAACTCTCCCTTTACAGCGCAGTGGGCGGCGTAACACCAAACCTGACCCTGCCAATCACTCTGGATTGCGGTACCAACAATCAGGAACTGCTGGACGACCCAAACTACCTGGGCTGGCGTCACAACCGTATCGACGATGATGCATACTATGAATTCGTCGATATGTTTATTCAGGCTGTTAAACGTCGTTGGCCTAATGTCCTGCTGCAGTTTGAAGACTTTGCCATTCATCATGCGACGCCTCTGTTAGAAAAGTACCGTGATGAAATCTGCTCCTTTAACGATGACATCCAGGGCACTGCGGCTGTGGCTGCCGGCACTCTGCTTTCTGCTGCTCAGTCGATTGGCAAATCAATTACCGATATGCGCGTGGCTTTTCTGGGCGCAGGTTCATCCGGTTGCGGTATTGCCGAACAGATTATTCGTCTGATGGTGAACCGTGGCTTGAGCGATGAAGAAGCCCGAAGCCGTTTCTATATGGTGGATCGTCATGGTCTGCTGACAGATAACATGACGGAACTGCATACGTTCCAGCAAAAGCTGGTTCAACAATCAGCCTCTCTTCCTGATGCACTGCAGAACCAGAGCGCCTTCCTGAAGGATGTGGTTGAACATATCAAACCGGATGTGATTATCGGTGTATCCGGCCAGCCGGGTCTGTTTACTCAGGAAATCGTAGAGATGATGGCACGCAACCATGAGCGTCCAATCATTTTTGCTCTTTCCAACCCGATCAGTCAGGTTGAAGCAACACCGGAAGATATTATCCACTGGACCGAAGGTCGTGCCGTTGTTGCCACCGGCAGCCCATTTGCGCCGGTAGAATATAACGGTCGTCAGTATCCCATTGCCCAGTGCAATAATATTTATATCTTCCCTGGGCTGGGCCTCAGCGTGATGGCCAGTGGTGCAACCCGTATTTCGGATGGCATGCTGGATAAAGCGGTGGAGACTCTGGCAAAGGCAGCACCATCAGCCATGGATCCTAATGGCGCACTGCTGCCATCCATGGAGAATATTCAACAAGTAACCCGGGATATCGCTCTATATGTCGCCATGCAATCTGGTGCGGAAGGTCTGTCACCAGAGTTGAGTGAAGAAGAGCTCAAGAACCGGATTCAAGCCAGATTCTGGGAGCCGACCTATCGCAGAATGGCAAGAACTGTCGTTTAAAAGCGGCTGTGTAAAAGGAGTGAGTGACGGGGTAATCTGTCACTCACTCTCACAATTAATACTCCAGAGTTTCCCCATCAGCCGGAATCGCCACTTTATTGCTCAGATTATACGCTTCCAAAGACTCACGTAGTGTCTTTCGATCAATTGAACAGTGGTTCAGGGCTTCCATATGGTTGGCAATCACTTTACCGGGCGAGAGTCGGATAAATTCCATCACTTCATTGGTCGACATCAGCAATGGCTGTCCGACATCCATCTGCGCCTGACCGGCAGCAACAACGGTAATATCAGGTTTAAGTTCGTTCAGCGCACGCTTCACATCATCAGTCAGAACGGTATCGCCGCTGATATAAATGCTCGGTGCACCCGGCAGTTCCAGAAAGAAGCCAACACCGTTCGCCATAACCTTGTGGATCCAGCCATGACCATGCTGAGCCGGGATTGCCGTCAGCCTGCCACCGAGGAAGTCGATGGTTTGCCAGTTTTCAATACCCCACGCAACGTTGATTCCATACTTTTCCAGATAAGCCTTATCTTTTTGCGGCGTCGCCACCGGAATATTGCGACGGGTCAGGAAGGATTCTCCCGCGGCATCCAGATGATCACCATGCTGCAGTGCTTTGATACCAAAGGTCTGGCTATGGGTAAGCAGGGTGTGCGTGACCTTTTCCAGCAGAGCATCAGCATTTGACGGCAGTTCAACCGTCGGGTTTTTCTGCGCTTTGGCCCGAATCACGGAAAAAGGAGGCTGAGAGCCTTTCTTGCCCAGCATCGGGTCAATCAGGATAAAGTGCTCACCGTGTTCGATGAGAAATGTTGCGCTTCTGAGGTGATGAATTTTCATGGTGTGGAAACTGACCTGTCGTCTGTTACGCCTGCAGCGGTGACTGTGTGATGTCAGTATGTCTTGTTGCCCAAAGGTGCAATACTGTCCCTAAAGTCATTGTTCGCTCAAATATGGCCAAAGTCGTATGACCACTCCTGAGAAACCTGTCCGTATTGCCCTGCTGGCCTTTGAAGGCACCAGTGCCTTTCACCTGTCCGTGCCCTGTCTGGTTTTTCAGGACGCTTTCGTGCGTATGGCTCCCAGGTTTGAGCTGATGATTTGTGCAGAGAACGCCTATCAGCTCTCGACCGGCTCCGGTTTCGCCATCACCGTAGAGCACGATCTCAGCGCCATGGACAACGCCGAGATTATTATCATCCCCAGCTGGCCCAGCGATTTACCCCAACCCAGTGAACGACTTTTGGAAGCTATTCGGTATCACCACCAGCGAGGTGCGGTAATGGTGGGGCTGTGTCTTGGCAGTTATGTGCTGGCCTGTGCGGGGATTCTGGATGGCAAGAGAATGACTACACACTGGGAATGTGCCGATGAGTTCCAGCGGCGTTTCCCTAAGATTGAGGTTGATCCCAAACCGTTGTTTATTGAACATGAACAGCTCATCACCTCGGCAGGCATTGCCGCCTCTCTCGATTGCTGCCTGCATATCGTACGCCGTTATTGCGGTAGTGAATTTGCCAATGATCTGGCCAGAACCATGGTCACAGCTCCCTTCCGCTCCGGCGGCCAGCAGCAATATATTCCGGCGCCCATTAGTGCCAGGGCTCCAACAGAAAGCAGCCTGAGCCGAGTAATTGAAGAGATTGAACAAGACCTGAAACAACCCTGGTCACTGGAGGATGTGGCAAGCCGCTGCGCCATGAGCAAGCGCACCTTTACCAGACAGTTCAAGGCCACCTTCGGCTGTACCTTTGGCACCTGGCTGCTCAACCAGCGTCTGTTACTCAGCCAGCGCCTGCTCGAAACAACCCAGAGTTCCATATCACAGGTTGCCGAGCTGTCAGGCTTTGGGTCGGAGAGTGTGTTCAGGAAATACTTTAAAAGCGCGTTTCAGGTATCACCAAGCCAGTGGCGAATAGCCTTCAGGCAGGCTTATCCAAAACGGGATGAAAGCGCTCAGGTCGTTTTATAGGAGATAGGAATAGTCTGCTTCATATCCTTTGAAGCAGACTGGAATGGTGATTACGCCAGAGCAATATCAATAATGGCGTGTCCGCGGTTGTCATAACGCACTTCGCCCTTCTTCACGGCCAGCGGTGCAGTAAAGCAGGGACCATCAACCACCAGACTATGGAACTCGCCATCTTCGGCCGTTGGGCAGATACCCAGTGTTTCAATCTCATTGGCCAGTTCTGGCGTCATGATCTGGCCGAGATACTTCTCATCCATCTTTTCATGCTTGAGGCTAACGATCATGGTCTTGAAGCCAGTCTTTAAAACATCATCCAACAACTGACGACGGGTGTAGTGCCACAGCGGGAAGCGCGGAGTGATATTGGCCTCATCCGTTACCCGATCCAGCCAGACTTTGTGGGCGTCCAGATCAATATCGCCAAACACGACACTGGTTGTATTGAAACGTTCGTGGGACTCGGCAACCACATCTTTCATATGCTGTTCATAACTGCCGCGAGGAACGGCACGGAACAGTACCGGCACACCCAGAGCCTTGGCCTGAGCTTCAATAATATCTTTGTGCAGACCATGGGAACCGGTGTGTGTCCCCTGCTCGTCCAGCATGGTGTAAAGAGCTGCAGGTAATCCGCCCTGCTGGCAGGCCAGCCAGAATGCAAAGCAGGCATCCTTACCACCGCTCCAGGAAGTAATAAAAGACTCATCAGCTGCCGGGAAGGTGGCATCCCGATTTACAGAAAACGCTACAGGAAATGCATCAGACATAATCAGTCGCTTAGCCGAGAAGGTTGGAAATAGATCTGATAGAAAAATGGGTCTGTTCCCATCAGGAAACAGACCCATTGATTGTGCTTTAAGCTGCTACTGCTTTAACAGTTGATAGCATCACAACAAAGCTTAGCTCAGCTTGTTGAAGAAGGCTTGCGTCGGGGATGCGATCACCGCCTTGTGGATCAGCATACCGCCTTTACCACCAGCGGCCGCACCAGCATCAACAGACGCTTTCACGGAAGACAGCTCACCAGTCATTACGATATACGACTTACCACCGATACCCATGGCCAGACGAATTTCCATCATCACTACTTCAGCAGCCTTGGCAGCAGCATCTGCGGCTTCGATTGCAGACGCTACACTGAAGAATTCCAGAATGCCGACCGCACCACGTTCGGTCTTACGGGCAACACCGTGAATGCCGGCAAACACTTCTTCGTGAATGCTAGGAATCAGCAGTTCGTTGATTACGTTTTGACGACCAACCAGCTTGCCGGCATCAACTGCAGACTTCACTGCAGAAACCTGACCGGAAACCACTACCAGGAATTTACCCGGGCAGATAGTCTTACACTCTTCCAGACGTACGTCCGCAGCTTTGGCCATGGCATCAGCAGCATCCATACCGTAAGCGATGCTGGTGAATTCAAGCAGACCCAGTGCTTTATTCATTGGTTATATCCTTTCTGATCACGACAGCTGGGTGCTGATTTCAACGTAGCCATTTTCAACAGCGGTAACCGTACCGTTGATGCTGGCATGAATAGTGGAGCCCAGAGCACCTTCAGGGATGGTGCCAACCACCTGACCAACAGTCACAGCGTCGCCTACAGCAACAGCAGGAATGCTTGGTGCACCGATATGCTGGCTCATCAGCAGACGAACAGTGGTGGACTGTACATCTACAAAGCTGTCCAGATGCTGGTGATCCCACTTGTCCAGTTGCAGACGGGCAATCAGACGCGCAGGAGGAATCTTGGTGTACTCACGACCTTCACGGGCAATGATCTCACTGCCATCGTGTTGGTAACGGATGCCTTTGGCACGCAGCTTGTTGGCGATAATGATGTTCACCTGACGTGGGTCGATACCCATCGGGCAGGAGTACATTTCACACACACCACAGGCACAGCACAGCAGAGCTTCCTGAACGGACTCGTCTACCTCATCCATCATCACTGCGCGCATCATCTTGTGCGGGTTCAGGTCGTGGCCGATCTGGTTACGTGGGCAACCATCGGTACACTGACGACACTGGATGCACTTGCGGGCACGGTTCAGAATCTGCTCTTCAGTCAGCTCGGAACGCTGCACCAGATAGTGGTCAGCAGGCAGAACAATCAGGGCACCGTCGGTCTTCTTCAGGTACAGGCCTTCCAGCTCGTCCTTGCGAACAACCTTACCCATCATCGGGCCGCCACGGATAATGGCGAAGTCTTCGATGGTGGTACCGCCAGCAGCTACCAGACACTCGCTCAGGGCTGCGCCAACAGGAATGCGGATTACACGCGGGTTGTTCACTTCACCCAGCACGGACACGTACTTGTGAGTAACCGCTGTGCCTTCGGAAGCCTCGAATACGTTGATCATGGTCGCCACGTTGGACACCACACAACCTACGTTCAGAGGAATGCCGCCAGGAGGAACGGAACGACCAGTCACTTCGTACACGGTCATCTGTTCGTCACCGGCAGGGTAGAAGTTCTGCAGCTCGAAAATTTCGATTTCGGCCTGCTGCTCTTCAATCACCGCGCGCATGGCAGCGATGGCATCGCCATACTTGCCCTTCACAGCGATAACAGCTTTCTCGGCCTGAACCTGTGCCTTGGTCAGCAGTACGCCGCCAACCAGTTCTGCCGCACGCTCGCGCATCAGGTACTGGTCGGTCTGCAGCAGTGGCTCGCACTCGGCCGCGTTGATGATCAGGTACTCAGCCTGAGCCCCCAACTTAACATGGGTCGGAAAGCCAGCACCGCCAGCACCTACAACACCGCTGTTTTGAACCTGAGTAATCAGATCCATTTGTATTCTCCTGTTACCAGAGAAATGCCCAAGCCCTGATGGGCTGTTCTTTATCAAGAAGGTGCATTTCCCGTTAAAGCTGTTGATCGTCCCGTTCGGACAAGTGGCAATCGACTGGACTTAAGCCAAGCTCTTAGCTCAGATAATCCATCAGCTCCTGCATCCCTTTACCCGAGACGGAGCTGATTTCAAAAATTCTTTTCACACCAGCATTTTCCAGCATTCGGCGGGAAAAACTCAGACCGGACTTTTCCACATCAACCTTGGTAATAACCCCGATAACATCGCGGTTATTAAACAGCGCATTGAAGTTGGGTGGGAAGCAGTTCACTTGACGGGAGCTGTCGTGCACCAGTGCGACCACTTCGTAGTCTGCAGACGACACCGTCAGGGCGTTATAGAAACGCGGCATCTCTACAAACTCTCCCGGGGTATCAAGAATCTTGCCCCGGTAATCCATGGCCTGGGTTTTGATGTACTTCAGTTCTTCACCCAGCAGCGCCTGCATCAGCGTGGTTTTGCCGGAGCCGGTGGTACCCACCAGCATCAGGCGTCTGCCCAGAGGAGCCGGAACAAAGTCGTGCATCTGCTCTTCAGTCAGAACTTCAGCAGCACTCATGAACGGGTAATCTCAGCCGTGGAGAACTTCAACATGTTTGAGAGAAGGTCAATCGCGGCATTCAGTGCGGATTCCACACTGCTCACATCGCCAGTCACCACCAGACAGCCGGTAAAGCGATCCAGGAAACCAATTTCCACACCAGAGGCCTTGGTCGCCACATCTGCGGCAACAATAGAGGCTTCACTTGGGGTGATGGTCATAATACCGATCGCACTGACGACATCCGGGTCCATACCCAATTTGCTGACCAGATTGCGTTCCGGGTTAGCAATCAGGTGTGCCATGGTGACCTGTTTACCAGGAACGTATTCCTGTATGACGCGTTCTTTCTCTTCAAACATGCTTTAGCCCTTAAACCGGAAACACCAAAAGGCAGAGATCTGCCTTTTGGTGAAAATTTAACCGCGCGAATAATTAACCGTTGGTTTCGCGAGCGATCTGCTCCCAGTTCGCTGGGTATACAACGAACATGAAGCGAGCGAAGCCTTCTACGCTGAACTGGATCTTGCTGCCCTTAGGAATGAACATCATGTCGCCAGCGTGACCAACAACTTCACGACCATCGATGATCACCTTCAGGGTACCTTCGATGATGTAGTCGATTTCGTCGTACTGCAGTTCCCAATCGAAGGTGGTATCGCGCATTTCCATCATGCCGCAGCCGAGACGCTCGCTCTCGTTCAGGTCCAGCAGGTCAGTGATGAAAACCTGGTCGCCAGGCTTGCCGGTATCGAACGGCTTGCACTTAACAGTGTTGCACTTAACAACGGCACAGCCGGACGCATCAACGTGCTTCTCAAACTCTGGCTTGGCAACGCCAGCCATCTGCTCAGCAATCACTTTACGGACGATCTGCTCAAGAGCTTCAGCAGTAATCTGGGTCATAACAAATATCCTGTGGAGGGGTGTTTATGCGCTGACAATATCGAGATCATCAATGATCCCGACAACGGCAAGATCAACCGGCACCTTCGGATCGGAGCACACCATTCGGGCAGCACCGCCACTGGCCAGCAGAACATGGTCGCCAAAACCGGCACCCACGTTATCAATAGCGACTTTGGCGTCACGGGATTCCCGGCCTTCGGCATCGAGAATGTGGACAACCATAAGTTTGAAACCATCCAGACCCTGGTGCTTACGTGTTGCCCAGACGTTGCCAACCACTTTACCAATCAGCACAACGGAACTCCTGTCGTTGGTTAAGAACACGATCTCACACAGACACAACGCCAGATCTGAACAGAACGGACCGGGTCACGGAGGGAGAATTTTGCATTGCAAAGGGTAAACCGGTACCGGGAAAGGCGATTGACGCAGGTCAAATTGAGCAGCGTCATCAGATCGACTTGAGTCAACAAAATGTGAGATTTTTTTCGTTACCTGATGCGTCTGCTGAACTGTAGCGGATGCTCTGGTTTATGATGGGTTATCTTTCAACCGCCCCGTGAATGACATGAGTGAACTCCTGCTTTCCGTTGGTGCGCAGTGCTTCCTCGCTGTCGTACTGGATCTGTGTATTGGTGAAGTGAACCGCTGGCACCCGCTGGTTGGTTTTGGCCGACTGGCCAAGAGAGTGGAAGCCTTCTTTTATCCTCCTACCGAAGAGCTGCCTGAAAACCGCTTCCCTCCCGGCGTACTGGCGACAGCCGCCGCCATTCTCCCACTTGCCCTCGCGGCCTGGCTGCTCTCCCTGCTCCCGAACCTCGGCTGGTTTATTGAAGTCCTGATCCTTTACTTTGCTATTGGCGGCCGCAGCCTTGCCGAGCATGCCCGCTATGTCAGCAAGCCACTGGCAGAAGGTGATCTTGAGGAAGCCCGCACCAAGACTGGCTGGCTGGTCAGCCGTGAAACCAAGAACCTCACCCCGGATCAGATGATCCGCGCCACCATTGAGTCTGTTCTGGAAAACGGCAATGACTCGGTATTCGGTGCATTGTTCTGGTTTACCGTAGCCGGCGCGCCCGGTGTGGTTATCTATCGTCTGGCCAACACACTGGATGCGATGTGGGGCTATAAGAACGAACGCTATCTCTACTTCGGCCGTGCGGCTGCACGACTGGACGATGCCCTGAACTGGATTCCGGCCCGACTGGGTGCAGTAACCTACGGTATTCAGGGCAATCTAAACAATGCTCTGTCCTGTTGGTGGAAGCAGGCTGGCCAGTACAAAAGCCGTAACGGCGGTGCCGTAATTGCTGCCGGCGCTGGAGCCTTGGGCTTCACCCTTGGCGGCAAGTCAGTGTATGACGGTGTCGAGGTAGAAAGCCCGGTACTGGGCTGTGGACAACTGCCCAATATGCTGGATATCGAGCGGACTGTTTCACTGGTCAGTACCGGAACCTGGATCTGGGTAGCAACAATTCTTCTGCTACAGATCTAAACGCTCACCCCAGGTTAATAGCAACGGCTTGCAGACACTGCTCAAGCCGTTGCCACTCAGTCTCACTGCCCGGCAAACCAAAGCGCACCCCATTCTTCTCATCCAGCAACCGGGTAAACACACCCTGCTGGCATAGTTCTCGATGCAGTTCATCGGCGCCATCAATAAGCACACGTTGGAAAAGCATGGTGCCGGCCACATCCTTAAAGTACTGCTCAAGCAAACTCTTCAACCGATGACTACCTTCCTGCAGGAAAGCAAAGTTCATCGCCTGCCAGGGCACATCACGGAAAGCCGCCGTACACACCTCACGACTCGGCCCCGGTACGCCCCAGGGCCCCAGATATTCCTGAAACGCTTTCAGCACTTCCGGACGGGCCAATACAAACCCCGCACGAATACCGGCCAACCCAAAGAACTTACCCACAGAGCGCAGCACAACCAGATTCTGCTGGTTGGATTCAGAGCTAATACTCCAGTCTGGTGAACAATCCATAAACGCTTCATCCACAACCAGCCAGGCATGGCGCTTTGATAACTGCTGATGCCAGCCCAGCAGCTTGTGCGGATCGATAAAATAACCGGTCGGGTTATTGGGGTTAATCACCAGGACCACATCAGCCTCTGCCAATTGTTCGGCTGTGGGCTCAAAGTCATAGGCCAGAATCTCATAACCCTGCTTCAGCCAGGCATGACCATGCTCCCGGTAACCGACACGGGGAATGGCAACCTTGCGGCTTTGAGGATGAAACTGGCGGCGAATATGCGGCAGAGCCTGAATAGCAGCCTGGGAACCGGCTACCGGCAACAGGGAGGAGCAACGATAGTAATCGCAGGCGGCAGAAACTAAACCGTCGTCGTCTTCAGGCAGGCGATTCCAGGCTTGAACAGAGATCTCAGGAATCGGGTAGCAGCGTGGATTCACACCCGTGGACAGATCAACCCATTGATCCAGTGGTATTTGATAGGTCCGGGAGGCTTCCCGCAATTTACCGCCATGAGAAAGCATCGGTTCTGTTTCCGGCTGAAGAGTAATAACGAGGTTGGATGATAGTCGTCTACACGACGATAGGAACAGAGGGTCAGAGTATTCTCTGACCCTCATCAGGCTTACATCGCGTTCTGGAAGATACGCTCAATATCCGCCTGGGTACCGCGGGTCGGGTTGGTCAGAGCACAGGCATCCTTCATGGCATTGGCAGCCATGGCAGGAATATCCTCAGCCTTCACGCCCAGCTCGGTCAGCGTGGTTGGCATATTAACCTGAGTCAGGATCCTGCAAACCAGCTTGATACCTTCGATCGCTGCATCCTGTGGTTCCTTACCGTGAACGTCACAACCCATATAACGGGCAATATCGCTCATCCGCTTGATACGGCTGTGCATGTTGTAAGCCATAACGTGCGGCAGCAATACCGCGTTGCAGACACCGTGGGGCAGACCATACATACCACCCAGCTGGTGAGCCATCGCGTGAACATAACCCAGACCAGCGTTATTAAAAGCGACACCGGCCATGAACTGGGCACAGGCCATTTGCTCACGGGCTTCCAGATCACTGCCGTCTTCCACTGCGCGAGGCAGGAATTCGACCATCATCTTGATCGCCTTACTGGCCATGGCATCGGTGAACGGGTTGGCATTGGTAGACACAAACGCTTCAATCGCATGGGTCAGGGCATCCATGCCGGTTGCCGCAGTCAGGCTGGCCGGCATAGCCAGCATCAGGTTTGGATCGTTAACAGAGATGGCCGGGGTCACGTGGGGGTCCACGATCGCCATTTTCACCTTGGTTTCTTCATTGGTGATAATGCAGAAACGTGTCATCTCAGAGGCCGTACCCGCCGTGGTGTTAATAGCCACCAGAGGCAGAGCCGGCGTGGTGGACTTATCCACACCTTCGTAGTCAGCAATGGTTCCGCCGTTGGAAGACAGCAGAGCAATCGCCTTGGCACAGTCGTGTGGAGAACCGCCGCCCAGAGAGATAACAAAGTCACAGTTCTTCTTGCGAAGCTTGAGCAGACCTTCGTTAACGTTGGCTGTGGATGGGTTTGGCTGAACGCCGTCGTACACTTCGGTAGCAATACCGTACTTTTCCAGTACCAGAACCACCTGCTGAACCATACCCACCTTGTTCAGCATGGCGTCGGTTACGATCAGACCTTTACGGTGTCCCATGGCGCCAACACGCTTGGCAGCCTGCTCCAGACAACCTGGGCCGAGCAGGTTGATGCTTGGCATCATCACGCTCTTCTGGGCCAGCACCATGTCCTTCGGGAAGGTCATGTGGCTGTCCTGGGCCAGACGACGGGCAATCGCACAGTCATCAATAGCGGTCGTCACTGCGGCATGCTCAGCAGCAACATCACACTCAACAACCGGCTCTCCAGTCGGCTGAGGCTCTGCAGCTTTTGGTGCAACACCATGAATAATCTGGATGCCTTTGTGCAGCGCTTTATCCCGGGCACCCGGGGTAACAATCTGACCCTTGGCAACGTAAAGCACACCATCTGTGCAGAACTCTGCCAGATTGCTTTCTGTAATCAGCCTTTTGGACACGATCAATCACTTCCTAACACAGCCGCCATGAGCCCTGTGCGCATAACGACGATAATTACCAGACAGATATACGAAAGAACGGCCCGAAGGCCGTTCTGAAAACTTCTTTAAACTCTGTTCAGATGAAGGTGGTTCAAACGAACAAAATCTTTCGCCAGCGGCGTTAGCAATGCGGTCTCTGGCACCTCGAACACGGTGTAACCCTGCTCATTGGCGCGTTCCAGATCACGCTCACTGATCACCCGCTTGCCGACAAAGCTCATGGCACCGGCCATAACCGGACGAACGGCTTCCACGACAGGAGCGGCTTGCTCTGCAGAACGGACTGCAGCCTGAACAACAGCCTTGCCAGACAGCACATCTTTCAGACAGGCCTGATTCACAACCTGCATGCCATAACCCACCAGAGTGTTGACCTTGTCTTCAAACACCTGGAAGAAAGCCGGATTGGCAGTCGCCTTGAAGCGACGGAAGGCAATACCTTCGTCCAGAATATGAACGGTCTTGCCCATCATCAGGGATTCAACGATCACACAACCATCTGCGCCACGCTCAAGGCCGATAGCCATTTCGCCCAGCAGCTTGTTTGGCAGGTTGGCCAGAACAATATGGTCGTAGTCGGCAGCACTTGGCTGCTCCACTTCTTCCAGCAGGGTCACTTCAAAGTGGCCCCACAGGCTTTCACGTACGGCCTGGCCATCCTGACCGAGAACCAGAACGCTCTCTTTACGCGCAGCAGCCTGGGCCGGCACGATAGTTGTGCCTGCCTGAAGCAGTTGCTCCATCACCCGACGGGAGATCAGTTCAATCAAGGCTTCCGTATTCATGCACGTATTTCCTTTGTCCGTTATCCCTTGCCTTACTCTTTATTTCTCTTCTGCTTCAAGCGCTTCCAGAGCACTGATCGCGATACCGAGAGGAGTTACCAGGAACGGATTCTTCGGTTTGCGGGTACGAACGCCGGTCTGCTTTTCAACGATCTCTTCAAACTCCGGCAGGCAGGTGGTACCGCCAACCAGGAAGATATCGTTCACGTCGTAACCCTGAATATGGCGATGGACGATAGTGCCCATCTTTTCAATCACCGGACGTACAACACCTACGACTTCACGGTGATTGTCAGAATTCTTTTTGAAGGCCTCGGCATCTTCAAAGGACTTGTGGTAGTTGCCGGCCAGCACCAGAGTCAGGTGTGTACCGCCAGTGGCTTCATCCATGGTGTAAACCACTTCACCATCCTTGAAGATGGACAGGCCGGTGGTGCCACCACCGATATCCACAACCGCACCGTTCTGAATATTCAGAACCCGGTTGGCTGCAGTTGGCTCGTCAAGCATGTTGATCACATCCATCCCGGTGCTCTCAACAATGTGACGGTGCGCCTTGCACTCGGACTCCGGCGTACCGGAAGGCATGGCGATGGCCGCCCGGGTCAGTTCCACACCCAGACGGTCTTCAAGCTTCTGTTTGAGTTCACGGACAATACGCAGCGCGCCGATATAATCGACCACTACGCCATCCTTCAGAACCTGGGCAAACTGCATCTCGGTCGCGACCGGCTTACGCTTGCGGTCGAGAACCACGAGTACGATGTAGGCGGTACCCAGGTCAACACCGACGACCAGATCATCACCACTGCGAACCTTGCCTGTCTTGGTCAGGCTACGCTCTACCGCTGCGATCATGGCATCTGAGCGCTTGGCTTCGTAGTTGCTCATCCCAGAGCTTTCGGAAGCAATGTTTTCGGAGGCTTTTTGATGATCGGTCATCGTCTTCTATCTCTCAAACCTGATGCAATGAATCACTACTTAGTGAATCACTTCACCTTTGGTGTCACGACCCAGCTCAACAGCGTTGGCTTCGTCATAGTCGATGTGCATGGCCAGAGCGAAAGAGTCTTTCACACGCACAACAACGTTGTGGAAGGTCACCGGACGTTCGCCGCCAACTTTTACGCTGACCAGCTGCTTGTCCTGTACACCCATGGCCGCTGCGTCAGCAGAAGTCATGTGGATGTGGTTACGGGCAACGATGACACCGCTCTCGATACGGGATACGCCTTTAGGACCAACCAGAACCAGACCTGGGGTACCAGCAACATCACCGGACTCACGGATTGGCGCGTTAACACCGATGGTACGGGCATCCGTACGAGAAATTTCTACCTGAGAATCAGGACGTACCGGACCCAGTACTGCAACGTTCTGGAAAGAACCCTTAGGGCCGATAACGGAAATACGCTCTTCGCACAGGTACTGACCAGGCTGGGACAGCTCACGGGAAGGAGTGAGCTGATGGCCTTCGCCGAACAGAAGGTCAACGTCTGCCTGGCTCAGGTGAACGTGACGTGCGGAGGCTTCAATAGGAACAAGATGAGCGCCGTTCATTTCGGCCATCACCTTGCTAATAACCTGCTGGATCTGCTGCTCGGAAATATTCATGTACTGCTAACTTTCAAGGGGAAGGCAAAACGGGACCTGTGCCGTTAAGGCACAGGTCCCGCTAAGGAAGAAAAATTACTCAGCCTTGGAAGCAGGCAGGATAACTTCAACTTCAGAGTGTGGACGTGGGATAACGTGTACGGAGATCAGCTCGCCAACACGCTCAGCAGCAGCAGCGCCAGCGTCGGTAGCAGCTTTAACAGCGCCAACGTCACCACGAACCAGTACAGTTACCAGACCGCCACCAACAGTTTCTTTACCGATCAGGGTAACGTTAGCAGCTTTAACCATAGCGTCAGCAGCTTCAACAGCGCCTACCAGACCCTTGGTTTCGATCATGCCCAGAGCGTTAGAAATAGCCATTTTGATTACTCCTCAGAGGAATTGAATAAATACGTTTCAGTTCTGTAAGGTCGAATTAACGACCTTGCAGTTGAGCAAGTACCATGCGGGTAATTGCTTCGATATCTACGCCAGCCGCTTCAACGGTCGCAGCGGCAGGAGCTGGAGACAGCTCTTCAGGCTCGATCAGACCGTAAGCCACGTAGCGCTTGGTAATCAGGTTCAGCGGAGTCACGTTGTCGGAAGTCGCGGAACCACCAACAGAACCACAGCCCAGAGTGAACGCAGGAGCGATACCAGTGGTCGCACCAACACCACCGTGGGTAGATGGAGTGTTAACTACCAGACGGGAAACCGGCTTCTTCAGAGCGAATTCACGTACCAGAGCATCGTTCTGGGTGTGGATAGCCAGAGTATGGCCAGCACCTTCGTAAGTCAGCAGATCCAGGCACAGTTCGCAGGCGTCGTGTGCATCGTTTACGCGGTAGAAGCCCAGCAGCGGAGACAGCTTTTCCCAGGAGAACGGGAACTTCTTGCCTACGTTGTTGCGGCCCTGCTCGCCCACCAGAACGCGGGTAGAAGCAGGAACCTGCACACCAGCCATCTCAGCGATAACAGTGGCAGCCTTACCTACGATACGGGCGTTCAGACCACCACGCTCGTTTACGATAACCTTCTCAACCTTGGCGATTTCGGCTTCGTTCAGGAAGTAGCAGCCCTGAGCAATCATCTCAGCTTTCACCTGATCAGCGATAGCGTGTTCAACCACTACGTGCTGCTCGGAAGCGCAGATGGTGCCGTTGTCGAAAGTGGTACTGGTAATCACGTGGTGTACGGCTTTCTTGATGTCAGCAGTACGCTCGATGAACGCAGGAACGTTACCAGGACCTACACCCAGAGCCGGAGTACCGGAGCTGTATGCAGCGCGAACCATGGCGGAGCCGCCAGTAGCCAGAATGATGCCGGTGTCCTGGTTCTTCATCAGTTCGGAAGTACCTTCCAGAGTCGGAACAGTCATAACGCTGATCAGATCTTCTGGAGCGCCGTGACGGGCCAGAGCGCCGCGCAGCAGTTCAACGGTACGGATGATGGCTTTCAGCGCAGACGGGTGCGGGCTGATAACGATCGCGTTACCGGACTTGATGGAAATCATTGCCTTGTAGATGGCAGTAGACGTTGGGTTGGTAGAAGGCACCAGACCGGCAACGATGCCGAAAGGTACGCCAACTTCAAACATCTTCTGCTCAGGCTTCTCGGCGATAATGCCGACAGTCTTCATATCCTTGATGGAATCCCACAGGATACGGCTGGCCAGCAGGTTCTTGGTGACTTTGTCTTCAACCTTGCCGAAGCCAGTCTCTTCGTGAGCCATTTCCGCCAGTTCACGAGCGTGCAGCTCGGCAACGTCGGCCATGGCCTTAACCAGGGTGTCTACACGAGCCTGGTCGTATTCTGCCAGAACCAGCTGAGCTGCTTTTGCTTTACGCAGCAGGGTACGTACGTTCTGTACGGAAAGAAGATCTTTATCTAACAGTTCCAATTTTTCTCACCTTGCTCTTCCGAGCCATCAATTGTTGGCTTCGTTATGAGCAGTAATGGCTTTGATCAGCTCATCCTTCTTGGCGAACTTGATCTGATTTTTACTCAGACCAATGCCCGGGAGCTGACGAGCCAGATTCCTGAGTTCAACGGTTCGATATGAGCGCAGCTGTTCTGCAGTGAGAACTGCGCCTTCAGAGTCGTGCTGAGCAGAGCCGGCAGTTTCCTGCGGACCTGTTTCGGATGTATTGACATCCGTCATTGGCACTGATTGTTTCTGTTCTGTTTCTGGCTCGATATTGACTTCAGCCACCTCCGGCTGCTCGATCACGGATTCTTTTTGTTCAGAATCTGTGCGAACAGGTTCGGCCGGCTTGCTGCCCTTCTTTTTGAAAGGCTTTTCAAATACGTCCATTACAGAATGATCAGGGCGTGGAATCACATGGCTGGATGCCACACGACCAACCCGGTCTGCCGCTACGGTACCGGCTTCAACAGCCGCTTTAACCGCACCAACATCACCACAAACAATCACGGTTACCAGACCGGCATCCGCTTTTCTCAAACCGATTAATTCAACATTCGCAGACTTTACGCAGGCATCAGCAGCTTCCACGGCAGCGGGATAACCGATGACCTCAATAAATCCTGCCGCCCGATTCCAGTTGTGGACTTTCTGTCCTTCCAGAGTACTCATGGTCGCCACCTGATATCCGTTTCTGCGTCAGCCACTCAGAAATGCTTAGGGTTTTCTGCAACAAACTTCACGGCATCCGCGAAGGCATCACAGGCTGCTTTACAGGCAGACTGGGTACCGGTCAGCAGAGCGCCACCGAAGTTGGTTTCTGATGGTGGTTCAAACAGCTGGCACAGGGTTACGTCAGCCGCTTTCAGGGCTGCGTCCAGACCGTACATAGCTTCCAGAGGAGGAGCGATCAGGTAAGCCAGAGGCTCGCCTTCCTTGATGCCGGCCATGTTGGCCAGGAAGCTGCCAGTACGGGATACGCACTGTGCGAAGTACGCAATGCTGTCATCTTCGTTGGCACTGATGAATGCAAACTCGTTCTCGATGCAGTCGATGGTCACATTCAGACCGCTGCGAACTTCCGCAGGGCTAGGACCAGCGATCATGCCGATAACTTCACCAGCCAGCTTGGAGTTGGCGTTGGCGGCACCGCCGTAGAAGCTCTTACCCAGAGTCACAACAACTTCGGAGTTCTTGGTCGCTTCATCCAGCGCGCAGTAAGTTACGTCGTCAGCATCCGCAGTCAGGATACCCAGGCTCTTCCAGCCCTTTGGCATGCCCAGCTTTTCAGCCATGGCAGCATCAACGTTCGGGATCATTTTAACGGCCAGTACGCTGGCACCCAGACGATCACCTTTCATCTCAATTTCCTCTTTCTCAGCCCGGAACCCTGTCGGCACCCGGCTGTTTAAACTCGTTTAGGACAATTGCCGCACTCATTTTCGTGAGCATTAATACGACAACTGTCCATCAAGTGAAATTGTGGATTACAACTTCAGGTCAACGCCGGAGCACTTGTTCTCGAACATCTTCTTAACGATGTTCGCGATATGCGCACCTGCTTCAGCAGCAGGAGTACCACGACGGTGGATGTTGGAGATTACGGTACGACCCGCTTCCGGCATGGCGACACGGCCTTCCCAGGTCATGTAGCAACCCATGGATTCGCCGGTTGCCAGTCCTGGACGCTCACCTACCAGCATCACAGTCGCCTTGGCGCCGGTGATTTCGGTGATGTGGTCCATGGAACCTACGCGGCCGAACTTAACGAAGATGGTGTCACCTACGCTGTAGCCGTAGCCTTCCAGACCCTGCTTCAGAGCTGGCAGGATGTTGCGCAGGTTGGCAGTGATCGCGGAAGAAGACAGACCATCAGCGACTACGATCTGAACATCAGGGTTCTTCTTGCAGCTGCTCTTGATCACGTCAACGCTGGCGTCGTTCAGCAGACGACCCAGGTCAGGACGGGTCACGTACATGTCCTTGTCGTCAACACGGGTCTGAACAGAAACCAGACCGTGCTCATCAACGAATTCCTGAGGAACTTCGTTGAATACTGCGTCGATAGCCACAGCGTGGTCAGCGCGGAAGCGCAGCATGCTTTCAGTGGTGTAACGAGGACCGGCACGGCCGATACCCAGACGCGCAGGGGTGTTCTTCTTCAGCTTGCGGTATTCAGCTTCGTTCTCTGCACCCTTGACCGCAAAGTAGTCAGACATATCCACAGCGGTGATGTCAGGCAGATCCGCGTCAGCAACGTCTTCAACAACGCTGTTGGCGACAGGCTGGGAAGCCATGGCGGAAGCAACCTTAGCAACAACTTCAGCCTGCTGGCCTTCGTTGGTACCGATTTCCTGCAGGACTTTGCCAATCAGGTCTTTCAGTTCGTTTTCAGAAATCATTCCAGCCTGCTCCTTACTTCAGGAAGATGGACGCATCACCCGCACGCGGGGTCAGACGGCCGTTTTCCATAATGCCCATGCGCTCACACCACAGTTCGAATTCACGAATTGGGCGCTTGTCGAAGATGTCACGCATAGTGGCAACGTCGTGGAAGCCGGAGGTCTGATACATCAGCATGATGTCGTCACCAGACGGGATACCCATGAAGTAGGTACAGCCAGCAGCGGTCAGCAGAGTCATCAGAGACTCGTTGTCGTTCTGGTCAGTCTTCATGTGGTTGGTGTAACAGGCGTCAACACCCATTGGCAGGCCGTGCAGCTTACCCATGAAGTGATCTTCCAGACCGGCGCGAATAACCTGCTTACCGTCGTACAGGTACTCAGGACCGATAAAGCCAACTACGGTGTTAACCAGGAACGGCTTGTAGCGACGGGCGAAACCGTAGCAACGGGCTTCCATGGTCACCTGGTCAGCGCCGTGGTGCGCTTCGGAAGACAGTTCAGAACCCTGACCAGTCTCGAAGTACATAACGTTAGGACCAGTACAGGTACCCTGCTTCAGCATCATGTCCTGAGCTTCAGCCAGGTGGCCGGCGTTGAAACCGAACGCTTCGTTACCTTTCTGGGAACCAGCGATAGACTGGAAGATCATGTCAGCTGGAGCGCCACGCTCAACCGCTTCCATCTGGGACAGTACGTGTGCCAGTACACAGTTCTGGGTTGGGATTTCCCAGCGCTGCTTGATCTCTTCAAACTGGTGCAGACAGCGGTAGATGCTGTCGGTGGTGTCGTCTACTGGGTTCAGACCCAGTACCGCGTCACCCATACCGTAGGACAGACCTTCCAGAGTGGAGATACGGATACCGTTCACATCATCAGTGGTGTGGTTTGGCTGCAGACGAGCAGACAGAGTGCCACGACGGCCGATGGTGGTGTTACAGGTGGCCAGAACCTCGATCTTGTTGGCTGCGTAGATCAGGTCGGCGTTAGTCATCAGCTTGGCAACAGCAGCGATAACTTCAGAAGTCAGACCGCGGCTCTTGCGCAGGATCATTTCACCAGTGGTGAAGTAATCCAGAATCCACTCACGCAGTTCTGCGATAGACCAGTTCTTGATCTCGTCGTAGATACGCTCGTTGATATCGTCCTGGATGATACGGGTAACTTCGTCTTCTTCGTAAGCAACAACCGGGTTGTTACGCAGATCAGCAACCGTCAGCCGGGAAAGAACATCCTTGGCAGCCACCATTTCGGTGATAGATTCAGCGGCTACACCCGCCAGAACGTCGCCAGAACGCTTTTCGTTGGCCTTGGCGAGCACTTCCTTGATGCTGGAAAAGGAGTAAACCTTTCCATACAGCTTGGTTTTCAGAAGCATGAGACAGCCTTTGCCTGTTGAGGGAAACACCTCTTCCGCAACTGAAACCGCAGGTTAAAAAAAGCGGGAGGTGAGATAATAAATTTGGCTGCCAAGATTAAAGGAAAGGTTCGTCGTCGGATTTGATATACATCAGAGGCGACCATCGGCCGGTTATTGACGTAAATCAAATTCTCCCCGCCTGATCAAAATCAATAAAAAACACCGATATTCAATAAGATAGAGGCTGCTACCAGCGCCTATTCGTTTATGACTTACATCAAGCAAACACAACCGAACGTGATTTCACGGGAATCAACCAATGACGCAAATCAAGTCCAATAAATAGGGGAGGCATAACATCGCTTAGGGCCTGTTGTGATTTGCTGATGCGGCTCAGTGAAACGGAAAGCCATTCATCGTTAGAAAGGCTTGTGAAAATTGTAGTTGCCCTACATTGAGCAAGCCTGACGCAGCGAGGGGTGGCTTTCCGTTCCACCCGAAGGGCTTTCCCGAGAGCTCCCATGGCGTCGTTGTAGCGATTTGAAAGACCACCAGTATTCCTGCATCGCTACGCCTAGCCCTGAAAACTCTCGGGAAAGCTGAGCCCGATCACCAAATCACAACAGGCCCTAGATCAATGTGTTCGTCCCGCGATCATTGACCATGGTCATCTAGTTGCTTCGCGGTTAGTTATTACCTGGCTGAACGAGTCCATGTCATCACCATCTTCCCCTATCGATAGACTCCATCAGGACGACATCCTGATGATTGGTCTTGATTTTGGCACTACGACGTCCAGTGCCATGGTGGCCAAGGCCAAGATCGGCCTGAACTGTACAACCGGTCGCATGGGTTTCAGCAACCCGGACATTCTTTACCGGGCTGAACCAGTCTTTACCCCTTACAGCAATGGCCGTATCCAGGAACAGGCTATTGATAAGCTGCTGGGCAACTGGCTGGATGAATGTGGATTCCGCCCGGAACAACTGTTTTCCGGCGGTGTGATGATTACCGGCATGGCAGCCCGTAATGATAATGCGGAGATTATTGCCTCCCATGTCCGTTCAAAGTTTGGCGACATTATTGTTGCGACAGCCGATGATCCATCATTGGAATCCTGGCTGGCCTTTATGGGCGGCACTTCGGTTCTTTCCCGCTTCCATAAAAACGACTCCATTATTAACCTCGATATTGGCGGCGGCACAACCAACCCGGCCCTCGGTATTAATGGTCAGGTGATATCAACTGGCTGTAGTTTTATTGGCGCCCGCCACTTCAAGTTCAAACCGGGCACTTACGAACTGATTGAGGTTTCCAGCTTCGGCCAGGAGATCGTTAAGGCTCTGAATCTTCCAATCAAAGCCGGGGATACCCTTTCCCAACCAACGCTTGATCAGATTCTCGATTTTTATATTGCCGGGCTTGTCGCCACAGTCACCGGAGATTACCGCCTCTTTAACACACCTGTCGGCCAGATGCATGAACAGGTGCGCTTTGATCTGAAAGGTCACAGCAACCCGGTTATCACCTATTCCGGCGGTGTAGGCGAACTGCTTTACAAACATGCCATTGGTGAACCATGGCCTTCCACTACCTTCTTTGGTGATCTGGGTATTGATCTGAGTAAACGCATTGCGGCACATCCTTTACTCTCTCAAAACCTGCGTACCCACACACCAGACAATCGTGGTCGTGCGACAGTGTACGGACTGACCCTGCACAGCACGGAAATCTCAGGCACCACCCTTTACCTGACCAATGCAGACGATCTACCGCTGCAGGATTTGCCGATTGTTTCCCGACTGCCGATCCTGGCTTGCGCACAACAGATGATGGATGCCCTGGAGCTGGCACGTAAAAGCTCCCGGGGCGCCTGTCTGCAGATTCTGCCACTGGAAGAAGCCAAGGCGCCGGAACTGAGTGATATCAAAGCCTTTGGGGATCGTATGGCATCCGTGCTGGAAGACACCGCTTTCCCGGCCAGTCTGCCACTGGCTCTGCTGGTTCCCAATGATTACGGCAAAGCGATCGGCAACTATGTGAGCCGCTGGCGCAACCTTCCGCTCAACCTGACAGTTATTGATGAAGTTCCGGATCGCACAGCCTCATTCGTGAACGTTGGTGCACCGCAGCATCACATTATTCCGGTGTCGTTCTACGGCATGCAGTAGAGCTTCAAATTTTACCTTTGCACAACCGTGTTTATTCACATGGAGAGATATCTGTGGGCGCAAAATTAACCCCGTTAGATCAAATCTTTGTCCCTGCACCAAAGGCTGATGAAACCTACACCATCACCATGCTGGACCGGGAATACAGCTTCACCGGTCTGAAAGCCCTGCTGGGCGCAGCCGACCTGGAGAAGTCCGGTGATCGCAATGCCGGACTGGCAGCCAGGGATGAAGTTGAGCGCGAAGCCGCCCGCGCGATTCTCTCCGATATGACCCTGCAACATCTTTATGATCGTCCACTGACCGATAACAAGGGTCAGGTCGATTCCGTTATGCGGGTTAACTACGATATCGACATGGCGATCTTTAACGAGATCTCAGCCATGACCATCGGCGAACTGAAAGATCACCTGCTGGAAGCAGATGCGCAGGAAGTACGCCGTATCGGCTTCGGTATGACCGGCGTGATGGTCTCTGCCGTTGCCAAGATCATGGACGTACACGACATGATCTTTGCTACCCGCAAGATTCGTCGTCCGACCAAGGCCCGTACCAGCATTGGTATGCCAAACACCCTGAGTTCCCGTATTCAGCCTAACCATCCGACCGATGACCTGACTGCGATTACCGCCCAGCTGTACATCGGTATGTCCATGGGCAGCGGTGACCTGATGTTTGGTCTGAACCCGGCAGAAGATACTGTTGAGAATATCTCTTCCTGTCTGCACCTGTTTGACAAGGTCCGTCGTGAGCACGGTGTTCCAACCCAGATCTGTGTACTCTCCCATATCAAGACCCAGCTTCAGTGTCTGGAGAATGGCGCGCCGGTTGAGATGATCTTCCAGTCTCTGGCCGGTACCGATGCGACGCTGGTTGAAGAGTTTGACGTTACCGTTGATCTGCTGGACGAAGCCTGCCGCACAATGGCTGCCAAAGGCCCACTGCTGAAAGACGGCGGTGTACACCAGATTTACTTCGAGACCGGTCAGGGCTCTGAGTTCAGCTACAACAAGCACAACGGCATTGATATGGCGACCACCGAGGCACTGACCTACGGCTTGTGTCGTCGTTACGATCCTTGCATGGTGAACAACGTGACCGGCTTTATCGGCCCGGAAACCCACGCCACCAACCACGAGTGCATCTACTCCTCCCTACAGGATCACTTCATGGGCAAGCTGATCGGCCTGCCTATGGGTATGGCACCTTGCTACACCCTGCATGCCGACATCACCATGGAAGGCCAGCAGATGGCAACCTCCCTGCTGTCTGCATCCGGCGCGAACTACTACATGGACGTCTATCTGGGTGCCGACCGTATGCTGGCGTACTTCGATACCAGCGGTCACGATGACCAGACCATGCGGGAAATCTACAACTACCGCACCACTCCAGAGCACTACCAGTGGTGTCTGGCCAAAGGCATCTTCAAGGAAGATGAAGAAGGCAACATCACCCGCGGTGAGAACTGGGGTAACCCGCGCATGTTCTGTAAGTCTGACGAAGAGTTCCAGGCACTTATGGAATCCGTGCCGCAGAACTATGGCTTCAGCAACACTGACAAGACCGT
Source organism: Parendozoicomonas haliclonae (assembly GCF_900174585.1). GTDB lineage: Bacteria > Pseudomonadota > Gammaproteobacteria > Pseudomonadales > Endozoicomonadaceae > Sansalvadorimonas > Sansalvadorimonas haliclonae. Next base: position 297,947 of record NZ_FWPT01000006.1, on the reverse strand, counting down.
TAAGCGTGTACCGACTGCCGGCCCACGGATGAAAAACTCCGTAGCCCGTGAACTGCGCAGCAACATTGCTATCGCCCGTGAAGCTGCTCGCTCCACCATTCGTATGGATGAGTTTGCAGCACTGAACTTCCGTCGTCTGGATTCCGAAGCGGGTTGTATTGAAGAGCACCACAACGCTCCGGATATGGGTGCCCGCCTGAACGCGGAAAGTCTGGCCAAGCTCTCCCACGAGAATAGGGATATCCAGATCGTAGTCACCGATGGTCTGTCCGCAGAAGCGGTTCACCACAGCGTGCCGGATATGCTGCCGGTTCTGGAAGATGGTCTGCGTGCCCGTGGTTACACTCTGGGTCAGACCATTGTTGTGCCACACGGCCGGGTGAAGCTGTCTGAATCCATTGCCGAAGCCATCAATGCCAAAGTCGTGATCATGCTGCTGGGTGAACGCCCAGGGGGCGACGCCCGCTCTTCCCGTTCCATGTCCGCCTATATGGTGTACAACATCAACGATGAAGAGACCCGTAGCAAGGCTGTGGAATACTCCGGCGACAGCACCATCGGTTTTGAGGACACTGTCGTTAACAACATCTACTACGGCGGCATTCCACCCATCGAAGCCGGCGCACTGGTTGCCGAGCGTACTCACCAGATTCTGGTGAACAAGGCAGCAGGCAACCGTTTGAACACCATTCTGGGTGCCAGCCTGACCAAGACTGCGAAGGCTGAGCCAACTGTTGTAGCACCTGCATCTGCCCAGCAGACTGCGCCACAAGCTGCGGAGACTGTTGACGGTGGTGCCGACTTCAGCGGCCAGAAGCTGATCTCCGAAGCCGATATCCGCAAGGTTCTGCACGGCGGCGCCTGCACCATCACTATTCGTCGGGGCGCACTGATCACCCCTGCCGCCCGCGATCTGATGATTCAGCACAAAATCGAGACCAGCTTTACCAGCTAACTCCCCGTCTTGAGCACAACAGAGCCCGCCTGTTCAGAAATGAATGGGCGGGCTTTTTTCAACCCACCAACCATGCGCAAAACACCTACACACAACACGGATAGACGCATAAACAATTTATATACTTGCCTATCATTCTTCCCTTACATTCCTCCTCAGCTAAAGGTGTCTGCTTCACTTTGCCAATTGGCACTATTCTGTGAAGCGGCAAGAGGGAATCAGGTGTAAGACCTGAGCTGTACCCGCAACTGTAACAGGCCAGTCTCTATCTATCCGGTACACACACGCCGGAGTCATCCACTGGGAAACCGGGAAGGAAGGTAGAGATGCTTAACCTGGAGCCAGGAGACCTGCCTTTAAATGCCAACGGTGGCCAGGCGGGATAACCATGGTTTCCGGGATGACTTGCTTCGATAAGAAAGAAGGTCTGACCGCCCCTTCCCCTGCCCGTTAGTCGCAATCACACACGACACCAGACGGACACATATGTACCTTAAAAAGTTTTCCATTACCCTGCTGCCATTGGCGGTAGCGGTTTCCGCTCACGCGACAGATAACGTCTACAAGATGGACGAAGTGGTTGTTACCGCAGCCCGTACTGCACAGACTGTTGACCAGACTCTGGCTTCGGTTTCTGTGATTACTCGCAAGGATATTGAACAGTCTCAGGCTCAGAGTGTGCCTGAGTTGCTGGCGAAACTGCCTGGCGTTCAGATCCGTTCCAATGGCGGCCCCGGCTCCAATACTGACATGCTGATTCGTGGCACCTCACCATCCCAGTCTATTGTACTGATGGATGGTCAGCGTATTGGCAGTGCAACCAATGGCTCCCCTGCCCTTCAGTACCTGAACCCGGATCAGATTGAGCGTATCGAAGTAGTTCGTGGTCCTAAAGCGAGCCTTTACGGCGCCGATGCGATCGGTGGCGTTGTTAATATCATTACCCGCAAAGGCAAAGGCGCCCAGCACATGTCCGTGCAGGCCGGGTATGGTAGCGACAAGACTCGTATTTTGAATGCCAACTTCGGTGCGGGTAACGAAACCACCAGCTACCACATTGGTGTTTCACGCTTTATCACTGATGGCTACGACCGCACCAACGACACCCCAAAAGACAACGATGACCGTGATGCTTACGACAACACTACGGTCAGCCTGAAGCTGGACCACAAGTTCTCACAAAAACTGAACGCCGGTGTGAGCTTTTATCAGGGTGAAGGCAAAACGGAATATGACGTCAACAAAGCGGGCTTCGATCCTCACTACAACTTCAAGGTTCAAACCCTTGCGGCCAAAGGCAGCTACGATGTTAACGATATCTGGCAGAGCAGCCTGAGCCTGTCCCGCACTATTGATGAAAGTGAAACCCTGCAGACGGATTACCCGAGCACCTATAAAACCACTCGTCATCTGGCTACCTGGCAGAACGATATCTCTGTGACCGAGGATACCTTGCTGACAGCAGGCTTCGACTACTCCAAAGATGAGATCGACAGTGCCAAGAATTACACCGCAACCTCCCGCACCAATAAAGCAGTCTTCCTGCAAAGTCTGACCACCTTCTCCAGCAGTGATCTGCAGTTGGCTGTTCGTCGTGACAAAAATGAAGATTACGGTGACAAGACCACCGGCAACATTGCCTATGGCTACAATCTCCCGGCTGATATGCGCCTTATTGCCAGTTACGGTACTGCATTCCGTGCTCCGACCTTTAATGACCTTTACTGGCCAGGCAGTGGTAACCCGGATGTAAAACCGGAAACTTCCAAAAATGCGGAGTTGGAACTGCGCGGCAAATACAGTCTGGGTCAGTGGTCTGTTGCCGCCTTCCAGAATGATATCGACGATATGATTGCCTGGGCGAAAAAGCCGGGCTCGACTCTGTCCCAGCCAATGAATGTGGACTCTGCCCGTATCCGTGGTGTTGAAATGGCAATCAGCGCAGCACTTAACGACTGGACTGTTGCTGCAAACCTGACTCTGCTCGACCCTAAAGATAAGAAAACTGACAATGTTCTGTATCGTCGTGCCAAGCAGAATCTCAACGTCGATATCGACAAGAAGATTGCGCAATTTACCCTCGGCGGTAGCCTGAGAGCACAAAGTCATTCCTATGATGATGCTGCTAATAAGGAACGCATTGACGGCTTTGCTGTTGTTGACCTGCGCGGTGCATGGCAGGCAACCAAGACGATCAAGACTGAAGTTAAGCTGACTAACCTGCTGAACAAGAAGTATGAAACCGTTCTTGGCTACAACGAACCATCCCGTGGCGTAATGGCTTCCGTAACCTGGACTCCGGAAATCTAAATCTTTCCGCAAACCGGATCAGCTCAAGGGCTGATCCGGTTCCTCCAGCAACCATCCGTAATCCCCCACTCTCCAGGCTATAAAACGCATCGCCCTGCGGCCAATCAGATAACTCACCTTCCTTGTATCCGTACCTGTCTTTATGGGGCGCACCAACCGTCCTCCTTATAATCACCGGGTCATTTTTTTGTGCACCAACCAAGGATACGCAGTGGCTCAAATCAACAGTGATCGTCTGGTACAACACTTTATCGAACTGGTAAAAATCGACAGTGAGAGCGGCAATGAAAAGCGTATTGCCGAGACTCTAGCTGAGCAGCTCGGCATGATGGGCTTCTCCGTTCAGAAGCTGCCGGTATCCGCAGAGATCACCAACGGTTTCAATATCTACGCACGCCTGGAAGGCCAGCTGGACGACAGCGTTGTACTGAGCTGCCATATGGATACCGTGACTCCGGGCATCGGTATTGAGCCTGTGATTGAAGACGGCATCATCCGTTCCAAAGGCAATACCATCCTGGGTGGTGACGACAAATCCGGTATCGCTGCGATTATGGAAGCGGTGCGCTGCATCAAGGAAGAGAACCTTGAGCACAAGACCATCGAGCTGGCCTTTACCGTTTATGAAGAAGGCGGTCTGCTGGGCTCAAAGCATTACGATATGTCCTGCATCACCTCCAACAAAGCGATCGTTCTGGATTCCGGCGGCCCTATCGGCACCATTATCACTTCCGCCCCGGGCCAGCAGTCCATCCACTGCACCATCAAAGGCCGCGCAGCTCACGCCGGTCTGGCGCCTGAGCAGGGTATCAGTGCCATTCAGGTTGCAGCCGATGCTGTAAACAATATGAACCTGCTGCGTATTGATGCAGAAACCACCGCCAATATTGGTGTGGTGAAAGGCGGTATGGCCACCAATATCGTGATGCCGGAAATGACTCTGGAAGCCGAAGCCCGTTCCCTGAACGACGATAAGCTGGCGGCTCAGGTTGAACATATGGTGAAAACCTTTGAAGAAGCCGGCGCACAGCATGGTGCCGAGATCGTTATCGAAACCAGCCGCGCCTATAACGCGTTTGTGATTGCCGATGGCCACCCGCACGTACTGGAAGTGATGGAAACCTTCAAGGCTCTGGACATGCAGCCAGAACTGAAGAGCACTGGCGGCGGCAGCGATGCCAACAACTTCAACGAGAAAGGTCTGGTGACTGTTAACCTGTCGACCGGTATGTCCAAGGTTCACACCGTTGATGAGTTTATTGCGATCAGTGATATGGAAAAGATTACTGAAGCGCTGAAGCATTATCTGACGCACTAACACCAAGCCACGAACACTCCACTTCGAACCCGGCATGACAACTCTGCCATGCCGGATTAATCTGCATTAATAATGAATAAAACAGGCAGATAAAAGGAATGGCTGGTTATCAGACTCTACGCCTGATACTGGGCGACCAGCTCAATGCGTCCCACAGCTGGTTTAAGAAGAAAGATAAAAACTGCCTCTACCTCATTGCTGAGCTGCGGCAGGAAACCGACTATGTCCGCCATCATGTTCAGAAAGTTGCGGCGTTCTTTCAGGCTATGGATAACTTTGCCACAGCGCTGCAGAAAGCCGGACATCAGGTTATTCATCTCACACTGGATCAAACCTCGGATTATCAAGATCTGCCTGACCTGCTCGCGCAACTCTGCAAAAAGCACAAGGTTGCACATTTTGAGTATCAGCTGCCTGATGAGTATCGCCTGCGCAAACAGCTGAAAGCTCTATCTTTAGGCAAGGTGGAAATAACAGCTTACGAAACTGAGCACTTTCTTGTGCCAGAGGAGGAGATCAGCAAGCTGTTTCCGGCAAATAAAGCGATCCGTATGGAGAGCTTTTATCGGAAAATGCGTAAGCGCTTCAATATTCTTATGGAAGGCGATGAGCCGGTTGGCAATCGCTGGAACTTTGATACCGAGAACCGCAAAAAGATTCCTGCATCCGAGCTTAGGAACATTCCTCAACCGCTGATTTTTAAGAACGATATTCGTCCCATTCTCGACCGCATCAAGAAACACAAGGTAAAAACCATTGGTCAATGTTCCGACACATTGCTCTGGCCTACCACCCGCCAGCAATCCCTTAAGCTGCTGAAGTTCTTTTGCGATTATTGCCTGAGCCAGTTTGGTACCTATCAGGATGCCATGACCGCAAACAGCCCTCACAGCTGGAGCCTTTATCACTCCCGTCTGTCCTTTGCCATGAACAGCAAAATGCTCTCTCCTGGAGATGTGATCAACAAAGCCATCAAGGCCTGGCAGGACAACCCCAAAGATATTTCACTGGCGCAGATAGAAGGGTTTGTTCGTCAGATTCTGGGCTGGCGGGAATATATGCGGGGAATGTACTGGGCTAATATGCCGGACTATGCCAACAAGAACGAACTCAAAGCCAGCAACAAACTGCCTGCCTTTTTTTGGGACGGCAACACTCGAATGAACTGTATGAAGCAGGCCATCGATCAGTCTCTTGAATACGCCTATGCCCACCACATTCAGCGACTTATGGTTACTGGGAATTTCTGTCTGCTGACCGGCATTGCTCCGGAACAGGTCGATGAGTGGTATCTGGGCATTTATATCGATGCCATCGAATGGGTGGAGATGCCCAATACCCGGGGAATGAGTCAGTTTGCCGATGGCGGGCTGATTGCCTCCAAGCCTTATACGGCCAGTGGCAACTATATCCAGAAGATGAGTGACTACTGCTCAGGCTGTCAGTACAACGTCAAACTCAAAACCGGCGAAACCGCCTGTCCTTTTAACAGTCTGTACTGGCACTTTATGAACCGACACCGCAAACGGCTGGAGAACAATCCCCGCATCTCAATGCTGTTTAAAGGCTGGGATAAAAGAGAGAACGCTGAAAAGCAGGGCATTATTAAACACGCCAATGCCCTGCTGAAGGACCTGAACAGCCTTTAGTTCTGATTATTGTTCTGATCAGACCGCAAACGATACAGCCCCAGAACACTACGAATACTGGAACCCCGCAACAACAGGTTGGGCAGAGACACTCCCACAGCCAGACACAGGAACATAAACGCTGTATTCAAACCGTTACTGGAAATGCTTGTCATCAGCTGCATATCCAGAGCCCCTTTCTCGGTAAAGGCCAGAATACCCAGCATGGTTCGGTAGGCAAAAACCCCTGGCACCAGAGGAATCACCGCCGGCATGGAAAACACCACGCAGGGCGCATGAAAACGCCATGACAGAAACATACTCAGCAAGCCAATGGTGCACGCAGCCATAAACGAGCCGCCAATAATGCTCCAGCCCAGATTGATCAGGCTAATGCGGACAAAGACCCCCACTGCGCCCAGCAAGACGGTCGCCAACAGAGTACGCATCGGCAGACTGAACAAAATACCAAAGCCAGCCGAAACAATACCCGCCATAACAACAGGTTCAAACAGCTCCAGCATATAAGTTGCATCAGTAATCACAGTGCCGGGGCTCCCATCATCTGCATGCCAATCAGCATTCCACCGGCCAGTGAGAAAGAGATCGCCAACCCCATCGCGCCACGGCCTATTCCTGTGGTCATATGGCCGTTGATCATATCAATCACCGCATTAATTAATGGCACACCGGGAATCAGAAACAGTACCGAAGCCGCTGTCGCCAGACCGCTGGTCGAACCCAGTTCCAGTATATGTGCCGTGCTGCCCACCATACTGGCCACCATGGCCGAAGCCAGAACCACCAACAGATTGTTAACCCGCCATTGCTGGAGTTTCATGCGTACCAGCAAAGCGATTGAAGAAGCCAGAGCTGTAAGTCCCACGACCGGCCAGTCAGCACCGGCAATACGAGCCAGAGCACCGCAACTGATGCCAATCATCAGCACAATCAGCCACTTGGGGTAATGAGGTAAAGCCTTGATACGGCGAATTTCCGAACGCAGCTCGGAAATGGCGCATGGTTCATCCGCTACCCGCCAGCTTAACTGGCTGATGGCTGCCACTGTCGCCAGATGCACACCGTGGTTCTCAACCCGCCCGAACAGAGTCGTATACTCTTCACCTTCCTCGTTCTGCACGGTAATGGTTACGCCAGAGAAAGCGACAAAGATTTCTGTCTGATAACCAAACGATGCAGCAAAGCGTTTGAGGTTACGAATTGTGCGCTCGGTATGCGCCCCGGAACGTAACAGCAAAACGCCAATATCAACCAACAGGCGGGCAACATCCCTGGCCTGAACAACGGGCATAGAGACTCCATCCAATAAAGAGTAAAGAAGAGAAAGTGCAGGCCTCTCGGCGAGAGGGCGGCTAAAGATACAGACTTACTAATGGCTCAAAAATGATGCAGATCAATAGTCATTTTTCAGTTATTTATATTTGCCAACACCTCTGCAGAAAACCTGTCTAAACAACAGTTTCAGGTCATTTTGTAAACACTTTATAAATCATTGGTAAACCATACGTTTCGGGTGACCCACATCAAGATTCCCTTTCTCTCGCAGCACTATATTTTTTGTTTTGAGAGTAGAGAAAATGCCCGGTTTATCCCCCTCCAGACTTGAGGCAATTTTCCAGGATCTTGGTCGTATCGGTGAAACTGCTACCGGTATGCAGCGCCTCGCGTTTACCAATCTGGAACAGCAAGCCTACGACTACGTAAAATCCATTCTCGATGCCGAGAATATCTCTCACCGCACTGATGCCTTCGGCAACCTCTTTGCCCGTATTGAAGGTACCGATCCGCAGGCTCCGGCCATCGCTACCGGTTCCCACCTGGACACCGTTCCTAATGGTGGTAAGTACGACGGCACCATTGGTGTTCTCGCCGGCCTGCAAACCCTGATCACCCTGAAAGACAAAGGCCTGCGCCATCCGGTTGAGCTGATCGCTTTCCGTGCCGAAGAATCCAGCCGCTTCGGCCACTCCTGTATGGCCAGCAAGCTGATGACCGGCTTTGCCGATCTGGAAAAGTGGAAGCAAAGCCCGGATGCGGAAGGCAAAACTGTTTTTGATGCACTGGCAGATAATGGTTTCGGCCCGGATCGTCTGGACGAAGCCCGTATTGATCCTTCCCAGTACAAAGCCTTCCTCGAGTGCCATATCGAGCAGGGTCGTGTACTGGAAGAAGAGAAGATCAGCATCGGTGTTGTGACCGGTATTGCTGCTCCTACCCGTTTCCGTATTCAGCTGAACGGCGTTGCCGACCACTCCGGCGCAACTCCGATGGGCCTGCGTCACGATGCGCTGGTATCTGCCGCGTCCATCGTCACCACTCTGAACGCTCTGGCTTCCAGCGAAGCAAGCCATGGCACTGTGGGTACTGTTGGCCAGCTGGACGTAACCCCGAACAGCATGAACGTTATTCCTGGTCTGGTCACCATGAGCGTGGATATCCGCGGCGTTCAGGAAGAGAGCATCCAGCGCGTAGTTGATGGCCTGCTGGCGCACGTTGAAAGCATTCAGGGTGTAGACGTCAAAGTCACTCCACTGTCTGCCGAGAAGCCGGTTCAGCTGGACCGTGATATTGCCGGCGTTCTGACCGATGCCTGCATCGATGAAAACATCACCCATCGCTCCATGCTGAGCGGTGCTGGCCACGATGCCATGTACATGGCCAAGATCATGCCAACTGCGATGATCTTTGTGCCATCCAACAATGGTATCAGCCACAACCCTGAAGAGTTCACCCCGTTCCAGGATATCTGGAATGCCTCTCAGATTCTGACCCGCGCCATCGAGCGACTCGCTGAATAAGCCAAGGAACCAAGACCATGCAATCCGATATTAATGCTTACGTCAGCACCCTCGAAGATCAGCTGATTACCCTGCGCCGCGACTTCCACCAGTATCCTGAGCTGGGCTGGCACGAGATTCGTACCGCATCCCTGATTGCTGCCGAACTGGCACGCAACAACATCGCTTTTAAACTAGGCAAAGAGGTCTTCAAGGTTGAAGACCGTATGGGTCTGCCTAGCCAGGCAGAAATGGATGAGAACTACCAGCGCGCGCTGGAACAGGGTGCCGATCCTGAATATGCACCACTGCTGAAAGATGGTTTCACCGGTATTGTTGCCACTATCGGTGAAGGCTCTGGCCCGGCCGTGGCTCTGCGTTTTGATATCGACGCGCTGCCTATTATGGAATCCGATGAAGCGGATCACGTACCTCAGGCTGGCGGTTTCCGCTCTGTAAACGACGGTGTTATGCACTCCTGTGGTCACGATGGTCACGCGGCTATCGGTCTGGGTGTCTGCAAAACCCTCAAGCATTTTGAGAGCGAGCTGAAAGCTCCGGTGAAGATCTTCTTCCAGCCGGCAGAAGAAGGCGTGCGTGGTGCCAAGGCCATGTCCAACTCCGGTGAGCTGGATAACATTGATTACCTGCTGACCGGCCACATCGCCTTCAAGGCCAAGAGCAGCAACACTCTGATCGTCAGCACCGATGGTTTCCTGGCCACTTCCAAGCTGGACGCCGTATTCAAGGGTAAGTCAGCTCACGCCGGTGCTGCACCACAGGATGGTAAGAACGCTCTGCTCGCGGCTGCTACTGCGGTACTGAACCTGCACGCAATTCCTCGCCATGCCGGTGGTTTCTCCCAGATCAACGTAGGCAAGATGAATGCCGGTACCATGCGTAACGGTATCTGTGCCGATGCTACCCTGCTGATCGAAACCCGCGGTTACGACAGTGCGATCAACGAGTACATGGAAGAGAAGGCCCAGCGCATTCTCAAGGCTGCCGCCGATATGTACGACTGTGAAGTGGACATCACCTTTGAAGGTTCTGCAGCCAGCGGTGACTCCGACTCCGAAGTTGCTGATGTTGCCCGTGAAGTCGCGGCCGAGATTACGGAATACACCGAAATCAGTGAAGACCCGAACTTCAACGGCAGTGAAGATGCCACCTTCCTGATGAGTAAGGTGCAGAAGCAGGGCGGCAAAGCCGGTTACATGATGTTCGGTTCCGAGATTGCCGAGAACCATCACCACCCACGCTTTGACTTTAACGAAGTCTCCATCGCCAGTGCAGTAAAACTGGTGTCTGGCATGGCTATTCGTATTAGTCAGAAGTAATCATTTTCCGAGCTGTACCAAACGGTACAGCTCGGAAAACCCTGTCCGGACCGGTGTTAATTTGCACAACATTTTCAATTGATAATAGCCTCTTTTGGCTTACATCAAAGAAACGTGAGATAGCCACTTTGGCTTCTGTGGCACCTAAATCGGACACTTTATAATCGCATTTTCCGGACCATGGATCCCCTCGGTCCGCCCCTCAGTTACTGATCCTTGCCAAGGAGCGACAGTGAGCCAAATTAACAGTGAACGTCTGGTTGAGCATTTCCTCGAACTGATCCAGATCGACAGCGAATCCCGTAACGAAAAGCGCATCGCTGAGACCCTGACTGAACAACTGGGCATGATGGGCTTTACCGTTCACAGCCTGCCAGTTCCTGAAGAACTCTCCAACGGTTACAACATCTATGCCCGTATGGAAGGCACCATTGATGACAGCATCGTACTGAGCTGCCACATGGATACTGTTGTTCCTGGCGTTGGTATCGAGCCAATCATTGAAGACGGCATCATCCGCTCCAAGGGCAACACCATTCTGGGCGGTGACGACAAGTCCGGTATCGCTGCCATCATGGAAGCGGTTCGTACCATCAAGGAAGAGAACCTGGAACACAAAACCATCGAGCTGGCTTTCACCGTTCACGAAGAAGGCGGCCTGAAGGGTTCCAAGATTTACGACATGTCCTACATCAAGTCTGACAAGGGCATCGTTCTGGACACTGGTGGCCCGATCGGCACCATCATCACTGCGGCTCCAGGCCAGCAGAAGATCTCCGCCAAGATCAAAGGCCGGGCTGCTCACGCTGGTCTGACTCCAGAAGCCGGCATCAGCGCTGCTCAGGTTGCTGCTGAAGCGATCACCAAGATGCAGCTGCTGCGTATCGACGAAGAAACCACCGCTAACATCGGTTTCGTAAACGGCGGTATGGCTACCAACATCGTAATGCCAGAACTGACTGTTGTGGCTGAAGCCCGCTCTCTGAACACCGAGAAGCTGGAAGCGCAGGTTGCTCACATGATCTCCACTTTTGAAGCCGCTGCAGAAGCTTTCGGCGCAGAAGTTGAAATCGAATCCACCCGTGCATACGACGCGTTCGTTATTGCTGACGACCATCCACACGTTGCCGGTCTGATGGCTTCCTTCAAGGCCATGGGCCACGAGCCATTCACCAAGGGCACTGGCGGCGGCAGCGATGCCAACAACTTCAACGCCAAGGGTCTGACCACCCTGAATATCTCCACTGGTATGTCCAAGGTTCACACCACTGAAGAGTTCATCGCGATTGACGACATGGTGAAAGTGTCTGAAGTGCTGAAGCACTACCTGACTCACTAAGTCATAGTCGCTTAAGTTATAGCCGCTTAAGTCACAGTCGTTTAAGACTTAAAGCCCTCGCATTGTGCGGGGGCTTTTCGTATGGATTCATGCAGCCGTTCTGGAAAGGATTATGCAAAATCGAGTAAATGCTTTTGTTGATAGCATCGAGGCGGATGTCATCGCCCATCGGCGTAACTTTCATCGCTATCCCGAACTGGGCTGGCATGAGATCAGAACCGCCTCACTGATTGCCAGACAACTGGCAGCCGATGGCATTCCCTTCAAGCTCGGGCGGGAAGTTTTTAAAGAAGACGACCGCATGGGCCTGCCTTCCCAGCAGGAGATGGATGCCAATTACCAGCGGGCTTTGGTGCAAGGTGCTGATCCAGAGTATGCACCACTCTTCAAAGACGGGTTTACCGGCATCGTCGCAACCATTGGCAGCGGTGACGGTCCCACCATTGCCCTGCGCTTTGATATTGATGCCCTGCCTATTGAAGAATCCACCGCCTCAGACCATTTCCCCACCGCACAGGGCTTTGCCTCTGAAAATCAGGGCATCATGCACTCCTGCGGCCATGATGGTCATGCCGCTATTGGCCTAGGTGTTTGTAAAACCCTTAAACACTTTGAAGAGCAGCTTAAAGCTCCCGTTAAAATATTCTTCCAGCCGGCAGAAGAAGGGGTGCGCGGAGGCAAGGCCATGGCCAGCTCAGGCGAGCTGGAAGGCATCCAATATTTGATTGCCGGACACCTGTCTTCCAAAGAAGGTGACAATGGCTACTTATCAGTAAAAAGCCGTGAAATTCTGGCCACCACCAAACTTGATGCCGTGTTTACCGGAAAGTCCGCCCATGCGGGAGCAGCACCTCAGGATGGAAAGAATGCCCTGCTGGCGGCATCCACTGCGATACTGAATATCCATGCCATCCCCCGCCATGCTGGCGGCTACTCCGTTGCCAATGTCGGCAAGGTGACCGCTGGCACCATGCGCAATGGTATCTGTTCTGACGCAACTCTCTTGATTGAAACCCGCGGTCACAGCACTGCGATCAATGATTATCTGGAAGCCAACACCCTGCGTATCCTGAAAGCTGCGGCAGAGATGTACGACTGTGAGCTTTCCATCAGCTACCAAGGCTCTGCCGAGAGCTGTGAATGTGATGACGAACTGGCCGATATTGCACGACAGGTCGCGCTGGAGATTCCTGAATATATCCAGGTTGTTGATAACTTCGAGATGGTCGGCAGCGAGGATGCCACCTATCTGATGAACCGGGTTAAGCAGCAGGGCGGCAAAGCCACCTATATGACTTATGGTTCCCTTGGTGGAATGGGTCACCATAAACCGCATTTCGATATCGATGAGTCCGATATGGTTCTGGCCGTTAAGCTGTTTAGCGGCATGGCTTTACGAATCCAGACGTCATAAAAGAATGGGCCAGAGGATCTCTATCCTCTGGCCCATTCCCAATCCTCAGATGCGGCTTTTATGCCCTGGCAGGCACTGCCTCTACTGACACCTTCTGCACACCGGTTTCCGGCAGGAAGAAGCTGGAGATAAAGAAGGTTACGGAGCAAGCCACAGCAAAGGCCGCTGCGTAGAACACATTACCGGTCATATCCGCCAGCACGCCCGCCAGGAACATTAATACGGTCTCAATTCCGTAAGAGATGGACCAGAACATACTGAAGATCACCGTGACACGCGCAGCCGTAACGCCCGGCAGCTCCTGAGGCAACGTCATCAGACTGGTAATCGGCACAAACATAAAGAAGCCGGTCAGAAACGCTGCTGCGCAGGCCAGCATACTGTTGCCGGTGCTGATCATCAGTGCCGCACACAGGGTAATCACCAGACCACTGTAACGAATCACCAGCACCCGGCGTGGGAAACGCTTGGCAATAACAATACCGACAACAGAACCCATCATCGCTGCCACCGGAATAATGGAACCAATAATAGAACTATCTACCGCAAAGTCCGGTACCAGCGGGAACAGGGAGAAAATAGACAGATAGCAGAACAGCCAGCCCGAATAACAAATAGGCAGAATCCAGTTCACCGGATCTTTCATACCATCACGCAGTGTGTAATCCGTTTTGGCTTTTGCATCAGATGATTGTGCAGCCTGTTTGAAGTCATCACTAAACAACCACCAGGCCACCAGCAAAATAAAACTGATGCTAGAAATCACCATCAAGACATTCTGCCAGCTATGGAATATCGACAACAACGTGCCAGTACTGAGAATGGCCAGCAGATTACCAAAGTTAAAAGCACTGGCATTAATGCCGTTAACAAGTGGACGCTCAGAAGGTTTGAAGTAATTAATAACGACGGGGTTAAAGTAAACAACAATAAATGCGCCGCCAAAGCCCATCATCAAACGGAAGAACAGATAAACAGGATAGCTCTCGCTGAATGCGGCAAAACCACCGGCAGCCAAAAGTACCGAAGCCAAAGTCACTGCCTTCTTTAACCCCAGAGAGATCAACACCCGCGCCGCCAACAGGTTGCCTAGAATCTTGGCAATAGTAATGGCGTTGGTCATCCAGGCTGCCGAAGCCAGAGAGTTAATATTATAGGAGCGCATGATGTCTTCGGTCATTATCGAACCGGCGACCCAGGACATAGAGAAAAGAGTGTAGGTAAGGAAAATAATTGCCCCTACAAGATGCTTTTTTTCCAACGCAGGTACTCCTGAATTAACCCGCAGAACGCTATCAAAATCGGCACATTATGGTGCTGAAAAAGCCATATACAAGCTATTGCGATTCAGTAAAAAAACAATTAACTGTTCACTTGATGCGTATCAATTACCCCATGTTCACAGCGTAAGAACATACCTATAAAGATCGGGATCAATCGCATCCCGCTTTCATCCCCTGTATCGTTCTTAATATCTGAGAATTCCATGAAAACTGTTCTTATCACCGGATTCGAGCCATTCGATGGCGCTGCAATCAATCCTTCCCTTGAAGCAGCCCAACAACTGAGTGGTCTGGAAATTCCGGGGGGTGTTATTCGCACGGTTACCGTACCTGTTGTCCGTGGCAAAGCCGTTGATTGCGTATTAAATGCCGTCGAAGAAATTAAGCCGGATATCGTTATTCTGGTCGGTCAGGCAGCTGGTCGCATTGGTGTTATGCCGGAGCGTATCGCCATTAACGTTGATGACTTCCGAATTCCGGATAACGAAGGTAATCAGGCTATCGATTTACCGGTTGTTGAAGGCGGCCCTGCGGCTTACTTCACGACTCTGCCGATTAAAGCCATGGTTAAAGCTATGGGCGAAGCCGGTGTAACCTCTTCTGTTTCCAACACGGCCGGTACTTTTGTCTGCAACCACCTGTTCTACGGTGTGATGCACGCCCTGAGAGATACCAATATCAAAGCTGGCTTTATCCACATCCCTCTGATTCCAGAGCAGAGCATCAAGGGCGAGCGTCCATCCATGATGCTGGAAGCTATCGTGAAAGGCTTGCGTGTCTGTGCTGAAACTGCCGTGACAGTAGATAGCGATATCGCTGAAGTCGGCGGTCAGATCGCCTGATAAAACGGTAATAATATTTATACAAAAACACCGGCAGCCGCCGGTGTTTTTGTATTTCTCTCTTCCATAAAAATCCCCGCACAAGGCGGGGATCTTTATTCTGGTATCTAGACCACTGCGGGTTTAGATGAAGAACACCAGCAGGAAGACAACAGTCGCCAGCATTGGCAGAGCAGTCTTCTTGGCAACTTCCATGGTGTCGACCTTGGCCAGACCTGCCAGTACGATCAGAGCACCGGACAGAGGAGACATGGTACGACCCATAGCGCCAGACAGCTGTACCGCAGAACCCAGGTTGGCAATTTCCATACCCATCTGAGGAGCGAAAGGAGTTACAGCTTCGTTGAATGCGAAGGCCGCAGCGTCGCCGGAACCAGTGATGATAGCCAGCAGCATAGGACCAAAAGTACCACCGAATGCAGCAATTTCAGGGTTAGCGATCAGAGAAGTGATAGCCGCATCGATAACGCCCAGGGATTTCATACCCGCTACGAAAACAGCAGCAGCGATGATGATACCGATAACGTCGCCGTATGCCTTACCCATACCGTCGAAGAACTTCTTGGTCACTTCAGCAGGGTTGCTGCGAGTAATCGCTACTGCGTAAACCGCACCCACCAGCATAGCCTGAGCAACACCGATCTTGATATCGCCGAACCAGCCGCTGTTGGAACCGATCAGCAGGACGATTGGGAATACTGGAGCGATAGCCATCAGAAGGTTGACCTTCTGCTTGCCTTCACCTGCTTCAGCAGCGCCTTCGTAAACGTAACCAGTATGAGTCTTGGTTACCAGAGCAACGATGGTGATCACAACCGCACCGATCACACCAGAGATAGCGGTGTATGGAGCGTGGATTGCGATAACTTCCATCAGTTCCATGTTGGCCAGGTTGGCAACGAATGGGTTGTGGGAGTTACCTGGAGACATCGCAGAACCGTAGGTACCCAGAGCAACAGCAGCAGCGGCAGTTGCAGGATGAACACCACGGGACATCATCAGAGGAACCAGAACCGCACCTACTGCAGCCGCACAGCCAGCAGCAGAAGTCAGTGGAATGTTGATTGCGAAAGTGATCAGAGTAGAAGCCGGGATGATGAAAATGCCCAGTTTACCCATCATGCCGGTAAACAGGTTTACCAGCTGCTGGTCACACTTGGTGTATTGCATAACGAATGCAAAACCCATTACAGAACAGATTGCCTGAATCAGGCCAGCAGTCACCATTCGACCCGCGAAGGCATCAAGTGCGCCCATTGGGTTGAAGGCCAGAGTACACATAACAAGACCAGCCAGGAACAGCACAAGTCTTGTTTCCAAACGTTTAATCAGACCATAAATGGTCCCGGCCACGCACAGCATGCCCGCGATTAGAGCTAGGGTTCCGGTCACAGGGGGGGTCTCCAACAGAAGGGGAGGTAACATCCAAAAATCCGTGATCGGAAATGTACTGAAACCCTGAAGCCATTTTGTTGATTTGTGCCGGTATCTGGACCATTGACTACAAAAAGAACAGTAAAAAAAATCCAGTCGCTTTGTATGCAAAATGTAATGATGAGATTTGCAAAACACGCAAATCACTTTGTTCGCAAAGGGCATTCCAGCATTTCACTTCGCTCGAGCCCAATAAAATCAATAGCTCTTTAATACAACGACAGTTTTCATTTGATTAAAAAGCCAACAATGTCCAAAAAGTGACTGATATGCTCTTGTGACCCTTATCAATAGATTTCGGTTTTGCCGTTGATACCATCGCTTTTCCCCTTTATCTCACGGCTAGTGAAATCCGCTAATGGATATTATTGAACGCTTTCTCGCCTACACCCGAATCAACACCACTACAGACATCGCCAAAGGCCAGGCTGGTATCGTTCCTTCCTCTGAAGGCCAGATGGAACTTGCCCGCTTTGTAGCCCGTGAGCTGGAAGAGCTGGGTCTGGTTGATATCAAGGTACGCGACAATGCCATCCTGACCGCTACCCTGCCTGCCAACGTTGATTACGATGTGCCTGTCGTATCTTTCTTCGGTCACCTGGATACCAGTGCTGAGCTGAAAACCGATACCAACGCACAAATCACCCGCTACGAAGGCGGTGATATCGTTCTGAATAAAGAGCTGGAAGTTATTCTGCGTGCTTCCGAATTCCCGGAAATCGAAAACTACATCGGTCAGGACATTATCCATACCGACGGCACCAGCCTGCTGGGTGCAGACGACAAGGCCGCAATCGCCGCTATTCTCGATGCAATCCTGTTCCTGAAGAACAACCCGGAAATCAAGCACGGCCCTGTTAAAGTGGCTTTTGTTCCTGATGAAGAGCAAGGCATGCTGGGCAGCAAGGCCTTTGATACCAAAGAGTTTGGTGCCGACTTCGGCTACACCCTGGACTGCTGTGGCATCGGTGAGTTTGTTTGTGAGAACTGGAACGCAGGCCACGCGGTAGTGACCTTTAAAGGCCAGTCTGCGCACCCTATGTCTGCCAAGGGCAAGTTGAAAAACTCCCTGCTGATGGCCCACAAATTCATCAGCATGCTGCCAGGCGGTGAAGCGCCAGAGTACACCTTCGAGCGCGAAGGCTACTACTGGGTGAAGCAGATGTCCGGCAACAGCGCCCAGACCATTCTGAACCTCGACATCCGTGACTTCACCAAGTCAGGTTACCTGAGCCGCAAGGACTTCCTGCAGAAGCTGTCCGACAGCTGTTCCCTGCTGTGGGGTGAAGGCAGTGTGACTATCAAACTGGTCGACTCCTACGAGAACGTTTCCAACAGCCTGCAGGGCGATGCCAGCTTCCCGATTGATATCGCTTTTGAAGCCTATCGTCACAACGGTATTGAGCCGAACGTCATCCCGATGCGCGGTGGCTACGACGGTTCCATCCTGTCCCAGAACGGTCTGCCATGCCCGAATATCTTTACCGGTGCGCACAACTTCCATTCTGTGTACGAGTACATGCCGGTGGATTCTCTGAAAGCCGCCAGCAAGGTGGTTGTGGATATCGTTCGTATTACCTGCGAGCGTGAAGCGTCTAAAAACTAAGATCGCTTTCTGACAAAGGCCGTGGATGAACAGGATGTTCGTCCACGGCCTTTTTCTTTTCAGGGAGAGAGAGAAGGTGGAGCGTTGTAAGTACTGTTCTGCACCATCGCTGGCAGGTCAAACGTATCCTGTTCGATACGCACAATACTTTCCGGTCGGCCCATTAACATGCCCTGCGCCCGGTCATAGCCCAGTTCACACAGAAACTGCAGCTGTTCCTGTGACTCAACACCTTCAGCAACGGCTCGGATGCCCATATCGTGAGCCAGCCTGGTCATGGCTTTCAGAATACCTTCGACCCGCTTGTCACGACCAATTTCCCGGATATAGAGCTGATCAACCTTCACCACATCCACCGGCAGCTTACGCAGATAATTTAACGACGAAGCCCCACTGCCAAAGTTATCCAGTGCAATATGAACACCCTTCTCCCGCAGTGCCTGTAGCGAGGCAATCAATTTACCCGGCATATCCCCAACGATACGTTCAGAGACAGCCAGCTCCAGCTGTTCCGGCAGTACCTTATGTTTATCCAGAGCTTGTTCCACCAGCTGCTGCACATCGGTATCCCGACACTGACTCAAAGCCAGATTAACGGAAAAGATTACGTCCTTTCTCTGCTCATCACTGCCGCGCCACTGGGACATCTCTTTACAGACGGCATTCAACGTCCAGCTGCCCAGCTCATTCATTAACCGCAATGATTCCACCAGCGGTAGAAACTCATCCGGCAGCAGAACCTTGCCATCATGCTTCCATCGCAGCTGGGCTTCATAACCCGCTACCTTGCCGGTATCCAGCGCCACCATGGGCTGATAAACAATATCGAAGCTGCCATGTCGGATGGCTTCTTTCAGTGCATGTTCCTGAGTTGCACGACGCTGACCTTCTGCCTGCATATCCGAACTAAAGAAGCGATAACCGTGTCGTCCAGCCTTCTTGGTGACATACATGGCGGTATCCGCTGCCTTGATCAGAGAGGTTGGATCTTGCCCACACTCCGGCCAGGTTGCCACGCCAACACTGGTACTGACATGCAGATCGCGCCCCGCCAGCTGATGGGGTTTAGAGATGGATTCAACAATCTTCTCGGCCACCAGCTTTACATCATCGGTGCGGGCGACATCATCAAGAACAATGGCAAACTCATCGCCTCCCAACCGAGCCACCAGATCACCATCCCTGACACACTCATGCAGACGTTCAGCAACACTGGAGAGCAGATCATCACCGACATCATGCCCCAGGGTGTCGTTGATCTGTTTAAAGTGATCAAGATCGAGAAAGAGCACTGCTGTACTGCGCTCCCGTCGTTCACTGCGGGCCAGGGAGGTTTGCAGAAACTCCATAAACAGGCTGCGGTTCGCCAGTCCGGTCAGATTGTCATACTTGGCCAGTTGGGTCAGATGCTCTTCCAGCTGCACGCGCTCGGTAATATCCCGAAATACCAGGACGCCGCCGTTAATCTCGCCTTGCTTGTTATGCATGGGAGAAAGGTTGAACTCCACCGGCTTACTGTCTCCGGTAAACCGCTTCATCCGGCTGGTCTGACGATAGATAGCCTTGTGGTTGTCTTGCTCATCGGGCTGACTCCACTTTTTCACAAAGTCATCCACACCGGGATCATAAAACCATGGGAATACCGGCTCTCCCTGTAACTTTTGTTCTTCCGCATGCAGCAGTTCAACCGCAGCGGGATTAATAAACTCAACATTCCCTTGGGGAGTCAGACCGATAATACCTTCACCGGCACTATCCAGAAGAAGCTGGTTTTTTTCACTCAGCTCGCGCAGGTTCTCGGTCATGGCCTGCATCTCAAGACGTTGCTCTTCCAGCTGCAGAAAGACCTTTACCTTCCCCAGCAGAATATCCGGGTTAATGGGCTTGTAGAGATAATCAACGGCACCCGACTCATAACCCATGGTCACATGTTTATCTTCCTTACTGATCGCGGTGACAAAGATAATGGGAATGGTGGCGGTGGCTTTGTTCGCTCGCATGAGCTGGGCCGTTTCAAAGCCATCCATTACTGGCATCTGTACATCCAGCAACACAACCGCAAAACGATGACGTAAGACCTGAGACAAGGCTTCTTCACCAGATCCGGCCTTAATAACCTCAATATCCAGCGGCTTGAGCAGTTTACCCAGCGCCAGAAGGTTTTCCGGCTTGTCATCAACGATCAATACCTTGGGCTTAATTTGTTCTGCACTCATTGGCCAGGCTCCTTCCTTGCCAGATCCAACAGCCGGGCTGTCAGACATTCCAATTCCATGGCTTCGCTGCTGTCGCCTTTCTTCAGGGCTGCTTTGGGCATTACCGGCACTTCTGCAGTTTCAGGATGCTGAATCATCACCTGACCATCGCCTCTGCGAATCGCCTGCGCTCCCACCGCACCATCCGTACTGGCGCCGGTAAGAATAATGCCTGTTGCCTGCGAACCAGCCGCATCGGCGACCGACTCAAACAAAACATCCACCGAGGGACGGGCATGAATAACCGGTTCATCCTGGGACAGGCTTAACGAACCATCACGATTAAGAAGCAGGTGATAGTCCGGCGGCGCAACATAAACAGTGCCCGGGCTTAATAAACACTTGTCGTCAGCCAGCTGGACATCCAGAGCAATACGACTGCCAAGCCAACTCACCATATCCTTACCCGTTCCCTGCCCTTCCCGGGCAGAGTGGTGTTTCACCAAAAGAATCGGCAACGGATAGCTGGCAGAAAGATCACCCAGCAGCTTAACCAATGCCTGACTGCCTCCGGCCGAAGCCCCTATGGCTATCACCCTCACTGGCTTCCACCCTTGCGCCGAAACACCCGCCACTCGTCATGGAGAGTGTCAAAGTCCCCCGCAGTCGATGAGAAACGCATACTCTCTCTCGGGCCAAGACAAAGCCGCCCCCCCGCATGAAGGCTTTCTCGGAACAACTTCAAGACCCGATCCTGCAAATGACGGTTGAAGTAGATCAGCACATTGCGACACAGGATCAGATGCATCTCTCCAAACACGCTGTCGGTAACCAGATTGTGGTTGGCGAAGATAATCGACTTCTGCAGCTCTCTGCTCATCCGTAGCGATCGGTACTTTTGCAGGCAATAGTCCGCCAGCTTTCCAGTACACCCACTGTCCTGATAATTACGCTCCCATAGAGATAGAAGACCACTGCTGTAGATACCGCTGCGCGCGGTTGCCAAGGCTTCTTCGTTGTAATCCGTCGCATAGATCTGGGTTCGATCCAGCAGGCCAGCCTGTTGCAGCAAAATAGCCATGGACCAGGCTTCCTCACCGGTCGCACATCCGGCATGCCAGATCCGGATAAAGGGAAAGGTCGCCAGCCAGGGAATAATCTGCTCACGGAGATAATGGAAGAACAAAGGGTCACGAAACATCTCCGTCACGGGAACAGACAGGCTGCGAAGCAGGTTAGCAAAGGCCTGCGTATCATCCGTTATGGCCTGATTCAGTGCGCCGATGTTTTGAAAGCGATGTTGCTCCACATGCTGTCGTATACGCCGGTTCAGTGATGCCGGCGCGTAATCCCTGAAGTCGTAGCCGTACTGATCAGCCATGGTTTTCAAAAGCTGATCAGTATCCTGCGGTTGATGAGGCAGTGGGCTGGTCATGGTTGTGATTCTTGTATTAGCCCAGCCTAAACCTGCAGCCAGACCCTCAACATAGCCACCAGCTTTTCTACATCCACCGGCTTGGTGAGATAGTCGGATGCGCCAGCCTTGATACACTTGTCGCGATCTTCAGCCATCGCTTTAGCTGTGAGAGCAATAACCGGCAACTCCTTGAAACGCTCCATCTGTCGTATACGTTTCATGGCTTCATAGCCATCCATGACCGGCATCATGATGTCCATTAATACCAGCTCAACGTCGCCTTCATCTTCAAGCTGTTTAAGAGCCAGCTCCCCGTTATCAGCCAGAACAATATCCAGCTCATATTTCTGCAAAGCCTTGGAGAGCGCGAAGGTATTACGAAGGTCATCATCCACCAGCAGAATCTTGCGCCCCTTCAACGCACCATCACCATTCCTTGGCATGGCTGCTGGTTTGCTGCGTTTACTGGCTGGTCGGGCCACACTGTTCAGGAACATGGCGACTTCATCCTGCAAACGCTGGGCCGAGGAGTTTTCACCCTTCACAACCATGGTGCCGGATACAGAACCCAGAGATTTATAACGCTCCCGGTCTATCTCCTCGGACGTGTTGATAATGACCGAAGGCATGGCATCACCCAGCTCGAACTTCAGGGCTGCCAGCAACTCATCGCCCTTCTCATCGGGAAGAGCCAGTTCAAGGATCAGGTGGCTGATATGGTTGGAGCCAATAATTTCCCTGGCTTCTGCGGCTGTTGATGCATGGAACACTTCGCGGCGATCATTAAGCACCTCATGCACGACGGCTGCCGTTTCACTATCAGGATCGACGACAAGTACACCACCGCTATTGTCTTTCTCAAAGCCACTGAACAGACCTTCGAGTTTTTCACTGCTGACCGGTTTAGTTAGATATTCCGAGGCTCCAAGTGTGAGCAGAGAGCCATCATTATCCCGCCCGGAAATAATATGCACCGGTATCTCAGCCGCGGCGGCATTCTGCTTGAGAGCCTGCAGAATATCCCGGCCATCCATATCCGGAAGCCCAAGATCGAGGATAATGGCCTGAGGGTTATAACGTTCTGAGCAACTCAGAGCATCCGCACCTGTCGAGGCGACAACACCCTTGCAGCCATGATGGGTGGCCAGTCGATAGAGTACCCGGGCAAACTCGGCATCATCTTCCACAATCAGAATCGGACGACTGCCCTCCAGCTTTTCCCGATCATCAGGAATACAGACACTGGCCTTTTCTGGTGATGATGTTTGGGGTCTTGCTGCCGTATGCGTAACCGTGGTCATGGCATCAGCCTGCGCAGAAGAGAATGTAGAAAGCTTCGCCGGCAGTAACAGGCTAAAGACTGAGCCCTTACCTTCCTCGCTGGTCAGGATCATCTCCCCGCCCAGCAGTACCGCCATCTCCCTTGCAATGGAAAGCCCCAGACCAGTACCTCCATACTTGCGGCTGGTCGAACCATCGGCCTGCTGGAAAGCACTGAAGATGGCATCCTGCTTGTCTCTGGGAATACCAATACCACTGTCTTCTACCGCCAGACACACAGCGCCATGCTGGCGCAAGGCATCGGAAGCAAACGCCGGTGATGGTGGCTGCTGGCTGACCCGCAGCTTAACCCCACCCTTCTCGGTAAATTTGAACGCGTTAGACAACAGATTCTTGATAATCTGCATGACCCGCTGGCCGTCAGTTTCAAGATTGACCTGGGTATCAGTAGCGGCCACCACTTCAAAATCGAGCTTCTTGTCACCGGCTATCGGGGTGAACTGTGTACGCAGCTGATCCAGCATATCCTGCAGGGAGACCGGCTCGATATTCACTTCCAGCTTGCCGGCCTCGACCTTCGAGAGATCAAGAATATCGTTGATCAGATCCAGCAGATCATGGCCCACCTTGTGGATAACCTGAGCAGATTCGACCTGATCGCCATCCAGATTGCCCTCTTCGTTATCCGACAACATCCGCGCCAATATCAGCATACTGTTGAGCGGCGTGCGCAATTCATGGGACATATTGGCCAGAAACTCGGATTTGTATTTACTGACCTGCTCCAGCTCATCCGCCTTACGTTCTATGGCCTCACGAGCCTTTTCAATCTCTTCGTTTTTAAGCTCGATCTCTTCCTTCTGGTGAAACAGAGATTCACTCTTCTCTTCCAGTTCCACATTAGCCCGTTGCAGCTCATCCGACTGCGTTTTCAGTTCTTCTTCCGATTCTTTAAGGATCTTGGTTTGATGCTCCAGCTCTTCATTGGCTGTACGCAAATCTTCCTGCTGTTGCTGCAGGGTTTCCGCCTGATGAGTGGTTTTATCCAGCAGTTCCTGCACCCTTTCCCGAGCCAGAGCTGAGTTTATGGCTATGGCGATACTCTCTTTGGCCGCTTCAAGGAACTCCTGATGCAACTCTTCCAGCTCTCCCAGCAGAGCAAACTCCAGCACGCCACGAACTTCCCCTTCGTAGATAACCGGCATCACAAAGACTCGATCCGGCCCACTGCTGCCAAGACCGGATTCAATGGCAAAGTAATCTTCAGGAACCAACAAGGTGATGGACTGTTTTTCCAATGCCGCCTGACCAGGAAGCCCTTCCCCCAAGGCAAAGGCACTGCCCATCTTTTTACGCATGGATAAAGAGAAGCTGCCCATCATCTGTAAACGACGACCGTCTTTCAGGACATACATCGCCCCCATGGGGATATCCATATAGCGGCAGATGGTAGTGATAATATTGCGGCACAGTTCAGCCATAGCCTGCTCACCACGCACCGCATTATTCAGCTGCGCCTGCCCTTCCTGATGCCAGCTGCGGGAGCGATTATCTGAGCTAACCTTACGCAGTCGTTCGGTCATCGACTGGAAGCTTCTGGAAAGCACACCGATTTCATTACGTTCGTTGATCACTTCCCCATCAACATAATTACCCGATGCTACCTGATTCACCCAGCTGGTTATTGTTCTGATCGGGTTGACGATACGGCGGGTAATCAGCCCTGCGATCACAAGTACCAGTAAACTGGTCACACTCAGAATCAGGATCAGCTGATTACGAAACCAGATCGCCGGTGCAAGGGCCTTGTCGTAGTCCATCTCGGTAAGGATCAGCATACTGGTACCGGCAATTTCCAGATTTCTGGAGACACCGATCACAATGTCACCATCCACGCAGGGATAAACCCTGATGTGAGAGGAGCTATCCTGAGCCAGCTCAGCCTGCTCTACATACTGATTGTTATCATGACTCCCGCCATTAGCACCAGACTTTTCGTCTTCATACTCTGCTACGTACTGCCCATCTGAGGTCAGATGCCCCAGCCATTCATTCACTGGCTTGGTATCGAGCATTTCCCCTTCGTGACTGTGTTCCCCGGTGGGGCTGAAACGAACGAGCTTATCCTGGCCTATCACATAGGCTTCAATATGTTTACTTAAATCCAGACTTCGGTTGAGGATGGAGCCGATATCGTCAACTGCCCAGATCTGAGCAGCCATAAAGCCGATGATCTGTTCACGATCATTCACCAGAGGAAGCACAAAGAAGCTGATTTTTTCATCACCAGCCGGTGGATAGAGGTGCTGGTCGGCATACAGGCGAGCATTGGTATCTATTGCCTTCCTGACCGTTTTAGCGAACTTGGTATCCGACAAGGAGCCTGTAAACAGGTTTTCTCCAAAATCACTATAACGGCCTACCGAGTAAACGATATTACCGTCAGCGTCGCCTATCAGCACATCGGAGTAATCATAGAATCGCATCAGGTCGATAAACTCGATTCCCTGCTTATCGATGATTTCGTAATACTCCGGGCTTCGCGTCATCTCTTGCACATCGGGATATTTTTCGTCCCTGAGCCGCTGCAGACTGGTCAACAGCTCAACAGCCTTACCGCTGCGAAAGTGCAGGTTAACCAGAATGTCATCAAAATAATCCCCGATCTGCCGGCTCAGCATCAGGTTGATGGTGGAGAGTTCTTCATGGCGGTTCTCAATAATATTTTTACGGGCATTGTTGTATTCGATGATGCCCACAGCAATGAGCGGTATCAGGGAGAGAGCCAGAAACCAGCTGAACAGTGTACGGGACAGGCCAAACCCGAGCTTGCTTTCCGTGCTTTGCGAAACATCCTTGTTTTTCGACATGAGATTGACTTCCAGCCCTGTTGTTTGCCGCCAGCCGCTGCCTGTGTCGGAGAAATGCCGGGCATAGGCCAGCAAAACCACAAACGGCGGATATCAGGAAGGAAATCGGCGGGCCGGCCAAATCCTGCACAGGGTTGGCCAGCCAGAAAGAAAGGTGCTTTATGAGAGCTGGGCGACAGAGCCCCGCTCAACCAGGTGTGGCTTGAAGCAGTGTCCAATATCCAGCGGCTCATCGGTGAAAAAGCTGTTCACCATTTTCACGGCCGTCTGACCAATGGTTTCGATGGGATAGTGAATCGTGGTCAGCGGCGGGTGCAGATACTCAGCCAGATAGACATCGTCCACCCCCATTACAGAGCAAGTCTGTGGCAGCGGGCAACCTCGTTCATGAAGCGCGCGCAGGCAGCCGGCAGCAGTGGCATCGTTATAGGCCAGCACCGCGGTCAGATCCGGATGCTCCTCAAACAGGGCTTTGGCAACCTTATAACCACCTGCGGCTGTTCCCGGAGCTTCCTTGATAGCGATGGACGAGCGGGCGATGCCGTGTTCACGTATTGCCCGACAGAATCCGGCAAAACGATCATGGTTATCTTCAATATCCTGATCACGACCGATCCAGCCGAGCCGGGTATGACCGCAGCTCAAAAGATGCTTGGCTGCCAGGTAACCGGCTTCAAAATTATCAAACCAGAGACACCTGTCTTCCATACCGGCCACCTGGCGATTGACCACCACCACCGGAAGATCACCGATAATATCATTGATCTGTTGATCGGTAAGCTGAAGAGCATGGATGATCAAAGCGTCACAGCGTCTGGCAATCAAAGAGCGCAAAGAAGCCTCTTCCCGCTGGGCATCATGATGGCCTTCCGCGGCAATAACCTGCAGGCCATAGGCGCAAGCCTGTCGTTCAACCCCCTGCATGAGGGTGCCAAAGAAAGGGTCTGCTAGACAACCAACCAACAGACCTATCATACCCGTTCGATGGCCGACCAGAGCCCGGGCTACGGTGCTGGGCTGGTAACCCAGATCGGCAACCGCTTTCATCACCGCTTCTTTTTTTCCTGGCGCAACCTTGGCTGTCCCATTCAAGACCCGGGACACAGTTGAGATGGAAACCTGAGCCACCTCAGCAACATCTTTTATGGTAACCACTACAAATCCTTGGCCCGTCACTTAATCAATACCGCAGAGGAATACGTCGGCATCCATATATTTTGTCATATTTCACAGCAAAAACACCGACGCAGGCCAAATGTCACCTGCCCGCAAATATGCATCAACAAAAACCTTTGAAAACGATTTCAAAAAACATTCAAATAATGGCATAGATCAACAAACACAATCACAAACGACGTTTAAGATTGTTTCACTTCGAACCCGAATACGAACAACTACTCACTCAGGTGTTGAACATGTCATCGTCTGCGTTTGATCCTGTCGATCATCCTCACCGCCGCCAGAACCTGCTGAACGGCGACTGGATTCTGGTATCTCCCCATCGCGCCAAGCGTCCCTGGCAGGGTGCTCAGGAAAAGCCTGTGCAACCGGAAAAGGTCACCCATGACCCGGAGTGCTATCTGTGCCCACGTAATGAGCGGGTAACCGGTGATAACAACCCAGACTATGCCTCCACCTATGTTTTCCCGAATGATTTCCCGGCCTTGATGACCGATACCCCGGATGCGGAAACCAAAGACGACATGTTTCGTATGTCATCGGCAACCGGTGTCGCACGGGTTATCTGTTTCTCCCCAGACCACAGCAAGACATTGCCGCAACTGACCAGCCAGGAGATTCGTCATGTCGTCGATACCTGGACGGCACAGGTTGAAGAGCTTTGTGACAATCATGCATGGGTGCAGGTTTTCGAGAACAAAGGCGCAGCCATGGGTTGCTCTAACCCGCATCCACACGGTCAGGTCTGGGCCACCAGTTTCCTCCCCAATGAAGCCCGTAAAGAAAACGAAAGTCAGACACAGTGGCTGGAAGAGAAAGGCTCCTGTCTGCTGCTTGATTACGCTCTGAAAGAGTCTGCAAGCGGTGAACGTACCGTAGTTGAGAACAACGACTGGATTGCCGTGGTGCCCTGGTGGGCAGCCTGGCCTTTCGAGACGCTGCTGTTGCCCAAGTTCAAAGTTACCCATCTCAACAAACTGGACGACAGCCAGCGCGACAATCTGGCCGAGATTATCAAAGCCCTGACCACCCGTTACGACAATCTGTTCCAGACCTCCTTCCCTTATTCCATGGGCTGGCACGGCATGCCATTTACCGACGGTGCCAATGAAGAAGCCTGGCAGCTGCACGCGCACTTCTATCCGCCGCTGCTGCGTTCCGCCACGGTCCGCAAATTTATGGTGGGCTTTGAGATGCTGGCCGAACTGCAGCGGGATTTGACACCAGAGCAAGCCGCAGAACGTCTGCGCAATCTGCCTGACCAACATTATCTGGACGCCTGATTTTACTTTTCTGGAAGCAATAACAATGAATGCTGGTTATCAACAGCTGATCGCAAAGACAGCCAAAGCCTTTGAAGAGACCTTCGGCAAGCCCGCTGAGCATTTTTTTCAGGCGCCAGGCCGAGTCAATCTAATTGGTGAGCACACCGACTACAACGATGGCTTTGTGCTGCCATGTGCGATTGATTACGGCACTGTCGTAGCTGCGTCCCTGCGGGAAGACGACAAAATTATTCTGGTTGCTGCGGATTACGACAACAGTCGCAGCGAGTTCGATCTGAACCAGCCGCTGGAAAAGATGGCCGGTGACCAATTCTGGAGCAACTATGTGCGCGGCATGGTACAGGCTTTCCACAAAAGTGGTTACAAGCTGCGGGGCATGAATCTGGTGATTGCCGGCAATGTACCACAGGGTACCGGCCTCAGCTCATCGGCCTCACTGGAGACAGTCACCGGCCTGACGCTCTGTACACTGAGCGATATTGCTATCAGCAACAGCGAGCTGGCACTGGCCGGACAGTGCTCTGAAAACAATTTCGTCGGCAGCAACACCGGCATCATGGATCAGATGATCTCCGCCTCCGGCGAAGAAGGTCACGCGCTGTTGCTGGACTGCCGCTCTCTGGAAACCAAAGCGATCAGCATTCCTGCCGGCTCCGCTGTGGTCATCATCAACTCTAATGTGAAGCGCGGCCTGGTTGATAGTGAATACAACACTCGTCGTCAGCAGTGTGAGCAGGCTGCACAGGTTATGGGCGTGAAAGCTCTGCGGGATGCCGATATGGCACTGTTGGAGCAGCACTCCACACAGATGGATGATGTCACCTTCCGCCGTGCACGCCATGTCATCACCGAGAATGACCGTACTCTGGCAGCCACTGAAGCTTTGGCTTCCGGAAACCTGGCTGACATGGGTCGTCTGATGGCGGCCTCCCACATTTCCATGCGCGATGACTTTGAAATCACCGTTTCGGCGATTGATGCTCTGGTTGAAATTGTTGGTGCTGCCATCTCCAATGGCGGTGTGCGCATGACCGGCGGTGGCTTTGGTGGCTGTATCGTTGCGCTGGTTCCTGAAAGTGATGTGGAAACCGTACGTCAGGCTGTTGAAGAACATTACGAAGACCGTACAGGGCTGAAAGCGGATATGTATGTCTGTGTGGCCTGTGATGGCGCCAGCAAGCTGGAAGGTGCTATCCGTTAATGTCCAGCCTTTCCATGAAGGTCGAACAGTCCCTGTTCGGCCGCACGACTGCGGGTGAGGATGTCACCCGCACCGTTCTGACCAATGATCAGGGCATGAAAGTTGCCCTGATTGACTATGGCGCCACAATCCAGGCTATCCATTGTCCGGACCAGAATGGCCAGTCGGAGAATATTGTTCTCTCCTGCGACTCCCTGGAAGACTATGAACGCCAGAGTGTTTATCTGGGTGCCGTCGTTGGACGTTGTGCCAATCGAATTGCCAAAGGTCGTCTGGAGTTAGAAGGGCAAACCTACCAGCTGACCATTAATAACGATCCAAACCATTTACACGGTGGGGAGAACGGTTTTCACACCAAGGTCTGGGAACAGAGCATCGAGGAATATGATGATGCGATCTCTGTCACTATGACCTGCACCAGCCCTGATGGTGAAGATGGTTACCCGGGCCATGTTCAGGCTCGCGTGATCTACACCCTGACCAGTGACAACATTCTTGATATTCGCTTTAGTGCCACAACGAACAAAACCACCGTCGTTAATCTGACCCAGCACAGCTACTTCAACCTGGCCGGCTCGGGAACGATTCACAATCATGTTCTGCAGCTTGATGCGCCGGAATATCTGCCCATTGATGAAAACGCTATCCCAACCGGGCAGATTCAACCGGTACAAAGCAGTGCTTTTGATTTTATTCACCCGAAGGCCATAGGGCAGGATATCGCCGGCATCAGCAGCAGCGGTTTGTGTCAGCAGCAACTGGCACTGGCCAATGGTTACGACCACACCTTCTGTCTGCCTTATGACGGCCAATCGGAAACCCGACGTATGGGCGAAGTGTGGGAACCATCTTCAGGCCGCACCTTAACCATCTATACCAACCAGCCCGGCGTTCAGCTTTACACCGGTAACTATCTGGAAGGTACACCTGCGCCGGAAGGCAAGGTCTGGCACAACCAGGAAGGCTTCTGTCTGGAAACCCAGGGGTGGCCCGATGCCTCCAACCAGCCAAACTTCCCTGCCATCACCCTGCAACCGGGTGAAATCTATCAGCACCATACCTGTTGGATCTTCGGCTGCCGCAGCCAATAGTGAGAGTTATGATTTCCAATCTGGATATTCCTGCCATCCTGCAAAGACGTGACTGGGAAAACCAGTCCGTCACCGGCCTCCACCGCCTGCCTGCTCACGCGCCTCTAGCCGGGTGGAATGATCTTGCCACAGCCCTGACAGTCGAACCGGAAACAGACAGTGGTCGTACTTATCTGAATGGCGACTGGGACTTCTGCCTGTTTGATCAGCCAGAGTCTGTTCCTGAAAGCTTTATTAAACCTGATTTTCAAACCATCGGATGGAACAAGATCCCCGTTCCTTCCAACTGGCAGATGCATGGCCATGACTGCCCGGTTTATACCAACGTTGTTTATCCGTTTCCGTTTAATCCTCCACATGTTCCAGCAGATAACCCAACGGGGTGTTATCGGGTCAGCTTTACTGCACCGGACAACTGGCAGGAACAAGATACCCGGATTGTTTTTGATGGCGTGAACTCGGCCTTTCATTGCTGGCTAAATGGCCATTATCTGGGTTATTCGCAGGACAGCCGACTGCCCGCCGAGTTCTCCCTGAACCATGCTTTGGCTGATGGTGAAAATACTCTGGCTGTGATGGTGATACGCTGGAGTGATGGCAGCTATCTGGAAGACCAGGATATGTGGTGGCTGTCAGGGATCTTCCGGGATGTCTATATCCTGCCCAAAGCCAAAACCCATATTGCTGATTTTCAGATCGAAGCCTTACCGGTACACAGCTACCGTGACGGTGAACTCTCCATCTCCCTGCAACTGAACACTTTTGTGCCAGAGCAGAAGGTGTTTGCGTCTTTGGTGGATGGTAATAGCTCAACCATTCTTGAGCGACTTCCAGTTGAAGCCAGTCGCTACCGAGATGAGCGCAATTTTGCCGAGCCGGTTTTCAAGGCATCTGTCCAGATTCGGGATATCCAGCTTTGGTCTGCTGAATATCCTAACCTTTATCGCCTCCTGCTCTGGCTGGAAAACGACGAAGGGCAAATAACAGATATTGAAAGCTGTGAAGTGGGTTTTCGCGAAATCGTTATCAAAGACGGTCTGCTGTGCCTGAACGGCCAGCCACTGCTGCTGCGCGGCGTCAATCGTCATGAGCATGACCAGCTCACCGGTCATACCCTGAGCAGGAACAGCATGGAGCAGGATATCCGACTGATGAAGCAGCATAACTTTAATGCTGTGCGTAATGCCCACTATCCCAATGCACCGCTCTGGTATCGACTGTGTGACCGTCTTGGCCTGTATATGATGGATGAGGCTAACCTCGAAACCCACGGCGCCGAACCTTTTAACCGCTTTACCAACGATACTGCCTGGCATCAGGCTGTGGTAGAGCGCAGCACCCGCATGGTGCCCCGCACTCGCAATCACGCCTCTGTGATTATCTGGTCTCTGGGGAATGAATCCGGCTATGGCCGCAACCTTCAGTCGGCTTACCACTGGATCAAGAACACCGATAAAACCCGCCCCGTCCAATATGAAGCCGGCGGCTCCGATACCGACATTACCGATATTCTCTGCCCCATGTATGCCCGGACACACAAAGATCTCTGGCAGGGCACTGTGCATAAATGGTCGCTGGATAAATATCTGAGCCAGCCCGGGGAAACCCGCCCGCTGATTCTTTGCGAGTACAGCCATGCCATGGGCAATAGCCTTGGCGGTTATGGTGAATACTGGGACGCGTTCCACAAGCTGCCACGACTGCAGGGCGGCTTTGTCTGGGATTGGGTTGATCAGGGCTTTCTGCGCACAGACGACAATGATCAAGCCTATTGGGCCTATGGCGGTGACTTCCCGGATCAGGGCGATGGCAAATACATCAATGATCGGCAGTTCTGCATCAACGGCATTGTGTCACCGGATCGTACTGCTCGCCCACAACTGCTGGAAGCGAAATATGTTCATCAGTATCTGCAGTTCGCTCTGAACAGCCATACTCTGACATTGTCGAACGGTTATAACTTTGATGATCTGAGCAATATGGCGCTGCACTGGAGCTTGAAAAGCAATGGTGAAACACTTCAAGCAGGTGTCATTGAAAACATTTTCACAAAGCCGGGATGTGAGCGAGCTTTTGAACTCACTATTCAGCAACCGAAACTCCTGCCGGACATAGAATATTTTGTTCATTGTGAAGTGCAGCTAAAAACAGCCACCGACTGGGCTGATGCCGGGCATATCACCGCCCACTCTCAGTTTGCTCTTAACTGGCCTGTTCCTTTGTCCATCACTGCGCCGGCAAACACAGATACGCTGAAAGTGCAGGATGATGAACAGCACATCACCATTAGCGGAAAGGACTTTAGCTTCATCTTTAACCGATCATCCGCAACACTGGAGCAGTGGCACTGCAATCACCAGAATCAGCTGGCACAACCGCTGACAGATCACTTCTACCGAGCCATGACCGATAACGATCTGGCGCCATTTGAAGTGCTCACTCCGGACGTGTATGGCAAAGACTGGCTGGAAGCCGGTTTGAACACTCTGCAGGGTCGTGGCGTCAGCATTCAATGCTGGCCTTTGGGTAATCAGCAGGTGCTGGTTGAGACCCGGAGAGCCTATGGCACGGACACCGACCGCAACATAATTCACACCCAGCACCAGTATCGCATTTATGCGGACGGTCGCTGTGAAATCGCTGTCAACGTTGAGGTGCGTGCTGACCTGCCACCGCTCCCGAGAGTGGGCCTCCAACTGGTTCTGACCCAAAACGTTGATACCGTTGACTGGTTTGGCCGGGGGCCATGGGAGAACTATCCTGACCGCTGTCGTGGCGCTTTGATTGATTGTTACCAGCTGCCATTTTCCGAGATGCAAACGACATACGTTGTTCCTCAGGAAAACGGTGCCCGCAGCGATGTTCGTGAAATGACTCTGCTTAACGACAACCAACGTCTTTCCTTTGTTGGCAAGCAACCATTGGTGATGACCCTCAGCCCTTATTCCACGAAAACTCTGGACAAAGCTCTGCATATTCATGAGCTGAAGCCGGAAGGAAAAACCTGGTTATGGATTGATGGTTTCCATATGGGTCTTGGTGGTGATGATTCATGGAGCAAGTCGGTTCATGACGCCTATCTGCTCACGAAAACCCATTACCAATATGGTCTGAGCCTGATCGCAAAATAAGGCATATCTCTCATAAAAAAATGACGTACTCTGTTCGATCACGATCACTTCTGGTCGGACAGAGGAAAAAGTGGTATCAATTAAGCAAACGTTTTCATAAATCCTGCAAAAGCTGACACAAAGCAATAAAAACGCACACAGCCCTTTGATTTGCATCAGGATTTCGGAAAACACCAACATTTAAGATAAATCCCGTCAATCAACGAGCAGCAACTAAGAACTGTCATTACTTTGGGAACAAAAAAATGAAAAAAGTCTTTGCTATGGCCGCCCTGTCCGCCGGTATGATGCTGGCAGGCTCCGCTCAAGCGACCACCCTTGGTGTTACCATCTACAAGTACGACGATAACTTCATGTCTATCGTGCGTCAGGCCATTGAAGCTGAAGCCGCCAAGGACGACAGCCTCAAACTGCTGATGAACGACTCCCAGAACAGCCAGTCCATGCAGAACGACCAGGTGGACGTTATGCTGGCACGTGGTGTGAAGGCCATGGCAATCAACCTGGTTGACCCGGCTGCTGCTCCAACCATTATCCAGAAAGCCAAGTACGACGACGTTCCTGTTGTGTTCTTCAACAAGGAACCTTCCGCAGACGTACTGGCCAGCTATGAAAAAGCTTACTACGTAGGTACCGACTCCAAGGAGTCCGGCATCATCCAGGGCGAAATGATCGCCAAACAGTGGGCAGCCAACCCACAGTGGGACCTGAACAAAGACGGCAAGATCCAGTACGTTCTGCTGAAAGGTGAGCCAGGCCATCCAGATGCCGAAGCACGTACCACGTACGTAACCAAGACCCTGAACGATAAAGGCTTCGCTACCGAAGAACTGCACATGGATACCGGTATGTGGGATACCGCCATGGCCAAGGATAAGGTAGACGCATGGTTCTCCGGCCCTAACGCAGCGAAAATCGAAGTGGTTATCTCCAACAACGATGGTATGGCAATGGGTGCTGTTGAAGCCATGAAGGCTGTTGGCAAGACCTCCATCCCTGTTTACGGTGTAGACGCTCTTCCTGAAGCTATCGCCATGATCAAGAGCGGCGAAATGGCCGGTACCGTACTGAACGACGGTGACAACCAGGCGCGCGCCACTGTTGAACTGACCCGTAACCTGGCCAACGGCAAACCTGCCGCTGAAGGCACCGAGTGGAAGATCGAGAACAAGATTGTTCGCGTTCCTTATGTTGCCGTTGAAAAGAGCTCTCTCTAAGAGTTGACCTCATAGCGACCTGACCTGCCGATTCTGGGCTTCTGGATTATTATCCAGAGCCCAGACCTTCTGCCTGACCTGGATAAGCACACCAAGGGTTCCCCCCTATGGATAAACAAATGAAGTCCGAGTGGCTGCTGGAAATGACAAACGTCAGTAAGTCATTCCCAGGCGTAAAAGCCCTCGATAAGGTTAACCTGCGAATAAGACCCCATTCCGTTCATGCTCTGATGGGGGAGAATGGCGCCGGTAAATCAACCTTGCTCAAATGCCTGTTTGGCATTTATGAAAAAGACGAAGGTGAAATCCTTTTCCTGGACAAACCCGTCAATTTCAATACATCCAAAGAGGCTTTGGATAACGGTATATCCATGGTGCACCAGGAGCTGAACCAGGTACTGCAGACCACCGTTATGGATAACGTGTGGCTGGGTCGTTACCCGCTCAAAGGTCTGTTCGTCGATCAGCAGAAGATGTACGACGACACCAAAGCAATCTTTGATGAGCTGGATATCCGGGTCGATCCGAAGGATAAAGTCGCAGACCTGTCTGTCTCTCAGCGACAGATGGTCGAGATTGCGAAAGCGTTTTCCTACAACGCCAAGATTGTGATCATGGATGAACCAACCTCATCCCTGACAGAGAAAGAGGTGAAGCACCTCTTCACCATTATCAACAAGCTTAAAGATCGCGGCTGCGGCATCGTTTATATCTCCCACAAGATGGAAGAGATCTTTGAGCTGTGTGACGAAATTACCATCCTCCGTGACGGCCAGTGGGTAGATACCCGCCCGCTCGCTGAACTGGATATGGATAAAATTATTAATATGATGGTGGGACGTGAACTCACGCAGCGCTTCCCGGCCAAGACCAATACGCCAGGCGACATCGCACTTGAAGTCAAAGGTCTGACCGCGTCCAACCAGCCATCTATTCAGGATGTGACTTTCGACCTGCGTCATGGCGAGATTCTTGGTATCGCCGGTCTGGTAGGCGCTCGCCGTACCGATGTTGTTGAAGCCTTGTTTGGCTTGCGCGGCACCAACGCTGGCAGCATCAGCCATAACGGCAAGGTTGTTAAAAACGACAATCCTCACGAAGCCATGCAGAACGGCTTTGCCCTGATTACCGAGGAACGCCGGGCGACAGGTATCTACGCCACGCTGGACATCACCTTTAACTCGCTGATCAATAACATTTCCGCCTACAAGGAAAAGTTCGGCCTGCTGAGTAACAAAAAGATGGATTCCGATACCCAGTGGGTAATCGATTCTATGCGCGTAAAAACACCGGGTAAGCACACACCTATCGGCTCTCTCTCCGGCGGTAACCAGCAGAAAGTGGTTATCGGCCGCAGCCTGCTGACCCAGCCCGATATTCTGATGATGGATGAACCAACCCGCGGTATCGACGTAGGTGCCAAGTTCGAGATCTATCAGCTGATGCTGGATCTCGCCAACAAGGGCAAAGGTATCATCATGGTGTCGTCTGAAATGCCAGAGCTTCTTGGGGTAACCGACCGCATTCTGGTTATGAGTAACGGTCGTGTTGCCGGCATTGTGAACACCAGGGAAACCAGCCAGAGCGAGATTCTGAACCTCGCCTCTCGCTTCCTCTAATTTCAATTACCAAGAGCGTAGATAAGCTATGGACGCTGTAAAAAGAAATCAGCCGCTTGAGCTACTAAAGAAAGGCGGTATCTATGCGGTACTGCTGATCCTGCTGGCCGTGATTATTATCCAGGAACCTTCCTTCCTGAGCCTGCGTAACCTGAGTAACATCCTGACTCAGTCGTCTGTGCGTATCATTATCGCACTGGGTGTTGCCGGCTTGATTGTGACCCAGGGTACAGACCTTTCTGCAGGTCGTCAGGTGGGTCTGGCTGCGGTTATCTCCGCAACCCTGCTGCAGGCGATGTCCAACGTAAACAAGGTGTTCCCGGAACTGGGCGTAGTGCCCATTCCTGTGGTGATTCTGATCGTTTGTTCCATTGGTGCTCTGATTGGTCTGGTAAACGGCCTGATCGTTGCCAAGCTCAAGGTTGTGCCGTTTATTGCCACCCTTGGCACCATGATCATCGTTTACGGTATCAACTCTCTGTACTTTGACTATGTCGGTGCATCACCGATTGCCGGCTTTGATCCAGCGTTCTCTGAATTTACCCAGGGCTTTATCCGGATTGGTGGCTTCCGCCTCTCCTACATCACCTTCTACGCAGCTATTGCCATCGTATTTACCTGGGTGCTGTGGAATAAAACCACCTTCGGTAAAAACCTGTTCGCTGTTGGCGGCAACCCTGAAGCCGCCAAGGTTTCCGGTGTTAACGTTGCCCGTACTCTGCTGATTGTGTATGCCCTGTCCGGCGTGTTCTACGCTTTCGCAGGTATGCTGGAAGCTGGCCGTGTCGGCTCTGCGACCAACAACCTGGGCTTCCTGTACGAGCTTGATGCCATCGCAGCCTGTGTGGTCGGCGGTGTATCCTTTGCCGGTGGTGTAGGCCGTGTATCCGGTGTTGTGACCGGTGTATTTATCTTCACCATCATCAACTACGGTATGACTTACATCGGCGTAAGCCCATACTGGCAGTACATCATCAAAGGCGGCATCATCGTATTCGCGGTGGCTCTTGATTCCATGAAGTACAACGGCAAGAAGTAAACCGCTGTCTCCTGTGTCATAAAGCCGGTCATCACGACCGGCTTTTTATTACCTCATTTGCGGGTATGATCAACGGTATACCATCAAACAATTGCCGCCATCATGCCACTGACCAACTTTCAAAAGATCTACCAGCTTGCCTCCATTCGCAAAGGCGGGGATGACAATCTGGAAGCTCTGCTGACCATCTCACTTCCTGACCCTCAGCTAAATAAACTGCCTGAAGACCGGTTTCTGGCAGAGTTTACCCGCAAGGTGTTTCAGTCCGGTTTTGTCTGGAGAGTGGTGGATAACAAGTGGCCCGCCTTTGAAGAAGTATTCTGGGGCTTTGATGTGGATAAACTGCTGATGATGCCGGACGAGATGCTGGAGCGAAAAGCCACCGACCCGCGCATTATCCGAAACCTGAAAAAGGTCTGGAGCATTCGGGACAATGCCTTTTTTATTCACGATGTCCGTGAACGGGAAGGCAGCTTTGCCGAGTTTATTGCCCAGTGGCCGGAGTCAGACATCATTGGCCTCTGGAGTTACCTGAAAAAGCACGGTAGCCGCCTAGGGGGCAATATTGGCCCTTATGCCCTGCGCTTCCTCGGCAAAGATACCTTCCTGCTGAGCCGAGATGTAGAAGCTTACCTGCGCGAGCAAGAAGTGATTGAGGGCGGTTTGACCAGTCAGCGCAGCCTGAAAGCAATTCAGGCTTTCTTTAACGAGCTGCAGCAGCAAAGCGGCCGCAGCCTGTGTGAACTTAGTCGTCTTATAGCCTTCAGCGTGGGTGAAAATCACGTCAACGTTGAGCCGGCTTAAGACTCTGCCAAATCCTTGCATGCCTGATAACGGTGACAGGATTGAATATGGTCATTCACCATTCCTGTCGCCTGCATAAAGGCATAGCAGATGGTTGAGCCGACAAAGTTAAAGCCGTCTTTCTTCAACGCCTTGCTCATTCTGTCGGATATCTCGGTAGACGCCGGAACATCAGCCAGAGTCTCAAAATTGTTCTGGATAGGTTTTCCGTCCACAAAAGACCAGATGTATTCAGCGAATGAGCCATGCTTTTCCTGAATTTTCAGGAATGCTTTGGCATTGCGGATGGCACTGTTCACTTTCAGCTTGTTGCGAATAATGCCGGGATCCTGCAGCAGCTCTTCAACTTTCTCTGGACCATAGGCCGCAATTTTGACCGGATCAAACTGATCAAAGACTTCACGGTAATGTTCCCGCTTTCTCAAAACGGTAATCCAGGAAAGACCCGCCTGCGCTCCCTCAAGGATCAGAAACTCGAACAGAGTCTGGTCATCCCGGCAGGGGACACCCCACTCATTATCGTGATATATACGATACAACTCATCACTGTGACACCATCCACATCGCTGATTATCAGTAATATCCATATACAAGCCTTCTCCTTCCCAATAGATAAACGCCGTCTTTTATCTAAAAACAGCAATCAAACCGGAAAAATGCGCCAATAAAAACCCCACTACAAAAATATCCCCTGAAAACATGCAGCTTTTTGATTTTTATCAAGATTTTCCGCTTGCTCGTAAGAGTTTTCTGAAGATATAGTGTGTAGTACAGACGCAAATTGCATCCTTTTCGCAGCGCTCCGCACTGCGACTATACACCTCTGTTGTAACAGTTGTATTGCGAGATGCTGCGTCTAGAGAAACAGGGATTGTTCATGACTTGATACGCAAGTGTGGACCACGTGAATTGCCGCACTGCAGCCAACTACCTCCCATTACCTACTCTCAGCGTTTTCGAGAGACCAGTGTGTGGGGAATATAACTAAATTGATAAGTAAGGCGCAGAATGAAAAAAATGATTGCGTTCGCCAGTCTGGCGATGGCTATTAGTGCAACTCTGCCTGCTCAGGCCGCAGAAGTACCTGCGGGCACCCAGCTGGCAGAAGATCAGGTATTCCGTCGTGGCATTGGCTCCGAGCCGGCCTCTCTCGACCCTCAAAAAATCGAAGGTACTCCTGGCGGCTATGTTGCCCGTGACCTTTTTGAAGGTCTGGTAACTCAGGATGGTAACGGCAATACCATTCCAGGTACCGCTGAAAGCTGGACTATCTCCGACGATGGTCTGGTATACACCTTCAAGCTGCGTGAAAGCGCTCGCTGGTCCAACGGTGATCCTGTAACAGCCGGTGATTTCGTATACGCTTTCCAGCGCGCTGTTAACCCGGCCACAGCTTCCAAGTACTCCTGGTACATGCAGATCCCAGGCATCGTGAATGCTGATGAAGTCGTTGCCGGCGATATGGACCCATCCGAGCTGGGTGTAAAGGCTGTTGATGACAAAACCTTCCAGGTAACCCTGAAAGCACCTGTGCCATTCTTCCCTAAACTGCTGGCTCACTACACTACCTTCCCGACTCCACAAAAAGTGATCGAGAAGCATGGTGATCAGTGGACCCGTGCCGAGAACATTGTTTCCAACGGTGCCTACACCATGGAAGAGTGGGTGGTGAACGAGCGCATTATCGCCAAGCGTAACCCGCACTACTGGAACAACGACAAGACTGTTGTTGACGAAGTTCACTATCTGCCAATCGTTTCCCAGACCTCTGAGCTGAACCGCTACAAGGCTGGTGAAGTGGATATGACCAACGAGATTCCTCTGGAGCACTTCAAGAGCCTCAAGAAGGATATCCCTGGTGAAGTGAAGATCACTCCACAGATTGGTACCTACTACTACACCTTCAACACTGAGCGTGCACCATTCAATGACGTTCGTGTGCGTAAGGCTCTGGCCTATGCCATCAACCGTGACGCGATTGCCAACTTCGTTGTTGGCCAGGGCGAAAAACCAACTTACAGCTTTACCCCGGATTCCGTGAATGGCTTTGTTAAGCCAAACCTGGCCTGGGAAAAGATGAACCAGAAAGAGCGTGAAACCGAAGCCAAGCGTCTGCTGTCTGAAGCCGGTTTCGACAAGGGCAACCCTCTGGAAGTTGAGCTGCTGTACAACACCAGCGAATCCCACAAAAAAGTGGCTATCGCCATCTCCCAGATGTGGAAACAGGCTCTGGGTGTGAAAGTCACCCTGCGTAACGAAGAGTGGAAGACCTTCCTCGACACCCGTCGTCAGGGCGACTTCGACATTACCCGTGCCGGCTGGCTGGGCGACTACAACGAAGCATCTACCATGCTCAGCCTGTGGGCCAGCTACAGCGACCTGAACGATGCCAAGTGGAAAAACTCAGAGTATGACGCCCTGCTGGAAAAGGCCAAAACCACTATCGATGAAGGCAAGCGTGGTCTGGTTTACGAAAAGGCTGAACAGGTTTACGCCAAGGATATGCCTGCGGCGCCAATCTATCAGTACGTTTCCAGCCGTCTGGTGAAGCCTTATGTGGGTGGTTATCCGCTGAATAACCCAGAAGACAATGTGTTCTCCCGCGACATTTATATCATCAAGCACTAAAGCCGCCTGACTACGGTTGCTGATGTGTCTGACTGCCGCTGTCGTCTTTGACGGCAGCGGCCTTTGGGACAGAGGTCTTCATGCTGAAATTTATAATTAAAAGGCTGGCAGTGGCGATTCCCACCCTGCTGGTTCTGATTACAATCTCTTTTTTCCTGATGCAGGCTGCACCGGGTAGCCCTTTCACAGGTGAACGAAATCTGCCCCCGGAAATCATGAAAAACATCGAGGCCAAGTACAACCTCGATAAGCCGCTTTGGCAGCAATACCTTTACTACCTGAGAGACCTGAGCCAGGGCGATCTTGGTCCGTCTTTCAAATACCGTGATTACTCGGTTAATGATCTGGTTGAACAAAGTTTCCCTGTATCCCTGCAGATTGGTGCTGTCGCTTTTGTACTGACCGTTCTGGTTGGTGTGACCATCGGTACAATAGCCGCATTGAAGCAGAATACGTTCCTTGATTACTTCATCATGGCACTGGCCATGACGGGTGTCGTGCTACCGTCGTTTGTTATCGCACCACTGCTGGTTCTGACATTTGCCATCGGCCTTGGCTGGTTCCCGGCAGGTGGTTGGAATGGTGGCGAGTGGCAACATATGGTGCTGCCGGTTACGGCCATGGCCATTATGTATATGGCCTCCATTGCCCGTATCCAGCGGGGCAGCATGATCGAAGTGCTGAACAGTAACTATATCCGTACAGCCCGAGCCAAAGGCCTGCCATGGCGCATCATTATTACCCGCCATGCCATGCGCCCTTCTCTGTTGCCGGTTGTCTCCTATCTCGGCCCTGCGTTTGTCGGCATTATCACCGGCTCCGTTGTTGTCGAGACTGTGTTTGGTCTGCCCGGTATTGGCCAGCACTTTGTGAATGGCGCGCTGAACCGTGACTACTCTCTGGTTCTTGGTCTGACCATCATTATTGGCAGCCTGACCATTCTGTTTACCGCCATCGTCGACATCCTGTATGCGGTGATCGACCCGAAAATCCGTTATCAGTAAGGAGTGAGTAATGACATCCATTACCCCTGATGCGGATAAGAAGTCCGCTGTTAAAAATTTCGCCGAAGCACTGGAGAAGCCGGGGCTGGAAATCGAAGGCCGCAGCCTCTGGGCCGATGCCCGGACCCGCTTCTTCCGCAACCGTGCCGCTGTCGCCAGTCTGATCATTCTCGCCTTTGTTGGCATCCTGGTGATCATTGGCCCATGGCTCTCTCCCC
This sequence comes from Parendozoicomonas haliclonae, assembly GCF_900174585.1. GTDB lineage: Bacteria > Pseudomonadota > Gammaproteobacteria > Pseudomonadales > Endozoicomonadaceae > Sansalvadorimonas > Sansalvadorimonas haliclonae. The sequence continues at coordinate 255,500 of NZ_FWPT01000006.1, read as the reverse complement.
ATGAGTTTGATGCCATCGACTGGGGCTATATGGCTGGCGCTCCCAATATGGAGAACAGCCACTGGTTCGGTACCGACTCTCTGGGTCGAGACCTGTTTGTACGTACCCTGATGGGTGGCCGTATTTCCTTTATGGTCGGCATTATGGGCGCACTGGTTGCCGTAATCATCGGTACTCTTTATGGAGCTGCGGCCGGCTATGTAGGTGGTCGGACAGACAGCATCATGATGCGTATTCTCGAGATCCTGCAATCCTTCCCGTTCATGTTCCTGGTGATCCTGCTGGTCACCATGTTCGGCCGCTCAATCATGCTGATCTTTCTCGCTATCGGTGCAGTATCCTGGCTGGATATGGCCCGTATCGTTCGCGGTCAGACTATCAGCCTGAAAGGTCGTGAATTTATTGAAGCGGCACGGGTCTCCGGCACAAAACCTTCTTCTATTATCCTGCGTCACATTGTTCCTAACGTTTTGGGTATCGTTGTCGTGTACGCCTCCCTGCTGGTACCGGGCATGATTCTGTTTGAATCTTTCCTGAGCTTCCTGGGTCTGGGTGTGCAGGAACCGATGACCAGCTGGGGCGCACTGGTGAATGAAGGCGCACAGACCATGGAAGTCGCTGTATGGCAGCTGGCATTCCCGGTTGCTTTCCTGGTTGTCACCCTGTTCTGCTTCAACTATGTGGGCGATGGTTTGCGTGATGCCCTCGACCCGAAAGACCGTTAAGGGAGCGACCAAACGATGAGTCTTCTTGAAGTTAAAGACCTGCAGGTTCGCTTCGATACCCCCGACGGTGAAGTGACCGCAGTTAACAATCTGAACTTTTCTCTTGAGGCTGGGCAAACCCTCGGCATTGTGGGTGAGTCCGGTTCCGGTAAGAGCCAGACTGCGTTTTCAATCATGGGATTGCTGGCCAAGAACGGCAAAACCTACGGTGAAGCCCTGTTTGAAGGCAAACAGGTTCTGAACCTGCCAGAAAAAGAGCTGAACAAAATCAGGGCCGAGAAGATCTCCATGATCTTCCAGGACCCGATGACGTCCCTGAACCCTTATATGAAAGTCGGCAAGCAGCTGATGGAAGTGCTGATGCTGCACAAGGGTATGGGCAAGGAAGAAGCGTACAAGGAATCTATCCGTATGCTGGACGCGGTAAAAATGCCGGAGTCCAAAAAGCGTATGGATATGTATCCTCACGAATTTTCCGGCGGTATGCGTCAGCGGGTCATGATCGCAATGGCACTGATGTGTCGTCCAAAGCTGCTGATTGCCGACGAGCCGACCACAGCACTGGACGTAACCGTTCAGGCTCAGATCATGGAACTGCTCAACGAGCTGAAGCGGGACTTCAATACCGCGATCATCATGATCACCCACGATCTGGGTGTTGTTGCTGGTATCTGTGACAAGGTACTGGTGATGTATGCCGGTCGGACCATGGAATATGGCACGACCAACGACATTTTCTACAAGCCAAGTCATCCGTACAGTATTGGTTTGCTGGAATCGATTCCACGACTGGATACAGACGACACTCAGGCGTTGCCAACCATTCCCGGCAACCCACCAAACCTGATGAGCCTGCCGGTTGGCTGTCCGTTCCAGGAACGCTGCCCGCACGTTATGGATAAATGCCGCCAGGAGGCTCCGGCGCTGGATGTTCTGGCTGATAAACGCCAGCGTGCCTGCTTCTGGACACCTGATGAACTGATTGCTACTGGAGGAAATGCCTGATGTCTGAACAGATTCCTCTGGAGCAGCAGGAGCCGCTGCTAAGCGTTCGCGATGTTAAGGTGCAGTTCCCTATTCCGAAAGCCCGTGACTGGCCATGGCAGCCGATCCCGATGCTGAAGGCTGTGGATGGTGTCAGCTTTGATCTCTATCCGGGTGAAACTCTGGGTGTCGTGGGAGAATCCGGCTGTGGCAAGTCCACCCTGGCCCGAGCCCTGATCGGTCTGGTAACAGCGCATTCCGGTGAGATCATCTGGGATGGTAAGAACCTGGCCGGCCTGAACGACAAGGGTTTCCACGACGTGCGCCGTGATATCCAGATGATATTCCAGGATCCTCTGGCTTCCCTGAATCCACGCATGACCATCGGCGATATCATTGCCGAGCCTCTGCGTAACTACGAGCCTGATCTGAGCAAGGATGAGGTGAGAAAGCGCGTACGGGAAATGATGGATCGCGTTGGCCTGCTGCCAAACGTGATCAACCGTTACCCTCACGAGTTCTCTGGTGGTCAGTGTCAGCGTGTGGGTATTGCCCGGGCTCTGATTCTCAAGCCCAAACTGATTATCTGTGATGAACCGGTCAGCGCACTGGACGTTTCCATTCAGGCTCAGGTGGTGAACCTGCTCAAAGAGTTGCAGGCTGAAATGGGCCTGTCGCTGGTGTTTATCGCCCACGATCTGTCGGTGGTGAAACATATCAGTGACCGGATTCTGGTGATGTATCTGGGTAACGAAGCGGAGCTGGCAACTTCTGATTCACTCTATGCCAACCCTACGCACCCTTATACTCAGGCACTGTTGTCTGCGGTACCAATTCCGGATCCTGACCTCGAGCGCAACAAGACCATCCAGCTGCTGGAAGGAGATCTGCCTTCGCCAATCAACCCTCCATCAGGCTGCGTGTTTCGCACGCGCTGCCCAAAAGTACAGCCGGAATGTGCGAAGAATAAGCCGATCCTGCAAGGTTCAGCCGAACACAAAGTGTCCTGCGGACAGGTATCGTTGTAAGAGATAGCTTTCTGTTCCACTTTGAAGGAGTCCGGTGCAACACCGGACTCCTTCCTTTCTATTTCAAACCTTTCAAAGGTAAGGACTGAACAATAGGCAGGCCTTTAGCCATACCTTTTGTTTGATGACTGACTGGTGGAAGAACAGCCATAACCTGTTCCGACTCTGCCTTTAGCGACAAACGCCCCAGGCGCATTCGTACATATTCAGAATATCCCTCACTCTGGGCACTCCTATAGTTGTACCTTTCAATCCCATGCACCGCTTTGGTCACCAACTGCTGAAGGCCGCCTATCTCTCTGGGGCGTTTCCCTCCATAAACAGCCTGCGAAGGCACAGGTAAGCAGCCACTGCCGTTTTTGCCGCAGACTAAATAAGCCTCCGGAAAACGACCGTAAAGCCCCATAGTCTTAACATCCTGGCCATGTAAGCTGTGCTCCTGCCCGTCATACTGAAAAGTGACTGGTCGCAGAGTAATATAAGGGTCACCGCTGGTATAACGATCCGGCATCATGACAGATTTACCATTTGTCTGAAGATCGTTTGGAAAATGACCTCCAGCCACAGGCTCCCATATCCACTGCCTATTCTGGTCTTGCTGCCATAAACCATATTCGCTGGAAATCAGTGTATGGTCATCACGCCGTTTGAATTGAACGCCCAGAATATATCTCAGGTCAGCGGATGCGGTTATCGCCATATGACCATCCATTGTCCCAACCACAGGAAGCACCACCCTGTTTCCAGCATACCCGGGGTAATCAGACGAAGGGGTAATGATAACGGCCCGTGGAGCGGCTCGATCTTTCTGGGCATTCACATCAATCGTGGTGACAAATCGTCCGTCACTCCCCTGCCAGGCACGCTCATTTAATTTTACGGCAAGGCCATGTTCGATATAGCGGAAGTCCTTGTCTTCAAGACCCTGCTTCAACAACTCACTCTTCGACATGACTCTTGCCGCAGGCTCCAGCACATCTTTCAGACTTAGAGTGTTTGCAGGCTCAACCACTTCAGAATAAGTCGGTGGCGGATTTTCCCAGTCGTCCATAATTTCACTCGGAACACCTACTGCCTCGTGAGACATCGTGTCATCAAACTCTGGTGACGCAGACTTCGGCATATCGACCTGAGCAGTAAATACAATGCTGGCATCGGAACCATTATCTTCAGCCCAGCCGGAAACAACATAACTGCCGGACAACTGTGTAATACCGGTGATAAGCACGCCCTTGCAGCCTTTAAGCTGCTCCTGAATGCCAATATCAGCAATAAACTCATCGACTGTCTGGAGCTCTTGTCTTAGTGGAGAAAAGACGAAACCTACAGGCTCATAGGAACCATCCTGAGATGCAATAAAACTTGCGCCTCCAAGAATATCCAAGGTGTCGGTCAAGTCGCCATTGGGTAGAAGCAGGCCAGGCGTTTTTCCTGAGTCAAAGGCTTGCGTAAACAGTTGATCTTTATTTTCAAACTGTCTGTCACTCGTATTGAAATGCTGGCGGGTATAAACAGCGGGTTGATGAGACAGGTTCGGCGTTATAAACAGGAAAGTTGGGTCATCATTACTGATATTGGCATAGCCAATCATCACTCCCTGCCCATTGTCCTCCTTATTCAGCTTCATTATGGATTGATGGTCATGGTTGTCTTTAACGACTTCATAAACATCCAGACCATACACAGTTCTGCCATCATCATTTTTGGCAGTATTGACGTAGATGGGTGAACCCAGATTATCCATACCACTAATGATATGTTCCTTTTCATCATCCAGCTTTGTATATAGGAACGGAGGAGACTCATAGTTATCCTGCCAGATGGCCAGACCATTTCTCTCCTCTCCGGTTTTCTTGCTGATCTCCAAAGCAGCAGTCAAATACCAGGTCGGACCATGATAAAAGAGCCCCTGAGGTACCAAAACCGAATCATTGAACTTTTCTGCCGTATCAATAACCTTGGGCTTGTCAGGCGACTCCCAAAGAATAACTTTGATATCCTTCTTTTCACCCTGCATGGCTTGATCAGATATCTCATCCTCCTCAATCGGGAATGCCAGCCCAACAAAACCCGCTCCCTGATCTGAATCACCCGATATCGAGTAGGCCGTCACCAGGATGTGGCATTTGCCCAAGTCATCTGGAACCTGAAAGGGAGTTGCTGACTTGTCATACTGAGCAAGAATGGGTTGCAAAACACCATGGCTTTCCCGGTTGATAACAAAGGTATCACCACTGACATGTAAAACTGGCCGAAACCAGCGAGCCGGAATAGGCAGAGATGAGGGATCAATCTTGTCGCCAATATTCAGCTGCCGGAAAACTGTACCCTCAACCTCTTCGAGTGGTTGTCGTTTAATATCGCCTGAGTACTGATAGGTCGGTTGCTGAAAAGCAAAGTACTTTCGCCGCTGCTCACGACGCATCGCGTCCATCTGACGATCATTGACCATAAACAGGTATTCACCATCCTTAGCCCCGTAGTTGATGCCATAAAATGTGGTGTAACCGTCTTCATCCTTTGTACTGAACTGCGAGGCAACTCTCTTTTCATCCCAATCCTTCGCTTCCTCGATACTCAGCTCATTCGCCATATATTTCTGGAAAGGCATCACATAGGGCGGGTCAATACCATGCATAAAGCTGGTTCCCGGCCAGCCTTTAATAACCTCTGGAGGAGCCGTGACTATGGGTGCCTGCCCACCATCAAATGAGTGACTGCTCTTACCCATCTTCAGGGTTCGTCCGACAAAATCAGGAGGGATCAAGCCATCAGGAAAGCGCAGCCCCGGCTTCACTGCTACATAGTTATTGGTTGAAACCATACTGATCATCGAAAGTGATGTTTCCATCATCTCGTCTTCGCTGTCGTGAGTCGTTGATGTCGTCGGTCGGAGAAACTCAAAAGAGTGGTAAGTCGTATTCAGAGATAATTCAGGGCAAGAGGCGAAGGTATATCCCTGACGTTCCGGTGGTTTCTGAATAAAAACTCCGGAGCCTTTCTTTTCCTGAGTTAGCAAAATGGTTTCTTCAGGTCCCTCGGAAGGGTTGGCTTTGGGATCAAAGCCTCCCAAGGTCACAGATATACGTCCATCCGAGAGCGTATCCATGCCTACCAGCCGGTAATCCGTTGTACTCTTCTGCGCTGGCTCCATCTTGCCGCTATACAGGTGATAGGTTTCGCTCCCATCATTCAACCAAATTACATACTCTCCGGTCGCCGGATGTCCTTCCTTGCTGAAGTCATAGCGCAAACCAAAGATCACCTCCCCATCATCACTGATCGCCAGGGGCAGGGTTGTATATTTTCCCGGTGGTATTTCAATGCTGCTAACGTCGTGGGTATCCTTTCCGGATAACGGGCGATACAGCTGAATATCGGTCAGAGTGGCAAAGGAGTTACCGTCACCATGGACAAGAGCGGCATACCCCTTGGTATTCGCAGCAGTAATGTATGAAGCAGAATTACTTGTCGCTGAATCAGACTCTTGAGTATTGATCGTCTTCTTGGTGGAGGCATAGACAACACCCCGAGCGACTCCTCCGGCATTGTCTTTAAGGTTTAGAAAAAAGAAGTGAGAGGGCGTATCAGGCCACGCACCGACAAAATGTGAAACGATATCCGGTCGTAAAAGTTTCCCTTCTGTCCCGTCCGGCAAACTCAAACCGGCAGGCAGCTTATATTGCTTTAAACCACCCGCCGCCAAGACACCAAAAGAAAGAACACAGCAAAACACCAGCAGAACCCGTTGCGTAATCCGCAGCATTACCCATTACACCTTCATCTGATTTAATGATGTGCAATAGAAAGTAGACGTCCTGTGGCTTTACGATAAATAAATGCTTTCTATAAGCCTACAACTAATAAATTGGTACTATTGAGCCAGATTTTCCAAACCCTCAACGCTTCTTGGGCAGATGAGATTCCACCAGCCAGATCAACTTATCGATATCGCGGGTGCGTGATGTCACAAGATCCACAGAGATCACATCCCCATGCTCATCCATCTTATTGATTGCCTGATAGGCAAGGTCCGAGAAGAAGGCCAGCCGATGAGCAATCACCTCCACATGCTCATCAATATCCTTTATCTCTTTTGGATAAGGCGTCAGTGGGCTTTTATCAGCCACCACCTGCAGCACACCGTTCGGTTTATGCCCCAACTGGGATACTCGCTCGGCATAATCATCAACAGTGTCTTCTATGGCTTCAGACACCTCATCAAATAACCGGTGAATACTGAGGAATTCCCGACCTGCCATTGTCCAGTGGGATTCCTTGATCTGCATGTTCAGATCAATCCCGCAGTAAACCAGCTTCTGCAGCTCCTGTGCGGAAGCGTCTTTAACATTTGTGGGTAAGGTTTCAGAGGTGTGGTATCCCATGACATGCTCCTGCCGGATGGCTTGTGTGGAAGACGGGAATTGACTCAAAAGTAGTCATCGCCCCACTAATGCGCCAAGTCTGTTTACCAGCGAACATCGACGAACAATGTCAATCAGCTGTAAAGTTTGATAACTGCAGAAATTACGCATTGCCGCAATCAACACATGTTGATAATTTGCATCGGTTTTTTTATAAGCTGACAGGGAAAGAGCGAATTCTGGCAAAAGCCAGCATTCACAACTAGACCTGTTGGTATTGTTTCCCCTTTATGCCTTCGGGCAGATTTCAGTGTTGATACGGCCATGAGCAAAGAAAATATCCTGATCATCAACTGCGGCAGCTCTTCCCTGAAGTTCGCCGTAATCAACCCAAGCAATGGTGATGAGATCATCAGCGGCATCGCTGAGCGTCTGGGTGAGAAGGAGTCCTTCATTCGCTGGAAGTTTGAAGGCAACAAGGAAAGCATCACTCTGGATGGTGGCGCACACGACGCAGCTGTTGCTGCTCTGCTGCACATGCTGGAAGAGAAAGGCCTGAAAGAAGGTATCGCAGCTGTTGGTCACCGTGTTGTTCACGGTGGTGAGACCTTCCAGGAATCCTGTCTGATCACTGAAGAAGTGATCCAGGGTATCAAGGACTGCATCCACCTGGCTCCTCTGCACAACCCAGCCAACCTGACTGGTATCGAAGCTGCTCAGAAGCACTTCCCAGAGCTGCCAATGAGTGTTGTTTTCGACACCTCTTTCCACCAGACCATGCCGGCTGAAGCCTACACCTACGCTGTACCTTACAAGTTCTACAGCGAAAAAGGTCTGCGTCGCTACGGCATGCACGGTACCAGCTACCGTTTCGTTTCCCAGCGCGTTTGTGAAATGCTGGGCATGGAAATCAGCAACAGCAAGATCGTTATCGCCCACCTGGGTAACGGCGCAAGCTGTGCAGCCGTTCTGAACGGTGAGTCTGTAGACACCACTATGGGTCTGACTCCACTGGAAGGTCTGGTTATGGGTACCCGTTCCGGTAACGTTGACCCTAACGTATTCTCCTTCCTGAACAAGGAATACGGCTACTCTCTGGACGAGATCACCGACATTCTGAACAAGAAGTCCGGTCTGCTGGGTATTTCCGAACTGTCTAACGACTGCCGTGTAGTTGAAGAAGCTGCTGCAGAAGGCCACAAGCAGGCGACTCTGGCTCTGGACGTATTCTGCTACGTTCTGGCCAAGCAGCTGGCTGGTATGGCTGTTGCGACTGGCGGTGTTGATGCTCTGGCATTCACTGGCGGTATCGGCGAAAACTCCGATCTGATCCGTGCCAAGGTTGTTAAAGCTCTGAGCTTCCTGGGCTTCGATCTGGACGAAGAGAAGAACCTGGCTAACCGTTTCGGTAACGAAGGTGTGATCTCCACCGACGGTTCCCGCGCGACTGCTCTGGTTGTTTCCACTAACGAAGAACTGATGATCGCTCAGGACACTGCTGCCCTGATCGCTTGATTCTGATTCGTTAGCCTGGTCAATTAGATCCGGTTAAAAGAAAGCCGCTTCAGCAAAACTGAAGCGGCTTTTTTTATGACCTTTAAAATTAGAAACTCAGGCAGCCTTTAAAGGCTCAGCGGTATGTTCACCTTCATGATCATCCGGTGTTTCTTCACTGCCATCGTTGCGCAGGCCGCCCATCAGCACCAGTACCGCCAGAGAAAGTACACCACAGCCCGCCATAATCGCCGTCATAGGCACCGCAGTTCCGTCATGGAGCATCCCCGCCAGTCCTGCAGTAATACCGCCGATGCCAAAGCGGATAACGCCTGCCGCAGCATTCGCTGTGCCTGCGGTTTTAGGGAAATACTCCAGAGCCAGCGCGTTGGAGTTAGGGCCGGTAAAACCGATCATGCCCATAAACAACATACACGGCACCACAATACCGAAAAGACCACCAAAGCCAGTCCAGGCATTGAGCAGGAGAATCACACCCGCCAGACAGGCCATGCCGCAACCAAACAGCAACAGGCTTTTCAGCTCAAAGCGTCCCATCATGCGCAGGTTAATCATGTTGCAGATACCCAGCATGACCACGTTCAGGGCAAACAGATAACCATAGTTGTCTGCCGACACACCAAACAGTTCGATATACACAAAAGGTGAGCCACTGATAAACGCGAACATACCACCAAAGAAGAAGCCATGAGCCAGAATGTAACTCATCGCTTTGCGATGGCTCACAATATTCCAGTAAGCCCGACCCAGATCTGCCGGCTTCATCGGTGAACGGTTATCTTCTGGCAGGGATTCACGCAGACGGGTAAAGGCCAGAATAAACGCCAGCCCCCCGAGCAGAGACAGAAACAAAAACAGGCTTGGCCAGCCGAAGAACTTCAGGATCTGTCCACCGAGAATCGGAGCTACCAGCGGGGCAACCGTCATCACCAGCAGAATCGATGACAGAATCCGCGCACACTCCTTGCGGGGAAACATATCCCGCACCATCGCTGGGATACACACCATAATGGCTGCACCAGAGAAGGCCTGCAGAACACGAATAGCGATCAGCTCAACAGCTGTATCAGCCAGAGACGCAAGGAAGTTGGTCAGCACATAGCCAATAATACCGGGCAGCATAACCTTCATACGTCCAAAGCGATCGGACAGTGGACCAAACACAATCTGGCCCAGGGCAAAACCGACAGTGTAGGCACTGAGAGTCAGCTGAATCCGGCCCAGCGGCTCACCCATTGCTTTCGCAATGGCAGGCAAAGCCGGCAGGTACAGATCAATTGCCATGGGACCAAGGCAGGTCAGAATACCCAGGACAACAACCAGCATTTGCCGGCCCCGGGTAGAATCAAGGTCATACATCAAACGAGCATCCAAATAGAGAGCCTGACGGCTGAGAGGTAGCCAGAGGCGCAGAAGCTTTTTACGAGTTATTGTGGGAATCGGTAACGATTATCATTGGTTTGAACCTCTGCTTTCAACAGGAAAAATACTAGAGCTTCGTGATCGCTATCACTCGTTCACCCCCCCAGAGAACTAAAGGCCTTTCTTTCTTCGCCGATAGGGCAGTCATCCTGCATGAAACACTATGTTCTGATTGATTTAGAGTCTGAACATTCGAGGTTTCATGGTAAAAAGAACATGACAGTCCGGAGAAACCTATGTCCTACGATAATGCCCCAGAACATGTGCAACTCGCCGTCGATATGATTCGTCAGATGGAAAATCTGGATTTCCCCAATGAGACCGTTCTGGAGGCATGCCTGTTGGTAATGCAGGACACTCTGAACAAGATGGGACGTGAAGATCGTGTTGCTTGGCGCACACGTCTGAGCAGTATTCTCAGTGCACCAGGCGGCAGTAAAAAGCGTCAGACAGCTATCTAAGTCAATTAACGTCTGTCCAGCCGGATCGTAAGGTGGGCATAACGCTCACCTTTATCATTCATCCGGGCCGACTCGCTGGAATCCCAATCTCTTTCAAGCTCTGCCGATTCAAACCAGCTCCCCCATTTCTCACGGACATACTCTGGATTGATACTCCACGGTGGCCCGGCGACCAGCGACTGATCATACTCCAGCCCCATAACCAGACCAGATTGCAGCTGTGGCGCCAGTCTCATCAGGTTTTCAACATAGGCTCCATGCTGCGCAGGAGGGAGAGCAATAAAGGCTCCGCAATCATAAAAGGCAGTTGCATCAGTCATTGCGTCCGGAAGTGCAAACAGATCAGCCTCCCAGATTTCAATATTATCGCCCAGCCAGACCGTTACACCGGAGCGAATCGTTTTGCTGTACTCAAGCCCACGCTCACGAAAGAAGTCTTCAATAGCTGCACCAGAGATTTCTAGCCCGACAACCTGATAGCCCTGACGCAAAAGCCACTCCATATCCCGACTCTTGCCGCACAAAGGCACCAGAACCTTGGTACCGGCATCGTGATTCAATAATGGAAAGAACCGCAGCAGACTGGGATTCCATGACGGACGATGCCAGGCAAAGAACCCGTACTCCCAAGCTTCTTCCCAATCCTGATTTTCCGTCATGGCACTCGGTGCAACAAACGCTCTCACCATTACACGACTCCTTATTATTAATCGGATTGAATATCGGTCACAGGTAACAGCATGGTAGCCAGCGGCTCCGGAATCAGCCACTCGCCATCTTCAGGCAGGGCACCTTCGAGCCTTTCGATGTAAGCATCAATATCTGCCAGCCGCACACCACGGTGAGGCCCTTCCGGATTATTACCAAAGAAGTCCTCCCAGTGGCCAAGAATGCTGACTCGCGGCTGAATTTCAGACACCAGACCTTCCGGGTAATCATCTACTTCCTGATACGCCCCCACAGTTTGCAGAGAAAGATCAACACGCTTGCCATCGTTTAACTCAGGCGGAATACCTTTATCTGCATTACAGGCTGCATCCTGATAGTGAACCCGATAGACCGGTCTGCCCTCCGCATCCAGAAAATCAATCAACCAGGCAAAGGTCTGCCCCTCAATCCAGTCAAAGGCATTTTTTGGCAGAGCCTGAAGCTCCTGCTGGTAAGTGCCCTGCAGGAACTTGATACCCATAAAATGAGGGGAATGCTCTGAGCGAATGGCCATAACCCGCACCCGACGCTGATCATCGTACAACCAATCCCCGGCAGTATTACCAACAGCCGCTCGCCCATTGACTGCCACGATACGGTCAAGATCAACTTCAGAGGCAATCGTATGTTGCATGGTTACGGAACCATAGACACGGGCATTGGGGGCCTGGTTATTCAACACATGGGGAACATCAAGCAGGTGATCGTAATGGGCGTGCCCCACCAACATCACCGAGGCATCAGCCGCTGCAGGCATAAGACGATCAATACGCTCTTTATCAGGTTCGATCGTCTGAAAAGGGGCGGGAGGCATTCCCAGAAAGTCCGGATTGGTAAACGAAGGTCCAGTTAAAACAGCTGCATCCTGATAACGCATCAAGAACCCGCCAACACCAAGATATTGCACGCTGATATTGTCGTCTGGAATCTCAGGCGTGACTGGTTGCGCAGGAACCAAAGGAAGATGATCAACATTGGTGGCACAGCCACTAACCAACACAGCCAACCCAAGTGTTTGGAGCAACTTTTTCATGGAAAGCCCGTTCTCTTTCTTGTTATCAGGCAACTATCCTAATCTCAGGCAACGTTCTCCGGAGTGGCTGCCCGTTTTGCTGAGCCAGTCTCACCGGCGAGTGAGTCCGGCTCATCAAAAGGCAGAAGATAGCGTTTCAATGTCAGGGCCAGCTGCTCCTGACTGAAGGGCTTGGACATAAAGTCATCCATCCCGACCAACAGGCAGCGATTTTTCACAGCCGATGAGACATGGGCACTCACGGCAATGATCGGTATAAAGCTGTCGTTACCATCCTCCATGGCTCTGATCGTCTCTGCCACCTCAAAGCCACTAATATCCGGCATGGCGCAATCCATAAAGATCAGATCGAAAGTTCGAGCCCTGTAAAGCCCCAGAGCTTCCTTGCCATTACACGCCCGGATAGGTATTGCCCCAAGTTCCATAAGATAGGCCGACATCACCATCCAGTTGGCATCATTATCCTCAGCCACCAGAATGGTCCGGCCATAGAAACGGAAATCGGAGATATCAAAATCCTGCTGCCAGTCGGTATCCCGGTCGTCCATACTCCGATCCAGGGTTAGCTGGAACCAGAACCGACTGCCTTCCCCCGGCTCACTTTCAAAGTCGATAGACCCGCCCATCAACTCAACCAGCTGGCGGGAAATCGTAAGCCCCAGACCTGAGCCACCATAGCGCCGGGCCGTATCTGTGCCGCCCTGGGTAAAGGATTTAAACAACACAGGACGCATTTCGGGAGCAATGCCAATGCCCGTATCCTCAACCTCCACTCTTATCCGGACAAAATCATCATCAGTCCAGTCACAACGCACGCGCAGGGTGATCGTTCCGCCCTTCCCGGTAAATTTGCAGGCATTGCCAAGCAGATTCACCACGATCTGCCGGAACCGAGTTGGATCACCAATAACCTCATCAGGCAGTTCAGGGTCAATTTCGATATTCAGCAACTGCCTGTTACGCTCCGCTTCCAGCCGAAACATATCAACAATACGCTCCAGAAGATCAGCGAGAGAGAAAGGGATATGTTCAAGATTAATCTGCCCCGAGCGAATCCGGGCATGATCCAGCACATCCCCGATAATGGTCATCAATGATTTGCCGGCATCAGAAACCGTGGCAACATAACGTGTCTGCTTATCGTCCAACGTCGTACGTCTAAGCAGGTCGGTAATCCCGAGAATACCGTTTAAAGGAGTACGGATCTCATGGCTGATCCGGGCCATAACTTCACTTTTGGCCGTGTTTTCCGCCTGCTCCGTCAGTGCACGAATTTTGCTAATCTCCTCACCCTGCCGCAGCATATAGAGTCGGTACCCAAGACCGCCCAGCAGGAACACGTAACTGGTGACAAACGTCATTTTCAAACCATAAATTGAGGTTTCAAAACTGTATACGACACCCAAGTTGGCAACTGTCACAAAGACACAGATAAACAGTCCCAGTGACCAGGCCATGGTGAAGATGATCGCGGTAGTATCCCCCATAAATGACCGATAAAGCCCCTGCATAAATAGTCCGACCACCATCAGAGAGATAGGAATCAACGCCAGGAAAGATGCCATTCCATAGGGGAACAGTGGCGCTATCGGCACCATGGCCAGCATATAGAAAATAAAGATGCGGTTAATACGATCCACTCGCGGCAGATTCATCCGCAGGCGCAGATAGCGCCGGGTAAACAGCGTGAGGAAAGCACCACTTAAACACTCGAAGACAACAACCGAGTATTCCTGAAAATCCAGCGCATCCGGCCAAAAGATAAAACCTGAGCCATCCAATGCCATAACCGTAAATGTGCTGGCTACGACATGGAACAGATAGAACACATACAGGTCTTCCCGCATAACCAGAGCCGCCATCAGGGCAACAAAGAACACCGCCAGACACAGCCCGTAAAACACACCATCCGCCAAGAAGCGCTGTTCGATATTTTCCAGCATGACCCGGTCACTGATCACCGCCAAAGGAATCATCACTGAACTGGTACTACTGACCCGCACATACCAGATACGCTGCTCTTGTGCTTCAAGCGAAATGGGAAAGGTCAGCAATCGGGTCTGCATGGGCCATTGATACCAGGGAATACGATCCCCACCCCGGCTTTCCTGCCACTGCCCGGCTTTGTCTTTCTCAAACAGAGAGACATGATCCAAACGGGAAAAACCGGATTCAATAAACAGCTTGAGGGGATCGTCGGAAGGATTTTCTAGGGTAAAGCGCAGCCAGACCGCATCCCGGGTATAAGACAGATTTAGCTCATCCACGGAGACCCGGGAAAAATCATCGCCGTGGTTTGCAATAATGTCATTAATGGTCAGGTCATGGTCCGATACCCGAAAGATATCCATATATCGGGCCAAAGGCTGGTAAGGCTGCTCTTCGGAAACCTGAAGAATCGCAGACGGCACAACAGCCGCCCATGCTTGGGATGCGAATGTAGAAAGAAGGGTCAGGGCAAGCAGTAGCCAAAAAAACAACCGACCTCGGACTCTGCTCATTATTCTTCTCATCTTGTTATTATGAATAGAGGCTAGCCCCTAATATGCCGAGCCTATTGTGGGCTTTCTTGCTACTGGCAGCAACCCGCTGGGGCATCCTGCGTTTTTGCAGATATAATCGAACCAACTTACGACCAGAACAGAGAACAGTTTGTGACAGACAGTGATCAGTTTTCACTTATCAGTGCATTGGCGGGTACAGCCTATATTGCCCTGATTATTCTGTTCATTCTGATTATCATTATGCGTCGTCGTCCGGTCGGCGTATCTCTGTCCTGGCTTTTACTGCTGTTTGCTCTGCCTGTGGCCGGAATCATCCTGTTCCTGATGTTCGGCACCCGACGCCTTGGCACCAAACGACTCAGGCGCGCCGAAGAACTTGCCCCGTCTTACGCAGAGTGGATACAACATCTGCAGCAGGTGCTAACGCCTGACCTGAGAGATGGACAGGAGAACACCCACCATCTCAACCGCATTTATAACCTGACCGAACACACCACCCGAATACCCGCGATCCCGGGCAATCAGCTCATGCTGTTCCACAATACGGCAGACATATTCAGCGGTCTGATTCAGGATATTGAACAGGCACAGGACAGCATTCACCTCGAGTTTTATATCTGTGAGGCTGGCGGGTTGGTTGATGATGTGATCACCGCACTGGAGGCTGCAGCTCAGAGAGGCGTAACCTGTCGGGTTCTCTTGGATGCCGTGGGCAGCAGTAGCTTTTTTCGCAGCGAAGCCGCAGCCCGCCTTAAAGAAGCCGGGGTAAAAGTACGAGCTTCACTGCCTGTAGGCCCGATTCGGATGCTGTTTGAGCGCATGGACCTTCGCAACCATCGCAAGCTGGTTATTATTGATGATGCCATCGCCTGGACCGGCAGCCAGAACCTGGCCGACCCTGGGCTGTTTAAACAGGATGCCGGTGTTGGCCAGTGGGTGGATGCAATGGTGCGGATTGAAGGCCCTGCCGCCCACGTGAATGGCGCTGTCTTTCACTATGACTGGGCAATGGAAACTGGAGAGACTATTCCCCGCTATCACCAGCCATTTGAATATCAGGAATCTTTCGCGCCCAACAGTGCTTCACTGCACGTTCTGCCGTCCGGCCCCGGCATCGACCGAGCCAATATTCATATGGTTTTACTCGCAGCCATCTACCAGAGCCAGAAAGAGCTGATTATTACCACGCCTTATCTGGTTCCTGATGAAGCTCTGGTCACTGCGCTTTGTGCTGCAGCCTTGAGAGGGGTGCAGGTCACGTTGATCACGCCAGAAAAAAATGATTCCCGCATGGTGCACTATGCCAGTCGCTCCTATTACGAGGATCTTCTGGATGCCGGTATCACCATCATGCACTTCACTGAAGGCCTGCTGCATACCAAGTGTGTTCTGGTGGATCAGGAGACCGTTCTCTTTGGCACGGTTAATCTGGATATGCGCAGTGTCTGGCTGAATTTTGAGCTGACCCTGATTATTTATGATCAGGCCTTTGGCCAGCATATGGCAGCTCTGATTGAGGAATACATCAGCCGATCGAAAAAGGTGTCGATAAAAGACTGGAAAGAACGCCGTTTTCTGGAAAAGTTACGTGAAAATGTTGCCCAGCTTCTCAGCCCGCTCTTGTAGAAAATACATTCCACGTATCACTCACATTCAGGGCGCAGAGAAACATCATTTAATCTGCGGTTTTGCCTAGCGGTAATGCTTCTCTCCGTAGGGAAAAAGAAGTATTATCCGCTCGAACTACGGACTCTTTACAATTTTTCCTCCGCAGTCACCATCGTACCACCTCCCCTCATAAGCACTACGGAAATCGATGCCTTAGATTCGTCGACTATCTATGACGGAAATCAGTACCAAACCGACGCGTGAAATTATTCCGCCTCTTACCAGTTCCGACCCTCGCGAATGGAAAAGCACCGGGGTTCAAGACCCTCGAGTTTTCATGGCGCTTGTCTCCTGCTATGTCATCGCTATCATCCTGGAAATGGTTCTACTGGCAATCCACAGCTTTGCCGGTGACAAAGAAATTATCACTCTTATGGTTTCATGCCTGGGGATAACAACCTTCTGCATGACCCACTTCCTCATCACCAGAAAGCACACATTCAGCTCCATCACCATGGCACTCTCGCTATCCTGCATTGCCGTGTATGGACTGCTGGTCAACCATGCTTTTCTGGGCTCAACGATATGGATGCTGTTTATATCCCCTATCGTGATCTTTTCCATGGGCCTGAAATGGGGCCTGCCGGTAATGATCGCCATTCTGGTCGTAGCCTGTTTGAGCATATTTAATGTGACCAACTCTGTTGCAGGTGTTTACAACGTACTGGGACGGATTCGGGAAATCTTTGCCTTTGGTGGTTCAATCGCCCTGTCATCTGCGGCCTATTACATCTGGGAACAGACGTATGACCGTATGCGTCTGCTGACCGATCAGCTGGAAAACCAGGCTGGCTGCGATCCTCTGACAGGGCTCGCCAACCGTCGCCTGATGTATCAGCAGATGGAGCGGGAAAGATCCAGAGCCCTGCGTACCAATCAGCCCTACACCATCCTGATTGCCGACCTTGATCACTTCAAACTGATCAATGATACCTATGGCCATCCGGGTGGTGATGCGGCACTGGTTATGATATCAAACCTCTTCAATCGCCACTTGAGAAGAAAAGACTTTATTGCCCGCTGGGGCGGTGAAGAGTTTCTGATCATGCTTGGCAGCACAAAGAGCAAAGACGCCAAAGATGTTGCCGAACGCATCCGCACGGTCTTGAGTAAGACCCCGGTTAAATATGGCGAACACTCGTTTACGGTCACGGTCAGCGTTGGCATTCATACCACCGATATGCAAACCACTCTGGAACAGGAAATAGCTCTGGCGGATGAGTGCCTCTATCAGGCCAAAATGAGAGGTCGGAACCAGACAGTTTCCAGCCAGACGCCTCCCCCACAAGATGCAATTCCGACTGCTGTCTAAGACAAAAACACCGCCAACAACTGTGCGGTGTTTTTTTATCAGCGTTTAGAGTACCAGAGTACCAGCGGCAGAACCGGCAACATAATCATTAATACAAATCTGGTCAGTTCAGCCCACTGCCGGGTTTCATTAATCTGCACACTCCAGGAAAACAGCAACACCGCCGGTACGCCCAGCAGCACCAGACTGGATAGTAAAAAGATTAATAGCCAACGCAGATTCCGGCGCATCCCTGCTCTCAAGATTTCAGTTCTTACCTTTTGATTGTAGGCACTGAGAGGATTGCGAAAAGATCAGCATCAACCCCGTGGCACCAAGCAGGGCAATAATCGATGGCAACCAGGCTGGAGCGATCAGACTGGTAACAGACATGCAGAATACAAAGATACCCACCGCCAACAGATTCCAGCCCCGAAAATACCGATAACGTCCCTCTTGCTCATAGAGAGCATCAACATCCAGCGACTGCCCGTAGCGCAGGCACCAACCCAGCAGCACACCGGAAGTCGCAGCATAGACAACACCCACTGCCGACAAGGTTTCCAGATAGCGATCAATGATGGCGGGAAAAAAAGCCAACAAAGTGGCACCAGCAATAATGAACAGGGTGGCTGTCTGACGCCCCAGCCGAGGGAAAGCATTCGCCAGCGAGAAACCACCGGTATAAAGATTGATGACATTGATCGTCCAGGCATCAAAGACTGTCACCAGCAACACCATCAGCAGAACCGGTGAGCCGGGATTTAAAGCCACAATGACATCAAACGGATTAATCGTATTGCCGCCACCAGCCACAATACACCAGCCGCCGAACAGAGCTCCCAAAGCCGTGCCACAGGCTACCCCGGCTAACACACCAAAACCAAAGCGGCGATTCTGATGGGTAAACCGGCTGAAGTCCGCAGCATCTGTCATCAGGCTCATCATGCTGGAAGCAAGACCATTCATCCAGAACAGCACAATAGCCCATGACCAGCTGCCAGCCTGAAAAGCGAAGACCCGTTCCGGCAAGGCACCTCCATCAGGAACATGAAGCATCAGCCAGATTGTCAGACCTATGAAAATCACCAGCTTCAACGGCAGGGTTAAGCCAGAAAGAACGGTCAATCCGGCATAGCCTGACAACGCAATCCCGCCCTGCAAAATCACAAACCCGGCTCCCAGCCAGGCCAGAGGTATAGAGAATCCCAAGCTCCCCAAAATGGCATCCACAGCCATCATCGCGGCCAATGTCTGGAAGGCATACCAATATACGGATGTAATCACGCGCAGCAACGAGGTCAGCCATCGACTGCCCTGGTAACCAAAGACGGCTCGACAAAACACCTGCCCCGGCACACCGTATTGGCTGCCGACCCGCGCCACAATAATAAACGGCCACATCCCTACGCAGACACCCAGCGTCTGCACCAGAGCCACTAATGCGAGAGGAAGGCCGGTCTGGATCATCAGCCCGGAAGTCACCAGCGTGGCCGGATTCATCATGCTGTTACAAAACAGGGCGAACAATGGCCAGAAACCACCCTGTCGGAGAGTTGCCTGCACCGGCATCAACCCTTGCCGGTCAGCCAGATAGATCTCGGTGAAATTATTCTTCTGCATTCACTGCTTGTGGAGTGGATCAAAACCAGACCGGTAAAAATAGCAGCAGAGAAGAAGTGGTGCCGGATAGTGAACAAGAGGGGAAAGTAGCCTGACCAGAGAAACTGGTCAGGCTGAAGCTGTTACGCGGTCTGTTACACGAATTACCAGTTACAAGATTTGCGCGCAAACTTCCGGATCCTTACGATCCAGGTAATGGATAGACTGAATACGGCGAATAGTGCGGGACTTACCACGGATCAGCAGAGTCTCGGTAGTGGCCATATTGCCCTTCCGGTTTATGCCCTGCAGAAGATCACCCTTGGTAATACCGGTTGCGGAGAAGGTCAGATCATCGGTAGACACCAGCTCTTCCAGAGCCAGTTTCTTACCAACTTCTATACCCATCTCTTCACAGCGAGCCAGTTCCAGCTTGCCGGCTTCGATATTTTCAGGGGTATCACCCTTGGCTTCATTACGCAGCATCAGACGGCCCTGGAAATCACCATTCAGAGCACGAATAACTGCCGCAGACACCACACCTTCCGGTGCGCCGCCGATGCAGTACATGGCATCCACTTCACTGTCCGGCATACAGGTCAGGATGGACGCAGCCACATCACCATCAGGAATGGCAAATACCCGAATACCCATATCCTGCATCTTCTCAATCACACCATCGTGACGAGGCTTGGCCAGAGTAATAACCGTTAGATTCTCCAGCGGCTTGCCCAATGCTTCGGCAATAGCGTGCAGGTTCTCTTCCAGGGGGCGATCCAAATCGATAACACCTTTAGCACCCGGACCAACAGCCAGCTTCTCCATATACATATCTGGAGCTTTCAGGAAGCCACCTTTGGAAGCTACAGCCATAACAGCAATCGCATTAGGCTGGCCCATAGCGGTCATGCGGGTACCTTCAATCGGGTCTACTGCGATATCAACCTGATCACCTTCACCAATACCGACCTTCTCACCGATATACAGCATCGGTGCTTCGTCGATCTCGCCTTCGCCAATCACAATTTCGCCATCAATCGCGACTTTGTTCAGCATGGTGCGCATGGTCTGTACCGCCGCACCGTCAGCCTTGTTCTTATCGCCACGACCAAGCCACTTGTAAGCTGCGAGCGCGGCAGCTTCAGTAACCCGGGAAAATTCGATTGCCAATTCTCGCTTCATGCTTTTCTCAGCTTGTATTTTGGGTGAATTATGGGCGCAGACTGTATAGCAAACCCCAGAGCAGGTGAAGTGGAGCGATCAAAATCCGGCTCCTATACTTCCGCCCCTTTCCCCGCTGTAAACAGTCATCGTTATGTCCATACGTCTTACTCCCCACGCCCTTCAAGTTTCTCAGATCAGACCGGGGAGAGACAGGTTCCTTCGCTTCTGCCTGGTGGGAGCGAGCGGCTTTATCGTAGACCTTGTACTGTTTCTGTCACTGACGCACTGGCTGGATATTGCTCCGGTTCCGGCCCGTGCGCTGGCATTCTGGGGAGCTGCCAGCTGGAACTGGTTCTGCAATCGCCTGTTTACCTTTGAAGACAGAGATCACCACCACCCGCTCTCCCAATGGGTCAGCTATCTGGGCGTATCTCTTCTGGCCTTCTGCCCGAACTGGGGTGTTTTTACCCTGCTGGTCAGCTTCGTCCCCATTATGGCGGCGCAACCTGTTCTGGCGATGGTGGCGGGTATCAGTATCGGCCTGATTTTTAATTTTATTCTGGCCAATCTGGTGGTGTTTAAAAAGATCTGATGTTCAAGCCAACATTGCCAAAGAGCCTATTCCAGAGGGGTTGAGACTCAAAATTCAGACGAGAAGTACACAATCACCCACTTTATTTATGGGATAAGAAAT
This sequence comes from Parendozoicomonas haliclonae, assembly GCF_900174585.1. Lineage (GTDB taxonomy): Bacteria > Pseudomonadota > Gammaproteobacteria > Pseudomonadales > Endozoicomonadaceae > Sansalvadorimonas > Sansalvadorimonas haliclonae. The sequence goes on along the minus strand of NZ_FWPT01000006.1, from coordinate 234,337 downwards.
GGTGTTATTTATTAATAAAATAAGAGCCTTTTGACATGACTCAATGAAGCAAAAGCCACTCCATGCAAGGAGCGTTTTATCGAGCAGCAGCCGGCTTCAGAAACAATAAATATAACGAGGAGGTCCGCTATGAGCTCGTTGCGAGTGATAATCAGCCTGGCAGTTTTATTCTCTTTACCAGTACAGGCAGAACGACCGCTGACCATTCCCGGCGCGTATTCCGCTCCACCGACCAATATCAACAATGTTGCATCCAGTCATTTCCGTCCAATGGTCACCATGAAGGATTACATCAAGGCCTGCGGTAACTACCAGAAAATTAATCAGGATCTGTCCCAGCAAAGAATCGCCAGAGGCTGGCAGCGTTGCTACACCTATACAGCAGCAACCCTTGCCACCCTCCACGATCTCGAACGTACCGCAGCCTTCAAGCAGTTCTGCCTGCCAAACAATGTCAGCCCTGAGTACGCTATGGATGTTGCGATAAAGTATGCCAGCAAGGTTCCCGAAACCCAGTCCGAGAACCCGGCAAAAATCATCCTGGAAGCTCTGGCTGTACGCTATCCGTGTGAACGTGACTGACAGTTCGATACTGGGCAAACGTCGTCTGTGAGAAATCGACCCGCTCTGCCACGGAAGGGTGGTGACGGGGAATCCCTTCAACAGTCTGCAGCCTTGGCAGCAAGCCCTGACCATTGGCCATCTGTATAGCCAGCCCCGGACGCGCATTCAGCTCCAGAATCAGTGGTCCATGATCCCGGTCGAGAACAATATCCACCCCGAGGTAGCCCAGTCCGGTCATGTCATAACAGGCGGAGGAAAGCTCCAGTAAACGTCGCCAGTGCGGTACTTTCAGATCATCAAAGGCATGGCCGGTGTCAGGATGTTTCACCACAGGTCGGCCAAACTGAACGGCTTTGAGACTCCGGCCGGTTGCCAGATCCAGTCCAACACCCACGGCGCCCTGATGCAGGTTAGCCTTGCCATCAGAGCGACGCGTCGCAAGGCGCATCATCGCCATAACCGGATAGCCCTGAAATACGATGGTGCGGATATCAGGAACCCCTTCAAAGCTGAAACGATCAAAAACCGGATCGGCCTTGATCAACCCCTCAATCATCACCACATCGCTTTTCCCGCCCAGACTGTACAGACCACCCAGACTATTAGAGATGTGTCGTTCAAGATCGGAGTAGGTCACCCGTCCGCCGCTGGCTTTGATCCAGCCTTTATCATCGCGCCCGGTGATGACCATGATGCCTTTGCCGCCACTACCCTTGGCCGGCTTCAGAACAAACTCGGTGAGTTTTTCCAGTTCGGAACGGTACAGCGCCAGCTCATGGATACTCTCGATGATATGCAGAAGCTTGGGCACAGCCACACCAGCAGCAATAGCCATCTTCTTGCTGGTGACCTTGTCATCCACCACCGGATACAGGGAACGATCATTGTACCGCCCGATGTAGGCATGATTGCGCCGGTTCATACCCAGCACTCCACGTTCCTTGAGCTTTCTGCGCCGCTCCAGCATATCGAGGAGCCACATAATCAGCGCTCCTCAATCATCGGTCGAAAGCGTTTCAGTTCCAGCAGACGATAACCTGTGTACTGACCCAGCAGCAGAGTAAAGCCCAGAATCACCAGCAGCAGCTCCGGGAAGTTAAACGTCAGATGTTCAACAAATCCGTTAGTCATGGCGAAGTAGCTAAGAACCGCAACCGCCAGACTGCCACCACCGCTGACGAACACATCCTTTGGACCTTCTTCCTCCCAAAGGATCGACATCCGCTCGATGGTCCAGGCCAGAATAATCATCGGGAAGAAAGTCACGCTCATAGCCTGCTGGATACCCAGCTTATAACTGAGCAGGCTCATGGCTCCCATAATGCCAACAACCACAATCACCACCGAGGATATTCGAGCCACAAGCAACAGGTTAAGTCGGCTGAGAATAAAGCGAATCCATAGACCAATGGCAATAATGGTCAGGAAGATCACCAGCCCCGGGAGCAGTTTTGTTTGCAGGAAGGCCAGGGCAATCAGTACCGGCATAAAGGTACCACTGGTTTTCAGGCCCACCAGAATACGCATCAACACCACAATCAAGGTACCGATAGGCACCAGCAGGATATAGCGGTAGGCATTCTGTTCTTCAATCGGCAGCGCGTAGAGAGAGAAATCCACCAATGCAGTGCGTGCCTGACGCCCCTGCTCAACCGCCAGCTCTTCCAACGGTACAGAACGGGAAATGGCAGAGAAGGTCACTCGTGAGTTATAGCCACCAGTCACATCCAGCAGAGAAACGCCTCCGCGCTGCCAGGGCAGGAAGTTACCTGGCGCACCTTCCTCACCGGTTTCCGGATTAAACATGGTCCAGTGCCCATCAACATGCACCTCCACCATATCCACCAGCGGCTGGTTACGACGGGTGTCTTCCAACAACACACCACGTACCTTGCGTACTGGCACTCCGGCATCCTGAAGCAGACGCATGGTGACGTCGATCCGGGTGTAATCCGAGTTACCGCTTAACAGGTCTTCCAGAAAACGGGCTTCCGGGCTGAACTCCACTTCATTCAGTCCACGAATCAGCAAGGCGACAAAGCTCAACTGGTCCGAAGATTCCGCCTGTGCATTAGCCACAATGCCATCAGCTGCGGCCTTGTATGCCCCTTCAAGACTCGGAGAGAAAAAGACAGCGTCGGTATTCTCTGTCGGTTCGGACAGCGTATCTTCATCCTCAACCCGCGCAAGCTCGGGAAGAGTGTCTTCAACCTTGATCTTGTAATAGATGGTCTGCCGACCGGAAGCTTCCCTTCTGGTCCATTCGGCACGCTCTATGCCATCCTGCCCGATGGTACGAAAACCATAACCGGGAGCAGCATACATAGTATCCAACACGCTGAACTTGCTGCCGGGCTCGGGCATCGCCAAAGAAACGCTGACCGGGCCACTGTCTCCACGGAACTGTATCTGGGCTTCGACATCCCAGATCTCCGCTTTCTCACCGGGGAACAGGGGGAACCCCAAAACAAAATGCTTATAGCCTGCAACGGTGAGGCCAAGCAGTACCAAAAACAGTACCACCAGCATCACCTGGCTTTTGTTACTTTTCATGAAACTCGTTCAGATTAACAAGGAGAATAAACTACCGGATCAGGACTGTGGTGAAACACCGGATCCTGTAGCAAGGAACTCATGGCCCACATCAACAATAGCCATGTCTTTGAGAAAGTTGCGACCAATCAGGGCAGGAAATTCAAAACCCTCCCGATCAGCAAGGGTAAACTCTACATTCCGTTCCAGCGTACCCAGACGAACACTGAGTACTACAACCATGCGACGCATGGATTCCATATTCTCTTTCTGTTTGATCAACACAGTCCTGGATAGCGGACGCTCCAGAGTCACACTGTCGTTTTCATTCAGGGGAACAGTAAACGCAACCCAGCGCTTACCATCCCGCTCAAACAGGCGGCTGCTGGTGATATGCAGGGAGGAGGTTTCTGCACCCGTATCGATCCGGGCTTTCAGGGCAAGGTTATCAATACCCGGAAGAACGATGGTTTCAACTTCACCAATAGTGAGCTTGTCATCAATTTTAACCGGCTGATAGATCACCTGTGTCCGGCAGATCACAGGCTTTGGCTCAACAGGCTTGCACAGTGGCAGAGGCTTGGTTTCCGGTGTGAGCGAAGGCTCCTTCTCACCGGTTTCGGCCTGTTCTGCCTGGGGCTTTTTATCCATAACCGTTGGTGGCGCGGTGTCTTGAGATAACACCGGTGCAATAGACTGACAGGCAGTCAGAAAAGAACCGGCAAATGCCAGACACAATAGTTTATACCAGCGGATACGACAGGCAGGCATAGAGTAAGATCCTGTTGAAAATGTTTAGCTCTGGTGAAGTGCCCTGCCAACCTGCTAGACAAGTTTTACGGCTCTGCGCAAAACCCACAACACACGGCACATACCAGACAATACTCAGATACCTGCTTTTGAAATGAGGGAGCCCCCCACAAAACAAGTAGCCATACTCATTTTATCAGATTATGGCAACCTATCTGTGCGTATTTTCAACGGCCTAAATACAAGAATTAACAGTACCCTCGTTTGACCATCTAGAAGTGCTTGCGTCGAATCACCGGCTTGGTCTGCTCCTTAATAGTCGAGCGTCGCAGCTTTCTCTTGTGAACCTTTTTCGTCTTGATCGAGGTTTTCTTTTTGACCGGTTCCTCGTCATCGAACGATGCAGATTCTTCCGATGACGATCGCTCAGGACTGACTGCCCTTTTGCGCGTGCTATGAGTCTTTTTCTTTTTCACTGCTTTCGGTTGCGGCTCATCCTCGGACTCATCATCAGCCTGTGTATCATCCTCATCGCTGGATACCACAACCGGTTCAAGTTTGACTTTTTTGACCGCCTTTGGATGTGCAGGCTTTTGGAAGCCTCGGCCGCGTTTGCGGGTTTCGAGAACAACCAGCTCCATTTCTTCTTCGGAGCCGGGGTCTTCTACTATAAAGATTTCGTCGGTTTCCGATGACTGGGGATCCGAGGCGCCTGGGCGCTCCTCATCCATAGCTTCAACCTGATCGTCAGATGAGTCTGGCGCATTATTATCCAGCCAGCTTTGCATCCGTCCCCGCATAAACTCCGGTTCCAGTTCCGGCCTGCACTGTTCACCCACCCGACGAACAAACAGCAGGGATGGAGTTACCAGCTTCATATCCTTGGTAAGCATATTGGCCAGGGTTCCCCAGCCATTCGGAGCATTCTGATCTACCAGATGTCCCTTCACGGTGTCATCCAAGTAGTCACTGAGCAGCACGGCTTCATGGCTCTTGCACAGATCATCCGCCACCATCCATTCACCGCCATACTCAAACAGCGTAATCAGGTGGCCAGAGCGCGAAGTATCACCAACCTGACACACCATCGCGGTAATCTGTCCCTGATAAACCGAGCCCTGCCCAAGGTTATAAACCTCCGGCAACTCAAAGCGACCATCACTGCCAGCCAGTGCCGATGCCACTTCATGGTGGGATTTATTACGGCTGGAGAAAGCGATCTTGTGGGCTTCATCCAGATCCTGAGCCGTAGGCTTGAACTGGGCCATCTTCAGAAGACTGTCCCGCCGACTGATTAATGTGCGTACCACCTGCTCCTGATCTTGCTGAGAACTCTGACTTCCGGTCTTGTACTTTGACAAGTGATAGGCAACCAGCGCACAGATATCACTGTCAGTCAGCTGTGAGAGCAGCGCCATACCTTTGCGAAGACTCTCATCACTGGCATTCATTTCCCGCTTTAGTTTCAGCAGATCTTTGGAAGCATCCAGACCGAAACGGTTTCGATCAAAGCCATTAGCATGCTTCTGGTAACCTTTCTCCCGGTTGTAACCCATACAACCGGAGAAGTCGGTACGGTAAAGTACATTCCCGGTCTGCCCTGCGGCATCAACCACCTGTTCCATAACCGCGAGACGTGAGCTGGCAACATCCAGATTCCCCAGCAACGCATCTACGACAACGGCTTCCTGATTAGACACGCCATTGCGTATCGCCTGATTGACCGCGACTTTGGTGTAATCAGCCGGTTCAGGGAGCACATCCATGGCATGCATCACCCGACCATCCGGATTCAAAGATACCCTCTTTGAGCTTTTCTCTCGCCGACGGATAGGCGTCAGACGGGCGACCTGCATGCCGAACATCTCATAGATAGCCTGACTTAACTGGCAGGCTGCGCCCTGCTCCTGAGGCATGGCCTGGGAGACAAAATAAATTTTATCGGTGGTGCCAACAGACGCTCCGTCTTCATCCTTTCTACTTTCACGTTCTTCGTGGCAGTAGTACTCCTTGAACAGCTCTTTGCCGGTCACGACCGGTGAAATGTTTAGCTCTGGGCGTTCAGTATCCGCTGCAGTCAGTTCGCCATTATCAAAACTGCTTTTCTCCTGCTCACCTGAACTTTTTCCCACGTTCAGACGAATACAAAGGCCATCATTATTTTCACCGATGCGCAGTCGGACAAGAGAAGCATGAGGAACACAGGCTCCATTCCACTCTTTGACCTTCAACGCTTCCAGCTCCCGGGTTACCTGACGCTTCTTCTGGGCACCCAGACGCCGGCGTGACAAGCCCTGAATTTCATTCTCTATTGTGGTTCTTGCGAGACTTTCATCTCCATTATCAAAGTTCATGGGCTCGCCCGGTAACTGGTAAACCCGACTCCCGATATAGTCCTGCAAACTTGTGGGACGATACTCCCCGGCCTTGGTGGCAAAAGGAATCTCTATCCAGTAATCCGGCAGCGGGACAGCAAAAGGCTTATCCAGGTAGACCGGCTCACCACCAGCAATACCCAGCTCGTAACGATGCCCCCACTCGACTTCCAGGAAGTTGCTCCATCGCGTCCCTCCCTGCAGCATACCCATACTGTTCAGAAGAAACTCCATAAACTCTTCAACATCACCTTGCTGAATCTTGTTCAACACTTCATTGCTGAGAAACCCAGACTGCCTGCTGTTATCAACGTCAACCTCAAAAGGGAGCACATCAGCCAGACGGTGATCACCGGAGATCTGGTGAAACACATAACTCGCTTCAATCAGCTCGATCAGCTTGGCATCCAGAGGTGATTCTTCGCCTTCATCTTCTGTTTCTTCAGGGCATCGTAAGGCGAGCTGGTAATCAACAAAGCTGTCTCTCAGGCGTTCCCAGGAATCCTGCAGTGCCGGGATTTCATCCGCAGCCCGATCTGTCAGGAGTTCTTCCGGACACTCACGCTCTTTAATCTCACCAAGCAATTGATCACTGACAGCAAAAGATAAGAAGGCCTGACCGGCACTGATACCACAAGTCTTGCCGCCAAAGTTGTTAGGCAGTTGCATAAAAGTCTGGCCAATGGTTCCTGGACGTAACCAGCCATCATTTTTCGGAGGAAGGTTGACCCGACGCTGGCGAGTCGATGTGTTACCAGACCTCGATGGTCCGGCAGGAATCTGCGCAGTGCTGGTATCACGCTTACTGACTTTAGCGCGCCCTTTCCCCTTCCCTGTGGAAGGCTCTGTCCCGGTAGGAGGGAGTGGATTAGAAGAGCGCAGTGCGCGCCGAGGTCTGATTTGTGCATTCATTAGCATCACCTGCCTGCAGATAAAGGTATCCAGCGGGCAAGGCTAATCAGGCTGAAAAGGGGAATACATCACAGGCCGGTCAGCAGCGCTGACCGGTCAGGGTGGATAACAGGGTCGTATTAGACAGCTATCAGTCGTACTGCCATGCAGGAGTACGTTTTTCCAGAAACGCGTTCACGCCTTCTTTCTGATTTTCGCCATCAAACAGAGCAATAAACAGCTCTCTTTCCGCAGGCAGAACCTGACGTTGCGGCAGGCTGCGGCCCATCTGTACCAATTGCTTGCAGGCCGCGATACTGTCAGGGCTTTGCTTGGCAACCTGATGGGCCAGTTCCAGAGCTCGGGCACGAAGATCATCAGTGGCGACAACCTCTTCCACCAGACCAATCGTCTGAGCCTGTTCAGCATTCACTCGCTCACCACACAGAATCATACGCTTGGCCCAGCCCTCACCAACTAACAAAGTCAGATTCTGGGTGCCGCCAGCGCAAGGCAGCAAACCAACAGAAGCTTCCGGCAAGGCCATAACTGCCTGATCTCCGGCAATGCGAAGATCGCAGGCCAAAGCCACTTCCAGACCACCACCCATGGCATAACCGTTGATGGCAGCGATAGAAACGCCCCGGAAGTCAGTCAGGGTTTCAAAGGCCCGACCAAAGGCTTGAGCCACCTCAGCGGCCTGCTCTTTATCACCGTCGGCAAACTGTTTGAGATCCGCTCCGGCAGAAAAAAATTTCGGAGAGTCACTGACAATAACCAGACTGACAATCTCTCTGTCGACGTTCAGCTCCTGAACGATTTTTTCCAGCTGGTTCAGGCTATCCAGCGTCCAGGTATTGGCTGGAGGGTTGTTCAAGGTAATCGTGGCAACCGAACCACGCTTTTCCAGAATCAGGGCTTCACTCATTGTTATTATCCTCTTTCCTGTTCCTGTCATTGTAAAAAGGCGTCACTACCTAAGAAGCTAGGTTAAACCTGAAAGGTTTCATCGGACAGCAGACGACGGGCAATAATCACCCGCATAATTTCATTGGTACCTTCAAGAATCTGGTGTACCCGGCTGTCACGGACAAAACGCTCCAGCGGATATTCACGGATATAACCATAGCCGCCGTGCAGCTGCAGGGCATCATTACAAACATCAAAACAGGTATCCGTGGCGAACCGCTTGGCCATGGCACAGTAGGATGAAAGCTGCGCATCACCGGCATCCAGCTTGGCTGCCGCAAGGTGTACCATCTGCCTTGAGGCCACCAGCCCGGTAGCCATATCAGCCAATTTGAACTGCAGGGCCTGGAACTCGCCAATCTCCTTACCGAACTGCTTGCGCTCGTGCAGGTAAGTACGCGCCTGCTCAATTGCCGCCCGTGCGGTACCCAGCGAGCAGGTGGCAATGTTGATGCGGCCACCATCAAGACCTTTCATGGCAAAGCGGAAGCCTTCGCCTTCCTCGCCCAGACGGTTGGCAACCGGCACTCGCACATCTTCAAAGGTGATGGTGCGGGTTGGCTGGGAGTTCCAGCCCATTTTTTCTTCTTTGCGGCCATAGCTGATACCTTCGGCATCGGCAGGAATCACTAGCGTGGAGATACCTTTGGGGCCAGCTTCGCCCGTACGCACCATTGCCACCAACACATCGGTACTGCCGGCTCCGGAGATAAAGCACTTGCTGCCATTGATCACATAGTGATCACCCTCTTTGACTGCTGTGGTTTTCAGGGAGGCGGCATCACTGCCGGCACCGGGCTCGGTCAGACAGTAAGAAGCCAGCTTCTCACCGGTCACCAATTCCGGGCACCAGGTATCACGCACCTGTTCATTACCAAAAGTCGCCACCATCCAGGTTGCCATATTGTGGATGGTCATAAAGGCAGCAGTGGTTGTACAACCGGCAGACAGCTCTTCAAAGATCAGGCTGGCGTCTAGTCGGCTTAGTCCCATGCCACCGGCATGTTCAGGGGTATAGATGGAGAGAAAGCCAAGTTCACCGGCTTTCTTGATGATATCAACGGGGAAGTGACTGGTTCGGTCCCATTCTGCAGCGTGGGGAGCTAGCTCCTGACGGGCAAAATCCCGGGCAGCCTTCTGAAAAGCCTTTTGCTCAGAAGTGAGTTCAAAATTCATAACGGCTCTCTTTTACTTTTTTATTCTTTTACTTTTACGGCTTCATATTAGAGCCTGCAGCAGCGTCACGATAGTGCTGTTAACAAATCACCAACAGATCACTGTGCATCCTGAGACTCCTCAATAACGGCAATACTATGAAGCACCACACCGGTAAGATACTGCGGCTGCGAAGACTCTGAACCGGAAAACTCAATTCTCACTCGTTTTACGCCCCGGGCCGCATCTTCTGCATAGGCACAGACATCTTCGTTCAGGGTATTCAACATCATCAGATGAGGGACTCGCTCCTTGACCGGCTCTGTTCTGTATTCCTTGCGCACCTGAGTATCACCGTTGCCATCCACATAGCTCACATCTTCTTTAAAGTACTTATCGCGGGTGATGACCCTCATCCCACCACGATGCAGATAAACTGTACACCGGCGCTTGTAAGGCGAAAGTCCCCAGCGGGAAACATGCAGGATTAGCCCGGCAGCCAGCCCATCCCGATTAAACAAGGCTTCCTGCTTGTAGCTGGCACGATCAACAATCCCGTCAGGATAACGCTGGTAAGACTTGGAGAAATCGAAACTTTCGTTAGCGTCATAGGAATAAATCAGATACTTGGTTTTGCTCTTCAACGGGTTGTGAACAAACGGATAGGTATAGTTCAGCACCACCATATCTCTATCATCCAACCCTCGCAGGATGTACCAAAGCGCCTCATCTTCCTCGACGACGGAGACATCGTAGATTTCAGGAGGATATCTCCCAATGAATTTATCGGGAAGGCCACCACCCAAAAGGAACTCCAGCTCACCCGAGGTATAAAACACACCACCGGTTTTCAGGCTTGCCGACACGGAACCAACAAGAATGCCGGTGGACCAGTATTTGTCTTTTACCAGCGGCACCTGATCAATACAGGTTTTGGTATCACAATCGCTTTCACGAAACTCGGCAAAGCTTCCACATGAGAGCAGTAAAGCTGCAAAAGCAAAAACGCGTCTGAAGTCCATTTCAGAAACCCGCTTGTTTTATCCGTTCAGTATTAAGCCAGAATAGCAGTTAGCTCCCTGTGGGGTTCTAGCCTCGGCAAACGCCTTCACTCTGCATAGAGGTAATCTCGTCTTCTCTATAACCAAGCTCGCGCAGCACCTGCACGGTATCCGCTCCCAGCGCAGAACCGATATGGTTGTAAGCCGCTTCACTGCCAGAGAACTTGATGGGTGCAGCTGACTGCCGCACGGTTTCTTCGCCAGCCGGAACCTCAACCACCATATTCCGTGCCTGAACCTGAGGATGTGCGGCGGCTTCCTGCATATCCAGAACCGGCTCGACACACACATCCAGCTCCGCAAACACTGCCATCCACTCTTCAAAGGTACGGGTCGCCAGAACCTGCTGGATATCCTGCTTGAGTGAAGCCTGGTCTTCAGCTGCCATTTTGGCGGCCCGCATCGCCCATTCCGGATGACCAAGAGCATTAAACAGTCCCATGGCAAACTGCGGTTCCAGGCTGCCAACAGAGAGCCAGCGATTATCAGAGGTGTGGTAATAGTCGTAGAAGATGCCGCCATTGAGCATCTCCTGGCCGGCTTTTGGCTTACTGCCCGTTGCCAGTGCGGAAGCGCCGGACATGGCATTCAGCGCAAAAGCGCAGTCGGTCATGCTGATATCAATATGCTGACCTTCACCAGTTGTGCTGCGCTGAATCACCGCAGCCAGAATCCCCATCACTGCATGATGGGAGCCGCCGGCAATATCAGCAATCTGAGTACCGGACAGAACTGGCCGGCCATCATTAAGCCCGCTGTAGGATGACAAACCCGCCAGAGCCAGATAATTAATATCGTGCCCGGCACGATCCTTATAAGGCCCGGTTTGGCCGTAACCTGTGATCGAACAGAAGATCAATTTCGGGTTGATGGCTTTCAGCTGTTCATAGCCCAGCCCAAGGCGATCCATAACACCGGGGCGGAACTGCTCCACCACAATGTCATACTCTTCCACCAGCTTATGCACGACAGCAACGGCTTCCGGCTTCTTCAGGTTCAGGGCAATACCCTTCTTGTTGCGATTCAAAAAGGCATGAGCCGCAGTAATGCCTTTGCCAACAAAGGGAGGAATATTGCGAACCAGGTCTGCCCGTTCCGGAGCCTCGACTCGCAGCACTTCCGCGCCCATATCTGCCAGCAACTGCGTGGCATAAGGGCCGGGTAGCAGTGTGGATAAATCGAGGACTTTTAAACCGGAGAGTGGGCGTGACATTGTTATTTCCCTTGGATTCTTAAATAACTCGCTGCGATCAGAATAAAGTGTTCTCACCCTTGCGAGAATTGCTGAATCCGACAGCACCATTGGCTTTTAGAACCTGTTGTTATTTGGTGATACGGGTCAACTACTTTGATCGCCAGTGTTTGTAGAGTGATACCAACAAAAGTAACAAGTAATCTGGGGAGATCATGAAAAAAGGACGACTGTTGCATCCGGAACTCTCTCGCATTGTTGCAGAGATCGGACAAGGCCAAACCCTGACGATTGCCGATGCCGGCCTGCCGGTGGCACCGGGAACGCCTCGCGTTGATCTGGCACTGGCGGAAGGCATCCCCGGCTTTATTGATACCCTGCGCGTTATCCTTAGCGAGATGAAGGTGGATGAAGCTGTTATCGCTTCGGCAATGTCCCAGGAAAGTCCCGATATCTATGCCGCTCTGATGGATGCTCTGGCTCCTTACGATATCACCGTAACCACCGTCTCCCATGAGAGCCTCAAACATCAGGCCGATGAATCCCGCTCGGTGATCCGTACCGGCGAGTTTACGCCCTTTGCCAATGTGATTCTTAAGTCCGGCTGCTTGTTCTACTGACACAACAGTCAGTATTGCTGACAGGCTGACGCCGCTACGGACACTCCTGCAAGCAAACCTGTCCAATTACTCCTGAAGAGAAGGGATTAATTGGGCAGGGATGATGAAGGCTTTTTTCAGCAAGACTTACCAGACCATCACCAGAACGTTTATCAGCAGCCTGCTGATGATGAGCGCAGTTGCATTTGCTGAACCCCAAATCTGGGATGTCGCGGTTATTGGTGATGGCCCCTCCGGATATTCTGCCTCCATCGAAGCAACACGTTCAGGTCTGAGTGTGCTGCATCTGACGGGTAACGATATTGGCGGGCAGATCAGCCGCACTCCGACTCTGGATAACTGGCCCGGTGAGCCCAACCATTTATCCGGTGCCGAGCTTATCGTACGTATGAAAAAGCACAGTCTCAGTACCAATCGAGTCAAAATGTCTTTGTATGTGGATGGTATAGCGAAGCAGGGAGAATACTTTGCCCTGCGTACCAACATGGGCGTGTACTTTGCTCACGCTGTGATTGCAGCTCCCGGCGCGTCACCCAATATTCCCATGCAGATTATGACCCGCGACAACCTGCCTACCGGGGACAATATCCATACCTGCACTCTTTGTGACGGATTTAATTACCAGAACCAGCCGGTTGCGATTATTGGCGGTGGAAACACCGCTGCCGAACAGGCGCTGACTATGGCCAATATCGCTTCACAGGTCTTTCTTCTGGTACGTAAAGATACGCTGCGGGCCCAGCAAACCTATCGGCAGGAACTCGAAAAGAACCCAAGAGTCACCATTCTTTATGAGACTCAGGCGGTAAATATTACCCACCGTTCACACTTTCTACAGAACATTCAGCACAATCTCAGGCTGAAACTGAACTCAAGCCAGCCAACTGATTCTCACCTGGATGTGGATGCTCTGTTTATCGCCACCGGCCAAACGCCTGTGACCGAGTTTGTGGATGCTACCCTGCTTGATAGAGAAGGTTATCTTCGCAACCGCCAGAACCCACATCAGGTAACCAGCTCGGCCCTGCTGAAAATTGCACGACGCAGCCCAAACCCCTTTGATATCGTCCAGGCTTCCGAAGGTGTCAAAACCTTCGTCCAGCTCCAGCAAAATCTGCTCACACGTTCAAACCATAACAATACACAGGATGTCATCATCATTGGCGACTCAGCCGGTGCATACAGTGCTGCACTATATGCGGCACGAGATAACTATAAAGTGACATTGATCCCCTGGCCGAACAATCCCAGCCACAGCTCTGTGTTCTGGCCGGATTTCGGGTCTATCAATGTTCAGACACTAAAGGCACGTATGCGAAAGCAGGTGACTCATGCCGGGGTCAGAGTTATCGATAACGACACGCAGGTTGTTATGTCCCACCTCTACGGTTATTGGCAGGTTTCAACCAGTGAAGGAACCATCATCAGCAAAACACTGATAATGGATGAGAGTGCATCACCATCCGATGATCTGCAGGATGTCCGATCCCCAGAGGAGGGAATCTTTGTGGCAGGAGATGCGGTGAAAGGTTCTGTAAATCAGGCCATTACTGCGGCCGCAGCAGGAAAAAGGGCGGCAATGGCAGCCAGTAACTGGCTGCTCAATAACCGCCCTTATCGTTAACAGAAAATCGTCAACTCTTAGTCGCTGAAGACTTCTCCATTTTCAGCCATCTTCACCAGCAGTGCCGGTGGCTCGAAACGCTCACCATAGGCAGCTGCCAGTTCCTGGGCACGGGCCACAAACTCAGCAACACCATATTGGTTGATGTACTGCAGAGCGCCACCACTCCAGGCCGCAAAGCCGATACCGAAGATAGAACCGATATTGGCATCACGAACTGCCGTCAGCACGTTCTCTTCAAAACAACGGGCTGTCTCGACCGCCTGAATAAACAGCAGACGTTCCTTGATATCTTTCAGTGGCAACAGTTCTTCACCACCGAACATAGTTTTCAGTTCCGGGAACAGTTGCTTACCAGCCTTGCTGTACTCATAGAAGCCACCACCCGCAGCCCGGCCTTTACGATCAACAGACAACATACGGTCGATCACTGCTTCCGCCGGATGCGGCACATAGGTTTTGCCTTCCGCTTCCATATCCTTGATGGTCTGGTTACGGATCTTGGTGGTCAGTTCCAGGCTTACCTCATCGGCCACCGCCAGAGGACCAACCGGCATACCCGCCAGCAGTGCAGCATTCTCAATAGCAGCTGCAGGAACACCTTCACCCAGCATGGCTACACCTTCGTTCAGGAAGGTGCCGAACACACGGGACGTAAAGAAACCGCGGCTGTCGTTTACAACAATCGGCGTCTTGGCGATCTGCAGAACAAAGTCATAGGCAAAAGCCAGGGTTTCGTCGGAGGTCTGTTCACCACAGATAATTTCCACCAGCGGCATCTTGTCGACCGGTGAGAAGAAATGCAGACCAATAAACTGCTCTGGCCGCTCACTGGCTTCAGCCAGACCGGTAATTGGCAGAGTGGAAGTATTGGAAGCAAAGATTGCACTGCTGTCCAGCTGAGCTTCGGCTTCCTGAGTCACTTTGGCCTTCAGGCCACGGTCTTCAAACACCGCTTCGATAATAAGATCACAACCTTTCAGATCATCCGCAGAGTCGGTTGGCAGGATGCGAGACAGAATCTGTGCACTTTTCTCTTCAGTCGTACGGCCACGGGACAGACGCTTCTTCAGCAGAGCTTCAGAGTAAGCCTTGCCCTTATCAGCCGCTTCCTGAGAAACATCCTTTAGAACAACATCAATACCCTTGCTCGCACAGGACCAGGCAATACCCGCGCCCATCATGCCGGCGCCGAGGATACCGACCTTCTTCACCGGCTTTTGCTCTACACCTTTCGGACGACGAGCGCCGTTTTTAATTTCATTCAGCTGGAACCAGAAGGTCCCGATCATGTTCTTGCTGACCTGACCAACAACCAGATCAGTAAAGTAACGGGATTCGATACGGGTCGCAGTCTCGAAGTCTACCTGTGCGCCTTCAACCGCTGCCGACATAATCGCTTCCGGAGCCGGGAAGCAGCCTTTGGTCTTTTCACGCAGCATGGCCGGAGCGATAACCAGCTTTTGCGCCATCGCCGGCGAGCTTGGCTTGCCGCCAGGCATCTTGTAACCCTTCTGATCCCATGGCTGGGCAGACTTTGGATTGGCTTCAATAAAGGCCACGGCCTTGGCCAGAAGATCATCGGCATCAGTTGCCAGCTCGGACATCAGGCCCATCTTCAGTGCTTTGGATGGAGAAACCTGCTTGCCTTCCAACAGCAGTGGGAAAGCGGCTTCCAGACCCAGAATACGCACGGTACGAACCACACCGCCACCACCCGGCAGCAGGCCCAGAGTCACTTCTGGCAGGCCAACCTTGATGCGTTCATCATTCAGTGCAACACGGTGGTGAGCACTCAGGCAGATTTCCCAGCCGCCACCAAGAGCCGCACCGTTAATGGCAGCAACAACCGGCTTACCCAGAGTTTCGATCTTGCGCATGTTGGCCTTCAGGCTTTCCACCATGGCGAAGAACTCTTCAGCATCGGCCGGAGTCACCTTATAGATGCTGTTCAAGTCGCCCCCGGCAAAGAAGGTCTTTTTCGCAGAGCGGAAGATCACGCCTTTCACATCAGCGGCTTCTTCAACCAGACGCGCGGTCACGGCAGAGAAACTGTCCTGGAAATCCCTGTCCATCACATTGGCGGAGCCGTTGGGATTATCCATGATCAGGTGAACAATATTATTTGCGTCTTTTTCGTAACGGATAGCTGTAGATTGGTTATTCATGGCTCCCTCCTTATGCGTGCTCTGCGACATTTGCAGCAACGTTTTCGACAATAGTCGCAATACCCATACCGCCACCAACACAGAGGGTGACCAGACCATAACGCAGATTACGGGCTTCCAGTTCATCAAGAACGGTACCCACCAGCATCGCGCCGGTTGCGCCCAGCGGGTGGCCCATAGCGATGGAGCCGCCGTTTACATTGATCTTCTCCCAAGGCACACCGGTCTCTTTCTGGAAGCGCATAACAACAGAAGCGAAGGCCTCGTTCACTTCAAACAGATCGATATCATCCATGCTCAGGCCGGCGACTTTCAGTGCTTTATAGGTGGCAGGAGCAGGACCGGTCAGCATGATGGTCGGGTCAGTACCCACAACCGCAGTGGAAACAATACGACCACGAGGCTTCATGCCCATCTTTTCACCGGCTTCTTTGCTGCCCAGCAGAACCAGCGTTGCACCATCAACAATACCGGATGAGTTACCGGCGTGGTGGATATGGTCGATACGCTCAACCTGTGGATACTTCTCGCGGGCAACACCATCAAAACCCATCTGGCCCATCATCTGGAAAGAAGGCTTCAGGCCGGACAGCGCTTCAACGGAGCTGTCAGCACGGACCAGTTCGTCCTTATCCAGAACTGTCAGACCGTTACGATCTTTCACCGGCACAACGGAGCGCTCAAACGCGCCCTTTTCCCAGGCTGCTGCAGCTTTCTTGTGAGATTCCACAGCGTAGGCATCGACATCGATGCGGGTGAATCCTTCAAGGGTGGCGATCAGATCAGCGCCAATACCCTGTGGCATAAAGCCGGTTTGCATATTGGTTTCCGGATCCAGCGCCCAGGCACCGCCATCGCTCATCATCGGTACGCGGGACATGGATTCCACACCACCGGCAACAACCAGGTTTTCCCAGCCGGAGCGAATCTTCATGGCCGCCAGATTCACAGCCTCGGAGCCGGAGGCACAGAAACGGTTAAGGGTCACACCGCCCACATCATCATTCCAGCCAGCTGCCAGCGCCGCCGTCTTGGCTATATCTGCGCCCTGGTCACCCACAGCAGTTACACAGCCCAGCACAATGTCATCAACATCGGCACTGTCGAAGCCATTACGCTCCTGCAGGGTTTTCATCAGGTCGGCGAGGAGAGTGATCGGCTTGATTTCGTGCAGGGCACCGGTCTTTTTACCGCGCCCTCTTGGCGTGCGAATCGCATCGTAAATATAAGCTTCGTGAGCGGCTGAGTCTGGCATACGCATTTCCCCCTTCAATTGTTGTTTACAACATAGCGTTTCACTGGCGGGGGACAATGACCAAAGCCGACAGAGGCTTTGACCTTAGAAGCCGTTACCTGATGGGAAAAGTGCGCCCACACATAAGACACGCATAAGAAATACTTGATAGACATCAAAACTCATTAGAGTTGTTTAACTGGCATTACATTTTCGGTTTGCCTGAAATTGATGAAAACAATAATCTCGCAATCAACCTTCCCCCTCTCTCGTAAGGAAACGCATTCGTGTTGTTTGTTCGCTCTGCTGTCCGATGAAGCCCATCCCCACTTCCGTGAAATGACTTTCGCTGTTCCTTTGATTTAAGACAATCTCCGCAAAACGGAGGCTGTTACTATCGCCTTAAAACACTAAGTCCTTCACCAAAAAAAATTCTCTGATATGAACTTCGCCTCCATCTCCGGCGAAGCGATATCGGTTTTTCCAAGACCTCACAACACTAGAACCGGGGGTTAGTATGGACTCCACTGCAACTGGCACTGCGCCCAAGAAAAAAGCGTTTCAGATGCCAACTGTCTATACGATTCTGTTTGCCATTATTGCGATCATTGCTTTGCTCACGTGGATTTTGCCGGCTGGTAAATACGACTACGTGACTGCAGACACTAATCAGTTAATTCCAGCTGCAGAAGTTCTTGATTATTCGGGTGATGAACGACTACTTCCTGTTCCGGGTACTTTCCAGGAATTGGAATCATCTCCACAAGGCCTCACTGATATCCTCATGGCCCCGATTCAGGGTTTCCATAGAGCGGTTGATGTCGCGCTGTTTATCCTGGTTATCGGTGGTTATCTCGGCGTTATCATGAAGAGCGGCGCGCTGGATGCCGGCGTTGCCGCAGTTGTTAACCGCTTCAAGGGCCGGGAACAGATCATGATTCCGGTACTGATGATTCTGTTCGGCCTGGGTGGCTCAACCTACGGTATGGCCGAAGAGACTGTGGCTTTCTGGGCACTGATCCTGCCGGTTATGTCCGCTGCCGGTTACGACCGGATGGTGACTGCTGGCGTTATCCTGCTGGGTTCCGGTATCGGTGTACTCTGCTCCACAGTTAACCCATTCGCGACAGGTATCGCTTCCGGTTTTGCCGGCATCCCAATGGGTGATGGTATCGGCCTGCGGGTGCTGATGTTCCTGGTTCTGGAAGGTATCGCCATCGCTTACGTGATGCGTTATGCCGCCAAGGTGAAAGCTGACAAGAGCGCTTCTGTTCTGGCCGATATCGAATTCACCGATGAGTTCAGCCGTCCGGTCCAGGCTGAAGAGTTTACCGGTCGCAGAAAGCTGACCATGGGTATCTTCTTCCTGTCTTTCATCATCATGATCTACAGCGTAATGCCACTGTCTTCTTTGGGTATTACTGCACTGCCAGAACTGGGTTGGTGGTTCGATGAACTTTCCACTCTGTTCCTGACCTGCTCCATCCTGGTTGCCCTCGTCAACAGCATGCCTGAAGGCGATTTCATGAAGAGCTTCCTGGAAGGTGCCAAAGACCTGATCGGTGTTGCTCTGGTGGTTGCAGTTGCCCGTGGTATCTACGTGGTCATGGATAACGGCATGATCATCGACAGCATCCTGAGCTGGGCAGAAGGCATGATCTCCGGTCTGGAATCTAACGGTCTGTTCGCCATTGTTTCCTACCTGGTGCACATCGTACTGTCTTTCTTCATCCCATCAACTTCCGGTCTGGCCACTGTTTCCATGCCGCTGATGGGTCCGCTGTCTGACTTCGCCGGTGTTGGTCGTGACATCATGATCACTGCCTACCAATCTGCTTCCGGCTGGATCAACATGTTTGCTCCTACCGCTGGTCACCTGGTTGCCGGTCTGGCTCTGGCCAAGATCCCTTACGACCGTTACCTGAAGTGGGTTAGCCCAATTCTGGTTGCCGTACTGGTTACCACTCTGGTTATGCTCTTTATTGCCGCCTGATTTATCAGCAGCCAATAAACGACCACAAAAAAGCAGCCTTAGGGCTGCTTTTTTGCTTCATAACACCATTATTTAAGGAAGGCGTTATTACTGAAATCCCGTTTCTGGGGAATATCTTCGGGCTTTACTGAGCTATCTCTGAACTGGTTGCCACTGAACTCATAAAGCTTGCCCCACTGAATCTGTATATCCGGGCAGGAATTAAACCGGCAATATTTCACCTGTGTGGAAAAACCCGGATCCATAGCCAGTGTGGGGCAATCATTAAACGTACAGCTATTCATCAGATAGTGCTGGTTGTTCATCGCGACATTGCAGCTCTCAAACAGACAGCCAGAAAACTTGGCAAAGCTGATACTGGATGGATCATAAATATCCACCGCTGGATTAAACGCCATATCCATATTTTTAAATGTGATCCCTCTGGCGGCCCATTCATGGGGCAAGGCATAGCGGGTGAAGCTGACATTATCCAGAGTCGAATTATTCAAGCTCCCAGATAACTGCAAGCTCTCCAGTTTGGAATTAGCAATATGACTTGAGAGCATGGTAACGCCAGCCAGAGGTAGGCCTGTCATATCTGAGTCGGAAATCGTGACATGCTCCAACGAGGTTTTCTTATCACTACCACACTCCTTGAAGTGACAGTCTTTCAACGTGCTGTCCTTCAGACTGGCATGGGAAAAATCACAGTTCCGGATTTTCGCACCAGAGAAGGACGTTGACTCCAGATTCGCATGATCAAAGCTACAGCCCACCCACTGGTACTGATCAGAAGATTGGCTCACTTTACAGCCACTCAGATTGGCATGGCTGAAGTCACAGCTTTGAAACTGCACATTGCTGAGATCCAACCCACTCAGGTCTGCACCGCTGAAATCCACATTCCTGACAATAAGAGGCTGCTGTGCAGTCGCCGATTGAAATAGATCAGCCTTCACAGAACTGGCATCACCACCATGCTGAAGCTTTAATCCCTGCAAATCCAGCCGGACAGGATTACTTTCGGAAGACCGGTCCTGCAACTGCTTGACCAGCTCATCCCCGCCCATAGGCTTTTCAGCAAATTTAGGCCGATAGAAGTCATGCTTAATAGCCCAATCCACAATTTTCTTAACGATGGTGCCGACAAAACGAACGGCGACCATCCTTTCAAGGAGTGATTTCTTCTGCGGCCGAGCAGTCTCAACAGGAGCTGTTGATACATTAAGGGTCGGGCTGGCAGTCTTGACTGTTTTATTACCAAACAATCCGGCCTTATCTGATTCAACACCATCTGTCTTACTACCCTCCGGCGTTCCCACTGGAGGCTGCACAGATGTTGGCCCCGACGGTTTCGGACCTCCTGGAATTGCCATATTTCCCTCTCCCTGGTGCTGGCCGAGCTTCCTTAGCTCTAAGAACAGTTATAGCTCTTTAGGTGCGATAGTGAGAGATGGGTGGAGAGGAGAGAAGAGAAACGAGGGAGAGAGCTCTCCCTCATTAATAGAAAGGATCAGTGTCGGACAGCGTCAGAAGATAGTGTGGCCATAACAGCACTCATGGCCTCTTCTCTTGAGATACCAGGGTCGGTTGCAACGACAACCTCATCCTGCGCCTGTTTTTCAGTAATCAGCTCAGCCAGATCACGGGAGAACTGTTCCAGCATGGTCTGAATGGCTTCAGAGTGTTCAACCAGTTCATTATTGAACTGCATGATAAATATCGGGCTGTTCTCGGTATCTTCACGGGTGGTTTCATAAAAACCCATCCGGAAGAATTCCTCATCGGTCAGATCAGCCAGTGCAAAAGAGCGGGTTGTGGTTTTTGAGGTCAGAACACTCATCAGCTCCAGAGCATCAGCCCCGGACAACATGCGGTTCTGCAAACAGTCAGTGACAAACTCCTGAGGAGTCTGGCCAGAGTGGCGGTACATCTCCAAAAGTTCCTGATGGCGCGATGCAACAGTTCCATGGTCATCACGATCAGGGCCGGGGCTTTTTTTATTTATCATGGCGTTCCCCTCCTTTTAAGGTCTTTCAGTTTAACCCTGCCTTTGCGAAGAAAGAAAGGGCAGACAAACTTACGACTTAGGGTCTGTGGACATTTGCTGATCGCACTCAGCTTTTCCGAGAGCTTTCAGGGCTAGGCGCAGTGATGAAGGAATAGTGGTTCTCTTTCAAATCGCTGCAACAACGCAATGGAAGCTCTCGGAAAAGCCCTTCGGGTGAGGCTGTAAACGGTTTCTCGCTGCGTCAGACTTGTTTAATGTAGAACAACTACGATTTTCACAAGCCTTTCTAACGATAAGCCGTTTACAGTCTCACTGAGTCGCATCAACAAATGTCCACAGACCCTAAAGCAGGTTCCGGATCATTTACCCGAGTAGGTTGCTGAGAACGCTCTTCCCGCCATGCTCCCGGCGTCAGTCCGGTCCACTTTTTAAAGGCCCGATGGAAGGTGCTGGGTTCGGCAAAACCAGTCAGTTCAGCAATCTCATTGATCGACAGATCCTGACGTAACAGATGATAGATAGCGATATCCTGACGAATACTGTCCTTAATCTCCCGATAGGAGTTTCCTTCAGCCTTCAGTCTGCGCCGAAGGGTCTGGGTGGACATATTCATATGGCTGGCAATCTCTTCAAAAGAGGGCAGCTCATCGTAACGAGTCGAAGATAGGCGACGTTTAATCTGGGCAGTCAGGCTGTCATCGTGGCGATAACGGGTCAGCAGATTACCTGGTACTTCAGCAAGAAACAGGTTCAGGGTTCGCGCGTCCTGCACTATCGGCATCTGCAGATAACGGGCACCAAAGACAATACGATTAACCGGCTGCTGATACGTGCGTGAACAGGGGAACAGAAGGCTGTACTCATCGGCATCCCGAGGCTCAGGGCAGCAGAAATCAACCCGACTCAGTAACAGGTGACGATCAATACTCCAGCTGCTCCAGCGAATCAGGCAGATAAACAGAGACTCTATCAGGAACTGGTCACTCAGGCTGCCTGGGGAAACATGATTGACGGTGACAACCGCCTCTTCGCCCTGAACTGAGAGCGCAAACTGAACGCTGGGGGCCACCATATGAAAGAAGCGGAAACTGGTGCGCAGAGCATCCTGCAAGGTCGCACTGGTGATACAGGCGCGGGCCATCATGGCGAATGCGCCCGGTGGACAACGCTGTCCGGACAGGCCAAAGAATTCATCATCCAGCTCCGTGCTGAGTGCCCTGATCAGTTTGCTGTAGGCTTCAGGCTCGGCACGCAACCCCGGACTCTCGAGGATTCCGGTATCAATATCACACTGTTCTAACAGCCGTTCCGGGTCATGCCCCTGACCGATATAACCGGCCAGACATCCCCGTACAAAAATACCGGCAATTGTTCTGTTTGATCGTTCTTCTTTTATCAGCATGTGATGCTTTCCAGACCTTGTCTGTATGGCAAAGGAGATTGTTTCACTCCTACCATCGGAGGCGCAAGCACTGATACAACTTACTATAATTACCAGAGCCTTTTATTAGCGCCTAAAGGCTATGCAGCTCATTATTTATCCCGATCATTTTCTTTAATCATCACCACAAAAAAAATTCTATTTACCCGTTCATATTTTTGTCTGAGAGTTCGTTTCGGTTTATTTCATTTCCACGGGTGAATTGTCATGCAAGATAGCAGAGCCCTTTATGAAAACTTTGAAGCCGAAGAGGTCGGCCGTCGGGAACTACAGCGACTGCGCTATGAAGAATATGAGCGCAAGCGCAAGAAAGCCGACCTGATCCTTGAACGCCGGCGTTTGAAAGAATTGCTGGATATGGATGACCTCGACTTTGACTGGTAACGCGAACCAGTCGACTTTTCCTGGCTCCGGTCTGTGACAAAAGTCTCGTAGCCCCCTCTAGTCTGCCATTTCCGATATGTGCATACTGTCTCCATAGGCTAGGGGGTGTTTGCTTATGTCCGAGACTTCAACTGTCGTCTCTCTGATACAGAACAAGAAAGAGAATATCGCAGCCAGACGCAAACGTGTCGCTGTTCCTGCGGCTCTTCTTCGGGTTCAGGATCTGGCGGTTCGCGAGCTGCGCACCAGCCTCAACACCTTCTTTGAAAAAGCCGACGATAAATTTTTCGACCTTTACTCCAATGCTTCCGGCGAAAAGGAACAGGAACGTTATTTCAGTTTTCTGCGTCAGCTGCGCCTGAAAAAACATGTTGTTGAAACCAGTTTTGAGCAGAAGCTGAAAGACGGCTTTGAAGTTTTGGTTAATCCCCAGCTGGATGAATCCGAAGCCGAAGGCAGCTGGGATATGGACAGCCTCTCACTGGTTCAGGAAAACGAACTGGAAGAGAAGCTGGCTGTCAGCAGCATCATTACCAAGGCCAATCAGAGCTACGGGGAAAGCATTCAGTACCTGTCACTCAGAATGGACAGTCTGGTTTCCACCAAGGTTTATAACGATAACAACCCGCTTGGCCCCGACACTCTTTGTTCCGCTTTTGTACACGCGGCCAACTCTCTGGACGGTGAAGCAGAAGACGCAAAAAACAGCCTCAAGAACAAGCTCATTATCTTTAAGCTGTTTGAGAACCACGTCGTTAAACAGTTGTCGCCAGTCTATGATGCGGCCAACCAACTGCTTATTGATGAGAACATTCTTCCATCCCTGCAGCAGAACAACACCACAAAGAGACAACCGGCACCAGCTCAGAATCCAAGTGTCCCTCAGAATCAAAGCGCCCCACAGGAACAAAGTGGTGTGCTGAATAATCTACCGGAAGAAGAGATCCTTCCGACCCTGCGTACTCTGCTGCACAACCAGCAGCAGATGCTGCCTGGGAATAGTGAAGCGGCTGTTCCTCAGCCACGTCCACAACAGACCAATATGTCTGACCTGATGGGCATGCTCTCCCAGCTGCAGCATCAGCAAACCCAGATTCTGGAAAACCAGCGTTCCGCGCTCGAACATGCGGATGTTGTGTCAGCCAAAACCGGTATCACACCAGACCAGCAGTCTTCCGTCGCACAGCCGGAAGAAGATGTTATGAATCTGGTGACCATGCTGTTCGAGTTTATTCTCGAAGACCGCAGCCTTCCGGCCGAGATGAAAGTTCTGCTTGGTCAGTTGCAGATTCCGATTATTAAGGTTGCCGTTACCGACCGGACCTTCTTCAACAACAAAAACCACCCGGCTCGTCGCCTGTTAAATGAAATGGCGATGGCAGCTCTGGGCTGGCAGGGTAATGGTCAGGATCCACTCTACAAAAAGATTCAGGGTGTCGTGCGCTCTGTCCTCAATGACTTTGAGGCGGACACGGCCATCTTTGAAACTCTGCTGACAGACTTCTCGGCCTTTATTCAGGGTGAGCAGCGTCGGGCAGAGATTCTTGAAAAAAGAACACTGGAAGCCGCCAAAGGCAAGGCCCGTTCAGAGCAGGCCAACAAGCTGGTTGAGAAAACCCTGCACAAGCTGACCGGTGGCAAAACACTGCCTGAGCCTGTTGCCCGTATTATTGATGAAGGCTGGAACCGGGTTCTGTTCCTGACCCTTATTAATCAGGGCGGCAAGAGTGAAGAGTGGAAGAGCGTACTGACCACTGCCCGTGATCTTATCTGGAGTGCAACGGCATCGTTGGATAAAGAGAACCAACACAAATTGGTCAGGTTAACCCCGGTTTTAGGCAAGCGTCTCCAGACTGGTCTGGCAGAAATATCGTTTGATCCGTTCCTGCAGAAAGAACTGTTTGCCAATCTCAAAGCCTTCTATGTGCAGAGACTGCAGGATGCCCGTAAGCCTGCACCTGTAGAGCAGAACCCAGAGCCTATCGCAGTTGAACAACCTGTTGAGGAGGAAGCCACTCCTGATAATGTGGTTCAGCTGACATCGGAAGATAAGTTCTTCCTGAATCAGGTAGACCGCCTGAGAACCGGTTGCTGGTTTGAATCAAGAGAGCAGGAATCAAAGGTACGCTGTCGTCTTGCTGCGATTATCAAAGCCACTGACACCTATATCTTTGTAAACCGTGCCGGTATGAAGATCGCCGAGAAAACCAGAGAAGAGCTGGCCAGGAACCTGAAAGACGGTGTGATTAACCAGCTTGACGATGGTGTGCTGTTTGATCGGGCCCTGGAGTCCGTGATTATTGACCTCCAGAGCCGTAACGAACGTTGATCTCACTCAGCGAGTGAAGACTATCAGCGGGTTTTCTGAATCGTCAGCTTAAACCCGCCAGTCTCATTCTGAATTGTCAGAGTGCCACTTTTAGTTCTGGCTTTTGGGCGTTTACCACCTCGCTTTGAGGCCAGAAAATCCGCATGGGTATCCGCCATTTCCTGCATCTTTTCCTTGATGACCAGATGGGACTCACTCAGCAATTCTGCTTCCGGGAGCCCTAACTCATTTATGGCTTCAGCATAGGCTTGATAGCCATCCATACCCCTGTTGAATTTCCCCTGAACCTTTCTCTCAAGCTGCTTCACCGTTTTATCATCCAGCATCTGGAAGGGTTTCCCTTCTGCCTCTGTGGCCACCTTCTGTTCCCCGCCATACCTCTTCAAAACCGGCCTTGCCAGAGAGGATTTCTTGCGCTGCGCTTTGCGGGCGACTGTCGGACTGTTTTTGCCACCTTGTGGAATTTGATGATGCGCATTGTGCCAATCAAGTTGCACCGGTGTCGGTTCTCTATTTTCAGGGAAGGTCAGAAATGACAGCTGATGGTTATACGCCTGGAGACTGGTAAACAGGTTGAGCAAATCAGGCTCATCAGTCTCGGTCTTATATTCCTCTCGAACCTGCTCAATAGTTTTGTTTCCATAGACCTTCTTCAAATGATCCATCAGCAGATCACGCAGAGCATTCCGATTGGGGAGCATATAAATACCATTTTCATATCCTAACCGAGTGAAATCCGGCCATAAGACGGGTATACCAAGGGAATCAGGAATTGTGACATCCTTGACCGATGTACCGGTGCTTTCACTCTCCAAAAAACTCCCGGCATCCTGCATCAGCCGGGCTTTACCGCTTCTCTCCATCCTGAGACTTATACGCATGTACCTGGGTCTGCCCCCCGTATCTCTTACGGGACGGAAGGTCGCATTCACAACGAACTGGCAATCATTCAACCGCAGGTTGGGCTCCAGCTTTCTGGTATAGGGAACGGCATACACGCTGATGGTTTGCTGCAATGGCCCTGTCTGTTGATCCTTCACGTTCTTTTGTTCCATAACAAAGTAGGCCAGGAACTCCCGCCCTCCCGGCCCCCTAATGCGTCCCAGCTCGCCCAGAAAAGCATCTTTATCCGGCAGCGGGTAGAAACTGAACTGGTAATGCTTCCCTGTGGCCACACCTTTCAGGCTGAAATGGTAACCGGCAGCGCGGGAGAACAGATATTCCCCTGCCAACCCCACGCAATGCAGGCAGCGGCTTTTTAACAGATAGGGAATAGGTGCTGGCAGGCTGCTTCGCTTAATGTCCCGAACCTTATAGCTTTCTTGCCCAGAGGTCTGGGCTTTCGACTGGCCAGCTCCCGCACCCGACGGAGGGACTGAGCCAGGACCGGTATCCTTCATCCCCGTCAACAGAACCAAAGCTCCAAGTAATAAAACCCGCAATGCAAAGCCTGAAGGAATAGACCACCTGGTGCTCTTGCCCATGTCGCTACCTACTGATGACTTTTGGATGAGCGTCCCAGATTAGCAGATAGTTTTTTACCAACCGGAAATTTACCCGCTCAGAGCCTGACAGCACTCTTCTGAGCTGGCACACTTACCGGTTAAAAGTTTGTGTTCACGGTTTCCTTATCTACCCTGACACATTCGCAGCAATTTTATTGGTACCAGTGTGATTGGTATTAATTAACAGCCCCACGGACAGCCTGATGACGGACCAGATTGTAATTGGCGATGACGGTGTAGAACGCCAGTCGCTCAAGGCCTATACCGAAATGGCCTACCTGAATTATTCCATGTACGTCATTCTGGACCGGGCCCTCCCGCACATCGGTGACGGCCTCAAACCGGTTCAGCGTCGTATTGTTTACGCCATGAGCGAGCTTGGCCTGAAGAACACCGCCAAGTACAAGAAATCGGCCCGTACCGTCGGTGACGTGCTGGGTAAATACCATCCTCACGGTGACAGCGCCTGTTATGAGGCGATGGTATTGATGGCTCAGCCATTCTCTTACCGATATCCGCTGGTCGATGGTCAGGGCAACTGGGGCTCGGCGGACGATCCGAAATCTTTCGCCGCCATGCGTTATACCGAAGCACGTCTGGGCAAATATGCCGATGTGCTGCTGGGCGAACTGGGCCAAGGCACTGTCGACTGGCTGCCAAACTTTGATGGCACCCTGGATGAACCAGCCACTTTGCCGGCGCGTCTGCCAAACCTGCTGCTGAACGGCACCACCGGCATTGCCGTCGGTATGGCGACCGATGTACCGCCGCACAACCTGAAGGAAGTCGCCGCAGCTTGTGTTCATTTGCTGGATAACCCGAAAGCGTCCCTTGAGGAGATCTGTGAACATATCACAGGGCCGGACTTCCCGACCGATGCCGAGCTGATTACCTCTCCTGAAGATATCCGCAAGATGTACTCAACCGGCCGCGGCAGCCTGCGTATGCGTGCGGTCTACATCAAGGAACAGGGCGATATCATTATTACCGCCCTGCCTCATCAGGTTTCCGGTGCCAAAATTCTGGAACAGATCGCCGACCAGATGCAGAAGAAAAAGCTGCCAATGGTTGCCGATCTCCGTGATGAATCTGACCACGAAAACCCTACCCGTCTGGTGATCACTCCACGCTCCAACCGTGTAGATGTGGATCAGCTGATGAACCACCTGTTCGCCACCACCGATCTTGAGCGCACTTACCGTGTAAACATGAATATGATCGGTATTGATGGCCGCCCACAGGTGAAGTCTCTCGATACTATGCTGCGCGAGTGGCTGAGCTATCGTCAGACCACTGTCACCCGTCGTCTACAGCACCGTCTGGACAAGGTGCTTGGTCGTCTGCACCTGCTTGATGGTTTGATCGTCGCCTTCCTCAATATTGACGAAGTCATCGAGATCATCCGCCACGAAGACAATCCAAAAGCCGTACTGATGGAACGCTTCAGCTTGAGCGACCGTCAGGCCGAAGCCATTCTGGAACTCAAACTGCGTCATCTTGCCCGCCTGGAAGAACAGAAGCTGCGTGCTGAGCAGGATGAACTGAACAAAGAACGTGATTATCTGGAGAAGACTCTGGCTTCTGACCGTCGTCTGAAGACTGTGATCAAGAAAGAGATCATGGCGGATGCCGAGCAGTATGGTGATGAGCGTCGTTCAAAAATCGTTCAGCGTCAGGAAGCTCAGGCGCTGTCCGAAACCGAGCTGATGACTGCCGACCCGATTACTGTGGTTATGTCCGAGAAGGGCTGGGTACGTGCCGCCAAGGGCCACGATATCGAAGCCGAGAAACTCAGCTACAAATCCGGTGACAAGCTCGGCTTTATCGCCAAAGGCCGCAGTAACCAGCCAACGATCTTCTTCGACTCCACCGGCCGAACCTACACCATCGCGACCCATACTCTGCCATCAGCCAGAAGCCAGGGCGAGCCGTTAACCGGAAGGGTAAACCCTCCGGCTGGCTCGGTGTTTGAGGCTGCGATTATCGATGATGAGAAGGCTCATTACCTGCTGGCCAGTGATGCAGGCTACGGTTTCGTGACCACCTTTGGGGATATGGTGTCTCGCCAGAAAGCGGGGAAGACAACTCTGACTCTACCGAAGTTCTCCCGGGTTATGCATCCGGTGAAGGTTGAGGATGCCGAGAATCAGTTTGTGATCTCCATCAGCAATGAAGGCCGCATGTTGCTGTTCCCTCTGAAGGATCTGCCGGTTATGTCCCGCGGCAAGGGCAACAAGCTGATCAGCATTCCATCGGCACGCGCTGCCGCCCGCGAAGAGTTTATGGTTGCCATGCAGGTGATCAGTGCCGAACAAAGCCTGACAGTCTTTGCTGGCAAACGTCATCTGACGCTTAAGCCAGTAGACCTTGATCACTATCGTGGTGAACGTGGCCGCCGTGGCAACAAGCTGCCCCGTGGTTTCCAGAAGGTCGATAAGATCGAAGTGAATATGTGATGGTATGGGGAGGCCGGGCAATCTGGCTTCCCCTTTTCGTACTCCAAAAGACGTAAAGAATAATGAAAGTCGAAGGAACACTACGCCGCTGGGATGAAGACAAAGGGTTTGGCTTTATCCGGCCCAATGGCGGCAATCGCGATGTCTTTGTCCATATCAAAAGCTGCCAAAGCAAACTCAATGCAGAACACGTTGGGGAAACAGTCTCGTTCGGCATAGGTAAAGACAAAGAGGGGCGAGTCTGCGCTATTGATGTACGCCTGACTCAGGCTTCTACTCATAAAAAAGCACAGAAGCAAGCACGCAGCCAATCACCCAAAAGTATGCCGAAGAACTGGCTGGCTCTTATTCTTGGCATCGGATTTATCGCATTTATTGGTTATGCCGTTTTCATCAATCGCTATCCGCTTGAGATGCTCTATCTGATTGGCGGCGCAAGTGTTATCAGCTTTCTGCTTTACGCCAAAGATAAATGGTCTGCCCAACAAGGGAACTGGCGAACGCCGGAAAATACACTGCACCTGTTCTCTATTCTGGGCGGTTGGCCCGGAGCAGCTTTAGCACAAACCCTGTTCAACCATAAAACCACCAAACAATCCTTTCGTGCGATGTTCTGGGTCACGGTTGTGGCCCATGGCTCGTTTGTATTCTGGACGTTTACCAATAATGGCGAGTATTTCCTTTATACGAACATTATCGATTTAAAGCAGTCTTTGGCAGAGGTGGTAAGGAACCTAAAATAAGGCACTCGGCGTTTATTAGCCGTACCAAAACAGTTCATTTGTGGAGCATGAGTCACAATTTCCCGCCATAGGGAGTTCAAAGATGGTGCATACAAATATCAGTTAAATACCGCACAATTTTGGGGCTCCCAAAAACATATGCCTAAGATCATTTACGACATTCCGTAATCCAATTTCAAAGCGCAGCCCCATTGCAGACGGGCTGCTCTGCCCTTTCCTGCCAGGCACCAAAATAGCTCATACACTCTTCCCGTTAAGCCTGCGCAGTTTCTGGCATAGCCATTGCTAAATCCCTGTTAGCCGCACGAAAAGTTGCCACACAAGGGAGCCATGACATGAGCCAGAAGACAAGACGATCATTTCTAAAAACATCCGTACTGGCCTGTGCACTGGCTACCGGCTTTACCCTTCCAGGGTTGGCGATAGCCGAGGACAAACTGGGCTGGCCAGAAAAAGAAGAGCTGAAGTTCGGTTTTATCAAACTCACGGATATGGCACCTATCGCCATTGCCTACGAAAAAGGTTTTTTTGAGGACGAAGGTCTTTACGTCACCATCGAAGCTCAGGCGAACTGGAAGGTTCTGCTTGATGGCGTAATTGATGGTCGTCTGGACGGCGCACATATGCTGGCTGGGCAGCCTATCGCCGCCACCATGGGTTATGGCACCAAAGCCAATATCGTCACACCTTTCTCCATGGATCTGAACGGCAACGGCATCACCGTTTCCAACAAGATCTGGGAACAGATGAAGGTCAATATTCCCAAGCAGGACGACGGCAAGCCTGTTCATCCAATCAAGGCTGATGCTCTGAAGCCTGTTGTTGAGAAGTACAACGCCGAAGGCAAACCGTTCAATATGGGTATGGTGTTCCCGGTTTCCACCCATAACTATGAACTGCGTTACTGGCTAGCTGCCGGTGGTATTCACCCGGGTTTTTACGCGCCCCATAAAGGCGACACGTCTGGTCAGATTGATGCTGATGCCTTCTTGTCAGTCACGCCTCCACCGCAAATGCCCGCCACACTGGAAGCCGGAACCATTTATGGTTACTGCGTAGGTGAACCCTGGAACCAACAAGCGGTATTTAAAGGTATTGGCGTGCCGGTGGTAACCGATTATGAAATCTGGAAGAACAATCCTGAGAAGGTCTTTGGTCTGAGTGAAGAGTTCACCCAAAAGTACCCCAACACCACCGTACGCTTAACCCGCGCCCTGATTCGCGCCGCCATGTGGCTGGATGAGAACAACAATGCCAACCGCCCGGAAGCCGTGAAGATTCTCTCTCAATCCAACTATGTGGGCGCGGATTACGATGTAATCGCCAACAGTATGACCGGCACCTTTGAATACGAAAAAGGCGACAAGCGTGAGGTACCGGACTTCAACGTCTTCTTCCGTTACAACGCCACCTATCCGTATTACTCAGACGCTGTCTGGTATATGACCCAGATGCGCCGCTGGGGCCAGATTGCCGAAGACAAGCCGGATGAGTGGTACTTCGATATGGCGAAGAAGGTGTATCGCCCGGATATCTATGAGCGCGCCGCTAAATCCCTGATTGCTGAAGGCATGGCCAAGGCTGATGAGTTCCCTAACTTTGCAACCGAAGATGGCTTCCGCCCACCGCAGAAGCACTTCATCGATGACATTGTCTACAACGGCCAGAAGCCCAATGCCTATATAGATACCTTCCCCATTGGTTTGAAGTCGGGAGATGTACTTTGAACGCCATCTCAACAGCAGCTGAACCGGGGCGCTCCCCGGTTCTGGCAAAGCTATCCAGTTGGTATGCAAGCTCCGGAGACTGGTTGAAGACCAGCGTCGTCTCCCTTGTAGGTATAGTTGTCTTTCTTCTGGTCTGGTCTGCTGCCGCACAGAACATTAATACGTCACTGGGAGCATTCCCCGGACCTACAGCCGTAGCCGGCCAGTTTAAAAGCCTGTACGCCGAGCACACAGCCGAACGCGCTAAGGCGGAAGCCTTCTATGAACGACAGGAGGCCCGCAACGCCAAACGGATGGAAGCCGACCCGGATTACCAACCCAAGATTCGTAAATACACAGGCAAGGAAACCTTTCTCGACCAGATCGGCACCAGTCTGATAACCGTTGCCAGCGGCTTTCTTCTGGCGGCGGTTATTGCCATTCCTCTTGGTATTGCCATTGGCCTGAACAAGAACTTGAACACGGCAATCAATCCGATCATCCAGACCTTTAAGCCAGTTTCACCACTGGCATGGCTGCCTTTGGTGACCATGGTTGTCAGTGCCGTTTACACCTCTGATGACCCGATGTTTGCCAAGTCTTTTGTGAACTCGCTGATCACTGTCTCCCTCTGCTGCCTGTGGCCCATGCTGATCAACACCTCTGTTGGTGTGGCTTCTATTGAGCAGGATCTGGTGAATGTCAGCAAGGTACTGCGCCTTTCAGCCCTCACCCATGTCCGCAAAATTGTTCTGCCCGCTTCTGTACCGATGATCTTTACCGGTATGCGACTGTCCCTTGGTATTGCCTGGATGGTTTTGATTGCCGCAGAAATGCTGGCCCAGAACCCAGGGCTGGGTAAGTTTGTCTGGGATGAGTTCCAGAATGGCAGCTCGGAATCCCTGAGCCGGATTATGGCCGCCGTATTCACCATTGGCTTTATCGGTTTTCTGCTGGACCGCTTTATGCTGCAGCTTCAGAAGCTTGTGTCCTGGGATAAATCGAGCGCAGTGCGTTAATTAACACTCACAGCTTTGATAAGGAATTGACCATGAGTTTTATTCTGAATATCGACCATGTGGATATGGAGTTTCCAACACCCACTGGCCCATTTACAGCTCTGAAGGATGTTAGCCTAAATATTGCCAAAGGGGAGTTTATCTCCCTGATTGGTCATTCTGGCTGTGGCAAATCCACAGTTCTGAATATTGTTGCTGGCCTGCACCAAGCAACCAAAGGTGGTGTGGTATTGAACGGCAAAGAAGTCACGGAGCCCGGACCTGAAAGGGCTGTTGTGTTCCAGAACCACTCTCTGCTGCCCTGGCTGTCGGCCTATGAGAATGTCGAGCTGGCGGTGCAACAGGTGTTCGGAAAGACCAAAAGCAAACAGGAAACCCGGGAGTGGATTGAGTACAACCTGCAACTGGTGCATATGGACCATGCCATGGATAAACGACCCGGTGAGATTTCCGGCGGTATGAAACAGCGGGTTGGTATCGCCAGAGCACTCGCCATGCAGCCAGATGTTCTGTTAATGGATGAACCCTTTGGCGCACTGGATGCACTGACCCGCGCCCATATGCAGGATTCCCTGATGGAGATTCAGAACGAACTAAACAACACCGTGATTATGATTACTCACGATGTTGATGAAGCCGTTCTGCTCTCCGACCGCATTGTGATGATGACTAACGGCCCGGCGGCGACCGTGGGTGAAATTCTTGAGGTTAACCTTGAGCGCCCACGTAATCGTCTGGCACTGGCGGATGACCCGGAATACAACCGCCTGCGTTCCGAAGTTCTGAAATTTTTGTATGAAAAGCAGCGTAAGGTTGAGCCTTTGCGCGGGCAAAAAGATGCAGAGAAAACCAAACCGCAGAAAACACCAGAGAAAACCGCAGCAGCCTGATGGTGGTACAAAAGAGGCTGCAAACGCAGCCTCTTTGATGAACACTATGCTGCAGATTTAACAGCAACAGGTTGATCCGGCTCATCAATCTCCAGCGGCCCTTTAACCAGATCACGATTGATAAACTGGCTGGCAACCAGACTGCCAAAAGCCATAGCGGCGCCCATATAGAAAACCAGTGACGGATTCACCAGCCAGACCAGACCAAAAGCGGCCGGGATAAACACGGCAGCAATATGGTTGATGGTAAAGCTGACCCCAGCGCTGGAGGCAATATCACCCGGGTTGGCAATCTTGTGGAAGTAGGTCTTGATGGCAATCGCCATGGCAAAGAACAGGTGATCCACGATATAAAGCACTGCCGCCATCTCTGCGCTGTCTACCAGCCCATAGCCGACAAATACACAGATCAAGCCCAGATACTCAATGGTCAGAATCTTTTGCTCACCTATCTGACCGATCCAGCGCCCAATAGCTGGTGCAATAAAGAAGTTGATCAGATGGTTAAGCATGTAAAGCAGAGTAATTTCTGAAACGTCATAACCAAACTTCTCAACCATCAGGAAGCCGGCAAAGACGACAAAGATCTGACGACGGGCACCGGACAGGAATGTCAGCAGGTAAAACAGGGAATAACGCTTACGCAAAACCAGATGCTTTCTCTGCGTAGAGTTCTGATCAAAGCGTGGCATAAAGATCGCCAGATACAGGCACAGCAGCAGTCCGATTCCGCCGTTGATGATATACATCACCATGTAATCCAGTTTGAGTACGGTAAAGCCGAGCCATACCAGACCAAATGCCCCTAATGCGGCAACGGATTTAATCGATAACAGTTTCCCCAGCATGGCTGGCGCTTCGGCTTTGGAAAACCACTGCAGGGAGAGTGACTGGTTCAGAGTCTCAAAATAATGGAAACCGATCGACATCAGCACCGTCGTGGCATAAAGCCCGTACATGGTGGGAAACAGGCCAGTGATGGTGACACCGATCGAAAGCAGAGCAAGACTGATCAGAGCAAATGTCTGCTCCTTTAACACCAGCAACACAAAAACAGCGGTAAAGGCCAGAAACCCTGGAATCTCCCGCAAGGATTGCAGCATCCCAATCTTGGCACCATCAAAACTCGCCATCTCGATAGCGAAGTTATTCAGCATCGCATTCCAGCTGGAAAAGCACAGCGTCATGATGATCGATGAGATGGCCAGAAAGCCGAAAGGCGATTTCCATTTATTCATTAAAAGTATCTATCCACGCGTGCAGAGTTTCCTCTGCCATAAAAATATAACCACAGCCAAAGCTGTGGTTATCAATCTTCCGTTAAACCGCCGCGTACCTTTTTATTTTCTTGGGCAATAGGCAAACACGTCGGAGTGAACATGCGCTTCCGGGATACCGGCTTCCACCAAGGCATCCAGTGTTGCATAAACCATTTCCGGTGAACCACTGATGTAGAAATGCGCGCTCATCAGTTCGGCAATATCTTCAAGTACAGCCTGATACAACAGACCATGACGACCTTCCCAGTCCGTTTCCGCATCACGATCACTCACCACAGGGTGATAGTGAATACCTTTTTCACTGGCCCAGTAAATAGGCAGACTCGGCATATAAAAGCCGGTCGGGTTGCGGCTGCCCCAGTACAGATGCACAGGATGAGGACAACCGTTCATAAAGCTGTACTCAATCATGGCTTTCATCTGGGCAAAGCCCGTGCCGGCTGCGATAAATACCAGCGGGTTATCCGAGCAGCTGTCGATGAAGCAATCCCCTTTCGGGATATTGATATTCACTGTCTCGGAGGCCTGGAGATAGTCCACCACTTCGCGGGCACGCTCATGGCCGGGGAAGCACTGGATATGTAGCTCCAGAGAGAGCCCATCCGTTGCCGCAGAAGCAATGGAGTAGGCGCATGGGTATCCGGTTGGCATAACCACTTCAAGATATTGGCCGGCATTCCAGAACATGGGCTGGCCGTCGGCAGGCACCAGAATGACCTGATAGATATCACCAGAGATATTACTGAGCCGCTCAACTTTCACGGTTCTCTGTACTGCTTGATCAGACACCTGACCCCCTGCGTTCTTTGAGTATCTGGTGAATGTTAACGAGCAATCCCCCCGGCAGGCAAATTAAGAGTTTATAACTTCCGGTGTTTTCTCTTCTTTTTCTCTGAGAGTAGACGCTTTGATGAACCAGCCTCGCTATGAGCGGCATCTGTCTTGAATTGTTTACGACGGGATTCCGGGCTGAACCTCCTGCGCTCATTGGAACTAGTCGACTTACGCGTCAGTCGCCCATAAATGGTATGTGAGATCTCGGGACGAGACTTCCTCAGCACCCAATAATCCACGTACCATTTTGCCGCATCAAAAACGGAAAAGAATATTCCTTCATAAGAGCCTTTGAGCAGGCAATTCCGTAAATCAGGATATTCCTGAATGTCACACTTCAGCAGATCCTGCAGCAAGTGATGTTCGCCCTTCTCCAGCAGGGAATAAATCAGGTAGTTGGCTTCAAATATTTTTTGAATATTTTGCCCGCTGACTGCCTGAAATATTTCCTGCAGACCAATCTTCATACCGGCAAACTTGCCAGGCTCATGAATATCCTGATCCACAAAGGGGCGATCGTTGACCTGCTTTTGATGGAGTTCCAGAAAAGAGAGACTCCAGGGATAGGTATCACAGATTTCTTCCGTATCTTCAAAAGGGTCATCAATCCGTTTGATAACTCTGAGCATCTGATTGAAACCATTTATAAACAGGTAGTCGTCGTTTGAGAGAACATCTCTTGCAGCCCGGCGCATAAAACCCAGCCGGGGGGACACAACCTTTTCATCAAGGTTTAAAAAATAGTCCCGCATGTTTTTTGGCAGACGGTTAAGCAGCCGGCCATGATAAAAGTCATGCCAGTGGGTACATGATCCCATCCAGTAACCATCCGGGGTTATCATTGAGCGCAGCTTAGGATGCCAAAGGGCAAACGGGTGCTCATCCTGCTTACGCAGATCCCGAAGAGCCTTAAAATCTCCGAAGCCAAAGCAGGGCATGATAAGAACAGGGTCAGTCTTACCATGAGCTTTAGCGGCTGCCGCTGACAGGGATAGGATGCGAAGTTGTGAACCCGATCGCTTCATCAGTTCCGGCGCATCCCGGCAGAATATAAAGATGGCTGTTGCTGCACTGAATTTGCGGGCATCGGGATGCTCGTAGGATCGCCCATCCAAAATTTCGTCTTTGGTTTTCACCGGATCAAATCCAGCAGAGAAATGTCCCTGCAATTCGCACGTATAGCTGCATTGATCAAGGTTCCACAGGCCGGGCTGAACATGGGAAGAGCTTTGAATCTCGATAGATTCTGCGTAGGTTTCCGCCCCGCCAAAATAACGGGTACACATCAGCAGGTTTAACGTCAGGTAGTGGTAGCACTCCAGAAACTGTCTGTCTGTTAAACGCTCATTGCGCCAGGCCCAATACAGAAGATCACAGGTATCAGGATCGCTATACAGCGCACTCTCCAAACCTTCCCGCACCAGCTGATCAAACACCGGTTGCCAGCGAGCATGATCATTGGCGATAGCTTCAAGGTAAGCCTTTTCATCAGGCTTCACGAAGTGATGTAAACGACTTAGGTTCAGCTGATCATCAACCGTTACACACTGTCTTGTGCTGACAGGCTTTGGGCTGGGTTTGCTCGATGATGGAAATGTATCTGCTGCCGATAGAGAGGGATCGGTTGGCACCTGTGATATAACCGGCGAGTCGCAGGTTTCCACTTCTATATAAGAGGCCACTACGTCTGTCTGGTCAAAGGCTACAAGTGATTGGGCAGAATCCAT
The DNA here is from genome assembly GCF_900174585.1 of Parendozoicomonas haliclonae. Taxonomy (GTDB): domain Bacteria; phylum Pseudomonadota; class Gammaproteobacteria; order Pseudomonadales; family Endozoicomonadaceae; genus Sansalvadorimonas; species Sansalvadorimonas haliclonae. The sequence goes on along the minus strand of NZ_FWPT01000006.1, from coordinate 196,902 downwards.
TGCCGGATACCTGAATAGAATAATTCAGGCTAATTGAAACGGATTTTCTCAAGCGTTCGCCTATCAAGGGTGTCAGCCCTGCTAACAAACAGGGCTGAGGTTCAGGAGCTGTCTCAGGAGCTGTCAGTCGATGCCCAGTTCATCCCAAATGGAATCAACCTTTTGCTTCACTTCATCGGTCATGACGATAGGTTTACCCCACTCCCGATCAGTCTCCCCCTGCCACTTGTTAGTGGCATCGAAACCAACCTTGGAACCGAGTCCTGCTACCGGCGATGCAAAGTCCAGATAGTCGATCGGGGTGCTTTCAATAAACACAGAGTCTCGCTTCGGGTCCATCCGAGTGGTCATGGCCCAGATCACATCATTCCAGTCCCGGGCGTTCACATCGTCATCACAGACAATCACGAACTTGGTGTACATAAACTGTCGCAGGAATGACCAGACGCCCAGCATCACCCGTTTGGCATGGCCCGGATACTCTTTACGCATGGTGACCACAGCCATCCGGTAAGAGCAGCCTTCCGGCGGCAGGTAGAAATCTACAATCTCCGGGAACTGCTTCTGCAGGATCGGCACAAACACTTCGTTCAGTGCCACACCCAGCATAGCGGGCTCATCCGGTGGACGACCGGTATAAGTGCTGTGGTAGATCGGGTCTTTACGATACGTCATACACTCCACGGTAAACACCGGAAAGCTTTCTACTTCATTGTAGTAACCGGTATGGTCGCCATAAGGACCTTCTTCGGCAAAGTCATTCGGGTAGATATAACCTTCCAGCACAATCTCGGCACTGGCCGGTACCTGCAGATCAGTAATCAGACCTTTGGTCAGTTCAGTACGGGAGCCGCGGAGCAAACCGGCAAAGGCATATTCCGACAGCGCATCCGGAACCGGCGTCACTGCTCCCAGAATGGTGGCCGGATCTGCGCCCAAAGCCACAGCAACCGGGAAGGGTTCACCCGGATGTTGCTCCTGCCAGTCGCGCAAATCCAGAGCGCCACCACGATGGGAGAGCCAGCGCATAATCAGGCGATTCGGCCCGAGTAGCTGCTGACGATAAATTCCGAGATTCTGGCGTTCTTTTAACGGCCCTTTGGTGATAACCAGCGGCCAGGTGACCAGTGGTGCCACATCTTCCGGCCAGCAGTGCTGAATCGGCAGTTTGGTCAGATCAACCTCATCACCTTTGAGAACCACTTCCTGGCAAGGCGCGTTGCGAACATTCTTTGGCCCCATACTCAGGACCTTCTTGAAGATCGGCAGTTTCTCCAGCGCATCCCTGAAACCCTTGGGAGGATCAGGCTCCTTGAGATAGGCCATCAACTTACCGACATCCCGCAGAGCGTCGGTATTATCCTGTCCCATCCCCAAAGCCACACGCCGTGGCGTACCAAACAGATTGGCCAGCAGCGGGATGTCTGAGCCCTTCACATTCTCGAATAACAGGGCCGGTCCGCCTTTGCGGAGGGTGCGGTCGCTGATCTCGGTAATTTCAAGATAAGGATCAACTTCCTGCTTTATTCGTTTTAGCTCGCCCAGCTTTTCCAGCTGGTCGATAAAGTCCCGCAAGTCCCGGTATTTCATTCGTAACTCTTTATGGTCTGACGGCGCAGATATCATATCTGTAAATACCCTCAGAGCGAAGCCGCTCCCGCGAGGGCCTGTCTATACTGCCATCCATACAACTACAACCAACCACAACAACCAGCACGCGGGTAGTATGGAGTCAGCATGAATATTCAGGATCTTCTCGTTTACCGATCCTCTTCCCCCGTTAAACATCAGGCCGGTATGGCCTTTGACGGCACCAATGTACTTTTGGATCACTGGATTGCCAGCTGGGATACCAAAAAACCTCTGCTGGATATCGGTTGCGGAAACTGTAACAACGCGATTGCTGCTGCTCAGCAGGGAGCCAAAGTGCTGGCGGGAGAAATGTCTCATCAGACCATCGCCAGCCTGGAGCAGGAACACGGTCACGAGAACAACCTGAGCTTCCATTACGTGAAACTTCCGGATGAGGTTCCTTTTATGGAGGAAAGTATTTCCGGAGTTTTATGCTCAGAGGTCCTGCACTTTCTGACCCATGACGAGGTACTGGGCACACTCAGCGAAGTTCACCGGATATTGAAACCTGAAGGCACCATGGTCGTATGTTGTGGCAGTGAAGACGCCAAAGCCTTACAGAAGACAGGGTTTGTTGAGGCACAAGAAAAGAAAAGAGAAAAAGAGCCTGATCACCTTCATCATATAGATGACATCCTTTCTCTGATGGAAAAAGGCCTGCGTTCGTACAAACTGCCAGCGGATGATATTCAGGAAGGTATTGAGTTTTATCGTTCCCTGATGCCGCACTCCCGATTTAACCTGTTTAATAAACACCAATTAGCAGAAACGTTTGAGAAGAACGGATTTAAAGTTGAACACCTGCAATCAGGGCCCGCTCCACATTATCCAATGTGGGATCATGGTGATCACGATCAAATCCGAATCATTGCTAAAAAAATTTAAAAACAATAAAACTGTTTAACATTGAACAGACACTAATAAAAAAGCCCTGAAAAAATCAGGGCTTTTTTAATTTCCATAAAACGCTTATTTACGCTTCATAGACTGGAAGAATTCATTGTTGGTCTTGGTATGCTTCATACGATCCAACAGGAATTCAACTGCTGCGATTTCATCCATAGGATGCAGCAGCTTGCGCAGAATCCACATGCGCTGCAGTTCTTCTTCAGTAGTCAGAAGATCTTCACGACGGGTACCGGACTTGTTGATATTCATGGCCGGGAACACACGCTTTTCAGCGATACGACGATCAAGGTGCAGTTCCATGTTACCGGTGCCCTTGAATTCCTCGAAGATAACTTCATCCATCTTGGAACCGGTATCAACCAGAGCGGTTGCCAGGATGGTCAGGCTGCCGCCTTCTTCAATGTTACGGGCCGCACCGAAGAAACGCTTTGGACGTTCCAGGGCGTGTGCATCCACACCACCGGTCAGAACCTTACCGGAGGAAGGAATAACGGTGTTGTAGGCACGAGCCAGACGGGTGATGGAATCCAGCAGGATCACTACATCTTTCTTGTGTTCAACCAGACGCTTGGCCTTTTCCAGAACCATTTCCGCAACCTGTACGTGACGGGCAGGTGGTTCGTCGAAGGTGGAAGCCACAACTTCACCGCGCACAGAGCGGGACATCTCTGTTACTTCTTCCGGACGTTCGTCGATCAGCAGAACGATCAGATGACATTCCGGATTGTTACGGGTGATGTTGGCAGCAATATTCTGCAGCATCAGGGTCTTACCCGCTTTTGGCGGGGAAACGATCAGACCACGCTGACCTTTACCAATTGGAGCAACCAGATCAATGATACGGCCGGTTAAATCTTCAGTGGCACCGTTACCCATTTCCATAACCAGACGCTGCTGAGGAAACAATGGGGTAAGGTTTTCAAAGAGAATTTTATTACGGGCGTTTTCAGGCTGGTCAAAGTTGATTTCGTTAACTTTCAGCAGGGCAAAATAACGTTCGCCTTCTTTTGGCGGTCTGATTTTGCCGGAGATGGTATCACCGGTACGCAGGTTAAATCGGCGAATCTGGCTTGGTGATACATAAATATCGTCTGGACCAGCGAGGTAGGAGCTGTCAGAGGAGCGAAGGAATCCGAAACCATCCTGGAGGATTTCCAGAACACCATCACCGTAGATATCTTCACCGCTACGGGCATGGCGCTTGAGAATGGTAAAAATAACATCCTGCTTACGAGAACGGGCAAGGTTATCTAACCCAATTTCTTCCGCGATTTTCAGGAGCTCCGGAACACTCTTTTTCTTAAGCTCGGTAAGATGCATAACTGGCCGTGTGGGTTACTTTCTGAAAGGAAATATTCTGTGGCTTTCGCTGGGAACTTCAGGCTTGAATTCGTTTTATAACTTGTAAGGTAATACTAGCCTGTAAACCTGTCCGCTGCACACCGACAGCTTCCCTCGATTTAAGTCACAGGGTATTGAATGACGACTTTCGAGAAATCTGGCGTTGCTGTTTCACGACCGAAGCCCAAAGATATTTAAAAAAAGAAGCTACGGAGTGAGGCGGTTTCTTGTAAATCTATCACTGTAAAACTGAAGCGTCCAGCATCAGTCCTGACAAAATAGTACGGAAGACAACAGGAAAGCAAGAAAAAATTGTCCTGCTTTGAGCATTATTTATTTTTTTGCAAAATCACCACAAATGACGGGATAAAACTGTTATTTCCGGACACATGTCGACACAGAACATCATAAATCAGTGCAACAAATGTCCGGAACAAACAGTCTTACAGATTGCTGTCCAGGAAAGCGGTCAGCTGAGACTTGGACAGAGCACCAACCTTGGTGGCCTCTACATTACCATTTTTGAACAACATCAGAGTTGGGATACCACGTACATTGTACTTAGGTGCGGTAGCTTCGTTTTCATCGATGTTGAGCTTGCAGACCTTCAGGCGATCCGCGTAGTCCCGGGAAATTTCATCAAGAACCGGGGCAATCATTTTGCAGGGACCACACCATTCAGCCCAGTAATCAACCAGCACTGGGGTGTCGGACTTCAGCACTTCGTCTTCAAAACTGGCATCCGTGACGTTGACGATCTCGCTCATGGAATGTGTTCCTCACGTTGCATTCGGGTTATACGGCAAGGGAGCAATCATAGCATTGTGATATTAAAGGGATAAACCCCACCTTTTTTACATCCTTCTGAGGCAGATCAATGACAAACCGATCTTATGCTCCCCTAACTCTCCCGACAGCCAGATAATCTCAACAGTGTGCAGCCCCTCTGGTATGCTAGGGACTTAAGGAGAAAGAGGACAGTAACTGGCCATGAGCCTGACGCATTCTGAACGGGTCGATGACTCACCTCTGATCGCTGCTATCGATCTTGGTTCCAATAGTTTCCACCTTATCGTGGCCCGTCTGGACCATGGCGAACTCCGCCCTGTGGAGCGCATTGGTGAAAAAGTACAACTGGCCGCCGGTCTTGATCAGGACGACAACCTGACCGAAGAAGCCATGGAACGTGGGCTGTCCTGCCTGCGCAAACTGGCACAATACTGCGCCGATATGCCTGCCAACCGCATCAAAGTTGTTGGAACTAACGCTCTACGAAAAGCGCGTAACAGCCAGGAATTTGTTCGCAGGGCCGAAAAGGTTCTCGGTCATCCCGTCGATATTATTGCCGGCCGGGAAGAAGCCCGTCTTATTTATCTGGGTGTTGCCCATACCCAATCCGACGACAGCGGCAAGCAGCTGGTTGTCGATATTGGCGGTGGTTCCACCGAATTTATTATTGGTGAGCGCTTTGAGCCGCTGCTGCTGGAAAGCCTTCATATGGGCTGCGTCACTTGGTCCCAGAAGTATTTCAAGGACGGTCTGGTAACAGCCAAACAGTTTGATGAAGCCTACTATGGCGCGCGTCTTGAGCTGCTTCACATCGAGCAAGCCTTCCGTAATCTGGGCTGGAATCATGTCACCGGCTCATCCGGTTCGATCAAGTCGATTTCCTCCATTCTTGCCCAACGCGGTGAGGATGCCATTACCCGTGAAGGGCTGCTGAGCCTGAAAGAAGAGCTGTTGCGCTTTAAGAAGATCAGCCGCATCAACTTCCCGGGCCTGAAGCCGGAACGTATCAATATATTCCCGGGTGGTCTAGCCATCCTGTGCGCCCTGTTCGACAGCCTTAAAATTGAAAAAATGGGCTTCTCCGACGGCGCGCTTCGTGAAGGCCTGCTTTACGATATGGCCGGACGAAAAAACCATGAAGATGTGCGTCAGCGTACCCTTCTGGCTATGCAGAAGCGTTATCACGTCAACACCAAATTCAGCGACAGAGTCCTTAAGAATCTCAACATCCTACTGGAAACTGCCCAGCCTGAATGGTTCCTGAGTGATGATGATTGCGACCTGGTACGCAGTGCGGCCATGGTGCAGGACGTGGGCATGGATATTTCCCATACCCAATCCCACCGTCATGGTGCCTATATTCTGAGAAATGCTGACCTGCTGGGTTTCACCAAGCGACAGCAACAGAACCTCTCCATGCTGGTGCGAGGTCATCGCCGCTCTCTTCCTCTGCAGTCTCTTTTCCAGCTACCACGGGAAGAGTGTCAGAAGCTGCTGAAGCTGATGATCCTGTTGCGTCTGGCTACGCTGCTAAGCCGCTCCAAACGTGACAAGACCCTGAGTTTTGTATTCGAGCTGGACGGGCCTTATATCACCTTTACCTTCCCTGAAGGCTGGCTGGAAGCGAACCCGCTGACTGCGGCCGACTTCGACCAGGAAAGCTCTTATATCGTTCGTGCTGGCTACCGCCTCAAGTTTGTCTAAGCTCAAACCTGTATAACACGTTCTGCAACAGGGCCATTGTTTAACGATGGCTCTGTCTTGCCTTTATCTACCGGCTGTTCATCCGGCCGAATACGGTTGTTATCCATCTGCCACAGCAGCAGTAAGATCAACACAGCCACAATCCCGATAGAGGTAATCAGCTGGAAACCACCATCCCATCCCCAGCTGTCTATCACTCCACCCAGCACCAGATTCGCCCCTGAAGCTCCAAACAAATAGCCAAACAACCCACAAAAACCAACGCAGGCAGCAACGTAGCGTCTCGGTGCAATATCGATAATGTGCACATGCAACAGCACGACACAGCCGTAAATCAGAAAACCGATAATGCCCAGCATCAGAATAGGCACGATCCAGTGTTCATCTGAACACTGCCAATAGCCCAGAAGCGCCAGCAGCACCAGCGACATATTCAGCAGATTGACCGGAACACGACGACCTTTGAATAATTTATCCGAGACATAACCACACAGCAGTGTTCCCGGTATTGCGGCAAATTCAAAGGTGGTGAACGCCCAGCTGGCAATCTCAAAGCTGACGCCGCACTTCTCGATCATGTAGAGGGGAACCCAGTCTATAACCCCAAAGCGGATGAAATAGACACACACATTCAGGATGGCCAGCAACCACAATTCCGGGAGTTTCAAACAACACGCTACAAATCCTCGCAGCCCGCTTTCCGCTTTGTCGGCCTCTTCTTCATGTTCAGTGTGATTAGCTTCTTGAGTGTCCTGCAAAGGCGGAAGACCACAGTCTTCAGGACGATCACGAATCCAGCGCCAGCAGACAAAAGCCGTCGTCAGAGCCAGTACAGCAGGGAAGAGCAGTTTGCACTGCCACCAGGAGCAAACAGCGACAGCCAGAATGGCCAAAGGCCCCAGCAACCCCGCACCGAGATTGTTCGACAGGTTCCAGAAGCTGGTTGCCCTGCCACGCTCCTCTTTCTGAAACCAGTGCGCGATGGCCTTGGCACTGGATGGCCAGCCAACGCCCTGCATCCAGCCATTTATAAACATTAAAATCAGAATCAGGATCAGCGAGCAGCTGGTTGCCGTCACCCAAACCAATCCCAGCGAAGCGCAGGCGGAAACCACCAAACAAACAGGCATGAGTCGTCTGATGCTGACTTTGTCTGCCAGAAAGCCCATAAATAAGTTACTAAGACCGTATGAAACCGTCATAACGGCCATGACCAGCCCAAGATATTGCTTACTCCACCCTTCGGCGGCCAAGTCCGGAACGACCAGGACAAAGTCTTTTCTGACGAGGTAATAGGCGGAATAACAAAGAAATACGCTGATAAGAACCTGAAGACGAATACGCGAATATTCGTTGGCCTGAGTCCGGGTATAACCCACAGGTATTTCAGGCGTTTTTTTCAGTCTCATAATTTATGGAGCAGGATTACCATGAAAAGATTGAGCGAAAAAATAGCAGACACTCACGAATGTGCGTGTTCTATTTTCTGGTCGATAGAAACACTCACTTTCAGCGAAAGCCCCTGAACCCTTACAATGCTGGTTTAACTGTTTTGGAGATTTCCCGACTGTGGCCCGACTGAATGAGCGCCAGGAAGAAGCGGTAAAATATGTCTCTGGCCCCCTTCTCGTTCTGGCTGGCGCGGGAAGTGGCAAGACCAGCGTTATTACCCAGAAAATTGCCTACCTGATTCGTGAATGCGGGCTGAAAGGTCGCAACATTGTTGCCGTAACCTTCACCAACAAAGCCGCACGGGAAATGAAGGAGCGGGTTGGTAAATTGATTGAAGGCCCTGGTGCGCGTGGGTTGACGGTTTCCACCTTCCACAACCTTGGGATGAACATTATCCGCAAGGAATACAAGACACTGGGCTTTAAACCCGGATTCTCTATCTTTGATCAGCAGGATGCCCGCGCTTTGCTGGCGGAACTGATGCACAAGCATCTGACTGATGGAGAAGACAGCATTGATGTTGTGCAGCACACCATCTCCAACTGGAAAAATGATCTGGTCTCCCCGCAGCAGGCCATGGACCGTGTGCGCAATGAGCAGGATCTGCTGGCAGCTAACGTTTACAGCGCGTATATGCGTACACTGAAAGCCTACAATGCCGTCGATTTCGATGACCTGATTCTGCTGCCGGTACAGATGTTCCGCGACCATCCTGATGTGCTGGCCCGCTGGCAGGAAAAAATTCACTACATGCTTGTGGATGAGTACCAGGACACCAACTCCAGTCAGTATCTGTTGGTGAAACAGCTGGTTGGTACCCGCGCCAAGTTCACGGTGGTAGGCGACGATGACCAGTCAATCTACGCCTGGCGTGGCGCGCGACCGGAAAACCTGATTCAACTGAATGAAGACTACCCGGCATTAAAACTGGTTAAGCTGGAACAGAACTACCGTTCCACCAGCCGTATCCTTCGCGCTGCCAACGTACTGATTGCCAACAACCCGCACGTGTTTGAAAAAAGCCTGTGGAGCCAGATGGGTGAAGGCGACGAAATTCGCGTAATCCGCACCCGCAATGAAGACAGTGAAGCCGAACGGGTGGCTACAGAGATTCTGACTCACCGACTGAGACACGATACCCACTGGCGGGATTACGCCATCCTGTATCGTGGTAATTTTCAGTCGCGTCTTCTGGAAATGAAGCTGCAGGAACACCAGATCCCCTACAAGCTCAGCGGCGGTCAGTCGTTTTTCTCCCGCGCAGAAGTCAAAGACATGATGGCTTACCTGCGGCTGCTGGTGAACCCGGATGATGACAACGCCTTCCTGCGTATTGTAAACGTGCCCCGTCGTGAGATCGGCGCCACCACTCTGGAAAAGCTGGGCACCTACGCCAACGAGCACCATGTCAGCCTCTATTCAGCCTGCCATGATGCAGCCCTCGAAGAGGTGATGGAGATGCGCTATGTGGAAAAGCTGCGCAGCTTCACCCGCTGGATGGATACGCTCTCCCGCAACAGTGAACATGATCCGATGAAAGCTGTTCACCAGCTGGTTGCCGAAAGTGATTACGAAAGCTGGATCTATCAGCAGACCAAGAGCGATGTGGTCGCTGAAAAGCGCATGGGCAACATCAACTTTCTGGTCAATTCCATCCAGAGCACCCTGGAACGTGCTGATGAAGAAGCCTCTCTGGAAGATGCCATCACCCGACTGATCCTGCGGGATATGATGGAACGCCAGGAAGAGGAAGAAGATGATGATCGTGTACAGATGCTCACTCTGCACGCGTCCAAAGGGCTGGAATATCCCAATGTCTTTATGGTGGGCATGGAAGAAGACCTGCTGCCTCATCGCACCAGCATTGAGGAAGACAATATAGAGGAAGAGCGCCGCCTGACTTACGTAGGCATCACCCGGGCTCGTGAACGGCTGGTTATGACGCTGGCTGCAACGCGTCGCCAGTACGGTGAAAACCTGGATACCACACCAAGTCGCTTCCTCGATGAGCTGCCTCAGGAAGACCTTGTCTACGAAGGCTGGGATCAGCGTTCAACCCCGGAACAGCGCTACGCCCGCGGACAGGAAGCTCTTAACGACATCCTTAAGGGCCTCGATCTGTAATAACCAATAATCGGTGCCAGAGATTTCTGGCATCTATACTCCCGCAGATCCAGCAGCGCGGGAAATCATCATGTTGAACCGGGCAGAGAAACAGCCACTATGCCTGTTCATTATTTTTTCGTTGCTGTTGCTCGGAGCTTCATGGTCATGGGGTGGTTTTAAGCCGCCCGTTGCCAGCGATCAGTCTTCGGTTCTACATGTTAAAGACAGCCAGGCCACCGTCTCTGAAAAGCTAAAGGTCATTGCATCGGCAGCCGGAGCCGCATCACCCATTGCGACAGTGGTTGAACATCTGCACAGGCTGAATACAACAAACGGCTACCTTTCCAAAGACCGCCACAAGGTTGAGACCAATAGCTTCTGGCTTGCCGAATACAACCTGCCCTGGCGCATACAGATAAATCCGTTGCGCGGCAACTATATGCCCAAGCTGCCCCGTTATCGGGAAACACTTGCCAGCCAGTGCAAGATCTGTGATCACAATATTGAATCAGAGAAAAAGCCCAACCTGCGTGCTTATGACTTCACACTGAACGACCAGAAATACTTTCTTCAGGAAAGTCCATTCCCCATGCTAAAAAATCATTTGGTACTGATTCCCCATGAACACAGCCGGATGAGAGCTGACCAGCAGAATGTGGAAGATGGGCTGGATTTTGTTTCACAAGCGCCCGAGTACACTTTTGCGTCCAACTCCTGTTATTTCTGGACGGGCTGCTCCATTCCCGGCCACCATCATTATCAGGCTTATTATTCCGGAAACGAGCAAGAGAAGCCTCTTCCCATCTATCTAGCCTCTGTCGCCCTGGACGATGAACAGCAGGAAATGATCCGTTATACCGAAGACCATGGCGTATCCCTCTCGGTTCTTCACTTTCCTGCAGCCGTTGTGCTTCTGGCGGGGGAGGACACAGAGGCGATAGCAGGTCAGGCCGGGCAACTTATTCGCACCTGGAAAAAAAAGGATCGAAACCAGAACACCGTCAATCTTCTTATACGAAAAAAGGGCGAAAGCTATGAAGTCCGGATTATTCTGAGAAGCGCTCGCTACCGCCCCCCTAAACATCTGCTTTCGATAAAAAGTGAGCCCATGGGCTGGCTGGAACTCGCAGGTATGCTGGTTATGCCACAGCCCAAAACAGAAAAAATCAGAGAGCGCCTGATCTCCGAAGGGGAAGAGACCATTCAGGATTTCATGCGTAGCATTAATCCCTTCAAGAACAGCCAGGCCATTCTGGAACTGGTTGAGAAGAGCCTGCATGACTCGCCATAGCGGCCAACTGCACAGCTATACTGAGCAAATCGGCACCACAGCATGCACAACAATGGGCGTACATAAGAATGGATTCTTCAGGCGCAACCGGCTCCAGCCCTAACAGACCTGTCCATACTGGCAGGTCTCGCAGTAAAACCAGAACAAATTCACGTACCGGACGTGAAGGCTCATTAAAAGGCTATAGAGTTTCCACCAGTCGCCAATCTTCTACTGACAGCGTTCAATCCTCCGACTCTGAATACTCAACAGACTCCAGTATCTATAAGCGTTCCATCAGCTCTGGAAGTATCTCCTCCGAGGGTTACTTCACCGGCTCCCGGCAATCCAGCGATATTTCAGACGATGAATTCGATTGGGATGACAGCGATGAAGCCCTCCTTCCACAGCCCTATACCATTCGGCAGTCTGAAGGGGAGATACCTGACACAGCCCAGGCTCAGTTTATAGAGCTCGAGGAAAGTGTTAACGATGAAGATGATCTGGACACATCTGTTCACGATGATGGCGATGATGGAGGAGCAGAGATTATTGACATCAAGGCCGGTGAACTCACTGTTTCCCTATGGCAAACCCCTGATGGAGAGCAATGGGTCGAACGCTCCCGTGCCATTCCCCTTGGTAACAAAAATATTCCTCTCATCATTCAATCGGATGCAGATGAATACAAACTGTTGAGCATTCTTGAGCATCCCAACATCGTGACGGTTCAAGGCTTTGAAGTTCGGGATTATCAGGATGAAACAGAAGTCGTTTTGATTATGGAGTTTGCCGGTAACACGATGAGTAATGTTGCCAAAGGCATTCCTGAACCGGAGCAAATGCATGTTCTTGCGAACTGGGGCGCACAGATAGCAGATACTCTTGGCTATTTTCAGACTCGAGAGGTTCTTCACAGGGATTTAAAACCCGCCAACCTGCTGATACGACCCGACTCCCAGGATATTTGCCTGATTGATTTTGGCGAAGCCGTAGACTGCGGTGAAGGGTTTCCCTCTGATTCCGCAGGCTCAGCCAAGTACGCGGCGCCGGAGACACTGGCAGGACAGGAGCAGAGTTACGCCTCAGATATGTATGGCGCAGGGCGATCGATGATTGATGCCTTAATGGATTGCGGCATCATTGATCAGTCATGGACCAGAACCTACAGCCACGGCAAAGATATTAAACTAGAGCTCAAAGCAGCATTCGCGGAGGATGAGAAAGCTAAAAGGCTGGTCAGCACAGTGGAAGCAATGGTGAGGTTTGACCCGGAAAAGCGCATTACACCAGACGCGGCCAGAGAAGCCTTTAAAGCCATTAGTTAACTCACTTCTCGCAAAGAAACGGGCAGGAAGGCCAGCGATCACCAGCCTTCCTGCTGTTGGCAAAGAAATCAGCTCTCCTGATCAAGAATCAGATAATCCATTTCCTGCTTTGGAATACTCGCCAGCTTCTTACGCTCTCCAAGATAAAAGACAGTGCCAAGCACTACCCAGACAAGGCAGGCCCACCAGCTCTCTTCCGACATAAAACCGGGGCTTCCAGGTAGGGTTAGCAGCAACAATATTCCCAACGACAGCAGCCCTCCAAACAGTGCGACTGGCTTTCGACCATCCTTCCAGGCACTGAAGCAGGTATACATATAACCAAAAGCAGTTCCCAGCGCGGCCATATCCACAACCCAAATAATAACGTTGCGGCCAAACAGCGGAGCCACCAAAGCCAGAACAACCGAGAACACAATGGCATGACGGGGAACCCGATGCTCTCCTTTCACCCGGGTAAACCAGTCTGGAAGCACTTTAGCCCGCCCCATGGAAAACAGCAGGCGGCTGGTTGCCACCATAAAGCCATTGATCCCGGTACAGATTCCCATACAGATAGCTACAGCCAGAAAGACAATCCCCGCCTTACCGACAGCGGCCTCCAAAGCAAAACCTGTGTACCAGCTGCGCTCTTCGGAAACCAGCTCCGGCCATGGAATCACAACGCCTGTCTCCAGCAGAACGGCCACATAGATCAGGGTGCCAATCACAATGGACCAGGCTATCAGTTTGCTTGCCAATGAAGGGGAGAACTTATATTCCTCTGCTGACTGAGGGATCGTATCAAAGCCAACAAACAGAAAGGGAGCAATCGCCAGCACCTTCAAGATGCCGGCCCAGGGTGCCGTATCCTGAGCAAATACAGGTTCAAGATGGCCGATCGAAGCCTGTTCTGATGTTGCGGCTCCCGCCGCAATAATAACCACTGCAATCACCAGCAAAGCCACCATATAGGTTTGCGTTTGTGATACCAGCTTTGAACCCACAAAGTTCAGAATGCCAAACAGCAAGATAGCGCCGCCTGCCATGGCCAGCTCACCAAGATAGATATCGTCATTGGCAATGCTATAGAGGTAACCCCAATTCAGTAAGTCCGGTGCAATAAACTGAACAAGAAGCGTAAGCGCTGTGGCATTCAAGGGGATAATGCTGACGTAACCTAAAGCCAGAAACCAGCCACAGGCAAAGGCATGATTACGGCCAAAGCCGTGGTACGCATAGGCAAACTCCCCGCCGGAAACGGGAAGTCTGGCAATCATATGCCCATAACTCTTGCCGATTATCAGCATCACCAATCCACCCAGGAGGATGGCCGTTGCGGCGCCCAATGGACCAGCGGTTTGCAGCATGCTGCCAGGAAGAATAAAGCAACCCCAACCAATAATGGAGCCAATAGCCAGTGCCAGCACACCGGCAGGGTTCATTGTTTTTTCCAGCGAGACTCGTTTACCAGCTGAGCCAGCGATTGTGTGGTCCATCAAATCATGTCTCTTTTCTCCAAGTACAGAAAAAAGAATAGACCGCTGTGCTTATATAACCGGGAAGCAGGTGTGCGTGGAAATGAACAGAGCAATAAAAAAGGCTGCATCAGCAGCCTCCTTAACACTCACCTGATGAAGTTCAGGCGGCGAGCACACCCTTGAGTTTTTTCAGAGCGTTTTTTTCCAACTGACGGATACGCTCAGCAGAAACATTATATTTCGCTGCCAGCTCGTGCAGAGTGGCCTTGCCTTCTTCATCCAGCCAGCGGCTTTTGAGAATATCCTGACTGCGTTCATCCAGCCCTTCCAGAGCGGACTGCAGGCGGGAGGTAGAGTCCTGATCCCAGTCGGCATCTTCAACCATCATGGATGGATCGGCAGCACGATCTTCGAGATATTGGGCAGGAGCCTGATAACTACTGTCGTCATCATCGGCATAACCGTCAAAGGCCGTGTCCTGGCCAGCCATACGGCTTTCCATTTCCTGTACGACATGCGGTTCAACACCAAGATCCTTGGCAACAGCGTTGGTCTCTTCCTGGTTCAGCCAGCCGAGACGCTTTTTACTGGAACGCAGATTGAAGAACAGTTTACGTTGGGACTTGGTCGTGGCGATCTTAACGATACGCCAGTTACGCAGAATAAATTCGTGAATCTCGGCCTTGATCCAGTGCACAGCAAAAGACACCAGACGCACACCCATCTCAGGATTAAAACGACGCACGGCTTTCATAAGCCCGACGTTACCTTCCTGGATAAGATCAGCCTGAGGGAGACCATAGCCGGAATAGCTTTTGGCGATATGAACGACAAAGCGCAGATGGGACATAACCAGCTGGCGGGCCGCTTCAAGATCGTTGTCGAAGTAAAGACGCTCGGCGAGCTCTTTTTCCTGATCAACAGACAACACAGCAATACTGCTGACAGTTTGAATGTAGGCCTCAAGATTCTGGCCTGGTGTCAGCGCATCAACCGGTTGCAGACTGGTTGCCATTAAAGGACTCCATATACTTATTCGGCGTATAGTCTATCACTATTTTTCAGAGACACTGAATAGATAAAAAAGTTCCTGAAAAGAAATTTTTTATCTCATTCTCTTTCATTCACAGTGTAACAAATGATGGGCTTTTGAGCCTGTTATTACCTGTTACTGTTCGTAGTTTGCTGGCTGCCCTGACTCAAGACGTTCGCTATTACGCCTATCTTTCCGATCATTGACCAATCCGTTACCGTCAGCAGATTTATATTATTCCGCAAAGCCCAGGCACCCATTGCACCTGTCGCAAAAACACCACCACCAACCAGCAGTTTAATCGCAGCACCGGCATAGCCCACCGTTACAAAATTCAATCCCTTGAGGACCAGCGGCGTACCAAACAAGATCGCAGCACCAACATAGCTACTGGCAAAACTGATCTGTTGTTCATTCGCCGGAGTTATAGAATGTCCAATTCCTGAAAGTACCTTACCGGTCAACTGCGCAGCTTTACCCAGCCCCTGAGCGCCCAAACCGGCCAGTGCCTGAATCGTTGCCAATGGCAACTCAATGGGCCCCAGATCCTGAAGAGCCTGCTCTGGAAGCACATAAGGCGCAACCACCGGTGCGGCAAGACCTACAACGCCACCCACAGCCAGCGCGCCGGTGGCACCTACCGAGAACGTATAAGCTGCTGCGGTTCCCAAAGCAGCCGTCGCCAGAAAGCCTTTCATCGAGGCATAGCGCATCATACTGAAGACTTTGTAATAGTAATCCGCCTGAATGGTTGTTGGGTCTACCAGCTCCAGCGTCCCGAGCCCTTTCTCGGCATAGTTGCCCAGATCAGATGGGCTGATCCGACCAATGGAACCTTTTTTATCCAGCAAGTAGATGGTTTCCTTCGCAGCCAGCTCAGCACTTTCAACCCACTGTGCCGCCTTTCTGTGACCTTCGGGGTGAGATGCGATCACCAGTCCAGAGCCACTGTGACGGAAGACCTTGTCGCCATCCTCAATCCAGGTAATACGCCTGGAGTCATTCAGCCAGCCCAGAGCCTTCAGCTGATCAAAGATCCCGTCCTGCTTGTAACTGGTGTAACCAAAGCACCAGGAGCCGATCTTTTGTGCGTCACCATCAGACTGACGAAACTGCTGGCTGTTGCTTCCGGCATTACCGGTGACTTCCAGCCCAAGGGACTGCATATCTCCATCAGCCAGCATGATAAGAGGCTTGCCCAATCCGGATTCAACATGTGCGATTCTGTGCCCCAGAAACTTCATATCCTCACGGTTGCGTAATTCGTTCGCAGTATGCCAGTGACCGATGTAACAGAGCGCAGCCTCAAAAGGAACCAAAGCCTCCTCGCTCACAACAATCGCTTCTTCCTTGGCATGGGGATTTTCCCCATATACAAAACGGTTACCAGCCTCTTCATAGGCGTAGTTTGCGCCGTAGCTGACACTCTCAGCAAAGTCATCAAATATGGTCCCAAGGCTTGGCCCCTCATCGGGAGCATCCTCAAGGGATTCGGCGTTTACAAAAGAGGTAAGACACAGGGCACTGATGGCCCCGGAAAGAACGAGTGCTTGAAAGGCTGTCTGATATGGCTTGCTCACTGTACCCAACTCCACAAATCGGAATAGATACAGCAAAGACTCAAAGAAAGGCCTGCGGTTCCTTCAAAAACGGAAACACTGTGTAACGTCTTGTCAGAAAGAATAAAAACAAGGCGTGTCCGCAGGCTGGCCCACGGACAGATCAGACTTCAGGGGTCAATATCCCGCAGCTGCCGCCAGCTGGAGAGAAGAGCGCCACTCACGCCCATAAACGCACCACCGCCAATGAGCAGCAGGGTCATATTCAAACCGGGGAATTCGGGTCTGAACGTACTCTGATAAAGCGTTGCCAGATCAGAAGCTGGACCCGATACCGCAAGCCACAGGCAGGCCACAATCAACCAGCACAGCACGCCACCGGCAAGGCCGTACCAAAAACCACTGTAGAGAAACGGCAGTAACACAAAGCCATCAGAGCCACCCACCAGCTTGATCACCCGGATTTCATCCCGGCGATTTACAACCAGCAAACGAATGGTGTTGCCGACCACCAACAGGACGGCCAAACAGATCAGTACAGAGAGTCCGGTCAGAATACGGTCACCCAGGGTGACAATGGCATTCAGCTTTTTCAGCCACTCACTGTCTACACGCAACTCTGCAACGCCATCCACACGCTTAAGCCGGTTTTGAAGATTGCTTACCGCAAGAGGGGAAGAGTCACTGGCTTCAACTTCTATCACCCCCGGCAAAGGGTTGCTGTCGAGCAGCCGTAAGGCATCACCCAGGCCGGAATACTTTTCAAATTCCGCCAGCCCCTGAGTCGGTGAAATATAAACAGCCGCCGCAATCCCGGAATCCTTCAGCAAATCTTCACGCATACGTCGTGCGTCCTTCTCACTGACCTGATTTTCCAGGTACAGAGAGATGCGGGCACTGGTGACATTGCTGTTGCCCGCAACTGTCTTGAGGTTCTCCAGAGTCAGAGACAGTGCAGCGGGCAGTGCCAGTGCAATTCCCAATACCAGCACGGTCATTAAGCTCGCCGCCGGAGTCGCCAGCAAACGTTGCAGAGACTCACGCCCAAACTGCCGGTGAAGACGCCAAAGATTGGACCAGCGTCCGGCCTCTGAAACCTTGCCGTTCTTGGCTGCGCCCTTGCGAGGAGCCTCGGCTTTTTTACCCTGACTCTTTGAGGATGTTCTGGCTGCTGCCGCATCAACATGTGGTGTCTTACGCCAGGTTGTTACAGCACTCTTCTTGCCTTCCCGGCCCATCTCGTTACGGCGAGGTCCTGTTCTGTCCTGACTCACTCGACCGCCTCCCCGGTGGTTGCTCCGGCAGTGACCAGACGTCCACGCTCCAGTCGAATAGTCCGGTGACCCATACGCTGCACCAGATCCAGATCGTGAGTCGCGATCAAAACCGTTACACCGGCCTGATTGAAGTGCTCAAAGCGCTTCATAATATCGGCAGAGAGATCAGGGTCGAGGTTACCGGTCGGTTCGTCCGCCAGCAAAACAGCCGGGCGATTAACCAGAGCACGGGCAATACCCACACGCTGACGTTCACCTCCGGAAAGAGAAAGTGGATTCAGTTTTTCTCGATCAAGCAGACCAACCATATCCAGAGCTGCCCGCACCCGACGACCAATGTCGTCAAAATCAAAGCCCGCCACCATCAATGGAATGGCAACATTGTCGAAAACAGAACGATCAAAAAGCAGCTGGTGATCCTGAAAGACGACACCAATATTACGACGCAGGGCTGGAATCTGTCCGCGTCGCAGTTGGGATAGCCGATAGCCACCCACCTGAACCTGACCATTGCTGGGACGATCCATCAGCATAATCAGCTTCAGAAGGGTACTTTTTCCGGCACCGGAGTGCCCGGTCAGGAAAGCCATTTCCCCCCGGGCCATATGCAGATTGATATTTTCCAGACCAACATGACCGTTGGGGAAACGCTTGCTGACATTCTCGAAAATAATCATCGGCTACTCCCTGCCCAATGCCTTAGTCCTGCTTACACGTCCAGGTCAGCAAACAAGGCATCAACAAACTCTTTGGCGTTGAATGGCCGCAGGTCTGTAATTTGTTCGCCTACACCCAGGAAGCGGATTGGCAATTGCATCTGTTGCGACAGAGCAAAGGTCACACCACCTTTGGCGGTTCCGTCCAGCTTGGTTAACGCCATACCGGTCAGGCCAACAGCCTCATCAAACAGACGCGCCTGGTTCAGAGCGTTCTGACCGGTACCGGCATCCACAACCAGCAGTACTTCGTGCGGCGCTTCCGGATCAATCTTGCCCAGAACCCGCTTAACCTTTTTCAGCTCTTCCATCAGGTTGTCTTTGTTATGGAGACGACCTGCGGTATCGGCAATCAGGATATCTGCGTCACGAGCCTTGGCGGCCTGCAAAGCATCAAACAGAACCGATGCACTGTCGGCGCCGGTATGCTGGGCAATAACCGGAATATTGTTGCGCTCACCCCACACCTGCAGCTGCTCAACGGCTGCCGCTCGGAAGGTATCACCGGCTGCCAGCATGACTTTCTTGCCTTCCATCTGAAACTGGCGGGCCATCTTGCCGATAGTGGTGGTCTTGCCAACACCGTTAACGCCAACAACCAGAATTACGTAAGGCTTCTTGCTGGTATCGATAACCAGAGGTTTGTCTGCCGGCTCAAGAATCTTGCTGAGTTCATCCTTCAGCGCGTTAACCAGCGCATCCGCATCATCCAGCTCTTTGTAGGCCACACGCTTGGTCAGGCCATCGATGATCCGGCGGGTTGCTTCCATACCGACATCGGAAACCAGCAGCTGGGTTTCCAGCTCTTCCAGCAGATCATCATCGATCTCTTTCTTACCGATAAAGAGCGTGGTGACGCCCTCGACCAGAGACGCGCGAGTTTTGGAGAGACCGGACTTCATCCGGGCAAAGAAACCACCTGAGCTCTCAGCCTTGGCCTCAGGAGCCGGCTCTTCTCTCACCGGCTCAGGCTGAACAGCAGGCGCTACAACCTGTGGAGCAACCGGCTCTGCCACGGTTTCAACAACCGCTTCAACGGCAACAGGCTGCTCTGCTTCAACAACAGGTTCTGCCGCTGGCTGTTCCTGTGTGAGTTGTTCCTGAGCTGGCTCAACAGTGATTTCTGCTGTTTCGACCGGCTGTTCAACGACAACCTCTTCTACTGCCTTTTCAACCACAGCCGGCTGTTCTGCAACCACTGGTTCGGCTACCGGCACTTCAGCAGTATCAACAGCGGCTTCAGCAGGTGCTTCTGTTACGTTCGGGGTAACCTCTTCGGATTTACGTCCCCAGGGCCAGAATTTGCGCTTTGCGCCACCCTGTTTATCGTCTTTTTTGGAACCAAACATCGTATTCGCTAATTCCGGAATCCCAGCGAGAATGCGGGGTTAATAAGCCCGCAATATTAACACCATACGACAGTACTGACAGCCGGAAACCCGTGATATGAGAGAAAACAACAGAAATATTTGCGGGAAGCTGCAACACAAACACTTCGCAGCAGGAAATCGTGAACTTTGAAATTACTGAACTAACCTTGAGCCATCATTGCGCAATGGTTTGATAGCTGCCTGTAGCTGTTTGATGGCATGAAGGACACATTAAAATCCCGAGCTGTAGTTGCTGCATGCTCGCTGTTGCTGTTTGTATTTTCTGCCTCAATACCTGCACTGGTCTGGGGAAAGGCAACCCTTCCTCTGCCACTTGTTGAGCTGGGTTCCATAGCGCCCCCCGTTATGACGCTGTGCGCAATGTTGCTATTGGCTTCCATTGCCACCATGGCTCTGCAGCATTACCGATTCCCCTATACGATCGGGCTGGTCATTGCCGGGTTGGTAATCGGTGTGCTGGCCGATTACATTGCGCCCTCAAGTTCCTTTGAAGTGTCTGCAATTCGTAACCATATTACCCTAAGCCATGACCTGATTCTTTATGTGCTGCTCCCGCCTCTGGTTTATGAGGCCAGTCTTTCCATCGATATCCGTCTGCTGAAACGCAACCTGGTTCCCATCATGATTCTGGCGGTTGTCGGGCTGTTGATATCCACCTTTATCGTGGGTGGGCTGGTGAGCTGGCTGACGCCTCTAGTACTGATGCCGGCGTTGGTTTTTGGTGCCCTGATATCCGCCACCGACCCGGTAGCCGTTATCGCACTGTTTAAAGAACTGAATGCGCCTGAGCGGCTGTCTGTTTTGATGGATGGTGAAAGCCTGTTTAACGATGCTACGGCGATTGTGATGTTTCAGGTGATGATGGGGCTGATCGCTATTCCCATTATCACCAACACAACGGTTCTTGATGCCATCTGGGATTTTATTCTGATCTTCTTTGGCGGAATCCTGGTGGGTGCTCTGGTCGGACTGGTTACCTCCTGGATCGCCAGCCTCCAACCCAATGATCGCAATGTGCAGATTACCCTTTCCGTTGCAGCGGCCTGGGGCAGCTTTGTGCTGGCGGATCATTACTGCGGCCTTTCTGGTGTGATGTCCTGTGTGGCCTCCGGACTGGTGTGTGGTTACTACGCCCGTACCCGGCTGGGCATGCGCACACTGCTGTTTGCCCATCGTTGGTGGTCCTATGCCACTTTCCTGGCCAACACCTATGTATTCCTGCTTTTGGGCTTGAAAGAAGAACTACTGCTCCGGGGGGAAGTCACTCCATCCGCAGGCTCATTGCTGATTGCCATAGTCGCTGTGCTGCTGGCACGACTGATTGTTATCTATCTGCTGGTACCGGGTTATAACCTTGGTGTACGTCAGTTCAGCCGCAAGAAAAAATATATCAGCTCAAAGTATCAGGTCATTATGTTCTGGGGAGGACTGCGGGGCGCAGTCCCTATGGCTTTGGTGCTTTCACTGCCGGCAGACTTCCCTCAACGCGGACTGATTTTCAATATGACGCTGGCCGTGATTCTCTGGACGCTGCTGATTCAGGGCACCACTATGAAGCCGCTGCTGAACAAGTTACTGCCGAAAACGGCTCATCATTAATGTTAATGATGCTTCGGCCTTATCCTTGGGTGTGGCTGTGATAAAATGGGATTTTTCCTGTTTTCGCTGATTCTCCATGCCTCCACGCCGCAGACCTTCACATCCCCAACGTTCCAGCCAGCAGCCTTCATCCGGTAAACATACCGGCGCAGGGAAGCTACGCATTATTGGTGGCGAATGGCGAAGCCGGCAACTGCCTGTTGCCAACCTCGAAGGCCTGCGACCAACGCCAGACCGTATTCGTGAAACCCTGTTCAACTGGCTGACTGGCTGGGTGGCAGGCGCACGCTGTCTGGATGGTTTTGCCGGTACCGGCGCTATCGGACTGGAGTGTCTGTCCCGCGGTGCCAGTCAGGCCACCTTTCTTGAGTACTCACCTGTCGCCGCCAAGCTGTTAAAGGAAAATCTGGCCACGCTGAAATGCTCCTCCGGTGAGGTTGTGAACACCGATGCACTCAAGTGGCTTGAACAGAAACCGGCCCAGCCCTACAACCTGATCTTTCTGGATCCACCCTTTCATAAAGGTATGGTTGCCCCGGTTTGTGAAAAGCTGCAGGCTAACGGCTATCTGAGCGACAACGCTCTGGTTTATATTGAGTCAGAAGTCACACTGGGCATGCCGGATGTTCCCAAGCACTGGCAGCTGTGGAAAGAGAAAAGCGCAGGTCAGGTAAGCTGTCGTCTTTTCAAAGCCAGCAAAGCCGCTCAGGAAGAATAAACAAATACGACACCCGGACGGTTCATGAACAAACCCGCAGCCACAACCTTCGCCTCGGACAAAACCTTTTCCCCGGCCCTGTGGTTGCGTGGTGCTCACCTGCAGACCATCTGGTCTCCCCTGTTTCGTAATCAGCCACTGCCAGACCGGCAAAGGGAAAGACTGATACTTCCGGATGGCGACTTTATTAATCTCGATTGGTATGGCCCGGACGCTCCGGATAAGCCTTTAATCATTCTGCTTCATGGCCTGACCGGCTGCTCACAATCCAAATATATTATTGGCCTGCAGACTGCTCTGGCCCTGCAGGGCATGCCCAGCGTGGCCATGAATTTTCGGGGCTGTGGCGGTGAGCCGAACGATCTGACCACCGGTTATCACTCAGGTATCAGCAGTGATCTTAAACTGGTTATCCAGTCTCTTAAGCAACGTTGGCCTGCACGACAGCTGATGGCCACAGGTTATTCTCTTGGGGGGAATGTCCTGCTCAAGTATCTCGGTGAAGAAGGTGAGGATAGCCAACTGAGTGCTGCGGTGGCCGTGTCTGTACCTTTTGAACTGGACCAGTGCTCGCTGCGTATTAATGAAGGCTTCTCAAAGGTTTACCGTGATCGTTTCCTGAAAGATATGGTGGCTTACATTGAAGCCAAAAAGCAGCACTTCCGCATGCAGGGCTGGTCAGACCGTTTGAACACGCTTGAGCAGTTGGGGACCCTGGATAAGCTGTCCACCTTCCACGATTACGATGATCATGTCACAGCGCCACTGCATGGTTTCCAAAGCGCAGAAGATTACTATTCACGGTGCAGCTCCCGAAACTGGCTATCGACCATCGACACACCCACTTTGATCCTGCAGTCGGCCGACGATCCGTTCCTCTATCCTCATTCGGTTCCGGAAACTTCAGAACTTAGCGCATCAACAACCCTGGAACTGACACAGGGTGGCGGGCATGTTGGCTTTATTGGTCGTAACGGCCTGCGCAATGAATACTGGCTGGAACAGCGTATCCCCCGTTTTTTTACAGGAGCAGGCCAAATAAATTTCCCAGGATGGTGCTGAACGGTCATTTCGGCCGTCAGTTGGCCATAAAGGCCATTTACATTTACCCCTTGCCCCTCTAAGTTCCTAACAATATTAATAAGAAAGGCCTCATAACAGGCAGGCTGAAGCGGAGAAAGTGATGACAGCAACGATTGAAGTTGAAGCGACTGATGTTAAGGCAAGTGGCACGGCCACAGTCACCATGGCGGAAACCTCCACCAAGGAGCAGCTGCGTGCGATGTTTGATCGCCAGAAGCGCGCCTTCCGCTCTGCGCCCATGCCTTCCCGCGAGGAACGTATCCAGAACCTGCAGCGTTTAAAGACTGTCTTGCTGGACAATCAGGATGCCATCATCGATGCCATCAGCGAAGATTTCGCCGGCCGTTCCCGGGATGAGACTCTTCTTGGTGAGCTGATGCCTATCGCACAGGACATCAACTACACCTGCAAAAAACTGAAAAAGTGGATGAAGCCCAGCAAGCGCCATGTGGGTCAGCATCTTCAGCCTGCCAAAGCGGTTGTGAACTATCAGCCTCTGGGCGTTGTGGGCATTATGGTACCTTGGAACTATCCGGTTCAGCTGGCAGTGTTGCCAATGGTTGGCGCGCTTGCAGCCGGTAACCGGGTAATGGTGAAGATGTCCGAGTTCACCCCCAAGACTGCCGAGCTGTTCGCCAAGCTGATGGAAGATCACTTCTCCGAAGAGCTGATCTCGGTTGTTACCGGTGAAGTGGATGTTGCCACCGAATTCAGCAAGCTGCCTTTTGACCATCTGCTGTTTACCGGCTCAACTCAGGTTGGTCGTATCGTTATGCGCGCTGCAGCAGAAAACCTCACGCCGGTCACCCTCGAACTGGGTGGCAAGTCTCCGGCCATCATCAGTGATGATGTTGATCTGACCGAGGCTGTTGAGCGGATCTGCTTTGGTAAATCCTTTAACGCCGGCCAGACCTGCGTTGCCCCGGATTACATTCTCTGCCCGCGCAGCAAACAGGATGCGTTTATTGAAACCTACCGCAAGGTTTTCAATACCATGTATCCCAAGCTGAACAACAATGCCGACTACACCAGCATTGTTAATGAGCGCATGCACCAGCGTCTGCAAAGTCTGGTGACGGAAGCGAAAGAAGCCGGCGCCGGTGTTCACGTGATTGGTGAGAGCGATATCAATGACGGCAGCCGTCGTATGCCGCTGCATATCATTACCGATGCGTCCGATGATCTGCGGGTTATGCAGGAAGAGATTTTCGGCCCGGTTATGCCCGTGATTCCTTACGACAATCTGAACGAAGCCCTGGACTATGTAAACGACCGTCCTCGTCCGCTGGCTCTGTATCTATTCAGCCATGAGCAAGACTGCCAGCGTCGCGTTCTGGAGCAAACCCACTCTGGTGGTGTCTGCGTCAATGAAACACTGCTGCACGTGGCTGTTGATGATATGCCGTTCGGCGGTGTTGGTCCTTCCGGCATGGGTCATTACCATGGCCATGAAGGCTTCCTGACCTTCTCCAAAGCTAAGGGCACTCTGAGCAAAGGCAAGTTCAATGCTGCCAAGTTCATGTACCCTCCTTACGGCGGTGCACTGGGCAAAATGATCTTCAAGATGTTTGTTCGCTGATCAGCTAAATTAACAACGCTGATAAATAGCAGGGCAGAAAGGACGCAAAATCGCGTCAATTCAGCCCTGCTATTTTTTTTTGTGCTTTGCCAAAGTAACCTAGTCCAAAAGTTTCACCCTATTTGTCAAACGGTGTGACGGGAAAATAATAATGAAAGATCACTACACCGCCGATGAGAACAACACGATTAACTTGGACAGACGCACATTCCTGCGTACAGGGTTAATCGGTGGTGCCATCCTCGCTACAACCTCTACAGCATTCACCTTTACTGGTCAGGCCGTAGCCAACAGCGCCAGTGGTTTCCAGTTTTTTACCCCTGACGATATTCCATTCGTCAAAGCTGTATTGCTGGCTACTCAGGAACCGGGGCTTTCACGGTCCGATGCCGGTTTTGATAAAGCTCTGGAAATCGCTCTGACTCAGTTTGACTGGCACTGCAGCCATCTTTCTACCGCTATGCAAAAGGTTCTGCGTCAGCTTCTTGATGTGGCAACGCTGCCACTGACACGCGGGCTTACGACGGGTGTCTGGCAAGACTGGGAGACTGTGGATCTGGCAACCGCTCAGACCTTTATGGAGCGTTGGAAAAACAGCCGGATTTTCCTGTTCCGCATGGCACACGCCTCGCTGGTACAGCTGTCGTCTATGGTCTGGTATGGCCAGCCGGAATCCTTCTCCGTAAGCCACTACCCAGGGCCACTGTATCCAGAGGTTCTGGTGACAGAACCGAATAACTACTGACAGAATCCAGACAACAGGCAGGATAAGAATAATGGCAATTAAAGATCTGTTTGCTGAAGGTGTTGCCAGTGGCTGGAAGGTTCACAACGCTTCACGCTTTACTGAAGACCAAACCTTTGAAACCGATGTGGTCATCATCGGCACCGGTGCCGGAGGTGGCACCACGGCGGAAATATTAAGCCAGGCCGGGCTGCGCGTACTGATGGTGGAAGAAGGTCATCTGAAGTCCTCCAATGATTTCAATATGGATGAGCGGGATGCCTACAGCACACTCTACCAGGAAGCGATTGGCCGGCAGAGCAAGGATGGGGCTATCACCATTCTTCAGGGACGGGCCGTTGGCGGCACAACCGTAATTAACTGGACCTCCAGCTTCCGCACTCCTAAACCCACACTCGATTTCTGGGAAAGCGAGTTTGACGTTAAAGGCTGCTCCGATGCCGAGATGGCAAGCTGGTTTGAAGACCGGGAAGAGCGGCTCAACGTGGAAACCTGGCAGGTTCCACCCAACCCCAACAACGCGGTTCTCCAGCGCGGCTGTGAAAAGCTGGGCCATGAATGGAAGCAGATTCCACGCAATACCAAAGGTTGCTGGAACCTTGGTTACTGTGGAACCGGCTGTCCGACTAATGCCAAGCAGTCCATGCTGGTCACCACGATCCCGGAAGCCCTGAAGAAAAATGCCGAACTGCTGTTCCTGGCCCGGGCCAATCACCTGGTTCATGACGGAGACACCATTTCCGGGCTGGTCTGTCATGCGATGGACAGCAAGTGTGTAGAACCCACCGGCAAGAAGATCTTTGTTAAGGCCAAACACTATGTGTTGTCAGGCGGTTCCATCAACAGCCCCGCCGTGTTGTTGCGTTCTTCAGCCCCAGATCCTTATCAGCTGACCGGTAAGCGCACTTTCCTGCATCCGGTGCCCATGTCTCTGGCGATCATGCCGGAGAAGGTTGATGGTTACTACGGCGCACCACAAACCATCTACAGCAACGAGTTCCTGTGGCGCGATGGTGTCAGCGGTGCCATGGGTTACAAGCTGGAAGTTCCGCCACTGCAGCCAAAACTGGCCGCAGCTCTGTTCCGGGCCAAAGGGCAGGATCTGGCTCACGATATGGATGACCTTCCCAACGCCAATGTCATGCTGGCGCTGTTGCGGGATGGCTTCCACGAGCAGAGTCAGGGCGGCAAGGTTGAGATTCGCAACGATGGCACTCCGGTTCTGGATTATGAAATCACGCCGTACATCTGGGAGGGCGCACGTCATGCCCTGCTGTCCATGGCAGAAATCCAGTTTGCCGCCGGTGCCAAATCCGTACGCCCGCATCATTACGGCGCGCCTCATTACAAAAGCTGGAAAGAGGCACAAAC
Organism: Parendozoicomonas haliclonae; assembly: GCF_900174585.1. Taxonomy (GTDB): domain Bacteria; phylum Pseudomonadota; class Gammaproteobacteria; order Pseudomonadales; family Endozoicomonadaceae; genus Sansalvadorimonas; species Sansalvadorimonas haliclonae. The sequence continues at coordinate 169,840 of NZ_FWPT01000006.1, read as the reverse complement.
GGCCATAGAGTCACTTAACCTTCGGCCATACGATACTCTGATTGGCTCGGCCCATGTGATGGGCGGCTGCCCAATGGGTGAGAACAAAGAAAGAACATTGGTTAACAGCCTGGGCGAGCACCACTATCTGGAAAACCTGTCCGTTATTGACGGTTCTGTTTTCCCGACCAGCATAGGTGCCAACCCGCAACTGTCGATCTATGGTCAGGCAGTCCGGATGGCAACGCATCTGAAACAAAGACTGGGCGCTCCGGTAATATCCACCACATAATTGCGGTATAACAGTAACAGAACCACCATCTGTTTTGGTTTGGCGTAAATTTCCGGTCTTGTGTAGCGGGCTCTGGTTCGCTAGCATCGCTCGCTTTACCGGTTTTTATGTCAGCTGTACGCGAACAAGAGGAACTCAGGGCCTTGAAGAGAACAGTTATCTACCCGGGCACTTTTGATCCCATTACCCGTGGGCATTGCGATCTTGTCGAGCGAGCATCCCAGTTGTTTGAACGGGTTATTATTGCTGTTGCAGAAAGCCCGAAGAAACGTCCTCTGTTCGAGCTGGAAGAGCGCGTCAAAATGGCCGAAGATGCCACTTCCCATCTCGACAATGTGGAAGTGCAGGGTTTCAGCAATCTGCTGGCCGACTTTGCCCGTGATGTTGGCGCTGGCGTGATCCTGCGTGGTCTGCGTGCAGTTTCCGACTTTGAATATGAGTTCCAGCTGGCCAATATGAACCGCGTACTGGCACCAGACGTTGAAAGCCTCTTCCTGACTCCGTCCGAGAAGTTTTCCTACATCTCTTCAACACTGGTACGTGAAATTGCTTCACTGCAGGGCGACGTTTCCAAATTCGTAACCCCGGCCGTTGAAGAAGCTTTGACCAAAAAGTTCGGCAAGAAAGCCTGATTGGCTTTTAAGCAGATAAGTTACAGAGATAGACATGGCTCTTATTATCACTGACGACTGCATCAACTGTGATGTCTGTGAACCGGAATGCCCGAACAGTGCAATCTCTCCGGGTGAAGAAATTTACGAAATCGACCCGAACCTGTGCACTGAGTGTGTAGGCCATTACGATGAGCCACAGTGCCAGATGGTGTGTCCGGTTGACTGTATTCCAAAGGATCCGGACAACGTCGAAACCCAGGAAGAGCTGATGGAGAAGTACCAGATTATTACTGGTAACGCCTGATAGCTTCTCATACCTCCAATAAAGCCACCTTCGGGTGGCTTTATTGTTTCTGGAGCTAAGCTGATAAGTGATCACTCACGGACGGGGCAAGATCACACTTCATGTTGATGCTTTCTACATCTGAGCCTGCCACATCTCTACTTGAGAACCTGCTTGATAACTTTAGGAATCCGGACTTTCTCAAATGGTTCCGGGGTGAATTTCAGATAACCGCCCTACCTGAAACCATCCTCAGCTGTTCACTGGAAACCATTCCCGGCCATCACAGCTCCTGGCTTGGTTATCTTGATATTCAGTCATCCACTGCCAAACCTTTACGTCTGGTTTTAAAACTCAGACCGGTTGAGCAGGGTTATGCCGAAGTTCTGTTCCATCAGATCTGGCAATCAAGCGCATCAAATACGGTTGCACCTGTTTATGCTGCCGGCTTACTCACCGACTTTGATTGCTGCTTTCTGTTAATGCCGGATAACACCGAGACCCATCATTTACCCTGTGATATCAATGATACGTTTACTGGTTTTCAACCTGACAAGGATCTTCAGCACGCAATCATCAAGACCTTGGCTGAGTTTCACAATGAGGCTGCAGAGCTTTTAAAAGACGAAGAACTTAAAGAACAAATCACCGGGCTGGGCTTTGGGCGCTACCGAGATCACACATTGCCGCTGCTTGAATCCATTACCTATAGCTCGTATCTGGTTAACAGCTTTCCCGATGATCTGCTTTCACCGTCCCACAAGCATCAGATCAAAGAACGATTGCTGGATGCCGTATATTTTTGGAATGCCACACTTCGCCCACGCTTTAAATACTTCAAGAATATAACAATCAGCCATAGTGACTGCTTACTTCATCACTTCTGGCTACCTGACGACAAAAGCCAAAGACCGCAGCTTTTTGATTTTGACCAGGCGACCATTCACTCACCGGTATGGGATCTCGTCACCTTGCTCTCGACAGGCAACTTCACCGATATTGATGCCAGCCTTGATGGCTACAGAGAACATTCCTTTCTGAAGTACTCAGAGGATGAACTGCGTGAGGAGTTTGAGGCTTTGGCGCTTTGCCAGATTTACACTGTGCTGGCGGAGAGGGAGAGAGGCGCTGGAGAGTTGTTATGGCGCACAAGACTTGTACGCCTGCTTCGACTTGTCAGTCTGCACTAACTTACACTAACCAACCTTGCGGATACCCTTAAACTTGCCACTGCTGTCGTAGCTGATTTCAAAACGTCCGTGAATGCCATGATGGCTGACGAACTGGGCAATAATGTCGAAGGGCAGGCTGATACTGGTGCCATCCTCGGATACGGCCCGTACGCGCTCCTTCTGCCTTTTATAGAACATCAGAACCTGTTCGGAGTTCAGACTGATAGTAACTACTGATTTACGCATATTTCAGCATCCCTGCTTTATTACTTCCCCATTATCCATAAGCATAGAAAAGATCAGAGCTTTTTTTACCCACTGAATTTGTGGTTATTTGGGAGAATTTAACGACTGAATGGGAGAACCAGCCGGCGAACTCGCAGGCGACGATACGCCCGACGTATTGGCCGATTCAACCGCCCCATTATTGAGTTTCACTCTCTTTGCTGGCGGTATTGGAAGTTCGGAGTTGAAACTGGAACCTGTACTGGGGCGAGATACATAGACTTGGTCTTGGTCTTGGTCTTTCTGTAAGGGTACAGCCTCTGGAGAATCCGGTTCCGGCGAACTCGCACTCTCTGAAGTGCTGACATGATCAGTCAGGGCTTCCTCGCCATCAGATTCATTACCCTTATCCATTTCTGCGACTAACTGCAAATCCATTGAAGAAAGCGCCAGAGATTTCTTTCCGCCTCCAGGGAGATCGGTGTTCTCAAGAATGGAAATGCCATGAACAGAGTCGTCCAGAATGACAACTTCTATCTCTAAAGACACTTCATTCTTATCTTTCCCGAAAAAAATCATCTTTTTTAAGGGTTTGTCTTCATCATCTCCGATTTTAACCTGATTCACTATAGAGCCACGAAACTCAAACCGGGCTTCAGCAATAGAGCCAAGCACCGGATCGTCGGCCTGAGCTAAAAACGGTTTATTATGCTCTTCGCCATCATCAGTCTTACGTTCATGAAGAGCCAGTGCATAGGCAATCAATTCCGTCCAACTGAACTCTGGCTCATCTTTTTCTTCTATCCCGGATTCATCTTTTACTTTGGATTCATCATCAGCCTTGAAGAGGCCATTCACCAACTCCTCACGAAAGCGCGCAACCTCTTCCGTTTCGCCTTCTTTTTGATACGTGTACACACCGGATGATGGCAGCATAGTCAAAATAAGCTGTGAGCTTTCATCAACACCAGCCCATGTCACATCAAATACTCTCTTCTCGAACTCGCCCGTCATGGCTGCAGCAATTGAGGTCATGCCTGTCATAACAAGACAGGTAGCGGTGCGGGTAATAGCTGTGCGGGTAAAAATAGTGCGGGAGAGCTTCCGCCAGAACGGCAAGAATTCAGGAGAGGAGAGAGACATACTGCCAGCCTCGTATTCAGCAATGAATGGAGACTGGCAGTATAGGTTGTCAGCGTAGTTTACGAACCCGGAACTGGCGTCCCTTGATTTTGCCAGCCTGCAGCCTTTTCAGGGCTTGATTAGCAACAGTCCGGTCAACAGCGACATAGGCCGTGAAATCAAAAACGTCGATCTTGCCAACATAGCTTCCGGCGATGCCGGCATCACCGGTCAGAGCACCAAGAATATCGCCAGGGCGAACCTTGTTTTTTTTGCCGCCATCAATATTCAGCGTCACCATGGCTGGCTCGAGCACAACGGCCGCCGCATTTAGCTTCGCCAACGAACCATATTCCACAGGTTTGCGCTGATAAATTTCAATGTCATCAACCTTGTACTGCTCGCTCTCAGTGTAAAGACTGAGTGCTAGCCCCTTTTTCCCTGCACGGCCAGTACGACCGATACGGTGCACATGCACTTCGGAATCCCGGGTCACTTCATAGTTGATCACCGCCTGTAGATCTTTGATATCCAGACCACGGGCCGCCACATCGGTGGCCACCAGCACGGAGCTGCTACGATTAGCAAACTGCACCAGCACCTTGTCACGGTCACGTTGCTCCAAATCACCGTGCAGCGCGGCGGCATGGAAACCTTCACGACGCAGACGTTCTGCAACGTCTTCACAACCCACCTTGGTATTGCAGAACACCACTGTGGATTCCGGCTGGTAATGGCGCATCAGTTTGACCAGTGCGTCCAGGCGTCCTTCCTTGGTGGTCGGGTAAAAGCGTTGTTCAATTACGCTATCATCGTGATGAGATTCAACACTGACTTCCACAGGATTGTTCTGGAAAGACTTGCTGATCGCCTGAATGCCCTGTGGATAAGTTGCCGAGAACAGCAGAGTCTGCCGGTTCTTTGGTGTGGCAGCTGCAATCTCTTCAATGGCATCACGGAAACCCATATCGAGCATACGGTCCGCTTCATCCAGCACCAGCGTGGAGATATCCACAAGCGGAAGACGGCCTTTACGCATATGTTCCAGTATGCGCCCCGGGGTACCCACGATGATATGGGCACCATGTTCCAGAGAGGCAATCTGTGGACCAAATGACATACCACCGCACAGGGTCAGAATCTTGATATTGTGGGTAGCCCGGGCCAGACGGCGCAGTTCTTTACCCACCTGATCCGCAAGTTCGCGGGTTGGGCACAGCACCAGAGCCTGAATCCGGAAACGGGAGACATTCAGGCGTGACAGCAGCCCGATACCGAAGGCTGCGGTTTTCCCGCTGCCGGTTTTGGCGCGCGCCAGCAGGTCCTTACCATCCAGAATAAACGGCAGGCTTTCTGCCTGAATCGGCGTCATGGTCTTATAACCCAGTGACTCCAGGTTATCGAGCATTTCCCGCGACAGTGGCAATTTGGAAAAGGAGTGTTCAGTCATGGAGGGAGACAACGGGTAAGCTAAAGAGCGCAATCATAACAGCTTACCGCTCAGGCTTCCGAGGTTGCTTGAAAAATATAAAGATTGCATGCAAACCAAATGCTGGGGTTTTATGATATCTCCACCTTTTCACCCCTCTTCTGCTTTAGAAAGGAAGCCTTGGATAAGTAAATCAAACAATTCACCCGTATCAACCGGTTGGCTAATGCGCCTTGGACTCCGCATGTCCAGGGCAAAGTGAACTTTGTTTTTTTCATTCTCAAAAAGAGTTAATTTCAAAGCACTCACAGTTTCAGGTAGTGCAATCGCACCTGCATCCTCCCCAAGTTTCACCGCACTTGCCAGCGTTTCATCAAAGTCATATAGCTCCATATAATTTTCGGTATAAAGTGCTTCTGATATGCTCGGAATCTTGGCATAACTATCAATCAGATACCTGACATCAGATGCATCCTTGGGTCGCTTTTCAACCGCACGATCAGTCCAGGCGATAAGCTTCAAAAGACAAATACCAGCCGGAGATGCTACAGAAATAATCGACTCAGGAGACCGGCAAATGCGTACCTGCAAAGCTGCACTCAATGCTTCCGGGAAGCCCAGAACACTCATATGAAATTCGTGCTCTGGCGGCCAACTAATTTCGTGCTTTTCAGCAATATCACCAAAGGGAACAACATCAAGCTCCCACATAAGCCCATCGCTACTGACAAAACTAAAGTTATGGAGGTGCTTTCTATGCGCTACGTAACCAGATGCCAAAAGCAACTTCCGAAGATTGGAAAAATCCTCCCAACTGGAAACACTGATGGCAAAATCGACATCCCGTGTACCTCGCTCAATTGCCGCACCGAAGCCATAATGTAGTACCAGATCTCTAGCCATTGCCCCAACAACAAGCATTGAGATATTCAATGAATCCGTGTGCTTTTTAAGATCGACATATAACTCAATTAGGCCAGCATTCAACTTTCCAGATATATCAATCAAGGTACTGTTCATAGATTCTTTGGGCTGTCTCGATATTACGGAGGTCACCGGATGCCACAAGCTCTGCATAAACCAGCAAAGGAGGTACACATGTTAACTCTGTACCCAACAGGCCATTCCAGAATACATGATAGAGATCAATACGGTAATCTGGATGTTCTCCAGATTTAAGCTTACGCAGCCTTAGCCCCGACATTACATCTCGTAGTTTATTATTCTGTACAAATACGCTGATATCTTTAGGGTTTAGATAATTAGTATACCGTGCGGCCGCAACCTCTCCTCCCCACTGACCACCGAGAACCGAAAGGTTGATACCTTGAGGGTCAATAGGAATATCTGTCGTAAATGTCCCAATATAGATCTTTTTCTGCAGAGCAGGATAGGACTCTCCCCACTTACGGATTAATCTGCCTTTATTAATAAATTTCCTTTGCCCTTTCTTTAGAGTATTAAGAAAATTTTGCTCTTCAAGGTCTTCCAAAACTGCTCCAGTTGTAGCCAAAGCAACATCCGCATACGCAGCAATGTTACGATAAGGAGCATTGAGAAGTTCCTCCTTCTGCATAAGGGCAAAAACAAGCTTTAACCCTGCTGCTTTAAAAGCCTTACCTTTCAGTTCTGCTGTCTCTCTTACCTTTGCGGCTTTATATCCTTGGACATAAACAAAGCACTGCGGCTGACAAATGAAGGCATTTCCAGCAGTATCGATAAACTGGATACTGGCTAGCTTAAGTTTTTCAGCCTGAGGTGGTGGGATATAAGGCGTAATGAGAATCCCTTTTTTTGAGCCAAGCTTTTGTAGCCTCCGTATTACAGCTCCAATATTCCCCAGCACACCTTTCTTGACCTCAGCTTGCAGAGAGATATAGCCTTCCAGATATAGCTCAGTACCTATAGCGTGAGAGCTGTCTATTTCGTCAGAAGTAACCAGAGACAGACCTGTTCTTTGCCTAAAGGCAGATATCGCCTCTGTCAGTATTGTGATTTCTCTTTCATCCAGCATGATGAGCTTTCCAGTCTCTTTGTGTCTCCTATTCCAACACGCCAAAAAGTGAACAACAACAATTAATGAACAAAAACCATTATCCCCAACTAAAAACTATGGAATAATGCCCCAAAAAAGCAAATTTGTTCAACTTTATACAATGTTCACAAAAAATGAACATGCTAAAAAAACGAACAAAAAGAAGTAAAAAAGCGTACTCCAGTGCTAAAAAGAGATGAGTCAATATACGGTCTCTCTGGGAATTTATGCCTATAAAATCAGCTTGCCAGCCTCTTCCAGAACCGGCCCAGTGATCTCATGCTGCCCATGAAATGGCAGGAAATCACCCGTGTGACCATGCTTAATCAGCAGATCATAAAGGTCTTTGGCATAGTCAAAACCCAGCACAGGATCCTGCTGCCCATGGGACTGGAAGAACTTGATAGGACTGGCTTCGCGCAACTTATCCACAAGCAGGGATTCAGCAATAAGGTTACCGGAAAACAGCAGCAGGCCATCGAGTTTGTCACTGATCATGGGAGCAATATGAGAAGTGATCATCGCGCCCTGAGAGAAGCCTCCGATAATCACCCGGTCATAATTATCCAGACGTTCTTCGATAAACGCTTTGGTAAGACTAATCGCTTCGTCGAAGCCTTCCGGAACCTTATCACGCAGATCCCTTGGCTGGCCCGTCAGCATAGCCATCTGCAAAGCCTGGGCATCAATAGGAAACCATGCCCGGCCCATTCCACCTTCAGCCGCCAGCCAGCCATCAGGGAAAAACCAGTCACAGGTTTTGTTAGGATCCATAAAATCGGAGATGCCATACAGGTCCTGCATGGAAGCGCCATAGCCGTGAAACAGAATGACGCAGGTACGGCTATCGCCCGCTGACTTATTCGCCAGAAACTGAAGGGAGGTATTATTCATCGTTATTGTTCACTGTGGTATCCGCTCGCAGGATGCCTTGAACAATCAACAATTACCAGATTCGATTTAACTTACCGCTTAAGCAAAACAGAACAGGTATAGATGCGATCTTTCCCAAGCGCGATACCATCCGTACACACCTGATTCACCGGCTTCAGTTCAGGAGCCTGCTGCTGAATATAAGAGGAAAGAGCATCCTTCTCCAGCTCGGATTTGGTAACCACCAAAACATAACTCTGAGCTATATCAGGTTTAATGACATGGTTAATCATACTCTGCCATTCCGGCAATAGTGTCCCGCTCTGGTCAAATTCAGGGTGAGGTAACAAAACCAGATCATAACCGGTCGTAAAAGTGATCCACTGCCCGTCACGTATTGGAGCCGTCAACCACTCCCAATCTAGATACCCGCCACGGAGAAGATAACGGTGATAAGTCGCGACTTCCTCATAAGTCGCCATATCTCTGGAAACACCCGCGGTTATGGTCATATCCAATTCAAATAAATCCTGCAGAGCCTCGAACTCAGAGAAAGCTTTTGTTCGCGGAATCAAAACTGTTTTTACTGTGCCTTTATCAACTGTGAATACAGCATCCACCAGCTTCTTAAAAGCGGTCTGAGCCCAGGGGCTTTCCCGAAAGTGTTCTGAGTACTGCTCAAATAAACCTTCGGCATAGGCTGGGCTTTGAGCTTTGATCGGCTCAAAGGTGCCATGAAAAACATCAGAAGCCGTTGCTGCAGCCTTGCCGCTTTCCAGTGTATTGGTGAATGTCGCGGTCAGCATCGGCACACATTGCTCAGGAGGGCACAAACTGTTTTCCACAGCATTCAACGCTGTGCAATGTGCCGCTTCTTCACTGCCCGACTCGTAGCCAGAACAATCGGCCATGCCCGCCATGGGGATCAGCAATCCAAATAGAGACAGAACAGTAAGCAAAAGGATATTGGGCAGAGGCTTGGACATCAGTGACTCCATTCACAGTTGGCTATCACCTATTTAGACCTCTGCGGTATATCTGAAGTTCACTTTTTAGCAGGCAATAAAAAACCGGACAAAAGCCCGGCTTTTCAATCAGTTATGGCGAATTAAGCCAAAGGTCGCAGACCAACCGCTTCCCGAATTGTCTTCAGGAATGGAGACGCTTCGGCACGAGCCTTATCTGCGCCCTTCTTCAGCTCGGCTTCGATAAAGGCCGGATCAGCGATCAGACGGTCATACTCACCGCGAGCCTCTTTCAGCTCTTCGTTCAGGTACTCGAACAGTTCCTGCTTCAGAGCACCCCAGCCAGCGCCTTCTTCGTACTGCTTGCGCTTGGCATCAATCTCGGACTGATCCTTGGCAAAGGCGGAGAAGATCTGGAACAGGGTGCAGGTATCTGCGTCTTTCGGCTCACCCGGCTCAAGGCTGTTGGTTACGATCTTCATAATGTGCTTGCGGAACTGCTTTTCAGGGCAGAACAGCGGAATCACGTTACCGTAGCTCTTACTCATCTTGCGGCCATCGAGACCACTCAGCACAGCGGTGTTCTCGCCAACAATCGCTTCCGGCAGAGTGAAATACTCACCCTTGTAAACGTGGTTGAAACGGCCGCCGATATCACGAGCCATTTCGATATGCTGAACCTGATCCTTACCTACCGGTACGCGGTTGGCGTTGAACATCAGAATGTCCGCGGCCATCAGCACAGGGTAGCTGTATAGGCCCATGGTTACGCCAAGATCAGGGTCATTACCTTCGGCAATGTTCTTATCCACAGACGCTTTGTAAGCGTGGGCACGGTTCATCAGGCCCTTGGCGGACATACAGTTCAGAATCCAGGTCAGTTCCGGGATTTCAGGAATATCGGACTGACGGTAGAAAGTCGCGCGATCAGTATCCAGACCCAGCGCCAGCCAGACGGCAGCAATGTTACGGGTAGACTCGTGAACCTGAGCAGGATCCCAGGTGCTGATAATGGCGTGGTAGTCTGCCAGGAAGTAGTAGGACTTGATGTCCTCACGACGGCTTTCTTCGATAGCCGGACGAATAGCACCAACATAGTTGCCCAGGTGAGGAACACCGGTAGGCTTAATGCCGGTCAGAGTCTTAACTGGTTGCAAAATCTTGCTCATGAGTGACCGCATAGCTGAGTTCTGGCCCAAAGATTCTCTCTCAGGGCCCGGAAAGGAAGAAATTATAAGTAATTTTCTGTAGCCCTACGACACCCATTCCCCAAATTGGCCTATCTTCTCCGCGGTCTGAAAAGCTCCGGGCCAGATTCCCATGAAACAAACACTCTCAGCATTGGCATTCTCAGGACTTCTGCTGGCATCCACCAGCGGTTATACGTCGGAATATCCTTTCAAGGAATTTGGTGGCTACACCTGTTCAGAATCACATCTTGCCCTGATTTTCGATCAGCCCAGAGAGGGCAATGCCAGATGGTATGAAAATAATACTGTCCAGCACGAGATGGCTCCGGAAGATGGCGAAGAGAGCTGCCTGAGTGCTTATTTTGATTACAGTCTCGCAAATGACCTCCGCGAACGCTGTGGCTCCGAACCCGATTACTGGGATCTTGGAGACTATCTGGCCGGAACATTTAACCGGGGTGGCTGGGAAACCCTACTGAATGATCTTGTGGAGTACGGCTTCTGTGACCGATAGGCCACCGGGCTATTCAATCTCTCCAACCTCTCCACAACTATTCAAACTCTCCGCATTGCAGGGTTTTCTCCAACATTAATGTCCGGGCTTCTGGTATGAGCTGTTCATCCAGATCCCGGCATAAATCACTATCCCGATAAGGCTTCCAGATAGGACGGGCATGGGGAATAAACACCTCATCCCAGACCGGTGAGGTGAAGCCTATTTCGGCATAGTATTTCTTGGCCATCCGAAAGAAGTGAGCCTGAGTATCTACAGCAGCCTCATACCGCCCCGCGGATAAATGCAGCATAACTCTTTCAAGATAAAGAAAAGACATAGTGTTCAGGGCCATAACAACATTACGACTCATCTGGGCATTCATGCTGTAGGCCTGATAGGTGCGAAACCAAAGTCCTTCCAGGGTGTAGTCATCGCCTTTTTCTTCATCCTTGTTTTCTGCAGGCGCCAGCACACCATGAATGTAATGTCCCAGCCAGGATTGAAAAGGTGTCAATGTCACCAACGAAACGGACATGGTCAGAGGATAAAAGATGTAATGTCCCATCTTGGCTAGAGAGCCATAACCTCGCAGCTTGCTCTCAACCACCGACTGCATGGCCGCCAAACCAATCAAGGCACCCGCCCCCAGCGCATACCGCCCTGCGGTATAAAGGGCTGGCGTGTAATCATGCCATGAGGTTTCTAACTTCTGGCTTTCAGGTTCTTGCCCCCATACAAGCGATGGCAATAACAGTACCCATACTGAAACAATAGCCAGCCTACGCTTATTCAAAGCCACATCCCCCATTTAAAGAATCCCCGAACATCTCTGCATTCTTTTTCTGAGTAAGACAGACAAACTAGCAGGGTTTCAGCAGGCTGCGAATCTGTTAGGGTTCTTCCAGCTTTTGTTGTTATCAGGCCAGAACCCAATGCCAGAGTTGCCAGAAGTCGAAACAACCCTGCGGGGTATTGCTCCCCATACCGTCGGGAATAAAGTGATTGGTGTAGAGGTGCGTCAGCCCCGTCTGCGCTGGCCGGTGAATCCGGACCTTCCCGCCCTGCTTTTTGAACAGCCATTACTGAGTATTACCCGGCGGGCCAAATATCTTCTGCTGCACTTTCCCAATGGAACACTGATTGGGCATCTGGGTATGTCCGGTTCCATGCGCGTTCTTCCGGCAGGCACGCCTGCAGAAAAACATGATCATGTGGATATTGTTTTCGATAACGGTCAGATACTCAGGCTAACAGACCCGCGCAGGTTTGGAGCCATGGTCTGGACGGATAGACCTGTTGAACAACACGACCTGATCCGCAAGCTGGGACCAGAACCACTCAGCGATGCATTTACCGGCGAACGGCTTTATGAGCTTTCCCGCAAGCGTAAACAGCCGGTGAAAACCTTCATTATGGATAACCACACCGTTGTCGGGGTCGGGAATATTTACGCCAATGAAGCGTTATTTATGGCGGGTATTCGTCCGGATCGTGCCTGCGGAAATATCTCACGACACCGTTACGAAGAGCTGGCGCAGGCGATTAAAGCAGTCCTTACCAGAGCCATCGAAGTTGGCGGAACAACTCTGAAAGACTTTGTGGGTGGTGACGGCAAGCCCGGCTACTTTGCCATTGAGCTCTCTATGTACGGCAGAGGCGGCGAGTTCTGCAAAGAGTGTGGAACAACAATTCGTGAAATTCGATTAAATAATCGCAGCACCTGTTACTGCCCATCCTGTCAGACCTGAGTTATTCGCGGCTTGCATCCGGGTTGTAAGGCCCGGATGCGTAATAACAGCATTGTCAGCGTTTACAACAATTCTGTTCTTCCCTCGAACATAATCCCCGCCAATCAATCCCACTATGCACCTACACAAAAAAGCAGGGATTGTCATGGCTACACCAATAGATTCCTCCTTAGCTGACAGAAGTACCCTATCAAACGATTTGGGTGGCCTTCTTCTCTCCATCGGCCCGGCTGTAACGGGTCGCTTCGCACAGTGGAAGTTGAGCCGCTACAAGGTTGATTATTCCTGCCTGACTCCTCTCGAGAGCCAGTTGAAGCAGGACGTCAGCACCCATATCAACACTCATCCCCATGACGATTCAGGCTCATTTGCACGCATCTGGAAAGTAGAACCGGTTGCTGGAGAAGGCGATTACAAAGGCTATGTGGTTAAGGCTGCAAAGCCTCTGGATGCAAAGGATCTCAGTAAGATGTCGTCTCTCCAGCAATTAAGGACGCAGGTAGAACGGCAGCAGGAGCTAGAGCGTGAAGCCAGAGCGTTACAGGTTCTCCAGCACGATAACATCGTCGTTTGCATCGGGGCCTTTGAGCACCCATCTCTGGGTTGTCTACTTACCATGGAGAGAATGGAAGGGGATCTGACTCATCTTGATACTCTCTCCTCAGGCTATTTTTCTGCAAACATGATCTACCGAATCAGCCAGGATACGATTCAGGCATTAACCTATATCCATAGCAAACAATGGGTTCACGGGGACTTTCATGATGGCAATGTCTTGTTTAGAACGCTTGGGGAAGACCATTATATTTTCAAGGTCGGTGATATGGGTTCCTGCCAACCTTCCGGAACCAAACGTGACATCGCCAATGTGCCCCAGCTGCCTCCTGAGATTTCATCCGCATGGAAAAGTGCATTTCCCGGATTACTGAAAGCAACCCCAAAAACAAACACGGCCAATGATATTTGGGCCTTCAGTGCAATGTTGATTCGCCTGCTGACAAGGGTTGAAGCAGGCGATCTGCATCAGTGGCTGCAAACTCTTGCACAAACCCTGACACCAGCAGCCACAAAAACGGAAAGTGCGTGCCTGGACAGAATCCTGACAAAAGCCTGTAACCTGCGAAATATCAAAGAGGATGAGCCTGCCTACCAGGATTTCAAACAGTTAGCCACAGTCTGTTCGGCTTGCCAGAACGTCCTGCCCAGGCTTCGCCCAACTGCAGATACAATCGCTACAAGGCTAGAGCGTGTTGAGCTTTTAGGATGCGGTTCGCTGAGCCTGGAAGAGCAGTTGACCCCGTCACAGAAAACAGCGGAGCTACAAACAGAAACAGAACATACGTCCTGAAAACTGTCGTTTTCTCCTGAAACTGGGCGATAATAAATAATGTTCTGGCATCCAACGCACTAACCAGTGCTGGCAAGCTGCCAAGATCAATCAAAGTCCTGCAGTGGAATAAGGATGATGCATAATAATAAATTTCCGCCTAATCGCTTTTATCAGGGGTTTGCCCTGTTTGTTTACCGCCTTATGGGGTGGAAGATTGAAGGCAATCTGCCCAACATCCCGAAATACATAATTGTTGTCGCCCACCATACATCCAACTGGGATTTTGTTGTGGGGCTGATGGCTAAAATTATTCTTCGGCTCCGCCTGCGATTCTTGGGCAAACACACCCTATTCAAGCCCCCTCTCGGCTGGCTGATGCGTTACTGGGGCGGTGTTCCGGTGAAAAGGGACAAGTCCCATAATGTTGTCGCCCAGATCGTGGACTTTTTCGACCAGCACGAAGAGTGTGTTATCGCACTCGCTCCTGAAGGTACCCGCAGCCCTGTCAGCAGCTGGAAGATGGGCTTTTACCATATGGCCAAAGGTGCGGATGTACCGGTTGTCCCTATAGCCTTCGACTTCCAGGCTCGCCGTCTGGTAATTAGTACGCCGATGACAATGGCCGATGCCGAAGAGCAGGCTCTTCATGATCTGCACTCTTTCTTTATCAAGCACCCACCAAAGCGGCCCGAGAACGCCTGGTACGGGCCTTTTGACAAGAGAACCAACCAGAGCTGAAGTGCATTTAGCTTGGGAAGTGATATAGTTTCATAAAACGTAACATCCTTTGGGGAAGGACGGTGATAACAATGAAAGGACACTTTAAAAAACTGGCTTTGGCACTGTCCGTAACAGCGGTGGTAAGCACTCCGGTTATGGCCAGCAGCACCCAGGCCGAAGCGGAAAATCCAAGCTTTCTGGCTATGACTGGTGATCTGCTTGTTGCTCGTCCGCTGATGCTGGCAACAACTGCGGTTGGTGCTGTTGCTTATGTTATCAGCTCCCCATTTGCCGCCTTGGGTGGAAATCTGGACCAGACTGGTCAGACCCTCGTGGTTGAGCCCTTCAATGCAACCTTCAAACGTTGCCTGGGCTGTACATCGCCTAATAACGAAGGTCTTTGATTTTCCTGCTCTGCTGATGGCCCGGTTTTACCGGGCTTTCTCGTTTCTGGCCCTTTGCTAATAACAGCTTCGTTATCTCGTTGAACTCTCCTTTCCGGTACGGCTCCAAGATTTACTCCTGATGTCCACGGTATAAATCCCCGGAACGAGCTATGAAAACACGGTTGCAAAGGAGCAGACGCTCATCCATTCCTGCTTATGCAAAAGCTCGCCAAATTCGGAAGCATTCATCCAGGGCGATGAGAGGCAGAGTGCTAAAACCGTGCAAGCCTGAAAGCAGGAGCAGGCTGAAGAGTTCAACACCGCCAACCCCGCAAAGCACATCACTTTTTTTGCCCGAACCCTGCACTTTTGGCAAAGCCCAACGTATATCTCTCGCACTCTGTGAACAGGCCAACGTTAAAAAAGAGATCAGCCCGCTTCCCAATGCCGGTGCAGGTGTTGTTGCCTGTCGTTCGTTCGACAAGGGTGAAGCCGTGATGGAGGTGAAAGGTCCGCTGGTACACTCCTTTCAGGATGAGGCTTCAGGAAAATATGTCTCTCTTCAGGTACGTCAGCATCAGGCGGAAATCTACCGTGATGATCGCCATATCCTTCTGCTGGGAGGGCTGCAACAGCCAGACCTGAAGGGCCAACATCTGCCACAGCTGACTTATGGTATTGAACCTGTGAACACGGCCCGCTTTATGAACAGCTCAATAACAGGCGGACAGAGCAATCTTGAAATCAAAACCATCATTGATCCGGCACTGGTCTCCTGCATTAAGAATGACAAGGTCATTCTGAAACCACACCCACTCCACAGACGACAGCTTCATGTATTTGCAGTGGCAGCTGCGCCTATCAAAACCGGAGAAGAGTTGCTATTTGAATACACCTTTGCAAACGACACATCTCACATACATATCGATTCTGCTGCGGTTCTTGATAAAGAAATAAAGGCCACCCTGAAGGCTCAGGACCCAAAAGGGGAAAAATACCGGGAACAGAACGGCTGCTTTTTCCATCAAACTCCGGATTCTATTATTGAAGAGCTTTCTGATGATAAAACACCCACAGCGCTCCAGATTATTGAAATCCTCAGGCAGCTGAAAGCAACACCAACACGTTACAGTCTGCAAAACCAGCTATTACAAATTGAACACCCTAAAGCTCTGGAAGCTTTTATCGTATCGGTGCTGTACCAGAAGGAAAGACAACTCTCCCACAGGGTGATTTACAACCTCTGTGACCGTCTGAATCGTTTTCAGCAGCATAATATTTATAACCACAGCACCACATGGAATTACAGTGACGTCTACCGCCTCTGTACAGATCACAACCTCCTCCCACCACTGGAAGAAGGTGCAGTCATGCCTATGGAGTTTATTGTCGGTGATCAAGAGGAAACTGACGATAAATCACAACTGCATAAATCCTTGCGGGCCAAACTTAGTCAGGGAAAACGTGTTTCCAGCATTGCTGCCAATATGAGCAGGATGGGGGTAGTGATGCCTGATCATCACACGCCATTCTCACAGAAAAGCCTGATTACCTTCTGTCAGGAGCAACAGCTTAAACCTACTGTCGGCCATGGTCGTGAATCCGTATGGAATGAGTGTCGTTCAGGAAATACGGCGGTGATCTGGCAGTGCCTTGAAGATCTGCGCGACAGGCAGAAACCTTTAAGCCGTATCGTTAAAGAGTTGAATCGCCACAAGGCACAATTGGGACAACGCACATCTGGAGAAGCTGAAGTCACCTTGGGCGATCTGGTCGACTTTATCCAGCAAACCGGATCCCCAACGCAAAAACGACAATGGCTGCAGATCATCAGAAGCTATATCAAGACACACGTCAGCTGTGCCAATGCCGGTCGTATGATTACCAAAGGGATTCGTATAACAAATAATGAATGGCTTCTGCTCGCCTATCTCGAAGCGAAGATTGAAGATCGCACCGCCGAAAATATCTATCTGGCACGCAACCTGAACAATGCACGGATCCCCGTTCCAAAAGGCGAGTCCAGATGGTCTCACGATGTTATTGCCAGACTGCTAACGAAACACAACAAGACAACACTTCTCAGCCACTATCAAGCGACTCGAGGCGTCAATCCAAAGTCAGGTAATCACCCGCAGCGTCGAAAGCAGTAACGGGAACACAAGACAACTGTTACCTGTTCCCCATCGAGGTAACACGACAGGTAACACACTCATCGTACGTAACAATACCTAACACCCATTTTTCACCCGTATTCTTCTGCAGCCCTTGCTATTACTGGATTTTCAAAAAGTTGGCACACCAACTGCAATATCTAAAGTGTACGAGGGTAAAGGTTCCACCAAGAGAATCACCCTGCAGGCCAAAAGCGGACATTAATAAAAATAATAAAGTCCGAAGAAAAAGAAATTCCTGCAAAGTAGACAAGTTAGAAAAAGAAGAAGACCAACAATAAGAATAATAAATTTGCTTCCTTTTACACCCCGCCTCGTGCGGGGTGTTGTCTATCTGGGGTCTTGAAAAGTTTCTTGTAAGAGTCGGCACAGATCTCCGGATGCTGTTTCACAGCGAGCAACACTCCCTTCCTACAGTCTCTAGGCGTGGGCAAAAACTGATCAAGCCATACGCTTCCATCTTCTTTCTGTTCCAGAAATGGCCAGATAAGGTTCAGCTCACGACTCAGTGTCTTGTATAGATTGTCCACACCAGGACCACTTCGGAGCTGATAGTTAACGGAAATGTTGGCCAAATCCCTCTGTGCCCACAAACGCTCCTGAGTCTGCAGCCAGCGGGCTTCAGGGGAGCCAGCGATTCGGGAGAAGATGGTTTGGCAGATCGTTTCAAACTGCTCAGGTTTACGTGCCAGATAGACTTTCAGGTTTTTAAGCTCAGCCGTCTGAATAGAGGGAGACTCGGTGAAATAATAATCCGGAGCGCCCTGCATGGCTTTCTTCTGCCGCTCGAATGCCTGAGCGGCATGACCTTCAACAATGGCATCAACAAAGCGCGACAGCATATACTCCTTGAAACGCTGAGCCCACAGCATCTCCATCTGCGGCCTTACTTTCGGATCCATACTGGCAATACGAAGGGTCAAAAAAATCCAGTCGCTTAAGGGTTCCAGTTCATCCCAGACATCATCGCTTTCATCCAGATGATAGAGGTCCACTTCACTGGCACGTCGCAATGATTCCGACAGCGCAATTTTCACCGACTCGTCCCCGGATTCTGCACCGGTTTTCTTTCCATAAGATTCACCAATGCCATAGGCGACGGTATTGACCAGATTGTCCAGGTTTTCACGGCTTTGCATTGGTCTCGGCATACCCTCCATCATGAGTTCAAGCCGTTGAGCCTCCCGCTCACTCAAAGCCACATGCTGGGAGTTTTCCAGTTGAGCACGCAGGCTGTGCGGAAATTGAGAGGCATCCTGTTCTCGCTCATGAATAAGAGCCAGCATGCCTTTCAGAGCTGGGTGACATAATCGAGCCCACTCTCCACCGGTTGCATCCAGAATATCGAAATAGGCCTTCTTCAGGCTCTTGTACTGCTCACTTTCTGTATTGGCCTTATCTTCTGACCCAGAGTCTTTGGAAGGCTTGGCATACTTGAGATGTTGCTTAATCAGCTGTCCTGTTGGTGTAGATTCCACCAGATCGCGGTTGTTTTGATACAGAACGTCCTGATCATCACCTTTCAGTAAATGCTTTAGCTGGTCGGTCGTAAAAAGATGAAAATGCCCGTGAACGCTGCCGGCAAAAAGCTCCCGGTTAATCTTGGCGCTCAGGCTTTTTAAAATAATTCCCCTGTAGATGGCCTTTTCCCCGCTCAATCGCAGATATTCAATCATCAACTCGGTCAGCGAACTGTAGGCCCCACCTTTTTTATTCACCTCCTGCATCATAAAACCGAAGGCATCAGACCAGGTGGAGTAACTCATCAGCTCACAACTTCCCTCTCCTCCAATAGGAGTCATAGCTTCAGCAAACCCCATAAACTCGGGAACCCACTCAAACGGGATAACATCTGGGTTGTGCTGGTGAAGAAAAACATACATGAGTGACTTTACGCGCAGGTCTGCATAGGAAAGCGGCACTCTCTGCTGAAACCTCTTCAACAGTGACGGCTTGGGATCAATACATTCCTCCCTGGTCAGCCCATAGCCTGTGCGCCTGACATCAACACTCTCCAGAGACCCTTCCCCCAAATGGCGCTCAGCATAAGGCTGTGGTTCCGGAACATTCCCCAGAGGGTTCTTAGCGGCCACCTTGATAACATGAAACGGCTCTTCGCCTTCCTCTGGAGTTGACGCAATGCCTGAGTCGCCGGACTCTTTGCTACTCAGAGAACTGGTCGAACGTCTTAACAGAGGGCTTCTATCTGGGCTGACATTAACAGATGAAAGTGCACTGATATCACTCTCACGCTTCACCAGCATTTTTCCGGCGGTAGAATGTTTCGTGGCGTTCTGGCTGCTTTCAGACGGGTCAGTTTCAGAGCGACTGACAACATCAACTGTACGCCCTGAGGATAAGCGCAGGGCTTTCAAGGCATTTCTTAAAGTATTCCTCAGCTGCCGGGCGTGGCGCCTCATTCTGGGAGAAGAGTCTGGTGGCAAGCTATCCAAGGAGTCCTTCCTTCCGGTATTCCCTACATTTTTAAATTTAGCCCTCTCTTGCCCTCAGTGCCTTGTTCCTGAGAAGTGCTCTCCCTAAAATCAGGTACGCAAACAATAATGTGCTCGGATAGTTATGGCTCAACATCTTCCCCATACAACACCCATCGCTCTGACCATTGCCGGCTCGGACAGCGGTGGCGGCGCCGGAATCCAGGCTGATTTGAAAACCTTTTCCGCTCTGGGTGCTTACGGATGCTCGGTGATTACAGCTCTGACCGCCCAGAATACTCAGGGTGTACAGGGCATCTTTGATGTGACGCCGGAATTTATCCGGGCGCAGATGGATTCGGTCTTTTCCGATATCAGCGTGAAGGCTGTCAAAGTGGGCATGCTGAGCCAGGCCAGTGTGATTCACGCTGTCGTTGAAGGTCTGAAGAACCAGACAGAGCTATTGGTGGTTGATCCAGTGATGGTGGCAACCAGTGGCGACAAGCTGCTGCAGGATGATGCCATTGCTGCTCTTAAAGAGAGCCTGATCCCAATGGCAACAGTGATCACTCCCAACCTGCCGGAAGCGACGGTTCTTCTTAATCAGCCAGTTCCGCAAAGTATGGAAGAGATGGAAGCCATGATCGAGCCGCTGCTGGCTCTCGGCTCACGCTCGGTTCTGCTGAAAGGTGGCCACCTCTGCAACAGTGAACATGGCGGCGAGGAAAGTGTCGATCTGTTCCATGATGGCAAAGCCCTGCATCGTCTGACCTCACCTCGCTATCACACCGAAAACACCCATGGTACCGGCTGCACCCTGTCGTCTGCGATCACAGCACTGCTGGCACGAGGTTTTGAACTGCATGCCGCTGTTGATTATGCCAAGCGCTACATTGCCAATGCGATCGCCCATGCAGACGAACTGAAGATCGGTCATGGCCATGGCCCTGTTCACCACTTTGCTGATCTCTGGAGACACTAAGCCATGAACACAGCCGACCTGATTGCCAGCTGCCAGCAGGACTGGAATGACTATACCCGCCACCGTTTTCTGATAGAGCTGGGGAATGGCACTCTGCCAAAGGAAGTGTTCCAGCACTACCTTGAGCAGGATTATCTGTTTCTGATCCAGTTCTCCCGGGCTTATGCACTGGCGGTTTATAAGAGCGATAACTTTGCCGAAATGCGTAAACCGCTGGAAGCTCTGCACGGTCTGATCAGCCACGAAACCCGCCTGCATGTTGAGTATTGCGAGCAGTGGGGACTGACCGAACAGGATATGATGAATATTCCAGAAGCGACTGGAACCGTGGCTTACACTCGTTTGGTTCTCGATGCTGGGCAATCCGGCTCACTGACCGATTTGTACGCTGCCTTGGCACCTTGCTCCATTGGTTACGGTCATATTGGTCGCTGGCTGGCCAACAGCCCGAATACCGTGTGGGAAGGTAACCCTTACCGGGAATGGATCGAAACCTACAACGGTGAAGAGTATCAGGCAGGCGTGCAGGCCTCGCAGGAACAGCTGGATGAGCTGCTGGCTGAGATTCCAGACGACAGCCGCAGTGCAGCACGTATCAAGAAGATTTTCCGAAGCGCGACCTGCATGGAAGTGGCCTTCTGGGAACAGGGTTATGAAGCGCTCGCATCCTAAATAAAGATCGAAGCTCCAACAAAAAAGGCGTTGAGGTCACTTCTCTTCAAAGTGCTCCCAACGCCTTTTGTTTTGCTCAAGCGTTATTAACGCTCTTTCACATAAGGGCGGCCAATGGCTTTCGGCGCAATCGCCTTACCGATAAAGCCAGCCAGCAACACCACTGTGATGATGTAAGGAATCGCAGAGAACAACTGGGTTGGCAGCTCACCGACCAGCGGCAGCTCGACATTCTGCATCCGGGTTTCCAGCGCCTGCAGGAAACCAAACAGCAGACATGCCAGCAATGCGCCGCGAGGGTGCCACTTACCGAAGATAACCGCAGCCAGCGCGATGTAACCCCGACCGGATGTCATCTCACGAATAAACGACGCGTTCTGAGCAATCGAAAGATAGGCACCGGCGAAACCAGCCAGACTACCAGCAATCAGAATCGCACGGTAACGTACCCAGGCTACGGAAATACCCGCACTGTCTACCGCGTTCGGCTCTTCACCCGTCGCCCGCAGACGCAGACCAAAGCGGGAACGGAACAGAACCCAGAAAGAGACAGCTGCTGCCACAAACGCCAGATAAACGAGAATATTGTGCCCGGACAGAACCCTCTCGTAGAAGGAACCCAGTACCGGAATATTCTCACCCATCCACTCTGCACCCGGCAGATCAATGGCAGTAAAACGCTGCTCATTCTTCAGTGCTGGAGTCAGACCACCCTGACTGTACCAGGCATGTCCCAAAGTTACGGTCAGACCGGAAGCCAGGAAGTTAACCGCCAGACCGGAAATAGTCTGGTTACCTTTCTGGGTAATGGAAGCATAACCGTGCAGCAGAGAGAGCATCATACTGATAAACAACGCTGCGCCCAGACCAAAGATCGGAGAGCCGGTCTCATAGCTGACGACAGCCGCCGCAAACGCAGACATCAGCATCTTACCTTCAAGGCTGATGTCGATGATACCGGAACGCTCGGAGAAGATACCCGCCATCGCCGCAAAGATCAGCGGCGTCGCCATCCGGATCGTGGCTCCCAGCAGGGAGAAAAGCTGATCAAACATTTCCATCGTGTTTCTCCCCGTTAACCTTGCGCTGCCGCTTGCTGTGAACGGGCAATTGCCCGACGCTGGAACCAGTTCTCAATCGGACCACGCAACAGCTGATCCAGAGCACCGGTAAAGAAGACGACAAGCGCCTGGATAACCAGAACCACCTGCGGACTGATGCTTGGAATCTCAAACTGAAGCTCCGTACCGCCCTGATTCATCGCTCCAAACAACAGAGCCGCAAAGACAATACCAACCGGGTGGTTACGGCCCATCAGAGCAACCGCGATCCCCATAAAGCCGGCACCGTTAGGGAAGTTCAGAATCAGACGACTCTGGGCTGCATACACTTCATTCACCGCCATCATCCCGGCCAGTGCACCAGAAATCGCCATAGTGATAATGATGATACGACCCGCATCAATACCGGCATACTTGGCCGCTTCAGGGTTGCTGCCCACGGTACGAATGGCAAAGCCTAAACGGGTACGCCAGATCAGAACCCAAACCGCAGCACTTACGCCCAGAGCCAGAAGGATGGTCGGATTCAGCAGGGAGTATGGAAAGCTGGAACTGATCTCATGCATCTTTGGAATAACCGCTTCGGCATTCCAGTAGCGGCTGTCCGTCGAGTTACCACCCAGCTTGGAGATATATTCAACCAGCATGTAGCTCATGAAAGCCATGGCGATGTAGTTGAACATAATGGTGGTCACAACAATGTGAGAACCACGGCGGGCCTGAAGGTAGCCGGGAACCGCACCCCAGATCGCACCAAACAACGCAGTGCCGATGATGATCAGCGGCGCCATAAACCAGGCGTTTAGCGTGCTGTCCAAAGCCAAGCACAGCAGAGCCACAGCCAGACCGGCCACATAAACCTGGCCTTCACCACCGATATTGAACAAGCCGGCGTGGAAAGCGACAGCTACCGCAAGACCGGTAAAGATGAAGTTTGTCGCGTAATAAAGGGTGTTACTGATACCACCAAAATCGGTGTTGGTTGCACCACGGATCATCACCTGGAAGGCGTGAATCGGGTCTTCACCGATGATCAACACCACAAGGCTGGAAATCGCCAGCGCCAGAACCAGCTGTAAAAAAGGAATCAGTGCAACGCGAACCCATGCCGGGCTCTCTGCCATAACCGGATTCATGCGACTGCCTCCGCTTTTGGGGTTTCAACAGCGGTTGCCATAGCCTCGTCGTCTTTACGGTTAGTCGAAGTCATTAACAAACCAAGTTCCATTTCATTGGTATCTGCAGCGTTCACCTCCCCGGTGATCATGCCATCGTTCATAACGATGATACGGTCGGAGAGCGACATAATTTCATCCAGTTCCACAGAAACCAGCAGTACGGCTGCGCCTTTATCACGGGCATCAATCAGATTACGGTGAATGGCTTCAATCGCACCGATATCAACACCGCGGGTTGGCTGACCGATCAGCAGCAGCTCAGGCTCTTTCATCATTTCCCGGGCCAGAACCAGTTTCTGCTGGTTACCACCGGAGAAGTTGGCGGTTTTCAGGCCGGGCAGACGAGGACGCACATCGTAGGCTTCCATCATCTCTTCAGTAGCCGCAACGATCTTGGCAGGATCCAGCAAAGGTGAGCCGTACTCTTCCTTGTTCTGGTAGCCAAGAATGGCGTTCTCGGAAGCCGGGAAGGATTTCACGACACCCTGCACCAGACGGTTTTCCGGTACGTGACCAACGCTGCAGTCACGCATCATCGCCGCATCACGGTAATCATTCACATTGAATGTGTAGACGCCGTTTGAGGTATCCAGAGTGAAAGAACCACTGTCCTGCGGCAGAGAACCGGCCAGCACTTTCATCAGCTCAGACTGACCATTACCGGTCACACCGGCCAGGCCCAGAATTTCACCGGCACGTACATGGAAGCTGACGTCTTTCAGACGTTTTACACCACGCTCGTCGGTATAACTCAGGCCTTCAACCTTCAGGCGAGTCCGTCCCGGTACCGCAACCTCTTTATCAACCTGCAGCAGAACAGTCCGCCCAACCATCAATTCGGCCAGCTCGGTGGTGGAGGTTTCAGAAGTCTGGCGATGAGCGACCATGCAGCCACCGCGCATTACTGAAACATTGTCAGTAATGGCCATAATTTCTTTGAGTTTGTGGGTGATGATCAGAACTGTTACACCCTGACTGCGCAAGGTACGCAGGATTTCAAAAAGCTGCCCGGTTTCCTGAGGCGTCAGTACGCTGGTAGGTTCGTCGAGAATAAGAACCTTGGCGCCACGGTACAGAGCTTTCAGGATTTCGACCCGCTGCTGCAGACCAACCGGCAATTCGCCAACCAGTGCATCAGGGTCAACGTTCAGGCCGTACTTTTCAGTAATTTCTTCCAGTGCTTTACGGGCACGACTGCGGGCCTTGAACAGAAGACTGCCGCCTTCCATACCCAACATAATATTCTCAAGGACAGTGAAGGTTTCCACCAGCATAAAGTGCTGATGCACCATCCCTATACCCAGATCGATCGCATGGTGGCTGTTGCGGATAGTGACCTTGCGGCCATTCACATGAATATCACCGGAATCTGCGGTATAGAAACCATAGAGTATCGACATCAATGTGGATTTACCGGCACCGTTCTCGCCGACAATCCCATGGATGGTTCCCGGCATGATCTTGAGATCGATGTCGCGGTTGGCCCAAACCGGACCAAACTGCTTATTAATGGAGGAGAGTTCTATGGCTGGAGTCATAACACTTGATACCCCAGTCTTTATTCAAGACTGGTCTTTTAAATAACCAAATTAAACAGCCTGTTTTTAGGGCGAGAACTAAAAACTCAACACGCCCTTATGCAAGAACAGCAGCTGCCCTCTCGGACCAGCTGCTGCTTCCTTACATCAAACCTGCGACACAATTAGTAAGTGCAGGAGCCGGTGTCTTCGTAGTTATGAACCTTGATTTCACCAGCGATGATCTTCTGACGGATATCTTCAATCTTCTTGATATCCTCTTCAGTTACGAGGCCTTTGTTATGCTCGTCCAGAGCCCAGGCCACACCTTCTTCTGCCAGACCAAGCACCTGCAGACCGTAGGAGAATTCACCGTTCTTCTCGTCTTCAAACGCGTTTTTGGTGGCCAGGTCTACACGCTTAACCATGGAGGTCAGCATCTTGCCCGGGTGCAGGTAGTTCTGGTTGGAGTCAACGCCGATTGCGTACTTACCAGCGTCAGCTGCGGTCTGGTAAACACCAACACCGGTGCCGCCAGCAGCAGCGAAGACAACGTCTACACCTTTCTCGAACTGGGCACGGGCCAGCTCACCACCACGGGTTGGATCGTTCCAGGCGCTAGGAGTGGTGCCGGTCATGTTCTGCATAACCAGAGCATCCTTGTTCACAAACTTGGCGCCCTGCTCATAGCCGCAACCAAACTTACGGATCAGAGGGATGTCCATACCACCGATAAAGCCTACAGCGTTGTTCTTGCTCTTCATGGCAGCCAGAGCGCCAACCAGGAAGGAGCCTTCGTGTTCTTTGAAGATAACGGAGCGAACGTTTGGCAGATCAACAACAGCGTCGATGGTAACAAAGTTCAGATGAGGGAATTGAGGAGCAATCTTGGCAACGATTGGAGCCTGCTGGAAACCGGCAACAACGATTGGAGAGTAACCGCGCTGAGCGAAACGCAGCATAACCTGCTCACGCTGACCTTCATTGGTAATCTCGAAGTCGGTGTAGTTGATTCCGTGCTCTTTCTTGAAGGCTTCTGCACCGGAGTAGCTGGCCTGGTTGAAAGAACGGTCAAACTTACCACCCATATCATAGATAACGGATGGCTTGATCTCTGCCTGAGCAGCCACCGCTACAGCACTCATGGCAATGGCTGTTGCCATTTTTTTTAGTGCAGCACGCATAAAGATACCTTGTGAGTTGGTTATTTTGGGGTGATAGTCCTGTGACCCGGGTGCGGTCACCACCTTGATTATCCCAATTATCCTAAAGGAAAACCCAACAAGACTGAACAGAAATACAACCGTTTTTACTAGTTACTTACCGCAATTTTCACTTTATTTCGTTATAAAACATACAGTTTTACTACTGCTCAAAATCTGTACAGCAACTTAATCATTAGCGGCATATCCAACACCGAATTTACAACTAAATCCGGAATTCGATCATTTTCTAACAATTCTTTCTGCTCAGGATTAAACCACAAAGTTTTCATACCGACGTCTGCCGCACCTTTCACATCGGTGATTAAATTATCACCAACATGCAGTGCTTCTTCCGGAAGCACACCAGCCCGTTCCAAAGCCGTGGTAAACATAATCGGATCAGGTTTGCTGCGATTCATCTCTTCAGAATTAATGCTGAACTCAAAAAAGTGCCCAAGACCGAGTTGATTCACATCGGCATTGCCGTTGGTAATAACAGCCAGACGGTAATTCTCTGCAAGCTGTTGCAGACATTCCTGCACACCTTCAAACAGCTCGACCTGATGACGCCAATGGTGGAAATGACCAAATGCCTCTTCGGCCGCAAGGCGAGCTTCCGATTCGCCGTAACCCAGCTCCATTAATGCTCTTTGAATACCGACGATGCGCACTTCACTGACTCTGTGCTCCAGTTCAGGCGTGCTGTTTTTGATTTCATCCTTTAACGCATTCAAGGAGACAATATCGTGAACTTCGGCCAGCGCCGGGTGCTGCTCCAGAAGCCAGCTATATCCTTCATGGATCGCCCTGCGGATAACCGGTCCGTTATCCCAAAGGGTGTCGTCTAGGTCAAAGGTGATGAGTTTTATCATGGAGTGGCAGGCATTCAGAATGAACGATCAGACTAGCCTATTGAAATCCCTTCTTTGTGTCGAGATAACCGCTTTCAAAGACCTCTGTCGTTGATGCTTTGATTCCCACAATGATGATCTACAGTTACCCGCGCCGTTAATTCCACACCGTTCCTTTCCAGGAGGGAAGCTTGCCATGAAGTTTTTGCCAACCGTATTGCTTTCTACTCTTGCGCTCCCTCTGTTCAACACCGCCCAAGCCTCCCAGCCAGAAACTATTGTGCAAAGAGCCCAAACAGGTGTGATCTATGTACTGGTGACTCAGGATGACCGTCCCGCCAGAAATGCCAAAGTCATGCTTTACGGCAATGGCGGCAACCTGAAGCAGACACTTAAAACAAACCGTTATGGCCGGGTCGCTATTAATGGGCTGATGGCCCCAGGCTCCTACACCATGCAGGCGAAAACCCGCATGGGAACCAGCACACCCAAAACACTCGCCCTGCGCTCTGATATCGGTCACAGAAATTAATAACTGCCAAAGCCGGCTCCCGCCGGTTTTTAAGCAATTTCTATTTTTTTAACGACAAGGTGAATCCATATCCACTGAGCACAGGTATTTCCCTGTGAGAGGCGCAAATGCCTCTCCATAAATTCAAAGAAACAGGGATACACCAATGAACAAGAAAGCCATCGTTACCGCTGGTCTCGCTGCCGCCCTTTCCATCGGCGCCATCTCTACAGCCCAGGCGGCTTCCAAAGAGAAGTGCTACGGCATTGCCAAAGCTGGTCAGAACGACTGCGCCAACATCTCCGGTACCCACTCCTGCGCAGGCCAGTCCAAGACAGATAACGCCCTTGATGACTGGAAAGCTGTGAAGGCTGGCACCTGTGAAGAAATGGGTGGCTACAGCAAGGCTCAAGCCAAAGAGCTGCTGAAAAAGCAAAAGGAAATGAAGGGCTAAGCCCTTTGCTGCCTTGATAGACAGGCCTTGCTTATGACCGATTTACCAAACTCACCACCAATCACTGTTGGCGTTGGATTGCGGCACCCGCATTTTCAGGATGCCCTGCAGTGTCATCCCGGCGGGCCTGACTCTATCGATTTTCTAGAAGTTCATGCAGAGAACTTCTTTGCTCCCGAGAGTGCTGCCACTGCAATACTCAAGGACATCGCCAGCATACATCCCGTCAGCATCCACGGTACCGCCATGGGGCTGGGATCACTGGCCGGAATTCCGGATCAACACCTCACCAATTTTGCACAACTGGTAGACGTTATTGATCCACTACTGGTTTCAGAGCACGCCGCATTTACCTGGGGAACAAACGACCATCAGGTTATGCATTCCGGTGATTTGCTACCAATCCCCTTTAACCAGATCACCCTGCAATGTATGGCTGACAATGTGCAACGCATTCAGGAGCGTTTGGGACGAACCTTGCTGATTGAAAACCTTTCTGCCTACATCACGCCGGAAGGAAGCACCTTCTCGGAAACCCAGTTTCTGACTGAACTTACCCAAAGTACCGGTTGCCAACTGCTGGTAGATATCAACAATCTGGCCGTGAACGCCCATAACAATCAACTCCATACACTCACGACATTGGATGCCAATCCATTAACAGCTATATCGCAATGGCTGAATGAGATTCCGGAGCATGCTGTAGGAGAGCTGCATTTGGCGGGCTGTTCTCCCGATCAAGCTGGACGCTTTATGGTTGATGACCATGGCTATTTTACTTCCGAGATTGTCTGGAAAGGCTATGAACTGGCACTTCAGCGTTTTGGTGCGGTTCCCACATTAATTGAATGGGACACCAACCTCCCAGACTGGCAAACATTGATGGATGAGGCCCGCAAAGCGCGTTCTATAGCTCATCGCACACTCAATATTTGTGAGGTAGCCTGATGACAATCTGCCAACAGTCACTTCTATTGCAAGCGATCTATTCCCAAAAGCCAGATGAACAGTTTGATAATGAAGGGCTGGCTATCTACCAGAATAACCTGGCGGCCAACGCTGCTCGCTCCTTATCCATAACCTATCCAACGATTACGGCGCTGGTCGGTGAAAGTATCCTTTTTCAGCTGGCACAGGGTTTTATTAAAACATTGCCGCTTACTGGTGGAGATTGGGCAGCCTGGGGGGAGAGCTTTCCAGGCTGGCTTGAACAGCACCCCATTACAGAGCACTACCCTTATCTGGCTGATTGTGCACGGCTGGATTGGACCGTTCACTCTATTGAGCGTGCAGGTCATGTCACTATCAATACTCAGTCGTTTGAACAGCTGGCCTCACCAGATGCTCTCAACGGTTTTTTACAATGCCATGAGCAGACACGCCTGATGACATCCGACTATCCCATTGTGGATATCTATCAGATACACGACGCTGGCTCGCCATCCAGTGAGCAGCTCCAATATCTCAAGCAGTTGCTTCAGCAAGATCAAAAACAAACCGCGTTGTTATGGCGTAAAAACTGGAAAGCTGAAGTAAAGCTTCTCTCACCTGCAGAAGCTGCATGGATGAATGCGATTCTGCAGGAACAAAGCCTCGACACCGCTTTTGAAAACAATAGCAACTTCCCTTTCGACACCTGGCTGCCAGAAGCCATAGCCGACCAGATCATTACCGGTTTCCAGATATAAAAATTGAACAAGGACAACAATGATGAATAACCTGCTGTTACCTCTCAGACAGGCCGCCCGTTTTGACCAGGCTCTCTCACGCTTGTTCAACAACCTTCAGCCCCTGGCGTTACTAGCCGCGCGCCTTTATGTTGGCTGGGTCTTTTTCGCCTCAGGCCTAACCAAAATAGACGACTGGGAAACCACACTGTTTCTGTTCGAGCTTGAGTATGCTGTCCCCCTGTTATCGCCAGAAGTGGCAGCATGGCTGGGCACAGCTGGAGAGCTGATACTCCCCGTTTTACTGTTTGCTGGCCTGCTCACCCGCTTTTCGGCATTGGGGCTTTCGGTGGTAAATGTTGTCGCCGTTATCAGCCTTGCAGAAATCGCTCCAGCCGCTCTTGCCCTGCATATTCTCTGGGGTGTGATTCTGGGAATAAATATTTTGTGGGGTGCCGGCAAGCTCTCTCTTGATTCTCTTCTAAGCTCTTAAGCCCAATCTGGCATGAGAGTTTCAGGTCATGACCGCTCCTATCCTGCCAGCCAGATTTCGGCTGGCATTTCTTCTTGTTGTTTTTGCTCTGTGTATATCGAATCTCTCCTTCGCACGACAGAAACACCATACGCCCGATCTCTCTGCTATTGATCATTCCGTACAGCCGGGAGAGGACTTTTATCTCTACGCCAATGGCCTCTGGCTGCAACATACAAAGATCCCTGAGAACCAGACAGAGGTCAGCCATTTCACCGCAGTCGGTAACAAGGTTGACCGTGATCTGACCAATATTCTCGAACATCTCGATCAGCGCGGGCACTTCGCCCCTTCCACAGATGAAGCCAAACTGCTTGCCCTCTATCGAGGCTACCGAGATACACACCAACGCAACCAGCTGGGTTTTGCACCAATTCAGGATGATATTAATGCCATTCTGAATCTTCGCTCCAAGCACGAATTGCCGGCCATGTTTGCCACACTGCTGCGCAAAGGTGTCAGTAGCCCACTGATGATCGATGTCCAGCCGGATGTTGATAATCCTGATCTGAATATGGTGTTTCTGGATACCAGCGATGCCACTCTTCGACTCAGAAAAACAACCAACCAAAGGCATTTCAAAAAGTCGGAAAGTGCTGTTACGGCCATAAAAGCACAGAAAGACTCAGATATTGATGACGATGCCAAAGGCCTGATTAAACTGATGGCAACGATGCTGCAGGCGGTTAACGTTCCCAATATCCCTAAAGCCATTGAAGCGATTAACACTATCCAGAGTGGCATGGATGATCTGCCCGCAGGCAATACCGACACTCCCATACAAATTTTTAAAGTCAGCACAGTTGAAGAGCTGTCTGATGTTCTTGGATCATTTTCCTGGAGCGACTTTGCCGCTGAGGCAGGCATTCCCAACCAGCAGCGGATTGTGACTGGTCCGCTGGATCCATTTAAATCCTTTGGAAAACTCTTTCATAAGCACTCTCTTGAGCAGTGGCAGGCATGGATGATCTGGCAACTGCTGGATACCAACGCCACCTATCTGAGCGAAGAGCTGGCCCAACAATATCTGACTTATTATGAGGTTGAGCTGGGCGGCTACAAGAGAACAACCCATGTCCAGAAACGAGCTGTAGACCTTTGCAATGACTTACTGGAGTGGCCACTGGCAAGATTCTACACCGATAAAAACCTGAACCACGCTACGGAGAAGATGGGCCGCAACATGGTTCACCATATGCGAGATGCCTTTGCCCAGAGGATCAAACATCGCAACTGGATGACAGCGGAAACCCAGCAGGCCGCCTTCGACAAACTGCAAAAGATTAATGTCAAAGTTGGCAAGCCTCTGCGCTGGCCAAAAACACCACAATATACGCCCGACGAATCCGATCTGTTTGGCATGATCAGCTATCTGCGCAACAACCGTTACGACAAGATGATCAAGCAGCTGGATGAGCCGGCCGACAAGGACCTGTGGGATATGACACCGCAGACAGTGAACGCCTATTACGATCCAAGCCGTA
Source organism: Parendozoicomonas haliclonae (assembly GCF_900174585.1). GTDB lineage: Bacteria > Pseudomonadota > Gammaproteobacteria > Pseudomonadales > Endozoicomonadaceae > Sansalvadorimonas > Sansalvadorimonas haliclonae. The sequence goes on along the minus strand of NZ_FWPT01000006.1, from coordinate 138,261 downwards.
ATGAGATTGTTGTCACTACTGCCATTATGCAATCACCGTTGTTTGATATTTCAGCTAATCCGGCCGTTCTTTTCAGTACGCTGGGAGCCATAGTTGGCCATGAGATGACCCATGGTTTTGATAACAACGGTAGCTTCTTTGATGGCGAAGGGCGTCTGACTAACTGGTGGCAACCGGAAGACTTCAAGACCTTCAAGAATCTGTCTAAACAGCTTGCCAAACAATATGACAAGTATCTCCCGCTTCCCAAGGTTCATATCGATGGTCAGCAGACACTCGGAGAAAATATTGCCGACCTTGGTGGTCTGAGTATTGCCTGGGATGCTTACCGCCTGTCATTAGGGCGAAAAGCTCCGACCGATGAAGACAGCCAAACCTTCCTCCTCGGCTGGGGCCAGCTCTGGCGCACAAAAGAAACGCCATCAGCCCTGAAGGATGATATTGAATCTGACGAACACTCCCCAGCGCAGTTTCGGGTCAATGGTGTGCTGTCGAATCTGGAGCTGTTTTATAAGATTTATCCGGTAGCATCAGGAGATAAAATGTACCGTGCTCCTGAGCACCGGATAGAGATCTGGTAACGTTATTCTCAATCGGCGTTATTTCTTCTTCCGGGCACGGGGGTGTGCCCGGTCGTACACATCAGCAAGGTGCTGGAAATCCAGATGGGTATAGATCTGGGTCGTAGAGATATCACTATGTCCCAACAACTCCTGAACAGCTCGCAGTTCACCACTGGATTCCAGCATATGACTGGCAAAAGAGTGGCGCAGCATGTGGGGATGCAGAGGAATATCCAGCCCATGCTTCTTGCCCCAGGCTTTAATCCGTACCTGAATCTGTCGCTGGCTAAGGCGGTTGCCATGCTGGGAAACAAACAACGCAGTTTCACCATCTTTGATCAACGCGTTGCGCTCTTTAAGCCAGCGTTTTAAGGACTCCGCAGCCTTGCTGCCAACATGAGTTATGCGTTCATTATTTCCCTTACCAGTCACTTTGGCTTCACCGGAACTGAAATCGATATCTGACCGGTCAAGACTGGAGAGTTCCGTAAGACGCATTCCCGCTGAATAGAAGAGTTCCAGAATGGCATGATCACGGATAGCCAGTGGCGAATCAGGAACAACATCCAGCAGGCTGGCAATCTGGTCGGTATCCAGTGTTTTCGGAAGTGGCTTACTGCGCTTGGGAGCCTGAAGACTGCGAGCTGGGTTGAGCTTGCAAAGATTTTCCCGAATCAGAAAGTCGTAAAAACTTCGGATAGACGAGAGCCAGCGATGAAGGCTGCGAGCCTCCAGTCCTGCAAGCTTCAACTCCCCCATTAACTGCCTCAGATCGGATTCTTTAACATCAGACCAACGTTGCTTGTCATCCAATGATTGTTCAAGACGATGAAGGTCGCGCAGGTAGGCAGAGCAGGTATTGGGCGACAGTCGCCGCTCATAACGAAGGTAATCCAGCCAGGCATCCAGCTGGCGAGAGCGCTGTTTACAGCTCATGATGGCTCGGGGAACCTTTAAATTTTCTCGGGAGCTGATGTCTCAGAAGTGCTTTTTACGGGGATAAAGTCCGCCAAAGCCCGAGACAGAACCTCACCGATAAAGCTGAGATAAACGGTTCCGGTACCCACCCGGAAGTCTTCCTCATCCCGGCTGCCCACAACCAGCACACCCAAAGGTCTTTGGCAGTGCAGAGGAACAACCGCAGAGGATTTCACCAGCTTCCAGTGATTAGGGAAAAGGAACTTCAACTCCTTCTCTCTAAGCTTGCCACAGACAACCCGATTGCCATCCAGCAAATCAGAGATTCCAACATTGCTGCAAATCTCCTGCTTGGGATAACAATCCACCCGGGAAACGCCAGGGAAGATGTCCGAGACCAGAAACTGGTTAACGTATTCAATGCGAAAATCGTGGGAGAGGCTGTCATCAACAGCATCAATCAGAGAATCGAGAGTCTGAGCTTCCATCACTGACAATACCAATCGACGCACCCGCTCAAACAGACGGTCGTTATCCCGGGCAATACTCAGCAGATTATTCAGGCGTTCGCGCAGATCAGCATTGCGTTCACGCAACACAGAAACCTGTCGTTCAACCAGAGAGATAGCATCGCCACGCTGATGTGGGATGGTCAGTTTGCTAAGCAGTTCATCCCGATCACGAAAGAATTCAGGGTTGGCCGAGAGAAACTCGGCCACCTGTTCTTCCGAAAGCAGGACGGGGATTTCCAGACCGTCGTCGCTCATATCCTTATATGTCCCTCGTAGACACGCGTAGCCGGTCCTGTCATCAGTACCGACTGATCTTCCTCTCGCCAGGTAATTGTCAGCGAACCGCCAGGAAGAGTGACTTTAACAGTGGGCTCCAACAACCCCTGTAAACGTCCGGCGACTACTGCAGCACAGGCTCCCGTGCCACAAGCCAGGGTTTCTCCCACACCCCGTTCATAAACCCGAAGATTCACCTCACCCGGATTTACGATTTCCATAAATCCAACATTGCAGTTTTCCGGGAAACGCGCATGACGCTGGATCTTACGGCCCAGCAGCTCAACCGGAGCATTTTTGCAATCGTCTACTAACAATACTGCATGTGGGTTGCCCATGGAAATCGCGGAGATTTCATGCTCCCGGCCTTCAATCTCCAGCTTGTAGGTAATGGACTGACGATCTGCCTTGAACGGGATTTCATAAGGCTCCAGTTCCGGGCGCCCCATATCGACAGTGACTTCATCATCCATGCCAACCCGCAGTTCAATATTGCCTTTGGATGTCTGTACACGAATACGCCGGCTGGCAGTCAGTTTGCGATCCCGAACGAACTGGGCAAAACAACGGGCACCGTTGCCACACTGTTCCACTTCACTGCCATCGGCATTGAAGATGCGATAGCGGAAGTCCATATCCGGATCACCCGGCGGCTCCACCAGCAGCAGCTGATCAAAACCCACGCCAAAGTGCCGGTCACCCAGCTCTTTGATCTGCTCCGGCGTCAGGCGCACATTTTGGGTGACGCCATCAATCACCATGAAATCGTTGCCAAGACCATGCATCTTGGTGAACTTCAGAAGCATGGGTTTTCTCCCGGCAGAGATTCCAGCGACAGCTGATCAGCAATCGTTTCCCGACGGCGAACTATGTCGGCAGTCTGACCGGATACCAGCACTTCGGCAGCCCGGCCACGGGTATTAAAATTGGAGGCCATTACCATTCCATAAGCACCTGCCGACATCACCGCCAGCAGGTCTCCATCCTTCAGGCACAAGTCGCGCCCTTTACCCAGGAAGTCCGATGTTTCACACACCGGACCAACAATATCGTAAGCCAGTTCCTCACCGGAACGTGGCACCACCGGCAAAATATCATGCCATGAACCATAGAGTGCCGGACGGATCAGATCGTTCATCGCGCCATCAATAATGGCGAAGTTCTTATGTTCGGTATGCTTGAGCAGCTCAACACGGGTCAGCAGCACACCTGCGTTCGCGACAATGGAACGGCCCGGTTCAAACACCAGAGTCAGATTGCGTGAACCAATGCGTTCATGAACGGCGCGGATATATTCATCGGTTTCAGGCGGCTGTTCGTCCTTGTAGGTGACGCCAAGGCCACCACCCAGATCAAGGTGGGACAGAACAATTCCCTGAGCTGCAAGCTTATCAACCAGTGCCAGCAGAATATCCAGCGCATCCAGGAACGGATCAAGACTCGTCAGCTGGGAACCGATATGGCAATCCACACCCGTCACTTCAATATTGGGCAGGCTGTCGGCACGCTGATAAATCTCTTCGGCGCGCTCAATATCGATACCGAACTTGTTGTCTTTCAGACCGGTAGAGATATAAGGGTGGGTCTGGGCATCCACATTCGGGTTTACGCGTAGGGAGATGCGAGCAGTCACACCCATGTCAGCGGCAATAGCCTGCAACCGGTCCAGCTCGGGGATGGATTCAATATTGAAGCAGAACACACCGGCTTCCAGAGCGCGGCGCATTTCATGATCCTGTTTGCCGACACCAGAGAACACCACCTTACCGGCATTGCCACCAGCGGCCAGAACCCGCTCCAGCTCACCAACGGAAACAATATCGAACCCGGCACCCAGCTCCGCCAGAACGTTCAGCACGCCCAGATTGGAGTTGGATTTCACGGCAAAGCAAACCAGATGAGGGATATCAGCCAGCGGCTTGGCATAGCTGTTCCAGGCGGATTCAATCGCGGCCCGAGAATAGATATAGGCTGGGGTTCCTACGGTTTCTGCAATCTGCTGCAGAGGCACACCTTCGGCCTGCAGAGCACCATCAACCAGAGGGAAAAAATCGGAGTACTGCGTGCTCATCAGCTACTGACGCCTCCTTCATCGGGAGACTTGGCTTCAATAGTCTGCTGGAAACCGGCGCTGTCTGCAGGTGGCAGATATAAAGGCCCTTTCTGACCACAGCCTGCCAGCAAGATTCCCAGTGTGATAAACGCCAGTATGCGTTTCATGATGAGCTCCCGATAATTTGCGCGCAATATCAATCCAGTATACCTGCGTAATCAAAGGCAGGACAGATACCTACAGTACCGATTAATTCCGACAATATTGTCTGTTGGATTGCTCACCGGGATTCTGTGTACGACAATCCACCCCAGCATCGGCAGATAGCCAAAACATCTGCATTTAATGAATTGGAATAACCGAATTACCTTATGAACGAATATGAATTTAACGATCAAATCGACGAATTGATGATTGCCATTGAAGATGCGATCGAAGAATTAGAAACCGATATTGATTATGAGAACGCCGGCGGCATTCTCACTTTAACGTTTGAGAATGGCAGCCAGATCATCCTCAGCCGTCAGGCCGCTCTCACCCAACTCTGGGTTGCCGCCCGCAGTGGTGGTTTTCACTTTGATTTTGATGAAGAGCAGCAGCTGTGGATCTGCGACAGCAATGGTGAAGAGCTGGTTTCTCTGCTGAACAACTGTGCCAGTGAGCAGTCCGGCGAAGAGATTCAACTCGATATAGCCTGACGTTATAACACGAACAGTTCCCGGCCTGAGTTTTCAGGCCGGAAATGTCTAATAATTCATCTCGACCTGTTCCTATCCCCAACTACACTCTGCGCCCCTTTCCCATCTGAACAGATATAGGCATGCACCGAACACTTGGCATAGCTGCCCTGGCTACGTTTCTGTGCCTTTTCTATTCCCTTTCTCTGCACGCCAACAATACCGATAACAAAGCCTGGAAAACCTACTGGCAACTCCGGGGAATCATGCCTTCAACACAGACTGATGAACCACCACCGACCGGGGCAGAAGCAGCTCCTGCCGAACATACACCAACAGGCTTACCTGTTCTCCTGCCACCTCCCGGCAGCAGTCCTCTGGCCCTTATTGCCGATCTTGCCGGCCTGGAAGCAGTGAGCCTGCGAAAAAGCGTTATACAATGGCTGGAAGAGAAGTCTGCAACTGTTGCCAACATTGAAGTTGCAGAACTCACCGCGCCAATGACAGGAAATATCCCACCATTGGGCGGCATCAACAGCCTGCTGCCAGCTTCCACACAATATCCAAAGCTCGATACGTTACTGGAAACATTAAACGCAAACGAAAAAAAGCAGCTGCCGAAAAACCCGACACCTCCTGACCTGCTGCAAACGTTTGCTGCGCCAGCCATCCTTCAGCGTCCAATAGTCTTTGTAACCATCTACTTTCGGAAAGGCGAGCCAATCCCGCAGGAGGATGAGGAAAACAAGGATGACCGGCATCAGGTCACGCTCGAAAGCCTTTCAGAGGACGAAGATGATGAGGATCTGATAGCCGTTGACGATCGTTATACGCCTCCAATGGAAATCGAACTTACCACGCCCTCCCCCTCCGTTAAGGCCAGCAAGGAGCAAGAGCAGGCGGCACGTGATTTGTACCCGCATATTGAAATACTGGTTATTGATGATGAACTGGAAACCCAGATGATGGGACCACAAAGAACAGCGCGCTGGCTGGCCGCTCAAACAACATCACCGGTATTTCTTGGTTATGCCGGTGGCTATATGTTTGGTATCCAAACCCCGGAAATTATTGGAGCTCCTGATGATTATCAAAAACTGCAACAAGAAAACCTAAGCAAGGTGCTTGCGCTGTTTGAAGAATTAAAGAGTCAGCTGGAAAGTGATCTTTTATTGGATCCTGGCAAAGAGTTACAACATGCATTCCCTATACCGCCACTTACAGAGCACAGGTTTCAGTCATCCCAAAAAAGCCGGCTTATCATCATTCCAGAACCTGCTGCAGAGGATGGTCGAAATAGCGTCCACAGAAAAAAAGAAGAGATAGCGCCTTTAAGGGCAGTCGGTGTCATCGATGGTGTGGGCTCAGCCAACTTTATTAAACGGCAGCAGTATGTTGGTGTTGGTCCGGCATCGTCAGCAGTTGATGAAGATACCGTCTATCAACCCAAAGGTACGGAGATCGAATATTCTGAAGCCGAGCTGACAGTGACCCATCAGGCTGGACTATGGATGGCCGTTGTCCCAAAAGAAGAACCGGCATTCTGGGATGATGCCCAATACAGTCAGACTCTATCCACCTCAATCCTTATGACAGCCAGTACTCCAGACATCCAGGCCATGCAGCTGGAGCCTGGACGACAATTGTCTCATCTAATGTCAGCACAGAGCTGCAGCACAGAGTTCTTTAACATTATTGATGCTCTGCTTACCTGCCAGACGGAGAAGATCAGCATTGTTGACTGGCAAAATCATGTACCTACCATTCTGGATTCCTTGAAGAAAGTACAAACGAGTAAGAACACAGCTATTCCTGTTAAGGGTGGTGCTGCAACGGTTAATCAACTGTCTTCATTAATACTTGGCCATCCTCTGTATACCGGCTTTATGGCGGATCTGAATCTGATGGATACGCAGGTCACACTGGTTAAACAACTGGCGGAATGGCGGGTTAAAGCCAGATATAGGGCACCGGAAAGCTTTGAATCACCGACGCTCCAATGGCCGCTCCCAGCGTTTGTTACCCGACTGCCGGAAATCTGGGAACAAGCCACTCAAACAAAAGACCACAAACAGCTCGAATATATTCTGGCAGTAATAAGCCAAGCCTTATCGTCTATATCGGCATGGTTCATTCACAACACAAAGGATCTGGAATACCTGCCACCGGCAACAGTATTGCCCGCAGAGATAGAAGACCTTGGTGTGTTTTTCAGCCGACCTGAAGTCAGTCAGTTCCTGTCCCGCATCCTGAAAAGTCATGATCCTCTGGAGAATCTGACCGATGAGCTGGTGCTCACCCTGTTCCTGTTACAACAGGCCAATACCAGCAAGCCCCTTAATAACGAAAGCATACGTCTCATGCTTGCAACGCTTTCAAAGGAGAAAAAACGGGAGCTGTTGACGGCCCTGGTCGGTCAAGCGGGTCTGGAGTCCATTTTTGAAACCATTATTTTTGATGACTCAATGCCCAGACTGACCTACGACGTGCATCAACTGATGTTGGAGACCAAAACTCCAATAAAGAGAGCACTCAAAGAAGGAGAAGGAGCCACCAAAAAAGATGTTATCAGCAAACAAACAGCACCGAAGATAGATGACCAAACCAGACAACTGCTGTCACTAACCGATGGCGTTGACCCAATCGATTTCACTCGCCTGTCTGTCTATTGTTCCCCCACATCCCGCACCCAGATCGCAATCGGTACCGGTGAAACGCACTTTGACCTTGAAAATACACGACTTATGGCAGCTATCATTTCCGGTGAAATTCAGCCTGCGCAGCTTCTGACAGCAGAAGACTTCGCTCCAGAAGCCCTGATCCCTAACTGGGGAAAGTACGGCACAGATCTGCAGGAGAGCAGCCGGGTACGAAGCATCAGCTACTCTGGTGTATCTTTGGGGCCCAAAGCTCTTCCTTCAGCCGTACAGCCTTTATCAATTCAGAACACCCGCTTCCAAGTCAGTACATCTCGCTCGTTTATGGATCGAAAAAAATAATTTTTATTTATACCGCACTCTCATCATCCGATGACGAACCGAATGAAGCAGGTGCTGGCGTACCCGGAGGTGTTCCCTGTTGCTGAGGGTTTAGCAGAGTTGCCTTCTCCTGAATCAGGATATCAGTCAGCTCATCACTATCATCTTGCTCCCGATTCGGACGTTTTCCCCGGCAGCACAGATAGCGTAACCAGCCAAAGCAGCCGCTGGCCGCTCGTTTCAGTGACGGACTGGATAAGATCCACTGGCAAGGAGAATACATCGCCCGGATAAACAGGGTTACAGTATTCGCTGTCAGTGCTGTTAAAACACCACCTAGCGTAGAGCCAGCAACATCCACAACCTCGCCAACAATTTCTGCACCAACAGGACCGGGAACAGTAAAGTTCAGCCCTGCACAGACTTGCGTCAGGTTGGAAGTCGGAATAATGGTGGCGGTCGAGTTACCAATCACCTGCATATAGGGAGCAACAACTCCAAATGCCAGAGGAATACCGGTATGCAGCATAAAGACAAGCGCGAACCCGGTAATCAAAGGGCCATAAATGGACGCTGTTTTCCGATCTTTAAAGACGTTATATAGGGCATTTAAAATCCCGGATGTGCGCGGATTTACACCTTTGATATGCGGTTTAATATCCAGAACCCGTTCCACATAATTGCCCCAGGCGCTATCCGGCAGATCCGGGTCCCCCACACTGGCAGAGACAGCCATGACAGCCTGGCTGACCTTATTAAACTCATCCGGCTTCATACGGCTGAATGCGGCGCCCACTGGCAGTAATAGAGAAGGTCTTTGGGCGATGGTATCCAGCAGGTGAGCAGTTTCCTGCGATTTAATCAGTGTTTTAGTGGTTTCAAGATCCCCCTGTAACTGTGCCTCAACCCGCTCAACAAGATCCCCCAGGTTCTCAAGGGAAGAATCTTCCAGCTGGCGTCGTCCATGATGTTCCTGATAAGCCAGGTAAGCTTTCAAACCCGTGAGTACGCCTGTCATGACCAATGGCATAAAAATATTTTCTGTCACACCGGGTATGGCTGCGATTGCCCCACTTACGCAGGTTGACTGCAGAAGCCGGTTGGAGGACAAACGCAGCGAGCGCAGCGGCCCTTCAATCTGAAAAGATTCACCAACCAGCCGACAAACCGGCCGCATATTCGTTTCATAAACTGTCGCTATCGCGTCTGATCCACCAATGGCCGGAAGCAACGCCGGCTGAAACGCTGCCGCAAGACCAGCGCCTCCCCAGCCCAGCAGACTGAGAAAGAAGTAGACCCAGTAAATATTATTTTGCGAGATCCCCTTCTGCACCGACTCCACCAGCCCGGCACTCAGCGGCAGATCGCTGACATCATGACTGTTAAATGAAGACTTATAAGCCTTGGGAATCTGCTGAAAAGCTGCCGAAGTTTCATTCCGGAATTTTTGATAAGACTCCTGCAGCTCATCCGGAATCTCCATATAAGCCTGAAGAGTTTCTGCAAAAACTGGGTTCTTGGCGGCCATCATCAATAAGAGAGCATTCTTCGGAGACTGCAGCATATCGATAAACACCTGCTGCCGGTCATAGGGCATGCCATCGATAAATGAGGCCAGATCCTCATCAATTTTTTGCTCCAGCCTGTTGAGCCCTCCCGCCTGCACCCTTGCGTCCAGACTGACACGTCTGCTGCTGCCACCCTGCTGAATGCCCTGAGCCGGTGGTGCTGAAGAGGAGCCCCGTTGGGTAGCCCTCTTCAACTCTGGTGTTCCTCCTGCCATCACCACCAGCGGATAGCAGGACACAACACCATAAACCAGCGTGCAAACCAGTACCGATAACGCCGTTGCATACCCTTTCTTTATCAAGCTGATCATGCCATCACCTGTTCAGGTAAATAACGCACACGTTTGAGTCGAGAAGCCGGCATATAAAAAGCCGACGGTTTCGCGGTACACTCTTTTCTTTTCAGCACACGTAAAATAACTCATGCGCAGAATTCAGCAGCTCAGTCCTCGCCTTGCCAACCAGATCGCGGCCGGTGAGGTTGTCGAACGTCCGGCTTCGGTGGTCAAGGAGCTGCTGGAAAACTCTATAGACGCTGGTGCCAACCGGATTGATATTGAAGTCGAAAATGGCGGAGTTCGCCTGATTCGTATTCGAGATAATGGTTCCGGCATACCGAAAGATGATCTGGCACTGGCACTCTCTCGCCACGCCACCAGCAAAATCAGTGCACTTGAAGATCTGGAAGCCGTAGGCAGCCTGGGTTTCCGGGGTGAAGCACTGGCATCGATCAGCTCTGTTTCCCGCTTAACACTAACGGCCAACTCTGAAGGGCAAGACACCGGCTGGAAGGTTTTCGCCGAAGGCCGGGATATGGAAACCATTTCATCTCCGGCACCCCATCCGATCGGCACAACCGTAGAAATGCGTGACCTGTTCTTCAACACGCCGGCTCGCCGCAAATTTCTGCGCACGGAAAAGACCGAGTTTGGTCATCTGGAAGAAGTGGTAAAACGTCTGGCACTCAGCCATTACGATGTGGGCTTCACTCTGCGCCATAACCAGCGGACCATCCACCAGCTACGCCCGGCCAAAACCCGCGTTGAGATGGAGCGTCGTATTGCCACCCTGCTGTCACCACAGCTGATGGATAACGCCGTGGTGATTGATATGGAATCTCCTGATCTACGCCTGTGGGGTTGGGTCGGTTTGCCAACCTTCTCTCGCGCTCAGGCTGATCTGCAGTATTTCTATGTCAATGGCCGGGCTGTAAAAGATCGCCTGATTGCCCATGCGATTCGTCAGGCTTACCGTGATGTTCTTTACGGTGGCCGTCATCCTGTTTTCGTTCTCTATCTTGAGCTGGACCCGGCGCAGGTGGATGTAAACGTACACCCGACCAAACATGAGATTCGCTTCCGGGATGGCCGTTCTGTCCACAACTTCCTGTTCAGCACCTTGAACAAGGCACTGGCTTCCGTGCGCCCGGAAGATCAACTCTCCCCCGCAACACTTGATGCTCCAGCCTCACCATCAGCCACAGGCATTCAGGGTGGCGAGTTTGCGGCACAGGAACGTATCAACCTGAATCCTCAGGCACAGGTGGACTTTTCTTCACAAGCTTCGACATCGTTCACGCCATCAACAGCACCTGTGGCAACTTCAGCCTCCGGTTCCGGATACAGCCAACAGGCCGCAGCGGCTTTTACTCCGCAGCAACAACCGTCCCCAATGGCGGTTCGGGATCAGATTGATGTTTATAAGCAGCTGCACGAGCCAGCAGCATCTGCAACGCCGCAGGCCTTACCGGAAACGAAGGATGAGGACGTCCCACCACTGGGTTTTGCCGTTGCCCAGTTGAAAGGTATTTATATCCTTTCCGAAAACAGCAACGGTATGGTTCTGGTGGATATGCATGCCGCCCACGAACGTATTACCTATGAGCGTATGAAAACCGCATGGCATGGAGCGGGTATTACCGCCCAGCCAATGCTGGTGCCGGAATCTGTCGCAGTCAGTCTGGAACAGGCCGATGCTGTGGATGAATTCGCTGATGACATTACCAAGCTGGGCTTTACCCTGGAGCGTATGGGGCCGGAAACCATTGTCGTTCGTCAGATTCCGGCTCTTCTGCGGGGAGCCAATGTCGCCGATATGGTGAGAAAACTGCTGGAAGACTTTGCCAAACATGGTTCCAGCGATCAGGTGAAAGCGCATATTGATGAAATGCTGGCGACAATGGCCTGCCATGGCTCAGTGCGAGCCAACCGGAAGCTGACGATTCCTGAAATGAACGGTCTGCTCCGGGATATGGAGCAGACGGAAAGAAGCGGACAATGTAACCATGGTCGTCCGACATGGACACAACTGACCATGTCGGAGCTGGATAAGCTGTTCCTGCGAGGACGCTAACTCCCGGTATGACCTGCTCAGTAAGCACCTGCTGAGTAGGTCAGTTCATAACTGTGGCTGTAGATTTCAACAATATTGCCGAACGGATCTTCCATATAAATCATGCGGTAAGGCTTTTCGCCCGGATAATAAAAACGAGGCGCCTTCATTCTGGCCTTGCCACCATGCTCGACAATTTTTGCAGCCAGACCTTCCAGATCAGGATCCTGCACGCAGTAATGGAATACACCGGTCTTCCAATACTCAAAATTGTTCTCCGGGTTCTCAGCGCCATCAAACTGAAATATCTCTACACCGATGCGATCGCCTGTGGATAGATGTGCGATTTTGAAGCGTTTCCAGCCTGCACCGAATACATCGGTACACATTTCACCGATTGCACTGTCGTCTTCAATAATTTCAGTAGGCTTCATAATCAAATACCAGCCCATAACTTTCGTATAAAACTTTACGGCCGCTTCCAGGTCAGGCACAGAAATACCGATATGAGACAGGCTGCGTGGATAGCGTTGCTCAGACATAACGTTCTCTCAGGGGAAGAAGTGATGCCGGAAGAATAGCGGGCAAAAATGCCGGCCTGAAATTATCATTAGTGATTTTATTGATAACGCCTGCTAATGATTAACCTTGTCTGGCTCAACACCTTCTGCACCCTGATTGAAACAGGCCACTTCACCCGAACGGCAGAAAAGCTGGCCATGACTCAGCCCGGAGTCAGCCAACACATTCAGAAGCTGGAAAGTTACCTTGGGCACCACCTGATACAACGGGAAGGGAAACGCTTTCACCTCACAGAGACGGGTGAGTCTGTTTACAAGCAGGGAAGACAAACTCTGCTGCAGTTGAATGAATTGGAAACAACCCTGAAAGTGGATGATCCATTTAGTGGGCGCTGTCGTATAGCCAGCCCTGGCAGTGTTGGCCTGAAGCTCTACCCCAAAATTCTGGATTGGCAGCAAAGCCATCCAAAACTGAATATCAATTACACCTTTGCTTCCAACCTGGGTATTGAACAGGCACTGGAAGAGCGCAAGCTGGATATTGGCCTGATCACCCGTCCGTCCAGCCATTCCAGTATTACCTGCGTGCCTATTGCTCGCGAGCAACTCTGTCTGGTGACCAGCTCACAGGTTACCGATATCAGTTGGGAGTCTCTTCTGAAGCTTGGTTATATCGACCATCCCGATGGAGCGCATCATGCCAGCCTGTTGCTGGGAGCCAACTATCCAGAATTCCATGAAACCGGACAGTTTGAACAGAAAGGATTCTCGAATCAGATCGCCATGATCCTGCAGCCCGTTGCTCGCAATCTGGGTTTTACCGTTTTACCCGCTCATGCTGTGGCGGCTTTTCCAGATCAGCATCTGATTACCAGCCACAACCTGATTACTCCTGTGGAAGAGGTAATCTATCTGGCTAAACGACAATGGGACAACCAACCCGCACGCATTACTCACCTTATTGGACTGATTGAACAGGAGTTGTCGTAGGGTGTTTTGTACAAAGAGAAAGAGCCCTTGAAAATGGGCTCTTTATAAACACTCACGACTCATCGATATCAGATCTTGAAACCAAAGCTTACGTTAAAGATCCAAGGGTTCATCTTGGCATCTTTTAACTTACCTTTTATGTCCCCTGTAGCACTACCACCAGGATCCTTCAGCTTAACCTTGCCGTCTGGCTCCAGGTAATACCAACTGGCAGAGGCATCAATAAAGCTTTCTTCATCAATATTGAATACAAGCCCCAACTTACCGACAACCCCATAAGATTTGTCGAACTCGACTTTATCCCATTTTTCACTACCAGATTTGAAGTCACTAAAGTGAGTATAGTGCAGACCAAAACCGACATAAGGCCGCAGTTCTTCTTGAGGGGGAAGGAAGTAATACTGACCAAGAACATGAAAAGGCATTATCTTATATTGAGATTTCCCTGCATTGCCATCAACCGGATCCTTTAACTTACGCTTTACTGTAGCAGGCCAGCTGGTACCTACATTCACCGCAATATCATCAGTAGCCATAATCAAAAAATCGAGGCTGGCGGTGAATGGATCTTTATCTTTTTTGAGCTTCACCTTGGTGTTGTATTCTGCCTGACCATCAGGCCGGAACTTGTATGACGTCTCATTCATGTAAATATACGAGCCACCCACCATCACCGCAGCATCACCTTCCTGCAAGGCTGCCGATGCAGACTGCATCCCTCCTATAGTCGCACCTGCTGCGATAACAGAGGCCAGTATTGTTTTTGCACTGCGTAACATCGTCGTTGTACCTCAATCTGACAAAAGCAATGCCGGTTCCATTGGCTCTTGGCTTGAGTTCACACAACATCCAGACACGCGTACTGCCCCCACTTCCGGTGGAACGCATCAACAAACATGGCATGCCTGCATTCAACTACTGACAGCAGTCTAGGCACAGCTTCCCGAATTCGCCAAAACACAGAAAGGGTTTCACAAAAATTCTGTACGAAAGTGACAAACAGGAAGAATAAAGGAAGGGATGAGAGCTGACAGAGCAGCTCTCTTTTTATACGCGCGCAGTCGTTATTTCAAAAGCTCAGCTACAGGTTGAGCCAGTTTTTCCGGTGCATCTTTAGGTGCAAAACGTTGTACGACATTACCCTCAGGATCAACCAGGAACTTTGTGAAGTTCCATTTGATACCAGTCGTACCCATTACGCCAGGAGCCTGCTCTTTCAGGAACGTAAACAGCGGATGTGCATTCTTCCCGTTAACGTCTATTTTGCTGAACAGTGGAAATGTTACCCCAAAGTTCAACTCACAGAATTCGGTGATCTCACTGTCACTGCCCGGCTCCTGATGGCCAAACTGGTCACAGGGAAAGCCCAGAATCTCCAGCCCCTGATCTTTATATTGTTGATAGAGGGACTCTAGACCTTTGTACTGCGGAGTAAAACCACACTTGCTGGCGGTATTCACAATCAGCAGGGCCTTGCCTCGGTACTGCTCCAGTGACACCGGCTTGCCCTTAATCGTGACAGCATCAAAATCAAATACGCTCATCCACTCTTCCCCCACACTCTATTTATTAATGGATTTGTTTGACCAATACGGCACAGCTCTGCAATTGGATCTACCTTACAGCGAAAACGCTTTCGATATAAAACAAACTACAAGATGTTTACACTAGGTCTAAACGGACTTTGGGTTACTTGGGCATGAAAGCTTTCACACCGCTTGTTTTATTTTCAGTGCTACTCTCCGGCTGCAGCCTGTTCCAGACAAAAGACAAACCGCAGGATCTGTATGTACCGGCCAGTTTCCAGAATTTTAACGGCTGGAATGAACAGCAGGCTGCCGGGCTAAGTACAGCACTTCAGGAAAGCTGCAAGGTTTATACAAAGCGCAGTGGTGAAGTGAACGACAATACGCTGTTTGGCACCTATGAGCAGTGGCATCCACTCTGCAAAGCTCTGCCGCAGATCGAGGCAACAGCCCTACCCGCATTCTTCGAGAACAACTTCGTTGTGTACCAGATCAATCCAACAGATGAAGGCCTGTTCACCGGATACTTTACGCCGCTACTCCACGGCAGCCGCGAGAAGTCTGAGCGTTATTCAACACCTTTGCTGAAAGTGCCTTCCGACCTTATCCGGTTTAATCCCAAGGACTTCGAGCTTGAGCGTATTGATGAAGATCGCCCGAACCGCATGCTGGCCGCCAAAGTGCGTAATGGCTGGATGGTTCCCTACGATGATCGTGAAGGTATCAACGATCGGGCAGCTAAAGGGGATTACGACAATGATGTTCTGTACTGGGTCGATGATCGGGTAGATCGTTTCTTCCTGCAAATTCAGGGTTCCGGCACAGTTCAGCTGGATACCGGCGAAGATGTTCAGGTTCGTATCTCCGGCCGTAATGGCTACGAATACTTTGCCATTGGTCGCTATCTCAAGCGCAACGGTCTGCTGGAGAAAGTTTCCATGCAGAGCATTCGCCAGTGGCTGGACGACAACCCTGATCGTCTTGATGAAGTGCTGCACACCAACCGGGACTTTATTTTCTTTTCGGAACTGGGCAAGCCAGGCCCTATTGGCGCTCAGGGTACTCGTCTGATTCCAGAGCACAGTGCAGCTGTTGATGACAGCGTTATCCCTTTGGGAACGCCACTCTGGCTGAGCACTACTCTGACAGCCGATAACTCCACCTTTGCCCGCGCGATGGTGGCACAAGATGTCGGTTCTGCGATCCGTGGCAATGTCCGGGCGGATATTTTCTTTGGTGCTGGTGATGCTGCAGCAGAGAAAGCCGGTTATCAGAATGCCGGCGGACAGCTGTTTATCATGGTGCCAAAACAAACGCTTTAAGGCTTTCTTGTATAGCTCTGCCCTGTGACTGGTTCTCCCTGCGCTGATAAAATGCGCCGCAGGGGGAGCCATGATAAATAAAACAAAACTGCCCATCGTCTTCTGTGCATTGGCCATTATTACCATTGTGCTGGCAGGCTGGGGTGGCCGACAGATCAGCTATCAGGAGTTACGGCAAAGCGCGCTGAACGAACTGTTCCGTTACCGTAATTCCATTCAATATCTGCTCGAACGTTATCAACCACTACCGGAAATTATTGCCGGCAACCCCCGTCTGGTTGATGGTTTACAGAACCCGAGTAATCAACACGACATTGATCTGTATTTAGAGCAGATGGCCAGAGCTTCTGATGCCTCGGTGATCTATCTGATGGATGCCGAAGGCAATACCATTGCCGCCAGCAACTGGAAATCCCCGGTTAACTTTCTCGGTAAGAACTTCAGCTTCCGCCCCTACTTCCAACAGGCAATGGCTGAGGGTGAAGGTTATTACTCAGCTTTGGGCACGACCTCCAAAACCCGTGGTTATTACTTTGCCCGTCGTATTGATATTAATGGTAAAGCCGCCGGGGTTCTGGTGGTTAAACTGGATCTTGATGGTATTGAAGTCGCCTGGGAAAGCCCGTGGGATCAACACGAAGCGGCCTTTGTGGTGACCGACAGCAATGGTGTCGTGTTTATAAGTACCCGTGCGCAGTGGCGCTTTCATACCTTACAACCTCTTAGCCTACAGCAGCAGAAGCAGCTGGAAAATGAACGACGCTACGACAATAGAACCCTGCCGCTGCTGAATTTTCTGGAACAATCTCAGCCTTACAGCCTTGGAGGCACCAACAGTGAGATTCGCAGGGTCGGCATCCCCGGCCAGATTCCGGAGCAGTTCCTGGTGCAGCGGGTGTCCATGGCTGATGCCGACTGGAAACTGTATCTGTTTATCCGCACGACTTCTGTCTATTCCACCATGCTGGTCAGTATCCTGATTACTGCAGGCTTTCTGATTCTGGCCCTGTTCGGCTGGCTGTACTGGCGTGAACGCAGGCGCCGTTTCAAGGCGTTGCAAAAAGCCCGTGACACTTTGAATACCAAGGTTCAGCAACGCACCCGAGAACTCAGCGCCGCCAATCATCAACTGGTGCAGACAGCCAAGCTGGCTGTGCTGGGGCAGATGTCAGCAGGTATCAACCATGAGCTGAACCAGCCTCTTACGGCGATTCGCAGCTATACCGAAAATGCCATTGCCTTCCTTGAAAGAGGAAAGCAGGAAACAGCTCAGAGTAATCTGCATGAAATACTACACCTGACCGATCACATGAGCAGTATCGTGCATCAGCTGAAGGCCTTTGCCAGAAAGAGCGATGACACCCATCAGATCACCAGCCTGCCGGAAGCCATTCAAGCTTCCCTGAAAATCCTTGCGCCTTCCCTCAAAAGCAGTGGTGTTGCTCTTGTACAGGAGATTTCTGACACCCCGAACCTGTTTGTACGGGGTGATATGGTTCGGCTGGAGCAGGTAATCGTGAACCTGATCACCAATGCGATTCAGGCTGTTCGGGAAGAACCGTCACCGGAAATCCTGATCCAGCTTACCGGCTCCGACCAACATCTCGAATTAAGGGTGATTGATAATGGTCATGGCCTGCCAGATGACGATCCTGAGAATATCTTTGAACCCTTCTACACCACACGAACTGTTGATCAGGGTTTAGGGTTGGGGTTATCCATTACCCGCCATATTATTCAGTCTCTGGATGGCACTATTACCGCCCGTCCAACCGGTGAAACAAATAACAGCGGTACATGCTTTACCGTACATCTGCCCCTGACTAACAACACCAACACTGGGCATCAGAAACAAATAACAGAGCAGCCGTGCTATGCCGAATAATGCCAACACTTCACGCACTGACTCGGGATTCGGCCAGCATGTCATCGTCGTGGATGATGACAAAGCCATTCTTAACAGTCTGTCCCAGACCTTTGAACTGGCGGATATTCACAGCCAGTGTTTTTCCGGTGCCACGTTAGCTCTTGAACATGTGGAGCGGGACTTCCCCGGGGTGATTGTCACCGATATCAATATGTCGCCCATGGATGGTCTGGAGTTGATGGAACAGGCCCACCAGATAGATCCGGATATTCCAGTCATTCTGATAACCGGCCACGGGGATATTTCCACCGCCGTAAATGCTATGCGGGAAGGTGCCCATGATTTTATTGAGAAGCCTTTCACCAATAAGCATCTGATCTCCGTCGTGCAGAGGGCTTTGGAACGGCGACGTCTGATACAGGAGAATCGTGAGCTGCGTCTGGAGCTGGAAGCCCAATCCGCTCCCGGCCCCCGCATTCTTGGCAATACGCCTGGCATTCGTCGTCTGCGTAACCAGATTCATCAGGTGATTGATACACCGGCAGATATTCTGATTCATGGTGAAACCGGAACCGGTAAGGAACTGGTTGCCCGCTATCTGCATGAGCAAAGCACACGCCGCAACCATCCGTTTGTGGCGATTAACTGCGGTGCTGTACCCGAGAACCTGATTGAATCCGAACTGTTTGGTCATGCGGCCGGCGCCTTTACCGGCGCGGAGAAGAAACGGGTCGGAAAGTTTGAACATGCCAATAAAGGTACGCTGTTCCTCGATGAGATCGAGAGCATGCCTTTATCCCTGCAGGTTAAAATTCTGCGGGTGCTGGAAGAGCGAGCTGTTGAACCTTTGGGAACTAACAGTCTGGTTCCTCTGGATATCCGCATTGTTGCCGCCACCAAAACCGACCTTCTGGCCCTGGCCGACAAGGGCGAGTTCCGCCAGGATCTCTATTACCGTTTGAACCTGGTGACTCTGCCTATTCCACCACTACGGGAACGTATCAGCGATGTACCACTGCTGTTTGAACACTTCGCCTTAATTGCGGCTGCGCGCTATCAACGCACCTACCAACCGCCGGAACCTCATTTTGTTGATTCCCTGCTGCAACATCACTGGCCGGGTAACGTTCGGGAACTGCGCAATACGGCAGAAAGGCACGTTATTACCGGATGTATGCAGAACTTCGAGTTTCGGCCGGATGATACTGAGAGGGAAATTCAATCCCGCAACTCATTGCAGGAACGGGTAGAGCAGTTTGAGCGCATGGTAATTGAGCAAACACTGAAAGAGCGCCATGGTAAGATCAAAGACTCGCTGGTCGATCTCGGTGTGGCCCGCAAAACCCTGTATGAAAAAATGAAAAAGTACGGTTTGGAAAAAGAACAGTTTAAGAGTCCTTGACCCAGCACCAGCGAGGAGGACACGTTTCTGACCTGCATCAAAATCGCAGCAATCAACTCTGTTTAACATAGGGGTATTGCTGCATCTAACCGCCTGGAAATGATTCAACAGCAGCACCTAATCCTATAAGGCCACCTCCATCAGGTTTAACGCGTGACATCATCCTCATGTAATGAACTGGCGTTTATTGAGCCAGGCCTGCGGCCTGAATCCCCGGAATCACTCCTTGATTACTTCCTGTCCCGAATGGAGCAGGCCGGTCTGGTAGCCGTGAAGATCATGGGTATCCCGGAGCAGCTAAATACCGGCTCTTTGTTGCCAAATGAACTCGAGAACACTCTCGGCAACAAGTTGCGTTTAAAGTTTATTGATAAGAACTACCAAAACAGCATTGGTTCCTTTGGGGCGGAATACCTGCAGACCTTTGCATCCTCCGATGCGAATTATCATCGGTCATTTCAAACCCAACAAAGCTTTTTGTATGACTTTGATACCGCACCTTCTGGCTGCCAGGATTTTTATTTTGGCCGTGGCCTAAAAACGACACTCATCGTTCCGGTCTGCCACAGCGACGCCAACGAATCCCTGCACGATTGGAAACTGCGTATCGTGCTCCACAGTGTCATGCACAACAGTGAGCTGGAACCCTGGCTGCGCAAAGAGAAGTATTTTTTCAGCAAAGAGATACGACATTTGTATCTTGAATTGATGGATCAATATGCCGAGCAGCTCAAACCGCTGAACAGTCAGGAACTGCACATGCATCCTCAGGCACGCCGGATTATTGAACTGTTGGCTGAAGGATACTCGACCAAAGCGATTGCCAATAAAATTAACCTGACGGAAAAGGGCGTTGACTATCACCTTAATAATTTGCGGATCAAACTGGAAGCCAAAAACCGCACCCATCTGGTCAGTCAGGCATATAGACTGGGAGTGATTCCGTCCTAAAAACCCTACATCCCTCAAGGTTTTGTGAAGGTTCGGTAAACTATAAAAATTCCTAGTCTCTATTTACCCCTCATTCCCTGAAAATCCACACCCAGGTTAATTTATACGCATATTGGGTGATGAGTATGTCTGCGGAGAATACCGATCAGGCACCTGTCGGCCTCAGCCGTCGTGGTCTGTTGAAGTTCGGGGTAGCCAGTGGTTCCATGCTGCTGGCAGGGCAAGCATTAAGCGCAAACGTTGCTGCCGCTGAGACCGGCACAGAGTCTGCCAGCTTCCCGGTTATTGAGCATGATGATTTTCCATACCCGGTTAAGCCTGACTACAAGCAGTTCCACTCTGAAAACAACGAGTTTGTTCAGAACCATCGCCGGAACATGGCCAAGTACGGCCAATCCAAGCCAACCGGTATTGAAATTGATACCACCCAGCCTGGCTTCCGCCGCTTTGAAAGCGCCATGAATGCTGCACCATGGAGTGTTAAGCGCCGCAACACCGGCTTCTCCATGTACTGTCAGCCGAACCAGGGTGAGTACGGCTGGCACTTCAAACCACAAGGTGAACCTTATCAGTTTGAGTCCCGTCAGCTGGCTTCTGATGTCGTGAAGCGTGCCGCCCGTCTGTACGGTGCTGACCTTGTGGGTATAACCCGTCAGGACTGGCGCTGGGACTACTCCGCTCACCATGACTTCATCACTGGTGAGAACCTGACCTGGGATGACTTTCCGTTCAAGCCCAAGAGCGTGATCGTGATGGCCTTTGAGATGGACTACGAGAGTCTGTCAGCCGGCCCTACTCAGGTCTCCAGTGCAGCGACAGCTGTCGGCTATGCCCGTATGCAACACACGGCCGGTATGCTGGCCGAGTTTATCCGTGGTATGGGACACAACGCTGTTGCCTGTGGTAACGACCTCGGTCTGAGCGTTCCTTATGCTATCTCCGCCGGTCTGGGTGAATCTTCCCGCATGGGCCTGCTGGTGACTTACAAGTACGGCCCTCGTGTTCGTCTGGCCAAGGTCTATACCGACCTCGACTTCTTTGAATACGACAAAGCCAAAACCTTTGGTGTGAAGTCTTTCTGTGAACGCTGCCAGCGCTGCTCCGATGCCTGCCCGTCCAAGGCTCTGAGTCGTGATGAAAAGCCAACCTTCGATGCACCGGAAGGTGGTTTCCAGCACTTCCATAACCCGGGTATTGAAAAGTGGTACGCCGATGCCCGCAAGTGCCGTGACTACTGGCATGAAAGTGGCACCGACTGTGCAACCTGTATTACTTCCTGTCCTTACAACAAGCCGGACTTCTGGCAGCACCGCATGATCGAGAAGATGAACTCTATTATGCCGGGACCTCTGCACACCTTTATGCGTGAGATGGATATCTGGTTTGGCTTCGGCGACACCTTCAACACGAAGGCCGTAGACAAGTTCTGGAGTCCTAAGAACAGAATGTACGACGGCCGGGCCTGATAAGGAGAAGATTATGTTTCTGGGAATTTTTACCGGTATTGAAGTCCTGTTCTTCATGCTGGGTGTGCTGACCACACTCTCTGTTGGCGGTCTGATCTGGCTGAAAATGAATCACCCAGTGCGCATGAACAGCCTGTCTGTTCTGGGTATCGGTCTGGTGACCATCATTGCGGCCATCGCATGGTGCGTAAGTTCTGTATTGGAAGGCGAACCACAGGCAGGCAGTATGGGGCTGATGGTTATCTTCCTGCCAGGCCTGGTCATTACCACGCTGGGCGGTCGTTTAGCCTTTCAGCAAATGAAGTAACACAGGATTTAACAGTGAGCGGATCAGCCACGCTGGATGCACAGGTTCAGCAGAACACGACAGAACAGCTGTTTCATCAGGGTACACAGTTCCTGGCGGAAGGCGACCAGGCTCAGGCATTGATGATGTTTGACCAGGTTTGTCAGCAGCAACCCGAGTTTCCGGGTGCCCACTATAACCGTGGTATCTGTCTGTTCCAGAAAGGGGACATGGAACAGGCGCGGGAGGCTTTTGAGCAAGTTATCAGCCTTGCTCCTGAGGTTCCCGCCGGTTACCTCAATGCTGGCAAGTGCGCGCTGGCCCTGAATAATATGGAACAGTCCATTGCCTGGTTCTCCAAGGCGCTGGAGCTGGCTCCTGCTGAAGGTAATGCGCACCTTGGCCGTGGACTGGCCCGCTTCGAGTCTGGCGATCTGCAACAGGCCATCGAAGACTTTGCTGTGATCCCACAGGATCACAGCAGCTTCTGGATGGCTCAGCACTATCTGGGTGTCTGCTATCTGGAACTGGAAAAGCCGGCAGAAGCCGTAGAGGCTTTCAACCAGTCCGACCGGGTGTCACCAAACCGTATGGAAACCATGGAAATGCTGTTCCTGGCTCTGCACCGCAACCAGCAATTTGCCGAAGCCATGGAACTCTATGAGACACTGGTCGTACAAGACCCGGCCATTCGCAGTCGTTATAGCGAAGAGGTACGTTTAGCTCGCAAAGCAGTACGTATTCCCCTCCATTCCCTATCTGACTCCTAATCATTGAACATAGGCATTCCGTCAAGTTGATGGCGGAATGCTTTTATTATTTTAAATTTCTGAAAAGGTTATACGTGTGAGCTGTCAGGGTTGTACATCATCCTGCGCCAAAAACACGGTTCAGCAGCCAATACGGTGGGAGTTCGACCTTGGCAAGCTGTTTCGGTTACTGGCCATATTAAGTCTTATTGGCGCTTATTTTGTTGGCAAAGCTCTGAACGAACCAGGCTGGGAACAGGATATACAGGCGCTGTATCCAAAAGCACAGATCGAAAAGTCCAAACAGTTCGATCAGACCTGGTCGGTCAAGGACGGTGAACAGAATTACTGGGTCACACTCTCTACCCAGAACAGCTATGGCGGCCCACTGACTCTGGCAACAACTGTTGACCAGGATGGCACCATCAAGAAGCTGGATATCCTCGCCCACAAAGATACGCCTGCGTATATTCAGAAACTGCGTAACGCAGCCTTCTCCCGCCAGTTTGAAAGCAAGCCTGCTGACATCACTCCGGTTCCCGGCAAAGACTACGACATTGTCAGCGGCGCCACCCTCAGCTCCAACGCGATTATGAAAGCCAACGTCATGGCTTCTCACTATCTGGCTGCGGAACAGTTTGGCAAAGACCCTGTTGAACTGACCGAAGAGATGGATCTGAACCTCAACCATGGCCTTCTCGCCCTGCTGATTGCTCTGGTACTGATCAACATCAAGCTCAACAACAAGTGGCTGAAAACCGGTATCACCCTGTCCAGCCTTGTAGTGCTGGGCTTTATGGCTAACCAGATGATCAGTGTCGCCAATTTCTCTGCCTTGATCATGGGCTTTGTCCCAAGCCTCGCTGAAAACCCGGGTCTATGGCTTCTGCTGGGTGCTGTCTTTGGCGGCATTATTGTTCTGGGTCGGAATATCTACTGCGGTAACATTTGCCCGTTCCATGCCGTGCAGTTCCTGCTGAACAAAGTCGGCAACATCAACCTGCCGATGCATCCGATGGTACGTCGTTATGGTCGCACCCTGGCCAAGGTTGGTCTCTGGGCCGGTCTGTTTATCGGTCTGCTGACTGCCAACCCGACCGCTGGTGCCTACGAACCTTTCGGTATGATCTTCTCCCTGCAGGGTGAAGGCCTGCAGTGGTACATCATGCCGGCCACCGTTATCGGTTCATTCTTTATTGCCAATATGTTCTGCCGTTACCTGTGTCCGGCCGGTGAGGCTCTGAACCGTCTGGTTGCTATCCGTAACAGCGTCGTTTATCAGTGCAAGGGCGGGAAGAAGTAATGGCTAATACCAGCTCTAACAACAAGCTGACCAAGGTTGGAACCACACTCTCCACCCTGTTGATGCTGATTGCCACAGGCTTTATCGCTCTGTTCCTTATCAACTCTCTGTCGGGATGGCTGTAAAACATGGATCGTCTGAAATTTTTTCTGATGAACCTGCTGTTCCGGCCGGTTTATGAGGAAGGGGATATCCTGGTCTGCTACGCCAGCCAGACCGGAACCGCGAAGAATCTGGCTGAACAGGCCGGTAATATTATCCGTTCTCAGGGGATGACTGCATCAGTCAGCTCTCTGGCTGACTTGAAACCAACCGATCTGGAGCGTTTCAAACAGGTTCTGATGCTGGTGAGCACCTGTGGTGAAGGTGAAATACCCGACAACGGTGTAGCGTTCTACGACCAGCTGCAACAACTGCCAACCCTGAATGCCAGGGTCGCTCTGTTTGCCCTTGGCGACAAAGCCTATGCCAAGTTCTGTGAAGCCGGCCATCTGTTCCACAAGGAGCTGATTAACCAGGGCGCATCCTTTGAGGAAGATCTGGTTCTGGTGGATGGCAATCCGGTAGAGCCTATGCAGGTCTGGCTGCAGGATAAGCTGTCTATCAACAGCGCCGCAGCTACTATTGAAGAGACTTCCAAAGAGCTCACTCTCGAACTGGTTGAGCGTAAGCAGCTGGGTAAAGAGTGTGGCGAAACTGGCGAAGGTAACATTGCCTACCGCCTGCTGTTCAAGATTCACGAAGAGACAGCATTCCAGTATCAGGCTGGTGACCTGCTAGGTCTGATTCCGCCGGGTGATAACCGTGAGCGTCTCTACTCTATTTCGTCCGGTCCTTCCGTTCGTGAGAACCATGTCGAACTGTGTGTTGGCCTGCTGTCCTATCAACAGGATGGTCAAACGGTTTACGGCGCCTGCTCCCGTTATCTGACTTCCGATCTGGAGCCAGGCACACAGCTGAAAGCACAGTGGAAAGCCGGTGGCGGTCTGACTCTACCAGCAACCGAAGATCCAATGATCATGGTAGCGACCGGTGCCGGTATCGCACCAATGATGTGTCTGCTGCAGGAGCGTCTGCATCGTAAGCACACCGGTGAGAACTGGCTGCTGTTTGGTAACCGCAAGTCATCCGCTGACTTCTATTACCAGGATGAACTGGAAGCCATGCTGGAACAGGGCCAGCTGACTCACCTTGAGACAGCCTTCTCCCGTGACAGCGAAGCCAAGGTCTATGTACAGGATGTACTCGGTCAGCAGCGTGAGCGTCTGGCTGAATGGCTTCTGGACAGAAATGCCAAGCTGTACGTTTGTGGTCGTAAGGATCTGCGTGATGCCATTCTTGGACAGGCACGTCAGGCACTGGCGGAACGTGGTCTGTCTTCTGAAGACATCACCCTGAAGCTGGAAGCCATGGAACGTGACCAGCAAATCTGCTTCGAGCTGTTCTAAGCTCGCTTCAGCAGTAATGCAGAAATACTAAAAACCTCTATTCTGGGCCCACTCCAAAGACCGTAAACTTCCGGTTTATAACTTGGAGTGGTTGCCCGGATGTCATGAGTCAGTCAACGCCTACCCGTCCAGATTACTTTTATATTGAGCTGCTGCGAGCTGTTGCAGCCATCGCAGTAGTGATCATCCATGTTCTCGGTCCTTACCGGGATCTTCTGGATGTCATCCCAGCCTTCGACTGGCTATCAGCCGTCAGTCTCAATGTTGCCAGCCGATGGGCTGTACCGATCTTTATTATGATCACCGGTGCACTGATGCTGTCTGATACCCGCCCGTTCAATCTTCGCTATTTTCTGGCCCGCAGAGTCAGCAAGGTTTTGATTCCTTTTCTGATTTGGTCGATCTTTTACGCTTTCCTTGCCGGTGCAACATTGCATGGAACAGAACTGACGTATGACTTCGCTCCGGTATGGCCTTTGCTGGAAAATCTGCCGAGCAAAGCCACCTGGTATCACCTTGGTTTCTATTACTACTTTATCCCGCTCTATCTGCTGATACCGTTCCTGACACCCTGGGTGCAGAAGCTAAGCGATGACCAGTTACGTATGCTGGTTCTTGGCTGGCTGACGCTGACCTTGCTGTATTTGCTGAGAGTGAAATCTGCCTGGATGATCGATGCGGTTATGTACGGCGGTTATCTGGTACTCGGTTATGCATTGATTCGATTGCCAATAGCACAGGAATACAGAACGGCTCTCGTCTTTGCGGCTGGAATGGCTTTGCTCTCAAGCGTTTATGGTATTTGGGAACAGTCCAATATCACCGGGCAATACACCACCGGACGCCTGACGTCTTACAAAACACTCAATACCGCTGTCGTGGCCGCAACGGTATTTATGCTGGCTTATTATTACGGCTCAGCGGTTACCGGACGATGGAAGACGCTGGTGCGCTTTATTGGTCGCTATAGCCTTGGCTTGTACCTGCTGCATCCTGTTGTTCTATGGCCGATTCGTCAGCTGAACTTTGCCCCTGAACCTGCTCTGCTCACCATTCCCTTGATGGCAGGTATTGTTACCACTCTGACTTTGTTACTGGTCTGGATAATGTCTCGTTTCAAGGCAACAGCCTGGTTGGTTCCGGCTTAGCCATCACCAAACATACAAAATGGGTGGTTTACTCTACACACAAAAACAGAGAATGGGTGGCTATCCACCCATTTCAAATCATGTCAGCCCTTAACAAAAAAAAGATAACCCATTGTTTTTAAAAGACTAAACATAGAAAACAGCAAATTGGCAAAGCTCTTGCTCTTATCACTACCGACAAAACAAAAATCACAGCCAATAAAACAATAAGAGCCAAACCATGAAAATGATCAAAACCCTGCTGGCCTCTGCCGTAGCCTGCACCGCTCTCGCCGCACCTGTTGTTAACGCTGCTCCTATCGAAATCAAGTTCGCTCACGTTGTGGCGGAAAACACCCCAAAAGGCAAAATGGCCATCCGCTTTGAAAAGCTGGTTGAAGAACGCCTGCCGGGCAAAGTAGACGTCAAGGTTTACCCAAACTCCCAGCTGTTCGGTGATAACAAGGTTCTGGAAGCCATGCTGCTGGGCGATGTACAGCTGGCTGCACCTTCTCTCTCCAAGTTCCAGAAGTACACCAAGCAGCTGCAGGTTTTCGATCTGCCATTCCTGTTTGAAGATATGGAAGCCGTTGAGCGTTTCCAGCAGAGCGAAGTCGGCCAGGGCCTGCTCAAGTCTGTTGAGCGCAAAGGTCTGATGGGTATCGGTTATATCCATAACGGTATGAAGCAGTTGTCCGCCTACGATCCTCTGAAAGCCCCAGCCGATGCCAAGGGCAAGAAGTTCCGTATCCAGACTTCCGACATTCTGGCCGCCCAGTTTGAACAGGTTGGCGGCATCCCGCTGAAGAAGCCGTTCTCTGAAGTATTCACTCTACTGCAGACCAAAGCTGTAGACGGCACCGAAAACCCATGGTCCAACATCTACTCCAAGAAGTTCCATGAAGTTCAGCCTTACATCACCGAATCCAACCACGGTCTGCTGGACTACATGGTTGTAACCTCCAAAGAGTTCTGGATGGGACTGCCAGACGACATCCGTCCGGTTGTTGAGAAGTCTCTGAAAGAGGCTATCGCCTACGGTAACGAAGTCGCTGCCGAGAAGACCAAGGCTGACCGTCAGGCCATCATCGACTCTGGCCGCAGCAAGGTTATCGCCATGACCGATGCAGAGCGTCAGCAGTGGGTTGAAGCCATGAAGCCTGTCTGGAAGCAGTTTGAAGACGAGATCGGCAAAGACCTGATCGACGCGGCTCTGGCTGCAAACCAGAAGTAACGATTTATCGTGCTACCAAGGCATCAGGGTATGGATTATTTATGCCCGCTTCGACAGGGCTATCCTGCCCTGCGAAGCTCTCAGGCCATCCATGGCCTTTGGCAACATCAATCCATACCCTGATGCCGCAATTACCATAAGAACAAGAAAGGTCTATCCATGCTGTCGCGCCTTCTTCACTCCCTGCACTGGCTGGAGGAAGCAATATTACGCTTGCTTCTGGTTGCCATAACTTTACTGGTTTTTACCGAAACCGTTCTTCGTTTTGGCTTTGACACAGGCCTGCTGTGGGCACAGGAAGCCACACTCTATATGGCAGCCTGGTTTGTTCTGTTTGGTGCCTCCTGGGGTATCCGCTCCGGTGCTCATATCGGGGTTGATGCCTTCGTCAAACTCCTTCCAGACTTCCCTCGTCGTATTGCCGGCATTATCGCCGTACTGATGGGACTGGTTTACTCCGGCCTGTTTGTTTATGGCGGCTGGATCTATGTCAGCAAAATAAAAATGATCGGCATTGAGATGGAAGATCTGCCCTTCCCGAAATGGATAGCCCTCTCCATTCTCGTGATTGGCTTTTCCCTGCTTGCCGTTCGCCTGCTGGTTCTGTTGAAACAATTGATTACCGGGGAAGCCGATGGCTTCAACCATGCCGATGAAGCCAAGGAAAGTATGAAACTGGCTGATGAAATTAATGAAGAGATTGGCATGAATAACGGAGGTGCGCGCTAATGGCTACTGCAACTCTGTTTATCCTGCTGTTCCTGTGCATGTTCATTGGCATGCCGATTGCGATTGCTTTGGGTCTATCGAGTATTGTCACCATACTGGCCTGCTCCAATGACTCGCTGGCCTCCGTTGCCCTGAAAATGTTCGAGGCGACCTCTGAACATTACACTTTGCTGGCGATTCCTTTCTTTATTCTGTCGTCTGCATTTCTTTCTACCGGTGGTGTTGCACGACGTCTGATTGATTTTGCTATTGCCTGTGTCGGCCATATCCGTGGTGGTCTTGCGATGGCATCGGTTATGGCCTGTATGTTGTTTGCCGCCGTATCTGGCTCCTCTCCAGCCACAGTTGCGGCCATCGGCAGTATTGTTATTGCCGGTATGGTGCGCTCCGGCTATCCGCAGTCGTTTGCTGCCGGTGTTATCGCCAATGCAGGTACGCTGGGTATTTTGATTCCGCCGTCTATTGTGATGCTGGTTTATGCATCCGCCACGGAAGTCTCCGCTGCCCGGATGTTTATGGCCGGTATGATTCCGGGTCTGATGATGGGCGGTATCCTGATGATCGCCATCTACATTGCTGCCCGCATTAAAGGCCTGCCATCCCAGCCTTTCCCAGGCGTTGGTCACCTTATGGGCACCGGTGCTAAGGCCATGGGCGGCCTGATGCTGATCGTGATCGTACTGGGTTCTATCTATGGCGGTATTGCCAGCCCAACCGAAGCTGCGGCAGTGGCTGCGATCTATGCCTGGTTGATTGCCGTGCTGGGTTATCGGGATATCGGCCCGTTGAAAGGTGTCGCCTGGCGCAAAGAGGGTGAATCCCTTATCGGTTCCGGTTTCCGTAACCTGTTCATGATGGTTCTGGCACTGCCCCGCTCTGCCACAGATAAAGAAGTGAACAAGGTTATTGGCGATGCGGTCAAAACCAGTTTGATGCTGTTGTTTATTATTGCCAACGCCTTCCTGTTCGCCCATGTACTTACTACCGAACGCATTCCTCACGCTATCGCTGAAAGCATTGTTGGTATGGGGCTGCCACCCTGGGCATTCTTGATTGTCGTAAACCTGTTGCTGTTGCTGGCGGGTAACTTTATGGAGCCTTCAGCCATCCTGCTGATTATGGCGCCAATCCTGTTCCCGATAGCCGTACAGCTGGGTATCGATCCTATCCATCTCGGCATCATTATGGTGGTAAATATGGAGATAGGAATGCTGACGCCGCCGGTCGGACTCAATCTCTTCGTGACGGCGGGGATAACCGGACAGAGTATGGGCTGGGTTATCAAAGCCTGTCTGCCATGGCTGAGCCTGTTGCTGATCTTCCTGGGACTAATTACCTATGTTCCCGAGATCTCACTGTGGCTGCCTGAGTACATCGATTCACTGAAAGGCTACTAACCGCCTTTCAGTAACCATGCACTGCATGTTTGGGCCCGCAAGGGCCCTTTTTTGGGGTTATAAATTAAATATCCTTATTTACCGTCATCCCAACTATTTAAGTATTTTGCAAGCACATCACCATGGCAGCTGGCCGGCTTGCAAAAGCACCCTAAGCGCTTACCTGCGAGTTCGTAAACATCGTCTTTTTTTAGATGCGGGAATTTATCGTATTGAAAATCATACTCGTACTTTCTTATGACCTCTTCTCTATCATCTCCCCCCTCAAACATTGAGTGAGGATTACCCCACTTTGCACCACGTCCAATATATTCGTATTTGGGTGTGCTTTTTAGACCTTGGTACTCTTGTTCCCTTTTGATGTTGATAACCCGTGTAATTTGAATAGGGATAATACGAAATGGTGTACCCTGTTCCTTCAGCTGTACCTGCGCCTCCGTAAACTCCTCTCCATCATCAAAGATAATGGCGTGAGTTACCTCACTGTAAGGAACCACCTCATGCTGTGCGTATGACACATGAGTCAAAGACTCTCGACACAGTCGAGCAATAAAACCATTATGATCCGAGAGAGTAGATATCCGGAATAACTGCAGATTCGACAGTATTTTCAGAACTTTTCGCTCAAACTTTGAGAAGCACTGAAACTCAGCGGGATAAAGAATTAATACATCATTCATACTAATACAGGTGCTTTACAAACAGTTGAAGATCAGACGTTTCATTTAAATATTCTACCACGAGCCTTCTATGGCAAAAGTGAGGTTCATGCTCACTACACAGCAAGCAACCATTATCCAGAAGCTGAGGAGCTACACTTTTTTCAATATTTCTCTGTGCCATTAAATTAAGAAATTTATCTTCATAAGTCTGCCAAGATATCTCCTTTTTTTTGTAGGCGTTTAATATATTTTTAGTGGGCGCTAACTCTGGCAAATGTTCATAGTCAATATTACATAGCTCTCTCAAAAAGAATGCAAGATCGTCTCGCTTAGCAAAGCCTGACAGCTGAGAAACATTATTCAACCTGACATCAACTAAAGTTTTAATGTCATGAGTACGTAAGAAGCCAAAGAATTTTTCAGCTTTTTTTTGAGTGAATCCAATCGTATAAATATCCATAGAGACCTTAAAATATTGTAGCGACAATCTTGTAGCACCGACCTTCCCAAGCACCAGCAAGACTTATACAAAGAATACCATTTGGAGATTTGGCACCATTGATGTATTCATGAAAAAATGGATCCGTAACGGCTAGATCATAGTGAATATTGTTGTAAAAAAATGAAGCTCTTCTTTTATTGTTAGCATTGAGATAAAACCGAAGTCCGTCCACCCTCACAAGCTGAAGGGATTGTTCAATTTTTATCTCTCCCTTAGCAATAAAATCAAAAATAACATTATCGCCCTCGCCCCAGAGACTGTAGGGATAGTCCAGATACTGGCCTATTTCAGAAGGATCAATCTTATATCTTTGCAGCCAAGGAACATGACTTATCAAGAAATTTTCTGGCTGATTAATTAATGGGGCATGAGCGGAAAACTCCATCTCGATTTTCTGCAAAACTTTTACAGAGTAAGAGCCATATTTATTCGTATAACGTATCTGCTGATCATTTAACCCTCCGCCCGTAGGTGTGGATACCGGCCTTATCCACACCCCTGTCCTTATACACTTTCCCGCCACACAATGTGCGTGATTTTTAACCGAGTTTGCTAATACAGCTATTATTCTTCTTTCCATACTTACCAAACTTCAACCTCTGTCAAACAAAGGCTTAGATTGAATTTTTTTGCTTCAGGACTGCTACAAGGCTAATTCCTTTAGCTGTGTATCCAATGAATCTACTATTTGTTTAACTGCCACAACCTGATTTATATCAGGGAACACACCTTTAATACCATCCCGCTATGTATGGTCCCGTACATAGCGGCTAGATTACATCGATTCACTGAAAGGCTACTAACCGCCTTTCAGTAACCATGCACTGCATGTTTGGGCCCGCAAGGGCCCTTTTTTGTTTTGCTGGCCGTGTTGTGGATAGAATGGTTCTACAACCCGTTCAGCTCGCAGATACCGCAAGACAACGCAATGAATAACACCCTGAAAATCGCAGCCATCGCTGCTTTCTCTACTCTTCTGGCCGCCTGCACAACTCAGTCGCCTACTGTTTCAGAGATTGATCCATCCCTGTCTTTGTCAGACAGAGCCTACAGCATCAAAACCCAACAGGCCTGCGAAGCGGAAAGTGGAACCTGGAGAAAAGTGGGAAGACTGCAAGCCTTTGCCTGTGTGCTGCCGACTGCGGATGCCGGCAAGGCGTGTACCGATAGCAGCGAGTGTCAGGTCGGCTGTATTGTGGAGGAACATGTGGAACCGGGCACAAAGGTTGTGGGGCAATGTATGTCATCGACCCATCGCTTCGGCTGCAACACGATGGTGACCAACGGCGTGGTAGAGGGAACGCTCTGCATTGATTGATCATCAATACAGAGCAGAGAACAAAATCAGTCAGTCAATCCAAGCACGGTATCCACCAGCTTGAAGATACCGCTGGCGGCTTCGCTGATTGAACCGGCCAGCATATAGGCGGGTGTGGTTACCAGCTTGTTGGAGCTATCCACAATAATATCGTGCACCGGGCACTCCTGGTGCTCGGCGCCTGTTGCGGATACAGCTGCTGCCGTATCGGCATCATTACCGATAGTGCACTGAACACCCTCGCCAAACAGATGCGCTGACATCACCGGCGCAATACACATCAGCCCAACCGGCTTTCCATCAGTCTTAAAGCTCTGCACTGCAGCTTTCACATCAGCACGTACTTCCACATCCTTGCCCTTGAAAGCAAAGTCACACAGATTCTTAGCGGCCCCAAATCCACCCGGAATAATCAGTGCATCATATTTGGCACTATCAAGATCACTAAGAACCCGGATATCACCACGGGCAAGGCGGGCAGCCTCCACCAGCATATTACGGGTATCTGCCATCTCTTCACCGGTAATATGATTCACCACATGGTGCTGGTTAGCATCGGGAGCGTAGCACTGATAGGTCGCGCCGTTCTGGTCAAGACGCAGCAGGGTCAGCACCGTTTCATAAATTTCGGAGCCGTCATAGACACCACAGCCAGACAGGATAACAGCAACTTTTTTAGGTGTATTTTCTTGTGACATCGCTCTGCTCAACCCCTCTTTATTGATGCCATCAGCATATAGCCGGTTGGCAGGATTGAACAGAGCAGGGCTAATGAGCTTTGATAAGACTCTCGGCGCGCTTATCGATAGCCTGGTTCAGGGAGGATCGGTTGGGGCCGTCGATCATGGGGTCGTTATTAATCTGATTACGCAAAGCATCCAGTTTCTGCTGGTCTTTGGCCTCATGAATAGCACCGCGAAGGCTAATCACATCCATGGCTTCCTGATACATTTCAGGGGAAGGTTTCTCTGCCGGCTGATCGAGGCGACGAATATTACGCTCACTCAGTCTGGTGCCCTGCGCTGTACTCCCAGATTTGGAGAGATAGCTCTTGCCTTCAACCGCTGAAGGCTTGCTGTTATCAATATCTTCACCCTTAAAAAAGCTGATCGCTTTATCCCACAGGGAAGCACTCTGGGTTGACTGATTCGTCCTTAAATCACTCATGGGATGTCCTGTCAGTTTTTATGTTTCTCAAAAGCCTTAACCAGTGCATCGGCATTCGCCATCAGCTTTGAATGGGTTTGCTTGTCCACAAACCTATGCTGCTGATAGCCTTCGAGATAACTCTGCACCGATTCAAGCAGCTGGTTTGATCTCTGAGATTGGGCCTGGAAGTCTTTAATGGTGTCATTGCTCAAATCATGGGTTAACTCATCCAGCAGTTCAGTGCCTGCTTGAGCCTGAGCAAGGGCCATAGCTGTATTTGCATTGGATAAAGCTTGAAGACCATTACTGGCCTTCTGCATAAGATGCCCGGCCTTAGTACTATCGCCTTTGTCAAAAGCGGCTTTCATCTGCTTAAGAAGCTTTACATGCTTCTCAACTTTCCCGTTGTAACTCTTTCTGGCCTTCGTAAAGGTCTGAATAACAGACTTTTTGCCTTTAACCTGCGCATCAAACTCTTGCTGCTGCCTTTCCAGCTCAGCCGAAGAGAATCTGAGGCTATCGTAAATCGGATCACCGTCACTCTCGATAAAACTGCTTTCCATCTCTTCAACTGGAGGGGTTCCGACAGGCTCGTAAGTCTCGTCCGGAACGGATGTCTGCACAATTTCAGGCTCCACCGGCCTACTTTTCAGCTGAGCATTATCGTAGATCTGCTCCGAAACAAACTTGTCATCCTGCATGTAACTGCGAGGAGGCAGTTCGGGGGAACTGGGGTCTGCATACAGTGGTGATTCCGGTCTTTCTTCCCGCTTCAGCACTGTTGCGTAATTTGGATCAACCGGCTTCCGCTCAGACTTCAGATCACGTCCTTCTGTGTTTTGATAAATCGGTTCACCTTTAGGGGCTGGGCTGTAAATATTCTCGATTCTCGGTCCCTGTTGCGCAGCTCGTCTTTCCAACTCTCTTGGGCCAGAGTCCTTGTTTTTACGCCGGGTAAAAGCCTGTTTGATCCTGCTGCCCAAACCTTTTTTCTTCGATTTTTTCTTCTGGCCCGCGACCTCCTGCTGGTCAGAGGAAGGCAAGCTCTGGCTTTGTTGAGTCTCTCTGGCTGGTATCGTTTCATAAATATCGCCAGTGGAAACATCAGGAAATGACCCCAGGTCCACTTCCGGCTCTGGCTGCTTCGTCTTGGGTTCAGGAGCAACGTCTGGCGCACGGAAGTTCTTGGGAGGTGCAGGCTTCTGCCAATCAAAAGACTCTGTTTTAACGGGTGCGGATTCCGTCTTTAGTTTTGTCTGCTCTGGCTGTTGGGTTTTCTCGTTGTTTTGCGGCTGTGGAGCCGGAGTCTTCACCTCGGTGCGGACAGGCTTAGGGGCAACAGCAGGCTTGGTCCGGGTAGGTGCCGGATAGCCCTGATAATTATTTGTCTGAACCGGCTTAGGGTTAGGCTTTGGTGCAGTTTGAGGCGCAGCTTTTGTAGGAGCAGGCTTTGTAGGAACGGTCTGCGGAGGAGGCGTAGGCATCCGATGCTGTTGCTGCGGCATTGTACCAGGAGGCTGATAATTCACCGGCTGATGCTGGGGGCGGCTCTGGGGCTGTTGAGAATAGTGTTGCTGAGGCTGCGGAGCATAGTATTGCGTTGGCTGATACTGAGGCCGTGGCGGCTGTGGCGTCCAGTTCCCATAGGAAGGCATTTGCTGAGGCATAGTCTGCTGTGACATAGCCTGCCGAGGGTAGGCCGCAGGCTTGGGAGGCGTCATGTAAGTGTTCGTCATCACATGAACACTGACATTCCGATTCACCATGGAGGTTTGGGTAAAGCCCCCCGGGAAAGGCGGCCACTGTTGAGCCATATAGTAGGTTGGCGGGCGCTGCAGAGCCTGAACATGGTGCTGTCCAAACGTCCCAACCATTGGCTGCATCTGTACATGGGACAAATTCCCATTCTGGAAAATGGAGGTAACCTGTACGCCTCCGGCACTATTTGGCCCGTACGCCATCCTGCATCCCTGCAATCATGTTTATTAAAAGATTAGTCTCTATATAGCGGAGCTAGTCATCCCACTTAGAGTCATCACCAGCATTCCCCTCATCGATGATATTGCCGTTTTCATCAATATTGTCCGAGCCAAACATGGCACTTCTGCGGGCCTCCATATTCTTTGACACCACATCCCACAGAGGGCTGCCTGTATCCGCCTCTTTTTTATTCTCAGTCTTCTCTGTTTTCTCGGGGACCGATGCCTTTTTCAGAGCTTTCTGGCCCTTTTTCAGATCATCTAGCGAGATGCCATGGGGCCCAACCCGCGAAGTATTTTTGTTTTCTTCCTTCGGTGGCACCTTACGCTGAGATGAAGGCTTCAGCTTGGTTTTAGCATTCTCAAGATCACTGTCTGTGAACAGCAGTCCGCTGGAGTTCTTAACTTCCTTTTCCTGAGGCTTTGGTGACTGTTGCTTAACCGGTTCGTTCTCAACTTTTGGCTTCGCGTTCTTACCTCGGTTAGAAACAAAAGCATTGAAGTCTTCCATGGGGGGTGGCTGTGGAATATCGCCTGGCTTACCCGTTTTTATCTCAGGTGCAGGCGGCGGAGGAGGAGCCTGCCCCTCAGATTTCAAGGTTGGCTTCTTACCTGCTTTCTTTTGGTTAATAAAATCATTCAAACCATCCAGTGATGGTGCTTTGGGCGGTGCAGATGTCTTTGAACCTCCCTGCAGCTGCAGGGTTGGCTCAGGCTTTTTGGCCTCCGGCTTTTTACCCGTCTTCTTTTGATTAATAAAATCATTCAGCCCATCCAGCGAAGGTGCTTTGGGTGGTGCAGATGTCTTTTGCCCACTCTGTGGCTGCGGGGCTGATTCTGGCTGCTTTGCCTCCGGCTTTTTACCCGCCTTCTTTTGATTAATAAAATCATTCAGCCCATCCAACGATGGTGCTTGGGGCGGTACTGATGTTTTTTGAGTGCCCTCTTGTGGAGAGCTGGTCTGTGGTGGTGCAGGTGCTACTGGCTGGGCCTTTTCCTGAGGAGCCGAGGTCGTTTTGGCTTCCGGCGTCATATATTCGGAAAGGTCCGGATACATCCCGCCTTCTGTAATCGCCACCTCTTTTGTTGGCTGTGGAGCAGCACGTCCTTCAGGAGCTGGCTTTGCTTCCTGCGGTTTGGGAGCTTCAGGGCTCGGCGCAGGCTTTGGTGATGCCGCTATTGGCAGCGGTTTCCCTGGTCCCTGCTGCCCCATTATTGGAGGCTTCGGTACAGCGGGCTGTGTGATTTGTGGCGAGAATTGCGGTGAAAGCTGCTGTGATGGCGGCGGCAGCCTCGGCATGGCATTGGGCATGGGATAGACCGGCCGGTTCATAATCGGCGGAGCTGGCGGCAGCGGTGGATAAGTCGGGTAGTAACTGATGGCCGGCGGCATTGGCATAATCTGACGCTGCTGAAGTGCAGGCGGTTGATAAGGAGGCTGTTGGACATAATAAGTCACGACTGCCGGCTGGCACTGATAACTGAAGATGGGACGGGACTGATAGGGCTGAGGCATCTGAATATTGCTCAGCAGCATATTCACATTAGCCAGAACCTGAAACACATTGTGCCCACCAAAGGCGCCCACATTGCCAAAGGACTGCACATTCGACTGAAAGTTATTGAGATTGGGAGGGAGCAACGGCCCCTGAATTCCACTTGCCATACGATCCTTGCCTGATTGCCTAGACTTGCCGGCTTTCTTCCACCCTGGAGAGAACCGAGCCTATGTCACTGGCTGTTGTCCGTACCCGAGCCCGTCTGGGCATCAGCGCCCCGGAGGTTCAGGTTGAAGTCCACCTGTCTAATGGACTGCCAGCACTTAATATTGTCGGCCTGCCGGAAACAGCCGTGAGAGAAAGCAAGGATCGGGTGCGCAGCGCGATCCTGAATGCGGGCTTTGAATTCCCTGCGAGGCGCATAACCGTTAACCTGGCACCGGCAGATCTTCCAAAGGAGGGCGGCAGATTCGATCTACCAATCGCCCTGGGCATATTGATGGCTTCCAGCCAGCTACCGGCCAAAGCTCTTGAGAACTATGAATGCATGGGAGAACTGGCTCTGGGAGGGGAACTCCGGCCAGTACCCGGCATCCTTCCGGCCGTGATGGCGGCCAGTGAGCTGGGCCGGAATATTTTGATCCCGTCAGCTTCCACACAGGAATCCAGCCTGTGCAGCAAGGCTGTGGTGTTTGGAGCCAACTGTCTGCTGGCGGCGACCAGTCACCTGAACCATTCCCGACGTCTGGAGCCGACAGTTTCAACATCCGCACTTGAACTCACCACATTTCAGGATGATCTGTCCCAAGTTCAAGGGCATTTCAAAGCCCGCCGAGCGCTGGAAGCCGCAGCAGCAGGTGGACATGGCCTGCTGTTTAGCGGCCCACCCGGAACCGGCAAGACCATGCTCGCCCGCTGTCTGCCCACGATTCTCCCCAAGCTCTCTGAAAAGGAAGCCCTGGAGGTTGCGAGTATTCACTCACTTTGCAGCCAGGAGATTCCTGCATGGCGGCAACCTCCCTGGCGAGCCCCTCACCATACAGCCTCGAGCACGGCTCTGACTGGCGGAGGTTCACATCCTCGTCCAGGCGAGATTAGCCTTGCTCATAGAGGCGTTTTATTTCTTGATGAACTGCCGGAGTTTGACCGCCGTAGCCTGGAGATTCTGCGCCAGCCGCTGGAAGCCGGGGAGATTGTTATCTCCCGAGCCCACCACCAAGTAACCTTTCCCGCCCGTTTCCAATTGCTGGCCGCCATGAACCCCTGCCCCTGCGGGTATCTGGGCGACAAAGACAAGTCCTGCACCTGCACACCGGAGCAGGTGCAAAGGTACCGAAGAAAATTATCAGGGCCGTTAATGGACCGAATTGATATGCAAGTAGAGGTGGGACGCCTTCCTGCCAGTGCCTTGCTGAACCGGCCTGATCATGCCCCGGAATGCTCGACAGCCGTACGGGAGCGGGTAGCCAGGATACGTGAGCACTGCCTTGCTCGTCAGGGATGCCTGAATGCCTCACTGACGCCACAGCAACTTCAGCACCATGCCCGCACCGAGAATGAAGAACACCAACTGTTGGAAACCATTGCCGGGAAGCTGGCTTTATCTGGTCGTGGCATTCATCGATTACTGCGGGTTGCCCGCACCTTGGCCGATATGGAAAGAAGTGAGCATATTGCTCGTTCCCATATATTAGAGGCTGCAGGCTTTCGCCTTTAGCCATTGGAGAAGGCTTTACGATGGGTCCACTTACTCAAATCAAGAGCCTCCCTCCCAGCGATCACCTGGTTGGGATAACGGCAGACAATAAAGTTATCGCGATTCCTCTCTCCGAGTCGTCGTCATCACAAAATAAGGTCGCCCTGTTAAAGGCAACCAAAAAACTGTCATGGATTCAGCCGGACCAGACTGACGGGATCTCCGTTCGGCATGCCAAAAAGTGTATCCGGGAACGGAAAGTTGGATTCAATGCGACGCACTCAGCAGATATCCGGGAAGGTATTGCCTGCTCCAATAATTGCCGTGAAATATTCGACACAAAGGTTGTGGATAAAGCCGAGGTGATTCCCACCTCGATCAAGTTTTCCAGTGAGTCTCCGGCTAAGGCCCTGCAGAAAGAGCTGGAGAAGATCAAAGGCTACAAAGAAAGCGTGTGCAGCAATATCGAGAAGTTTCAGCGCATGGAGTTTCTGTTGGTCTATTTTCAGGAGAAGAAGGATCAATCCTCTTATGAATCCGTGTCCAACTTCTGGTGCCAGTATCTCCACAGCTGGTGTGATGAGCAGATGAATAGCGATGCAAACTTCACTGAAATGCTAGCCTCAGAGCAGCATGACCTTGAATACAAGGATCAGAAGCTTCGACTAAAAGGCATCGGAAAAACACTAGAAGGCAATACCCTTGTACTGTCCCAACTCCCGGCGTTAATAGCAAAAGCGAAATCCAGACCTGTTTCCGTCTTACCTATGGAGCAGGAACCGCCAGCGGCTATTAGAAGTCTGCCACCTTCCCCTAAAAAGCCGGGGGATAGTCCCTCTAGAGAAACTGAGGTCTAACCCTGATCCAACGCAATAAAATTGTGCGATTGCCTATTTTTAACCGAATGAAAATCTGCCAATAATGCGGCAGGCATTGCGCTCAGTGGGTTGAGGTTTATAAATAACAGCTATGACTATCAAGCTGATCGCCGTTGATATGGACGGCACATTTTTACGTGATGATAAAACATACGACCGCGCTCGTTTTCAGCAGCAGTACGAGCAGTTGAAAGAGCTGGGTATCCACTTTGTAGTTGCCAGTGGCAACCAGCTCTACCGTCTGCACAACTACTTTGACGACTATAGCTACGACTTTTCCTATGTGGCTGAGAACGGCGCTTACGTCACCCATGGCGGCAATGAGCTGCGCATTGACCACCTGACTCCGGAAGACACCCAAAAGGTTTTCCGCTTTATCGAAAGCCATACCAACCTGCGACCGATTATCTGCGGTAAAGACAGTGCCTATGTTCTGGATTCCATCAATCCTGATGAGCTGGAACTGGCAAAGCGCTACTACGGTCGCTTAAAGATTGTCAGCTCCTATAGCGAGATCGACGACGCTATTATGAAAATCGCGCTCCATATGGAAGGTGGCTGCGAGACAACCTTTAATACCGCAATCACCGAGGAACTGCCGGGTATCCTGATTCCGGTGACCAGCGGCCATCAGTTTGTCGATCTGATTATCCCGGGCGTTCACAAGGCACATGGCCTTGAGGCATTGTTGAGCCATCTTGATATCCACCGCAGTGAAGTGATCGCCTTTGGTGATAACAATAATGATGTGGAAATGCTGGCCCACGCTGGCTTCGGCTTCGCCATGGATAACGCTGGCGAGCAGGCCAAGGCTGCCGCCCGCTTTATCGCAGCCAGCAACAATGAAGGTGGCGTTCTGGATGTGCTGGACCTGATTATTGAGGGAGCACGCAGCGGAAGTGATTTTGAAGAGTTGCTCTCAAAGTACAAAACAGCCTGATTTACAGACCTGATAGAACAAGACCCCGGCTCACTGAGTGGACCGGGGTCTTTTTTGGTCTGCGTTTTAAACAGCCTGCACTTAAACAGCTAGAGTCTCGAGCAGGGTCAGCTGGGCATTGCGCTCCTTCTGATTCCGTACCGGCACACGACGCTCGTACTCACCATCGCCTTTCAGAATAAAGCTGCGAGTATTGTCAGACAGGTAAGCAGACAACTCCCGACGTACGCGAATCACATGCTTTGGATGCTCAATCGGGAAGCAGGTTTCGACACGATGATCCAGGTTACGGGTCATCAGGTCGGCACTGGCGCAATACACCTTCTCTTCACCGCCGTTATAGAAGTAGAAGACACGGGTATGTTCAAGGAAGCGACCGATAATCGAGCGCACGGTAATATTTTCTGACAGCCCAGGAATTCCCGGCTGCAGACAACAGATACCACGCACAATCAGATCCACCTTGGCACCGGCCTGAGAAGCCTTGTACAAAGCCTTGATCGCCTGCGGCTCAGTGACCGAATTGATCTTGATAATGATATGAGCCTTCTCACCCGCACGTGCCCGTTCGGCTTCCTGATTGATCAGGTCGATAATGCCTTTCTTCAGGGTAAACGGTGCGTGGAATAGCTTCTTCACCCGCAGAGCTTTGCCCATACCGGTCAGCTGCTGGAAGACTTTATGCACATCACTGGTGATATCCGGATCACAGGTCAGCAGGCTGTAATCTGTGTACAGACGAGCATTACCCTGGTGATAGTTACCGGTACCGACGTGGGCATAGCGAACTATCTTGCGACCTTCACGGCGCACAATCAGCATCATCTTGGCGTGGGTCTTGTAACCTACCACACCATATACGACAACGGCTCCGGCTTCCTGTAGACGACGGGCCAGCTTGAGGTTCTCTTCCTCATCAAAGCGGGCGCGAATCTCTACCACCACTGTCACTTCTTTACCGTGACGGGCAGCATCCACCAGCGCATCCACCATCTGCGAGTGAGCGCCGGTCCGGTACAGCGTCTGTTTGATAGCCAGAACCGATGGATCCTTGGCAGCCTGACGCAGAATATCCACAACAGGCGTGAAGGACTGGAACGGATGCAGCAGCAAAACATCTTCCTTCTGGATAGCATCCATCAGGCGATCGCTCTTGGTTGGCAATCCTTTCGGATAACCCGGCGTGAACGGTTCAAACTGCAGATGCTGATGGTTTTCGCTGTTGCAGACATCCATCAGACGGGTCAGGTTAACCGGACCGTTAATCTCGTAACGGTCGTCCTCAGTCAGGTCGAACTGTTTCAGCAGGAAGTCCGAGAGATAACGTGGGCAGTTATCCACGACTTCCAGACGAACCTCATCACCGTAACTACGGGACAGCAGTTCACCCTGCAGCGCGGTTGCCAGATCCTCAACCTCATCATTCTCAAGGCTAAGGTCACTGTTACGGGTCAGGCGGAACTGATAACAGCCCTTCACAGTCATGCCCGGGAACAAGTCGCCGGCATGCTGGTGAATAATGGACGACAGGAATACATAATGGTCGCCTTCTTTGTCGCAGACCTGACGAGGCAGCTGAACAAAGCGTGGCAATGAACGCGGAGCAGGAATAATCGCCATACCGGTTTCACGACCGAAGGCGTCTTTACCTTCCAGCTCAACGATAAAGTTCAGAATCTTGTTGGCCAGACGGGGGAACGGGTGGGCAGGGTCCAGACCAATCGGGCTGATAATCGGCATCACTTCCTGGAAGAAGAAGGTGCGAATCCAGCTCTTCTGGGCATCGGTAAACTCATTCCGGCGCAGGAAGTAGATACCGTTCTTACGCAGTTCCGGCAGCAGAATTTCGTTGAGGATATTGTACTGACGCTCAACCTGAACATGGGTAATGCGATTGATTTCCTTAAGCACATCAGCAGGACGCATACCGTCCAGGCCAACCTGCTCACGGGAGAACTCAATCTGGCGCTTGAGGCCGGACACACGGATTTCAAAGAACTCATCCATGTTGCTGGAGAAAATCAGCAGAAAGCGCAGACGCTCCAGCAATGGATGTTCTTCGTTAAGAGCCTGTTCCAGAACACGGATATTGAACTGTAAATGACTCAATTCCCGGTTAATGTAATATTCCGGGTTGTCGTAATCCGTCAACAGGGGCGGGGGCTCTGGAGCCTCAACCTCTGCAGCCTTAACCTCGGTAGCTTTTACCTCGGCAGTGTCGCTTACCGGCTTCTCTTTTCCTGCGACCTCTACATCACTCATAACGCCTCCCTAACCCCCAGTCAGAGCCCCTGCCCGGAGCTCTGGAAAATTCCTTGAAAAAGCTTAGCCCTGATCCTTGAGCATCTTTGCAGCGCGGGGAGCAAAGTACGTCAGAATCGCATCTGCTCCGGCACGACGACAGGCCAGCAGACCTTCCATCATGACCGCATCACCATCCAGCCAGCCATTCTGAGCCGCGGCCATATGCATGGCGTACTCACCGCTGACCTGATAGACAAAGGTAGGCACACCAAAGTTCTCTTTCACATCCCGCACAACATCCAGATAAGGCATGCCCGGCTTCACCATGACCATGTCGGCACCTTCTTCCAGGTCCATGGCGACTTCGTGCAGAGCTTCTTCACGATTGGCCGGATCCATCTGGTAGCTGTACTTGTTACCTTT
Organism: Parendozoicomonas haliclonae; assembly: GCF_900174585.1. Taxonomy (GTDB): domain Bacteria; phylum Pseudomonadota; class Gammaproteobacteria; order Pseudomonadales; family Endozoicomonadaceae; genus Sansalvadorimonas; species Sansalvadorimonas haliclonae. The sequence continues at coordinate 94,777 of NZ_FWPT01000006.1, read as the reverse complement.
ACCAAGGTTAGCGGCTGAACCCACAGCATCACGGAATGGACCGTAATAGCTGGAAGCATACTTGGCGGCATAGGAAAGAATGCGGGTGTGAATATGACCGGACTCTTCCAGTGCCGTGCGGATTGCACCGACCCGACCATCCATCATGTCAGAAGGTGCAACAATATCCGCACCGGCTTCGGCATGGCTTAAAGCCTGCTTAACCAGAGCGGTTACAGTTTCATCGTTCATCACATAGCCGGTGTCATCCAGCAGACCATCCTGACCATGGCTGGTGTAAGGATCCAGAGCCACATCGGTAATCACGCCCAGCTCAGGGAAGCGATCCTTCAGAGCCTTGATAGTGCGAGGCACAAGACCATCCGGGTTCCAGGCTTCGCTGGCATCCAGAGATTTCTTATCAGAAGACACCACAGGGAAGATCGCCAGCGCGGGAATACCCAGGGCAACCCACTCTTCTGCATCTTTCAGCAATTCATCCAGGCTCAACCGCTCGACACCCGGCATGGAGGCCACAGGCTCACGCTGCTGTTCCCCTTCCAGTACAAAGACCGGGTAAATCAGGTTATCAACAGACAGGCGGGTCTCACGCATCAGGCGACGGGAAAAATCATCACGACGCATACGGCGAGGACGGCTGGCGGGAAAAGGACGATGGACAGATTTCACTTCAAGGGCTCCTGCTGCACTCCCTCTCTGGAGGCGATTCTGAGGCTTCGGTATTCGCCTATTATGGCGTGTTTCCCTAAGCCATGAAACCAGCGGGAATGCTGGATTACACCTGTTACATTGTTTTTTTTCACAGCACGGGAATTAGCCGGACAAACTGCTACTTTAAATGCTCTTTTGAGGGGGAGCACCTGAGTCCTAAATGCCAGTTACAGAAATAAAAAAGTGGCATTTTTCCTTGGCTTTGTCAGCCATGCTTACTCTGCTGCTCGCTATTTCTGCTTTATACCCATCTCCAGCAAAAGCCCGACTGGTTAAACAGTTTAATGATCAGGCTGTTCGTGGAAGCTCCGATTCCGCCCCCGGTACAGAAGCTCATACCTCGTCAGCCCTATCTCCACAAAGTTACAGAGAAGGACTGTCCGGCTCCTGGCTGATGACGGGTTATAAGAGTGGCCTGCTTTTTGATAATCGCCACCTGAACCGTCAGACCGTTCTGGTTTCTCTGGCAGCCTTATCAGCAGCAGCGGTTGCCAAGCTTCCCACAACCCTGGGCTATACCGGAGCTTTTCCAACCCTGACCGGCCGCCTGGCCGCCTTTGCCCTGCCGGGGTGGTTGTTCTGGCAACACTGGAATAATAATGAGCAATGGCAATCCAATCGGATTGCCATTGTCGATAACCCGACTCTGGCCAATAGAGTTTCTATCGAGGTTCGACGGGAATACCAGACGCAGCAGCTGATCTTTCGACTGCCACCGGTCACTCTGACCGGTCTGGACAATGAAACACTGACAACAAACTCCCCTTTGAGCCACTTCATACAAACACTCGATAGGCAGGGCAGTGATTTTCTCAGCATTTACTGGCACGAACAGCAGCAGGCGCTGCAAATCACCGCAGGGCACGGTTCAGGCATTACCAATATTATTACCTTGCCAGCTCTGACTGATAATCTCGCCTCGGTCGATGCCCGTTTTTTTCCACCGATTCTGTCTCTGCTGCAACCTGCCGGCCTAAACCTGATCAGCTCATTGCTGCAATGTCTCACTACACAGCAAGGTGGCAGACAACTCTGTGCAAATGGCGCACTACAACTGGAATCCCGCTCGGGAAGCACCCGCTACTATCGTTATCAATCGGAAGACAATATCGAGCTGCGTCCGGTCACCGGTAAGGTTCTGGGGAAACGTTATCTGGTTCCCCTGCCTCCCTGCCGGGACAAGCTGCTCTGCCCGATGACCCTGACCTGGAATATCAGCGCTCTGAACCTTCCAGCAGCAGACTATATGCCTCCGGCCTATGAACCTCTGCTGCTTTACACCGAACCGGAACGGCTGCTGGATATTCCCAAACGTGTGGCTCCAGTGCAGCCACTGATGATGCAAACAGTACAGCCCTGGCAGACGGATCTGTTGTCTCTGGCTCCGTACACCGCAGCTTATCTGCTAACTGATCTCCTGCTGAGCAAAGGGCTGGGTTACTACGGCGTGGCCAGTGCCTCTGTGCTGACCGGCGGTTTGGGAGCATGGGGATTGGGAAATGCTGTTGCTGAGACTTCGCACTCAAGCAGGCCGTTCAGATTGTGGCCGTTTTCCGGAAGCGGCGGCTATGGTGGGAGCGGTGGAGGTGGCTCTGGCGGTGGTGGAGATGATGACTACGGTCGCCACAGCAAGGAATCCTCCGATTATATGTCGGCCACTTTACTGGAGCAGCATCTGGTTCATGCACTGGAAGCCAGTGGCGGAGCAAAAGCGCCAGCCAGTGATGTATATGTTGAGGAACAGACCGGTGAACCGACCCTGACGCATATGGGGAATAACTGCTTCTTTAACTCCACCCTGACTTACCTTGCTCATACTCTGCAGCCAGAAGAGCTGAACGCCATTGAGCATGACCGTTATCTTTCCGAAACACTCTTTGAACGCCTGATGGATGATGCCGATGCCAAAGAGGCTTATGAGGATTTGAAAGAAGCCTTTCTGGGCCTGATGCGCAGCATGAAACTTGAAAGCTTTTCTGCACTTACTAAGGCACAAAGAGACAAGCTACAGAGGGATCTGTACGACGCAATCAAAGCGTTTATCAATACGACTCCGGGTGAGTATGGAGTACTTGAAAGCATACTTGCTCCCAAACGCATGAACCGCCTCTCCCAGGAAGATGCACAGGAGTTTATGTCCGAGCTGCTGGATATCTTCCAGCTCCAGCGCAACACCGCTGGCAGTGTTGTGATTGCTGATGAGAAGGAAGTACACATCGACGGTCAGGTAGGCAGTAAAATCCATGTGGATAAGCGAAACCAGTTTCATGTTCTGCCCGTTGATCTCCCGAATGAACGGGATATCAAGGCTCAGAAAATTAACGACGTGAACGCTCTTCTGAACAAGCACTTCCTGAAAAAAGAGTGGGTCGGAGAACGCTCGGAACGCCTGCACATCAATGCCGCTGATGCTGCTGTCATGGGATTGAAAGGGGTATCCAATGTCAAAGTGCCGTTTTATAAACGTCAGTTCCTTGCTAACGAGCGGGCAGGCAAGCTTCAGCATCTGAGCATTCAGTTCAAGATGTTTAATTATGGAGAATACGGCCGCAAGATCAGGACCTTCACTCGTCGGTTGTTCAAGGGCAATGGTGCGATTACCGTTCCGGTAAGCAACTTGTCCGCAACGCATACCAACACCGTCACCATGGAACCGGATGCCATGGTTCTCCACCAGGGCAGCACCTTGTACGGCGGCCACTACATAACCGCAGTGCGCAGCGGCAGAGAGTGGATTATTTACGACGATACCCAAACCTATGCCACTCGGCTCAGCTCCAGTGCCCGCTTCTGGAGTCACTCGCCCATGGAGGTGCTGAGAAGTTATATCGAAGCCCAGGAGCTGGATCCCTACATCATCCATTATCGCCACTAACATTTATCGCCACCAATCATTGAAAGCGTCATACTGAATCCATAAACGGGTTAAAGCCGTAAGGCTCAATAAGAGCCACCCCCAATATGGATTCCAGTATTTATGAGAATATCGAAACTGTTGCTGCTGGCGGTGATTCTGGCCGCACTCGGTGCTTTCTACGGTCTTGGATTGTCTCAATACCTGACCTTTGAATTTTTCAGTGGGCTGAAGCAGGACAACCCCGGGCTGACCGCCACTATCTTCTTTCTGATCTATGTGACGGTGACCGCCCTATCCCTCCCTATAGCCTCGGTGATGACGCTATTTGGCGGTGCTCTGTTCGGCTTTGCCGAAGGCCTGTTAATCATCTCCTTTGCCAGCACCATTGGTGCCACTTTGGCGATGCTGGTTTCACGCACACTCCTGCAGGATTGGGTGCAGAGTCGCTTTGGCAATTATCTGAAAACCATCAATAGCGGTGTCGAAAAGGATGGGGCTTTCTACCTGTTCAGCCTGCGTCTGATTCCTGCCGTACCGTTTATGGTGATCAATCTGGTGATGGGCCTGACTCGCATCCGGATCTGGACCTATTACTGGGTCAGCCAGCTGGGCATGCTGGCAGGAACCGCAGTGTATGTGAACGCCGGTGTTAAGCTCGGTCAGGTGGAAGAGTTTTCCGTCAAAGGTATCGCCACACCGGAGCTGATCCTCTCTTTCGTACTGCTTGCAGCCTTCCCCTGGGTTGCCAAAGGTTTGATGGCCTTTATCAACAGCCGCAAGGTGTATAAGCCGTTCAACAAGCCGACCACCTTCGATACCAATCTGGCCGTGATCGGCGCCGGTTCCGGCGGACTGGTCAGTGCCTATATTGCGGCGGCAGTAAAAGCCAAAGTCACCCTGATTGAGAAGCACAAGATGGGCGGTGACTGCCTGAACACCGGTTGTGTGCCCAGCAAGGCTTTGATCCGTTCTTCCCGTATTCACCATTACGTTGAACGAGCCGAAGAGTTTGGCCTTAAGAATGCTAAAGTCGAGGTTGATTTCCCGGCAGTGATGGAGCGCGTTCAAAATGTTATCAAGCAGGTGGAACCACACGATTCCGTAGAACGCTACACAGGTCTGGGCGTGGAATGTGTCCAGGGCACAGCCACTCTGGTTTCCCCCTGGGAAGTAAAAACCGGCGACAAAACCATTACCGCGAAGAACATTATTATCGCCAGCGGTGGCCAGCCTTTCGTGCCGAATATTCCCGGGCTGGATCAGGTGGACTATTACACCTCCGATACCATCTGGAATCTTCGCGAGAAGCCGGAACGAATGCTGGTTCTGGGCGGTGGGCCTATTGGTTCAGAACTGTCTCAGGCTTTTCAGCGTCTTGGCGTACAGGTTATTCAGGTTGACCAATCCGAACGGATTCTGCCGAGAGAAGATGCCGATGTGGCTGAAGCCGTAATGGCTCAGTTCCGGAAAGATGGCATTGATCTGCGCACCAGCTGTAAGGCTGTAGCCTTCCATAAGGAAGATGGCAGACAGTGGCTGGACGCCGAACAGAATGGCGAAACAATCCAGATCGCCTTTGATGTTGTGCTGCTCGCCGTAGGCCGCAAAGCCAACACATCGACTCTGGGTATGGAAAACCTCGGACTGGAAACCAACCCGAACGGCACGCTCACCGTTAACGAGTACATGCAAACCCGATACCCAAATATCTATGCCTGCGGCGATGTGGCCGGGCCTTATCAATTCACCCACGCGGCTGCCCATCAAGCCTGGTATGCCGCAGTGAACGCCCTGTTCGGACGTTTCAAGAAGTTTAAGGTCGATTACTCGGTGATGCCTTGGGCCACGTTTATTGATCCAGAAGTCGCGCGTGTTGGCCTCAATGAGATAGAAGCGAAAGAGCAGGGTATCGCTTATGAAGTGACCCGCTTCGGCATAGACGACCTCGATCGTGCACTGGCCGACGGCGAGGCCAAAGGCTTTATCAAGGTGTTAACCGTACCGGGTAAGGATAAGATTCTGGGTTGCACGATCGTGGGCTATCACGCCGGTGAACTGATTACCGAATACATTACTGCCATGAAGCACGGACTTGGCTTAAACAAGATTCTTGGCACCATTCATATCTACCCAACGCTGTCGGAAACCAACAAGTACGCAGCGGGCGAGTGGAAGAAAGCACATGCACCAGAGAAGGTTCTGAACCTACTGGAAAAATTCCATCGCTGGAGCCGCAGCTAAAGCCTCTTAAACCCAAAGCCCGCAAATTTATGCGGGCTTTGGCGTGACCTCAACAACGTGTCGATATTCAAGTCATCAATCACTCAGGCACTTTTATCAATTCATCATATTTTGATAACGTACAAACAATTAAAAATAGAATAAACGGAATTTACCTTAATGATCAGGGATACGGCCTTTTTAACCGGTATTGTACTGTCTGTAATAGGCTGGATTGGAAACGAACTTCTAGCCGAGTTAAACAAGCAACCAATCATTGAATATACGATTTCAGGCTATGATGACAAGAGCAAAACGTGGAGCATATCGTTCTATAACTTAACTACAGACAAGAGCTTTAACGATATTGACCTGTACTTTAAAGCAGATACAGAGGGTGTCTGTGACCAAAAGGGAGATATTAACTTCAAGTACCACGGGCATACCCTACATAGTCGTGAAGAATCCAACAAGATAAAAACAAAATGCTCTTCAAGTGATGATTACTCAACCCTGCTCCCTAAATTACAACCTGGTGCCGGGGTAGAGATAGTTATACCAGTACTATCAGAGACCGGGTTTTCCATGAATTTCACAAGTGAATCAACTGTTAAAATGACCCTGCCAACTATTGAGAGTTATTTAATCAGCAACAAAACGACGCTCATGTTATATTGGTTTTTTGCACTCTGTTTGTTACTAGCTATCTATATTTTTATTGAAATAATTATTGCGATTACTAATAGAAAAGCGCCACAAACCATCAACAAAATAGAGAACAAGGATGATGCAGTCGACTAAGGTTTTAGCTCTACTGACAGGTGTATTCTGGTGTGCCAACCTTAGTGCTACAGACGTAGTCGATGGAAACACACCTCAACCAACACAACCGGATAACATTTGGATCAAACTCATTGATCAGGTTAACGGTAGTCCGGTAGCCATTAAAACAGCCACGATCTTCCGCGGAGGCTCGTCTTCAGGGCAAGAGTTATTCAGTAATAGTGAGGGTGACCTGCAAATAATGCCTCCCTGCAAGAGCGGGGATTTCATTAAAGTTATGCCGTCATCTTACCTCTATGAGCAAGACTCCTGGCACAGATGTCCTTTAGTTAAAAACCCTATTCCCGTAGCCAAAAAAGAACTGAACTTTGCCATGGCGGCAGTTGGCATCCGGCTTGAGCAGGAAGATCGTGCTGCAGAAGCCAGTCAGGTGTTTACGGAACTGGCAGCGGCATTAAGAACATCAAACCCGCAGGCTTCCAGGGTCTTTGAGCAGAAAGCTTATCAGGCTGCCGGCAACCACTTTAATGTAGAAGGCCTGGCTCACGGAACACGCACCACATGGATGAGTCAAAAGCTGCGTGATGAGCTACAGCATTATCAGGAAGTAAAAGGGCTTAGTGTGACAGATGGTAATTTGACCGGCCTGACGGCAAGTACCATGTCTGGAGTAACCCCCTATCAAATATGGAATTCCGCTAACGAAAATATTGAAGCTCAGCCCAACTTCCAGGAACAGCTTCCGGATGACATCTTTCATATCCTGAGCGACTCAAATACTCCGCCACCTATGAACATGAAATAACCTCGCAACTCCATCAATATCAATGAGTGCATTGCTATTGATGGAGTAAATAAGCGCGGTCTGTCACAGACTACTTTTCACCTGATTTCCCCGCGCGACAAAGTCGGTGATCACTCCATCCACCGGCATATCCAGCAACCTTTGCATCTCTTCCGCTTCGTTGATTGTCCAGGCATGAACCTTGATACCTCGCGCTTTTGCTGCACGCAGCAGTTGTGCATCCAGCACTGTTATCCCTCCACTGGAAGGAGGCAGTTGCATAGCAACGGCATCCATTGGCACAAGATGTGACAAGCCTACCTTGGCGGCAATTACAAACAGTCTGGACTCTCCGCTGGAGGATGATGTGGCAACATCCGGGCACTGCTCCCTGAAGCTTGCGATCGCATCATCATGGAAAGATGCCGCCAACACCTGATTGGTAATCCCATATTTTTTAATACGTTCACACAGTGCTGCCGCGCCCTTGGTGCCGGAGTTCTTTATCTCGATAACCCAGCGCTTATCTGGGAACTGGATCAGGGCCTCATCCAGCGTTGGAACGCGAATATTTAACTGGCTGAAATCCTCGCCTGCAGGAGTTTTATGAGCGCCGGCATTGGCTTTCTTGATTTCCGCCAGGGTCATTTCCAGCACCGCACCGGTTATATCAGTTGTACGATCCAGCGTGGCATCGTGCAGAACCACCAGCTCATTATCTTTGGTGAGCTGCACATCGATTTCCAGAACATCAGCCTTATCGGAAACAGCCTGTTCCAGTGCCGCCAGAGTATTGGCCGGTCTCACTCCCAGCCCGCCACCATGGGCGATAATTTCCGGCTCTGAAACCTTAGAAAAATAAGGATGTTCTACTGCGGGAGGGGTTGGCCAGAGATAAGCTACAGACAAAACTGCGCCCACACCAATAAGGCCTTTGGTCATTCGATTCATCGGGTGCCCTGATACTTTTAATAATTCTATGGGTCGAACGGCTATTTTTTATACAACCTGTCGCCATTATCCTTACGCTGGCCACGAATACCAGACCAGTGTCTGCTGATCACAAAACTTGCTCAATTTAGCCAGTATTCTGCTCTGTTCGATCATTTACCCCGAACTCTCAGCCACCTATAGTTCTGCTCATAACAAGCTATAAGCCATAACAAAGATTGAGAGTTGCCGATGACTACCGACACCCACTACCCACATCTGATGGAACCTTTGGACCTTGGCTTCACCACCCTGAAGAATCGGGTGATGATGGGATCCATGCACGTTGGCCTGGAAGATCGCCCCTGGCACTTCGGTGAGATGGCCGAGTATTTTGCCGAGCGTGCTCGCGGTGGTGTTGGCCTGATGGTGACCGGTGGTTTCTCTCCCAACCGCGCTGGTGATCTTCTGCCGTTTGGTTCCAAGCTGATCAGTGGCTGGCAGGTTCCGCTTCATAAGAAAGTCACTTCAGCTGTACACGAGGCTGGCAGCAAGATTCTGCTGCAGGTTCTCCATGCCGGCCGTTATGGCTACACCCCGCTGAATGTTGCGCCTTCCGCTATCAAGGCTCCGATCTCACCATTCAAGCCGAAAGAGCTGAGCAGCAAAGGCATCTACAAAACCATCGACGACTATGTGCGCTGCGCCAAGCTGGCTCAGAAAGCCGGTTACGATGGCATCGAGATTATGGGCTCGGAAGGTTATTTCATCTGCCAGATGCTCAATGCCCGTACCAACCACCGTACCGATGAATGGGGCGGAACCTACGAGAAGCGGATGCGTTTTGCCCTGGAAGTTGCCCGCCAGACCCGTGAAGCCGTCGGCCCGAACTTTATTATTATGTTCCGCCTGTCCATGCTCGATCTGGTGGAAGGTGGCTCCACGATTGAAGAAGTCATCGAGCTGGCTCAGGCACTGGAACAATCCGGTGTGACCCTACTGAATACCGGTATCGGCTGGCATGAGGCTCGGGTTCCGACCATTGTCACCTCAGTTCCTCGTGCAGCCTTTGTCGATGTCACTGCCAAGGTGAAAGCCGCCGTTAAAATCCCGGTTGTCGCTTCCAACCGCATCAATATGCCGGATACCGGCGAAGAAGTTATCAGCTCCGGTGCTGCAGACATGATCTCCATGGCCCGTCCGTTCCTGGCAGACCCACAGTGGGTCAACAAGGCCGCAGCCGGGCATGCTGACGAGATCAACACCTGTATCGCCTGTAATCAGGCTTGCCTTGATCATGCTTTTGAAAACAAGCGCGCCAGCTGTCTGGTCAACCCGCGTGCCGGCCATGAAACCAAGCTGCTCTATACGCCGGTTCTCAATGCCCGCAAGGTTGCGGTTATCGGAGCCGGTCCTGCCGGTCTGGCCTGTGCCACCATTGCCGCACAGCGTGGACATAATGTGACGCTGTTTGAAGCCAACAGCGAGATTGGTGGCCAGTTCAACTACGCCAGCAAGATTCCGGGTAAGGAAGAGTTCCGTGAAACGATTCGCTACTACCTGAAGCAGATCGAAATTCACAATGTTGATCTGAAGCTTAATACCAAGGTTTCATCCGACGAACTGAAAGCCATGGGCTTTGACGATATCGTTATCGCCAGCGGTGTCGCGCCACGTATCCCGAATATGCCGGGTGTGGACCATGAGAAAGTCGTGACCTATCAGGAAGTGCTGAGCAAAGGTTTGAAGCTGGGCAACAAGGTCGCCATTATGGGCGCCGGTGGTATCGGCTTTGATATGTGTGAATATCTGACCCACGAAGGCCACTCGATCACTCTGGATAAAGAAGCCTGGATGAAAGAGTGGGGCGTCGATAGCACCAACGAGATTCGTGGTGGTCTGAAGCCTGCCGAGATTGAACCATCTCCCCGCAAGGTTTACATGCTCCAGCGCAAGAGCACACACTTCGGTAAGGGGCTGAACAAAACCTCCGGCTGGGTACACCGTGCAGTCGTAAAGATGAAGAAGGTCGAAACCATCGGCGGTGTCAGCTACGACAAGGTTGATGATGCAGGTCTGCATATCACCGTCACGACCGGTAAGCAGGGTCAGGAAGTGAAAGAGACCCGAGTACTGGATGTGGATCATGTCGTGCTGTGTGCCGGTCAGGTGAGCGTGAACCAGCTGCATCAGGAATTAGGCAAAGAGCAAAACAGCCCGTTCAAACTGCATCTGGTGGGCGGTGCTGAATTTGCCGGCGAGCTGGATGCCAAGCGGGCTATTCGTCTGGCCAGTGAGTTAGCGGCTGCTTTATAAACCACGCTATAAGAAAGCGGACCTCTGATTCAGTTTGTCATCAGAGGTCTTCTTTCGTCCTCGACTACACCACTGGATAAACGTCGGCGGCCAGCTGCCGCACGCTCTTGGATAAACTGTACCTTAACCGTCAGCTGACCATCGGCGTTCGTCTCCATTAAGCCATCTCCTGTTGATACGCTGATAAAGCGGCTCCAGCCATGCCCGGTATCAACAATCCCGCGCCACACTGCGGAATCACGGAAAAGTCTTGAATGCCCGACATCCATCGTCCATTCAGCGCCGGTATTCTGGAAAGTGAAATTAATTTTATTGAAAGAAGATGGCTGACCATCGGAGTGCCAACCCTTAGGCTTTGCCCGCAGGTACATCCCATAAACACCGTCATCTTCCCTGATAAATTTCAGCCAATACTCCATATTCCCCAATCGGACCGACTTTGTGTTGAATCGTTGTAGCTGGGACTCCATACAAAGCTGCATCTCTGGAATTGTCCAGATAATGGATTGTGCTTCACGGCTAACCTGAGCGACCCCAAAGCTCAACGTCTGATTTCGTGCCATTGTACGAAGGAACAGCTGGAGCTGCTGGTCTCTGCGATTCAATCGTCGGTCATACATTTCCCCCTGCTGCTGTAACTCTCCCTTCTGCTGCAGCAGCATGGATTTCAGTTGAATATTGGTATTTTGATGGGCGACAGAGAGCGGTCGTTCTTCTTCAGGTATATCCGAGAGAGTCAGCCGAGGGGCAGCTTCATTAAGGCTCTTGGCAAAGCTGAGAACAACCTGGGATGCCGAATACTCGCCACTTCTTTTAGCAATCGTCATGTGCTCGGTTTCAAGATCCCATGTGTGGACGGATTCTTTAGACAGTACTCCGTTTTGGATGCCTGTTATCAGCATTGTGCCAAATATGGCGTTCTGACTGGTTCTCTGTGCTCTCTCAACCCCATTGGCACGATTAAATCGAATCTGGAGATGGGTATCTGAAAGTCTCCCCACATAGAGAACATACTTTCTTTCACCGATAAGCAGCGGGTAGGTGATGTAACCACCAGCAAAAATATCTTTGTGGGCAATAAGGATGTGAAGCTCACTGTCAAAAACAGTCACCGGACTGCTCTGGTAGCGGGATACCAGTCCGGCTGCCGGTGTCAGGCTCAGGTGATCCAGCCTGTGGCTGCCGCCGCGCGAATTGCGCACAAAAATAGAAGCCGCCCGTGACTTGATATGTTCATCCGCCATCAGCCATTTCCGATAACTGGCATGGCTGCCATAACTCAGGGGATGGAATCCGGGCTTGCTTATCAGCTCGGTGTTGGGTGCATTCGCAGTTCTCCGATAACCCGCCGAAGTCAGATGAAATATCGACGATGTCGGGCTGGATTCCTGTGCATCGATCGGTGACAGAAATACCAGATCAACCTCGACCGTTTCCTGCTGATCCCTGACTCTGTTCAGAAGCGCCTGTTCACCTAGCAGATAAACATCGGCGGTTTCTGGAGAACCATGGCCAAACCTTGCGGAACCATGATAGATCACAGCAATAACCAGCCGGGCCTGCCCATGGATATTGCCGGCCACAGTAAAAGGTTCCGAGTAATATACTTTCCGCATCGTCGGAAATGATGCTCCCGGTTCTCCGAGCAGATTGACAGTAACAAACTGCCAGCCTTCCAGACTGGTCAGGGAAGATGAAAAATGCAGCTGGCGAGACTGAGCCTCAACCTTGGCAACCAGACTGGATCTTTCTGCTTCCAGCGCCTGAATCTGGTTATGCATACTGGCCGCCAGTTCATTTTGAACAGCCAGTAGCTCTTTCATCACACGTTGAGAGTCCGAGCTTTCCAGCGACATCTGCCCCAGTAGATATGCCGCTTTCTGCACCTTACAACTATTACTGTTCTTATGTTGCTCCAGTTCGTCGCGAGATAAAGCTTGGTCACACTCCGGGCAGTTCAAAACCGACTTACTGCAAACCTCTTTATGTAGATCAAGGCTGTTTTTTACAACCTGCGCCCCACACCCCTGTGGGCAGTCAACATCCTGATATTCGCACTCATCTTTGTGCTGTTGATAGGCCTCAGCCCCCTCACCCTCGCCATAAACCACGGTCCAGTGACAGCCTTCGTTATCGCAGAGAACATCGATAGCTCCAAGGCTTTTATCCCAGCCATCGACCAGGTTGTAACGCACCTCCTGCGGCTCAAGAGACTCCTCCGGTGCTTTACGGTAAAAATCGATATCCCCGGTTTCTGAAGATGACGCTTCCTGAGCGAGTCCATTGCTCTTAGTGGTCGCACTGACAATCTTTCTACTGCATTGCGGACAGGTCAGCCTTCCGATGTTGTACTGGATATAATCAGCAAGGCATTTTTTACAGGCATAAGCCGTGCAGGATGAACAGTGAAGCGGCGCAGCGGCGGGAATGTCTTTACAGAGAGCGCACACACCGACAGGGGCAACCTGCTTACCAGCCTCATGTGGGGTGATGGCTGTTAATCTGTCGAGATCATAGCGGTAGATACCGAGCTGCTGGTCAAATGGCAAACCTTTACTGCCTGCCAGTACATAGCTGGAAAAGCACACCACTGCCATACAGACCGCCAGACACTTCATGATAAAAAGACAATGGCTACCAGCGGGCATGAAGCCTTTGATCGTTTTAGTCACCAGTCTGCCCTGAAGATTCTATTAGTGGGGGCTATAAAGGGGGCAGGAGTGTAGACAAGAGATTCAGGCTCTTCAGTCTTACGGCAAAATAAAAACTGGTACTGACGCTTATACGGTAAGCCCCGGCTCTGCCAGAATGACTTTTCTCAGGGCATGGTGATAACGCACATAGCCCGTGCAACGGCAAATATGGGTACCGATGGCATCCATGACCACATCTTTTACCTTATCTTTGGGCACAGGCTTCTTCTTGAGTTTTTCCCATAACGCGATCGACGCCATCAGAAAACCCGGCGTGCAATAACCACACTGAAAAGCGAACTCATCCAGAAAGGCGGCCTGTATCGGATGGAGCGTGCCATCCGGCAAGGCAACACCTTCGACTGTCTGAATCCGCCAGCCATCAACCGCTTTCAGTGGCGTGACACAGGTGACGGTAGGTTTCAGCTCATCCTTACCTTTCTGTTTCACTGCGACAGTGCAGGCCTGGCAGACACCAATGCCGCAGCAGAACTTGGTACCGGTCAACCTCATCTCTTCCTGCAGGTATTCCAGCAGGCTCATCTCCTGCTTATCTTCAGGTACATGAACCGGCTGACCATTTACCGAAAACTCAATCTCTGCCATAGCTCCGTACCTGTTATGCCTGCTAACACATTCGTCATACCGCACTGCTGCCTTTCTCTATAGCCTGCCCTGATCATTTTGGAAAACTTGACCTATGCAGACACCGGTACTCTCCAAACAGGTTGGCAAACCCTATTCAGAGCAAACTCCTCCTACTGATGACGTTATGGAATCAGTCACCCGTGATAACCGCAGAGTGACCTGGTGCAAAGGCCACTCCTCGTATCAGGAAATCAGTGAGGTGCTGGATAGACTCAAACCCCTAAACCCTCTTCTCGGTGAAGGCGGTTTTGGCAGGGTGTATAAAGTTGTCTGTGGGGTTCCTCACCACCAGCAGCAAAGCTTTGCGGTAAAAGAAGATCTAACGCCGGAAAAACCCTGCTTTCTTATCAATGAGATGAAGCTGCTCTCGCGCGCCCGCCATCCAAACATAGTTGCCTTCTATGGCGGTGCACGCATTGAAGAACCACAAAGCACCAGAATACTTATGGTGATGGAGCACTGTGATATCTCGCTCCATGAAAAGATTCTTCGGTGCGCCAGAAAGGGACTGCGCTTGTTTGGAATGAGAACCCGGATGGGATATCTGAAAGGTGTCTGCAGCGGGTTGGAATTTTTGTTCAGAAAGACCGGTCACTGTCATAGCGATGTAAAGTCCGCCAATGTCATGATTCACAAAGACGGCACCGCCAAAATTATTGATCTGGGTTTGGCGCGCGATGAACACACCATCAAAAGTAGAAAAATTGGCATCGTCTGCCAACACATGGCTCCGGAGTATCATTATCAAAGCCCCCATAAAGTCACCAGCAGCGTTGATATATGGGGCATTGGTAATATTGCCTGTGACCTTGTAACCGGACATATCCTCCCAAAGTGGCAACAACAAGTCGTTGCAATGGCTCCACCCACGGCAGGTACGAAGCAGTCAAAGAAGACCATTCAGAAAAGCATCACCGATGTACGACAGTCACCGGCAAGCCCGGATCCAAAATTCAAAAACAAGGATATGAGATCAGCGGCTGTATGCATGGAAAAGCTTGTTCGCCCCTGCCTGCGTCTCAACCCGGACAAGCGCCCTCAGAATATTCCTGCCATCATCACACTGATTGATGAGGTTATAGATCAGTCTGAGACGTAACATAACGTTCAGACTGATCCACCGCCCTATCAAAGTCACCCTGCCTTTTTCTGGAACTCTTCTCTCAGCTCTCTGGCTACGGCCACCATATTGCCCAGCGCAGCTTCCACCTCCGGCCAGTCTCTGGTTTTCAGGCCACAGTCTGGATTCATCCACAGTCTCTCTACTGGAACTTTCTCTGCAGCTTTAAGAATTAACTGCTTGATCCAGGCTTTGTCCGGCACGTTTGGGGAGTGAATATCGTAAACACCCGGTCCGATCTCATTCGGGTATTCAAACTGCTCAAAGGCATCGAGCAGCTCCATATCCGAGCGGGATGTTTCGATAGTAATCACATCCGCATCCATCGAGGCGATGTACTCGATAATGTCGTTAAACTCGCTGTAGCACATATGGGTGTGAATCTGGGTTTCATCCTTCACCCCACTGGCGCTGATACGGAAGCACTTTGTCGCCCAATTCAAATAAGCCGGCCAGTTGCGCTGTTTCAACGGCAGGCCTTCACGAATTGCAGGCTCATCAATCTGAATAATGCCAATACCAGCCTGCTCCAGATCAGTCACCTCATCACGCAGTGCCAGCGCCAACTGCAGGCAGGACTCTTTCCGGTCCACATCATCACGGGGGAAAGACCAGCACAGGATAGTCACCGGTCCGGTCAGCATGCCTTTCATCGGCAGTTTGGTCTGTTGCTGGGCAAACCGGCTCCAGTTCACGGTCATGGGTTCCGGACGTGAAATATCACCATAAATAATCGGAGGTTTTACACAACGGCTGCCGTAACTTTGTACCCAGCCATAATTGGTGAAAGCAAAGCCATCCAGCTGCTCGCCAAAGTATTCGACCATATCATTACGTTCGGCTTCTCCATGCACCAGCACATCCAGACCTATTTGCTCCTGCCGCTTAACCGCATCACAAATTTCGGCTTCCATGGCCTGCTGATAAGACTGCTCACTCAGCTCACCTTTCTTGAACTGGCGACGGGCTTTGCGTATCTCGCCTGTCTGAGGGAAAGAACCAATGGTGGTGGTTGGCAACAGCGGCAGATGCAGTTTCTCCCTTTGTCGTGCCGCTCGTTCCGGGTAAGCCCCATGTCGGTGGTCCATATCACCAGTCATACCGGCAACGCGCTGTTCCACAGCCGGGTTATGGACTCTTGAAGAACGTTCCCGGCTTGCCAGTGCACTATCAGCCTCGGCCTGCAGAGCTTTATCTTCCGGTGTCGCCTGACCACCAAGAGTACGGGCAATTACAGAAACTTCCCGACACTTTTGCACGGCAAAGGCCAGCCAGGATGTCAGCTCATCATCTAAGGCTTGCTCACTGTTCAGATCGACTGGTACATGTAGCAGCGAGCAGGATGGTGCAATCCAGAGACGTTCTCCCAGACGTTCAGCCACTGGCTTTAACTGATCAACCACCGTGCTGATATCTGTTCGCCAGATATTGCGGCCATTCACAACACCCACCGAGAGCACCGCATTGGGCGAGAGTTTATCAACCACGGTTGTCAGCTGGTCCGGAGCACGAATCAGGTCGATATGAAGCCCGGCAATGGGAAGGCTTGCTGCCACAGCCGTATGACCATTCAGATCATCAAAATAAGTGGCCAGAAGAATTTTAACCGGCGCACTCTGCAACTGGTTATAAACCGTTTCAAAGGCATTCAGCCAGCGGGATGGAAGTTCAAGCACCAGAATCGGTTCATCGATTTGAACCCACTCAACCCCCAGTGCCGCCAGCTCACTTAAGACTTCTCCATACACCTCAACAAGCGATTCCAGCAGCTCCAGCCGTTCAAAGTCTTCACCTCTGATCTTTGCCAGCCACAGCCAGGTTAAAGGGCCAATAAGAACAGGTTTAATCGTGTGCCCCTGAGCAAGGGCTTCTTTGGCTTCTTCAATAATACTCCTGCAGCTCAGGGCAAAGCTTTGTTCCTTATTCAGCTCAGGTACGATGTAGTGATAGTTGGTATCAAACCACTTGGTCATCTCACTTGCCGCTGCCGGATTGCCGGTGGGCGCCCTGCCCCGCGCTATGCGGAACAGGGTATCGATATCCTCGGCCTGCTCTTTTAGGGAGACACCATTATCCTGAAAGCGCTCTGGCACAGCCCCCAGCATCAGAGAGGTATTCAGCACCTGGTCGTACCAGGCAAAATCCCCCACAGGAATCAGATCCACCCCCTGCTGCTTTTGCTGCTGCCAGTGAAGGGCTCTTAATCGTGCGCCTTCAGCCAGCAACTCACTGCGGGATATTTTCCCGCTCCAGTAAGCTTCCTGTGCTTTCTTTAATTCACGGTCGGCACCAATCCGCGGAAAACCGAGATTGTGTGCGGTGCATTGATTAGAAGACGACTGATTTAAAGACATAGCCCACCCGGAAGTTTTGTTGTTCTGCTGCTGTTGGATAAAGTCTCGGGGAGCACGCAAATTGAATCAAACTCATTATTCTCATATTAAAAATGAGAAAAATTGATATACACTGCCTGGCTAATAAAAGAACAACACACGTAACCAGCCCATGAGCAACCAGATCGGCCTTGGCCTGCATCACCTCAAAACTCTTAACGCGCTCCGGCAGACCGGTAGCCTGGTTGAGGCTGCTCGCATGCTGCATCTCACCCAGTCGGCGCTCTCTCATCAGGTGAAGGAGTTGGAAAGCCGGATTGGAATGGAGCTGTTTGTTCGTAAATCCAAACCCCTGCGTTTTACTAGTGCGGGCCTGCGCCTGCTGACTCTGGCGGATGATCTGTTGCCACAGATCAGACTGGCTGAACAGGATCTGTTACGGCTGGCAGGAGGAGAATCTGGTCGCCTGCATATGGCCATCGAGTGTCATAGCTGCTTCCAGTGGCTGATGCCAACCATCGACAGTTATCGCGAGCACTGGCCGGAAGTGGAGATGGACTTTGCCAGCGGCTTTAACTTTGCACCACTGCCAGCACTGGCAAGAGCCGAGCTTGATCTGGTTATTACCTCCGACCCGCTGCTCAGCCCTGAGCTGGTGTATATCCCGCTGTTTGATTATGAAATGCTGCTGGCTGTTTCACGTCGTCACCCTCTGGCACAGAAAGAGTGGATTGCACCCACAGACTTAAGACAGGAGACGTTAATCACCTATCCGGTTGAACACAGTCGTCTGGCGGTATTCAAGGACTTTATGGATAAAGCCGGAGAAGAACCGGCGGCAACCCGTACCGCAGAAATGACTCTAATGATGCTGCAACTTGTGGCCAGCCAGCGTGGTGTCTGCGCGCTGCCAAATTGGGCTTTGGCCGAGTATCTCGACAAAAGCCACATCCAGTGTCGTCCACTGGGAGAGCAGGGCATCTGGTGCACGCTCTATGCTGCCATCCGTGCGGAGCATCAGGAACAGCCTTACATTGTCGACTTTCTGGAAACAGCAAAAGAAACCTGCTTCAGTCGTCTGGATGGAATTCGGCCCTGCAAAACCAATGAGGTTAGCTATTCTCTAAGCACAGTTCTCTGAGCGTTATGACATCAGAGAACAGGTTCAGGAGTAGCACCATGCACGTCTATCTTCACGGTGGAAAGCATCGCAATATATACGGCACAGTTTCTGTAAATCATTTCCTGCGCTGCTTTTTCCCAGGTCTCATAATCGCTGTTATCACCTGTTGCATTGCGGGCTGTGATGCTCAGGATAACGCTCCTACTCCTGAACAACTTCCGAATACCGGTCTGGAGTCAAATACCAGCCAGTCCTCCCAACAACCCTCTTCTGCTACTGATGATGCTGTCGTGGAAGGTGCCTCCGAAACCATTATTCAGGGTGACGGCGTGATCTATGAGCAGGCTGTTATTATCGATAGCGAGCCCCCTCCACAGCAGAGTACTCAGACTGCTGTTCAAGACATCCCTGTCCCCGGTGACAAGCAGGCGCAGCAGCAGGAAATACAACAGATGGAGCAACAACAAAACGCGCCATCGCAATAATTAACCCCAATAAAACATCCCTACAGCGGGTAACAACGCCTTTACAAAACGCAACACCACGGCCTTGATGAAGGTCTAACCTCTTCTGTCACCTGAGAAGCATGAACCGGTGGCAGCCATGATCCGTTCCTCAAGAGTGGGTGTGTTAAAAGCGTTATCAACAGTCGGGGTATTGCTCTCCCTATCTCTTTGCCAACAGGCGGCAAGCGCTGAGGCTCAACGTGTGTCTGCGGTTCAGCCGGAAGGTTTTGAAAAACACCTTATTCCTGCAGGAGAGACGCTTACCTCCTGGCATATCCAGCGGGAATTTGATCACTTTTCAGCGATGGTGAGCGCTGTCGCTGGCAGCTATGTGTTGAATGCAGCGATGCCTCGTATGTTTTCCCCATCCATGCTGCTGTTTGGTGCCAACTTGATGGTCAACTACTCGACCTCGAATGACTGGATGGACTTTATCATTCGCCAGACCGTAGCCGCAGTAAAAGTCCTGCCTGCAGCAGATAAAGACAAAGGATCTGGGTTTGATAAGGATTTGCAGAGCTTCATGCAGACTATGGATATTCTTGCTGAACTCCTGATTGCCATGCCCTCCCTGGTAGAGGTGACCGAACAGCTGAACCCACCGATTGGGAAATCCAAAGTTCATCTGGGCAAAAAAGACAGCAAATTTGCCAATATCCATTTCTCCAACACCAGCAGTTCCAGATTCCATCTGTCGCCCAATAAAGAGCGCCTGCAGAAAGGTCTCTGCCAGATGGAGCCAGATAATGCACTACAAAAACTGATGTGCCATCTGCAGGATCATAATATTGATGAGGTGCAGCTGTACCCCGGCGACGTTGCCGGTATAAAGGTACTGAATATCTGTAGCTACAAGCATACCACTGTGAACAACTCTGCTTTACAGCACCAGATCTGCAATGTTCTGAGAGTGGAGCCGTCTGACGGTGATATCGGTGATGCAGACTGGATCACCGATCATATTGCCGGCCGAAGCCTCACGGAGAAATCCGACGAGATGTACTCTCCGCTGACAGAAGGCCTCTTTGAACGACTCACTGAGATATTACCCTGGAAGGCAGAGAATGATCAGGTGTTCTGGCAGGTCTTTCTCGATCAGCCTGAAGACGCTCTTAATCGCCAGAGCCTGTTGCCGGGTATAGCCAGCGAGAAACTGACAGTGCCCGCCATCAAGGGTAAAAATATGCAGCTGTTTGGCCATGGTGATAACGGTTTTCTTCTGGTCGATTTCACTGTTAATGACAGCAACATTTTCACGGTCAAGCCGATGCCTGTTCTTTGGTTGAATACCAGAACGGATGCAGAAAAGGTTACGCCTGAAGAGCTAAAAAATCTGGAGGATCACCGGATTCCAGGAAAAGGGATTGGTCTGTGGCGGACAGTCAACTCCCTGAGAAGCTTGTTGTATCGGACTCTGCTCAATAAAAGCCTGAGCCACTTTTATTAGAATCAAACCTGCACAATAAAAGGAGGCCGAGGCCTCCTTCCTTTTATCTTGACCTGCTCGTTACTCTGCTGGCTTGTCGAGATTCTTCTCCAGCTCGGCCACCCGCTTCTCCAGAGCTTCAACCATCTCTCTGGTGCGCTGCAGAACCGCAGCCTGAGCATCGAATTCATCACGGGTCAGCAGTTCCATCCGGCCGAATGCACCAGCAAGAACCGCTTTTACATTTTTCTCAAAATCTTCACGAAACGGCTGTCCGGGTCCCTGGCTTACCAGCCCCTGCAATTTCCCGGCAACTGAATTAATGAAATCCGCTTTATCAACCATCTTACTCTCCGGCATCCGGATTATTATTACCGGCAGAATACCTATGTCACTCGTGTGGGTAAAGCAGGGTGGTGCATTCCCTGAAAAGACAACGCACCAAAACCGTGCATTCATCCACAACCAGACTTGAGCACGGTGCATCAGCTCGCACCTCTTTAGCACACATCCCCCACCTTCTTCTTACAAATTCGACCTAACTCATTGAAAAATCGATGGTTTTCACGGGTGGCACGATGACTGCAAAACACCAATCACTGATATCGGCCAGACCGTTTCTGAACGCACACATAACGAATAGCTGAAGAAGACTGTCACAAGCTGAACACAGAAAGAGGAGTGCTGCAGAGGGCTTCCCGGAAAAGGCTCACCAAGAAGTACACCGGGTAACCCGCAGCCATAAGTGGTGCCAAACGATGTAAGGCACAGCACAACACTTATAAGACCTGGGCCAAAGGCGTAAACTTGTCCTGTTCCCTCAGGACAACCGGAATCATCACTGGGTAACAACAGTCTGATTCCAAAGCTAACCAAAGCCTTAGCTGCAAATAAAGCCTGGCTTCTGCTCCACACGGGAGCCGGCATACAAATCAGGAGACATGCAATGAAGTTAGTTTCAGCGATTATCAAGCCCTTCAAGCTCGATGATGTTCGGGAAGCGCTGTCCGAAATCGGTGTTCAGGGCATTACCGTCACCGAAGTAAAAGGTTTCGGTCGTCAGAAAGGTCACACCGAGCTCTATCGTGGTGCCGAGTACGTCGTGGACTTCCTGCCCAAAGTAAAAATTGAAGTCGCTATCGGCGACGAACTGCTCGATCAGGTTATCGAGTCCATCACCAAAGCGGCCAATACCGGCAAGATCGGCGACGGCAAGATCTTCGTCACCGAGCTGCAACAGGCCATCCGTATCCGTACCGGAGAGACCGGCACCGCTGCGATCTAAAACCAAGAATAAATCGATTGCGACTGCTGATGTGGGCAGCAGACGCAGGCTCTGAACCGGTAACAGGAACAGCGCAGATAACAATATCCTGAGGGGGTACTGACGTGGAAAATCAAATCTTCCATTTGCAATATGCAATGGACACCTTTTATTTCCTGGTGTGTGGTGCACTGGTTATGTGGATGGCGGCCGGCTTCGCCATGTTGGAAGCCGGTCTTGTCCGTTCCAAGAACACCACTGAAATCCTGACCAAGAACGTCGCACTGTTTGCGATCTCCTGCACCATGTACCTGATTGTCGGTTACGACATTATGTATGGCGGCGGCGTACTGCTGAGCGGCGTACTGACGGGTGATGGTTATGTTGAGGAAACCCTGGCCTCTTTCGCAGCGCGTGAAGATGGCTTTGAAGGTGGCTCCATCTACTCCGGTGCTTCCGACTTCTTCTTCCAGGTGGTCTTTGTAGCCACCGCGATGTCCATCGTATCCGGTGCTGTTGCCGAGCGTATGAAGCTGTGGAGCTTCCTGATCTTCGCCGTAGTCATGACCGGCTTTATCTACCCAATGGAAGGCGCATGGACCTGGGGCGGCGAAGCAGTATTCGGCATGTACACCCTGAGCGACCTGGGCTTTTCCGACTTCGCAGGTTCCGGCATCGTTCATATGGCAGGTGCTGCTGCAGCACTGGCCGGTGTTCTGCTGCTGGGTGCCCGTAAAGGCAAGTACGGCAAGAGCGGTGAGATCAATGCGATCCCTGGTGCCAATCTGCCGCTGGCCACTCTCGGTACCTTCATCCTGTGGATGGGCTGGTTCGGCTTCAACGGTGGTTCTGTTCTGAAGCTGGGCGATATCGCCAACGCCAACAGCGTTGCCATGGTGTTCCTGAACACTAACGCTGCTGCTGCCGGTGGTCTGGTTGCTGCTCTGGTTACTGCCCGCCTGATGTTCGGCAAGGCTGATCTGACCATGTGCCTCAACGGTGCACTGGCTGGTCTGGTTGCCATCACTGCAGAGCCAAGCACCCCAACACCAATTCAGGCAACCCTGTTCGGTGCGGTTGGTGGCCTGATCGTAGTCTTCTCTATCCTGGCTCTGGATAAGCTGAAGATTGATGATCCGGTCGGTGCCATCTCTGTTCACGGTGTCGTTGGTCTGTTCGGCCTGCTGATCGTACCTCTGACTAACGATGGCTCCACCTTCTCCGGTCAGCTGATTGGCGCTGCAACCATCTTTGTATGGGTATTCGTAACCAGCCTGATTGTCTGGGGCATTCTGAAAGCGATCACCGGCATCCGGGTCAGCGAAGAAGAAGAGTATGAAGGTGTGGATCTGGCTGAGTGCGGAATGGAAGCTTATCCGGAGTTTACCGCCAGCAAGTAAACGAATAAAAACAGTCTGGCGCAGATAACAATAATATTGCTAGAGCTGTGACCTGAAAGACCCCGGTAACTATACACACACGTTACCGGGGTCTTTTTTATTTGAAGGGATTTAGAGAATCACGCCCCCGGATTCAGGAACAACCACATTACTCTTCACTGGTTTTTCTTTACCTGACGCAGAGTGTGGTGCCCTACCAGAGCGGGCGATAAAACCGTTCTGAATAGAATTTAAATCACCCATTACTAATGTTGCGTAGGACATCTTTGGATGAACCCGAACCACTTTGACCGTAGCGATTTTTGTTTCCGACTGTCCCAGTGGCTCCTTAGTATAGGGATCAACGATCATCTCGCCCAGCGCATAGATATGGTAATGGCTCCCAACCTTCACGGTTTTACCGCCCTGATTCAGGATAATTTCACCATTGCTGGAACTAACAACGCGCATCGGGTAAATATTATCCAGCAGCTCTTGAGCTATTTTTCCGCCAGTTACTACAGCGCCCTGCTCCAGATTATCCACCCCCGTCAGTGAAACAGTCACCGTGTCTGACCATTTTACCTGACGACTTGCAATAGCAATGATTTGGTAGCGAACTGTCGCATAGGTGCGAACATGATCTTCCCTCTCACCAGTCAAAGCGACATTATCCGCCCAACGATGAACACCTGCTTTCTCAATGCTACCCGTCACGATGTAGTCAAGACCCAGCACCTTACCCAGCCTGGCCTTTTCGGCCAAAGGCACATCCCCACTTTGCCAAAGAGATTTCTCAGCGTTGTAGGCCTCTTCCTGCTCACGATCCAGCACAGCAAACCGGCGGCTCTGTACCAACTGCTCCTGAACCTGACTGGCCACCAGCTTGCGGAACTCCTTACCCCCTGTAAACGGAAGCACAGCAATCCGGCGACGCTTATCACCTGCCAGCCCCGGTACTTCATATTTATGAACCCGAACATTCAAGGATGCGGTGCAACCATCCGCACCACACTGACTATCAATAATATCGTAACCGGCGATCTGTCCGCCCGCTTCGATACGAGACTGACGGTTTACATTCACTTCAGTGGTCGCTTTACCATCAGCTTTTTGCTGGAACTGACTGCTCTGCTGGACACTCTTGATATCCATACCATGAACCTGCCGCAAAGCCTGAACAAGAGCAGACTCAACCGCAGTATCTTCACTCAGCCCAGTCCCTTTCACCTGAACCTGCACTATAGCTGCGCCGGCAATAGCCGGCAGTAACGCAGCGGCAAGAAGAATGCCTTTAAAGTACTTCACCTTTATACTCCCGCTTAGAAGTCACTGGCGTCGAAAGTATCCATACCGGCTCCCTGATTCACCGAAGCTGCAGAAGAAGGCTGACGGGGAGATTGAGTCTGAGGCTGCGGCTCTGGTTTATTGGATTTGAACGCACGAATGGATTGTTCATTGACCGGATGCCAGGTCAGCACGAGACCATTAATCTCCCTTCCTGTAACCGGGTGCTTTTCAGTCCAACGCATCTCTTCCTGAATACCCACCAGATCCTTCACACTGGAGCGCTGCTCGGACAATTGACGAGTTTCCTTAATAATGCGGGAAACGGTGCCTTCCGTTGTATCCATACCCTCTTCGGTTTTAGTGATAGTGGCATCCTTGATTTTTTCTTCACCTTTGGTCGTAGAGGTTTGAAGCTTGCCCACCAGATTGTAAGCTTCCGCAAAGTGTGAATACGCATCGTTCTCCGCTTCGATAAACGCAAACTCGCGATTGTCTACACACTCGTCATAGTCAACTGGATTACAATCGTTGCCAGCCTGAGCGAAAGAGATAAGAACTGGATACCCTTGCTCGTCATAAATCAGGTTCAGTCCGTACTGGTACATCAAATTACCGCGATTTTTCTCCAGATAGTCCGCAATAGGCATACGGGCCTTGGCTGGATCAGGGTTAATATTCCCTTTGCTAAGCTGTAGGTTTTCAAGAGTGTTCTTCATTTTATTAGAAGTACTGAGCACTACAGCAACGGCAGTATTGCCATTGCTGTCAGTCGTTTCATAGGTTTTGGTAACAACAGTCCCACTCAACTCACCTTCTGACATGCGACTGGTACTTTTGCTGAAGGCCTTTTTCATCATGACCTTACGTTTGGATGGGTTGGCGTTTTTATAGGCACTGCTGTCAATGCCCATTTTTTCAATACGACCATCAAGAGCGGTATCCGCCACAGCAACCACTACATCCAGAAGAGCATCCATCCTCACCTGATTCTGCAGTTCTTCCTCGGAAAACTGTGGCAACTGATTTGTTCTAAAGTTTTCACGTAACATTTCACTGGAAACCTCGGTGTAGAGCTGCTTCAACAACTTCTCCCGGGCAGCCATCACCGCACGCTGGTAAGCAATAACACGGGCATCACCCCAGCCACTGTCCGCTGGTTTGGCATTGATGAGAGCCGTGCCATACATGATCCGGACATCCTTACGCCCAGCTTTTAACAAAACAGCCTTTTGTTTGTTAACCAAATGCTGGGCTTTCTGATCGACATCTGCCATCGCATCATCGACACCCGCTTCCGCTGCAGCGACAACCTCTTGAGTGGTTTGGGCGGGCTGGGCCATATCTGTCACATCAGAAGCTGCACTTACAACAGGTGCCGGTTGAGATTCAGCCTTCACAACAGGAAGAATAAACAGGGTAGAAAGGGCGCAAGTTACTGCGACAACAGTGGCCTTTTTACGAAATTCCATATTTTCCCCAGGCAATAAGAATACCGGAGCAGATGCCCCTGCTCCGGTGTGTTTATAAAATGATGTTGGGATTACCAGCTTACAGAACGTCCATCGCCCTGCTTAACGATGGGTACTTCACCTTCCCAGAACGCCAGCCCAGTTTCCAGATGGGTCATGGTCATCTGCAGGTAGTAGTTAATCTCCTGCTTATCATCGCTCAAGGTAAAGTTACGCTGAATAATTTTTCCACTCAGACTGTAATCCGGAGCAATAACTGTATTATTGCCTTTAACCGTTGCCTGGTTGACCAGTTTGGAACTCTTTAGCTCACGCACCCGCTGGCTCATCTCATCTTCAGCGCCGTTCAGACCTACAGCTGTAGTTGTAATAAACTGGCCAGAATTCAGAAGATCAATACGGATCTTTTTGGTCAGCTGGTCGGTGTCAATACGTTGCGTGGTATCGTTGATTATGTTGGAAACCACCAAGATATTTACCGCACCTTTATCAGCATCCTTATGACGCAGACGTGGGTTGTTCAGCATGCTCTGCACCATTTGGCTGGCCGCATCGCTAAAGTCGCGGTAATTCAAACCTGCAACAGTTTCCTGTTTGGTAGCCTGACCAGTCATCTGATCGACGTAATAGGTTTTAGTGGCGCAACCGGACAGCAATGTCGCACTGATCATGACGCCAGCCAGTACTTTCATTTTCATATTTATACTTCCTGTTAAATGTTCACTACGTCAATCGATGGGGTAACCGTTGGGCTGACCGCGCGCACGTACACAATGCTGAACCTTGCTTTGGGATCAAGCTGAACGTTAAGCGGGCTTTCCATACCCGGAGCCGTGATGGTGAGCGCACCATTTTTGGGTTTGTTCAGTTTGGCCAACTGGAAATCCTTTGGGAGGCTGTACCAGATACGCAGGTCGGCACCAGTGGTGGCCATCTGTGCAATAGCACCGGCCAGCCCCATCATGGGATCTTTATCATTCAGCTGCTTCTGAGCAATAGTCTTGAGTACGGTTCGGGTAACTTCACGGGTAAGGATATAAGGAAATTCCGCCTTGAACTCAGCCTGCACAACACGATCCATCTCGGACAGAATGCGTGTTTCGGTATCATTGATACTCAAAGTTGGGAAGGCCTGCTCACGCTCAACCAGTTTCGGCAGGGCCATGCCGCTGTAGGAAACATTATCGCTAGCCAGGAACACTGGCAGGTCAATGCGCAGCTCATCTTTCTTCGGGCCTAGGCCGTTTTCAAACACAACCCAGACGGTAGGTTTCATTTTTTTGAGAGACGTGCGGCCACGGTATAGATTGTCTGCCAGCACCATATCAGACTTGGCGGTGCTGTTTCCTGTCATGGAAGCCACGCGACGCATGCTGTCATAGGCTTTGCTGAAGTCACCACTGCCTTGGGCATTCAGCATAAAGAACAAGCCATGCATGTAAGTGCTAAACGGGTTCACATAATTTCCGTACGCCTTCCATTCGCTAAAATCTATCCCCTGAGAGGCAACCAGTTCTTCAACATGGCTTATGCTCTGATTGGTAACCTCGCGGTACTGATCGTTATCCTCTTTTTCATTTTCGGCTCTGATCTCTTCTTTTAGTTTTGCGATCTTTTCAGCGAAGTCTTCGGCTGCACGGCGCTGGCGATCATCGACACGGTTCCATTCCACCCGCGCATTAGAATTATCGCCATTAAACATAAAGTTCAGGGCTTTGTAAGTATTAGCCATAATACCGTCGTAATGAGCCTGCTCGTAATCGGCAACGGAATCGTTCACCAATAGGCTACTGGCTCCATCAAGAGCCTCACTACCCAAATGTTCAGTATCTTCCTGCTTCATCAAGGCTTCAGCGTCATCAAAGAAGCCAGTGCTCTCATCATATTTTTTGCTAAAACGCAGCAGGGCTCCAGCTTCCAGAGACCACAGTAGATCTTCAGCCTTTCCAGTCTCTGCATTGACATCAGCCTTGGCAATAGCGGCATCAGTGGCAAGGTCTACTTGACCAGAGAGGATACTTTTTTCATAGCTGCCGTAGGTCACTTGCTGAACCATAGTGGTACAGCCACTCAGAAATGCGAAAGACAGAGTGGCCGCAAAAAATTTCGTTCTCATTCAAAAACTTACCAAGGCGAGTGATAACTGAAAGGGAAATCATGACTACTACTTACACAGGTGCGGCATTATAAGTATTGATTCGCTCCCAAAAATTGATCTAGCCCAATATTAGGCAGCCTTCTTTTACAAAAGCATCAAACTGCTTTTAAAAATTAATACAAGCCTGCAGGCAATATTGAAATTTGAATTGATTTTATCGACAACACCTGTTCCCAAGAGTTGCTTCCTTATATTTCTTCTATCGCAGGAACAGTCAGATGCTTTCATAATTGAACCATTGTTAAATTATGATTGCCTTTGACTATTTTCTGTATGATGCCTGTTTACCGAAGTCACAGTATGCTATTGGCCATCCACAGTCCCCAGAAAGGGCTTTAATACCATCGCAAACACTGTGATTTAGAAGACCCCGGTAACACGACATGTCGTATTACCGGGGTCTTTTTAACTCTCCCAGCTCTCTGTTACCTGCCAGCCCTTTTCTCGAATTACTACCTTGGCTCCGGCCGGTTAGCTTCCTCGCCATTCCGAACAACACGGGTGCGGGAATTTGAGGATACTGTCCGCCGAGATGCATTTCTCGCCGGGCGATCGTTGACAAACTCGAGTGTCACTTTCAGCTGCCCCTGCGCATCCGGCTTAACCTCAGCACTACTATCCGAAAGCCCTACCAAACCTGGCCAACCATAACCCCGGTGCGTAATGGCATACCAGATATCCGAGCCAAAAATCAGCCCCGATTTGCCCACATCAAGATCATAAACCTCAGTGGTATTCCCAGCCATGTGAAAGCGCATCTTATTAAAACTGCCTGGTTGATCACCGAAGAAAAAGCTTGCCTGATTCGCGTAGATAGCAAAGTTATACATACCATTTCCGTACAGATAAAAACGCAACCAGTAGTTGAAATCCCCAACCCGGGCTTCCAACGTTTTCACTTCGTTCAGCTGCAAAGCCAGACAGGCTTCCATTTCAGGGATGACCCATGTGATTGCACTGTTCTGATTATCAATACTGACTGTTCCATAGCGAATATCCTGCTGGGCTGAAATGTTGCTCAGGATCTTCTGAAATTGCTGCTCTTTAGCTCTCGCGCGCTCCTGCGACGCAAGCAACAAGGATTTCAGTTGGAAATTGCTGTTGCCATGGGCGGCCGAATGCGAATGCTGCGACAGCGGTAATTCCGACAATAAAAAACGATCAGACGAACCTTCCTGAGCAAAGCGGATCACAAACTGTTTGAATGCCAGATGATTCCCCCCTATAGGAACCCTGAAAGATTCCGAACCTACTTTGATGGCCTGATTGGAAAAGATGCCTGGTGAATTGCCCTGATAATGAATCTGGCTGATATGAGCGCTAATCCCCCCTTGCCCAATCCTTGGCTCCATCGGCCAACTATCTTCAATAAACTCCAGTATCACATGGCTGTCTTGTACCGCACGGCCTTGGCCTGAGTGATTTTCGTTTACACCAGTAGCTATCTGTTCAAGCTGAACGTTTACGGTATAAGGTTTGCCATTGAGTAGAAAACGGTAATCAATCCTCCCGCCACTGAGGAAGTGATGAAAGTTGATAGCGATATGAAGTTCATTATCGCTAATCGCGACAGGGCTTTGTTGATAGGCAGAGGAGAGTTCACTGGGCGGCATAAGAGACACTGTCTCTTTACGGTTTCTTACCAGCATGGCAGCACGCCGTGTTTTGATATGCTGAGGTCGAACCAACCATTCCTTGAGTGCCGGGTCTGAGCCATAGCCAAGAGGGATAAACCTCGCCCCCTCAATCTTGGGAGCACGCTGGATAGCCTGATAACTTACGCTGCTCAGGTGGTAGGTTAAACGCATGGGTGATCGAGACTTTTCCCCGTCATAAAGAAGCAGCAGATCAACGTCTATGGTTTCATGCTGCTTAACCAATCTATCCAATACGTTCTGACTGCCCAACAGATAAATATAAGCGTTACCTGACGTTTCTGTATCGCTACTCTGTGCATCAGGATAAGAAACAGCAATCATCAACAGGGCATCACCACGCAAGTTTCCACCAATCCGGAATGGCTCTGAAAAATAGGTTTGACCCGTTTCCGGTAGTGGCGTGTCCGGTGGGCCATCCAGATTTAAAACTATTATCTGATCTCCTTCATGTTTATTGACGTTGGCTTGCAGCTGTAAATGGTAGTTCTGCTGATCAACTTTTGCCTGAAGTTGCTTATTAACCTCTTCCAGATTATTCATCTTCTGGCTCATGCTGCGGACTAACTCTTGATGGAGTTCAAATACTGTCCGTGCATCGGGTGAATCCAACTGCAGGCGCCCTATGTAAAGAGCGGCCTTTTCCAGTCGACAATCATCGCTACCTTGATGTTCATCAACTAACTTTCGTGCAATATTACCGTTACAGTCCGGGCAGGGAACCAATGCATGGGCACAGGTTTTCTGATGCTCGTCCGGATTGTTTCGTTTCACTTTTTCACCACAACCGGCGGTGCAATCATCCTCACCATAAGAGCAGTTACGGGCATGCTTGTCCGACTCAGCCTTCCCCTCTCCATCACCATATTTCATGGTCCAGCTACATCCCTCGTTACCACACAGGACATCCAGTGAACCAAGACTCTCACCCCATCCATCCACCAAATGATAACGACTGCCCTGACCATCATCCGCCTCTGAGATATTGGCTCTGGAACTTAACTCTCCATCAGGTTCCAAACCTGTGGATTCTGATGAGGAGGAAGCAACGCTGACTATCTTTTTATGACAATCAGGACAGTTCATGATCCCCCCACCGGGATGACTCAAGACCTGTTTCTGATAATCAGAAACGCACGTTTGACAGGCATATACAGAACAAGAGGAACAGATATAAGGCGACATGCGCGGGATATCACTACAAAAAGAGCACTCTTTCAGAGGTGTCACAGGTGTTGCGGAGCCAGGCAAAGAGTTTGCTGGGATATGACTCATCTCATAGCGAGAGACGCCCAAACTCTTGTCAAACTTCACACCATCTTTCCCGGCAGATGCCGTGAGCGATAAAACGATAAGAAAAAAAGGGATGAAAATTTTGCTTATCGTTACGCTGATCGTTTTATTGTTATGACGACGATAAATACTTTTCTTCATTGCTCTGCTTTGCGCCTGTGCCATGATGCAACCCAGTTACAAGGCAGAGCAGTCTAGTCAACGTAAGTTATGGTTAGGCGGTTATTTGAAGTACGTTCGTAGCAATTAAAATAACGGGTTTAGTCCTTAGACTCAGGCTTTCAAAACGGCAACGGAAGCACTCTTTGCAATCAGTACCCGTCAGCTACCGTTAAAGGACACGGACTAACAATCAGATAAACCACATGCCTCATCCCTCCAGACCTTCCACAAGCACCTCCGGTATCGTCAGCACGCCTGAGACCTCCGACTCTGAAGCCAATATCAAGAAAACCGGTCAGCGGGATGGTCGTAAGGTTGAAGAATCAAGCCCGCAGGGGTCCACTCATGCAACGAAGAGCACGGCTTCTTCAGAAAATGGGGAAAAGCCTCTTGCAGAGCGTACTGTCGCGCCCCGCTTTGCTCCTCACCTATCCAGCGAGGAAGAAATAAACCTCTCGGCCCAGTTTGAAGAGGCTCTAAAGCGTAAGGGGATTAATAGCCTTGTAGCACAGTGCAAAACAGATCCCTGGCTGGTTACTAAATATCCGGAATTTCTTGAGCTGAAAGGCAGCAAGCTTTCCCACGGATTTCAGGGCAATGTGATCATCAAGCTTTGTACCTCTCCCGAATATGCTGGAGCACTGGCTGAGGCGGTGAAAATCAAAGGTACCCAGCCTTTGCTGGAAAAAGACCGTGTGACTGGCATAACAGCTCTGCATTATCTGGCTCAGCAGCCCGGTCAGGTATCAAAGGACATCCTTGGTAGCCTGTCGGATGACGCATTGTGTGTAAAGGATCACCGGGGAAGAACACCTCTGCACCATGCCTGCGAAAGAGACTGCTTTGAAAATTGTCAGCTTCTGCTGGAGCGAATATCACATCAACAATTTATGGAAGCACAGGGTATTGATTCGCCTTTTGCCCGGCTGATGACGTCGACCAAGCTGACCGACGATCAAAAATGTCAGCTGCTGGAGACAATGATGCAGATTGAAGGGCTGCAGCAGAACCTGCCAGGTTTTGTCCGCAAGACCTCTCTGGATGCAGGTGTCAGCCAGACAGTGAAAGAGTTTATGCGCTCGTTTCTGCCCACTTCCGTAACACCGCCCCTCAAGCTCGCGGCAGAACCTGAAGCGGATCACACCAGCCAATCAGGTACTCTGGAAGCACTCGATCTGGCCCTCCCGAAACAGCAGGCTTCAGAAACATCCTCAGGCGAACATTCATCACTTGAGGCTTTGAATCTGGAATCGTCTGTTCCTGCCGGCAATGCCAGACTGGAAGAGACAGCACGACAACTGGCTAGAGGACTTGGTGTTATTGGTGTCCATGCCCGAGTCACCTGTTTCCCTCAGGAAACCAAAGATAACTTTTATTCACTGGGCGATGAAAATGCCAGCGTCATGCTGGTTAATCGACTTGTTGAGCTGGGTGCGCCGAAAATACAGCTTCGTCTTTCGGCTCCGGACAAGTTTGAGTCACTCGAAGGCAGGGTACTTTCTGATCTGAACCCCTCTGAGCTTTCTGAAGACCAGAAACAAAAGCTACTGGATATGAAAGAGGTCGGCCGGCACAAGTTGGCGCTATTGCTCCCAGAGAACTGCGGCTTCGATCCGAAACAAGGTCTTCCTCAGGACATTACCATCGGAAAAAGCACGGTTCATATTGTCGATTATGATGATCGGCCTGAGATGGAACCTGCACTGGAGATGGGCTTTAATGATCCCGCCTGGAGCAGTTACCAGGGAACCGATAATGCACCGGATAATTATCTGGAACTCAAAGCCTACCGCTTCTCCTCGGAGTTTCAGGCCATGTTTACCGGTATGGCTCAAGGGCTGACAGATAAAGCTCCACTGAAGCTTCCACCCAACAGCTTCCCTCAGGATCGTTCGCCCAAATCCCTTGCACGTACAGAGACTCTGACTGACGAGACTGACTGGATCACATCAACCATTCAGGCCAGCAAACCAGGCCCTATTGATACCAGCCATGCGCAGGGTCTGGCACAAATCTGTCGAGCAAGTCGCAATGGTGATGTGCATAGCGGGATGATTTATGGCCTGCACCATCCTTATGTCAGTGAGGATGCCGGTGCCATTATGGGAAGCTGGATCAAGGCCGTTAAACGACAGGACAAGCCTTCCATTCTCTATGTCCACCCATCTCGCCTGTCTGAAACAACGAAAGCCTGGCTGGAAACAAACAAGATACCGGTTATCTATCCGGGGAAAGATGATATGGACAGCAAGCTGGCTGAACTTGCGCAAAGCAAAGACACCGTCATTTGCGCACTGCCAGAGCTTCCAAAGCCGGTGTTTGAACATCTGATCCAATCATCCGACCTGCCGGCACTGGTGGAAGGTGCAAACACGACCTCTCACCTTTTAGAAACCGGCCACCCTTATCTATCAGTCCTGCCTTTTGGCAATACACCCATCCCCAAGGAGATGGGCTACCCACTGGAAGCTCTGAAAGCAGAAGCGTTCTCTTACAAATTAAGGCTGATTCCAGCAATTGTAGATGCAGAGAAATTGACGGAAGTAAAAGAGCTGGTTGGGCAGGACAAGTTTGCGGAGGCAATTGATTACCTGCAGAACAACCAGCAATTTCTGGCCATCATGCAATACCTCTATGCTTCAGAAGACAGTGTTGATGCCAGCGGTCTGAAGCAGGTCACCGTCGCAGGCTTGCTGGAAAAGGGAAAGCATGGCCGCCTTGGAGCATTGGAAAAAACAGCTCTTATGCAGGTACTGGACCCTTCTTCCGATGCTATGGCTGATTATATAGAGGACTGCTTAAACGACACCTCCACAACACGACAGCATTACACGCTACAGCAGTCGCATATCACCCAACAGTTCAATGATTCCGTGCTCCAGGCCTTGATGACCTTTGCTAAAAAGAAAGGCATCATCACTCCCTGATAATGATTAAGGTGGGTAGGCGTGGACTCTATAACCCAGGCGGCTCTGGGCGCTTCTGTTGCGGCAGTGGTTGCCGGAAAACGTTGTAATGGCAAGGTTCTGATCGCAGGAGCACTGCTCGGTACACTGCCCGATCTGGATGTGCTAATTAACTACGGCAACGATATCAGCAATACCGTAAAGCACCGTGGTTTCAGCCACTCTCTGCTGGTACTGCCTCCCTTTTCCCTGCTGTTGGCATGGCTTATTCATCGCTTCCGACCTGTACAGGATTGGTCGTTTACCCGCGTGTTCATGCTGATACTCTTGGTATTGGTCACGCATCCGCTACTGGACTATTTCACCAACTACGGCACCCAGCTGCTCTGGCCGTTTCAGGGTTATTACGCCCTTTCGAGCATATTTATTATTGATCCTCTCTACACGCTGCCACTGCTGATTGCCCTCGGATTTGGCATCGCCAGCCGGTATAGAAAAGCCGCGCGATACAGTGCCATTGCTCTGGTTCTGTCCACCGGCTATCTGGGCTGGAGTCTGATTTCACAAGGCATTATCAAGAACCGTGTTGAAAACACGCTTCAAGCCCTTGGCTTGCCGCAGGAGAAAGTCTTTATTACTCCGACTCCATTAAATACCGTGCTCTGGCGAGTGGTGGTTCTTGATGGCAACAGTTATTGGGAAGGGCTGGCATCTTTGTTCGACGAAGACGACGAAGTTCGTTTTATTCGTCAGCTGCGGGGTGAATGGCCTCTCGAGCAAACGCCAACGCTCTTGAACGACCTGCGAACCTTTACCCATGACTTTGTCAGCTATCAGCAAGACAACGGTCGGCTTGTAGTGTCGGATCTGCGTATTGGTGTCGTTGGCAGTCTGGCTTTTCGGTTTGAGTTTGCAACTCAGGGTGAAAACCAGAGCTGGCAGCTGCATACACCGACTCGACTTGATCGCATGGAAGGCATGTCGATCAAAGAAAATCTTGGCAAGATGAAGGAGCGTTTGCTGGGCGATCAGGCTATCGATGCTGGCTTTAGTGATTGTGGTCTGTGCACATCAATCTCTGCTCAAAACACTTCATCCTAATCAATCTGTTGGCAGCTTAAATCGGTATTTTTCTTATCAAGCTTAACGAAAGATTCACCATAAGCTGCCAGCGTATAACCATCATCACTGTTATTTAGATAAACCTGATAGGTATGGCCCGTTTCCAGCAAGAATGCTTTTCTGGGGCCGATTAACCTGCCGTGATAGATGTCATATTGAATCGGAATTCTTTGCCTGCGTTGTAACTCTGAAGCCGATCGCTCAACACTATCAATAATAACTTCTGCATTCACAAAAGAGCGATTGAATTGAAACTCAGAATTAACCTTGCATACGAAAACCGTTAGAGATTCTTCAGCATTTTCCTGCAGATGCTCATAAGCCCCAGGAGGAAGCGCAGCATGAACCAGGCTTGAGGAAATCACCAAAGCGCCCACAGTGAATAAATTAAATAATCCTGTTCTCATACTTATTCTCATAAAAGCGCTTTCGTATTCATTGTTCATTATTTAATGCCTGCCACGTCCATTCCTACCAAAACCTCTCCGTGGCGTCGGCCGCTGAACAACATAGTCTTTCCCCACAAAATTGCTCGAATTTTTCTTGCGCGCTACTTCCGTTGGCAACAAGCGGGAAAGGGTTTCCTGCAGATCCGGCAGATCAGCATTCTCCCCATCAGCCAGAATCTGGCACTGCCTGATAAGCATCTCAGTCTCCGAACTCATCTTATCACTGGCACTATCTCTAGCAGCCACTTCCACGACTTCAATCACTTCATGGCAAAGCTGACGGTAAAGCTCCAGCCCATCCTGAGAGCTGAAATCAAAGTTCTCAGCCTTCAACAGCTGATTAACAGCTTCAGAATACCGATTTTGCTTTGCCAGCTGACGAATCTCACCGGCAAAGGCCTGATTATCAGGGCACTCCGCGTCTTTGTTTGAAGGCTTGGAAACAGTTACAGGCTCGGAAACAGGTGTCGGCTTAGAAGCTCGGAGAGCCTTAAACTCATCGGCAACAGCATCTCCCAAGAGCCTGCGAACGGCTCTATCCGAGGCTTCCGGCAGGGATTGCGCCAGCTGTTCCCGGTTACATTTCGGCAGCAATCCGGTGACATGTTGCTCCAGAGCACGGTGCTTCACATGGGGAATAATAGAGTTATAAAGGCTCTCTAGCCTTAAACACTCCTTCATCTGCAGCTCCTTTGTAGGCTGCGCACTCGCCTTCTCCAGCAGGGGTGCAATCTGCTTTTGATAGACCCTCATATTAAGGCGCTCCAACGCCCACCGGCTCTTTTGTGACAACATCAGAGCATCACCACACCAGTCGCCAAGAATACGGTTGAGCCACAGCAAAGCATTACGGGTAGTGATCTGATTTGCAGTGGTCAACTCACAATCCAGAAGCAAAGTGCTGCTCACTGCTTCCAGAGCTGCATCAAATATTTCAAACTGAACCCGGCAGATTTTCGGATCAAAGCATTGCGGATATTTCTTGAGTAACTGTGAAGTGATGATAAAACAGCTCAAGACATCACCGGCATTGCGGCACTGTACTACGGTTGATTTCACCTCTCTCTCACAGCCGAACGTCATTGAACCTCTGGTCTTCATATTTTTGACCAGTTCATTCCAACCGGATTCCAGCCCACCTTCCGGCACATCGGGTACCGCAATATGGATTCCTTCTTTGGGGAATCCTTTCACTGCAGGCCAGATTTTCAAAAGAAAGGCTTCCTGATTCCAGCAGGCATCATCGGTTTGCCAGCGATAGGCTTTTGATATCAGCACACTGCGCAGAAGAAAGAGAGCTTGAGAGGCTGTTGCGTCCGGATTATCCACAATTTGATCCGGCAGCTTGTTTAAGGCTTTGTTCAGTGCCGTGAGACAGCTGCCGCGAAAAGCTGCAGCACCGCGTTCATCACACTTGTCATAAGCATCCATCAGCGGCAGCAATTTCATCACGCCCTGCAGGGACTCCCAGTAATCTTCTTTAATCCCTTGCTGAACAAGTTTTATCTTGGCCGGTTTGAGCAGGCGGGCAAAGGCGGGTGCAATGGCATTAAGGCGGGCCTGACTCAGTACTGGGCGCCACAATGCCAGCAGTTCAACATAACCATCACAGACTTCCTGCCCTTCCGGTGTTTGTTGCCCTTCTGGAATCCGAAGGGATTTTTGTCTCAACTCTTCAATCCGATCCATAAACAGAATGCCACCAAAGTGATGGTATTTCTGTTCGATCTCATTTTTAAAATGATGAGTCAGCAGACAGGATGGCAATAGCTGTAACAGGAACAGCTCCCCCAAAGAGACTTCATCGTGATGGGCCCGGCTGGAAAGGAAGTTGAAATCCAGAAGTTTAGTAATGACCTCATGGGTCAATCTGTCGATCAGGCTGACTTTGTCGGCATCTCCCAAACTCAGATTGAGCCGGAACAAACCCTGCCAGGCTGCCCAGGGTTTGTTGTTTTTCAGAGCTATCGCGATCTCTTTACAGATATGTTGTGAACAGGCGGGTATTCCTTTAAAACCGGCGTACGCCGCACCAGCGCCCGCCAGCTCCCTCAGAAAGCTATCTCTGGAACGGGCATCTCTCTGGTTAAGAGAGCAGCTTTGACTTTGAACCGGCCCCTGTGAGCTGGGTTGTGAGTATGTTTGTCCAGGAGACTTGCTCACCTGATGTCCACCACGCCCCCGGCCTGCGGTACGCCGATCGCCTCCACGGGAGGAGCTGCCATATTCACTTGCCCCCGGTCGGGTCGAGGATGAAGAAGATGGGGTTCGCCGACCTCTGCCTGCATGCATATTCACCACCTGTATCACTTTCCGTATTCATAAACAGATATAAGAAAGCCCTACAAATGGTTTTACTGCGAACCAAATGGTTAATCCAACTCACATTTTCAAGATCAGCCTCACCACTCCATAAGTGGTACGAATGCGAACAGGACTCAAGGCATGCTTTTGTCTTTATCCATCAAGAGCATGCCTATCAGTGGTATCTATCTATAAAACCTTAATAATTATCTGGCATAAATAGTTCTAACCCGGAAGCTGCCGGGGTCCTTCGCTCCCTGACACCATGGAGATGGTTAACGTGCCTGATGTTGTTTACCTGGGTTATATGGCCGCCTTTTGCACAACCTGCTCTTTTGTTCCACAAGTGCTGCATATTCTAAAAACCAAAGATACCCGCTCGATTTCACTTGGTATGTATTCGATCTTTGTGACCGGCGTATTCTTCTGGCTGGTCTACGGCATTATTATCAAAGATGCGCCCATTATGGTGGCCAACGTTATTACGCTTGCTCTTTCCAGCACTATTTTGATTATGAAAATTCGCGATATTTTTCGGGAAAGAAAAGATCAGACAGCAACTCAGTCCACAACTCTCTAGTCACCCAAGAGTCACTATTAAAAAGGCCGCGGTCGGATATCTCCAAACGCGGCCTTGTTCATTCAAGACTGTAATTAATCAACCAGCGCCATTCTCAACAACTCAAGTGGATGCAGAACCTTTTTCGAGGTGCTCATTTCCACCTGCATCTTGCAGGTTTCACAATCAGTCACCACGTAATCGGCACCACTCTCTTCAATCTGCTTGAACAGCGGGCTGCCGATCGCCTGAGCGGTTTCGTAGTTTTCCTTCTTGAAGCCATAGGTACCGGCAATACCGCAGCAGTTACTGTTCAGCTGTTGCAGCTCCAGACCGGGAATCTCCCACAACACATTCAGAGTGTGCAGCACGCCACCCGCTTTAATCAGGTGACATGGGCTGTGATAGGCCACTTTCAGATTCACCGGCTTCATCTTTGGTTTATTACCAGCCTCAAACTCATGGGCCAGAAAACGGGTAATAAAGCTGATATTGGATTGCACCTTGCTGTTATCAAGCCCCAGCACATGCGGGTATTCATCTTTCAGCATCAATGCGCAGCTGGATGAGGTGGACAGAATCCCTTCACTACCTTCCGTCATGGCCTGCTCAAAGCTGGCAATATTCAGTGTGCCATTCTTGCGTGCTTTATCCGGGAAGCCGTTGGCCACCAGCGGCACGCCACAGCACTTCTCTTTCTTGAGCAGGCGCACACCAATATTCATCGCATTCAGCACCCGCACCAGATCCATACCCAGTTCCGGCATGTTGTAATTCACGGAACAACCATGGAAGTACGAAATCTGACGTGCATATTGCTGCTGACTGCCAGCTACAGTTTCAAACTGCTTGCGGAAACTGGTCTTGGCATAAGGCGGGAACTGACGACGCTGATCAACTCCCAGACCTTTATCCAACAATAGTTTCACCGGCTTAAGCCCGGTCATTTTATTAACCAGCGGAGCACTGCCGCGGGTCAGAGTTCCCATAAGATCTGTGTGACTGAGCATAAACTCACGCACCTTGAACTTCTGGTCACCATAGGTAGTTCGGGCAGCAGCGATAATATCGCTAATACGCACATTGGATGGACAGGCCACTTCACAACGCTTGCAGCCGGTACAGTATTTCAAAGCCTCATCCAGAAAGTCCGGGCTTTTCAGACGCAGACGTTCACCATCCGGACCGCACTGCTTCGGTCCCGGATAATCGGGACGAACAGCCGCAACCGGACACTGGGAAGAACAGGCTGTACATTTCAGGCACTGGTCAAAGGAACGGTCTGTCAGACGGCCAGACTGTGTTCCTGAACTCTTTAAGATGGCAAACAGACTCATGGTTGCTCTCCGCCCTTATTCACAGCTGCGGCCTGAACCTCGGCAACCACCTTTCCGGCAGCCCGCCAGGCAGTACTGATAGACACGCCACCGGCTGAACACTCCTGTACAGGATCACATCCACCCAGAATGGTTCCGGCCACATGCAGATTGTGTAGAGCCTTGCCCTTCACTTCCGGCTGTCCATCCGCATTCAGCTTTACACCGGTGCGGATAAAGCCATGACCTTTGCGGGACAGGAATTTTCGATCACTAAACTCCGCCGGTGATGTGGTCGGCATAGTCAGATCCAGATCGAAGATAGGTTCGCGCACCAGCAGAGGCTGGGTGAAGGGCTCGCTGGCATTCAGATCAGGATTTACATGAAGACCTTTGCTGAAGAAACTGCCACTGGCCAGAATAAAATGATCGGCAGACAGCAAGTCTTCGCCGTTACTCACACTGAGTACACGACCATCCTTCACCAACGCATGGCGGATCTCAGTGGCCGGAATCAGGAAGCCACCCAGAGCCGCAAACCGGTGACGCAAAGCCTGATGAATATGCATGCCCGGCAGTGATGGAGGCAGAGTTGCGGCATCAACAATATTCAGACCAGTCCGACGACGCAGATCATTTAAATGGACAGTTTCCAGAGTACTGTCCAGACAAGCAGGCAGCACAACCAGCGATGCATCCTGCACCTTCTCGATCAACGTTGAAGCAATAATATCGAAATCACGGGAACCCAATGCGCGACAGAGCTGCGGAGCACGCATGGTATCCGCTGTAGCCCCCAGACCATTCACCAGGGGCAGATCAATGGTCAGGCTATCGACCTGAACATTTCTGAATGACGGGTGTCGTTTTAAACCCTGAGCAGCCAGCTCTGGCATAAAGTCGAGAAAGCCGGAGATATTGGCAAACACGACACGTTTCATCTTGGCCGGTATCCATGGCAGACAATCCGGGCCGGACTGCATCAGCCATGTTGGACGCAGAGCACCGGTGGCGGTAACCCGCCACTGATTACTTTCTTCACTGTAAGAGGTGAAGGTTTTCAGCCCGCCTTCAGCCAGCTGCCCCTGAAACCAGTCCATGGCCTCAGCCACACCGTCACGGCCCACAAAGGCATAAGGGTGCTCGGGATGATTAGCCACCAGCTCACTGATGCCTTCAAAGGGAAAGCGTATCGGCTGGCTGCTGTCGGATGGTTGATAACCCAGAACATCAATCGCTCCGGAAGCAAACGACAAACCACTCTCACCGGAAGTGACTACGGCAACCTTCAGGCCGGCTTCTGCACAGCGTATGCCTGCAGTCAGACCAGCAAGGCCTCCGCCGATAACCAGACATTCATGCCTCATGGCGCCTCTCCCTGTTGCTCGTCGTCATCCTGTTCCAGACTTCCCAGGCCCAGCAGGCCTTCCTGAACCCAGTAACTGAACTCGGCTTCCCGCAGGCCATCACCCCACAGCACCGGGCGAACACCTTTCCAGCGTTCATCCACAAACTCATGCAGGGTCTTCAGGGGAGGAACAACTTCACTGCGGGTTGCCGCCAGCAGCGATGCGGTTCTGCAGGCACACATTTCACCCTGACATGGTCCCATTCCAATACGGGTTCTGCGGCGCAGGTCGGAGAGCGAACGGGCATTGAGCTTATCAACCGCGTAAAGAATCTCGCCGCGAGTCACAACTTCACACTCACAGACGACGGCGTTACGCCACTTTGGACTGCTTTCCAGCTTATCCAGTTCAGTCTGCTTTTCCGGTGCGTTGTCTTCACGAATAAATTTACGGGCACGTTCACCATGGCGGTAAACGGCTGAACCGGAAACGGTCTTCGGCAGGCTGCCCAGATGCTGGTAACGATCACCATCACCCGTGCGAGCACCGGGAAGAGGCTCGCTGGCCGTGGTGCAAGGTGTGCTGATGTCCAGATGTTTGGCCGCCATATCCGTCGCGACTTCCGCCATCAGGCGATAAGTCATCAACTTGCCGCCAGTAATGGTAATCAAACCTGGAAGGTTGTCGTTATCGGCATGGTCAATGGCGACCAGCCCACGGCTGATAGTCCGGTCAGAGCCACCACCGGACAGCGATACCAGAGGTCGAACTCCACAGTAAGCGCGCAGAATTCGGGTTGAAGCCATGGACGGTGCCAGCTTGCAGCCTTCTTCCAGAAGCATACGAACTTCGTCGTCATTCACTTCCAGCTTTTCCAGCTCATCGCGCCCCACATGAGTCGAAGTGGTGCCGATAACAGAAACGGTGTCGCCCGGTACCAGAATGTCGGAGTCACCTGGCTTACGACAGCGGTTGATCACCATGTTATTCAGTCGGTGCCCCATAATCAGCAGGGCTCCGCGGGAGTGGTACATATCTACCGAAAGATCGGCATACTCCATGATTTCATGGCACCAGGCACCCGTGGCGTTAATCACCTGACGGGAACGGATTTCAAAACGTTCGCCGGTGCGCAGGTCGCAGCAGGTAATACCTTCTACCCGGCCCTGTTGAATAATCAGGCCCGTGGCTTTGGTATCGGTCAGCAGTGTGCCGCCATGTTCACGGGCATCAAGAATATTGGAAGAGGTGATTCGGAACGGATCAATAGTGCCATCAGGAATACGAACCGCCCCAATTAAGGAAGGATTCACCGAAGGTTCCAGTGCCAGAGCCTGTTGCGGTGTCAGAATTTCCGTAGGGATGCCAGCTGTCGCACAGCCTTTAATAAACTCAGCCTGATACTCAAGACCATCTTCCGGTAAAGAGATAAACAGGCCGTCCGTACTTTCAATACAGTGTCGGGCAATATGTTTGAGCGTCCGGTTTTCACGAATACATTCCGCAGCGGAGTGTCCGTCGGTGACTGCGTAACGTGCACCGGAATGCAGAAGACCGTGGTTCCGGCCTGTTGTTCCTGTCGCAATATCATGGCGTTCTACAAGAATCGCGCGCATGCCGCGCAAGCAGCAATCACGGAACACACCGGCTCCGGTTGCACCACCGCCGATAATGACAACATCTGTCTCCAGACGTTTCATTGTTCACACTCCAATGCTCAATATTGCGCGCAAAATAACCTGTCTGATGTTGTTTAGTTTTGACTCGTGACAAACTTTACAAAACAAAAAGCTTTGAAAATTCAAACAATTAGAGCATGGAAAACTACTAAATTTATCAGAATTTAAAACATTACGTT
This sequence comes from Parendozoicomonas haliclonae, assembly GCF_900174585.1. Taxonomy (GTDB): domain Bacteria; phylum Pseudomonadota; class Gammaproteobacteria; order Pseudomonadales; family Endozoicomonadaceae; genus Sansalvadorimonas; species Sansalvadorimonas haliclonae. The sequence goes on along the minus strand of NZ_FWPT01000006.1, from coordinate 51,794 downwards.
TTATTGACACTCGTCAACCAACAAAATCAAACAATCCGAATAATCAGCACGGTTTGTTAATTATTGTTTTATTCCGTTAACTCCAGGAATTAATACATGAACAGAAGCACACTTGCTGGTGAGTGCCTGGCCGAGTTTATCGGTACAGCCCTGATTATTATCTTTGGTGCGGGGGTTGTTTCCGCTCTCGTTCTGGCCGGCGCTTCATTTGGCCAATGGGAGATCAGTGTTGTCTGGGGTCTGGGTGTCAGCATTGCTATTTACGTCTCTGGTGGTGTATCCGGTGCACACCTGAACCCGGCAGTGACCATTGCACTCAGCATCTTCAAGGGCTTTGAAAAAGCCAAAATTGTTCCGTTCATTGTTTCTCAAGTCGCTGGCGCATTTACTGGTGCCCTGCTGGTTTACACCATGTACCAGCCGCTGTTTGCCGAATTCCACGCTGCCAATGGTGCAACCCTGGCCACTGCCGGCATCTTCTCTACTTACCCGATGGCTGTTTTGAGCAATGGCCACGCCTTCCTGATTGAAGTATTTATTACCGCGCTGCTGATGGGCTGTATTCTGGCTCTGGGTGACAACCGTAACGGTGCCCCTAAAGGTGCAATGAGCGCCCTACTGATCGGTCTGCTGATCGCTGTCATTGGCTGTTCTTTCGGTCCTCTGACTGGCTTTGCCATGAACCCTGCCCGTGACTTTGGTCCAAAATTGTTCGCCCTGGTGGCAGACTGGGGTTCTCTGGCCATGACCGGTGGACGTGAAAACCCTTACTTCTGGGTACCGATCCTTGGCCCAATCGTTGGTGCCAGCCTGGGTGCGTTTATCTACACCCGCTGCATCGAAAAGCAACTGGATCTGAAAGAACTGTCTTGTGGTGCGCCTGGTTGCGAAATTGACACCCGCGCCCCTGAGCAAAAGCTGGATGCAACAGCATGCGGTGCCCCTGGCTGTGAAGTGGATACCCGCGAAAGCAAAACAGCCTGATTCTTTTTTTCATCGCTGATACTGTTTATCAAAGATACAGGATGATCTGAATATGACTACTGAACACAAATACATTGTTGCCCTCGACCAGGGAACCACCAGCAGCCGTGCCATTATCTTCAACCACAGCGGTGAAATTGTTGGCGTTGCCCAGCAGGAATTCACCCAGCACTATCCACAGGCTGGCTGGGTTGAGCACGATGCCATCGAGATCTGGGCAACCCAACGTGGTGTTCTGACTGAAGTTCTGGAAAAGACCGGCATCAACCCTTCCCAGATCGCGGCGATTGGTATCACCAACCAGCGTGAGACCACTGTCGTCTGGGATAAGAACACCGGCAAGCCTGTATACAATGCCATCGTCTGGCAGTGCCGCCGTACCGCCGGTATCTGCGAACAACTGAAGCGTGATGGTCTGGAAGACTATGTGCGTGAAAACACCGGTCTGGTAGTTGACGCTTACTTCTCCGGCACCAAGGTGGCCTGGATTCTGGACCACGTGGAAGGTGCCCGTGAGAAGGCCGAAAACGGCGAACTGCTATTCGGTACTATCGACACCTGGCTGACCTGGAAGCTGACCCGTGGTGCCACTCACGTGACTGACGTGACCAACGCTTCCCGTACCATGCTGTTCAACATCAAGACCCTGCAGTGGGACGAAAAGATGCTGAAGGCGCTGAATATTCCTGCCAGCATGCTGCCAGAAGTGAAATCCAGCTCCGAGGTTTATGGTGAAGCCAAGGTTGGCACCAGTCTGGTGCCTATCGCCGGTATCGCCGGTGACCAGCAGGCGGCTCTGTTCGGCCAGCTGGCTCTGGAAAAGGGCATGGCCAAGAACACCTACGGTACTGGCTGCTTCCTGCTGATGAACACGGGTGAAGAGCCGGTTAAGTCCACCAACGGTCTGGTAACCACCATTGCCTACGGTCTGAACGGCAAGGTGAACTACGCTCTGGAAGGTTCCGTATTCGTAGCCGGCGCCAGCATCCAGTGGCTGCGTGATGAGCTAGGTTTGATCCGTGATGCGGCTGACTCCGAATACTTCGCCAGCAAGGTTGACGACACCAACGGTGTTTACGTGGTTCCTGCCTTCGTTGGCATGGGCGCACCTTACTGGGATGCTTACGCTCGCGGCACCATCGTAGGTCTAACCCGCGGCGCTAACCGTAACCACATCGTCCGCGCCACTCTGGAAGCTCTGGCTTATCAGTCCCGCGATGTTCTGGATGCAATGCAGAAGGATTCCGGTCTGGAGCTGAACCAACTGAACGTAGACGGCGGTGCAGTTGCCAACAACTTCCTGATGCAGTTCCAGTCTGACATTCTGGGCTCCAAGGTTGTTCGTCCGAAAGTTATCGAGACAACAGCTGCCGGTGCAGCCTACCTGGCCGGTCTGGCTGTAGGTTACTGGAAAGATCTGGATCAGCTGCGCGACAAGATCTCCGAAGATCGCGCCTTCGAGCCTTCCATGGAAGAAGAGAAGCGCGAGAAGCTGTACAAAGGCTGGCAGCGTGCGGTTGACCGCGCTCTGAAGTGGGAACAGGAAGACTAATTCTTTCTGACTGTCTCCAAGGCCCGTTCCCTGTTGAATGCAGAGAACGGGCCTTTTTCATATCTAGCCGTTCACTTGTCCCCTGCCCAATACCGGCTTATGGTGTCTGTTCCATACATAACCAGTACAACAATATGGACAAGCCTCTCTCGTTATACGGCTGGCAGGTGAGCCCCTACACTGCCAAAGTGCGTGCTTATCTGGACTTCAAAAATATTCCCTACCGGGAAATTGTACCCAGCGCCTTTACCCTGAATGGCAAAATTAAAAAGGATGCCGGCCAGATCATCATGCCTGTGGTGTATCAGGATGAGCAGCCGCTGCAGGACAGCAGTGTCATTATCGACGCACTGGAATCCCAAAACCCCAACCCAAAAGCTTTTTCAGACTCACCTTCACTCCATATTATCGAACTGATTCTGGAGATGTTTGCTGATGAGTGGCTGCCTATGGCGGCTCTGCACTACCGATGGAACTATCCGGGCAACCGTCCGTTTATCATGCGTGAATTCGGAAAAAGTGCCCTACCCTGGTGGCCGAGTTTTATTCAGACATTTGTGGCGAAGCAATTTGGCAACAAGATGTCCGGCTATCTGCCTATTCTTGGCATTAAGCCGAATATGGAAAAAGCCCTCGAGCAGAATACCCACGAAACACTTTCTGCCCTAAACCAACTTCTGAGTTCGCAGCCGTTTATTATGGGTAGCTCACCGTGTCTCGCCGACTTTTCTCTCTACGGCCCCCTCTACGCACACTTGTATCGTGATCCGGATCCTGATGATCTGTTCACGCCCTATCAGCATGTTGTGAACTGGATTCATACGCTGCAGAAGCAAGGTCAGAGTTACTCAGGAGATACACTCCCGCCACAAACGGTTCTGGAGAATATCCAACCGTTGATGGCAATCTGGCGGGATACCCATCTCCCACTCCTTCAGCAATCTCTGTCAGCGGTTAGAGAGTGGCATCAGCAAAATCCGGAACAGACCAAACTGCCCAGGGTTCTAGGGAAAGCCACCCTTAAGATTGGTAGTGAAGAAGCCACAAGGCTGAACCTGACTTATGGCTATTGGATGTGGCAGCGGGTTCATCAGGCTTACCATCAGCTTAATGATGCTACCCGACAACAGGTGCAGAGTGAGCTGGCCTACCTCAATATCGGCGCAATGCTGGAAGAGCCATTGCCGCCGGTAAAGCTGGAGCGTTGCCGTTTATATAAAGCGATATAACCAGCAAACCAATAAAGTATCGGGAAGATCAGTGCTAGCCAGCTCACTGAATCTTCCCAAAATAAACTAGCACCCCGGTTATTTAAATTTAAACTCTGTCTATTCACTTCCATCATCACGGGCACTTCATGATGTGGCACCAGAAACTGATTCGGCTTTCTCCCCATCCGCGCGGATATCATCTGATAACCCATCTGATAATCAATGAACTGCCTGAAATATCAGAGTGTGAAGTTGGCCTGCTGCATCTTTTTATCCAGCATACCTCGGCCTCATTAACACTGAATGAAAATGCCGATCCATCGGTTCGGGAAGATATGGAGCGTCATATCAACAAGCTGGTACCGGAGAATCAGCCTTACTATCTCCACAAGGACGAAGGCCCGGATGATATGCCGGCTCATATCAAAAGCAGCCTGATGGGAGCCAGCCTTACCATCCCGATTCGGAACGGTCGATTGGCTATGGGAACCTGGCAAGGCATCTGGCTGGGAGAGCACCGGGAACACGGTGGGCATCGCCATATTGTGGCAACCCTGCAGGGTCAACTCTCGAATAACTAAAGGTTTTTGCAGGCTTTGTTAAATAGTCGCCATGACTGACCGAAATTAATTAGTTGATTGTCAGCATAGGTATTGAAAAGAATTTGTAAAAATTTATTGGCAAGATTCAGAAAAAGGATTTATAAATGGAAAATGCGCGACAAGGAGTCTGCGCTAACAATAAGAATAATAAAACGAGTGGTTGATCCCGAATCCTGAGAAATCAGAGGCTCGAGGAGACTACGAATAAACAAGAGGACTGGACTATGGCACGGAAAAAGCCCACCAGAAAGGCCGACTCGAACGGACCAGATTTCTCCTATTTGGGTAGTAAGGATGAAGGCCCGGAAGAGCGCACCGTTGAATCAAGAAAGCGTCTTCGTGAGCTCATGGAGATACAGATTCAGGAATATCTCGCCAACGGCGGTAAAATCCACGAAGTTCCCTCTAACGTAGTCGCAGACCCTCCCAAGAAACCAGAATCCAATTACGGCAATCGTCCTATCTGATACCAGATACAGTTCGTTATGCCCCCAAAAAAGACCCGCATTTGAAGCGGGTCTTTTTTATTCAGCTTATTCAGCCCTTACAGAACTGTAATCAGGGAATCACTGTCTGGATTTGCCGGTTTCAGGAAACCAACGCACTCCAGATCAAGGCCCTGCTCAGCAGCAAGTTTCAAAAACTCCAGCTCTGCCTCTTCTGACACACAGACCAGAAGACCACCGCTGGTTTGCGGGTCGCACAGAACCTGCTTCTGGCGCTCGGTCAGCTCTGGGAGCTTGTGACCATAGCTGGCGAAGTTGCGATCAGTACCGCCAGGCACACAACCCAGTTCGCGGTAATGCTCCACTTCAGGCAGCAGCGGAATAGCCTGCTCATGGATAATGGCGCTGACACCACTGCCTTCACAGATTTCCAGCAAGTGGCCCATAAAGCCAAAGCCGGTTACGTCTGTCATGGCGTTCACACCCAGCAGTTGGCCGAATACAGCACCAGGCTTGTTCATCGTGCACATGGCATCGCGGGCAATGTGGGTATGTTCAGGCTGTAGTTTTTTCTTTTTCTGAGCCGTAGTCAGAATGCCGATACCCAGAGGCTTGGTCAGGAACAGCTTGTCGCCAGCCTGAGCCGTGTTGTTCTGCTTGATATTTTCCAGAGCCACACGGCCAGTCACCGCCAGACCAAAGATCGGTTCAGGCGCATCAATGCTGTGACCACCCGCCAGAGGAATTCCGGCCTCCAGACAGGCCTGGCGTCCGCCATCAATTACTTTCTGAGCCACTTCAGGCCCCAGCAGGTTGACCGGCCAGCCAAGAATCGCAATCGCCATCATTGGCGTGCCACCCATGGCATAGATATCGCTGATGGCATTGGTGGCCGCAATACGGCCAAAATCAAAAGGATCGTCCACTATCGGCATAAAGAAGTCGGTGGTACTGATCACACCTTCCCCATTGCCCATATCAAAAACAGCCGCATCATCCTTGGAGCTGTTGCCTACCAGCAGCCCGGGAAACTCTGGCAGGCTGATATTACTCTGCAGAATCTGGTCCAGAACCTGTGGCGCAATTTTGCATCCACAACCGGCCCCATGGCTGTATTCCGTCAGCTTGACTTCACTCATCGTGAGATAACCTTCTCAAAGCATGCTCCGTTCAATAGGGAGCGAAGCGGACGAATGTAGCACGATTTGCAGCAGCTGCCTCCACAGGAGATATACGCTTTTTATTTGGCTAGGTTGAACCACCTGGCTTCAAATCATCGCTCAGGGTAACGAATTTCACATTAATCAAAATCGCATAGACGCCTGGAACGATCATATTCAGGCCGATAACGATCATCAGTTCATCGAAGTTACCTGACGCAAAGGCTGAGATAAGAAAGATGGACGACAGAGCAACATAAACCTTGTTGGTTGTCGATTTGACGCCTTCCTGATAGTCCTTCTTGATCAACGCAATACCAGACCAGAAATAAGGGAACAGCAACAACAGAACCGAGATGGTCACTGAGAGATTAAAGGCCTCGGCAATATTGCTGCCCAGCATCATCAGAATCAGCTCAACCACTGTCATGATCACACCGTTGATAACCAGCCCCTTGCTGGCGATACCGTATTTGTTGGTATAGGTGTAAGCCTTGGGCAGAAAGCCTTTATCAGCACTGGTTTTCGCAGCACTCACCGAGTTCAGCCCCCACACCATAAAGCTGGCAATACAGGCTACGGACATCACCAGGGAAACAATATGTCCGACATACATGGAGCCAAAAATTTTCTCCATAGAGAGCGCAAAAGAAGCAGGAGCATCCTGAATCTCCTTGGCTGTAAACATCCCCTCAATCACCGTGGTAGAGAGAATGTAAAAAGCCGCCACAATCAAAAAGCCAATAATCGTAGCCAGTGGCACGACCCTTTTGGGGTTCTCAATCTGTTCAGCATTGGTCGCTACACTCTCAACACCAACATAGGAAAAGATCAAAATCGCAAAGCCCGCCATGATCGCGGGTGCCGGGCCGCTGCCTGAGACATTCCAGTTCTTGCCGAACTGGTCCGGACTGAAATCAACCCAACCCAAAACGCTGGTCAGAACAACAGCGATCAGCAGGAAGGTGACCGTGATCGACACCACCTGAGAAATGATGCCCACACCTCGCAACGACATCCCGACAAACAGCCAGATCAGGGCAATAATGGTTATCCCCAATACAATCGGATCATTCAGTTGCGGAATAAACATGGCCAGATAACCCAGCCCGGCAATCAATATCGAAACATTGGATATCAGGTTGCCATACACATAAAAGAAACCGCATTTGGCTCCGATAATCGGACTGACAGTCGAGGCCAGTGCAGTTGGGCTTGGGTCTTCAAACCGTTCCCCGGCCCGTACATACACCATGGTCAGACACAAGGCGCCTATCGTCACCAGAATAAAAGACACCAGAGTAATAGAGCCGGTAAAAGCCAGCTGTTGGGGGAGTGCAATCACACCGCTGCCGGCAAGGCTGGATACAATCAAATAGGTGGCCCCAACCAGACCAAGCTTTTTCGCCGACGTACGATCTTTCGCTGCATCACTGGACATGGCGCGTACTCCTCTGCCCTGAACGATGGAAATACCACAAAGGCAGGGCTGTAAACACCAGACAGCCCACCAACAGAAAACCGACATAACCGACAATGCCCGCCACACTTTCACGCAGTGAGCCTGTTGGAATAAAGCCGGTTATAAACACAAAACAGCTGGAGAGAATAGCGATCCCGGCCACCAGCCAGATACCGACCTTCCCTCCGGGAACCTGATAACTTCTTTTCACATGAGGATGGGTGTAGCGCAAACGGATAATGGCAGCGAACATCAGCAGATACATGATCAGGTACAGCTGCGCCGCCAGTGCATTCATCAGCATAAAAGCACTGCTGACCGAAGGCATAAACAGGATGGCAATGGAAAGAATGCCTGAGACCACTGCCTGAAGTGCCAGCACATGGACGGGTATTCCAAATTCGTTCTTCTTGCGCCAGAGTTCAGGAAGATAGCCCTCCGTTGCCGCCTCACGAATCCCTTTGGACGGACCAATCATCCAGGTGATCACCATCACCATCGCACCGTAGGCCACCAGAAAAGTGATGATCGGGGCCATCATCGGCATGCCAAAGATGGCAAAGAACTTGGCAAGAGCCTGATAAACACCGGCACTCAGGCTGACATCATCTGCCGGTATAACCAATGCAATCGACAATGCGGCCAACATCGACAAGATAATAATCAACCCACAGGAGATAAAAATCGCCCGGGGATAGGTTTTCCCGGCATCCTTAACTTCCGTCACATGAACAGCGGACATTTCGATGCCCGTAAACGACACCAGCATCACAGCCAGCAGCATCAGCTGTTGAGGGTTCTCCAGATCCGGCAGCATCGCCGGCACTGAGAACTGCAGAGCCAGCGGCTCACCTCTTAACCAGTAAACCGCCCCCAGAGCAATAATCACAAGACAGGGGAAAATGGTGCCAATCAATACACCAGATGTACTGAGGAAGGCGGAGAACTTCAGGCCTCTCAAGTTCACCAAGGTGGATATCGCCAACCCAAACCAGATAAATGCGACAACAAACCACTTATTGGTCGCCAGTACAGGATCAAACAGATAGGCAAACGCTGAAGCAGCAAAGGCAAGAACCATGGCAAACCAGGGTAGGTTCTCAACCCACTGCATAAAAATAGCCACCAATCCCCATTTGGGACCAAAGGCTTCCGTCACCCAGAGGTAAACACCGCCTTCGCCTTCCCACCCTGACGCCAGTTCTGCAGAGATCAAAGCTGCCGGGATAAAAAAGCCCAAAGCCGCCGCACCGAGGTAAAACACCAGCGCACAACCGTACTCGGCAAGACTGGGCAAAGCATGCATAGCCAGAATAGCTGCCACATTAATCATGGTTAATGTGAACAGGCTCAGATGGCTTTCAGACTCGGCTGCCGGGGATGACGGTTCACTCATAACGGTATTTAGTCACCAGTTCACGCAAGAGATGAAGGCCGGAAAAAACAATCCGGCCTTCCCTACGTCATCAGACCGCATCCTTCTTGATGCACATCAGGCGGAAAAACGACTTTCCATCCCGCTGATCCCGTTCCACACCATGAATATCACCGGAATAGCCAGGGAACTCATTCTCAAAGTTCTGACGGGTCTGAAGGTACTCAAAGATAGGCCGTGCCTTATCATTCATAGCTTCCCCACCCATCATGATCGGAATGCCGGGAGGATAAGGAACTACCATCACCGCCGGTACACGATCAACAGCATCATCCAGCTCGACAAACTCGACCTGCTTGCGCACCACAGCATGGTAGGCATCGGAAGGTTTCATGACCGGATCAGGGATGATCTGGAAGGCAGCCTGCATCTTGTCGAGGATGCTGTGTTCCTTGAAGTACTGATGGATAGCACGACAGTGGTCATGCAGTCCGACACCGCGATAGGTTTCCGGATAGCTTTTCGCCAGTTCAGGCAAAGCTTCATCCAATCGAGCATTACGATCATAGAGCTCTTTGAAATGCAGCAGTGCGGTCAGCAGTGAACACTGCTTGGCTTTTGTCGTACCCAGAGAATTCAAAAGCAGGAAGGAGTAATAATCTGTTTTCTCACAGACGATGCCATGATTGATCAGATAATCCGTCACAATGGATGCAGGAATACCGTCATCTTGCATATTGCCGTGTTCATCAAGCCCCGGAGTCATGAAGGTCAGCTTGATAGGATCAAGCATGGCGTAGTCTTCTTCCATATCCTCGAAGCCGTGCCAGTTATCCTTGCTGTCAAATACCCACACACTCTGGTTTTCCGCCAGATACTCTTCCGGTACATCCTCAAACGGTGTTTTGGCACCTTTATAGTCAACGATGCGTGGCTGCCACATTTCAAAGAACCAGCTGCCTTCCCCTTTCTTCTCTCGGGCAATACGGGTGACTTTCTGACGCAGGCGAATCGCTTCCAGAATGTTGTCGTTCAGCAGGATATAGCCATTGTCGTCCATCATTTTGGTGGCGACATCCAGCGAAGCAATCATGCTGTACTGGGGAGAGGTTGAGCCGTGCATCATATACGACTCATTAAACTCATCTCGATTGATGGAAACCTCGCTGCCGCTTCGGATATGCAGCATGGAAGCCTGTGAGAAAGCAGTCAGCAGCTTATGGGTCGAATGGGAAACAAAGATGGGCGGGTATTTTTCAGTGCGGTCTTTATCTGCCATCCCATAGTGATTTTCATAAATAGGATGGAAGCGCGCATAAGCGTACCAAGCCTCATCAAAGTGCAGGTTTTCCACACTCTGCTCCAACTCCTGCTTGATGGTCACCACGTTGTAGCAGATACCATCGTAGGTGGAGTTGGTCAGGGCTGACATTTTGACCTTCTGACTCTTCTTGTCATCCGGGATCAGTGGATCATCGCTGATTTTCTTCTGGATAAGATCCTTGGAGAACTCGGATAAACGACATGGGCCAATCGTCCCCCGTTTATTACGGCGAGGCACCATATAAACAGGGTATGCGTTGGTAATGACCATCGCGTAGTTCAGGGACTTGTGGCAGTTACGATCCACAAAGGCGATTTCATCTTCAACCAGCTGGCTGCGCCAGATGATCTGGTTAACATTGGATGTCCCGTTCAGAACGTAATAAGTGTCGTCTGCGCCAAAGACATGGGCGGAATTATCCTCTGCGTCCCGTACAACACCGGTATGGTCCAGCAGAGAACCCAGCTCTGGCACCGAGATGGATAGGTCGGCCCGGAATACGTTTTCCCCATAGAACTTGTGCATCGCCACACCGGCCGGACTATGCAGAAAACCCTGCCCGCCCATATGTCCCGGTGTATGCCAGGCATATTTATATTCCTGCGCGTACTCAACCAATTCACCAAAGAATGGTGGGTAGATGCCTTCTATATATTTGGAGGCAAAGACTTCGATGCGCCCGGCCAGGAAATCAATGGTGTCGGACGTTTTCCAGAGCGCATCATCAATAACTTCCAAGACCTTGGTGGGAATATTGGCCGCCGCCAGACGCTCAGTCAGCAGAATTATCGGGATATGTTTGTTGCGGCTACGTACGGCAATCACAAAGTCTTCCGGGTCCATCTCTTCACCGGCAACCTCAGCTGGGAGATCCCAATCAACGATAACTGCACCAAGATCCGCCTGAGACATGAAGATCTCCAGACCATCTTCATAGCTGTACGACGGTTGAACAGTAAGATCCTGAACCTCTTCAAGGTTATCCACCAGCTCCCGCAGCCGGAAACCTTCATCATTGGGAGCATCAAACTGGGCAGAGATAATCAGAACAGGCCAGTCTCTCTTGTCGATCTTCATGGTCAACCTCATGGCAGATATTCGACGACAAAACATGGATACCCTGAACCATTACGCGACAGTTATATGTCATACGCATAAGGTCATTAAGCAACCGGATTTAGAGAATAGCCCCAGCTTGGGATTTGTGCCGGATATGGGCTGACATTCAGCCAGCCCGATTGAGGGCATGTTACAACTTCAGGAAGGTTTACGACCTGTAGTGGTTACGCGAATAAAGCCCCACCACAGTGATTTCTCATTCATAAAGCTTTGCATGTAGATGTCATAATTCTTTTCGTCATATCCCTTCTTCATAAAGAGTGGCTTGAGTTGTTGAAGAGATAGCTCTGTCACCTCACCTTCAATCGAACCACCTCTGGCCAAGGGAACTGCGCCGTTACTTTCGACATCAATCAGTCCAGCCTCCCGGAAATAGAACGGACTGTCGAAAGTTGCCCTGAACGACATATGACCACCTTCCTGAATAGCTTCAAACAGCTCCGCACCAAGATCATTAACGGCCTGATTATCGGTCAGCTTCTGAAAGGCAATGCCTTTACGCAAAACGCCAAGATCTTCAGTCATTAAAAAGCCACCGGGCTTCAAAGCTTTTACAAGCTTATTGATAACCAGCTCCTGCTGGGGAATATGCATTAAAACATCACGGGCAAAGATAAAGTCATAGGTCGCTTCAGGCAGATCGTCATTCACCAGATTCTGCTCAAGCACATACACATTCTTATCCGGAATCTCTTTCAAAAATCCCGGCTCCATATCCAATGCATCCACGGAACCGTCCGGCCCCACCTTATGGGCCAGCCAGCGGGTAATCCCTCCTAAACCAGCACCAGCATCAAGACAGTGCCAACCCGGCTGGATATTGGCCTTTTCCAGTGCATCAAAGGTGAAGGGGTTGGAGAAATCCTCCAGCAGGCCAAGTCTTTTACGTGCACTCTCCCACTTGTTGCTTAATGTGTACTGATCATCGGTTTCAGCCAGAGAGACTCCACTGGTAACGGCACCTGCTGAAAGACATGCAGCTGCTACCCATCCGGCAAACCGGCTCCGCCGCTTTGGTTCCATTGGTTGATCACCCCACCTTGTTGAATCACAGGACGGATGTGAGTGTAGATGTCGGCCCCTGTACTTACCGGCCAATCCGCCGTAAATGTTTGGTACTTTCATCGCCGGTGGTTTTCAGCAAGAATGGAGCTACCGTCTAATAAAAATTCTAAACGGAAGCCTGTATGGAAAAGACATTCTCATCCTTTGCCGAGTTCTATCCGTATTACCTTGAAGAACACAGCAATCCGGTTTGCCGCGCCCTGCACTACATTGGCAGCACGCTGGTTCTGACTCTTCTGGGCTACGCCCTGTTTACTGAACAGTACAAACTGCTCTGGCTCCTGCCAGTCGTTGGTTACGGGTTTGCCTGGGTCGGACACTTCATTTTCGAGAAAAACAAACCAGCAACCTTTCAATATCCCCTCTATAGTTTCCTCGGTGACTGGGTCATGCTGAAGGATTTTCTGCTGGGTCGATTTCGCAAATAAATAAACAAATTCGACCATGATTTATTCAAAAGCCCCGCTAAAAAGCAGGGCTTTGAACAAATTTTCACACACAAAAACCCCATCAAAATAAATACGTATAATCCGTAGTAAAAATCTCCTTTAGACCTTTCATATTGCTCAACCAGTATCCACCTAAGTTTATTTTTGACTTCAACCCACAAACACCAGTCATATAATTTGAAATTTCGTTTTTTTTAGATGAATCATCGAAAAAATTCTTATTTTTCAGACTGTTGAGAAATACCTACAGGTTATATAGAGTGCGTGCCGTACTACGAAAACTTATAAATCGGCACATCGGTGCCCCGGGAGACAGCACATGAGTAGTAACCTTGCCTCTCGCATTTTGATCGCCCTGTTTGGCGGTCTCATCATTGGCGGATTAATTCAGGTTTCTTCAGCACCTGATGGCTTTATGCAGACCATCCTGGTCGAAAATATTTTCGGCACCGGTGGTTCTTTGTTTGTAGCCATGATCAAACTGGTCGTTGTACCACTGATCTTTGTATCCATCGTGAATGCGGTCTGTACACTTGAAGACATTGGTCAGTTTGGCCGCCTGGGCTTCAAGACCTTCGGTCTTTATCTGGTTAACACCGTTATCGCCATCGCAGCTGCGATCGGTCTGGCCTCACTCATTCAGCCGGGCCTGGGTGCCGATCTGGGTCTTGCCGACGCCAGCATGACCATTAACGTGAAAGAGCCACCTTCCCTGCTGGCCATGGTTGTCGGCATTATCCCGACCAACCCGTTCCAGGCTTTTGCTGAAGGCAACATCCTGCAGATTCTGTTTATGGCCATCATCACCGGTGTTGCCATCAAGAAATTGGAAAACCACGACACTCACTCTGCCAGCAAGGCTTTTGCCGTTGCCAACAGCGTGATGATGAAGCTGATCACCATGATCATGTCTCTGGCGCCATACGGTGTGTTCTTCCTGACCGCCAAGCTGGGCGCAACTCTGGATATGGACAGCATCCTGAGCGTAATGGGCTATGTCGGTACCAGCCTCGCAGTGATGGTGATCTGGTTGTTCGTGTTCTACCCGCTGGTTATCAGCCTGACCACTGGCCGTAACCCGATCGAATTCATCATGAAGATTCGTGAGCAGGTGATGTTCGCTCTGTCGACTGCCAGCTCCAATGCGACCATTCCTGTGACCCTGCGCACCCTGACTGACAAACTGAATGTCTCTCCACGGGTTGCCGGTTTTGCGGTACCTCTGGGCGCCACCATGAACATGTCCGGCGCAGCCATCTACATGGCCGTTGCAACCATGTTCGTTGCCAACGCCTACGGCATTACCCTGAACGGTTCTGAGCTTGTTACTCTGGGCTTCACCACCTTCCTGCTGGCTATCGCCACCGGTGGTATCCCAGGCGGTGCGGTTGTGACTACCGGTGTTCTGCTGCACACTCTGGGTCTGCCAGCGGAAGCACTGGGCATCATCATCGCGGTTGACCGGATTCTGGATGCTGCCTGCACAGTGGTAAACGTGGTGGGTGATACCTCTGTCAGCACCATCGTTGCTCACACTGAAAAAGATCTGGATGAAGAATCCAATACCAGTGCCAGAGAAGTTGCTGCCTAAAAAGCACGGCTCTTACCGGCATTAAAAAACGCCCCTCGGGGCGTTTTTTAATGGTGAGTACAACAGAACTTAATAAGCATGCTTCCCCGGGACGTTATATAACTGCGCCGGGGTATATTCACTGCCCCGCAAATACAACGCTTTACGGGGTCCCTTTCTATCAAAATGTACTTTGCGTCTGGTTTTCAAAGTCGCCTTCCGAACACCCGCCTTTCTCAAGGCGCTTATTAACAGCTTGTTTTGTCTTTTATCGTCTGAAGCATGCGGATGTGGACGTGACCTTAATCGGCCATTCCAGACCGACATCTGCACCGCTACCTGACGATGTATTTCCTTATCCCGCTCAACCTCTTCATCAAACAGATCGGTAGCCAGCTGACTGTAGTTATCCGACTCGTCTTTATTACCAAGATGTTGAAGATGCAGGGAATGAAAGATGCAGGCCTCAGGTACGCCAGCATCGGCCATATCTTTCATAAGCGTCTGAAATTTCTTATTGCTCTGAAAGTGGCTATAGCCGGTCATAAGTTCATCCAGCGTTATGGCCAGTGTCTTCAACGACTGCTTATGATCTGCCGATATCCCCTGAAAGCCCGGAAGAACTGTGAAGCTTTCAGATTCCGACCCGGCATCAGAATCAGACTCACCGGAATTAAGATTAAGCAGATGGTATTGGAGCAGGCAGGCGTTCAAGGAAGCTGCGCCAAGCACACCCAAGTCGGAACGACTGTCGCCCATATGATTAGACGCGGCCAGATACAGAAAGAAAGGATAAAACTTCGCCTGTGTCGTTTGCATGGAATCCATGATCCAGTTGAGAGCACCTTCGTGTTCTCTGGCCGCAGCCTGTGCCAGCCATTGCGCAGCATGGAGTTTTTTCCCATCCTGTAATTCCATCATCCCGAGATGATAAATGGCAGGTAAGATGCCACCGCATGCGGCGATGTTCAGCAGAGACTTTGCCCGCTCCCGATCCTTGCGCTCATAAACCAGCATGGCCGCCAGATTCGTTTGAGCCTTTACGTTATTAACGCTACAGGCTTCCTCAAAAATGGTCTTTGCTTCCCAGTAAGATTTTTTAAGCAGGAACCAGCACCCCTTCAGCCAGAGCTTGCTCGAAGACTTGTGACTCTTTTTGATGATTTTAGGGAGCTCCAGCCGCGCTCGGAACTCCATGAGAAACTCTTCTCGATTCACCTGATCATCAGGCCGGGGTAAATCAGCAGGAGGCAGCTCTTCCAAATCGCTCTGATCAGACAGCTCAGACGACTCAGTGCAAACCGTGACAACCGAGGCTATGGCCTCCGGCTCATCAGTGTTCACATGTGTGATAACGCGCTCACCGAAGCTGCCACTCTCTTCCAGAGGATATCCCTGAAAGATCTCACTCTTGGTCTCAGAAGCCTCAGAGGTATTGTTATTTGTGCCATCCGGAGCAGCCGGTACAGTCTGATAATAAGTCGCTGGTGTGATGGTATACACGCAACATCCCCATCATTATCCGTTCAAACGGCAATAGTTACGGAAATGCTCAGGCAGGTGCATATCAACCGTGTTAGCCATCCTGACAAAGCTGTATTGCCACACCCGCCCGAAACAGGAACAATTTCCCTTCTATTATTTTCTGCACTCTCAAAAATGAAATATCTTCAGGGTTACCCTGAGCAATTAGTCAGCCAGGCTCAGAACCTGCTCGACAACAACAGACTAAAACCTTACCTGCTGAAGAAGTATCCGCAGGCACATGCCGTGCGCTCCAATGAAGCGTTGTACAAATATACCCAGGCGCTGAAAAGCCGTTATCTGAAACAGTCCCAGCCGATCACCAAAGTGGTCTATGACGACAAGATCAACGTGATGAAGCATGCTCTCGGGATGCATGTCACGACGTCACGGATTCAGGGCAACAAGCTCAAGGCCAAGAAAGAGATTCGGATTGCTTCCGTGTTCAAGCTGGCACCGGAAGAGTTTCTGAAAATGATTGTCGTCCATGAGCTGGCGCATCTGCGAGAAAAGGATCACAACAAGGCGTTCTATCAGCTGTGTAATTATATGGAGCCGGATTACCACCAGCTGGAACTGGATCTGCGCCTTTACCTCACCCTGCTGGATACCGGTGAAACACTGTATTAACCGAAACAATGTCGGTAATCCCCAATAGGATGGGGCACGAATAAATTTTAACCTTGACCAAATCCACGAAAGGTATCGCTCAATAATGAATACCAAGCTCACCCCGCTGTTCAAGGCAGTCTCTCTCGTGACTGCGGGCATCGTGTTCTCAGGTCTGGCCTCTGCCGCCACCGTTGACCTCCGCGTTATTGAAACCACCGACATCCACTCCAACGTCCTCGATTTCGACTTCTACAAAAACACCCAGTCCAACCGTATTGGTCTTGTGCGTACCGCGACTCTGGTAAAGCAGGCGCGTGAAGAAGCGAAAAACAGTGTTCTCGTTGATAACGGTGATTTGATCCAGGGCTCCCCGATGGGTGACTGGCGCGCAGCGGAAGGTCTGAAAAAAGGCGACGTTCACCCGACTCACAAAGTCATGAACGCGATGAACTACGATGTGGGCAACGTGGGTAACCACGAATTCAACTATGGCCTGGAATACTTCCACAACGCCATTAATGGTGCCAACTTCCCTTACATCAGCGCCAACGTGCGTGATCTGGCTACCAACGATTACCTGATCGATCCTTATCTCATCAAAGAGATGAATGTGACCGACGCAGAAGGTAACGCACATTCCATCAAGGTGGGTTACATCGGTTTTGTACCGCCACAGATCATGATGTGGGATCGCAAGAATCTGGAAGGCAAGGTGTCCGCCATGGACATGACCGCCACTGCCCGCCTGCTGGTTCCGGAAATGAAGAAGAAAGGCGCAGACGTTGTTATCGCCATTCCTCACTCCGGCCTGAGCAGCGAACCTTACAAGGCGCTGGCTGAAAACTCTGTTTACTACTTATCTGAAGTGGCTGATATCGATGCCATCATGTTTGGTCACAGCCACGCGCTGTTCCCGTCCATGGACTTCAACAACATCCGCGGTGTGGATGTTGAGAAAGGCACCATCAACGGTGTTCCTTCCGTTATGCCGGGCTTCTGGGGCAGCCATATCGGTATTGTTGACCTGAAACTGGATAACAGCAGCGGCAAGTGGGAAGTTATCGACAGCAAGGTAGAAACCCGCGCTATCGCCGAGAAAGACGGCACTGCTCTGGTAGACGCCGACAAGCAGCTGTCCATGCTGGTTGAAGACGATCGCGTTGCCACCAATGCCTTTGTTAACCGCCCGATCGGTAAGGCATCCGATGTGATGTACAGCTTCCTGGCGCTGGTTCAGGACGATCCAACCATTCAGATAGTCAACCAGGCTCAGGTTGATTATGTGAAGCACTTTGTTCAGGGTGATCCTGACCTGGCCGATCTGCCAATCCTGTCTGCCGGTGCGCCATTCAAGGCCGGCGGCCGCAAGAACGATCCGACCAACTACACCGAAGTTGAGTCTGGCGTTATGACCTTCAGCAACGCGGCTGACCTGTACCTCTACCCGAACACTCTGTCTGTTGTGAAGGTAACCGGTGCTGAACTGCGTGAGTGGCTGGAACGCTCTGCCGGTATGTTCAACCAGATTGATCCGAACTCCACCGCTCAGCAGGCACTGCTGAACTGGGATACCTTCCGCACCTACAACTACGACGTAATCGATGGCGTGAACTACGAAATCGATATTACCCAGCCTTCCCGTTACAACGAGAAAGGTGAAGTGGTCAGCAAGGAGGCCCGTCGTATCAAGAACCTGAGCTGGAACGGCAAGCCGGTTGATGACAAGCAGGTGTTCCTGGTTGCAACCAACAACTACCGTGCATCCGGTGGCGGCAGCTTCCCGGGCAACGGCACTGAAAACCTTGCATTCCACTCCCCGGACGAGTCCCGCTCCGTACTGGCGGCCTACATCGCCAAGGTGAGCAAGGAACAGGGCGAAGTGAAGCCGACTGCCGATAACAACTGGCGCTTTGCTCCAATCAACACTGAGACTGAACTCAATGTTGTGTTTGAAACTGCAAACACCGAGAAGGCTGAGAAGTTCATCAAGGAACGCTCTGTTTATCCTGTGACCAAGGCCGGCACTGACGAGAATGGCTTTGCGCTGTACTCTATCGATCTGACTCCATAAGTCTGACTCGATGCAAAGAAAGCCCCACCCGGGGCTTTTTTTGTAAGTCCTAAATCTACCGCGCTCCCGAGCTGATGGGCGAACAAACTAAGAACCACTCACCAGACACTCTATTACCGCGATTAATGCTTTTCGTTTGAGCTGTGCATCCAATCGGAGTAAAACAACCGTATTACTCTGGGCTAACCTCTCAAAGGGTCTTACAAGGAATAACGAATGGCACAGCAATTTGACTACATCGTTCTCGGCGCGGGCTCTGGTGGCATCGCGTCAGCCAACCGCGCAGCCATGCGTGGTGCCAATGTTCTGTTGATCGAAGCCAAGGAGCTTGGCGGCACCTGTGTAAATGTAGGCTGTGTTCCTAAAAAGGTTATGTGGCATGGTGCTCAGGTGGCCGAGGCCATCAAACTCTATGGACCGGATTACGGTTTTGATACCACCATCAACAGCTTCGACTGGGGCAAGCTGATCGAAAGCCGGGAAGCCTATATTGATCGTATTCATCAAGGCTATAACCGCGGACTGGAAAGCAACGGCGTCAATCTGGTAAGAGGCTTTGGTCGTTTTGTCGACAGCAAAACGATTGAGGTTAATGGCGAACAGTACACCGCTGAGAATATCCTCGTCGCTGTCGGTGGTCGTCCGGTAATCCCAAACATTCCAGGCGCCGAACACGGCATTGATTCCAACGGTTTCTTCGCCCTGAAAGAACAACCCAAGCGTGTTGCTGTTGTCGGTGCAGGCTATATCGCCGTTGAGCTGGCTGGCGTACTGCACTCTCTCGGCAGCGAGACCCATCTTCTGGTTCGCAAGCAGGCACCACTGCGCACCTTCGACCCAATGATTACCGACACTCTGGTCGAGATCATGGCCGAAGAAGGGCCAACCCTGCACACTAACTCCACGCCAAAAGACGTTATTAAAAACGATGATGGCAGCCTGACACTGAATCTGGAAAATGGCGCCAGCCTTAATATCGATTGCCTGATCTGGGCTATCGGCCGTGAACCATCCACAGACAGCATTCATCTGGCAGCTGCCGGCGTGCAGGTGAACGATCGTGGTTATGTGCCGGTCGATGAATACCAGCGCACCAATGTTCCTCACATTCATGCGGTGGGCGACATTATGGAAGGCGGTATTGAGCTGACCCCGGTTGCCGTTAAAGCCGGTCGGGCACTGTCCGAACGTCTGTTCGGTGGCCAGACAGAAGCCAAGATGGATTACTCGCTGGTGCCGACTGTCGTTTTCAGTCATCCACCCATCGGTACTATTGGCCTGACCGAAGATCAGGCCAAAGAAGAGTACGGCCATGATTGTGTGAAGGTTTACAACTCATCCTTTGCCGCAATGTATACGGCAGTCACCGCACACCGTCAGCAAACCCGTATGAAGCTGATCTGTGTGGGCAAGGATGAAAAAATTGTTGGCCTGCATGGCATCGGCTATGCCATGGATGAAATTCTTCAGGGCTTTGCTGTAGCTATCAAGATGGGCGCAACCAAAGCGGACTTTGATTCTGTCGTGGCACTGCATCCGACGTCTGCGGAAGAGTTTGTGACGATGCGTTAAGCTCCATGCAAAAATCCCGGGCCATCAGGCCCGGGATTTCTACCGGATCAGGATGTACTCACAAACTTCAATTCGGAACCATCACCTCCAGCACTTCATCCAGTGAATCAATCTGTTCAAGAATGAACAGTTTCTCCAGCAGAGCCATGGCTTTGTTCTCACCAATCACTGGCGCAGCGCAGGCCATAAACTTGGCTGAGAGTTCTTCATCCGTCAGAGGCTTTTCCGGGTTTCCTTTCGCCAGATCACATGACGTGTAGAGTTCCTCTCCAGACTTCAGCCTGACCCTGATTTTGGCAGGTGCCGTGCCGATAAAGCCCAGCTTGGCCAGATCCTCATCCACTTCCATGGTGATACGGGGAATCAGGTTCTGAACATCATCCGCCATCACCTTCTCATCCGTGAACTCGGTCAGGCTGACTTGTCCGTAAATCAGTCTTGAAGCCAGAGCGTACTGCATGGAGAACTTGGCCTGCACAGCATTGATTGGATGATTGCTGACCAGTTCACGAGGACCCAGCAGGCTGACACCCACATGAATGCTGTCGACATCTTCCAGAGAGAACGGCTTCTCCTTAAGAAGATCATCAAAGGCATTAATCGCCGGATGGCTGCCGCTGCAGCAAGGGTACTGCTTGAATACCAGACCTGCCGTATCCAGATCCCAGTCCTTACCGTAGCCAACGTCACCAACTCTTAGCTCCATACCGGCAAAGGTCTGCGCAAAGCCATCCTGACCTTCAATGGCATTCGGATGGGAGTTGATACCGGCCTGGGCAAACATCGCTGCCTGAATGCCGTTGTAGGCACTCCAGCCTGCATGAAAAGCCTTGGTGCGGGTACCAAAGTTGGCACGCACGCCGGATGCCATGGTCACAGCCAGACCCAGAGCATTACGGGTTTCCTCTTCCGGCATTTTATAAAGCCAGGCGGAAGCCGCCGCTGCACCGATACAGCCAAAGACAGGAGTCGTATGCCAGCCCTTGTCAGAGGTCTGCGGCATCACCAGACCGGCAATCTTGTGCATCACCTCTACGCCGGCAGCGTAGGAGAGAATCACATCCTTGCCGGTCAGCCCTTTCTGCTGGGCACAGGCAAACGACACAGGTGCCACACTGACCGTTGGATGACCGATGGTCGTCCAACTCACATCATCAAAGTCCAGCGCGTGAGAAGCCGTACCGTTACACAGTGCCGCGTGACTGGCGTTATAGACTTTGTCGGTACCGAAGACAGCAATATCACCGGCGGTTGACTGCAGTTCACTGAACGCCTGAACCTGAGTGCTGACCGGCATATCTGCGCCAGCCAGGGTGACACCCACATAATCAATCAGAGCACGTTTGCTGATCTCAACCACGGATTGTGGCAAGTCATCGTAAGACACCTGACTCACAAATCCGGCAGCCTGCTCCAGAACCGTACCGCTGTTCTTTTCTAAATCAGCCATCGATGCCAAGCTCCCTGCGGGCACGACGTACGGCCAGTGCGCTGGCAACAGGATCAGTCATCAGCATTGGGTCCAGGTATTCCTTTACCTGAGCTTCTGTCATCAGTCCTTCTTCCAGAGTGACTGCACCGACGCTCTTGCCTTCCTTGAATGCCTTCTTCGCTACACGGCTTCCGGTTGGGTAGTCGTAAATCGCAGCGATCATAGTGGACAGTGCAGTGGTGTCTTCTGCGTACTTTCGACACACCTCTTCATTAATTTCCAGGCCGGCCACACACTTGTCGTTAAACAGTTTGACGGTATTGGTCAGCAGAGTGCAGGACTCGCCCATATTCTTGATGATGACCGGTTCCCATACGTTCAGATCCAGCTCACCACCTTCAACCGCCATGCCGATGGCAACATCATTACCGCAGATCTGATAACAGATCTGGTTCACTAACTCCGGCATCACCGGGTTGATCTTGCCTGGCATAATGGAAGAGCCAGGCTGTACAGCTGGCAGCACAACCTCATTCATACCGGCACGCGGGCCGGACGACATAATGCGCAGGTCAGTGGCGAACTTGGACAGGCCCATCGCCAGTTTCTTTAGATTGGCGTGGATATCCACATAGGTATCGCCGTTCTGCAGACCGTCGAAAAAGTTATGCTCCGGCTTGAAGTCCGCACCGGTGATTTCCTGCAGCTCTGGGTAAACACATTCCAGATAACCATCGCGGGCACTCAGACCGGTGCCAACAGCAGTCGCTCCCAATGGCAGCTCCAGACAGTCCTGAGCCGCAGCACTGATCTTCTGGTGCATACGCTCGGCCAGAGACAGATAGCCGCTGAACTGCTGAGCCATAGTCATCGGCACAGCATCCTGAATACAGGTGCGGCCCAGCTTGACTATGTGTTTGTAGCTATCAACCTTGGTCTGCAGGGTGCTGATCAGCGCCGGCATATTGCCCAGCAGCTCCTGCAGGTTGAACCAGGTGGAGACCTTCATGGCCGCAGGAATGACGTCGTTAGTGGACTGGCCCATATTCACGTGGGTGTTCGGGTGAACACGGTCACAGCCTTTGGCACCGGTCAGGATTTCATTGGCACGGTTACCAATCACTTCATTCACGTTCATATTGGTGGAGGTACCGCCACCGCCCTGATACATATCGATCGGGAACTGGTCGGCATGCTTGCCGTCCATCACTTCCTGTGCGGCCTGACAAATCGCATCGGCAATCTCTTGTTCCAGTGCGTCAACTCGGGCATTGGCACGTGCCGCTGCCATCTTGATTGCTGCTACCGCCCAGATATAACGCGGTGCCTGGTAATGGGTAATGCCGGAGACATCAAAGTTCTGGCGGGCACGCTCGGTCTGGATGCCGTAATACACTTCGTTGGGAAGTTCCATTTCACCGAGGGCATCTACTTCTTTACGCATTTCTCAACTCTCTGGGGAAAGGGCCGGACTTAACCAGCCCTGTAGCAACAATCAGGACAATAAATTCGGGACGTTTTATTTGCGGTCAGGGATCAGGACACCATCGGTACCATCAGGAAGCCGACGCCTACCCCAACAACCACACCGGTGATACCAGGCAGGAAGAACGGGTGGTCAAACATATGTTTGCCAATGCGGGTCGTACCGGTGTCGTCAATTTCCATGGCTGCCAGACTGGTTGGGTAAGTTGGCAGAACATACAGACCGGTTACGGCAGCAAAGGAAGCCAGAACAACGAATGGATCGATACCGATAGCCACCGCTGTTGGCACCATCAGGGCAGAGGTCGCGCCCTGGGAGAACATCATCATGCATACAGCGAACAGCATGAAGGCCAGTGTCCATGGGTGTGCTTCAACAATACCAGCGGCCGTTTCCTTGATTTCCGGCAGGTAGTTGCTGACCAGAGTGGTACCCAGCCAAACAATACCCAGAATGCAGATGATGCCACTCATACCGGAACGGAAGGTTGAAGAGTTCACGATTTCTGCAGGGTCAATCTTATTGAGCAGCAGGCTGATACAGGAGAAGCCCAGCATCAGAACCACGATAATGTGGGTGGTGCTCATGCTGGTGCCGTCTGCATACGCCGGACGCAGTTCTGGCAGTGCGGCATACACAACAATCATTGCTGTCGCAGCAAGGAAGAGCAGAACAGAAGACTTGGCACCCTTTCTGATCTCGAAGCTTTCCAGATCGCGCTTGGTGACCTGGCCTTTCTTCAGACGCTCCTGATACATAGCGTCAACATCCAGCTCAACGCCCATACGGTCAGCAACAAAAGCTGCGATCATGGTGCCGATAAACGAGGCAGGCACACAGATCGCCATAATCTGCAGGAAGCTCACACCCAGTGGCTCGATAGAAGCCAGAAGAGCTGCCATTGCCGCACTGATTGGAGAAGCAGAAATCGCCAGCTGGGAAGCCACTACCGCCATACTCAACGGACGGGATGGACGAACGCCGGAACGCTTGGCCACTTCAGAAACAACCGGAAGAATGGAAAACACGGTGTAACCCGTACCGGAGATAAAGGTCATAAACCAGGCAATCACCGGAGCCACATAGGTAATGCGACGAGGGTTACGTTTCAGAATTTTTGCAGAAATATCGATCAGATAATCAGTACCACCAGCAGCCTGCATAGTGGAAGCGGCCGCAATAACCGCCATGATGATCATCATCACATCGATTGGAGGGCTGCCAGGCTGAACGCCGAGAACCAGCGTCATAAAGATCATGCCCAGACCGCCGGCCAGACCAACGGCAATACTGCCTACTTTTGCCGCCAGCCAGATACTGGCCAGAACAATCGCCAAATGAACCAAAGCCATAACAAAACCCTGTTATTTATAACGTCCTGTTTATGGGCAGATTCACTGCAATGGTTTTTTATCCACAAACAAGGAGTCATAGATTGATTGTGTGCGAATCAACATCAGCTCCGAAGCGAGAGGAAAATTATCAACCCATGACCCGTTAATTATTGATTCATGTCATATTGCCGCCCTAAGCGAACCTTCCATAAGTGCGCACTTATCTGTAAGCCTGTTTTTACTTATTCAGTGTCTTTTAATTTGAATCAATAACCGGATTCTCAGCATTCTTACAATGCTGATTACAGCCAGATCTTTGATTTAAAAGCCCACCATGAAAGACACTCTTCCCTTTAATTTCCGCATGCTGGAAACCTTTGTGGCCGTTGTGGAATGCGGAGGAATGACAGCAGCCGCCAAGCGTCTTGGCTGGAGTCAGTCTGCAGTTTCACAGACGATTGCCACGCTGGAAAAAGATATTGCCTGCACGCTAATTAACCGGCAGGGAAAGGGTATATCCATTACCCCATCTGGTGATTTGTTTTATCAACAGTCTCTGGAAATTCTGACCCGTGCGAAAAAACTGGCGCGCCAGCTTAATTCTGAAGATGACGGAAGACTGGCAAGCCTTCGTATTGGCATGGTGGATTCAGTGGCTTCAACAATCGGCGCTGGTCTGGTTCGTCGCTTGAATGATCACTCCGGCAAGATCAAGGTGCGCTCAGGTATTGCCCCTTACCTGCATGAAGCCTTTGATAAGGGTGATCTGGATATGATTATCACTATGGGGCCCAATTCCATTCCGGAGAATGGCGTGATTACCCGGGTGCTGATGGAAGCTTATCTGCTAGCAATCCCAAAAGATTACCCTTACCCCGATATTCGGCTGGATATCCTCTGCCACCAGCGACCTTTACTACGTTTTACCAACTCGTCTTCCAGCGGCTGCTGGACCGAAAACTATCTGAAACGCTTTAATCTGCAAGCGGAAAATACCTTCGAGTTCGATTCGTCCACGGCTCTTATGGCTATGGTCAAAGAGGGTATGGGCTGGACCATTATCACTCCTCTTTGTCTGGCTCAGGCTTCCGAACATCTCTCAGAAGTGCGTTTTGCCCCGTTAAAGGAACCCGGTTATTTCCGTGAACTGCAACTGATTTACCGGAACGATATGAATATCGCGCAGGTGAAATATATTCTTCAGTCGATCGAAGAGTTGTTTCACTCGCAGGTGTTTCCAATTATCCACCGGCATATTCCCTGGTTCACTGCCCGGGATTTTCAGATAACCCACTGCCCGGATTAATTTATTGAGATGACAGTGACCAACCGTTAGCACATTGCTTTGACAGCACGGACCAGAATTTCTCAGCTCCGGGGTGCAGGCGAATATCATTGCGATACAGCACGATATCCAGGGGGATACACCATTCCTCACCTCCCGCAGGCTTCAGTGTGCCATTACGAAGCTCATTAACGGTCGAGTAATCCGGCAGCCAGGCGACGCCCTCGCCTTTAACGGCCATAACCTTCAACAAATCGGTCAGGGACGATTCCATCACCGAGTGACAGGAAGGTTTCAGAGTAGAACGTCCTAACAGCGTATTCACCCGCCGCCCCATATGTGAGCCAGGGCTGTAGCGCAGTACAGGCAGGGAATCATTCAAGGTAAGGGAATAGAGAGGGTCGCCACTGGCATCAACAGCCGACACTGGCCGCATAAATGTCTTACCCAGTGGCAAGCTCAGGAATGGAGGCTGCATCAGGGCTTCAATATCAAAGCCCAGCAGGAAGTCACAGCGCCCCTGCTGCAAAGCTTCAACCGCCAGGTCCATATCGATACTTTCGACACGGCTGCGGCTGACCACATCAAACTGACTCATCTCTTCCAGCAGGCTTGGCAGCAACGACAGGGAGAGAGAGTGAGCAGCAGCAAAATCTATCGGCTGGTAGCCCGGGCCGGAGATGCCCTGAATCTGGTTCAGGCCTTCTTCCATCTGTCGGATCAGGTTACGGGCCGTTGTGCGGAACAGTCGTCCCTGGGTTGTTAAACCCACCGGTGTTGAACTTCGATCAATCAGTTCAAAACCAACAGCCTGCTCCAGCGCACGAATCCGGCGCCCGAAAGCAGGCTGGGTTACATTCCTTTGCTGCGCTGCGCGGGAGAAATTACGCAGGTCCGCAAGGGCCAGAAAATCTTCCAGCCACTTTGTTTCCAGATTCATGCCGCTGCCTTAAAAGAGGTCTGCGGCAGAGTATTTCAGAGTGCGATCAGGCCGCCAATGCGTGACTATCGTAATACCAGTACACGCAGGCATTCGCCAACAGTGCCGTGGCATCCAGACACAGCTCTGGTTGCTCCAGTGCCAGACGCGCCAGACCGACAGGAATTTCTGTGCAGCCGAGTACAACTGCCTCAGCCCCCTGCTCCTGCAGGCTGGCGAAGATGGCTTCCATCATCTCGGTGCCTTCTGCCATACGGCCAGCTTTCACGGCATAGATTGCCGCCATCATACGTTCCTGATTCAGTTCATCCGGAATAATGGCTTCACAACCCTGCTGTTCGAGACGCTTCTGGTACATCCCGGCAGATACGGTTGCCGAGGTGGCCATAATACCAACTTTATGCAGACCACGAAGTGCCACTTCTTCCAGCACACAATCCAGAATGCTGATCATGATCATGCTGGTTTCCGCCTGCAGACGTTCAAACCAGTAGTGCGCCGTATTACACGGAATCACCACACAGGAAGCACCGCTGGCTTCCAGACGACGCAGTCCATCCAGCATGGCCGGAAACGGATCTTCACCACCGCTAAGAATAAAGCGGGTGCGATCAGGAATCTGTGGCACGTTATGAACAAGAATGGGGATATGCTCCTGGTCACAGCCGACCTGACTGCCCAGAACTACTTTCTGCATAAAGTCGATGGTCGCAAGCGGACCCATTCCACCGAGAATACCCAGCATTGTTTTGCTCCCATGCAAAACGATTTAAGAGATAACCTTTGCTTCGGAACCGGTTAGCGGTGCCCATCATTTCGCAGGAGCCTCCGACTGTGAAATGCCCAAATGGAAAGAGCAGTGCCGAAATGGCAACAAGTGGCTCACGCCCGACGGCAACTCGTGATATAAAGCGCTCGCTTTACGAGTCCGGTTAATCGACCTGCCTCTCTCTGGGAATTTCCCTTCTATATTTGGACACTGTTTTTATGAAGGAGTCGGTGTGTGAGTGCGTATCAATCGGTGCTCAAAGGGGATAATGAGTCCACCGTCGCCAGTCTTGTGCTGGTACTGGTCACCCTGTTGGCAGCCATGGGATGGATTTTCTCCAAGGAAACTATTGCCGGCCTTCCACCGCTGTTGTTTATCGGGCTGCGCTTTCTTTTGTCATCAGCCCTGATCGCGCCTTTTTGCCGCAACAGCCTGAAAAGAATGAATGGTCGCCATCTGGCGTTATCGATAAGAATTGGTCTGGCACAAAGCGTTGCCCTGATGGTTTGGATTATGGCGATCAGCAACTCCAGCAGTCTGGGGGAAGGTGCGTTTATCGCCAGCACTGCCATGATTCTGGTACCACTGTTGGGTCGTATTCTCTACAGTGAACGAATCCCCAGACCAACACTGCTGGCTTTACCTGTAACCATTGCCGGACTGGCCCTTTTATCACTGCGCGCGTCCTGGCAATTTGAGATCAGTCAGGCGCTGTACCTGATTGCGGCCTTTGGTATCGCTCTGCAGTTTGTTTTCACCAGTCGGGATGGTCGATCTATTCCCTCGAATGCCCTGACCTTTGTGCAGTTCTCTACAGTCGCGGTCTGCTGTCTGCTGGCTTCTGCGGCTATGGAAGAGTGGGATTTAACCAATGTGCCCATGAATATCTGGCTCTGGTTTCTGGCCAGTGCCGTCATTGCTACCGCGGTGCGTTACTTCCTGCTGGTCTGGTGCCAGAAACGGTTGGACTCCGGCCCCGCTGCCGTCATCATGACGCTGGAACCCCTTTGGACCGCACTGATGAGTGCCTTCTGGCTCAGTGAATCCCTGACCTCTTTGCAAACCGTTGGCTGCGGTCTGATTATGGCCGCCCTGTTTATTGCCCGCCGTCGATAAGACGAATATCCCGGCAGCACAAGCTGCCGGGATAACCTGAATTCAATTCACTTTGTATTGCTACTGTCATGTGGAGATGTTAAAAACTACCGCTGCTTTGCCGGTTATTGTTCCAACAATTCTTCTGTAAAGCCTCTCATCGCTTAAGCGCAAAACGAATAACAACAGATAAAAAAGAAAAGGAAATCCCCATGGAGTGGTACCTTAAAGTTTTCCAACAGTACGCAGTATTCAGTGGCCGCGCCCGTCGTAAAGAGTACTGGATGTTCACCCTGTTCCACATGCTGGCGTTCATCGCTCTGGCTGTTGTCGAAGGAATCATTGGTCTGCCAGGTATTCTTTCTGGCCTGTACGTCCTCGCATCTTTCATCCCGACTCTGGCCGTCACTATTCGTCGTTTGCACGACACTGAGCGCTCCGGATGGTGGATTCTGGTTTCTCTGATTCCACTGGTCGGCACCCTGGTCCTGCTGTTCTTTATGGTTCAGGACAGCAAAGAGAAAAATAACTGGGGTGAAAATCCTAAGCTGTCTGCTGCAGCGTAATAGCCCGCACAGTTAAGACTTCTCAGTTAGACAAGGGAGCCAAATGGCTCCCTTGTTGGTTTCTGCTGTTGAACAACCTGAGCTAAAGGAGATAATAACTGCCAATACAGGCAACAATTAAAACGACAAATGTATTATTTCGCCTACGGCTCCAATATGTCACTGGCTCGTCTGAGAGCTCGAATACCCAGCGCCGAACCTCTCGGCCATCATCAGCTTGCTCAGCATGATCTGCGCTTTCATAAGGTGGGCCAGGATGGTTCAGGAAAGTGCGATGCCTGCTTTACCGGTAACCCCAGCGATATTATTCACGGTGTTCTGTTCCGAATATCTCCCCACGATAAGCAAACGCTGGATGAAATTGAAGGTGTTGGACGTGGCTATGAAGACCAGCTGATTGAGGTCAGCAACCCTTCCGGCATTACAACCTCTGCCCATACCTATATCGCCACTCACACCAGCGCCCTGATCAAACCCTTCTCCTGGTATGTAAACCATGTTCTGATCGGCGCTTTAGAGCAGCGGCTGCCAAGCTCCTACGTTACGGCCAAAATCAAAACCATCACCACAGTTGAAGATCCGGACCGCGAACGCGACAACCACCAACGGGCTATTCACAGAGCCGCAGCCATCGGTTAGATTGACCGCATAAAAACAATAAACGACTTAGGCTCCTGCTTTATGACTGAGTGCTCAAGAACCAAACATTCTGTAACTGAAGCGTGCACCATCATCTGCCCTGACGGCTTTCCTCTGGCCGCAACCATTTACCGGTCACCCGTTGCCAAAGGTGTTGTTATTCTTGGCTGTGCGCTGGGTATAAAGCAGGAGTTCTATGAGCAGTTTGCTCTACACCTGCGTGATAATAATTACCACGTTATTTCTTTTGATTATCGCCACACCGGCAGAAGCACGAGCAAAAACCACAAAGCGCCGATGGATATGGCCGAGTGGGGGCAGAAAGACATTGAAACAGTTATTCAATTCGCCAAAGACTATAACCTGCCGCTTTACTATATCGGCCACAGTATTGGCGGACAGGTTCTCGGGCTGGCGGAATCCGCTTCTGATCTGCGCAAGATGATCTTTGTTGCCTCATCGGCACCTTACTGGAAGCGCTGGAGCTTCCCGGCCAACCTGAAAATCCTGTTCACCGCCAAAGTCATCCTGCCTCTGGTGGCCTCCATAAAAGATCCGTTTCCAACTGTTGCTATGGGGCTTGGTAATCAGAACATGCCGGCACCGATCGTAAAGCAGTGGGCCAAGTGGATGAGCCGCCCGGATTATCTGCTGGATAAATCCTTTAACCTGGACAGAAGCGGTTACAACAAGCTGAACCAGCCCATTCTCTCCTATGGCTTTGCCGATGATGATATTGCTCCGCCGCGCAATGTTAAGAAGCTGATGCACTATTATCCCAATGCCAATAAAACGGTGAAAATCGTCTCTCCAGAAAGCATCAATACATCCCGCATTGACCACTCAGGTTTCTATAAAGACAGATTTAAAGAAAGCCTCTGGCAGGAGACTCTGGACTTCCTGGCAGACTAAAAACAACAAGCATTGAAGTATTTATGATTGTAAGAAAAGCGACATCGGACGACTTCCCCGCCATTGCGGTACTGTTCCGACAAATTAATGCGTTACACCATCAGCATGTATCCCGCATTTTTAACGAGCCTTCTGATCAGGATCAGGAGTACCTGTTCAAAAATTTTGAGGACGACAGCCGGACCTATCTGGTTGCCGAAAACGAAGGTGTCATTCTGGGCTTTGTACTGGCCTCTATTACCAAAAATGAAACCGTTCCTTTTCTCTCCAAAGAACCGGTGTGCTGGATCAATACCATTGTGGTTGATCACCAACGTCAAGCATCAGGTGTAGGAAAACGGCTGATGGAAGCCTGCCAGGACTGGGCTAACTCAAGGGATGTAAAGGAGCTGCGGCTGGAAGTGCTGGAGTTTAACAGCAAGGCACAAAGCTTTTATGACTCCCTTGGCTTTAAGCCCCAGGCACGGGTGCTGTATAAGGTTTGATTTGTGTGGCAACTGAATCACCATCCCTCCCGTCTACCGGATAACCCAGCTTGATAAACGTCCGGAGGCGGGGCAAATTAAAAGACTGATGATGGATATTGTTTAGAAAGGGATTGCTTGTTTATGTCGCTGGCCCAGGTTTCACTGCCCCAGGATTCTCCAGACCCGATGCAATGGTGCAGCCAGACGAAAACGCTATCTATCGACTGGAGCGAGGCACTTAGATACCCATGTAGACTGTACATTCCCGGCTGGGATGACGCCCTGAACTGGTACAGTGAAATCTATCATGAGCAAGAACCTTCTCACCTCCTGGAAGAGCCTGGGATTGATCTTCTTAAGCCTACCGACAACCCATATATCACAGCCTGGCAGAAGACCATTCCCGCAGATCTTCTGGAGGCACTCTCCGGGTTTTACCGTTACCAGTTTGTGATCCTTCGGCTGGTCAGCCAGTGGCCAGAAGCACGTGACCTTCTTAAATCCAATCCCACTCTACTGTGGCTCTGGGTGGCGTTTTGTCAGGAGCGGAAGGCCAGCGAATCAACAATTCTGCGAGGACTCCGTTCCAAGCAGCCCAATGTTTTATCCGCTATGGGGCTGCATGGCACATCATCCAGCGTACGTATGTTGAAACGCCTGCAGCCCGATATTCTGGATGATGCTTTAAACCGCAAGATTCACAAACTCTGGAGTCGCCCACAGGCTCTGGATACTCTGCGTCATGTACCGGTTATCACTGAAGTCCACCTTGGGCTTCTGCATCACAATGAGAACCTGATTGGTCATCCTCTGTTTTATGCAATGGCCGAACTTAACTGCCACTGGCAACGTCAGGAGGCGCTACTGCTATTCCGTGACTGTTTGCGCATGGGCTTGAGAGCGGACCATCAGCTACGTCAGTGCCGAACCATAGAATCCTTGAATCGCATCCATGACCGGCATGCTGTTCAGCTTTACGGCGGCAGGTACAACAATGCAAGAGTCTCCGTGCTTAAAGACGAGAACGGGAGCCCTCTGCCATTCCCAGCACCGCCGCATCCGGGCACTGATCTAATAAAACCGATCACTACACCTGATGAACTCATCAAAGAAGGATCGGTTATGCATCATTGTGTGGGCAGTTATGTTCGCACTGTGCAGGAGGGGAAGAGCTATATCTACCACATGATGGAACCGCAACGAGTCACAATTGGCCTGAATCTGCGAGATGGAAAAGTTGTCAAACTGGAACAGGTTAAAGGAAGGTTGAACGCCTCAGCCAGCAAAGACACCATGGATATAGTCAGAAGCTGGATGGCTGAAGTACTTTCCAGCCGCTAAACAAAAAGGCCGAATAGCAAAACTATTCGGCCCTTTTAATACAACATGATTTAGATGATCAGGCTACACCGAGAAACATCGGTATCAGCAGCGGTGCGGCGAGGCTAAGAATAAAGCCGCTGGCAACCGCCACCGGTACACAATGCACACCGCCGGTTCGTTCGATCACCGGCAAGGTGTAATCCATCGCTGTTGCGCCACCATAACCAATGGCCATAGGTGCATTGCGACGAATCACAAAGGGAATCAGCAGCAGCGCCACCAGCTCACGGGACAAGTCCACCATAAAGGCCACGCTGCCATAAACTGGCCCCAGCTGATCCCCAATCATAATCCCGCTCAGGGAGTACCAGCCAAAGCCGGAGGCAAGAGCCAGAGACACATTGGCGGGTACACCGGCAATCCAGCCAGCAATCAAACCACCAAAAAAGGCAGTAACTGTCACGGTTGCCGCTATACGCATACCCGTTTTGTTAAGCAAAACATCTTTGATAGCGACATTACCACTGCGCAGTTGGATACCCACCAGCACCAACATGCAGTAGAGCAACCCATTCGCCAGCATCTCCTGTTGGGCAAACGGCTTATTCAGAAGAACACCCGCGATCAGACCCAGTACAACCACCCCGGCAAACATCAAGGATTCCATAAGCATGGTCATAAACGGCGGGCGTATTCCGCTGGCTTCACCCGTGGTCATACGGATAACTGGGAACAGCCCCAGAAGATTGGCAAGACTGATACACACAAGGAATAGCAGTGCCATTTCCAGTGCAACCATGAGGTTTTCGGCAACATTGTCCAACGAGCCCAGGCCATAACCCATAAGGAACAGAATACCCAGAGTAATCCAAAGCAGGGACTGGCTGATCCATTTTAAAATGGATGGTCGATTAACCCTGATTCCATATCCGGCAAACAAGGCTACGAAGAACATCAATGTTCCGAAGCTCATGACATCTCACTCTATAAGTAATGGTTTTTATCAAGATGTGGGGCACGAAGAGAATACTCTCTTCGTGCCAATGTCGTATTTTATTTTTCTCAGTGCTGGGTGCGTTGACGCAGCGCTTCAAAAAGGCAGATACCCGTCGCTACCGACACGTTCAGACTGCTCACACTGCCCACCATCGGGATATGCACCAGCGCATCGCAATGCTCACGGGTCAGGCGACGCAGACCAGAGCCTTCAGCCCCCATCACAATACCCACCGAGCCATTCAGGTCGGTAGTATAGATATTGCTGCTGGCCTCACCAGCCGCACCAATCAGCCAGATGCCACGCTCCTGCAGATCGCGCATGGTTCGAGCCAGGTTGGTTACAGTAATCAGCGGTACGGTTTCTGCAGCACCACAGGCTACCTTACGGGCGGTAGAGTTCAGCGGCGCAGACTTGTCACGAGCCACAATCACCGCCTGAACACCGGCCGCATCGGCTGAACGCATGCAGGCACCCAGATTGTGCGGATCGGTGATGCTGTCGAGGATCAGCAGGAATGGCGGCTTGTCCAGCTCATCCAGCAGGGCAAACAGGTCATTCTCCCGGTACACCTTGGCTGCACGCACCAACGCCAGAACGCCCTGATGAACAGCACCCTGCTGCTCACTGCCTGCCTTGCGTTCGATACGGTCACGATCCACAAACTTGACCGGGATGCCGGAATCACGGGCTTCCTCGATCAGCTTTTCCACCCGACCACCACGGCGGCCTTTCTGGAACCAGATTTCCATAATCTGGTCTGGATGACTTTCCAGCAGCGCCTGAACGGCGTGAACACCAAAGGAAATATCGTTGTCAGTCATTCACTCTCTCCGCCTGCCTTATACAAGACAGGCTTCACAACACTTTTCAATAAATCGGATAAACCTGGTTCCCACGCTCCGCGTGGTAACCCATACCACTCACAACTTAATCTTGATAGGTATGCGTTCCTACGGAGGACCGTAGGAACGAGAAATTAATTTAAGACTTTTTTGCCGGACGCTTACGTGGCGTACGGGCAGGCTTGTTCGCAGTCGAAGAACTCTTCTTGTTGTTCGACGACTTGCCGGTAGACGCTTTACCGATAGATGCCTTACTGGTAGAAGGTTTAGCACCAGATGGCTTTTTACGGGTGGACTTTACACCACTCTCTTTCGCCTGACTGGCTTTCACCTGTCCGGTTTTGCCCGCCGCCTTTTTCTTGCCAGATGACCGCTTACCCTTGTCCTTCCGGACTTTGGACTTCTTACGCCCTTTGCTGCCTTCTTCCTGCGAAGAGGTCGCACCTTTGCGCCCTTTTCTCGAGGGAGGACGGCTTTCCCAAACCTCGTCGTCTTTTCTCCCACGCTCTTCCAGCAGGCGCATACGGTAGCTGCTGTCTGCTGTCGTCGGCTCGACCGGGGCATTGGGCTTTGGCTTACGACCTGTTGCGCGGCGGGACTGAGCACGCTCACGGGCCTTGTCTTTGGCAAAGCCATCACGGTCTTTGGCGGTCTTGCGGCGACCTTTACGGCTGGCCGATGGTGCATTGGCCAGTTCAAAGTCGATATTCTTCTCGTCCAGATCAACCCGCACAACCTGAACGGTCACCGGATCACCCAGACGGAAGCTCATGGCGGTGCGCTCGCCTACCAAGCGCTGCTGAGCAGAATCATAGTGATAGTAATCACCTGGCAGTGCACTGATATGTACCAAGCCGGTGACGAAGATATCGGTCAGCTCCACAAACAGACCAAAGCCGGTCACGGTGGAGATCACACCTTCAAAAACATCACCAATATGGTTCTGGATGTATTCGCACTTCAGCCAATCGGTCACATCACGGGTGGCATCATCCGCACGACGCTCGGTCATGGAACACTGTTCACCCAACTGGATCATCTGCTCGAAGTCGTACGGGAAGATAGCGTTCTTCTTGAGAGGCTTCGCACCTTCTGCTCGCTCTACATGCTTGGTTTCACGCTCGGAACGAATCACATAACGAATCGCCCTATGTACCAAAAGATCCGGGTAACGGCGAATCGGCGAGGTGAAGTGAGCATAGGCTGAGTAGGCCAAACCAAAGTGACCGTTGTTCTCTGGGTCGTATACCGCCTGACTCAAGGAACGCAGCAGCATCACCTGAATCACATGAGCATCGCCACGCTCAGCAATAGAGTTCAACAGTTGCTGATAATCTTTCGGTGTTGGCTGGTTACGGCCCGGCAGGCTCAAGCCCAGCTCACCAAGGAAAGACTTCAGGCTTTCCAGCTTCTTGTCGGTCGGGCCTTCGTGCACACGATAGAGTGCCGGCAGCTCATGCTTCTCAAGAAACTTGGCCGTCGCCACGTTCGCACACAGCATGCACTCTTCGATCAGCTTGTGGGCATCGTTACGAACGACAGGAACAATCTTTTCAATCTTGCGGTTACGATCAAAGACGATACGGGTCTCTGTCGTCTCGAAATCAATTGCGCCCCGCTCATCACGTACGCTGCGCAGTACATGGTAAAGGTCGTATAGTGTATCGACATGCTTGACCACATCGGCGTATTCCGCACGCAGCGCAGCACCTTCTTCCGTCTCGGCTTCCTGAAGCATCTTGCCGACCTTGGTGTAGGTCAGACGAGCGTGTGAGCAGATAACGCCTTCGTAGAACTTATAGCCGCTCATCTTGCCCTTGGCGCTGATGGTCATTTCACAGATCATCGCCAGACGGTCAACATGAGGGTTCAGAGAACACAGACCGTTGGAGAGAACCTCCGGAAGCATCGGGACCACATAACCCGGGAAGTACACCGAGTTACCGCGGTTCACCGCCTCATCGTCCAGAGCCGAGCCTGGTTTCACATAATGGGAAACATCGGCAATCGCTACAAACAGACGCCAGCCGCCACCGCGCTTCTTCTCGGCATAAACCGCATCGTCAAAGTCACGGGCATCTTCTCCATCGATGGTTACAAACGGCACTGCACGCATATCTATACGATGCTGTTTGTCTTTCTCGGCGACTTCCGGCTTGAAGCTTTTGGTTGCCTTCTTGACCGCCTCCGGCCACTCAAAAGGAATCTCATGGCTGCGCAGGGCAATATCAATCTCCATGCCCGCATCCATACGATCACCGAGAATCTCACGGATCACACCAATCGCCATATGGCGACGGGTCGGGTATTCCTTGATATCCACCAGCACAATCTGGCCCGGAGTCGGTGTTAAGGCACCTGGCTCGATAACCACTTCATTGGTCATCCGACGGCCTTCAGGCACCACAAAACCCAGACCATCTTCTTCATGGTAAGGGCCGACAACCTGAGTCACGCTGCGTTCGATAATATCGACAAGAGCACAGTAACGACGACCACGGTTATCAACATCCGTTTCCCGCACGACTACGCGGTCTCCGTCGAACAACTCCTTCATCTGACGAGCCGTCAGGAACAGATCATCGCCACCTTCTTTGGGAATAACAAAGCCAAAACCATCACGGTGGCCTTGAACGGTCCCGACAATCAGATCCATCTTATCGAGCGGACCAAAGGCACCCTTGCGAGTCTGAATCAGCTGCCCATCCCGCACCATGGCAATCAGCCGGCGCCGCAGGCCTTCCTGCTCGTCGGCGTCGTCAATCCCGAACTCCTGAACCAAAAGCTCATAGTGAGCCGGCGCACCACGCTTCTCCAGATGCTGGAGAATCAGGGTACGGCTGGGAACAGGATTATCATATTTGCTGGCCTCAAGGCCGGCATCGGGGTCATCGGACCGCCATGATGTGGACATATTTTTCTCTAAAAACGGTTTATGTCGCCAAGTATACGCCCACAGCGGGATTCAGGCGATGACAAGGATGCAGGGAAACAGGGACTTTATGGAAAGTTTTGGGGGGAGTGACTGACAGTGATGTCAGTACAGCTGACATCACCTGAAATCGAAAGATGGGGGTTATTCCTGCTCCTGCAGAAATTTCAAAACCGCGCTTTTTGCATCCTCAACATTGGTTGGGATAGTTTCTTTCAGAGTTTGAGCGATCTCGGCATCATTCTCTTTCACATACTGCACAATCATATCCACAAACTGCTGCATCTTTTCTGCATTCAGCCCCTGCTCCTGTAGCTGGCTTAACAGCTCGGATGCACCGCCAGTCAGTTTGCTCAGGCTGAAGCCTGACTCTTCAGCTTTCTCTGGCAGGCTCTGTACCAGCGCCATTGTTTCTGGCATCGCGGCTACCAACTTGTCGAAGTGGCCGGCATCCATCTGTTCTTTGGCAAAGGCCAAAAGCGCAGTCATGCTTGCATTGGCCTGCTCTTTGGAAATATTCAGCTGTTCCATAATTTCCGGCATCAGTACCGGTGGTTGCTCTTCCGCAGCAACAGGACCGGACAGCATCAGGGACGTGGACAACAGCAAAGCACCGGCAAGACGCAAGGTACGGAAAGGTAATGATCTCAAGCTCATAGGGCGCGCATTCGCGTATCAGATGAAAGATGATCGCAGTAGATCAGCCTGACAGAAAAAATGCAAAGCACCTGACATCTCAAAATCGGTTAAGCTGCATCCGATTTCAACAACCGGTAAGCAACGGATCATGCCGATAGAACTCTGGCCCGCCATTATTGCCCTTATACTGCTCTCCCTTGCCCCCGGGGCCGATACGCTGATTGTCATGCGTAACACCAGTCGTGGTGGTTTGGCAGATGGTCTGATCACCAGCCTGGGTATCTGCAGCGCCCTGTTTATGCATGCGCTGGTCTCTGCGGCCGGCGTATCCGTTATTTTGCTGCAATCGGCCAGTTTGTTCAGTCTGCTCAAACTGGCAGGGGCGGCTTATCTGATCTGGCTGGGTATTGGCAGTTTGAAGCAGATAAGAAAAAGCGGGCAATCCCTTTCGGCCAGTGATACGCAGCCTCTCACATTTTCCGCTTTACGCTCTTTCCGGGAGGGCTTTTTGTCCAATGCCCTGAATCCGAAAACGGTCGTTTTCTATATGGCCTTCCTTCCCCAGTTTATCGATCCAGCCGGCAACGCTATCAGCCAGTCGCTAACACTAGCCGCCATACACTTTGTGATCGCCATGGCTTGGCAGAGCCTTATCGCCCTGATGATCCATAGAGCCCGAGTGTGGCTAACCAACCCAAAAGTGGAGCGGGTCTTTCACGGTCTCACTGGTGGTCTGCTGGTCGCTCTGGGTGCGGGGCTGATTATTCATCGGGCATAAAGATCGCTGCGCAATACGACTTTGGTCTTAGAACACCCAACCTTCCTGCCGGAAGTGTTAGTCGAGCCAACATCGCTGTTAGCAACTT
Source organism: Parendozoicomonas haliclonae (assembly GCF_900174585.1). Classification (GTDB taxonomy): domain Bacteria; phylum Pseudomonadota; class Gammaproteobacteria; order Pseudomonadales; family Endozoicomonadaceae; genus Sansalvadorimonas; species Sansalvadorimonas haliclonae. The sequence goes on along the minus strand of NZ_FWPT01000006.1, from coordinate 13,169 downwards.
AAACAGCCTGCCAGTATCCAAGTAAGTGAGGAATTGTCTGAAAGGGAATATCAGGAGGTGGCTATGGCTGTCCGCTACAGAAAGCAGTCCAGTGTTGAGACGAATGTATTCACTCCAGAACAGCAGACCGAGCGAAAATCTGCTGAAGCCGTGCAAAGCTTTCCGGGAAAAGGACAGGTATTGCGAGGCACACAGGAATCTCTCGGTTCCCTTATTTATAAGTCTCTAACCGTCCGCAATGTGGCCAGAGCCTTTAATCCTTTCTACGTTCTGAGCAATATCAGCCGCCTGTGTGACCGTGCCGGTAGTGCACTGTTCACGACAATTACCAAGGGTGCGCCACTTATTGTTACCGAGAATGCACCAACGTATACCAAGGATGGCCTATCTGTTGAGCCATGCTCACGCAAAAGAGCCTTACTGGCTGGTCTCGCAGTGCTGCCCTTTGCTGCGATTATCAAAATCAACAGTTTGATTGTCGAGGAAGTTGACGGGTGGGCAGACTTCACCAATTTCGCTGATCATCTGCAGCTGATGGGATGCAACCCTATTCCGGATTACTACTACACGATGGGTCACTGCTTCCGCTTCTCCAGCGCTATTCAGGGCGATCACGGACTGAAGCCCAGCGCGACCTATGAAGATATCCGGGGGATTTTCGGGCGGTTTTCTATTCTGACGGCTGCTTATAAAACAGCAGGGCTGGCAGCCTGATAGGGCTGCTACGGCTGCCAAGGCAGCCGTAGCAAAGATCACATATCCAATCAGATCTGTGAATCGAAGGAGTGACGCAGGATGATGGTTTCTACGCGGTCTGGACCGGTAGAGATGATATCAACCGGCGCACCAATCACTTCTTCTACACGCTTGATGTAGTTGATAGCGTTGGCTGGCAGCTCTTCCAGAGTCTTGGCACCGAATGTGGTCTCGGACCAGCCTGGCATCTCTTCGTAGACTGGGGTGATTTCTTCCCACTCTTCCGCATCGTTAGGGGTAACGATCGCTTCACCAGCGGCATTGGTGTAACCGGTACAGATCTTCACGGTTTCCAGACCATCCAGAACGTCCAGCTTGGTCAGGCAGATGCCGGACACACTGTTGATCTGTACGGACTGACGCAGAGCAACGGCGTCCAGCCAGCCACAACGACGCTTACGGCCGGTGGTCGCACCAAACTCGTTACCTTTCACGCCCAGATGGTTGCCGGTTTCGTCGAACAGTTCAGTCGGAAATGGACCGGAACCTACGCGGGTGGTGTAAGCCTTGGTGATACCCAGAACGTAATCCAGGTACAGAGGGCCAACGCCGGAACCGGTAGCAACGCCACCAGCAGTGGTGTTGGAGGAAGTTACGAACGGGTAAGTACCGTGGTCGATATCCAGCAGGGAACCCTGGGCACCTTCAAAAAGGATGTTTTCACCGTTACGACGACGCTCGTGCAGGTTGTCAGTCACACGGTCAACCATGGATTCGATCTGACGGCCCCACTCCAGAGACTGCTCCAGAACCTCTTCGTAGTTCAGAGGCTCAACCTTGTAGAAGTGCTCCAGCGCGAAGTTGTGGTATTCCATAACTTCTTTCAGTTTCACGGCGAAACGCTCTGGGTGCATCAGGTCGGAAACACGCAGACCACGACGGGCAACCTTGTCTTCGTACGCAGGGCCGATACCACGACCGGTAGTACCGATCTTAGCTTCGCCACGAGCGATTTCACGGGCCTGATCCAGAGCAACGTGATAAGGCAGGATCAGCGGACAGGCCGGGCTGATACGCAGACGCTCACGAACAGGAACACCACGAGCTTCCAGGCCAGCCATTTCCTTCAGCAGTGCATCTGGAGCCAGTACCACACCGTTACCGATGTAGCAGGTCACGTTTTCACGCAGGATGCCGGAAGGGATCAGGTGCAGAACGGTTTTCTCGCCGTCGATCACCAGAGTATGGCCGGCGTTATGGCCGCCCTGGTAACGTACAACAGCAGAAGCCTGATCTGTCAGCAGATCAACGATCTTGCCTTTACCTTCATCACCCCATTGGGTGCCCAGAATGACAACGTTCTTGCCCATCACATCTTCTCGTTAAAAAAAAAACCGAAGCCGTCTACTTCCGTCTACGGCTCAGCCATTCTCCATGCCTGGGTTCAGCTGGTAACAGGAACAACCTGCCACTGGCCATCCACATGCTTGAGTTCCCGATCACAACCAAGGCGCTGTGCAGCGTCTGGTCGATCATAGAGACGGTTTACCACGCGCTCTCCCTGGCTGCGCAGCTTACGCACAATCGCAGGGTCAGCTTCAGGTGGTGCGAGTATCGGGCTTGGCAGATCAGTGTCCTGAGCATTTCCAAGCCTTAATAAAACTTTCAGATCGGTACTAAATCCGGTTGCCGGACGAGCACGGCCAAATGAGGCGCCAATACCATCATAACGGCCGCCTTTGGCAACAGCCTGCCCTTCATTAGGCATATAGGCCGCAAACACGACACCCGTATGGTAGTTATAGCCACGCAGCTCGCCGAGATCGAAATACAGGGACACTGCCGGGTAAGAAGCCTGAATACGTTTAGCAATCGCCTCAACCGTATCCACCGCCTCCAGAATAATCGGAGACGCTTTCGCAAACAGTTTGCGGGCTTTATTCAAAACAGAGATATCGCCACACAGATCAGGCAGCGCCATCAGCATGGCCTGATAATCACCATCAATGCCGGCATCAACAAGAATCGCTTTCATTTCGCCGGAAGCTTTGCGCTGCAGTGCATCAAACAACTGCTCTTCCACAGCCTTACTGATACCGGATTCTTCAATCAGCTGGCGGAAGATACCGACATGTCCAAGATCCATGGAAGGTGCGCACAGGCCAGCCAATGCCAGAGTTTCCAGCATCAGGGCAATCACTTCCATATCGCTTTCCGGACCGGCATGACCATACAGCTCAGCACCCACCTGAATCGGTGTGCGGGAAGCAGTCAGGGAAGCTGGACGGGTATGGAAAACACTGCCGGCATAACAGAGGCGAACCGGGCAATCTTTGCGCAGGGTGTGGGCATCAATACGGGCAACAGCAGGTGTGGTGTCAGCCCGCAGACCCAGAGTACGACCGGATAATTGATCGGTTACCTTAAAGGTCATCAGATCCAGATCACTGCCTGAACCTGTCGAGAGGGATTCCAGGAATTCAATATGCGGGGGGATTACAAGGTCATAGCCCCAGCTGCTGTAGAGATCCAGCACATCCCGGCGCATATGCTCAACTTTCCAGGCTTCTGGTGGCAGGACTTCCTCAATGCCATCGGGCAATAGCCAGCGATCCGCTATTGTCATACTCCCCATCTCCTGTTTCTGTTGCTGACAGGTACTGCTTTTGTAATTCTGGAAATGCTTAAACGAAGCTTATTATTTGCAGCGGAGCCTTGCAGCTCCATTACGCTCGGATAGGGTGATTTTATTTCCAGACTGCATAAAACGGCAGCCTGTTTCCTATTTGTTATCTGAGTGAGCGTAATCATGTGTGTGGCCCGTCAACGTATGAGATACAACAGACCGGTACCGATGATCATGCTGATCAGCCCGGTGATTCTCAAGCTGCGATCATCGACTTTGGCCAACTGTGCTACCAGTTGCCGCCAGCGTTGCGGGTACAGGAAAGGTATTATGCCCTCAAGCACAAGCATCAGACAGAAGGCAACGCCTAACTCCTGCCAGAAATCCATGACCCCTCCAAAGTGAACCCGTGAGCATACGCCACACACGAAAAAACCGGGTTCGCTACCCGGTTTGCAAGATCATATCATGTTAGATCGCCGCACGTTAACCGCTAAACATCCTTATTCTTCACTGAAGTAACATTAATTACCGGATGTTTAGCCTGAGGCATTGTTACTTTACATAACCCCTAACGTAACTGGCTGTCCTTACTGCCTCGGCGGTTATACAGGGCGCCGGCCTGAAACTGCCCATCCAATGCACTTTGGCACTTCAGGCAGCGCTGGACACCGGGCAAAGCCCTGCGTCTGGCTTCAGGGATCGGCTCATCACAATCCACACAGAACTCAGCGCTTTCCCCTTGCCCCAGCTGTGCGCGGGCAGCACGCACCGCATCATCAAGGGAAGCCTCAATCTGGTCATTAACCGCACCATCTTTAGCAAATCCGCCGGCCATAACAACCTCCCGCGACGACCCTGCTGACTACTGCAGTTTTATAGCACGCTTTACCTCTGGGCGTGGTGGAACCGCAGATGCTGTTCGATAAACGAAGCAATAAAGTAGTAGCTATGGTCATAGCCTTCGTGCTGTTCCAGCGTAAGCGGATAACCACTCTGCTCGGCGGCGCTGACCAGTGCATGGGGGTGCAGCTGCTCTTCGAGGAACTGATCCGCCAGCCCCTGAGACACCAGAGTCGGGCAATGCTGTTCCGGTTGGGAGGCACGCATCAGCTCACTGGCATCATGGCTTGCCCACAGGTTCTGTTCTTCACCAAGATAGGCAGTAAAGGCACCAATACCCCAGGGAACATTCACCGGGTTACAGATTGGGCTGAAGGCCGATACGGACTGATACAGACCCGGATGGCGCAGAGACAGCACCAGAGCACCGTGACCACCCATGGAATGTCCGGAGATAAAACGCTCACCGGTCACCGGGAAGCTTTCTTCCACAATCTGGCGCAACTCATCGACAATGAAGCTTTCCATACGGAAGTGCTCGGCCCATGGCTGCTGCGAGGCATCCAGATAAAACCCGGCACCCTGCCCCAGATCATACTGGTCGGCATTTGCTGCACCTTCACCTCGTGGGCTGGTGTCCGGAGCCACAATGGCAATCCCCAGCTCAGCCGCGGCACGGTGAGCGCCAGCCTTCTGCATAAAGTTCTCATCGGTACAGGTCAGACCTGACAACCAGTAAAGAACAGGAACCGGCGTTTCCGCAGTGGCAGATGGTGGCAGATAAATCGCGAAACGGGTTTTACCGTTCAACGATTGGGAATCAAATTCAAACTGTTTGTGCCAACCCCCAAAGCTGCGATTGGCACTCACTTCAGTGAGTCGGGACATGCTTGATACCTCTACCGGCCCTTCATCAATGAAGAGCCGGCTACTGGATGGTTTTACTTGTTATAGTGGATAACGGTGCGAATGCTTTTGCCTTCGTGCATCAGATCAAAAGCGTCATTGATATCATCAAGGCTCATAGTATGAGTGATGAAGTCATCCAACTTGAACTCACCATTCATGTAACGCTCAACATACTCTGGCAGCTGGGAGCGGCCTTTCACACCACCGAAAGCAGAACCACGCCATACCCGACCGGTTACCAGCTGGAATGGACGGGTGCTGATCTCCTGACCGGCACCGGCTACACCGATGATGACAGACTCACCCCAACCCTTGTGGCAGCATTCCAGCGCACTGCGCATCACATGCACATTACCAATGCACTCGAAGGAGTACTCAACGCCACCATCCGTCATTTCAACAATCACTTCCTGAATGGACTTGTCGTAATCCTTCGGGTTGATGCAGTCGGTCGCGCCCAGCTTACGAGCCAGCTCAAATTTGCTCTCGTTAATATCAATAGCAATGATGCGGCCAGCACCTGCCATTGCAGCACCGATAATAACGGACAGACCAATACCGCCCAGACCAAATACAGCAACCGTGTCGCCTGGTTCTACTTTAGCGGTATTGCTTACTGCACCCATGCCGGTGGTGACACCACAACCCAGCAGGCAGACCTCTTCCAGAGGCGCTTCAGGGTTAATTTTTGCCAGAGAAATTTCTGGCAGTACGGTGTACTCGGAGAAGGTCGAAGTACCCATGTAGTGATAGATAGGCTGACCATCGATAGAGAAGCGGGTGGTGCCATCCGGCATCAGGCCCTTGCCCTGGGTCTCACGAATCTTCTGGCACAGGTTGGTCTTGCCGGATTTACAGAACTTACACTCACCACATTCCGGGGTGTAAAGCGGAATAACATGGTCGCCAACCTGTACGCTGGTTACACCTTCGCCGACAGACTCCACAATACCGGCACCTTCATGACCAAGAATGGCTGGGAAGATACCTTCAGGATCATCACCGGAAAGCGTGAAGGCATCAGTATGGCAAACACCGGTTGCCACAATTCTTACACGGACTTCACCGGCCTTTGGTGGAGCGACATCGACAGTCTCGATAGTCAGCGGCTTACCCGCTCCCCAGGCAACCGCAGCGCGGGATTTCAGAACAGATGCAGTCATGTCAGTCCTCGTTATACAGATTCAGGCTTTTATGCAGACATCTTGTGTCTAGTGCACGGCCTCACAATAGGAATGCATTCTATTCTTTCAGCCGAAGGTGATAATCTAGCCACACCGCAATTCATTTTTACCTGACAGTAACAATCCTATGATTCAGTGGGAAGGCATAAACGAGTTTATAGCTGTGGCCGAGTGTGAGTCCTTTACTCAGGCGGCCCAGCGACTTGCCATATCGACGGCACAGGTCAGTAGACAAGTGTCGTTTCTTGAAAGCCGCTTATCTACGCAACTGTTTTATCGCACAACCCGCCGGGTCAGCCTGACCGACAGCGGTCGGACGCTGTACAAGCATTGTCGTCCACTACTTGATGCGCTGTCCGATATTCAACAGCAGATCAGCGAACAGCACAGCGAGCCTCGAGGCAACCTTCGCATCACGGCGCCGGCCAATTTTGGTGAACAGATGATTGCCCCGGTGCTTACTCAATTCTGTGCCATCTACCGAGATGTAAAAGCAGATTTGGTACTGACCAACCATCGCCTCGACCTGGTTGAAGAGGGTATTGATCTGGCCATCCGCACCGGCAAGTTGCCAGACTCCACCATGAAAGCCCGCCGACTGGCTACCCGGGGGCTGACAGTTTGCGCCTCCCCAGAATACCTCTCGCTCTCAGGAACACCAGAGCGACCCGATGAGTTAGCCCAACACCGTTGCCTGATTGGCACTTCGGATATCTGGCACTTCCATCAGGGCGGGCAGGATATTGCCCTGAGAGTAAAGGGAGAGTTTCGCTGCAACAGCGGGCTGGTTCTGGTCGAGGCGGCCTGTAAAGGGTTGGGGATTGCCCAGCTCCCTGATCATTACGTTCGGGGGGCTCTGGAGTCTGGCAGTCTGATTCGGCTGATGGAGTCGTATCGGCCTCTACACGAAGATATCTGGGCCGTTTATCCCAACAACCGCCATCCCAGCCAGGCTCTGCGCTGCTTTGTCGGTATGGTGGAAGAGCAGCTGAAAACATCCGCATCTCTGTGATGCTGGTGAGCTGCCACTTATGATCCGGCTCTGGTTCCCGATATTTCCTGTAGGATCAGGACAGATAAAATTATGGAACCAAGAATCCCCCCTTCCGGACAACCAGCCAGCCCTCAACCTCTGGAACCACTGCCTCCCAAAGAGTCATTGCCGCCATCTGGCACCAATGTCACACCGCAGATTCCAACCTCGGGCGAGAGGCCTGTCGAGCAGAGATCGATTCAGGAGCGTCGAATTACTGCCAGCGACACTGCGCCCAATTTTCTTGTGCCTCAGCAAAGCCGCACAAAAAGGGTTGTTTCCGCCCTGGTCGGCAAGCCCGTTCTTTACCTTCTGAAGAAAAGCCGCTCGCTAATAAGTTCGGCTCCGCCTCTGGTTCGGCTGGCTGATCGGGCAATAGGTTATCTGAGTGGGCTCTCCCCGACACAGGGCGAGCAATTGACACGCTGGGTGAGCGAGGCGGCCAACGATAGTGAAAAAAGCCATCGTCTGGAGGCCTCCCATCGGATTATGAATGCTGTAAATCAGGGATCAAGCACCATTAATCTTTGCGACCTTTCCCTTGGCAGCCTCCCCGACACTCTCTGGGAACTCTCGTGGATATCCAGTCTGAGACTGGCCAGCTGTAAGCTAAACAGCCTGCCAGCCGAAGTTTCTGCACTCAAGAACCTTAAAGTATTGGATCTGGGGTACAACCAGCTGACGGAGTTACCTGCTGAAATCATCTCACTAAAGAGGCTGGAGCAGCTCTGTGTCGGCTATAACGCGCTTTCAACCCTGCCAGACGGACTAGGGAGGCTTAAGCACCTCGAGCACCTTGAACTTCAGCACAACTTGTTTGAAAGGGTTCCGGACCAGCTACTGGAGCTTGAACAGCACGAGCCTTGCCGCATTCTTTTTTACAACAACAATCCCACCCCTATGCAAGTCGCAGAGTGGATGTTCTCTCATCGCACCCGAGATATGGATATTGTGGTAAGAAGCCCACGCAAAAACGTTGCAGCGTCCCGTATGTCGCTGAATGAAAAATTACAGCTCTGGTTTCATCTGGCTGGCAAAAGGCTTCCCGACAATTTTGAGAAAACCTTCAGTGAACGCACGCTAACAGCCCTTAATGTTTATTTAGTCAAGTTGATGGAATTTAAAGACTATTCCAATCCCTCCAAAGCAAGAGAGGAAGCCAGAACACTTATTACTGTCCTCGAACAGATGCAGGCAGACCCGGATATTATGGCAGCCTGTACCGAGCATATGATCGAGATAAACGAGACCTGTGCCGACGGTGCTCTGCAGGTGTTGAACGATATGTATGTCGCCGCCCGGTTTGCGAAAATCCAGAAAGAAGGCACTCTGCAAGATCTGGTTGAGCTCAAACGCGGCGAGCTTCGCCTGCAAAAGGTCGAAGAACTGGTTGAGGAAACCTATCAGAAACAACTCCACGACTATAAACACTCGCAGGGGCCAAAACCTGACCATGTTGAGGTTAAACTCATCTATCTGCTTGAGCTGCAAAAAGCACTCGACCTGCCTATCCCTCCCGGCCAGAAAATGCGCTATGCGGCTTATTCCTATGTAACCCGGAAGATGCTCAATGATGCGCTCGCTACGGTGAAAGCCTACAGCGAGAGTATGAATGATGGTGCTCTGGCGGATGAACTCCTGCTTTGGCCTCCTTTTAAAGCAAGAATGCAGCAAGATTACGCAGGATATGAAGCTAAGCTGAGCGAAAGCTTCCATGAACGGCTGGAGGATGTTTACCAGTTGGATTCAGATGAAGAGATCCGGACGCGATCCGAGGCGCTCAGGCTTGAGCAGAACGCGGCAACGGACAAACTCTACAAGGATATCGCCATAGATATTATCCATGGAAACCCGCGCAAACCTTACACTCAGAAAGATTATCTCGACGACCAGTAAAAGCAGAACGCTCCAACAAAAACGCCCGCTTCAAATGAAGCGGGCGTTTTTATAACAGCTTATTGCTTACTTGTTGCCTGAAGACTTGTTCAGGAACTTGAAGAAGTCGCTGTCAGGCTCCAGCAGCAGCACGTCGGACGGGCTGTTGAAGGATTCCTTGTAAGCCTGCAGGCTACGGTAGAAGGAGTAGAACTCCGGATCCTGCTGGTAAGCCTTGGCGTAGATTGCCGCAGACTGGGCATCACCCTCACCGCGCAGAATCTCTGCTTTGCGGTAAGCGTCCGCCAGAATCACCCGGCGCTCACGGTCTGCGTTTGCACGCACACCTTTACCCATTTCCTTACCTTTGGAACGGTATTCCTGAGCTTCCTTTTCACGGGCAGAAGCCATACGCTGGAATACGGAGTCACTTACGTCTTCAGGCAGGTCGATTTTCTTAACCCGCACATCACGTACAGCCACACCCAGTTCTTCCATCGCCACCTTGTTCAGGCTTTCGGAGATGTTCTGCATCATCTCTTCACGACGGCCAGAGACCACCTCGTGCAGAGTCAGACCACCGAAGCTGTTACGCAGGCTGGAGTCGGTACGCGCGGTCAGCAGCTGCTTCACACGGAACAGATCACCGTTGGTCGCCTTGTAGAACTTCTGAACATCTTCGATGCGCCATTTGATGTAGGCATCCACGATTACCGCTTTCTGCTCGAGAGTCAGGAAACGGGCCTGTGGAACTTCCAGCGCCATCAGGCGGCCGTCAAATACACGCACCTTGTCGATGAACGGGATCTTCACATGCAGGCCTGGCTCAACGTCAGGATCGACGATTTCACCAAAGCGCAGCAGAACCGCACGTTCACGCTCGTTCACAATGTACAGGCTCTGGACACCGACAATAAACGCCAGACCCAGAACGATAACAATAGATATCAGACGATTACTCATCGTGCAGTCCTCCCTTGACGGGTGCTGCTGACACGACGGTTGATTTCAGCCGTGACCTGATCGGCCAGCGCACTGATTTCATCCTGGGTCAGAGTCACCTGAGACGGAGCACTCATACCAGTGGCAGAAGCCTTGGCTTTTTTGCTATCCATCAGTTTGTCCAGCGGCAGATACATCATGTTGTTGCCACCTTCCACATCAACCAGAACCTTGCTGGTAGAACCCAGCAGTTCCTGCATGGTTTCAATGTACAGACGCTCGCGGGTTACACCCGGAGCCTTCTTGTACTCGCCCAGCAGATTGGAGAAACGCGCCGCGTCACCTTCTGCACGAGAAACCACTTCCTGCTTGTAACCTTCGGCGTCTTCCAGAATACGCTGGGCGTCACCACGGGCTTCAGGAATAATCTGGTTGGCGTAGGCTTCCGCCTTGTTCTTTTCGCGCTGCTCTTCCTCACGGGCACGGATTACGTCATCGAACGCACCGACAACCTGACGGGGAGGCTGGGAGCTCTCGATGTTCACCTGAACAATGTTGAGGCCGGAACCGTACTGATCCAGGTAATCCTGCAGACGCTCCTTCACTTCCTCACCCAGACCGGCACGACCTTCGGTCAGAACCATATCCATCTCGGAGCTGCCCACTACGTGACGCAGGGCACTCTGAGTGGCTTCCTTCAGGGACTGCTCAGGGTTGGAATCGTTCAGGACGTAATCTTTCAGATCCGCGATGTTGTACTGAACAGACATGGCCACTTCGACAATATTCTCGTCTTCCGTCAGCATGCTCTGACTCAGACGATAGGTATTGATCTGGGTAACCGGATATTGGAATTTGCTTTCAACCGGCGGGAAGTACATGTTCAGACCAGGATCAACAGTCTCAACATATTTACCAAAGCGCAGAATGACTGCCCGCTCTTTTTCGTCAACGATGTAAATGGCATTCCAGATGTAGGCCAGCACGGCTATGACGAGTACACCAATCCACAGACCAGCGCCCCCACCCTGACCGGCAGATCCGCCACGGGAATGGTTTCCTCCGTTAGAACCACCTTTGCCACCAAAGATGCCTTTCAGTGTCTGTTGGAATTTACGGAAGGCTTCATCCAGATCAGGTGGTCCCTGATTGTTGCCTTTATTTCCGCCCCCCCAGGGGTCCTGATTATTACCACCCGGCTCATTCCAGGCCATAAGGTTCTCCGTCATCAGCGTTGTCATCCACTGTTCACACAATCATTTGTCACAGGCCATGTTAATACAAGCCGGTTTGTTCAAGCCCGTTATTACAACTTTTACTGTAACAAAGACCTGACGACAAACAGTGTCCAGAAATCCAGCCGATCCTTGAAAGGTCCCGGCATGCACACAATGGACTCCTGTCAGGTAACGACCTCATGTCTGCACGTGCGCTGTTCACGGCATCCAGATAACTGCGGCCATTGCAGCAAATTGTAGAGTTACTGCCATAGCTGACGCAACCTTGGCAGAAAACTGAGCCTGATCATTTCTTGTTCGCTACTTGCGCCATTCGTACAAAAGAAGCAGGAACCCGTATCTTTGCTTCCTTACTTATACAGCAAAAAACCTGATTCGGATGCCTACAAATATAAGCATCACTTAACAGCATAGTTCCGGATAGTGCAGGTTAGCTCGGGAAAGCTGCACTATCCTGAACTTCCTTTCTGATTGATTCGTTCCAGTGACTGCAGCAGGTATTGAACGATGCCCCTGAATAGCGACTCAGCCATCAATCAAACTCACGCCGATGCACCGGACATTGTCGAAACATGGCTGGAAGAGGCGGATATAAAACTCAACGGCCCCAGAGCCTGGGATATCACTGTTCACAATCCCGACCTTCTGGATCGCATAAAGAGAGAGCGTTCCATGGGCCTGGGTGAAAGTTATATGGAAGGTTGGTGGGACTGTGATGCTCTGGATGAACTGTTCTTTCGGCTGCTGATGAAAGAGCAGGATGGTGAGTCCATGACCCGTTGGCAGCATATTTATTTATGGATTGTCAGCCATGTCTGGAACCAGCAGTCCGTTAAGCGCGCCTTCCATGTGGGCGAGCATCACTACGACACCGGCAACGAACTGTTTGAACGTATGCTTGACCCTTACATGCAGTACAGCTGTGGCTACTGGAAAAACGCAGACAATCTTGCCGCAGCCCAACAGAACAAACTCGATCTGATCTGCCGCAAACTAAAACTGGAACCGGGCATGACTCTGCTGGATATTGGTTGCGGCTGGGGAGGACTGGCCCATTATGCGGCAGAGAAATACGGCGTTGCCGTTGTCGGCATCACGGTTTCCAAAGAACAGCAGCAACTCATTCTGCAAAAGCATAAAGACCTTCCCATCACTGTTTTGCTGGAAGACTACCGAGAGCTGGAAGGTCATTTTGACCGTATTGTATCCGTGGGCATGTTTGAGCATGTCGGCCTGAAAAATTACCAGACCTACTTCAAGGTTGCCTCAAAGTGTCTGAAGCCTGATGGCATTTTTCTTCTGCATACGATTGGAGGAAATATCACCAGCTCAGAATGTGACCCCTGGATACAGAAATACATTTTCCCGAACGGAAAAATTCCTTCTGCTGTACAGATCAGCCAAGCCTATGAAGGGTTGCTGGTGATGGAGGACTGGCACAACTTTGGGCCGGACTACGACAAAACCCTGATGGCCTGGCACAAAAATTTTGAAGCGACATGGCCTGACCTGATCAAGCAGTATCCGAATAAGTATGACCAGACGTTCTACCGCATGTGGCGCTATTACCTGCAGCAGTGCGCCGGAGCCTTTCGTGCCCGGGCACTAGAGCTATGGCAGATTGTATTCCGCCCAACCTGCGCTCCCGGTCGTTACGATACAGTGCGCTGAAACAGAAAAACCAACCAAGGCAGATTGAAGTGACCCCATAAAGTTGGACACTTTGGTTAAGCGGCTTGCAAGGCCTGACTTCGGCACTCCGCCGGCGTCAGGCCTTTTAGTTTCACCTTGATACGTCGCGTATTGTAATACGTGATGTATTC
>NZ_FWPT01000003.1 GCF_900174585.1 Parendozoicomonas haliclonae | reverse complement strand
CGAGCTGATGTGATGATATTCCATCATCTATGTATTCGCTGGCAATGATACGTTTCAGCTCTGGGCTGTATTTGGACATAAAAGTAACCCCCAATAATTGGGTGTCCAACTATTGGGGGTCACTTCAGTCCAGAGGCTTTGTGTTTGTGGTGCTTGGACTCTTTATACTGCCGGTTTTCTTCCAGGATAACGGCGTCTGGGGAAGTATTCTGATGGCTGAGGTTTTGACCCTTTTGATCAGCGTCTACACAGCCAAGCGCTTTTTTACAGCGAACCAGCCTGGCGCGCTTGCGCTGAATAACTGATATTCAATTATTGATCTGGAGAGTACAGGATATGTCATATCAACTGATCACCATCGGCACCATCAAGACCCCTTATAAGTCATTAAATGAGTGTCCATTCAATGTTGATAATATCAATGGAGCACTGTGCGAGTTGATTCTGAAAGATGAGTATGCGGTGGGTTTAACCGGTCTGGAGGCTGGCGAGTTTATTGATATCCTCTACTGGCTGGATGGTTCTGTAAGAGAGGTCTCCCTGGATACATCCCATGGCCCCAATGCGGATGACAAGCTGTTTGGAACCTTTAGTCTGCGTACACCTGTTCGGCCCAATCCTATTGGTCTTGCCAGGCTGGCTATTGTTGAGATTGAAAAGGGCGTCGTCAAAGTAAGAGGGCTTGATTGTCTGAATGGCACACCGTTAATTGATATTAAGCCTTCTATTCTCTAATCACTTAAAACCTTCATCGCAAAAAGGCCAGGTTCAAGCTTCATTCAAACTCTGGCCTTTGTGCTTATCTCAGTATCTGAGATAACTTAGTTTTTGAGAGCTTCTGCGTCTATAACAACCCGATGATTACTGACTCGCCGTCCACCTGATGACAGGTCGCTTTATCAATGATGGTGGCAGGAAGGTAATAATCAGGCACAAACCTTCAGTGTTTGCTGCTGCTCTGGCATTGAGATCCTAAACCGTCGAATTGCATCCTGTGCCGTTAAATTTTTCTGACGTTTACCCCAGTTTCTCAATGTTGAAAGCTGGCAAGGGCGCTCATCTCTCTGTGGATTAAGCACTGTGCTACTCAGATAAAAATGACTGCTATTGGAGCATCTTTGTGGGGAGTTTTGCGCTATGTTGAGCTGATAAAAAGCATGGCATGTTTGCTTAAACCCCATTGGGGAGCCTGCTCCTCCAAAGCCGAGTGTCAATTGGTTATTGATTCTGCTGGCATTGGCAATAGAAGAAAAAACATTACGGTTGGACGCAAACGATACGATGTCGGAATGGAAGTCTGGTTTAGCGTCTACAAGCTCATCAGCGCTGATACGTTCAATTGCGATATGCTGAGAGTATTCATTTACCAGGCTCTTCAGCATCTGCGCTTCATGGGTGTCTGCGCCAGTCTGTGAAAAGAGCCTGAAACAACAGATTTCGCCATATTGACTGAGTTCGTCAATAACTTCAGTAATGGAGGCCGGCGCGATGGTGTTGCTATCCAGATAAACGGTGATTTTTCTTTTCGTTGTCAGGTACATGATTAACAGGGCGTGCTAATGATCTGCGTATATTGGTCATTGGTTGTGTTATTGCGTGTCGTATTAGAGCTCGACTTTTATGCTGATCATGGAAAAGGTATCAGTGAGGCAGAGCTCTATTCTGAAGCTATCAAAACGGTAATATCTCCTGAGGCGGTCCGGTCTTTCATGGATAAATCATGTGTGCAGTTTTTTTTTGCCAGATTGATACGTGGCGCTTTACAGAGTGAGATGCTTCGCCCATCTCCGTAAGTTAGATACGGAGCTGCAGCTGGCATCTTGCGTGTGTCTCTGTCTGGCATCATGGATACAGAGACACTATCAATGCCGGTTCCTGACATGCGTAGTGGTGAGGGCTGATGATTAATGGCCGTTGGTACGCTATGCAGCTGTACTCTGGGAGGAATAATCAGAGTGACAGTAAATGTTGCGCTGGCTTGGCTCATGGCCATGGCATTGCTGTTCGCCATAAAAATCAACAGGCACAAAATGATGAATGCCGGGGTGATGGCGACAGCAATTTTGTTCTGTGGTGATTTCGTGGCTGTATGCATATTGCCCTCGGCGTTTTGGTACAGCTAGATGGTTTTTGAGGGCTGGTAGCGCGAATGCCTTCGAGCACGTCAATTTTCCCATGCTGAAAGCGGCGCTAATTGTGATGCATTGACACAATCTGAGATATTTGGAAAAAATCGAAAGTGAGATTCGTTCAGATACGAGGTTTTGGGTGTAGACTCCGAATTTTATGGTGCGGGTATGTGGTGGAGTTTCTATCGAAGCTGTCGTTTATTGTTTTTATATCTGTGGATAATGCCTAAGGCGTTTTTCTGATAACGGTATAATTCGTGAAGGCGTTTCGTGCATATGATGAAATATGGATGTTGATATATGCATATTTCATCGAGAATATTGACTTATGACGCTGCTCAGCTATTAAGGTGATTATTTATTGTGCGGTTGCGAGAATTAATCAGCAGCACTGATAAGGCAGAGTGATTTTCACATTGAGCCCACCTTCTTTTCGATTGTGGAGAGATATTTCTCCATGGTGGGCATGGAGAATGTTCTGAACGATTGCCAGCCCCAGGCCAAGGCCTCCTGTTTCACGGCTTCGTGATTTTTCAGAACGGAAAAAAGCCTCAAATACTCGCTCTATCTCGTTGTCATCAATCCCCGGCCCGTCATCATCGATATTGATCACAACATGTTGCTCTTCCTGCAGGAGCGATATGCGAGCTCGGTGGCCGTATTTCACCGCATTCTCAATCAGGTTACGTAGGGCTCGTCCCATTCCGACAGGCTGGCAAATAATAGCTATAGGAGCTGCCGCAGGAGAATAGACAACGTTCTGTCCCATCTCTTGAAAGTCTTCACTGAGACTTTCAAGCAGTGCGTTGATATCGACTCTGCGAGGTTGCTCAACACGTTGATTTTCCCGAATAAATTGGACGGTGGTTTCAACAATATTCTGCATCTCGCCAATGGTTGATAGCAGGCGGGTTTTGGTTCGTGAATCCGGCAGCATCTCAGTACGAATTTTCAAGCCAGTCAATGGTGTACGGAGATCATGGGCAATGGAAGCCAGCATGCCAGTGCGCTCTTTCATATAAAGCACCAGGCTGTTATTCATGCGATTGAAGGCGCGAATGGTTCTGCGAACATCTTCAGGGCCGGATTCTTCCAGAAGCGCAACGGATTCCCCCTTACCCAATTTGTCTGAAGCGATGGCAAGGCTTTTCAACGGCCTGGTAATACGCCGGACGAGTATCAGTATGGCAATGAGCTGGAGAACCCCGAAGATACTCAGGAAAAGAATGGTGTCATGGTCCAGATATATTGGTGCGACAGGAGCCATGGAAAAAATATTGAGCCATTGCTTATTCGGCAAAGGGATAGAAACGGCAACCAAATAGATTTCGGTTCCCATGTCAATTCGTTTCTTCCCCTCTTTCAAGGAGGTGATACACGGTTGGGCTTCGATCGAAAGGTTGGCCAGACAAGCTTGTTTCCATTCGTCCAGCTTATCTCCTGAGGCAACCAGACTTCTGATTTGATTGGAATATTGACTGCCAAGTCGGCTTTCCAGTAGTTTGCTCAGAGCGTCATCATCCTTATCGGAGCCATCTTCGGTGAGGTAAGGGTGAGAGTTAATGCGAAATATGGCGAATGGGGCGCTGGCTGCATCACTCATAATGTCGTAATTGGAAGGTGATGTCGCAACGAGTTTTTGCGTGAGCAGAACTGTGCGGTCAATGAACCAGCCTTGGGTTGAACTTTGAAAGTAAGATTTGTGGGCTGCATTCATCATTGCGGCGGTAATGACTTGTGCCAAGAATAAAACCACAAGACTGGCTACGATCATCTGCGTAGCCAACCTGTCCCGGATTCGGACCTTGGAGTCTGTGGTTTGATATGGCATCAGACTGGCATAATTTCCGCTGTCAGCATGTAACCGCCACCTCTAACCGTTTTGATGAGGGAAGGGTTTTTAGTGTCCTTCTCCAACTTACGACGCAGACGACTCACCTGATTATCAATGCTGCGGTCAAACGGCAGAACTTCACCATCCTGAGTGAAGGCCAAAAGCTGCTCGCGGCTAAGTACTTCGCGTGGATGGCTGGTAAAGGCTGAAAGCAGCCGGTATTCAGCAGTACTGAGTGGTGTAACCAGTTCACTCTCGTCTTCAAGCTGACGCAGATTGTTATCCAGAATCCAGCTGCCAAAACGTACACGATCATTATGGGATGACATCTGATTCAGAGCTTCGTGATGTCCTCGACGCAGAACGGCGCGAATGCGAGCCAGAAGCTCACGGGTGCTGAACGGCTTACAGAGATAATCATCAGCACCGACTTCCAGACCGGCGACCCGATCGGCTTCTTCATCCATCGCGGAAAGAATAATAATTGGCGGGCCGCCCACGCTGCGAACATAGCGGCACAGGGTCAGACCATCTTCTCCGGGGAGCATCTGATCCAGAACGATCAGATCAATATCATCATGGTTTTCCAGTGCCTCACGCATTTCGGCACCGTTTTCTGCCGTTGTGACGCGCATGCCGTGCTTACCAAGATACTCGCTCAACACATCGCGAATATCATAGTAATCATCTACGACCAGAATATGTTCACTTTGTGCCATTACAACAGCTGCTCATAAATACGAAAACATCCCCCCTGACGGGCGGTATTATAGTCAAGGCCTACCGAACTCAGACAATTCTGGCTTTGGACATACGGATCCAAGGATCAGGATGGCGTACTTTAGCGGGTGTCTGATTCACACCATATGAGGATATACCCGTTTATCAATGAGGGATTTTCCTGTTGGGAGAGGCGGTGGTGGTGTCTGTGTGATTTTTTATTTAAGGCGCTGAAGAATCTGGTATCCGTCACTGGGGGCGCCTGCATAGGCGCCCATAAATGATGGGTAGTGCATGGGAATCGCCGTAAATAAAAACTGAAAGAATGTGATACCTGCAATGCAGAGCAGCAGTCCACTTAGTTCGGCTGAAGTGGAAAAACGGAAATAGACAAATATACAGGTCATGGAAATGAGCAAGGAGGTCAATGGGCCTGCAATCAAGGCCAGCAAGGCTGTTCGTTGAGTCAGGCTTTCCTCCCAATAACAAAAGCTGGTGCTGATAGTGGGAGAGAGAGAAATCTTTAAATTATTGAAAGTCAGTGTCAATGGACTGTCTCCCGTTCCCATTACAATATGGGCTTTATTGCCAGAGGCAAGTATGGGGAGAGCATGACCCAGCTCGTGCAGGAATGTCATCAGAGGCATCACCAGTAGGCCAATGATCGCAAAGCCAAGAAAGTACCCCGCAAATACAACACTCACTTTATCCATACGCTATTGAGTCTCTACCGACTTTCCCTGCTGCACAGAACGCTTAGATGGCAACCGAATAATAAAAAGGAAAGAAATATAGAGAGCAATAAGAACGGGACGGTCAAAAGTATACAGTGGAGCATCTCTGGCAAGATTCTTACCCAGCAGATAGCCAAGAGCGAAGAGAGACACAATAATACTGAGGGAGCGTATTAAGTGGGAGAATTTGAAAAACGCTGCTGGTGCTTTCAATACAACATCCTTTTATTTTTTAGGTCTGGGTTCCTTCAGACTTTTATTATTCACTCCATCAATGAACGACAGATAATCTAAGACTGTCGTTCATTGGGTGTATAGAATTTATACAGCACTCCTGTGGCGGTTGTAAATGTACAGTGCCGTCATAACATCCAGGTGTGCGCCACCACCATTTTTAAACAGAGTGATTTCCTGATCATTTTGCCTCCCGGGTGTTCCGGCGCATAGATCATAGAAGTCCGCAATAATATCGGCTTCGCTAATGGTTCCCTGTTCGAGAGGGATTCTGATCTCACCAATATCATGCAGAGTCGTTTCTCTGGCATCGACAAATAGACGCGCTTTGGTGATCAGGTTATCCATCGCCTCACGCATATCCGGTCGGAATGCACCAATCAGGTCAATATGAGTTCCGGGCTGTACCCAGTCGCCATTGATAAACGGCTCAATGGACATGGTGGCAGACGACACTATATCGGCACTGCGAATCGCCTGTTCCAGATTCTGTGTGGCGATCACCGGGCGTGAGGGCGTGGAATAGCGTGCCGCAATATCCTGAGCCTTGGCAAAGGTGCGGTTCCAGAGAACAATCTGTTCCAGATTTGGGAATGCTTCGCTGTAGGCTTCAACCAGAGATTCAGCCACAGCTCCAGCCCCAAGAATCACCAGCGTGCGGCTATCCTGACGGGCCAGAAAGTGGCTGCCGAGAATGGAATCCCCCGCTGTTTTCCACTTGGTCAGAAAGGTGCCATCAATAATCGCTGTGGGTAAACCGGTACAGTCTTCAAAGAGGGAAAAGACGGCATTTACATTTGGCAGAGGCTTGGCCAGGTTCTGGTTGTTGGGAAAGATGGTGGCTGTTTTCACGCCCATGCCTTTCCCGTTAATCCAGGCTGCACGGTTCAGCAGGGATTTGCCATCTTGCTGAAACAGTATGTCGTCTATCTGGGCGCGTTCAGCCTTGTGTCCATCTGCCAGAGCTTCCATCACACCCCGCCAGCTCAGCTGGTGTTCACAATCCTCGGTGGTGATCAGAGGGATATTTTTCACGGGTGTATCCTGTTGTTCTTTTGATTCGTTTAAGCGGTTAAATCCTAGGGTCTGTTGGCGTTTCGTGAGCCGTATCACGATACGTCAACAGACCCTAGGCCAGGTATCGCTGATGCGGTAACCCTCTGGCCATGGATCGCTTGGATCCAGCATGTGCTGGTGGGTTCCGGTAATCCACGCTCGTCCGGAGATTTCCGGCGTAATAGCGGGCTTATCTCCAACCATGGTGGTACCCACAATTTTTCCCGAGAAGATGGAATCAATCACGGAACTCATGGTCAGCTTTTCACCTTCCTGCATCTGACCTCGGGCATACATCACGGCCAGTCGGGCAGAAACACCGGTGCCGGTTGGTGAACGGTCGAGCTTGCCAGGCTGGATCACCACGGTATTACGCATAAAGTGCTCGTCGTCTTTCTTTACCGGTGGCGTAAACAGCTGGCAGAAGGAGATATGGCGCCAATCAGGATTTGTCGGATGATGGAAGCCCAGCTGCTCGTTGGCGGCATTGGTGATACGGATGCCGGTTTCTGCCAGTTCGCGAGCTTCATGGGGAACAATCTCAAAGCCCAGCTTGCGGGCATCGGCCATTACAAAGCTGTCACCACCAAAGGCCGTATCGACTGTGAGCGTGCCCAGACCTTCTACTTCCAGTGTTGCATCCAGACGATCCACAAACGATGGCACATTACGGATAAACAGTCGTTCAACCTTGCCTTCACGACAATGTGCGGTAACCCGTACCAAACCACCCGGTGCCTCCAGTGTGAGATGGGTCACGGGTTCATTCATGGGGAGAATACCGGTTTCCAGCAAGACCGTAGAGACACACATGGAGTTGGAACCAGACATAGGCGGTGTATCTTCTGGCTCCATAATAATCCAGCCCATCTGGGCTTCCGGATTTTTGGGTGGAACCAGCAGGTTTACATGGCGGAACACGCCGCCACGGGGTTCGTTGAGAACAAAGTTACGCAGAGTGTCGTCTTTGGCGATAAACCGGGACTGCTCCCACAAGGTTTCGCCGGGAGGCGGTGCTACGCCACCGACAATGACATCGCCTACTTCACCTTCAGCATGACAACTGACGACATGAATCGTTTTACTGCTTTTCATTATTCTTGGTATCCGGTCTGTCAGGTGACGATAAAGCCGTGGGCAAACGGGTCACGATCATCAATATAAATGGTGTTGTTGCCGGTCACCCGTGCCCAGCCTGCGATAGATGGCACGATAGCGTCGTATTCACCGACCTTAGTGAGTTTCTCTACCCGCCCTTTGAACAGGGAGCCGATAATGCTTTCATGGATAAAGTCATCTCCTTCCCCCAACTTACCCTGTGAAGCCCACTGGGCCATGCGTGATGAGGTTCCGGTTCCACAGGGTGAACGGTCGATGGCTTTATCACCATAGAAAACAGCGTTGCGAGCCGTGGCTTCCTCTTGGGTCGTTTCGCCGGTCCAGAGAATATGGCTCAGGCCTCTAATCTCCGGATGCTCAGGGTGGACAAAATCATACTTCTCATTCAGAGCCTTGCGCAGACGCGGGCTGAACTGAATCAATTCACTGGCTGAATAGTCGGACATATCCCGGAAGTTCTTCTGGGGATCAACAATGGCATAGAAGTTTCCGCCGTAGGCCACATCGACGGTAATCTCTCCCAGCCCTTCACAATATGCGGTCAGTCCGGTCTTATAAAGGAAGGCCGGAACATTGGTCAGCCGCACCTCTTCTATATACCCATCTTTTTCCGTGTATTCCGCGACCACCAGGCCAGCAGGTGTATCCAGTCGTACAACACCGGGCTCCTTTGGTGTGATCAGGCCATTCTCCAGCGCAATGGTGATTGTTCCAATCGTGCCATGTCCGCACATCGGCAGGCAGCCGGAGGTTTCTATAAACAGTATGGCGACATCACAGTCCGAGCGGGTCGGTGGATAAAGGATGGAACCGGACATCACATCATGGCCACGGGGCTCGAACATCAGGCCGGTACGAATCCAGTCATACTCTTCAAGAAAGTGTGCCCGCTTTTCCAGCATGGTCTCGCCGGTCAGCATTGGACTGCCGCCAGCAACGACGCGCACAGGATTGCCACAGGTGTGACCATCAATACAGAAAAAGGTATGTCGTGCCATGTTTACTCGTCTCCCTCGGCATTGTGACCAAAGTACTAGCAGGTTAGTTGTTTAAAAACGGTCAACCCGCAGAGGATGAATGTCGATAGATGGTGTCTTGTTCTGGATGAGCTCGGATACCAGTTGCGCAGTCGCAGCCGACTGGGTCAGGCCCAGATGGCCGTGGCCAAAGGCATAGATAATATTGTCCGACTGGGATGAACGGCCGATCACCGGCAGGGTGTCCGGAATCGATGGGCGCTGCCCCATCCACTGTTCCCCGTCATCAATACTGAGTTCTGGTAGAAACTTTGTGGCTTTCTCAGCCATAAGCTTTGCCCGCTTGTAATTGGGCTTTTGATCCAGTGCGGCAATTTCGGATGCGCCGCCAATACGGAAATGTTCACTCAGCGGGGTAATCAGAAAGCCATGTTCACTGAATACCAGAGTTTTGTCGTATCCCTCGGGCAGTGCAGTTTTTGGTAACGTGGTGTTGTAGCCCCGCTCACCAATAACCGGGACATGGTCACCCAGTTGTCTGGACAGACCTGCTGACCAGACACCCGCAGCCAATACCGTATTATGAGCATTAAGAATCTCGCCACTGCCCAGGCTGACCAGGGTTTCTCCCCCGGAACTCTGAATATCGTCTGCTGTGCTGTAAAAGGTATCGACACCACGCGCACTGAGCTTTTCATGCAATTCTGTGCAGAGATCGGCAGGGTTGGTGATCGTCTGCCATTGAGGAACAAAAACCCCGGCAACAAAGTCTTTGGACAGACCGGGCTGGAAGTGATGCAGATCTTCTTCTTCGTAGGTTTCGTAGTTGATGCCGTGCTTCAGGCGAACCGCCCAGTTCTGCAGATCTCGGCGATAGAAGGACCAGTCCTGATAGAGATGTAAGGCACCGTTATTACGGATCATGGAGGTCAGCCCGGTACGTTCCAGCATATCCGGAAAGGTGTCACGGCTTAGGTGCATAAGACTGGCCTGTACATCAATACTGCGCAGATAGCGTGGTGTACGGGCGGCAAGGAAGAAACGGGTTAGCCAGCCTGCGGTTTTGAAAATATCTTTGGGGACGACTGAGAACGGCCCTAAAGGATCAATAAACCATTTGATTGCTTTGCGAATCATGCCCGGTGAGGCCAGGGGCATAATATCGGAGTAGGCGAGCGATGAGGCGTTGCCATAACTGGCTCCGGCCGCGATCTTATCCCGTTCCACGAGAGCTACAGTCTGTCCCTCGCTGGATAATTTTTCTGCTATGGCAAGACCAACAATCCCGCCACCAATGACGATCGTGTCGTATTTCTTGATATCACGGCTTTTGATCTCACTACCCATTTCGCACCGCGCCTGCACCATTTTTGATGTCTTTTTGTTGTTGCTGTTGTTATGTTGTTTACATCTATAAAAATGCCCACATTGTCGTTTAACAGTGTGGGCATTGTCTATCGTCAAAGCTGCACTACAAGCCTTAGAGCGCGCTGACGTCAGGCAGCTCAGGGCGGCATGCGATAGCCTTACGGATAATGGCTTCAACACGGGCGCGGTGCTCACCAACCAGTGGCAGGCGCGGCATGCGGACATTATCGGTAGAGCCCAGCTCGATCACTTCGGCCAGCTTGATGTTCTGCACCAGGTAAGTGGAGACATCCAGGTCCAGCAGCGGACGGAACCAGCGGTAGATTTCGAGAGCTTCCTGGTAACGGCCGGCACGGATCAGACGATAGATGGCCACAGTCTCTTTCGGGAAGGCCACAACCAGACCAGCAACCCAGCCGACAGCACCGGCAGTCAGGGCTTCAAACGCCAGGTTATCCACACCGGTCAGAACGTTGTAGCGATCACCCAGCAGGTTGAAGATCTCGGAGGTACGACGGATATCGTCGGAGCTCTCCTTCACGGCAACAAAGCGGGAATCATCAGCCAGTTCCAGCATGATCTCCGGGGTCACGTCCACACGGTAAGCGACACGGTTGGAGTAGATCATGATTGGCAAATCAGCAGCATCTGCAACAGCACGCAGGGTCGCAACGGTTTCGCGACGATCGGTGTGGTAGATCGGGCTAGGCACGACCATCAGGCCATCGGCACCCGCCTTGGCTGCAGCCTCTGCAGACAGACAGGCGCTGCGGGTGGAAGCTTCGCTGATGGTCATCAGGGTTGGTTTGTCACCAGTCGCAGACTTGGCGGTCTTCAGAATTTCGATCTTCTCTTCGGTGGTCAGCATGGAGCCTTCGCCCAGGGAACCACCCACAATCAGGCCATCACAGCCGGCATCCATCTGGTAGTCGAAGCAGCGCTTCATTTCCTCGATATCGAGATTATCGCGGCTGTCGAACTTGGTAGTTACTGCGGGGATTACACCAGTCCACATGTTGTTTTAGTCCTTCATATTATTATGAGTGGTTATTAGTCGGGTCACTGCCACGGGACCCGTTTACTGTTTGCCCGAGACGTCTTGTCTCGGGTTTTGTTTTCGTGGCAAACGTCAAAGTTGCTTGTTGTTAAAAGCTATTAACGGGCTCTTGTTAAAAGTGATTACCGTACATTGGCCAGGAATTTTTGTGTATGCTGACTGACCGGTGTACCAAAAATCTGGTCAGGTGTGCCGATCTCTTCCATCACGCCGTCGTGAAAATAGGCGACGCGATCAGACACATCAC
Organism: Parendozoicomonas haliclonae; assembly: GCF_900174585.1. Taxonomy (GTDB): domain Bacteria; phylum Pseudomonadota; class Gammaproteobacteria; order Pseudomonadales; family Endozoicomonadaceae; genus Sansalvadorimonas; species Sansalvadorimonas haliclonae. Next base: position 602,856 of record NZ_FWPT01000003.1, on the reverse strand, counting down.
GGGCAAAGCCCATCTCGTGAGTCACACAGATCATGGTCATGCCTTCCTCGGCCAGCATGCGCATGGTTTCCAGAACTTCGCCAACCAGTTCCGGGTCCAGTGCAGAGGTGGCTTCATCAAACAGCATATATTCCGGTTCCATGGCCAGCGCACGGGAAATGGCCAGTCGTTGTTGTTGTCCGCCGGAAAGTGATGAGGGGTAGGCATCCAGTTTATCAGCAAGCCCCACGTGTTTCAGTTGTTGCTCGGCAATTGCCAGAGACTCCGCCTTGGAAAGCTTTTTCACAATTCGTGGTGCCAGAGCCACATTCTCCAACGCCGTAAGGTGTGGGAAGGAATTCCACTGTTGAAACACCATGCCCAGATTCTGGCGAATTCTGTTCAGGTCAGCACCTTTATCGTGGACAGAAACACCGTCAACAATCACTTCGCCCTGCTGAATGGCTTCCAGCCCGTTGATGCAATAGAGCAGGGTAGATTTGCCGGAGCCTGAGGAGCCGATAATGCTCAGCACTTCCCCTTTCTCAACAGTCAGATCAATGCCTTTCAGAACATGATGGACATCAAAGTATTTATGCAGATTCTGTATTTCAATCATGATGCCCACCTTTCTTCTAATTGTTTTGAGTACCGGGACAACGGGTAAGAGAGTGCAAAGTAAAACGCACCGGCCAGAGCCAGAATCAGAAACGGTTCCTGAGTACGGGTCATGAGAATCTGGGAAGCTCTTAGCAACTCGACATAACCCAGCACGGAAACAAGAGCACTGTCTTTCAATACACCTAAAGCCACACCAATCCAGGAAGGCAGTACAGCTCTCAGGCCGATCGGGAAGATCACATGGCGCATAGACTGCAGATAGCTCATACCCAGTGAGCGGGCTGCCCGGCGCATGGGTTGTTGAACAGATTCAATACCTCCGCGAACCACCGAGGCCACCAGTGCACAGGTATACATCGACAGCACAATAATGCCGCTGGCAAACGGGCCAAGATCAAAGCCGATAATCGGAAAAAGGTTATAAAACAGAATCAACTGAATCAGCAGGGGAACGCTGCGGAACACATCCAGAATGCTGTTCAGTGTCCAGCGAACAACCGTTTTCCCTTCTGCCAGACCCCAGCCGCATATGGCACCCAGCAGCGTACCGGACGAGATGGAAATCGCGGCAATCATTAATGTCTGCAGTGCGGCTTCACCAAGGAAAAACAGATCGTTGATCTTGAAGCCGGAAAAAAATGTAACTGTCTCGTTCATACCTTATCTCCTGTCTGGCTGTTCACAACACTCCGGTTACTCGTACCGGAAGAGCCGCCAGGCCAGCAGGCGGGAGAGGCCAAGAATAATTTTTACGATGACGTAGTAGATAACCGCTGCCGCCAGAAAGTATTCAAAAATCCGGAAGGTTTTGGAGGCCAGAAACTGGGTTTCTCCGGCCAGTTCCCGATAACCAACCATCATCGCCAGCGAACTCATCAATACGGCCCAGACCATCTGGTTGGTCATCGGGTGATACACAATCTTGAAAACCTGGGGAATGACGATCCGGGTTGTGGCCTGAAAGGCAGTCATCCCCAGGGAACGGGCTGCCCGGTACTGGTTTTCCGGAACAGCCTGAAAGCCACCCCGAAAATTCTCAGCCAGATAGCCGGCGTTGTTAAAAGAGAGCCCGACCAGCACGATCAGGAACGGACTCAGGTGCCAACCAAAGGCACCAAGGCCAAAGCCAAAGAAAAACAGTTGAAAAAGAGCCGGCGTATTACGTGCCAGTTCGATCCAGGTGATCGCAAACCAGCGCGCCGGCTTCAGGGGGGACAACTTTGCCAAAGCAAGGAGCAGACCAAGAACGGTACCAATCACCATGGACAACAGACTGACTTCAAGGGTCAGCAGACCAGCTTCCAGCAGGTCTGGCAATTTATTGAAGACAGGGCGCCAGTGAAAGTTGTAATCCATGCTCGTCTACTCCCGGAATTAGGGTGAGGGGTTGACTGCAGGTTGTCACCTTGTGAGTGCAACCATCAGGCCAGACAGAAAACCCCTCTGAGGGAACTTTTAAATAATTATTTGATTAGTAATACACGCCGGGAATGCGCAGTTCGGGAGCATCGCCACCCACATACTTGCCCCACAGCTCGTCATAACGACCGGAACGAACCTGATGGGTAATAAACAGATTGAGATAGTTCAGCCAGGATTGATCCTTACGAGGGCCAATCGCTGAGGTGTAATCGGTTTCCCAAGGCATTCTTGGGCCAGGCTCAATGTTGTCGTACTGCTTAACAATCGGGCCAACGGTGGTGTTAGAAGTGATGCCTACGTCAGCCTTACCCTGAGCGACGGCCAGGAAGACTTCGTTTTCACTCTGGTAGCCTTGATAGAGGTGCTCAACGCCCCACTTTTTCGCGTACTTCAGGTAGTGCTGTTCCTGCATGGTGCCGAGGGCGGAAGCCACACGCTTGCCTTTCAGGTCTTCAAAGCTTTTTACACCGCTGCCTTCAGCAACAACAGCCTGAGAATAATAAAGAACATAAGGGATGGAGAAGCCAACGGTCTTGCCTCGCTCCAGGGTGTCGGAGGTAGAACCAAAGACGACATCGGTACGATTGGTCACGATGGATGGCAGGCGCTCAGACCAGGTTAAAGGGACAAGCTTGTAATCCACTTCCAGAACTTTAGCCAGATCCTTGCAGTATTCGACATCAAAGCCGGCCGGCTCATTGTTTTCATCACGGAAGCCGATCGGTGGGAAATCCAGAACAACACCACAGCGCAGTACGCCGTTATCAATCACATCATCCAGCTTGTCGGCCTGAACAGGTGCTGCCATTGCCATAACAGACAATGCCAGTGCTGGTAGTGAAAGTAGTCGTTTGATCATGACTAGTCCCTTTGCTCTTATTTTTATTTCGTTTTTTATTATTTTTCTCGCTGATACGTGTCAACCTTATTGCATATTGGATCCAATATGCAATATCTTTTATAAAAAATATTCAGGCAAGACATAAATACGGGAACAGAAATCAAGTATGATGTGCGCCAGAGCGGTATTGCCCCAGAGGCATGTTGCTAATGCCATGTACTTGTAAAAATTAGAAGAAGGAACAGGTTTGTGTACGAGGGACTTCAGGACCGTGCGGTCAATTTAATTCAGACTGCAGCGTCGTCAGACATTATTTACAACGCACTCCGCGATGAGATTATCAGTGGCCGGATTCAGGCTGGTGAGCGTATTCGTCAGGAGAATATTGCCAATATCTTTAATGTCTCCCGTATTCCTGTTCGTGAAGCGCTTAAGCGTCTTGAAGCTCAGGGGCTGGTGCAGAATATGCGTCATAAAGGCTGCATCGTGTCTTCCCTTTCGCCTAAGGATGTGGAAGAGATTTACGAGATTCGCGCCAATCTTGAGCCGCTGGTGATTGAGAAGTCGGTCGAGAATATGTCCGAGGAGACTCTCGCCGAAGCTCGCAAACTTTGCGATGCCTTTACCACGGAGAGTGATCCGTCTTTGTGGGGCGAACGGAACCGTCTGTTCCACGAAACCCTGTATAAAGATGCCGGTCGGCCTTTCCATTTGAAGGTGATTGATGAATCCATCGACCGTATTGACGCTTATCTGCGTGCTCAATTGTTGCTGACCAACGGCATGGGGCGTGCGGAAAAAGAACATCTGGCGATTCTGGAAGCCTGTGTGAATCAGGATGGGAAGCTGGCAGCGGAGCTGACCCGGCAACATATCCTGGGTTCCTACCACTCCCTGATGGAATATTTTAAAAACCAGAAGTAAAGCTGATGTCGGTTAATCCATAGCGTTTAATTTGCATCAGCATTAATAAAAAGAAGAGGATGTTATGGAATTAACCGGACAGATGATTGTCGGTAGCCGTCGTGTGACGGGCACCGGAGCCAGCTTCTATGGCTCCAATCCTGCGACTGATGAACAATTATCTCCTGCCTACAGCAGTGCTGTTTCTGCCGATGTAAATGAAGCCTGTGAACTGGCCGAGCAGGCTTTTCACAGCTTCCGTCAGACCACTCCCGAACAGCGCGCTGCCTTCCTGGAACAGATTGCCACCAATATTGAAGCGCTGGGCGATGCGCTGATTGAACGCGCTATGGCCGAAACCGGTCTGCCGCAGGCGCGTCTTCAGGGTGAACGTGGTCGTACCATGGGTCAGCTGCGGGCCTTCGCCGAGATTGTTCGTACCGGTTTGTGGCAGGAGCCTGCCCTTGATACGGCTCAGCCTGACCGTGCTCCGTTACCCAAGCCTGATCTGCGTATGGGTTATGTACCCCTTGGTCCGGTTGCTGTGTTCGGTGCCAGTAACTTCCCGCTGGCCTTCTCTACGGCGGGTGGTGATACCGCATCCGCGCTGGCCGCCGGTGCTCCAGTGATTGTGAAGGGACATCCTGCACACCCGGGAACGGCTGAGTTGGTGGGTCTGGCCATCCAGAAAGCTGTGGCTCAGTGTGAGCTCCACGCTGGTGTTTTCTCTCTGCTGTTCTGTGATGGGATTACGACCGGAACCGAGCTGGTGAAGCATCCTGTCATCAAGGCCGTTGGTTTTACCGGTTCCCAGGCGGGTGGTACGGCATTGATGAATATTGCTGCCAACCGTCCTGAGCCGATCCCTGTTTATGCGGAGATGAGCAGTATTAACCCGGTGTTCCTGCTGCCGGGTGCTCTGCAGGCTTCCGGACAGCAGATTGCCGAAGGCTTCTCCGGTTCTCTGGTGATGGGCGCTGGTCAGTTCTGTACCAATCCGGGAATGGTTGTGGCATTGGAAAGCCCGGAGCTGGAACAGTTTATTAATACTTCTGCTGCGCTGCTGGCAGAGTCTGCTTCCCAGACTATGCTGACAGCCGGTATTTATAATGCCTATCAGGAAGGCGTCAGTCGTCTTCTGGATAACAGCCGCGTGCAGACCCATCTGGCACCTGTCGCCTGCAACCTGCCAAACCAGTGTGCACCGGCATTGGCAAGCGTGAGTGCGGAAGACTTCCTGGCTTCTTCGGAGCTGCAGGGGGAAATCTTTGGCTCCGTCTCACTCGTTGTACGTTGCCAGAGTGAAGACGAGATGCGTGCAGTGGCTGGTTCGCTGGAAGGTCAGTTGACTACAACTGTACATTGCACACCTGCGGATAACGAACTGACACGTTCACTGCTGCCTACGCTGGAACTGAAAGCTGGCCGGATTCTGTTTAACGGTTACCCGACCGGTGTAGAAGTGAGCCATGCCATGGTTCATGGTGGACCTTTCCCTTCCACCTCCGACAGTCGGACAACCTCTGTTGGCTCTTCTGCAATTAAGCGTTTCCTGCGCCCGGTCAGTTATCAGAATATGCCGGCTGATCTTTTGCCTGAGACTCTGAAGGATGAGAACTCTCTGGCAGTTAATCGCATCATTGATGGCAAGATGACCCTCTGATCGATAAAATGATCCTGTAATAAAAATAACTCTGAAGTTTCTACAGAGACTTCAGAGTTCATATTCAGAACGAATATAAAAAAAACAACAAGGATCTGTTGATGAAGAAATTACCCTTTCTGGGCGCAGCGATTGCGCTTCTGTCTTCTAGTGCTGCCCTCTCTCACGACCATACCAATGCCGTTGAAATAAATCAGATTATTGATGTTTCCGGGGCAAAAACGCTGGCCTTTTCTGTTGGCGCTGGCTCTGTTTCTCTGACCACGGCTTCTGGCGATGAGCTGGAACTGAAAGTGATGGTTAAGGATCACAGCCACCGGGGGAATATTGATTTAAGCCGTGCTGAAATTGAACTTGATAAATCCGGTAGTGAGATTGAGTTCTCGATTGATATTGATGATACCAACCAGGATTGGGTGATTGCGGTGCCTGCCAAAAAGAAGGTGGCTGTCAATCTTGGTGCCGGCGATATTGATGTGAAAACTATTTCGGAAAGTGCGACCTACAACCTTGGTGCCGGTGATATGGATATTACCGAGCAGGGTGGGCCGACTGAAATTAATATCGGCGCCGGTGACCTTGATATTGAAAAACTACTCTCTTCGGCTGAAATCTCTGTTGGCTCTGGGGATGTTGATATCAAGCTGGGTAAGGTTGAATATCGCTCTATCGAATTAAGCACGGGGGCTGGCGATACCCGCCTTGAGGGTTTTGACAAAGCCAATATTGAAACATCAGGCTTAATTTTCTCAACGACCGAATACACCGGAAAAGGCCAAGAGGTTATTGAAGTCTCTATTGGTGCCGGAGATGTTGAGGTCGTAAGATGATCCGGAGTCTGCGTTCCTTTGCCTCGATACTGGCGCTCTCTTTGGGCGCCGGTTTTGCCTGGTTATCGGTTTATCTCATTAGCTTTGGTGCGGCAATTGTTTTACCGCATTCTATGCAGGTATGGTTTAACGAATACCCACTAACCGCATGGGCTCTTGGTGAAGTTCTGGTGTTTTGCCTGCCTATGGCCATCGCGTTTGCCGCTTTGGCCTTTGCTCTTGAGAAGTTAACCACGAATGGCAGCCGCTGGTTGTATGCTTTGCTGGCTCTTCCTTTTGTCAGCTTGTACGCCTATGTCGAAATTGTCGCCTTCCCGGATCATCACAGCAGTTTTTATCTGGCGACGATAGCTCCCAAATATATTGTTATTCTTTTGATGGTGCTGCTCGTCTCCAGACCGTGGAGTAAAACCCACGCTTAAGAGGCATGTATCAGAGGATTAGTAAAAGAGAATAATAAGTACAATGAAGTCCGTATTACAGCAAACCACCTTACTCTGTGCGGCTGCCACACTCGCAGGTTGTGTGAGCGTTAAAGATGCCCCCGAGACTGATAATCTGCCCGTTTCACCGAATAGCGATATTAATTACCAGGCCGAGTTTTCCTGGTTAAAGAAAACCTTTGAAGAGAATGATGCCGGTTTCTCTTATGCGTTAAGCAATAAAGGAGAGGTCGCTTATCAGCTTCATAATCAGGCAACTCAGGAGCAGTTAGAGACAGTCGATGATCCCGATGCCTTTAGGCAGCTGGTCAGAGAGTGGCTGGCTTTTTTCCGGAAAGGGCATCATGGCATTGAGTACCTTGGAGAAGTTGATAAACAACCGACAGTTGAGCCAAGTGAAAGTGAATTAAAAGAGCGCTTCAAAGACTGGCCGCGTCTGGATGTAGATCTTGAAGAGTTTAAAGCTTATTTGGAGGATAAACCCCATACCGATTATGAAGGTATCTGGGAGGCTGCACCTTATACGGTTGGTATCAAACAGATCGGTGAGGAGTATGTGGGCTTTATTATCCGTTCAGAGACGCCTTACTGGCTGCCGGGTCAGATCAAGCTGCGTATCCGCAAGGATGACAGTGGCCAATACTATATGCGGGATCATAGTGAAGGGGCTCCCGGCAGAGTCGAAATCTGGGGTAACAATTACCTTCAGGTGAGCAACTTCAGTCTGCAACGAAGTTTTCCACAGCTGGAGGGAGATCAGGCGATTCCCCGCTTCTTTGAGTATCTCAATAATCGTGAACCCTCGCTGGTTCGACAGAATGACAATACCTTGCTGCTAAGAGTCCCAAGCTTTGGCAGCCAGAACCGGGATGTTATCAATCAACTGATTGATGAGAATCGCGAAGAGATACTCAAAACAGCCAATCTGATTATTGATGTTCGCAGTAATGGCGGAGGCACTGATAGCTCTTACGAATCCATTCTGCCTCTGTTGTATACCCACCCCATTCGTGTGCCCGGAATAGAGTTTTATTCAACGGAGCTGAATAACCAGCGTCAGCTGGATTTTATTCAAAACCCACAAAAGTACGGCATCAAACCCTCAGAAGTTGAGGAGCACCGTGAACGCTATGAGATTCTCATCTCACGAGTGGGTGAGTTTGTGAATGTGTTTGATGATAGTGTCTGGATTCGGGAGTTTGATCAGGTTCATGCCTTTCCAAAGAATATCAGTATTCTGATTGATGAGTACAGCGGCAGTACGACCGAGCAGTTCCTGCTGGCTGCCAAGCAGAGCCAGAAGGTAAAGCTGTTTGGTCGTTCAACCTATGGTGTGCTGGATATCTCCAATATGTACTCGGTAGATTCGCCGTCCGGCTTATTCAGATTGCACTATTCGCTGTCTCGCAGTCTGCGGATTCCTCATATGGCGATAGATGGTGTGGGGATTCAACCGGATTACTATCTGGATAAAAGTATTCCGGATTATCTGTGGATTGAGCATGTGGCTGAGGTGATGAATCACTGAGAGCGGCAGTAAGAACTATTGGAATAAAACTATTCAAATCAGAGGGAAGATTGATGAATAAAGTGGCAAGGATGCTTCTGTTAGGGGCCGCAGTGATATACGTTCCTTATATGTCTGCGGATACTTCATTAGATACAGCATTGATGAATGGGCTCAAGAGGGTAGAAAAGCAATACACGATGCTGGTTCAGTCCGCCAGCGAAAAGTGTGATTCACTAGCGATCAAGAGTAACCCCAATACTTTTGAGGAAATGCTCTGTAGCAATAAACCATTTCCGAGTATTGCTGCCCGGTATTGTCTTTATCAGAATTTGATGAGTCCGGGAAGTAATGCTGAATTTAAAGCGTCATATACAGCCACTCAGACTGATAGTGGTGTGATAACGACAGAAACAAATAAACAAAACGTCACCATGACCTACGATTGTAGCAATCTTGTGACTCCAGTAATGTAACGGCTTCCAATAAAAAGAAGTAAAGCTGTACAACAATGAATAATCTGATTGAGCAGGCCATACAGCTCCGTAAGGCCGGGCAGTATGCCCAATCCTTGGAAACTCTGCAGGCACTGGTCGCAGACCCACTTTTGGGTGCTAGAGCCCATCTTTATATCGCCTGGAACTACGATGCCCAGGGGCTTGAACGTGAAGCTATCCCGCATTATCAACAGGCACTAAACGGGCAACTTGAAGCGGGTGAACGCTTTGATGTTTTACTGGGGTTGGCCAGTAGTCTGCGATGCCTTGGGGAATATAAGCAGGCTGCTGACTACTTTGTCATGGCGCGGGAAGAGTTTCCTAATAAGCAAGAAATCCTGCCGTTTCAGGCTATGAACCTCTACAACACTGGGGATGCGAAAGCAGCTGTTGCAATGCTGCTTAACCTGCTGGTTGAGACAACCAACTCTGAAGATATTCGCGCCTATCAAGATGCTATTCGGTTTTATGCCGAGGATTTGGATAAAACATGGTGATGCTTCCAAGCTTAGATTCTAGTGTTCCTCAACTATTACGTTGTGATGTCTTGCTTCATACTCTGCCGAGCACTTCTATTTCAGATCATATTTGGAAAGTCACAAAATGATGATGGGTAAAAAGTTAGAAGAATTATTAGCTATTGTTCACGCCAAGAACCGGTTTGATCAGAGTAATACCTGGTTTAACGGCAGTGGTACCTATCTGGATGAAATCAAAAAGGAAGTGGATGAAGTCGCTGAAGAGGTTCATGCCGGGCGCCGCTGCTACCTGGAAGATGAGCTGGGCGATGTATTGTGGGACTATTTGAACCTGGTTATCTGTCTTGAGCAGGAACAGGGTATATCTGCTGAACGGGTTATTGAGCGTGCTATTGCCAAATACGGGGAGCGTATCGAAGGCATAACCTCTGGCACCAGCTGGGATACGATTAAGGCGGGACAGAAGCAAAAGCTGCAAGATGAGTATCAACAGGAAATCAGCGCCCTAATAAAGTAAGAATGAAGGAGGACCGCTGATTCGTTACCTGTAATCGTTAGACATTGATACACAATTGTACGGTTTTAAAAAGGCATCTGACGAAATCTCTGTCATGATTATAAGGTCATAGAAGCAATAACAGGGGAGGTTGGTACTATGGGTGAATTTCTGGCTCGCTTAATTAAGCCGGTCTTACTGGTTTTGATTTCCGGTATCGTGCTGGTGGGCTGTGCATCCGTTCAGGAGTCATCCTCCGCAGATCGTCACAAGATCTATCAGACATTTATTGCTGATCAACAGCTGGCTCCTGTGGAAAAGATAACCAGCTTTCGTTTCAGTGGCTGGAAAAGCCTGGATGATAAGTACCTGATCATCACCAGCAATTATAAAAAGGATTATCTGGTTGAGCTGAATAGCTCATGTGTGGGCTTGCGCCATGCTACAACCATTAAAGTGAACAGATTCTCTGATATGAGCCTGAGCCGTTTGGGCGATACGATTTCTGTGATTGGTGGCAGTGCGTTCCCATGCCATATCAAGGGGATTTATCCTTTGACCCGAGAACAGTCCCGAGACCTGTGGGATACGGTGAAAGGTTCCGGTGAGGTGGTGATCGAGAAGAGTGTAGAAGCCGGTAAAGGCTAACTTTACTATTTATCTTGGAATACGACAGGTCATCGGCACATAGCGAACACCTTTGACCTGCTGTTCTTGGTCTGTTGGAAGAAAACCCTGAGACTTGTAGAAATTAACGGCGTTAACGGATGCTCTTAACGAGAGAGTCTCCCCTACGGTTCTGATCAGCATATGATGCAGAAGCTGTTTTCCCAGGCCGGTTTTCTGGTGGGATTTAGCAACAAACAAGTGGGTGAGGTAGTTCTTATCTCGTAATGCTGCAAAGCCAACAATCTTCTTACCTTGCACTGCTTTAACTGAGAAGAATCGGTTGCGATCAAAGGCTGTGCGGGTATCTGCAGGTATTCCCTGAGCAAATGCTTCCTGCCCCTTCCCAGAAAAATGAGGGAGAATATCTTTATGGGCGATTTTTGTGAGCATAATGACGATTTCGCCGAAATCGTCATCTGTGACAGGGCTAATAGTTAATTCTTGTTTGGACACATTATTAATATTGTTTATTTAGTGGTGACCACCTTAGCTGGTATGGTCTGAAACAATCAACCACTGCCCACCAATCTTACGAAACTGAGTGGTCACCAAACCCTCCAGTACATCGGGCTCTCCATTCTTTAAACGATCCACACGATACCGGCCGAAGATAATAGCGTTGCTATCATCGAACACCTGTATCTCGATAGGCGTAAACGTTAGCGAGCCCATCGCAGCCTTATCCTTGTAAGCTTTCCGGTAGCCATCCAGAGTCGTTTGCCAGCCGTAATCAATGGTGTTGTTAAAGGCAAAGCGAAGCTTATCGGATTTCCAATAGGCCTCCATATACGCCTCGATATCACCTTTAGACCAATCTGTGGCTTGCTGCTGCCAGATACCATTAACGGCCTGCTCAATAGCTTTGGTTTCACTATCAATTAAGGTCGAGGCTTGCGCCGTGCTCAGCCAAAGCAGTGCAATAAAAGCTGTGATAATTTTCATTGTTATTATGTCCTGTGTTCAGTCAGTTAAAGACCATCAAAAAAACCTTCACGATACATCATATAGAGATGCGCTGCGCTCCAACCAAAGTTAGTTGCGCCCATCATGGCACCGGTTTCCGGGTTGTAATTTTCCCGCAGAGGTTTGTTATCAAGAATGCCTTCACCCTTCAGCAGTAATTGTGCGGCCAGAGTTTTGGCTTCATGGTCATAGCCGTAGTTCGCCAGCCCAACCAAAGCAAAGTGCAGCTGATCCAGCCAGACTCTGCCGCGCCAGTAGGCTTCTGGGTCATAAGAAGGGTTGGATCGGGAAGCTGTAGGACAGGGAACCGGCGTATTAAACTCAGCCTTATCCATTAACCGGTCACGGATACTGGCGGCCTGCTCGGTATTGGCCAGTTGGCAAAACAGTGGTGTCCAGCCTTCGGGGCCACGACCACGATGTGTTAACAGTTGTTTCTGCTGGTTAGTGCCTTTGTCGTAGAAAAAGCCGGAATCCTGATCGTAGAACTGCTTCTCCAGTATCTCCCGTAAATCGATAGCTTCTTTCTTTAATTGCTCTGCGTCGTCGTGGTGTCCAAGCAGGCTGGCAAGGCGACTGAGAATTTGTTTTTCCTGACAAAGGTAGGCATTGATATCGATACTGTGCTGATCAATAACAAAGCCAGAAGTGTTGCCATTGTCTATTACAGACAACATCTCAGGAGACCAGAGCTTGCCAGCTTCACTCTCATTGAGCTGATTCTCTCTGGCGTAGGTTGCAAGCGCATCGGGTTCGATAAAGCCAAACCGTGCGGCATTATCCATGCCGGATTCCCAGCTGCAGGCAATCTGAACTGCCTGAGCATTCATTTCCCCTTCATTGATATGCAATGGATGCTGGGTGGCACCATAGCTGACCATGGATGAATTGTTGAACGTACGATTGCGGTACCACCATTGGTGGTAGGCCAGTAGCTTGGGGAAGAACTCTTCCAGCAATCTGTGCGCCTGAGCAGGAGATTGTTTCTTCATCTCCTCGTACACCGCTTCAAAGGCCCAGGAGGCCAGTGAAGGTTTGCTGTTGCGCTCGTTCCAGTTGCTGCCATCGCCACCGCGGGCTGCATCCTGATTAAAGAACACGGTATCAATCAGCATCCCGGCATCCAGCGGGCGAACCGGATCATCGGGCTTGATCTGGTAATCAAAGATGGCACGCATGCCTTCAGCGGCAAGCGCCGGAGCAAGAGGTGCCATGGCACGAATCATCTTCCAGCTATCCCAAGGCCACAGACCATTAAACCAGCGAAAGGTATTGGAGGGGGCGAAACCTGCGTGTTGTATGGCACCGGCTGGAGAGCGCCAGTTGCCGATCAGGGTTTCAACAGATTTGATGGCAAGCCGTTCAATGGCATTTGAGGTGTTTTTTTTGATCAGGGCACGGTCTATCAGATTATGCCAGCGCTGGTGAGCGTCTTTCTGGGTTTTGGCCGGTGCCATAAGCCATTCATAGCTGCGCTCAGCTTCTCTCTCTATTTCAGTCTTATCAAAACAGAAGCTCTGCAGGGTATGCAGAGTTTTATAACCATGGTGAGAAATCTGGCAGTGGTACTCTGAGCGATAACCGAGTCCATCGTCGTCGATAGTGTCTTCGGTGCGAATATCCCGTTCAATGCGATAAACAGAGTCACCAGAGAAAAACATATCGCCATCAGCGCGTAATCGACCAAAGCTGGCTTTCAGTGAACCATCCTGAGTGTTGCTCTGCCAGCGTCGTTTCCATTCAGGGTAACGAGTGGACACGGAATTATCTTCCGACCACTGTTCAAGAAAACGCCCTTTCCAGATCAGCCTTAACGAAAGAGTTTGATCGGTCAGATTGTGGATATGGGTTTTAATCAATGCACTGCGGCCACTAAGAAAGCAAAGCTCCAGATTTATAGCCAGAGATTTATCTTCATAACGCAGCTGAAGCTGACCGGGAAGGCTTCTGCTCAGTGTCTTTTCCGGCTGAATGGTCTGCAGTGTTCCATCTTTATGGTTGATGGTGATAGAGAGCTGCTCCAGAGCCTCGGAGAGGGCGACGGTATACTCTTCCGCAATAATCGCCGGACCGGTAAACCCAAGAATATTGTCATTTTGTGCTGGCAACAGGAGCCCATGCCAGCTGCCACAGTCCATTAAATAGTTGAAGCGCTGATTATTAAATTCATCAAACTCGGCCATGGCTTTTGGTGTGCCATGACGATCAATCAGATTGGCAAAGCGATGCCCTGTTGCGTTTTTATTTTTGTCATCAGTCATCACTTACACGCCTCCTTTTAAGATAACGCTAAAGCTGTAGTTACCGGCTGGAAGGCGATAGTCATCCAGCAGTTGAGAGCCCCATGAATTCAAGCCACCAGTACCGGCCTGTAACAGATCAATATTGATAGTGACAGGCCCGCCCGTGTTGATATCTGTGCCATGCTTTTTAGAGAGAGGCGTCAGCCCTGAAGCACCCCATGCACCAGACGGGTCAGGCACAAAATCCAGTTCCTCGGGCGCAAAAGGCCAGGCTGAAACATTGATCGGTGTGTCAGTCGCTTCAACTCTTAAGCCAGTGCTTTGGTGATCGGTCCACTCGGCCCAGCGCACGTCGGTTTTATTGCCGGTTTCCTGCGGGCGAGGGTAGCGGTGGAACTGCTCTTCAACAGGGCCTTTATAAATGCCGATAGGCAGGCCTTTTCTGTCGCAGTAACTCTCGCCCGGACCACGACCATACCAGCGCATGGTTTCGGTAGATTCCGGGAGCTGCATCTGCACACCAAAACGTAACAGATCGGGCAGGGATTCCGGTTCTTGAAAGGAGATAGTGGTCGTTAGAGTGATATGACCCTGATTGTTAATCTCGTAATTCATCTCCAGTGTTCCCTTGGACTCGGGAAGATGAAACCGGGTATTAACAAGAATGCTGTGAGGACTTTCCTGCAGAGCTTCACAATAAATCAGCTCGCGGCTCTTTGCTGCCTGCTGCCAGATTTTGGCTTTCTCATGGGTTTTGCAGCCCAGATCGTTATCCGTCATGCCCCGAAATAAATTGATAATCGGACCAGAGCAAAAATGTGGCTTTCCCTCTATCTGCCATTCTGTAAGCAAACCATTGGAGCGATCAAAGACTAGTCGGGTGTTGGTATTGGTGATAACCAGGCTTTCAGGACTTTCATCGAGATGCAGGCTGGCAAGCATATCCAGCTGTTGCTCATCTTCACAGGACTTGCTTTGAGGTGAGTGGAGAATGATCTGGTCCCAGGCAATTACATGCTCTGGTGAGAGCAGTGTGTTTGACGTCGGTCGCTGCTTAAGTTTGAAGGAAAGTATGTACTCACATTGGGAATTAAGCGCAGCATAATCACAGGCAATGCTCTGTAGCGTGCTGTGCCCGGCTTCCAGTCTGGGTAGCTCTTCTGTGCCAGCCAGTACCGGCTCGCCATTTTCCAGAAGCTGCCAGTAGAGCTGGAGATGATCGAGAGAAAGGAAGTCATACCGGTTCTCGAGAATATAGCTGGCGGAGAGTGGTTGCTCGTTGTCTTTGGAGGCGAGATGAATACGCACCGGCTGGTACACCTTCCTCACCTCTGCCATATGGGGGTGAGGTGTACGGTCGGCTGCCAGCAACCCGTCGTTCATAAAATTGCCATCACTGGGCAACTCGGGATGATAGTCCTGACCATAACCCCAGTAGGGTTGTCCTTTGTCGTTGATCAGCTGCAGAGCATGGTCACACCACTCCCAGATAAAGCCACCCTGTAAAGAATTGTGGCGATCAATTAGACGCCAGTAGTCACTGAGAATGCCCACCGAGTTGCCCATGGCATGGGCATATTCAATCATTATTACCGGACGTTCCTTCTTCGCCGCAAGTGCCTCCAGACGTTCCAGCTTCGGGTACATTGGGCAGACAATATCGGTATAGGGCTCGGTACCGGCCGGCTCATATTGAACAGGGCGAGTGGGATCAAAATTTTTCAGCCATGGGTACATTGTCTCGAAGACACGACCATGGCCCGCTTCATTGCCCATAGACCAGATGATGATCGAAGGGTGGTTCCGGTGCTCCCGCACCATGGCTTCAAGTCTATCGAGATGGGCAGGTATCCAGGATTCGTTATCACCAATCTGGGTTTCATCAGATAGAGCCAGTGGGTGGGATTCAATATTGGCCTCGCTGACAACATACAAGCCATGCTCGTCACAGAGTTGATACCAATAAGGATGTGACGGGTAGTGGCTGGTGCGCACGGCATTGATGTTGTTTTCCTTCATCAGCCGGATGTCCTGCTCCATCACTTCAAACGGGACATAGTGACCATAGCGATGATCGGTTTCATGGTGGTTAACACCACGAATGGTAATAGCAGTGCCGTTTACTTTGAGCTGGCCATCTGTGATTTCGATATGCCGGAAGCCAAAGTGTTCTTGAAAACACTCCAGCTCATTTCCTTTGTCGTCTATTAAGCTAATAAAAAGGCGATAAAGGTTAGGTGTTTCTGCTGTCCACAAATCTGGCAACTCAATACGATGGCTGAGTTGAATGGTTGTGCAGTCTTCAAAGGGCTCTACAGCCTGTTCAAGAGTATAAAGCTCGGACTGAGTATTGGGTGCCTTGCAGCGTACGGAGACTTTATGGGCGGGGGATAAACCTGTAGCAAAATTATTCAGTGTCAGATCAAGCGTCAGCAAGCCGCGCTGAAAGCTTTCGTCGAGCGTGGGCTGGCAGTGAATATCAAAAATATGAACCGGTTTACGGTTGTAGAGATAAACCTCACGTTCAAGGCCGGACATATCCAGCATATCCTGCTTTTCCAGATAGCTGCCATTACTCCAGCGGTAGATCTGCAGGGCGATCAGGTTTTCACCGGCCTGCAGGTGTTTGCTGATATTAAACTCAGCCGCACTCTTGGCATTCTGTGAATAACCGACGAATTCGCCATTAACCCAGATAAACACAGCGGTTCTGGCGCCACCAAGATGGAGAATGGTTTCATCTTCCACCCAGTTCTCAGGCAGAGTGAATATGCGACGATAGCTGCCCACCGGATTGTAATCCCGCGGAACCTCCGGCCATTGCGTGGTAAATGGAAAGCGTTCATCCAGATAGATAGCATGATCAAAACCCTGAGCTTCCCAATTTCCGGGAACCTGGATAGATGACCACTCTGAATCATCAAATTCCTGTGTTTGAAAGCCTTCCGGTTTTTGTGAGGGGTTAATGGCACAGTGAAAAGACCATTCACCGTTTAAATCCAGATATCTGCTCGATTGTGCAGGCTTAAGTGATTGGACTTCCTGGCTATTGGCAAACGGAAAGGCACTGGAATGGTGCGGCAGTTTATTAATGCCGTTGATCGTATGATCTTCCAGAACAGCAGGGATATGTTCCCACTCCTGCAGAAGGCTGGTGAGTGAAGACTCTTCTGCCATCGGGGCAGCAAAAATATCGTACGTCATATTCGAGAGACTGCTGTTGTTATTGTTCATGACGGTCAGTTTTTATTGTAAGGATAAAAAACGGGAGCCTGATTGCTCAAGCTCCCGTTTCTTTCACACACACACTTTTACAAGTACAGGCCAGGCCTTAGAAACGCTGGGTGTAGTCTGCATAGAATACACGTCCTTGAATGGAGTAGAGCTGCTCATTGAAGCTCTTGCCGTCATAACGGAAAGATGGGTCGCGATCGAAGAGATTGCGAACACCCACGTTGGCAGTTCCATCCCATGGCAGGTTCAAACGGTAATTAACATTGAACGTAGTGTGGGAAGCAATGTGTCCCTCTTTATCGTTCTGAACGAGCTTACCATTCTCATATCTCTGATTAACCCAGTCATATTGATCGGTAATATGATAGGCACTGATCGCGATACGGTGCATCTTCTCAGGAGTTGTATAACCAATAGTTGCATTAATACGATACTCAGGAGTGCCGTTCAGACCAACGTGATCGTAAGCCTCTAGACCAGGCTCATCAGCATACTCGTACTTCAGCAGATAGGATGCGCCAGTACTCAGATCAACTGTGCCAAGATCATTGAGGTCAAGGTCATAGCTAACGCCAAGATCGATGCCACTCTGCTCTTGCTCAGCAATATTTACATTACTGGTATAAACCTGAGTAATAAAACCTTGGCCATCCCGGATTACAGCTGCACTTGAGCCCGCAATGGCTTCAGCCTGTAGAAGGTAGTCAGAGCTAATCTGAGTGATCAGATCCTCAGTTTTAATGTTGTAGAAATCAAAACGCAGAGTCAGATCATCCATTGGCTCGAAAACGGCACCAAGGGTAAGCATTTTACTCTCTTCTGGACCCAGCTCCTTATTACCAACATTAGTTACCTTAATGCTGTCTTCTTCGATATTACATTGGCCGAGTGAGATACCTTGATCCTTACAGGCTTTATAGTCAGTTACAGTGTAATATCCGGTGTTTTCAGGAGTGTAAAGCTGCTGGAAGTTTGGAGCCTTAAAGCTGGTACCATAGCTTCCGCGCAGAACCAGATTATCCATTGGCTGGTAACGAATGGAGAACTTAGGGTTGGTTGTTTTTCCGAAGTCGCTATAACGATCTTGACGAACAGCAAAGTTAGCTTCCAGATTATCGAGAATCGGGAGCATGATTTCGCCAAAAACAGCTTTGACAGTTCTATCACCGCCATATTGTCCGCCAAATACTCCGATAACATCGCCTGAAGCTGAAAGGGGATCAAAAGAACGATCCATTTCATAGTTCATGCGTTGTACACCAAAGTAATAACCAATGTCTCCACCAGGGAGTTCGCCGAGACTGAAGCCAAAACCTGCATCCAGACTATCGAATTTGACATCGGTGTTATCAACCCAGGTGTGGCCGATTTCACTCAAATATTTACTGTTTACATCGCCATTAGGGAGTAAGAAGTCTGCATTCGCTTCCGCCAGCTCCTCTACGCGATTGAGGCGAAGCATATTAGTACCATTTGAGGTGTAGTCGTTTCTGGCACGGGTGTAGTTAACATCCCACTCGAAATCGTTTACGAAGTCGAGTTCGAGAGAACCACGTAGACCGGCATTCCCGCTCAGATCATATCCTTCAATCTCATATACACGATTTCCAAGAGAATCAAAGCGATATTTAATACCTGCCCATTCTGGGTCATCAGCATCGGGGTCGAAAGTGAATCCGTTATTTTCAAAAATAGCGGCGCCGCCAACAGTGTTACTTCTTACCCAGAAAGTAGCAGGGACAGGAGCTGCGGTATTTGCAGAGTCACGCTTGCTAAGGCTGAAGCCCCCATTGAACTCTACGTTTTCTGCAATCTCGTAGGTACCAAGTACATTAACGATGTCACGTTTGATACTTGGCTGCAGGTCAGCTACGGCAGTGTAATCATAGGCACAATAGGATGCAGTCGCCTTACGTGGGTCGGAGTCACCGTAAGGGCCATAAAAGCCTGCTTTGGTGTTACCAGCTTCACATGTGCCTGCGAGAGGCTTGTATTGAGTTGCACCCCAGTGATAAATGTTGCGTCCACTCGTTGAGAGACCTTCAACATCCTGAATTACATCAGCATTAGTAACGGCCTTTGAAAATTCACGATCTGCCATCACGATGTTTTCTGTTTCATCGTGCTCGTAAGATATCAGCAGATTGCCTTTATCATTCGATCCACCCCACAGTAAGGAGAAGCTGTCTTCATCATTACCTTTGGCCTCAGGCCGGCCGGCACCAACAGAAATCTGCAAGCCGTCGTAATCCTTTCTCATGATTACGTTAACAACACCAGCTACGGCATCTGATCCATAAATAGCAGATGCTCCATCAAGCATGATCTCAATGCGCTCTACCGCTGCCGCAGGAATTGAATTCACATCAACGCTGCCGCCGTACATAACCCCAGACCATGGTACGCGGCGGCCATCGATCAGAACCAGAGTGTTATGAGCGCCCAGCCCGCGTAGATTGATAGTCGCCTGACTACCCCAGGAGTTATTGCCCTGGGCTGTATAAGAACCGAGGGAATTGTATGTAGTGTTGCGAAGCAGGTCCGCAACGGTCATAAAGCCGCTGTCTTCAATATCTTCACGGGTAATAACGGCCAATGGGTTAGCCCCTTCCATATCAACACGGGAGATACGGGAACCGGTAACGGTAACCTTTTCGACTTTTTCTACGGTTTGCTCATCAGCAGCATAAACGCCGACGCTGACGGTGCTTAATGCTGTCGCAATAGCACTCGCAAGGAGAGTTCTTTGTATTGTGTGCATAGTTTCTGTCTTGGTTTTTGTTGTTATTGCTGGCTGTTGTTGTTCTCTTTTGTGCCAGATGGCGTAACCATTAAACAATATATTTGATATTGTATACAATACACAAAATACAAATACTGACCTTTATAAAGTCAATATGTGACGATATTTTTTTTGAGTGCTTTTAAATCAATAGGTTAGAAGGCATCAAAAAAGTGAAGTTTTTTTGTAACGGGAATGACGTATCAAGCAGGTAAGGGGAAATGAACGAAATAATGCTTCAGGATGAATCGGATCGTTGATGTTTATGACCTTTATTGGTGCAGTTCGCAGCCTGTTTTGATTGTGATTGATGATCGGTTACAGTCGTTTTATTCAGGATGGCTTTCCTCGAAAAATATAAGACGTGGACATTATAAAAATATGAAAAGAACAACAGTATCCTGCCTTAAACCCCTGAGCGTAATTATCTTTACTGCAGCGCTTGCTGCCTGCTCTTCGGAAGTGAAAGAAGAAGCTTCAGTTTCTACGAATAATTCATCTGATATCAATGCGTCAGTAGAAAAGGCTCCAGCCAACCCGGCGCAAGACATTATTAAAAGTGCCAATGATGATCGTGATTATCAGCTTGTGACTCTGGATAACGGTGTCAGGGTTGTTCTTATCTCTGATCCGGATGCTGACAAAGCCGCTGCCTCTATATATGTAGGCACGGGCAGTTGGTCAGACCCAAAAGGCCGGGAAGGTATGGCGCACTTCCTTGAGCATATGCTGCTGTTTATGAAGAGTGAGAAGTATCCCGAGCTGGGCGGTTTTCGCGAGTATGTGAAGGCTCAGGGTGGTTCCATGAATGGCACGACCTATGGTGAAAAGACCAACTATTACTTCGAGGTCAATGCCGAAGGTCTGGCAGAAGGGTTGGATCGTCTGGCCTGGGCTGTAGGTAAATCGATTTTGGAAAACGAATATGTCGATAAGGAGCGTAACTCTGTTGACTCCGAGTTCCGTGCCGGGTTTACCCGCCCTTATTGGCGTTCCAATGTCGTGCATGGTGAAACCAGTAATCCGGCTCACCCTTATGGTCACTTCGGTACAGGCAACATTGATACCCTGAATAACGATGACGGTGTCAGTCTGTTAAAAGATCTGGAAGTTTTTTATCGCGACTATTATGTCGGCAGCAATATGACCGTGGCTGTTTATGGTCAGGAGTCTCTGGCTGAACTGGAGACGATGGCAAAAACATCGCTGGCGGCTATTCCGGCCGGAGTCGCAGCGGAGAAGCCCTGGGATGATAGTATCTCCCCCTTTACTGAAGGTCAGCAGGGCGTGCAGATTAATATTAAAACGCTTCAGGATAGAAATACCCTGTCACTTGAGTTTAATTTGCCAGCCAGTCGTGAAAACTTTGCAGCCAAGCCTGTTGTCTATCTTAAAAAAATCTTCAGCAGTGAACGTAAAGGCACGCTCTATAGCGCTTTGAAAGAGGAAGGCTTGATTAATAGCCTGAGCGCCTACGGCTGGGATTCTGATAACAGCTTTACCGATTTTGGTATCTCAATGGGCCTGACAGAAAAGGGGGCCCAACAGACGGATCGCATCGGTGCGATTGTCTTTGATTTTATTGATCTGGTGAAAAAAGACGGCATCAAAAAAGAGCTGTTTGATGAATATGGTCAGATTGCCCGTTTGTTCTTTGATTCCGCAGATCAGGCACGCCCTGTCGATCATGTTAATGAGCTGGCCTATAACCTCCAGGAGTATCCGGTAAAGAACCTTCTTAATGTGGATGTGGCCTGGGAGCGTTATGACGAAGCTCTGATCCGCAGCTATCTGAATGAGATGACGGTTGATAACCTGCGGATGATCGTGAGTGGCAAGGATGTGAGTGTCGATAAGGAAGCGCCTCACTACGGCACACGTTATAGCATGGCTCCCCTGACTGAGACACAACAGCAGTTGTTTGCTGATTCCGCTATTCATAGTTCTCTATCACTGCCGGCATTGAACCCGTATGCTCCAAAGAATCTTGAGTTGATTGCTGAGAACGAACAATCAAAAGAGGTTCCATCGCAGCTGATTAATGAGCCTGGACTGCGGGTCTGGCATAAATCAGATCAGACCTTTAACGCACCCAAGGCCGATGTGCGTCTGGCGTATTCCACACCACTGTCTGACAGTTCGGTGAAAAACTCTGTGACCTTTACCCTGTTTTCCGAACTGATTGGTCAGGTTCTCAATGAGCCTCTCTATCCTGCTCGCGAAGCAGGTCTGGGTTACTCTGTTTACCGTCAGGGTACAACGGATCTGGCCATTCAATTATCCGGATTTAGCGACAAGCAGCCGCTGTTGCTGGATACCATCGTCAAGGCACTGGAAGAGCAGGCTTTTACCGAGCAGGACTTTGCACGAGTGAAAGAAGCCTATGCCAAGAACCTGGAAAACTTTCGTTTAAGTTCCCCGGATGATCAGGCCTGGAGTGCCTTTAATGAAGTGGTATTTCCCGGAACCTACAGTGCCGTTGAGCAGGCTGAAGCCTTGAAAGCTGTGTCTCTGGCGGATGTGCAGGCCTTCGGGGAAGCCTTTCTTAAGAAGGCGCATCTTGATGTATTGGTTCACGGTAATCTGAGTGCTGCACAGACAGAGTCGATGGCACGTAAGGCGGCAGCGGTTGTTAAAGAACCAGGTGAGCATTATCGCACCCGACTTTATGATCTCAGCAGCATGCCGACAGTGAGTCTGGCGCTGGATATCGATCACTCGGACTCTACTTCCTTCCTGTACTATCAGGCTCAGGATGAAAGCCTGGAAACTCGCACAGGACTGGCACTTATCGATGATATGATCAGTGGCCCATATTTCCGCGAGTTGCGTACTAACCAGCAGCTAGGTTATATCGTCTGGAGTTCACCGCGCAGGCTGAATGATCGCCCGGGGCTGGTGTTTATGGTGCAGTCCACCAATACCGCACCGGAAGAGATCAAGAAGCGCTCCCTGGCATTATTTGCTCAGCAGCGTGAGGTGATCGAGGCGATGGATGCACAGGCCTTTGCTGACCTCAAAGAAACCCTGATTAAGGACACCATGAAGAAAGATACCGGGCTGACGAAGCGTACCAACCGGTTCTGGTGGAATATCGTGGGTGAAAAATTGGACTTTGCCGATCGTGATCACTTTGTTGCAGCTGCCAAACTGCTGACCAAAGAGAAGGTGCTGGCTCTCTATGATAAGTACCTGCTGGCTGATGGTGCCCTGTCTCTGGAAGTGAAGAGCTTTGGTAAGAATCACAAGGCAGAGAAGCCAGACGCATCTGTGGAGAATGTTGTGAAGTGTGCAACGGCAGAGTGTCTGGATGCTATGGACGTGCCGACAACTTGAGGGGGAACAAGCGTAAATCTCGTTCCTACGGTCCACCGTGGGAATGCATACCTGCCAAGAGCGAATAGCTAATATGGGTTCCCACGCAGAGCGTGGGAACCAGAGCAAATACATCCTTGTATTGAATCGCTCCCGGGGCTTCCTGCCCCTTAGCAGAGCACACCTATCTCGGCTCCCTCTGTTTTGGAGTCAATAAAAGGCCGCTACCGTTTATCACGGTAGCGGCCTGACTACACAGGGCCTTATTCTTAAATGACTAGATGGCAGCGGTCACCTTTTTCAGATAAGCCTGCTCATCATCTGTCATCCGTGGTGCCAGCTGCTTATACACTTCGGCGTGATAGCTGTTCAGCCAGTCACGCTGGGCAGTCGTCAGCTGATCAACATTAATGGCTTTGGTGCAGATCGGTGCAAGGGTAATGGATTCAAAGTTGTAGAAGGTACCAAACTCAGTTTGGGTAAACTCTTTCACCAGCATAATGTTCTCGATACGAACACCGTGCAGACCTTCCCGATAGATACCCGGTTCGTTAGTAATCACCATCCCCGGTTGTAGCGGTACATCAACCATCGCCTGACTGAAGCCCTGTGGGCCTTCATGAACATTCAGGAAGAAGCCCACGCCATGGCCGGTTCCACAACCGTAGTTGATGCCTTCTTTCCATTGAGGTCCACGGGCAAGAATATCCAGATTGCAGCCGCGGCTGCCTTTCATAAACACTGCCATGGAGAGATCAATCACGCCCTGCAGAACCAGGGTGTAGTCACGGCGTTCCTGTTCGGTCAGATCACCAAAGCAGAAGGTTCGGGTGATATCGGTCGTACCGCCTGGGTACTGGCCGCCGGAATCCACCAGGAAGAAGCTGCCAGGCTTAACGGTGACATTACTGGTCTCATCGGCGGCATAGTGCATCATGGCACCGTGTTCGCGATAACCGGCAATAGTGCGGAAGCTGTCTTCGGTGTAACCGTCTTCCATGGCACGGAAGGCCTGTAGCTGCTTCTCGGCGGAAAGTTCAGTCACCTCACCACCGGGAACATTATCTTCCAGCCACTTCATAAAGCGAGTGATGGCAACACCGTCTTTGCACAGAGTTTCCCGGTATTGCTTCACCTCGGTGTCGTTTTTCAGAGACTTCATCAACGTAGAAGGTGATTTGCCTTCTACCACTTCAACGGCTTCAGGGAGTGCATCAAAGACAGCACGGCTGGTGGTCATCGGATTCAGCAGAATGCTTTTGGTTTCCAGAGAGGAAAGGTCAGCCCAGGCTTGATCGTAGGCTTTGGCTTCAACATTGATGCTTTTGAGGTAAGCACTCACGTCATCGCTGATCTTGTCCTGATCCACATACAGGGATGAGCTGTTCTCGGTGATCAGCAGATAAGAGGCAAACACCGGGTTCATGGCAATATCATTGCCGCGCAGGTTTAATGCCCAGGCGATGTCGTCCAGAGTGGACACAAGGTGGCTGGTGGCCTTCTTCTTGGCCATCTCATCACGAATATCCTTGATCTTCTCTTCGCTGCCTTTACCGGCAAAAGAGACATCGTGAATAAATGCGGGGGCTTTGGAGAGAGCGGGGCGATCTTCCCAGATGGCAGAGAGCAGATCATGGCTGCTATCCAGTTTAACCGGCTTATCGCCAAAGTCTTTTAGCAGAGTCTTGGTCTGAGCCTGGCTGAAGGTGCGACCATCAAAACCAATGGTGCTGTTCTCCGGGAGAGTGTCCGCAAGCCATTCGCTCAGGGTTTGCACATCAGGGTTACCGGCACGAAACAGATTAATGCCACTGCCTTCCAGTTCCTTTTCCGCCTGAATATGGTAACGACCATCGGTCCACAGCCCGGCTTGTTCCAGACCAATAACGGCAGTACCGGCAGAGCCGGTAAAGCCGGAGATCCAGGCACGGCCTTTCCAGTATTCGGCAACATATTCGCTGTTGTGGGCATCGCTGCTTGGCACAATCCAGGCATCAATCCCTTTCTGCTTCATCAGTTCACGCAGTTGAGCGACACGTTTCTGTATTTCTGACATCGGGTAATCCGTTGCTTTCTTGTTGTTGTGATGATGAAAAATTAAAAGATGAATATTGTATACAATCCTGCCGGATTGAAATTTAGAGTCAACAACTTTGGGGCAGGGAATTGTATCTGAGGATTATGTCTCGTTCCTACGGTCCGCCGTAGGAACGCATTGTTATCAAAGTTAAGTCGTTGGTATGGGTTACCACGCAGAGCGTGGTAACCAGAGCTTCTGCGACAGCCAGGGATTAGCTGCCGCACGGTATCGCATTTATTTAACGGAGATATCCTTTACACCCATATTAAACAGGGTGAAGGAATAAACATCTGCATACTCTTCAATGGTTTTGCTCAGAGGGGTTCCTGCACCATGTCCCGCATCGGTTTCAATACGGATCAGGGTTGGGTTCGGGCCCTTGTGCTTGGTTTGTAGTTCGGCTGCGAACTTGTGGGAGTGCGCCGGTACAACCCGATCATCGTGGTCACCGGTGGTCACCAGAGTTGCTGGGTAATCAACGCCTTCTCTCACGTTATGCACAGGGGAGTAATTCAGCAGGTACTCGAACATCTCCTTGCTGTCTTCCGCTGTGCCGTAGTCGTAAGCCCAACCGGCACCAGCAGTAAAGGTATGGTAGCGAAGCATATCCATAACGCCGACTGCGGGCAGTGCCACCGCATAAAGGTCTGGGCGCTGGGTCATGGCTGCGCCAACCAGCAGGCCACCGTTGGAACCGCCCTTGATCGCCAGCTTGCTGGAGGAGGTGTAGTTGTTCTCAATCAGGTATTCGCTGGCTGCGATAAAGTCATCGAACACATTCTGCTTTTGCAGCTTGGTACCGGCATCATGCCAGGCCTTGCCGTATTCACCACCACCGCGCAGGTTGGCGACCGCATAAACACCACCCATCTCTAGCCAGCCGGCAACCAGCGTGCTGAAGTAAGGCGTCAGGCTCACACCAAAACCACCATAGCCATAAAGAATGGTCGGGTTGCTGCCATCCAGTTCAATATCTTTACGGTGGGTGATAATCATCGGAACACGGGTGCCATCCTTCGAGGAGTAGAACACCTGACTGGAGGTATAGGCCTCGCTATTGAAGTCCACTTTAGAGCGGGAGTGCACTTCCGACTTTCCGCTGTCCAGATCGTAAGAGAAGATGGTGTTTGGGGTTTTCGGATTACTGAACGAGTAGAAAACCTTTGTCTGCCAATCCTTGCCGCTAAAGCCGCCGGCGGATCCGACTTCCGGCAGTGCGATATCGCGCACCTTGTTACCTTCCAGATCAAACTGCTGAACCATGGATACGGCATCCTTGGTGTATTCAGCAATCAGGTAATTGCCGGCAGCGGTGACTGAAAGCACATCTTTGGTTTCAGGAATGACATCCACCCAGTGTTCAGGCTGAGGGTTGGCGGCATTCACCTTCACCAGTCGCTTATTCGGTGCATTGCGATTGGTCAAAATATAAAGGGTGTCGTCTTTGGTTTTAACAACGTAATCATCAGAGTCATAGTCATTGGTGATGGTGATAAAACCGGAGTCCGTTTTGCTCAAATCCTTAATAAAGAATTTGTTGCCGGTGGTTGATTTCGCAGCACTGATAAACAGGAACCGGTCATCGTCAGAGGTGTAGCCGCCGATATAACGATTCTTCTGCTCAGGAGTCGCACCAAAGATCACCTTGTCTTCACTCTGGGCAGTACCCAGCTTATGGAAGTAAACCTTATGTTGATCGGTCTTGGCGGAGAGCTCACTGCCTTCCGGCTTGTCATAGGTGGAGTAATAGAAGCCTTCATTGCCGAGCCAGGAAGCGCCGGTAAACTTCAGATCAACCAAGGGTGTTTCCAGTTGCTCCTTGGTTTTCACATCAATCACAAACGCTTTGCGCCAGTCACTGCCACCTTCGGAAACAGTATAAACGGCTTTGGACGCATCTTCAGTAAAGAACACACCTGCAAGCGAGATGGTGCCGTCGGCGCTAAACGTATTCGGATCAAGGAAGACTTCCGGCTCGCCTTCGCCTTTCTGGCGATAGAGAACAGACTGGTTTTGCAGGCCGTCATTTTTATAGAAGTAGGTGTAGTCGCCTTCAATAAATGGCATTCCGACCTTTTCATAATCCAGCAGTGTGGTCAGCCGTGCCTTGATGGCGTCCCGATAAGGGATCTGATCCAGAAACTTGTTGGTCACCAGATTCTGGGCTGTCACCCAGGCAGCGGTCTCTTCGCTCATATCATCTTCAAGCCAACGATAAGGATCGGCGACTTCAGTACCGAAGTAGTTGTCGACGACACTGACCTTTTTGGTTTCCGGGTAGATGATCTGAGCCGTTTGCTGGCTGGCACAGCCGGTAAGAATGGTTGAGGCCAGCAGAGTGGAGGCCACTACACCGGTTGTATTTCTAGGCTTATTCACAACTTTTATCCTTGGTTATTTCTGTATTCAGATGAGCAACGGGTTTACTCATCTGGAAGGTCTGGGGGTTATAGCCCAGCCTTTTGTAAAAGCTCAGGGCGCGGTGATTAATAGAGACAACAGATAGCCCAAGCTCCTCGGCACCCTGTTCGACCAGATGCTTTTCGATCTGTTCCATTAGTCGGGTGGCCAATGGTGTTCCGCGATGGGGTTCGAGAACAATCAGCTCATTCACAAAGCCTACTGTGCGGGTTTTGGTGATAATGGAATCCATCGGTCGTATAACACCCGTCACCAATCCAACCGCCTGCTCACCATCCAATGCGATAAAGCCCTGAATCGAGCCATTGCTGTAGCGGGAGAAGATATCTTTCTCCAAACGCTTTTGGTGCATCTCTTCCGGCGTGCGGAAGAGATCGGGTTGTCGATCATGGTGAAACTCATCCAGCGCTTTCAGCAAGGGCGGGAGGCGATCCCTATCACCCGACTCCAGTGGCCTGATAATGATATTATCCATGGCGTATCTCTGAAGGCTCCCGGTGCAGACCATAGATAGCATGGTCTTCTATCCTGTCTCCCACATTGCCAGCCTGAGTGATAATTCCTTCCAGCTTCATCCCCAATCGCTCACACACCTTACGGCTGGCCTGGTTATCGCTGGCGACCTCAATCTGGATCTTGGTCAAGTTAAGCTGGGTAAAGGCATAATCAATCAGAAAGCAGCAGGCACGGCTGACAATGCCTTGTCCCTGTGCGTCCTCGGCAAGCCAGTACCCCAGGGAAGCCTTGCGGCGCTTTTCAGAAATTCCCTGCAGGGCAATATTGCCAACAATCTCGCCTTGGTAGGCAATGCCAAAACTCATCCCTTTTCCCTCTGCATAGTTATGCAGGGAGCGTTTGATAAACGCTTCAAAGTCATCAAGGGTATCACTGCGTTCCGCCCAGGGAATCCACCGTTTCAGGTATTCGAGATTGTCGTTGCGAAGGGCGAGGTAGGCTTCAGCCAGAGAGGGGTGTTCAAAGATCAGTGAGAGTTCACTATCAACCTTGAAATGCAGAAGGTTCATTCTTGTCGGTATTCCTTTACTGCGCAGTTTACGAATTGTGAAAACCCGACCGGAGCTCTTCCGGCCGGGTTGTGGGGTTAGCTCTGGTTCCCACGCTCTGCGTGGTAACCCATACCACTAATAACTTGATTTTAATGGGTATGCATTCCTACGGAGGACCGTAGGAACGAGACTTAAAAGGAAAACCTGGCCGGTATTTTACCGGCCGGGTTGTTGGGGTTATCAGGCGGTCGCCAGCTGTGCCTCCCCAGCCGTCTCAGAAGAACCGTCAACCTTTGGCACAGCGGCCAGCAGGGTGCGGGTGTATTCATTCTGAGGGTTGTTCAGCACGTCTTCGGTATTGCCGTACTCCACAATCTTGCCGCCATTCATTACCGCAACCTGATGAGCCAGGTGCGGAATGATCGACAGATCGTGCGTAATAAACAGGTAGGACACCTGCAGATCACGCTGAAGTTCCAGCAGCAGATCCATTACGTCGGCACGAACGGATACGTCCAGAGCGCTGGTGGGTTCGTCACAGATAATCAGCTCCGGCTCCACCGCCAGTGCCCGGGCAATAGCGATACGCTGTCTCTGACCACCAGAGAACTCGTGAGGGTAACGGAAGCGGTGATCCGGCTCCAGGTGAACTCGGGTGAGCAGCTCAATGATCTTCTGCTCCCTCTGTTCTGCGGACATATCCGGGCGCAGGCGCTCCATACCTTCCTCGATAATATCGCCCACAGTCATCCGCGGGTTCATGGAGGAATAAGGGTTCTGGAAGATAACCTGAATCTTACGACGCAATGGCAGCATATCCTTGCGGCTCAGACCGTCGATACGATCACCGTGGAAGCTGACTTCGCCACCGGTTGGTTCGATCAAATTCAGTAGCGCACGGCCAGTTGTTGATTTGCCACAACCGGATTCGCCTACCAGAGCCAGAGTTTCACCCTTGCGAATGGTAAAGCTGATGCCATCCACGGCCTTGGTGTAACCCTGAATGCGCTGCAGAATACCTTTGCGTACCGGGAAGTGAACCTGCAGATCTTTCACCTCAAGCACATTGTCTTCTGTGCTCAGATCACGGAACTCAGTGGTATCCGGCAGGCTGTTGATCAGACGACGGCTGTACTCTTCCTGCGGATTTTTGAAGAAGGCATCGCAATCGTTCTCTTCAATAATCTCGCCTTTGTACATCACGCCGACGCGGTGGGCGGTCTGACGCACAACGCCCATATCGTGGGTGATCAGCAGTACAGCTAGGTTATGGCTGATAGTCAGGGACTTGATCAGCTCCAGCACCTGCTTCTGGATGGTTACGTCCAGAGCGGTAGTAGGTTCGTCAGCAAGAAGCACGTCAGGCTCGCAGGCCAGTGCCATAGCGATCATCACACGCTGCTGCTGGCCGCCGGACATCTGGTGCGGATACCAGTCCATACGCTTGTCCGCTTCCGGGATACCCACTTCTTCCAGCAGAGAACGGGTCCGGTCACGCAGAGCCTGACCTTTCAGGTCGGTGTGGATTTTCAGGGTTTCAGCAATCTGGTCACTGATCTTCTGTACCGGGTTCAGGGAGGTGAGGGCATCCTGGAAGATCATGGCGACCTTGGAACCACGGATGGTGCTCATCTCCATTTCTGGCAGGCGGAACAGATTGGTTTCACCCAGCATCACCTTACCTTTGGTGATCTTCAGGGCGTCAGGCAGCAGTCGCATAATGGACATAGACGTCATCGACTTACCACTGCCGGACTCGCCCACAAGAGCGAAAACCTCACCTTTTCTCAGCTCGAAATTAATATTATCGAGAATCTTGGTGTCCGGCTTGTCGTGAAGAACGACTTCGAGGCCGGAAACGGTGAGTGCCGTTTGATTATTCATGTTTTGGCTCATGCTTTAGCGGCCTCCACCCGGGTTTTAGGATCAAACGCATCCCGCACCAGATCCGAGAACAGGTTGGCGGAAAGGACAAGAGTAAACATCAGGAAGAAGGCACCGGACAGGTTCCACCACACCATTGGCTCACGGGCCAGTTCGGCACGGGCCAGGTTAATCATATTGCCCCAGCTGGCCATGGTTGGATCGATACCGACACCGATATACGACAGTACCGCTTCTGCCAGCACCATACCGCTGAAGTCCAGTACAAAGGTAATCATGATGATGTGGCTCAGGTTCGGCAGGATATGCCGCTTCAGAATCTGGGCATGACCAATACCAAAGGCATGGGCCGCTTCCACATAGTCCAGCTGGCTGATCTTCAGGGTTTCTGCACGTAGCAGACGACACAGGGTTGCCCAGCTGGTGATACCCAGAATAAAGCAGAGAGCCAGGAACTTGGCATCGGCTTTTTCCAGAGCCACTTCAAAGAACTGCGGGTTGTTATCAATCCAGACCTGGAACATCAGCACGGATGCGGCGATCAGCAGCAGGCCGGGAATAGAGCTCAGTGTCGTATAGATATACTGAACAACATCATCAACCCAACCTTTGAAGTAACCGGCACTGATACCGAAGACAATGGCAATTGGCATTGCGATCAGTGTCGTCAGGGTACCAATCAGTACAGCGGTACGAATCCCTTTCAGACTGTCGTAGAGGGTATCGTTACCAGCCTGATCGGTTCCCAGAACGTGGTAGAGGTTGCCGAGATGGATGAGCAAACCCAACAGGCCAAGCACAATTGCGAGGGTGATCCATGCGGAGCGCCATGGCAGCGTGGAGCGAATGCCAGTGGCACGTTCACCACGAGCAATCATCTGCTTGTGCAGAACAATCAATACAGCTGCCAGAGCAAGACCCTTGGCGGCACCAACCAGAGATTGCCAGATAATATCAGCAACTTTGTCATCAGGAGATTCAAGGTGCTGGCCGGCATGAACCAGTGCTGGCTGTGCACGGGTGATGCTGCCATCTTCAGCGATGACATTCTCGTTAACCCAGGACTTCAGGGAGAGTGGTGCTGAGTAGGTACGCTCAGTGTTCTCACCCATTTCGCCCAGCATAACATCCAGCACGCTGTTGATAGTGTTGCTGTAGTAAACCTCGGTGGTTTCCTGACCGGCAACAGGCTCCATCTGCTTGCGGAAGTGCAGGGAATCCAGAAGGGCGATAGAAATGTACGACAATATAATGACAAAGGTCACCATGCCGGTACGGGTTGAGAAAACCTGACGCCAGCGGTCACGGTTCTGTGGGTTCTTCTTCAGTGACAGCAGGAACATCACGATCATTGCTATCAGCAGATAAACCAGAAGGTCCGTCCCTAACAGGACAGGTTTGATGGCTAAATCCATTATCAAATTCTCCTTATCCGGTTAGCTCAGGCGAACGCGAGGGTCAGCCCAGGTGTATGAGATATCGGTCAGAATCAGACCGATGATGTAAAGAACGGCACCGAGGTAAACCATGGCGCGGATCTTAGAGAAGTCCTGTTCCTGAATCGCGTCCAGCATAAAGCTGCCAAGGCCAGGAATACTGAAGAAGGACTCCATAACCAGAGCGCCCATAAACAGCATCGGGATAACCACAACGATACCGGTCAGAATCGGGATCATGGTGTTTGGCAGAATATGACGGAACAGAACGCCGGTTTCGGTCACGCCTTTGGCGCGAGCGGTACGGGCAAAGTCCTGTCCGGAGGATTCAATAAACAGTGCACGGTAGAGACGGGCGCCGGAGCCGAGACCTGCAATCACGCCAATAACCACAGGCAAGAGCAGGAAACGCCAGGCATCGTCTTCATGGAATCCGGAAACCGGCAGTAGCTGCCACTCTTTGGAGATCAAATACTGTCCACCAATGATGTAGAACATATAAGAAATCGACATCAGGGTGACAAAGGAGATAACAGTGAACCGATCCAGCGATGTGCCACGGAACATCAGCACCATCAGAGCGACGCAGATATTCACCCAGATACCGATAATAAATGTTGGCAGAGCCAGGGTGAGACTTGGCCCCATCCGCTCAACAATATCGGTACTGATATCCCGACCGTTATCTGCCTGACCAAAGTCGAAAGCAAACAGTGGGATAGACTGACGGAAGAAAACAGTGTCGGTCAGTGTCTCAATGCCTTCCGCTTCAGCATTGATAAACATAGGGCCGTGGTAGCCTTTCTCTTCAATCCAGTTGTCGATGGCATCCTGGGTGACATATTTATCCCCGAGGTGTGCACGTGCCATGTTGTCAGGCGTATTGACGATAAAGAAGAGTACAAAGGTCAGCAGGTTGACCCCGATCAGAATCGGGATGGCGTAAAGGAGACGCCGAACAATATATGCAAACACATTAATATCCTGTAGTTGTCGTTCTTATAGCTTTTATCAGGTACAGCTTCTGTTTGTTTCCTGCAGAGCAGGCATACAGGCCCGCTCTGCTTGTTGGTATTAACTTTTAACTATCAGTCTCAATGGTCAGGCGCTGGCGGCGACGGAAGGCGCGCAGCGCTGGAATAACCAGTGCAATCAGACCAAATACGCCGGCAACCAGAGGTACAAGATTTGGCTTGTTCCAGGCCATTTGTTGTGCGGCGCGCTGCTCCGGGTCAACGTTGACATACTTCAGAGTTGCCATGGAGATACCGTGCTTTTTGGTGTTGTTGGTCCACTCATTAGAGAGATAAACCTCACCACGGTGGTAGCGGTAAATCCATGGGCTGTCCTTCTGGGCGATGGCGATCATTTCATCGATCAGAGCCTGACGCTCAGGGCCGTTCTCAATCTCCTTCATCCGATCATACAGCGCGTCGAAACGGGGGTTGTCGTAGTTGGAAGAGTTAGAGCCATCGCACTCACATTTAAGGGAACCCTGACGGCTATCCAGCAGGAACAGGAAGTTCTCCGGATCAGGGTAGTCAGCCAGCCAGCCCCAGGGGAAGATCTGGGTATTGCCCTGACGCATCTTCTCTTTAAAGCGAGGGTAATCACTGGTACGGAATTCCAGCTGTATACCCAGTTTCTTGAGTTGCTGACGATACCAGTCAGGAACCGGACCGCTGTCTGATGCTGCGTAGTCCATATAAAGGATAAGAGGCTTACCGGTGTCCTTGTCGCGGCCATTCGGGTAGCCCGCTTCAGCCAGCAGTTGCTTGGCTTCTTCCAGAGACTTCCGTTCGGCCGCCTGGGTCGCTTCGTTCCAGTTAAAGATGTAAGGGTTCATCCCCTCTTTGCCATCGCGATAACCGAACAAGCCTGGTGGAACTGGGCTGTGGGCCTGTTGACCCATACCGTTCAGGAATATCTGGATAAGCTCTTCAGAATCCCAGGCAATGCTGATGGCGTGGCGCAGCTTACGCTTTTCTTCCGTATAGCCACCAACCACGGGATCCATCATGTTAAAGCCAAGGTAATTAATAGATGGGCGCAACTCTTCATCAGCTTTGATGTTTTTATTTGCCATGGCAGGAGTCAGCTCAAGACCGTCCGGTCCCATGGAGAAAGCCTGGTCAAAGGTGGAGGTGGTTACGTTAGCTGAGGTTTCACCGGAACGATCATAGTAGCCCTGCATAAATTTGGACCACTGAGAAGTAGAAGAACTCTCATTAGAGAAAATCGCCTTGTCGATAAACGGCAAACGTTTACCAGCATCGGCCAGATAACCACGTTCTACGTCGTCAGGCATACCTTCGGATGGGTAGAAGTCTTCACGATAGTTCGGGTTGCGCTCCAGAATAATTTCCCGCTTGGGCTTATTGCTGGTCATCATGAATGGGCCGGTACCAATCGGGTTCCAGTCCAGGGTCAGGTTTTTATCCTTGAATCCCGGATTGTGGTAGAAGCGATCGGCTTCCCATGGCACAGGCGCAAAGAAGCGGAAGGCCAGCCAGTATTTAAACTGTGGATAGGTGCCTTTCAGCAGGATGCTATAAGTGTGGTCATCAACTTTTTGCACACCTTCCAGCTCGTATTGACGCAAGTCGAGCCACTGATCTTCTTTCCGATCTGCCTTCAGCTTCTCGGTCAGCTCAGTCATACCAACGATGTAACCGCTCATCAGGCCGATGAGGGGAGCTTTGTTGGCCGGGTCGGACATCCGCTTGAGGGTGTAGATAAAGTCATCGGAGGTCAGTACATCAGTGCCGTGAACCTCGAAGTCTTTCAGCTCTTTATAAGTGCTGCCCTGTTCAACGGTATTGAAGAAGTAGAGAGGTTGGCCGTTGTCTGCTTTGGCAAAGGCCGGATGCGGCTGATATTTAATGCCGGACTTGATGGTAATGGTGTAACGGCTGAAGGCAGGTTTTGCATCACTGCCTTCCGGGAGCGGCTGAAGGTTTTCATCCAGCATCTCAACCAGTGGCATGGATGTAGCGACAGAAGGTTCCAGCTCGTAAGGGCGCTTCAGGAAGTGATACTGGAGAGGCGTATCATAAATCTGGTCGATGATAGCGCCTTCATCGGAGCTGTAGGCCCGAACCGGGTCAAGGTGTTTGGGTTGGCCAGTGTAGCTGGAGTAATAAACCTTTTGACCGGACTCATCAGGTGGCAATGGTCGGTTCCAGGGGTCATCTGAGCACGCCGACAGCAGGAGGAGGGTCGCTCCCAGCAAGCTGCTACGGCCAAGGTTTCTGCACTTCATGGATGCCTTCTATCTTATTGTCGTTATTGAGGGGCTGTTGACGTTTGCTGATCGCACTCAGCTTTTCCGAGAGTTTTCAGGGCTAGGCGCAGTGATGAAGGAATAGTGGTTCTCTTTCAAATCACTGCAACAACGCCATGGGGACTCTCGGAAAAGCCCTTCGGGTGAGGCTGTAAACGGCTTCTCGCTGCGTCAGGCTTGTTCAATGTAGGGAAGCTACGATTCTCACAAACCTTTCTAACGATAAGCCGTTTACAGTCTCACTGAGTCGCATCATCAAGCGTCAACAGACCCTAGTTATGTTTGTTAGGCAAAACTGATACCACATCCCGGGCACGCTTTGAAAATCGTTACAACAAACAACGAATGCCGTCTGGCTTACCTGTTTATACAACGGCTACGGGTAATTTCTCACGTTCCTAATTTTACCCTGTGAACCAAAATGGGGCTACATAGCTTTTTGGTAATTTAGTCAATACGGCTAAGTACCTATCGAGGTTTTTGAGGTAATCCCCGCTTATTGTCCTGATTTTGGGTTAAAAAACTATAGTTGACTCCAAAAACAAAAAAATATCCCACTATTGGGAGGCTCTAGCGTGCACCTTTTTGGTCTTTTTTGTCTTTTTTTGGTGCAGGGGAATTGATTTTTTATGCCAAGAATCATTACAGTCTGGTTACGGTTGGCTACAGGTGTCGCATTTTCGTTAGGAATTATGCGGTTGTAGATGGGGCAACCTGTAGTAAACAGGCCGGTAACAAAAGCAATAATAAGCCGGCTTTAGCAGTTCGGTGTCGGATAAGGGGTTCTGGCACAGGGTTTGCTAAACGACAAGTGTCCTAGGGTGACTGAGGGAACACGATTCCAATCGGACACGACAGCGGTACTTAAAAGGTACTGACATAAAAAATACAAAAAGGCCAAACAACAATATGTATAAAAGAGCAATTTTGAGCACCGCGGTTGCGGCTGCTATCAGTGGGGGTGCACTCACCAGCGTTGCTTACGCTGAAGAGTCTGTTGAGAAGCTGGAGAAAATCCAGGTAACTGGTTCCCGTATTTCCCGTGTGGATGCGGAAGGCGTTGCGCCAGTAACTGTTATTACCCGTGAAGATATCGAAAAGCTTGGCTCAACCACTGTTTCTGATGTTTTGCGGAATATGACAGAGAATGGTGGTGGTAACTACAATGAAGCCTTTACCAATGGCTTTGCTGCCGGTTCTGCTATGACCTCTCTGCGTGGTCTTGGTTCTAGCCGTACACTGACCCTGCTGAATGGTCGTCGTATTGCAAACTACGGTTTTGCCCAGAATGTTAACGATACGGGCGTTGACCTGAACTCTATTCCGCTGAGTGCTGTAGAGCGTATTGAAGTTCTGAAAGATGGTGCTTCTGCTATCTATGGTTCAGACGCGATTGCTGGTGTAATCAATATTATCCTGCGTAAGGATTTTGACGGGGTGGTTGTGACCTCTACTGTCGGTCAGACCAGTGAGGGTGATGGTGAAGAAGGTCAGGTTGGCGTGATCGCGGGTAAAGAGCTTGAGAATAGTAATATTCTTTTCTCTTTTGATTACTTCAATCGCGAAGCGTCGCTTAAGTCTAATCGTGATAATGTTGCTTCAGCCAATCACTCTGATAAGGGTGGTTATGATTGGCGTAGTAGCCGGTCTCCATATCCACTGGTTGTCGTGCAGGAGCCGGGTAAGGATCCTGTAAATGTTTGTAATGATCCAACCGGCAATGATTGCCGTTATGATTACAACCAGGTGCTGGATTTGATGCCGGCTACTGAGCGCTTCGGTGCGCTGACTATGTTGAATCATGATTTTAATGAAAATGTTTCTGCATTTGCCGAGCTCTCTTTCACTCGGGTGGAAACTAATAACCGTGCTGCGGCAACGCCTGATTTTGAAAACAGAACAATTGCAGCAGACAACAAGTTCAACACCTTTGGTCAACCTGTACAGGTGCGTGCCCGTTATCTGGATGTTGGCCCTCGCCTGAATGATGTAACCAATGACTCTATTCGTGTTGTAACTGGTTTGAATGGCGCTTTTGAATTCTCTGGCCGTGATGTGGACTGGGAGACGGCTGCCGGCTTTAGCCAGAGTAAGGTGACCTCCGATGGTAGTAACTATATCGATATAGAGAAGTTTTATGACGCGGTAGAGGCTGAACAATACAATCCTTTTGCTCCGACCACTAACTCTCAGGCGGCAATCGATAGCTTCCGTGTGACAACCAAGCGCGAATCAACCTCTGAAATGAGTTTTGTTTCCGGTAATGCTTCCATGCCGGTTATGGAGCTGCCTGCAGGTGAAGTTTATCTGGCCCTTGGTGCAGAATATCGTGAAGAATCTATTAATGATAAGCCGGATCCGGTCGGCGCCCAAGGTGGCATTCTTGGCTCCGGTGGTACATCTTCCAAAGGTTCTCGTAACTCCAAGGCCATGTATGGTGAGCTGTCGATCCCTGTAGTGGAAAATGTAGAAATGCAGCTGGCTGCTCGATTCGAGAAGTACAGTGATTTCGGTACAACTCTGGATCCTAAGGTCGGTGTTCGCTGGCAGCCGGCTGATAATCTGATGTTTCGTGCATCCTACAGTACAGGCTTCAAGGCTCCGACTCTGCCTGAGGTTTTCCTGGGTGAAAGCATCAGTTATGTACGTGTGACTGATGATGTCGGTTGTGAAGCTAATCCGGGTGATCCTAATTTCTGTGGTGCGAACCAGTATCGTCAGCGCTCTTCTGGTAATAAAGATCTGAAAGCTGAAGAGGCTGAAAGCTTCAACTTTGGTGTAGTTTACGAGCCAGTCGATGATCTGGAGCTGAAACTGGATCTGTATAAGATTCGTAATACCAATGTTATTGAGCAGATCAGTGCTCAGCGAATTGTTAATGAGAACCCTGAGTTGGTAGAGCGTCGTGAAGATGGTCGTATTGACTACATTAACAACCGCTATATTAATGTCGCCATGCAGGTTGTTGAGGGTGCTGATTTTGAAGCCGGCTATAGCTGGGAAATGGATAGTGGTGAGTTTGGTCTGACTTACAAGACCAGCTATATTCACTCGTTCAAGAAGTCCAATAGTGTAGGTGAGCTGACTGACTATCGTGGCGATGCAGGTGGTGTAGGTGGCTCCGGCCCTCATTTGAAGAGTAAGACTACTCTTAGCTGGGATCGTGGTGACCATGGTGTAACTGTTGCTAATAATTACACCAGCTCCTATAAGCAGCCGCGTGCTCTTGTCCATACGAAGGTTGAGCGTCTGAATACCATTGATATTCAGTATGTTTACAGTGGTTTGGAAAACACTAAGCTGACCTTTGGTCTGGATAACGCGACTAACAAAGAAGCGCCTTTCTCTGATCTTGATTCCGAAGGTTACGATATGACTGCTCACGACAACCGTGGACGTTTTGTTTACGGTAAGGTTGAGTACACGTTCTAAAAAGGTCTGGTTGGGTGTAGGATGACCTGCACCCAACTGGTGTACTTACAATAACAACAATCATGTAAATGGCAGTGCATGTAATGAAAATAAAAACCCACAAGGTGAAAAGCCTGTGCGGTATGCTGGCACTCAGCTCCGCAGCTCTTACAATGAGCATGGCAGGAAGTAGTTACGCGGAAGAAACTCTCTCCAGCGTAATGTCAACCCAGAAAAAAATTGACGTAGCTTCCCAGAAGTCCCAAAACAAAATCGATAACCTCTCCGCTCAAACTCAGGAACTCCTTGGTGAATACAAGGCAGTGATCCGTCAGGTTGAAGCGATGCGAATCTATAACCGTCAGCTGCAGCGTGTTGTGAACAGCCAGCAGGCCGATATCGATTCCATGCTCGCTCAGCTGGAAACTCTTGATCAGACCAACGTGGAAATCACTCCACTGATGCTCAAGATGATTGATTCTCTGGAAGAGTTCATTGAGCTGGATGTTCCATTCCAGATTGATGAGCGTCGCGATCGTGTGGCCCTGCTGCGCAAGACCATGGATCGTGCTGACGTAACCACGTCAGAAAAGTACCGCAAGATTCTTGAAGCCTACCAGATTGAAAACGACTTTGGCCGTAACATCGAGGCCTACAAAGCGAGTCTGGGTGAAGGCGAAGATACCCGAACTTATCAATTCCTCCGCATTGGTCGTCTGGCGCTGATGTATCAGTCCCTGGACGGAGAAGAGACCGGCCACTGGAACAAGCAGACTCGTCAATTTGAAGTGCTGCCTGAAACCTATCGCTCCGGTGTTGCTCAGGGTCTGAAGATCGCCCTGAAGCAGGCTCCGCCCAACCTGATTAAATTGCCTGTTCACGCTGCGGAGGGCGCATAATGAAATTTATTAAACCGTCTTTCCTTAAGACTGCGACCCCGCTGGTTCTTGCGCTGGGTCTTGGCTTGTCAGCCAATGCAGCGGTTGCTGAAGAAAACACCCTTCAGGGCCTGCTGAATAAAATCAAAAATGACAGCGTGACGGAAAGTCAGGCTAACAAGCAGCGTGAAGCTGTGTTCCTGAAAGACCGCAACGAGCAGCGTCGTCTGCTGGCGGAAGCCAAAGCCGAGCTGAAGGCACAGGAAGTACTGAGTGACAAGTTGCTCAAACAATCCGATATCAATGAGAAGACTCTGACGGAAACCAAGAATACTCTGGATATTCGCTCCGGCGAACTGAAAGAGCTGTTTGGTGTGGTTCGCCAGTTTGCCGGCGACAATCAGGGTATCTTCCAGGCCTCCATGATTACCGTTCAGCACCCTGAGCGGACTGCATTTATGGCCCAGATGGCGGAAAGCAAAGAGCTGCCAACCACGGTTAGCCTTGAGCGCTTCTGGCTGGAAATCATGCAGGAAATGACCGAGTCCGGTCGTGTTATCGAAGTGCCAGGCACTGTCGTATACGGTGAAGGTAACGAAGAGCAGAAGACTGTAACCCGTATCGGTACCTTTAACGCCGTATCCGATGGCAAGTACCTGAACTACTCCCCATCCGTAGGCAAGTTCGAGCAGTTGTCCCGTCAGCCGGATGCCGCTGTTCTGGAATCTGCTGAAGCGATCGAAGCCGCCAACGCCGGTTATGTACCTTTCTACCTGGATCCATCCCGTGGTCAGATCCTGTCCCTGCTGGTCCAGAGCCCAAGCCTGAAAGAGCGTGTTGATCAGGGTGGCCCTGTGGGTTACGTGATCCTCGGTCTGGGTGCTGTTGGTCTGTTGCTGGCTCTGATCTGCATGCTGAACCTGGCCCGTATCGGTTCCGGTATCCGCAAGCAGCAGAAGTCCGAGCAGGTTATTAAAGGCAACCCGCTGGGCGACATCATGCAGGCTTACCAGGACAACCGTGGTGCTGACCTCGAAACCCTGGAGCTGAAGCTGGATGAAATCGTGATGAAAGCTGTACCGGGCATTGAGCGTGGTGTGGGTTCCATCAAGCTGATCGCCGCTGTTGCACCTCTGCTGGGTCTGCTGGGTACCGTTGTTGGTATGATCGCGACCTTCCAGGCCATTACCTTGTTCGGTACCGGTGATCCGAAACTGATGGCCGGCGGTATCTCCGAAGCTCTGGTAACCACCATGCTGGGTCTGGTTGTTGCTGTTCCTACCCTGTTCGCGCACAGCCTGGTTCAAAGCCGCAGCCGTCGTATGATTCAGGTTCTGGAAGAGCAGAGTGCAGGCTTTGTTGCCCTGCACCAGGAAAAAGACCTTAACACTGGTGCGCGCAACACCGTAGGTTCTGTTTCAGCTGCCGAAACGGCCTGAAGGAGTCGTTTATGCTCTGGTTAATGGAAGAGCTTGAATCGATTCGCCGCTTTCTGGGCATGGGTGGTGAGGTACTTTTTGTACTCTTTATCCTCACCTTCCTGCTCTGGCTGCTGGTGATAGAACGTTACCTCTATTTCTTTCTGGATCATCCCAAGCTCGTCAAGTTGACGCAGGGTAAGTGGAGCAGTCGTGATAATAAAACGTCTATCCATTCAACCCGTATCCGTCAGGCGATGATTTCCGAGGTAACACTCAGTGCGCAGCGCAATCTGCCCATGATCAAGACCCTGATCGCCCTCTGCCCTTTGCTGGGACTGTTGGGAACCGTGGTCGGTATGGTGCAGGTGTTTGATGTGCTCGCGGTCACTGGTACGGGCAGCCCCCGTGCCATGGCATCCGGTATCTCCAAGGCGACTATCCCGACGATGGCGGGAATGGTGGCAGCCTTGTCCGGACTCTACTTCAGCGCTCTGCTGGAGAAGCGTGCCGACCGCGCCACTCATGCAATCGCTGATTCGCTGAAGCACTGATAAAAAGAATAGAGCTCAGCCGCCGAGCGGCTGGGGGAGAATAAAATGAGAAAACGCTACAGCAATGGAGCACAGGAAGAAGCCGGGATAGATATGACACCGATGCTCGACATCGTGTTTATCATGCTGATCTTCTTCATCGTAACGACCTCCTTTATCAAGGAAGCCGGTATAGACGTTAACCGTCCAACAGCCAACTCCGCCCAGGTGGTCAAGAAAGGCAACATCATGATTGCCGTGAGTGACACCGGCGCGGTCTGGATCGACAAGCGCCGTGTAGAAGTGGGTGCGGTACGAGCCAACGTGGAACGACTGAAAGCCGAAAACCCGGAAGGCTCCGTGGTGATTCAGGCTGATGTTGAATCCAAGTCCGGTGTCGTGGTCGAGGTTATGGATCAGGTTCGTCTGGCAGGTGTTTACAGTATCTCTATCGCCGCCAAGGCGCCTTAATAAAGGAGGCGCCAGATTATGAAGCGATATCTGATAGCTTTAGGTCTCGCTGTTGTTGTTGCCCTTGGGTTGTTCTGGATCATGGACTCCCTGGTCAATAACAACAACCGGGAGCTGGCGAATGCGGATGACACCCGGATTCTTGAGTTTATCCGTCTGCAGCAGGATGAGACGGTCAAAGAGAAGAAGCGTGAGATTCCAAAGCCACAGCCGAAGAAGCCACCCCCACCGCCAGAGATGAAAATCTCCCAGCAGGTGGATAAGCCGGTGATCGAGCAGGTGAAGATGGATGTTCCAAAAGTGGACCTCGATCTTGATCTGGCCGTAGGCGACGGTGCAGGTATGTACGCGTCCAGCGGCATGGCCGGCAACGGTGGTGCGATTCCGCTGAACAAATTCAGCCCGATGTACCCACGTAAGGCTTTGCAGAGTGGTGTTGGCGGTACGGTTATCTTCCAGTACACGGTCACCCCCCAAGGCAAGGTTATGGACGTGAAGATCGTTAAGGAGAAGCCGCGTGGTAAGGGCTTTGCCAAAGCGATCAAGAAAGCGGCCCTGAAGTGGAAGTTCAAGCCGGCCCAAGAAGACGGTGTTGCTGTTGCTGTCACCCAGCAGCAGGAATATGAATTCGTACTGGAGTAAGCCATGAACAGAATACAACAGCCACTCAAGCTGTCGTTACTGGCCTTTGGCTTGACGATGGCACTGATGCAACCGGCCAGCGCCGCGCCTGAAAAGGCGCCGGAGCTGAGCAAAATAACCTACAAGTACATCCAGAAAGCGCAGGAGCAGATGGCAGAGGATAACTACTCTGCCGCTCAGGAAAGCCTTGAGCATGTTCTGTCCAAGGTGCAACGTAGAAAGGCGGACAGCGCAGCTGTTAACCAGATGCTCGGGGTGGTGTTTGCCAACCAGGAGCAGTTTGGCAAGGCTCTGGAATATTTCCGGGCCGCGCTGAAGGACGATGCATTGCATCGTCCGGCTGCCCAGCAGGTGCGTTACAACCTCGCTCAGCTGCTGATGATGCAGGGGGAATACAAAGAAAGTATTTCCACGCTCAAAACCTGGATGTCCAATCTTGATGACGGTGTAGAGGTTCCGGCCCGCGCCTGGATCATGCTCGCTAACAACTACTCCCGTTTGAAAGAGTGGAAGAATGTTGTTGAGCCTGCCAAGAAGGCCGTAGCTGCTACCGAGAAGCCACCTGAAGCCTGGTACTCATTGCTGCTGGCCGCACACTACGAGCTGAAGGACTATCCCTCTGCTGTAGACGTGCTGGAAACCCTGGTAGTGATCAATCCGGCCAAGAAGATGTACTGGCTGCAGTTGTCTGGCATGAATATGTCCATGAAGAAAGATGCCGCCGCACTCTCTGCGCTGCGTGCCGCTTATCGCCATGGCGTATTCGATAAGGAGTCTGACTACTCCCAGCTGGCCAACTTCCTGACCTTCCGTGGTATCCCGTATATGGCGGGTGTCGCCTACAAGGAAGGAATGGATCGCGGTGTGGTTGAAGCGAGCTACGACAATATAAAGCGTCTGGCCAACTACTGGTCACACGCCCGGGAAACAGACCGCGCCATTGAAATGTTCTACAAGGCATTGGCCATGGATGAGTCTGCAGATCTTCAGGTCCGTCTGGCCCGTTTGCTGGCTCAGGCAGAGCGCTACGATGATCTGATCAAACTGGTCAGTGAGCCTGCGGCTGATATTTCCAGCAAGCAAAAGGGCAGCATGTTGGTGATGGAAGGTCTTGCCTGGTATCAGTTGGGAGAAAAACAGAAGTCTCTCAATTTTATGCGCAAGGCGGCCCAGATCGACAGCAGTAAAGGACAGGCGAATACCTGGATAGGTTTTTTGGAGCAGGATCTTAACAGCAAGTAGTCGTTCTGGATTCATGTAATTGCTGCCAAACCGGATTCCCTCTCTCACTACTGCCATCAGGTTTAACCTGGGTGGGGGGGGGAATTTTTTTATGGCAGAAAATAAGGAAGTAATCATTCCATTAAGGAGATTATGAATGGGAC
This sequence comes from Parendozoicomonas haliclonae, assembly GCF_900174585.1. Lineage (GTDB taxonomy): Bacteria > Pseudomonadota > Gammaproteobacteria > Pseudomonadales > Endozoicomonadaceae > Sansalvadorimonas > Sansalvadorimonas haliclonae. Next base: position 559,120 of record NZ_FWPT01000003.1, on the reverse strand, counting down.
ACCTGAATAAACTTCTGTCTCTCTCAGCAGGGGTTTTACTGGCTAATTCCGCTATGGCGGTGAGTGTTGAAGACTTTGCCAAGCACAGCGAATTCTACAACGTTAAAATCTCTCCTGATGGCAAGCACCTTGCTGTTTTGATGAATGATGAAGGCCTTCCCAAGCTGGCCTTTTTGCGCACTGAAGATAAAAAGCCTGTCTTTATATTGAAGGCAACTAAAAAGAGTATCCCGACGAGCTACGATTGGATCAGTAACGAGCGCGTGCTGTTTAGTGTCGGTCGTGATATCGGTGCTCTGGAAATGCCTGTCGGTACAGGTGAGCTTTATGGCATTAATTTTGATGGCAGCAAATCCCGAATCATTGCCGGTAGCCGATCCAAAAGTGGTATAGCCTTAACGGGTTATTCTTACTCCCTTGTTGATCGCTTAAAAGATGATGATCGTCATGTGCTGGCTTTTAAGAAACGCTGGGAACGTGATGGGAGTGCTCTCCCTGAAATTGTTAAGCTGAATGTCTTTAGTGGGAAAGAAAAGCGTATCAAGCGTGCGCCTATGGCCACTGGTGGATTTCTTCTGGATAACGAAGGGGTTCCTCGTTTCTATGGAGGGTTAACGGACGACTACAAAACCAAATTATATTACCGCAAAGATGATAAATCCGATTGGGAGCTGTTTGCCGAAGACACAACCGGTAAATTTGAGCCTGTGGCTTTTAGTGATGATGGCAAAAGCGTTTACATCCTGAAGGGCGAAGAAAACACAACCCGCGGCGTTTATGAATACAACATCGCCAGTGGGGAATCGGAATTACTGTATCGCAGTGATATTGCTGACCCAACAGATGTACTTTCATCCGGTGATAGTGGTACCTACGGGGTACGCATGGATGAAGACTACCCAACCTATGTTTTCCTTAATAATGAAAAAGTCGTAGCCAAGGTTCATAAGGCGCTGGCTGGCTCCTTCAATGGTGACAAGGTTACGATTACCAGCAGTACAGAAGATGGTAAGCAGGTTGTAGCCTACGTATCAGGGGATAGAAATCCTGGTGAATACTATCTGATTGATACCGCAAAAATGAGCGCGCAGCATTTGTTGTCATCACGACCATGGCTTAAGTCCAGTGAGCTTGCGCTGAGCGAACCTTTCCGTCTTAAATCTCCTGATGGCATGACCATCAATGGATACCTGACCCTGCCAAACGGTAAGTCTGAAAATCTGCCCCTTGTGGTTATGCCTCATGGTGGTCCCCATGCCCGTGATTACTGGGGCTACAACCGGGATGCGCAGATGTTGGCAAGTAAAGGTTATGCCGTTGTGCAGGTCAACTTCCGAGGCTCTACCGGCTACGGTAAATCCTTTGAAGAAGCCGGTTGGACTAACTGGGGTACCAGCATTCAGGACGATATTACCTTGGCGGCTAATTATGCGATCCAGACCGGCGTAGCTGATAAAGATCGTGTGTGTATCTACGGTGCCAGCTTTGGTGGCTACAGTGCCCTGCAGAGTGCCATTCGTGAGCCTGGCCTTTATAAGTGTGCCATTGGCTACGTAGGTGTTTACGACCTGCCGATGCTTTACAACGAAGGTGATATCAAGGAGAACAAGTGGGGCGGTGCTTACCTGGATACCACTCTGGGTAATGACGAGAGCCGCCAGATCTCCCAGTCACCAGCTCGCCATGTGGATAAGCTGAAAGCACCTGTTCTGATTGTACATGGTAAGGATGATGAGCGTGCCCATATCGAGCATGCCTATGCACTACGTGATGCTCTGGATAAGAAAGGGCATCCGTATGAGTGGCTGGTAAAAGACAAGGAAGCTCACGGCTTCTATAAAGAAGAAAATATTGTTGAGTTTTATAACACTATGCTGACCTTCCTGGATAAGCATATCGGCAGTTAATTGCCGCTGGCCGTCTGCTTTGACTATTTAAGTCAAAGCAGGCGGTTTACCCCCAAAGCTGTTCTCATTGCTGTTTTCAAGAACTGTGTGCTTCATCCCTTCAATTCACTGGAGCCCTTATGCAAGAGATCAAAGCCATTCTTGATTTCATGGTTGAGATCGAACAACTCAAAGCTGTTGTAAGAAAAACCCGGCCTGTTGGTCTGCAACGTCACGAAAACTCCGCGGAACATAGCTGGCATGTGTGCCTGTCAGCCCTGCTATTAAAAGATTACGCCAATGAGCCCGTAGATATTCATCGGGTTATGAAGATGATGCTGATTCATGATCTTGGCGAAATAGATGCCGGCGATACGATTGTTTATGACTCCGATACCCAAGATATTAAAGATGCTGAATTAAAAGGCATTCAGCGTTTATTTGCGCTGCTTCCGGGTACGCAGGGCGAGGAATTACTCACTCTCTGGAAAGAATTTGAGCAAGGTGAAACCGCTGATGCCCGTTTTGCCAAAGCCATAGACCGGGTTCCACCTCTGCTCCATAACGTTAATGACAATGGTTATACCTGGAAGAAATACAATATTCCCGAAGAGAAAGTGCTCGCCTTGAATGGGGCACGTATTTCAGCAGGCAGCGAATCGCTCTGGGAGGCTGTAAAAGAGATCCTGGAACAGGCCTCCACGCAGAATCTGTTTGCAAAATCGGCTCCTTCAGACCGGAGTGAAACGCCATAACGTGCTTCTACTCTCAACCCTGAGTCCTGCTAGACTGATCGCCCTTAACAATAACGTCAGGGTGCAATAATGTCTTCCAAGATTACCCCTATTGATCCCGAGAGGGATGCATTGGCTTCTACAGTTACAGACCTTGTGCGTATTGTTGGGCGATTGGATAAGAAGGTTGATGATTATCAGTGTGAGAACAGGGCGCGCTTTGACCAGATGGATAAGCGTCTGGACGGGATGGATAACCGCTTTGACCAGATGAATCAGCGTCTAGATAAAATGGATGACCGCTTTGACCAGATAGATAAACGTTTAGACAAGATGGATGATCGCTTTGACCGTTTAGAAAAAAATACTAATGAGCGTTTTGACCAGCTGGAACTTCTGATACGTCAGGCTCTGCCAAAGCAATAAGCCAACAAGGTAGCAGTGCAGGGACCATATAGAGAATAACTATAAACAGGACTGATTTTATGAGTATTGCCAACGACAAAAGCATCCCATCCTGGGATAACAGCAAGATTTACTCTGACTTTGATGATCCGGCCATTGAGGCGGATATTTCCCGAATTCAAACCAATACCAAAACCATTGCTGAGCTTGCAGAAAGCTTGCAGCAGCCCTTGCAGGAAAGTCAGTTTGATCAGATTGAAAAGATTCTGACTGTTTATGATCAAACCCTGATTCTGCTGGCAACTCTTTACACCTATGGCAGCAGTGGTACCAGTGTTGATGTAAAGGACGCAGCTGCTTCCAAACTGTGTGTACGTATGGGCTCTGTTGATGCAGAACTGGAGCAGGCCTTTACTGTGGTCGATCAGCTGCTGATTCAAGCGGATGAAAAAATCTTTGATGCGCTTTTTACCCGCTCTTCTATTGAAGCTCAGAAGTTTGGTTTCGCCTACATGCGCAAGTTCCGGGTTCATTACCTTTCTGCAGATGAAGAAGTCGTACTGGCCGCTGTTAAGCCCGATGGTCTTGAAGCCTGGGGTCGTCTCTACAGTGAACTGGCCGGTAGTTTGCGTTGCACTGTGAATGGTAAAGAGGTGGGGCTGGCAGAAGCCAGCAATCTTGTTCGTGGTGCTGATGCGGCAACGCGCTTAAGTGCCTGGGAAGGCATTCAGGCTGCTTGGAAGGGCGGTGAAATTCCGGCGGCTGCGATCCTGAATGCGATTAATGGCTGGCGTCATCAGGAGAACAAGCTGCGTTCCAAGGTGCAGGATCTCCATTATCTGGATGTAAGCTGTCGTCAGTCCCGTATTGAGCGGGAGACGCTGAACAGCCTGATGACCACAGTCTATGAAAAGCGTGCTATAGGTCAGAAGGCACTGGTCACCATGGCCAAAGGTATGGGCGTAGAGCGTCTTGGTCCGCAGGATATTCTGGCCCCTTGCCCGGTGGCGGAAGGTTCTGAACCTGCCTATTACCCGTTTGACCAGGCGATTGAGATTGTCGCTGAAGCGTTCAGTGAGTTCGATCCGGAAATGGGTGAGTTTGCCCAGATGATGTACAAGAACAACTGGATTGATGCGCTGCCTTCCGAGAGCCGTTCCACCGGCGCTTACTGTACAGAGTTTGCCAACGTGCGCGAGCCAAGGGTGTTTATGACCTGGGATGGCTCCATCGGCAATGTTATTACCCTCGCCCATGAGCTGGGCCACGCATGGCATAACTGGGTGATGCGGGATATGCCTGAACCCAATACTCACTATCCGATGACGTTGGCAGAAACTGCGAGTATCTTCGCGGAAACCCTGGTGCGTGATGCCCTGTTTGCCAAGGCCAAGTCGGATCAGGATCGTTACGATATCGCCTGGCAGGATGCGGAAGGTGCTGCAGCCTTCCTGATCAATATCCCGTCCCGTTTTGAGTTTGAGCAGCGGATGGTTGAGCAGCGTCGTGATACTTATATTCCGGCGGATGAACTCTCCACAATGATGGAGCAGAGCTGGGAGAAGTGGTACGAAGACAGCCTGACCGGTTATGACCCAATGTTCTGGGCCTCCAAGCTGCACTTCTCTATTGCCGGACTGGGTTTCTATAACTACCCGTACCTGTTCGGCTATCTGTTCAGTCTGGGTATCTACGCTCAGAAGGATAAGCTGGGTGAAAACTTCCGTGGTGCCTACCGTGAGCTATTGCGCGACACTGGTCGCATGACTGCAGAAGAGCTGGTTGAGAAGCATCTCGGCAAAGATATTCGTCAGCCGGAGTTCTGGCTGGACAGCATCGCGATTGTTGAAGGTCTGGTTAGCCGCTTTGAAACGCTGGTAGAAGATCAGTAAGACTCCAAGTCTCCTGCTCGGCGATTTCCGCTGAGCAGGAGGCTATCTCGTAAGTGAGATGGAGAGTTGTTACGTGGATACGTAACAAGCAGTAAAACTATAAAAACAGTAAAGGAATATTAATGAAAAAGTTAGCTGTATCCGTTGTTATTGCGGCGTCGTTTCTGACAGGTTGTGCCACTGTAAAGATGGAGTCTTCCGCTCTTTCAGAGTCGGCTAAGCAGTTCACCAAGCCCGCAGGTGAAAATGCCGGATTCTATATCTTCAGAAAGGACACCATTGCTGGTGCTGCACTGAAGAAAGATATCTGGCTGAACGATCTGTGCATTGGTGAGTCTGCGAAAGGAACCTTCTTCTATCAGGAAGTTCCTGCCAATACCGAGTACACCGTTTCAACAGAATCTGAATTCTCTCCGAATACCATTCAGGTTCAGGCACAGGCCGGTGAACTCTACTTTGTTGAGCAGTACATCAAAATGGGACTGTTTGTAGGCGGTGCCGACTTGAAACTGGTTGAAAAGGGTGAAGGTATGGCCGAGGTTTCCAAGTTGAATCTGGCCAGCACTGGTCTTTGTAGCTCTACTAAATAACGAGCATCTCATCTGAGTTGTTTTTTATAGTCGGTCCGGTCACTTAATAGTGATCGGGCTGCCTATGTAGTTCTCCCCCGTCGTAAGAGAAAATAATAATTAATGACTACCGTCACTGACACCACCATCCCATCCTGGAATAACACTCATATTTACACTGGCTTTGATGATCCTGCTATAGAAGCTGATATCAAAACGGCTCAGGCCGATACCGCTGAGCTGGCCTCGATCACCAAAACATTGTCGTCTCCACTCACGTCAGATCAGTTTGATGCGATTGAGCAGTGCATATTGATTTGTGATCGTGTGGTGAAATCCATTTTTACCATGGGTTTCTTTGCGATGAGTGGAAGCAGTGTTGATATCACCAATAAGGACGCTGCCAAGCTCGATGCCAAAACCGATACCCTGAAAGCTGAGATTGATCAGGTGTATGCCATTGTGATGCAGCTGGTTATTGAGGCGGATACTGAAACCTACGATGCCTTAATGACAAGAGAGCAGGTGGCTGTCTATCGCTTTGCTTTGGATCGTCGGCGGATCATGGGCGAACAGAGATTGCCGGTAGCCGCTGAGGAGGCGTTGTCGGCTGTGCAGCCCGTTGGATTAAGTGGCTGGCAAAAGCTCTACAGTGATCTGGCCGGAAGTCTGAAGTGTGTTGTGAATGGAAAAGAGGTTGGTTTGGCAGCTGCTAATAATCTTCTGGATAACCCGGATGCACACATACGGCTTGAAGCCTGGCAAGGGATTCAGAAGGCCTGGAAAGAGAATGAGATAACAGCGGCGGCCATAATTAATGCGATCAATGGCTGGCGTCATCAGGAAAACAAACTGCGTTCCACAAAGAAGCCGATTCATTTTCTGGACGTCACCTGTCATCGGCAGCAGATTGAAAGAAAAACATTAACGACTCTGATGGATACCGTTTATGAGAAGCGCGATATCGCTTATCGCGCTCTGAACGGTATGGCTAAAGTGCTTGGTGTGGAAAAGCTAGGGCCGCAGGATTGCCGTGCTGTTTATGCACTTCCTGAGCAGCGTTATTACTCCTTCGAGGAAGGGCTTGAGCTGGTTGCCTGTGCATTTGACCGCTTCGATCCTGAAATGGGTGAGTTTGTCCGAATGATGTACCGCAAAGGCTGGATTGAGGCTGGTGCAGAAGGTAACCGCAGATCGGGTGCCTACTGTGGAAAGTTTCAGAGGGTGAACGAGCCCAGAGTGTTCATGACCTGGGGCGGTTCTCTCACCAGTATTATCACACTGGCCCATGAGCTTGGTCATGCCTGGCATAACTGGGTGATGAGAGACCTGCCGCGCATTCAGGCGTCCTATCCATTTACGCTGGGTGAAACAGCCAGTATCTTTGCAGAGACTCTGGTGCGGGATGCCTTATTCACTGAGGCGGATAACGATGAAGCGCGATTGTCTATCGCTTGGGAAGATGCAGGCCGAATAGAAGCTTTCTTGCTTAATATTCCCTCCCGCTTTGAGTTTGAGAAGGGACTGGCTGAGCAGCGGCAGCAAAGTTATGTACCGGCCAGTGAACTCTGTGAACTGATGGAGCAGAGTTGGAGGAAATGGTACCAGAACAGTCTCACTGGCTATGACTCAATGTATTGGGCCGCCAAGATCCACTTCTCGCTGGCGAATGTCAGCTTCTATAACTACCCATACCTTTTCGGCTATCTCTTCAGTCTCGGCGTTTATGCCCAGAAGGATAAGCAGGGCGATAGTTTCCGCATGGCCTACCGTGAGCTGCTACGCGACACTGGCCGTATGACAGCCGAAGAGCTGGTGGAAAAGCACCTTGGCAAGGATATCCGTAAGCCGGAGTTCTGGCTGGATAGCCTGGAGATTGTTGAGGGGCTTGTAAGTCGCTTTGAAGGGTTGGTTGATAAGCAATCTTCATAAGTGTGATGTTGCCCGGGTGGAAGCTTATTAATATTGCTTCCATTCGGCTTTATTCTAATTATTCTGTTGGGATGAAGGCCTAATGAAGATACGCAACCATTCCAAACAGGGTTAGCAATAGTATCGCCGATATTGATTGCCAGAAACGAACGGGATCACGTTCAATAAGCGGCATATGTCCACCATTCAGGGCACCACTGTCCGGTTGGTTTAATGCAAAGATAAACTCCGACAGTTCGCTGTATCGCTTCTGCGGGTTGGGATGAACGCATTTCCTGAGGCTGGCATCAACCCACTCAGGTATATCCTGTCGAAATTGTCGTATGGAACGGTACACCAGCTTATTGGCCTTACCTTCCTGAGCCATCCTGATAACATCTGTGCCATAAGGGAGCCTGTGTGTTAACAGGTAATAGGTCATGGCACCCAGAGAGTAAAGATCGGCTGTTTGTTCAATCGGTGCATCACTGAGATACTCTGGCGCCATAAACTCCATAGAACCTGGTGGCAGTGCATGAAGGGGGTGTGCTCTCTGTTCATCCAGCCCCTGCACCCAGGTCGAACCGAAATCGATAATTTTTATATTGCCCTCTTCGGTGACCATCACATTCTCCGGCCGCAAATCCTGATGCACCATCTCCATGCGATGGAAGGCCTGCAGGCCTCTGGCTATCTGCCTGACCAGATCCCGCACTTTAGTGAGTGAAGGTTCCGGATTATCAAGAAGCCACTGTTTGAGTGTTTGCCCATCAATATATTCAAAGCAGGTATAGAGGCTTTTCTTGATTTGGGCAGCCGGGTAAGCCGCCATAAGACAAGGGTGATGCATCCTGCGAGCCACCCATTCCTCAACAGCCATTTGCTGAACAAATGTGTCGTTGTGTCTCTGATCGGATGCAGGAAGCTTGATCACCAGTTTCTGCCCGACTTCATCAGCCGCCAAAAATACCCGGCTTCGGTCGTTGGCATGTAGCTGTCGTAAAATTCGGTAACCTTCAAAATTCTGGTTCACTGCCAGGCCGTAAGGCAGGGGTAAATCGACAAGATCACGGCCAACCTCATCCGGCTGCTTTTCAGGCAGGCTTTGGATACTGACAATCTGGGCACTCGCATTATCCTTGGTGCCAGCTGCGAGTGCCGCTGAAACCAGTGCCTGAACCCGTTCGGACAAATGATCACGCCTAGCCATGGCCAGCGCCCTCATCGCACCATCATCAATGACATCGTGCACACCGTCCGTGGTCAGTAAAAAGGTATCCCCTCTGTGCACCGCTACCGAACGGTAATCGAGATCCAACCGTTCACTGGCTCCCAATGCACGGCCAAGATATTGCTCCTCATCGGAAATACGGATGGTATGGTCACGGGTCAGCAGCTCTATACCTGAGTCATCGATTCGATAGACCCGTGAGTCACCGGCATGGGCAATATGGGCCTGGTTACCCTTGATGACCAGAGCTGCGAACGTACAGACGTAACCTTTATCGCGGTTACTCCGGTGCTCGCTGTTGCGGCTGAAGGTGTAGAGCCAGTGATTTAACGCCGATGCCACCCGCCACAGACTGGTTCGCACAGTCCAGGATTCCGGCGTTGAGTAATAATCGGACAGGAAACTGTTGACGGCGATATGTGCAGCTTCTCCGCTAACGTCACTACTGCTGATACCGTCACAGATAACATAGGCGGCACCTTTGCTGTTCATTAAGCCGGGTTCGGGATGATAGGCGCCTATGGCATCCTGATTGATGGCTTTAGGGCCTCTCTCCGAGACACTGGCGGATTCAATTTGCAGGCTATCCATAACAGCAACACCCCGGCCAAAGCCGGGGTGTTGTTTCCCTCCAGATTTAAAGCTGTGATCAGGCCAGTTGCTGGGCTGCTGTTGTTTTGATTTTTCTGGCCGGGCTGGTTCTTACATGCGTGTAATAAAGTGGCAGTCCTACCAGAACCAGACCACCCACCAGGTTACCCAGCACAGTCGGCAGTTCATTCCAGATGATGTAATCAATCACGGTAAAGTCACCGCCCATAATCATGGAGAACGGGAACAGGAACATGTTTACGATGGAGTGTTCAAAGCCCATAAAGAAGAACAGCATGATAGGCATCCACATAGCCAGCATTTTGCTGGCTGCCTGAGTCGAGATCATCGCTCCAACAACGCCCATGGAGACCATCCAGTTGCACAACATGCCCCGGATGAAAATCGTCATCCAGCCACCCAGGCCGTGTTCACTGTAACCCACCGTTCTGGACTCACCGATAGTGCTTACCTTCTGAGCAATCACGCCGCCATCGGTCTGGTAGCCGTAAGTGAGAATAAACGACACCATAATAGCTACGCTCAAAGCTCCGCCAAGGTTGCCCATAAACACCAGACCCCAGTTACGGAAAACCTGACTGGCCGTAACACCGGGTCGTTTATCGAGATAAGCAAGGGGAACCAGCGTAAAAACCCCGGTCAGAAGATCGAACTTCATCAGGTACAGCATGATAAAGCCGACGGGAAACAGGATAGAGCCAACCAGAAGGCTTCCTGTTTTGGTCGCCACGGTAATAGCAAATACCGCCGCCAGTGCCAGGATAGCTCCAGCCATAAAGGCACGGATAAGTGTATCTCGTGTGGACATGTATACTTTCTGTTCGCCGGAATCGACCAGCTTGGTGACAAATTCCGAAGGCTCGAGGTAGGCCATATCGACAGTTCTCCATGTAAACCTAATGATGGGGAGCATCCCCACTGATTTAGATAGAGCAATCATCAAGCCAAGTTAGAAAAGCTGTTAAATCCTGATAAATACAGTGATCGGATAGCCAATGGTGCACTGTCTTGGTGTAGAAAGATCGAAGCTAACTGTCTAATGCTCGTTATTGAAACAACAGTTGATCAGTTATTTTATGAGTCAGCTTACTCACAATTAATGGTTCTGTTTTTGTAAATTGACGCCGTAAGTATGGGGAGTGATGGATATAAGTCCGTTAAAGAAGACTTCCATCCGGTTTGATTAATAGGAGTCCTCTGGGTAGGATGGTCGCAAGCTTCGAGGAAGCTCTTTATAGAAGGTTAAAGGTATCGTGAACAATAACTCTTAAGTTCTTACTTGCCAGATAATTAAGCAGGATACTCAGTCGTATGTATTAAGGCTGATGTTTTGTGTATCTGGTCTTTTTCGACTTAAGAGATTGATACTTTGCATAAGCCTTTATCTATTCAAGACCTGTGTCTTTATTTTCCCAATCGTACCTGCTTTGAGAACTTTACCTCCGAAGTCTGTTTCGGGTCGCGTATTGGTATTGTCGGTCGTAATGGTGCTGGTAAATCGAAGCTGTTGGATGTGATTCGTGGCCAGCAGCCTGTCTCTTCTGGGAGGGTGGAAATACCTGAAGATGTCACCATCGGGTATGTTCCTCAGCTGCTATCTTCTTTCGACTCCCTGAGTGGCAGTCAGCGGTTTCATAAATACTTAACCGAAGCTTTGGCGTGTAATCCCAATGTGCTTCTTCTGGATGAACCAACCAATCATCTGGATAAAAGGAATCGGCGCAATTTAATACGCATGCTTGATGGCTTTTACGGTACAGTGATTGTGGTTTCCCATGATGAGCAACTTTTAAACCGTTGCATTAATACCCTTTGGCATATTGATAATGGCGAGATCATGAAATTTAACGGATCTTATCGTGACTTTGTTATGGATAGGGAGCGTAGGCACGCTGAGATAGAGCAAGCCGTAGAAGGCTTAGGGCGGCAGAAAAGGGATATGCATAACGCGCTAATGAAAGAACAAAAGCGTGCCGCAAGCAGTAAGGCCCGAGGGCAAAAAAGTATCCGGCAGGGAAAGTGGCCCCTTGTCAAAAGAACCAATAATGTTGGCGTCACGCATGACAGGAAGCGAGTGATTCGAGAGCAAAAGCAGGAGCTTGTTGATCAGCTTCAGACACTGCAGCTTCCGGATAAGGTGATCCCTACATTTTCATTGCCTGCTGAGGGGGTTGGTGACCGAATACTCATAAATATTCGTGATGGGGCTCTTGGTTATATTGCCTCTACTAAGTGCACGGGTGGTAATAATGAACGAGAGCCACTACTTAGCAATATTAATTTCTCCCTTTCTTCCAAGGAGTCACTGCTCATTGCCGGAGATAATGGCAGTGGTAAATCTACATTAATAAAAGCGTTGATGGATCGCTCCAGCGTTTGGTGAACGGGGGAGTGGCTGGTGCCTGATGCACGTCATATTGGTTATCTGGATCAGCACTACAGCAATTTACCGGATGATGAATCTGTGTTGGGAGCAGTTAGCGGGAGGGTGCCTGAATGGCAGCATGTGGATGTGAGGAAGCATCTCAATGATTTTCTGTTTCGTAGTAATGAACAGGTCAATAAACCAGTTTCACAGTTATCAGGTGGTGAGCGGGTCCGACTGTCACTGGCTTTGATTGCAGCGCAAACACCTAGACTGCTGATATTGGATGAGATCACCAATAATCTTGATCTGGAAACCAAGAGTCATGTGGTCGATGTGCTTAAGGCTTATCCGGGAGCAATGATTGTCATTTCACATGATGAGAGTTTTGTTCAGCAGTTGGCGCTTGGGAATAATTTCAAAATCGGTGAGGATTGTTTGAGAGAGTGATCTTCTAAATGAAAATAAAGTGGACGGAGTCATTATATAAAAATGATTCCGCCACCTTTTCGGTCTTCTACTGCTTTTATCGCAATAAGACAAAAGTCTACCCGCCAAACTATCTCGAAAGCTTAATCGCCCACAACCCATGATCAAATAGTCTTAGACGGGTCCTTTACGGTGAATGAATTCCTTTGCTGACTGTCAGAGTTCATAACAAACAATGGCCTAACGCTAGGGGAAGGATTTATGTACCAGTTACAAATTAGGAAACCGGCCTCGGCCACGGCAGAACCAATCGCCCATAAAGCCGATGCCGCGCCAGAATGCCCGGTGAAAAGCCTGAGGTGGCTGGCACGGCAGGTTGTTGGTAATGAACAGCTCACCCGCAAAATTATGTCTGATAACAATATCACTGACGACACAAAACTTTATAGATCCTGTAAGAAAAATACCTCAATATGGAGCAACGCACTGTGTCAGGTAATCCTGACAGTTGTGCGACAGTCTATGACCGGTATTCAGAGTACAGAAAGCCTGCTAATCCGGAGGCCTATTACACAAGACATAAGAGCTATATGCCGGAACAGAAGTATCGAGAAATATTCAGATCACCTCGAATGTACGCTCCCTTTGCAAAGCGCATTGAAGCCTCGACTTTGCCGGCCAGTCTCAATGTGTCTAAATCCCGTGATTCTGCCGAGCGCTACTGTGATAAAAAGGAAAACGAAGCTCTGATCTCTATCACCATGTCCGACATACTGGATGTGGATGGGCGACTCTATCCTGATGAAACAAATCCAGAGGCCCATTACATTGTGACCATTCCTCAGTGTGAAACCGTACCATTTACTCTCGAAAAAGATTTTGGTGAGAACTGAGGGATATATATGCTGGACAAAAATAAAGGGGTCGGAGTCATTGTATAAAAATGACTCCGAGCCTTTTTGGTTAAGAGTTTGAAGGTTTAAACGCTAACGGCCTTACGGGTACTCCCCGTCCAGATCCAGCGGAAACCTGCTTTGATATCCTGACCAACCAGATAGAGGGTTGGTGTCAGGATCAGGGTGATAAACGTCGCAAACAGAATGCCGAAGCCCAGAGAGACCGCCATTGGGATAACAAAGGCGGCCTGCAGGCTGGTTTCCATTGCAATGGGAACAACACCAAGGAAGGTGGTCAGGGAAGTCAGGATAATCGCGCGGAAACGTTCCTGACCGGCCAGTGCGCATGCCTCAATCGAGCTCATTCCCTGCTTGCGCCCTTGGTTGATAAAGTCCATCAGAATCAGACTGTCGTTCACCAGTACCCCGGCGAGGGCAATCAGTCCGAAGATCGACATCATATTCATCTGCAGACCCAGCAGCAGGTGACCAATCACCGCACCGACCAGTCCGAACGGGATAATGCCCATAATGACCAGTGGCTGCAGATAGGACTTCAGCGGAATCGCAATCAGGCCATAAATAAGCAGCAGAGCCAGCGCCGCCAATGACATCAGCTGACCGATTGAATCTTGTTCCGCTTTGCTGGCACCACCAATATCAAAACTGACTGCAGGGTAGCGGGCAGACAGTATCGGGCCAAACTCCTTACGCACATCCTTGATAACGGCAGAGGCTTCCATCGTCTTGGTGTCCATATCGGCACTGACCGACAGTGAACGTTTGCCATCCTTACGACGGATGTAGCTGGTTCCCAGTTTCTCTTCAACGGTCGCTACCTGACTGAATGGCACTTCGTGACCATCGGCGGTTCTGATGCGCACACGCTGGAGGTCGGTCAGGTCATCGCGTTCATCTTCCGGATAACGCAGCATAACCTTTACTTCTTCCTGCCCGCGCTGAATACGCTGAACTTCTTCACCATGCAGGCCCTGGCGAATCTGGCTGCCCAGTTGGGCAAGGTTCAGACCGAGCGCCTGTGCGGTTGGCAGAATATCAATCACCAGCTCTTCCGTTGGGTCGTCGGCAGAGCTTTCAATATCAAACAGACCACCATAGTTGTTCAGGTGCTTCTCAAGATCGGCCGCAGCCATCTGCAGCTGTTCCGAGTTATCACTGTAGAGACGGAAGAACACAGGCTTACTGCCACCGGTATTTTCTGCGGCGGAGAAAGAGATTTCTTTTACGCCGGGGATAATGCCGGTTTCGTCACGCCAGAGTTTGGTCAGCTCGACTGCGGTTGGAGCATCAATGGCATCCTTGCGAAGTTCAACCATCACAGCGCCTTCGGTATCTCCCCGGGACCAGAGCATGGTGCTTTCATAGACGCCGCCGTTGTCCGGACTTTCGGCACGGTGTCGTGCATCCACGCGCATCAGGCTTTGCTCAAGGCGGGTCAGGGCATCATCCCGGGCCTGGATAGAGCTTCCTGCTTCCATCACGATTTCCACTTCGGTGTAATCGCTGGGGACATCGGGAAAGAACGAGAAGTTAATGAGTGGGCTTTTCAATATGCCAAACAGCAAGACCATGATGCCGAGGAAGGCACTCAGGGTGATGTAGCGATTGCGCAGCCCGACATGAATCAGGGGCTTATAGACTTCCAGCACAAACCATTCGAGCCCGGCGGATACCTTATCCTGAATACGATGCAGCCAGTTCTTGGAAGCATCATCCTGAGGAAGGGTTTTCATATGGGCCAGGTGAGCTGGAAGGATCAGCTTGGATTCCACCAGTGAGAAGATCAGGCAGAAGATAACCACCAGAGATATTGCGTTAAAGAACGGCTCAACACGCCCATCGACTAATAGCAGCGGCATAAACGCGGCCATGGTCGTGAGTACTCCGAAGGTGGCAGGCACAACGACTCGCTTAACCCCGGCTACAACATTCTCGGTAGTATGGCCGTGGCGGGATATCTGGGTATAAACACTTTCGCCAATAATAATGGCATCATCCACCACGATCCCCAGCACCATAATAAAGGCGAACAGGCTGAGCATATTGATGGAGACCGGCATAAAGTCATTGGGCATAACTGCCAGCGCCCCAAGGAAGCACACCGGTATGCCGACCATAACCCACATAGCCACACGTATACGCAGGAACAGGGTAAGAAGAATAAATACCAGCAAGGCGCCGTAGAACATATTCTCCATCATCATATCGACCCGACCCTGCAGATAGTAGGAGACATCGGCCCAGGCTTTGGCCTCAACCCCTTGAGGCAGGGTGTCTTTATAAGTCTCCAGATATTTGCGAACGGCCGCTGATGTTTCCAGATCGTTGCCAGCGGTTTCGGAAACAATCTTCACTGCAACGGAAGGTTTGCCGTTAAAGCGGATCAGGTGGTTACTTTCCTCAAAGCCATCCTTGATGGTGGCGATATCGGAAAGCAAAAGACGACTGCCGTCGGCATGGGTACGGATCACAAAGTTGGCAAAGTCGATCCCGCTGTAGGCCTGACCTCGGGTGGTAACGGAGATATCACCATCACTGGTTTTGAGGGATCCGGCTGCAATATCGACGGAAGAGCGACGCAGGGCGGTCGCTACTTCATCAAAGGTAAGGCCGTATTCCCGCAGGGCGAACTCTGAAACAAGAATGGAGATTTCAAAATCGTTCTCGCCAATGAGCTCTGTTTTCAAAACCTCTGGCAGCGTCAACAGTTCCGTTTGTAACTGTTGTGCCTGACGTTGCAGGGAGAGATTGTCGATATCCCCGAACAGCGAGATAAACAACACCTGCTGATAGTTTTTGGGGCGGGAGATTTTGGGATCTTCGGCTTTGTCTGGAAGGTTGGTGATACCTTCAACATTGGTTTTGACATCGTCGTAGAGGGTGTCGATATCATTACCGGACTCCATCTCTACGGTCACCTGGCCATAGCCTTCCCAGGCACGGGATACGACCTGTTCAATACCGGTGATATCCCGAAGGGACTCTTCAATCTTGATCAGAACACTCTGTTCCACATCCCCCGGTGATGCGCCAGGGTAAGGGACGGATACCACCACCGAGTTTACTGCAAAATCTGGGAACATCCGCTTCTTAATGGTGAAGGCAGAAAAGATCCCTGCACACAGGATCAGGATCATCAGCAGGTTGGCTGCCACTGAGTTGTTGGCAAACCAGGCTATCATGCCTGTCTGTTTGGTTGGTGATGGGCTACTGCCGGATTCAGGTTGGGAGTGACTCACAGTACAGCCTCCGTCTCCTGTTGACCGGCTTCAGCGGTGTTAACCGTGACAGGCTCTCCGGCCACCTCTTCAGCGTTCTGTGATGGCAGGGCTTTGACTTCTGTTCCTTCAATAGGGTTGGAAAGCGGAGTCAGGGAAACCTTGGTGCCACCAGTATTGATATCTGCCGCTGGTGGGAAGCGGAAGTAAATATTATCGCCATTGGCATGCAGCGGCAGGATCTTCTGGAAGCGCAGCGTGTTGTTTTCATCAATCAGCAGTATCTTGCCATCGCCGTAAATTACGCCACGGGGCAGGCTAAACAGCTGATCCATAGGCGCGGCCTGCAGGCTGGCCTGCACAAAACTGCCCATCTTCAATGCGGGAAGATTCTGCTCGTCAGTTGCGGCGTTATCGGCCAGGCCATAAGGGTCGGCAACCGTTGCAATCACATAGTGCATACGACTTTGTTCGCTCACCACGCCTTCTACCCGGCTCAGAGAGGCAGACCAGGAGATGGTTTGGCCACCAATGCTCTGGCTGAGTTCGATGGTCAGGTCATTGTCGAAGGCTTCACCCGGGCGGGGGAATTTGAACAGGGCGAGGTCGGACGCTTTGAATGGCAAACGAATCTCGGCATTGGTCACCGAGAAGATGGAACCCACACCAGTACCACGGGACACAAACTGACCGGGGTTGATGGTGCGTTCACGAACCATGCCGGAATAAGGCGCTTTGATCTGGGTGCGTTCCAGATCACGACGGGCTTTGGCTAGCTGAGCCTCTGCCGCTTTAATACTGGCCTGCGCTTCCTTTATATAGGGCTTACGGAGAAGAAGGGCGGGGGCGTCTGCGAGTTTCTTGCCACTGCGTACCCAGATCTGCTCTTCTGCTTCCGAGCGAGCCCGCTCTTCTTGCAGTCGGGCCTGACTGGCAGCCAGTGACGCTTCAGCCTGGATCAGGGCAACTTTGTAATCGCTGTCATCAATTGTTGCGAGAATGTCGTTTTTATCAAAGAGACCGCCGCTGGCAAAGACCGGAGATATCCAGGTAACAACACCAGACACCTCGGCGACCATGGCTGTTTCAACCGCTGGTCGAACCGTGCCCTGGCTCTGGATGGAGAAGCTGACACTTTCCGGAGTGAGGAGTCCGGAGCGAACGGAGAGCGCGTTATCCGGCTCTTCCTCTTTTTCGGGGGGCTTGGACATTCCGGCCAGACCGATAGCAATACCCGCACAACTCCCCAGCAGCACCGTGGATACGATGACCTGACGCAATCCCTTTTTCATAGCCATTCTTATATTCGTTTTCTATTTGTTAATAGAGCTATTTAAGGTGGCAGGGGATCTCCCTTGACCTTAAAAGCCCCCAAGGCATTTTTGGCATTGTCAAGGATAGTATCTTGTTTTGGCAGCTGGGGTACAGGGGCAACCTGTATCAGGTTGTAGCTTTCTCTTTGAACAGGTTGACTACATGTTTAAATGTTCAGGAAAAGCCGATGCGGCGGTTGTTTGTGTAATGCGCGTAAGGAATAATACTTAGTCCTGCTTTGGTTGGTAAAAATAAAAAGCAGATACAAGAACAACACAGTCTTTCCTGTTTTGGTCACAAGCCAACAGGAAGCTGCCTCTCAGAATGATGTACCCATAGAGATATTCACCCTTATCTCTGTGAAGGATGAGTGAGCGATAATAATGAATACCACTCAACACGATGAAATCTCTGTGTGCACTGGGTTGTCCAGAAACACTATTACAATCCGGCATAGTGAACCCGGGGATGCTGCACACCTCCACAAACTCTTTTCCTGTAAAAACGTTTACAGCGGCACCATTGTTGTTCCGAAAATGTCGCTGGCCCAGTGGGAAGCCAAACTTTCCAGAACCTCGGATAACTTTATCGAGCTGGTCGCTGAAAACAGTGATGGTGTCGTCATCGGGCAAACGGCCCTGAATGTCCATGGCAGCCACCGCCGCAAGCACAGCGCTGATTTTATGATTGCGGTTCACGATGATTATCAGGGGCAGGGCATTGGCAAACAGCTGCTCGCAGAAATCGTTAATCTGGCGGATAACTGGCTGAACCTGAAACGTATTTCTCTCACGGTGTTTACCGACAATGAAGCCGGCATTCGCCTTTATCAGCGTTTTGGCTTTCAGATCGAGGGTGAGATTCCCTGCTTTGCCTATCGCGATGGCGAATATGCCAGTGTTTACCAGATGGGAAGGATAAAACCCTGATGAACAGCTTCACTGATAACAAAGCCTGTGTGAAGGGCACCCCACCATAGGTTGCTGTCACCGCTTTCAATAGAACTCTGAAAAAACCTTTATTCAATGTTTTTTCTGCCGGTCATTTTTCTTTCGCGGCAGAAATTGGGGGGAGTATGGATATCTTTTGGAACCTGGGATGGTTCTTTAAACGGCACTGGCTTCGTTATCTTGGCTGTGTCGTCTGTCTGGTGATGATCGCTCTGGTCGAGCTGTATCCGCCACGTCTGGTCGGTGAGCTGGTGGACGCTATCCAGTCCGGCTCATTTACCAGCGATATTCTGGCAGAAACTGTGGGTTTGATTGTGGCTGTTGGTGTCGCGGTCTTTATCCTTCGTAATGGCTGGCGTCTGCTGTTGTTTGGAGGTGCGCTAGAGCTGGGTCGGGTGATTCGCCTGCGTCTGTTCCACCACCTGACTCGTATGTCACCCGGGTTTTACCAGCGCCATAAAACCGGTGATCTGATGGCCCATGCCACCAATGATATTCGCTCAGTGGAAGCCAGTGCGGCGGAAGGCGTGTTGACGCTGGTGGACTCTGTGGTTGCCGGTACGGCTGTTGTGGGGGCAATGATCTGGGTGTGTGGTTGGGAGATGACGGTTGTCGCTCTGTTGCCGTTCCCGGTGATGGCCTTTCTGATTTCCCGTTACTCGGCGCAGTTGCACAAACGCTTTCGGGAATCCCAGGAAGCCTTTTCCAACCTGAACAACAGGGTGCAGGAATCGGTTTCGGGCATTCGTGCGGTAAGGGCTCACTATCTGGGTTCGGCACAGATGGACAGGTTTGCCAAACAGTCCAATGTGGTCACCGAAACCAATATGAAGGTGGCGCGGGTTGATGCTCTGTTTGATCCGACCATCTCCATGACCGTTGCCTTTTCCATGTTGGGCAGCCTTGGCTTTGGGGCCTGGCGTATTCAGCACGGTGCGATGAGTGTGGGTGAACTGACAACCTTTGTTGTTTATCTCAGTATGATGATCTGGCCGATGTTCGCCTTTGGCTGGCTGTTCAATATTGTCGAGCGTGGCAGTGCGTCTCTGAAGCGTATTAACAAACTGCTGGCTGAACAGCCGGATGTTAAAGACAACGCGGCTGATAATCAGGAGCGCCTCGATGGTGATATCCGTTTTGTCAGCCAGGGGTTTGAATATCCCGGCAGTGGCACGGCAGCACTTAAGGAGTTTGATCTCACTATTCGCAAGGGCAGCTTTGTCGGTATCAGTGGTCGTACCGGTGGCGGCAAAACCTCGCTACTGCGTCTGTTGTTGAGACAACACGATGCCAAAGGTGTGGAAGTGACGATTGGCGGTCAGCGGAATGACAGTGTCAGCCTGGATGCATTACATAGCCGCTTTGCTTTGGTGGCGCAGGAGCCGTTCCTGTTCTCGGCTTCAATTTCCGAGAATATTGCCTTCGGCAAGCCCGGTGCTACCCAGGAAGAGATCGAAGAGGTTGCAAGGCTGGCCTGTATTCATGACGATATTCTGAACTTCAAGGATGGTTATGAAACCCAGCTCGGTGAAAAAGGTGTGAACCTCTCTGGTGGCCAGAAACAACGGATCACCATTGCCCGGGCTTTGTTAATCGATGCCGATTATCTGCTGCTGGACGACGCGTTCTGTTCACTGGATATGAAAACCGAGGCGTTTATCCTCGACCAGCTATTGAACAGCAATCGCCCGCGTACGCTGATTCTGATTACCCAGCGTCTGACCAACTTACAACTGGCCGATCAGGTTGTGGTTATGGATAAAGGGGAGATTACCGAGCAGGGCAGCCATAAGGCACTGCTCGCCCAGCAGGGATGGTACGCCAATATCTTCAAACGGCAGGCCAATGCCATTGCCGCAGGGCTGGATCCGGAAGCGGCTGATTTGGAAGGCATGAAGCAGGTCGCTCACATTAATGGGGCGGCTTCCGATGCAAAATAATGATATGACCAATCAAGTGACTCAAAAGCAGCGCTTTATGCGTCTGCTCCGTTATGGGCTGCCGTACAAGGGGCTATTCATTATCAGTATGGTAATGATGCTTCTGGCGACAGGTGCCGGCCTTTATGCACCGGTGGTGATGAAAACCTTTATTGATGATCATGTGGTGCCCGGCAATTGGGACCATAAGGCCATGATGATTCTGGGCTGTATCTTTATCACGATGTATATCATCGATGCGGTGCTGTCCTGGTTCCAGACCATGACCTTCCAGAAGGTGGCACTGGCGGTTGTGCACGACATCCGCCGACAGGTGTTCAATCATCTGTTCCGCCTGCCTATGGCTTACTTTGACCGTGAGCCGGTCGGTCGGCTGGTATCGCGTGTGACCAATGATACCGAGACCATTCGTGATCTGTTCGTTCAGGCTTTACCGCAAACCCTGAGTAGTGTGGTGACATTGACCGGTGTTGTGATTGCGATGTTCCTGCTGGATCAGACGCTGGCGCTGTATTGTGTTGCGATCATGCCGCTGGTGTTCCTGAGCATCTATTTGTATCGCCGATTCAGTAAGCCGGTGTTCCATACCTCGCGGGCGGTGTTGAGTGATATCAATACCCGAATTAATGAATCTATTCAGGGGATGGCCGTTGTTCAGGCTCTGCGTCAGCAGAAACGGGTGAGCGAGCAGTTCGAGGATCTGAATCTGAAGTACAAGCGGGTACAGACCCGACTGGTGATGATCAACGCGCTGCTGCGCCCGACTGTGCATATGTCCTCCGCCTTCGCTCTGGCTTTCATGGTTCAAGGGTTTGCAGGGCCGGCACTGGTCGGACCGGTTGAAGTCGGCCTGCTCTATGCCTTTATCAACTATCTGGACCGGATGTTTGAGCCGCTGACGCAGGTCAGCATGCAGATGCAGGTTTGGCAGCAGGCGGTGGTGTCTTCCGAGCGAGTGTTTGAGCTTCTGGATGAAGAACCTGAACCGGCTTACGAACATCTGGAACACAAGCCATTTAAAGAAGGCAGTATTGAGTTCCGTGATGTTGAGCTGTCGTACGACGGTAAAAACAAGGCGCTGGATGGCATCAGCTTTAAAGCCGAACCCGGACAGTTTATTGCCCTGGTCGGACATACCGGCAGTGGCAAGAGCTCGGTGATGAATCTGCTGATGCGTTTTTATCAGCACCAGAAGGGCGAGATCCTGATTGATGGCCAGCCGCTGGCAAGCATCAGTGAAAGCCAGTTACGTCAGCAATTGGGGCTGGTCTTCCAGGAGCCGTTTATCTTCCATGGCTCGGTGGCAGAGAATATTCATCTCTACCAGAGCAGCCAGTGCAAGACCGATATTCAGCAGGCCGCAGAATGCGTGCAGGCGGATCGCTTTATCGAACAGCTGCCAGATACCTACGACGAGGTTCTGGGGGAGCGTGGTCAGTCTCTGTCAACCGGCGAGAAACAACTGCTCTCCTTTGCCCGGACCATGGCACAAGACCCACGTATCCTGCTGCTGGATGAAGCCACAGCCAATATCGACAGTGAAACCGAGCAGGCCATCAAGGAAGCTTTGTTCTCTCTTCGTCAGGGACGGACGACACTGGCTATTGCCCACCGTCTGACCACCATAGAAGACGCTGACCTGATTATGGTGATGGATAAAGGCAAGATTGTGCAGCGGGGTACCCATACCCAGCTGGTTAATCAGCCTGGTCTGTATCGGGATATGCACGAAGCCCAGCATAACCAGCTGGAAATACAGGAGCAGCTGGCTTCCTGACGACACAACTGGTTCCCACGCTGGAGCGTGGGAACCAGATAAGAACAAAGAATAATAAAGCCCCGTTCTGCGGGGCACTGGGAGTGATAACACCACTATGAATTTAACCCGCAGTGCTGTGAATCATCCGGCGTTGGTAGGTATTGGTCTGGCTCTGGTCTTTCTGCTGGGCCTGATCAGTATCCGCCTGCTGCCGGTACAGTTATTCCCTGATATTGATCGTCCGGGCCTGTCCGTTGAAGTGTTCTGGCGTGCCGCTGCGCCTGAAGAGATGGAGTCGGAGATTACCGAGCCGCTGGAAGATGTACTGAAGGGCCTGCCGGGCCTGAAACATATGAACAGCAGCTCCGGAAACGGGCGGACAGAAGTTGAGATGGAGTTTGCTCTCAATACCGATATGGAAAAGACCATGTTGGAGGTGATTAACCGGATGAATCAGGTGTCCGGTCTTCCCGATAATATTAATGGTCCGTTTATTGAGAGCGGTGGTTCCAATGACAGTCTGACCTTCCTCTTCCTGCAACAGTTACCTGGTAATGAACGACCGATCAAAAACTATCAGTCGCTGATTGATACCCGGGTCAAGCCGGTGCTGGAAAGTGTGAAGGGGGTGTCCGGTGTTGATGTTCGTGGTGAAGGTCAGCGACAGCTGGAAATTATCTTTGACCCGGCCCGTGCCGCCGAGCTTGAAATCACTATTCCGGAACTGGCCCGCAGAGTCAGCACCGGATTTGATATCTCCGGCGGCAGTATCAATATCGGGCGTAAAGAGTACAAGCTGCGTTTAGCTGGCAAGTACGAGATCAGTGAGCTGGGTGAGTTGGTGGTTGCCTGGCGGGATGGCAAGCCGGTTTATCTGAAGGATATTGCCTCCATTGAAATCACCCGGGGTAAGGAACGCACCCTGCGTATCCAGAATGGCAACCCGGCTATCGGTATGGAAGTGCGACGGGAGTCTGGAGCCAATGCTTTGGAAGCCCTGCTGAATGTGAAAGAGCAGGTCGCCATTCTTAACGACACGGTACTGGTTCCGGAAGGGGTGAAGCTGGTTCAGTCGTTCGATGCGTCCATCTTTATCAAGCGGGCGATCAATATGGTCAGCTCCAGCCTGATCTTTGGTATTTTGCTGGCGATTGGTGTGCTCTGGTTCTTCCTACGCCGCTGGCGGGCGACTCTGTTGATTGCCATGGCGATTCCAGTCTGTCTGATGCTGACTATCTGTATGGTCAAGCTGACCGGACGTACACTGAATCTGGTTTCTCTGGCCGGTCTGGCCTTCTCGGTGGGGATGGTGCTGGATGCGGCCATTGTTGTGCTGGAAAGTATGGTGCGGCAGCGGGAAAGGGATGTCAGCAAAACCAAAGCCGAGAGCGCGGTTATCGCCTCCAATAAAGTCTGGAGCGCATTGCTGGCATCGACGTTAACGACGGTCGCCATCTTCCTGCCGATCATGCTGCTGAATGATATCGAAGGGCAGCTGTTCTCCGATCTGGCTTTGACTATTGCCGCCTCGGTAG
Source organism: Parendozoicomonas haliclonae (assembly GCF_900174585.1). Lineage (GTDB taxonomy): Bacteria > Pseudomonadota > Gammaproteobacteria > Pseudomonadales > Endozoicomonadaceae > Sansalvadorimonas > Sansalvadorimonas haliclonae. Next base: position 535,453 of record NZ_FWPT01000003.1, on the reverse strand, counting down.
CGATGTCGCTGATGGTCGCCATGACGGTGTTGCCAACTGCAGCTGCCAAGTGGCTGCCGGATCAGCAGTTTGTGGATCATTACCAGAATACCTGGAACAAGCTGACCAATCTGATTATGGGCGTCACCAGAACCACCCGCCGCCGCTGGTTGGTGATTCTGCTGTTTATGGGGATTCCCATTATCCTGACCCGGTCGGCTATTCCTCAGATGGATTACCTTCCGCAGGTGAAGCGTGATGCTGTGGATGTGTGGGTACGGTTTACGCCGGGAACCAGTGTTGAGTCTGTGAAAACAGAAATCATGCCGGTACTGGTGGATCGTCTGGCGCCGTATATGAGTGGTGAGCAGGAACCGGCGCTGAGAAATTATTATTTTATTCTCTGGCCGGGCGGTGCCTCGATGGGGATTCGTGCCGCTGACCAAAGTCGTATAAAAGAGCTGGAATCCCTGGTGATGGATGAGATTGTCCAGGGTATTCCGGATATGCAGGCCTTCGGCGGGCAGGGCAACCTGTTCGGTGGCTTTGGCAATGACAATGGTGTTGATCTGGATCTGCAGGCCGGCGACCTGCGTGAACTCTATGCCGCTGCCGGTCAGGCCATGGCCTATATCCAGGAACAGATTCCGGGGGCAAGGGTGCGTCCTCGTCCCGGGCTCGACTTTACCGCACCAGAGTTGCAGCTGATTCCTAACGATACCCGTCTGGCAGAAGCTGGCTGGTATCGGACCGATCTGCCACAGGTGGTTCGGGTTTTGGGGGAAGGCACTCAGCTGGGTGAGTACTTTGATGGTGATGAGCGGATGCGCATTATCCTCAAGGGCGAAGAGCTGGGCTCACCGGAGCAGCTGGAAGCTACTCCTTTGATGACACCAGCCGGTGGCGTGATTCCACTGGGTGAACTGGTGTCGGTTGAGCCAAAGCTGGGGCCAGGCAGTATTCGTCGTGTAGACCAGCGTCGTACGCTGACTCTGAGTATCAGCCTGCCGGATGATATGACTCTGCAGTCAGCTTTGGAGAAAGTAGAGCAGGATATTATTCCGGGTGTGCGTGGTTTCTTGCCGGATGATGGTCAGATTCGTGTATCCGGTAATGCGGACAGTCTGAAGCAGGCGATCACCAATCTGGTGAGTATCTTTGCCTTTGCGCTGTTTATCCTGCTGATTCTGCTTTGGGGACTGTTTAAGTCCTTCAAGGATGCAGCGCTGGTTATTCTGACTCTGCCACTTGCGACTGTTGGCGGTTTGATGGCTATCCATCTGCTTAATATGGTCAGCGAACAATCGGTCGATCTGTTGACCATGATCGGCTTTGTGATTTTGCTGGGTCTGGTGGTTAACAACGCCATTCTGTTGGTGCATCAGGCCCGGGTCGGTGAGCGTGAAGGTTTGCAGCGCAGTGCGGCTGTGCGGGAGGCTTTGCTGACCCGGATGCGCCCTATTTTTATGACCACGCTGACCAGTATTTTCGGCATGCTGCCTTTGTTGCTCAGCCCGACCACCGGTAGTGAAATCTACCGAGGACTGGCGGCTGTGATTGTCGGCGGCATGACGGTAAGCAGTCTGTTTACTCTGGTACTGCTACCTGCGTTGCTGCAGCTAGGTAAAGCAAAGAGTGTTGAAGCGCGGGTCTATGAACACTATGCCGTCGCTGCTGAGAATGCCTCAGAGGCATCGTCTATGAAAGCAGCAGTGAAGGAATAAAGGGAAGAGAATAATAATGAGAGCATCTTTCAAACTATTGGCCGGCACGCTTCTGGCTCTTTCCGGTTTTAGTCTGTCAGCCAGTGCGGCCTCTGTGACCACAACGGAAGTCTCAGCGGTCAGTGAGCATCCGGTCAGCTGGATTAATGGCTCGGTGTCCAGCAGCGAGACTGTGGATATCAGCGCGGAGGCCAGTGGTCGTATTGTCTCGCTGGCAGCTTTTGGCGAGCAGGTTCAGGCTGGCGATGGGATTCTTCGTCAGGATGATAAGCAATTGCAGCTGGAGCTGAAGGTTAGCCGGCTGGAATTGAAAAAGGCGGAACAGAGCCAGCGTTACTTGGCTGCGGAATATAAACGTCTTTCCTCACTGGCTAAAAAGTCCAGCGTCTCCCGGGTTGATCTGGATCGGGCTGCCCATGATCTGGCAATGGCTGAAATTGATGTGGACTTCTCCCGTACCCAGATTGAACGACTGGAAGACCGTATTCAGCGTACACGGCTAACGGCACCTTTTGATGGTCGGGTAAACACTCGCTATCAGCAGCCGGGGCAGTATGTGTCCACCGGTGATCGATTGCTGCAGCTGGTGAATACCACCGAGCTGGAAGTCAGGATGCAGGTACCACTGGATGTTGCCGACCGCTTGAAAGCCGAACAGTCCCTGACCATTAAGAAGGATGATAACGAGCAGGCTGTTGCCAGCATCAGCCAGATGGCCGCAGGCGCGGACAAGCAATCACGGCTGGTGGAGGTTCGCCTTGATCTGGAATCCGACAGCTGGCTGCCGGGAACACCGGTTCAGGTCGCGATTCCTGTTCCTCTGCCCAATGATGTAAAAGTTCTGCCCCGTGATGCGCTGGTCTTGCGGGAAACCGGCCATGTGGTGTTCCGGGTTGTTGATGGCGATGAAGGCAAGCTTTCCGTGCTGAAGACTCCGGTCAATGTAGTTTATGGCGATAAAAATACTGCCATTGTTACCGGTGAACTGGCGATTGGTGATGATGTTGTTGTGCGTGGCAGTAACCGTCTGCGGGATAAGCAGGATATAACGCTTCAGAAATAAAAGGATGTACCGTGGATGTTGTAGATGATGAGTTGGATTACCGCTCCGTAAATCTGGAGACCGATCTACAGACCTGTCTGGCTTTTCGGCGTGATGCCTGGAAGGCCAGTTATGGTTCCGATGAAACTTTCTCAGCGGCGGCCACTATTAAATGGTTTCAACGGATCGCCAAGCACAACCCGGAGAGTTTTCTTTTGGTCTGGCATGGCGATAGATGTATTGGGCAGTTGGAATTTATGCCGGATTTAAAAACAGCAGAAGGAGAGTCTTTTGCCCATATCAATTTGTTCTATCTGATTCCGGAATACCGTGGCAATGGTTTTGGGCAATTGCTGCATGACTATGTGATTGAGGCCTTGAAACGTTGGGGATGCCGTGATGCCTCTCTGCGCTATATACCTGGTAATGATCGTGCGGAACGCTTTTATCTGAAAAATGGCTGGTACAAGGAAGGTGAGCCGACAGAAGAACGTGGTCAATTGATGAAGAAGAACCTGAGTAAAGAATAATTATGATCGATCATTTTGAAATCAAGGTTACCAACCTCGAAGCCTGTCAGCAGTTCTATTCCAGGGTTTTGCTTCCATTGAATATTGAGCTGAAGTGGTCGGATGATTTTGCTGCCGGCTTTGGGGTTATTAATGATTCCAAGGTGCGTTTCCTGATTGAGAAACAACCAGATAGTCAGGCCTCACTTCCAAGCCCTGCTCATATTGCCTTCTCGGCTGAGAATCCTGCAGCGGTTGATGCTTTTCATCAGCAAGGCATAGCCGGACAGTATACCTGCAATGGTAAACCCGGGTTCCGCAAAGACTATGCCCCAAACTACTATGCGGCTTTCCTGTTGGATCCGGACGGTAATAATATCGAAGCCGTTGTTTATACCGACGTTAAGGACTGACACGCGTTATGACTCAGCTGTTTCTGCGCCCGGCCATCAAAGAAGATAATTTTGTTATCTCTGAAATCTCGGTTGCTGGCTGGCGCTTTGCCTATCGCGGCATTATGGCGGATGAGGTTCTGGATAATCTCGATGTTGAGAAGCGTGCAGCCGGGCGAACCGCTTTTCTGAAAACCGCTCACCTTGAGGCTTATGTCTGTGAACAGGGTGAGCAGGTTGTTGGTTTTGTTGATTTCGCCAAAAGCCGAGATGACGATGTTGAGGATACGGTCGGTGAAGTCTGGGCGATTTACGTTTTGCCCGAAGCCATAGGGCGAGGTGTTGGACAAAGGCTTATGGCACTGGCTGAACAGAAGCTGGCCACGCAGGGTTTTACCGAACTGACGCTCTGGGTTCTGGCAGATAATCATCAGGCTCGCAGGTTTTATGAGCGAGCCGGGTTTGCCTGTGATGGTGGTGAGAAAACCTATCGAGACTCCGGCCTGACCGAGCTGCGTTACCGAAAGAGTCTCTGTTAAGCACTGCGCTCTTTTTTCGGGGCATACTTGCGAATCAGGCTGCGAATCTGGTCGTAGCTAAGCCCCAGCATATCCGCTGTCCGCTTCTGATTGTACTGGCTGGCCTGCAGTGCGCTTTTGAGCAGGTCTTCTTCCACCTGCTTTAGAATCTTTTTCATACTGACCGCTTTCTGTCGCTGCAGTTGGCTTATGGCCTGTTCAAAGATACCTTTCTGAACGGTCTCAATGCGTATCTCTTCCGCAGTGCTCTGTGTGGGCTCCTGAGGCTGCTCTGTTGCTGCAGGTGTTGGAGATTGATCCAAAGCTTCCAGCCATGGTGAATGGAAAGGATCGAGAACCAGAGTGTCCACAGGTACGCCCGGTGCCGAGCGACAAACACTCCGTTCCACCGCGTTTTTCAGCTCACGGATATTACCCGGCCAGCGATAGCTGTAGAGGGTTTCAATCACCTCATCGGTAAAGCCTTCAAAATCTTCCAGCCCATAACCATCGGTCAGCTCATGGATCATGCCCATGGCAAAGTGGTGGGCCAGAGGAAGGATATCGTCACGGCGCGCCCTGAGAGGCGGTACAGCGATCACATCAAAGGCCAGCCGGTCCAGAAGATCATGGCGAAACTTGCCCTGAGCGGCGAGGGTAGGCAGATGTTCGTTGGTCGCGGCGACTACCCGCACATCGACATTGATCGGCTTGGAACTGCCGACCCGGTAGAACTCACCGTATTCAATCACCCGCAGCAGTTTCTCCTGCAGCCGTGCGCCCATAGTTGCCAGCTCATCCAGAAACAGGGTGCCGCCATCGGCTTCTTCAAACAGGCCTGTGCGCGTCTGTCTCGCGCCGGTAAAGGCACCGGATTCATGGCCGAATAATTCCGAATCAAGTAACTCATCATTAAAGGCTGCGCAATTGAGCTTAATCAGATTCTGTTGCCAGCGTGGGGAGAGAAAATGCAGACGGTTGGCGATTTCTTCCTTACCGGTACCTCGTTCACCAATAATCAAAACCGGCCGCTGGTGCCTGGCATACTGGGAAACCGCTTCCTGCATCTCCAGAAAAGCGGGGGAAGAACCAATGAGGTTTTTTTTACCGGTAGGCATTGTGGTTGGTTTTCTTGTGTTTTGGTTAATAAAACCACTAATTGGTTTCTTTTACCAGTCGCGTGCAGTCATCAATTATTCAGTAATTCAAAATAAATCTTTAATAAACATAAAGTTAGCTATATTCAGAAATGTTGGCACGAATGCTGATATGTATTAATCAACAACAAAAATTATTTACCAACTTTAAATTCAACGGTTAGTGAAACAAGGAAGGTTATGAAAATGGGTATTTCTCTGAAGGTAGTTGCAGCAGTTCTAGGTTTCGGCATTATGAGCGCGTCTGCATCTCCTTGTGATGAGGATCTGACCGCCATGGAAATTGAGGCAATGGCCGCCATTGAGCAAGAGGTGCGTGATCAGCTGCCAGCTGAAATGGCGAAGCAGTTCCGCATGATTATCGACGCGCTGCCCCAGAAGGAGGAAGGGGAGTATGTCGAGCAATCAGGTGATAATAACGAAGAAGACAAACTGATTTAAGCGCTGTTAATAAAAAGCTGGGAGATGTGTTATGGGAATCTTTTCTCGTCTGAGTGATATTTTGAATGCCAACATTACCTCGATTCTGGATAAGGCAGAGGATCCGGAAAAGATGGCGAGGCTGATGCTGCAGGAAATGGAAGAAACGCTGGTAGAGGTTCGTTCCGACGCAGCCCGGCTGATTGCAGACAAGAAAGAGTCCGAGCGCCGGATTGAGAATCTGGAAGACCAGATCAAGGACTGGACCAACAAAGCCACTCTGGCGCTCAAGCATAACCGTGAAGATCTGGCCCGTCAGGCTCTGGCCGAGAAGCAAAAGCTGCTGACCCACCTTGAAGAAAAGCAGGCGTTCCAGGAAGAGATGGAAGCGCAGCTGGGCAAGTATGATGAAGACATCGCCCGCCTGCAGAGCACCATGAAGGAAGCCCGCAAGCGTCTGGATTCCATCCGGTTGCGCAAGCAGGTGAGCCAGAACCGCCTCAAGGTTCATGAGCAGACCCGTGAAGACAAGCGGATTCGTCACGAAGCCCGGTTTGAGCAGATGGAACGGGATCTGGATGCTCTCGACAGCAAGCTGGAAGCGGATGGTCTGGGTCTGGCTTCATTAAATGATGAACTGGCCGCTCTGGAAATTACCGCCTCTGTTGATGCTGAACTGGAAGCATTAAAAGCGGGTATTGCTCAGGAACAGTCTGAGAAGGAAAAAGCCTGAAACTGGATTTAGACTGAGCTGGATAAAAAAAGCTGTGCAGTTTAGGATTCTGAATTGAATAATAATTATGAAAGCTGTTGTTCTGTTTGTAGCTAGAGAGTAGAAAGGCAACAGCTTCTGTTTCGGGGGGAATAAATGGAATCGGTACTGCATGACATAGTTCCATTGAGCACGATTCTTACACTGTTTCTTTTTCTGCCCTGGTTGATTTTTCATTACGTAATGAAAGTAAGAGATTCACGCCGTCTTGATGAAGAATCCAGGGTTCTGTTTGAAGAAACCGTTCATCGGGTTGAGCATGTTCAGGAACGTGTTCATACACTGGAACGTATTCTGGATGCTGAAGTTCCAGGTTGGAGGGAGCGGGTTTAATGGGCGCATTAAAGGAAGCGTTACGTCCGGATGAAAAGGAGCGTCCAAAATCGGCCATCATGGGCGTGTGCAGTTATATCGCCTGGAAGTTGAATGTTGATGTTCTGCTGGTGAGGATTTTTACCGCAGCCGGCGCTTATATGTTCTCCATGTCTCGGTTTATTGTGGTTTATATTGCCGTTGGCGTGATTCTCAGCATGACGGAAGGCTCTTCTAAAAAGAAAAAAAAGAAGAAGCTGAAAAAGGTAAAGGTTACGGTTGAAACCGATGCTGATACCAATGTCTCCAAAAAGGTTGAAGAATCAACGGTGACTGAGATTGAAGAACCGGAAGTGAAAGAGGTTTCCCGTCACACGGTCAAACAGTTAAGCCGAAGCATGGACCGGCTGGAAGGCCGGGTCGGTAAACTGGAAGGTTGTATTGCCTCCGGGCACTTGAAAACCGCACGGGACTTTAGCGAACTGTCGAAGATGACCTGAGCCAGAATCGCCAGATAAAAATGCCCCAGGCTGTTGATACTGTTATCAACAGCCTGGGGCATTTTCGTTTCAGACTCTTTCTGCCAGCGCGAGTTGCTGGTGAAGATAAGCCGCAGAACCGGTCAGGCCCGGGTTAGCTGCCACAACAAGTGATACCGGAATGCTTTCCATATAGCCAGGAATCTTCTCGCGTTGCTCAAAGATGCTGCGGAACGCATCTCTGTCCAGCAGAGTAATAACCCGCGGAACGATACCGCCAGCAATATAAACCCCGCCTTTGGCACCAGTGATGGCCGCCAGATTGCTGGAAAAGCGTGCTAGCTGTCTCAGGAAGTATTGAACAACGGTAAAGGCCAGAGAGTCCTGGTCTGCCAAAGCCTTAGCCGTCACTTCACTGGCTGCCAGTTTTTCATGTGTGCCGGCTTCTGCCGCATGGGCTGCATAGAGGCTTTCCAGACCATAGCCGGAGAGAACATCTTCCCAGCATGGCAGGCGACCATGTTCCTGTTTAATATATTTCCAGACCATCAAATCCGTTTCAGAAACCGGGCCAAAGTCCATATGGCCACCTTCCCCAGGGCAAGGCTGCCAGCCAACCGGGGTTTTCACCAGCAGGCCTGCACCCAGACCGGTACCTGGGCCGAGGACAAGAAGCGGGGCATTGTCGTCTTTCTTACGATCATCCAGGGCAATGATTTCCTGCTCTTCCAGGCAAGGCACTGCCATGGACTGGGCAACAAAATCATTGATCAGCCAGAAATGCTCACAGTTGAAGTGCTCACAGAAGGTGGAAGCTTTGATATGCCAGCTGCTGTTGGTCATCTTGACTTCGTTGTTTGCCACTGGTCCGGCAACCGCCAGACAGGCACCGGCAATACTGGAGATAGCGTGATCCTGAAGATAGGCATCCACCGCGTCTTCAAAGATCGGATAGTTTTTCACGCTGTAGGTAGCGATGTGGTGCAGGGTGTTACTCTCGGCATCAACAAGCCCGAAGCGGGCATTGGTGCCGCCGATATCGCTGACCAGAAACAGCTTCTGCTGATTGCCTGAATCGTTAGGAATGGTCTTGTTCATCTCTTGCTCAAAATCCCTTTTCATATCAATCAACTTCCCGGATCAGGGTCAGGCTGTTGGCCGGAACCTCGTACCAGCCATTCAGCAGAAGCGGTTCATTCACAAAGGATGGCTCCTTGTCTGTTCGCATCATGACAAACCAGCGCCGGTGCGGCTTTGAGTGCCTGGGAAGTTGCACTTTAATCGGTTGAGAGCTGCGGTTCATTAAAACATATAGCTCTTCACTGTCGTCCCCCTCATCACTGTGGATGCGTACCAGCAGGCCGGGGTATCCGTAATGGGAGAGCTCATCCGGACGCAGCCAATGCCCTTCCGGTGAGAAAAATTCATAGCAGGCCTGATGGTTGTGGTCAGTCAGCAGCGGTCGGCTTCGACGCAAGGCAATCATATCCCGGGTAAAGGCCTGCATACGGGCACCGTCACTGGCTGCATCGGTCTGCCAGTGCCAGTCCTGCCAGGTAATGCAGGAAGAGTCCTGGCAGTAGGCATTGTTATTGCCATGCTGAGTGTTGCTGAACTCGTCACCGGCCATCAGCATTGGTGTGCCCTTGGCCAGCATCAGTGTCGCGAGCAGGTTTTTACGGGAACGCAGTCGTGCATCCCGAACCTTGCGATTGCTGGTCTCTCCCTCAACGCCATGGTTCCAAGAGTTGTTATGGGAATCCCCATCCCGGTTGTGCTCGCGGTTATCCAGATTGTGGCGTTCGTTATAAGACACCAGATCCATCAGGGTAAAGCCATCATGGCTGCAGATATAGTTGACCGTGGCCAGATAAGTCTGCTCATGGAACAGGTCTTCAGAGCCGCAGAAGCGGGCAGCCATTTCTGATTCCTGATAAGGGGAGCCATTCCAGAACTTGCGGCAGCCATCCCGGTAACGGTCATTCCAGGACTGCCAGTCTCCCGGGAAGCCAGTAAGCTGGTAGCCGTCAGGGCCGATATCCCAGGGCTCGGCAATCATCTTCAATTGGCTAAGTACTGGGTCCTGGGTGATAGCAAAGAAGAAGGGGCTGTGACGATTAAACATCCGATGTTGGCGGGCCATAATCGGTGCCAGATCAAAGCGGAAACCATCCACCTGATACTCATCCGCCCAGCTGCGCAAGGCATCCATGGTCAGTTTCAAGGTTTGCGGGCTGTCGAAGTTCATGGTGTTGCCGCAGCCGCTGTAATTCAGTGCATAGGTCTGACCATCGTGAATATCGATATGGTAGTACTCGTTTTCTGCCAGCCCGCGCATGCTGAGAATAGGACCACCATGGCCGGCTTCACAGCTGTGGTTAAAGACAACATCAAGAATCACTTCAATACCGGCCCGGTGCAGTTCTCTAACCAGTGTCTTCAGTTCGGTGACGGGATCGGAAACCGCCAGACTGGGTTCCGGTGCCATCAGGCAGAGCGGGTTGTAACCCCAGTAATTGCTCAGCCCCAGATCGGCCAGACGCTGTTCACTGACCTTAGAGGTCACCGGCATCAGCTCAACTGCGGTAATACCCAACTCTTTCAGATAAGCAATGGCCACCGGATGACACATGCCAAGGTAGGTACCGCGTAGCTGTTCAGGAATATCTGGATGATTGCGAGTAAAACCTTTCAGATGAGTTTCATAGATAACACTGTTCTGATCAGAGATGGCCGGCTTCTCTGTTCCCTGCCAGTCAAACTCGGAGGCCCGCACCACACTGCGGGGCATAAACGGGGCACTGTCGCTGGTGTTCTGAACCCAGTAGGTCTGGTTTTCCTCGGCTTCAGCAACGGTGTAGTCAAACAGCTGATCACACCATTGCACTTCACCCTGAATCTCTCGGGCGTAGGGATCCATCAACAGCTTGTGAACATTAAAGCGAGGTGTCGTATGTGCCTTCCAGCGCCCGTCGGCCCGGAAGCCATAAAGCTGTCCGGCAGTCAGGCCTGACACGTAGATGTGCCAGATGCCCTGTGGCGACTTGAACATATTGAGTTGGGTTTCATCCCCGGAGCGGTCAAACAGCGCCAGAATAAGCTGCTTGGCCTTGGGGGCATAGACGGCGAAGTTCACGCCGGTGGCCTCTGCAATGGAGCAGGGGCGCAGCTGGTCGTTTACGAGAGTGGCACCCTGGGGGCTGATGCTCCCCCGGGCACGAGTATAACCAGCGGCTGAAGAGGATTGCTTTTCCATAAACTCATTATCACCGGGATCAGGAGCACTTCACCGGTCAAAGTCCTGATGCACAAACATCACCTGCGGAGCTCCGGCGGTGATGTTTGTGCAGCTCCAGACAATCAAACAGAGTTACATTTTCCAGATGTCCTGGCAGTAATCGCTGATGGAACGGTCAGAGGAGAACTTACCCATAGAGGCGCAGTTAATAATCGCCTTCTTCCACCAGAGTGCCGGATTCTTCCAGGTCTCATCGATCTTCTTATGGGCCTCGGCATAGGCGGCAAAGTCGGCCAGGGTCAGGAAGTAATCCCCCTGATCCAGCAATGCCTTAACCAGTGGCTGGAAGGAGCCAGGCTGTTCCGGACAGAGGTCATCGGAGGCCAGCCAGTCGATCACGCTGCGCAGCTCTTCATTGGCTTTGTAAACGTCACGGGGGTAATACCCTTTATGACGAAGCTCAGCCACTTCATCCACGGTCAGACCGAAGATAAAGATATTGTCTTCACCCACCTCCTCGGCGATCTCCACGTTGGCACCATCCAGAGTGCCGACGGTCAGCGCGCCATTCAGGGCCAGCTTCATATTGCCGGTGCCTGAGGCTTCAAAGCCCGCTGTAGAAATCTGCTCGGACACATCCGCTGCCGGAATAATCTTCTCGGCCAGGCTGACACGGTAGTTCGGCAGGAAAACAACTTTCAGCTTGTCCTTGATGCGGGGATCGTTATTGATGCGCTCACCCAGCATGTTGATGGCATGAATAATTGTTTTCGCCAGCTTGTATCCCGGTGCGGCCTTGGCGCCGAAAATAAACACCTTCTGCGGAACGTCCAGCTCAGGATTAGACAGCAGGCGACGGTACAATGCCATGATATGAAGCAGGTTTAGCTGCTGACGTTTGTACTCATGCAGACGTTTGATCTGAATGTCGAAGAGTGCGTCAGCTGAAACCTTAACGCCACACTCTTCTTCAATAATTTTCGCCAGCACTTCCTTGTTTTCATGCTTGATGTCGGCAAAGGCTTTCTGGAAGGCCGGGTCATCAGCATAGGCATGCAGTTGGTCGAGTTGGCTCAGCTCCTTACGCCATTCGGTGCCGATGGTGCTGTCGATCAACTCTGCCAGTTTCGGGTTGCAGTAGGCCAGCCAGCGGCGAGGCGTCACCCCGTTGGTGACATTGACAATCTTGTCCGGCCACAGAGTGTTAAAGCCCGGGAACAGGTTCTTCTTCACCAGCTGGGAGTGCAGGGCGGCAACACCGTTCACCTTATGGCTGCCAATCACTGACAAGAAGGCCATACGGATCATCGGTTCCTGATCGTGACTTTCCGGCTCCTGAACAATAGAAAGACGACGCTTCATCATGTTGTCCCCCGGCCACTTGTTCTCGACCTCTTTGGTCAGGAAGTGGTGGTTGATCATATGGATGATCTGCAGGTGACGTGGCAGAACCCGGTTAATCAGACTCTGTGGCCAGCGCTCAAGGGCTTCCGGCAGCAGGGTGTGGTTGGTATAGGCAAAGACCTTACGACACAGAGCCAGAGCATCTTCAAAGATGAAGTCATGCTCATCCATCAGGATGCGCATCAGCTCTGGAATGGCGATAGCCGGATGGGTGTCGTTCAGCTGAATGGCAACCTTGTCCGCGAAGCTGGCCCAGCCATCTTTATTCTCACGATTATGGCGATCGATAATATCCGCCAGTGAACAGGCGACAAAGAAGTACTGCTGAATCAGGCGCAGCTCTTTACCCTTCTCGTGCTCATCATTCGGGTAGAGCACCTGGCTGATGCTCTCAGCCTTGATTTCGCTCTTGCTGGCGGAGAGATACTGGCCCTTATCAAAGTTGGACAGGTCAAAGCCTTCCTCGGCACGGCTTTCCCACAGGCGCAGAGTGTTGACGGTATTGGACTCATAGCCGGTCACCGGCATATCCCATGGGATACCGGCCAGATTTTCAGTGTTTTCCCAGACCGCTTTGCCATCAACGTTGTTCACTTCACCGTACAGACGGATCAGGATTTTGCGCTTGATGCGGCACTTGCCCCAGCTGTTGCTGTCTTCACGCCACTGGTCTGGCTTCTCAATCTGCTGGCCGTGCTTGAAGGACTGACGGAACAGACCGAAACGGTAGTTGATGCCGTAACCAATAGCCGGTTTGTCCAGAGTGGCCAGGGAGTCCATAAAGCAGGCGGCAAGGCGTCCCAGACCGCCATTGCCCAGAGCCGGGTCAACTTCCTGCTCCAGAACGTCTGCCAGATTGACACCAAACTTGCGCAGAGCATCTTCAGCCTGGCTGTAGATATCCATGTTCTGCAGGTTGTTACCCAGGGTGCGGCCGATCAGGAACTCCAAGGAAAGGTAATAAACACGACGGGCTTTGGCTTTTCTCTCTTGCTGACGGGTGGCACGGATACGGTCCATACCCAGATCCCGCACTGTCAGGTTCAGGGCTTCCCAGTAATCCTTGGCGGTTGCTTCTGACTCGGTGATGCCCAGGGAGCGGGTCAGATGTTTGAGGATATTGTTGGATAGTTGGTCCGCGCTGATCTTGGTCGGTTTTAATTCGCTCACTATCTCTGATCTCTATTCAGAAAATACAGTACTCGTGATGACTGCAGGCGGTAGGTCAGGAGAGAAACGCCAATACCATCACGAACCGTGGAATGTGATTGCATTATTCTTCGGAAGTTTTCGGCTGAGAAGGGGGACTGGCCGTGTAAACGATTACACCAGCAAAATGGCCCGCGATCGTTAAAATGCTCCACATCCAGTTGCTTTTATTCGGGAACTCTCCATGAACGGCCCCTTGTCACAAACTTTTCCTGCGATCAGCCCCATTGTTTATGGATGTATGGGCCTGGGCGGTGGTTGGGATCATGCTCCCGTCACCCGAGATCACGTATTGCAGGCACATGCGGTTGTGGATGCTGCTCTAAACGACAGTATCACATTATTTGATCATGCCGATATCTATACACTAGGCAAGGCAGAACAAGTTTTTGGGCAGGTTTTGCAAGAGCGTCCGGGCTTGCGTGAACAGTTAATCCTGCAGAGTAAATGCGGCATCCGGTTTGCCGATGGGCACGGTCCAAAGCGTTATGACTTTTCCCGAGAGTGGATTCTGACCAGTGTGGAAAACTCTCTGAAACGTTTACAGACCGACTACCTAGATATTTTGCTGCTGCATCGCCCGGATCCTCTGATGGAACCGGATGAGGTAGCTGCAGCCTTTGAGGTGTTGCGCTCCCGTGGCATGGTAAGGCACTTCGGAGTCTCCAATATGGATCAGCATCAGATTGCTCTTTTGCAGGCGAGTCTTGATCAGCCTTTGGTCGTCAACCAGATGGAAATGAGCCTGACCAAATTGGACTGGTTGAATAACGGTGTGCAGGTAAATACCGGACAGCAGGAGGGTAACCACTTTGCCAGTGGGCTGTTGGAGTATTGCCGTAGCAACCATGTGCAGCTGCAGGCCTGGGGATGTTTGAGTCAGGGCGTATTCACAGGCCGTAGCCTTGATGGTCAGCCAGAGGCGGTTCAGCATACAGCACGATTGGTGTCGTCCATGGCTGAAGAGTTATCCGTGGCTCCGGAGGCGATTGTTCTGGCCTGGTTGATGCGTCACCCAGCGGGGATTCAACCGGTGATCGGTACTACCAGCCCGGAGCGTATTCAGGCCTGTGCTCAGGCAACCCGGGTTCAGCTGAGCCGTGAACAGTGGTATCAACTCTATGTCACGGCTCGTGGTACTGAGTTGCCTTGATTCAAGGCGATTGCACTTATTTGCCGATGGCGCGTATCTGATAATGACCTTCGGATACCGCCACGACTTCACCGTCTCCATCCAGCAGCTCTCCTTTCAGGAAGAAGTCAGCCTTACCTTCTCTGGCGGCTTCTTCCGAGACTTTGGCAATCTCTTCCGCAGAAAGACGGGTTTCAAAGGTGATATCGCCTTTAGCCAGCTTTACAAACTTCACTGACATATTTTTCAGCAGAGGAAAGAAACGCCCCTGTTCAAAGCTGGACAGACACATAATGCCACCGGGTATTTCCGCCAGGGTGAACATGGCACCGGCATACATGGTACCGATATGGTTTTCATTCCCCTGCTCCGGCATCAGGCACTTCACATAACCGGACTCGGCATGAACCAGCTGAAGACCGGTGCGTTTTACAAAGGCTATTTTTTCTTCTGCAAATGGCTTCAGCATTTCTGTCAGCATGGTGATGTCCTGTAGTTGGGTAACGTTTACAGCATAACCACAACCCTGTGTCCGGATCATTTACCGGGATGACCAAAATGATTGGCCTGCCGGAACATTACAGCATTCAGATACAAAAATGCCCGCAGGTGCGGGCATTGGACAGACAACACAAATGTCAGACAGAAGGCGTTAGCATAATCGTGGCCAGAGGTGGCAGAGATACCACCAGACTCTGCTGTTCACCGTGCAGTTCTTCAGGGTGCGTTTCCAGCTGTGGATTGATGATGTTGCTGCCACTATAGGCTGCGGCATCCGTATTGAGAATTTCCTGCCACTGGCCGGCCCATGGCGCTCCGATATGGTAATTATGGCGTACGGCGGGAGTCATATTACTGATCACCAGAACCGGACGGCCTTCTTTATCCATACGACAGAATGCCAACACGCTCTGGTCGTGATCATCCAGGATCATCCATTTAAAGCCCTGACGGTCATATTCCAGCTCATAGAGAGCCGGGTGGCTCTGATAAATACCATTCAGATCTTTGACCAGCGTCTGGATACCGGCGTTCAATGGATTATTCAGCAGTTCCCAATCCAGCGGTTGCGCCAGGTTCCACTCCTTATGAGTGCCAAGCTCGGCGCCCATAAACAGCAGCTTCTTGCCTGGATGGCCGAACATAAAACCCAGATAAGCCCGCAGGTTGGCAAACCGTTGCCAGTCATCACCCGGCATACGGGTGAGTAGCGTACCCTTGCCATGTACTACTTCATCGTGGGACAGAGGCAGAATGAAATCTTCGTTGTAGGCGTACACCATGCTGAAAGTGATTTCATTGTGGTGATACTTGCGATGCACTGGGTCGTGCTTCATATAAGCCAAAGAGTCATGCATCCAGCCCATGTTCCACTTGTAGTCAAAGCCGAGGCCCTGATGGTTAACCGGACGGGAAACACCTGGCCAGCTGGTGGACTCTTCGGCAATGGTCATACAGCCCGGGAAGTGATGATGCACTTCTGTGTTGAGTCGCTTCAGCAGCTCAACGGCTTCGAGGTGTTCATTGCCCCCATGAACGTTGGGAGCCCATTCGCCATATTTGCGGGAATAATCCAGATACAACATGGAGGCCACGGCATCGACCCGCAGACCGTCCACATGGAATTCATCCAGCCAGAACAGCGCACTGCTGATCAGGAAATCCTGCACCCATGGTGAGCCATAGTTATACACCCAAGACTTCCAGTCCGGATGCCAGCCGCGGCGGGTATCTTCATATTCGTAAATCGCTGTGCCATCGAAACGATACAAACCGTGGTCGTCGGCCGGGAAGTGAGCCGGAACCCAGTCCACAATCACCCCAATATTGTTCTTATGACACTGGTCGACCAGATATTTAAAGTCATCCGGTGAACCGTAGCGGCTGGTTGGCGCGAACAGTCCAACAGGCTGGTAGCCCCAGGATTCAAACAGCGGATGCTCCGAGACCGGCAGCAGTTCAATATGGGTAAAGCCAAGCTCTTTGATGTAGGGAATCAGCGTGTCGGCCAGATCCCGATAGCCCAGATACTCACCCTGGTCGTTTTTCTTCCAGGAGCCCGCATGCAGTTCATAAACGGACATGGGTTTCTGTTTATTGGTTTCCCGGCTGGCCAGCCAGTCACTGTCGGACCAGACAAAGGAACTGTCGGCCTGCACAATAGACGCCAGCCCTGGCCACTGTTCATGCTTGCGACCGAACGGATCGGCCTTGGCCGGCAGCAACTTGCCCTGCTGATCATGAATCTCGAACTTATAGAGAGCATTGTTTTCAATGCCGGGTACAAACAGTCGCCAGATACCGTCATCGGAGCTGGCCATTGGGTGGCGGCGGCCATCCCAGCTGTTGAAATCCCCAATTACGCTGACGGAGCGGGCGTGGGGCGCATAGACCTTAAACAGCGTCCCTTTGACCGATACCTTGTTATTCAATGCATGTTCAAGGGGAAGGGCACCCAGATGCTGATACAGTCGGTGCGGCTCAATGTCATTCTGGCAAAGCACATATTCCCCAAACTGGTAGGGGTCAAAGTACTCGTAGGCGTGTCCGCTCTTGTCGATCACTTTCAGAGAGTAATTGAAAGGCTTTTTTCTGCGCGGCATCGCCAGCTCAAACATACCGTCGGCAACGGCCTTCAACATCCCGAGGGATTTGTTTTGCGGCTGGAGAATAGCTTCCACACTTTCGGCATCCGGTTGCCAGACTCGGAGAACAAGACCTTTGCCGGAGTTTGGTACATGAAGGCCAATACTGCTGAACGGGTCGGAGAGCATAACCGAGTTCAGGTTGGAGGTTGCGATGGAAACATCGGGGACGGGGCTCATGGCATTGTACCGTACGAAAGAATCGTTAATCCGTGGTTTGCGTTATGGGAAGCGTAAGAGCTTGAAAATCACAGTCTTATATTCTGTTTACTGCGCCGGATAAAAGGGTTTTGTCGGGAAAACGTTTACACCTTCAGCGCTGTTACCCGGCAGAGACAGAACTCTCTACCGGGTAACGGATGAGTTACTTTTCCAGGGCTCGATCAAGAGCCATCCGGTAAACCCCGAGATAGTCTTCCGTTGACTGTTCCCAGCTAAACGACTCTTGCATGGCATTGGTAACCAATACCTTCATAACGTCCGGCTGGTGGAAGATGGCAAGACTTTCCTGCAGGCACTGGTTAAGAACCTGACTGTCGGGTGCATCAAAGACAAAACCGGTTGCTTCTGAAGGTGTCTCTTGGTGGCTGTAACCCCGAACCGTATCCACCAGACCACCGACCGCACGAACAATCGGCAGGGTGCCGTATTTCATGCTGTACATCTGGTTCAGGCCACAGGGTTCAAACAGGGACGGCATCAGGAAAAAGTCAGCCCCAGCTTCAATCTGATGAGCCAGACTGTTGTCATAGGCTTCCACAAACCGGCATTTATCCGGGAAGGCTTCTGCCAGACGGCGTAACTCTGCGGCCAGCTCCGGATCGCCAGAAGCCTGCAGAACCACCTGAACATCCTGCTGCAGAAACTGCCGTAGAGCCGGTATCAGATAAGCAAAGCCTTTCTGTTCGGTTAAACGGCTCACCAGCCCATACAGAGGAATATCTGCCCGGGCGGCCAGACCAGCTCGCTCCTGCAGGAAACTTTTACAGATCTGTTTTCCTGTCAGGTTATCCAGTGAGTAATTGGCTGGCAGCAGCGGATCGGTTTCAGGATTCCATTCCTGATAGTCACACCCGTTGAGTATGCCGTGAAAATCATCCGCACGCCGACGTATGGTCTGTACCAGCCCATGAGAGCCAAGTTCCGTCTGTAACTCCTCGGCATAATGTGGGCTGACCGTGGTGATCTTATCGGCAAACAGAATCCCGCCTTTGAGCAGGTTAATACGACCATGGTCTTCAAAATGCTCCGAAGTAAACCAGTGCGGCTCAATACCGAGCAGTGGCAACAGGCTGCTATCGGTATGTTGTTGGTAGGCACCATTATGAATGGTCAGTACGGAACGGGTTTGCCGGAAGAACGGATTATGTTGTTCATGGGTTTTCAGATAGAACGGCAACAGTGCGGAAGGCCAGTCGTGTCCATGGATGATATCAGGCTGGAAGCCAAGAACCTGGCAGGCCTGCAGAGCGGCCAGACAAAAGAACGCAAAGCGCTCGGTGTTGTCCGCGAAACCTTCACCATAACTGGTGTAGAGATCCTCACGGTCAAAGTAGTGATGGTGTTCAATCAGGTAAACCGGTACACCGTTGAAGCACCCCTGCCGAATAGCAAATCCGCGGGGGCTGCCATTCATCAACACCTCGCCAACCCCCACAACCTCTGTAGGCAGGATATTCAAGGCCTTGCGGTAAGCTGGCATGATCACACGTACATCATGCCCTTTGTTACGCATCCATGGTCCAAGGGCGGCCGCCACATCAGCGAGTCCGCCGGTTTTTACAATTCCTGCCAGTTCAGACACCGCAAACAGAATTTTCAGATCAGAAGCCAACCCTGGCACCTCGCGGGATAACAATCAGACCAGTGTCAGAAACATGATAAAGCTTGCGGTCTTCTTCCGGGTTCACACCAATCTTTGTTCCCGGGGCAATTTCGGCACGTTTATCCACAATCACCCGGTTCAGCACTACCCCGGCGCCGATCTTGCTGTTGGGCAAAATAATGGAATCGACGATCTGGGAATCCTTCCCGACCTGAATGTTGTAGCCGAGGATGCTGTGGTCAATCACACAGTCTTGAATTTCACAGCCGATACCGATCATGGAGTTATTGATCTGGCCGTTGCGCGCGCCCTTTTTGTACGACAGCTTGGCTGGTGGGAAGGGAGGAATGTAGGTGTTGATTGGCCATTCCAGATTGTTCAGGGCAACGGTCGGCTCATCGGAGAGCAGATCCATATTGGCTTCCCAATAGGATTCCAGTGTTCCCACATCACGCCAGTAATTACTGTTGGAAACTCCGGGTACGGTGTTGTCGGAAAAGTCATAAACTATCACTTTGGCGCGCGGGAAGAGATTCGGAATGATGTTTTTGCCAAAGTCATGGTCTGACTCTTCATTGGCATGGTCATCCTCAAGCTCCCTAATCAGGCATTCGCGGGCAAAAATATAATTACCCATGGAGGCCAGAACATAATCCGGCCGGCCAGGAATGGTTTTCACTTCACCTTTCGGCTTCTCGACAAAACCGGTCATACGATGATGTTCATCAATTTCGATAATACCGAAGTGATGAGCCTGTTCTTTGGGAACCGGAATGGCCGCGACTGTCAGATCTGCATTGTGCTGTTCGTGATAATTGAGCATATCCCGGACATTCATGGTGTAGATATGATCACCGCCAAAGATACAGACCAGATCCGGGTTGTCGGATTCGATCTGGTTCAGGTTCTGGTAAATCGCATCAGCTGTGCCCCGATACCAGTGGTTACCGGTATTCATCTGGGCGGGCAGGGTGTCGATAAATTTGTCGGCCAACCCGGCAATACGCCAGCAGCGCTGCAGGTGTTTATTCAGGGAGTGGGATTTGAATTGGGTGAGGAGGTAGATCTTGTGCAGATCGGAATTCACAAAATTGCTGAGCACAAAGTCAATAATGCGATATTGCCCCCCAAAGGGGACTGCCGGTTTAGCGCGCTTGCCGGTCAGAGGAGACAGGCGAGTTCCTTCGCCCCCCGCAAGAATCATAGACAACACTGAAGCCATCATTAGTCCCTGATGTAGTGATATCGATAGTTGGGCTTTCGGTATTTTTGTTGTGCAGCGCCTGATGGGTGACTTCTACAGGCGAGCCAATGCAGCGAATCGCTACTCGGGTAGGTATTCTTATCTTTCGTTTTTTCTGGAAATAGTCAGTAGATTCCGCATCTGATGATTTTGGTGATACGGGTCACACGATAGGCTTTTTAGTCTGGGAATGCTCTGGAAATAAAAGGCAAAGAGCCAGCAAAGAAAAACCGGTGCCCTGAGGCACCGGTCCACACACACTCAAAGGACTAGAGTCTTACCACCAGGCTTCCATTTGAACGCCGTAGGTGAAGCCGCTGGTTTCGTCGACAAAGGCTTCGCCACCAATTTTGCCTTTGGAATCTTCGTTCCAGTCAGCATAGGTAACGAATGCACGGATCTGAGGACGTGCCCAGTAGCTGCGACCTGCAGACCACTGCTGAGCAAAGGTAACCTTGGACAGCTTGGAATCCTTGTCGCCATCAATAGCGTTGGATACACGATCATGGCCGAGTTCAATTGCGGAACTCATAGTATCGTTCCAGAAGTAAACCGGGCGTACACCCATGGTTATCCAGGTTTGGTCTTTCTTGTTAGCCGCATCGAAGGACATCTTGTTGAAGCCAGCTACGTACTGCATTTCAACATTGTCACCCAGAGCGACAACACCGTGGTCCATAACACGCAGGAACTTGTCGCCATCTAGGTTAGTTTCATCAACCTTGCTGAAGCCCTGACCATTAGTACCCATACCGGAAGCGGTCATGGCATCGGTAGCGTACTGAACAACAAACTTGTTAAAGCCACCAAAGAAGTTGTTCTGGGTATGTTCAACGGTCAGCATGTAACCGTCTTTGTCCATATCGTCAGCATCAACAGCAAAGGCTTTGGCTTCATCTACATATTTGCCATTTTCGACAACCAATTTGCCTTTATCTGGACCAGTTGTATGAACTTTATACTGGTGATAGAAGCCATCCAGGTTTTTAACAGCATTGCCGCGGGCATAATCCAGACCCAGAGTCAGGGAGCCATTTTCGCTGACTTCGATATTTTCCAGACGGATGTCCAGAATGTTCTGGTCAAGTTTGTACTGCTTGGCATCACGCTTGTTGATGGCGTCATTTGCTGTCTCGTAGTAATCCAGCTCAGCACCATTCTTGACCCACGCCACGCTCAAATCAGCGAAGCCCATATCAATACCTTCGATACCGGCACCTGGGCCAGACATGTTCCAGTAGTAGAAGTCGATCAGGTGAATATCGTGACGCTTGTAGAAGCGCTTACCGGCCCACAGGGTAGCTTCCGGTGCAAAAGGCAGAACGCCTTTGGCTTTTACGTTAAATTCACGGAATGCCGGGTCAGTACCTTCCCAGTCATTGGCCTGGTCTACGCTGAACGCCATATTGCTGTCCAGATAGAAAGAGACGCCGTCCTTGTTGTACAGCTCGGAGCCCAGCTTGATTTCGCCATAGGTCTCGGTTTCGTTACCCAGACGATATTTGGAACCAGATCCCACCGCCTGGAAAGCTTCCTGGTCACCGCCTTCGGAAGAGGCGCCAACACCGGAACGAACATAGCCATGGAAATCAACAGTGGCAGCAGAAGCGGCTGCGGAGAAAACGATTGCTGAGATTGCACCGGCCAGAGGCAGGATACGCATGGTCTTGGACAAGGTGAAATTCCTTTATGTCAGTGTTGTGTAGTTGCCCAGCCGGCTTTTGTATTCTCTATGCGTTTGCAGCACCAATCACAATCCATAAACAAACGCAGAATTTGTCAGCAGGCCATGTAACGTGGCGGAAGGGATTTTTTGATCGAACCCAAACAAAATCAATCTGAAAAGGTTTTTAGAGGGTGTGCTTAATTTTTTGCGTAAAAACATACATAAACATTGATATAAACCGTTGTTTTTCTGTGGGAAAAGATTAAATGTGTGCGTGAGTCTTTATCCCGGTTTTTGTGTGCCGAACGTCACCCCTCAAGTCGTCCTTACAAGTACCATGTCCAAACGGAAAAGTGCCGGCCAGTCGACCATCCTCCAGGTCGCTGCACAGGCAGGACTGTCGATTGCTACAGTCAGTCGCGTGCTGAATGGTGGAAAATATGTTGCTGAAAGCACCCGTGAAAAAGTGCTGCAGGCGGCTGCCGAATTGAATTACCAGCCCAACTATATGGCCCGACAGCTCCATGGTATGGATGACTTTGTTGTCGCTGTGATATTGGGTATGGATCTTGGAACCATCTCACCCTTTGCGCTCAAGGTTTATGAGGTTCTGAAAGGAGAACTGCAGAAGCAGGGCTACCGGGTCAAGCGTGCCCAGTTCAGCCCGGATGGCGAGCTGCTGACCGCAGCCCGTGCCTATGTTGGGATCGGCCTGCATTACAGTGATGCACGCTATCAGGAAGTGATGAGTCAGGAAGAACCGTTTGTCGCTATTGGTGATGTGCAGAAAGATGGCTACTGGGTGGCCTCCAATGATCATCAGGGCGGCTACCTCTCAACCCGTCACCTGCTGGATAACGGCTGTCGTACCATTTATTACGTGTGCCTGCACAGTGATCATGAAGTTTCTGCTCTGCGTTACCAGGGTTACCGTGAAGCTATGCACGACGCTGGTCTTATTCCATCAGAAGCCATTGAAATTGTGACGGATACCGGGCTTCCAGCCTTGGACAGTTACCGTCGTATTCGTGGTCTGTTGGAGTCTGGTCTGCGTCCGGATGCATTCGTTGCCTTCTCGGATATTGTCGCCGCCGGTATCTCCATGGCATTGGCCGACACGGGGCGTAAAGTCCCTGAGGATGTGCAGGTGGTTGGCTACGATGGCATTGATGATGATCGCTACCACTCCCTGACCACGATTCGTCAGGATATAGAAGGGATTGCTGCCCAGGCGACAGCCCTGGTTATGGATGCCATTAAAAAAGAAGCTCCGAGAGGGAGTTATCTTGATGTCATCCTTCGTCCCGGTCAGACCACCCGCCTGATTTGTTGATTAATTACCGCTATCTGAGAGGGCGTTTTCCATTAGAAGACGCCCATTATTTGACCTAGGTCATTCTACGATTTGATGCCTGTAAAACCCCTTATTCTGTAAACGTTTTACTATTTTTTTCAGGCAACTGTTAACGGATTATACGCCGGCAATTTCTGGTGAATGGAACTTGAGCGTGCGCTGTTCAAGGCGGGGTATCGACGCCTTGAACAGCAGTTTTGGACAGAACTGAACATTCGCCGGATCTCATCTACCAATAGCAATGTCTTACCCCTCTCCGCAGTGGGTTACATGGAGCCAAAATGATTAAAAAAGCAGTTGCTGCTGCCGTAGCTTCAGCTCTGGCGCTTTCCCTGGGTGCGAATTCTGCTTTCGCTTTCTCCGACGACGAGATCACTATCTGGATTGGTGGTGACAAGGCCTACAACGGTATGGAAGTTGTTGGTAAGCGTTTTGAAGAAGAAATGGGCATCAAGGTTAAGGTTGAAATCCCTGAGAACCTGACCGACAAGTTCCAGCAAGCTGCTGCAACTGGTAAAGGCCCTGACATTGTTATGTGGGCACACGACCGCTTTGGTGAGTGGGCACAATCCGGCCTGCTGGCTCCGGTTGTTCCATCCGACGCGACCAAGAATGCCATTGAAGCCAAAGGCTGGCAGGCGACTTCCGCCAACGGCAATATCTATGGCTACCCGGTTGCCATGGAAGCGATCAGCCTGATCTACAACAAAGACATTATCAAGACGGCTCCGGCTTCCTACGAAGAGATGTTTGATCTCAAGAAAGAACTGGAAAAGAAAAACATCACCACCCTGATGTTTGACCAGGTTCAGCCTTACTTCACCATGCCAATGCTGGCTTCCAACGGCGGTTACGTCTTTAAGGAAACCCCGGCTGGTTACGACGTGAAAGATGTGGGTGTAAACAGCGAAGGTGCCCGTAAAGGTGCCGGTATGCTGGCCAAGATCATTGAAGGCGGTGTGATGCCTCGCGGCGTGGATTACGGCGTGATGGAATCCAGCTTCAACAAGGGCGAAACCGCCATGATGATCTCCGGCCCATGGGCCTGGGCCAACCTGGAGAAGAGTGGCATTAACTACGGTGTGGCACCGCTGCCTTCTATCGATGGTTCCCGCTCCCGCGCATTCGTTGGTGTTTGGGCTGCTGCCGTGAACAACGCTTCCCCGAACAAGGAAGTGGTTAAGGAGTTTATCGAGAACTACCTGCTGAGCCAGGAAGGTCTGGAAACCCTGAACAAGGACAAGCCGCTGGGTGCTGTTGCGCACAAGGAATACATGAAGCAGCTGTCTGCTGATGCGCGTATTGCTGCGACTTACGACAACGTAATGAACGGCCTGCTGATGCCAAACGTGCCTGAAATGGGCAAGTTCTGGTCCTCCATGCAGTCTGCCCTGACCAACATCACTACTGGTCAGGAGTCTGTTGACGCCGCTCTGGATAACGCCGCCAAGATTATCCGTAACTAAACAGACCCGAAAAAGAACATGCCTGCATTCGCAGGCATGTTCGCCCCAGACTGCCCCTCCCGGAGAGATACCATGACCACACCTGCCGATGCTAAAGGATTGCTGTCCGGCAATGGGCTGAAGTGGGCGCTTGTTGCTCTGATTGACACTGCCCTTCTTTATATTATCGCCGGCATGTATGCCCAGGGCGAAATCCTGTTTGCCCTGACCCTGCTGGTTCTTACCGGACTGGGTACCTGGATTTTTACCAGCCAGAAGGCTTACAGCTACCGGTATGTCTATCCCTGCCTGCTGGGGATTATCCTGTTTATTATTTTTCCGCTGCTGTACACATTTAACATCGCCTTCACCAACTATGGCTCTGCCAACATCCTGACCCTCGAACGGGTTAAGGAAATCCATCTTGAGCAGCAGGTCAGAGATAGCGAAGTTGCCTTTGGTCTGGCTTTGTACCAGAACGATGACAACTATCAGCTGGTGCTGACCGACAAGAGTAATAAACAGGCTATTTATACGACATCGTCTTTTGTTCCTGCGGAACAGGCGACAGAAGTTTCTGCTACTGCCGGCAATGCCGCTGCTGGCAAAAAGCTCTCCATGCGGGATGTGATCAAACAGCGTTCCGCGCTGGGCATGGTCACCGTGACCATGGATGACGGCAGCCGTCTGGTGATGACCTCTCTGCGCGAGTTCGGTGTGATGACGCCGCTATACCGCGAAGGTGACGATCATACTCTGATCAATAACCAGACTGGCGAGATTATTCGTCCGGATATGACCACTGGCTTTTATGTTAATGAAGCGGGTGAACAGCTGCCCCCAGGCTTCTCTGTGTATGTTGGCATGGAGAACTTTGAACGTCTGATTGAAGACGATGGTATTCGTCAGCCGTTTATCAAGATCTTTATCTGGACTCTGGTATTTGCCGGCCTGACGGTTGCCTTTACCGCAGCCATTGGTTTGTTGCTGGCGACGCTGGTGCAGTGGGAACCGCTGCGTGAGCGGGGTGTTTACCGGGTGCTGCTGATTTTGCCTTACGCAGTGCCTGCTTTTATCTCGATCCTGATCTTCAAAGGTCTGTTCAACCAGAACTTCGGTGAGATCAATATGATCCTTGAAGGTCTGTTCGGTATCCGTCCTGAGTGGTTTACCGATCCGTTCCTGGCCAAGGCCATGATCCTGATCGTCAACACCTGGCTGGGTTACCCGTACATGATGATTATTTGCATGGGCCTGCTGAAAGCGATTCCGGATGATCTGTATGAAGCATCGGCTATTGATGGTGCCAGCCCGATCCACAACCTGCTGTACATCACTCTGCCTAATCTGGTGAAACCGTTAACGCCGATTCTGATCGCCAGCTTCGCCTTCAACTTCAACAACTTTGTACTGATCAATCTGTTGACCGACGGTGGTCCGATGATGTCCGGCACCTCAACGCTGGCCGGTAACACCGATATTCTGGTGAGTTTTACCTTCCGTACCGCCTTTATTGCCGGTCAGGACTTTGGTCTGGCATCTGCGATTGCCACGCTGATCTTCCTGATTGTCGGTTTCATCTCCTGGGTCAATCTCCGGGCCACCCGTAATCTGCAGGAGCACTAATCATGGCCATGGTTCAACCGCGTAATTTGAAATACCGGGTCTGGGCAGCGCGTCTGTGCATGATCCTGCTGCTTTGCCTGGTAATGTTTCCGTTCCTGATGATTGTTTCGGTATCTTTCCGTTCCGGTAACTTTGCTACCGGCAGCCTGATTCCGGAGAACCCGAGTCTGGAACACTGGGCGCTGGTGCTGGGTATTCCCTGGGAAGCTGCGGACGGCACTATTATGCAGCCGACTTTCCCGGTGCTGACCTGGCTGTGGAACTCCATCAAGGTGAGCCTGATTACTTCAGCGCTGATTCTGGCATTGTCCACTACTGGTGCTTACGCCTTTGCCCGTCTGCGCTTCCGCTTCAAGGATCACCTGCTGACCATGATGATGATTCTGCAGATGTTCCCGGCGGTACTGGCGCTGGTGGCCTTCCATGCCTTTTTCAACAAGCTGGGTAACTTTATTCCCTGGCTGGGCCTGAACACTCATGCGGCACTGATCGTCTCTTATCTGGGCGGTATCACCATGAATATCTGGCTGATCAAAGGTTATTTCCAGAGCATTGATAATGCCTTGGAAGAGTCCGCCGCCATTGATGGTGCCACGCCCTGGCAGGCTTTCCGTTACATCCTGCTGCCACTGTCGGTACCGATTCTGGCTGTGGTCTTCATTCTTGCGTTCATCACCACCATTGGTGAGTATCCGATTGCATCCGTACTCCTGCAAGGCGCTGATCAGCTGACGCTGGCAGTGGGTGCCAAACAATTCCTGTATGCCCAGAACTATCTGTGGGGTGATTTCGCGGCGGCTGCGGTACTGACCGGTCTGCCTATCACCATCATCTTTCTGGTGGCGCAGCGTTATCTGGTCAGTGGTCTCACGGCCGGCGGCGTAAAAGGTTAATCAAGGTTTTAGGGACAGAAACATGGCTGAAGTAAAGCTGACCAAACTGAACAAAAGCTACGACGGTGGCAAAACATTTGTTCTGAAGAATATTGACCTGCTGATCAAAGATGGCGAATTCACTGCCTTTGTTGGCCCGTCCGGTTGTGGTAAATCCACTCTGCTGCGGATGATCTGTGGTCTGGAAGAGATCAGCTCCGGTGATCTGGAACTGGAAGGCACCCGGGTGAATGATATGCCACCTAACGAGCGTCGGGTGGGTATGGTGTTCCAGTCGTATGCTCTCTATCCCCATATGACTGTGCGGGAGAATATGGCCTTCGGTCTGAAGCTGGCCAAGATGAGCAAGGATGAGATTAACCAGCGTGTGGAAGAAGCAGCCCGTTCCCTGCAGCTGACCCATCTGCTGGATCGCAAGCCCAAGGCCATGTCCGGTGGTCAGCGTCAGCGGGTAGCGATTGGTCGCTCTATTGTGCAGGAGCCACGTCTGTTCCTGTTCGACGAACCACTCTCCAACCTGGACGTTGCCCTGCGGGTACAGATGCGTCAGGAGCTGGCTCGTCTGCATAACCGTCTGCAGACGACTTCTATTTATGTGACCCACGATCAGGTGGAAGCCATGACTCTGGCTGACCGTATCGTAGTGCTCAGCCCGCTGGCGGAAGGTGCTGAAACCAACCTGGAGCAGGTCGGTGCACCGCTGGAGCTTTACCACAACCCTTGCAACCTGTTTGTTGCCAGCTTTATTGGCTCGCCCAAGATGAACTTCTTCAGCGCTTCACTTCTGGAAACCGGTGAAGAGCAGAGCCGGGTGAAGCTGGACTGTGGCACCGAGCTGACTGTCTTTAATAACACCAGCTCGGCCAAGGTCGGTGACAAGGTCACGTTGGGGATTCGTCCGCAGGATGTGCTCAATCACGAAGAAGAGTGCGGCGCAGGAAACTGCATCACCGGCACGATTGAAACCATCGAACGTCTGGGTAATGAGTCGTTTATCTATCTGAAGCATCCGGATATTCAGGAAGCCTTTATTGTTCGGGTAGAAGACTCCCGCCGTCGTGAGCCGGAATCCGCATTCCGTGTGGGTGTGCCGGCCGAGAACTGCCATCTGTTTAATGAGGCGGGCCAGGCTTACCCGCGGACCCGCTCTCCACGCTTTGACTGATTCTGTGTTGCAGGCTCCCGCCGGTCGTGGCTTCCGGCGCGGACGCCTTTTTGAAGATTTCATACTTTTAAAAACGAATTGTGAATACACCAATGCTTGATCATCAACTGATTGATCGTCTGGGAGAGCTGTGCGGAATGCCGTGCTCGTACCTGGACTGGGCCGGCGAACCGGTGACCATTGAAACCGAATTCAAGGTGCCACTGCTGTCCGCCATGGGCTTTGATATGAGCAGTGATCTTACGGTTGCTGCGGCAATTAAGGCGGCTCATGCTCTGAAGTGGCAGACCTTGTTGAAGCCGGTGACTGTCGTGCATCAGCAAAAGACCCTGGCTCTCGAGCTGCGCTTCGAGAGTGCCAAACGTCCTGATGCTCTGGAGTTAACGATTACTCTGGAAAATGGCGATATCGTTACGCACCAGGCCGACCTGACGTTGGCTGCCGTGAAAGACACTGGCACGGTAGAAGGTCACGAATACATTTTGGTGGAAGTTTGTGTGCCGGAATATCTGCCGCTGGGTTACCACGCACTGACAGTTTCTGGGAAGGGTATCAGTGCCGAATCTACATTGATCGTTGCGCCTGAGGTGTGCTTTGAGCCTGAGTCCATGCGCCAGGGCAAAAAGATCTGGGGTTCCGGTGTGCAGCTTTACTCAGTACGTTCCGAACGGAACTGGGGTATGGGTGATATGACCGACCTGGGCACTCTGGCCCAGGGGTTGGGCAGCCAAGGCGCGGACTTTGTTGGCCTGAACCCGATTCATGCCCTGTATCCATCCAATCCTCTGCACTGTTCGCCTTACAGCCCTTCCAGCCGCCTGTTCGACAACATCACCTACCTGGATCCTGAGCAGGTTGCTGAGTTCGCAGAGTCTGCAGAGGCAAAGGCTATTCTTGCCAAGCCTGAAAATCAGCAGCTTCTGGCCGAGCTTCGGGCGACCGAGTTTGTTGAGTATGATCGTGTTGTCCCACTGAAGATGCAGGTGCTGGAAGCACTCTATGCAACCTTCTCTGGTCTGCATCTGGGTAAAGGCACTGCACGGGAAACGTCGTATAAGACATTCTGTGCGGAACGGGGCACTAAGTTGGATCAGTTTGCCTTGTTTGAAGCCCTGTTTGAGCACTTCCGCAAAAATGATATCAACAGCTGGGGCTGGCGCTGCTGGCCGGAAGAGTATCACTCTCCCGACAGTAAAGCCGTGCAGAGTTTTGCCAAAAAGCATCAGAAGCGTCTGGGGTTCTTTAAATATCTGCAGTGGCTGATGGACCTGCAAATGCGGGTGGCTCAGCAGCAGGCTAAAGAAGCCGGAATGCTGGTGGGTGTTTATCGGGATCTCGCTGTGGGTGTCGATAGCAATGGTGCTGATGTCTGGGCTGATCCTGATCTTTATGTACTCGATGCCAGCACTGGTGCACCGCCGGATGGTCTGGGCCCGCTGGGACAGGATTGGGGACTGCCGCCGTTTAACCCTGTGACCCTGCAGGAAAAACGCTACCAGCCGTTTATCGAAATGATCCGCAGCAATATGCGTAACTGTGGTGCCTTGCGTATCGACCACGCGATGGGGTTGTTCCGGCTGTGGTGGTGTCCGAATGGCGATGTTGAGAATAAGGGCGCCAAGTACGGCTGCTATGTTCACTATCCGCTGCAGGATCTGATCGGCATTATCAAACTGGAAAGTCAGCGTCAGCAGTGTCTGGTGTTTGGTGAAGATCTGGGTACTGTGCCGCAGGAGATTACCGACAGCCTGCCACCGGCTCGCTTCTACTCCAGTGTGATGGCTGTGTTCGAGCAGGAAGACGATCTTTATGTCATGCCGGAAGAGTTCAAGGAAAAGGCGCTGGCGGTGATTGTCTGCCACGACACACCAACCTTGCGCGGCTGGTGGGAAGAGAAGGATATCGACTATGCCTTCTCCCTTGGCTTCTTCTCGGAAGAACGAACTGCGGTAGAGCGCGACAAGCGTGAAATCAGCCGGAAGGCCGTTATCAATACTCTGGCGAAAATGGGTGAGCTGCCCCATGGCATTGATCCACATGCAGAGCACAGCCCGGCTTACAGCCGTGAGCTGATGGAACGGTTCAGCTACTATCTGGTGCTGTCACGCTCCCAGATTGCTGCGCTGCAGCTGGAAGACTGCATGATGATTGATACTCCAGTGAATATTCCTGGCACCAGCAGTGAATATCCAAACTGGAAGCGTCGTCTGACTGTGAGTCTGGAGCAGTTCTTCGAGATTGAAGAAAACCTGCGTTTCTTCCAGAACCTGAACGGTTGTCGCAAGGCCTGATCAGGATTGGGTTAGCACAAATAAACAGCCTGTAATCGTTTACAGGCTGTTTCCCGCCTTATTATCGATAGAATCATCAGACTACAAAATTTGTCACCCGGTCTGACAGTTCCATGAAACGTATTGCTCTTGCTGTTGCACTGCTCTCCCTTGTGGGATGTTCCTCGGTCTCTACCGTAACGACTCCGTCGTCTGTTTCTTCCCAGCCGGCCTTTGCTGCCACTTCATTCGGTCAATTGCCGTTTCAGAGCATTGAACTGTTTGATAAGACTGTGGAGCTGAACCAGATGGTTTCGCAGCAGGGGACTGTTCTTATGGATGGTCAGGCGACAGCGGTAGCTGGCTGGAAACTGCCGGAGTTTGGCACCTATCGAATTCGGGTAAAGAGTCAGGTCAGCCGGACAGGACTGGGCGACGATGCTTCAGCATTCTTCCCGGAAGCTTTGCTGCTGGACAACAACTTTGAAGTAGTACGCAAGATTCCGGCATCCCAGCTGAAATATATTGATCCTAACCTGATTGGCGAAGAGTACATTGCTCTGGAATATGTGATCGATAACCGGGATTCCCTCCAGCAGCCGATCGACTATCTGGTGGTGATGACATCGGCAGAAGCCAAACGCGAAAAGGTAGAAGTGGCTAATCCTCGGGTCGAGTATGCCAAGGTGCGCGGCCATGTACTTCCGGCAGAAGAGGTTATTCTGGCCGAGCCTCTGGAGCAGGGAGAGATTGCTCTGGAAGTGGAACCCTTGCTGAGTTCCTTCGTGACGTTGCAGCCGGCTGCTCAACCACAAACACCGAAATATGTGCCTACTGCTATTCCTCAGCAGGCATCCGCAGAACTGACCGTGACGCCTGTGCAGGCCAGTCAGCTTTATTTGAAACAGGTGCAGACCTATATCGCAGATAAAGATATAAAGTCAGCCATGGCTCTGCGCCAGAATGTGAAGGAGCTGAGTACCAAACTGCAGGCAGAATTTTCCCGCCTTTATGGTCAGAACACTGACGTCTTAAAGGTTCCGGCTATCAATAAAGAACAATCTGCGGAACGGTTGCTGACCGATACCTTCCAGAGTCATCTGGTCTTTATGTTGAAGCAGGAAAACCCTCAGCAGGCCTTGGCACTGATTGATCAGCTGGATAATCTGACTGGCCATATCGACGCGCTTTTCTAACCGCCAAACAATGCTTCGATGAAAGCCACTTCCCGGGAAGTGGCTTTTTTGTTTGTGTTATTGGTCTTTGGATGTGCAGTCGTAGACGGTGGCATCACTGGGGCCGATCTCAGCCCGGCAGGACAAGGTGTAATGATGAGGGCCATCATCACGCACACAGATATAGTGATAATCCTGATTATCAATCGGGTGATTGCCGGCATAGATAGCCGACAGTGGATTCAGGTTATAAATATTGCCGCCGGCTTCATCCAGCCAGTTGGACGCTTGGGTTTCTGTCAGCTCGCCTAGCAGGTTGGCCGCAGCGTCTTTATTGGCCGGGCAGGGATCTGTCGCCCAGAGTGATGTACTAAAAGCCAGCGTGAGTGTTGTGAGGGAGGAAATGAGGTACTGCTTCACCGGAGTCACCTTTGATTGGTACAAAAGTACGGTAAAAGTAGTTGCTGCATTTCAGAACAACAATTTCCGTTCAGATTCCCATCAGCAATAGAGGCCCAGTGTCTCCAGAAAGCTTAACTCGGCCAGGCGAGGATCGACCGGAACAGGGACCGCTTCATAAAAGGCCTGTCCCATCTGCATGGCAAGGTAATTGATGCGATAGAAGCCGGTGATCTGAAAGCCATCCCGACACTCCCTCACCCGGTTGTAGGCATCGTAGTCGGCAATATGAATGCTCAGGTTGGGAGTGCACTCTGGTGGGCGCAGGCCACCGTTGTCATAACCCTCGATATCATCACACTCAATCAGGTTGATATCGCCAAAGCAGCTTATTTCAAAAATTGGTTCTCCGTCGTGGGCCAGTTCCCCGGTTTCCGTGGGACCGCAGATCCCATCATCATAAGGTGTCACGATATTGATCAGCACAATGCCGGAACCTAGAACGGTATCGGAAAAAGCCTTGCGATTTTCTTCAGCAACAGACTCTTCCAGTCGTAAATCAAGTGATGCTACGGGATAAGGTTCAGGCTGGTTGGCATCGAGTAGATGCTTAACCACCAGATAACTGCTCAACGCTGAAACGGCTGCCGCAGATGTTAAAAACAGAGTAAACAGGCGGAGTTTACGCAGGATGTTTTTCATTGTTTTTGTAGGGACGTTTTATCTCTTTCACAAAATACTACCCGGATAGTCTGTTCATACAAGAGCCTTGGCAAGAGTGACATGGGTGATATGTAAGTAAAACCATAGTGCAAAATTGCCGCAGTGATAGCATGAATGGGTTGTTTGATATTTGCACAGAATCTGCAACAAGGTGGTGAGCAGTCCCTGGTTTCTGTCAATAAATGACGGTGGTAGAACAACAATAAAAAAACCAAGAACCCTGGACTAGCCCCATGCTAAATAACTTTCCCTCACGGCTGCTGGCTTTGGTGAGCACGCTTCTGGTGAGCTGCTGGCTAAGTGTGTCAGCACAGGCTGATGAAATAGCAGCTTTCAAAAATACCCATACCTATGAAACCCTCCGCTATCAGGAGGCGATTACCGGCTTTCTTCCGTTCTATAAATGGGAAAAGCTGCGCACCCATAACTCGTTTAATACTCAGGAGTACCGGGTTGATGGCGTTGAGTATGCCGATCCTCAGCAGGATTACACGCTGGTAGGCCAGCTTGATATGGGCGTGCGCCAATTGAACCTTGATGTTCACAATGTGAATGGCGTTCTGCGTCTGTGCCACTGGAGCGCAGACGATTCCCACCTTCTGTGCAGTAACAATGACCGGTTGTTTAAGGATGGTATGAATGAAATCGTCACCTGGCTTCTGAAGCCCGAAAATCACGATGAAGTTGTGGTTGTCGGATATCAGGATGAAATGGATGGCCGCTATGGTGATGCTCTGGCAGTGATCAAGAACTTTGAAGGTATCATCTATAAGCCTGCCAGCTGCGGGCAGTCTTTACCCCTGAATTTGACCCGCAATGATATTCTCGCCAGTGGCAAGCGACTGGTGTTGTCTCTTGGTGGAGGTATTGATTGTGGGTCTGACGACAGTGTTCGTCGGGAGTGGAGCAGTTTTAATTTCTCCCAAAGTAAACCGGCCGGTAGTCCGGGTGGACTGACCGGTAAAGTCTGGAATGATGACTACACCCCTTACCCGACCTGCCTGTTTGGCAACACCGGCCCGGAGAGTCTGCAGAAGTCCAAGGCCTGGATCTCCGAAGACCGGACCAACTTTGGCCAGACCTTCTTGCCGGAACGCCAGCTGGGCAGTCGCAAGGTTGGCGAGATTACCGACTGTGGTCTGGGCTTCCAGTTTGACTCTATTGATGTAAACGACGACCGTCTGCAAAAGGTGATCTGGAGCTGGGCTTCAGGGGAACCTAATAATTATGGTGAAGGTGAACATTGTGGGCAGCTGACCAGTCTTTGGGGTGGTAATAACCGGATCAATGATGCCTCCTGCGGTAGCTCCGCTCCCTATGCCTGTCGGAATGAAACCGATGGCAGCTGGCATATCACTTCCAGAGAGGGAATCTGGCAGGACGGCTTCGCGGCCTGTCGGGAAGAGTTTGGTGTAAATCATGCCTTCTCACTGCCCAATGATGGCTGGCAGATGCGCAAATTGCAGGAACAGAAGGTGGATGCCGGCTCTGAGAGTGTCTGGATTGCCTATACCGATGCCCATCAGGAAGGTAACTGGCTGCCTGCGGACAATGCCACAGTTTACTGGCAGCAACCGTTTGCCAAAGCTCGCTGGAACACGGGCGAGCCAAACAATAGTGGTGGCGAGCACTGCGCCGTTCTGCTTGAGAATGGTCGTCTGAATGATACCGAGTGTGAGCGCAGCTATGCTGCGGCCTGTGAACTGGCGCCGGGTATCTGGACGCTGTCGTCTCCTGTTGGCTGGACGCAGGCCGGTTCAGCCTGTGCCGCTGCCGGTGGTTCCTTTGTGATGCCGGCAACGCAGGCTGAGATGGATGCCCTTCATGGTGTGAGTTCTGGTTCACGGGTCTGGCTGAACTACAACGATATTCATCAGGAGGGTGCCTGGATGGCCGATGCTGTCATGCCTGAGACAGTCGCTCCGGTTGTGGTTAAGGATGGATTCTTCCGGCTGAAGAACGATGAGAACTTCTGTCTGGATGTGGAAGGTGGTGACAGCAAGGTTGAGCGTGGCCGCGATGTTGAGCAGTACAACTGCCACGGCAACCGGGATAAGAAGAGCCAGCTCTGGAAGCACTATGCTGACGGAACTATTCGCCCCATGCTGAATACCGGTTTGTGTCTGGATGCTGCCGGTGGTGGCACTTCAGAAGGAACGGATATTTTGCTGTGGACCTGCCATGGTGGTGAGAACCAGAAGTGGGTGAATGGCACCTACAACTCGCTGCGCTTGGCAAAGGCGACCAATATGACCCTGTCGATCAGTATGGAAGGGTTGGGGAAAGGGCGTGATGCCCAGCTGGAGGTTTATAACCGCAAGGCGGATAAACGCTGGCACTGGGATTACGATCAGTAAGATAAAAGCGCCCCTTTGATTATTCAAAGGGGCGCTCTCACACTCAGGCGACGGCCTCAGTTTTTGGCTCAGCTTTTGTCTCAGTGCTGTCGTGAGCATGACCGCCAATATCAGCCTGCAGCTGTTCTTCGGCCTGCTGGGACAGATACAGATCCCGATAGTGGCCGCCCTGCATCAGCAGTTCTTCATGGGTTCCGCGCTGGGTAATCTTGCCCTTATCCATCACCAGAATCTGATCGGCATCCTGAATTGTCGAGAGGCGGTGCGCGATGGCTATCGTCGTACGACCTTCCCGCAGAGTGATCAGTGCATCCTTGATATATTGCTCGGTTTCACCATCAATATTGGCAGTGGCTTCATCCAGTAGCAGGATGCGAGGGTTCTGGGCCACGGTTCGGGCAAAAGAGAGCAGTTGTCGTTCACCAGTAGACAACGACTGACCGGTTGAGCCTGGGATATGGTCATACTGTTCCGGCAGTCTATTGATAAACCGGGAGGCATGCACCTTTTCAGCCGCTTCACGGGAATGATCCTGGCTGATGGACGGATTTTCCAGACTGATATTCTCATGCAGGGTGCCGGTAAAGATAAACGGCTCCTGGAAGACCAGCCCCATACTCTGGCGCAGCTCGGTCTCACCCATCTCCTGCAGAGCGGCATTATCCACCAGAATCTCACCCTGCTGATGGGGATAAAAACGCATCAGCAGATTGATAATGGAGCTCTTGCCGCTGCCGCTATGACCAACAATGGCGGTGAACTGTCCGGGATTCACGCTGAAGCTGACATCATCCAGAGCCTTGTGCTGGCCATCATAGCTGAGCGTTACATTGCGGAACTCCAGTCGTCCCGGGCAGGAGTTGTCAGCTTGCTCTTTGGTGGAATCTCGCACCTCAGGCTTTTCATCCAGCACGGCAAAGACTCGCTCGGAAGCTACCAGAGACTGCTGCAGGCTACCCAGTTGCATGGCAATCTGGCGGAAGGGTTCAAAGAAACGGGCCAGATAATTAATAAAGGCGTAGATGGTGCCGGCTTCAACTGTCGTATAACCGGACTTCCAGCCAAACCAGGCGACAATGCCTGCCAGAGCAGCGGTCTGCACCAGATGGCCGAAAGGCATCAACAGCAGACTGTTGACGTTAATCTCCTTGCGGCGCAGGTCGCTCCATTCTTTGTTCTTCTCAGCAAAGGTGTTGCACAGGCGCTGTTCGTGATTGGTGGCCTGAATAATACGCATGCCGAGCAAGGATTCGTTCAGTGCGGTATTGATATCCGCCAGACGGGCGCGTACGCCATGCACAACCGGATGGCTGAGCTTCTGGTAAAGATGCATGCTCCACAGCAGAACTGGCACAATCACCATCATCAGCAACATCAGGCTCACATCCAGCAGGGCCAGAGCAATAAAGATACCGACCAGCTTGAGCACACCACGCAGAATGGCAGGCAGTACCCCGACAAACATCTGCCGCAGCACTTCCGAGTCGTTAGTCAACCGGGACACCAGCCGTCCGGTTGGCTCGCTGTCGAAATAGCGCATGGGCAGTTTCAGCAGATGAGTAAACACCTGCTGACGGATATCGTGAATCACTTCCAGAGCATTGTCGTTAAAGATGATCGATTGAAAATACTGGAAAACGGCAGAACCTACATAGGTCATGGTCAGGGCAAAACCCAGCCAGGCCAGCATCACCAGATCATGATTGCCCTTGCCAATGTAATCATCGAGGATGATTTTCATCACCCAGGGGGAGGCCATCTCAAAGGCGGTAGCAATGGCCAGCAGGATGAATGCGCTGATAAACCCTTTACGATAAGGCTTGCCATAATCCAGCAGCCGCCCCAGCCCCTGAAAACGGGACAGTCCTTTTTTGTCGGCGGTACTCATGCGCTCACCTGTTGATTGAAATCCTGCAGCTGCAAGGTGCGGGCCTGCTGGCGGTAGATACGGGCATACCAGCCTTCATTCCCCAGCAGTGTTCCGTGGGTACCCTGTTCAACAATACGACCTTCTTCGATCACCAGGATATGATCCGCCTTGATCAACTCCGGCAGACGCTGAGTAATGAGCAGAATGGTCTTGCTGTGCAGACTTGCTAGGTTTTTCAGGATGGTGGCTTCGGTCTTCATATCCAAAGCACTGAAAGCGTCGTCCAACAGGAGAATCGGTGCATCGGCCAGCAGTGCACGGGCAAAGGCGACACGCTGCTTCTGACCACCGGACAGATTGATACCATGTTCGCCCAGCAGGGTTTCATAGCCATTCTGGAAGGCCATGATTTCATCGTGAATCGCTGCCTGTTTGGCGGCTTTTTCAATCTCGGCCTGGGTCGCATCCGGGTTGGACAATGCAATATTTCTGGCAATGGAGCCGGAGAACAGCATCGGTTCCTGGGGAACCCAGGCAAACTGATCACGCAGGGCGTGCAGTTTGATGGACTCTATCGGCTGATTCCCCAGCGTGATAGACGACGAATCTTGTAAATTGAATTCACGCAGCAGCACCCGGAACAGACTGCTCTTACCGCTACCGGTGCGACCGGTGATACCAATAAAGGAACCGGCTGGAGCATTGAAGTGGATATCTTCCAGTACCGGGCGTTCGCTGTCCGGATAATTGAAGCTGTTGATGGCAAAGCGCAAGTCATGGCTTGCCGGAGCTTCTGTTGCATCCGGCTGGTCTGTGACTTCCGGCTTCTGGGCAAACAGCTTTTCAAGGCGGTTCCAGGATGCACTGCCGCGCTGGAAAATACTGAACTGCCAGCCCAGCTGCATCATCGGGCTAAGCAGCTGACCCAGATACAGGGTGAAAGTCGTCAGCATACCAATGGTCATTTCATTTCCCTGAATCAGCCACGCGCCGCCCATCAGGGCAATCACGAAAGCCAGACCAAAGAATATCTGTACGCTGGGAATGAACAGGGCATCCACTCGAGCAACACGCCGGTTGGCATCCAGAGTGTTGCGGGATTGTTCATGGAACCGGCGATGTTGGCGGTTATTCAATTGGTGTGCACGAACCGCACGAATACCGGAAACGGTTTCCCGGGCTTCTTCGTTCAGAGCGGAGAAGCTTTCCTGCGCTTTGCCAAAGCGTTCGTGCATCAGAATGCCGTAGCGGCTGGTAGCCCAGATCAGGGCAGGGAATGGAATCAGAATCCACAGAGTCAGCTTCCCGCTGACCACAAAGATCATCGCCGCTAGTACGGTAAAGCCGGCAATAAAGGAATCGATCAGGGTCATAATGCCACCGCCGGCACAGTCCTCGACGGCATTCAGGTCGTTGGTGGCATGGGCCATCAGGTCACCTGTCGTATGACGGTGATAGAAAGCCGGAGACATGCGGGTGAGGTGCTGGAACAGGAGATCCCGCTGTTCACGGACAATATTAACGGAGGCTCCGTAAAGAAGGGCGCGCCAGACATAACGCAGGCCATAGATGGCAACTGCGGATATCAGAATGCCGGCCATGATCATCCACAGTTCATCCCCGGTCAGGCTGTCGGTGGTGATTTCATCCACAACCCTGCCAATCAGCCATGGCGGCAGCTGGTTAAGAATCGCGACCGTCTGCAGACACACGAACGCCAGCAGATACTGCTTCCAGTACGCCTTCAGGATAAAACGCATTTTCCATAGCAGAGTCATAGGCGAGGGAACTCCCTGCCCGCTGAACTGGGGATCATCTGGTCTTCCGGATTCTGGGTTACTACTGATGGACGGGGCTGGTGAAGAAAAACAATGCCCGTCGATAGTGGAGTGACGCTGGCGGGTATTAGACGTGAGATGGGAATGGTTATCAACAGGTAAAGAGTGTGGGTTTCCGGGGGCAGGAAGCGCTGAATGGCTGTCTATAGTGTAAAGGTGTGTAAAGTGCGCATAGGTCAGCTGTAGGACGATCAATAAAATAACGAAATTTTGATGATTCAGAACAACTACAAGGTCGTTTAATCGGGTATGAACTCCACGCCAGCGGCAAGAAGCCGCGCCATGCTACCTCTCTGTATCTTTGTTGCCGTGTTTTTTGGTGGCGGTCTCTATCACTATGCTCAGGGCACCGAGTTTGCTTTCTATCAGATAAAAGCACCGGTTGCTGCCTTGCCGGCCATGATAGTGGCGGTGCTGTTGGCCAGAGGAACGCTGGAAGAGCGTATTCTTCCATTCCTGCGCGGTGTGGGTGATATCAATATCGCCACCATGTGCATGGTGTTTCTGCTGGCTGGCGCATTCAGCAAGGTTACTGGTGCGATTGGTGGTGTCGATGCAACTGTGGCGCTGGGTCTTAAGCTGCTGCCAGCCTCCTTCCTGTTGCCCGGCTTGTTTCTGGTTTCCGGTTTTATCGCGACAGCCATGGGCACTTCAATGGGCACCGTTGCGGCCATTGCACCGGTGGCAGTGGGTATCTCCCAGGGTTCCGATATCAGTCTGGCGCTGTGTATTGGTGCAGTCGTTGGTGGTGCGATGTTTGGCGATAACCTGTCGATGATCTCTGATACCACCATTGCCGCGACCCGCACTCAGGGCTGCAATATGCGTGACAAGCTGTTGTTCAATATCCGCATTGCCCTGCCTGCCGCGATTGTCACCTTGCTGGTCCTGACACTGATGGGGCAGGGTGGTGAAACGGCGTCTCGCGAACTGGATAATCCGATTCTGGTGCTGCCTTACCTGTTGGTTTTGGGGCTGGCGGTTTCCGGTATCAATGTAATGGTGGTACTGATGAGCGGTATTGTTGTCTCCACCATTCTTGGCATGCTGATGGCCAACTACTCCCTTGGTCAGGCAGGCAATGATATCTATGCCGGCTTTGAAAGCATGGTGGAGATTATGATTCTGTCCATGTTTATTGGTGGTCTGAGCAAGATGATGACAGAAGGCGGTGGTAAAGCCTGGTTAACTCAGACAGCCCGCAAGCTGCTTTCCCGTGGTGGTCGTCTGAGCCAGCGAGCCTGTGAGTTTGGTATTGCCGGTCTGGTCTCAATCTGCAATCTGTTTACTGCCAACAATACTGTTGCGATTCTGGCCTCTGGTGATGTGGCTCGGGATTTGAGCAAGGAAGCCGGTGTTGACCCGCGTCGCTCAGCCAGCCTGTTGGATATCTTCTCCTGTGTCGTACAGGGCGTCATCCCATGGGGTGCACAGATTCTGCTGGCGGGTTCCATTTCCGGTCTGTCACCTTTGACCATTGCCGGCTCTGTTCACTACGTTTGGATTCTTGCGGTGGTTGCACTGTTGGCGATCGTGACCGGCTTTCCGAAAATTAATAAGCCTTTGAAAGTAGAAACAACAATCTAATCCGGCGATTCATCAGGACGTCATGCGGAAACAGGACAATACTGTTTAAAAGCCTTTTAAACAGTCTGTCCTGTTTTTGTATGGGAAATACCTGAGCTTATGGATAAGCAACCTTCTCAAAACTCTTCTCAAGAACCGTCTCAAGAGCCCCAGCGCCGTACCAAGATTGTGGCCACCCTTGGCCCTGCAACAGATTCCGGAACAGTATTGGAGTCGTTAATTCTTGCCGGGGTGAATCTGGTGCGACTGAACTTCTCCCATGGTGATCCGTCTGATCATAAAAAGCGTGCTGACAAGGTTCGTGCCCTTGCCAGCCAGCATAACCGTTCAGTGGCGATACTAGGTGATCTTCAGGGTCCCAAGATCCGGATTGGCCGATTTAAAGACGGCGCAGTCGATCTGAAAGCTAATGCCGAGTTTGTGCTGGATGCCGGGCTGTCCGGCGATACCGGCGACAGCAATAGTGTCGGTCTGGATTATCAGGCTCTGCCGGAAGACTGTAATCCGGGGGATGTGTTGCTGTTGGATGATGGGCGCATCACCCTGGAAGTGACCGGTATTGATCAGCAGCGTATTTTCTGCCGGGTGGTGAATGGTGGCCGGCTTTCTAATAACAAAGGTATTAACCGGCAGGGCGGCGGTTTGTCGGCCCCGGCACTGACCGAGAAAGACCGGGCTGATATTCAAAGCGCGGCGGATATTGGTGTTGATTATCTGGCCGTATCTTTTCCCCGTTCCGGTGAAGACATCTGTCTGGCCCGCAAGCTGATGGAGCAGGCCGGCGGTCATGCAGCACTGGTCGCCAAAATTGAACGGGCGGAAGTGACCGATAACAGTCAGACCTTAAGTGATGTGATTCTGGCTTCCGATGCGGTGATGGTCGCCCGAGGGGATCTCGGTGTGGAAATTGGTGATGCCGAGCTGGTCGGCGTGCAGAAACAGATTATTCATCAGGCGCGGATATTTAATCGTCCTGTGATCACTGCCACTCAGATGATGGAATCCATGATCACCAGCAGTCTGCCAACTCGGGCGGAAGTCTTTGATGTAGCAAATGCGGTACTGGACGGAACCGATGCGGTGATGCTGTCTGCGGAAACGGCAACCGGTGATCATCCCGAAAACGTCGTAGCGGCTATGGCGCGGATTTGCCTGGGAGCCGAGAAACAGCCAGCAGCACAGTTATCCACACATCGTCTGGACTGCAGCTTTGACCGAACCGATGAAGCGGTCGCCATGGCAACCATGTATACAGCCAACCATATGGGGGCGATCAAGGCGATTGTCTGTCTAACCGAATCCGGCAACACGCCGCTGTGGATGTCCCGTATTAACTCGGCATTGCCGATCTATGCACTGACTCGCTCGGAGGAAACCCGGCGCAAGGTGGCACTGTATCGTGGTGTGGAAGCGTTTCTGTTTGATCCTACTGGTTTTAAAACCGGTGCTGCGGTAAATGAAGCGGCGGCGCAGCTGTTGTGTCAGGCAGGTTTTCTACAGAAGGGCGACAGCATCTTGCTGACCAAAGGCGATACCCTGGCCGTGGTTGGAGAAACCAATACCCTGAAGATTCTGAAAGTCTGATTTCAGGGTATTGGCTAAGCGTCTGGATTAGAGGCTTTCCATCCAGTTCAGAACCTTATCGTGATCAACCTTTACGGCCACATTCTGAGTTGGCAGTCCTTTCCATGGATCATATTTGAAGAACTGATCCATTTCCTTGTGCATCAGAACCTTTCCGCGGAACTCTTCATCGCACAGCACGCGCAGCTGACCCTGTTCCATCTCAAACCATTCTGGATACAGAGCGCAGGCAATCGCGGATGAGTCATGAACGTGACAGCCGGCAATATCCAGATGCTGCTGGTAGAACTCCATATAGAAACGGGTGATATCGTTCAGGAATTTGCCAACCACCGGGCTGCGCGCTTCCAGACGATCAAAGTACTCCGGCGTGGAGATGACATGGTGAGTCACATCCAGACCAACAACAGTCACCGGCCACTGAGCAGTAAATACCATATCCGCAGCGTGAGGATCGCTGTAAATATTGGCTTCCGCTACGGAAGAGATATTACCCGGTACATGCAGGTTGCCGCCCATTAACACCACCTTCTTGATCTTGGTGGCGAGGGTTGGGTCCAGCTGCAGTGCCAGAGCCAGATTGGTGAGCGGGCCCAGTGGCACCAGGGTGATTTCTCCCGGGTGCTGGTTGGCCATGTTCACAATGTATTGTGCTGCGCTCAGGGACTCTTCTTTACGGGTCGCTTTTGGCTGAGGAATATCACCAAAGCCGTTCTCACCGTGAACGAAAGCCGGGGCTGGTTTTGGTGCCAGAACCAGCGGCTTGGCAGCACCACGGTAAACGGGAATATCACGCTCAAACACATCCAGCAGACGCAGGGTGTTTTCGGTGGTGATATCAATATTGGCATTACCGAAGATGGTGGTCAGGGCCAGCACTT
Organism: Parendozoicomonas haliclonae; assembly: GCF_900174585.1. Classification (GTDB taxonomy): domain Bacteria; phylum Pseudomonadota; class Gammaproteobacteria; order Pseudomonadales; family Endozoicomonadaceae; genus Sansalvadorimonas; species Sansalvadorimonas haliclonae. The sequence goes on along the minus strand of NZ_FWPT01000003.1, from coordinate 492,620 downwards.
CGGCGTTGTTGTCCTGCAGGGCGCAGTAGATCGCAAGCGCATCGTCGATACCCGGATCGGTATCGATAATCAGTTTTTCTTTCATAGTGTTCCGCGAGGGGTGTTTCGGAATAGCTGTTTCAGAATAGCGATACCTATTGTGCGTGAGGGCGGAGTTTTAGAGTAGATAAAATACTCAAACTACAGGTAAATACTTATCAATCCGTGCGATCTGAAATGTCATAGCAAGGCATAGATGATGTCTCTACAATGATGCAGCCAATAACCATAACAAAGATTCCGGAGGCCGGATGGACTTACAGAATAAAGTAGCCGTCGTCACAGGTGGCGCATCAGGGTTGGGTCAGGCTGCCGTGCGGGCACTGGTCGCGAAGGGCGCCAAAGCCGTTATTTTTGATCTGAATGCGGAAGCCGGTGCGGCCATGGTTGCTGAGCTGGGCAGTGACAAGGTCTTTGCCGCTCAAGTAAATGTGACTGACGAAGCCTCGGTTCAGAGTGGGCTGGATCAGGCCATGGAAGCGTTCGGTGATCTCCATATTATTGTTAACTGTGCCGGCATCGGGCCGCCTGCCAAGGTGATTGACCGGGAAGGTCAGCCTCTGCCGCTGGACAGCTTCAAGAAAATTGTTGATATCAATTTGAATGGCACTTTTAATGTGCTGCGCCTTGCGGCTGCCAAAATGCAGCACAACCAGCCGGTTAATGATGACCAGGGCCGTGGTGTCATTATTAATGTTGCCTCCGTGGCAGCCTTTGATGGCCAGATTGGCCAGCCTGCCTATGCCGCATCCAAAGCCGGCATTGTCGGTATGACTCTGCCGATCGCCCGCGAGCTGGCTCGCTACGGTATTCGGGTGAATACCATTGCACCGGGACTGTTTATGACGCCACTGGCAGCTTCCCTGCCAGAAGCAGCGATCGAGTCTCTGGGCAAGAGCGTGGAATACCCGAAGCGTCTGGGCAATCCGGAAGAGTTTGCCCATTTGGTAGTGTGCATGGCAGAGAACGATTACTTCAACGGTGAAACTGTGCGCCTCGACGGTTCTATCCGTATGGCGGCACGATAGGGAACTTCACGATGTACGAACTGACTCTGGTGACAGGGATTGCTCTGTTTCTGTCGGGTATTGCTGCAGGCTTTATCAACACCATTGCAGGCGGTGGCTCTTTGTTGACTCTGCCGGCTCTGATGTTGACCGGTATGCCCGCCGATGTTGCCAATGCCACCAACCGGGTCGGTGTGATGTTCCAGTCTGTCACCGGACTGCAGGGCTTTTATAAACAGAACCGACTGGATACCCAGTCCCTGAAAGGCATTTTGGTGCTGTCCATGTTGGGTTCTGTGGCCGGCTCCGGGCTGGCAGCCTGGCTGCCGGCGGAAGTACTTAAGCCTATTCTGCTCAGCTGCATGATGGTGATGGCGGTGATGATCGTGGTGAAGCCTTCGACGATCTCTCCTTCTGGCGATGATGTGCGTTCTCTTGCTTCCAGCCCAGCAGGTGCAATTGGTCTGTTTCTGGCCGGTATGTACGGCGGCTTTTTGCAGGCCGGTGTCGGCTTTATGCTGCTGGCGGCTTTGGCTGGTGGGCTGCGTTACGATCTGGTGCGAGCCAATGCGCTTAAGGTGCTGTGCACTGTCGCCTTTACTGCGGTGGCGCTGGTGATCTTTATCTGGCATGGCCTGATTTACTGGGTGCCCGGATTGATTCTGGCGGTCGGTTCCATCATCGGTGCTCACTTCAGTGTGCGCTTTGCCGTTAAGGCCTCCCAGCGAACCCTGGAATGGATTCTGTTTGTGATGGTCGTGCTGGTGTGTATTGCCGCCTGGATGAGTTAATCGCTCCCAGATTCCGATGAGTGCCTGGAAACCCTCCTATAATTTTCAGGGTACTCATCGGAACTTATGATCAAACATGGCCACGGAACCGGCACTTTCTCAAGATCAGCGTCCCACCTGTAGCTATTCCGGCTGTCGTGATACCTGTGATCACGAACAGAACTTCTGTTTCTGGCATAACCCCCATGCGGATAAATCCGGTGATGATATTGCCGGTCGCTTGGAAGAGCTGGTGCGAGATGGCCGTTCACTGGAAGGCTTTCAGCTGGCCAGGGCCAATCTCAAAGGCTTACGACTGGTTCCGAAAATTATGGATGCCCGGGTTGATCTCAGTAAGGTTAATCTTTATCGGGCAGATTTGCGTGGGGCTCACCTTTATAAAGCCAACCTCAGGCAGGCCAGTCTGTTAAAGGCGGATCTGACCGGTGCCAATCTGAATTTTGCCGACCTTTCCTTTGCCAATCTGTTGGGCGTCAAGCTGGATGATAGCCGGATGGAGCATGTGCAGTGGGGCAAGATCCTGTTTCAGGAGCAGGAGTTGAAACAGGGCTTTATCGGCCATAACCCCAGCCGGCAGCTGGAGCTTTATGGAGAAGCGGAAGAGGTGTGCCGAAGCGTGCGGCGTAGCTGCGAAGCCCATGGTTTATTTGATGAGGCTGGGTACTTCTTTCATAAAGAGATGACGCTGCGCCGCAAGCAATATCCTTTGGGCTCCTGGCAGCGCTGGATGTCCAAGCTGGTGGATGTGCTCTGTGGTTATGGTGAGCGGCCATTTCGAGTCTTTATATTCTCTTCGGGACTGGTGCTAATGTGCGCCATGTTTTACTTCATGGTCGGGCTTGGTTCGGGGGGAGAAATTATTCGGTTTGAGTTCCAGGTTCCCTGGTATACCAACGTTAGTAACTTCCTCGATGCGCTCTATTTCAGTGTGGTGACATTTACCACGTTGGGGTATGGCGACCTGATACCGTTGGGGCCATCGCGAACGATGGCCGCGATGGAAGCCTTTATTGGTAATTTCACCCTCGCCTTGTTTGTGGTGGTGTTTGTGAAAAAGATGACCCGATAGCAAAAAGCCGCTGATGATAAGTCAGCGGCTCTGAGGTTTTATGCAGCAGCGGTTATTGGGAAGTCTCTATAGGGAAAACCTCACCCTTGTAGATAGTTCCCCAGACCGGAATATCTTTGAGCCGATTTTTGGGTGCCTGATAAGGGTCTTCATCAAGAATCGCAAAGTCTGCAAATTTACCCACTTCAATGCTGCCCACCTGGTCTTCCATACGAATCGCATAAGCGGCATCAATGGTGATGGCTTTCATCGCCTCATGCACACTGATCTGCTGCTCTTTTGCCATAACACTGCCACCGGCACCTTCACGGTTCACAGCGACCCAGGCCAGCTTAAGCGGCTGGGCCGGTGCCATGCAGAAGTCCGAATGCAGAGAGAGTGAGACACCAGCATCAAGCAGATCCCGGCCACGGAAGATATTCCGTGCCCGCTGTGGCCCTAACCCTCTTTGGGAATAACTTTCCCCCAGCGTGTGCAGGTAATAAGGATTGGCAGAGACCAAGACATCCAGAGCGGCAATCTTTTCAGCCTGATCGGGACCGATATAACCCAGATGATGCAGTGTGGTTCTGTGGTCTTCCCGTGGCCATTGCGTCTGCAGGCGATTGATCATGCTTAGAACAACGTCTGTGCCCAGATCGCCGTTGGTATGAATATGGAGTTGATAGCCTGCTTTCCAGTAAGTACTTGCCAACTCTTCCAATTCGGCCGGTGGCGTTAACCATTCGCCGCTGTGGCCATCCAGATAACCGGGATTACGCATCTGCATCAGCAGGGAGTAGAAGGCTCCGTCTGCCAGCAACTTAACCTGTTTTACATACTTAAGCTGGTCGTTGCCTTTCTCCAACAGTGCGCCTGCCTCGGCAATGGCTTCCGGTGATCCGGGTACATCTCCAATACGTTTTACCATCGGAACCAGACGGGTACGGAAAGGCGTCTGCCGGTCATCCAGCTCCCACTTCATGGCCCACCATTCGGCGGTCATATCAAACATGCCGGCCGCCATATCGGCAATGGTCGTAATGCCACCGCTATGAACGACATCAACTACCTGTTCCATGCCGTCCATAAACCGACCAGGTTTGATTACGTAGTTTTTAAATTTAACCAGAGCCAGCTCCAGCCCGGTTTCATAGAAGTGGCCATTGTCGATATCGACGCCATGAACACTCTCCAGCTCTTCTGCAGAAATATCTCCAAGTGCGAGTGCCTTGGAGTTCAGCCAGATTTCATGGAATGAACGATGCCAGACCAGTGCCGGTCTGTCCGGCACCAGCTGGTCGAGCAGCTCACGGGACATCTCGCCATGAAAATCACTATGGAAGCCCCAGGTGATTAACCATTCGCTGTCGTCTTTGTTGTGATAGCTGTCGGCAATAGCCCTAAGGCGCTGGCGATAGTTCTCTTCGCCCTGGGTTGACGGTACGGACTTGTTGGGAAGATCCCAGGCAAAGGGCGTGATCCATTCAAAGGGCAGCAACAGTGCCGCCATGGCCGGGTGAAGGTGGTTTTCTATAAACCCGGGTGTAAGTATCTGATTCGGGAAATGAGACTGTTTAGATTCCGGCCATTGCTGAAGAAGCTCATCCAGCGTTCCCCGGCCAATGATCATGCCATTCTGTGTAGCCACGGCCTCAACCCGTGGCTGTGCTTCATCCATGGTGATGATGCTTTTGGCGGTAATAATCTGTACGCCGGAGTAAGGGAGATTTATGAACCACTGGATGACCCAGTAAAGAAGACCAATAGCCAGTAACAGGCTGCTCAATAAAAGAGCGCGGGAGAGTATACGTCGCATAATTATTTTTCTTTGACTGCGCGAAAAACGAGAGCTTAACAGGCTGTAGATTTACTTTTCCAGCCGGTAGCGAACTCCGTGGTAAATGATGCCGTCATCCAGGACACAATCCGGGTGTTCCCGAACAGTTTCCAGATCACCTAAGCCATCATAGGTGTAACAGTGGCCGTCTTCGGTCTTGATCCATTCCGGATAGATCTCTTCATTGAAGGATGCGAACTGAGGACCTTTCTCAATGATCTCGGGGAAGGGAAGTATGGTGTCCGGGGAGTCCATCAGCCTATAGCAAACCAGTCCCAGAATGATGGAAGCGGCGAGGGCAATAATGTAGTCACCGTCCTGTGATGAGCCAATGATTATGACCATCAGGATGGCGGGAGTGATGAGTCGATGAAACTGCTGCATAGTTATTTTTATCCCTTGCTGATGACAAACGTCTCATTCAGTCATGAGGGTGGCAGATCGCTGCCTGATAACAATGCATCTTAAGGTGGTTTATCTCAAATATTTTCTACCTCCGTAAGAGTTTTTGTGATGCCTGTGCCCTGTTTCGCAGGGAATATTATCGAGTGGTTACACAAAGTCAGGAATCATGGAGCCCTTGTAGGCATCCTGCTCATCCGTCGAACAGCTGATAGTACCGTGGGCCTGATTGCTCATCAGCTTCTGGAACTCGGTTCTGTGCATACGGATCAGCTCACGATGATTACCGGCTTCGATATAGATATCGGTCACCGTATCCAGATCACTGTCGCAGGCGGTCATCATGCCCCAGGGTTGTCCCATGGCGGGAATGGCTCCGGGTTCGCAATCGGAGAACAGATTGCCGAGAGAGTTTTCCTCAACCAGCCGAAGATGCCTGTCCAGGCTCTGGTTCAGCCAGTTCAGCATCAGTTTATTGCTGGCCGGGAGGGCGGCAAGTACCAGACCTTCGTCATCTTTCAGAATGACAGCTTTGGCCATGGAGTGTGAAGGTATACAGGCGCTGTGTGCGGTGTTCAGTGCGCCTTCCGAATAGGGGTGGGAGATGACGTCATACTGGATATTATTTTTATCCAGAAAGCTCGTCAGGCGTTTTGCAATCGTCATATACAGCTCTCAAGACTGGCAAACGTCCAAAGTAGTATATGCAAATATAAAGGAGTTGTAGCTATATTCCAGAAAATCATACCCCGGATGGCTCCGGGGTATGATTTTTTTCTGCTACAGGTTCAGATCAGTGTGAATCAGAAGACTTTGGAGGATCGATCACATCAGCCAGATGGTCGAGTTCCTTCTTGGTTCTTTCACGCATGGCCTGAATGATGCGATACAGCACCGGCGTCAGCAGCGTACCGATAATGGTGGCAGCCAGCATACCGCAGAACACGGTGGTACCCAGGGATACACGGCTGGCGGCACCAGGGCCGGTGGAGATCAGCAGTGGCAGGATACCCAGTACAAACGACAGGGCCGTCATCATTACCGCGCGGAAACGCAGACGGGCTGCTGTCTCGGCGGCCTGCTCAATGCTGAGACCACTGCTGCGCTGTTCCATGGCGAATTCCACAATCAGGATCGCCGTCTTCGCGGCAATACCGATCAGCAGCACCATACCGATCTGGGCATAAATGTTGTTCACCATGCCCAGAACCGTCAGACCCAGAACCGCACCAAAGATGGCGATCGGCACCGAAGCGATAACGGCGAACGGAATGTTCCAGCTCTCGTACTGTGCCACCAGGAACAGGTACACAAACAGGATGGCCAGCGCAAACAGAAGTGGTGCCAGGTTACCGGCTTCAATTTCCTGCAGACTCTGACCAGCCCACTGGAAGGTGTAACCATCCGGCAGACGGGTAGAGAGTTCTTCCATAACCTTGATCGCGTCACCGGAGCTGTAGCCCGGTGCTGCCTGACCACTGATGGACACAGAGCGGTACAGGTTGAAGTGGTTGATGGACGTAGGGCCCAGAACCGGTGTCAGCGTCACCACTGTGGACAGTGGCACCATCTCATTAGAGCGGTTGCGCACGTAGTAGTGGTTCAGGTCTTCCGGTTCACCACGGTACTCACTTTCGGCCTGCAGGATTACCTGGTAGCTCTTGCCAAGACGGGTAAAGTCGTTGACGTAGAGCGAGCCCAGCTGGGTTTGCAGCGTCATGAAGATATCACTCAGGTTGATACCCATGGCCATGGCTTTTTCGCGGTCCACATCCAGATAGAACTGCGGCACGTCAGCACGGTAGGTGCTGTAAACCTGTGCGAGTTCCGGCTGCTGGTTGGCTTCATAGATCAGGCCGTTGGCTACCTGAGCCAGATCCTGAACGCTGCGGCCCATGGTGTCCTGCAGACGGAAGTCGAAACCACCGGAGTTACCCAGGCCCGGGATCGGCGGCATTTCAAATACCATGATCTGTGCTTCAGGCAGTGCCCACAGCGTACCCTGCAGACGCTGGGCGATAGCACCGATCTGGGTTTCTGGTGTGGTTCGGTCTTCCCAGGTATCCAGAACCGCAATACCCAGAGCGTTGTTAGAACCGGCACCGGCCAGAATACTGAAACCGGAAACACTGATGAAACCTTTCACGCCAGGCATGCCCTGAACGATCGGGGTAATCTGGTCGATCACTTCATCGGTACGGTTAACAGACGCGGCATCAGGCAGCTGGATGTTAACAAACAGGAAGCCCTGATCTTCGTTTGGTACGAAGCCGCTTGGCAGTTCCTTCAGCATAAAGCCGGCAGCTGCCAGCAGTACCAGGAACAGAATACCGATACGGGCTGCACGCTGAATCATCCAGCCGACAGCGGCCGTATAACCTTTGGTGGAACCCTGAATCAGACGTTCAAACGGACGCAGCCAGCCGGCATGAGACATCTTGCCCGGCTTCAGCAGGGTGGCACAGAGGGCCGGGCTGAGCGTCAGAGCGTTGATGGAGGAGATACATACCGCAACGGAGATAGTGACCGAGAACTGCTTGTACAGGGTACCGGTAATACCCGGCATAAAGCCGACCGGAACGAATACTGCCAGCAGTACCAGCGTAGTTGCGATAACCGCACCGGTTACCTCGGACATGGTCTGCTTGGTCGCTTCGACCGGTGTCATGCCTTCCGAGATATGTCGCTCAACGTTCTCGATAACTACGATGGCATCATCCACCACGATACCGATCGCCATCACCAGACCGAACAGGGAGATGGTATTGATGGAGTACCCGAGAATGTTCATTACCGCGAAGGTACCGATCAACGACACCGGAATGGCGATGGACGGAATCAATGTCATCCGCCAGTTCTGCAGGAACAGGAACACCACCAGAATAACCAGAGCCACAGCCTGATACAGAGTGGTGGTCACTTCCTCGATGGAGCGGGAAATGAACTCGGTGGTATCAAAGAGGATGTTCTGCTCAAGACCTTTCGGGAAGCTCTTGGCCATTTCATCCATCTGGGTGTACACACGCTCGGCAACCTGGGTCGCGTTAGCGGTTGGTGACTGATAGATAACGATAAACGCCGTCGGGCTGCCATCCAGTTCGGCGCGGCCGGAATAGGTCTGGGAGCCTAGCTGGATTTCGGCAACATCCTTCAGACGGATAACAGAACCATCAGTCTTGGCGCGCAGAATGGTATTACCAAACTCTTCCGGGGTCTGCAGACGACCCTGGGTCTGAATGGTGTATTCAAACTGCTGATCTTTTGGCGTTGGGCCCTGACCTAGTTTACCGGCGGCGATGATCACGTTCTGGCTTTCCAGAGTGCCGGTGATATCGCTGACAGTAATACCCAGTGCGCTCATCTTGGTTGGCTGCAGCCAGATGCGCATGCTGTAGTTCATGGCACCCATAACCTCGACCTTACTTACGCCGTCGATACGGGCAAGGGAGTCTTTGAGATAGTTCGAGGCATAGTTGCTCAGGAACATCTCATCAAAGGTGCCGTCGGATGAGTACAGGTTGATACCCATCAGCATGTTGGAGGACTGAGCCTTAACCGTGACACCCTGCTGACGCACAGAGCTTGGCAAGGTTGGTTCGGCGATAGCCACCCGGTTCTGCACGTTAACCTGAGCTAGGTTGACGTCCACACCCGGTTTAAAGGTTACCGTGATCGAAGCCGCGCCGTCATCGGTGGCCGAAGCCTCCATGTAGATCATGTCTTCGACACCATTCACCTGCTCCTCAATCGGATTGATGATGGTCTCTTCGACAACCTGGGCACTGGCCCCCGGATAGACGGCGGTAATCTGCACCGATGGCGGTGCGATTTCCGGATACATGTTCACCGGCAGGGTGAACAGCGACAGCAGGCCGGCCAGTGTTATCACTATCGAGATAACAAAGGCAAACTTGGGTCGGTTAATAAAGAAATGACCAATACTCATTACTGAGCACCTTTCTTGCTGCTGTCAGGGGCGGATGCGGCGCTAGCCACAGCAGTCAGGGTTCCGGTCTTGGTGTCCACATCCATCAGCTGTGGATTGACGACCACACCCGGACGCACTTTCTGCAGACCGGAGACAATAATCTTCTCTCCGGCGTTCAGACCGGATTTCACCACCCACATCGGACCAATGCGACGGCCGAGCTCAACCAGACGGGTTTCCACCTTGTTCTCAGCAGTGACGACCAGAACAAAACGACCCTGCATGTTTTCCTGAACAGAGAACTGAGGGATCAGCGGCATTTCTGTTTTGTGCTCACTTTCCACGATCAGGGTGACGTACATGCCTGGCAGCAGCAGCTCCTTCGGGTTCGGGAAGGTGGTGCGCATATCAACAGTACCGGTGGTTTCTTCAACTTTTACGTCGGCGAAATCAAAGGTGCCCGGCTCGGAGTAAAGGGTGCCGTTTGGCAGTCTGATCTGGGTCGTAAAGGTCTGCTCAGGTGCACCGCTGGACTGAGCCTGGTGATAGTCGAGCAGAGTCTTTTCGTTAATCTGGAAGTTAACGTACATCGGGTTGGTTTTGATCAGCTCAGCCAGTGGTTCGCTGCTTGGGCCAACCAGGTTGCCGATGCTGTAGGTCTCTTTACCAATCTGACCGGAGAACGGTGCGAAGATCTTGGTGTAGGAGAGATTGATGTTGGCTGTTTTCAGCTGAGCCTTGGCCACTTCCATGGCTGCGTTAGCCTGAGCGGCCTTGGTCTTCAAATTGTCCAGATCGGATTGGCTGATAAAACCACCTTTGCTGGCCAGCTCGCGACCACGCTTCAGATCGGCATTGGCACGAATCAGCTCAGCTTCCGCACTGCTCACGGAGGCTTTGGCCTGGCTCAGGGAGGCTTCAAACGGAGCCGGGTCAATGCTGAACAGAAGCTGACCTTCGTTCACGCTTTCCCCTTCAAGGAAGTTTCTTTTCTGCAGGTAGCCTTCTACACGGGCACGCAGATCCACGGTCTCGCTCGCTTCAGTCCGGGCGGAAAATTCCTGGTAAGCACCTACCGGTTCCATTTCTACAGCAACCACCGATACCGATGGCGGTGGCATGGCACCACGGCCTGCGTCCTGGTTTTCAGAGCAACCGGTGAGCGCAGTCAGTACTACCGCTGTTGCCAGTGCGGACAGCGGGAATTTTTTGGATTTCCACATAACAGTTCTCATATCTGGAGTTAACCTCCTGAACGTCTCTCAGGGCCAGGAGGGCGATATCATCCAATCAATCCGCTTTTGTTCTGGTGTAACGCGGTAGCAGGGATAACCTGCACCGGTAAACACCGGATGAATTGTAGTTATTTATGGGAATAAACCCGGCCTTGAAAGGGAGACCGAGACAGGGATGCATAATCTCTCGAGGCTACGGTAATCACTGGGGGTAGTCTAGGCCAGCTTTTACGGTTTTCCTGTTGGTAAATACGTAATGATTTTTGCGTGCCAATCCTTACCGTTTGCGTTGTGGTCCCTTACGACGCATGTTGTCTTGATTTTGAAGCGGCTGATAAAGCTGACACTGGTCAATAGAGTCTCCGGTTGACAGACTCTTTACGAAATCTAGAGGCACGCAAAAGATAGTCCGCATAAAATGTACAGGCGTTATATGTGCATGTTTTATAAGACTTGGGCCGGATTTTTTAACCTGCTATCTCCTCGAACCTCTGTGTGAAGTACCTGAACAATGATCGATGTTCTCCTGGTCGATGATGATCTCGAGCTCTGCGAGCTTCTGGTCGAATTTTTGCGGACTGAAAGTTTTCAGGTTTCTGCAGTACATAACGGTGTAGATGGTGCTGAGGCTGCACTCAGTGGTCAGTTCAGCATGGTATTGCTGGATGTGACCCTGCCGCGCCTGAACGGTTTCGATGTGCTGCGTACTATTCGTCACAAGTCGAATATTCCGGTCATTATGCTGACTGCCCGCGGTGATGATGTAGACCGTATTGTCGGTCTGGAGATCGGTGCGGATGATTATCTGGCCAAGCCGTTCAACCACCGCGAACTGGTTGCTCGTATGAAGGCGATCATGCGTCGTATGCGCATGCCGGAAGAGGGTGAGCGCGGTCGCCGCCGTCAGCTGCAGATCGATGACCTGGTGCTGAACCTGGCCAACCACGAAGTACTGCGTTCCGGTCAGGCCGTTGATGTGACCGCGACGGAATTTACTGTTCTGAAAACGCTGGTGGAAAAAGCCGGTGAGCTGGTGACCCGTGAAGAGCTCACTCAGCTGGCTTTGAACCGTCGTCTGACCCTGCATGATCGTGCCATCGATATGCATGTCAGCAACCTGCGCCGCAAGATCGGCAGCAAGCCGGATAATCGTCCACGCCTGAAGACCGTTCGCGGTGCCGGCTATTTCTATATTGTTGACTGATACTCAGACTGTCTGAGTTCTTAGGTTCCCGGCTTTGCCGGGAATTGTGAATTTTCATGTTCGATAGACACTCCCCGCATATCTGTACGCTTGCCAGTCATCTTGGCGGTGTGCAGAGCTTTACCCAAAAAGTCATTATGTGGTTCACCCTGTCAGCTTTGTTGCTGTTGGGGGCATTGCTGGTGGCCATTTCTGTGACCGTTGCGCCATACCATGAGCTGCCGACGCGCAACGTGCTGATTGGCGTTCTGGATGACTTTTCCGATGAACTCAAGCATGAAATCAGCCTTGGGACTCTGATACCAACGGCCGTGAAAATTGTTCAGGATGAACATGCCCTGCCGGGCAATGCCCGGGTGGTGATTACCAGTGATACTGGATTGTGGCTGGGTGTTGACCCGTCATCGGTGTCCTACACACTGAAAATGACCCAACTGTTGCTGCGCAGTCCGGATACCACCGTCGTAACCAGCGGAAACCTGACCGGTGTTGGTCCGGTCGCGGTGAAGTATGGTGACCTGAATCTCAAAGTGATGATGATCTGGCAGCGTAAGGTCATGCTGTGGGAGCGCCTGTTCGATATTCTGCAAACCTACCCGGTTCTGATCCTGATCTCTCTGATCGGTAGTGCCTGTTTCTGTGTGTTGCTGGCGATCATGTTGCGGCCTCTGCAGGTTGTGCAGGCTCGGGTGCGGGAGATCGCCACCGGTGATTTCCAGACGCGTCTGCCGGAACCTCTGACTCGCCGTGGCGATGAGATAGGTGAACTCTGTCGTGATTTTAATGCCATGGCGGAACGGCTGCAGGTCATTGTGCAGAGTAAGGAGCGTTTGCTGCGCGACGTGTCCCATGAATTACGTACACCGTTGACCCGCCTGCAGCTGGCACTGGCACTGGCCCGCTCCAAGGCTGGCGATCGGGCTGAGACTGAACATGGACGTATGGAACGGGATATTAATCACCTGAACGCAATGATCGGCCAGATTCTGGTCTGGTCGCGGATGGTGAACACCTCTTCAATTCGCTCCAAATCCTGGTTCCCGCTGGATCAGGCTATTCAGGAGTTGGTGGATGATGCCGACTTTGAAGCGGAAGCCAACCTGCGCTCGGTGCGTCTGGTGGCCTGTCAGCCATGTATGTTCTTTGGTGATCGGGACTGGCTGGTCAGCGCTGTAGAAAATCTGGTGCGTAATGCTATTCGCTTTACCCCCGAAGATGGTGTGGTTGAAGTCAGCCTGCGCAAGAGTGGTGATCGGGTCGAGATTGCTGTGCGGGATTATGGTCCGGGTGTGCCGGAGGATACGGTTGAGCAGTTGTTTGAGCCGTTCTACCGTGTCGATGAAACCCGCGGTGGTGATAACCGGGGAACAGGCCTCGGTCTGGCCATTGCCCGGGCGGCGGTTAAAGGACATGGCGGAACCATTGTGGCGAGGAATGAAGAGCCGGGTCTGTTAATGCTGATTACTCTGCCAGTGACGGGTAACTAAGATTTCCTCAATCCGTGTTTTGTAAGGCCGGATAAGCTCAATTGATGGAGTTTATCCGGCCTTTGCTGTTTTTAGGAGGCAAGCCGGTATACTGCTTTCCGATAACGATGGATGTTGGTCCGGTGAGGTGGTTGTGAATCAACCCTGGCCTGTCAGTGCCGCAGAGGCCCGAAAAGTGCAAGAGCTGTTGCGTGCCGATGTGATTGTTGCTCCGCTGCCTGCAATGCCCGAATTTGTGGCAGGTGTTGATGTCGGTTTTGAAAAGCAGGGTGATGGCTCTGTTTTAACCCGTGGGGTGATAACGGTTCATCGCTGGCCCTCTCTGGAGCTGGTTGAGTACACCATTGCCCGTGTGCCCACGACATTTCCCTATATTCCCGGTTTTCTCTCCTTTCGCGAGTGTCCCGCTGTACTAAAAGCGTGGGAGCAGCTCACTACTAAACCCGGTTTGTTATTCTGTGATGGGCAGGGCATGGCTCACCCTCGGCGCTTTGGTGTGGCCTGTCATCTCGGCGTATTACTTGATGTGCCTGCGATTGGGGTTGCCAAGAGTCGGCTGATCGGCAGGCATGATGATGTGGCTGCAATGAAAGGATCGACCACACCGTTGCTGGATGGTGATGAGGTGATCGGTACGGTTCTGCGCAGTAGAAACAATGTGAAACCGCTCTATATCTCGGTTGGACATCGGGTGACTTTGGATCAGGCCGTGGAGCTGGTTGACGGGGCCTGTCGGGGCTATCGTTTGCCGGAGCCAACACGCTGGGCGGATGGTATTGCCTCCCGGCGATCGGGTATCCTGAAAAAACTTCCTGAATGGAATCTTGAAAACAGCTAATTATTGGGTGCAGCCAATGGGTCAGTTTCGGAACTTTGCGTGTTTGTCGGGTGTGAGCCGATTTTTTATCGGGTGTGCGTTAGCCCTGTTTCTGGCTGGGTGTGGTGAGTCTAAGCAGCAGGCGGTTTCCCAACAGGATTTTCAGGCGCTGGTGCAGCAGGGTTTCCCTTCACCTCAGATTGTTGCCGTGAATCTTCCGGCCACGGCCCGTGCCAGCCTTTATCTGGAAACACCCGAGGTCACATTTGGTGATAGTCGCAGTCGGGTTGACTGGGTCATTCCCGGAACTGTTGATATTGATTTTGCCGGGCAGGTGTCGTCCGGAAAGATGTCTATCGTGCTGGAAGGCAGCTCAATGCTGACTATAAATCCATCTGAGGGATTGGTCTTTCTGGATAAGGCAGAGATTGCCGGCAAGGATATTGCCGTAGAATCCAATCTGGTACAGATGCTGGTGCTGGATGCTTTGGCCAAAATGGTGGCTGAAAACCTGAATGGGCTGCTGTTGATGTCGGTACCGGAACAGTCGCCTTTGTCTGAGTTTCTGGCGGAGCATCAACAGCAATCAATCAGCTATCAGATTGAGCCTGAGCAGATTGTTTTTGAAGTTAAAGCCGAGGCAAAACAGGGCGAAGCTAAACCGGGTGAAGCTGGGCCCTGATTCGTTTTTGTAGCCTGCGCCGTAGTTCCCGCTCACTGCGTACCGGACCTGCGGCCATGTAGCTGTCGATAAAGTGTTGTCGCTCGTCCTGAGTAAAATCTATCGAGTGGCGCAGATAGCATTCCAGATCCTTAAAGCGCATACGTTTTTTGAGAGGATCACGGCGCACTTTTTCCAGATCAATCAGAATGATCTCCGGCTCATTATTTTCAAAGCGTACAAATACATGGTTGGGGTAGAGGCAGTAATGGGCCAGACCCTGTCGATGCATTTGCCAGACTTCCTCCGCCAGCTTTTTCTTGGCCGCCAGAATTTTCTGTTTGTCACCTGTCGCCTGTAGCGCAAACATATCCTGATAATCATCCAGCGCCAGAGTAATCAATATGGCCTGATGGTTTCCGTCTTTGATTCTCTCCCCGTAATACACCGGAGTAAGAGTGGGAATATTGTGTTTTTTGAAGAGTTGGATGCTGTTCAGTTCCCGACGGTAGGTGGGTACACCGTGGATAGGGTGAATGGCGGTACGGGTATTGTGATTTTCCTGCCGTTTCATAAATAGGCGGGGAGCGCTGCTGTCAGGCAGTTCCAGTCGTGAAACCCCGCTCCAGCCGTTTCGCCTTTTATTAGGTTCTTCAATCCAGTTCTCTTCACTGTTCCAGAGAGCGTCAAAGGAGTCCAGTTGATGGGCCTTCAGGGCAGACTCAATCTGGTTGTCGAAAAACGTACTGATGTCGGGGAAGAGCAGGGACATTTTATTGTTGTTTTATATCTTTTCAGTGGATTGTTGCCAGCGTAAACGAGTGACCGGCAGGCGAATAAATAAAGGAATCAGAATCACATAGATGCCCTGGCCAGCCATATCGGCCACCAGATCATCTAATGCAAAGGTACGCAAAGGGTGGAAGCTTTGGGCTATTTCTATGGCCAGTCCGTAGGCGGTGAGGCCAATAAATTTCTTCCAGCTCCAGCCGGTATTGGGGAAAGCGGTATCGACAAGGGCGGCCAGAGAGAAAAAGGCGCCAGCATGCAGAACCTTGTCACCAAGGCTGGCCATCGGAACCTGCTCCGGTGGAATCAGGGCCAGCGTGGTAATGATAATAATCAGGGTAGGGAGCAGAATGCGGGCCAGTGACACCAGACGTTGATGGGTAAGATAGGCATCAATCAGTTGTGGTGAAGATGTCTGGGATTGGTTTACTGCCGGTTCCATGAAGTTAAATCTGTGCCTGCCGAGTATTGTCATTTGTAGTAGCAGGCACAAACTTACACAGGTTTCTTCGGGAATGCCATTCCTGACAGCGTTCTTACAGAGCTGGCGTTGCCCGCTGCAGCAGATCGCTCACCTTCACGGATGATGGCAGGGTGCCATAAGTCAGTGACGGCTGTTCCCCAAGTCGGCCAGCGGCAAAGGCTTCGGCGACCTGACTGTTGCCATCCAGTAGAACATTCGCCTGCAGGCACAAAGCCATATCCTCAACAATGCCACGGGCACCAAACTCCAGTTCCGCCGGGTTGCTGGCCAGACGATTCATGGAGGAGGTCAGGCGATCCAGTCTGCGATCCAGTCGGCTTTCTATGCCCCGGTTACGGTTCAATTCTGTAAACAGAGCTTCCAGAGTTTCCGGCTGACGATTCAGGGCGCGCAGAACATCCAGGCACTGGACGTTGCCGCTGCCTTCCCAGATGGAGTTGACCGGCGCTTCCCGATACAGACGAGGCAGAATGGTTTCTTCAACATAACCGGCACCGCCGAGGCACTCCTGTGACTCGTTGATATGCGCAGGCGCACGTTTGCAGATCCAGTATTTACCAATGGCTACAGCAATACGGGAGAACAGTTGTTCCTGTTTATCGTGCTGGTTGTCCAGAGCACGGGCAACGCGCAGAGTCATGGCCATAGCCGCTTCGCTTTCAATCGCCAGGTCCGCCAGAACATTCTGCATCAATGGCTGTTGAGCCAGCGGCTTGCCAAAGACTTCGCGGTACTGGCAATGGTGAGTGGCCTGAGCCACGGCCTGACGCATCAGGGCAGAAGAACCCACCATGCAGTCGAAACGAGTCATCGCCACCATGGTAATGATGGTGGCAACACCGCGACCTTCTTCTCCCAGCATCCAGGCCTCGGCATTGCGGAACTCCACTTCACTCGACGCGTTGGCCTTGTTGCCCAGTTTGTCCTTCAGGCGCTGCACTTCCATAGTGTTCTTGCTGCCATCCTGTCGCCAGCGCGGCATCAGAAAACAGCTCAATCCTTTCTCGGTCTGAGCCAGGGTCAGGAAGGCATCGCACATGGGAGCGGAGCAGAACCATTTGTGGCCAACAATATCGTACAGCTGGCCGGGACCGGGCTTGTTACGAGGGGTGGCGCGGGAGGTGTTCGCTCTAACATCGGTACCGCCCTGCTTCTCGGTCATGGCCATGCCAATGGTGACACCCTGTTTTTCAAACCAGGGCTTGTTGCTTGGGTCGTACACATTGGCAGTGACTTTCGGCAGCCAGAGTTCGGCAACATCCGGCTGCAGCTGAATGGCAGGTACGGCGGCGAAAGTCATGGTGAGCGGGCAGCAGTGTCCGGCTTCTACCTGGTTCTGCATATACATCTGGGCAGCGCGGACGACATGTGCACCGGACTGTGGTTGTGTCCACGGACTGGCGTGCAGCCCGTGGCTGATGGCGGAATCCATCAGCTGGTGGTAGGCCGGGTGGAACTTGACCAGATCAACGCGGTGTCCGAAGCGATCATGGCTGTGGAAAACCGGCAGGTTCTCATTGGCCAGAAAGCCTGCCTCAAACAGTTCACCACCGGCAATAGCACCATACTTTTGCGTCTCAGCCTCACCCCAGCTTCCACCTTCACGATGCAGGGCATCCTGCAGGGCCTTATCGGAGCTGTAAAGATTCCAGTTGTTCAGCTCGGGAACCTGATTGAATACTTCATGGGTTTGCTCAATGGCACGCTGTTCACTTGAGGATTGAGATGTGGCACGGAATTGGGAAGTCATTGGATCATACCGCCTCGTTATTATAAGGGCATTATAAGAGGTAGCTGTCCGATCGGCTGTGGGATTTTCTTCCAGAATGACTGGCGTAGAAAGCGTTGTAGCTGGCAGTAGGTGTGCCAGCTTTTTTGCGTATCAGATGCTTCAGTCCAGACCAAGATTCATGGCAATGACCTTCTTGATGGCAAAGCCCAGCACTCCAAAACCCAGGGTGAAGAACAGGATAAATGTGCCAAACTTTCCGGCTTTGTGCTTGCGGGCGATATCCCAGACGATAAATCCCATAAACAGGATGAGGGCGGGAATCAGCAAGGTCAGCATCAGGCTTTCAAACTCGGCAATATCCACTACGTACTCCGGTTATTGTTCTAATCAGCATGATTTTATGGGCGGGATTATATCGGCTGAAGGATGTGTATGCATTTTTCTGTCAGTTGGGCGTTACCGGGTGACAGAAAAGGTCAGTGGTTTCCAGTTGTAGGATATGATTCAGGCTGCTGTGTCATGATCTGTTGATAACAGCCTTATGAAGTTGTCGGGCAGGGAGTGTGGAGTAGTTCACAAAATCAATGCGATTAGGCGCTTGTTGGCACGCTCTGGAGAAGGTGTTGTCAGTTTTGGTCAGGAAAATGCTTTTACCAAAGTAGTTTGTCTAAAAGTGTGTTTGACCATGGGTGACGATGTTCTGAGCGAACATGCCCGAGGATGGGAACGTGTAATTGCAGAAGGAGAGCTGCAATGGAATCCGGGAGCTTTGCTGACCCGGCAGGATGAGATGCGTTTTCTTGAACGCTTCGCGGCCATGATGTGTCTGTATTCACCTGTGGAAAACAGCTTGTTCAGCCGTTACAGCTTTCAGTTTCCTGAATGTGGTGGTGACAGTGTCTCTTACCGGATTGAAGGGGATGGTGTCTTTGCCGGTATCCCAGAAGCCGTTGTAAAAGACAGTGGTATCCGGGTTATGCCCGGTGAGTGCGTGGGTGGTGATGGTCTGTATCTGAAGGTGCCTGGTCGTAACCGGCTGGCGCCTTCCCGTACTCTGCCGTTTATGGCGGGGCTAAAGCGTATTCTGGCAGGGTATCGTAATGAAGAACGACTGTTTCTACCGGTGATTCACCTGGATGATATTCGCGACTTTGAAAGCCGACTGGCAACGGTGGCGATCTATTATGTGGATGGTCAGGGGTTGCAGAACTACGACAGTGGACGCCTTATGCGGCTGGCGGGAACTGTGCAGCAAAAGCTGCACAGTCTGTTCGAGGCCCGAATCGGCTAGCTTTCCAGGCTGATGCCCAGTTCGCTGGTGCCATCATTAATGGCCAGAGTGCGCAAGGCCTTCTTCAGCTCGGCATTGGGCTTACCGGTGCTGAGCAGGCGAATGGCCTCATCCAGAAAGTCCAGATGCTGCAGCATCAGTGGATGTTCATCAATGTACTGATGCAGTTCAACACCGTTCAGTTCCGGCACTTCGATCTGGGAAATAAACCGACCAATAGTGGATAGTGTCAGCTTGGCATTGCAGGTGGCATCGTCCACTGAAGGTTCCATGGCACAGTGGACAGCTGTCGTCAGCGCAACAATCGCATCCAGGGCCGGATACACACCATACATATCAAACTGCTGAACATCCGGAGTCTGCTCTTCAAGGCGCTCCAGCAGTCGCTCAAAGTTTTTGGCTGACTGCTGGCCGGCAATAAAGTCCCAAAGCATGTTCAGGGTGTGGGTTAGCTCGGCGGTGTCGCCAAATTCTGTCACATCGGAGAACAGGGCATAGTTTGGCAGGCTGCGTTGTGCAGTTGCCGTGCAGAATGCCGTGAGCTGCCAGGGTTTGAAGTCGGCTAGAGCCTTGCCCAGCCCCGCCATTACTTTTGGGTTAATCAACAAACTTCTCCTGCTTAGGCCCGGGACATGAACTTGCCGGTTTCAGTGTTAATTTTGATCATCTCACCCTGTTCCAGATATTCCGGAACCTGCACTTCCAGACCTGTTGGCGTGCGGGCTGGCTTGGTGCGGGCGGAGGCGCTGGCACCTTTGATCGCCGGAGAGGTTTCAACCACTTCCATAATGACGGACTGCGGCAGCTCGATCGCCAGAGGCTGTTCATCAACAATCAGCAGGGTGATGCCTTCCATGCCGTCCAGCAGGTATTCCAGCTGACCTTCGAGCTCTTCTTCACCCAGGCTGTACTGGCTGTAGTCTTCGCTGTCCATAAAGGTGAACAGGTTGTCGTCCCGGTACAGGAAGGAGGCTTCACGACGTTGCAGAGGTACGGATGGGAACTGGTCGTTGGCGGTGTAAGAACCTTCCAGCTTCCGGCCGCCTGGTACCTGATTGAAGCGGATCTTGTAGAGGGTTGAGGCGCCACGGGAGGATGGGCTTTTGGCTTCAAAGGTTCTGACCTGATAGTACTGGCCGTTGATCTCGACAATCTGGCCTTTTTTCAGTTCATTGGCTGCTGGCATAGCGCTGATGTTCTCGGTCTATACGAAAAGTGCGGATTATAAAGGATAAACGGAGTCTGTTGACGTTCGGCGTGCGAAGCCACCTTAATTAACGTCAACAGAACTGATCTTATGCGGCCCGGAGTTGCGGCAGGGTGTCCGGATGGAGAGCCAGCAGGCGCTCGAAGGATTGGTGTCCCTGGGCAATCAAAACCAGATTGATGCCCAGCTCTTCGGCCACTTCAAAGTCGTGGTCGGTATCGCCAATCAAAATGGTTTCCGCTGGGGCGATACCGGAGTTGCGGATCAGCTCCTGTCCGCGGGCAATCTTGGATGCGGCACGCATATTGTCCAGACCGTAGATATGGTTGAAGCAGCAGGTCAGGCCGTGTTCTTCGACACCTTGCTTGAGCAGGTTTTCTGGTGCGGCCGACAGGATGGACTGAGTCCAGCTGCCCTGGGCAATCTGGCGCACCACTTCCTGAGCTTCTTGATGCAGGGTGATGTCTTTACGCAGATCACTGTAGATCTCGTTGAAGCGCAGGCAGAGCTGGTCGAACGGGATGACGTCTTCGTTCAGACCAATATCGGTATAGAAGTCGATGACCGGATGACAGAACTTGTCCCGATACTGCTCCAGAGTGAGAGGAGCAAAGCCCTGCTCGGTCAGCAGCTCGTTGACTACGGTCATGGTATGGAAGGCATCGTCAATCAGGGTGCCGTTCCAGTCCCAGATAATATGTTTATAGGCGTTGAGCTTGTTGAGCAAAGTCAGCATGGTTAAACCAGTGTCTTGTATAAGGTCTGTGGTCAGTTTGCTGGCTGACACAATGAGAGGCAATCGGAATTGCCGCACGTCTTCTCTCGGAAAGTTGCATTGTGTCGTATTTCGGTTTTACGAGGTTGACTCGCGGAAGGGCTGTCCCTATAGTTCGCAGCCTCATGACGGAGCGACCGTAGCTCAGCTGGATAGAGTACCTGGCTACGAACCAGGCGGTCGGAGGTTCGAATCCTCCCGGTCGCGCCATTTTATGGCGTTAGCCGTTATGAAAGATAGATGTTTGATGATTTATGCGACCGTAGCTCAGCTGGATAGAGTACCTGGCTACGAACCAGGCGGTCGGAGGTTCGAATCCTCCCGGTCGCGCCATATTTTGTTTTTGTATTGTTGTTTTTGCGCGACCGTAGCTCAGCTGGATAGAGTACCTGGCTACGAACCAGGCGGTCGGAGGTTCGAATCCTCCCGGTCGCGCCATATTTTGTTTTTGTATTGTTGTTTTTGCGCGACCGTAGCTCAGCTGGATAGAGTACCTGGCTACGAACCAGGCGGTCGGAGGTTCGAATCCTCCCGGTCGCGCCATTTTTTTATCTCAATACCCCTCCCTTTTCTTTATTGAGTAAGCCAGCGCTACCTATTTGCGCTGGCTTTTTTGTATCTGTCGTTTTTGTTGAAATGATGATTCCTGGAAAATGTGCGGACAACACGGTTGACTCGGAAAGGGTGAATCTCTATAGTTTGCCGCCGTTGAAAGGGCGACCGTAGCTCAGCTGGATAGAGTACCTGGCTACGAACCAGGCGGTCGGAGGTTCGAATCCTCCCGGTCGCGCCATCTCAACGCTGCTTTATATTTTATGTGCGACCGTAGCTCAGCTGGATAGAGTACCTGGCTACGAACCAGGCGGTCGGAGGTTCGAATCCTCCCGGTCGCGCCATAAATTTTCTTCTGCGAAGCTTCATCTTCGCCATCGGTCAGCGTCTTATGTTGGCTGCCTCGTTTCAAAGTGAGCTTATTATTAGGCTCTTTCTGCCATTTCCTTATTTATGAAAGCTCGTTAAACTCGTTTCATAAAAAAAAGGGATATGGAAAACATGACCCAGCAAAACCTCCATGCCACGGATTCTTCGGTACTCCGTCAGGCCATGATGGGCGGACAAATGCTGTTCGTTGCCTTCGGCGCTCTCGTTCTTGTTCCCATTCTGACCGGCCTTGATGCCAACGTTGCCTTCTTTACTGCCGGTGTCGGCACCCTGATTTTTCAGCTGGTGACCCGCCGTCAGGTGCCTATTTTCCTGGCTTCCTCTTTCGCCTTTATCGCACCAATTACCTACGGTGTCAGCACCTGGGGCATCGCTTCTACCATGGGGGGGCTGGTGGCTGCCGGTCTTCTCTACGTTACGCTGAGTCTGCTGGTGCGCGTGCGCGGCAGCGGTGTGCTTTACCGTTTGTTCCCGCCTGTCGTTGTAGGTCCGGTGATTATGGTGATTGGTCTGGGGCTGGCTGGTGCGGCTGTGGATATGGTGAACGGTACCGCGAATAAGTCGATTGATCCTGATACCTCGCTTCTGATTGCCGGTATTTCTCTGCTGGCCACACTGGTAACGGCTGTGTTTGCCAAGGGGCTGCTCAAGCTGATTCCTATTCTGGTGGGTGTCACCACCGGTTATCTGGTGTCCATGGCTTTTGGTGTGGTTGATTTTGGCAGCTTCCACAAAGCTGCCTGGCTGGCCATGCCGAATTTCACCACGCCGGAATTCAATATGAACGCCATTCTGTTCATGATTCCGGTCGCGATTGCTCCGGCGATTGAACATATCGGTGACATGCTGGCCATCAGCTCGGTGACTGGTAAGGACTACCTGAAAAAGCCTGGTCTTCAGAACACCCTGCTGGGTGATGGTCTGGCAACCTCCTTCGCCTCTTTCCTCGGTGGTCCACCTAACACCACTTACTCGGAAGTGACCGGTGCAGTCATGCTGACCAAGGCCTACAACCCGGTGATTATGACCTGGGCTGCCGGTATCGCTATCTGTGTTGCCTTTATCGGTAAGGTCGGTGGTTTCCTGGGTACCATTCCTACACCGGTTATGGGTGGCATTATGGTGCTGCTGTTCGGTTCCATTGCGGTGGTTGGTCTGAATACCATGATCAAGGCGCAGGTGGATCTGGCCAAACCTCGTAACCTGGTCATTGTCGGCATGGTTCTGGTGCTGGGTCTGGGTGGCTTGTCTATCGAATTGTATGAAGGTCTGGCTCTGGAAGGTGTGAGCCTGTGTGCCATCCTCGCGGTGATTCTGAATCTGGTTCTGCCTCATGATGAAGGTGAAGATCAGTATACTGGTCGCGAAGTGAAGTAATTCCTTTTATCCGGCACCTGCCTTGCCTCATCCCTTCGGGGCGGGTGCCGGAATATGATCATCCAGTAACTGCAAAAAGCGCTCTACACAAAAATCCGCATTACCTGATTTCTGCAATTCTGTCTCAATCTTCTCCGCTGCGCGTCTCACCGTTCTACGAATAATATCCGTAGTGCTGATATTGGGTTCTCTTGGGAAGGTGGCAAACTTTCCCGCCAATATTGGGCCTGGGTAATACTGCATGCCACGGTTATTCTGGTGGGCGCTGCGCAACAGGTGATTCACCGGTGGGGCGTAGTCTTCCCCGGCCAGCACCAGATCATACCTCTGTGCTTCCATGACTTCGGTGGTGGTAATCAATGGACTGAAGATAACTTCATCCACACCATAAACCCACTCCAGCAGGTTCTTGATCTCTTCACGAGTCAGGATCGGTGCGCGCTTATAACCCTGGCGTTCCTCTTCACTGCCTGACAGGCCAACTGTCAGGTGAACCTGGCTGTCGGGAACCTTGAGTACCTGTCTGGCTTTCTCTCGGGCCTTTTTGATCGAACGCACATGGCCATAGTGAGTGAGGTCGTAGATGCCATCGGTGAATACGCGATAAATATGCGGGCCTGGTGTCTGTGGCTTGCCATTTGCGCAGCTATAGCAGGGGGCGATAGAAACGATAAGAAGCAGTAACGCCCTCTGGAATATCCGCATGTCCTGATGACCTTATTGTTGGTTGGCCGAAAAGGTTAGCAGGAGTTTGGAAATGCGCAGGTTGCAGTGCTATTGAAACTGGCTGAAGTACTCTGCCAGAGTGTTGATGTCTTCGTCCGAGAGGTTGTACGCCATCATGGCCATGGTGGGGTTATTACGCTCCCCGGCGCGATAGGCTTTCAGTTTGGCGATCAGCTCAGCCTTGTTTTGGCCGGCCAGCTTGGGGCCTTTCATGGAAGGGTTGCCCTGACCTTTGGTACCGTGGCAGCTGGCACAGCCCTTCATCTGTACCAGCTGAAGTTGCTGTTCGCGGTTTCCGGAGTTTTCAGGATTGCTCTGAGCATGGGAAAGGGGGCTGGTCATAGCCATCAGGGTCGCTGTCAACAGGAAAGGGGTTGTCAGCCCGGTGAGATATCTGGAAACAGCTTCAATCCTTGCGACCCTGAATGTCATAGCTTACCCGTTTTGTTTTTTGATTTTTTTAAAGGCTTCCAGTGTAGCCGCCCGCGCCTTGCTGTGGTCAACAAGAGGGCTTGGGTAGAGCGACTCATCCGTGAACAGGGAATTCCCGGCGTTGGGGTTGTGAATGGATTTGTTATCCAGTTCCCTGAGTTCCGGTAACCACTGTCGCAGGAAATCGCCATCAGGATCAAATTTTTCCGACTGGCTGACCGGATTAAACATACGGAAGTAAGGTGCGGCATCGGTGCCGGTACTGGCCGCCCATTGCCAACCTCCGTTGTTGGACGCGATATCGCCATCGACCAGGTGCTTCATAAAGAAGCTTTCCCCCAGCCGCCAGTCGAGACGCAGATCTTTACTGAGATACATCGCCACAACCATCCGTAAGCGGTTGTGCATCCATCCCGTCGCAACCAGCTGGCGCATGGCGGCATCAACAATCGGAACGCCGGTTCGTCCTTCCTGCCAGGCTGTTAAGAGGTCTGTGTCCTGCTTCCAGGGAATCTGATCGGTTTCCGGCTGAAACGCTTTGCTCATGCAGACTTTCGGGAAGCACACCAGAATGTGTCTATAGAACTCCCGCCAGATCAGTTCGCTCATCCAGGTGGTCAGTCCGGCATTGCCTGTATCCAGCTCACCACTGTTGGCTTGCCTTGCGGCTGAAAAGCATTGCCGAACCGACAGCACGCCGGTTGTCAGGTAGGAAGACAGCATGCTGGTACCGGGGCGTGCTGGGAAGTCCCGATCGTCTTTATAG
Source organism: Parendozoicomonas haliclonae (assembly GCF_900174585.1). Lineage (GTDB taxonomy): Bacteria > Pseudomonadota > Gammaproteobacteria > Pseudomonadales > Endozoicomonadaceae > Sansalvadorimonas > Sansalvadorimonas haliclonae. The sequence continues at coordinate 467,640 of NZ_FWPT01000003.1, read as the reverse complement.
CTCTCGCTTTTATCCTGAATAAACGCTTTGAGTTGCTGGTGCGCCGCTTTTTCTCCTGCAGGCCAAAGGTTTGTCTCCGAGAGTGTGGGCTGTATATCGGGAAGTGGGTCGGATGAAAGCTGCCCTTTGAGAGGCTTTTGTTTTGCAGGCGCAGGATAAGGCTGATGTTGCTCCGGCGTCAGATCCCGATATAACGCCTTACGAAACGGAGTGAAAACCTTGAAGGGCTGTCCCTGTTTGTTGAGTAGTTGTCCGGGCTTGATCAGTACATCATCGGTGAAGCGGTGACAATTGAACCCTTGCTGTTGAAAGGCCTGCTCCACAGCATCATCACGGCGTTGCTCGTTGATGCCATATTCATCGTTAAACCAGAGATTTTGGCAGCCCAACTCTTTGGCTACTTGCAGCAGTGCCTCGGGTGCATCCGCAAATCGATTCAGGTTGCGAGTCAGGAGAGGAATGTTGAGAACGCTCAGGTTCTTTTCCAGAACCTTTATATTTTCAAGCCAGAACCAGAGTTTGTTGGGGCTGTCATTGTGCTCCTGCCACTGACCGGGAAAGCTGAACCAGATACAGATGACCGGGCCGTTTTGGCTGGCTTGATAGAGTGCGGTGTTATCGCGGCTGCGCAGATCCCTGCGCAGCCAGATCAGTTGAAGAGTGTTGTCGCTCATACGTGCGATAAACCTGTTTAGAATTCTTCGTCGAGAAAGGCCATCAGTGGCTCTTTGCCGGCTTCGATCTCCTTAAGCAGCAGTCGCGTTTCGGGCAGAACTTTGCTCAGGAAGAACGCCGCAGACTTGATTTTGGCATTGTAGAATGCCGCTTCACTGCTGCCTTTGTCCAATGCCTCTTTGGCCAGCGCGGCCATTTTTAACCATAGCCAGCCTCCCAGTGTCAGCCCCATCAGTCGTAGAAACGGAGATGCTGCCTGTGCGGCCTGTTCCGGATCTTTTAATCCTTCCTTGCTGAGCCATAAAGTGGCTGTCTGTAAATCCTGCAGGGCGTGGCGAACCTGTTCGCTGTGGGGTTGCTGTTCCAGTTTGGCAATATCATCGTTAATGAGTGACAACAGGCTGCGCATAGCCCGGCCACCATTGGAGGGCAGCTTGCGGCCGACCAGATCCAGCGCCTGAATACCGTTGGTGCCTTCGTAAATACGAGTGATGCGCACGTCCCGGGCCAGCTGTTCAATTCCCCAGTCTTTGGTATAGCCAGAGCCGCCCAGGGTCTGGATGGCCAGATTGCAGCAGGTGGAGCCTTCATCTGTCAGGTGGGCTTTAACGATCGGGGTGAGCAGTTGTACGAAATCATCTGCCGCCTGTCGTTGGTCAGGGTCCTTATGATGGCGGGCGACATCAATATGCATACCGGTCCAATAAGCCAGCGCGCGATTGGCTTCAATCATGGTCTTCTGGCGCAGCAACATCCGGCGGACATCGGGATGAACGGTAATGGTGTCGGCCGGTTGGTTGGGCTGTTTGGGGCCGGTGACGCTGCGGCTCTGCTGACGTTCTTTGGCAAAGGCCAGTGCCGTCTGGTAGGCCGAGACTGAAGCTCCCAGCCCTTGCAGGCCTACCATAAGTCTCGCGTCGTTCATCATGGTAAACATGGCATGAAGGCCGCGATGGGGTTCGCCAACCAGCCATCCGGTGGCTTCTTCCAGACTGATAAAGCAGGTTGCGGAACCTTTGATGCCCATCTTGTGTTCCAGTCCGGTACACCAGATTGGGTTTCTATTTTCGTCTTTGGCTTCCTCACCAAGGAATTTGGGAACCAGAAACAGGGAAATGCCTTTTACGCCGGAAGGGGCATCGGGCAGTTTGGCGAGAACGAGATGAATAATATTGTCGGCCAGATCGTGCTCACCGCTGGTGATCCAGATCTTGTTGCCGGTCAGCGCAAAACTGCCATCGTCGTTTGGTACGGCCTTGGATTTGATCAGGCCAAGATCGGTTCCACATTGGGGTTCGGTTAAACACATGGTGCCGGTCCATTCGCCGGTTGCCATGCGTGGCAGGTATTTGTGTTTGAGTTCTTCACTGGCATGGGCGGAGATGAGATTCATGGCGCCAATGGTCAGACCGGGATACATGCTGAGTGACATATTGGCTGAGCAGGACATCTCTTCCATGACGAAGCCGAGCAGATGGGGCATGGCCTGTCCGCCATAGGCTTCATCCAGCGCCATGCTGAGCCAGCCGCCTTCAGCGAAAGCCTTGTAAGCCTGTTTGTATTCATTGGGGGTGGTTACTGAGCGGGTGTCGGGATGATAGGTGCAGCCCTGTTCATCGCCTGGAGCATTGGCGGCCAGGAACTCGTTCTCACAGATGCGCGCACCCTCTTCGAGAATCGCATCGATCAGATCAGGAGTGACTTCCGAGAATTTTTCGATCTCATCGGTACGACCACCTTGCAAGAGTTCGTTGATCAGAAAACGAATATCCCTGAGTGGGGCCTGATAGTGTGCTGACATGGAAGGTAACTCCGGATAAAGTTATAGAAAGAACTTATACAACTTTTGAGATTTGTATAACTTTACGCTGGGTCAGCTCTATTGGATCACCGTCGAGGCAGGAGCTTATGAGTGCAGAAACAGGCTGGTGGAGAACCGGTAATAACAAACTGTTGCTAACCGGTGGAACCGGCTTTATCGGTCGATTCCTGGTTCCGGAATTGCTGGCGGATGGCTGGGATGTTGTTGTACTCAGCCGCCAAAATGAGCAGGCGGTGGCGCGAGTGTTAGGTCACAGCGTAAAGACTATCAGGGATTTCAATGATTGGCCTTACGATGAAGATCCCGCGGCCTGTATCAACCTTGCAGGCGAAGGCATTATGGATAAACGCTGGAGCCTCGTACGCAAAAAGGCTCTTCGCGACAGTCGTATAGGTCTGACGGAGCGGCTTGGAGAATGGTTAAACCAGCGAGGTGCTCGCCTATCTGTCTTGTTGAGTGGCTCGGCGGTGGGTTATTACGGCACGGCGCACGGTGATCAGCCTCTGAAAGAAGATGCGCTGGCTGGAGATGATTTCTCGGCCCGGCTGTGTGCGGATTGGGAAGCTGCAGCGGCTAAGGTGCCTGCGGATCGTTTATGTCTGATCCGAACCGGTATTGTTTTGCATCCAAATCATGGTGCCCTGGTGAAACTGCTGCCGCCATTTCGTATGGGGTTAGGTGGCCCGGTTGGCCATGGTCGGCAGGTTATGCCGTGGATTCATATTCACGATATGGTGGCCGCTATTGTCCATTTGCTGAACCATCAGTCGGCCAGTGGGGCATTCAATATGGTGGCGCCTGGAGCGGTGGATAATCGGGAATTTACCAAAAGTCTGGGGCGTGCCGTGCATCGTCCGGCAATATTTCCTGCACCGGCATTTGTGATGAGGCTGGCTTTTGGTGAGGGGGCAATGTTATTGCTGGAAGGGCAGCGACCCATACCTGCGGGGCTGGAAAGCCAGGGCTTTACCTTCCGTTTCCCATCCCTGCCTGAAGCCTTGTCTGATCTACTTTAGCGAGTGGACTCATAGAGGCGGGAGAACATGCGTTTACCGACCGCCTCACTCTTCATCCGGTACAGCGTTGCGGGTCTGTTGCTACCGTAGCGTTTCTCACCGGTGCCTTCCAGAACAGTCTCTTCATTAAAACGATTGCGCAATGAGCGCATAGGTGGTGCTTTACCCAGCAAGCTCTGGAAGACATCCCGGATATCAGCCAGAGCAAAACTTTCTGGCAGCAGATAGAGAGGAAGCGTCGTGTACTGGATCTTGTTACACAGACGTTCAATCGCTGCCTTCAGCAGTATTTGATGGTCGTAAGCCAGGGCAGGCAATTCGCCTCCTGGTGTGATGTCATGCCAGCGGGCATCAGGCGTATCGGCTTCCGGTTCATCTCTCATCAGCGCGAAATAAACCACGGTTAATGACCAGCCCCGGCTGTCCCGGGAGTCGTTGCCGATGGTTTCTACCTGTTCCAACCAGGAGGGCACGGTCTGGGTCAGGTAGCCGATATGGCGGCGGGCCGCCTGTTCGAGATTATGATCCTGGCTGATTTCAATGCGCCCCGCCGGCAGGGCAAAAGGGTGACGGGCGTTTGGATGCCCGGCAGGGGCTGTCAGAACCTGCAGCTGACCTTGATGCAGGCGCAATACCACACAATCCACCGAAATCAGGGCCATGGATAAGGGGAGGGGCTCTGTGGCCGGGTTGTGCGCTGAGCTCTGGCTCATGTCCGTCTGCGGTCTCGTTTAGAGGAATAACCGGTTATCTGAAATAACCAAACTGTCTGTTGTTCATCTTGACAGCTTTTGGAATCAGTTTCACTATGTTAAGGAATCTAGTTCACTTAGTATAATTATTCAGTCGTGGGGAATATGCTCGAAACAGAAATCACCATACAGCAGGGCGTTCTGCCCGTGCCTCCCCGTGAGCGGGTGGCATCCCTGGATGTGGATGCCCAGAACTGCTTTACCCCGGTATGCCCGAATGAGCTGCCGATTCCGGAAGGCACTGAAATTGTTGCGGAATTGAACCGTCAGGCGCTGCTGGCGTCTGTCCGTATCGGCTCCAAGGATGCCCACCCTGCAGGTGCTGTATGGGAAGCTGACGAGCAGCACCCGCCACTGACCCCGCTGGGTGAAGACGCGGGTGAGAATGTTGATATTCGCTGGCCCCGCCATGCCGTGCCGGGTACCAAAGGCTTTGAGTTGATTGAGGGGCTTCCCCGCCCTGCCGACTACGATTTCTTCACCTGGAAAGGTGTTGAGCCGGATATGCATCCCTACGGCTGCTGCTATCACGATCTGGCCGAACGCATGAGTACCGGTGTTATCGAGTACCTGAAGGTACGTGGTATTGAGACCGTTTTGGTAGGTGGCTTGGCGCTGGATTACTGCGTGAAGACCTCGGCGCTGCAACTGGCCCGGGCGGGCTTTCAGGTTGTCGTGAATCGTGCGGCCTGTCGTGGTCTGGCTCCGGAAACTGTTGAGCTGGCACTGCAGGAAATGGCCGATGCCGGTATTGAAGTGGTAGAGAGTGTAGAACAGCTGCAGGTGATGTAAGCCTGCAGTTCATGATTGATTTTGGGCGCTGACCGCCCAGGCCGTTTTGTTATGTCTTATCCCATTATTCGTTCGCTGCTGGACACTGATTTTTACAAGCTGACCATGCAGCAGGCCATCTTTCATCATTACCCGACAGCGGTAGTTGATGCCCGCTTCCACTGTCGTTCGGATGTGGATCTACGGCCATTGGCTGACGAGGTGCGCGAGCAGATTGATGCATTGGCACAGTTGCAGCTGACACAGGATGAAAAAAGCTGGCTGACCGGCACTGGTATCTTCCAGGGTGATTATCTGGACTGGCTGGAACAGCATCGCCTGGATCCTTCCAGGGTTGATGTTGAGATCACCGAGCAGGCTCTGGAAGTGAATGTTCAGGGCTCCTGGCTGGAAGTGACCCTGTTTGAAATTTACATTCTGGCTATTGTCAGTGAGCTGTACGGACGTCGCTATCAGGCGGGTGCAAGCCTTGAGCAGGCGCGGGATAACCTGCAGGTGAAAATCCAGTGGCTGCAGAGTCAGGTGGATAAGGCCGAAGGTTTTCACTTTGTTGATTTTGGTACCCGCCGTCGTTTTAGCGGAGCCTGGCATCGAGAGTTGCTGGAAACTCTGCAGCAGGAAGTGCCGGAATATATTCAGGGCACCAGTAATATTCTGCTGGCGAAAGAGTTGGGTCTGCAGCCGGTGGGTACAATGGGGCATGAATGGCTGCAGGCGCATCAGGCGCTGGTGGATGATCTGGCAACCAGTCAACGTCGTGCGCTGGAAGTCTGGTTTGAAGAGTACAAAGGCAAGCTGGGTATCGCGTTAACCGATACCATCAGTATGTCGGCGTTTCTGAAAGATTTTACTGGCGAGCTGGCGCAGCGATATATCGGTATGCGCCATGATTCTGGTGAGCCAATTGAATGGGGAGAGCGTGCCGTTGCCCATTATGAGCAGCTGGATATCGATCCACGTTCTCGTAATCTGGTCTTCAGTGACGGTTTGGATTTCACCCGCGCCTGGGAGATCAGTCATCACTTTGCTGGTCGTATCAATACAAGCTTCGGGATTGGTACCTGGCTGACGAACGATGTTGGCGGTAAGCCGTTAAACATGGTTTTAAAATTAGTGTCGTGTAATGGTCAGCCGGTTGCCAAAATCTCCGATGCTCCGGGTAAGACCATGTGTCTTGATACGGGCTATGTGGAAAACCTCAAGCGTATCTATGGTCTGATCTGACAGCGTCATCTAACGCAGGTCTGTTATTACAGACCTGCGTATCACTTCTAAACTGGTCACTCCTCTTTACCCCCTGACTGTTTCGATAGTCTGGTTCGCGTTTCCGTGAGGAGTGTGTCATGACTGTTTCTCTATGGGGCAGGTTGCAGCGTTTACTACCTTTCAGGCCGCAATCTCTCTCAGCTCTGCTTCTTTCCTGCGTTGCCCCGGTTTTATTCGCCAGCCCCAGCCTTCAACTGCAATCCATTATTCAGGATGAACAGAATCTGACCTATGTCGTCCGAGCCAAAATCTATGAGGAGCATCCGGATCTTCTGGTGCTGACCTCCCGTGGCGATCATGAGCGTGGTGGTTCGGAAGGTGGGCTGAGTCTTTATGATGTGTCATCACCGGCGACCCCAACCTTGACGGGTCGTTGGTATCCAGAAACCGCCAAAGTCAGTCTCAAAATAGATAACTGCATGGAAGGGCAGGCGCTCTGGGGGAATTACTTGGCAGCGTTATCTATTTACACCGGGAAGCTGCATATTCTCGATATCAGTGATCCGAAAAAGATCGGACATTTAAGTACGTTGCCGCTGGATGGCGTTGGTGTGCTGCCTTACTTTCGTGCGCTGCATGTGAAAATTTATTCCTCGGGGAAAAAGAACTTCGCGATTATCACGGCCCCGCAAGCGTCTCAACTGGTGGCTGTTGATGTGACTGATCCCAAACATCCCAAGCAGATTGCCAGTATCGACCTTGGATTTTCGTTTATCTTCGGTGAGGGGCTGGAAGGTGTGCATGTGGAGGGCGATCACGCCTACTGCGGCGCCTTTCATGGAAACCGTTTTGTCGTTGTTGATCTCTCCGGTCTGGTCCAGGGTAAGGGGATGAAGATTGTTAAAACCCTGCAGGATGATGCTTACGATCAGATGGTTTCACTGAAAGATCCGCGCGATAAGTATTCCCATATTCTCTACTCGGCGGCCTGGGGTTCTCCCGGTGGCGTGGTGGCCTTTGATGTTTCCAATCCTTCTGAACCCAAGGAGGTCGGAAAGCTGATTGATAAAACGCTCTCCAAATCCAATCGCATCAAGATGAGCGGCAACACCATTTTTTCTCCTATGGAAGTTGGGAGCGGTGGTGTAAGTGTGATTGATGCCACCGATCCAACGCATCTCAAAAAAGTCACAACTGTCACCAATATCCATGATGACAAGGGGCACTCCATTGCTGCCCCCTATGCCATGGCGATTAAAGACGACTATTTGTATTTGTTTGGCACCAGTGGAGCCAATATGGCGGTGATGAAGATTTCTGGGCAGTAGAGCGGAAATAAAGTTTGAGCCGTCATGACTCTCCTGCATCAGCTTGTTTGTTAGGTCTGATGCAGGGAGTGGATAAGTCTGTTAATTGTGCTGCAGAGTGATGGTGTAGTGGATGGAAAGCTTGGTGGCATCGGAGGGCAGTGAGGCTGTCTTTGCTCCAGTCAGCTGTCCGTTAGCCAGCGTCAGGTTGTACACATAGTTGAAGTCCTGTGAGGCATACGGGTCGATGGAGAGGGTGATGACATTGTCATCCGACAGGGTGACATTGTTGGAGAAGGTCTGACCATTGCACTGATTCTTCAGGTACTGTTTGCACAGGGAATCATTAGCCGCGTCGGTCGCTGTAGGTGGTGCAAAGTGCAGCTGAGCGGACGGGTTGGTGGTATCTATGGATATTTCGGCCGTCATCTGGCAACTGCAGGTGGGCGTATTGCCACTGCCCAGAGCCATGAAGTTCTGGCTGTGGAGTGCCGTGGATGAATCTTTGCTTTTGATCGTGGTATCAAAGGTGCCGGACCACTTGCCATCAAAAGGTGAGTTATCAGCGCAAAGAGGAAAAGCCATAAGGGCACTGGCGGCAAGAATTATTCGGCCAATAGTGAAACCTGAGGGACGCATACCAAACCTCTTGGAGGGAATCTGGAAAGCAAATGCCGCAGGGGAGTCTAGCCAAAGCTGTATGGGCTGCCTTATTGGAATAAGGCGACTTCGGAAAATTTATTGTCTCCGTACTTGCAAAGACCTCAATGTTTATGGAGAATCCACACCCGTTCTCTGCAGCTCAGTCTGTAAGAACTGTCTCTGTGGTGGGCCTGCCGGTCCTCTCGCAATGGGCAGCTGTGAACTCCGCCAGGCCCGGAAGGGAGCAACGGTAGCAGTGCGCACATGTGCCGAGATGTGGCTGGCGGGTCCGCCTCCATTCTTGCGTTTCTCGCAATACTCTTCTGCTTTATTGTCCCAGCTCTACATTCGAGCATTCGTTACACTGGTTTCCCCCGTGCATAAAAGCAGCAACTCAGTTAGCATAGTATGCTGTTTTTCGTCTTCGGTCAGAGAGCTGAATGGTGGCTAATAACCCATGAGTTATCAGGTGCTTGCGCGCAAATGGCGCCCCCGTAACTTCAAGGAACTGGTGGGGCAGGTCCATGTTTTGCAGGCGCTGGTGAATGCCCTCGACAATAACCGGCTGCACCATGCTTACCTGTTTACCGGCACCCGCGGTGTCGGCAAGACCACCATCGCCCGGATTCTGGCCAAGTGCCTGAATTGTGAAACCGGCGTAACCTCCGAGCCTTGTGGCCAGTGTTCCGCCTGTAAAGAAATTGATGAAGGCCGTTTCGTTGATCTGATTGAGGTCGATGCGGCTAGTCGTACCCGCCTGGAAGATACTAAAGAGCTGCTGGATAACGTCCAGTACGCACCCACGCGCGGGCGCTTCAAGGTCTACCTCATCGATGAGGTGCACATGCTCAGTACCCACAGTTTCAACGCCCTGTTGAAAACTCTGGAAGAGCCGCCTCCCCATATTAAATTCCTGCTGGCAACCACGGATCCGCACAAGCTGCCGATCACGATTCTGTCCCGCTGCCTGCAGTTCAGCCTGAAAAATATGCCGCCGGAAAAGGTGGTGGAACATCTTGAGAATGTTCTCAAGGCAGAAAACGTACCCTTTGAAATGCCTGCGCTATGGCAATTGGGTCGCGCCGCAGACGGCAGTATGCGTGATGCGCTCAGTCTGACGGATCAGGCCATTGCCTACTGTGGTGATACCCTGACCAGTCAGGGCGTAACTGCGATGCTGGGAACCATAGATCAGGATCAGGTTTACCGAGTTCTGGATGCACTGGTATCCGGGCAGGCCGGTAGTGTACTGCAGGCCGTGGCAGAACTGGCCGAACATGGGCCGGACTATGTTGCGGTGCTGGCGGATATGCTTTCCGCTCTGCATCGTGTGGCGCTGGCTCAGGCTGTGCCTGATGTTGTGGATAACAGTCAGGGTGATCGTGAGCGTATTTTGCAGCTGGCCGGGCAGGTGACTGCTGAAGATCTGCAACTCTATTATCAGACTGGTCTTATCGGTCGTCGGGATCTGCCTTTATCGCCAGATCCCCGTTCGGGCTTTGAGATGGTTCTACTGCGTATGCTGGCCTTCCGTCCGGATGGTGTACCAACTGCTCCCTCCCAGCCGCTTCCGGGAGGCTCAGCAGGTAATGCGTCTCAGCCTCGAGAGGCTCAGCAGGCTCCGGCCAGTCAGCCGGAAGCCACGGGTGAAAAAGAAGAACCCGAGCCCGCAGGTGGAATATCACAATCTCCAGCTGCGGCATTGTTGAATGAGACACAAGTCGAGACGACTCCTGTTGCGCGCCCTGAGTCAGAACCGGTTGCTGTTGTGGAAGCTGCGCAAACAAACGCTCAGCCTCAGCCAGCTTCGGCTGAAGCTATTGAGTCAGCTGGTGCAGAGGTTGCCGTTGCTGAAGCGGAACCTGTAGCCGCTCCACAGCCTCAGGACGATTCTCCACCCTGGAATGATGAAACCGCTGGCAGTTATATGCCGGATGGTCCGCCGCTGTCTGCCTATGATGACCAGCCGGCCTCAGATGAGGATTACGACAACAGCTATGCGGTGATGCCTGCGGTTCTGCCTGAACGGTTCCGTTCCGATGAGCCTGTGTCTGATACGCAGGTTCAGCCTGAGCCTGCACCTCAGCCGGCCAGTATGGCATCAGCGGTGACCAGTCAGCCTGTGCAGAATACTGCCCACGTGCCTGCTGGAGAAGAGCGGCCCAAAGTGCCGCTGGCCGACTTCGTGCCTCAGCAGTGGATACCGATCAGTGAAGCCTTGCGGATTGGCGGGGTGACCGGGGCCATTGTCTCCAACTGTGAGCTGGCCTCGGTGAGTGGCAATCAGGTGGTTCTGCGTCTTGATGGCGCACACGATACGCTTTACAGCGATGTGCATCGCGTGCGTATTCAGGAAGCACTGAGCAATTATTTTGAAGCCGGTATCTCCCTTGAGGTGGAAACCGGTGATATTCAGACCGAAACACCGGCGGCTTATCGTGAGCGCCGTCGTCTTGAGCGTCTGGCGGAAGCCCGGGAAAGCTTTGTTAATGATGACCGGGTTCAGGCTCTGGTGCAGGCTTTCTCTGGAACGATTCAGGAACACACGATTGAACCTGTGGGTTAGAGTCCCCATATAAGCAATAGTCGTTTTTAAACCCCTATACAGGATGATGCAGTTATGATGAAAGGTGGCATGGGCGGCCTGATGAAGCAGGCCCAGAAGATGCAGGAACAGATGCAGAAAATGCAGGAAGAGCTGGCCAATGCTGAAGTGGTTGGTGAATCCGGTGCCGGTATGGTGAAAGTGACCATGACGGGTCGTCACGATGTTCGCCGTGTTGAAATCGACCCTGCCCTGATGGGAGACGACAAGGAAATCCTGGAAGATCTGATTGCTGCTGCTATGAACGACGCTGTTCGTAAAGTGGAAAAGAATCAGCAGGATCGTATGTCTGACCTGACCGGTGGCATGGGTATGCCTGCCGGCTTCAAGATGCCGTTCTGATCAAAACGTATTGTTTGGCTAACGAGTAACAGGGAGGTCATCAGCCTATGTCATTCAGCCCATTGATTGTCCAGCTTATGGACTCCCTGCAGTGTCTGCCGGGTGTGGGTCCCAAATCTGCACAGCGGATGATGCTGCATCTGCTGGAGCGTGACCGTAAGGGCGCTTTCAAACTGTCTGAAGCTTTGCAGCAGGCCGCTGAAAAGGTTGGCCACTGTCAGCGCTGCCGTACGTTGACCGAAAGCGATATCTGCGAGATTTGCTCTGACCCTCGCCGTGATGCCGGTCTGGTCTGCGTGGTAGAAACGCCTGCGGATGTGCTGGCTATCGAACAGGCTGGAGGCTTTAAAGGTCACTACTTCGTGCTGATGGGACATCTGTCGCCTATCGACGGGATTGGTCCGGAAGATATCGGTATCGATCAGTTGCTGGCTCAGGTAGAAGGCGATGAGGTGCAGGAAGTCATTCTTGCTACGAATCCAACGGTCGAAGGCGAAGCGACTGCTCACTATATTGCTGCCAGTCTGCGTAAGCTTGGGGTGAAGGTTTCCCGAATTGCCCACGGTGTGCCGTTGGGTGGGGAGCTGGAATATATTGATGGCGGCACATTGATGCATGCCTTTGCCGGTCGTCGTGAGCTGGTGGATTGATCGCTACGAGCGACTGATAGACAAGCTACTTATGAATAAGCCCGCGGTTGCGGGCTTATTTATGTCTACTCGTTCCCACGCTCAGCGTGGGAACGATATCTAACTGAAAGTTATTGCCACTCTTTCAACAAGCGATTGGCCTTGGCGATATCCAGGCTCTCTTCCGCATGCACAGGCGTCATGGCAACTGCTTCCCGCAGGTAGGCCAGAGCTTCCTCTTTCTTCTTGTCGCCGAAGACCCGGTGCAGGGCAATGGCATATTCCAGACGGGTGACAGGCAGGGCCGGCTTGGCATCCAGAGCTACACCGAAATACTTCTCCATATCATCCACAGTTGCGCCGTAAGTCATACGGGCCAGGAACTTGCTGCCGGATTTTTCCACAATGCCGCCATGCAGGCCGCCCAGGGAGGCGTAACCGTACATATGTGATGGGTAAAGGCTGATTAGTTTCTCCAGGCTCTTCTTCATCGGCTTGGTGTAACCGGTGGCCAGAGCCTTGGCCATGGACAGATCTTCAGCAATACGGGCTTTGGCGTAAGCGTTGCCGAACAGGATGAACGGATAGTCCGGCACATACTTTTCCATGCGGTCAGTAGTATCAATGACCTCACGCAGCATGGTGTGCTTTTCTTCCTGCGTATTGGACAGGTGCTGAGCATAGATGGATTGGGCATAGAGGCCGGGAATATAACCCATAGGGCCGAGACGCATACCCAGCTCACGGGCATCCTGGAAGCGACCTTCAAACAGGAAGCGCCAGGTCTGCTGAATCAGCTCTGCATAAAACTGGTAGTCCTGCTCGGTCAGGGTATCGGAGATTACATAATCAATGCCCATGGCTTTGGAGTTTTCCCGCAGCTCCTTAATGGAGAGATCCATAGCTTCAGGATATTGCTCGGCCATGGATTTGATGTAGGCCACATCCGGGAATGGCTCTTTTGTACCACGGGTCAGAAGATCCCAGTTGGCTTTAAGCTTGTCGCCGCTGTAATCAAATTTAGGCAGTTCGGCCGGATAGCTGTTCCACTGTTCGGGTGTGGTATTGGCACTGGCCAGTGAGCCAATCAGAACCAGAGTGGCTGTGAGCACTCTGAACAGGGATGAACGGAAAAGCGATGTCATTGGCTGCAACTCCGGTATTTTTGTTGTTATCAAAGTTGTTATTAAAGCTGATACCGGAGCATGCTAACACGGTTAATTAACCTGGAATTGACCGCTTTGACACTTGGGGGTTATTCCAGAGTAAGGTGGCTGGTGTCGGGAGCCGGCGGTGGTGGCGTGTCATCCTGATCAAACAGGTAGCCTTTCTGTTCTTTCAATGTGAGATGGGACGTATCCGGCATGGGGGGAACTGGCTCCGGCTCATGGGGGTTCACATCCGAGCCAGTGGGCGCGACAGACCATCCGCTTTGTACGGGTTCTTCTGCAGGCTTTGGTGCAGGTGCAGGTGCAGGTGCAGGTGTAGATGTTGGTGATGCTGTTGATGTCGGTTCAGCGGGTTCCGATGGTTGTGGTGCTGGAGCTGCTTGCGTCGCAGCGGCGGGCTGCCCCATCGCACGCAAGGTGCAGATCAACCCGGCAGACTTGAGTTTCTGTTGATAGGATTCCGCTGTCGCCTGATCCAGCTTGTTTTTCAGAACAACCGTGGCCCCGGAAAATAATTTCTCCAGCTGCTCCGGGCCGGCCCGAAACAGCTTGGCCGCATTGTTGCGGACTTTCTGGGGATCGGCACCGGGTACAGCCTGTCCCGAGAAGACCAGTTCATACAGAGCGGGAGTGGTGTCTGCCATGGTCAGATAACCCGTTTCTTCTATTTATCCTTGATGCTGTCTTTGTATCACACTGCTGCAGGAAATGCAGGTGATGTTGCTTCGCCACAGGGCAAGCCTGTGGCGAATGCAGAGGTGCTTACTCGAATGTGTATTCAGTAATGGCGTCAGCCGTCATGCCGTAAAGGGTATCGGTGTACTCGGACGTGTTGTTCTCCACCTTCAGAGTACCTTCCAGCCAGTAAGGGGTGTAACCGGCTTCCGTCACCTTGATGCCTTTGTCGAAGCGAATGAAGATGGTCTGGTTCGGCGGCGGTGGTGGTACATGGACGCAGGCACCAAGGGTTGGCACCAACAGCAGCTCGGTCGCCATCTGGTTCTTATCCATATTCAGTGGTACCAGGTAGCCGGGAATGCGCACCTTGTTTTTATCAAGAGCCTGTACCGGGGTGTTACCCAGTTTACTCATATAGCGCATGGCATCGGCGTAGGTGATTTTGCCTTCTTCAAACTCCTTCACCACCTTTTCGTCCACCGGTGGGCTGAGCTCGCTCCAGTCCAGTTCCCGAAGACCTTCAGCTTTTTGCTCTTTGGCCGGCACCTTGTCTGTGGCCGTAGTGGCCTGCAATTGTGTTGCAGGAAGCAACAAGGCGGCAGTCAGCGTACTGGCCATTAGGGCTTTGGAGAGCAGAGTGCTCCGCAGTAGGTTTCCAGTCATTGTTATTCTCCTTTACACCCGAATGGTCAGTCCATCGGACAGTGAGTTTCGGTAAGCCCGCCAGGCCGGGATAGCCCCCAGCAAGGTTGCGCAGCCAATAATGGCGGCTGCCAGTGTGGCCTCAAAAGTGCCCGGGGTGGTGATGGCAATATAAAGCCCCCACTGACTTTGCAGCAGTGGCTGAATCATAAACAGCAGACCATAAAGCAATGCAAAGCCAAGCGCTGTGCCTGCAATGGCGTAAATAAGAGCTTCCATAATCAGCAGTATGAATATGTGGGCCGGTCGGGCACCGACCGCTCTCAGAATAGCCATCTCACGTCGTCTTTCCCGCAGTGAGGTCATAATTGTGGTCAGCATACCCATCAGGCCGGCAACAACAACCATAAATGAAACGGCCAACAGGGCTTTTTCCGCAGAGCCGACCAGTTGCCAGAGTTCTCCCAGCGCGACGCCGGGGAGAATGGCCGTCAGAGCTTCCTGTGGATACTCGTTAACGGTACGCTGGTAACGGAATGCCGCGATACGGGATTTCAAACCGACAAAATAAGCGGTGACGCTGGTGGGCTCGAGTCCCATGGCTCTGGCTTTATCTGCAGAAATAGTGAAAGGACCGACCGGTGGTGCACCGTTGGCCCAGTCAATATGCAGGGCTTCAATACCTTCGAGCGAAATCATGATCACCCGATCCATCGGCGTACCGGTTGGTTTCAGCACGCCAGATACCACAAACGGTTTGTCTTTGTGCTCCTGCAGGCTTTGGGTTTCCATGCCGTGGCTGAGAGTGATCTTGTCGTTTACCTCATAACCTAAAGCCGCGGCGACTTCCGAACCGATAACGGCATCGTAGAGATCGTTAAATGGCTCGCCGGCATTAAATGACAGCGGTGTTGTATCGGCATACTTGAAGTGGCGGAACATATCTTCATTGGTGCCGACTACGCGATAGCCTTTGTGGGAATCGCCCAGAGCTATGGGGATGGTCCAGGCGACAGCCCTGTTATTGGCCAGATCCTGATAGGTTTCCCAGGTGATATTGTTGGTGGCATTGCCAATATGAAACACTGAGTAGAGCAGCAGGTTAAGAGAGCTGCTGCGGGCACCAACAATCAGATCGGTGCCAGATACTGTGCTTGTAAAGCTGTTGCGGGCTTCAACCCGAACCCGTTCCACGCCCAGCAGCAGTGCCGTGCTGATGGCGATTGACAAAATGGTAAGCAGAACTGTGGCTTTCCGGTTTTTCAGGCTTTTCAGGGCCAGCGATAAAAGAGACATTAGATAGCCTCCTTTTGTTGGGCGCCGTGAGCCAGAGCCTGATTCAGATCGGGAAGTGACAGGGAGCGGTCAAACAGCGGCTCAAGAGCAGGGTCATGGCTGACAAATATCAACGTACTGTCTGCAGCGTCACACTCATGGAACAGCAGCTTGATAAAGGCTTCCCGGGCTTCAGTATCCAGTGCCGAGGTTGGTTCATCGGCAATGACGAGTTCCGGGCTGCCAATCAGTGCCCGTGCAGCTGCGACTCTTTGTTGCTGGCCAATACTCAGTTCGGTAACCGGTCTTTTCAGCAGCTGAGGATCATTCAGCCCAAGGTGGCCTAGCAGGCGCAGAGCCTCCTGCTCCTGAGTCGTTCCCTTTGCAGTAACTTTCTTTAGTCGGGTTTTGGAAAAGCCCAAAGGCAGAACCACGTTTTCGATAACCGAAAGATAAGGGATCAGGTTAAACATCTGGAACAGAAAACCGATATGTTCCGCCCGGAAGTGGTCGCGACGGGAGGGGGAAAGACGGGGTAAGTCACTTCCTAAAACATGAACTGTGCCGTCTGTCGGTGTCAGCACACCGCCAAGCAAACCAAGCAGAGTGGTTTTACCAGAGCCGGAAGGCCCCCGGATAAATACCTTCTCTCCAGCGAAGAGGCTCAGCTCGGAAATCTTCAGAACGGGCTTGTCCTGAGTCCAGCAAAAGACAGTGTTATGCAGCTGGACAACCGGCAGACGGCTAGTGCTCATATCAGAAACGAACCTCTGGCTTTTCCCGGGTCAGGGTTGCTGCACTCTGGCCTTTATCAGTAAAGCCCTGCACTTTCAGCGTCTGACTATTCGGAAATAGCTTAAACAGATTGGCGGTGATGCTATCCAGTTTGTTGATGTCCTTACATTCAAAAACATAGCTGGCAGTAATATCCAGATGGCTGTCTTCAGAGGCGTGGTCATGGCCATGATCATCGTGATGATCGTGTTCGTCATGCTTATGTTCTGCATGGTGGTCGTGTTCATCGTGATGACCATGTTCTTCATGCTCGTCATGGCCGCTATGCTTATCGGCCGCTTCTTTGCTGGACGATGCCTCAGCACTCGCTAAAGAGCAGGAGGCTGCCGGAGACAATGTCCAGAGTTCCTGCTTTTTCAGTTGCGCCAGAGCGTCATTCAGCTGCTGGTGCTGTTTTTCTGTGGTCAGACTTTCAAAGCCCAGAATATCGAATCCCGGTGTTTCCAGTTCCAGGTGCAGCTGCTGACCTTCGACGGCGAAGTTCAACAGGCCGGAGCCGTGTACATGGGCATCCATATGGCGGGTTTGTTCGGCAAAGGTTGCCTGAGATGCAAGAATGCAGGCCGCGGCTGCAGCAGTTTTCAAAAAATGAGTCATGGATAAATCCTAAAAAATAAAAGAGATATTTTATTGTTCAGGAAAGTGCTGGAGGGGCCCGGGGCAGGGTTTTGGTGGGTGTCGTTTGCCGGATGTAGGTGAACTTCCCCAGTGGCGTGTCTATTGAGACAACAGTGATCGCTGTGGGTAGTTCAACGGTTGTTGGTGAAGCCTGAGGGCCAAGTTGGCAGGCTGGAGAGTGGGGGTCATTAACGGGTGATGCTGAGGAGGATTCCTCCTGGCCACTCTGCCAGCTAGCAAAAAGCGTATGAGGTGAAGAGTCTGCGAAGTTATCAGCAACTTCTGTGTTATGAGTGTGGCTGACTGAGTAAAAGGACAACACCAGATAAACAGCCATCATCAGCCAGATTGTGACTGGCGACGATTCTCGTCTATTGCTGATTGTTAGATGTTGGCGTGTTTTCACGTCGTGTGACTCTATCCGGGCATAAGCCTCTCTGGAGGGCAATGACTCTGTTACCCGACTTTATGTAAAGATGTTATAACATAATAAAATTACAGCGCAATCCGGAAGGTTTCCGGAGTGCGCTGTAATGAGAACGGCGTTGCTTTGAGTTTATTGATGAAAGGTTACAGGCGTAGAGTAGGCACGGCTGGCATCATCAGCTGCTGGTTTGCTGTTTTCCCTTTCGCAGGTTTGGCTTTCTGAATGGCGCTGTTGTACTGGCTGATTTTTTCTTTGACCTCAGTAAAAGTCTCATCAAAGTTCGGGCCCTTGTTGGCCATTTCTGTCTGAAGCTCACTAATCAGGCTGCTTAGCTTGTCTTGATTGGCGTGCAACTGTTCCAGAGTTAGCGCCTTTTTGCTGCTGACCTTGGTGCCGGCAAGCTGGTTGAGCTGCTGCCTGGCAGTATCAAGCTGTTGCAGGGCATTATTCAGATACTCAATCAGCTTGGCTTTTTCTTTGGCCTTATCCGGCGGTGCAATTTGATCAGTAAAGTTACTGGCGGCTTTTATCTGATTTTCTGATTTGGTCATCAGCTGTTGAATTGAGGATTCCAGCTTGGCTCTTTTTTTCAGACTGGAAGAGGATTGATCCAGCTTATGCAGACTTTCGCTATATTCCCTCAGCTTACGTGCGCTGGCCATCAGGGCTTTTTGATGGGCGAGAGCCGGCTTTTTAATTGCATTGTTACGTGCCTGAGCAGGCATCGCCAGTTGGCTGGTCTGATCATCCAGCCTGGTGATCTGAGCTTCGAGATCGCTTAGCTGAAGTTGAGACGAGCCCTGTGTCTGTATAGGTGCCGTGGCAACAGTGCTCGCGGTTTTCGGTGCTGTGCTAACCGTGCTGTTGTTCGTAGTTACGGATGGTTCAGTCTTGGTGCTGTTCTGCTGAGGCGGTGGTGGTGCTTTCCGCTTAGGTGTTGGTGAGGTTCTTTCTTGCTGTGGCGGAGGTGATGATGGCTGGGCACCACCGAGGGAGGTCTTTTTCATCGCAGCCAAACTCTCTGAGAAGAGAGAGCTCTTCTTGGGGGGGGCGGTTTCCTGCTGAGGCTGGTTTTGCGGCAGGGATGATTTGCGCTCCGGCGGTTTTGGCTTTGGCTTGGCAGTGGTTTCAGACTGAACAGGTTTGGGGGTTGTGTCACCACCCATGCTTGAGTTCTGCAGGGCTGCGAGTCCCTCTTTGAAGAGTGAACGACTTTCTGAAGATGTTTCGGTTTTGGACTCGGTTGGTGTGCCGGTTGGTAATGAACTTGATCTTTTTGGCGGTGGAGGGCCTTTTCTTTTTGTTGGCTCAGACTGCAGTGTTTCACTTTCCTGTGATCCGGACATCTGGAACCGGGCACCCAGCTGGAGCTGTTCCTGACTTAATTTACCGGGTGTTTTACCTTTGGAATCATTTCTGGCTTCTTCCAAAGATTGATAGATGCTCTCAGGTCTGCGGATTTTTGCTTCCGGGCCAGATTGCAGTTCAGGCTGCTTGTTCTTGGCCAGCGCATCGGCTTCCATTTCCCGAGCGCGGGCTTTGACATTGACGGATGATTTTGGAGTGTTGTTTTCCTGCTTTTTCACCAAACGTTCGCTCAAGGTCTTCGCACTTGGCTTGGGTTTGGTGGCAGGGCGATCCGGACGGGCTTTTTTTACGCTGGTGTTTTCCTGAGGCGTAACCTTGGCGACACCATCACCGTTATCCTCAATGCCTTCTGTTTTTCCGTTATCGGGTGTTGGGGGTAATGGGGTTGTGCTGCCCGATTGAACAGAGCCTGGACCGTTCATAAATTTATCCTCTGGAAATCCCTATCCTGTACAGCTTCAGATTGGCCTTGCAGATAACTGATGGCACCGGAAGCCCGCGTCCAGCCTTTAGTCTAAACCACCATTTGTCCTTTCTGTGGGAGTGTCACATTTCTGTAATAAAGCCTCTGTATTTTGTGGGCGTTTAAGCGGTGCGTCGGCGTTTTGCGATGGTGCGCCATCATTCAATGACGTCTGGCTCAGGTGGAGGGGTTCTATGTCATTTTTGCGTTGTTTTCTGTTTCTGTTGTTTTTCTGCAGCTGGGCCCGGGCAGAAGGGCTGCCACAGGTACAGTTCAGCAACGCTGAGGGCACCCTGTTTACTATGCAGGGATCCAACACTATTGGTGCCCGATTGGGACCAGCGTTAGTAAAAGGCTGGCTGGAGGCTCGGGGCTTCCAGAGCGTGACCATTCAGGATACGGCCACAGCGAATGAGCAGCAGGTGACAGGGCACAATCAGAAGACCGGACGCACGGTGACGGTTGAAGTGAAAGCCCATGGTTCTTCCAGTGGCTTTAAGGCCATGCTGGTCAGTCAGGCGGATGTCGCCGCAGCTTCTCGCAGAATCAAGGATAAAGAGCTGGTAAAGCTGGCTGATTATGGTGATATGAGATCATCGTCGTCTGAGTGGGTGGCCGGGATTGATGGTATTGCTGTGATCGTGAATCCGGCTAACGGTATCAGCCGTTTGAACACCGATGATGTTGCCCGTATCTTTTCCGGTGAAATCACAAATTGGGTCGAATTGGGTGGTAAAGACTTACCCATTGTCGTTTATGCCCGGGATGATCAATCTGGTACCTGGGATACCTTCCGTAATCTGGTCTTGGGGAAGCAATACCAGCTCACCGAAGCCGCTGAACGCTTTGAATCCAATGCGGTATTGTCAGGACGTGTTGCCGAAGATCCTGCCGCCATCGGTTTTGTCAGCCTGAATACCATCGGGCAATCCAAGGCGTTGGCTATTGCTTCCGGCAAGGCTCGGTCGCTGGCTCCTCAACACCTGACGGTTGCCACAGAAGATTATGCACTCGCCCGTCGTCTCTACCTCTATCTTCCGGCCGTTAGCCCTAATGGTTATGCGCAGGACTTTTTGCAGTGGGCAGCAGGAGAGGATGGTCAGGCCATTGTCGATGAGGTGGGTTACATCTCCCAGAATGTGAAACCTTTGCAGGCGGAAGTGCAGGATGCTCCGGATGATTATCAGGCTCTGGTGATGAATAGTCAGCGGTTGTCCGTGAACTTCCGGTTTGAAGGTGGTAAGGCTGTTCTTGATAACAAAGCCTTCAAGGATATCGAGCGGCTGGCCCGGTTTATGGAAAAGTCCCCCGGCCAGTTAACACTGATTGGCTTTGCTGAAAATGATGGCAGTGATTATGCGGAGTTGCTGTCTGAACTGCGGGCCAAGGTTGTACGTCGCGCATTGATCCGTGCCGGTGTGTCCCGCAAGCAGCTTGAGTTACATGGCTATGGCGAGTATCTGCATCTGGCCGATGGTGATGATCAGGCGGCCAATGTGAAGAATCGCCGTGTTGAGGTGTGGTTCCAGCCAGCTGCCTGAGCAGCTGGTGGAAAGGATAGCTATTTAACCTTCAGTGCGCATCAGCAGGTAGAGCTCAACCATAACTTCTGGCAGCTGGATGGCCATATCTTCCAGCAGCTCAGGGTTATCGGACATTTCCTCAAACTCTTCCTCGTCGGCAAATACGCCGGACAATACCGCGATGGGCAGCAGCAGTTCTGCAACGGCCTGCTCATTAGCGGCCAGCCAGGCTTCTTCCTGAGACATGTGAGCTTCGAGGAAGCCTGCACACCAGTCCGCCAGTGGCGAGTCCAGCAGATCTTCTTCGGAGTCTTCCAGAAAGACAGGGATCTCGAAGCTGTCTTCGTCATCATTGTTGAACTGGCTGTCGATAAAAGACAGAACGCCTTGAATCTGCAGAACCAGTTCTTCTTCACTCAACCCGGTCGCTTCCGGGTTTGGGAACATAGTCCGGCAAATTTCTTCAGGAGAGTCCGGGCGGGGGCTGATAACCTGCGCTGTCAGATAGCCGTGGCCCATGATTGCATCAAAGCTCTCATCGTCTGTATCCGCCATGCGATCCAGAGCCTGGAACAGGGGGCCGTCGAGCAGAAGTTCGGAATCCGTCATAAATGTATCCCGCCAATAAGCCTGTAAATTGGAAAATTACGACAAGTCTGACCTGACTGATGAAAATATGGAAGAGAAGACATGTATACTGCGGCTTTTCCTGACTCATATTTTCTAAATTGCATTCAGGTTGCTTGTTTCGCATGAAGATACCCACTTATCTTTATTGGAAGCCTTGAAAAAGGCTGAGGGTATTTTCCGCTCACTGCTGTTACTGACGTTTCTTCTGGGGTGCTATGTCAAACCGGGCACGGGACAATTATGTCCAGAACCATCCGGCTCAAGGTCATCGTGCGCAAAGCATACTTGCTGATGTTTTTGGCTATGCCAATTTTCGCGGTCAGCAGGAAGAGATTATAAACCATGTTATCCAGGGTGGGGATGCGCTGGTTCTGATGCCCACCGGTGGCGGAAAAAGTCTGTGCTATCAGATTCCGGCACTTGTACGACCGGGTACGGCTATTGTTATCTCCCCACTGATTGCCCTGATGCAGGATCAGGTGGATAGCATGCGTCTGCTGGGCATTCGGGCTGTCGCTCTACATTCCGGCCTGAGCTTTGAAGAGCAGATGGATGTTCAGAATGGCCTGATGCGTGGTGAGTTTGATCTGCTTTATATCTCCCCGGAACGACTGTTGACCCATAAGATGCTGGATCTGCTCGGGCATCTTACTCTTTCACTGTTTGCGATTGATGAAGCGCATTGTGTATCCCAGTGGGGGCATGACTTCCGGCCGGAGTATCTGCAGCTTTCTATCCTCCATGAGCGCTTCTCCCATGTGCCCCGTATTGCACTGACAGCCACCGCAGACCAGAGAACCCGCAAAGAGATTGCCGAGCGATTGAACCTGGCCGATGCCCGCTTTTTTATCAGCAGCTTTGACCGTCCGAATATTTTCTATCGCCTGACCCAGAAGCGAGAAGCCCGTAAGCAGTTGCTGGACTTTATTCTCAAAGATCATGCCGGTCAGTCGGGCATTGTTTACTGCCTGTCCCGCCGTAAGGTGGAAGAGCTGACCACCTGGCTGCAGCGTCACGGTGTGCAAGCTCTGCCTTACCATGCCGGTCTCGATAGTGAAGTTCGCCATCATAATCAGCAGCAGTTCCAGACCACGGACAATATGGTCATGGTGGCCACCATTGCCTTTGGTATGGGAGTGGATAAACCCGATGTGCGGTTTGTGGCTCATATGGATATGCCCCGCAGTATTGAGGCTTATTACCAGGAAACCGGCCGGGCCGGTCGTGATGGTCTGCCGGCAACGGCCTGGCTGGTTTATGGTCTGCAGGATGTAATCGTGCTGGGGCAGATGTTGGCGCAGTCAGGAATGAATCAGCAGATTCAGCAGCTGGAACGGCAACGACTCAATGCCATGCTGGGGTTTTGTGAAATCTCCGGCTGCCGGCGTCAGGCTCTGCTGGATTATTTTGGCGAGCACCGGGATGGCAAGTGTGGTAACTGTGATCTCTGCGTTGAGCCGGTGGCGACCTGGGATGCAACGGATGCAGCGCGCAAGGCTTTATCCAATGTCTATCGTACCGGACAGCGTTATGGTGTGACCCACTTGGTGGATGTGCTGTTGGGGCGATCCAATAAGCGAGTGAAGTCCCTCGGACATGAGCAGGTGTCAACCTTTGGTCTTGGCAAGGAGCTCAGTCAGCCGGTCTGGCGCTCGGTGTACCGGCAACTGGTGGCCCGTGGCTATGTTACGGTCACCTCGGAAACCCATGGCGGTTTGTTGCTGACCGAGAAAAGCCGTTCTCTCTTAAAAGGAGAGGAACAGCTGGAGCTGCGTCGTGACCGCTATGAGGTTCATGAACTGAAGGTGGCCTTACCGGAAGCCAAGCTCGAAGGTGACAGTGCTGAGCTTTGGGAAGAGCTACGGGCTCTGCGGATGCAGCTGGCTAAAGAGAGAGAGGTGCCTCCGTTTCAGGTGTTCAGTGATGCCACCTTGCGGGGCATGATGGCCAGTCGTCCGGGTAGCCTCGAAGAAATGTTACAGGTTTCCGGTGTGGGGCAGTTCAAACTCGAACAGTATGGTGAGGCCTTCCTCGAAGTACTGGGCAAACATGCGGTAGCCTGAAGATACGGTCTACTCTTTTTCTGATGCATACCAATCAGGGAGAGAGGCATGGAGCCGGTCGATTTTTCCGTTCTGGATGAATTCAAGGAACTCATGGGTGATGAGGGCGAGGATGAGGTGCGCGATCTTGTTGCTCTTTATCTGGAAGATGGCCCGGTTCAGCTGGAGGCTATGCGTTCGTCATTATCTTCGGGGGATGTGGAAACCTTAAAGCGGGCGGCTCACAGTTTTAAATCCAGTTGCGGAAATATTGGAGCCATAAGATTGCAGGGAACCTGTTCCGAGCTGGAGCAGAAAGCCGCTTCCGGTGAGTTGGGGGCAGACTGCCAGACTTTGATTACTCAGGCAGAATCGTCTTTCGCCGAAGTAAAAGCCGCTCTGGGCAGCTATCTGGCATCTTGAGTGGTGATGTGTTGAAAGCACCGGTGGCGAGTCGGGCTGTTCGGTCCGGAAAGGTCAGGTAGCGAGTCTCTTCATAGAGAAACTTCATCTTGCCGCCACAATCGGCACAAAAATAGGCAATACCCCGTTGTTGGCGATTATGGCGAATCACCGACAGCGGGGTTTCTTTTTGTGGGCACCGACAGCCGTAGATAAAGCGATAGAGCCGACTTTGCCTGAGATCATAGTCATGGTGGCTGGTGGGGTTGACCTGAAAGACCGTTCTCATCACCTCCTGCCACTCCTGTCCATGGGCCGGAATACTGAGCCCGTATATCTTTGGGGCAATCAGGTGGGCAATTTCGTGGGCGACGATATTGTGGACAAAATGGCTCTGGTTAAAGCGGCAGAACTCCATATTAAAGCGCAGTAAATTATCCTCGTAGATTGCCTGTCCGGCATCGGCCCCGGTCAGGTCGATCAACACCTTGGGTGGTGAAAAGGGCATGTCGTAATGACATGAGGCCCGGTATATCAGCTCCCTGACGCGTTTGGTGATGATTTCATAAGACATGGCTGTGCCGCCCTGTTTGCTGGGGATAATAGCGGTCTTTCGTGTTGGCGGAGGAATATTAGACGGGGATTGGCGGGCTGCCAGCCGGGTAACAAAACAAAGCCCTGGAGGTGTGGTCCGGGGCTCTTCTGTTACTCAATAGAGGGGAATGTTACAAATAAACCGGTCCGGCTCCGAGGTTCCACAGGGTGACCGTGACGGCCATAGTGGATACCAGAACCACCAGTGCCACACAGAGCACTGAGCTGGCAAAGACCAGACCTTTCTCAAAGGGAATATCCATAAACACCGGGATGCCGGTATAGAGCAGGTAGGCCGACCAGCAGATCATGGCTGTGCCGACAATGGTCGCGAGCCAGAGTGATGGCACCAGTCCGGCAATCCCGCCAATAAGCAGAGGCGTTGCCGTGTAAGCGGTGAAGGCCAGACACTGGGCGAAAGTCGGGTTGGTATCGAAGGTCTTGGCCATCCAGTGCACAAATGCCGCAATCGAGATTATTGCAGCAACTGTGGCAAAATATGCCAAAACTGACATAATAGCCGCGCTCTGTTGGGTCAGGTAGACCGTTTCCGAGCCGCCGGGCAATTGCCAGCCGGTCATGGATGTGCCGAGATAGCCGCAGATAGCGGGTATCGCTGCCATAAGCAGCAGGTAACTAAGAATAAAATTTAGGACTGAAGGTTGTTCTTCCCGGATACTGCGCCATTCCTGGTTGGGGTGTGTGAACAACCCCCATGCATGAGTCAAACTCATCGTGCTCCTCCCTGCCAGTCAGTACAGACTGCAATTGCGAGCTGGCGTCTTTTTTTAATTATTTTTAGGGTCGCTTGTGGCGACTTACATCCAGTTAAACAGTATGTTGTCCGATTGGCAACACCTGACCAATATCTTGTGATCTATTGATACGTTTGAAGTGAGGGTATCGTTTGAGAAAGTTTGTAGCCGCCCTGATCGTTCTGTTTCTTGTTGTTGGATTCGCTGTTCTGTTTACCCAGGGCCCTGATCCGGTTATTCCTGCCAAGAAGGTTGAGCCTGAAGTTGTCAAACCGGTTGAAGTTGCGCCTAAACAGGCATGGGAGCTTGCCGGCGTTCCGGACTTTCCGGCCATTGGCGATGTGCGTCTGAAAAAGAAGACTTTCTTCAACTATATCCTGCCGCTGGTGACTCAGGAAAACACCCGTATTCTTTCCCAGCGTGAGCAATTGCTCTCCCTGAGTGGTAAAGGGACGTTCTCGGAGAATGAGCAGGCGCTGCTGAATGCTGTTGCCAAAGAGTACCGCTTGAAAACAAGTTTTGATGAAAAGTGGTTCCAGGAAGCTTTGCTGCGCGTTGATGCGCTGCCTCCCTCCCTGGCACTGGCTCAGGCGGCTAATGAAAGTGGCTGGGGGGGATCCCGTTTTGCCCGTGAAGGCAACAACTACTTTGGGCAGTGGTGCTTCAGCAAAGGCTGTGGCCTGGTACCGGGCTCCCGGACATCCGGTATGAACCACGAAGTTCAGAAATTTGATGATGTCGGTGAGTCGGTGCGTGCTTATATCCGCAACCTGAATACCCATGCTCAGTACGCTTCTCTGCGCGAGCTGCGCGCTAATGCTCGTGACAGCCAGATGACTGTATCCGGTGCTTACCTGGCTCAGGGCTTGGGCAAATATTCCGAGCGTGGCGGTGAGTATGTGGATGAAATCGTGCGGATGATTAACGGTAATAACCTGCAGCGTCACGATAGTCAGCCGACGACTGCCAAACTCTAAACGCTTTCAGTGAATACCAAAAAGGCGCAGCATCATGGATGCAGCGCCTTTTTTCTATCTTCGCGTTTTGATCAGACGTTCGGATCGAAGTTCACGACTTTGATAGCGTCGTCACTTTCTTCAGGGCTCATCGCCATTTCAGGGATATTGCCGGAGAAGATGTCCTGATTGTCATCAAACTCGTAAGCCGGGCGTTCGCCAGTACGATCGATGGCCAGATCCACGAAGTTGAAACGCTCATTATCCGCCATCTGGGACAGCTGGATATTCTGCATGGAGGTGAAGATGGACTCGATCCGGCTTGGGTGCTTGCGCTCCCAATCCTTCAGCATGGCCTTGATGTTCTGGCGCTGCAGGTTTTCCTGGGAGCCACACAGGTTGCAA
This sequence comes from Parendozoicomonas haliclonae, assembly GCF_900174585.1. Lineage (GTDB taxonomy): Bacteria > Pseudomonadota > Gammaproteobacteria > Pseudomonadales > Endozoicomonadaceae > Sansalvadorimonas > Sansalvadorimonas haliclonae. The sequence goes on along the minus strand of NZ_FWPT01000003.1, from coordinate 441,110 downwards.
GGAATGATCGGGAACTCCATCAGTTCGGCAAACTTGGCCAGATCCTTCTCACGGCAGAAGGCCAGCGGACGAATAATGACGTTGCGGCCATCGTCAGAGCGCAGCTTTGGCGGCATACCAGCCATACGGGAACCGTAGAACATGTTCAGGAACATGGTCTCAACGATATCGTCCTTGTGGTGACCCAGAGCGATCTTGGTCGCGCCGATATCTTCCGCGAACGCGTACAGGGTGCCACGACGCAGGCGTGAGCACAGACCACAGGTGGTTTTACCTTCCGGAACCTTCTCCTTCACCACGGAATAGGTATCACGGTTAATAATGTGGAATGGTACGCCCAGATTGCTCAGGTACTCTGGCAGAACGTGCTCAGGGAAGCCTGGCTGCTTCTGATCCAGGTTTACGGCAACCAGTTCAAAGTTGATTGGCGCGCTTTTCTGCAGGCTCATCAGAATGTGCAGCATGACATAACTGTCTTTGCCGCCAGACAGGCAGACCATTATCTTGTCGCCGTCTTCAATCATGTTATAGGCTTCAATCGCCTGACCGGCATAGCGGCGGAGTTTCTTCTGAAGCTTGTTGAAGTTGGTTTTCTCAGCCCCTGTCAATTCGGATACGCTCATCAAATATTTGCTGCTGCAGACTGGTTAAAAGCTGGCAATTATACCGGTAACTTCGCCCGCGACCACCGGGGGAAGGCGAAGTTTCCGGTGTGCCAGACCTATTTCGGTCTGAGTGGCAGTCCCTGTCTTCTTATACTGCTGGGATTCTTCCCGGCGTTTACCCTTCTGGCTGATGGGTATAGCGCAGATAGTTCTTCTGTCCCTGGTCTGCAGAAGGCAGAAGAATGCTTTCGATTTCGCCAAATTTGTTTTTAGCGTCCTCATCAATCATACCGGGGGAGACAACCACCTTGTCGCCATCCTGCCAGTTGGCTGGCGTAGCAACATTGTGTTGGTCGGTAAGTTGAATGCTCTTAAGTACCCGCAGAATTTCATCAAAGTTGCGGCCGGTGGTCATGGGATAGACCAGCATCATCTTGATCTGCTGGTTCGGGCCAATAAGGAATACGGTGCGGGCGGTTTTGTTGTCTTTGGCCGTGCGTTCTGCGCCAGGCTGGGTGTCTTGGCCAAGCATGCCGTAAAGTTTGGATACGTTTAGATCATGGTCGCCAATCAGCGGGTAGTTCAGCTCGCTGCCTGAACTGTTCGCCAATTTCAGGATGTCCTTTTGCCAGAGAGTGTGGCGATCCACATTATCGACACTCAAGCCAATGGCCAGGGTGTTCATGCTGTCGAGCTGGTTTTTCAGATTGTGCACCGCTGCCAGCTCCGTGGAGCAGACTGGCGTGAAATCGAGTGGGTGGGAAAACAGCAAAACATATTTACCTTTGCCCCATTCATGGAAGTTGATCACACCCTGTGACGTGTCTGCTGTGAAGTCCGGGGCTGTATCACCAATCTGCAGAGCCCATGATGACGCAGCGAAAAGAGAGAATGAGGTAAAAAGAGCACAGAGATATCCACGGAAGCGTTTCATGGCAGGAGCCCGCTCTAATGAAGGAAGGAGAGCTTAGACCAGAACATTCAGGGGAGTTCCTATCTCTGCTAGGTGGGGCATAGCTTTCGGTTTCTGGGCTTTACTGTTATTTTCTGATGATGTGTTCGGGTTGCACTATATTGTGTGGCTGTCATTGATAAATGGAACTCTCCCGTTTTTAGGGTAGGTGTGTGTCGGTGTGAACGAGCTGTGTTCCATTGATTTATATCAGCAGTGTGAATGCATTCGGGCTTTACAATGAAATTATCTGTCAGGTGGGAACTGGTGTTGAAGTCAGTAGCACTGGGTGCAGACGGCAGGCTGGAATGTAGAGAGAAGTAATAAACAGCATTGGCCGCCCCTAAGGAATAATGTCCTGTAATCGTTATAAAAGCAGGCAGGCATGTTCGCAGTCACAGGCTCAGAGTTGTCCCAACAGCCTTAAACAGCCCAATTTGTCCCGACAGATTTACCAGTCATCTGCCACCCACGGGCTGGCAGCGTGTTGTGATTGGTTCACAGCATCGATTGATTCAGGATAATGCAGAGGGAAGTTTATGAGTGGGGAATACGATCGTTTGCGCGAGGTTTTGCTCAGCCGTCAGGTTGAGCTGCAGCAGCGTCTGGATAATTTGAAAAAGGACGCGACCAAAAAGGCCAGTGCCGATTGGTCCGAGCAGGCGCAGGAGCGTGAGAATGATGAGGTTGTGGATGCTCTGGGGAATGAGGCTGTCCATGAGCTGCATATGATTGGCAAGGCGCTTGAGCGTATGGATGAGGGCGAGTACGGCAGCTGTACAGCCTGCGGTGGTGATATCCCGCCGGCTCGTCTTGAGGTTATGCCGTATGCCGATCTCTGTGTAGCCTGCGCGGAAAAGCAGGGCCTGTAAGGTCGAAAACCTTTCGCTTTAAGACCGAACTCAATTTGTTCGGCTTTCTACCTTCTCCATCACCAGATCGTTGTAATGGTGGACGAAGTCATCAATGGTGCCTGCTGGCGAGCTATGGAAATGGTTGCGCCAGCAGCGACCCAGTCTCGCAGGGTCATCTCCGGTTCCTGTCGGTAGCGGCTTACCATTTCTCAAATAGATCATCATGGCCATGGCTGTGGCGTAGGACAGGTTTGTGGCCAGCTCAGCATGGGGGTGCTGAAGGAATTCATGTTGGCTGGCGAGTCCGCGGACCTTGCTGGCCAGTTCCGGCTGCCGGGCCAGAAACTTATCCCACACAGAGCGGTGCATGCGCGGGGTGATCTGGTAGATACCCAGGGCGCGCTGGTTATCCATTTTCAGATGCGCTCCAAGACCTGACTCCTGGGCAGCCGTTCCCAGCAGAAGGTTTTCTGCGGTCGGGGACCAAAGGTTTAAATGCTTGAGGGTGGGGCGGATGACAAGGTGGCGCAATTCCCTGGCGCAGATACCCATATCGAACTCTCTTGCCTGATAGTGTTGTCGTTCTTCTCAGTCTTAAAGGTATACCAGAAGAGCGTAACTGATACATCGGCAATTACAAAAGACGCCTTAAACCGATAGTCGGCAGCATTATGGGAGTAATTGGGAGTTGAGGTTTTAATAATAACCGGCCCGAAGAGTACGGGCCGGCCGATCTGATAAAGGCTTATCAGTAGCTGGTCAGGGCAAAGTAAGGAATGCCCGCGGTTTCCAGCTTGGCGGATCCACCCAGAGCAGGCAGATCGATAATGGCTGCAGCTTCAATAACCTTGCCGCCGAGACGCTCGATCAGAGTGTTGGCAGCCAGCAGGGTGCCGCCAGTGGCAATAAGGTCATCGATCAGTACAACCCGGCTGTTCTCGGTCAGGGCATCTTTATGCACTTCCAGAGCGGCTTTGCCGTATTCCAGGGTGTACTCAACGCTGATAGTCTCAGCCGGCAGTTTGCCCGGCTTGCGGAAAATAACCAGTGGCAGACCCAGAGCATCAGCCAATGGTGCGCCGAGCAGAAAGCCTCGGGCATCCAGAGCGCCAATATGGGTGATGTTCTGGTCACGGTAGCGGTCAGCGAAGGTGTTGTGAACCATGCGCATACCCTGCGGATCTTGCAGCAGGGTAGTGATGTCACGGAACATAACGCCAGCTTCCGGCCAGTCCGGCACAGCCCGGATCAGGCTGCGCAGACGTTCTTCGTCAAATTTCGAGTGGTTAGTCATCGGCTTACTGAATGTTTACTGCTTCAGAATTCTCAGTCAGTTTACCACCTGCTAGAGTGCACAGCTCCATGGCATTGGTAATTTCAATCTCTTTACCATTGGCATGAATAAGCTCGGCTTTCTGGAAGCGAGTAAATACACGGCTTACCGTTTCAACAGCCAGACCCAGATAGTTACCCATCTCGTTACGGGACATGGCCAGTCGGAAAGACTGGGAAGAGAAGCCACGACGACGGAAACGGCTAGCCAGATTGATAAGGAATGTGGCTATACGCTCGTCAGCATTCTTCTTGGAGAGCAGCAGTTTCATTTGCTGGTCTTCGCGAATTTTCTTGCTCATAACACGCATCAGCTGGCGACGCAGCGCCGGATGGGTATCAGCAAGCTTCTCGAGTTTTTCAAAAGGAATCTCACACACCATTGTTGTTTCAATGGCCTGTGCAGAAACCGGGTACGCGTCGGTGTCGAGGCCACTAAGACCTACCAGCTCACTCGGGAGATAAAACCCGGTGATCTGTTCTTCACCTTCGTTGGTGGATGTGTATGTTTTCAGCGCGCCAGAACGCACAGCGAAAACGCTGTGGAACGGATCACCTTCCAGGAACAGGTGTTCGCCTTTTTTCAATGGCCGGCCGCGTTTTATGATTTCATCGAGTTCGTCGATGTCTTCAATTTTTAGCGCAAGTGGCAGGCACAGAGGACTCAGGCTACAGTCCCTGCAGGCTACTTGGCTGGCATGCCTTACGTTCAGTTTGGACGCCATAGAGTGCCCCTAAGAACCAGATTGGCTGATGTAGAGAGTTGGCCTATTGTATGGGAAGTTCGGCCCAACTTTAACCCTGTGGTAGATACCTATTTAAAAAAACTTTCCGGTATCTGCTCTTTTCATCATTTTATATCTTGTGTCAGGTTCGTGTATCTGCGCGTAACTTTCCCGTTGTTCTACGTGTCGAAAAGTCTGCAGACGTGAGATGTATTAGGCACGCGAGTCAGAATCCCTGACAACTCTTGGCTTTGTCAGAACCCGCCCCATACTCCCCGGTCAATAGGGACAGCATGTCTCTGTTCAAGAACGTCAAGAACGGTTGAAGCGATGTCATGCATTCGCCGGATGGTCCGGCAAAACCCCAAACCCAAACAAGCCCGGGCTCACTCTGCCAGGGGGCAGGGGAGACGGGGGTAATGATCTGACTGGAGGTTTACAATGCAAAAGGTTAACGGCGTTTTCCGTGGCATCGGCTACGTCATCACGTGTGGCAAATACTGCAAAGGCGAAAAGTCCTCTTCCGTGAAGAAGACTACACCTAACGCCAGTGTTAAAAAGGCTGCCGGTAAAAAAGCTTCTCAAAAGCAGAGTGCTTATGAGTGGGCCAAGAACGGTACCTGTACTGTTGTCAGCACTGGCTGGGCCGGTATTAAGGGCTTTGGTAAGGTGGTTTACGCCAACCTTTTCCACACCGGTGCGGTTCTGTTTGGCTCTTATATGGCTCCAGGTGCAGTTAAGCTCACCGGTGCTGGCTTTGGCGCAGGTGCCAAGATGGTGGAAGGTTTCTGTCAGGTGGCTCTGCCGCAGATCCTGAATGATGCCCGCACCAGCTTCATGAACTGGCGCAAAGGCTCTGCTGCTCAGCAGCCTGCTCAGGCTCCAAAGTCACAGCGTACTGCAGAAACTGAAAAGGTTGAGCAGAACGAGAAGACTGAGCGTAGCTCCAGAAACCGCAAGACCCGTGACGAGCAGCCGGTTGTTGATGCCGACAAGCCAGCGGGTGGCAAGAAGCCGAGTGCGAAGCGCAACGCTGCTCCTCTCTAAGCCAGCAGGGTAAGGACACCTCCATAAGCCTCCACCTCCGGGTGGGGGCTTTTTTATGCGCCCTGACACGATTGTCAGCCTGGCTGACACGGGTGGAACAGATTGTTACACAACTGGTCTTACCCAGAGTGACGGAAGGGAAACCGGCTGTTCACAGGGATTGATAATGACAGGAGAGGTGCGGGTGGCCATTTCATTGGAACGAGCAACAAGGAAGCAGCTGTATACCGAGCTTTCTCCTAAAGCCGGAGAGGGAACTCTGGCTCATTCATCCCGCTCCCGGGTCAAAAAGGTTGAGGATGACGAGACTGTTCATATTCAGCGTGCCCGGGCCGAGCTGAGAAACGATGTTCAGGCCCTTGCTCCTTCACCGGTTCGCAAGGCTTTGAAGTCTATGGGGATTACCGTGTTATCCGGTGTGGCGAAATCCATAGGTATTGCCGGAGCCGGGCTGGCTTTTGTTTATACGGCGCCCAAAGTTTATGCGCTGCCGTTTATTCATCAGAAGCTAAGCAGCCTTTGGATGTTGAATGATGCCCAGTTCTGGGGTGATTTCTCCGGCTTTTTCGGCTTCAACATGAACATGTTTATGGTTGCGACTGACTTTCTTGTTTCCATCCCTAAGCGACTGTTTGTAACGCCTAAGCGGAAAATGGCGGAAGTTGAGGAGTTGCAGGCACTGGATCGGAAGCTGGATAAATCCATCGAGAAGAGTGCCCGTGAACTATGGAAGCACCAGAAGGGTTTGCAGCTGGGAGACATGGTTCAGAATGCGATTGATGAACGACAGCAGATTCATCTGCGGGGGAGCAGGGCAACAGAAAATCTGGTGGCCTACCTGAACAAAACCAATACAGGCACAGAAGGGGTATTCAACATGCCATCAGTAACTGTCAACAGAAAGGCCGGTGGCAGCAAAGCGCCAATTCGTTCTGAGCGCCCAGCCTATGCGCGGGAGCAGGCAGATACCTGCAAAGAATATGTCCGCAAATTGAAAGATGAACTGAAAGCCCCGGAACCACCCAAAACACCGTTGAAGCAGCGGGTTGCCAATGCCCTTATTCTCACAGGTCTTGCTGCTGCCACACTGTACATCAGCTGGCCGCTCTGCTCAGCAATCGGGGTGTGGTATCTGAGCCAGTACACAGATCATTCCCAGTGTGAACATCTGGAATTCCCGGACCGGGTTGAAGTCAACTGCGGCGATGTGAACCCTCACGCCAATGCTTACCGTTTTAAAAACCTGATTCACTGGGGCACCGCTATGGGCGCTGCCGGACTCGGACTGTTTATGTGTTACAAGTACGTGAACCGCTGGACCACCTGTCTGTTCAATACCAACGAAACCCAACAGCATAAAAACTGGTTGGCACAAATGCGTCAGCATATCAGTGCGAAAGATAAGCTGGATACGGAAATGCGGGTACAGGCGGCTGTGGCCGAACAGGGTGATGAGCTTGACCATCTCGAGGTGAAATTCCGCTAACGTCTTTTTTACTTTCCCTTTTAAACCACAAAGCCTCTTCGGAGGTTTTGTGGTTTCTGCATGCTCAATTCGACCAAAGTCGTAGGAACTCCCCATCGCTGCACTCGTCTAAGCCCCTGAGAAAGCTCTATCTCGCGGTAGGAGCAGGACCTTTGCACAGGAGGAGTTGCCCATGGACGGGTATACCGGTGACCAGCAGCGCATCATTCTTTCATTGGCAGGAAAAATTCTCCTGAGCTTTGTACTGGTTTTGATGGGTGGTTTCGCTATCAGCAGTTATGGCAGCTGGTTTGATTTCGGCTCGTCCAAGAAGGTGGTTGTGAAATACAACCAGGGCGGCCGGGAGATTGTTTCCGGTGAAGAGCGCAAGCGTGATCCTGGTGCGAGCATCGACAGCCCGATGGGCCGTGATAAAGATACTCATTACATACTCTGGGAGCCAGGTGATGATTCTGGCGACGGTTTGCCGTTTTTATCCAATGAGCCTTGTAAGGATTGCAAAGGCAAGGCGGCAGGAGCCGATGGCTCAACGTCAACCGCTACTCATGAAACCATCACCAAACCTGCCAACCCTGATGATCTGCTGAGGCAGCAGCGCCTGGAAGAGCATGAGCAGGCTATGGCTCGCGAGCTGCGCCAGTATGAGAAGTTTGAAGAGGAGATGGAAAGGGATCTGGCTGAAAATGGTCCTCAGAAGGAAAACTTTGCCTCTGCTAAAGGGGATGTGCTGGCGCGGGTTATTAAAAATCAGTTTGTGAATCAGTCCCAGTGTCCTCAGCCTGCTACAGCAAGACCGTTATCTGTACCACTAAGCCTAATACCTGAGATGGTACCGTTGCAGAATCCGAATCAGCCCAATTCCGTGGCTTCTCCAGTTGCGGAGTTAAGACCTTCATTGCAACCCCTGGCTCTTCCTCAGAGTTCAGGCGTACCGGTTGTCGCTCAGCCTGTAATTCATGGAGCCGGAATGTTTACCAGTGCTCCGCTTTTACAGCGCGGCGATGTAGTTATTAGCCCTGTTGTTGATAGCGGGCACTGTAGCGTTAACCTGCCAACAAAAACGAATACTGCTCTGATAGTGGTACCTTCTTCTGAAGAGCTTGCTGCCGCAAGTGGGGATTCCCTTGCCCGGCAAGTACGCCAGATCCTTTCCGGCAATAAAGAGGCTCCCTTTATCCAGGCTGGGCAGAATGCCAAAACAGGCTTGGTGGTGCATGACGATTACAAAGCCCATCAGGCTGAGGTGGATAAAATTGTTAATCCAGTACCAAAGCCGCAGGTCAAAGAGAGCACATCCGATACTTTCCTGGGCCGTCTGATTCGTCGTTTAAGGCGGGAAGGCTCTAAGTCAAGTGATGAGGAAACCACTCAACAGCATTTGGCCTGGCAGGATGATCGTGTTGAAGGCTATGAGGCCGAAGTTGTTGAGTCTGAACTGCGTAATACCCTGCCACCGTTAGAGCAGAAGGCACTGATTGTGAGCGGTATTGAAGAGACCGGCACCTGTACCGTTCCTCCGGTTATTGATACTTCACCAGAGCCTACAGAAACTCTTCCAACTCTCAGTACCCAAACGGATTTGGTTGTTCATGAGGATCACAAAGCTCATCAGGCCGAGGTCGATAGCATTGTTAATCCAGCACCAAAACCGCAGGTCAAAGAGAGTACATCCGATACTTTCCTTGGCCGTCTGGTCCGTCGCTTAAGACGGGAAGGTTCCAAGTCCAGCGATGAGTTAACCACTCAGCAGCATCTGGCCTGGCAGGATGATCGGATAGAAAGCTATGAGGCAGAAGTCGTAGAGCCTGAACTGCGTAATACCCTGCCGCCGTTAGAGCAGAAGGCATTAATTGTGGCCGGTGTTGAAGAAACCGGCACTTGCACAGTTCCTCCGGTTGTTGAGACTCCACCAGTGCCAGCGGAGACCGTAACGCCGCTTAATGCACAAACTGGTTTGGAAGTGCATAAGGATTACAAAGCCCGTCAGGCGGAAGTCGATAACATTGTTAATCCTGAACCAAAGCCACAGGTCAAAGAGAGTACATCTGATACTTTCATGGGCCGTCTGATTCGTCGTTTAAGACGGGAAGGCTCTAAGTCCAGCGATAGTCATATCACTGAGCAGCATCTTGCGTGGCAGGATGATCGCGTTGAAAGCTATGAGGCGGAGGTTGTTGAATCAGAACTTCGTCATACCTTGCCACCGTTAGAGCAGAAGGCACTGGTTGTTGCTGGCGTTGACGAAACCGGCACATGCATAGTTCCTCCGGTTGTTGAGGTTCCACCAGTGCCAGAGGAAGCTGTTCCACCGCTAAATACACAAACTGATTTGGTCGTGCATGACGATTACAAAGCCTATCAGGCTGAGGTGGATAAAATTGTTAATCCTGTGCCAAAGCGTCAGGTGAAAGAAACCACACAAGACACTTATCTTGGCCGCAAGATGCGTAGGCAGATGCGTGAAGGTTCCAAAGCCAACGATAGCCATATCTCTGAGCAGCATCTTGCGTGGCAGGATGATCGCGTTGAAAGCTATGAAACGGAAGTTGTTGAGTCCGAATTGCGTAATACCCTGCCACCGTTAGAACAGAAGGCACTGATTGTTAGCGGTATTGAAGAGACCGGCACATGTACTGTTCCTCCAGTTGCTCAAAACCCACCGTCGCCGGCAGAAACCGTTCCACCTCTGAGTACACAAACTGGTTTGGAAGTGCATAAGGATTACAAAGCCCATCAGGCGGAAGTGGATAAAATTGTAAACCCTGCGCCAAAGCGTCAGGTGAAAGAAACCACACAAGACACTTATCTTGGCCGCAAGATGCGTCGGCAAATGCGTGAAGGTTCCAAAGCCAACGATAGCCATATCACTGAGCAGCATCTCGCGTGGCAGGATGATCGGGTAGAAAGCTATGAGGCCGAAGTCGTTGAGTCTGAACTTCGTAATACCTTGCCACCGTTAGAACAGAAGGCACTGATTGTTAGCGGTATTGAAGAGACCGGCACCTGTACTGTTCCCCCAATTGCTCAAAATCCACCGGTACCGACGGAGACGGTTCCACCGCTTAATGCACAAACTGGTTTGGAAGTGCATAAGGATTACAGAGCCCATCAGGCGGAAGTGGATAAAATCGTAAACCCTGCACCAAAGCGTCAGGTGAAAGAAACCACGCATGACACTTACCTTGGCCGCAAGATGCTTCGACAGCTGCGCGAAGGCTCCCGAGCCAGTGATAGCCACATCACTCGGCAGCATCAGGACTGGCAGGAAGTGGTCTTAAAGCCTGAAGTTATTGAGCCTTCGGACCAAACTGATCAGGTCACTGAGAAAACGCCACCCGTTGTTGATAGCCGTTTTGATAGGGGAACCTGTCCAGCGCCGCATACCAATACCTCGTCAACAGCTTCAGAAAAAGTTGTTGAGATTCCTGCAATCACTATGAAACCGGTGATTATTGAAGAGTTTGCTGGTGGCGGCGATACGCTGGCACAGCAGGTCAGACAGGCTATGTCCGATAATAAGCCCAAGAGTCAGCCGCTGCCGGAGCCTCCAGCTACTGGCAGTGCTTTGGAAGTGCACAAGGATTACAGGGCGCATCAGGCCAGAGTTGATAGCGTTGTTAATCCAACACCACAGCAGCTTTATCGGGATAAACAGCAGTTAATTCACCAGGATCGTTTGAAGGCACGGCGTGATAAGCAGGGTTCTACAGCGAGTGACAATCAGATTACCCAGAATCATCTTGCACTGCAGGAAGAGCAGCAATGGGCTGCTGAGCAGCGCGCCTTTGATGAAGCCTACAAGCGTAATGTTGCCGAGGAAGAGGCACATATGCGCCGGCTTGAAGAGGATCCTAAACGCCTGAATTTCCAAAAGCAGGAGATGGCACGCCTGGAGCAGGAGCGTCATAAAAAACTGAAGCAGGAACGTATTCGCAAAGAGAAAATCAAGCAGGCGGATAAGCGCGAGAAAGTAACCCGTCACCGTATGTATGTGAATAATCAAAACCAGAGAGCCGAATTCAAACAGGCTGGTGGAGACGATGCTGATTTTTATGAGGATATATCGGCGGATGTACCAACCCCGAATCGTTCCGCCAATCTGACGGATATCCCAGGCAAGCCAACAATCGATGTACATACCATCAAGATTGAGGTCCCGCCTGAAAGCTCCCATTTTTATTCCCAGGCTGGGGATGAGCGGGCCATGGGAGCCAGAGGGGAAGGCAAGAAGGTCGATACGGAAAAGCAGTCTCCTCGTGAACAAAAGTCTTTCCTGGATTTGATTGGTTTTAAGAACCAGTCGTTCCCGGAAGATAAGCCTGAGCCTGCCAATAGTGAGCAGCCTGATGGGTCAAATGAAGAGTTTCACTCTGATGAGGGCGATGGTCGTGCTTATGAAAATAAAGGGCAGCCTCCAGTTGGTAATGAGCCGAAGCCAGAGGAGCCGCCTGCAGATACAAACCCTCCGATTCCGGAAGCACCGGTCACGGAGAATCAACCTGTCGAAGACGATAAGGGCAGGCCGGAAACACCGGATGCACCGCCTTCGCCAATCAATGATGATGCTGTTGAGCCAGAGCCAGAGCCAGAGCCAGAGCCAGAGCCAGAGCCAGAGCCAGAGCCAGAGGCTGATCCTGAATCTGACAGTAAAGGTGATGATACTGGGGATGAGTCGGAAGACGCTGCTACCGAGCAGGAGTCTGAAGAAAATGAAGAGGAAGCTGAACAGGCTGAAGACGAGCAAGAGAGTACTCCAGAAGAACAGGAGTCTTTGCCTGAGACGGTAGTGGAGGCCTCTGTATTTGTTGAGCCAGAGTACGATCGTGAGCTGGCGGCGGCACTGCCATCTGTGGCATTGGAAGTGATTGCCAATACCACCATGCAGCAGTTCTCAGGGCATCACCGTACCATGATGGATTTCCGCAAATCCGGTGAGAGTCGAGGAGCCGCTTTGCAGTCGCTGAATGAGCCGGCAGAGTTTGGCACCGGGCTGGTGGAGCAGGGGGCCTACAGTTATATGCGCGTCTTTGGCTCTAGGGCGAATACCAGTCAGGCTAATCAGCTACCGGGGTACACCATGAACAGTTACGGTTTTGAAGCCGGAGTATTCAAGGTTATCGACAGCGAGTGGATAGTCGGCCTGATGATGAGCGGGCAGAAAGGCATGGCTTCCATGAAAGGCATGAGTGCCAGTGATGATATTACCAGCCTGCGGCTGGGGCCGTTCTTCTCCTGGCAGCGTGACCATTTGCATATCGATGGTGCACTGACCCTTGGTCACCATGATGTATCTGCCCGTGGTCGTGATCGTCTGACCGGTGAGAAGTACAAAGGCCGGTTTGCTGTGAATGACTGGTCGGCCTGGCTGGGTATTGGTTATGACATTCCCGTCACAGAAAACCTGACCGTTACACCAATGGCTGAGATTATGTATATGGACGCCAGACAGTCAGTCTTTGATCTGAAAAGTCAGGGCAAGGAGCGGGTGCAGGTTAAGGGTGGTCATCGTCATGATCGTGCGGAAAGGGTTGGAATCCTGCTGGATTACCATGTTTCGACGCTGGCTTATGAGACGCTGGCTTATGATACGACGATTCGCGCCGGAGCAGGGATTCAACAGAACCACTTTGCGCCTTATAAAACCGCCATGCGTCATGTTGATGGACGCAGTGAATATGTGGAAAGGCGCAGGGCGCGTGAAAGCCGGGTGAGCTGGTATACTCTGGGGCTGTTTTCCCGACTGGACGAAAATCGCAGTATCTCCTTCGATCTGGAAGGTACCCAGGGTAACAAGAGCCGCAGCTATGGCGCGTCGGCAACCTTTGAGTACAAATTCCGCTGATTGGGTGATAATGCGTGAGCGTTCAGAAAGCAGGGAGCCTTATCTGTTAATGATAAGCTCCCTGTTCTTTTATTTAACTCGTGGAGTCGTGCGTAGATGCATGACTTTGATGTGACTATTGAACTCACACACCAGGAGCCTTTAATGCGATTTGCAGACTTTTCCCGCTGTTCTCCACCGGTACTATCCGGTCATTTCTCTTTCAGCAGCCCCGACTGTTGTCTGATTCCCTGACAAACAACCCCAATAATTTTTGAGTGCCCGGTATTGGCCCGGCGCTGTGATTTTTTATTTTCGAGCTGACCATGAAAACCCTGTTGTCCAGGCTGTTGCCTGTGTTGGTGTTTGCCTGTTCTCTGGCCGGACCAACTGTATCTGCTGAAGAGTCTTCCATGAAAACCCTGGATTTAAGTCGAGTTGAGAACTTGATCAATGCACCGGACTGGGTGCTGGTTGATGCCCGTTTGTCTGATGCTTTTAATGGCTGGAAGCTGGACGGTATAGCTCGTGGTGGTCATCTGCCGGGTGCTGTGGATTTTCCTGCCAACTGGTTAACGGTGGATGATGAAGCCCGTGAGCAGAAGCTGCGCGCTGTTCTGGCGGGCAAAGGTATTAGCACTGATAAGTCAGTACTTCTTTACGATGTAAACGGTAAGGATGCCCGGAAGGTCGCGGAGTTTCTGCAGACGCAAGGGTTCCATAATCTGCATTACTTCAACCTCAAACCCTGGATTGATAACCCATCACTTGCGCTGGTGAAGTGGCCGGGATACCAGCGAGTGGTGCCTGCGGAAGCTGTGAAGGCTGTACTGGATGGAAAACAACCGGAGAGCTTTGAAAATGCCGGCAAGGTAAAGATTCTGGAAGCCAGCTGGGGGGACGAAGATGAGTCCTACAGCAAGGGGCATATTCCGACAGCCGTTCACGTCAATACCGACCTTATCGAACCCATGACCACGCTCTTGCCGCCGATGTGGCCACTGGCTGAAGACAGTTCGTTGCTCAAAACCGCCCAAAGCTTTGGTTTGACCCGTGATGACACGGTTATTGTGACCGGTGAAGAGCCTCTCGCCGCCTATCGGGTTGCCAGTATACTGGAGTATCTGGGCGTGAAGGATGTGCGGATTCTTAATGGCGGTACCCGCGCCTGGGAACGAGCCGGTTATGCTCTGGAAACACAGAGTCATGATCCGGTTCCGGGGAAAGGCTTTGGGGCAGACAAACCATTGCGTCCAGAGGTAATCGATACCCTGCCTGAGTTGCAAACCAAACTGACGGACAAGCAGCATTTTACTCTGGTGGATAATCGTACACGGGAAGAGTATCTGGGCGAGTCCAGTGGTTATAGCTACCACCTGAAGAAGGGGCGTATTCCTGGGGCTGTGCATGGCTTTGCCGGTGAAGGCAACTCCTACAGCATGAGCCACTTCCGCAACATTGATGGCACCATGCGTAACCCTCGTGAAGTGCTGGCATTGTGGAAAGCCCAGAATATTGATTTGAATGATGCACTGGCGTTTATGTGCGGCAGCGGCTGGCGGGCAGCAGAAGTGTATTTTTATGCTGAGGTAGCCGGGCTGAAGAACATCAGTATTTTCAGTGATGGCTGGATTGGCTGGAGCAATGCTGGTTTACCGACACTCTCCGGTGAGCCGGGACAGGGGAATAAAAAAGGGTAAGCCGCTGGCTTACCCTTAATCATGCTTGTCCAGAGTCAGATAACCTTGGAGTAACGTGGCGTTGTATCCATGGCAATCGGCAGATACTGGTCGAAGACCATACAGATGTTACGGATAAGCAAACGACCGCGGGGCTGAACTTCAATGCCATTGGCATTAATGGTCAGCAAGCCGTCCTCGGCCATCGCCAATAACTGTTGTGTTTCATTGGCAAAGTGGGTGCTGAAATTGATGCCGTAATCTTCTTCCAGCGTGTTGAAGTTAAGGCTGAAGTCGCAAATCAAACGACGGATTACATGTGCCCGCAGACGATCTTCCTTGCTGGTGTGGTAACCGCGGTAAATCGGCAGCTGTCCCTTCTCGATGGCCTTTTTGTAGTTGGCCATATCCGGGTAGTTCTGGGCAAAGGTGTTGCCAACCTGACTGATGGAAGATACACCCATGGCGATCAGATCACAGTGGGCATGGGTGGTGTAACCCTGGAAGTTCCGGTGCAGTACACCATCTTCCTGTGCCACGGCCAGATCATCATCGGGCAGGGCAAAGTGGTCCATGCCGATATAGACATAACCGGCTTCAGTCAGACGCTGAGTGGTCAGTTCCATAATCCGCAGTTTCTCTTCTGCAGATGGCAGGTCTTCATCCTTGATCCGGCGCTGTGGCATAAACCGGTGCGGCAGATGGGCATAGTTGAAAACGGAGAGCCGATCCGGCGCCATCTCTATGACCCGATCAACCGTTTTCAGGAAACTGTCGGTCGTTTGCAGTGGCAGGCCATAGATCAGGTCGATATTAATGGAACGGATATTCAGCGTGCGGGCCGCGTCGATAACATCCATGGTCATCTGCTCTGGCTGAATGCGGTTAACCGCTTTCTGCACCCGTTCATCAAAGTCCTGAACGCCAAGACTGATGCGGTTAAAGCCCAGGCTGCTCAGGTGGCCCATCATCTTCCAGCTGGCTTCACGAGGATCAATCTCAATGGAGTAATCAGAGAACTCGTCAAACTCCAGAAAAAAATGTTTGTCCGCTTCTTCCATTAACCGGCTTAGCTGGTCTTCGTTCAGGAAGGTTGGGGTACCACCGCCGAGATGCAGCTGCTCAACCCGGGCTTTATGGCCGACCAGCTCTGCATGCATGGCCATTTCCTTGAACAACAGCTCCAGATAAGGCTCAGCTTCGGTTCTGTGCTTGGTCACAATCTTGTTGCAGCCACAGTAAAAGCAGACCGTATCGCAGAACGGGATGTGGAAGTAGAGAGATAACGGCTTATTAATCAGACCACTTTCACGTGCCGCGTTGGCATAGTTTTCCGACTCGAAGCTGCTGTCGAACTGAACAGCAGTCGGGTATGAGGTGTAGCGTGGTCCTGGCCTGTTATATCGAGTGATCAGGCTGGAGTCCCAAATGAGTGAATGACTCATAACTCTGTCCTGCAATAAGGATGCGGATTATTTGCTTCATTTACAGGTGCGGGCAAAAAAACAGCCATCTGCACAAAATACTGATTGACATTGTACGTATTGATACGGATGCGGCCTTGATGTGTATCAATGGAGGTGCAGTTTTGATCGTCTGGATTTTTATTGATCAGCGAGACATTCTGAATGTCTCGCTGGTTTGAGTATCAAAGTGATCTGGTGGATTTTGTGAAGGTCAGGGTGATACCGAAACGTCCGCCCGGCATAGAGAAGCTATTGATCTGCTGCTCGTTGATGGTTTGTACATATCTGTTTTTATCGGTATCTGGGTCAGTATGTTGCAGTGGTACTTTATGAAGAGGTAGTCGCCTACCCTTTTCTACCAAGCTGGAACCTTTGATAGTGACCACCTCATCAATATAAGCCGCAGCCTCATCCGTAGGTTTGACGTCCAGTTTTGAAAGCAGTGTTAATTTTTTTTCCTCTCCCCGAGAGACAGTGTGTGTCAACATCCAGCCGGAGATTGTAAAAGTTCTGGCTGGAGGCTGTGGTGCGTGGCTACGTGCCGACAAATATTCCTGGGGGACAATGACCACCTGAAACTCATTGGTTGAGCGCATAAGGAAGTCATTGAGTGCGGGCAGTAATTGGTGCGAGCGGTGCATGCTTTGTATATACAGGTCTGGGAATAGTTCGTTAACCAGTGTTTCATACTCCAGATAAAGATCTGTCGTAGCCGCTTTGTTCAGAGGCTCCGGTCCTGCCCCCGGATCCTGGGCTTGCTGGTATTTTTTTGCCAGCTGCGAGAGTTTTTTCAGGGCATCACCCGTGGCGAGTCGGGCATGAAGATGGGATGCCAGCTTGCTGACGATGTCGTCCAGTTGAAAATGCAATGTTGTAAAGGGTGTATCGTCGCTGCTCCAGTCGTCCTTCAGGCGTTGCCGAAAGTTATTCCGGATGCTGTCAGACAAAGATTGAATATTGACTTTATCGCTTTCCACATAGAGTCCACCAAATTGTTCAATGCTGTCACGATACTGCTGAAGAACCAGCGCCAGGTCCTCAACGGGAACGTCATCCCGATTGGCGTAGCCAGCCAGTTTGGCTGCACGGTTCTCAAGTGCGAGGATATAGAGATCAATCAGCTGGAAGCAGGGGGCATGACCAGCCTGGGCTGAAAGGGTTGCCACAGACAGAAACACAGTCACTATCCAGCAAAGGATATGTTTTGGCGAAGGGGTGATGTAGCTGTTCATGATGGCTCTCTGTTTTTGAGAGCCATGAGGATAGATGCTCTTCTGCGGACTGCTCTCCGAGAGGCTTGGTTTGCAGCTTTGTATCAGTGACCCATAGCCGAATGATCAACAGAAGGCTTTTCCATTTTGTTATGGTTCATCTCGCTATGCTTCATACCTTCATGCTGCATATTGTGGGCTGGCATGGAAGAGTGGTCACCGCCATGCATTTGATGTGGTTGGCCTGAGAAATCCAGATTTTTCATAATCCACATCTGGTGCGGGCCGGGAATGGTCCAGATACCAATCAGTATTACCAGAATGCCGGCTCCGGAGCGGAACGCCCGACTTTGCAAAAGAGTCTGCATCTGTTTGGCCAGCAGACCGGTCACAAACAACACTGGCAGTGTACCCAGGCCAAAGAACATCATCAGCAATGCCGAATCGACAGCATTGGAACTGGCCGCCGCCCAGACCAGAGTGCTGTAAACCAGACCGCAGGGGAGCCAGCCCCAGACTGCACCGACACCAATGGCTTTGATCGGACTGTTCACCGGCAGCATAGACGACGCTTTGGGTTGAATGCGCTTCCAGAGTTTGTGCCCGGCCCGTTCAATTACCGTCAGCCCCATCCACCATCCAGCCAGATAGAAGCCCATGGCAATCAGCATAACGCCGGAAAAGACTCGCAGCATGATGCTGGTTTCTTTGCTGAACCCACCTAGGAACCAGCCGAGTGTGCCCATCAGCAAACCCATGATGCTGTAGCTGATAATCCGTCCGATGTTGTAGCCGAGCAGAATGCCCATGTTCTTCAGAGAGAAGCGGTCGCCACCGCTGCCAATGCTCAGGGCAGACATAATCCCGCCACACATACCCACACAATGGCCGCCCCCCAGCAGGCCCAGCAGGAATGCTGCGGTCAGGGTGATTTCACTGGTCATACTTCATTCTCTTTATCGCTATTACTGTGCAAAGTCGTTATCACTGCACAACATCGTTATCACTAGGCGAACTGTTGTTCTTGGCCGGGCTGGATTGAGCCGTGGATGATTTTGGCTCGGGCTCATCAAACAGAATGCTGTGAGCCGGACCTTCAAGATCATCAAACTGGTTGTTATCAACCGCCCAGAAAAAAATAGCGACAGCAATTGCGACAAACACAATAGCAATGGGAATCAGCAGGTAGAGGCTATCCATGCTGGTGCTCTCCTTCGGAAGAACGCACTTTGGCAAGCCTCAAGGCATTGCCCACCACAATCAGGGAACTGGCAGACATGCCAATGGCTGCCATCCAGGGAGCCAGCCAGCCGGAGGCTGCCAGAGGCAGAACCAGCAGGTTGTAACCCAGAGCCCAACCCATATTCTGGCGAATATTGCGACGGGTTTGCACAGCCTTCTCAAAACCTTCCGGCAGCTGCCGGAGATCGCCAGAGAGCAACAGGGCATCGGCATGGGTGCGGGCCAGATCGGAAGCGGTGTTCATGGCGACAGAGATATTCGCGGCCGCGAGTACCGGAATATCGTTAACACCATCCCCCACCATCATCACTCTGGCTCCTTCAGACTGCAGCGCCCGTACTCGCTCCAGTTTGTCATCCGGTGTCGCCTGTCCGGTGCAGACTGTAATGCCAGCCTGCTGACCGATTCGATCGGCAACGCCCTGATTATCACCACTTAACAGCTCAACCCTGAGCCCTCTGTCAATCAGCTGTTGTACAACAGCTGTCGCTTCAGGTCGCAGGGTATCATCGAGGGCAAACCACGCCAGTGACATATTGTCGCAGCTCAGCAGCAGCCAGGTATGGTTGGAATCAGGAAGAGCGGGTGTCTGTTCAGGAACGGCAAAATCCGGCTTACCAATACGCCAGACCTGTCCATCCAGCTGACCTTCCAGACCTTGCCCGGTGACATTACGCACATCGGTAAAGGCTATGGAGGATTCCGGGAAGGCACTGGCAATCGGATGCTCAGAATGGGCTTCCAGACCAGCAGCCAGAGCCAGCAATTCGGCTTCAGTGCGGCTTGTATCCAGAACCTGAACCTGTTGAATGCTGAGTTCACCTTTGGTCAGGGTGCCGGTCTTGTCGAAGATCACATGGGTAATCTGCGGCAGACCTTCCAGCACATGGCCTTTGCTGATCAGAAACCCTTTGCTCTGCAGATAGCCTGTGACTGTCGTCAGTGCCGTCGGTGTTGCCAGAGACAAGGCGCATGGACAGGTTGCAACCAGCACGGACAACACAATCCACAGAGCATGTTCCGGCTCATGCTGGAACCAGTAATAGTAAACGCCCACTGCCGTTAACAGCACGGCACCAACAAACCAGCCGGCCACACGATCAGCAATGCGAGCAATTGCAGGCTTATCGGATTGCGCCTGTTCCAGCAGACGGGAAATAGCGGCCAGGCGGGTGTTCTGCCCGGTTCGGGTAACCTCAATATCCAGAGCGTTTTCGGTATTGAGCGTTCCGGCAGTGACATGATCACCAATGGTGCGGCTGACCGGCATATGCTCTCCGGTCAGAGCGGATTCATTAACCGGGCTGGTGCCGGAAATAACCCGGCCATCGGCGGGAATGCTGTCCCCTGGCATGACCCGGATATGGTCACCGGGCTGCAGGTCAGCAGGAACCGTTCTTTCTGTCTCGCCTTCTGCGTTGATCTTCAGGCAGCTTTCCGGCAGCAGGCTTTGCAGGCTGCGGGAAGAATGGCTGGTTTTATAGCGGGCCCGCATTTCCAGATAGCGTCCGGACAGCAAAAAGAAAGTGAACATGCTGACCGAATCAAAATAAATCTCGCCATTGCCCTGAAGGGTGGCCCAGAGGCTGGCAATGTAGGCTCCACCAATGGCAATGGAGACCGGAACATCCATGCCTGGTCGTTTGTTTCTCAGATCCCGCCAGGCAGCCTGGAAAAATGGTTGGGCGGAATAGAATACGACTGGTGTTGCCAGCAGGGCGCTGACCCAGCGAATCAGGGTGCGGTAATGTTCATCGGCTCCGGTATAGAGGGCGATGGCATACATCATCACCTGCATGGTACCGATACCGGCCACCGCCAAGCGACGAATAAACTGTTTGTTCTCTTTCTCCAGCAGGGCTTCCTGCTTGTCCTGTCGCCAGGGATGAGCCTTGTAGCCAACAGACAACACCGCCAGCATCAAATCACTGACTTTGGTGCTTTCCGGGTGATAGGTGATGGTGGCCGTATGCTGACTCAGGTTTACGGTGACGTGTTTTACGCCGGCGATAGAAGATAGGTGATGTTCCAGCAGCCAGATACAGGCGGAACAGGTAATGCCTTCAATAAGCAGGCGGACTTCTTTATTTCCATCAGGCAGATCACGAATAAAACTCTGCTGCAGATCGTTCCGGTCGTACAGCAGATACTCTGCCCTGAGGATGTCGGCAACATCGGCCTGCTGGGCAGGCTCGGTACGATAGCGATAGTAGCTGTCCAGTCCGCCGGCAACGATGGCGGTGGCCACGGCCTGACAGCCAGGGCAGCACATAGGCTGCTCCTCGCCATCAATCAGCGCGTGAAAATGAACAGGGCCGTTAATCGGCAGGTGGCAGTGGTAACAGCTGGTGCTGTGTGGGGAAGTACTGCTCATAACTCACCAAATGCGCTCATCGCAGAACCGGATTATTGGACCGTGGACAGAGTGACCGGGGTGTTGGGCTCGAATAGCGCCTCCCGGTTAATCCGCCAGCCACTCAGATAACCCACTTCCGGGGTTAGCTGATCCAGAGTTTCCAGTTGGACATAGAAACGTCCTTCCGGCATCTGCTGAATCTGACCGCTGTATGTCATGGGGCTGTGTGGCGCCTGCAGCAGAGCAACTTCCTGCTTCTCCTGGCCTTTGATCGCCGGGATCAGCTTCAGGCGCAGCTGGCGCGGCCATTCCTGCTGAACGCCGGACATCTCAACTATCAGGCTGTTGCCGTTGCGCAGGGTGATGACCGCTTCCAGCCCGGCCTCGGCCGCACGGCGATCACGGCTGAGATCCTGGTTAATGGCCTTACCCACTTTGTAGTAGTCGTCTACGACCACTTCGTCGGCATTGATCACCGAGATGTAGACCTGATAAAGCCCGCGAATAACAGACACCACAATGATGCCAATAATGACCCAGGTCCACGGCTCCTGATACCAGCGGGTAAACGGTTCACCGTTGGGACCGTTCTTGGTGTGATGCTTGGCTTGCTGAGGGGAAGTTTGTGTCATAACTGTTATTTCCCGGGAGAAATGAAACGACCTTCCACTGTCGCCTGTGGGCCGTTGGGCGCAACACTGTCAACATGGAAGATAATGGTCGTATTGTATTGGCCGGTCATGGCTTCAGCTGGTACAGCCAGACGAATCGGCAGACTTTCAACCATTCCTGGTTCGGCCGTGAATACTTTCTTACCCCGGATGGTGGCATCCGGCAGACCTTCTACGGAGATTTTGAGATCCACAGGCTGCTGGGTTTTGTTCACCAGCTTCAGGGTATAAACGTTCTCGATCTGCCCGGCGCTGTTCATGCTGTACAGGCTTTGACGATCACGCAGGACTTCCAGTTCCAGCATGGAACGCTGTGTCAGGGTGTACAGGAACATGCCGGTAATCACACACAGGGCGATAAAGTAACCGATCAGACGCGGACGCAGCAGAGGAGACTTGTTACCCTCCAGGGCATTCTCGCTGGTGTAGGAAATCAGGTTCTTCTCGTAACCCATCTTGTCCATGATGCCGTTACAGGCGTCGGCACAGGCACCGCAGCTGATGCACTCGTACTGCATACCATCACGAATATCGATACCGGTTGGACACACGTGCACACACAGGTTGCAGTCGATGCAGTCACCAATGCCCAGCTCTTTGGGATCAGCATTGCGCTTACGTGGGCCACGGCTCTCACCGCGAGCAGTATCGTAGTGAACGGTAAGGGTGTCACGGTCGTACATGACGCTCTGGAAACGGGCGTATGGACACATATAAATGCAGACCTGTTCCCGCAGCCAGCCGGCATTGCCGTAGGTTGCGAGGGTAAAGAAGCCCACCCAGAACAGGGCCCAGCCGGAAGCTTCCAGAGTGACCAGATCACCCACCAGTTCCCGAATCGGGGTGAAGTAACCAACAAAGGTGATACCTACGGCCATAGAGATCAGCAGCCAGATCAGGTGCTTGGCAAACTTGCGGAAAAACTTGTTCAGACTCATGGGGGCTTTGTCGAGACGCATACGCTTGTTGCGATCACCCTCGGTGATCTTCTCGACCCAGATAAACACCCAGGTAAATACGCTTTGCGGGCAGGTAAAACCACACCATACGCGTCCGGCCAGTACGGTGATAAAGAACAGGCCGAAGGCGCAAATAATTAACATCCAGGACAGCAGAATAAAGTCCTGAGGCAAAAAGGTTTCGCTAAAAATATGAAACTGGCGGGTGCCGAGATCCCAGAGGATGGCCTGACGGTCACCCCAGGTCAGCCATACGGTTCCGAAGTAGATCAGGAACAGCAGGGCACCACCGTAGTTGCGCAGATTGCGGTAGAAGCCTTCAAAGGCGCGTACATAAATTTTTTCACGGCTCTGGTAAAGGCTGACCGTTTCAATAATGTCCGGATCATTTCGGGACATTTTATTGTGATCGTCTGGCTGGCGCTCGGGCTTGCTCACGTCCGCTGATCCTCAACTTGTGCAATCCAGGCTCTCGACGCTTTTGAATATTGTTATGTTATAGGGCTGGGGAGAGTGTGAATTGTGGCTTTCTTGGCAATGGTATGGGTTGTTTTTGATGGCAGACAGTCCAAAGGACTGTCTGCCGTTTCGGTTCAGCAGCTTACTCGGCAGCTTTCTCTTCCTGAGAGAGGCTGTAAACGTAAGCAGATACCAGGTGAACCTTTTCAGGGCCCAGTACTTCGTTCCATGGAGGCATTACACCGTTACGACCCTTACGGATGGTGTATTCCACCAGAGTCTGGCTGTTGCCATAGAGCCAAGTGTCGTCGGTCAGGTTAGGTGCACCAAACATCTTGTTGCCCTTACCTTCGTTACCGTGACACACAGCACAAGTGGTGGCGTACAGGGCTTTACCGTTATCCAGAGCACTCTGGTCGGCCTTCACGTCCAGGCCGCTCATGCTGCGGACATAAGAGGCCACATCACGCACACCCTTGTCACCCAGAACCGGGCCCCAGGCTGGCATCTGGCCGTTACGACCATTGAGAACAGACATCTTGATCTCATCCGGGCTGCCGCCCCAGAGCCAGTCGTGGTCGGTCAGCTGTGGGAAACCAAAGGCACCGCCGGCATCACTGCCGTGACACAGAGCGCAGTTGTTCAGGAAGATCCGCTTACCCATAGCCAGAGCTTTCGGGTTTTCCTGCAGCTCTTCAATGCTGGTGGCCGCGTACTGTTCAAAGATCGGCTGGTACTGGCGGGCATGCTTTTCCTGGTCAGCTTTCAGCTCACCAGTAGAAGACCATCCCAGGATACCGTCGAACTTGCCAGGCCAGATGCCCGGGTACAGAACCAGGTAAACCGCACCAAAGATCAGCGTGCCGAGGAACAGACCGATCCACCACATAGGCATCGGGTTGTCGTACTCGGTGATACCGTCAAACTCGTGGCCAACTGTGTCTTCGGTGGTGTCCTTGCGCTGGACCTTCCAGGTGGAGAACAGCACAAATACGACTAATGCCAGACAGGCGAGGGTCAGAACGAGGACCCAGCCACTCCAGAAGCTAGACATGTTGCGCCTCCTTCTTATTGTTTATGCTCGCGCCGCTTTGGGACAACTTGTCTTCATCTGCAAAGGGCAGACTGGCAGCTTCATCAAAATCCTTGCTCTTACGTTCGCTGTAGGCCCACAGCACGACGCCAATAAAGGCTGCCATGCAAAGAACCGTAGCCAGACCGCGCAGAGTGTTTATGTCAAAGTCCATAACTCACCTCAGCGCTTCTGGGTCAGAGCGGTGCCCAGACCCTGCAGGTAAGCGATCAGAGCATCCATTTCGGTCTTGCCCTGAACATCGGAAGAGGCGCTGGCGATCTGCTCTTCGGTGTAAGGGACACCCAGAGTTTTCAGAGCCTGCAGCTTCTTCGGCGTGACCGAGCTGTCGATCAGGTTTTCGCTCAGATGCGGGTAGGCCGGCATGATGGACGCAGGCACGACATCACGAGGGTTGATCAGGTGAGCGCGGTGCCATTCGTCGGAGTAACGCTGGCCAACACGGGCCAGATCAGGACCGGTACGCTTGGAGCCCCACAGGAACGGATAGTCATATACAGACTCACCGGCTACGGAGTAGTGACCGTAGCGCTCAACCTCGGCACGCAGAGGACGGATCATCTGGGAGTGGCAGCCTACGCAGCCTTCCTTGATGTAGACATCACGGCCTTCCAGTTCCAGAGCGGTGTAAGGCTTCAGGCCTTCAACCGGCTCAGTGGTTTCCTTCAGGTTGAACAGAGGAACGATCTCTACCAGGCCACCGAAGCTGATGGCGAAGATCACGCCAACGACCATCAGGCCAATGTTTTTCTCGAATATTTCGTGATTCAGCATGTTCGTTTCCTCCCTTACGCCATGGCCGCAGCAGCTTTGACTTCTTCGGCGTTGGTGCCGCGAACTGTCTGCCAGACGTTGTACAGCATGACGAACATACCCAGTACGAAGAAGCCACCACCAATCAGACGTACGATGTAACCGGTAGAGCTGGCCTGTACGGATTCAATGAAGCTGTACTGCAGGGTGCCGTCAGCGTTAACAGCCTGCCACATCAGACCCTGAGTGATGCCGTTAACCCACATGGAGACGATGTACAGAACGGTGCCGATAGTGGCCAGCCAGAAGTGGGTGTTGATCAGGCTGGTGCTGTACATGGCTTCACGACCGAAGACTTTCGGGATCAGGTGGTACATGGCACCGATGGAAACCATGGCAACCCAGCCCAGTGCGCCGGAGTGAACGTGACCGATCGTCCAGTCGGTGTAGTGAGAGAGAGCGTTCACAGTCTTGATCGCCATCATCGGGCCTTCAAAGGTGGACATACCGTAGAAGGACAGAGAAACAACCAGGAAGCGAAGGATTGGGTCAGTACGCAGTTTGTGCCATGCACCGGACAGAGTCATAACACCGTTGATCATGCCACCCCAGGATGGAGCCAGCAGGATCAGGGACATAATCATACCCAGGCTCTGTGCCCAGTCTGGCAGCGCGGTGTAGTGCAGGTGGTGAGGACCTGCCCAGATGTAGATCGCGATCAGTGCCCAGAAATGCACGATAGACAGACGGTAGGAGTAAACCGGACGCTCAGCCTGCTTGGGTACGAAGTAGTACATCATGCCCAGGAAGCCGGCAGTCAGGAAGAAGCCTACGGCGTTGTGTCCGTACCACCACTGAATAGTCGCATCCATCGCGCCGGAGTAGGCGGAGTAGGACTTGAACAGGGTGACCGGAATCTCGGCGTTGTTCACGATATGCAGAATGGCAATGGTGATGATGAAGGCGCCGTAGAACCAGTTAGCCACATAAATGTGCTTGGTCTTGCGCTTCATGATGGTGCCGAAGAAGACAATCGCATACACCACCCAGACAATGGCAATCAGGATATCGATTGGCCACTCCAACTCGGCGTACTCCTTGGAGGATGTCATGCCCAGCGGCAGGGTGATGGCCGCCAGAACGATAACCAGGTTCCAGCCCCAGAAGGTAAAGGCCGCCAGACCATCAGAGAGCAGGCGGGCCTGACAGGTTCTCTGAACGACGTAGTAGGAAGTGGCAAACAATGCCGAGCCCCCAAATGCAAAAATCACCGCATTGGTGTGCAGTGGTCTTAAGCGTCCAAATGTCAGGTAAGGTTCAAAATTCAGTTCGGGCCAAACCAGCTGGGCAGCGATGAAGAGGCCGACGACCATGCCGACTATCCCCCAAATCACCGTCATCACAGCAAACTGGCGAACCACTTTGTAGTTGTAGTGTGTGTTCGTTGCAGTGCTCATTTCGCGATCCACGATTGCGGTTGTACGGGTAAACCGAAATAAAGTATCGGGAATGCGTAGATAGCCGACAATGACACAGATCAATGTCTGGTCATTTACACTATCTTTACATTGAAAAACCGATGATTTCCCGGTCGTCCTGGGGCTCTCTGGCCCCTATGGAGCACACGACCTAAATTATTTTTATTATTGCGGTGTGTATGGTGATGTTTGCGAACAATACATGCCACCAACTCCTATGGCGGCGCCATCATACCAGAATGTAGGTGTCTATACGCAAGCGCATTGTCGGTATTACTGCGATTCTTCAAGCCTGATGGCTGCACTCTTTTCTCCTATTGGTAACACTCTTGTCAGAACGGCTTTCTGCAGTTGGTGCGCAGTTAGGGTCAAACTCCTGTTTATCGACTTTGGAAGTGGGAGACGAGCTATGGATACACGGGAGCTGAGTCAGGGCGGGCGTAGCCAGAATTATGGTGTAATGGGTCAAGTGGAGTGGAGTTTCCGCCCCAGTCGACCCCGTACCCGGAGTGGCCGCAGAACTCGCAGGGCCCATCCTGGACAACGCTATTTCAGTGGCAGTGAATCCGATAGCAGCTGTTCTCCCTCTCCTGACCGCCGAGAGAACTATCGTTCCCGCTCTCCTCACAGGCTTCGTGTTTCCGATCAGCCATCCCGGGCTCTTTTGTCTTCGGCTACGACTGCAACAGGCTCTTTGCGGTTTAAAGAGCACCTGAACCCTGAGGTGAATGAGGTGCTGGATCAATTGCTGGATTCGGCCAGATCTGAAGATTATGCCAAGGCTACAGAGCTGGTCTGTCAGATTCTTGAAGGTGGCAGCCCGGTTGCCGTAAGGGTGCATTATCTGGAAGCGATGGACAGTAGCCCTGAGGGATGCATGATTATTTTCCTGCTGACCGGGTTTGACTTGATGGCGGATTCATCGATGGGTATGGCCGTTATGGAAGAGTCTCTGGAGAGAACTCACAGCCAATTCCAGGATATGTACCGCCCCTCCTGCGTAAAAAAGCACGATCACTGGTTGATGGTGCGCATGATTGCTCGTGCCGCGATCTTTCGTCACCACCTGAGTGCTCAGTTAGACGATCAGAACCGACAGGCATTTCATTATCTGAATCTGGATGCTCGTGGGCATTTCCAGCTTTATCAGCTGGATCGGGCCACGGCGGAACAGCAGCAGAGTTATCTCGATAATCTGCTGTCCCTGATGAAAATGATGGTGGCTCCCGGAGGGCAGCAGCGCAGTGCTGAGAGGCTGGGGACCTTACGTGGCTGTTTGCCACTGCATAATGATGAAATCAGTTCACCAGTACGCAGCCTTACACCGCAAACTCTGAAGCAGGGTCAGGTCTGGACGCTTTATCTTCAGGATCTTAAAGCGACCAGAAAAGAAGACAAGGCGGTTGAGGAACTGATGGCACTGTTACAAGGTAATCTGGACATCAACTCTTAATCTTCAGTATTGATAAAATTTTTAATAGCCCGGGTTGTGGTATTGAGGTGGTGCTCATAATCAAACCCGGATGCTTTTCTTGGTTTGAGATCATGGTTGCCATCCGGCAGCCATTGAATCTGGATGCTGGGCGCCAGCTTATATTCCATCACCGTTTCAAAATCGCCCATGGTGTCCCGCTCACCCTGAACCATAAGTACGGGCAGAGGGTATTCCAGTAAATGCGCTGTTCGCGGCTTCTCTGGTTTGCCAATGGCATAGAAGGGATAACCCAGACAGATAACACCATGGATACCCTCAGGCTGCTCCTTGGCGGCCAATGAAGCCATGCGACCTCCCATGGATTTGCCGCCGATAAAGAGTGGCATGCCAGCAGACTCGGCTTTAATGTGCTCGATAATATCCAGCCATTGGGGGATTAGCTTTTCGGCCTTCTCTGGGGGGCGCTTTTTCCCTGTTACCCGGCGCTCAGCCATATAGGCAAATTCAAAACGCGCAACAGTAATCCCTTGTCGGCACAGACGTTCCGCCATGGTCTCCATAAAGGTGCTGTCCATCGGCGCACCGGCACCATGGGCGAGAATCAGAGTGGCTACAGGCTGCTCGGCCCGGTTCCAGAGAATGTTATTCATGCAGCAGGGCTAACAATAGCGTTATCAAATTTATTGGTGGGCAACTTTACCAGAATTTACTTATCCAAGGAGATGGATGATTCCTGCTTGGTGATTTTTATGATGGTGACAACCTCAGGCGGCAAGCTCAGGGCTGTGCAGAACCAGTCTCTTGGGGATGACTCTGAGCGCGATCGATCACCGCTGTTGGTGCGCTACCGCTGGGAAATAACAGTCACCTACCGACCGTTTGAATGGCCTGTTACTGGCCGGCATATTGTTAATATTCCCCGCACCTCCGTAATGAATAGACGATGTCGCCGGAATGGTTTTCCAGACGAGCTTCCTGAGCCGGAAAGACTTCGGCTGTCTCAAGAGTTTTGGCTGGTAAAGCGCATGCAGTTGCTGGGGCTAAAGCGCAGTGACTGGGACTTTGTGATCAAACCGCGACAGGCGGCCTCTATTCAGCGAGCCTACGGCGCAGATGTTGCCGAAGCCTGGAAGGTGTATTGCAACACCCATAATCGGCTGTGTCTGAACAAGGAACTGATGGATAAGGATGAAGACTGGTTGATGACGGCGATTCAACAGGATGCCATCGTCAGCAGTCAGTCTTCCGCTGTGCTGCGCTGGCAGGTGGTCTGGTACGACTATCTGGGCTGTCTGCATCCGGAAGCCATGGTCGGGTTGCGAGAGCGGGTGGCACAACAGGCAGCCGAAGCGCGTAAGTATGCAGAGGTTCCCGCCAGCATGCGTTATCAGGGGCAGAACAAGCAAAGCGGTCTGGATATTTATACGGTTGAGGCCGAAGACTCTGTGGCTGTTGAGGAGGTTGTGTCAGATAGTCTGGAGCAGCCTGTTGGTTGATATGGAACTGGAATATTCGCAAACGGTGGTGATTGGTGCAGGGGGCGCATAGAATAACCGCCGTTTTTGACTCTGAGTTGTGTGAAGCTGCCATGTCCCGTAATCATCTTCTTCTCTATTGCCGCCCCGGTTTTGAATCGGATATGGCTGGCGAAATTCAGGATAAGGCTGCCGAGGCGGGTGTTTACGGTTATGTAAAAACCAAGGCCAACAGTGGCTATGTCGTTTATATCACTCAGGAAGACGATGGTGCTCGTCAGCTGATGAACCGGCTGAGCTTCGACAATCTGATCTTTGCCCGTCAGTGGTGTGCCGCTGTTCCGCTAATTAACGATTTGCCTCAGGGGGACCGAATTGGCCCTATCCTTGAGGCTTTTGCCGAGCACGACTTACCGCGTTGCGGTGATCTTATTCTGGAAACGGCGGATACCAATGAGGCCAAGGAACTCTCCGGCTTCTGCAAGAAGTTTATAAACCCACTGCGCCAGACGCTGCGCAAGAAGGGGCTGCTGACTGATAAACCGAACGCCAAGATTCCAAGGCTGCATTGTTTCTTTCTGGATTCCTCCAATGTGTATATTGGCACCACGGATACCCGCAACAGTAGCCCGTGGCCGGGCGGTATTCTGCGCCTGAAGTTCCCGAAAACTGCCCCAAGTCGTTCTACCCTGAAGCTGGAAGAAGCTTTTCACTACTTTGTTCCAGCAGACGAGTGGGATGAACGACTGGCACCGGGTATGAAAGCTGTAGATCTTGGTGCTGCACCAGGCGGCTGGACCTGGCAGTTGGTGAATCGCTCTATGATGGTAACCGCAGTTGATAACGGACCAATGAATAAAGACCTGATGGAAAGTGGGCAGGTTACCCATCGCACTGAAGATGCTTTTACCTTTAAACCGGAAAAACGGGTGGACTGGATGGTATGCGATATTGTCGACAAGCCGGCCCGCTCTGCCGAACTGATGGGCCGCTGGCTGGCCCACCGCTGGTGCCGGGAAGCGATCTTTAATCTTAAGCTGCCAATGAAACAGCGCTGGATGGCGGTGCAAGAAGCGTTGGAGAAGATTGAAGAAATGTGTCTGGAGCGTGATTTGAAGGTAACGCTCAAGTGCAAGCAGTTGTTCCATGATCGGGAAGAAGTCACTGTGCATGCCATTGGCGAACGTATTCGCTAAGTTTTATTAAGACCTGCCTGAATGATTAAGTGCCGATGTTCTTTGGCACTTAATTTGGGGTAAAAACGCGATTGGCTCTTATGACTGTGTGCCTTTTATCTACGGCTAAATAATTACCCTCGTGACGGATGGTTGAGGCGGTAAAGTCATTGGAAAAATAAAAGCCTAATTTACTGGTACGAACGTTCTTGAACGATTGTTCCAATCTCTTGTTTTTGTAGGCTTTTTAGTTGAAAGGAAAGAAAAAGCTCAGATATAGTGGCTTTCATATAAATATAATAAGAAAGAAATCTGCTATGACTTTTCCCAAATTTCCGGTTGTACGACGTCTTTCTCGTTTTGCTCTTATAGGGGCGCTTGCGGCTTTTTCTCCATTATCATTTTCAGCACTTGAATCATTGAATGACGATGAGCTGGGGGAGATGACTGGGCAGGCATTTGTATCCATGGAAACGTATGAATCAGCTCCGTCATCAGATCAAAATCTTCAGTTCACCAGGGTGAATTTGGGACTAAAAGCCGAAGCTCTCCTCAATATTGATAAATTAGAGCTGGGTAAGTACGAGCGAACTGGGGAGGTTGCAGGGTCGTCGGACATTGAAATTGATAATTTTGCCCTAGGGGCCATTGAAAATGGTGAAATCGTTCCCTTTGAAATAGACAGCCCTTATCTTGACTTTGCTTATGACGGAACTGATTTAGTTGGGTTTCGACTGGGCTTTGGTGGGGCAAGAGGTATTTTGTCAGGAGATATCAAATCACTGACAGGTAAAATTAATGTGAAACTCGAAGATGATAATGCTTTTGGTTTGGGGGCAAGAGTCGACTCTAATGCTGAACTCGTTTCAAATAATGGTTCAAGGGATTCTGTACGTTCAACAAAAATAGGTCTGGCAAATGGACAGGTGGTTTTGGCAACGGTTTTTGGGATTGATACGACGCTAACAGTTAATGATTGTTCAACAAGCTTGACCAATACCAATACCTGTTTTGATTTAAGTACATATAGAAGCTTGCCTATCGCTGGGACGTTTAATGAAGATCATACTTTTAATCCAAATTCTCAAATGGCTGAGGGGATTTTCCTCGGTTTTCAGTCTGAAACTGTAGATTGGAGAGAGTCTCCAGATGTGGATCAGTATGTTAAGGCTTTGAGTGGCGCTTTTATGAATATTCCATCAGGATTACAGGTCAACTTAGAGGAAGCTGAGGAAGGATTTAAACGTGTTTTAACCTGCTTTAATGGTGCCGAAACATGTTGACAGAATGTCATAAATTTATCTTGTTGGGGATGGCTTTAAGTTTTCCTGCGATGGCGCTTGAGAGTATCACTGATGATGAGCTTTCCGAGTTGAGTGGCGCTGGAGTTGGCTTGGTATTTGAGGAGCTGGTTTACGATGCCTCGGATGCTGAAATTAAGATTACTGGTATAGAGGGAACTAGTAATGATGAAGGTATTCAGGTAGAAGGTGTCTACATCGGTGGTCAAGGATCAATTCCAAAAGACCAGACAGGGGTTCATGGAGTTACTCCAGTGAGTTTGGGCAGAATATCATCACCTTATGAGGTTGATATTGTTGATGTTGGAACCAATACTGCTTTAGCCATTACAACACCCAAGTACAGTGGTGTTGATAATATAACATCCAACTCATTTTTAACTGGTGATTTTGTCCAAAGGGTAGCAACTGCCAAGAGTTTAAAAGATCAAATTTCTGAGCTCAGCAAATCTTTTGTCGATGCGATAATGAATAGGGAAAATGAACTTATAAATTTGCAAGCGGAACTGGAAACAGAAAAAAGAAAAGTTGAAGATTATAGTGCAGGTCGTGGTTGCACTTTTTTTACGTGTGGGTCTAGAAGAAGAGCTGCAGAGCAGAGGGTGGAAGAGCTTGAGGATACAGAGATTCCCAATAAAGAGGGACAAGTTGCACAGGCTAAACAAGCCTATGAGGATGCTAAGCCCCAAATAGCTATAGACTCGAAGCCATTTAATGATCAGCTTGGGCTCATTAGTTTGAATCAGGGCGGGGACATAGCTCGAACTAGTTTTGGTGCTAGATTTCGCTTTACAGTTACATCTGGAACAGTGGAAAGAAATGATGTGTATCAAATTGCTGCTACAGGCGTTACTTTAGAAAACAGTAAATTAAGGTTGTGGAGTGATGATGGTGATACTGTTGGTGATCTTCATTTAAAGATTTATGCAGATACTCTTGATATTTACTCATGTGATCTGACTTCTACGTGTAACACTCCAGCATCTCAGGCAGATGCTGGTGTATATGTTTCATCATTTCTTGCGGATTTGTATTTGGGTACAGGGGATATACAGCCTGTTGATTTTGCAGTTGATGAAGATGGTAATTTTAATGTTACTGTCAGGTCTATAAAAAATGAACATGAGGCCTTCTATCGTGCGGTACAGTCTGGAGCAGATTCTGAGTATGATCCGAATGATCAATATGCGAAATCAAGTATTTATATTAATGATTTGATGATAGGTGGTAGTCGAACAAGTGATATAGGTTTGCCAACTGGAGGATTGTCGTTAGGATCTTCAAAGATTGAAGGTCTCATGATTCAGTATCTTAATGTTCAATCGTTTGATCTTTGATGGGATATATGATGAATAAGTTTTTAGACTTTTTTATTATTATAATCTTTTCGTTTTCGTATTATGCGCATGCAAAAGAAGAAATGAGTGATGAGGCTTTAGGTACATATTCTGGACAAGGTGGCATTGAGCTGTCAGGGAAATTTGAGATTAACGCCTTTGGCGGACCTAAGTGGGACTTGGGGCGAGATGAAGAAACCGGAGCTTTAACGGGAGTCGGATGCTCGGGATATGTTGTCAATGATGAGAAACGCTGTGGTGCCCGGGTTGCCATGAAGGCAGGAGAAAATGAGGGCTGGGTGGTTTATGACAATCTGAAAGGTGGAATCGAATTTGGTGAAAGCATCGAAGGTGGTGCGCCGATGAGGATCTCCACTGAAGAGGTGGATAATAACGGTACTCCGGTTAATGTTCTCAAGGTACAAATGAGTAACAAAATTCGTTACAACCAGCTCAGCTATACCTATGCGACAGCAACTCATGATAATCCGGAAGCGGTTGGCTTCAAGCAAACCGATATATTGTCACTTTCTATTGATGGTGATGTTGTAGGGCAAGGTAATTTGTTGATCTTCCCTACCGACTAATCGATGAAGGCTCTTGGCATGAAAAAAATAACAATAATTTGTCTCTTCTCTCTGATTGGTTGTAATAGTGCCCAGGCAGCTTTGGAAATTCTCGCTGATGATGATTTGTCTGCGGTAAACGGTCGGGCTGGTATTACTTTGGAGATCCAGCAGGAGGCTTTGCAGAATTCTAATTCCTCGCTTAATAAACAGAAGCAAGCAGTAACTATTGACGAGCTGGTCTGGCAATCTGCTGGTGATGGCAGCAAAGCCACGTTTAAAAATATCGGAATTGGTCAGGCGGAAGGTGGCCCTTCTACGCTAACTTCAAAAGTGCGTATGGATGTCAGTGCTTTGGAAGGGCTGATTTTGGATATTGAGCAGAGCAAAAGGCGTCTGACGGTTGATGGTATTTATCTGGGAGATAATTTTGACAGAAGTTTTGGTGGTTTGATTACAGATTACCAGCTGGACGGAACCGTTAAAATTTCAGCAGGAAGTCCAGGTATTAAACTTCGTGGCAAGCTTGGTATTAAAGATTCCTCGATACGTTATTTGGACGCTTACACAAGTGAAGAAGGAGAGCGCCGGAGTCACGACCTCCTTTTACAAGGTATTACATTTTCTGCATCCACTACTGATGCACCAGATTCTTTTGCAAATTGGCGTGTGGCTGAGGATGCAAATGGGGATTTCGTTTCTCTTGATCTAAATAAAATCAATACCAGTTTGACCATACAGGATATATACAACGATCCTTATGATGCGGACCTTGGAGAGGATCGCTTTAGTGAAAGCTATGGAGCACTTGAAGCAAGGCTTGAGTTTGATGGGTCATTGGTAGTTCGCTCTGGGGGAGTTTCTCCAGATTCTGGGATCAATTTCAATCCCACTCTGGCAACAAACTGTGCAGGGGGATTGAAGGGGGACTGTCTTACTGCAGCCAGCAAGGATGACAACAAGAACCAGATTTTCTGGTGGGATGGTGGTATTGACACTGGTCAGAAGCTTGGCCTTGCCAACTATTTTGGCAAGCTGACAGTGCCAGAAGGAATTACCTTGGATCTTATGAAGGGCGCTCCGGGTACTCAAGACTATATTCTTGTTGCTTATGAAAATTTAAATCTTCGTTTTGGTGTAGAAGATATATTTATCGGTAGCAGCAGTAAGAGTCTGGGGGAAGTATTCGGCCAGTTTACATTTAACGATACCAACACGATTACTGGAGAAACCAATACAAGCTCTATTCCTTACAATAGCCTCAAGTTATATGCCGGAGGTGCTGAGGGCGATAGTGGTATCACCGCAGATCTTTCCTGGAATATGAGTGATGGTAATTTACGTTACGCCGATGATGTTCAGGATAAAGGGGCTTATGTCTGGTTCGCTGGCCTTGCTTCCTATGGTACAGGCACCGCTGCCATTGATGTAGTGCGTCGGGATTCCGCATACGATATTAATGCCTCGCCCACTTCAAACTTGACCAGTGGGATTCGTCTTGCTTTAACGGATTTAAGTGGAGCCTGGCGACTACGTGGTATTTCGGTCCAGACAGATGCTGATGCTCTACCAGACTATGCGAATCTACAGGGGGGGACGGAGTTCCTCTATCTGCTTCGACTATACCAGGCTTTCGAGTTTGAAGACTGGGATATGAATGTCTTCCTTGATGGTGGTGGCTTTCAGGGCGAAGGTATCACTATGAATGTGGACTCTGTGATCACGAATTCCCGTGGCGGGTTATTTTTAAATTACGATCCCGAAGAGGGAAGCCGTTGCTTTAATGGCTGCGGTATCTGGTCTGATGGCATGGATATTCAGTCCAGTATCCGAAATGCCACACTGGATATAGAGGGAGGGGTGACTGATTTCGTCTTTATGGATAGCGATGGGACGATTGAGCGCCCAGAGCGTGAGGCGCTTTACTTCCGCAGTAATGTATTTGGGCATAAGTCTATTTCAGGTATTCATCTGGGCAGTGCAGACAGCCTGACGGATGCCAATAGCTTTGGCCAATTAGCGCTGACGGAACATCAGAATATGAATGTTGCGATATCAACAGGCGGTGATCCTGAGCGTGGTGATCAGGGCGTTACTATTTTCCTGAGTAATGAACTGCTACCAGCCGGAGG
Organism: Parendozoicomonas haliclonae; assembly: GCF_900174585.1. GTDB lineage: Bacteria > Pseudomonadota > Gammaproteobacteria > Pseudomonadales > Endozoicomonadaceae > Sansalvadorimonas > Sansalvadorimonas haliclonae. The sequence goes on along the minus strand of NZ_FWPT01000003.1, from coordinate 405,500 downwards.
CTCGTATATTGATTACCGTGGCACATTGAATAATGAGGGTGATGATGCTTCTCTAGCAAAGGTGAATACCTTGAAATGGACGCCAGACAAAGATAATGAAGAGGGATATCTGGAACTCTTTGGCGTTTCGACACCCGATGGTGCGTTGACCAATACCTTGAATCTTGACGTGGCAGAAAATAGTGCTGGAGATCAGGGGTTTGCGATCAACTTGCTTACAGAGTTTAATGAACTGCGAATAGACTCTATTAATATCGGCTCTCAGCCTCTCGTCAACGAAGCGGTTATTTATAATATGAGAATTCAGTCCAATATCGTTGCTACACCTTTTTAAGCCTTCCCATATTAAAACGTGGAAGCCCGGCATTTCTGCCGGGCTTCCATTAACAAGTGTTTAAGTATCTAAATCTCACCGGCTCAACACCACAACCCGCTCCTCATGATCCAATAACTGATCAATCTGGCTATGCAGCTCTCGTCGGGCATCGGATTGCAGCCACTGGCTCCAGCACTGGACATTATCCCAAAGGCTGACCGTAACCCGGTGGCTGGGGTTGTTGATATCCTTCAGCGTCTCACTGCCCAGAAAACCAGTTGCCGTATCCATCAAGGAGGCGCTTTTCTTCAGGCAGTGGTCGTAGTGCTTCTCAAGCCCCTGAGCGACAGTCCGGTCGATAATAACCTTGATCATGGGACAACTCCCTATCCAAGTCTTTTCATGTGGTGGTTAGTCTATTAGAGTGCTTTCTGGTCTATTAAACTGTTTTCGCCTGTTGTGGCTGAACTTTTAGCCGTATCTTTACCGCTTTGTTGGATTTCCGAGTACTTTGAGCATGTCCTATTCCATCTCCCGAACCCTTGATACTACTGGCCTGACCTGCCCTGAGCCGGTGATGCTGCTGCACAAGGCTGTCCGCGAGATGTCTGCGGGGGATATTGTGGAAGTGATTGCCACCGATCCGTCTACCACCCGGGATATCCCTAAGTTTTGTAACTTTCTGGATCATGAACTGCTGGCTCAGGAAGAACGGGATAATTGCTATTTCTACCATATCCGTAAAAGTGAGGCGGCCTGATCTGATCCGAACTGTTCTGAGGTGAGGGTCGAATCCTGACCAGATGGTCAGGATGCCTGCCATGAGTCCTCCTTTCTCCAACCCGCTGGCCAGATTGGTGTCTAACCCCTGTTATTGATAGCTCAGGGGCTGCCAGCCATGTACACATCCCACTATTCACCCCATAGCGCCAGACGATCCGATAGACGAGAGTACCGGCACAGCCCCGAGCACGAACGGCCCGAACGAAAGACCTTTCATGGTTATCGCGTTCACCCGTATCACCAACCTCATAACACGCCAGAAGGTCAGAAGAATAATCTCGGGCACAGGCAGGAATCCGCTTATTCTCAAGAACAGACGCAGCGCATTCGAGCCCTGCACGAAAGAGTGAGTCATCTTGGTAAGGTGGAAAGTGACGGCCATGATCGTCACTTTCAGCATTTTGTTCAGGATTACGAAAAGGATTTTCAGCGTGTTTATGAGGATCTTCTTCAAGAACGTCTCCCTGAGCGCCGCTCTCTCCATACGCAACTGTTGTTTCGTTATGCTGCGCTTATGGTGTTTGGTGGTGATTACCGTAAAGCTCTGACCTGGATGAAACGGCTTGAGCCTTATGAGTATTTAAAAAATCCGCGGTCGTATCAGGAGTACCAGAAGCTTAAAGCCAAGGCGCTGGATCGCTATGCCCATGACTGTTTTTATAACTTTGGTGATATCAAGGGGAATAAACAACCGCCTGAAAGCATTCAGTTTCTTCGGGACGTTGTTTCCGATCGGGATACGTTCAATCTTATGGAGCCTGAGCACCAGGCTGAGTATCTCTCCTGTATGTTCTGGTATGCCATAGAGTTTCAAGAGCTGTCTTTTGCCGATCATTGTCTGGAATGGATTGAAGGCGGGGATATGCGAGACAGGTATCTGCAGGCTCTGGAGAGCAACCCTTTCGGGGCCTTTACCTTTTGGACTTGCTATCTTGGCTGGCTCAGTGTTTCCCAGATGCAGGATACGTCATCCCCCAGGATTATTGGTCAGTTGCTTGATCAACTCTGTGAAGATGCTGTCAAGGTGCTCGCACAGGCCCGCACGCATGGCGACTGGCTCCCGATTTTTCTGTTTTACCAGGCTCGGGTTATCTGTCTGCCTGTATGGCTTTTGCAAGAATCACCGGATGATGAGCAGAAAGCCCGGTCACTGCTTGCTGAGCTTGAAAGTGATCCAGTGGAAGAGCTGTATGTGCGGGGACATAATCAGGGGCGCTATGAACGACTGATCAGCAGGGTGCTGATTCATCTCGGCGATGTGTTGTTAAGCTGGGGACGGGCGGAGGAAATTCCTGAACTTATCGAGAAAATGTATAGCCTTCGGCATTATGTGTCCGTGGAAACCTCTTCAATACTGCGTCTTAAAGCGGAAGCCCGACTATCCGAGATTAAAAAAAACAGAGGATCGGACAGTCTATTTGCACCTATCACCCTGGGTGATAATGAGCGGTTGGAGCTAAGTGAGTACGCAGAAAATCTGACCCGTTTGGCCCCCCATAACAGGTCCCGCTGTTGGGTTGTTGCTGGTTTGCTTTATGTCGCCATGGGGGACCGGGAACAGGCAGAACATGCTTTAAAACAATATCGTGGCAAAGCAACGCTGGGTTATCGGTTAAGAGCCCAGAATCTTTCCAGTCAAGGCCGATTGCTTGAAGCCTGTGAAATTTATCAGCAACTGACCGAAGCTGACTCAACAGGCATTTATGCGATGCTTAACGAATATGCTCTTACCATGAATTCTCTTATGCGAGATTGTGAGGGTACCGCCGTTATAACGCTTCAGAAACGCATTTTTGAAAAGATCAAAGCCGCTGTTTTATCTGCTCCAGAAGGTTGGAGGGCGGGTTGGAACGCATTAGGTCATCATGCCAACGATCTCGCTCAACAAGAACAGTTATTCCCCTTCCGGCAGTATGTACGGGAACTGCCTGACCCTGTTAACAGGGCAAGACACTGGGGGGAGGCTGCCAGTATTGCCTTTAATATTGCCAATAGCCCCGATGTTCAAAGCACGATTGATGATTACCGTATACTTCAGGCGGAAGACTTTTGCCGTTATCAGCCCGAGGTCCGTCGATATAATGATGGTACTGGCCGAGTGAGTGGTCGGGCCAGCTGGCGGAATCACTGATCCAGTAACCGGGAAAACGCCGCCATCGCCTCAGGATCCCCCGCCTTGATCTTGTTGGCGATGATATGGTGGAAGAAGTATTTAAATTCTGGTTTTTCCTGGATGGGGTAAAGGCACTCATCTCCTGCCAGAACCGGGGTGGCATCAATCTTTTCCGTATCCGCAATCATGGCTTTGATCTGTCCATCAGCAAACAGCCGCCAGCTGGTGATCTGGGTCAGAGTGACGCTTTGGAAGGAGTTGCTGGTCATCACCGCATGGGTTCCGATATTGTCCGGAATCTCCTGAATCACGGTACTCTCTTCGGCTTTTTCTTCGATTTCATGGAAGTAGCTGGCAGCGCCTTCCAGCTCAACAATTTTATGAACAGGCGCTTCATAGAACAGGCGTTCGTGGCGGCTGTCGTAATAACCTTCCCAATGTCCGTTCAATGGGTCTTTCAGATTGGCTGCTGATACCAATCGGCTAAGCCAGGGCACCATAGCTTCTACTTCGCCATTTCTGCGCAATGCCCAGCACAGAATTTTCATGCTGAACATCTTTTCCTTATTCACATCATTGCTGTACAGCATCTCGATGCCATCCAGCTCGGGAGCCAGCCGCACGATGGGATTGTTCTCAGGATCTTTGACTTTACGACGGGTGAAGATATCCACCACATTGTCAGGGGATTTCGGATCGGACTGATTATTTTTGTTGGACGGATTATCCGCTTTCGACATGTCACATCCCTGTCACAAAAAGAAGGCTTCTGCAGAGCAACATCCTTGTCACTCTGAATTTTTTAAAGACTAACTTTTAGCGTAGTTGGTGAACTGTCAGGCTGTCATGTTCTTCGCAATAGCAACTTCTTCAGGTGCAGCTTCTTCAGGAGCTTCTAAGCAAGAGCCTGACTGCGAGCCGTTTTCTTCATAACGAAAACAAGACGACTGATTAACAGTACTGCAGCAACGGTCAGTCCGGTAATCAGGCCAATCCAGAATCCAGCTGCGCCCATGGCTGGTACGATCAGGTCTGTCAGACCGAGGGAGTAACCTACCGGCATAGCCACACCCCAGTAGGCAAAGGTCACCAGAAACATCGGGATTTTAGTGTCCTTAAAACCACGTAAAACGCCGTTGGCAGAAGACTGCAGCGCATCGGAGATTTGATACACCGAGGCATAAACCAGCAGCATAGCTGCACCGTGAGCAACCTCTGGGTTGCGGGTGTAGAGGCTGATAATGACTTCCGGGAACAGCAGAATGAAGGTGGCGGAAACCGAAGAACAGCAGGCTGCGAGAATAATCCCGGTGATGGCTCGCAAACGGGCTTCGTTAAAGCTGCCTTCGCCCAGTGCCAAGCCGGTCCGGATGGTGATACCAAAGGAAAGACTCATCGGGATCATATAGGTCAGGCTGGAGAAGTTCAGGGCAATCTGGTGAGACGCCACATTGTTCGCCCCCAGCTTACCGATCAGCAGTGCGATCACAGCAAAGATACTGCCGCATACAAAGATATTGATACCGATCGGGAAACCCAGCTTAAAGATATCGCCCATGCGGGAGAGATCAGGCTTCATTTCCCGTTTGTCCAGATGCTGCTGATAAGCATGATGCTTGCTCAGGTACAGATACATCAGACCAGCCATGATCCAGAACACCAGACTGGTTGCCCAGCCACAGCCCACGGCGCCCAGTGCGGGAAGGCCAAACTTGCCGTAAATCAGCACATAGTTCACCGGAATATTCAGCAGCAGGCCGGCAATGGCAATCAGCATCGGCGCACGGGTATTGCTCATGCCTTCACAGAAACTGTTGAAGGTGTAGAACAGGGCGATGCCGGGTACGCCAAAGGCCAGAGCCAACAGGTAGTCGCTGGCAATTGGAACAATCTCCGGTGCGACATCCATAAACACCAGAATGGGTTTCGCCATCAGCAGATAGGCAATCAGGATGATGCTGCAGATGAGGGCTATCCAACCGGTCTGGCCCAGGTCTTTGGTGATCGGCAGGCTGAGACCCGCACCACGATGGTGGGCGATCATTGGGGTGAGTGCCATAAGAATGCCACGTAACAGCAGACTGACCGGCATCCAGAGACTGCCGCCTACCGCAATCGCAGCAAGGTCCTGAGCACTGACCTGACCAGCCATAGTGGTATCAACAAAGTTCATTGCCGCAGTTGCCAGTTGTGAGGCAATGATCGGCATCGACAAAACAAGCAGAGCACGGCACTCCGCAAAAAAGCGGGAAACTGTAGAGTTATGGTTATTCATTAAGGAGAGATGACATCCAAACGTAATACCCGGAGTTGAGCACCATAGCGAGAATGGGGTATCAGTGGGATGTGCCTATAAGCGGAGCATAGTTTAATCATTCAAAACAATTTGAAAACCCCTACGCCGATAAGCCGCGCCAGATTACGGTTTATAGCGCCTGTGACGATACCTAAGAAGAGTGCTCCTCCCCGATAACGCGACAGGGCAGAACCGTGACTGACTTCCCGCAAATTGAAGATCCGGTCGAAGAAAAGAACCATATGCTCTGGAAGCTGGGCTTTGTGCTGGGCCCGGTCTTTGCGCTGATCCCACTGTTTATTGATGCGCCGGAGGGCTTGTCAGAAGCGGCCTGGCGCTGTGCAGGGCTGGCTTTGATGATGGCTGTCTGGTGGGCGCTGGAGATCATGCCGATTGCCATTACAGCGCTTCTGCCGCTGGTTATGGGGCCTTTGCTGGGGCTGGTGAAGCTGGATGTGGCTGCGGCTCCTTACGCCCATCCGGTGATCTTTCTCTATCTGGGCGGGTTTATGCTCGGGCTGGCCATGGAGCGCTGGGGACTGCACCGCCGCATTGCTATTCATGTGATGCTCAAAACCGGAACCGGTGAGCAGCGGCTGGTTATCGGCTTTATGATGGCTACAGCCTTTCTGAGTATGTGGGTCAGCAATACCGCGACCGCTGTAATGATGCTGCCTATCGGGGTTTCGGTCATCCAGATGCTGAGAGAAGAAGGGGCGCTTTCCCGAGGTTTCCCTCCGGCCCTGTTATTAGCCATTGCCTATGGCGCTTCCATTGGCGGTATGGCAACTTTGATTGGCACGCCTCCCAATGCCTTGCTGGCAGCCTTTCTCGAAGACAATTACGGCATGACCATTGGCTTTGCCCAGTGGATGGCCGTCGGTTTGCCGGTTTCCCTGTTGATGCTGATGATTACCGGCTGGTGGTTAAGTCGTGGCGGCTATCAGCTGAGTGCGGACCAGAGTCCGGCGGTCCGGCAGCAGCTTCAGGACGATATGCAGCAGCTGGGGCGTATGAATCGCGGTGAGAAGATGGTTGCGGTTGTGTTTGTACTGGCGGCTCTGAGCTGGTTGTCCCGACCGTTACTGATACAGCTCTTTCCAGGCTTACCCTTATCCGACACCTTGATCGCAATTATTGCCGGAATGGCTTTATTCCTGTTGCCTGTGCAGATGCGTTCCCTGGAGTTCGTGATGAACTGGCAGACCATGAAGAAGCTGCCCTGGGATGTCCTGTTACTTTTTGGCGGTGGCCTGAGTATTGCCGCGATGATTCAGAAGAGCGGGCTGGCCACTTGGGTAGCCACCCAGATGTCGGTCATTCCGGGCGGGACCGAGCTGGCTGCTGCCCTGCTGGTCGTTACCGTGATTATCTTCCTGACCGAAATTACCAGTAATGCTGCCACCACTGCGGCGTTTCTTCCGCCGCTGGGAGCCTTGGCTCTATCTCTGGATATTCCACCTGCCTTACTTGCCATTCCTGCGACCCTGGCCGCCAGCTGTGCCTTTATGCTGCCGGTTGCTACACCGCCGAATGCCATTGTCTTTGGCTCCGGCATGCTGAGCATTCGGCAGATGCTGCGCAGTGGTCTGATTTTGAATCTGGCCGGTATTGTGGTTATTGGGCTGCTGTCCTACTGGCTGGTCGGGATTGTCTTTTAAGCCGGCACAGAACGCTTTTGAGGAAGCTCGGCCAGTGTTGGATACTCGCCGCTCCTGTAAAAGTCAGCCAGAGCCCGGGCAAACACACCGGCTCGTTCTGGCAGACCATTCATCAGATAGTTCCGAGCCTGTTGTTCTACAGCCAGCCTGAAGGTGTCGCTACAGCTGTTACCGGTCATCAGATTGTCGGCACTGATCCGAAATGGAGCCCGGCAGCAGAGTGAAAATATCCACTCCATGGCCTGCGGTTTGACCTCGACCTTTTCAAACAAAGCCTGTTGCTCGTGACTGCGGCCATCCGGCTCATACCAGTAACCGAAATCCTCCTGCAGACGGCGCTGCTTTCCGGCAATGCACCAGTGAGCAATCTCATGCAGGGCGCTGGCAAAATAGTCATCCCGGTAATCAATACGGGCAGGCTGAGCCTCGTCCGCAGGCGTATAGAGCGGCTCGGGAGCACCGCCCTGCAGGATCGTGTTGTAGGAATTGTGGAAACAATTATTAAAGATCCTGATCAGATCCTGATCGTTATGCTGGGTAATCTTGTTATTGATGTTGTAAATAGTGTGCGCCATAAAGCAGCGGGTGGTCTTTAGTTGCGATTCTGTTGGGGCGCATTATACCATCCTGCACAACCGCAAAGCTTCTGGACAAGAAAGAATGCCAAAACAGAGCTCGGGCGCAGAATTAACCATTGTTGCCGATGAGAATATTCCCCTACTGAATGAATTTTTTGCCGGCTTTGGCAGTATCCGAAAGCTGCCGGGCCGGTCCATGACGCCTGCTGATGTTGCCGATGCGGATGTGCTTCTGGTGCGCTCTGTCACCGAGGTGAACGAGCATCTGCTGGCGGGAAGTTCGGTAAAATTTGTCGCCACTGCAACCAGCGGCACCGACCATATTGATACCCAGTGGCTTGAGGATAACCAGATCGGATTTGCCTCTGCGGCGGGCTGTAATGCAGATGCGGTTGTCGATTATGTCTTTACCGCTCTCAATGCTCTTTCGGACGGACAGGGCCTGAATATCGAAGGCAAGGTCTTTGGGATTGTTGGCTATGGTCAGGTGGGTTCCCGTCTTTATACTCGGTTGCAGCAACTGGACATAAAGTGTCTGGTCTGTGATCCATTTAAAGAGACGCCTGATCAGGTCTCCATTGATGAGCTGGTAGAAGGCGCGGATATCATCTCGTTGCATACACCGCTGACTCAGTCCGGAGAGGAGCCAACCTGGCACCTACTGGATGGTGAGCGGCTCTCACGTCTGAAAGAAGGCTCAGTACTGATCAATGCTGGCCGTGGTGAAGTTGTCGATAATGTGGCTCTGATCAGGCGACTTCAGTCTGATAGTCCGATCACGGCTGTTTTGGATGTTTGGGAGAATGAACCTGCCTTGTCCACTGAACTGCTGGAACTGGTGGCCCTGGGCACGCCTCATATTGCCGGTTACAGCGTGGATGGCAAGGTGCGTGGTACGGAAATGATCTATCAGGCCATGTGTCAGTGGTTGAATACGCCTGCAGATATTTCTTTAGATACGATTGCTCCGGTTCCTGCGCTGCAGACATTGTCTGCGGCTGGAGAGAATATTGCTGAAATCACAGCGGCATCTATTCGGCTTCTGTACGACATCCGTCGTGATGATCATTGTCTGAGAGCTTTGGCGAAAACTGCAGGAGATGATACGTCTGCTTTGGTAAAGGGCTTTGACCAGTTGCGGCGTCACTACCCCAAGCGCAGGGAATTTAATACGTTGACTGTGCAAGTGCCGGAGACGGCAAACGCTCTGGAGAGAGAATTGGCAGGAATCGGATTCAGTATTGAGTCTGGCAAATAATAAGTCATCAAGAAGAACAGCATATGGCGACTCTGACCCTTGGTTTGATTATTAATCCTCTGGCCGGCATCGGTGGTGCCGTTGGGCTGAAAGGCAGTGACGGCGCTGAAACCGTTGCCAAGGCTCTGGCCAGTGGTGCGCAGCCGAAAGCCGAACAAAGAACTCGTGTGGCGCTGGAGAAGTTCCAGAACCTGACCGATAAGGTGCAGTTTCTGACCTGGGGCGGGGATATGGGGGAAAACCTGCTGGCCGATATGGGCTTTGCTCACAAGGTTCTTGGACATGCCAGCGCCGAGCAAAGCTGTGCTGAAGATACATTGAAAGCCGCACAAGCCATTGCTGCACAGGGTGTGGATCTGCTGCTGTTTGCCGGTGGGGATGGCACCGCCAGAAATATTTGTGATGTTCTTCCCGAAGGTCAGCCGGTGCTGGGTATTCCGGCTGGCGTCAAAATCCATTCCGGTGTGTATGGGGTTACGCCGGGAGCTGCAGGGGAAATTGTGCGGGGGCTGATTACCGGACAGCTGACCGATATCCGCAGTCGTGATGTTCGTGATCTGGATGAGCAGGCCTTTCGGGAAGGGCGGGTTAAAGCCCGCCATTATGGTGAACTATTAGTGCCGGAAGCTGGCCAGTTTCTGCAGAACGTCAAGCAGGGCGGTCGAGAAGTCGAAGAGCTGGTTCTGCAGGATATTGCCGATGATCTCAACGAGACGCTGGAAGATCATATGCTTCTGATTGCCGGCCCGGGTTCTACTACCAAAGGTGTCTTTGAGTGTTTGGGGCTGGAAAGTACCTTGCTGGGCGTAGATGTGTTTTGCAATGGCCAATGTCTGGCCGCCGATGCCAGCGAGCAGGCGGTGTGGAAACATCTCGAACACCATCTTGCCAGCGGTGCTGGTCCGGTCAGAATCCTGATTACCGCTATTGGTGGGCAGGGGCATATTCTGGGACGGGGCAATCAGCAGATAAGCGCAGCGATTGTTGAAGCCGTCCTCCAAAAGGAGGGGATGGATGGTCTGCAGGTGGTGGCTACCAAAACCAAGTTGAAAGCTCTGGAAGGCCGCCCTTTGCTGGTGGACTCCGGCAGTCCGGAGCTGGATCGTCGTTTATCAGGCACCATCAAGGTGATCACTGGTTACCATGATGCTGTTCTCTATCCGCTGACCTCACATTAACGCCCGGAACCGGCACTCTGCCCAGTTGGTTAGTCGCTTCGGGAACCTCTGACGGAAATTTGGTTCTTTAGTGGTTTGAACCGGTCTTCCGAGAGCAGAGTTAACATGCAGGTCAGCCCTTCCAGTCCCTCCCCGTCTCAGCGACCACGGGCATCCCGTGGTCGTGGCCGTGGCCGACAGAGACAACCTTGCAGTGCGCACCGCTCAAGGTCACCGCATAGACAAACGGAATCCCCTCAGGTTGTGATGGGCTCCCGGATAGGCAAGGGCGCTCAGTCTGAGGTATACGAGGGCCGTTTTGGGCAGCGTCAGGTTGCTTTGAAAATCTATTCTCTGAACCTGGTGCAAAACAGAGGCAAGTATGTTGTTTCTAAGCATCATGCCGAGTTTGAGCGAGAGTGTCGGATCTTTTCTGCCGTTACCCCTTTGCAGCCTGACAATATTGTGGCTTTTGTGGGGACAGCTGAACTGAATGGACACAAGATTCTGGTAATGGAACGTCTCCCCCGCGCGTTAAGCGACAGTATTGCCATGAAAGAGGCGGTATCTCTATCTCTCAGGCTGCAGCAGCTTCGGGATGTGGCCGAGGGAGTCTGCTTTCTAAATGCGCAAAACTGGCTGTTTGTTGATATCAAACCGAGCAATATTCTGCTGACCCATGAACAGCGCTGTAAGCTGACTGACTTTGGTATTTCAGAGCCATTGGGGCGTATCGGAATGTTGCCCTATGATCCCAGTTGTTTTTACCTGCCTCCGGAGTTGTCCGGTTACTGGGTGGCTGACGATGGGCGCTATGAATACAAGGTGTTATCGACAACGCCACTGACAAGTCAGACCGACAGCTACGGTCTAGGCTACCTCACGTCCACAATGATGTATGAATTTCTGGGTATTCAGTGTTGCTGGGAAATCCAGGATGGGAAAATCCATGACTTTGATACATTGCATGATGGCGGACGTTATCATCGGCAAATGATTGTGCATCAGCTTCCAAAACTGCGTGGCCGGGTACGAACAGATGGGCCTTTTGGTAGCCCGCCTGTGCAAAAAGCCATGAAGGAACAGCTAATTCGGCCTGTTATGCATCTGGTGCCACAAAGTCGCATATCACCTGCAGAATATCTGGAAGCCTTGAAGAGCTTGCAGAAGCGCTTTTGTGAAGCCAGAGCGCGCGGCACAGATATGGGTTAAACAACGAACGCCCATAACGAAATAAGGCCATCATGGGATGGCCTTATTGAGAGTTCTCTATTGAGAGTGCTATGAGGATCAGAGGCTACGCAGGTGAGCGATCCGCTTTTCCAGTGGCGGGTGGCTCATAAACATTTCTGCCATGCTGCGACCACCGTTGATGCCGAATGCCATCATCGAACCCTGCAGTTGCGGTTCATGGCTCTGGCGCAGACGCTCCAGTGCGGCAATCATTTTTTCACGGCCAGCCAGTTGGGCGCCGCCCTCATCGGCACGGAACTCACGCTGACGGGAGAACCAGGCGACAATCATGCTGGCACCGATTCCCAGAATCGCTTCCAGAACAAAGACCACACCCATATAGGCGAACATGCCCAGACCACCGCCTTCTTCGTCATCACTGCGCAGGAAGTTATCAATCACCATGGCGATTGCGCGGGCAATAAAGATCACGAAGGTGTTCACAACACCCTGGATCAAGGTCAGGGTCACCATATCTCCGTTGGCAACGTGGGAAACTTCGTGACCCACAACCGCTTCCGCTTCGTCCTGATTCATACTGCGGATCAGGCCGGTACTCACCGCGACCAGCGCTTTGTTCTTGCTGGGGCCGGTTGCGAAGGCGTTAATATCAGGGGAGTCGTAAATAGCCACCTGTGGCATGGCAATACCGGCCGCTTGAGCCTGACGGGCAACGGTTTCCATCAACCATTGCTCAGTGCCATTGCGGGGTTGTTCAATAACCTGCGCACCGGTGGACTTCACCGCCATCCAGCGGGATATGGCCAGTGAGAAAAACGCACCACCGAAGCCGAAGATAATGGCGAATCCCATCAGACCGCCCATGGTCCGGGTGTTCAGTCCAATCAGGCTGGTGACAATACCCAGTACCAGCACAACTGCCAGGTTGGTAGCCAGGAATAAGAAAATGCGTTTCATGCCCTGTTTATTCTCCAATATCGTGGGACAACACTGCCTTTATGGAGACTTCGGCATGGATATTCAATCCTGAAATTGTACCGAATTGTCTCAAATGACGTTTCTAGTATGGCTTTTGGGCAACAAAGAGCGAGGTGGCGGGGATCGTCAGCTCGTCTTTCCAGTAACCCCGTCCATCATCCGTTGCCAATGGTTGTTGGTGCTCAAGAAGGTTGAATCCGGACTGGGTGAAGAAGTCTCGGTAGTCTTCTGTACTCCAGAAGTAGTCGTAGAAATCCAGATCCTGTTTGCTGTAACGGGAGTGAACCCGTGAGCCACTGACCCGGTTTCTGTTTTCCGGAAAGTCCACGTCTTTGCTGGCCCATTGCCGGTCCGGATTGTGGCGTTCATCGGAGCTACCCATAACCACAAGAACGCCTCCGGGCTTCAGGGTGCGATAGATATCCTTAAAGATGTTGATGATTTCATCTCGGTCGCCAATCTCAACAATCACGTAACTGGCCAGTGCCAGATCGTAGGTATTCTCAGGGCGGGGAATCTTGCCGGAAGTGATGCGGGTAAAAGGTACATCCATGTGTGCGGTCAGGGCGGCTGCGAGCATATTCGGCTCAATATCCACACCCTCGACCCGGTATCCGGCCTTCTTCAGATACGGGATAGCAATACCGGTACCACAGCCATAATCCAGAGCCAGAGCGGTATCCGTTGCCGGATGGTAGTCTTGCAGGGCTTTTTGGAGAACCGGCTCCAGCAGGCTTTTCGCCAACCAGTTAAAGTGCAGGTAGCGTTCTGCCGTCTGTTCACTGTATTGCATGGTATTGGCAGCCAAAACCGGCTGCGTGAGCCATGCCATCAGCAGACTGAGTGCAAGAGTAAAGCGAGAGTGGCGGGCCATAGTGTCAGGTCTTTTGATTTATGGGGATGACACTATAGATGGCTGACCAGAGGATGCGCGGAAGATGGGAAGAGTGGCTTAAAGAAAAGCCTTCATGCTGTGCAGCATGAAGGCAAAAGGGTATCAGGAGGTGAAAACCCGAGGCTTGGTTCGGCGATGCAGGCGATCAAGGAAGCGCCCGAACTTCTCAATGGCTTCTGACAGTTCATCAACCCGAGGCAGGGTAACAATACGAACGTGATCATGGGTTGGCCAGTTAAAGCCGGTTCCCTGAACTAACAGAATCTTCTCCTGCTTCAGCAGATCCATCACCATCTGTTCGTCATCCTCAATGGGGTACATCTTCGGATCAAGCTTAGGGAACAGATACAGCGCGCCTTTAGGCTTAACACAGCTGACGCCTGGGATTTCGACAAGCTTCTCCCAGGCCACATCCCGCTGCTCCTTCAGACGACCACCGGGAAGAACCAGATCATTGATACTTTGGTAGCCCCCCAGTGCCGTTTGAATGGCATGCTGGGCCGGAACGTTGGCACACAGACGCATGGATGCGAGCATCTGCAGACCATCATGGTAATCTCGGGCAGCGTCTTTCGCACCGCTCATGACCATCCACCCACTGCGGAAGCCGGCAGCCCGCCAGGATTTGGACAGACCGTTAAAGGTGATACACAAGACATCCGGTGCCATAGAAGCCAGAGCAATATGCTCGGCATCATCGTAAAGAATCTTGTCGTATATCTCGTCGGCAAACAGGATCAGGTTGAACTCCCGGGCCAGCTCAACAATGCCTTCAAGAATCTCCCGTGGATAAACGGCGCCTGTCGGGTTATTCGGGTTGATAACGACAATACCGCGGGTCTTGCTGGTGATCTTGCTGCGCATATCTTCCAGATCTGGGTACCAGTCAGACTGTTCATCCTTGATATAGTGCACAGCACTGCCGCCGGAAAGCGTTACGGCCGCAGTCCAGAGCGGGTAGTCCGGCGCCGGAACCAGAATCTCGTCACCGTTGTTGAGCAGTCCCTGCATGGACATCACGATCAGTTCACTGACGCCGTTACCAATAAAAATATCGTCGATGGTAACGTCGGCAATGCCGCGCTGCTGGGTGTATTGCATAACGGCTTTACGGGCGGAAAACAGCCCCTTGGCATCACAGTAACCCTGGGCCGAAGGCAGGTTCAGGATCATGTCCTGAATAATTTCTTCTGGTGCGTCAAAACCAAACGGGGCCGGGTTGCCGATGTTCAGTTTCAGAATGCGCTGACCTTCTTCTTCGAGCCGACGGGCCTCATGGAGAACAGGCCCGCGAATTTCATAGCAGACATTGAGCAGCTTGCTCGACTTCTGGATATCCTGCATGGTGACTATCAAGTGCCAGTTTCATTGATGACTGCCTTATAATACACCGGTGCATTAGGGTGCGACACGATTACTTCTTGTGGAATAACAAAATGACGGAAAGATCCTCCAAGATGGTGCGAACTGATGACGAATGGCGTCAGAAACTCACACCTGAGCAGTACCATGTCTGCCGGGAAGGCGGGACGGAGCGTCCTTTTTCTGGCGAGTATGTTGACCATAAGGACGCGGGTTTATACGGCTGCACCGGTTGCCTGAGGCCCTTGTTTCGCTCGGATGCCAAGTTTGACAGTGGCTGTGGCTGGCCCAGCTATTGGCAGCCTGTGGATGATGCCGCCATTCTCTACCGTGAAGACAACTCACTGGGTATGTCCCGCACTGAAATACTCTGTGCCCATTGTGAGTGCCACTTGGGGCATGTGTTTCCGGATGGCCCACCTCCAACCGGACTGCGTTACTGCGTTAACTCGGTTTCCCTGAACTTTGCTGCTGACCCCGATACGGAGTAATCACCATCGTCCTGTAGCCAGTGCTCAATTTTGGCGACCAGCGTTTTATGATCGAAGGGCTTGCTCAGATAGTCCTGCATGCCGTTAGAGAGACACTGATCACGATCCTGTTCAAAGGCATTGGCGGTGAGCGCAATGATGGGAACATGATGATATTTCGGCATGCCCCGGATTTTTTCGCTGGCCTGATAGCCGCTGAGCACCGGCATATTGCAATCCATAAGAATCAGATCGTAGGCTGGTTGTTCGTTGGTAGACTGTTCACAGGCCTCGACCGCCAGTTGTCCATTTTTGCAGGTTATGACCTCAAAGCCGGCATGAAGTAACACTTCTTCAATAATCAACAGATTGGTTGGGTTATCTTCTGCAACCAGAATGCGGGCTGTACCTTGGTTGGCTTTGCCGTGAAGGTTTTTGTTTCCGGACGTATCCAGAGATGGTTTGGCTTCACTGGCCACAGAACTCAGTGCCTGCTGTATCCGTTCTCGTCGAATAGGTTGCGAGACGAGGGTAGATGAAGGTGATACCTCGACCCCGGAGCCATCTTTCAGGTAAATAATTTTCTCCGGCGAAGTGTGGCGCAGCGTATCGGGCAGGAAGTCTGCAAAACTCTGTGGAGCAATCAGAAGCGTACGGTCCGAGTGAATAAATTCCTGAGGTGGCCATGGTCCTGACCAGGGCAGAACTGTCACGGAGGTAGCCAAACGTTGGCAGTAGACGGAAAGAGCCTGCGCTGTTTTTGGTGGTGCAAGGATCTGTACCGGATGGGGAATGCGTTCCAGTACCGAACCTGTACTTATGGAGCCGTGATTACCTGAGCGTTCTGTGCCGGCATAGGGGATCACCAGTTTAAAGGTACTGCCACCGTTGCTGTTGCGGCTAACCTGCAGTTTACCGCCCATAGCCTCAGCCATATTACGGGACAGCGCCAGACCCAGACCGGTTCCACCAAACAGGCGGTTGGTATCCTGGCTGGCCTGGGAGTAATAGTCGAAAACCGTATCCAGTGAGGAATCAGGGATACCGATGCCGCTGTCACGTACAAAGACATTGAGCATCAGGACATCATTGACTGTCTCTGTTTTGGCTTCCAGAGAGACATAGCCCGATGGCGTGAATTTAATGGCATTGCTGATCAGATTAACAATGATCTGCTGGAGGCGGGTTGGGTCGCCGACCAGCTGGTGGGGGACAGAATCATAAATCGTACTTTGCAGACATAGCCCTTTACTTTCTGCCTGCTGGGCAAACATGGCGGTGGTTCGTTCAAGAATGTTTTCAGGGTTGAACGGGGTGCTTTCAAAGATCAGCTTGCCTGATTCAAAGCGGGAGAAATCGAGAATATCCGTTAACAGTTCCAGCAGTTGCTGGCCGGCATCATGGGCTTGCTGCAGGCGTTCACACTGTTTGAGGTCCTGACTTTCCGAAAGAGCCAGATCGACCATGCCCATAACACTATTCAACGGTGTACGGATCTCATGGCTCATACTGGCCATCAGCGTAGCTCTTGCTTTGGCTGTCTGGAGCGCTTTCTCTTTAGCACGTGCCAGCTCTTCGTTGGATTGACTCAGCAGATGGTTGTGGCGGGTCATTTCCGCAGTGCGATCCGCAACCTTGTTTTCCAGAGCTATCAAATGATCACGCAGCTGACGCTCGGCCCGGTATCGTCGTTTCTCGTTGCTGCGGGTGGCATAAAGCAGGTTATTAATCTCATCGACCAGCTTGCCAATTTCGTCTTCCTGATGTTCTGGTGGGCAGGGAATCTGAACCAGTGCCGTATTGTTAGTGTTGTTATTACCGCGCAGTTCTTTCAGAGTTCGACTGATGGCTGTCAGAGGTGAAGTCAGCATCCGGTAGAAAAGCAGCAGCAGAATCAGGGCCATGCAAAAGCCTTTGAGCAGGGCGGAGAGGAACGACAGGAAAGCCCTCTGTATAAACGCCTCGCCAAACGAATAGGTATCAATTTCAAATTGCAGATAGCCAAGCAGAGCATCAGGATCAAAATCGACCCGTAGTGCCTGTCGGTAAACCCGGCTGCGACCGAAAAGAAAATCGCCAATCCCGCGGGCTTTATCCTGAGTCAGTTCCCTCGATACGCTGCCAAGCTGATTACCAAACTCATCACGCAGTTCAGCATGAGAAAGGGCAGGATAGCTGAGCAGGCCATTTAACAGTTCCTGTGCCAGTTCAGTATCAATGTTGTAGGCAATACGGGCCGCAGGGGCGGTGCTGATTTCCAGAAGGGCGCGCACCTCCTGATCAATGGCCAGATCCTGTTGGCGGTAATCGATAGTGATATTCAACGTGCTGAATACCAGCCCAATAATAAAGGCGACAGTCAGGGCATATCGGGTCTGGCGAAAGGAGAGTCTTTGACTGAAATGAAGGTTCTTGTCCACGACATGCCTGTCAGGGTGATTTTTATTCTGGTCAATCATTGTATCCATCAATGATGCTGCTTGACCAGACAGGTGCAGAGAGGGAGGCAGCGGAAGTTGTAAGATGCGGTATCAGCAGTTTCCAGAACCGGTACACAAAAGAAAAAGGCAATGCTGTTAAGCACTGCCTTTTCCTATTACACAAGCCAACCCTTGATATTACTCTTTAACAGCGGACTCTTTTGCTGAGGATTCTTCAGCGGAAGACTCTTCAGGTGTTACGGCTTTTTTCCCTCTTGCAGCTCTGGCTGGTAACTTCTTACCACCTTCTGGCGTTGCTTTAGGGGCTGGATTTTTACCGCCCTTAGGAGGTGCTGCCTTTGCTGCGGGCTTCTTGCCTGCTGGTGTTGCTTTGGCTGCAGTTTTTTTGCCGCCCTTTGGTGCTGCTTTAGGAGCTGGCTTTTTTCCACCCTTAGGCGTTGCCTTTGCTGCAGGCTTCTTGCCACCTTTAGGTGGCGGTGTTGCCTCGCTGCTCTCCTGTGAACTTTCCTGTGCAGAAGATTCCTGCGGCTCAGAAGCAGTGGACTCCTGAGTTTCCGATGACTCTACCGGATCTGCTACTTTTTTCCCTTTGCTGCGGACTGGGCGCTTACTTCCCTCAGGCTTATCCTCGGCCTTTTTCTTGGCTTTCTTGCCTTTGTTTTTGTCATCGTCCTGATCTTCTGAAGCTGAGCTCTTGGCTTTTGATTTTGGCAGAGGGTTTGGAATAGCCTTCATCAAAGTGCCAACGGACTCTTTAACAACATCAACCACGCTGTTTCCAGTGCTGAGCTTGAGGATATTACCCAGCTTCTTGGACTCTTCGATATTGTTCTGCAGATCTTCTGCATCCACATTGTCACGTTCAGCGGCACGGCTAATGTTCAGCAGGATTTCCAGTTCTGCAAGCTTGGCAATTTCCTTATTGTCTTTGGCAACCGCCATCATCTCAGACTTCTTGGCATCCATATCCAATTGGTGCTTCTTAATATCTTCTTTGTTCTCTTCAATTTTTTCCTGAGCGGCTGTGGTTGCCTGCTTGAGCTTGTTCTGTCCTTCGAGAGCCTGTTGAACAGGCTGCAGTTTCAGCTTTTTGTCGGCAACCAGATCTTTCAGGTTGGCTCTGGCTTCTCTAAGTGCCTTCTTGTCGTTAGCTTCCTGTGCATCCGCAACGGCAGCCAGACGTGTTTTCAGCTCTTCAAACTTCTCTTTGCCTTTTTTCGGCAGAGCCTTGACCTGTTCCTCAATACGCCCTTCACCATCCTTTTCTGTCTTCTTGGCGGCTTCCAGAGCTTTATCTGCCAGATCCTGATTCTTCACGGATTTGGCATGTTCAGTTTTTAGCTTGCCGTACTCGTTCTTAAGCTTGTTGTACTGCTTCTGCGTACTCTTGTTTTTGGTTTTAACAGCATCAAGCTGTTCATCGTAAGCAGTCTGCAGATCTTTGCCTTCTTCAACCAGCTGCTCTTCAAAGCGGTGCAGCATGTCGATGACCATGGCATCAGAAGTGCCCAGCAGAGCGGAGTACTTCTTGGTCTTCTCCCGGTGTTCCTTCAGCTCTTCAGAACGCGCCTTCATCAGATTGCTGACCAGCCAGGTGTAGGCCTGATTCTTCATGAAGGTCATTGCCAGCTTGTTTGAGCCACGGTAGTTCTGCCAAGGCAGATGCTTCTCAAGTTTGAGCAGGTCATCAGGCTTGATGTCACCATAACGGCTGCGGGTCACCATGGTCATGATGGGCAGCTCAACCCGCTGGCTGAAGTAGTCATCAATGAACAGGAAGCCGTTGTCACCGGCATTAATAGCGGTGTGGTGAACAGACTGCTTGGGCTTGTCGGGAAGACCAAGATTAATGCCGCCATCAACAGTAATGATGTCCGGCTCAAGAGCCGTGTGCATCTGCTGTTCAAACTTGAATCCGTGGTCATTGGCTGGTGGACGTTCTGCAGCCCACTTCATCAATGCCGGCAGTTTTTCCAGAACCCGGTCAGAGATTGGGGTGATCAGGTTCTTCTTGTAGCTGGCCAGTTCATTCAACATCTTAACAACAGTGTACTGGTCACTGTTGTAAACGCCCTGCAGAATGCCCCGGTCAACGGCATCGGTCCACCAGGTGCGATCATGGCTGGAACCAAATTCAGCCGGGAAGCGAATCAGAGAGCTTGGCTGATCGTTGACATAGAAGCGAACGAATAGCGCCAGCTTACCGCCACGACGCTGGTCACCCAGGATTGCCGGGTAGAAACGAACGCGGGTGACGTTGTTTTCTGCACTGGCTTTTTCCAGTTCAGCAAGAGCATTTTCAAAGCGACCTTCTGGATCAGCGAACGGGGTTTTGTTTCTGACAAAGTCCAGATCCAGATAAGCATTCTTCGGACGACCTGGATCATCGGCGGAGCTGGAGCTGATAAAGGTCAGGGCGAAGTGTTCATTGAGTACCGGCGTATCAAAGGCGATACCGGCAAAGCCTACGGAATGAAGAACGTGCTGACGAAGAGTTTCCGGAATCGCATTCTTCATCATTGGGGCGTAGGCCAGAGCCCGCTTGAACAGCCAGAATACATTCTTGCCCATGCGGCTGGAATCGGATTGATCCAGATAATCACTGACGTTCAGCTTGTCGACGTTACTGGCAAACAGTCTCCAGAGCAGCTCGGAGGTACTGTCACTGCTGGCGTAGTCGCCAACGGCTTCACCGAGACGCCAGACGTAATCAGCAACATCATCACCATTCTCAGCTGTCAGCAGTTGATAATGGGTACCCAGACGTTTGGAGAGGTAGTGGAGTGCAAAGACCGAAACCACCGGGCCAATTTCGCCGGAGAGGGCTTCCCAGGTACGGTCTGCAAAGGAGTACGGATTTTTGGAGAGGCTGTTCCACTTGTATCCGGGCAGCCAGTGCCATTCCGGGTGTTGCTTAATCGTATCGTGGGTCGCTGGTGAGAATGCGTAGCTGTTACTGCCTGCCAGCGCACCTCCCATAGCGTACATATGGGTTGCAGGATCCGCAGTTACCTGAGTAGCAACAGCTGCAATGCTGGCGGACAACAACAAACGGCCTGAATCAATCTTCGGATTCTGTATACCCGGCATAATTATTCCTCTGCAATGCTCCGGCAGATTGGTCTAAGAAAAATGCATATAAAATTTTCGAGGTATATCTAGCAGGGGATGACAGTCTTGCAAGAAATGGACAGAAAAAGTCAGAAACAAGCGGTGAGTTAATTTCTTTTGTTATAAGAACTGTTAATTCTGAGGTTTGTTATTCTTTTTAAGAATGATGAATAGACGCTGAAGGTCTTCTATTTGAAAGAAACATCGGAATTGTAACGCAGTTGATTTTGTAACTATTCCTGAAATTAACAATAAAAAAGCCGGCATGAGAGCCGGCTTTTTTATTTAACACATCAACATCAGGCGGCTTTGGAAGCCATGCTGTACTGATCACGCAGCTCTTCGATTTTGGCGATGTATTCTTTGTACTCGCTGGATTCGTAGTGTGCGTAGTTCAGGTTCTTGAACAGACCGGTCAGCTTCACGAAGAAGTCACGGGCGTCCTTCTTGTCGGAGAAGCGCAGGCCACGACGGGCAATATCAACGATCATATTGAAGTTGAAACGCTGACGAGCCATCGGGCAGGCAGAATCGATCTTGTCGAAAGCGTCCTGCTGCAGGAATACCATGTCCAGGAACAGGGCTTTCTGGTAGGTCACGTAATCCGACAGGGTGACACCTTCTTCACCGGTTACCTGCATCATCTGGTTGATGCTTTCACCGGATACGATCAGGCCCTGCATCTCTTTCACGTCATCGACCCAGTTCTCGGAGATATTCTCCTTGTACCATGGAGCCAGCTGATCCAGATAGCGGGACCAGGAGATCAGTGGGTCTACAGCCGGGAAGAAACGCTTGTAGGCACGATCGTAAGACAGACCCAGGAAGCACTTCACGGTTGCCAGGGTGGACTGGGTTACCGGCTCTTCAAAGTTACCACCGGCCGGAGATACGGTACCGATCATGGTCATGGAACCGCTGTCGCCGTCTTCGTTGGTGATCACACCGGCACGTTCGTACAGGCCCTTGATCGCGGAGTCGATGTAAGCCGGGAAGCCTTCTTCACCCGGAATCTCTTCCAGACGGTTGGAGGTTTCACGCATCGCCTGCGCCCAACGGGAGGTGGAGTCGGCCAGCAGCAGCACGTTGTAACCCATCTGACGGTAGTACTCACCCAGAGTCATACCGGTGTAGATGGAGGCTTCACGGGCCGCAACCGGCATGGAGGAGGTGTTACAGATGATGGTGGTACGATCCATCAGGGTTCCGGTGCCGGTTGGATCCTGCAGATGCGGGAATTCAGTGATGGTTTCTACCACCTCACCGGCACGTTCACCACAGGCGATAACGATTACGATATCCACTGCCGCGTACTTGGACAGCGTGTGCTGCAGTACGGTCTTGCCGGCACCGAACGGGCCAGGGATACAGGCAGTACCACCACGGGCGATTGGCAGGAAAGTGTCGATCAGACGCTGCTGGGTGATCAGAGGCTCGGATGGGTAGTGGCGGGCAGTCTTGCCGTTACGGCCCAGAGTGCCGGCGATGGACTGTTTTACCGGCCAGCGCTGAATCATGTTCAGACCGATCTCTTTGCCCTGCTCATCGCGTACACGGGCAATCACAGTATCCACATTGAAGGAGCCTTCCTGGATCCACTCAATAGTCACGGAACCACGGGTGTTGAACGGCACCATGATTTTGTGAGTGAAACGACCTTCCTGCACGGTACCCAGGGTTTCACCGGCGTGCAGCTTGTCACCGACACGGGCAGTCGCCACGAAAGACCACTCTTTGGAGCGATCCAGAGCGTCCACCTGAACACCACGCTTCAGGAAGGTGCCGTGCAGTTGGGCCAGACGTTCCAGCGGGTTCTGCAGACCATCGAAGATCTGGCTCAGACAGCCCGGGCCGAGTTCAACGGAGAGCAGTTCGCCGGATTGGTACACCAGGTCACCAACGCCCACGCCTTTGGTATCTTCAAACACCTGAATGTCAGCGGTCTTGCCGTTAACACGCAGAACCTCGGACATCAGGCGTTCATCAATCTCTTCGCTCTCGCGGCGGCCCGGAGAAACGTAAACCACCTCGTTTTTGACCAGGCTGGCGTCAGGCGTGATGGTTTCGATGGTGAGGATATCACCGTTTACCGCGATGACTCTGGCAGTTGCCTGCTGTTCAGTTGCTTCGCTCATGCTCATAAAAGAGTGCTCATAATGTTCTGTTCAACCGGCGGGCTGTTAACAGCCCGCCCGGCTTATGAAAACGTTCTACCTGTTGTGCTCAGTGGTTGCTGGCCGGCAGCTGGTCCTTGAAAGCACCAAGGCTGCGTTCGACCAGGTCACGGAAGCGCACGCGTGCCTGTTCGGTATCATAGGCAGTCCAGCGTGCGACCAGATTCCAGCGCATGACGTAGATCACCACGGCCACAAAGTCATTGCGGTGCTTCATGGACATATGGGTCAGATGATTCCATGCGGCCTGCAGCAAGACTTTTTCCAGAGCAACGCACTCACCGGTCCGCAGGCACTCATTCACTTTCGGAATCCAGGGGAAAGCTCCACTCAGGCCCAGTGTCGGTGAGGTCCAGTGGGTGCGGATGTATTCGTAGCGGGTGCCGTAGCTCCACTTGGCTTCGGAAGGGGCCTGCTGTCCGGCATGCTTGCGGCGCAGAGCGGCCGTGACCGTGCGAATATCCAGACGCCAGTTGATCAGATCGATCAGGTGCTGGTTGCCGAGGGAGGCTTTGAGCCGGTCGGCCTGCAGGATCAGGGCTTTCTCATCAACCTCGTCACCCATATGATCCCAGTGCAGCAGGTTCTCGATGGCAACCAGTTTCTGCTGGTCTTCCGTACCGAGCATGGACAGACGCTTGTCCAGCTGGAAGCGGGAGATGGGCGTCATCTTGCTGCTGAACAGCGAATCAATATGGGGCAGCGAAGTCAGTAATGTGTAGTAGGCACTTTCTGCCATGGCTTGCTCCGTAAGAACTGTTCACCGAACAGCTCCGTAAATTCAAGGGGCAACCCGGAACGGGCTGCCCTCTCAGGTCACATCAAGTGCTGAAAGCAGCGCTTACTTGCCGCTTGTCCAGCTTACTTAATCGTACCTTCCAGCAGGGCACGGAAACGTGGCTGCAGGTGCTTGAGCAGCATTTCGCTCACGGCGTCTTCATCCAGCTCCACTTCCACGTTCTTGTCGACCAGACGGAAAGTCATGCCGGTCTTCTGCGCCTTACTGGCGGTGAAGGTAATACCTTCTTCCAGCATTTCGTGACCCTGACGGGCAACAAAGTAGGCCAGAGTGCCTTCCTTCAGTTCTTCCGGGTTGGTACGCAGGTCATCAACACCCACAACCTTCTCCGGCAGAATCACCTGGATGTTCTGCTCGCCATCCAGACGGGTGCGGCCGGCAACTTCCAGAATCATCTTGGTCAGCAGGTCTTCATCGTGCATATCCTCGCCAACGGCTTCGGTAATGCGTCGGGAGAACTTCTCCATGAAGTAGCCTTTCAGCTCCAGCACCGCGTTGCGGCCAGCCAGTTCCAGGGCTTCGTTGCCGGACTTCAGAGTGAAGTCGGCATCTTTTTTAGCCTTGGTGGTAATGGCTTCTGCTTCTTTACGGGCATCCGCCAGAATCTTTGCGGCTTCGTCGCGGGCTTCAGCAACCAGACGGTCTGCTTCGGTCCGGCCGGTGGCCACGCCCTGAGTGCGCAGCTTTTCAATCAGCTGCTGAACACCCACGGATACCTGTTCAGTTGTTACGCTCATCACGATCTCCTGTTGTCGTCAGGTCGCCGGATTAACCGGCGATCTGCTGACCCATAACCAGAGCGAATACGAAGGCGAATACCGCGAAGCCTTCTACGATCGCCGCAGGAGCGATGGACAGACCGAACACTTCCGGCTTGTTCTTGGAAGCGTTGATAGATGCAGCAACAGCCTGACCCTGGTAGATCGCGGAGTACATCAGTGCGATACCGGTCAGCAGGCCGATACCGAACAGACCAGGAGCAGTAGCCAGCGCAACACCCAGACCGGACAGGGTGAACATGATTACGATACCGTAGATAACCTGGGAGGAAGGCATCGCGGACACACCCACGAACTTACCGTATCCGGATTCAACATCCAGCATGGCGCCACACGCTGCCTGACCGGCAACGGAACAGCCGATAGCGGAACCTACGGCACCCAGTGCCACCGGAGCAAATACACCAACCCAGCCCAGAGCAATGATCAGTTGTTCCATTTTCAATCCTCTTGTTTGCGAAAAGCTTTGAACGGGTAGCCTTCGTCGGACATACCCCAGTTAACAAATTCAATAACGTTGAGACGCATGCCATGTACCACGCCACTCATGATGCAGAGGGCAAAGTTCAGGACATGGCCGAGAAGCAGAATGACGCCAGCGAACAGGACACCGGTAACCGGGCTGGTGTTCAGAGCATCGTGAGCCAGATTGTTGAAGGTCATGGCCAGAGACGCACCGGACAGACCGAGCGCGAACAGACGCATGTAACTCAGAATGTCACCAAAGGCGCTGGTAACGCTGTAGATGCCCTTCAAGCCATCAAGGATGCGCAGAATGAAATCCTTGGCGGAGCCGACCTTACGTTCACTGCTGAACAGGAAGATCATCACCGCGCCGGCAATCATCAGTGCAGGACCTACCGGATCGGCGAATACGGCCGGCAGATAGGAACTCTTGCCCAGGTACAGACCCAGACCGCCAAGCATGGTCACCGACCAGCCCAGATGGGCCAGAGAGGTGCTGCGCTTCCGGTTGATCCAGAAGTTCATAAAGTTGGCAATCACCAGATGACCGACACCCACCACAATCGACAGAGCCATCATGGCGCCGTAATCATTGAGGTTGATAAAGGCGACCTTGCCCAGCAAGGTATCCGGCTCCGGTGCAACACCGAAGTAACTGCCAATCATTACGCCCCAGATAATGCCGAGGGCAGACATGAAGTAACCCATATTCAGCAGACGACGACCGCCTTCTGATGCACTGAGCTTGCCGCGATAGAGGAACAGGATACCGCCCAGAATGGCGCAGTAAGCCGCATCGCTCATGATCATGGCGAAGAACAGGGAGAAGGAGTAGAACACCATCTTGCCCGGATCCCAGGACCGGTAGCCAGGCATCTGGAAGAAGCTGAATGCTTCGCTGCCGCCACCGGTGCCTTCGGAGCTTTCCAGCAGCGTAGGCGGGTTGTCGGCATCTTCCGGCTCTTCAAAGGTCACTGCGGCCAGTCGTTCATCAGCGAAGGCACGGACATCCTGTTCTCGGTCAGCCGGCATCCAGCCGGAGACCAGAAAGAACTGGTCATCTTCCAGTGCAGAACGGCTGGCTTCACGCAGGGCCTGTTCATCTTCAAAGCGGGCGACCGCCTGGGAGATGATGTAGATCCAGCGGGTCAGACTTTCTCGTTCACCCTGAATGTCTTCCAGCGCCATTTCGGCCTCTTCAAGACGGGCTTCCAACTCAGACAAAGAGTACTTGCCGACGTGGGAACGCTTGATCGGCAGGATATCCGCACTTGGTTCCTGCTCGGACAGCACCACCACATAAGCGTTCTTGTTGGTCTGGTGTACTACCTCATAAGGCAGTTCCAGCGCCTGAACCTCAGTCATTTCCTTGAGCGGAACAACGTAGAACCACAGTCGTACGTTGGCCATCTCCTCCAGTGGAGGGAAGCTGTAATCGCCCCAGGGCTGCACTTCCTTGATCCGTTTGATCAGGGCGTCACGACGGTCCGCCGCCTTACGGTGACGGACACGGTTATCCAGCACCATATTAACGATGGCATTCGCCGTGTGGTCACCGGTCGAACGGGCTTCACGACGCTTGGTCGGGCAGCTGGTCAGCCAGTGCAGGGCTTCCTTGGCGGATTGGGGTTCACTCAACTCGCCATCACTGTCGGTTGGCAGCATCAGGGGAATCAGGTGCATGCAGCCCAGATGTTGCAGGCCGCGCAGCAGTTCCTCTTTCTCACTGGTCAACCCGTACAGGGTGATCTTTTTGAGCGCTTTAATACTCATGGTCAGTCTCTCCCCTGAGCGGCATTCGCTACCTTGCCGGCTTCGCGCTCGCGGGCCTGTAGGGCTTCAGCAGCATCCATCTTCGACTTGGAGATCTTGGCGTTAACCACGCCGGCACGATCCTGGTCGGAGAGGAAGATCTTGATGCGCGCGATGTTCTTTTTGGTCTGGGGAATCAGTACCTTGGAGAACAGGTTGACCCGCTGGGAGGTGGTGCGGGTTGCGGCGCTGATCTCCTGGTAACGCAGTTCACGTACCTGGCTCTCAACGTGCAGTTCCGCCATCTCTTTTAGCTTCTCGACCAGAAAATCCACCCAGTGGGGTTTGGTCAGATAGCTGTACGGTTTGACGACAACCTCGATCTTTTCGAGTACCGGGACACTGGTGCCGACAATGTTCTGCTCGCCGAGCACAACATTGGTCACCGTGACCAGACCATCGACATTGATATCTTCACAGGCCAGCATAGGCAGCTGGGCCGCGATATCCTTCTCGATCTGTTCGATACGCTCGCGGGCTTCGGTCAGGGCAATCTCAGCCTTCTTGCGCTCTGCCATCAGTTGCTGGCGTTTCAGTTCCAGCGCAGGCAGATAGCGGTTGAAGGTTTTGAGGCTGGCCTTCTCCTTGTTCAGCGAGCTTTTGTTCAGTGATACTTTGGTGGCCATGATTCTCAGGCCTCCGCGGTGGCAGCCGCCTCATTAGTGGCAGCGA
This sequence comes from Parendozoicomonas haliclonae, assembly GCF_900174585.1. Classification (GTDB taxonomy): domain Bacteria; phylum Pseudomonadota; class Gammaproteobacteria; order Pseudomonadales; family Endozoicomonadaceae; genus Sansalvadorimonas; species Sansalvadorimonas haliclonae. Next base: position 378,186 of record NZ_FWPT01000003.1, on the reverse strand, counting down.
CCCGGTAGTCCGGCCAGTACTTCTCGATCATGCTCTGCTTCATCAACGTCTCTTCCGGAGAGAAGCATTCCGCCAGCGTTGACCAGCAGGCATCCAGTGCCTCTTCCAGAGACATAGCCGCATCAAGGCTCATAAAGCGCTTGCGGAACAGATCGCCGAACTTGATAGTTTTCAAGTCGTAGTCGGACAGTTCAAAGGCCATCGCCTGTTTCTGCTTGGCGTTCACCGAGTCAGAGTAGAAACGGATCATGGTGTTCATGATCTGCGGATGGTCTTCACGGGTTTCCTTGCCGGCTACCATCTGCTTCAGACGGGACAGGGAACCGAATGGATCCAGTACGCCATCGTGCAGGTAGAACTGACCTTCAGTGATGTAACCGGTGTTATCCGGTACCGGGTGAGTTACGTCATTACCCGGCATGGTGGTTACTGCCAGGATGGTTACGGAACCGGCACCCTTGTAGTCGGCCGCCTTCTCATAACGCTTGGCCAGCTGGGAGTAGAGGTCACCCATGTAGCCCCGGTTGGCAGGGATCTTGTCCATGGCCACACCGATTTCCTTCATCGCGTCAGCGTAGGAGGTCATATCGGTCAGCAGCACCAGTACCTTCTTGCCTTCCGCTACCGCGAAGTGTTCGGCAGTGGCCAGCGCCAGATCCGGAATCATCAGACGTTCTACGGTCGGGTCAGAGGCCAGGTTGGAGTACATCACGGTACGGGACGATACGCCGGCGTTTTCAAACGCGGTCTTGAAGAAGTGGTAATCGTCGAAGATCAGACCCATGCCACCGAACACCACCACGTCCGCTTCCGCCTGGATAGCGATACGGGCCAGGAACTGGTTATACGGTTCGCCGGACACGGAGAAGATAGGAATCTTCTGAGATTCAACCAGAGTGTTGAATACGTCGATCATCGGTACGTTAGTCCGCACCATACGGGAAGCCAGAACCCGCTGGGTTGGGTTAACGGATGGGCCATCGATAACCACTTTGGGATCCTGGCTCAGTGATGGGCCGCCATCGATAGGCTCGCCGGCACCGCTGAAGATACGACCCAGAATGTTCGGGGAGTAGATAGCCCGCATAGGCTCACCCAGGAAGCAGACCGCAGAGCGGGTCGACAGACCCTTGGTGCCCGCGAAAACCTGCAGGGAAACTTCGTTGCCTTTCAGACGGATGATCTGAGCCATGGAGTACGGCTGACCATCCTGCTCAATCAGGGCAAGGTCACCATTGCGGGCCTGTGAGCGGGCACCATCCAGGTTGGGTACTTCCACCCGGATGATGTCACCGACAATACTGAGTATGTTGGTGTAACGTATGAGGCTCTGGGACATATTTTCTTCCTGTCCTGAAAAAGGAGTCTTGTGGAGCAAGCTCTTCAGCTGACCTGCACTCAGCAGAAACAGCCCCGGCTATGGGCTTGCCCCAGATGCTTTCACCTGAAGCAATATTCACTACAGCGGCGGCAGAATGGGTAGGGGCACAGAACTTCACAGTTCAATATCTGTGGGTGGCCGAATAGTATCGGATAGACCGTTTCGGTATGGTCTAGGAAATGTAAATTTATTCGCGCCTAGTCGTATATTTGTGCCGCAATCACCACGCCTGTCAGTCGTAATATGTAATACCGTCCGGAACATCCACCATTACATGGGTTCCTGACTCGCCAGCCAGTATGTCTACTGCGCGATCAAGCGCACCTATTGCGGCAAACTTACCACCCGCTCTTACGAATTGGCATACGGACTCCACCTTAGGGCCGATGGTATCTGCCGCAAACTCATGTTGTTCCAAAGCCTCCGGTGTGCAGCGTTTTATCCTGCGTGAACCCGGTTGTTGATACTGTGTTTCAATCGCATCGGCATCGGTCAGGATGACCAGCGCATCGGCTTCAATGCCTTCTGCCAGAAGGCATGATGTGCGGTCTTTATCGATCACTGCCGGGATGCCGTGCAGCATACCTTCGGAGTCTCTGCGCACCGGAATCCCCCCGCCGCCACCGCAGAGCAGGGTAATATTGCCGGAGGCGACAATGTGTCTGAGGCTGGCCAGTTCCAGAATGCTTTGCGGAGCCGGAGATGGCACGACCCGGCGGAAGTAGTTGCCGTCTGCCTTCAACATCCATTCAGGGTTAGCGTTCTGGATGGCCTGAGCCTGGTCATAGGTAAACACCGGACCAACAGCATGGTCCGGATCCAGAAAGGCAGGATCCCGGGTATTAATCAGTGTGTGGGTGGTGACCGCCAGAATCTGCTCATCGGCCATGGCATTGCGCAGTTCCTGCTCGAAGACAAAACCGATCATGCCCTGGGTCTGTGCGCCCAGAACATTGACCGGATAATTGTTCACTTCTTCATAGTCCTCGTTCATTAACGAGAGCAGGGCCATCTCGGGGCCGTTGGCATGGGTCAGGACGACCTGATGCTCCTTGGCGATCTGGGCAATGGCATCCGCTGCCTGACGCAGGGTTTCCCGCTGAACATGCAGTTCAACCGGTTGCTCCCGCTGCAGCATGGCATTACCACCCAGCGCAATGACAACGAGCATAAAAGCCGACCTCCTGAATCTTTGCCGGCTTTCCCGTGTGTCAGCCAGCAGATGCCGGGGGATGAAAGCCGAACGCTCCCCGGCCTTGATGGTCTGGTCATGCGGATCAACAAATGTCAGGCACAGACACAGTCAATCCGTGCCTACAAGGCAGATGACTTATAAGGCGTCGGGAATAATTAAGTCGGTATCTTTATAGACAATAAATGGAAGGGCGCAAAATACGCCCTTCCATTTATCTGCAGGCTGGAAAGAAAGAGGAGGTTAGCTTCCGAGTGTGGCGACCATAACGGCTTTGATGGTGTGCATCCGGTTTTCCGCTTCATCGAAGACGATGGAGTACTCGGACTCAAACACATCCTCGGTAACTTCCAGACCATTCATACCGTACTTGTCAGCAACTTCTTTGCCGATGACGGTTTCATCGTTATGGAAGGCCGGCAGGCAGTGCATGAATTTCACATGGGGGTTACCGGTTTTGCGGAGTACTTCCATATTGACCTGATATGGCTTCATCAGAGCAACCCGCTGATCCCAGGCTTCCGGTGGCTCGCCCATGGACACCCAGACATCGGTATAAAGGAAATCACAGCCTGCTACGGCGACATCAACATCTTCCGTCAGGGTAATTTTGCCGCCGGTTTCGGCAGCGATCTTCTGGCACTCTTCAACCAGCCAGGCTTCAGGCTGGAATTGTTTGGGGGCGGCCATACGGAAGTCCACGCCCATCTTGGCCATACCCACCATCAAGGAGTTGCCCATATTGTTGCGGCCATCGCCCAGATAGCAGAACGACATTTCATTCAGCTCTTTGCCCCGGCCATGTTCGATCATGGTCAGCAGATCGGCAAGAATCTGGGTAGGATGCCACTCGTCGGTCAGGCCATTCCATACCGGAACACCGGAATAAGCCGCCAGCTCTTCTACGTGCGTCTGACGGGCACCACGGAACTCGATACCGTCATACATGCGGCCCAGTACTCGTGCAGTGTCTTTTACCGTCTCTTTGCTGCCCATCTGGGAGCCGCCGCCAATGTAGGTGACATTGGCACCCTGATCGAAAGCAGCCACCTCGAACGCGCAGCGGGTCCGGGTGGAGGCCTTTTCAAAAATCAGGGCGATGTTCTTACCTTCCAGACGTCGCTGTTCGGTGCCGGAGTACTTGGCTCGCTTGAGATCTTGCGAGAGGGTCAGCAGATGACGGATTTCAGCGCTGGTGAAATCCAGTAATTTGAGAAAGCTGCGGTTACGCAGGTTAACAGCCATCTATGCACTCCAGAATGATTTTGTCTTTTCTTTGTTGTTATGCTGCACCTCTGATAGAGATGCTCTTTCAATCATAAGGGCTGGGGGGAAGACCGCCAGCCCTAAAGCAGTGATTTCTTTTGATGGGGTATAAGCGCCGCTGTCAGATATCGTCCCGTTCCAGCGGACAGCTCATGCAGCGTGCGCCACCCCGGCCACGGCCCAGATCTTCACCGGGGATAGTGAGTACCTCGATCCCAGCCTTTTGCATATTCTCGATGGTGTAAACATTGCGTTCGTAAGTCACCACGGTGCCCGGACGAATCGCCAGCACATTGTTGGCATCGTTCCACTGTTCCCGCTCGGCTTCAAACACATCTCCGCCGGTGGGTACCATGCGTAATGTGTCGAGATCCAGCGCCCGCGAGATGGCCTTGATAAAGCCATCGTTGATCTGCTGGAAGGCGATCTCGCCATTATCTCCGGGAGTCATCTCCCAGCAGTTATTCCCTTTCATGATATCCGGGTAGTAGGTAAAGCAATCCACATCCATTTGGGTGAACACTGTATCCAGATGCATGCAGCTGCGGGCCTTGGGCAGTTGCAGGGCAATCACCTTGCTGGCCTGCCCGGCTTTGAACAGGGCACGGGTCAGATTCTCAACCCCTTGCGGTGTGGTGCGTTCGGACATGCCGATAAGAACGGTACCCCGGCCGAGTACCAGCACATCTCCACCTTCAAGTGTCGCCTGATCATAGTTGCGATCAGTATCGCCATAGTAGGTATGGAACGGGGATTGCTGAAATAGTGGGTGGAACTTGTAGATTGCCCGCAGATGCACTGTTTCCCGTTTGCGGGCGGCTTTGGCCATGGGGTTAACGGATACGCCCCCATACACCCAGCAGGATGTGTCGCGGGTAAACAGGTGGTTGGGAATCGGGTCGAGGATAAAGTCAGTCTGCTGCAGCATTCCCAACGTCGGGCTGCCCGATGTGGATTGCAGTTCATTGACGGTCAGACCACCAAGCAGATAAGAGGCCAGCTCGGTATCGTCCATGTTTTCAAGAAACAGTCGCACTTCCTTCGCCAGTGCCGGGCCATAACGGTATTCATTGATCTGGCGATCCAGAACCCAGGCTTTGGCGGCTGGGTTGGCGAGGGTTTCAGTCAGCAGATCCTTCAGCAGCAGAACCTCAACGCCTTCCTTGCGTAGCACCTGCTGAAAGGCCAAATGTTCCTCACCGGCTTTTTCGATACGCAGAACATCATCGAATAGCAGGTCTTCGCAGTTGGTTGGAGTGAGTCGTCTAAGAGCCAGATCCGGGCGATGAAGAAGCACCTTGCGCAGCTGCCCGACTTCGGAGCCAACATAAAACCGTGACATTATCAGCCTCTCCTGTATTCAGGATTGTTGTTCTGGGCGTTGTTGTTCTGGAAGTTGTTGTTCTGGAAGTTGTTATCCGGCGCGTATTGTATCACCAGGAGCGACTAACTTGAGGAACATTTGGATGTGGTCGTGCATGTTAGAGGAAAGCTTCTCTGTCGTGCATTTCCTGTGAGCCTGACTATAACTATCCCGTTCTCTGTTCGGGATCTTTCCGATGACCTCTCTCCGCTTTCCCAGTGCCTATACGATTCTGTTTGCCATCATCGTGTGTGTAGCCATCCTCACCTGGCTGGTTCCAGCCGGGCAATATACGACGCAAATGAATGAATCGTTGGGAAGAGAAGTGCCCATTGCCGGGACTTATCATGAGGTAGATGCCAATCCTCAGGGCTTTGAAGATGTAGTACTGGCTCCGGTCAGTGGTTTTTATGACCCGGATACCAACCGGGTCAATGGCATGGATGTCGCGCTGTTTGTGTTGTTTATTGGCGGCTTTCTGGCTGTGGTCACCAAGACCGGGGCCATTGATGCCGGTATCGCTTCGGCGATGAAAGCACTTGAAGGCAGGGAGCAATGGTTGATACCAATCCTGATGGTGTTGTTCTCCCTCGGAGGAACTATCTTCGGGATGGCAGAAGAGACGCTGCCTTTCTATCTGCTGTTATTGCCGGTGATGATCGCTGCCGGCTATGACAGCGTAACGGCTGCGGCGATTATTCTGGTGGGTTCCGGTGTTGGCGTGTATGCCTCAACGGTAAACCCTTTTGCAACAGTGATTGCATCGGATGCGGCCGGCATTCCTTTTACCAATGGTATAGGTCTGCGTTTGGCCATGTATGGTGCCGGGCTGGTGATCTGTATCTTCTATGTGATGCGTTATGCCCGTCGTATAAGACAGCAGCCGGATTCTTCTCTGGTTGCAGATATGCGAGAGGAGAATCGTAAGCACTTTCTGGCCTCGGCCGATCAGGACGTGCCTGAACTGACAGGCCAGAGAAAAATTATTCTTATTCTGTTTCTGCTGACGTTTGTGATCATGATTTACGGTGTGTCCGGCATGGGCTGGTGGATGGCCCGGATGTCAGCGCTGTTTATGGTGATGAGTATCGTGATCGGCTTTGTCGGTGGTATGAACGAGAAAAGCTTTACCGATACGTTTGTGGCCGGGGCCGCTGATCTTCTGGGGGTGGCACTGGTGATCGGTATTGCCCGGGGTATTGTGGTAGTGATGAATGATGGTCTGATCACAGATACCTTTCTCTACTGGGCTGAACAGGCGATCAGCGGTTTGCCCAGAGTGGCTTTTATTAATGTCATGTTCTGGATTGAAGTGCTGCTGTCGTTCTTTGTACCGTCAACATCGGGGCTGGCTGTGTTGACCATGCCGGTTATGGCACCGCTGGCAGACTTTTCCAACGTGGCGCGTGATTTGGTGGTGACGGCTTTTCAGTCGGCCAGTGGTGTGGTGAACTTCTTTACCCCAACTTCCGGGGTGATTATGGGCGGGCTGGCCATTGCCCGTGTGCCCTACAATAAATGGCTGGCGTTTGTGATTCCGCTGGCAGTGATTATGACGCTGCTGACCTTAGCGGGTTTAAGCCTTGGGGTGATGATGGAGCCTTAGTCATCGTCTCTGAATGCATGCCATTACGATAAGGAACGTACCTTGTAGAGAATCGTAAAGTCTTTGGTGATCAGGTGTCCGTCGGGCAGCAGATAACAGCTGCCGTCGGCATTTTCCATCATCTCGCCGTTTTCATCCCGAAGCACCTTGGATTCGTAGACGTTCTTGCCAAGGTCGGCCATCTCTTCATCGCCAATAAAATTGCAGCTGTGCAGGTTGCTGACCTTGCCATACATCTCAATGGCCTTCAGGGCTGGATGTTGCTGGCGATAGCCTTTGCCTTCACTTTCAAAACGCTCTGCAAACGCCGGTGCTGTTTCGTTTCCAGCTTTGACCAGATCCTTGTAATTCGATGAGATCATGGCCACTTCCACAGCATTAATCTGTTCTGCCATGGTACGCAGGGCGCTGCGCATATTCTCTTCCGTATTCACAGCCGCATCCGGGTGCAGTTTCTGGTAAAGCGGTGCCAGTGTTTCCAGAGGAGCCTGATCGGCAAACAAGGTAAGGGAGCGGGATATCTGCTGGGAGCTTAGCAATGGGTAGAGTGAACTCGGTGCGCCCAGTGACAGGCAGGGATGTTGAATAGCGTGATCGCCGATATAGGCATCTGCACTGGGCGATATACAGTTTCTGTCGAACAGAGCCTGCCAGAGACTGAGTTGGGTGCCTGATGCAGCAAACATTTTTTTCTGGAACTCCTCATCCATCAGACCTTTGTCGCGTAAAAGCGCCATCTGCAGATCATGGACGTTCTTGGTATGAAGTATATTGTCTGAAAGGGCATGGTCCCGGAAACTGCCATGGCTGATAACAACCTGATTGGCACGTGCGGGCTCAACAAAGCCGAGAAACTGTGGACTGACCTTGCCGTCTTTGCCTGTCGCCAGGGCCAGACTCTGGTGGAGCTTGTGCTGACCAATCCAGGTATCCATTTTGCTGGTGCCATCCCGGTTCATAACCGGATAAGGATAAAAAACACCCTCGCTGCGTTTATCCAGTGCCAGATGTTGCACTTCGGAGAACCGTGGCGATATTCCTAACAGTTCTTCCTTGATGTTGTCGGTCGTACGATCGTTAAGCCGATCGTAGGTAAACTCCTGATCAAAGTAATGATGTGGAAAGCGGGTATCTGGCTCGCCGTTTTTTTCCGCCTGCGCTTCAAAGTTGGCCATGACCTTCTGACCAATATGAGCCAGTTCGGGAAGGGTGTTCAAAGGGTTGCTGAGATAGTGGGTAATCGCCAGCCCCTGTTCGGTCAGCTCCGGGTTAACTTCCCTGGCTAAAGCCAGCAGCTCTTCACGCTTACTGGCTCTTAGCTCTGCGTTAATCATGGGGTTGTCGGCATAGATTCTATCCGGACTTTGGTCGAGCACTTCTCCACGCTTACGAATATCCTCAAATTTTTTTGTCAGCTCGGAGTTATCTCCGCTTCTGTCTTCGTATCCGTTCAGGATGGCGGTAACCAACATGGCCTCGTAATAGCTCTGTCTTTCTTCCAGGCAGAGCTGAGTATGGCCCGGCTGATCGGTAAGGATCTCCAGCATGCTGGACATAATGGATGACGGGTGGGTCCCATGTTCAAGGAAGATCTTGGGTGGGTTTTTGGAGAGATGGTTACTGACAATATCATTCTCCGAGATAACAAAGCGTCCCCAGATCAGCTCTGGACATTCCCGGAGCGCTTTTTTGTAGAGTGTGGGGGCGAGTGTCAGGCGCTGGCCGGTTTTGTTCAGTGCCGATAGCAGGCGAATGGTCTCTTCGCTGTGGATATCCAGAACCGGTGATGTTCCCTTACCAAACTCGGCAATAATGCTTTCCGCTTCTTCCTGGTTGAGGGATTCATCCAGTGTGATTCCAAGTACCGCCATAACCGGAGCCCGGCTGGTGGATGGCGTACTTTCATTGGTGGCCCCTATGGATGAGGGCAGTGAGGACACTGTGCGCTCCGATAAGGGCTTACTTCCCAAACGACGTAGCTCCAACTTTCCAGACCGATTGTGCGGCATGGTTTTCTGAGTTTGGACAGCACGTACACGCTTACCCTGACTTGTACCTGTAGTGCCGCTCCCTTCTTTCTGGGTGGGTTCAGATAATGGCTGGATTGTACTGGTAGTGACGGGACCCAATGGTTTAGGCATGCATGTTGTCCTTAACGTGCTGTAGCCGGTGTCAGGTCTGCGGCTACCTGAAGCTTACCTCTAAGACTAGGAGGTGTTCGTAATGGATTCCAAAATGGCGGGGTATGGAGGCAGGGTGAGAGATAGGGGGCAGGCTTGAAGACGCTGTTGATTGCCACTGGTTTATCTGCGCTGACGAATTCAAGCCTGGCTGTGTCTTTGAAAGGTGTGTTCAGCTGGTTTTCCGGGCTTTGTCCGAGATGACTTCACCGGTTTTGGTATCCACAATCATCAGCCGCTGCTGATTGAACTTATCCACATAAATAATAATGCGGACATCCCGCCCATCTCTCTGGGCAAGGCGGGTGCGGATGATTTTGGTCATCTGATACTTGCTGCGCAGTTGGGACAGCAAGGTTTCCAGAGGAATACTGTTCTGGCGTTCCGGCACACTGTAGGCCCGGTCGCGAAGAATCTGCCCGGTCTGGGAGTTGATGGTCATTATCCGGGTCTGCTTGGTGTCCGGCAGAATATAAAACACCTTATCCACTTCCTGGCCGTTTTCGGTTTCTTCAAAGGTGTTGAGAATGCGCATGCCTGGATGCGCTTTTCTGGCAATTGATACCACTTTTTCCAGCCGCAGGGTTTTGTCTTCATTCAGGCTGGTGGCCGGTGGAGACGATTTGGCCGGGGTATCAGCCCCATGGGCCGGGAGTGTGGCAAGTAATGAAGCGGATGTTGCAAGCAGGCTGCCAATCAGCAGCCGGCTGAACATGCGCGAAGGACGGGGGGATGTCATAGTCATTCCTCGACGCGGAAGGCGGATCGACCGCTGAAACTTAGAAGGGGTTTCAGGGAAAATCCAGCGCCGAAGAATGACTGTTGTCTTTTATCTGTTCCGGTTTAATCCTGCAGAGTCACAGCAGGAAGCACAAACTCTTCCGATTGCCCCTTGCGCTTCTGCCATTCGATCAGGGCATACACAGGGATACCGGCGATCAGCAGCAGGAAGCCCCAGTAAACGGTTTCCTGACCACTGCCGGCCAGTGCCCACAGGGAGTACAGGAAGGCCAGACTGGTGATAACAATATCCTTGGTTTCAAGCATCGGCTTACCGCTCTTGTCATGACGACCCATCATCAGAACCAGTTTGGAGATAGTGGTCATGGTGTAAGGCAGCAGAGTGGTCATAACCGCCAGACTGATAATAAAGTTGAACGCACCAACCAGACCTTTATTAAAGTTGGCCGCAACCAGCAGGCTCACCAGAATCGAAGAGATAATAATGCCGCCGGCCGGCACACCCTTGGAAGAGAGCTTGCCAAAAATTGACGGGAACAGACCATCACGGGATGCAGCCATAGGAATCTGTGCCGCCATCAGGGTCCAGCCATTCAACGCACCCAGACAAGAGATAATCGCACCCAGACCGACAATCATGGCACCGGCAGGGCCAACCAGCTGATTAGCGGCATCTGCAAATGGAGCGGTAGAGTTTGCCAGAGTGGAAGGATCAATCAGACCCATCAGGGAAACGGTGGCAATAATATAAAGCACCGCTGCAAACAGGGTACCCAGAGTGGTCGCCATAGGAATTGTGCGCTTTGGATTCTCAACATCTTCCGAAGGCACACAGGCAGATTCCAGACCCAGGAATGCCCACAGGCACAAGGCTGCGGTAGAGCTCAGGGCTGCAAAGTTACCTTCACCACTGATGTTGAAGTTTGCTGCGCTGAAGTGTTCCGGGTTGATGTAGAACAGACCGGCAAAGGTCACCAGAGCCAGAGGCAGCAGCTTGAGAATGGTAGTGATCAGCTGGAACTTGCCTGCAGACTGCACACCACGGCAGTTCACCCAGGTGATCAGCCAGATCGCAGAGATAGCCACACCGGCACCCAGCATCGGGTTTTCAACCACCTGCGGGAAGAAGATCCCCAGATAGCCGACCATGGCCACAACAATAGCGGCGTTGCCAGACCACAGACCGATCCAGTAGCCCCAGGCAATCAGGAAGCCCATAAACTTACCCAGGCCTACACGGCTGTAGGTGTAAGGACCGCCCGTGGAAGGAACCACCTGACTCATGCGGGAGAAGACCAGCGCAAGAAGTACTGCACCGGCACCAGTAAACAGCCAGCCACCCAGGCTGATGGTACCGTAGCTGGCCAGCGTTGCAGGCAGCAGAAATATGCCGGAACCAATCATATTGCCGACGACGAGTGCGGAACACATCCAGACCCCAAGCTTTTTCTTGTTGCTGGCTGTTACTGCGTTTTCCGCGGAAAGAGGAACTGCTTGTGTCATCGAACTCTCAGATTGGATATGGGACATCCCATCATATTTTTTTGCGGCGGTGCAGCCTATAGAGGAACGTTGAATGCCTCTGGTGTGAAATACTTATTAGCAAAACTTATGAGAGGGGAGAATGGGAGTTTCTTATCAGCAGAAACTCCCGATCTGTGGATGTCACGGAGGGATAAATCAATCAGACAGAATCGCTGGCATAAGCCTTGCGGACTTCCTCAGCAATAATGGCAATACCCCGACGTACAGTGTCGCGGTCGCGGGTATAGGTGACCCGCAGGCATTCATGCTGGTGCTGCCACTCTTCCTTTATACCCGGGAAGAAGTAGTGCCCGGAGACGACCAGTACCCCACGCTCTTTCAAACGCTCGTACAGTTCCAGGCTGGTGATCGGCAGACCCTTGAACCACAGCCACAGGAACATGGCACCTTCCGGCTTGTGCATGGCCCATGGCAAGTCGCCCAGCTCGCGCTTGAACTCCTGACAGGCGAACTGCATACGGTCTTCATACCAGGGTTTGATGATATCCCGGCTCATGGTCATGATGCTGTCGTCACGTACCATATCCAGAGTCATCAGCGGGCCGACACTGTTAGGCGCCAGACTAGTGATGGCATTCATGGCTGAAACGGCGGAGATAATCTGTTCGCTGGCGATCACAATGCCGGTTCGCAAAGCCGGCAGCCCCAGCTTGGACAGGCTCAGGCAGAGAATAACGTGCTCATCCCAGTGAGGCGTAGCTTCGGTAAAGATCAGTTCCGGGAATGGCAGACCGTAGGCACCATCAATAATCAGCGGAATATCATTGTCTTTGGCCAGACCGTCGAGCTGCTCAATCTCCTGATCGGTCAGCACATTGCCGGTCGGGTTGGTTGGACGGGATACACACAGAGCCGCAGTATCCTCGTTCACATTCAGGGCATCAAAGTTCACATGGTATTTAAAGGTGTGAGCGTCGATCTCTTCGATATCCGGCTTCTCGGCGGTGAACAGGTCTTCACCAATGCCACAATCGCTGTAACCGATATATTCCGGCGCCAGAGGGAGCTGGATACGACGGTTATGACCATTGGCCGCTTCGCCACCGAGAATGTTGAACAACATAAAGAAGGCGGTTTGGCTGCCCTGGGTCAGACAGATATTACGCTCAGTCAGCTTCCAGCCAAACCGGCGACGCAGCATGGCCGCCAACTCACGGCAGAATGTCTGCTCACCACCGGGAGGGTCATAGGTGCCCACCAGACGGGTGAATTCAGACTGGGAATCAAGAATACGCTGCAGGCGCTGTCGGAAAAGGGCATCCACCTCCGGAATATGGGCCGGATTACCGCCGCCCATCATAATCATCTGGTCATTACCCGCGAGGGCATTCCCCAGATCGTCCATCAACGAGAGGATCCCGGAATGGCTGGTAAATTTTTCTCCGAATTTGGACAGCAGCATTGTCTTCTCTGGTAGCGGTAAAATATCAAGGGTGAGGGGGGGATTCTGATTGATAAGCCGTTTTCGCCTCACGCCCTTCCTATATTACTGTTTTCCTCTCCGTTTGTGTGTATTGCCCGCAAAATAATCCGTCAGCTACGACCTCCGTCGTAGAAGGGGACTTAAGTTCTACATACAGGTTCAAGTTCTGTTTATAAATTGATCATTAAGCATTTGAAAAACAGAACGTGGGAGGACGCATTATGCAAAGTACAATGGAATATATAGGGAGTTGGTATAACTGGATGACGACGCCAGCGGAGGACTCCGGTTCTGAAGATGGGGGCTCTCCGCAAGCGTCTCCACAAACTTCCCCAAAAGTGTCCCATGGGCACAGGCAGGTTCAGGTGGAGCAGGACGTGGATCTGAAAATAGTGGCGACGAATGCAGCCAAAGGCACGGTCCGGGGCATGATGGCCGCTGGTGAGTATCTGGAAAAGACCACTCGTCCGGTCGAGCGTCAGATACGCCCCTATGCCCAGACCGCAGCAAAAACACTGGCACAGCTTTTTCCAACCAGACGCGACACACAGCGCCAGCGGCCTCTTTCTCATGAAGATGAACTCTTGAGAGAACTTCATAAGCTGGAGCGGCAGGTGGGGACTGAGAGGGCTCTGGCCTTCTTTAAGAGTGAGTTTGTCCGACAGTACGCAGAGTTCAGTCACTCCATGCGATAAACAGGATAAGAAACTCCTGGCTCAGGCCGATAACCCTTTCCCAGAGGTTATCGGCCTGAGCATCAGCAGTCAGGGGCACCCAACCCTTGCAAGGAGTACTTATCCATGGAATCCAGCCAGTCCCCATCCCGGTTCTCAGCCGGGTATTTTTCGTTTGCCAGCCGTTATAAAGGGACCTGGATCCCGATCGAGAATCTGACCGGCTCCCGTTTAACCCGCAAGACTCTGGCCTGTCTGGAGCATGGGCTGGTGAATGAGCGGCTCAGGCTGACCGGCATGAGTGATGAGTGTGCTCATCGTGATGCGGAATGCAGGGCCGATCTGGCGCTGATGGCCGTCGGACTTCTGAAGTTTGACGCGAGCCGGGGGATGGTGCGGACATCGGGCTTCTGGGGGCGGTTGAGACACTGGCAGGTTGAGCAGGCCCGGGCTCTGGTTCAGTTATCACCGGATGAATTGTGCCAGGAGGCTCTGTGGCGGGTGGATACCCTGCCGATGGGGCTGGTTGAGGATGTGTTTGAGCGCACCCTGCGAGGATGCCCTGGGGAACCTGCGGTGATGCCGGTTACGCTGGCGGACTTCTGGAATGCCGGATTGTTCTCAGCGGAACAGATTACCTCTGCAAGAATGCTGGAGTGCCGCTCCCGTACGCTGGAGTGGGTGGAGAAACGCTGTGCCCAGGATCCAAGAGTCATGCTGGCTTACCTGAGAACCCTGCATACCCGGCTAAGAGACCGTGATGAAGCGGCTGCTGTTCAGACTTTGCTGCGTCGGGTTGAGGAAGCGGTGGATTTCTGGAAAGAGGGTTACCAGCTGGGAGAGGAGTTCTTCCGTCTGGACAGTTCTATTGAAGGCAGCCTGCGTTCTGCCCTGCAGGTGATGGTGCAGCATCTCCATGAAATTCAGCGGGATCAGGACTTCCCGTGGCAGGAGGTGATTGCTGAAAAAGCGCTGGGGATTGTCTGGCAGCATGACAGTGATAAGTAGAGATGAGCAGTGTAAAGATTTCGTAATCCGCTGTTTCTACGTGTAACTCGAGATTGGATGTGTTGTTTATTTTGTGATCGCCGCTACTGAATGCTGGTTATTTCTTATTCATGTAGCGGTTATTGTTTGATCGTGGTGATAATTTAGTTGTTATTACTGAGTCGCAAGTCTTTCTGTCGGTTGTAGTATCGAAAACAATGAATATTTTCTGATAAATCGACAGTTAAGGAGAAATATGCGTTCAGCTCAGGTAGCATCCGCCACTCCCTCCGCAAGTGGTCAGTCCGGTGCGCTCAATCGCTTTTTGAATATCATTGAGAAGGCCGGTAACAAACTGCCTGATCCGGCGATTATGTTTCTCTATGCCACCCTGATTGTCTGGGTCGCATCCTTCCTGCTGTCTGGTATCAGCTTTGATCTGGTTAACCCACGTACTGGCGAAGCCGTTGTCGTTAACAACCTACTGACCGGTGCAGCCATGGCTGATTTCCTGTCCGGCATGGTAACCACCTTCACTGGTTTTGCGCCGCTGGGTCTTGTACTGGTTGCGATCCTGGGTGTTGGTCTGGCTGATGAGGCCGGCTATGTAAACACCGGTCTGAAGAAGCTGCTGAACGTAACCCCGCGTCGCTTCCTGACTCCTATGCTGATCTTTGTTGCCATCTTCAGCCACGTCGCTGCTGATGCCGGCTACGTTCTGGTTATTCCAATTGGCGCGATGATGTTCAAGGCGGCTGGCCGTCACCCTCTGGCAGGTATTGCTGCGTCTTTCGCGGGTGTGTCCGGTGGTTTCGCTGCGAGCGTTGTACCTTCCGGTACTGATCCGCTGCTGCAGGGCTTCACTCAGTCTGCTGCTCAGCTGCTGGATCCTGCGTATCTGGTTAACCCGCTGTGCAACATTTTCTTCACTGCAGCTTCCAGCATCATGGTTATCCTGGTTGGCTGGTTCGTGACTGACAAAATCGTTGAGCCGCGTCTGGCTAACGTGAAAGTGGACAGCGATGAAGAAGAGTCTGACCTGAACCGTCAGCCGACCGCTCTGGAAAACAAGGCGTTCCTGAAGGCTACTCTGGGTATGCTGGCGGTAATCGCTCTGTTCGTAGTCTGGGCTTTCCCTGAGTCTTCTACCCTGCGTTCTGCCAGCGGTGAACTGACCGCTTACAGCGCGCCACTGATGAAGTCTATCGTGCCGCTGATCTTCCTGATTTTTATCACTCCTGGCCTGATCTACGGTTACGCTGTAGGCAAGTTCCAGAATGCTGGTGATGTGGTGAAAGGCCTGAGCAAGACCATGCAGACCATGGGCGGCTTTATGGTGATGGCGTTCTTCTGTGCGCAGTTCCTGAAGGCGTTCGGTGATTCCAACCTGGGTACTCTGCTGGCACTGTCTGGTGCAGAGTTCCTGCAGAGTCTGGCTCTGCCAGGTCAGTTCACTATCATCTTTATGATTCTGCTGACTGCGACTGTTAACCTGCTGATCGGTTCTGCATCTGCCAAGTGGGCACTGCTGGGCCCAATCATGGTGCCAATGCTGATGGCTGTGGGCATTTCCCCGGAACTGACTCAGGCGGCCTTCCGCGTGGGTGACTCTGTGTCCAACATCATCACTCCGCTGATGGTCTTCTTCCCGCTGATCGTGGTTTACACCCAGCGTTATGTGAAGAACGCAGGTATCGGTAGTCTGTCTTCCATGATGATGCCATACACTATCGCTCTGTTTATCGCCTGGACGATCTTCCTGCTGGGCTACTGGGCACTGGGCCTGCCACTGGGTCTGCAGGCTCCTTACACCTACCCGGCAATGTAATCTTTACTGATTACGGGTAAAAGAAAGGCGAAGCTTCTTTTGGGGCTTCGCCTTTTTTGTTTTAGGAGTGTGCTTAAGGTTGTGCCTTCGTCCGGCTCTGGTAACACTCCGTCCGCTCAGCAGGTCTGTCCCTGACCTGGTTCGCTCTCAGGCCATCCTGGCCTTTGACAGAGTGTTACCAGAGCCTCCCGTCACGACCGAGTTTCTTTATAGATGCGCGCAGAGTAAACGATACAGAAAGAGCTGGAATTGGTGTGCTCTGCCAAGGGGCAGGATGCCCCGAGAGCGACTCAATACAGGGATGTATTGCTGGAGCGGGCAGAGCATTCCAATTTCGGCGAATGGTTTGATGGGCAAGAACCCAAACCAGCCTCAATCAATATACTTGTCTTTCTCTTTGAACTCACAAAGATCTTCAATGCGGCATGACCCGCACATAGGCTTTCTGGCCTTACACACGTAACGGCCATGGAGAATCAGCCAGTGGTGTGCATCCAGCAGAAACTCTTTGGGTACCAGCCTTAACAGACGATGCTCGACTTCCAGAACATCCTTGCCTTTGGCAATGCCTGTACGGTTAGAAACCCGGAAAATATGAGTATCCACAGCCATGGCAATTTGCTTGAAAGCGGTATTTAACACGACATTGGCAGTCTTGCGGCCAACTCCGGGGAGCTTCTCCAGCTCTTCCCGGGTTTCCGGTATTTCTCCGTTATATTGATCCACCAGAATCTGGCAGGTCTTCATCACATTCACGGCCTTGGTATTAAACAGACCGATGGTTTTGATGTATTCCTTCAGGCCGTCGAGGCCGAGATCCAGAATGGCTTGTGGGGTATTGGCGACCGGGTAAAGCTTGCGTGTGGCTTTGTTTACGCCAACATCCGTGGCCTGGGCCGAGAGCAGAACGGCAATCAACAACTCAAAGGGCGAGTTATATTCCAGTTCAGTCTGGGGATGGGGATTGTCATCGCGCAGGCGGGTAAAGATTTCCTGACGTTTTTCCCTGTTCATACGGCTGTTCTTTTCATGTGCAGGACTGTGTGGGCAGAGTATACCCGTTTCGCCGTTTGAACACAGACTCCCGGCGGGCGGGAGTCTGTAGGACAAGTGGTTACTGCTTGTCCAGATTCACAGTCATTGGCTTGTCGAAATCAGCCAGATTGCGGGTTGTGGTGGTGTAGATCAGCATGCCTTGACTGATCACCTCAGCGCGCACCGTGTAAGTGTGGCTCTGGGTCAGCAGGTGTGGGGCGTAGTTCATATCAAAGCTCACCGGGCTGCTGGTGGCTTTATCCAGCTTGATGGCTTCTTCTGCGATGGTGATTGCGGCAACATCCATCAGACTGCTGTCTTCCAGACGCACAACAATTTCACTGCCTGCAGGCAGCTCACCCTTGAAGCTCAGCTTGCCTTTAATCTGGGAGGATTCCGGCAGGAAGGTCAGGCTTTTGCTCTTGTCTTCGCTGGTCATAACCAGCTGATCACCATGCAGACTGATGTTATGGGTTGGCACGAAGGCGGCCATAAACTTCAGTTCCTGATCCATCACTTTTGGCTCGCAGGCCATCATGGTGTTGCCCACGGTACCAAAGTTGATGGTGGTGCCATTGTTGGCCAGAGTGTAGCCACCAAAGAAGCGATTGCATGGGCCAAGGCCGTACATTTTGCCGCTGGTGCTGCTCTCTGGCTGGAAGGTCATAACGATGCGCTTGCCATAAACCGGACCTTCACCGTCTACGGATTCCAGCACCCAGGTGCGGCCTTCGAGGCTGGCTGGGGAAACCGGGGTGGATTGAACGCTGGCGCAGGCTGCTACCATGGAACCGGCCGTCAGGGCCAGAGCGATACGAGTCAGTTTTTTCATTGCAGGGGTCTCAATGCCGGGGAGTTACCCGTTATTTGGATTGCGGTGAATATAAGTCAGTGCGCAGAAAGAGTGAAGATAACTCTGGTTTTGCAGGTGTTTTGCGAATCTTTGGAGAGGAGCTTTCTCTGTGTTGAGAATCAGTTATTGAGATACTCCTCCCGGGCAATGGCACTGCGCAGTGATCGCCTTAATCCTTCAGATGTGTCGTCTATAGCGACTGGGGAGTAATTTTTATCATCGGCCTTTTGAGCAAGAAGGGTTTGCAGCTCGTCACCGGCTTCATCCATTTTTTGCTGGTAGAGGTCTTGTTGCTGATCATAAAGCTCCTGAGGAATCCCGCCAAAATACACGCCTTTCCCTTCCGGTAGCTCATGGGCGATGATCTGGTCACTGCGCTCGGTATAGTGCAGTTCAAACAGCGCAACCGCTTTTAACTGTTGGCCACGGTTCATCAGCTCCAGTCCGGTTTTTACCAGCTCTTCTTTGTTAGCCAGAAGTTGGGGATGCTTTTTAAGATAACCGGTGGCCCAGCTTCTGGCTTTGTAGAGTGATGCCAGTTGTTTTTCTTTGACCTTGATAGAGGGTTCTTCAATAGAGACTTGTCGATCGGACAGCTGGGTTGCCTGATAGCGAGCCCGGGTGGGCCAGAAGTGCTTACGGGGGCTGATGCTCTCAGCCAGCCGGTTCAGAAAGGTGCCGGGCTTTCGGGTCTGGGCAATATTGTTGCGCAACAGGTTGGCAACCGAGGCTCTTACAGAAGCGATGCTCATGGTTCACTCCGTCCCTGGAGTTCAATGTCATCTACTTAATGTAGGCTCTGTCGCTCAGCCAGTCACCCGCACCCGTTTGCTGCCGGTCGCAGGTGTGTCCTGGCTGGCTTTGCGGGCTTTTTCCAGACGGGCGTCAGTAATGTTCTTGATAGCAATCAGCAGCCCCATAAACACAAAAGCACCGGGAGGCAGAATGGCGAACAGGAACATCTTGTAGTCCGGAATCACCGTCAGCTCCCAGCTTGCTGCAGTCGGGCCGAACAGGAAGTCCATATTGGCAAACAGGGTGCCCTGACCAATCAATTCACGCAGGCCACCAAGGATGATCAGCACAGCGGCAAAGCCAAGGCCCATCATCACGCCATCAAGAATTGCTGGCAGCGGTGCATTGCGGGAAGCGAAGGCATCGGCACGGCCAAGGATGATGCAGTTGGTCACTATCAGCGGGATAAAAATACCCAGCACTTTGTAGAGTTCATAGGCCCAGGCCTGCATAACCAGCTCAACACAGGTGGTCATGCTGGCGATGATCATCACAAATACCGGCAGGCGGATTGCATCCGGTACTGTGCGGCGGAACAGGGACACCAGCAGGTTGGAGCACACCAGCACCACCAGAGTCGCCAGACCCAGACCGAGAGCGTTCACCACACTGCTGGAGACCCCCAACAGTGGGCAGAGCCCTAGCAGCTGTACCAGTGCCGGGTTATTTTTCCAAAGCCCCTGCAGGCTTCTTTCGCGAAAATCCACGCGGGAATCTGTGGCCATCATCAGTCTCCCTTGCTCTGGGCGGCAAGTTGTTCGCCGGCTTCGGCAAACACTTGGGTACGGTATTCATCAAACCAGTTTAAGGCCCGGTAAACGGCATTGACGACAGCGCGTGGCGTTACGGTTGCGCCGGTGAACTGGTCGAAATCACCACCATCTTTCTCGACTGCCCAGCCATCGTTTTCCGGATTGAGCAGGGATTTGCCGGTGAAGTCGAGAATCCAGTTGGAGACACGGGTTTCAATATCATCACCCAGTCCCGGGGTTTCCTTGTGGGAGACAACACGTACACCGGTGATCACACCTTCCCGGGTAATACCGACCAACAGCTGGATGCGCCCGTTATAACCATCAGGTGCGACCACGGGTAGAATCACTGCAGCCGGTTGCCCCTGCTTGAAGGCAACCCAGACCCGTGCCTGTTCGCTG
This sequence comes from Parendozoicomonas haliclonae, assembly GCF_900174585.1. Classification (GTDB taxonomy): domain Bacteria; phylum Pseudomonadota; class Gammaproteobacteria; order Pseudomonadales; family Endozoicomonadaceae; genus Sansalvadorimonas; species Sansalvadorimonas haliclonae. The sequence continues at coordinate 358,163 of NZ_FWPT01000003.1, read as the reverse complement.
ATCGGTCCCAGCAGTTCCGGCTCCGGAGGAATCACGGTGGTATCCAGCAGCTTGTTATCAAACTGATTAGCCGGGAGAACCTCAAACAGAGCTTTTTGTTCGCTTAGACGAATCTGTTCGGCAATCCGTTCCTTGGTCATCAGCCAGGTGAACGACACCAGCCCGACAGTCAGCAGGGCAAACAGAGCCAGAGTCAGGCTGTTTTTACTGATGGCTTTGGCCAGCACAGAGCTGGTTTGTAATTTCTCTGTGCTCATTCCGGTTTCGCCATCCCGCGCTTCGGTTTACGGTGGCCGTAGGTTCTCGGCTGGGTCCAGTAATCAATGGCGGGTGCGGCCATATTCATCAGAAGTGTGGCGAAGGCGACGCCGTCCGGATAACCGCCCCAGGCCCGGATTACATAAGTGATGATGCCGACACCGGCACCAAAGATCAGACGACCTTTGTTGGACGTAGCGCCGCTGACCGGGTCGGTCACAATAAAGAACGCGCCCATCATGGTCGCGCCGGTAAACAGGTGAAAGATTGGCGAACCGTTGGACTCGGAGCCAGTGCCATTCCAGAACAGCAGCGACATCACCAGAATACTGCCCAGCATGGCAACCGGTGCATGCCAGCTGATAATTTTCTGCTTCAGCATAAACAGACCGCCGGCCAGAAATGCCAGATTGATCCACAGGGAATCTGTGCCGGTAATACCAGACAGGCGGGCATTTTCGGCCCAGAGTTCGGCCATGGTCAGGCTTTTGTTTTCCCGAACCAGATCCAGTGGTGTTGCCATGGTCCAGGCATCAATGCTGTGACCGGCAAAGATCACACCCAGTGTTTCCATAAGGCTGGGTTGAGCAATACCAGCGCCCTGCGGTGCCAGCCAGCTGGTCATTTCCAGCGGGAAGGAGATCAGCAGCAACACATAACCCAGCATGGCCGGGTTAAAGGGATTGTTGCCCATGCCGCCATAGAGCTGCTTGCCAAAGACAATGGCAAAGCTGACGCCCACCAGGGTCAGCCACAAGGGGGAACCGGCAGGAATGGCCAGGGCCAGCAGCCAGGCTGTTACCAGCGCACTGTTGTCTTTCAGATAGAACGACAGTGGGCGTTTACGTAACGCGAGAATCGCAGCCTCAGCTCCCAGGGCGACCAGAGAACACCAGAGCAGTTGAATAATCACACCCCAGCCAAAGAACCAGAGCTGAGCGGCAATCGCCGGAATCAGGGCGATCAGCACCAGCTTCATAATCTGCGCGGTGCTGTTTTTCCCCAGCGTATGGGGAGATGTTTGTCGTATCAGTGCCATAACTGTCTGTCTTAACCTCCGGTCTGCTCGAAGGTTGCCATATCCTGGCGCTTCTGTTCGAGATCGGTTTGCAGAGCTTCCAGGTCAGGGGAGCCGGAATCCTGAGCCGCTGTTAGAGCACGTTCCGCTTTCTTTACGGCAGCCTTCTTCATCGCCAGTTCAATCTTGAACTTTTTCTCGGCATCACTGAGAACAGGCTTGGATGGCTTTTTCGGTGCCGCTTCAGCCGCAGGTGCTATCTCTGTGGGAGCAGGTTCAGCGGCTTCAGGTTTAGGCTGTGCCTGTGTTTGTGACTGTTCAAAGGCTGTGATTTCCTGACGTTTCTGTTCGAGATCGGCCCGCAAACTTTCAACATCATCACTATTGGACTCTTCAGCTGAGGCCAGAGCGCGTTCGGCTTTCTTTACTGCAGCCTTTTTCATAGCCAGTTCAATCTTGAACTTCTTCTCAGCATCACTGAGAACCGGCTTTTTCGGTTTGGCGGCTACAGCTTCTGTTGAAGCCGGTTTTGTTTGTACTGCCGGCGCTTCTGCCGCGCTATCGTATTCCTGCTGCAGCTGTGCAATCTGTTGCTGAAACTGGGTGATCGTGCTTTGCAGTGTTGAATGCTGGTCACTGCCGGCTTCCATCTGGGCTAGAGCACGCTCGGACTTCTTCAGCTGAGCCTTGGCCATGGAGAGTTGAATCTTCAGTTCTTTCTGGCGTGGTGACAGTTGAGGCTTGGCTGGCTTTTCTGCAGGGGCTGCTTCTGCGCCTGCGGTGCGGGCGGCTTTTCTGGCCTGAGCGCGGGCCAGTGCAGCTTTGACTGGATCATCTTCGACTGCAGCAGGGGCTGCTTCTGTGGTTCCAGTTGCCGCTGATTGCGCAGCAGCCTCTTTGGCTTCTTTCAGCTTACGGGCTTTCTCTGCATTGGCCTTGCGGCGGGCTTCCTTCTCGGCCTCGATGGTGGCGAGGCGCTCCTGACGATGTTCAAAGCGAACCCGGGAGCGTTCAGCCTTCTCGCTGCGCAGTTTCTGAGTGCGAATTTCATCCTTGCCGGCGCGGTAGTACTGCACCAGAGGAATCGAACTCGGGCAGACATAGGAGCAGGCGCCACACTCGATACAGTCGAACAGGTTGTGGTGTTCAAGCTGATCGTGGTTCTGAGATTTTGCGTACCAGTACAGTTGCTGAGGCAGCAAACTGATCGGGCAGGCTTCGGCGCACAGTCCACAGCGGATACAAGCCTGGGCGGGCGGTGCCGGAGGGAACTCCTCACGGGTGCCGGCAATCAGACAGTTGGTCAGTTTGGTGACCGGAACCGCATCAGTATCCAGCGTATGACCCATCATCGGACCGCCCTGAATCAGAGTGTCAAAGGCGTCCACATTCAGTCCGGCAAAGCGGAGCAGATGGTAAGCCGGGGTGCCGATCAAGGCCTCGACATTCTGAGGCTGGGAAACCGCTTCCCCGGTAATGGTGGTAATGCGGGAGATCAGCGGCTTGCCTTCAATAATGGCATCGTGAATCGCCACAATAGTGCCGACGTTGTAGCAAAGAATCCCGATATCCACGGAGCGGGCATCGTTAGGGACTTCCTTGCCGGTCAGCAGCCAGATCAGACGCTGGGCGTCACCGGACGGGTATTTGGTCGGTACGGAATAAACGTCAATGCCCGGTTTGTCGGCACAGGCTTCCGCCAGAATCTGCAGCGCTTCCTGTTTGTTGTCTTCTATCCCGATCATCACCTGCTCAGGCTGGAGCAGATGCTGGAGAATCTCGATACCGCTGATCAGCTGTGCGGCACGCTCCCGCATCAGCATATCGTCAGCAGTGATATACGGTTCGCACTCGGCACCGTTAACGACCAGTGTATGAATCTTGCTGGCTTTACGGGAGGCCATCTTTACTGCAGCCGGGAAGCCCGCGCCACCCAGACCGACAACACCGGCGTCGTGAATACGCTGAACCAGTTCTTCCTGATCCGCAGTAGTGTAATCCGCCACGGGTGATAGCTCACACCAGCGATCATTGCCGTCAGCGGCCAGAATCAGGCACGGCTCTTCCAGTCCGGACCAGTGAGGCACCGAATGCATTTCAATCGCGGTGATGGTGCCGGACGTAGGTGCATGCACCGGCGCGCTGACAAAGCCGGAAGCGCGGGCCAGCATCTGGCCTTTCAGTACCTTGTCGCCTACTGCGACCAAAGGCTGCGCAGCGGCACCGGAATGCTGGTTCAGCGGCAGAATATATTCGCTGGCCAGTGGAGGTGTGGCGATCGGCGTCCGGGTGGACTGCGCTTTGTTTTCCTCAGGGTGTACGCCGCCGGGAAAATCATGGAGTGTTTTCAGAGGGATGGCAGCAGTCATGCAATTTCCCCCTGTTTGTCAGTAGCAATCAAATGCATCGGTGCAGACGAAGAGGGCAGTGGCCATTGCCAGTTACGGGTAGTCGTGGCAATGGGAATCATATCAATACAGTCAACCGGGCAGGGCTCGACACACAGATCACAGCCGGTGCACTCATCGGCAATCACAGTATGCATCAGCTTGGCGGCACCGAGGATGGCATCCACCGGACAGGCCTGAATACATTTGGTGCAGCCGATACATTCATCTTCACGGATCACTGCCACCATCGGCGGCTTTTCTTCACCATGTTCGCCATCCAGCTCCATCGGCTCCATATCGAGCAGATCAGCCAGAGCGTTGATGGTGGACTGGCCGCCGGGAGGGCACTTGTTAATATCTTCGCCATTGGCAATGGCTTCGGCGTACGGCCGGCAGCCGGGGTGACCGCACTGGCCACACTGGGTCTGGGGAAGAAGATCATTGATCTGGTCAACGATCGGATTGCCTTCCACTTTGAAACGTTCGGAGGCAAAGCCAAGCAGCGCGCCAAACAGCAGTGCCAGCAATAACAGGGCAAGCAGGGCGTAAATTACAATTTCCATATTCGCTCTGCCCTCCTTACAACTTGATCAGGCCGGTAAAGCCCATAAAGGCTAGAGACATCAGACCCGCAGTGATCATACCAATGGCCGCGCCCCGGAAGGGTGTCGGTACATCGGCAGCGGCAATGCGTTCACGCATGGCCGCAAACAGCACCAGAACCAGCGAGAAGCCGGCAGCGGCACCAAAGCCGTACATGGCGGAATCCACAAACGAGGTATTGAGGCGGTTACTGTTCAGCAGGGCAACACCCAGTACCGCACAGTTACTGGTGATCAGCGGCAGAAAGACCCCGAGAACCCGGTATAGCAGCGGACTGGTCTTCTTCACCACCATCTCGGTGAACTGCACCACAACGGCAATCACCAGAATGAAGGACAGGGTTTTCAGAAACTCAACGCCCAGCGGCACCAGAATATATTCGTAGGTGATATAACTGCAGATCGAGGCCAGGGTCAGTACAAAGGTGGTGGCGAGAGACATGCCAACCGCAGTTTCCAGACGGTTGGAGACACCCATAAACGGGCACAGGCCAAGGAACTGAACCAGTACAAAGTTATTGACCAGAATTGCGCTGACCAGAATCAGGGACAGCTCGGTCATGGTTTCCATATCGTGTTACTCATATCTGCAGCGTGGGCCTGATGCACCTGATCAGGCTCCCGGCATTCAGTGCCATGGCTGGGCAAGTATTATTCAGGAGCAGGCTATTCCACACAACCATATCAAGACGCGGGATTAATGATTTCTGGGAATATGCTTATGAAGCCTGTCTTGACCAGTTCAGGACCCATAGGCAATAGCCGGGGGCGGCATTATAAAGGGTAAGGAAGAGAAAAACAGGCTTATCTGCTTCTGCGGCGAGCGGTTGGAAAGCTCAGCTTTCTTTTCAGTTTTCGGCAGGACTTGCGCTTTTTGGGAGTGTATTTCTGCTCATCACTCTCTGTTGATGCTTTTGGCTTGTTCTTTTCGGCGGGTTCCGTTTCTTTAGACTTCTTACGCAGTTCCTTCATGGTGTTGTTCACAATGCGGTGTCCCACAATGCCAAGGAGCTGCATGCTAAAGCCCATCGCCTTGCTGACGGCTTTCTGTTTACCGGTGGTCATACATTCCAGCATGGCAATCGCCAGACGGCAGCGTCCCTTCTGGAACTGTTGGTCCTGCCCGGATTTTGGAAACAGTCTTTTGCCCGAGAATTCCTCATTGATCATTGAAGCGTGATGCTCATAACAGAGGGCCGACATGGTGGTCGAATCCACAGGAATGCCGCAGGCACTGACTAGCAGGCAGGTGCGGTATGGGCTGCTCAGGATATACATGTAAATATTACACAGCATCGGCAGTGGGAAGAACATAGCCGTCACGAAGCTTTTCAGCTCAAGGGCGATGTACTTTATTGGCACCTGCACGGTCTTGGGGGCTTTTAGGAACAGATGCGTTAGCGGGCTGGCCTTGTCCAGATAGCGACAAATGGTTTTGCCACCCACAAACAGTGCCTTGCCCGTCGATGTCTTTGCCGAGTGAGCCACGGAACGCCCCCATTTGCGGCTGCGTACCAGCGTATCGCTCACTGAGTTCAGCAACGACAGATCCAGTGAATCCTGGATGCAGGAGAGCTGCATTGTGTTACATCTTGCCGACATGGCGGTTATCCCTAACATCCCTGTTACCTGAGTTCAGACAGCGCTGCCGTCCGGATTGTTACGAAGAATGGCTAACAGTTCTGTCAGTATCCCTAACAACAGGCTGCGAATGACTTATTTGTGGCTTCAATGTGGCTGTTTGAATACGTGCAGGGGGGGTAATAAAAAAAGCACCGGGCAGAGGGGTTTTGGCTAGGCTTTAGCGCTTTTGAAGGGGAAAACGATGCGAAAGGCCTGTATGACCCTGCTCTTGGCGGGAGCGATGTTCTCCTGTTCCATGGCTCAAGCGGCTGTTGGTGTGCCAGGTATCCGGTTCCTGCCGAAACCGGTCTTTTTTATGCTGGCCAAAAGCATGATGCCTCACTCGTATTTTCGTCATGCCCGCTGGGCTGAAGATGTAACCCGACAACCCCATAATCTGCCCGTGAACAATCAGGAACTCTCGACCGAAGATTTCCTCAAGCTGTACAAGCCGATCCCCCACGAACGGGCGGTGGATATTTATTTTATGGTGATGGCGCTGACCAGCATATTTGAGGAGCTTGATATCAAGGCGCTGCCTGTGGGTGGCACCATGCTGGGCATGCTGCGAAATAAAGGGCAGCTGCCCCATGATGATGATGCGGACTTCGCTGTAAAACTGGATGATTACGATACGTTATTACAGCATCCAGAGCTTTTTGCCCAATATGGATTGAAGCTGCGCCGGATTCCAGGATTAGGCATGCAGTTATGTTTTGCCGATGATCAGGAGTGGCCGGCCATGACGGTCACACTGGCGCGTAATACCATGGCGGGAGCTTTGAACAAGCTGAAAATTCCTGTCGCCAAAAAGCCGCTCACGAAAAAGGCATTTATTGATATCACGCCTGTCCAGCTGGACGAAGAGGCGGATGCCTACCGTTATTATGGAGACTATGCCAGTGAGATCTGGTATCAGCAGACGATTCCGCGGGAACTGATTGAAGGCGAGTACAGCTATTACTCCTTTGGCCCAACACGCATCCGCGCGCCCAAGGATAAACATGCACTTCTGGCCAATATGGAAAGTGTTTATCCACACTCTATGACCCATATTATGCGCACCCCGGATCACAGTCTGCATCAGAATGTGAAAGCGGAACTACGGCCACTGACGACTGGTCAGAAGCAACCATTCCCGCTGACGCGAGACGATTTTACCTCGTTGAAGCAAAAGGTTTCTGATGCCGGCCTGCTCAGCAAAGTCGTATTGAAGCGCCCTGTTTTTGCTGAGCTGGAGACTGCGACCTCCGCTAATTTGCGTCGTAGTGAGCGGGTGAGAAGCCAAAAGGTTGAACGCTCTGCTCAGAGGCAAGATTCGATTCAGGATGCTGCTCATCTGAATCGGCAGTCAGGGGCGATGGGGAAATCGGCATCCAGTCTTGGTTATGGCACGAAATAATCGACCATAAATAACATGCCCTAAGCCATGTCCTTGTCCAGTCGGGTCGATATAATGGATTGATCTTCCAAGGATAATAACAATGCTGAACTGGATCTGGACCTGGCTGCGGCCCTATAAACTCAGGCTGGTGGGTGCGTTGATCGCGCTGATTTTTACTGCCGGTATTACCCTGGCTTTGGGGCAGGGCGTTCGGTTGATGATTGATCGAGGCTTTGTGGAAGGCTCGGTAGAAGGTCTGCAGCAGGCCTTGTTCTTCTTTCTGACGCTGGTGGTTGCCATGAGCATTGGTGCCTACTGCCGTTTCTATCTGGTGTCCTGGCTGGGGGAGCGGGTTGTCGCCGATATCCGCAGCCAGCTTTACCAACATCTTATTACTCTTCCACCGTCGTTTTTTGAAGAGAATCTTTCTGGTGAAATCCAGAGCCGGATTACCACCGACACGACCTTGCTGCAGAGTGTGATTGGCTCTTCGGTGTCCTTTGCGTTGCGCAATGTGCTGATCTTTGTCGGCGGGCTGGTACTGATGCTGGTGAGCAATCTCAAACTCAGCCTGATCGTGCTGTTTACCGTACCGGTTGTTATTTTCCCGCTGCTTTTTTTCGGACGTAAGGTGCGCAAGTTATCCCGCGACAGTCAGGACAAGGTGGCTGATGTCGGTGCCTGGGCCGGCGAAAGCCTGCTGCATATCCGTATCGTTCAGGCCTTTAATGGTGAGCCTCATGTGACGGAACGTTTTAATGGCAGCGTCGAAAGTGCGTTTCAAGTGGCCTTGCGACGTATCCGACAACGGGCGGTGTTGATTGCCTTGGTCATGCTGCTGGTTCTGGGGGCTGTCGGCGGGATGCTTTATATCGGTGGCACCGATGTGCTGGCTGGGCGTTTGTCCGGTGGTGATCTGGCGGCGTTCCTGTTTTACGCCATTGTTGTGGCTGGCTCTCTGGCTGCGGTTACGGAAGTGTATGGTGAGCTGCAACGGGCTGCCGGAGCTGCAGACCGTTTGCGTGAACTGATGGCGGTTGATCCGGAGATTCAGTCTCCGTCACAGCCTCATAGCGTTAATGAGGTTCAGGGGCGGCTGTCGCTACAGAATATTGATTTCCGTTACCCTTCACGGCCGGAGTCTCTGGCCCTGTCTGGCCTTGATCTGGATATCAAGGCCGGGGAACGGATTGCCCTAGTCGGGCCATCTGGTGCCGGAAAGTCCACCCTGTTTGATCTGTTGCTGCGCTTCCGGGATCCGGAGCAGGGGTTGATTACGCTTGATGGCGCTCCGCTCAAGGATCTGGCTCTGGATGAGCTGCGCAGTCAGTTTGCCCTGGTTCCACAACAGCCGGTGCTGTTCAGTGCCAGCATCCGTGAGAACCTTCGCTATGGTGCACCTGATGCTACGGATGAAGAGATTGAGCAGGCGGCCATTGCTGCCCATGCCGATGAATTTATCCGCCAGATGCCGGAAGGTTATGACAGTCTTCTGGGTGAACAGGGTGTGAAAATCTCTGGTGGGCAAAGGCAGCGGCTGGCGATAGCTCGTGCCATTTTGCGTGACCCGAAAATTTTGTTGCTGGATGAAGCCACCAGTGCTCTGGATGCTGAGAGTGAATACAAGGTTCAACAGGCACTGGATCAGTTGATGGAAGGGCGCACCACACTGGTGATCGCTCACCGTCTGGCAACGATTGCCCATGTTGACCGTATTGTGGTGATGGATCAGGGGAAAGTGGTGGCCAGTGGCACCCATGATCAGCTGCTCAGCCAGTCACCTCTTTATCGGCGTCTGGCTGAGTTGCAGTTTCGCGCGGCGTGATCAGATGTCGTTGTCAGAGTCTGTATCTGTGAGGTTGTCTTCTTCCGGTACATCAGGACTTTGAGGTTCATCCGCATCGGTACTTGCCGGTGCATTTTCCTCTGGCTGAGATTCGGATTGTTCAGGCTCCGGGTTTTCCTGCCCGGGTTCCCGACTCTCAGAAACGGGTTCTTCCAAAGGTTCGGCTACCGGCTCTTCCGTTGGATTTGGCTGTAGGGACGATTCCGGCTCAGGCGCTGGTTCTGGAGCAGGTTCAGGAGTGACTTCAGGCTCTACCGGCGGCGGCTGAGGCTTGGCTTTGGGTTTCCCGGGTAAGCGTGGACGCTTCATCTCTGCCAGACAGACATCCAGTACGTCACTTTCACCGGCAAACTCCAGATTAACCAGATTCAGAGGCAGCCCCTGGCTACGCAAAGCATTGGCCACATAACGAGTCAGACCGGAGGTGTGCAGCAGAGTCCGGTTCAGGGCATAGCGACTGTTAACCTTGTGAGGCAGCGTGCTGTAATCCTCTGGAGCAGGCTCCAGATAAACTGGCGCAAGGTTGAGCTTTCCCGGTTGGTCAGGAAGGTTACCGGTGATATCCAGACGGCGCAGACGGGTTTCATTAAGAGGCGTGGGTGCCTTTCCGGCCAAAATTTCCAGATTGTCCTTACTGTTCCACAGCCAGGCTGGTGCTTCTCCGAGACTGTCGGCAATCACGATGATCCGTGCCTGAGTTTCAAGGATTTCGGCGATTGAAAAATCAACGCCTTGGTCCGGGCTGATCAAACGTTCTTTCTGCAAAGTGTTTTCCAGAAGCTCGTAGAGATCAGAAAAGTAGAGGGCTTTGGGCGTGACCAGATTGACTCTCAGCACCAACAGCTCGTCAGGGTTGGTATTCAGGAAGGCATTGATATCCGCCAGCATGGCCGACAGCCGTGCACCGGACATGCCAAAGGTGGAGAGATAGTCGTCTTCGGCATAAGGCGAAAAGGTCGGGGTTAGCTGCATATCCAGAAAACGTACGCCGGCCTGCAACTGTTCTTCGACGGTAAGATCCTGGGTTTGTGCCCACTGTCTGAGAACATAGGTTTTCGGGCGTTCAAAGAAGGTCTTCTGCTTTTTGACCCACTGCTGAAATGGAATAAATCCGGCGGGTGCCCCTTTGGGGATAAACAGACTCTTTTTGCCTTGCCCATAAGAACCGGTGATATGGCTGCCGATCAGGCAAAGGTCACGAAAATGCAGGTCGGACTGCCGGGCAAAGAGTTCGGTCATCCAGCGTTCCGGATTGATGTCCTGTTCCGCATCGCGGGTGAACTTGAGGTTGATGCCGTAACCTTCGCCGGCCACCCATTTTTTCTCTTTATGGAAAATCACGTCGATGCCATCCAGCCAGTCAGTCCGGTAGGTGCGCATCTTGGCCCATTCGCCTTCACTGTCACGATAAAACAGCTCTAGCTGACCATTTTTCTCGGCGGGATAGCAGGATGTTGCGGCGGTCCAGTTAAAGTGCAGCGGGCCCCCTTCCGGCGCTGTCAGAACCGGTTCGCCCTTGCCGTTATAAATCTTCACACCGACGCTAACATTGTGCAGTACCGCGCCCACCACCCGCAGCAGTTTATTATCCAGACAGTACTGACCATCCCTGGCCGCAAAGGATGGGGTAGCAAACAGTAGAATCAGAAGATACAGGCCGGATTTGAACATAACAGGACTCTCGTGAAGGCAGGTTCTGTTGTGTTATGTCGGCCTGAAGGCGCAGGGCTATATAAGTTGTCAGTAAGGCAGATTCAGGGTTGGCTGTAGATATCACCGGCCTTCATCACAAACTCCACACTGTGCAGTTGCGAGATATCCTCCAGCGGGTTGCCTTTGACGGCAATAATGTCGGCCCGGTATCCCGGAGTAATTTGGCCCCGATCGGGCAGACCCAGCAGCTCGGCAGCATTGACAGTGGCTGTGCGTATGGCATCCAGATTGCTCATACCCAGCTCAACCAGTTCATCAAACTCCACCGCATTGTGACCATGGGGAACCACGGCGGCATCTGTGCCAAAGGCCACCCGGACACCGGCATTAATGGCTTCGGTCAGGCTGATTCTGGCGTAGGGTGCCAGCGCGGCCGCCTTTCTCTCGCCGGTTCGCGACAGGCCGGCCGAGGGTAAAAATTTAAGAAGAGCTATCGTCGGCACAAGCCAGGTGTTGCGTTCCACCATTAGTTCAATGGCTTCCGGTGTCAGCAGAAAGCCATGCTCCACCGAATCCACGCCGGCTTTTACGGCAGCGATCACCGAGCTGGCCGCATGGGCATGGGCGGCCACTTTGAGATTGTGCCGGTGGGCCTCGGTGACCAGAGCTTCCAGCTCTTCATCGCTGATATCCGGTGATTTAAAGGCTGCCTCTGAGGTTGCTCCGCCGCCGACCGCAACCTTGATAACCTTGGCCCCCCGGCGCACCTGATGACGCACAGCCTTGATAATTTCCTCACGACCATCGGCCATACCAAACTCCGGCTGGGGCGTAAGAATCTCCCGCACGTAACCGCCAAAGTCACAGTGTCCTCCGGTACGGCAGATTATATGGCCGCAGGTGATCATATCCGGGCCAGGCACAAAGCCTTTATTGATGGCGTTCATCAGGGAGATATCTGCAAAACGAAAAGAGCCCAGATCCCGAACGGTGGTAAAGCCCGCCTTCAAGGTCAGCAGTGCGTTTCGTGCACCGCGCAGTGCCCAGTCGGCCTCGCTTTCCCTTACCGGCTGCTCCCGCCAGCCCGGGGTAATATCCCGGGTAAGGTGAGTGTGGCTGTCGATTAGACCGGGTAAGAGGGTGTACCCCGGTAGATCGATTTCAATGGCATCTACTATCTCTTGCGCATTAATAGACCGGATGGACGAACCATCGATCAGGATACGTGCCGGTTTGATCAGGTCACCGGAGTTTACATCCAGCCAAGCGTCGGCATTGAGGGCGGTGAGCTGAGCTTGCACAACAAAGGATGCCATCAGACACAGCATCCCGAGAACAAGAAACGGCTTGCGGGGTTTCATGAGACCCTCGTCGCGATCTGGCGGGGAGGGGAGTATGGCAGAGCTCTCACAGAGTCGTTCCAAAAATTGTTACAACTGATTTATGCTCCGCCTTTTTCGAGCAGGTAATCCAGCATGAAGTTAATGCTGATCTCAGATATTCATGGCAGCCCGTCCGGGCTGGAACAGGCGCTGAAGTTGTCTGATCGCGAGCAGGCCACCCGTATTATTGTTTTGGGGGACTTGTTAAATCCTGGTCCCCGAAACCCACTGTCTCCAGACTATGATCCACAGGCGGTTGCAGCATTATTGAACACCAATGCCGCGCGCATCACTTGCGTACGGGGCAACTGCGACAGTGAAGTAGACCAGATGCTGATTGATGTTCCGGTGATGGGTGACTACGCCCTGGTGCTGGTGGATAACCGGCAGTTGTTTCTGACCCATGGCCATCTCTGGCATCCGGATAAGCTGCCCTATCTAAATAAGGGCGATGTGTTCTGCTTTGGTCACACCCATATTCCTGTTCTGGAACAGCATCAGGGTATAACACTGTTCAACCCCGGCTCTGTCACTCTGCCCAAAGGTGGTTCTCAGGCGTCGGTGGGTTGGTATGAAGACGGACGACTCTGGATTACCGATCTGCAGGGCCAGTGTCTGATGGAGGGAGACGCTATCAGCGCCTAATCTTTTAAGCAGGCAGGCTGGAATCAGGGATGAATCATGGAGAACCGCGGTGTCATGGCTGATGCGCGGGTATTTGCGCGTATCAATGAGTTATCACGGCAATCCACCCGGATTATGAATGAACGACCCGATGGTGATACCACCGTTGGGTTGAGCGGGGATGGCAAGCGGGTCATGACCCTGAATCACTCCGATCAGCAAACCAGAAACCTGCGCTCTGAACTGAACCAGCTGCAGCAATGTGCCAACCGCTACTGCCAGATGCGCGGCTTCCATGAACGCAGTGTCAGCCCGGTTCACGTCGATGATTCCCGTCTGGATGCCCTGACCCTCTCTTTTGCGATGCTGGAGTTAAAGGACTCTGCTCTCTATGTTGGGGAGGAGTGCCAGCAGCTGCTTGGCGATGTGGTTTTCAATCAGGCAGACCCAGAGGGTGTGATGAGTTCCATCAATCAGGCGCTGGCACGTTTGAAAACACCGATGGATCGCGCCGTTATTGCTGGACAGTTATTGCGTCACTCCGAGAAATGGCCGCCCAGTCCGGCACTGCAACACTGTCGTGATGCTCTGACCGCTGATGTTCAGCAAATTCGTGAGCAGCGTCAGCAACATATTCTCAGCCGTTGCGAAGCTCTCATTCACACTGTTAGTTCTGAAGGTTCGTCTTTTGGGGAGTATTCAGAGCTGTTATCCGATCTGGCAGAGGAAATGACCCAGCTGGCCAGTCTGGATGAAGGCTACAGTGCTTTTGTCGGGAAAATGTACAGCCAGCTGGAAACCATGCGGGCACTGACGGCTATCTCCTCAAGGTCGAGTAGCGGAAAGAGTGTGAGAGCGTTGGAGCCATTGGAGAAGGCTCTGGCACATTACGATGCGCCACCCAAGGTTGAGCCTTCTCCACCTATAACTCCGGAACGAGGCCCTGTTCAGCCATCGCTTGCGGAAGACAGTGCTCAACACGCCATGCAGGGTGATGACGCTGCTGAAACCAGTGGTCAGGATCAGATCCGTGGCGCGCCCGTGGTTCGCGAGATGGGCAAACTGGGGGAGGGCGTTGGTGGACTGGTCAGCCAGATAGAAACCGCACCCGGTAAAGTGCGGGCACGTAAAATTCCTAACCCGAAAACCACCGGTCAAACCCCTGAACACGAACAGCTCCGCGAGATGGCGCAGGAGTGGCAGTATATGGCTCAGTTGAACCACCCACATATTCTGCACGCCGGCCGTGATCCTATTGCCCGGAATACTGTGGTTGTACAGGAACGGGATATGTATGTTGATCGTGACGGTTATCTGCGCACCTCCTTTGGCGACCACCGTGATCACAATAATCAGCCGATCGATGATATTGATGATGACTTTGTCTTTGTCGATTCCGTGCAGGAGAACGAGATTGCCGGGCTGCAGATGGAGTTGACTGATGGCGGGCTTGATAAACACATGGATAACATGGTGCACTCGGAACGTGTTCGTTGCTGCCTGCAGCTGATGGATGCGGTGCGTTATATGCACCAGCAAGGTGTTGGTCATCTGGATTTAAAACCGGACAATATTCTTTATAAAAAAGGCGAGGGTATCAAAGTCAGTGACTTTGGTCTGTCACAGCCGATCAGCCCGAAGGGTGTGGACCAGAGCGGAATATTTAATGCCGGCTTCTGTCCGCCAGAAACCCATTCCGGCCGTTATGTTGATGCGAATTTGCACGACAGCTGGAGTACGGCCCTGACACTGATCAATGTTCTGACCGGGATGAATCCGATGTGGGATGATCCGGCTATCAAGCAGGAATATGAGCGGCTTGGTCCCCCGAACATGCCTTACCGTCTGCATCCTGATGTGATCAACGGTGCGATCAAGCGTTGCCTTGATAACTACCCCAAGCAGCTGGGGCCGATTCGGCCGATGTTGTGGAGTATGTTGAACCCTGACCCCAACCAGCGCATGGATGTTTATGATGCGATGAATCAGTATGGGGGCGCGATGGAGGGCTGGCAGCGGCAACTGCAAAATGCCGGCTTTTAACTTATGTGGCTGGTGCCCCTTTAAAGAATATCGGCGACATCCAGCACCTTATCGGCCTTTTCTTCAATGGTTGGGAACGCTGCTGAATCCGTTTCCCCGTATTCATTGGTGTAATCCCGGGTGTTTTTCTGCACGGTAATCACTGCAAACAGGCAGAGAATAAACGACATTCCGTAGAAGCCTTTCTCGCTAAGCAGCATGTTGGCATTAAACAGGCCGATAACCAGTAGGGCAACAGAGATGGATAAAGCCGCCCAGCACATTCCCAGGAACAGGGTTGTGACCGGAATACCTTCGTCTCGATCGCGAACGGTCTTTTGCAAAGTTACCGCAGAAAACGCTGCGAACAGAAAGACGGTCAGGTAGTAGCCTTTCTCATTAAATTCGATCTGCGCATTCCATAAACCGATGAGATACCCCAGAGCACCTATCGCCAGTGCGCCCCAGCTTGCGGCGATATAGGCTGCCGTTGGTTTATTAGAATTCTTGTTCATCATTATTGTTGCCTCCCTGGCCTGGGCTCTGACGCCTAACCTTGTGACCCGAACGACATATTTTACAACGAGGTAATATATGCTTTGGAAAAAGAACATGTCAGAAAATTATGTTGGTTTTATTAATATCTAATGGTTTGAATAGGACCTGAATAAAGAACAGTAACAAGGGGGGAATGCCCCGGCAAGCCATAGGTGGCCTGCCGGGAGAGTAACGCAGGGTATGAGATGTTAGTGCTCACCACCCAGCGACAGCAGGCTGGCATTGCCGCCGACAGCTGTCGTATTGATAGTCAGCGTACGTTCGGTAGCAAAGCGATACAGGTAGTGAGGTCCACCCGCTTTCGGGCCAGTACCGGACAGTCCCTGACCACCAAATGGCTGTACTCCTACCACCGCGCCAATCTGGTTACGGTTGATATAAGCATTACCGACATTCACTTCTTCCTGAATCAACGTTGAGGTGCGTTCGTTACGGCTGTGCACACCCAGCGTCAGACCATAACCAGTGCTGTTAATATCGTCGATAATATCCATCAGCTCGCTGGCCTTATAACGCACCACATGCAGGATAGGGCCAAACTGTTCGCGACCCAGCACCTTGATGCCCGGGATCTCAAAGGCCACCGGGGCAACAAAGTAACCATTGTCGGCCATCTCCGGCAGCTCGCATTCGGCAATCAGCGTGGCTTCGGTTTTCATCTTATCTACGTGAGCCTGCAGGCCGGCACGGGCACGTTCATCAATTACCGGACCAACATCAGTAGAGTGCAGGTTCGGATCACCAATGACCAGCTCAGCCATGGCACCCTTCAGTAGGTCCAACACCCGATCGGCAATATCGTCCTGCACATAGAGCACCCGACAGGCTGAACAGCGCTGGCCGGCACTGCCAAAGGCGGAGAGTACTACATCCTGAATCACCTGCTCCGGCAGGGAAGTGGAGTCAACAATCATGGCATTCTGACCGCCGGTTTCAGCAATCAGAGGAATAATGGCACCGTCCCGGTTGGCCAGAGCCCGGTTAATCACCATGGCAGTTTCAGTGGACCCGGTAAAGGCGACACCGGCAATACGAGGGTCAGACACCAGTCGATTACCAATACGTCCACCGTCGCCAGGCAGCAGTTGGATAACGTCACCCGGAATACCCGCTTCCTGCATCAGTTCGATGGTGCGGGCAGCTATCAGACTGGTCTGTTCAGCAGGCTTGGCAATTACCGTGTTACCCGCTGCCAGTGCCGCAGTGATCTGACCAAGGAAGATCGCCAGCGGGAAGTTCCATGGACTGATGCACAAGAACACACCGCGGCCTGTCAGACGCAACTCATTGGATTCCCCGGTTGGTCCAGGCAGTACCAGAGGAGCGCCGAATTTCTCTGTGGCCTGCAGGGCGTAATAGCGACAGAAATCCACAGCTTCACGAATCTCATCAATCGCATCGTGTACAGTCTTGCCGGCCTCTCTATGGCAGATCGCGACCAGCTCTTCACGATGTTTTTCCAGTAGGTCAGACAGGGCAACCAGTTTAGTGGCACGCTCAGCCGCCGGTGTCCGGTTCCAGCCTTTGAATGCGGCAGAGGCAGAATCAATCGCCCGATCTATTTCGGTCTCTGTCGCCCAATGCATCTGGCCAACAACGGCACGGGTGTCGTAAGGGCTGGTGATCTCGGAAGACTCGGAAGTTTCTACCTGCTGGCCGTTAATAATCGGGCCTTTGTGCCACTGTTTGTCCATGAATTCTTGTACTTTGTTATGGAATGGATGAACGATGGATTCAATATCGATATTGACCCCGGCAGAGTTACGGCGCTCTTCGCCGTAAATATCCAGCGGGAGCACAATCCGGCGGTTGGAGAGATGTTCATAACCGGCCAAAACATCAGCCGGATGGTGAACAAGAGATTCCACCGGAGTCTTGGCATCAACCAGACGGTGCACAAACGACGAGTTGGCACCATTTTCCAGCAGGCGACGCACCAGGTACGGCAGCAGGTCACGATGGCTGCCCACCGGCGCGTAGATGCGCACGGTCTTTTGTTCACCTTCCAGCACCAGATTGTAAAGGGCATCGCCCATTCCGTGCAGGCGCTGGAATTCGTATTCGCTGTTATTCACCTCTGCGGCCATGGTCAGAATGCTGGCCACAGTGTGGGCATTATGGCTGGCGAACTGGGGATAAAGCGTCCCCTTGACCTGATCGCTCAGCATAAATTTGGCACAGACTAAATAGGCAACATCTGTCGCCTCTTTGCGGGTGTAAACCGGATAACCCGGGTAGCCGTTCTGCTGGCAAAGCTTGATCTCTGTATCCCAGTAGGCGCCTTTGACCAGACGAACCGGAATAATATCGCCTTGCTCTTTTGCCAAGGCTGAGAGCCAGCACAGGGTTGGCAGGGCACGTTTACCGTAAGCCTGAACCACCAGACCAAACTTGCCCCAGCCCTGACAGTCAGGGTGACGATAGAGCTTCTCAAACAACTGCAGAAACAGTTCGTGGCGATCCTGCTCCTCGGCATCCATATTGACGGCCACATCACCGGCACGGGCCGCACGAATCAGGATCATTACCGATTCCAGCAGTTCGTCCATCACCCGTTCGCTCTGGGCAACCTCATAGCGGGGATGCAGTGCTGAAAGTTTGATGGAAATGCCCGGCTTGGGAGAACCTTCAATCTCCGGATCGGCGGCGATAGCTTCAATCGCCTGCAGATAGTCGGCATGGTACTTGGCAGCATCATCGGCGGTTAATGCCGCTTCACCGAGCATATCGAACGAGTAGGTATAACCCTGTTTACGGGAGTCGTGACCGTTACCAAGGGCTTCTTTAATAGTGCGGCCGAGGACAAAGTGCTTGCCCATAATCTTCATGGCCTGATTCACCGCCTGACGGATAACCGGCTCGCCCATCTTGTTCACCAGACGGCTGATGACGTTGGCCGGACGACCATCGTCTTTGCTGTCCATGGTGACGACCTTGCCGGTCAGCATTAGTCCCCAGGTGGAAGCATTGACCAGCAGGGAGTCACTTTGGCTCAGGTGCTTATTCCAGTCCGCCACACTGATTTTGTCGCGTATCAAAGCGTCGGCGGTTTCCTTGTCCGGCACTCGCAGCAGGGCTTCGGCCAGACACATCAGCAGAATACCTTCCCGGGTATCCAGGCTGTATTGCAGCAACAGCGCGTCGATCATATGAATGGCGTTATCACTGGCGCGGACATCCTGAATCAGTCTGGTTGCCCGGTTGCTGATGGCGGTGCGCTGTTCACTGGTGTCGTCCAGTTGAGGGAGCAGTTGCTGGAGCCAGGCTTCTTCATCAACGCAGTAGAGCGGTGAGATGGCTTTCCAGATGGTATCAGGGGATTGTTGCATAAAAGCGGGAGCGAACGCGTCACTGGCTTGAAACATACCCACTTCCTCTGTTGGTTATTATTTATTCGTTATTAAAAAGTTAGTTATGTGGGGACATTACCGCTTTGTGATTCACAGAATCTTTAAAAAAACTTTCTGTTTTTATGCAAAAACTTCATTTTCGAGCGCCAGAAGACTTTGCTTTCGTAATTGCAGCGGAGTGATGCCGAGCTTTTCCCGCATCGCGCGGGTCATCAGGCTCTGGTTGTTAAAACCGGTGATTTCGGCGATATCGGCAAGGGAGGTATTCGTCGCTTCCAGCAGATGGCTGGCACTGGCCAGGCGTTGCTCAAGGATATATTGGTGGGGTGTCTGATGGGTAAAGCCTCGAAAGGCAGAGTAGAATCGGCTTTCCGCCATGCCGGCCATGGCTGCCAGCTCCGGAACCCGCAGCGGCTTATCAAGATGCGAAGCAATATATTCGCAGATCTGATCCATGGCCAGAGTCGCACTGGCCACTGGTTGCCAGCTTTGGGCAAAGCGCAGGCGCAGACTTTGTAGCAGACCATCACATAGGGCCTGGCTTAACAGTTCATCTTCCGGGAAGCGTGCCAGTTCATGGCTGACCTGCAGAATCAACTCCATCAGGGAGCGGTCGATCCGGAACCAGGCCGGGCAGGCAAACATGGTACGGGTTTCCGGGTTCAGGTCTTCATCATCAACGTTCAGCAGGATCAGCTCATTACCGCTTTTGCCGGCAAAGGAATGCTCGGCACGGCTTGGGATCACGCAGCCGACACTGTGGGTAATCCGGCCTTTCTGCCCTTCAATGGTGAAGTCAGCCAGACCGGCCACCGGAATCACCAGCTGGTGGTGTTCATGGCTGTGCTGGGTTTCGGTATTGGGCAGTGTGGTAACGGCGAGCCTCTTCATGGAAAAAGAGTATCGCCGTTAATTTCACGGTGCAATCAGTATTGGTGAAAGCCCATTGGATTGTTCATTCCCAAGAGTTGCGATCTCAGAGTCGCGTTCTCCTGACGGAGTTGTTGATTCTCCTGATACATCGCCTCTACTTTCTGAAGGAAGCTCCGCTGGTGGGTTGCGACATCTGTCTGCAGACTTTTGACCTGTTTTTCTAACTGCCTTTTTGTTTTTCGCATTGCAGCGACTTCGTCATCCAGTTCCTCGTGCTCAGTTCGTTGCTTCGTCCGGGCAATCTGAGCGGCATTTTTGTTTTTGCCACGACGACGGAGCTCTATGATGTCGTGCTCTTCTGCTGGGCTGAACTCTTCGAGAACAATAAGGGCGTTAAAGTCATCGACCTCCATTGTAGAGAGTGTATCTACCTTACGTTGACCTTCGGGAAGCTTGGCAAGTAGCAGTGGCAGAATCTCTGTTTCCAAATCCCGGTGTGTCGTTGGTCTGGTTATGGCAGCAGACTTGCCCTGTTTCTTTCTACTTCTGGATGGCCGATCTCCATAAGGTTTGGAATCTGCCCGCCCTTTGGCTTTCTTCACTTTTCCTGTATCTGTAGCCGGGATTGAGGGTGCTGGGCTGAGGGGGGAATCCTGAAAGAAACCGATGGTATCCGGACTGCTCTCAATGCCCAGACCCGAATCCGAAGAGCCCGGGGATCCATTGTTATACATCATCGGCATGCCGTCTTGATTGCCATATTCGGTCGGTTCCCTTAGAAGACCGGCTGCTGTGTTGTTTAAAGGCATGGACATACCACCGTTGCCCATTATCGGGCTCGTCGGCGAGTAAACGGAGGTAACGCCACGATCCATAATTGATGTCTGTGAAGGTGGCAGAGACATGCCGGGTACTGGTTGGGCCAGCCCTTCTACGGGCAGAGAAGTCATAAGGCAACTCAGGCAGTCTGGGTTCTCACAGCCAAGGCAGGGTGGTACGCCTATATCCATATCTAAACCACCAAATAGATCGTTGCCACCGGGAAGGTGTGAGAAATTCAGTAAGCTGTTCATAGCCGGTATCTCCCTGATAAAGACTGTCCTGAAAGAAAAATTGCTCTGTAAACAACAAAGCTTCGTTATGGATACTGACCATGGTGGACAGAGCCTATTCCCGAGCGGTTAGTCGGGCTGTACGGCTGGTTAGGCAGGCTGACAATCAGGCATAAAAAAAGCAGCCGGGGAGGCTGCTTTTGAGAGCAGACAAAGTCTGTTCAGAATTATTGATTGCGGGCGGCAAACTCCGCCATCAGGGCAACAGGCTTTTTCTTTTTGTTGGTTTTGTTCAGAACGAAGACCACAGTCTCGCCATTTGGGCCGGCACCAATCTGGGTGAAGCGATAGGCGGCTTCGCCCGTCTGGCGGACCGCTTCCATATCGGCCAGGGTGCTGAATACATACAGACGACCATCTTCATTGCGCATCTCACCGTAAAACTTCTCAGCGGCCTGCTGCTGGCCTTTGTACAGATCAATGCTGCCGATACCGGAGGTCTTCTTTTTGTCTTTGCTGGTCAGGCCGAAAACCAGAGTCTGATTGTCCGGGCCTTCACCGATGTAGACCTTGCGGTAAGGCGTTTCACCGTTAGCGATAAAGTCCTTGTACACCGCCATATCATCAAAGACGTAGTAACGGCCTTCGTGGGCCACTTCATACAGATCATCATTATTGATTTGGGCAGCAACCGCCTTGGCTTTTGGGGCTGCCGGGGCCTTTGCTGTCTGGTCATCCATCATGGACTGGCAGCCGGCCAGAGTGGCTACAGCAAGGGCAGAGAGGGTCAGTGTCTTCAGTGTGCTACGCATGGCAGGCTCCTAGTTCGTTCGGGTTTTTATGACAGAGTGATGACCAACATAAGCAGCCTCTGTTACCTCAGTGTGAAAGTTATATGTCAGAACTGTGACAAAACCGGGATGGAACCATAATGATCCTTGTGGTGAAGACGATAATCCCTTGAAGGAACCGAGGGTGGGATATGCCAACCAGAAAGGGTGTTTCCGGCGAGAGCAGCAAGGGTTGGAGCATTGCCGCTCTGTTCTCCCGTCGTAAAAAGAACCAAAGCCAGCCTGTGACTGGGCAGTCTGCAGGCAAAAAGGTTGAGGCCACCGCACAGCCGGCTCCACAGATTAACCAGAAAGAGACGGCTTCGGTCCGTAAGCCCTCCGCAGCCGTGCTGGATCGCAATGTCTCGGTTCTCGAAGAGCTGCCCGTCTTTGACTGGCACAAGAAGAGGCTGGTGATCCCCAAACATATTGATGGTGGGATACGCTGCCAGTTGACCGATTTTGGTACCAATACCGTGTTTACCGGAACGGCATCCAGTGTTGAGTCTGACCAGCGGCTGGGTAAGCCTATCTCTTCCCGTGATCAGGCCCGTTTGCTGCCCCGCTGTCTGGCGAGCGGCTCCAATGGTTGTGTAGAAGCCTGCACGGTTGATGGCGTGCCCGCAGTGGCCAAGCGCAGTTATTGCCTGCTTCTCGATCCCGTCAGTGGTCAGGTAATGTACCCGGATGCCAACGGGATTATGCGGGAAGTGGGGGTGCTGGCTGGGCTGAATAAGCTGGGTGGCAATCATCCAGGCCTGTCTCATATTGTCCCTTTCCTGGGTGCCGGTGTGAGCAAGTCCGGAGAGCCGTTAATTTATCTGGGACGCGCTGAAGGGAGTCTCGAAAAGCAGCTGGAATCAGGCCCTCTCCCACTAGATAAGGTACTGGATTATGGGCGTGGTTTGTTTGCCGGCCTGTCCTGTCTTGCCAGTTTCTCCCTGACTCATCAGGATATTAAGCCGGCCAATCTATTGATCAAGGATGGCAAGTTGTTGCTGGCGGACTTTGGCGAAACCACGTCCCATAAGGGCTTTGCCTCCGTAGGGATTGATGGAAAAGCGCTGAAACCTTCAGACCGTGTGGCTGGCTCCAAGGAGCTGAAACCCTTTCATGCGGATTTTGAAAACCCGCAGCCGGCTTCTGATATTTGGGCCGCCGGGTTATCGCTATTAACGATGATGAACCCGGATGTTTTGCTTGATCCCAAAAGTGAGTTTCTGGGGCGCTTCCATGATTACAGCCATGGTAATAAGCCGTTTAAGTTGCTCACGGAAGAGGAACAAAGCCAGCTACGCGCCAACATCCATCAGGGCATTGATGAAATTGTGGATGGCTATCTGACCAGAGAGCAGGCGGCCATCTATGAGGAAACCCTCAAAGAAGTTCTCTACGCTGTTTTTGAGCCGGATGCGAGTAAGCGGTTGACCGCTATTCAAGGTGAGATGGTTATGCGGCAGTTACACAAGATCTGGTTTAAAGGGCCAAGAGTGCCTCAAAGTCATTAACCCCCAGGCCCTAACACCTCGGTCAGTGATTTTATTTGCATGATTATCCACGCTGGCTGGTTTTCAGCAGGGTGCTTGCGGTGCAATCATCAGGGGCAATCCAGACTTTTTCAGGCAAAGGTTCTCCCTGTCGGGATGAGCCTGTGTCAGCCCCACAGCCCGTTAAAGAGAAAAGCCGGAAAACCTATTCTTATAATTTAGGGTATTGCTATATCCCCAAAGAGACTTGGAGACATTGTCTGGAAAAACGTCCGGGGCAAAAGATACCTTTCCATGTCAGTTCTCTGCGCCATGCACTGATTGTTCCGGCCGGATATGGCTACCCGCATTTGACACTGGATATTCAGGAGACCCGTTTTATCGCCCGCCCTGCCAGTCAAGGTGGGGAATGTGTGGCTGTCCGGATCAATCATATGCATTTGTCACCGGCGGAAAACTTCCCGCGCATTGCGTTTGTCTGCCATGGTCTGGACATCATCCCGGAATATCCTGTGCCGGAAGCTATTTGCCATGAGATTCAGGCTTATCTGGGAAGAACTCCCTTGCCCTATCAGCTAATACCCCCCGTGACACATAAGTTTCCCCCCGAAGTTCTGCAAACAAAGCTTTTGCCCCTGCCGGGTTCGCCAGATTCTGGTTCTGCTCCAACGCTGCTGAAATCGGCAAGAGGCAAAGGGAAAGGAAAAGGGCAAAAGAAAAAAGGCCATCAAGCTCGTGCCAGAGTAAAGCCTCCCAAAGGCGCATCACCGGGCCGGCCTGGGGGTTGCCTGCCGGTTCCGGTTGATCCGGATACAGTGTGGCGAGAAAAGCTTAAAGTCAGCAATTTTATGAAAGGGCTGGACACCTTGAATCTGGACATCCTGGATGATTCGGTTTTACAGCAGGCCGTTCATTTTTATCAGATGATAAAACCGACCATTGATCTGCGGCTTGATGATTATGGCAATAAGGTCGAAACGCGCAGCAAAGCGGTTATGGATGCGCTCGGTGATAGTGTCCGTTTAAGCAAAACGGCTTTGACCCGGGACGGCCGTTCTCGTCATCGCTTTATGGAAACGGCCATGGCCAAGACTCGCCGGGAAGTTGTGAGGGCTATCCAGGTTGGTGAGTTACGGGAGCCGTATGACGCTGATACGCTGGATATGTTCGACTTTGAGCTGCATAACCTGCTTCCGGAGGATCTTCTGCCGGACAGCCAGGCACCTTTACCCAGTCACGTGGAGGCTTTTGACGGCTATAGGGCGGCACTGCTGCTGGGAGTGAAAGACCTTGCTATGCGGTGTCAGGAAATCCGTAGTGCGGAGCATTTTGGTCGAGCTTATTTTTTGAGTAAACATGTTGGCCTTCTGCTTGCCTTTATGACGCCCTCGCTGAAGAGCAGCGTTCGGCCGCTTGAAGTCTTTATGGCCCGATTACAGGGGCACCTTATGAGAAAACAAGACGCTTTAAGACCGGATATTATCAAAGACAGTGTGGCGTTAAAGGCCCTGCATAACAGTATGGAAGAGGTGCATGGGGTGAGTGAAACCAGCATACAGTTATTTAATGATTACGCTACGCAGCTGGGGGCAATATCAACCGTCTTGAGCGGCTTTCAACATGCTCACTGGGTCCGGTTGCCTGAAAGAATAAAAGAACCTTTGGAGCGGCTGGCAATGCTGGATGAAAAAGTGCCGGCGCACTGGCCCTTATGTTCAGACATTCTCAGGGGGATCGCGGATATTGCTGAAGAAATAATGAGGGATTCCCAGATTCACTGAGCTGCATCATTCACCACAACTAACACCTCGGTTAGTGATTTCGTTCGTGTTCTATCGCAATTTGACAAGCTTTTAACCGGGAGCTCCGTGTGCAGGCCTCAGCTATAGCCCAGGATACGAAAAAGCAGGTAGTTGTTGGTGAGCCACCTTGTGAGGCAACGATACCTGGGAAATCTAAAGGTCGAAAAACCTATCTTTATGAACGGGGTTATTGCTACATTCCCAAAGCAGCCTGGACTGCCGGATTGGAGAAACAGCCTGGGCAGAAGGTGCCTTTCTATGTCAGCTCTCTCCGTCATGCGCTGATCATACCCGCTGGTTACTGTTACCCCCACCTTACTCTGGATATTCAGGAAACCCGCTTTATTAAACTCCCTGCCGCTAAAGGGGGCAGCTGTGTGGCTGTGCGTATCAATCACATGCATTTGTCGCCCGCCGAGAATGTGATGCGTATACCTTTGCTTTGTCGGGGGCAGGATGTGTATCCGGAATATCCGGGTGATGAACGGTTTAATCTGCAGATTCAGGGATACCTTGCTCAAACGCCATTGCCCTATTGGATCGCTGTCGCAGCCGGGCCATCAAATCCGCCACTGGTCAGGCCGCTCTTACCATCCTCAGAGTTGCCAGATTTGCCGCCCTTACCATCCGAGCTTCCAAATTTACCGGCTCTTGAAGAATGTCCACGTCGGAAGCAGGCGCGTGGAAAAAGAAAAGGAAAGGGGAAGGGAAAAAAGGAAAAGGGAGAAAAAAAAGCAGGTGGTTCTATAACCCCCGCAAAAAAAACATCGCAGTCTCGGCTGGTACAGCCTGTGACTGCGAAGGCAGATCCCGATACTGTCTGGCGGGAACACTTGCAGATTAACAGTTTTCTGGAAGGACTGGATACTTTGGATCTGGAGCTTCTGAGTGATCCTGTGCTGGAACAGGCCGTCAAATTTTATCAATTGATCAAGCCCGCCATAAGAGCGCGGCTTGATCGTTACGGATGTAAGGTAAAAGAACGCAGCCAGGCTGTTATGGATGCACTTGGCGACAGTGCACGCTTAAGCAAGGCCGCTATGGAGCAAGTAGGGCGTTCCCGACAACGGTTTCTGGAAACAGCTATGGCCAAAACCCAGCGGGAAGTGGTGCGGGCCATTAAGGTGGGTGAGTTGCAGGAGGATCATGATCCGGATGCCTTGGATATGTTGGATTTTGGTTTGCATAATCTGGTTCCGGATGACCTTCTGCCTTCGGATCACTCACCTTCGCCTGAGCAGAAAGACATCTTCGCCGGTTACCGAGCAGCATTGTTGCTGGGGGTTAAAGAGATTGCCATGGAGTGTCAGGAGGTTCGCTCTACCGAGCATTTCGGTCGAGCATTTTTTTTGAACGAACATCTTGGGCATTTGTTTCTCTATATGGCGCCAGCACTGCGTAACACCACGCAGCCATTGAGTGACTTTATGAATCTGTTGCTGTTACATCTGGGGGAGCAGCGCGATAATTTAGTCCCCGAAAATATTCAGGATGGGAAAGCATTAAAAACCTTACACAGGCGTATGGATACTGTGCATGGATTCAGTGAAGTCGGCATACTTTTGTTTAATGGGTATGCAACACGTCTGGGAGAAATCTCGACAACCCTGAGTCGCTTTCAGGAGAGACACTGGGCACAGTTGCCCGGACGGATAAAGGAGCCGCTCGCCCGGTTCAAGGGGCTTCATGAGGAAGAACAGACACACTGGTGGTTATGCTCAGATATTCTGCAGGAGATAGCCGATATTTCTGCTGATATTTTAAGAGGTTAATAATTCAGCCGGCTTCGCAGCTTTCCCAGTAAGCCTTTGGTGGCCGGGGAGGAGTGCAGTGTTTTCGTAAATCTTGCGGAGGCCAGTGGAAAGGTCCGAGAGTGCTTCAAAGTCATTAACCCCAAAGCACTCTTTTTCAGTGTCACTCAATACCCAGCAATTCAACTTCAAAAACCAGCGTGGAATGGGCCGGGATCTTGCCCATGGCACGAGCGCCATAAGCCAGCTCAGGTGGAATAAATAAGCGAGCCTTGGAGCCCACTGACATCAACTGCAACCCTTCCGTCCAGCCTGCAATCACCTGATTCAAGCCAAAAGAGATCGGCTCACCACGGCGGTAAGAGCTGTCGAACTCGGTGCCGTTAATTAGAGTACCCTGATAGTGCACACGCACTTTATCTTTGGCGGATGGGTAAGTTTGGCCATCACCTTCGTTCAGGATCAGGTATTGAAGACCGGAATCGGTGGTCTTGACCCCATCCTTGTTTTTGTTTTCCGCCATCCACGCCTGCTCCTGCTCGACGCGAGGACCCACTTCGGCAGCATGAGCCGTGTTCTGGCGCTGCTGATAGATCAGAAAGCCGACAATACAGACGGCGGCAATAATATAGGGGAAGTATTTGTCGAGCATGGTTCTCTCATCTATGTGGATCGGTACGCCAATGACAACAGAGAACCGGTTCTCAGGCAAGCCAAACACTTGCTCATCAAAGGCATGAACTGTCATATAATCCCGGCACTATAATTTTAATTCCATGCTTAATAAAAACGACAAAGGATGTGTTGTGGTCAGGTTGATTAAACAGGCTCCCTGTTATTTAGGTCGGTTGCTGTTGGCGTTGAGTTTTGTGGTGCCGTTGGTTCAGGGCAGTGAGAACAGTGAAAGTGCACTGATTGGCTCCATTGGTGAGCGTCTGCGAAACAGCGATGAACAGCTTAATAATGTCTATTCAACCCTGAAGGATCTTTCCGAATCGACTCAGCATGCCGCGTTAAGAAAGGATCAGCGAGACTGGCTAAAGCGGCGTAACACCTATTGTCAGCTAGATAGTGCGTTGATGCAGCGCAGCGACTGGCAGAAACAGCTGGCCAGCGATTATGGCAAGGCGCTGTGTGTTATCGAATTTACCGACGAGCGAATCAAGGTTCTGTCCGACAGAATTCCTGCAGTCAGCGTTTCTGTACCGGCAAAACCGAAGCTGAAAACCTGGGGCGATCGCTTAAACCCTGGCGGTGAAGCACCCCTTGACAGTTTTAAGGCGTTTTATTTTGAAAGTACCAAACCTGACCGTCCTGCACAGGAAGCAGAAGTCGGCAAGATCGCTCTGAACTTTCCTTACGACAAGGGCTTTGGTATTCCTTCTGAAACCTTTGCCGCCTATTGGGTAGGTCGTGTGGCCTTTGATCGTGACACGGCTCAAACCCTTGAGCTTTCACTGAGCTGGGCGAAAGTTCGTCTGATTATTAATAAGGCTGTGGTCTATGAAGGTGGCAGTGATCAATCTATTCCTTTCACCTTTACTGCCGGCGAGCACCTCATAGAAATTGAGTACATCAATAACTGGCACACAACCGAGTTCTCGTTTACCCGGCAGGCGCTGGTGCAAAAGCACGATATCAAAGACATTGGACGTGTGCTTAAAGGGTTGAATGCTGGGGATGCCAGTATTCTTTATGCTGCCCTGTATGAAAGTAAGTCCGCCGATTTAACCACCACAGTGTCTGTTATCAATCACCAGAAACCCGTGGTGTTACTGTTGAGTTCCTACGGGCCGGTCAGCTGGCATATCGTTAACCCCGGCAAGGCGGATATTCGTGCAGTTATTTTTGGCAGCCATGCCAAAGGCAGTACGGTCACCGGGGATCTGGATGGTGATGTGCCTTTGCTGGCATTGAAAACACGGGTGGGTAATTATCGGATTGTGCCGAGCTGCAGTTGCATGAATGGACGTTTCCACTGTGAAGGGCGCAGTGGATTGGATGATCTGGCTGGTATCGAGCGTGATACCGGTCTGACTGTCTTCGGAGGTACATTCGGTACCTACAGTGCCAGCTTTCTCACTTTGCCCACCATGTTGTTTGATACGGAAACCAGGCAAGAACTCCAGCGCCGGCTCGACACGGTTGAAGCACAGCGAAAAGCCTGTACGAAACCTGGGTTTGATGATGTGTTTGGGGAGGGCTGAGCCATGAGAGCCTTCCTGATCGGTTTTATCGTACTTGGACTGGTTAGCGGTTGTTCCAGAGATTCCAAACCTGTAGTTCCAGTATCGCAGGCTCTTCTTGAGGAGCAGCAGCTGTTGCTGTCTTTTGTCTCCAACGAGCAGCGCAAAGTGCTTGAGCAGGAATACCAGCAGTGGCTGGAGGTGCGAGATAACCTTTGTCAGGCACAACTGGCTGCTGGTGAACTGGATAGCAGTTCCGCAGACCCGATGGCGGAATGTTATTCAGCACAGGACAGAAAACAGAAGGGCATTTTAAAAGCCAAACGAATACAGGCCTGGTGGCTGTCTGTTGCTCCTGAAGGATTGGCATCATTCCGGCCGGTATTTGGCAAAACAAGAAAGGAAAAGAAAATAAGTCCCAATAATCTGGTGCATTCCGCGAATGGTCTGCTGATATTTGGGGATGATTATGGCCGTGTGCATTTTATGGATCCTGGTCGTGGCCATGTTCTGGTAGAAAATAAGGCTCACCAGAATGCGGTTGATCGGGTAGTCGTTAACCGTGAGCGCACACTCGTAGCTTCAGGTTCTTATGGTCACCGTGGCAAGCCCCGGGTTGTGGTGATCAGTGATGCCACCAATGGTAAAGAGTTGGCGCGGCTGGATGATTATATGGTGGAAAGTTTCAGTCCGGAGGGCGATCTGCTCTGGCTGAGCCGACGCGAAGATGTGCATGTTTATGATGTGACGACTGGCAAGGTGTATCCGGTCTGGAATGCCGATGCTGCTGTTGTTCGTATTGAGCAAAGTCCAGACCAGCCGCTTATTGCCATAGGTACCTGGGATGGTGATATACATCTGCTTAGTTTTTCGCGCCCCAATGCACATCAGGTCGCTGCACTTTATAAAAAGACGATCAACCTTGGGGCTCAGGGCGATAGTGTTAAGCACCTGTCTTTCAATAGTGAACAGATTGTTGCTGCCACCTCGGAAGGCACGCTGTTTGTCATTGATGTTAGCTCTGGCAAAACAATATTAACGGTCAACAGTGGTTTTGGTTATTTGAGCGAGATGAAAGTCGCGCCCGGCGGGATGTTTGCCTTTGCTTCCGGAACGGTGGGAAGTGGCAATAGCCATAAAAGCGATCTTATTAAGGTTGATCTACGCTCCGGAACGTTTGAAAAAGTCGCTGGCAGCAAAGCCAGTTATATCTACTTCTCGGTGTTGAATGAGAACTTTGTCTGGTATGCCAAAAGCCGGTATCTGAATACCTATCTGAACTATCCCGGAGCCCCTTAAACCCAGACTGGAGCCGGGCGGAGTTTATCCCGATAAAACAGCTGGTGGCTGGGCTGTTCACTGATCAGAATCTCCTCGACAACCTGACCGACAGCCATGGCTGAACTCGGTCTTTCCTGCGGAGAGACTTTCAGGCAGTGGCTGGCCAGCTCTCTGGCTTTTAAGGCATTTTCCGGATACTGCACATGCAAGTCCGAATCTACGCGAATCTTTCTATGGCCCGGATAGCAGCGGAGCTTTTGTCGCCTTTGGGGGGCTGGCCACAGGAAGTGTCGGCATTCGGCGGGGCAGTTATTGAACTTGCAGTCTGGATGGTTAGTCCAGGCGAGCTCACACAGCGTGCCTTCCAGCAGTCCCGTTAACAGCACGCCGAGCATAAATATATCAGCCGTGTATTCCAGCGTTGGGCCGGTGTAAAACTCCGGTGGCAGATGCAGGTGATTGCTGGTCAGCTCTCGCTTAACGGGTAAGCCATTAAACTGTGCTATGAACTTTTCACTAGATGGTGTGACATTGTCGTTAGGTGTGCCCTGTAGTGCCATGGCTCCGAAATCGGAAATCAGCGGGTGCCCACGCTCGGTCAGCATGACATTGGGATAGTGCAAATCGTTGTGCACCAGATTGTTGTTGTGCAGATACTGAACCCCTTCGGTAATCCCGACAAAGGTTTCCAGCCGGTGCAGCCAGACAAAAGGAACTTCAGGGATACTGTTTATTCGCTGGGCCAGTGTGCAGTGTGCCATGGGATAGAACAGCAGGCAGCGTTGGACGTCGGGTGCCAGTACATAACCCAGGCAAGGCATTAGGGCTTTATGGTTGAGTGCAAACTGGGTCTTGCCCTCATTGATCGCATTGTCGTAATCAAGAGGGTCGTGATTGACTTTGAATACCAGGCCTTCGCAAGGCACCTGCTTGACCATGCCAAAGGTGCCAGCCGCCAGGGGAGGCATGGCGTTGTGATCCCAAAGCGCTTCAAAGCAGTGAGCCAGAATTCCTTGCATCTTGTCTGCGGACTGCCGGGAGAGAGCCTGGCAATGAACTGTGGTTCTTACCTGTACACGCTGTTCTTCCCAGTTGTCCGGGTGCGGCGTATAGGTCAACCATCGGTCGGCCTGGATGGATACCTTGCCGTCTGCTTCTTTGATGGTCGGCGGCGGAAGGGTATACCAGGAACAAGTAAATTGGATCATAACGAAGGCTCCAGTGAATCAAATCATTCTGGAGCCCTTCGTCAGGAAAACCATAACCAGTCTGACAGTCATGCTGACTGCGGGTGGGTTTACTCGTCCTTCAGCCAGCCATTAGCGACGCAAAGGTCGATCTGACTGACCACATAATTCCACAGTTTTGGCGCGCTGACTTTGAGGTATTCGTTTCGCTTAAGCGCCTGCGAACGGGTGACTCCGTGGCGAGCCCAGGTGCCGCCATTGTCGGCCATGTTCTGCATAACCGGCAGGATGCGGTCCATGGCTTTGGCAAAGCGGGCATCGGCAGATTCTGCCTGCTCAAACTCCAGCCACAGGTTTTTGTAAAAATGGTATTGCATCTCCGGTAACAGACCAAAGATCCGGTCAATGGCGGCCAGCTCCTTTTGTTCCTGCTCTTTATGGCTGCCTTGCTCGGCATAGGCAAACATATCCCCGGCATCAATCTCGACAATATCGTGAATCAACAGCATGCCAATAATGCGGTTGATATTGATCGGCTCTTCGGCATATTCCTGCAGAACCTGGGCAACAAGGGCAATATGCCAGCTGTGCTCGGCACTGTTTTCCTGCCGGCCGTTATCGGGCTTGACCCGAGTCTGGCGTTGAACCGCTTTCAGGCGATCCAGTTCCAGAATAAATGACAACTGCTGGGCTAACTTATCCATGGTGCCAATCTCAAAAGACAGGGGAAATAAACAAACCCGAGAGGTGCACACCTGTCGGGTTTTCGTTGGACAATTGCCGGGAAATTATACCATCGGCCGATCAGCGCTCGTATATGACCGGCAGCATGATATTGATCTCTTCGCTGTCGTTTATCAGCTCAGCTGGTCTTACTCAAAAAAGGCCGGGTCGTAGGTCACTTCACCGGATGGGATTGCGTCCGGTTCAACGGCCAGTGGCTTGATTAAGAAATATTCTGGGGGAACGCCAGCCAGTGTCAGGCGTTCATCCTGAGCAAACCCAAAACGCTGGTAATAGTCCGGTTCGCCTAACAGGACAATGCCTTCGACTCCGGCTTCTTTCAGCTGTGCCAGCCCTTCGTTGATCAGTTGGCTGCCAATGCCTTCTTTCTGGCGATTCGGTATAACCGACACCGGACCAAGCCCCAACCATTTGGATGATTTTCCAGCGATAGCTACCGGTGAAAAAGCAATATGTCCGACGACACCGGTTTCATCCTCCGCAATCAGCGACAGTGTCAGGTTACCGCTCTCCCTGAGGCGATTAACGATCAGGTGTTCGGTAGGCTTGGCACCGGGCTCATGGTGTGGGTGGTTTTCAAAGGCCTGATAGGTCAGCGTTTCAATAGCGCTGATATCGGCAGGGGATTCCAGTCTGATCTTCATAACGGAGTTTTTCAAGATAGTCACAGCTCTACAGTTAGAGTCATCAAAGCTTATAGGCGCGCACTATAAAGTATGAAGTTGTAGACAGGTCAATCACTCTTTATAGAAGAGGGGTGACTAAAAAGAAAAACCCGAGAGGATCGCTCCGCTCGGGTTTCTGTTGATCAGCAACGATGGCTGATTACATTACGCGCATACCAGGCTTGGCACCGTCGTGTGGCTCAAGAATCCACAGATCGGAACCGCCAGGGCCGGCTGCCAGAACCATGCCTTCGCTGATGCCGAACTTCATCTTGCGAGCCGCCAGGTTGGCGACCATCACCGTGTGCTTACCCACCAGCGCTTCCGGCGCGTAAGCCGCACGGATGCCGGAGAACACATTGCGGGTCTTGCCTTCGCCGATATCCAGAGTCAGGCGCAGCAGCTTGTCGGCACCTTCCACGAATTCAGCATTTACGATCTTGGCGATACGCAGATCGACCTTGGCAAAGTCGCCAAACTCGATGGTGTCGGCAATCGGTTCTGCGAGTGCGTTATCTTCAGACACAGGCTTGTCTCCTTCCTTGGCAGGCGAGGCAGCTTTCATGGCTGCAGCCAGCTTTTGAGAATCTTCCATCATGGCATCCACCTTGGCTTGCTCAACGCGGGTCATCAGTGGCTTGAACTTGTTAACGCCATGGTTGAACAGCAGGTGCTGGCTGTGTTCCCACTCCAGCTCGCCCACGTTCAGGAAGGCGGCGGCTTTCTCGGCCATGGCTGGCAGAACCGGCTTCAGGTAGATGGTCAGCAGGCGGAACAGGTTAATACCGGTGGAGCAGATATCGTGCAGCTCCTTGTCCTTGCCTTCTTCCTTGGCAACAACCCATGGCTTCACGTCGTCGATCCAGGCATTGGCTTTGTCAGCCAGTGCCATGATTTCACGCATGGCCTTGCCGAACTCACGCTCTTCGTAAGCGTTGGCGATGGTTTCAGACGCATCCATAAAGGCTTTGGTCAGTTCAGGCGCGCAGTCAGTTTCAGACAGCTTGCCGTCGAAACGCTTGGCAATAAAGCCGGCGTTACGGCTGGCGATGTTGACGACTTTGCCCACCAGATCGCTGTTTACGCGCTGGATAAAGTCAGTGGTGTTCAGGTCCAGATCATCAACCCGGCTGGACAGTTTGGCGGCGTAGTAATAACGCAGGTATTCCGGATCCAGATGATCCAGATAGGTCCGGGCGGTGATGAAGGTGCCACGGGATTTGGACATCTTCTCGCCATTGATGGTCAGGTAACCGTGTACGCTCACCTTGGTCGGGGTGCGGTAGTCGGTACCGTGCAGCATGGCTGGCCAGAACAGGCAGTGGAAGTTGACGATGTCCTTACCGATAAAGTGGTGCACTTCAGCGGTGGAGTCTTTCTTCCAGTATTCGTCGAAGTTCAGACCTTCAGTACGATCACACAGGTTCTTGAAAGAGGCCATGTAGCCGATAGGCGCGTCCAGCCACACGTAGAAGAACTTGCCTGGCTCACCCGGAATCTCAAAACCAAAGTAAGGCGCATCACGGGAGATATCCCAATCCTGCAGGCCGGTATCCAGCCACTCGGCCAGCTTGTTGGCGATCTCATCCTTGATGGTGCCGCTGCGGGTCCAGCCCTGCAGAAACTCCTGGAAATCAGTCAGCTTAAAGAAGAAGTGCTCGGACTCTTTCTCGATCGGCGTCGCACCGGAGATGGTGGAGTACGGGTTCTTCAGGTCGGTTGGGCTGTAGGTGGCGGAGCAGACTTCACAGTTGTCACCGTACTGATCCTTGGCGCCACACTTCGGGCACTCACCCTTGATGTAACGGTCGGCCAGAAACATCTTCTTCTCAGGATCATAAGCCTGAACGATAGAGCGGCTGGCAATATGGCCACGTTCTTTCAACTTCAGGTAGATCTCGGAGCAGAGCTCACGGTTCTCTTCACTGTGGGTGGAGAAGTAGTTGTCAAACTGCACATGGAAATCGCCAAAGTCGGCCAGACGATCCTGATGGATACGGGCAACGGACTCTTCCGGAGTAATACCCTGCTTTTCAGCGTGTAGGCTGATCGCGGTGCCGTGGGCATCGTCTGCGCAGACGTAGGTGCACATGTGGCCGCGCATCTTCTGGAACCGGCTCCAGATATCAGTCTGGATATATTCCACCATGTGACCCATATGCAGAGGGCCATTGGCGTAAGGCAGGGCGCTGGTAACCAGGATTTTGCGTGCTGACGCAGATGTGTGGTTAGACATGTGGGAACAACGTCTCCGGTCGGGATGCGGACCGATATTTGATCGGGCCGATAAAAATTCAATCCTCCATTATAAAGGGATCAAAGGAAACTGGAAATCGGGCTGACCAGGATTTGCCTGTAAAGAGTCCCGAAAAATGAGTCGTTTACTCTGGTTTTGCCCACGCGGGTAAAGGCACAGTCTCTAAGGACTTTGGGGATTGCTCAGACTGATATTGCTGTATGGCTTTGATACGTTCTTCGTTCAGGGGATGTGTGCTGAAAAAGGCAGGCACATCCTGACTCTGGTTTTCGTCCTGCAGGATGCGGAACAGAGTGTCGGCATGGTGGGTGTGGCCATAATGGCGGGCCAGAGTCTGCAGGGCTTCCTGATCGGCATCTTCTTCCATACCCCGGCTGAAGCTCAGGGTGGTTAGCAGACTGATTTGGCCGACCAAACTCTGGGCCAGAGAGCCATCACCGGCACCCAGCAGGCTGAGTGCAGCCAGAGAGACTGTCAGTCCGCGGCCAAGGCTGACCATGGGGTCCCGATGCTTAATATGGGCAATCTCATGGGCCATCACCATAGCCAGAGCATTTTCACTGGGCATGCGATCAAGCAGCCCTTTGAAAATAAAGATATGTCCGCCCAGCGTGGCAAAGGCATTAACCGTGTCGTCTTCCAGATAGTGGACAGTGATCGTCATCTCTTCCGGAAGCTGTTGCGCCCGGGCAAGCTTATCGCCCAGTTTCTGAAGGTATTCCTGGCGCTGTTGGTGTTCCGGTGAGTTCTCACTGGCCGGCAGCTGCTCTGAAAAGCGCTCGGCCAGTTGCTGCTCAAAGCTGAACGGCACATAGCGCACCAGATAACCGGCCAGCAGGGTCAGGACAAAAATAATGGCAGCCAGAGCCAGTCCGATTCCCAGCAGCATGGCGGCGAAATCCTTAAGGGGATGTTCGTCGGTCACATTAATGCCTTCAGGGATTTTCGGATTGCTATAACTCACGGGTCAGCTCTTCTCTGGCTCTTGCTTTATGGGCGTGAGGGCGGTGCCGTAGGCATAGACTTCCACACAGCCCGTCTGGTTGTGCTGACCTTTGGTAATAGAAGCGGTTTCCAGCTTCACATTGACGATATGGGTCGCTTCAAAGACCCGAGCTTCTTCTTTCATACGCAGAATGGCTTCCCGGCGCGCCCGCTCCAGCAAGGTTTCGTAGGCGGTCACCCGTCCGCCGAGAATCCCGCGCAGGCCGGCGGCAATCCGTTTGAAGTAGTCGATGGATATCACCACATTACCACTGACCAGTTCAGTCCGGGCGGATGAGAAACCCGGTGGTGGCAGACGTTCGCTGAAGGTCAGAATGTCCCGCAGCTCTTCTTCCCGTTCGATAATGGACTGAAAGTGTCGTTTCTCGGCAATACGGCCAAAGGTGAAGCCGATGGTCAGCAACACCAGAAAAATAATCAGATCATACATAACCGGCTCCGGTCATCAGTGCGAGGCGGGTTATTCAAGAACGACAGCGGTGCCGTAAACAAACAGCTCTGCTGCGCCGGCGGCCACCGATGAAGTCGAAAAGCGAACGTTGATGATTGCATTGGCGCCAATAGCTTCAGCCTGTTGCACCATACGCTGGGTGGCTTCTTCCCGGGCTTCGGTCAGCAGCTCGGTATAGGCCTTGAGCTCACCGCCAACGATGTTTTTCAGTCCCGCAAGAATATCCTTACCGGCATGCTTGGCTCGGACGGTATTGCCCTGCACCATGCCCAGATGTTTGACGATTTTTTTGCCGGGGACGATTTCGATATTGCTGATCAGCACTTATGTGTTCCCTGTATATTTTGTTTGCAGGATTTTTATCGGCCAGAAGCAAGCATATTTGCAGTAGGTAGGTGCTGTAAATGATTAGGGTTTGCTGATCGGGCTGGCTGGTACCAGCCCGATGGCGGGAGATAGTTACGAGTTAACAGGACTAATGGCCAGGCTGTGAACCGGAGTGCCCAGCCATTTGTCGTGCAGTTCCTTAATAAACTGCTGATGGAAGGTGGCAGGCGTCATCTTGTAAACACCAGGCAGATTCGGGCTGTAAACCTCGAGAGAACCATTCTGATAGCGGATCAAATAGTGAAAAATAGAGGTTTCTTTTCGGATGTTTTGGTCGTTAAAAATCAGCTCCACAAAGAAGTAGGGTGTGGAGGCACCGAACTCCAGAAGATTTGTTAGTGTGGTTTCCAGTTGTACCGGGCCCTCGTCAAGAGCCAGCTGGGTTTTGTATCCAGGCTTCAGGAAGGCGAGCGCAGACTGATATTTTTGGCTGTATCTACTAGGGGATATCTTCAGCATTTGGGCATCGGTCACGCTCATTTTGTTTCTAAGTGCAGAGCTCAGCATATAGCGTGCAGCATCTAGATGATGATCGGGATTCAGATAAATACTGCAGTCAACAAATTGCTGGTGGAAAAGATAATCCAGCAGGCCAGCATCACCTTTTTCCTTTGCGCATTGAAAGTATCCTGGCAGGCCGGCACGCACCTTGTTAATTTCCAGTTGTGCGGTCCTCCCCTCAGAAGTGGAGATCTTCATGCCAAGATTGATCAGCCGGACAGGATCCAGGCGATGCAATTCACTGTTCAGCTCCAGTGCCTGAGGATGGGTATCGGCGTCTTCTATGTTAAAGCTTGCCTGTGTCGTCTGGGTCGTTAACGCCAGGACCGTTGTCAGTCCAAGGGCAATATTCTTTAATCTGGTCATGGTGTTCTCTCCGTCTTTATCGTCTGTCCCTGGTTGTTTGAACATATCTTGGTCTACCGTGGCGGGATCATTCTTCAGAGCGTTACATTCGGCAAAGGTTCGTGACAAAACCGTTGCCTGATAACAGGCTGGTTAGTTGCCGTGATAGGCGCGTTCAACCCGCAATGCCTGCCGGTAAACGACAGTGGAAGATTTGGCGGGAGTCTCGAGGCAAATACGGGTGGCTTACTGTGTCCGATAAGCAGTAAACTAAAGAATACTGTTTCTAATTTTTCTTCTGATGCGTGGTGCAGGCCGGGAATGTTTATGGGTGACCGAGATTCTTACAGCTGGAATCGCCGAATTAACCGTGAGGGCAAAGCTCTGTGGGAGCTGGAGTCTGACGGTTTTCGTGCGGAGCCGGTGCAGGATCGTGGTGAGCCGGCGTTCCTGAATCAGCCGTCAGCACCTGTTGAACAGGTGTCGACTGATCTGCGTGCAGACTACGCACCACTGCCCGATATTCAGGCCAGCCGACAGCGTGTCGCAGGTCTGGAACAGCAGGAAGGCCAGCTCTCGGAAACTGTAGAAGGCCTGACCCATGCGGTAGAGCAAACCTCAGCTTTTATTCGTCAGCTGGAGCAACAGCTGGCCGAGCAGCGGGCTGAGCTGCAGGAGCACCAGAACCAGCTCAGCAAAAAGCAGGATGAATTAAACAGCCATCGTCAAATGATGGAATCGGCTCGTCAGCAGCTTCAGAATGACCTGCGCCAGCAGCAGGCGCAACAGGAACAGCAACGTCAGGCCGCCGCCCAGGCTGTTCCACAAAGAATGCCTGCGCAAGTGCCTGCTGAAGCGGCACCGAATCAGGGGCTGCGTGGTATGCCGGCCCGAATGCAACAGAATATTCTGGCCCGAACCCGCGAGCGGGCCAACGTCCCGGCGCAGGCCCGGGTCACCCCGCTGCCCGAAAACTATCAGCCTGCGGGTTGGTGTTTTCAGAAGCTGCAGCAGCATGAAGGGATTCCCCAGGAATATGCGCACAAACAGCTGGAAGACTTTAAAATGTACTGGCTGAGCACGGGAGAAGCCCGCAAGGCGTGGGACTATCGCTTCGTGAAGCATGTTATCTATCAGTGGCAGAGGGAGAGAGGTCAGGGTCAAGGTGAAGAAAGGACAGCACGTAGCCAGCCAACAACTCAGGAACTTACAGACCGCAGCTGGGCCGACCGGTACGACTTCGACTTTGACTGATGCCGGAGACGGTCAGCATGCCCAGCCGCAAAACCAGCAGGCCAGCAAGGCCGATGTGCTGGATGCGGTGAACTTTGTCTTTATGCTGATGCGGGATGCCTTTCCACAGCAGTTTATTAATGCCTTTCCTACCCAGGATACCCGGGATCGGGCACGCAGCCTTTGGGCCAAAGGTTTGGCTGATCTGCATCCGCAGCAGATCAAGAAAGCCGCCATCCGGGCTATCAAAGAGAGCAAGTTCCTGCCCAGCCTGAGTGAGCTGCGCCGACTCTCTTCTACCCATCGTTACGAAGATCTTGGTCTTAAAGACCCGCTGCAGGCCTATTATGAAGCCTGCGGTGC
Organism: Parendozoicomonas haliclonae; assembly: GCF_900174585.1. Taxonomy (GTDB): domain Bacteria; phylum Pseudomonadota; class Gammaproteobacteria; order Pseudomonadales; family Endozoicomonadaceae; genus Sansalvadorimonas; species Sansalvadorimonas haliclonae. Next base: position 319,053 of record NZ_FWPT01000003.1, on the reverse strand, counting down.
CACGAACCGCACCCGCGAAGGTTTCTGGAGCCATATTGCTGTCTATCTTGCAGCGCGGGAAACCGGCTGGCAGTTATTGGAAGGTGAGCCGCAAACTGTGGTTTACCCGATCTTCGAGCGAAACTACGAGATTCTCTGCAACCGCCTGATGGCGGGTGAAAACCTGGATGATGGCATTCATAAGGGGCTGGAAAACCATGCCCGCCGTGATGCCCAGCGTCAGGCCGATATGGCAGCAGAGCAAAAGTTACGTCATGACATGGTCGAGCATGGAATCAATCCGGACGGTGGTCGGGCTGAATTTCTGAAGACCCTGTCAGACCTGTAGTGTTTTAAACGCCTTATGAACAATGTCTGATCAGGATGTAATTACGACGATGGCTATTTGTTCCCGAGACAGTGTTGTCGCTGCGCTGCGTGAACTCCAGGATCCCTGGCTGGAAGACTCACTGCTGAAGGTAGCGGAGATTGAGTCTCTGAATATTACCGATGATGGCCTGTGGCTGACACTGGCTCTCCAGTACGCCTGCGATGGTGGTCAGGAGCAGCTGGTGCGTCTGGTTCAGGACAAGCTGAAAACGCTGACCGGACCGGCACCGGTTGCTGTGACCTTTACAACTCAGGTGGCTCCGGCACCGCGGCAAAGTGATGAGCCGGGCCTGAAAGCGGTCAAGAATATTGTCGCTGTGGCTTCCGGTAAGGGCGGTGTAGGTAAGTCCACTACTGCAGTGAACCTGGCCCTGGCACTGTCGGCCGAGGGTGCTCGCGTTGGTATCCTGGATGCGGATATCTATGGCCCAAGCATTGGCAAGATGCTGGGTGTGGAAGATGGCGAACGTCCGGGTGTGGACGAAGTCGGCGGTCAGCAGTATTTCAAGCCGGTTGAAGCGCTGGGTCTTCAGGCCAACAGTATGGCGTTCCTGGTGACGGAACAGACCCCGGTCGTATGGCGTGGCCCTATGGCCAGTGGTGCTCTGCTGCAGATGCTGAACCAGACCCTGTGGGGTGAACTGGATTACCTGGTGGTGGATATGCCTCCGGGTACCGGTGATATTCAGCTGACTCTGGCTCAGAAAGTACCAGTCGCTGGCAGTGTGATTGTGACTACGCCGCAGGATCTGGCATTGTTGGATGCCCGCAAGGGTATCGAAATGTTCAATAAGGTTAATGTGCCGGTTCTGGGTGTGGTTGAGAACATGGCTGTGCACGTGTGCAGCAACTGTGGCCACTCCGAGCATCTGTTCGGTGAAGGCGGCGGCAGTCGTATGGCGGATGAATACAAGACACCGTTGCTGGGTGCTCTGCCTCTTTCTATGTCTATCCGTCAGCATGCCGATGCCGGCCTGCCAACGGTAGCAGCCTTTAAGGGGGATTCTGCGAAAGACTCTGCAGAAACCCAGTTGTATCTGGATATGGCCCGTCGTACCGCTGCTCAGCTGGCTGCCCGGAACCGGGACTCAGCTCCGGCCCCGACCATAACAATATCTGACGACTGACAATCACCAGGGCTGACCGGGGTTGCTCAGATTTCCCTGCCCCGGTCTGACTCTGGGGCGAGGGATACTATGCGACTGAGTGATCGCGATATTAAAGCGGCTCTGGATAGCGGCAAAATCGTGGTAGACCCACGGCCCGGCAATGATCATATCTCCGGTGTCAGTCTGGATCTGACCCTGGGTAACAGCTTCCGGGTTTTTAATGACCATGTGGCTCCTTATGTGGATCTTTCCGGCAACCGGGAAGCGATTGAAGGCACCCTGAACTCGATTATGAGTACCGAGATTATTCTCGATAAGGGCGATGCTTTTTTCCTTCACCCCGGTGAGCTGGCGCTGGCTGTTACCCAGGAGTCCATTACTCTGCCGGATGATCTGGTGGGCTGGCTGGACGGGCGTTCTTCCCTGGCGCGTTTGGGGTTGATGGTGCACGTAACGGCACACCGGATTGACCCGGGCTGGAGTGGGCAGATTGTTCTGGAGTTCTTCAATGGCGGCAAATTGCCTCTCGCTCTGCGGCCGGGAATGCAGATTGGTGCCATTAACTTTGAAACCCTGAGCAGCCCTTGTGAGAAGCCCTACAACAAACGTGATAACGCCAAATACAAAGGCCAGAAGAGTGCCGTAGCCAGCCGAATTGGTGAAGACTCCACGGCCTGATACCGGCTATCGGTTTGGCAGCACATTCCAACAGGCTTTATTGATGCGTATCAATAAAGCCTGTTTTGCGTTGGGCATACTGGTTAATACGTAACTGGTTGTTACGTTATCCGGGACAACGCAAATAATTTTATGGCTCCCGGTGAGTGCTTTCCTGAGGAGTTTATAATCATGCAAACAGTTACTCCTGATGCCTCTCTTGTTCCTGCCTCATCAGGTCTTGCCCATCACCCCCATAACCCTGTCTGGCACAATCTGACCGCCGGAGATGTTATGACCCGTAAGGTCTATACCGTGCCGTTGGACTGGAGTGTGGAGCAGCTGTCATCTTTTCTGACTGATCACGATATTTCCGGCGCGCCTGTCGTTGATGAGTCCGGCCTGCTATGTGGCGTGGTCAGCGCGACTGATATTGTTCATCACACCGCTAACGGTATTCTCGATACCAACCAGCGTGCCTTATACAGCCGTGAGCTGGGTATTGGTCTGCAGGATAGCCCACTGTCTGCTGACGAGATGAGTATGTTCCATGAAGATATTGATCAAACGGCCATGGTTGCAGATATTATGACGCCGGTAGCATTCAGCGTGGATGCCAGTATGCCTCTAAGCAAGATTGCCGATGCCATGGTGCGGGCTCATATTCATCGTGTTCTGGTGACAGAAGATAAAAGATTGATCGGCATTATCTCGGTGCTGGATATGCTGAGCATTTCCATGGAACAACCGTTGAGCTGACAGTTTATCTTTGCTTGGGCACCTGTAGTGACGAAGAGTGAGACTGAACTCCCGGATGGGCGGGAGGAGGTATCAGCGAAGACTGTACTGGAGCAGGCCTGTGCTTTCTGTTCTCCCCCGGAGATGTTCTGGGGGATGGTGTGGGTGTTTTGGTCAGTGCAAACTGACTGACCGTGTCAGCTAGGCCATTGCTTTCCTCTGAATCCGTCTGAAGCCTGGCTTTTATTGCACTGGCAAGATCATGTTGTCTATCAAAGCGATGCTTCTGGGATCCTCTTTCCACGCGGGCTTTACGCATCATCTCGGCATTTTTGGTCAGCGCGCGACTGCGCTTTTGGGTGAGTTCGACATTATTCACCTCTGCGAACAGTTTCTCTTGCACTGATTTTTCTATATCCCAATAAACTTCCTGAGCTTGTGATGCCGAGGCTCCTGCCTCTGCATTTTGAGTGGCATAGATGTATTCCAGCCCCAGAAAGGTCAGTTTGGTCTTAAACAGTTCATGAGCGTCGGCGGTGATGTGTCCGGTGCCTTCACCAACTGTTACCGTATCAAGCAACTCTGCGGTAGGTTCGCTTAAAAACAGCAGGGATATTTGTGAGACTGGCGTATCGGAGGTAAGCCAGTCATTGATCAGACCTATGGCATGTAGGTGCTTGGACCAGTCTCCCGAGAACTCGGTCAGCCTGTGGTAAGCGGTTTTGGTTTTATCGTCAGTCATGGCCAGTGTGGCTGCTGATCCTGCAAGATGGCTGAGTCTGAGCTTATCAAAGGTCAGTGATTGATCGCTGGTTGTTGTGGTCAGGTGCGGCAAAGATTCACTGACCTGCATGTACTGACGGTATTTTCTATCCGCAGTCGCATAATCCTTGCCATGCTCAACATACAGCTTATGGTCGGGGGCAGAGGTGGATGATCCCGAAAACCCACCAGATGAGCGTACCATTTGAACGGTTAGATCTGGAGAGCTGAACCAGTCTGGCTTAAGACTGGGATCTTTGCCTGGATGGTAAAGCGTAATGCGTTCCAGTTTTAGGTTGACGCTTTCCTCGGGAGTAAGGGATACAGCAGGCTCTGCCTGAACCGGCAGGGTATTTGCTCCTGCCTGCGATAGTGGAGTTGTATCAGAATGGATAGTCCCCACGGGTTGTAAGTTGAACCTGTTACCTTTGCTGTTTTTAAGTTCCATGACCAGTGTCGCCAGCTGAGCAGCAAGATTTTCCGTATCGACTCCCCCATGAACGACGGTTGCAGGCTGTTGTGTGCCGGACGGTCTTACATATTGCTGCAGGAGGCTGGTGGCGGTGCTGTTTGCTGTACTTTGGCTCTGGGTGACCTTGTAACGCTGGAAGGTTGTCAGTTGTGACTGAGCCCAAAGGGGAAAGAAAAATAATGGGGTGAATAGGTAAGGTAGGAATCGCCAGCCGCTAAATATACTCATCTGCTTTATCTGTACGTTTGTTTCAGTGCGCCCTCATATATAGACCAACTCTCAAGGATAAGAATTTCTACGCACATGTCTGATTTCGTCAAAGAAGTGTCAAATGGTGTCTTTGTGCGGGCAATTGTAGGAATTTGAGGCAGTCTGGCATGAAAAACTGTCCGCAGAGGGCTTTGTCGGTATAATTCGGAGATATCAGGACGATATTATTGTTCGAGAAAACGGTCTGTGGAGAGGTTAAGTATGCTGAACAATTTACGTGGCTGGCTGGGAGCGGGATGCTTTATGCTGGTTGCCGCTGGCGCCTCAGTACAGGCCAGTGAAGATGTTGTGTCTTACGACGATCCTTGGGAAAAGGTGAATCGTGCCACTTTTGCTTTTAACGATACGCTGGATACCTGGGTGCTGAAGCCTGTGGCCAAAGGCTACGATACCGTCACTCCCAAGCCGGTTCAGGGGCTGGTAACCAATTTCTTCCAGAACCTCGGTGAGATTCGTAATGTTGCCAACTCTCTGCTGCAGTTTGAGCTGAAAGAGGCCGGTGTCTCGACCGGTCGCTTTCTGGTGAACAGCACTGTCGGTATGCTGGGCATGGTGGATGTGGGTACCGCTGTGGGCATGGATCACAAGTACAACGACTTTGGCATGACTCTGGCCCGCTGGCATGTGCCGTCCGGTCCTTACGTGGTGTTGCCGGTGCTTGGCCCTCGTACCGTGCGTTCAACGGCTGGTCTGCTGCCGGATTCTGCCGCGGACCCTGTGACTTATGTAACGCCAAGTCATGATAAAACCTGGTTGCAGGTGACTGATACCGTGAACTTCCGGGCTGATTTGCTGGATAAGGAAGGACTGGTTGTCGGTGACAAATACACCTTTATTCGTGATGCCTATCTGCAGCGTCGCGCTTTCCTGATTACCGGCGAAGCGCCGCGGGATGATTTCTAAAATTCTCACAGGAAAGATCAGAAGGGCACTTGGTTGCCCTTCTTTCGTTTCTGGCCTTCACTTGCTGCCGGTTGCAGGCAGCCTTTTGGGGGAGTAAGGTCTGTGAAAGTTAACGGAACAGCAGATTTATGAGCAAAGCCAACAGTCAGTTGCTGGTGATTGATGATGACGCGATAGTTCGTGACAGCATTGTGGCCTATTTGCAGGACAGTGGCTTTGAGGTGCTGGAAGCTGAAAATGGTGAGCATGGCCTGGAAGTCTTCCAGCAGCACACGCCGGATCTGATTCTCTGCGATCTGCGTATGCCCCGTCTGGATGGACTGGGCGTGCTGCGCCGGGTTCGTGAAGAGTCTCCGGATACTCCCTTTATTGTGGTGTCCGGTGCCGGGGTGATGGCCGATGTGGTTGAAGCCCTGCGTCTTGGTGCCAGTGATTACATCATTAAGCCGATTGTTGATCTGGAAGTGCTTGAGCATGCGGTCAACCGGGCGCTGGATAATGCTGAGCTGGTGCGTCAGAACCAGATCTACCGTGAAAGCCTGGAAGATGCCATCGCCTCATTGCGGGAAAGTCTGGATGTTCTCCGGGAAGACCAGAAGGCTGGTCGTCAGGTTCAGCTGAAGATGCTCCCTCCGCAGCCCTTTCTTATGGGCAACTATTTCATCGATTACAAGATCTGGCCATCACTCTACCTGAGTGGTGATTTTGTTGATTACTTCGCCATTAATGAACACAGCTTTGGTTTCTATCTGGCGGATGTTTCCGGGCATGGTGCCTCTTCTGCCTTTGTTACGGTTCTGCTGAAGCATATGTCGCTGTCGCTGCTGCAGGAGTTTCAGGCGGGTGACATGGATCGGCTGGCCCGGCCTTCCGTGGTGCTGTCAGCCATTAATAAAAATTTACTGGCCAGCGAATTGGGTAAGCATGTCACCGTCTTTGGCGGGGTCGTGGATACCCGCACCAATCAGCTGACCTATTCCGTTGGCGGGCACTTTCCCCAGCCCATACTGTCTATGGGAGGGCAATCCCGGTATCTTGAAGACCGGGGGTTGCCGGTAGGGCTGTTCCCCGATGTGGACTACACCGACATAACCATTGACTTGTCCGGTCCGTTTACATTAACTATCTTCTCAGATGGCATTCTTGAGGTGTTGCCTCAGGAAACTCTGAAAGAAAAAGAACAGTACCTGTTATCAGTCATTAACGAGCAAGCTGACTCAGCAGATGCGGTTATGTCCGGGTTGAACGTCAACTCTTTGCGGGAAGCACCGGACGATATTGCCTTGCTGGTGTTGGGCGGAAACGCTGGATGAGTTCAGGAAAAATTCAGTACGCCGAAGCAAACGGCGCATTTATTCTCAAATTTATCGGTGATGTCAGGCTGACGCTATGTTCAGCTCTCGACAAAAAGCTGGAAGCCATACTGGGTCATGATGGCATAGAGTCGGTGATTATCGACCTGAGTGACGCCCAGTGTATCGACAGTACATCGCTTGGGCTGTTGGCTCGCCTGTCGCTGCAGTCCCGCAGCCTTCTTGGTTTTGTGCCTACGATCTTGTCCACCAATGAAGATATTAACCGGGTGTTGATTACCATGGGTTTCGATCAGGTTTTTGTGATTGTCACAGAAGCGGAAGAGGGGCGTGATCCGGTTGTTCTCCATGACCTTCCCTGCTGTGAAGAAAGTACCGATCAGGATGTGATGGACAAGGTGCTTTGTGCCCATAAAACCCTGATGGATATGAACGATCGTAACCGCCTGGAGTTTGAAGATCTGGTGCAGCAGCTGGAAAAGGGCCGTAAGGCCAGCTGAACCAAAAACAAACCTACAAAAAAATGCCGCACAATTTATTTCAAATTGCGCGGCATTTTTTATGGATTGCTCTTCAAGTTAAAGAGCTATCAGGCTTTCGCCAGTGCCGCCAGAGTCTGCTCCAGAGCCACCTGATCTGCGGCGAAGTTACGGATACCTTCTGCCAGCTTCTCGGTACTCATGGCATCCTGGTTCATATCCCAGCGGAATGCTGTTTCTGCCAGAGAGTGACCATCAACAACCGGCTGTGGGTTACTGGCATCCAGTTTCTGGATCACCGGATCATTGCTCTGTTCCAGTTCTTCCAGCAGGGCCGGGCTGATGGTCAGACGGTCACAGCCGGCCAATTCGAGAATCTCACCGGTATTGCGGAAGCTGGCACCCATAACAACGGTGTTGTAGTTACGGGACTTGTAGTAGTTAAAGATCTGGGTCACGGATTCAACACCTGGATCTTCATGCGGTGCATAGTCACGCCCGGTGCTCTTCTTGTACCAGTCCAGAATACGGCCAACAAACGGGGAGATCAGGTAGACACCGGCGTCGGCACAGGCAGAAGCCTGGGCAAAGCCGAACAGCAGGGTCAGGTTGGTCTGAATGCCCTGGCGTTCCAGCTTTTCAGCTGCCTTGATGCCTTCCCAGGTGGAGGCGATCTTGATCAGAACCCGGTCCTTGCTGATGCCGGATTGTTCATAAAGATCAATCAGGCGCAGAGCCTTATCAAAGGTGCCACGGGAGCTGAACGACAGGCGGGCATCCACTTCTGTGGATACACGACCCGGGATCAGCTGAAGAATTTCCCGGCCAATCAGGACGGCAAATTTATCAGTGGCGTTGTGGAGCATGTCGGTGTTGCCACGGCCGTGCACCTTTCCATAGGTGATTGCTTCCTGCAACAGGTGGCTATAGGTCGGCAGCGAGGCTGCCTTGAGCAACAGTGTTGGGTTGGTGGTCGCATCTTCCGGCTGATAGCGGCGAATCGCCTCGATATCTCCGGTGTCGGCAACAACTGTTGTGTATTTCTTGAGCTGTTCGAGCTGGTTACTCATGTATCAATCCTGAATCGGCCTACTCGACCACGCAAAAAGCACTGGCTTCGCGAAGAAGCTCTGCCATGGCCTCGGGTTTGTAGGCGTTTTCGCTCAAAAGTCGACGAAAGCGCCGGGCTCCCGGCATACCGTTAAACAGCCCCAGCATATGGCGGGAAACATGGCTCAAAGTGTGCTTGTCGTGGTCAGCAATATGCTGTTGCACATAGGGTATCATCTTTTCAATCACATCGTGGCGCGTTTGTGAATTGGCCGAACCGCCAAATATGCGCTGATCAGCATCCGCGAGGATCCATGGATTGTTATAGGCCTCCCGACCAATCATGACACCGTCCACGTGTTGCAGGTGCTGTTCGGTTTCATCCAGCGTCATCACGCCACCGTTCAGGATGATTTCCAGTTCCGGGAAGGTCTGCTTCAGTTTATAGACCCAATCATATTTCAGTGGCGGAATTTCCCGGTTTTCCTTGGGGCTCAGACCTTCCAGAATAGCGATGCGGGCATGGACGACAAAGGTTTTGCAGCCGATATCGGCAATCTGGCCAACAAAGTCAACCAGCTCCTGCCAGCTCTCATGGCCGTTAACTCCGATACGATGCTTGATAGTAGCCGGGATAGAGACGGCATCCTGCATGGCTTTCATGCAGTCTGCGACCAGAGCCGGTTCTTTCATCAGACAGGCACCAATCCGACCATTCTGAACCCGGTCACTCGGGCAGCCGACATTGAGGTTGACCTCATCGTAGCCCCATTCTTCCGCCATTTTGCTGCACTGGGCCAGCTCAGCAGGATCACTGCCACCCAGTTGCAGCGCCAGCGGATGTTCCTCCGGGTTGTACTGCAGGAAACGCTCCCGGTCACCATGGATAAGGGCACCGGTGGTCACCATCTCACTGTAAAGCAGCGTGCTGTGTGAAATCTGACGCAGGAAGTAGCGGCAGTGACGGTCAGTCCAGTCCATCATCGGGGCCACGGAAAGGCGACGACTCAGAGGGGCGGGCTGTAGTTGGCCGGAGTTCTGCATGGGGTGTTCGTATGGGTAGCTAGTCAACAAAGGCGGATGACGGTACGTGATCCGCTGTCACCGTGCAAGAGGGATGTCTCTGCTCATAACTTTCGGCAGACCAGAGCTTACTTCAATTAACGATCTATTTATCCACCAATGCCAATCTATCTGAAAATTGTTGAGTATTTGCAGGTGTCAGTATGTCCAATCTAGAGGGCACCAGATACTCCTGTAAAGCTGCTTCGCTTATCGCGACTTTTGATTATTTCGCTGCATGTAGATTAATTGGCACAGGGTTGCCTTAAGACGTTCAATTTATACAACAAAGCCTGAGACTGTTAATGATTGCGTTCATCTCATTCGAGTGGCGATTGAAAGTATGTAATATAGGAAAAGTTCCACATAGGCAGACTTTATAGTTCAAAAGCGTGATAGCGGTATGCTTTTCTCCAGAAAAGACTATCTATCAGGTTTGTGTATGGGGGGATCTATGGTTACAAAACTAATTTGCCCTACGTAATAACGATAATAATTTGGAATCCCTTACGATTCCTTGAGGTATGAGCAATGAGATACATTTCCCCAATATCGATTGATTTTGGTGCCAAATACACTGGCATCCATAACATGCACTATCTCGAAGGTGAGGATCCCAGGGGGAGTGTACAAAACACGGGCTGTGTGCTGGTAATGGATGATGATAACCTTCAGTTATCTCAAGTTGGCCGCACCCAAAAAAGGCATCAGTCCCGCAATTACAAGCGCCAAGATCTAGCCCGTCGCCTACTTATAGTTATCTTGAAAGACTGCTTTGATCAGGATGTCTGGCAATGGCCGGTAAAGAATCGCGAATTTTTATTTGGGCTGATTAACCGCCGGGGTTTTAACAGATTTGATGATGATAGTCTTATTGAAATTGAGTTCTGTGATCTATCTGTCTTTGAGAGCGTGCTACCGGATATCGCTGGCTATGAGGGCCTTGAGGAATGGTTGCAGGCTCTGGCTGAAAATGCTGCAGAATGCCGCTTGGCTTTACAAAGACTTGGAAGAACTCGAGAGTTTTTGAAAACGCTTCCTGAGATATGGAAAGAAGAAAAAAAATCTATCGAAGCCACCCATAAACATATTATTCATTTCCTTGAAACCAGCATTAACGCCAGTGAGGAAGGACATCTTCATCGTCGTAAATACCTGCGCAATATCGCAGCCGATATTATCCTTGAGCAACATGGACGTTTGGCGAGTTTATTCCAAACAAACTCTGGCATTACCCCCGATCAATTCGCCAACCTTGTTGGCCATATCAGCAATCTGCAACTGCGTGTACTCAGGCGCTACTTCAATGATCAAAACGCTAAACCGCAAAACGGACAGACTGACGCCTGGCGTGAAGATCATTTCAGCAAGCAGTTCTGGCGTTGGATCAAATCCTGGCACTGTGATGAACAGACAAAAAGCCGCTGGCATGAGCTGATCAAATTCAAGAAAAAGGGCGGAAGCGTATTCAAGCTGATGCTAACGGTTCAGCCTGAGTTAACCATTCCCCCTTATGAAGATCAGAACAACCGGCGACCACCGAAAGATAAAACCCTGTTTTTAAACCCTGTTGCCTTGAATAAGGCTTACCCGCTCTGGCGAGAAATTGTAAAGCGCCTTGTCGCAGCCCATCCCGAGCTGGATAGCGACCATGCTTCTACCATTGCTCACATGGACGCAGCCTTGGATCAGGATTGCATTCTTCTTCAACGGATGCTGGATCGCACATCAGGTCTTGATCTATACAAAATCAGAGCTTTGGCAATGGGAAGGCCCGATAGAGGCAACCAGCTGAAGGTTGCCAGTGAGAATCTGCGTCTGCGACTCAACCAGCATGCTGAACCGTTTATACAGAGCATTGCCCGTCCTTATTACCTGCAGATTAATGAAGCACGGCAGGGTTTATGGGTAGAAGAAGATTCCTTACTTCTCTGCCTGAACAGGACACCCCAGCGCAAAGCTCGACAGCTGCCCACCTTGCTTGGTCGAATAGTCGGTGACCTTGGCAGTCATGGGCAGGAGCATATCCAGTCGCTCAAGCAACAGTGGTCCCAACGAGGCGTTATCAAAGGGGCTCGCACACCAAAAGGCTGGTGTAAATTTGCTGCTGAGGCACAAAAAGACTTTGGCAACGGGCTGAAAGAGACAATTCGTTCTTACCGACAACTACAGGCCAGAATCAAAGCTGGGGATACGGAAGAAAAGCTTCTACCAGAGGCCAAAAAACTGCTTGCCCTTGAAGCTGCTCTGCCAGACGTAGCTCGTTTTATCGCTCAAGGGCTGGGGCTTGCTGCAGAAAATAGCGCACGCTTCGCCAATCCCTTCTCCCTGGCACAAATCTATAACCTGCTGGAGTCCGACCCTTCAGGCTTTAGCCATGTGTCCAAACCCTCCGCCCACGAAAACCTCTGGCGTATGCAGTATGAGCAGAGCGTTGATGGGAAGGACTGCGCACGCGCCAGTGTCCTGAGCGCAGACAGCATCCGTCCATTTGATGGCATGCTCAGCCGAATTCTGGAAAAACAGGCTTATTCTATTGCCAAACGAAAACTCAAACAAATTGAAAGCCACGAGATGACGAGTGCCAAAGTAAGGGTTCCAATCCTGATTGAGGAGAACCGTTTCCAGTTCGCTGAAGACCTGCAAACGATCAAGAAAAACACCCGTAAAAAGAAGGATGCCCAAAAGTCCTGTGAAAGTGATTTCATACGCTTTGAAGATAAAGAGCAACGCATCTGCAAGGCCAGCAAGGGGATGTGTGCCTATACCGGCGAAGATCTAGGCCGGTATGGGGAATTCGACCATATTATCCCTCGTTCCTACACCCAGAAACGAACCGGAGCAATCTTCAACAGCGAAGCCAACCTGATTTTTGTTAGCAGTCGAGGTAATCAGCAAAAGAGAGATCAACTCTACACTCTGGCAGAGCTTGATGATCGCTATCTCACTAGCCAGTTCGGCAGCACAAACAGGCAGCAGATCGCCCAGGCTGTCCAGGATGCTGTAACCCCCTTCCTGACCAAAGGTGAACTGATCGGTTTTCATAATCTAGGCCTTCAGGAACAGCGCATGATCCGCCACGCTCTGTTTGTTCCCGGACTACGGGACCAAGTCTTACAACTGCTGGCAGGTCAGCGTAAGGCCAAAGTGAATGGCACCCAGGCATGGTTGGCCAAGCGGATTATCCATCATATTCGACAGGGGGCCAGCGCAACGATTGAATTCGATATCATCAAGGTTCCTACAGACTCTGTCCGCTTCTGCCGAGGTGTTCTGGCCTCCCGCTTCCCAGCCATGGCGAAGCAATCACCCCAACCCGTGGCCAGCCACGCGATTGATGCAGCACTGGTCAGTGGCAGTTTGTTGATGGAGCCCGCAATTGCTCGCAGTCTGTCTTTAGCCCCCGTGGATACCACCACCCAAGCCGAATGGTTGAAGGGGCTGTTGCCAGAGACGATTGATATTCAAATTTTGCGGAAAAAACCACTCTACCGTAAAGATGCCCCGGCAAGCTCACCACTCTTCAAAGCCGGCCTCTATGGTGAAAGATTCCTGCCTCTGCTGGTTATGAATGACGAATTGCGGGTTGGCTTTACCTTGCCCAACAGTGCCAAAGTCCTTGATCACGCCGACAATCTCTACGCTTTGCTGCGGCCCGTTCTGGTCTGCAAGGATTCTCACGAGCTGCCCTCCACCCTTGCGGAGTTACAGGAAAGTTTGGCTTTAGGCCAAAGGCAGATTTTAAATATAAATCGGCAAAAAGCCTTTGCCTACCTGCATGAGTTTGGTCAGTCCCCCACACATAATGACAACTGTCTCGCGATTGAAGCCTTACTTTATTGTGTCCAGAAAAAGAAGATTGATGCACATATCTATAATAAGGATAAAAAGACCTTCAAAAAGGATGAGGATATTCTGGCCGACAAGTTCTTTATTTTTGAAACCCATAAAAATAACAGACCTATTTTCCCCCGCACTGTTGCCCGTATTGAGAAAAAGGATCTTACTCTACCCTTCAAGCAAGCGTGGGTAGAACTTTGTGATACTGATGAGTTGAAAAATTTTCTAGGCACCAAACAAACGCTGCCTAATAACTTCTGGCGCAACTTTGGCAGCTCGTTATTTCCTTCCATCCATAACGAAGACCACCAACACAAGAAGACTAGAAAGGTCTATTCGTTACCATTAAAAATATCAGAGGGCAGCTATAGAGTTCGGCGACATACACCTGAAGGAGCTTCGGTCTGGCAAAGAATGTCAGTAGGTGATTTTGGGGCGGCGGGCTTCGCAAAAATTGATGGCAAAACCCAATGGAATAAGGTTGTTGAAATACCTCACTTTGCTAAAAGCAAAAATCTACATAGCCTTAATCGTTCACTAGAAAAGAATCCTCAAAGCATCACATATTTTGATGAGTGGCGTAGCTTATGTGCTTTAGCAGATGCTTTGCCGAATGGGGTCATTAAGGTTGCATGTGCACCTGGAACAGTAGGTCGACCTTACATTCGATTTGAGATGTTGGAAAGTCAGTTTATCAAAAAGATCAATGCAGCAAGTGGTTCAAAATATAAGTCTAGCTGGGAGTTGCCCATGGAAATTCCTAATGTGCAGTTAGCTGGTTTTGATATATTTTCATGCCCATTGTTACCAAAGCCTCGGACTGAAACAAAGAAACCAAACAAACACAAAGCAAGGTTTCTGCGTTTAGGAAAAACAGTTCTTATTGAATATTTTGCAAGTTCAAAGGCTAACAAAGCATTGCAACAAGCCTATGAACAAGGCGAACCGGAATGCATATAACTATTTCGGAATATGGCCAGGCACTGGGTGTCACCAGTGCCCGCCTCACAGTGAGCGAAAAAGGCCACTGTATACAGGAATATCCTCTTAGCCGAATCAAAACCATCAGCGTGGCCAAGGGAGGTGTTAGCATCTCCAGCAATCTGATAACGGCCTGCGCATTGAGGGGTATCAAACTCTTTGTTTTGGACTGGCGACCAAGGGGGATTGTCTGTCTGCAAGGCTCACAACAACATGCCGTTGTCCGGATTCGGCAAAAGCAGTTTGAGTATCTGGGGCAACCAGAGAATCAGCTCTCCCTCTGCAAGCAGATGATCATTGGGAAAATCAAAAACCAGCGAGGCGTCCTGAAATATTTCGGCAAATACAGCGCCCGTGATCCGGTAGTGAAACAGACTATCGATGATGGCGCTCTCTCGCTCGCAAGGTATACCGACGCCGTAAAAAAGCTGGGATTGGGGCCTCGTAGCGACTGGCGTAGCCAACTTATGGGGTATGAAGGGCAGTCCGCAAAAACCTATTGGCAGATTTTAAGGGAGTGCAGCTTGCTGCCCGCTAGTTTTCCTGGACGACTGGGCAGGAGTGCCCCGGATGTTGGCAACATTATGCTCAATTATGGCTATGCCATTCTGTCTTCCTATATCTGGCACTGTGTTATCAATGCCGGGCTGGAGGGATTCGCCGGGGGCCTGCACACTGAGCGGCCCGGCAAACCCTCTCTTGTGCTGGATATTATGGAGGAGTACCGGCCCTGGGTGGTGGACAGAAATGTTATCAAGCTTCGAGACCAGGCCAGTGAGAAGCGCGGCTTCGACAGTAAACTCAAACGCAAACTGGGGGCATCCATTCACGAGACTTTCCGCAAAAAATACCCATACAAGAATAGGAAAGTTTCTCTGGAATCAATTTTACAGCGCCAGGTTTACCGGTTAGCCGGTGAATTTTCCGGGCAAAAAACTTATAAACCTTATCTCTTCCGGTGGTGAATTATGGGGACGCGGGATGAAATGCTCGCAGCATACGATGTGACCAACAATAAGAACCGAAACAAGCTGGTGGATCAGCTTAAAGATCTGGGGCTGGTACCCATACAAAAGTCAGTGATGTGGGGCTATCTCAGTAAAGCAGAACAAAGTGCAGTTATGCGTATTTATGAGGAACTGTTGGAGAAAACGGACCGTGCATTTCTAATCCGCGCCAACCTGACCAAACAGCTGAATAAGTTTGCGGGTACTGTTCCGACCGATATCAAGGAGCCACAAGCCTATGACATCCTCTAACAGCCTGCCGATCCGCCACCTGCGGCAGTTTTTGTTCTGCCCACGCATTCCCTGGCTGCAGGAAGTGGCAGCCATGCAACCGCTCAGACCTATCTGGGTGACACAGGGGCAAGGTTATCATGCCCGGCAGGAGTTTTTGTCGAGAAGGAGGAAGCTATCCCGCTACAGTACAGAAGATGCCGAACTACTGTTTGACCAACCCGTAGGATGCGAAAATCCTTCAATACATGGACGAATAGACCTTGTACTGAAAGGAAAAGATCGGGTCCAGATAGTGGAGTTTAAACTAGGAGAAGGAAAGCCAGTGCCTGGCCAGATTCTTCAGGCCGCAGCCTATGCCATTGCAGCAGAGCAGACCTTTGCTCTCCCCTGTCCAGAATTCTTTGTAGCAACGGGTAAAAAGGCAAAGGTTCATCATTACTACCTGACGGCAGAGAGAAGACAGGAAGTGGCAGACAAGGTGACTCAGATTCAGCAAACTCTTGCTGATTCTGTACTCCCAGAAAGCTCTGCGCAATCAAACACACAGTGCAGTTCCTGTGAGTATCTGAACACCTGCAACGATAGGGACTAATTGTAAATAAATACCAGCATGGCCATTCCAGAGGGCTCCAGATAGTCTGGAGAGCTGGTTCGCTTATCGCGACTTTTGGTGATTTCAGTGCATACCAAACGAAGTATAAACATTATGCAGCCTTTTCCGAAAATAACCAATGATTTTGTGCAGACTGGCTATTTTCGGAAAACTGCCCTCCCCACTCTGGCAATTCTCCATTGCAAATCATGAGGTTAGCCGCAGGGAATCAAAGCTTACTTCGTCTGGGTAGCAACTGAAAGTGATCGATTCCCGGGGCTTGCCTGATGGACTGGATTGAATCAAAGCTTACTTCGTCTGGGTAGCAACTGAAAGAGGGTAAAACGCTGCCATTGGTGCCCGTACCTTCGAATCAAAGCTTACTTCGTCTGGGTAGCAACTGAAAGCTTCCGGACGGTAGGCAAAACCCAGCGGGCCACCGGAATCAAAGCTTACTTCGTCTGGGTAGCAACTGAAAGCTCAACATGCTTCGCCCTGTTGCCTGCGTGAATCAGAATCAAAGCTTACTTCGTCTGGGTAGCAACTGAAAGTTTGCATACTGTCACTACCAACAGGATTAAGTTTGAATCAAAGCTTACTTCGTCTGGGTAGCAACTGAAAGCGAAAGTCTTGTTCACCATACCGATCAGCGTGTCCAAGGAATCAAAGCTTACTTCGTCTGGGTAGCAACTGAAAGCTTCTGGCTCATAGCTTCTCGGTTGGAGTCTCCCAGGAATCAAAGCTTACTTCGTCTGGGTAGCAACTGAAAGTCACCTGGTTAATGCGTGTACGAAGGCCTTTGGCCGAATCAAAGCTTACTTCGTCTGGGTAGCAACTGAAAGTCGGTATACCAGCCGAGGAAGTCGTCTTCGTTGCCGGAATCAAAGCTTACTTCGTCTGGGTAGCAACTGAAAGAACTACCCAGGTTATATTCAGGTCGAAGCCCCGGATGAATCAAAGCTTACTTCGTCTGGGTAGCAACTGAAAGACATCCGGCCTATAAGAATCAACCAAAGCCTTGAGAATCAAAGCTTACTTCGTCTGGGTAGCAACTGAAAGGGGTGATAGCCTTGCCAAGACCCCACTGATTTCGGGAATCAAAGCTTACTTCGTCTGGGTAGCAACTGAAAGTTTCCCACAAGCACGACACCCAGCTTAGAGCAGATTTGCATAGCGACATTTCTATTTGTAGCAACTGAAAGTTTCCCACAAGCACGACACCCAGCCCCCGATCTCGGAATCAAAGCTTACTTCGTCTAGATAACTCGTCAGCGTCATCGGAAGACGGTACGTGATCCGCTGTCACCGTGCAAGTCGGATATCTCGGCTGATAACTTTCGGGAATATGCCTTTTGCAGGCGCAATCAAAAATCACCACCTATATTGTCCCCTTATTATTCTGCGTGGATGTTTGATTCGGCTGTGTCGTTCTGTCTGGTGCTGTCGGTTATGGCAGTTGATGTGGTTTGCCAGCCTGAATCCTTCCCTGGTCTTCTATTTCTGTGAGCCATACCCGCCATGAAGATCCTTAGTAGTTTGGTTGGAATTCTGGTACTTCTGTTTATTGCCTGGTTGTTCTCTGAGAATCGAAGGGCGATCAACTGGCGCACGGTGGGTGGCGCCTTGCTGATTCAGATGGCGCTGGCAGGCTTTGTACTGGCGGTACCTTTTGGCCGGGATGTGCTCAACGGCTTATCCGGTGCCGTGCAGAACGTGATGAATTACGCCAACGACGGGATCAGCTTTCTGTTTGGCAATCTGGCGGACCCATCCAAGGTGGGCTTTATCTTCGGCATTAAAGTGTTGCCGATGATTATCTTCTTCTCAGCCCTGATCTCGGTGCTCTACCACCTGGGCATTATGCAGGCGGTGATTCGCTTTATTGGTGGTGGCTTGCAGAAGTTTCTGGCAACCAGTCGCACCGAGTCTATCTCTGCAACAGGTAATATCTTTGTCGGTCAGACTGAAGCGCCGCTTCTGGTGCGACCTTATATTCCAACCATGACTCATTCTGAACTGTTTGCCGTGATGGTAGGTGGTCTGGCTTCGGTGGCTGGTTCGGTACTGGCCGGTTATGCCAGTCTTGGGGTTGATCTGGGGTACCTGATTGCAGCCAGCTTTATGGCGGCCCCTGGTGGCCTGCTGATGGCCAAGATTATCGTTCCCGAAACCGATACGCCGCAGAATGCTATTGGTCCTATGGATTCCGCTGAGCATGCCAATCTTCTGGATGCTGCCGCCACAGGTGCTTCTTCCGGTCTTAAGCTGGCAGTGAATGTCGGCGCCATGCTGCTGGCGTTTATTGCCCTGATCGCCTTGTTAAACGGCATTGTTGGCTGGGCTGGTGGTCTGTTTGGCCAGCAGGAGCTCGATATTCAGGAAATTCTCGGGTATCTGTTCTCACCTCTGGCCTGGCTGCTGGGTATTCCCTGGAGTGAAGCCAATATTGCCGGCAGCATGATTGGCCAGAAGCTGATTGTGAATGAGTTTGTCGCGTTTATAGATTTTATCGACGTGAAAAACACCCTGTCGCAACAGACTCAGGCTGTTATCACCTTTGCGCTGTGTGGCTTTGCCAACCTGTCTTCCATTGCGATTCTGTTAGGTGGCTTGGGCGTTATGGCACCGAATCGTCGAGCCGATATCGCTGGGCTCGGCTTGAAGGCTGTGTTGGCCGGTACCTTATCCAACCTTATGAGTGGCGCGTTGGCTGGTCTGTTTATTTAAGAGGTTGGTTGCATAAAACTGGGGGCAGGTATGTATTGGTATGATGTTTTTCTGGCAACAGTGACCGGCTTTTTTATTGGCATACTGTTTAGCTGGTTAAAGCTGCCTATACCTGCTCCTTCTGCTCTGGCTGGTGTTATGGGTATCGTTGGGTTATTCCTTGGCCGTTACGCCTATATGGAAATCGCTACCATGTTGGGAAGGATGTAAGTTCAAGAAGGGGAACTGCGGCTGACTTTCAGAAAAGCCATTAGCCCCTAAACTAAAAACATCGTCTGCCTATTAAACACAGTGGAAGTGTTATGACTCAATCATTGCCGGCACGGTGTCTTCCTGTTCTTTTTCTTCTCTCTTTAATCGGGTCTTTTGCCGGGGCGAATGATCTGGCTCCTCCCGGTTACTCCTGGCAAGCCTGTAAATCCATCGAATGTTATTTTCTGGTGCCGGATGGCTGGCAACTGAAGCAGCTTGATAATGCCAAGGTGCTGAAATATCAACTGATGCCAGACCAGCACAATCGCAAGGTTCCACCCCAGATTCGCATTAATATTCTGACCAATATGGAAGGGCAGACTGGTCTTTCTGCCGAACGCCATACCGAGCTGTTTATGCAGGAGCTAGGCCGTAACGGCAAGGTGCTGGATATCTGGAACCACAAATCGGGAGTTTTACGCAGTACTGCGGCCACATCACTGCATGTGGAGCGGGTACCGGCGGCACTGCGTAAATTTAATCTGCTGATCCGCAATACCCAGACCGGAACTCTCTATGTGTTTACCTTCGAGACCCAGTCCGAGTATTGGGATAAGGACTGGGGGGTGGTCGAAGCTATTTTTACCCGTCTGCGCTTGGATGAAGGGGTTTAACCGATTCGGGTAAAGATCAGTGATCCTGGTCGGTTGGAGAGTGGTACCAGCCGACGATCATTGCGCTGTTGGCGCTCCGGCTTATTATCCGGATCTCTGGGTTTGATCTGGTTAAAGGCCGGCAGCTCTTCTCCTTCTTCGAGTTGCATAAACAGTGGCAGAGGCGCATTTACCTGCCCTGGCCAGTCCTTACGAATCTCTGGGTTGTTGGCCCTAAGGCGTTTGATCTCCTCTGGCCAGGTCAGATTGGCTCGCAAGTGGGGTACTAGTGGCCGCTTGATAACCACTTCCTGATTCTCAGGCAGGTTCTGCAAAATCTGAATATCCTCAAACAATCCCTGACCGGGGGTGTATTTGCTGCGCAGGTGGTCAATGGCTTTTGTTGCCGTCAGTCGGACACTGCCATGGGTGGCATTGGCCCAGCTAAAGCCAACCCGTTTTGGCGGAATAGGGAATAGCTTTAACTGCCGGTAGCACTGCACAAAATGAATATGTTGAATATTCATGCGGCCGAGAATAGTTTCCCGTAGCTCCCTTGAGCTAAGGTCGGTCATCTCAAAACTGCTACCAAACTGTTTTCGATAGGCCTGGATGGACTCTTTGAACAGCAGTTTGCTGGTGTTGAGGTCTTCACCCAGCTTCAGTGTTGAGGCGGAGATGCCAACCAGACCGGTCAGCTTTTGGGTTTCCTGCCCGGGCTGATCTGGTGCATAGGTCAGCCGCAGGCAGATATCCGCAACATGTCTTCGCAAATCTGCGTTGCGGGTATGGCCATCGCCACCGCCACCGTCATCGCAGTGCTCCTCCATAAGCCAGATTGGCAGGGATTGATCTGCCAGAAGCGCTTCCCGGAAATGGTCCTTGGCGGAAATGAGGGCGATAAGCTGATCGCGTATTTGAATACGGGCCGCAGTCTGATTATCCATTTTATACAATCGTATCTGGTCGTGAGTTTTGACCTTACGCCTTTTCTCTTCTTGCGGCTAGCTCAGAGGCTCAAGGTAGGAAGTCCATATAAAGAGGGCAGTGGTCGGACAGGTGACGCTCACGGTGCAGGCTGGCTGGCCAGGTATATTCAATCACCTGAGGGGCAGTTTTGGATACTGAGCTGAGCAGGATATGGTCAATCAACCGGCCGGGTTTTCTTTTAGAGGGGCAGTGGCTGGTGATCTGTTCCGTTAACAGTTGCAGATTGTGGTGTGATTTTGCCGCCGAGGAGAGCTGTTTCCAGAGGGTATCCTGCCTGGAAAGGCGACGGTTAAAGTCACCCAGGATAACAACCTGGTCAGTGTCTTTTGCTGCCGAACTGAGCCAGTTTTTCAGTGCCGGGAACTGGCGCTTCAGTCTCAGGCAGCCTTTCTTGCTGCTGTCCGGTGAGCCCTGCCAGCAGCCGGAAGCCAGATGAATAGACAACAAATGCAGACTTCCCTGTTTTAACGGCACTTCAATATGAACACCCCGGCGCAGCCCTTGATGACCCAGATCCAGATTGAGATCAGGGTGGCGGGTCCAGGCTATAGACTTTCGTATGAGAAACCCGGCCCGCTGGTCGTTGTCTCTATTTTCAAGAACCGTCGTATATTGGTCGGGGTTGATAATTTTCCCCAAAAAGGTTTCAGAGGAGGCTTCCTGAATCGCCAGGATGTCGGGCTCGATCTCATGGATAATCGCGGCCAGCGCCTGAAAGTCCTTGTTTGAGCGTCTTTGGGGCTGATCAGGGCGATAGTCAGGGCGAAACCACTCCAGGTTCCACGTACCGATGCGCAGTGAATCCGGTTTGTTTGCCGCCTTCTGGTGATCTTTGTTCGCCCAGACCGGCAGGCAGAGGGACAGTAACAGTAACCAGATCAGCAGCTTGGCTGACTGCCGCTGTCTTCTGCAGGGAACTTCTTGATCGAACGGCATTCTAATCCTGTGAGCGATTTATGGCTTCAGCCTTTCCGGTTGACCCGTTACAAGCTTGTCTCTGGACTATAGATCAGACCTGTGCTGGATGAAGACTGGCAGGGATAAGGGAAGAGTCAGACGGGTCGGGGAGTCAGGAGTGCTGGAAGGAGCTGTAACACATACAAGGATCAAGGGAGCGCAGTTATGACTCTGACTATTCGACTAATAAAGACCCGGAGGGAGAAGCGTCTGTCTCAGCAGGCACTTGCCGATTTGATCGGGGTCTCAAGAAGTGCTCTGGCGCAGTGGGAAACCGATATGAGCCGCCCCAGCCTGGATAATCTCCGTAAGATGGCTGAAGTGCTGGAAGTCTCTTTTGAATGGCTGGCAACAGGACGTGGTAACCAGTACATCACCACCAATAATGATGAAGTCAGCGATGATGATCTGGATGATGAAATCAACCGCATGCTGCCCCGCCTCAACACCCGCCACAAGAAAGCCCTGCTGGACGTTATCAAGGTTATGCACTGATCCGCAGATCGCTTTGGCACATTGCCGATATCAAAAAGCAGATACAAAAAAAGAGCATATAAAATGCTCTTTTTTTGTTTTTGTTAACACGATTAAGCGTTAACAGCTTCCTTCAGCTTGGCACCGGCCTTGAACTGTGGAACGCGAGATGCAGGGATCTCGATTTCCTGACCAGTCTGAGGGTTACGGCCCTTACGCGCTGCACGCTCAGCAACTGCGAAAGTACCAAAGCCGATCAGCTGAACGGATTCACCGTTCACCAGTGCAGTCTGGGTTGCGCTCAGGAACGCATTCACAGCCTGTTCAGCTTTGCTCTTTGGCAGATCAGCTTGTTCGGCAACTGCCTCAATCAGCTCTTTCTTGTTCATGTCGAGTCCTGATGTTACTACACGAAAAGTTTTGAGGGCGCGATAATACACGAAAGATAGTGGTGCGGGTAGCTTCCTTAAGGGAAAAAAACAGATAAACAGCGGACTGTTAATAAGCTTCGGTTATCTATCACTCGGATAGCAGTCCATGGTCGCGGGTTAATTCACGCAGACGTTGTTTCTCCGGCGTGTAATATTGCTGCGTTGTGGTGATCGCCTCATGGCCTGCGAACAGGGCCAGATCTTCGATATCCATACTGCGGGCCAGATGGGAAAGCGTCGTATGCCTTAGAGAGTGAAAGCTTTTACTGCGCAACCGGCTGGCCAGTTCTGCGCCATCTTCATCGGTCTGTTCGGCACAGTGCTCCATAAATTGGGTAAACCACTTACGCATCTGGCGCGAGCTCATCGCGCGGAAGCTACCATCAGATGCAACCGGTCGCAGGCAGGGCGCCAGTGGGAAATCATCCTGAGCAAACGGCTCCAGTCCGTGCAGGGAGCGATAGCGGATAATGGTCTTCAATACATTGTCGTTGACTGGAAGCTGTCGTAGACGACGGCCTTTACCGTGAATCACCAGCACCAGCTGGCCGGAGCTGTCACGCTTTATGTCCTTGCAGGTGTGTCCGGTCATTTCCGACTGTCGCAGACCCAGCCCATAGGCAATGCCGAGAATGTAGGCCAGCCGGGCTTTCTCCAGCTTGTGGCGGGGCTTGTGATCCGGGTAGTGGCTGATCGCCTGGGTGATCAGCTGCCACTCATCCTCATAGAAGAAGCGTGTTTCGCCATGGCCTCGTGCAACCTTCTCTCCACTTTTATCAAAGCCGTGTACCGGGTTGCCGGACAAATAACCGGTGGCCTGCAGATAGCTGAAAAAACTGTTCAGCACAGTAATGATCTGGTCGGTGCTCTTGCCGGGCCGGATGGCGTTGGGGAAGAACACCTTCTCAGGATTGCTCTGATCCATGCCGGGCTGCTGCCAGTGAGGCCAAGGGTGGTGCAGGAAATTCACATACACTTCGATATCCGCCACTGTACAATCCTGATAGCTCTTCAGGCGTTCCCGGCGCAGGAACAGGGTGAAACGGACCAGCTCCCGGGTGTAGCGGCGCAGGGTTTCCGCAGAGCGGCGTGAGGCGCGACGTAAAAACAGGGCAAGCGCATCCCGATCGCTGGTGACCCCCAGTTTATTGGTGTGCTGGTGGCTCGGAGCGGGTGAGGACTGCGGCAGGGCAGTGGGAGCTGGAAGCGTGAAATCAGGCAGTGTCATAGCGCGACTATAACACTGCCCTTTCAGGGGAAGAATCTTTTCTAAGGTAGAAAAGGCTCCAATACCTGATGCTTATGGTTGAGGAAACCGGTCATCAGTTCATTAAAGCGAGCATGCTGATCAGCCACGGTGGCATGGCCGGAGTTCTTGACGGTAATCATCTCCGCCTTGGGAATGGTGCGGCACATGGCCATAGCGGAGGCGAGGCTGAAACTGTCATGCTGGCCATGGATGATCAGGGTTTCTGCCCGGATATCCTCAAGCTGTGGCCAGAGATCGGTGCCAGTCAGGCAGCCCAGAATATGCGCCAGTCGGGTCGGGTTATTCTGCTGCCAGTATTTCAGAGCATGGTGACGAACAGCCGCATGCTTTCGGCCCGGCAGCATATGGCGCAGCAGGGCTCTGGCCAGAATGGGCATGGGGATAAAACCCATAATATTACGCAGAGGCAAGAGGTAACGCATGGAAGGCACCAGATCCTGCAAAGACGGGGCGGTATTCACCAGAATCAGCTTGCGAACCTGAGCCGGGCGGGCGGAGGCCAGAGACATCGCCACCATTCCCCCCATAGAGATCGCCATCACATCACATTGCGGAATGCCCAGCTCATTTAAAAGGCGGTAAATATCGTCGGCCATGGCCGGGATGTTGTAGCTGGATTTACACCCGCTGCGGCCGTGGCCGGGCAGGTCGACCAGAATGATCTGGCGGTTCTGGCAGAGAGCCGGCATTTGCAGAAGCCAGTCCTTGTGGCTGGAAGCCAGCCCATGAATCAGAACAATCGGGGGCTGCTGGGTTTTACGGCCCACAACACGGTAGAAAAAGGGATAACCATTGGTCCAGGTAATTGGCATAAGCACCTCCGAGACCTATCTATCGGCCACGGGGTGCTCTACATGACGGGCGGTTAGCTGTTTTTGCTCATGGAAGCCGGGTGGGTTCCGGCTTCTTTGCCCCAAAGGTCTTCCAGACGGCTGTCCCGGCCGCAGCGGGTGCGGTAGAAGTTATAGCGAATCGGGTTTTTCTTGTAGTAATCCTGGTGGTATTCCTCAGCTGGCCAGAAGGTGCCTGCCTCGGTCAGCTCGGTATAAATTTTGGCGAACCTTCCTGATTGCTGGAGGGTTTTCAGGGAATCCTCGGCAGCCTGCTGTTGTTCAGAAGAGTTGTAGAAAATACCACTGCGGTACTGGGCGCCCCGGTCACAGAACTGACGGTTCTCAACAGTCGGGTCAATACTGCGCCAGAACACATAAAGAAGGTCGGGGTAGCTTACCTGCTGTGGGTCGTATACGACCCGTACGGCTTCAGTATGGCCGGTTACGCCGGAAGAGACCTGTGGATAGGTCGGTTGTTCTTCCTTGCCACCGATGTATCCGCTTTCCGCAGACAGTACGCCCTTCACCTTCTCGAAATCAGATTCTGTGCACCAGAAGCAACCACCGGCAAAGATAGCTTCACTGGTCTTGGGGGAAGGCGTTTCTGCAGAAACAGGGGCAACGATAAAACTGGTCAGCAGAGTGGCCACAGCCAGAATGGTTTTAGGCATAAATTTCTCCTCTTGTTGGGAGCTTTTACGCAGTTGAAAGCCGTATAGATTCAGCCCGTGGGAAGAAGTTGGGGCGGAGATGCTTTTCTCCAGAGATGCTCCGCCCCAGCGTTTTAGTTCATACCAAAGCTTTATTTCATATCAAAGCATTTCAGCACAAAGGCATAATCAAACGCCGCTTCGTCAATCCACTCATAGCGCTTGCTGGCGCCGGCGTGGCCGGCATGCATTTTCATATTGAGCAATACCGGGTTGTTGTCGGTTTTCAGCTCCCGCAGGCGGGCCACCATTTTGGCGGGTTCCCAATAGGTGACCTGCTCATCAGAGATGCCGGAATTGAACAGCATCGGCGGATAATCTTTGGCGGTAATATTGTCGTACGGTGAGTACTGACGGATATAGTCAAAGTCGTCCTTGCTCTCGATGGGGTTACCCCACTCTTCCCACTCAGGAGGCGTCAGCGGCAGAGAAGCATCGCTGATAGTGGTAATGACATCCGAAAAGGCGACATCGGCAATCACACAACCAAACAACTCGGGACGCATATTAGTGACTGCACCCATCAGTAGGCCGCCGGCACTGCCGCCGTTAATGGCAATCTGTCCCTGACGTGTATAACCGTTGCCAATCAGATGCTCGCAACTGTCGATGAAGTCATTAAAGGTGTTCATCTTTTTCTGCATCTTACCGTTCAGGTACCACTGGTAGCCCTTGTCATCGCCACCACGGATATGGGCAACAGCAAAGACAAAGCCCCTGTCAACCAGGCTGAAGCGTTTGGCCGAGAAAAAGGCCGGCATGCCAAAACCGTAGGAGCCATAGCCATAAACCATGGCTTTGGCTGTGCCATCCAGAGGCAGATCCTTACGGTGGATAATGGTCAGCGGTACCAGTTCACCATCCCGCGCTTTGGCAAACTCCCGCTTAACCACGTACTGGCTGGCATCAAAGTTGGGTGTTTCTTTGGTGAAGATATTGGTTGTTGCACCTGAGACAAGATCCAGTTCAAACACCTGTCCTTGTTGAGTCGGGGATTCGTAATCAAATTTCACGATGGTGGACTGATCATCACAGTCACCAATCAATCCCAGGCTGTAAGCCTCATCCGGCATGGAGATGATCTGCTCTTTGCCGGAGTTCATATCCAGCACGACCAGCTCATCCAGCGCTTTGTTATTGTTGCGGCGCTCGGTGATCAGGAAGTGGTTGTAAAAGCTCAGGCTGTTCAGGCACAGCTCTTTATGTTCAGCGACAAACGTCTGCCAGTGCTCACGCTCCCAATGATTCTTGTCGACCGGACACTTCATAATTTTGAAGTTGGTGGCATCGCCATCATTAGTGAGGATATAGAAATCCCCCTGGTAATGATCGAGCGAAAAGGACACATCATCGCTGCCAAAAGCAAACTCATCAAAGGTATGAGTGCCCGTTTTGGAGACAAATACACAGTGTGAGGCACCGCTGGAGAGGTAAGCGAGCATGTACTTTCGATCTGTCGTCTGGGACAGGCTTAGAAACATGCTGTCGTACTTCTCTGGCTTGGAGAAGATCAGCTCCCGCTCACCACTGTGAATGTTAACCCGGAAGATATCGCGACCACGGGCACTCTCATCCCGCTCGACAATGTAAAGGTGCTCTTCGCCATCCCAGAGATAGGAGCCGGTGCTGTTGGCAAATTCCCAGTTCAGATCCTTACCGGTGGTGAGATCGCGTACCTTGATGGTACGTTCCATGGAACCGGTCAGGTTGAAGCTGTAGGCAAAGAATGTCTGGCTGCGATTGGTGCGGGCGTCGCCAAACATATAAAGCTCATGGTCGGCGGCTTCGGCATTGACATCAAAGTAGATATCTTCCGGAGCGTCCAGAGTCTGAAACTTGCGACACAGGATGGGGTAGTTTTTCCCTTTTTCTTCCCGTGAGTAATAAAAGAACTCACCCTTTTTGAAAGGGCAGGACTGGTCGTCTTCCTTGATGCGCGAAAGTATCTGGTTGTAGACGTCTTTCTGGATGCCTTTGTAATCCGCCATAAAGTCATCTTTGTAGGCGTTCTCAGCATCGATATAGGTTTTGACGGCCGGGTTGGCGAAATCCAGATCACCGGCAATAAATTTCTGCCAGTTATCATCGCGCAGCCAGTGGTACGGGTCGTTACGCTCAGTCCCGTGCTGCTTGATGATATGGTCAACTTTCGGTGCGACAGGTGCTGGTACAGGCATTCTTGTTATTTCCGGATAAAGACGAGACGGGATAAATAATAAAGGCAAGTGATGACGATATCATCGCTTGCCTTTAAAGAGTTTTAGCCGGTGGCTAATTGTGGGAGATAAGCTTAGCCGTTAACCAGCCAGTGCACACCGATACTGGCGATAAAGCCCAGCAGAACCGCCCAGCTCCAGCGCAGGTGAGACATAAAGGTGTACTGACCTTTGGAAACACCCATCAGAGCAACACCTGCCGCAGAACCAACGGACAACAGGCTGCCGCCGACGCCGGCGGTCAGAGTGATCAGCAGCCATTGGAATTGATCCATCTCCGGGCTCATATCCAGAATGGCAAACATCACCGGAATATTATCGATTACCGCAGACATGATGCCGGCAGCCACATTGGTAATAAACGGACCGTATTCGCCATACATATTCACGGATAGCAGCTGCAGGTAGCCCAGGTAGCTCAGGCCGCCAACGGCAAACATA
Source organism: Parendozoicomonas haliclonae (assembly GCF_900174585.1). Classification (GTDB taxonomy): domain Bacteria; phylum Pseudomonadota; class Gammaproteobacteria; order Pseudomonadales; family Endozoicomonadaceae; genus Sansalvadorimonas; species Sansalvadorimonas haliclonae. The sequence goes on along the minus strand of NZ_FWPT01000003.1, from coordinate 291,321 downwards.
ACGCCAAAGAAGAAGAACAGAGTATCCCACTCAGCGTGAGAGATCTTTTCAAAGGTATCCAGACGACCGTACTTGCGCAGGTGTGCTTCGCGGTGAGCCAGAACATAGCCACCGGTCCGCAGCTTGAGCAGCCAGGTGTAAAACATCAGCAGGGAGAGACCGGTGATCATGCCCAGGAATGGCGGCAGGTGGAACACCTTCTCGAAGGTTACAGCCAGACCGATGGTCACCAGGAACAGCAGGCTCATGCCCTTGGCACCTTTCTTCATACGGAACTTGCTGGTGATCGGCTCCGGACGGTGGTTCGGGATAGCCGGAGTCATCAGCAGGGCCGGAACCAGATAGTTCACGACAGATGGCAGGAACAGAGCGAAGAAGCCGAAGAACTCGACTTTACCGGCCTGCCAGACCATCAGGGTGGTGATATCGCCAAACGGGCTGAAGGCACCGCCGGCGTTCGCCGCCACAACCACGTTGATCAGCGCAGGAACGGCAAAGCGGGGTTCATCCTTGCCCACCGACATGATCACCGCACCCATCACCAGAGCAGTGGTCAGGTTATCGGCAACAGGGGAAATAAAGAAGGCGAGGGTGCCGGTTACCCAGAACAGCTGGCGGTAACTGAAACCCTGGCCAACCAGCCAGACACGAAGGGCATTGAATACGCCGCGCTCTTCCAACACATTTACATAGGTCATGGCGACCAGCAGGAACAGCAACAGAGCGGCATACTCTTCCAGGTCGTGCATGACGGCCTGTTCGATGGTTTCTGTCGGGAGACCTTCGGCGGTTACGAGAGCCGAAATCAGCGCCCAGATAATACCGGAGGCCAGCAGCATCGGCTTGGACTTTCTCAGGTGCAGTTTTTCTTCAAATATGACCGCCAGATAAGCGATGGTGAAAATAAACAGGCAGACGAAGGCCAGGCCGTAGCCGGTCAGATCACCCGGTCCGGAGGCCGCCATGGCCACTGGGGAGAAAAGGGTGGTTGCTGCGACAAGTCCCATGAGGGATATGGGTAGTCCTTTGTTCAGCAGGGGGCGATGTTTCATATCCTATCCAAAAAATAACAACCCTTTCAGGTTGTTCTCGGCACTGGCGCACTTTCTATTATTGTTGTTGTCCGTAGACACAGGCCATCCAGATAACACAGCACGACAATCCGCAGGCATCAAAGAATGCCGCCTCCAGGGTTTGTGCATGCTGTACTTTTTACTTCAGTGTGGGCAAACAGCAACACTGCTGTTTTTTAAACAGATGTGCGCCGTATTGCCAGAGGCCGTAGGCCCCAGGGGCTACCTGAACTGGTAGTTGCCCGATGGGGTCGTTATTCTACATTCACAAGTATGAGACTCAACCTAAAAATCCGGTGAAAACGGTAATTTTCCGCACCGGGAGTGAGTCTGAACCGGAATGACATTATAATGCGCACCATTTTAATGAACCGGACTTGATCCAGAACAGTACTATGACAGTTCGTACACGTATCGCACCTTCTCCAACAGGTGATCCACACGTAGGTACTGCCTACATCGCTTTGTTCAATATGGCGTTCGCCAAGAGCCAGGGCGGACAGTTCCTGCTGCGTATTGAAGACACTGATCAGGTGCGCAGCACCCGTGAGTCCGAGCAGCAGATTCTCGACTCACTGCGCTGGCTGGGCCTGAACTGGGATGAAGGTCCCGATGTTGGTGGTCCACACGGCCCTTATCGTCAGAGCGAGCGTTCCGAGCTGTATACCAAGCATGCAGCTGAGCTGGTGGAAAAAGGCCACGCCTTCCGTTGCTTCTGTACCTCCGAGCGTCTGGATGCTTTGCGTAAAGAGCAGGAAGAGACTAAGTCCGGTTCTGGTTATGATGGCCACTGTCTGCACCTGTCAGAAGACGAAGTGCAGGCCAAGCTGGCTGCCGGCGAGCCGCACGTTATTCGTATGAAGGTTCCGGCGGAAGGTATCTGCAAAGTGCAGGATATGCTGCGCGGCGAGATTGAGATCGACTGGAAACAGGTCGATATGCAGGTACTGATGAAGGCTGATGGTCTGCCAACATATCACTTGGCCAACGTTGTGGATGACCATTATATGGAAATCACCCACGTTATCCGTGGTGAAGAGTGGATCAACTCCGCGCCCAAGCACATTCTGCTGTACCAATACTTTGGTTGGGATATGCCGGTGCTGTGCCATATGCCGCTGCTGCGTAACCCGGACAAGAGCAAGCTCTCCAAGCGTAAGAACCCAACCTGCATCACCTACTACCGTGACGCAGGTTACCTGCCAGAAGCTCTGCTCAACTACCTCGGCCGTATGGGCTGGTCCATGCCGGATGAACGTGAAAAGTTCACTCTGCAGGAAATGATCGATAACTTCGATCTGACCCGTGTTTCCCTCGGTGGCCCGATCTTTGATCAGGAAAAACTGCAGTGGCTGAACGGCAGCTGGATTCGTGAGAATCTGTCTGTGGATGAGTTTGGCGAGCGCCTGCACAACTGGCTGATGAACGAAGCGTTTATCAAGCAGTTCCTGCCATTTGCCAAAGAACGTGCTTCCACCTTTACCGATGTCGCGCCAATGGCGGCCTTTATGTTCTCTGGTCAGCTGAACCTGACCGCTGCAGACTTTGCTCACAAGAAGCTGGAAGAAGCTGACGTTCGCAAGCTGGTGCAGTTCATCCTGTGGCGCCTGGAAGCCCTGCGCGTCTGGAATAAAGACAATATCTTTGCCGAGATCAAAACCCTCTCCAAGGAGATGGGCCTGAAGATCGGTGACTGCATGCAGCCAGTATTTGTGGCTATCGCCGGCACACCAAACAGCTGGTCTGTGGTGGACTCCATGGCGATTCTTGGCCCGGATATGTCCCGTGCCCGTCTGCGTCATGCGGTTGAAGTTCTGGGCGGTGTTTCCAAAAAGGAAATGAAGCGTCTGGAAAAAGAGTACCGTGGCCTGGGTCAGGAAGAAGCCTGATCTTCGAGCATGAAATGAAAAACACCCGGCCTGTCCGGGTGTTTTTTTAGGTGCTGAGTGGGTTAATTGCGCTGGATATTGACGTGTCCGGCAATCCTTCCTTCCGTAATAAAGCGGAAGAAGACACTCAGACCTATCGTCGCTATGGGCGGTACCAGCAGGAATCCTGCCAGTGCTGGTGCGCCAGCTGCTACGGCTATATAGGCGGCAGGGGCAGCAATACAGGTAGCCCGGGATGCCCAGAAAACCGCCTGGCTGGCCAGATCGTCCGTCTTGGGTGGGGTAAAGAAGGAGATAATCGGGCTGGCAATCCTGGTGATCGTCCGGCCTTTAAAGAAGCTGGGTATATAAAGGGAGACTTTGCGCTCTTTTACCGGAGTGGCGTAGTAGTGCAGGGCGCTGTAGCCCAGCATGGCTGCACCGGATACCAGGCCCATGCCGAGAGCGATGGGGGCAGCTATACCGACCGTGGCTCCTATGGCAGTCATAAAGACTGAGGCGCCAATGCACATCGTTGCACCCAGGTCGACCAGCTGCTGATCATTCTGCACAATAGAATGGTTCTGGAAATAGTTAGGCGGCTGAGGTGAAGTCTGCACGCTGACATGGGGTTGCTGCTGCATAGTGAGTATCCTTCCGTGGTGTTTCTCTATGGCATCTATATGTGTAAGACTGCCGTTTTTATGGGTGGTTCAAAAAGAATCGCTATAAAAAATAAAGTCTTACCGCTTGACACGTTATAAGCGGATTCCTAGAATGCGCCCCGCACTCCGGCACTGCTTCAAGCGATTTCGGAAGGCCTTCAAGTTCTCTGATTGAGAGACTTGAAGAAAATGTGGGGCCTTAGCTCAGCTGGGAGAGCGCAACACTGGCAGTGTTGAGGTCAGCGGTTCGATCCCGCTAGGCTCCACCAATTTTTCACGGTTGCTGGTTCATCCGTGATATTTGCGTCCCGTTCGTCTAGTGGCCTAGGACACTGCCCTTTCACGGCAGTAACAGGGGTTCGAGTCCCCTACGGGATGCCACTTTAAAGTGTGATTGCGGAAAGACGCAGTTGTACAAAAAAGAGCCTTCGCTAAAATGCGCAGCCTCTTCCGGAGTGATCCGGTGCGGATCAAGCGGGAATAGCTCAGTTGGTAGAGCACAACCTTGCCAAGGTTGGGGTCGCGAGTTCGAGTCTCGTTTCCCGCTCCAGTTTGAAAGGAAAAGGTTGGGGACGTCGCTTCATAAAAGATGCGAGTCTCGTTTCCAGCTCCAGTTTTTCACTTTTACAAAGTGTAAAGAGTTCTAGTGTGTCCCGTTCGTCTAGTGGCCTAGGACACTGCCCTTTCACGGCAGTAACAGGGGTTCGAGTCCCCTACGGGATGCCATTTTTTAAAGGCATTGCATGAGAGTGTAATGTTTATGCGGGAATAGCTCAGTTGGTAGAGCACAACCTTGCCAAGGTTGGGGTCGCGAGTTCGAGTCTCGTTTCCCGCTCCAGTTTCTCACTTTTACAAAGTGTAAAAAGTTCTAGTGTGTCCCGTTCGTCTAGTGGCCTAGGACACTGCCCTTTCACGGCAGTAACAGGGGTTCGAGTCCCCTACGGGATGCCATTTTCAAAGGCATTGCATGAGAATGCGGTGTTTATGCGGGAATAGCTCAGTTGATAGAGCACAACCTTGCCAAGGTTGAGGTCGCCTCTCCATTAAAGAAGTGGCGAGTCTCGTTTCCCGCTCCAGTTTCTCACTTTCACAAAGTGTAAAAAGTTCTAGTGTGTCCCGTTCGTCTAGTGGCCTAGGACACTGCCCTTTCACGGCAGTAACAGGGGTTCGAGTCCCCTACGGGATGCCATTTTCAAAGGCATTGCATGAAAATGCGGTGCTTATGCGGGAATAGCTCAGTTGGTAGAGCACAACCTTGCCAAGGTTGGGGTCGCGAGTTCGAGTCTCGTTTCCCGCTCCAGGTTAAAGTGATCGAAAGATCGAAGAGTTCTAGTGTGTCCCGTTCGTCTAGTGGCCTAGGACACTGCCCTTTCACGGCAGTAACAGGGGTTCGAGTCCCCTACGGGATGCCATTTATTTGCGGGAATAGCTCAGTTGGTAGAGCACAACCTTGCCAAGGTTGGGGTCGCGAGTTCGAGTCTCGTTTCCCGCTCCAATTTAAATCTGAAGTGTGAACAACCTTGCCAAGGTTGGGGTCGTCTCTCTTTTCAAGAAATGGCGAGTCTCGTTTACCGCTCCAGTTTCTCACTAAGTAAAGTGAAAAAGTTCTAGTGTGTCCCGTTCGTCTAGTGGCCTAGGACACTGCCCTTTCACGGCAGTAACAGGGGTTCGAGTCCCCTACGGGATGCCATATTTTGGGGCCTTAGCTCAGCTGGGAGAGCGCAACACTGGCAGTGTTGAGGTCAGCGGTTCGATCCCGCTAGGCTCCACCATTTTTAGCGTGAAAACGCATTGCGGGAATAGCTCAGTTGGTAGAGCACAACCTTGCCAAGGTTGGGGTCGCGAGTTCGAGTCTCGTTTCCCGCTCCAATTTAAATCTGAAGTGTGAACAACCTTGCCAAGGTTGGGGTCGTCTCTCTTTTCAAGAAATGGCGAGTCTCGTTTCCCGCTTCAGTTTAAAATGATCGAAAGATCGAAAAGTTCTAGTGTGTCCCGTTCGTCTAGTGGCCTAGGACACTGCCCTTTCACGGCAGTAACAGGGGTTCGAGTCCCCTACGGGATGCCATCTTTAAAAGGCCGATGCTTATGCATCGGCCTTTTTTTATGCCTGAAATTTACCCTTCCTGTTTTTAATTCCAACCATTTTTGTCCGATTACCAAGGCCAATAATGGGATCTATCATGGCGTAAGCCAGGGCGATGGGATGCTTAAACTATTCGGTTTTGTTTTTACGCTGATCAGTGTGTTTGGCGGCTTTTTCCTGGGCAATGGCGTGATGGCTACGCTGTGGCAGCCTGCTTATATCCTTATTGTACTGGGTGGTGCCGCCGGGGCTTTTTTTGCTTCCACCCCCAAGGATGTCCTGAGTCTGACCTGGCATCACCTGAAGATGGCAGTCGCGGGCAAGCGCCGTGAGCGGGAAGATTACGAACGCCTGCTGGTTTTACTGCATGATCTGTTTCAGCTCATTCGTCGCAATGGCCGTCAGGCGCTGGAAGAACATATCGAAAGCCCGGCCAAGAGTGACCTGTTCCGCAAGTCCGGCTTTCTTGATAACCCACGTCTAGTGACGTACATCTGCGATAACCTGCGGATGACCAACCTGGGTCAGATTTCTGCTAAAGAGCTGGAAGCGCTGCTGGATGCTGAGCTGGATGCCTTTGAATCCGAACAGATGCGCTCTGTCCGTGCGTTGAACAGTGCCTCCGATGCCGCTCCGGGATTTGGTATCGTGGCTTCGGTACTGGGGGTTATTATTGCGATGAGCTCCATGGATGGTCCGATCTCGGTACTGGGCATGTCTGTTGCCGGCTCCATGGTGGGTACCATGCTGGGTATGCTGTCCTGCTACGGTTTCTTTGCCCCGCTGATTAACCTGGTCTCCCATGCTATCAAGGATGAGATCATGTTGTTTGAGTGTGTCAAAGCCGCATTGGTTTCCAACTGTGGTGGTCGTCATCCGATTGTGTCTGCAGACGCCGGTCGTCGTGTGCTTTACTCCCGTCTTCAGCCAAGCTTTGTTGAACTGGAACGTAAGCTGCAGAGGGCAACGGCATGAGCCGTCGTTCCCGTAAAAAGGAAGAAGCCACGCTGGGCGGCTGGAAGGGCGCTTTTGCCGACTTCTGTATGTCGATGATGACACTGTTCATGGTGATGTGGATCGTGACCAGTGCCGATATGGAGAAGCGGGAAGGCCTGTCTCTCTACTTTAGTGACCCTGGCGTTTTCGACTCAGTCTCTTCCCGGCATATGTTCGACAGCATCAGTCAGGGCAAGGTGGTGAATACCACTAATGGCGGCAACAGTGTGCCGGATCGTCCTGATCCCATTCATTTCGATGCCCGTGGTGGTGATCCGTTTGAACTGGAGCTGCTGGAGATGGCCCGTCTTCACGACAATATCAAGGTCACTCCAATACCCGGCGGTCTGCTGATTGAGCTGATGGAGACGGATAAGAATCAGATGTTCCGCCGTGGTGAGTATTTGCTGACCCCGTTCTTTGAAGATCTCTTGCTGGAACTGGGGCCACGGCTGCTGATGAGTGGTTATGAGATGGCCATTATCGGACATACCGACTCCACGCCTTATTCCGGTAAAGGGTATTTTGATAACTGGTCGCTGTCTTTTGCCCGGGCCAACAGTGTGCGGGAAATTATGGACTTTACCGGATTCCCCAACCGTCGTATCCGACAGGTGACGGGTATGGCTGACACCCGCCCGAAGGATGCTGTCAATCGTAATGCCGCCCGCAATCGGCGGGTAGAACTGGTGCTGGTTGATCCGTCCCGGGTTAAGGAAGTGAACCCGATGTATGGTGGTGCTTATGAAAGTGGTCGGATGGCTCGATCACTGGATGCGGCCCACAATTCCGCTGCCCGAAACCAGATTTAATCCCCGCCTGCGCCTGAAGCCACAAGGATTCTCAGGAAACAGTGGCAAACCCGGTGCAGAGTAGAGTATTTTACTGGTGTCGGAGTCAAAATCTCCGGGGATCATTATTGTTAAGACAGGTCTTGCGGATATATGCAGTCAGTACCTCACCCGGAAAACCAAAACCAGCAGCCGGAAACAGATAACAGTTTGAAGAACAAGGAAGCCCATCAGCTCATCGAGGATTTGAGCGCGCGTAGCGATAAGGACATCATGGGACATGAAGCGGTGCGTATTCTGCGCCTGCTGTGGCCGGAGATTTTTCGGGTCTCTTCACCTCGTCCTCTGAAAATCGGTATTGATAAAGATATCCTCGCCACTGGTCTGATCCCTGACCGGTTGCTGAAAATTGGTCTGCGCTGCTTTACCCGTCTTGATCAGTATCTGGAAGCCACCCGTACCGGCCGTGCCCGCATCGGCCTGGATGGTCAATCAGACGGCCGTGTTCGTCTGGATGAAGCGGTGAATGCTGATCTGATGCTGTACTCCCGCTGGTGTCGCCAGAATCCACCAAGAGCATTTATTGGTCAGTTGAAACTGGTCAAAACCACGCCAGAGAATTCCTGATTCCGAAGATACTCGAATCCCTTGGTAATAATATGCAGGGTCTGAAGACACTAAAATGTCGTTAGACCCTATTCTGGTATTGGGCTGGTCATGCAGTGTGACTCGAGGTTAATATGACTGAACAAACAAAGACTATCGAAAAACCGATAGTTGATAATATAAGCAATGTATCGGAGTGGTTAGTGAACCATTCAGACCTGATCGTTCAGTACTGCATCAATATTGTTGCAGCAATTCTGATTCTTTTTATCGGTAACCTTATTGCCAAGGGGATTGCCAAGGGCGTTTCCCGTGGGCTGCACAAGAAGCGCATGGACCCGGCGGTTATCGAGTTCGTTCACGGTATTGTCCGTTATCTGTTGCTGGCTATCGTACTGATTGCTGCGCTGAGTCGCCTGGGTGTTCAGACGGCATCAGTGGTTGCAGTTATTGGTGCTGCCGGTCTGGCTATCGGTCTGGCTCTGCAGGGATCACTGTCCAACTTCGCCGCCGGTGTACTGATTGTTGGCTTCCGCCCCTTCCGCTCCGGTGACTATGTTGAGATTGCCGGTGTGGCTGGCAGCGTGGAATCCATCCAGATTTTCCAGACGGTTCTGACGACACCAGACAACAAGGTAGTTATCGTTCCTAACTCCTCGGTGATTGGTAACCCGATTACCAACTACTCTCGTCACAAGACCCGTCGTATTGATCTGGTGATTGGTGTTTCCTACAAGGCCGACCTCCAAAAGACCAAAGAGGTTTTGTACAACGTACTGGCCAACGAGCCACGGTTGCTGAAAGACCCGGCCCCGAACGTAGGCGTTCTGACTCTGGGGGCTTCCTCTGTGGATCTGGTTGTACGCCCCTGGGTGAACACCGCCGACTACTGGAATGTGTACTTTGATCTGGTGCAAAAGATCAAGGAAGAGCTGGATGCCAACGGTATCGAGATTCCATTCCCACAGATGGACGTACATCTGAACAAGCTCGACAGCTGATTGCTGAAGAGTTCTAAAAAAGGCTGCCGGAGTGATCCGGCAGCCTTTTTTAATGGGCATCCCGTCGTTAGTTCTGCTGGCGAGCCGGTTAAATCCTCTGCACCCGTTTTTCCCGCAATTGTCTCAAGCCTGTTAGAAGGTATTGCCAGGGGCGGGACAGTTCATGCAGCAGGGAGTTACCGGGAGAGGCCATACGCGGCAAACATCCGGGCATCATCACGGTAACGGCCGTAATGGTCGATCCGAGGCTATGCGCCATCTGCCTGCCAACATATCGCAGCAGACCGGGCTATCCCTGGCACAACGCTCCGTCGTTACTGCCCATTTGGGCAAGCAACTCTCTGTCCCCGACCTGCCGCCCTCCACAGAGTGGATTGATGCCCTGCAAAAACAATATGGGGTTGTCGATGCCGGCTTAAATATCTCCTCTACTGCAACCCCAGGATGGATTCTGGATAATGCCGCCAGCTTTTTTAAGTCCTGCCACCAGGCGCTGGAATACACCGATGTCAATATTCTGGCCACCGTGGCGCTATTGAGTGACCAGTTGGCGGAGTCTATTACCCAGTGTCCTCAAACACTCACAGCTGAACCTGAGATGAAAAAAGCCATTCTTGGCTGGGTGTCGTTTGGTCAGGGGTTGTCTGCTCTATTGCGGGGAGAACACGCTGACGCATGGTCGAAGATGGAAATCGCGATAAGGGGCGGTGTGTCTGAGGCCTGGTACTGGATGGGACTGCTCTACCTTGGCGAAGGTGAGGAGCAGGAAGCTATTAAATGTCTGAAAACCGCTTGTGATAATGGCGTTTCCAGTGCCATGAATCGTCTGGGCCTGTTGTTGTACGACGATCTCAAGGCCTGGCTGCTCCGTTTAGGTGGGGGGAATGGTGACGAGGAGCTTGTACTGACAGCTGGTGAGCAGCAGGTAATGATCAGTAAAGCTCTCGACGCCCTGCATTATGGTGAGCCCTCACTGATGACGATTGTCGGCAGCTGTATGGCCACCGGAGTCTTTAGCTTTCCCAATAATGTTGATTACGGCTTGTTTCTGCTGGATCAGGCGGCATCGATGAACTCCCCCGATGCTCATCTGGTCAAGTTTCTGTTTTATCTGCAGCCCAATGCTCATGAGGATGTGCGTGCAGAGAAGAGTCAGCCACTTGAGGCGCTGGATAGTTTAATGGCGTTCAGAACGACCGTTGAAAGGGGGATATCCACCCGCCAGCGCTATGAGTGGATTGAGCAGTTTGTACTGGATACTGAAAGCAAGCCGGAGTGGCCAGAAGCCATTAATATTCGTGAAAACTGCCAGAAGGCCAGGAAAGCCAAAAATAAACTGGCTATCACGTTAATGAATGCCATTGGGCTGACAGAAACGGAAGCGCAGGACAAGGCCATCAGGACATTGTGGCATACCCCTCATCCGGAGTATCTATTCTGGAGTGCAGCACTGATGGCTTATGGACTGATCGAGGGTGGATTGGAGATGGCCCGCCTGCAGGCACTGCTGAGTGCGAACCGCAACTGGCCACCGGCCGGTACATTGTTGGCACGACTATGGGATAAAGACACGGAGAACGAAGGTCGGCTTGGGCTGGCAGCTCCTCGTTTCAGCCATGAAGAATCATGCATTTACAACACGCTGTCGTCTGCCTGGTTTGACAATCGTTATGGCGACCACCTGAGCGCCTATGCCCTGTTGATGGATGCGGATAAGAAATACCGTGATCTGGATATTACCTATCAGTGTGAGCTAACCCTGCGCAATATCCTCCCTGACTCCAAACCGTTTTCAGAGCGTTTGCTTAAGCATCATCATAATGCCCAGCTGTCGTCTATACGCTCGGGACTGGCGCAGGGCAAAAAAGGCAGTGAGCTACGCAAGGTCAACAAGGACATAAACTCTCTGGAAGGGCTGTTGATGTTTCTTGCCGGTGAGTCCCAATTTCTTACAGATGGACCCAAACCTCTGCCCTGGTGTCATGCCATGCAGAATATGACACCACGCCACAGCTACCGGCTGTTTGAACTGGTGGAAAATGATTTGCTTCAGATTGAACCGGCCGAGAAGGCACGGGCCTTTGAACAAATGGTCGAAGGGCTGGATGAAAAAACATGCTTTGAACTGCAGCAGGATAGTGGCAGACCGGCAGTAGAGAAGGCTCTGCGGACAAAACTGGCAGATTGTCGCGAACCCAAATTAAAGAAACGCTACCAGCAGTTACTACTCTGGCTGACAGGCAGCTGCCAGGATACCCTGGCTTATGCCGATGTGCTGGTGAAAGAAGGAAGTATAAACTCAGCGTTTGAGGTTTTGTACAGCGGACAGTGTCGTCTGCATGCCCGCAGAATCGCCCGCTGCTTTATAAACGATCTTGAAAATCAAGCTATAGAGGATGACTGGCAGGTCGGGATAACGGCAGAGAATCAGCCCTTTATCAATGAGTTGACCGCACAGATCGACCGTCTCGGGAAGCGAGCGGCACAGTTGCGGGAGCAGGTCGAAGACAAGGGGCAGCAGCCGATGCTGTCGTTTTATGAGCATATTGATCAAGGAGCCATGACAAGGCAGGCACTGGCGGGGTTGGGCTTTGACCTCCCTGAAAATAAGTCTCAGGCACAGCAGGCTTTGAAAGCCCTGCGACCATTGGTGCCTCTGCTGTTGTACAAGGCGGAGGATGACTCTCCGGAGCGTTTAACCTTACCGTTTACCGATAAATCCTGGACGTTTGAACGCTGTCTGCATGTGCTGGGTACAGCCTGTCATCTGCTGGAATCGCAAAGTGAAGCCTCTGAATACCTGCATTTTGCTGCCATGCGGGGTTATGAACCCGCTATGTTTCTGGCCGGCCAGTATGCTTACTTTACCAACCGCTTTGACAGTGCCGGTTGTTGGTTTTCCAGCAGTGTTTCAGAACATAAAGAGGCTCAAATCTGGCACGAAGACACCATGTACTACCAGGTGTTGAAGAGTGCCTGCTTCCCTGGTGACGATGGAGATATTGATACAGCATTCCACAATACCGTTCATCGGGCCCGGGAGCTGGCACTGTATGGGCAGGGTTGTGGTTTTGGGGTGCTGATGGGGCGGCTTCTGGGGCACGGATTGGCATCCGGTAACAAGATGGAGGCGAAGTATCAGGACGAGCTGACCCGTTGTCATAATGGTGCTATGGCCATGGGGACTTTTCGGGCGCTGGAACCGCTACTGCATGCTATGTCACAGGGGCGGGGCCAACATTTGCTGGCAATAGATCCACTGGCGGTGGCCAATCTGGTTATGCAGTCCAGACTCCCTGTATTCAAAGTCAATGAGCTCGATCTGTTTCCGATGATTGAGAAAGAGACTCCGATTTGCCGCATGAAGGGTGAGTTGCCTGTTGATGCGCTCACCCGTTACCTGCGTTATGCCTTCTTTATGCCTCGGGATGAGCAGATGCTGTTTCTGGAAGTCATAATGAATATCCACAAAGGGCAGATGAAATGCACCCGGCTGGAGGGTGCATCGGAACCGGATATGGATATGCTGAGCATGGCCACCTTTCTGGTGGGCTGTGCCCGAGGTAATCATGCGCAGTGTCAGCCTGTGGTTAGTAGTTTGGCTGCACTACCTGTCAGTATACGATTGCTGGCTGCTCAGGCTCAGGTGTACAGACAGGTTAATCTGGAGCTGCCATCAAGCCAGGTCAAGCGTTGGCTGGATGAAGCCGCACGAGCCGGTTTTGCTGCGGCCTGGACCTGCCGGGGTGTTAATGCTTTGCTGGAAGACCAGCCGGAACTGGCTGAGAGGTTTCTGATCCGTGGTGCCGGAGAAAGTCAAAACGGTGTCGTTGATCCGCAGGCCTGTTACATCCTGGCCCAGTGCCTGTTAAAGAAAGGCCTGATGGCTGATGCACTGGTGCAGCTGTATAAGGCATCGTGCATGTACCATATGCCGTCTATTTATCTTTTGCTGCAAGTGAACCCTCAAGAGAGTCATTTGAAACGCTTGGGCTATAACGATTCCATCGGCTGGATGAACTCTTTGCCGCACTTCCGGCTGGTTGCGATGTTAACCGAATATCAGGTTATCGAAGACAGCAAAGAGAAAGAAGCCTTGCTTAAAAAGACCCGGTCTCTGCTGAGCCAGGGAACAGCTGCGATGTATTTTGATGTACTGGTATTTCTTGTTGATAACCCGGACGCCTGTTCATCAATCAAGGTCGGCATGTTGGCCAATGGTCTGCAAAAAAACATGGGCCGGCAGGAGGCCATATTGCTATCTCTGCACCATAAAAAAGAAGAGGTTCTGGCGCTCCTGAAAGAGAAGAGGGTTGGAGAGTTTCTGGAGTTGAGAGGAAAGCTATCTCCGGCAGCGGTTCCGGTTATTAAAGTTGTTTCCCTGCCTGAAAAAAAGGAACCATCAGGTCGGTTGGCCCAGAAACCCACACTGCCTTCTTATGACGAGGTGGTGAAAGAGAGTAAAAGAAAAACCAAACGCAAGAAGGTTCCAACTGTAACCCCTGCAGATAATACGGCTGAGCAGAATTCCATCAAGACAACATCGCCCCCCAAATCTCGGGTCAGCAGTGGGCCGGACTACACAGTGCTTAACGATACCAAGGTTCTGTATTACCTGGGCAGGGCGGGTGACACGGACAAAGCACAGGCGGAATTGGAAGCCCGGCGGGAAGACGGACGGTTACTCCGTGCCACGTTGGGGGAAGTGTGTGAAGAGATGGTTCATCACTACAACGGTTCATTGTCTTCACAATGTCTTTGGCTGAAAGAGGCCTGCGGCAGTAACGGGGCGACTTTGTTGCTCAAAACAATTAAGAAAGCCCTTGAGTGTCCTGAAGATCATCAAGCTGATCTGGCTGCTTATACCCAGTTGTTGATTGAGTTCTTGTCCGGAGAGCAGGGTAAGACCTTGGCGAGCCACCTGAATGAACTGTTTGGCCAGCTAAAAGACCATCTGTCCACTGAGCTGTTTTTAAGGCTGGGGCAGGCTTCTCTTGCTCTGGCTTATAAGCTTTCACCGTGCGAGAAACTGGAGCTTTTGGCCAATCTGCTGAGAACCTTTGACCATGAGCAGATACAGGAGTCCGGGCTGGCATTACTGCTGACGACTATGGATCAGGATGGGATGACCAGCACAGTGTTACCGGTGCTGGGAAATACTACCCGGCTGGAACTATTTGAGTATCTGCTCAAACCGAAGATCATTGATCTCCCCCGCAGTGCCTCTGCACTCAAACTGGCACGTTGCCTTCTCACAACAAAGCCCGCAAAAGTTTTACAGTGTCTGCAAAGCAAAACCTTCCCGGACCGGATGGCGGAAGAAGTCGCCGGTATAAAAGACGAATGTCGTATAGCCCGGGAGCGTTTGAAAACGGATGAATCGCTGGCTCTGGATGATCTGCAGGCCGACTTCCATCTCGCCGTCCAGTCAGGCAGTTACAGCCGTCAGCGGCTGCTTTTGCATGAGCGTCTGGCTGTGTGGATGGAAAAAGGTGGGCAGCGAGCCAGTGAGCTGCTCGCTGCCATGCTGGATGCGGATACCCAGCAGGAACTTAACGACACTGTGCGAACAGTTATGGGCTTGCTGGAAGCGAAGCAGCTGACACAACGCTCCGCTGCCGAGCTGAAAGAGTGGCATACCATTATCGATAATGCCGAAGAGCTGGATCAGCGTTCACCGTCGCTTATTATCGCGTTACAGGTTGCGCTGTTGGCCAAAAAGAAAACCCTTCCGATAGGGGAGGTCAATCGATTACTGGCACGGCTGCGAGGCCTGGAGGATTCTGCACTGCTGGCTCCACTGCAGCCAGAGATCAGACGCATGTTCCGCTGCTCGCTGGATAAGCTGTTGGAGCGGGTCAGGCAGGGTAAGGACGAATGGGATAATAAGCGCTACAAATGCTTTATCCGTCTGCTTGAGGTATGGGAACGATTTGGTTTAACCGAATCAGAGAAGTCCGGCTTTTATGAGCAGCTGCCCACGGTGGTGAAGCTGCCGGATGAAGATAATGAATGGGAAGCTGCGCAGCTGACGGATCCCGAGCCTGCGCCTAACCCGTCGGATGGAAAACTTACGGATAGCGTTTGGGAAGGCGAGTTTTTTGAAATCAAAGCCCCGTTATCCTCCCCATCTGCGGTGGTTCTAAGCCAGCCTGATAATGAAAGCTCGGGTAGCGGTGCATCTCCAGTGATTAGTCAGGAAACCAGCAGCTATTCGCCGTTATCCAGTCACAGTTCAGAACAGATAAAAAGCTCAGAGCCAGTGGATGACTCTGAAACTATCAGCAGCCCGGAACCTGCGAGAGGCCCAGACACCGTTAGCACGCGAGAGTCGGATAGGGGCTTTGATAGAGAGCTGGATAAAAGCCGCGAAGCTTCGGAACCGCTGGATGAAATACCAGACGTGCAGTTGTTTGCTGATTGTCATCCTGACGTGTTTGGTAATTACCCCTTGGCGGTTAAGGCCTACCAGAGTTTTCTAAACGAATGCAGTTATCCTTTTGCTCAGTTTAATCCGGAGCTCTGTGAGGGGCATCTGATTCGGATGAACTATTACGATCCTTGCCTGGAACCTATGAAGTCTCAGGTTATGCGTTTCCACTATCGGGCCATGCGCTGGTATCTCGATTATGGCAGGGATTTTGATGCCGCTTTTCGTTGTTTAAAGCTGGTGCTGCAGGATGTGGATGGTGATCTGAGCCGATTGGGGAAAACCGGTCTGCAGGGTGTTGAGGATGCGGCAAAACGTCTATTCGCGCGGCTTGGTGAAGAAGAGCAGGATGATGCACAAAAGGAGCAGTGGCTGAAAGATATTCAAGGCACGGCTGAGCTGTGGCAGAAGGTTATCAAGCTGGAAGCTGAGCAGAATGCGCCACAGTTTTTTGACCCATCAGTGAAAACCCGTAGTGAAATTCTGGAGTGGCAGCTTGCAACCTGTGCCAGTGTTCAGGTGCTGAAAGAGCAGATCAATACCGGGCCTGCCAGTCAGCCTCTGCTTAAAAAGCTGGATAAGTTGTTGGCACAAACAGAGCGGCAGGTTGATCGCTTTGGTAAGGGGCGTCGGAAGTTGATGATCTGCAGGGATCTGGCAAACGGTGTTTATGATGATCAGAGAGTCAAAGCGACCTTTAAAGCCTCCGAGGTGATGGCCGGTCAAGACTTCTTCGAGTGCAAGGATATCTTTGCACCTTATGCGGAAGCGTTATTGCAAAGACTTCCCCACAACTGGACTTTTCCCGATTGCCCAAAGGCCGGTGTGTTTAATCTCGATGTGAATCGTATTTATCTTTTGCTGACGGTGATGCTGGGAGAGCTAAAGGCAGGAAACCTTGATAGCTTTAAGGCGCACCTTGAACAGTTCTCTCAGGAATCCACACAGGTCAATCGGTTCCCGAGCAAAAATAATGGTTTGTTCCTGTCGCTGTGCCTCGATATCAAGAATCAGGCAAAGTCTCAGGCCAACGCCGAAGACTTTACCCAACTCACTGAGCAACTGGATAAAGCACAAAGCAACATAATGCAGACCATTATGTATTAAAACCGTCTTTAACTGCTCTGCAGTTGAGCCAGGAACTTGCGTGACTCATTGATGGACGCCTGCATATCCCGAATCAGGCGATCAATATCCGATTGAATATTGCCAAACTCGCCCTTCAGGGCGGCAATAGCCCGGGCATTGAGATTGTGCTTCAGATAGAGCACCTGATCCTGGAAGGCATTCAACACCGGCTGCATGCGCGCTTCTGACTTTTCCAGGCTGGCCATCATTCTTTCGTACTGACGACGAGTGTCCTGCAACTTGCGGGCACTGGCCTGACGGAGAGACGGGCTGGAATACAGCTGCAGTTCCTCTTCCCACTCATCAAACAGAGCATCGGAGACACTTTCTACGGAGCTGATCCGGCCGCGTACGTTTTCAGCGGCAGCAACGCTGTCTTCATATTCGGCATTGAGCTGGTCGTACAGAGTTTCCAGATCACCACCATCGAAGCTGACTACGGAGCGAAACTGATCCAGAGCGGACTGAAACTGTTGCTGGGCTTCTTCCTGTGCCGTCTGTGTTTCCTCAATCCGGTCAACCATGATATCCCGCTTATGAATGCCGACTTTCTCCATGGCACTGTAATAGGTGCTGGAGCAGCCGGAGAGCAGGAGCAGGGAGAAAAGGCAGGCAACGGAAGTCAGGGATTTTGCTGGCATTACCGTTTCTCGCTCTTTTCAATCGCGTCGATTAAATCCTGGTTACGCTTGTCGGCCAGATGAGAGTTCACCACAAACAGGGCGTGAATTACCCCCGGAATCCATCCGCAGATGGTCAGGATAATATTAAGAATGCCCTGAATGGGCTTGCCACACAGAAAGACTGCCAGCGGTGGCAGTATGATCGCAAGAAAGTAGCGCATAACTATACCGTCCTTTGGATAAAGTGCTGCACACAGTTTACAGGGTTATGGCAAAGGCTCCCAATTTCTGTACGGTTTACTGCCCGAAAGCAGAAGCTACTGGCCATAACGCCGTTTCCTCTGGCTGAAATCCTGCAAGGCTTCGCTGAATTTTTCCGGCGTAAAGTCTGGCCAGAGCTCATCGCGGAAACTCCATTCCGAATAGACGCTTTGCATGGGCAGAAAGTTACTGGAGCGTTTTTCTTTGCCGGTACGGATGATCAGATCGGGGTTGGTCCAGCCGTCCAGCTGCCCGGAGTAGAGGAATTTAGGCAATACCGGCTGGTCATCGGATTGGATGCCCGCCGAGATAATACGGCGAATGGCATCTTCCACTTCTACCGTCCCGCCATAGTTGATGGCCATATTCACTTTTAGGCCAGTATTCTCAGAAGACACCTCAACCAGTTGATCAATGGCTGCCAAAGCGTCTGCAGGCAGACCCTCTCTGCGTCCCAGGTGGCGAACCTGGGCATCGGATTTCAACAGCTCCTCTTTGGCCTGATGCAGACTGTGTTTCAGCAGAGCCATGGAAACACCGACTTCATGTTCGGAGCGTTTAAAGTTCTCGGTGGAGAACATATACAGGGTTACCTGCTCAAACCCTAGCTGTTTGGCTATGGCCAGAGTCTGGGCCACACGTAAGGCACAGAACAGATGGCCAGTGGAGCGGTCGCTATACCCTTTAGCATCTGCCCAGCGGCGATTGCCATCAAGGATAAGGGCTATATGTTGCGGCGTTCGGTTGAGTATCGGAGGAACAAACTGATCCAACTCCTGTTGGAGCTGGTTTTTAAAACGGTAAAGCTCGGCAGTCAGTTCTGGGTAAGCGGCGGCTGTGGTAACTTCACTGGCAATGCCGGAGAGGGTATTGGCGATAATCTGGTAGTAGCTGTCGGATTCGTCGCTGGCCTGTGCCGCATGGTGCGTCATGAACCATAACAAGGCGCCCAGCAGAACACGCAGGAGCGTGGAGATGGTGAAGCAGGTACAGGCGGCTGATGGCGACATTGGCCGGTCTCCGGATTTCGGGGAGAGCCAAGGTTAGTCCATCAGCCGCAGGTTATTAGGGCGTGTTGTGGTTTTATGATCGCGCTCAGCTTTCCCGAGAGTTTTCAGGGCTAGGCGCAGCGATGAAGGAATAGTGGTTCTCTTTCAAATCGCTGCAACGACGCCATGGAAGCTCTCGGGAAAGCCCTTCGGGTGAGGCTGGAAGCCGTCCCTCGCTGCGTCAGGCTTGCTTAATGTAGGGCAACTACGATTCTCACAAACCTTTCTAACGATGAACGGCTTCCAGTCTCACTGAGCCGCATCCTAAAACCTCAACACGCCCTAGAACGCGGGCGTCAGCGGGAAGTCATCACCGGAGCCGGAGCGGGACTGGATCTCCTTACGCAGCAAAGAGCGGTACTTGCGCAGAAGGAACAGACTGCTTTGCAGGATCAGCAGATCGGCAATCAGCACGTTGGCCCAAACGTAGGATGGATCCACCAGTTTCGGCAGAAGCAGCAGACCGGCTACAGGCAGGATCAGACTGCGCAGCAGGGAAATCGTGCTGGACACCTTAGAACGGGCCGTTGACTGATAGATAGTCATCATCAGGATATTGATACCGGTAGGAATCGCTGCCAGTCCGTAAAGACGCATGGCCCAGCGACCCAGCTCCACCATCTCTGGAGACGGGTTGGAAACAAACGCTGCCACGACCTGACCCGGGAACAGCACGGCAATCACCGAGAAGCTGCCGCAGACAATCACTACCAGGGTCATGCCCAGATTCAGAGTATCCAGAATACGCTGGTGCAGGTTGGCACCATGGTTAAAGCTGACCAGTGGCTGTACGGCCTGACAGATGCCGTAGACCAGCAGGCCCAGCAACCACATACAGTTCAGTGCCACGGTGTATACCGACAGATAGAGCGCGCCGCCAAGGCTGAGCAGAATCCAGTTGGACACCATGATCACAATACCGACAGAGCCTTCCATAAACAGCGTGGCCAGTCCGGTGGTCAGAATCGCTTTAATGGCGTTGAAGTCCGGCATGGCAAAGCGCAGCTTCAGACGGGATGACTTATTACGGAAGTGCAACAGCTGAACACCGGCCAGAGCCAGCTGTGCCAGGCCCGTCGCCAGACCGGCACCGAACATGCCCCACTGGAACACCATCATAAACAGCCAGTCCAGGAATACGTTCAGGGTGGCACTGGCGATCATGGCATTCATAACCAGCTTGGGATTGCCATCGTTCCGGATAAAGTTAGAGAGCACCCAACCCACAGCGTATGGGGTAGCAAACCAGGTCAGGGAGAGAACATAGTCCTTGGCCATGGGAGCCAGATTTCCGGTCGCTCCAAAAGCGGCCACAATCTCATCAATCCAGATCATGGTGACGGCGGTCAGGGTAACCATAACCAGGGTGATAAAGGTCAGCGCCTGCTGGAACAGCGCTTTGCCTTCTTCTTCACGGCCTTCACCAAAGCGAATGCTCATCAGCGCGGCACCGCCGACACCCACCATCATGGCCACAGCAAACATAAACGAGAAATAAGGCAGCACCAGGTTAATGGCCGCCAGACCATCCTCACCCATGCTGTGCCCGATAAACATGATATCCGCAACGATATAAAGGGATTTGATCACCATGCCGGTAATGGCGGGCATCAAAAAATGGCGAAAGCACTTCCGCACCGGGTCTTGCCCGAGGTTCAGGGTTAAAGCGGCTTGGGACATTATTTGTCGTTCTCGTAGAAAACCGTTGCCAGATCGAACGGCTCGGCGATTCTAAAGCGACTTAGCAAACCGAACCATGAGTGGAAACACTGCTTACGCAATATTTACCAATCCTATGTCTCTCGTACTCAGTTGCACGGACTGGCCTATATTGGTTGGCCTGCAATAAGTGTTCAGCCCGGGACCGGGCTCAAATGATAGAAAGGCAGGCACAGGATTGAAGGATGTTGACCACAGTGTTGCAACAGGGCAGTACCGCCAGTGGTGGCTGGTGCTGGTTTTGTTGTTGACTGTGGTCGGGCAGACCTCTGATAAGCCGCCGGCGACACTTCCTTCAGCTCCACCACCATCGGTGTTTCCCAGCTATGGTGCCAATGGCCCCGGTATTAATCAGGAGCCGGTCAGTACTCCGCCTCGAACTTACTCCTGCAAACATTGTCCGGAAGCTTTTGATAGTCAGACACTTCAACCGGTTCTTAAAGACGGGAAAACCAGAGAAGAGCTGTTGGATGTGCTGGATGATTTTATTCTTGGGGCGATCGAACAGTTTCTGGAAATGAAGCCGAACGCTACTGTAATGCTGCACGGCAGTTACGGCCTCTTTGCCCGTGCTGCTGCCCAGTATGGGGATTGGCATCCTGCGCACTGGCGCAGTGAGGCTGGCCTGCCTCGGCACGGGGATATTGATGTGGTGGTGCCGGATATGGCAACGGCAGGTGAACTGGCCACCTTTCTTGAGCAGCGTATTTCCGAGCTTGATCTACAGGCCTATCTCGATCAGCCCATGACTATGGATTCGATGCTGATCACCATTCCCCATCAGATTGTGGATAACAAACCCTGCTCCGGTTTTCTGACCCGGTTTATGATGCAGGGCTGCCGAAAGAAAGGGGCTCACTCGTTTTACAAGATTGATATCCAGGTCCGGAAAAACAGCGAACATTCGCTGGTGAAAATACACAGCCCTTTACAGAACGACAGAACTTTCACCCTTCCGGTGGTGACCTGGGAACAGCTTTGGGAAGAGCTGGGCCGGGACAGCCGTGAAGAGAATGCCAAGGTTCGCCCTCGGCTCACCTGTCTGGAAAAAGCGGAGCGGGTGTTTACCGATGGTGGTAAGAGTGAACGGCTTGAGCAGTTGCACAAGTTGTGTCTGCAGAAAGGGCTGGATGAGCTGGTGCCCCGATCGATAACCTCCTCACCGTCACGACCGATCACGATTCTTAAACGTCCTCCGCCAAAGTCCCCACAGGACGAGTACACCCCTGAGCCTACACCGAAGTCGGTCAAGCCACCCAGCCCCGCACCAGTGGCTATAAAAACAAGAGAGAAGCCTCCAGCCCCGGAGAAAGTAAACACACCGAGAAAACGGAAAATTGTTCATTTTTCGCAAGAAGACAATGAGGAAAAGCCATCACGTGCCCAGAAGAAACCAGCGAAGAAACCACCAAAGCCCAAAGTGAAAAAAACAGGCAAGTCTTCCCAGCGCGATGAACCCCGTGGTGGTGCGAAGATCAGGCAGGTTCTGACGCGTTTTCTTAGTCAACATCACCAAACCCTTTACAAGACCGGACACCTGCAGCAGATGAATCTGGTTTTGGATATTGCGCTCAGGCTGCAGCAGGCCTGGTCTGAATATTTATTGGATGACGACGAGCTTGAACAGCTTTGGCAGCAGATTATTGGTGCTCTGCCGGACAAACAGCTGAAAAGAGGCTGGCTACCCGGTGCTGAGGATATAGTCTTTGGCAAAGATTCCAGGGAGAAGGCTACGGAACAGATTATTCTGGCCCGGCGAATTGCCAGCTGGCGTAATCATTGGTCTGCGCGCAGTTGGTATCGGTCTGGCCCTTGGCTGTTCCGCGAGCAGGCCGTCGCGTTAAAGCCATTCTGGAAGCTGCAGAGCTATCTGCCGGAGCATGATCAGCTTATGCAAAAGTTGGATGCTGTGGTCATACCCGGTGCGAGGGAGCAGGGGTTTGCCCAGGATATTGTGCTGGCGGATTATCTGATTAATCAGGCCCAAAGCAAGAACTGCTCTACTGTGCTGCTG
Organism: Parendozoicomonas haliclonae; assembly: GCF_900174585.1. Taxonomy (GTDB): domain Bacteria; phylum Pseudomonadota; class Gammaproteobacteria; order Pseudomonadales; family Endozoicomonadaceae; genus Sansalvadorimonas; species Sansalvadorimonas haliclonae. The sequence goes on along the minus strand of NZ_FWPT01000003.1, from coordinate 269,014 downwards.
TCTGCCCGTGACAAACAGGCATTTCTGATTCATAGCAATGGCTTTTCTCTCAGAACCACGATCAGCGAGCTGAGTCACAAATTATTCGGGTATGTTACGGTCTATCTGATTCTGGATAATGGTTCTCTGGTGCGGGGATTCTGGCAAGATCCGGATGAATATGAGCATCAATCCGACCTGACCGGGGATAGCCTGCCGGAAACCCCTTCAACCGTCACGCTGCCATCACTGGAACCTGACGAAGTCGATGTTGAGCTGCAGGACGGGCAGGATAATGTTTCAGAGCATGAGAAGGAAGAAGAGTGGCCTGATCCCACGGAGCCTTTACTGCCGCAAACTGATGTGACTGAACAGCAGGCCGCCGATCCAGAAGCCTCTCCAGAGAAGGTGTCAGAACCGGCAACGTTTTATCAACGCCTGACCCGGTATTTGCAGGAAAAGAAAAACGAGGATGAACTTTATATCTTCCTGAAGGAAGAGTCCGGAAGCGATTTCAAGTTAACTCACCATGATTTTAACTATACGCTTTCGGCGCTGGTGGCCTTTATTCTGCAAAGCCAGATAGCCGCTGAAGGGGTGGGTGACTGGCTGTCATCGGGGTGGAGCAACTCTGGCATATATACCAGTTATCTTCCGGATTTGCTGTTTCATCGAGGGGAGGGCGGTAAAGTAAAGACTCCGAAGCAGGATCCATCGACGCGTCTGGAGGAGAAGAGTGATCACAGGTTGACCAGAGATGCTGTTTTTCTGTTGTGGCTTCTTGATATTGATAGAACACCTCTGGCTTTGCTGGGCCGGAACAAGGACGGTTGTCTTGAACAGCTGACTCTCCGCCTGAAAAAAGGGCGTGTACGTCTGACCTATGGTGACTGGCAGGTTTTATCCCACCATGATGCCCGTTATATCGCTATCCGCAGTTCGGGTTATGGTGGCGTGATACCGGAGAGTCAATGGGTTAAGGTTCCCAGCGTTGAGGAGCCTGAAGCGAATGGTATCCCGGAACCATCCCAGCCCCGGAAAAAGAAGAAGAAAAAGAAGGCGGCTGAGCTGAATCGACCTGTCGAAATAAGCCTGATGCAGGCCAGTGAGGAGGATGGGTATATTCAGCCGCTGTTTACCTCCCCGGTTGTGAACAGGCTCACACCAAATAAGGACGCGCCTTTCGGCTCATTGCTGGTGCCACCCTACCCCAGAATCCCAGAGGGTATGGATCCGATCACCTATGACATTAATCATACGTGGAATTACCGCTCTTCCGGGAGCTCCAGCCGAACTGATGCCCTGAGCGAGCAACTCTCAGAGTTGTCTTTTAAGGATGCCGTTGAAACACTGGAAGGCGAGCTTTATAGCGGTGAGGTTGAGATGGCAACCGAAGATCATAATTTGAGTGATACAGGTTCCTTCAAAAGCCTGTCGCCCAATCAGTGAGCCTTGATTTTGGTTTTTCCGCAGCGGGAACAGATGTAGGTTGTGACTAGTTTGCCCTGCTTCACATCAAAGACCTTTTCCTTATCAACCACCCATTTATGCAGGTTGCTGCGGCACAGGGTTTTGCCCTTGGCTTTGTCTTTGGGGGATGGTCGTTTAAACGGCAGAATATCAGCCACAGGCTGTCCTTTGGCAGTAAAGAAAAAGACCATCGCCCTGATCAGGAGCCGATGGTCTTTTCAGTATGAGGCAGTTGCCTGCTGTAGGTAAAGCCGCGTTACTCAGCGGTATGATCTTCCGCCAGAACCATACCCTGAGCGAGCTGCAGGCTCTCACTCATATCCCGGCCAAAGGCGATATGTTCGCCCTTGCGGATACCGGCCTTGCGCAGTTTCAGCAGCAGACGTGGTTGCAGGCCATTCAGGACCATCAAAGTATTATTCTTCTGCATATCGAGCAGGATATTCTCCATTGCAACAATCGCCGTCATATCCAGCATATTGACCCGACTCATATCCAGTACGATGGCGCGGATAGATTCATCCATGGCCTGCAAAGTGCTGAGAGCTTTCTGGGCTGCGCCAAAGAACAGTGGGCCGTTAATTTCATAGACTTCCACGCCTTCCGGCAGAGCGGTATCGGTAGCAAGGCCGGCACCGGAGTGTGGGTTGATTTGAGCCATGGCACTGATGCGCTTGATCAGCAGCAGGCCGGCCAGCAGCATACCCACGGTTACCGCAACCACCATATCGAAGATCACGGTCAGACCAAAGCAGGTGAGCAATACTGCCACATCTTCCCGCGGAGCCACCTTGGTAATGCGAACAAAGTGGTGCGCCTCACTCATATTCCACGCCACCATCAGCAACAGAGCGGCCAGCGATGCCATAGGGATATGAGCCAGCCAGGGAGCCAACAGCAGAATGGCAGCCAGGACAAACAGGCCGTGGGTCAGTGAGGCAATCGGAGAGTTGGCACCGCTGCGAATGCTGGTTGCAGTACGGGCAATAGCGGCTGTGGCCGGAATGCCGCCAAAGAAAGGTGCCACCAGGTTGCCAAGCCCCTGACCTATCAACTCACCATTCGGGTTATGACGGGTACGGGTCATGCCATCGGCCACAACCGCGCACAGCAGGGATTCCAGTGCCCCGAGCATGGCGATGGCAAAGGCTGAGGTCATCAATTCCTGAACTAATGAAAAGCTCAGGCCAATCGGTTGGCCATCAGCACCGGGCAGGTTCCAGGGCAGAATCAGCTGGGGTGCAAACGGAGGAATACCGGTTCCGGAGACACCATCGGCATGCCAGGTAAACTGACTGCCAATAGTTGCAACAGCGGCACCATCAGCAAATTGCTTCACCAGAAAGGCAACAGCCGCACCGGTAATCAGGGCTGGCAGGTGAGGGGGGATGCTGGTTTTCAGCTGACGCCAGACCAAAAATACACCCAGAGTTGCGGCGCCTGCCAGCGTGTCCCAGTGATTGAGGGACGGCATAGCCGATGCCAGAGCACCGATACGATCAATAAAATGCTCAGGCATCTCGGTCACGGTCAGGCCAAAGAAATCCTTGATCTGCAGAGTGGCGATTACCACGGCGATACCCGAGGTAAAGCCAATGGTCACCGGGTAGGGCACGTACTCGACCAGCTTACCCAGACGACAGAGACCCATAATGATGAGAATCACTCCGGCCATCAGCGTGGCTACGGCAAGACCACCCAGACCGTATTTGGTGGTAATCGGTAAAAGAATAACGACAAAAGCCGCGGTTGGACCGGAGATGTTGACGCGAGAGCCGCCGGTCAATGCAATCAATATACCTGCGACAATTGCCGTATAAAGGCCGTATTCCGGCGCCACACCACTGGCAATAGCCAGTCCCATGGAGAGGGGAAGGGCAACAATACCCACGGTAATACCGGCCAGAATATCGCGCCGCAGGTCAGCTACTGAATACCCCTGGCGAAAGGTTTCAGTAAGGGCAGAAGCAATCATGGTTCTACTGTTTTCTGGATAGAGATGATGGAAAGATAGAGAGCCGCGAATAGTAGTGCCAAATTTCGGATTAGGATATAAGTGCTTATGGAAATGAGGGTGTAACGGATGAGTATTCGGGAAAATCGAACTGAACGACGATGTGCGATAGTAGCGGGCAGCTCTGGTGCTGTTGGCCGTCATGTGCTTGATCGGCTGTTACAGGCTCCCGAATATGAGCGGGTGATCAGTCTGGTACGTCGCCCCTCGGGGATTGCTGATCCCAAGTTGGACGAACGGATTGTTGATTTCGACAATCTTGATCTGGGCACGTTACCCGAGCCTCAAGCGACAGATGTTTTCTGTTGTCTGGGAACCACGCGCAAGAAGGCAGGCTCAGCGGAAGCGTTTCGCAAGGTTGATTTTGATTATGTGCTGAATCTGGGCCTACTGGCCAAGGATGCCCAAGTTGAACGCTTTGCCGTTATCAGCTCGATTGGTGCGGGCTCCGGCAAAAATAAAGGGCTTTATCTGCGTACCAAAGCCGAGATGGAGCAGGCTCTTAAAGCATTGCAGTTGCCTTCTCTGATCATTGTGCGACCCAGCCTTCTGGTGGGAGAGCGTAATGAGTTTCGCCTGGGGGAGCATCTGGCTCAGCTGCCGTTGAAGCTGCTGTCTTTTATTCCCGGTTTTGGGAATTACCGCCCGATTCGCACAGCCCAAGTAGCCAGTGCTATGGTGACACTGGCCTTAGGCTCCGGTGAAGGCGTGCATATTTATGAAAGCCGCGCGCTTCAGAACGACAGTGAACGTTTACCTTTGGAGAGGTAGAGCATCAGCAACAGCCCTGTCAGTGCAATCAGGCTCATAATCAGGAATGTTGTTTCCAGACCGACAGTGGCGCTGCACCATCCCGCCAGCAGGTAAGTGATAAACCAGCAGGCGTGAGACAGGGAAAACTGGGCGGCAAACAGGGCGTTACGGTTCTCATCATTGGCTGCACGGGTAATAAGCAGGCCGGATGGGGTTTGAATCATGGCGAGGCCTGCACCCAGAGTGAACCAGAGTGCAGCAAAGGCGATCCAATCTGGCAATGTGGTAGCCAGTAACAGGGTAGCCGTGATCAAGCCTGCGCCGGTGAACAACAGTGGTTGAATGGTATGGGTCTTCAGCCAGTTGGGTAGCAGTAACGCAACAGCCATGGAACCGGAGCCCATCACCGCCATGGCCAGAGCGGTCTCTTCATTACCACCGCCCAGCTGTTCCTGCACATAAACAACCGTGTTCACTATCGCCATGGCGCTTGCGCTGGCTACTGCGAGATAGCCAGCGAGCAGTATACGCAGCTCTGGTGTTTTCAAATAAGTGCTGACGCCTGTGGTTAAGCCCCGGTGGAAGCGGGATTGACCGTTGCCGGGGGATTTTGAGACAACGGCTGGTGAGCAGCAAAGAATCAGTGCGGCAGAGATAATAAAGGTAAAGGCATCCGCAACAAACAGGCTGGTGGACGACATTACAGTCAGCAAAATTGCCGCCAGAGATGGGCTGAGGAGTTGTTCAAGATCGTAGGCCAACCGACTGTTAGACAGTGCCCGGGTATATTGATCCTTGTCTGGTAGTACTCTTGGCAGTAGCGCCTGATAGACCGGAGTAAAGCCGGCCGAACAGGCATTGATCAGAAAGATCAGCAGATAAACCTGCCAGATCTCGGTCACAAAAGGTAGAAACAGCAACAGCCCGGCCCGGGCAAAATCCAGAAAAGAGAGCCATAGCCGTGGCGGCAGCTGTTGGGCAATATTGCTGAATACCGGCGCCAGAAACACATAGGCCAGAATTTTCAGAGCCAATGCTGTTCCCAGAACTTTACCGGCTTCATCACCGGCCAGGTTATAAGCCAGCAGAGCCAGAGCAATACTGCTGATGCCGGTTCCCGCCAGACTGGTCAGTTGGGCAAGGAACAGGTTGCGGTAATCACGGTTATTGATCAGGGCAGGGACAGTTGTGGTATTCATTATTGTCTGCCTTCTATCAACGATGCCTGATGGGCCTGATTGGATAGCTCTGGAAACAGCTCGGCAGCCACGCAAAGCACAGTTTCGTTATCGCCGATATACGGTTCGGGTTTGGTTTTATCGGCCAGCATATATTGATAGCTCTCCCGACCCTTGCCACACACCAGCAGAACATCACCGTCGTTGAGTTCTGCCATAGCTTCACGGATAGCCTGCTGACGATCTAAAACAATATGGCAGCGTTGTTTATCGGCACGGGCCTGCATAGCCAGCGGTACGGCATCATGTGCAAGACCCAGCGGGTTGTGACAGGTAAACCAGATTTTATCTGCCATGGCACTGCACAGGGCTCCGGTCTCCTCGGCATCCTGCAAACGTTCGCCGGTCAGGCCGGTAACCAGATGAATTAGTTTTCCTGTGGGCAGCAGGGCACGGGTCTGGTTCAGCAGACTCTCCAGACCATCACGGTTGTGTGCATAATCCACCAGAACCGTGGCCCCATTAGCAAGGGCGATGGTTTCGCAGCGTCCGGGTACCGGTTCAAGTTGTTTCAATACCTGAATGCCTGCGGAGATATTGCCGGTTTTGGCATAAAACCCAGCCAAAGCGGCAAGACTGTTTTCCAGGTTGTATAAGAATGGCAGTGGCGTGAAGGCTGGTTGAGTCAGAGATTCCTTCCCTTCGATTGCCGTGTGCAGTTCAAAGGCTGTTCCCGCGGCCCCCGGTAGGCTGCTCATGGCTTTTATATCAGCATTGGTGCATTCGGTGTGGCTGTAACTGATAACACGTGCACTCGCAGGGCAGCTTTTCAAAATGGTATCGGTGATCGGGTCATCATTATTGACAATCACCGTGCCGCCATCTTTCAGGCGATCAAGCAGAGTCAGCTTGGCCTGCACATACTCTTCGCGGCTGCCGTGGTAATCGAGGTGGTCTTCGCCGATATTGGTAAAGATCACACAGTCGAACTGCATCATTGCAACGCGGCCCTGATCCAGAGCATGGCTGCTGACTTCCATAACCTGACACTCGACTCCTGCTTCAACCATCTCATGCATCATGGTCAGCAAAATCAATGGATCGGGGGTGGTATTGGTCAGTGGGAATAGTTGGCGATCAAACAGACAGCCAAGGGTTCCGGTATAAGCAGCACTGGTCGTTTGGTTGAGCATCTGGGCCAGAATATAGGCAACGGTGGTTTTGCCATTGGTGCCAGTCACGCCAATGTTGTAGAGACGCTTTTGCGGAGTGTTGTACCAGGCACTGACCAGCTCGACGGTAGCAGCAAAGTTCTCAACAACAATCACCGGTACCGAGGCCTTGACCGGCCGCAGGGCAATAATGGCAATAGCGCCTTTGGTGACGGCTTCGTGAATATGCTGGTGGCCATCCTGAGTCAGTCCTTCCTTACAGACAAACACATGACCGGGCTGCACAGCGCGGCTGTCAGTCTGAAAGCCGGAAACCGGCAGAGCCTTGAGTTGTTCAAGAGCAGAGCGAAGAGATTCAGGACAGACAAAGTCGTGCATGGCGCACTCGCAAAAAGAAAAAAGACTGTCGCCTAGTTTACGATTTGCCTTTGTATTGGTGAAATCGAATATTTTGTTATTTATTATTGATTCAATCGATAGATGCAGGTGAAGTGATATCTTCACTCAGGACTGGAAATGGCGGAATTTAACTGGCGCTCTGTGGATCTGAACCTGCTGCGCACATTTGATGCCCTGATGACCTGCCGCAGTGTCTCCCGTGCGGCGGCACAGTTGCATATTGGCCAGTCGGCCATGAGTTATAACCTCGGGCGTCTTCGGCAGTTATTGAATGATCCTCTGTTTGAACGACAGGGGCATGAGATGGTGCCCACCCGGCGGGCAGAGGAACTGTCCGATAAAGTACGTCTGGTTCTGACTATTGTGCGGGATGAAATCATTACTACCGGACTGTTTGATCCCCTTGCCAGCAAGGAGCGCATTGTTATCGGGCTGAATGATTATTCGGAAATGGTCTTCGGTCCGGCGCTGCTTGATCGACTGTTTCACGATGCTCCTCAGGCCCCGGTTATCTTTCGGGCGATTGATGACGGCAACTGCCAACAGGCGGTGGAGTCGGGGGAAGTGGATCTTGCTATTGGTACCTTTGAAACACTTGGAGACAGCCTCTCCCGTGCAGTGCTTTACCGGGAAAAGCATGTCTGCCTGTTTGATAATGAAGTGCTGAATCTTTCCCTTCCTATTTCGCTGGAAGATTATATTGCCACGCCTCAAGCGATGATTACCGCCGGTGGTGAACTGCGCAGCCGGGTGGATAAGGCGTTGGCCGATCTTGGTTGTCAGCGCCGGGTGGTATTGGGTTCCAGTCGTTTTCTGTCGGTACGAAATTTGTTGTCCGGCCGGCGTCTGATTTGTGTGATGGCGGAGATGGTCGGGCGAGCATCTCTCTTTGAAGACCAGCTCACACTCTGCGAGCCTCCAGTACCGGTTTCGGATTTTGATATCGAGATGGTGGTGCGGCACAGGGATAAAGATCACCCGCGCCTGCAGTGGCTGATGGCGGTGATTGAAGACGTCATTTGTACTCACCTTGCCGTGTTGCGTGGTGAGAGTGAGACGATAGAGCAGGTTGCATTGACCGAATAAAAACGGTCAAATGAAAAAATGACTAATAAATAAAATGATTCAAATGCTGGTAAGGGTTTCTGCTTTCTGTCTGTTTTTGATGCTGCTTATGGGCGGTCTGACAGGCTCGATTGTGGTCGCGACTGCCAGCGATACCAGCTTTCACGGCTTCTCTGTTCTCGAACCCTCTCAACAGTCTTCCCATGAAGCTCTTTATGGTCACAGCCATGATATGACCCATGGTCACGATGCTGGTAATCATCTCCACGAAAGCCCCGATCGATTACCGGTCACATCTCTGGCGTTGATGAGCATGGTGAATACTCCCCCTGCTCTGCTGTCGGTAACGTTTCGCATTAAACGTAACTATCGCTTGTTGCGCCCCCCCATTTCTCTGTTTGCGTGAATTCTTTCGGTGGTGAAACCACCGCTTGTTCATTCTACAAACGGAGTCTTTATGTCGTTTATATCCTGGGGCAGACATACGTCTGTGCCCGATAAATCGTTATTTTTCCTGCTCTGCATGGCGGTGCTGATGTTGTTCAGCCCTGAAGGCTTTGCCCATGCTGTCGCCGAAGGGGACAAGGGTTATATTCAGGAGATCAGTGGTGTTCATCTGATCGCCTTCACCTATCTGGGTGCCAAACATATGGTGACCGGATATGACCATATTCTGTTTCTGTTCGGGGTTATTTTCTTTCTGTACAAGCTGAGGCATGTAGCTGTCTATGTAAGCCTGTTTGCCATTGGCCACTCCACCACGTTGTTGTTGGGTGTGTTTTTCAATATCGGCATTAACAGTTACATCATTGATGCCATTATCGGCCTCTCTGTCGTCTACAAGGCTTTGGATAATCTGGGTGCTTTCCAGCGCTGGTTTGGATTTCAGCCGAATACCAAGTGGGCCACACTGATCTTTGGTTTCTGCCATGGTTTTGGTTTGTCGACCAAGATTATCGAATACGACATCTCCCCTGATGGTCTGGTGCCGAATCTTCTGGCTTTCAACGTGGGTGTTGAGATCGGCCAGTTGCTGGCATTAGGAGGAATTCTGATTTTGATGGGCTACTGGCGACGCTTGCCAGGTTTCTGGACTCACGCCTATACCGCCAATGTGGCGATGATGAGTGCTGGCTTTATGTTGATCGGCTTTCAGCTGACGGGTCTGTTTGTCAATTAAAGACCCGCTTCCTAAAAGCAGCCCGATAAGAACAAAGATTAAGGATAAAAATTATGTACAACGCAGATAAACCCACCCGGGATGAACTCCCGTCTTCACTGCAACTGCTGCGCTCAACAGTGATCGCCTTAGTCGTTGCGATTGTGGTTCTGGTCACAGTGATTCTGCCATCCGAATACGCTATTGATCCAACCGGTGCCGGACGTATTCTTGGTCTGACCGAGATGGGAGAGATCAAAGAGCAGCTGGCGGAAGAGGCTGCGGCAGATCGCGCTGCCACTCAGCAGGTTCAAAAAGAAGTCAGTGCCCCAGCAAAGCCTGAACAGGTTGCGGAAGTTGTTTCTGCTCCGGCGGTTATAGAGCCACCTAAAGTAATAACCGTTGTCGAACCGGCTGTTGTCTGGCGTGATGAGGTCCGTATTCCACTAACACCAGGGCAGGGAGCTGAGATTAAGCTGGTGATGAAAGAAGGTGAAGTGGCGACCTTTACCTGGAATGCTATTGGCGGGCCGGTTAATTACGATACCCACGGTGATGGTAGCGGTCGTTCCATTTCCTATGAGAAGGGTCGTGGCGTGCCACAGGATGAAGGTGAGCTGGAGGCAGCCTTTAAAGGGAACCATGGCTGGTTCTTCCGTAACCGCAACAAACAGGATGTCACTGTCGTCTTGAAGACAGGTGGTGAGTACAGTGCTATGAAGCGTGTACTGTAAGCACGTGTTCTATAAAGGAGCGGGTATCTCATGATGCCCGCTCCTGTGCTGGATTACCTACGATTGCTTGGCTGGTAACTCATCAATGAGACATCTTCGCCGTGATAGCTTTCCCGGTTTCGCAGCGTCCAGCCCAGCCGTTCATAAAAGGTTTGCTGGTCCGGGGTGAACAGAAACATTTCATCAATATTCTTTGCTTTGGCAAAGTCCATAATTGCTTTGGCAATCAACTGGCCTAGTCCACGGCCCCGATGATCTTCCCGAATGAAAACATTGGCCAGCCAAGGACTTAGTTCCGGATGGCTGTCCATATCGTCTTCAATCAGGCTGGCTGAACCGATAATTTCACCTTGCTCATAAACAACCAGAGTTGTTGGCAGGGTTTCTTCACTTAGGCCTCTGGCCAGATCGTTAGTAAAGCTGGCCAGTGTTTCCTTCGGGTAGAGATGAGCCCACTCGTCGTAGTGCCACTCAGCCAGAGCTGGCAGCGCTTCCGGGCAGGCGTTAAGGTTGCGAATCTCCATCTTAACGAGCCTCAGCGCTGGCCAACTTTCGGGCCATTCGGCCACCGAGAACATTCACCAGAGCGCCAATAATAATCAGCGCACCACCAAGAACCGTGGTGATCAAAGGAATCTCATCAAAGAACACCCAACCCAGTGCGGCAGAGAAAATCACCTGCACGTAGGAGTAGGCGGTGGCGATAGCTGCATCATCACACTTCATTGCTTTGGTCAGACCAATCTGGCCAATCTGGGTAAACACACCCAGCATCAGCAGCAGGAAAGCTGGCCAAAGATCGGGCATCACAAAGTCGTCACCGAGAAGAATCAGCGACATAGGCAGGGCAACCAGCGGGAAGTAGAAGATGATAACCGAGCCATCCTCATTCTTCTGAGCCAGACAGCGCACTATGACATAGGCGACAGCACTGCCAAAGGCACCAAACAGCGCGGTTCCCAGAGCTATTGGCGAGAAGTTGGCGACAATATCCGGATCAATTGTTGGCATAACCACCACGCCCAAACCTGTCAGGCTGATGACAATGGCAAGAATCGTGGTGGAGCGAACCTTCTCTTTGAGGAAGATAAGCGCCAGAACAGCAGTAAACACCGGATGCAGATATTGAATAACTGTCGCTTCCGCCAGCGGCATCACAGTGACTGTGTAATAAATGGCCATCATGGCCAAGGTACCGGCGACACCACGTCCAATCAGCAGGGATTTATGGGTACCCCAGATAGAGATCTTTTTGCGGCGCACATCAATATAGCTAAGCACCAGAGAGACCAGCGCCCGCGCGGCCACAATCTCCATGACCGGAATGTTGTAAACACTGACTGCCTTAACGCAGGCGGTCATCAGGGCAAAGCCCAGGGCCGACAAGGCCATATAGCGCAGCCCGGGGGGCAGCAACAGGAAAACATTGAGAGGCATCTGGTACGACGACGCTGGTTATCATTGGTATTAAGGAATCGTCGTACAGTGCCACGGTTGCCGGTCAGCAACAATAGTGGAAAGGTGTTGTTGCTAAAGCCGCAGCCGTTGAATAACAACGGCTGCGGCGGTGTGGGCGTGGTGAAACAGTTAAACGGTCAGGTAACCGCCATCGACATTAATACAGGCTCCGGTGGTGTAGCTGGAGGCCTCGGATACCAGATACAGCACTGTACCGGCCATTTCATCCGGGTCCGCGCTGCGGTTCATCGGGATATGGGTAAGCGCCTGCTTCATAATGGCCGGGTTGCCGGTGAGCGCAGAGGCAAATTTGGTCTCGGTCAGGCCGGGCAGAAGAGCATTCACGCGAATATTCAGACCAGCACACTCCTTGGCAAAGGCTTTGGTCATGGAGATAACCGCAGCTTTGGTCACAGAGTAGATGCCCTGCATATGACCGGGAACTACGCCATTGACCGAAGCCACATTGACGATCGCACCACCGCCCTGCTTGCGCATAATCTTGCCGGCTTCGGCACTCATAAAGAAGTAACCACGGATATTTACGTCAACGGTCTTCTGGTAGGCTCCGAGGTCAGTATCCAGAATATGGCCGAAGTAAGGGTTGGCTGCGGCATTGTTGACCAGAATATCCAGACGACCATGTTTTTCTTTAATCGTCGTAAACAGATTGCTGATCTGTTCCATATCACCAACATGGCAGGGCAGGGCTTCTGCTGAACCGCCATTGTCGCGAATGGCGCTGCATACTGCTTCACAACCATCCAATTTGCGGCTGGAGACAATAACGTGGGCGCCACGATCGGCCAGCAGGCGGGCAATGGATTCACCAATGCCCCGGCTGGCGCCAGTGACCAGTGCGATTTTTCCGGTGAGATCAAACAGATCTTTGGTGGTATTCTCAGACATGATTCTTCTCTTTGTTATTGTGATATCTGGTTTAAATTCGGGTCAGTAGTTTTTGTTCACCTTTCACTTCCAGGTGAGCATAACTGTTAAAGCTGTGCAGGCTAAGCTTGCCTCGGCGCACTTTGATCATCGTGATGGATGCGTTGTGTATCTGCTGGTTGAGATTGAATACTTCGTCATCCGGAATATTCAACAGCTGCAGCATAATGGCAGAGATCGCTCCGCCGGAGCTGACCAGTACTGCTGAATCATGCTCACCCAGTTTGCTGGCCGTTTGTTGTATTGCATCCAGGGTTCTGATTTTGAACTGAGGCCAGGACTCTTGATATTCGCTGTCGTGCTCCCCGGACGTCCAGCGTGCGAGAGCGGTGCGATAAGCTTCAAAAAAGGCCAGTGCCGGGTTCGGCATTTTGGCAATGGCAGCATCCAGAGCTTTACGATCGGTATATTCCGGATTGGCGGTCAGAACCAGGTCATCTACATCCAGCTCATTGAGCCCGGGAAGCGTCAGATCTGGCACCTTGTCAGCATTGCCCATACCGGAATGTACACCAGTCAGGGTCTGCTGCTGTCGCAACAGCGTACCGCATCCCGCCAGTTTGAAGGTTTTGCCCAATGCGGCCAGCCACTCTCCGGTAATCAGGGCCTGACGTTCTCCCAGCGGGGAAAGACGGTCATAGTCATGCTGGCCAAAGGAGGCCTGACCGTGGCGGAGCAGATAGATAGTGGCCATTGTTCTCCTTCCTTATTTGTTGTCGTTGGTTGGCATTAATAATGCTCTTCAACCTTAGTCCTGATTTCGCTTGAGCAGGAAGCGTTTATATCTGCGACGATTTAATCAGGCGCAGGCAGCGCTGTTCCAGATAAGTAATCGCCATTGGGAACATAGCAAAGCGCTTATCCTGCGTCTGACCGTGATGGAAGCGATAGTAGATCTGCTGCATGATCACTGCCAGCCGGAACAGGCCATAGACTTCATAAAAATCAAAGGATTTCAGTTCAATATTATTTTCCTGACAGTACCACTCAACCACTTCCTTGCGGGTCAGCATGCCGGGAAGGTTGGTAGGCTGACGGCGGAACATCTGCATCGGTGGCTCATCGTCCGCTTCAATCCAGTAAGCCAGGCTGTTGCCCAGATCCATCAGAGGATCGCCCAGTGTGCACATCTCCCAGTCCAGTACCCCGATGACTTCCATGGGGTTATCCGGATTCAGCACCACATTATCAAAGCGGAAATCATTGTGGATCAGGCAGGTGCCGACATCATCTGGCTGCTTGCTGTCCAGCCAGGACATCACGGCTTCAAAATCCGGGACATTCTCGGTTTTGGATTTACGGAAGCGGCCACTCCATCCTTCAATCTGGCGGCGAACATAACCCGAACCTTTGCCCAGCTCGGTGAGACCGGCCTGATTGATATCGATATTGTGCAGCTCGCTGAACTTCCTCAGGACATTCATGCACAACTCAAGACCTTTCTGCTCACTTAGAGTCATGCCCTTGGGCAGGTTTGTGCGCGGGATAATGCCGTTCAGACGTTCCATCAGATAGAAATCACAGCCGAGCACATTCTGGTCTTCACAGAAGGCGATCATTTTAGGAACCGGGTAATGATCCTGCAGCGCGGACATCACCCGATACTCACGGCTCATGTCGTGAGCTGAGGCCGCTTTCACGCCAAACGGAGGGCGTCGTAAAATCCACTCATCAGAACCCTTGCTGACCAGGTAGGTCAGATTGGAAGCTCCACCGGGAAACTGGCGTACATGAAGTTCGCCTTTGGCTTCAGGAAGCTGCTGCTGGATATAGGCGTCCAGTGCTGCCAGATCCAGTTCTTCTCCGGAGCGCACGTCTCCGGGTTGATCAACCAGTGTCTTATTCTCGGCACTCATAGCTTCACTCCCTGCTTCTGCAGATTCTTTTTATATCCCTTGTCGATCATGAACTTGAAAAGGGAAGGAAGATAGCGCTTCAGACGCCAAAGCATCCGGCCTTCCTTATGGGTGAGAACATAGAAGGTTTTGTTCTGCACAGCCTTATACGTATCTTCGGCAACATCCTCGGCCGTCACGCTGGAGCTGGCCAGCAGTTTGTCGACCACGCGTTGCATATGTGGGTCGCCACTCTTGAGGGATTCTCCCAGATTGGTCTGGAAAAAAGCAGGGCAGACGACAGAGGTATGGATGCCAAAGGGAGCCAGTTCATAACGCAGGGTTTCCGACAAACCGACAACTGCCGTTTTGGTTGCGTTATAGCTGGACATCATCGGGGCATTCACGATGCCGGCCAGGGAGGCAATGTTGACGATATGACCGGACTTCTGTTCTTTAAACAGAGGCGTAATCGCCCGGCAGCCTCGCACAACACCCATCAGGTTAATATCAACGACAGTATCCCACTCATCCCGGGTAGAGGTTTCGATACGTCCACCGGAGGCGATACCTGCATTGTTGACGATAACGTCAATATGACCCCAGCGCTCTTTGGCGCTTTCGACCAGAGCATCAACCTCTTCCCAGCTGCGCACATTGCAGGGCTGGTAGTAAGCTTCAACACCCATATCACTCAGTGCAGCAATGGTTTCATCGCCCCGCTGCTGATTGATATCGGCAACACAGACGGCATAGCCGGCTTTACCAAAGCGCTCGCAGATCGCGCGGCCAAGGCCGCTGGCACCACCGGTGACAATTATTGTTTTTTTAGTCGTCATGGCTTAACCCTTCTTCTGAGCCAGATGGCGATATTTCATCAGCTCAAACTTGGCGATCAGACCACGGTGAACTTCATCCGGACCATCGGCGAGGCGAAGAACCCGGGCCATAGCGAGCATGCGGGTCAGCGGGAAATCATCGGATAAACCACCACCGCCGTGAATCTGAATAGCCGCATCAATAATCTGTTGAGCCACGTTAGGAGCCACAACCTTGATTTGGGATACCTCACTCATGGCACCCATAATGCCTTTGGTATCCATCAGCCAGGCGGCTTTCAAGGTTAGCAGGCGGGCCTGTTCAATACCGATACGGGCATTGGCGATAACATCCGGGTTACCGTTCAGCTTCACCAGAGGCTTACCAAAGGCAGTGCGAGTCATGCCGCGTTCGCACAGCAGTTTCAGGGCTTTCTCTGCAGAACCGATCAGACGCATACAGTGATGAATACGGCCAGGGCCCAAACGCCCCTGGGCAATCTCGAAGCCACGCCCCGGACCACCGATAAAGGCAGACAATGGTAGACGAACATCCGTAAACGACACTTCACCATGGCCGAATGGCGCATCATAGTCGCCCATCACGCTCAGCATCCGTTCAATCTTGATGCCTGGAGTATCCAGAGGCACCAACACCATGGCATGGCGGTGATGGCGATCGGCGTCAGGATTGGAAATGCCCATAAAGATAGCGAACTTGCAGTTTGGATGGCCGATACCACTGCTCCACCACTTGCGGCCATTCAGAACAATTTCATCACCCTCAACAATGCAGGTGGCTTCCATGTTGGTGGCATCACTGGAAGCGACATCCGGCTCGGTCATACAGAAAGCAGAGCGAATCTCACCGGCCAGCAATGGCTTCAGCCACTGCTCTTTCTGTTCTTCACTGCCGTATTTCCAAAGAACTTCCGAGTTGCCGGTATCCGGTGCATTGCAGTTAAATACTTCCGGGGCCATCAGACTCCAGCCGTTGGCTTCGGCGATAGGAGCGTATTCTGCGTTCGTCAGACCTGCACCCCATTCCTCGCAGGGAAGAAACATATTCCATAAGCCTTCACTGCGAGCCTGAGCCTTCAGCTCCTCAACAATCGCGGGCTGCTGCCAGTCGTTATGATCTGCAGATGTGGAGAGAGCCTGATAGTACTGCTCCTCAGCTGGCAGTACCTTGTCGTTCATAAAGGCCTGGGTGCGCTGGAGATAGTCCCGGGCTTTGGCGGAATGGGAGAAATCCATAGTTCTGGTCTCTTCTTGTTATGCAGTATTGCCTGACATGCTCCTTCAGATAATAATCTGAATCCAATGAATAGTTTTGATTTCTAATTATAAATAATATGCATGTATCAAGGCTGGATCTGAATCTGCTGCGGGTGCTGGAAGCTATTGCGGTTTCAGGCTCGTTAACGCAAGCCTCCAAAGAATTGAATTTAACCCAGCCGGCGGTCAGTCATGCCCTTGGCCGGTTAAGGGAGCAACTGGGTGATCCGTTGTTTATCCGGGCCGGTCGGGGATTGCAGCCAACACCCTACACCCGTGAACGTTTACCTGAACTTCGTCGGTTACTCAGCGAGTTGGATAAAACCCTGGGAGGGCGGGAGTCTTTTGATCCGGCATCCAGTCAGCAGACCTTTCGATTGGCGATGCATGAGGCGATGGAGTCTACCCTGCTGCCAGCACTGATGGCCTCACTTCAGCAGCAGGCGCCGGAGGTGATTATCCAGAGCGTTAAGCTGGAACGGCGTTTGATTGAAAAAGAGCTGCAGGCCGGACAGATTGATCTGGCTGTGGATGTTTTGCTGCCTGTGGGAGAACTGACTCACTATACGTTGCTGGATCATGCACCAATGGTGGTGGTTGCACGTAAGAACCATCCTCGTCTCGATGGGGAGGTTAGCATGGCAGGTTATCTTCGGGAGAAGCATGTGTTGATCTCCTCCCGAAGGGAAGGGCTGGGCTATGAGGATCAGTTTCTGGCCAGTCAGGAGATGCGCAGGACGATTGCTTTGCGAGCGAGGGATTACAAAGCGGGCTGTCTGGTGGTGGCGGCCTCTGATCTTTTGCTGACACTCCCGTTAAATTATGCACAACAGCTTTCGTCTGATCTGGAACTGCAGGTGTTGGCACCACCATTCCCTGTTCCTGAGGTGAGTTCCTATCTGTATTGGCATAGCAGCAATGGGCAGGCCCCGGCATTGCAGTGGCTGAGGCATCATATTCAGGCGCTGTCGGTATCTTTGTTGTAAAAATTTATTTCTGCCAATTGCGTTGGATAAGGGATTTCAAGTAATAGTAAAAAAGGCTTACGCACAAAAAAACAAAATCAGAACAAGAAAACAGGTCACCCATGTCCGATATTTTGATAGCCCGTCGCGAGCTGGCCTTCCAGTTGTATGAGATGCAAAACGTGGAGTCGCTGTGTGATAGAGAGCGATTTGCAGAGCATTCCCGGGAAACCTTTGATTCTGTTATTGATATCGCTGAACAGATAGCCCGTGACAAGCTGGTGGAACATAACCGTCTGGCTGATGAGCAGGAACCGCAGTTCGATGGCGAGCGGGTTTCTATGCGTGATGAAGTGAAGGTGGCCTTTGATACGATTGCTGAAGCGGGCTTTCTGGCCGGTCGCGATGATTACGACGACGGTGGTATGCAGCTGCCGGAAACCGTAATGTCTGCCTGTATGAGTCTGTTTACCGCTGCTAATCCCTCGACATCCGGATACCCTTTTCTGACCATGGCGGCAGCCCGTCTGATTCGTAATTTTGCTTCAGAGAATCTACGCCAGCAGTTTTTCCCTCATATGCTGACAGGTCGATTTACTGGAACCATGGCGCTGACCGAGCCCCATGCCGGTTCTTCCCTTGCCGATATTCGCACCAAAGCCGTTCCAGCAGAAGACGGCAGCTATCGGATAAAAGGCAACAAGGTTTATATCTCTGCTGGCGACCATGAGCTGAGTGACAATATTGTTCATCTGGTGCTGGCGAAAATTGAAGGAGCGCCAGCCGGAGTTAAGGGGATATCCCTGTTTCTTGTCCCTAAGTTTTTGCTGGATGAGAACGGGAATCC
Source organism: Parendozoicomonas haliclonae (assembly GCF_900174585.1). Classification (GTDB taxonomy): domain Bacteria; phylum Pseudomonadota; class Gammaproteobacteria; order Pseudomonadales; family Endozoicomonadaceae; genus Sansalvadorimonas; species Sansalvadorimonas haliclonae. The sequence continues at coordinate 250,942 of NZ_FWPT01000003.1, read as the reverse complement.
AGCCACGCGAAATGATGTCGCGCTGGCCGGTTTATTCCACAAGTTGGGTTACCGTGGTACGACATCAACAGCGCTGAACTTCGGCGAAAAGGGTGAGTGTGTCGGCTATCTGATTGGTGAGCCCCACTATGGTCTGAAGTATATGTTCCAGATGATGAATGAGGCTCGTTTGGGTGTTGGTATGGGGGCGGCAGCAATTGGTTACCGTGGCTATCAGCACTCACTGGAGTATGCACGCGAACGTCCACAGGGACGTTTGGTGACAAACCCCTCGCCGGAATCAGAACCGGTTCCCATTATCGAACATGCCGATGTAAAACGTATGCTTTTGGCTCAGAAGGCGTATACGGAAGGTGCATTGGCTCTGTGCTTTTATGGTGCTCGTTTGATTGATGACAGTGACACCGGTGAGGGCAAGGTTAAAGAAGAAGCCCATCTGCTGCTTGATCTGCTGACGCCAATTCTCAAGGCCTGGCCTTCGGAGTATGGGCCTAAGGCTAACGATCTGGCGATACAGGTCTTTGGTGGGGCCGGTTATACCCGTGAGTATCCGGTTGAACAGTGCTGGCGGGATAATCGCCTGAATCCTATCCATGAAGGCACCAATGGCATTCAGTCACTCGATCTGCTGGGTCGTAAGCTCTGGCAACATAATGGACAGGGTTTGCAGCTTCTCCACAAAGAGATCAGTTCGACCATGGCCGGTGCTCATTCCGATTTTGCTGAATGGGTAAAGAAATTGGGGGATGTGATGGGCAGTATCGTTAAGGTCACAATGGGAATTGGCGGGAAGATTCAGAAGGCCCCGGAGCAGTCGCTGGCTAACAGTCATGCCTACCTGAACTTGTTAGGGCATACGGTGATCGCCTGGCAGTGGCTGAAGCAGGCCAATATTGCCAGAGCCATGATGGATGGCGACATCAGTGAGGAAGAGACGGCCTTTTATCAAGGCAAGATTCAGGCTGCGCAATACTTCTTTGTCTGGGAGCTTCCTTTGGTTGACCGGGATATTCAGGTGCTGATGAGTTTTGATCAGACGTGTCTGGATATGGAGAACAGCTGGTTCTGATATTGTCTGACGCTTGTGCCGGGTTTTGGTGAATGATTAGCTGGAACCTGGTGCGCTTGACTTAAATTCCTTTTTCTCAGAGAGTGCCCAGACATTGTAATCATAAGAATAAAAACTTTGAGATCTTGTTGTTTCTGATGTGGCGATAATTATGCGATTTATCATCATCCATCAGAATTCTCACTGCCTAGAACAATAATAAGGTGATGTATGGGCGCTTTTTATATCCAGAATGAATACTGGTTCTCTGTCTTCCAGTTGGTAACCGCCATGATCGGCATGGGTGCAACGCTAACCCCCAAAGACTTTCGTGAGATTCTTCTGGAGCCCAAAGCGGTGACCAGTGGTCTGGCGATTCAGCTGGTGCTGGTTCCGCTGATCACTTTCTTCTTTATTGCTGCATTTGGTCTTGTTGGTGGTGTGGCGTTTGGTTTGGCGATGATCGCGGCTATTCCGGGCGGTTCCACATCCAATATCTTTACCCACTTTGCCAAGGGGAACGTGGCTCTCTCGGTGGCGATTACCGCAATCACCACGCTGGCCTGTCTGGTCACAACACCCTTTATCCTGGGGCTGCTGATCAGTGCGGATATGCCGGCAGACTTTATAATGCCGACCGGACGGATTATGAAAGAGATTACTTTGAACCTGCTGTTACCTCTGTCTCTGGGTATGCTCTATTTGCGTTTCTTCCCGGGTACCGCAGAAGTCTTCTCCAAATGGTGTGTGCGGATTTCCATGTTCGGCCTGCTGATGATTATTGTCGGCGCAGCCAGTTCCGGGCGTCTGGATATTAAGGTCTTTGGTTTGACTAACGTCGCTTTGATGGCTCTGTTTATTCTGGTGATGGCATTGGCAAGCTGGCTGGTGTCCTGGGGCGTACTGAGGCTCTCTCAGCGTGATGCTATTGCGGTTGATATGGAAGTGGTTGTGCGCAATATCAACCTTGGTTTGATGGTTAAGGTGTTGCTGTTCCCCGCCGTTGAAGGGCAGCCCGATCCGGTCGGCGATATGATGCTGTTCACTCTGCTGTTGTACGGAGCCCTGCAGACTTTCGCAGCGATTGGTTTGGTGGGGCTGAAGCGTTATCAGCAGAAAGGGGTTTTAAAGGCCGCTTAATGAAAGTGCGCAGGCTGTGAACTCTCCAAGCCTGCGCATTAAGTCTAAGGGGTAGCTGATTTACTTGGTAAGATTTTGACCGATTGCCCGGAACAGTTCGATGGTTGCCAGTTCTTTCGCAGTGGCTTCGGTATCATCCGTGCCGTAGTCACTGTTGGCAGAAAGCTTCACTATGGTCAGGTTCCGGCTGGGGTTGACGTAAATAAACTGGTTATAAACGCCGATGGCTGAATATTCCCCTTCATCGCCATCCATCAGCCACCACTGGTATCCATAACCGAGCGAGTAGTCAGATAGCGGGTTGTCTCCTGGCAGCAGGTGAGGGGCATCGGCGCGGGTTGAGTCGGTGACCCACTGGCTGGAAACAATCTGTTGGCCATTCCAGTTACCGTTGTGGCGATAAAGCTCACCAATCTTTGCATAGTCCCGGGCAGTGGCGTTTAAGCCGCCGAAGGCCATGGCCCGACCGTGATCATCAATAATCCAGTAGCCAGGGTGTTCCATGCCCAGAGGTTGCCAGATATTCTTTGCGGCATAGTCGTTCAGTGATTGGCCGGTGGTCTTGGCCAGCAGGGCACCAAGTACCTGGGTATCGGCCGAGTTGTACTGGTTAAATGTGCCGGGTTCGCGGTCAGGCTTCATTTCTGCAATAAACTCATCCAGCGAGCCGCCTGCGGCCATCAGCCTGCCCATCTTCAGGACTTCTGAGTCCGGGTTGCTATAGTCCTCATTCCAGGCGGCACCGGACGACATCTGCAGAATATCCTTGATGCGAACACCGTCGTATGCAGAACCTTTCAAAAGTGGCAGGTACTCAGTCACCGGTTGCTCGATACTTTTAATATGACCCTCATCGATAGCAATGCCCAGAGCCAGAGAGGTTACGCTTTTGGCAACGGACATGGATAACCACTGAACATTCTTCCCACCGCTCAGAGAGTAATCCTCATAACGAATCTTGCCATCCTGCAGAATCAGCAGGGCACCGGTATCGCTCTCCTCAAGAAACTGCGCGGTATCGATGGTTTGATTGTCGTATTGAAAGCTCTCTGGTAGCGACAGTTTTTTCCCCGTCGGGAAGGTTTTGGGTTGCTCGGGGGCTTCCATCGTGCTGACCGGGAAGAGCTCCTTCACCCTGGCAAAGTTTTGGTATTGTTCTTCACCCGTAAACAAGGTGCCAACGAAGTACATTCGCTGGATGCTATCCCAATAATTCAGAGTTAGGGCACCGCCGGCCACCGATACAGCTGCGGTTATGCCTAAAAGCTTTTTCTTCATGGGAGGAGGGTTCCATTATTATGTTTTTTCTGAGCCGTCAAAAGATGACTCCCCCGATGAAGTACAAGCTATCACTGATCGTGTTGATGAAGTTTTGCTATCCGCTCAGAAAGTTTTGCCAAACGTTATTCTGTATCGGGCAGAAGGCGGGAGAATTGTTTCTGGTAGGTTTTCGGTGGCATGCCGAATAGGCGTTTGAAGGCGGTAATAAAGTTACTGCTGTGTCCGTAGCCCAGTTGTTCAGCAATGGTACTGATCGGTGTTGATGTGCTGCGCAATAAGTTCAAAGCCCGTTCCATGCGCAGTTTTTGAATGAGTTCACCAACCGTCATGCCATAGGTGTTTTTGAACACACGCTTGAGCTTGCTTTCACTCATCCCACTCTGGCGAGCCAGCTCGGTCAGCGTTGGCGGTGTTGCCAGGTTGTGTTGCAACTGATGCCTGAGGGTTGTTAGCTGCTGTTGCTCGTAAGGCGTTAGAGTGGACTGTTCTTGCTGCCGGTCTCTCTGTTGCATGTTGTCGAGAGTCAGGCAAATCAATTCACTAATTTTCGCCTGTAGATAAGCCTTCTGCAACGCGCCCTGGTAAGGACTGTCTACCAGAGCCCGCAGGCAAATGTGTATTGATTCATTAAAGTCCATCACTTCAAAAGCGTCTTTCGGATCGACTGTTATTCTGTCCTGCAAGCGCAGTAGAGCCTCAGGCCAGTCTTCGCGGGGGAGTGTCAGCGGTGGACTCTCCAGCCCTTGAGGTTGAATCATCAGCATGACCATGCCGTAAACATTGCCAGGCGGCGTGGAGTCATAAATCTGCTGTTGATTCTCGGTATAAGCAATAAACAGTGTGCCCGGCTTCATAGTGATGTTCCGCTTGTCAGGCAGATGCAGGGTATTGTTTCCGGCGAGCTTATACACAAAGGTCAGATAGCCAGACAGGGTGGTCGCCTTGTGTTGTGCTGGCCGGTAATCCTCGCTCAGTGCATCTTCTGAATAGATCATACGCAGCAAGGTATGATCATTAATACGGTACAGTTCCTCATAATCTACGCTGAGCTCGCCGGTATATTGAAGGCGTACAGCATCATACCGGTGGCTGAGTCGGGTCCAGCCAGTGGTGTCTGAGGTCAGCTGCTCAGCCATGGGGGCCCGGCTTGGATGTGGCGATTTTAACGAATCCTGAACCATGAGTGTGCCAGAACCTTCTTAATCCGCTATCAGCGAATTCAGCCGATTGGTCAGGGCTTTGTGGAGCTGCTGAACCTTTTCTGAGGCACTGATCGGATTGTTATCCCGGTCGGTGATAAAGAACACGTCTTCAACCTTTTCCCCGAGCGTGGAAATTTTGGCATTGTGGATCAGCACCTTCTGCTCCATAAATACCTGTCCCAGGTTGGCCAGCAGGCCAGGACGGTCGGTGGCCTTAACCTCAACAACGGTGCGGCGATTAACCGGATCATTGCTGATGGCAATACGTGGCGGCCGGGTAAAGTGCTTCAGTTGGCGCGGAACATGGTAGTTGGCCGGATCCAGTCGAGGCAGCTCTGCGCTATTCAGGCGTTGGATGATATGACTCTGGATGCGTTCAATACGGTTCGGGTCATCGCCCAGGGGCTCACCTGTGGCAGCATCCAGAACGATAAAGGTATCCAAAGCAAAGCCGCTGGTGGAAGTGATGATGCGGGCATCGTGGATCGTCAGGTTCAGCTCGCCCAGTGCCGTGGTACAGGCAGCGAACAGGTTGGGAACGTCTGGTGTATAGATAAAGACGGCCGTACCGCCTTCATAGCGACGCTCGGTGGATTCCCGTACCAGCACCAGCGGTGTTTGATTGGCATTATCGAGAATGCCCTGGGTCTGCCAGGCCACTTCCGGCGCATTGTGGCGCAGGAAGTAATCATCTCCGAGGCCATCCCAGAAAGTATTAACCGCCGAAGTATCCACCTGGTTCAGTTCCAGCATCTCCCGTGCCTGTTCCTGAGTGTCATGAATGCGCTCAGCCTTATCGATCGGGTTTTCAAGGCCGCGATGCAGGGCCCGGCGGGTTTCATGGAACAGTTCCCGAAGCAGTGAGGCACGCCAGCCATTCCACAGAGTCGGGTTGGTGGCATTGATGTCAGCAACGGTCAGACAATACAGATAATCCAGACGACGAGAGTCGCCCACAAAGCGGGCAAAGTTGTTAATGGTTTCCGGATCGGAAAGATCCTGACGCTGCGCGGTGACCGACATCACCAGATGGTGTCGTACCAGCCACTCAATCAAGGAGCGGTCGGCAGCCGGCAGGCCGTGGAGCAGGGCGAACTTCTGGGCATCTTCTGCCCCCAAAACCGAATGGTCTCCACCTCGACCCTTGCCAATATCATGGTAGAGACCGGCAATATAGAGCAGTTCAGGCTTTGGCAGGCGCTTCTTGGCACTGCAGGCCACCGGGAACTGTTCCTGGCTTTCCTTGTAGTTAAAGCGGCGAAGGTATTTGATCAGCAGCAACGTGTGGGCATCGACCGTGTAGTTATGGAACAGGTCGTGCTGCATCTGGCCGATAATATGACCAAACTCCGGCAGGTAGCGCCCCAGAATGCCATAACGGGTCATACGACGCAGGCTGGCTGTCAGCGCGTAAGGGGCACGCATCAGATCAAGAAACAGCTTGTGTACTTCCGGGTTCTTGCGGAAGTCATCATCAATCAGATGGCGGGCATCGCGCAGGGCGCGAATGGTTTCCGCCGTCATCCCTTCAATAAACGGATTACCGGACATCAGCACAAAGGCTTCCATAATGGCCGGAGGGTGGTTGAAGAAAATCTTGGGGTCTATGGCGTCCAAATATTCATTACGCACCTGAAAACGCTCATTCAGCATCACAGGCGTGTGCTGGGTGCCGTTATCCAGAATGGTGACATCAAAGTGTTGCAGTAGTAGATCGTTTAGCACGCCCAGGCTCATAACCGCCCGGAAATACTTCTGCATAAATTGCTCGACGGCCAGTGCACCACCTTCAATATCTTCATAGCCAAACTCTTTGGCCAGAGTGCGCTGATGATCGAATAGCAGCCGGTCTTCGGGACGTTTGGCCAGACGGTGCAATGCCCAGCGAACCTGCCAGAGAAAGTCCCGTGCCCGCACCAGCACCTGATACTCCCGCTCAATCAGAAAACCGATATTGACCAGTTCCCGCGGATCGTTGGTACCAAAGTGTCGACGTGCGACCCAGCCAATCATATGCAGATCCCGCAGGCCACCGGGGGAACTCTTCAGGTTCGGCTCGAGGTTGTACATGGTCTGGTTGAATTTCTGATGGCGGGCACGCTGCTCATTGTATTTGGCCTGCAGGTAGTCTGAGCTGTTCCACATGCGGGCCGGACTGATGGCCTCATGCATGGCATCAAACAGCTCGGATTTACCAGACAGCAGGCGTGACTCAATCATATTGGTGATAATGGTCAGATCATCCCGGCCTTGCTTGGCGCACTCTTTCACCGAGCGAACACTGGAGCCGACCTTGAGATTGATATCCCACAATAAGGTCAGGAACTGTTCAATCGTGTCCCGGTGGGGTTCGGCATCTTCGTTCTTCAGCAGAATAAGAATGTCGATATCTGACTGCGGATGCAGTTCCCCGCGACCATAACCGCCCACCGCGACCAGCGCGATATCCGCTGCGTCTTTTCCCGCCAGATGTTCCCAGGCCAATATCAGCACCTGATCAATGAGCCAGGCACGACCAGTGACCAGCTTCTGAATCTCTTCGCCTTCGTTAAACCAGGCGTTCATCAGGGTATTGGCCTGTTCCAGGCACTTACGATAAGCCTGGCTGGGCTGAGGGGTGACCGTCAGTTCAGCACGGAACTGGCTGCGATCAAACAGGCTTTTTTTCTGGTCGGCGGAGAGAACAGCAGTCATGGTTGTTTTTCTTCTGGTATAAAAAAGGCCGACTAAAAAGTCGGCCTTGAATCATTACTTAAGCGGAGAAGTCTCGCCTTCGCGCAGGGTCAGGATCTCATAACCATCGCTGGTCACCAGAATGGTGTGTTCCCACTGGGCCGATGGACGACGGTCACGGGTGATTGCTGTCCAGCCATCGCCTTTTAGCTTGGTCTCTTTACGGCCGGCGTTAATCATCGGCTCGATAGTGAAGATCATGCCTTCCTGCAGCTCAACACCGGTTCCGGCCATGGCGTTATGCATCACCTGTGGTTCTTCATGGAAGCCTTCACCAATACCGTGGCCGCAGTAGTCTTCAACGACGGAGTAGTGGTTTTTGTGGGCGTGCTCGGCAATGGCCGCACCAATATCACCCAGGCGGGCACCAGGGCGAACCAGTTCGATACCCTTGTACATGCACTCACGGGTCACGTCGACCAGACGCTGAGCGAACTCCAGCGGCTCACCGATAATAAACATCATGCTGGTATCACCGTGGTAGCCATCTTTGATGACGGTGATATCAATATTGAGCATGTCGCCTTTTTTCAGCTTCTTCTTTTCAGAAGGGATGCCGTGGCATACGACATCGTTCAGGGATGTACAGATAGATTTCGGGAAGCCCGGACGACCTGGTGCAGCACCGTAGTTCAGTGGAGCCGGGATGGCCTTCTGGGTGTTAACAATATAATCGTGACAGATCCGGTCCAGCTCACCGGTGCTGACGCCTTCCTTAACATAAGGCGTGATCATGGTAAGCACCTCACCGGCCAGACGGCCAGCGATACGCATTTTTTCAATCTGTTCCGGAGTTTTGATGATGACAGACATGTAGGCTGTTGAGATCCCGCAAAAACTTGGTATTGCGTGGATTCTAGCAAACCACGGGGGGCGGAGTTAACACCTGATTTCTCTGTTACCTCTGCTGACAGGACAGTTTGTTGGGATGACGACAGGGGGCATCGCCCTTTCAAAGCGCTACAAAAAGTAAACTCTGATCACTCTCTGTTGTCATTAGTTACGCGATGAACAGCGGTTCGGAGACTTCAGGGATGTCAGTAACCAAACACTATAAGGGACGTAAAACCCTCAAAAACCTATTGCCAAGTAGTCTGACCAACTGGGTCTACAAGAAACAGGTCGGTGAGGGCGAATTTGGTGTGGTTCATAAGTATTCTTTTGGCCGGCGCTGCAAACGAAGCGAGCGGGTCTTTAAAGTATTTACTGACTCGGCTTCCAGAGCTAATCGCAAGAATGAACTCTGTCAGGCCAGGATGGTTCAGAAGCTCTCTCATCCCAATATTGTTCAGGTTATTGAAGTTTGTGATCAGGAGGATAAATGCCAGGGTGTAGTGATGGAGTGTATGAACACGGATCTGTTTGCGTTAATGGAAATCACTGCAAAATGGGAGTGCCCACTCTCTTTCTGTCTGGGGCGTGAAGTTCTAAACGAGGTGACTTTCCCTGATTATTGCCGCCAGATTCTGATGGGGCTGGCTTACCTGCATCAAAACCGCATCGTCCATTGTGATGTCAAGCCGGAGAATATTCTTATCAGTGGTGGCGTTGCTAAAATTGCGGATTTTGGTCTGGCGGTTAAGTTGGGTTGGTTACAGCTGGCGGTTCAATCAAGTGGCGGGACTCCCGGGTTTACGCCGCCGGAATCCCATGACCGGGCGGCTCGGTTACCTCAGTATGGGTTTATCCAGACGCTGATGGGAGGAGGGCCGACAGGGTCTGTGAGTCGTAAGTTCGATATATTTTCGTTTGGTTGTATCTTGCTGGATGTTTATACCGGCGAGCCCCTGCATTTGGGAAAATTTATCGGTAAGGATTTCGGCTTTTTTGGACACCTCTATCAGAATCCGGCCGCATTGCGGGACTGTGTAACCGCTCGTCTCAAACAGGCTAAAACCGGGCGGGCGATTCCGGATGGCCATGCCGAGGTTATGTACCAGGCCCTTGCCTATCATCCCTCAAAACGCCCGGATGCTGCGACGCTTCGCGAAAAATATTTCTCCAGGTAAGGTTGTTGTAGCGGTTAATACAGCGGTGTTTAATCGGGAAGCCCCTGTTCGCAGTCATGTTATTACGTGAATTTCTGTGAGTTCTGGTATGATGTCGCACCCGAGTGTGACGAGCGCCATCTGGGCAACCAGAACCAGGGCGTTGTAAAGCGATTCTGACAGGACGATTTCCGGGATATGTCTCAACACAAAATTACCCAGGCTCCGATTCCCATGCGGCTGGTGGGGCCGGTTCGGATTGTCGGCGATGTTGTCGATGATAGCGTGATGCTGCCTCTGGCTACCTATGAAACCCCTCTCTGGCCTTCTGTTGGTCGGGGCGCGCGGGTAGCGACTCTCGCTGGTGGCATCAAGGCCACTCTTATTGATGAGCGTATGACCCGTTCCATCCTGCTGGAAGCGGCCGATGCCAGCAAGGCGCTGGCCGCCTGGCAGAGCATTTCATCCCGGATTGATGAAATGAATATGGTGGTGCGCGAGTCCAGCCGTTTTGCCAATCTGATCAATCTGCACAACCAGATTGTCGGCAATATGCTCTATATCCGTCTTGAGTTCACCACCGGCGATGCCTCCGGTCACAATATGGTGACTCTGGCTGCAGAAAAACTGCAGGACTGGATTCTGGGTGAATATCCGGAACTGAAATACACCTCTATCTCCGCCAACTTCTGTACTGATAAAAAAGCGACAGCCGTTAACGGTATTCTCGGTCGTGGCAAAAACGTTGTTTGTGAGCTGCTGATTCCTCGTGAGCTGTGCGAGCGTCGCCTGAAAACCACGCCGGAAGCGGTGGTGGATCTGAATATCAAAAAGAACCTGATCGGCACCATGCTGGCAGGTGGTATTCGCAGTGCCAATGCCCACTTTGCCAATATGCTGCTGGCGTTCTATCTGGCGACCGGCCAGGACGCGGCCAATATTGTTGAAGGTTCCCAGGGTATCGTGCACGCAGAAGTGCGTAACGGCGATCTCTACTTCTCCGTCAGCTTGCCTAACTTGATTGTGGGTACGGTTGGTAATGGTAAAGGTGGTTCCGAAGGTCTCGACTTTGTCGATGAGAACCTGCGCCTGATCGGCTGCCGCGAAGAGCGTGCGCCGGGTGAAAATGCCCGCCGTCTGGCGGTGATCTGTGCGGCTTCGGTTCTGTGTGGTGAGCTGTCTCTGCTGGCGGCGCAGACCAACCCAGGTGAGCTGATGGCAGCCCACGTGAAATTCGAGCGCTGATTAATGACAGACACTGTGCAGGATGGGGTCGGTGAACTGACCAACAGCCGTAAGGTTGAACATATCCGCATGATTGAACAGGATAGCGGGACCGATCGTGATGCCCGCTATTTTGATCGCCTTCGTTTGACCCATCGTGCGCTGCCGGAGCTCAATCTTTCAGAGGTTGATCCGTCGGTCGAGTTTATGGGGCGCAAGCTCTCCTTTCCTCTCCTGATCTCTTCCATGACCGGTGGTGATCATGCGCTGGTCAGAACCATTAACCGTAATCTCGCACTGGCTGCCCAGGAAGCTGGCGTGGCTATGGGTGTGGGATCTCAGCGAGTCATGTTTGAGCGGGAGACGGCACGGGCCAGCTTTGCCCTGCGTCAGTACGCTCCGGATGCTCTGTTGTTGGCCAATATCGGTGCTGTTCAGCTCAACTATGGGTTCGGTATAGAACAGTGCCGGGCAGCGGTTGAGCTGGTGGGGGCTGATGGGTTGTACCTACATCTGAATGCCCTGCAGGAAGCTGTTCAGCCGGAAGGAGATATCAATTTCTCCGGTCTGCTGCACAAGATTGGCGACATTCGTCGTGAGCTTGATTGTCCACTGCTTGTTAAAGAAGTGGGTTGTGGCTTCTCCAGTGAAGATATTGCCGGTCTGGTGTCTCAGGGTATCGAGTATATAGATGTGGCCGGTCAGGGCGGAACGTCATGGAGCCGGATAGAGCATTTGCGCTCGGATGATCGCCATGAACTGGGCATGCTGTTCCAGGATTGGGGTATCCCGACACCGATTGCGCTCAGGAATGCTGCCCCTTATCGGGACCGTACGCAGATAATTGCCAGTGGCGGTCTGCGGAACGGTGTTGACATGGCCAAGTCTGTTATACTCGGCGCCCGTCTGTGCGGGATGGCTGCCCCGCTACTCAAGCCAGCCATGGAGTCTGTAGACCGGGTGGTAGAAACCATAGAAGCCCTGCGGCGTGAGTTTGTCACAGCCATGTTCCTGCTGGGGGTGCCGGATGTTGCCCATTTATACGGCAATGAAAGACTAATTCTGGATGAAATGATCTGACAACGGTCTGATAGAGTATTATGTCCATCGGTATTGATGACATCAGTTTTTACTCCTCCGGTATGTATCTGCCGCTGGCAACGCTGGCGGAACACAACGGAGAAGATCCGGACAAATACCGGATAGGCCTGGGCCAGGATCGCATGGGTGTTCCCTCTCAGGACGAAGATATTGTTACCCTGGCTGCCAATGCCGGCAGACCTCTGGTAACGGATGACAACCGTAACAGTATCAGCACAATTCTGTTTGCTACCGAGTCGAGTATTGATCAGTCCAAGGCGGCAGGTGTCTACGTGCACCGTCTGTTGCAGTTGGGCTCTAACTGTCGTGTGGTGGAATTGAAGCAGGCCTGTTACAGCGCAACTGCCGCTTTGCAGATGGCTTGTGGCATTGTTGCCAGAAAGCCGGATGCGCAGGTGATGGTCATTGCCTCGGATATTGCCCGTTACGGCTTTGGTACGCCGGGTGAGGCGACTCAGGGATGCGGCGCGGTGGCTTTCATCGTGAAAAGTAATCCCCGTTTGCTGAGTATTCATGCGGAGAGCGGCTGTTACTCCGAAGATGTGATGGACTTCTGGCGCCCCAATTATCGGGATACTGCGCTGGTGGATGGTAAATACTCCACCATCATTTATCTGAAGGCGCTGCGGCAGAGCTGGAAAAACTATGAAGAGGCCGGTGGTCTGGCTTTCGATCAGTTCTCCCGCTTCTGCTATCACCTGCCCTTTGGCAAGATGGCCGAAAAGGCTCATCGTAAGCTGGCGGTGACCAATGGCGTTTCCATGACCGATGAGCTGCTGGAACAGCAGATCGGAGCCAGTCTGCATTACAGTCGCCAGATCGGTAACAGCTACAGTGCTGCGCTTTATATTGGTATCGCGTCTCTGCTGGAGAATGATGCTGAGGATCTGTCCGGCAAGCATATTGGTCTGTTCAGTTACGGCTCGGGCTGCGTTGGGGAGTTCTTCTCGGCCACTGTGCAGCCGGGCTATCGGGAACACGCCCGTCGGCAGGCCCATGTGGATATGCTTGAGCAGCGGCAGGAGCTGGATTACCCCTCCTATGTTGTGCACTTTGGTCGTTCTGTTCCTGCCGATGGTGGTCGCCATGATTTTGCCGAAGAGGCGGCAGGTTACTATCGACTGGCGGGTGTGCATGATCACAAGCGCATCTATACGGAGATTGGTGACTGAGCATTTGCCTGAATCGGGCAGTTTTCGGTTTGACGTGAAAGAAAGTCATTAACCGGGGTTTAGTCATTACCTTGCCGCCCTTACAATGGGCGGCAAGTTGTTTGGATATGGCGGATAAGCGATGAGAGCAATTGCTCCCGGCAAAATTATCATCTCAGGCGAACACTCGGTGGTGTATGGCTCGCCGGCACTGGCGGTGGCGGTGAATATTCATGCCCACTGTGAAGTGCGGCCCATGCTTGAGCCGTCAGTCCACTTTTATCTGGATAATTACGGGCGCCTGGCTGAGTGCAGTCTGTCTGAGCTGGAAGAGCTTCGGCTGGCTATCGATGAAAGCTACCAGGCCTATCTGCTGGGTCAGAAGCAGATTGTTGAAGTGTTGCCGAAGCCTGGGCAGCTTTATCTCTACGCGATTGCCGGATTGTTCAGTGCCCATGACCTGCCTGTGGGTTCCGGTCTGGAAATTCATCTGAAGTCCGATATTCCCATGCGTTCCGGTATGGGGTCTTCTGCAGCAACTGTGGCTGCTGTGCTTGCAGCGGTGGCGGGTTTCTATGGTGTTGAACTGGATAAGATGGCGCTGTTCCGTTTTACCAGTCATACCGAGCGTCTGCAGCATGGCTGCAACAGTACTATTGATCCGATGGTGACGGTTCACGGTGGTCTGGTGCGTATGGAAAATGCCCAGGTAGAAACCCGTGAAGAGCTGCCGGAGCTGAACTGGTATTTGGTGAACTCTGGGGAGCCGGAGGTGAGTACCGGTCAGTGTGTGGCGGAAGTGCGTCGCAAATTCGGCAAAAGCACCATCTGGAATGAGTTTCACAGCATTATTACCGGTCTCGAGCAGGCTTTCCTGTGTCGGGATGTCGGTGCTCTAAAAGAGTATTTGTTCCGTAACCATCAATTGCTTGTGGATATTGGTGTGGTTCCGGGAACCGTGCAGCGTTTCGTGGAAGATTTGCGTTCACGCTATAACGCTGTCGGTAAGGTGAGTGGCGCCGGTGCTGTCTTTGGTGAAAAAGCCGGGTTTCTGCTGGTGCAGAGTGATGAGCCGGTGACTGAGTTGTGCCAGGAATATGGATTTCCTGTGACCCGTCTGCAGTGCGATCCGCTTGGTGTTCGGCTCTGCTAAATCTCCGACATCTTTCGGATGTTTCAGTGGCTCTGTGGTGGTGTAAAAGGTTTGCTGCAGAGTGCTGATCTGAATCTGTGGGTGTCCTCCGTTATAATGCCCCGATTACTTAATTGTGAATAACACAGTGAAGAAAGTTGTTGTTTCGGCTCCCGGCAGCACCATGCTGTTTGGTGAGCATGCGGTTCTGTATGGTGGTGCGGCGATTGCCTGTGCCATGGAGGCCAGAATTCGGGTTGAGGTGACCCTGCGTGATGATCGCGAGGTGATCATCCGCTCTGTGTTGGGTGACTTGCATGCTCACCTCGACAGATTGCCTGATGATCCTACCCATCGCTTTGTGCTGGAGCTGCTGAATCGCTGGCGCAGCCGGTTGATGGCAGGTGTTGAGATTACGATCACTTCCGACTTTTCTCATAAGGTAGGGCTGGGCTCTTCCGCTGCCCTTACTGTGGCTGTGGCAGCGGCTTTCCGTCATCTGTGTGGTCTGCCCTCGAAGCCGCGGGCGCTGCTGGATGAGTGTCTTGTAGTTGTGCGAAATGTGCAGGGCAGCGGTTCCGGTACTGATCTGGTGGCGAGTATTTATGGTGGCACTGTTCTTTATCGTCCGGATACCCGCACCATCACACCTCTCGGCGAGGATCTGCCGATTGCACTGTATTACTGTGGCTATAAAACCCCGACTCCAGAAGTGGTTGCCCGGGTGCGGGAAGAGCGAATGATGATCCCGGCGCTGTATGATCATCTGTATCGGGTGATGAATGAGTGTACCCAGCAGGCCACTGGTGCTGTGCGGGAAAATAACCTGAAGCGTCTGGGTCGCTGCATGAATGTTTATCATGGTCTGCAGGATGCGCTGGGCGTTTGTGATAAAACCCTAGCTGATATGACCTATGATCTGCGCGCGAAGGGAGCTATCGGCGTAAAAATTTCCGGTTCCGGCCTGGGTGACTGCGTGGTGGCCTTGTTTGATCCTGCGCAGTTTGAGGGCTCAAACGCCATCCCCGAGCTGGAAGGCTTTGAGCGCCTGCCCGTGACTGTAAGCAAATGTGGTGTGTATGTTGAATCTGACCCGGAATGATGTTGCAGCACGGCTGTTGGCGGATTGTGTCCCGGCGCCGGTCGCTTCCTTTGAGGCTTTTGCGCCGGTCAATATTGCCCTGTGCAAATATTGGGGTAAGCGTAATGCGGCGCTGAACCTGCCGGTGAATGATTCCCTGTCTGTTTCGCTGGGGAATAAGGGTTCGACCACGCGAGTCGCATTTCTCTCTGATGCGCAGGCTGATGAAGTCTATCTGAATGGCTCTGCGGTTAATCGCGATTCGGGTTTCTATAAAAAGGTTGTTGCCCATATCGATCTATTTCGTGGGTTGGTGCCGGGCTGTTTGCGTGTTGATACGGTCAATGATGTGGCCACTGGTGCCGGGCTGGCTTCTTCTGCTTCTGGATTTGCCGCGCTGACCAAGGCTTTGTCGGGGCTCTACGGTCTGGGTCTTGGTGATGAGCAGCTTTCGGTGCTGGCGCGACTGGGTAGCGGCAGCGCATGCCGTTCGGTCTATGACGGTTTTGTGCGCTGGCACAAAGGTGTACGCGCGGATGGTATGGACAGCTTCGCCAAGCCCCTGCCGGAATCCTGGCCTGAGTTGCGGGTAGGGGTTCTGACGCTGACTGGTGAGGAGAAGAAAACCGGCTCGCGGGAAGGTATGCAGAGAACGGTCGATAGTGCGCTGCTATACGGTAGCTGGCCGGAGCAGGCGGAGCGCGATATTGCTCGCTTAGAGCATGCCATTGTTCAGCGGGATTTCACCCTGCTGGGGGCGACGGCAGAGCAAAATGCCATGGCGATGCACGCCACTATGTTGGCCTCCTGGCCACCATTGCTTTACTGGCAGCCGGAATCGGTTGTTGCCTTGCAGAAGGTGTGGCAGCTGCGTGAGGAGGGTGTGCCCGTTTATGCCACGATGGATGCCGGTCCTAACGTTAAGCTGTTGTTTGAGGCGAATTCTACGGATGATCTGGCCCAAGTCTTCCCGGAAATGGATATCATTGTGCCTTTTCTCTAAGTGTTTGAATGATTTGATCGAAAGCCTCCGTGCACAGGGTGTACGGAGGCTTTTTTGTTTCAGGGTGTTTGCTGTGGCGGCTGCTAGACTGGAGGAGCTTTAGTTGTTCGAGGTGTAGAGTTATGGCTGCCAAAGATGATGATTTCGCGGACGATGTGATTGCTGATGGCGAGGAGGCTCCGGTTCACCATAAGCATGACAAGCATCAAAATGAATACCGGCAGCATGAGAAGAGTCATCCCCATACTCGTCATGGTGGTAACCCGGAAGGGCATAAACATCCGGTGCCGGATCATGAGGATCATAAATCCGGTGATCGACATCATCACACCAAGGAGCATGACCATAAAAAGCCCAGCCGGGAGCACCATAAGCACAGCAAGGATTAGTCGTTCTTTGTAAAAATTCCTCCCTTCCTGGTGGATGCCGTAAGCGCAAAAATGTGGCGGATGAAGTATCTTTATGGTATAAAGCCGCGCTGCTGCTTATGAACCTTTACCGGTCCATGTGCAGCAGTACATTTACTTTTTAAATAAATCGCACATATACCGGCACATATCCCGGGGTGCCCCATGCTGTGTTCTTGTCAAAGAGAACAGGCATAGAGGGTCGGGTTTATGGGGTATATGGAGGCATAACCCCTCAGGAGTTAAAGTCATGGCACACGTTACCATGCGCGACATGCTGAAGGCTGGTGTTCACTTCGGCCACCAGACCCGTTACTGGAACCCAAAGATGGGCAAGTACATCTTTGGCGCTCGTAACAAAATCCATATCATCAACCTGGAATACACTCTTCCTGCGTTCAACAACGCTCTGGATTTCATCCAGAAGCTGGCTGAAGGCAAGAACAAGATCCTGTTTGTTGGTACCAAGCGCGCTGCTGGCAAGCACGTACGCGAGCAGGCTGCTCGTTGTGGTATGCCTTTCGTTGATCACCGCTGGCTGGGCGGCATGCTGACCAACTACAAGACTATTCGTCAGTCTGTACGTCGTCTGCGTGACCTGGAAGTTCAGCGTGAAGACGGTACCTTCGAGAAGCTGACCAAGAAAGAAGCTCTGATGCGTTCCCGTCAGCTGGAAAAGCTGGAGCGTTCCCTGGGCGGTATCAAGGAAATGGGCGGTCTGCCTGACGCACTGTTCGTGATCGACGTAGAACACGAAAAGATCGCTATCCAGGAAGCCAACAAACTGGGTATCCCTGTTATCGGTATCGTTGATACCAACAGCAACCCAGACGGCGTTGACATGATCATCCCAGGTAACGATGACGCAATCCGCGCTATCCAGCTGTACCTGTCCAGCGCTGCTGACACCATTCTGGAAGCTCGTGCTGCTCAGACTGGCGAATTCGTAGAAGCTGAAGAAGCTGCTGCAGAAGAAGCTGCTGACGAGTCTGGCGAAGAAGCCTGATTTGTGAAGTGTTCAGCGTCTGCCCTTTTGTTGTGTGCACGTGCTGAATAACTATCACTGAAGAAAGGGGGCTTTGCCCCCTTTCTGCCATAAAAGCCACCGAAAGCTTTACGTTGTTTACAGCTTTGGGTGCAAGGGACTTTATACAGGTAGTGCGCTCATAATCCAGACGCACTACCTGTTTACTGACAGATAAGAGGATACTGTGATGGCGACAATTTCCGCTGCTCTGGTAAAAGAACTGCGTGATCGTACTGGCCTGGGCATGATGGAGTGCAAGCGCGCTCTGGCTGAAGCTGGTGGTGATATTGATGTAGCAATCGAAGAGATGCGTAAGTCCGGTCAGGCCAAAGCGGCCAAGAAGGCTGGTCGTACTGCTGCTGAAGGTATCGTAGTAGCCAAGGCTGTTGACGGCGCTGCTCTGGTACTGGAAGTTAACTCTGAAACTGACTTCGTTGCTCGTGACGCTGGCTTCATCGCGTTCGCTGACTCCGTAATCGAGAAAGCTGCCACTGAAGGTCTGCTGGATATCGAAGCTCTGAAGGCTTCTGTTGAAACTGACCGTCAGGCTCTGGTTCAGAAGATTGGTGAGAACGTTGACGTTCGTCGCGTAACCAAGCTGGAAGGTGGCGTTGTTGGTTCTTACGTTCACGGTAACAGCCGCATCGCGGTTCTGGTTGCTCTGGAAGGTGGTAACGAAGAGCTGGCTCGCGATATCGCCATGCACGTAGCAGCTGTTAACCCACAGGTTATCAACCCTGCTGACATGCCTGCCGAAGTTGTTGAGAAAGAAAAAGAGATCATCAAGGCTCAGCCAGACATGGCTGGCAAGCCAGAAAACATCGTTGAAAAGATGATCGAAGGCCGTATCAAGAAGTTCCTGGCTGAAAACAGCCTGACTGAACAGGCGTTCGTTAAGAACCCTGAGCTGACTGTTGGTCAGCTGGCCAAGAACGGTGGCGCTACCATCGTGAGCATGGTTCGCTACGAAGTTGGCGAAGGCATCGAGAAAGAAGTTGTAGACTTCGCTGCTGAAGTTGCTGCCGCTGCTGCTGGCAACAACTAAGCACTGACAGACCAGCCCGGATCCCTTGCGGATGCGTGCTGGTTTTGTTTTACAGGGTGATGATGGTTATCATCACCCTGTTCTGTGTCTGGAGTGTGCTTTTTCAGATACTCTGGTGCAGAAGGCAGTTGACTGGGTATTGGTTCTGATCGGTTTTTACTGTTTCAGTATTCAGCCCACTGCCTGTTTTTACTCTCCATTTAGCTGCAGGACTTAACTATGCCCGCAACAGATCGCCAGCCAAAATACAAACGCATCCTTCTTAAGCTCAGTGGTGAAGCCCTGATGGGGGATGAAGAATTTGGTATTGATCCGAAGGTTCTGGATCGTATGGCTCTGGAGATCGGGCAGCTGGTCGGCATTGGTGTGCAGGTCGGTCTGGTGATCGGTGGCGGCAACCTGTTCCGTGGCGCTGCGCTGAGTGCCGCCGGTATGGATCGGGTAACCGGTGACCATATGGGTATGCTGGCTACCGTAATGAATGCACTGGCCATGCGTGATGCGCTGGAGCGCTCCAACATCAATACCCGGGTTATGTCTGCAATTCCAATGAGCGGTGTGGCTGAACGTTACGACCGTCGTCGCGCAATGCGTTACCTGAATACCGGAGACGTGGTAATCTTCTCCGCCGGAACCGGCAACCCATTCTTCACCACTGATTCTGCCGCCTGTCTGCGTGGTATCGAAGTGGATGTTGATGTGGTTCTCAAGGCGACCAAGGTTGATGGTATTTACGACAGTGATCCGGTAAAAAATCCGGATGCCGTCAAGTTTGACCAGCTGACCTACGATGATGTGCTGGATCGCAAGCTGGGTGTTATGGACCTTACTGCCATCTGTCTGGTGCGTGACCATGATATGCCGATCCGGGTCTTCAATATGAATAAGCCTGGTGCGCTGCTGAATGTGGTAGTGGGCCAGAATGAAGGGACTCTCGTTTCCCCTTGATGCGGATGCTCCCTGGAGAGCCGCAGAGTTGTTTTGCAGCAGCATTCAGTGAGAGTGCTGGATAGAACATGATTGATTGAGGTGGGATGGCGAATAGCAAATCCCGCCGGAAATTTCAGGAGTGAATGATGATCAACGAAATCAAAGCTGATGCTGAAACCCGCATGGGTAAGAGTATCGATGCCCTGCAGCACGCTTTTGCCAAAATCCGTACCGGCCGTGCACACCCAAGCCTGCTGGAGAACATCCAGGTAAGCTACTACGGTTCAGACACTCCTCTGTCCCAGGTGGCTAACATCTCTGCTGAAGATGCCCGCACCCTGGCTATCCGTGTTTGGGAGCGCAGCCTGGTTCCTGATGTTGAGCGCGCCATCCTCAAGTCTGATCTGGGTCTGAACCCATCCACTGCCGGTGAGGTTATTCGTGTACCTCTGCCTGCACTGACTGAAGAAACCCGTCGTGGTTACACACGTCAGGCCAAGCAGGAAGCTGAAGGCGCCCGCGTAGCGATTCGCAACATTCGTCGTGATGCGCTGGCTGACCTGAAAGAGCTGGAAAAAGAAAAAGAAATCAGTGAAGACGACGAGCGTCGTGGTCAGGATGACGTCCAGAAGATCACCGACCGCTTCATCGCTGAAGTTGATGCGGCTCTGGCAGCCAAAGAAAAAGACCTGATGGCAATCTGATCATCAGACATTAAGAATCTGGCTGAATGCGTTCTGGTTTTGTGTCAGGCGCCTTCAGTCAGGGCTGAAGTGATGTGATGGTACGTTGAATACTATGACTGAAGCATCCGCTGGCGAAACTGTCAGCATTGATACGGTATCCGGAACATCTTTGCCTGTTGTCCCGCGCCATGTTGCCATCATTATGGATGGCAATAATCGCTGGGCGAAAAAACATGGCAAGGGCCGGCTGGCTGGTCACCGTGCCGGTGTGGATGCTGTCCGCAAGGTTATTGAAGCCTGTGGTGATTACGGGGTTGAGGTTCTGACCCTGTTCGCCTTCTCCAGTGAGAACTGGAATCGTCCTCAGGATGAGGTCCGGGGGTTGATGGATCTTTTTCTGCATGCCCTCAAGCGTGAAGTGAAACGCCTCCAGCGCCATAAAATCCGGCTGAAAGTCATTGGCGATATCAGCCAGTTCAGTCCGGTCATTCAAAAATATATTCACCAGGCGGAAGAGCAGACTGCTCATGACTACAAGGTTACCCTGGTGATTGCTGCCAGTTATGGCGGGCAGTGGGATATTACCGAGGCCACACGCAAGCTGGCACATCAGGTTCAGGACGGCTCTCTCAATGCTGCCGATATTACTCCTGAGCATATACAGAACAATCTTACGACCGGGGATCTTCCCCCGCCGGACCTGCTTATCCGAACGAGTGGTGAACACCGCATCAGCAATTTCCTGTTGTGGCAGTGCGCCTATTCGGAATTTTACTTTGCTGATGTTCTCTGGCCTGACTTCAGTCGGGAGGAGTTCCTGAAAGCGTTGCGTGAATTTGCCGGTCGGCAGCGTCGCTTCGGGCTCACCAGTGAGCAGTGTGAAGCAGGCACATGAACACGGACAGATTATGCTGAAACAACGAGTTATCACCGGTCTGGCGCTACTCCCTGTAGCGCTGTGTGGTGTGTTCCTTCTGCCTCAGGAGTGGTTTGCCATCTTTATCGGGGCAATCATTACTCTGGCAGCCTGGGAGTGGGCCAACCTCTCCGGCTTCTCTGCCGTCTGGCAACGAGTTTTGTACGCGGCGGTGACCGGGGGGCTTCTGCTTTGTTTGTTCAGCCTGTCTGTGCTGCCGTTAAGTTTCCTGCTGGGGGCTGGTCTGGT
Organism: Parendozoicomonas haliclonae; assembly: GCF_900174585.1. Classification (GTDB taxonomy): domain Bacteria; phylum Pseudomonadota; class Gammaproteobacteria; order Pseudomonadales; family Endozoicomonadaceae; genus Sansalvadorimonas; species Sansalvadorimonas haliclonae. The sequence goes on along the minus strand of NZ_FWPT01000003.1, from coordinate 229,598 downwards.
CTGGTGGCTGGTTGCGGTGATGCTGGTTATCAGTTATCCCGATTCCCTTGCGGTCTGGAAGCCGCGCATAGTGCAGCTGATTATCGGATGGCTGGTATTGATTCCTGCCTGGGGTGGTCTGGTGTTTCTCAAGTCTCAGGGTACACCGGAGTTTGAGCAGCAGGGTAATGCTCTGATTCTCTACGTTTTTGTGCTGGTGTGGGGGGCTGATGTGGGTGCCTACTTCGCCGGTAAGACCTTTGGTCGCCGTAAGCTGGCTCCGCATCTTAGCCCGGGCAAAACCTGGGAAGGTGTACTGGGTGGCCTGCTGACTATCACCCTGATCGCGCTGGGAGTTGCCTGGTATCGTGAGCTGGGTCTGTTCCATGCCATCGGCTTGCTGGCCATGACCTGGGTGGTGGGTCTGGTATCCGTTCTGGGTGATCTGCTGGAAAGTATGTTCAAGCGTGAGCGTGGTATCAAGGACAGCAGCAGTCTTCTGCCAGGTCATGGTGGCATTATGGATCGGATCGACAGTCTGACTGCTGCGATTCCCGTCTTCTCTGTATTCTGGCTGCTGGCCAGCTGATTCTGCGGAATCGACAGGAGTGTCGCCTAGGGTGCGCTCCCAATTAAACATACGTCTCAGTGCTTCTGAAGGCTGTCAGGCGTTAGGAAGGTTTGTGAAAATCGTAGTTGACCTACATTGAGCAAGCCTGACGCAGCGAATGGCAGCCTTCAGGAGCACCCGAAGGGCATTCCCAAGAGCTTCCATGGCTGCGTTGCAGCTTTTTGAAAGGCAGTAAGCATTCCTGCAAAGCTGCGCCTAACCATGGAAGCTCTTGGAAATGCTGAGATCGATGTTTAATTGGGAGCGCACCCTATGGCTGGCGCTGCTTTTCTCCCTGTGTTTCACTTCTCCGTTTTCGTTAATCCCAAGACAGTTCAATTGCCGTTATGAGTCATCGAGACCGTGTTTTTGCCGAGCAGCAGGAGCAGATTGCCGCATTTGCCTTTGATGAGGCTGTGGCCCGTGTATTTCCGGATATGATCCAGCGTTCCGTGCCGGGCTATAGCATGGTGGTGTCCATGATTGGCCTGATCGCCGCACGTTATGCCAAAGAAGGCACGCAGCTGTTTGATCTGGGTAGTTCTCTGGGGGCGACGGCAATTGCCATGCGGCATGGGGTGAAGGCAGAAGGTTGTCGTATTGTCGCTGTGGATAACTCGGAAGCTATGGTCAGTCGTTGTCGTGAGATTGTTGCTGACGATAGTGGTCGTGTACCCGTTGATGTCGTGTGTGGTGATATTCGCGAAGTGGCTATTGAGAATGCTTCCGTCGCGGCCTTGAACTTTACCCTGCAGTTTGTACCTGTTGATGATCGTCTGCCGTTGCTGAAAAAAATTCGTGATGGTCTGGTTCCGGGTGGTGCGCTGGTTCTGTCGGAGAAGCTGGCTTTTCCGGACGCACATCAGGAGATTCTTGATGATCTCTACTATGACTATAAGCGTGCTAATGGCTATTCTGAGCTGGAAATCAGTCAGAAGCGGACGGCGCTGGAGAATGTTCTGGTGCCGGAAACCCTATCGCAGCATCGGGCTCGTTTGATCGAGGCCGGTTTCTCTCATGTTGTTCCGTGGTATCAGGGTTTTAACTTCTGTTCCCTGCTGGCTGTCCGCTAAGTCGTTCCGGGTAGAGTCACTATGACCAATATTATTGATAGATTTTATGGCGATCTGCTTGAGGATATGGTCGATACCCGGCTGGAACCCTGGCTGAATACCCTGCGACCGGATCTGCATGAAATTCTGGTGAATGCTCCCCACGGAGATACCACTCGCTGGTTGGCCTGCCTTGATGCATTGCCGCCAGTGCAGCCTGACCGTGTAGTGCTGGATGAAAGTGCAGTGGGCGCTGCCGTTGATGAGCCGCTCTCTGATGCGGTGCGAGAGCAGTTGCATCATGCCCTGAAGGGGTTGATGCCGTGGCGGAAAGGTCCGTTCAATCTTTTTGGTGAATATATTGATACCGAGTGGCGCTCCGACTGGAAGTGGGATCGGGTTGTCGAACATATTGCACCACTGCAGGGGCGTCAGATTCTGGATGTGGGTTGTGGCTCCGGCTACCACATGTGGCGGATGCTGGGTGAGGGGGCATCCCGGGTTATTGGCGTCGATCCGTCTCGTCTGTTTCTCTATCAGTTTGAAGCGATTAAGAAGTATGCGGCTCCCGGCGCGCCTGTGCACTTGTTACCTCTGAAGATGGAAGATGTGACGCCACGATTAAAGGCATTCGATACCGTATTCTCCATGGGTGTTCTTTATCACCGTAAATCACCAATAGAGCATCTGCAGGAGCTTTATGGTTCTCTGCGAGCTGGCGGTCAGGTTGTGCTGGAAACGTTGGTGATTGATGGCGTGCTGGGTGAAGTGCTGATGCCGGAAGATCGTTACGCGATGATGCGTAATGTCTGGTTTATTCCCAGCCCGGATACTCTGCTGTTGTGGATGCGCCGTGCCGGTTTCCGTAACGCTCGTGTGGTTGACCTTAATCGTACGACTATGGATGAGCAGCGCCCAACCCAGTGGATGGGCTTTAACTCGCTGAAAGACTTCCTTGACCCCAATGATCCGCTGATGACCGTGGAAGGCTTGCCGGCACCACTACGGGCTGTGGTGGTGGCCGAGGTTTAATCCGGCTTCCGGCACAGAATGTGGATGTAGCGAGCCATATCCAGATAGGGTTTCTGTCTGCCGTAAATTCTCTCGGCTTCCAGGATGTCAGCAAAGCTGCTGCGCTGGAGGTCGTGAGGACGCATATTGTCATAGACTGCGCGAATACCTGTTTTCGCCTTCACTTCCAGTCCCGCTTCCTCGATCCATTGCTCCACATCTTCCAGAATCTGTGGATTATCCGGCGTTAATGTTTTGCCATTGCCCTGCAGGCGGGCACCCGGATTATTGGTGTAGACAAAATTGCCCATCATCAGGTGACGCCAGATCAGCGCGCGCTTGTTGTAAAACAGTACGGAATACCAGCCACCGGGTTTAACCTGTTGAGCCAGTTGTTCAAAAACGGCTTTCGGATCTGCCAGCCATTCAATCACCGCATGAAAGAGAATCAGGTCACCTGGGTTCGACTGGTGTTGTGCCAGCTCTTGAATGGGGGCATGGATAATATTGACTGAAGTCTCCGGTGCAATATCGGAAAAGTTACGTTCAGCCCGTTTCAGCATCTCGGCAGACAGATCACACAAGCTGACTTGTAGGGCCTTACCTTGGGATAGCTGGGCCGAGAACAGGCCAGTGCCGCCTCCGGCATCAATAATGTGCTGGCCTTCCGGGTTGTCGAGCCAGGGGATCAGGCTGAGATCTTCCCGAATCAGCTCAGTACGCAGCCGGCCTTTGTCGGTTCCATAAATCTGGCGCTCGAAGCGATCGGCGAGGGTGTCAAAGTTGCGGTCAGCTAGCACTCAAAACTCTTTTCATGATCACAGTGTGGAAAAAGGGTGATTTTACTTTAACCTCTTGCGGCGGCAAGGATAGAGGATTTGCCAGTAGAAGGGGTGGTATGCGAGCATTGCCCGAACAGGATTTTAAATAGGTCATCGTTCTGACCTTATGATTTTAATGAGACTCCCCTGAGCATGGATTCCATCCAGACAGTTTTTGCATTTATTGTTGCCCTGGGCGTACTGGTCAGTGTGCACGAGTATGGTCATTTCTGGGTTGCCCGCCGCTGTGGCATTAAAGTTCTGCGGTTCAGTGTCGGGTTTGGTAAGCCATTGCTTACCTGGTACGACAAGCAGGGCACAGAGTATGTGATTGCCCTGATTCCTCTGGGTGGCTACGTCAAAATGCTGGATGAGCGGGAGGATGATGTTCCTGAGCACGAGCGCCATCTCTCATTTAACAGTAAGCCGGTTTTGGCACGTATTGCTGTGGTTGCCGCAGGCCCGATCGCCAACTTCCTGCTGGCAATTGTCGCATTGTGGATCATGTATATGGTCGGTGTACGGGCGGTCGTCCCGGTAGTTGGTGATGTGGCTCCGGAATCGGCTGCCGAGAAAGCCGGACTCTATAGAGATGCTGAGATCGTTGGTGTTGATGGCACAACGACCCGCAGCTGGAACGATATTAATATTGCGCTGATGCGTTCCATAGGCGAAACCCGTTCCATTGATCTGGCCGTGCGTCCGTTTGGGCAGGAACATGAGCAACCGACTTCCAAGAGTCTGCCGGTGCAGCGCTGGCTGGTGGGTGATGAGCAGCCTAACCCGATTCGCAGTCTGGGTATTCAGCCCTGGTCTCCACCGGTGCCTCCGGTGATTGGCCAGATTTTGGAAGGTGGTGCCGCTGAGCAGGCCGGCCTGCAAACCGGTGATGAAGTGATCTCTATCAATGGGCGCTACGTTTCCAGCTGGGATGAGTGGGTTGAAGAGATTCGGGTGAATCCAAAACGGGCCGTTGAAGTGATTGTTTTGCGTGATGGACGTGAGCAGTCGCTTAATCTGGTGCCCGGAGAAAAAGCATTAGCCGATGGCAGCAAAATTGGTTACATTGGTGCAGGATCCAGTCCCTTTACGTGGCCTGAAGAGCGGGTCAGAGATATCCGCTTCGGCCCGGTTGCTGCACTGGGGGTGGCAATGGAAGAGACTGCATCGTTATCGATCTTGATGGTGGATTCACTGGGCAAGATGATAACGGGGCTGGTATCCGTAAGTAATCTCAGTGGACCCATTACAATTGCCCGGGCTGCTGGTGCCTCCATTCAATCGGGTCTGGAGAGCTTTCTGGGCTTTCTGGCTATGCTGAGTGTCAGTCTTGGGGTAATCAATCTGCTACCCGTGCCGGTACTCGATGGTGGACACTTGGTGTACCATTTCATCGAACTGATCAGAGGTAAGCCTCTGTCGGAAAAGGCTCAGATGTTCGGAATGCGGATAGGACTGGCATTGATTATGGGGGTGATGTTTATCGCCCTGTTTAATGATCTGAGTCGACTGTGACCCTCCCTGGGGGATTTAAGACCATTATCTGGAAGAACGGATTCCATGAAGCGATTATTACTGCCACTTGTCGCCGGAAGCATGCTAGCCGGACAGGCCAGTGCTTTTGTAGTAAACGATATCCGTCTTGACGGCCTGCAGAGGGTGTCTGCGGGTACCGTGTTCAATATTCTGCCTATTGCCATTGGTGATGATGTCAGCGGTACGCAGGTGGCTGACGCTGCCAAAGCGCTGTTCAAAACCGGGTACTTTCAGGATATTCAGCTGGGTCGTGACGGAGATGTGCTGGTCGTAACCATGGTGGAGCGGCCCTCGATCAGCAAGATCGAGATAGAAGGCAACAAAGCAATAAAAACAGAGGACCTTCTTAACGGTCTCAAACAGTCCGGTCTGGCGGAAGGCGAAATCTTCCAGCAGGCGACTCTGGAAGCGATTCGTATGGAGCTTGAGCGTCAGTATGTGGCTCAGGGTCGATACGGCGCCCGCATTGAAGCCGATGTGAAGCCTATGCCCCGTAACCGGGTTGGCGTCACTATCAAAGTTAAAGAAGGCAAGGTCTCCACGATCAAGGACGTTAACATTGTTGGCGCATCCGTATTTGATCGGGAAGAGCTGCTTGAGCTGTTTGAGTTGAAGAAGAGCAACTGGCTCTCCTGGTACTCCAGCGATGATAAGTACTCACGGGAAAAGCTGTCCGGTGACCTGGAGCGTTTGCGTTCCTATTACCTTGACCGTGGCTACATCAATTTCAATATCACCTCGACCCAGGTTTCCATCACTCCCGATAAAGAGGGTGTGTACGTGACCGTTAATGTTGACGAAGGTGAGAAGTTTACCGTTAAAGGCGTGAAGCTGGCTGGTGATCTGGCGGTTGAGCGCGGTGAAATCGAGCCGCTGCTGCTGGTCAAGGATGGGCAGACCTTCTCCCGTCAGCTGATGACCACCACTGAAGAGCTGATCACTCGCCGTCTCGGTAATGAGGGTTATACCTTTGCCAACGTGGCTGGTATTCCCAAGCCTAACGCTGACGACAATACTGTTGATATCACCTTCTTCGTTGAGCCTGGCCGTCGTGCATACGTAAGACGCATCAACTTCACCGGTAACGTGAAGACCGAAGATGAAGTGCTGCGCCGTGAAATGCGTCAGATGGAAGGGGCTTCTGCCAATACTGCACAGATTGAGCAGTCCAAGGCCCGTCTTGGTCGTCTGGGTTACTTCAAGCAGGTAGACGTAGAAACGGTTCCAGTTCCGGGTACTAGTGATCTGGTCGATGTAAACTACACAGTAGAAGAGCAGCCATCCGGTTCTATTACCGCGAGTCTGGGTTTCTCCCAATCCGATGGTCTGATTCTGGGTGGTTCTATCAGTCAGGACAACTTCCTGGGTTCTGGTAATAAAGTGGCTCTGTCGCTTAACACCAGTGACACCCGTAAGCTGTACAGCTTCTCCTTCAACGATCCGTACTACACCGTTGATGGTGTCAGCCGTGGTTACAGTCTCTACTACAGTGAGACCAACTACAAAGACAGTGATATCTCCAACTACAACGTCGATACCATGGGTGCGGATGTGAATTTCGGTTATCCGATTTCCGAGATCTCCAGCCTGCGTTTCGGTGTGGGTATTGATAATAACAAGTTGAAGGAAGGTACTGACCCGGCTCGTGAGGTTCAGCAGTTCCTGGCGCGTGAAGGTGATAACTTCACCAACTTCACCGGTAATATTGGTATTTATCAGTCCACGTTGAACAACGGTCTGTTGCCAACCCGTGGCTGGTCCCAGAGCCTGTCGGCCGAAGTTACTATTCCGGGCAGTGATCTGCGCTTCTACAAGCTGAACTACCGTGGTCAGTACTTCCAACCGCTGACCAAGAGTCTGACCCTGCGTCTGGCGACCCGTCTCGGTTATGGTGGTGCTTATGGGGATACCACCCGCCTGCCGTTCTTCGAGAACTATTACGCCGGCGGCTTCGGTTCAGTGCGTGGTTACAAGGACAATACCCTGGGGCCACGCGCTCTGCAGGTGGATGGTGATTACGATCCGCTGGGTGGTAACGTATTGGTGGAAGGTACGGCAGAAGTGCTGTTCCCGCTGCCATTTATCAAGGATCAGCGTCAGCTGAGAACGTCTGCGTTCTTTGATATGGGTAACGTTTTCTCCACAGATTGTGATACCAGTAAAGACTCCAGCGGCAAGCCTTACGCAACCAGCTGTTACAAACCTGATCTGCAGGAGCTGCGTTACAGTGTGGGTGTCGGTCTGACCTGGATTACGCCAATGGGGCCGCTGACCTTCAGTCTGGCCAAGGCGCTGAAGACCGGCGAAGATGATGAGACTCAGGTGTTCCAGTTCTCTCTGGGTACACCATTCTGATCGGCTGGTTACAAAACAAGCAACAAATCCGGGTCTGAAATGGCCTGACACGAAGGGGGCAAGTATCACTTGCCCCCTTCTTTATTTGGGCGGCTGGGTAGTCTGCGGTTGTATTACTCCCATAACTGCCTTATAAAAAGGTCTCTGATATGTTCGAGATCGTGGTAACGACTCGCCTGCTGGGCAGATAAGCCGGGATAGCGAAGCATAATCAATACGGAATCTTTCAGTAATTTGCAGGAGTGTAGGCTTGAGAAGTTCAACTATGAAAACAGGCTTGAAAGCAGCTGTTGTGGCACTGGCACTGGCGGCACCTTTGTCCCATGCTGCGGGCATGGCTGTGGTTAATATGCAGAAAGCTCTGGCGGAATCTGCACCGGCCAAGGCTTTTATGAAGAAGTCTCAGGAAAAGTTCTCTACCCAGAGAAATAACCTGAAAAAGCTGGAAGATGAGATCCGTACCTCTATCACCAACTATGAGCGTGATGCGGCGACCATGAGCGAAGCCGAGCGTTCCAAGGTACAGGTAGAGATTCGTCGCAAGCAGGAAGATTACCAGTATCAGGGCCGTGCGTTGGAGCAGGAAATGGCTCAGGCTGAACAGGCTGAACTGTCCCGTCTTGGACCAAAGCTGCAGCAGGCCATTGCCAGCGTAGCCGAGCAGGGTGGTTATGAAGTGGTTGTTGATGCCCGTACCGTAAGCTACGTCAAGCCAGGTCTTGATGTGACCGCCAAAGTCATTGAAAAGCTGAATACTCTGGCTAAGTAAGCTGCGGGTGATGAAATAACTGATGATTTCTGTAAAGCAGTACACTCTGTCGGAACTGGCAGAATTCTTACAGGCGGAGATCAAGGGTAACCCTGATTGCGTCATTTCGGGGTTATCGACCTTGCAGGATGCGACCGAGGGGCAGTTGTCCTTTCTGGCCAATCCGGCCTATGAAAAGTATCTCTCGGAAACCAAAGCCGGTGCGGTCATGCTGACGCCGGATATGGCGGAAAAGTTCTCCGGCCAGGCTCTGGTGATGGCGAATCCTTATCTTGGTTTTGCCAAGGCCAGCCGGTTGTTTGAGGCAGGTGATGGTGAGCAGGTTGGTGTGCATGCATCAGCAGTGGTTGCCGAAACCGCGACAGTCGATCCACAGGCCTGGGTTGGCCCATGCAGCGTTGTTGAGGATGGTGCTGTTATTGAAGCGGGAGCCCGTCTGCTGGGCAACTGTTTTGTCGGCCGTGACAGTCGGGTAGGTAAGGGTACTGTACTCAAGGGTAATGTGACTCTGTGTCATGGTGTCAGTGTTGGTGAGCGTTGCATTATCCACTCTGGCGCAGTGCTTGGTTCCGACGGCTTTGGTTTTGCCCGTGCCGCCGGTGAGTGGGTAAAGATCGCCCAGCTCGGTGGTGTCGTTGTTGGTAATGATGTGGAAATCGGCGCCAATACCACGATTGACCGTGGTGCGCTCGGTAATACTGTGATTGCCGATGGGGTGAAGCTGGATAACCTGATCCAGATTGCTCATAACGTTGAAATTGGCAAAAACACGGCGATTGCTGCCAATGTGGGTATTTCTGGCAGCACCAAAATTGGCAGTGGCTGTACCATTGCCGGTGGTTCTGGTCTGGCCGGGCATCTGACCATTGCCGACAATGTACATATTGCCGGTATGGCGATGATTACCAAGTCCATCACCAGCGCTGGTGAATGGTCTTCGGCGGGTATTGGTACCATGCCGGTGAAGGAGTGGCGGAAGAATACCGTTCGCTTCCGTCAGCTGGATGATATGGCTCGTCGCCTGAAAGCATTGGAAAAGGCTGTTGACCAGAACAGCTGACTGTTTCATGGTATTCAGGACGCATAAAGCCGGCATTGCCGGCTTTATGTTATTAGGGAGGGTGATTCGCAATGAAGTTGGATATTGAAGATATTCGAGGTTTGTTGCCGCAACGTTATCCGATGTTGCTGGTCGATCGCATAGTGAATGTTGATCTGGATGCCAATACCATCGACGGTTACAAAAATGTCACCGCCAATGAAGAGTTCTTTAATGGTCACTTTCCCGAACATCCGGTGATGCCCGGGGTATTAATTATTGAGGCTATGGCGCAGGCGGCAGGATTGCTTGGGTTTACCATGGGCAAAAAGCAACCCGGAGACAACAGCGTCTATTATTTTGCCGGAGCTGATCAGGTTCGTTTTCGACAGCCTGTGGTTCCCGGAGACCGGCTTGATCTGCATGCCGAGTTTATTGCCGAAAAAAGAGGCATCTGGAAATTTTCCTGTCAGGGCTCAGTTGATGGTAAGATAGTGAGTTCTGCTGTTATAACTTGTGCGAAAAAGGAAATCTGACCTTGATCGACTCCCGTGCCGTTATCCATCCCTCTGCGCGGCTGGCCGATGATGTAGAGGTAGGACCTTTCACTACCATTGGGCCCGATGTTGAAATCGGCGCCGGTACAAAGATCCACTCCCACGTTGTCATTAAAGGGCCAACGACCATTGGTCGTAACAATACTATTTTCCAGTTCTCTTCTGTGGGTGAAGAGTGCCAGGACAAAAAATACCGGGGCGAACCGACTCGCCTTGAGATTGGCGACAACAATATTATTCGTGAAGGCTGTACTCTCCACCGGGGTACGGTTCAGGATAATAGTCTGACCCGAATTGGCAGCAATAACCTGCTGATGGCCTATGTGCATGTTGCCCATGACTGTCTGGTAGGCGACAACTGCATTCTGGCCAACAATACGGCGCTGGCCGGCCATGTTGTTGTTGATAACGATGTTATTCTTGGTGGTTTCACCACTGTGCACCAGTTCTGCCGTATTGGTCGTGGCAGTATGACTGCTGCGGGCACCGGTCTGTTCAAAGATCTTCCGGCCTATATCATGGCCAGTGGTTCACCTGCTGAAGCCCATGGTATGAATTTTGAAGGCATGCGTCGCCGTGGCTGGAGTGATGACACTATCCGTGCTCTGCGTCGTGCCTATAAAGTGATTTACCGTCAGAACCTGAAGCTGACTGAAGCTGTTGAGGTTCTGCAGGGTATGGCGGAACAGGCTCCGCAGATTGAAGTCCTTGTTAGCAGCCTGCTCGGTTCGACCCGCGGTATTGTTCGTTAATGCCTGATTCACATCCTGCACGCAGCCCGCTGACTTTCGCGCTGGTTGCCGGTGAAGCCTCCGGAGATATTCTGGGGGCAGGGTTGATCCGTGAATTAAAGCAGCGTTGCCCCGATGCTCGCTTTGTTGGCATCGGTGGCCCGTTGATGATTGCGGAAGGGTTTGAAACCCTGTTTCCGATGGAGCGTCTGTCGGTTATGGGGCTGGTCGAAGTGCTGGGGCGTTTGAAAGAACTTCTGCATATTCGTAAAACCCTGCGTGATTCCCTGCTGGCTGAGCCTCCCGCTGTTTTTATTGGTATTGATGCGCCGGATTTTAATCTGCCGCTGGAGCGTAAGCTTCACGATGCCGGTATTAAAACCATTCACTATGTCAGTCCGTCTGTCTGGGCCTGGCGCCGTAAGCGAATCTTGAAGATTCGTGAAGGCGTTGACCATATGCTCTGCCTGTTGCCGTTCGAGACGGATGTCTATCAGGAGTATGGTGTTCCAGCGACGTTTATCGGCCATCCATTAGCCAATCAGATTCCACTGGAGCCTGATGTTGCCTCAGCTCGTCAGAAGCTGGGTGTTGATGAAGCTGATACGGTTGTTGGTTTACTGCCTGGTAGTCGCGGTGGTGAAGTAAAGCAGCTGGCGCCACTGTTTCTGGATGCGGCTGCTGAGCTGCAAAAGCTGCGACCTGGTCTACGGTTTCTGGTTCCCTGTGCCAATAGCCAGCGTCGAGCTCAGATCGAAGCGCTTTTGCAGGAACGGCCAGATGAGCTCTCTGTACAACTGTTCGATGGTTGCTCCCATGAGGTTATGACGGCATCCGATGCTCTGTTGATGGCTTCCGGGACTGCCGCTCTGGAAGGTCTTCTGCATAAAAAGCCGATGGTGATCAGCTATCGGATGAATGCTTTGACGTTCTGGCTGCTGAGCAGGCTGGTCACCGTTGAGAGCGTGTCTTTGCCTAATCTGCTGGCGGGTGAAAAAATTATTCCGGAATTGCTTCAGGATGATGCGACCGTTGAGGCTTTAACCAAAGCTACGCTGGCGGCCTTGGAAGACTCCGAGAATAATCGCCGGCTGCAGGAACATTATCGAGCGATTCATCTTCAGCTGCGTCAGGATGCCAGTATCAAGGCTGCCGATGTGGTGATGAATGTGATTGCCGATCAACAGGAGAAAGCTTCGTGAGTGAGTGGCAACAAGGTGGCTTGTTTGCGGAGCCCGTCCCTGAGCGGGAGATCATTGCCGGAGTCGATGAAGTCGGTCGCGGGCCTTTATGTGGTGCAGTGGTGACGGCCGCCGTCATCCTTGATCCTAATCGTCCGATTCTCGGTTTGAATGACTCCAAAAAGCTCAGCGAAAAGAAGCGTGATCTTTTGTTTGAAGAGATTAAAGAGAAGGCGTTGAGTTGGTCTCTTGGTCGCTGCGAAGTGGAAGAGATTGATCAGCTGAATATTCTGCAGGCTACCATGCTGGCCATGCAGCGTGCTGTTGCTGGTCTGCATATCAAGCCAACGCTGGTTCTGGTTGATGGTAACCGTACGCCGGACTTTGGCTGTCGCGCCCGTGCCGAAGTGAAAGGTGATGGTCGTATCGCCGAGATTTCTGCCGCTTCAATCCTGGCCAAGGTGACTCGTGACCGTGAAATGGAAGAGCTGGATAAGCTCTATCCCGGTTATGGCATTGCCGGACATAAAGGCTACCCGACCAAAGCACATATGGAAGCTTTACAGAAGCTCGGAGTGACCCCAATCCATCGGCGTTCCTTCAAACCGGTTCGTGACTGCCTGACTCCGGATACCATTGTTTAAGCTCTCATCTTCACCTCTTATCGTGCGCTAACAGTGCGAATCTTTCAGCGCAGCTGGTATGATTAGCCGGATACCGGTTAATCATATCGAGCGCTTCATGTCCCATCCCGCCCAGTTTGTTCACCTGCGAGTTCACAGTGAATTCTCCCTGATCGACAGCCTTGTCCGGATCAAGCCTTTGATCGGTGCTGTCGCCAAGATGGAGATGCCTGCGATTGCAGTCACAGACCAGGCCAATATGTGCTCGCTGGTGCGTTTTTATCAGGGCGCACAATATGCGGGGCTCAAGCCAATCTGTGGTTGTGATATCTGGCTGGAGAACCCGATTGCGGGCGAGCCGCCAACCCAGCTGGTGCTGCTGTGTATGACCACCAAGGGTTATAAAAACCTGATGGAGCTGATTTCCGACAGTTTCCAGTTAAACCAGCATCAGGGTCGGGCCATTGTTAAGCGTGAATGGGTATTTGCCAAAAGCGAAGGGTTGATTGCCCTGTCCGGTGGGCGTCGTGGTGAAATCGGTCAGGCGTTGCTGGGCAATAATAAAGGCTTGGCTGACAAGCTGATGCAGGATTGGCTGCAGGCGTTTGGTGACCGTTTCTATCTTGAACTTCAGCGCACCAATCGTCCGGCGGAAGAAGATTATATTCATGCAGCTGTGAATCTGGCTGTACGCATGGATGTGCCGGTGGTGGCCACCAATGATGTGATGTTTCTGACCCGTGATGACTTTGAAGCCCATGAGGCGCGAGTCTGTATTGGTGAAAGCCGCACACTCGACGACCCTCGTCGTCCAAAAAATTATTCTGAAGAGCAGTATTTGAAGTCAGCAGATGAGATGGCTGAACTGTTCGCCGATATTCCGGAAGCCATTGCCAATACGGTTGAGATTGCCAAGCGCTGCAGTGTTCATGTTCCTCTTGGTGAGTACTTCCTTCCGAACTTCCCGGTGCCGGAAGGTATGACCATGGACGAGTATTTCCGGGATTTCTCCAAAAAAGGTCTGGATGAGCGTCTGGAGTTGATTCTTGATAAGAATGATCCGGACTATCAGGAAAAGCGCAAAGTCTACGACGACCGTCTGGAATTTGAGCTGGATATTATTCTCCAGATGGGATTCCCGGGTTACTTCCTGATCGTAATGGACTTTATCCAATGGGCGAAGAATAACGGTATCCCGGTGGGTCCAGGTCGTGGTTCCGGTGCCGGTTCCCTTGTGGCTTATGTGCAGAAAATTACCGACCTCGATCCTCTGCAATATGATTTGCTGTTTGAGCGATTCCTGAACCCGGAACGGGTATCCATGCCCGACTTTGACGTCGACTTCTGTATGGAGAACCGGGACAAGGTTATCGACTATGTCGGACGTACTTATGGTCGTCAGGCGGTTTCCCAGATTATTACCTTCGGAACCATGGCGGCCAAGGGTGTGGTTAAGGACGTAGCCCGGGTGATGGGTAAGTCCTATGGTATGGCCGACAAGCTCTCCAAGATGATTCCGTTTGAAGTCGGTATGACTTTGAATAAGGCCTACGATCAGGAAGAACCGCTGCGTGAATTTCTTGAGAATGATGAGGATGCCCGGGAAGTCTGGGAGATGGCTCTCAAGCTCGAAGGGATTACCCGAAATGTCGGTAAGCATGCCGGTGGTGTGGTTATTGCCCCGACCAAGCTGAGTGATTTCTCACCGCTCTACTGTGATGAAAACGGTCAGGGTCTTGTAACCCAGTATGACAAGAACGATGTGGAATACGCGGGTCTGGTGAAGTTTGACTTTCTTGGCCTGCGGACTCTTACCATTATCGATTGGGCGCTCAAGATGATTAATCCCCGCCTGCAAAAGGAAGGGAAAGAGCCGATCGATATTATGCAGATCAACCTGGAAGATCCGGGCGCCTACAACCTGCTGAAAGCCGCAGAAACAACTGCAGTATTCCAGTTGGAATCTCGCGGTATGAAGGACTTGATTAAGCGCCTTCAGCCAGACTGTTTTGAAGATATTATCGCACTTGTGGCCCTGTTCCGTCCGGGGCCGCTGCAGTCGGGCATGGTGGACAACTTCATCAACCGTAAGCATGGTCGGGAGGAAATTTCCTACCCGGATGTGCAGTGGCAGCACGAGTGGCTGAAGCCGATTCTGCAGCCGACCTACGGCATTATCCTGTATCAGGAACAGGTTATGCAGATTGCTCAGGTGCTTGCCGGTTATACGCTGGGTGGCGCGGATATGCTCCGCCGGGCCATGGGTAAGAAAAAGCCGGAAGAGATGGCCAAGCAGCGGGCCGGTTTTGAAGCCGGTGCGGTCGCTCAGGGGATTGATGGCGAGCTGGCCATGAAGATCTTCGACCTGGTGGAAAAGTTCGCGGGTTACGGTTTTAACAAGTCCCACTCTGCGGCTTACGCTCTGGTTTCCTACCATACGCTGTGGCTGAAGAAATACTTCCCGGCCGAGTTTATGGCGGCGGTTATGTCGTCGGATATGCAGAACACCGACAAGGTCGTTACTCTGATCGAAGAGTGCCGTAATATGAAACTGGCGGTGATGCCGCCGGATGTGAACAGCGGTGATTATCTTTTCGATGTCAACGACGATGGCCAGATTGTTTATGGTCTGGGTGCCATCAAAGGTGTGGGTGAAGGTCCGATCAATGCCATCGTTGCTGCGCGGAAAGAGGGGGGGGACTTCAAAGATTTGTTTGATTTCTGTGCCCGTATTGACAGCAAGAAGGTCAACAAACGTTGCCTGGAAGCTTTGATTCGCTCCGGTGCCTTCGATAAGCTGGGGCCTTGCCCGGGTATGAAGAAGCTCAATCAGAATCGCTCTATTCTGGATGCCTCTATGGAAGAGGCTGTCAAGGCGGCTGAACAATCAGCGCGAAGCGAGGCCGGTGGTCTGGGTGATCTGTTCGGCGGCCTGGCGCCAGCCGAAGATGAGAATCCTTATGAGAAATATATGGGCGCTCGTGAGTGGCCGGATAAAGAGCGTCTGCGTGGTGAAAAGGAGACTCTGGGTCTCTATCTGACCGGTCATCCGATCGATGAGTATGAACACGAGATACGGCATTTTGTCCGTAACCGGATTACTGATCTGCAACCGGCTCGGGACACCATCAATATTGCCGGCCTGATTGTCAATATGCGGGTGATGAAAAACAAGCGCGGCGACAAGATGGGCTTCCTGACTCTGGATGATCGTAGTGGCCGGGTTGAGGTCTCTGTTTTTGCGGAAGCTTTCCAGAAGCATCAACACCTGCTGGTAAAAGATACTCTGGTGGTGGTCGAGGGTGAGGTCAGCTTTGATGACTACTCAGGCTCTCTGAAAGCCAATGCCCGCCGGGTCTTGAGTCTGGTAGAAGCCCGTACCCAATATGTGAAAGAGCTGGAAGTGGGGATGGATGTGGCTGACTGTCGCGGCCAGTACACTCAGGAATTGCAGCGCCTGCTGGGTGATCACCGGGGAACCATTCCTGTGGCTATCCAGTTTGAGAAGGAAGATGCCCGAGGGCGTATCCAGCTGGGTGAACAGTGGTCGATCAGCCCGGCTGACGAGCTGGTGCAGTTGCTGAAGGATCGCTACGGTAAGGAGCGGGTCAAGGTGCTATACCACTGATCAGCACCTTGAGGCTTTGGTTTAACCTTGCTGGCTGCTCTTCAGGGTCTCCCGATCCCTGTTGAGCAGATCATTGATATGACGTTCTACCCCTTTCCGATACCGGGTCTTGGGAAATTCGCTGATAATCTGCCTTAGCGTTAACAGGGCAACATGGCGATCATTGGGGCCGGATTCCTCCCGGTTCACCAGAATCAACGCTTTCTGATAGAGCGCTGCGGCACGGAAGTCGGCAGGCATGCCGGACTCGTTGTAGACGAGGGTGTACAGCTCAAGGGCTTCAGCTGTACGGTTCTTCACCACGGCACGGCGTGACAAAGGGTTCATATCCTGATCAAGCTGATCGTACTTTGACTGGAGATTGACGGCGGTCAGCTCCCATTCTGCCAGCTTCTCCGCCGGTGTCAGGCTGATTGGATTGGCCTGCAGGGTTTTGATCTTTGCTATCTGAACCTGGGCATATTCCGCTCCCCGGGATTGCGGGAATTCATTGACGATCCTGTTGAGGTAGTTGATCGCTTTCTGGTAATCCCTGTCAGCGTTGTAGCTGCTTTTGTAGATCATGGCGATCTGGTGCAGGGCAATGGCCTTGATTTCCGGGCCAAAGTTGGGGTTCTGGTAACCCTGCAGATAAAACTGTTCGGCTTCCTGGGTGCGACCTTCGGCCACAGCGCGAACAGACAGCGTCAGCATATCCCCCTCTTCATCGATAATGGCATTACTGAGCTTGCCCTTCAGGTCTTCATGGCGAGCAAACTCTCGGGTGCCCAGCTCGGCCATATAAACGGGGGTGACGGTACAGGCCGTCAGAAAGATGCTGACCATCAGCAGTGGCAAGGTACGCTGGCGGAAAAAGTTTCTAACCCTTGGCATCCGATCCTCCCTGAGTGGGGCTTATTATTTTTCGGGGCTGACGGGATGATAACATCTTCTGTCGTATAAGCTTTGGGCCTTATGACGGGGCAGTCATGATAATGAGCAAATACACCTTTCGGCGATAGATTGCCTTCTGTCTTATATCCAAATCTCAGGTTAAAAACGCGGTTGGAATCAATATTCCGAAATTAAGAGGAAAGGGTTTTAAGTGGGGCAATTCTGGCTGCTCTAGTCTGGATAATGAAGTAACCGAAGTACCCGGTCACTGTGGGGGTTCGAGAGTCACAGCGCTGTACGGGTGGGTGATTTGGCCTCTTTCAGATTAAGAAGTACTGAAAGAGGTTTTTTATACAGCTTTTCATGTGCCATGAGTCTTTGATGCGTAATAGTCAGAAGTTAAATGAGCTTTCTGGTGACGCAGCAGTCCGAATGAAGCAAGGATGTTTCGGTGATGTCAAAAAAAGCGTTCACTCAGGTTTCCCTTCCTTTTGTCAGGGATAATCTCGCCAGCTTTCTTAAGGTTTATAATCGCCGGACCGGGCGAGAGCTGGGTTATATCGGTAATATCAGCCGGAACGGCTTAATGCTGATTACCCGCTGGAGGGTGCAGACGGATACGGTTTTCCACCTTCGCATTGTGTTGCCGGATGACCTGCAAACCAACTGCTATGTGGACTTTGATGCCCGTTGTCAGTGGTGCCGCCCGGATATTGACGCGGAAAGCTTTGATTCCGGATACACGGTTATCGCCAGCTCGGTGAATTACGATACGTTGATCGACTCCTTACGCGGCTATTTCTCTTTCCGATAAGTCATTTCTCCCTAGGGCGTGTTGAGGTTTTAGGATGCGGCTCAGTGAGACTGGAAGCCGTTCATCGTTAGAAAGGCTTGTGAGAATCGTAGTTGCCCTACATTAAGCAAGCCTGACGCAGCGAGGGACGGCTTCCAGCCTCACCCGAAGGGCTTTCCCGAGAGCTTCCATGGCGTCGTTGCAGCGATTTGAAAGAGAACCACTATTCCTTCATCGCTGCGCCTCGCCCTGAAAACTCTCGGGAAAGCTGAGCGCGATCATAAAACCTCAACACGCCCTAGTATCTCAGCTCTGATAGCTCTTCAAAGATGGTGGTAAGCTAGCTTAATCCATCATCGGGGGCTGTCCTGTGGCGCAAAGCTTTTACTTTTATGACTATGAAACCTGGGGTACGGATCCGGCCCGGGACTGGCCTGCTCAGTTTGCCGGCATTCGTACCAATGCCAACTTTGAAGAGATAGACGAACCGCTCAATCTCTTCTGTCGTCTTCCTGCTGGGCAGCTGCCTCATCCTGAAGCCTGTCTGGTAACCGGTCTGACGCCTGATGACGTGAATAGTAAAGGTATCTGTGAAGCTGAGTTTATACGCCAGATCAATGAGCAGTTTTCCCGTCCCAATACCTGTGTGCTGGGTTACAACAGTATTCGCTTTGATGATGAAGTCACCCGCTACAGTCTGTACCGAAATTTTAATGATCCCTATGCCCGTGAGTGGCAAAACGGCTGCAGCCGCTGGGATTTGATTGATGTGGTGCGCCTGTGTGCGGCCCTACGACCTGATGGTATCAACTGGCCGAAAAGGGAAGATGGCACCAACAGCTTTCGGCTGGAGGAGCTGACGGCGGCCAACGGTATTACCCATGCCCAGGCTCACGATGCGGTTTCCGATGTACGAGCCACGATTGCTTTGGCCCGGCTGTTAAGAGAGAAGCAGCCAAAGCTGTTCCAATATGCACTGGATCATCGCCTGAAAAATAAAGCGGGCGAGCTGCTGGATACCATCAGTTCACAACCCAAGGCGGTACTACACATCTCAGGAATGTTTCCGGCCAGCCGTCACTGTCTGGCTGTAGTCGTTCCGCTGGCTGCGCATCCGACCAATAAGAACGAAGTCATTGTTTACGATCTGGCAGAAAGCCCGGAAGAGCTGCTTAGACTCAGTGCTGAGGACATCAAGGAACGGCTCTATACCACTCGTCTGGAGCTTGAAGAAAAAGGGCTAACGCGTGTGGCTCTTAAAACTGTGCGTCTGAATCGTTGTCCAATCCTGTTGCCGAAGTCTTTGATTAAAAGCCCTGAAGAGCAGGAGCGCCTGGGTGTCGATATGTCACTATGTGAGCAGAACTACCGGATGATCTTCGGCGATGGGCAGTTGTTGGCCAATCTGCGTCGAAAACTGATGACGGTATTCTCTGGCGGGGAGCGAGCGTTTGACAGTGATCCGGACTGCCAGCTCTATGGAGGCTTCTTTTCTAATGATGACAAACGACTGATTGATACTGTGCGTACCACTCGTGTCGATCAACTAGCCAGCCTGTCACTGCCTTTCCGTGATGGGCGGCTGGAAGAGATGTTGTTCCGGTATCGGGCACGTAACTGGCCGGAAAGTCTGACTGATGAAGAGCGGGGCGACTGGCAGATCTTTTGCCGCGAACGGGTATTAAAGGGGAGTGGCGGACAGAGCCGACTGTTACCGGATTATCTTAACCATCTCAATGTTCTGATCGCTCAGGAAGAGAATGCTCATAAGCGACAGGTGCTGGCGGATCTCAAGCGCTTTGTTGAAGGGCAGCTACAGCAATTAGAGGTGTCGTGAGCTGACGTGCTTAGCCGGCCAGCTGGAAGTTGGATATATGCGCCTGCAGACGACCAGAGAAGGCCGGCTTCTCGATGTAGTCGATGGCACCTGCCTGAATGGAAGCGACGGCGGCTGTCAGGTTGTGCTGTTGACCTAAAACAATAACAGGAAGTGTCGTGTGCTGAAGAGTCAGGCGGGAAATCTGCGAATGGGTGTCGGAGGCATCAGAAGAGTCTGAGACGATCAGAAAGCAGGGATGTGTCGCCTTGAGGTGACTTTCCATAGCATCCCAGCATTGGAAGTGAATCAGGGTCAGGTTTTGATTCTGGCACAGGGCATGAACGGTTTGCGCAACACCGGAATCGGTATCTACTAAAAAAACCAGGGACTGGTTATCCGAGCTCATGTCTCTACCTCATGCTGATCATCCATTATACAAATGACAACACTACAGGGGTGGTTAACCCAGGCTGTCATCTTAACCATCATAGGGGGATGACAGGATGGCAGACATAGTTGTTTTTACCCGGCTTGTTTCGCCAACTTGAGATTAGGTGTGGGGTAATTGTCTATCTGTTTTTGTTTTTGTAGCGGATGGGCGACCGGTATCGTGGTTCGATACCGGTCGTGGAAGATTACTTAAAGCGGAAATCTTCTTTCAGGTGATCTTTGACCTGCATAACCTGACGAACCAGATGGGCCAGGGACTTGGTGCCCATCTTTTCCATCACACGAGAACGGTGGATTTCCACGGTACGCTGGCTCAGGTTGATGTCGGCAGCGATAACCTTGTTGGCCTTGCCTTCAACAACGTGGTGCAGAACTTCACGCTCACGCTCGGTCAGGGTAGACAGACGACGCAGAATTTCTTTGTGTTCCAGAAGTTCAGCACGCTGTTGTGCGTCCAGCTTCAGAGCATCGTTGATCAGATCCAGCAGCTCCTGATCGCGGAATGGCTTCTGGATAAAGTTCATTGCGCCGTCTTTGATAGCCTGTACCGCCATTGGTACATCACCGTGACCAGTAATGAAGATGATCGGCAGAATGCAGTGCATATCGTTCAGCTTGCTCTGCAGTTCCAGACCACTCATGCCCGGCATGCGGATATCCAGAACGATACAGCCAGGTCTGTTCTCATCGTAGGCTTCCAGGAAGTCTGCCGGAGAAGGAAACACTTCCACTTTCTGACCCACGGAATTCATGAGCATTTTTAATGAGTCGCGAACTGCCTCATCATCGTCGATGATAAATACAGTGGGTTCCTGAGGGTGCTGCATGATGGCTCCGGTACGCTAACAGAATAAATAAGCGCTGAAAAAGTTATGACGCCTAGTTGTCAGTTCTTATAGCCGCTGGTCACAAAATCGGCAAACTGCAAACAGACCTGTCATCCGGACAAGTCAGGTAGAAGAATGTGTTATGACCCGTAACATAAGAACGTTCGAGTCAAATCAGACAATTTTCCGGATGAAAACAGACTCTGAAACTATCAACGTTCTTAAGGGGGAGGAACGCCGTTTTTACGGTCTTGCAGGTCTGTCTAGCGTGCTTATCAGTTTATTGATGTGAACTTTGCGCTATATCAATTGGTCGGTAAGGATAGAGAGAAGGAGGTTGGGTTTTTATCCGTAGAAATACGGGAATGTTGAAATAAAAAGGTCTGCCTACTGCAATTTTTGTCATTTGCCGGTGGTGTTTTGCTTAGCGCCTCGCGTAGTGGCAAGATGGTCTTAGGAAAAAAATGACAGGATGTCATCAGTGAATAAGAAAAATAACGGATAACAACAATGCACTTATTCAGAAAGCTGTTTTGGATACTTTTCTCGTTTACTTTGGGTTTCAGTCAGTTCAGCCGGGCGGAAAGTCAGGCCAGTGGCAATGATGCCGTTACCGTCGAAGATGTTTACAGCGTTCAGCTAAAGGCTTACGAGGCCAGTACTGCCTTCCATATGTTTACCCTGATGGAAGGTGATAAAGAGGTGGGTGACTCCATTGGCGACATTGCCAGAGAAATCGAATCTCTTCTGATCCGCCTGGAAAACTCATCTTTTCTTAATGGGCATGAAACTGTGTTGATGAATGGGGAAACCTTTATCAAGCTGGTGCAGGCCAATGAGTATGCCGATCAGGGCTATACATCCATTTATGCCATCAATGATATGGAAGCCGCGTTGATGGCTTTTCAGGGCGAGTTAAGAAATGTGCTGACCAGCAAGAATATTAATAACTCGGAAACCCAGATCCTTGGCAGCGCGGTACTTGTGCGCAAGATCAGCTCCCGCTATGCACGTCTGGCGGCTCACTGGAATGCCCGAACCGGGATTCTTCCTGATAAGGAAGGCGACACAATTGATGTGCATGCTGAAGCGGTTGCTACGCAGTTTCAGGCGATTCTTCAGCGTGAGGACCTTAATGATGAGACGCGTCGCTCTCTGGTACAGATTAACAAGAAATGGCGCTTTCTTACGCCGAAGCTGAAGGACTATCAGGAGCAGACGGTTCCCTATCTGGTTACCCGCTACAGCAAATCCATTGTTGAGGATCTGCTGGAAATTATCTGAGTCTAAGGTCGTCCGTTATTCAGGATTCTCGTCCTGTTTCATCTGCTGTACCCAGCGGAACACTTCGGCCACCGGGCTGATCAGTTCGCTGGGAATGTAGTTACCCACTTCGCCCTGACTAAACAGGGCGTGGGCCAGCGGAACGTTCTCCATTACCGGGATCTTGTGCCGCTCGGCCACTTTTAAAATAAACTGGGCTTGGTTGCGTTTACCCAGGCAGGTGACCATGGGGAGGGGAGTATCGGTCTTGCTGTAGTACATGCCTACGGCAATATGAGTTGGGTTCTTGATCACCACATCGGATTGGGCAACATTGTCTTCCGAGTTGATCAGCTCTTGGTGAATCTGTTTACGCTTACCTTTGATCTCTGGGTTCCCTTCCATTTCCTTATGTTCCCGCTTGACCTCATCCTTGGTCATCTTCTGTTCTTTGGTGAACTGATATTTCTCAAACATAAAGTCCAGAATCGAGATTACCATAAAGGCGACAATGGCAAACAACATCAGCTTTTTCATTAATGAGCCAAGTACTGGCAGTATGCATTCCGCACCGCACCAGGGCATATTCATCAGATTATTAAGACTGCCGCGAATCACCAGGTAAACAACCAGAGACAAGAACAAAATTTTAATAATGGATTTGAACAGTTCGACCACATTCTTGATCGAGAAAATTTTCTTGGCACCCTGGATCGGGTTTATTTTTTTGATGTCAGGTTTAATCGGTTCAAAAGCTAACAGCATGCCGAACTGAACAACATTGCCCACAATCGCAGCAAAAGCGGAAGCAATAACCAGAGGGGCGATCATCAGCAAGGCCTTGGATAATAATCCCAAAGCTACAGACTTGAGTGCCACCCGAAACTCCATCTCGTAAAACTCTGCCGGGTAGAGCAGCAGCTCCTGGAACATTTGCACATACCAGTCGCTCAATGCCCAGATAATAACGACAACGGCAATAATGCCAAAGGTGGAGGAGACTTCTTTACTCTTGGCAACCTGACCTTTCTTGCGGGCGTCCCGGAGTTTTTTCGGTGTCGGTTCTTCGGTTTTTTCACCGCTCATGGTGTGTTCTCAATCCCTTCCTTAAAGAAAGTATTGACCAAGCTGGCGAATAAATTCAGGAACTTTCAGAGCGTTGCCTTTGCCCAGTGTCATCAAGGTGGTGATATAGAGCACCAGAATGGCCACGGCTACGGCACTCTTGATCGGCATGGCGAGAATAAATACGTTCAACTGTGGCGCTGAACGGCTGATCAGGGCTATCCCCCACTCGGTCACAAACATACAGATCATGATCGGTGCCGCCATCCATACCGCCAGCGTGACAATCATGTCGAACTGTCCCATAAAGAACAGCACGGCAGACTGGTTGAGCTTGGGATAGAACTCAAACAGCGGCCAGGTTTCATAGCTGTGGAATATCGTGCCTAGCAACAGTAGAAAGGTGCCGCTGATCAGATAGAGCGTGGTAAAAGACTGCGCGAACATCAGGCCGGTGGGCGAGGTTTCCGAGCCTGACATAGGATTCATGGTGCTGGCCATGGAGGCACCACGTTGGTTATCAATAATAAAGCCAGTCGCTTCCATCGCCCAGAACGGGATATTGGCAATAAAGCCGATAAACATCCCGATCATGACTTCTTTCACGATGATCGTGAAAATAAAAAATCCACTTAGATCTTCCGGCGGCTGTTGTGCGGAGATGGTCGGGTAAAGGAAGATAGCCAGGCTGCCCACAATGCCATTACGTACCATGGCGCCGCCAACCACCTGCTTGTTTAGTATTGTGCTGGAGTTAAACGCGGCCGCCATCCGAACCATGGTCATGCTGTAGATAAACAGCACATGTTTGAGCTCGTCGGCAATTTCAGGAGGCATGCGGCAGCCCTAAATCTCAGGGATGTAATTCATGATCGCCAGGGCAAAGTTGTAGACCTCAATTCCCATCCAGCGCGCGGTGGCAAAGATACTGATAACCACCGCAATCAGCTTGAAAGCGAAGGGCAGGGTCTGCTCCTGGATTTGAGTCAGAGCTTGAACCAGGCTGATCAGCAGACCTATGCCAGCCGCCGCGACAATGGGTGGCATAGACAGCACCAGCGTAAGCATGAGCGCCTTGGCGGTCATTGTCAGAACTTCAGCTTCAACCATCGGTTACGCTCCTCTACTGATAGCTAAGAACCAGCCCGTGAATCAGGCGGGTCCAGCCATCGAGCAGGACAAATAGCAAAAGTTTAAACGGCAAAGAGATAGTCATGGGCGAGACCATCATCATCCCCATGGCCAGCAGAATATTCGAGACAATCAAGTCGATAATGATAAACGGCAGATAAAGCAGGAACCCGACCTGAAAAGCCTTGGTCAGCTCACTGATCGCAAAAGCCGGCACCAGAATCAGCAGGCTGTCCTGGGCCAGCTCTTCTTTATATTCCGGAGGCCAGAGGGCACTGGCCGTCTTCTGGAAGAATCGACGTTCTCGGTCAGTTGTCGCTTTCAGCAGGAACTTGCGGTAAGGCTGGATGCCGGTTTCATAAACCGAGCGCCACTGGTCGTCTTTGAGGCTGATCTCTTCATCTTTAATCAGGTTAAAAGACTCAATCCCCACAGGCGCCATAATATAAATGGTCAGAATAATCGCCAGTGCGTTCAAAGCCATATTGGGGGGGATCTGTTGGAGGCCGGTGGCATTTCTGAGTATGCCAAACACCACCACCAGCTTCAGAAAGGACGTACCCAGAATCGCTACGAATGGCACCAGGGACATCAGGGCCAGCGGCAGTATCAGGTAAAACGGTGTCGATATCTCAAAATCCATAACCGGGTCATCCTGTCCCGGGGCGTGGCCTGAATAAGACAGGCCGACTGACTGCAACGTTTTACAACAACTGTCTTACAACAGCTTGACGATACGGGCGCCCAGTTGATTGTTGATACTTACCAGCTCGCAGACCGCAAAAGGTTTGCCGTTGGCTTTCATAGTGACCGGGCTGGTCAGATCCCGGTTCAGCTCAAAGGTGTAGCCAGGCCCGAGATGACCCATATCGCCAACGGTCAACTCATGGTGACCCACATCGAAGGCCAGCTTCACTGGCAGACCCTGAACATCCTTGTGGTCAACCTGTTGCTGTGGCGCGGCAGCAGGTGCTGGAGCCGAGGCCTCAGGTGCTTGCTGATGTGTTTCCATGGCCGGTGCGGCAGGTTCGGGGGCAGCTGCGGTGGGTTCATCGAAGTCCAGATCGTCATCGTCGTCGAAGTCATCGCCGAGATCGAGGTCATCGTCGAGATCATCGAAGTCGTCAAAGTCGTCACTCATGCCACTCTCCAGACCCGTTTTTACCAGCTGCTTCAGGGTGACCCGGCTGTCTTCCAGGCTGCCAACATAACCGCTATGTGCCGAGAGTCGGAGCAAAATACTCTTTTTGTCCCGGTACCAGCAGCGATCCATCAATACGATATCGCCGGAGGCCAGCTGCCTGAGCCGCTGGTCTGCGATCACGGTATGCCCAATTTCCACCGCAAGAGGCATGGCAATATCATCGGCCACTCTTGGCATTGCTGTACTGATGGCACCTTGCAGTTGACCGTGAAGCTGATCGTTTACCACCAGTATCCCCTGGGAACTCTGTCCATTGCCCTGGAACTGCAGGCTGAGACAAGGCGTACCCTCAACAATATGTTCACAGCGGGAAATCCGTTGCAGGCGAATATCTCGCTGAACCGCGGCCCGTAAGTCGGACAGTAAACGCTCCAGAGCAATATTCAGGCAGCCGAGACGCAGATCATCAGGCAGTTGATCCAATAGATCGGGGAGAGGCGTGTTGCCAATCTCAACTTCACGAAACAGATCTCGGGAGACCTGCACCCGAGCGGGCAAACCGTCAACACTGAGCTGTAGCTCAAAGTCGAGTGGGCCGGTGGGAGAAAACGCACTCAGGCTGATTTGCCAGGGCTGACCATGGATCTGACTCTGCAGTTGCAAGTGCGTACCACAGGCCAGATTATTAATACTGGCCTGCTGATGGGATAGCGTCTGCAGGGCTAGAGGTTGAATATTAGCGGCCTGTGGAGACATGGTAATCAGTCATCCTTCTTGTCTTTATCATCCTCATCAGCCTGGTACTGCTCCCGGGATCGTCCATCGCCGGTATCCTGGTCGCTACCACTTTGCATCTTGATATCTACGGACACATATCCACCCATTTTGCGGGTCAGTGTGTCCATCAATGCCTGCTCGCCTTTATTAAGAAAATTAAAGGAGTCTGCGGAGGTGGTGGTAAATTCGATCTGCAGCTTGCCGGTCGCATCCTTGCGGATCATAACTTCAGTTCCGGGCAAAACGCCGTCTTTAAAATCGACTTTCACCTGTTTCACATCGGCAGCATTGCTGACCATAATCCGGTCGGCGATCTTCTCTATCTTGTCGATCATCGCCTTGTTATCAACAGCCTGAGCTTCGGCTGTTTTTCCTATTCGGGCTTCAAGAGACTTACCCGCGTCGGCCATCAGAGCAGTATCAGACTCTTCTTTGGTCTCTTCCTTTTTCTTGCTGTGCACATGGCGAAACAGATCTTCAAGGCCTTCTTTTTTTTCACCCTTGTGGTCGGCAGCCTGTTGGCGTGGCTTCTGCAGCAGGTCTTCAGGTTTTTGCTGCTTCCCTTTCAGGGGATGATCACCTTGTGGATGCTCTCTACGGTCGCCGGGCATCTTCTTGTCATTAAGAGCCTTATCGAACGCATGAACGCTTTTTTCTGCCTCTTTCTTCTGGGCAGCATCCATAGATTTTTCATCGGGGCGGCCACCTTCCGGCGGACCCGAAGGTCGGTTGGCGGGAGCTCCCTGTACACTGCTCATAACTGTTTCCCTCTCCCTGTGGTGTTGCGTTTACAGCCCTAGTAACGATTGCGGGGCGTAAACTCTTCCAGCTCCAGTTCCTCGATGCGGGCCTTCTCTTTGGCCTCTTCCTGATTGATTACATCGGTGAACTCTTCAAATTTCTGTACGGCCTGAGTGGCAAGCACATGTTTCTGCTGCGCTTCTTCCAGCTCTTTCCTGGTCTCTTCCAGATGCTCTTCGGCTTGGGTGATGGCATCTTGAAGGATCAGGTCTTTCTCTCGGTGTAACGCTACCGTCTGTTTCACTATGTCGAGATCGAACTGTTTGACCGCAGTATTCATTATTTCATCGTAGAGGCGCTTCTCTTCCTGGATACGCCACTCTTTATAACTCACCAGTTCCTGCTTTTTCTTTTCCACATCCTGAACTGCCAGTTCGACCCGGTATCGGCATTTGCGAACTTCGTCTTCAGCCGACTTTTCCCGAATCCTTTTTATTCGCAGCAGGTCATTAAGCATGGCTGGTTCACCTTACCGTATCAGCTGGTGGAGCTGCTGGACGGTGGTGTCGAAGTCGTTCAACTCATCCGTGCGCTGCTTGAGAAAGTTGCGGATGTTCTCAATGCGCGCCAGCGCTTCATCGGCCAGGGCATCGGCTCCCTGCTTGTATTCACCCACTTTAACCAGCAGTTCAATCTCTTCGTATTTGGCCATCAGCTCCCGCACCCGGCCGGCGGCTCCTTTGTGCTCATCATCAACAATATTGTTCATAACCCGGCTGGCACTGGCGAGGACATCAATCGCCGGATAGTGGTTAGCAGACGCCAGTTTTCGAGAAAGGATAATATGGCCATCCAGAATGGAACGAGTCTCATCAGCCACGGGTTCGGTCATATCATCACCTTCCACCAGAACCGTGTAGAGCGCGGTAATCGAGCCCCGATCAGACATGCCTGCCCGTTCCATCAATTTGGGTAGAGTGGCGAACACCGAAGGCGGGAAGCCCCGTCGAGTGGGAGGTTCGCCTGCGGCAAGGCCAATCTCCCGCTGGGCCCGGGCAAAACGGGTGACGGAATCCATCAGCAACAATACCCGCTTGCCTTGGTCACGAAAGTATTCAGCAACAGCTGTGGCGGTATAGGCGGCTTTGGCCCGCTCCATGGATGACTTGTCGGAGGTGGCGACGATCGTGACCGACTTCTTCACGCCTTCCGGGCCCAGGTCATGCTCCAGGAATTCCCGAAGTTCCCGGCCCCGTTCACCGATCAGAGCAAGAACGGTCACATCCACTTCAGCACCTTTTACGAGCATCGAGAGCAGGGTGGACTTACCACCACCGGCGGCTGCAAAGATACCCATCCGCTGGCCTTCCCCACAGGTCAAAACGCCATCGAGCACTCTCAGCCCTAAAGGCAGAGGCTTATCAATAATTTTTCGTGTCAGTGGATCGGGCGCATCGGCATAAACCGGATACCAGGCTTCGGGAGTAATCTGCTCATCAGGATCCTGATGGAGCGGCCTGCCCATGCCATCGAGCACACGGCCCAGTAAATGGGGGCCGACCGCGACATGGTGCACCCTGCCAGTGGGGATGACCTCGGTATTGGAGGATATGCCCATCATTTCGCCCATCGGGGTCAGCACGGCATCGTAGCCTTCAAAACCCACAACTTCGGCGTAGTTCATATCGTCTTCGCCGGGGGTAAACAGCTCACAGAGTTCGCCAATCTTCACCCCGGGCACAGCGGCTTTGATGATCATCCCCCGGACTTCAGTCACCCGGCCACGGATATCAACCAGCCGGCTGCCATCAACGGCATTCTGCAGGGCTTCGGTCAGGTAGCCGAGGGCATCGTTGTCACTCAAGATCAACTCCTTATGATCCGGGCTCGATGAGAGGTATTAGAGGTATTAGAAGTATAGAATCGGCAAGGGGCGGGTTTCGGCCAGAAAAAAAACGCCCCGATGGGGCGCTATGAGTGGGGGATTTGATCGTTGTGCTTAAACCATGATGCCCATGCCACCATCGGGTTGGGCTGGCGGTGCGCTGCCTGAACCTGCACCGGCTGAAGGTGATTGAGGTGCAGCATCATCGCCGGAGAGATTGCTGGCTTCCTGAACCACCCATTCCAGCGTATTCACGAACTTCTCAAGAGTGGACTCAAAGGCACCGTAATCGATACCGGCGGTCATGGAGCGAATCAGCAGAATCTCGGTTTTATCGTGGTTCAGGGCGAGGTAAGCACCCTGCATGCTGTGGTGTTGCAGGTTAATAAACAGCAGCTTCTCAAACTGGGCCAGCTTGTCTTCAGCACTGGCGTGCATATCCACGGGTTTGACGGCAGAGACAAAGACCAGGGCTTCATCTTCTTCCAGATACTCCATATTCACGATCAGAGTATCGTCAAAGCAGAGTCCGCAGGCTCCGTGTTCATTTAGTTTCAGCTCGCCAAGGCCTATGCCCTCAGCAAAACGCTGCAGGTTCTCTTCGACATTCTGCCGATGGGACATGAGTGAAGTCCTCCCTGACTCTTAAACTCTGTCTGTTATTTCAAAACTGTTGAGCAAACAATGCTGTTTGTTCAAATAAGGTCTTAGTAGAAGTTAAGCATAAAAAAAGCAGGCCTAGGCCTGCTTCTTCTTAGTAATGCCAGCAGCGTTGATTATGGACGCTCAAGGATCGCGGTAATACCCAGTCCGCCAGCGGCACAAACGGATATCAGGCCACGGCCGGAACCCTTCTGTTCCAGCAGTTTGGCCAGGGTAGCCACAATACGACCACCTGTGGCGGCAAACGGATGACCGGTTGCCAGAGAGCTACCATTGACGTTCAGCTTGCTGCGGTCAATGGAGCCCAGTGGCGCATCCAGGCCCAGCTTATTTTTGCAGAAGTCTTCATCTTCCCAGCACTTCAGGGTAGCGAGTACCTGAGCGGCAAAGGCTTCGTGGATCTCGTAGAAATCAAAGTCCTGCAGGCTCAGACCCGCTTTCTTCAGCATCTTTGGTACCGCATAGGCTGGAGCGAGCAGCAGACCTTCCTTCTCACTGCTGTCTTTACCAAAGAAATCGACCCCGGCAGTCTCGCAGAAGGTCAGATAGGCCTTCACCGGCAGATTGCGTTCAGCCGCCCACTCTTCACTGGCCAGCAGAACGACAGAGGCACCGTCGGTCAGGTTGGAGCTGTTGGCGGCAGTCAGAGTGCCTTTGCCGCTTTTCTTGTCGAAGGCCGGCTTCAGGCTGGAGAGCTTCTCCAGATTGGTTTCCGGACGCAGGGTATTGTCACGCTCAAGGCCGAGGTATGGCGTGACCAGATCATCAAAGAAACCTTCCATATAGGCGCGATTCAGGTTCTGGTGGCTGGCCAGTGCCATCTGGTCCTGCTCATCGCGAGGGATATTCCACTCTTTGGCGGTAATCTCTGTATGGCCACCCATGGACAGCTTGGTGCGAGGCTCGCCATTAGATGGTACCAGTGGCATCAGGTGGCGCGGACGGATTTTCGCGATATGCTTGAGGCGCTCACCGTTGGTCTTGCAACGGTTCAGGTCGAGCAGGATTTTGCGCAGACCTTCACTGACGCCAATCGGAGCATCGGAAGTGGTATCGGAGCCACCGGCAATACCACACTCGATCTGACCCAGAGCGATTTTGTTGGCAACCAGGATAGCGGCTTCCAGACCTGTACCACAGGCCTGCTGGATGTCGTAGGCTGGCGTGTGTGGGTTAAGAGCGGTGCTGAGCACAGATTCACGGGTCAGGTTGAAGTCGCGGGAGTGCTTGATGACCGCACCAGCTACGACTTCGCCAATCTGCTCACCCTGCAGGTTGTAGCGATTGACCAGACCATTCAGAGCCGCAGTCAGCATATCCTGATTGCTGGCATGGGAGTAAGTGGAGTTGGAGCGGGCGAAGGGGAGACGATTACCTCCGATAATGGCAACGCGTCTTACGGTCTGACTCATAGCTTACTCCATGTCGATGTTTGATTTTTTTGAATAGAATAGTGATGCATCGTACTGGGCTGATCCGTGATAACGGTTTAAGCAGCCCTAGGGTAGTGTGTTTTACTGTGCATTGTCGCTGTGTTGTGAAGTGTATAGTGCAACAATGGCCTCACATTGGCTATTGTGACTGGAATTTACTCGAGGTCTAGTCAATCCACTGCCTTGTGGGCTCTGCTCAAATAGCCCCCAATTCATTTACTAATAATTACACGAGCCTGCTGCATACCCGCTGTTGAGCCACTCGCAGCCAAGTAAGCAATAAAAAGGGAGTAAACAGAGATGTCTGATAGATACCAAAAGATCGCTACCTCGCCGATGGGCAAAAGCCTGTTCAGTGCGCTGGGTTTACCCACTCCCGTTACTCTGGATCGTCAGGCCAAAGCTGAAGGCGACTTCCTGCATGGCAAGGTACTGGTTGGTGCTGCTTCCGGTTCTACATTGCTGGGTGCTGTTACCCGTATTCTGGCGAACTCCAGTGCTGAAATCTGCTGTCAGGCCAGTGCCGCTACAGCGTCTGATGTTGTGACCGCCGCTGAAAAGGCGGGTAAGAAAACCACGCAGGTCAGCACTGGCAAGGAAGACTCGACCCGCTTCAAGGCGCTGGTGTTTGATGCTACCGGTATCAGCTCCACGGCAGAGCTGCGGGCGCTGCATGATTTCTTCAGCCCGGTCGTGAAAAAGATGGAAAACTCTGGCCGCATCGTGGTGCTGGGCACGCCGATGGCGGAATGTGATTCTGTATCCCAGGCCGCAGCCATGCGCTCACTGGAAGGTTTTACCCGCAGCCTTGGTAAGGAAGTGGGCAAGAAAGGTACTACGGTTCAGCTGGTTTATGTCAGCAAAGGCGTAGATGCTGAACTGGATTCTCCTCTACGCTTCTGTCTCTCCCCGCGTTCTGCCTATGTTTCTGCTCAGGTTCTGCAGGTAGGTACCGGTAAGGAAAATGATGGTATCGATTGGTCCCGCCCACTGGATGGCAAAGTGGTGCTGGTTACCGGAGCCTCACGTGGTATTGGTGAAGCCATCGCGGAAGTGATGGCCCGTGATGGGGCCAAGGTCGTGTGTCTGGATGTGCCGCAGGCGGCAGCCGGTCTGGAAAAAGTGGCTACCCGGATTGGTGGCAGCGTGATCGCCGTAGATATCACTGCAGCGGATGCGCCGAAAGCCATTGCTGATGCGCTGGAGCAGGAGTTCGGTGGTGTTGATGTGGTGGTTCATAATGCCGGTGTTACCCGTGATAAAACTCTGGGTAATATGAAGGCTGACTGGTGGGATATGGTCATTGATATCAACCTGTCTTCCGAAGAGCGTATCAATGATGAACTGCTGGCTCGCAATCTGCTTCGCGATAACGGCCGGATTGTCTGTGTTTCTTCCATGAGTGGTATTGCCGGTAACTTTGGTCAAACCAACTATGCGGTTTCCAAAGCCGGTGTGATTGGTTATGTGCAGGCCATGGCCGCACCGCTGGCGGAAAAGAACATCACGATTAATGCGGTGGCACCTGGATTTATTGAAACTCAGATGACAGCGGCTATTCCGTTGATGACCCGTGAAGTGGGGCGTCGGATGAACTCTCTGTCCCAAGGTGGTCAGCCGCAGGATGTTGCTGAAGCGATTGCCTTCTTTGCCAGCCCGGCTTCTGTTGGGGTGAATGGTAATGTGATTCGCGTCTGTGGGCAGTCCTTGCTGGGTGCATAAGGTTTGCAAGCGAACCAATAAGAAGCCCGGCATTCAGTGCCGGGCTTTTTGTTTAGGGTTTGCTTATTAAACGGTGGAAAGCTTTTTATAACAGTGTTTCTTGCTTTTCCGGTATTCAATCGGGGTCATATCAGTCCAGCGTTTAAAGGCTCGGTAGAACGTACTGGGTTCTGAGAAGCCGGTCAGATAAACAATCTCATCGATGGACTCATCAGTACGGGCCAGCAACTGCTTGGCCAGATTGCAGCGATAGTTCGCTAGCAAATTATTAAAGCTGGTTCCTGCATCTGATAAGCGACTGCGCAGAGAACGGGCGGTCATATCCAGTCGTTCGGAAACACTTTCCAGACTGACTTCACCAGAGTCCAGCAGCTCACCAATCACCCGATTCACATCAACTATAATGTCCTGCTTCTCCAGGCGGGCAATCTGCTCCAAAGCCACCTGCTCATGAGCTTTCATCAGCTCCGGTTCGGCGTGTTGGGAAGGGAAGTGCAGAATGTTGGCACTGAACTCGATGGCATTTTCCCGGCTGTTAAAAATCACCGGGCAGCCAAAGACCTTGCTGTACTCTTCGCTGTTTTCGGCGCCGGAGTGGGAGACGCTGACAGACAGCGGTTGGAAATTATCCTGAGTCAGGTGGCTGAAGAAGCGCATAACCCCTAACAGCATGCAATCAATCAGATGGCGAAGCGGCTTGATGGAGTGGGAAGTGGCATTAATGGTGAATATGCAGCGGTCACCATCTCTTTCTACCCGAGCATCAACGGCATCGCTGAGCAGGCGCTGGTAATTTAAGGCGCGATTCAGACCTTCTTCAAAATTGGGACTGCTCAGGAAAAGATATTCAATGACCTGGCCGCGAAATACGGGAATGTGCTGGCCGAGGTGAAGACCGATGCAAGGGTCATTAGTGACCTCTTCACAGGCTTGCCAGAAAATGGTCTGCGCGTCATGGGGCGTACGAATTTGCGGGTCTTCAATATGGCGTCGGGTAATACCGCAGCGTTCATAAATGGCACTTGCGTCAATACCGGCGTTGATAAAGCCCTGATGGGCCATCTTGACCAGGATGCCTGCATCTCTCAGTTCGCTCATAACTTTACAGCCCTATAGAGTTATTGTTGTTCGCGGGTACCTGAACAGGTGGCGATCTGTTGTTATTTTTCTACTTTATGCTGCTATCTTAGAGGCGATTGGCTTTCGTGACAATGGATGAGACGTTTGTTGGTCATAAGGCGCGGCCTTAACACTGGCAGTAAGTGGTTAGAGGCGTGTCCCGTCTGCCAATGGTTGATCGGGAAGGGGAGATACTATGCCCAACAGCATGCCCGACATCAATGAGCCAAGCCGGCTCGTGAACAACAGGAAAAGGAAACACTCCATGCAGACTCTGGCGCTTTCCAGTATGCCCTCCATGCTCAGCTTGTATGCCAAAGCGGCCAGAAAGAAAGGTCACGCCGGTGAGCTGCCGGCACTCTCTGTCAGTGTGGCGGGGGTGCGGGCTAATGCTCAGGATGTGAAAACCTACGAGAAGATCTGCCACTTTCCGCAAAGCCGGTTTCTCCCAGCTACCTTTCTGCATATCCTCGCTTTCCCTCTGCATATGCGATTGCTGACCGATCCGACTATGCCTTTGAAGCCGATGGGGTTGGTTCATGTGCGCAATACCCTTCGCCAGCTCCGCCCTGTTGAGAAGGGTGAACTGTTGCATATCGAGTGCAGTATTGGAGAATCCCGCGAGGTCGAAGCCGGTCTGGAGTTCGATATCCTGACCCGCATAGAGGCATCGGGTGAGCTGGTTTACGAAGGTATCAGTACCAATCTTCGCAGGCAGTCCAGTCCGTCTGCGGGTGGTAAAAAACAGCATCAGGCTTTCGACGCGCTGGATGTGATTCAGACCTGGTCCCTTGGGTCTTCTCTGGGGCGGCAGTATGGTGCGGTGTCCGGAGATCGCAATCCGATTCATCTCTGGCCGGTGACCGCCAAGCTGTTTGGTTTTAAACGTCATATTGCTCACGGTATGTGGTCCAAGGCCCGTTGCCTAGCGGCATTAACTGATGATATCGCTGGCCAGCCATTTGAGTTGGAAGTGGTATTTAAAACACCGGTTTTCCTGCCTGCGAAGGTAGAGTTCAGTCGCACCAGTACCACTGCCAAAGATGCTGAAGGCCGCAAGGTTGATTTCCGGCTGCGTTCATCCTCCGGTAAACCTCATCTGGAAGGGCGACTCACCCTGATCTGATCTTGCTTCAAACACTGTATAATCGTGCTTTTGAGCTTTGGGATCAGGATGTTGAGCAATGGATGAAGTTCAGCCACAAAATGAAAGTGATGAGCGCTGGATGGATGAGGCGCTCTCTCTGGCCCGGCTGGGCTCCGCCGTCGGTGAGGTTCCAGTGGGGGCTGTGGTGATTTATGACGGTCGAATTGTTGGACGCGGCTATAATAGCCCGATAGGCCGCACCGACCCCTGCGCTCATGCGGAAGTGCTGGCGTTACGGGATGCTGCACGTACCCTTGGCAATTATCGTCTGGTTGACTGTGATCTCTATGTAACCCTTGAACCCTGTGCAATGTGTGCCGGCGCGCTGGTGCACAGCCGTATTCGCCGTCTGGTTTACGGAGCCACCGAACCCAAGGCGGGCGCTATTGAAAGCCGGGATCAGGCTTTAGAGCGTGACAGTTTGAACCATAAAGTGATTGCCGAAGGAGGAGTGAAAGCGGAGGAGTGTTCGGAAGTGATGTCTGCCTTCTTCCGTCGGCGCCGTAAAGAGAAGAAAGCTCTTAAAGCAGAACAGAAGCGCCTCCAGCTGGAGCTGTAGGCGGCCTATCTCATCATTATCCTCGCGAGCGGCCTGTGGTTGTGCACTGTGCCAGAGCACGGGAGTTCTGGCGGCTAAGGTTGGCCATAATGTGACCATAGTAACGGCGGATATTATCCACATAGCGAACCGGCTCTGATCCCCGGGCAAATCCATGTCGGGTTTGGGTATGCCAGGCTGGGTCTTCCAGCTTTAACAGAAAGTTCTTTAGCTGAGCCCACTTGTCGGGATTGAAACCCTGCTTGCGAGCCAGGATGCGCGCATCATACAGATGGCCAATGCCGACATTGTATGCGGCCAGAGCCTGCCAGGTTCTATCTGGTTCACGAATAGTTTCTGGCAATCTCTCTTTTAACTGCTGCAGGTAACGAACACCGCCGCGAACACTCTGTTCTGGATCCAGACGGTTGCGAACACCCAGTTCCTTGGCTGTTGGCAGGGTTAGCATCATCATGCCGCGAACCCCGGTTGGGGATTTGGCTTTCGGATGCCAGTGGGATTCCTGATAGCTGATAGCTGCCACTAGATGCCAGTCGATACGGTGCTCATGGGCAACCTGACGAAACAGGTCATGATACTGAGGCAGCCGGTTGCTCATATGAGTTTCCAGACTGAAAACCTCTCCCGCCGTCAGGGATCTTACTGCTGGAGTAGGCTGCAACTGGGTCGCAAAGCTTTGCGGGAGATTACCCAGCAGGAAATACTCCTCTTCCAGACGCGCCAGATGAGCATGGTTCTGATGATGCACCAAAAAACTGTGTGGGCAGTCACTGTGAAGGTGTTTGCCGGCAACTTTACTGGCGCTTCCTGTAGTCAACAGAACGCCTGTCAGCACAAGCAGCATGAGTAGCTGTCTTAATCGGCCATTTGTTAATGCAAGGTCTGAACCCATCATCGGCTGTTACCTCTGAATTGCCCATTCCCGGGAATTACACCATCTTGCTATCGAATCGTCTTTTCTACATAGGTCTGAATGAGTGGATATGTTTAATTAAATCAACAGGTTAATGGCTTTTTGGGCTGGTGTTCGGACAGTTGGAGCTGCTTCATATGTTCACCAAAAGGTCTAAATCGAGCCGTTCAGGCATCTGACTCAGGCAAAACCAGTACAGTGTAGCAGGCGGAAATAAAGGCGCTGGAGGGCGGCAGGAGGTGGAGCCTGTAGGGGCAAGTCTGTATGATAGGCGCAGCTCGCCAACCTGACCTGAAATTCAAGGATCATGCATCAAATGGAGATTTTTCGCGGCAATCCCGCTCTCTCCCCGTTCCGTGCAGCCAGGCTGTTGACTACGCTCAAACAGCAGGTGCCGGTTGTTCAAAGTGTGTATGCGGAGTACCTGCATTTTGCTGACCTGCATGACCCCGATAAACCTGACGGGGGACTCACCCCGGCGCAACAAACAATATTAGAAAAATTGTTGCAGTATGGCCCCCGGCGCGTTCGTCAGGACCCGGAAGGCCAGATGTTCCTGGTTACACCTCGGTCTGGAACGATCTCTCCCTGGTCCAGTAAAGCGACCGACATCGCCAGAAACTGTGGTCTGAAACAGATCCACCGCCTCGAACGGGGCATCGCCTATACCATTACAAGCGCATCACCACTCACCCCGGAAGATGCCGAAACGATTCAATCTCTTCTTCACGATCGCATGACCGAAGCCGTTCTGGCCTCGGCCGATGATGCCAGCCAATTATTCCAGGAAGCCGACCCTGCGCCGTTGAATCGTGTGCCGGTACTCGCTAATGGTCGTGATGCGCTGGTGGAGGCAAACCAGACGCTGGGCCTGGCTCTTGCGGATGATGAAATCGATTATCTGCTGGATAGCTTCGTCAAACTGAATCGTGATCCCAGCGATGTGGAACTGATGATGTTTGCTCAGGCCAACTCTGAGCATTGTCGCCACAAGATTTTCAATGCCTCCTGGGATATTGATGGTGAAGCGCAGGAAAAATCCCTGTTCGCCATGATCCGCAACACCTACCAGATGAATTCGGAAGGTGTGTTGTCGGCTTATAAAGATAATGCGGCGGTTATTAAAGGCTGGAAAGGTGATCGCTTCTTCCCGGATTATGAATCCCGCAGCTATAGCTACACCGATGAGGATATTCATATCCTGATGAAGGTGGAGACCCATAACCACCCGACAGCTATCGCCCCCTGGCCTGGTGCCTCTACTGGTTCCGGCGGTGAAATCCGTGATGAAGGCGCTACCGGTCGTGGTGGCAAGCCGAAGGCGGGTCTGACTGGCTTCTCGGTGTCCAACCTGAATATTCCTGGCTTTGAGCAGCCTTGGGAAGGTGATGCCAAGGGTATCTATGGCAAGCCTGACCGTATCGTCTCTGCGCTGGATATTATGATCGAAGGCCCGCTGGGTGGTGCGGCTTTTAATAATGAGTTTGGCCGTCCGGCACTGTGTGGTTATTTCCGTACCTATGAAGAAGCGGTGAATGGCCCGGCCGGCGTAGAGATGCGCGGCTACCACAAGCCGATCATGATTGCCGGCGGTATGGGCAATATCCGTGGTCAGCATATTGATAAAGGAGAATACCCGGCCGGCAGCAAGCTGATTGTGCTGGGCGGTCCGGCCATGGAGATTGGCCTTGGCGGTGGCGCAGCTTCCTCGATGAACTCCAGCGAAGGTCAGGAAGATCTCGACTTTGCTTCTGTGCAGCGGGATAACCCGGAAATGGAGCGTCGCTGCCAGGAAGTGATCGACCAGTGCTGGCAGTTAGGAGACAAGAACCCGCTGCTGTTTATCCACGATGTGGGTGCTGGTGGTCTTTCTAATGCCTTGCCGGAACTCATCAGCGATGGTGGTCGGGGCGGCAAGTTTGAGCTGCGCAAGATTCTGAATGATGAGCCGGGCATGAGCCCACTGGCGCTCTGGTGTAACGAATCCCAGGAACGTTACGTGATGGCGGTGTCTCCGGACGATCTGCCGGTGTTCGAGGCCATCTGTGCCCGCGAACGTTGCCCTTATGCGATTGTTGGTGAAGCCACAGAAGAAAAAGACCTCATCGTTAACGATGAGCACTTTGATAACCAGCCCGTCGATATGTCTCTGGATGTACTGCTGGGCAAGCCGCCACGCATGCATCGCAGTGTTGAACGCAGCAGCTTTGAAGTGCAGCCGTTTGACGTTTCCGGGCTGGATCTGCAGGAAGCCGCTGAAAGGGTTCTGCGACTGCCGGCTGTTGCCAGTAAAAGCTTCCTGATTACGATTGGTGATAGGACGATTACCGGTCAGGTGGTGCGTGATCAGATGGTCGGTCCATGGCAGGTGCCGGTAGCTGACTGTGCGGTGACGACTTCCGGCTTTAATGCGACCACCGGTGAAGCGATGTCCATGGGAGAGCGTACGCCTGTGGCATTGCTGGACGCTCCGGCTTCCGGCCGTATGGCGGTGGGTGAAGCGATCACTAACATTGCCTCGGCCCGTATTAACCAGTTATCAGAAGTACGTCTGTCGGCCAACTGGATGGCCGCCGCTGGCCATAAGGGTGAAGACGAGCGTCTATACGACACCGTTAAAGCGGTAGGTATGGAACTTTGCCCGGAGCTGGGTATCACCATTCCGGTTGGCAAGGATTCCATGTCCATGCGCACCACCTGGCAGGACAATGGTGAAGAGAAGTCGGTCACCGCACCCCTGTCTTTGGTCATCTCGGCATTTGCCCCAGTTGCAGATGTTCGTCAGTGCGTGACCCCTGAGCTGCGTACAGATAAAGGTGAAACCGATCTGCTGCTGATCGATTTGGGTCGAGGCCAGAACCGTATTGGTGGTTCTGCCCTGACTCAGGTCTACAAGCAGATTGGTGCCGAGCCAGCTGACCTGGATGAGCCGCAGGATCTTAAAGGCTTCTTCCAGGGCATTCAGCAGCTGCTGGCCGAAGGTAAGCTGTTGGCTTACCACGACCGTTCTGATGGTGGTCTGTTCACCACGCTGGTGGAAATGGCGTTTGCCGGCCACACCGGTCTGACCATTAATCTCGATAAATTTGTCACCCATCAGGATCTGCTGGCCAGTGCTCTCTTTAACGAAGAGCTGGGGGCGGTGATTCAGGTGCGCCGTGAAGATAAAGGGCTGGTGAAAGACTGCCTGGCCAGCTTTGGTCTGGCAGGCTGTGTGCACACTATCGGTACTCTGGCTGCCGAGCAGGAGATCAGCTTTAACTTCGACGGCAAGCCGGTTCTGGCTGGCAACCGTATCCGTTTCCAGCGTATTTGGGCGGAAACCAGTTACCAGATCCAGGCGCTGCGGGATAATGCCGAGTGTGCCCGTCAGGAGTTTGATAACCTGCTGGACGATAATGACGCTGGCCTGCATGCGTCAGTGCACTGGGATATCAGCAAGGATATTGCCGCTCCGTACATCGCTACAGGTGTGCGTCCGAAGGTCGCGATCCTGCGTGAGCAGGGTGTGAATGGTCATGTAGAGATGGCCGCTGCCTTTGATCGGGCCGGCTTTGAAGCGGTTGATGTTCATATGAGTGATCTCATTGGTGGACGTCGTGATCTGCAGGCCTTCCGTGGTCTGGTGGCCTGCGGTGGTTTCTCCTACGGTGACGTTCTGGGTGCTGGCGGTGGCTGGGCCAAGTCCATCCTGTTCAATGATCAGGTGCGGGAAGAGTTTGCCCGTTACTTTGATCGTCAGGACACTTTTGCGCTGGGCGTTTGCAATGGTTGTCAGATGCTGTCGACCATGCATGAGCTGATTCCGGGAACTGAGCATTGGCCGCGCTTTGTGCGTAACCGTTCCGAGCAGTTTGAGGCGCGTCTCTCCATGGTGGAAATCCAGAAGAGCCCGTCGATCTTGCTGCAGGGTATGGAAGGCGCAAGAATCCCGGTGGCTGTTGCCCACGGTGAAGGTCAGGTGGAATTTGCTTCTGATGGTGATTTGTCGGAAGTGACGCGTGCTGGCACGATTGCCATGCGCTTTGTTGATAATGCCGGGCAGGTCACTGAGCGTTACCCGTACAACCCGAATGGCTCTGCCGAGGGTATCACAGGTCTGACCAGTCGGGATGGGCGGGTCACCATCATGATGCCGCATCCTGAGCGGGTATTCCGGACGGTTCAGAACTCCTGGCATCCGGATGAGTGGCAGGAGGATGCACCTTGGATGCGGATGTTCCGTAATGCCAGAGTCTGGATTGATTAACGTCAGCACAGCCGGCGTTGATTAGCTAGTGTCAAAAAAGGCTTACCGCCCATGCGGTAAGCCTTTTTTATTGGCTTGCTGAGTCAGCTTTGGGTCAGCAGCAGGGTGACCGATACCAACAAAGTCGACAGGGAGCATAACAGCAGCAGGCTTTCCCGCTTGCTCAAACGGTCTTCCATAAGGGGAATGTCCTGATCTAGAGGGGCTGGTTTGATTTTGTGGGGTGGATCATACCGTTCGGGAAATTCCCCGTGAAGAGCGCAATTGAACCTACACTGAAGACAGAATGTCCAATTCAAGGATGAGTCACTAGGTTCAGGGAGGCCGAATTTATGAATCCAGGTAAAAATATCCTTATTAGTGTTTTCGCGGTATTTACGCTGCTTCTGAGTGGTTGTATGACTGATCTCACGGGCAGTAACTATGATCGCCTTGAAGCCAGAAGCATGCAGACTGTCCAGTTTGGGGAAATTGTCGAGATCGAGCTGGTACGGGTTGATGGTACCCAGTCCGGTGTTGGTGCGCTTACTGGTGCTGCGGTGGGTGGTATTGGTGGTTCCACTATTGGTGGTGGCAAAGGCAAGAGCCTTGCAACCATTGCCGGGGCAGTTGCTGGCGGTGTGTTAGGTAACTACGCCGAGCGTAAAGCAACGGAAACCATGGCGATTAATATGACTGTACAACTGGAGAATGGCAGTTACATCTCCGTAGTGCAGCAGGAAGAGCCAGGTAACAGCTATCGTGTTGGTGATCGTGTGAAGGTATTAAGCCAAGGTAGCAGCAGCCGGGTTGTTCACACCCGCTAATTGTTATTTGCCCGGTCAATCTTTGGTCGGGCAAATTTCTTTCCTCTTCTTCAAAAAGCACTTCTTTATCTTCTTCCTTATATTCTTCATTTTCTAAAGACCCTATTCATTCCCGGTTTGGGGATTTACACTCGACTAACAGTAAAAACAGGGTATGCGCCATGAATAGGGAAACACGACAGGCTATCGGTGTCGTCGCAGGTTTGGCATTGCTGATTCTGGGCGGTCTTTGGTTTTTTAATAGTGACTCCGGCAATGACGAAATAGCACTGCCCGAAACGCCACAGATAGAAGAGGCGATGATGCCGCCTTATCAGGAGCAGGCTGAACCTGAGCAGGATGAAATGGAACACGACGTTACCCGTATAGTTATCAAAGACAGCATTAATGATGGCAGTGTTGATGTGGGTGAAGTGTTGACCGGCAAGGTGATTGTCGATGATCAGGTGGTTCAGCAGGCTGAACCTTCAGAC
Source organism: Parendozoicomonas haliclonae (assembly GCF_900174585.1). GTDB lineage: Bacteria > Pseudomonadota > Gammaproteobacteria > Pseudomonadales > Endozoicomonadaceae > Sansalvadorimonas > Sansalvadorimonas haliclonae. The sequence goes on along the minus strand of NZ_FWPT01000003.1, from coordinate 187,854 downwards.
AGCGAATAAGGTATTACCATGAGTCTGTTGATTGATGTGGCGACTTTGCAGGAGTGGCAGCAGGATCCTGAATTGAGGATCTTTGATGTGCGTTACAGTCTGCAGGATGCTGGTTTGGGCTTACGGCAGTATCAGCAGGCTCATATTCCTGGTGCGCAATATGTGGATCTTGGTAAAGACCTTTCTGGTCCTGTGATCAGCGGTCAGACCGGGCGGCATCCGCTTCCGGATGTTGATCAGTTGGTTTCCCGCTTACAGGAACTTGGCGTTTCTAACCGTAGTCGTGTAGTTCTCTATGATGATGGAAGCCACTTCTTTGTGCCGAGGCTTTGGTGGATGCTCAGCTTATGGTTGGGGCATAAGCAGGTCTTTATCCTTCGTGGAGGTATGAAAAGTTGGTTGGCTGAAAGTGGTGAAGTTTCGTCTGAAATTGCCCTATACCCTTCAGGTGATTTTCAGCCTCGCCTTAATCCGGAAGTGATGATTGATGCCGCTTCTATTCCTGCTTTTGTGAAAGACGGTGGATTGCTACTGGATGCCCGGGCCCCAGAGCGTTATCGGGGAGAGATTGAGCCTCTGGATGTTAGGGCTGGCCATATTCCAGGAGCGCATTGTTTACCCTGTGCTGCAACCGTTGATGAGCAGGGTCACTTTCAGAGGGCGGAAAAGTTACGGGAATTGTTTTCTGATCTTGAAGGGAAAGATGTCGTTTATTACTGCGGCTCCGGCGTGTCTGCCTGTCAAAGCATTCTGGGGATGGTGTTAGCGGGGTTACCGCCAGCTCGTTTGTACCCTGGCTCCTGGAGTGAGTGGATTACCGATGGTAGTCGGGAGATTGCTACAGGCGAGTGAGGCTTTCCTGTATCGGGCAGCGGTCGCCATTACTGGCAAAATCAGTTAAAGTCCCGCTTCTTTGATTTTCCGAGATAGAAGACAATGCACGACTTGCTGGTTCCGGATATTGCCCTGGTGGAGAAGTGGCTGGGTGAAGCCGGTTATGAGTCCTATATCTGTGATCAGTGCAGCGGCCTTCATATCTCTGCACTGCAGTCTTCAGAAGGCGTGTTGGATAGCCGCCTGTTTGTTGAGCCCTGGGGGTTGATGTTCACTACCGAGCTTGATCTGCGTACCAGTGCTGTATTGGCCGTGTCTGCGGATATGCCCCGTCTGAATATGTCGTTCCCGACTTTGAAGTTGTTCGTTAATACTCCTGATGAAGCCACGCCGATGTTGATGGCGTCTTCTTCGCTGCTGACCACCCAGGGCGTTACCGTGGCTCAGTTCCATGAATACTTTGGTGTGGCCATGGAGACAGTGCGTCAGTTGATGCAGGAGTGCCAGCAGATGCAGTTCCTCTATCTGGGCGAAGAGCCACTGCTGTCTGCCGAGCCTGAAGAAGGCGCAAAGCACTCCTATCACTAAGCTTCATAAATAGGCGCTCATGCCTTTCCGGTAAGGTGTCAGGGAGCGGATGTCGCTTTCCTGCAGCAGGGCAATAATCAGATTATTCTGGCTGTTGCCCCCGGATACCTGCAGATCAATCAGATATTGATTCCTTTCAACGCATAGTGATGCGGAGAAATTATCCACAGCAAAACCGCCGCTGCGACTGTTATTCAGAACACGCTCCAGGCTGCCTGGTGTGTTGGCTGCGATCAGCTTGAGCCGGTATTGACGGATTGGCTGTGACATAATATTTACTCCTCTGATTTAAAATCATAAAAAAACCCCCGAACCTTGCGGTGCGGGGGTTTTGGTATCTGGTCTGTGGCTTTAGTCTTTGCTGCCCACAACACAACCCCCGGCGAATGATTTCATCATCATACCGGTCATCATAATCATGGTTTTGTGCTGGGCTTGGGACATCAGTCGTTCAGATCTCACTAAATTTGAACAAATACTAAGCAAGTTGCCGAGTGGCTGCAAGTAAAAACCGAAATAAGTTGGTTGGGGTAACAGTCTGGTAAGTCTTTCTTACGGGCAATAAAAAGCAGGAGGGGCCAGAGGCCGCTCCTGCTCGAGTCTCTATCCGAAAAGTTCGATTAGAACACGGATACAGAGTAGGTCAGGTAAACGCGATCACCGTTTTCCTTGGTCTTGTCAGTAGCAGTTGCACCGTCGGCACGCTCATCCAGTTTGTAGTCGTAGTGGTACCACGCTACAGACAGGCCTTCCAGATCGCCACTGAAGCTGTAGGATACGTTGCCGGAGAACTCACGACGGTCAAACTTGCTGAAGCCCTTGGCGTCTTTACCTTTGGCGGTAGTTACGTCAACGCTCAGGCCTGGCAGGCCCAGGTCGGCAAAGTTGTAGCCAGCAGTCAGCAGGTAAGCTTTCTCGCCTTCGTTAGCGAACTGGTCCCACAGATCCAGGCTGGAGTTGAATACGTCAGAGTTGCCGCTGCCGTTGTTACGGTTCCAGTCGCCATCTTTGGTCTTGTTGTAGCCAATACCAACGAAAGCGTTAGCAACGTTCAGGGTGGCGTTCAGGTTAACGTACTTGGACTTGTAGCCGGCTGGTACCAGGTTACCGTCGCGCTTTGCGGTACCGTAACGGGCATCCAGATCAATACCCATGCCTTCGGACAGTTCCAGGCCGTAGGAAGCCATCAGGAAACCTTTCTTCAGGTAGTCCTGGGACTTCAGCTGCTCGGCAACCAGGCCAACACCGGCGATGCTGTAGTTGGCACCGTAGATCAGGATGTTGTCGATCTTGTTGCCGTCCTGCATGATGTCGCGGGTCAGAGCAGACTGGTTACGGTTGCTGGCACCGGTCAGACGGGAAGCGTAAACGTTCAGGTCGCCGTAAGCGGCAGAAACGTCAAAACCTTCGGAGCTGGCAGCCAGTACACGGGAGCCAGAGTTGCCGTACAGCTCGAAGCCACGCTTCTTCACACCGTAGCTGGCGTTCAGGTTAACGTCGCCGGCAGTGTGCTTGGCTTTCAGGTAAACCTGCTGGAAGCCACCGATGCTGTCAGCATCGCCACGGCTGTCCTTGGCTACGTTAGCCATGGAGCTGCCTTTCTGTACGTCCAGAGGGAATACTGCACCGGTGGTTACAACGGCACCGATAACATCGTTAACGTAGCCAGTGTCGAAGTCGGCAATAACGCCGTGAACCCACTCGTCACGCTCATTGGAAACGCCAGAGCCGTAGTCTTCCTGCCAGTTGAAGTTCTTGTAGGTCAGTTTCAGGCTTGGGTCTACAGTCACAACCTCAGCAGCCTGGGCTGCGTTGGTTGCAATGATGGCAGCAACAGCTGCACTCAGTGTGCATTTGGTCAGTGTTTTCATATTTGTTCTTGTGTGTGTTTTATTTTTCGAGCATCTGCTCTTGTCATTTTGTGCGCGCCGTGTGCTAAAAGCATTAGGCACCGAAGATTATGCTTGAAATAAAACCGTAATACTACCTATGTCTGAGAAATCGCTAACTGGCTGATATTTATAGGAATTGTGGTTTTGTAAGAGTGTTTGGGTGAGCTTTGTTGGGGCGCGGGATGGTTTTTGTGCACCAAAAAAGCCCAGCGCTGAGGCTGGGCTTTTTATATTTTACAGGCTGACTGATTAAGCGAAGTTAGCGGCTGCAAAATCCCAGTTTACCAGAGCCCAGAAGGCCTTCAGGTAATCAGGGCGTACATTGCGGTAGTCAATGTAGTAAGCGTGTTCCCACAGGTCGCAGGTCAGCAGTGGCTTTTGGTCGCCAGTGATAGGAGTGGCAGCGTTGCTGGTGTTAACGATGTCCAGGGAGCCGTCAGTGTTCTTCACCAGCCAGGTCCAGCTGGAGCCGAAGTTGTTTACAGCCATCTCGTTGAACTTGGCAACGAACGCATCGAAAGAACCGAAAGACTTGTCGATAGCTTCTGCCAGAGCGCCGGAAGGCTGACCGCCGCCGTTAGGGCTCAGGCTGTTCCAGTAGAAAGTGTGGTTCCAGATCTGGGCAGCGTTGTTGAAAACAGGGCCGCTGGAGGACTTGATAATCTCTTCCAGAGACTGACCAGCCATATCGGTGCCGTCTACCAGACCATTCAGCTTGTCCACGTAAGTCTTGTGGTGTTTGCCATAGTGGTAGTTCAGGGTCTCTTCAGAGATATGCGGGACAAGAGCGTCACGGGCATATGGCAGAGCTGGCAGTTCAAAAGCCATTTGGTTGTCTCCATCTTTTATCTAATCAGGCAAGAGCCGAAATGCGCCTCGGCATGGCAAAATTTCGGATAACCGATGATAGCACTGTGATAACCGCTGTTTCCACGGTTTGTTGTGCGCTTATTTCGTTGTATGAGACCGGTTTGCAGGCTGCTATCAGGCGATCACCTGTCCGCGATAGATCTTTACGGCTTTGGGCTGTGCTGGAGGGGGAGACCCAGCTGGGCTTCTCTGACTGTGTACCGGGCGAATCAATTGGTCTATCTCGATATCCCAGCCCGAGAGGGTGAGCAGATGGCAGGCATTCTCTTTGGTAGTCTGATCCATGGAGCGTCGGGCCAGATCGTAGATGGTTTCCAGAGCATCATCGTGGCTGAAGCGGATGATGACATCAAACTCAGCTTTCAGCCGACGGCGCAGGATCGACATCAGATCGAGCATTTCTTTATTCAGATTGATGCTGGTCTCTGTGTGCATGGTATTCTCCTGGTGTGCTTTTAGGTCAAAACTCTACAAGCAAGTGTCTTGCCAAGGTCGTACGGGGCACTTGTCGGGGTTTTTCTGAACAAGATTGTGCACAGTCTTGTGTCATAGAGTGATAACGGTGTCGTATGGTGGTGCTCTCATACCTATTGGGTCGCGATACGCTTTGCTCTAGAATGCAAGAAAACAGTCAGATTTGTTTACCGCGATGAAATCCACTTCTCAGGACGACCTTGATCATTTACCCAGTATCTCTCTGTCTGAGGATGATCTGTCTGAGCGTCCCACCGAACGTTCGGCCAAGGCGCGCCCAGCCAGGCCAGCGGCAAAAAAGAACAACGACTCTCAGCCCAAAGCCCCTTCACGCTTTCCTGTAGGCACCATGGTTCTTGGTGTCGCGCTTCTGGCACTGGCCGGTGGTGGTTATCTGCAGCTGCAGGCTGTGCAGAAGGAATTGCAGGATACCCGTAGCCGGTTGGCGATGACGTCTTCCCAGTTGATGGATGTATCCGGCACCGTCTCTGAAACAGGTGAAACCCTGAATCGCAGTGGTAATGAAGTTAAGGACGAATTGAAGGCGGTCAATTTCGAGATTCGTAAACTTTGGGATCTTGCCAATAAGCGTAATCGTCCGATGATTGAGTCTCAGGAAAAGGAACTGGACTCCTTGACCAAGAACCTTGCCGCTACAGAGAAATCATTGTCAGGCTCAGTGAGCAAAATCAGTGGTGATATTAAAGCTCTGGAGAAAACCGCTGGCGAGCTGGATGGCGTTAAGAAAGAGCTGCGCGCCATGAATGCGGAGCTGGTTGCTGGTTCAACGGTAAACCGTGAGCAGCTGGACGCCATGCAGAAGACCATTGATAACCTGTCAGTATCCGTGAAGAAAGCGCTTGATAGTAACAAGACGCTTTCTGCCAATGTTTCTAAGCAGATGAAAGATTACGAAGAAAAGATCAAAGCTGTTGATGCCCATCGTCAGCAGGTGAATCGTCGTCTGGTTCAGATCGAGGCCAGTATTCGTAATCTAAGCTCTCCGGCCGGCACAGGCCTGGGGCTTGAACCGGCAGCCAAACCATGATGCCGGGTGGGCTGATTTTAGCTCGGTGAAAAGAATAACAACTATAAAGACGTAACCCCGGTGAAGTTAATGACGCCCATGCTTTCCAAGGTTTCCTTATTCTGGTCAGCCGCTACTCGGGCTGGCCAACTGCTTCTGCGTGCTGCTGTAAGTTTCACATTGGCTTTCACCCTGTCGGGATGTGCCATGATTTCGAGCTGGTGGTCTGACTCCCCAAATCCGGATAAAGTCTCGTCACCTGAAATAGAGCGTAGCCAAAACTGGCAGCTTCAAAATGGCTGGGATGCACAAGACGTCTCTCGTCTGTTAGCAGGTAAAGGACTTTTGGCACCTCTGATGGATGTGCAGAAAGATGGGCAGTTGCTGCCGGACTATAAAGCGTCAATCAAGCTCTATCAGTCCATACAGGATGCGGGCCTGCATCTGGTCGCAGGGGAGGAAAGCTTGCGCTGGCATTATAAAGTGCTGACTGCTGTGGAGCAGAACTGCCCTCCCGGTGCGACCAAACCGCTGCCATCCTGCGAAGCCAAAAGCTGGTATGCCTGGTTGCCGGGTATGGAGGATGATTCCGGTAACAAGCTCCTGGTTCGTTATCTGCGCAGCATTAAAGCGGATTATGTCATTATCCCGGATGAGCGCATTTATCTCTCAGAAGCCCGTTATAACCTGAAATATGCCCCATCTTCCGAACCTCTGGTTTCACGCAGTCTTCATGAGCGTTTGCAATCTTTAGCGCCTCTACAGGAGCAGATGAGTCTCACTGTGGTGCGTCGGCCCGCCAAAAGCAAAGAGCTGATCTTTGATAAGACCTGGCAGGTGGCGAGATGTGCTGTCGATATGCCGAAGGCAGTCAATAACCTTTCGGATCTGGCTGAGCAGCGGGAGTCGCTGCTTCAACGGCTTCAGATGAAATGTGTAGAAAGTCTGGCCGGTCTTAAGGATTTCTCCGAGCCTCGCTAACTTTCGCCGGGATTATAAAACGCAATAAAAGATGCAGGAGGCATTATGAAAATAAAACTGGTAGCCACCATTTTGGCTTTTTGTGGAGCACTCTTTGCCCATGCCGCTGATGATACTCTGCAAAAAGCAGCGCAAGATCCAGAACGCCTCTGGGTTGATGTTCGGAGTCTGAAAGAAAAGCAGGCGAACGGCATTGAGGGTGATGGTCAGGTCGAGTGGCAGGGGATCGTTGAGTTTCTGTCGGCGCAGGGGATTGAGAAAGACCGTCCCATAGCTCTTTATTGCCGCAGTGGTAACCGTTCAGGTATGGCCACTCAGTTGCTGGCCAAGGCCGGTTATACCGATGTTATTAATGCCGGCAGTGTTGGAGACGCCCGCAAGCTGCGAGGGCTGTAATTAGCCGCATTAATACCTCTGGACAGGTCGCTGTTGGTATCTGGTAAAATTTGGTAACTTCGACTTACATCTTTACCCTCGACATACCGAGGGTGATTCCTTAATGTGTAGCCAATTTTACTTTTTCTGGTTGTGACTCCGGACTGATGAATCCTAATTATCTTGAATTTGAACAGCCGATCGCAGAGCTCGAGGCAAAAATCGAGGAGTTGCGTCTCGTCGGTTCTGATAATGAACTGAATATCACCGGTGAAATCAGTACGCTGGAAGAAAAGTGCAAGACACTGACCGCTAATATTTTCACCGACCTTTCCGCATGGCAGGTGGCCCAGCTGGCGCGTCATCCGCGTCGTCCTTACACCTTTGATTATGTACGGGAAATCTTCACCGACTTTGATGAGATTCATGGTGATCGTCATTTTGCTGATGATCAGGCCATTGTCGGTGGTATGGCGGAGCTGGATGGTCAGCCGGTGATGGTTATCGGCCACCAGAAAGGTCGTGAAGTGAAAGAGAAGGTGCGCCGCAACTTCGGCATGCCTCGTCCGGAAGGCTACCGTAAGGCCTGCCGAATGATGGAAATGGCCGAACGATTCAAGCTGCCAATCCTCACCTTTATTGATACGCCAGGAGCTTATCCGGGTATTGATGCGGAAGAGCGTGGGCAAAGTGAAGCGATTGCCTGGAACCTGGCGGTGATGTCCCGTCTGGAAACTCCGATTATCTCCACGGTGATTGGCGAGGGTGGTTCCGGTGGTGCGCTGGCCATTGGGGTTTGTGATCGCCTGATGATGCTGCAGTACTCCACTTACTCGGTCATCTCGCCTGAAGGTTGCGCCTCTATTCTCTGGAAAACTGCGGATAAGGCTTCCGATGCTGCCGAGGCTATGGGAATTACCGCTCCTCGTCTGAAGGAGCTGGGTCTGGTTGACCGGATTATTCAGGAGCCTTTAGGTGGTGCTCACCGTGATATGAGTGAAGCTGCTGCTTTGCTGAAGCAGGCGTTGGTGGAAGAGCTGGCTGGTCTGAAAGGCAAAACTGGCCCTGAGTTGGCCGCCGAGCGTTATCAGCGTTTGCGAAATATCGGTATCAGCTGATCCGATACTGTTTATTATCTTGAAAAGGCCGGAGTGGTTTACTGCTCCGGCCTTTTCTATTCTGGCGCTGTCGAATCCATAGTGTCATAAGATAATATGGCCTGTTAACGATACTCAATGACTTCAATTCATGCGCACTGATCCACTGACGGTTGACCGTTTTCGTTCCTGTTTACTTCAAGCCCTGAACTGTAAAGGTTCAACGGTTCCTGATGTTGTGGTTGGTTTCAGTGGTGGTCTGGATTCCACAGTGTTGCTTTCTCTGTGTCGGGAGCTTCGTGAGCAGGGTGTGTTGAAAGGGGTGGGGGCGCTGCATGTTCATCATGGCCTAAGCCGGCTGGCAGATGATTGGGTGAATCACGCTGAAGCTTTATGCCAGAGCTGGGAAATACCTCTTCAGGTGCATTATGTTCAGTGTGGCCAAGGGCAAAATATTGAAGAGAGTGCCCGTAATGCCCGCTATCAGGTATTTGAGGAAAGCCTGCAGGTTGGAGAAGTGCTGCTACAGGCACACCACCAGGATGATCAGGTAGAAACCTTGCTCTATCGACTTGTTCGGGGCTCTGGCATTCATGGTATGAGTGGTATGCCGACCACCCGTTCGCTGGGAGTGGGGCAGTTGTGTCGGCCCTTGTTGGTCTTCCCCCGATCCGCCCTTGAAGATTATGCCCGGCGACATGGTTTGGAGTGGATTGAGGATGATTCCAATACCGATACCCGGTTTGATCGTAATTTTCTGCGAGCGGACATTGTGCCGGTTCTGGAGCAGCGCTGGCCGGGTATGAAGTCCCGGGTGGCGCGCTTTAGCGAAATTTGTCAAGACTCTGTGCAACTGCTGGATGAATTGGCCAAAGAGGATTTACAGGCCGCCAGTCTGAGCGTGACCTTTCCAGGCGTTGGCGAATTGCAGGTGGTGGATTGTGGCTGGCTATCAGAGCAGACAGCGGCACGACGGAATCTGGTTTTGCGGCACTGGTTGAGCGTTCTAGATTTGCCGGTTCCTGATAGTGAGATGTTGGAGCGTATCTACAACGAGGTTGTGCTTGCCCGAGTTGATGCTGAACCGGAGCTGCACTGGGGTGGGTGCTCTGTTTATCGTCATCGGCACTGGCTGGTGGCACTTGCAGCGCTCCCTCGGCTGGGGGAGTGTAAAAGTCAGTCTTCCGCTGTACTGAAGGGTGATGATTTCTGTTTGTCGTTTGCAGGTAATGGCGATGTGATCGCACAGTGGTATGACTCTTCTACCGGTGTGTCTGCCTTACGTGCGACAACTCTGAATGGCCAATGGTCCCTGCGTCGGGATGTTATGGTTGAACCCTTTGCTCTGCCCGGGCGGAAGGGACGGAAAACCCTCAAAAAGTGGCTCAATGAATTGGGTGTTCCAGCCTGGTTGCGGGAGCGCTTGCCTGTTCTGCATAAGGGAGCGGAGGTAGTAGCCATTCCCGGGGTGCTGGTGGCCGCTGATTTTTGTGCTGGTGAAGGTCCGGGCTGGTCTCTTAAATGGCAATTATGAGTGTCATTTTGAGGGCGTTTTTAAGGGTGTTTTAATGATCGGGATACACGGATTCACCCGCTTATACACCGCTCGTCACAAGCCTCACACTTTGTAGTTCTATAGTAACAATTCTTAACACCCGGCTTTGGCGGGGTATTCTTGCGCTGTCTACACTTCGCTCGCTTTTTTACGGCGGGAGTGGGTATATATGAGACAGTTTTCCAAAAGTGATCAATTGCGTTTGAAAAAGCCGCAGTCAGCACGACTGGTTGCGGCGGTTGCGTTGACTGTGGCAGCAATGGCTGGCACGCAGGTTCTGGCGGCGCCAGCAAATACCGAAGCCTCTAAAGCTCAGGTCGCTGGCAATCAGGATGAGGCTTATGCGCCTCTGGTCAAGGATGCTCAGCTGTTTAATGGTCCTGCGGGACTTTCCCTGGAGTTTGGTCTTGATTCCGAGCTCTATGTCGACCTTTCACATTTCTCATCCGGTTCTAACGGCATCTTTGCTCGCGAAGAAGATGATATCTACCGGTTTGATACGGTTCCTGAGAGCGCCGAACTGGGCAAGCTGCGTCTCGATAGTAACGGCTCCAGCATTTATAACCTGTCGGTGGTCAGCTCTCGCGTAGCTTACGATCGTAATGGCGAACTCAAGGATGCCCAGCTGCCGGAAAATGTCAGCAGTGAAACCAGTGCCTATCTGGTAGGCGCACTGGAGGCTGCGTTAAAAGAGCTGGTCAGTGTTAATGCTGATCTGGTGGATCATATCGGTGCCGATGCGGTCGCTTTGCTGGTGACCAGTGCCAAGAGCGTCAGCCTGCGGGTATACAACCAGGGTGAGCCATTGAAGCCTCTGTTTGAGGTGGACGTGCCTGCTGGCGGAAAACCCAAGGTGGAGGTTCTGCAGAAGTCACTGAATAAAGGTGTTGCCAGAAAGGATCAGGGCTCTCTGAGAGTAGTTGCGCTGTTAGAAAATTATAAAGGCAGCATCTCAGAAGTGGCGGCCAAGTATTTGCGCGATGTTTTCGATAGCGTTGATTTCGATGATGTCAGCCTGGTTATGCGCAAGGTGGGTTACATCGGTGAATCGGGTCTGGTTGAAGCGCAGGATTACAATGCGGTTAAGGCAGGCCGTGCCATGAGTGGTGGCTATGATATTAATTTCGATAGCATGTCGCTGCCGCCTATTTCCAAGCCGTACTTCCTGCTGAAGGGTGGTGATGATGCCGAGATGGTGACGGCGGCCGTTAAGCGGCTGGTGGAACATTTCGGCAAGAGCCGGATTCCGGTTATTGGTGTAAGCGACAAGGTTTACAGCAAGCTGGATTCCCTCTGGAGACAGGGGGCTGGTGATTATTACGATGTCAGTCAGGGTATGGTTCTCGATGAAAAGCTGGCTCTGTCACTGGCTGATCTGCTCGACAAGGGTTATGTCAAACGGGCGAAAAACCTGAATGCTCCGAAAGGTACCAAGGTTGTCGAAATCACTCCGGCCTCGGCTGACGGTTGGCTGCGCAGCTATCTGGGGCACAGTGCTGTGGCCTTTGCCAGTGGTGCAACCATCGGTGGTGGTATTCAGGCGGGCCTTGGTATTTATCAGAAATACCAAAATGACGGCGTGCTGCCGCATCAATATTCCCGCAAAGAGCTGAAGGAGCTGGGGCGTGGTGTCGGTGAAAGTGCACTGCGTGGCGGGGTTAGCTCGCTGGCTACCTTTAACCTCTCACTCAGGTTGCCTTATGTGGTTGCCGGTGCAGCGGTTGGTGTGGGTAACAGCCTGTACGACAACTATCGCAAAGGCCGACTGACCAGCGACAATCTGGGTAGTGTGATGTTGGAGGCGGGTGCTGAATCGACAGCGTCTGCGGTAGGTGCCTGGATTGGTGGCAGTGCGGCCAGCAATGTTCCGGTTCCTGGTTCCGCAACTCTGGGTGCCCTGAGTGGCAGCCTGGCCGGTCATTATCTCTATCACTTTGTGGCAGAGAACTATGATGGCCTGAAGGATATGGTTCAGCCAATGGAATTGGGCATGGAATACGACCCGTTCTAAATCGGGTTGGCTAGCTGTAATATCACGCCCCGGCTCTGCCGGGGCGTTTTCTATGTGCGATTTGTGCGCAACAAGTTGAGGGATCAGGTGCTTTTTGTTAACCTACACTCCCATCTTGAGTTCATTCTTCCTCTACCCCTTAGCGTTAAACGCTGATCAGAAAACGGGTTTTTAATGACGCGCTATATATTCGTCACGGGCGGTGTTGTTTCCTCACTGGGAAAGGGCATTGCTGCCGCTTCTCTTGCTGCAATTCTTGAAGCCCGCGGGCTGAAAGTCACCATGCTCAAGCTGGATCCTTACATCAACGTTGATCCGGGCACCATGAGCCCGTTCCAGCACGGTGAAGTTTTTGTTACTGAAGATGGGGCTGAAACGGATCTTGACCTTGGCCACTATGAGCGTTTTATCAACGCAACCATGAGCCAGGGCAACAACTTTACTTCCGGTCGTGTTTACGAGCACGTGCTGCGCAAAGAGCGTCGCGGTGATTATCTCGGTGGTACTGTTCAGGTTATTCCTCATATTACTGATGAGATCAAGGCACGTGTGATTGCCGGTGCTGGTGATGCTGACGTTGCTCTGGTTGAAGTCGGTGGTACTGTGGGTGATATCGAATCCCAGCCATTCCTTGAAGCTATTCGTCAGCTGAAAGTTGAGTTGGGTCCGCGCCGTGCCCAGCATATGCACCTGACTCTGGTGCCTTACATCAAGACGGCCGGCGAGCTGAAAACCAAGCCGACCCAGCACTCTGTTAAAGAGCTGCTGTCTATCGGTATCCAGCCGGACGTACTGATCTGTCGTTCCGAGATGCATATTGACACTGCTTCCCGTCGCAAGATTGCACTGTTTACCAGTGTGCCTGAGCGTGCGGTTATCTCTCTGGAAGATGCGGATTCCATCTACAAGATTCCAGCCATGCTGCGAGATCAGGGGCTGGATGACACCCTGCTGGACAGCTTTGGTCTGGAATGCAAGCCAGCCGACCTGTCCGACTGGGATGACGTGATTGAGCGTGAAGCCAACCCGCAGAACGAAGTGACTGTGGCGATGGTCGGCAAGTACATGGAACTGCTGGACGCCTACAAGTCTCTGATCGAAGCGATGAAGCACGCTGGTCTGAAGACCCGCACCAAGGTCAAGCTGCGTTATATCGATTCCGAAGATATCGAGCGTGACGGTACCAGTGTTCTGGAAGGCGTTGACGCTATTCTGGTGCCAGGTGGTTTTGGTGAGCGTGGCGTGGAAGGCAAGATTGCCACCGTCAAATACGCTCGCGAGAACAAGATTCCTTACCTGGGTATCTGTCTGGGTATGCAGGTTGCAGTTATCGAGTATGCCCGCCATGTGGCCGGTATTGCTGATGCCAACAGCTCTGAGTTTGTTAAAGACGGTGCTAATTCCGTAATCGGTCTGATCACCGAATGGATGAACGAAGCGGGTCAGGTTGAACAGCGTACTGATGCGTCTGATCTGGGCGGCACCATGCGTCTAGGTGCACAGTTGTGTCATCTGGAAGAAGGTACTAACGCTTTCGCCGCTTACGGTGCTGAGACCATTAAAGAGCGTCATCGTCATCGTTACGAAGTGAATAACAATTACGTAGAGCAGCTGGAGAAGGCTGGTCTGGTGATTTCCGGCCGTTCTGTGGATAAGTCACTGGTTGAAATTGTGGAAGTGAAAGATCACCCATGGTTTGTGGCCTGTCAGTTCCATCCGGAATTTACCTCTACCCCGCGCTATGGCCACAAACTGTTTACCGCGTTTGTTGAAGCCGCGCTGAAGGAAAAGAAGTAAGTCATGCAGCACAAGACGATTACTCTGCCAAATGGCATTGAAGTTGCCAACGACAAGCCTTTTGTCCTGTTTGGTGGCATGAACGTACTGGAGTCCATGGACCTGGCTCTGGAAGTGTCCGGCTATTACGTGGAAATCACCAGGAAACTGGGCATTCCTTATGTGTTCAAGGCTTCTTTCGACAAGGCTAACCGTTCCTCTGTGGCTTCCTATCGTGGCCCGGGTATGGAGAAAGGTCTGGAAATTCTGCAGGCAATCAAGGACACCCACGGCTGTCCGGTGATTACCGATGTGCACGAAATTCATCAGTGCCAGCCAGTTGCGGAAGTGGCGGATGTGATTCAGCTGCCGGCCTTCCTGGCGCGTCAGACTGATCTGGTTGTAGCTATGGCTGAGACCGGCGCAGTGATCAACGTCAAGAAGCCTCAGTTTATGAGCCCTGGCCAGATGGGCAATATCGTTGAGAAGTTTGAAGAAGCCGGCAACGACAAGGTCATGCTGTGTGAACGTGGTACCTGCCACGGTTACGACAACCTGGTTGTCGATATGCTGGGCTTCCGCACCATGGCGGAAGTCAGTGGCGGCGCACCATTGATCTTTGATGCGACTCACTCTCTGCAGTGCCGTGATCCTATGGGGGCTGCTTCCGGTGGGCGTCGTCATCAGGTGACGGAACTGTCCCGTGCCGGTCTGGCGCTGGGTATTGCCGGCCTGTTTATTGAGGCGCATCCGGATCCGGATAAAGCCCGTTGCGACGGTCCTAGTGCCCTGCGCCTGAGTCAGCTGGAACCATTCCTGAAGCAAATGAAAGCTCTGGATGATTTGGTCAAAGGCTTTGATGAAATTGATACAAAGTAATTTGTATTGAGTCAGCGAGAAAGGAGAACCCTGCGTTCTCCTTTTTTTATGGAGCCTGAACAATGGTTGGCTGGCAGGTGGTTTTGTCGCTATCTCCTGTCGATAATTTTTCAGGTATGATTGATAGATCATATCTTTACGAACAATCGGAAACACAGTGTTCCGATGACCCGGGTTAATTGTCTATGGCCATGATTCTGCGTCCTGCCCATCTGGTGTTATTGGCACTGCTTGTCGTGCTGCAGTTCAGTCTGTGGGTGGGCGAGGGTAGCTATGCCCAGTACCGGCATGTTACCCAGCAGGTGCAGAAGCAGCAGCAGGAAAACAAACTGCTGGAACACCGGAATAATGCCCTTGCTGCTGAAGTTGTGGCTCTGCAGGAAGACAAAGATGCCGGTGGTCTTGAAGCTGTTGAAGCCATGGCTCGACTGGAGCTGGGTATGATTCGTAAGGGTGAAACCTTTTTTTATATGCCGGACTGAAGTATGTCCTCATCAGATTGGTCGCTTGAGTGGCCACGCGCATTTGCCGGGATTGCCGGCACCGCTCTTTTTAAACAGTCTCCAGAAGATTTCCGGGTTTATGAACAGTTGCCCTTTGCCCCTCTCGGGCATGGCGAGCATTTGCTGCTGCAGATTGAAAAGACTGGCCAGAACACCGCCTGGCTCGCCCGTCAGTTGGGCAAAATGGCTGATATCCCGGCTGTGGATGTCAGCTATGCCGGTCTGAAAGATCGTCAGGGCGTGACGACACAATGGTTCTGTCTGCGTCAGCCGGGGCTGCCGCCGGAAAATGAAATCGGTATCTGGGCCGAGCGTCTGACTGAGCTGGAAGGTGTTCGCCTTTTGCAGGCCGTGCGCCACGATCGCAAGCTGCGTACTGGTGCTTTGTCAGGCAATGAGTTTGAGATCCGCCTGCGCGAGTTTGACGGTGATCGAGAGCAGCTGGATCGGCTTCTGCAAAAGGTTGCTGATAAAGGCGTGCCGAACTATTTCGGATCACAGCGCTTTGGCCGCGATGGTCATAACCTGATTCTGGCAGAGAAGCTGTTCAGCGGTGAGATCAAGCTGGCCCGTGAGCGCCGAGGCTTTGCGCTCTCAGCCTCACGTTCCCTGTTGTTTAACGAATTGCTGGCTTCACGTATCCGCTCTGGCAACTGGTGTGAACTGCTTGATGGTGATGTGCTGACCTTTCCGGATGCAGCCTCGCTGATTTATCCGAACCGTCGGGATGAAACAGTTGCTCCACGTTTTGCTGCCTGTGACCTGATCAATACCGGGCCACTTTGGGGTAAGGGTGAGCTGGCAACAGAGGGGCTGGTGAAGGAGCTGGAGCAGGCTGTTGCGACGCAGTATCCGAACTTTGCCCGTGTTCTGGAACAGAAAGGTCTCAAGCAGGAACGTCGGCCGCTGGTTTCTCAGGTGGCAAACCTTGTTTGGCGTTGGGACAATGAAGATCTTGTGTTAGCTTTTACCCTCAATAAAGGGTGTTATGCCACCTCAGTTCTTCATGAACTGGTCGATTTCCGTAATCAGGTGGACGATTAGCGGTTTATACCGAGGTGTAGAGTACCGGCTGCATACCTGTGAATGCGCGGAGTCGGTTGATAAGGAGTGTTATGGTGGGCGCAGGCAGTATGAATCTCTCCGGGATTGGAATGACTTCCCAGAGAACCAGGGATCGGTTGATTCAGCGACTTTATGATCAGGGCATTACCGATCATCGGGTGGTTGATCAGATTCGTTCCATTCCCCGCCATATCTTTATTGATGAAGCTCTGTCGCACCGGGCCTATGAAGATACGGCTCTTCCTATTGGCCATGGTCAGACGATTTCTCAGCCTTTCATTGTGGCAAGAATGACAGAGGTGCTGCTGGCCAGTGGGCCTCTTGAGCGGGTGCTGGAAGTCGGTACCGGCTCCGGTTATCAGACAGCTGTGCTGGCAGGTCTGGTCGGCAAGGTCTTTACCGTGGAGCGTATTCTTCCGTTGCAACAGAAGGCTCGCCAGAAGCTACGCCTCCTCAAGGCTTTTAATGTTCGCTTCCGGCACTCTGATGGCGGCATGGGCTGGTCGGAAGAGGGTCCGTTCGACGGTATTATTGTTACCGCTGCACCGGAAAATATTCCCGAAGAGTTGATCGATCAGCTGGCTATTGGTGGCCGGATGGTGATTCCTGTCGGTGGCCGGGAGCAGGGACTGTATATTCTGACCCGTACTGAGGCGGGTGTTGAAAAGCAATTTCTGGAAGCGGTACGCTTTGTCCCGCTTCTGAGTGGTGTTATTCGCTGAGTTCTTACATGCATTTGAAATCTTCTCTTTGGCTCTATGGCAAAGGGCTTGCCATGGGGGCGGCCGATGTTGTGCCGGGTGTATCCGGCGGTACCATCGCTTTTATTACCGGGATCTATGACCAGTTGTTGGGCAGCCTGAAAAAGTGCGGCCCTTCTGCGCTGATGGTGCTGTTCAAGCAGGGCCCCAAGGCATTCTGGTCTCATATTAACGGGACCTTTCTGCTGACCCTGTTTGCCGGTGTGCTAACCAGTATTTTCTCTCTGGCGCGGATTATTACCTGGTTATTGGCGACCTACCCAATCCAGGTCTGGTCGTTCTTCTTTGGGCTGGTTCTGGTTTCGGCCTGGCATATGGGGCAGCAGATCGGGCGGCAGTGGTCTGTACCTGCTGCAGTGACGCTGGTTGCGGGTGTCGGAATTGGCTGGGTATTGTCTTCCGGCTTGCCGGTGGCGATTACTGAGATTGGCCTGTTGTCTTTCTTCTTTGCTGGCGCGCTGGCTATCTGTGCCATGATCCTTCCGGGTATCTCTGGCAGCTTTATTCTGCTGCTTCTGGGCTTTTATGCTCCGGTGATGACGGCAATCAAGACGTTCAATCTCCCAGTAATTGCACTGTTTGGCGCCGGCTGTGTGATTGGCTTGCTGTCCTTTTCCCACTTCCTGTCCTGGCTGCTGTTGAAAGCACGGGTGCCAACCATGGGCTTTCTGATTGGCCTGATGCTGGGTTCATTAAACAAGCTCTGGCCCTGGAAGGAAGTGCTGACCACACGGGTTAACAGCAGTGGTGAGGTTGAGCCTTTATTGCAGGCCAATATTTCTCCGGCGGCTTTTGAAACCCTGTACGGTATGCCTGCGCAGACACTTTCCGCTGTCGTCTGTATGATAATGGCCATAGTGCTGGTGCTGGGTATTGATTTTATTGCTGCCCGCAAGGCTTAGTGTCCCTCTAGTTCACACAGTCAAAGCGCATATTTCTGGCTCCTACACCCAAAATATGCGCCGATACAAGGGAAGATGTTGTGGATTACAGGTGGGTATTGCACAATTTTTAGACTTTGTAGTTATTTAAACTAAGTTTTTATTCTTTAAAGAAATGAGCAGTTGCCGGATTGAGCACTGATTGATACCAGACAGGATGTAAGGATGAGAGTGGGTAAGGGCCGGATTCATTTGAGTGTATGCTCAAAAACCATGAGCCTGGCTATAGTGCTTGCCATTCTTGCCGGCTGTGCAACTCCACCGTCTTCCATTCCTGTTGCCAACCGTACCCGCCCAGCCACCGTAACCTGGGGCTCACATGTGGTGCAGCCCGGAGAAACCCTCTACACCATTGCCTGGAAATATGGTCAGGATTTCAAGCGCTTAGCTTCGGTTAACGGTATCCGCTCCCCCTACACAATCTATCCCGGCCAGCGGTTGCGCCTCGGAGGTACGCCGGTGGTGGCAAAAACGGTTACAAGCCAGTCAAAAAATAAAACTGTGCCCAGGGCTTCACAAGTGTCGTCGACAGGAGTAAAGTCCGCGCCGAACAAAAAACGATCACCCTCTAACAAAACTGGACAGTATCAGGGAAATACCAAAGTCAGCTGGCAATGGCCGGTTTCCGGCAAGCTGCTGACCCGATTTGGTACCAAAGGGCAGCCCTACAAGGGTATTGCTATTGGTGGGCGGATCGGACAACCTGTAATGGCTACGGCATCGGGAGAAGTGGTTTATTCCGGTGACGGTCTGACGGGGTATGGAAACCTGGTGATTATCAGACACAGCAGTCGCTATCTGAGTGCTTATGCGCATAACAAAACCCTGCTAGTCAGTGAGGGTGATGTGGTTAAAGCGGGCCAGCAGATAGCCGAATTAGGTTCTACAGGGACTAATGAGCCAAAGCTGCACTTTGAAATACGGCAAAATGGTAAGCCTGTCGATCCTCTACTTTTCTTACCGAATCGTTGAGGCCGTCAGTAATACGGAAGTTGCGGTTACGAGGTTGTGGTAAGGGCATATAAAAGACGGACCTGTTAAGGGTCGTCGATGCAGCCAGAGGCTGTTTTCGGCTGTGAGTGGGACCAATCAAAAAGGGCTGGCACTTATGGCACTAAAAAAGGAAGAGGCTGAATTAACCGCTTTGGATCAGGGTTTTGAGCACGAAACGGAGTTCGATGCTGACACTGGTAGTAGTAATGAGGCGAGCGGTAATGATTCGACGTTGTCTCAGCATAATACAGTGCAGAAAAGTGTTTCTTCCCCAGCTGCGGCACCTGCCCGCGGACGGGAAGAAGACGTTTTCTACAAATCTCTCGATGCAACCCAGATGTACCTCAATGAGATCGGCTTTTCTCCTCTGCTGACGCCGGAAGAAGAAGTGCACTTCGCACGTCTGGCCAGAAAAGGGGTTGAAGCAGGCCGTCGTCGTATGATTGAGAGTAACCTGCGGTTGGTAGTCAAAATTTCACGACGTTACGTAAACCGTGGTCTTTCACTTCTTGATCTGATCGAAGAAGGCAATCTCGGCCTGATCAGAGCGGTAGAGAAGTTTGATCCGGAACGTGGCTTCCGTTTCTCAACCTATGCGACCTGGTGGATTCGCCAGACGATTGAGCGGGCGATTATGAATCAGACCCGTACCATTCGCCTGCCGATTCATGTGGTTAAGGAACTCAATGTCTATCTGCGTGCAGCCCGCGAGCTGACCCAGAAGCTTGATCATGATCCAACCCCGGAAGAGATTGCTGAACTTCTCGACAAGCCGGTGGACGACGTCAAGCGTATGCTCGGTCTGAACGAGCGGGTCACTTCTGTGGATACGCCGCTGGGGCATGATTCCGACAAATCCATCCTTGATACCATCTCTGATATTCGGGAAAGCGATCCGGCGGTATTGCTGCAGGATAGTGACCTGAACGACAGTATCGATAAGTGGCTGTGTGAGCTGTCTGAAAAGCAGCGTGAAGTTGTAGCACGTCGATTCGGTCTGCGTGGTTATGAAACCAGCACGCTGGAAGAGGTAGGTAAAGAGATTGGTCTGACCCGCGAGCGGGTGCGTCAGATTCAGGTGGAGGCTCTTAAGCGTCTGCGTTTGATTCTGGAGAAGCAGGGGTTGACCAGTGACTCACTCTTTAGCAATGGCTGAAGATTAGAGCGGCAATAAATAAGCCATGACTCCCAACAGTCATGGCTTTTTTGTATTCAGAAGCTGAGCTTAGCGCTCAAGCATTTCCAGCTTCCCTTCCTTGCCATCCCACTCTTCAGCATCGGGCAGGGAGTCTTTCTTCTCGGTAATGTTTGGCCAGACTTCTGCCAGCTCTGCGTTCAGTTCGATGAACTCTTGCTGGTCTTCCGGCACCTCATCTTCTGAGAAGATCGCATTGGCCGGACACTCTGGCTCACACAGGGCGCAATCTATGCACTCATCAGGATGGATCACCAGGAAGTTGGGACCTTCATAAAAGCAATCAACCGGGCACACTTCCACGCAGTCTGTGTACTTACACTTGATGCAGTTTTCACCCACTATAAAAGCCATGGCAGGACTCCATCTCAATTCATCAGCATTTCAGGCGTTATCATTTTAGTGCCGTTCCGGGGCATCCTCGGTCAACAGGAGATTTTACTCTCCTGTTTCATGGCGCTATTTTTAATCGCGCTAGTTTATCAGCAGCCTTCCGTTTGCCACAACAGCCACGCGCGCTCTACTTATACCAGTTCTTTCAGTTGATATAACAGATTAAGAGCCTCCCGCGGGGAGAGGTCATCCGGAGACAGGGTCTCCAGTTTTTCCACCACCGGATGCGGACCGCTGCTGAACAGATCAACCTGCGGGCTGACAACAGAAACTGTGCGTCGGCCTTTACTTTTTACAGCAACAGGTTCAACCGGAGCGGCGTTTTCTCCAGCTTCCAGTTGCAGCAGGCGTTCACGGGCCAGATGTATTACCGAGCGCGGTACGCCGGCCAGCTGTGCAACCTGCAAACCGTAACTCTGGCTGGCAGGACCATCCTGAACCGCGTGCAGGAAGACAATGCTGTCACCATGCTCGGTCGCGTTCAGATGGACATTGGCAACACCTGTCGTTTCTTCCGGCAGCTGGGTCAGCTCGAAGTAGTGGGTAGCGAACAGAGTGAAGGCCTTGACGTTGTCTGCCAGATGACGGGCGCAGGCCCAGGCCAGAGACAAACCATCAAAGGTGCTGGTACCCCGGCCCACTTCGTCCATCAGTACCAGACTGCGTTCGGTGGCATTATGGAGAATGCTAGCGGTTTCAGTCATCTCTACCATGAAAGTGGAGCGACCGCCGGCCAGATCATCGGAGGAGCCGATACGGGTAAAGATACGATCTACCAGACCAATGCGGGCATTGGCTGCCGGTACATAACTGCCGACATGGGCCAGCAGCACAATCAATGCAGCCTGACGCATATAGGTGGACTTACCGCCCATGTTGGGACCGGTAATGACCAGCATACGGCGATCGTTGTTCAGTTCCAGACTGTTGGCAACAAACGGATCATCCAAAACCTGCTCTACGACAGGGTGGCGACCTTCATCGATATGAATACCGGCTTCTTCGGTAAGAGTCGGGCAGCACAGGTTCAGTGCGTGACTACGTTCTGCCAGACAGCTGAGTACATCCAATTCGGCAATCGCAGCAGCACTTTCCTGTAAACGTCCAAGGTTCTCGTTGAGCTTTTCCAGCAGCTCTTCGTAGAGGGCTTTCTCCCGGGACAGCGCACGGCTTTTGCTGGACAGGGCCTTGTCTTCAAACTCTTTAAGTTCCGGGGTAATAAAGCGCTCGGTGTTCTTCAGAGTCTGACGGCGGATATAGTCAACCGGTGCGTCTTCCGCTTCCCGGCGACTCAGTTCAATAAAGTAGCCATGGACACGGTTGAAGCCGACTTTCAGGGAGCTGAGTTTGGTGCGTTCCCGCTCACGGTTTTCCAGATCCAGCAGGTAGCCGCCGGCGTTTTCACTGAGTGAACGCAGCTCGTCCAGCTCTTCATCGTAGCCGGTGGCAATGACACCACCGTCGCGGATAACAACCGGAGGGTTCTCGATAATAGAAGACTGTAACAGAGCCACTTCATCGGGAAAGGTGCCAATACGTTCGGCCAGATCTTTGATCAGTTCAGCGCTGGCCACGCTCAGTTCGTTCTGAACATCCGGCAGGCAGGACAAGGCATCACGCAGGCGTGCCAGGTCGCGGGGACGAGCGGAGCGCAGTGCTACCCGGGCCAGAATACGTTCGACATCGCCAATATTGCGCAGTACCGGTGACAAGCCTTCATAAATGTATTGTTCAGCCAGTTCACCAATAGCCTGCTGGCGCTGTTCCAGTCGTTCTCGATTGCACAGTGGACGGTTCAGCCAGCGGCTAAGCAGTCGGCCACCCATAGCGGTGGATGTGGTATCCATCACCGACAGCAGGGTATTGTCCTTGCCGCCATTCATATTGATGGAGATTTCCAGATTGGCACGGCTGGCTGCATCCAGCACGACGGTATCTTCGCGGCGTTCAACAGACAGTGAACGAATATGCGGCATATCGGTGCGCTGGGTGTCGCGAACATATTGCAGCAGGCAGCCTGCGGCTTCGATGGCAACGCTTAAATGGTCACAGCCAAAGCCGGCCAGATCCTTGGTGGCAAACTGACGGGTGAGCAGGTCTTTGGCGCTATCCAGTTCAAAGCACCAGGGCGGTTGGCGATTCACGCCCCGACGTTTGGCAATACTGTCCGGCCAGCTGCGATCTTCACTGAGCAGAAGCTCGCGGGGATTCAGACGCTGCACTTCACTGAGTACGGCTTCTTCACTGGCGACTTCCATCACCCGGAAGCGGCCACTGGTAATATCCAGCCAGGCCAGGCCGTAGGTTTGATCATGGCGATGTACAGCCATCAGCCAGTTATCAGCACGTTCTTCCAGCAGAGCTTCATCACTTACGGTTCCCGGAGTGATGATGCGCATCACCTTGCGTTCAACCGGCCCTTTGGATGTTGCCGGGTCGCCCACCTGTTCGCAGATAGCAACAGATTCACCAAGGCGCACCAGGCGAGCCAGATAACCTTCAGCGGCATGGTAGGGAATGCCGGCCATCGGGATTGGTTCACCGCCGGAGTGGCCACGTGCAGTCAGGGTGATATCCAGCAGTTGGGACGCTTTACGGGCATCGTCGTAGAACAGCTCGTAGAAATCGCCCATGCGATAGAACACCAGCTGGTTACGATGCTCCTGCTTGATCCGCAGGTACTGCTGCATCATAGGCGTATGGGAGGGGGACGCTTTGTTGCTCTCCGGTTGACCGCTGGTTTTCGCCATAAATATCACTGATCACATTAAAACAGGGAAAGACCGGCAGGGAATGGTATGCCGGCTGCCGGCACCGGAATCTGACCCGGGTGCGGCGCTGAATAGAAACGTGAAATGATAACAAACGGGTGGGGAAAGCTCTAACGATCTTCCGGACAGGTGGAAGATAAAAGAACGGCGCAGTTCAGAGCGCCTTGCTTGTCTGAGTTGCGAGTGCTGCGAGAAAGCTATGCATGTGATTCCTCCACAACAAAACACAGCGTGTTATTCATAAATAGTGAAAGGTTGACGGAGCAAGAGGGCTTATTTAGACGTTACCCAGTTACTCATTTTTCAGGGGGCAATGGAGATGGGGCCCTGAACAAGCCCCAAAATAGCGTTAGGCTGATTTTTTCTGGGCCAGTTCAAGCCAGTTGCTCTTGTTTTTGCTGACTATGGCTTTGATATGCTCATCAAGGGCATCAGAGTGCTCTTTTTGGATCTGAAAAGCGAGTCTTGTTTCGTCCCGATTAATCTTGAGAACTGCCAGAAATAGGATTGTTGAGAGAATCAGGGAGGCTATGGGCATGTCTTGGATTGTGGCTGTGGACAGGTAACTCAAGGGTAACAGGGCGATTAACTTGAGTTTGGATTTGCCAAAACGAGGATCCTTGATTTTTGTACCTGTAAATGTATTCCACCCGGTAAACAAACCATAGAGCACGGCCATGGTTAACAAAAACGATCCAAGATAGGGGGAAGCAAAAGTCAAAGCAGCCAACAGTCCCATAAAGCCACCGACAATGTTTTTGCTTGAGTTATTTGCCAAAGCCAGCCCTTGGCCTTGTGCGTAATTGACATTGTCATCCCCATAACTTACTTGATCGGTATTGAGGTTCACAATTCTCTCTATAGATTTGAGTTCTGTATTAATGGCTAGGAAGATCAGGTGACCTTCGCGCATATCCAGGTTGTAGCCGGAGAATTCATACTTGATCTCTTTCCCGGACTCCAGATGCTCGAGCCAGACATCGACTGTTTTGTGGTGGGTGGTGCTGGAAGAGATGCTGGGCGTATTACTTCCCCCAAAATGAGTAGAGGAAACTTTGGTTGATGCGTATTCGCGAGTTTCAACGCTAAGAACCTTAAACACTCCCGTTTCGTAGATTTCTGAGATATTAATAGTGCTCATCGTTACTTCCATTCGATTTATAATTCTTTGTATTGTTTCCACAATACCAGCTTGGGTTGGCGTTTCAATAGACCGGTCCTGAGCGGTAAGTCGATGATCGATTTTTCGATTGTTTTGGCAGTTGTGAGAAAGTACTGCTCCCGAGGAAGATAAAACAACGGCGCCAAATAAGGCGCCGTTCTTTTCTAGACAGGCTTATCAGGCAGCCTGTTGAATGGTCAGAGATTTCTTGTTGGCAGCCATCAGGAACCAAATGATGGAGGCGATAGCGGCAACAGCACCTACCGGGTAGGCAATGGAAGAGGAGAGGCCCAGACCTTCCGGAGCCATCATAATGTAAGTGGTGCAGACTGCAGTCATAAAGGTCGCAGGCAGGGACGCCAGCCAGTGGCTCTTGCCCATATGTACCATGTACATTGCAGAAGCCCACAGAACGATGGTTGCCAGCGCCTGATTGGAGAATGCGAAGTAGCGCCAGATAATATTGAAATCAATAAAGGTCAGCGCGAAGCCAATGGCAAAGATTGGCACGGCCAGCATCAGACGGTTTTTGGAGCTGGTCTGGCTGATGTTCAGGGCATCGGCAAAGATCAGACGTACGCTGCGGAATGCGGTATCACCGGAGGTGATTGGGCAGGCGATAACACCCAGAATCGCCAGCATGCCGCCAACGGTTCCCATCAGGCCGACAGACACTTCGTTCACAACCAGACCTGCACCACCTTTAGCCAATACGGCATTCAGACCTTCCAGACCATTCGGGAAAAAGGACATGGCTGCCGCAGCCCAGATCAGTGCCACAACACCTTCGGCAATCATGGCACCGTAGAATACACGACGGCCATAAGCTTCAGTCGGCAGACAGCGAGACATCATCGGAGACTGAGTCGCATGGAAGCCACTGATCGCACCACAGGCGATGGTGATAAACAGCATTGGCCAGATTGGCAGACCTTTTGGATGAGAGACAGCGTCAGTCAGTTCTGGAACCGGCAGACCTTTAACAATCATCATGCCGCCAACACCCACCGCCATAATCAGCAGGGTCAGACCAAACAGCGGATAGATTTTAGAGATGACCTTATCAACCGGCAGAACGGTGGCGATAAAGTAGTAGGCAATAATAATGGCCAGCCAGAAGTTCTGGTTGGCAAAGATGCCTTTCATGCCCAGGTTGGCCAGCAGACCGGCCGGACCCATCATAAATACGACACCGACCAGCACCAGCAGGATCACGGAAAAGCCGCGCATGATTTTGCGTGAGCCTTCGCCCAGATAATTACCAACGATCTCTGGAATGGATTGACCCTGATGGCGAACAGACAGCATACCGGAGAAGTAGTCGTGAACGGCACCGCCGAATACACAACCAAAAGCAATCCACAGGAATGCGGCCGGGCCGTACAGCGCGCCCATGATGGCACCAAAAATAGGGCCAAGGCCGGCAATGTTCAGGAACTGGATCAGAAAGATTTTGTGCCATGGCAGTGGCACAAAATCGACTCCATCACGGAGGGTGTGAGCCGGCGTTTCACGGCTTGGGTCAGCACCAAAGTGACGGTCAACCCATTTCCCATAAAAGATATAACCCACAATCAGAATTGCGAGTGCCGCGAGAAAGCTATACATATGATTCCCCAACATCAAAACACAGCGCGTCATTCTCCAATGATGAAAGGGTGACTGAGCGACGAGCTGATCAAATAAAAGACGCGGGCAATATAGTGATTTTCAGGATGCAATCTTTGACTTGAAACAACAGGCAGAGAACAAACTCTATAAATAGCCAAGACAATTTTTACGAGATAATGACATTTGTCTAAAAATGGAGAAAATGGCCGCCCTCAATCAGGTCTTTCAAGTTTGCAGAATTCTCTACGATGGCCTGTATTACTAGATGCGTTTCGGGAATTGATTGTGTTGTCAGTTTCCGGTTCGGTTGTTTGATGTCGTTAAAAGACAGGATGTTATTTGTTAAACGACGAGATTGCCCTTGTTGGGCGAGCAGAGATGATGGCTGGTTTTCATTTGTGGAGGAATCATGCTCCAGAATTGTGATGCAAGAATTTATCATCGTTTGCTGACTATTCCAGGCGGCAAGCCGGTCAGATATCAGGCTGGGGATGTCATCTGTTTCCAGGGGCGCGAATCCTGCGGAGTGGTGGTGGTATCCGGAGCGGATATCAAAGTGCAGTACATCTCAGCCGCCGGGCGTAAGTACACCATCGTTCAGGAAGATAACTACTCCGGCGTACTGGGGGAAATGGAGCTGTTCAGCGAGACGAGCAATCACATGCTGAGTGTGATTGCGGTTAATCCTGTGACCGGATATCAGTTGAGTCGTGCCGTGATGCGGGATGCTTTAGTTAAGATGCCGGATCTGGCGCTGGATTTTATGACCCTGATGTCCAATCGCTACCACTCTACCGTGACCCAGGCCATGGTTAATATCCTTTATGGGCTGAGGTTTAATGCGCTTCAGCGGCTAGTGGCTCAGGCTGATGCCGCCGGTGGAGAGGTGTTTGTGATCTCTCAGGAAGTGGAAGCCGAGAGGTTGGGTACATCATCACGGGCTTACCGTCGTATTCTTAAAAATCTGCTCGATGACGGAATAGTTCAGAGGGCGGGGGATGGCTTCAGGATTGCCAATCCTGAACAGGCTCGCGCAGAACTACAGATATAAATCAATAAAACGACCATTTGCTAACAAAAACCTCAGGATGAGGACAATTGTCCTTTATCGCTCTGCCTCTGTCCCAGCAAGATAGAGGCAGCTAAGGCTCGCCTTATTTCATCACCCTTTTCTTTGAAATCGTCTCGCTGTTTGCGTCTAGGGAGCACTCATGGGTATTTTCATGAGCTTGTTTGGTATGGCAATGCTTATCGGGATTGCTGTGCTGTTTTCGGAAAACCGAAAAGCAATTAATGCACGCACTGTTGTTGGTGCATTATTAATTCAGGTCGCTTTTGGCGCCTTTGTTATGTATGTCCCGATTGGACAAACCATTCTGCAGGGCGCATCCAATGGCGTTCAGAGCGTAATTAATTACGCAAACGATGGTCTTGCGTTTGCATTTGGCGATCTGGCCAAATTCAAAGTCGGTTTTGTTTTTGTTATTAACGTGCTGTGTGTTGTTATTTTTGTCAGCGCATTAATCTCTGTCCTTTATTACCTGAAAATTATGCAGGCCATTATCAATGTCATTGGTGGTGCGCTGTCTAAGGTTCTGGGTACCAGCCGTGCGGAATCCCTGTCCGCAACCGCAAACATCTTTGTGGGTCCGATTGAAGCGCCGTCCATGGTGCGTCCATTTGTTCAGCGCATGACCCGCTCTGAAATCTTTGCCGTGATGACCGGTGGTCTGGCCTCTGTGGCCGGTGGCACCATGATCGGTTACATCAACCTGGGCATCGATATCAAATATATCCTCACTGCATGCTTTATGACCGCACCGGCCGGCCTGCTGTTCGCCAAGCTGATCTGCCCGGAAACCTCCACTCCGGTGAATGATGTGAATGATGCGATCGAGCAGTCTGATGATCAGCCGGAATCCATTCTGGATGCGATCAGTCAGGGTTCGATGATCGGTATGCAGCAGGTGGCTTGTGTAACTGCACTGCTGATCTCCTTTGTTGCCCTGATTGCGCTGCTGAATGGCATCGTGGGCGGTATTGGCGGTCTGGTTGGCTTTGATGGCCTGACCGTACAGTTGATTCTGGGCTACCTTCTGTCCCCTCTGGCCTTTGTGATGGGCGTGCCGTGGAATGAAGCCATTCAGGCTGCTTCCTTTATTGGTCAGAAGATCGTTATCAACGAATTTGTGGCCTACATCGACTTTATGAAAGTCGCGACTGAGCTGACCCCTAAGACCCAGGCCATTATCACCTTTGCCCTGTGTGGTTTTGCCAACATCGGTTCTGTCGCCATGGTAGTGGGTGGTATCGGTGGCATGGTGCCCGAGCGCCGTAAGGAAATGAGCGCTATCGCCATGAAGACCCTGCTGGCATCCGTACTGGCCAACCTGATGAGCGGCACCATTGCCGGTCTGCTGGTTGCCCTCGGCAGCTAATGATTTGCCCCTGCTGGTTTCACCGCCAGCAGGGACATGACTGTTAAGAACACAAAGTAATAGAGAAAAAAGAATCTGGAGTTTGAATAATGAGCACTGCCCATATCAATGCCAAACCGGGTGATTTTGCAGAAACAATCCTGATGCCAGGTGACCCGCTGCGCGCCAAATTTATCGCAGAAAACTATCTGGAAGATGCGCGTGAAGTGACCAACGTGCGTGGCATGCTGGGCTTTACCGGTACCTACAAGGGTAAGCCGGTTTCTGTTATGGGCCACGGTATGGGTATTCCATCCGCGTCCATCTACTTCCACGAGCTGATTACCGTTTACGCAGTCAAGAACCTGATCCGTATCGGCAGCTGTGGTGCGATTCACGATGATGTCAAACTTATGGATCTGGTGATTGGTATGGGTGCCAGCACCGACTCCAAAGTGAACCGCATCCGCATGCGTGATCACGACTTCGCTGCGTTGGCGGACTTCAATATGGTACGCAAGGCCGTTGAGCAGGCTGAGCAGAAAGGTCTGTCTGTGAAAGTGGGTAACCTGTTCTCATCTGACCTGTTCTACCGTCCGGATGAAGACCTGTACCCGCTGATGGCCAGCCACGGCATTCTGGGTGTGGAAATGGAAGCGGCTGCTCTGTACGGTGTTGCCGCCGCTCTGGGCGCAAAAGCCCTGACCATCTGCACGGTGACTGACCATATCCTGCGTCATGAACATCTGGATGCCGATGACCGTCGTACCACCCTGAATGATATGATTACCCTGGCTCTGGATACCGCTCTGCAGCTGTAAGACCGGGTTTGATCAGGAAGAACAGTGAGCGTGCATCCCAATGGGAGCACGCTCATTTTTTTATGTGAAAAGAATACAGGTTAAGTCATGGATCACAGTGAGATTGTTTTTGGCATTCTGGGCAATGCCTTTCACTGCCCGGTGATGGGTGAGTTTGAGTATCTGGAAAATGCCCTGATTACCGTGGATACGGCAGGCCGCATTCAGGCTGTACTCCGTCCGGAGGAATATCAGTCATCCGGAATTGTTCAGGCTCTTGAAGGTCAGGGGCGTTTGCAGCGACTGACGGCCAGTCAGTATCTTATCCCCGGGCTGATTGACCTTCATAATCATGCCCCGCAATGGCCACAGATGGGCAAAGGTCTTGATCTGCCGCTGTACGACTGGCTCTCAAATTACACCTTTCCGCTGGAGGCCAAGTATCAGGATCTCGAGTTTGCCCGCCAGGTATACGGGGATCTGGTGCAATCGACCCTCAGCAGCGGCACGACGAGCGCAGTTTACTTCTCCAGCCTGCATCTGGAGCCTTCTTTAGTATTGGCGGAAACCTGTCTGGATAAAGGCCAGAGAGCGTTTGTCGGCAAGGTATGTATGGATGATCCGGATCAGTGCCCGGACTACTACCGCCAGAGTGCCCAGCAGAGCCTGTATGAAACAGAGACTTTTAATCACGCTGTTGCCGGGATGAAGGGCAATCAAGGGCTGGTGTCTTCGGTGGTGACGCCACGTTTTATTCCCAGCTGTACCGAAGGTCTGCTGAAAGAGCTGGGGCAGTTTGCCACGGCCAATGATTGCTATGTGCAGACTCACTGTTCAGAAAGCGACTGGGCTCGGGACTACAGTCAGCAGAAGTATGGCGAAACCGATATCAGTGTTTATGAGCGTACCGGTCTGCTGGGTCGTAAAACGCTGCTGGCCCATTCTATCTTCCTGACCAATCAGGACATTCTGATCATCAAGGATCGTGGTGCCGGTATAGCCCACTGCCCGTTGTCGAACATGTGCTTTGCCAATGCCGCGATGACCACCCGCGAGTTGCTGGATCAAGGGGTGCATTGCGGTCTTGGCAGTGATGTTGCCGCCAGTGTCACGCCGTCGATGCTGCGTTCCTGTTTTGATGCCGTGACCCATTCCCGGGTGCGGGAAGAGGGCACATCAACCCATCGCCCAGCAGGGGAGCGTGGTGAATCCAATACCCGTATCTCGCTGGTGGAATCGTTCTGGATGGCAACGGCTGGCGGTGGTCAGTCACTGGATCAGAATATCGGTCTGTTCAAAGCAGGCTTTGGTTTTGATGCGGTGGTTGTAGACGCAGCTGTACCAGACTGTGATCTGACTATCTGGCCGGGTATGGACTCGCCGGCGGATATCCTGGAGAAAATTATCTCAACCACATCCCGCCATAATGTAACCAGGGTTTGGGTTCAGGGGCGGCAGGTGATTGATAAAAAAACTGCGGGATAATCTGCATAATTCTGTATGAAATCGCCGTTCCCGGCAGGTTCAGACGGAATAAGAGGGCAGATAGTGAGTTTTTTTATGTTTCGGTAGAGAAATCGTCACAAAGTCTGGGTAAACTACCTATGGCTTGCATTGGGCGAGCCTTTATAGTGGCGGCACGTTAAAAGTGTGTTTGAAATTTATGCAAAGATTCACTGTGTCGGGTGTAATAGCTCGTCCTGTTCTTCATAAATAATAAGCGTCTCTTTTTGCTCAACCGCCTTGCCTGCAAGGCACCATTATTATTTTTGAAAGATAGGATGACATCATGTCTACTACTACCGGTACTGTTAAGTGGTTCAATGACGAGAAAGGTTTTGGTTTCATCGCCCAGGAAAATGGCGGTCCAGACGTTTTCGCTCACTTCCGTCAGATCGTTGGTGACGGCTTCCGCACCCTGACCGAAGGTCAGCGCGTTGAATTCAAAATCACTCAGGGTCAGAAAGGTCCTCAGGCAGAAGAGATCCGTCCTCTGTAAGGACTCTCCTCTGTAAAGAGTGAATTCACGATAAGTGAATGCAAAGGCAATACCGCAAGGTGTTGCCTTTTTTTATGGATTTGATTTCTTCCGGCAGCATGGCAACATCGTGG
Source organism: Parendozoicomonas haliclonae (assembly GCF_900174585.1). Classification (GTDB taxonomy): domain Bacteria; phylum Pseudomonadota; class Gammaproteobacteria; order Pseudomonadales; family Endozoicomonadaceae; genus Sansalvadorimonas; species Sansalvadorimonas haliclonae. The sequence continues at coordinate 156,771 of NZ_FWPT01000003.1, read as the reverse complement.
AACACCCACAAAGGCTATGCAAATGGACACTGTCGCTGCCAAGAAAATCTCCACCAGTGCACTGGCTAAAAAGCTGGGGCTGACCGGAAAGGAACTGTTCCAGAAAATGGAAAGTGCCGGCTGGATTACCCGGGCGGATAACAGCTGGAGCCTGACCGAAAGCGGCAAGAGCAAAGGCGGCGAATACACCACTCATCCCAAGTACGGAACTTATATCTGCTGGCCTGATGTGCTGGTGATGGATGATTCCGGCAGCTCTTCTAACAGTTCTTCCAGAGCCGATACGAGTAGCAAACCTCTTACCTCCAGTGCGATTGGGCAGCGGCTTGAACTGTCTGCCCAGAAGGTGAACGCCATCTTTTCCGAACTGGGCTGGGTTGATAAAGCTCTGAAGGGCTGGCATGTGACTCCCCAAGGGAAGGCTTTAGGTGGTCTGCAGCGGGAAGATTATCGTACAGGTGTTCCCTTCGTGTGCTGGCCGGAAGATATTCTTGGTAACAAGGCTCTGGTGCTCTCCCTGAAAGAAGTGCATGGCGACCTGTCCCAGGCGATTGGTCTGGATGATGCCTCATCGGAAACCCAGAGCTTTCGGGATCAATTCCCCGCCACTCTCCGTACCACCGATGGCCATATGGTGCGTTCCAAAGCCGAGATGCTGATTGATAACTGGCTTTATATGGCCGAAATCGTTCATGCCTACGAGCGTAAACTTCCCATCGAGGAAGAGATGTATTGTGACTTCTATATCCCGACCGGCAAGGTATATATCGAATATTGGGGCTATGAGAATGATGCCCGCTACCTGGAGCGGAAAAAGCAGAAGCTCGCGCTTTATAAAAAGTACGGGTTCAAGCTGATTGAACTGAACGATGACGATGTGAAAAACCTGGATGATGTCTTACCACGGATGCTGTTAAAGCATGGTGTGCAGACATATTGAGAGAAGAAAGGGGTCAGCCTGCGCTGACCCTTGTGCAGCTTACTTTGCTTTCTTATCAATAACGATATGGGCAAAGGTACCATCCGCAGCGATGGAGAAGGCCTTGCCAAAGCCAACGGTGTACTGACCGTTCAAAGGCTTCAGAGCAAACAGGTGGAAATCGTTCAGCTGGCGCAGCAGTTCAACAGTATTGCCAAATCGCTCTGTCATTCTATCCAGCATGGTATCGCAGGCTTCTGTACCGCGAGGGATTTCCTTGGAGGAGCAGCGGAAAAACGCACGCTCGCGGGCAAACATATTCTTGGTGTCGGACTCGGAAGCAGCAAACAGCACAGAGCACACCGGATTGGCAATCAAGTTCGGAGTGTGGTGGGCCAGTTCGCTGATAAAAACATAAAAGGTGCCGTCTTCATCGCGCAGGTAAGGGGTGTAGCTGATATCCGGATGACCATCCTCAGAAAGGGTGGACAGCATCAGGGTCATATGACTGTTAATCAGTGCATGGCAGCCTTTCTCAATCGCTGCCAGTGCTTCACCTTCAATAATTGATACGTCTTTAGCCATATTATTCTTTCGGTAATGCCTTTAAATGAGAATAAAAATCATTTTCTAGGGAAATATACCATTATCAACTTGGCTCGCGTTAGTGATTGATTCCAAAAAACTGCAGCATGGCCAGACGCTCCTGCCGGATGGTATCGATATCGCCTTTGATAAATGTCACCGCGGTACCGGGGCGGCACTGAGATAACCGAAAGGCATCCATTGCTGCGATACAGCCCAGTTTGGGATAGCCGCCGATGGTCTGGCGATCTTTCATCAGAATAATAGGCTGACCGTCACTGGGGATCTGGATGGCACCATAGGCGATGCCTTCGGAGACCACACCATCCGGCCCACCTTGTAATGCCGGGCCTTCCAGACGAAAACCCATACGATCACTGTTCTGACTGATGGTGTACGCGCTGTTATAAAACTGTTCAACAGCGGACTCAGGAAACAGATCACGCTGATAACCTTCAATCACCCGAAGCTCCAGAGGCGCACTGTAATCCGGCTGGTACTTTGCCGGCACCTGCCGCTGCGGCTTTTGTTTGTTTCGCTGATAGGAGGTGTATGGCAGGGAGTCTCCGGCTTTAATCCGGCTACCGGCCTGAGTCAGGCCACCAATTTTCTCCCTGCATACTGTGGCCACGCTATCCAAAACGGGTGTGATCTGAAACCCACCCTTGACTGCCAGATAGGTACGCAGGCCATCACGTGCAAAACCAAACGACAGTCGATCACCAGTCTTCAGCTCGGCAGTCTGCCAGCAGGGAATAGGGGTGTCGTTGATTTTGGCCTGCATATCCGCCCCGGTCAGGGCAATGATCGTTGGGCTGGTAGCTTCCAGCACCAGCTGCCCGATGGTGATTTCCAGCTGGGGTGTATTAATTGGGTTATGCAACAAGCGGTTTGCCCATAGAAAGGCGTGTTCATCCATGGGGCCGCCTTGGGTATAACCAGAGCTTTGGTGACCAAAGCGACCATAGTCCTGCAGCAGGGTCAGCATGCCCGGATCGATGACGGTAAAACTCATGTCAGGGATCCCCCGAGCTGGATAAATTCCTGTTGTGTGATGGGCGTAAAGCGAACCTGTTCGCCGACAGTTAGTGTGAGTGCATTGTCGTCTGATGGCAGAAGACTGAAGGGAGTGCGCCCCAGAATACGCCAGCCGCCGGGTGAGTTGTCCGGGTAGATCGCTGTCTGGCGGTCGGCAATAGCAACGCTGCTTTTCGGGACTCTGGCCCGTGGTGTTTCCAGTCGAGGCATTTTCAGTGCCTCGGGAATGCTGCCCATATAGGCAAAGCCGGGGCTGAAGCCTATGGCATAGACCCGATACACTGTTGAGCAGAAAAGGTTGAGCACTTCATCCCGGGAGAGTTGTGCGTGCTGGCAAAGGTCTTCCAGATCCCAGCCAACCTCCTGGCCGAAGTAGGCCGGAATCTCGCGGATAGTCTGACTGTTGTTGCGCGTTCGCGTTGCGATGGTTGGCAGTTGGGTCTGGAATTGGCTGATAAAACTCTCTGCTTCAGGGTGAGTTAGCCGGTAGCTGACCAGAATGGTTGTATACGATGGAATCAGGTCAATGATCAGCTCTGCATACTGCTCCTGCAAAAAATGTGTTATCGCTGAAATCTGGTCAGAGGCTTCAGGGCTGATAGTGTCAGCCACGGAAATCAGCAGTGAGGATTCACTGACGGGCTGGATGCTGATCATGGCTTCAAACAGTCCTTGATGCGGGCAATTTCCTGCAGCAGGTGCGTGTTATCGCCATGCAGGCAGATGGTGTCGGCTTTAAGTGGACGCTGTTTTCCGCTGATGGTTGTTACGGTCTGGTGTTTGACTATGCCGCGAACCTGATTAATGACTTGTTCAATAGAGCCGTGAACGGCATCGGGATGAGTGCGGGAAACCAGTGTGCCATCGTCGTTATAAAGCCGGTCGCAAAAGGCTTCAAACAGTAAAGGGACACCGCCATGCTGTTTGGCCAGTTGCCGGCATTTGTCATCATTAACCCCGGCCATAACAACCACTGAGCAGTGGGGTTTAAACGCGGCAGCGGAAGCCAGCACAGTATCCAGAATGGCGTCATCCTGCATCATCTGGTTATAGAGTGCGCCGTGGGGCTTCATATAAGAGACGGATGTGCCCTGGGCTTTGCAGAGCGCATCAAGAGCACCCATCTGATACAGCAGGCTGGTAAACAGCTCTTCCCGTGACAGCGCCATCGCCCGGCGCCCAAAGCCCTGCAGGTCAGGGTAGCCGGGGTGAGCACCAATACGGACAAGGTGCTGGCTGGCCAGGGCAATGGTTCGGTGCATATGGACCGGATCGGAGGCATGGAAGCCGCAGGCAATATTGGCCATATCGATATGAGGCATAACGGCTTCATCGTTGCCCATCACCCATGGCCCGAAACTCTCTCCCATATCGCAATTAAATTGCATGGCTATCCTGCTCTTGTTGGTTTTGTGCTTATTGGGCAATGTAATTGAGAAACCGAGGTTTTTTCAAATACTATCTGTCGCATAGTATGAGCCTGTAAAAAGCCAAGTGGGTGAGGAGTCGATAATGCAGTTGGTATGTCCGTCCTGTCAGGCACTGAATCGTGTGCCGGATGAGAAGCTGTCTGATAACCCGTTATGCGGCAAATGTCATAAGCCGCTTCTGCCCGGAGAACCAATCCCGGTTTCCGATGCCAGCTTTGCGCGGTTTGTGGAAAAGAGTGAACTGCCGATCGTGATTGATTTCTGGGCCAGCTGGTGTGGTCCCTGCCAGAACTTCGCGCCAGTCTTCCATGATGTCGCCAAGACTTTTGCCAGCCGGGCACTGTTTATCAAGGTGGATACGGAAAACAATCCCCAGACCGCCGGACGTTTTGCGATTCGTTCGATTCCAACTCTGATGGTGATGCACAAAGGGAAGGAAGTGGAGCGTTTAAGCGGTGCACTGCCTGCTCAGCAGTTCAGCCAATGGCTGGACAATAATCTGCCAGCGGTGTGATTTGGATGACAGCGATCTGGCCGAGCCGGCCAGATCATTGATGATGTCTTGTCAGGCGTCTGTCAGGTGATCGGGAAAGGCGTCAGGTGACTCATAATATGTTCGGCATCGGCTGCGACCAGATCCTTGGTGACCTTGTGGACAGGAATGTCCTTTTTTAGATGAGGCATCAGCTCGCCCATAAACCGGGGTGGTGCACAAACCTGCAGAGCCTCAAAGTTGTGATTCTCGTAAGCATGGTTGATGGCGGATGCAATCATCTTGGTAAAGCGCTCGCTTTCCACGCCTTTTGGGGATTTGTCGGTATCTCCCAGGCCGGCATTATGGATACCGCGATAACTGTGCATGCTGGTATGGTTGCCATTTTTATCGGAGATAAAGTCACCATTGTGCCATCGGCCTTCCTGATGGTTGATTGAATCAAGCAGATGCAACTGGTGCTGGTGGGGCTGGAAGTCATACATGCTGGCTTTGCTATTGTCAGCGACCAGAACCCAGATAGGGCGCATAAGTCATATCCTCCACAAAGTGACCTGACAAAATTAGTCCTGAGGGGAGGAAATATCCATTTTGGGGAATGCGACGGCTGCCGATTGGTTAAAGGCCGACAGCCGTCGTAAAGGAGGGGGCTGTTGATCAGTTGTAGCTGATCAGTTACTAATGACTACGTCCGGCAGCTTGCCGGCATTGATTTCGACCTGTTCAACCGCAGGCATTACAGTTGCTTTGCCCTTGGCGACAAACTTGCCGTCCTGATTGACGACATTGGTGGCGATGATGGCGCTTTTGGTGCGGTCATTCTTTTCCAGCACTTCCAGCTGTACTGTTACGGTGTCGTTCAGCTTGACCGGCTGCAGGAACTTCAGTTCCTGACTGCGGTAGACACCGCCAGGTCCCGGCAGTTTCATAGCCAGGGCTGCTGAGATCAGGGAGCCGGTCCACATGCCATGGGCAATACGCTCGCCAAACTGGGTGGTACTGGCAAACTCATCATCAAGGTGGATCGGGTTGTGGTCACCGGATACGGTGGCAAACAGGATCAGGTCACGTTCAGTCAGGGTGCGTTCATAGGTTGCTGTGTCGCCCACCTGCAGTTGTTCATAGGGCACGTTAGCCAGTGTTGTCACTCGGTCTTCCTCTCAGACAATGATGCAGCACGCGTCGTCCTTTGTCCGGTGCTGCAGGTGAAAACAATTCACTCTGACTCGCACCGGCGTGCTTGCGAGGCTAGCTACTATACCCCGTCGAGAGTGGATTGTTGTTCACGGTTTGTGAGTATTGTTTGCGGAATGTGTCTGTCCAGCCATTGCACCAGCTGGTGGGTCACATCGTCCCGGTTGCTCTCGTTGAGCATTTCGTGGCGCCCACCCGGCCAGACCTTCAGATCCACATGCTCCACGCCCGCTTCGGTAAGCCTATGGGCCAGTTTGCGCAGGCCTTTGCCGTTCTGCCCGACAGGATCCCTGTCGCCACCAAAGATGTAAAAAGGTAGACGAGAATCGAGCTTTTGCAGGGCAGGCAGTGAGGTGATGGAGAGCAGGCCTTGAAACAGATCCAGCCAGAGACTGTTGGTGCACTGGAAACCGCAGAGTGGATCAGCAATATAGGCATCCACTTCGGCAGTATCGGCAGACAACCAGTCGAATGGGGTTCGGGCCGGTTTAAAGCCGTTGTTATACGAGCCAAAGGTGAGCAGGTCAACCAGTCGGCTGGTTTTATCTGCACCCAGGCGCAGACTTTCCATGCGGGTGACCATGCGGCCGAGCTGCAGCAGGATCCGATTGTTATAGGTAGAGCCGGAAAGTACGACACCGGCCAGCTTTCGTTCCTGCTGCATCAGCCAGCTTTGGGTAATAAAGCTGCCCATGCTGTGGCCAAGAATAAATACCGGCAGCTCCGGCTGGTTCTCATGGAGGTGCTCATAGGCGCAGCTGACATCATCCAGCACCCGCTCCCAGCCTCTCTCGGTGGAAAATATCCCGGCAAGATTATGAACACTCTGACCATGGCCGCGATGATCAATGGCTGCAACATTGTATCCGTGCTGGTTCAACGTCTCTGCCAGACGTCCGTATCGCAATCCATGCTCAGCCATGCCATGAAGAATCAGTACAGTGGCTTTTGGGGCAGCCGCCTGCCAGGTGTGCAACGGAATCTGGTGGAAATCGCTGGCATCCAGAAGCCGGGTAATCAGTGCCATGGTATAACCTCCCTGCCATCGTTATTCGGGCGAAGATCATGGTGACAGACTACAGGGGGTGCTGCAATTTTGATCGTAAAGTCAGTAGTGTTGGAGAATTGTATCCGCAGTTCTTGGTGCTGGATTGTCGAGGGGGAAAACTGGTATTCTGCGCTGCTGTTTGCATCGTTAGTCGCAGCAGTCTGCGAAGCAGCTTTTGTGTTATTGCTCCCGGCGCGAGGCCGTTGGCGAAAGAAGTTGTTTCAGAGACTGGTCACCCGCATCCTGGCTGCCCCATAAGGCAGAGGCCGAGGGACCTGCATTACCTTTATTTCTTTTCGTTTGGGTCTTCATCCCGGAACGTACCAGTCATGTCAGGAGTTTGAGCATGAACGGGACCTTTTGGTCAAATAAATACCCGGCAGGTGTACCTGCACAAATCGATAGCGGTGCTTACAGCTCTATTCTCGATGTGCTGGACGAAGCCTGCGACCAGTTCCGGTTCAAGACTGCCTTTTCCAACCTGGGCCGTGAACTCACTTTCAGTGAGCTGAATGAACAGAGCAATCATTTTGCGTCCTGGTTGCAGAACCATACCGATCTGGTTCCTGGTGATCGTATAGCCGTGCAGCTGCCGAACCTTCTTCAGTACCCGGTAGTTGTCTTCGGAGCCATGAAGGCGGGCCTGATCGTCGTGAACACCAACCCGCTGTACACCGAGCGGGAGATGGAGCACCAGTTCAACGACTCCGGTGCCAAGGCTCTGGTTGTTCTGGCCAACATGGCGCACATGGCGCAGAAAGTGGTACCGAAAACCGGTATCAAGCATGTGGTGATTACCGAAGTGGCGGATATGCTGCCACCGGTCAAGCGTCTGCTGATCAATGCCGTAGTGCGTTATGTGAAGAAGATGGTGCCGGATTATGCCATTCCGGGCGCGGTGCCGTTTAATCAGGCACTGGCCAAAGGCAAGACCAAACCGGTTCAGCGCCACAAGGGTGATGTGAATGATACTGCTGTGTTGCAGTACACTGGCGGTACCACCGGCGTCGCCAAGGGTGCGGAGCTGAGCCACGGTAATATTATTGCCAACATGCAGCAGATTCACGGCATGGTGAAGCAGGATATCGTACTGGGCGGTGAGCTGATTGTGGCGCCACTGCCGCTGTACCATATCTACTCGTTTACAGTGCATTGCATGATCGGTCTGAAGACCGGTATGCACAGTATGTTGGTGACCAACCCGCGTGATATTGCCGGTTTCGTCAAGGATCTCAAGAAGACCCGTTTCACCATGTTCGTGGGCCTGAATACCCTGTTTAATGGACTGATGAAAAACCCGGACTTCCAGCAGCTGGATTTCTCTCCGCTTAAGTTGACTCTGTCCGGCGGTATGGCGCTGCAGATGGAAACCGCCAAGCGCTGGCAACAGATGACTGGCTGTGCCATTAACGAAGGTTACGGTATGACCGAAGCTTCGCCGGTGATCTCCCTGAACCCTCTGACTGACAACCGTCTGGGGACTATCGGTATGCCGCTGCCGTCTACCGAAGTGCGTATCGTTGATGATGAAGGCCATGATCTGGAGATCGGTCAGATCGGTGAGCTGCTGGTTCGTGGTCCGCAGGTTATGAAAGGCTACTGGGAACGTCCGGAAGAGACTGCGGCCACCCTGAGTGAGGATGGCTGGCTGAGTACCGGAGATATCTGTACGATTGATGAAGACGGCTATATCCGTATTGTTGATCGCAAGAAAGATATGATCAGCGTGTCTGGCTTTAACGTCTATCCAAACGAGCTGGAAGACGTGCTGGTTCGTCACCCGGATGTTGAACAGTGTGCCGCTATTGGCGTGCCATGTGAGAAGACCGGCGAAAAGATCAAAATGTTTGTAGTGGCCAGTACTGCGCTGAATGAAGAAGATCTGAAAGCGCACTTCCGCCAGTATGTTACAGGTTACAAAGTGCCAAAAGAATTTGAGTTCCGTGACGAGCTGCCAGTCACTAACGTCGGCAAGGTACTGCGTCGTACCCTGCGTGATGAAGAGCTGGCCAAGCGGGTTCAAAAAGAGCAGGCGAAGAAAGCCTAAACGCTGCTCCTACAGAGTTGGCCTATTGTGAAAGCCGCCCCCTGAACACTCAGGGGGCGGCTTTTGTGCAGATAAGGTTTTGCAGAGATACAGTTTAGAGTTGATGACTGATCAGGATACCCGTGCCCAGAGTGGTCAAGAGGAAAACCGTAAGGATAAAGCAACCGTTGTCGCTGAAATAAACGACAGCCTGTTGCGTGATCGCCATTGGCTGAAGCGTCAGTGGAACAACTGGAAGCGCCTCAGCGGCAAGGATCGAGGACGCTTCTACCATCGGCTGGACAAGTCGGTGGCTCAGGTGCAGTTGCGCCGGGAACAGGCCGTAAAACTGAACTGGGATGAGGCTCTGCCTGTTACCCAGAAGAAAAACGACATCGCCAAGCTGATTGCTGAACATCAGGTAGTCATCGTGGCCGGGGAAACCGGCTCCGGAAAGACTACCCAGCTGCCGAAGATCTGTCTGGCGCTGGGATTGGGTGTCCATGGTCTGATTGGCCATACCCAGCCGCGCCGTCTGGCAGCCCGTTCTGTTGCCAGCCGTATCGCCGAAGAGCTGGAAACCGAACTGGGCAGCCTGGTCGGTTATCAGGTGCGCTTTACCGATCAGGTCAGTGATCAGACCCGGGTCAAACTGATGACCGACGGTATCCTGCTGGCAGAGATTCAGAATGACCGTTTCCTGAATGGCTATGACACCATCATTATCGATGAGGCTCATGAGCGCAGCCTGAATATCGATTTCCTGATGGGTTATCTCAAGCTGCTGCTGCCAAAACGTCCTGACCTGAAGGTCATTATTACTTCGGCGACCATCGACGTAGACCGTTTCTCCAACCATTTCTCCAATGCCAAGGGTGTTCCGGCACCGGTGATTGAAGTCTCCGGTCGTACCTATCCCGTTGAGACGTTGTATCGCCCGTTGGCCGATCTTGATGTGGATGCCAAGGATAGCGATGAACGTCAGCTGCAGGGTATCTATCAGGCACTGGAAGAGATTGAAAATCTGGAGCGGGATGGTTTTGGTCATCGCCTGGGCGATGTGCTGGTGTTCCTGCCCGGTGAACGGGATATCCGGGAAACAGCCAAGTTTCTGCGGGATCAGAAATTAAGGGACACGGAAATACTGCCGTTGTATGCCCGTCTCTCCAATGCAGAGCAGAACCGTATCTTCCAGTCCCATGCCGGGCGTCGGGTAATCCTGTCGACCAACGTGGCGGAAACTTCCTTGACCGTACCGGGCATCCATTATGTGATCGATCCGGGTACGGCTCGCATCAGTCGGTACAGCGTACGTAACAAGGTGCAGCGGTTGCCGGTGGAAGCGGTGTCTCAGGCTTCGGCTAACCAGCGGAAAGGCCGCTGTGGCCGGGTGGCTGAAGGGATCTGCATTCGTCTTTATGATGAGCAGGATTTCCTCGGTCGTCCGGAGTTTACGGATGCCGAGATTCTGCGTACTAATCTGGCCGCCGTTATCCTGCAGATGTTGAAACTGGGGCTGGGGGACGTGACCAAGTTTCCGTTTGTTGATCGTCCGGATAACCGTGCCATTAACGATGGTTATAAATTATTGCAGGAGCTTGGCGCGGTAGATAAGGACCATCGCCTGACCCGTGTTGGACGACATCTGTCTGTTCTGCCAACCGACCCGCGCCTTGGTCGTATGCTACTGGCGGCCCACGACACCAACGCATTGGACGAAGTGTTGATCATCGCCAGTGCGCTGAGCGTGCAGGACCCTCGTGAGCGGCCGGCAGAAAAACAGCAGGCTTCCGATCAGGCCCATCGTGAGTTCTATCACGATGACTCTGACTTTATGACCTTCGTAAACCTGTGGCGCTGGTATGAAGAGCAGCGTCAGGAGCTGACCGCCAACCAGCTGCGCAAGCTCTGCAAGAAACACTTCCTCAGTTATCTGCGGATGCGTGAGTGGAAGGATATGCACCGTCAGCTGGCTCTGGTGTGTAAAGAGCTGAAGCTTCGCCATAATCTGGAAGAAGCCAGTTATATCGACGTCCACAAAGCTCTGCTGCCGGGGCTGCTCAGCCATCTCGGTAATAAAACCGAGGAGGCGGATTATCTGGGGGCCCGCAATCGCAAGTTCTGGGTGTTCCCCGGGTCTGGTCAGTTCAAGCGCAAACCCAAGTGGGTGATGGTCGCCGAGCTGGTGGAAACTTCCAAACTCTATGCTCGGACCGTCGCCAAGATCGAGCCTTCGTGGATTGAGCCGGTGGCTGGTCATCTGATCAAGCGCAACTGGTTTGAACCTCACTGGGAAAAGAAACAGGCCCGTGCTGTCGCCTATGAACAGGCGACAGTGTATGGATTGGTAATCTATTCCCGACGCAAGGTGCACTACGGCACGATTGATCCGGTGGTGTCCCGTGAGTTGTTGATCCGCGAAGGGTTGGTGGCCGGACATTACATTTCCAAGGCACCGTTCTTTAAACACAACCTGTCTCTGATTCAGGAAGTGGAAGAGCTGGAAGCCAAGTCCCGTCGGCAGGATATTCTGGCTGATCCCGAAACCCTGTTCGCTTTCTATGACGAGCGTATTCCGGCCGATGTGGTTAATGGTGCCGGCTTTGAAGCCTGGCGGAAAAAAGCCGAGCAGGACGATGCTCAGGTCTTGTTCCTGACCAAAGAGTATCTGATGCAGAGGGATGCCGGGCATATTACCGCCAATCAGTACCCGGATCGCTTCAGGCATGAAGGGATGGAACTGCCGCTCACCTATCACTTTGCCCCGGGCGAAGACGACGATGGTGTGACCGTGTCTGTTCCTGTCTCTCTGTTGCAGCAACTGCCGAAGAACCGGTTGGAGTGGCTGGTGCCGGGCATGCTGAAAGAGAAGGTGATTGCCCTGATTCGCTCGCTGCCGAAACAGGTGCGCAAGAATTTTGTACCGGTGCCGGATTACAGTGCTGCCGCTATGGAAGGCTTGAATGCCTGCAATGAACCGTTGACTGAACTCCTGGGTGTGAAGCTGTTCCGGATGACCGGTACCCGTATTCCGGAAGATGCCTGGAAACCAGAGACTCTGGATAACCACCTGCTGATGAATATCCGGGTGGTGAACGACGATGGCAAGGTTCTGGGGCAGGGGCGTGATCTCACCCGCCTGCGGGAGAAGTTTGCCGATCAGGCTCAGTCCAGCCTGCGGGATATGACTGACCGTGGTTTGGAAGAGAGCGGCATTACCAGCTGGACTATCGGTGAGCTGCCGGAAGAGATTCGTCAGACCCGCGGAGGCTTGCTGTTCCGTTCCTTCCCTGCCTTGGTGGATGAGAAAACGGCAGTGGCGCTGCGCCTGTTTGATAGTCCGGAACTGGCAAAGCAGGAGATGACCTGGGGTGTGGCGCGGTTGATTCGTCTGTCTATGGCAGAGCAGATGCGTTTTATGCTCAAGCAGATGAAGAACCTGAACCGTATTACCGTGCTGGGTGTGAATACTGTGCCCAAGGCTGCGCTGCTGGATGATATTGAGCTGTATGCAGTACGGAATGTGTTCCTGAAAGACGAAGCGGAATGGCCGCGCAATGAACAGGCTTTTCGCCAGTTGATTGCTGAGCACAAGGCGGATCTGGTGCCATTTGCCGAAAAGCTCGACAAGCTGCTGCTGGATACCTTTACCGCTTTGAATGCTGTTCAGAAGCGTTTGAAAGGCAAGCTCTCGTTCCAGGTCGCGTTGTCCATGAGTGATATTCAGGCTCAGATTGGTCGGTTGGTTTACAAAGGCTTCCTGCGGGATACTCCGCTGGAGTGGCTGGAGCAGTTCCCCCGTTATCTGGCGGGAATTGAGCAGCGTCTGGATAAACTCGGTGCCAACTATAACCGGGACCGGGTTTATGTTGAGGAACTGCAAAATCTTCACGAGCAGTGGCAGAAGCGCCGGGAAGCTCTGGAAAAGCAGAATATCGTGGATGATGCCCTCTGGCAGTATCGCTGGATGCTGGAAGAGTATCGGGTCTCTCTGTTCGCCCAGAGTCTGAAAACCCGGATGCAGGTCTCGGATAAGCGCCTGCGTAAAGCGTGGGAAGAGGTTCGGGTACCGTAACAGGTGCCCGGTCGCTTAACGCAAAATTGTTGCCCTTTTGTTACCTGAGCCTTGTTGTAGCTGATTGGTTGTTTTCATGACCGATCAGCTGCTATACCATCTCAACTAATAAAAACACCAGCCCGGCGCACGCTTTTTATTCTTCATCTATTGGCGGCACGGCTGGATACCAGTTGTTCAAGGGGAGCATAGTGGCAGAAGCAATTCTTACCGGTACTGGTCTGTACACACCACCTTTCTCAATCAGCAATGATGAGCTGGTTGCCAGTTTTAATGCCTGGGTGACTGCGGAAAATGCCCGTAATCAACAGGCTATCGAATCCGGGGACATGCAGCCCCTGCAGGAAAGTAACAGCGCCTTTATCGAGAAAGCCTCCGGTATTCGCAGCCGGTATGTGATGAATAAAGAAGGCATTCTTGATCCTGAGCGCATGGTTCCCCGTCTGCCGGAGCGCAGTAACGAAGAAGCTTCTGTTCAAAGCGAGATGGCAGTTGCTGCTGCCCGTCAGGCGCTGGAAGCGGCCAATCTTGAAGCGTCTGAGCTCGATGCTGTGATTGTCGCCTGTTCCAATATGCAGCGTGCCTATCCGGCTGTGGCCGTAGAGGTTCAACAGCTGCTGGGTGCCGGTGGTTTTGCCTTTGATATGAACGTGGCCTGTTCCTCCGCCACCTTCGGTCTGCAAATGGCCTGCGATATGATCAAGTCCGGCAGTGCCCGCCGGGTGCTGATGGTGAATCCTGAAATCTGTACCGGACACCTCAACTTCCGTGATCGGGACAGTCATTTTATCTTTGGTGATGCCTGCACAGCCGCGATTGTTGAGAGTGTGGATGTGGCCAAGGTTACAGGCTGGAAGGTACTTGGTACCAAGCTCTGGACCCAGTTCTCCAACAATATCCGTAATAATGCCGGCTTCCTGAATCGGACGGCGGAAGAGGGTATCGGTCAGCCGGACAAGCTGTTTGTCCAGAATGGTCGCAAGGTCTTCAAAGAGGTTTGCCCGCAGGTGGCCAAACATATCAGCGAGCATCTGTCCGCCTGTGATATCCCGGTCGATGATCTGTCCCGCATGTGGCTGCATCAGGCCAATCTGTCCATGAACCAGTTGGTAGCCCGCAAGGTGCTGGGCCGTGAGCCGGATATCACTGAAGCACCGGTGATTCTGGATGAGTACGCCAACACCAGCTCAGCCGGTTCGGTGATTGCCTTCCATAAATACAGTCAGGATCTGCCATCAGGTAGCAAAGGTGTGCTTTGCTCCTTTGGTGCCGGCTATTCCGTTGGTAGTGTGATTCTGGAAAAACGTTAACTGAGATTCGTCGTTTGTCTTAGAGTGGCATGATGCTGAGCCCCGTCTAGAGTGAACATTAAGTTGACTACAAGACGGGAAGCGAGCTCATGTCACGGACAATGCCACGGATCGGCAGCAATAAAATTCCCCATTCCAAGCTGTTTGCCAGATCGGTTCTGGCGCTGACCATCTCTTCAATTTGTGGTTTCTCCGGTCTTGCTCAGGCAGTTCCTCTGGTGATCAAAAAGCCGGGGCAGAGTAATGATGTTAACTATACCGGGGTTACTGGCGATTCTTCTGCCATCCAACTCAGCAAAAACAATGGCACTTTAGGCATAGGCAAGAAGTGCCATAAGGCAACCAGCACCTGTACCTTTACCAATACGGGGACGATCAGTTCCGGTGGGGCCGATGCGGCTGTGGAAGTGACGGAAGGCGCCTTCTTCTCTCTGGAGAATGACGGGGAGATTGTGAATGCCAACAGTGAAGGGACCGCCATTGTCGTCAAGAGTGGAGCCGGACCTTTTAACCTGAATCACAATGGCATACTCAAAGGCGGGACGGATACCGAAGAGGGGGCAGGCATTGCTCTCGATATGCAGGCGGCCAGTGCGCTGACCCTGACTTCATCTGGCGAGATTCTGGGTGATATTGATTCTGTCGCAGATACGGATACCGACAGTATTTTCTTCACCGGCGGCGAGTTTAACGGGAATACCAATAATATTGAGCAGGTAACCTTCAGCTCCGGCACGACCACGGTTTCCAGCTGGTTTGATATGAGTGAGGACGGGCTAGGCAACGAGAGGTTTGTCAAAGTACTGTCCGGAGCGAGACTGAAGACCGGCGATCTGATCATAGAGGGGGCAAGCTTTACCCTGAATGAAGGTGCCACCCTTGAGCTGGATCTGGATGAAGACAGTCAGGGCACTGAAGGAGAAGCGGTTGTTGATGCAGAAGATGAAACCGTAGATATCAGCCAGGGCACGGTGTTTGTTCTGCCAGCAGCCAGTCACCAGAGTGGCAGCCAAGATTACTACCTGATTCAGGCCGGTACTCTTGAGAAGGACGGCTATACGCTGGAGATCTCCGATCTGTACACTGTCTCCGACAGCATCTCTTCTGGTGGCGATCTTAAGGTGCGTATCGCCAGAACCTCGGAAGAGCCGGAAGATTTCATTACCGGGAATGGTGGTAGTGAAGACGAAGGTAAGGTCTTTGATGAAGTGCTGGATGTGACCACGGATATTATTCAGCAGTACGACGAAGAGCAGGAGGCCGAAGATTCTGACTCGGATTCTGATAACTCCAACTCTGGCAGCGACAATTCCGGCTCAAACTCCACCGGAGGATTGACCCCGGAAGAGAAGAAAGAAAGACGAGATGATGCGGTTATCTTGCGGGATATTGTTTTGCGTCAGCCGGATGCGCCGTCTTCCGTGAATCTTGCTGGTGAATTTCAGCCTACGGTCAATGGTGCAGATATTGACCTTGCTCAGGATTTTGAAAAGGGTGCCACTTCTCTGGTTGCCCAGCGCCTGGATGATGTGGAGTCTGGTATTAATGCCGGTTCCACCATGGCTTCCCGGTCGTTCTGGATGCAGGTTCTTTACAATGAAGGGCGTCAGAAAGATCAAACCTACCGGGGCGAAACCATCCGGGGGTATAGAAGTCGTCTATCCGGGCTGACCCTGGGATTGGATACCGACGTTGGCCACAACTGGGTGGTGGGGGCTGCGCTCTCTGCCGGAAGAGGCTCGGTCGATAAGAATGGCGTGAAAGATAATACCGATATCGATGCCTACCTGGGAACGCTCTATGCCCGGTGGCAGATAGATAGCCGGACCAGTATGGATATTTTTGCTAACTATGGAGTTAACAAAAATGACCGAACCCGTTACTTCGATAACATCAACGGCACGCTGGACCCTGCCAAAGCCAGCTATGACTCCCACCAATACGGCCTGAAAGCCATGTTGAGGTGGAACTGGATCGCCGGGAAATGGCTGATTACCCCGGTTGTGGGCATGCACTACGGTCGCTTTAACGTTGATGCTTATACCGAAAAGGAATCGCCAGCGGCACTGACTGCGGAAAAGCAGAAGTACAAGGTGGCGGAAGTCGGTGCCGGGGTTGGCTTCAGCCGAACTTTCCAAGGCTCGTATGGTCAGATTACCCCAGAAGTTCAAGTGATGGGGTGGCATGATTTTGCCGCAGATGCCGTTGAGGTGACCTCACGACTTGTCCTGGGTGGTGATGCCTTTGTCGCCCGCGGAGCAGACCCTGAACGCACGACCTGGAATGCCAGTGCCGGCCTGACCTGGAATCGTGATGAGCGTCTGGAACTCTCCGGCGGCTATGAGCGCAACTGGCGCAGCGGATACCACTCGGACTCTGTCTTTGCCCGGTTGGAGTATCGCTTCTAGTTGTCTGCGGGATTTTCCCAAGCACAAAAAAGCGGCTTTGGCCGCTTTTTTGTTGCCAGAGGATTGGGAGCAGATATGACTATTCGCCAGAACAATAAAGCTATTGTGTGGTTCGCGCTGCTCTCGGCAGTGATCAGCTTCGGTGCTGTTGCTGACCCGACGATTCCCCTGCGCCCTGCCAGCCTGAAAATTAACAGTCGCCCGCAAGAGCAGCCATTTGTTGGCTGGCGCCTGCCCGTGGTACTCAAAGAGTCCATGGTAGGGCTGGATGGGAATAAAGGTACGATTGAGTTGGATAGTGGCGGTGATGCCTTTTTCGGTAATGAGTGTATGTACTCTTACATTAATTATATGGACGTTTGCGAGCTGCAAAACAGCCATATTCAGCTGTCGGGCAAAGCCGATGCTGCGATTGTCGTGAATGACCGGGCCAGTTGGCGAATCATGAATGAGCCGAACGGCATTATTTCCAGCCAGAGCAACAGTACGGAAGAGATGGTTCCTGAAGATTGTCAGCATCAGTCTGGCGATGCCTGCCGCAGGGTCGCTATCAGGGTGATGCCCGGCTATGGCTTCTCCATTATTGATAACGCCGGTACGATCACAACACCCAAACTGCAGGCGTCACAGCTGTTGTCTGAGTCCGGTGGCAAGCGTCGAAATCCTTATGTTGGTACGGCGATCAAGGTGCATAACCGGGTCTCTCTGCCCTGGAGTCCGATGAGCACCACCGCACTGGCACTGCGTAACACTGGCGAGATCAGTGCTGGAACGCTTCTGGATTTTCGCTCTCCCGAATATCTGAAAATTGTAAATCGTGGAGTGCTTCGCGGTGATATCGTGCTGAATCCTGAGCACAAAGGCAGCGTGATGATTCTCAATGAACGTGCGGTGGTCGTTGGGCGTATCAGCCATCTGCACAGGATGGTGATCGATAATACAGAGCGTAATAAAACTCTGAGCGAGAGTGATCCGGAGCGCCGGCTGGTCACGCTTTCCGGGCAAATCAGCTTTGCCGAAGTGCAGGATAAGCCCACGGGGTTGGATATCCGTCCGTATTCCGATGTGATGTTTGCCGGGGTGAAGATTGAGCACAGCGATATTAACCTTGAGCCCGGAAGCCGTCTTTATTTTCCCCTGATGCACTATGATGCTGTGTCCGGTGAGCCACTTCTGGATCTGCCGGATCATCAGATAACCGTCAAGGGTGCTAATGTTTATCTGATATTGGATGGACTCGATTTGGGGACGGACAGGGAAATCAACCTGATCTCTGCAGACAAAGTGACCATGCCATCTCTGGATATTGTACCGGTGGGCGAAAATGCCGATAAATTCCAGGTAGTCAGAGTCAAGAACGAGAACAGTCTGAAAGTCAGGATTCAGCCCCGGTAGCGTGACCTTCGTTCAATGTGTACCTGATTCCCGGTGCTGGATCTTGCCCTGGTGAGGATTCCATGAATAACACCCCCAGAATGTGGATCGCGGTTATCTCCCTGCTTTTTGGTCTTGCTTCACCTGTGGCCTTGGCCAGTGAAGAGTGGGAGATGTTTGAAAATGGTGATGGTGCTCAGGAAAATCCGGGTTACCTCCCGGATGACCCTTCCGATCCGGATCGAAACCAGACCGATTCTGATGATCCCGAGGCCGATGATCGTGATAGTGCGTCACAGTTTCGGGATAATTACGAACCTGAGTATGACGCTAATGGTGAGCCGGTAGTCCCCGAATCCGGTGAGCCGGACGATGGCCAGCCAGCCCGAAGACCAGACCGAATTCCCCGACCTCAACTTGATCAGGACTCTCCTTATGAAGAAGGTGAAGAGGATATTGAGTATCAGAATGAAACCGGGGAGTACGACGACGGTTATGACGATGACTACCGGCGTGAAGAGCGGGATGATGACGAAGTCGAGGAAAATGAAGAAGAGCCGGATTACGGCGGTGATGAAGACGCTTACCAACCCTATGACGATTACGATCCCTACGGTGAGCCAGATTACGACGATGCCGAAGGCTACGACGATAATGCCACGGACTATGACTACGATCAGGGCTATTACCAATAACTACCAACAACTATGAATAGTTCAGCAGCAGCTGTTTGGTATGGTCATTATTTTGTAATAACTGCCCTGTAAAGTTTCAATTGTGTCAGCGATGACGCAAAAGTTGTTTTGACAGTTTCTGCTCTTACTTAACCGCCATTCCCCCGGCGGTTTTTTTTGTCTGAAATCAGCCTGTTGTTGAAATTTCCTCGAACAGGCGGCCGGGGTTTGACGAACCAATCGCTTCTGCCTTAACTGGATATTAATGCGTCTGTTCCGGACGTTTCGTTTGATTACGATCTCTTCTCTGGCAGCTGTTTGACCCGAAAGAGTCATTGCTTACATGGATGGTTGGCAATATGGGTGATTCAAGCCGGATTCTGGTGATTGAGGATGATCAGCACCAGCGACAGCAACTCCGCACAATTCTCGAATTTCTTGGCCATGATATTGTGCTTTCCGGCGCAGGTGGCTGGGAAACACGTATAACCGTTGCGCCAAAAGAGTGTCTGGCCGTGATTGTGGGCCGCTCACCGCGCACTCTGGATATTCTAAAGCAACTCAATCGCCACTGCCCGGCTCTGCCCATTCTTATTAATGGTGCGTTCAGCCGTGTCGGTCTGCAGGGCAGCCTGCGCCGCCAGGTGGTGGGCGAGCTGGAGCATCCGCTGTCTTACAGTCAGATTGTTGATGCCCTCCACATGGTGCAGGTCTATCGCATTCACTGCCGTCAGGGGCAGGTTCTGGCCGGTCATCATGATGCTCAGTTGTTCCGTAATTTGGTTGGTAATAGTCGTGCAATTCGTCATGTGCGGGCTCTGATGGCCCAGGTGATGGATAAAGACGTCAACGTGCTGATTACCGGTGAGTCCGGCACTGGCAAGGAAGTTGTTGCCTGCAATTTGCATGAGCACTCTTCCCGTAAGGAGCAGCCGTTCGTGCCGGTCAATTGTGGTGCCATTCCTCCTGATCTTTTGGAAAGTGAACTGTTTGGTCATGAAAAGGGTGCGTTTACTGGTGCGATTGCCTCTCGCAAAGGTCGCTTTGAACTGGCGGAAGGCGGCACCCTGTTCCTGGATGAGATAGGCGATATGCCACTGTCTATGCAGGTGAAGCTGCTGCGGGTTCTGCAGGAGAAAAAATTCGAGCGGGTTGGCGGAACCCAGTCCATTGATACCGATGTGCGCATTATTGCCGCCACCCATTGTGATCTTGAGAAGATGGTGGCCGAAGGCAAGTTCCGGGAAGATCTCTATTACCGGTTGAATGTCTTCCCGATTGAAACACCGTCACTGCGTCAGCGTGCCGAAGATACGCCGCTGATTCTAAACGATCTGATTAACCGGATGGAGCGTGAGCAGCGTGGTTCAGTGCGCTTTAGCTCTTCTGCCATTTTGTGCCTGTGTCGTTACGAATGGCCAGGGAATGTGCGGGAGCTGGCCAATCTGGTGGAACGTCTGGCGATTATGTACCCGATGGGTGTGATTGGTCTGGATGAGCTGCCTAATCGTTTCCGTAAAGGTATCGGGCAGGGCGATGAATCCGGTGTGGCAGAAATGTTCCCGACTACAATTCAGCCTTCCGGTATGGGCGGGTTGGATGAGCTGGCGGTGCTGCCGGTGAATGGCCTGAACCTGAAAGAGTTTCTGGCGGATCTTGAGCGAAAGCTGATTCGTCAGGCGCTGGACGACTGCAGTAATGTGGTTGCCAGAGCAGCAGACAAACTGCAGGTTCGTCGGACCACGCTGGTGGAAAAAATGCGCAAGTATGGTCTGAACCGCTATGAGCAAATGGATAACTCCTCTTCTTAAACTCTTCCTGCTGTGTGGCTCATCGCTGGTGTTTGCCGGTGAGCCTGCAGCGGAACCTCTGACCGAACCTGAAACCGGAACCGGATTTATGGATCTGGCCCGGGTTCTGTTGTCCTTTCTTGCGGTTATTGCCCTGCTGTTTGCCTGTGCCTGGTGGTTGAAGCGCTGGCAGCCGGGTATGGCTCCGGGAAGAGGTGGTATGGAAGTGAAGTCTGTACTGTCTCTCGGTGGACGTGATCGTGTCGTGATTGTTCAGGCGGGAGAGCGGCAATTGTTGCTGGGGGTTTCTCCGGGGAAAATTGTTCTGCTGGGGGATTATGATCAGCTGATCGGTGACCCGGAACCTTCCGAATCTGCCGCTGCCCGTTTCAGCCAGCTGCTGAAACGGTAGCTGGCTACCTTCCTTCTTTTCTTGCTTCTTATTCTTTTTCTACAAAGCTTTTCAGGATATAACGATCCGTATCGCTGAGCTTCTTATAGGCCCAGGCCTGATCAGCTTTGCTACCGGATTCCAGTCTATTGGCAGCAGGTTTCAAAACCTTGTTGGCAAACTTCTTACCTAGCGTTCCGAAGTTACCGGCAGCTTTATCAATGGTGTTGTCACTCTGCTCGTGGAACTGTGCCTTGTAATAGTGGTATTTCAACGACACAAAAGGCATGGCCACGGCGACGGCCATTTTCCGAAAGCCACGCAGCAAACGATTGGCTTCCTCTTCCTCCTGTCGAGTCTGCTTCTGTAGAGAGCTTTCTGGCGTTAGTCGGGTTACGGCTTTATCCAGCTTGCGAACAGCGCGTTTTCCCGAGTTAAAGTTGGCGGTCGCAGTAATATTGACCGCTTCTTTCATGCCGGTCAGGCTTAATCCGCTTCGCAGTAATTTCCCGATACTAATGCTCATATCAACAGAACCTGGTTGTTCACCTGTTCTATAGGTATCTGCGTTTTCTGCCGTTCATTGACTGTTCCTTTTTTATCCTGATTTAGCGCTTATTTAAGTAACGGAAACTTGTCGTTTAGGTGGTGCTGTTTCCTGGGTAAAGAAATAAACGTCAATAACCGGTGAATATGTTTTCTTCCTCAAATCGAAGGTGAAAACCTGTTTACGCCAGATGGCTGACGGCAGAGTTTTGACCCGTCAAGAAACAGATGAAAAATGCATTTTTAATGTGCTTATAAGAGACAGTAGTCGTAAGAATGCGCGGAAGAAAAGTACTTTATAAATAAGGGGTTATTGATAAAAAGGCTTTTTTTTAAGCCGATGTTCCAGATTGGCACGGTCACTGCAATAACTAATGCAGCGCTAAGGATGGCGCTCTTTTAAACCTCATTGCATGAGCCATAACGGACTATGGAATCAAAACCTGCACGCGTCATTGCCATTGCCAGTGGTAAGGGCGGAGTTGGAAAAAGCTTTCTGACTCTTAATCTCGGCGAAGCCCTGACCCGGATGGGAAAACGGGTCGCTATTCTCGATGCTGATTTTGGCCTGGCCAATATTGAGCTACTGGCTGGCTCTGAGCCAGACAGGACGATCTCCGATGTACTGCTGGGAACCTGCTCCATCCAGGAAACCTTTATAGAGACGCCGGATGGCCTGCGCATTATCCCGGGTTGCCGCAGTAACCCTGATATTGCCGAGCTGAGTGTTCAGCATATCTCTGGATTGATTCATGCCGTTGATGAGCTGGCCGGGGAGATTGATTACCTGTTGATCGATACCTCTGGTGGCCTGTCGCCAACGGATCTGCATCTGATTCGGGCAGCCGGTGAAGTGCTGGTGGTGGTGACTCCCGATCCGATGGCCCAGGCCGATGCAGCGGATTATATCAGTGCTCTGCGCAGCAGTTGTGGTATTCAGCATTTTGGTGTGTTGACCAATATGACCCGCCGTCAGCGTGAAGGACACACCTTGATGGAAGCCCTTCAGGAACGTCTGGGTTTTGATCAGGATCTGGTGCTCCGCCATTGTGGACAGGTGCCGTATGACCAGGAAATGGCACGGCAGAGTGACTGTTCACAAACCTTGTTCAGCGACCGGGAAGACTCCCGCACCGCTCGCTCTCTGCAAATGCTTGCAGAAACCCTTAACAGACGAAGGATTGGCTATCCCGCACCGGGAGGTATGGCCTTTTTTCTCGAACAGACTGTTAGTGCAGGAGGGATTTAAGCATGGAAGCCCTTGTACAGAACGCCAGTGATAGCAGTAACGACAGTAATAAAAAACAACAGCAGCTCTATCTCTACCAGGTAGAGATGGTGGAGAAGCATTCCGGGCTGGTCAAACGAATTGCCCGACACCTGTCGGCCAGAATGCCAGCCAGCGTGCAGGTGGATGATCTGGTTCAGGCCGGAATGGTTGGCCTGCTGGAAGCAGCTGGTAAATATGATGCTTCCAAAGGTGCCAGCTTTGAAACCTTTGCCGGTATCCGTATTCGTGGTGCGATGCTGGATGAGATTCGTCGGGGCGATTGGGGACCACGTTCGGTCTATCGAAATTCCCGCCGGGTGAATGAAGCGATTCAGATCGTAGAGGCCAGAGTCGGTCGGGATGCCAGAGACGCTGAGGTAGCGGCCGAGCTGAATGTCACGCTGGATGAATACTTCAATATGGTCAAGGATCTTAAAGGCTGTCGTCTGTTCAGCTTTGAGGATATGTTCGACAGTGAAGAGTCCCGCCTGCAGCGTAGTGGTGAGGGTGACCGTCCGGACGCCGACTTACAGGATGAAAAATTCCGCAATGCCTTGCTCAATGCGATCAAAACTCTGCCGGAACGTGAGCAGCTGGTACTGACACTTTATTACGATAAAGAGCTGAACCTGAAAGAGATTGGCAAGCTGCTGGGGGTCAGTGAGTCTCGTGTCAGTCAGATTCACAGTCAGGCGGCTTTGCGTCTTCGTGGACGTCTGCAGAGCTGGAAGTAAACGACCGGAGAGTGTGATGAACAATATCTGTCGTTTGCTTGCTGTGCTGTCGATCTGCTGTGGCCTGACTTTAAAAGTGCAGGCTACAGAAGCTCCACAGGACATAGACGGTGCTGTCACCGTCACAACCGCTGAAGCTCAAATCCTCTATGAGCAGGGCGCCATGTTTATCGACGTACGCCGTCGTGAAAAGTGGAACTGGGGGCACATTGTTGGAGCGCGCCACTTTGGGTTGCGCTCAACCTTCAAGCTGTTGCGGCATGAGGGATTTGTTGAGCGCAGCCAGCCGATAGTGCTGTATAGTGATGGCCCTCACACCATGCGCGGCGCATTAGGAGTATTTATGGCCAGAGCCTGGGGGTACACCCATGTGTACTACTACCGGGATGGCTATTTCTCCTGGCTGGCGCAAGATCTGCCGGTGCAGTTTCGTGACCAGCCTGAGCGTGCTCCGATTCTCAGCAGCCATCTTCCGTAAACCTTCCCTGCGGTGCGGTATTCACCAATGCCATGACCCGTGGCAGTTTTGTCACGGCGTAACACGTCTTTCTACATACAAAAGTGATTGAAACCGTAATATAGTACCCGTGATTTTTAACTGGTCTGGAATAACGGTTTGTCGCAAAACCCTGGTCTGTCTGTCTCCGAATTAACCTGTGAACGGGATGAGCGTTGTCTGTTTCGTTCGCTGGCCTTCTCCCTCAATAGCGGTGAAATTCTTCAGATCACCGGTCCCAACGGTTCAGGTAAAACCACATTAATGCGCGTGGTTGCCGGGCTGTCGCTGGATTTTACCGGTGAGGTGTTCTGGCGCGGGCAGCCTGTGGCCGATGTGCGCCCTGAATTTCATGCCGCACTTCTCTATATGGGCCACCTGCTGGGTGTGAAATCCACTATGACCGCCGAGGAGAATCTGCGCTGGGCCATGGGCCTGCACCGTAATGATCTGAGCCGTGAGGAAATCTGGTCGGCACTGGAAAAGGTCAAACTGGCAGGGTTTGAAGATATTCCCTGTTATCAGCTCTCTGCCGGTCAGAACCGCCGTGTGGCTCTGGCCCGCCTGTTTTTGGCCCGTCAGCCCCTCTGGATTCTGGATGAACCCTTCACTGCTATTGATAAGCAGGGCGTCGCTGAACTCGAGCAACTCTTGGTTGACCATGCAAAGAGTGGTGGCATGGTGATGATGACCACTCACCATGAAATGTCTCTCAATTATGATGGCTTCCATCAGCTGGTACTGGGAGGTGGAGTATGAGTCTCTCGGCCGGGCTGGGCGTTATTCTCAAGCGTGATTTGCAACTGGCATTTCGTAACCGGGGTGACCTGATTAACCCGCTGGTGTTTTTCCTGCTGGTGGCCTCTCTGTTTCCTCTCGGCGTCGGCCCGTCTTCAGATGTGCTGCTGATTATGGGTGGTGGCGTGGTCTGGGTGTCGGCGCTGCTGGCCAATCTGCTGGCGATGGACAGTCTGTTCCGCTCGGATTACGAAGACGGCTCGCTGGAACAATTAATGTTAAGTCCCACACCCTTGTGGATGGTGGCGATGACCAAGGTGCTGGCCCACTGGCTGGTCACTGGCCTTCCTATTACTTTGCTGGCACCGGTGATTGCGGTCATGTTTGGTTTGCCTTCCCAGGCTTTGCCTGCCGTGGTGATGACTCTGCTGCTGGGTACCCCGATGCTGAGCCTGATCGGTGCCATTGGTGCCGGTCTGACCGTTGGGTTGCGCAAGGGCGGCATCCTGCTTTCACTGCTGACACTTCCCCTCTATATTCCGGTGTTGATTCTGGGGACGGGGGCGATAGACGCGGCGGTTAATGAACTGCCCTGGCATGCCCATTTGATGTGGCAGGGGGTGCTGGTGGTGCTCGGCGTGACGTTTGCACCGCTGGCGATTGGAGCCTCATTACGGGTGAGTGTCAGCGGATGATGGCGGGTTTGATCGAAGTCAATGAGATAATTCTTAGGGTTTATACCTATTGGTTCTGTCTGGACTCAAAAGCGTAAAACTTTAGAATAGCGAAAAATACTTAGCAGGGGTAAGCGGGCCAGTAATGAAGTGGACTTATTTTCACCGCATGGCATCACCGAAATGGTTTTATGATTTCAGTGGCAAAATTTTGCCCTGGGTGGGCGTGCTCGCGCTGGTCCTGGTTGCTGGCGGTCTGACCTGGGGATTATTGTTCACCCAGCCGGATTATCTACAGGGCAACAGCTACCGGATTATTTTCCTGCACGTGCCTTCTGCTTCACTGGCGATGACGGTTTATGTCGGGCTTGCGGTCGCTGCCAGCATCGGTTTTATCTGGAAAATCAAACTGGCCGATATGGCGGTAAGCTGTCTGGCGCCGATTGGTGCGTCCTTCTGTGCCCTCGCTTTGGTGACCGGTGCCATCTGGGGTAAGCCGACCTGGGGAACCTGGTGGGTGTGGGATGCGCGCCTGACTTCCATGCTGATCCTGCTGTTCCTGTATTTTGGTTTGATTGCCCTCCGCGAAGCGTTCGACAGCCGGGAGACTGCATCCCGGGCCTGTGCCATTCTGGCCATGGTTGGTGTGGTTAATATTCCCATCATCAAATACTCCGTGGAGTGGTGGAACACCCTGCATCAGGGCTCAACCATCCGTATTACCGAAGAATCCACCATGGCAATGGAGATGCTGATTCCATTGCTGATGTCCATTGCCGGCTTTTATCTGTTCTGCCTGTTTGTTTTCCTGCTACGTATCCGGGCGGAGATTCTTAGCCGTGAACAGCGTACCAAGTGGGTACGCCATCTTCTGGGGGCGAATTCCTGAATGTATTTTGAAGACCTGAATGCTCTGATCTCCATGGATGGCCACGGTCCGTACGTCTGGGCGTGTTATGGGCTGGGGATGATAGTTCTTGCCTGGAACCTGCTGACACCTTTGCGCCAGAACCGTGCTGTGGCGGCTGATATCCAGCGCCGGGCACGCCGAGAGCGCGTGCAGCAGAGTAAGCAATAAGAGGTGCATAAAGAATGAAAGCAGTCCGTAAACAGCGCCTGATGTTGCTGGTATTTGTATTGTGTGGGGTGGGTATTGCCATTGGTCTTGCACTGACCGCCCTGCAGGAAAATATTAATCTTTATTATTCCCCGGCGCAGATGCAGTCCGGAGAAGCCCCGGTTGGCAAGCGAATTCGTGGTGGTGGCCTGGTTGTGGCCGGAACCGTGAAGCGTGATCCGAACAGCCTGCTGGTGCACTTTGATATCACTGACGGCGAAGGTATGGCCACCGTTCAATATGATGGCATCCTCCCCGATCTGTTCCGTGAAGGGCAGGGCGTTGTCGCGCTGGGTGAGCTGAACAAGAATGGCGTGTTTGTCGCCTCCGAAGTGCTGGCCAAGCACGATGAAAACTATATGCCGCCGGAAGTTCAGGATGCTTTGGATAAGGCCCATCCGGGTGGTACCCCAGGCTATGAAAAGAAAGAGGGTGGTTACTCTTACCCTCAGGCGACAGGTGAGGGTAGCTGATGATTCCTGAACTTGGTCAGGTTGCCCTGATAATCTCCCTGTGTCTGGCGATTCTGCTGGGCACGCTTCCACTGATCGGTACCTATACCGGACACCGGGGCTGGCAGGCTCTGGCCAAGCCGCTTGCGGCCGGTCAGTTTGTCTTTATCCTGCTGTCTTATCTGGTGCTGACCCACGCATTTGTTGTTGATGATTTCTCTGTCGCCTACGTGGCGAATAACTCCAACAGTCAGCTGCCAATACAATACAAGATCAGCGCCGTCTGGGGAGCGCACGAAGGCTCCCTGCTGCTTTGGGCTTTGACTCTGTGTAGCTGGACGCTGGCGGTCGCCATTTTCTCCCGCGGTCTACCACGGATTGTGGTTGCCCGGGTGCTGTCGGTCATGGGTTTGATCAGCATTGGTTTCCTGCTGTTCACCCTGCTGACGTCCAACCCTTTTGAGCGCATTTTGCCTTATGCGCCGACTGATGGCAGCGACTTGAATCCGCTGCTGCAGGACTTTGGCCTGATTGTTCATCCACCCATGCTGTACATGGGTTATGTTGGTTTTTCTGTGGCCTTTGCATTCGCGATTGCGGCGCTGCTGGGTGGACGTCTTGACGCAGCCTGGGCTCGCTGGAGCCGACCTTGGACCATTGTCGCCTGGGTGTTCCTGACCCTGGGTATCGCGCTGGGCAGCTGGTGGGCTTATTACGAGCTGGGCTGGGGCGGCTGGTGGTTCTGGGATCCGGTCGAGAATGCTTCCTTTATGCCATGGCTGGTGGGCACGGCACTGATGCATTCCCTCGCAGTCTCTGAAAAGCGTGGTCTGTTCAAGAGTTGGACAGTGCTGTTGGCTATCAGTGCTTTCTCCCTGAGTTTGCTGGGTACCTTCCTGGTCCGTTCCGGGGTTCTGACATCGGTACACTCGTTTGCTGCTGATCCGGCACGAGGCGCATTTATTCTGGCCTTCCTGATTGTTGTGGTAGGAGCCTCTCTGCTGCTGTTTGCTTTGCGTGCCCCGGTGGTGAAAAGTGAGCGCGGCTTTGGCGGTCTGTCTCTGGAAGTCTTCCTGCTGATCAATAACGTGATCCTGGTTGCCGCCTGCGCGATGGTGCTGCTGGGTACCCTTTATCCGTTGTTTATCGATGCGCTGGGCATGGGCAAGATCTCGGTGGGCCCGCCGTTCTTCAATGCTTCCTTTGTACCGATGAGTTTGCTGCTGGCGCTGGCCCTGGGTGTTGGTGTCGTGGCGCGCTGGAAGACAGGTGCCGCAGAATATCTGGTTCAACAGCTGCGTTGGGTTGCCCTGGTGTCTGTCGCCGGTGGTCTGGTGATGTCGTTTATTTACAGCGATGGATTCCAGCCACGTGTCTTTATTGTTATGGCGCTGGTGTTCTGGGTCGTTCTGGCTTCTGCGAAAGCTATTTTGAACCGCTGTAAGAACAAGGCTTCTCTGGTTGAAGGTCTGAAGATGATTCCCCGTAATGTCTGGGGTATGCATCTGGCCCATATCGGTCTGGCAGTGACCATGGTCGGCGTGCTGATGGTGTCCCTGTACAGCGTAGAAAAAGATCTGCGTATGGCACCGGGTGATCGTATCGCACTGCAAGGCTATGAGTTTGTCTTTGCCGGTGTCGAGAAGCAGCGCGGCCCTAACTACATGTCCGACTACGGTACGCTGACGGTTTATCAGGATGGTCGTCAAATCGCCACGCTGCATCCGGAAAAGCGGGCCTATAACGTTGCCGGCTCGGTCATGACAGACGCTGCCATCGATCCCGGCCTTTTCCGTGATCTGTATGCGGCACTGGGTGAGAATCTCGGCAATGGTGCCTGGGCTGTACGGATTCAGATTAAGGCGTTTGTTCGCTGGATCTGGCTGGGCGGTATCTTCATGACGGTTGGTGGTTTGCTGGCGGCCATGGATCGCCGTTACCGCATGCCGGTTCGCCGTCGTAAGACAGCTGCCGTTAATGCTGAACCGGTTGCCGGCTAGGGAGAGTCAGATAATGAAACGTCTATTAATGGTTCTCCCGCTGATTCTGGTTCTTGCTCTGGGCGCTCTGTTCTACGGAAGTCTGGGGCGGGATGAATCGATTCCATCTGCACTGATATCCAAACCCTTCCCGGCCTTTGAACTGCCAGTTCTGGGGCAGGATGGCGAGATGATGACTGAGAAAGACCTGCAGGGTCAGATCTCACTGGTTAATGTCTGGGCGACCTGGTGCCCAACCTGCTATGTCGAGCACCCTTATTTTATGGAGTTGGGCAAGCAGGGCGTAGTGATCTTCGGTATGAACTACAAGGATGACGAGGCCAAGGCTGAGAAGTGGCTGGCTGATCTCGGTGATCCTTATACCACTACTTTTGTCGACAAGGTTGGACGTCTGGGTATTGATCTGGGCGTGCGCGGAGCGCCGGAAACCTTTCTGGTCGATGACAAGGGTGTGATTCGCTACAAGCATGAAGGCGAGCTGAACGAGCGGGTCTGGAAAAATACCTTTCAACCTCTGCTGGCAGAGCTAAAGGTAGAGCACGGAGGCGGACAATAATGCGTTGGTTGTCGTCTTTCTTAAGTGCTGTCGCACTAACGTTTATGGTGGCAGTGCCTTCTCAAGCTGCTATTGATACCTGGACCTTTGAGAACCCGGAGCAGCAGGAACGTTATTACACTCTGGGCAAAGAGCTGCGCTGCCCCAAGTGTGATGGTCAGAGTATTGGTGATTCCAATGCCCCGATTGCCAACGACCTGCGCGGTGTGATCTATGAAAAACTGCAGGCCGGCCAGACCGATGAACAGATTGTTGATTTTATGGTCGATCGCTATGGCGAGTTCGTGCTCTACAAGCCGCGTATGGAGGGTAAGACCCTTTGGCTGTGGCTGGGACCGTTTCTGTTTGTCTTGATTGGTTTTGTTGTGCTGCTGGTGGTGATCAGACGTTCCCGTTCGACCGGGCCTGCTGTTGTCACCGAGCTGAGTGATGAGGAGCGTGAGCGACTGAATCAGCTGCTGGGTAAAGAGCACGGGCGGAGTAAGGAGTCATAATGATGTTTTGGATTGCAGCTGGTGCCCTGATTCTGCTTGCCATTCTGTTTGTCCTGTTGCCGCTGCGGCACTATCAACGTAACCCGCTGGCGGGTGATGAGCTTGATCAGGATGAAATCAATCTTGAGGTTCTCCGTGGTCAGCTGGAAGATCTGGAAGAGCGCAAAAATGCTGGCACAGTGTCCGAGAGTGAATATCCGGTACTCCGCAATGAGCTGGAGCGTCGCCTGCTGGCAGAAGTCGGCACCGATCGGGAACAGAAAGAGCGCAGCAATCGTGCTATCCCGGTAGTCATGGCTGCGTTGATTCCGGTGCTGACCATTGGCCTGTACTTTCAGCTGGGTGGCAGTGATCAGGTGCGTCATCAGGAAGAGATTCGCAAGATCTACACCATGAGCGATGCAGAGCAGGCCGTTTCTGCGCTGGAGTCTGTGGTCAACCAATGGCCTGAAGACTATCAGTCCCGCTATATGCTGGCGGGTACCTATATGAGTCGTGGTGATTATGTCCGGGCGATTGCCGCTTTTGAAGAAGTGGTGCGTCAGACTCGCGGTCAGCAGGCAGAACCTGTCAGCCGTCTTGCGGAAGCGCTTTATATTGCCGGCGGCTCAAAAATGACCGACCGTATTCAGGCCTTGATCAAACAGGCGCTGGCAATCGAACCTGACCACACCACGGCATTGAGCCTGGCCGGTATTGCTGCGTTTGAGGCGAAGGACTATCAGGGCGCGATTCGTGCTTGGGAACGTCTGCTGCCTTTGACGGCTGATCCTGTTGGACGTGATGCACTGATGACCGGTATTCGCACCGCCCGTATGGAAATGGGAATGTCCGGTGAAGCTGCCGATGGTGGTTTGTCCGAATCCCGTGTTTCTGTGCATGTATCGCTGGATAAGGCTCTGGGGGAACTCCCAGCTTCGGCCCGGGTCTTTGTCTATGCGCGTTCAGCGGATGCCCCGATGCCTATCGCGATTGTTCCTCTGTCTGTCGCTGATCTGCCCCGGGATGTTGTGCTGGATGACAGTCAGGTCATGATGGAAGGCACGACTCTGACCAGCCATGAGCAGGTCGATGTAGTCGCCCGCCTCTCTCTGACCGGTGATGTGATGAATCCGGACTTTGAAACCCGCATCAAAAATGTGGAAGTAGGCAGTGACAAGAGTCGTCCGCTGGTGATTTCTGCGGATGATGCCTAACCCCGGCCAGAGGCGCAGACAATCGACCATGACTTCCGGGAGTTGCATTTCGGAAGTCACCCCTGTTTTAATGGTAGGTGTGGCTTTACAATAGAGAATCTCTATGTAATGGCTGCACCTACGTCATTTGGGAGCTCTTTCGGTGTGCTGACCCAATGGCGGGAGGCCAGGCAGGCAACGATCGAGGCACCAGGGATTCGGTGCTGACAGCCAGACGGCATAACGTTAACGACTGTCACGGAACAGGATTAATAAGGACTCGATGCGTCTTAAATGTATCAAGCTGGCCGGGTTCAAATCATTTGTGGACCCGACCACCGTCTATTTCCCCAGCAACATGTGTGGTGTTGTCGGGCCTAATGGTTGCGGTAAATCTAATATTATCGATGCCGTACGCTGGGTTATGGGGGAATCTTCTGCCAAAAATCTCCGTGGCGAATCCATTACCGACGTTATCTTCAAAGGTTCCAACTCCCGTAAGCCGGCCAGTCACGCCCAGGTTGAGCTGATCTTTGATAATACCGAAGGGCGGGTGACCGGCGAATATGCTGCGTTTAATGAAATTTCTATCAAGCGCCGCCTGACCAGTGATTCCCAGAACACCTATTTCCTGAACGGCAGCAAATGTCGCCGGAAAGATATTATGGATATCTTTCTTGGCAGTGGTTTGGGGCCGCGAAGCTATTCGATTATTTCCCAGGGTACGGTTTCCAACCTGATTGAATCCAAACCGGAAGAGCTGCGGGTCTTTATTGAAGAGGCCGCGGGTATCTCCCGTTATAAGGAACGTCGTCGGGAAACTGAAAACCGTATCCGCCGTACTAATGAAAACCTGGAACGTCTGACTGACCTGCGAGATGAACTGGAACGCCAGCTCTCTCATCTGAAGCGTCAGGCAGAAGCGGCTGCTCGCTACAAAGAGTACAAGCAGGATGAGCGCCTGAAGAAGGCGCAGCTCCATGCTTTGCGCTGGCAGACAGTAAACCAGGGGGCGGAATCCCAGGCTTCTGCGATTCGTGAATTCGAGATTCAGCTGGAAGCAGCGATTGCCCGCCAGCGTTCCAGTGATACCGATATTGAAAAGCTGCGCCAACAGCAGATTGATCTGGGCGATGCCTTTCAGGCGGTTCAGGGGCGTTTCTATTCCACCGGTAATGAAATTACCCGTCTGGAACAGACGATTACCCATCGCCGGGAACGTGCCGGACAGTTGACCCGTGATCTGGCAGAAGCCGAGCAGTCCTGGCAGGAAACCCGTCAGCATCTGGAGTCCGATCAGCAGCAGCTGGCTGATCTGGAAGAAGAGCTTCTGGGTATTGAACCAGAGCTGGAACTGGCGCAGGCCGGTGAAGATGATCAGGCCGATGCCCTGGCGGCTGCCGAAGAGAACATGCATCGCTGGCAGCAGAACTGGGACAGCTTTACCCAGCAGTCCAGCGAACCTCGTCGTGTAGCAGAAGTCGAACAGTCCCGTATCCAGCATCTTGAATTGGCGCTGGATCGGATGAGTGAACGTCTGCAGCGTCAGAAAGAAGAACTGGCTGAGCTACAGGCTGCCGGTCAGGATGAAGAGCTGGAGCCGCTGCATGAAGAGCTGGCGGAGCTGGAATTCCAGGCCGAAGAGCTGCAGATGCAGCATGAAACGATTCTCGACAGTATTCGTGAAAATCGTCAGAGCATTACCACCCTTGATCAGGAACGTTCGGCCTGCAGTCGTCTGTTGAATGAATCCCGTGGTCGTCATGCCTCCCTGGAAGCGCTGCAACAGGCCGCGCTGGACCAGGGCGAAGGCGGTCTGCACTGGTTGCAGCAAAAAGGTCTGGCCAATAACCCGCGTCTGGCTGAACAGTTGCAGGTTTCTGGCGGTTGGGAAACCGCGGTTGAAACCGTACTGGGTGATACCCTGCAGGCTGTCTGTGTTGATGGTCTGGATGATATTGCCAGCGGTCTTGGTGATCTGGAAAAGGCCAGTCTTTCCTTCTTGTCCAATAACCTGGGCACTGTTAGCCAACAACCCGGCCAGCTGCCATGGCTGGGAGATTATGCTCAGGGAACCGGTGATCTGTTGGTTGGCATTTATGCTGCCGATTCACTGGATCAGGCGCTTGGTCTGCGTGGCAATCTTGCGCCCGGTGAATCCATTATTACCCGTGATGGTATCTGGCTGGGGCGTGACTGGTTGCGCGTCGCTAAAGAGAAAGATGCGGGGGCCGGGGTGCTGGCTCGCCAGCAGGAGCTGGAAACCCTGACTGAGAATATTGCCGTTCTGGTTGAGAAGGAACAGCAGTGCTCCGATTCCCTGCAGGATGCCCGTGATCAGGTCGAACAGCTGGAACAGGATCGTGATGAAAGTCAGCGACAACTGACTTCTGTTGTCGCGCGTCAGAGCGAACTACGTGCCGATCTCGGTGCCCGACAGGTTAAGCAGGAACAGGAAGGTCTTCGTCGTAACCGTTTGCTGGAAGAGGTTCAGGAAGCGGAAGAGCAGGGGCGTATGGAACAGGAAAACCTGTCCGAGTCCCGCCTGCGTCTGCAGGAAGCCCTCGACCGGATGGAAGAAGATGAAGGTCGCCGCGAAGAATTATTGATGGAGCGGGATGAGGTACGTGCCGAGCTGGAACGTATCCGTCAGATGGCCCGTCACAGTAAAGATATGGCGCACCAGCTGGCCTTGCGTAAGCAAACGCTGGACAGCCGTCGTGAGTCCCTGGTGCAGGGCATTGCCCGTCTGCAAGGGCAGGGTGAGCGCAGTCAGGAGCGACTGGAGCAATTGCGTCTGGCGTTGGCGGACAGCGATGAGCCGACCGATGATCTGCAGATGGAGCTGGAAGAGTTGCTCGACCGCCGTCTGGAAATCGAAGAAGAGATGAGTGAAGCCCGTCGGCAGCTGGAAAGCGTTGAACATGCGCTGCGTGATTTTGAGCGCAACCGTTCCGGTGCCGAACAGGAAGCTCAGGCTATTCGTGAACGTCTGGAAAAGCTGCGGATGGATTGGCAGACTCTGCAGGTGCGTAAAACCACCCTGCAGGAACAGTTGCAGGATGATGGTTACGATCTGGAAACCGTCTGCAATAACCTGCCGGAAGATGCGACCGAGTCAGTGTGGGAAGAAGAGCTGCAACGACTGGAAGCCAAGATTCAGCGTCTGGGTGCGATCAACCTGGCGGCGATTGAAGAGTACGATCAGCAGTCCGAGCGTAAGCGCTATCTCGATGCGCAGGATGAAGATCTGCGGGAAGCGTTGTCTACTCTGGAAAACGCGATCCGTCGTATTGATAAAGAGACCCGCAGTCGCTTTAAGGCGACCTTTGATCGGGTCGATAGTGGCCTGCGTGAGCTGTTCCCGAAAGTGTTTGGCGGTGGTCAGGCTTATCTGCAGCTGACCGGTGATGATCTGCTGGATACCGGTGTGACCATCATGGCCCAGCCTCCGGGCAAGAAGAACAGTACTATTCATCTGTTGTCTGGTGGTGAAAAGGCGTTGACGGCGATTGCACTGGTGTTTGCGATCTTCCAGTTGAATCCGTCACCTTTCTGTATGCTGGATGAGGTTGACGCACCACTGGATGATGCCAACGTAGGCCGGTACGCGCGGATGGTGGAAGAGATGTCTGCCAAGGTGCAGTTTATTTATATCTCCCACAACAAGATTGCCATGGAAGCTGCGAATCAATTGATCGGTGTGACCATGCATGAACCGGGCGTTTCCCGTCCGGTATCGGTAGATATTGAACAGGCCGCAGCCATGGCTGCCCTGTAACGGGTGAATTGCCCGGCCCTGCTCAGATTGTCAGCAGGGCAAAGCTGCCGCTGTTAATATGTTGCAGGGCAATGTTCCTGCTCGGCAGTCCGTGGTAATTTATGGCATAAGCGAGATAGTATTAAGTATTTTGTGACGTGTTTTGCAAAAGATACTGCTATTTCTCGTGCAGGAATTTTTTAACCACGGCTGTATTGGTAGAGACAGCGGTATTTGGAAGAAAGAGCGGAGCTTTCTCGGGCTCTGAGATGGAACATCAGGTTGGCATAGACCCATGGAGATGAATTTGCGCGACTGGTTGGTCATTCTGGGCGTCCTGGTAGTGCTGGGTGTACTGGCGGATGGATTACGCCGTATCTGGCTGTCAAGGCGTCGGGCGAACGAGCTGAATTTCGGGCTTGAAGATGTACATGGTCACGAAGCTGATTATGGCAGTGAGTTGCCGAATGGCGGAGCGCGGGTCCTGGGCGCTGCAGGTCATCGTTCTGAAGCCGAGCCGGTTGCTGCTGCGCCTGCCAAAAATGCTGCAGCCGAACGTAAGAATCACGAGCGTGAGCGTGCTGAACCCTTCCTCGGTGATGATGAGGGTGAGGATCCTCTGGCCGGTGTTGTTTCAGCGCCACGTACGGTTGCGCCATCTGTGTCACAGTCAGCACGAAAGCCGGTTACACCTTCTCCTCGGAAAGAAGACGTTGTTCAGGCAGCGGCTGCCGAAGTACAGGTCGCCCCTGTCGTTGAACCGGCCCAGCCTGAAGCCTTAACAACCGGTCGGGAACGTGGCTGGTCCGATCAGGGACAGCAGGCTCTTGAACTGGATGAGCCGGTGCCTACGCTGATGGAACTGGATGAGCCCATTATTGATGAGCCTCTGCCAGAACCGGTGTTAAAGATTGAAGTGGATGATATCCGCACTCCGGTTCGTGAGCCGGTTGCCGAGCCTGTAGCGCCAAAGCGCAGTTTTGCGGCTGCAAAGCATGACGAGCCTGTTGTTCACGACGAAGATAGCTTTGCTGTTGAACTGGATGAAGATCAGATCATCAGTGAGAAAGAAGAGCTGACCACACCCAAAGAAGAGGTGCTGGTTATTAATGTTGTCGCTCCCAAAGATGCACCGTTTACCGGTGACCGTCTGTTGCACTTCTTCCAGAGTGAAGGTTTACGTTTTGGTGATCTGAATATTTTCCACCGTCATGTACAGGAAGATGGTACCGGACAGGTGTTGTTCAGTGTTGCCAACGGTGTTGAGCCGGGTACGTTTAATCTGCGTTCTATGGAAAACAGCTATACACCGGTGCTCAGCTTCTTCCTGGGGCTGCCAGGGCCGGCTGAACCGCATCAGGCTTTCCGGATTATGGTGGAATGCGTCCATAACCTGTCCCGGGAGATGGGCGGTTCCCTGAAAGATGAGCAGCACAGTGTGCTGACTGCGCAGACGCTGGAACATTACCGCCAGCGTATCTGCGATTATGAGCGTCGTCACCTTGCGCCTCGCCGGAAGGCTCCGGCACGGGCCTGATGCCCTCAGTTTATTGTCTCCCTGGCTTCGGCAGGCACGCGAATGTGTTTGCCGGAGCTTTCTTTTTTCTGGTCTTCCGCTATGTCCAAAACGAACCGCCCTTCTGCCGTTGATTCCGACAATGCTCAAAGCAGCCTGTTTGGTGAACCTGAGCCAGTGAAGACGGATGCCAAAGAGGCAGCTGAACAGATAGATGTGCTACGTCAGCAGATTCGTCAGCACAACTACAAGTATTATGTTCTGGATGAGCCGAGTATTCCGGACAGTGAATACGACCGGCTGATGCGCGAGTTGCAGGCACTGGAAGCCGATCATCCTGCACTGGTAACAGCAGACTCGCCCACCCAGCGTGTGGGTGGGGCGCCACTGGGCAGTTTTCAGCAGGTGCGTCATGAAATGCCGATGTTGTCGCTGGATAATGCCTTCAGTGATGAAGAGCTGTCTGACTTTAATCGTCGCATCTCGGATCGTCTGAAATCATCTGCTGAGATTGAATACGCCTGCGAACCGAAGCTGGATGGTATTGCCGTCAGCCTGCTGTATGAGAATGGTGAGCTGGTTCGTGGCGCCACCCGTGGTGATGGTACCACCGGTGAAGATATCACCCTGAATGTGCGGACCATTCCTTCCATTCCCCTGCGGCTTTTGGGTGAAGGCTGGCCCCGTCGTCTGGAAGTGCGTGGGGAAATCTATATGCCCCGTGCCGGCTTTGAGCGTTTAAACGACGAAGCCCGCAAGAAGGGTGAAAAGACCTTTGTAAATCCGCGTAATGCCGCGGCCGGCAGTCTGCGTCAGCTGGATTCCCGTATTACCGCTAAACGACCTCTGGAAATGTGCTGCTACAGCGCCGGTATTGTTGAAGGCGGTGAGCTTCCTGCTGAACATGCTGCCACGCTGGAACTGTTTAAGACCTGGGGTCTGAAGATCAACCCGGAGATGCGGGTTGTTAAAGGTGTGCAGGGCTGCGTGGACTATTACAGCCAAATGGCTGACAAGCGTAACAGCCTGCCGTACGAGATAGATGGCATTGTCTACAAGGTCAACAGCTTCGCACTGCAGCGTGAGCTGGGTTTCGTAGCGCGTGCACCGCGCTGGGCCATTGCCCGTAAATTTCCTGCCCAGGAAGAGATGACTGAGCTACTGGGTGTTGATTTTCAGGTAGGCCGTACCGGTGCAGTTACCCCAGTTGCACGATTAAAGCCAGTGTTTGTCGGAGGCGTCACGGTTAGTAATGCCACACTTCATAATATGGATGAAGTGGAGCGTCTGGGGGTGCAGGTCGGGGATACCGTTATTGTTCGCCGGGCCGGGGATGTGATTCCTCAGGTGGTGCGGGTAGTAGAAGAGCGTCGTCCGGATACTGCCAAAGCGATTGAGATGCCAAAGCAGTGTCCGGTTTGCCAGTCCGAGATTGAACGTACTGCTGAAGAAGCAGTTGCCCGTTGTACTGGCGGTCTGTTCTGTCGGGCGCAGCGTAAAGAAGCCATCAAGCACTTTGCCTCCCGTAAAGCACTGGATGTGGATGGCCTGGGCGACAAGCTGGTGGAGCAACTGGTTGATAAGGAACTGGTCACTACCATGGCTGATCTGTTTCGCATCAAGCATGAACAGTTGGTGCGTATGGAGCGCATGGGTGAAAAGTCAGCCGCCAATCTTCTGGATGCGTTGGATAAAAGCAAAAACACAACCCTGGCCCGGTTTATTTACTCGCTGGGTATTCGGGAAGTGGGCGAAGCGACCGCTGCCGGTCTGGCAAGCTACTTCCGGGATCTGACACCACTGATGGATGCCGATGAAGATGCTCTGCTGGAAGTGGATGATGTCGGCCCGATTGTTGCGCATCATATTGCTCTGTTCTTCCGTCAGCCCCATAACCGGGAAGTGATTGAACAGCTGTTGCAGGTGGGTGTGCGCTGGGAGGTGCTGGAAGCCCCGGTGGCTGATGCTGCAGAGTTGCCTCTGGCTGGTCAGACCTGGGTGCTGACCGGAACCCTGTCCGCGATGACCCGTGATCAGGGTAAGGCCTATCTCCAACAGTTAGGTGCCAAGGTGGCAGGTTCGGTTTCGGCCAAATCCGCAGGCCTGGTGGCCGGTGAGAAGGCCGGTTCTAAACTGACTAAAGCGCAAGGGCTGGGAATTGCGGTACTGGATGAAGACGCCTTTATTGCCCTGTTAAAAGAAAACGGAGTGAGCGTGTGAGAAGACTGTGTACAGTCCTGTTCATAGCCTTGTTTCTGGCCGGTTGTGCATCCACTGCACCGCCGGCTAAACCCCATAATCTCTGTTCCATCTTCAAGGAGAAGCCGTCCTGGCATCGTGCCGCCCAGAAGGCGAATGAGCGCTGGGGAACACCGATTCAGGTGATGATGGCGATGATGTATCAGGAGTCGAGCTATCGACACGATGCCAAGCCGGCGTTTGAATGGTTTCTGTTTGTCCCCCTGGGGCGCCCAAGCACGGCTTATGGTTATGCCCAGGCACTGGATGGCACTTGGGATGTCTATGTGAGAGAAGCTGGCGGCTGGTTCTCATCCCGTGATGATTTTGAAGATGCCATCGACTTTATTGGCTGGTATACCAATAAGTCCCGTGCCAAGAATGGTGTGTCCCTGTGGCGGGCTGATCATCTTTATCTGAATTATCACGAGGGCTGGGGTGGCTATGCGCGCGGCACCCATAAGAAAAAGGCCTGGTTGTTGAATGTTGCCAAGAAGGTTCACTGGCGGGCGGGTGAATATGGTGAACAGCTAAGGCGCTGCAATATTTAAACGTCTCAAACTGGTTACTGTTTCTTTAGCTTGTTGTCAGGAGCAGTAACCAGTCTCTTCTCTCCAGGTTCAGGCAATACCAATATTGCCTGCTGGAACAATATTGGCCGACTCGGTCATATCATCCCAGACAATCAAGGCATCGCCCCGGCGAAGTTGCTCCATCACCTGGCTGACCCGGGTGTTCAGCTCAGTATCATCACCATTATCAGTACCATTACGGGTGACAAACTCGGTGATAAGGTTGAGCAGGGTATCTTGTTCCAGTTGTTGCCAGGGCACGATCATAGCGGTGTCATAGAAGTGGTAAAAAGAAGCGCAGTTTACCACTTCGGTCTAGGGTCTGTTGACGTTTTGTGATCGCGCTCAGCTTTCCCGAGAGTTTTCAGCGCTAGGCGCAGCGATGCAGGAATACTGGTGGTCTTTCAAATCGCTGGAACGACGCTATGGAAGCTCTCGGGAAAGCCCTTCGGGTGAGGCTGGAAGCCGCCCCTCGCTGCGTCAGGCTTGCTTAATGTAGGGCAGCTACGATTTTCACAAGCCTTTCTAGCGGTGAGCGGCTCCAGTCTCACTGAGCCGCATCACAAAACGTCAACAGACCCTGGCAGGGCGTTATTCGGCGGGAGGTGACTGTTCGTTATCAGAGCCGGTGACTGTGGTAGCCACAGACTGGTACAGCCCCGCAACCTGATCAGACATTTTATCCAGCCGCTTACCGCTGCTGCGGGTGGCGTAATCCGCCAGATGAGACAGTTCATCCATATAGCTCTGGCCAGGAATCTCCTGTCCGGCAATCACCAAAGAACCCGGCTCGGTAAAGACCATATATTCACTGGCTTTTTGCGGGGTGATTTGAACCAGTGTCTGGTTACTCAGAAACAGCCCCTTGCTCGCCTTTTGTTCCAGGAAGATACGCTCGCCGGCATTAATACGCACGGCCACACTGGACCAGTTCTCGGCTTTGGAGTGAATCGTATAACGTCCGGCCATCACCGGCAGGGCCACATATTCATAGTGCTGGGTGAAGCCGGCCAGATTTTCCGGCTCCTTACCGTTGAGATAGATCTCAAAGCGATTAAGTACACCGGTAAAGTGCGGACGCATCACAAAGATCAGTGCATCAGCTTCTGCAGGAATAGTGGGCAGGGCGGTGGTTTCCGGTGGTGTTTCACCAGGGATTGCCTGTTCGATCTCTTCGGGCAACAGCTTCTGTACATCGTTGGGCAGCAGAGATAGGCCATAAAGGGCACCATCTTTCGCCAGATCAACGGTGGTGCTGACAGATTCGCTACCAGTCTCCCGGACATTTTCGGGAATGGCATCGCGAGTGCTGGTCAGACCTTTGATAATGAGTTTGGCGCCTTCATCGAACGTCCAGTAGATTCCACGGCCGGCCGCTTTTGCAGAGCTGACGACCGGATTGGTGTAGGAAGACACGCCGGCTTCATCTTCGTTCTGGGTGGGAGTGCTGGCGCAGCCGGTCATAAGGGCGAAGCATGACAAGAGACCGGCCAGAGAGAGATGCTTGTTCATAGTTGTTATTATTTTTATGAGCCTGCCACGATCTTAGCGTGACAGGCGGTGATTGTCTCTGGCTTATTTGCCTGCCTGAGCGGGTTCAATGGCAAATACTTCAAAGCCTTCCGGGCGTACTTTCCAGCGCACGTTATAGTCCCATAGCAGTACACCGAAATCTTCCCGGTCACGTTTTTTCAGATAGGCCGGGCGCGGGTCCTGCCCCAACACTTCTTCTACCAGTTGCTGAAACGGCTGGCCGATTTTGGCGCTGATAGATTCGCTGATCTGGCGGGCGTCCTCGGTCCACAGAACCGGTACGGTCACTGGTACATCGGGAGCAAAGCCTGCCGTCGCTTCCGGCTGGCTGTCGGCCCAGGGCAGGTAAGGTTTGATATCCACCACTGGTGTGCCATCCAGAAGATCAATGCCGGACAGTTCCAGAATGACCTGACCTTTGCGGTGCTGAATGCCTTCCAGTTTTACCAGTGACAACCCCAGCGGATTAGGGCGATGGGTGGATCGGGTCGCAAATACTCCAAGTCTCTTTTCACCACCAAGACGCGGTGGTCGTACTGTTGGACGCCAGCCTTCGGACTGGGTCTGGTGAAAGACAAACTGAATCCAGATATGGCTGAACTTATCCAGCCCGACAACGGCTTCCGGACAGTTGCAGGGGCCGTGCAGATGCAGTTCCGCACGAGCACTGGTGGCCAGTCCCGGCTGGCGGGGAATACCGAACTTTTCCTGGTAGCAGGAACGGATAAAACCGACAGGTTCGAGCGTTACGGAAGCGGGTAAAGGCGTGGTTGTCACAGTGTGATTTTCATAACAGGGATGTCAGTGGAAAGTCATCATAACAGGCCTGATAACCCCTGCGCAGCTACATCGGAAACTTAATGTAACAAAACTGTCGTCTGACGGTTAGGGTGGCTATACACGCTGTCATGAACCCCTCTCTTAAGGGTGAGTCAATTGCGAGGATGACCCTGTTTCGGTTTGCAATTCGCCAAGTGGCACGAGCGTCTGAAGCAGGTTCCTTAAAACGAGCAGGCTCGTGCCGCTCATTAGACTCTTAGGAGAGATTAATATGGCAAGTCCAAAAATTGGAAGTCAAGGTGGCATCGGGCCTGCTACGTTACCTGCCCAACAGGCTCCAGCCAAGAGCGGCTGGTTCGGTCGCGGCAGCTACGTAGTTAATCAGGTTCCTGTCGATCTTCACACCGGCCCAGGTCTGTTTGGCAAAATGCTGAGCGGCGTGCGTGTTGGTCCTTGTGCTCCGGCTCCGGCCAAGCTCAGCGATCGCGAAGCCACGCTGGTAGAACTGCAAAACACCTTTGGCAAAGGCAAGGATGAAGCGGTAACCGATCTGCTGAACGCCGCCAGACGTGCCCTTGTTGGTACCAAAGGCAGCAAGAGACATGCCGGGACTGCCCCTGCTGTTCCTGCTGATGTACTGAAAATGGCCGCTGCTGAAGACAGCCCTTACCGCAAGGCTCTGCTGGCTCTTGGTGCCACTGAAGATGCGCTGACTGCACTGCACAGCAGGAACGGTGATCTGACAAAAGTGAAGGAAGAGTACCGTGACAACCTGGTGAAGGCTCTGACCATTCTGATTCTGGGCACTGGTGCGTTCAGCTCCCAGGGTTCTGAAATCCGTGCTGACTATGCCATTTACCAGGCTATGACTATTACTCAGCACACGCCTCTTGTTAAGAAGGCTTTCGCTGACAGTTCACTGCTGATGGATCTGCTGAAGAAGCTGTCCGGTAATCCGAACGTGAACGCGGAACTGGCCAACGCAGTTGCTGAAAGTGTCAGCGACAGCGTTAAAACTCTGCTGGCGACAC
Organism: Parendozoicomonas haliclonae; assembly: GCF_900174585.1. Lineage (GTDB taxonomy): Bacteria > Pseudomonadota > Gammaproteobacteria > Pseudomonadales > Endozoicomonadaceae > Sansalvadorimonas > Sansalvadorimonas haliclonae. The sequence continues at coordinate 114,334 of NZ_FWPT01000003.1, read as the reverse complement.
CTGATACCAAGGGTAAGCGTAAGGCGGGTGCTCAGCTGAAAGCCCAGCAGGCTCTGAATGCACAGGTGACCAGCGTGATGGAGCACTATGCCCGCACGTTGAACTACAACCTGCAGGAAGACATGATCGCCCGGGGCAAAACTCTGGACGAAGCCAATGAAGCTTACCCGGCCCTGAGTGGTCAGAACATTGGTGAGTACCTGCATGAACGTGGTCTGGACTGGCCTGCCATCGGTATGATTCTGGTTACCACTGCTGCCCATGATCCATCTTACGATCCGTATGATGTGTCCGGTAAGCGTAAGCAGACTGATGTTGAACAGCTGGTTGATACGCTGGGTGAAAACCTGCCAATGCTGATGGATCTGTACACCACGGCCAAGGAAACCGGCGACAGCCAGTTCTCCACGCCTGCCCGTACTTACTTCCGCAGTGCCATGCACGCTTATAACGCCATTGAAGGTGAGCGTCTGACTGGCGAGCGTGCGAGCGTTCTGAATGCCCGCAGCGTAATTTACGGAAACCTGGTACGTTCAGTTCTGGATAATCCTCAGAAGCGTCAATACCTGGATCCAAAGGCTTTCATCACTGGTTATGTGAAGAGTCTGGGGCTGACAGCGGCTGAGCTGAAAGCGAAGTTTGAAGATCAGGATAAGATCATCATCAACGAACAGGGTCAGGTGAGATTTGCCATACCTACCAAGACTGAAAAGTCGAACGGTACCTATGAGAAGGCACTGATGCAGCAGCTGGCTATGTCTATCCGCTCTGGCGCAGATATTCAGGCGATGTACAAATTCCTGCGTGTGGAAGATGCCACCAGCAAGAAGTCTGAAGACTACCGTAACCTCTGCAACGATCTGGCCGTGGCTCTGATGAGCATGGTGGGTATTGAAGAGTACCGTGCTCTGCAGATTGTTGCTCAGGAGCGTAATGCGATTGCTCTGGAAGCGGCTCAGAAGGCCAGCAAGAAGAGCAAGGCCAAGGTCGAAGACGACGACATGGAAGTAGACGAGAGCGACGAAGAGGAAGAGGTTTCCGGGTCTGAGCAAGAAGACTCAGAAATGGATACCGATAACGATCCTGCTGAAGCGTCTTCTGACGAAGAGTCTGAAACCAAGAGCACTGTCTCTGGTGCCAACTCCTTCTACATGCTGGCTGGCGATGTTAGCGACATGGAAGAAGGTGAGGAGTCTGAGGACGAGTCTGAAGAAGAGGTCGAAGAAACTTCCCAGATTCTGTCTTCTATGAATGAGCGTCTGACGGCTGTGGAAAAGCGCTTTGATGAGCAGCGCAAGCTGGCTGTAAAAGAGCAGACCCGTGCCAACAAACTGCAGAAGCGTCTGGATGATATTCAGTCTAAAGCAACTTCTGCCAACAAGCTGAATGCCGGTCTGCGGGCTGAGAAGAAGCAGCTGGAGAAGCGTATTGCCGAGCTGGAAGCGAAAGGTACGCCTTCCGCTGGTACCGCTGGCAAGAAGCCTAAGGCTACTCCTGTTAAGAAGCCGGTGACCAAGCCTTCTGCTGCGCCTGCACCTAAGACGGCTCCTAAGACCTCGCCAAAGTCTACGCCTAAGCGTCCAAAGCTGAGCAAGAAGCAGCAGCTGGATGCCGCAAAGCTGAGACAAGAGCGTGAGCAAAAGCGTCTTCAGGATGACCTGACGCCTGCAGCTATCAACCTGGTTGACGCCAGCAAAAGGGCTACGCGTTCTAACGTGCAGTCTTCCTGATAGTGTAAGCGCTTACAATACAAGCGTTGCTAGTGATTGAAAGGAGCCCTTCGGGGCTCCTTTTTTATGGGGTTGAAAAGGTTAGAGGGTGGCGACAGCCTGTTCCATCCGCTGCAGAGCGGTTTCTAATGTCTGTCGGGTGCAGCCAAAGTTCAGGCGTACATAGTCCGGACCACCAAACTGGGCACCGGGTGAGAGGCCAATGCCATTCTCCTCAAAAAAACGCTGGGGCTTGGTAATGCCGGGCAGGTCGCAATGAATCCAGGCCAGATAGGTTGCCTGATGCGGGCGCATGGAAAGGCCGGGAATGTTATTGATACGTTCCATCAGCAGATCATGATTGCTGCGCAGATGTTCCAGCAAAGACTGGCGCCAGGGCTCGCCTTGACGATAGGCCGCTTCCGCTGCTGCATAACCCATAATCATGCTGTCCGCAGACGGCACAATACCACTGCGGGTGCGCTGGAATTTTGCTTTCAGTTCCGGGTTCGGAATCACTGCGTAAGCGCAGCCGAGTCCGGCCAGGTTGAAGGTTTTGGACGGCGACATCAGGGTGATGGAGTTATCCCGGGCAAAGTCACTGATGCTGGCGTAAGGGATATGCTGAGCGTTGCGATCCAGGATGAGATCGCAGTGCACCTCATCAGAGCAGACAATCAGGTTGTGACGACGACAGAAGTCTTCCAGTTTTTCCAGTTCTTGCAGAGTCAGTACCCGACCATTGGGATTCTGTGGGTTGCAGAGCATAAACAGGCGGGTGTCCGGGTGAATGTTTTCTTCCAGCCAGTCCCAGTCCATCACCCAGTTATTGTCGCCATCTTCTCGCCAGAAGATCTGCATCATCTGACGATTGCCCAGACCGGGGGCGGTCAGGAAGGGGTAGTAAACCGGGCAGGGGGAAATCACAAACTCCTGCTCAGCAGCATAAGCGCGGACACAAATATTTAGAGCGCAAACCAAGCCTGGTAGCCATTCCAGCCACTCCTGCTGAATGGGCCAGTCATAGAGATTGGCAGCCCGCTCAACAACCACTTCCTCCAGGCTCTCCGGCGCATTGGTGTAGCCGAAGATGCCGTGGGCGACCCTAGCCTGCATCGCTTCGATGACTTCCGGTGGAGACTGGAAATCCATATCCGCGACCCACATAGGCAGGATGTCCTGGTCTTTGTACTTGTCCCATTTCAGGCTGGAAGTGCCGCGGCGTTCATGCTCGGTATTAAATAGGTCGCTGGTCATGACGGTCTGCTGCTGGTTTGATTGTTGTTATCGTAGGTAGCAGAGATTGTAGAGTCAGCAGAGAAAGAACGGAATGGTTTAGCGAATTTCCTCCGAGGAGGGCTTCTTTTTCAGATGCATCCAGCACTTGAGGTTAAACACCCTGCCTGGCAGCCAGTGGCTGAAATACGAGGTGTGAGTTAGGGTTCCAGGGGCGGAGGCAGCCAGGTTGACCCAGAAAGAACGGCCGCGATTCATCCACAAGGTCACTTCCTGATCATCCTGCTTCACCGGGGATTGAAAGTTGCTGGTGGCGGGAGTGATATGTCCGGCAATCGGACCTCGGGTCAGTGCGTCGATACGACGGCTGCTGACAGTGGCGGTGTAACGGCTTGCGGTTTCACGGAAGTTGATGATCTCTTCATAACAGAGCTGGTGGATTGGTGGCTGCTCCTGAGTCGAGACACACAGCATGCCTTGCCATTCACCGGTCAGTTTGGGTGGTTGCTGATTTTGCGATGGAGTCGTATCGGTTTGTGTGCACCGTCGGCGATGGGGGGACAGGGCATGCAGCAGATTGGTGTAAGTGCAATAAAACTTGTTCAGCATGGCTGCGGTCTGCCACAAAATAATGAGTTAGACCGCCGCTGTTCAGAAGGGTTGAGTGAGCTGTTTACAACACTGTCAGTTTGGTTAGGGCGCCGGATGCGGCAAACTGCTCTGCCAGTTCATGCTGGTTGCCCCGGGCAACGATGCGCCCTTGTTTGTTACCCAGCTGGTACTCGTACATTGGGTCGTAGTAATCATTTAACAAAATACGAATCCATTCCCGATGCAGGCTGCTGTCACCGCGTTCGCGCTGATCAGACAGTGCCCGTTCCATAATATCGAGCAGTTCCTGATGGCGTAAGCCTCCCAGGCGCTTGCTAATACGACCAAGGCTGGCAATCAGGTCCTGAGCAAAGGTTTCAAAGCCGAGTTCTTCGCCGTGCAGGGCAATATTGTCTTTCAGGTTCTGGTCAATATATTCCTCGAAGGTAATCTGAACGCGGGTTTCCAGATCCTCTTCCAGTAGCAGGATTGGAGCCTGTTCCATCTTGTCTTTCAGTGTCTGTGGCAGGCTGCAGCGACCGATCAGCTTGCTTTCATCTTCCAGCAGGAAGCTGTTCAGACCCTGCTCACGGAAACGCAGAAATTGGATGGCCAGATTATTCTCAAAATCAATCTGACTTGGCTGACCACCGACACGGCGACCAAAGCTCGAGCCGCGATGGTTGGCAATGCCTTCCAGATCAATATGCTCTGGAAACTTGTGCAGCAGACGGGTTTTACCTGTGCCGGTTTTGCCACCCAGAATCACGAAATGGCAGGCGGCAATGGATTCTTCCAGATATTCAATCAGCCAGGTACGCATGGCCTTGTAGCCACCGGTGACCAGGGGGTACTCAATACCGGCCTCTTTCAGCCAGGCCTGAGCCAGATGGGAGCGTTCACCACCACGGAAGCAATACAGGTAGCCTTCCGGATTGTTGGTGGCGAAATCAATCCAGCCCTGGGTTCTTTCTTCACGAACTTTTCCGCGTACTAGCTGGTGGCCCAGCTTGACCGCTTCCTCATGGCCTTTCTGCTTGTAGCAGGTGCCCACTTTGGCCCGTTCGATATCATTCATGATCGGCGCGTTGATACTGTTGGGGAAGGCGCCTTTGTTGAATTCGATAGGAGCACGGACATCCATCATCGGGATGCCTTCAAGAAACAGGCGGCGAAAATCTGTGGTGTTGGAGCGCGGTGCTGACATTCCGTTTGTGATACCCGGTAAGCGCAAAAACTCCCATTCTATCAGATATCCTATCGACGGATATCGGGGCTTTGCCTATCGCGTTAGTTGTTGAGAGAGAGGCCGGCACAGCGAATCTGTACCGGCATGTATCACAGCTGTGTCTTATGGTTCAATCAAACATCCAGCAGTGGTCTGCGGATAGAAGACGACTCAAGACGCATGCTTGGGGTTTGATCCTTTTCCATGCCGGACCACTGCATCAGTGGTTTGACAATCCATGGTTCAACCACCAGGTCCTTGACGGTCAGCATCGCATCCAGTGTGTTGGTGATGATGACACCATCGGCCATAGGGTTCAGGATTTTTGCAACAGGGCCAAAACCCACCTGCGATGCTGCGACCTTCATAGCAAAACTGAGGGCAGCAGCAGAGCCCAGGCGTGCCATACGCACCTTGTCTTGAGACTGACCTTCCATCTTTTCATTGATCAGATTTTGCAGACCAAAACCAATGCTGACACCGGCTGCCTCACCGGCGAGAAAGCCGACGGTGGACTGATAGTTCATGGCGGTCACATCCAGAGGGTGGCCGGTATAGTTGGCCCACAGGTGCATAAGCCCTGCGCCCGCAGTCATCGCTCCGGCAGCAGCAAAGTCGCCCATAATGCTATCGCCAAGAATATCTGCTGACAGCTCAGAGGCGAGGTCCCGAACGGTATAGGTCAGAGTGATCGCCATGGAGTTGGGGATAACACTGTTGATCCAGCTTTTACCGTTTCCGGCTGCCGGACCGGAGCCAAAGGCTGCATTGGCGATCGCCATCACGGCTGCACTTTCGATCACTGTGGCGGCACGGGCCGCATGGGAAACCGTGCGTTCATCCAGATCGCTGAGGTCGTTCAGTGCCGATTCATTAATTTTGCGCAGTGCGGTGGCCAGTGCTGTGGTGGTGGCGCTGGCATGGTAAAGGCCAATGTTGTCATCCAGTGATGGCTTGTTAAACCAGGCCGTCTTGTTGGAGTGCAGGCCAAAAGACAGAGCGCCGGTTGCCGCAGCTGAACCCAGATACGGCAGAGTCTCATCCCAGTTGGTACGGCCGGTGGTATTTTTCGGCAACAGGGATTGTCCTGCGGATGTTATGACATCGCCGTTGGCCATGGAGGAGATCAGCACCGACTGTCGCACATGGTTACGGAAAAAGTCGGTCAGCAGATTGTCTTTAGGTTGAGAGCCCACGGCGAAGTGATTGCCGGATTTCGCGTTGTAAAACGTGTCAGCCACGCTGAGAGTGATCAGGGTGCCGAAGCTGGTGGCCAGCATGGAGGCCAGTTCGGTCGCCGGAGTCTCCGGAGACACGGGCTTCAGCTCCAGCTCTGTGCCGGCTTCTTCGCGCCCGAGACGCACAACATAGTGAGCCTTGCCGTCCGAGCCTACCAGGCCGGGCTTCTGCCGATAGGTTTCATTGTTGTGGATCACTTCCAGCAGAGCGTTATGGAGATCGTCCGGAGCATTCTTCAGGAGCGAGTCATCAATACGCAGGCGCAGGTCGCCATTGGCGTCGGCGCTCAGGGCTACGCCTTTACTGGTCACCTCGGCAGAATCATCCGCCAGAAGGGTTGGGCTCTGCCAGGCCAGTGCTGCCAGCACGGACAGGGGCGCAATCCACACTCGTGATTTTTTTAACACGCTCATGATGTTCCCTTTATTCCTCTTCAATGGTCTTGCGATGGCTGCAAGGCTTGCGAAGACCCTGCGCAGCGCTTGTCTCCTTCACTGGTCTATGGGTGAAATCCCTGTCAGATACCGGTGGGTAAGAATAGATAAGTTCTGAGTTCTTGCAGGGTTAACCGGTGCCTGCCGGCTGGCAGTTACAAAACCCGGTGGAAAAAACAGGCGCGACCTACACTTGGTAACGCTTTTCGTCTTGATAAAGCGTCGGTGTGGGCTGGCGGGGCGTGTGTCAGAGCGTTATCATTAACCAATTGGCTGGCACACAACTGTAGGTGTGCAGTCTGATGCAGGCAGCCTCTGGTATGGTCTGATCCTGCTTACCCATGCAGTCCCTGGTCTGGATTGCCACTGAAAGATTGAAGGTACATTTCAACATGCCTGTTATTACTCTGCCTGACGGCAGCAAGCGCGAGTTTGCCCAGTCTGTTTCCGTTCTCGAAGTTGCCCAGGATATTGGCCCAGGTCTGGCCAAAGCCACTCTCGCTGGTCGCGTTAATGATGAGATGGTGGATGCCAGCTTTATTATCGAGAATGATGCCAACCTGAGCATTATCACCACCCGTGATGCAGACGGTCTGGAAGTGATCCGTCACTCCACCGCTCACCTGCTGGCTCAAGCGACCCAGGATCTATTCCCTGGTGCGCAGGTAACTATTGGTCCGGTGATTGAAGATGGCTTTTATTACGACTTCTCCTATGAGCGCGCCTTCAATATGGAAGACCTCGCCCGTATCGAAAAGCGTATGGAAGAGCTGACCAAGGAAGATGCCCCGATCAAGCGTGTGGTGATGTCCCGTGAAGACGCTATCGCCGAATTCGATGCTATGGGCGAGAAGTACAAGGTCGAGATCATCAAGGATCTGCCGGAAGGCGAAGAGATTTCTGTTTACCAGCAGGGTGACTGGAAAGACCTGTGTCGTGGCCCGCACGTACCATCCACCGGTAAGCTGAAAGTCTTCAAGCTGATGCGTGTGGCCGGTGCCTACTGGCGTGGTGACTCCAAGAACGAGATGCTGACCCGTGTTTATGGCACTGCCTGGGCAGACAAGAAAGAGCTGAAAGCTTACCTGCACCGTCTGGAAGAAGCCGAAAAGCGTGACCATCGCAAGATCGGCAAGAAACTGGATCTGTTCCACATGCAGGAAGAGGCTCCGGGTATGGTGTTCTGGCATCCAAATGGCTGGAGCATTTATCAGGCGCTGGAACAGTACATGCGCCGCAAGCAGCATGAAAGCAACTATGTGGAAGTGAAGACCCCTTCCATTGTTGATATCTCTCTGTGGGAAAAGTCCGGCCACGCTTCCAAGTTTGGCGAAGGCATGTTCACCCTGAAGAGTGATGAGCGGGTGATGGCGGTCAAGCCGATGAACTGCCCATGCCACGTACAGATCTTCAACCAGGGGCTGCGCAGCTACCGTGATCTGCCACTGCGTATGGCAGAATTCGGCTCCTGTCACCGTAATGAGGCCTCCGGTTCTTTGCACGGCATTATGCGGGTACGTGGATTTACCCAGGATGACGGCCATATCTTCTGTACCGAAGATCAGATTCAGTCAGAAGTCTCCGATTTTATCGACTTCCTGCATGATGTTTACGCTGACTTCGGCTTTGAAAAAGACAGCCTGATCTACAAACTCTCTACCCGTCCAGAACAGCGCGTAGGCTCAGATGAAATCTGGGACAAGGCCGAAAAGGCCTTGGCTGAAGCTCTGGATGCTGCGGGCCTTCCATGGGAAGAGCTGCCAGGTGAAGGCGCGTTCTACGGTCCTAAGGTGGAATTCTCCCTGAAAGACTGTATCGGTCGTGTCTGGCAGTGCGGAACCATTCAGGTGGACTTCTCCATGCCGGGTCGTCTGGGTGCCGAGTATGTTGATGAGAGTGGCGAGCGGAAAACACCGGTTATGCTGCACCGTGCGACACTGGGGTCGTTCGAGCGCTTTATCGGTATTCTGATCGAACACTTCGAGGGCAGGTTCCCTGCATGGCTGGCGCCGGTACAGGTTGCGGTCATGAATATTACCGATGCTCAGGCTGACTACGTAAAAAATGTAGAAGAAAGCTTGAAAAACAGTGGTTTCCGAGTAAAAGCGGACTTGAGAAACGAGAAGATCGGCTTTAAAATCCGCCAGCATACCTTAGACCGGGTACCTTATCTGTTAGTAACCGGTGATAAGGAAATGGAATCCAACTCTGTTGCTGTTCGCACCCGTTCTGGTGAAGACCTCGGTGTTATGACCCTGGATGAATTCCAGAACATGCTGGCAGCAGAGATTAAACAACGCAGCCGTTCTGAAGCTGGTAAGACCGCATAATCTGCAGGTCTTACGATTCAGTAACTTTTTAGGCTAAACAGGAGAATTCGCAATCAAACGTTCGAATCCGCGGGATCGTCGGCAGGTGGCAGCGCCCCCTATCAATCAAAACATTCGTGCTCAAGAAGTACGCCTGATTGCTGCCGACGGCGAAATGGTCGGTGTCGTTCCGCTGAGGGAAGCTCTTGATCAAGCGTTGGAAGCTCAGCTTGATCTGGTAGAGATTAATGCCACCGCAGTTCCACCGGTCTGTAAGATCATGGACTATGGTAAGCACCTCTACGAAGACAAGAAGCAGAAAGCGGCTGCGAAGAAGAAGCAGGTTCAGACCCAGGTGAAGGAAATCAAATTCCGTCCTGGTACTGAGGAAGGGGATTACCAGGTAAAACTACGCAACCTGGTACGTTTCCTTGAAGAAGGCAATAAGGCCAAGATATCCCTGCGGTATCGTGGTCGTGAGATGGCTCACCAGGAACTGGGCATGCAACTGCTCAACCGGGTTGAGAAAGACCTCGAAGAACTGGGCACTGTTGAACAGCGTCCAAAGATGGAAGGTCGCCAGCTCATCATGGTTATTGCCCCTAAGAAGAAGAAGTAATTTTTCTTTGTTTCTATGAGGGCCGGTTTACTGGCTTTCATCGAAGACAGAAGATTTCTTCTGATATTTTTAAGCTGCCTAACCTGAGTCGGCATTGATACTCAGGCCGGGCCCTGGAATGCGGAGTCAAATCATGCCAAAGATGAAGACTAAGTCTGGCGCTGCCAAGCGCTTCAAGAAGACTGCAAGCGGCTTCAAGCGCAAGAGCGCTTTCAAGAGCCACATCCTGACCAAAATGACTACCAAGCGTAAGCGTCAGCTGCGTGGCACCTCTCAGGTGTGCGCTGCGGACAAGCCGCTGGTAGAACGCATGCTGCGCGTACGTTAATTCAGACTGGGTTTAGGAGATAGAAAATGGCTCGTGTTAAGCGTGGGGTTGTTGCCCGTCGTCGTCACAAAAAGGTTCTCAAGCTGGCTAAAGGCTACTACGGTGCACGTTCCCGTGTATTCCGTGTTGCCAAGCAGGCTGTAACCAAAGCTGGTCAGTACGCGTACCGTGACCGTCGTCAGAAGAAGCGTCAGTTCCGTGCACTGTGGATCGCCCGTATCAACGCTGGTGCCCGCATGAACGGTATGTCTTACAGCCGTCTGATCGCTGGTCTGAAGAAGGCTAACGTTGAGATCGACCGTAAGGTTATGGCTGACCTGGCAGTTCACGAAAAAGCGGCTTTCGCTGCTATCGTGGCTACCGCTAAGGCGGCTCTGGCTTAATCGGAAGCGGCTTTTACAGCCAGTCTGATTTGTTGCTAGATAAAAAAGGCTCCCTTGCGGGGGCCTTTTTTGTGTCGCAGTTGTCAGTATTTGTCAGAAGATAACTCTGGCTGACGTACCGCGTCACAATTTACAATTTCTTTGCAGTATTTTGGTGCGTTGCTTGGTAATCTTACGCACAAATTATTTTCTGATTTCTGGTGTGCGTTCTGGTGTGACAGGCGTTGCCTGTTGAGATGGAAGTTATCCAGAGGGAGTCGGCAAAAAGAATGACAAATGATACTGAACTGAAGTGGGAACTAAGCCATATTGCGAACCGCAGAAAAGCTTATGACTACATGCGGTCGATGAAGAATATCTTTTGTGTTTACTCTGCCAGCGTTTGCAAACTCTATAGCAATTACCAACTGCACTACACAGGTGAAGAGGGTGCCGAGCTGATCGAGGTAATGCCTGATCAGAATGCCTGGCACGACACGTTCAGTTTTGTTTCTCCACAGGCTGTTCGCCCATCCGGTATTTTCATGTTCCCGGGTGAGCTCTTTGGCAAGACCGGTTTTTATGTACGTCTGCCGCTGAAGGGCGGTAAAGGCAAAACCATGCCGCTGTCAGAAGCTTTTGACCAGGTGCTGGGTAAGCGTGATAACTTCCTGCCGCTGATCAAGAAAGGCGATCTGCGCGAATTCAAGGCCAAATCCCCGTACGTTCACCTGCACTGGCTGGATATCGACAAGCTGGAAGAACTGTCTACGTTCCAGCGTCTGGATATCGCCAGCACCATCACTACGCGTTTCCACGATATGGTGAAGACGGCTGCTGCAGAAGAAGCTATCAGCTAAGGTCGATAGCTTAAACCAAACTGTTAAAAACAAGACATATAAAAAAGCGCCATGATGACATCATCATGGCGCTTTTTTGTTACCCGGCTTTTCTCTTTCCGGTTTTACTTCTTCTTAGAGCCGGATACCCAGCTGGCAAAGTCATTCACAGACTTGCGGAAGTCGGAAATCGCAGCAGAGCCGAGGGTTTTAAGATCGCCCAGGTGCGGGCCGGTCTTATCCATATACTCTTCCAGATGGTCCAGCTCTTCGTGACCCATCTCCAGCCGCTCTTCTTCAAGCTCGGCTTCCAGTTGCTCCAGCAGAGCGCGGGTTTCTTTAATCTGTGCCTTCAGCGCCTTCCGGTGCGCTTTGTATTCTTCAAGAGACTGAGGCATGGCAACGCTCCTTTATGCTGTAATCGCAATCAATGCGGCAGGTAGTACAAAGAATAGACCGGCCACATAGGCAAACACGATCCACTTACGACGGCTTGCCATCTGGGCGAAGCGTCGGGCGGTTATCATCGGGATAACTCGCAGCTGTGGTATGCCATAAATCACGATAACGGCAGACACGTTAAAGACCAGATGTACCAAAGCTATCTGTAGAGCAAAGATGGCGTGGGTACCTTCAACCGCTGTTGCTGCCAGCAGTGCCGTCACACAGGTACCGATATTGGCACCAAGGGTAAACGGATAGATCTCTTTCAGCTTGAACAGTCCGTTACCGGCCAGCGGTACGATCAGGCTGGTGCTGGTAGAGGAGGACTGTACGGCAATGGTCATCAGGGTGCCGGAGGTAATGCCGGTGATCGGACCATGACCAATAGCGCGGTGCAGGATCATCTTCGCACGGCCAACCATCAGTACCTTGAGCATCTTGCCGAGGACGATAATGGAGACAAAGATAAAGGCCAGGCCCAGAAGAGCCAGTGCTACGCCGCCCCAGATGCCCGGCAGGCTCTCGAACATATCCTTGAATACGGTAACCAGTGGCTTGGTAAGTGGCTTGATAAAATCAAAGCCTTTCATGCTCATCGATTCGCCGCCAACCAAATGCGTGGACAGCCATTCGGAGGTTTTGCTCAGGTAACCGGTAAATATCTCCAATGGCAGGAAAATGGCGACAGCCATCAGGTTAAAGAAGTCATGTACCGTTGCAGCAGAAAAGGCGCGGCGGAACTCTTTCTTCTTACCAATGTGTCCCATACTCACCAAGGTGTTGGTCACCGTGGTTCCCAGATTGGCACCCATAATCATCGGTATGGCTGTCGCAACCGGCAGGCCGCCGGCCACCAGGCCAACAATAACCGAGGTTACGGTACTGGATGACTGCACGAGTGCCGTAGCAAAGGCACCCATCACTAATCCCATGATGGGGTTGCTGGCGAAGGCGAAAATTTGCTTGGCGCCTTCGGCACCACCAGAGGCCCACTTGAAGCCACTGCCAATCATTGCGACCGCGACCAGAAGCAGATAGACCATCATGATCACGATGAGCCATCGTAACAGATGTCCGGCTGTGGACTGTTGCGGAGCTGTATTCGTCATATCAAAGATTCAGCTGTTGTTGGTTTGGGGCGTATATTCCATGATCAGCAGGAAGATGCAACCCTTCATGGAGTGAAACTACGTACGAAGCTTCATATATGTATGTCTAATCAGGAAACACCAGGTCGGCGTCGTGCAAAGAGTTCTCTGTTCTGCAGGCGCTTCTCCTCATTTTTGCGGATCAGTACATAAACTGCACTGGTGCCACCGTGCTGGCGAAGAGCGGTATGAAAGGCAAGAACATTGTCATGTTCTTCCAGCCACTGGCGAGTATAGCTTTTGATGGTGGCTTTCGGTTCGCTATTTTCTCCACGGCCATGAACGACAAGTACCGTACGGATATTCTGTTCCCGGCAGTCCTGCAGAAATTCATGCAGTTGTTGGCGGGCTTCCTTAACGGTCAGCACATGAAGGGCAAGGTGGGCATCGGTTGCGTATTTGCCAAGCCGTAGTTTTTTCCAGACACCTTCCTGTACCCCGGACTCTTTCCAGAACAGAAAGTCGTGGGGCTGTAACCGTTTGCGCAGTTCCAGAGAGAGAGGGTTGGGGTCTATCAACTCTTCCTGCGCGGCTTCGCGACGCAGCTGCTGGCCGGGTGTGTTTTCCTTTTTATTGCCGGTCTCTGCGAGGTTGCGAGTCTTGGCGAGGGGTTTGACATCAGACATCTCGCTAAAGAAAAGATCGCTGTCGTTTTCGTGCATGGAGGGCTCTGCCAGATAACATCCTTAACAAGTCTGCTGAGAGTAACACAATGTTTCATGCAGGTTGTTAGTGCAGGTATCTCCAATGTTTCACTGCTTGGTGAGAGGGGTTGTCCAAGCGGTGGAGTGGAGAAGTCTTGGTTGATGGTATGAATTCAGGGTTGGAAGGTGGCGTAAACGCTGTTTTGTTGGTTGGGGGGAGTCGTTCTCCAAAAATGGTGGGTTTTCCAAGGCTGCAAAGAAGTCATTCTATGGATTCTATCCAGCACGGCTGCCAAGGGTATGAAGAGCAACAGGGGCCGGTGATTACTCAGCAGCCGGTATCGACAAATGGTAGGGCGTCTCCGACCAGACTTGAGCGTCATTTCCAGAGTGTTGCCGACCGACAGGTGGCTCTGCTGCCTACCCAAAGCCCGCTGTTTGTTCAGCGTTATCGTGCCGAGCTGCAGCAGAAGATGTCGATTCCATTGGGGGGCTGCGTGCTGTGTTGTGCGGCCGGGTGCCTGGCTGGAGTCGTTTGTGCGTGTACCAATTATGCCGGTTTACAGGGTTGTCTGGCCTTTACGGTTGGATATGGCAGTCTGGGTGTTGGTGGGGGAGGCACGCTGTTGGCGACTCATCCTCTGGCAGCATTGTATCGAGCGAGATCCCGCTCCGTGCCGTCCGTTCTTCCAGAGAATATGGGGCGGGATGTGGGAATGGGGAGATCTGCGACGGTTGGTGAGACCGAAGAGCTTGATTACTTTGAAGCGGAACATCTCCCCAAACAACTGACCTGCCCCGGCATGATGCATAAGCTGACCAATCCTGTGTTTCTCCGTGGGCATGCGGAGCCTTATTCGTTCGCTTATGTGAATCAGTTGATTGCAGCGCAGGCTCGGTTTTATGGACCAAATGATGTTATTTCTGTCAGTGATATTGTGCCTCCCGCTGAATACAGCGAAAGCCAGCAGAGACTGGTGAGAAATTTGAAGCTCGATTATCTGTTGTGGCACCACTTTTGCCGCAGGAGGCCTCTCGTGAGCGACAGGGAAAGGCCAAGTGGGTAACCGCTTTGTTATAACCCTCGTTGATAAGGTGCTGTCCTATAGCCTGAGCGTAACGGAAACAGGGCTTCTTCATGTTCATGCAGGCAAAAATTACACAAACAGCTGATCCCAAGAGAGAGCCGGGTGGTCAAGAGTGTGCTTTGCCTGAGGCTACTCAAGAAGGCCGGAGCGGGCGTTACACTGTCCGGGCTTTGACCCCAGAGCAGAAAAAACTGTTCAAAATGCCGAAGGGAGCCGGTATGGCTTTTCGTTGGGAGCAGACCCTGCGTTACCGTGGCTTTGGATTCACCGTGCGCAGTCATATCGAAGAGCCTTACCGCCCCTGTTGGGTCGAGGGTGTCGGGGATGGGCGGGCCCTGGCGTTTGGTGAATGTCCCGGCCGGTTTGATATCAGCGCCAAGCGTTACCTGTTAAACAGCCGTGATTTGAACGCTGATCTTGGATGCCTCCGGGAGCAGGGTGTTACCGATATTGTCTGCGCGTTACCGGATACAGAGCTGGAGACGGAACTGCATATCAAAGGTTACTTTGCCAAAGTTATCGAGCATGGGTTTATGCTCTGGCGGTTTGTTATTCGTGAGGATAGTGACAGTGTTCCTGCGCCGGATCAGGCTGATGAGCTGCGCTCGTTAGTACAAGGTGTGACTGAGCGTCTGAAGAGCGGCTCTGTCGTGCTGGTTCATTGCCGTAATGGTGAAGGGCGCTCGGCAACACTGGCCGGGTGTCTGATGAAGTCCTTCGGTTTCAGTGCCGGGCATATAGTCGAGCAGTTTACGCGTCTTAAGGGGGAGGATTGCCCCAAGAAAGCGGTGCAACGGGATTATCTCCACAAGTTCTCTGAAGCTGTACCGCAAAGTTGACGTCTGCCCGCCCGGGCTTTCGCTTCAAGTCTAACGATACCGTTATTCCCAATCATCTCTATTGATTGATCGCTGTCCATATCGGGGCAGGTTTTCAATAAGCTGGTTATCAAGGAGTTGATTATGGGAAAGGTGACAAGGAAAGGTGTCGTTGAACGCAGGCAGCAGCGGGTTCCGGTTAAAAGCAGAGCGCAGGGAAGTCGTTATTCCCGTGCGCGGAAATGCCATCTCTCCTCTTCACTACCATCATTTCTAAAGGCCCAACGGTCAGCGCAATCTCTTCAAAATGCTGGTCAGGCCATCCTCGGTTCCCGTTTGGTTGAGACTGTTGCCAGCCCAAAACCAGAGATTGAACTGGAGCTGGAGTTGAGGCGGATATTGGGTTCAGAGTTTGATCAGATCACTGATCAGCTTGCCTTACATCAAGCGGAATTCTCTTCTTTCGATCAGCTCAGTAGTTGGCAGCAGTTTGTGTGTTGTCAGCTTTGTATGGCGGCTGCACAGAAACTGGTTTTATCACGAAAAAATGAGGCAGCTAAGGGGTTGATGATCTCAGCGGCCGTGAAGGAGGAATACGAGCGGCTGTTATCTTTAGCGGAAGAGGGAAGTTTGCCCAATCCCGTCTTAGCTTATGAGCTTGGTGCCTGGAACCTGTTGGAGAATCTGGCGACGGGTGATCTGCACACAGAGCAGGCGATGAATCTGCTGCATGATATGTCGGTGCGTTGCGGGCTGGAACCAGAGTCGTTCTTTGCGCTGTTGTCTTTCTCAGAGAGGGTAAGGTGTGGAGTGTCTGGACGTTCACAATCAGCCGGCATGGAGGAGGCGATTCGTCAGTTGAATGAACAGCTGACATTGCTTGCTCAGGGGCGTGAGCTGTTTCAGTCATTGGTGGGGCAGGCTCATATTCCTCATTCGGTCGGTCTGGAATGGCTGAAGAAAAATAGTAATCCTTTGCTCTCTTATCTGCGCTACTTGAAGGTCTGCTGTCAGGCGCGTCCTGATCCTGTGACCGATCCGGCTGTTCAGCGTGTGGTATTAGCATTGACCATGCTGCTGCAGAAGCTTGGAAGTGAGGCAGAAAGCAGGCGCACCGAATCAAAGCCTGGTTGTATGTGGAAGGAACCGCTTCTGGTATTCACAGAGGCGTTGGCCGAGTTTGTCGAGAAACGGGCCAAAGTGAGCGACAAGTTGACGTTGCGTTCTTTGTATGAAGGGTTGGGGGCTGTTATTGAGCCAGAGTTGGGGCGTCTGGCAGACTGCACCCAGAAAGATTCTTTGGTGCTTCAGCTGTTTGATCTGGTGCAGGATATACTGCTGATCGGTCTCGAGCGTCGGTCGAATGATCTTACCTTTCTGCACGGAACCACTACCGATGCTCTGGATGCGATTGGCCGCCAGTCTGGTCTGGTGGTCAACAGCGGTTACCTGCTGAAGCAAAAGATTGTGCCTTTGTCGGGAGAGATGTCGATAGCGCCCAGCAAATCCATCAACAAAATAGCTTTATCAGGTGTTGATTTAACAGCGGCGCAAGTGAGTTGCGACTATGCAACTGACTTTCTGTCGGACACGGATCGGTTTGCGTTGTTTCATTCTATATCCTCGAGAATTAAAGGCATGCTGGCACAGGGCAGGCGCTTCAGCACAAAAGCTGTTTTGTTTACCCGAGCCAGTGAGTATTACCTTTATCTTGAGAGGGCTCAGCAGCTTGCGCTTGAATATGGACGGCTGATCAGGGTTGATACGCCGGGTGCGAAACGATTGCTGCCTCAGGTAAAAAAACTGCTGGATACCTTTGACCGATCTTTAGATCTCTACAGCAAGACGGATGAGTACCGAGATGTGGTTGAAGGTGTTGGTAATATGAAGTTGCCAAGGGAGTTTCATTGCGGATATGCAAAAGGCATGCTGGATGATTTAACCTCCTCCATGGAGTTGTTAAGAGCCTCTGCGGCTCTGGTTTCGGAGTTACCTGATGTGCGGCGGACTGAGCGGCCTTTGGGCGTGGTGCTGGGATCAAGTTCCCTGTCGGATTCTCAGAGTCATTTAAACGAGGAGCGGCTTCTGCTCAGGCCGGCACTGATGGGGCAGGACTTTCAGTATGTATTTTGTGAAGCCCGTGATAAACCGGCAGTGACAGAGACCGTGCGCGCCATGGGGCGATGCGCCAACAATATCCAGATTCGCGAGTTGGCTGAGTTGAAACGCCTTTCCAAAGAGGCCCAGCACAAGCGCGCTAAAAAGCTTGCGGTCTTGCGGGATCGTATTCTTGCCGGGAAGGATGAATACCGAACAACCGGCTGGTTTACTGGATGGCGTGCACGCATGCGCAGCTGCACTCTCAGCTAATTCGATTGTTTCTGTTTTTCTAACACAAACCGGCAAAGGCTAAGCACCTGCCGGTTTGTCGTATTGTCATTGTGGCGTTGTTGGGCTTAGGCGGGCTCCGGATTCCGTGATAGTTCTACTACTTCCTGGTCCTGAGTATTCAGCAGGCGTTTCACCGCCATAATAAATACGCCGGTCAGCAACAGGTTCAGAGTCAGGGACAGCATGGCAATAGTCAAAGCAACACCGCCAACACCATATCCCAGGCTGATAATCAGCACGCCAGCACCGACTTCACCGCGCGGGAACATGCCAATACTCAGTGCCAGACGTTCACGCACGGAAGCCTCTTTGCGGTAGCAGAGTAGTGGGAACATTTTGCCGATATTGGAAATCACGGTCACAAAGAACACGTGGGTCAGAATCATGTTCCAATCCTGGGAGGCATCACCGGAACTGACCAGATCAAAGTTCATCAGTGGCATATTCAGGCCAACCAGAATCATAAACACTGCAGAGATCACAGTATTGGCTTTAGCCTGATCAGCGCTGTGGCCATGGGCTGAGGTCTTGATCATGCAGCCCAGCAGGAATGCAGGCAGCAGCACTTCAATATGAATTGGTGTGCTTGGATCGATAGCCGTGCTGATCAGCAGAATGCTCTTGCTGGCTGTTGCGATAATAAAGGCATAGAAAAGCATCCACTTCCAGCTGCTGGGAATCGCCAGAGCGCGCATCTTTTGATAACCCACCGTCAGCATAACGATGATCAGGGCGATCATGACCATCATTTGCCAGGTCAGGCCGGCCATCATAATACTGAGCGGAATCATCAGCAGTACGGTGTCCAGATCATCAAAGATGGCCAGAACCCGGGCCTTCTTAAACAGCCAGGTGGCGCCCAGTCCGGCTGCGGCCAGCATGGTGAACAGAACGCCGGCAGAGGTTGGTGCGGCGAAACGGCCCAGCAGCAACATCTCTTTCCAGGTGTCGAAAGATCCCCAGCTCTCTGCGGGAGCCAGAACAAAAACGAAGTACAAAACCACGAACAGCCAGGGGAAGGTGGCTGCGGTCATGGCGACAACATAGTCCCACTTGTATTGGCCAAGTCGGTTTTTATCAATATCAAACTCGTAACCTACTTCAATCATGATGTAGGAGAGTGCGGCCATGGTCAGGTAAACAATAACGGGGTTAAGTGATGTGTAAGAGTCGCCAAAATTCAGGGGCAACCATTGGGAAAGAATGAGTCCAAGCAATAAAAGAAGGGAGTAAACAGTTACTTTTCTCATGGGATTCCTAATTGTCCACAGGACAGATTGTTCAGGAGCGACTTAAGTCTTAATTCCGCAGATACGGGTATCCGGGATTGCATTACGTTCAGGGTGGGCCGGCCACGGTTCGCCAAACCATAGTGTTGCGCGGGAAATCTCCCGGGTGTTGCGATGATCTGGCATGGTTTCGGTCTACTTTTCAGGTGTCACTGATGAAGGCCCTGTCAGGGGTTGGGATGAATTGTGAAGTAGTGACACGGTTTGTGATATTTCGGAAAGCTGAGGTTTCGGCGAGAGATGTACCTAGCTATGTGTGGTGGTCTCGAGGTGTTTGTTTCCAGTCTGACAGATTGCTGATTTATTGGCCGAATATCGGCTTTCAGGCCCGGCGGCGCATAGTCTTACCGCTGACTCTGGGTTACACTTCCCCGCTTATAAATTTATTCCGCAGATTGCTGCATGTTGTGACTCTGCAAAGGGTTGCAGCCGAATCTGCCGTTTTGGGTTCTTGATTGCGGTACAGCATGAGCTCCCTAACCGTTTTATAACGTTTGTGCTTTTATAAAGAGTCTCCATGGAAAACCTCCAAGCATTGACCAACGCAGCTCTGGCTGCAGTTGAGGCTGCGACCGATGCAGCCAGCCTGGATCAGGTGCGGGTACAGTACCTGGGTAAGAAGGGCGAAATCAGCCTGCTGATGCAGGAACTGCGTCACCTCTCCCCGGAAGAGAAGCCAAAGGCCGGCGCTAAAATTAACGAAGCCAAGCAAGGTGTTGAAGCCGCTATTCGCGCACGCAAAGAGCTGCTGGAAAGCGCTGCAATGGATGCCAAACTGGCGGCAGAGTCCATTGATGTGAGCCTGCCTGGCCGTGGCGAAGATGTGGGTTCTATCCACCCGGTGACCCGCACCATGGAGCGGATCAGCGAATACTTCCGCACCATCGGTTTTACCGTGGAAGCCGGTCCGGAAATTGAAGACGATTTCCACAACTTTGAAGCGCTGAATATCCCGGATCACCACCCGGCCCGTGCCATGCACGATACCTTCTATATGAAGGACGGTTCCGTGCTGCGTACTCACACTTCCCCGGTTCAGATTCGCACCATGGAGCGTTTTGTGGCCGAGAACCGCAACCCGCCAATCGCGATCGTTTGCCCGGGCAAGGTGTACCGTTGTGACTCTGATATGACTCACAGCCCGATGTTCCATCAGGTCGAAGGTCTGTATGTGGCCGAGAAGGCCAGCTTCGCTGATCTGAAGAGCCTGCTGTCTGACTTCCTGCGGGTGTTCTTCGAGCGTGACGATCTGGAAGTGCGCTTCCGTCCGTCCTACTTCCCGTTCACTGAGCCTTCCGCTGAGGTGGATATTGAGTGGGGCCGTAATGAAGATGGTTCCATTAAGTGGCTGGAAGTACTGGGCTGCGGCATGGTTCACCCGGATGTTTTCCGTCACGCCGGCATCGATCCGGAGAAATACACCGGCTTTGCCTTCGGTATGGGTGTTGAGCGTTTTGCCATGCTGCGTTATGGCGTAAGGGATCTGCGTCAGTTCTTCGAGAACGACATTCGTTTCCTGGAACAGTTCAAGTAATTGTTGGGCAGGGATTGCAGTAGCCGATGGTGTGTTGTTGGAACCAAAGGCCATGGATGGCCGACTAGCGCCGCCGGACAGGGACTGTCCATTGGCGCGGGTGGAAATAACACGCCATCGGCTGCGGTTTGCAAATGCGATCCGAAAGAATTTTCTATCTCCCGTCTGGGGGATGTAAGGGTAAATAGAGAATGAAATTCAGCGAACAGTGGCTGCGCACCTGGGTAAACCCGGACGCAACAACCGAAGAGCTGGTCAGCAAGATCACCATGGCTGGCCTGGAAGTGGACGAATACACGCTGGTTGCACCAGCGTTTTCCGGCGTTGTGGTCGGTGAAATCGTGGCCTGCGAACAGCACCCGGATGCAGACAAGCTGCGGGTGACCAAGGTGTCTCACGGCACCGAAGAGTTCCAGGTGGTCTGTGGTGCACCGAATGCCCGTGTTGGCATCAAGATTCCTTTTGCCATGGTTGGCGCAGTGTTGCCGGGCAACTTCAAGATCAAGAAAGCCAAACTGCGTGGTGTTGAGTCTCTGGGCATGCTGTGTGGTGCTGATGAGATCGGTCTGGCGGAAGAGCGTGCAGATGGTCTGCTGGAATTGCCGGTTGACGCACCTGTGGGTGAAGATATCCGCACCTACCTTAATCTGAACGACACCATTATTGATGTTGATCTGACCCCGAACCGTGGTGACTGCCTGAGCATCGCCGGTCTGGCCCGTGAAGTGTCCGCTAACTTCCTGGCTGACGTGACTGTTCCTGCCATCGAAGATGTGATCGCGACCATTGACGACACCTTCGAGGTAAATCTGGAAGCGCCAGAGCAGTGCCCGCGTTTTGTGGGTCGTGTGCTGCGCAATGTGAACGTGAAGGCCGAAACTCCGGTGTGGATGGTTGAGCGTCTGCGTCGTTCCGGTATCCGTTCCATTGATCCGGTTGTTGACGTCACCAACTATGTGATGATCGAGCTGGGCACCCCGATGCACGGTTATGATCTGGATCGTCTGGAAGGCTGCATCAATGTACGTCTGGCAGAACAGGGCGAAAAGCTGCTGATGCTGGATGGCACCGAGCAGACCCTGAACAGCAATACTCTGGTCATTGCTGACGAGAAGAAGGTTCTTGGTATCGCCGGTGTGATGGGCGGTGAGCATTCCGGTGTGAACGCGGATGCAACCAGCATCTTCCTGGAGTGTGCGTTCTTCGACAAGATTGCTATCGCCGGTAAGGCCCGTGCTTACGGTCTGCATACCGATGCCTCCCACCGCTTTGAGCGTGGTGTGGATTACCAGATGCAGACCAAGGCGATTGAGCGTGCCACCGGCCTGATTCTGGAAATCTGTGGTGGTGAAGCTGGTCCGGTTGTGGAAGTGGCGGTTGAAGAGAATCTGCCAAAGGCCAAGACCGTTATCCTGAACCGCAGCAAGGTTGCCAGCCTGCTGGGTGTGGATCTGCCTGCCGACCAGATTGCTCCACTGCTGACCTGTCTGGGTATGGAACTGACTGCTACTTCTGAAGATCAGTGGTCTGTTGCGGTACCAAGCTGGCGCTTTGATATCAGCATCGAAGAAGATCTGGTAGAAGAGGTTGGTCGTATCTACGGCTACAACAACCTGCCAAACACCATGCCGCTGGCAGAGCTGCGTCTGCAGATTATCGACGAAGCCAAGATCGATCTGTCTGAACTGCGTCGTGTGCTGGTGGCCCGTGGCTACCGTGAAGCGATTAACTTCAGCTTTATCGATCCTAAGCTGCACACTCTGTTTGACCCAGAGCGTGAAGCTGAGCCGCTGGCGAACCCGATCTCCAGCGAAATGTCAGTGATGCGCACCAGCCTGATGCCGGGCATGGTCTCCACTCTGCGTCATAACCTGAACCGTCAGCAGAACCGTATCCGAATCTTTGAATCCGGTCAGATCTTTATCCGTAATGCCCGTGGTACTGAGAGCAGTCTGACTCAGGATCTGTGGATGGGCGGTGCGATCTGTGGCAGCCGTGATCCGGAAAGCTGGCACGGTGCCGGTTCCTCCGTTGATTTCTTCGACCTGAAAGGTGATGTGGAAGCGCTGTTTGCCCGTGTAGGTAATGCGGCTGAATACAGCTTCCGCGCAGCCCAGCGTCCTGCGCTGCATCCTGGTCAGTGTGCAGAAATTCTGCGCAATGGTGAGGTTGTGGGTGTGATCGGTGCTCTGCATCCGAAGGTTGCCAAGGCTTGCGATATCAACGTACCGGTTTACCTGTTCGAGATCTCTGCGGATGTGCTGGTAGATGGTTCCGTTACCAGCTTCCGTGAGCTGTCCAAATACCCTGAAGTACGCCGTGATATGGCGCTGGTGCTGGATCAGGCAACACCGGAGGCCGATGTCGAAGCTGTTATCCGTGAACAGGCTGGTGAGTGGTTGCGCTCAATCCGTTTGTTTGACGTATACAGCGGTAAGGGTGTTGAAGAAGGCAAGAAGAGTCTGGCTCTGGGCGTGACCTGGCGTCATGCTGAACGCACTCTGACTGACGAAGAGATCAATGCCTCCTTCGCAGCAATTACCAGCGCGCTGGCAGACAAACTGGGTGCTGCGCTGCGTCAGTAAATGCACGTCGGATAATAGAGTTATACCCGATCACAACCCCCGCAAATGCGGGGGTTGTTTTTTATGGGGTGAATGAAATATCAATAGGGTTTGGGTGTCGGTGTTGCTGGGCTGATAGGGGGGAGTGTGAGGGTGCTGCTTTTTTGAGATTGGGAGAGGGAGCTGCTGGAGTTTGACAGGCTGCTCGATGTTGAATGCATGGGGCTTTGGTACGGACTGCGGTTGAGATTCAGTCTCTGCAGATTGGTTGTCAGTTGTTGAGGATTCAAGTAATGCTCAGATGTGGAGACAGGAAGCCTCTTGTGGGGATGAGCAAAGTTAGGTGTGTTGGGCGAGGTAACGCTGACTGCGGGCAGAGGCGCTGCCACTATGGGGGTTCCCCTTGGCACAATACTGGATCTCACAGGGAGGGAGAGTGGTGTAGGGTTTTGGGGGTGAAGGACGGGTCTGTGAGTGCTTGCTGGTAATATGTGCTGCGATAATGGCACTGTTTTGGTGAAGGTGTTGATCAGATCTGTGATGTCCTCAGGGATGGAATCGGTTGCCTGCATGTTGGGTCTGCGTACTTCAGGAAGAACAGGCCATGGCAGTTGTAAGATGCCAAGCAGAAAGTCCAGTTCGTCCATATTGCACTGCGTGAGGGTTTTGTCATAGGAATCTTCCAGCAGATTCATATGAAAGATATTGGCCTCCCCACGTGTCGCGCCTTGTTTAAAGGTGTAGGTATAGCTGATTTGCAGAATATCCTTATCTGCAGGAGCAGTATCTGTCGGTGGAGTGAACTCTATGGATACAGCGTTAGGGATTTCGTACTTACGATTTCCACCAATGGGGTGTGAACATGACATTGTTGTTTCCGATTTCATGTTCATGGTTGGATAAAGGGTACACGTACTGGATTTTAGTTGGGGTAGATTGGCAATGTTGATTTGTCTGACATCCTTGAGCGTATGGGTTTGAGGGCTGTTAAGCCCTCGGGTCGGTAGTGTTTTGATCGCGCTCATGAAATGGTTGCTGATATCGCAGATCACCAGCTCGCTTTCCTGGGATGGGCGGTGGCAGAACCCTATGCGGGTGCGTTTTTCGGGCAAGGACGATTTACTGGTGTTGCGCAGAAAATCAATTAGCCGCAGTTTTTCTTCATGCAGAAGTTGAACTGTCTGTCCCAGCGCCGGATTGTTCTGACCTACAAAAAACATGCCGGAGCTGATAGGAGGGCCTTGTGGTGTTCTTTCATGGGTGTCATCCAGCATATAACGTTCAATGACAAAGACTTCTATTGGGCCTTTTGTGGCAGGGCTTCTGAGTCCGGGTTTTTTCTGGTTGAATTGCAAGGTCTTTTTAATAACCCGGAAGGCTGTATTTTGGTCGTAAGGGGAATCAAAGTCGTAAATAGAAACCACCAACAAAGCCAGAAGATAGCCTTTTTCATTATGAATACTGTATTGATGTTCACGCTCGCCGGCGTTGGCAGAGTTCAGAATGATGCCAAGAAATAACAGAAAACATTTGTGCAGATATTGTAGAGGGGAGAAGTAGAGATCCTGTAATCGTTTCGGTATGTGTATGAGGTTTTTAGGGTTATAGCGCATAACATTGTAAGTCCCAAAGTATATATACCGCCTCCGTAAGGTAGTTAGGCATGAGTGATTTTCAAGATGTCACCAATCACATCTGTCGGTAGTGTAATGTCTTGTGTCAGTGTCAATCAGCGAGAAAAGCGATTGGCAACTTACTGACAGGGTTGATATTTTTCTGCAGTCGCCGCATCCTAGACATTAAAGGCGGATTGTCGTACTAAATATAAAGTCATATAAATATCGACGGCACAGAATAAAATATCGAGGGTGCTGGCCATGGGGGCGTTGACCAAAGCGGAAATTGCTGAGCGGTTGCATGAGGAGCTTGGGCTGAACAAGCGGGAGGCTCGGGAACTTGTCGATCTGTTTTTCGAGGAAATCCGTGCGGCACTGGAAAGTAACGAACAGGTAAAACTGTCCGGTTTTGGAAACTTTGATCTGCGGGACAAAGGAGAACGTCCTGGTCGAAATCCAAAAACCGGGGAAGAGATTCCTATCACACCACGGCGGGTTGTGACGTTTAAGCCAGGCCAGAAGCTCAGGGCGAGAGTTGAGGACTATGCGGGACAGCATGCAAGACAGCACGGACAGCTTGTCGAAGAGTGAGGAGATCCCGGCTCCGGTAGCGGAGACCGAAGACGGTTTGCCGGCCATTCCGGGAAAACGGTATTTCACAATTGGTGAAGTCGCAGAGCTTTGCCAGGTCAAACAGCATGTCCTGCGTTATTGGGAGCAGGAATTTGCTCATATCAAACCGGTTAAGCGCCGGGGCAATCGTCGTTACTATATGCGCCAGGATGTACTGGCTATCCGACAGATTCGCAGCCTTCTTTATGATCAGGGCTACACTATCCCCGGAGCTCGGGCACGTCTGGCTGGAGAAGACGAACACCACGACAGCAGCCAGTTCCGACAGTTGGTTCGACAGACCATTCGTGAGTTGGAAGATATCCGGACACTTTTGAAGCGGCGTTGAGGCAGACTCTAAGAGCAACCCCTTTACTGGTAACGCTTGTAGCCGGGTTTAACGATCGGATCCTCTTGTCATAACCTTATGTTTTGTATAGAGTAACTCTCGTTCGGAGCGTAGCGCAGCCTGGTAGCGCACCACAATGGGGTTGTGGGGGTCGGAGGTTCAAATCCTCTCGCTCCGACCAGAATATTACAACAAGAAAAGCGTGCATTTTAATGCGCGCTTTTTTTGTTTCTGTGGCAACCAACGGGGGCGTTGTCTTGGGGAGATACACAGTCGTATCCACGCGCGCCAAGCGCGAAGTGCTGACAGTACATAAGATGCTGGCACTTTACTGTCATCATTTTCATCAACATAAAAAACAGGGGCTGTGCCCTGAGTGCCATGAATTACTGGCCTTCAGCGAGCGTCGTACCCAGCGCTGTATTTTTGGTGAAAACAAGCCGGTCTGTGAGAAGTGTCCTACGCACTGTTACAAGCCATCGATGCGCAATCGTATCCGCACTGTGATGCGCTGGGCTGGTCCGCGTATGTTGCTTCATCATCCTATTCTCAGCATTTTTCATATGCTGGATAAATTTCGTCCCGTTCCCGATAAGCCCACCAAGGCCCTTCGCCGCTAATGACTGATCTACACTCTCCCGTCCTTAAATTGGGGAGAGTGTTATGGAACCTTCGCCTTTGCGGATGTCTTGCGTGCCGGCAGTCGTTCTTTGCTTGTGGTTCAGTTTGGTACAAACCGCCTCTGGAAATGATCTGGATATGAGTGAAGGTCTGTCCCAGAGGCTGGAGAAGTATGAAAGTCAGGCCGAATGGTGGCAGTACGGTTGGCTGGGATTTCACAGCGTGGCAACTCTGGCCAACGGTTACGAAGCCGGGCGCACCCATAACAGTGCCAACAAGCGTTACTTCACTGTGAATGCCACCACCGGCGGGGCGGCAGTCCTCGATATGTTGGTCTTTCCTCTCTATCCCAATTCGGTGCCGAAAACTTTCTCTGGTGAGAGTGAAAAGCAGCGTAATCTCTATCGGTTGCAGGAACTGGCCAATAAGGTGAAAGAGCGTTCTTCCTGGGAAGCGCATCTGACCGGCTGGCTGGTAGGACTGGTTGGTGGGGCAATTATTACTGCAGGCCCGGGGAAATCATCCGATGGCGGGATGTTCTTTCTCAGCAGCGGTCTGGTGACCGAGTTGCAGATTTGGACTTTGCCTAAAGAGGCTGTCACCGAGTGGGAGTCTTATCAACAGACGGGAAAGTTGTCTTCGGTATTGCCATGGGATGAACGCAAGGTTTCCTGGAAACCGGCTGGCGCCAGTCTTGATCCCCATGGTTTAGCTGTGCACTGGTGGTTTGAGTAAGCACAACTATTTAAATAAGTGTAACTAGAGAGCAGTTCGGGAAGTGGCTAGAGTTAAAGCAATTGATTGTTATCCATAACACGGAACTGTTATGCCTCTGGATCCTCCTTCCCGATCGCCTATACCGCCACCACCTCCGCCGGTTTCTGATTCTTCCATTCCAGCACCGGGTGGTGGCTCCACCTTTGCCGGTAAAAAAACAGAAACTACGGAAGGGCAGCCGCATGTACCACCGGGGCAGCCTATTCCGGGTAAACCGCTGTTGGAGCGGACGCCCTCTGTTCCTGAAGGGCAGTTACCCAGCTTAAAGCAGGATTCTGTTGAAGGGTTGCAGGCGCGAAAAACCGGTGCTTTGGAAAAGCTTGGTAAGGCCATGGAGCATGAGGCTCACGCTGATCTTATTGGTCGGGCGCTGGGGGTGTTAAATAAGGAAGATGGCGCTGAAGCGAAAGAGAAAGATCAGATTGTCATTACCGTGGCTCCGCCGCCCGATTTCAAAGCGGTTTCGGTATTTCCTCCAGAGCCAGGGATTGATCCGGAGAAGTTGAAGGAGTTGCAGGAGATCGCCATGAAATCCTTGAATGGTTATCAGGAGGCGCATAAGGGCGTTGAATTAAATAAAGACGCATTGAAGACTCAGATCGAAGGGTTGAAAACCGAGCTGACCAATATACAGCAAGAGTTAAAAGCCCAGAATAAAGATGAGCCTGACTGGATGGAGCAGTTTAATAAACTCAAGGCTCGGGATTACTCTTTCGAGATTGAGGATAAAGAGGGCAATCTTGTGCTGACCGCCAAACCCAAATCAGCAGACAAGCCGAAGCCGAAGGAGACCAGGCAGGAAGCAACCCCACAACAACCTCAGCCCGGGCAAGGTGTTCCCCAGCCGGGCACGGCTATTCCCAACACAGTGGGGAATCTCAAACCGTTGCTGAATGCTCCCCGTTTACAGGCATTGAATGGTAATGATGGCGTTCAACGTCCGGCGACTGTCTTTATCGGGCCTGGCAATAATGATCAGGGCTTCAGTGATATTTTTGATCGCAGCGGTAACCCCAATGGGCCGGTGATTGGTTCGCTGAATGCTGGCGACAGTCAGCTGTATCTGGGAGGCGGCACGATCAATAGTGCTTTCGGCAACATTCTTACTGGCTCCTCTGATCCTCAAGGCAATCCCTACGCCGATTACCATACCAAGCTGCAGGCTCTCCCCGTGGATGATCGGGGCTTTTGTGAGGTTGATCTGCAGGATGGTCAGGCTGTGCCGGGTGTGAAATTCTCGCTGTGCTGCCCTGCGCACGATGGTATCGGCAGTGCTTTTGTTCATGTGTTTGATGATCAAAACTGCCCGTACCGCAACCAACGGAATCGAGCCATGGTTTATATCGTGCCGCCCAATGGTGCAGACTATAACACCAAAGATGAGTTTCTGGCGGCAGTGCGGAAAACGGCTGCCAATACCCTGGCTCTGGTGCATGAATACAATATGCGGGCCAAGGCCCGTGGGCTGGAGCCGCTCGAAACTCTGCGCACCTGCCGGTTTAGCAGTGGCAATTACGCCAAGGCCGGTGTGAATGAATATGATGTGGCCAGGGCTATTGATGAAGGTTACAACCAGGCGTGTCGGCAGATGGTGGCGAATGATGGTGCTGTGCTGATCAACACCATTGAATATGAAGATGGCAATCGGCAACTGTTCTCCGGCGCACGTATCCGGCAACGGGCGGCCAGACCAAACCCTTAGCTCTCTTCCGCGAGTGTCAGCAATGCGGTGATGAAGGCGTTCTGGGCATCGGAGGAAGGGGCATCAAACCGGAAGGTGTCGTGAAAGCCAATGGTCAGTTTGGTTTTCTGATCACGGAGTACAACGGTGTAGCCATCAAAAGAGGTTTCGGCGAAAAAGCCTTTGTAGAAAATGGCATCGCCATCCTTCTGGCCTTTCTCGGTAATAATCTCGTATACGCGCAGGGCGTCCCGAATATCAAACACATGATCCATGATGTACTTCCCTCAGCCCTGTTAAAACAATAAAGTGCCTAAGAATAGATGAATCCGGTCCGTGGATAGGACTCGTATGACTCTTACGAAGACGATCCCGTACTGGATTAGGATAAAAGAATGAAAAGACGGTTTCCTGAGCGTTTATCTGGGCTGATTATTAGCCTGATGTGCCTATTGGTCGCTTCTACGGGCTATGCGCTGAACCCGCTGGAGGACAAGAATGGCTGGCAGTTACTGAGCTATTCCAGCATTCCTCCTAATCAGGTGGAGATTGAAAACGGTGAAATGATTATTGCCGTGAATCAGTCGGCCAGCCCGATTATTTACCCCTTCCAAAAACCGTTAGCCGTGAGCGAGATCAGTCTGGATATTCGTGTTATTGGCCAGTTGCAGGGGATGGCCTCAGCGCAGGGTGAGAAAGGGGCAGATGACTTTTTATTTCGTCTGGGGCTGGTATATGAAGGTGAGCAGACACAGAATATTTTCCAGCGTGCCATTGCCGCAGACTGGGTGAAAACCCTGTTTGCTCTTGCTCCTGCCGGTACGGGGGTGGATCATATCGCTTTCTTTAATCTGTTTACCGATCCTCAACTGGAAGGCAAGCAGCGTGTGCATCCAGCGTCTGATCTGTTGCATGAATCATTTGTTTTACAGGCCGAAGATGGTGAAACGCAGCTGTTTCGTATTCAGCCCGATTCCGACCGTAAAGTGCTGGCCTTGTGGATTAGTTCCGATGGTGATGACACCGGCTCTGCCTTTACCGTGCGGCTGAATAATTTTCAGGTGCGCACGGTATCTCCCTGATATTGAGCCATTCAGGAGCTGATTAAATCGCTTTGAGATAAGGCATAACCGTAAGTGTTTACCAGCTCCAGAATTTGCAAGACGCCGGCATCATTTGTCTTCTTCAGGTTGTTGCTGTCCAGTAGCGGATGGTCTTCCCATCGGCGTGGTTTGGAAGAGTGCTGGGCAGTCTTAAATCTCTGTTCAATATCATCAGGTATGAACAGTTGTGCATGGGGGATTGCGCTTTTCAGCTTGAGCCAATTGGCCATGCCCACGTCATCATATTCAGGAAAAAGCCAGATTTCCGGTGCTCTTTGCCGTGCCATCAACCAGTGCATTAAAGAATCTGCAAGGTTACCGCCAAAATAGAGCAGGGTGCCCAAATGCTTACTGCCAGGCAGCTTATCCGGATGGTGAAGTGCAGTGATATGCTCAATCAAAGCAATTGGCTGATCGGTTGCCAGATCATCTTCAGGGTGAAATGTTGGTGATGTTGGGCCGGAGAACTGGCATAGCTGATGGATATCCAGCGTGTGTTCCGGATTATCAAGATGAAACCACAGGCAGGGCTGGTGAGCATTGAGCAGATAATATTTGTACGGGTGAGTCTGACTCATGGTATGGCGTTCGGTGTTCTTGTTTGTCTTGGGTTCTGTTTATCGTTAACTCTGGCTGCTGGGTCAAGTCTTCCCGGTAAAAAGAAAGGCCAGCATGGAATGGCTGGCCTCTGGTGTGAGTGAGAATTGCGTGTGAGGTTATTGCATAAAGACCGGACCAATCCCCATTTGCCAGAAAATAGCGGTTGCCACTTTCATACAGACCAGCACCACAAGCCCTGCGCAGATAAGCGATGCCGCAAATAGAAAGCCTTGCTCGAAAGAGACACCCATAACATGGGGCATGCCAATAAAGAGCAGATAAACGGCATAGGAAATACCGGCCAGGATGCCAATCATCGACAGTGGTAGGGAAGGGTAGAGCGCCAGCAGACCACACAGGTAAAGCGGTGTAGCAACATACGCAGCAAAAATAACACAGCGTTGATACGAGGCTTTAGAGCCGTAAGTGCGGGACATCCAGTGGGCAAAGAGCCCCATCACAATCACCGCGCCAATGATGGCAAAGTAGGAAAGTGCGCTCATTATCAGTGCGCTGAAAACGGTCAGTTTAATCGGATCCAGCCCCGTGACCGACCAGCCCACTTGTGTAGCGCCAATAAAGGAGGCCAGGCCAGGAATAGCCGCCAGAACAATCAGATGCCACAGGTAATCATGCCCGTGATCCTTGATCTCTCCATTGACCTTATCCCACTCCTGATGGGGGTGGGTAAGAAAACCCCAGATATGGTGCAGCATATGGACTCCTCCCTGATCAGTATTGTTAATACTTAATCTAGATGATTCTGTGGGGAGGCGTTTGATAGCTGATGTGGGTTGGTGCTTCTAAAGAGTCCAGTGCCTATGGAGTTAGGAGGAGCTTAGTTGGTTTCTGTAAAAACCTTTCCGAGTGTAAATGGAATCGATAGACCTTTAGGAGTTGTGACAATGCAAGATGCCAGTGGATTTTTTTTGGGTCAAGATAAAGCCGTCTACCTACAATAAGGGTATCTGACGTTGTTATGAAGATAAATTATCGGTAACTGTCAGGTCGAGTCTGAACTTCTATACTTAAAGACTAAATTTCTTCAAATCTCAGACCCCTTCGCTATTGTGTATATCATCAACATTACTCCTAGGTAGTCTTTTGTCATACCCCAATCCAATATCTTCAATGACTTTTTCAGGTATGGTTGAGATGATCCAATGGTAAGCTTCCGATAAATGTAGCTCTATATCCTTTGATCTCAATGCACACTCCCAGATCGTGAGTACCCTCCATCCATCCTTTTTAAGCGTGCTATGTACTCTCTTATCTCGCTCTTGGTTCATTTCAAATTTCTTAGCCCAAAAGTCGATTCTAGAGTTGGGGGTATACGCCAATCGACAGTTTTCATGCCTGTGCCAGAAGCAGCCGTGAACAAAAATAACTGCTCGGTACTTTCTCAGAATTATGTCTGGTTTACCGCATAGTGCTTTTCCATGCAGCCTGAATCTTACTCCTCTAGAGTGGAGGAACTTGCGGACGATCAGCTCTGGTTTGGTATTTTTGCCCCTTATACGCGACATGTTTCTTGAGCGAGCAGCTTTATCTAAAGTATCAACCATATTTCACTGTCTCCTTCGACCTGGTATCCTGGTAGTAGACAATGTGAGTTTTATGTTCATGCATCAATCCATACCATTTGTAGACATATTTGCGGGGCCTGGTGGCCTCAGTGAAGGTTTCTCTGCCTATCGCCAGTGTGATGGCTCCGAGTTGAGACATCCGTTTTACAGTATTCTATCTGCAGAAAAGGAAGAGTCTGCATTTTGCACTCTTAGACTCAGGGCTTTTCTAAGGTACTTCATATATCGGAAAAACGAGACGGCCCCTAAGGTTTATATTGACTACGTTTCAGATAGGACTAGAGAGGCCAAAAATACTCCTGCATTGCTCTTAAGTGAGCTAATACACTCCCGGGATATTTCTCCCGCAAGTTGCATTGCGGAACTTAGAATATCATTTGTGAATGAGTTCAAAGAGCAATGGGAGGTTTTTGCTTCTACTTACAAAGAACATCTTGATGACATTCTTACTGCTATTTTTCATGCTCGCCATGATGTTAAGCACTTTGAACTTGGAGGGGATGACGTCCCTGATAAAAAGGGAAACATCAGTCCTTACATTGAAAGGGCACTAGCAGAGGTCTGTACAAATAATGCAGACTACCATGAATTTATTCTAGTGGGAGGTCCTCCATGTCAGGCCTACTCTAATGCTGGCCGCTCTAGAAGAAGCGCACAAGACCTCAAAAACTATATGTGTGGTGATACGGGAAAATACGTTTTTGATAAAGACCCAAGAGCTACTCTATACAAAGAATATTTAAAAGTACTGGCGGAGAATGAGCCTGCAATTTTTGTTATGGAAAACGTACGAGGAATGCTCTCTGCTCAGTTCACTAATGCTGACGGCACAAAAGAACAAGTATGGAAGAGGGTTGTATCAGAATTGCACCATCCATCCAAAGCATTAGGAGGTATTCCATCATTTAAAAGTACCAAGTATGTCGTAACGTCTTTGGTATCTGGTAAAACCTGCTTTTATTCAGGAGAAGAGAGCCAGCTGTCAAATATCAATCCCAACGATTTTCTTGTTAGAGCGTCGGACTTCGGCGTTCCCCAGCATAGGGATCGAGTTATCTTACTCGGCATTAGAGCGGATCTATTAGATGGACACTCCATTGATGAAGTGCTTACGACTGTTAAGCTGCCTGAGATTTTTGCTCATAATGTCAGCGTTGAACAGGCTATTGGAGATCTTCCGGCCCAGTTTAGTACGCTGAGCTCCGTCAGCACAGACTTTGCAAAGCGTAAAAGCATCCCCACATCAAAGGCTGAGACTGAATGGAAAAAAGCAATCTGCATACAGATCAAAGATATTGCAAGAGAGATAGATAAATATCTACCAAAAAATATTAACATCAAAAGCTTTGATGAATGGAAAGATGAGGTTAATTCTACAGGCAAGAAACTTTACTTTTCTGAAATTCTAGAAAATAAAAAATCAGATAACACTATTACAATTAATGCGCTCTTTAAGTTTAGAATAAAACAAATTCTCGAACAGACAGGAATTAAAATAGATGAGCTGACGAAGGGTGCAGATTCCAAATTCAATATCGGCTCTAAATATAATTGGCCAGTAGATCACGAGTGTCCTGAGAGTCTTTTATCATGGTACAAGTATAAATCTGCAGGATTGCCAATCCTAAATCACTACCCAAGAGGGCATATGGACACTGACATAGCTAGATATGTTTACTCGTCATGCTATGCGGTTGCTTATCGTGAGCTGGAGGAAGCTTTAAAGGCAGATATCCCTGATAGGGTTCTTTCCAAAATAGGTACCGTAAAGGATTTTCTTAAAAAGGAGCACAGTATTTACGATAGAGTGAGTCTTGACGATCTTAAAGAGGTTTCTCTTGCACCAGACCACAAAAACACACAGTCATTTGTGGATAGATTTAAAGTGCAGCGGGCAGAAAGCCCTGCGACAACCGTTACTTGCCACCTGTCAAAAGATGGACATTACTACATACATCCCGACCCGGTTCAATGCAGAAGCCTTACAGTACGTGAAGCTGCACGTTTGCAGACTTTTCCTGACAATTACTTCTTTGAAGGTAAGCCAACCCAGCAAAGAACCCAAGTTGGAAATGCTGTTCCTCCTTTATTAGCGACCCATATATCATCTGTTATTTACGAACTGTGGAAAACCTTTTTTGCACCTCCCACGTAGAGGCTGTGATACACAGTAATCAATAGTTTTTCCTCTCATATTATCTACATTTTATACCGTTACCTTCGCTACGGAATCCGTAATGAAAGTAGCGGTGTGCTCCCTCCCCCTCCCCCAGAAACGCTTAAAAAAGATCACTTGATTGGTCTATATATCGGATATATAGTGGATATAAATCCATAATTTATCTCGCTACGAAATAAATATGAGTACAGAATCAAAAAATGAGCGCTTCCGAAGATTGGCAGAGTCCAGAGGTAATCGACTAATTCGTGAAATATCTCTGCTGGGTAACCTAGCCAATAAGAAGAACTATTCCTACACCGAAGACGAGGTTGAGCAGCTTTTCAGACCAATTCTTAAAGAAATCAGAGAAGTTCGAGCACAGTTCAACACCGATTCGCCATCAACAAGGAAGGTCAGTTTTAATGAAAACCAATAAATACGGATTTTATTTTGAGACTCAAGGTCGGTCTGGCGACGAAGGGCCCATTGATCCCGCCCAGCAATACTTTGAAGGGTCACATGCAGATCATGCTGTAGTGCGTGAGACTGGACAGAATACCCTAGATAATCCAAGAACGGATGCTGAAGGCCCAATTCGGATGGTGTTTGAACTTGCAACAATGAACACAAAGGACATCCCTGGCATTGAAGGCCTGCGTAAACACCTAGATGCGGTAGCAGAGCAGACAGAACATCAACAGGGTCACGATAGAATGGTTAAGGCAGCTGCTCTATCTAAGGAAGAAACGATACCTGTTCTTCGAATTTCTGACTACAACACCACAGGTCTAACTGGCAACGAATCTCTAGCCTCCAAAGGCTCCCCTATAAGTCGCCTGACTCGCGGTAAAGGTGGGTCGAGTGACGATGAACGGGGTGGTTCTTTTGGGATTGGATCAGCCGTGGGCCCTATGGCTTCAGATTTGTGTACCGTAATTTATACATCAATTCCTGAAGACACTCGTGATTCTGTAATGGCAGGCTACACAAGACTCGCAACTCACTCTCTAAATGACGTCAGCTACCGTGCAGAAGGATATTTCACAAAGCTGGATTGTCAAGATGATTTCAAGTATCAGAGGCCTGCCCCGAAGATTGAACCATTCTCAGAAAGAACTGAGCCGGGTACCGATATATATATTCTGGGATACAGGATGACAGAAAAAGATCCCCAGCTTGAGCGAGTACGTGATGCAATGATAGACAACTTCATGGCAGCTATTAAAGAGGGTCACCTAGTTGTCGAGGGTATTGCACAAGGAAACCATTGGACTCTTGATGCTGACACTCTGCCAAAGTTCGCCAAAAATCTCCCTGAAGCCAATGCCTTTTACCAAGCTCTCCAAGATCCTAACCCTGCTGAAACAACCATAACGAATGTTGGAAATGTCAGACTGTACATCAACATAGACGACAGCCTTGAAAAAAAATTACATACAGTAACAATGCGTGCACCGCTGATGAAAATCGACACCTTCAAGCACAACTCTTTATCAGCAAAATACGCAGCGGTTCTCGTCTGTGACAGCACAGAGGGCAACAAATATCTTCGTCAGCTCGAGCCTCCACAACATCATGAGTGGGATGCGGCTAGAGATCCCTTGAATGGGAAAAAGGTACTTCGTGATTTGAAGACTTTTGTCCGAGAAGCACTTAAGGAAAGAATCAGTACTGATATAGGGGATGAAGTTACAATCGACGGATTATCTCGCTTTCTACCAACTGAGAGTATGCCAGTTGATACGGCTGGAGATCCATCAGTCCCAGCGTTGAAACTAAACGAAGAAGATAATACTGAGTCCAGCAGTGTTTCTGGTAGCTCTACCCAGCAAAACCCCACTGTAATCGTGCCACGAAAAAAAGTACGTGTAAACATTAACCACGCTGCACAAGGTGATGGTGAGGAAAGAACTAAACAGGGTAAGAGTCAAGGTGGTTCAAACAAAAATCGTGGCAAGGAGGTAGGGTTTCCTGGACAAGGGCAGGAGGGCGAGGGCAAGTCTCGTATTCCGAGTCCGACCTTATTCTTCCGAAGTTGGTGCGAGCAGAATAATAATAGAAATTCATCTGTAATGGTTTTGGCCATTAAAGCGGAAAAAGACGTGACTGGTGACCTTGAGTTGATGGCTTTAGGGACTGGGGGAGAGCCAGAGGAGGGATATAACCTCCCCATATTGCGAGCTGCCCAGCATCTTTACGGAAAATCAGTCGAAATTGAATTTACAGGGAACACATTGAAAAACTTAACACTGGAAGGTGGTAGGATGACACGCATTGAAATTCATATGCCTGCTGGTGAGCGTTACCGTTTAGGAGTGGCATAATGGCAAATCGTGGTTCCTATCCTCATCCGGTTGTTGATGCTGCAGATGATGTATCATCCGACTTCAAGGTCATAAATATTCTTGTGGACTCAAGCCAGCAAGATATAGAAATTACATATGAAATTCGTACCGATGATCCTGACCTCAGACGTCTCTTAGATAATGGCAGTGCCATTCATAGTCTGCGCTGGCGTTGTTCTTCTACTATATCAACTGGTGAAATGGAACCAGCAGAATATCAGAGAACTTCAACAGGATTCCGGCTAAGAGCTTGGCTAGATCAACAGCAAGTCAAAGGCAGAGTTGACGCTAATGTTCGCATTATCGTAGCAAAAGAGCTGCGGAATCACTGTTGGCTCAGGCAGCATAATGACTATGGGGATGCAAGCTTCGACCTATTGCCTGGAGATGTATTAGCTGATGGAGGCCCGTTCTCATTTGATGCAGAGAAAATATATGACCCTTTGAATCCTCCAGTTGGTAGCTGTTTCAAATTTATCCGCAGCACTCGCCATAAAGGAATCAAAGCGGCCTTCGATGGTAATGAAACCGTAGATGTTCAGATTCCAGAGAAAACTTTTGATAACTTTCAACTATTCAGTCATCGACCAGATCTGCAAATATCATTGGTGGTATTACCTGCTTTGATGGAAACACTAAATTTTATTAAGTCCAACAAAGAAAGTGAGGAAGAGCCGCTGGATGACAAAATTTGGTATAGAGAGATTGATCAATTGGTTGAAGCGCGTGGAGGTTGGAAACAGAGTGTGCTCGAACTGGCACAGAAAGTTCTTGAAAACCCAATTGATACGGCAATTCGTGCGGGTCTTGTTTCTGAGGAGGAAGATTGATGGATAATTTGATTCCTGAAGCCAAAGCGCTGTCCGAATATGCCCTGCAAGAACTATTTAACTCTCTGGATTCTGCATCCTCCCCAGAGGAATTTCTTGGCTGTGCTGATGCGATTATTGCTAATCCAAAGAACATCCTTCCTCTCCCGGTAAGTCGCGGTATACCAGATATGCTCACAGTTCTCGGTAAAAGAGCTGTGGATGTGGACAACGCTCCTCTCGTGCATCAATACCTTGGAGAAATGGATCGGGCAAATGCTTCAGATGCTAGGTTGTGGACATACCTTGCTTTTGGAACTTATCGAGAGTACATGGAAAAACGTTGGCCCTTAAAGGATATGCTCAAATGGAAAGAGCGTGTAAAAACACGCTGGCTGCTTCATAGCGGCTCAATTACCAGAGGACGCCTTGTCCGACACGGCATTGCCCGCCTCTGGTGGGTTGCACACTTGACCTTCAAAAAAGATGCTTCAAAAGACAGTCCGTACACTTACACACGAGAAGTATTTAAAAGTGAAGACCGTCTTAATGCTATCTTTGATCGCGAAGTTGGTGCATTCCCCATCGTCACTACAGCAGTACTGAACCATGCTGGAACCTTGGGAGCTATGGCTACGGACAAGTACCTTCAAAGGATCATGCAATACCTAACATTAATTAACGGATATAGGGACGTAGGAATTCTTGACTTGTCTACGATGAGCAAACTGGTTGAAATCGCAGCTGAACGAACATCGCCGTCTTGATGATAGCGGGCAAGTGTATGGTAGCTATCGGTTTGCTACGGCATAACTTAGGAAGGTATTAACAAGTCTCTGAGACTCGGCTAATCTGTTTGCAGTGTTTCTCAGGGGCTTCCTATAAACAACCAGCTCAACTTTTCCGACTGCGAGTATTCCTACTCCCAGAAACGACGCCGTATCTGTAAAGAGAAGTACCTCTCTGAGATGATAAGCCTTGTGCAATAGTCGCAATTGGAGGCTGTTATTGTTCCACGGCTATGTGGATAGTTAGGGCAACGAAAAGGTTGAGTTGAAAGAAGGGAATGTTACTGTGATCAAAAAAGATAACACCTATGCCTGCAATCACAGCAAGATTACAAAAATATATTCAACCCTACGGCGCGGCCTTGCTTTCGTCTAAAGGCCTTTATCAGACCGTGCATACATTCAGTGGGTTATCCCGCCGCTTGCGTGGTACTCAGCCAGTTGTTGAAGTGTTTCTTGATCGTAACGATCCTTACAGCCAGCTTCTGGCTCAGGTGCTCCCGCCGCTTCAACAGCGCTTCGCCATAGAACTCAAAATATGGGAGGTCTCTTCGCAGGCCGGTGAGATGTTTCCGGAAGCTGAACTCTGGAAAGAGAATGCCATCAAGGATGCACAAGCACTGGCCGAACTTTATGGACTGGAGCCTCCATTCGCAGAACATATCCCCACGATAACGACCTCTACAGCAGAAGGCGAAGCACGACGCAAACAGTTGGGGCATTACCAATCGGCCATGATCTGGTTTGAAGGGGAGTGGTTTTGGGGTTTGGACAGGCTGGATCATCTTGAACGACGACTGCTGGCAATAGGTTGTCAGAACAGTACGAATGAGCGTGTTCACTTTGATAAAACCTGCCAGCAAAGTTTTATCGGTCAGGCTGCAGATGTCGTCGATCGTTCCCAGCCGCTTCGGTTTTATTTCTCCATGCGCAGCCCCTACTCCTATTTAGCTTTGGAGCGGGTGGTGGCTATGGCTGGTCATTATCAGGTTCCCTTAGATATACGACCGCTTCTGCCTATGGTTATGCGAGGTGTGCCTGTTCCATCCCAAAAGAAAATGTATATTTTTCGGGATACCTCCCGGGAAGCAAGAAAGCAGGGTATTCCCTATGGCTTTGTTGCTGATCCATTGGGTAAGGGCGTTGAGAATTGCTATGCCCTGTTTGATTACGCCCGGACTCTTGGTAAAGGGAAAGAACTGCTACTGTCTTACGGCAGAGCCGTGAATGCCGAAGGCGTTCACTCGGATACGGAAGCAGGGCTTAAATTGATTGTTGTCCGTGCTGGTCTGGATTGGGAACAGGCTCGCAAATGCCTTGCTGACGACAGCTGGCGAGCATGGGCTGAGGTTCATCGTTCAGAGCTTTATAAGCTGGGTCTTTGGGGCGTGCCGAGCTTTGCTTATAAAGAAGGGCAAAGTTGCTGGGGGCAGGATCGTCTCTGGCTGGTGGAGCGATGGTTGTTGGGCAAAGCCTGAAACTACAGAAGGCCAGAGATCATCTGGCCTTCTACGTTCACTGTGAGCGGTTATGATGTAGTTATTGCTTTCGATTTGTTCTTAAGAACCTGACTCCCTACAGCCACCATCACAATCACTGTTCCCACAAACCACATGCCCGCCGGATTCAGCAGCAACAGCGGCAAGCTCACCAAAGCCAATCCCCGCTCTATCAGGCTTAGCGGCTTCAGCAAAAAGCCCTCCAGCAGCATGGCGATGGCAAAGATAATCGAAGCCGTTTGCACCACACCCATGGCAATAGCCGTCAGATCACCTTCCACACTGATAATGCTGGAGTAGGCCATCATCAGCGGAATAATAAACAGACCGCCTGCCAGCTTGAACGCTTCAACGGATGAGCGCATAGGATTGGCATTAGCGACACCGGCTCCCGCAAAGGCCGCCAAGGCAATGGGTGGTGTCACGTTTGAGGTCTGGGACAGCCAGAAGATAATCAGATGACTGGTCAGCAGTGGCAGACCAAAGTCGCCCAGGATTGGCACAGCTATTACCGCTAAAACAATATAAGCGGCAGTAACCGGCAATCCCATACCCAGCACCAGGGCGACCAAGCTGATCAGGATCAGTGAGGTAAACATATAGCCGCCGGAAAGAGACGTCACGAACTGGGTAAATTGCAGGCCGATACCGGTTTGTCCGACCACGCCGACAATAATACCCGCCGCTGCGCAGGCGACAGAGATAGGCAGAGCCAGCAGCGCACCGTTCTTCATGCCATTAATAATTTGTTTCGGGCTGGTACGGCTGCTCTTTCTCAGGGAGGCAATCACCAGAATCGCGGCACAGCCGGCGACACCTACCAGCAATGGCGAGTAGGCCATCATCAGCAGAACGGTAATCAGAATCAGTGGAATCAGGAAGTGCGCGC
This sequence comes from Parendozoicomonas haliclonae, assembly GCF_900174585.1. GTDB lineage: Bacteria > Pseudomonadota > Gammaproteobacteria > Pseudomonadales > Endozoicomonadaceae > Sansalvadorimonas > Sansalvadorimonas haliclonae. Next base: position 74,084 of record NZ_FWPT01000003.1, on the reverse strand, counting down.
CTTCTTTCATCACCGCCCATACGGCTTCTGTCTTGCTTACGGTTTTCAACTCCAGCTTGCAGGCCATGATATGCACATAAAGCAGGGTGCAGAAGAAGTAGAGAATCGCCGGTGCGATGGAGGCGATCATAATGTCGCTGTAAGGCACGCCGGTAAACTGGGCCATAACAAAAGCACCGGCACCCATGATGGGTGGCATAATTTGTCCGCCAGTGGAAGCCGCTGCTTCAATACCCGCAGCCTGCTCTGGGCGATAGCCCAGCTTCTTCATCATCGGAATAGTGATGGAACCGGTGGTTACGGTATTCGCTATCGCCGAGCCGGAGATGGAACCTAAACCTGCGGAGGCTATTACCGCCGCTTTGGCAGGGCCGCCACGGTATTTACCGGCGATGGAGAAGGCCAGATCAATAAAGAACTTGCCGGCACCGGTAATCTCCAGAAAGGCGCCGAACAGGACAAAGATAAATACGGTTGTTGCGGCTATACCAAGAGCAGAACCAAAGACACCGTTGGTGGAGAAGATCTGGAACTGAATCAGTTCTTCAAGGGAATAAGCCTTGGTGGCCAACGCGCCGGGCATAAGATCACCAAAGGCGCTGTAACCAAGGAAGACCAGGGTAATAAACACCATCACCCAACCGGTGGCCCGGCGGCAGGCTTCCAGCAGTAACAGAACATAGGCGGCACCGGCCAGCTTGTCGGCTGTGCCCAGTCCGTACAGAAGATAATTAATATCGTTGTAGTCGAAGCTGACTATCTGATAGCCAGCGACGACGGTCACAATGCCAAGAATCAGGTCAACCAGTTTGCCGGGTACATACCAGCGGCTCTCGCTGTTTTGTACCAGCGGATAGTGCAGAAACACCAGCACCATCACCCACCCCAGGTGAATAGGCCGGAAGTAGGTGGCGGATATGGTAGGCGTGACCGCCTGCCAGATCTGGAAGGCAGACAGGCAGACAGCCAGTGCCAGGATAACGTATCCGGCCAGACGGATAGACAACTGATTCATGGCAGTTCACTCGCTAACTACAAAAACGATTTATTGCTGTTCTGCCAAGTACTTTTCTGCGCCTGGATGCAGAGGCACGCCTGCCAGTCGGGACGCATTCTCAGGGGTTGTCATTTCCGCAGCCTTCACCACCTGACGCACCTTGTCGATATTTTCATAGGCGGTCTTGGTCAGCTGGTACGCCATCTCTTCGCTCATATCCGCTTTCACTACCAGCACGTTCCAGATGCTCAGGGTATCTACGGCGTTTACGCCTTTGTACACATCAGCCGGGATGGTGTAGCTGCTGTAAGCCGGGTATTCACCGATAAACTTCTTCTGAGCATCCGCCGGGATGGACAGAATCTGAATATCCTTGGTGAGTGCGAACTGGGTGACCGCACCAACGCCCTGACCACCAACAATAAAGCCGGCATCAATCTGACCATTAGACAGTGCGTTGGTGGTTTCGGAGTAGTTCAGGTAAACGGCTTTGATATCCTTCTCAACATCAATACCCATGCTTTCCAGCAGAGCGGCGGAGGTGACCGCGGTGCCGGAGCCAGGAGCGCCGAGGGAAACACGCTTGCCTTTCATATCCAGAACAGAGCTGATGCCGGAGTCCTTCAGGGACATGGCATGCACCAGGTTCGGATAGAGCGCGAACAACACGTTAACCGGCATCTTGGTCGGGAACTTGCCAACACCTTCATAAGCATCCAGAACCACATTGCCCATGGCCAGACCGGTCAGCATATCGCCACGCACAACCTTGATGGTGTTCTCAACAGAGGCAGCAGAGACTTCAGCTTTAACGGAGATGTTGTCGATATTGTCGGTCCAGACTTTGGCCAGCGCACCACCGAATGGGTAGTAGGTGCCGCTCTGGCCGCCAGTACCGATAGAGTAGTTTTCAGCGCTTGCCATTGCCGGCGTGAGTAGAGCCATAGACAGTGCAATCAGAGTTTTTTTCATACAGACAGTCCTGTTGTTTTTATTGATGGTTTTGTTCAGACACGCTGTTATCTTTTCTATTCTGAATGCTTTCTGTCAAGAGCACGCTCCAGAGGACAAATTATTCCTGCTATCACTACAAAATTTGGTCAGACCATGATATGAGCCCGCACTTGCTCAAGGTTGACCTTGTCCTTCTCGCCTTCCAGAACTACTTCCCCCCGATCCAGTACCGTAAAGTTGTCAGCCAGTTCGCAGGCGAATTCAAAGTATTGCTCCACCAATAGGATCGCCATATCTCCCCGGTCACGCAGCATGGCGATGACCTGCTGGATATCCTTGATAATCGAGGGTTGAATGCCTTCGGTTGGCTCATCAAGAATTAACAGTTCCGGGCGGGTGATTAACGCTCGGGCAATGGCCAGCTGTTGTTGCTGACCACCGGAGAGATCACCGCCTCGCCGATGACGCATGTCGTGCAGAACCGGAAACAGATCAAAAATCTCCGGATCAATCACCCGATGTTTGCGGGAGACACAGGCGTAACCGGTTTCAAGATTCTCCTGCACTGTCAGCAGCGGAAATATCTGTCGCCCCTGCGGTACATAGGCAATACCATGGCGGGCACGAAGGTGAGCCGGATCGTTGATGATTGGTTTGCCTTGCCAGCTAATACTGCCATCCACTGGTAATACATGGCCGGCGACGCATTGCATCAGTGTGGTTTTTCCGACACCGTTGCGGCCAAGCACGGCGGTTATCTTGCCTTTATCTGCCCTGGTCGATACTTTTTTCAGCGCCTGACTGGCACCGTAATAGACATCGATATCATTGATTTCCAACATCGTTCAGCGCCCCAGATAAACGTCAATAACCTGCTGGTTGTTCTGTACATGGTCCAGCGAACCTTCGGCCAGCACATGGCCCTCATGCAGCACCGTTACCCGGCAGTCCAGCGCCCGGATAAATTCCATATCGTGTTCCACCACAACCACCGAGCGTTCCCGGGCAATCTCCCGGAGCAGATCCGCCGTGCGAAAGGTTTCTTCGTCGGTCATGCCGGCGGCGGGTTCATCGACCAGTAAGAGTTCCGGCTCCTGTAACAGCAGCATGCCAATCTCCAGCCACTGCTTTTGTCCGTGGGAGAGGTTGGCGCCAAGATCATCCCGGCGTTCTGCAAGGTGAATCAGGTCAAGTGTGTCCGATATCTTCTGTTCATCGGTCTGGTCGATACGATGGAACAGGGTTGCGAACGGCGAGCGTCGTCCAGCCAGTGCCAGTTCAAGGTTTTCCCATACGGTCAGGCTTTCAATCACCGAAGGCTTCTGAAATTTGCGACCTATGCCCATATTGGCAACGGCCGCCTCATCGAAGCGAGTCAGGTCGGTATCGGCACTGCTGTTATCAGCCTGCCGATAGAGCACCTTGCCTTCATCGGGGCGAGTTTTTCCGGTAATCACATCCATCATGGTGCTTTTACCGGCGCCGTTCGGGCCAATCATCGCCCGCAGTTCACCCTTGCGAATCAACAGTGAAAGATCGTTCAGGGCTTTAAAGCCATCAAAGCTGACGGTCACGCTGTCCAGATAGAGCAGGGTGTCATCTGGAATGGATTTGCCGTGGGTACTCTCAACCATGGTCGGCCACCTCCTTTAAAGCAGGTTGTTGGCGATGTGTACGCCAGCGTTCGAGTACCGGTCCAACAACACCAACCAGTCCTTTAGGCAGCCAAAGAGTGCTGACCACAAACAGTGCGCCCAACGCAAACAGCCACACTTCCGGAAAAGCACCGGTGAACCAGGTTTTGGCATAGCTCACCATCAGGGCACCAATCACAGCGCCAAATAATGTGCCACGGCCACCGATGGCAACCCAGATCACCAGTTCAATAGAATTGATAGGGGAGAACTCACCCGGGTTGATAATGCCAACCTGCGGCACATACAAGGCGCCGGCAATACCAGCCAGCATGGCGGAGACGACAAAGGCCAACAGTTTGAAATGTTCGACCCGGTAACCGAGGAAGCGGGTCCGGCTTTCGGCATCACGTACGGCAACGAGCACACGGCCATAACGGCTGTTGACCAATGCCCGGCAGAGCAGATAACCGGCGATCAATGCCAATGAGGAGAGCAGGAATAAAACCGCCCGGGTTGAATCAGCCTGCAGATCAAACCCAAGAATATCCTTAAAGTCGGTCAGGCCGTTGTTACCGCCAAAGCCAAAGTCATTCTGGAAGAACATCAGCATCAGGGCATACGTCAGTGCCTGGGTAATGATGGAGAGATAAACGCCGGTGACCCGTGAACGGAATGCCAGCCAACCAAACAGGAAGGCCAGTACCCCTGGCACCAGCAGTACCATCAGGGCAGCGAACCAGAACTGGTCAAAACCCTGCCAGTACCAGGGTAGCGTCTGCCAATCCAGAAACACCATAAAGTCGGGCAGATCGGGGTTGCCGTATACGCCCCGGTCGCCGATCTGGCGCATCAGATACATGCCCATGGCATAACCGCCCAGTGCAAAGAACGCACCGTGGCCAAGACTGAGAATTCCGCAGTAGCCCCACACCAGATCCAGCGCCAAAGCCAGCAGGCCATAGCACAGGTATTTGCCGAGCAGTGTGACCATATAGGTGCTGACATGCAGCGGGGAAGATTCTGGCACCAGCAGGTTCAGCGCCAGTACCAGCACAGTCGCAATGGCAAGAGTGGCCAGAAACCAGCGTCCGCCTCTGTCGTTTAGTAGCAGCCGCGTGACCGAGCCGCCTTGAAGTTTCGTCGTCATGGAGGCTCCTTATGACTCGATGGCACGGCCCTTGAGGGCAAACAGTCCGCGTGGTCGCTTCTGGATAAACAGGATGATAAAGACCAGTACCAGAATCTTGGCGATCACTGCCCCGGCCCATGGCTCGATAAATTTGTTAACGATGCCCAGCCCCATAGCGGCGACGAAGGTTCCCCACAGATTGCCGACACCACCGAACACCACCACCATAAACGAGTCGATTATGTAGTTCTGACCGAGGTTAGGGCCGACGTTAGTTAGCTGGGAGAGTGCGACACCGGCAATCCCGGCAATACCAGAACCCAGACCAAAGGTGAGAGCATCAACCTGACCAGTGCGAATACCCATGGAGCTGGCCATAGCCCGGTTCTGGGTCACGGCACGCATAGACAATCCGGCGCGGGTGTATTTCAAAACAAACAGCAGGCCGAGGAACACCGCCAGACTAAACCCAATCACCACCACACGGTTTACCGTCAGCGACAGCATCTCATTGATAACAATCGAGCCACTCATCCATTCCGGTGTGATAACGCTCTGGTTCAGTGGCGAGAAGATAGAGCGTACCGCCTGTTGCAGAATCAGGCTGACACCAAATGTCGCCAGCAGGGTTTCCAAGGGGCGGCCGTAGAGATGACGTATCACTGTGCGCTCGATCAGAACACCAGTGGCTCCGGCTACCAGAAAGGCCAGCGGCAAAGAGATAAACAGTGAAGCGCCAATATGATCAGGCAGCAGACTTTGTACAACGAATGTTGTGTAGGCCCCGAGCATAATCATCTCGCCGTGGGCCATATTGATCACGCCCATCACCCCAAAGGTAATCGCGAGGCCGATTGCAGAAAGCAGCAACACCGAGCCGAGGCTCAGGCCAAAGAAGGTGTTTTCAATCGCTCCATAAAAACGACGGCGTTGTTCGATATCGGCCAGGGATTTATTGATGGCTGCCAGCAGGGCTTGATCATCGGTATTGGCCTGTTGGGCGAGCAAGGCTTGTGCCGCAACAGGGTGGTTGGAGTCTCCCAGCTGTTGGGCTGCTTTGATCTGTTCCTGTGGTGTACCGGATTCCAGTGCATCAACAGCCAGCCCGGTGGCGATCAAGGCTTGCAGATCAGTGTTTTGTTCTTGTTGCTGTACCTGATTCAGCAGCGCCAGACTTTCTGCGCTGGTATCGCCCAGAAGGTTTTCAATCGCTTCCCGGCGCAGGTCTTTATTGGGAGATTGCAGATTTTGCAGAGAGAGTGTTGTGCGCAGCAGGCCGCGAAGCTTGTTATTCAAAGGAACCTTTTTGATAGCCCGCTTTTTGTGCAGACCCAGGTCAGCTCCGGAGACGAGATCAGTCACTCGGTAGCGTTTGTCTTCTTTAACTGACAGCACCAGCTGCTTTGAGGATTTCAGAACAAACAGTTCGCCATCCAGCCATAACTGTGCGGCTTTGAGAGAGAGAGCATCAGGGCTGGATGCCAGAGTCGAGGCTAACTGTTCCCGTTCGGTCCAGGACCCTTTTAATAATTGTTGGCCAAGGTCGTCTGGCAGGGCCTGTGCCAATGACGGCAGGCACAGCATCACCAAAACGGCCAGGCGCTGTAATACCTTCATAAAAAGCCTTGTTATGTTATGCGGTGGGAAAGGTGCACGCCGGAACGTGGGTTGTCGGGTTCCGGCGTACAGAGTTGGGTCAGTGCTTACTCATACTTCTGACCAGAGCAGACACCGGTTTCCAGGCTGTAGTTGCCGCACTTCACCGGGGAGGTCCAGTCGGCAATGATCTTGGCGCTTTCCGGCAGGAAGTCGGTCCAGGCATCACCGATCACGCCGCCGCTGGTTTCCCAGACAATCTCAAACTGGCCATCATCCTGAATCTCGCCAATCAGCACCGGTTTGGTCAGGTGATGGTTGGTGTTCATCACAGCGGTGCCACCGGTCAGGTTAGGTACGGTCACGCCGTAGATCGCATCACGCACCGCATCAACTTCTGTAGAACCGGCCTTTTCAACCGCTTTAGCCCACATGTTAAAGCCGATATAAGTGGCTTCCATTGGATCGTTGGTGACGCGCTCTTCATCCTTGATAAAGGTCTGCCAGGTATCGATAAACTCGTCGTTGACCTCACTTTCAGCACTCATGAAATAGTTCCAGGCTGCTAGATGACCGACCAGCGGTGCGGTATCGATACCAGACAGTTCCTCTTCACCCACAGAGAAGGCGATAACGGGAATATCTTCCGCCGAGATACCCTGGTTACCCAGTTCTTTGTAGAACGGAACATTGGCATCGCCATTGACGGTGGAGATCACGGCAGTCTTTTTGCCAGCGTTACCGAACTTCTTGATATCGGCGACGATGGTCTGCCAGTCCGAGTGACCGAACGGGGTGTAGTTAATCATGATGTCCTTCTCCGCCACGCCTTTGCTCTGCAGGTAAGACTCCAGAATCTTGTTGGTGGTACGCGGATAGACATAGTCCGTGCCAGCCAGAACAAAACGCTCAACGCTGCCACCGGCTTCGCTCATCAGGTAGTCCACTGCCGGAATCGCCTGCTGGTTAGGCGCGGCGCCGGTGTAGAAGACGTTCTTCGAGGACTCTTCCCCTTCATACTGCACCGGATAGAACATCAGGCCATTCAGCTCTTCCAGTACCGGCAGTACCGATTTGCGTGATACGGAAGTCCAGGAGCCGAAGATGACATCGACTTCTTCCTTCACCAGCAGCTCTCGGGCTTTTTCGGCAAACAGCGGCCAGTTGGAAGCGGGATCAACGACAACCGGCTCCAGTTTTTTGCCAAGCAGACCGCCTTCCTTGTTCTGCTTCTCGATCATCATCAGAACAGTGTCTTTTAATGTGGTTTCACTGATGGCCATGGTGCCGGACAGGGAGTGCAGCACGCCTACCTTGATTGTGTCTTCGGCAGCCTGAGCAATATTGGCGGTGGCTGCCAGTGAAACAGCCAGTGAGAGTCCTGTCAGTGTCGCTTTTATTGTTTTCATGGTCAGTCCTTGCGCGATTTGTAATGGTTTTGTTTGTTGTTAGTGCATTGTCCTTCGACGCTATGCAGTCATAGCAAGGTGAGTGCCAGCTGGTTCTGGATGGCTCTGGAGTAGTGTCTGCAGAGGTTTTGTTCGGTGGTTTCTGGATGATGCACTGCACTGTTGCGAATCGTTATTTCCCCGAGAGAGATGTGTATTGCGCACAAATTGTGCAGAGCAATGAGCTTCATATTGGGGCGTGGTGTGATATTTGCTTTGTGAAGGGAAGAATAAGAACAGAGGCAGGATGTCGTGACAGAGGCACTCAAACAGGCTTATCAAAATTGGCGGGCCTATCTGGAAGTATCGGTAGAGCGCTATAAGCAGCAAAGCATTCTTGGTAAGACCCGTCATTATGGCCCTTTGCGGCTGCAGCGACCGTTTTATCCCGAAGGGCAGGATCTGGCGCACCTTTATATATTGCATCCCCCGGGCGGGCTGGTGGCGGGAGATGAATTGGTGCAGCAGATTAAAGTGCAACCGAACGCTGCCGGTCTGGTGACCACGCCTGCTGCCGGCAAGGTCTATTACAACAAGGCTTCGGATAGCCAGATACAGAGGGTGGATATTACCGTTGCCCGGGGTGGCTCGTTGGAGTGGTTGCCTCAGGAGACCATTCTCTTTGAAGGTTGCCGGGCGGAATTGCATACCCGTATAAAGTTGGAGGCCGATGCAGCGTTTATTGGTTGGGATATTTTCTGCCTGGGACGGCAGGCATCTGGTGAAGGTTTCGATCATGGGCAGATGTTGCAGACGGTTGAGGTGAGCCGCTCTGGCAAGCCTCTGTTTATCGAACGTCTGCATCTGGAGCCTGGTGATGACAGGCTCGGCAATCTATTGGGATTGAACGGCGGTCGGGTGTTTGGCTCGATGATCGTCACCCTTGCTGAAGAGGTTGAACTCTCGGAATGGCATGAGCAGCTCTATGAGGCCGGCTTTGCTGCGGAGGTTGCCATGACGTATCGCAATGGCCTCCTTTTAGTGCGTTACCTCGGTCAGTCCTCCAGTCGGGCGCGCACTGTTTTTGAGCGTGTGTGGGGTTGGTGTCGTCCGTTGGTGAACGGTCGTGATGCCTGCCGGCCGCGGATCTGGAATACCTGAATGCTTAATAAATAGTCTTGTGCTGCCCTATGGTGCGCCAGGCTGTTTGTGGGTTGGTGTTGTGTTCGCTCATGGTGCGTCTTGTTGGTTGCCAAGTGCCCCGAGCTTTTCATCTGTGGCGCTGTGCGGGGAAGTTCCAGTTTGGCGCACTGTTTGCATTGAGTGATGAAAAAGTCATCGACAAAGCGCAGGGAACATTATGGAACTGACACCCCGGGAGAAAGACAAGCTTCTACTCTATACCGCCGCATTGGTTGCCGAGCGTCGTCTGGCTCGAGGCGTTAAGCTGAATTACCCGGAGTCTATTGCTCTGATCTCCATGCATATTATGGAAGGTGCCCGTGATGGCAAAACCGTTGCCCAGTTAATGAATGAAGGGCGCGAGGTGATCGGTCGCGGGCAGGTCATGGAAGGTATTGCCGAGATTATCCACGAAGTGCAGGTGGAAGCCACTTTTCCTGATGGCACCAAGTTGGTGACCGTTCACAACCCGATTCCCTGATATCAATAACAACAAGGGGCAAGCATGATTCCCGGTGAATTAATTACAGCTCCCGGAGAGCTGGCCATCAATACAGGGCGTGAGACACGTACCGTGGTTGTTGCCAATACCGGTGATCGACCGGTGCAGGTGGGCTCTCACTATCACTTTATGGAAACCAATCCGGCCTTGTCTTTTGATCGGGCATCGACCCGTGGCTTTCGGCTGAATATTCCTGCCGGCACAGCCGTTCGTTTTGAGCCGGGGCAGGATAGGGAAGTCGAGCTGGTGGCTTTTGCCGGTACCCGCACTATTTATGGATTTCGTGGTGAGGTGATGGGACCACTCGAAGAGGTATCTGATTCGGGAGAGGTGGTCTTATGAACCATACGACGATGGATAGAAGAACCTATGGGGAGATGTTTGGCCCTACTGTTGGCGACAAGGTTCGTTTGGGTGACACCAGTCTGTTTATCAGCCCGGAACAGGATTACACCGTTTACGGCGATGAGGTGAAGTTCGGTGGCGGCAAGGTTATCCGTGATGGCATGGGGCAAAGCCAGTCTCTTGATGCCGAGGTGCCGGATACGGTGATTACCAATGCGCTGATTCTTGATCACTGGGGTGTGGTGAAAGCGGATATCGCCATTAAGCACGGCAGGATTCAAACCATTGGCAAGGCCGGTAACCCGGATATGCAAGCTGGCGTCACTATCGTTGTTGGTCCCGGTACCGAAGTGATTGCCGGTGAAGGACAAATCGTAACCGCCGGTGGAGTGGATGCTCATATCCACTTTATCTGCCCGCAGCAGGTGGAAGAGGCACTCATGTCTGGCGTCACCACCATGCTGGGTGGCGGTACCGGCCCAGCCACAGGCACAAATGCCACAACCTGCACACCGGGTATCTGGCATATGAGCACCATGCTGCAGGCTGTTGATAGCCTTCCTATGAATATTGGTTTTCTGGGCAAAGGTAATGCGAGCCTGCCGGGTGCGCTGGAAGAGCAGGTACGAGCCGGTGCGATGGGCCTGAAACTCCATGAGGACTGGGGCACCACACCGGCATCGATCGACTGTTGTCTATCGGTGGCTGAGGATTACGATATTCAGGTTGCCATTCACACCGATACCCTGAATGAGTCAGGTTTTGTTGAAGATACGATTGCCGCATTCAAAGAGCGGGTTATCCACACCTACCATACCGAAGGGGCCGGTGGTGGACATGCGCCGGATATTATCAAGGCCTGTGGGCTGAGCAATGTACTGCCATCGTCTACTAATCCGACCCGACCGTACACCATCAATACTGTGGATGAACATCTCGATATGTTGATGGTCTGCCATCACCTCGACCCGAATATTCCTGAGGATGTGGCCTTTGCCGATTCCCGTATCCGCAGGGAAACCATTGCCGCCGAGGATATTCTCCATGATCTGGGGGCGTTCAGTATGATCGCATCGGATTCCCAGGCGATGGGGCGGGTGGGTGAGGTTGTCTCCCGTACCTGGCAGACCGCTCATAAGATGAAAGAGCAGCGTGGCGTTTTGCCGGAAGAAACCGGAGATAACGACAATTTCCGTGCCCGCCGTTATATCGCCAAGTACACCATTAATCCAGCGCTCACCCATGGTATTGCCCATGAAGTGGGTTCCGTAGAGGAAGGAAAGCTGGCGGATCTGGTGCTTTGGAAGCCTGCGTTCTTTGGTGTGAAACCTTCGCTGATTATCAAGGGTGGCGCGATTGCCGCTGCGCCAATGGGTGATCCGAATGCTTCTATCCCAACACCTCAACCCGTGCACTACCGCCCAATGTTTGGAGCCATGGGTAAGGCGGTCGAGAAAACCGCTTTGACCTTTGTTTCTCAGGCTGCGCTTGATAACGACATTCGCAGGGCGTTAGGCCTCGGCAAAACGCTGTCCGCCGTGCGCGGCTGCCGCACCGTTCAGAAGAAAGATATGGTGCTCAACAGTTGGCAGCCCCATATGGAAGTGCATCCGGAAACCTATGAGGTGCGAGCCGATGGTCAGTTGCTGACCTGTGAACCAGCGACCGTGGTGCCACTGGCACAGCGTTACTTCTTATTTTAATCAGCGGCTTTAAAGAGAATAACTATGTTGCAACTGACTGAACGATTAGAGGAACACCGGGCCGCTGACGACAGTATTTGCCTGCCTTTTGATGATCGTAAACGTGGTCGTCTAAAAGCCATAACGCTTAGTGGCAAGACTGCCGGCATTTTTCTGGAACGCGGTGAGGTGATGCGTCATGGCACGCTGCTCAAGGCGGAAACCGGTGAAGTGGTTGAGGTGCTCGCGGCGGATGAACAGGTGAGCACGGTGGTTTGTCAGAATCCACACTTGTTTGCCCGTGCCTGTTATCACCTGGGAAATCGCCACGTCCCACTGCAGATTGGTGCGACCGATAATGGTGCATCCCAGTGGCTGCGTTATCAGTGTGACCATGTACTGGATGAGATGCTGGAGCTGCTTGGCCTTGAAGTGGTGCAAGGCTCGGCACCGTTTGAGCCTGAAAATGGTGCTTATGCTCGGAGTGGTCACTCACATAGTCATTCACATGGCCATCACCACCACGATCATCATGAGCATTAAGTCATGAATCTGGCCAATGTTCTTTCGTTGTTGCATATCTCCAGCCCTTCATTGCCGATTGGCGCTTTTGCTTATTCCCAGGGGTTGGAAACCGCGATTGATAAAGGCTGGTGCCATGATGAGCAGAGCACCGGGCGCTGGATACGGGATTTGATGGTGCAGGGGTTAGGCACGCTGGATATTCCTATGTTCCGTCGTTTGTATCAGGGCTGGGAGCAGCAGGATCGCGAGGCAATAAATTATTGGAATGACCGGTTGCTGGCTTTTCGGGAGACCAAAGAGCTGTTTACCGAGGATTGTCAGGTTGGTCGCACTTTTCAGACCTGGCATCGCACATTGCACGACGATAATCGTGTTGAGTGGCTGGAGCAGCCAACAGTGATTGCGATGTATACATTGGCATGTGTACGGCAGGAGATTCCGCAAACCATGGCAGCTACCGGTTTTTTATGGAGCTGGTGTGAAAATCAGGTGGCTTCGGCTTCCAAGGCGGTACCGCTGGGGCAAACCGCTGCCCAGCGGGTTTTGCAGAACCTGATTACCGAGATTGAGCCAGTGATTACAGCAGGCTTTGCTTTGGCTGATGAAGAGATTGGCAACAGTTTGCACCATTACGCCATGGCCAGTTCATGGCATGAACAACAGTATTCGCGGCTGTTTCGGTCCTGAGTTTGGCGGCTGCAGAGTGTTTGTTTTTCCGGGCTGCAGGGCTGTCCTGCCCTGAAGCCCTCTCAGGCCATCCATGGCCTTTGAAAAACAAACTCTCTGCAAGCCTTGGTCAGTATTGTCAGCCGCAAATAAAAATTTAGGGGAGGGTGTTATGAAACCACAAACATTAAGAGTAGGCGTCGGCGGTCCGGTAGGTTCCGGTAAAACCGCACTGCTGACGGCGGTGTGTCGTTCACTGCGCGAGCATTACAACATCGCAGTGGTGACCAACGATATTTACACCAAGGAAGATGCCCAGTTCCTGATGCGCCATGAGGCTTTGGAGCAGGATCGGATTATGGGCGTTGAGACTGGTGGTTGTCCGCATACTGCCATTCGTGAAGATGCTTCCATGAATCTGGCTGCGGTGGATGAGCTGTGCAACCGTCATCCGGGTCTGGAGATGGTGCTGGTGGAATCCGGTGGCGATAACCTGAGTGCGACGTTTAGCCCCGAGCTGTCTGATCTGACCATCTATGTGATTGATGTTTCCGCCGGTGACAAGATTCCCCGTAAAGGCGGCCCCGGTATCACCCGTTCCGATCTGTTGATTATCAATAAGGTGGATGTTGCACCGTTGGTCGGTGCTTCGCTTGAGGTAATGGATCGGGATACCCGCAAGATGCGTGGTGATCGTCCGTTTGTGTTTGCCAATATGAAAACCGGGCAGGGCCTGCGGGAGATTCTCGACTTTATTATTGAGCAGGGCATGTTGCCCGCTCGCCTGACTGACGATCAAAAACTGGGAGTGGCGGTATGACCATCAAAACAATAATGAAAGCACTGGCTCTGATGCTTATATCTTCTTCTGTGTATGCCCATCCTGGGGATCATGGCTTTGCTGGAGTCCTGCACTTTTTTACCGAGCCTGATCATCTGCTGATGTCTCTGGCGGTTGCCGGTGCGCTGGTTTGGGGATTAAGCCGTAGATCTAAGCGGGCTGAAAACCGGGTTAGTGATAAGGACTAAGGCTGAAGTGAGTTGCGCTGCCGATCGACAGAATCAGACCAGCAGCGCAATGGTCTTAAAATTTAAAGCTGCTATCAAAGTTCCACCCGGAGGTCACTGTTGGTGTGGCCGGAGGAGGTGAGTAGGATTGTGTACTGTTCACCGGACCAAAGAAGCCGAATCCCCGTTGATTGGGGGGATGGTGATGCCCACCACCAAAGTCGAGTTGGCTGGGGACTGCCCGCGCCAGCGGCGAAGACTGTGAAACTGGCTGCGGCATCATATCCAAAGGATGAAATCCTGTCCCATTCCCATGATAGGGAATATGTGGTGTCGTCGGTGTGTTGGTTGGTGGCCCGGGGATAGAGGGTGTCATTGGTGTTGAAGGCGTGAGCATTGGGCTTGGCGGAACGTTCATCCGGTTGCCGTTTGTGCTGGAGATACTGGTAATAAGCCGTGGCAGAGGTTTGTTGGCTTCTTTAAGTGCTTCATAGTTAGTGGTCATAGCCTGCATAACATTGCCGACATCGAAGGTCGATGCACTGGCAGAGTTTGGGACCTTTATCGGGGAGCGAGCTTCTTTGGGGCTGTTGGAGCTAACCGGCTCTGATTGGTTTTGCGTTCTCTGTTTCGGTGAGGCCTTCGGCTTGCTGTCCGGTGTTTTGCTCTCGGCTTTTTTAGTTATCACTGTTCTTTTACGCCCCTTGCTTTTTTTATGTGTTTGGGGAGCTGAGGATTCGTCTTTTAAGGCAAGGTCTTCACGCTTGTTTGCGGTTGGAACGGTGAAGTAAGCGACCTGTTCCCGCCAGAGCTTTCGGCCTGTTGGTGTGAGTTTGTGCTCCAGTTCACTGTGTCTGAGCCAGTAGGCGATGAGCCGATAATCTTCTTCCCGGCTGTAGTACGGCCCAAACACTGAAGCGGCCAGCGAGAAGCGGTTGTGAGCATTCAGGAGCGGGTCAGTCATTTCCGAAAACTTCATTTTATTGTCATGCAAAGCCATGTAGGCATTCCATGTTGTTTTCATATTCAGTGACAGGTTATAGCCCTCAAGCCCGAGGTTGGGCTCAACCCGGTCTTTATAAGGGTCGGCAGCCGCCTGTTTTTTCAGGGCTATGGTGGTTCTGCTGGTGGGGATCTGTAGGCGGTTTTGCCAAAGCTCTGGGTTACTGAAGTCACCAACCAGTTCCTGGAACTCTTGCTCCCAATCTATGGTCACGCCTTCGGGTAGCCGGACATCATTAATCCAGCGCAGCCGGTAGCGGAAGTATTCCAGCTCTTCTTCACTGAGCGGACTGTCTTCGGCAAAGGCAAGATGGTGAAGGTGGGCAATGGCCGGTAACAGGATGGCATCTCTATCGGTCACATATTGGAGAAAGTCTTCTAACGGCTTTTCGGGAAGAAGTTCGGGAGTGATTGTCACGATTGCAGGTGGTGGCGCTATATCATGACTTTGCAGCCATTCATCAATATAAAACAACAGATCGTTTAGCAGGCCATCCAGAGAGTACGCTTCGAGAAAATCAGGAGGGTTTTTCCAGGCCATAACAACATCTTCAAGATTGAAATGATGAGTAGTGAATGCCTTGGTAAATGCACGACTTTGGGCATCTGTTGTCAGCCATTCATGATAGGACTCCCAGGTGATTTCCTCTTCGGCATCAGGCTTCGGCGATCCCGTCGCAAAACATAAGCAGGAGAAGGTAAAGAATAAGAGAACGGCGGCACTGCGTAGTAAGGATTTTATAGTCACCAACGGTAGGCTGAGCACAGTCGTAACCCTTCTCTGAGGCAGTTGGGCAGAGCAGTTTAGAAGGTAATGACGAGGTTGCTGTTTATTCTGGGCTTAGCCCTAAATCCGGCGTCTGGAGCACTTACTTTGATTGGTTATAAGAATATCTGGCTCAGTTTCAAAATCGCATTTGAGTGGGGAGTGTGGTTGTACAAAATTCATCTATTGTATAAGTATTGATCAAATATCTGATTCTGGAGTTCTACCTCTAAGACAAAAAACACTTTGATATTCAGGGAGTGAATAATGAAGCAGTATCACTATCTGTTCGATTCTCTAAACGATCTCGAAAGAGCCTGTTACGATCTGGAAGATTTGGGCGTCGCCCATAATCATCTCCACGTTGCTAACAACAATCACCTGTCCCTTGAGAAGAAACATTTAAATGATGTCGGGACCTTTGGTGATACCGATTTAATTCACAGCGGTTTACGCGGCTTAATTATTGGTGTCGTGGCGTCTGCTGTTTGCGGAACTCTGACCTGGATGTACTTTGGTCATCATGAATTGGGTGGAGTGATTACAGCCTTTGTGTCGCTGATTGCCCTTGGCTTCAGTACCTGGCTGGGTGGGTTGATTGGCGCCAACCATGATAACTGGCGATTGTCGCCTTACCACGACCTTCTGGCTGATGGCAAAAGCCTGCTGATTGTGGATATGGAATCAGGGCAGGAAGAACAAGTGCAACGTCTGATGGCTTCCCAACACCGGGAGGCTGTTCATACCGGTGAGTCCTCTTCGGTTGACTCTCCTCTGAAAGGTGGCTGGCATCTCCACCTGAAGGAGTTTAAACAGGTAGCCTGATTCGCTACCGGGGACCATTCCGGAAAGCAGGCCATGGTGTTGCCCACCATGATAGAGGCTCGGGGAAACACGCCTCTATGACACCGATGGCCTGCGGATTTTTTACTTCTTTTTCGTGAGTCGGTAGAGGCGGTTTGGCTCTTCGACGATATAGATGTCACCTTTATCATCCATCGCCACACCTTCTGCTTGGGTAATACCAGTACCTGGCAGCCAGCCCAGATCTATGGAGCTGATAATATCCCCATCCATGGTAATTTCTGACAGCAGAGATGACTGGTCACTCAACACCAGCAGGTTGCCACTACGGCTATCCAGGTGCAGGCCGGAGAGGTCCTGATTATCCCGGGCGACAGCTTTGTTCAAACCTTCGTCCTGACTGACTTCCAGATTATTGCGGCTCTCGGAGATAAAGCCTTTGATCCGGTAGATGGTTAAAGGATCCCGCTCCTTGGCCACAAATATACTCTGGCTCTCAGGGTGCCAGGCCAGACCTTCAAAACCTTTATTACGGCCGGCGCCAATACCAATCGTCACAATAGGGCTGTCAGCCCGATCCAGAGTCTGGGTATCCGCTTTGATCACCACCTGACCAACATCCTGCCGGCGTTCATCGGCCACCAGAAAGGTATCATTGCCAATCCAGGTGATCGCCTCGACATCATGGAATCCCTTCAGGGGGATGATGCGCAGAATCTGGCCATCCGGTTTGAATTCGACAACCCGGGGAGGATCATTGGCAACGGCGAACAGCGTCTGGGTATCGCTGCTCCAGGTCAGCCCGGAAATTTCGGTAATGTTGTCCAGCAGAATTGGCTGGCCATCAATATGATACTGGTTAAGCCAGATGGAACGGTCTTTCAGTTCGGCCGGGGTAATGTATTCCGCCAGTTGCCGGTAGGCTATGTCATCAATATTGGTCTGATGAGCAACCAGAAGGGCCGCGCAGGCAATTAATGCGCAACGCAACGGCTTGCGGAAGCGCTTGTAGGCACGCTTGAAGGGATGGCGCAGTTTGTCGGGGTGTAGGGTCAGAGAAGACATGCTTCGCAACTCTTAATACTAATCAGCTGCAGTATGTGCCGGGGCCTGTGAAATTCCTATTTCAGTTTTCCGTAGTTTTTATGACCCTGCTCCCTGCCGGTCTACTGCAAAATATGAATCAAAACGTCAAATGACGTATATCTGGATAATTCGCAACTATGATCCATAGTTCTTGCTCTTTCAACACAACAAACGAGAGTAGGATATGCATTCAGGAACTGGCGTGCGGTTTGGAAAAGCTATGTTGGCTGCCGGGGTACTGCTATGGGGAGCGGCTTCCGGAGGGGCTTTCGCAGATGGCGGTGCTGTTGATGCGTCTGTTGCTGATAGCCAGGCTTTTCTCGATGAGAACCAGTACACCCTGAATGGTATACAGCGGTACGAATATATCTTTGGCGAGGATTTCTGCAGCATCGGGGGGCTGGATACCACCCGTGACCTCACCGCCCAGCTGAATCTTGAACCTGGTGATCGTGTGCTGGATGTTGGCTCCGGTATGGGCGGCAGTGCTTTTTATATGGCCCGCGAGTATGGGGCGATTGTCGAGGGCGTTGATCTGTCCCGGAATATGGTGACGTCAGCCCGGAATAAGGCTGAGCAGCGTAATCTGTCAGTCAGCTTTAATATTCTTGATGTGACGGATGCTGACTTCCCGGCCAATAGCTTTGATGTGATCTACAGCCGGGATGTGATCATGCATATCGAAGATAAAGCTGCTTTGTATAAGAAGCTGTTTAAATGGCTCAAGCCGGGCGGCCAGCTTCTGGTTTCAGATTACTGCACCGGTGATGGTTCCTGGACGGACGAGTTTCGTGATTATGTTGCGGCCCGTCACTATC
Organism: Parendozoicomonas haliclonae; assembly: GCF_900174585.1. Taxonomy (GTDB): domain Bacteria; phylum Pseudomonadota; class Gammaproteobacteria; order Pseudomonadales; family Endozoicomonadaceae; genus Sansalvadorimonas; species Sansalvadorimonas haliclonae. The sequence goes on along the minus strand of NZ_FWPT01000003.1, from coordinate 55,997 downwards.
ACCTGCTGACCGTTGAAGATTATGAAACGATGCTGCAGAACGTTGGCTTTACTCAGGTGCGGGCGGAGAACCGTACCGATATATTTGAGCAGTCGCTGACCAAGGAGCTTGCCCGTATTCAGGATAATAAAGGCGAATTCCTGAGCCTGTTCACCTCTAAAGACTACGAGGATTTGACTCAGGGCTGGCAGATTAAGCTGGAACGCAATCGTAATGGCTTACAGCATTGGGGTGTATTCCATGCCATCAAGCCCTGATTGATCAGGAAAGAATATGAGTCGCGGTCAGCGACTCATATTCTGCACTATTTCAGGACGTTATTGACTCAAGCCGCAGGGCGCCACTTTTCAATCCGTTCCACTCTGTCTTTGGTACGCTGTTCTACAGGAACATCCTTCCAGTTCTCTCCATACCATCTTTTCATCAGGCGCGGATACCAGCGAGCCATATAAAGCCCATAAGGCAGAAGGAAACGGCTACGTCCCAGTTCTGCCTGCTTGCCAGTGGCTGGTGCATCATTATTGTGGGCAAGGTCTTCGGGTGTGAGACCCAGATCTTCCAGAGAGTCGCCAATCCATTGCACAACTTTTACCGGTGTTCCGGTCACGGTACCTTGCTCGATGGCCTGAAAGCGACGTGCCTTTTCGAGGTTCAGCTCAGGATTATGATCCTCCAGCATCAGCAGATGATTTTCCGCTGGCATGGGGTAACCGGCTCGGGCCAAAGCCTGCAGTAAATAGATGCGCATATTTCTGCCATCGGCAGCCACCGCCCGGCGGTTGGTGACATAAAAAATCTCGCCCCCCGCAAATTGCACTGTATCCAGATAGGCTTTTGCTCCGGGTACCTGTCTTGGCGGCAGCTGCAGGGTCGCCAGATAATGAAACAGCTCAAGGGGTTGATGGCTGTGATCATTCAGGAAGACATGGGCGTAATATTCGAGATCAACCAGCACTGTGCCATCAATATCAATAATAACGGCAGTGTTCGGCTCAGGCTTGTTCAGCCAGTACTGGCTGGCCCGGTTATAGACCTGTCGGGTAATAAATGGGTATTCGGCGGCGTGGGCATTCCAGAGTAGTAACTGGCCCAGTTCCTCACCGGCAATACCGTTAATGGACGGTTGGAAATGATCCGGGCGGGTGAGAAAAGGATCGGCCAGCTTGTGAAAGCGATCGTGACGCTTCTGCATTTCGTCCGTGGCATCACCGGTGCAGTTGCCATGGGTAATGCATTCCCAGCGGCCATAAACAACATTGGTATGCAGCAGTGCATTTTGTCCGGGAAGATTGGGATATTGCTCAAGAAACTGTTTCTGCTGATCGGCCTGTATACCGTGAACCAAGCCCAGATCGGACACTTTGTCACCCAGCGTTAGTACCAGTTTGTAGGGCGGTTGATCACGCCATTGCTGAATATAATCAAACTTCTGCATAGACAGGCTGATATGCAGATGATCCACGGATGTTTGTGGAAACTGCGCCTGCTTCAACATTGAGAGCGTGGCGGGGTGGACAGAAGGATCCAGACTGCGTGCGGTGAGATAGTGAATATCGACGCCCATGGCATCAGCCTGCTTCAGAAAATCAAGGGCTCCTGGTTTAGGAATGGGAGGCTGGGCGCTCCACCACAAAAGATCCCGCTCATGGGTGAGAAGATCATTAGTCCCCAGAAAACCGGCAAAGTAAGCGGTGCTGTTGATTAGGGTGTCATCAATATCGACAACCAGCACAGGCTTCTTCTGCTCGGCTTTGGCCAGACGGGATTCACGGGCAAGAATGTCCGTCGCCATGTTAAAGGTTTGCAATGACAACGCCGTACTTTCATCCGAGTGCTGTTGCCAGAGCAGAGCGAGATGCATCTGTCGGTAGAGGTCCTGCCATTCGGCAGACTCTGTTTGTATAGCTGCATGGCCTAACGATGCAAAGAGCCAAAGCAGAAGCAAAGTATTGCGGCTTTGCTGCCATATCTCCTGGAACAGCCTCTGGAATAGCATCGTCTGGTTAAGGGAAAAGTCACGCCAACTTTTGTTGATTAGCCTCATCATTGTTTTGACCTTTGTTTCGGGGCGGCAAAAGTGTAATGCAAAGAGGCTGGAACGCACGTTGGCTCACAACTGGTTGCGCTTCTTGGGTCAATTGATTAGTTGGTGGAAAGATATGTAGGCAGCTACGAATGGCAAACCGTTATTCTATTGTTTTGCCATTCGCAGTGAAGTGCTGAGTCTCAAGACAGGCGGTTACGGAAATCCTGATAACCAAACGCTTTAACGATCTTCAGTTGATCGGTTTCTGAATTCCAGATGGCCAGTGCCGGCAGATTAATGCCGTTAAAGGTGGTGGTTTTGACCATGGTGTAATGGCTCATATCATCCCAGATCAGTCTCTGCCCAATAGCCAGAGGTTGATCAAAGCTGTAATCCCCCATCACATCACCGGCCAGACAGGTCATGCCGCCCAGACGATAGGTATGCGCTCTCTCATCCGCTTCCCCGGCCTCGAAGATATCCGCACGGTAAGGCATCTCTAAAGTATCAGGCATATGGCAGGTGGCCGAAGTATCGAGGATAGCGAGGCTCATGGTGTTATGGGTAATATCCAGAACTTCGCTGACCAGCACGCCGGTACGAATAGCAATGGCTTCCCCCGGCTCCAGATAAACCTGCACACTGTATTGTTTTTGAAAGGCTTTGATACGTTGAATCAGCGCATCAACATCATAGCTCGGGTCGGTGATCAGATGACCGCCGCCAAAGTTAACCCACTCAAGGGTAGGCAGTAGGTCACCCAGCTTCTGTTCAACAGCAGTCAGCGTACGATCCAGCGCATCGAACCCCTGTTCGCACAAAGTATGGAAGTGCAGGCCGGAAATCCCGTCGAGCTGAGATGTATCCAGCTGACTGAGAGGAATACCCAAACGGGAGCAGGGAGCACAGGGATCATAGATCGGGGTGGCACCTTCGGAATGTTCCGGGTTTACCCGCAGGCCAAACCGTAACTCCGGCCGCAAAGCTTTCGCGGCTTGAACCTGTGGCTGGAAACGCTGCCACTGGCTGTGGGAATTAAAGACCACATGGTTGGAGATCTTCAGAATCTCCTGTAAATCCTGCTCGGAATAGGCGGCAGAAAAGGTATGCACCTCGCCTTGTTGACTATTACCACCAAACTCTTCATAACCCAACTGCGCTTCATGCAGACCACTGGCACAGGTGCCGGACAGGTAGCGGGTGATCAGCGGAGCCAGGCTGAACATGGAAAAGGCTTTGAGCGCCAGCAGAACTTTGGCACCAGATTCTTCCTGAACCCGGTTCAGAATTTTCAGGTTGTTCTCAACGGCAACCTCATCGACCACAAAGCAGGGGGAGGGAACCCGGGTTGCATCAAATTTTAAAAAAGAGCGGCTTTTTATCATTTTAAAAGTGTTGTCTCTGAAAGAGCCGTTTGCTCAACACGTGACGTACCAGAACTCAGGTGTTTCTCTCAAACGCCAGGGACTGGCGTGGGAGCGAACCAATACAGGGACGTATTGCATGAGCGGAGAGAATCTCCTGAGCTCTGGTACTTTAGTTGGTCGCACAATTCTGGTTCCCACGCAGAGCGTGGGAGCCAGAGTTCAGCTTTCAATCAAACTATTAAATCAGCTTGAAAGCCGGATCTTCCATCACCTTCCATGGCAAGCCATAGCGGTTCATATCGTCCATAAACGGATCCGGATCCAGCTGCTCCATATTCCACACGCCCGGCTTCAGCCAAGTGCCTTCCACCATCATCTTGGCGCCAATCATGGCCGGCACCCCGGTGGTGTAAGAGATGGCCTGGGACTGAACCTCACCGTAGCAGTCCTGATGATCCTTAATCTGGTAGACGTACACAGACTTCTCTTTGCCATCCTTGATACCCTGCACCACACAACCGATACAGGTTTTGCCCTTGGTGCGCGGGCCCAGAGTAGAAGGATCAGGCAGCAGCTCCTTCAAGAACTGAATAGGAACAATCTCGGTACCGTTAAAGTTGATTGGCTCAATACCGGTCATACCAACATTGCCCAGCACTTCCAGATGCTTCAGGTAGCTGTCACCAAAGCTCATCCAGAACTGCGCCTTCTGCAGCGTCGGGTAGTGCTTGGTCAGAGATTCCAGCTCCTCGTGGTACATACGGTAAATATTGTATTCACCGACACCATCCGGGCAGGTAAAGCTTTGATTGAGTGACATGGCCGGTGTGGTGACAAAACCACCATCTTCCCAATGACGGCACTCAGCAGTCACCTCCCGGATATTGATTTCCGGGTTGAAGTTAGTAGCAAACGGGTAGCCATGGTCACCACCATTTACATCGATGATATCCAGCGTGTGGATCTCATCAAAGTAATGCTTGGCTGCATAAGCAGTGAACATATTGGTAGCGCCGGGATCAAAGCCGGAACCCAGCAAAGCCATCAGGCCGGCTTTCTCAAACTTCTCCTGATAGGCCCACTGCCACTTATACTCGAATTTAGCGGTATCCAGTGGCTCATAGTTGGCGGTATCAAGGTAGTGAACACCGGTTTCCAGACAGGCATCCATAATCGTGAGATCCTGGTAAGGAAGCGCCACGTTAATCACCATAAACGGCTTAACCTGGTTAATCAGCTCCACCAGTTCCGGAACGTTATCCGCATCCACCTGCGCGGTTTCAATAGTACGCTGCTGAGTTTTCTGGATTTGCTCAGCAATTGCCTTGCACTTGGACTCGGTGCGGCTGGCCAACACAATCTCGCTAAATACTTCAGGCAGTTGCGCACACTTATGAGTCACCACCTGACCTACGCCGCCGGCGCCGATAATCAGAACTTTTGCCATGGGAATTTCCCCCTCAAAAATATTATTAGTTATAAACCGGTAACCGGGTTTCAACGCTCGTAATAGGTATAGCCTTGGAGGCTAGCGTTGAAGGTATTCATCATCCGCTGCCGGTCGGAGGCACTGATGCGTTTATCCTTGACCGCCTGCTCGGCGGTGTCGCGGAATTTTTTGTAGAGCTCTTTAGGCTGATACTCGACATAGCTCAGCACATCGGCAATCGAATCGCCGTAAATCTCTTTGACAAAGTCAAAGCTGCCATCGCGGTTCAGGCGTACGCTGACCACATTGGTATCACCAAAGAGATTGTGCAGATCACCGAGGATTTCCTGATAGGCCCCAACCAGAAATACGCCGAGGTAATACTCCTCGCCTTCCTTTAAGGGATGCAATGGAAGAGTCGCGGCCGTGCCTTCCCAGGGATCAATAAAGCGATCAATCTTGCCATCACAGTCACAGGTGATGTCGGCAAGAACAGCCTGACGGGTTGGGGCTTCCTGCAGGCGATGCACCGGCATAATCGGGAACAGCTGCTCGATCGCCCAGATATCGGGAAGAGACTGGAACAGACTGAAGTTGCCGTAATAGATATCCGCCAGCGAGGTGCGCAGACCTTCAAGGTCAGGCGGAACGCGATCCATGGAATCCATCAGGTTGGCAATACGTTGAAGAATATCGAGAAACAGATTCTCGGCAATGGAACGGGTACGGAGATCAATCTGACCAAACTTGAACTGTTCGCGGATTTCATCGCGGTAGTAATGGGCGTCGTTATAACACTCCTGAACCCGTTCCGGGGTCAGGTAGCTGAACACGTCCCGCAGATGTTTTAGCTCTGGCCGTTCAATATCGGCAGCCGGAAGAGCGACGGGCTCAAAGGTGGTGACATCCAGCACGTTGAACAGCAGTACAGAAGAGTAGGCAACGGTCGCACGGCCAGACTCTGTAATAATTACCGGGTGGGCAATGCCGCAATTGTCGAAGCTGGTTTTCAGCGTGTCGACAATGCCTTCGCAATACTCTTCAAGGCTGTAGTTCCGGCTCTGGCCATCATTGGTCTGGGCGCCGGTGTAATCAATCGCCAGACCACCACCAAGATCCAGATGCGTCATGGCCGCACCTTCGCTGACCAGATCAGCGTAGTAACGGCAGGCCTCGACAATGCCGCTGCGGATATCACGAATATTGGGAATTTGAGAGCCGAGGTGGCAGTGCAGCAGCTTCAGGCAGTGCAGCATGCCTTCATCCCGCAGCCGGTCTACAGCGTGAATCATCTGGGTGCTGGTCAGACCAAACACACTGCGGTCACCGCTGGTGGAATTCCAGTGACCACTGACGGCGCTGGTCATTTTGGCGCGAATACCGATGAGTGGCTCAATGCCCAGTGCCCGGCTGCGCTCAAGAATGATGGGCAGCTCGGTGGGGGTTTCCACCACAAAATAACACTCGAAGCCCAGCTGAACAGCGTTCAGCCCCAGCTCGATAAACTCGGCATCTTTATAGCCATTACAGATAATCAGGCTGCCGGGTTCTTTCAGGGTGGAGAGGGCGGCGATCATTTCCGGTTTACTGCCGACTTCAAAGCCGTGCTGATAACGGGCACCAAAGTCAGCGATCTCTTCCACCACCTGGGCCTGCTGATTGACCTTGATGGGATAAACGCCCCGGTAACGGTTCTGATACCCGCACTCGTCAATGGCATTGCGAAACGCTTCATTCAACCGGCACAGCTGGGCATCAAGAATATTTTCAATACGCAGCAGCACCGGCATCTGCAGATCGCGTTCAGCCATGCCATGGATAATATCGAGAAGGGGTACCTGAGTGTTCAGGGTTTTGGCGGTGACATTACCGTCGCTGTTCAGTCCGAAGTAATCGTTGGCCCAACGGTGAATGCCATACAGATCAGCAGCCTGCTCAATGGTCCAGGGGGGATGTCCGGAGGCCATTGAACGGGAGGTTCTTTGCTCCAATAGAGGAATCCTCGCTCATTATTTTATTGTCAGTGTCTTTGTTGTTTGTAGTCGAGATTGCCCGACGGGGCGAGATTTTGAGTGAAAAGTGAGCAAAATGCCACAGCGAAAATGCACTTTTCACTGTGGCAGGGAAAGAAAGGGAGAAAGGAGATTATTGGGCCTTGAGCACCTGGCCATTCACCTCACGGCTGTCACTGCCCATCAGGTAGAGATAGACCGGCATAATATCTTCAGCGGCTGGCAGGGTGTTCGGGTCTTCACCCGGATAGGCTTTGGCACGCATGGCGGTACGGGTCGCGCCTGGGTTGATGGCATTGGAGCGCACTTGACTCAAGCCGTCTTCCTCATCAGCCAACACCTGCATCAACCCTTCGGTGGCAAACTTGGAGACGCTGTAGGCGCCCCAGTGAGCACGGCCCTTGCTGCCAACGCTGGAGCTGGTAAAGACTACGGACGCTTCCGGTGCTTCCCGCAGCAGCGGCAGCAGCACCTTGGTGAGCATGAACTCGGCATTCACATTCACCTGCATGACCTGCTGCCAGGTATCCGGATCGTATTGAAACAGCGGACCCAGGCGGCCCAGCAGGCCGGCATTGTGCAGCAGGCCGTCCAGTCGCCCGAACTCCTGAGCAATGGTGTCGGCGATGGCATCGTAATCGTGGGGAGCCGCCCCTTCCAGATTGAAAGGGATAATGGCCGGTTGCGGATAACCGGCCGATTCGATTTCGTCGTAAACCTTTTCCAGCTTCTCGGTCGTGCGTCCCAGGAGAATCACGGTGGCACCGTGGCGGGCATAGGTGAGTGCAGCGGCACGACCAATACCATCACCGGCACCGGTTACCAGAATAACGCGGTTTTCCAGCAGATTTGCGGGAGCCTGGTATTCAAACATGGCCATTATCCTTATCGGGTGAATTTAGGGCTTCAAGGTCAGTTGTCTGGCAGCTGCCAGTCCCAGTCATCCAGCCATTCCAACAGGTGTTGCGGCGAATCGACATTATAGTCAGCACGCCAGTCGTCCGGGTCTTCACCGGCAGGAATAAAACCGTACAGGGCGGCAAAGGTGAACATGCCTGCCGCCTGACCCGCCTGGATATCCCGTTCGTGGTCGCCAACGTAGAGGCATGCCTCGGGAGAGCAGTCCAGGGTTTCGGTGGCCAGCCACAGGGATTCCGGATCAGGCTTGCGATTGGCGACATCTTCCGGGCAAACCAGTACGGCGCAACGCTGAGAGAGTTTCAGTTGTTCCAGAATGGGAACAGTCAGATGACGGGGTTTGTTGGTGACAATGCCCCAGGGAATATCACTGGTTTCAATGGCGGCCAGCAGTTCGTCCATACCATCAAACAGGTGGGCGGAGGTATCCCGGTCTGCCTGGCTGGTGTGCTGCTGATAAGCCTTGAGAAAGCGTTGGCGCTGTGGCTCGAAGTCGTCATCGCTTGGCTGAAGTCCGTAACCCAGAGTCACCATGGCTGCGGAGCCATTGGATACCTGCGAGCGGATCAGTTGCGCCGGCAGTGGTGGACGATCGTCGTCTGCCAACAGGCGGTTAAGGGTGTGGACAAAGTCGTCCGAAGTATCCAGAAGTGTGCCGTCAAGGTCAAAAAGAATGGCCTGTACCGGCCGCCTTCGCGAATCTTCCATTGATGTTTTCCGCAGTGATAAAGGCGGGAGACAGTCCCGCCGTTTGGAGCCTTGTATCTTCGCCTGAGCGACGCTGTTAGTCCAGCGGGGCGGAGGTGGTATGAATCATATAATTCACATCCAGATCACCGTCCTTCAGGCTGTAGTGTTTGGTGATCGGGTTGTAGAGCAAACCGGTTGAGTGATGCACGTTCAGTTTGGCGGCCCGGCAATAGCTGGTCAGCTCATGGGGACGAATAAACTTCTTGAAATCATGGGTGCCCTTGGGCAGCAGATTCAGAACGTACTCGGCGCCGGCAATGGCGAACAGCCAGGCCTTGGGATTACGGTTAAGGGTGGAGAAGAATACATCACCACCGGGTTTAACCAGCCTGGCGCAGGCCGCAATCACCTTGGATGGATCCGGTACGTGCTCGAGCATCTCCAGGCAGGTGACCACATCAAAGCTGTGAGGCTGCTCGTCAGCCAGCTGCTCCGCAGTCACTTGTCGGTAAGTGACCTCGACGCCACTTTCCAGGCCGTGCAGACGCGCCACTGACAAAGGTGCTTCCCCCATATCAATGCCGGTTACCTTCGCACCCCGGCGAGCCATGGACTCGCTGAGAATGCCGCCGCCGCAGCCGACGTCCAGTACCGTCTTGCCGGCAAGGCTGGCGCGCTGGTCGATATAATCCAGCCGCAGCGGATTGATCTGGTGCAGCGGCTTGAACTCACTGTTCTGGTCCCACCAGCGGCTGGCGAGAGCTTCAAATTTGGCGACCTCTTCCCGGTCGACATTATTGTTCTGTGGCTTGCTTTGTTCTGTCATTGTCGTTTTCTAAATACTGTGCTTTTCATTACACCCTGACGCTTAATTGGTCAGGTTGGCCACGATACGGTCCTGCCACTGTCTGGCCTTCTGCTTCAGGAAGGTTTCATCCAGTGTGGTCAGTTGACGATCAGCCATCAGAATGCGGCCCTGGTTCCAGACATGGGTAAACTGGTTGCGGGTTGCGGTATAGACGACCTGGGAAACCGGGTTGTACATCGGCTGGTTTTCCAGCTCGCTCAGGTTAATGGCGGCGATATCCGCTTTCTTGCCAAGCTCCAGACTGCCGGTCTCGGCTTCAATACCCATGGCGCGGGCACCGTTGATGGTCGAGGCTTCCAATGCACCCCAGGCACCCAGTGCGGTGGCATCCTGGCCAACGGCCTTGGCAATCAGCGATGCGGTACGCATTTCGCCGAGCATATCCAGATCATTGTTGCTGGCACAGCCATCGGTACCAATGGCTACGTTAATTCCAGCCTGCTGCAGACGGGCAATCGGTGCAAAGCCGCTGGCCAGCTTGAGGTTGGACTCCGGACAGTGCAATACGCTACAGCCATTCTGGGCGATCAGTTGAATCTCGCCTTCGTTCAGCTGGGTCATGTGGGTGCACTGCAGTCGCGGAGACAGCAGGCCCAGATCGGCCAGTCGGCGCAGAGGACGCACACCTGTGGCTTTGACCGCGTCGTGAACTTCATGGGCGCTTTCGTGGATATGCATCTGGATATTGATATCCAGCTGTTCCGAAAGCGTGATGATCTCTTTCAGGGTTTTATCGCTGACCGAGTAAGGTGCGTGAGGGCCAAAGCCTACAATGATGCTGTCCTGATTGCGGAACAGGTCAACCACTTCCAGGCCTTTATAGATGTAGTGTGCTTCATCCTTGGCCCAGGCGGTGGCCAGATCCATCACCGGGAATACCAGCTGGGCACTCATGCCCGCTTCCAATGCAGCCTGACCGGCGGCATTCGGGAAGAAGTAGTTATCACTGAAGGTGGTGGTGCCGCAGCGGATCATCTCGGCGATTGCGAGACGGGTACCATCGTAAACAAAGTCTTCGTTAACGAACGTAGTTTCTGTCGGCCAGATATGATCCTGCAGCCAGGTCATGATGGGCAGATCGTCTGCCAGACCACGCAGCAAACTCATGGCGGCATGGCCGTGGGTGTTAATAAAACCGGGCATCAAGGCATGATCAGGCAGGTTGTAAACCGTCTCTGCCTTAAGGTGATTAGCTTTATCCGTTGGCAGGATTGCAGTGATCCGTCCATTCGCTATGGCCAGAGTGTGATGTTCAAGAATGGTCTGGCTGCCATCCACCGGAATAATCCAGCGGGCATGAATCAGGGTATCAATAGCCGCAGCGGCTGATTGGGAATGAGCGAAATCCGTCATGGTGATATCCATAGTCTGCTTGCGGGGATTATACCCAAAACCCGCTCAGATAAAGCATTCTTTCGTACGAACTTCTGTAGGCGGTCAGTGTTTTCTGATGGTGGGTCGTACCGGCAGCATTATTGAATGGAGGCCTTCGGCTCCTTCGGTAATAAATTTGTCAGCCTTTACCAGTCCTCCCTTCCCGAGCTTATAAACCTTGACGAGATTGGTTCTGCGGTTCTTGGTGGAAATGTTTTGGAAGCCATATTGCTGTTGACGTTTTTTATCCAGCCAGATGCCACTGCCCTGCCAGTAAGTAAATTTTTTGATCGTCCGGCCATCAATTTCGACAGCTTCGGCCTTACCACAAATGTCTTCACCTTTTTCAATCGCCCAGACAATTTCTGTGCAGCCGGTCACTTTGGTCTCACGATCCAGGGCACACAGTTCTTCCAGCATTTGTTGGGCAAAGCTGTCGTCCTCATCACATTTGACCTGACCGGTTTTGCAGCTGCGCAGGGTGATGCGGGGTGTCATGTCTTTGTAGCAACCGGTACTTGTCAGCCACCGGTCCAGCATCCGGGCAAAGGTCCGGCCGTTCATGCCGGCAATGCCTGGTCCATGGGCGCTGATCACCAGTTTACTGTCAGGCTTCAATATACGGCCACTTTGTATCAGGTGGTCAAAGCAGGTGTATTGGTCCAACTCATCTTTTTCCAGCAGTGTGAGGTCAGCCTTGTAAGTGCGAGGGTACATATTCATTGCGGTGTGTAGGCGATTTGTGTCGTCCATTACCGCAAAGATGGCGTAATGGGAGTAGTTGCCAAACTGTTGATCGAACTCTGTGTCTGGCGTATCCCGGTAGAGTTGGCGCAACTCATCCCGTTTTTTGTTCTTGGCTGCAGTCAGAGCCTGCTGATAAATTTTGACCGCAGTCTGGCTGGATTTCGGCATGGTCCATTGTGAAAAGTAAGGTTCCTTCTTGGCGGAATGGGGCTGGAAGGGTTTGATCGTATGCTTGGTATGGGCGGGAATCAGTTGTAGAAACTGTTCCTTCTCGTCTTCTGGCATCTGGTTGATTAAATCGATTGGTGTTTCCTGGTCGCCATTCTGCTGGTACATCAGCTCCTCTTTGTAGACCGCCACAGTCAGCCCAAAACGGGCGTACTGAATAGCCAGATGGAGAGGGGTGTCGCCATTGATATCGCTTTGCTCAATCAGCTCTGCGCGGTTTTGTGATAGCTGTTCGACGGCCTCGGAAAAACTATGTTCAATGGCCAGGTGCAGTAAATTTCTGCCCAGGGCAAAAACCGGTTGCTGCGTGAGCTTCAGCTGAGAAATGCAGTTGAGAAGCGGCAGTGATTTCTCTCTGAAGGTTTGTTCAGTTAATGTTGCCAGCAGGGATTGGCCATCTCCTCCCGTCTGTTTTGACAGATGTTCCAGCAGCAGGGAGGGGAGCCATGACAAAGGTCCATTAATGGCCAGATCCAGTACGGATTGGCCTTCATGGTTGTTGAGCAGGGGATTGGCTCCGCCATTCAGTAGTGTGCGGAATGTGCGCGCCGAGCGTTTATTAATCAGAGCGATATGAAGGGCGGTCTGGCCGTTAATGTCGGTTTTTAGCAGCATGGCTGGAAACTGTTCGCACAGGTAAGCGAGAACATCTCCGGAGCCCGGACTCTCTGCAGCAATATGGATAAGTTGGTGCCCGTCCATGGCTTGCTCAAGCCGATGCCGGAGTTGGGGAAGTTGAGGCATAACCTGCTTCCACTGGCCTCGTTTTGCCTGCTGGTAAATCTGCCTGAGCTGTTCGTTTTCATCGTCAATGAGGGTGGTGAAACTGTAGTCGAAGCGACCCTTGATCGCGCTGGGCATGGTCGCAACAATATTATGAAGCTTCATACCATCATGGTTGGCTGGTGGTGTGGGAGAGTAGAGCCAGAGGGCGCGAGCGGCTTCCAGCTGGTGCTTCAGAAAGGCGCTATGGATTGGCCAGTTGCCCTTGTTATCCGTTGCCTGACACATGTCGGGATAATGGTTTATCAGCCAGTCCAGTGTCAGCGTAGCACCAGCTTCTGCCGCACTGTGCATAATTGTTCTTCCCTGGCTGTCGTGCTGCCAGACATCCACATCACTGCGAATGCGCAAACGCAGGGCTTTAATATCTTGGTCTCGGGCCAGAGTGTGGATGTCTCTATTATCTGTGTTGGGGTGTGTCCTTAATGTTGTGTGGCTGGGCTGATTCTCTGTGGGGCCCTGACAAAAGGTTTTCTGTAATCGGGGCTCTTCGCTTCTTTCTGCATAATCCCGGGTGGAGAGATTGTCGCTGTCCACAAGGTCTGGGTCTGCTCCCGCTTTCAGCAAAACTTTGATAATCGCGTCTGAACGTATGTTCATGACTGCGATCATCAGTGGGGTTTGCTGATTCCGGTCTCTGGCATTCGCCAGCTCCGGAATGGCGAGCATAGCTTCGAGCGCTTTTTGGGAGTATTTGGTCTGCGCGGCCAGGTGAATCAGAGTGCTGCCTTTGCCATCCTGAAAGTCCCTGATTTCCAGAAAGCCCACATTGTCGGCAACAAAGTCCCAATTGCCTTTATGGGCTTCATCAAAAATACGATCCCTGATTGAGGGTTCTCTTCTGGGGATTTCTGGTATGACATCATCCGGCGGGATCACCGTGACATCGTCATCTTCCAGCGTTTTTTCTCGGGTGAGTAAGATGGAGTTGTGAACATGGGCTGGCGCAGCTGCAGCGGTCACTGAAATCTTTTGCCCTGACGTGGAGATGTTGGGGTTGCTGGCATCTTCATTGACCTGGGTGTTGGGGTCGTTTTTGAGCTGGTAATAGTTGGATAGCCCTGTCTGGGAGAAATCTGAATAGTCCATATCCGGGTTTCCTGTTACTTGCCCCACCGATAAATGTGTGACCGGCTCCTGAGTGCGATGTTCCGCTTTCAAAATCCGCAGTTAGGATGGCTGACACTCTGGTTAGCAGCTTGCGTCCCTGTACCCGCCCGTGTGTGCTTTTGATCATTTTGCTTCGTGGGGCAAAGACTGTGAAAAAGTGGGCGTCTCAATGATTTTCTGGGTGATTAATTTCTGATTTAAGTGCGAACGCTGATACGGCTTATGGTATGATTTATCGATTTCCGGTTGCTCAAACGCCCTGAAGGGCTCTGGGTGGCCGCTGGCAGGTGGCTGGATGGACCGGCATCAACACAGTCGGCAACGGAGACGTGCCGGCTGATGACAGGCTTTTAAGGATCTTTAGGCATTTATGGTAGACACTGCAAACGAAATTCTACCGGTCAATATTGAGGACGAACTCAAGCAGTCCTATCTGGACTATGCGATGAGCGTTATCGTTGGCCGGGCGTTGCCGGATGTTCGCGACGGACTCAAGCCTGTTCACAGGCGGGTGCTGTTCGCCATGAACGAGCTTTCCAACGACTGGAACAAACCCTACAAGAAGTCTGCTCGTGTTGTTGGTGACGTCATCGGTAAATACCATCCCCATGGTGACTCGGCGGTGTATGACACCATCGTTCGTATGGCGCAGGATTTCTCTCTGCGTTATCCGCTGGTGGATGGTCAGGGTAACTTCGGTTCCATCGATGGCGACTCTGCCGCTGCGATGCGTTACACCGAAATTCGGATGGATAAGCTCAGCCATGAGCTGCTGTCTGACCTGGACAAGGAAACTGTGGATTATGTGCCGAACTACGATGGCACTGAACAGATTCCGGAAGTTCTCCCGACCCGTGTTCCCAACCTGCTGGTCAATGGTGGTGCCGGTATCGCCGTAGGTATGGCGACCAACATTCCGCCCCATAACCTGACCGAAGTGGTGACCGGCTGTCTGCATCTGCTGGACAACCCGGAAGCGACCATCGATGACCTGATGGGATTTATCCCGGGTCCTGACTTCCCGACCTCCGCCATTATCAACGGTAAAGCCGGTATTCTGCAGGCCTACCGTACCGGTCGTGGTCGTATCTGGATTCGCTCCCGCGCGGAAGTGATTCAGGATCCGAAGAAGAATCGTGAAGTTATTATCATTCACGAACTGCCTTACCAGGTGAACAAGGCGCGTCTGATCGAAAAGATCGCCGAGCTGGTTAAAGAGAAGAAAATTGAAGGTATCAGCGAAATCCGTGACGAGTCCGATAAGGACGGTTTGCGGGTAGTTATCGAGCTGCGCCGTGGCGAGGTGGGTGAGGTTATCCTCAACAACCTGTACGCCCAGACTCAGCTGGAAACCGTGTTTGGTATCAACATGGTTGCGCTGGTGGACGGCCGTCCACAGACGCTGAACCTGAAGCAGATGCTGGAAGCATTTGTTCGTCACCGCCGTGAAGTGGTGACCCGTCGTACCGTTTACGAACTGCGCAAGGCGCGCGAGCGTGGCCACACCCTCGAAGGTCTGGCGGTTGCTCTGTCCAATATTGATCCGGTGATCGAGACCATCAAGAAATCCCAGAATGCCGCTGAAGCGAAAGAAGCTTTGATGGCACAGGCGTGGGATGCCGGTTTGGTTCTGGGCATGCTGGAAAAAGCAGGCAGCGACTCTTGCCGTCCTGATGACCTGCCGGAAGGCTTTGGTCTGGAAGGTAACAAGTATCGTCTGTCCCCGGCTCAGGCTCAGGCGATTCTGGAAATGCGTCTGCATCGTCTGACCGGCCTTGAGCACGAGAAACTGCTGACCGAATACCGTGAGATTCTGGATCGTATCGCTGAATTGGCGCTGATCCTGTCCGAACCAGCCCGTCTGCTGGAAGTGATTCGCGAAGAGCTGGAAGCGGTGGTGACCGAATACGGTGATGAGCGTCGTACCGAGATTATCTCGTCCCGTCGTGACCTGACCGTTGAAGATCTGATCACCGAAGAAGATATGGTGGTGACCCTGTCCCGCAGCGGTTACGCCAAGACCGTACCTCTGACCGAATACCAGGCCCAGAAGCGTGGTGGTAAGGGTAAGAGCTCCGGTTCCCTGAAAGACGAAGATTGTGTCGAGCATATGCTGGTTGCCAGCACCCACACCCAGATGCTGTTGTTCTCCAGCAAGGGTAAGGTTTACTGGCGCAAGGTTTACGAGATTCCTGTGGCATCCCGTACTGCCCGTGGTCGTCCGATTATTAACATTCTGCCGCTGGACGAAGGTGAGCGTATCTCCGCGATGCTGCCGGTGGCTGGTTACAGTGATGACAAGTCCCTGGTCTTCGCAACCGCTAACGGTACCGTTAAGAAGACGGTTCTGAGCGCTTACTCCCGCCCGCTGTCGTCCGGTATTCGGGCGATTAATCTGGTGGAAGGTGATGAGCTGATTGGCGTAGCCATGTGTGAAGCGGATCAGCAGATTATGCTGTTCAGCGATGCTGGTAAGGTGGTGCGTTTCGAGGAAGGTCTGGTGCGATCCATGGGCCGTGTCTCCACCGGTGTTCGCGGTATCCGTCTGCAGGATGGTCAGAAGGTTGTCTCCCTGATCGTACCGAAGGGTAATGATCCAATTCTGACTGCAACCGCTAATGGCTTCGGTAAGCGTACTGAGCTGGAAGAGTATCCAACCAAGGGCCGTGGTAACCAGGGCGTTGTGTCCATCAAGGTGACCGAGCGTAATGGTCTGGTGGTTGGTGCCAAGCAGGTTGGTGAAGAAGACGACATTATCCTGATCTCCAATATGGGTACGCTGGTGCGGACCCGTGCTGCCGAAGTCTCCATGGTTGGCCGTAACACCCAGGGTGTGCGTCTGATACGTGTAGCCGAAGGCGAGCAGGTGATCGGTCTGGAGCGAGTTGAAGATCCGGAAGAAATGGAAGTGGTTTCTGGCGAAGTGCTGGATTCCGGTGATGCTTCTGTGAATGAGCCTGCGGATGACTCTGCTGAGGTTGTTGAAGATATGCAGGATGATATCGACAACGATGCAGGAGAGGATGGAGACGAGTAAGTTTTCATCGGTTTATCAAAGGGCGGTTTTATACCGCCCTTTTTTGTATGTTCAGGGGTAAGCGAAGTTTCATTAGAATAAGTATCTGAGTTGTACGGGCTCGGTTGTCTGTTGTCTCAAGCCTGATGTTGAAAGATGCGAAAACAATCATTCAAACATTGAAAGGCTATTGAGGGGGCAAGTTATGGCGCTGAGTATGCAGGAGGAAATCCGGTTGAAGGCTGCTTTCATGGAAGTAACCCGTGAACGCAGACTGGCACTGGAGAAAATGTTTGCCGGCACCCAACTCAAGGTTAAGGATTACAAGGCGCTGGCCGTAGAGGCTGTGACCGCAGCGAAACAGGCTAAGAAGGTGGTGTCTTCGGCAGATGGTGTTCACGTACCATCTTTGGATATGCCGTCACTGAATCCGGATATTTTCAAAGGTATTGATCTACCTAAACTCTCAAAAATAAAAATCCCCGGACTGACCCTTCCTGATTTCCCCATTGCTCGTATTCCGGATATTAATCTGGGCAGCTTGCCGGGGTTTGATTTGCCACGATTTCGCCTGAACCTTAAAGGTATTCTGCGGCATAAAGATCTGCTTCCGACGATAAATCTGCGGGCCATGATATGGGGGCTGAGTCAACGCTGGCCTCATATTTCCTTACCTTCTCTGGTGTTGGATCTGCAGAAGCTGATGGGGATTGATCTACCTGGTCAGATCTCCGGTTTTAAGGATGCTTTTCCTGATTTCTTTTCCGTTGATTTGCGTATCCCCCTCCCTAATCTGAAGCTTCCCGATGTCAACATCACTATGAATCTTCCCAATCCATCGCTGCCGGAAATTAATCTTCCGGATCTCAGTGTGCCGGGTCTCAATATGTCAGAGATGTTGAAGATTCCTGGTTTTGATAAAGCCATGCGGTTGCTGGTTGAGTTGTTTGATGTTGATGATCTGCAAGATATCCTGGCTGAGTTGGGGCAGGAGTTTATGCTGGACTTTGTCAGCTCGGCTCTTCCTGTTGTTCAGCAGGTGAAGAGTGGCGCGCTGGCAGCCAAAGAGTGGGGCAAGTCGGCTCAGGAGTTTTATCGCTCCTGCAAAACCACAAAGCATAAGAATGCGTTAATCCCGGGTGATGCTCGAGCAGCCTGCGATGCTATCCGGAGGCTGCTGCGGGAAAGCTCTGCTGATCATGCGGCAGTGGCGACGATCCGAACCACTCAGTTAGGTACCTCGACAGCGGGGCTGTTTGCAGATCTTGGCGGAGTTACAGGGCCTGCGGTATCTGCGGCTTCAGCACTTGCCAAGCTTTGCCACAAGCTGGTTGTCTTTGGTGCTAAATACAAAGAGATGAAGCGTGTTAATGAAATCCTGCGCACCGGCAATGGGCATCAACTGAATAGTGATCTTTTCAATGTTTCACCTCTCCTAGGTTGTTATTTCATTGTGAATAATGACCATATGATTGTGCTGAATGTCATCGCTGATAATTTGATGGAAGATGACTGGATGAATAATGCCGAAAAGAATAAAAGGGAACATCTGGATCCGCTGATAAAAGATGCCCAGCGTTTTATTGATAAATCCCGTTATGTATTGACGCCGCTGCGTGCCACGAAAGGTATGTATGTGAAGAGGGATTTTATTTCACGGCTTAAGGAAGGGGCGACGCTTTATGCGAAAAAGAAGGTGGGTCTTGCTCCTAAGGATGCCAAAGTTTCCAGTCACAGATATATTGGTTAGGGTGAGGTAAGGGGCTTTTATAGCCCCTTTTCACTCGGCTGTCAGGAGGATGCGCTCTGCTTTCTCCAGGTTTGAATAGCACCAATTAGGCCAACAGCGGCAGCCGCAATCGCTACGATAAGCAACCCAATTCTTTCGCCCGAGCCAGTGACTGGATCAAGTCGGGTAAACAGCATGGCGTACAGATTGCCAATAATAAATGTCCAGACTGCCGGAAGCATTGCCAGCCATTTCGGTTTGGCTTTGGCCGCCTGAGCCAGAATTGCCAGGGCTGCTACGGCCAGATAATCATCCAGAGAGAGTGGCCAGTATTTTTCGGTATTGATAACCACCAGGGTTTCCCCAATAGCCAGAATAAGTGCGCAAAAAAGAGTGTAGTAATACATGGTGCGGGCCATATTGTGTTGTCATTATTGTTGGGCAATTGATCCGCTGAGAGGTCATTGCGGGTGGTATTCTCCCCTGAATGTTTGTGGCTTTCCAATTTCTCGTTCCTTTTCCTGAAACTTGTCTATGGTTGCAGCGCCTGAACCGGGCTTTCAGCGTAAGAGGATTGTCCAATGTGGACATATGCCAACCCTGTAGCAATTTATGCGGGCGCGGGATCTTTGGGGAAGTTGGAAGAGCTTGTTGGTGCGCGCCGTTATGGCGTTGTGACTTATGATTCGGCGTATTCTCGTACGCTGACCCAGCAAGTAACGGACATTATTGGCAGGCCTCCCGATCTTGTTATCAATGGCGTGCAGGAAGACCCTTCTCTTACACATCTGGCAGAGTTGCATAGTCAGTTTCAGGCGGCTGGCCTCAGGCCGGAAATAATGATCGCTCTGGGTGGTGGTTCTGTTATTGATGCCTGCAAGGTTTTGGTGGCTTGTTCTGACTCTTCTACGAAACTGTGGGATATTGTTCTAGGGCGGCAGTCAATAAAGAAGGTGGTGGATTATATTGCCGTGCCAACCACTGCCGGAACCGGAAGTGAGGTGACGTGTTGGGCAACGGTCTGGGATCCCGAGGGTCAGCGTAAATATTCTTTATCTGATCCTTTGCTTTATGCAGAGGCTGCAGTGTTGGAGCCGGAGCTGACCAGCAGTCTGCCGCGATCAGTAACCATCCATTCCGCACTGGATGCTCTTTCCCATACCTTTGAAAGTCTCTGGAATAAAAACCGTAACCCTGTCAGTCGGCTGTACGCTGTTCAGGCTGCAAAAAAGATCCTTCATTCCCTGTCTGAAGTTGTGGAAGACAAAATTGATCTGGATGTGCGGAGGGGGCTGCAGGAAGGAGCATTACTGGCTGGTCTGGCCTTCTCTAATACCCGCACCGCGATTGCTCATAGTCTGTCTTATCTCGTAACGCTGGAGAGAAGCATGCCTCATGGTGTTGCCTGTAGTTTTACCCTGCCTGTGATTATTAGAGCCTGTGCTGAAGATGATTATTTTCTGCGGTGTGTAGAGGATATTTTGGGTTGTTCCTGCTGGGAGGCTGCGGCACTGCTGGAGGAGCTGTTACTGGATCTGGGTGTGAAGGTACACCCGGCAGATTATGGTTATGGCGAAGCGGACTGGATGTCTGTTGTGGACAGGGCGGCCGAGCAGGAACGTGGCAAGAATTACAGTGGAGATATCGGCGAGTTGAAGGCTTGCTTCCAGGCTCAGTATCGGTCTGTTTCTTAGGAAGCCGATGCTGATCGAGTAGCTGACAAGGTTGTTAGTGTGGCTGACGTGCAGAGGCAACGGGCTGGCAGGTGGTGATTGGTATTGTCAGAACAGCTTGCGCGGGTGTTGGTGAAAAGAGTGCGTGAGTTTGTAAAAGTGCCAGTCCTCAAAAATCGTTGATCAGGTTTTGTCCGGGAGGGTGGGGATGTCTTCACTCACATTAAGCTTAAGCAACAGTTGTCAGTCTTCCTGGCTCTCGCAAAAGGATTCTGAGCTGCCGCAGTCTGAGGTCCCATTGTTCAGAAGTCCTGAAGATGGTCTGACCCTGAGTGTGTGCCAGCAGGCGCAAAAGGCTGTAGCTGAGCGCCGGGTGAAGCAATTTCAGGACGCTCACATTCAGTTGGGTGTTGCTGCGGTTAAGGATGCTTCCGAAAGTGCCCCTGCCGGTGTGGGGGCTGCCCGGGTCGAACCGCCTCGCCTTACCGCACCTGCGGTCACCGTCCCGGTTCCTGATAAGGTGAGGGATGTTGCAATGTCGCTGTGTCAGCTGGTGCATGCCAGTTTGTCCTTCATCGGGTTGGCGGGAGCAGAAGCTTTTGAAGAATTTGCCGGTGATGGTGAAGAAAGTATCTCTGCACATTTGTCGATGATGAATTCTTTGGTGGAAAGCCTCCCGCCCGACTCCATTATCAATCCGGCCGAAAATGCCTAGTGGCCACTGCGCTGGCTTGGCGGTGTTGTTGCCAACTGGATTCGTGGAATGACGCCCGAACAGCGCCGAAATTGGATCCACAGGATTCATAACTTTGAGCACAATGCCGGCAATATTATGCGCAAGCAGCTGTTGTTGAATGGCTACAAGTACTTTGTGAAGGCGTTATTTCTTGTTTTCCAGATGCAGTTGCCCGAAGGCGTACAGTTAGGGTTTCAGGTCTACGATATGAATAACCGGCTGGATAGCTTTACGGTTTGGCAGCAGCGTCAGGGCTGGCTGCAGGGCTAAGCTCAGCTCAGCAGTATTAAGGTCAACAGTGCTGCCCTTTGGCAATGTAGGTATAATCACCTCCGACAGATAGCACAGTCAGGAGTTGTGATGATAAAAACACTACAGGCCGGTGATAAAGCGCCCGCCTTTACTCTGCTGGATCAGGACGGAAACAGCGTTAGCCTAAGTGATTTCGCCGGTAAAAAAGTTCTGGTTTACTTTTACCCGAAAGCCTCCACGCCTGGCTGTACTGTGCAGGCCTGCAGCCTTACCGACCATCGCTCTGATTTTGATGATCTGGATGTTGTGGTTCTTGGTCTCAGTCCGGACCCTGTCAAACGTCTGAAAAACTTCGAACAGAAAAAAGAGCTGAAAATTACCCTGCTCTCCGATGAGGATCATGCCGTGGCTGATCAGTTTGGTGTTTGGGGTGAGAAGAAGTTTATGGGGAAGGTGTTTGATGGCATTCATCGCATCAGTTTTCTGATTGATGAAAACGGTGTGGTTGAGCATGTCTTTAATAAGTTCAAAACCAAGGATCATCATGAGGTGGTTTTGAATTACCTGAAGGGGTGAGTGTTCAGGTTATGTAAAGAAGAGGGAGAGCGGCAAAGCGTTCTCCCTCTTTTTTATGTTCAGATTTTTTGTCTCAATTGGGAGGGTTTAGAAGCCCATCGGGATATTGAACATAAAGAAGATCACCAGGAAGGTGGTCCAGATGGTCAGGAAAGCAACAGAGTAAGGCAGCATGATGCTGATCTGGTCGCCAATGGTCATCTCAGGCTTGTACTTGCGCATAAAGGCCAGGATTACACCTGCATAAGTCATCATTGGAGTGATGATGTTGGTACTGGAGTCGGCAACACGGAATGCTGCAGATACCAGATCCGGAGTCATGGCTGGGTTAACCTGATAGAGCATTGGGATAAAGATCGGGCCGAGCAGCATCCACTTGGAGGTCAGGCCGCCAACCAGCAGGTTGATGATGGCAGTCACAATAATAAAGCCGATCAGCAGCAGTACCGGTACGGCATCCAAGCCCAGTGCCTGCAAGAAGTTGGCGCCCAGATAAGTGACATATGTACCAAGTCCAGACTGACCCAGCAGAGCCAGGAAGGCGTAGCAGAAGAAGGTCAAAACCAGGATGTAGCCCATGGTGTTCATCTGCTTAACCATGGCATTTACCACGCAGGTCACAGATTTGAACTTGCCAATCGATACGCCGTAGAACACGCCGGTAATAATGAAGAACAACGCGATGACCAGAATCATGTTGTTCACAAATGGGTTAACTGTGCGACCGGCGTCATTGGTATAAGCCGCCAGAGGGCCCATAGCCAGACCGGCAATCGCCAGTGCAGATATGATCAGGCCAAGACCGGCCATCTTCAGGGCCTTGTGCTCTTCCGGCTTCACAGTGAAGTCGTTGAGATCCATATCCTCAGGAATGATATAGCTCTGCTTTTCCAGCTTGGGTGCAACAAAGCGTTGGGTCACCCAGGCGCCTACGGTACAGAGCAGGAATACAGACGCGGCAATGAAGAAGTAGTTCATGGTTGACGCGTTCAGTGGCTCACCAGCGGCAGTGGTGAACGGAACGCCCTGGGATTCTGCGAACACCATGGCGTTGTTGCCGACGATGGCATCAATCGGGGTCGCTGGAATCAGGTTGGCGCTAAAGCCTGCGGATACACCAGCAAAAGCAGCGGCCATACCGATCAGCGGGTTCTTGCCAGTACCGGCGTATAGCAGACCGGCCAGTGGGATCAGGATCAGGTAACCGGCATCGGATGCCACGCTGCTCATGATGCCCAGGAAAACCAGTAGCAGAGGCAGGAAACGTTCGTTGATATGGGAGCCTGCTTTCTTGATCAGTGCTGCCAGCATGCCGGACTCTTCCGCCACGCCTACACCCAGAACAGAAATCAGGATCACACCCAGAACACCGTTACCGAATGCCAGCCAGTTTTGCAGGATAGCGTTATCGAAGATCCAGCGAATCTTCTCGCCGGTCATCATATTGTTGATAGCGTATTCGACCGGCTGGCCGCTGGCGCCAACACTGCTGAAGGTGTAGCCACCCATTAACACCGAAATGATGGCGGTAAGGGCGTACAGGAACATAAAGATAACAATGGGTCCGGAATCTTTTTGCCGATCCGTTCGATCAGCGACGCCCGGTTGTTCAGCTCAGCGGCTGCGTTGGCCTTGCTCATTGAAGAAAAATCTCTCGAGGGGGGATTTACAGTGGAAGCATTGCCAGGCGATTGTCGCAGGATGATGAGGTGTTCGAGCTGATTGTTGTCAATATAACTTGTTGATTTGCTGATTGTTTTTAGAGATTTTTGCTATTTGTGCAGTATTTGATGATGAATTTGCGCAAATGTCTTGCTGTGTAAGGCGTGTGATTGTGTCGGGTGTGGCGTATCACCGGTGCATGGTTTTGGTTACAATGCTGGGCCATTACACCTGCAGGTTTCCGCACTGTTCGTTTGTAAGTCCGTAATCGCAGGTGGCTAAGCGTGGGCTGAGCAGTATCAAAACATCAAAACCGTTTGGGGTCGGTGGCATCCGAAGATTTATGACAAGAGCACATAATTTCAGTGCGGGGCCTGCGGCACTGCCACAAGAAGTACTGGAACAGGCTCGCGATGAGCTGCTGGACTGGCAGGGACGTGGTGTTTCGGTGATGGAGATCAGTCATCGCAGCCCTGAGTATATGGCTATTGCCACAGAGGCTGAGCAGGATCTGCGCGATCTGATGGGGATTCCTGCCAATTACAAAGTTCTGTTTATGCAGGGCGGCGCCACTTCCCAGTTCGCTATGGTGCCACTGAACCTGATGGGAGCTGCCAGCAAGGCGGACTACCTGAATACCGGTCACTGGTCTATTAAGGCTATCAAAGAAGGCCGCCGCTTTGGTGGTGTGAATGTCGCGACCAGCAGCGAAGATCAGAATTTCTCAACTATTCCCGATCGGGACAGCTGGCAGCTGGATCCTGATGCGGCGTATGTGCATTACACCCCGAATGAAACCATTGGCGGTCTGGCCTTTGCTGATATCCCAGATGTTGGTGGTGTGCCGCTGGTGGCGGATATGTCTTCCAACATCCTTTCAACCCCAATGGATGTCAGCCGGTTTGGGCTGATCTATGCCGGTGCTCAAAAGAATATCGGGCCGGCTGGTATCTCTGTAGTGATTGTTCGGGACGACTTGCTGGGTCAGGCGGCGGATGCCTGTCCGACACTGATGAACTATCAGAACATCGCAGATAATGATTCCATGCTGAATACGCCGCCCACCTACTCCTGGTATCTGGCAGGGTTAGTGTTCAAGTGGCTGAAGCGTCAGGGTGGTGTTGAAGGAATTGCTCAGGTTAATGATCGCAAGGCTGCCAAGCTTTATGGTGCGATTGATGGCAGTGATTTTTACAGTAACCCGGTCGATCCGCGTTACCGTTCAAAAATGAATGTTCCGTTCAAGTTGCAGGATGATAATTTGAACGCCGAGTTTCTCAGTCAGGCGGCTGAGCAGAAGCTGCTTTATTTGAAGGGGCATCGTGCAGTCGGCGGTATGCGCGCCAGCATTTATAATGCCGTGAGTGAAGAGTCCGTGGATGCCTTGATTGCCTTTATGGCCGATTTTGAAAAGCGGTACGGTTAGATTTTGGGAAAATGAGTACGCGTCGGGTTTGATGGAGTGACAAGACCATGAGTGAAGCGGATAAGGGAGCGGAGCAGAGTAACCCCCTGGTAGGTTTGCGGGATCGTATTGATGAGCTGGATACCAATATCCTGCAGCTGATCAGTGAGCGTGCCCGCCTTGCGCAGGAGGTCGCCAGAGTCAAGCTGGCAGCGGGTGGTGATGCGGTGTTTTATCGCCCTGAGCGTGAGGCTCAGGTTTTGCGGGCGATTATGGAAAAGAATATCGGTCCGCTGGATGATGAAGAAATGGCTCGCCTGTTTCGGGAGATCATGTCCGCATGTCTGGCTCTGGAAAAACCGGTTCGTGTCGCCTATCTGGGACCGGAAGGCACCTTTACCCAGCAGGCCGCTCTGAAGCACTTCGGTCATTCTGCGGTCTGTGTGCCTATGTCTGCGATTGATGAGGTGTTCCGGGAAGTGGAAGCCGGTGCCGTTAATTATGGTGTGGTGCCGGTAGAAAATTCCTCCGAAGGGGTTGTCACCCATACGCTCGATACCTTTATGAACTCTTCGCTGCAGATTTGCGGTGAAGTTGTGCTGCGTATTCATCATCATCTGCTCTGCGGTGAAAACACCCGTCAGGACAAGATTACCCGTGTCTACTCCCATGCCCAGTCTCTGGCTCAGTGCCGTAAGTGGCTGGATGCTCATTGGCCGATGGTGGAAAAGGTGGCTGTCAGCAGTAATGCCGAAGCGGCCCGCCGAGTGAAGAGTGAGTGGAACTCTGCCGCGATTGCCGGAGATATGGCTGCTGAACTGTATGGTCTGACCAAGATCGCTGAGAAGATTGAAGATGAGCCGGATAACTCCACCCGCTTCCTGATTATTGGTAATGATTCGGTACCGGCCAGCGGCACAGATAAGACGTCTCTGGTTGTCGCTATGCGCAACAAGCCGGGCAGTCTGCACAGGCTGCTAGCACCGTTCCATTGCTATGATATCGACCTGACCCGCATTGAAACGCGCCCGGCCCGCAGTGGCGTGTGGAACTATGTGTTCTTTATTGATTTCAGCGGGCACAAAGACGATCCAAAGGTGCAGTATGTGCTGCGCGAAGTGGAATCTCTGGCGGCTGAGTTGAAGGTGCTGGGCTCCTATCCCAAAGGTGTCCTGTAAACTCGCTCGCTAACTTCTGTCGTATGACGGCAGGCTTTGATAAGAAGGCTTTGGTAATAAAAGTACAAGGGGGAGAGGTGAGCTGCGATTTTGCTCAGCAAACGACGCCGGGTGTTAGCCGGTTAAAGCCCTACCAGCCAGGTAAGCCAATTTCAGAATTGGCCCGTGAGTTGGGGCTGGATGAAAAAGCTATTGTGAAGCTGGCCAGTAACGAAAATCCGTTGGGGCCATCCGAGAAGGTGGTTGCGACTCTGCAGTCGGAATGTGCGGACCTGGCACGTTATCCGGATGGTAGTGGTTATCAGCTTAAGCAGGCGCTGGCTGCCAAGTTGAGCGTTGATCCTCAAGGCATCACGCTGGGTAATGGTTCCAATGATGTGCTGGATCTGATTGTTCGGGCCTGGGTTTCTCCCGGTGATGAAGTGGTATTCTCCGAGCACGCTTTTGCGGTCTATCCGATCTCGACGCTGGCAGCCAGTGGTCAGCCGGTACAGGTTCCGGCGAAAGACTATGGTCATGATCTTGTGGCGATGGCAGCAGCTATCACAGATAAGACGCGTGTCGTGTTTATTGCCAATCCGAATAATCCAACCGGTAACTGGCTGGATCGGGATGCTTTGAAGACCTTTCTGCAATCAGTACCCGAGCGGGTGCTGGTGGTTCTGGATGAAGCTTACTGTGAATATATTGACCATCCCGATTACCCCAATGGTCTGGACTGGTTGGCGGATTATCCGAATCTGGTAGTCACCCGCACCTTCTCCAAGATTTATGGTCTGGCTTCCCTTCGGGTTGGCTACAGTGTTTCTTCTGTGGCTATCGCGGAAGTGCTGAACCGTGTGCGTCAGCCTTTTAATGTCAACAGTTTTGCTCTGGCCGCAGCTGTGGCGGCACTGGCTGATGAAGATTATGTTGCCCGCAGTAAGGCTATGAATACCGATGGTTTGCGTCAGCTGGAGCAGGGGCTTGATGTTCTTGGTCTGTCGTATATCCCGTCTTTAGGTAACTTTATCACCTTCGATACAGGCCATAATGGCGAACAGGTGTACCAGACCCTGCTGAAGCGTGGTGTGATTGTACGCCCTGTGACCGGTTATGGTCTGCCTGCTCATCTGCGGGTTTCTGTCGGTACGCCGGAAGAGAATCAGGCGTTTCTGGATGCTTTGCCAGCAGCCTTGAGCGAAGTAGCAGCTCTATGAAATCACTGAATGATGCCCGTGTTCTGATAGTTGGTCTGGGTCTGATTGGTGGCTCGCTGGCGGCGGCACTCGTATCCCGTGGTGTCTGTCGTGAAGTGCTGGCCTGTGATCGGGATGAGCAGGCGCTGATTATCGCCAAAGAGCGCGGCATTATTGATCGGGCTGTGCCTGACCTGGAACAGGCTGTTGCTGAAGCGGATATTGTTGTGCTCTCGGTGCCAGTGTTGGCGTTGTCTGCATTGGTGGAGACCCTGTCCGCTTTTGATCTGGCCGGAAAGGTGATTACTGATGTTGGCAGCAGCAAGTGTAATGTTGTTGCGACTGCACGGAATGTGCTGGGAGAAAGTCTTTCTGCTTTTGTTCCTGGTCATCCGATTGCCGGCTCTGAAAAAAGCGGAGTCACGGCGTCACGGGCGGATCTTTACGAAGCTCACAAGGTAATCGTAACGCCCATGCCAGAAAATGATCCGCAGTCGGTTGCTGTCGTGCGCCGTCTGTGGGAAAGCGTGGGTGCGTTGGTGTTGGAGATGGATGTAGATCACCATGATCAGGTGCTGGCACGTACCAGCCATCTACCTCACCTCTTAGCCTTCTCTCTGGTTGATACTCTGGCGGGGGATCGGGACAGTCAGGAGATTTTTCGCTACGCCGCTGGCGGCTTCCGGGATTTTACCCGTATTGCCGCCAGTGATCCGACCATGTGGCATGATGTCTTTATTGCCAATCGTGAGGCTCTGTTGTCAGCACTGGACGAGTTCTCTCTCGGTCTTCAAGAGATGTACAGTGCTGTGGAGCAGGGCGACAGTCGGAAAATGACGGGTATTATTACCCGTGCCAAAGCCGCCCGTGAACATTTTACCCGCATGCTGGAAAGCCAGTCTTATCTGAAGTCTATGAGCAGCAATACACTCACTTATACGGCCGGACCCGGCGGCGTGATTAAGGGCACCCTGCGTGTCCCCGGGGATAAATCCATTTCTCACCGTTCCATTATGCTGGGTGCACTGGCAGAAGGAACGACTCATGTCTCCGGCTTCCTGGAAGGGGAAGATGCGCTGGCAACGCTGCAGGCGTTTCGTGATATGGGTGTAGTTATTGAGGGCCCCCATGAAGGTAGGGTGACGATTTATGGCGTTGGCCTGCATGGTTTGCAGCCACCTCCAGGGCCTCTCTATCTCGGTAATGCCGGTACGGCCATGCGTTTGATGGCAGGCCTTATGGCGGCTCAGAATTTTGATGTGACCCTGACCGGTGATGAATCACTCTCCCGCCGTCCGATGAATCGTGTCGTGCATCCATTAGCAGAAATGGGGGCGGTGATTGAAACGGAAGAAGGTGGGCGCCCACCTCTGGCGATTCGCGGTAAGCAAAATCTCCATGGTATTCATTACGATATGCCAATGGCTTCAGCACAGGTAAAATCCTGTCTGCTGCTGGCTGGTCTCTATGCCGAGGGTGAAACCTCCGTGACTGAGCCGGGTGTAACCCGCGATCATACCGAGCGTATGCTGAATGGTTTGGGCTACCCTGTCACCGTGGAAGGCGATCGCGTATCCCTTCAGGGTGGTGGCAAGCTCACCAGTGCCGGCCAGATAGATGTGCCAGCTGATATTTCTTCGGCAGCGTTTTTCCTGGTGGCAGCCTCGATCAGCCCGGGTGCAGACCTTCTGCTCACCCATGTGGGCATTAATCCAACCCGTACCGGTATTCTGGATATCCTTAAGCTGATGGGCGCGGATATTACGTTGGAGAATCAACGCGAAGTGGGTGGTGAGCCGGTGGCTGATATCCGGGTGCGTTATGCGCCTCTGAAAGGTATCGAGATTCCCGAGCACCTGGTGCCGTTGGCGATTGATGAGTTCCCGGTTCTGTTTGTGGCTGCGGCCTGTGCGGAAGGTGATACCCTGCTGACCGGTGCGGAAGAGCTGCGGGTTAAAGAGAGTGACCGTATCCAGTCCATGGCGGATGGTTTGAATGCTTTGGGTGTGAATGCGGTTGCGTTGCCAGATGGTATGCGTGTACCTGGCTCCCTGGCTGAGACTGTCTTCCAGGGGGGGACGGTTCATAGTCATGGAGATCACCGTATTGCCATGGCCTTTGCGGTTGCCTCTTTGCGGGCGGCGGCGGAAATCCGGATTCTGGATTGTGCCAATGTGGCTACATCCTTCCCGAATTTTGTAGATCTGGCCCATTCGGTTGGATTGAATGTAAGCGAAACGGAAAGTTAAGCGATTGTGATTGAAAACAGTGTACCGGTCGTCACCATTGACGGCCCGGGTGGTTCCGGTAAAGGAACAGTCTGTGGTCTGCTGGCCCGCGAGTTAGGTTGGCATCTGCTGGACAGTGGCGCGCTTTACCGGCTGACGGCACTGGCCGCCATTAATCATGGTGTGTCACTGGATGATGAGGCCTCACTGGAAGTGCTGGCCGCCCATCTTGATGTGCAGTTTGTGGCTGGTGACGGCGATCAGGTGCCGCCGGGCATTATTCTTGAAGGCGAGCCGGTGGAAAAGGCGATCCGTCAGGAAGAGATTGGCCTTGGGGCTTCCAAAATTGCTGCCTTGCCGGCGGTACGTTCCGCACTTCTCTCCCGTCAGCAGGCATTTGCCGAATTGCCGGGTCTGGTTGCGGATGGTCGGGATATGGGAACGGTGGTGTTTCCGAATGCACCGGTGAAGATTTTCCTCACGGCCAGCGCGGAAGAACGGGCAAAACGTCGGTTTATCCAGTTGCAGGAGCAGGGTGTCGATGTTAGTCTTGACCGCCTTTTAGAAGATATAATTCGCCGTGACGAGCAAGATGCTAATCGTGCCGTGGCGCCGATGATTCCAGCCGATGATGCAATCGTGCTGGATAGCACTAAACTGACCATTCAGGAAGTGCTTGCCCGTGTACTTGAAGAAATGCGTAAAAAGGCCGTGATCTGATCACTGTCTCCGCTTCATAAGCTTCCGGGTATAACTCATTTTCAAGATTGAGAATGCTGGCTTTGGCCGGCATTTTCAGGGTGGGATGAAAGTATTGTCGTGGTTCTCAGGTGGGAGCCGTTGACGAAGGCCAGCACTGGCTTTTATCCCTTTAAAACTCTTTGCCCATGCTAGCTGGTGGTATGGATGACAATACTTTTGTGAATCATCCGTTTCGGATGCTCTGGCAAGGTATTCTACAGGATTTGTAATGACTGAAAGTTTTGCCGAACTCTTTGAAGAGTCTTTGAAAGAAATCGAAATGCAGCCAGGTTCCATCATCGATGGTATCGTGGTTGACATCGATGGTGACTGGGTAATCGTTCACGCTGGTCTGAAGTCTGAAGGTGTTATCCCTGCAGAGCAGTTCCGTGACGAAAACGGTGAAATGTCCATCCAGATCGGTGATACCGTTCAGGTAGCTCTGGATGCAGTGGAAGACGGCTTCGGCGAAACCCGTCTGTCCCGTGAGAAGGCCAAGCGCGCTGAGTCCTGGAAAGGTCTGGAAGCTGCGTTTGCTTCTGAAGAAATCGTTAAGGGCGTTATCTCCGGTAAGGTTAAGGGCGGCTTCACTGTCGACGTTAACACTATCCGTGCGTTCCTGCCTGGTTCTCTGGTTGACGTTCGTCCAGTACGTGACACTGCTCACCTGGAAGGCAAAGAGCTGGAATTCAAAGTTATCAAGCTGGACCAGAAGCGCAACAACGTTGTTGTTTCCCGTCGTGCAGTTCTGGAAGCTGAAAACTCCGCTGAGCGTGAGCAGCTGCTGGAATCCCTGCAGGAAGGTCTGGAAGTTAAGGGCGTTGTTAAGAACCTGACCGACTACGGCGCGTTCGTAGATCTGGGCGGTGTTGACGGCCTGCTGCACATCACTGACATGGCTTGGAAGCGTATTAAGCATCCTGGCGAAATCGTGAACGTTGGCGACGAGATCCTGGTTAAGGTTCTGAAGTTCGACCGTGAGCGTAACCGCGTATCCCTGGGCCTGAAGCAGCTGGGTGAAGATCCATGGGTCAACATCAAGCAGCGCTTCCCAGAAGGTGCCAAGGTTTCCGGTCACGTAACCAACCTGACTGACTACGGCTGCTTCGTTGAGCTGGAAGAAGGCGTTGAAGGTCTGGTACACGTTTCCGAAATGGACTGGACCAACAAGAACATCCACCCGAGCAAAGTTGTTTCTCAGGGTGACGAAGTTGAAGTTATGGTTCTGGACATCGACGAAGAGCGTCGTCGTATCTCCCTGGGTGTTAAGCAGTGCAAAGCTAACCCATGGGAAGACTTCGCTGCTGGCTCCAACAAGAGCGATGTTGTTAAGGGTACCATCAAGTCCATTACTGACTTCGGTATCTTCATCGGTCTGCCTGGCGGTATCGACGGTCTGGTTCACCTGTCCGACATCAGCTGGAACGAAACTGGCGAAGAAGCCGTTCGCAACTACAAGAAGGGTGATGAGGTTGAAGCCATCATTCTGTCTATCGATGCAGAGCGTGAGCGTATCTCCCTGGGCATCAAGCAGCTGCAGAACGATCCATTCGCCAACTACGTTGATGCTAACCAGAAAGGCACCATCGTTAAGGGCACCATCAGCGAAGTAACTGCCAAGGCTGCGACCGTAGTTCTGGCTGAAGAAGTTGAAGGTACTCTGAAGGCGTCTGAAATCAGCCGTGATCGCGTTGAAGATGCGACCACTCTGCTGAAGGCTGGCGAAGAAGTTGAAGCCAAGATCGTTAGCGTTGATCGCAAGAACCGTGTGATCAGCCTGTCCATCAAGGCCAAAGACGAAGCTGACGAGAAGACCGCTATGAAGGAACTGCGTACCAAGCAGGACGACACAGCTGGTCCTACCACCATCGGTGACCTGATCAAGGCGCAGATGGAAGGCAAGTAATATTGCCTGACGGCTGTCGCTGAACTTTTCAAATGGTTTAGTGATGGTCAGCTCAAAAAGCCACAGGGGTTATACCTCTGTGGCTTTTTTATTGGCCGCTTTTCTGGATTTAGTTGTTTCCAGTGTCTTGATTCGCTTAGGGATATTGGCTAATTTGGGGTGGCTGTACTCGGTTGTCGAATCATGACGGGGTGTAGATTGATTTTGTCGTGTTTTGGAGTCAGTGCTGGGGGATAATAAGAACAGTAGCTTTCCCAAGGTTTGGGACTTGTTACGGGAGGCGTGGATATGACTCGTTCTGAGTTGATTGAAAGGATGGTGGAACGTCAGGGGCATTTGATCTCAAAGGATGTCGAACTGGCGGTGAAAACCATAATTGATGAGCTCTCAGGTGCGCTTTCGAGTGGTCACCGTATAGAGATTCGCGGGTTTGGCAGCTTCTCTCTCCATTACCGCGCGCCACGCGTTGGGCGTAACCCCAAAACCGGTGATGCTGTTGATCTCTCCGGTAAATATGTGCCCCACTTCAAGCCTGGTAAAGAATTGCGTGAGCGAGTCAACGAATCTCTGTTGGCTGATCGGCGCTTCCGCAACTATTAACTTCGGCTGGTACTCCGCAATAACCTGTATCGTGTTGGTAGGGTGGTTGCGGGTTCATTGTTGGCCTGAAATGTTTCTGGCAGATAAAATGTATGCTCGATAGGCTGTTCAAGATACTCAAAGCCTCATGCCTTGTGCTGCTAGGGGTTGCTCTCCTCGTGCTTTTCTCTGGTCTTATTCTTTCCAATCAGCAGGTAGTTACTGTTGCTATCTGGGGGTGGATAACTGGCCCGGTTGAGCTGTCTACGGCACTGTTTCTGGCTTTTCTTGGTGGGGCTGTGGTGGCGGTCACTTTCGGATTGCTGGTTCTTGTGCGTTTGTTGCTTCGCAGTCGTCGTTTGGAAAAGAAGCTGGCTCTGAGTGAGAAGGAGTTGCAAAAGCTTCGTGTCAGTGCGCTGCGGGGATTGGCCTCCTGAATGTTGGATCTCGCCCTCTTTATTCTTATTTTTGTCTCCCTTGGGATTGGTTATTTAATCGGTCGGCGGGAGCGTGTGCGTCGGTCCGGTCATCGTTCTTCGGATCAACTGAGTAGTGAATACTTTGTAGGTCTGAACTATCTATTGAATGAGCAGACCGATGAGGCTATTGAAAGCTTTATCAAGGCTTTAGAGATTAATAGCGATACCGCAGAGACCTTTATGGTTTTAGGGAGGCTGTTCCGTCAGCGGGGTGAGTTGGATAGAGCGATCCAAACCCATCAGGATCTTCTTGCGCGACCGAGTCTGACCCGTGAGCAGATGCTGGATGTGCAGCTGGAGCTGGCTCGGGATTATAAAAAAGCCGGGCTGTTTGATCGCGCCGAAACTTTGCTTCTCGATATTGTTCGTCAGCAATGGCCGGGGTGGCGGGAAAGTATTCAGACACTCTTGTCTATCTATGAGCGTGAGAAGGAGTGGGATAAGGCTATTCAGTTGGTGGGTTCACTGAAGGGTGTTCAAGCTTCCGGGTTTGAGAGTCAGCGCTCCCACTATTTGTGTGAATTGGCTGAGCAGGCGCTGCGTGAGTCGGATGTGCTATCGGCTAGAAGGTATCTGCGTCAGGCGGCTCGTTCCAGTTTTGAAAATGTCCGTGTCTCTCTATTGCAGGGGCAGGTTGAGCTGAAGATTGATAACCCCAAGGATGCGGTCAAGGCGCTTGAGCGCATTGTTGATCAGGATCGCAGTTTTATTCCCGAAAGTGTGGGATTGCTTGAAGAGGGGTATGGCCGCCTGCGCTCTCAGCGTGGTCTCAGCACTTACCTGGGGCGGTGTTTAAGAGAAGCGCCGTCGGCGGCGGTCGTTATGGCATCTGCACGCTTGATTGCTCAGCAGCAGGGTGAAAAAGAGGCGGGGCGTTTTGTTGCTGAGCAGATCGTTAAGAGGCCTTCGCTGAAGGGGCTGAATTCCCTGATTGATATTCATCTGCAGATGGCTGAAGGGCGTGCTCGCCAGAACCTGATGATGCTTCGTGATCTCACTGGGCGCCTGGAGCATTCCAAGCCTGTTTATCGTTGCGGTCAGTGTGGTTTTGATGGCAAGGAGTTACATTGGCAGTGTCCTCGCTGCCATGAGTGGGGCAGTACCCGCCCGATTATGGGGTTGGAGGGTGAGTAAGTCAGGAGGATTCCTATGCGTCATGCCTAAATGTACGACAGTTGACGCATGCAATTTGGGCTTGGCTTCTTTATACTCCCGCACCTGACACTCATACTCTCAAGTGACAGGAAGTTTTATGGTCTGCTCAAGTCCTCTCATAATCGCTCTGGATTATCCCCATGCAGATCAGGCTCTGGCCATGGCTGATCGTCTTGATCCAGCCAAGTGTCGGGTAAAGGTTGGCAAAGAACTGTTCACCAGTGCCGGCCCGGCTGTTGTAGAAGCTCTGCAGGCCAAGGGCTTTGATGTTTTTCTCGATTTAAAATTTCACGATATTCCCAATACCGCTTCCAAGGCTGTAAAAGCCGCTGCCGAGCTTGGGGTGTGGATGGTTAATGTCCATGCTTCCGGTGGTCGTAGAATGATGGAAGCCTGCCGTGAAGAGCTGGAGGCGCTGACTCTTCCGCAGAAGCCGTTACTGATTGCGGTGACGGTTTTGACCAGTATGTCGGCAGAAGATATGGCTGAGCTGGGTTTTGGTTCTCCAGAGCAGCAGGTGCTCAAATTGGCGACTTTGGCCAAAAACAGTGGCATGGATGGTGTCGTCTGTTCGGCTATGGAGTCTGCGTTATTGAAGTCTGAACTTGGTCAATCTTTTCAATTGGTCACCCCGGGTATTCGTCCTGAAGGTTTTGGTAGTGGTGACCAGCGTAGGATTGTGACACCATCAAAGGCCATGCTGAATGGCAGCGACTACCTGGTTGTTGGTCGCCCGGTGACACAATCCAATACTCCGGTTGATGTTCTGGACTCTATAATAAACAGCCTGCAATAAGTGTCGGGCGGACAGGTCTTATGGATGAGTGGTATCTATTAAAAACGCGCCCGCGGCAGGAGCTGCGCGCCGTTGAAAACCTTGAAAGACAGGGCTTTGAACCGTTTTGCCCGTTAATGAAGAAAAAGTCACGGGACACGTTTGAGGCACTGTTTCCGGGGTATATCTTTCTTCTGAATGAGAAGAAGTATGCTGAGGTTTTGCCATGGGAGAAGGTGCGCTCCACCCGTGGTGTTTATGACTTCGTGAAGTTCGGTGGCAAGCCGGCTACCGTCCCCAATGAGTTGATTGATGGCTTATTGGAGCGTGAGGATCATCTCAGAAGTGTGCCTGTGTTCAAGACTGGTCAGAAGGTTGTCTTTAAGGATGGGCCTTTTGCTGATCTGGAAGGCATCTATCTCTGTGATAAAGGCGAGCAGCGTTGTATGGTCTTACTGAATATCATCAGTCGTGAGCAGCCAATTCTTGCGGATCAGGCGAATCTTCGCAGTTAATGGATTTGCAGGGTGTGTGACCTGCTGAGGCAGGTCACAGTGATATTTAATCCTCTCTTCAGAAAGATTTTAATTCTTCCCTCAGTTTCATAATCTCATCCCGGGTCTTGGCGGCCTCTTCAAACTCCAGGTTTTTGGCCTGCTTGTGCATCTGTTCTTCCAGGCTCTTGATGCGGCGGGCGATATCCTGTGGAGAGTGCAGTTCCGGTGCGCTGGTGTAGGTTGCCTTGCTCTCGGCAACTTTCTGCTTCTGGC
Source organism: Parendozoicomonas haliclonae (assembly GCF_900174585.1). GTDB lineage: Bacteria > Pseudomonadota > Gammaproteobacteria > Pseudomonadales > Endozoicomonadaceae > Sansalvadorimonas > Sansalvadorimonas haliclonae. The sequence continues at coordinate 20,407 of NZ_FWPT01000003.1, read as the reverse complement.
GGCCCCGGCTGCCGGGTACGGCACCTTCCAGAATATCGGTGACATTTTTGCGAATGCCCTGTGGAGTAATACCATGCTCGGCATTGAAGTCCATCTGCTTCTGGCGGCGGCGCTCGGTTTCATCCATGGCGCGCTGCATGGAGCCGGTGACCTTGTCAGCATAAAGAATGGCTTTACCATTCACATTTCGAGCGGCACGACCAATAGTCTGGATAAGTGAGCGGTCGCTGCGCAGGAAGCCTTCCTTGTCGGCATCCAGTATCGCGACCAGCGAGACTTCCGGCATATCCAGACCTTCCCGCAGCAGGTTGATGCCGACCAGAACATCAAAGGCACCAATCCGCAGGTCGCGGATGATTTCTACTCGTTCTACGGTATCAATATCAGAGTGAAGGTAGCGCACCCTTACGCCATTCTCTCCCAGGTACTCTGTGAGATCTTCCGCCATGCGCTTAGTCAGAGTGGTGACTAGTACGCGATCGCCTTTGGAGGTGCGGATTTGAATCTCACTTAACAGGTCGTCCACCTGTGTTGTGGCTGGGCGAACTTCAATCTCAGGGTCAACCAGACCGGTAGGGCGAACCACTTGTTCCACCACCTGATCCTGATGATCTTTTTCATAGTTGCCTGGGGTGGCAGAGATAAAAATGGTTTGTGGACGCTTGTCCTCCCATTCATCAAACATCATTGGCCGGTTATCCAGTGCCGAAGGCAGGCGGAAGCCGTATTCAACCAGCGTCTCCTTGCGGGAGCGGTCGCCTTTATACATGGCCCCGATCTGAGGCACTGTGACATGGGATTCGTCAATCAGCAGCAAAGCATTGTCCGGAAGGTAGTCAAACAGGGTGGGTGGGGGCTCACCCGGTGCGCGGCCGGACAGATAACGTGAATAGTTTTCAATGCCTGTGCAGTAGCCCAGTTCCAGCATCATCTCGGTATCGAAGCGAGTGCGTTGCTCGAGGCGCTGAGCTTCAACCAGTTTGTTGTGCTCCTTAAGAAACTTCAGGCGATCGTCCAGTTCGGCAAGGATCGAGTCGATTGCGCCAAGAATGGTTTCCCGTGGGGTGACATAGTGGGTCTTCGGATAGATGGTTACCCGGGGAACCTTGCGCAGAACTTCTCCTGTTAATGGATCAAACCAGCTTATCTGTTCCAGTTCGTCATCGAAGAGCTCCAGGCGCACCGCTTCTTTTTCGGATTCCGCCGGGAAGATATCGATCACATCGCCCCGAACCCGGTAAGTGGCACGTTTCAGTTCCATATCGTTGCGGGTGTACTGGAGTTCCGCCAGACGGCGCAAAACCGTGCGCTGATTGATCCGGTCACCCCGAACCAGATGCATCATCATCTTCAGATAGGATTCCGGGTCACCGAGGCCATAGATGGAGGAGACCGTCGCGATAATAATGGCGTCGTCTCTTTCCAGTAGAGCCTTGGTGGCAGACAGTCTCATCTGCTCAATATGTTCGTTGATCGAGGCATCTTTCTCGATAAAGGTGTCGGAAGACGGAACATAGGCTTCCGGCTGGTAGTAGTCGTAGTAGGAGACAAAATACTCTACGGAGTTATTGGGAAAGAACTCCTTGAACTCCCCATAAAGCTGCGCAGCCAGAGTTTTGTTGGGCGCCATCACAAGGGTGGGACGGTTCAGTTCGGCAATGACATGGGCGGAGGTAAAAGTCTTGCCCGATCCGGTCACTCCGAGCAGGGTCTGGCAGGCCAGGCCGCTTCGAGCGCCAGCAACCAGTTTCTTGATCGCTGTTGGCTGGTCTCCCGCCGGTTGAAAGGGGGAAACCACGGTTAATTGGGGGGAACTCTGCACCATTGGGTTCCTGCTTTTGTTGAGGTGGGTTATTATGAATCAGTTTGCATGCATACTCGCATGCTCATAAATAAGTCCCGCGCCGTAGTAAGCATGAAAGCCATATCGTACCACCGTATCTCCACTGCCGCACAGATCAAGGGTACTGGAACCGCTCGCCAGCATGACAGTATACGAGCCTACCTTAACAATCATCCAGAGCTGGAGCTTGTTAATACTCTTGAAGACATAGGTCGCTCTGGTTACCACAACCGAAATGTTGAGGAAGGTGAGCTAGGTCTTCTTCTTCGGAGTGTAGAAGCTGGTGAGATAAATACCCCGATTGCCCTTCTTGTTGCGTCAGGTGATCGTCTGACCAGACAGTCCCCACGTAAAGCCCTTGGGCTTCTGGACAGGCTCATAGAGGCAGGAGTTGTTTTGCATGATGTCATGACCGGCCGTGTCTATGATGTGACCGCTGAAGCCACTGACCTGATCATGTTTATCATCGCAGCGGATTCCGCCTATAAAGAGTCACAGGTCAAAGCTGACCGCTCAAGGGCTGCTTGGGAGAAGCGTCGAGAGAGTATGGGTAAACTACCTGCCTTCCTGACGAGAGTTGATGGTCAGATTGTTCCTAAAACGGATGCGTCAGCGTTACTTGCTGAAATCTTCGCTCTTGCCTCCAAGGGGGTAGGGACATCCTCCATCGCCTCACAAATGAACAAGGAAAACCCTGTCAGCTTTACGGGTGGACGGTGGTCAGGTTCGACGTTGAACAAAATCCTGAGGGATGAGCGTGTTGTAACTTATGGCCTCGTAACATCAGGGGTCTTTCAGCAGGTTCAATTGGGGATGGAGGAGCGGAAGAAGAGCTGCAGCTCAAGTCAGAATAGGCGTGTCAGCCCCCTGTCGGGCATTACCTTCTGTGCGTCTTGTGGTGGCAAGATGCACCTTCAACGAGTCAAGGAACACCTTTACCTAAGCTGTGGAAATGCACGAGTTGGGCAGTGCGGTCAGACGAAAAGAGCACCCTTGAGGTACGCTGAAGACCACATCAAGAGTCGCCTTCTGGAATACTGCAAGGTTGCTCTGCCGACAATACAGCAGGGTAAGGGGGAGGCGCACCTAGCCTGTGAGCAAGCAATAAAGACCGAAGAGTCAGTAATAGCTAACATCGTTGATGCAATCGCTAAATCCCCAGCGTCAGCAGCCTTGTTATCGGCTTTGGGTCGTGCAGAGGCTGAGCTTGAGAGGTTGAAGGGTGACCTCCTTAAGATGGAGGCGGCAGTAAAGGTAACGTCTACCACCATCAATACTGATGAGGGGCTGACGGTAGCTGTAAGCGACCTCGGAACCACTGTGACCGTGAAGCGACTCAAGAGCGGAGGATGGAGACTTGATGCTGACTTTGAGGCCATCGATACGGGGGAGCGGTGGAGTCTTGATAAGAAAGGTAACGTGGTCTTCGGTTGACCGCTTCCTCAGTGCGTGGGGGCGTGATACTCAAAGCGTCTCCAGTTACCCATCTCTGCCTCAATGGCAGGTCTCCAGCTTCCATCTTCTTCTCTTGTCATTATTCGTCCACAGATATAATCCTTTGCCATAGTAGGCCAGCGTTGAGCTTTCATCGTCTGGGAGTGTCTGTAGCGTACGGCCTCTGTACGGGCTTCAGTTCGCTTCTGGCTGATGACCAGTTCATGCTTCAGCCTCATTGCGATGGCTGGCTGTAGGGCATTATAGAGGGCTTGGAGTGGCTTCAGGAGGGCGTTACCTATGACCTGCTTGCAATCTCGATCTATATAAGACCAGTGTCTTATGACTCCCCTATCAGTTCTCACCTTGGGTTTACGATATGACCTGATGAGTTCATGGCCTAACCATATCTCCCGCACTTCTTCTCCTGCATAGTTGATAATTGACCAGTCATGCGTGACCACTGCAACCAGTTCGAGTGCCTTGCCTAGAAGCTCCTCATGGTCAGCGTGCATCAGGAGATGGTAACTCAAGTACCTGGCTTTAAGTTCCGTGGTCTGTATCTGTGACAGAGAAGGGGTAGAACGGTAGAGGTGGAAGGCATCGGCAGGAGGGCTGGAGAACAAATTAGAGACAGCTCTGAAGGCGTGGCGATACTCGGCACAGCTTTCTACTGACACAGCCTGTAGGACTTTCTGGGTGGCTCTGCGTACGGCCTTAAGTGCCTTATCCCCCTTCCACTGCTTTGGTAGTTCATACATCCCATACTGACGATACCTTCCTTGGCAGCGGTTACAGTGGATGGAGAAAGAAGACGCTGGTGGAGTAAAGACACAATGGCAGTGTTCACAGGTTCGTTGACCGTTAGAGGGAGACCAAGTGGTGGTCTTTAAGGGTGTCAGGTTCTCATTGCGACCGCCTATATGGGTGATGGTAGGGCTGACCCTGTGGTCTGCCTCCCATTGGTCAAGCTGGTCTTCGTAATCGACAGGGAAAAGGTACTCAATCATGGTTGTATGCTTTGTAGTCAGTGGAGGGAGGGAGCCTTGTGGCAGGCTCTGGGGTTCCTCCTAGGGGCGGTATGGTTGCATCGCTGCGCTTGCCGGTTTTCATCCGTGGCTAGGAGGTTGTCCTTAAGGGCAATAACTCAGGGTGTCTTATATAGTGGTACAGTTATGCGGCTTCTTCCGCTGACCAACACAGTTCCTCGTCTTCATAGACATCCTCCTCTACCTCATCCATGTAAAGACTGTTGACCGCATCAAGTTCTGCAAGACGTTCTGCGGAGAGTGACTTCAGTGTCTGCATGGCCGTCATGTCGAAAGCGTCAATGGCAACCACCTCTTCTTCTGTCAGCGTAAGTGGCTCTGGGTCTATATAAGGCACTTTGAGATACTCTGAGCCATCCTCCATGATGAGTTTGTACCGCCAAGCCCCAGAATTGCGAGCGTAACGGAATGCCTGTGCCGTGCTGACTTCTGGTAGCGTGTAGACGTGTCCAATGTCCCTGTCAGTGATGACACGGTAGCGGTTGAAGGGGAATCGAGGGTCATTGACTGCACGTTTAAAGGCCGCTGGCTTGCAGCCAAACTTTGAGGCCAACTTGTCTCGGGTTCCAAACAGAAGGCCATTTCCCCTGATGAGGTAGGCTCCTATAGAGTCCACAACATCTCGCTGCTGTCCTTTCCGATAACCAGCGTCTTGACCATAGGTCTGTTCAGTGTTCGAGATTCTGTCCAATACTGCGTTTGTCCTTGGTAGTTGAGAATGGTTCGCACAGCTACGCTCACAGAATATGTCCGGCAGGGTGTCTACCTTGATTCAGGGGCGTAGCTGCGTGTTTAAGATCAGTCGTTGTGGAAGTAGTGAGCTTCTATCTGGTAGACGACATCGTCTAATTCCTCCTGCAGCGTATCTATAAGGCCACTCTTGGAGCTGCAGGTGTTCTCCTTACGGAGATGTGAAAGGACAGAGACAAGACAATCACGGGCTTCGTGTAGGTATTCCATGCCTGATACTGAGTCATGCGCTGAAGGGAGAGGGCATTGTATGGCGGGTCAGGAAACACGCAAGGGCTAAACGCTGTAACACTGACCACCATCACTAGTCTCGAAGTCGAGACAATCTCACTCTGTCTTTAGGCAAGGGAAAAAGATTAGGCTGTTGCTTCCTCCAGTATCCGGTACACAGAAGCCCGACCGATACCCAGTTTCTTTGCGATGGCTGATGCCCCCATACCGTTGGCCTTAAGTTCCCTCACTGTGTCAGCTTGCATCTTCGCCGTCGGCTTCCTTCCCTTGTACTTGCCTTCCTCCTTTGCCTTGGCAATCCCTGCTGCCTGCCTCTCCTTCCTCAAATTGGTCTCGAACTCAGCAAAGACTCCCAGCATCTGTAGGAATGCTATGCCTGAAGCAGTACCTGTGTCTATGTGCTGGTCGTGAATGACAAGGGAAGCACCTTTCAGCTCCAGCTCGTGGACAATCTGGGTGAGGTCTCTCATGTTCCGAGCGAGGCGGTCAAGCTTCCAGACCACCAGGCGGTCTCCCTCAGAGATAAGCGTCAGCAGTAGTTCAAGGTTGGGTCTGTTGTCTCTGCTGGTGGCTGATGCTTTCTCCTCCATGACCACTGCTTCAGGGTAAGCGGTAGAGAGGATGTCCTTCTGCACTCTCGTATCTTGGTCAGTGGTGGATACACGAGCGTAGCAGTAGGTCTTACCAGTGGTCTCTGTCGTCTGTGTGCCGGTGTTCGTTGCCATGAGTATTGCCCTGTGTGTCCCAATAGGCTCTTAGGTGTTGCGTATCGTATGTCCCAAAAGTAACGATTGCAACCCTTGTGGGACACATGTGGGGCAGTACCACACAGGTATACCCAATTGGGACAGTGTCGTCTGATGGTGGTGGGGGGTATCGAGTTCTCGCTGGGAAAGGCGCAGGGCTGGACGCTGCGGAAACTGATGGCGGTCGGAGCAGGAAAGACACCTGCCCAAAACTGGATTTGTTGGTGAAGGCTCCGAGCCCAAGGTGGGGCTACGGGGGGGTACTGAGCCATACTCTACTTAATAATTGGGCGCAGGTTTTTTTCTCACCAAAACCTGTCTAGGTGTTTGCACGTATTACTATGGCGGGTCACATACAATAACTTCGATATGCATACAGTGGCCAGTTTTCTGAGGTTATCATGGGTCTGCTTGATTCAGTAAAATCCACCTATGCTCGATCAAAAGTTACCGTCGTTTTAAGGCGAATATTCAAGCTGCAACAATCTTTTCACTCAGACGGTTTCAGTCCCGATGGAATGGCAAATATTATCGCCAGCAATGTTCCAGATGAATTTATAAAGATGAAAGCGCATGAGTCTGCTATTGCCCTAGCTGGATTAGACCATGCATTGCGTAATCTCTTTTCAAGGGGAGCCACTGACAGCGAACTTTTTTTCCCCTTATCTCTTGCATTTTTAATGTTGCACAGCGATGTCGGTAAGAATCACATCGCCTACCGTTACACAGCTATCGATTATGAAATCCTTGACCATGTGAGCGAGACTGTCTCCAATATCAACTCCTACATGGGCTCTGACCCTTTGATGAATGAGTTGTCAGGTCTTGTCAACGATTCAGTTTATTAACCACTGACGAAATTCAGAGTAAAAGCAATGAGTGATTTCAAGGGGAATGCCGCTGCTGGTGCTATCGGAGCTTCCGTAGTCTTCATCATCATAATTCAAGTCCTCATAGGTGCAGCCATTGGTTACGGTACATCTATCATGACTGACGATCTAAGTACGGTGGTAAGCCTATTCATTAACATTCCTATCGCAATGGTCGTCCTCCGCCTTGGGATACCTATGCTCGGTGGGTACATATTCGCTTTCCCAATTGTAAACTTCTTCCTTTAATTTCCCTCGAGAAACAAGGGTACCGATGTCGCCCATCACGATAGGTGCCCTCTGAACCACACCATTGATATTTCCTGTCCATGTTGACAATAAAACAAGGCTCTGCATTTGCATTCCACCACCAACAACATCGAGGGCTCTCCGCCAGGCATCTCAAGCTTGATCAAATTTAAATGTCACCACATTTGACCAGAGCGTCATCAATCCTCTCGCCTTTTTGCCTCAGTGCCTGCAGTTACCTTCGTCATGCTCTCTTTGGGGTAACCAAGTACGAAGTGGGGGATAAATAGGCTGGCTGTATTGAGGGGGCAGGGCTACCATGATGCTTTTATCTTTCGCTGGTGGTAACCTGCTTGTCTGTGTACGGGGGGGTGGCTTTTCGCATTTACAAGCGTCCAGCTATTCATGGAGACCTGTGCGAAATAAAGAGGAGAGAGGGGTGGATCAACGACTTTCCCGTCGGGTGCAGGCTGTGAAGCCATCACCGACACTGGCAGTAACTACAAGAGCCGCAGAATTAAAGGCCTCAGGGAAAGATATTATTGGTTTGGGGGCAGGGGAACCTGATTTCGATACCCCGGATCATATCAAACAGGCCGCGATTCAGGCGATTCATGACGGACAGACCAAATACACGGCTGTAGATGGTACTCCGGCACTCAAGCAAGCCATTATAGAAAAATTCAAACGAGACAATGGTCTGACCTACACCCCGACGCAGATTCTGGTATCTGCTGGCGGCAAGCACAGTTTTTTCAATATGGCCCTGGCGCTGCTCAATCCTGGTGATGAAGTGGTGATTCCGGCTCCATACTGGGTGTCTTATCCCGATATGGTGCGTATTGCCGAAGGTGAGCCAGTCATTATTGAAACCAATGCTACCCAGAAGTTTAAGATGACCGCCGCCCAGCTCAGGGCTGCATTGACGGATAAAACCCGTCTGGTGGTTTTGAACAGTCCGTCCAATCCAACCGGTATGGCTTATTCAGCAGCTGAGCTTGAAGCGCTGGGTGAAGTTCTGCGTGAATATCCAGATGTGCTGATTGCCACGGATGATATGTATGAGCATATCCTGTGGGAGAAGGGCTCCTATGTGAATATCCTCAGTGTCTGCCCGGATTTGTATGAGCGCACCATTGTTATGAATGGGGTCTCCAAGGCTTACTCCATGACCGGTTGGCGGATTGGTTATGTGGGTGGTCCGGAGTGGCTGATCAAGAATATGAAGAAGATTCAGTCGCAAAGCACCTCCAATCCTTGCTCTATTGCCCAGGCGGCAGCTGTGGCGGCATTGTCCGGTCCTCAGGATTGTGTGCAGGCAATGGTTGTTGAGTTCAAAAAACGCCATGATTATGTGCTGCAACGGTTGAATGCCATGCCGGGTATCAGTGCGCTTCCTGTTGATGGGACCTTTTACAGCTTTCCGGATATGAGTGACGCGATGGTTGTTAAGGGTTACGAGACGGATATTGCTTTTGCCGAAGCATTGCTTGAAGCGGGTGTGGCTATGGTGCCGGGTTCGGCGTTTGGTGCGCCGGGTCATATGCGACTGTCTTTCGCCACCAGTATGAAAAATCTGGAAGCGGCTTTGGATCGTCTGGAGGCTTTTGTCAGCGCTTGATGGTAATAATGAGGCAGGTGGTAAGTTTTTGCGCAGAGCGTATTGACCGTCGTCGCCTGTCTCAGTAAACTGCAACGCATCCAATACGGATCCCCGATAGCTCAGTTGGTAGAGCAAATGACTGTTAATCATTGGGTCACTGGTTCGAGTCCAGTTCGGGGAGCCAAATTTAAAAAGCCGCTTTTTCAAGCGGCTTTTTTTATGACTTTTATTCAGTCACCATTCGCGTGCGGTTAGCTTTGATTATCTGCGCGCCGACACCTTTCACTTCGCTCAATTCTTCGACGTTCTCAAACTCGCCGTGTTTCTCGCGGTGTTCAACGATGCGCTCCGCAGTCTTCTCGCCGACAAACTTTAATTCCTTATCCAGGGTTTCTGCACTGGCGGAATTGATATTCACCACATGACTGCCCTGTTTGCCTTTATCATCAGCTATGGCGTGACCGCCGGAAAGAAGAGCAATAGAAAGCAGTGAGGCGAGGGTAAACTTTTTGATCATTGGCGTACCTCCTTGTACTACGTAGCCAAACTTCATGTTTACCCGTTAAGTAGTAGTCAGGAATCGGGCCGGATTCAAATGAGTGGTCATTTCTCTGGCTGTTTACGGGGTGATTTGTAGGTGTTTTTCCCAGGGTTAAAGTTTTTAAGCAGGGCTTGCCTTTTCTGGGTTCTGAGGGTAACTTACGCCGCGTGCTTTGGAGGCGGTTAGCTCAGTTGGTTAGAGCGTTACGTTGACATCGTAGAGGTCACCAGTTCGAATCTGGTACCGCCTACCAAAGCACAGCAGGCGGTTAGCTCAGTTGGTTAGAGCGCCACGTTGACATCGTGGAGGTCACCAGTTCAAATCTGGTATCGCCTACCAATTAAAAAGCCCATCTCAATGAGATGGGCTTTTTTTATGTCAGAATTTTCTGTTGTTGCGTTCGGAACGGGCTTAAGCGGGTCGCTTCGCCAATTATCTGACATTAATGCTGTCTGAAATCAGCCAGCAGTTTCTGCCATTTTTCAATGCGGCGGTAGAAGTGTTGCCACTGATCTTCACTCAGAGTTTGCCCCAGTTCAACGATGGCAGTCATGGCCAGCTCCCGATTATGGGAATTCTTCTTTTTCAAAGCCGGGCTGTATAGGGTTTCCCGCTCCATCAGTAATACATTGAGCTGTTTTTCAAAGTCGGTACTTGCAGGTGGTATGGTCAGCAGGGCCTGAGTTTGTTCTCGCAGCCGTTGGCGGTATTCTTGCCACTCTTTGGTTGTGAGTTGCATGCCCTCGCAGAAGTGCTTAACAATTATTTGTTGCTCACGGTTTATTGAGCCAATCCAGTCTGTTACAGATTCTTCCGTTCTATCGCAGAGTTGGCTGCGAATCTGGCGCTCGCTTTTATTGGCATACTCCTTATCTCTTTCCTGGTGCCTCTCAGTCAATCTTTCCAGAAATTCCTGCTTTTGCTCTTCGGTCAGTGTCTGGCTGATTGCGATAAGGTCGGGCGAGAGCCTGCTAAGAATACTGTTGTAGCGCTCCTGAATCTGATTCTGAAGCTCGGATAGGGTATCAATCGTTAGTGACTCTTTATTTAATGACAGGAGCTGCTGAAGTAGGTTTTCATAGGCCGGCACTTCATTGTTTTCAATCCACACTTTAAGAGGTTGGATTCGTTTCGTGATTAGCTTCTCCTGCTGCTCATTAAGCGTGATGAAATCATCAATCGCTTTCAGCAGGATCCAGTCAATATTGTTATACAGCAATCGCCCGGTACAGCCGGCAATAACAATCAAGGTCAAAGAAAAAAGTAATGCTCTTAAAGAGCCTTTGGGAAGATGAGTTGGCATAAGCTGCTGTTCTCGTTTTGATCGCTTATGCATTGACTATGGCTGAAAACTATTAATAAAGCAGCAATAGATGTGCTTTGGTCCTGATGGTGGTTGTTCATTATTCTGAGTGTGTTTGTGAAGTGGTTGTTCGATATATTGATCGAGTGGGTTCGCGAAAATAGCCGACATCTGCTTTTTATACTGGTTATTAGTAACTTTTAGAGTTCTAGTGTAAAAAATAATTGATAGTTGGGCAGTGTTTGGATTAGTGTTTGCTCTATAAATTGAACAAGAATGCAAGCAGGCTGTCCTGCATGGTCAGTAAAATGAATAAAGTGAATGTCGGCGATAAGGTTAGCCGTTTGCGCAAAGCGCATAACCTTACCCAGAGAGATCTTGCAGAGCGGGCCGGGATTACCCATAGCGCTGTTTCTTCCATCGAAAACAACAAAGTCAGTCCTTCCATCAGTTCACTGCATAAAATAGTGAACGTGTTTTCCCTGTCTCTGTCGGAATTTTTCTGCGAAGAGGAAGTGTTTACTGAGCCGGGTGTAGTTATTACTCCAGACCGTTTGATTGAGATTGGAAATGACAAGGTTTCCATGAAGTTGGTGTGTGATGGGCGCAGCAATCGCCAGCTAGGTTTTCTGATTGAAGAGTATCAGCCCGGTGCCGGCACCGGTGTTAAGACGATCGAGCACGAAGGCGAAGAGGCCGGCATCGTTCTGGAAGGTGAGCTGGAGCTGACGGTGGGTGATAAAACCTACCATATCAAGGCCGGTGAGAGCTTTCTTTACGATACCAGTATTGCCCATTCCTTCAGGAATCCAGGCAAAACCGTCTGCAAAATTATCAGCGCTCATGCGCCCGCCAGCTTTTAATAATCATAAGAAGAATAAACCTTTAAGGTGAGGACAGGCTATGCAACAGCACACCCACTCCTATTATGCCGCCAGCGTTAATAATCATCGCCAGTTTCCCGCTCTGGAAGGTGAGCTGGAATGTGATGTCTGTATTGTCGGAGCTGGTTTCAGTGGTTTATCCACGGCGCTGCATCTGGTTGAGAAAGGGTTTCGCGTTATCGTATTGGAAGCGGCAAAGGTGGGCTTTGGAGCAACGGGCCGAAATGGCGGGCAGATCGTCAACAGCTACAGCCGTGATGTGGATGTGATCGAAAGCCGTTATGACAACAAAACCGCCCAGTCCCTGTGCAGCATGATTATGGAAGGCGGGGATATTATTCGTGAGCGGATTGAAACCTACAAGATCGACTGTGATTACCAGCAGGGTGGTCTGTTTACCGCGCTAAACAATAAGCAGTTTGAAGGTTTGAAAGAACAGAAAGCGAATTGGGAGCGTTACGGTAATCAGGATCTGACTTTGATTGGCAAGGACGAGCTTCGAGACTATGTGGGCACAGACGCCTACTGCGGTGCACTTCTGGATAATCGTGGCGGGCATATTCATCCGCTGAACCTTGCGTTGGGTGAGGCTGAAGCAATTGTTAGTCTGGGCGGACAAATCTTTGAGCAGTCTGCTGTGACTCGTATTGAAAAAGGGGCCAGCCCTGTTGTCTATACCGCTCAGGGGTTGGTGAAATCCCGTTATCTGGTTCTGGCGGGTAATGCCTATCTGGGAGGTCTGGCTCCCAATATCAGTAACAAGGCTATCCCTTGTGGTACACAGGTAGTTGCAACAAGGCCGTTGTCCGAGGAATTGGCCGCGGAGTTGATTCCCCACAATCACTGTGTGGAAGACTGCAATTATCTTCTCGATTATTACCGTCTGACGGGCGACAACCGTCTGCTGTTTGGTGGTGGTGTGGTTTATGGCGCCCGTGAGCCAGATTCTGTGGAGCGTTTGATTCGTCCAAAGATGGAGAAGGTTTTCCCACAGTTACAAGGTGTGGAGATTGATTATGCCTGGACGGGTAATTTCCTGCTGACCTATTCCCGCATGCCACAGTTTGGTTCTTTTGATGACAACATCTATTACCTGCAGGGCTACAGTGGTCACGGGGTAACCTGCACTCATCTGGCAGGGCGTCTGCTGGCTGAAGCACTGGCTGGTCATGCAGAGCGCTTCGATGCTTTTGCTTCCCTGAAACATTATGCCTTCCCGGGCGGACGGCACTTCCAGATTCCATTCACCGCCATGGGCGCGGCCTGGTACAACCTGAGAGACAAACTCGCAATCTAAACCAACACAAAAAAATAATAATAATCTGCGGGTGAGCCATGCTGTCTGGAGCCATCCAAGGATGTATGTTCAGAGGTAAGTTATGAAGTCCATTGTGAATCAGGCGCTGCTCGCCTGCCTGTGTAAACCGTCTGACTCTGCTATTGAAGTGACCAACCCGGCAACAGGTGAGGTATTGGGCTCTATCCCTGTGCAGTCACGGCAGGAGATTGATGACGCGCTGGAGCGATCCCGTCAGGCCCAGAAAGAGTGGCAGAAAACCACAGCGAAAGAGCGGGCCGTAATTCTCAAGCGCTGGTATGACCTGCTGATGGCGAATCAGGATGATCTCGGCCGCATTATGACTATGGAGCAAGGTAAGCCACTGGCAGAAGCCAAGGGTGAAGTGGCTTATGGTGCCTCCTTTATTGAGTGGTTTGCTGAAGAAGGCAAGCGCACCTATGGCGATACCATTCCCGGACATACCGGTGACCGTCGCTTGATGACTATTAAACAGCCGGTTGGTGTGGCCGCTGCGATTACCCCGTGGAACTTTCCCATTGCCATGATAACCCGCAAGGCGGCTCCCGCTTTGGCAGCCGGCTGCAGCTTTGTTGGCAAGCCTGCTCATCAGACGCCTTTGTCAGCCTATGCCGTTGCCGAACTGGCTTATCAGGCCGGTGTGCCTCGTGATGTTTTCCAGCTGGTTATGCACAAGTCACCTCAGGAAGTAGGTGACGCATTCTGCAAAAGTGAAGCGGTAAGGAAGCTGTCGTTTACTGGCTCAACTCGTGTTGGCCGTATTCTCACGGCTCAGTGCGCCGATACTGTGAAGCGGGTATCTATGGAGTTGGGCGGTAATGCCCCGTTTGTAGTGTTTGATGATGCGGATCTTGATGCGGCTGTTGCCGGTGCCATAGCTTCCAAATTCCGAAATGCCGGGCAGACCTGTGTCTGCGCCAATCGGCTTTACGTGCACGACGCTATCTATGACCAGTTTATGGATAAATTTATTGCCGCAGTCGGGCGGCTGAGAATGGGCAATGGACTTGATGAGGGTGTGAATGTCGGGCCCGTGATTGATCAGGTTGCTAAACACAAAATCCTGGGACTGGTGGATCATGCGGTCAGCCAGGGAGCCAAAATTGCAGCGGGCGGCACGTTACAGGACGGTTTGTTTGTTGAGCCGACAGTTCTGACTGATGTTGAGCAATCCATGGATATTGTTCAGGAAGAGATCTTTGGGCCGGTTGCACCGGTTATTCGTTTCAGCAGTGATGAAGAGCTGATTACCAAGGCGAATGACACCATTTATGGTCTGGCTGCTTACTTTTATAGCCGTGACATTAACCGTATCTGGAAGGTGGCTGAGTCGCTGGAGTACGGCATGGTGGGTATTAATGAAGGCATTATTTCAACCGAAGTGGCGCCATTTGGTGGAGTGAAGCAGTCTGGCTTTGGCCGAGAGGGTGCAAAAGAAGGCATTGATGAATATCTGGAAGTGAAATACCTCTGCTTTGGCGGCATTCAGGGATAACAGGAGGAATCGTATTATGGCATCAAATCAGAATCTTCAGACCCGAAAGGAAGCGGTGATTGCCAGAGGTATGGGCAATGCCAGTGCGGTTTATGTGGACCGTGCCGAGAATTCCTGCCTCTGGGATGTGGAAGGGAATCGTTATATTGATTTTGGCTCCGGTATTGCCGTGAATAATACTGGCCACAGCCATCCGCGTATTGTTGAAGCGGTGAAGGCGCAGCTGGAGCGCTTTTCTCATACCTGTGCAATGGTCACGCCTTATGCCTCTTTCGTAGAGCTGGCTGAGCAATTGACCGAGCGGGTTCCCGGTTCGTCTCCCAAGAAAGCTATCTTCGTCACAACAGGGGCTGAGGCGGTTGAGAATGCCGTCAAAGTGGCTCGGGTGCATACCGGTCGCAGTGGTGTGATTGCCTTTAATGGTGGTTTCCATGGTCGTACCAATATGACCATGGGGCTGACTGGTAAGGTTGTTCCCTATAAGGCTGGCTTTGGTCCTTTCCCAGGAGAGATTTACCACGCTCCTTACCCGAATGCGTTTCACGGTGTCTCTGTGGAAGACAGTCTGCAGGCGCTACAGCAACTGTTTGCCTGCGATATTGAACCAGATCGTGTTGCCGCGATTATCTTTGAACCGGTTCAGGGCGAAGGTGGCTTTTATCATGCCCCGGCGGAGTTTGCCCAGGCTCTCCGTGAGATTTGTGATAAACACGGCATTGTGTTGATTGCCGATGAAATTCAGACCGGCTTTGCCCGTACCGGGAAAATGTTTGCGTCGGAATATCTGGGCATTGAGCCGGACCTGATGACGCTGGCCAAAGGTATTGCCGGTGGCTTCCCTATTGCTGGTCTGGTAGGGAAGGCGAACATTATGGATGCCGCAAACCCTGGTGGTCTGGGTGGAACCTATGCCGGTTCACCGTTGGGGTGTGCTGCTGCCCTCGAAGTGCTGAAGCTGATTGATGAGGAGCAGCTCTGCCAAAAGGCATTGGCTATCGGTGAGATTATGGGAAGCCGACTGGCGCAGTTGCAGCAAAAGTTTCCTGTTATCGGTGATATCCGGGTGCTGGGTGCAATGGTCGCTATGGAGCTGGTGGATGCTGAGGGCAAACCACAGGCTGAGTTGACCAAAGCGCTTGTGAGTACGGCCAAAGAGCACGGACTGATCTTGTTGTCCTGTGGCGTGCGTGGGAACGTGATTCGTTTTCTGCCAGCGTTGACCATTGAAGAAGATATCCTCCGGGAAGGTCTGGATATTGTTGAACAATGCCTGCAGGTGTGTGTCTGATCAGGCTCTCGACTACAGCTATATAAAAGCTAACGCCGGTCCATAGTGGCCGGTTTTTTTATGCTCTTTTGTGGGGCTGCTGGGATTGATAATAGTAAACGGTTCTATACAGAGCTGTAGAGCGGAAACACTACAATAAAAGTAACGATTTAAAGAAGGAGTTGCGCCATGAACAGAAGAGAGCGGCAGCAGATCCTGGATGGCATTGAGGCCTTATATCCCGCAGATTCAGCCGACGGGCGTACAGCTTTTGTCGGGCAGGTGTTGTTAAATAATGCTCTAGAGAATACCTACTACAACTGGCGTGAATTGCCGGTTTCTGTTTTGCGGCGTTATCTTGCTATTTGTGAAGAGTATGAAAAGAAATCATTGGCCGGTGAGGTGGGGCCAAATTCCCCCGGCAACCTGCCAAGTTACCTCCGCCATTGAGCTGGGAGTCAGTCCCGTTTCTCCAGTTGATAGTTCATCCATTTATAAAGGCTGTCGTTAAGTGTCTGCTGAGCCTGTTTGGATGCCGCCGCCTGAGTGAGAGTCTGGTTGATCTTGTCCAGCGGAAGCGCACAGTCCAGCTGATTGGAAAAAGCGACATAAACCGGGATGGTGGCTGATAGCAGAGGCAGCTTTTCAAACTGACCTTCCATATTCATTAGGGAAACAAACAGATCATCCTGCATATCTGGATAGATCGTGTAATCCACCCGCCCAATAGCCAACATCTTTAGTGCAAGATTCGGAGTAAAGGTACGCATTAGATGTTTGGGGGAGTGCGCACCGAAAATATCCTCCACAGCTAACTGATCTGGCATGGCGCCTTTTAACTCCAGCAGGTCTCTTATCTCCTGCGGCTTTTCCACCATGTCTCTTTTTACCAGAATGGTCAGAGCGTGATTATAAAGAGGTGTGTCGGAAAAGCTGGCGACCCCCTCAGGAAATTTATCCCGGGTGATGCCCACCGTCATGGCAATACGTCCTTCCTCCATGGCGCGTAATACCCGGCGGTAACCACCAAGATGTTCCGTGGAGGTGGCAATATTATGTTCAGCCAGTGTTTGGGTCAGCAGGTCGGTGGCGGCTCCCTTCATGGTTTTGTAATCCGTCCATACGACAGGTGGAAGATTTGGGGGGCCGGAAAGCACAACCTTGTCGCATGTTTTGATGGAATCGGAAGCCTCTGAATAAGGCGAAAGCAGGACGCTGAGAAGGCAGAGTGCCATATAGAAAGAGGCTTGAGTAAGCGATAAAGGGTGTAACTTCATGAATAACCAATGCTGCTTATTTTGTGTTGTTCTTAAGCGACCGTAACGATAACCTTCCAATACTCTCTATAAAAGGTCAAATCCTGTTTTGTCAGGCTTTGTCTGTTTGGATGTTTCCTCTGCAGTGAGTTCATCACAATTGTCTGGTTTTAAGTGCGAGTTTGGTGATCAGGGGAGCGCCCGTTTTGACGCACTGGGTGCCTGGTGTTCGGCTCATCTGGGTGATGACTTCTTCCGCCGTTTAGTGGACGGCCGTATTCTCAAAAATAATCATCTTGATTCTTCTGTGCAGGCTGAAGGTGTGCAGGCACGCTTGCAGTTATTGGTTGAACAGTTCCGGGGTAATCCTGAATTTTTGTCCCGGGCTCAGTTTGAACTGATTTCCAGTGTACCTGATTCAGCGTTTTCTGAGTTGGATGCCCTCTATCCGCAAACTTACCCTGAAGGCGTGCCGGTATTGCCTCCGGATCGCTATCGTGACTGGGTGGTGCCAGTCACTACCGGCTGCCCAAACGGGCAGTGCTCTTTCTGTGTGTTTTATCGCGATAAGCCATTTCAGGTTATGAATCCATCTGTGATAGGGACTCGTATGGTTAATGTCCGGAGGCTGGTTAATGAATCGCGGTCTGGTGTGTTTCTCGGGTCGGCCAATGCTCTGGCTCTGCCTTTTCATTCTTTGCAGAGCGTACTGAGCCTAATTCAGACGGAGTTTCCGGTTTTGCCCAAAGGGATTGCCTGCTTTGCCGATGCCGATAATCTCAGCCCTAAGGTGCGATCCCGGTTAAAGGAACTGGCGGAGGCAGGTCTTAGCCATGTTGTTGTCGGTCTGGAGACGGGTTCCTCTGTATTGCGAGGTGCGATCAATAAGCGTGGCGATACAGTACCAACGGAGCATTTGATCCGTGAACTCAAGCAGGCGGGCTGCGGTGTTGGCGTGACTGTACTGACTGGCTTTCTGGCTGCCGATGATTTTGAACAGCATTGCCAGGAAACCCGTCGCTTTTTTGAGAGGGTGAAACTCGATACGCAAGATCGGATTTATATTTCCCCCTGGTTTGCCAGTGATGAAGGGAAGCCGGCACAGCGTGCCATAAATGAAATGGCGCAGATGAAAGCGACGCTCCAGACCGTGACCCGTGCCCGGGTAACGGCATATTCATCTCATAATTTTTATTATTTTACTTAAACGGAACGCATGATGTTTGCTTTTGAAATTGACAAGGATCAACCGGTTGCAGATTTTTATCATGAGCTGAATCTGATGGCGGATGGTCTGCTGTCCAGTGAAGCCAATCCTGTTGCAGGGATGGCAAATCTGGCCAGTCTGCTGTTTCACACTCTGCCGGATATTAACTGGGCTGGCTTCTATATTATGCGTGATGGTGAGCTGGTGTTGGGACCTTTTCATGGTTTGCCGGCCTGCACCCGCATTCCTGTTGGTAAAGGTGTGTGTGGTACGGCCGTTGCTGAGAAGAAGGTGATGCTGGTGGAAGATGTGGATGCCTTCCCAGGTCATATTGCCTGTGATTCTGCGAGCCGCAGCGAGATTGTGTTACCCATCTCTATTAATGGACAGGTGGTTGCTGTCCTGGATATTGATAGTCCGGAACCTGCCCGCTTTACCAGTGATGATCAGAAAGGGTTGGAAGTGACTGTCGAGCATGTGCAAAAGCATTTGCGGCTCAGTGAATTGCTGGCTCCGGCGGCTTAATTTGACCGTTTCCAGTAATCCCCCTAGGATTTCAAAGATTAACAAAAACAAAGGATGCCCCAATGACAATAAAAGTGCTGTCCGCACTGGTTGCCGGGTTGGCCGTTGGTGCCGCTGCGACTTACTTTGCAGTCAGCCCGGGAATGGGAACTGACCAGGCCAATGGTGTTCTGTCCATGGGGGGCAAGGTTTACACGATTGAAGATCTTCCTCCTGCCGCAGCTCGTGCACTTCATGACGTTGATACTCAGGCCTGGATGCAGAAGAGGCAGATTCTTGCCAGTACTGCCGGTGAAATTTATGTCTCTAATAAAGTGCAGGAGACGGGTGGTGACCGGCAGACAGTTCTAAAAGAGACACTGGGTATTGATGATCTGTCTGATGATGAGCTGAAAGCCTTCTACGAACAAAACCGTGAGCGTATTCCTGCCGAGTTTGAGCAAATCAAAGAGCAGATTCGGGGATATCTGATGGGGCAGCAGGTTCAGATGAAGCGGGAGGAGCTGGTTGAGCGTCTCCGCACTGAGCTTGATATGCAGGTAACCTTGCCTGAGCCGGAAGCACCGCTGACGGTGATTGATTATGAAGGGTTCCCGGTTAAGGGAAATCCGGATGCCAAGGTGACGATCGTCAAATTCGCTGACTATCAGTGCCCACACTGCAAAGATGCCGCTGCCACTCTCGATGTGTTGATGGAAGAGATTGGTGATAAGGCGCGGATGATCTACATGGATTTCCCGATCAATCAGTCAGGCATATCCCGTCAGGTGGCTTTGGGTGCCGTTTGTGCTGATGAGCAGGGTAAGTTCTGGGAATACAATGACGCAGCGTATCAGCAGCAGTCTTCACTGAACCCGGATTCACCTGTGCAGTTAGCCGATGCCCTGGCTCTTGATAAAGAGGCTTTTCAGGCATGCATGAACTCTGACCGTCCTGAAACTCGTGTTGCCAGGGCTGAAGATGAAGCCGAGCGTCTTGGTTTGACTGGTACCCCGGCTGTATTTGTAAATGGTCGTGTGATTCAGCCTCAGAATTTGAATGAAGCCCTTAAAACTGCAATCAAGCAGGCTGCCGGTTTGAATTAAGCCGGTTCGCACTTCAATAAAAAGCCAGAGCTTAGCTCTGGCTTTTTATTGAAGTGCTCTGATTGTTAGGTAATTGCCGTATATTTATTCAACAGCTGTTGACCTTTTCGTCTCTGTGCATAAAATGCGCATCCGTTGTCTGGCGGCGGAAGTGAAATGAACGCAAACAGGCAATCAAGTGAGCGAAATTGATCACTTGACACTGATCGGGCCATCAGTAAAATGGCGGCCTCGCTTGGGTGACCCGAACTTCTTTTAAAAAGAGCTCGGATTGGAAACAAGCTCAAGTGTTCCTCTTCACAAGATGCGATGAAGAGTGATCTTTAACAAAGAATTCAGACAATTCGTGTGGGCGCTTGTCTGGCAGGATGAAGCTTTCAGATTAACTCTCGTAGTTATGATGGAATGCAAAAAAATACTTTGTTCTGTTAAACAAGTGACTCATCAATTTGTTGAGTAATTTGCGTAATAGAGCCGCTTCTCTATCACCTTCGGGTTATGGAGATGCAAACGATTTAAACTGAAGAGTTTGATCATGGCTCAGATTGAACGCTGGCGGCAGGCCTAACACATGCAAGTCGAGCGGTAACAGATCTAGCTTGCTAGATGCTGACGAGCGGCGGATGGGTGAGTAATGCATAGGGATCTGCCTGGTAGTGGGGGATAGCCCAGAGAAATTTGGATTAATACCGCATACGCCCTACGGGGGAAAGCAGGGGATCCGTTCTTTTCGGAGAGTGGACCTTGCGCTA
>NZ_FWPT01000005.1 GCF_900174585.1 Parendozoicomonas haliclonae | reverse complement strand
CGAGCTGATGTGATGATATTCCATCATCTATGTATTCGCTGGCAATGATACGTTTCAGCTCTGGGCTGTATTTGGACATAAAAGTAACCCCCAATAATTGGGTGTCCAACTATTGGGGGTCACTTCAATTGAGGCGCGGTTTTTTATTGGCAACCTGAGAAGTATGAAGGTATCAGGCTTCCAGAACCTCTTTGACCAGCTTGAAGTAGACAGTAAAGATTTCAGGCTCCTTGCCATCCCGCTCAACAACAAAGAAGGGCGCTTTATCGACGCCAAGCACCAGTGACATCTGCATGCCTTTGCTGGTCGGATCATTCTCATGGGCCTCAATGATTTCATTGATGGCTTTGATATGGCCGGAGCTTTCAAGCTTCTCCATCACCTGAACACACTTCTTACACGGGCTGCCATCAGCCATGATCTTCTTGACCATTGTTATTTTCATCGGGGCATCCTGTCGAAATCGTTATGTGGCGGTGATCTTACCAAGTGCGCAGGCTACTGAAAAATAACCCTCCGATCTAAAAATATAACTTCATCTTTTATTACGACATTCCTGTAGATGGGATAATTCTGTCGCTTAGTGTGACGGCGATTGCCTGATGCTGTGCACAGCGATAAAGTAACGATCACTGAATAAGTGTGTTATTGGCATAATAAAGTTCGCGTAAAGGGAGTATTGAAGTGGAAATAGCCTGTCTTGACCTGGAAGGGGTGTTGGTTCCGGAAATCTGGATTCGTTTTGCTGAGCAGACGGGTATCGAAGAGTTAAAGGCCACCACCCGGGATATTCCCGATTACGATGAGTTGATGAGCATGCGTCTCTCTCTGCTGGAACAGCACGGGCTGGGAATCAAAGAGATTCAGGCGGTGATTGCTGAAATGGCACCGATTCCCGGAGCACGCAGTTTTGTCGATTGGCTGCGGGAGAATTTCCAGGTGGTGATTTTATCCGACACCTTTTACGAATTTGCCCAGCCACTTATGCGCCAACTCGGTTTCCCAACGCTGCTCTGCCATAAGTTGGAAATCGATAATAATGGCAAGGTAACCAACTATAAAATCCGCCAGCCTGATCCCAAGCGTTGCTCGGTTAAGGCTTTCCATAGCCTGAACTATCGGGTGATTGCTGCCGGTGATTCTTATAATGACACCACCATGCTGGCGGAAGCGGAGGCCGGTATTCTGTTTAAGGCGCCGGATAATGTGATCACCGAGTTTCCTCAGTTCCCGGCTGTGCATACTTATGAAGAGCTGAAGATGGAATTTTGTAAGGCGAGTGTGCGGGATCTTCAGCCATAACCTTCTTGGTATATGCGTTCCCACGCAGAGCGTGGGAACGAGCTTTGAACTACTGGTACCCACGCCTGTTCGTTCGGGATCCCATGCTCCGCGTGGGATCTCGCTCTTAAGCCGTTTCCCGTTCCTTGCTAAGAAACGCCTCTTCCAGTCCATTCACCAGATTGCGTACCTTGGTTAATGACTCCTCGTACTCGCTGTCGCACTCCGAATCAGCAACAATCGCACCGCCACCCCAGGCATGAATCTCTTCACCATCGGCCACCAGAGTCCGAATGGTGATATTGGTATCCATCCGGCCATTCAGGCTGATATAACCCACCGAGCCGCAATAAACCGAACGAGAGTAGGGCTCAATCTCCTGAATAATCTGCATTGCCCGAATCTTCGGAGCGCCGGTAACCGAACCGCCGGGGAAAGCATCGCGGAGCAGATCAAGATTGCTGCGACCTTCCGCCAGCTCACCGGTAATAGTGCTGACCATATGATGGACATTGGCGTAGCTCTCCAGACCAAACAGCACCGGAACCTTGATAGAGCCCGGTTGGCAGTTGCGACCCAGATCATTGCGCAGCAGATCGACAATCATCAGATTCTCCGCTCTATCCTTCTCACTGTTCAGCAGTTCTTCGGCGCTTTGCTGATCCTGTTCCGGAGTCAGGCCACGGGGGCGAGTGCCCTTGATCGGTTTGGTTTCAATATGGCCGTGATCACTTAACAGCAGCCGTTCTGGTGACAGGCTCAGAACTTTAAGTTGTGGGAAATCCAGAAAGGCCGAGAACGGCGTTGGGCTGATTTCCCGCAGGTACTGATAAGCCTGCCAGGGATCGCCCTGGTAGCTGCCGGTAAACCGTTGGGTCAGATTGATCTGGTAGCAGTCACCCGCGGTGATCCACTCCTGAATACGCTGGAAAGATTGGCGGTAAGTGTCCGCAGTAATCATCTTCCGGAAAGGTGTGCTCAGAGAAAAAGGTTGAACCGCCCCTGAGCTTTCGGTGCCTTTTAGCGCATGAAGGATACGCTGCTTCTTGGTTTCGGCCAGATCGGGATGCAAGTACAACGCGCTGGTGCGGGTTTGATGATCAGAAATAATGGCCCAGAGATAAAGACCAACAATCATTTCCGGATGATGGGTGTCGTCAGCCTGTGGTGTTTTGCGCTCAGGCACGCACTCCGGTTCCAGCTGATGATTCAGCTCATAGCCCCAATAGCCTGCCAATCCGCCGGTAAAGGGAAGCTGTGCCTGTTGCGCGGCTTCATCTTCTGCCACAGCTTCCATCTGTGCTGACAGTTCATCAAAAACAGGTTGGCATGTTTCCCGGGCCGTACCGTCATTGAGGTCATAGACGGTTGTGGTTCCATCTTGGACGATGGTAACAGATTCCGGTGCGGCAGTGATTATGTCGTAGCGATGTGTGCTGTTGCCATAGTTCAGGCTTTTACTGCTGGCATGGCCGTTGGCGCTGTCCAGCAACAGGGCATATCCAAGAGGGCGGAGTTGTCCCAGCCAGTGGCAAGGGTCGGCTCGATAGGTTAGGTAAGGCACTGCCTGATCATCATTGTTCAACTTCGCAGGGATTGTACTTGTCTGTATAGCGAAGGAAAAGCAAGCGTGCCGGATTTGATGGCCTGGCATTGCGTTGTAAGGAGCAATGTAAAGAGCAGTGCAAAGAGTGTGGCAATAAGTGACAGGGCGGTTGACCAAATTGACAGTCAAAAGTGTTAAATGTGTACATTGACCGTCTTCGTCGCCCATGTTGAACTAAACAGCATAAAAATAATAATAAGAAGAAAGCACAATGACTCACTATTCCACTTTGCAAAACCTGCAAAAGGATGACTCTTCCTATAGCTCGTCCGATCGTTACGGCTCAGCGCTGAATCCCTTGCTGGCTATTCTTCTCGTTAGCGTATTTACCTGGACCCTGATGTAACTGTGCTGAACAGTATGCAGGGCTTACTTGGTTTCTCCATGGCTGTTTCCAGTGTGTCGGATGCAAGTTTTTTTTGCTCCGGTTTGGTGTCGGAAAGGGCTGTGGGAAAACGACAGAGCACCGCACGTGCGTGTTTTGTCGCCTGTGCCGCATTGTGCGGCAAAACCCTTGGGAGGGCGCGCGCCCAACACAATGGAGATAATAATAATGAAAGGCATTAAAAAGCTGCCTCTGGCTGCGGCGATCGCGGTACTGAGTGCATCTGCCAATGCAGAGCTTGTTGCTCTGGATGACGAAGTGATGGATGGCTTCACTGGTCAGGCCGGTATTACCATCGAGACTTCAGTTAAGGCTACCATCGATAAGGTTACCTACACCGATGATGGTAATGACCTGAGTATTGAAGGTATTGAACTTTCCGGAGATGGTACAGACGATACTTTGACGCAAACTGTTACTATTGACGTTGTTGAAAATAGTCAGCTTGGTAATGCTCTGAAGGCTCGTGCTGGCACAGGTGATGCTATCAAGATCGGTATGGGCGACATGAATGCTGATGTTGTAGTCGGGGGTATTAAGACGACTGGTAGTACCGAGTCTCTGGGTCGGATTGAGATCAATGGTCTGAGTGCAGAAGATACAACAATGTATGTGTATGCTCTTGAGGGTGAAAAGGGGATCGGTATGGATTCCACTATTAACCAGAGCATCAAGAAAGTGACCTATACGGATAAGGGTTACGATAGCACCGGTAAAGTAGCCGTTAATGATGATAACGGTAGTATCCAGATTCATGATATCAAAATGACCGAAATCGATATGGTCGGTACCAAGATTCAGATATTGGATCGTGATGATGGTTCTCTTCCAACTCTCAACAACTCTGGTGACGTTGTTAAGATCACTCAGCCGGCCATTGTTGATGGAAAGATGACTGTTGAAGCAATCCAGATTGGTTCTACTCAGTATACTGGTACGGACCTGGCTGGAGATTTGGGTTCTGCTTTGACTAAGCTTGACACCACGCCTGATGGTTCGACTTTGAGTGCAGTTGAGCAGTCTGCTGTAGCAGCAGCAGATGAGGTTATTGGTGGTGCCATTATTGATAAGCTGGATGTGAACTCTTCTGGTGAAGCAACCTATATCTTTACAACTGCTGGTGGGGAAGGTATCCGTATTAGCCAGAAGATGGATATTGGTGCTGGTGAAATCACTTACGTAGCAGGTCTGGCTGGAACTGCAGGAGCAGTTACTTTTGATGCTGACGGTAAAGGGGACTTTGCTGCCCGTAATGGTGACGGTGTAGGTAGTGTTTCCCTTTCAGAAGTTAGCTTCACAAGTGATCGTAGTACTACCAGTATTGATGTAACCGCTGCTAAAGGTATTGCTATTGATGGTGCGCTGACTGGCGCTTCCTTCTCTGCTCAGGATATTTATCTGGGTGGTTCAAGCTTGGGCGGACTGAGTGTGTCAGGCATTAATCTGACTACAAATACAGTCAACATCTACGCACACTAAGCTCTATGTTGTACCGGCCTGACTTGTCAGGCCGGTTTTTTAACTAAGATAAAAACTATAACAACCAGGAACTTTGTTATGGATAAAGCAACTTTACAAAAGCTGACTTTGGCAGTGTTAACAGCCGGTTTTTCTAAAGTTGTTTTCGCAATTACCCCCCTTAGTGATGAAGAGGCCCGCGAAGCGGTTGCCCAGGCATCTATTGAAGTGGATGCCTCCATCTATACCAAAATCGATGAAGTGATTGTGCGTGATGATATTGAGCCGGGTGTGCCGGGTGATATCGGCGGTGGCGCTTTATTGTTTGAAGATTTTGAGTTGGGCAACGGTTTTCTTGATTCGGATACCCCTTTTGGTCGCTTGAATATCTCTCTGGCGGTTGAAGTTATTCCGGTTTCTGAATTGAGCCTGGGGATGGCGGCAATTGATTTGGCCCAGGGAGATGTATTAAGTCAGAAGATGAGTGGTCTTGATGCGGATGTGAAAATCGGAGCCATTCGTCTGGGTGATAGCGGCGCAACGCCAAGTCTGGGCCAGTTGGTGATTGAAGATCTTAAGATTGATGAATCAAACACCTACCTTTACTCCATTCAGGATACGGCTCAGATCGGTATTGATACGGTTATTAATCAAACCATAGGCCGAGTTGAATACACAGATATTGAAACCAATGGTCTCGCAAATCCGGAAGGTGGCGGTACGCTGGCTTTTAATGAAGTGCGTATGTCTGAGCTGAATCTCTATGGCACCCGTCTGGAGTCAATCAGTGCCGAAGAAAACCCTTTTGAAAACTCTGCTGCTATCAAGGTGACTATGCCTTCATTGGATAGCGGCTTTATCAGTGTGGGTGGCATTCAGATCGGTTCTGAAAAAGATCGTAACTCTGCAGATTATTATGATCAGCAGCTGTTTGGCATGAAACTCTCCGGTCTGGAGAGTAATGGCAGTGAGCTTTATGTCTACACCCCAAGCCTGGGTAATGGTGTTCGACTGTCCCAGGCGCTGGATATGCGTATCGGTGCACTGACGATTACGGGCGGTTATGACCCTGCGGTGATTGTGCGTCGGGAGCTAAGTGCCAATCTGGAAGTGGCCGGTGCTGATTTAGGCTCTTATATCTCTGCTCAGGAATATGATATCAATGGAACGCCGGCTCCGGGTGTTGATACCGAATATGATCGTTTATTTAACAGTGTTGCTGCGATCGAGGATGAGTTAACTGGCCTGGATGATGTCGATACCGACACATTAAAAGTCCGTGCCCGTGAATTAAATGCCGGTTATGCCGCTTCGGTTGAAGAGAGTGGTGAGGGTGGCACAATCACTCTGGCCGGCATTGAGCTGGAATCCGATGCCAGCATTATCTCTATCGATATTGATCAGGATGATACGTTGGTGATCTCTGCGCCCTTGTTAAATGGTCGAATCGCTGTTGAAGATATTTTTATCGGTGATAACAGTATTGGCTCGCTGATTTTTGATGGCGTAAATATTCCGGTCAATACCATGCGTATTACCGGTAAGGAATAAGTGCAGGGTTGATGGTTGGCGAAACTGGATTTGACCTGTCGCCAAATTTTACGTCAAATGTCTGTTAATGATGGATAAAAAGAATAAAACATCATGGTAGAAGTTCTGGTTGGTAGTCTGTTGACGGTATTCGGTGTTACCACCGCAATAGAAGTCAAACCCAAAGAGCAGGGCACTGTTTATTACGAGCAGCAGGCCGGTATGACTGTGACGGAACAGGCCCATGTTGATCCTCTCAGTAATCTCAAATTCAAGAACATTGTTCGCCAGGCCTATGACTACAGTTGTGGTGCGGCGGCTCTGACCACTCTCCTCGATTATTATCTCGGCCGTAACCTGACCGAGCGTCAGGTGATGGAAGGCTTGTTGAAGTTTGGTGAGGCGGAAAAAATTGTCTCCCGGCGTGCCTTCTCCCTGCTGGATATGAAACGTTTCGTAAGGGCGATCGGTCACCGTTCCGGTGGTTATCGTGCGTCTATCAATGACCTTATCGATCTTGACCACCCGGCTATTGTTCCGATTGAGTACGCCGGCTTTAAACACTTCGTGGTGGTGCGGGATGTCTATCAGGGTCATGTGTATGTGGCGGACCCGGCAGTCGGTAACATCAGCTTTACCATTGAGCGGTTTAAAGAGGTATGGGACCAGAACGTACTGTTTATCGTGTTCCCGAACGGTCACGCACCTTTGCCGAATCTGGAACTGCGTCCGGAAGATATGCGGGTAGTGGAAGATGCCACACTCACCTATCTGGCCTTTAACGAGATGCCACAGTTTACCCAGCCGGAACAGCGCAGGGCGGATGCCGCTGCCGCTGCGGTTCGGGCGATCATAACGGATGAGACCGGCAAGACCAGTGAGTCAACCGGTGGCTGGCCGTACAAGCGACAGTGATATTTTAGTTAGTACGATGGTCTTGCTGACAAATATGACGGTGGGCTTGGGAGAAAAGGTCAGTATGTGCTGCAGATCACACAGTTATACTGATCTGCATAAATTTTTGAATGTTGTCGATCAATGATTGAAGCGAACAGCATTCACAGCAGTCGCTGCGATAAGAACAAAAATAATAAGGGCAACTCAGGATGAAGTTTTACCGAATTTCCACCTGTATCCTGTCAGCAGGTCTTCTGGCAGCCACTCAGGTCTATGGTTCTTCCTCGACAGATGACGCTCGCGCGGCACTTGGCCAGCAGGAAAACGACACCAGCCAGGAAAAGCA
Source organism: Parendozoicomonas haliclonae (assembly GCF_900174585.1). Classification (GTDB taxonomy): domain Bacteria; phylum Pseudomonadota; class Gammaproteobacteria; order Pseudomonadales; family Endozoicomonadaceae; genus Sansalvadorimonas; species Sansalvadorimonas haliclonae. The sequence continues at coordinate 450,771 of NZ_FWPT01000005.1, read as the reverse complement.
GCTGGAAGAAGTCTTTCAGGCCGCTGAGAAGAGCTACTCACTGTTGAAGTCAGGTGATACCCGGCTCACTTACTCCTTTGACTATTCCAACTTCCGCGACAGTCGTATTGATTTTGTGCAGGCGGCCGGTGAGAACGACACCACCATCGTCACCAACTTCGTGGAAAACTCCTCCGAGAACAGCTTTACCAATACCTTCAGTTTTGATTACGGCATCTGGGATAACCTGACGCTGTCGGCTCGTATTCCGCTGGTTGCCAAGTATTCCGATATCAAGGCGCTGGAAGGGCGGACCTACCGTAATAAAGACAAGACGGCCTATGGTCTGGGTGATGTTTCCCTGAGCTTGCGCTGGCAGCCGTTTGAAGTGAAGCCGGGTCGTCCATCCCTGACCCTTTACAGCAGCTTCTCGACTAAAACCGGTGACAGCCCTTATGAGATGAACCTGGCCAAGGATATTCCGACTGGCTCCGGTTACTACTCGCTGGGTGTCGGCGCCAATATGAGTCATGTTCTGGACCCTGTGGTGCTGTTTGGCTCCGTCGGTTACACCTACAACTTCAAGGAAACCGGTCTGGATCAGTTCCGTGGTCCGCAGGATCAGCAGGTGGGCAGCGCCCAGGATGAGTTTGTGCTCGATGCCGTCAAGCCGGGTAACAGCTACAACATGAATATGGGCTTTGCCTATTCGCTGTCTTATGACGTGTCCATGAGCGCCTCCTATCAGGTGTCGTATACCGAACCATCCGAGTTCAAATTCAAAACCGGGCGTGAAGTGGAATCGGCCGCCAGCACCAGTGGTGTTGTGAATCTGTCTCTCGGTCTGCGGGCTTCACCGACATACATTGTTAACGTCAATGCCGGATTTGGTCTGACGGAAGATTCCCCGGATATTCTGCTGGGCTTCTCTCTGCCGCTGGATCTGGATGGTCTGAAAGACGAGTAACGGTTTCACTGCCCATTGCAGGCCATCTTGAACGAAATCTGTCCGAGGCGGAGATGATGCGCAAGGAGTGCACTCTCTGCCAGAAGCAACGAATAACAAGAAGAACGCTGTAGTATGCAGACTATTGATTCCGGACAAACAGGATTATTCAGCAGGGTTCCAGCACTTCTGACCGCAGGGTTGAAAGGGCTGTGCCTGGCAGGGGCGGTGTTCAGCACTGCAACCCATGCTCAGCTGGCCCAGAACCTGACCATTGGTAGCCCGAAGGCCATGGCGCTTGCCAATGCGGTGACGGCTGATGTGGTTGGTATGGATAATGTTCACTTTAACCCAGCCGGACTGACCAAATTGAAAGGTCGCCAGATTGAGACCAAGCTGTTTGGCGGCTACATGGATATCCGGGCCAAGTTTGATGCACCTCCCGGTTATGGCTTCTTTGGTTTTGATGCTGACGATGATCCGGTCGTTGGTAAGACCAGTAAGGCCAATACGCCCGTTCTGTTTGTACCGGGATTTGGTATGGTCGATGTTCCGGTGTTGTTCTCGCCGATGAACGGTCTGTCTATCTCCCCACCGGGTTCCAAGTTTACCTTTGCCAATAATCTCTACGCGCCTATGGCTTTGGGCTTTAAGCGTGCTGGTGATGATCCCGGTCGTTTTCAGGGTGAAGAGATGGCCCTGCAGCGGATTACCTATCTTTCCCCCAGCGTCGCCTATGAAATTAATGATCGTCTGAGTGTCGGGCTATCGATTGGTTTCTCCCATCAGGCCATGGGTATTCAGCAGGATATGCGGACGCCGAATGATCTGGTGGCACTGACCGGTAACGATGCTATTCGTGAGCTCGCCTGTGGTATCCCTGGTGTGGACGTATTTGTAGGTATCTTCCTTTATATCTGTAGTGGTGAGATTGGTCCGTTTGAGCCAATTGGTGAGCTGACCATCGAGATGGAAGAACGTCTGTCTCCGACCTTTAATCTGGGTGTTCAGTGGGAACCGTACGACTGGCTGCGTCTGGGTGCGGTTTACCAGAGTGGGGCGGAGATGTCTCTCTCTGGTGATTTCTCCATGAAGTATGATCCGGAGTTCTATGAGTTTATTGAAGGTTTTACCGGTAATCGAGGGCTGCCGTCGATCTTTGGTCAGGCCTTGGTGGGTTCCACCTCCGGTAAGCTTAATGAGACTGGTAAGGCCTATCTGGATATGAAGTTCCCTCAGCATGTTGCGCTGGGTGCCAGTGTTGATCTGACCCCTAAACTGACCATGAATGTGGATGCCAAGTGGACAGACTGGGCCGTATGGGATGAGTTCAAGATTGAATTTGACCGTGAGCTGGCCGCCATGCAGTTTGCTCGTATCCTTGCACCCGGTCAGGTCTCGGCAGCACCGACCTATATCACCATGCCCCGTGGTTACAAGAGTGTATGGAGCTGGGCAGTGGGTATGGAGTATGACTACAACAGTCGTTTAAGCCTGCGGGCCGGTTATGAGAATCGTCCTTCTGCGATTCCCAAGGATAAAGCTGATGTGATGGCCCCTCTTGGGGATGCTCAGTTGATTGGTCTTGGCTTTGGTTACCAGTGGGATAAGGATTCTGTCGTTGATGTTGGTTTCCAGTATATGTGGTCTGACCAGGATATTCCGGCGGGCACCAGCTGTAACGCCAACTGTGATGGTCTCACCGATATTATTTATAACCCGTATGCGGGGCTGGATATCAAAACCAGCGTGCGCGCTTATATCTTCTCCCTGACCTACAGAACCCGCTTTTAAGCGGGTTCTGCCTTCCTGTATGGCTGTTGAGCCATTGGGTTTCCCCGAAAATTCCGTTAGGCTCTTTTATCACTGTCGTTTGTCAGAGCAATAATAATGAAAGCCATTCTGACCATTCCGATTCTTTCCCTCTGTGTTTCCGTCTCAGCGCTGGCTGAGGAACGCTGGTTCACCTACATCGATGAGACCGGCAAGGTGCGTAATCTGTTTCTCGATGACAGCTTTACCGATCAGCAAAATGAGGCCAGTAGCCGTATCTCTTTATCTGGCTATACCAGTAAGGTCGATTCCTCTGACAGTATTGCCTGGCAGGCCAACAGTCGTGGCGTAAAAGAGCAGGCCCGCCGCTATTTCTCCTTTATAGACGGCGAAGGCAATCTGCAGAGCAGCTTCTATTCCAATGTTGGAGCCTCTGGCCCATCGAGTAATGATTATGTATTGGGTTCCGGTGAGTGGGCATCCAGCTATATGGATGCGGAAGCGCTGGAGAGCAAGGGCTTTGTCCGTGATGGTGATGGCCTGCCGTTTTTTACCTGGATGGATGAAAGCGGGCAGATGCAGACCACCAGTATCAGCCCGGAACAAAGAGCTCTGGCATTCCGTCAGCCTCAACTGCCTGGACTTGGTGCCGCTCCGACATTATCCGACGGTTATGAAATTATGATTCGCCGGCCTCAACAATTGCCTGCAACCGCAGCAGGGCCGCAATTAAGCAATGAATTGTCGACAGTGCTGGATGCCGGTCGTGAACAGCGCCGTAATAATCGAACCCAGAACCGTGACCGGCAGCTGATTGAGGATATGCGCACGGGCTGCTGTCGCAGTATTGATGTGACTTCCTTTGTGCCTATGGGGCAGGGGGATGAACACTTTGAGACTTTTAATTCTCTCAGCCCCAGCTATGCCTTTCCTTCCGGATTGAGCCCGTATATTGGTTTTGTCTTGCCTTCCGATCCGGGGCGGTTATCTGTACGAATCCGAAGCTTTGCCCAGGCTGACAGTCCGGACTTTATCTACCCAACCCTGCTGTTCCTTGATGCGCATCGTGAGCCGGTACGGATGGTGACCGATGCGGTTTATCGGTTAAAGCCGGAGAGCTGGAACAGTTATGCCAGTATCGAAGGCGTGGTGCAGGTGAAGCCGTGGCTGGGCGAGCGTTATCTGGTCATTATGACCACGTCTAAAGACCGTCAGCAGCAGACGCTGGATAACCGTGCCTATGATCGTCCATTGGATGGTGCTGTGCCGAATAAGGATCAGGAGCTGTTTGTGCGTCAGCATGCGACTCAGGGTAGCTTTGAGGTCGCCTTTATCGAGCAATAGCCTGCTCACGGTTATGCTGTCTTGCGGAATAAATAGCTTTTCCGGCTACCAGTTTCTGTATGATTCCACTGCCATCAATAAAATTGTCAACAATTTCATCTTGACCTAAGCCCTGGTGGGCAATAGGCTGTAGAAAAATTATAAATTGTTGACAATCTTAATGCCCGATCATGAGCCAGCCTCAACAGCGGCACTTTCCTCTGCCGGTGCTGATGGTGTAGAAGCCCGAACCCTTTCTGATCAGCTGTTCCATGCTCTGCAACAGGCCATTGTGCGTGGCGAGATTCCAGCCGGTTCCAAGCTCAGCGAAGCCGGGCTGGCCAGTCGTTATGGCGTCAGTCGAGGACCGTTGCGGGAGGCTATTCGTCGTCTGGAAGGACAAAAGCTGGTTATCCGTACGCCCCACAGCGGTACCCGGGTGGTGTCGTTAAGCCGCGAAGAGCTGCTGGAAATCTATCAGGTACGGGAAGTGCTTGAAGGTCTGGCCTGCCGGCTCGCCGCCGAGCATATGCCGGATCAGCAGATTCAGGCGATGTATACCTTGCTGGAACAGCACAGTCAGCAGTCGGAATTCAAGGAAGGCATAGCCTACTTCCAGCAGGAAGGTGATCTCGATTTCCATTATCGGATCGTGATGGCATCCGGTAACCGTCGGTTGATCGATAGCCTGTGCGGTGAGCTCTACCATCTGGTTCGTATGTACCGTTACCAGACCAGCACCGGCGGCAACCGTCCGGAAAAAGCCTTTTCCGAGCATCGGCAGATTGTTGATGCCCTGGCTGAACGGGATGGGGATATGGCCGAGTATCTGATGCGTCGCCATATTCGTACCGCCCGTCAGCGGGTTGAACAACTAGAATTTATCGCCTCTCCTCAGTCTCAAAAGCAGACGCCCTTTTCCAAGAACAACGCTAAACAAGTCAAGGAGTCCACTCTATGAGTCGTCGTGAATCTCCAGGTCGCAAGTTCCGCGATGCTGTTACCAACAACAATCCGCTGCAGGTGGTCGGCACTATTAATGCCTATGCTGCGATGATGGCCGAAAAGGTCGGTCATCAGGCTATTTATCTCTCCGGTGGTGGTGTGGCTAATGCTTCCTATGGTCTGCCGGATCTGGGTATGACCTCCCTGAATGACGTGCTGGAAGATGTGCGCCGGATTACCTCGGCATCCAGCCTGCCACTGCTGGTTGATATCGATACCGGCTGGGGCGGGGCATTCAATATTGCCAAGACCATTCGGGATATGGAAAAGGCCGGCGCTGCGGCGGTGCATATTGAAGATCAGGTGGCCCAGAAGCGTTGTGGCCATCGCCCCAACAAGGCGATTGTCACCAAAGAAGAGATGGTGGATCGGGTCAAGGCGGCCGTTGATGCCCGTCAGGATGATGATTTCGTGATTATGGCACGTACCGATGCGTTGCAGGTGGAAGGTATTGATGCCGCTATCGAGCGGGCCTGTCTGTGTGTGGAAGCGGGTGCTGATATGATTTTCCCGGAAGCCATGCACACTCTGGAAGAGTACCGTCGTTTTGTTGATGCGGTGAAGGTGCCGACGCTGGCGAATATCACCGAATTTGGTGCGACGCCGTTGTTTAACTGCGAGCAGCTGGCCGGTGCCGGCATTGATCTGGTGCTATACCCGTTGAGTGCGTTCCGGGCCATGAATCAGGCGGCGCTGAATGTTTATCAGACTCTGCTGCGTGATGGCAGTCAGGAAGCGGTTGTGGAGACCATGCAGACCCGTATGGATCTGTATGATTTCCTGGGGTACCACGATTATGAGCAGACTCTGGACCGTCTGTTTGCTGAAGACCAAAACAAGTAATAAACAATAATAACAGGCGGGAAGGTTTAGTCAGCTTTGCCGCCAGCGTGATTCCATCCGGATATAACAAAGACAACAAGGTTCGTGAACATCTTTCATAGGCACGTTTCTCAATAAAGAGCTTTGCCCAATAAAGAGTACGAACAGGAGAATCAGACATGGCTGAAAAAAAATTAAGTGGTGCAGGTCTTCGTGGTCAGTCCGCTGGTGAAACAGCGCTGTGTACGGTTGGTAAAACCGGTGCCGGCCTGACTTACCGCGGTCACGATATCAAAGTGCTGGCGGACAAGGCTCAGTTTGAAGAGGTTGCCTATCTGCTATTGTACGGCAAGTTGCCAAACCAGGCTGAACTGGACGCCTACAAGGCTCGCCTGAAAGGTATGCGTAAGCTGCCGGATGCTCTGAAGACTGTGCTGGAAAATATTCCGGCTTCTGCCCATCCGATGGATGTTATGCGCACCGGTTGCTCCATGCTGGGCAACCTGGAAACCGAAGAGAGCTTTGAGCAGCAGCTGGACCATATTGACCGCATGCTGGCCATCTTCCCGGGCATGATCAACTACTGGTACAACTTCAGCCATAACGGCGTGCGGGTTGAAACGGAAACCGAAGCGGATTCCATTGCGGAACAGTTCCTGTGGACCCTTCATGACAAGAAGCCGGAGCCTCTGCACGTTGAGGTTATGCATGCTTCTCTGATTCTCTATGCCGAGCATGAGTTTAATGCTTCTACCTTTACCGCCCGTGTCTGTGCCTCGACTCTGTCTGATATTCACAGCTGTGTAACCGGTGCGATCGGTTCCCTGCGTGGCCCGCTGCATGGCGGCGCTAATGAAGCTGCCATGGATATGATCGAACAGTGGACGACCGCTGATGAAGCCGAAGAGGCGATCATGGGAATGCTGGCCCGCAAGGATAAGATCATGGGCTTTGGTCATGCGATTTATCGTGAGTCTGACCCACGTAATGCCATCATCAAGGAGTGGTCCCTGAAGCTGTCTGAGGAGACAGGTGATACCAACCTGTATGCAGTTTCCGAACGTGTGGAAGCGGTGATGTGGCGCGAGAAGAAGCTGTTCTGTAATGCAGACTTCTTCCATGCTTCGGCTTACAACTTTATGGATATTCCCACCAAGCTGTTTACCCCGATATTTGTTTGCTCGCGGGTGGCAGGCTGGACCTCCCATGTGATGGAGCAGCGCGCTAATAACCGGATTATCCGCCCATCTGCCGACTACACCGGCCCTGAAGGTGCCGAGTGGGTTGATATTGCCGATCGCTCGTAACGGTGCCTGGCTGACCGCCGGTAACCTGTTGTTTCCCGCTCCGATGGACAGTCCCTGTCCGGCGGAGCTCATCGGCCATCCCTGGCCTTTGGAAACAACAGGCCACCGACTGTCACCTTTGGCCTCTCACCTTTTACATAGCGACGTTGCAGAGCAGTTTCCAGAGATAAAAAGATGAACACGCAATACAGAAAGAACCTGCCGGGGACGGATATTGATTTCTTCGATACCCGTGAAGCGGTCGAAGCCATCAAGCCCGGTGCTTATGCCAAACTGCCTTATACCTCCCGCATTCTGGCCGAGCAGCTGGTGCGTCGCTGTGCGCCGGAACAGCTGACCGATTGTCTGACTCAGATTGTAGAAACCCGTAGAGACCTTGATTTTCCCTGGTATCCGGCCCGGGTCGTTTGCCACGATATTCTGGGGCAAACAGCACTGGTTGATCTGGCCGGTCTGCGTGATGCCATTGCCGAGCAGGGCGGTGATCCTTCCAAAGTGAATCCGGTTGTTCCTACCCAGCTGATTGTTGATCATTCGTTGGCCGTGGAAGCACCGGGTTTTGATCCGGAAGCTTTTGAGAAAAACCGGGCTATTGAAGATCGCCGTAATGAAGACCGTTTCCACTTTATTGAGTGGACCAAGACCGCCTTTAAAAATGTGGATGTGATTCCGGCCGGTAACGGCATTATGCACCAGATCAATCTGGAGAGGATGTCGCCGGTTATTCAGAACCGTGATGGTGTCGCTTATCCGGATACCTGCGTAGGTACGGATAGTCATACGCCTCATGTCGATGCATTGGGCGTTATCGCGATTGGTGTCGGTGGCCTGGAAGCGGAAACCGTGATGCTTGGTCGTCCATCCATGATGCGTCTGCCCAATATTGTTGGTGTGGAGCTGGTTGGTCAGCGTAAGCCGGGCATTACCGCCACGGATATCGTTCTCGCCATTACCGAATTCCTGCGTAATGAGAAGGTGGTTTCCGCCTATCTGGAATTCTTTGGGGAAGGCACTGCAACCCTGTCGATTGGTGATCGGGCCACCATTTCCAATATGACGCCGGAGTATGGTGCCTCGGCCGGTATGTTCTATATCGATGAACAGACCATCGACTATCTCAAACTGACCGGTCGTGAGCCAGAGCAGGTCGAGTTGGTTGAGAGCTATGCAAAGACCACTGGTCTATGGGCGGATGATCTCTCGACTGCTGAGTACGAGCGGGTGCTGACCTTTGACCTTTCCACCGTGGAAAGAAATCTGGCTGGCCCATCAAACCCTCATCGTCGTCTGCCGACGGCTGCTCTGGAAGAGCGCGGTATTGCGGTTGATCTGGATAAAGCCAAAGCAGAAGAAGCGGAAGGCAAGATGCCGGATGGGGCCGTGATTATTGCTGCCATCACTTCCTGCACCAATACCTCCAATCCTCGCAATGTTGTGGCTGCCGGCCTGGTGGCTAAGAAGGCCAATGAGCTGGGGCTGGTTCGCAAACCTTGGGTAAAATCCTCCTTTGCTCCCGGCTCCAAGGTGGCCAAGCTGTATCTGGAAGAAGCGGGTCTGCTTTCCGAGATGGAGAAGCTGGGCTTCGGTATTGTCGCCTATGCCTGCACCACCTGTAACGGTATGAGTGGTGCGCTGGATCCCAAGATTCAGCAGGAAATTATTGATCGTGATCTGTACTCCACGGCCGTGCTGTCCGGTAACCGGAACTTTGATGGCCGTATCCATCCCTATGCCAAGCAGGCATTCCTGGCCTCACCGCCGCTGGTTGTCGCTTATGCCATTGCCGGTACAGTGCGTTTCGATATCGAGAGGGATGTGCTGGGCACCGATAAAGACGGCAACCCGATCACCCTGCAGGATATCTGGCCTGCGGATGAAGAGATTGATGCCATTGTCAGCCAGTTTGTAAAGCCGGAGCAGTTCCAGCAGGTTTATATCCCGATGTTTGATCTGGGCAAGATCACAGAAGCAGAAAGCCCGCTGTACGACTGGCGCCCAATGAGTACCTATATCCGTCGTCCGCCGTATTGGGAGGGTGCACTGGCCGGTGAGAGAACTCTTAAGGGTATGCGTCCGTTGGCAGTGCTGGGTGACAATATCACTACCGACCATCTGTCACCATCGAACGCTATTCTGGCGTCCAGTGCGGCGGGTGAATATCTGGCCAAGATGGGGCTGCCGGAAGAGGACTTTAACTCTTACGCCACCCACCGAGGTGATCACCTGACCGCCCAGCGTGCCACCTTTGCCAACCCAAAACTGCTGAATGAGATGTGCCTCGACAACGAGGGCAGTGTAAAGCAGGGTTCTCTGGCTCGTATCGAGCCGGAAGGTAAAGAGACCCGGATGTGGGAAGCCATCGAAACCTATATGAAGCGCAAGCAGCCGCTGATTATTGTTGCCGGTGCAGACTATGGGCAGGGCTCTTCACGGGACTGGGCGGCCAAAGGTGTGCGTCTGGCAGGTGTTGAAGCGATTGTTGCCGAAGGCTTTGAGCGTATCCATCGTACCAATCTGGTGGGTATGGGTGTTCTGCCACTGCAGTTTAAGGAAGGCACCACCCGCAAAACGTTGGGGCTGGATGGTACCGAAACTTATGATGTTGTTGGAGAGCGGACACCGGGTGCCACGCTGACTCTGATTGTTCATCGCGTGAATGGCGCAACCATTGAAGTGCCTGTCACCTGCCGTCTTGATACTGCTGAGGAAATCTCCGTGTATGCCGCTGGCGGTGTGCTGCAGCGTTTTGCCAAGGATTTCCTGGCTCAGGGTGATGAGGCATGACCAGCTTTAAACGACAGATAAAAGTGCCCGCCACCTATATGCGTGGCGGTACCAGCAAAGGCGTCTTCTTCGCCCGCACCGATCTGCCCGAGGCTGCCCAGCAGTCAGGCGCAGTTCGTGATGCTTTGCTGTTACGGGTGATTGGCAGCCCGGATCCTTATGCCAAGCAGATTGATGGCATGGGTGGTGCTACATCCAGCACCAGCAAAACGGTGATTCTCGATAAGAGTACGAAAGCGGATCATGATGTTGATTATCTGTTTGGGCAAGTCTCTATTGATAAGCCATTTGTTGACTGGAGTGGTAACTGCGGCAATCTGACTGCCGCTGTGGGTGCCTTTGCCATTAGCAAGGGAATGGTGGATGCGGATCGTATTCCCGAGACTGGCATTGCCGTCGTCCGTATCTGGCAGGTGAATATTCAGAAGACCATCGTTGCCCATGTTCCGATCACCAATGGTGAAGTGCAGGAAACCGGCGACTTTGAACTGGATGGGGTGACCTTCCCGGCAGCAGAAGTGCAAATTGAGTTTATGGATCCGGCCGACGGTGAAGGCAGTATGTTCCCGACCGGCAATCTGGTAGATGAACTTGAGGTGCCTGATGTTGGCACCTTTAAGGCCACCATGATCAATGCCGGTATCCCGACCATCTTCGTGAATGCAGAAGATATTGGCTATACCGGTACCGAGCTTCAGGATGCTATCAATGGCGACGCTGATGCTCTGGCCCGGTTTGAAACTATCCGTGCCTATGGTGCGGTGAAGATGGGTTTGATCTCTGATATTGCCGAAGCGGCCAGCCGTCAGCATACACCGAAGATTGCCTTTGTCTCTGAGCCTAGAAGCTACACATCTACCAGCGGTAAAGAGGTTGCAGCAGAGAGTGTTGATCTGCTGGTACGGGCGCTGTCGATGGGGAAGCTGCACCATGCGATGATGGGCACTGCAGCCGTGGCGATCGGGACTGCAGCAGCGATTCCTGGCACGTTGGTCAATCTGGCGGCCGGTGGCGGTGAGCGTGATGCTGTCCGTTTTGGTCATCCCTCGGGAACGCTACGTGTTGGTGCAGAAGCAAAGTTGGTGAATGGGAACTGGATTGCGACCAAAGCCATTATGAGTCGAAGTGCCCGTGTACTGATGGAAGGCTGGGTCAGGGTACCTGCTGAAACTCTGGATGTTTAAGCAGCACTAAAAGACCTTCTTTATTAAACGCGAGCCCGACAGTTTGACTGCCGGGCTTTTTATTCGCGTGCATTAAAGTGGTTTAAGAACGACGTCTATCTTGCTGTTTTTATTGAAAGGTATCTTGTTAAAGTGGGTGGGATGCCAGTCGGATGAGGTATTGGTATTCACAGTTCCCAATCCTTTGCCATCGACTGTGATTGTTATGCTGTAGCTGCGTTCATCGGGGTAATAATATTTACCGCCGGCAAACACGGTAAAGGTATAGGTTGGATTAGCGGTGGAGCTGCCATCAAACGACCAACCCAGACTGCCCTGGGGAAAGGCACCCATTGTCGGGTGGGTATCGTCGTTAACATTCTGCAGACTGATATTGGTGCTGTTGGGAATATCGTTGCCCTGGGAGCTGACATTGCCAATGGTATAGGTATGACCATTCACCTTGGTGAAGTACTTCAGGGCGTCCCCTTTAAACCCGGTGGCTTTGGCGCTGAAGCCATAGCTGCTGGCGGCTGTCTGGTCATCAAAAAACAGAGTGGCCGCCTGTGTGTTCTGGATACAAATGATAACACTGGCGCAGCTCCCCAAAGCTACGAGGCGGGCGTATTTCCTGATACAGTGGAAGGGTATGCGTGTGCGTGGATTCTGTAGGAATTCTTTATCACCTTCTATCATGGGATCTCATCCTCGATACAGATATGAGAGCCATGAGCATAGACACTGAGCGTGATCACCACCGCACAAGCTGGCAGTGAAAAAACAATAATAAATGGAGCCACAGTATGACTCAGCGTGTCCCTCTGTTTCTGAATAACCAGTGCGTCAATTCTTCGGCCACTGCCACCATTCCGGTGACCAATCCAGCCACCGGCGAAGTGATTTCTGAAGCCCCACTGACAACCCCCGATGAAATGCAGCAGGCTATTGCCGATGCAGGAAAGGCATTCAAGAGCTGGCGCAATGTTGCTGTGCCGGAACGTTCTCGTCTCATGCTGCGTTATCAGGCCTTGTTGAAAGAACACCATGATGAGCTGGCCGAAATTCTTAGCCGCGAGACCGGCAAGGTTTTTGAAGATGCCAAGGGTGATGTCTGGCGTGGGATTGAAGTGGTTGAGCAGGCGGCCAATGTTGCCCCCATGTTAATGGGTGAGTCGGTCGAGAATGTGGCCCCGGGCATTGATACCGTCAGTTATATCCAGCCGCTGGGCGTCTGTGCCGGTATTACCCCTTTTAACTTTCCAGCGATGATACCGCTCTGGATGTTCCCGATGGCGGTGGCCTGTGGCAATACCTTTATTCTCAAACCTTCGGAGCAGGATCCCCATACCCCTATGCGACTGGCGGAACTGTTCCGTGAAGCCGGAGCGCCGGAAGGTGTTCTGCAGGTGGTTCATGGTGGTAAGGAGCAGGTGGATACCTTGCTGACCCACGATGATATTAAAGCCGTGTCGTTTGTGGGCTCGGTCAACGTCGGCCAGCATGTTTACCGGACTGCGACCGACCATCTGAAGCGCGCCCAGTGCTTTGCCGGTGCCAAGAACCATATGGTGGTGATGCCGGATGCCAACAAACAACAGGTGATCAATAATATTGTCGGTGCCTCAGTCGGCGCGGCAGGCCAGCGGTGTATGGCGATCAGTGTTGCGGTGCTTGTTGGTGAAGCCCGGGACTGGTTGCCGGAAATCAGAGAGGCGCTGGCCAAGGTGCGCCCGGGAGCCTGGAATGACAGTGGAGCCGCCTACGGTCCCTTGATTAGCCCGCAGGCCAAAGAGCGGGTGCTTGGTTTGATTGCTCGTGGTAAGGAGGAGGGAGCCACCTGTCTGCTGGATGGTTCCGAGTGCGCTGTTGATGGTCACCTTGAGGGGAATTGGGTAGGCCCAACCTTATTCAGTGGTGTGACTCCCGAGATGGATATCTATAAAGAAGAGATCTTTGGCCCTGTGCTGTGCTGTATGGAAGTCGACGGCTTTGATGATGCGCTGGAGATTGTAAATAACAGTCCTTATGGCAATGGTACTTCAATCTTTACCGACAGTGGCGCCATTGCCCGCCGTTATCGCCATGAGGTGGAAGTCGGGCAGGTGGGTATCAATATTCCGATTCCGGTACCACTGCCGTTTTTCTCCTTTACCGGCTGGAAAGGTTCGTTCTATGGCGATCAGCATGCTTACGGCAAGCAGGCGGTGCGTTTTTATACCGAAACCAAAACAGTCACCAGTCGTTGGTTTGAGCCAAGCTTTGAATCAAGCCAGGCAACGAGCGGCCCGAATATGACCATTAACCTCAAATAATGAAAATAAAAAGTGAGGTCTCTATGAATATTGCGTTTTTTGGTTTGGGGAATATGGGCGGGCCAATGGCGGCCAACCTGGTAAAGGCGGGCTATGCCGTTAAGGGTTTTGATCTGTCACCGGAATCACTGGTGGCATTTCGGGAGATTGGCGGAGAGGTTGCCGAGACACCGGCCGAAGCGGCCAGTGGTGCTGATGTGGTGATCTCCATGCTGCCCAATGGACAGATTGTTCGTGATCTTTATGCTGGTGAGGGTAATCTGTTCGGACAGCTGATGCCCAACACCCTGGTGATTGATTGCAGCACCATTGATCTCTCAACGGCACGGGATATGGCGGAAAAGGCTCATATGGAAGGGCTGGTTTTCCTCGATGCGCCAGTATCTGGAGGAACAGCTGGTGCGGCCGCGGGCACCTTGACCTTTATGGTAGGTGGTGAGGATGCGGCTTTTGAACGAGCCAAACCAGTGCTGGCTCATATGGGCAAGAATATTTTCCATGCCGGCAAGGTGGGCTGCGGTCAGCTGGTGAAAATGTGCAATAACATGCTGCTGGCCATCCATATGGCCGGGACGGCCGAAGCTCTGGCTCTGGGGCAGGCCAATGGCATGGATCCTAAGGTACTGTCGGATATTATGCTGCAAAGTTCAGGTGCCAACTGGTCTCTGGAAAAATATAATCCGGTGCCGGGTGTGATGGATGGCGTACCGGCCAGTAAAGACTACCAGGGCGGTTTTATGGTGGATCTGATGTTGAAGGATCTGGGGCTGGCTGCTGAGATTGCCAGTCAGAGTCAGCAGGATACGCCGATGGGAGATCTGGCCCGAAGCTTGTTTGGGCAACATGCGGAAGCCGGTAATGGCTCGCTGGATTTCTCCAGTATCTTCCGCGCTTATCAGAAATAGAAATAGCCGTTATCAAAGGTGAAGCCGTTGGGCAGAGCTTAGGTGTTGTTTAGCCGGTTCTGCCTTTGGCTGTTTTCCTGCTCAATTCTCTGCAGCTGTTGCTGGCGGATATGGTCATCCTGCTGGCGACGCTGCTCATAGGTCTTGCGGTCCTGTTCCTCCTGCTCCTGTTCTTCCCGGCGGTTCTCGGCGCGTCTCTCTTCCTGCTCGTGAATTTGCTTGAGCATCTGATTGATGGTTTCGGTTAGCATTAAGACGACTTTGGGATTCTGGCTGTTTTCCATGCCATCTGCCATCTTGGCCAGTTCCAGCACCACGGCATAAGGGTCACTGAAATCTACCGTGCCACGGTCCTGGCCAGATTCCACCGCAGTCACAGTTTCATTTTCCAGCGCGGACTTCTTGGCTTCGCGCATGGCACGGCGCTCTTCCCGGCGAGCAATACGTTCAGCCTGACGAATAATATCCTTTTCCGCTTTGGTCAGTTTCTTGAACAGTTGTTGAGGAATCACCTGATAAACCATGCGGGTGCCATGGTGGCCAACAGATGGTTCTGGGGGCTGAATGCTGTTATCGAGGATATCGTTGCTGGCGGTCCGATCGCTGCCGTCTATTCTGCCTACACCCATGGCTGGTGCTCCCTGTTGTCTCTTTATCAGCTTAGTCAGTTTGAAGCACACGGGCGCTAATGGAATAATGCTGATGCCTCCCGTGGCAAACGACATCGAAAACCTATAAACAGAACAAGAGATTTCGCTATGACCTATGTAACACCTGACCTCTGTGATGCTTATCCGGAACTGGTTCAGGCGCTGGATCCCGGT
This sequence comes from Parendozoicomonas haliclonae, assembly GCF_900174585.1. Taxonomy (GTDB): domain Bacteria; phylum Pseudomonadota; class Gammaproteobacteria; order Pseudomonadales; family Endozoicomonadaceae; genus Sansalvadorimonas; species Sansalvadorimonas haliclonae. The sequence goes on along the minus strand of NZ_FWPT01000005.1, from coordinate 435,628 downwards.
TTTCGTAATTACGGTGGCCTCAGCTCTTTTGGTGGCGAGGTGATAACGGTCAAGTGCTTTGAAGATAACTCTCGGGTGAAAGAGCTGGTAGATGAGGCGGGTTTGGGCCGGGTGATGGTGGTTGATGCCGGTGGTTCCATGCGTCGGGCCTGTTTGGGCGATATGCTGGCAGAGAAGGCCGTCAAGAATGGCTGGGCCGGGATTATCATGTACGGCTGTGTTCGGGATGTCGATGTGTTGGCCGAACTGCCTCTGGGTGTTCAGGCGCTGGGCTCACATCCGATGAAGACCGATAAGAAGGGCATTGGTGAGGTGAATATTCCGGTGACTTTTCACGGGGTCACGATTCGCCCGGGTGATTATATTTATGCCGACAATAACGGGATTATTGTGTCCAAGGAACCATTGAGCATGCCCTGAGCTATTTATTGAAAGTGTACTTTTTTAGGGGTTTTGCATCGTGAGTCTCTGGCTCTGTGAGAAGCCTCTGTATTTTTATGCTGATAGAGAGTGGGTTCCGGGAGTAGAGCCAGTGATGGTGGCCTGCTGGTGAGCAGGCTGCCCATTGCGCTTATGGATTTGTATTTTTTCAGCCTGTTACTTCTTCGTCCCGGAAACTGCTTGGTTATCTGGCTGGTTACCACTGTTATTTTACGATCGGCCTCGATGAGTTTGTCGTTACCAGCGATAAACTTTCGGCGAATACTGTCCAGCTCACTCTGAATGACCTGACAGGCAAAATCTACAAAGGCCTGACGATTTTTTCTTCGCAGTTTTGGGTCGGTAATATCCTGACGAGTAACCGTGGTTCCATGCCAGCTGCCAGTTCTCTGGAGCGGTCTGCGACCATAATAACGTGGTGGCGGAGCGGGCTCTTCTAACATGTTCAGACAGTGCTCCTGCCTGAGAATTTGGCTCCGATGGCTTCCTTGCATGGATCTACCGGTCTTATATCAGTGGTAAAGAGTATTTGGCCTTCTCGAGCAGGATAAGTTTTCTGCCGGCAAGCCATGCTGGCAGAGTTGTCAGCATGGCTTGCTATTGGTCTTTGCAGAAGGCAGGGGTTAAGAGGTTATGCCTTTAGCCAGCTGGATACCTTCCAGCCGGGCTTCGAGGCGAATCGCCTGTTCCAGCAGGGTACGATTTTCTTTGGACAGGCTATCCATGGCTTCGGTCTGTTCTGCATTTTGTTTCTGGGTTCGCTTCAGTTCCTCTTCAATCAGTCGCAGGTTTTGCTGATTCTCTTTAAAGAGGGCGACTTGCTCCTGTAGCTGCTGTAGGGCTTGCTCAGGGTTTTCCGGACGACCCAGTCCATGAATCAGTTTGTCGTGCTGGGCCTGCAGTTCGGCCATCAGGCTGGCTTTCTGCTCCGCTGTTCCCAATTGTTCCGTGGTCGTACGGTGAGCACGCTTTTCATATTCCAGCTGGTCTTCCAGCCGTGATTTATCTTTGCTGAGCAGCTGGCGTTCAGACTCGGCTTTCTCAGCCTGTTTTTGCGCCCGGGCTTTTTCCCGGCGCTCTTCATCCAGCACTTTCAGCCAGTGATCGACAATCTTGCTGTGTGATTCGTCGAGGCGGCGTTCCTGCTCAGCCAGTGCCTGCTCAGCGCGTTTGGCTTCCTGCTCCAGTTTTTGTTCAAGCTTATCAGTGTCTTTCTGCAGGCTTTCGTTCTTGTCAGAGAGGGTGGAGAGCTTGGTGCGCAGCTCGGCTTCCGTTTCCCGCAGGGATTGATTCTGCTGGCTGAGCTCAGTATTGGCCGCTTCCTGCTTTTGCAGGTTTTCCTGCAGCTCCTCTAGCTGCTGTCTCCAGACTTCCGATTGAGCGGCGTAGTGATCTCGCTCTTCATCCAGTTGATCCTGAATTTCGCGCAGCTGTTCGCCCTGACGGAACTTCTCCTTGGCGATCTCACGTTTGATTACCCGGATCAGCTCCTGGGACAGCTCTACTTCTTCACTCTCTCCCAGTATTTCCAGCTCCTGCCACTCCCGGTAATAGGGGAGAACGGTCTGTTTACCCATTTTGGCCTGGGTTGCCAGTTTCTGAGCCGTGATCTTCTCTCCGGCGTTCTTCATATCATCCAGAACGGTGAAAACAAGTGAACGACGCTGTGAATCTTTCATATCGGACATTCTTTGTGTACTGATAAAACTATTAATACCGGTATTATAATACTGGTATTAAAGGTTGTGAATATTTTTCAAAAATAACAATTTAGTACCGGTAATATTAATTACCGGTACTAAATAGGGTTTTGAGTAAGAAAACTAGAGACGTCTATAGCACAGAGGTTTTTCGGGGCAGGAAGAGGTTCGATTTGGCTAAAAAGTGGCCAAAACCGTGATCAAAAAGAGATAGGTTGGGGTAAAGGGCAGTGCTGGATCGTTAGAGCTCAAGAGGCTGACACAGAGAGAAAGTGGATATAGCGCGCAGGCAGTAGAGGCAAAGGGAGCAGGTAATAAAAAAGCCATGGCGTTAACCATGGCTTTTGTCTTTGAGGTAACTACCTGAACTTACTTCTGGTGTTCAGCCAGGTAGAACCAGGTTTCCAGAACGCTGTCCGGGTTCAGGGATACGGTCTCAATACCTTGCTCCATCAACCAGCGAGCAAGATCGGGATGATCGGATGGCCCCTGACCGCAGATACCGACATACTTGCCAGCCTTCTGGCAGGCTTTGATTGCCATAGCCAGCAGGGCTTTCACTGCATCGTTACGCTCATCAAACAGGTGGGCAATAACGCCGGAATCACGATCCAGGCCAAGGGTCAGCTGGGTCATATCGTTGGAGCCGATAGAGAAGCCATCGAAGTATTCCAGGAATGCATCAGCCAGCAGGGCGTTGGCAGGCAGCTCACACATCATAATAATGCGAAGACCATTCTCACCACGGCGCAGGCCATTGGCAGTCAGCAGATCAGACACCTGACGGGCTTCGCCAACAGTACGGACAAACGGAACCATCAACTCAACATTGGTCAGGCCCATTTCATCGCGCACCTTGCGCATGGCACGGCATTCCAGCTCAAAGCAGTCACGGAAACCTTCGGAGATGTAGCGGGATGCGCCACGGAAGCCGAGCATCGGGTTCTCTTCTTCCGGCTCATACAGTTTGCCGCCAATCAGATTGGCATATTCGTTGGACTTAAAGTCGGACAGACGAACAATCACCTTTTCTGGGTAGAAGGCTGCGGCGATGGTAGCCACACCTTCAACCAGTTTCTCGACATAGAAATCCACCGGGCTGGCATAGCCGGCAATGCGCTTGTCGACACTGGCACGGATATCCGCTGGCAGAGTTTCATAATTCAGCAGAGCTTTCGGGTGAACGCCGATCATCCGGTTGATGATGAACTCAAGGCGTGCCAGGCCAACACCGTTATGGGGCAGGGCGGCAAAGTCGAAAGCCCGATCCGGGTTGCCAACATTCATCATGATCTTGAATGGAATGTCTGGCATGGTTTCTACGGAGTTGCTATGGATGTCGAAGTCCAGCAGGCCATCGTAGATCAGACCGGTATCACCTTCGGCGCAGGATACGGTTACCGGCATATCATTATGCAGGCGCTCAGTGGCATTGCCGCAGCCAACAACCGCAGGAATGCCCAACTCTCGGGCAATGATGGCTGCGTGGCAGGTACGGCCGCCGCGGTTGGTGACGATGGCAGCTGCCCGCTTCATGATCGGTTCCCAGTCTGGGTCGGTCATATCTGTGACAAGTACATCGCCCGGCTGAAGCAGATCCATTTCGGAAATATCGTGGATCACTTTCACCTGACCGCTACCAATACGCTGACCGATGCTGCGACCTTCCACCAGAACACGGCCTTTCTCTTTGAGCAGGTAGCGTTCCATGGTGCCGGCGCTGCGGCTCTTCACTGTCTCCGGGCGAGCCTGAACAATATAAAGCTGGCCGTCGTCACCATCTTTGGCCCACTCGATATCCATTGGGCGCTGGTAGTGCTTTTCAATAATCACGGCCAGTCTGGCCAGTTCCTGCACTTCTTCATCGGTGATGGAGAAGCTGCGGCGATCGGTTTCCGGAACATCGACGGTCTGGATGGAGCGGCCGGCAGAGGATTCGCTGGTGTAGGTCATCTTGATGGCTTTGCTGCCCAGGTTGCGGCGCAGAACCGCAGGGCGACCGGCTTCAAGAGCGACTTTGTGAACATAGAACTCATCCGGGTTGACTGCACCCTGAACGACAGTCTCACCAAGCCCATAGGAAGAGGTGATAAAGACAGCGTCACGGAAGCCGGATTCGGTATCCAGGGTGAACATAACCCCGGAAGAGGCTGTTTCACTGCGCACCATTTTTTGCACGCCGGCGGACAGGGCAACATTACGGTGATCAAAGCCCTGATGCACGCGGTAAGCGATGGCTCGGTCATTAAAGAGGGAAGCAAACACCTCTTTGATAGCGACCAGCAGGTTGTCGTAGCCGCGAATGTTCAGGAAGGTTTCCTGCTGTCCGGCAAAGGAGGCATCCGGCAAATCTTCTGCGGTAGCGGAAGAGCGCACGGCGACAGACAGGTTTTCATTGCCTTGCTGCAGAACTTCCCAGGCTTCATGAATGTCGTGTTCGAGCTTCTCGGAGAAAGGCTGCTCAATGACCCACTGACGAATCTGGGCGCCGGCAGTCGTCAGGGCGCGGACATCATCAACATCGAGAGTGTCCAGCAGCTGGTGAATCTTTTCGTTAAGGCCACTCTCTTCCAGAAAGTCGCGATAGGCCTGAGCCGTTGTGGCAAAACCGCCCGGTACCGATACACCGACACCTGCCAGGTTGCTGATCATCTCCCCCAGCGAGGCATTCTTGCCTCCGACCAGCTCAACATCTCCGGCCCCCAGTTTGTCCAGGCCAATTACATATGCTTGCAAGAGTCACCCCCTAAAGATCACACCCCTGATCAAGCCGGTTCACAGAATACAGGGCGCTGCTGATGAATGTGCAGGATATTTCTGCCTGTATCCAGTGGCTGCAACTGGTGCAACACCGGTTGATTTGCCTATCACTCTGTACCGAGTAACTGCATTCTACAATACATCTATCAAACAGATTCAAACAAGAGGGGAGAGTATATATTCAGTTATTGGCGGTGCCGGAAAAATAGCCACGGAACTGCTGTGAAAAGTGCCGCTTTGGACACGATGGCCGTACTGGGAGTAAGCTTGGCAGCAATCGGCCTGTGCCGTTCCGAGCGGTCGATATTTTTCGATGAAATGGTGGTTATAATAAACATGAATGAACAGAACCCGATTCGTAAGGTTTTTTTTGTCTCTGACGGTACCGGGATAACCGCCGAATCGTTTGGGCAGAGTCTGCTGGCCCAGTTTGCCGACACCCGCTTTGAACCCATGACCCTTCCTTATATAGATACCGCCGAAAAAGCGCAGGAAGTCGTACAACTATTGAATCAGGTGGCCAGTGAGGGGGTCCCTCCGCTGGTGTTCAGCACCATTATTGATGAAGGTATCGCAGAAGTTCTGCGCACGGCTGAATCCTTCCGCGTAGATATCTTCGATACTTTTATGCCGGCTCTGGAAAAGCAGCTCAATGCCCATGCGGTGCATCAGGTCGGTCGTAAACGTTCCATTGATTCCTCCGGGGGCGGCAAGTACAACCAGCGGATCGAAGCTGTTCACTTTGCAATTGATAATGATGATGGTGCACGGCTGAAGTCTTACGATCAGGCGGATATTATCCTGGTGGGCGTATCCCGCTGTGGCAAAACGCCAACCTGTCTGTATCTCGGTTTGCAGTTTGGTATTCGGGCGGCCAACTATCCGATCACCGAAGATGATATGGATATGATGCGTCTGCCCAAGGCGCTGGAACCCTACAAGAATAAACTGTTCGGGCTGACGATTACGCCGGAGCGACTGGCTGCTATTCGTCATGAGCGCCGTCCGAACAGTCGTTATGCCTCACCACGTCAGTGTGCCATGGAGTTGCAGGAGGTGGAGCAGATGTATGACCGCAACAATATTCCGTTCCTGAATACTACCCATTATTCGGTGGAAGAGATTGCCACCCGGGTCATTGCTCAGACCGGTATAGAGCGGCGGGTGAAGTAGTGGCACTGGTTCCCGTCATTCTGGCTGGAGGGCAGGGAACACGGCTTTGGCCGGAATCCCGTGCTGATCGTCCCAAGCAGTTTCTGGATTTGACGGGTGCCGGGCTGAGCCTGTTTCAACAAACTTTATTAAGAGCCTGCAAGTTACCGGATTGTGGACGTCTTATTGTTGTTACCCATAACGCTTATCGCTTTCAGGCGGCAGAGCACATTCAGGCTCTGGGCCTGGATGTTGATCTGTTATTGGAGCCGGAAGCCCGCCATACTACTGCGGCGATCACCAGTGCGGCTTTGCATGCCTTAGCTAGTCAGCAAGACGCGACACTGTTGTATCTACCAGCCGATCATATTATTCAGGATGAGTCTTCCTTTATAGAGGCTGTCACCCGCAGTCTTGCCGCTGCACAGTCGTCCATTGTGACTTTTGGTGTGGTGCCGGACTACCCGGCAACTGGCTATGGCTATATCCGGCCCGATCAATCATCCGGTGACGCGCCTTATCCTGTTCAGACCTTTATTGAAAAGCCGGACAGTGATACCGCAAACGTTTATATCCAGCAGGGTTATCTCTGGAATGCCGGCATTTTTCTTGGAGCCGCTGAGGTTTTCCTGCAGGAAGTACGGCACTGGGTGCCTGAGACTTATCAGAACTGTTCGCAGGCTTATAAATGTGCAGTCAGGGATCTCGATTTTTTACGTCTGGATGCTGAAGCCTATCAAAACATTGCCCCCCAGGGTTTTGATCACAGCGTGATGGAGAACACCGATAAGGCACGGGTACTGCCTGTGTCTATGGGTTGGTCGGATATTGGCTCCTGGGAAGGTTTGCTTAAGGCTGAGGGCGGAGGTAATGCTTCAGAAAGAATCTATTCCTTAAACACGTCCAATAGCCTGATTCGTAGCAGCGGACCTGCTGTTGCCACTGTCGGTATAGATAATCAGATCATTGTTGTGACGGAAGATGCTGTGTTGGTGATGGGTCGGCAATCTGCCGACCAGCTTCCGCAGTTACTGCAGATCATGCAGGCAGCCGGCGAGCGAACTATTGCTGCTCACTCCAAGCGTTATGCTCCCTGGGGCAGTCAGACATTATTGCTGCAAGGTGATCAGTGTGCCGTCAAGCAATTGCAGGTTAAAGTGGGGCATAGACTCTCCTTGCAGAGTCACCGTTACCGCAATGAAAACTGGGTGGTGGTATCGGGCTGCGCGCAGGTCACTGTTGATGCGCAGGAGCAGATGCTGCACCGGGGACAATCTGTCTATGTTCCGGCTGGCAGCCGGCACCGTCTGGCAAACCCCGGAGCGGAGCCTTTGATTATTATTGAGGTGCAAACCTGGAGTGAGCAAGGGAGTGATGATCCGGAGAATGATATTGTCCGTTATGATGATGACTACAACAGGCATGAATAAAATCATCCAACCTATTGATTTTTAATCAGTCGACCCTTAATATGCGCCGCGTTCCTGGCGAGTTAGCAAAGCGGTTATGCAGTGGACTGCAACTCCATATAGACCGGTTCGACTCCGGTACTCGCCTCCAAATTAAAAAGCCAGCCTTGTGCTGGCTTTTTTATGTCTGCAATTTCTCGCCTTACTCTCTATTTCGCCAAAACGCTGCTTTGATTCCGACTGCTAGACTATCTTGAATCATCTTTGTGAAATGGCTCACCGGTGTCAGACTCTGTTCCTTCAGTTGACGAATCGCAATTCAAGCGGTGGGCAAGGTTTCTATTCCCCTCAGCACTGGGTGTGCTGTTTTTCCTGATACCTTTTCACAGTGAGAAAGGGCCGTCCGTACTTATCGGGATTATGGGTTACGCCATTCTCGATCTGATTCAGCATTGGCTGCCGGCAATCATTGTCTGCACCATGTGGGTGTCTGCAGGTGGTGCAATCATTGCGCGAGCCTTCCAGCCTGACTGGATTCGTCACAATAAGCTCCTGCGCTCACTTTTCGACACTTCAATCCTCTGGATTCTGTTTCGCCTGGCCGGTGCAGTTCTCGGCACCATGACTCTTTTTGGCAGTGGCCCGGAATGGGTATGGGGGTCAGAGACCGGCGGCCTGGTGCTCTTTGAGCTTGTCTCGGTGTTGTTTGTATTCTTCTTTCTGGCCGGTTTGTTTCTGCCGTTTTTGCTGGATTACGGGCTGGTCGAGCTGATCGGCAGTCTGATGCACTGGTTCTTAAAGCCCTTGTACCGGATTCCCGGCAATAGTGGCGTTGATATTATTGCCTCGCTGCTGGGCGATGGCACGGTCGGCACTCTCATTACTGCCCGGCAGTATGAAAGTGGTTATTACACCGCCCGGGAAGCAGCCATTATTGCCTCCAGCTTTTCGATTGTGTCGATCTCGTTTTGCGTGGTGGTGGTGAACTTTGCCCAGCTCTCCCATATGTTTCTTGCCTTCTATCTCACTGTCATCTCCACCTGCCTGATTGTGGGGTTGGTCTTACCCCGAATCTGGCCACTGTCACATATCCCGGATACCTACTGCGCCATGGCTGACCCGGAAGTGGCCGGCAAAGCGCAAGAGCAGCAACAACAGAATGGGCTGGTGCGGGCACTCAATAAAGCCGGGCAGGGGCCGGGTGTCAGACAGTTGCTCCGCAAAGGCTGTGAAAATGCCCTGGATATCTGGCTGGTTTTTGTTCCAATTATTATGACTATCGCAACCACCGGGTTGATCCTTGGCCAGACCACTGATCTGTTTCAATGGTTGGGCGCTCCCGTTGCTCCGATACTGGAGCTACTGGGGATTCCTGAGGCAGAGAAGGCCGCTCCCGCTGTTTTGCTGGGCTTTGCCGATATGTTTCTGCCGGTGGCTGTGGCGGTGACCATAGAGAATGAAATGGCCCGGTTTGTGGTGGCGGCTTTATCGATTGCGCAATTAATTTATATGTCCGAAGTCGGGGTGTTGATTATGCGCTCCTCCATTCCTTTAAATTTCTGGCAACTGTTGGTGCTGTTTTTAATTCGCACAGTGCTGGCCCTGCCTTTAATTACGCTGTTTGCCCATCTGATATATTGATTCTGCTTCTGAAGTTATCCCGCTGATAAGGCATTCCCCGCGCAGTTTCGGTATCCTTTGTGCTGGCTAGGATTAAGCCACCGAATAATAAAAACCACAGGATGTACAGTATGAATGGATTTTATAAGCCTAAATCCCGCCCTTTGGTGCTGGGGCATCGGGGTGTTCCTCTCGCACATCAGGAAAATACCATGGCCGGTTTCCGTAAAGCGGTTGAGTTGGGTATTGATGGTATTGAGCTGGATGTCTTTGCTACCCGTGATGGGGAAGTGGTGGTGTTTCATGATGAGGACACCGAGCGCCTGACAGGTGTTAAAGGCCTGATCAGTGAGATGACCTGGGATGAAGTCTCCCGTCTGCGGGTTCAGAAGCGTATCGTCCAGGATGATAACGGCAACTACCAGACATACGGACGTGAAGAGCGTATTCCTCTGCTGGAAGAGGTACTGGACGAGCTGCAGGATGATCTGCTGATCAATGTCGAGATGAAGGCCTACCGCCCGATGTGGAGCCGTCGTAAGACCGGACGGCTGGTAGCTGATGTGATTCGCAAAACCGGCAGCTGTGATCGGGTGGTGGCGACCTCCTTTGATTTCTTTATGCTCCGGGATCTGGAGAATGATTACCGCAGCATTCACTCTGGCTTTGCCTACGATGATGGCATGGCGGATGGTATTGAAAAGTGGTGCAGGCTGTTGCCGGAGATCGGTAGTGAATTCTCCCAGGCGGCCGGCAATCAGAACCATATGACCTTTATCAATCGTCTGCTGGAGCTGAATGCTGTTGGCCGGATGGTGGGTTCCTCGGTCGTGGGCGTTGAGCATACCCTGATAGATTCCGATACCGTGCAGAAATTCCATGACCGTAATATGCTGGTCGGAGCTTACACTCTGTTTCCTTACGATACCCGCACGGTCAGTGCGTCCGAATCGGATCAGATGGCCGAAGCGCGACGTCTGCATGAGTTGAAAGTGGACTGGATTGAAACGGATGATCCGGAAAAGCTGTTGAAGCTCTATACCAGCTAATAACGGTGTGCACACTCAGCCCCAGACCATACAGGTGTTTGGGGCGCTGACACAGGGGGTTACAGGGGCTGACAATTCGTAGCCCTTGCCACCGGAACTTCCCACAGCCTGTGCGTCCTAACTGCTCAAGCAGAATCGCAGAGGTTTACTGTCCATGCTCCGTCTTTCCGTTGTTGCAGCTTCGGTAGTAGCTGTCATGCTATTGAGCCCGCTGGCCAGTGCCCGGGTGATTATGGATAACACCTGCACTCTGACCAATGATATTTATGTCACCACCCTGAATGACGCGGCTCATGTTGCCCGTGCCCAGCGCGCGATGGATCATCTGGAAGAGATTTATCAGCTGACCGGCAACTATCCGACCTATCTGAGTCTCGATCTGATGAGCCGGATGAAGAAGGCCCACAGCTACAACTTCCACGATAAAGAGCGCCAGACCCGGGTCGCGGTGATGGTGGACAGCTTTACCCAAAACATCTCGTTGATGGTGCACAGTGAGCACCGTCAGGACGATATGACCTGGGTGACTGACAATCAGGCGTTTATTGATGGCAAAACCAATGCCTATGCCGACTTCCGCTGCAGTGGCGGCTGGATTCAGCTGAAGTGGCAGGGGCGGGATCTGTCCAGCCGCAGTGAATACTTTGATTCGTCCAATGGCTGGCTGTCGGCCCGGGCGGAAAAATTCCTGAACAGTCATGGGATGGATGATATGCGGCTGCGTGTGGCCCGGCTGCAGCTGGCCTATCCCCGCAATGGTCTGGCTGGCAAGATCAGTAGCCTGTACAAAACCTATATCGAAGGACAAACCCCGTATCCTCACTCCTTTGATTATGTCGCCAACCAGCCGGGGGCAGTGCCGATGCTGATGACCGGTAAGTATCGCCCGGGTTATCAGGATTTGGATGAGCTGCGGGTGAACTTTGATGTTGAGAAGATGGCGACAATGTCCGATGAGTCGTCATCCCAGAATGTTCTGTCGCCTAATATGCCGGTGAGCCCAGCCACAGCAAGGGCCGCGCTGCACCGTATCAAAACCCTGATGACCCGTAACTCCTCCGAATATATGCGCTCGCTGTACAGTAACGATGGACTGCAGGAGTTGATCGAAGAGGCGGATCAGGCGCTGGAAGACAGTATGAATCTGTCCGGGCGGGATAAAGACAGCAAGTTGAAAAACTCTGCCATGCTGTTGAGTGAGCTGTCCTCCCGCAGTAAGCAGATTGTCAATCTGGCCAGCAGCACCGAAACCAGCCAGAACGAGATGATGGCCATGCAGTTGCAGGCTGATAATCTCAGTAAGCAGGCTAACCGCATGCTGGAACATCTGGCCCGCAAGATTCAGGAGCAGGAACACCGCTCTGAAGGGTTGCGCGCGTTTCAGAAACAGCAGGCGGAATCCGATGGTGACCTGATCGATGAAGCCGAACGCAATCTGTTGGCGCAGGAGCCAAACCTGTTTGAGCAGGAGCCGCTGCCCACCGCGACCAAGTCCACCAACGCCAGCTATCCGGAGCGACGCAAACCTTCAGCCGGACATCTGTTGGAAGGTAAGAGCCCCAAGCTTCCCAATAAGGACTTTATGGAAGCCTGCCTGATGACCCAGAACAAGGAAGGTGTCTTTGGTTATCCGGTCAATGACCGTCATTACGGCTTTGATATCGGGATTGAAATCAATCTGCTGGATAACCACGATTGGCTGGTGAGTCTGGAATCCACCCGTACACCCTGGACCATGCCATTGATTCATATGTATGGCAGTAACTATCAGGTACCGTCCAAAGATACCTGGTGTCATGGACCTGTGTTCGGGGTGGATCATGCCCGGGATAATATTCGTCTGACCATTCGTGGCGTCTATGACGATGTCAATAACTCCATCTATACCGTGTCCATGTGGAGTATATGGGACAAGGGGCATGTTGCCGGTCATGTTCAAGGCGCGGTGACGGGGATGGTGCTGCCAGGAGCCTTGCTGGTGGGTAAGCTGCTGCTGCCGTTTACCGGTGTGCCCGGTGCAATTGCGGCCACTGGCATGCTGGCAGGCGGTGTGCTGGCAATGACCCCCTGGGCTCCGCCCGAGACCCGTTACCCCCATGTTGAGTTCTTTACGCGACTGATGGCAAACTATGGATTGGGCGAGTTGTTCTATATCGGTTCGAGTCAGATGACCTACTACGGCTCTTTCAGCACTCTGAAGCCGAAGGGCAATATCGACTGATAACCTGATCGGGTTATGGCATACTGGCCGCATCCTGAGCAGTGATGATAAGTGTCCTGCTCGGGAATCCAATAAGCTGTACAGATCAGGCTGAGAATAATAATGGTCAATATCTCCCGGGTAGATCTGAATCTGCTGGTATATCTCGACGCGCTGCTGCGTGAACAGAATGTCACCCGAGCCGCCGATCAATTGGGGATCAGTCAGCCGGCCATGAGTAATGGTCTCCGACGACTGCGTAACCTGTTTGCCGATCCTTTGCTGGTGCGCACCAGTGACGGCATGACTCCCACCGCCCGCGCCCTTGAGCTGCAGCCTTTGATTCGTCAGGTGCTGACCGACGTTGAACAGGCTATCCGCCCCCAGACACCTTTTGATGCGCTTAGCAGTAAGCGGGTGTTCCGGATCATGGCCAGTGACTATGCTGAATCAACGTTGATTCCACTGCTGCTGCGCCAACTGCGTAAGGATGCACCTCATATCACTTTGGATATGCTGACGCCCAGCGATGTTGGCTTTGCCGATGTGGAGCAGGGGCGGGTGGATATGGCGATCAACCGCTTCGATGATATGCCTCAGTCCTTTCATCAGAGTACGATCTGGGAAGATTCCTTCTCCTGTATCCTCAGCAAGAAGAACCTGATACGCCGTAAATTTACTCTGGAAAATTATCTGCAGGCTCGGCATATCTGGGTGAGTAAAACCGGTATGGGTGCCGGGGTGGGGGTGAACCCGGAAGATATTCAGCGCCTGGGCTGGGTTGATGATGCCCTGAACAATATCGGCAAGCAGCGACAGATTGCGGTGTTTACCCGCCACTATCATGTGGCGATGCAGCTGGCCCGCCAGAATGATCTGATTGCCACACTGCCAACCCGGGCCGCCAAGCTGATGCAGGATGATCCGGAACTGGTGATTCTGCCACCGCCTTTCCTGATTCCACCCATTGAATTGAAAATGGCCTGGAGTCCACTGTTACAGCAGGATGCAGGTCATCGCTGGTTACGGCGACTGATTGTCGATCTTGGTCGGCGTCCGGAACTCACGCCCAGCAGTCACCGGGCGGAGTTATCTTGATCCATCTGAACAGAAAAAAGTTCAAAAGCCAGAGTGGAATATGAAAATACCCCGCAGCCAGAAGCTGCAGGGTATAAAGTAAGTGCTCAATCTAAGAGGTTAGTCTTTCTCAGAACTCAAGGCGATTGCGGTTGCGTTGCTATTACGCCAGCGCATATAGCTGATGCTGGATGCTACTCTTTCGGCCGCTTTGCGCATTGGATCATCAACCGACAAGCCTTTCTTCCGGTACCGTTCATGGCTGACCAGTAACGAGAATCGTCTCAGTCGGTGTAGGGCCAGGGTGCGCTCAGCGGGTATGTTGGCGTTCTTATTGTCAGGCTGCTGGCTTACGATACCGGTCGCCTTATAGATCTGCAGCAATCCACGCTTCTTCTTATTGTCGGACATGTGTTCCTTCGACTTTTTGATATCCACCTCATAATGATCAATCTGCTCATTAATTCGCTGGGCCACGGCTTCACGTACCTGAGCAGCAAGTGGGGAGTTGCTGATACCCACCTCTACCAGATTCTCTACATCCTTATCGCTCAACTCCGGGCTGAAGATATCGACACTGCCAATCATCAACGAGGTGTTGCCTGTGTCAGGGTCATAGGCAAACTCGATACCATTGCTTGGGGTTTTGTCCAGAGAGTCCTGTACCGATTTCAATGTGGTACCTGCCTGTGTGCTCATCAAATCAGCTTGGTCAAAAGCCGCGATATATTTCTGGATCCGACTGCGTGCCTCAATGGATGTGCGGGATTGGGTCAGCTTGACGACGCGGAGCATAAGTTCATGGGCATGGGCTGCGTCCTTGGAGCTCAGCTGAGCCAGCTGGTCTCCCAATAGTGCCGTGACTCGCTGTTGCTCCAGGCTGATCCAGCGGCTGACAAACATCTGGTAGGCATCCGGATCATCTTGTTTCAGCGCTTTCGACTCGAGCTGGTGGTCAATAACCTTGGAAATCACCGACTGATGCATACTCAGCATCCGTGCTTCCATGCGGAATTTCGGGTTGGCTTCAAGAGCCTGTATCACCAACGCCAGTCTGGCTGTAAGCTTCGTTGACTGGCTATCGGTTCCAAGGAGTTGGCCCAGTTCGGTCATTTTGTCGGAAGCTTTCTGGTATGAGAGCTGGCCAATACCCAGCATGGTAATCAGCTTATGGCTGAGCATTTGGTCATTATCCTTGAGCAGTTGCAACAGCTTTTCCTTATTCCCCTTGCAGTCCTCCAGATAGATCGCAAAGATGGCCCTCTCTTTGGCTTCCCATTGTTCACGATCGTTTTGTATCAACTGCTGCATCAGGCTGTGCACACGACGGCCTTGACTGTCATAGCCCAACATCAGATCCATTGAAGGGTAGAGCTCTACAGCACAGGTTGGCAGGCTAAAGCGTCCGGTAGGACGAGGGCTGGTACTGCGGGTATAACCCAGTTTGCCTTGATCCAGGGTATAGCTCCCTGGAAAGTAAATTGTTTCATCGGTTGATTGCTGGCATGGGGTGTAATCGGCCAGCACAATGCGGGTGCGGCCAGTGGCTTCATCAAAGACCGGGCCGATCAGCAGCTGCTGCCAGGCGCTGTAGTAGTCGGAGCCGGCATGGAAACGGGTGCTAAACAGTACGGGCTGGTTGGCAACCAGAGTGCTGAATAACAGATTCATAGTGATCCGTCGCTTCAGAGAGCTCTCATCCATTTGGCCTTTGGCATGGCCCCGTGTATTCACCAGACCATTGCGCAGGTTGAACACAGGGTGTTCGCTGACTGTTGGGAATACATAACCGGGTTGATCATTGGCAATGCCCCAGGTTCTGACCATATAGACTGACATGCGCAACAGGACATTGTGCAGATCATCGTCATCTTCCGGGATAGGGTAGTGTTCCTCCAGAGCCGAGGTGAGTTCAGTAAGCAGGAGCTCCATAAGATGATGAAAGCGTAACGGATTCATACCGGCATCCCGGGCAAGATCACTCATCCACGTGAAGACATTGCTGGATTTGTCATCAAGCTGACCAAGGCCATACTGATCGACAGATTCCAGAGTGCCGACCACTTTAGGTTTCAGCTGGGTGGCGGTGTTATGGACGGCGGGATAGGACGGTTGCTCGGCCTCTTCAGCGGCCTGGCACAAAGGGCTGCCAAGAGTGATGGCACAAAGGGCAGAGGCCAGCAGTCGTCTGGAAAGCCGCCTCGAAAAAGGGATTGGCATGGTCATGGGAAACTCCTTTTTCCGGTAAGATCACACCTAGCTTTGACAGTATCTCTAACTAAAGTTCACTGGAAGGAAACAAAAGTGCGGGCTAAGTCACACTGAAAATGATGGCAATACGACCAAAGTCTTAGAGATGGTGAGGCGTTTGGGAGTGGAGATTCAGAGGTAGAGCAGGGCCATGGCAGCCAACCTGCCACGGCCATAAATAAGGAGCTACCAGTCAGGAGATAGCCGTTAGATATTGCGCAGGAATATCATTGTCGTAATAAGCCATGCCCAGCTTATTGAGGTAATCCATCCGGTCGGCTTTCATCACATTGACTTCAGGTACGGTCGCTCCGGCCTGATCATAAAGGCCGGCAATAAATGCCAGATAAGATTCCCCGTCTTTCACCATCAGCAGGCTGGCAGCACCCACATCCGGTCTTACCTTGGCGGCCTCGTCATCCGGCAGGCTAACAGCCAGAACGATCGGCTGCTCATCACCTTCAAAGCGTACACTGCGATTGCGAACGGTCTGTTGTGCCCAATAAAAGGCAATCTCTTTGCTCTGGGTGAGAAATACCGGCTCCACTGTTTCGGTAAAGGTATTGCCGATGGTGGCCATGGTCTGTTTGGCCATCTGGTTCATGGCCTTGTCGCCGGAGCGCTTCAGCCCCTGTTTCAGAATGGAAGGCAGCAGGGCAGAGGAGGTGCCGTGATACCAGATCGTGCTGGTGGCAAAACCCTGGTCGGTCAGAAGGTCTTTCGCGTCCTGCAGGGAAGATGGGGCTTGTAAAAGGGCAGCGCTCATTATTCTCTCGCTCTGAACTTCTGTTTATTAACTTTATGTGCTGATTTTATGGGACAGTATTTTATCCGGACAGGGATAAAAAAGGCGACCCGAGGGTCGCCTTTTTCTAACTTCCGGTCAATTCAGCGGATTAGCTGAACTGGTTGGAAGTGTTCTTGGCACCGCCGGCCTTCAGAGCGTTCTCACCAGCAAAGTATTCTTTGTGGTCGTCACCCATATCGGAACCAGCCATGTTCTGGTGCTTAACGCAGGCAATACCCTGACGGATTTCCTTACGCTGAACGCCTTCAACATAACCCAGCATTGCCTTTTCACCGAAGTACTCTTTCGCCAGGTTGTCTACAGACAGGGCGGTAGTGTGATAAGTCGGCAGAGTGATCAGGTGATGGAATACGTTCGCTTCACGGGCAGTATCAGCCTGGAAGGTGTTGATGCGAGCATCAGCAGCAGCGGACAGCTCGGAATCGTCGTATTCGGCAGACATCAGGTTGGCGCGATCGTAAGCGGATACGTCCTTGCCTTCAGCGGCCCAGGCATCGTAAGTCTGCTGACGGAAGTTCAGAGTCCAGTTGAAGGATGGGCTGTTGTTGTAAACCAGCTTGGCATCCGGGTGAACTTTACGAACGTCGTCCATCATGCCCTTGATTTCGTGCACGGTAGGAACAGCAGTCTCGATCCACAGCAGGTCGGCGCCGGCGTTGATGGCTTCGATGCAGTCGAATACGCAACGCTCATGGCCAGTGCCCTGACGGAACTGGTACAGACCGGAAGGCAGACGCTTAGGACGAACCAGCTTGCCGTTACGGCTGATCAGAACATCACCTTCTTTGGTGTCTTCCGGAGCAACTTCTTCAACGTCCAGGTAGGAGTTGTAAACATCACCCTGGTCGCCTGGCTCTTTAACTACCGCGATTTCCTTGGTCAGGCCAGCGCCTTCGGAGTCAGTACGGGCAACGATAACACCGTCATCAACACCCAGTTCCAGGAATGCGTAACGCAGAGCGCGCAGCTTGGCGTGGAAGTCGTTATGAGGAACGGTTACTTTACCGTCCTGGTGGCCACACTGCTTCTCATCCGCAACCTGGTTTTCGATCTGCAGGGCACAAGCGCCCGCTTCGATCATCTGCTTGGCCATCAGGTAAGTGGCTTCAGCGTTACCGAAGCCGGCATCGATATCAGCAACGATAGGTACAATGTGAGTTTCGTGGTTGTCGATCTGGCTCTGGATCTCTTTTTCCTGAGCGGTATCGCCAGCTTCACGGGCCTTGTCCAGCGCACGGAACAGACCGCCCAGTTCACGGGCATCCGCCTGACGCAGGAAGGTGTACAGCTCTTCGACCAGGCTGGCGACGGCTGTCTTTTCGTGCATGGACTGATCCGGCAGCGGGCCGAAGTCGGAACGCAGGGCAGCAACCATCCAGCCGGACAGGTACAGGTACTTGCGCTCAGTGGTGCCGAAGTGCTTCTTGATGGAGATCAGCTTCTGCTGACCTACGAAACCGTGCCAGCAACCCAGGGACTGGGTGTACTTGGTCTTGTCCTTGTCGAACTCGGCCATGTCGCGACGCATGATGCCGGCAGTGTACTTGGCGATATCAAGACCGGTCTTGAACTTGTTCTGGGCACGCATACGTGCAGCAGATTCCGGGTTGATGGCGTCCCAGGCTGACCCTTTCGTCGCTTTCAGAGAAGCAACGGCGTCGATGTCTTGCAGATAAGTTGACATGATCGGTTGTCCTTTCGTTCTTGTGGCGATCTCTCGCACGGTGGCAGAAGGCACGGCACGCTGGGAATGAAGAATTTTTATAATTCGTATTCTCTATCCGTGACGGTCATCTACTCTGCTTGTCCGAAGCGGTCTCGATTCGGTGAGCTCATTCTATGTAATCGGTATGTAACGGGGAAATGACCTTGTTTTATATCAGGTATTTATCTGGTGAATAGTCCGGCGGAGCTTATTAATAACATGAGAAAAACCTTACGGTTACGGCGTTTCTCAGCATGAAACGCTGTCGCAGGACAATGTTTTCCTTAGGGTTGGGGGTTGGCGTTGCCGATTTTTTCAGGCATTTTTTCTGCGCAAAGATCAGAGTCTCATGGACGAGCATCTCGGGATGACCGGAGTCATTGAGAACTGTGTTATTGATAAAAAGGGTGAGATAAGACCATGACAGACCGTACTCAGGTAGGTTCACTGCAGGTTGCCAGTGTGCTCTACAATCTGGTGAACAACGAAATCGCACCGGGCACTGGTGTTTCACCACAGGCTTTCTGGTCCGCATTCGAGGCCATCGTCAACGATCTCGCCCCGGTTAACCGCCAGCTGCTGGCCAAACGTGACCAGCTGCAGGCACAGATAGACTGCTATCATCAGCAGAATAAAGCTCACGATCCCGCAGCTTATAAAGCCTTCCTGCAGGAGATTGGTTACCTGCTGCCCCAGGCCGAAGACTTTAAAATCACCACCGAGAATGTCGATGCCGAAGTCGCGACCATTGCTGGCCCACAGCTGGTTGTACCGGTGATGAATGCCCGTTACGCCCTGAACGCCGCCAATGCGCGCTGGGGTTCCCTTTATGATGCACTGTACGGCACCGATGTGATTTCCGAAGCGGCCGGTGCAGAGAAAGGGCGTGCTTATAACCCGGTACGTGGCGCCAAGGTTATTGCTTATGCCCGGGAAGTTCTGAATGAATCCGCACCTCTGGCGGCTGGTGACCATACTGATGCTGTCGCCTACACCGTGAAAGAAGGCCAGCTGGCGGTCAAGCTTGCGGAAGGTATTGAGGTGGGTCTGTCCCAGCCGGAGAAGTTTGTTGGCTACCGTGGCAACCCTGAGTCACCTGAAGCTATTCTCTTGAAAAACAATGGCTTGCATATTGAAGTTCAGATCGATCCTGAAAGTGCAATCGGCAAGGATGACCCTGCCGGGGTAAAAGATCTGCTGGTGGAATCAGCGCTGACTGCGATTATGGATTGCGAAGATTCCATTGCCGCCGTAGATGCTGAAGATAAGACTGTCGTCTATCGCAACTGGCTGGGTTTGATGAAGGGCGATCTGCAGGAAGCTGTTGAGAAGGGCGGCAAGAGCTTTGTTCGTACTTTGAACCCTGACCGTTCCTATGCAGTTGCCGATGGCTCTGAGCTAACTCTGCCAGGCCGCAGTCTTCTGTTTGTCCGCAACGTAGGCCATCTGATGACCAATGAAGCGATTCTGGACAGTGAAGGCCGGGAAGTGCCGGAAGGTATTATGGATGGCATGATCACTTCTTTGATTGCTATTCATGATCTGAACCGCAAGGGCGTAAACAGCAACTCCCGTCAGGGCAGCGTGTATATCGTTAAGCCGAAGATGCATGGCCCGGAAGAAGTCGCCTTTGCCAATACTCTGTTTAACCGTGTCGAAGATGCGCTCGGCCTGACCCGTAACACCCTGAAGATGGGCATTATGGATGAGGAGCGTCGCACCACAGTTAACCTGAAAGCCTGTATTGCTGAAGCCCGTGAGCGGGTTGTATTCATCAATACCGGGTTCCTGGATCGTACCGGTGATGAAATCCACACCTCTATGGAAGCCGGAGCAGTGGTTCGTAAGGGCCCAATGAAGCAGGCGGCCTGGATCAAGGCCTATGAGGATTGGAACGTCGATACTGGTCTGGCGGCTGGTCTGAAAGGTCGCGCACAGATTGGTAAGGGCATGTGGCCGGTACCGGACAATATGGCTGATATGATGGATGCCAAGATTGGTCATCCTCTGGCCGGTGCCAATACCGCCTGGGTTCCTTCACCGACGGCTGCGACCCTGCACGCGCTGCACTACCACAAGATCAATGTTGCTGCCCGTCAGGACGAGCTTGCCAGCCGTGAACTGGCCAGTCTGGATGATATCCTGACCCTGCCACTGCTGACCGAAGCCGAGCGTAGTGCGCTGACAGCTGACGATATCCAGAACGAACTGGATAACAATGCCCAGGGCATTCTCGGTTATGTGGTGCGCTGGATTGACCAGGGCGTTGGTTGCTCCAAGGTGCCGGATATCAATGATGTGGGTCTGATGGAAGACCGTGCAACGCTGCGGATCTCCAGCCAGCATATTGCCAACTGGCTGCGTCATGGTATCTGTTCCGAAGAGCAGGTGATGGAAACCCTGCAGCGGATGGCAGCGGTTGTGGATCGTCAGAATGAAAGCGATCCGCTGTATCGTGCTATGTCGCCAAACTTCGACGACAGCGTAGCGTTCCAGGCTGCCCTTGATCTTGTGATCAAGGGAACCGAGCAGCCTAATGGCTACACCGAGCCGGTTTTGCATGCCCGTCGTCGGGAAGCCAAGGCCAAATATGGCTGTTAAGTCATAGGTGTTTGTGTCTGGCTCCCACGCTGAGCGTGGGAGCCAGTGCGTTATGTTATTGCGGATAACATGGGATAGAGAAACGTATAGTTGGGCTAGGGCGCTGGTATAGTGGACCATTCAAACAGTCCAATATAGATGTTGTAGACTGTTTGAAACTCCACGCTGAAAGAATCAAAAATAGATCCTCCATGTTTAGCATCGTGTTCATAAACGATGCGGTCGACCAGCAGCGATATATGCTCCAGCGCTCTGGGTTGATCGATCCCTGCTTTTTCCCAAGATAGACTGAGCGATTGCAAATTTTTCAGTTGCTCGTACTCATGTAACTGCCGCTCAATTTTTGGGCCGCCGACCAGTTCAGCACCATAGAGACAGAAGTAATGGGCCATGATCAAAACAGGACAACCCTTAACTTTTTCAAATCTCCTGCGATATTCGTCAATCCCTCCTCGTAACATGGGTTCCAGTTGGCAGTCCGGCGTTATTTCCCTGAGTTGTTGAATGTCTTCAGAAACAGCGTGGCCTCGCGGAAGGCATGACCAAAGCCTGGGCTGATCTGCGCCATAATTGCTCCCCAGTCTCTCCAGCAGAGGCGCCTGCTCAACAATCTCGAACAGCTCTTTTCTGGCCATCATAAACTGCATCACTTCACAAGGAAGAAGGGTTCTTTTTTCCAGTCTTTTGATAAACAGCGAATTGACGATACGGGATGTCATAGGCTCCACATCTTTCAAAACCTTGCGAAAAGTTGGCAGTGCATGAACTGGCCTATTCGCGACAGAAAGTGTCCAGTCAGTTCTATCGCTATCTGGAAGAGGGTGAAACGGTGGCGTGTCATGGTTTTCCGATAATGATGTAGCCCCGCCTGCACCACCATCCGATCCTGGTTCAGATTCAGAACTCGTAACGGATGGAGGAATTAAAAACATAAAATCGTAGGAATGGGAGCTTCCAAGGCGACTCGTGTTCATGTTCTGGCTCTCCCATTGTTTGTCATTAATAAATACGACCAAACACTCCAATAAAGTTATGCGGCAGAATCATAGGGGGATCTGTCGTGGCGTTGGTGGGTCTTAATAGCTTCGGCTGTAACCCGGAATAACGCAATCAGTTAGTGGCTGGTATTGTCGTTAAGGTCGGAGGCGCCTTCAAACAGGCCAATATAGGTCTTGTAGGTTTGTTCAACCTCCTGAAAGAATCTTTCCTTAATGCTTACACGATAGATTGCTTCATGATCAGCAACCACGCGGTCAACCAGCAGCGATATATGCTCCAGCGCCGTTGGCTGGTCGATCCCTGTTCTTTCCCAAAATATATTGAATGATTGAACAAATTTTACCGACTCGTTTATTGAGAACAGCATTTTCATAGGGTGACCACCTACCAGTTGAGCGCCATAAAGAACGAAGTAATGAGCCATGACCAAAACGGGGATACCCTTGATGGTCTCGAAGCTTCTCCGATATCCGGTAATGACTTCTTGTAAATAGGGTTTCAGCTGGCAGTCCGGTGTTATTTGCCTGAGTCGTTGAATATCCTCAGAAGCAACACAAGTGCGTGGGAGGCATCTCCAAAGGATGGGCTGATCAATGCCATAATCGCCCCCAAGCCTATCTAACAGAGGCTCCTGTTCCGCAATTGCATACAGCTCTTTTCTAGCCATCATAAACTGCATGACTTCGTAATTAGATATGGCCCTGTGTTTCATTTTATTGATAAATGGCGAATCGATAATTCGGGGATGCAGATGCTCCACTCTTCTAATGGCCTGGCGAAAAGTTGGTAGAGATTCAAAGGGTTGATCATGCACAGAAACAGTCCAGTTTCTTCTGTCAATATCTTGAACAGGACGAAATGTTCCAGCGTCACTGTTTTCTGAGAGCGACAGTGCCCCAAGGCTCTCCACTGGAGGTTCTGGATCTGAATTGTTGTTATTGGCATGTGGCAGATTAAACGCAAAAGCGAAGGGTGCAAATGCTCCATTAGGATTGGGAAAGTTCATGCTCTGGCTTCTACTGTGTTTATCAACAATAAATATGACCAGATTTACCAATAGTGTTTGTAACAGAATGGTTAGAGATTCTATTGCTTGAACTCCTTCGCGCTGCATGAGTCTTAATGCCGTTAATGGATAAATCACGGTAGTAGGGTGTTATGAACGGCAAAGTGGATGGAGCAGGGGCTAGTGGTACGGCAGTGAACAGCGCAAGCCGTGGACCGGTGGAATCTTATGTGCAAGATGCAGTAAAGGCTGTTGCTGGTCAGACAGAGGTTACACCGTCTGCGACGAAAACCAGTGTCCGCTGGACGCCAGAAGAAACCCTGCAGCTTTTGAATGCCTGCAAACAGGTTCCTCTCACTGAGCGAAGCACACAGGCAGCTGTGGCAACCTACCTGTTACAGAATGGCTTGAAGGGCTCAGAACGAACGGATTACGGTGTGCGGCATCGGCTGCAACTGCTGGCGTTGCCGATGAATTATACCAATGCCGACCTGCAAAACCTGATTTCCACCTCGCCCTATGTGAGCCCGCAACCGGTGTTGAGTCTGGCAGCTGTCAGATCACGCTTTGATTATCTTAATGCTGAAAAAGTCTTCCGTTTGAACGGAGCGGGACTGGGAGATAATGCCAGAGCCCATATCTGTCTTCTCTGGAAGCAGATTCCTGCCGCGGTCACTGATTTGAATGAGCGCCTCGACAGGTTTGTTTCCATGACTCACTATAGCGCTGAGTCGTTGATCGCTATGCTGACCGAGCAGGCGATCCGCTATCAAAGCCAATAAGGCCTCTTATTGGATGCCTAAAGCCTGCCACTCGGTCTGCGATAATGTGCGGTTATTGCACAACTTCTCAATAAGTGCCTTTTGTGTTGCCGGCAATACATAGCACTGACCATTCATAAATAACTGCACCTGATCGGATTTATCCTGTTTGCGCCAGGCCAGACGTGTATCCAGAGGGAGTGCTTCGTTGGCAGCCGGCTCCATATCCTCTTCAAACTCAGGGTATTTGCTGCGGGTCATGGTTTCTCCCAGCCATTGGGCGATTAACTCCCGATTGCCCGCATATTTCTCCAGAATGGCCTGAATCCGGTCTATAGCTGCGTCGGTAATTTGTGCCGGATGGGGCTGAAGCTCCAGGTCAGGATCACTGTAACGCTGATGCTCGGAAAGCTCCTGCGCGGCCAGCTGGCTGAAATCCATGAGGATATCCTGCTCCGAGGGGGCCCGAAAACCGACCGACAGCGTGATGCAGTGTTCTGTTACAGCTTCACCCAGATGGGCGACTCTTGGCGGCAAGTAGAGCATATCGCCAGGGTTAAGCGTCCAATCTTCGTCGCCTTCAAAGGTCTCCAGTAGACAGAGCTGGTCATTATCCATTAGCGGAGAGTTGCTGTCGCAGAGCTGCCCGGTCTGCCAGCGTCGTTGGCCATGTCCCTGGATCAGAAACACATCGTAGTTATCGTAATGGGGGCCAACACCACCACCGGGAGCGGCATAGCTGATCATGATATCGTCCCGGCGCCAGTCCGGGATAAACCGGAAGTGCTGCAGCAGATCATGGACTTCCGGCACCCAGTGATCGACGGCTTGAACCAGCAGCGTCCAGTGGCTTGGGGGCAGGGCGGCAAAGTCTTCTTCATCGAATGGCCCCTGCTGCAGGTGCCACTCTTTATCGCGACCAATCACCAGTCGGGATTCAATCTCTTCATCGCAGGCCATACCGGCGAGATCATCACCACTGACTGGACACTGGAAGTCAGGAAAGGCCTGTCGAATCAGCAGAGGTTTCTTTTGCCAGTACTCGGCCAGGAACTGCTCTGCGCCTATCTCTCCAAGAGCGTCTCCACGCGGCCATGTTGGTTGAGAAGATAATTGTGATGTTGGCTTTGTCATTATTTCCCCCGCCCCCCCAAAAAAGCATAAAAAAGGAGAGCCGCAGCTCTCCTTGATAACCATTAGCCCATTAAAGCTTGCGGGCCTGCTCTTCGGCATTACCCACATAGGATGCTGGAGTCATGGCCTTCAGGCTGTCCTTGGCTTCCTGTGGCATATCCAGCTGGTCGACAAACTCCAGCATGGCGTCACGGGTAATCACCTTGCCACGGGTAAAGGCTTTCAGTTTTTCGTATGGCTCTTCAATGCCAAAGCGGCGCATCACGGTCTGAACAGGTTCAGCCATGACTTCCCAGGCGTTGTTCAGGTCTTCGCCCAGACGCTGTGCGTTGGCTTCCAGCTTGCTGATGCCCTTCAAGGCTGATTCGTAAGCAATCAGGCTGTAGGCAAAGCCAACACCCATATTACGCAGTACCGTAGAGTCGGTCAGGTCACGCTGCCAGCGGGAGATCGGCAGTTTGTTGGCCATATGTTCCATTACAGCGTTAGCCAGACCCAGATTACCTTCGGAGTTCTCGAAGTCGATCGGGTTGACCTTGTGCGGCATGGTGGAGGAGCCCACTTCACCGGGAATGGTCTTCTGCTTGAAGTAGCCAACGGAGATGTAAGACCAGATATCACGATCGAAGTCGATCAGGATAGTGTTAAAACGACGTACGACATCAAACAGTTCAGCGATGTAGTCGTGTGGCTCGATCTGGGTGGTGTATGGGTTAAAGCTCAGGCCCAGGGATTCAATAAATTCCTTGGCATTGGCTTCCCAGTCGATCTCTGGATAGGTGGCCAGGTGGGCGTTGTAGTTGCCAACCGCACCGTTGATCTTGCCCAGCAGTTCCACCTCATCCAGCTGCTTCAGCTGGCGTTTCAGGCGGTAGGCGACGTTGGCCATCTCTTTGCCGAGAGTAGTCGGGGAGGCGGTCTGTCCGTGGGTACGGCTCAGCATCGGCAGAGCGGCATGTTCGGTCGCCAGAGCGGCAATGGCCTGTTCCACCTTGACCATCGTGGCCTTCAGGGTTTCACGACCTTCCTTCAGCATCAGGCCGTGGGACAGGTTATTGATATCCTCGGAAGTACAGGCGAAGTGAACGAACTCCAGAGCCTTGGCCAACTCTTCATTAGCCTTCATTTTCCCTTTCAGGAAATATTCCACCGCTTTTACGTCGTGGTTGGTGGTGCGCTCAATGGCCTTGATGGCTTCGGCATCTTCAACAGAGAACTCACTGACAATGTTATCAAGCAGAGAAGTGGCTTCAGCACTGAAGGCAGGCAGTTCGGTGATCTGCGGATGACGGCTCAGCTGTTGCAGCCAGCGTACTTCCACTTCAACCCGGGCACGGATCAGGCCGTATTCGCTGAATACAGGGCGCAGTGCGCTGGTCTTGCTGCCGTAACGGCCGTCGACAGGAGAGATTGCAGTCAGTGCGGACAGTTCCATTGGTTGACCCTTATCGATTGTAAGCTATTTCGAGGATAAGCAAGCGCGGGCATGCTACACGAAAATGACGGGAAAATCTGCTTTCAAAGCAGGATTCTCCGGCTCGATAGGACTGGGTATTATTATCAGGTTGTTTAAGAGCTCATCTCATCGGTTAAACGGGCGATAGCTGCACCGGTCCTCAGAATCTGCTGGCATGGCTCTGTTGAGAAACCCCGGTTGGTAATATCTGCTTTATCTCTCAGGGAGGAATAGGTTTCAACCAGAGCTGCATACTCCGGGCAGTTATCCCGATAATATTTATCCTGGCTCTGCAGTGTTTGCAGGGCATCAGCGCTGAGAGGCAGGCGATGATCAGCATAGATAAGTGGGATAATTTGATGCTGTAGTCCGGCTTCGGCGGTCATCTCGATAGCGCTACTGACATATGTACCGACTCTCTTATCAAGAGCCAGATCCAGCATTACGGGTACTTCGCGGCACTCATCTTCTTCACGAAGCTTTTTTATTGCCATGCATCGCAGTGCATTATGGGCTGCCCAATAACTGAGGGCTATGCGTGCCAGTGGCATGTCCACACATCGTTCATGGTAAATGGTGTCGGTCAGGGAGGCGCCATTATTCAGTAATACCTTAATAATCTCTGCACGTCGCGGGCGAGTGAATTTCCAACGCGTTGCTGCATCAACAGGGTAGCCTGCCAACAGTTTGAAGAGGGTTGTCTGACCATGCCAGCGAATATTAACATCCGCTCCGGCATCGAGCATGCATTGAATTCCATGATGGGATGCCCTCATTATGGCCATCTCCATAAATAATGGCTTTCTGTTCAGGATGAGCTGATCAAGGTTGATGTTGTTTGTCTTCAGGTATTCGACCAGTTGCTGGCGAAGCTCCGAACACTCATCCCATTCAGGCGATAGTAATTTAACCAGCGGAGAGTATTTAGGTAGTTCACGGTCCTGAGCCCAGAGAAGATCACAGCCTTCCTGTATAAGGATGGCAACAAGCCCTGCGTTTTTCTGCGTGACAGTTGGTGTGGCTTCCGTCAGCTCCGTTAACATATTGAGGTGGGTATCAGATGGGTCCTGGGCATACGATTTCTCGGTGGTTATCAGATCAAGAAAGGCATCATTGGTTTCCCGTAATAACTCGCGCAGGATAGTCTGGTAGAGAGGCTGAAACTCTCCCAATTTTTTTGCATGTCTGACCAGGAGCCGGAACACAGCTTCTGCATCAGGTGCATCACTCTCTTTCGCCAGTTGCAGGCTTTGTTCAAAGAAAGCTGGGGTGAGTTCTGTCTGGAATTCTAATAGGTTCAGCAGGGTATTCAGGGTAATGGTATCCCCTTGAGTAATCGCTGCCGTTGTTTTCTCAAGAAACGGAAAAGGCGGAACCTCAGTTCGTGTTATGTGCATGGTTCTGAGGAGTCTGCCAAGAAAGCTTTCGCCCTGCTGCTGGTGGGCTGCCAGTGCAGGTTCCGTGTCTGTCCCGGATGGCGCAGTGTTGCGACTGGCAAAGCTTCCCTGCTTCTGTGTCCGTTCAGTTGTGTAGGTTATACCACCTTGTGATCGTGGTGATTGTGCGACTGGCTGCGAAGTTTCCATAGTGAACCGTCCTCTCAACACAAATGTGTATTAAAACCGGTTCTTGGACATTGGCTGATGTGGGGTATTCACGGAGGGAGCCCTGACTGTCAGGCGTGCTGACCAGTCAGGGATAGGAGAGGTAAAGAAGAGTTGCTTAGAGGTTGCCTTTCAGCAAGCTGTTGCACTCGTTAAGCATGGCTTTGCGGGAGAACACCAGGTTCCAGCGACGCCCGCCGACCTGACGCCAGAGAATAGCCGAGCGAAGACCGGCCATCAGGCAGGCGCGAATTTTGTTGGCACAGGCTGCGTTTTGGAGATTTCGCAGATCACCGGTGACCTGTACGCGTGTCTTAAGAGTGCTGACGGTATCCAGATACACTCCGGCCAGATTGGCGATCAGGTTTTCATGGGTGTGACCAAAGTGATTGAGCTGACCGCGGGCGCGGTTAATACCTTCACCAATGGCTGACATCATGGCGCGATTATTACGCACCTTTTTTTCCAGATGGATCAGGGTGAGGGCATAGCGTACAGCGTCAGAACGTACTACTTCCGGATCGCGCTCCAGCAGGCCGCGTACCAGACGCAAACCATTGTGCAGGCTGTAAACATCGCCATAAACCTCGGCCACATTCTGTGGGTCGGTGACAAAAATGCTTTTGATGGCTGTTTCCAGTGTTTCTTCAGAGGTCGTTCCATTTTTGGCCACCTGTTCAACCAGGCTGCAGGCCTGAAACAAACCGGCAAGGGCCATCACTCTGTCAGTCTCGTTAAGCGTCACGCGTCAGATAATCCTGAAAATCCCGTTGGCCGGGCTTATCCATAAAGGCCAAGCCCGACTTGTAAAACCTGTTGTATCAGGCAGTTACCGTTGACTCTGCAGAACCCTCTGCAGAAAAGCCCGCAGGGAGAGTGGCATGGCGCTTTTCAATTACACCGCCACCGAGGCAGATATCACCATCGTAGAAAACCACAGACTGGCCCGGAGTCACAGCCCGCTGAGCTTCATCGAAAATCACCAGATAGCGACAGTCAGTACCACGCACCAGCGTGCAGGCCTGATCGCTCTGACGATAACGGACCTTGGCGGTCAGTCGTGCCGGCAGTTCCGGTTCACCATTGATCCAGTAGATGGTATCAGCTGACAGGGCTTTGGAGAACAGCAGCGGGTTGTCGTTGCCCTGACCGACGATCAGGACATTACGCTCCAGATCTTTCTCCAGCACATACCAGGGTTCATCACTGGCATTCTTCATACCGCCAATACCCAGACCCTGACGCTGACCGATGGTGTGGTACATCAGGCCGTGATGCTTGCCGATGACTTCACCGTCTTCGGTTTCGATATTGCCGGGCTGTGCAGGGATGTACTGCTTCAGGAAGTCCCGGAAGCGGCGCTCACCGATAAAGCAGATACCGGTACTGTCCTTTTTGTTGTGGGTGACCAGATCATGCTTCTCAGCAATGGCCCGCACTTCACTCTTTTCCAGTTCACCCACCGGGAACAGGGTTTTCGCCAGCTGTTCTTCACCAACGGCGTGCAGGAAATAGGTCTGGTCCTTGTTTGGGTCCAGACCTTTACGCATCAGGACCTTGCCGGTGCTGTCATCACGGCGGGCGTAATGACCCATGGCGATCAGGTCGGCACCCAGCATCATCGCGTAGTCGAGGAAGGCGTTGAATTTGATTTCCCGGTTGCAGAGGATGTCCGGGTTCGGGGTGCGGCCGGCGCGGTACTCTTCCAGGAAGTGTTCAAACACATTGTCCCAGTACTCGGCGGCAAAGTTGGCCTGGTGCAGTTTGATACCCAGCTTGTCACAAACCATCTGGGCGTCGGCCAGATCGTCCATGGCGGTACAGTATTCGGTGCCGTCGTCTTCTTCCCAGTTTTTCATAAACAGACCTTCCACCTGGTAGCCCTGCTGCTGGAGGAGGAGGGCGGATACAGAGGAGTCTACACCGCCGGACATACCGACAATGACACGGGTCTGGGAGTTATCAGTCATAATATCTCTGAACAATTTATCTCTAAAGAATGTATCTCTGAGCAATTGGTGCGCAGTTAGTCCATGATCTGAAAGTGATCAGCGGGAAGGCTATTGTATAGGGTTAGCAGACAGCGTCCACAAGAATAAACCGCGATGAAATACGACTCGATGGCATATTCTTGATAGGCATTTCACGCAAAAACTTGTGTAAATTTGTGTAGCTTTGCAACACGACCGATTTATTAATGGTGCTTATTACGGTATCTTTGTATCCCAAATCTGGATCGCATCGGTTAATCACTGAATTTGAATGCGATCGGAATGTAGCAAAACTACAACAATCCTGAAACAAGCCGACCATACAGAATGTCGGTACCACACATTCCAAGTGACGGAGCTAACGAATGGCATACCAGAAGATCACGGTTCCTGCCGATGGTGACAAAATCACTGTCAACGCCGATCTTTCTCTGAATGTTCCTAACCATCCCATCATCCCGTTCATCGAAGGTGACGGCATCGGAGCGGATGTTACCCCTGCCATGAAGCGCGTGGTTGATGCCGCTGTTGAGAAGTCCTATGGCAATAACCGTTCCATCGTATGGATGGAAGTTTACACCGGCGAGAAAGCCACCAAAGTATACGGCCCAGACGTCTGGATGCCGGAAGAGACTCTGGAAGCTCTGCGTGAGTACAGTGTTTCCATCAAAGGCCCACTGACTACTCCGGTAGGTGGTGGCATCCGCTCCCTGAACGTAGCCCTGCGTCAGGAGCTTGACCTGTACGCCTGTATCCGTCCGGTTCGCTGGTTCAAGGGTGTACCTAGCCCGGTAACTGCACCAGAAAAGACTGACATGGTGATCTTCCGTGAAAACTCCGAAGACATCTACGCCGGTATCGAGTGGCAGGCGGACAGTGAAGAAGCCAAGAAGCTGATCACCTTCCTGAAAGAAGAAATGGGCGTGACCAAGATCCGTTTCGACGAAGGCTGTGGTATTGGTATCAAGCCGGTTTCCAAAGAAGGTACCCAGCGTCTGGTACGCAAGGCCATCCAGCACGCTATCGACAACGACCTGCCTTCCGTGACTCTGGTTCACAAGGGCAACATCATGAAGTTCACCGAAGGTGCCTTCAAGGATTGGGGTTATGAGCTGGCGGCCGAGCGTTTCGGTGCCGAGCCTCTGGATGGCGGTCCTTGGCACAAGCTGGTGAACCCTAAGACCGGTAACGAGATCATCATCAAAGACGTGATCGCTGATGCCTTCCTGCAGCAGATCCTGATGCGTCCGGACGAGTACTCCGTTATCGCGACCCTGAACCTGAACGGTGACTACATCTCTGACGCTCTGGCTGCAGAGGTTGGTGGTATCGGTATTGCTCCTGGTGCGAACATCGGTGGCAGCGTAGCAGTCTTTGAAGCGACCCACGGCACTGCACCTAAGTATGCCGGTCAGGATAAGGTGAACCCGGGTTCCCTGATCCTGTCTGCTGAAATGATGCTGCGTCACATGGGCTGGACTGAAGCCGCTGACCTGATCATCAAGGGTATGGAAGGTGCTATCGAAGCCAAGACCGTAACTTACGACTTCGAGCGTCTGATGCCGGATGCGACCCTGCTGAAGTGCTCCGAGTTCGCAGAAGCGATCGTCGAAAACATGTAATCAGCATGGTTTGACAAAAAAAAGGAAGGCTCAGGCCTTCCTTTTTTATTGCGTTTTTATCGCTCTTTGGTTGTGCAGAAAGATGCGAGGCATAAAAAAAAGGAGTAGCGAACTACTCCCTTTTAAAAGGCATCAGAAGGACAGGTCAGTGCCTCAGCTTTCCGAATATTCCGCCGACGCAACGGGGGCAGCTTCGAGAGCTTCCGATGCACCGTCTTCCGGCAGAATGGTGATATTGATGGCGTGCAGCCCCTTGGGACCTTGAATGATTTCGTAGGTGACCTGCTGGCCCGCCTTGAGAGTCTTGTAGCCGTCCATGGTAATGGATGAGTAGTGAACAAAGAGGTCTTCCCCGTTGCCTTCTTCCCCTGGAAGAATGAACCCATACCCTTTGGCGTTATTGAACCACTTAACTTTTCCTGTTGGCATCGTAATATCCCTCTTGTACTCCTGATGCTTTCTTTTTTTTGGTGTTATTATTCTTGGGTGCTCACATCCATGAGCAGAAACTAGTTTTAGTTATGTAACAACGAGTGTCAACCTTATGTCAAGGGTAATCCTGTTAGGTTACAAGCTGACACAATTTTAATGACATTTTTAATGTTCATTCGCTGACAGAATATAAGATGAGTTTCACCACCCAAATTCGGCTATCGTTAGAAAAGGATCATCAAACAGAACAGGACGACGATGGTTCGGTTGCTGTTGCGACAGCGAAGCCCAAGCTTCAGCAACCACCCATGTATAAGGTCCTCCTGCTGAACGATGACTACACCCCTATGGATTTCGTGGTCGAGATTCTTGAGCAGTTCTTCAGAATGTCCAGGGAACGGGCGACACAGATAATGCTGACAGTACATACCCAGGGATCGGCTGTATGTGGTGTCTACACGCGGGATGTAGCCGAAACGCGTGCAGAACAGGTCAACCGATACTCGAGGGAACATCAGCATCCTCTGATGTGCAAAACGCAGAAAGTGACAGACTAAGTCTCCACCGGGTACGCAAATGCTAAATAAAGATCTCGAACAGACGCTCAATACCGCCTTCCGGGAAGCACGAAGCAAACGTCATGAATTTATGACGGTGGAACATCTGCTGCTGGCTTTGCTGGATAATACCTCCGCGGCGGACGTGCTCGAAGCCTGCGGCGCTGATATTCAACAGCTCCGCGAAGAACTCACCAAATTTATTGATTCCACCACACCTCACATTCCTGCCGGCGATGAAGAGCGGGAAACCCAGCCAACTCTGGGCTTCCAGCGGGTTCTCCAGCGGGCTGTGTTCCATGTCCAGAGCTCCGGTAAGAAAGAAGTCACCGGTGCCAATGTGCTGGTCGCTATTTTCAGTGAGCAGGAAAGCCAGGCGGTTTATTTCCTCAAACAGCAGGAAATTGCCCGGATTGATGTGGTGAATTACATCGCTCACGGCATTTCCAAGGTGCCGGGCCATCAGGCGGCTGATGTGCTCGGTCAGGAGCTGGTGGAAGAATCTGCCGACCCTGAAGGACAGGGCGGTCGTCCGCTCGACAACTACACCCTGAACCTCAACGAACAGGCTAAACTGGGCAAGATTGACCCGCTGATCGGCCGTGAGTCCGAAGTTGAGCGGGTTTCCCAGATACTGACCCGTCGTCGCAAGAACAACCCACTGCTGGTGGGCGAGGCCGGTGTCGGTAAAACCGCCATCGCCGAAGGTCTGGCCAAGCGCATTGTTGACGGTGAAGTACCGGATATTCTCAAGGATTGCACCGTTTACTCCCTTGATCTCGGTGCGTTACTGGCTGGAACCAAGTATCGCGGCGATTTTGAGAAGCGCTTCAAGCAGCTGCTGGGCGAACTTCGTCGTAAAGAAGGTGCGATCCTTTTCATTGATGAAATCCATACCATTATTGGTGCCGGTGCCGCCTCTGGCGGTGTGATGGACGCCTCTAACCTGCTCAAGCCGCTGCTGACTTCCGGTGAGCTGCGCTGTATTGGTTCCACTACCTTCCAGGAGTTCCGTGGCATCTTCGAGAAAGACCGTGCCCTGGCACGCCGCTTCCAGAAGGTGGATGTGCAGGAGCCGGGCGTTGACGATACCTTTGCCATCCTGATGGGACTCAAGCCGAAGTTTGAGGAACATCACGATATTACCTATGAGCGGGAAGCGATGAAGGCCGCTGCCGAGCTGGCGGATCGTTACATCAACGATCGTCATATGCCGGATAAGGCCATTGATGTGATTGATGAGGCTGGCGCCTACCAGCGCCTGCTGAAGCCAGAACAACGCGTCAAAACCATCGGTGTGCCGGAAGTGGAAGCGATTATTGCCAAGATGGCGCGTATTCCGCCTAAGTCCGTCTCTTCCGACGACAAGCAGCTGCTGGAAAAGCTGCCGCGTAATCTGCGTATGACCATCTTTGGTCAGGATGAAGCGATTGAAGCGCTGTCCACCAATATCCGCCTGTCCCGTGCTGGCCTCAAGCCGAACGAGAAGCCGGTGGGCTGCTTCCTGTTTGCCGGTCCGACCGGTGTTGGTAAGACCGAAGTCTGTAAGCAGCTGGCCAAATCTCTGGGTATTGAGCTGGTGCGCTTCGATATGTCCGAGTATATGGAACGTCACACCGTCTCTCGTCTGATTGGTGCACCTCCTGGCTATGTCGGCTTTGACCAGGGCGGTCTGCTGACCGAAGCCATCAACAAGACCCCACACTGCGTACTGCTGCTGGATGAGATCGAAAAGGGCCATCCGGATGTCTTTAACCTGCTGCTGCAGGTGATGGATCACGGTACCCTGACCGACAACAACGGCCGTAAGGCAGACTTCCGTAACGTAATTCTGATCATGACCACCAATGCCGGTGCCGAGATGATGAACCGTGCCTCGATTGGTTTTATCGAGCAGAACCATCAGACCGACGGTATGGAAGCGATCAAGAAGACCTTTACTCCGGAATTCCGCAACCGTCTCGACTCTGTGATTCAGTTCAATCCGCTGTCTGAAGAAGTTATCGCCAGCGTGGTTGATAAGCAGCTGACCGAGCTGCAGGCGCAGCTGGATGAACGTAAGGTTCAGATTGAGGTGAACAAAGCCGCCAGAGCCTGGCTGGCAGAGAAGGGCTACGACAAGCTGATGGGTGCACGCCCAATGGCGCGTCTGGTTCAGGATCAGGTCAAGAAGCCGCTGGCGGAAGATATTCTGTTCGGCAAGCTGATCTGCGGTGGTCTGGTGAAGATCGGTGTGAAGGGTGGGGAACTGACCTTCAAGATCGAGCCGGCGAAAGAGCCTGCACAAGAGTCAGAAGCGGAATAGCGTTCTTAAAATCTGGTTACCACGCTCTGCGTGGTAACCCATGCTTGATCAAACTCTGGTCGGTATGCGTTTCCACGGAGGACCGTGGGAACGAGAGTGCAGCAGGAACCGAAAGCTTAAGACATAAAAAAGCCCGCATACCAATGGCATGCGGGCTTTTTTTAACCTTTCGATTAACGGGCGCGGTAAACGATACGCGCCTTGTTCAGGTCGTAAGGAGTCATCTCCACACGCACCTTGTCACCGGTCAGGATGCGGATGTAGTTCTTACGCATCTTACCGGAGATGTGAGCTGTAACCACGTGGCCGTTTTCCAGCTCTACACGGAACATGGTGTTCGGCAGGGTGTCAACAACCACGCCTTCCATTTCAATGGAATCTTCTTTTGCCATTCGGCCTTTACCTCGTTAGTACGAAACTTTTTAAATAATCCCAACTCAACCGGACCCTCGGAATAACAAAGTATCCGAATGAACTGAGAATTAAAAATTTGTGCGCATTCTGCCCGAAAACCTGTCAATAGGCAAAGGCGAGTTAGGGTTGAAAATGCTGCCAATCATTGCCATTAAACATTTCCAGCGGCTGGAAAGCTGTTTTATAGCGCATTTTGCGGCAATCACTGATCCAATAACCCAGATACAGCCAGAGCCGTCCGGACTGTCTGGCTGCCTCTATCTGCTTGAGAACAGCGTAGGTGCCCAGACTGCGCCTGTGATCATCGGGATCAAAGAAACTGTAGACTGAAGCCAGAGAACGGCGGAAGTTGTCGGTTACAGCTACCCCGACCAGTTCGTGGCCTCTACGAATATTCCAGAACTGGGTAAATCCGGAATCCACGCCAAGAAAATCCTGAAACTGCCGCGCTGTTGGCGGGAACATATCACCATCGCGATGTCGCTCACTGATATAACGCCGGTACAGCCGGTAGTTTTCCAGCGTCAGCTGAGGTTCAGAGACTTCGATATGCAGATCCTGGTTACGGTTAAGGATCTTGCGCTGGGTGCGGTTGGGTTGAAAATCCTGAACATTCACCCGCACCGAGATGCAGCCATGGCATTGCGGGCAGTGGGGGCGGTAAGTATGCCGCCCACTGCGTCGGAAGCCCTGCTCAGCCATTACCTCCGCCCCTTCAACGTTAAGCAGAATGTTAGGGTCGAGAAAGACTGTTGAGGCATCCTTCCTGTCAAGATAGCTGCAGGGGTGCAGTCCGGTCTGATACAAAGGAATACGCTGATCAGCCATTGACCAGCTCCCGGGCCGTGTGCTCAACAGCACCAGGCAGATCATCACGTTCCCGTTCAGCGAGCAGTTTGATCTGATCAATAAACTCAGCGCGTTTCATCAGAAAACCACCTTGAGAAGACAGATGACTGGTCTGCATCTGGCAATCCACAAGGTCAAAACAGCCTGACT
This sequence comes from Parendozoicomonas haliclonae, assembly GCF_900174585.1. Lineage (GTDB taxonomy): Bacteria > Pseudomonadota > Gammaproteobacteria > Pseudomonadales > Endozoicomonadaceae > Sansalvadorimonas > Sansalvadorimonas haliclonae. The sequence goes on along the minus strand of NZ_FWPT01000005.1, from coordinate 399,576 downwards.
GCATAAGCGTGGCAAGAGCGGCCTTTGAGGCATTGCTGGTGTTGGAAAACATCGACTCACCAAAGAACATCCGCCCGAGGGCAACGCCATAAAGGCCGCCGCAGAGCTGATTTTGTTCATCCCAGACCTCGATCGAACAGGCATGACCGACATAATGAAAGGCCAGATAGGCCAGTACCATATCTTCAGTAATCCAGGTGCCGTCCTGGCCGTCACGACGAATACTGGCACAAGCTCGAATCACCGCTTCAAAGTCTCTGTTAGCGGTAATCGTCCAGCCGCTGCTGCGAAGGAAGCGTTTCAGCCGCCGGGAGAAGCGGAATGAGGAGGGTGTCAGCACCATGCGGGGATCAGGGGACCACCAGAGGATCGGCTGGCCCTCGTTAAACCAGGGGAAAATGCCACTCTTGTAGGCCCGGCGCAGGGTCATCGGGTCAAGGTTCCCACCGGCACACAGCAGACCATCCGGATCCTTCAGTGCCTCATCGACGGGAGGAAAAGCCGGATATTCATCATCAATCCATGGAATCACCGCCGATTACTCCTGGTTGCGCTCACTCAATCATTCCTTCCCATCATATCAGGGTGGTTAGTTTCACTGACACTTATTGTTACGGAAAAACTCCTGGGAATGAACAGGGTCTATCAACTGTCCACTCTGTTATTGGTCTTGAAGAAGGAGCTTCTATGAAAACCAATTTTTCCCTGATGGGGCTGGTATTCAGCCTTATGCTGGCCTGGGCTGGCCTCTCTCAGGCGGCATCCCCGTGGCTGAGCAATGATGCATTTTCCCGTAAGCAGCATGAAAGCGCGCAGGATATTGAGCCTTACTACTGCCGTACCCGTGATATGAGTGGTGAGTGGCACTTCGGTTATGTTGATCTGGTCACCTTATATCTCCGTGATGCGGTAGTAACGGAGCAGGGGCCGATTGTTGTGGCCGACAGACGGGAAGACATTACCCTGTGCTCCTATCTCGACAAGAACGGCATCCAGAAGGGGAGTTCCTCGTTTGAAGTGCTGGATTCGGTGCAGGTTCATCAGGTGCATGGCCCTTACGGGCTGACCAGTCAGGGTATCTATATTCGTCACCCGGAAAACCAGAAGCGCATTTGTCTGGTGATGGATGAGATGTATGACCCAATGAGTCGTGTCTATCCCGGTCAGGAGCAGGACGGCCGATGTCTGGTAGGCGACACCGGCTATCCCGATTATTACTTGCTGCGTCAGAATCGTTCGTTTCTGCCCAGCGAGCTTTAAGGCTGCAGGCATTTAGACCCTTAAAGCGTCCAGATCCTTAAAGAAAGTCAGGGTCTCCGGGTTGGCCAATGCTTCGGCATTCTTTACCGGACGGCCATGAATGATCGCCTTGACTGCCAGCTCGGTCAGCTTGCCGCTGACCGTGCGGGGCAGATCAGGGGCCTGCAATATCACTGCCGGAACATGGCGTGGAGAGGCGTGGGTACGAATCACGCTGCGTATCTGCTGCTCCAGCGCCTGATCGAGTATCAGGCCATCCCGAAGGCGAACAAACAGCACCACCCGTTCATCATTATTGAACTGTTGCCCGACAGCCAGGGATTCCAGTACGGCTTCAACCTTTTCAACCTGTCGGTAAATCTCGGCGGTGCCAATACGCACGCCGCCAGGGTTTAAAACCGCATCAGAGCGACCATGGAGAATAACACCCTGTTCCGGGGTGATTTCGCCATAGTCACCATGGGCCCAGATGTTCTGGAAACGGCTGTAATAGGCGTCGTGATAACGCTGGCTGTCAGGGTCGTTCCAGAACATCACCGGTCGGCTTGGGAATGCGGTTTGGCAGACCAGTTCTCCCGGTTGATGAAGAACGGACTGTCCTTCATCGTCATAAAAGGCCACGTTCATCCCCAGCCCCAGACACTGTAGCTGTCCTCGATATACCGGCAGGATGGGATTGCCCAACGCGAAGCAGGAAATAATATCCGTCCCGCCAGAGATTGAGGACAGCATCAAATCACGACCGATGCTCTCGTAGACAAAATCAAAGCCTTCATGGGGCAGCGGTGAACCGGTCGAGAGAATGGCGCGTAACGCCGGTAGTTTGCAAGCCTTGGCCGGCTCAAAGCCCGATTTCTGCAAAGCGGTGAGATAGCGGGCACTGGTGCCAAATACAGAGATTTGTTCCTGTTCGGCCATCTGCCAGAGCGCTTCCGGACCAGGGTGGAAGGGGGAGCCATCAAACAGTACCAGCGTGGCTCCGGTTATCAGACCAGACGCCAGCCAGTTCCACATCATCCAGCCACAGGTGGAGAAGTAGAAAAACTTTTCTCCTTCACGCAGGTCGGTATGCAGGCAAAGCTCTTTGGCATGCTGCAATAAGGTACCGCCATGGCCATGTACAATGCACTTTGGCTTTCCGGTAGTGCCGGATGAATAAAGAATGCAAAGAGGATGATCAAAGGGCAGGGGAGAGAAGCGCAGAGTAGTATCGTCGGACAGAAAGTCTGCCAGAGTTGTACTCTTCTCAATAGCGCGGATATCAAGGTCCTGTTCACCAAAAGGCACAATAACAACGCGCTCTATGGAAGGGATTTCTTCAACCAGTTCCTGAATACGCGGGCGACAATCAATGCTCTTGCCGCTGTATTGATAGCCATCCGTCGCCACCAGTATCCGGGGCTCAATCTGTCCAAACCGATCCAGCACGCCCTGACTGCCAAAGTCCGGTGAGCAGGATGACCAGACCGCGCCCAGGCTGGCTGCCGCCAGCATCATGGCAATGGTCTCCGGCATATTGGGCATAAAGCCGGCGATACGATCGCCTTCCCTTATCCCGGCTGCACGCAGACCATTGGCCGCGCGGGCGACAAGTTCCCGCAATTGATTACGGCTTAGCTCCCGGCGACTTCCATCTTCACCCCGATAAACGATAGCCGTCTGGTCTCCCTGAAAACGCAACATGGCTTCGGCGTAGTTGATTTGGGAGCCGGTAAACCAGTGCGCACCTTCCATGCTGGAAGCCTGCTCGTTATCAAAGGCGACAACCTGCTGATAGTCTGTGACGGGAAGATCGAGAAATTGAGCCAGAAACGGCCAGAACAGTTCCGGGTGCTGACAGCTCCACTGATGAAGGTCATGGTAACTGGTCAGGGATAGCCCAAACTCGCTCTGGACGGCCTCAAGACACTGTTGCATCTGTGAGCGACGAATGCTTTCAGGAGAAGGTGACCACAGTGGCTTATCCAACATATTGAGTACCGATAATTTATTTTTATTTCAAGCGGTTGGGAGATGTTCTTAATTGGCTCTACAGATGTATCACGACAATAGCGCCTGACCAACACGAGAGTCATTCCGGTAGCCGTAATCAGAAGTCAGCAGTCGTGTGGCTTCTAAAAGCTTGTCCATATCAACACCGGTTTCAATACCCAAACCGTTTAACAGATACAGCACATCCTCAGTGGCCACATTGCCAGACGCTCCCTTGGCGTAAGGGCAGCCTCCCAATCCTGCTACGGCAGAATCAATCACCCGAACACCGGCATTGAGTGCTGCGTAGATATTGGTCAGCGCCTGCCCATAGGTATCATGGAAATGTACTGCCAGTGCATCCAGTGGAATGCTGGGCTGTAACAGGTTAATCAGCTCCTGCACCCGCGCCGGGTTACCGGTACCAATGGTATCGCCAAGAGAGATCTCATAGCAGCCCATCTGGAACAGTTCGGTGGCCAGAGTAACCACATCTGTCAGTGGGATTTCCCCCTCATAGGGGCAACCCATGGTGCATGAGAGATAACCCCTGACCGGAATATTGTGTTCTTTGGCCTTATCAACCACCGGTGCAAACCGGTTGAGGCTATCAGTGATAGAGCACTGAATATTCTTGCGGGTAAAGGTTTCGCTGGCGCCAGTAAACACGGCGACTTCACCGGCTCCAGCCTGCAAAGCTGCATCCAGCCCTTTGATATTGGGGGTGAGAACACTGTAACGAACTCCAGGTACTGCCGGCAGGGCGGCCAGTACCTGGTCGGTATCCCGCATGGCCGGAACCCGCTCAGCGGAGACGAAACTGCCGGCTTCTATACGGGTCAGGCCGCTGGCCTGCAGACGACGGATCAGCTCAACCCGTTGTTCCGGAGAGAGAATCTGTTGCTGATTCTGCAATCCATCCCGCGGGCTGACTTCAACGAGTCTGACACTGTCCGGGAGTCCGTTCGCGTTCATATCAACCATCCTCCGCCGTGTTATCAAGGCTAGCTTCGGCCAGGCTCGTGTCGACAAAACTGACCAGCAACGCACCTTCTTCCACCAGGCTGTCAGCGGTGTGATGAATGTCAGCAATCACGCCAGCATGGGGGGCGCGAATGGTCTGCTCCATCTTCATGGCTTCCAGTACCAGCAATGTGTCGCCTTCATTAACCGTTTGACCGGCTTCAACCATCACCGCGACCACCCGGCCATTCATCGGCGCGGTCAGATCTTGTTCGTCATGCTCGGCGACCGAGTGATCCGGCTTGTGCAGTGGCAGTGTCAGAGCCGGGGAGACCACAGTCAGACGGCGATCATGGGAACCATAGCTGGCTTCCTGATAGATATCATGAACAACACCGTTGACCACGATCGTGTCATCGATGGTCTCAAGTGTTGTAACAGGTACCTGCTGGCCATTGATTCTGGCGCTGCATCCATTGGCACCTGACTCAACAAGTACGGTGAAGGTCTCGCCCTGATATTGCCAATGCCCATACCATTGCTTCTGTTGATGGAGACGCCAGCCGTTATACGCTTCACTCAGACCAGCATGCCTACTGTGGCTCTGTGGCGCCAGTGTTGCTGCAATCAGGGCTAGATGCTTGGCTTTGCTGTTATCGAGCAGTGTTGTCTGAAAGCGGGGAATAAAGCAGGTATCAGGTGCCTGCTGCTGAAATGCGGGCTGCTCAAGAACTTTGATCAGGAAGTCCCGGTTGGTGGACAGTCCGGTAATTCGGGTGTGTTGCAGTACCTCAAGCATACGCTGGCAGGCCTGCTCGCGATCATCGCCATGGACAACCAGCTTGGCAATCATCGGGTCATACCAGGGCGTCACTTCATCACCGGCTCGCACACCGGTTTCCACCCGCAGCCAGTTCTGTTCAGCTGGCCAGTGCAGATGTGACAGGGTGCCGGTCGCAGGGAGGAACTCACGGGCAGGCTCTTCCGCATAAAGCCGCACTTCCAGAGAGTGTCCTCTGAGCTGTAGCTGTTCCTGGGAGCAGGGCAGGGGCTGACCTTCCGTCACGCGAATCTGCCATTCCACCAGATCCTGTCCAGTAACCATTTCAGTGACGGGATGCTCAACCTGCAGGCGGGTGTTCATTTCCATAAAGTAAAACTGATCGCCATCACCGGCTGTATCCAGCAGAAACTCCACCGTACCAGCGCCGACATAGCCGATGGAACGGCCTGCGGCCAATGCGGCTTCACCCATGGTGTTGCGCAGACGGTCTGGCAAACCGGGAGCTGGAGCTTCTTCCACGACTTTTTGGTGGCGGCGCTGAATGGAGCAATCCCGGTCAAACAGGTAAACGCCCTGACCGTGCTGATCAAAGAAAATCTGCACTTCTATATGACGAGGAGCCGCCAGATACTTCTCGACCAGCATGGTGGTATCGCCAAAGGCCTTTTCCGCTTCCCGGCGGGCACTGTCCAGCGTTGACTGGAAATCGGAAGGGCTGCTGACAATCCGCATGCCCTTACCGCCACCGCCAGCTGCTGCCTTGAGCATCACCGGATAACCAATAGCATCAGCAGCTTCACTTAAGGTGCTGTCGGCCTGATCGGTACCATGGTAGCCCTTAAGCAGTGGCACACCGGCCTGTTCCATCAAGCGTTTAGCTTCGCTTTTGGATGCCATAGCTGACATAGCGGAAGACGGTGGTCCGATAAAACGAATACCGGCAGCCTCCAACGCGTTGGCAAAGTCGGCATTCTCAGAAAGGAAGCCATAGCCTGGATGTACAGCATCAGCCTGCCACTGTCTGGCGACTTCAATCACCTTATCCTGACGAAGATAGCTGTCTGCAGCAGCGGCAGGTCCAATCACAAAAACCTTGTCGGCCATCTCTGCCGCCAGGCTGGTGGCGTCCGGCTCCGAGCTGATCAGGGCTGTCTCGATGCCCAGCGTGCGGGCAGTGCGGATAACCCGGCAGGCAATTTCACCCCGGTTGGCAATGAGCAGCTTTTTTATTGGTTGATTGTTGTTGGTTGTCATAGCCGTCATAGTAGGTACCGTTATTGATGGCCGGATTCAGCAGTTATCCAGTTGGGCTTACGCTTTTCCAGAAAGGCCGCAAGCCCTTCCTGCCCTTCAGACGTGTTGCGAATATCGGCAATAAACTGGCTGGTATGTCTCATAAGTGGTTCATCAATGGGCTTTCCACTGACATCGGCAATCAACTGTTTGCACTGGCGCATGGCCTGTGGGCCATTCAGAGACAGGGTGGTAATAAGGCTTTTACCCGCCTCAACAACCTCCTCCTGCGTAGAGAAAAGCTGGTGTACGAGATTGAAATTAAGAGCCTGGCCGGCATCAAAGCGTTCTGCCGTCAGCATGTAACGGCGAGCCTGACGTTCCCCCATGGCGCGGATGACATAAGGGCTGATAACCGCTGGCACGATACCCAGTCTGACTTCACTCAGACAGAACTTGGCATCCTCGGTGGCCAGCACAATATCGCTACAGCAGATTATGCCCAAAGCCCCGCCAAATGCTGCCCCCTGAACCAGGGTCAGAACCGGTACCGGGAAGCTGTCAATCAGGTCCATCATAATCGCGAGCTTTTGTGCATCTTCGAGATTGGCCTGATGGTCCAGCTGTGCAGTGCGTTTCATCCAGCCAAGGTCGGCACCCGCGCAAAAGGTTTCCCCGTTGGCTGAAATCACCAGCACCCGAATCGATTCATCGTGACGCCATAGGCTTAGTACGCTGCTGATATCTGCGATTGTCTGGTCATCAAAGGCATTGCGCTTTTCCGGCCGATCAAGGACCAGGCGGGCAACGCCATCAGTAATGGAAGCATGAATAGCCATTTCACCGTCTCCGGTTACATACGGAACACGCCAAAGCGTGTTTCCTCGATGGGTGCATTCAAAGCTGCGGCCAGACTCAGCCCCAGTACATCACGGGTGTCTCTTGGGTCGATAATGCCGTCATCCCACAGGCGGGCACTGCCGTAAAACGGGCTGCCCATACGGTCATAATCATCAATAACCTGCTGCCGGCAATTGGCATCATCTTCCTCGGTCCAGGCTTGTCCGCGCTTGGCAGCGGCTGCGCCTTTCACCATGGTGAGTACGCCTGCGGCCTGTTCACCACCCATCACCGAGATACGGGCATTAGGCCAGCTCCACAGGAAGCGAGGGTCATAGGCTCGGCCACACATGCCATAGTTACCTGCACCAAAGCTTCCACCAATAATCACTGTCAGCTTGGGCACCTTGGCGCAGGACACGGCATTCACCAGCTTGGCTCCATGTTTGGCGATACCGCCAGCCTCGTAACGTGCGCCGACCATAAAACCGGTAATATTCTGCAGGAACACCAGCGGGATCTTGCGCTGACAGCAGAGCTCAACGAAGTGTGCCCCTTTCACGGCAGACTCCGAAAACAGAATGCCGTTATTGGCAAGAATACCGACCGGGTAACCATGGATACGGGCAAAGCCGGTGACCAGGGTTGCGCCAAAATTGGCCTTAAACTCATCAAACTCGGAATCGTCCACGATACGCCCGATCACTTCCCGAACGTCGTAGGGGGTTTTCAGACTGGCGGGGATAATGCCGAGCAACTCTTCCGGATCAAGGCGGGGAGGGCGAGACTCGGTTTTGTCTGGCAAAGGCAGCGGCGCGGTATTCAGGCGGGCTACGGCCTGACGGGCCAGCTGCAGGGCATGGTGATCATCTTCAGCAATATGATCGACAACGCCAGAGACTTTGCCATGCACATCGGCTCCACCCAGTTCTTCAGCGGTAACAACCTCACCAGTTGCCGCTTTAACCAGCGGTGGGCCGGCCAGAAAGATTGTTCCCTGATTGCGGACGATAATACTTTCATCCGCCATCGCTGGAACATAAGCACCACCGGCGGTACAGGAACCCATCACTACGGCGATCTGGGCAATCCCCTGGGCAGACATATTGGACTGGTTAAAGAAGATTCGGCCGAAATGTTCCCGGTCCGGAAAAACTTCATCCTGGCGGGGCAGGTTGGCACCACCGGAATCCACCAGATAAATACACGGCAGATGGTTTTCTGCGGCAATAGTCTGCGCTCGCAGGTGTTTCTTAACGGTGAGCGGATAATAGCTGCCGCCTTTTACCGTGGCGTCATTGGCAACAATGATGCAGGCACGGCCGCAGACCTGACCGATGCCGGCAACAGCACCAGCAGCAGGCACATCTTCACCATACACATCATGGGCTGCGAACAAGCCGACTTCCAAAAACGGAGAGCCGGGATCAAGCAGGGCATTGATACGCTCGCGCGCCAGCAGCTTGCCCCGCTCCTGATGGCGAATGCGGGCCGGTTCAGGCCCTCCGGTCTGGATGGCTTGCGCGAGGCTGATCATCTCATCAAGCAGCACTTCCATGGCCTGCCGGTTTTCGGCAAATTCCGGGGTTGTGGTGACAACCTTGCTTGAAATAACAGGCATATCTTGTTGTTTTCCTGTGCTTTCAATAAAAAGGATTGGGTTTGAAATGTTGCCGATTAATGACCGGCAAACAGTTCACGACCAATCAACATACGACGAACTTCTGATGTGCCGGCACCAATTTCATAGAGCTTGGCATCACGGAGCAGACGGCCGGCATCGTAATCATTGGTGTAACCATTGCCGCCCAGAAGCTGGATGGCATCCAGAGCCATTTGGGTGGCCTTTTCGGCACAATAGAGAATGACACCGGCGGCATCTTTACGGGTGGATTCACCACGGTCACAGGATTGCGCCACAGCATAGAGATAGGCTTTACAGGCATTCATGGTGCTGTACATATCCGCCACCTTGCCCTGAACCAGCTGGAACTCGCCAATGGCCTGACCAAACTGTTTACGTTCATGGATATAAGGCAGCACCAGATCCATACAGGCCTGCATAATGCCGGTAGGACCAGCGGAAAGCACCACGCGCTCATAGTCGAGCCCGCTCATCAGTACCTTAACGCCACCATTCAACTCACCGAGGATATTTTCCCGCGGTACCGGGGTATTCTCGAATACCAGCTCGCAGGTGTTGGAGCCGCGCATACCAAGCTTGTCCAGATGCGGAGAGCGGGAGAAGCCGGGGAAATCACGCTCAACAATAAAGGCAGTAATGCCATGAGCCTTCTTGCTTGGATCAGTTTTGGCATAGATCACATAGGTGTGGGCATCTGGGCCGTTGGTAATCCACATCTTGCTGCCATTCAGCACAAAGTGATCGCCCTTATCTTCGGCATGGAGAGTCATGCTGACCACATCGGAACCGGCACCGGTTTCACTCATGGCCAAAGCACCAACGGCTTTGCCGCTGATCAGATCTGGCAGATAGGTGCGCTTCTGGGCATCCGTACCATTCAGGGTGATCTGGTTCACACACAGGTTGGAGTGGGCGCCATAGCTCAGGCCCACGGAGGCTGAGACACGGCTGATCTCTTCCATCACCACCGCATGGGCAAGGTAGCCCATACCCAGACCGCCATACTCTTCCGGTACGGTCATGCCAAGCAGGCCCATCTCGCCGAACTTTTCCCAAAGATCCATTGGGAAGCGGTTTTCCTTATCGATATCCGCTGCCCGTGGCTGAATTTCTCCCTCACAGAACTGGCGCACTTGAGTGCGGAACATATCGATGGTTTCACCGAGTCCGAAGTTCAGTTCACTGATGGCGTAAGACATGCGTTACCCCTCTGTCGATGCAATATTTTTATTATTTTCTGCTGAACCGGCGGCTTCGAGCGCGCGGGCACAACGGGTTTCTGCTTCATCCAGCTCCAGCATCATCACCTGAATATCGTGAAGTTGCTGGGCCAGATGCGTCCGGTGGCGGTCAATCGTTTCCAGCATGGTTTCCAGCTGACGACGATTACCTGAAGATGGATCATAAAGTTCAAACAGGGTACGGGATTCTTCGAGGGTAAAGCCAAGGCGCTTGCCGCGAAGAATCAGCTTGAGGCGTACCCGGTCACTGGGACTGTAGATACGTGTCTGGCCCCGGCGTTCAGGGTTCAGCAGCCCTTGCTCTTCATAGAAACGAATAGCACGCGGGGTGACATCAAACTCTTTGGCCAGATCAGAAATGGAGTAGGGCATAACACGCTGTTTTATTGTATTTAGTCAGCAGTCTATACAATGCTTCCCTTTACGTAAACGTCAACTTGTTGATGTTTATTCGCTGCAGAGGCATAAAGCCACTGCAGCTGAAAGAGAACAATAAAGGAGGTTGTCAGAAGGAAGGGTTAGAGCTGAACCCAGACAGGGGCGTGGTCAGAAGGTTTCTCCATGCCTCGAATCTCATAGTCGACACCAGCTGCGGAGCAGTTCGCCAACAGGGGCTGGGTCACCAGGATATGATCAATACGCAGGCCGCGTTTGGGCTCTCGCTCAAAACCCTTGGACCGATAATCAAACCAGCTGAACAGGTCACTATTGTCAGGATAGAGATGACGATAGCTATCGGTCAGGCCCCAGCCCAACAGGCGCTGGTACCATTCCCGTTCTTCCGGCAGGAAGCTGCATTTGCCGGTTTTCAGCCAGCGCTTGGCATTATCTGCACCGATGCCGATATCGGTATCCTGTGGGGAGATATTGAAATCGCCCAGAACCACAACCGGATCGCTGGCACTGCACTGGCCTGTCAGATAATCCTGCAGCGCCTGATAAAACCAGGTTTTGTTGGCAAACTTCTCCGGATGCTCGCGATTCTCCCCTTGGGGGAAGTAGCCATTGATGACCTTAATAGTGGAACCCTGCCAGGGCAGATCCACCATAATCATCCGCTTCTGGCGACCTTCAGGTTCACCCGGAAAGCCTTTGATCACGGACAAAGGCTTCTCTTTCGTCAGTGTGGCGACACCATAATGGGTCTTTTGGCCATGGAAACTTACGTGATAGCCGAGAGCCGTAATCGCTTCCACCGGAAACTCTTCATCGCTGACTTTGGTTTCCTGAATCGCAATCACGTCCGGATCATGGCGGGCAATAATGGCTTCAATCTGATGCAGCCGTGTCCTGATGCTGTTGGCATTAAAGGAGACAATTCTCATTCCATCGTTCCATCTGCTTCTGTTATGGCGGCAAGTCTATAACAGAAGTGACCGATTTCAGAGAATGAGATGTAGAAGATGGATATCGGTAAGAACTCTGTGATAGCTTCAGAGCTTGTAGTAGCAAAAATAGTAGTACCAATAACAGCCGTATCAAAAACAACAATAACAAAGGCTGGGCATTACCATGACCACTCTTTTTCTGGAGCCCGAAATCTGTCAGGGCATCACCACCCGCTATCTGGACACCAACTGGACCCGGCAGGTGCGTTCCTTGCTTTACCATACCTATCGCCATGATCCGATCTTCCGACATATTCTGGAGGCTGATCGCAAAGGCTATGAACAGCGTATCCGGGCCTGCACCCGGGAATTGGCGACACTCTATTTTGCCGAGAATATGCCGGTCATCGGTCTGTTGGATGAAGAACGCCTGGTGGGTGTCGCTTTTGTCTGCAGCAGTGAGAAGGCGGAAGAGTTACTGACCCGGTTGTTCTGGCGGGTAAAAATGATCATGACTATCGGCTATCGCTGTACCGAAAACTATCTGACCTATATCCAACAGTTGCACGACACCTTGCCGGAAAGCCACAGTTATCTGTTGCCTATGGTAGGCGTCCATCCGGAGCTAAGGGAAAGGGGCTACGGGCGTCGTCTTTTAGAAGCCGTGCATGACCTGTGTGATCTGGATCAGACTGCCAGTGGCTGCACAGTGGCATTGAGTGAGGGCAACCTGCTGCCATTCTTCTCAGGACTTGGCTATATAAGAGCGGCAATAATAGAAGAGGGCGACCACACCCAGGCGATGCTGTTCAGGGAGCGGCCGCAATAACTTCGTCGTATTAGTGGCGGGAAATCTGGGCAATCAGAGTAAAACCATTGAGCAGCTGACACTCCCGATAACAGAATCGATCTGTCGTCAGATGTCGGCCGCTTAATGACAGCGTGGGCTTATTGATGGTCTGCATTCCTGCCGGATCCGGCGATTCACTCAGTAGCAAACGCTGAACGTAGAGTTCGATATTCTCCGGAGTCAGGCTTTCATAGGGAACGGAAGACAGAAACCAGTCGACATTATCCGGCGCAGGAATCACCCGGCTGATAAACTGGAGTGAGGAGTTAACCATCTCGTTGCTACGCGCTGTTAACGCCAGACTGTCCAGATTGTGAATACCGTAACCAACCAGGCTGAGACTTTCATGGTCCAGATAAATCTGATGCTCCCGAATATCCCGGATTAGTGATTTCCATTCCTCATCGGAACGCTGCTGGCTGTTATAGACCTGGCGGATCAGGGAGCCGGCGCGATGTTCTGGAAAGTGTTGCTCTGTTTCTACCCGCACCTCGGCAGGCTGGGATTCATTATGGACTGCCAGTTTGTTCCTGTTTGAGGAATAAAAGAGAAGATAGCCGGCAACGGCAAGTAGTACAGCGCTGATGGCGAGAAGGGGAAGTCCTGTTGGTGCCATATTCACCAAACTCCATGGCAAAAAAACTCGCGGATGATAATCCTGAGCTTCCTATATATAAAGCAATATATAATTTAACATAATATATATTATACGCATTTGTGTGTTGTTCGTGGATTCTACCGGGTGGAAATTGGGAGCCATGCCTAAATTAGAGATGCCAAGCCCGAATTAGAAATGTAACTGTGATTTGAGAATGATAATTAACGACTTGTTACATACGTTGTTAAGTTATTAATAATCCAATAATTAACAATTGAAATCGGCTGTTACATTTAAAGCGTTTACAAAACTATTACCTGTCGTACGACTAAAAACACATTTAATAGACAGTTATGTTTGCATATTACTTTAGAAAGTGGCTACTATTTAGCCATGCCTGAATAGCGAGCAGGATAATAAAGGGCATATGACATGGTAATTGCCTGCATGAATCAGGCTGTATCATACCTTGAACGAGTCAACGGACGACATTTGAATCAGCGAGGAAACCTCAATGACTTTAAAAGGATTGATAAAACTAACAAATATTCTGCAGGAACACCCTCTGACCATTATTCAATGGCAGATTCTACTCGTGGTTGCAGATAATCCGGGCGAAACCATTACGGATCTGGTTAATGAAGGCAAGCTGGAATGTGGAACTCCCAGTGATATTGCCGTCAGTGTGAAACGTCTTGGCGAAGGACGCCATGACCGCCCAGGCCTCGGCTTGCTGAAGAAAGTTCAGCATGAAGACGATGGCCGCTACTTCCGTCTGAGCTTGAGCCCAAAAGGCAAAAAGCTGGTCGACAAGTTGAAGCAGCAAATCAAATCTGTGAAATGACAGATGTGAGCCTGAATTCCTATCCGGGGATTCAGGCCTGTTTTTTTCAAGTTATTCTCCCCTTCTCTCCTATCCCTGCTTTTGAATCTTCCCGTGCTCAGCCATAATAGCTGTTAACGGATTTTATGAATGTAATGAGAGAGCGCTATTTTGGCCAAGCAAACGACTGTTCGCGCAAGAATTGATGAGAGTCTGAAACAAGACGCTGAAGACATACTTAAACAACTGGGGCTCAATACTTCCCAGGCCATCAATCTTTATTTCAGCCAGATTGTATTACGACGAGGCTTGCCGTTTGATGTTTCTATTCCAGATGAGGAACGCTCCTCTGACAACAAATAAACAATGGAACACCAAATTTTGTATACAAAAAAGCCAGGGCTAGTCCTGGCTTTTTTATGGCTTATTATGAGTAGCTTTTACTTGTAATAAGCATTTTCACGATTGGTGTGGTCAGTCACATCACGAACACCTTTCAGCTCCGGGATGTGAGACATCAAGGTTCTCTCGACACCATCTTTCAGGGTCAGATCGACACTGGCGCAACCCTGGCAGCCACCGCCAAACTGCAGAATGGCGAAACCTTCATCATCCATTTCTACCAAACGTACCTGACCACCATGGGCAGCCAGACTTGGATTGATTTCCATAGCCAGATAGTAATTGATCTTCTGATCAACAGTGCTGTCTTCGGTGACTTTCGGCATCTTGGCATTCGGTGCCTTGATGGTGAGCTGGCCGCCCATCTTGTCAGCGGAATAATCGACAGTCGCGTCTTCAAGGAATGGCACGCTGTCATGCTCAATCCAGGCAGTGAATCCGTTCAGGGACATGGAAACGTCCCCTTCTTTCTCCTCACCAGGCTTGCAGTAAGCGAGGCAGGTTTCGGCATGGGGGGTACCCGGGCTGGAGACGAACATACGCACACCAATACCTTCAACATTCTGCTTGGACAGCAGTTCGGTCAGGTAGGTCTGGGCACCTTCGGTGAAATCGATAACTGGTTCAGGAGTACTCAAAATCGCAATTCCCGTGTTGATTATGGGTTGGATTCTACGCCCATAGACGCTCTCATAAAAGCCCTAGTTGATTAGTCGGGAATAGCTTTCCATTCCCTGTAACAGAATGATATCAGCAGGTTATCTCGCTTTTCTGGTAGCCGGTTCCCTGAATCAGTCCCACAGTTTGTTCTTTGATATGTAAATATACGTACTAACCACAGTGTGCATACCTATTCTCATCTCCTATCCTTGCCCGCCTTTTGCCCAAGCTGGAGTTTCTGTTGTACCAACTGGATCCTGTCAAACAGCCTCGACTGGTCTTTCTGATTCTGGTGCTATGCGCCATGATCGGCCCGATGTCCATTGATCTGTTCACCCCCTCTCTGCCCGCGATCACGGATGCATTCCACACTACGGCAGAGATGTCACAGTGGACGGTCAGCATTTTTATGCTGGGTTTTGCTATCTCCATGCTGATTGTCGGCCCACTCTCTGAGCGATTTGGGCATCGCCGCACCCTGCTTGGGGGATATACCCTGTTTCTGCTGGCGACTGCAGTGATTCTTGTGACTGACTCAATCCATGTCTTTATAGCTGCCCGGCTGATTCAGGCTGTTTTTGGCTGCTTCGGTACTGCCCTTTCCCGAGTGATTGCCCGTGATATTTACAAAGGCGAACAGGATATCCGCATTCTGGGCATGATTGGCGCAACCATGATGGTTGCTCCTATGGTTGCGCCCAGTATTGGTGGCATTCTCCAGCAGATCTGGGACTGGCATGCCAGCTTTGTGCTGATGATGATTATGGCCGTTCTGACCATGTTGGCCGTACGACTATTGCCCGGACAGGATCGCTTTAACAGTGAGGCTGGTCTGAAGGAGACTTTGGCAGGCTTTACGATATTAATGAAAGACCGGCGCTATATGACGCCAGCCCTGTCGGCTTCCCTGGCCTTTGCCGGGGCCTTTGTGTTTGTTGTGGGCGCGCCTTTTGTGCTGATTGCTGGTTTTGAGATCAGCCCCCGCAACTATGGCATCATCTTTGGTCTGGTTATGGGGGCCTACATTCTGGCCAGTGCCGGTGCTGGCAAGGTGACCGACACGCTGGGGCATAATCGCACGCATCTGCTGGCCTGGATCATTATGTTTCTGGGCGCGGGAGTGGCCCTGTTAACCGCCCTGCTCACAGGCGGAATGTCCGTTTCCGGGTTTGTAACGGGTATTGTGATATATGAAATCGGGCTGGGACTGTTTTTGCCCGGTTGCCAGGCCAGAGCGCTGGCTCATCTGGATCATCATGCCGGAACCGGTGCCGGTATGCTGTTTTTCCTTGAAATGATTGTGGCCAGTGCCGTGAGTTATTGTGCCGGTCTGATGGTTTTGGACAACACCCTGCCTCTTGCCAGCCTGATGTGCACCCTGTTGCTTATGGCTCTGGGCATATCAGCCCTGATTATGAACGGTCATAGCAAACGGGGTGTGGCGGTTTAATCAGGGGGGGAAAGGCCGCCTCAGCCTTTAGTCTGACCCGTCTAAGGTCTTACAGACCGGCAGCGTATCCCTCCCTATTCTTAGCCTTATCAGACCTGTTTATGGGGAGGGATTGACCATGGTTAAGGCTCATTTCGGCAGAAGGCATACGGATATTCATTTGAACGCTGCTCCGGTTTCCGAAAAGAACCGGAATACCAGTGGTGAAGTTCGGTATGCCTTTCAGCGCAATATTCGTAAGATTTCTGTCCCGAAGGGAAGCAAAATCCCGACGCTGAAATCCCCATCGACCAGCTCGATCAGCAGCTATGCCAGCAGCTCACTGTATGAGCAGAACACCATTACCAAGAAAGAGGCCCGGGCCGTCTGCACCAATCCGAAGCTGATGACCAATGGTGAACTGACTCAGTATATGAATCGAAATGCCCGCAAAGGCAATACCGCTGCTTTGAAAGAGAGCAATGAAGTTCTGTTGGCGAGAAATCCCAGGGCGAAGCTTCATAAGGTCTGGCGTTAATTACTTATCGCCTCTCCTTTCAATTCGCGGGTTCTGATAAAATACGGTCGCAAGTGTTAAAGAGCACGAAGTGGCCGTTTTTATTTTTCCAAGAAGAAAGCGCCCTGTGACCATAGCGATAATAAGCAGGAAACTCCACGCATGAACCGCGAGCAGCGTTTACAAGCCTTTCAAGACGCACTGAATCAACGCATTTTGATTCTGGATGGGGCCATGGGAACCATGATCCAGGGCCATAAGCTTGAGGAAGCTGATTATCGTGGGGAACGCTTTGCCGACTGGCCTTCTGATCTGAAAGGCAATAACGACCTGCTGGTGCTGACCCAACCCGACATTATCACCGGCATCCATCAGGCTTACTTTGAGGCCGGTGCCCATATTGTTGAAACCAACACCTTTAATGCCACCCGTATCTCCATGGCCGACTATGGCATGGAAGAGCTGGTGCCCGAGATTAACCGGGAAGCCGCCCGCATGGCCGTTAAGGCTGCGCAGATGGTCGAGCAGCAAACCGGTATTCCTCGCTATGTCGCCGGGGTACTTGGCCCAACCAGCCGTACCGCTTCTATCTCCCCGGATGTAAATGATCCCGGTTATCGTAATGTCAGCTTTGATGAACTGGTGGAGAATTATAAGGAAGCCACCCATGCCCTGATTGAAGGTGGCGTTGATTTCATTCTCATTGAAACGATCTTCGACACCCTGAACGCCAAAGCTGCGATTTTTGGTGTACAAGAGGTTTATGAAGAGCTCGGTTATGAGCTGCCGATTATGATCTCCGGCACCATCACCGACGCGTCTGGCCGAACCCTTTCCGGTCAGACAACGGAAGCTTTTTACAATGCTCTGCGCCATGCCCGGCCGATCAGTATCGGTTTGAACTGCGCCCTCGGTGCCACCGAACTGCGTCCTTATATTGAAGAGATGTCCCGGATTGCCACCTGCTATGTCAGTGCGCACCCGAATGCCGGTCTGCCGAACGAGTTCGGTGAGTATGATGAAACACCGGAGCAGATGGCCGAGATTGTCGGGGAATTTGCCGACTCAGGGCTGGTGAATATTATTGGCGGCTGTTGCGGCACCTCTCCTGCCCATATCAAAGCCATTGCTGACCGTGTTGAGGGCGTGAAGCCTCGCCAGAAAGCGAATCCGGAAGTGGCCTGCCGGTTGAGCGGCCTTGAGCCGTTTACCATTACTCGGGATTCCCTGTTTGTGAATGTCGGCGAACGCTGTAACGTCACCGGTTCCGCACGCTTTAAGCGCCTGATTCTGGAAGAGGATTACGATACCGCACTGGATGTAGCTCGAGAGCAGGTTGAGAACGGCGCCCAGATTATTGATATCAATATGGATGAGGGCATGCTCGATGCCCTGTCTGCCATGCCTCGCTTCCTGAACCTGATCGCCTCCGAGCCGGATATCTCCCGGGTACCGGTGATGATCGATTCCTCAAAGTGGGAAGTGATTGAAGCCGGCCTGAAATGTATTCAGGGTAAAGGCGTCGTTAACTCCATCAGCCTGAAGGAAGGCGAAGAGCAGTTTCGCTTTCATGCCCGCCGCTGTATGCGCTATGGCGCAGCTGTGGTGGTGATGGCGTTTGATGAAACCGGTCAGGCAGACACGTTTGAGCGCAAGAGAGAAATCTGTAAGCGCTCTTATGAAATTCTGGTTAATGAGCTGAACTTCCCACCGGAAGATATTATTTTCGACCCGAATATCTTTGCTGTGGCCACCGGTATCGAAGAGCACAACAACTACGCCGTTGATTTTATCCAGGCCTGCGAATGGATCCGGGACAATCTGCCCCATGCCATGACCTCCGGCGGTGTCAGTAACGTCTCCTTCTCATTCCGTGGTAACAATCCGGTACGGGAAGCCATCCACGCGGTGTTTCTCTATCACGCGATCAAAGCTGGCCTGTCGATGGGTATTGTGAATGCCGGTCAGCTGGCTATCTATGAAGATATTCCTCAGACACTGAAAGACGCGGTTGAGGATGTTGTGCTTAACCGCAGTGATGAAGCGACAGAACAGCTTCTGGCGGTGGCCGACAGTTTCCGTGGTGATGGCCAGAGTCAGGGCAAAAAAGAAGACAACGAGTGGCGTTCACTGCCGGTCGTTAAGCGTATCGAACATGCGCTGGTAAAAGGGATCAACACCTATATTGTTGAAGACACCGAAGAAGCCCGTCTGGAGGCGAGCCGTCCTATCGAAGTGATTGAAGGACCTTTGATGGATGGCATGAACGTCGTCGGTGACCTGTTCGGTGAAGGCAAGATGTTCCTGCCCCAGGTGGTGAAAAGCGCCCGGGTTATGAAGCAGGCAGTTGCCCATCTGGTGCCGTTTATTGAAGCAGAAAAAGGCGGCATGACCCAGGCCAAGGGCAAGATTCTGATGGCCACAGTGAAAGGCGATGTTCACGATATCGGTAAGAATATTGTCGGTGTCGTCTTGCAGTGCAATAACTATGAAGTGATTGATCTTGGTGTGATGGTTCCGGCGGAAACCATTCTGAAAACGGCCCGGGAGGAGAATGTCGATATTATCGGTCTTTCCGGTCTGATCACTCCATCACTGGACGAAATGGTACATCTGGCCCGGGAGATGCAGCGTCAGGATTTCCATATCCCGTTGATGATCGGCGGTGCGACCACCTCGAAAGCCCATACTGCGGTGAAGATTGAGCAGCAGTATCAAAATGATCAGGTCGTCTATGTACCGGACGCTTCCCGTAGTGTCAGTGTGGCAACCAATCTGATCAGCAAGGAGCTCAAGCCTCCTTTTGTTGCCGCGATTAAAGAGGAATATATCAAGATCCGGGAACGCCACGGCAAGCGTCGTCCCAATGCCCAGCGCGTACCTTTTGCTGAACTCGATAACAAAGTCACACCTATTGAGTGGACCGGTTATCAGCCTCCGAAGCCGGCCTTTACCGGTACAAGAGTCTTTGATGATATCAGTCTGAAAGAGCTGCGTGATTATATCGACTGGACGCCGTTCTTTATCTCCTGGGATCTGCACGGCAAATATCCGAAGATTCTGGAAGACAAAGTCGTCGGCGAAGAAGCGGTCAAGCTGTTCCGTGATGCCAATGCCATGCTCGATCGTCTGGAAACCAGTAATGAGATCAAGGCCAAGGCAGTGATTGGTTTCTGGCCTGCCAGTCAGGTGAACAGGGATGATATTGAGGTGACCGAAACGGATGGCACTACCACCCTGCTCCACCATCTCCGCCAGCAAACCCTGAAGCCGGATGGCAAGCCGAATCACAGTCTGGCTGATTTTGTCGCGCCGAAAGGTCAACAGGATGATTATATTGGCGGCTTTGTGGTGACGGCCGGTATTGGTGCAGAGGAGATGGCCAAAGCCTTTGAAGAACAGCACGACGATTATCAAAGCATTATGGTGAAGGCGCTGGCTGACCGGTTGGCTGAAGCTCTGGCGGAATATATGCATCTGCAGGTGCGTACCCAGTATTGGGGCTATGCCGCTGATGAAGCTCTGGATAATGAGGCATTGATTAAGGAGAAGTACGCCGGTATCCGCCCTGCACCCGGTTATCCGGCCTGCCCGGATCACACTGAGAAAGCGACACTGTTCCGGCTACTGGATGCAGAGCAGGCAATTGGCGTTTCGCTGACTGAGCACTTTGCCATGTGGCCGACTGCTGCGGTCAGTGGCTGGTACTTCTCTCATCCTGATTCCCGTTACTTTGCCATCGGCAAGATTCAAAAGGATCAGGTGGAAAGTTATGCTGCCCGTAAAGGCTGGAGCCTTGAAGAAGCCGAACGCTGGCTGATGCCGGTACTGGATTATAATCCTGCCTAAATCTGTGATGCCCTTATGGATCGCATCCATAAGGGCATCTGTAGGAACATTAAGCAGTTACACACGTTCTCTCCCGCATTTTATAAAGAAGCATTACAATACCGCCTCTTTTCGCCCTTCGTTTTTCCTTGATGGAGCATTTGTGCAGCAACTGGATATTGGCAGACTGAACAGTCCTCCGGCATCACGCAGACTACGCCTGCAGATGATTGCCCGGCTGGCTTTGCCGATTACCGGAGGGATGCTGTCACAGAGTCTGATCAATTTGGTGGATACCGCCATGATCGGCCGGTTGGGTGAAGTCCAGTTGGCTGCAGTGGCAACGGCGAACTATGCCATTTTTGTCTGCTTTGCCTTGATCAGTGGTCTCTCCGTGGCGGTGCAGTCCAGTGTTGCCCGGGATTGTGGTGCCGGTCGCCGAAACAAGCTGCTCGATCCGGTGGGCAAAGGTATTCGCCTGGCCTTTGTAGCAGGTATTCCGATCACGATATTGCTGGTACTGTTCTCTCCTTACCTGGTGCGGTTGTTTGATATCAGCCCTGAAGTCGCTGATTATGCTGCTGAATACTTCCAGCTACGGATTATCAGCCTGCCCGCGGGCATGATGCTGCTGACCTATCGCGGTTTCTGGAATGGTTGCCGCCATCCGATGAGTTATTTAAAGATTCTGGTCGGGGTTCATATCATTAATGCCCTGCTGAGTTATCAATTGATATTCGGCATTGGGAATTTTGCTGGTATTGGTCTGGCCGGAGCTGCTGCAGGTACGGTGATTGCCATGTATTGTGGTGTGCTGGCCAATACCCTGCAGGTGAAAAGATTTTCAAACCATCATGACCTACATCTGAAAACTCCCGGAACAACCCACTCCAAGCCTTTGATTCGTAAAGCCTGGCCTGATTCTGCCCAGCAAACACTGTTTGCGCTGGGAACCGCCCTGCTGTTCTGGCTGATTGCGTGGATCAGCAGTGAGGCCATGGCGATCAGCCATATTTTGGTGAATATCTCGTTGTTGCTGATTTTGCCGGGAATTGGTCTGGGTATGGCGGCGACAACATTGATCAATCAGGCGCTTGGTGCGAATCAGACGGAGCAGGCTTTCCGCTGGGGATTGGAGGTAGTGATGGTAGCTGTGATCGTGCTTACGATTCTCAGTTTGCCATTAATAGTATTCCCTGAGTTGGTTTTGTCGCTGTTTTTACCGAGCACCAGTCCCCTCATTGAACAGGCTCGGTTGCCATTGCAGTTGGTTGGTATCGGCATGATTGTCGATAGCGCTGCTCTGGTCCTCACTCAGGCTTTGCTGGGTACGGGAAGCAATAAGACCGTAATGATTTTGCGTATCAGCACCTTGTGGCTGATTGGTCTGCCACTCACCGCTCTGGCCGTGGGTGGCTTTCAGTACGGACTGATCGCAGTCTGGATCATTCAGGTCGGCCAACGGGCACTGGCATCGCTGGCCTGCCTGGTTATCTGGTATAACCGGCGCTGGATCCAGCAGGCCGGCGGCTCAAGAGAGTAAGCCAAACACAAAGATTGTCAGAACCATTCCCGGGGCAATAAAACGGAACAGAAGCCTAAACATTCCCTCCATAGTCCCACCGTTATTTGTTTTAAAGCCCAGCTGTTCCGCAACCGTTCCCCAAGGCACCACCCAGCCGACAAAAACCAGAATTAACAATGCGGTAACCGGCAGCAGGATATTGGTGGCAAAGCCGGTCCAGAGATCAAACAGCCCATGGCCGGCGATGGATACACCGCTCCAGAGATTAAACGAAAGTGCGGGAATTAATCCAAGACACCAAACGACAAAACCAACGACCACAGATGCCATACCACGCCCCACTCCCAGCCGTGTGGCGGTAGATGCAACCAGTGGCTCCGCCAGATTGACGGAAGAAGTCCAAGTGGCAATGACAAACAGAATAAAGAACAGCGGCAGAACAATATCGCCATAGGGCATGGCGTTGAGTGCTTTGGGAAGAGTAATAAATATCAGACCCGGGCCACTGGCCGGATCAAGGCCATCGCTGAACACAATAGTAAATGTGGCAACCCCGGCAAGCAGTGAAACAATCAGATCCAGAATCACCACAATAAACACGGCCCCCAGTATGGATTGTTTGGCCGGCATATAGGCACCATAAGCCATTAGACAGCAGGCTCCGACAGCCAATGTAAAAAAGGCATGGCCCATGGCTTCAATAAGAACACCCATATTGATGTTCTGCCAGTCCGGAGAAAACAGGTAATCAATAGCGTGGCTGAAACCGGGGAAGCCACTGCCATAGATCACCAGTACGATGAGCAGCCCATAGAGCAGTGGCATCAAAAACGCATTAAGACGTTCCAGACCTTTAGCGACCGGCTGGCCGTTAATCGAGAGTGTGATGATCAGAAACAGGCTGTGAAACAGGATTAAGAGATGGGGTTTGGCGAGAAAACTATCAAAAAAACTACCGAGTTGTTGTGCGTTTTGAAAATCAAGGCCACCACTAAGGGTTTGGGTCAGGTAATACCCTCCCCACCCGGCAACCACGGAATAGAAAGACAGCACCATCAATGCTGCGAGCATGCCGATCAGGGAAACCTTTTCCCAGGCCCAGGAACCGTTGCCTTGCTTGGCCAATGCCCTCAGGCTGACTGTTGGCGTTGACCGCCCTGCCCGACCCACCAGAATTTCAGCGGCCATGGCCGGAATGCCCAGCAACAGTACAAACAGCAGATAAAACAGCAGAAAGGCGCTGCCGCCATTCTCCCCGGCCATATAGGGAAAGCGCCAGATGTTACCCAATCCGACAGCGGCTCCGGCAACGGCCAGAATAAACCCGGAATGTCTTATCATTCTTTGTTCTGCGGCCATGTCTTCCCCCTGCCATTTTACAGACAGATTAGCTGGAATCTTCGGGGAGGAAAGGCAAGTAAAGCCGGCAGGTACATGGATAGGTACCTGCCAGAGAGGAATCAGCCCAGACGGTTCATACCATCAAGAGCTGCAACCCGGTAGGCTTCGGCCATGGTCGGATAGTTGAAGGTAGTGTTAAGGAAGTAGCGCAGAGTGTTCTGCCCTTCCGGCTGTTCCATAATGGCCTGACCGATATGAACAATCTCGGAGGCCTGGTCACCGAAACAGTGAATGCCCAGCACTTCCAGAGTATCTCGATGGAACAGGATTTTCAGCATGCCGGCCGTCTCTCCGGTAATCTGGGCACGGGCCAGACGGGAGAAGAAGGCTTTACCGACTTCATAAGGCACCGCATCGCGGGTCAGCTCTTCCTCATTTCGGCCCAGTGAACTGATTTCCGGAATGGTATAGATACCGGCCGGAACACTGCTCAGGGTAGTGACTGGCGTAACTCCGCAGATATTGCTGGCGGCAAATCGGCCCTGATCGTAGGAGGCGCTGGCCAGACTTGGCCAACCAATGACATCACCAACGGCATAGACATTATCGACTTCGGTCTGGTACAGGTCGTTGACCTTCAGCTGGCCACGGCCATCGGCCTCAAGACCAATATTTTCCAGCCCCAGCTCCTGAGTATTACCAGTACGGCCATTAGCCCACAACAGAGCGTTAGCCTTAATCACCTTGCCGGATTTCAGATACAGATCGACACCATTCTCGGTGCCTTCGATCTTCTGGTATTCCTCATTGTGACGGATGATCACATTATTGTTTCGGAGGTGGTAACTCAGCGCGTCCGACACT
Source organism: Parendozoicomonas haliclonae (assembly GCF_900174585.1). Lineage (GTDB taxonomy): Bacteria > Pseudomonadota > Gammaproteobacteria > Pseudomonadales > Endozoicomonadaceae > Sansalvadorimonas > Sansalvadorimonas haliclonae. The sequence continues at coordinate 375,474 of NZ_FWPT01000005.1, read as the reverse complement.
TCCTTATCCAGGAAGGACAGCAAGCGGTCACGGGTATCAATCAGATCAACCAGCACACCCAGGCTGGAGAAGATGGAGGCGTACTCACAGCCGATAACACCGGCTCCGTAAATAATAATCCGGCGCGGAGTGTGGTTCAGCTGCAGGATGGTGTCACTGTCGTAGATACGGGGATGACCGAAGTCTACGCCGGACGGACGATAAGGACGGGAACCGGTGGCAATCAGGATATGCTTGGCAGCCAGACGTTCAACATTACCGGAGTGCTCAACCACCTCAATGGTATTTTCATCAACAAAGCTGCCGGTACCGAAGTACATGGCGATACGGTTACGGGAGTAGTAGCCGGTACGGGAGCCAACCTGCTTATTGATAACGTCATAAGCATTTTTCAGAACATTCGGAAAGCTGAACCAGCGTGGCTCACCAATTTCCCGGAACATAGGGTTGTTATTGAAGTTGTAAATCTGCATCACCGCATGACGCAGAGCCTTGGAAGGAATGGTACCCAGATGGGTACAGTTACCGCCAACCACCCGCTTCTGTTCGACGACGGCGACACGTTTCCCCTGCTTCACTGCACTCATGGCCGCGCCTTCGCCAGCCGGGCCGCTCCCCAAAATAATCAGATCGTAGTTCGTGATGCCCATTTTCTTTATCCTTCGCTCGATCCTTAACATCAACAACTGCTTCAAAACCTCGAAGGCGTTTGTCAAAACCATCGCGACAGGCAGTGTTCGTATTCTTCTCTTTATTGTAACGATATGGTCAGGGCGTGTCATACCCCAGAGGCCGGTTGATAGGGGGAGATCGCACTCAGTGTTAGAAAAACAGCGCGTTACGCAGGGTTGTCTATTATCTGTGCTTTCGTTCCTACAACAAATTCAAAAGACCATGAAACGATCATCCCAAGAACCAAAGCTTATGCACTGTAGTACAAGGTTTATTAGTTCTCTCGGTTTGGTACTCATTATTCAAATGGCATTCATGCCTCTAGCCCGGTCGATGGAAAATGACGGGACAAAAGATGCAACTACTTTCAGTAAGTCGGGGGCCGGAGCACCAGCACAGGGAGATCAACAACACGGAAGTTCAGGGACTGGTGGGGCATCAGCGATTAATGTTTCAGAACCGAGGAGTTTGCTTGGAAAGTTTAAAGACAGTAAGGGGGTTCAAAAACTTACAAAAGCTGTAGGAACCCTTAAGCGGGATAAGAAGAGCAAAGAGCCTCAACCTGAACAACAAGAACCTGCTGGTGAAGGAGTCGAAAAAACAAAGAAGAAAGAACCGCCGCCAAAACCTAAACCCTATAGGGAATCACACAGTTCAATGCAGAGCCAGAAGGGTAACCGGCTGTCACAACATCAACTGGCCGGTATCATGGTGGGCTATGTAAAGGGTCAGGATGGCGGTGATGGACAGCTGAATCTATCGGGTAGTATCGAAAACACCAGCAATGGTGGATCGCACCATTCTGATGAAGAGCCCATGGACGATTCACCAACGCCCAGCCAGATGCCAGTCAACTCTGGAGTACCCGACTACCCTCCTCCAAGACTCCCTGACTCAAACGACAAGCGTTCTTCTACAGTCAGCGCAGATGGTGAGCTAAATGATGAAGAAATGGTGACTGACTCCCTTGAAGAGGCTACCCCGCAAGCTCCACCTAGCAGTCCAGTTTTAACGAAGTCTGAACAGCCCGTTCCGGCGAAAAGGAAGCCGCCAAGGCCAAAGCCTCCTGCAGTGAAACCGAACTTGAAGAAGCCATCATCAGAGGTTACTCCCACTTCTGCTACCAGCACTGAGGATGACGTAGATGAAAGCGGCCTCATGCTTCAAAAACTGACGCTTAAACACGAAAGCGTGCGGCCCGATAGTGCACTATTTCCCGGTCTTTCAGAAAACGATCAATACACCCTACAGGCGCGAATGGTGATGCCAAGGGTGTTTGATACCACTTCGGATACCCCCGGACTAGACCCGTTAGCCATACTTGATATGAATCTCGAAAAGGCTTTGGCCATTTGGGAAATTGGTGCATGGATTTACAGAAAAACAGCGTCAGAACCAGCGCACCAGAAAGCGCTGAATGCTTATATGCTGACGCAACTGGCCTTCCAAATCCATGATATTCTGTCAAGCCCTTACGACAGTTACCAAAACCAAATTATTACTTCAATGACGACGATCAGGGGCCAATGGCAGCCACTGCTCCGGGCCAGACATAAATGGACAAAGAGCGTAGAAAGTCTGCCCTCTTCACTGGCCTCAATGATGAATAAACGTCTGCCGAAAAATATGCGCACGGCACCTGTGGATTCGCTTCTGAAGGAATATACCTTCTCGGAATATGGAGAACTTGCACTACTCAGGACTGTTCTGGGCGTAGACAGCAGCATTGATCCCAATCATAAGAATGATCCTGTCGAACATAAAAAAGTGCCAGAAACCATCATAAAACTTTTATACGATGTTCAGCCAGCAAGTGGTCAGACCCTAAACTCACAGCAAATGCGGCTATTCCGGTTAGGATTCCAGAACTTTGCTGTTCCTATAAAGGCTGATAATCCCGGAGCTGACAATCTGGAGGTGCTGGAATCGTTATCTGCACTGTTACTCGCATTTTCAGGGCAGCCGATGGTATCACCGGATTATCCGGAAAACATGGATAACTGGCCCTGGAGCGCTTTACTTTTCTCAGAGCGCAGTGAGCAGATGTTCTCCAGTTTCAGCAAGGTGGAAGAACTAAGAAAAGAAGATGTAACAGAATTGCCTGAAATCTTCGACCAGGCTGGCGCTGATACGACCCTCACGAATCAGATGGTCAAGAATGGAAATATGGCTGCCAACGCTCATAAACGGGTGTTGGATCAAATGCGTGCCCAAGCAATGTATTAGCCATAAAGTAAAACAGGCCGGAATTCCGGCCTGTTTTATGGATGTGCGGTAATAATTTACGGCTTAACAGACGCAGCGGCATCGTAAAACAGATCTTCGCTGCCCTTTGGCAGCACGTTCTTGTTTTCGTCACCGCAGATTGGGCAGCTGTCTTTCAGGCCCAGATTACCCAAACCACCACAGGAGCCTTTGATAGGCTTGTTGGCAAAAATCACGCCGACAGACATGCCAGCAATGATCAGCAGAAGAAGTCCGAATGTTAAAAGCATGACCGTCATGGCAGCACTCCTGATCATATCTGTAAGTGAGGTCTCCACAGAACTGCCTGTGGAGAGGAAATCATTTATTTATCAACGCGATAGCTGTCAAAGTTACCGGTTGATGAAGATGTGAAGCCGTTATCCGTATGATAGATAAAATAGGCATCAATCCCCTGCTCTTTGGCCACTCTCATACCCTCTTTCTCACCGAGGATCATAAACATCGTGGCATAGGCATCAGCCAGACTGGTTTCATCGGCGATTACAGCTACTGAAGCCAGACGATGCTGTTCCGGGTAACCGGTACGGGCATCAATCAGGTGGGAGAAGTGTACGCCTTCCACCTCGTAATAATTGAGGTAATCACCGGACGTGGCAATAGCCCGATTATCCAGACTGACGATGGTATTAATACCTTGTTCCAATACCGGTTCGCGAACCGCTATCCTCCAGCCTTTACCGTCAGGCTTGTGTCCACGCAGACGAATCTCACCACCGACTTCCACCATATAACTGGTAATACCAAGCTGCTCGAGGGCTTTGGCCGCTCGATCCACACCATAGCCTTTGGCAATAGAGGAAAGATCGATAAAGACGGGCTTGGTTTTGGTGATTGTACGGTTTTCCTGATCCAAAATCAGTGATTGAAAGCCCGTATTCTGTTTCGCACCGGCAATGGCGTCTGCAGCAGGAACAGTGGCTACGCGGCCTTTTGCCATCCACTCCTGAAAAGCGGCCTGGGAATGCTCGTTCACCTGCTCAGGCAGAGACTGTTCACTGCCGGTTTCAGCCTGACCATCAACACTGCCAAAACCCCAGAGGTTCACCAGATTACCGGCAGTGACATCGTAAGCTCCACCGGACAGGCGGGAGACATGATCAGCCTGCTCCACCATGCGGAACAGCTCATCACTCACCTTCACGGGCGTGTTGACCGGGCGGTCATTGAGAGACATTAGCTCGGAATCGGGAATATAAGTTGACATCGACTGATTCACCGCTTCCAGAGCCTGATCGATAGCAGCTTTGGCCTGCTCCGGGGTAGCCTTGCCGGTCTGTTCGTCCAGAACATAACGTGCTGACCAGGTCGTCCCCATGGTGCGACCGTTGGCATCGTGAATCGTCGGGGCTTTTAGTAAATCAAAATAATAGATACCAAGAACAACTGCGCAGAGAGCGACAGCGGTAAGGAAAATGCGCTGAAACAAGGAGATGCCCTTTTGGTAAAAACGATCGGGCGGAATTGTACAGTCAGATGAAGGCAGTGTCATGAGCCACTGCCTTGTGGCCGGTACTGCCTGTTATTCAGAACCACCGTAGCGGGCCATCATTTCCATATGCAGTTCGTTGAATGGTTCCAGAACATCCGGGTGTTCCAGAGTCTGGTTGTCAGCAGCCAAACGCTGATTAAGCAGGTTGGTGATCTTGCTCATGGCCTCAGGATTGTTATCCAGTTTACGCTGAGCCAGTACATCATGGCACAGACGATCAACAGCCTCTTCCATACGACCGGGTTTGGCTGCAAGGAACTTCAGTTCATCACTGAAGGCATCAAGCTCGCCCTGCTTATCGAAGAAAATCTGGGTCAGAAGGTGCTCAACGACAGGCTCAAACAGTACGGTTCGCGCCGCATCTTCCAGTTTGGCCATAGTGTCCGGAGCCAGAGTATTACCTGAACCAGTGTATGCTGCTTGAAAGGAAGACAGTATATCCTGAACCTGCTCGCCATTCAGATATTGGCCACCATTTTGTTTATTTTCATCTCTAAGATAGGTTGCAAAGGTCTTCGCCGCCTGATCGGCAGGCATGGAATCAACGATGGTTTCCAGCATGGAGACCGCAACCGTATTTTCGTAATTGGTTTCATCTGGCTGGCGGCTGTACACCACATCTTCACCATCAAATGGGTCCACTTCATCTGGGGTATCACTGATGCCATCCAGTTGATCCGAGGCATAAGGATTGGTTTGGTTGGGAGTATAACGCACAGCGTTGGAAGTCTGACTTTTTGCCTCCGGTTCAACAGCGGAGACGGATTTCTCTTCCCAGGGTTTGACGCCGGAAACTTCCTCGTCTCCAGCCTTATAGCTCACCGGCGGAATATGCTTTTCGCCTTTAGCGATACCAACCTTAAAACCTAAAAAGGACTTAACCGCTTCCACAAAGGCCTTACCGGCGCTGCCTTCATTATGTATAACCTGCTGATATACAGACTGCGCCTGTTGAAACTGTGCTTTCAAGCCCATGGAAAACCTCCTTGTAAGATACCGGCTTAGGGTCAGTGTAGCCCTGCCCTCCTCTATCTTAGGGAGATAAAAAAAAGGGTCGGCAAAAAGCCGACCCTTTCTTGAGAATCCCGGAGAATTCAGCGATTAACCGCCAAAGTCGTCCAGCAGGATGTTCTCTTTCTCAACGCCCAGATCTTCGAGCATCTTGATAACCGCTGCGTTCATCATCGGAGGTCCACACATGTAGAACTCACAATCTTCAGGAGCAGCGTGATCTTTCAGGTAGTTTTCCAGCAACACGTTATGGATGAAGCCAGTCTTACCGGTCCAGTTGTCCTCAGGCTGAGGATCGGACAGAGCCAGATGCCAGGTGAAGTTCGGGTTTTCTTCGGCCAGCTGGTCGAATTCTTCCACGTAGAAGGCTTCACGCAGGGAACGGGCACCGTACCAGAAAGAGATCTTACGGGTAGAGCTCAGACGCTTCAGCTGGTCGAAGATATGGGAACGCATAGGCGCCATACCTGCACCCCCACCAACGAAGACCATTTCGTTCTCGGTTTCCTTGGCGAAGAACTCACCAAACGGTCCGTATACGGTGATCTTGTCGCCTGGCTTCAGGCTAAATACGTAGGAAGACATCTGGCCTGGAGGTACGTCCATGCCCGGAGGTGGTGAAGCAATACGGATATTGAACTTCAGCAGACCCTTTTCTTCCGGATAGTTAGCCATGGAGTAGGCACGGATAACCGGCTCAGACACCTTGGAGGTGTACTGCCACAGGTTAAACTTGTCCCAGTCGCCACGGTACTCTTCGCCGATATCGAAATCTTTGTAGTTTACAGTGTGAACCGGAGTTTCCAGCTGAACATAACCACCGGCACGGAAGTTTACGTTCTCGCCTTCCGGCAGCTTCAGAACCAGTTCCTTGATGAAGGTAGCCACGTTATCGTTGGAAACAACTTCGCATTCCCACTTCTTAACGCCGAACAGCTCTTCTTCAACTTCGATGTGCATGTCCTGCTTAACAGCTACCTGGCAGGACAGACGCCAGCCTTCACGCAGCTCACCACGGGTGAAGTGTGGTTCTTCGGTAGGCAGGGCTTCACCGCCGCCTTCCAGAACCTGACACTTACACTGGGCACAGGTACCACCACCGCCACAGGCGGATGGCAGGAACACGCCGTTACCGGCCAGAGTCTGCAGCAGCTTGCTGCCCGCTGGCACGGTGATGCTCTTTTCAGGATCGTCATTGATATGAATGGTTACATCACCACTGTTCACCAGCTTGGAGCGGGCGGCCAGGATAACCAGAACCAGAGCAAGTACGATCACTGTAAACAGGGCTACGCCCAACAGTATGATCTGTTCACTTCCCATTAATCTAACTCCTTACAGCTGGACACCGGAGAAGGACATGAAGCCAAGAGACATCAGTCCAACGGTGATAAAGGTGATGCCCAGCCCGCGCAGGCCCGGAGGCACGTCGCTGTACTTAAGCTTTTCACGGATACCTGCCAGTGCAACGATGGCCAGCATCCAGCCCACACCCGCGCCTACGCCATAAACCACGGATTCACCGAAGTCGTAGTCACGCTGTACCATGAACAGGGACGCACCCAGAATCGCACAGTTAACGGTGATCAGTGGCAGGAACACACCCAGAGCGTTGTAAAGCGCTGGCACGTACTTATCAAGGAACATTTCCAGAATCTGTACAACCGCAGCGATAACACCGATGTAGGTGATGTAGCCCAGGAAGGTCAGGTCAACGCCTTCAACCAGAGCACCTTCTTTCAGAACGTGCTGGAAGATCAGCTGGTTCAGCGGCACAGTCAGCAGCTGAACAACGATAACCGCAACACCCAGACCGAAGGAGGTCTGAACCTTCTTGGACACCGCCAGGAAGGTACACATGCCCAGGAAGAACGCCAGGGCCATGTTTTCAACGAATACGGCCTTAACAAACAGGCTCAGATAGTGCTCCATCTCAGTGAGCCTCCGATGCAATAGAGTGACGAGCCAGCTTGTGCTCTTCCTTTTCTACCTGGTCGGTCTTCCATACGCGCAGAGCCCAGATCAGCAGACCGATCAGGAAGAACGCGGAAGGAGCCAGCAGCATCAGACCGTTCGGGTTATACCAGCCGCCGTTGTTGACGGTTTCAAAGATAACCACGCCGAACAGCTTGCCTGCGCCCAGCAGTTCACGGAAGAAAGCAACCGCGATCAGGATCACACCGTAGCCGAGACCGTTACCGACACCGTCGATGAAAGAAGCCATAGGCGGGTTCTTCATAGCGAAGGCTTCCGCACGGCCCATAACGATACAGTTAGTAATGATCAGGCCAACGAATACCGACAGCTGCTTGGAGATGTCGTAAGCGTAAGCCTTCAGCACCTGGTCAACCACGATTACCAGGGAGGCGATGATCGCCATCTGGCAGATGATCCGGATGGAACCAGGAATATGGTTACGGATCAGGGATACGAACAGGTTGGAGAACGCTGTTACTACGGTTACAGCCATGGTCATAACGACCGCGGTCTGCATACCGGTAGTTACTGCCAGTGCCGAACAGATACCGAGGATCTGCAGGGCAATCGGGTTATTGTTGAAGATCGGAGTGATCAGAACTTCTTTAGTATTGATAGCACTCATCTTATGCCTCCCCTTTGTTCAGGTTCGCCAGGAAAGGACCGAAGCCTTCTTTACCAAGCCAGAACTGAACCAGGTTGTTGACACCATTCACAGTCAGGGTCGCACCGGACAGACCGTCAATTTCATTGATGGCATTTGGAGAAGCCGGGTTCACAGCGCCTTTGATGACCTTGATGGCCAGTTCGCCGTTCTTGCCGGTGATTTCCTTGCCGACCCAGCTCGCCTTCCAGCGGGCGTTGTCAACTTCACCACCCAGGCCCGGAGTTTCACCGTGCTGGTAGAAACCGAAGCCGGAAACGGTCTTCATATCCTGTTCCAGAGCGATGTAGCCGTACAGGGTGGACCACAGACCACGGCCGTGAACCGGCAGGATCAGAGTCTTCAGCTTGCCGTTCTCTACCACTTCGTAGATCTTTGCCACGTTGGCCTGACGTACGATACCGGCAGGGTCATTGCCAGCCAGGGAACGGGACTGTGCAGGATCCTTGGCCGCATTCTGCTGAACGTAGGCTTCGGCATCCATACCGTTGACATCAGTCACGAATTTACCGGTTTTGATATCAACCAGCTTCGGGGTGATTTCCTTGAACTTGTCCTGGATTTCAGTCTTGGACAGAGCGGCAGGATCTTTCACCAGACCGGAGATCGCCAGAATGTTTTTCTGCAGGTCCAGCTGCTGGTTTTCCACCTGAGTAGGCTTCAGGAATACCGCGGCAGCGGATACCAGCACGGAACACACCAGGGACAGACCGATGGTGACGCCCAGTGTCTTTTTAATGGAATCGTTAGCCATTGAGACGGGCCTCCCGACGCTTGATATTGGCCTGAACCACAAAGTGGTCAATCAGAGGCGCGAACAGGTTGGCGAACAGGATCGCCAGCATCATGCCTTCTGGGTAAGCCGGGTTAACCACACGGATCAGAACAACCATGATGCCGATCAGGGCGCCGTAGAACCAGCGGCCGGCGTGGGTCATGGAAGCAGATACAGGGTCGGTGGTCATGAAGATCAGACCGAAGGCGAAGCCACCGATAACGAAGTGCCAGTACCAAGGCAGACCGAACAGCGGGTTGGTTTCTGAACCAACAGCGTTGAAGATCAAGGTCATCAGGATCATACCGATGACGGTACCTGCAACGATACGGAAGGACGCGATACCCATGCCCAGCATCACCACGCCACCCAGCAGGATTGCCAGAGTAGAGGTTTCGCCGATGGAGCCCTGGATGTTGCCGTAGAAGGCATCCCACCAGGTAATACCGTGTGCCATGATGTTATCAACACCACCCTGGGCCGCCAGGCTCAGTGCAGTTGCGCCGGAGAAACCATCAACAGCAGTCCAAACCGCGTCACCGGAGATCTGGCCCGGGTAAGCGAAGAACAGGAACGCACGACCAGTCAGGGCCGGGTTCAGGAAGTTCTTGCCAGTACCGCCGAACACTTCCTTACCGATAACCACACCAAAGCTGATGCCCAGAGCCACCTGCCACAGCGGAATGCTTGGCGGAACAATCAGAGCGAACAGAATGGAGGTTACGAAGAAGCCTTCGTTGATCTCGTGCTTACGTACGGTGGCAAACAGCACTTCCCAGAAGCCGCCCACAATAAAGGAAACAGCATAAATAGGAAGGAAGTAAGCCGCGCCATAGACCATGTTGTCGATCAGGCTGGCCGGATCGTGGCCCAGGAAGAACCAGCTGTGCCAGTCAGTCGGAGCAGTACCGGCGCCGGAAGCGATCAGGGTGTTGGCCTGATAGCCCACGTTCCACATACCGAACAGCAGTGCCGGGAAAGCACAGGCCCACACAACGATCATGATACGCTTCAGGTCGATACCGTCACGAACATGGGAGCTGTTATGGGTTACGTTAGGAGGACTGTACAGTCCGGTATCCACTGCTTCATACAGCGGATACATCTTTTCAAATTTGCCGCCCTTCTCAAAATGAGGGGCCAGGCTGTCTAGCAGCTTCCTCAGCACTTGCTTATCCCTCAATCTCGATGCGGGTCAGGTTATCGCGAAGGATCGGGCCGTATTCGTATTTGCCAGGGCAAACGAAAGTACACAGCGCCAGATCATCTTCGTCCAGTTCCAGGGCACCCAGCTGGGCTGCCACTTCGATATCGCCACAGATCAGGCTGCGCAGCAGCTGAGTTGGCAGGATATCCAGAGGCATAACCTTTTCGTAGGAACCAACCGGTACCATGGCACGCTCACTACCGTTAGTGCTGGTATTGAACGGGAACACTTTCTTCATCAGACCGGAGATGTAGGTCGGCATAACGGAGAAGCGATCGAAGCCAGGAGAGAAGTAGTGCAGCATGAAACGCTCACGGCCTTCTTCCAGTACGGTGATCTGGTTGTGGTAACGACCCAGGAACGCGAAAGGACCATTGGAGGTACGGCCGCCAAATACGGAACCGGAAACAACACGGTTCTCGCCACCTTTCAGCTGACCAGCGGTCAGTTCGTCCAGGTTGGCACCGATACGGGTACGTACCAGGCGAGGCTCGCTCACCTGAGGACCTGCCAGGGCAACCACACGCTCCAGCCACAGTTGGCCGGTGGTGAACAGTTTGCCGATAGCGATCACGTCCTGGTAACCAATGCTCCATACCGTGCGGTTGGCACCAACCGGATCGATAAAGTGGATATGGGTACCGGCCAGACCGGCAGGATGAGGACCGGCGAATTCTTTCACTTCAGCCTTGGCTGCAGGAATATCCGCACCGGGTGCTTTACACAGGTAAACCGCACCGTCAGTCAGACGGGAGAGTACAGTCAGACCGTGTTCAAAGGCTTCCTTTTGCTCAGCAATTACCAGCTCTGGATTGGCCGCCAGTGGATTGGTATCCATGGCAGTTACAAAGATAGAGCGAGGCGCAGTACCAAGAGCCGGTACTTTGCTGAAAGGACGGGTACGCAGGGCAGTCCACAAACCGGACTCCACCAGCACATCCTGAACCTTGCTGCGTTCGAGGGAAGCCAGCTGGTCTGCAGGGAAGCTGTCGAAGGTTACGGCATCATCGCCTTCCACATCGATCACTACAGATTGCAGCACACGCTTCTCACCACGGTGAACAGCAGCCACTACACCACTTGCAGGCGCCGTGTAACGGACACCTTCTGTTTTTTTGTCAGTAAATAACAGGTCACCCGCCCGGACACGGTCACCCACGGATACCGCCATAGTCGGCTTCATGCCGACATAGTCAGGACCGATGACGGCCACAGATCGTACCTGCGGCCCTTCACCGATTACCTGCTGCGGCGATCCGGAGATCGGCAGATCCAGGCCCTGTTTAATTTTGATCATACCTATTGCCCAACCTGATATTGCAGGATCTTCACAGGAACTTTTGGCCACTGGCAAACAACGAACTCTTGTTCTATTTTTCGCCTGCTCAGATACTCCAATGCTCCGCTAAAGCTGGCACCACTCAGGAACATGGCACAACGCAAGACCGATTGGGTTATGGCTGAATACATTTGTAAAAACATTGTATGGATAGCCACAACACATTCCCTGTATTTTGCTGTGATTGTGTAACCCGAGAAAACCTAGCCGGCGATTATAATAATGGCGGAAACATTATTCCATATGGAATTAAGGGATTGGAGGAACAATAACACCAGAATCAGGGACTCAACCCTTGGAACACACACAAGAAAAGACGTTCTTTTATGGGGTTCTACGCATAATTCGGAAGATAACCCTTACTGCTGTCTTTTTTCTGAGCACAATTGTGTCAGTGTCTGCGGATCAGCAGTCAGCAGAAAACGAAGCGAATTTAGTAGATGTCGTTCAGGAGGCAGATGCTTCAAATTTTGTCTCTGATGTGGCACATGAACCAGCACCGGTCGCTGATGAGTTCATCGACGACTTTCCGGCATCTGGTGAGGCGGTGCACCCCAGTACTGAAACAAGTACCGAAGCCAGCACTGAAAAATCCAGTAACGAAAGTCCCGGTGAAGAGCCTCTGCCCTCTTCTACTCCTCAGGTGAAAGATAAAAAGAAGAAAAATAATCCACCCATGAAGGTGTCACGACAAAATGAAGTCGTGGCCAACGCTCAGCCCAGCCCTGTGACTATCAGTTATATCGATCTACAGGCCCGGCAGACGCAGCAGTTGTTTCATAGCTTTCTGACAACTCAGCTTACCTCGCTCCAGCATAAACTCTTGTTTGACTACCTTTATCAGCAGCTACAGATCGGTCAGCCAGCCGGTGCAGAAGCCATGCTGGAAGAGTTACAGGGTGGAGCATCACAGGAAAACAGTTCACAGCTGATCTCCCAACTCGCTCAGGCACTGTACTATTACCACATCTATATCTACGAGCCGGTGGTGGCCCATGCTGACAAGCTGACCGGTGGCGGTGATGAGGGATTGATCATTCCCCATATTCTGGCCATGAGCCAATACCTGCAGTCGATGTTTCCCAAGTCTCAGCCCTACCTGAGTGCAATGTTGACCGCACCTATTGCCATTTCTCTGTTTAGCAGTAACTACCGGAGTGACGCGCCTATTAGCCGTGCCCTCTCCTCCTCGGCTTATGGAGCAGGTCTGGTTCTGGCGGCGCAGGCCTCGGGTGGCGCGCTGAAAAAGTTCTCCACTTTTAATAGCTTTCCTGCCGCTATGCTGGCCAGTGCCTATCGCCATTTTCAGAAGGGCCACTATACCCAGGCTTCAATAGATAGCGTGCTGACCATGATGAACCTGAAAGAGAAGCGCGGCCTTATTTACTCTGCCCTGGCCGGCGCCTTTCTCCATCAGGCTCAGTTTCCGGCCAGTAATTCCGCCTGGGCCGGTGTTCGCGATGCCAATATTGTTTTGCCGCTGGTGCTGTCGGTATTTCTAACCGAGGACTGGCTCTCTTCGGTGTTTGCTGCCTCAGTCATGCTACTGAACCAGCATCTGTTATATGCCCCGCAAGATTACTTCCTTGAGCCAGGTATGGTCTATCAGAATATCGAGCCCTATTGGTACGGGTTGGCGACCATGAGTCTTGCAGCCACCCTGACCATGCTGGTGCACTGGAGTGATATGCCAACTGCCGAGCACGCATCGGACAGCTTCTGGAGTGTATTCTCGCAAACTACGGACTGGATGAACTATCTGGTCTTTGCCGAGGATGCAGATGCCTCTGATGAGAAAAGCCGCCTGCTTGGCTTCATGACCCGCTGGTATGCCTGGCTTTTCGCTGCACCGGAGTTGTATCAGGGAGAAAGTCGCGTACTGACCGAGCACAATTATGAGAGTCTGGAAGATCTTGTTGAGGCTCGCAGTGGCAAAAAGAGTTCGCTAACGGAAGTGCTCAGCCGATGGATGGCCTGGTGGCAGGGGGAGCAGGCTGTGACTCAGACGGTGCTGGAGCCTATTTCAGCGATATCAGATAATTCAGAGGTTATCGAAATGGGCGAGATGGGATCAGACGAAGAGAATCTGGAGCCCGATGGGATCGGGACTCCAGATTGAGAGCAGGCTTAGCTGGCTGGGTAAACGTAGGAATGTACGCCGGCCATCGCGTGCAGGATGCGGTTCACCTGACAGCTGTAACCGAACTCGTTATCGTACCAGACGTACAGTACAGCACGGTCGCCATCAACGATAGTGGCTTCGCCGTCGACAATGCCGGTGTAACGAGAGCCAACAAAGTCGCTGGATACCACTTCCTGAGAGTTCACGTAATCGATCTGCTTCTGCAGGCCGGAGTACAGGGAACACCAGCGCAGGTAGTCGTTCAGTTCCTCAACGTTGGTTTCCTTCTCCAGGTTCAGGTTCAGGATCGCCATCGATACGTTAGGGGTCGGAACACGGATGGCATTGCCTGTCAGCTTGCCTTTCAGTTCAGGCAGAGCCTTGGAGACAGCCTTGGCCGCTCCGGTTTCAGTGATAACCATGTTCAGTGCGGCAGAACGGCCACGGCGGCTGCCCTTGTGGTAGTTATCAATCAGGTTCTGGTCATTGGTGTAGGCATGAACGGTTTCCACATGGCCGTTCTTCACGCCGTACTTGTCCATCACCGCTTTCAGTACCGGAGTAATGGCATTGGTGGTGCAGGACGCTGCCGACAGGATGCGATCGTCGGTGCTGATGTCGCTATCGTTCACACCGTAAACGATGTTCTTGATGTCACCCTTGCCCGGTGCAGTCAGCAGGACACGGGAAACGCCGTTGGCCTTGAGGTGCAGACCCAGACCGTCTTCATCACGCCATACGCCGGTGTTATCGACCACGATGGCATTCTTGATGCCGTAGTCGTTGTAATCGATGCTGTCCGGGGACGAGGCGTAGATCACTTGGATGCGAACACCATTGGCGATAATGCAGTTGTTCTCTTCATCAACAGTCAGAGTGCCCTTGAAAGAGCCGTGTACGGAATCACGACGCAACAGGCTGGCACGCTTTTGCAGATCGTTTTCGGCGCTGCCCTTGCGCACAACAATGGCACGCAGGTTCAAACCTTCACCGCCACCGGAGCGCTCGATCAGCAGGCGGGCCATCAGGCGGCCGATACGACCAAAACCGTACAGGACAACATCCTGGCCTTCTTCACGGCTGCCGTTGCGGCCGTTAATGACTTCGGCCAGCTCGGCTTTGATAAATTCGCCGAGGTCGGTGTGGATGTCCTGACGCTGGAAGCTCATGGCCAGCTTACCGATATCGATACGGCTTTCACCCAGGTTCATTTGTACCAGCTGTTCCAGAACCGGCAGAGTGTCACGAACAGACAACTCGCTGCCTTCCATCTGACGAACAAAACGGTGGGCTTTGATAATATCAATCACGGAGCGATTGATCAGAGGACGACCATAAACAGAGGTCACCACATGGTTTTCACGGTACAGTCTGCCGACCAGAGGAATCATCGCCTCGGTCATGGCTTCGCGTTCCATCCATTCCTGGCGGGTATCTTTATTGGTCTCTGAAGTCACGGAGTGCTTTCCTGCTTTTGACGTTGTTTTTGTATCAAGAGCATGTCCATTAGTTATTGTTGGACTGGACAGGTTCCGGTTGCGCGGCACCATAATCTGCCACCAGCGCAAAGGCTCTTGTTATTGGGAAGGTTGTGGCCTTATAAGACAGTCTGACCCTATGCATAAGACAGCAACAGGGCACAGGGGCAAGTTAATTTGACCATCAACCGCCAATCCCTCTTCTGATGGGCGCCATTATCCAGATAACCCTATGACGGTGCAATGTGGAATGTTTGCAAATGTTTGAATGTGTTTGTTTGTAGGTGGGGAATTGCGTTTAATTCCGCTGCCAGTCTGGTGAAACGCCGCCATCCCCCTTAAAATCCAGCGTTTTGTCTTGCTGCACACAGGATGTACATGTCCCTGACAGACTTCGACCTGCCAAGCAGAGCCGGTGACCGGCGCCAATGGGGCCGGGCTACAGGTTCTGCCGGTGCCAGTGCCATTGCTGATATTGCCGGCCAGCACAGCGGCCTGACACTGGTGATTGCCCCCGATACCGAACAGGCTGAACGCCTGCAACGGGAACTGCGTTTTTTCCTGGGGCTGAATGATCAAGCGTCCCACGACGCTATTGAACTGCTGCAGTTTCCTGATTGGGAAACCCTGCCCTACGATACCTTTTCTCCTCACCGGGATATTGTCTCCCGACGGTTAAAGACCCTTTATCGTTTACCATCGACCCGTCAGGCGGTGTTGATTGTGCCGGTCACCACCCTGCTGCACCGCATTGCTCCGAGGAGCTGGCTGCAGGGCAACAGCCTGGTGATTCGCAAGGGCGATACCCTTGATCGTGAGCAGTATCGTCTTGATCTGGAAGCGGCCGGTTATACCTGTGTTGATACCGTGTTAAGCCATGGCGAATATGCACTGCGAGGCTCGCTGCTGGATATCTTCCCGATGGGCAGCGAAACGCCCTACCGTATCGACCTGTTTGATGATGAAGTCGATACCCTGCGGACCTTTGATCCGGACACCCAGCGTTCGCTGACCGATATCAACAGTATCCAGCTGTTGCCGGCCCATGAATTCCCGATGGATAAAAAGGGCCGGGATCACTTCCGATCCCAGTACCGAGATGCTTTCGATGTCGATTACCGCGCCTGCCCGATGTATGTGGATATTGGCCAGGGGCTGGCATCGCCGGGGATAGAATATTTCCTGGGGCTGTTCTTCGAGACTGAATCTTTATTTGATCACCTGCCAAACAACACTCTGGTTGTGGCCATTGGAGAGCTGCAGGCATCGGTGAGCCAGTTTCTGGATGAGGCCAACAGTCGTTATGAGAGCCACCGGGTTAATCCCGAGCGTCCCCTGCTCTCTCCTGCCCGGGTGTTTCTCAATACCGATGAGTTGTTCTCCAAGTTATTGGATCATCCGCGTATTACCCTCACCACCGAGGATCAACCGGAGAAAGTCGGTCGCCTGAATCTGGCCACCGCCGTGTTACCGGATGTGGCTGCAGAGCCTCGTAAAGAACAGCCGCTGCAAAAGTTGATTGAATTCCTCCATGGTAATAACCGGATTCTGTTTACTGCGGAATCCGCCGGTCGCCGTGAAAACCTGCTGGAACTGCTGGGTAAGAGCGGTATTCGCCCGGAAGTGGTCGATAGCTGGCAAAGCTTTGTGCAGGGCTCTGTACCTATCGGCATGACGGTTGCTCCCATCGATCAGCCCCTGATCCTCGCCCAGGATGATATTGGCATAGCCCTGATTACCGAGAGCCAGATTCTCGGTGGCCAGGTCATGCAGCGTCGGCGCCGGAAAACCACCGAGGATGCCGGCGAACAGATGATCCGTAACCTTAGTGAGTTACGGGAAGATGCACCGGTAGTTCATATCGATCATGGTATTGGACGTTACAAGGGTTTGATCACCCTGGAAGTAGATGGCCAGACTCAGGAGTTTCTGCAGCTGGAATATGCTGATGAGGCCAAGCTGTATGTGCCGGTCAGCTCTTTGCATCTCATCGCCCGTTATACCGGTGCCGATGATGCCCTGGCGCCGATGAGTCGTTTGGGTAGCGAGCAATGGACCAAAGCCCGCCGTAAGGCGGCAGAGAAGGCCCGGGACAGTGCAGCAGAGTTGCTGGATATCTATGCCCGCCGTGAAGCCCGTACCGGCTTTGCCTTCCCATCACCAGACTCTGACTACGATACCTTTGCAGCGGGTTTCCCGTTTGAAACCACGCCTGACCAGCAATCAGCCATCAATGCCGTAGTGGCCGATATGACCTCACCACGGCCAATGGATCGTCTGGTGTGTGGTGATGTGGGCTTTGGTAAGACCGAAGTGGCCATGCGCGCAGCTTTCCTGGCTGTTCAGGGTGGCAAGCAGGTGGCCATTCTTGTGCCAACTACCCTGCTCGCTCAGCAGCACTTTGAAAGTTTCCGTGATCGTTTTGCCGACTGGCCGATTAATGTAGAGGTGATTTCCCGCTTCAAGTCCGCGAAGCAAATCACTGAAATGAAAGACAAACTGGCCAGTGGCAGTATCGATATTATTATCGGCACCCATAAACTGCTGCAGTCGGATATTGTCTTTGATCGACTGGGTTTGCTGATCATTGATGAGGAACACCGCTTTGGTGTGCGCCATAAGGACAAGCTGAAATCTCTGCGCTCGGAAGTGGATATCCTTACCCTGACGGCGACGCCTATTCCACGAACGCTGAATATGTCGATGTCCGGTATTCGGGATCTGTCGATTATCGCGACGCCTCCTGCACAACGTCTTTCCGTTAAAACTTTTGTACGCCAGACCGATGAGCTGCTGGTCAAGGAAGCAATTCTGCGGGAATTGATGCGTGGTGGTCAGGTTTACTATCTGCACAATGAAGTGAAAACCATTGAAAAGACTGCAGAAGAGCTGACCGAGATGATTCCGGAAGCCCGTGTCGCCGTGGGACATGGGCAGATGCGCGAACGGGAATTGGAACAGGTGATGCAGGATTTCTACCACAAGCGTCACAATGTGCTGGTGTGCACCACCATTATTGAGACCGGTATTGATATCCCAAGCGCCAACACCATTATTATCGACCGGGCTGACAAGTTCGGTCTGGCCCAGCTGCACCAATTACGGGGCCGGGTCGGACGTTCCCACCACCAGGCCTATGCGTACCTGCTGACGCCGCCTCCACGTACGATGACCAAGGATGCCGAAAAACGTCTCGAAGCCATTGAACAGGCTCATGATCTTGGAGCCGGCTTTACTCTGGCGACCCATGATCTGGAGATTCGTGGCGCCGGTGAACTGCTGGGCGAAGGACAATCCGGCCAGATCCAGAATGTTGGCTTTACCCTGTTTATGGAGATGATGGAGCGGGCTGTAGAGTCCATCAAAACCGGCAAAGAGCCAAATCTGGATAAGCCGCTGGCCCATGGCACTGAGATCAACATGCGCGCACCGGCACTGATCCCGGATGACTACATCCCTGATGTGCATACCCGTCTGGTGTTCTACAAGCGTATTGCCAACACCAGCAACGATGACCAGCTTAAGGATCTGCAGGTCGAGCTGATAGACCGTTTTGGTCTGCTGCCGGATCCATTGAAGCAACTGTTCCGTCAGACCGCCCTGCGACAGCAGGCAGAAGCTCTGGGAATTGAACGGATTGATATCGGTTCGGGTGGTGGGCGCGTGGATTTTGGCCCGGCGACCGAGATTGATCCGCTGAAGATTGTTATGCTGGTTCAACAGCAGTCTCACCTGTGGCGTATGGAAGGGGCTTCTTCCCTGAAGTTGCTCAAAGGCGCCGAGAAGGTTGAGGAACGTTTCAGCATCACGCAAAATCTGTTCGACCGGCTGCGTTAACAGCCGGTCCTAACAACATGTGATAACACTGTGAAATTTGAACCCAAAAGCATGACTTTACGTGCACCTTTTGCCAGGGCTTTGGGCCGGGCACTGTTGATCAGTTCACTGGCTACTCCGCTGGCGGTTATGGCGCAGACCTCTGGCCAGGAAGAGACACCGGAACAGATCTGGTATCAGTTTGATGTGATGATCTTTAGTCAGGACAGTCAGTCTGCGACCAAAGAGAAAACACCGGCCGTTACCGAGCATGCCAAGCCACAATCCGCTTTGCGGTTACAGACTGTTGAGCAGATTCTGGAAGCACGTAAACAGACCAAGCTGGCTGAACTTGCTGAAAACCAGCAGAGTGGATTGTCTGAGCCTATCGTGGATCCTTCAGTCGCGAGCATCCCGGAAGCTACGGTTACAGCTCTTGATACTGCTTCTGCTGCCTCTACTACACCTAAAGCTCAGGCAAAGCCGATGCCTGCAGTCGAGTTGCCAGCACCTGATCCGGAGCGTGACCCTTTTATTCTCTTGCCAGCGGATCAATCTCTGCTGAGTAAAGAGATGAAAACCCTGAAACGGGCCCGTAACTACATTCCTCTTTGGTCTGGCAGCTGGCGTATGCCTCTGACCCGTGAAGGCGATGTTGTTTCAGTACTGGTGGAAGGTGGTCGTAGCCTGGCAGTCGGCAAGGACAGTCGCAGTTATGAATTGGAAGGCACTCTGGAATTCTCATTGCGCCGGTTCCTGCATATCAACACCGAGCTGTGGATCAGCACTCTGGATCCCGAACTTGTGGCTCAAGAGCTGGCAGCGTTGGAACTTGCCCGGTCTCAACCAATCAAGCCACAACCATTGATCATGGATCCGGTGACCGGACAGATGATTCCGGCCCCTGTTTCTACAGAAGCCACTGAGTCATTGGTCTTGAGTGTTAATGCCGAACAGCCTCTGGACACTGAGTCTGTTGCAATCGTTGAAGAACCGAAGCCGGCATTTCTTACCAACCGACCATTCAATGCCAGCCAGCGGGTGCAATTGAACAAGCTGATTTATATCGATAATCCGGATGCGGGTATTCTGATCAAGGTAACACCATGGACGCCGGCACCGCCGGTAGAAGCTGTTGCTGCTGAACCACAATCGGCTGAAGGTATTTCTGGTGAGACTAGAGTGAATGCCCTGCAAACACAGTCGGCTTTACCGGTACAAAGCCCGTCTACAGTGCCCTGAACATATGGAAGGAGTTACGCCCTTCATGGCTTTGATAATGGATGTGATCCATTAGCTTCTCGACAATGGCCAATCCACGACCGGATGCCAGCAAGGTGTCCGGATTGTGGGGATCCGGCACCACCAGTTCTTTCTTGTTTTCGGGTCTGACCTCTTCAGGCATGGCACTGCCATAG
Source organism: Parendozoicomonas haliclonae (assembly GCF_900174585.1). GTDB lineage: Bacteria > Pseudomonadota > Gammaproteobacteria > Pseudomonadales > Endozoicomonadaceae > Sansalvadorimonas > Sansalvadorimonas haliclonae. The sequence goes on along the minus strand of NZ_FWPT01000005.1, from coordinate 355,238 downwards.
TCCGAAACCACAATTTCCAGATTCTCCTCCGGACTGTAGATCAGCTCGACCTCAATACGATGACCGCTCCTGCCCTGATAGGCATGTTCGATAGCATTGTTAACCACCTCAACCACACAGAGCTCCATCCGATTGAGTTCCTTCTGGCTCATGGCCGTCATGGCACATACACCGCGAACAGCCATGGCGACCAAAACGGTATCTTCCAACCGGCTGTCGATGCTGAGGGTCAGGGTCTGGCTGGGCTGCTGTGAGGCTTTATCCGTCAATGGGGTTTTCCGCTCAGTGCCTGATCCACACTCGGGTGAATAGTGAAAATCTGATCCATACAGGTCAGGTCAAATAGATCGTTGACCGCCTTTTGCGGACTGGCGAGTTCGACTGCCCCTTTGTCCCCCAGCTGCTTAAGCACAGAGACAATGGCGCCAAGGCCACTGCTGTCCATAAAATTAACCTGTGACAGATCCACCACCAGCTGGGTCTGTCCCTGATTGATCAAATCAAACATATAGTCCCGAAAAGGAGTCGCCTGACTGGCATCCAGCCGCGCCTCTCCTATCTCAACAACGGTTTTATCCGCTTCCTGACGATTACTGAAGCCCATACTTCACTCTCCCTGATACTCCAACACCAGCCCGGTCATATCATCATCAAAACTCTCGCCGCCCCGCCACTGGCACAGATCACTCCAAACCTGGCTGATCATGGTGTTCATCGGCTGGCTGCCAGCGTCCTGCAAGGCTGCACAGAGCCTTTGCTCGGAAAACATCTCTCCATCCGGGTTTTCACACTCGGTCAGGCCATCGGAGTAGAGAAACAGCCGATCGCCCGGACGCAATTGAAACTCTTCAGTACGCCAGTTCATTCCCGGCACCATGCCTACCGGCACACCACCAGACTCCAGGCGATGCACTGTGCCCTCACCCGGTCTTAACCAGAGCGTTGGTGGGTGACCGGCATGGCAGAGCCGGACCCGCCCGCTAGGGGAATGGATAAGGCCGTAGCTCATGGTGAAATAGAGCATGTTGTCCGCAGTGGTCTGGAAGCGATGATTCAGCCGGCTGACAACTTCATCTGGCGGCAGTACCCGGATATACGGTGCCTTGGTCGTTTGTTCACGGACTATGGAAGAAGGGCTATCAACATCCATCAGCAAGTTATTGATCGCAAAGGAAAACAAAGCAGAAGGGATACCGTGACCCGCGACATCGAGCTGGTAGAACATCACATGCTCATCATCGACGGCGTGGTAGCCAAACATATCGCCGCCCAGGATCTTGCTGGGTTTGAAGTGCCAGTCAAAGCCAATATTCTGAATTGTCGCCGGTGAAGCCAGCAGTCGTTCCTGGGTTTCTGCCGCAGAGGCCAGATCCTGCTGTACGATATCGAGGGCCTTGCTCAACTGATGGTTTTTCTGATCCAAAGCCTGTTCGAGCTCAGTTACCCGTTGCCCGCCCTTAAGGCGTACTTCCAGCTCGCGGTAATCGACAGGTTTGTTAAGGAAATCATCTGCCCCAACAGACAGACCTTCAACCATGGCTTCCTTGTCGGCCTTGCCAGTCAGCAAAATAAAATAGATATAACGATTAAACTGGCCGGAGCGGATGGCTTCACATAAGCCAATACCATCAAGGTTTGGCATCATCCAGTCACTGATAACCACTCGAATCGCAGGCTCCGCTGCCAGAACCTGCAGAGCCTGCAGGCCGTCCTCAGCCTCATGGACCCGGTAGCCCAGCTTGCCGACCACCTTACAGAGCAGACGCCGCTGATCCCGGGCATCCTCAACAATCAGTACATCCATGACCGGCCATCTGTAGAAGGGATTAGTTCTGTTATAGCAATTTCACCCTGCCAACCCGCTGGCACTCTTTGGGAGTTATCCGCCCTGCCCTGCCGGAATTTCGGCATTACTATCTTCTGGCTGGGCTGGTGGGGAGTCCTGTCGTTGCACAGGCTCTTGTTCTGTCTGGCCGAAAAGTCCCTCTGGAAGGTCGAGAGTACGGGTAGGAAAGGCAATATCGGCACCGTGGCTATGAATAATCTCGACGATATGCAGCAGGATATCCTCCTGCACCATCAGGTACTTGCTCCAGTCACAGGTACGGGTAAAGCAGTAGATCTGGAAGTTCAGGGTCGATTCCCCGAAAGAGATAAAATTCACCATCGACAGCTGGTTATCATCAATTTCCGGCTGGCTGGCCAGATAGCTGCGAATATCAGCCAGTACCTCCCCCATAACACCGGCATCACAATAGCGCAGCCCTATCACCTGCTTGATCCGGCGGTTCAGCATACGGGACGGGTTTTCTACCGAAATACTGGTAAACATGGAGTTGGGGACGTACAGCGGCCGCTTATCAAAGGTACGGATACGGGTCAGCCTCCAGCCAATATATTCCACTGTGCCTTCAATCTGCTTATCCGGTGAGGAAATCCAGTCGCCGACTTTGAAGGGGCGATCCATAGAGATCATCATGCCACCAAAAAAATTGGCCAGCAGATCCTTGGAAGCAAAGCCGACGGCAACGCCACCAACGCCGCCAAAGGCCAGCACACCGGACAGGCTATATCCTGCGGCCTGCAGTATCACCAGTCCGGTGACAAAGAAGATAATAACCCGTACCAGCTTGCTGATCGCCATAGCCGTGGTTGGGTCAACCTTGGACTGCATGACCCGTGGGCCTATGGCCAGAAAGCGTTTTTCCAGACGGTTAACAAAGCGAATAATGGTCCAGGACAGTACCCCCATAACCATCAGTTCATGCAGACGACTGACGCCCTGAAAGATGGCGGCCTTGGTTTCCAGATCTGCGATATTGGCCATCCACATAAGACCTGCCAGCCAGATAATGACCTGCAAAGGCAGACGAATGGCATAGACCAGCGATTCGTCCCACAGCTTTTGACTGTTTTCGAGTTTCTTATCGAGACGGGCGAGCAGAACCCGGGCGCCAAAGTGAATAACAGTGGTAATGACGCCAGCAACTACGACCTGGATAATCCAGCTTTCGTAGGTGCTGATCCAGCTTTTGAATTCGGTGAGGTATTCCATGAAAAGGTCTGACACTTGCTGACTGCCCACACGCTTATTTCAAAAAGCAAGGCAGAGTTCAGGGAAAGACCAGTATAGGCAACTCCCGGTCAGCCAGAGCTGACTGACCGGAAAGAAGGGAATCAGGCGCGATGGTGCTTCTGACGATAACGCTGCAGCCACTGATTGAGGCCGGCGTCGGCTTCGTTAACTGCACTGTCGGCGGTCAGCTGTTCAAAGATCTGATCACCCAGGACCTTACCCAGCTCGACACCGAACTGGTCATAGCTGTTCAGCTCCCAGATGGCACCCTGAACAAAGACCTTGTGTTCATACAGGGCAATCAAAGCCCCCAGGGTTTCCGGTTCGAGCTTGTCCATAATTAGCAGCGAAACCGGCTTGTTGCCTGGAATCACCTTCTGTGGGGCCAGCATATCGATTTCGGCCTGTGAGGCGCCCTTCTCGGCCATTTCTGCACGAATCTGGTCCTCCTGACAGCCGTAGGCCAAGGCCTGAGCCTGAGCCAGGGCGTGGGCAAACAGCCAGTCCTGATGCTCAGCAACCGGGTTGTGGCTTTCCAGTGCGGCAACAATATCAACCGGAATCAGACGGGTGCCCTGATGCAGCAACTGGTGATAGGCGTGCTGACCATTGGTGCCGACACCACCCCAAATAACCGGGCCGGTCTGCCAGTCTACAGGCTGACCGTCTGCCGTGACGCGCTTACCGTTACTTTCCATATCCATCTGCTGGAGATGGCCAGGGAAGGCATCAAGATCACTGGCATAGCTGAGTACGGCGTGGCTCTGGGCCTCAAAGAAGTTGCTGTACCAGATACCCAGAAGGCCCATGATCACTGGCATATTGTCTTCCAGTGGTGCATTCTGAAAATGCTCGTCCATCTCGAAAGCACCGATCAGCAGACGTTTGAAGATGGCAAAGCTGGTCATTAGCGGAATCATTACACCAATGGCAGACCACAATGAATAGCGGCCTCCAACCCAGTCCCACAATGGCAGGATATTCTCTTCGGCGATACCGAAAGCCGTGGCTTTGGCGATATTGTTGGATACCGCGATAAAGTGACGGGCACTGTCGGCTTCCGGCATTCCCTGTTCCAGCATCCAGGCCTTGGCAGCTTCCGCATTTACCCGGGTTTCCATCGTGGTGAAGGATTTGGAACAGATGATAAACAGTGTGGTTTCCGGGTCGATAACAGCGAGGGTTTTTGCCAGATCAGCGGGGTCGACATTGACCACATAGTGGGCCTGCAAATCTTTGCGCTGGTAAGGACGCAGGCCATCCAGTGCAGTCTTGATGCCCAGGTAGGAGCCACCGATACCAATATTGACGATATGCTTGACCGGCTTGCCGCTCCAGCCTGTCCACTGACCGGCATGTACGGTATCGCACAGGGAAGAGATACGGGACAAGGTATCACGCACCGCAGGCATAACGTCTTCGCCGTCTACCATGACCAGACGGTCACCCATATGGCGCAGCGCGGTGTGCAGAACGGCACGGCCTTCGGATTTGTTAATTTTTTCACCGGCAAACATGGCGGTGCGTTTAGCTTCAACGCCAGCCTGTTCGGCCAGCTTGATCAGTTCATTCAGACCCTGTTCGCTGATCAGATGGCGGGAGAAGTCGAGGGTCAGTCCTGCTGCAGTGGTAGCCATCCTTTCGGTACGGCCGGTTTCAGCCTGATAGGATTGGATTGTGGCTGCTGACGCCTGATCGGCGTGCTGCTTAAGGGAATCTACCACGGCATAGGATGGAAGTATTTTCATCATCACTTCGAGTTTCACGAGAGTAAATAGTGCGAGCCGGATGTACTATACGGCTCTCACGGTACTTTATACAGAAAGGCCGAAATCATTGCGATTCCGACCGTACAGTTTATTGACTCAGGCCAGTTGTGCAGTGATTGAAGATTGCCAGCTCGGTGCTGAACGCTCCCCAACCACCATATACACAATATTCTTACCGTCGATCACCGATATCCCGATATCTTCTTTCTGCAGCGCGTCCTTATCGAGTTTGGTGACATCGACCAGTTCAAGCCGAACTCGGCTAATGGCGCAGGTTGTTGCCGATTGAATATTGGCCCGGCCGCCTAAAGCCGTAACAGTGCGCTGTAGCTGTGCGGGATCCAGTGCCAGAGTCTCTGCCGCCACATCACTTGCAGCTGCATCTGTAGAAGCTGGTTCTCCATGGGCCACAGATGCCGCCTGAGTTGCCGCTTCGGCCTCTGCCACATTGGCCGGATTCTGCAGGAAGATATTCATATCAGTTTTGAGGTTATCGGATTTGGGCCCGAAGATTGCCTGAACACCACCACCAACACGGACAACACCACTGGCCCCAAGTTGCTTGAGGCGGGCATCATTAACGATGGCCGGGTCATAGACCGAGATTCTCAGACGGGTAATGCAGGCATCCAGGGTTTTGATATTGGATGGGCCACCAAAGGCAATAACCAGCTCCCTGGCCATCTCATCCCCTTCTCCGGAAATGGCTGCACCAGTTTCTTCATCCTCACGGCCTGGGGTCTTGAGATCCATCGCCCGAATAACCAGCCGGAAGATCAGGTAGTAAACCGCAGCAAAGATCAGACCCAGCACCACAACCCCCCAACCGTTGGTGGACTGTGAATACAGCAAAACATAGTCAATAAAACCGTGGGAAAAGGTCATGCCATGCTTGACGCCCAAGGCGATACAGGTGAAGTAAGCGACACCGGCAAGCAAGGCATGGATCACATACAGAATGGGCGCCACAAACATAAAGGCAAATTCTATCGGCTCAGTAATCCCGGTCAGGAAAGAGGTCAGCGCCGCTGAGATCATAATGGACGCTATGCGCTTTCTGTTTTCCGGCTTGGCACTGTGCCAGATCGCAATGGCAGCGGCAGGTAGACCAAACATCTTGAACAGATAACCACCGGCCATATTGCCGGCCGTTGGGTCACCCGCGACATAACGGGCAATCTCACCAGTGAGCTCTTTACCCGTCTGCGGATCAATAAAGCTGCCAGTCTCATAGAAGAACGGAACATTCCAGATATGGTGCAGGCCGAAGGGAATCAGCGAGCGTTCTACCACTCCGTAGAGGGTAAAGGCCGCTTCTGGGTTACCCTCAGCTGCCCAGCCGGAAAAGCTTTGGATCGCACTGCCAATAGGAGGCCAAACCACAACCAGCACGGCAGCAACTATGATTGCAGCAAAAGCAGTGACAATGGGCACGAAACGTTTACCGGCAAAGAATCCAAGATATTCCGGCAACTGTATGCGGTAATATTTATTGAACAGCGTACTGGCGACACCACCAATAATAATCCCGCCCATAACGCCGGTCTCAATCGATGGCATACCCCAGATCATCTTGGTCTCGATGCCCAAATGCTGGGCAATCACCCCCATTACCGCGATCATTACCGCGTAGCCAACCATGGCTGATAAGGCTGCGACACCATCATTTTCAGTAAAACTCAGGGCAACACCAATCGCGAAAATCACCGGCAGGTTGCCAAAAATCGCACCACCGGCCTGAGCCATCACCATATTGACGACATCAGGAATCACATCAAAGCCGGCTGCACCGATGCCGAGCAAAATACCGGCCGCAGGCATCACCGCAACCGGCAGCATTAATGCCTTACCAACCTTCTGCAGATTGGCGAACAGTGTGTTAAAGACAGACATGGATCAGTTCACTCCTGTTCTTGCCATTGCTTCAGCAGCGCACGTACCTGAGCACCGTCTTCCCTATTAAGCGCCTCGGAAGCCAGCTTCCGGCATCGGGTTATATCCAGTTGACGGACTTTCGCCTTGACCAGCGGCAGGGTTGGCACACTGACGGAGAGTTCGTTGACTCCCAGCCCTAGCAGTAGTGGTATGGCATCAAGATCACTGGCAAGGCCACCGCAAACACCAGTCCAGCGCTGTTCGGCAGCTGCACCCTTACAGGTCATGGCAATCATACGCAGTACAGCGGGATGCAGGCCATCGATCCTGCTGGCCATACGAGGATGACCGCGATCCATAGCCAAAGTGTATTGCGTCAGGTCATTGGTACCGATGGAGAAGAATGCGGCCTCCCGGGCCAGCTCCTGAGCCATCAGGGCAGCAGACGGCACTTCGATCATGATTCCCAGCTCAACACTGGTATTCAGATTGGCGGACTCGTCATCCATCAATTTTTTAACCGCCCGGAACTCATCCAGTGAGCCGATCATTGGCAGCATAACTCGTAACTTGCCGGCCTTGGCGCTACGCAACAGCGCACGGATTTGGGTGCGCAGAATACTGGGGCGGTTAATACCGACTCGAATCCCCCGCTCCCCAAGAAACGGATTCTCCTCGGCTGGCAGCGGCAGATAGGCTAAGGGTTTATCCCCTCCGACATCCAGGGTGCGGATAATCACCGGGCGATCAGGGCCCATGGCCTGGAGGATATCGGTGTAAATTTCAGTCTGCTCGTCTTCCGTTGGCGCTGTGATACGGTCCAGATAGAGGAACTCGGTGCGCAACAGTCCCACACCTTCGGCACCCAGCTCGACAGCTTTTTTTGCATCGGCCAGGCTGCCGATATTGGCTGCTACCTCGATGGCGGTACCATCACTGGTAACGGCATGTTCCGAAGCGATCTGCAGTGCCGCCTGATACTCGGCTTCGGCCTTTTGTTTGTAGTTCTGACAACGCTCAATATCCTCAGCCGTTGGATTAAGCTGCACATAGCCTTTATCAGCATTAATGATGACCTGCGTGCCATTCACCAGATCGTGAATCTGGCTATCGACACCGGCCAGATAAGGAAGATCAAGCGAGCGCGAGATAATGGCGGCATGGGAGCTGGCACCGCCTTCCAGGCTGCATAGTCCTACTACTTTGGAAAGGTCCAGGGTCAAAAGGTCAGAAGGGGTCACATCGCGATACACCGGAATAGCATTCTCCGGCCATGCATCCGCTGTTACCGAAACACCGGTCAGGTCCGCCAGTACGCGATTACCAACATCCTGAATATCCGCAGCGCGTCCAGCCAGAATCGGATTATTCAAACCACGCAGTGCCCCGACTTCCTCTTCAATGGTTTTATCCCAGGCAAAGCCAGCACTGAAACCCTGATCAATACGCGCCCGGACATTGCTGGCAATAGCCGGATCATCAAGAAGCACTAGATGCGCGGCAAAAATTTCGGATTGCTCCTTCTTATCTTCTGATTGCAGAGATGAAACCAGCTGACTGAGAGTGTTTCGCACCCGCGTCAGGCTTTGCTCCAGCAAGGCCTTCTCAGCCTGACTGTCAGCAGTGTGATCCTGATAATGGAATTCAAGGTCTCCGGCATGAACAATTTTGCCGACTGCCCGGCCGGGGGCCGCCTTAACACCGGAAAGACGATTCGGATCATTGCTGCCATAGCTAAGCAGGGGCTGCTCTTCAGGAATGGGGGTATGAACACCGGCACTATCCACTTTGAAACTTGAAACATCCTCACCGAGCCCACTTTGTACAGCAGTGACCAGCGCTTTCACTGCCGCTTCTGCATCATCACCCCAGGCTTTAATGGTCAGCACATCACCCTGTCGGGTGTTGAGTTTCATGATTTCCGTGACACTGTCGGAACGGCCATCAATGCCGTTGCAGGACAGACGGACTTCAGCGGTAAAGCCACTACGCTCCTTAACAAAAACAGCCGATGGACGGGCATGTAGACCGGTTGGATTGGGAATTACGACCTCGGCTATGGCATCAGGTTCGCCGGAAACAGCAGCACTGGGTTGAGCACCTGTACTGCCACTGTCGGCTAGTCGCATTAATGGTGTTTTACCGCCCTCGACAAATCCCTGTGCCAGCCCTGAAAGTTGGGCACCTTTCGGTTGATCGATCAGCACCGGGGTGATCAGGCTGCGGGCATGCTGTGCCAGATAATCCATATCGAATTCGATCAGTGGCTGACCGGCGGTGACCGTATCACCTTCAGCAACAAGAGGCTTAAAGCCCTCACCTTTTAATGCAACGGTATCAAGACCGATATGAATCAGGATTTTTTTATTGTGGGCCGTGGTCAGTGTCAGGGCATGATGGGTTCGGAAAAGCTGGCTGACGGTGCCATCTACGGGAGAAACCACCCTGTTGCTGGTCGGGTCAATGGCAATGCCATCACCCATCATGCGCTGCGCAAAAGCGGGATCGGGAACTTCAGTCAGCGGTAATATCAGGCCGGAGAGTGGCGACAGCAAGACCAGCTCCCGGTCTGATGCCAATGCGTTAGGACTCAAAGGAGGGGCTCCATAGCAGATAGGACGACATATCACGCAGCGCTATATATCAATAACTTACTGACACATTGCAGAACATTACGTGAAGTTATCGAGGGAGCAGTATAGTTAACGATTTGATAATGCAGGGAATGGCTGGGGAAATTTTACGCGTGAAGAATTCAGGGTGGCAGATAGACAGATATGACCGTCTATCTGCATTTCATCTTCAGAGTTCAGAGAAAGCCGCCAGTAGTTGTTGACGACGCTCGGAGCCTATTAGCTCGGGCCAGGTTGGGATTGTATGCGTTCGCCATTTCAACAGTTGATGAATACGTTCCTGACTCGCTTTACGATCAGCGGTAAAGCGTCCGTTATCAAAAGCCTCCAGTATGCTGGCAACATCATCGGGGGTATTGCACACCAGCGTGAGATCACAACCGGCCGTCAGGGCCTTCTCAACCCTTTCAACAGCTGTACCGCCAATACTGGCACCCGCCATACTCAAGCAATCGCTGAAGATCACACCGTTAAAACCAAGCTGTTGGCGTAATACCTTTTGCTGCCAATGGGATGAGAAGCCTGCTGCTTCGCTGTCGACTGCTGGATAGCAGATATGGCCCGGCATAACGCCATCAATACCAGCCTGAACAAGTGCGGCAAAAGGCTGAATATCTTCCTGCAGCTGCTCTGCGGTTCGACGATCAACCGGCAGGGCAATATGGGAATCAATGCCGACACCACCATGGCCCGGGAAATGCTTGCCGACAGCGGCCATACCCGCTTCATGCATACCTTCCAGATAAGCATTGGCAAGAGTGCTGACGATCTCAGGCTCAACACCAAAACTACGGTCACCTACCACGCGGCTGATGCCACGATCCAGGTCCAGAACCGGTGCCAGCCCCAGATCAATACCTGATGCCAAAAGCTCAGAGGCCAGAAGCCAGCCGGTTTCGCGGATTAAAGCGCAGGCACGCTCAGAGTCTCGCTGATAAAGCTGACCAAAACGACCCATGGCAGGGACTTCGGTAAAACCGTCACCACGAAAACGCTGAACCCGCCCCCCTTCCTGATCAGCCATGATCAGCAGCTGCGGGTTTTCAGCGCGTATGGAGGCAATCAGATCCAATAGCTGCTCACGGCTGGAAAAGTTTCGGGTAAAAAGAATGATACCTGCCAGCGCGGGATGGTTGAGACGCTGGCGTTCTTCGGTGCTCAGGATGTGGCCGGCAATATCGGCCACAAGAAAATATCCGTTTTGGACCGTCATTCGTAATGCTCCCTACGAAGGACCTATATCAGAATAATGTCAGAGAAAACTGTCTACAGATGAATAGTGACGGGCATGCCCGGTGTGGTCAATGGAAACAGTTCCACAAGGTCAGAGCAGCGCATACGAATGCAGCCGTGTGAGGCTGGTATTCCCATGGGTTCACTGTCCGGCGTACCGTGGATATAGATAAAACGACGCTGGGTATCGACATTGCCGTGGCGGTTAAAGCCCGGCTCATCACCGCATAACCAGAGAATGCGGCCTAAGATCCAGTCCCGGCCAAGTTGGGAAGCGTGCAATTCGGGGGTCCAGCACTCTCCGGTAGGACGTCGGGCACGGTACACGGCATAAGGATCCAGACCTTCACCGATACGGGCGCGGATAAAGTGGCGCCCTAATGGGGTTTGCCAACTCCCCTCTTCCTGTCCGGCTCCCCTGGCACCGGTAGAAACCGGCCAGTGCCAGGTTTTCTCCGGAGTGGTAAGAGTCAACTGCTGCGCAGAGATATTGATAGCAATAGCCACGTGCATCTGCTCCCTGCAGAACCAAGTAAATATTAAGGACGTTCAGGCATGTCTTCAGGGCGTGGAGCCTGCATCCCGGATACCAGAAACGGTACCAGACGCATCATGGTCTGTTCCATACTGGCTTTCTGCTGATGTTCTGCCTGTCCGATAGCATCCAGTGTATCAAAATCGGAGAGCGTGAAGATGACCGAGCCCATCATAAAGTTGATGCGCCAGTACAGCTCATAAAGAGGCAGGTCCGGAGCGGCCACCATGACCAGCTTCAGATAACGGCGGAAGACGGTACCGTAGATATTTTGCAGGTGTTTGCGCAAGTGTCCCTGAGCCTGGGCATAGGCGATAGCCAGCAGGCGCATAAAGATTTTGATATCGTTCTGGCCGCGAGGCTTAACCTTGAGGACTTCCTTAAACAGTAGTGCGATCAGTGCTTCAAGCTCTGGCTCTTTACCGGCAGCTTCAATGTCATCCAGTGTTTTGGACAGCCCTTCCGCAAACGGATCAAGAAAACGAGTGAACACCGCCTGAATCAGAACCTTTTTGGAGCCAAAGTGATAATTGACTGCCGCCAGGTTCACATTGGCTCGACTGGTAATGGAGCGGAGAGAGGTCTCTGCAAATCCTTTCTCCGCGAATAAAATCTCAGCAGCATCAAGAATGCGCTCTACAGTATCGTTGTGTGCCATAGGCTGCCTGTCTGTTATTTCTGTGGTTTCCCTAACGCTTCCAAAGTACTTTCTGAGGGAAGGGAAACAAACAATCGTTTGAAACAAATGTTTTATAAATCCCCCTCCAAGTCAAGTTTTTCAGCAAATGAAACTTGCACAGTGGAAAATACTGTATACAATCACAGTTACTGTATAAAAACACAGATCATCACTTATGATTAAGCTGACACCACGCCAAACCCAGATTCTTGAACTGATCCGGGAACATATTGAAGCCACCGGTTTCCCCCCTACCCGTGCAGAAATTGCTCAGCAGCTTGGTTTCCGCTCTGCCAATGCCGCAGAAGATCATTTAAAGGCACTGGCCCGTAAAGGCGCCATTGAGATTATCCCTGGTACCTCTCGTGGTATTCGTATTCCTGCGGCCCAGACATCCAGTGAAGCAATCAATGATGAAGCCGGTCTCCCGATTATTGGTCAGGTCGCTGCCGGTGCTCCGATCCTGGCTCAGGAACATATTGAAAACCACTGCCAGCTCCCTGCTGACTTCTTCCGTCCTAAAGCCGACTACCTGCTGCGGGTTAAAGGCATGAGTATGAAGAACATCGGGATTATGGATGGTGATCTGCTGGCGGTTCACAAGACCAAAGATATCCATAATGGCCAGATCGTGGTGGCCCGTATTGAAGATGAAGTGACGGTGAAACGATTTGAACGCAAAGGCAATATTGTCTGTCTACATCCTGAGAACGAAGACTTTGCGCCTATCAAAGTCGATCTGAGCTATGAACACCTGGATATTGAAGGCCTGAGTGTTGGCGTGATTCGCCACTAACACACCGGAACCACTGAGGAGCGATTTATGAATACTCAGCTGCAGAGCAACCTCGATCTGGTCTGGTCACAGCCCGCCCCCGAATCTGCACCCGCAAGCGCAGCCCTTGAGGATCGTATTAGTGAAGTGATCCTCCCCTCTTTAGGGTTCAGCATGGCAGCCCTGATTGCCCCGATGCTGACCCAGCTCAGCCGCAATCACAGCCCTCGCTGGTTGACGCTGATCTGCAGTCAGGGCCAGGCCCGTGATATCAGTCGCTGGCTGAAAACCACCGGAGTGGTGGTCAACAAGCTGTTGCTGCTGACTGCGGAAGATGAGCAAGGCTGCCTCAGTCTGAGTAGAAAAGTACTGGCGGCCGGTAACAGCCATACTGTGATCAGCTGGCTAAGCCAGTCCCCGGCCATGGTGATGGGAGATCTGGAGCAGGCTGCCAGCATTGGTGATAGCGCTGGTGTGATTATTCGTCAGCGTCGGGGGTAAGGGGGTGCCAATCTGGCATACAGGGCGTTTACCACTCCTGCATCTGTCCCCGAATATTCTGAATTAATTCCTGCATCGCATTCTGCCAAAGCTTTAAACTTTCAACAGTGACTGTGTCTTGCTGGACAGGATGTCCATCAGAAAAGCGAGCAATCAATGTCTCTCCACCTTGAAACATCTGTGCAGCTGTATTGAATGATTGCTGCATTGCGTAGGCTCGCAACATATCCCGCCCCCATCCATCGTGGGCTAGGTGAAGGATTTCTTCTGCCAGCCCTGAATGTACATTATTTTGTTTTAACAGTAGTTGAGCCTGCTCGGGTGATATCGGTGCGACAGCCAGCTGATGGCTCGCCAGCACTTCCCCCAATAAACCGGTCAGTGCACTGTAAAGATGCGATAGCGCGCCTTCCTGAAAGCTTTGTTGGGCCAGCCCCTCTTCCTGAGCCATAACCCGCACCTGAGCTGCCGCCATCACCAGTTTCTTATTGGTAAAACCTGCCAGTTCCGACATGACGTCTCCCCTTTTACTGCGCACAGCCTATAAAAAACCCGTTCGCAAAGCGAACGGGTTCGATTAGAGCCATGCTTGAGATTATTTCTTCTTGCGCTTGTCGGTGATGTCCCACTTGCCATCAACATAGAAGGCCTGCCAGCCACTGGCCTTGCCTTCCACTTCCGTCATTACATACTGCTGCTTGGTCTTGCGGCTGTAACGAATCATGGATGGGTTACCATCCGGATCCTTCACTGGCGCATCCAGCAAGAAGTGGTATTTCGGATCGATAGCCGTCTTGTGTGGAATCAGTTCGTGAACAAACGGTGCGCGGGTTTCCCGGTTTTTCGGGAACTTGCTCGCTGCCAGGAACAGGCCGGAAGCACCATCACGCAGAACGTAATGGTCATCAACCTTCTGACAGGCCAGTTCCGGCATATCCACCGGATCCATCTTCGGCGGAGCCGCTTCACCGTTTTTCAGCAGCTTTCGGGTGTTCTTGCAGTCTTCATTGGTACAACCAAAGTATTTGCCAAAGCGTCCGGCTTTCAGCTGCATATCCGAGCCGCACTTGTCGCACTCAATGATCGGGCCTTCATAACCCTTGATCTTGAACTGACCTGCTTCGATCTCATAACCAACGCAGTCCGGGTTATTACCGCAGATATGAATCTTGCGGGTTTCATCCAGCAGATAGCTTTCCATGGCAGTGGAGCAGATCGGACAGCGACGCTTGGCACGCAATGCATTAACCTCGGCGTTTTCATCATCGGCATTGATGACTTCTTCACCGTGTACCAGGTTCATGGTTTTCTTGCAGCGCTCCTTCGGAGGCAGCGCATAACCGGAACAGCCCAGGAATACACCGGTACTGGCGGTACGAATCTGCATCGGACGACCACAGTCGGTGCAAGGAATATCGGTCATAACCGGTTCGTTGGCACGCATGCCGCCTTCTTTCTGCTCGGCATGCTCCAGAGTCTTGCTGAAATCGTCGTAGAAACCGTTCAACAACACTTTCCAGTCGGTTTCACCGTTGGCTACATGGTCGAGGTTCTCTTCCATGCGGGCGGTAAAGCTGTAGTCCAGCAGATCATGGAAGTTCTCAACCAGACGGTCGGTCACGATATCGCCCATCTTCTCGGCATAGAATCGACGATTCTTCAGGGTAACATAACCACGATCCTGAATTGTGGAGATGATGGATGCGTAAGTGGATGGACGACCAATACCACGCTTTTCCAGTTCACGCACCAAAGCGGCTTCCGAGAAGCGGGCCGGTGGCTTGGTAAACAGCTGGCGTGGATCAATAGTCTGCAGGTCCAGGGTCTGACCTTTCTCCATTGCTGGCAGGATAACGTCTTCCCCTTTGCCGGAAACAGGCGGCAACACCTTGGTGAAACCATCAAATTTCAGGGTACGGCCACGGACTTTCAGATCAAAGTCTCCGGCCTTAACGATAACACTGGTACTCAGATACTGGGCCGGAGGCATCTGGCAGGCGACGAACTGACGCCAGATAAGTTCGTACAGGCGCTCTGCATCGCGCTCCATGCCTTTCAGCTTGTTTGGCTCCAGCTTAACGTCAGAAGGACGAATCGCTTCGTGAGCCTCCTGAGCGCCATCCTTGCTGGAGTAAACGTTTGGATTTTCCGGCAGGTACTGCTTACCCAGCACATCGCCGATAAAGTCACGAACGTTGGCCACTGCTTCCCCACTCAGATTGGTGGAGTCGGTACGCATGTAAGTGATATGACCGGCTTCATAGAGACGCTGAGCCATGGTCATGGTTTTCTTCACCGAGAAGCCAAGACGGGTACTCGCCGCCTGCTGCAGGGTGGAGGTAATAAATGGTGCCGGTGGTTTGGTAGAAGTTGGCTTGTCTTCACGGCTTGCCACCTGATAGCTGGCCGCCTGCAACTGAGCCACTGCAGTATTGGCCTGCTCGGCATTGGTAGGCCGGAACTTCTCGCCTTTCTGTTTTTCTACCTGGAAGCGCACCTTGGTGCCTTTGCTGGCTTCCAGATCGGCATAGACTTCCCAGAACTCTTCCGGGTTAAAGCTGCGGATCTCCCGCTCACGGTCAACGATCAATCGCACCGCAACGGACTGTACCCGACCGGCTGACAGACCACGGGCAATCTTGGCCCAAAGCAATGGAGAGACCATGTAACCTACAACCCGGTCGAGGAAGCGACGGGCCTGCTGGGCATTTACACGGTCAATGTTCAGCTCATCCGGACGCTGGAAGGCTTCGGTAATGGCAGATTTGGTGATTTCGTTAAAGGTGACCCGCTTGTAGGGAGCAACATTTTCACCAATGGTCTGTTGCAGGTGCCAGGCAATGGCTTCCCCTTCGCGGTCCAAATCCGTTGCGAGATAGACGGTGTCGGCATTTTCGGCCAGGCGGCGCAGTTCTTCGACCACCTTCTCTTTACCGGGCAGAACCTCGTAGTGGGCATCCCAGTTATTGTCAGGGTCAACACCCATCCGCTCGATAAGCTGACGGTGGGCTTTGATCTTCTTCTGGCGCTCACGCTCTTCCGGGCTGAGCTTGCGAGACTCCGCCGCGGCTCTGGCCCTGGCTTTGGCATCCACCGGCTTACGCTGGCCCGTGCCACTCACCGGAAGGTCGCGGATATGTCCGACACTGGACTTCACCACGAATTCCTTGCCCAGGTATTTATTGATGGTCTTCGCCTTGGCCGGCGACTCCACAATAACCAGAGATTTACCCATAAACGATTAGCTCACATCCTGTTTTGCTACCCCTCCGGGAGTGTGTCCGGGACGAGTATTATCAAAATTTGCACAACTATATATTTTTTACCGTACCCTTGGTCAAGCGACTTTTGCAATTGATCGTTATCAAAGAGTGTCGCGAACCTGCCGGTTTTGCTAACTGTCAGCCAGAAAATTGGGGCTGGCGGTCGCTGCTGGTACGGAAAATTCCTTCTCTCACCCTGTTCATCTTTAGCTGTGCTTTACCCGGTTGTAAATAAATACCGGTGATTACGGTGAACAGAGCCTTTTCAGTTAACCACGGCAGTCTGAACAAAACAAACAACAATAATCCCGCCTTAGCAGACCCCTTCCTTTATATAGGAGGCTGAACACAGGGCGCAATGAGCGTTGATATGAGTGCTGGGTGGAAATACAGACAGGCTGGGGGCCGAATCAGCCCATTATTAGCGGATACAGGAATAAAGCCACCAGAGCTCTACAGTCAAAGCTCTGGTGGTGGATGGTTAACGCGCGGGTTTAATTAAGGCTTAAACGCGCTCAATAACCGTTGCGATGCCCTGACCCAGACCGATACACATGGTGGCCAGACCGAACTTCGCGTCCTTACCTTCCATCACGTTCAGCAGAGTACCGGTGATACGTGCGCCGGAGCAGCCCAGTGGGTGACCCAGTGCGATCGCGCCGCCGTTCAGGTTGATCTTGTCTTCCATGCGGTCAAGGATTTTCAGTTCCTTCATTACCGCCAGCCCCTGTGCAGCAAAGGCTTCGTTCAGCTCGAAGATATCAATATCGTCGATGCTCAGGCCAGCACGCGCCAGCGCCTTCTGGGTAGCAGGAACCGGGCCACGACCCATAACAGCGGCTTCACAGCCGGCAACGGCCATGCTGCGTACCTTGGCACGGATATTCAGACCGAGTGCCTGGGCACGCTCAGCAGACATTACCAGCAGTGCAGAAGCACCATCGGACAGTGCGGAGGACGTACCGGCAGTCACGGTGCCGTTCTTCGGATCAAATACCGGGCGCAGACCCTGCAGACCTTCCAGAGTTGTTTCCGGACGGATCACTTCATCAATGTTGCACATTACTTTGAAACCGTCGGCGTTGTGGCCTTCGATACCAATGATCTCGTTCTTCCAGCGACCTTCCTGAGTGGCTTCCCAGGCTTTCTGGTGGGAGCGCAGACCGAACTCGTCCTGCATCTGACGGCTGATGCCGTTCATCTGGCCCAGTAGCTCAGCGGTCAGACCCATCATGTTGGAGGCCTTGGCGTAGTGCTTGGAGCCTTCCGGGTTCAGGTCGATACCGTGGTCCATGGCAACATGGCCCATGTGCTCAACACCACCAACAACAAACACATCACCGTTACCGGTCATGATGCCCTGAGTGGCAGTGTGCAGTGCCTGCATGGAAGAACCACACAGACGGTTGACGGTTTGAGCAGCAACGGTGCGTGGCAGCTCGGCCAGCATCGCAGCGTTACGGGCAATGTTCATGCCCTGCTCTTTGGTCTGGTTCACACAGCCCCAGATCACATCTTCTGTTTCTGCGGTGTTCCAGTTCGGGTTACGGGCCATCAGCGCGCGGATCAGTTCAGCGGAGAGCTTCTCAGCACGGACGTTGCGGAACATACCGTTTCTGGAGCGACCCATTGGGGTACGCACTGCGTCGACGATAACCGCGTCTCTTGGATTCAGACTCATCTTCAATCGCTCCTTAGTAGAAAGTCTTGCCTTCAGCGGCCATCTTGCGCAGATTCTCGGTCGGCGCGTACAGCGGGCCAAGATCAGCGTACTTGTCGCACAGGTCTACAAAGTTCTGCAGGCCCATTTCCTCGATGTAGCGAATCGCACCACCGCGGAATGGAGGGAAGCCCACACCGAAGATCAGACCCATATCTGCATCAGCCGGGGTTTCAACGATGTTGTCTTCCAGGCAGCGCACAACTTCCAGGCACATAGGGATCATCATACGGGCGATGATGTCATCCGCTTCAAAGTCCTTGCTCTCGGCGCACACTGGAGCGATCAGATCGTAAGTGGACTGATCAACAACCTTCTTCGGCTTGCCTTTCTTGTCAGTTTCGTACTTGTAAAAACCAATATTGTTCTTCTGGCCGTAGCGCTCGTTCTCGAACATCACATCAACGGCGCTCTTGAAGTCACGACCCATACGCTCAGGGAAGCCTTCAGCCATTACGCCTTCAGCGTGAACGCCGGTGTCGATGCCAACAACGTCCATCAGGTAGGCAGGGCCCATCGGCCAGCCAAACTTCTCCATCACCTTATCGACTTTCTGGAAGTCGGCACCGTCACGCAGCAGGCCGGCAAAGCCGCCAAAGTAAGGGAACAGGACACGGTTAACCAGGAAGCCCGGGCAGTCGTTGACAACAACCGGAGTCTTGCCCATCTGCTTGGCGTACTTCACGGTGGTCGCAATGGTTTCTTCGCTGGACTTCTCACCGCGGATAACCTCAACCAGCGGCATCATGTGTACCGGGTTGAAGAAGTGCATGCCACAGAAATCTTCCGGACGCTCAAGGGCTTCTGCCAGCTTGGTGATGGAGATTGTGGAGGTGTTGGACGTCAGAACAGTGCCTGGCTTAACATGCTTTTCCACCTCAGCCAGAACTGCGTGCTTGACCTTCACGTTCTCAACAACAGCTTCAACAACCACGTCAACGGTCTCGAAATCACCGTAGGACAGAGTTGGCTTGATAGCGTTGAGGACGTCGCCCATCTTGTCGGCGTCCATCTTCTTGCGGGACACACGCTTGGACAGCAGCTTCTTGGCTTCATTCAGACCCAGATCGATACCGGCCTGGTTGATGTCCTTCATGATGATTGGCGTGCCTTTCAGAGCGGACTGGTATGCAATACCGCCACCCATGATGCCGGCACCCAGTACCGCAGCCTGCTCAACCTTGCCAGCCTTCCG
This sequence comes from Parendozoicomonas haliclonae, assembly GCF_900174585.1. Classification (GTDB taxonomy): domain Bacteria; phylum Pseudomonadota; class Gammaproteobacteria; order Pseudomonadales; family Endozoicomonadaceae; genus Sansalvadorimonas; species Sansalvadorimonas haliclonae. Next base: position 335,984 of record NZ_FWPT01000005.1, on the reverse strand, counting down.
CTCGAAGTCCTTGGCGGTCTTCTTCAGGGCCTGGTCGTTCAGGAACAGACCTACCAGGTTTTGGGCAACGCTGGTCTTGGCCATTTTGGCGAAGCCTTTGGCTTCGATGCGGATGGCGTCATCACGCTTCTTGCCACAGTGCTTCTGGATAGTCTTGATGGCTGTTACCGGCGCCGGGTAGTTCGGGCCCGCCTTGCCAGCTACGAAACCGATGGCAGAGTTGAACGCCATCATCTGTTCCATCATTGGCAGCTTGATCGGGTCCAGTTTTTCCTGACGCTTGGCCTTGTAGTCCAGCTCGCCGGAGATAGCACGCTTCACCAGATCAACTGTCGCTTCAAACAGCTTTTCAGGAGCGACAACGGCATCAACAGCACCCACCTTCAGGGCGGCATCAGCACGGTTCTCTGCACCACCGGCGATCCACTCAATGGCGTTATCGCAGCCGACCAGACGGCTCATACGTACGGTACCACCGAAGCCCGGGAAGATACCCAGCTTCACTTCCGGCAGACCAACCTTGGCCTTGGCGGACATAACACGGTAATCAGCCGCGAGACACATCTCGAAACCACCACCCAGAGCAATACCGTTAATGGCCACTGCGGTTGGTACGTTGAGGTCTTCAAAGGCGCTGAAAATAGCGTTGGTGGCGACGGTGCCTTCTACCAGTTCTTCTTCCGGCAGGGCAAACATTTCGGTGAATTCGGTGATATCAGCACCAACGATGAACACATCCTTGGAACTGGTGACGACAACACCTTTAACATCAGCACTCTCTTGAATAGCTGCCTGAAGTACTTCAGTGGCCTGCTTGAGTTCTTCAAGAGTAACTCTGTTAAATTTGTTGACTGACTCCCCCTGCAGGTTGAAGTCGAGCTGAGCGATGCCATCGTCCAGTAATTTTACTGTGATAGCGCTGCCATCATAGATCATCAACTTTTCTCCACGCGTTTTGGATACTGGGCCTGTTATAAAGCCACCACGAATCCTTTAGACAGACCGGCCGCCCTCAGATAGGTAGTGACACAAAATTCTTATTCACCCGGAGCGGCCAGTAAGTCCGCACCCTATCCCTGTGTTGTTCCACTTCCTGTGCCTTATTCTCATGAAAGCATGAATTCATACAAGCGTTTGAATCAGGCAGCGACACCTTCAAACAAATAGGTCTGCTTGTCAAGGTTTTTACTATGTAGAACTGTGGAGTGTACGTAGGTGATTCTCGCTTTTTCAAGGAGCGATGACCTGCTCCCTTTATGATCTTAAGCTGGTGTTATTGCGGGTAACCTGATTCTTAGGTGCTCTGGTGAACTCATCCGCAGACAGAGTCTCAAACACCTGATTACCCCGTTTCCGGATCATCCGTTATGCAATTCTCTGCCTCGCTTTCAGCAAAGTCTATGTATCAGATCGCCCAACCCGCTGATACCTCCGAATCGTCAAATGACGATACTCTCTGGCAGCGGGCACAGGTGGTTTTAAAGCAGATTATCCCTGTTCAGAATCAGCCTGTTGCCAGACAAATTTATGATCGGGAAACAGACGCTGTAAGAACACGGGTTCTCTATTTGATCGAACATAGCCTTCCACTGCCCCAATCCGGGGAACAGCTCCCTGAAATTTATAGGCAGCTGGCGTTCTCCCGAATCATTACTTTTGAACAAAAGCAGGAACAACAAAAAAGAGCCCAAGAGCGTGAGGAGCAGGATCAGCAGGCAAGAGAGCAATACCAAAGGGCTCTGCAGGCACTGGCCAGTCACTCAGCATGCCCTACGACTGATCACTTCCTTGAATATTGTCGGTCCAGGCCAGCAGTAGCGATGATGGTTCTAAAAAATGAGAATCCGGAACCGTCGACGCCATCCACCAGGGAGCTGCTGTCCAGTCTTGTCCGATGCCCTCAGGCGTCCAGAGTGCTGTTCGAGTACTTGCTGTTAATGCCGCCTGCCGAAAGCGTCCTCAGTGATTTACTGCTACAGCTCCCCGACAGTGATGAAATACGGAATATTCTGAAGCAGACGTTTATTCGCCAGGGCTATTTAATGCCCCTGGATATTTTCAATACCGTTCTTGGATTTTTACATCAACATAATCTGCTTGATGAAGACCTTATAACACGTCTCGCGCACTCCAAGCCCGATAGTGAATATGGGAACAGGGCTATAAACAGCCTTCAGCACTACATAGCGGACAATGCCTGCCACAAAAAGGCACTCTTTACTGCGTTAATTGATCATTTCCATTATGCGGCCGCTATTCCCATGCTCGAACAGATGGAGCCTGGGGATATCGTCCGGATCGTGGGTGAACGGATAGAGAGTCTTCTTCTCCACGGATTTATCCCTACCATGACAGAAGCAAGGCATGAACTACTGACAGCCTGTGTCCGACGAGTATGCGGGGGTGCTCCTGCTGAGTTTATTCGCCTGTGCGGCGATAAAATTGGCGCGCTGATTCAGCGTGATGATTCCGGCGGCAGTATCAGTAATCTGATTCGTCTGTTTCCGGGGCCGGATGTCAGGGCTGCCCTATTAGAAACTGTGCCGAACGAACGAGACAAACGTCGCTTAACATTACTGCAGGCATTTCAGGTTGATGCCCGCAGGAATCCCTAGCCGTTCTGTCTGAGATTGTCGTTCAGCAATGTGATTATGTGCTCAAGATCAGCACTGTCACCCTGTTCATTCCAGAGCACAAACAGTCCTTCTGGTGTGTGCTTCACACGCATGACTCCCTCAGGCATATCTCTGAGCAATGCAAACAACTCGTCATGACCGCCGGTATCTTTGGCATGGTTTAGCCAGGCCTGCCGCTCTTCCAAAGCATTATCGGGTGAGACTGCCAGCAGACCGTATTCATACCACTGACTTCTTGGCTTCGCGCAAGCCTCTGGTAAATCATCAGCCATTGGTGGCATACGGACACTTAGTCCTCTGCCCATGGCCTCGGTTCTGAGTTTCATCCGGCGTCGTTCATCTGAAGAAGGCAAAAGCCAGAGAATATTTCCGGCAATAAACAGAATAACCAGTAAAATAATGAGCCAGATCATACGTTGTTATTGATTTTGATTTAGACTGGAATCGAGTCTAAAGGGAGGCTAAAAATGAACAGCGTGAATGTTCTCCCCTCAGACGCAATGCTTGGCAGGCAGTATCTGTCAGCGCATTTGCCATTTCAACCGGTAACCGGCAATCTGAGTACCGGTAAAGAACACTCGGGTGGGCGGGCTGAGTCAGTTCCAACCCCAACCACCTTTCGACACCACAACAAGACTAACGAACCCCAGGGGGAGTGATCATGAGCCTTTATAAACATATTCTTGTTGCCATCGACCTCACCGAAGAAGCCGATGTTGTACTGGAAAAAGCGCGCAGTATTGCCGAAAAGAACAGTGCCAGGCTGACTCTGGTACATGTGGTTGAGCCTTTAAGTGTTGCCTATGGCAGCGATATCCCTCTCGACCTCACCACTCTGCAGGATGAAATCACCGAGCAGGCCCGAGAGCGCATTGCCCGCCTTGCCGACAAGATCAATATTGAAAAAGGTGAGCAGCATGTCGTTTATGGTCGTCCAGAGCGGGAAGTCCACCGTATTGCCGAAGAGTCCGATATTGATCTGATCGTAGTCGGCAGCCACGGCCGTCATGGGCTTGCACTGATTCTTGGTTCTACTTCAACCAGCATCCTTCATGGTGCGAACTGTGATGTGTTGGCAGTTCGGGTAGGTAAATCCTGATAATGACCCGGGCCGGAAGACGCTTTCGGCCCCTAACCTCCTGTCTTTTTTATCTTTCTTCACTCCCGTCCGAAAATACCCCGGCAAAAGCCGTGTGATAAACAAGTCTGAATTTCGGTTTTCTGCCTGTTATTTGCGGTTTTACTGCTCTCTCTCATAACACTTAATTGGAATATCACTACACTTCAGCGCTCAATTCTTATAGAGAACGATGTTATGAGAAGCCCTGTACGTGTTGCAGTGACTGGTGCCGCCGGCAGTATTGGCCGGGCACTGTTATCTCGTCTTGGATCTGGCGCCATGCTGGGTCCGGATCAGCCAGTGATCCTGCAACTGATTGAGCTTCCCACTGCCATGGACCAGCTGCGTGGCGTCGCTATGGAACTGGAAGACTGTGCTTTCCCACTGGTACATGAAATTACCCTGCACAGTGATCCGGCGACTGGTTTTCAGGATACTGATTACGCCATTCTGATCGGCGCTCGCCCGCGTACCAAAGGCATGGAACGCTCTGACCTGATGCGTATCAACGCAGAAATCTTCAGTGTGCAGGGACGGCAGATCAATGACCATGCCAACCCAAATGTCCGTGTTCTTGTGGTTGGTAACCCTTGCAACACCAACGCTCTGATCGCCAGCCGCAATGCGCCGGATCTGCATCCAACACAGTTCACGGCCATGAGCCGACTGGACCATAACCGTATGGCCGGGATTCTGGCCAGCCGCACCGGCACCAATGCCTCTGATATTCGCAAGCTGGCTGTTTGGGGCAATCACTCCGCGACCATGGTTCCGGATATCACCCATGGCAATATCTTTGGTCAGCCGTTAACGGAACTGGTGGATCAGCAGTGGTACCAGAACGAGTTTGTTGGACGAATCCAGCAGCGTGGCGCAGAAATTATCCAGATGTGTGGTCAGTCCAGCAGTCTGTCTGCTGCCAGTGCTGCTCTTGACCATATGAACAGCTGGGTAAATGGCACCCACGGTGATGACTATGTCAGCATGGTCGTACCAAGCGATGGCAGTTACGGTATCAGCAAAGGGATTATGTTCTCGTTCCCGGTGCGCTGCCGCTTTGGCCGCTACCAGATTGTCCAGGGCCTGCCACTGAAACCATGGCTGGTGGATATGATCAAGCGTACCGAAGAAGAGTTACTGACCGAGCGGGAGATGGTGCGCGACCTGCTGCCGGCGGAAACCGAAGCACGTCATGAGAATCTTGAGCTGCCACGCTTTGGTGAACACTATATGACGGTTGCGGCGATTAATCGCCGCCCATAATCATTAGAAATTGTTATAAAACAAAGGATTAGCCATAGGTTCTGACTGCAAATATAAGAACTTGAACGTATAATTATTGATCAGTCTTTTGCAGTCTTTCCCCCCATGGCTAATTTTCAGGCCCATCTCGCTACTGCCAGTCTAGTCAGTGGCGTGATGGCAACCACCTCACTCTATGCTGACCTGACCATATCATCCCAGGCCATGGTCTTGTGGGCACTCGGTTCGTTGGGTGGCTTATCACCGGATCTGGATTCACAGAACTCCATCTCCCAGCGCATCTATTTTTTGTTGATCTGCGGACTCTGCGCGTGGATTCTGGCGGATCGACTGCCAGGTATCCTGTCCCTGCCCTATACGGTGGCGGTTATTGTGGGCAGTATTGCCCTGCTCTATTACCTGATTCTCCCGAAGGCCTGCCTGTGGCTGATGGATCATCGCGGCAACAGTCATTCGCTGCTGGCGGCTTTTACCCAGGGTTTTCTGACCACCAATATTACCCATTATGTATTGGGATTGGATATCCAGTTGGCCTACCTCTGCGGTTTGTTCTTTGTGTTTGGTTTTCTGACTCATCTTTTACTGGACGAGATCTGTGCCATTGATTTGAAACGCTGGGAGGTAAAAAAGTCTTTTGGCACCGCGTTGAAACTCTGCTCGCTGGATAAATGGGGTTCTTCACTGGTACTGATGCTGCTGTTTGTCTGGCAGGTTATTCTGTTGCCGGAAATGGCTGACCTCACCTTGGTACTGGATCGCCTTAGCAGCACTCTGATGGCCTTCAGTTGAACGAGTCAGCCTGCAACCGAACCTGCTCTGCCATCCACGCCTCAACATCCTGAAACACCGCGTGACGGTTCAGCTCATGGAACATTTCATGACGCCCCTCGGGATAACGCTTTGGTGTAACCCGGGAATGGCCACTTTGCTCCAGTAGTTCCAGTAAACGGTCAAACTTGCCCTCTGCACCGAGCGGATCATGCGTACCGGACAGCGCAAAGATCGGCAAGCCCTCAGGTATATGAGCCAGATTTTCCGGGGCTGATACTTCTAAAACGCCTGTCAGTAGATCATGCCACAGTTGAATGGTGCAGAGATGACCACTATGCGGGTCTTGCTGGTAGGCGTGCACCTCCGCGATATCACGGGACAACCAGTGCCCGGATTTGGCTTCCGGCCCCAATGAGCGTTGAAACCCCTGAATCACATACCAGTTCATAAAACGGGATACGGCCTGCGGACCAAAGAGTAGACGATGAAGCTTCAGCAACAGAAGGCCGCCATAGCCGGCCAGCCGATAATCGAACCCTGAACCAGATAAGATCAGCCCGGACAGGCGTTCACCGTAGCGCAGGGCAAAACCGAGGGCGAGATAAGATCCCATGGAATGCCCCAGCAGAAACACAGGCTCGTTACCGGACAATGAATGCTGCACCTTCAGCAGATCATCAATGACCAGTTCCCAGCCATTATCATCGGAAAAGTGCCCCTGCAGGCCCCGTCCACCGTGACCTCGATGATTATGGACAATAACCTGATAACCCCTGCCGGCCAGATATTCGGCAAATTCGCTGTAACGCAGTGCATGTTCAGCCATGCCATGGGCAATATGGACGGTGGCAACCGGGCTCTTTTGCTTCCAGAGATACACGGGGAATCCATCCGGCCCGTCATCGGACACCACGGTCATAACCTCTGCATGCAAAGGTAAAGACAGCATGCTGATCACAAGAAGCGAAAATACCCATTTGTCTATCCGACCAGACCTGGATCTCTCCAGAATTTTGAAATATGCCAAAGCCCTCTACCCTGCCGTCAAGTCGTGACAGTGACTATAGGCAGCAAATGAACATGAAGAGGAAATTATCAGAGCATTACAACCCTGAAATCTTTCCCCGGATCAATTTGCCCTTCAATGGGTATCCTGGCCAAATCGAAACATTACGCCGGACCAGACGAAAACGATGGTTGGAAAGGCAGACATTCCAGTCGTCAGTACAAAGAATGGTCAGCAATCGATCCATAATCACCCTGCCGACATTCATTCCAAGGCACAGCCTATTACCGGCCCCAAATGGACAAAATTCATTGTTGGAATAACCCTCCTTACGGGCAAAACGCTGCGGGGAGAATCGCTCCGGATTTTGATAAGTCTGAGCCCGGTGGTGTGCTCGATGAATATAAGGACAGGCGACGGCACCCTCTTCGAGCTGGGACAATACATCAGAGCTGTGTTCACAGCCTGATCTTAATTTTCGTGGCAGCACATCAATAGGTGGACAGTAACGCAGTACTTCCTGCCGGAAATACTTAATCGCCTTCATATCGCCGGCGGCTACAGCTGTTCGCAAATATTGGGCTTCCCCTGCTTCCCTTCCAAACCAGAACAGGCTCCAGGCCAGAGCTGATCCGGTAGTGTCATAGCCAGCAGTCATACAGGAAATCAGATTATCTATCAAAAAGCTGGGGCCGAAACCAGGATGGTCACAGACAGAGTTGAGTTTTTTTATGAATTGGGATGAATGGTCTGATTCAAGAATCAGCGTGTTAAGAGTTGTACGAAGCTTGTTCGTCTGCCTTTCAACAAAACTGCCAACCGAAATACGCTGCCTTGCACGCCAGTAGCGTTTGTTGAAACTGACGATATTGGCCATAAACCCGGTAAGCTGCTCCAGCTGCTTAAACAGGCTTTTCGCCACAGCCCTATCCTGTCTATTCAGGAGAAGTTTGCACATTATTCGCAGTGCGATAAACCGAGCCAAAGAGCATAGGTCTGTGCGACCGCAATCCGAAACCCGGCAGAGTTCACTTTGGATCACTGTGTCGATAAAGGGCTGAATATCACTGACTGCGGTGTTCGTGAGCTCTGAAGAGATGATTTTGCGTGCTTGCAGGTGCTTTTCACCATCAAGTAAAAAGACACTCTCTGGCCCGAACAGAGATTGCAGAAACTCATTACCAGCCCCACCAAGAAAGACCTTATCTGCGTTACGGCTTATCTCTTTAAGCTCATCGGGCTCAGAAAAAAAACGCAGCTTCTCCCACCCATCAACGTCAAGATGAGTGATCGAGCCGGATTTTCCATACATAAAACGATAGGGGTAATAACGCCAATAGATATTATCCAGCACACGGGCAAAAACACTCATAGCATAACTCCCGAGCGAATATCGTTAATGATTTAAAGGAACGGATGACTATCAGGCGCAATTCTGTCGGGCGTGGCTAAAGTGCACAGGTGTGAAGCCATGCTTCAAGGCAATCTCCATAACGGCTTGTGCCTCTTTATAATCAATACACTTGCCTATGCTGTAATGGCCCTCGCTGCTGTTAAGTGCCAAAGCGATGGTTTCGGATAAACAGGCCAGGTTTATTCCGGCAGGTGTACCGGTCACATTGCTATCACCATAACTCTGGGATGAGGGCTGATGCACAAGCCCGCCTTCAATCACTCTTGGCCCGCTCTCTGAGATGTCAAAATCAAAAGGTCTTGAGACATCGACAATCGTCGTACCAGAACCAAAGACATTCGCTTTAATAATGGCCTTCCCGGCACTGGTCGCGGACACGACATAATCGATCTTTGGTATTTCCCTGATAGCGGAAAAATCACCAGCAAAGAATGTCAGACCAAGCTTTTGCTCATATTCTGCAGCCATAATGCGCTCGGTTATAAGCTGGCAGGGCAAAAGCAGACTGGGATCGTCAATATTATTGATCAGTTTTTGTATATCGGGATGAGTGATATAGGCGTCTAATCGCTGATAAACGGATCCTTCCAGCGCATTCTCTGATGAACACAAAAGGACTTGCCTGCAAAGGTATTGGAGAAGGTCACGTCGTAACCTTTCCCCGTTGCCTTGTCGGCCTACCAGAATGAGGTCATCACAATACATGCTCAACTGTGCGGTGATGAGCTTGCCTACGGATCCTCTGGCACCAATAATCAGGACAGACTTACCGCGCATATCATAATCCTCGGCTTGCAGAATAGCTTCAGATGTTGAACAGGCAGTCAGGCTGTTACCTGATGTCAGGGTTATATCCTTAAGCTGATCCTTTACAGTGAGTCCCCCTTTGCTGATCACAGAGGAATAGCCACCAAGGCCAATAACCTCCGCTCCTTCCTGTCTGGCAACGTGCAACCAATCCTCCAGCAGTTTCTTTTTTTCACTGGCCGGCAATTTCATCATATCCTCGGCGGTGATTGGACTGGAGATTAAAATGCCCTGGGCCGAAGCCAAAGCACCATGGACAGTAAATTTGAGGGCAATATGGGGATTGGGGGCTATACGACCCAACTTAATTAACAGCTGGGCCAGTCTACGAACGCCCCGTTCTGGAAAGTTCTCTTTTACGACGCTCGGAAAATTGGCAATAACATCCTTTTCCATGGTTGTATGAATAAGGAACGCGAAGGTTTTGCCTTTCACCCTCTCTGAACCTGCAGTCAGTTGAGTTTTTACCTTCCAGTCAGGCCTTCCAGAATTAACCTTCGGTAATGTTTCAACATCCACTCCAACCAGATCAGCCAGCAGAAGATCATAACGGCCTTTGGCGATAATTTCGCACACCTGCTCAATACCTATAAACAAGGTGTTAATGTCTTCTTCCGACACATTCAGATTGGGTTCTATACGTATAGCCCCGGGGCTTGATAATAGCGGAGCAACCAGCAGTGAATGTCGATTCAATAGCCAGGAACAGATTATCCATCCCATATAACCCGTATTTTGCAAATAATTAACGGTATAGTTTTCGGTGTTATGAATGTCGTTGATGGTCACCGCACGCATTAGCCCACCGCCGGAGAAATTGAACATATCGCAAAATTGTTCCTTCAGTCTGAAGCAGTGTTGATCAATGATCCGTGCGATGTTTTCAACATGCTGGAAGATTTGACCTTGACCCGCCTCCAAATGATCGAGCAAAGCCAGTCCGGCCGCAGCAGCAAGGCCATTGCCGGCAAATGTTGAGCTGTGTTTTCGCTCAAACTCCCTGCAACTGGCCCTATCGTTGTAGAGTATCGCGCCGGAAGGAAGAACACCGGCCCCCAAGGCTTTAGCTAGAAGCAGGATATCCGGGTCAATGCCGAGTTTGATTGACATAGATATAGCACCCACGCGCCCCAGGCCTGTCTGGATTTCATCAAAAATGAGCAGGGTTCCTGTCTCTTTGCACAGTTCCCGGGCACGCTGCAGCCAGACTTTATCCGCACACACCATGCCTCCCTCACCAAGTACGGGCTCAACAATAAACGCAGCAAATTCCTTACTACATAAAGCGTCGTTTAATGTATCTCTGTTATTGAGAGCAATCTGATCAAAATCAGGTGTATCAAGCACTGAAACGCTATACCGTGAAGAACCGGTACATGCCAGTGCTGCTGAGGTTTTCCCATGGAAGCTGTTATGAACAGACAGGATTTTCTTACGGCCTGTCCTCATGCGTGCAAGTTTAATTGCCGCCTCAACCGCTTCTGCGCCACTGTTGGTAAAGACACAATGTTGGTAGGCTCCCCCCATTGCTCCTATTAACCGTTCAGCCAACCGTTTGCTGATATCAAGCATGACCGGTTGGCAAAATACCGGTTTTTGATCTGACAGATATTGGTTAACGGCTTGAACTGCAAATTCCGGGTTATGCCCAAAAGGAAGAGCCCCATACTGAGATAAAAAGTCCAGCACCACAGTTCCATCACGCTTTGTCAGCTTGTTGCCGCTGCATGAGACCAGATCCAGATCCATTCGTAATGCAGTGCTTAGTTGTGCGCGGTATTCATTGATCGGGTGCATGTCTATGCCTTCCTCGAAAACATAAAGTTGTGTCCTGCAGCGCCAGGGCTTGAATGGAGCAGCAGTATAGACACACAAATGAGAACGAGTTGCATTCGTTATGGGTTGTTATTGGTAAATCCTTCGTATTTGCATATCGTTCGTTAGCATCTACCTTCACTCAGCCAAACAATAAGCATCAGGATGGTTGACACAGTGTCTTTGCAGTCCCGCATATATGTTGTAGCTGTTGTCTTCGTAGTGTTGCTGTTGCCAGAGCTGGCCCAATCGGACAATTCATTTTCACTTCAGCCTTGCACACAGGGGCAGAAATCCAGTCAGTGGATTCCTGTTGGGAGTAAGGATATGAATTCAATACGGGTATCAGCGGCGGCAGATAGTTCCAGTGTGAAGATAACGCTGGGTCATACACGCAATAATGCTGAGCGGGAAATGTCAGATAAACACTGTTATCAGATTACCCATAATGATGATCCCCAAAAAAGTGAATTTGATAACTACAGTCTCTGGGATAACTACCGCTTCCTTATACCTTTCCTGTCGGGTCTGGCATTTCAGGCTATGCCCCATTATCGAGACAGCCTCTTTAATGCCCCGTTTATCCATGGATTGATTAGCGGCATAGGGTCACACACGCTCTACTTTGGACGAGATAGTTATTACCCGGAGCGGTTTTTACGACGTGCACCGCCTGATTCAGAAATGGACATTATTATTCCGCTGATCTCTTACGGTTATGCGGGGTATGAGTTATTTCATTATCTGACATCAACACCGGCCAGACCCGACTTCATTTTTCACAGCGCGGCCATGACAGCGGTGTTCTCTATTTTTGCCGGGCTTGGGGAGTTGCATCTTTTATCAGATGTTCTGGTGATTGAATTGTCATCAATCTTCCTTGGCCTGAAGGATTATCACGATATCTTTGCCATGGCATTTGCTGGCACATTTTATATCTATCGGTGGGGACTGTTTCCACAAGGATGGTGGACTATCGCCCAGGCACCGGAAACGGGAGAGGAGCTTGAGTACCCGGAGCGCAAATGGCGTCGACGTGCACTGGTCGCTGCCGGTGCCGCTTTTAATGCTTTAAGTGGCTACTGGGGCATACTCACTTTGGGCAAAATACTCGACAAGTATGTCTATCACCGGCCGTGACGGTATCCCCAGATTGCCTGAGCTTATTTTTCTTTTGTGCTCAGTTCCTGTAATTGTTTCTGTGCGTGGTTAATGTCGTACTCCTCTTCGGCGCAGAGAGGAGTCTGTTGTGCCGCGATACCAAGATGTTTCTTAACTGTTTCAGGTTCTTTTTTTATCCGGATAAGGGCATTGGCATACTCAAGATGAGCCACTGGCAGGATTGGACTCACTTGCAGGGGTTGTGCAAACTGGGTATGAATATTTTCAGGCGTTGCATGACTGGTCAGCGCCTTTCTCACAACACTCCCGCCCCAGAAAGACGTTTGTTCAATAATGCCGGCATAAACACCACCCAGGGAAATTTTGGCGTATATAAACTCAGGGTTCTTTTCCACCAATCCTTCAAGCTCAATCAGCATATCTTTGGCTGTGCCTTTCATGGCATTTGCCACTCCAGATGACAACTCGCAGATACGCACCAACGCACAGGCCCGCCCGAAGACAGCCATAGGATGATCAGGAATCCGGGACTCTACATCATCTTTTACCGTGCGAATAACCCGTTCAAACAGCTCTTTCTTTTCCGCCGTATCCTCAACACAGTTCTGTGCTTTAAGTATCAAGGCAAACAGCCCGGGAATATGGCCGGCAATACCCAGCTTTTTCGCAAACCCTATGGCTTCATCAAAGTGTCCCTCAAAAACGCGGCACCAGCATTGTTGGAACAGTGCGGCAAACAGTTGGCAATCCAGGTCAGACCAAAATCCCGGACTGATCCGATAAGTGAGCCCAAATTCTTCGACCACCCTGGACAGAGCCTGATGTGTCTCATCCTGCATGGCCGGATATTTGTCCAGAAGTTCACGGATAGTATGACTATCAGGAAAGGGCTGTTGGAAACCTCGTGACAGAGCTGGCCAAAGCTGTTCCAGTTTATCTCCCGAGAAATCAAAACGCGTTGGCGAAAGTTTTGGGAAGCAAAGCTTATCAATCAGCTTGCGTACCAAAGCGATATGACCATGCTCCAATGCCAGTTGAAGAGCGCACTGCCCGTGCTGCAAAGGGTCGCCCACGACTTCAGAAATGGGGACATCCCGGTATCTTGAAGACAGTAGATAATCGAATAATTGGGTATAGCCGTTTATAGAGGCCAGAGCCAAAAGGTTGATGGGGAGCGAATCAGAAGTAACGGCATAACATTGATATGACAAGCTGGGATTAGTCTCCAGGGCCGCAATAATTGCCTGCTCTGAACCGGTTTTGAGTATGTCCGTAAACTGATCAAGAGAAGAGCTTGTGCCAGCAATAATTGTACGGGGAGTCGCTGCAGGCTGTACGGCGGCTGGAGAACTATTCATAACTTAGGCCTAGATAGTGATGATTTTAGTCTTAGACTTAGAACTGGGTAACATGACCCACAACCATAACTATCTGGTTATAAGGATCGGAAACGAAGCTTCCGATCCTTATGATGTAGACGATCAGCCCTGCATATCTTCCAGTTCAGCCCAGCGATCCATCTTCGCTTCCAGCTGATCATTCAACTCCTGTAGCTTTGCCAGAGTGGATTGCACGGTCTCCTGATCTTTCTGATAGAAATCATTGGTACCGGTCAGTGCTTCCAGTTCGCCAATCGACTCTTCCAGCGCTTCAATTTCCCCCGGCAAGCCATCCAGTTCCCGCTGAAGCTTATAGCTCAGTTTCTTTTTCACCGGTTCAACAGCTGGTGTGGGTGCCGGTGCGGCCTCAACCTTGGCTTTTACTGGCTCGTCTTTGGTCTTGCCGCCATCGCCGGTTGCCGACAGCTTATCGAGACTACCGCCCTGACGCAGCCAGTCCTCAAAACCACCGACATACTCGCGAACGATGCCATCGCCTTCAAACACCAGAGAGCTACCGACAACATTATCCAGGAAGTCCCGATCGTGACTCACCAGCAGCACGGTGCCCGGGAAGTCCACCAGAATGCTTTCCAGCAGTTCCAGGGTTTCTACATCCAGATCGTTGGTCGGTTCGTCAAGTACCAGTACGTTGGCCGGTTTACTGAACAGACGGGCCAACAGCAGACGGTTACGCTCACCACCAGACAGTGCCTTCACCGGAACCCGGGTACGCTTCGGCGGGAACAGAAAGTCTTCGAGATAACTGATAATGTGGCGATCACGGCCATTAATGGAGATCTTCTCGCGACCTTCGGCGACGTTATCAATAACGGTCTTTTCCAGATCCAGCTGGTCACGCATCTGGTCGAAGTAAGCCACTTCGAGCTTGGTGCCCATTTTGATCTTGCCTTCATTCGGCTCAAGATTGCCCAGCAGGATTTTCAGCAGCGTAGACTTGCCGACACCGTTGGCACCGATCAGACCGATCTTGTCACCGCGCATCACGGTAAAGTCCAGATCACGAACCACCAGGCCCTTATCAAAGCCATGGCTGATACCGGTCGCCTCAACAACCAGCTTGCCGGATTTATCAGCGGCCTCGACCTTGAAGTCGGCATTGCCCTGCAGATTGCGGCGTTCCAGACGCTCAGCACGCAAAGCCTTCAGCGCTCGAACCCGACCTTCGTTACGGGTACGACGAGCCTTGATGCCCTGACGAATCCAGACCTCTTCCTGGGCCAGTTTCTTATCAAACAGGGCGTTATGTTCGGCTTCCACTTCCAGCGCATGGGCTTTGCGCTCAAGGAAGGTTTCATAGTTGCAGTCCCAGCTGGTCAGCTGGCCGCGATCCAATTCGATAATGCGGGTGGCCAAGGATTTCAGGAACGCGCGGTCGTGGGTAATAAACAGCAGTGCCCCACGGAATTCCTTGAGCTGTTTTTCCAGCCAGGCAATGGTGATGATATCCAGATGGTTGGTCGGTTCGTCGAGCAGCAGAACATCAGGCTCGCTCACCAGTGCCCGGGCCAGCTCAACCCGACGACGCCAGCCGCCAGACAGCTCACCCATCTTCTTATCTGCCGGCAGCTGCAGGCGTTCCAGGGTTTTCTCGACCCGTTGCTGCAGATTCCAGCCATCTTTCGCTTCCAGTTCATGCTGCACACGCTCGAAGCGCTTCATATCGGCATCGGTGCTGATGTTATGGGCAAGCTGGTTAGAAAGGGCATGCCACTCGGCAATCAATTGGCCTACGCCATCGAGACCACCGGCCACCACATCATAAACCAGCTGATCATCCGCCAGTGGCAGATCCTGGTTCAGCAGACCGACCTTGACGCCATCATCAAGGCGAATCACGCCATCATCCGGGATCGCCTGGCCGGAGACCAGACGCATCAGGGTGGATTTACCGGCGCCGTTGCGGCCAATCAGGCAGACCCGCTCCCCGGCATCAATCTGGAAGCTGGCTTTATCAAGCAGAGGCTGGTCACCATAGGCAACCGAAACATCATCAAAACGTAGGAGAGGCATGGACAGGGAGTTCCCCGATAGTCACACAAGAAAATTGGCGGCAAGGATACCGGTTTTACAGCAAGTCTGCACCGCGTAGTGCATGACACCGTTACACAGCTGCTATTACAGATTGAAACACTTATTGACTGGAGAAAGACACGCTTCCATCTAACCTGCCTTCCCAATCCTGTCTAAGCGCAGTACCTGTGGGGCGGAGCAGTCCTGACGATGAAAACTCTTTACAACCTGCTGGGGGCGGCTCTGCTCTCTGTGTTACTCCATGCCCAGCCCTGTGCTGGGTTTTACACAGACTTGCCCGTAACCCTGAATAGTCGTGTGGTGGCGGCAATGACCGGGCAGATCGCGGTTCAGAGTCTCGGCAATATTGAGGGCATGGCGTATCGCAGCGTGAATCCGCTGATCATTGGTGCCGGTATCGGCATAAACGATGCCATTATTCGCTCGGTGGTTAATGAGGTATTGGCCGGCCCGGAGCTGAATCCGGCGCAGATCCTTCAAATCGTCAGCTCCAATACCGTGCGAGCCGGTATCTCAGGCATCCTTTACGACTTTCTGCAGCGCGGGGGCATACCGGTTAATCCGGTGCTTTATGCGGGCCTCTATGCCACGGCCGATGCTTTGGTAACGGCGACGCCCTCAATAAAGGATGTAACGCCGATAATCACTGACAGAGGCGCGGCAGATCTTTGGGATACAGCCGTTCTGATTGATACTTATGCTCTCTGGCAAGGTGTGCAGGCCATGGCATTTCGGGCTGTAGGTGAGCTGGTTGGTCATATCATACCTGTGCCCTATCAGCTGGCAGGTAATTTTGTTACCCAGTTTGTGCTGATGTACGGGATGGCTGTCGCCTATATTGCCTGGCATGAGTACCACCTGACCTGGATACAACTGTGTGAAACAGACAGGTCTGTCTGCCCGCTGGGTTAAGTCCCAAAAAACTGCAGCAACTTTCAATCCTAATCTGTGATGAGCTTTGATACATCACCTTACATGGTCATTGAGTTTTGCCTTCGCCCCCTCACACTTTGTCACAGAATTCATGATAAAGTCGTTCATCAATAACAAAATACCGCTTGGTGGCTTTTCAGCCGCCTGAAGAATAACAACAGGGATTTACCACTCATGACCTTGAATAAAGGGAAGCTGGCGGTTGGTGTTATCGCCCTTTCGCTGGCTGGTTTGGCAGCCTTTCGTCTCAATAGTTATCTGCAGCCGCCGGTAATGACCAGTGAAGAGCGTGTTATCAAGGTCAGTGCTCTCACTGTTGAACCGGCGCCCTTAACCAGCTGGGTGTTTGCGGAAGGCACTGTGGAAGCCCAGCGCAAAGCCTTTTTGGATTTTGAGCGGGCCGGGAAAGTGGTTTCTGTGGGTACCGATCACAACAATCTTAGTCTTCGGGAAGGCTCGCGGGTTAGCGGCCCCACTTCACTGGAAGCCCGTGGCCAGCGTTTGGCCAGTCTGGACTCCCGCAACACCTCCGCCAATGTCAACAGTCTGTCTGCCCGCCTTCAGTCTGCCCGTCTGCGCCGGGAAGAGACCCAGGCCAATATTGACCGGGCAAAGAATGATCGCGAGCTGGCCCGTATCGCTTTTGAGCGTACCCAGAAATTAAATCAGCAGGGCTTGATCTCCCGGGATGCCCTGGACCGGGATCGTACCGCCCTGCTCAATGCCGAAGCCGCTGTGAGTGCCGTTCAAAGTGCGGAAGCCTCTGCCAAGGCGGAAGTGGAAAGCATCTCGGCTGAGCTGGAAGGTGCGCTGGTCACCCTCAGCAAAGACAGCCTGTTTGCTCCCTTTGATGGCGTGATTACGGTAATGAACCTGCGGGAAGGCAACTATTACTACCCGCCTATGGGCATCAGCAGTAACAGTGATCGGGAAAATGCGTCCGCCGTTGTTGTGGTGGATGACAGCCGCTACGAGATCACTCTGGAAATCCCGGAACAATCAGCTCGTCCCGTTAAAGAAGGGCAAACCGTCTGGGTGAGTGTCAATAGCAGCGCCCTTTACCAAAGTGCCGGTGATGGCGAGCCGGCAGATGGCGTGATGACTGGTCGGATCTGGTCGGTCAGCCCGGCGATCAGCCTGAACAGCCGCACCCGTAAGGTGAAAGTCCGCACTGATATCAACCAGCCCAATACCCTGCAGGATGGCCTGTACGCCCAGGTCTGGATTGCCGCGGTAGAAAAAAACAGCACCCTGACGCTGCCTGTTGAGGCTCTTTCCTTCCGCGACCGGATGCCATTTATCTATGTCATCGGTAACGACGATCGTGTTGAACGTCGCAGCATTACCACCGGGCTTGAAGGTCTGAGCAAAATTGAAATCACCAAGGGCCTGACCCGCGGGGAAAAGGTCGTCATTCGAGGCCAGCATCTGTTGGGGAACGACACGCTGGTAGAGGTGGTAAACGCCCCGACAACCGAGCTGGCGGTTAATGAGGAGTCGGGACAATGAGCTGGCTGCGACCTGAAGGTGCGGCCCGTCGTCTGTTCCTCGACAGTCTTCTCGCCAAACTGCTGTTGACCCTGTTTATCCTGATGGGTTTGACCGCCTGGAACACGCTGGTGCGGGAAAACTATCCCGACCTCGAAATCCCCATGGCGCTGGTGATTACCGAGTGGCCTGGGGCTTCACCCGAACAGGTGGAGAAGGAAGTCACCAAATATATTGAGGAAGAAATTAACGGGTTGAAAGGCCTTATCCGCTATGAGAGTGGTTCCTACAACTCCTACTCCATGATCTCGGTGGAATTTGATGCTGATCTGCCGGTGTCTGATGCCATGCAGCGTTTGCGGGCGGCGGTCAGCAAGGCGGAAAGTGAATTCCCCGCCAACAGCGGCGTGAAAAAGCCGGATATCGAAGAGATGACCATGTCTGACACTCCAGTGGTGAACTGGGTATTGCATGGTGATGCCAGTGATCTTCTGCTTACCGATACCGCCCAATGGGTGCAGGAAGAGCTGGAAAAAATTGATGGCGTTAAGAAGGTTGATATCAGCGGGCAGCGAGAAAAGAGCCTGCATGTACGCCTATATCCCGAAAAGTTAAGGATGCTGGGCCTCTCCCCTATTACCGTAAAGAACCTGCTGCTGGCCGCCAACCGGGATATGGGCTGGGGCGAGTTTGAAGGTGACAGCAATACCTTCTCTCTTTATCAGGAAGGTCGCTTTGACAGTGTTGACGCGGTTCGACAGCTACCCGTGATGCGTACAGGTGACAATGCTCCGGTGCGTTTGGGGGATATTGCTGACATTCAGCTGCGTCCTGACCGTCAGGAGATGATAACCGGCTTCAGCCTTAACGGTGCACCGGAGACGCCCGGCGTTATTCTGGGGGTGAAGAAACGTCCTGGGGCAGACACTCTGGGCGTTATTGCCGAATCGGAAGTGGTTATTGGCGAGCTGATGGCTAGGGGTACCTGGCCAGTGTCGCTCACCGTTACCAAGGTCAGCGATGATGCTGAACTGATCGAGACCGCCTTTAACGATATCGCCAGTTCCATGTTTCAGGCGGTGCTGATTGTCTTTGCCATTCTGATGCTGCTGCTCACCTGGCGGGCGGCTCTGATTGCGGGCCTGGCGATCCCGGTCACCCTGCTGGCGGTACTTGGCCTGATGATTCCGCTGGGTTACTCCTTTAACAGCATGGTGATGATCGGCATGGTGCTGGCACTGGGCCTGCTGGTGGATGTGTTCATTCTGGTGATGGAAGGCATGCATGAAGGGCTGTATGTCCGTAAGGAAAGCTTTACCGAGGCAGCCCTGAAAACGGTAAAGACCTTTGCCATGCCCGCGATTGCCGGTCAGCTCACCACTATTCTGGCACTGGTACCGATGATGATGGTGGGCGGTGTCGACGGTAAATTTATCCGTATCCTGCCCATTACCATTACCCTCGCACTGATTATCAGCCTGATTATCGCCTTCCTTATCTGTATTCCCCTGTCCCGCACCTTGCTGGTTGGGGAAAAGCCCCATGGTGAGCTGCCAGTCGATAAGCTGGCGCGAATTACGGGTACCCGCCTGAAAACTTTCTTGTTAAATGGCCCTCTTTCCAGCCGTGGCAAAACCCTGGGCTGGGCTGCTGGTGCTTTCAGCCTGTTCCTGTTGACGGTAATGGGTTCCAGCCTGTTACCCAGCATGATGTATCCGGAAGCGGATGATCGGAAGATTGGTGTGTCCATCGAGCTGCCGCCGGATGCCACGCTTGAGCAGAGTCGTCAGGTTACCCATAAAGCCAGCGAATGGCTGCGTGCCCAGCCGTGGATTGAGAAGTTTGTCGTTTATACCGGCGCCCGCAGCCCGGTGACGTCCGGCAATCTGCAGGAAGCCATTCTTCCCAATGAAAATGCCCACCTGGCTGGGTTCACCATCCTGCTCTACCCCAAGGATCAACGGGAAAAGCTGTCCTTTGACTACCTGCCGGATATCCGCCAAGGCCTTGAATCTGTGCTGGCTGATGAACCAGGTCTGCGTATCCAGCTGACCCATGTTGGCGGTAACCCGGATACGGCCGCACCGGTGGCGATTGCTCTGGTTGGTCCGGATTATCAGATCCTTCGGGATATCTCCACGCAGGTGAAAGCGCGAATGGCGCAGGAGCCTGGCGCAACGGATATTCGCGATAATCTGGGCGCAGCTCTGCCGGAAGCACGGTTTACCTTTGACCGGGAGATGCTCAACTTCTTTGGCCTGGATGAAAGTGATGTCAGTCAGCAAGTACGGTTGGCGATGGGTGATGATGAATATGGCCGGTTCAAGTCGGCCGGTACTGCGGATGATCCGAAGCTCCGCTTAGGTTATCTGTGGCCCAGCCGTGAAGGTGAGCTGGGTAATCCCCGTCATGTCGCTGAAGTCAGTCTGATGCAGGTGATCTCACCGAAAGGGGATGTAGTGCCGCTGGAAACATTGAGTGAATATGACGTAGACAGTGTGCCCAGAGTTTATATCCATAAGGATGGTCGTCGGGCCATTACTGTACAGGCCCGAGCCGAAGGTCAGACTGCCAGTGAAATCATGCTGGGTATGCAGGCCGATCTCGAACAGATGAAGCAGGACTGGCCGGCCGGCTACAGCTATGAGCTGGGCGGCGAACTGACCAAGGCCGGTGACAGCTACTCCGATATGGGCATGGCCTTTATTGCTGCGGTCTTGCTGATTCTGATTCTGCTGGCACTGCTCTACAACTCCATTCGCCAACCCATCATTATCCTGTTGATTATTCCACTGGGGCTGACCGGGACGCTAGGCGGGTTCTTCCTGACCAATATTCCACTGTCCTTCTCCGGCCTGATCGGCATCGTCGCCCTGGTGGGTATTGCCGTGAACAATGCCATCGTTCTGATTGATACGGCCAATCGTCATGTGGTGAGCGGGTTATCGGTGGTGGAAGCTGCGGCTCAGGCCTCTTCCGATCGTTTACGTCCGATTGTCAGTACCACCATGACCACGGTTTTGGGCCTCATGCCGCTGGCGTTCAGCGATCCGCAGTGGTATCCGCTGTGTATGGCGATTGTCTATGGACTGGTGGTTTCAACTGCCATTGCGCTGGTGATTATCCCCTGCCTGTATGCCCTGTTGGTGCCCGAACGGCTTGAAGCACAAACCGAATCTCTGGCGACCAATTAGCGGCAATTTGCCTGTGATAACTGCACAAATCCCGTAAAGCAGTTATCATAGGCAGACCTCCGCACTGCTGCGGACTTTCTTAAAGACATTTCGGATAGTATTCAATGGCTGTTATTCTGCACACCAACTACGGTGACATCACTCTGGAACTGGATGCTGAAAAGGCACCCAAGACCGTGGCCAACTTCCTGGAGTATGTGAAATCCGGTCATTACAACAACACCATCTTCCACCGGGTTATTGATAACTTCATGATCCAGGGTGGCGGCATGGCTCCGGGCATGGAAGAAAAATCCACCGGCGCACCAGTCGAAAACGAAGCGGACAATGGTCTGAAGAACAACACCGGCACTATTGCCATGGCCCGTACCATGGACCCGCACTCTGCGACTGCCCAGTTCTTTATCAACGTCTCCGACAACGACTTCCTGAACCACAGCGGCAAGAACCCTCAGGGTTGGGGCTACGCGGTATTTGGTAAAGTGACCGACGGCATGGAAGTGGTTAACAAGATCAAGGGCGTGCGCACCGGCAGCTACGGCTTCCATCAGGACGTACCGACCGAAGAAGTGATTATCGAATCTGCTGAAATCACGGAGTAAGTGTTGAGGTCGCTGTTTATCTCCGACCTGCACCTGACACCTGGACGCCCGGATATTACCCGGGCGTTTCTGCGTTTTATGGAGCAGGAAGCCCCTACCGCCCAGTCTCTGTATATCCTTGGTGATTTCTTCGAGTACTGGATTGGCGATGATGTGATGGATGAGTTTCATCACCAAATTGCGGCGGCACTGCGTAAGCTGTCCGATTCCGGGACGTCTGTTTACTTTATGCATGGCAACCGGGATTTCCTGATTGGCAAAGCCTTCTGTCGGGAAGCCGGATGCACACTGCTGCCTGACCCTTCCGTCATTACTCTGGGTAACGATGACCTGCTGCTGATGCATGGTGACAGCCTGTGCACCAGTGATAAAGGCTACATGCGTTTCCGAAAAGTGCTGCGCAACGCCCTGGTGCAGAAGCTGTTTCTCTCGCTTCCCGCCAGTCGTCGCCGCAATACTGCGCGTAAATTGCGGGATAACAGCATGGCAGCCATGCAGGACAAACCCATGAGCCTGATGGATGTTACGCCAGAAGCGGTTGAACAGGCCCTCGATCAGGCCCGGGTCAGCACGCTGATCCATGGTCATACCCATCGTGCCCATATCCATGCCCTTGAGAACCAGCGTCAGCGTATCGTGCTGGGAGACTGGGATAAGCTCGGCTGGTATCTGATTCATGATGACCAGAAGCCCGCCCATGAACGCTTCGAGATGATCAATTTCCCAATCGCCTCCTGATCCTCTTTTCTGGACTACTCTCACTCAGCCTTTGGTATCCGCATGTGGTCATTGCTACGAAAACGGCATGCAACAACTAGTCTGATGATGAGAGTTCCATGCTTCAGCTCTTTCTTTTAAAGCGACTTCAGCAAACCCTGTTTATGACGTTGATCAGCGTACCGGTGTTGGGCTTTGATAATTCTGATAAGACTCCTTCAGGCGTGCAGGTTTTGACTGAAGAGTTGGTCTTGATGAAAGGTGAAGCGCTTTGGCTGCAGCTGCCCTGCCCTGCAAGCCGCTGCGAAGCCTGCCTCGAAAACCAGCCACTCAACCTGTTCCCTTCTCCACTTAATAATGAGAACCAGAGCATGGCACTGATCGCTACACCACTCGATGGGGAAAGCTGCTACACCCTGAAAGTGAGGAAGAAAGGTAGGGATTGGCAAGATTACATACTGACCACCGAGGAACCGGATTACCCTGAAGAAGCCCTGTCGGTGAATCCGGATATGGTTAAACCTCCCGAGCAGGCTCTGGAACGTATTCAACGCGAACGCAAAGAAATCGCCAGTGCACTGAACACGACCACTCAAGGAATGATTGCCGGCGCCATGCAGCTGCCAGTGCCTCTACAGAAAATCACCAGTCCCTTTGGGATTCGTCGTCTCTATAACGGCACGGTTAAGAGTCGCCATACCGGCGTGGATCTCAGAGCGGCAGAAGGAACACCGGTGCAGGCACCTCAGAGGGGTATTGTTAGAATGGCGCAGAATAACTGGTATACCGGTGGTCATTTGATTCTTGATCATGGTCTGGGCATTACCACCAGTTATTTTCATTTGTCAGAACTATTGGTGAACCCGGGCGATGAAGTGAAAGCTGGGCAGTTGATTGCAAAAACCGGCGCTACGGGGCGTGTTACCGGCCCTCACCTGCACTGGGGCGTGCATATTCAAGGTGTACCGGTAAACCCGTTAAAATTTGTTGAAGACTTGAACGCGTTTTTTCTCAACCGTAATTAATTCTGGGGTTACTCTTCTTCCGAAGTGGGCGTTCGTCACACAGCATGCCTTTTTGGTTATACATATTAAAAGGCAAAGA
This sequence comes from Parendozoicomonas haliclonae, assembly GCF_900174585.1. Lineage (GTDB taxonomy): Bacteria > Pseudomonadota > Gammaproteobacteria > Pseudomonadales > Endozoicomonadaceae > Sansalvadorimonas > Sansalvadorimonas haliclonae. The sequence goes on along the minus strand of NZ_FWPT01000005.1, from coordinate 312,558 downwards.
AGACGCAAGAATGCACTCTTTGGGCTGAGGCTTGAAATGTCCCCGAATATCCTGCACAAACGGATACAGAGACGCTTCTGCCTCTTCGATATCGGTCATTTGGGTATAAAAAACATCTCCCTTGTCACTGAAGGCAGGTTCGATTTCACCACGACTGATCTTTACCAGTAGTAACGGCGCTTTAAGTTCAGCCTGCGATAAACACTTGAAAGCCATATCCAGTCTGACCTTGTCACTGCTCATTTCACCTCGATCCACCTTATTTTGCTGGTTCTGTAACTCAAGCTTCTTGCTATAGAAATCAGCCACCACATCCTGCTTTCCGGCGGGAATAGTTATGGTTCGGCTCATCAGTGATTTGTCTCTGGGCTTAATCTGGAAATAGAGCCCAGAGCTTTCATCAAGCCCTAGAGCCGCCGGTAAAACTTGTTGATTAACCAGCTGGCAGCCAAGCCAGGAATCCACTTCATCGAGGGCATCATAAGCTTTGCCCATCTCGGTATAGGGGGAGACTACAACCTGATTCTTTAATGATGCTGCCATAATAATCTCCTTACTGATCAACCCTGATCTTTGGAATAAGCTACGCCATCTTTCGGATCACGCCGACGAGGGATGTGGTCGCGTCCACTCAATGTGGTTCTAATCCTGGCTCTTGGTTGTATTTCCCGTCTTTCTCTTTCGAGCAGCTGGGGAGTACTGTATGGGGTGCCATTGGCATTATTGAATGGAATGGTGACCTCAGGCGTTGGTGCGGTCACTACAAACATTGGTCTTTCCCATTTGCCTTGTGTGGCAGTGTCATAACTGTTGGGAATGGGATAGAGGCGTACCCCGGCATCTATCAGCTCATCAGTGTATAAACCGACAACCCGCTCCTTCGATCTTTTCTTATTTTCGGGCGCGCGCAGATAGGCAAACAGAAAGGGTTCGTTAACCAGGCTGACTGTGGACTCTTCATATCTTTGCGTGCCGATCACCTCATAATCATCATGAAGATCAACAAATCCAGGGCGATAAAAATCAGCCAGTTTAGTGCGCCCCATAACCTGTGCAGGGGACAGACTGATTGTCCGCTGGTCAATCGGAATCTGTGATTCTGGCACCTTGGCATAGACAAGCTGATGACCGGAAATCTGCAGCTCAGCGGCGACATGATTAGAGATTTTTCGTTCGAGAGTTTGTACGCAGAATTCTCTTATCTGCAGTCCCGCAAACAGATCGGACAATCGATCAGAAGACTGTGGGCTGGGTCTGAGAGGGCTGGCCATCCGAATACTCCAATACTGATATTTTCGCTATGCGGTATTGGAAACCGGGGGAATACGTAAGTTTTTGGTGGGGAGGTTATCTGTCAGTGATTCTGCCCGTATCGTTAACCAGAGGCATCATTTTCCTGTTTTAAGAGTCTATAGACGAGCGGAACATAAACAGTTCAGACCAGGCAGTATTAATATGAAAGCAGCAGGATCAACACCACCAAGAAGCGCTGAAAACAGCCCCAACCCACCGATTCGCCGTAAAAGGAGTAGTCTGTCCGATAGTCTTCATGAGACCCGCGATAGCCGGCGTTGCTCACTGACTGCAAGTCAGAAGGTTAGCCATGAATTAATGACTTTTATGAATGTTGATCATAAAACCCAGCTCTATGTTCCAATCCACGAGCGCTCTGTGGTCAGTGAAAAGCAAAGCAGAGTGAGCTTTCAATACTCTTCCGATATTCCCTGTAAAGACCGTATGGTGTGTGATTTCTATTCTGTACCCGCCACTAAAGCATCACAGACGGCGCTCAATACCATGGAGCTGGATATGTCTTATTTTCATTCATTCTCATTACGGGATCAGGGGTGTCGGGTCTTTACCAACGATAGAAATATCACACCGGCAGTACAGTGCTACCGCTACTCAAGTTCAATTGTACCGCCGCTAAAATCACCTATTGTGATAATGACCCTCGGTGAGCTGCTACAACCTAATGGTCGTCTTTATCCTATGGGTATACAGGATGAGGGACAGTTCAGCGAAATTACCGTGACACTGTCCCATCAACATATTTACCAGGGACAGCGTTTTATTCCCGAATATGAACAAACCAGCGAATCAACAGCCGAGAGTTGATGCCGGGCATCCGGAGTGGAAGCGAAATTCCTCATCAGGATCTTCCACTGCCGCCCGGTCCGCTTCCGCAAACACTGCAATCCGGTCGGCGACATCATAGCCGGCCACATTTCTGGCCAGGGTCAGATAATCCTGAAAGTGACGGGCTTCCGACTTCAATAACCCCAGGTAAAACTTCTGCAGCTCTTCATCCAATAGTGGCGCTATGGCTTCAAAGCGTTCACAGCTGCGGGCTTCAATAAAGGCACCTACCACCAGAGTATCAATCATCCGTTCCGGTTCATGGGTGCGGACATTGGCGCGCATACGGGAGGCATAACGGGATGCGGAGAGAGGCTCATAGGCAATGCCGCGCTTTTTCAGCAGTCGCAGTACCTGTTCATAATGGACAAGCTCTTCCCGGGCCAGACGGGACATCTTGTTCTGTAAATCCAGATGACCGGTGTAACGGAACATCAGATTAATGGCGGTCGCTGCGGCTTTCTTTTCACAGTTGGCATGGTCGATCAGCAAAGTATCGAGGTTCTCAACCGCCTGCGCCAGCCAGGCGTCAGGTGTTGCACATAACAGAAACTGATCCCGCTCAGGTAACTGCCAGTTCTGTCCGCTCATGATGGTATTGTCCTTATTATTGCTCGTGCGCGCATTATACCTATATTTCCGTAAGCAGACGTAGCCCTGCAAAACGAGGAATTTCACCCCAAAAAGAACAAACGTTCGTCCAGATTGCGGCGCAAACTTTGACCTGCATCAAATTTTACTGTGTTATCACTGTTATTCTAGTTTCATAAGAAGCCTGACAGTCTGATAACAATTTTTAAAACAACGTGCTAAAGGGAGTGCTTCATGCGTAGTTTGACCAGAATCCTTGCCATTGTTGATACCCGAAAAGAGATCAGCATTGCCTTGAACCGGGCCCGGATGATTGCCAAAGCGACGGGCGTTCCCCTGGTGGCACTGGCTCCCAACCCACACCCAACCGAGCAGACCAAAGCCGCTCTTGAAGCCATGCTGAAACCGCTGCGTGATGAAGGTCTGGATGTGACCGGCAGTGAGCAGTGGCATGGCGGTGTTATCGAAACCATTATCCATGTGCGTCAGGTTGAGCGCTGCAGTCTGGTTATAAAACAGCCCAAGAAAGAACATGGCCTGAAAACCCTGATCAGTCGTCCGGAAGACTGGAACCTGCTGCGTCAGTGCCGGGTGCCTATTCTGTTGGTGCGTAATGATACCAGCTGGATGAAAGGCCGGATTCTGGCTGCGATTGATGCCTGCCCGAAAGACAGTGACCACGCCATCCTCAATGATGTCATTCTGGAACACGCTGCGGCCATCGCCAATTTCACCGAAAGTGAGTTGCATATGGGCAGTGCCTATCCAGGCCTGATGCTGACCGGCGAAGATACTGAAGCCGATGCCCGCAATCGTTATCAGGACAACTGCGAAAAGCTGGCCGAGCAGTATGAAGTTCCAACAGACAATATCCATGTGAAGGAAGGCCCGGCGGAAACCTTTATCCCGGAACTGAGCAAAGAAGTGGATGCCTCTCTGGTGGTGATGGGGACTGTGGCCAATACCAGCCTGAAGGGGGCTCTGCTGGGCAATACCGCTGAGCAGATTCTCGGTATGATCCATACCGATGTGCTGGCTCTGCGCCCTCGGGATCTGATGGATCCGCTGGAAAAAGTCCTCGGCAAAAATTAATAACACGCTGTCACTGGCTGACAGCCCACCCTTCTCCTACATTATCCCGACTTTTATAAAGGCAGGTTAATGTGGGGGAAGAGTATCCGTGTCGATTAAGGCCTTCACACCTGCCCTGTTCACTTCTGCATTCCTGATAGCCCTTCTGCTGTGCAACGCTGTTTATGCTGACTCCTCTCAGTCCGGCATGAATGACTGGACCAATAACAGTGAGATACAGCTGCTTCAGGGCAGTGGTCGTAACTTTGATCTGGCGACACTGCCGGAATGGATGCCCGCCTATATGGTCCGTAATATGTCCATTCCCCGGCCACCTTTGCCCAATGCCGTCACCGATATTGCCGGTGCGGAAACCATGGCTGCGCTCAAGGCCGTTGGCATTGCTGCGGGCTCCAGCCTGCTCTACCCGTTATTGCGCAGCTTTCATTGGGATGAAAAGGGGTACGATAATCTCCTGACCCATCAATCGCTCCGGGGTACCCTCTGGCACCTCCTGGCTGCAGGTAATCTGCAACAGATCACGGAAAGTGAAAATCTGCAGGACACTTTGTTTCGGGCCTTGGTACTGACCAACTTTTCCCCCTGGCTGGCGAACCGTTTGCCAGATAATTTACTCGGTTATCTTCTTGCGAGTCTTCCGGCTTATAGTCACACCCTGTTTAAAACACTGACCGATCCGAATCTGCAACTGCTGCCAGACAACCAGCACATATTGCCGATTGCCTTTGAGAATCAAACCCTGAGCCGTCAGGGGCGGGTTACGCTGATTTATAACACCAGCCATACGGGTCGCGATTCGGTCATTGATATTGAACTCTTTCCGCAAAGTCGCATCGTTGATGACAGCGTCGAAGAAACAGCCGCGACTCGGGCCTGGCTGACTCTTTTTGATCAGGCACGACTGCGTAAAATTTATCGTTTACGGCTGTATCCGGTGAGTGATGACATTACTACCCGGCTGTATCTGCAATCATTCACTGAACAAGGCTCTGGCTCTCATACACTGGTTGCCAGCTATCTGCATAATGATCAACCAATAAACTGGTGGCACAGCGACTTATCGGACAGCAATGATCTGGCCATTAATACCCTGAACCCGTTATCCCATCAGATCATTCAGCGATTGCCGGATTATTTACCGGAAGCACTGGCCAATAGGGAAACGCCCATTCAACCACCGCTATTGCTGCATTCTTCCCGCAGCGTAGTCAGCGATACTCTGGCCACCATCAATAGCCCCGGAGAGCAGCCGGGTCTCCTGCTTCTGGACTGGCAGGATCAAAGCCTGCATCCGACTCTGCCCCGCATCAGCCTGATTACCGACGTTGAACCCATTACTGTTCAGCTTAATTATCTGCGCGCCATGACCAACAGCCAGCCGGCTCAATTAAACTACCGAACTCAGGAACTGTACAAGCTAGGGCATCAAGCGGTCTGGTGGCTGGCTGCCGGGCTGATGAATGCCGCATCCCGGTCTGTAGGGGAACGTTTCTACCGTGCTGCCCGTATGCAGATGCCGGCTGTTCATTTCCGCAACACATACAATGCTTATTATTCCGATACAGGGACCTGATTCGAGGCTATAACCCCATAAAATTAAGGGAAATAACCGGTATTCACTGTATTTATAATTGTTGCCTCGGTATCTACTTAACTTGATAGTGGTCCATCGGTTATACTCACGCCGCCGACAACAAAACGAATTCAGTAACGCGGCTCTGCCACGGGCTGGATTGCCGGACAGACTCACTTTTCTACGACTGCGTGCTTCTCCCTGGCATGCCAACAAGCAACCCATGGAAGGCCCTATCAGGCACGGAGTCTGTCGCGCTCCTGTTCATGCATTACATACAGGCATGAATACGCTACCCGCACGAGCCAGGCAATTTGGCCGGACAACACTGTCAGGCAGATCCTTTGATGAGGGTAATTGAATGCTAGAAGCATATCGTAAACACGTCGAAGAGCGTGCAGCGGAAGGTGTCCCGCCAAAACCTCTGAACGCCGATCAGGTGACCGACCTGGTTGAGCTGCTTAAAAACCCTCCTGCAGGTGAAGAAGAGTTCCTGCTCGATCTGCTGGAAAACCGTATTCCTCCTGGTGTTGACGAAGCGGCTTACGTAAAAGCCGGTTTCCTGTCCGCAATCGTCGCCGGTGAAGCCAGCTCTCCACTGCTGACCAAAGAGAAAGCCGTTGCCCTGCTTGGCAATATGCACGGTGGTTACAACATTACCACTCTGGTTGAACTGCTGGATGATGCCAATCTGGCAGAACTGGCAGCAACCGAGCTGAAAAGCACCCTGCTGATGTTTGATGCTTTCCACGATGTGGAAGAGAAAGCCAAGGCCGGTAATGCCAATGCCAAAGCCGTGCTGCAAAGCTGGGCAGACGCAGAGTGGTTTACTCAGCGTCCTAAAGTGGCTGACAGCATCAAGATGACCGTATTCAAGGTCACCGGTGAAACCAACACCGACGATCTGTCTCCGGCGCCGGATGCCTGGTCCCGTCCCGATATCCCTCTGCATGCCCGCGCGGCCTACAAGATGACCCGTGACGGTCTGACCCCGGAAGAGCACGGTGTTACCGGCCCTATGGCTCAGATCGAAGAGATCAAGGCGAAAGGCCTGCCGGTTGCGTTTGTTGGGGACGTGGTTGGCACCGGTTCTTCCCGTAAGTCTGCGACTAACTCTGTACTGTGGTTCTTCGGTGATGATATGCCGGGCGTGCCTAACAAGCGCGGCGGTGGTGTCTGCATCGGCGGTAAGGTGGCTCCTATCTTCTTCAACACCATGGAAGATGCTGGCGCGCTGGTTTTTGAAGCCCCGGTTGACAAGATGAACATGGGTGACGTGATTGATATCCGTCCTTATGAAGGCAAGGTACTGAACGAAGCCGGCGAAACCATCTCCGAGTTTTCCTACAAGTCCGACGTGATTCTGGATGAAGTCCAGGCCGGTGGCCGTATTAATCTGATTATCGGTCGTGGTCTGACTGACAAGGCTCGCGAAGCTCTGGGGCTGGGCGCTTCTGATGTGTTCCGTCGTCCGGTTGCTCCGAACGATTCCGGCAAGGGCTTTACCCTGGCTCAGAAGATGGTCGGCAAGGCCTGTGGTGTTGAAGGCGTACGTGCCGGTCAGTACTGCGAGCCTAAGATGACCACTGTTGGTTCCCAGGACACTACTGGCCCAATGACCCGTGACGAACTGAAAGACCTGGCTTGCCTGGGCTTCTCTTCCGATCTGGTTATGCAGTCTTTCTGTCACACCGCGGCTTATCCAAAGCCTGTTGACGTTGAAATGCAGCACACCCTGCCAGACTTCATCATGAACCGTGGTGGTGTTGCCCTGCGTCCGGGCGACGGTATCATCCACAGCTGGCTGAACCGTATGCTGCTGCCAGATACCGTGGGTACCGGTGGTGACTCCCACACCCGTTTCCCAATGGGCATCTCCTTCCCGGCCGGTTCCGGTCTGGTTGCTTTTGCTGCGGCTACCGGTGTTATGCCGCTGGATATGCCAGAGTCCATTCTTGTGCGCTTCAAAGGCGAAATGCAGCCGGGTATCACCCTGCGTGATCTGGTACACGCCATTCCTTTGTACGGTATCAAGCAAGGTCTGCTGACCGTTGAGAAAGCCGGTAAGAAGAACGCCTTCTCCGGTCGCGTACTGGAAATCGAAGGTCTGGAATCCCTGACCGTTGAGCAGGCATTCGAGCTGTCCGATGCTTCTGCCGAGCGTTCCGCTGCCGGTTGTACCATCACGCTGTCCGAAGAGTCTGTGGCTGAGTACCTGCGCTCCAACATCACCATGCTGCGCTGGATGATCAGCGAAGGTTACGGCGACCCTCGTACTCTGGAGCGTCGTGCTCAGAAGATGGAAGAGTGGCTGGCCAACCCTGAGCTGATGCGTGCTGACGCTGACGCCGAGTACGCGGAAATCATCGAGATCGATCTGGCCGATATCAAGGAGCCTATCCTGTGTGCGCCAAACGATCCTGACGATGCCCGTACTCTGTCTGATGTTGCCGGCGACAAGGTTGATGAAGTCTTCCTGGGTTCCTGCATGACCAACATCGGTCACTTCCGTGCCGCTGGTAAGCTGCTGGAGCAGAACAAAGAGCCGCTGCAGACCCGCTTCTGGATGAGTCCTCCGACCAAGATGGACAAAGACCAGTTGATGGAGGAAGGCTACTACAACATTTACGGCAAGGCCGGTGTCCGTACCGAAGTTCCGGGCTGCTCCCTGTGCATGGGTAACCAGGCACGAGTGAACGCCGGTGCGACTGTACTGTCCACTTCCACCCGTAACTTCCCGAACCGTCTGGGTGACGGCGCCAATGTTTACCTCTGCTCTGCCGAACTGGCAGCAGTAGGTGCGATCATTGGCCGTATCCCGACTGCGGACGAGTACATGGCTTATGCTCAGAACCTCGACAGCATGTCCGGTGAAATCTATCGCTACCTGAACTTTGACAAGGTTGCCAGCTACCAGAAGGCGGCTGACGCGATTATTGCCAAAGCCAGCTAACGCTTCGCTTTTTAACTAAGCGCCAAAAGACCGGAAGCCCTCAAGGGTTTCCGGTCTTTTTTATTCCCGGTCTATTGTTAGCGGCTCGATCAAGCGGCAGGCACACGAAGATGATATCTTTTGGAAGGCGGCTGTAACCTTAACGTCTGCTCAGTCTTCTGTTTATGCTTAGCCCTGCCGAGTTGCTGCTCTGCCCTGTTATTTCCCATCTTTCCGATAGTCAGGTAGTGCATGATGCTGCCTGTGGTCACGATGACATGAAAATTATCTTTGGTGAATGAAACGTGATCAACAGCATGACAAAAACGATAGATTCCTTTCTGCATCCAGATGCCATAGCAGGTGCGGCCATAGATCCGCAGGGTTTTATCATTGGCTGCGACACCTAACAGGACAGAGTTAGGGCTGAAACTGATATGGCGTATGGTCTTGTCACAACGAATGACTCCCGTTTGGTGCCAAAAACAACTATGCCGATTGAAGGTATACACCAGCGCACATTTTGTAGTGAGTAATTGTGCAGGTGGCCCTAAACCCGGCTTAAACACACAGTGGTAGCTGTCGGGGCTAAATGTGACCTGAATAGGCGTAGGGGGTGACTCTTCATGAAGCACAGAAATCAATGGGGAGCTTCGCGCCCATTTTTTCGATTCCATCTGAGAAAACATTTCCATACAGGCTCTGTTCACTGTGACCACATGTAACCAGTCCGGGCTGAACACCTCGCGAATATACCCTGGGCACCCTTCAGGAGATAGAACCTTGGTGATACTGCTGGCTTTCACAGGGGTAATTGGATTTATGGCTGATTCCCTGGCGTTGGCCACCTTCTTGGGATTGGGTCTTTTATAGGCAGACCATCGCCCTTGCTGATCTCTGCGGGAGATAAACACACCCTGCTCAATAGTTTCAGCCACAAAAAAACAGCTGTCCTCTGAGAAATAGCTTTTGCCTAGTATGGGAGCAAGATTCAGATCCTTCACGTGTACTGGTGGATGGATGCCCGCAATACGAAACAACTCCGTTTGCACAAAAATATGATCATCGCTAATGGCAAAGTGTGTTCCGTCAGCAGATAACTGAGGGTAACTATTCTCCTGATATGCGGAATGTTTTCGGCAGAATATCCGATACAACCTCAGCTCTGGCAGCCTTCCCAGTGTTTTGGCGATGGAGAGGTTCACCCGTTCGGGAAAATCAGGCAGGGCTTTACAGGATTCCAGATCGTCAACCTCATCTGAATCTGATTGAACCACCTGCAGCCAAGGCTTGATGGCGTAGGAAAAATACTCCGGTTGATAACAGACCGGCAACTGCCCTGCACAGGTTTTGGCAAAAGCCCGCCCGGAACTGATGTGCCAGCTGGCAATCTGATAACAGCTACGGCTGACCCGTGAGAAAGCCATAAGTCCACGAATGGGAAGAAAACTGGCTATATGTTCAAGTGTTTCTACCGAAAACCCTTGAAACGGAGCTTGTTGCGGTCGTGATTGGGCGGTCTCTGGAGCAGAAAGGGAGGTAGGATTATTCCCTGATGTCGATATCTGCATACTCTCCACAATTACCTCCTGCAGCCTGTTTCCAAGTCCTGTTATAAACGCATGGAACTTATGGAATCCCCGTTTAGGAGAATGTTCCTGCGAACGAAGAACGTGGACTGACACTCTGGTCAGAAATACAGACACAGGCTGACCCATTCTGTGCTTTTGGGAAGAAATCAGATGATCGTCTATATTTAACCGGTTGAGCTGAAAGAATGGATTCACTGATGAAAAAAGGATTATTCGGCTTAATAGGCTTATTTTCGCTCCACTTATGGGCCTTCCCAGCTTTTGGGGGGGCGCCCCATCTCTTTGAAATCCATGGCTCCAACACTGTTGGTGCCCGGTTGGCTCCTGTACTGGTTGAAGCCTACTTACAGGATCAGGGCTGCCAGCAGGTCGAAATATCCCAGCAAAGCACAAACTATGAAACCCTGGTTACCTGCCTGTCCTCATCACCCACCACATCCATCAGAATCGTTTCAAAAGGTTCCAGTACCGGTTTTGATGCTCTCAATAACAATGAGGCACAAATTGTGGCTTCTTCACGAAAAATACGGGAGCAGGAGGTTGCTGCGTTAGCCAATTATGGCGATCTCTCAGCGCCTGAATCCGAACATGTGATCGCCCTCAATGCCGTCAATATAATTGTTAACAACACGAATCCGCTTAATGCTCTGACACTATCGGATACCGCCAAGCTGTTTAAAGGACTCTATGGCAACTGGACGCGACTGGAAGGGAGCAACCAAACCGTAACCATTATGGCGCGTGACAAGAAGTCAGGGACCCGGACAGTTTTTGAGAATGTCGTCATGGGTTCAGGAAACCCGATCTATTATCAACACAAGTCATTTACCTCCAACGATGAACTTTCTAAAGCCGTCGCCAACAATAAAGGCGCTGTTGGGTTTGTAGGATTTAGTAATAATCCACGGAATAAGGTACTTGCGTTATCCATCACCAAGGACCGGCAGATAAAGCCCGACCAGGCCAGCATCCTGACCGAAGACTACCCACTCTCCAACCGTTTGTATTTCTATATGCCAGCGGACACGAGTAATGAAGAGGCCCGGCGCTTTTATCAATTTATTAAGTCCTCGGACCACAGCAAGCTTGTCACAGATGCAGGCTTCATTCCGGCCACAATCAACACAATCCCTGTGAGTTACGAAGGTCTCTCCACACGCTATAAGCGCGCCACCGTTGGCTATCAACGACTAAGCACCAATATCCGCTTCTCCCCCAGCGGTAAGGTGATTGATAACTTTGGCCTGCAAAGCATCGAGAAGATTGTCGAGTTTATGGAAAACAATAACGGCTCCCTTCTGCTGATTGGCTTTTATGGTCTGTCAGAAGGAAACCGTTCCCGGGAGTTCTCAGCGGTTAAGGCTAAACAGGTCAGTGCCGCGCTGGTAAAAGCCGGTATCAGCCGAAGTCGAATTCTGGTGCGTGGATTAGGAAGTCGGCATCTGCTCTCTCCAGGACGGACAAAGCAGGATGATATGAGAAATATTCGGGTTGAGGCCTGGTTTAAACCCTGGTTTTCAAAATAGTGGTACCAGTCTCCAACCTATAATTACTGATATGAACATGACAGAAGCAGGGATGCTTTTATGAAAACGTTTATTCTGTCCTTAATTTTCATTCTCGGCTCACCCTTATCCTGGGGCTCCGACCGAGAGTGCGAAAATTTCACCATTGCTGATATGAACTGGAACTCGGCCAGCTTCATTGCCCATGTTGATCAATTTATTCTTGAACATGGCTTTGGCTGCCCTGCCTCATTGGTTCCTGGTAATACTCAGGCAACAGGAAAAGAACTGCTCAATGAGGGAAAACCTGATGTGGTTCCAGAGTTGTGGATTCATGCCATGAGTGAGGCCTTCGATCAGGCGGTGGTCAATAATCAACTGCTTTACGCCGGTGAACCGTTTTCCGATGGAGCCATAGAAGGGTTCTGGGTACCGGAATATATGGTCAAGCAACAACCCGAACTCGCAACGATTAGTGGTGTTATCAAACACGCTGCCCTGTTTAGCTCAAATGGTGCTAAAGCGCCGTTTTATGGTTGTCCTGAGGGCTGGAACTGTCATATCTCATCCAAAAATCTATTCAAAGCCCTGAAACTGGAGGACGCTAACTTTGAATTTGTGACTGCTGCCAGTGGCGCTGAGTTAATGAGTTCTCTCCAGCAGGCCTATGAAAAACAACAGCCCTGGTTCGGTTATTACTGGTCGCCAACCGCTGTATTGGGTCAATATAAAATGCGTCTGGTGGATTTTGAATCGGGCATCGATAAACAAGAGTTCAAACGCTGCACTTCACAGCCTGAGTGTACTGACACCAAAGTCACCATGTACCCATCCCCGGAAATTAAAACCGTTATCACCACTCACTTTGCCCGTACTTTGCCACGCTCGGTCAAGTATTTTGCCCGGAGGGGCTGGAGCGATGCACAGATGAATGAAATCCTCGCCTGGATGGAAGAAAACCAAGCTGATGGCGAGGCGGCCATGGAATATTTTCTTAAAAATCACGGGCCGATATGGCGCCGCTGGCTGGATGGCCCAGCCGCACGCTCGGTGAAGAAAGCGTTAAAGGATTTGCAGTAGAAATAACGGCTATTCATCGGTTTGTCTTGAGGCATACCCGCAATATTTATAAGGTCTCGCTATGAGACCTTTTTTGTGCCTTAAGTTGCGCTGTTAAAAATAATAAAGGACACCGTTATGTCGCTCTGCCTCACCCTCGGTATTGAGAAGCCCGTTATCCAGGCACCTATGGCAGGTGTTCAAAACTGGGAATTGGCGCTTGCGGTCAGTGAGGCCGGAGGTCTGGGTTCTATTCCCTGCGGCATGTTGTCTCCGGAACAAATCACTAATGAAATTAAGCAGTTCCGTGAACATTCAGATAAGCCTTATAACCTCAACTTTTTCTGTCATACCATGCCAGAAATCAGCAACGATGAACTGACTGATTGGCAACAGTTGCTCGCTCCCTACTATCAGGAGCTGGGGATTGAACCCTCTGACAACATAAACGGCTTACGACGTCCTTTTGATCAAACCATCGCTGACGTATTGGAATCCTATCGCCCACCAATTATGAGTTTCCACTTTGGCCTGCCCTCACCCGAACTGGTTCAGAGAATCAAATCCTGGGGAACCGTTATCCTGTCATCGGCCACAACTGTTGAAGAAGGTCTGTGGTTGCAGGAAAACGGAGCCGATATGGTGATAGCCCAAGGTTCGGAAGCAGGTGGACATCGGGCTATGTTTCTAACGGATGATCCCAATACCCAGCGTACAACCGCAGAACTGGTAACCGAGCTCAGTAGTGCGTTATCTGTTCCCATCATTGCGGCTGGTGGTATTGCCAGTCATCAAGATGTATTTGATCTGATGAAGCTTGGTGCCGAGGCTGTGCAGATTGGCACCTCTTACCTACTGTGTGATGAAGCCAAAACCTCAATTCTACACCGCCAAAGACTGAAAGATGGTGCTTCACCTACAGCACTGACCAATCTGTTTAGTGGACGACTTGCCCGTGGTATCAGCAACCGACTGATGCAAGATCTTCAATATATCAATGAGCATGTGACCTCCTTCCCTTACGCTTCGGTGGCGCTGGCACCTTTACGGGCAAAAGCAGAAGCTCTGGGACGTGACGACTTTTCTCCCTTATGGGCAGGTATCAATCAGCAAGGTTGTCAGGAGATATCTGCAAGTCGTTTGACACAGGTCTTTTGGAATAACACCACCCAGCCGGATAATTAAATTTATCGGAGACTGCACTCACTCACCGCTATGTATTCCAGCGAACAAGAAAAAGTCGAACTCGAACATGAGGCTGCCAAACTGTTTATGCGCTGGTATGAACAGCAGACTGGCCAGAAAATACGTCATATCTGGCATAACCAGCCGCGCAAGCCTGATGTCTCCTGCCTGCTCAATGATGAACGGCTCGATATCGAAATCGCCCATATCTATGGTTCCGAATTGGAAGCGATGAAACTGTTAGGCCGTCATCTGGATGAAAAGACCCGGTATGAATTGCGATTACTGGAGCATGTCACCGATCCCCATCAGCGTCTGGTCAGTGCCCTGAATCGAATTCTTAATAATAAAGCGGGTAAGACCTACACATCGAACCGCGTGTGGCTGGTTCTGCGCAATGTAAATCCGGGCTGGAGCCGTGATGATATCGCTGGATTACAGGGCGAGATTACCGTTCCTGCCCGGCACCCGTTTGAACAGATATGGATTGTGGGAGATAAGGACGGTAAAACCGGGATTGTGCAGCTTTATCCAGCACTATGACTCAGAGTTAAAGCTCGATCTCAAAAAGGCATGAGATCGAGCCGTTCTAATGAGAGCTATCAGCTCATTCGGTTATTCGCCTGCAGATACAACATCTCCAGTGCCAGAGTCGCCCCTGCCAGAGACGTGATATCCGCATGGTCATAGGCTGGAGCGACTTCTGCCACATCCATGCCAACAATATTCAAACCCTTCAGACCGCGAATCAACTTCATGGCCCGATCCGTTGTTAAACCACCACAAACCGGTGTTCCCGTTCCAGGCGCATAGGCCGGGTCAAGGCAATCGATATCAAAAGTCAGATAAGCCTGAGTCTCACCAACCACATCCCGGATCTTCTGGCTGATTTCAGCCACCGGCATATCATTGGCCTCAGCTGCATCGATCACATGATACGGATGCTCCGCCCGATCCAGCCAGGTGCGAATGCCGATCTGAATAGATTTCTCGGGAATCAGCAAACCTTCTTCCAAAGCGGTATGGAACATGGTGCCGTGGTCGTAAAAACCACCTTGCTCGTCGATATCGGTATGAGCATCGAAGTGAATCAGCGCCATAGGCCCAAACTTACGGGCATGGGCACGCAGCAGAGGCAGGGTAATATAGTGATCACCGCCCAGGGTTAACATGGTCTTATCAGCTTCAAGTACCTTGTCAGCGTGACTTTCCAGGGCTTCCACAAAGTGAACGCAGTCACCGGGAGTAAACTCGACATCACCCCAGTCAATCACACCCAGCTTTTCAAAAACATTGAAGTTGTAAGGCCAGCGCTCCTCTTCCCAACTCAGGTTGTAAGTGGCAGCACGGATACCCTGTGGCCCAAAGCGGGCACCGGAACGGCCGGTGGTGGCCAGATCATAAGGCACGCCGGACACAACAATATCAACATCCGGGTTGGACAGGTCCCGGTAATACGGCCGCCCCATAAAACTCTGCATACCGGAGTAAAGTGAGGGAGATGCCCAGTCCGGGCCGGGGAGTCGAATGGATGAGTCGTTGCTCAGGTCAGTATTATTATTGGTTTTCGGATTCAAGGGATTGCTCTCAATTAACAGGCCATAAGTTAAATGGTACAGAGGCAATCTCACCGGTCTGCTCTGTACTGTAGGGGTTAGCCCTGCAGACCCGATGGACATCAGATTTATTGTCGTGATGTTTGCGACCCGCTTATGCTATCACGCTCTATCCTCAGCCCTCCACCCGAACAACACGTGATAAGACGCAGCTCAGCGCCATATCTATCACTATCCCCCCTGTCCGGTTTGCTGTAGCCTTGCGCGCTTAATTTTATTGTTGTTCCCCTCAACACAGGTCAGTCTATGAGTTTTATGTCCCTGGGCTTATCCCTTCCTATTCTCAAGGCGGTTGAAGAGAAAGGCTACACGACGCCTTCTCCGATCCAGGCCCAGGCCATACCGGCAGTTCTTGATGGTAAAGACGTGATGGCTGCGGCGCAGACCGGCACCGGCAAGACCGCCAGCTTCACCCTGCCCCTGCTGGAAAGGCTCACCAAAGGTCCACGCCCGAAAAACAATCAGGCTCGTGCCTTGGTACTGACTCCAACCCGTGAGCTGGCCGCTCAGGTTGCGGATAGTGTTGAGGCGTACGGCAAGAACCTGCAGCTCTCTTCGACTGTGGTATTTGGTGGCGTAAAAATTAATCCGCAGATGATGCGCCTGCGCCGTGGCGTGGATATTCTTGTCGCAACCCCAGGTCGTCTACTGGATCTCTATCAGCAGAACGCTATCCGCTTTGAACAGCTGGAAGTGCTGGTTCTGGACGAAGCCGACCGCATGCTGGATATGGGCTTTATCAACGATATCCGCAAGATCCTGCGTCTGCTGCCTCAAAAGCGCCAGAACCTGATGTTCTCCGCCACCTTCTCGGAAGAGATCCGCAGTCTGGCCAAGACAATCGTAAATAATCCGGTCGAAATCTCAGTGACACCACCGAATGCCACGGCCCGCAGCGTCGAACAGTGGATTCACCCGGTCGATAAAAAGCAGAAGCCTGCCCTGTTGTTGAAACTGATCACCAGCAACCGTTGGGAACAGGTCCTTGTTTTCAGCAAAACCAAGCATGGTGCCAACAAACTGGTCCGTTATCTGGACAGCTACGGTGTGAAGGCAGCGGCCATTCACGGCAATAAGAGTCAGGGTGCGCGTACCAAGGCTCTGGCTGATTTTAAATCCGGTGAAATTAATGTGCTGGTCGCAACGGATATTGCGGCCCGTGGTCTGGATATCAGCCAACTGCCGCAGGTTGTGAACTTTGACCTGCCGCAGGTTGCGGAAGATTATGTCCACCGCATCGGTCGTACTGGCCGCGCTGGGGCCACAGGTACCGCAATATCTCTGGTTTGCGCTGAAGAGTTCAAGCTGCTGAGTGATATTGAACGTCTGACCCAGCAATTGCTGGATCGCAAGATGTATCCGGGCTATGAACCACGGGAATCTGTACCGGAATCCCGTCTGCAGCGCCCTCTTAAACCGAAAAAGCCTAAGAAACCAAAGCAGCCGCGGGATAATACGGAAGAGTTTTCGACCCGTCCGCAAAATACCGAACGTTCCCGTAAGCCAAGCTTTAAAAATGGAAAGTCTAATAATGGCAACGGAGCCAATGGCAACGCTCCACGCCGTGGAAAGACTGCGGGCAACAAAACCGGTGACAAACCTCGGAGTGGCCAGCCTCAAAACCGTGGTAACTCGTCTGAAAAGCCTGCCGCACGTCCGGCACAGAGAAAACGTCGCCCTTCACGCGCACCACGCCCTGCACAAACCGCCTGATCACAGATAATGTGACTTTGGGTTGCCAGTCCTATTGATTGGCAACCCACCTCTCACCTGTCTCCTTTCTGATTCTTGAGTTAACTCCCAGCACTGGATACGCTTAACTCAAACAATAACTTAAAAACTACTCGAAGAATCAGGACAGGGAAAACTTATGGATGATATGACCAGTTCAAATGCTGAGCCTCCTCAAGCAAAGACTGTGGAGTTCGCGGGTTTTTGGATTCGTCTGGCAGCAACGCTGATCGATACCGTTATTATCCTGGTTATCACTCTACCCCTGATGTACGTCATTTATGGTGATGCCTACTTTGAACAGGGTTTGCTTTATTACGGCTATGCTGACCTGCTGATTTCTTATCTGTTCCCCATTATTGCCACCGTTGTGCTTTGGATGAGACTTTCGGCCACACCGGGAAAAATGGTCTTTCATCTCAAGGTTGTCGATGAGCGTAGCTATAACAAACCCGGTCTGGGGCAGTCTTTGGTACGTTATCTCGGGTATTTTATCTCTGCCATTCCTATGGGCATTGGCTTTTTACGGGTTGGCTGGCATAAGAAGAAGCAAGGGCTGCACGATACTCTGGCCAGAACACTCGTGATAAAAGATCAACAGGACTGAACTTAATCGTTAACTCCCTTACAAAATGCCCAGTTCAGACAATCAACGCTTTATAACCGTGCAAGTCTCGCACTAAGATAGCCGCAAAGGCTTTGCTAGCCAGCAGAGCCATATCGAACAATAAGACTTGCAGGTATCTTCATGCCCTCCCACGAAAAGATCGATTATATTGAGTGGCCGTCTACTGATCTGGCGGCCACCAAACAGTTCTTTACTGATGTTTTTCAATGGCAGTTTATGGATTACGGCCCGGAATATACTGCGTTCGATAGTCAGGGCATGACCGGTGGATTTTATCAATCGACCCACCCTTCCCTAACCGCCCATGGCAGCGCCTTGGTAATTTTCTATAGTGACGATCTGGAACAGACGCTGCGTAAGATCACTGATAACTCCGGTAAGATCATTAAACCTATCTTCAGCTTTCCCGGTGGTCGCCGGTTCCACTTTATCGAACCGGGTGGTAATGAACTTGCTGTCTGGTCTGATCACTAACGCATTTTAAACACCCCTTTCTCTCTTTAGCTGGGAGCCTGCGGGTTCCCTAGCTGATTACAAATGTGCAGAAGAACTCGATAGTGATGTGAGCAAAATAAAATTATAAACATATGATTGTATAAATATTTACACTATCAAGATCTGTATGGCACGATTGCCAGACAACTGCCTTCTAGCCCACTAAAAACAATAACAAGAGATTGAATTTACGATGATCAAAGCCATTATTTTTGATCTGGACAATACCCTCACCCACCGAAACAAGAGTATTGAGCAGTATGCCGAAGCCTTTGTTGAAGACTTTCAAGCACAGCTGACATCAATCTCAAAGGAAGAGATTGCAGCCTTGATCAAGGGAATAGACAACAATGGCTATGGCAACCCGACGAATACCCATTCCAGCCAGAAGATGTCCATTGCTTATGCCCTGTCTCAACTGCCGCAATGGCAAACACCAGTCAGTTTCTATGTGCTTCTCAACCACTGGATGCACAACTTCCCTCTTCACTCAGTAGCCATACCCGAAGCCAAAGAGTTGCTGACCCTACTCAAACACCAGGGCTACAGATTGGGTGTGATCTCCAATGGAGCGGCCTTCAGTCGCCTGGCTACTCTCAATGCTCTGGGATTTCTTCAAGACTTTGAGGTGGTTATCAGTTCTGATGAATTCGGAACCAAGAAGCCAGATGCTTCCATATTTATTCATACTGCCCAACAAATGGGTCTGGCACCGGAAGACTGCTGTTATATCGGCGATCATTACACCAATGATTATCTGGGGGCGACACGCAGTGGTATGACGGCCTACTGGCTGGAAGGTTTCATTCCCCTCCCCTCTGGCGTTAGCAAGCCTGATAATACGCTAACGAACCTCGATGACCTTAAGCAGATTTTCTTAACGTAAGTCTGATAAAAAGCCGGACGCACTCATACACAGTAACGTGTGAAGCGACGTCCGGCTTTCCGGTTGAACGACTGTTCCTTACCGTTGGAACGGATAGACTGAACCAAGATTCAGTATTTGGGTCAACTCATCCAGTGCCGTACGAGATTCCATCAGCAGCTGCGGATCAGCCAGATCATCAACCAACAGGCGATCACGGTAGTGTTTCTCAACCCACCCATTGAGTGTGGTGAACAGCGAATCAGACATCAGCACAGAAGAATTCGTCGCTTCGCGTTCCGCATCATTTAATACCACCCGCAGGCGCAGGCAGGCCGGACCACCGCCATTCTGCATGCTCTGGCGCAGATCAAACACCTGCAGACGATCAATGCCCCTGCCCTGCTCAACCAGCTCGCTCAGATAATCCCATACTGCCGGATTGTTCTGACACTCTTCCGGAATCACCAACAGGGTTTCACCGTTGGGTAATGACAGCAGCTGACTGTTAAACAGATACGACTTCACGGCATCCTGCACACTGACCCGGTTCGTCGGCACTTCAATCACCGAAAAGGCGCCGCCCATGGCTGCAGTCAGCTCATCTTTCACCGCATGCTGATTCAGGAATGCCTGCTCATGGCAGAACATCAGCTCTCGGTTGCCCACCGCGATGACATCGTTATGAAACACACCCTGATCTATCACATCCGGATTCTGCTGGGCGTAGACAACCCGCTCTTGAGTCAGAAGATGCTTGCGGGCAATGGCTTCAGAAGCTTCCAGAGTCTGGCGGGCAGGATACTTGACCGGAGCCGGTTTATCCCCCCGGAAGGCCGCACGACCATAAACAAAGAACTGTACGCCCGCGTCACCATATTCCTGGCAAAAACGCGTGTGGTTGGCAGCACCTTCATCGCCAAAGTATTCACTTTCCGGTAAAGCCTGATGATGAGCAAAACGTGTTTCATCAGGGAACATGGCTGCCAGAATGCGTCCAGTCGTATTATGTTCGATGGAGCGGTGGAATTTATTGATCAGGTTGGCCGGAGTGAAATGAACACGGCCATCGGCGCTGTCCGCACTGGGAGACACCGTTGCTGCATTCGCCGTCCACATGCTGGAAGCGGAGCTACAGGAAGCCAGCATTCCGGGTGAATACTTCCCCGCTGCTGTCAGTACATCACTGTCTGATCCGGTAAAGCCCAGACGACGCAGGGTATGAATATCCGGGCGCTCCTGCGGTGCAAACACGCCTTGAGTCATGCCCATATCATGCAGGGCTTTCATTTTGGCCAGCCCCTGCAATGCGGCCATCTTCGGATTTGAGGCCTGGGCACGGTTACTGCCGGAGGCCACATTACCAAACGACAGGCCACTGTAATTATGGGTAGGGCCAACCAGCCCATCAAAATTCGCTTCGATAGCCTTCATCAAATCTTTCCATCAGGTCGGAGGGGTTCGACGCCGCCCTGCCACTCAGCAGCGCCGAAACCCTCCAGAACAGGTTACAGGTCGAGTCCTGGCAGCAGTTTCTCCGGCATGGCCAGTTCAGTGGCTTCGATACCTGCCATCGGATAGGAGCAGTAGTCTGCCGCATAGAAGGCACTGGCACGGTGGTTGCCGCTGGCACCTATACCACCGAACGGTGCAGCACTGCTGGCGCCGGTCAACTGCTTATTCCAGTTGACGATACCGGCACGGATCTCTTCGATAAACTGCTGATACTGCTCGGTGCTGTCACTCAACAGACCGGCTGACAGTCCGTAACGGGTGTTATTGGCCAGAGCAATCGCCTGATCGAAGTCCTGGTAACGAACAACCTGCAGTAACGGGCCAAAGTACTCTTCGTCCGGCAGCTCACTGATGGCGCTGACCTCAATCAGACCCGGTGAAACAAAACCGGTCTGCTCATCGAGATGTTTCATCTCAACCAGGCTCTTGCCACCCAATTCCTGCAGCCGCTGTTGGGCTGCAATCATGCCCTTCGCGGCCTGAACAGAGATCATGCTGCCCATAAACGGCTGATCTTCGCCATCATCCAGCCCCACCTTGATACGACGGGTGGCTTCTGCCAGCTGACTGATAAACTGATCACCGGTTTCACCGACAGGCACATACAGACGACGGGCGCAGGTGCAACGCTGGCCAGCCGTAATGTAGGCTGACTGGATGGTTTCATGGACTGCAGCCCGCAGATCTGACACCTCACCCACAACCAGCGGGTTATTACCACCCATCTCCAGCGCAAGAATCTTGCCCGGATGGCCGGCAAACTGTTGATGCAGGATATGACCAGTCGCTGAGCTGCCGGTAAAGAACAGACCATCAAGGCCTGGATGACGGGACAGAGCAATACCGGTGTCCTTCTCACCCTGAACCAGATTGAGCACACCTGCAGGCAGGCCAACACGTTCCCAGCAACCAACCACAATCTCGGAGACCATCGGTGTCAGCTCGCTTGGCTTCAGCACCACGGTATTACCGGCGATCAGGGCCGGTACGATATGGCCATTGGGGAGATGACCCGGGAAGTTATAAGGACCAAAAACCGCAACCACACCATGAGGACGGTGACGCAGAACCGCTTTCGCACCCGGCATATCCGACTCTTTGGTGCCGGTACGTTCCTGATAGGCCTTGATGGAGATTTCGATCTTGCCGATCATGGCGCCCGCTTCGGTCGCCGCTTCCCAACGTGGCTTGCCGGTTTCCCGGGCGATGGTGTCACCAATCAGCTCACGGGCTTTGCCCAGTTCTTCACCAAAACGACGGCAGATCGCTATACGCTCTTCAACGCCCAGACGCGCCCAGGCAGGAAATGCCTTGCGAGCCGCTTCAACGGCGGAATTAACC
This sequence comes from Parendozoicomonas haliclonae, assembly GCF_900174585.1. Classification (GTDB taxonomy): domain Bacteria; phylum Pseudomonadota; class Gammaproteobacteria; order Pseudomonadales; family Endozoicomonadaceae; genus Sansalvadorimonas; species Sansalvadorimonas haliclonae. The sequence continues at coordinate 290,699 of NZ_FWPT01000005.1, read as the reverse complement.
TGCTCTTCGCTGGCACTGTTACCCTGCCAGACAACTTCATTGCGGGCTGGATCCAGGGAGACAAAAGCATCACCAGTTCCCGCCAGCCACTGGTTCTCTATAAACAGTTGACCGTTCATTCTTCTTCCCCCTGACTCTTGTTCTTGGTGCGCTTATCGGAAAACAGCGGTACAGCCCGCAGCAGCTGGCCCTGATGCACTTCCAGCGCGTCAGCCAGTTCCTGACCAATCACGATGGTGTCGCCTTTCACGGCAACCGCAGCCGAAGCCGTGCAGATAAAGTTCTCGAGATCCATATTACTGAGCATCCAGATCTCGTCGCCTTCGGTGACATTATCAATGGCGATCTTGCCAACCTGACTTTCACGTACCGCACGGATATGATCCACACGGGCTTCCATCACCGGACCGGCATCAAAAATATCGACATAGTTGTTGAAGCGCAGGCCTTCGCTTTCCAGCAAACGGCGGGCCGGAGTGGTATCAGGATGGGTCATACCGATCACTTCTACCGCTGATTCCGGCAGCAGATTGGTATAGATCGGGTACTTCGGCATCAGCTGGGCGATAAACACCTTATTAAAGGCCGAGAGGCTGTCAGCATGATCAAAGTCCAGATCAAAGAAGTGGCTGCCTACGGCATCCCAGAAAGGTGACTTGCCATCGCTGTCGGAATAGCCACGCATTTCCGCGATCAGACTCGGGCTAAAACGCTCGGTGTAATCAGCAACCAGCAGGAACCGGCACTTGGACAACAGATGTCCGTTGATACCACCGCGGTAATCGGGATCAAGAAACAGAGAGCACAGCTCACTGTAGCCGGTCATATCGTGGGTCACGCTCAGTACCTGCACCTGCCGGCGAACATTCAGTTCTGGCGAAGCATGGACAAGTGTACCCAGACGGTAATTATAAAAAGGTTCTTCGAGGCCAATCCCGGTAGCAATGGCGGAGGTACCAATCACCTTACCGGTGGCCATATCTTCCATGATGAATAGGTAATAGGCTTCCTCAGGAGCCATGCCGGAAAACGCTTCGGCACTGTCGTCAATCAGAGACTGTATATAGTCATCATCATCCTGAAGGGAGGTCATGCCAGGACCGGTTTTACCGGCTAACGCACGAATGGTCGCCTTATCGGCCTGCCTGGCCGTTCTTATTCTAATCATGATGTTATCTCGCTAAGTTCACAATCAGGTAAAGACTGCGGCAGTCGTGTACAACCATGGATCCCGGATAAGGATCAACGACTGTACCCGACTGCTGACGGTTAAACCGGTGGGTTCACCGCCATCTTCATCAGCATCAAAGCACTCAGCCTTGCCCGCTCCACCAGGCTGGCCACTTTCATATACTCATCACTACTGTGGATAGCACCGCCCTGCACACCCAGGGTATCGATGTTCGGAACCCCGGCAGCTGCAAGGTTGTTGCCATCACAGCAACCACCCGTCGCTTGCCAGGTCAGCTCCATACCCAGTTCATGGCCACACTCGCGGGCAAGTTCATAAAGGGCACGGTTACTTTCGGTCATCACCTTTGGCGGACGGGTAAAGCCGCCATGCAGCGCCAGGGAGATGCCATCTTTCTGGTTAATGCCGGCAACAATGTTATCCAGCTTTTCCAAACACCAACCCTGATCATCAGGGGACTGAATACGGATATTGAAATGCGCGGTCGCCAGATCCGGTACCACATTTACCGCGCCCTGACAGAGAGAAACACCGGGATTAAAAGTGACACCTTCACGCTGACCATTGAGGTCATCAACCGCAACGATAAATTCACTGAGTGCCCGCAGAGCATTACGGCCAAGATGATGTTCACGGCCGGCATGGGCAGCCACACCACGAGCTACCACACTGAAGTTACCACTGCCCTTGCGCTCACCGGCAAAGTTACCGTCAGGCATGCAGGGCTCGTAGATCATGCCGATATCAGCACGCTTGGCGGCTTCATCGATCAGGGCAGCAGACGATGGTGAACCAATCTCTTCATCGGGATTGAACAGAATTTCCCAGCCGATGCTTTCTGCGTAAGGGCTGCGCTCCAGACATTCGATAGCCTTGAGCATCACCAGCAGGCCGCCTTTCAGATCGGCAACGCCTGGACCATTAATGGTTTCCTCATCCAGCCAGCGTACCGACTGGAAGCTGTGATCGATGGCAAACACCGTATCCATATGGCCGCAGAAAAATACCTGCAGCGGAGCTTCCGGACGCTTGCTGATGCGCAGTGCATCACCCAGCGGATAGCTGATCAGTTCACCCTGCTCATTCATCTTGCGGAAAGGTTCAACCGGTACCACTTCCATGGTACCGCCCAGCGCTTCACTATACGTCTGCAGCAGTTTACGAACCCGGTTCACCCCCTCAGCATTAAGGGTTCCCGAGTTTACTTCCGACAGTTCTATAGTACGCGCCAGCATCTGCTCATGCTGGCTGTCGATCCACGACAGCCAGGGAGCGAAACGGTTATCTGTTGTCATTATTCTACTTCCGTGACGGAGGCTTTATTCGGCTTCGCTGATCAAGGCTTCCAGGGTCTGTTCCAGACGATCCATACCCAGGTTGATTTCCTCTTCCGTGATGACCAGCGATGGCGTCATCCGCAACACGTTAGGACCGGCAATCAGCAGCATCACACCGAATTCACGGGCTTTGGCGATAATTGCGCCGCCTTTGCCACGCCATGGCTCTTCCAGCTCGGCACCAATCAGCAGACCGGCGCTGCGGATATCACGGAATACATTGAAACGCTTGTTGATGTCTTCGAGACGCTGAACAAACAGGCTCTCTTTGCTCTTAACACCCGCCATTACCTCAGGAGTGGCGACGGTATCAAGCACAGCATTGGCTACAGCGGAAGCCAGAGGATTACCACCATAGGTGGTACCGTGGGTACCAATACCCAGGCTGCCGGCAATCTCTTTGCGGGTCAGCATGGCGCCAATTGGGAAGCCGCCGCCAAGGGATTTGGCTGTGGTCAGAATATCCGGGGTAACACCCATATCCATATAGGCATACAGGCTGCCGGTACGGCCTACACCCGTCTGCACTTCATCAAAAATCAGCAGAGCATTATGCTGATCACACAGCTCGCGGACCGCTTTAACAAAAGCAGGATCGGCAGGAATGACACCGCCCTCGCCCTGTACCGGTTCCATAACCACGGCACAGGTCTTATCGGAGATGGCTTCTTTCAGGGCTTCAATATCGTTGAACGGCACGTGACTAATGCCTTCCGGTACCGGCGCGAAACCTTCACGGTACTTTTTCTGACCACCTACAGATACGGTAAACAGCGTACGACCATGGAAGGACTGCTGGAAGGAGATCACTTCGTTCTTCTCTTCATCGACAGTATCGAAAGCATACTTACGGGCCAGCTTGAATGCGGCTTCGTTGGCTTCCGCACCGGAGTTACAGAAGAATACGCGGTCAGCAAAGGTCAGATTGGTCAGCTTCAGGCCCAGCTCCAGAACCGGCTCATTGGTGTACACATTGCTGAGGTGCCAGATCTTGGACGCCTGCTCAGTGAGCGCGCCAACCAGCTTCGGGTGATTATGGCCCAGGACGTTTACCGCAATACCACCGGCAAAATCGATATACTCGCGACCTTCCTGATCCCAAACGCGGGAGCCTTCACCACGGACCGGAACACAGGCGGCCGGGTTGTAGTTGGGAACCATAACTTGATCAAATACGGCGCGGTTCAGGGGCGTGTCAGTCATACTGTTATCCTTGTAATTCTCAATATTCAGATCACAGGCATTCCTTCTCTCGGCTGAGGGAATGCATATTATTTGCTGCTTCGGTCTAAGGGCCACTACACCTTAAATCTGGCCCGTTTATTGTTATGAAGAGATGAAAAGGGTCGTCAAAGACTGTCTGGACATAAAGATAATACACCCAGTTGTTATTGTTGTGCAGCCCATGACCGTGTTCTTTACCAATCCGCACTGCAGCATTCCCTTAAATGACTGCAGAAACAATGTATCACTTATTTATACGACAACATTTCTTTACAGAAGTGCCGCCTCAGTTCGCGTCATTTTTACCATTGATACCTACACACATCAACCCTGCTAATGATTATTAAGCAATCCTAATAATGCGATAGAGATGTGTTATTGGCGGATCGGATAAGGGACAGGAAAGGACAGTGAAGAGCGTTAATGCGCAATGACTAGCGATTCAGAATAACCAATCCCCACTACAGAGAGTGGGGATTGGTTGAATGGATTAGAAGTTGTAGCTCAGGCCCATATAGACAGTACGTGGGTCTTCGCTGTAGCCCAGCTTGGAGGCATCTTCTGGCAGACTTTCATTGCCCAGATTGGTTACACCGGCACGAATTCTAGTGTTTTCAAACATCTGGTACGTCATACCGACATCCAACAAAGAATAACCAGCCAGCTCAACATCAGAGCTCAGTTTCTGCTGACCGGTATAGGTATTTTGTACGAAGGTGTTCAGCTTATCAGTAGCCTGCCAGCTCAGCTTAACCGATGCTGTTTGACGAGGACGGTCATAGAGACGTTCGCCAGTGGTTTCATCATGAGCATCGGTATAGGTCGCATCACCACTCAAGGCAATATCATCGGTCAGCGCCACACGGCCACCGATCTCAATACCCTGAACGCGGGCTTCCTTGATATTTTCATAGGTATAAACAGCACCTACCGGAATTTCTTCCAGTGGAACGTCCGGTACAGTACGTTCAATCAGGTTCTCAATATCGTTACGGAAAACAGCAACTTCCGCTTCCCAGGTATCCTGACGATAGTTGGCTGCCAGCTCATAACTGGTGCTGGTTTCCGGCTGCAGATCAGGATTACCCTTGATCTTGCAGTTACCTTTACAGCTGGAAAGGATGTAATCCTCATTCAGCTGCAGCAGTGAAGGTGCTTTGAATGCAGTGCCCACCCCACCTTTAATGGTGAGATTGTCGGTCATATTGTGCACCAGATAGGCCCGAGGGCTAATTTCTGTACCGAAGTTTTCGTGATTATCAGCACGGGCACCGTACGTCAGTGTCCAGTCATCAGCCAGACTCCATTCGTCCTGCGCATAAAGAGCCTTTTGAGTCACCTCAGCACCACCAACATTAGCCAGATCACGCTTGTTATCGAGTTCTGACTTACGCACTTCACCACCCACTGTCAGACGGTGTTCGCTCAGTTCGGTGGAGAAAGAACCATCGATGGTATTGGTGGTCTCGGTCACAGAGTCGGTACGATGCTTTTCAAAATCACGCTCGGCAATCTCGACCTCTTCACGGTAGTAGCGAAGCTGTGATTCACCGATTTCCCACTCCGCAGTATGCGTCAGGGCAACATTGTGACGGGTCACATCCTGCCTGGTTGGCTGACCGCCCTTGGTGGTTCTGTTAACACCTTCACGATTGTCATCGCTGTAGTTCACATCCAGATCAAGGGAATGTACATCGTCGATAAACCAATTCAGAGTACCAGACAGGCTGAGAGTATCGCGCTCTTCCAGAGCGGTCGGTGTCAGCATGGTGGTTTTATCAATGGTGCTTGGCATTTTTGCCCAAGGTGTGCGGCTTTCACGCTGACTCTGATTAACAGACAGGTTCAGATACAATTCATCATCGATCACTGCACCACCGGTGTTCAGGCCCAACATACTCTCTTCACCACCGTTGCCATCAAACGGGGAAGAGCCATCCATATTGAAGGTGCTGTGCCATTCGTTAGCTGGCAGCCTGGTAATGATGTTGACTACACCACCCAAAGCTTCAGAGCCGTACAGGGCAGACATAGGACCACGGATAATTTCAATGCGCTCAATGCTGTCTTTCGGCAGTGTGGAAAGATCAAAGTCATTGCCGCGTACAACGGCATTGGAAGAGTTCATCTTGCGACCGTTCACCATAATCAGGGTATAGCTACTGTCCATACCACGAATACTGATGGTTTCCCGGCCAGAACGACCACTCTGCTTACGACTTTCAACACCTGCCGCCTGCTCTACCAGATCATTCAATGCCAGCCCCGGCTGCTCCTGAATCTGTTCAGCAGTGATAATGGCTATGGATGCCGGCGCATCCGCCACACTGTTTTCAGTACGAGTGGCTGTCACAACCACCTTATCAAAGACCAGTGGGCTGTTCTGATTAACGGTCTCCGCGTTAGCGCTCATTGCTGCCGAGATTGCCGCAAACAGCAGGCAGAGCTTTCCATTAAATCGCTGCATTGAAATAAATCCGAGAGTAAACAAAAAGGCGAATGCAATTTATTCTCATTAGCCCATGCATTCAATAGTCATTCCCTAGACTTTTCCATCAATATCAATGGGTTAAACCATTATCAGAACAACAGTTGACCCAGATCAAAGAAGCGGCATCCACCGATTCAATCGCGGTAAAACGTTATTCAAACGCGAATTGTTTTCAATAAGAATCGTGTTCCATTAATGCTGACAGGTCTTCAGCATCCGGTTCACAGAAGTTTGGAAGGACACATGGCATCCGTATTGGGAAAGTTTAAGCAAAGCCTTACCGCACTGGCGGCCTGTCTGGCCATCAGCACCCAGGTTCAGGCTCTGACCGTTGAGCACGGAAAAGGCACGATGGAATTTGATGCGGTGCCACAGCGGGTTGTGGTTCTGGGCATGAGCAGCCTTGATGTCCTTGATCGTCTGGGTATCCAGCCGGTTGGTGCCGTGCACGACCTGTTCCCTCCTTACCTGCAGGAATACGGTGCCAGCACTACCAATGTCGGCTCCCTTAAAGAACCGGATTATGAAACCATCTACACCCTGAAGCCGGATGTCATCATTGCCGAACCGCGGATGATCAAGCTATACGACGACCTGAACCGTATTGCGCCAACCATTATGTTCCATTCTCAGGATGCCAACTTCTGGGAAGGTACGCAGAAAAACTGGGATATGCTGGGCAAGCTGTTTAACAAGGAAGCCGAAACCGCTGAAATTATTGCCGATATCAAAGCCGATATCACCGCGATCAACCAGACAGTCACCAGCCAGAAACTCAACACCCTGATGGTGATGAGCAATGGCAGCAAGCTGGCCATGTATGATCGCAACAGTCGCTTCTCTTTACTGTTTGATGAACTCGGCTTTATCAATGCCTCAGAAACCGTACGCAGCAAGCCGACCGGTGCCCACGGCAACCTGATCTCCTTTGAATATATTGCTGAAGCCAACCCTTCCGTTATGTTTGTGCTGGATCGTGATCAGGCCATCGGCAAAGAGATGGGTCTGGCACAAAAGCAGTTTAACAACCCACTCGTGACTGAAACCCGTGCGGTTAAAGAAGGTCGGATGATCTATGTTGATCCGAATGCTTGGTACATCAGCAACGGCGGCATGACCGGTGTTGAGCTGGTGATTGATGATGTCGAGAAAGCGTTGAAATAACAGGCCTTAAAGATTTTGGAGGCGGGTATTATTGCCCGCCTTTGTGTTTCTTTCACCGTACAAGCCCGCCCTATGAAATCATGCCCATCTAAGCCGAGTCAGCGCCATGGCACTCCCTAAAGTCATTCTTTCCACCCTGTTGCTGGCAGCACTTGCGCTGGCCTCACTTATGATTGGTGCTGCCCAATTCAGCCTGTCCGAACTGCTTCAGGGGGATGCTCAGGCCTGGTCGATTACGGTTATCAGCCGTATTCCCCGCTTGTTTGCCGTGGTACTGGCCGGTGGCGGGCTCAGCGTGGCCGGCCTGATCATGCAGCAGATCACCCAGAACCGCTTTGCCTCCCCTTCCACCGTTGGCACTATCGACTGCGCCATGCTTGGCTATATCGTCGGTCTGGCTCTATTTAGTGATGCGTCCCAATGGTCACTGCTCGGCGTGATCTTTGCTTTTGCCGTGGGCGGCACACTGATCTTTGTGAAATTTCTGCAGCGGCTGAAGTTCAAGAATGCAGTACTGGTGCCTTTGATCGGCATGATGTACGGGAATGTGGTTTCCGCTCTCACCACGTTTATGGCCTATCGCTTTGACCTGATTCAATCCATGTCGTCCTGGACCACGGCCAACTTTGCCAGTGTGCTGCAGGGCAGCTACGAGGTACTTTATCTGGCTGTACCGGTCTGTGTACTGGCTTATCTCTATGCCAGCCAGTTCAGCGCCGCCAGCATTGGTGAAAGCTTTGCCAAAAATATTGGTCTGAACTTTGAGAAGATTGTTTTTATTGGTGTGGCACTGGTTGCCGTAAGCACCGCCTCCGTGGTGATGATTGTCGGCGTGATTCCGTTCCTTGGCCTGATTATTCCCAATATTGTTTCCCTGTTTATGGGTGACAACATGAGACGCATTCTGCCCTGGACAGCCTACTGGGGCGTTGTTCTGGTACTGGTCTGCGACATTATTGGCCGTCTGGTTATCTTCCCTTATGAAATGCCTATCTCCCTGATCATCAGCATTATCGGTGGCGGTGTATTTATCTACCTGGTGCTGAGGGATAAAGCCAATGTTTGATGTTATGAAGAAGGATTCTGCCAAGATCGCCCTGCTTGGTTTTGGCTGCATTGCGATTATCGCCTGGTTTATTGGCCAGGGGCTGACAGCGGATAATTATCAGTTCTTCCTGTCCCTGCGGCTGCCAAAAGTGTTGGCGATTGTGCTGGCGGCAGTTGCTATCTCCGCCTCCTCCCTGGTATTCCAGACCCTGACCAACAACAGGATTCTTACACCGTCCATCCTTGGTTTTGACAACCTGTATGTGATGATTCAGGTCTTGCTGGTTGTCACTCTCGGCAGCACGAGTGCTCTGGTTACCACACCGATGACCAACTTCCTGCTGTCCATACTGGTGATGATTGCCTTCTCCCTCGGTCTGTTTGCCCTCTACTTCAAGAAACTGGGCAGCAATGTCTTTACCCTGATTCTGATCGGTATCATCTGCAGCAGCCTGTTCAGCAGTGTTACCGGCTTCCTGACCATGGTGATTGATCCAAACGAGTTTACTGCGGTGCAGGATGCCATGTTCGCCAGCTTCAACAATATCAATGCCGAGCTGGTGTACTGGAGCGTAATCCCTCTGGCCCTGTGTCTGGGCGCGTTTATTTATTACGCACCTCAACTGGATGTGCTGTGGCTGGGTAACGATAACGCCATCAACCTTGGGCTTGATCCGCAGGCCATTACCCGCCGGATTATGGTATTAATCACCATAATGATCTCCATCTCCACCGCCCTGGTTGGACCAGTGTTGTTCTTCGGTCTGATCACCGTGAGCCTGACTCGCGAGCTGTTCAAGAGCTACCACCACACCACCCTGATACTGGCCAGCTGTCTGCTGTCAGTCTTTCTGCTGGTCTTTGGCCAGTGGTTCGTCGAGAAGGTACTGTCGTTCTCCACCACCATCAGCGTCATTATCAATCTGACCGGTGGCTGCTATTTCCTCTATCTGCTGATGCGTAACCGGATTCAATAAGGGCCGTACTGTGATCAAACTGACCGGATTAAGTAAGAAGTACGGCAAAACCTTTGTCGTGAGAGATGCCAACGCCCTGTTCCCTCTGGGCGAAGTGACCTCGGTGATTGGCCCTAACGGAGCCGGCAAAAGCACCCTGCTCTCAATGGCCAGCCGCCTGACCAACAGCGATGCCGGTGAGGTGCTGATTGGTGACAAGCTGCTGGCGGAATGGGATACCAAAGAACTGGCGAGACACCTTGCGGTACTGCGTCAGTCCAACAGCATAAATATGCGCTTCACCGTGCGCGAACTGGTCTCTTTTGGCCGCTTCCCCCACTCTCAGGGACGCCTGACCGACCAGGATCATGAGATTGTGGATCAGGCGCTGAAGCATCTGGATATTGAAGCGATTCAGGATCGTTATCTTGACCAGCTTAGTGGTGGACAGCGACAGATGGCGTTTATCGCTATGGTTGTTGCCCAGGACACCGATTATGTCTTTCTCGATGAGCCGCTGAACAACCTGGATATCAAACATTCCGTTGAGATTATGCAGACCCTGCGTCACCTGGCCCATAAGCTCAACAAGGCCGTGGTGATCGTTATTCACGATATCAACTTTGCGTCCTGCTATTCCGACCATATCGTCGCGATGAAGAAAGGGGAAGTGATTAAGGCGGGTACAGTGAATGAGGTGATCTGCAAAGAGGTGATGGAATCCATTTATGAGATTCCGTTCCAGATTTGTGAGATTGATGGCCAGAAGGTCTGCTTGTACTACAACGCCTGAACACCAAACACCGACAACCCCAGTAGCTCTCACCCAATGGCAGATACTTACAACTGTCATTGGGCATTCAAGCTCAGCCCCCCTCCCCCGAATTTGAGGCATAAAAAAAGGCAGTACCCGAAGGTACTGCCTTTATATCGAAACTTTAAACGCGAGGCGCTTAGATTACTTCGATTTCTTCAGCCTGAGGACCTTTCTGGCCCTGAGCAACTACGAAACGTACCTGCTGACCTTCCTGCAGAGTGCGGAAGCCGTCACCCTTGATCTGACGGAAGTGAGCAAACACGTCTGGACCGTTGTCCTGAGCGATGAAACCAAAACCTTTTTCTTCGTTAAACCACTTAACGGTACCGGTAGAAGTAGACATTATGTCACCCTGATCTTTCAAATAAATAATTGTGCCCTGTTTCCAGAGCGGTTGAGCAAAAAGAGACGGATTATCTATCAAGAACAGGACGAACCTCTACGGCCGACACTCTCAATTTTTGCATAAACCCAAGCACACTTTTTAGCGCCCCAACTATATATCATCTTCAAGACTCCGTCGATGAAGATTTTCATAATCCTTTCATTACAATCAAAGGTCCCCAACGAGTTCTAGCACAATTCCACAAAATCACTCGAAATAATCCATGGGAGTCCATCATCCGGCGGATCAGAATGATCCAACTTTATGGTATATTTCACGCCCCTGCCCCACGCAGATATCGCTTCTAAATAGAAGAAGCCGAGGACACAAACCGTCAGAGCAATGCTACATATCTGCGTTGTTGGCCAAGAAGAATAAATCTATGGAGAGACGCTACGTTTTGGAAAGCCGAGCCATCGGAGCATTAACCGGACTGGCCTGCGGTGATGCCGTAGGAACAACCCTTGAGTTTCAGAATCGCAACACCCTCACCCCGATAACCGATATGGTCGGGGGCGGGCCTTTTTATCTCAATCCAGGGGAGTGGACGGATGACACCTCCATGGCTCTGTGCCTGGGATACAGTCTGCTTGATAATGCCGGTTACAATGCAGATGACCAGATGAAGAGATATGTCGACTGGTATCTGAATGGCACGCTAAGCAGCAATGGTGAGTGCTTTGATATCGGCCATACCGTCAAGTCAGCCCTTCAGCACTATATCGAAACCGGCGATCCCATTTCCGGCCCAACCGGGCTGGACACATCTGGCAATGGGTCGATTATGAGATTGGCGCCCATCCCTCTGTTTTTCTCACAAGATCTTGACCTCTGCCTTCATTATGCGGGTGAAAGCTCTCGGACAACCCATGGCTCTCCTCTTTGCCTGAGCGCCTGCCGACTTCTCGCGCTGTTGATATCGCGGGCTCTTGTGGCCACCAGCAAACAGGATATTTTTATCAATCTGGGTACTACCCTGCCAACATCAGACCGCCACGACGAACTCATTCCGATTCTCGACGGTTCCTTTGTGGATCTTGAATATCACCAGCTCACCGGAAGTGGCTATGTAATTGAGAGCCTCATCAGCGCAGTCTGGTGCTTCTACCATGGTCGTAATTTTCGGGAAGCCATACTCCTGGCAGCCAATCTCGGGGATGATGCCGACACAACAGCTGCTGTATGCGGGCAACTGGCGGGTGCGTTCTACGGACTTGAAGGTATTCCCTCAGAATGGACGCAGCGTTTAGTTATGACCGACAAAATTCAGCGACTGGCCCGCGATCTTTATCATCTGGGCAAAGTCACCTACCCAGGGAATGAATGTTAATGCTCAAAGCCCCGCTCTCTCTAACAATCCTACCTTTGACCGACACTATGACTTTGCCGGTTATAAAGAGGGATAATTGACTTCTATCAAAGGCCTTGAAAGAACGGATACTTGTGAGCAACGATTATATTCTATGTAGTGAGCGTCTGGGGTTCCGCCACTGGCAGACAACAGACCTTCCTCTTGCCATGGCACTGTGGGGTGATTATCAGGTCACCCGTTATTTTGACAGCCGAGGTGCACTTTCCGAAGAACAGGTAAAAGAGCGCTTGCTCAAAGAGATCACAACACAGGAGACCCACGACATACAGTATTGGCCGTGTTTTGACCTCGAAACTGGTGATTTTATCGGCTGCGCAGGCCTGAGACCTTACAAATCAGAAATGGATATTCTGGAAATCGGTTTTCACATTCGCTCTGAACACTGGCGTAAAGGCTATGCTCGTGAAGCCGCTTTGGCGGTGATTGACTATGCCTTTAACCAGTTAAAGGTTAAGGCGCTGTTTGCCGGACATAACCCTAACAATAGCGGCTCTCAAATCCTTCTGGGTAAATTGGGCTTTCTCTACACTCATGATGAGTTTTATCAACCAACAGGGCTCGAACACCCTTCCTATTTACTGAAAGCAGATCACGAACAGCATGTTAATTAGTCTGTGTCTCTGAAATCCTTTACATTGGCCTATTAATAACCACTCATCCTGTTATGCCCATACAGATTGAAACCGAGCGTCTGCTACTCAGGCAGTGGAAAGAAAGCGACAGAGAACCATTCCATAGAATGTGCCGCGACCCACAGGTTATGGAATATTTCCCTGCTCTGCTATCACGATCCGAAAGTGATGAGCGCATTGATCGCTGCAAGGCTTTAATAGACGAAAAAGGCTGGGGATTCTGGGCACTGGAATACAAGCAAACAGGTGAGTTTATTGGCTTTACCGGCCTGAACACACCACAGGATGATCTCCCCTTCTCTCCCTGCGTGGAAATTGGCTGGCGTTTATCGCCTGCATTTTGGGGCAAGGGGCTGGCAATCGAAGCTGCACAAGCGGCCCTGACCTTCGGCTTTGAGCAATTACAACTGGAAGAAATTGTCTCCTTTGCGGTCAAGGACAATCTTAAATCCACAGCGGTAATGGAGCGGCTGGGCATGATTCGAGAGCCAAACACCTTTGAGCATCCGGCACTGGCTGAGGGTCATCCATTGAGGGAACATTGCCTTTATCGCCTCACGCGAATTCAATGGTCGAGTATAAAATGAAAAACTCAATACCCAACTACCAGCATTTTCTTGGACAACAGTTAACTGTCAAGGTAGATCGTCCGCTGGGGAGCAGACACCCTGAATACCATTATCAATACCCGGTAAACTATGGGTTCATCCCCAACACGCAAGCTGAAGACCGTGAGGAAATAGATGCTTATATCCTTGGAGTCAATGAACCTATATCCGAATTTACGGGGCAATGTATTGCTATTATTTTCCGCCACGATGATTGCGAGAATAAGCTCATTATTGCACCGGAAAAGTCATCCTTCTCAGATGAGGACATCTCAATAGCCGTTCACTTTCAGGAGCAGTATTTTCAAACTGAAGTTGTTCGAGGCTCTTAGACTGTTAATCAGTCGAATCACCAATAAAATCTAACAATAACGCCTTAACACTAGAAATTTATGCACTCCCACACTCCCGATCACTATGCCTGCCCGTTTTGCCGGATCCTGAACAGCAAAGAGGAACATGAGGCCGAGGTGATTTACCAAAATCGCTATGCCTATGTTTGTCTCCCGCTGGAACACCGCCCCACTGCAGGACCTCCGGTAATGGTGATCCCCAAAATCCATACCGAAAGCATTTATACTATCGATGAACAGCATCTCTCTGAGGTCATACTATTAGCAAAACGTGTAGCTATGGTTATGAAAAAACTATGGCAGCTCGATGGAATAACACTTTTGCAAAATAATGAACCGGCCGGCGGGCAGGATGTCTGGCACTTTCACCTTCACGTCAAAGGACGTCGCTCAAACGATAATTTTTATAACACAGCGTGGGTCAGAATACCTGCCGAACAACGGGCACAGTGGATTGAGCAATTACGATCTGCAATGCACACGACATACCCACTATGATCACAGAGCTGAATATCTCGGATGAGACTCTAGCGCGAGAAACCCTGAGAGTCTCACTGGCCGCCTATACCGTGGAAGCCGATTTGATCGGCTACTCGCAAATCCCGCCGCTACGGGAAACCCTAAAGGATCTTATGGCAGGCACAGGGCGGTTCTATGGCAGCTATAGAGACAACAAGCTGGTAGCCGTTATCGAAATCAATGAAGAAAACTCTGAGAAATGGATCAGCCGTCTGGTCGTTGATCCCGGATACTTTCACCAGGGTATTGCCACTCAACTCATCCGTTATTGTCAGCAACGCTATTCATCGCTTTGGGTCGGCACGGCTGAACAGAATCATCCCGCTATCAGCCTTTACCAAAAACAGGGCTTTCGATACGCGGCCATAAAAACCGTAGGTACACCACCGATAAACTGGGTCAGTTATTCCTGGAGAGCAGCGTCCTGATTTTCAGGATGAGGCCAGCCATGATCCCGAACCTCCCCCACCGTCACATGGCGCAGACGTTCTACAGGGACGTTCTCCCCCAGATTGTTCTGCAGAGCGACTGGAGCCAATGGTTCACCGGTTGCCCGATCAATGGTCCAGGAAGCCAATCCTTTAGTGGGCGTGTAGTGACGATCGCCCCACTGATTTAAAGCCACCATCACCGTCAGCAGCTCCTGACCTTTCTCCGTTAACAGGTATTCGGGGTATTTACTGCCCTGCCGATCTGCGACCTTCCCGACAATGCCCGCACCCACCAACTGCTTCAGACGGTTGGAGAGAATATTCCGGGCAATACCAAGATCATCCTGCAACACCGCAAACCGGGACTGCCCATGAAACAGGTTGCGGATAATCAACCAGGACCAGCCATCACCAATCGCTTCCAGTGCGCGGGCAAACGTACAGCTAAAGGTTGAAGGTGTCTTCCGTTTCACAATGATCCTTGGAATAGCTTGAACAAAAAGTAGTTGCATTTTAAAACAAGCTTGCACAGGATAAAACTGGTTTTCATTTGAAACCAGATGCGGAGACTCCATGAATAACAAGACCGCCCTGATTATTGGTGCCGGTGATGCCATTGGCAGCGCCATCGCCCGCAAGTTTGCCGGCCGGGGTTACACCATTTGTGCCGCTCGTCGAAATGGCGACAAGCTCACCCCACTGGTTGAAGAGATTGAGGCCACTGGAGGCAATGCCTATGCATTTACCTGTGATGCCCGAAAAGAAGACCAGATTGAAAACCTGTTTGCCGAGATAGAAAGCAATATTGGTGAACTGGATGTTGTGGTCTTCAATGTCGGTGCCAATGTTCCCATGGGCATTCTGCAAACCGACAGTCGCAAGTTTTTCAAAATCTGGGAAATGGCCTGCTTTGCCGGCTTTCTGTCCGGGCGGGAAGCGGCCCGTTATATGACCAAACGTAATCGCGGCACCATACTCTTTACCGGCGCAACCGCCAGCGTGCGAGGCTCAGCAGGCTTTGCCGCCTTTGCCAGTGCCAAACATGGTCTGCGCGCTCTCGCCCAGAGTATGGCCCGAGAACTGGGCCCGAAGAATATCCATGTCGGACATATTGTGATTGATGCCGCAGTGGATACCGCCTGGATTCAACAAATGCTGCCTGACTATAAGCAGCGCAAAGACAATGACGGTGTCGTTAACCCTGACGATCTGGCCGAGCTCTATGTGCAGATGCATGAGCAACCCCGCAGTGCCTGGACCTTTGAACTGGATGTCCGCCCCTGGACAGAGAAGTGGTAGAGGAGACAAGAAAATGAATAAGGAACTCGACTTCTATTTTGATGTGGGCAGCCCAACGGCCTATTTAGCCCATGAGCGCCTCAAGCAGCTTTCCCAACAGTATGGCCTCAAGGTTAACTACAAACCCATGCTGTTAGGTGGTGTGCATAAGGCAACTGGCAATCAGCCGCCAGGAGTGGTGCCGTTTAAAGGCAAATATATGCTGAAGGATATTCCCCGCTTTGCCCGCCGATATAACGTCCCCATGACGTTCAATTCCGCCTTCCCTATCAATACTCTCCCTTTGATGCGCGGCGCTCTGGCGGCGGAACAGCAGGGTTGCTTTATGGCCTACGTGGACACTGTCTTCAAGGCCATGTGGGTTAATAACAAGAATATGGGGAAACTGGAGATTATCGGCGAGGTTCTGACCGAAGCCGGACTCGATGCCGATGCCCTGATCACCGCCACGCAGGATCCTGCCATCAAGCAGGCTCTTATTACTGTGACTGAGGAAGCGGTGGCCCGCGAAGTATTTGGTGCTCCAACGCTGTTTATGGACGGTGAGATGTACTTTGGCCAGGATCGTCTGGACTTTATTGAAGAAGCTCTTCAGTAATACCAACGCCACGAAGACGCCCCTTGTTCATTAACGAGCAAGGGGCTTTTGATTACTGCTGAAGGGTTTCCGGCATTAAAGCCTGAAGGAAAAACTGCTGGATCAGCTGCGCGGATAATTTTGGGTCCGCCTGCCAGGCCCGGGTATGTTCACCACCGGGAATTTCCCAATAAGTTTTAGGCTGCTTGGCAGCCTCATAAAGTGCTCGTCCATGGGCAACCGGCACATCACTGTCTGCTGTACCATGAACAATAAAGACGGGGCGCGGTGCTATGGAGGCAATAACAGCGACTGGCGTCCAGCCTTCGGTTTCCAGGTCGCCACGCAATTCATAAAAGAATCGCACCATACCCGAGAAAAGCGCATTCCGTGGCAGACCATAATCCAGCGCACCACGGTCAAGAATAATAGTGTCAAGATCAGTAAACCCGGAATCAAACCAGCCGGCCTTAATCAGTGGGTTATCCGCCATGGCCATAATCGAAGTCGATGCGCCCATAGAGTAGCCAACCACCCCAATCCGATCTTTACCTCTGTTCTGCAGATACTCGACAGCAGCCTGGACATCCTTTTGCTCATGGAAACCCATGGAATTAAAAGAGGCTTCACTGTCGCCGGAGTTACGCAGATCAATCAGCAACATAGGGAAGCCAGCCTCCCCCAGGGCAATAGCATCCCTTAAAGCTTCATGGCGGGTCGCACCACGACCGTGAACCATCACGATACCGGCCCCCTGCAGACGACCCGGGATATACCAGCCGGAGAGCCGAAGCCCATCAGCAGTCTTCAGCTCTAATGATTCAAACGGCAAACCTATCTGAGCCGGGGTGGTACAAAACACATAGTGATCCTGATTGCAGGGCGCACGTCCAGGCTGTAACAGCTGACCAGAGAAATACCAGGCTGCCGCTACGAACAATAAGATGAGCAAAGCACACAGGGCCGAGAACGAGCGGGTTATTATTTTTAACATCAGGATCAACAGTTCAAAATCAGAGACGTCATCTTATAGAGAAGAGATTTGCTGAGGCAAGCTATCGTGCGGGACAAAAGAATATTGCCCCGCACTGCAATAACAACACCTGTTTTTAGTTTTTCTGTGCGGCAAGCTTACGATCATGCCACAGGACACCACACAGATTGTCACGCTCGATCTGGCGAATGGACTCATCAAACCGATCCGCACCTGCATCCCAGCTATCTCTTACCCGGTTGCGGGTATGGCACTGTCTGGCAGGATCATATTGAAGGCCTTCCTTAAAAACCTTCCGTATGGCCGAGAAGGTGCCGAGTGGTAAAGCCTTTACGCCGCCCTTAATCGCACCGGAGAACTGGTAGATATCCAGCACTACTGTACGGATTTTATGTTCCCTCTGGGGCTTCAAGCCCATGGGCTTCAACGCTTTCACACACGACAGGTAAGAGCTGCTTGTACTCTGATTCAAAGCGTTCCAAAAGCTTGACGCTGTTTCGACCAGAACTTCAGTCACGAACTCTCGCACCGGATAGGTCACCCGCTCAGAGAAACGTTTGGCTCCCGACACCATAAATTCTGGTGCTTTCAGAATGCGCTGCTTCAGAGAAGGCTTTATGGAACGGCCCCAGACTTCCGTCTTGGATTGTGCCTCCAGTGACACACTTCGGGACAGTGAAGGATTATTGCTCACACCGCCCAGACTGCTTTGCCGTACGTCCATAACCGTCCTCCTTGAGCTGTTTTTGACCCTATTGGCGCAATTATTGATTGCCCAACAATAGCGTTCGCGAGCCACTAACACTATTGGCCATTGGTCGTGAGCAAAAAGTCGAAGTCGTGGATTCACCGGCAGATTCAAGGGTTGCGGAAC
This sequence comes from Parendozoicomonas haliclonae, assembly GCF_900174585.1. Lineage (GTDB taxonomy): Bacteria > Pseudomonadota > Gammaproteobacteria > Pseudomonadales > Endozoicomonadaceae > Sansalvadorimonas > Sansalvadorimonas haliclonae. The sequence goes on along the minus strand of NZ_FWPT01000005.1, from coordinate 272,427 downwards.
AGATCCCTGATCTCATAGAGATTAGAAAGTATGAGCGTAGGAGCCACAATCACCATGGTCCATAAGAGGTGTCTGGGTGTTAGTTCTTTGTCAGAATCCAGATTGAACAGGCCCAGATAGGAAAAGACCATTACGGTGCCCCCTAGAGAAACAGCCTCCATCGGTGAAACGGGCATAAGTTCGCGAGTCTTAAGTAGCTGACGGGCGCACCATAACGTTCCCTGCCCGACTATTCGGCCTGCCAGTTTCAGATTGGGCGTGACCTGCTCATACAATCGGACCATTCGCCCTTTCCATCCACGCTGTTCTTTCCTGAATCTGGGTGGGGGATAGGCCTCAATGGTAATCACGAGGGGATTGGATGGGCAGCGCATGGAAGAACTCCTGATGATAATCAGTAATTGGAGTCATCAGAAAGCCGATAGTGCCATACAAACCACGGTGTTTAAGAAATAGCCAGCCGTACTGACAGGGTCGTCAGCTCACAAATGGATACATATAAATAGAAGGAAAGAAGAAAGGAGATAAAGCAAGACATACCAAAATAGAAAAAGCGCTATTGGTGATAACTGCACACATTCACACGATCACCAATAACGCTTCCTTAGAGCATGAGCAACAGAGGCTCATTGACAGGCATCAAGACAGAAATATCTGTCATTTCATATGCTTGTCAGCTTCCTTGAAAAACTGAGACATATCAGTCCATGGTGTTGAACGATTCAGCATACGCTTGTAGTTCATCAGGACTTCATAATGAGGGGTCATTTTCTTCAGCTCGATCCAGCTGTTGATATTGCTGTTTTTCATTTTACAACTCGGTTTATAAACCCTGCGGAGTAATGAAGGGATGGATTCCGCAGGCCTTGTGGCGAGTATATGGCCGGAAAAATTACTACAAAAATCAATAATATTTTTCTAACCCATCAACTTAACTTATAACTTTCAGCCCCTCGAACTGCTGTTTTTTTGATCCATGTGTTAGCCCTGATGCGCACTTGCTGAATACACTGTCTGATTATTTTTGGGACAGGCAATCGCTTCCATGCACATTACCCTTCGTCAGCTGGAGATCTTTCGGGCAGTCGCTCAGATTGGTCGTGTAACCGGTGCCGCCGAATCCCTGTATATCTCCCAACCCGCAGCGAGCATGGCCCTCTCCGAGCTGGAAAAGCATCTCGGCCCTCTATTTGACCGTCATCAGGGCAGCAGCCTGAAATTGAACGATGCGGGTCGTGCACTGCTTCCTAAAGCCAGCGAACTGATTGATCGCGCCAAGGAGCTGGAAAACCAGTTTGCCCATAGTGATGGTCCGCTGTCGGGGAATATCATCCTCAATGCCAGCTCCACCGTCGGCAATAACCTGATGCCCCGGATACTTTCTGCCTTTCAGCAGAAACAACCCGGCGTCCGTATCGAAATGGAAATCAAGAACAGCAAGACCATTGAGCAGCGGCTGCTGGAGTTCAAGATTGATATGGCCATGGTGGAAGGCACCTGCCTGCATCCTGATATCGAAGTGACGACATGGCTGGAAGATGAGCTGCTGATTATCTGCAGCAACAACCACCCGCTCGCCAACAAGAAAGATGTTTGTTTATCGGAGCTTGCCGACGAAACCTGGATTCTTCGGGAGCATGGTTCCGGCACCCGCGAGCTGTTTGATGAAATGATCGCGCCCTATTTTGATCACACTCAGGTCGGCATGGTGCTGAACCGGGCAGAAGCAGTGAAGCAGTGTGTTATTGACGATATAGGTATCGCCTGCCTCTCCCGCTTTGCGGTGAAATCTGCCCTGACCTCGGGAATGATCAGCACTATCCATGTACGTGACCTGAACCTGAAACGGCATTTCTATCTGCTGACCCATAAAAAGAAATACCACAGTAATATGCTCCGCCAACTGAAAGACTATCTGCTGGCCTGGCAACCGGAACATCTATTGCCCGCTCACCTATTGGATACCTGAACGCGCAGATCGCCCACCCGGTCAATATTTCACCAGTGTCACTCGGTAATCATCAGTAAATCTGTGCCAACAATGCCTATTGTTGGCTTCCTGATGGTTCGATAAAACAGTGATTTGATTCACGAGGGAGACCCCGTCGATGTCCGTTCTTTTCGCTATCGCCCTGACCACCGGTATTCTCTCCGGCCTGTGGGGGTGGGTCTCCGTCTCACTGGGCCTGTTGAGCTGGGCCGGCTTTATGGGCTGCACCACATATTTCGCCTCCCCCCGCGATGGCCTGCCGGGTTTGGCAGAAAGTATGCTGACCAATATCACCGGCGTTTTCTGGGCCATGGTCATTATCAAACTGTCTTCTGTCGCCAGCCTGGAGATTCTGGGCTATGTCGTCACGGCAGTTGTCGCCTTCTTGATGTGTATTCAGGCGAAGAAATCCTGGCTGGGCTTTATTCCAGGAACATTTATCGGCAGCTGTGCGACGTTTGCGGCCAATGGCGACTGGCAGCTGGTTCTGCCTTCTCTTCTGGTTGGCGCTGTGTTTGGCTATGCCATGAAAGCCTCCGGTCTTTGGCTGCATAAAATTTGCCAGAAGCAGGCTGTCTCAACTGTTGGCGATACACTCTAACGTTTATCCGACCACCCGCCTTAATGGACTCTGGTAACGCTTATCAGAGTCCAGACTCTTTTCTTCGATTTTTATAGTCATCAGCCCAACACCCGCACTGTTGCCCATTCTCAGCACATCCCTCCAAATTATCCGTACAACCCAGCAACAGGACACACACTCTCCCCATACATCATCGCCAATCAGCTAGGTATATCACACCGACAATTACGCCTTGCCGAGATTGTCTGGATTCTGTAAATCCATAAAGTTCACCGGGCACCCATGTGGGTTCTATTTCTGGTTTTACACAATGCAAGCGACTCAAACGGTTCAAACCGGCACTACTACTGCCGGAACTATCCGTCAATGGGCGACCGTTATTGCTATGGTTTATCTGCTGCTGCTCGCAGTTGGCATGATAGGCAGTGGTTTCAAGTGGGCATCCGGGGGCGCAGAAGGCGCACGCCAGTTGTTCGCTTTTGCCAGCAACCCTGTTATGGGTCTGGTGATTGGTACCTTCGCAACTGCGCTGATCCAGTCTTCCAGTACTGTAACGTCTGTAATCGTAGGTCTTGTAGCCGGTGGTCTGCCGGTCGCAACAGCCATCCCCATGATTATGGGTGCCAACATTGGTACCACCGTGACCAACACCATGGTCAGCATGGGCCATATCAGCAAGCGTAAAGAGTTCCGCCGCGCCTTCTCAGCCGCAACGATTCACGACTTCTTTAACCTGCTGGCCGTTGCTATTTTCCTGCCTATGGAGATCGCGACCGGTTATTTGGGCAAGGTTTCTGAAGCCATGGCGGGCTGGTTCTATGGCGGCAGCGCGGATATGGACATGTCCGGTCTGGACTTTATCAAGCCAATCACCAAACCGGTTGTTGGCCTGTTCAAAGACATGTTCGAAATCCTGCCGGGTATCTGGGGTGGTGTAGCCTTGGCTCTGCTGGGTCTGGCGTTTGTATTTATCTCCATCATGGTTCTGGGCAAAGTGCTTAAGAAGCTGATGGTTGGACGTGCCAAGGAAGTCCTGCATAAGGCGATCGGCGGTAACCCGCTGAAGAGCATGGCGTCCGGTACTCTGGTGACTGTAGCGGTACAATCTTCCTCTACTTCCACCAGTCTGATCGTGCCTCTGGCTGGTAACGGTATCTTCAAACTTAAAGAAGTTTATCCGTTCACCCTGGGCTGTAATATCGGTACCTGTGTGACTGCGCTGATGGCGGCACTGTCGGTATCCGGTGCGATGGCTGAACAGAGTCTGCAGATTGCCTTTGTCCACCTGATGTTCAACATCTCTGCGACAGTGGTTATCTATGGGATTCCGTTCCTGCGTAATATTCCGTACCTGGCGGCGCGTACCTTCGCCCAGAAAGCCAGCCGGAACCGCAGTATTGTTTTTGGTTATGTGATTGGCGTGTTCTTTATTCTGCCAGCCGCTCTGATTCTGCTGACCCGTTAATAGGAATCGATCATGACTGAGCATAGCGCCCATAACCTGAAGAACTTCAAGAAGCAGCGTAAGGCCCTGAAGATTCGTCTTAAGGCTGCCCAGCGGGAAGTGCATGAACTGAAAGCGGAGCTGGAAAAGCTGCGTATGGAAGAACAGCACAAAGTCGCTGACAACCTGGAATACTGGCTGGAAGAGGAAGAAGCACATCACGTGTCCATCTTCAGCAAGATCCGTCGTCTGCTGGGTGGCAAACGCTAAACCCAAGGCCCGGTAAGAACAAAACGCCCATGATCTTATGACCATGGGCGTTTTTTTTCGCCGGTAGTATTTTCCGAAACAAGATTAGAGTAAAATTCCGTAACAATAATTATCACCTATAAATCCAACAACAGCAGACTGACGGTTGTCGTCGGAAGTGGCGACAGTGTGTACTGCCAGCAGAACAATAATACCCATGTCACCACCCGAATCATCCTCCGGTTCCTTCAGTAGTGAAACCGGCTTCCGTTCACGGATACGTTGTCAGGGGATCAGTAAGATCTATCCCGGCGTCCGTGCCAACGATGATATCAGCCTGGCGATTCGGCCCGGCGAGATCCATGCCCTGCTGGGTGAGAACGGTGCTGGCAAAAGCACGCTTATGAAAATCCTGTACGGTGTCACCAACCCTGATACCGGACAGATCTGGTGGAATGGCGAGCCCGTCTCTATTCGTTCCCCCGGCCAGGCCAGAGATCTGGGCATCGGCATGGTGTTTCAACACTTCTCCTTGTTTGAAACACTGACCGTTGCTGAAAACATTGCCCTTGGCCTGCCTGCTGATCAGGCTCGGGATCGTCAGCAGCTCAACGAACGCATCCGCAGTGTCTCCGAACGGTACGGTATTGCCGTTGATCCCGACCGTCAGGTTCATACGCTCTCCATCGGTGAACGACAGCGGGTAGAGATTATCCGCTGCCTGTTACAGAACATCAGCCTGCTGATTCTTGATGAACCCACCTCGGTACTGACACCGCAGGAAGTGAACCGCCTGTTCGACTCCCTGCGTACCTTGTCCGATGAAGGCTGCAGTATTCTGTTTATCAGCCATAAGCTCCATGAAGTGCAGACCCTGTGTCACGGTGCCACTGTACTGCGTAACGGCAAGGTCAGTGGTGAGTGTGATCCACGCACAACCAGCACCACAGAGATGGCGGCGATGATGGTTGGCAGCCATACCGAACTGGGAGTGCCCTACCCGAAAGTTGACGGTGGACGTGAGTTGCTAACGCTGCACAAGCTTTCCGCCAATAAAGAAGATGACTTCGGCACCGACCTGCAGGATATCAGCCTGGATGTGCGTGCCGGTCAGATCCTCGGCATTGCCGGTGTCGCTGGTAATGGCCAAAAGGAACTGCTCAAGTTGTTGAGTGGTGAACGTCATGCTCCACAGGCCAACCAGATTACTTTGGAAGGTCAGGCAATCGGTCAGCTCTCTCCTTATAAGCGTCGCCGTCTTGGTATCGCGACTGTTCCCGAAGAGCGTCTCGGTCGTGGCGCAGTACCGGAAATGAGCCTGAAGGAGAACGGTCTGCTCACCGGTTTTCTGGAAAACCTGCTGCAGCTTGGCTTTCTGCGCAACAGCCGGATTGCCAACTTCTCAAGCAACGTGGTCGAGCGGTTCGGAGTCAAGGCTGCCGGCATTCATGCCGAGGCGCGCTCTCTATCTGGTGGTAACCTGCAGAAATTTATTATTGGCCGGGAAATCCAGCAGAACCCCAAGCTGCTGATCTGTGCCAGCCCGACCTGGGGTGTTGATGTAGGAGCCGCCAATACCATTCACCAGGCGCTTATCAGCCTGCGGGATCAGGGTACAGCCATTATTGTGATCTCCGAGGATCTGGATGAACTGTTCCAGATCAGCGATCGTATTGGTGCACTCTGCCATGGTCAGCTCTCCCCTATCAAACCGATCCAGAACACCAGCATTGAAGAAGTTGGTGGCTGGATGGCTGGCGTCTTTGACGCTCCTGAAACCGAGGACCAGGCGGAGGCCGTTGCATTATGATCACTCTGCCTTTTTCCCTGCCGCAACTGGAAAGACGACAGCAGGACTCCAACCTGTTTCGTTACCTCTCCCCGGTACTTGCCATTGCGTTAACCCTGCTCTCCGGTGCCCTGATCTTTCTGTGGCAGGGGCAGGATCCTGTAGAAGGCCTGTACACCTTTTTTATTCTGCCTATTAACGACAGTTATGGTCTGGCAGAGCTTTGTATTAAAGCTGCCCCCATGCTGCTGTGTGCCACCGGACTGGCTTTGTGCTTCCGGGCCAATATCTGGAATATCGGAGCGGAAGGCCAATTGCTGATGGGCGCCCTGTTCGGCTCCTGGGCAGCTCTACAGGTGATGGATAACGAAGGAACCTGGCCATTAGCTGTGGCTTTGTTCTCAGGAAGTGTGGCCGGACTGCTCTGGGCCGGAATTCCTGCAGTTCTTCGCAATCATTTCAATACCAATGAGATCCTCACCACCATCATGCTCAACTATGTGGCCCTGAACCTGCTGCTCTGGGCAGTACACGGACCGCTGAAAGACCCGGATGGTTTTAATTTCCCCGAGTCAGCGCTATTTGAAGCCAGCGTTACCCTGCCGGTCATTCTTGAAGGAACCCGCCTGCATATCGGGGCGCTGTTTGCCCTGCTCGCCGTGTCTGTGGTTTGGGTTCTGTTAAGCCGTACCTTTATCGGTTTCCAGCTGAAGGTCATCGGAATGGATGCCAGCGCCGGTCGCTTTGCCGGTTATAAGGAGAAGGCTCTGGTCTACTTCGCCCTGCTGACTTGTGGAACTCTGGCTGGTCTGGCCGGTGCCAGTGAAGTGACCGGCCCGATTGGGCAACTGGTTCCCAGCGTCTCCCCGGGCTATGGCTATGCCGCCATCATCGTTGCCTTCCTTGGTCGTCTGCATCCCGTTGGTATTGTTCTGGCCAGCCTGTTGATGGCTCTGGTGTATATGGGCGGTGAGATGGGACAGATCAACCTCGGTCTGCCGCTGGCACTGGGCAGCCTGTTCCAGGGCATGCTGCTGTTTTATCTGTTAATGAGCGATGTACTGATCAGCTACCGGCTGGTCTGGAAAAAACGACCACAGACCAATACACAACACTCGGCTGTGCAGGAGGGTGTCTGAGATGGATATCGAACTGATCACCAATATCCTGTTCGCCATGGTGCGCAGTGGTACACCCCTTCTTCTGGTTGCACTGGGGGAAGTGGTATGTGAAAAGTCCGGGGTCTTGAACCTCGGGCAGGAAGGCATGATGCTGATGGGCGCCGTGACTGGCTTTATTGTTGCCCTGACCACCGGCAGCCTTGCTCTGGGTGTACTGGCGGCCATGCTGGCCGGGGTACTGATGTCCGCGCTGTTTGGCATGATCGCCCTGGGCCTGCGCGCCAATCAGGTCGCCACCGGTCTGGCGCTAACCATTTTCGGTGCCGGCCTGAGTGCCTTTATCGGTGCCGATTTTGTCGGCAAGCCTCTGGTTGGTTTCGCACCAATAGCCATTCCGGTACTGTCTGATATCCCAGTGATTGGACCCGCATTGTTCCAGCAGGATATTCTGGTTTATCTGTCACTGGTGCTGCTGGTGCTGGTCTGGCTGTTCTTCCGGGTCACCCGCGCCGGTTTGATTGTCAAAGCCATCGGCGAGAACCCCTGGTCGGCGGTTACCCTGGGTCTGCCGGTTCTGCGGGTTCGCTGGCTTGCGGTGGCCTTTGGCGGCGCACTGGCCGGAATGGGTGGCGCCTATCTGTCACTGGCCTATACCCCATTGTGGGCAGAAGGTATGACCGCAGGTCGCGGCTGGATCGCCCTCTCTCTGGTGGTGTTCGCCAGCTGGCGTATCGGTCGGATTCTGCTCGGTGCCTGGCTGTTTGGGCTGGCGAGCATCTTGCATCTGGTATTCCAGGGTATGGGCGTCGATATGTCGTCCAACCTGTTGGCCACACTGCCGTACCTGGCCACCATAGTGGTACTGGTTATTCTGTCCAGTAAGCAGTCCCGTATCCGGTTGATGGCGCCTATGTCCTTGGGCAAGCCGTTCCACCCGGCCGGATAAACAACAGAATACTAATAATAAAAAATAATAATAACTGAGCAAATCAGAGCCAAAGAAAGCAAAACAATAACAGGAGCAGGTATCGCAACCATGAAAGCATCCTTCAAGAAAACCTTGAAACAGGCAGCAACTGTTGCCTTGTCCGCCGCCATGACCCTCGGTCTGGCTGGTCAGGCCGTCGCCAAAGAAGACCCGCTCAAGGTCGCCTTTGTTTACGTTGGCCCGGTCAGTGATGCCGGCTGGACCTTCGGCCATGACGAAGGCCGTAAGGAGATGATCGAAAAGCTGGAAGGCAAAGTGGAAACCACCTTCGTGGAAAGCGTTGCAGAAGGTGCTGATGCCGCGCGGGTTATCCGCAAGCTGGCTCAACAGGGTAACGACCTGATCTTTACCACCTCATTCGGTTTTATGAACCCGACCCTGAAGGTGGCCAAGCAGTTCCCCAAGGTAAAATTCCACCACGCCACCGGTTACAAGCGTAGCGATAACGTATCCACCTACGCGGCTCGCTTCTATGAAGGCCGTTATGTGACTGGTCTGATCGCCGGCAAGATGACCAAGTCCAACGTGATTGGTTATGTTGGCTCCTTCCCGATTCCTGAAGTGGTACAGGGCATTAATGCCTTTACCCTGGGGCTGAAGGAAACCAACCCGGATGCCACCGTTAAGGTTGTCTGGATCAACAGCTGGTACGACCCGGCTAAAGAGCGTGAAGCGGCTGAAGCCCTGATTGCCCAGGGTGCAGATATCATCAACCAGCACACTGACTCCCCGGCTCCGGTTCAGGCTGCGCAGGATAAGGGTGTCTTTGCCTTTGGTTACGACACCGATATGGCCAAGTTCGGCCCGGATGCCCACCTGACCGGCAGTCTGGTGCACTGGGGTGATTACTATGCCGACGTCGCCAAGTCTGTACTCAACGACAACTGGGAAGCTAACGACACTTGGGGTGGTATCAATACCGGTATGGTGAAGATGGCTCCATACAACAAAGCGATCCCTGCTGATGTTGTTGCCCTGGCCGAGAAAGCCCGCGCCGGTATTGCCTCCGGTGATCTGGTGATCTTTGAAGGTCCGATCAAGGCACAGGATGGTTCCGAGAAAGTTGCTGACGGCGTTAAGCTGGAAGACAAGGACATTCTGTCCATGAACTGGTACGTACAGGGCGTGGAAGGCAAGCTGCCTACCAACTAAGCTGCTGCGTACAGATAAAAACGGGGCCGGTTTCTCACCTGCCCCGTTTTTTATAAGCGCGAACCTTCCGCTAGTTAATAATATCCATCCAGGATGTTCCCTCCAGTTTCAAATTCAGCGGGAACGAATCCTTAAACGCCTGCAATGCCTTCACATTCCCGGATGACTTTAAGTATTCCACCAGCGTCTGGGCAAACTTCATCGGCATAGAGTTATCCATTCCCAGCTTCATAAACTGATTATTCAGATCAAACAGCGCATTACTCTGTACATCTTTCTTGAGCGGATCCGGCATCTCTACGGGTGGGGCTGCCTTGATCAGATCCTTGGCACCGGGTATGGCACTGGCAAGTTGCCCAAACTGACTGGAAGACAGGTTGGCACTGGCCATTTCCAGAATGGCACCCAGACCTCCCCGTGCCTGGGGTTCGGACACATTAAGCTTGCTGACCAGCGTTGGAATCAAACCTGGCTGTGTCTCAGCTTGCAAAAGCGGAACGAAGAGAATCGACAACACCACACTCACGATTCGCACCGCGCGGAATAAAGAAAAATAGCCGCTGCTGGTAAGTGTTGAGTCAGGATGGCTGAGCGCAGTCATGATCGCTCCTGATATTGTTGCAGGGAGTTGAGAACTATAGTGAACCCTCCACAATCCCACCAATTGACTCAAACGACAGCCAACAGATTTATCAACGCAGTTGCCGTTCTCTGTAGCCGTATGTAATCTCCACCCACAGATAAAATAACGACAAGAGCAAATAATAAGGAGTCACCCATGGCAAATCGTATGAGCCGGGGCGTAAGTCTGCTCAATAAAGCCCCAGAGGGTATGCGCGTCTGGCTGGTCAGCAAGTTTCTTGGCGGTGCCGTCAAGCTTGTCGGTACCACCAAGACCCGGATCGAACGCCTTACCGAACGGGACAGCATCATCATTGTCCGTAACCTTAAGCGTAATCAGAACCATATAGGCAGTGTCCATGCCTGCGCCATGGCGCTGGCTGCGGAAACCGCTACAGGCCTGATCGTCGGTATGAACGTGCCGGATAGCGGCGTACCGGTGATCAAATCCATGAATGTTGATTTCGTCAAACGCTCCTCCGGTGATATTACCGCCAAGGCCCATCTCACCGATGAACAGATCGAACAGATCAAAAGTGCCGAGAAAGGTGAAGTGACAGTGCCCTGCACCATTACCGATGCCACTGGTAATGAGCCGATCAAGGTAGAAATGATCTGGGCCTGGACCCCCAAAAAGCGTTCTTAAACCTCTGACCTCACATCAGACCACTGGCACAAGCGTGCCTGAGAAATAGTCGTAAGACTTTTTGGTTTTCAAGGCCAGTGGTCTATTTTATCCCGCACAACAACAGCAGATGATGGTGGGATAGCAGGTTATGTGGGACAGAAGGTCGTTGACAATTCTCGGCGGGCTTGCCCCCCATCCCGTTACTATCCTGGCCATTCTCTTGACTAGCATTGTCAGCGTTCCGATACAGGCTTCCGGAAAAGGCAAAGCCTCTCTGACCTTGCCACCACCAACATCCTCTCCACTCCTGATTCCAAAGAAAAGACCGTCCGGGAATGGTGCAAGCCATCCCATACAGCCCCAGCCAAGAGCCCGGCAAGACGATAATCATAAGGCTCCACCACGGCCGACTGGCAGAAAAAAGAAAAGCTCAGAGGCTAACAGCAGTCACCTCCCTTCAATGGCCTCAACGGGTTCCGGCAGTCACGTATTTCTAACATCCTCTCTACCGACTACAGCCTCAGATACCATCTTCCCTCACTCCCAGAATAACCAAGATGATGATGCGGACAGGCTCGCTGGGATGATGAGTACCGTCACTCTGCAATCGATATCTGTTACTACAGTCACAACAACAGCAGCAACATCGTCACGGCCGCCAAAACCAGGGCAGATCACATCTCAGAATAAAATAACCAGACGACCGCCGCCTTCACCTCCTACCACCATTACGTCAAGCAACACAGTGCCTGTAAACATAAATGGGAGCCTGGTAGGCAGCGACTCTCAAACGGGCAACGCAATGGATAGTACTGAGCCGCCTCAGATAAAGGAAAAACCGCCGATCAAGGAGAAAGCAGATTCTTTAAAGCCTGACCGTAAGTTTGCAATCGAAACAAATTTAATTGCCCAGCGGCTTCAGGCAATCCCACCACGCCTTCTATTAAGGCTGGTGATGACCGAATTTAATACTAAGGCTCAGCAGAACAGTTCGGATAGATTAGTACCGGTTACTGACGAATCTGATAACTACACCCTGGATCAGACCTCCGAGTTAAACGTAGCAAAGTCAGCGAATCTCTGGTCGGGTTTTATTAATCTGCTCGAATTTAATCAGCAAAATTTTGACGGTCAGGTTCCTATACCAATACTCAGTGAGCAACTGCTCAAACTCTGGCTCTCAACAAACGCCCTCTTGAAACCGAAAACTCTGGCTGACTATCTGCATGTCTATCCCCAAGTACTTGCTCACAATGGTCTGGAACAGGGTTTTGATGAAGAACTTGAGCACAACCTGCTAAGAACAACACCTATCATGCACGCTCTTAGTAGGGAGTTTTTTACTGCGAAACATTTTTATAGCGCTGCCCGTCTACACAGCACTTTTGTCAGTTATCTCAGTCAGCACAAAGAAACGACTGCGAATCAACTGGGGGAAAAGTTAAAACATCACACTATGGTTGAAAGACAAAGGCTGGTGTCTTATGCAACGGATGATGATCCCTATCTCAATCATAAATACGGTAGTACTGATCCTGCGCAAATATGGACAGCGGAACAGGACTTCCCAAAAGAACTTGATGCAGAACCGAGCAGTGACCGGTTTGTGGTTCACAGTTACCCTGTTGAGCTGATTTTGGACAGCATGATGTATCTTCTGCAGATGACGTTGACCCAACTTATTGAGTCAGACTCACCATTCGCAGTGCTGGCGGATTTTCGGCTGCACAGTGAATTTCTACTTCATCCTCTGCAGAGTGATAAATTTCCCAGTCTCAACCTGATCACATCATTTCTGACGATATTGACCAATGATTACCCGATCCTGTTTCGGGATCAGCCTTTTGGTCATAGCAATTTTGCGCATCTTGTTAATCCAGAGCTACTGGCTTCCAGACTGGATAACGGTGCAACAGAGGTCTACTCTCTGGTCGCTGATGACCAGCCCCTGCCTGAGCGGGCAACTCTTTACTATCCATCACCCGGTGGAGCGAACACCAGGACCACAGCAACACTGCTCACGGATGATAAGCCTCTGGAACAAGCCATCACATCGGCTCTGCAACAACACTTTGCCCCGATATCAGACCAATTAGAGACTTTAACTGTCAGCACGATGGAGCAAGGACAATAACCTCATTGAACAGCACTGTACCGGCCACCAGCTTCTCCTTGGTGGCCTTATTCAATTTCTTTATGCGATATTCTGCGCGTAAAGCTTCAGCACGACCGCCAACCACATGCTGATAAACCAGCTCTAGCGGTCCCTTGCCACGAACATAGCGGGCACTGCGTGGACCACCAGTACTATGCTCAGTAAAACGCCGTGCGACATCAGTAGAGACACCACAATAAAGACTGCCATCCCGACAACGGATCAGATACACACTCCAGCGGCTCATAGTCCTGCTTTGCAACTCACTAAAGATTCCATTGTGCGGGGGGAATAAAAATAAAGTCCATAAAATTTGTCGACTCCCGTAGAATACGGCGCTCACCCTGACAAGGACTATGAGAAGAACCATACAAGGAGTAACCCAATGCTGGCAATATCAAGCCATGTCAGCCTGTCTGCCGAAGAGATTGAACTGAGTGCCATTCGGGCCCAGGGGGCCGGCGGCCAGAACGTTAACAAAGTATCCAGTGCCATCCATCTGCGTTTTGATATCAATGCTTCATCCCTGCCGGACTTTTACAAGTCCCGACTGCTGAAACTGCGGGACAGCCGCATCAGCAAGGATGGGGTCATTATTATCAAAGCCCAGCGCTATCGCACCCAGGAGAAAAACCGTGAAGATGCGCTGGAAAGATTGTGTGAGCTAATACGCTCGGTACAAGCAACCCAAAAAAAGCGGATTGCCACCAAGCCAACACTGGCATCAAAGAAGAGACGATTGGATAGTAAAACCCGAAGAAGTTCGGTCAAAGCCATGCGAGGACGTGTTCATGACTAAGTTGAGAGATTTATGCGGAAGAAATAAGAGGCGGCCAGACCCTGTCCCACCAAGGTCTGGCCATAATCGGCAAGGATTGAGTCGTGACAGCCGATGGCAGCAAGATTACGCCCAGCTGCGAGGCTTCTCTATCAGGAGTGCTCACGCACCATCAGCTCCCCTCCGCAACATCCCGGCTGAAACCCTGAGCAATTAATCCCCGCAACAAAGACTAACCGAACAATCCTATTTTCAATCTTCACCCAGCCTCAACAGCCTTGCGATAAGCCCCGTTATAATCGAAGATCTTCTCACGAATTTTCCATCCTCGCGGCTCCCGCAGAGCAATGACGAAATCCGGCTTACGAAACTTTTTACTTTGCCCTATAACATCTTCCACAGAACGCGCCCGAAATGCCTCCCCCCGATTAATCTGGTGCAGCTTTCCGAAGCGATGATAGAAAACACCCTGTTGAGCCGGCGTTTCCAGGCGGAAAAACTCGGTAATACTTAAACCGTCTTCATCAAAGTAACTGACCTTGATGCGCTCCTCACCACTGCGGTTCTTGTCGGCTTCCATGGTCATCCAGGAACATCGCAGTACTGTGGTATTTCTCAGATTCAACGCCGCCCGCAGCTTATCATCAGGGTCAGCCAGCACCTTGCCGCACTCATGGCACTTGCGGGCGGCAATATCATTTTCAGCATTACACTCTCCGCACTCCTTAAACCGGAACCGGAAACTACAGCGCTCCCGCTCTCCTTCCAGATTCTCCATAAAGCCCTGACAACGACGTCCATAGTGCTCGACCAGATCGCCGTCACTATCCACCAGTCCCCAAAAGTCGTTCTGACAGCCACACATAGGGCAATCTATCTGTACCGGTACAGCACGAGAATCCGGGCGAGGATCACCAATTTCAGGGGCAAAGATGCTGAAGTTATTGCCGGCAAAATCCATCACCAGACAATCCTCTTTGCCTTCTGACAACCGCAATCCACGCCCGACAATCTGTTGATAGAGACTGACAGATTCAGTGGGACGCAGAATAGCAATCACATCCACATGGGGTGCATCAAAGCCAGTGGTTAATACGGACACATTGACGAGATATTTAAGTTCCCGCTCTTTAAAGCGCTGAATCAGCTGATCCCGCTCAGGTCCCGGAGTATCACCAATCACCAGGGCACTCTCGGACTCAGGTAGATATCCCAATACTTCTTTGGCATGTTCAACCGTTGCGGCAAAGATCATCACCCCCTGACGTTCATCAGACAGCTTGATCACCTGTTGGATAATCGCCTTGGTCGCACGACCTTCCCCTTTAAGCAACTGATTCATATCCCCTTCCCGGAATCCGCCCAGGTTTGTGCGAGGTAACAGCGAGAAGTCATACCAGGCAACGGGGGCATCAATCATTTGGGGTGGGGTGAGATAACCATTATCTACCATCCACGGCAGTGGAAGTTCATAGACACAGTTTTTAAAAAAGCGTTCCTGCTCGGTACGAAGCTTGCCCTTCTCACCTTCCGGGACATAGCTGTTGTAGAGCCATCCCAGCCCAAGCCGGTAAGGTGTCGCGGTAAGGCCCAGAACCTTGAGCTGGGGATTCTGACTTTTCAGCTGACTGATAACCTTGTGGTAGCTGCTGTCTTTCTCCAGAGAAACACGATGGCATTCGTCGATCACCAAAAGGGTGAATTTGGCAGCCTCGCCTTCGGTTTCAAATGACGACAGATTACGCACGACAGACTGTACACTACCAAACACCACCTGTTCGGAGGCTTCCTTGCGGCCGAGTCCGGCGCTGAATATCGAGGCCTTGAGACCATAGCTCTCATACTTGCCGTGGTTTTGCTCGACCAGCTCCTTCACATGGGCCAGCACCAGAACCCGGCCCCGGGCAATTCGACCAAGCTCACTGATCACCAGACTCTTACCGGCACCGGTTGGCAAAACAATCAGCGCCGGATCACTGGTTTTGCGAAAGTGGCGAACCACCGCCTGTACGGCATCACGCTGATAGGGGCGAAGCTGGAAACTCATGAATGGGTATCGGTTGTCATTGAATGATAAAGGGATTCTATCAGCCCGCAGCCTCAATGGAGAATCCTGTTATACCGCAGGTAAAGATGAAGATATTGAAATGGTCAGCACAACTATCAGCGTTGACAGGGCTTATAAAGAACCCTGCTCTCGCCTTCATTGCCTTAATGGGGATACTCACTGCTGAAAGAATAAAAGCATGGCTACACCCTATCCCCCCAGAGCAATCCATAATCAAAATGCACAAGGCTTACCGACTACGACAAGTCCTGCCTATCCTTCCCCTGCACCAATTGATCAGGGGTATGTGGCCAGTTACCCGCAGTTGGCCGGGATGCTGGGAGGACATACTGTCTCCACCTACCCTTCCCCCGTCCCTTCCGTTATTCCCGTCACGTCCAACAATCCGCTTCCGATCTGGACACTCAATGGCTCATCAGGCCCGCTGCCACGCGTCAGCAGTCTGCCAGCATCACTGCCCACAACCGGGCTGACCCTGCCCAGCCTTGAAGATCAGTATCAGCTCGATCCCCGTCGTACTTTGACCCCGATAAAGCCGTTCCCCAAGGATTACAAACCAGTGGAATTCCCCAAGGTAATGGCACAGGTAGAAGAAGTGATGATGACTGTGGAAGGCAGACAACGCATCATTCGAGAGACCAACCGCTATATGTCCGGCGGTCAAACTGAGAAAGAGATGGGTTCTGCGCATATCGCCATGGTCATTATTCACGAGTTCCGCAAGAAGGAAACCGCTAAACGCCAATGCCTGAGCGAGGACAGTACTCAAGGCTATATCAGGAAAATGCATACCCTTTTTGAGGAGCTGGGGCAACGGTTAACCAGCTGGCGGCCAATCCACGAGAGGGCAACTCTGACACTGTCTTTGAATCAGTGTCCGGAAGGAAGCCGGATTTCCCGTGGTTATGTCCAATATCAAAAGAACCCGCATCTCAACCAGTGTCTTGCAGTGATCCGTAATGACATTAACGCTGTGATGAAAAACCTGACGCTTGATCAAACCATGCATGCGCTGGATTATCTGTGCTCCTTCCATCTGGTCCATACTCCGGAGAGACAGTTACCGTTAGAAGAAGCGAAGCTGATCAAAACCCTCTACGATTTCATCGATAAATGTCTGGATGGATTACGGGACACCTACGAATACCATCCTCGTCTGATGTACAACAACCCCATACCAGCTACTGCGCAAAAACCTCAATCTGAGCAATCCTAAAAAAGAACCGCTAGATACAAGCAAGTCTTTTCAACTGCTGCAGAGTCGCCTCATGGCTCTGCGGTTCTTGGTTTGCGTAAGCCAGCCGAATATACAGCTCCGTGACCTCCTGCGCCTTTTGTCCCCATTCCGGGCGCTCCCTTTTTATCCGGAGGGCATAATCTTCCGGTCCTTCTCCGGGATGGCGAGGCAAACCTTTTCGCTTCATCCGTTGGCAAAACTGCTGATAGTAACGATCAGCCGGTGCCAGTTTTTGCTGCCAGGGTCGTGTCACCCAGATAAGTGATATCACCATAACCAACAAAACAGTGATAACTAACAACTGCAGTAACACCGTCAAAGTGTCCTTACCGGGAAACAGGTCTTTGAACAGATCTTTCTGGGCGTCCTCATCATAGGACAGCACCAGACGCTGCCATTGGTACTCCAGCTGTTCGTATTGCAGGCGCAGGGTATTAACCCAATCGATATGGCGATAGCGCACCGGAGAGAACAGGTTTCCTTCCAGAAATGAACCTTCTTCAGCAACGGCCTGTTCCAGCCCCTGCTCCACCCGTTCAGGCGCAACAGCTGCGGTCGGATCGACACGCTGCCAGCCGTAACCTGCCTGCCAGTATTCCACCCAGGCATGGGCATCAAACTGACGTACCTGTACGACACCACCTTCTTTCACTTCCCCGCCCTGATAGCCCGCTACGACACGGGACGGGATACCGGCCGCTCTGAGAATAAACGTCAGAGCTCCTGCATAGTGGGCGCAGAAGCCACGACGGGTATCAAACAGAAAGGCATCAATGGTATTGCCACTCAGGGTCGGTGGTCGCAGCGTGTAGTAATAATCCTGCTCACGGAAGTGCCTCAACACCACAGAAACCAGTGCCGGCGTATTGCTTCCATACTGGCTTGCTAACTCTTCGGCCCACTGGCGAGCCCGGGCATTACCTGTGGCGGGCAGTTGCAGACTGGCTGCCTTTAACCAGGTAGGTAATTCTGCATCCATACCCTGGAAACCGGAGGAGGGCATGGAATACTGCCGCAACAGATCGACATTATCCCGGGACAACAAGCGCCAATCCCGGGTCAGCCCCGTGCCCTGCACTGCGGTATTGACCGGCCCAAGCACCGGCAACCAGGGGCGACCACTGGGTTCGAGGATAATATCGTAGCGATAATCCACATTCGCAGAACTTTGTTCCGGCGCCCAGGCGGGCTTTTGCGGATACCAGCTAATCAGTTCCTCTTCAGCAACACCGACCTTTTGCCAATCCTTCTGATCGCCCTGCGACCAGCGTCGCCCATCAAACCAATACATGACCACTGCACGCCAGTAGCGTTGCTCGGGAGGAGGAACCTCACCGGTAAAGGTTGCCCGAAAGGCCAGCTCGCCCGATTGGCTTAACCGGGCAATATCACCGGGCGCCATCTCATCACTCAGCCCGGTACGGGCACTGTTATCAGGGTGAGGCACCGCCCAGAGTGGCGGAATACGTGGCACCAGTACAAACAGAATCACCATTAAAGGCAGTGCCTGTGCGCTTAACAACAACCCTGTACGCAAGGCGGGTCCGATATCCGTCTGTGTGCCCGGCTGATGCAGCCCCACCAGTACCGACACCAGAGCCACCAGGCACACCAGCAGATAACCGGTCATGGCAATGGATTGTGAGAACAGCAACCCGGTCACCACAACAAAGAAGCCCATAAAGCTCAGCACCAGAGCATCACGTCGGCTGCGCATCTCCAGCAGTTTGAGGGTATAGGCAGAAACCAGCGTAGTTGCACCCGCTTCAAGCCCCAGCAAGGTGCCGTAATGCAGCAGAACCAGAGCCAGAGCAACAACGACCAGCAGCGTACGAATCAGTTTTCCAGGGTGAGCCCCACGAGCACGTAACAGTATCAGCCGCCAACCAACGACAAGACTGACCAGCACCCATGTGCCAGCAGGCAGCAAGGGTGCCAACGGCAGACAGACCAGCACCAGAATAAAGACCAGACTGAAACTGGCAGCACGGGTTACCGGAGCAACGGCAGGTGCGGTTTTTCGTTTACGTCGGAGCCATTCTTTATTAAGCAAGCTGTTCAGCATCTGTTACTCCTGCGGCCCTGAAAAACGAGCCAGTGCATCCAGACACTGCTGGCAGTGACTGCCACCCTGTGACGGTGCAATCACTATTTCACCCAGCTTAAGTCCCCAGATGGCCTGAGTGGACGACAATGCTACACATTGGCTCGCCAGCCAGCTGAGCTGCTGCTCAATATCTCGACCGGGTGCCTGAGCCAGATCCAGCCACAGATCATCTCCTGCAAGCCCATGGAACTGTCGAACCACCAGCTCATCACTGCGTGCCCAGACTTTCCAGTCCACCTGCGCAGCGGAGTCGGTAGGCTGAAAGCTGCGAAAGCCATCAAAGTCATCCATCCCCCCGGCCACACTTTGATGCCCTTCCCCCTGACTGCTAGAGGCATTGAAAGGCTCAACTGGGATCAGGGACGGCCACACCAGTACACTTTGATCCAGAGCCACCCAGCTCCAGGTTCGGAACAGCCCCAGCGGCCAGGTGGTTTCCACCCGTAGACGACCGGGTCTCAATACTCCCCGGTTCTCAGTGGCACAGGTCAGTTCAACGTCTACGTTTTGCCCCTGAGGATCGACCCGAACCAGATTGCCGTTCGGTTGGCTGCCATCCGGCCAGCCGACCATAACCCCAAGGCCGCCGAAGCGTTTACCCGTTCCGCTCTGTTCACTTCCCACTGTCACCACTAGGCGGGCACGCTGACCGGCATGAACAGAATATCCATGCCGTGCCGTCAGAGTTAAACCGGCAAGGTTGCGCCAGGTCTGCCACAGCGCCACCTGAAACAGCGCGACCATAAAAAAGGCGACACCGTAACTAAGACTGTTGCGATAGTTAACGCCGGCCAGAAAAATCAGCAGGGCCACCAGCAAAAAACCATAACCGGCGGCCGTAGGCAGAATAAACAGGCTTTTCTGATTAAGGGTGATACTGCGAGCTAGGGGAATCCGGCGATCCAGCCAACGCTGCCAACGGTTTCTGAACGCTTGAGGTAGCAATATTTGAGATAAGAACGACTTCATGCCGAACCGGTCACATCGACTTCTGCCAGCAGACTGGCGACACTGCCGCCGGCACGGGATTGCAGACGGTGGCCGGCTACAGCAGGAAAGACTGCCTGTACATCTTCCGGCAAGACATAGTCACGACCGGCAAGAAATGCCCAGGCACGCGCTGCCCCCAATAACGCCAGCGCGGCACGGGGAGAAAGACCACAGACAAACCGATCGCCTTCACGGGTTGCTGCCACCAGCCGCTGCAGATAATCCAGCAATCGTTCGCTGGCCTGTACCTGATCCACCTGCTGCTGAAGGGTACGCAGCTGCTGGTCATCCATCAGGACCGGCAGACTAGAGAGCACGGTACGACCCGTCTGACCACTGAGCATGGCCCGTTCGGAAGCAGGATCAGGGTAACCCAGCTCGATACGCATCAGAAATCGATCCAGCTGCGACTCCGGCAATGGGAAGGTACCGGACTGGTTTACCGGATTACGGGTGGCAATCACAAAGAAGGGCTCAGGCAGACGACGGGATTCCCCTTCAACAGAGACCTGCCCTTCTTCCATGGCTTCCAGCAAGGCACTTTGGGTGCGGGGTGTAGCGCGGTTGATCTCATCCGCCAGCAACAGTTGAGTAAACACCGGACCCGGCTGGAAACGGAAAGTGGAGCTAGTGCGCTCGAATATGGAAACCCCGAGAATATCGGCTGGCAACAGATCACTGGTAAACTGCACCCGCCGCCAATCCAGTCCGGTGACTCTTGCCAGTGCATGGGCCAGCGTCGTTTTCCCCATACCCGGAACATCTTCAATCAGCAGATGGCCACGAGCCAGCAGGCAACACAGTGCCAGCCTTAGCTGCTGGGGTTTCCCACTTATTGCCTGAGATAATCCGGACAGAACCTGGTCAGTCAGCGTCATAAATTCTTGTTCGCCACATTGTCAGTTGTTGGATTTTTTCAGGATTATGCCTGAAAAAGCTATCGGCACGCGAAACTTAATCTACGCAGACTTCTGCTTTACGGTTTCATTTCTCGTTCCTACGGTCCCCCGTAGGAATGCATATATGGTTACCACGCAGAGCGTGGGAACCAGAGGTGATAGGTTCGACACAAGAATCAGGGCTTACGATAGAGGTGGGCTGAGTCGTCTTTAATAATCGATACCACCTTGCGGCGTAGATCATCAACATTCTCGGCGGTATAGACCTTGCCCTTATCCGCACATTGGGCCAGTGCATTGGTAGGCTTGAGCGCATAACTGAAGCTGACTACAGCAATAGAGGCTCGTACCGGCTTGCCATCATAGCTGTCCTGGTTTTCCAGAACTTCCCGGATGGTGTCACAGTATCCGGCTTCGACCATGGCACGGTGCAAGTTGGAGTTGGTGTCGGCGCCATCGGATAACACAATAATTGTGCGAATCGGGTTTTTACCCTTCATCGCCTCCTGTGCGGCTCGAATAATACCTTCGTAAGACGCCGTCTCCCCATCGGGCTTCATCTTCGCCAACTGGTTTTTGATCACCTGGGCACTGGTCGTCGAAGGAACTGTAAAAAACGGAAAAAACAGTGGGTCAGACATTAACCGGGCTGGATAGGTACGATGACATGGCTTGGCCTGAAACATAATCGCCAGGGCATCATCCAGCTGATCCCAATGGCGCTGGTATTCTTCCTCCGGCGATAGACCAAAAGGTATCTGTATCAGAGAACAGATTTCCTTGCCCGGTTCAGGGCGCGTCTCCATGGTATAAGTGGAATAAGGAATGACTGCGATGGTATTTTTTCCATCACCCGCAACTCTGTCTTCTGTCTCATCTTCCAGCTGTTGCGCCATATCATTAAGAAGATTACGCAACATGGTGATTTTTCTCTGTTTCGCCCAATACAGATCCATGGACGAAGAGAAGTCAGCCACAAAATAGACATCTTTGGCTCCGCTATCGACATATCGGCGTGCTCGCGCCGAGTGTGCCACACTCCCGCTAATGGAATAGCCAGCGACCCGGGACTGAAACCATTGCGGCGGTTGACCAGAAACTACGAGTCGTAACTCTTCAAAACCATTATCACTGCGGGCATCACAATCAGGGTTCTCAAAACACGACAACAAGTCTATATCTACCCGATCCAGCCATGCGTTTGCCCCTCGCCCTGTCACGGCCTCTTCCATCCAGCTTCGGGCCATGGCTCGCCGTTCCTTAGTATCATCATTTTTCAAAGTGCTTACAGCCAGCACTGCCGCATCACTGGCATCCCCCAAAGCTGAACGGGCTCTAAGCAGTTGTGCCGACTCCATCACAAACAGCATCACTCCTGCCAGCACCGGCAGCATCAACATGGTAATAACTGCTGCGCCTCCACACTGTTTCTTCCGGCTGATGAGCTGGTACAACATGATCAGCGCCCCGGCATCAGGGTACTGGCGATAAGTACACCACCATTACCCAGTAAGGCCTGATAATAACTATCAGCGGGATAACAGACCGTGACCTGATAAATAATCAGACTCTGGTCAGCAGGAAACAGGCGACTATTACCTTTTAGCGTCCGTGCCGGACGACACGGGCTACCTTGATGAAATGCAACAGAGCTCCACTGACCTGAAGGATATTGACGCTCAACCTGCTCGACATAAAGCCCCAGCTGTCCGGGCGCAAAGTCCCCATAGGTACGGGTTAAGGACTGTCTGGTAATCTGGTACAGCTTCTGTACATCATCGTTGGTTAAGACTTCCCGATCGGCGAACAACAACTCACGCTCACGTATCAGCGTTGCGCCGCTATGGGCCATCCGCTGTAAGCGGGCATAAACAGCCTGCCAGCTGATGATATCGGAGGTAAAACCGATCAGTAGTACCAGCACACCCAGCACCAGCGCACATTCGATAACAAACGTGCCCCGCTGACGTTGTCGGCCTGTCAGCTTATTAACTGCCACGTTCATACTCCTGTACGGCAATGACCTCACGACGCAGCACCGGTGTTTCGATACGCCCCAACCGGAAGATATGAAACAGTGGCCGGTAACGATACTCGACCTGATAGACAGCAATCAGACTGCCCTTCTGCTCCTGGGTGTAACAGAGAGTCCCGGTGTTCTCCCGACAGTGGCTCTCATACAGCATATCCATATCAGCCTGATACCAGGACTCAAGAACCAGCCTTTCCGTATCGATGAAGTGACGCCAGAACGACTGATCATTATTGATAATCCGGTGGAAAGCCTGATGGTAATGGTCATGGGGATAGGCACGCAGATGACGTGCGCTTTCGGTGATGGTGTAATCGAGAATGGCACTGACATAACCAACAAAACACATCTCACACCAGAGAAAGATCGCCAACATCAGCACCGGCAACCCCAAAGCTGTTTCCAGTGCCACCATACCTTCCTGACGTAAAGGTTGGCGTAACGGCTGCCGCGCAGGCATCAGTGTACTCCGGCGGCTGGCTTTGCTTCCGACAGTGCCATAAACAGCGCAGCGGTTTCCTGTTCGGTCTTGCCCTGACCACACAGGGTCCGAAACTCCTGGTACAGTCCGGCCCGCACAACGGCCAGAGTCAGATTGGCCTTGATGCGATCATCAGCCTGACCACTGGTGTACAAAGGCATCAACCGCTGGATAGCAGCCTTGTAGTTTTCCTCGAGAATATCGAGCATGGCCAGATTATTCTTTACGGTCAGATCATCCAGCATGGCATGACGGGCCTGGATAAAGGCCTGGCGGGCTTCCGAATAGTTGCCGGTTTCCGCATAAATTAAACCACTTTGGTTCAGAATATGGGGATGACCGGGACGCAGTGCCAGCGCCTGCTTGATAGACTCCATGGCCGGTGTCGGTTGTCCCAGCGCCAGCTGGGCCCGAGATTTCAACAACCAGCCTTCGGCATCCGGACGGCCTTCACCATTTTCAACCGTACGTAGAAAAAGAGGCTCTATGGTAAATAAGGTGGATTCCGGATCCCCGGTATCGAGATAGACCTGCCCCAGCTCAAGCCGGGCACGATCCCGCTCGGCAGGCTCGCCTTTCTGCATGCGGGTTTTATAGAGTTCGATCAGACCGGCATGATTATCTGCCGCTTTCAGAAGCGCTTCATTGGCTCCTTGATACTTGGCCTGTTCGGAAGGTTTCTGGGTGGGTCCCAGCGCGGAACAACCATTCAATAGCGCCGCTACCAAAACCAGAACAGTCAGAATGAGTGAACGGTTAATCAATCCCTTAGAGTGCAGCATTGCTCATCATCCTCATAATACCGGGGGCGGTCATCAGGATGACCAGCGGGAACATAATGAACAGAATCAGCGGTACCGAGAGCTTGGCGGACAGCTTGGCCACCTTCTCTTCCAGCGTAAGCATATTCACTTCCCGTAAATTGCCGGCCTGGGTTGTCAGGGTTACAAACAGTGAGCTGCCGTAACGCAGGCTTTGCTGCAGAGTATGAATAAAGCTCTGCATCTCCCGGGACGGCAGCTGTTCACTCAGATCATTCAAGGCCTGTTGAGTTCCTGACATCCTTGCCCGGGAAGCGGTGATTTCCATCAGATAGGCGAGATCCCGGTCAAAGCCTTTCAGCTCATGGGAGAGATATTCAATAGCGGCTTCAATGGTCATGCCGGTCTGGACGCAAACCGCCATCAACTCCAGCAAATAAGGCAAATTGCCAGATACCCGTACCGTGCGCTTCTTCTTGCGCCGCTCCAGCCACATATCCGGTAACAGAATCCAGCCAATCGCCACCAGCAGGATCATAACCAGACGGTCAGAAAGCTCAGATGATAAAGCCAGATAAACCACTGCCCCGCTCAGTACCGCCAGCAGGAGTTTGCCCGGAAAATAGACGCGGGCCAGATGGCTCACAACAGCCCGGTTATAAAAGCCGGCGGCAATAATCTTCTTTTCTATATCATCCCTTGGCTGGGTCAGGCGGGAAGCCAACCATGTCAGCAGGCTATTAGAACCCTCTCCTCTTACCCGTCGTGACCAGGTCAAACCCAGCCACACCTTGCGGCTCTGCTGCTTCAGATAACTGTTTATGCCGGCCACCAGCACCATGGCAATAACCAGTGCGACCACGGAGATCATCACCTTATCCATCAGCTATCCACCCCGCGCATCAGCTTCCAGATAATCGCTGCACCCAACAGTTCACTGCCCAGCACGTAATAAAGAATGGGTTTACCTTCTGGATTGAACATCACATAGTCAAAATCCAACGGCATAATCACTTTCATGATCACCAGAAAAATCAGCGGGATAGCACCAACAATTTTGGCCGACAGGCGCGCCTCAGCCGTCATCGCCATTTTCTTTTTATCCAGTGACCGGCTGTTAAACATCACCCGACTCAGACTTTTCAGTACGTCATTGAGCTGGCCACCCCGGCTGATATTGGCCCTTACAGCAAGGGCAAAAAACAGAAACTGCGGATAAGGAAAGCGCTGACAGGCCCGCATCAGCACCTCGTCGGCCGGTTGACCTACCGCCATCTCCTGTCCCATCCGGCGAAAAGCATGACCGACAATGCCCTCCAAGGTTTGTCCGGCATAACTAATGGCATTATTCAGAGTTTCGCCAGTGCTGACGGCTCCGGCTATCAGGTTCAGAGCATCGGCAAACCCGGCCTCAAACTGTCGTTTTTTCCAGACCCTGGCAAAAATAAGCGTACCGATCAACGCTGCGGAGCAGACCAGTAAAGATAACAGCCACAATGGCAGCACCGACCACTGTTGATGCAGCAAATAACAACCGGCCAGCAGGCTTATACCTGCAAGGGTGACCTTGAATACCAGCCGTTCCCCAAGAAAAGTACCCAGCGTTTCCCGATAGCTTTGCAGTTGTACCGAGAAGCCTCCTGCTCCCAATGTTCGGAGATCGAGGGCCGACTTCTGCTCGCTGGCCGCCATATTCTCATTATCATTCTGGAGAAATGACGGCAGCTTCCGGACAGGCCAGCAGGCAATCACCGCCAGCACAATCCCCACACCAAGGGCACAGAACATAACCAGAGGACTGCCCATCACCCTGCCCCCGTACCTGAGGTTCTAGCCTGATCATCAAAGATGGCGGCCAGCACCGATTCCATACCAAAAAACAGGGATTTTCTGGTCAGGACCGAGCGATTCAGAAGTCCGTGGCAGTTGAAGCGCCCCTGTAGCTCTTGCTGACCGCTCTGCTGCGGCAGCAACTCAAAGGAAAAAATCTCTTCGAGAACAATACTGTCCCCTTCAATCCCCATCACCTCACAGACGCTCATCACTTTACGACTGCCGTTGTGCAGACGGGAAACCTGCACAATCAGATCAACGGCACTGGCAATATTGCGACGAATGGCGGACACCGGGAGGCTGGGCACCGCCATCATCACCATACTTTCCATCCGTGCCAGCGCATCCCTAGGGGTATTGGCGTGGAGGGTGGACATGGAACCATCGTGACCGGTATTCATCGCCTGCAGCATTTCAAAGGCTTCCGCCCCCCGGCACTCACCGATAATGATCCGGTCCGGACGCATCCGCAGGGCATTAATCACCAGATCCCGAGCGGTAATCGCACCCGTATTCTCAGTACCCGCCGGCCGGGTTTCCATACGAACGACATGGGGCTGCTGCAGCTGTAGCTCGGCAGCATCTTCAATAGTGATAATGCGCTCGGTTTCGGCAATCTGGCTGGACAAGGCATTCAGCAGTGTGGTCTTTCCCGAACCGGTACCACCGGAAATAATAATATTGAGACGACAACGAGCTGATATCGCCAGCACTCTGGCCATAGCCTGGGACAGACTCTCATAGCCGACCAGGTCCTTGAAGCCCACAGCCCGGACGCTGAACTTACGAATAGAAATAATCGCCCCATCAAGAGCCACGGGAGGAATAGCAATATTGACCCGGCTGCCATCCGGCAAACGGGCATCACACATGGGCGTAGACTCATCAACACGACGACCGGCATCAACGGCAATCCGGCGGGCAATGGTCTGGAGCTGACGATCATCAATAAAGGTGACCATCGTCTTCTCAAGACGCCCGCCCCGCTCGACATAAACGCAATCAGGGCCATTCACCATAATGTCGGCGATATCAGGATCATCAAGCAGCGGCTGTAGAGGGCCCAGGCCGGTTATCTCATCAACCAGCCGACGGGTGAAATCAGCGCGAAGGTGGGCGGGTAAACGACTGCTTTCCTGTTCTGCCAGCGTATCGATAGCTGAGCGTATCTGTCGGGTGAGCACCTCCGGCGGAAGATTCACCACCGTTTCCGCATCCAAGGCTTCCATAATCTGGCTGCGAATCTTAAGAAACAGGCTCTGGAAAACCGCGTTATCCGCTGCTGAAGCTGCTGCCCCACCAGCGCCCTGAGATGGCGTACTCGTAGATTGAGTGGAACTCTGCCGGTTCATCAGCCCAGCCTCCTGCTCCAGGATTCAGGAAGCCAGTGCAATAGCCGGTTGAACAGGGATTCATCACGCTGCGTCTTACCCAGCAATGTGCGAGCCAGATCATTCAAGGGTGCAGCCAGTTTTGGACAACCAGACTCCGGCAAAGTCCCGGTGATCAACCAATCTTCACAACGATCAATCCACGGCAGTTCCGCCTGCAGCGTGCGTTTGAAATACTGCTCGGCCAGCTGGCGGGTGATCTGGCGGCCCGGCTGATTATGATTAAGAACCAGAATACAGCGCGGGTTTCGTTCTCCATCGGCGTATTCGTTCTGCAATTGCTCCAGAAACAGGCGCCCCTGGGCAAGTCCTGATAGTGTCGCAGGAATTATCAGCAAAACAATATTAAGACTGCTCAGCCACTCCGGGTTATGGCTGAGCAGCAGAGAGCCGCCATCTTCCACCACAAAACTGTTATCCCAGGCCAGCAGATCAACGGCTTGTCGGTTGAGCTCCGAAGCCCCGCTGCCGAGGTAGTTCAAATGTTGTGATATACGAATCTGCAGGCTGCTGGCGGTGACAAAGTCCAGTATTGGCTCACCGCTCAAGGATGTGCGGGTTTCACGACTGCGGGCTTCCAGCTCCGACTGGCCGAGCATGACATGCAGATTACTGCCGTTTTCCGCATGATCCACCAGCAGACCCGGCTGACCGGTCTCAACCGCCAGCGCCCTGGCCAGCTGTGCCGCCAGAAAGCTGCAGCCTGCACCACCCTTGGCTCCGACAATGCCAATACGCAACGCGCTGTGGGTAGAACGAGTTGCAGTGGGAGCGAGACACTCACGAACCAGCTCTATCAGGTCATCTCGCGTCGCCGGCCAGTAGAGATAGCGAATACCTCTGCGCCGCCACTGTCGTTCAATGCTGATACGGTTATCTTCACCGAGTAGGATAATGGCACATTGATTAGGCAATAGACGACGTAACAGCTTTAGCTGCTCACTCAGATTATCTGACGTGAGGTCCGTAGATGTCATATTGCCAGCCTCGACAATAACCAGCTGAGCCTGACTGCCGGCCAGCTGATCAAAGCAGGCCATTAACTCACCACTCAGTGTTTCCGGGTCAGCAAGCCCTTCACTGGCCAGAGCTTCCCGCACCGTCTGCAGGCACTGTTCACTCTGATAGATCAACTGTATGGATCCTCGATCCAGCAGTTTACTGTCAGTCGAGCCGTCGCTTTTCAGATCATCAAAATCCAGCATGGTTACTCTCCCGACCCAGACGGATTGACCAACATCTGCTGTCGAGCCCGGTCCAGATAACAGCTACGTATCTGTTCGGCACCACCATTGACCCGAGCGGCCGGCTCATACAGCGGGCACTCGATCAGGTTTTCCGGCGTCTCACGCAGATTGACGAATCGACCATCACAACCTGCCAGCAGTACCAGAGCGCACAAGAGGATTCGCTTTAAATAATTAAGAGGGTGAGAGCGCATCATTGCTTGAACCCTCCAGTGGCCAGAATGCTATGGGCCTGAGCGGAGACGGCAGGTTGCTCCTTGCGACTATCCAGATTGAAATAACGCAGCAGGCTATCAACACGGTTCATCTGTGGCAGTTGGATACTGCCCGCCTTTACCGGCTTCACCAGGTTGACGGTAGCAACAATGATCAGCTCCGTTTTCTGCCGCTGGTTATCGGTATGACGGAAAGCCGCGCCAAGAATGGGAATATCACCGGCAAACGGAACCTTAGAGAGCGCATCCCGATCCTCGGCACTTATCAGACCACCCAGCACAAAGCTTTCCCCATCGGCCAGCTGAATGGTGGTTCGGGTACGGCGGGTTTTAAACGCGGGCAGGTCGAGCTTGTTGTTGCTCTTGCTCACATCCACCGAGCTGACTTCTGGCTCTACCGAGAGGTTGATGGTGGAATCCTTATGCACCTTGGCAGCCAGCGTCAGCCGAACCCCAAACTCCTTGTAGTGAATATTCTGGGAACCTTCGACGTAGGTGATGATAGGCATCTCACCACCGGCCAGAAATGAGGCGGTTTCACCAGACAGAACCGAAAGGTTGGGCTCCGCCAGAATCTGCCCCATGGCATCATCATCCGCCGCAGAAATAAACCGACCAATCGATGAAGAGTTCAGATGCCCGAGCCGGTTAAAGAACTGACCATTACCAATAAACTTGGCGCCATCGCCCTCACCCAGCAATGAGCCGAACTTCACGCCCAGCTGACGGATAAAAGAGTGGGAGACTTCGGCAATAGTGAGTTTAACGTTGAGCTGTTTAACCGCATCCACCTGCAGGTTATTCACCAGCCCCTCGTAGGTGTAACGGGTCATAAAGCTGATCTGGTTATCGTCCCCGCCTTCCTTCCAGGCAAATTTATCTTCCTTATATTTTTTGCCGAGCAGCTGGCCGGTTAGCTTATAAACGTCCTGACTGACATCATCGGATGCAACCGTTCCACTCAGAACCACCTGATCACCGACCGTGGTCAAAGCAATATCCGCATCCGGGAAGCGCAGTTTCAACTGGGCCTTAACAGAGGAGAGATTATTGGTTACTACCAGCGTGCGCTGATCCAGTTGATTGCCCTTGGCATCGGTGACCAGCAGTGAAGTGCTGCCTGGCTGCTTGCCATAAACAACCAGCCGATTGTTATTGATGACCCGATAATCGGCAATCTGCGGGTCAGCCACAAACACGGTATCAATCAGACCGCTGTAGTGCAGCATCTCGGCCTTATGGACATCCAGATAGAGATTGTTATCCGCTGCCTTTGCGGCCATAGCCACAAGCGCGCACAACAGCATCATCAGGCTTTTCACTAGCGCAACGATTCGATAAGGGGTCATTAGTTATCCCCCCGTGCCTGATGGCTGCTTCCTGAACTGCGCTCACCTCTTAGCTCAGTCACCCCGGCATGTTGGGGAAAGACTTCCTTAAGCACCATGGCCTCGGTTGCGACCGGGCTGCTGGGTGTCACTTCCAGCACACCGGCATGACGGGCCAGCATCAGCTTTTTCATCTCTTCCGGCGCCAGAGACAGCAATAACGTCGCAGGGGTACTGGTATCCAGTGAATAATCTGGAATCTTCATTTCCAGCAGCTGCACACCGGAAACAACAGTTGTTGCTGACAAGCGCGGTGAAGCACCTGTATGGGGGGACTTGGCCAGATGCTTGTCAGCCATTCCAATCAGGGTGATATCGACACGGTCGCCGGGTCGGATGTTCTGTTCCGTCACCCGCTGACGATCAATAGTCAGCAGATAAGCAATACGATGACGAATCTCCGCAGCGGCGGCATAACCCGGCTCGTTCGGGGTTAACAGGTGACTGCGGGTCAGTGGTGTTCCGGCGGGCAACTGTTCCGCCCAGATGGCGTCGGCGGGCAAGGCCGTAAGCTGAGAAGCAGTGAGCGGGTGTGATAGGGATTGACCCGATTCAGAGGATGATGCGGATCCGGGAATCTTACGCTGGATGATATCTTCGGGATGAAAGGCTTGCCCCCGGTTAAGCTCCCGGGCACTGACCAGAAGGATCACTGCGTCTGAACCGTTATCAGCTCCGGCTTCACTCTGGCAGGTTTGCGGCTCACCATCACTTAACAAACCCATCAGCGCGATTGCTGAAATAATAAAAGCTGGAACCAGAAGCCATCCCCGTCGCATAACCTTACCCTGTTCTGATCAATCCAATAATCTATGCCTGTGTTCTGAGGCAACGCACGAGCAGAGAGGTTCAGGCCGCCGCTATCTAAACTGTCACTATCTAAACTGTCACTATCTAAACTGTCACTATCTAAACAGCCACTATCTAAACCGTCACTGTCGAAGCTATCACCCCCAGCATGCCGGAGAGCCCGATAGCGATACCGTAGGGAATGCCGCGTCTGCGTACGCCGGCCAGATCACGATGCAACCCGCCATAAGCGAGGCTAATAAACGCCAGAAGGCCGCCTAGCATTGCCATCACCACAAAGACATCAAGCCAAAGAGAGGAGCTGATACCGCAGAAATAAGCGAGTATCAGTTTTGCGTCACCACCGGCCATTATCCCTGCTGCGTACAGGACACCTGTCGCCAGAGTCAGCAACCCTAACGATGACCATGGGGGATGGCTAAAACCGTTGATCACAATGACGGTGATGGCAACCGCCATCACCAGCCAGTTACTGATGTGCCGGTATCGCCCATCGGTCCAGCAGACTCTCAGGGTCAATACCAGCAACACCAGTAATCCCAACATCGGGTATCAGGAACCGGCACCACTCAGCTGGTTGCTCAACCGCTGCATGGCTCCCTGCAGTGCGCCCTTCAGACTGTTGGTGCCATCTGCCGAGAACACCACGCCAACAACGGCAGCAATCGCCACAGCGACCAAAGCGTATTCAATGGCCGTGACGCCACGCTGGTCACTCTTTAACTGATCAAGGAACAGCCAGGATTTGATATACAAAGCGGTTAGTCTTTCACCGATCATCACACACTCCACTCTTTCTCTGTCTGACATGTAACATTGCTGTAAATGCCAGATTTAGAGGAAGCGACCCGGTTAAAGTTTCGGCAGATTTGTAACGCAGCGGTTAAATAAAACGGTAGAAAAGTAAACAGCAGACTACTCCACTGACCGATCAGTCAGTGGAGTAACAGTAAAGACAGGAGATAGGATTAACGAGCCGGCTTGCTGCGGCGAGCGCCACCAGACTTGGCTGGTTTACCCGGCTTTCCACCTTTATTGCCACCAGCAGGTCGGTTACCACCGGAAGCAGGCTTATCTGCACGACGGTTATCCCACTGACCGCCACGGGCTTTCTGGAATGGCTTACCCGCAGCAGTACGCGCCGGTGGACGACCACCCTGACGCTGCTGACCGCGACCGGAACCACGACGCTCTGCCGGCGGTACCAGCTGGTTCTCGCCATAGCCGATCAGGTCGGTACGGCCCATCTCGGTCAGCGACTTCCGCAGCAGATCGAAGTTCTTCTCGTCATGGTGACGCAGGAACGCCTTGTGCAGACGACGCTGCTCCATATTCCGGGGAATATACAGACGACCATCCTTATAGGTCACCCGCTTCAGCGGATTACGACCGGAGTGGTACATCGCCGTGGCCAGAGACATAGGCGATGGATAGAAGGTCTGCACCTGATCCACCCGGAAGCCGTTCTTCTTCAGCCACAGGCCGAGGTTCATCATATCTTCATCGGTCGAACCCGGATGAGCGGCAATAAAGTACGGGATCAGATACTGCTTCTTGCCCGCCTCTTTCGAGAATTTATCGAACATCTTTTTGAATTCATCGTAAGTTCCCATACCCGGCTTCATCATCAAATCCAGGGTATTCTTCTCGGTATGCTCCGGAGCGATCTTCAGGTAACCACCCACATGGTGGGTCACCAGCTCGCGCACATACTCAGGGTCCTTCACCGCCAGGTCATAACGGAGACCGGAAGCAATGGCGATCTTCTTGATGCCCCGCACCTTGCGCGCCGCACGGTAGAGTTCAGTGGTCTTCTCGTGGGATGTTTCCAGATTCTTGCAGATGGTCGGGAACACACAGGACAGACGACGGCAGTTGGCATGAATCTCCGCAGACTTACAGTTCAGGAAATACATGTTTGCCGTTGGGCCGCCCAGATCAGAAATCTGGCCAGTAAAGCCTGGTACCTTGTCGCGGATATCTTCCAGCTCATTCAGGATCGACTCCTGGGAACGGCTCTGGATCACCCGGCCTTCGTGCTCGGTAATGGAGCAGAAAGAACAACCACCAAAACAGCCCCGCATAATATTGACCGAGGTCTTGATCATGTCATAGGCCGGAATCTTGGCATTGCCATAAGCCGGATGCGGACGACGCTGATAGAACAGGCCAAACACGCCATCCATCTCTTCGGTAGTCAACGGAATCGGCGGTGGGTTCACCCACACTTCCCGGTTGCCATGTTTCTGGATCAGCACATGAGCATTCATCGGGTTGGACTCCTGATGGAGAACCCGTGAAGCGTGGGCGTAGAGAGCCGGATCCTTGCTCACCTTTTCATAAGATGGCAGACGGATACAGGTCTTGCTCTTGTCGTAACCGGCTTTGCGATGCAGTGGCAGAGGAATAATCCGTACCGGCTGAACACCTTCGGCTTCCGCCTGCTTATTCTCCGCGCAGGTGGACTCTTCTTTTATCTCGTAAGGGCTGCCACCGTAGGCCTCTTCCAGGGAAGCAATGTCCCGCGGCCAATCGATACGGGAAGAATCAATCTCGGTCCAGCCTTCCGGCAGGGCTTTTTTCAGAACGGCTGTGCCGCGAATATCCTGAATGGTGTCGATCGTCTCACCAGCTGACATACGATGAGCCAGCTCAGCCATGGCCCGTTCGGCATTACCGTAGATAAGAATGTCTGCGCCAGAATCCACCAGCACAGAACGACGCACTTCATCATCCCAGTGGTCATACTGGGCAATACGGCGCAGGCTGGCCTCAATACCACCGATATAGATCGGCACATCTTTATAAGCCTGACGGCAGCGCTGGGTATATACCGTGACGGCACGATCCGGACGCTTGCCGGGAGCAGCATCCGGGGTGTAGGCATCGTCATTGCGCTTTTTCAGATCAGCCGTGTAGTGGTTGATCATGGAATCCATATTGCCAGCAGCCACACCAAAAAACAGGTTGGGCTTGCCCAGCTTCATAAAGTCATCGGGTTTGGTCCAGTCCGGCTGGGAGATAATCCCTACCCGAAAACCCTGGGATTCCATAAAGCGGCCGACAACGGCCATGCCAAAGCTGGGATGATCGACATAGGCATCACCGGTCACGATGATAATGTCACAGGAATCCCAGCCCAGAGCATCCATCTCTTCACGACTCATGGGCAGCCAGGGTGCAGTTCCGTAGCACTCTGCCCAGTATTTGGGATATGAGAAAAGATCAGGAGCGGTATGTACAGGCATAGACTCAGGCGCGATGGATTTTAAAAGCCGGGCATTCTCTCAAAAATCGCGGTAAACATATACAAAAAGTCACCACGATCGACGCCGGTAAAAACCAACGGCTACTGAAAATAGCAGATCAAGCAACGGATTCTAATCGCGCTGCCCTGCCACAACATCCGCATTCACCGTGCCATAAAATCTGACCATGCCAATGATTTTGCTAGAGTTATCAGGAGTCAACGGCGCATTCAGGGACGATATGTCAAAAGATGGTGTAGGCAGCACACCAAGGCCACAACCCAATCCCGATCTGAACCGTATTGAGACCGGTAAACACCACCCTGCCACGGAAGAGACATCCGGAAACTTTTTCGGTCGCCAAGTGAGCGAAACAGAATCCCCCTCCACCCTTTTGAGCCAGGATTCTGAAACAGACAGCGGTATTGATACCCTCTCCACGACGTCATCCAGCTCGCTATCCGAAAGAGATATTGAAGTTAGTTATTCCGATGAGTTTGATCCAGAAGAAGAACAGGAGATGGGCGAAGAATTTGATCAGCTGGTTGCCGAGAATGATTACGAAACCTGTTGCCAAATCCTGCAGGAATACCCATGGCTACTCAAACGGGATCCGAGCTGCCTCAGTAGAAACTATGACAAGAACAATAACACCTGGCTCCACAAACTGTGCCAGGAAAATGATGATGCCTTCCTGTCGCAGCTTTTCTGTTACCCGCCAGTTATCGATGCCCTGCATAGTCTGACCAACCGGGCCGGAGAAACACCCCACCACCTCCTGATGAGCCAGCGTTCCGATATTATGAAAATGGTGGCTGAGGATATAGATCCTTCTGCCTACCATCAGGTGGATCAGCTGGGCAAAACCCCTTTGCATCTGGCGGTTTACAACGACCAGCAGGCCAACTGCGTATATGCTCTGCGGGCTGCACCGGAACTCCTGCTGCAGGAAGATTATCTGGGCACCACACCACTGCAGCAGATATTGAAAGACGACACCCTGCATGATGAAGACAAGCAACTGCTTTTCTCCGTGGCGCGAAAGGCGTCACCGACGTTTGCCACACAACTCGATAAAGCACTACGGCAATATAACGCGCCCAAGGCTTTGCTTGAGCAACTGACGCTCTCTGAGGACGAAGAGCTGGATCGAGCCGACCGGGCCATGATCTCCATGCGGTTCAAAACCCTGCTGAACAATGCCATGCTGTTAAGCTGCAAATCTATGGTCGTCGACGCCCCATGGCTTTTGGAACGGTATCCTCACGCCCTGCACCAGCATCTGCCCGACAACCCGGAAACACTGATGCATATGCTCAGTGAAGAACGCCACGCTGCCCAGGCTGTCCAGCAGGCCGTAACAACTCAGCAGGGCCGGAACGCTCTCACCCTGAAAAACGCCCGTGGTCTTACACCGCTTCATCTTATGGCCCAGACACCCGAACTTCTGGAGCAGCTGCCGACAAGCATCAACAGAGATCCTGCCTTTTCAATCACCAACAGCAAAGGGGCAACACCGCAACACTTGGCCTGTCGGGGACACTCTTATGAGTGTTGCAGCCTTATGATGGCCCGCAGCCCCGAAACCCTGTTTATTAGGGATGACAGACAGGAAACGCCATTTCAGGCCATGATCCGCAATACCCGGCTCTCTGAACAGGAACGCCTGAAACTGATTGAGCAGGCAGCAACCGTGCCCGGGTTTCAGGAAGCCATCACCAGCATTCGCGATACACCCTTCTGCAACAATGCCACACTCAATAACCGAATGGCTCAGCTGGCCAGACGCATTCCCCTGCCCGCCAAACCAGTTCGCCTGCAACAACAGGCTGCCTCAACTGGCGCGCCAACCAACACTTCAACTCTATCTCCTGACACACTCAAGGCTCTTGATCTGGCCGTTGATACAGCTAAGGCGCAAAAAAATCACACCGACTCACACACCAGCACTGTGGACAGCCTTGATCTGACATCGACTGTCACCAAGGGAAATGCCCAACTGGAGCAGCAGGCCAGCCAACTGGTACAAAAGCTGGGTAAGGTTGGTGTATATGGACGTTTTAACTGCTTCCCTAATGAGAGCACTAAGCGGCTGTATTCCATGGGTGATGAAAACGCCAGCCTGCAGCTAGTGCGTAAACTGGCCGACCTTGGTACGCCGACCATTCAGCTGCGTCTGTCACCTCCGGATGAAATCCTGTCGGATAACAGCCCATGTCTGACGGATACCCCCCGCCAGAACTGGTCACCGGAACAGCACCTCGAATTTCAACGCATGCGGGAGGTCAGTCTCCACAAGCTCGCCATTCTGCTGTCAGGCTCCGGTTTTGATCCCAACAACGGTGTGCCACAAACGTTCAAGCTGGGTGACAGTGAGATTCAGGTCGTTGAATATGATCAGGCCGTCGAGGATGAGCCGCAACTGGAACTGGGTTTTTCCGCGCTGACAGATAAGCGCCTGACTTTTAACAAACTTCATCCTAACCACTATCTGCGAGTGGCACCCTATCGTTTTGCCTCTGAGCTACAACTGGCGTCCTTGGATATTGATGGTGACCACGCTAATGTCCGACCACTTAACCTTCCTGTTAACAGTATTATTCCAGAGCAACTTAGCACAACCTCCGGGATTACCAGCGAACACGAATGGCTGGATCAGCAATTTACCCAACTGGGTCAGCCAGCCAATCATTATGGCGAGCAACTGGCCCAACTCTGTAGTCAGTGTCGTGACCAGAAGATTCATACCGGGGTTATTTATGGCACCCATCACCCCAAAGTCAGCGAAAGTAATACTTTGGAGAACTGGACAAGGGCGCTGAAAGGACAGGATAAACCCACGGTGTTGTTTATCAATAAATCCCGCGTTAATCCCAATACCCTGCATGTGCTTAACCGGATTGAGAAAGTCCCAATACTTGACCTGACCGAAGGCGAGGTCATGGAACAGGTAAAAGCCCTGGGCCAGCAAACAGGGCCAGCTCTCTGCCTGTTACCGGAACTGCCGAAGCCGGTGTTCCAACATTTGATTGGCAACTCCGACTTACCAACACTGACAGAAGGTGCCAATACCACCTCCCACCTGCTGGAAACCGGGCATACTTACCTGTCCTTGCTGCCTGAAGGCCAGACCCCAATTCCACAGGAAATTGGCTATCCGCTGGAAGCCTTGAAAGCAGAAGCCTTTTCCTACAAGTTATCGATGAGTGACATTGCCAGGGAATGTCTTGAGGAAGCCCATCAACTGGCTGTATCAGGAGATTATGCTGGCGCCCAAAGGGTTTTGGAGCATAACTCTATGCTACCGCCGCTCTTTTCCAGCAATAGTCAGCAGTCTGCTCATGATGCCAATGGTCTGAACAAACCGACCATTGCCGGCTTACTCAAAAAGGGTGCGGCGGGCAGACTGGGAGAGATTGAAGCTCAGGCCTTGCTGGCAGCACTGGACGTCTCCACCCAGGCCACCAGCCAATATATCGATAGCTGCCTCGACAATGACTCACCCACGAAAAACCACTACCAGATGCTTCAGCAGCATGTTGGCCAGGCCTTTAATAACTCGGTGACCGTCGCATTGGCACGGTTCGCTCAATTCAAAAACCTGGAGCTATAACGCCAGATATCATCCTCTAGCTGCTATGGCAGCTGCCATCCTGCCTACAGCCTCCTCAAGCACCGAACGCGGACAGGCAAAGTTCAGGCGCACGTAGTCTTTATCACCAAAGACTGCACCGGCATTCAAGCCCACACCAGCCTCCAGGAAAAAGGCCTGAGGATCATCCAGCCCCAGTGCACTGGTATCAATCCATGCCAGATAAGTGCCCTGCAACGGCTTCATGGTCAGACCGGGAATGGCATTGATCGCCTGCAGCAAATAGTCATGATTACCACGCAGATATTCGAGCAGGGCTTCATGCCAGTCACCACCTTCACTGTATGCCGCTTTGGCTGCAATAAAGCCCAGCATATCCGGCGGTGGCACAATACCATCGCGCACCTGCTGAAAACGTGCACGTAGTTCTGCATTGGGAATAATGGCGTAAGCACTGGCAAAGCCGGCCAGGTTAAAGGTTTTGGAGGCGGACATCAGGGTGACGGTATGCTCACGGGCAAAATCACTCAGGGAAGCAAACGGGGTGTGGCGTACTTCCTTATCCAGAATCAAATCACAGTGGATCTCATCGGAGCAGATAATCAGATTGTGCTTCTGGCAAAACTGTTCCAGTTCCTGCAGTTCTGCCTGTGAAAGAACCCGTCCATTCGGGTTATGGGGATTGCACAGTAATAGCAGTCGTGGTTCTTTGCTTTCCTGTCGCGCCAGACGAGCGTCCAGCTCTTCAAGGTCTAATACCGGCACACCATCACGGTCAGTCCAGTTCAGTTGGACCAGCTCACGATCGGCATTCTTCGGAGCTATCAGAAAGTGGTGATAGACCGGCACCGGAGCAATAACACTCTCATCACTGGTTGTATAGGCGCGGGTAGCAATATGCAGAGCAGATACAAGATTCGGCAGCCACACAATCCACTCGGCCTGAATCTCCCACTGATAACGTTCACGACAACGGTCAACAATCAACTGCTCAAGGTCTTTTCCGGGCTGGGTATAGCCATAGATACCATGGCTGATACGCTGATGCAGGGCTTCGGTGATCACCGGAGCTGTGGCGAAATCCATATCAGCAATCCACAGCGGCAGCACATCGGGGCCATAGAGTTCCCATTTCGCACTGTCGGTATGGGAGCGGTCCATCACTTGGTCAAATATAAAGGTCACAAAAAGCTCGGTGTCGTCAGGTCAAAAACGCAGTCTAAGCGCACAGACCATCAGAACCGTTTGACCTGAGACAAGCCTTCAGCACGGAGATATAAAGAGCATAAAAAAACGAGCTCACCAGGAGCCCGTTTCTGTCATCACACCAGTACCGCTTCTACCTGGACACTGGCTTGTTTCGGTTCGCCCATCGGGATCACTTCCCGACCGTACTTTTCATTCAGGGTCAGGCCAATCGCTTCATAGATCGCGCTGGCACCACAGATAATGCCCACATAACCGGCAAAGATGCCTACGCTGGCGTTACCGGTAAAGTCCTTGTACGCCAACAGGAAGAACAGCGTGGTCAGGGAGCCAAAAACAAACTTTCCGATGAAAGCGCCTTTCAGGGTGCCGAAGAACAGGCAAAGGGTGAAGATGCCCCACAGCAGCAGATACCAGCCAACGAAACTGTGCGGAGAAGCTTCGGTCAGGCCGAGTACCGGCAGTACCCAGATCAGGACCAGCGACCACCAGAACAGGCCATAGGAAGTAAAGGCCAGCGTGCCGAAGGTATTGCCACGACGGAACTCCATCAGTCCCACCAGCACCTGTGCCAGACCACCGTAGCACAGGCCCATGGCCAGAATCACAGCACTGATATCAAAGAAGCCGGCATTATGAATATTGAGAAGAATGGTTGTCATGCCGAAACCACACAGACCCAGGGGGGCAGGGTTTGCGTATTGCGTACTCATCGTATGTCCTGTTGTTTATAAAGGCAGAAAATCAAAGAGAGATATCGCGGGTGGTCATGCTGGGGGGACAGATGGCCATCTGAGAAGGTTGACCATTGTAGAGCGTTGTTCCCGACACACAATCGGGGTTTTTACCATTACAAATCACTGACAATTCCAGTGATTACCTCTAATGAAAAAGACCTCCCGCAGGAGGTCTTTCTGGCTGTCAGCCGTGATTAAGCATAACCATTACTTACCGGCACGGCGAAGAGCCGCAGGCGTAAAGGTTCTGCGCTTGGGGCTGAACTCAAAGTTGGTTGGCTTGGTTTCTTCATTCACCAGCCCCATGGCGATATAACGACCGGACTGCAGATCATACAGCACCTCGGCAGTCATACCGGTAGTCTGAGGCTGGTCCAGGAACACATGATGCCCTTCGGCCACACGCCACAGCTGGCCACGGCCATCATAGTGATCCACCAGAACCGCCTGCCAGGAGTCTTCGTCAATGTACATGGTACGCTTGGCATAGACATGACGGGCATCATCCTTCAGCGTGGCTTCCACCACCCATACCCGATGCAGCTCATAACGGGCAGAATCCTGGTTGATATGGCCCTTCTGGATCAGATCATCATACTTGATCTCTTTGGAGGCCAGACGGTAGGCGTTGTAAGGAACAATCATCTCCTTCTTGCCCACCAGCTTCCAGTTATAGCGGTCCGGAGAACCGTTATACATGTCCACGTTATCGGACGTCCGGGTACCTTCGGCAGCAAAACCCGGGCCATCATAAGCTACGGTCGGTGCGCGGCGTACACGACGCTGACCGGCATTGTAGGCCCAGGCACGGCGTGCCTCTTCCACCTGATCAATGGTTTCGTGAACCAGCAGCACGTTACCGGTCAGACGAGCCGGGCTGAGGGCACGACGCATAAAGTAGAACAGAACGTTGTTGTCCTGCTCGGCATCAAAGCCCTCTTCCAGATAGTGTGGGAACACCTGATAGTCATGCAGGCGTACGGCCATGTAATCACCGGTGTTCTGAACCACCATCTGCATGGTGAAGGCTTCAAAACCGCCGCCCTTGAAACGGGTCAGATGGTTCCAGGCCGCTTCCAGACCATTCTGGGGCATAGGGAAAGGCACGGACTCAGCAAAGTCCACCAGACCATTACCGCCCTCTTTCAGTTTGGCTGTAGTCGCATTGACCTTGGCCGCATCATAGATTTTCTGCGGATAGCTGACCGGACGACGACTCTCGTAAACCGGCAGCTTGTAAGTGTCCGGGTAACGCTTAAGCATCGCCTTAACACCATCGGACAGCTTATCGGCATACTGATCCATATTGGCGGCAGTGATCGTGTACAACGGCTTGTCAGCCGCATACGGGTCGATCAGAAAACCATCAGCATCCTGGGTGGTGACCAGCTTGCCGGTCCAGGCCGGAATGGTTCCATCGGCGTTACCGGCCTTGATCGCGCCTACTGGCGTCAGATCCTTACCCAGTTTGGCCGCTTCCTCCGGAGAAACCGCTGCCTGCAGGCCTGTGCTGGCCAGACCGAGACACATGGCCATAGACGCGGCCAGATGAGTTCTTTTGAGTGTTTTTATCATTATTATTGTCTCCGCAGTCCTTAAAAACTCACACCAAGGCTGAACGCAGCAAAATCACGATCCTTAGCCGGGTTGTATTCGCCACCCCAGTATTTGGTGACCGACAGACTGGCGTTGTACTTGTTCAGGTAATCCGCACCGACACCCACTGTCAGAGCCTGACGCCCTTCCAGGAATACACCGTTGGCGGAATAGCCATTCACATCATGGGAGTAAGCCACTTTCGGCTTCAGGTTGATGCCGGCAAAGACATTGTTGTACTCCAGCACACCCATAACCCGGTAACCCCAGGAATCGCTGGTCACATA
Organism: Parendozoicomonas haliclonae; assembly: GCF_900174585.1. GTDB lineage: Bacteria > Pseudomonadota > Gammaproteobacteria > Pseudomonadales > Endozoicomonadaceae > Sansalvadorimonas > Sansalvadorimonas haliclonae. The sequence goes on along the minus strand of NZ_FWPT01000005.1, from coordinate 230,804 downwards.
GCCATCCGTCGTACACTGACTGGCCGTACCATTAATGACAGTGGTTGGCGACAGCTGCACGACCTGATTACAGAAAGCGCCCTCACCCAGACCGTAGGTAAACGCACGACCGTAACGCACCTCATCAACAGATGGCAGTGAACCGGTATGGGAGAAACCGACTTCACCCAGCATAGTCAGACGACTGGCGCCGAGAACCTGCTCAAAGAAGCGAACCACAGTCACCTGCGCCTGAGTCACTTCCAGCCGGTCATAACCGGAGACTTCACCCATTGGGCCAACAGCCTGGATACGATCATTCACCGGGCTCAGGCCAGGTACCGCACCACCGGTCAGGTTAGCCAGCAGCATATCAACAGGATTGATCTGTACCGGCGTATTGGGACGGTAACTGATCTCACCGGACACAGAGTAATCACCCAGAGACGTCGAGAAGCTCAGTCCGTAAAGGCGAATATCATCGGCATAGCTCAGGAAGTACTGTCCCCGGAAATCAGGAGCACCTGCTGGTGCGGCAACACCACCCAGCACCGGCGTGCGGCTGTGGTAGTTCATAAAGTAGGCACCGAACTCGGTATCGTTCAGCTCAGCTGCGTAGTAACGGGCAGCAATACCGAACTGACCGGAGTCACCGGGATCACGATCATCCAGACGCTCAAGCTTGGCAGCGGAAGCCAGTACCGTGTTGGCCATATTGTCCGATACACCCGGTGAGTTACCGCCAATAGAGGCAAAATCACAACCACCATACAGATCACCGGCAGAGAAGAAGGTGCCACAACCATCAAGAACGGTCTTCTGCCATTCAAGCTGGTAAAAGGCTTCCAGACTCAGGTTGTCGGTCAGGGAGATATTGGTATAGGCCATATTCACCGGCATCAGACCTTCCTTGATCTCCGCACCCGGGCGGCGGAAGGAGCTGACATCGACAGGGTTGGCTTCGTTGATGCCACCACGGATAAAGGTACTCTCCCCCCAGCTCACCACCTGACGGCCCAGACGAGCATCAATCAGGGTGTTACCCAGTTCAAAGTCACCGTAGACATAGGCATCGAGGATTTCTGCGCCGGAGAACTTGGCCAGATCATCAAAGCCGGAATCATCCAGTTTTTTGCTGGTGCGATTGTCGGCCTTGGTCGCAAAATCCACATAACCGGTATTGAAATGGCCATGGTCCACATTGCCATTCTTCAGACGGTTGTCGTACCAGAACTTGCCACGCACAAAGGCGCCATAGTTCTCGTAGTTCAACGAAAGGTCCATATTCCCTTTGAAAATTTCGGAGAAGGTATCGCCCTTCTTGAAGTTCTGCTTGCCATCATCACTGGCGCTACTGTAGCCGCCTCCCCCGTTACTGACAGCTATGGTATCGCTGTCCGGATTTTCCAGGGACCGACTCACACCCACCGAAAGCTGGGTATTCAGACTACCGTCGATGTCACCGTGGGAGAACTCCAGACCATAGGCCTGTTGCGCGAGAATCATGGAAATAGCAAACGCAAGTGGACGCCCGCTGGGGAGCGACGGTTTTGCTCGAAATGGAGACATTGTGTGTGTGCCCCTGATTATTATTGTTTTATGGGTCTCCGGGACTGCCGCTGTATCGCCACCGGGAAGCGGGATACTTCACTCCGGAACTGCGACAGCGCCATAGCAGCTTCGCCCTATGGCACTTGCCCATATGCCATCTCTATGTGGCATATATGCCAATATGTAACAGTGTCCGGCTCTGAAATGCAATATCTTTGTGTTACAGCACGGTTACCGGAAACGTCCAGAAGCTATCTAAGATGAAAAGAAGGACAAGATAAAAACGGCGACGTTATGGGATTATCATCGAATGGGGTATCACAACCCACCGGCAGCTCTCTGCCATTGACGGGATACCAGAGCCTGAGCAAGCAGGATCCGCTCTCACAATCATCAGGCAGTTTTCGACAGCACTCGGTGGTTAACCTGAAAACTGCCCCCTGGCTGCCCTCATCCAACAGCTTCGATAATCTTCAGGCTCAGAGAAAGACTCTGTCTGAATACAATGTTCAAATCACAGCCCCCAAACCCGAGACCATGGTATCTCCGGACTTCTGGCTGGATTCTCTGGTCAAGGACGCTGCAGAAGATCACCTCGACAAAGGCTTGGTGGAATACACCAATATGGATGATGTCATTGATGCCGATTATGAGCTGACCATGATCGACTTTGTCGATGATCAGGAGTCGCCTCCAAAGGAAGTGCGCTTTGGCAGCATCCAATCCCGTGAAATGACTATTGAAGATCAGGATCAGCCGGACTCACTCGAAGATATTATCGATGCCCTGCGACAGGACTACCCCTCAATAAAAGCCCTGCTGAAAGGCCGCAGTGAACTGGCGGAACGCGTTCAAGAGTCGGAAATGCTGAATCAGGCCTTTAACCGCTGTGTGGTGGAAGAGCTTGGTGCCAGCATCAGCCAGCTACTGGTGAGTGATCTTTATGCCGCCAGTCAGAAACATAAACAACCCGTTGAACGCTTTGGTGATCTGCTCGGCAAGCTCTCTGACTCCAACCGTCTTAGCGGCATGCTCTCGAATAATTATCTCAACGAAGAAACCAGTGTTGGCCAGAGCTTACAGACCTGGCTTTCACTGACCGGCGAGAAAGTCGCCCCTGAAGAGTCCGAACTAACCGAGCAACTGGTACAAACTGTTGCCAGAGAACTTGCTGACCAATTGGAAGAACTGGATATCAGTTATCAGGCTGCCGGTGATATCAATAAATTCAATAAGTAAGCCCTGCAATTACAGAGCTTACGATAAACATTCAGGCAGGCTTATCCTGATGATGACAGACACCATCCGTTGAGGTTTTATCAATATCCCCCTGAAATGGCGCAGCCAACTGACCTAAATAACCTTTGGGATAATCCGGGTTGAACACACCGATACTTTCGACTTTCTTACCCTTAGGCCAATAGAAAGTGCCAAACACAATATCCCAGATAATCAAATTGTTACCGTAATTATTGTTGGAATCTTCTATCCACTTGGAATGGTGCCAGCGATGCAGCTCGGTCATGGAGAAGATGTAATTTAACCAGCCAAGTCGTACATTGATATTACTATGCTGGAACAGGCCATGAATGCCATTAAACACAAAATACAGAGCCAGTGCTTCGGCATTGGTACCCAGAATGACAAAGGGAACGACTTCAGGAATCAGAAACAGCACCTTCTCTATCGGATGAAAACGACCGGCATTCATCCAGTAGAGGCGGTTCGGACTGTGGTGCACAGCATGCAGCCGCCAAAGTGGCGTGATGTTATGAGCAGCCCGGTGCACCCAGTAGCGTCCAAATTCCGCAATCACCAAAACCAGAAACAGTTGTGCGATGAGCGGCCAGTCATGGGGCCAGAGATTGGGACCAAAGCGCTGGGCAGCCCAGGCACTGGCCGTTGTGAGCGCAGCCAGCCACACCGGTTTCATCAGCCGGGGAATGGCAATCTGCGCAACCAGAAGATGAATGAGATCCGTGCGGGCATCCCCGTCACTCTTATTCCAATCCTGCCGGTAAGGCATAATCCGTTCCAGCAAGGCAATTATGAACGCTCCCGGCAAAAGAACGGCGAATACGGCGATCCCTTCATGAACACCCTGCTCCAGCAACAACCAGACAGAGAGAAGGCAAAGCGTCATAACGACAGGGAATACAAGACGTGCAGCAAGCATCCAGGCAGACCTTTTTATTATTTTAATTGTCCCGTTAAGCCTATTGAAAAACTTAAGTAAATTGCAATTACCAGACCGTTCAGCCGGATGTGCCAAAGCCATTTAGTAAACTATTGAAATAATAAATAGTAACTGCAGACAGGCGACTCACAAAACCATCACGGTGCCATCACACCCCACTCACAAAGCACGTATAAGTCCCGACTTTTATTCATAAAAACCCTATATAAACCCATACCTTTCACCGTCATAGTGGTCGGGTCCCTACACATATACGCACAACAATTAACATTCTATTAAGCACACGTCCGTGTGCATCTACTGTTTTGGACACACAATGAACCGAGCCTTCCGGATCCTGACCGCAGGTGTCTTTATCAACCTGTGCATCGGCGTACTCTACGCATGGAGCGTTATCAGTCGTGCCCTTGTGGCCGCTGGCTGGAGCAATTCTGAAGCCAGTCTTCCCTATACCATAGCCGTGGTGACCTTTGCCGCCGGTGTACTGATTGCCGGTACCCTGCAGGACAAAATGGGACCACGCAAACTGGTTATCGCCGGCGTCGCCATGGTCGGTATTGGCATGGTGATCTCATCCTTTGCCGTCAACTCACCCTTCTTCCTGCTAATGACCTTTGGTGTACTCGTCGGTACCGGCATTGGTTTTGCCTATGCCTGCCTGAGCCCAACGGCTATGAAATGGTTCCATCCGTCCAAGAAAGGCATGGTGAACGGCCTGATTGCGGGGGGCTTTGGTATGGCGCCGCTCTATCTGGCACCACTGAGCAGCAGCCTGATCGCCAGCATGAGCATCAGCTCGACCTTTATGATCCTGGGGGGGATGGTATTGGTCATCGGTCTGCCACTGGCATTTACCATCGTCGTACCGGAAGCCGGATACAAACCGGAAGAACCGGCCGGCTATGTGGCAAATAACAGTGCCCCAGCCGTCAACTTCACCTGGCGTGAAATGGTAAAAACCCGTCAGTTCTATCTGATGTGGATCGCCTTTGCCTTTGCTTCTTCTGCTGGTCTTCTGTTGATCGGTAACATCACCAGCATTGCTGCCCTTCAGGGAAATATCACCGGTGCCGCTTATCTGGTATCCCTGCTGGCCGTCAGCAACACCGGCGGTCGGGTCCTGATGGGCATGCTTTCCGACAAACTGGGCCGGACCAAAACCCTGCTGCTGGCGATCGCCCTGCAAACCGTCAACATGGTGCTGTTCCCGACCTTTACCACCGAGTTTGGCTTTATCCTCGGAGCTGTAATCGCGGGTATTGGTTATGGTGCCCTGCTCAGCATCTTCCCATCCATGACGGCAGACTTCTTCGGCATCAAAAACTACGGCACCAACTTTGGTGTACTCTATACCGCCTGGGGTGCCAGCGGCTTTATGGGCCCGGTTATTGCCAGCATGATTGTCGATAGCACCGGTAGCTACGGCATGGCTTACACCATCTCCGCAGTGATGTTGGCCATTGCAGGTTTCGCTGCATTCTTCACCAAACCGGTGGACACCAACACCCTTGACCGGGACGGAGATCTGGCCGCAGCCTGATGATTCTCGCCACTGTCTTCTGCGTAAATGTTATGTAGGTAGAAACGAAAAGCCCCTGAATCAACAGGGGCTTTTGCTATTTGGAGGGCCAGGAATCAAAGTTGAGACAATCCGCGCTCAAGATCCTTCTTCAGGTCTTCCACATTCTCCAGACCGGCAGCCACCCGAATCAGGCCTTCGCTGATACCGGCACGCTGCTTGTCTTCATCAGACAAACGGCAGTGGGTTGTGGTCGCCGGATGGGTAATGGTGGTGCGGGTATCGCCCAGGTTGGCGGTACGGGACATAATCTGAACCGCATCAATAATCTTCCAGGCTGCCTCGCGGCCACCGTCCACTTCAAACGACAGCACTCCGCCATAACCCTGCTGCTGCTTACGGGCCAGCTTTACACCCGGATGATGCGGCAGGCCACAATAGTGGACGTCGGTTACCTTTGGGTGTTCAGCCAGCCACCAGGCCAGTTGCTGGGCATTACGGCAATGGGCATCCATACGCAGCTTCAGGGTTTCCAGACCTTTCATCAGCACCCAGGCATTGAATGGACTCAGGCTGGCACCAGCGGCACGCTGCCACAGCTGCATAGGTTCAATCAGCTTCTTGCTACCGAGGGCAATACCGCCCATACAGCGACCCTGACCATCAATGTATTTAGTAGCGGAATGCATCACGATATCCGCGCCCCACGCCAGCGGCTGTTGTAGCGCCGGAGTACAGAAACAGTTATCAACCACCAGCAGCGCATCACCGTCATGGGCAATCTTTACCAGTGCTTCAAGATCTGCCACTTCACACAGCGGGTTGGATGGTGTCTCCAGGAACAGCATTTTGGTGTTGTCCTGCATCGCATCACGCCACTGATCAAGATCGACCAGATCGACAAACGTAGTGACTACCCCAAACTGGGCCAGCGTCTTGGCAAAGATGGTAACGGTGGTACCGAACACACTGCGGGAGCACACCACATGGTCACCGGTCTTCAGGTGGGCCATGCAGATACCAAGAATCGCAGCCATACCGGAAGCTGTAGCACAGCCCTCTTCCGCCCCTTCCAGCGCCATCATCCGCTCTTCAAACATTCGTACACCCGGGTTGGTGTAACGGGAGTAGACATTACCCTCTTCCTCACCGGCAAAGACCGCCGCAGCCTGGGCGGCAGACTCGTAAGTAAAGCTGGAAGTGAGATAAACGGCTTCGCTGTGCTCACGCTCACCCGAACGGATGGAACCGGCACGCACGGAAAGGGTTTCAAAAGCTGCATCTTCAGGCAGCGGCCACCGTTGGCTCATGAAAAATAGTCTCTTGCTTGGTGCGGGACTCGCCTGGATTCAGCCAGAGCCCGACATAAAAAAGCAGCCTGCGAATGGCAGGCTGCTGCTCAACCCGCGATTCAGGCTGACTGATTGTACATATCTATAACCGAGTCGTCTTTTTCCCGATCGATCTTGGCATCATCACTGCGCTTCATGGCCAGTTGGTTGAGGTAGACCTCATCCACATGACCGGTCAGATACTTGCCATCGAACACCGAGCAGTCGAACTCGACAATATCCGGGTTATCCGCTTTCACGGCATCCACCAGATCCTCAAGGCTCTGGTAGACCAGACGGTCGGCCCCGATAAGCTCCGCAATTTCAGCAACCGTACGGCCATGGGCGATCAGCTCACTGGCTACCGGCATATCGATACCGTAAACGTTCGGATGGCGCACTTCCGGTGCAGCAGAGCTGAAGTAAACCTTGTTGGCACCGGCTTCGCGAGCCATCTCAATAATCTGGCTACACGTCGTCCCACGTACAATGGAATCATCCACCAGCATCACGTTCTTGCCTCGGAACTCCTCGGCAATAGCATTCAGCTTCTGTTTCACCGACTTCTTGCGTTCGGTCTGCCCCGGCATGATAAAGGTACGACCGATATAGCGGTTCTTCACAAAACCTTCGCGATAGGTCAGCCCGAGACACTGGGCCATTTCCATCGCTGCCGGACGGCTGCTGTCCGGAATCGGCATGATTACATCAATATCATGATCCGCCCATTCCTTCTGAATTTTCTCTGCCAGCTTCTGCCCCATACGCAGACGGGACTGATAGACAGAAACACCATCCATAATGGAGTCAGGACGGGCAAAGTAAACGTATTCAAAGATACATGGAGTCAACTTGCCGCGAGAAGTGCAGATCTGACTGTGAAGACGACCATCTTCACCAATCAGAATCGCTTCCCCCGGATGCAGATCACGCACCGGCTCAAAGCCCAGCGCCGTTAAGGCCACAGACTCGGAGGCAATCATGTACTCGGTGCCTTCATCAGTCACACGCTTGCCATACATCAGCGGGCGGATACCGTTGGGATCACGGAAGCCCAGCAGACCATGACCATTGATCACCGCAACAACGGCATAGCCGCCCTGACAACGGACAAACACATTGCTGACTGCATTAAAGAAGTGTTCCGGACGAGGCTCCAGCTGCTTCTGGGCATAGAGTTCATGGGCCAGAACGTTAAGCAGGATTTCCGAATCAGAGCTGGTATTGATATGGCGCAGCTGGGTGCGATACATATCATTCTTGATGGCCTCGGCATTGGTCAGGTTACCGTTATGGGCCAGAGCAATACCGTAAGGAGAGTTAACAAAGAAGGGCTGGGCTTCGGCAGAACTGGAACTGCCGGCCGTGGGGTAACGAACATGGCCGATGCCGATATTCCCCTGCAGGACTTTCATATGGCGGGTGTGAAACACATCCCTGACCAGTCCGTTGTCCTTGCGCAAGTGAAAGCGCCCTTCGTGGCAGGTCATCATGCCTGCTGCGTCCTGCCCACGGTGCTGCAACACAGTGAGCGCGTCATAGAGCACCTGATTGATCGGGCTGGCTGCAGAAATCCCGACGATACCGCACATGCGTCCGTATACCTCATTACATTCAGACAGGACCACCAGAGCAGCCCTGATCTTTGTTATTACACAGGCGTTCTGCGCCTGCCATTATTATCAAGAATCAGCTGGGTGGGGCTGATTCCCGGTATCTTTTTATCGCAGTCAGCGGTTGGCTGATGGGCTGTCTATCGCAGAGCCTTATTCACCAACAACCTTTATTCACTTCCAACTTCTATTCACCTCCAAATAGAGGCGCCAGCGTATCCATGGCCAGACGTTTGAGCCAGTCTGAAACCATCTCAAAATGTGGAATCAGGGCGGAACCACGCCACCACTCATCCTGCTGAACCGGCATATAGGCAGCAATGCCAATCAACATGGTAACCAGCACCACACCACGCAAAGCACCAAAAATCATACCCAGCGCACGGTCGGTACCGGTCAGACCGGTCACCTCGACCAGCTTGCCGATAACGGCATTGATCAAACCGCCGGTCAGCAACGTGGCGATGAACAGGATAGCTGCCGCAGCAATGGTACGAAGTGAAGGTGTGGAAATGTAACCTTCAAAGGCAATCGCCAGACTGCCACTGAACAGCCAGGCAATCACAACCGCAGCCAGCCAGGTTACCAGGGAAAGAACTTCCCGAAAGAATCCCCGCGCCAGACTGATCAGCGCAGAAATTAAAATAATGGCCGCAATGGCCCAGTCAACCCAGGTCAAAGTCATCAAGGTTCTCGAAACGGGTAAAAACAATAACCGGATAAAGAAAACCGGTTATAAAAATGATTCTATCAATAATTGGCGGCTATCGTCAGGTCTGTTAAGGCCGGAAACGCACCACCATCCCTTTTAATGAGTAGCTTTGCTCGATGGCTCTCCTTAGCTCCAGCAATTTGTCCTTACGCAAATCCGGTCCGACATAGACTCGATAGAGACTCTTGTTATCCGCAGCACTGCCTTCCCGGGTGTAGGCCCGATAACCATCCTTGCGCAGCTTGTCCTGCAGTACATTGGCATTATCAGCCTGAGAAAAAGCAGCCAGCTGCAGTGTCCAGCTGATCGGCAGACCTTCGGTATCAAGGGTAGGAGGTGTTTTCTCAACGCCAGAAGGCGAGGTGCTTTCTGCAGCAACTTCCGGTGGTGGCTCAAAATCCGCCGGTTCTTCCGGAATCGCCAGAGGTCGGTTGATCTGTTCGACATACTCTGGAATCTCAGGCGCCGGTGGTGGCTCCGGAATGGTCAGGTTCAGGGATTCATCGGCCTGCTCCGAGGTAAAGAGCACCGGATACAGGATCACAGCGGCGGCTATCAACACCACTGCCCCGGTCAGCCTTTGCAAACGTGTTCGTTCCATCTATCAATCACCTCTGGTTCCAGGCGGAACCCACACATCCAATGTACCCATTGTACCGAGGGGCAAGACGGGCTGTCGAACCTGACGTGCAATTCGATCCACGAATCCCATGCCACCGCCCTGCCCCAGCGACATTCAGGATAAGGCTGCCAACGCTTCACCCACGGTATGGAAAGAGCCAAACACCACGACAGTCTGCCCGGCAGAAGCCTGATCAACAGCGGAGTGCAACGCCTCGGCAACTGAGCCATAACCAGCAACCTGTTCGCCCATATCGGATAAAGCCTGTTGTAACTCAACACCGTCCCGCGCCCGTGCCGGAAAATCCACGGTCGCCACATGCCAATGTTTGAATAGTCCTGCCAAAGGCTGCAGCACACCTTCAAGATCCTTATCGTTAAGCATGCCCAGCACCGCAACCGGCTCAGACAAAGACTGGAGCTTGTCAGCAAGATAACGTGCAGCCTGAGGGTTATGGGCAACATCCAGCAGCACAGTCACTTCTTCACCGGCAGCATTGCGGGCCGTGACCGTCTGACACCGCCCTTCCAGACGACTGTTTTCCATGCCTGTATGAATGACCGAATCAGCAGTTTCAGGATACAGCCACAAAAAAGCTTCCAGCGCACAGGCAACACTGGTCAGCGGTAGATTAGGAACCGGCAGGTTGGAAATGGTGCGCTTATCACCATTAGCCTGATCACAGTGGAAAGCCATAACATTCTCAGCCAGATGACTCTCATCCAGCTCGAAAGCCTGGCCTCGGCGCAGCTCCAGCGCACCAATCTCGGCGATATAACCAGTCAGACTGCTTGCCGGTTGATACTCACCACAGATCGCCGGACGGCCACTGCGAAAAATACCGGCCTTCTCATAGGCAATCTTCTCAATGGTGTCACCAAGCCAGGCCTGATGATCCAGATCGACGGTGGTCACAATGCTGACATCAGCATCAACAATATTGACCGCATCCAGGCGACCACCCAGCCCTACTTCCAGCACAATCACCTCAACGGCTTCGCGAACAAAGATATCCAGAGCCGCCAACGCACCAAATTCAAAGTAGCTGAGATAGTCATCACCACGCTGCTGCTCGATACGGGCAAATGAATCGCTGATCAATTCGTCAGCCACCATCTCGCCATCAATACGAATCCGCTCGTTAAACAGCTGGATATGGGGAGAGGTCCAGGCACCAAAACGGATACCGGCCGCCTTTAACAGCGCAGAAAGGGTTGCGACGGTACTGCCCTTACCGTTGGTGCCCCCAACAGTAATGACTTGGATTTCACGTTGTTCGTTAAAGAAACTGGCAGGAAGCAGCTTGCAGGCAACCCGATCAGCTCGCTCAAGCCCCAGCGCCATCTGATGCTCAGGACGTCGGGCTTCGAGAAAGGCGAGCCAGGCAGAAAGGGATTCGGGATAAGAAGTCTCGTTGGCGTTCATCAGCAACCAGCGCAGCAAAGAAATGACCGCACTTTAGTACCGTGAAACCGCACCATTTTCAACCCTTATCCCGGAACAGGGAACCAATTACTCGGCAGTGAACTCAGCATCCGTACCGGCAGTCAGCTGTGCTGGCTGATGAGTACCGGTCATTCGCTTAAGCAAACGGGTCAGTGTCTCTTTCATCTGATGACGATGAACAATCATATCTACCTGACCATGCTCCAGCAGGAATTCACTGCGCTGGAAACCTTCCGGCAGTTTTTCACGTACGGTCTGTTCAATAACCCGAGGGCCGGCAAAGCCAACCAGAGCACGCGGCTCGGCAATATTCAGATCACCCAGCATTGCCAGACTCGCCGATACACCACCGTAAACAGGGTCGGTCAGTACCGAGATATAAGGAATACCAGCCTGCTTCATTTTCTCCAGTACGGCACTGGTGCGGGCCATCTGCATCAGGGAGAACAGTGCCTCCTGCATACGGGCACCACCACTGGCGGAGAAACAGACCAGCGGAATACGGTGTTCCAGGCAATACTCGCCGGCGCGCACAAACTTCTCGCCAACCACGGTACCCATGGAGCCACCCATAAACGAGAACTCAAAGGCTGCCGTCACCACATCCAGACCATCGAGAGAACCCTTCATACAGATCAGGGCATCTTTCTCGCCGGTATCCTTCTGAGCCTGACTGAGACGATCCTTATATTTTTTGCTGTCCTTGAACTTCAGGCGGTCAACCGGTTCCAGATCGGCGAACAATTCTTCCCGGCTGTCACCCAGCAACCACTCCAGACGCTGGCGGGCGGGAACACGCATATGGTGCTCACACTTGGGGCAGACATCCATGTTGCGTTCCAGTTCAGGACGGTACAGAACCGCCTCACACTTCACGCACTTTTTCCATAGACCTTCCGGCACGTTGCTCTTGCCGGTCTGGCGCGAGGAACGGGAAAGCGAAGGTACAAGTTTATCCAGCCAGCTGCCGCTCATGACTATCTCTCATTCTGTGCTATACATTTGCACGTATATTCCAGTGCACATGTGTTCCGGGGCTGCCAGCCCCGAAACACATGGAACTGACAGCCAACAATTATCTATCCATGGCCGTACGCATATCAGCCACCTTGGCCGCTACCGCTGCGATAGCGTCGGCTGGTTTCTCATGGGAAGCCAGCTCCTGAACCAGGGCCGTACCGACAATCACTGCGTCTGCCGTTTTACTGAGCGCTGCTGCGGATTCCCCGTCACGAATACCAAAGCCCACACAGACCGGTAATGGCGTCATGCTCTTCACATGGGCCACCCGGCGGGACACCGCATCGGTATCCAGACCACCGGCTCCGGTAATGCCTTTGATGGAGACGTAATAGATATAACCGCCTGCCACCCGGGTAATGCCGGTAATTCGCTCATCGGCGGTATTCGGAGACACCAGGAAGATCGCTTCCAGCCCTGCTTTACGCATTGGCTCTACCAGGAAGTCTGCATCTTCCGGTGGCACATCCACCGTCAGCAACGCATCTACACCCGCAACTGCAGCGCGGGTTGCAAATTCGTCGTAGCCCATAATCTCGACAGGGTTCAAATACCCCATGAGAGCTACAGGAGTTACATTATCCTTCTTTCGGAACTCTGTAACCATTACCAGAACGTCAGCAAGTGTAACACCCTGTGACACAGCACGCTGATGCGCCAGCTCAATAACCGGGCCATCGGCGACCGGGTCAGAGAACGGAATACCCAGCTCGATAATATCTGCACCCGCTTCAACCATCGCATGCATCAGCGGCACGGTCACATCAGGATGAGGATCACCGGCGGTCACGTAAGGAATCAAACCCTTCCGGCCTTCCGCCTGCAGGCGGGCAAAGCAGGCATCAATGCGCTTGCTGTCCGGACGGGTCGAGAAAGAGTGTTGTTGTACAGTCATCAGTCCACTCTCCCTTACAACGTGATGCCGTCAATGGCGGCAACAGTATGCATATCCTTATCACCGCGACCTGACAGGTTCACGATAATGCTCTGATCCGGACCCATGGTTGGTGCCAGCTTGGTGGCATAGGCCAGAGCATGACTACTCTCCAGCGCGGGAATAATACCCTCAAGACGGGTCAGATCATGGAACGCCTGCAGCGCTTCAACATCGGTCGCGTACGGATACTCCGCACGACCAATTTCGTGCAGCCAGGCATGCTCAGGCCCCACACCCGGATAGTCCAGACCCGCAGATACAGAATGGCTTTCAGTAATCTGGCCGGCATCATCGCACATAATAAAGGTACGATTACCCTGCAGAACACCCTTGCGACCGTCACTGAAACGGGCCGCATGCTTGCCGGATTCAACACCTTCACCACCGGCTTCCACACCGTAGAGTTTGACGTCTTTATCATCGATAAACGGCGTAAACAGACCAATGGCATTACAGCCACCGCCGACACAGGCCACCAGGGCATCCGGCAGGCGGCCAGTCATCTCGACGATCTGACGACGGGCTTCACGACCTACCACACTCTGGAAGGTGCGCACCATTTTCGGGAACGGATGCGGACCACAAACCGTACCCAACAGATAGAAGGTGTCGTCAACATTGCTGACCCAGTCGCGCAGGGTGGCGTTGATCGCATCTTTCAGGGTACGTGAGCCATTTTCAACCGGCACAACGGTCGCACCCAGCAGCTTCATACGGTAAACATTGGCTGCCTGACGCTCTACATCTTTGGCCCCCATATAAACGACACACTCAAGGCCCAGACGGGCAGCAACCGTTGCCGTTGCTACGCCGTGCTGACCGGCACCAGTTTCAGCAATGATGCGCTTCTTGCCCATACGCTTGGCCAACAGAATCTGGCCAACGGCATGATTAATTTTATGAGCACCGGTATGGTTCAGATCTTCACGCTTGAGATAGATCTGCGCCCCGCCGAGCTCACGGGACCATCGCTCTGCATGATAGAGTGGTGACGGGCGGCCAACAAAGTGGGCCAGATCCCGATCAAATTCTTCCATAAACTCAGGATCTTTAATAAACGTTTCAAACGCTTCTGTCAGTTCCTGAATGGCTGGCATCAGGGTTTCCGGAATAAACCGGCCCCCGAAATCCCCAAAAAACCCACGCTCATCGGGCTGATGATAAGCCTCTGGCGCAGTTCCTCTGTTATCAACGGACATTTTTGACCTCATTTAGAAAACCCTTGATCAGGGCTTCGTCCTTTATACCCCTGGCACTTTCAACGCCGCTCGAAACGTCGACAGCCCAGGGGGAAACCGTGGCCACAGCCTGTGCCACGTTGCCGGGGTTCAAGCCCCCGGCCAGAATCAGCGGCTTGTTCTGCTCTTTCGGGAACAACCGCCAATCAAATGCTTCTCCCGTACCACCATAGGCGTCCGGGGTATAGGCATCCAGCAAAAACGCGGAGGCATTGGGCCAGCGTGCCAGCTCGGCCTCCACATCGGTACTGCCGGCGACCCGCACCGCCTTGATCCATGGCAATCCCCACTGCTCGCAGAAGTCATCATCTTCATCACCATGGAACTGCAGAATATCCAGTTCCACATCAGCCAGCACCTGCTGCAGATAGTCGGGCTCGGGATTAACGAAGACGCCTACACGGGAGGCCTTCCCTTTAACAGCCTTGCTGATTGCGGCGCCTTCCTCATTGGAAATATGGCGAGGGCTGGGGGCATAAAACATCAGCCCAATCGCATCCGCACCATTATCTACGGCCGCCTCAGCATGCTCTACTTCACGCAGCCCACAGACTTTCACCTTGACTGCCACTCCATGAACGGAGTTGGCCTGCTTCCCCAATAGCATGATTTACTCCCTGTGCGGCTGATCCTATGCCAGCCGCTGTTATGCTCATACGGGATGTCTGCTCCCTAGGAATCCATCAACGCCGTCACAAAAGAAGGGCCTAATGGCTCCCGGGGCAATTCAAACTCATCCGGATAGAGGACATCGACAAAATACAGTCCCCATGGTGCAGCTGTTACGCCTCCGGCTTTACGGTCACGGGCATCCAGCACCTCTTTGGCCCAGATTGGCTCCCGCTTACCGGTACCAATAGCCATTAACACACCGGCGATATTACGGATCATATGGTGAAGAAAGGCATTGGCTTTCACATCCATCACGATCAGATCACCATAACGGTTCAGCTCAAGATGCTCAATGGTGCGTACCGGGCTTTTCGCCTGACACTGAACCGCCCGGTAGGAGTTAAAATCATGGGTTCCTACCAGATACTGCCCCGCTTCACGCATTCGCTCCACATCCAGGGGCCGGTAATTCCAGGTCACCCCCTTACTGAGATGCGCAGGACGAATAGAATTGTTATATATCACGTAGCGGTAACGTCTGGCCAGTGCTGAGAAGCGTGCATGAAACGCCTCGGAAACCGGCTTCACCCAGCGCATGGCAATAGCATCAGGCAAATGGGTGTTGGTGCCGTAAACCCAGCCTCTTAAATCCCGCACCGAAGTGGTATCAAAGTGGATAATCTGATGACTGCCATGTACGCCGGCATCGGTCCGGCCAGCACAGACGACAGAGATCGGATGATTGGCAACCCTGCCAATCGCCGACTCCACCGCCGCCTGCACAGTCGGCAGACCACTCTTCAGACTCTGCCAGCCATGATAACTGGAGCCATCATACTCAATACAGGCGGCAAACCGGTAAACAGGCTGCTCGGCCACCCCGTCCTTCACGGGCTCCTGCTCACCTGCAAGCGTATCCGTTCCGTCTGTATCACGCATAATCACAAACCACCCAAAAGGCCATAAAAAAAGGCCGGTATAATATACCAGCCTTTTTTGTATGAGAATCCGAAACAGCGATCAGCTGCCCATCTTCCCTATCAGCTCACGGGCTTCCGCCTGCTGGGCTTCACTACCTTCGCGGGAAACTTCGTCAAGGATATCTTTCGCACCCTCTTCGTCACCCATTTCCATATAGGCGCGAGCCAGATCAAGCTTTGTCGCAGTTTCATCGGTCTCATTCAGGAAGGCAAAGTCCTCTTCCATCTGACCGAGATCGCCGTCCGCATCAACATCGCCCAGATCAGCCAGAGCCGTTTCCAGTGCATCAGTGGCTGGCGCTGCTGGTTCGGCATCCTCAACCGCTTCCACTACAGGAGCCTCTTCCACTTCTACAGAAGCCACTTCTGGCTCGGCTTCGTCCAGACCTTCCAGGTCAGAGCTTTCAAACTCGATATCCAGATCGTGATCAAGGTCATCAAGGGAGAGCTCAGCGGACGGCTCGGCAACCTCTTCGGCCTCAGGCTCGGCAGCGACTTCAGCAGTTTCTTCCGGAGCCAGTGCCTTGTCGATCTCGGCCTGATCCATATCAACAGACAGATCAGCCAGCTCGGCATCCAGCTGTTCCAGTTCGCTATCGAAGTCGGATACCGATTCAGCATCAGCCTCAGTTACCGGCTCTTCAGCCACAGGTGCGGCAGTCTCATCGGCAACGTCCAGCTCAGCATCATCCAGAGCAATATCAAACTCGAGATCCGGCAGATCGTTACTATCAGCTTCAACGGTCGCTTCAGGCTCTTCAGCCAGTTCGGCATCAAGATCCTGCTCCAGACCTTCCAGCTCGATATCGCCAAATTCCAGGGCTTCATTATCAACCGACTGGGTCTCTGAATCAGTAGCCATATCGGTCAGCTGATCATCCAGCTCGGCTTCAAGATCACCAAAATCAAGACCGAAGTCATCATCTTCATCATTAGAGACTTCGGCAGCTGGTTCTTCAGTCAGATCAACATCCGGGAGATCAAACTCCAAACCTTCCTCTGCCGCCATGGCATCGAACTCGGTCATATCGATATCAGAATCAACCGGATCAGCGGCCTGAGCTTCCGCAGCAACTGCAGTCACAACAGTAGTGGCGGCCACAGCAGCCAGAGCCTCAGCCGGGAAGCGACCGCGCAGTTCAGCAGCGCGGTTGACACCTTCGGAGCTACCCTGATCTTTCAGCGCCATCTCCTGAGTCACGAAACCTTCCGCATCCTGCAATTCAGCCAAAACCTCCAGCTGTTTAATGCGCAGATCAGCACGCTCTGGCTCAGCGGCAATCGCCTGATTCAGCAACTCTGCCGCCTGATCATAACGACCATAAGCAATGTAGATATCCGCTTCACCCAGTGCATCTGCGGTTTCAGGAGCCACACCACCCTGAGGATCCAGCAGGGACTTATCAATATCCAGATCAGGCTCATCCTGATCCTGCGCTGCATCAGCGTCGGAAGTGCTGTCGGCAAACAGATCATCTGCTTCCGGGAGCTCATCCGCCAGATCACCGGAGTCGGTCGGCATTGGCGAAGGCGTGTTATCACTGTCGTCTTCAGGCTCAGCATCACGACGACGCTTGGCAACAACACCCAACAGACCCAGCAACAGCAGGACTGCGGCACCACCGCCAAGGTACAACGGATTCGCCAGCAGCTTATCGAGGAAGC
This sequence comes from Parendozoicomonas haliclonae, assembly GCF_900174585.1. Classification (GTDB taxonomy): domain Bacteria; phylum Pseudomonadota; class Gammaproteobacteria; order Pseudomonadales; family Endozoicomonadaceae; genus Sansalvadorimonas; species Sansalvadorimonas haliclonae. The sequence continues at coordinate 213,382 of NZ_FWPT01000005.1, read as the reverse complement.
CTGGTTCCGGAGCTGGTGGTGGCGGAGGCGGAGGTGTTTTCGGCTTAGCAGCTTTCGCAGGTTCCTGAGCTGGCGGGCCACCAGCCGGTGTTACTGCAACCTCAGCACCGGCATCAGCGACTTCCTGACCATCGCTAAAGTTGTAATCAATCTCTTCTGCCGGCTTGGCATCCGTAGCAGCGCCACCGTTATTCGCATTGGCAGCCAGGGCATTTTCATCAGCCAGCGTCTGGGCAGCTACCAGCTGATCATTCTTCAACGTCACCAGACGTTCAAGGGTGGCAATCTGTTCCTCCAGATCACCCAGACGATCTTTCAGATCTGTATTTTCACGGGACAGACTATCAAGCTGCTCCTGCTTGATGATCAGAGCGTCTTCCAGCTCACGAGCGGAACCACCGGCACTGTTGCCATCACCCTGATCAGCGCCTTCGCCATTATCACCGGTACTACCGGAAACAATGCTCAGACGATCATCTTCAACCACACCACGGGCCGTTTCGCGGACTTCGGTTTGACGGGTGGCATCCACCTGTACCTGGCCGCTTTTCCACTCCTTGTTCTGATTGGAAACATTCTGTGCAGCGGCGGAAGCATCCATCGCCTCAATAGCACTGCGGTCAGGAATGGTTAGCAGGGAACCCTGCTTGAGCAGGTTGATATTGCCTTTAATAAATGCGGATGGGTTCTGCTGCTGCAACGCAGCCATCATTTTAATCGGGCTGACATCTCGACCTGGACGGGTATTGAGTGCGACCTCCCAGAGAGTGTCGTCTTTCTTAACACGATAGGTGCTGCCAGTCGCACCGGACGTTTCAGGCTGCGCCTGTGGAATGCGGGAATTCAATACCGGCGCTGCAGCCACTTCTGGTGCAGCGGCTTTTTCAGGCTCTCCGGCAGTGACGGTTTTTGGCGGGGTACCGGCTACGCCTTTGACAACAGAGTCACTGAAGGATGGGGGATCCAGTAACAACGTGTACTCGCGCAGCAGACGGCCATTTGGCCAATGCACTTCCACCAGGAAATTCAGATAAGGCTCAATAACCGGCTGACGACTGCTGACCCGGATATAGACAGAGCCATCATCACGGGTCACCGTTTCAAAGCGCAGCTTCGAGAGAAAATAAGGACGTTCGACACCGGCCCGATCAAAGTCGTCCCGCGTCGCAAGGTTTGGAAGAATTTCTGCTGCGGTCAGATCACGCAGTTCTACCAGTTCTATATCGGCTTTCAGGGGTTGATTCAGAGCCGAGTCCAGCTCAATCTCACCCAATCCCAGTGCATGGGCTGATGTGGAGGCCATCATGCTGCCCATGCCGCCCGCAATGGCTATGGCTGCTGCCAGCTTGCGTAACATATATCCCCTATCCTTTTTTGTTATTACCCAAACCGGTCCTGGTTAAGTGCCGGTGTGGGCAGACTGTTTGTGTCTGCCCTATCCCCCTGCGCCTTACCTTCATCACTAAGATGAAACAATGTCCGGGCAATGATTACCGCCAACCGAGAGGCTTTCTTCCCTTGGCTGATGCAGTTGTACAAATACGCATCAGACTAAAAGACAAAATTGCCAGTATTGATCCACTGACAGATACGTATGATAAGTTATCACTGCAGAAACTCGCTAATCAACTGCTGATAGAGCTTAACTGCACCATAAACAGCACCTGAACGGGCATTATCAGACACAATCCACATATTCAGCACATTATCCTGAACGTCGGATGTCGCCAAACCACCCAGGAAAACCTGCTGACGTTCTTCATCGTCACGACTAACCAGAGCAACCGGAGTCAGAAACTCTTCCTGATCCTGAATAATGACCAGACCCGGAACAGACTCCAGCACATCCATGACTTCACCTTCGCTGACCGGCCACTCCAGGGTGACACTCATGCGAATGATCTGCCCATAAAATACCGGAGCAACAATACTGCTGACATGAACCGGCAGTCCTTCATGACCGGCCAGCTCAACAATCTCACGGGCCGCAGTCTGGGCGTCACCCTGCTGATGGAAAAATCCCGGCAGAAGATTGAATGCCACCTGATCCTGGAAAACTTCATGCTCCGCAGGCAGGCCATTCAGCAGACGATTGGTTTGCGAAGCCAGCTCACTAACACCACGTTCATCGGCGGCACCACTGACAGACAGGCTGCAGTTCAAATCAACCCGAGCCACACCACCCAGCTGGCGGAGTGCCCGCACCACCGGAGCGACCACCATGCCAACATCACCCGGCACAGCCACCACACCGTTCTGACTGAGTGACATCAGTGCTTCACTGTTGATACGTGGATGAACCAGCTCAGCATACTGCTGACTGCGTGTGAATGAAGTGGCATCAATGACCAGCGCACCAGCATCACCTGCCATCTGGATCGCCTGCTCTGCCAGCAAGGCATTACCGACACACAACACCAGCTGACCCGCCTGAAAACGAAAATCCGCCAGAGATTCAATCTGAACAGAGTCCCCGGAAAATTCAACGGTGGCATCATCTGCCGGACTGGCACTCAGCGCAGTCACTTTTTCTACGCTCGGGATATCAGCCAGAAGATTCAGCGCAGCCTCACCGGCAAAGGTATCAGCACCAACCAGAACAAGTGCAGCGTGTTCGGAGAGAGACATAGAAAGACAGCTCTTGAAGAAATGGCGTAACTTTAAAGGCTGCAGGGTTTGGATGCAAAGAGATCAAATCCATACACTCTTCTGTCAGTTCCAAACACCTCAATGTCACCGGTACGATTTGAACAGCACTCAATTATCTTTTATAAAATAAAACGACAGTTATCATTAGATATTGCCGCTATGTATTAGTTTTCAGCCGTAGCCTCTCTATTCGAGTCCAAATAATAATGAAGCCTTATAAGAACCTGAAATCGAAAAACCTCTCACTCGTTCTGCTCATTGCCCGCATCTTCGCCGGCTTTGGCATGTTTATGGCTGCCCTGTTTCTTGCCTCAATGGCTTGCTCTGTTGCCAGCCTGTTCTTTCCGCTGACCAGCCTCTGGCTGCAAATCCTAAACACATCAGGATACCTTTTCCTGATCCTTTCAATTCTTGCCTTTCTTATTTCAGGGATTTTTGCAGCCATTGTTTCTATCGAAGAAAACCACCGGTTGAAAACTGAACTCCTACTCAAAAGTCAGAAACAGAATTAACGACTGCCCCAGCACTGAGTCTCCGTAATAAAAAACCGCCAGTGACGTAAATCACTGGCGGTTTAATTTTCTTAAACGAGAAAGCTACAGCTTGCCCAGAATAATATTCAGCATCCGGCGCAGAGGCTCGGCCGCCCCCCACAAAAGCTGGTCGCCAACGGTAAAGGCAGAGATATATTCCGGCCCCATATTCATCTTACGTACCCGGCCAACTGGAATGGTCAGGGAACCGCTTACCGCAGTCGGAGTCAGCTGCTCCATGGAAGCCTGTCGGTCATTGGGTACAAATTTTACCCAATCATTGGCTTCGCCAATCAGCGCTTCGATATCCGCCAAAGGCAGATCGCGCTTCAGCTTCAAAGTCAGCGCCTGGGAATGGCAGCGCATAGCTCCAACACGGACACAGATTCCATCAACCGGAATAATCTGATCCGAACCCAGAATCTTGTTGCTCTCAACCTGAGCCTTCCACTCTTCCCGGCTCTGACCATTATCCAGCTGACTGTCGATATAAGGGATCAGGCTGCCAGCCAGAGGGACACCAAACTCTGGCGTATCCATACCACCACGCAGGGTTGCGGTAACCTTGCGGTCGATTTCGAGAATGGCCGATGCCGGATTAGCCAGTTCAGCGGCAACACTGTCACGAACCACGCCCATACCATTAAGCAGTTCGCGCATATGACGGGCACCGCCACCACTGGCGGCCTGGTAAGTCATGGCGGAAGTCCACTCCACCAGCCCTTCGGTAAACAGACCGCCCAGGCCCATCAGCATCAAACTCACTGTACAGTTGCCACCCACATAGGTCTTGATGCCATCGTTCAGAGCACGATTGATCACCGGACGGTTGACCGGATCAAGAACAATCACTGCACTGTCGTCCATACGCAGCTTGGAGGCAGCATCAATCCAGTAGCCATTCCAGCCGGCCGCTCGCAGCTTTGGATAAACCTCACCGGTAAAATCACCGCCCTGGCAGGAGATAATAATATCCATGCCCGCCAGTTCATCGATGTCATAAGCACTCTTCAGAGCCGGAACCTTGGCATCCGGCCCGATCAGGTGTGCAGGACCAGCCTGGCCAGCCTGGGAGGTGGTGAAGAACACGGGCTCTATATGGGCAAAATCACCCTCATCCGCCATACGCCGCATCAAGACGGAGCCCACCATGCCCCGCCAGCCGATCAATCCAACCTTATTCACGCGTCTTCCCCATTCAGTGACAGTTCATTCAAGGCCTGAACCACAGCATCACCCATTGCCTGAGTGCCGACTTTCTCACAACCCTCTGACCAGATGTCACCGGTACGAATACCGGCATCCAGCACCTTGCTGACCGCCTGCTCAATCGCATCTGCCGCTGCCACTTCATTCAGGGAGTAACGCAGCATCATCGCAACAGAGAGAATGGTGGCCAGCGGATTCGCCAGATCCTGACCGGCAATATCCGGAGCAGAACCATGCACCGGCTCATACATACCCTTATTGTTGGCATCCAGAGACGCAGAAGGCAGCATCCCGATGGAACCGGTCAGCATGGCGGCACAGTCGGACAGAATATCGCCAAACATATTACCGGTCACCATCACATCGAACTGTTTTGGCGCCCGAACCAGCTGCATGGCGGCATTATCAACATACATATGGGAGAGTTCGACATCCGGATACTCCGGTGCCAGCCGGTCCATCACCTCACGCCACAGAACAGTCACTTCCAGTACATTGTGCTTATCGACGGAGCACAGCTTGCCACCGCGCTTCTGAGCCGCCTCAAAAGCCACCCGACCAATACGTTCAATTTCTGATTCGCTGTAGACGTAAGTATTGAAACCTTCCCGTTCACCATTCTCCAGTGTGCGGATGCCGCGGGGCTGACCAAAATAAATACCACCGGTCAGCTCACGCACAATCAGAATATCCAGCCCGCTCACCACCTCAGATTTCAGGGTGGAAGCATCAGCCAGCTGCGGGTAGAGAATGGCCGGACGCAGATTGCCAAACAGCTCCAGCTGGGAGCGAATACCCAGAAGACCTTTCTCCGGGCGTACCGCCATATCCAGATCATCCCACTTAGGGCCACCAACAGCGCCCAGCAAAATCGCATCAGCAGCTCGGGCTTTATTCAGCGTTTCATCAGGAAGGGGAACACCCGTGGCATCAATCGCTGAACCACCAATCAAGGCGTGATCAGTCTCGATCTGCAGGCCAAACTTCTGTTTAACCGCATCCAGAACCCGTACACCCTGGGCAACAATTTCGGTACCAATACCGTCACCCGGTAAAACCAGAACCTTTTTCATGCTTTCTTTCCCCTCTTCCCTATTACCCTTTACGCCAGCTCTTGAAACAGCCACGGGAATTTCTTCTGATGCTTGTTTTCAAAGGCACGAATTGTGTCTTCTTCCTGCAGAGTCAGGCCGATCTCATCCAGCCCTTTCAACAGGCACTCCTTACGGAATGGGTCGATCTCAAAACTCAGCTCATCACCACCGGGGGTCACCACCACCTGACGTTCCAGATCTACGGTCAGATTGAAACCTTCTTCGGTCTGACAGGCCGCAAACAGATCATCCACCTGCTGCTCAGACAGAACGATCGGCAACAGACCATTCTTGAAACAGTTGTTATAGAAAATATCTGCAAAGCTGGGGGCGATCACACAGCGGAAGCCATAGTCTTCCAATGCCCAGGGCGCGTGCTCACGGCTGGAGCCACAACCGAAGTTCTGCCGGGCCAACAAGATAGAGACATCTTTATAACGTGGCTGATTCAACACAAAGTCAGGATTCAGCGGACGGCCACTGCAATCCTGGTCGGCCTCACCCACATCCAGATAACGCAGCTCATCAAACAGGTTCTTGCCAAATCCGGTGCGCTTGATGGATTTCAGAAACTGCTTAGGAATGATCATATCGGTATCGACATTGGCACGATCCAATGGCGCAACCAGCCCCTGATGTACAGTTAATGCCTTCATGCTGCATCCCCCATCAATTCACGCACATCAACAAAATACCCGGTGACTGCGGCTGCAGCCGCCATGGCCGGACTGACCAGATGGGTACGCCCGCCAAAACCCTGCCTGCCTTCAAAGTTACGGTTGGAAGTTGAAGCACAGTGCTCACCTTCGCCCAGACGATCCGCATTCATCGCCAGACACATGGAACAGCCGGGCTCACGCCACTGCAAGCCAGCTTCGATAAAGATCTTGTCCAGACCTTCCGCTTCCGCCTGCTGCTTTACCAGTCCGGAACCAGGCACCACAATGGCTTCCTTGATGGTTTCCGCCACCTTACGGCCTTTCACGACAGCTGCGGCTTCACGCAGGTCTTCAATCCGGGAGTTGGTGCACGAACCGATAAAAACACGATCCAGCTGAATAGAGGTTAACGCCTGTCCGGCGCTCAGCCCCATATATTGCAGGGCACGACGAATCCCATCAGCTCGGGTCGCATCCGCTTCTTGATCAGGATCGGGAACTGAAGCCCCCACCGGAGCCACCATTTCCGGGGAGGTGCCCCAGGTCACCTGCGGCTCAATGGCTGCCGCATCCAGAATCACTTCATGGTCAAACACCGCATCCACATCAGAATGCAGGGTATGCCAGTAGTTCACCGCCGCATCCCAGTCTGCGCCTTTCGGAGCACCCGGTTTGCCACGGATATAATCAATCGTGGTGTTATCAACGGCCACCAGCCCGACCCGTGCACCAGCTTCGATCGCCATATTGCAGATCGTCATCCGCCCTTCCATAGACAGGTCTTCGAGCGCGGTACCGGCAAACTCGATGGCACAACCGGTACCACCAGCGGTACCAATCTCGCCGATGACGGCCAGAACAATATCCTTGGCAGTCACGCCACGGCCGAGCTTACCTTCCACCCGCACCCGCATATTTTTCATTTTTTTGGCCACCAGACACTGGGAAGCCAAAACATGCTCCACCTCCGATGTGCCGATACCGTGAGCCAGCGCACCGAACGCTCCGTGAGTCGCGGTATGGGAATCACCACAGACCACGGTCATACCCGGCAGAGTGGCACCCTGCTCCGGGCCTACTACATGAACGATACCCTGGCGGACATCCCCCATGGCGTACTGGGTAATACCGAACTCATCGCAATTATCATCCAGAGTCTGTACCTGAATCCGGGAGACCGGATCGACAATACCTTCAATCCCGGCATTACGTTCATTCAGGGTGGTCGGTACGTTATGGTCTGGCGTGGCCAGATTGGCATTGATCCGCCAGGGCTGACGACCGGCAATCCGCAGACCTTCAAAGGCTTGCGGAGAGGTAACTTCGTGCAGAAGGTGACGATCAATATAAAGCAGAGCAGAGCCATCATCCCGGCTTTTCACCAGATGGTCATCCCAGAGTTTGTCGTAAAGAGTTCTACCCGCCATTATCTGCTCCTGCCTGACTTTTACAACCGACTGCAACCGCTTCTACAACCGACCGTAACACGACTTTAAATTGTTATTTCTTGTTATTAGCCTGCATCCTATGCCACGCTTACAGATAAAACAAATTCATCTTTTTGATAGTTTGGATTACCAACAGGAATAACTAAGAAATAGCTCAGAAATAGTAAGCCCGACGAACAACAACCCTGAAAAGTTGTAGGATTTTCAACTCTTAGCACCTGGAGTCACTGATGGACAGCCAGAACCTGATTGCCTTCCTGGCGGTCGCCGAGACCGGTTCTTTCTCTCTGGCCGGGGATAAACTCCATCTCACCCAACCTGCGGTCAGCAAACGGATTGCCCAGCTGGAAGGTCAGCTGGATGTACGCCTGTTTGATCGTATTGGTCGGAGCGTAACCCTGACCGAAGCCGGCCAGGTCCTGATGGAGCGTGCACGATTGATTCTTCAGGATATCGACGACACCCGGCAGGCACTATCTAACCTGTCCGGCGAAATCTCCGGACGCCTGCGTATGGCCACCAGCCACCATATCGGCCTGCATCGTCTTCCCGAGGTCCTGAAAGCCTTTAGTCTCAACTACCCGGGCGTCTCTCTGGATATTCAGTTTGTTGATTCCGAATGGGCGTACAGTGCCGTTCAGCGTGGTGATATCGAACTGGGCATCGTCACACTGGCCCCCCAGCGCAATGATGAAAGAGTGATATCCGAACCGGTCTGGGACGATCCCCTGATCTTTATGGTGGCCCGGGATCACCCTCTGGCCCGTATTCGGCAACCGTCGCTTACCGATATCAGTGCCTACCCCGGCGTTTTCCCGGGAGAGAATACCTTTACCAAGAAGATCGTCACCGGTTATTTCCAGCAACTGGGATTAAGTCTTGATGTGCTGATGGAATCCAATTACCTGGAAACCCTGAAGATGATGGTGAGTATCGGACTGGCCTGGAGCGTCCTGCCGGCCACCATGCTCAGCGATGATGTGCAGGACATTACCCCCAAACAGATTCGTATTAACCGACAGCTGGGTTATATCCACCACCGAGACCGTACACTCTCCAACGCCGGGCAGGCCTTGATTAATCTGCTCACCGAACCACCTAAACCCTGAGCAGACACGTATAAGCACTTAATTACACAGCCATTTGTCTGAATGAGACTACGCTGTTCTGTTTGTAGTGCATTACTCTGACCAATGAATATTAAACCGGTCCTTTACGTTGTCGGTCTGTTTCTGATGTTGCTGGGTGTGGTGATGGTCATCCCCGGCACCTATGATCTGATTGCCGAAGAAGGTGGAGGGGCCGGTTTCTTCCAAGCCGCCATTGTGACTTTTGTCTGCGGTGGCGTCTGCTCCATGAGCACCCGGTTTACCCTGTTCCGGCTTGATCCCCGCCAGATCTTTTTGCTGACCACCATCTGCTGGATGGCGGTGAGTGCCTTTGGCGCTCTGCCGTTTATGTTTGTGGAAGATATGAGCTTTACCGACTCATTCTTTGAAACCATGTCCGGCATTACCACCACCGGTTCTACGGTGATTGCCGGTCTGGATCAGGTTGATCGTGGCATCCTCTTGTGGCGCTCGCTGCTGCAATGGCTGGGTGGCATCGGTTTTATCGTGATGGCGGTAGCCATTCTGCCGTTTCTGAAAGTGGGCGGCATGCGCCTGTTCCAGAGTGAATCCTCGGACTGGTCGGATAAGATCATGCCCCGCTCAGGCTCTATCGCCAAGCGTATTGTCGGCACTTATCTGGCTTTGACCCTGCTGTGTGCTTTGGGTTACTGGATCGGCGATATGACCTGGTTTGATGCCATCAACCACTCCATGACCACCCTCTCCACTGGTGGCTATTCAACTTGGGATGCGTCCATCGGCCATTTCAAAAGCTACTGGGTGTACTGGAACGGTACCGTGTTTATGCTGCTGGGCAGCATGCCCTTTGTCCTGTTTGTAAAATTTGCCCGTGGCCACACCACCGACCTGTTTGAAGATAGTCAGGTTCAGACACTGGTCGGTTTTATGGTCGCGCTCTGGGTTGTTATGGCCTTATGGCTGACTTTTGAGAAAGACTGGCAGTTCTTCCATGCCCTGACCCTGGTCGCTTTCAATACCGCTTCGGTGGTGAGCACCACCGGCTTTGCACTGACCGACTATGCCACCTGGAGCCTGTTCACCACTGTTATCTTCTTCTTTCTGATGTTTGTCGGTGGCTGTTCCGGCTCCACCGCTGGCGGCATGAAAATTTTTCGTTTCCAGATCGGCTTCAAGCTGCTGCAGTTGCAGTTAAAGCAAGCCTCTCACCCCCGGGCCTTTCTGGTGCAACGCTACAACGGCCAGGAGATTACCAATGATATTCTCCGCTCTCTTGTCGCCTTCAGCTTCTTCTACGGGCTGCTCATTGCCCTGATCACCATGCTGCTGTCTGCGCTTGGTCTGGATTTAATTACCAGTATGACCGGTGCCATTACGGCGGTGAGCAATGTCGGACCGGGCCTTGGCTCCATTATTGGTCCTGCCGGTAACTTTATTCCTCTGCCCGATGCCGCTAAATGGATCCTTAGTGTGGGTATGCTGATGGGACGACTGGAAATCCTGACTGTACTGGTACTGATGACTCCGTCTTTCTGGAGAAACTGATAGAATGGGCACTTGTTACAGGGATAGCCATGTATGTGCCCACAGCCTACGTCTTCATTTTCTGAAACTCTTCATGCCCATCTTCAGGCAGCCGGCCAATATAACCACCGGCTGCCACTGATTCTGACCGGTGATCAGGAATGGCTCTCCCAGCAACTCGCCGCCCTGTCCGCAACAACCTTTCCCAACGGTGAACCACTGGCCGGAACCCTGTTCAGCAACCGGACTGACTGGTCTCTATCAGACAGCATCACCTGCAGGGGATGGAATAAAGCCAACCAGTATCTGGGTCAGACGGTTTCCACTCTCTACCTGGATTTGACCGAAGATATTCCGGCAGACAATCTCGGCATTGTTTCCGGCACAGTGAAAGGCGGAGGTCTGCTGGTTTTGCTCTGCCCTCACAAAGGACAATGGGTAGGCGATTCCGGTTTTCTTAAACGATCACAGCGGATTCTATTCAATAGCCATTCCGCTCTGCACTGGGATCAACAGACAGGTCTGGTACAGCAACCAGATATAGTTGAGGTCAAACCTTACACTATTGAGAGTACTCAGCCCTATGCCTCCCGCGAACAACAGCAAGCAGTAGAGGCCATCAAACGGGTCAAGACCGGCCATCGTCGGCGCCCACTGGTATTGACCGCAGATCGAGGACGAGGGAAGTCCGCAGCTTTAGGCATAGCCGCAGCACAATTGATGATGCAGGAAAGTGGGCTCCGTATTGTTGTTACTGGTCCCTCCCTTAAAACCACCGATACGCTGTTTGTACATGCCGCTAGTGGCCTTGAAGCCCTCAAGGTTCGCAAAGGACATATCGTTGCCAACAACAGCGAACTCACCTTTATTGCTCCTGATGAACTGGCTCGCAACCCGGTTGAAGCCAGTCTGGTGCTGGTCGATGAAGCCGCTGCGCTACCGGCACCGTTATTGAGCAGGCTGCTCAAGCAATATTCCCGCATTGTATTTGCCAGCACCATCCATGGCTATGAAGGTACCGGCCGAGGCTTTGCTATTCGCTTTCATAAAACCCTGGATCGCGTTACGCCCAAGTGGCAACGCTGCCAGATCACAACACCGGTACGTTGGGCTGAACATGACCCAACCGAACAACTGATTAACCAGCTGTTGCTGCTGAATGCGGATATACCAAGTTTTAGTGACTTTACTGGTTCACAGCAGTCTGAAGTGAGTACGGAAAACCTTATCTTTCAGGAAATCAGCCGTCATAGCCTACTGGACCACGAGGATTTGCTGGGCCAGATCACCGGACTATTGATCAATGCCCACTACCAGACCCGCCCGGAAGATATTCGCTACCTGCTGGATCGTGACGATCTCAGGCTGTTCACCCTGAAACAGGGCGAGCAACTGCTGGCTACAGCATTGATCAGCATAGAGGGTGGTTTTGAGGCTGAACTGGCTCAGGAGATCTGGTCTGGCCGGCGTCGCCCCAAGGGTCATCTTTTACCGCAAACCCTTTGCACCCATGCCGGTTTCCAGCAGGCAGCCACGCTGACCATGGCCCGCATTATGCGTATTGCCGTTCATCCCGAGCGACAGCAGCAAGGCCTGGGAAAACTTATGGTCAGCCGTATTAAAGAGTCTCTGCAGAACAATAACCTTGATATGCTCGGCAGCTGCTTTGGCACGACTGCGGAATTGGTGCAGTTCTGGCGACAGTGTGGCTTGATGCCGGCCCATATTGGCAGCACCCGTAATGCCGCCAGTGGCTGTTATAACCTGACAGTGATCACTCCACTCTCTCCAGCCAGTAAAGAGCTTGCTGAACAGGTCTGCGCCCGATTCGTGATGGCTCTTCCCTATCAGGCTCCTCTGAGCCTGCAACAAATGGAAGCGGAGATTCTGATAGCTCTGTCGGATCAAGCGGAAAAGCCGATTGCAGAAAACCATTCTGAACGACTGCTGGCATTAGCGCATAGGTCACAGAGTATCGATAGCTGTCTGCCCGAACTTCACTCCCTGATGATTGAGCACCTAGGTGCACGACACAAATATTTGAACACACAGCAGCAGATATTATTGGTATCCCGCTTTCTCCAGCATAAAAGCTGGCCTGAAGCGATTCAGGAAAGCGGTCTTAGTGGGCGAAGAGAGGCAGAGGATACCGTAGTTAAGGCCGTTGCCCTGCTTTTGCAAATAACTGACTGAATCACAATAAAAAAGGCCAGCCATCAATGATGGCTGGCCGGTTTAGAGTTCTTGTTATTGATGGTTCACTTCCCCTTGTTCTTAACCATCCCAGCTTCCTTGCTTACGGCTTTTTTGCAAACTCTCTGGCCAGTGCATCTTCCGCACTGAAAATCATATTGGTCACGCCCGGTGGTACGCTGGCTCCCGTTGCATACTGCTTATAGGTTTCAGCCTGAACCTTGTTGGCAACCGGATCCAACTCCAGCAGAGCCTTGGCATAGCTGTTATAAATTTCCGGGAATGGCGTATCCCCCAAAGCCTTCAACGCACAATCAAACTGTTGGGAGCTGGCCTTCACGTAATCACCCGGGGTCACTGTGCCCTGGCAGTCTTTCACATAGCTACGGAAAGTCAGACGGGCTGCGTAACCATCCTGATAAATGGCTGCATAGGCACCACCATACAAACCGTGCAGTGCAGGCATCAGGGATGGATTCGGCACCAGGCCAGCCTGAGTCAGCAGAGCCTTCACCTGAGCTTTCTTGGTCAGGAGACTCCAGGTTGGCTTCATGATCTGAACGTAACGACCCATGGCATAGGCACCCCAGAACACAATCTGGACGGGAGGTTCTTTACCCTGGCTCTTCAAGTTGTTGACCACATTCAAAAGCTGATCCGCAGCATCTTTCAACAAAACAGTACGCTCTGCCTGTGCCTCCTGCCCTGGCTGTGGATCCGGAGCCATATACATGGCATAGATGGTCTGGGCACGGTAAGCGACATAGGCACCTTCCGGCGTACCAAGGGCAAGCCCTTTCTTTTTGGCTCCGGCAAAGTCACCTTCAAAGTCTGACCGCCAGGCATCCTGCAGCCCCTCATCAGCTGGGAATGGATCCTGTGTTGCCCGACTCAGCTTCGGCCAGAGCTTCTGCAGGTTATCGCCGGTCAGGTCCGGCTTGTAGAGGTTCGTCGGATAAGGCTTCCAGTCACTGTCGACGGCTGCGGCAAACCCTGCGCTCAACAGCCCCAAAGCCAGCGTGAACGCAGAAAACAATTTCACGTGTTTCATCATGGTACTTTCTCCTGTCCGGCTGCAGACACCTTCACAGCCTCTCATCAGAATTTCACCTTGAGCTGAGCCGCCAAAGCATGGGCATGCATGCGCTTGTATTTGGCATTCAAAACACCCGGGTCTTCAAACAGTGCAGTTTCCGGATTCACGGCCTGCTGACTGCCATCCACTTTGTGGTTCACATCATGGATCTTGAATGGCTTCATAAACATGTAGCCATAAGCCAGATCGATGGAATAGGTGCTGTCCAGCTCATAACCCAGCCCTACCGTCAGCCACTGTCGGTCGTTATCCGGAATACGGGCAGAGCGGGTACTGTTTTTAGTTGGGGAATTATCATAGGCGTAACCGAAGCGCAGCACTGTTTTATCATTCAGCTGGTAATGGGTGCCCACGGCCAAAGCCCAGACATCCGACCAGTTCTGCGGTACGTAGGCCAACACATTGCCACCGGGTGCCCCATTGCTGACGGAGACAATGTCAGAAGCACTTTCTCCTGCGACACTGCCATGGGTGGTAATCTTGATATTGTGCATACGACTCCAGCGCGTCCAGATGGCGCTCCCAAGCACAGTCCACTCAGGATTCAGCTGCCAGGACAGACTCAAATCAACATGCTCGGGAAAAGTGATATCGGTGCGAATATCTTCCTTGGTTGTGGTTAACCGGGTATCCATAATCCATTGCGCTGAGTCCACAGCGGCAGGAATAGGCTCCGGGTACTCCATCGCTGCACTTGGGTCATCAGCTGTGGCAAAACGGTCCATCACCACCCCAAGGCCAGCAACGCCTGTTGCCTTAAGATCGCCCTTAAACTTCACCTTGACCGGCGAGCTGTAGCTCAAACCAAGAGTTACCTCAGGTACCGGTTGCCAGATCGCCCCAAGATTGGCGCCGACACCGATGCCATCACCGGTAATATCTGCCTGGGCATCAGTAATAGCCGAAGCCCAGGGGTTGAGCATCCGGCTCATGGCCAACTGGCCTGCAGAAATCTTTAAACCACCACCAATAGAAAGTTCTGGGCTCAAGGCCATGGAAACAGTCGGCTGCACCACTACAACCTGGGTTTTACTGGACAGTGCCTGATAGCGGAAAGCTGATTCAATCGGGTAGTCCGTTTCTCCACCAAAAGAGGCATAAACACCGACACCCGCCCAAATATCATCAGTCACCGGCTGTGCATAATAGATTGATGGCACAACAGCTGGGTGGAGAAAACCACTCTCTTTGCTGTTCTGGACATAACACTGGCTGGGATCCCCATCAAAGCCGGTACAGCTTTGGTAGTTGCTGCTGGCACTTCCAAGAAACTGGTAATACTCCACTTCATCGGGGGTATAGCTTCGTCCGGCCGTGGGTGGATTGGAAGCAATGGAGGAATAGGTTCCGTGGGCTTCCCCACCAGCAAAAATCCCCATTCCGCCGATCACCGCCTGAGGCCTTTTCAGCAAAGACAGTCCGGCAGGATTGGTACTCATAACCGAGGCATCAACATTTACCCCACGGCCTGCGCCGGCACTGCCAAAAGCCGATACCGAGGTGAAATCGATCAAGGAAAGACCACTGGCGGCCGCATAACTGCTGCACAGCCCCCCCAATACAACACTGCCTAAAGTCCAACCTGCCAGACGCTGAAACGGACTAACCCACATCCCGATTACACGGCTCATCCCCTACCCCCCATTTTCGTTACGCCCCGCTTAAAGAATCATTACAAAATCCGTACGCATTCCAGTTGCCGGGAAACGTATTTATACCGGGTGGCATTTATAGTCACAGAAATGGGGTTTTGCCTGTTTTTCGTGTTAACGATGCTCGGCAGGAGCAACAATGCCTTTCAGAATGTCCCAAAACGCCTGGGTATCCATAATCGTGTTATGGCCTGTATTCGGTACCGTTTTGAACACAACAGGTTTATCCAGATGCTCAAGCAGGCTATTGAGTTGACTGCTGTGCTGCCAGGGAATATTGATATCATTAGCGCCGTGAATCAGAGCCACTCTGGCTGTGGCCTCGGTCAGATAGTCATCGGACTGGAAGTTAAACTTGATTGGCCAGGAAGGCAGCCATTGACCAAGACCACCACGCACCACATCCACAATACTGGTAAACGGTGCCAGCAGGATGACATTCCCCACAGCGGAATGCCGGGATAGCCAGGCTGCGGCCGTTGAACCCAGGGAATGTCCCACCACTACAATATTTTTATAGGCACTGTATTGATCACGGATATGATCAATATAACTCTCGGCATCAGCCAGGAACTGCTCTTTACTGATCGGCGTGAGCGTATTGCCATAACCACGGTACTCTGGAAAAACCACATCCATTTTCCAGCTATCCAGACAGTTCACCAGATTATTTCCGGACCATGACCTAAATAATGTGCCGTAGGCTATATCGGAGGCATTGTCGGCATTGCCATGGAAGAACACCACCAGCGTTTTTTCCCTATTGGGGGTTTTATTCACCCCTTGCACAAGCACACCGCCGGTCAGCAATTTGCCATCCGTTGTGGGGATATTGAGCTTCTTTAACCGCATCTGGGTCAGCGGCCCGGAGAGCGGAAAATCTCGATCAAAGCGGGTATGAGGTCTCAAGTACATACCCGGAAACACCAGAGCCTCTTCGAGATTTCGGGCCAGCACATCTCCGGCATAACCAGAGAGTGATGATGTGGCCGCAGAGGCCAGCAACCGTCCCATACACCAGAGCAAGGCGTTATGTCCCAGCGCAGGGTCAGCCACCACCCTTGCAGCTATCGTTTGTAGATCCTGTTCGTCGTACTGTCCCCGAGAGTGCACAACAACTTCTGGCAGGGGCATACGGGCAAAAGGCAGAGCACCACCCATAGGTTCCCGTAGCCATAATGACATCGCCGAATCCAATGGCAGAATATGATATTCGCCAGCTTGCAGAACCGGTACTATCTCAAGGGTGCCGGTAAAGGTCATACGGTATGTACTACGTTGCTCAGCCGGCAGCCTTTGGTTGTCAGCCAACAAACTCTGGACAGCCTTAAAAACCGGAGCCGACAGTGGTGAGATAAATCGCAGTTCACTTTGGTCACCAGCAGATGCTTTTATCAGCTCCCAACTGGTCCACCAGGGCACAACACCTTCGGCGAATCGCTCGATGATTCCTGCAGACTGCCATCGCCCATCCTTCTGTTCGATGGCAACCCTCAGTATGCCCTTGGGTTCAGGCTGGAGGTAAACCGATTGAATCTGCTGATGGCCGACCCTCTCTGCCAGAGCTCTCAGCTCCTGAAAGAAGGGATGCGTACCGGCCAGACTATGAGCCTGCTGAATATCAATCCTGAACACCCAATGGTCAGTCATCCCGGAGAGTGTTATGGGAGGTTTATCCAATAAGGTAATCGCCGCATTTTGATTACCATTACCAGCACTGAGAATTACGGGTTGCTCCAGAGAACTGCCCGGACTCACCAAACTTAGCTCTCGGGAAAGATCCGGCCAGAGTGTACTTCCCAACACAGCGAGGCTGTAGGCATTGCGCAGGGCCCGCCAAGGTCCTTCTACTCCTACAGCATTCAAAACGGTGTCCGCTGCAAGAGGCAACAGCGCCAACAGATTTTTACTATCAAGTTCAGGGCGTACGAAGAAGTGCAGCCCCATAGCCAGCAGAGGTGCGGTAACTCTTTGCAGGCCGGCATAGCCCAGTCGGTCGGAGAGAAAACGGTTGGTAAAGGCTAAACCAAAGCTGGTCGCTGCCAGTGTGGCGAGAGGTAATGCCTCCTTGATAAGCAGGTGCCCGGTCAGGGAATTGGTATAACCGGCACTTCGACTCAAATACCCGGCCTGATAAAAAGCTTCAGGCACCAGATCATCAGCCATCCTGGCAAGGCGGGCATAGTCTTCACCCGCAGCCTGAATCGGCCCGGCCAGCAGCGCGGCACAGGCTAACCATAACCTTATGCGGCAGATATTCTGCAGAGTCGATAGAAATCCAGACAAACGACAGGGGCTCCAGACTGATCTTTGTTCGTCCCTTCTGGGCGGAAAGCCTGTCAGGGACGGCAAAGATAGCAGCAGAAGCCTGATTCCGAGGGGCAGGAAACAGCCGGTAACGCTTTAGTGCATTAAATTACCGGAGTTTCACACTGGACATCGTAATTCTGGGCCCGGTGCCGCAGCAGATGGTCCATCAGGGTGATGGCCATCATGGCCTCAGCAATCGGCGTTGCCCGCACACCGACACAGGGATCATGGCGTCCCTTGGTAATCACTTCCGCAGGCTGGCCATGCACATCAATCGAACGACCCGGCAGAGTCAGGCTGGAAGTTGGTTTCAGGGCAATGCTGGCACGGATGGTCTGACCAGACGAGATGCCACCCAAAATGCCACCGGCATGATTGGACAGGAAGCCTTCCGGGGTCATTTCATCCCGATGCTCTGAACCCTTTTGACTGACAGCATCAAAGCCGGCACCGATCTCCACACCTTTCACAGCGTTGATACTCATCAGCGAATGCGCCAGCTCAGCATCCAGACGATCAAACACCGGCTCACCAAGCCCGGGCATCACACCGGAGGCTTCAACTGTAATACGCGCACCGATGGAATCCCCTTCCCGGCGCAGATCATTAATTAGTGCTTCCATCGCCGGCACCTTGCTGGCATCCGGACAGAAGAACGGATTATTGTGCACTTCCTGCCAGTCGAAGCTTTCAATGCGGATATCGCCCATCTGCTCCAGATAACCGCGCACCTCAATACCTTTGGACGCCAGATACTTCTTGGCAATCGCACCGGCAGCCACACGCATGGCGGTTTCCCGTGCTGAAGAGCGGCCACCGCCCCGATAGTCACGGAAACCATATTTCTGGTTGTAGGTGTAGTCGGCATGGGCCGGACGGAAGATATCCTTGATATTGGAGTAATCTTTGGAACGCTGGTCGGTATTTTCAATCAGCAGGCCAATCGGTGTACCTGTGGTGCGCCCTTCAAAGACACCGGAAAGAATTTTCACCGCATCCGGTTCACGACGCTGGGTGGTAAATTTGGAAGTACCGGGCTTGCGACGGTCGAGATCCTGCTGCAGATCCAGCTCGGACAGCTCAATCCCTGGAGGGCAGCCATCAACAATGCACCCCAGTGCGGGGCCATGGCTTTCACCAAAAGTGGTGACTGTGAAAAGTTTGCCGATTGTATTGCCCGCCATAATTCTCCGCCGACAGTTATTGTTCTGGATAGCGCTTTTCGATAGCACTTGTAGACTGCACGATAGCCCGAATTATACCCAGCTGACCTGACTTCACCACTCCCCACGACCAATTCCTGTAATAATGCCGGGTTTTCCGGTGAAAAAAGCGGTTATGTCTATGCTTCTCACTCCTTTATGTTGCTGGACGTCTGTTTATGTTTTCTCGGAACCTTCACTCATCATTCAGCCCTCGTCGCTTGTTACTGGCTGGCATTATCGCCAGTACAACAGTCACCACCACATCACTCTGGGCCGCACGGGAAACCCCGGAAGAGAAAAAACAACGCTACAACAGTTATGTCACCACTTATCAGAAGCTGGCCGGAGAGCGGCTCTGGCTGTTTCGTTCCAGTGTGAATCCGGCACTGACCAACCCTAATCTGGCGGACGGACTGGATGATCTGGTTCTGGTCAGTGAATATCTCGAACAGTCGATGGAACTCCCCGGCACTCGGGCTGATCAGGAGAAAAATGCTCAGGCCTTTCAAAAGTTAGAGCACAATACTGAGCAATTCCGCATTCTTTATAATCTGATGCAGGCACTGGGAGATCAGGGTTACCCTGGGCTGGAGTTACCGCCGCAGGACGTTGATATGGCCAACTCTGCCTTGCAGCGTGCGAAGGATGCGCTGAACCGACTCGATACAGAAATCCCTCAACTTAAGCAGCAGTTCCATTAAGAAAGAACAAAAAAACCGACGCTGTTGCCAGTGTCGGTTTTTATAAATCTGCGAACTTAATAATCAGCCGGCAAAACTATCACGGTATTGATCCAGCTCGGCAGCGGTGATCATGCAGACACCATGACCGCCCTGCTCAAATTCAATCCAGGTAAACGGTACATCTGGGAAAGCTTCATCCATGGCAAAGCAGCTGTTGCCCACTTCCATCACCAGAATACCGTCATCAGTCAGATAGTCACGGGCTTCACGCAGAATCACCCGGGCCAGATCCAGACCATCGTTACCCGCGGCCAATCCCAGCTCCGGCTCATGTTGATATTCATCCGGAAGATCAGACATATCCTCTTCATCCACATACGGCGGATTGGTTACGATAATCTGATACTGGGGCTTTTCATCCATGGCCTTCAGCGCAGAGAACAGGTTGGACTCCAGCGCCTGCACCCGATCCCACAGTTCAAAACGGTCGATATTAATCTGGGCCACTTCCAGTGCATCAGGGGACAGATCCAACAGATCCACCTGAGCACCCGGGTAGCTCTCGGCACAGGCAATACCGATACAGCCGGAACCGGTGCAGAGGTCGAGGACACGATCGACTTCCACATCACCCAGCCATGGCTGGAAGCCGTTGCGAATCAGCTCGGCAATCGGAGAGCGGGGAACCAGAACCCGCTCATCCACATAAAATGGCATATCGCAGAACCAGGCCTTGTTCACCAGATAAGCGGTTGGAATACGCTGTTCAATCCGGCGCAAAACCAGTGTCGTCAGTCTGTCACGCTCGGTTTGGGTCAGACGACAGCCATACAGAGATTCATCAAAATCCCACGGCAGTTCCAGAGCCTGCAGTACCAGATGGCAGGCCTCATCCCAGCTGTTGTCACTGCCATGGCCGTAGAACAGCTCATGCTCATTGAACCGGCTGTACGTCCAGCGCAGCCAGTCACCAATGGTGATCAGGCCATCGGTGTCTTTCAGGTTCTCAGTCAGGTATCCGGACATTGCCAATCCTTCAGGCATCATTGGAAAACCCGGCAGGGTAATCTGCCGGCGGCTGAAATTCTAGCAGGAATCCTCTCCCGACAACCCTTCAGATTGACACCAGCCCCTCAAAACCGGTAAATAGGTGCGCATCAATGATCAGTTTCAAACATTATGGTAAGCGATGAAGACCGGGACCTGCTGGCCCGTGAAATGTCCGGTGTCCGCCCGATCAAGCAAAACAAGGCGGACATCAAAAGCGGCAAAGTTGAAGTTCCGGAATTTACCCTGCGGCTGAGAAGACGTCAGGCTACGGTTGAAAACTCGATCAATGTCGATGGCTTGTCAGACAGTCATCTGGTGGCGGTTGCTCCGGAAGAGTATATCGAGCACCTGCGCCCTGGCCTGCAGCACAAGAAGCTGCAGAAACTGCGTATGGGCCAGCTGGAGATCCAGTACAACCTCGATCTGCACGGTTTCACCTTCGATGATGCCCGGGATATGCTGCAGCGGTTTATCAGTTTCTGCCGCAAGAACCACTACACGACAGTGCGTATTGTGCATGGCAAGTCACGGGGCAGCTGGGAACAGCAGGCGACCATGAAAACCTATGTTAATGCCTGGCTAAAACAGGTACCCGGCGTACTTGGCTTTGCCTCCTGCCTGCCGGTTGATGGCGGCACCGGTGCCGTCTATGTGCTGCTCAGCCGCCCACGCTGATTATTTTTCCAGCCAGAGATCCTGAATCCGGAAATACGGGTACTGCCCGGATTCCGGAAAGCCTTTGACATAAGGTTTTACCAGCCGTACGTCAGTGTAGTTGTACAACGGAATGGCTGGCATATCTCGGGCCAGTAGCTCTTCAAGCTTGAGGATACTTTGCTGCCGTAACTGTGGATTTGTCTGGTAGCAGGCGTGATTAAAAGCCCTATCATACTCTGCGCTCTTGTAGCCAGTCTGATTCATCGGACTGCCCGAGGTAAACATAATGTATAAGAAACAGGGATCAGGGTCGCCCATCGCCCAACCCATCCGGGCGATGGCAAACTGCTTCTTATTCAATTCATCGGAAAGCGCATTCCACTCCATATTGCGCAGCCCGACATTCAGGCCAATATTACGCTTCCACATATCTGCCACAGCCAGAGCAATCTGCCGATGGCTGTCCATAGTATTATAGAGGATTTCCAGTTTATCCGGCAATTGACCGGCAGCTCTGCCCTCTTTCAGCAATGCCTTACGGCCTGCATCCAGTGGCGACTCCACGCCCGGCTGATTGACACTTTCCGCAGGTGCAAACCATCGAGAAGGTTGTTGCCCCAGCCCCAATAGCCGGTCAGTAATTAATGTGCGGTCAATAGCAAACGCCAGACTCTGACGAAGGCTGGATTCTTTTAAATCCGGGTTATCCAGATTGAACAGATAAAAATAAGTGCCGGGCATAGGCTGAATGCGCAATTCACCGGCAAATTTCTTTTTCAGCCACTGGGACCGGTTACTGACCACGGAACGGGTCATATCCAACTGCCCCGCCTCATAATGTTTGAGCTCAGTATCGGGTGCGAGAGGATACAGAACAGCCCGATAAATACCGACCTGATCAGCCGCCCAATAATGATCATTGCGGACCAGTTCCAGCTTTTCGTTTATTACCCATTTCTCGGGGAGGTAAGCACCATTTACGACAATATGTTCAGGTCGCGACCAGGTTTCAGAAAACTTGCTGACCACCTGCCGTGGCAACGGAAACGCCGTAGTGGACAGAAGTGATAAGGCAAAATTGACCGGGGACTCCAATTCCATCACTACGGTCTGTGCATCCGGTGCAGAGACCCCCAGAGCTGATGGCGGCTTCTCGCCTTTTAATACCGCATCAGCATTCACCAGCCGCATCATCTTCAGCTTGCTGGCCATCATAAAGGCATTCGACGGGTCAGCCATATAACGCAGGCCGGCAACAAAATCCTCAGCCACTAACGGTGTACCATCACTCCACTTCAAGCCTTTACGGAGGGTAAATACCAGACGCTGACCATTATTTTCCAGCCGCCAGCTTTCCGCCTGTCCGGGAATAATGTTCCCGTCGGCATCGACCACCACCAGAGATTCAAAAATATTATTGGAAATAAACGCGCTATCAGAAGTTTGTACTTGAAAGGGATTAAGAGTATGAGGATCGGAGAGCTGCCCCATATGAATCACCTGATCTTTCGACCAGGCCAGTGAGGTGAAGATCAAAAAAGGCAAAAGCCCTATCCAGCGGAACCCGTGCAACATACCCATCCCCCAAAATGTATGGATGAAAAGTCAGCCAGCCCGGCGCTGTTCTCCCGGATCAGACGCACGTTGCTCGGCCAGAGTCGCCTGTTCTTCTTCCCACTTATCAATCACCTGTCCGGTGACCAGACGTCCCACCTGAATCATCTCATCCGCCCGGTTGAATTCATAGAACCGGCACTGGTTCCGTGACACAGGTATCAGGATGTCAGGGGCATAGCCGGCCATTTTATAGCGCGCCAGAGATTCCTGCATAACTTCCAGCGACTGGTTAAACAGATCCAGCATACCCATCTTCACCGTAGCGGCTTCATCACTGCCCTCGCCCTTGGCATATTTTTTCGACAGGAAGTTCAGCTTACCCAGCCAGCGGTGCAGCACTTTCTGCTGACGATTCTCCTGTACCGGTGCCTCACAGGCGACATTCATCGGGGCCACATCGGTATTCAGATCCACGGCGATAATCAGATCGGCATGGGCTGACACTGTAGCGGCAATGGGCAAAGGATTGAGCACGCCGCCATCAATCAGCAGACGCCCATTATGTTCGACGGGGGTAAACAGAGTCGGAATTGCAATGGAAGCCCGGATGGCTTGCATCAGATCACCATCCTGAAACCAGACCTCCTTTCGGGCAGCAATATCCGTGGCTACGGCGGTGAACGGAGTCGGCAGGTTCTCGATCCGGACATCGCCGATCATCTCGCCAATCACCTCAAACACCCGCCCTCCCTGAATCACACCGGGGCTGCGAAAAGAGAGGTCGAGTAAACGAATCACATCCAGATAGTTCAGCTCCCGCACCCAGTCCCGGTACTGATCAAGTTTGCCGGCAACATACAATCCGCCCACCAGCGCTCCCATCGAGCAGCCGGCCACGGCTTTAATCTCGTAACCTCTCGCCACCAGCTCTTCAATCACCCCGATATGGGTGTAACCCCGGGCACCACCACTGCCCAGTACCAGTGCTACGGACTTTGCCATAACGCCTTCCTGCCTGACTTCAATAAACCCTAACCAGGGTTATCGGCGAGACAGGAGGGGTTATAACCGGAAACAGTGAGGTGTTTTAAGGTGTATCAGGCGTGAAATAGTCGATGAGCAAATAGGTGCGGTTGGTGCCACGGGTGACCGCATAAGCCAGCCAGTAACTGCCACCCTCGGCACTTTTGGCCAGCAGATAGGATTGCTCCCGTTCACGACCATAAAGATTGGCGACCTGGAAGATATCATTGGCCCACAGATTGCTCTGCCCGCAATCACGCCCTGTGCAGCTGAAAATATCCTGAGCTCCCAGTTTACCAAGCTCTTCCTGAATAAACCGGAAGCCATCAGCACTGCTACGGCCAGTTGGGAGTTCATAGATACGGCGCTCCAGCTGACCATTCAGCCACTGGGCATCGGTCGAGCGGATCTTGCCGCGGATCTTGCTGACCCGAGACGACAGCAGCGGATAATCCCGGGCCATCCGGGACTCTTTCAGTGTGAGGCTGGCATTAGGATAAACGGGCAAAGCTTCCGGTCCGGCCGCAACACCGGTGGCAGCCGCTGGCAATGACAAGAGACAAAGACTGGCGAGGAAGGCACGAAAGACAGAAGAGACCCAATCCTTTTGCATGCAGCGATCACCTTTGACTGTTATGTTCCTGGTTCAGAACCTGTTGTAAATGGGGGCTGATGGCCTTGACCACTGCTGCAACCGTATCTGCTTCCAGATGCAGATGATGGTCACCCTCAAGAGTCAGCACTTTCAGATGCTTCTGCAACTCCTGGCTGGCACTCAGAGCCTTATCAACAAATCCGTCACGGGCCGTTACCAGCAAGGCCGGAGCGTCCAAAGCCTCTACCAGCACCCGACACTGTTCCAGCGTGAGCCGCTGTGCCGTCGGAGCCATCAGCCGAGGATCCGAGCGCCAGACCCAGCCTTCATTGTGCGCTTTCAGCGCACGCCGGACAATAATTTCAGCCGCATCAGCACTAATGGTATCAAATCCGGTCTGCCGTACCCGTACGGCATCCTCAATACTGGCAAACTGTCGCAGGCCATTACGCTTACGATTACGCCAAAGCACAGCCTTACGCAACTGTTCTGCGGTCTGTTCGGCCGGTGTCGCAGCGGGCAGTAAACCATCAATCAGGGTCAGGGAAGCCACTCGCTCAGGAACGGTTGCCGCCAGCATTGTGGCAATAATGGCCCCCATGGAATGCCCCAGCAGATGAATTTTCTCCAGACCCAACTGATCGGCAATCGCCAGCACATCAGGTATATGGGACCAGAGCGGATAATCCGCCCCAACCCCACGATGATCACTGTGCCCATGCCCGGCCAGATCGACAGCGACAATGCGCATGCCTTCCAGCTGAGGTGCCAGACGGCTGAAGCTGGCGGCATTGTCCAGCCAGCCATGGAGCGCCAGCACCACCGGCGCATTTTCATCGCCCCAGCTTAATGCCGAGAAGCTTTGGCCGGAGACGGTAAAGGTCAGTGAACTATCCATATTTTTGTTGTTATAGCCTGTTAGACAACCGGTTATTTGCCGATTGATTTCACCGCCATGGTCAGGCGGGAGACGCAGAGCAGCTTATCCTGCTCATCATGAATCTGGATATCCCAGACCTGGGTGGAACGACCAATATGAATGGCTTTTGCACGACCAGTCACCAGCCCACTGCGTGCAGAACGAACATGATTGGCATTAATTTCCAGACCAACACAGTAATTGCCTTTTCCGGCGGCAATATTGGCGGCCATGCTGCCCAGAGACTCGGCAAACGCCACGCTGGCACCACCGTGGAGCAGGCGCATAGGCTGAACAGTGCGGGAATCCACCGGCATGGTACCGGTCAGACCATCGTCGTGAATCTCGGTCACGACCATGCCAAGATGTTCACACAGGGTGTCCTTGAGACTGTTATTCAAGGCCTCAAGGCTGATTTCATACTTCCAGATACTCATAACTTCCCCCAGAACGTACATGGTTTTTATTCCGATGCAGGTTACCGAAGTCGTACGTTGGTTACAAACTCCATTTCATGGGAGTGCTACAACGAGAAGCTTCAACGTTTCACAGGAATAGTGACCACCCTCGGAGGAGGAAAACGCAGAGTCATGACCAGACAGGCAGCCACGGCAACACCCGCAGGAATAATCAGCAAAGCCTGCCGGTAGTGTTCCATGCAGACATCCGCATGCAGACCAAGCAGCCAGCCGATCACGGGCTGATAGAACAAAGCACCCACCATAACACTGACCGTGTTGACCAGCGCCAGTCCCATAGAGAGAGCCTCCCCGACCAGCCAGTGTTTTACCAGCACAAAGGGCAACATATAAGCCGAGGCACACAGCCCAAGCACCAGCAGCATGGGATAATGCAGGGATGGCGGCAAGATGCCCGACAGAATGACCATAAACAGTCCCACAGTCAGGATTGCACAACTCATCATAACGTTACGGATATTCAAACCATGGTCGGCCAGCCAGCCCAGCATCGGCGCCCCGACCGCCGCACCCAGAAAAACCATGCCCACCATATGCCCGGCCTTGCCGACACATTCAGGATCTGCCTCCAGAAATGGTATCGCCCAGAGCGCAGCAAAGGCATTGATCACCGCAAACATCAGACCACTGTAAAGCGAAACCACCCAGATCCGACCATTACGAAACACTGATTTCCAGTTATTGGATTCACCATCGGATCCGATCGCCAACCCCTGTCTGTCACTCATCAACAGCGGACTGAGAATCACCGGGATCAGGCACAGCAACACAAAGATCTTCAAGGTATAGCGCCAGCCCCACAGGGCAATACTTTCGGGAATCAGAAAATCACCGAAACAGGCGCCAATCATCCCCAGCATCTCCATCCCGGCCGCCAGTGCGCCAAACATGCTGGCAATAAAGAACCGTTCAATGGTCCCCAGAAAACAGACCACCACAGGGGCCGCTCCGATACCGGTCACAGCCCGCCCCAGCATCATCATTAATGCCGTGTCTGCGGAAGACTGGATCATACAACCCAACGCCATCACCAGCCCGGCACCCATAATCAGGGTTCGACAGCCATAGCGGGACAACAGCCAGCCGGAAGGGATCTGCAGAAAAACATAGGGATAAAAGAAGATCGAAGACAGCAGACCAACACCCGCTTCCTGCAGCTGAAGGTCAGCCTTGATTTCCGGAACCATCAGGCTTACCGAGCCCTGCAGCACAAACTGCAGCATCACCAGAAAACCGGCGGTCAAGTAGGCCAGCACACCGCGCGTGGATGCCACCTGCGGCAGTACAACCTCAGTGACCCGCTCTTCAGCCGTTTCTTCGGGGATGGACTTGTTATCCTGCATCTCAAGCCCTCCTCAAAAGCAGAGAAGAGACCAGTGCAATCCCGGCCAGTGCCAACAGCGGAACAAACGCCACCTGATAATCGGGCAGTGTTACACCAGCAGACGTCGCCCGCATATCCAGCAAGCTCCCGAGCAGAGGTTGCAGTATCTGCCCGGCCACCAGCAACATGGCATTAATAAACGCCAGTGCCACACCCAGCCCCGAAGGTGGCAGAGACTTTTCCGGCGCTACAAAAGCCAGCCCATAAGAACCGATCACCAGCCCCAGACAGAACAGCACCACCGCCATCAAAGCACTGGCCATAGACATAAAAACGATAGAGAGAAGCAGCAGCAGGGTCAGCGTCGAGCCAAGAATCATGGTGTTGCGACAGGAACCGCCACGGGATGCCAGCCAGCCACATAACACGGTTCCGAGAGAGACTCCGGCAAAGAACAGGGCCATTCCCTGAGCGGGAAAGCTGGCATTATCCGGGTACAAACAGGCCAGGAAAGACACACCCCACATCATGCCGAAAACGCTCACCAGGCCAAACAATCCAAACCCAAAGCCGGCACTGACCCAAACCTGCCGGCTACCCAGAACCTGCAGAAACTGTCCCTGTACGGGAGGCGATGCACCCTGATCATTAACGGTCGGTTCTTCACGCTCCTTCTTTGGCGCATTGCGAACCCAGAGCAAGGTAGCCACAAGAAGCACAACACCTAGCAGAGCAGAGGCCTCCAGGGTTCCACGCCATCCCGAATCCTGCAGCAGTTCCGGTATTAAGGCACCGCAAACAACGCCCCCCATCATCGCCGACATTTCCACCAACCCGACCAGCAGAGGAAAGTAACGGGAAGGGAACCAGGCTGCTGCCAGACAGAGAGCGCCAACAATAGCCACAGAGCTTCCTGCTCCCTGCAGCATACGGCCAATAATGGCTGAGATCAGTGAATCGGCACCGGAAAACACCAGGGTGCCCGCCATCATAAACAACAGCCCGCCAATAAAGCAGTTACGCACGCCAAAACGATCAACCAGCATGCCGCCAGGCACCTGTAGCAGCACATAGGTATAAAGAAGCGAGCTGCCCAAAACGCCGGTTTCTGTGCGGCTCAGACCCAGTTCATCCATCAGGGGCTGGGCAATAAAGCCGGGCGTGGCCTGCAGCAGAAACTGGTACATACAAAAGCCACAGGCGATAACCATCACCAGCAGACTTTGGTAGCGATCTGATAACCCCGAAAGACGCATGGCATCCCTCCACCCATAAGCTGATACGCCCGACAGCTGATCTTGCCCGACCGCCTTTAAGCGGTATTGGCAACCGAATCAACGCACGTTGGGGAAAGGACGTGAAGTATAGGAAGCGTTCCCTGCCCCTGCCTGACCAATAGCCGGAAATTCAGTGCCACCAATCACCAGCGAGGTCTAAGGTCTGAGAGATAGACCATGGTCTCCGGAAAAGGTTTCGCGGCCTCGGACCATGGTCGTATGGGAAGGAAGGAGATCTATCAGGGGCGGAAGGTTTTCTTCAGCCAGGCCATACCAGCGGCCGGGTAATCCATATCCAGTTCGGTAATCATCCCGGTATTAAAACCCGGACCGGCGTGCTCATGACTATCCACCAGCAAACCGGTCAATCGGGAGACCAGCGGCATATGGGAAACCAATAGCCAGACACCCTCTTCCGGCAGCTGGCCAACGGCCTCTCTGGGAGCAGAATCCGGGGTAAAGCCATCAACCACCTTGGGCGTAAGCCCGCCCCCATGCACACCTGCCACAATCGCGGCGGTTTCACGGGCGCGCTGGTAGGGACTGCAGAGAATCCCGTCCAGCTTAACTCCGATCAGAGACTGAGCCACCCGCGCCACTTCCTCGCGCCCCTCTTCAGTAAGAACACGCTGTTCATCGGAAGCGGCATAAGCCTCTGCCTGTCCATGGCGCATCACAAACAACTTCATTGGTACGACTCCTCAGGCTTCCGGGTGGTTCACCCACTACTTATCGGCCGCTGCTGGCTTAGTGATTATCCTGTCCCGGCCAATCGGTGAACGGGAATGGTTTTTCTTCACTGTTAAAGGTCATAAAGCTGGCCATCTGGTGCAGATAGCGGTTCAGGCCTGTGGAGAATTCCAGCAGGTTCTGATTGGCCGAACCGGTAACCAGCGTCAGCAGCGCCTGTGCCACCGCAATCAGCAGGATCAGGGCAATGGCAATATGGCCGGCTATATAAAACAGCACCATATAAACAATGCGCATCCAGATGGAGGTGGAAGACACATTCTCTTTCAGGGTATGCATAGCATCCTGGTTCTCACTCATGGCAGGCTCCTTGCGTTGGTCTGAGTGTTCAGTGGGTCACACTGTTCTGCGCCATGATGTTGTCCTGCAGCAGAAACTCCACATCGGTTTTCTGCTCACGCATCATCATGGTGCTGGTGACATCCCGTATATTCTTGTTCTCGATAATGATGGCATACAGCCCATCAACAATCGGCATATAAACATCCATCTCCCGGGCCTTGGCCCGTACCAGAGACAGCGTGTTCACACCTTCCGCCACCTGGCCCAGCTCCTGCTGCGCCTGTTCCAGTGATTTCCCTTCACCCAGGGCATAACCCACCCGGAAGTTACGGCTCAGGCGGGATTCACAGGTCACGATCAAATCACCCACCCCGGCCAGACCGAGGAACGTGAGCGGGTTAGCCCCCAACTTCACGGCAAAGCGGCTCATCTCCGCTAGACCACGGGTAATCAACATACTGCGGGTGTTATCGCCCATACCAAGAGCTGTCGCCAGACCGGCAACTATGGCATAGATATTCTTCAGGGCTCCGCCCAGCTCGACACCGTAGCGGTCATGATTGGAATACACCCTAAAATAGTCACAGTGCAGAATGTCCTGCACCAGCTGGCAGAGTTCCTCATCCTCACTGGCAATCACGGTAGCAGTGATCTGCCGGGCCATAATTTCCTTGGCCAGATTCGGGCCGCTCAATACCCCGATACGGCTACCCGGCACTTCTTCGTGCAGGATCTCGCTCATCAGATCGAAGGTCTCTGCTTCAACACCTTTAGTGGTGCTGATAATCATCGCCTCACCAACCTTGCCCTGCAGCCGGCTGACCACACTGCGGAAGTGCTGGCTGGGAATCGCCACAAAGATCAGATCACAACCGGACACCGCGTAATCAAAGTTACTGGTCGCCTCAATCTGCTCACTCACCTCATATTCGGGAAGGTAACGCTGGTTGATATGGGTGCGGTTCATCTCCGCAGCCTGCTCTTCGGAACGCATCCACTGTCGTACGACATGCCCCTTGCGGGCAGCGATATCCGCAAGGGCCGTACCAAAACTGCCACCACCGAGCACGGTAATGGTGCAAGGTTGAAATTCCGGGGTTGAATCAGTCACCGGGCTCGTCATACCTGCCTTCATTCTCTGAATTATCTATGGGCGGATGATACATCACCTGCCAGATGTTGGAATCAGCGCATCGTCTCTATGCAACAAAAAGCGCTACAAAACACCGTTCCTTATTCGTCTTTATTACTACCAGAACGTGTCAACCGCAATGCCTGTCATCAAAAGTCCACAAAAAGTGTGCTTTGATGTTGCTGAACTGTAGTGATTTGTTAACCACAGTGACAATAACCAAAGGTACCAGAAATCAAGGGCTTACGGGAGCGTGTGTAGCAAGATGTGTAGCAGTTTGTGTAGCAGTAATTATTGTCATTTTTGCACTTACTGTTGACGCCTCAGGGCAGCCATCCCTTTAACCTTTTCTTATCCCGCCATCTTCTTTGATAAGATACCCAGAACAGATAAAACAATAAAAAGGCAAAGGCGAAATGAACCAGCCTGATGAACATCAACAGCAAATAAAAGACCTTCAGCAAGAACTTAAAGCTCTCAAAGAAAAAGACGCCTCCGACGAGAAAGAACATAACCAAGCTCTCGGAGGACTTATGTGGTTTGTAACCGCTCCAGTATTAGCCCTCCCCTGTCTGTATTGGTTCTGGTTTGGCGGCTTTAAGTACTTTAACTTTTCAAAGAACCCTGAACACTGGGGGTGGTTTGGAGACTTTTTAGGAGGCTCTTTAAACCCTTTACTCAGCTTCTTCACAGTCATTCTCTTACTTTTAAGCCTCAGCCAGACTCGACAAATGCTGCGTCAAAACAAAGAGGAGATGTTAGTTTCACGCCAACAAAATGAACATGCTTTAGCCCAAGGACGCATGGCCTTGGAAAACAATAGGTATGAATTGGAGTTAACACGGAAAGAAGTTGCCGCGTCTTCGGAAGCGTTGAAGCTTCAAGTCAAGGCGATGGAAGAACAAAAGAAACAGGACGAAGAGCATTATCTGCGAGGACTACACCACCAAGCTGTGAAGGACGCAACCGAAGTCCTCAGAAAAGCAATTGAAACACCTTGCGGCTGGTATATCCCTACCAGAGGCAATCTCGACAAAGGTGAAACAAGAGCGGTTGGTTTCAAAACCCTCATATCTCCTCGATCTGACGCCAATAGCTTTTTCATTCTTTCCTCAATACCAGAAGAGTCAAAGTCGGAGTTTGATGATGTCATCCTCGATCCCTTAATCGACTTTGCATTTGTTGTGAACAAGGCAAGGCAACACTGCCAAGATGACCCAATAATAGAGGGTTATGTCAGCTCGCTAGAAAAGCTCTTTATAACCGCCATTGAGCTTGGGTTCCTTGGTAAAAAAGGGGAAAACATCTGGTACCAAGAAGCCATTGCTGAAGCATTCGGAGTGAACTTTCTCCAAGTTTTACACCATGACGAGCTTATAGAAGCTGAAGAAACAAGCGCACACATTTAAACTCTTTGTCTACGCTAACCAAAGAACGATTTATAATTAAATCTTTCTTCTGAAGACTGGTAAGAACAACAAAGGCAATATCTCTCAATGACAGATATTGAACCAGCGAAGCCTCCCATCAGAGGCTCTGTTCTGCCTCCCTGCACATTCTTGCAACCTCCACCGCCTTTCCCTGAGCGCAGTTGAGCAGCATCCTCACGTTCCTTACAGTGGGAGCCTCAATGTATCCCTGCTCCACCGCAGACAACACCAGAGAGACCTCAGGCCTGCCGTAAACAGGGGAGGAGTAGTTTGGGTAACCAGTATCGAAGGTGGTAACAGGTGTGACTGAAGAAGCTCTAGGCGACACTAGAAGGATACTCACGGTATCCAAGAGTAACGACAGGATGACGATGATACCTGTGGTCAGCTCATCAGCCCTGTCTCCAGCGATACGTTGAGCTGCCATATAGAACCCTGAAGGCTGCTCCATGTCGCTGAGAAGAGCATGTAGTCCTTGCGACTCCTCAAGCAAAGGCTGAGCCTTGGTGATGTAACCCAACTCGATGAGCTTGTTCGCTGAGTCAAGCTTGGAGTCTGCCAGAGCCTGCATTGCGTTACGCTGACCTGAAAGCTGCTCCTGCTCCGCTACCAGACCAGAGAGTATCGACGTGCTGCCCACTACCGATAGGAGTACCACCGTTACCATAACCAAGACTGAGAGTACCGCATTGATGAGTCTTCCCTGCTGCCATGACTCAGAGATGGTTACTGGCATGAAGATCAGGCATGCGGCCTGCACCAGAGTACCAGCAGTAGCAATGAGTAACGCCGAGAACCCTGAGCCGATACCTAGAAGGAACATGAAGGTAGTCACCAATGACAGAGTGACCAAGGCACCTTTGATGCAGAGAAGAACCTTGTTGGTATTCATGCCAGCCACTCCTCACCATCTATCAACCACTCACAACAATCGTCTGTCAGTGCATCGATCTCAGCGTCCTCTGTCAGCCAAGCCTGCTGGTTTCTCTCCTTCCTCCACTCATTCACAAGATGACGTGAGAAAGCTGCATGCCACTCAGAGGCAGTACGCTGGGTACCTGACAGCATGTGGTAGACACCATAATTGCCAGAGCAGGCGATGGCGAAAGACTCAGAGGTGTTACGTACAGTGCGCTGCACCAGTGGAGCCTCGAACATACGAGCTTCGTTGACAGTGATCTTGGTGCTGGCCTTGGGCTTGGCCTGACGTTTTACTGGTGTTGGAGTTGGAACTTGAGCGGGTGAAGGAAGTGCTGCAGACTGCTCATTAGAGGCTTCTGACTGGCTCTGTGTTGGCTCCACTCCAGCAGGAGTGCCATCACCCTCATCAGGCACAGAAAGGCCAAGGAAAGCGAACAGTGCGTCTACGTTGAGCTTGAACCAGATACGCTCACAGTATCCCCAGAGACGCTGCTTGGTCTCCACCAGGAATCCTCTGGACTTGAGCCAAGTACGTGCGCCTTCTTGCTGGTAACGACTGAGGCCTGTCTCTTCGGTCAGCTCTGAGCGTGACTTCCAGAAGAAACCACCACGTTTGATAACTGTAGGAGTTTGTGACCAGTGGTACAGGCGACTTACGAGGTCTGCGATGTTCCTGTTCTTGCAGGAATGACCCAACACACGTAGCACCGCCTCACGGACGGATTGCTGGTGTACAGCGTTATTCATTTTATTTGCCGATATTGAGAATTTGAGAATTTGGCGGCAGGTGCTTCTCAACCACGGCAATTGTGGTCGCAGACTATTTCCTCAGGAGGCAGGGTAATTAGGCCTGCCTGTGCCCTTCGGTATTGTATTCCTCCGCACACCCGCCATAAACGTGTATGACACAGCGAAGGTTAGTCAGCTTTACGAGTAACCGCGATGGTATAAAAAGGCCACCTCAAAATCAAGAAAAACCTACTAATATCAAGACATTGAGTCCTCCTGATGTTCTCCTGTGTTCTCCTGTATATAGGTGGTCAGTTTCCTGCCCAGTGGAGGCTATTAAGTCACCCTGCCGGTGTGAAAAACTAGCCATGCGGAGGAGAGTCGATTGGGAAGAAATAGAGGTAAAATTGCTCACTGAATGTACAAATAATAATTCCTGCCTTAAAGGGGAGTACACCGAAAGACACCTATAAGACAGCATTAGGTTGTACTCTGTGCTTACTCTGGAGAGTAGACAGACACAGACCTCTATCTGTGATGACTGTGGTAGTACACATTCCAGCACCTCCCCCCCTCCTTCTCTATCAGGTAGCATCGTGCTGACCTAGTGCCTTACACCGACAGGTGTTTAGCTCTATGTTGTAAACGATGCTACCTGTTCGCTTTTCCTGCCATTGTCTTCTACCACCTCCTCCTTATTTACGCCTCCAGACCAGAACACCCTTGAAACAACAAAGAGCTGCCCCAAGGTAGATATAGGCCACTAGACGACAACAACAGGAACAAGACGAATGGACGACATAAAGAAAATGCTCTTCCTGAACCAGAAGTTCAACATTCTGGCTCTCAAGGCTAATGTGAACACCACCGCAACCATCGGTGCAGACTATGCCTACGCTTGGTCTGAAGGTGTCTACCCTCTCTTCGATGAAGGTCTTGACTGGCATAAGCCTTATGGAGAGTTCTTCGACGTAACAGAGGAAATGATGGATGAGCTGTCCAAGCTCCTTGATGACCACTGGATGAGCAACAAACCAATCACCTTCTACGAACTGGAAGACCACTATAAGGTTAGACAGGGAACTACCCACTGGGATCGTCCAAGGCTCATTCACGCCTGTCGATATATGTTCCTCTGCTCCTCATTCAGTGAAGCCTTCTGGGCAACGCTGTGTGAGAATGGTAAGTGTCCTTCTGAAGCCCACAGTATTCCACGGGAGTTCTCATCTGAAGACATTTACCTCGGTTAAGCCAAACCAAAGGGAAGCATCACGCTCCCCTGTTTTTGTCTTTACCTAATGTACGACACCTGTTTTGCTTAGAGTAAGGCACTGAGCAACCCGACAGGTTTTTGCCACAAAAAATCGTGTGGCCTCTTAATATATAAGGGGCTGCAGTTTCCCCCGTAGCCCTCCCGACGCTTTCCCAGAGCAGGCCATGAGAACCTTTTGAGACCAGTAAAAAGGATATAAACGCAGCCTTCGCTTTGGTGCCGGTAATTGAGTTTACCGGTACTGAATGGGTCTACTGTCGTATAAATGACTCTGTGTGACTCTGTGCCGCACTCTTGGTACAGGCCATGCGTTGACACCCGCATAAGCAGAAAAGGCTCTGAGCTGCCACTGAGCCTCTTGTGAGAGCCTTACAAGGTAGACATCAGCGACCCAGAGCAAAACACCTTGCTATCCCAAAGCTATCTCACCGCCTCCTCACTGGTCTAGCCTCCTTCTCTATACACACAGAGGCAAACACACGAAGTTATGCCCTTAGTTCACACACTAAGCCACCCTTGCGCACCTGCAAGAATTACAAAATCTATATCTTATGACCTTTGACGTGTTGACATATGCACTTTGTGCAGTAGAATGGGCACCAAGTTGAGACGGCAGCCAGTCACAGAGGCTCCAACCCTCACAACTTCAGGCTTGCTCACTCATTAGCGGTAAATCCGCAAAGAGAAAGAGCAAGACCCCAAGTCCTCTTATCGAGGCAGGCATGACGAGATGTGTTCACGCCTTCTTTAACAATCGGTCTCATCCATAGCGAACCTTCGAGGGTAGCTGCAGGGTCTTCTCAAGAGGTCATCTCTAAGTCACCTGCCTACTTCAGCCTGAAAGTTCCTTGTTATGGCACACCTCGGAGCTTGGCACTCAGTCATTCAGAGAGGGGAGGATAACAGGGGATTGTGTAAGGAGAGGGAAGCAGCCAAAAGGTTACGGCCTGAGGCGAGCTTGCAGTGATAATCGTTGGCTAGATGTAGGTGAGGCATGAGCCTGTGTTCAGGTGGTCTTTAACAATGTGATAGGTAGATGATGGCAAGCGAACGAGTGTATCAATCGTGTGTCTCTGGTTTTCTCTCCAGTGGCACACAGTGGATGCATTCAGCCACCAACTCTCAATAGGTGGTCATCCATTAAAGGACGAAAGCGCAAGCCTTCGTTTTTATCTCTTCTCGAATCTCAAACTTCTCCATAAAGGCAATACATCATGACCAAGGCATCTCTGAACATCTCCCTGCCTGAAGCCTCCATCGCTACCATCGAGCAGGCTCGTGTATCTCTGCGTGACATCGTATCTAACCTTCGCCCTGCCCGTGTCAGCCTGGTACGTAATGAAAAGCTGGCAGCAGGCCAAGGCTGCACTATCGCAGAACGTAAGGCTGAGACCTCTAAGTCCCTGATGGCTCTCCTTAATGCCCTCATTGATGCGCCTCTCAACGCTGAAACTGTCTTCACTCTGCAAGTCTGGGCTTCTGAATGCCTCGCTGATCTGGCAACGATTCGTACTTGGGCACAGCTCAACGCTCACGGTGAAACCTTTGGTCATAACGAGATCATCGGCGTATTGCTTGGTCAGGTTCGTGAAGTTCGTGATCTTGTGAGAGCTGCCAAGCTGGAGCGCACCGTATTGGCTCTGCCTTGTACTGACTCAGAGATCATCTGTGCAGTGCCTTACGGTTACGACCTGCCAGCCTTCTACTTCTCTAACGAGGAGGAGTACAACACCAAGCTCGAAGCAGCGAAGTTCATTGACCGTGTGCGTAACTGTTGCGGCGACTACGAACACAGCCTTGAGTTCATTGATGGTGAAGGTTCACAGGAGATGCTCGACAGTTGCCGTGAGCTTGAAGACTACTTCGAGATGGCTGAGCGTCTGGCCTCTATGTCTGGTTACGAGCAGGCCGCACTGGCTTACCTCATCGAGAACAACCAGCTCTCCTTTGCAGATGCCATAGAGAAATACGAGGAGGTCATGGTAACTGACGAGGCTCCTGATTCTCTGGCTTACGAGTACGCAGAGGAATGTCTAGGCCTGTCTGGTGCAGCCCTCCAGTACTTCAACGCTGAGTCTTTCGCTCGTGACTGCATGCTTAACGGTGACTGGAATACCTTCCGTCATGCAGGCACCACCTACACCATCCAAAACGCTGCCTCTCTGTGAGGTGGCGTCATGTTCTGTAATGTCTCCAAGCTCAACACAGAGCAGCTCGAATACTTCATCAATAGACAGAAGGCTGCAGGCTGCAAGGTTGAATTGCATGGATGGTGGTTGAAGGTATCACACTCGCCAAATTGACAAACCCTTTACCTCCCACCCAATTGCCCTAAAAACGCAGTAAAGCAATAATACAAACGTCCTTCTATCCCAAAACATCAAGCGAAGGTGTCCAACATGGACGATACAAAAAAGATCTTCACAACCACTCCTGCAACTTTCAAGGCATACGTCGTTGACTGCGGCAAGCACGATGATGCCGACTCTTGCGCTATTACATACGAACCTGTTGTCGCTTGGATGCACATAACCATACCTGAAAAGTATGAGAGACAAGAGCATCACTGCCGCCCAATCACCGCCTTGCATGGCGCATTAACCGAAGGTTATGCATTGTATTACCCAGAGGATGACGCATGGCAACGTCATAGTGGACTATACGAAGGACATGCAATGACTTGGGGTAAAGGTAAAACTGAACTGGAAAAAGAATTGACCGACATTGCATTAGGCAAAACCAATGACATCCTAACGCTTACTTAATCCCCCCAAAAACACACAAAACATTATGCCCCTGCTTATGTATTGTAGGGGCATAGCTCACCCTGTATCACACAGGCTTCAACACTGTCACTCAAAGGAGAACCTAATGCCAGACAAGAAAGTCCAATACATCGACAGCCTCACGGACAAGCTCAGAGTCACCCGATCTGACCTCTGCCGTATGCTTGGTGTGGGTACAACAATGATCAGTTACTATGTCAAAGGTGAAAGGAAGCCTGCCAGCAGTACAGTTCGAGCTTCTGTAATGCTTGACCTACTGCAAGACCATGGGCTTGTTGAAGCGTACCTCGATAAGTGCGATGAGCTAGGCCTTGAGACTGAACTCAAAGGCTTGACCTACGGGAACAGGAGGAAGTAACAGGTAATTCCAGTCCTTATCTTGTCTTCCTCTTTGCGAACACTCCCTCTCTTCTCAAAACCAACTCTCAATACGGCAATCAATCATGACCAGGATTAAGGTTAATCTGTCCACCATCACCACCGATTACAAATTGCAGCAGCGCGTCTCTGAGGATGCGTCCCACATCAAGCAACTCATTGAGTCCATCAAAGAGATTGGCTTACAGGAGCCTCTCAAGGTCGTCCAGTCTTCCGATGATGACTCCCTGCTCTGGCTCGTTGATGGCTACCACCGCTTCAAGGCATGCGACAGCGTAGGTCTGAAGGAGGTAGAGGTGGAAGTGGTAGAGGTGGGTGACTTCCGGTCTGCCTTCATGCAATCCCTGAAAGTGAACTCAACTAATGGCCTTGCACTGGCTCGTGGTGAGGATGACCTGAAGAAGGCAATACACAAGTACTCTACCTTCATACAGGACGAGGCAGAACAGGCAGACAAGCGGGTCTGGGTCATTGATACAAACGAAGTCATGCAGGCCTGTGCATGCTCCAAGCGTTACGCTCAGATGGTTCTCAAGGATATCAACGACGACCTCAAGTGTGAGCGTGACAATTGGGTAGCTGACAGGCTTGATGAGAAACTGGCACAAGGTGAAATCGTTAAGCTGAGCAAGCAGCTCTGCTCCCGTGGCAAGGGCTTCTCTGTGACGGTTATCAAGGCCGTAGTTAAAGACCTCAAAGCCAAGCACGACACTACCGAGAAGGTAGCAAAGCCCGTGGTCATTGCTGCTGCAAGCCAGCCTGAGGTCGTCGCAAAGAGAACCAACAACTGGCATGCAGTCAGCGATGAGGAGACAGCAGCGTTCCTTGAAGCCGAGATAGGCGGCATCTTTGACGAACCTCTGGTCATAGAGGGAGACAGCCACCTCCAGCAAGACCTGATGCCTGAGTCTCTCCCTGTGGAGGATGCGGTACTGACTACTGAGAACGTTGCTCTTGAGGCCATCCGCAAGGTACTGGCTCTGGGTTTGGACATGACAGCTCTTGATGGTCTGAGCGTAGAGGAGCTGCAAGCTGTCACTAAAGCCTGCTCCGAAGTAATGACAGCAGCAGAAACCA
This sequence comes from Parendozoicomonas haliclonae, assembly GCF_900174585.1. Lineage (GTDB taxonomy): Bacteria > Pseudomonadota > Gammaproteobacteria > Pseudomonadales > Endozoicomonadaceae > Sansalvadorimonas > Sansalvadorimonas haliclonae. The sequence goes on along the minus strand of NZ_FWPT01000005.1, from coordinate 174,397 downwards.
GACTCATGGGTCACCAAAAGCAGGCCGCATGATAGGCTTCAGTGCTTGAATCTTTTTTCCTGCCTATGGGGGAGTGACCGAGAGCCTCCCCTAAGACAGCTTAAAGTTACACTATTAGTCTCTCTGGATAGCAGCTTACTAATGGCTCTACTCTTACTCCATATCTGGGACTGGTACAGGTACTGGTATTGATGAGGACTTACCTCCCCTGTCTACTTAACTTAGAGCTGTAGTCAATGTTGGCTCCGAGCATCCGAACCATTATTACTGCCCCATACAGTATCTCCCTTTTCCTTGCGGACACTTAAAGCCAGCATACAGGTGTTAACAGGGCAAAAGTTCTTATAGAACTTCCCAACACTTAACATCTCAAGACCGACCTTAGCGTTAACTACAAAGAGTCCAATCTGGGATTTCTAAACTTAACACCAACAGGAAAAAACAGAAGAAATACCCTATCGTTAACCACAAAAAGTGCTGATGGCACTTCTGCTACTTAACATCACATCCTTATCGTTAACCGTAAGAAGCGCAAGTTGCACTTTTCCCTCTTAACACTAAGCCCATACCGTTGAGACCCTCCAGTGAGACTAAGTAAAAACCAAAGAGCCATGCTTGAAGCCATCCGTACAGGAGAGGCTACAACCGCCCAAGAGCTGGCAACATCACTATCCCTGCTACTTCCTTCTGTGTCTCGTGCTGTGAGTACGCTGGAAAGGAACGGCATGCTTTTGAAAGCGCACGGAAAGCTATTCCTCCCCGAACAGGAAGTAGAACATCAAGCCTTACTTGAAGACGGCAAAGAGAAAGCCCTCCAAAAAGCAGCACAGATAAAGGAAAGTTACAACGAGCTACGCACGAAGTACCACAGACATATCGACTTCTTTAAACTCCACGCCAAGTACGGAGAATGGGACAAGGCAGTAATGCTCCTTGTCAGAGCATGGAACATCGTAGACAGAAACTACTACAACCTAACAGGTGACTGGCAAGGGAGGGAAAAGCTCAAACGCTCTCTGACCGCAACTGTGAAAGCTGCAGGGCTGAATAAAGTCGACCTCACCGCATTACTGACCGAGATGGGGGACAGAACATACAGCCATGACAAAGATATGACCTACCCAGAGATAAAGAGTGTCCTGAGAGCTTTAGGACTGGACTTACCGTTATCTCAGAGGGAGCGAGATGAACAGGAGACAAGGGACAGAAGCATTGCCGAAGCCTTGACACGGAGACGAGAACAAGCTGAACGGTCTGAGCAGTAGCTCGAAGAGCTACCTTCAAACCCATGCCTCCGCAAAGAGACAAGAAGAACCTCCTGCTCGGCCTATCACATTGGTCTCTATTTACCTTTCATATTGCGAAAACCAACGCCCTGTGCAAATGCACACCCAGTCCATCTGGGAAAAACACGCCAATGGCGCAATTTTCGGATGTCGAGGCTGTCCTTCCCAGAGAAAACTGTAACAGATGCACACGCTGTGCAAGTGTTACACCCTGAAGTTTGCCTCTTCCCCGAGCAAGAAGGCGATGCCACCCCAAAAGTACCGAAGGCACAAACGGGGCAAGAAGAGGAAGACGCCTCCTCCCCTGAGACCGAAGGTACCCGCCGCGCCTCTCCCAGATCGACAATTCCGGCATCACTCAGAACCGCGTACGTACCGAACGTGCCCACATGGAGCGTCTCATGGAGCGTATCCAAGAGCTGCGTGAGGAAGGTAAAACAATTGACCCCATTAAGGTCATGCTGGCTACTGACGCTTCCCATTCCGTTACTGCCTTCTATTACCTAATTGATGGCTTCCACCGTGTAGGTGCTTACCGTGCCATTGGCGACACCGAGATTGAGGTTGAGGTCGTAGGTGAAGGTGACGCACTTGACGCACAAGAGATGTCACTCACCGTCAACACAGAGCATACACTGGCGTTGAACTTGAAGGCTGAAGACAAGCAGCTCGCCGTTAAACGTGCCGCCCTTATTATCCTTGATAAGGCTGTACGGGATGGACTCCGTGTCTATGACGTAACACCTAAAGACGTGAAGAAGCTGTTAGGCGACGATTACTGTGCGCAGCGTACCTTCACCTACGGCCTTCAAGACGTTCGCAAAGAGCCACGAATGGCCCAGCATCTGGCTGACTCTAAGCAGTACATTATTAAAGAGATTGAGAGTGGAAGGTCTCAGCGTGATGTCTGTAAGGATTTCTTGAAGCTCGACCAGAAGACCGCCTGTAACTTCTGGGATGCCCATCTGAAAGCTGAGGAAAACACGCAAGTTGCGCAAAATCCTCAAACTAACGAGACTGGTAAAAACACGCAAGTTGCGCAGATTTACCAAACAGAAGAGGAGGCTGTAACAAACACGCAAGTTGCGCAAATGTTACAAACAGAACAAGAAGACGAAGATGACTTCCTGCTCACCAAAGGCACCCGCACATTCTTTTTCGTCAAACATACAACGCCTCGATTTATCCTTCCTTAAAGATACAGACTCGAGCAAAGACAGATTCCTGTCTCAGCCTCATCACCTTTCACACTGGAGGGCTTCACATGCACGCCCGTAAATACCGCAATTCACAGAACATCTTCGTAAACCCCAAGAACGTCCTGAAGTTCAATGTTATTCAGGAAGACATGCAGCAGCGTGTGGGCGACATGATGAAAATCTCCCGCTCTCATGTAATGGCTGCTGCATTGGATGAGTACCTCAAGGCTCGCCCTGAGTTATTCGAGAAGTGGCGTAATGCTGAAGGAGCCAGACCAAGCCATGGCACTTGGGGAGATTGAGAATAGGTCTTCAGCTTCTAAAGCTTTTTTCCTGAGTTAAAGAGAGAGGAAGACACATAGCCTCCCTCTGTGAAGATGGCTTCTTCTGGCATGACTTCTCTTGTTGCTGCACTCGCCATTGTGTGGTTCGTCATTCCCGTCCTAAGCATGACTCTAAAAGGCTTATCCTGAATCAACATTAAGCAAGCACCAGCACACATGAAGACCCAATCGAAGATAGTCAAGGCGAGCAAGCTCAGCCTCTTCCTCAACAACCTTACGAGCTACGGCAACCCCATCGTTCACGTTGGCAAACCGAACCTCTATGGAAACGTCAAGGTTACCTTTGGCGTACCTATTTAGATTCAACACAGGCGATCCCAACGCCTTTATACAAGCCCTACCGCTTTCTGAAAGACCAGCAGTGTCGCACAGCCATTGATTACGTAATGGCTAGGGTGTGGCTGTGATGGGACTTCAGTGGTGGTCTTTCAAAAAGCAGTAATCATTGAAAGTACGACCTCCCTCGTTCCCTCATGGAAGCCCTGACCGCTCAAGGCATTCAGGCTGTCCTGTAAAAATTTTCCAAATGTGGGTGTCAGTGGCACACGGAGGTCTTATCTGCAGATGAGGCCTCCACCCTTCCCCTATTTCTATCTGTAGTTACCTTCAGGCTGTCCCACCCTCCTCTTCTTCTGGCCTGTTTGAGGGTAACTACAGATAGGACTTGGTAAACCCTATCGCTTTTCTTTGTGCGGCTTGTATGTGGCCTACACATACCGCTTGGCTGAGCGTCATCAGCCGATTTCTTTTGATATTAAAACCCATAACACCAACAGGAACCTTCAATGTCCTGCATCACAACCATGGAGCTGACCAACGAAGCACGGCATTTGCTGAACCAGCTCCAAGCTCAAAAGCTCATGACCAGCCACCGTCTCTCAATGGGAGCAGTGGTCTCAGAGTTAATCCTGAAAGAGGCGAAAGCCTTGAACCTGAAGACAACCCAAGAACAACTCCAAGAGTAAAGACCACACACAATGGCAGATTACAGCTCTATCACCTTTGATGGTGAGCAAACCGAATATGAAGATTACATCGCCCATGACATTGAATCAGAAGTGGATGCTGGCAGTACTGTATGGCGAAGCGCCCCTTCTATGGGGGTACACCCTATTATCTCTCAGTACAGTTCTGGGGGCATGATGTCCCGACAGCAGGCCAACGCCATCATGGCTGGAGGAATGGACTACGAGTTCTCCAACTACGGCATGTCTAACCAAGAGATTCACCAAGCCAAGCAGGCCTTCGAGATGCACATCGCCTCAGGCAGTGTGAAGCTGATTTAAACAACAACCACTACTTACCTATCCCATAAGAAGAACCACAAATGGCAAGCAAGAAACAGAACACCTTCAAGGCAATCGACGCTGAGAAAGGTATCCTTGACGAACTGACCAACGAACAAGCTGAAGCAATCCTCGACCTCTACTCAGGTGTCACCAAGCTCCCCAAAGAAACGAAGAAACCCATCCTTCTGACTAAGGCCATGGGTCTAGCTGACGCTGTAATTAACAGCGATGCCTACCGTAAAGACTTGGATTTCACCTATCAGCAACACACGCTGCATGGCCTCAGGACAATCACCGTATCTGACCCCATTCGCAGCCAAGTATCCCAGATGCTTGAAGCAGAACAGGACGAAGAGCTTGAGGTTCTCGCTGAAGCGATGACTGCATGGTCTGGCTTCATCAAGTCCCAGCTCGAGGCCATCCGAGAATACAAGAAGGCGAAAGGTTTCCTGTCTATCAACATCTCCAAGGCCGAGATGACAAAGCGTACTGCTGATGCAGCTAAGCGACTGGTCTCCCAAAAGATTAACGAGCTGCAAACGCTGCATATCTCTGAGCAGGCCTATGAACTTCTTCTGAAGAACTCAACCTCTGACGTAGAGCGAGAGATCGCTGAGGCTCAGCTTGAGACAGTACAAGCCAAGATCAAGACAGCCATGGAAAACCAGAACCTGCAGAGCGTCTACTGATATGGCTGACATCTATTCACCAGAACGTATGGCTGCAGCTCAGAAGGAAATTGATGAGCTGAATAAGGCATCAGAAGAGCTGACCAAATTCCTGCAGGAACAACAAAAGAAGCGTCGAGGAATCATGAGTCCAGCAGAGGCAAAAGCTGCAGGTCTCACCAACGGACGCTAACCCTCGCCCTTTCCTAATCCCATCCAGACCTCAGAGCCACACTCTGGGGTCTTAAACCTATCACAGATAAGAACAAGACGATTATGGACACCTTTATCCCGCCCATTACGACCCGAACCAAGCTGAACATGCTTGAGACCGAGATGCTGCAAGCCCTGATTGAGCACACAGGTCGCTCTGAACATGTGGTCATCAAGGAGGCCATCAAAATGATGGCACATATGAAGCTGGACAAGACCGATGTGTCTCGCATGTACGCTGATCACGGCACACGTCAACGTGAGCATCACATACGCTACGCAATCAACAAGTCAGGCTTCTGAAAGCAAGTACCAGGAATCCAAATACGATGAACACACAACCTACCTTCCAGCAGCCACCGCTCCCTATTTACGCAGGCTGCACCGTCAAAGCCCCTGCTGGCTCATGCTTCTTCGATACCACAGGTACTCAGTTTACCCTTGAGACAGAAGGCAGGATATATCATGCCAAGCACGGTATCTATAAGCTGCCTGAAGGATGTGACTTCTTCACAGTGGTCAATATCACTTCTCTTCCAAGCGTACCCAGACCTGCCAGACACGGCACACCTGTCGCAGATAAGTACCAGAAAGGTTCTCCCTGCATTCGCTTCATGAGTAGCCGAGAGTTGAAGGATGTCTACTGCCATGGGATTGATACAGCCAAGACATTAGAGCCTCTGAAAGATGGGGCTTAAGAGTCACAACCCTACGCCCATCACCTCAACCTGCCCTCAGTGTGAGGCTGAAGGTCACCGAGGAGTGCCCACCAAGAACGAGAAGTCTCGTTACTGCGCCAAGCATGACAATAAGGTTCAGACTTGGGGTATGCCTCGAAGGCCTCTGCACTGGAGACCATACAGTACTATCAAGAACAAGCACCCTCAGCATGGCCTATGGAAGTGCAGACATCGAGCTGCCACCTACCTCTTCGACAGAATTATGTCTACTGGGCAGGATTTGGATGAGACCCATCACACATTAAAAGCCTTCAAGATGTTCGCTGCAGTTATCAGGAAGCTGGAGTCTCAGGTCTTCAGGGATTACTCCTACGTGAACAAGGACATGCTGAAGAAGCCTGAGCATAAGCGTGACTACCTCCTCCACTGCCTTGCAAAGAACTTCGACAGCCATGAGGTCATACGCTTCGTCTTCGCTACGTGTGCGGTCTGGGAAGCGAACCCTCGCATCCTCCATCACAACCACCGAGTGCCTGATGTTTATGACCGCTGTCTTGCAAGTGAGATTAACTGGCAACGCTCCTTCCCTTTCGTAGGTCGCTCTATCTACCAGAAGAGACGCTGTGTTTCTGCTCGAGGCATGCAGGCCGTAGGCAAATGGTTCTCTGACCAGATCAAGCCCATTGTTCACCGCTTGCAGGATGAGCTAGATAAAGAGACCCAGAAGGCAGTGGAAAGACTGGAAAGGAGCAAGGAACAACAGCTCTGGCGTGTCCCCCTGATGAACACCCATAGGAAGGCGAAGCAGACCCAACGCTTCAGGGAAGCTAAACCCTACCTCTCACGAGATACCTTTTACAAACCAATCATGGTCTTCCCTGATGGCCACATCGAGCCATTTAATGAGGAAGCCCACCGTAAATACATGGAACTGGAAGTCACATAACCCAGTACCGCCGCCCACCAAAGAACCCAACAACAAAGATCAGCGTTCGCCCAAAGACAAAAGCGAAGACTGCGTAAAAATCCAGAAGAAGAAAATCAATGAATACCACCAAGAGAACCAAGGCCTGCACTAAATGTGGCTCTGAGAAGCCCGTTGCCGATTTCCACAAGTCCAGCAGTGCTAAGGATGGCCTACAGTGGCACTGTAAGGCCTGCATCAAACTAGCCAACAAGCAATACTCCAAGACCGCTGAAGGCAAGGAGACAGCCCACCGCAAGAGATATGGATGCTCAAGCGATGAACCTCGTTATATCCGTGTCTACCGTATGTACAACCCTGACACCTTGGAGAGCTACATAGGGCAATCTATACGCAGACTAAGCGTCAGACGTTCAGAACACTTGAAGGATGCTTTCACCAGAGACCACGAGAGCCTCCTGCATAATGCACTAAGGAAGACTACGAGAGAGGAAGCTGCCAGCCTCTGGAAGATTGAGGAACTGTGTCGGTGTACATCTAAGGCAGCAGCAGACAGCATTGAGGCATTGCTCATAGGCTGCGAGAAGGTGGCAAAAAGCGGTCTGTGTCTGAACACCCACCACGCTCTGAGATGAGACGTTTTCAAAAACACCAATCAATAACCACACATTAACAGGCAGCTTAACGTACCCTCTTGGGATGCGGTGAGCTGCCTGTTTTTACCTACACCTTCACGGCTCCAGCCTTTCAATAACCTCATGCACCTTACTCAGAGGCCACCCTGAGCCGTACACACGATCAGAAGTCCCCTTGGGGGAGTGACCGACAATGTGATAACGCAAGGCATCAGGTATCTCCAAGGCTCGTAAGCGGTTAGTCATACAGTGTCTGAAAGAGTGAGAGGTAACACCCCAAGGCTCCAGCTCTCTGTTGAGCGATACTGTTAAGGAGTTCACTGAGTTGCTTTTGGTAGGCCACATCAGGTTAGTGCCCCACAAGTGCAGTACTTCTCTGTGCAGTGGCACCGCCCTCTTCCGGTACTCATTCTTAACATCGGTAATGACGACCGCCTTGATGCCTTTCTCTTCAAACCAGTGTTCTTGCTGAATACCTATGGCTTCCTTGATGTTGCAGCCAGTCCAGTACAGGAAGCTAACCATCGGAACAAACATAGGGCGAACATTAGCGAGAATGTCAGCGTAAATCTCAGCGTTGACTACACCTTTTTCATTGACCCGCTTCAGGTTCTTGAATCCTCCCACCTCTTTGAACGGGTTTGTGGCGATGACATCAGTGGAAGACATTAGCCATGAAACGAAACCCTGAGCCTTCAGGAAGTGCCCCTGAGGTGTCTGCCCGTTATACCGCTCACGTATTACCTTCTTAAAGGCTCGTACATTGTCTTTATTGATGTCACTGACAGACAACATCCCCGTCATGTTCCATACCTGACGGAAATGACTCGTAGCTGTGGTCGCTTGTTTCCACTCCTTGCTCTTTTCATCAATGTACTGTTCTACGAGAGGTGCAAGAGCAACCTGCTGGGGCGAAGGCTCAACCCTGACAGAAAAATGTGACAGTGCCTTTCTTTCGTAATCAACAGCCATCTTGGCGTATTCAACGCTGTCTATCGGCTCGAATGCCTCCTCAGCCTCGTAGCTCTCCTTGATCAACAGATCAGCTAGAGTCAGCTCAGCATTTGTTGCCGCCGCATCACGTATCGCTGCAAGCCTCTCCCGCAATTCATCAAAGAGTGCCAATCGCCTTATCTCCCGCTCGTAAGCCAAATCGAGCAGGAAGGCTATCCTCTGTGCGTGGCAGTGAGAATCAGTGTGTAACGCCAGCCATATAGAGGTATTACTATGCCGTCTGCGCCAATACCACAAACCATTGCGGGTAACACAGTGTGTAGCAAAACCTGTAGCATTGCGGGTAGCAGCTCGCCTTCTTCTGGCTGAAGCCCTTGTCTTGTAACGAGTTGATGACATACCGAAATTTTTTGTTAACAATAACGGATTGTCATTAAACCCACCGGCCTCCAGTGATATAGTCACTGCCGTCTGAGAATGTCACAGGTGTCTGCAGATACCGTTTTGGTCTTGATACTGCAGATACTTTATCCGCCTGACCGGAAAGAGAGATGAATAAACACAGCTACGATCGCGATGAGCTGCTGGCTTGCGGCAGAGGCGAAATGTTTGGACCTGGCAATGCCCAGCTCCCCCTGCCCAACATGCTGATGATGGATCGTATCACCCATATCAGTGCCGAAGGTGGTGAATACGGCAAAGGCGAAATTATCGCCGAGCTGGATATCACTCCCGACCTCTGGTTCTTTGACTGCCACTTCCAGGGCGATCCGGTGATGCCGGGCTGTCTGGGTCTGGATGCCATGTGGCAGCTGGTTGGCTTTCATCTGGGCTGGCTGGGCAACCCTGGCCGTGGCCGGGCACTGGGCTCTGGTGAAGTAAAGTTCACCGGCCAGATTCTGCCGACCAGCAAGAAGGTTACCTACCACCTGAATGTGAAGCGGGTTATCTCCCGCAAGCTGGTGATGGGCATAGCCGATGGTTCCGTGTCCGTGGATGGACGTGAAATCTACACCGCGAAGGACCTCCGTGTAGGTCTGTTCACCCGCACAGACAACTTTTAAGACAGGTTAATACTATGAGACGCGTTGTTGTCACCGGCCTGGGCATTACTTCCTGCCTTGGTAACGATGCCGAGTCGGTACTGGCTTCCCTGCGGGAAGGCCGTTCCGGTATCCGCTTCAACGAATCCTACAAGGAGCAGGGCTTCCGCAGCCAGGTATCCGGCTCCGTTGATATCAACTTTGAAGACCACATCGATCGTAAAGTTATCCGCTTTATGGGCGATGCTGCGGCTTATGCCTTCATTGCCATGAAGCAGGCCATTGCTGATTCCGGTCTGACCGAAGAGCAGGTTTCCAACCCGCGTACCGGTCTGATCGCAGCGTCCGGCGGCGCTTCTACCTGGAACATTGTAGAAAGCACCGACATCCTGCGGGAGAAAGGCGTCAAGCGTATTGGCCCTTACCGTGTCACCCGAACCATGGGTAACACCGTATCCGCCTGTCTGGCCACGCCATTCAAGATCAAAGGCGTGAACTACTCCATCACCTCTGCCTGCGCCACCAGTGCTCACTGTATTGGTAACGCCGTTGAGCAGATTCAGATGGGCAAGCAGGACATCGTCTTTGCCGGTGGCGGTGAAGAAGAGCATTGGTCTCAGACCGCCATGTTCGATGCCATGGGCGCACTGTCCAGCAAGTACAACGAAACTCCGGAAAAAGCCTCCCGTGCGTACGACGCCGCCCGTGACGGTTTCGTGATCGCCGGTGGTGGTGGCATGCTGGTTCTGGAAGAACTGGAACACGCCAAAGCCCGTGGCGCCAAGATCTATGCCGAAGTGACCGGTTACGGTGCCACTTCCGATGGCTACGATATGGTTGCCCCTTCCGGTGAAGGTGCGATCCGCTGCATGCAGCAGGCGATGGAAGGCCTGGGTCCGATTGACTACGTCAACACCCACGGCACCAGCACCCCGGTGGGTGACGTTGCCGAGCTGGGCGCGATCCGTGAAACCTTTGGCAGTGACTGCCCTCTGATCAGCTCCACCAAATCCCTGAGTGGTCACTCTCTGGGTGCGGCGGGTGTTCACGAAGCGATCTACTGTCTGCTGATGATGGAAAACAACTTTGTTGTGGCTTCCGCCAACATTGATCAGCTGGATGAAAAAGCTGAAGGCCTGCCAATCGTAGTTGGCGAAGCGAAGGAAATGACTCTGAACCGGGTTATGTCCAACAGCTTCGGCTTCGGTGGAACCAACGCCTGTCTGGTATTTGATCGTTACAACGGTTAAGCCGCTTAACCACTGCCACTTATCCTAAGTGGCAGTGGTATCCCCTCACCCGACTCTCTCCAAACCTTCATCAACCAGCGTTCTTAAACACGCCATCTCTTCAGGATCGTAAGCAGTTCCATCGGCTTTCAGCACATCATGGAACCACAGACTTTTATCCGCCCGACTGAATTTCATCAGATCGATCCATGGCAGATGAGTCTGGGTGCGCCCATTAACCAATCCCCACTGATAACAACCTACACCTTTGCTTTTAAACAACGGCAGTTGTTCATAGGTGCTGTCAAGATGGCGTGCCAGCCACTCCGTTACCAGCAAAGGTCGTCGATAGGTTTTCTGCAGATAACCAATGATCGAAGCCATGGCTGAGGCATTCACGTAACCATGGAAACTGATAATGTCGGAATGCTCCAGACAAAAGCGGTCAAACCGATTACCGAAGTATTCCATGCCCCCTTTGTTAAAATGCCCCAAGACTCTGGATAAAAAAGAACCCTCACCACCTTCTACCGTGGTGCCGGCACCCCAGGCTCCCGCCGTTAATGGCTGGGTGGGGTTTTCGGAACGTGCCCAGCCAAATACCGCCTGCAACAACTCAAAGCTTTTGCGGGAGAACCCCCAATGAAAAGACGTCAATGGGCTATAGATCTTGTTAAAAACGGTGGGATTGCCGGGCTCATTGTATAGATCCCAGATCAGGATCCGATCATCCTGACCGAAGGATTTCATCAAGTCACGAATATAGGCTTCAATAAACGGCCACTGCCCCTTATCACGGACAAGCTTACGCCCCGGACTCCCGGCCGCCTGGCTGTTGTGCATGCCTGGAACTGGTTGTTTCTGTGGCCCGAGATAAGGCTCATCCCCGGAAAAGGCACAATCATCCAAAGGACACAGCATCACGTACTGACCGTGTTTGCGAGCCAGATCAAGAAACTGGTTCAACCGGTTAAACAGACCGTCACGGTCGTGCCTCCAGACCAGATACTGAAGATTGGTGCGCAGCGTGTTATAGCCATATTGACGAGCCCAACTGAGCTCCTGATCGATAACAACCGGATCAAAGGTGTCAGCCTGCCACATCTCGGTCCAGTTGACGGCCGTCCTTGGCAGATAGTTATAGCCGCACAACCATGGCAATTGCTCATACCAGACATGAGCCTTGGCTGCTGACCACTTTTCTAACATAGGATACTTCTCCCCAGGGCCAACCCTGCCCTTCCTTTTACAACATTCCTAATCAAAATTTGTGTTACATTGACGCTAAATTCCAATACCGATCTGACTGACCATGAGCGACACCACTCTTACACCCCAAAAAACCAATCAGGTCAGACGCACGCCCTCCCAGGAGCGCAGCCGGTCACGGGTGGATGCCATTCTCAGTTCCACCCGGGAGCTGATACTGGAAAAAGGCTCTGCCCGACTGAAGATTCACGAGCTGGCCGAACGGGCCGGAGTCACTCCCAGTTCTATTTATCAGTACTTCCCCAACAAACGCGCCATCATCCATGCGCTCGACAAAAGTTACATTGATGCCACCAATGAGCTGCTCTCCAGCCGCCTGGAAGGCATTAACAGCCTCGAACAGGGTTTTCAGGTACTCGAAGATCTCCTGATCGACTACTACGAGTGGTACAAGTCTGAACCGGTTATCACCGATATCTGGTACAGCATGGCGACGGATAAAACCAAAAACGATATGGAAGTCCAAAGTAGCCGAGAGTCTGCAGCCATTATTGTTGAGGCCCTGTCGCCTTTCGTGGATGCTGAAGACCTCGACGACCTGAAAAGCTATGCCATGCTGCTGGCTCATCTTGTTGGCTCCACGATTCGCCTTTGCGCACAGTCCGAAGAAGACGAAGCAATGAAACTGATTAACGCTTTTAAAACGCTGATTCGCAGTTTCCGCCTGTCACTGGTCTACAAAGATATCTGGAACAGCTAAGTCCTGTATTCACGGAAGCGGCCCGTCCGCTTCCGCCTCGAACCTGTATTAAGCGTCATTGTCTTTGGCCCGGATATGGTAGATCCGTGAGCCAAAGTCCCCGATAAAACGAAAATGCTCCGTCCACTCTGTGGCATTAAACTGCGGCTTCAGCGGCAGCCCGCCATAACAGAGCGCATCACCATTGAGCTGGTAAATTTCCGCATCCACTTCCTGCAGATAACGATTGGCGACAATACCGTGAAACACACCGCGATCCTTGAGATTGATCATTGGTATCTCGCCATTCACCAGCTCACCGAACTGGCGGATATTCATATACTGCTTGCGCGTTTCAATGGTGTAATCCTGTTCGACATTAAGCCCCTGTGGATATAATCGCTCATATCCACGGTTGCTCTCCTGCAACTTCTGGTAATAGCCCACCAGCGCTTCTTCACCAGTTTCGCTCACCACCATCCACTGGGCATGATTCGATTCAAATGGGGATTCCAGCCGATAAAAACGACCATACTGTAATAACTGACGGTGCTGTTTATACCAGGCAATCTGTTCCTTAATAGCCCGCTCTTCAAAATGGGTCAGCCTGGTAAGATCAAGCTGATAGCCTAGCGCCCCAAAGGCAGCAACATTAAAACGGGTTTCTATCGGCGTGATACGTAACACCTGATGGGAAGGACGACCACTGACATGAGCCCCCATGGTATTCAGCGGGAAGACCAGAGAGGTTCCGTACTGAATGCTCATACGTTCTACGGCGTCGGTATTGTCGCTGGTCCAGGTCTGGGGCATAAAAAACAGCATGCCCATATCAAAGCGGTTGCCACCACTGGAGCAGGACTCAAACAAAATATCCGGAAACTCGGCCTGCAGTCGGAACAGCAGATCATAGGTACCCAGCATATAGCGATGGTAGTAGCCGTGTTGCTGGTCTTTACTAAGATGGCGGGAATATACGTCACTGAAGTTACGGTTATGATCCCACTTTACGAACGAGGTTTTCGTACGACGGAAGACATCACATAACTGGGCAAACAGATAGCCGACCACTTCAGGATTGGCCATATCCAGAACCAACTGATTCCGTCCCAAAGATGGCTCACGATCCGGACAGGTCATCGCCCATTCGGGATGCTTGCGATACAGCTCACTGTCTTCCGAGATCATTTCCGGCTCAACCCAGATACCGAACTCCAGGCCCAGATCACGGATCTTTTCAGCGATACCGGTAACACCATTGGGCAGCTTGGTCTTATGGTCGAAGTAATCTCCCAGGCTGGAGCTGTCTGAGTCACGCTTGCCAAACCAGCCATCGTCGAGCACAAACAATTCAACACCCAGCTTTTTGGCCTTTTTCGCCAGCCTTAACAGTTTGCTTTCATTGAAATCAAAATAGGTCGCCTCCCAGTTATTGACCTGAACCGGTTTCAGCCGGTTTTGCCAACGGGGGCTGATAATATGGCGATTAATAAAGCCATGAAAATTCTGGCTCATCCGGTTCAGACCCTTATCACTAAAAGTCATCACCGCTTCCGGTGTTGAAAAACCTTCTCCGGGAGCCAGCGGCCAACGAAAGTCGAAACTGTTTATTCCTAACTGCACCCGGGTCAAACCGTGAGGTGACACTTCCGCCATAGCCTGATGATTTCCGCTGTAGATCAGGGCAAAGCCATAACAGCGTCCATTATTTTCATTCGCACTCGGCTCAACCAGAGTCAGGAAAGGATTGTGGTTGGAACTGCTGACCCCGCGCTTGGAGTCTATGCTGGTGACGCCTTTACTGAGCGATCGGCGATTTAGCTGGGTTTCGTTGGCCCACTTTCCTTCCAGGCTTAACAGCTCAAAGTTTTGGTGAGTAAAGTCCAGGGTAAAACTCAAAGCTCTCTCAAGGGTGATGCTCTCCTCACCTTGATTCGTCACCTCCTGACTACGGGTAATGGCATCCACGTAAGGAAAGACACTGTAATAGAGCACCACCTGCACAGCCTTCACTGTGTCGTGCAGTGTTATGGCGAGAGTCTGAGCTTCTCCATTCGGATCAATGGCATGAGGCAAATCAGGCAATGGAACCTTATGATCATGCAGCTCATAACCCTTATAAACCAGATCGGTCACCCGACTGCCATCCCCATGCTCGATGTGCAGGGCCGGTTCCCGAAAGTCTCCTTTACCACTGGTTCCAAGTTCAACGCAGGCTGTCTCCAGAGCAAAGTTGGGATGTGCCTTGCTGTAACAGGGTGTACCACTGATAGGTGAAACAAATTGCTGATGAAGGGCCGAGAAATCGCTTTGGTGCCTTAGACGTCGGCCATAGTACACCTGCAGCAGATGCCCGGAGGGACTGACCTTCATGATGTAACTGGAGTTCTGCGTCTGCAGATGAAACTCCCTGGCATGCTCATTCACTATTATCATTGGTGCCGCTCACCAGTCTCGGGGACTGCTATTTATTGGGTAAGAGCTTTTACCCATTCTGTTATTCTGTGGGCATTCTATCAAACATGAATTTTATTCACATCGTATTTTTATAGTGACACTGTCGCCTTACCGCAGACGGACAACTTTACCGCCCAAACCACTACCAGAATCATTAGCCAAGAAATTAATTACGAGCACAAAACGCCATAAATTACGCAAATTCGGCCTCATATACCTACAACACAATTCACAACAACCTGTATTGACTTTTATGAATAACATTCAGATTATTATCAGAATAAAATTCACATTTAGTCATCACCTCCAAAATGGATACAACAATAACAATACCGGATGACTTCCTGATGGGAGCTGCGACCGCAGCCTTTCAGATTGAAGGTGCCGTACATCTAGACGGTCGAGGTGCGAGCATCTGGGATACCTTTAGCCATAAGCCGGGAAAGATTGATCATGGTGATACGGCCAATATTGCCTGTGACCATTATCACCGCTACCAGGGAGATGTTGCCTTAATGCAACAGATGAATCTGGATGCCTATCGCTTCTCACTCTCCTGGTCACGTATCCTTCCTGAGGGCTATGGAACCATGAACAGGAAAGGTCTGGCTTTTTACGATCGGCTGATTGATAGCCTGCTTGAAGCGGGTATTACCCCATTCGTTACCCTGTTTCATTGGGACACACCAGAAGCTCTGTATAAGAAACACAAAGGATTTATTGGCCGGGAGACCTGCGAGCACTTTGCCAACTATGCGGCACTGGCCGCTCGCCACTTTGGCGATCGAGTCAACAACTGGATTACCGTCAACGAGCCCTGGGAGCATGCCACCTTCGGACATTTGTTTGGCAATCACGCTCCCGGCAAAAGAAGTCCCTGGGCGTTTTTTAAGGCACTCCACCATATTCTGCTCGGTCATGGGCTGGCGAACCGTGCCATCAAAGCCGAGCACTCTACAGCACGGGTGGGGCCAACCCTCAGTTATACCCCGATGCATACCCACGGTAGCCGCGCTATCGACCTTCAAGCCAAAGACACTGCCAATGATTTTATGAATCGCATTGTTTTTGATCCGGTTCTCAAGGGCAGCTATCCGCAGTCTTTTATGGAGAAATTTTTCTGGTGCAGTCCGCCAATCCAAGCTGGCGACCTTGAGGTTATCAGTACCCCCAATGACTTTGTTGGCCTGAATTATTACAGCCGGGAATTTGTTAAAGGCAACCGACTGGTGCCGTTTCTGAATGGCACCTTTGTCAGCCGGACACCGGATAAAGACCCGTACCGTTATACGGCCATGGACTGGGAAATCTATCCGGAAGGCATGAATGAACTGCTGACTATGGTGCGTGAGGAGTATGGCAACCCAACGGTCTATATCACCGAAAGCGGTGCGGCTTATTTCGATACCGTAGAAGATGGTGTAGTCAACGATCAACCCAGGATCAGCTATCTCCAGCAACATATTAACGAAGTGATTAAAAACAAGAATAACGGATCGGATGTGCGCGGTTATTTTGCCTGGTCACTACTTGATAATTTTGAGTGGGCCAAGGGCTACAGCACCCGATTTGGCCTGGTTCATGTGGACTACCAGACACAACAACGCACCATCAAGAATTCAGGACACTGGCTGGGCCAGCAGATTCGTCAGCGAGGCCCGCTGCGGATTTAGCCTATGTCACTACGCGCTCGGATTAATAATTTCCTTATCAAAGACCGGCACAGCAGCCCGGCAAGTTTTATTAAGGGAGAAACTCACAACCATAATCTCTTGCCTGTGCCCAACTCAATGGAACAGAGTGAAGGCGAGTTTATCCTTCCATATAACTCTCACTACACCATCCATGGTCCGTATAGACGAGAGCGCCTTGAGCAGGCGGTTCAGCGATTTACTGACGTTCTCGATAAAAGCTCTCGAACTGAATCTGCTTATGATTTTCAACAGACGAATGCTTCACAGTCTTCCAATCTTTCCATACAGGTAGAGCAGTATACCGACTTCTATCCATCAGTGGACGATGATGAAAGCTACAACCTGATCATTGATGAGCAAGGTATCCAAATCACGGCCACAACCGACTGGGGCGCACTCCGGGCGCTGACATCACTGAATCAACTTATCGTCCAGAAAGGCGATCACTGTGTTTTACCCTGTGTGACCATAAAAGACCAACCAGTGCTGAAATGGCGTGGCCTGCTGCTCGATATCAGTCGGCACTTTATGCCCCATAAACTGGTACTTCAGCTACTGGATACCATGGCGATGGTAAAGCTGAACGTGCTGCATCTCCACCTGACAGACGATCAGGGTTTTCGGGTAGAAAGCAAACGCTATCCACGTCTGCAATCTGTTGATACACGGCAGGAATATTATACTCAGCAACAGGTCAGAACCCTGGTCGATTACGCGGCTGATCGGGGTATTCGGGTAGTGCCCGAGGTTAACCTTCCTGGACATTGCGCCATTATCCAGCTGGCTTACCCGGAACTCTCCCTCAAAAATTTCCAGCCTAAAACACCGAATGACTTTCTTGGTGACTTCTCCCCACCACTGGATATCACCAAAGCGGACACCTACACCTTTATTGAAAACCTGACCGCAGAGATCACCGCACTGTTCCCTGACCGTTATTACCATCTTGGCGGGGATGAAGTTCCTGAACAGCCTTGGCTGACAGATCCCTCAACGCGCATCTATATGAAAGAGTTGGGATTCAAAACCGGCTGTGACCTGCAGGCTGAATTCACCAGGCAGTATGCCGAGATTGTTCAGAGTTATGGCAAAACACCCATCGTGTGGGAAGAAGCCATTAATGACCGTCTTCCCGAAGGGGTCATCATTCAGCCCTGGGAGAAAGGTCATTATCGTGTTGATACGACCAAACATCCAATTATTAATAACTGGCGTTATTATCTTGATTTCAAGCGCCCGGCCTGGAGTTACTACCGGCAAAGTCCGTTTGCACTTGAAGTAAATAAGCGGCAGGTCTCACCAAAAGATCTGCTGGGGGCCGAACTCTCTGTCTGGACAGAATCCACCCTACCCGAAACCCTAATGCGCACGGTCTGGCCTCAAGGCATGGCCATTGCTGAGCTGTTCTGGAGTGGCCCGAGCCTGACATCGAGAACGGCCATAGCCGACCTTTACCGACGCATGGATCATAACCATCACCTGATGGAAAACTGCGGTCTGCTTTCCCGACAGGCTCTGCATAAAGATTTATCCAAACTGGCTGGTAATAATTCCGCACCATTGGAAAAATTGGCCGATGTGATCGAGCCGGCGGGCTATCACTTTCTCCGACAGCGTTACAAAATTCCCTCTCTGCTTCTACCCAGACTATTTCCACGTAGTTTTCATGAAAGTGATGGCAGGTTGTTCCTGGAGCAGCTTCCTCCAGAGAGTCGGACTGGATATCTATTCAAGCGGAATATTGAACGCTACCTCAATGGTGAGAAGGAACTCTTTATATCTTTGCAGCAGGATCTACAGCAATGGAGGGATAACCATAACCTTCTGTCAGACACCTTACCCAATACACTAACCGGGCAAAGTGATGACATTGTGCAGCTATCCGCGAAGCTGTCACAACTTGCTGAGGCTGGACTGCAATTGCTGTTAGCCTGTCACCAGCAGGAATGTCTGCCTGAAACAGTGCTTAAGCCATTTAAACGCCTTCTTGATCAATGTGAATACGATACCTTCGAGCTGGGTCAGCATCAGGAGGTGTATTCCCTGCTCCTGGGTTTTCTCAAACCAGACACCCTGAATCGCCATAACATCGCGATTCAGCCAGGTATTCGCCAGTTATTCAATGCCTGTAAACAACAGATATCGGTGATGAATAAACGCCAAGTTTTCAGTAGACACAAAAGACGACATGATTCTGATATGACATTGAGTCCCTGAAATTATTACTATAACAAAAACCGGACTTTACAATGACAACACCCCATAGTGATCGCAGACTGAGCCTGCGAGAAAAGATTTATTACAGTGCCGGCAACTTCGGCAATGGTATTAGCTCCGGCATCCTGATGTTCTGGCTGGTCTACTTCTTCTTTCCACCTGCCGATATGGGTATTCCTTACCATATCCCCCAGGGTTCTTTATGGCTGGGACTCACTGTTATCGGCGCAATCCTGGCGGCCAATCGTCTGGTGGATGCCATGACCGACAGCTGGATTGCCAATGTCTGCAACCGCAGTCGAAATCCCAAGGGCAAGTATCTGCCGATGATGCGTCTGGCGGCGCCGGGCAATATGCTATTCACCTGTGCCATATTCTTTCTTCCGAACCCCGGACAGATCTCCACCCTGAATATTATCTGGATCACCTGCGCCATAGGCCTGCAGGCACTGTGTCTGACCATGTACATGGTGCCCTACTATGCGCTGCAAATTAAAATTGCACCGGATGTTGATGACAAGCTCGATCTGAATACCATTATGGGCGCCTTCTGGTTTGCCGGATTGGTATTGGGCTCGTTCTCCAGTGTGTTCTGGGATCTGCTTATTCCAGCCTTTAACCTGGATAAGGTCACGGCCATGCAGCTGGTCTTTGCCGGGTTAGTACTGCTTGGAGTGCTGGCACTATGGATTCCAACCTTCTTGTTGAAAGAATCAGAATATGAAGATGTGGAACCTGAGGCTACCGTACAACCAAAATTTATGGAAACGGCACGCATCATCCTCAATGACCAGATATATATGCGCTTCCTGCAGATCATTGCGCTCTATTATCTGGCCACATTTATGTTTGAAAGCGGAATGACCTATTTCCTGACCGTACTTGCCCAAATGCCGGAAACCAGTATTGGTCTGATCACCAGCATTACCGGAGTGCTGAGCATAGCCTGCTATCCCATCGTTAATAAACTTGGCAAAAAGAAAGGGAAGAAACCACTGATAGGTATGGGCTTTTTAATGTTTGGTTTAAGCCTGTTTATTGTCTCGATTATGGGACTGTTCAATATCCCCAGTATTGTGCTGGTGGTGATTCTTGTTCTGGTATCGCCTATGCCCCAAGCCATTATGGGCATTCTGCCAGGCGCCATTACTGCGGATATTGCCGCCTATGCCAAAGCGCACACTGGACAGGACAACAGCAGCTTTTATATCGCTGGCAATATGTTTGTAGCCAAGCTGGCCGGCACCTTCTCAATGCTGATATTCACGTCCCTGCTGTTACTGGGGAAAGATGTTGGTAATGATCTGGGAATACGACTGACGGCGGTAGTGGCCATGGTGATCTGCTTTATCGCTTACCTCCTGTCCCGTACCTATAACGAGAAAGAGGTTTTAACCTACACCCAGCCACAAAATATAAAGACTAAAGCCGTCCTCTATCCAGCGAGTCAGGCTTCGGAGCCGGAAGTGAGTTAACGGAATAATCAATCCAGCCGGTCAACTGTCACCATATAGGCCGCCAGCCGTTCCCGGGAACAGAAATCCTCCCAGGACTTATAGGCAGGCTGGCCAAGGTGAGTAGCATAATCCTGCCACTTCAATACCACATCATCATCGCAGACATAGACGTCATTGCCCTTAAACATCAGAGACATATAGTGTCCCGATGTGAGGGCTGCGCCCCGGTGACAAACGACAGAACGTACCTTATAAGGAATCTGGCGATGTGCCAGAGATTCCGTGCCATCGGTGGGCGGCTGGATTGGGAGATAGACGGGTTTCCCCAGAGGCATGGTTTTCAGTAACTCCACACCCTCTTCCCGCAGGTAGCGGGATTGAACAATATCCTTGCCGGCATTTGTCTTACCCACCACCATCTTACGACCTTCCACATCCCGGTTACTGTACAGCTTTAACCCAAGGGTTAACTGCTTTGGCGGATTAGCAGCTGACAGTGACAGGGATTTACTGGTATAGGTACCGGCATCCTGTTTTACTCCGATATACTGGAGACGCCCCTCGTCCCAGGCCACGGTATTATCATCATCCATCACTTCTTCTGCACTCAGGCCGTCAATACATTCCTGTAGAGTACGCCCCTGCAATGGCAATGAAATACGGGAGCTGAAGTATTCATCAGGTCGATTCACCGCATCCAGCAATTGCGGACGTCCTTCCGGCTGTGGACTTTGGCGATAGAGCTTGAAACGGTCATGGGTTCTTACCGAGACACGCGGATTTTCATAGACTCCAAGAGCCATGGTCAGAGTTGTATAGAACTCTTCAGGGTCCTGTTGGGCAATACGTCCATAGACAACCTCATCACCAATCTCTGCATTCAGAATATTCATAATCCGGTAGTCACCGGTGACATCACCATAATGCTTGTAGGCCTTGAAAAAATTAGCC
This sequence comes from Parendozoicomonas haliclonae, assembly GCF_900174585.1. GTDB lineage: Bacteria > Pseudomonadota > Gammaproteobacteria > Pseudomonadales > Endozoicomonadaceae > Sansalvadorimonas > Sansalvadorimonas haliclonae. The sequence continues at coordinate 153,208 of NZ_FWPT01000005.1, read as the reverse complement.
TGGGCGTCAATCAGTGTGCTTTTGGTACCCGGTGGTGCATTCAAAGCATCACACAAGGCAATAAACGACTGGGCAAACTGTTCATAAGCCGGAATCGCCTCCCGAGGAAGACTATTACGCACAGCAGCAGGGATCCCGCCTCTCAGCTCGTCCAGTACACCACTCGCCTGCCAACCATCGGCAAGCACCTGCAGCGTACTATTCATAAAACAGGTGTTGGTGTAGTTATACAAACCCGCCCTGACCGGCTCCAGGCCATGACTGCGGACCCGCATATCACCGGTAATATCTGGCCGGTAGTTGCTCAGTTGGGTTAGGCCCGTAAAAAGGTTGCGGATTCGCTCTTTACGACTTTCTTTTACATAACCTTCAACTGAGTACCCCATCTGACCAAGCTCATAACCACTCAAGGGTATGTCTATATGAATAGGGTCTTCCACGAGCTTGCCAGTCTCAAAAAGCGCGGCAAACATTGTGGTTTGAAAAACCACTTCCCCCAACGCCTGATGAGCCTGCACCCTGCGAAACTGCTTGAGCGGAGCAACCAACTGCTCAGGCTCTACACCATCAAGCTTCAGACTTTGCAGCAGTACATGGCACTCACTCAGTGAGCCCACAAGAGGCTGCCCCGTTTCATCCTGATGCTGTGATAACACTTGGTAATAACGATTAACCCAGAGTGGTACCTTGGTTGTCATCACCGGGCGGGCCTGCTCGGTATTGACGGGAGAATTCAACGGCTTGTCACTGACAGAAGCTTTGCCTGCTTTCAGCTTTGATGGAGAGGTTTCCGTTCTCGGTGAAGGCGACGAAGGTAACTTAACGGCCGTCTGGACGCTCTCCTGTAAGACAGGCAAGAGCGCCTTCATCTCTTTCAACGTTGTTTCCGGCACTGCTTTCAGGCGGGCTGCATCGACAACACCGGCATTCAACAAAACCAGACACTGGGGAATGGTTATTATGCCCGGATGAGCCTTAACTGCCTGATAGAGCGCTTTCAGATTATCCTTGGTGCCACTGTCCTTATTAATCAGACCCTGCACAAACAGATCAACTTCTGCCTTGGGAATAAACTCTTCCAAATCTGTTTTAAAGGGATTCTGTCTTGGTACCGGTTTTGGCGGTTGAGTGGGTAGCGTACTGGGCGGCGGAACGGAAGGGACAACCGTAGACTCTACCACCGGTTTGGTTGGTGATGGAGATGGCGTTGAACGCTTAACCTCTGAAGTGGGCGAAGTGCTGCGCGGCTTGGGCTTCGGCGGCTCAGACTCTACTTTAAGCGGACTAATACTATCTTCCGTTGGCGTTGAACTGCCAGAATCTTCATGCTCACTGACTTTAATAGTCGGGATAATGGCTTGCAGTTCACGCAAGGCGTTACGGGGATCAAGTTCCAGGTAGTCCTCATCAACAAAGCGCCCATTCACCAATCGGACCACATCATCTGCGGGAATATTGATTCGGGTGTTATTCATCGCCTTATAAAGCGCACGTAACTTCTTTATCACCGGTTCAGTCAGCGCTTTTAATTTCTTTACCAAGACGCTGGCTTCGGGCGCAGAAGAAAATTCGGCGATAGCCTGTTCTTTTGCTGATGGCTGCGCCGTCTTTGATGCCGATGTACCACTGGTTGCTCGCTTTCTACTTTGCGGCGGTGGATTGGCCTCGCGGCGCAGCTTGATCGCCTTTTCCTTCATTATATTACTGTCAGTGCGCTTGCTTCGATCATCCAGCAGGGCAAGATCAGCATCAGAGATAGCCTGTTTTTTATGCAGGGTGGCAAAATGTTTGGCATCCAGACCGGCGCCATAACGGTTACAGGCTACAAACCAGGCCAGCTCTTTGATCAGCCGACTGTCCCCCCACTGCTGATCATCAAAGCCTTTGCGAATTTGCTCAAACTCACCATCAGACAGAAACTGCCCATATTGTTGCTGCAGGATATTCTGAACTCCGGTTGCAGCAGGTACTTTGACTTTCTTCAGTGAGTGATTGACAGCCTGCGGTTGTGGCTCAGAAACAACACCATCGGTTTGTACGACTGGTACCGGCTTTGGCTTGGGTTGATCAAAGGCCTTGGGTATCTTCACAGTTTTTTGGTGTTCGCTGACCGTCTGATCCCAGATATCCTTTAGCTGCCCCATAATCTCAACAGGAGCCCGAAGTAGATCCTCCTTGATCACCATGCCGGAGCGGACAAGGTAGTGACAACCTTCACTTTCAATCTCTGGGGCGCCGGGGTTGTTCTTCGCCAATTGTGCAAGTAAACCGATGAGATCTTTATCAGCAAACGACAATGGCTTCTTATGATCCGGATGCAGAGGAAGCACCGGAACATCTTCATCCGCGGTTTTAAAGCCGGAGTCACTGTCGCTATCACTGCCCTGCTGGTCGATCCCATCATTAGCCCGCGTTATGGCCTCAGCCAGCATTTCACCGACCGCAGTCAGATTTTTCGCACCGAGTTCCTTACTATACCCCTGCAACCTGTTTTCCAGAATTCCGTAACAGGTCAGCAAGACCTGATCCTGCAAATACTGTAAAACTGTTTTTTGATCCTGGGGACTGAACCCGCCACGGCTCACATCCCCCAGTCCAGCCTTTTTCAGTTCCTGCTGGAACTGTTTGGGCTCCAGATATTGATTCTGGGCCAGATCATGCATCAAGGTTTCCAGATAAGCGATCTTGACGATGGGATGCTCTCTCAGAGTCTCCAGCCTATTGGGGACAACCTCTATCTGCATATTTTTGAGTTTCAGACCCGATTGCTGTGCGCTGTTTTTCACCTGTTGTCGCAGCCCCTGCACATCTTCTGGATGAACAGGAGTCGCTCTTTTCTTGCCAAACCGTGCCTGTACGGGATTATGGTAAGGATCCTGTGGCCCCATTAACTTGATGACCGACTGACGTTCAATCAACATAACAACATCCCTTTATGGCCGAAGCCTCTCCGTTTAAGACACCTTGTGGTAGTAACCCATATAAGGGGTAAAGCCACTGATATTCAGGAACTCATCCACATTCCGCACCGGTTTTCGGTAGCCACGCAGTTTCGCATACTCATTAAGGGGAAGATTGAGGGTGTCATCCTGCACGGTCACCTGCCCCTTCTCATCAATAGTTAAATTGATATAGTGTCCGGAATTTGCTGTATTCCCATGGTGGCAGATCACAGAACTCAGCCGGGCCTGCATCTCAAATCGCTCACCGGTTTTGGTATCGTACATAGGCAAGGTGATCTTATTACCGCCGTTGCGGAAAGCATCCAATGCATCACTTCCCCGCTTGACCGCCTGCCCATTCCGGGAATCAAACAAGGCAAACTGCAGGGTAAATTTCTTGAACTGATCCTTGTCGGCGCGGAACACCTGCTGGGTGCGGGTTGGACGGCGCACTTCAATCGCTTTTTCACCCGGTCCACGTTCTTTGGCGGGCTTATCCCTTGCGAGCTCCACCGGCATATCCTGAAAATCAACCTCCGCCGACTCCAATTCATCCCGGTTCCAGTCCAATTCACCATGTTCAACTTTATTCAAACCATTCAGGCACTGCCTCATGGTTATCTGTTGTTGCTGCAGCTGCTCACGGGGAACATTGATCCCGAGCATGATGGCGACACTGTTGGCCAGCGCAACCTGTTCACCTTCATCCAGTCCTTCCAGCCCACGATAGCGGATAGCATTCTTAAGATCCGGATCCAGTATCTTGGTACCGGCCGGTAAGCCAGGTAGCTCACCGACCGTCCGGCCCATGGTATCGAGCATCAATTGGCCGGTTGGCAGTTTGACATCGGGATTGGGTTTGTAGGTACTGTCGAGTTCCATAATCCGATCCAAGCAGGGCCGGGTTAAACGCCCCTGCTCATCGACGATGGCAACACCACGACAGGTCAGGTCCAGCACCTGTTTGGTGCCCAGGACTTTGGCCTGTTCTTCACTCAGTGTGTGCAGTTCTTTATAAGCGATATAAACACTGCCATCTGATGGATCCTGACTCACCACACCATCGTAGCGACCACGGCCATTATTGGGAGGCTGATAATCAAACCCGGTTGCGGCAGAACCTATATCAGGAATTCGACTACCTGCCGGAATGGTGCCCTTGTTTTCATACTGAATGCAGTCGGTCACCAGTTGCCCCTGCGCCCCGACAATCAAGGCATCCATCCGGCTTACGCCGTTGTAGAGCTGGCGGATATCACGCCATAGTTCTCCCGCAGCGGCACGGGTCTCACCTTCAGCATCATCGACGTTATCGGTTTTCTGGGCACGGTGGACTTTAATAAATTTCAGGAAGTCATCCCGCAACTTCGCCTGTTCGTGCGTAGCATAACGCATGGCTTTCAGGCGCTGAATCGCCTGATCATCAATCGCATCTGCCAGCATGCTTAAGCCATGCGCTTTGGCCGGAACCGGCACCTGGATCATATTCTGGGGATCCGGGGTGCCGGTAATCACCGTGGCAGCCTTATTGTTGCCACACACAGTGGTCTTCATACGGCTCTGACTCAGCCCCATCCGCGGATGACTGCTTAGCTGAAGGGCTTCCATCACCCCACCCATTAACGCCGCCGGGTCATCTTCCCGACCGCTGTGAGGGCCCTGGGCAAACAGATCCAGCAGCTCCATGCCGGTAAAGTGATAATCAAAGCTTTTGGCAACACCATGGCAGGCATCCATAAAGCGCTTCTGATGCCCCACCATGCAGGATGGCTCTGCCTTACCGGCCTTCACCATATGGCCGGCCTCACATAAACCAATCACAGACTTCGCCAGTTCTTTGATCGAATCGTGAGGATATTCATCCATTTTCTGTTTGAGGAAGGCGATATCATCTGGCCCAAGCATGGTCAGCATCATCTGCAGAGAGGAGTTAATCCAGCAGGTATTGCCCAGCTGTGCCATCCAGACACCCTGATTGCTTAGACCAGCCTCCTGCAGGCGTTTATCCTTTTGCATCTGCACTTCCAAAAGTTCGCGATCGAGATCCAACACCAGTCTGGTATCGCGATCGGCATCCTGCCCCATGCCGTTGATCTTCTGGATCCATTGCGGGGTCATTAAACCTGCGTTATAGAAGGCCTTGAACTCGCCATAGGCAAACGGCTGCACCTTACCCAGAGCATTAATTTCATACAGCTTTTGCGACCACTTGGTCAGCTGGGTAAACGCCAGCAGTGCCGGCATAAAATCCTTTTTGCAGACGACAGCATCACCGAAGGTTTCCCGCAGCCATTTCATATTCTCATGTGTCGCCAGCCCGTTTGCCTGTAGTTCCCCCCAAACATCATCCAGGGTGCGACCACTCTTGAGAGCCTGACTCAACATGGCCGGGCTCAACGACATCATCATATCGTCGTCTACACCCTGATCGATTTCGATCCCGCGCTCCAAAGACGACAACTCCCTTTCTTCCAGCGGTCGGGATTTGATTTTCAAAGACGAGTACGGATTACTGCCCAGACTGTCATCCTGCTGTTCGGGCCGATAAGACAGCGATGCGCCTGTTTCATGGGGCAGAGACTGCGGAGATGCAACAGGATCCGGCTGTGGCTGGGCCCGGGTTACACTATCAAAATGGCCAGTATTGGGATCGTAAAGAAATTCCAGCGGCTTATTGTCTGCCGCTTCCTGATAACTGCAGGCACGCCCGTTCTGATCATAGGCATAAACAAACAGCTCCCCGTGATCGCAATAGATACAGGTCACCGGGCAATTGGTCATCCTTGCCAGTGCAGAGAGATAGGTCGGGTTTGCCTGATCTTTGGTTTCTCTGCGGCCGGCCTTGACCGGTGTCGAAATCCTATGGCTCGCGCAGGCCTCTCTCAGCTCTCTTCTTGAAGGATATTTTTGCGGGTCACTATCCAACAGCGCATTAAATTCCGGGTCATAGCCCGGGTTGTCCAGCCGCGTCTGGATATATCGCTCCAAATCCAGACGAACATCTTCAGAACTTTTGGTTCCAAAGTGGGAAGCGGCCACCGTATAGAAGGCATTACCATCTTCCGGCACCCGTTGAATGCGGAGATTGGATGCGTTTGTCGTTGCAGATAATAATGTCTGCAGCTCATCACGATTCCGGTTAACAGCCGCACCACGGCAGCGTGGCAGGTTCTGCTGGATATAATTCAGGATACCCTGATGATCGCGATTACGCAGCGCGTTTTTGAAGGTGTGTAGATTCTCCTTGTAGATAACGCCTTCATTGATCAACGCAGCCCAGTCTGTATCCGTCAGATCAAACTGTGGATTCACAATCGGCTTCAAAACTGAAACCAGCGCCATCATTTCCCGGTAGTGACTCTGCACCTGCACTTCAACCCGCACCTGACTGGCTACGCTTTCTGTGGGGCTGGTTTTGGTGGATCGTGCCATCTGTAGAAGTGACGCTTCTGGGTCGGAAGTCATCCCTGTTGCAGGGCGGGTCTGTCGTAATGACATCCCGACCTGGCTGGCATCATGTAATTGCTCTGTAGGAGCAACAACCATTCCGCCCCGCACCAGAGGGGGAGGCGAAACCGGCCTCTGAGAACGCAGGGAATCCATGACCTGTGTTGAAGGATTTTGTAATGCCCTGTTTTCAGAACCCAGTATCTGAAGTTCTGCTTCGACTTTAAAGCGCAGTTTCATCAGCAGTCCGGCTTCTCGTGAGCGGCTGTTATACTGCTGAACCTCTTCCCCGACTTTTCCCCTAAGATTGAGCAGAAAGGCTGATTGCTCCTGTTTATCCAGGCGTCCCAGCGTGCCCTGCATTCTCCGGAAGAAATTCTGTTCAACCTGATCCAGAGGCCTGTGCATTTGCAGATCTTTGACCAGAGCCGTGGCCAAGGTTTGAGCGGCATCAGCCTCCTGACGCTCCTGCACATTCCGCACAGGAACCTGGGACTGCGCTTCCATAACCCGGCGATAATTGTTCAGGTTATCCATAACCCCATAGATAATGTCATCATGGGCAGCATGGTAGCTGCCGAGAACCGTAACCACTTTCTGCTCATAGCGATCGATCATGGCCTTTCTTTGATTCATGTCGACCGAGGCATCAATCAGTCTCTCTCGCAGCTGGGTGCACCAGTTCCAGATCTCCGCTTCATCGTACTTACCACTGACCAACCCATCAGCAATTCCCTGCCACTGTCTTTCCAGAGGATCAGCTGGCTGCGACGGTTTGGGGCGACCACCATCCAGTTGAATAGCATCACTACGAGGACGACGTTTTTTCGGAACCGGTGGCGGTGGTAGTTCCTGAGTCGTCGGATCTTTGCGCCCTGTGTCTTTAACAACGGACTCAATCACCACTGTCTGGTCGATCGCTTGCTGAATCAATTCTCCCATGGGCAGGAGCTTGAGCTGGCGGTTGTAATCCAAATGCCCAAGCTTGCCGAGGAAGTCAGCCTGAATCTTTTTGAACAGTTTGTTCTTATCCGCATCGGAATATTTATCACTCTCAAGGTACTCACGAACCTTGGTACAGGCCGCAACTTGCGCCTGATCGGCAGCTGCAACGACAGGGGAGTCCGGTCGTTGCAGCTCAGCTTCCAGTGCCGCTTTGAAATCTTTGGTCACACTGTCGTAAGACGTCTCAAGACGCAGACGTAAATGGGGCGCTTTTCTAACGGCGGGTTGCGGGGCGGTCTGCACGGCTTTGGGGGGAGTCTGAGCACGGGGAGGAGTTTTATCCGCAGTTCCACGAACCTGGTCGCGAAAGCCATCAAAACTGTTTTGGAAGTTAAACGCATTCAACCATTTGGTGCCCCCAACTTCATGCTCATCAACCGGCGTTTCCTTTAGCTGCCCTTCAACATAATCGATGATTTTACGCTTGGTATCATGGCTATAATCCCCAAAAACAACTTTGCGGTTCATACCCGATACAAATTCACTTAGCGTCTGCCGGATTTCATCAAAGGCAATCTGTCTATCCTTTTCCAGAGCCCTGACGACACCCTTGGCTTCTTCCCGCAGCTCCTGTGCAACCACAGCCGGAGAGGTTTTTAAATTCTGTTTTAGAAGGATCGGATCAACACTGTTCAGCCCCTGAACATCCATATCCTGGATTTTCAGCTCACGATTACCGGCTGCCACCAGCTCACTCATACGCTGCAGACTCAAACGGGCATTCGGGCTGACGCGGGAGATACGACGTCCCTGCCCTTGTCCATCCCTCTCCTGAGAAGGACTGCCTGATGGCTTAAGCTGCTGGATACTCTCCAAAACCCGTGGGTTTAATCCATCCATGGTGGCTCTCCTTCCCTGATCAGCAGCCCGGAGTCACTCCGACCTGCTGGAATGCGGTTTGAACAATACTGGTATTCACACCATCAACCTGTGCGGCCTGCTTCACGCCACAAGCGGCCTCGGCAAAGGTAGCGGTGGACGTCCAATACAACATATTGGCCCGTACCATTAGAGCGAAAGCGCGACGAACATCACCATTCAAGGCCTGCACAATTTTCACAAAGGCCCGGTTCATCACGCCGCTGCCCTTATGCACGATATAGCTCTGACGGCTGGCCAGCGGAATCTGATCGGCGGCTTTCAGCATCTGCTGCCAGGTCCATTCACAGCCGGACACCTGACTTTCGCATTCAGCTGAACTGTAGGCAGACGGGTTTATCAAAGAGCGCATGGCAAAATTGCCTTTGGCAATGCGGTCACCAAAATTCCAGTCAATACCACTGGTACCAATAATGGTTTCATAGGATTCGGCATTAAATGCCTTCAGGTAGTACTCGGCGGCTATGGCCGCCATATCCGAGAAGGCTTCATTGATAGCACCAGATTGATTGGCGTAGAGCAGATCGGAATGACTGTCGGTAAAGGCATGGCTTAGTTCATGGCCGACCAGCGAAACCGAGACCAGCGGATAGTAACTGTTGGCCCCATCACCAAAAGCCAGATAGGTCCCATCCCAGAAGGCGTTCTCATAGTTCTGGCCAACATTCACCAGAACCAGTAATTGTTTGGCTGTACCGTTGGATTGAGCCAGCACAGGCGTGTTGTACCAGTTCTGGAACATGGACACGACCAGATTGGAGAATACATAGGCATCATTCTCCGGTGACCAGGCACCATTAGCCGGATCCCCGGAATTGGCATCACAGTCATAACTGTACGGAGCGGGGTTATTATCGACCCACCAGCCATTGTTCAGGGAGACGACCTTCACCAGCGTATTTCCAAGCAGGCAGGTATTACCCTGCTGGGATACCGAGAAGCTGGGCATATTGGCAGCTCCAAAGGAGTATTGACCGGTTTTGCCGTTACCACCGGGCGCCTGATCGGTATACAACGCCTGCACGTTGTCCCAGAAATCGATAATGCTGTTGTCTTCAGCAGCAATCAGATAATGGGGCCAGCTGACCCGTCCGCCTTCCGGCTGCACCCGAAAACTGACCTTGTAAGCCACCACCGGCTCCTTATCCAGCTTGATCCAGATCACCGGCTGGCTATCAACTTTGGACACCTGGCCGGTAATACCCATGCGGGTATCAAAATCCTGCTGGGCATAGTCACTGATATTGGCCCGAAACTCATCGGTCAGATACTGGCTGTAGACCGGCACATCCAGATCCTGGGCCAGCTTGCCGTGAAAGCGCCCCATGGCATGCTGCCAGCGGCCGGCATCCTTGCCGTACTGACCGACCACACTACGACCAACCACTTCCAGTCCCTGATAGAACTGCTGATAACGAACATAACGTCGGTTATCGAGCATAAACGTCCGGCTCTGCACCAGACTGTGATCAAAATCATCACTGTCCAGATCTTCAGTGGTGTCATCCACCAGCACAAACTGCTTCAGCTCATCAACTTTCACATCGGTGAGCATGCCGTCGTCCAGTGCCGAGGCCGGACCGGCAGCAAGAAAAGGAACTAGAAACAACCATGAGCCGAGATTCGAGAAGAGAGAGCGGAGACGTGCGCGCGCAGACATAACCAGAAACCATCCCTGTTTTTAAGGCATACCTTTGATTAGTTATAGGCAGCAGGTCGGGTTTCGGGAGGGTATGGGGAGAGGATGTGGCAGAAAACCGCCGATCGGGTAACAACCGCCTCATAGACGACGGCTTGAAGACAAAACCCGTATAGAAAAACGCCGCCTGCAGGATTCATCCCGAGGCGGCGCTTGTGATCAGAGGGTCAATGCTCTGACAATCTCATTTGCGAGATTCAGTTGCCGGACAGCTCCATCAGCAGCTTGTTCAGGCGCTGAACGTAGGCACCCGGATCATCCAGCTGGCCGCCTTCAGCCAGACGAGCCTGATCCAGAAGCACCTTGGTCAGTTCAGCAAAACGGTCTTCGTCCTGCTCCTGATCCAGACGGGTGATCAGCGGATGCTCAGGGTTGATCTCGAAGATCGGCTTGGAATCCGGCACGGCCTGACCAGCGGCTTCCATAATCCGACGCATCTGGGCACCCATATCGTTGGCGCCAACCACCAGACAGGCTGGAGATTCGGTCAGACGATGGGTGACACGTACAGATTCCACCTGCTCGGACAGCACGTCCTGAACACGTTTAACCAGATCTTCGCTCTTCTTCTCAACTTCCTCGTGGGCTTTCTTGTCCTCTTCAGAGTCCATCTTGCCCAGATCAAGGTCACCGCGAGCCACATCTTCAAACTGCTTGCCGTCGAACTCGTTGAGGTGAGCCATCAGCCACTCATCGATACGGTCGCACATCAGCAACACTTCAATGCCCTTCTTGCGGAACACTTCCAGGTGCGGAGAGCTCTTGGCGGCATTGAAGCTTTCGGCGGCCACGTAGTAGATTTTGTCCTGACCTTCCTGCATACGGGAGACATAGTCTTCCAAGGAAACGGTCTGCTCAGACTTGGCGTCTTCAGTGCTGGAGAAGCGCAGCAGCTTGGCGATTTTCTCGCGGTTGGCGAAGTCTTCACCCGGACCTTCCTTCAGAACCTGACCGAACTCTTTCCAGAAGGACTGATACTGTTCAGGATCGTTCTTGGCCATCTTGGACAGCATATCCAGTACACGCTTGGTCAGCGCAGTACGCATGCTGTCGACCTGCGGGTCTTTCTGCAAGATTTCACGGGAAACGTTCAGAGACAGATCGTTGGTATCCAGCACACCCTTGATAAAGCGCAGGTAGAGCGGCAGGAACTCTTCGGCCTTATCCATGATAAATACGCGCTGAACAAACAGCTTCAGACCACGGTCCATCTCACGGTTGTACAGGTCCATTGGCGCCTTGGACGGGATATACAGCAGACTGGTGTATTCCAGCTTGCCTTCCACGGCATTGTGACTCCACTTCAGCGGATCAGAGTAATCGTGGCTGATATGGTGGTAGAACTCTTTGTATTCGTCGTCGGAGATGTCGCTACGGCTGCGGGTCCACAGAGCCTTGGCGGTATTAACCGTTTCCCACTCTGGCGCTTTCTTCTCATCCTTGTTCTCTTCGTCTTCGGACGGCATCTCATTCTTTTCCATCAGGATCGGAATAGAGATATGGTCAGAGTACTTGCGGATAATGGAACGCAGTTCCCAACCGTTAGCGAACTTCTTCTGATCATCCTTAAGGAACAGAGTGATACGGGTACCACGGGTGCTTTTCTCGGCAGGTTCAATGGTGAATTCACCGGAACCATCAGATTCCCAGGACACAGCCTGCGTTTCACCAGCCTTCAGGGATTCAACCCGGACCTTGTCGGCAACGATAAAGGCGGAGTAAAAGCCCACACCGAACTTACCGATCAGCTGGGAATCCTTCTGCTGGTCACCGGTCATGTTCTTCAGGAACTCGGAGGTGCCGGATTTGGCGATAGTGCCCAGGTTGGCAATCATATCGTCACGATCCATACCGATACCGTTATCGGTAATGGTCACGGTACGGTTGTCTTCATCGAAACCCACGCGGATTTCAAGATTCGGGTCACTGCCCAGCAGGGTGGAATCGCTCAGCGCGGCATAGCGCAGCTTGTCAGCGGCGTCGCTGGCGTTAGAGATCAGCTCACGCAGGAAGATTTCAGGATGGGAATAGAGCGAGTGAATCATCAGGTGCAGCAGCTGCTTCACTTCGGTCTGGAAACCCATTGTTTCTTTGGTGATCTCAGTCGTCATACGTCTACCAATCCTCTAGGAAAACCTGGCTGAAATTAACGGCCCGAAACCTTTCGGCTTCGGGCACCAGAAATGTTGTATTCAGAAGATGGGGACGGGGCAAAATGATTTCAAGGGCTGAAATCATTTTCCTGACTCAAGGCGCGACAAAAGCCTGTGCAATCTGTACCCAGACCGGCAGGGTCAGCAGTGATAACAGCGTTGTCACCGTAATCACCAAAGAGGTCTCATTGGCATAAACCTTATGGTGCTGGGCTACCACATGGGCAAGTGCACCGGTTGGCAAGGCCGACATCAGAATCAGAACCGTTATCCAGATCGGATCACTGACGCCTAAAAGAACAATCGCCAGCACCGTCAGCGAAGGATGAAGGAATAGCTTGAAGGCAATCAGCGTAATCAACTCCAGCACGGAACTGCCGGACTGACGAAACTGCAGTGCCGCACCCAGACAAAACAGAGCCAGAGGAACCGTGGTGCTGCCAATTGCATTCAGGCCTTTCTCAAGCACACCCGGCAAAGCCAGATCACCGGCAGAGAACAACAAACCGATAACGGATGACAGGAACACCGGACTTTTCAGCAAGGATTGCTGAACAACACCGGCGATCTGTCGCCCGACAGAAAGACTCTGGCTGCGATCCCGCTGAAAGGTCTGCAGCAGAATCTGCGCAGAACCGATCAACACCAGATTGGTGATCAGGATAATAGTGATCATGGCCAGAAAGCCTGCATCACCGACGAACGCAGTAACCACCGGAATGCCCATATAGGCATAGTTGGAGAAAGTCGTCAGCAGCTGCCGGATAACCAGTTGATCACCCTGACGAGTTTTAAACACACTCCAACTGGTCACCACAGTCACCATGGCAGTCAGCACAATACCGACCATCAAGGCACCAATGGGCAGAGGCTTCCAAAGTTCTTCCGGAGAGATCTGTCGTGCTGACTGGAACAATAGGGCCGGGACAGCAAAGTAATAGACAAACCGGTTCAGTCCCGGCATCAGCTCCTGATTGATCAGGGTCCGGCTGCCGATCCAGCCCAAAGCGATATAAAAGAACAGGATGGCAACAGCTTCAATACCCGCAGACACGTATGACGCTCCAGTCATTACCCGACTCAGAGGAAGAGCCGGGCTCCGTTAAATTAAATACGAAAATGCACCCGGCCCGTGGCAACCGGCACATCCCGATGGGACTGCCAGGCGGTAATGGAAACATTCGCCACTCTGCGCCCCTGTCGATGCAGGCGACACTCGGCAAAGGTATCCTTCAGCTGGGCGCTGCGCAGATAATCCAGTGAAAAATCAATGATAGCAGGCACTTTCGGCTGATCCATAAACAGCATCAGATGAATGGCAGCGGCCGTTTCCATAAACCCGCCAATCACCCCGCCATGAATGGCCGGCAGAATGGGGTTGCCAATATTATCTTTATTGGCTGGCAACAGGAATAACGCTTCATCACCAACCAGCTGACCTTTGACTCCGATCATTCGAGCATAGGGAATGGTATTAATCAGCGCATCCAGTTGCCCACTTTCCCGGGCCAATTTCAATTCCTGTTCCAGACTCATGATGCGCTGTCTCCCGGCTCTGACTTCGACTTTGGCTGACTGACCTTCCCCTTGGGACCAAACATTTTCCCCAGCCGCATAAAGGTACCCACGCAGTGAGCAATCGGTTCATCAGGACTGTTTTGCCAGGCGGTGCCACGGGTAAAAATAATATTACTGGTGACACGATAGGGAGCCACGGACGCATAAAGAGGACGTCCGGGTTCCGGCTTGCCCATATGGTCAATACGCAGATCAAGGGTCGGACACATCTCCGGTTCCGGTAACGCTGTGACCGTCGAAATGCCACAGGCAGAATCCATCAGCGTGGTGACCACACCGGAATGAATCACACCGGTTTCCGGATTACCGACAATGTCTTCGCTCCAGGGCAGTTCAACCACCACACCGGTGCTGTCAGCGGAAACAATAGTCATACCCAGCTTGTGGCAATGGGGAATCGCCTTCAGGAATTGCTGAGCCATAATCAGAATTTTCTGATCATCAGGGGATGAATTTGCCATAACACCCTTATTATTTATTTTGAATCTGTGTTCCGTTATACCACATCCGCTACCGGCGCTTCAGCTTTCCTCCATGGAACTATAAGCCAATGTCTTTAACACCCGGGAATGAAACTCGCGTAGGTAGAGCAAAAGAACGACACCTGTCGCCATCAACAGGAACCACCAGACCGAAACAAACCAGGCCAGTGTCGCCAGCCCAAAATAGTAGGCGCGCAGACCATAGTTAAAATGTTTGGCGGCGGTGGAGAGACTTCTTGCGGCGGTTTCAGAGAAGGCATTGGCACTGGCTTTATTCTCATGGGCCTGACGAATCAGCGGCGCACTGCCAATCAGAACGGCACAATAGTTATACAGTCTGAGAGACCAGCTGAATTCAAAAAATCCATAAATAAAAATGGCGGTCATCGCGAGAATTTTATATTCCCACACTTCGTGGGTATTGGTATCAGCCAGAGGCAAATAAGAGAGCACCACCAGTCCCTGCTCCGATGCTGCCATGCCGGTAGCCAGACCGGCAATAATCAGAATGGTGGTGGAAGCAAAGAAACTGACACTGCTGCGCAGCTGATCCAGACAGCTGGCATCGGCAATCCGGTTATCCCGGCGCAACATGCTCAGCATCCATTGTTTGCGGTAGAGAAACAACACCGAAGCCAGACAGGTATGGGAACGGGCAAGATAATTTGCTATCAGGGTATAACCCACCCAGATCAGCAACATCCAGCCCAACGCGAGGGCATCAAGTCCGTGCATGGTCTGTGTCTCCTTAAATCCTCTGCATCAGCATAACCCTGGACCCGCGCCCTCTTTTCCAGAGTCTATCGTGATTTGGTGATCAGGCTGAGAACATCACAATCAGTTATCGCGCTTAGTCCGCGCCCTGATCAATGGGGGCTCCTTATCAAGCTCCATCACGGCTTCAGCGGATGGCAGATGTACAATCACGGACTTGAGCAGAAATGGCTCAATTCCGGTCGCGTTAACTGAGGTCGTGCACAGATTCAGTGAGCCAATATACTGCCCGGCAACAGTCAGTCGATATTCGCCGGTTTGATTCTCTGCAAGCCGGTAGCTGATATTTCTGGACAGATCAAGATCATCACCTTCATTATTGACAACCTTAAAATCCACTTTCTTGCTATCAAAAAGACCGGCTCCAGTCGTGTCAGCAATCACCTTGACACTTCGCTCGCAGAAACGAACCCGGTTTTCTTCCGAGGCCCCTTCGTCATGATAAAAACGGCCAATATAGCCATATACTTCATCATGCAGCTCTTGATACCTTGTTGCCCCTGAAGTGATGCCTGGACCGGCAATTGCATTGAACTGGATAATACTTGGCATAGCTTCCATGATCTGAACTCCTGTCAGTGAATTTCCTTGATGCCTGTTTAGACAGGAAACCACTGACAAGTGTGTCAGGAGCTAACCGGATAGTTAGAATCCCTAACCAGAATGGCCAAGACCGGCCACAGTCAGGATAAAGGCCTGTTCAAAGGCAGCCTCTTTCATAGCCTCATAACGGCCGGAGGCACCAAAGTGCCCTGCTCCCATATGGGTCTTGAGGTAGATCGGGCTGCTGTCGGTTTTACGATCCCGCATGGTTGCCACCCACTTGGCCGGTTCCCAGTACTGCACCCGGCGATCTTCAAAACCGCCCAGCACCAGTTGAGGCGGATAATCGACCGAGCGGATATTATCAATCGGCGAATAGCTGGCAATATAGTTGTACACCTCGTCCTCGGCCGGATCGCCCCACTCATCATACTCGGTGACAGTAAGCGGAAGATCGGGGTTCAGCATACTGTTGAGCACATCAACAAACGGGACATCCAGCACCGCACCGGCAAACAGTTCAGGCGCCTGATTCAACACTGCTCCCATCAGTAGACCACCGGCACTGCCGCCAGAGATGACCAGCCGATCAGAGGAGGTATAACCCTGTTCAATCAAGTAACGGGAACATGCAACAAAATCTTCAAAGCTGTTCTTTTTGCTTAACCGGCGGCCATCCCGATACCAGGCCTCCCCAAGATCAGCACCACCGCGCACATGGGCAATACCAAAAATCATGCCACGATCCAGCAGATTCAAACGGGCTTTGGCAAAGTAAGGATCTTCACTCGCACCATAAGCGCCATAACCATAGAGCAGCATGGCGGCAGGCTGATCAAAGCTTTCTTTCAGGCCGACCAGACTGACCGGCACCTCAATACCATCATGGCTGGGAATCATTAATCGCCGAGTCTGGTAACGTTCAGGATCAAAGCCCCCCAAGACCTCCTGCTGTCGGCGTAAAGTCAGTTCACCGGTTACCAGCGATACATCATAGACTGAAGGTGGACGATTGAGGGATTCGTATTCCAGACGCAGGAAGCCGGCTTCAAACTCGGCATTGTCACAGCCGCCCACCGACCAGGCTTCATCCGGAAAATCCAGGGTGATGGTTGTGCGGGATGCCAGATCAAACAGCCGCACCTGCACCAGACCGGTTTCCCGTTCAAACAAAACCAGCTTGCCCGGGAAGATTTCAAAGTCTCCAAGTGTGGTTTGCTCGCGGTGTGCCAGAAGCTCGTGCCATTCAGCAGGAGACTGAGGGTCCGCCGTCACCAGCCGGTAATTAATGCCGGTATCATTGGTGCGGATAAACAGAGTCTGACCATCGGAGTCCGGGTAGTATTCCAGGCCGGTCTGACGTGGACGAATCAGTTGCAGCGGAACATCGGCACTATCCAGCGAACCGATATAACATTCGGTGGTATCGGTACTGGCGGACTCCACCAGCAGAAAACTCTCGGTACGATCCGGATACACAGAGAGGAAGAAGCGCTCATCCGGCTCTTCAAACAATATCTGATCGGTTGAGACATCCTGCCCCAACATATGGTGACACAGCTGCCACGGGCGGAAATTCTTATCCAGACGGATATACCAGAAAGAGCGGCTGTCACTGGCCCAGACGATATTGGCCGAGCAGCCCTTCAGCGTATCGGGCAGCAACCTATTGGTTTCAATATCACGAAAGCACAGCGTCCAGCTTTCATCGCCGGCAAAGTCTTCCGCCCAGCCCAGCAGATTATTGTCAGGGCTGACCGACAGTACACCCAGATCAAAATAATCCTGTCCGTCCGCCTGCAAGTTGCCATCAAAAAGAACCTCTACGTTCTCGGAACTGAGTTTACGTCGGTAGTGAACGGCATAATCCTCGCCCTTGATGGTACGACTGAAATACTCATAACCGCGCCACTGATAAGGAAGAGACTCATCATCCTCCTTCATCCGCGCTTTCATTTCCTGGTACAGGGTTTTCTGCAGTGCTTCGGTCTCCGCCATCCCTTCCGCAGTGTAACGATTCTCAGCCTCGAGCCAATCCTGCACCTGTTGTGAGCCACGGTCTTCCAGCCAGAAATAATCATCAGTGCGGCTCCGGCCCTGCTCATCCACCCGAACAACGGGCTCTTTGGGGGCAAAGGGAGGACGGGGAGAGAGCGGGACAACAGGTACAGTCATAGAGGCGCAGAATCCGGATACGGTTAAGAAAGCAGCGATTATATAGAGGGTGAACGCCGACCGACATCGTGGCATGTCATCCCAGCGATAAAAACAGTAAACTTATCCGCTATATTGTTTCGTTTGGCTGCAGAACCGTTACATGACTTTTACCCAGTACCTGATCGCCTGGTCTGTTTACATCCTTGCCGCAATCGGCTGCCTGTTTGTCTGGTGGCGGATGACCCGTCCTCTGAACCCTACATTTGCCAGCTGGCTGCGGCTGATTGCCACGGTTCTGGTACTGACACCCGGTTTTACCAGTCAGGAGATGACCTGGCTGAGCCCGGGCCTGCTGGCCATTGCCTATGAATTTTTGAGCACTGGGCCGGAAGGTCTGGCAATGAACGGTACGATTCTGGGTGGAACCCTGGCGGGTGCCCTGCTCATTAAACTGCTGTTCTTCCGTCGCTCTTTCCGACGTCCTGCCAAACAGGCTGACGAAGCCCAGGAACACAACAAGTCAGACCGTGCCAGCAAAGCCTCTGCCAGCCAGGCGGAACGCCGCGAGCCACGTCTCGAATCCTAAGTAGTGGGAATAGCCGCTGATGTGTGAATTGCTAGGCATGAGTGCCAACACCCCAACCGATATCGTGTTCAGTTTTACCGGCCTGATCCAGCGCAGCGGCGTTACCGGCCCGCACCGTGATGGCTGGGGGATTACCTTTTATGAAGGCAAAGGGATCCGGGATCTGCGTGACCCTGCTCCCGGCTATCAATCCCAGATTGCCGAACTGGTGCAGCAATACCCGATTAAAAGCGAAACGGTCATCTGCCATATCCGCCAGGCCAATGCCGGCCGGGTATGTCTGGAAAACACCCACCCGTTTACCAGAGAACTCTGGGGACGCTACTGGACCTTTGCCCATAATGGCCAGCTAAAAGGTATTAAAAAGAAGCCTTTGAACTTCTATCGTCCCGTCGGCAGTACCGACAGCGAATACGCTTTCTGCTGGTTGCTGGATCAAATCCGGGAGCGCTATCCCAAGCCTCCCAAACGCAGCGAAACCCTCTGGCGTTTTGTTCGCAGCCTCTGTGATGAGCTGAAAGAGATGGGCGTCTTCAATATGCTGCTGACCGACGGGCTTGAGCTGGTCTGCTACTGCTCCACCAAGCTGTGCTGGATTACCCGCAAAGCGCCGTTTACCACTGCCTCATTAAAAGACACGGATGTATCCATCGACTTCCATCAGGAAACGACACCGGATGATGTAGTGACAGTGATTGCCACCGCGCCACTGACGGATAACGAAGAGTGGTTGTTTATGGTGCCGGGGGAGATGCAGGTGTTTAAGAAAGGCTTACCTGCAAAGCTTTAAATCTTACTAGCAAG
Organism: Parendozoicomonas haliclonae; assembly: GCF_900174585.1. Classification (GTDB taxonomy): domain Bacteria; phylum Pseudomonadota; class Gammaproteobacteria; order Pseudomonadales; family Endozoicomonadaceae; genus Sansalvadorimonas; species Sansalvadorimonas haliclonae. Next base: position 134,159 of record NZ_FWPT01000005.1, on the reverse strand, counting down.
CTGGCTCCCGCGCTCTGCGTGGGAGCTGAATCGGTTACCACGCAGAGCGTAGTAACCAGGGTATCTTGAACGCTTTACGCGACCTGCTGCTTAACTTCCTGCTCCAGCAACATATGGCACTCATCCAACAGTAAGTTTCTAAACCACATATGGGCTGAATCCCGGTGCATTAACCGATGCCAGGTCATCTGATAATTGGAACGAAGCTGTCGCATCTCTTCCGGCAAAGCCACAGCCGTTAACTTATAACGAGCCATCAGGCTGGAAGCGAAGGACATGGTTCCCACCATCATGGCATCGGTACGACTGACAATCTCAAACGCCAGATGCGGATCAGAGGTTGAAAGCATCACTTCCCTATTTGCCAGCAGCATAGCCACATGGCTTGCAAACGGTTTTTCCGCGTATTCAGCAATAGTCAGCCCGACATGGGGATAGGACAGAAACTGGGAGCGGGTCAGCTGATCCAGGCTGGCATAGGGATGATTACGGGACATCAGCACCACCCCCTCAACCGGCGCAATAATCTGTTTATGCAGATCTGAACGGCTCAGGGGAATAATATTAATACTGAGATCCAGCTTACCGGTAGCCATATCGTTCAGACTGGTTTCCGACCAGGGATGCACACGAATCCGCACATGGGGAGCTTCCCGGCATAGCCGATCAAGCAGACCCGGCATAATCTGCATGGCCAGATGTTCCATCACACTGATGGTAAATTCCTTGGTACAGGTTTGCGGATCGAAATCCGGCGTCGCTACAACCCGGGATACCATACCCAGAGCATCAGACAGTTCCGCCTGAAGCTCCAAAGCACGAGAAGTTGGCTGCAGGCCATGGGGACGACGGACAAACAGCTCGTCATCAAAGATATCTCGCAACCGCCCCAGTGAACGACTGATGGCCGATTGGCTTAAGCAAAGGCGTTCAGCCGCCCGGCTGACACTGCATTCATCCAGCAGGACATGCAGGGTCACCAGCAGATTCAGATCATAACGGCGAAGACTATCGGGTTTCATTCACGGCTCCATGGACTTGTATTAAGCCTGCCTGGCCGTGTCAGAGTTGCAAAATTTTCATACGGCAAAGCCCATCTATCCTAACCGGAGAGATGGGCTTTGAACCGTAGGGAATTACCCCTATAGACTTTCTATCAGATCAACTGATCGCTTAAATTAGAAGCGGTAGTTGTACTGAGCAGAGAAGATATGAGCTGAAGACTCAGCGACTTCACCAATCACTTGACCAGTATAGTGAGTTACATCTTCGCTATTACCCTGCAGATAAGCGTAACCAAAGTCTACGCTGTGGTGCTCATCCATAATGTAGCTTGCACCAACGGTGTACCACATACGATCGCCATCCGGGATACTGAAGTAACGATGCTCAGCATTTGGTACCGGGCTTTCATCTTTTGCAATACCGGTACGCAGAGCCAGCTTGTCGCTGTACTGCCAGGTTGCCCCCAGAGAGATACGATCAACATCTTCCCAATTTTGAGGTTCAACAATGCCTTTATCGTGGTCAAGATCAATATTGATCTCTTCAAAACTAGACCAGTAGGTACGCATCCAGCTTGCCTGAATAGAAACGCTATCAGTCAGTTGATGATTAACGGACAACTCTGCAATCGCAGGAAGATTCAGATCAACATGGCCAGGGCCGACAAGAATTTTATCGCCCAAACCTGGCATAGGGTTCATAGCCGCCAGTGTCGGTTCAGACTTCCCTTCCAGCTTCTGTTTCACTTCTGAACGGTAGCTGAAACCAATATCAGTCGATGGTGTCATCTTGAACAGCACACCGGCATTCCAGCCAAAGCCCCAGTCATCACCTTCGATATCAAGAACACTCTGATTGGCAAGCACAGGATCCAGAGGGCCCATGCCAGGCTCACTGCCAAAGCCACGAATCAAAGCTGCCTCGGTGTGAACCGCATTCAAACCAAAACCTGCACTCAAACGATCATTGAACTCATAGGCAATGCTGGCGTTCAAGTTCATAGAGATAATTTCACTCTTCTCTGCCATTGTCGTCAGAGTTGAGTTACTGCCTACATTAGTGGTGAAACCAAAGTTAGTATTAGCCCCGAAACCTACCGCAAGCTTTTCGTCAACAGGCATTACTACATAGGCTGCAGGGACAAAAGCTTCATTCGCAACACTCTTGGAACCTTCAGAAGATCCCTGACTATTTTCAAGCTTTACTTCTGGTGCAATGTAAGAACCAACCACTGTAACGGTGGTGGAATCAAGACGTGTCATACCCGCCGGGTTACGAGCCACCACGGAAGCATCATTAGCCACTGCGGCTTCACCGGCAAAGGCACGCCCCAGGCCGGCAGCACTGTGTTCAGCCACCTGGAAACCGGCAGCGCTGGCCTGCATAGCAGGAATCATGGCTGCAAAAAGTGCTGAAAGGGTAAAAATCCGTGATGTGCGTGTTGTCATGTACGACTCGTTCCGTTTGGCTTACAAATCATGACAGGCCAATTTATGGGCCCGATTGTTGGAACGCACTTTAATGAAGCCACGGATATGCAGGCCAGTGATTTCTTTGAGGTGTGAATTTACACAAAACGCATATCTAAAGATTTTGTAAAGATTCAAGTAACACAGCACAAATAAGAAGGCCCGCATTGCGCGGGCCTTCTTGGAAAATGAACGACTATCAGAAGCTGTAGTTGTACTGCACACTCAGAATATGAGCGTCGCCTTTTTTGATTTCACCGCTCAATCCATATTTCGCGTCATGGATCTCGGCCTTCTTGGCTTTGATAAAGGCATAACCAAAATCAATGCTCTGCTGGTTATCCAGTTTGTAGCCTGCACCCAGAGTAAACCACTGACGGTCAGTATCCGGAATACGGAAGCTGCGACGATCATTGCCTGCCGGACTGTTATCGTAGGCATAGCCGGCACGCAGAGACAGATCAGCGTTATACAGATAAGTCGCACCTACAGACCAACGGGATGCATCATTGTAATCCTGAACATGTGCAGGTGGCTGAGCAGCAGCCGGAGCTTTGTCGACATCGATCTGAATCTCTTCAAAAGAAGACCAATGTGTTTTCATATAACTGGCATGTACAGCCAGACGCTCGTTCACTTGCTGCCAGACAGAAATCTCAGTAATGGCAGGAAGAGTCAGGTCGACAGAACCGGTGCTGTTCCAGTAGGAGAATGGTGCACCTAAACCGGCGAGATCAGTATGGGCCTTACCATCCAGCACAATTTCTACTTCAGAGCGATAACTTGCACCAACACGAGTACCGGATACTGGCTCCCAGAAAATACCGGCATTCCAGCCATAACCCCAATCATCGCCTTCCACATCCAGAGCATCATTGCTGCCCATGGAGCTTTGCAGACGACCTTCCGCACGGACGGCATTCGCGCCAAAGCCAACACTCAGGTTTTCCTGCAACTTGTAGGCGACACTAGCATTAAAGTTATAGGAGATAACCTCGGAGTAGTTGCCTGACATAGTTACGACAGAGTTATCTTTGTAATTAGTAGTAAAACCATAGTTGGTAAAACCACCTACACCAAAGCTCAGCTTGTCATCAACCGGACGAACATAATAAAAGACCGGCACCATAGCTTCGTTAGCAACAGCCTTATCAGTAGAGGTTTGACCCAAGGCATTCTTAGCCTCAATCTCAACTTCCGGCTTCACATAGCTAACCGCACCAGTAAACATCGGACCTTTAACAAACGACATTGCAGCAACGTTACGAGCCAATACGGAAGCGTCTTCAGCAATCGCTGCTTCACCGGCAAAAGCACGGCCCAAACCTGCGGCACTGTGCTCGTTAACCTGGAAACCGGCAGCGCTGGCCTGCATAGTAGGCAGCATGGCAGCACAAAGGGCTGTGAGGGAGAAAAGCTTAATCGTCCCGTTACGGCTCATGAATGATCCTTGTTCTGAATTCTGGCGAAGTGAAAGTGTGTGGCGGTGTCCCTGGCGGAGGGTTTCTTCTGTAACCATCCGGGATTTTTTACGCCTTATTACGGCGCCGAAAAGTAACAAAGAGTTACAAAGTCATGCCAATGACTTTTCCTTCAATCAGATATGCAACTCACACATAACGTAACTGCGGCCTTATTCGTAAACTGCACGTACAGCATCCAGACGCACTTTCCGGTATGGTGCTTACATCTCAATATTCATGCCCGTTCGAGCTTGTTGTGACCCTGACCATTGATGGCCCTGCCTCGTTTATTGCACCTCCTTGCCATGATCCGGTAGAGATTCTCTATGCCGATGAATACTGCCTGCTGATTAATAAACCTTCCGGATTACTTTCCGTACCGGGCCGGCTGGAAGAGAATCGTGACTGTGCCATTACTCGTGTTCAGGAAACCTACCCGGATGCGTTGATCGTACACCGGCTGGATATGGACACTTCCGGCATTATGGTGATCGCGCGCGGTAAAGAGAGCCATCGTCATTTCAGTATCCAGTTTCAGGATCGACATGCAGACAAGGCATATGTGGCCTGGGTCGATGGCATCGTTCAGGATGATGAAGGTTCGATGGCCCAACCGATGCGTTGCGACTGGCCCAACCGACCCAAGCAGATGGTGGACTATGAGCTGGGGAAATCAGCCCTGACTCTTTACAAGGTTATCGAACGAGATCCTGCCAATCACCGCACCTTGCTGGAATTGAAACCGGTCACCGGCCGCTCACATCAGCTGCGGGTTCATACAGCGGCTATGGGGCACCCTATTCTGGGCTGCCGCTTTTATGGAACCGAACGTTCTATTGCAGCGGCTGAACGTCTGCAACTGCATGCCAGCTTTCTCAGCATTGCCCACCCTGTTTACCCAGAGCGGCTGGAAATGCACTGTCCGCCAGAGTTTACCTGAATGCCATTCTCAACCTTATAAAGAGTATTGATAAACACCCCTGATGGCCGACATGGATAGAGAGCTCTTCACCATTCATCAGGGGAACATAATGAAAGGGTTTATCTATCCGGGGATTCTGGCTTTTGGGTTAACCGCAGGCACGGCCATGGCTGCCCCTTTGTCAGTCGAGCAAGCACCGGCAAAAGTAACGCAGTGCCTGGATTTTTCCGAGAAGGCCTGGGCTTTCACAAGTAACACCAAGGCCAAAGCCTGGCCCAAAGTCAATAAAGGCACACTGACCCTGCTGCCCGACAATCTGTACAGCGCCTCAGCCGCAGCCATTTTGAGAAGCAACCTGCAGCCGCCCTTTGAAGTGACCTTTGAATATCGCACGTATGATGATGATGGCGGCTCGCATCTGATCTGGAACTCCGCCGACGGCATCTCATTCTTCTTTTATAAAGATGGCGCCAGCTACGGCACGCCCCCTACCGGTGGTTTTCTTGGTTTTTCCCGCAGCGGTGGTGGTTATGCCGTCCAGCTGCCGACCTATGGACAACGTCAGGCCCGATTCCGTGCCGCCTCCGGTTCCACCTTCCAGGCCACTCCGTTTCGTCAGGCTTACACCCATGGTCAGTGGGTGCCACTAAGAGTTCTGGTACAGGCCAACCGGGTACAAACCTGGAGCGGCAATAGAAAGCTTCTGGATGTCGCACTGAACTTTGATACCCAGTTCACCTCACTGGGTTTCAGTGCCGCTACCGGCGCAGCCGACAGTGAGCATCAGGTTCGGGCATTCTGCGTCACCCCAATCAGACAGAAAGCCACGGAGAGCAAACCTGAGCAGGAAGCCAAACCAGAACCAAAGCCAGCACCTCAGCCTGAACCGCCTGTTGCACCAGCCGTCGCACCTGAAGTTAAGCCTGAAGAGTTAAAGCTGCCAGAGCCTTCGGTTGAGCAGCAGCCAATAACTCCGGACGTTGTTGAACAGGTTGAGACTCAGGAACCGGTCAGCACGCCTGAAACTTCGGTTACTACAGAAGAATCGGAACAGCCGGCCAGTATTGAACCTTCCACACTTGACGATGAAGAGACTGGCGAGCCCGAAGACAGCCCTGTACCGGAAGATGATGAGGGCGATATTGAAGTCGATGATCTCAGCAATGATGAACCGTTAAACAGCTAACGGAATCGCAGACAGTAAAGAGCCCCTGAAGTCACAGATTTCAGGGGCTCTTTTCTTTCACAATCAGCGTGTGCGGATTACTGCACCAGTTCCTGCTCACTGAACAGGCCTTCAAACAACGGGCTGGACAGATAACGTTCGCCGGAGTCCGGCAGAATCACTACGATGTTCTTGCCTTCAAACTCTGGCAGATTGGCCAGCCGTACCGCAGCGACCATGGCAGCACCGCAGGAGATACCGCACAGAATACCTTCCTCACGGGCCATCTTGCGAGCCATCTCAATCGCGTCTTCGTTGGAAACCTGCTCAACGCGGTCAACTACGGAGAGATCCAGGTTCTTGGGCACAAAGCCGGCACCGATACCCTGAATCTTATGCGGAGACGGTTTTACCTCGTCACCCGCCAGAGTCTGGGTAATAACCGGAGAGGCTTCCGGCTCAACCGCGACACTGATGATATCTTTGCCCTGCTCCTGCTTGATGTAGCGGGACACACCGGAGATAGTGCCGCCAGTACCCACACCCGCTACCAGCACATCAATCTCACCGTCAGTATCTTTCCAGATTTCCGGACCGGTGGTCTTTTCGTGAATGGCCGGGTTGGCCGGATTTTCAAACTGCTGCAGCATCAGGAACTGGTCCGGGTTGCCTTCAACAATCTCTTTGGCTTTGGCAATCGCACCATTCATACCCTTGGCCGGCTCGGTCAGCACCAGTTTGGCACCCAGAGTTTTCAGCAGCTTCCGACGCTCAAGGCTCATGGAAGCCGGCATGGTCAGCGTCAGCGGAATACCTTTGGCGGCAGCCACAAAGGCCAGAGCAATACCGGTGTTACCACTGGTTGGTTCAACCAGTTCCATACCCGGCTTCAGAGTGCCATTCTGCTCGGCATCCCAGATCATGCTGGCACCGATACGGCATTTCACGCTGCCCGCCGGGTTTCGGGATTCCAACTTGGCGAAAACATTTTTACCAGGAGCGAGACGCTGAATACGAACCAACGGCGTGTTGCCAATGGTGCTGGCATTATCGGAGAAAATAGCACTCATGATGCTGTACCTTCTGTTCTGTGACGTTCCTTACACATTTGCCACAGACTATTCCCTAACATCCATATCTCTGTAAATAGCAGAGCGGTCTTCTTTCTAGACGAATTAGTTATATTCATCGTGCTTTTTACTTATATGACCTGATCGTTTCATCCTTCAAACATTGATATACATCAACGGCACCGATAGAGTACGGCAACAACAGAAAGAAGCAGAACCCGACCTGAACACCCGCGCAAAGCTGTTGCAGGACAAACAAGGTATCGCCATGAAGTTCAACTCCACAGAAGAATACATCGCCACAGACGACCTCCGTCTTGCCGTTAACGCGGCTATCACTCTCGAACGCCCACTGCTCGTCAAGGGCGAACCCGGCACCGGCAAAACCATGCTGGCCGAACAGCTGGCCGAGTCTTTGGGCCTGCGCCTGATCCAGTGGCATATCAAATCCACCACCCGTGCCCACCAGGGACTGTATGAGTATGATGCGGTGTCCCGTCTGCGGGATTCCCAGCTGGGTGTTGAAGGTGTCCACGATATCAGCAACTACATCGTCAAAGGCAAGCTTTGGGAAGCGTTTGAGTCCGAGGAGCAGGTCGTGCTGCTGATCGATGAAATCGATAAAGCCGACATCGAGTTTCCTAACGACCTGCTGCTCGAGCTGGATAAGATGGAGTTTCATGTTTATGAAACCCAGGAGCAGATCAAGGCGAAAAAGCGCCCGATCGTGATTATCACCAGTAACAATGAAAAAGATCTGCCGGATGCCTTCCTGCGCCGCTGCTTTTTCCACTACATCTCTTTCCCGGACAAAGAGACCATGAAAGAGATCGTCAGGGTGCACTATCCGGATGTGCAGGAGCAGCTGGTTAAAGAAGCGCTGGAAGTGTTCTTTGATGTCCGTAAGGTGCCGGGACTGAAGAAGAAGCCTTCCACCTCAGAGCTGGTCGACTGGATCAAGCTGTTGATGGCGGATGATATCTCCGAAGAAACCCTGCGTGAGCGCGACCCTACCAAGGCTATCCCGCCGTTGGCCGGAGCCCTGGTCAAGAACGAGCAGGACGTCCATCTTCTCGAAAAACTCGCATTTATGGCCCGCCGCAGCAGCTAAACCCTTCCGGCAGACAGGCATATCTGTCTGCCATTTTTAATAAGTATATGCATCTATTTGCGCGATATTTATTCCTATAACCCTTTGTTTTCTGGTAGGATTTAAGCCTGCTAAGACACCTGTCGTATGTGACAAAAAACTAGAATTACGCATGTTGTAGTCAGGGGGAATCATGCAGCCATCTCAGGTTAACGGCCGCGTCGTACTCAGCAGCCAGTTGGCTAAAGAGAATCTGGGCCAGACCCAGACCGATATCTATACACAAACAGCCCGGCCTCTCGATGTTATTCAACAGGAAATCCAGAACTTTATCAGCACTCTGGGTTTTACCAGCTTCCGTTACAGCTCGGTGCCTACCAGCCTTGCCGACACCAAAACCTCAAGCTTTGAACTGGATCACCGGGCCGATGGCCGGGAGGGGTTTGGCTCCCTGCCCGACAAGCTCTACAACATCTATTACAAGAACATTGCCCGCCATGACAATCTGCTGCAAAGCGTGATTGCTTCCAATGGTCCTGTATTTCACGAGCCAGCCTCCGATATTGCCCGCACCTTCTATCGGGACAACAATATCAACAGCCATCTTTGCCTGCCCATGCGCTGGCAAACCGGTCATGACTGGTTCTGCCTGTTTACTTTCCAGAGCCCGCTCTCCACGGAAGAGCTGAGAAGTCATTATCAAACCATTCAGGATTCGCTCAACTCACGCGCCCTGGGCTGGCACCTTGAACTGATGGCCTTCCGCCAGCACAAGTTCAATCCTTATATTGTTCGCAAGATTCTCACGCCACGAACCCGCCATATTCTCAAGCTGGCTGCCGATGGTTTCTCATCCCGCCATATTGCCGATATGACCGGCATCAGCGATAACGGCGTTAACTACCACTACCGTGAAGCCAAGCGCATTCTTGGCGCCAGAAACCGCGCCCATCTGGTCGCGTTAGCGAAAGACCAGAAACTGATCTAAGCCTACCTTTAATATCACTGAAATCCTCTGAAATCACAGGGGTTTTCAGTGATATGCATCCGTTACAATTCCCTTACCCAGAAACATTTCATTTTTGCACGACTGTGGCAGAATAGAGCCCGTGGCAGGAAGCCGTCGCCCAAAATAATCAAAAAAACAGTTTGAAAGGATGCATTATGAAATTGTCCTCTCTGGCAGCGGCAGGGTTGCTGTGCCTCTCCAGCGCCGTCTCTGCTCTTGATATCCACCAGCTGGACCTGCTCGCCCTGCACTCATATAAATCAGCCACTGCCTTTTATAATGTCACCCTGAAACATGGCACTCCTGAGTCCCAGGGCGCTCTTGAAGAAAGGTTACTGCAACTTGAACAACAGGTGACCGCCACCAATCAGGATATCCCTGAGGCGCTGACCGGTGTTATCGCTGAGCTCAATAATACCCACCAGACCTTTCAAACACTGGCTCGACAGAACGACATTGCCACCGAAGGGTTTACCAATGACTACGTGATTGTTGATCTGAACACCGCGCTGCTGAAAATGGCAGAACAGATCAATATCGCCCGAGAGCAGCTGCTGACCGGCAATAGTGAGAGCAAAAAGGAACGACTAAGCCGACTGGCCCGGGATATGGAAGCCCTCACCACCTTTTATATGGTGATGGCCTCATCTCTGGGTGATGCGTTCTACCGGGGCACAGAACATATCGATGTCGGTGAGCTGGTGAATCAGGTGCGGGCGGACTTTGAGGCCGAAGTCAATCTGACCGATAAGAACAAAGATGACCCGCTGATGACCGCTTATAAAAGCTGGCTGTTTATTGAAAAGACCCTGCATAAGTACAACGAGCGCAGTGCCCCGCATATTGTGACCCGCTTCAACGACCGGATTGTTGCCAACCTGCTGGACGCTTCCGCGCAGACACAATAAACCGCCGTCTATTGCACCTCGCAGGCAACTTACCTATTCTGGGAGACCTTGTCTCCCTGAACAGGCTTTTATCGTCCGTTCAGGAGCGGTACTCCTGAGCAACAAAACGACAAAAACATGCTGTTAAACTTCTTCGATACTCTGCGCCAGTACAAAGTCCCGGTCAGCATCCGCGAATACCTTGACCTTCTTGAAGCCCTGCAAAAACATCTGGTCTTTGCCGATCGCGACGCCTTTTACCATCTGGCAAAAGCGGTACTGATCAAGGATGAACGTCACTTTGACCGTTATGACCGTGCCTTCTCCGCCTTCTTTGAGGGCGTTGACAGCCTGGATATGTTGCCGGATGCGATGATCCCTGAAGAGTGGCTGCGCAAGGAGTTTGAACGTTTTCTGTCAGAGGAAGAGAAAGCCAAAATTATGGGACTGGGCGATTTTCAGGAACTGATCAAACAGTTCAAGGAACGCCTTGAAGAACAGCAGAAACGGCATCAGGGTGGCAACAAGTGGATTGGCACGGGCGGCACGTCTCCCTTTGGGGCCAATGGCTTTAATCCGGAAGGCATTCGCATGGGCCAGGAAAGCGGACGTAATCGCAGTGCTGTAAAAGTGTGGGACAAACGGGAGTTCCGCAACCTGGATGACTCGGTCGAACTGGGCACCCGTAATATCAAGGTGGCCCTGCGCCGCCTGCGCAAGTTTGCCCGGGAAGGCGCCCAGGAAGAGCTGGATATGGACGACACCATCAGCTCAACGGCCCGCGCTGGCGGTATGCTCGATATCAAAATGGTGCCTGAGCGCCACAATACCGTAAAGGTTTTGGTGCTGATGGATATCGGCGGCACCATGGATGCCCACGTAAAAGTCTGTGAAGAACTGTTCTCAGCCATAAAGACTGAGTTCAAGCATCTGGAGTTCTTCTACTTCCATAATTTTATTTATGAGTCCGTGTGGAAAGACAACCTCCGTCGCCACAGTCAACGTATTCTGACCCACGACATCCTGCATAAGTATGGAGAAGACTATAAAGTCATCTTCGTTGGGGATGCGACCATGGCTCCCTATGAAGTCACCGAGATTGGCGGCAGCGTTGAGCATTGGAACGAGGAACCAGGCTCAGCCTGGATGATTCGCTTTATGGACAAGTTCCGTAAACTGATCTGGCTGAACCCTTATCCGGAAACTCACTGGGAGTACACGACATCCACCAACCAGATTCTCAATCTGATTGAAAACCGGATGTACCCGCTCACCGTTAAGGGTCTGGAAGATGGGATGCGTTACCTAAGCCGGTAACCTCATTTTCACAGAATTAGATCACCCCAAGCGCCAGCATAGCATCGGCTACCTTGATAAAGCCTGCTATGTTGGCCCCTCGCAGATAGTTCACCGTTTTCCCATCTTTGCCATGCTCCAGCATCTGCTCATGGATGGTGCGCATAATACCCTGCAACCGGGTATCAACCTCTTCACGGCTCCAGCTCATGCGCATACTGTTCTGGGACATTTCCAGACCGGAGACCGCGACCCCACCAGCATTAGCGGCTTTCGCCGGAGCAAACAACAAATTATTTTTCTGGAAGACGCGAATCCCCTCTTCCCGGGTGGGCATATTGGCGCCTTCGGAAACCAGCTGACAACTATTGGCCACCAGTGTTTGGGCATCGGCCTCATCAACCTCATTCTGGGTGGCACAGGGAAAGGCCATATCCGCACTGATATCCCATGGCCGTTTATCAGGAAGAAATTCAACCCCTTTAAAGGCTTGGGCATACTCTTCGATCCGACCTTTGCGTTCAAATTTCAGAAACATCAACCACTGCAGCTTCTCAACATCAATTCCCTGGCTGTCGAATGCGGTACCACTGGAATCTGATACCGTCAGTACCTTTACTCCTTTCTGGATCAGCTTCTCGACCGCATACAGCGCCACATTCCCGGAACCGGAGACCAGTGCCGTCTTGCCTTCCAGATGGTCACCTCGGGTGGCGAGCATATTCTCGGCCATATAAACCGCGCCATAACCGGTCGCTTCCGGACGGATCAACGAACCACCGACAGCCAGATCTTTGCCGGTCATTACCGGCGTCAGTTCATTGGTCAGCCGTTTGTACTGACCATACATATAACTGACCTCTTTATGGCTCACACCAATATCACCGGCCGGCACATCGGTATTAGGGCCGATATAACGATAGAGATGGGACATAAAGGCCTGGCAGAACACCATAATTTCCCGTTCGCTTTTACCCTTGGGGTTAAAGTCGGAACCGCCTTTAGCTCCCCCCATAGGCAGGCCAGTGAGACTGTTTTTAAAGGTTTGCTCAAAGGCCAGAAATTTGAGGGTATCGAGGGTAACATCCTTGTGGAAACGCAGCCCGCCCTTGTAGGGACCGATCGAATTATTATGCTGGATCCGATAACCGCGGTTGGTGCGGACATTACTCTCATCATCGAGCCAGTTGACCCGAAAGGTGATAATCCGATCCGGCTCAGTCAGCCGTTCAAGAATATTCATCCGGGCATAGCGATCACTGTTGACCATAAACGGAATAATATCAGTGGCCAGCTCCCGGACTGCCTGACGGAAGTCGTCTTCTCCGGGATTCCGTCGTTCAAAGCCGACCATAAAATTATCAAGGACGTCATCACTGCTCATGCCCCGGATATTCATACTGCACCTTCACTCACTTCCGGACGGGATCAGCCAGAAAGCCTAGCAGCTGAATCATAACCTGCCGGAGTTACCCTTCTGATGAGGTGACGGTATAGAGCAGGTTCAGTTCTTCATTCCTGACCGCCAGAGTATTCAGATTATGTCGTTCATCCAGGACATATTGAATAGACAGCCCATTACTCATCAGAAACTGGACTTGCTTGTTATTCTCGAAAGCCGAAACTTCGTATTGGCTGATAGCTGCCGGTTCCGGCATTAAAAGCGCATGACTTAAAAAGGCCTTACCTTCAGCAGACGACGGCATGTCATTACCTTCCGCTAGCATGCCCGCAAGGCTGGCCAGAGTTTCAAAAGTGCCGTACTCATGAATTCTGACACTTTCACTATCTCTTTCACTGCCACCACTGACCTGGCTCATCACATAATCATTGGAGTGGGTGACACGCTCCTGCTCAGGAATAACAATGCCATCCGGCAGGCTGGATTCAAAATGGCTGGAATAGGTCAGGGTTCGCCCGTTCAGGTAACTTTCTTTCACCATCACCAGTTGCCCGGTGAACTGTTCACCCGCGACCTCAAGGTCGGCACGAAAGCCAAGGGTGGACGTTTCACTCTCTTTATAAACAAGGGTTTCCCGATCGGTATCCCGGGCCTGGGATATCCCGGAAGCACCGAACAGAACAGCCAGTGCCAAGCCTAACATTAGAAGACAGTAACCAGGCCTGTAACCAGGACCCGCAGCAGGATAACTCATCGCGTATGCTCCGCTTGAATTTGCGGGCCTCCCTCCCCCGGACGAGCATTCCTTGCCCCTGTTCAGACAGAGGGACTAACCGGAGGTTCAGCGATACCAACAGGATTCGGTCAGAATCACTAACAATCCCGGTTAGTGATTCTGACCATTATCAGGCGGGGATAAAGGGATTAAGCGGCTTTCTTCTGCGCCAGGCGCTCATTCAGGATATCCAGATGCACTTTCGCGCTGTCTGGCAACGGATCCATCGCCAGCCACATCAGTTGCGCCGCAGTCTGATCAATAGCAATACCACGATAGCCATACATCAGGCCCAGAGCAGCCAGATACTTATCGTCTTCGGAGAGATCGATACTCTTGCCTTTCTTCAATGTGGCTCCGGCATCGGAGACCTTGCTGCTCCAGACTTCCCAGGGCTCAAGATCCAGCTTCTCACTGATCTGCCAGGCCTGTTCAAAGCGACTGGCCAGCTGCTCACGGGCTGACTGGGCCGTACCCAGCTTGTCCTGAGTCTGAGCCAGCTTTTCCAGTTCCTTCACAGCTTTCAGGAAGGCGTCAGCGTTTCCGGATTTCACTTCCTGACGCATCGACAGAGAGGCCGCCAGCAGCCGTGCCTGCATAATAGCCGTACTCTGCTCATGCCCATCCGTCTCTACCCAGGCACCCAGCAAACTGATCAACTGTTGATACTCTTCTGCCGAGGACGCTGTTTGAGCGGCATCACGCACCAGCAACAGCGCATCTTCACGCCGACCTCTGGCCCAGTCAATCTGTGCCAGCAGTGCCATGGCTTGCTGATTACGTGGGTCCTTCTTAACAATATCCACCAGCAAAGGCTCCGCCTGACTGACATAACTCAGATCAAACAGTAACTGCGCCAGACGGGTAGACAGCGGATTATCAGCCTTGATCTGCGCCTGCAGATGAGCAAGCTGCTCATTGGTTGGCTGAATCCCCTGGTTGAAAATATCCAGCGCCACGGCATGGCTGCGCGGGTGTTGGATAGCCAGAGCCACAATACGTTCAAGCGCTGACTGGATTCCGCGATTGCCGGCCGCCTTCTTGACCAAAACTTCAATCGGCAGACCATTCATCAGATAGAAGGCTTCCTGCATAGTTGCAGCTTTATGAATATTCTCTTCGCAGCGGGTCACCAACTCATCCAGTAAGGGGACAGACTGTTCGCTGGCCAGAACCCGTTCCAGCATCCGATCCAGCTCTTTTTGCCGGCTCTCGGGCAGACAGTACAAACCAGAGGCCAGATACTGGGTGGAAGCCAGATCAACCGTGCCCTTATCGGTGACTGCAAGATACTCAGCAGCCTTGTCTGGCAACGGAACCGTCAGGTCTCGCAACAAAGGGGACCGGATAACCGGATGATTGCGCTGCTGATCCAGATGCAGAATCTTGCCACCCATCAGAGTCAAGCCGGCGCGCAAACCTATATTGATCAAACCGCTGGTAATACGGTCTCCCAGACTCGGCTTAAGCTTATCGGTTTTGACAACCAGTCTGGTCGCCGCAGCCTTGCGCATATCAATCCGCCCCTGACTAACGGGAAGATTTCCCTCGAACTTCAATACCTTATTTTTCAACATCCAGCGTAATGGTCGTGGCAGAGGCGGCGGCTGTTGAATATCAACCTGTTCCTGACCCGTCTCATAACGCACCTGGGGGAACAGTAAATCATTAAAACGCAGCTGAGCGCCCTTCACATTCAACTCACCATTCAATTCCGCATCCAGATTCAGATTTACTTCCCCAACTCTCAGAGACTTTGCATCTACATTCTTCAGCAGTACACGGCCCGGGTGCAAAACAACACGACTGCGCATAACTTTATTTTCATCGGACATGGACTGAATATTTTCGACCCGGGTATTGTTCAGCTCACCATAGCCGTGCAAGGGTATCGTAAAGTGATTGCGGACCAACGACTCAGAGTCTTGTTCTCCCTCAGGAGGAGTAGCCGGAAAGAAGGTATCAATGCGGATCTCTCCATCGCCTTCAAGGGCAATCTGACCAACACGCATTTCAGTATGCTTGATCTTACTGCCTCGGTACTCACGGACCGGGGAAACAGTGACATTTACATCACGCACTTGTGCATCAATGCTTTCCGGAAGCTGGACATGCAGATCATCAGTACGTAGAGCAAAGGCCTTGTTAACGCCAACCCGCCCCTTTTCAAGATCTGCAGTGACAGTATTCCTGCCGTTATCAACCGTCACTGCTACCTTGCCATCAATAGCGATCCGGCCTCCACCTTCCACCAGCATCTTATTCATGGCCTGCTGACCGGTGAGTTTCGCCAGTGACTTCACCAACCCCGGTTCACAGTGAAAATCAACCACGGCAGAGGGTTCATCACTATTCTCATTAGGAGCGACTGAGAATCTCAGCGTATCATTTTCACCCTGTTGGCTGGCTTTCAGATGTAAATTGGAGAGTCCGGCAGAGGCATTGAGATTGCCCCAGGTTTGAACATGAACACGACCAGCCGTGACACTGTTCTCTGAATCCCCTTCCACAAACCACACAGGCTTGTCAGGGCTGGCCTCGGTGGTACGCAGGTTAACATTGCGCCCCAGCCGGACATTCAGATCACTCATATCCAGATTGACTTCCTCACACAGGGATTCCGGCACCTTGTCGAGCGCCCCCTCGTCGGTCAATACTCGCAGAGGTTCCGGTAAGGCCTGCATGGGATCTTTGGGCAATAACTTACGCACCGTGCTCGCTGCCAGGCCGACCGGACTATTCACGGTCACGCTGGCACTTTTTGCACTGATTCCGAGCTGAGCATTCCGCTGTTTTTCGCTATGCGCCTCAGAGGTATCAGGAATCAGATCAATGGTAATGCCATTAACCCGGGCATCAATTTTGACCGCTTCGCCGGTGCTTAGCTGCTTGTCACCCGGCTGCACCTGAGGCGCGGTATGAACATTCACTTCCTCTACATTCACCGACACCGGCAGCCTGAGATTGGCTATCGCTTTATGCAGGGCTGAACCCGGCGTACTGCGTGCCTTGGCAACGGCCCGCACAATGACTTCCGCATTGGTCTGTTTGGTATTAACTGTAACCTTGCCAATATTCGCCCCCACATAAACCGGGGCATCGGTATTGGCATTACCGGCCTGAATCGACTTGACGACAGTGGACATCATCTTACCCATATTGATGCCTATAGCCGCACTCTTGCCATCCAGATAGGCTTTCATGGATTTGGCCACCGGCCCACCCAAAGTCACAGTCAGGCCATCAATACCCACATCTAAATCCGTCATTACACCATTATCAATCGGGGCATCCAGAACGGCTTTGATATCTTTCAGGGTGACATCCACCAGCGGCTGACCATCTGCATCGATACGGGTCTTGATCGCTGCTGGCCGGAAGCTGACTTCCTTTAAATCCAGAGCATCGTCTCCCATTGGGATTTTCAGATGGGGAACACGAATACTGCCCAGTGCCGCTTTGTTTTGATGTATACGACGCAGGTTTAATGCCAGCGACACCACCTGCTTATTAAACTCTTTTCGCTGTTTCTGTGTCGCCAGCACGGCCCCCTTTTCGACCTGAATCTGATCCATCAGCGAGTTACTGGTACTGTTCAGCTGCTCTTCCTCGCTGACAGCCGCTTTCATCAGGGCTTCAAGTCGCTCACGTTCTTTTATACGACCATCAAGTTTGGTATGCAGGTTGGCCAGCTCACTTTCCAGCTCTTTGATGGCTCCCTTAAGCTTGGTCTGCTTCTTAACCGGGTCGGAGTGATGAGCGATCCGGGCCAAAACGTTTCTGCGCTTTGGAGCTTGAGCGGTTTCCTCTTCCACTTTCGTTTCAAGCTTGTCAGAAGCCTTTTGCTTATCGGCAATTTCCAGCAGCTTTTTCTCAACCTTGGTGCGACTTTTCCCCACTTTGCCACTGATGTGAGCATGGGCATCCGTCAGCTCCCCACGCTCCTTTAACAATCTGCGCCGACGGCCGGTAATCTGCTTCAACTGTTCTGTAAGCGTATTGATATTGTCCTGGTGCTTACGGCTGTCTTCGTTATCAACCGGCAGGTATTTTTTAACGATCTTTTCTGCCAGAAAGCCCACCATTTTCTCCAGCGCATTACGCTTGGATTTTTTGGCATTCGGGGCCACCCGCTCTTCCAGAAACTTGTCCAGATCCTCAATTTCCTCAAGCTCGGGAACATTTAGTTCCGATAATACAGAGGGCGTATCGGAGCTGACCGAACCGGCATCGCTTTCGGTTTCTGAGAGCTGCTTCTGAAGAGCAGTCTCTTCCATGACGGTCTTCAGAGCTTGTTCATCAACTTTGTATTTCGGTGACGGCTGTGGGTTGAGTAGCGGGTCATGGTCAGGGGTGACCAGTTGTTGCGTGGGCGTTTCGTTTGGGCTGCTCTCAGACTGTCGGACTTCAGGCTGTACCGGGCCATGTTCTCTGGTCTCACGATCCACCAGTGGCCGGGATTCTTCATGGACACCACTGGTCTGGCTTTTATCCGGATCAACAAATTTTTCGTCTTTATTCTTTCGTCCGGGAAGCTTTTTGGCCAGATCACGAAGCTGCTGCATCCGGCCTTTTTTGGTTTTCTGGCCGGAGGACTTGGGCGGCTTACCTTGCTGAGGAGGAATAGGGGTATGTTTCTGCTTTCGGAAGTTCCCGCTCAAACGGTTCATAACTGCAATCCCTGCCGGCTGACCAAAAAAAGAGCCCAGCTCTGTGGGCTCATGCTTTAGTCTAGATAGGCGGGGACAGCAGTCCCTCGGGGCTGTCAGTTTTTACGGTATACGCTGGTAAAGCTGATGATGCGGGTAGTGGCTGCCGGAATCTCGGCAGAAAGCTTCAACCCATCTTTGGCACCACCTGACAGCTTTCCGACACTGATCAGCTGGGACGATGAATCCTGAATATCCAGAGCCACAGCCTTGTTGAACTGATTGCTGACCTTCAGTTTCCAGTCCACTTCCCAACTATCACGATCATGGCGCACGCTCATCTGGCTTCGCTCAATGCTCACGGCATAGGCCTGCCCCAGGATCAACTCCACCGGATTACCACCTGCCGTCTGTGGCAGCAGGCCTTTGTGGACCATCTGTGCTCCCTGCTCACTGACTGCATAAAGCTGCACAGGCCCGGCAGGAAGGTCCTTATCGGGAGTGAAGCGGATCTGGCCAACCGGATTAGCCTTGTGAACGCCGGAGGAATGTGCAGCGCCATAAAAGTCATAACTGTAATGGCTGCTGAATGGAATCTGGTTCTCACTGCCCACGGGTACGGTCACTGCCCCTCTCGCAGGCAAATCAAATTCGCCGGGCACAGGAATAAACAGTAATTCTCCGGCACGCTGACCACCACCAATACCCGCACTGTCCATGGCCATCGCTTTACGGGCCATAAACATTTCTGGCTCGTTGGTCACGCCGGAATCTCCGGATGCCAGAGCCAGCTTAGCCTGTCGATAAGGGGTGATCGACTGGTTACGCACTGTCGCTGTCAACCCAAGATCGAGTTTGCCGGCTTCCGGATCCATCACAATACGATAGAGATTGCTGTAACTCAGCCCCCGGTTGAAATAACTCAATTCCACCGCACTCGCTGGCTGCTTAAGATTGAAGTGAGCCTGAATCCGAGGTGAAAGAACGGCGGGCTTCAACGGATTCTTATTCAGGCTGCGCAGACTGAACCCTTCCTGCCACTGAAACAGCTCCTGCTGCTGATTGGCAAGCTGCAGCAACCCTGTCACGCCATTCCAGGCTTGCAGCTTCCCACGAATGGAAGACTCTCTGCCGGCCCGAACCAGTTCAACTTCCTGACCGACCAGTGCTCCAATCAGATCAGCAGTCTCCTGCAGAGGGGTATTCCAGGTCAGCAACTCTGGTAACACGGGCTGGCTGTTACCTTGGGTAGACAGATGCAGGGTTGCCAGATCCCAGAATGAGAAATCCGGCTTCAACCGTAACTCTGAATTGCCCTCCGACAACGTCTGTTCAATAGTTTGGTTGACCAGACCATTGCCGTTATAAAGGGTCAAAGCCGTCGATTTGAGCTGATCCGCTTTCACTTCAAAGACTGGGACATCATCCGCCCACAGCGGTGTGCATAACAGGGAGGAGCCAAGAGCCGCGGACAACACAGCAGGAAACAGTGCCCGGGAAGAGCTTGCCTTGATCATGTCAGTCTCCGTGAACGGTGATTCACCAGCAAATTGAGTGTGGCAGTATCTTAAATTGCCTCAGCATAGACAATCTCTTTGCGCTCTGGGAAGAGCCTGTCCTGCTCCTTCAAGATTTAACCGGAAGAATGCTGGCGCAGAAACTCCCCCACCTCCGACTGCGCGATAAGAAATAAGGTGCAGAGTACTCCCAAGACCAGAACCAGCCCGACAGCGCCCCAAAATTTTTGGACTCGCTGAAAATGCTCGAAACTGTCCCAGTGTTTTTTGCGCCAGGCCAGTTCACGGCCCTTGAACAACAGATAAAAAGGAATCACCAGATTGACAACCGGCACCAAGGCCAGCAGGGAAATATACGTGCGATTAAACAAACCCCAGATAAAGGTCAGCCAGAAGCCACCCCACGACAATCCCCTTACTTCCTCAGGAATATCAGGTTCATCTCGACCAGAGTTGTTTCGGTCAAGTTTAGGCTGAGCCAGTTCGACCTTTTGAAAGGTTTCAGTCAGTGCGGGTTCTGTAAAGGGAGAGAAGCTGTCGTTAATCGAAGGACTGTTATCACTGTCCGCCGCTGGCTGAATAAAATCCCTGGCATCGGCTTTGCGTGGCTGAAGAGTTTCCTCAGTCTGTACTTCTTCCGACTCAGACTCTTTAGCATCAACAGCCTGGTCCGCAATAAAGTGAACAGAATCCATGGAATCGGTGGCGAACACTGGTGCAATTGGGCTATCCACCAGCTTGTAGTTCATTTGTGAATGGGCCTGATCTATGGCCTTTAAGACATCAGCTTCCAGCACCAGCTCGGAATCAGGGTCATCCCTAACCAGCTCCAAAGGCGGGTCAATGGATACCAGCAATCCGGCTTCACTGAGTGCCCGTCGATATTTTTCGGCCTGACGGGCATCCAGCCCTTTTTTTATAACAACGGTTTTACCTGAGAACAGCAATTCAATCTTGCGCTGATCAGGGACTTTCAAAAGACGACTGACGTTTTCACGAGCCAGCTCCGGGCTGATATCGTCGTCAATGTCACCACTGAAAACCAGTTTGTAATCAAGTCCCATAGACAGTGCTCCTTGCTGTGAGTCTATGTTCAATCTGTATCAGCAGGCAGAGCGTAACACTCTGCCCACTGTAGGTGTTTTACTGCCCCCACACCCACTGCTGATTGCTGCCACCATGGCTTTCCCAGAGACCGGCGTTACTTCCTTTGTCGGTTCCATAGGCATCCAGAACAATGGCGGGGTTCTTCTGATTTTTCAGCACGCCACCGTCCAGTATCCAGCGCTGATCGACGGCCTGTTCCTGACAGGACCAGATCTGAACATTGGCACCATTGCCGACACCATTGTCATCACCTGGAATATCCAGACAGCGGCCATTAGCGTTAATCATCTGACCAGTGAGAGCATTCAAGGCCCACTTCTGCGCGCCGGTACCGTTGCAATCCCACAGCTGAACATTGGTGCCGTTGCTGCTGTTGTTACCACTGATATCCAGGCAGCGGCCGCTGCGCTCATCACGCAGTTCACGGAAGATCAGGCCGCTAAAGGTTTTACGACCCACCACTTCCCAGACACCTTCCTGATCAAGATCGTGATAATTTAGCCAGACCCGCTCAACCCCGATGCTGGCCTTGGCCTGTTTCAGAGCTTCGTTATCCAGCGTGCTGTCCGGTACAGAGAAAGCAAAACCATTACCTAATTCCTCACAGGCAGCAACACCTTCAAACCACTCGCCATCGCGCTGGCTGACGGCCCACTGGCCTTCGGCATTTTCACAGGCGAAGAATTCGGACACACTACACCGGGCATCGTCCCAGCGGCCATTGGCCCAGCTGACTGCACAGTCCTGGTTACCCTGATAATTATTGGGTTCATTAACATCCCAGCTCCAGACACCCGCCTGCAGTCGTCCATCTTTCGGGGTCATATCATCGAGGTTGACGATATTGACACCCTGCAGGAATGCCTGCCCTACGTCTTCGGCGCTGATCCGTTCAACACCGCCACCACCGGTAAAGAAGTCACTGATAGCGGCAACATTGGTCGCATCCTCATACACCCGACGGACATTACCCAGACCGGAAAACGCCATACCTGCCAGCTCAGTATCATTGGCACAGCCCTTGTCTTTCCAGAGTACCACCTGCTTACCGGCTTCCAACACATCAGCACGGCTCAGCTCATCCGGAATCGCACGACAGCTGCCACTCTTGTAAATTCTTTCGCCCAGCTTGCTGTTCAGCTGTTCTCTGAGAATGGCATGCTCGCCATTGGTATGATCTTCAATATAAAGAATGATCACTTCATTGGGGTTACCATCCAGCCAGGATTTGATCTCCTGCAAACCATCGGTCAAACGACGATCGGTCAGGCTGCAACCTACATCCAGATCGCCCATCTCGGCACCGATACCGGAGTGACAGAGCAGCATATCCACGCCCCACTCCCAGGCCCAGCCGTGGGTATGGGCAGTCCAGTGGGCATCCAGTTCCAGAAAACGGGCTCCCATCCTCAGCTGATCACCAATGGAGAATTTCTGCTGGGGATCCAGATAGCGTAACGGTGTTGTATACACTTCGGAGTTATAGGAATTATGGGTGCCCATCATATTGATGGTACTGAGAGGCGCATGATTACTCAGCTGGCTCTGATGCTTTAGAGCCTTGCCGGCCCAGCTGTTTTCAAAGTCATCGACAGTGCCGGCTGCAGCATAAGAGCTAAAACCCAATACACCGGATATCAGCAAGCCGGCCAACCCGCGGGCAGACCAGGAGGGGAGTTTCGGTAGCATAACGTACCTGTTGTTATTATTAGAATACAGCGTTACTACATGGAAAGAACCGCGCAACCTCCAGTAATACTTACAAGAAATTACACGTTATTTGTCGGGATTGTACAAAATACAGCCAATAAAAACACCCCTGACATACGACACAGGTATATCAGGGGTAGGAAAGGTTTTATCAATTAATGCGGGTTAGACAAAATCTGCAAACGGATTTTCGGTCGGCAGAGGGACTTCACGGCCTGCCAGTGTCACGCGCTCAGAAGTGACTGTAATCGCCTCTGGTTCAATCACACCTTCACCAAATATATAAACCGGCGTGTATTCACCAGAAAGGTGGCGGGACTCATTCGCTTCCTGCTTCGCCTGCACAGTTTCATGGTTCTTTTCCCAGACACTCATCAGCGGCTTGCCATGACGTTTGGCCAGCATTTCCCGGGCTTTATGCGGAGCAATGACCAGCGCTGTGGCGTTATTACCACCAAAACCTTTGGCATTCAGCAACGCCATATCCAGGTTCTCGGCACCGGTTTCCAGGTGGTTCGTCAGAATATTCAGGTTGTCGGTATGCACGTCATCTGCCGTTTGACCGGCAATCGTCCGAATGCCCGGTACCCGACCATGGGCAAATGCACCCAGAGTAGACATCAGCTGGTCAGCTGCGGCGGTAGCCAGAGAGTGACCTACATAACTCTTCACTGCTGATACTGCCCAGTTCTCAATACCAAACGCTTTAGCAGTATCGCTGAGGATGGCGGATTCGGTCACTCGGTTTTGCCCGGTGCCGGTACCGTGCGCCTGAACAAAGGAGCGCTGCTGCAGAGATTCAGCCCCGAGAATATTGCGACCCAAAGCCGCAGCTCGCGCCATAGTGATGTAGTTACCGGCCCCCGGGCTGGAGATCGACTTCTTATGACCATCGGCATTAACGAACACACCACCGACTGCACCCAGAATATCGGCACCCGTCTGTAACGCCAGCTCATCATCCATCAGCACAAAGAACTGTGCCGATTCCGCCAGAGTAAAACCACAGTTATTGCCAAACGGACGACAGGCCCGGCGATAGTCCGGCTCCTGAGCTTCGGACAATCCCTCCAGAATTCGCAGTGCCTTGTCTGAAGCCAGTGCGCCCATGGTGGCATAGCCTTCAATCACTTCCGGGGTCAGCGGGGCTTCACTGTTACCCACCAGAGCCACACGGGTCCTGCCGCTGGCAATATCGTCCATGGCATGACGCAGGTTATACAGGAAGGTGGCACAGGCCCCCATGCTGGTTCCGGTAGCACCCAGACTGCCAAGGATATAGGCGTTGATAAAGTCTGCCGGCATTTCCGAGAAACCCAATGGTAACTGCTTGGAAGTTACCCGCTTTCCCTTCAACCGGGCCTGCAGCATACCGCCATTACCATTCTGATCAAGCTGACTCATGCTGCTGCCGGCATACACGGAAACCTGTTCCGGACGCACCAGCTGATCAATCACATTCCAGTCAATGCCCATGGAGCTGATAGCATCAGAGGCACCATAGACAGTCATGGCCAGACCGCGGGGATGGCTGCGCGCCGGATATAAGGCTTCCGGTTTGAATCCGGTTGGCAGCTGACCGGCGGCATGCACCGGTAAACTGATGGTTTCCGGCACCAGCAGTGCCTGACCGGCCGGCATGGTCACTTTCACAATCTTCCGGTCGGCCGTTTCATTGACCACCCAGCCGGCAGGCAGAGGGCTTGGTAGTTGGCGGCGGGACAGCAACAGCTCCGCAGTACCCTGAGCGGTCAGCGCCCGATGGTTCAGCACCGCATCAGCATCAAACAGGGAACCATCCAGCTTACGCACCAGTGTTGAGGCCAGCAGAGCATCAGCATTATCCGCTGCCAAACCGGTTAACCGGGACAGACTGGCCAGAGTACTGGAGGCCTGAGGAGCAGACAGGGCATCAAAGACCAACCGACGATAGGCGTGAAAGCCGGAGGTGCGGCCGGCCGGGCCGATACCGCCCTGGGCAACAATGACAGGAAGTCGGGACATAGCAACCTCGACCAGAGACAAAGGGGAAAAATATTGAACGCATTCTAAGCACTTATGTAAGCTCGTGATTGGACATTTTAGCCACACAGTGCAACTATTTAGCCATAGCACTCATTTTGTCTTATTGGCGTCCTTTATATGCCTCAAACCATCTGCCTGCTCGCCCTGGAAGGGATGATCACCACCAGCCTGTCACTGCCGCTGGAGATGCTGACCGCCGCCCTGCATATGCAGCGGGCCAACCGCATCCACGATCAGGATTCCGAGCTGCTGGTGACCGGAGAAAACAGCCAGCCTGTTCGCTGTACCGGCGGTCTGAGACTGCAGCCCGACGCCACTCTGAGCACCACTCCCCAGACCGATGTGATTTTTATCCCCTCATTCTGGCGCAACCCTTCCGTCCGCTCCCAACAGTGGCAAACCCTGAAGGAGTGGCTGATTATCCAGCATCAAGGGGGAGCGAAAATCTGTGCCACCGGCACCGGTGTGTTTCTGTTGGCGGATACTGGACTGCTGGATGGCCAGCCAGCCACCACCCATTGGTACTATCTGGACAGGCTGCACAAGCTTCATCCGGAGCTGCTGCTGAAGCGGCACCATCTGCTAACCCAGTCCGGCAATCTCTATTGTGCCGGCAGCGTGAACTCCATCGCTGATCTGACCATCCACCTGATCGAGCAGATGTTCTCATCAGCCACTGCATCCCGGGTGGCCCAGCAGTTCTCACCGGAAATCCGCCGCCGTTACAGCGAACTGTTCTACTCCTTTGAAAACAGCTCTCCCCATCAGGATGAAAGTATTGTGATGGTTCAGCAGTGGCTACATGAGCATTACCCCACTCTCCTCTCCTTTGCTGATGTGGCCAAACAGTTCTCCATGAGCCAGCGCACCCTCAACCGCCGGTTTCTGGAAGCCACCGGGCTCACGCCTTCTCAATGGCTGCTGCGGTTGCGGGTGGAAAAGGCCCGGGATCTGCTGACCAGCACCAATCTTGATATTTGTGATATTGCCCTGCGCTGCGGTTTTCAGGATCCCGGTTACTTTTCCCGGGTATTCCGGAAACATATGGAAACAACTCCGGGCCAATACCGCAGCTCGGTACGCAGCAAGCTCTTTAGCCCGTGACTATAATTGCCCGCCTTTGATAAAAAAGGGTGGGCGCAGGGTTGAGAGAAACTGAGCACTTCATCAGTAAACACCAGATCAGACGGGCAGGCTTTGCAGCAACTGCCGGGGTAACACTCTGGCTGCTGACAACAGGCAGCCCTGTCATGGCAGAATCGGATCAGCCCGCTCAATGGAACCCTCAGGCTTATGGTCAACATCTGCTGGATGAAATCCAGCGGGTCAGCCGTGACGTCGAGCAGGTAGATGCCATTAATGAACAGACCTCCGGAACCCGGGCCGCGATCTACACCGGGCTGGGCATTCTGGCTTCCGGACTGTGCGGGAATCTGCTGCAAACCATCACCAACCCGGCCCTGCAACCTCTGACCGATTATCAATCCACCTCCGGACTCAGTAACCGCTACCTGCGTGCCAGCCTGCACAGCCTCGCGCACAACTGGCTACCCGCCATTCTCGGAGGCGCCTGGATGGGTGTTATGACAGAAGGTGGCAATACTCCGGCTCTGCCTATGGAAGAGATTCGCACACCACTGCTGGCCGGACTGGGAGCATCGGCTGTTTCGACCTCGGTTTACACCTTACTGGCCAATACTCTGACTGGTTCCAGCATTCATACTGGTGGCATATCCAGCTGGAGCAGCCTGTTTCAGCAATCCCCGACCACTGTCAGTCTGTTTAACAGCACCATGGCACTCACGGTTCTGACTGTGTGGTTTTTCTGGGAGCGCATGGATAAGCAATACAACTATGAGCGTCTGCAGCTACGTCTCGAAGGGTTAAGGCGTCAGCTGTCCGCAATGCCTCAGGACGACGAAACCGTACCTGAAGATCTGCTTGAGGAGAATGAATCATGAGATTGATCACCCGCGGGGTTCTGCCGGTTCTACTGGCACTGACTGCACTTGTATCACAAGCCTGGGCTTCGGCCGCTCCGGAGTATGCGTCCCCGGCAGGCTTATGGATCACCTACGATGAAAACACCCATGAGCCGATTAGCTACGTGCGTATCACCGAAGACAACGGTATCTATAACGGCAAGGTTGAGAAGATTCTGGTAGGCACCGATGCCGACAAACTCTGTGTTGCCTGCACCGGCAGTAATAAAAACCAGCCGATTGAAGGTATGGAAATCATCTGGAATATGCAGCCGGACGGCGATAACTACGATAATGGCAAGATTCTCGACCCGGATAACGGCAAGACCTATTCCGCCAATATGAAACTGATGGAAAACGGCCGCAAGCTGAAAGTGCGCGGTTATATTGGCATTCCACTGGTTGGCCGCTCCCAGGTCTGGGTTCGTAAAGAGGCTACAGCTCAGGACAACATCCAGTAATCAGGCAAAATAGAGGTGCGCACTCTTTTTGCTGAAATCGTACACACTGCCATCCTCGATAAACCGGACCTTGAAGTCGGTTCCGGTTTCAGAGAGCACTATGCCCTCGCCAAAGATAGAATGGGTTACTTCCTTTTTCTGCCAGGGCAGGCCGGCAACCAGCTCAGTCTTGTCGAGGTTCGCGCCCTGCACCAGCTGCACATCCGGACACTCCGTGGCGATATAACGCTGCAACACTTCCGATCGAGGATAATGAATAGTCAGGGTGCGTTCATCAGCAGCTGATGTATCAGCACATAGCTTATGCAACTGCTCCCCTGCCTCACAGGACAGACGATCCCGCAGCTCGGTCATAAACCGGCTGGGCATTCTCTCGGCACTGCCCCCTTTAGCAGAAGGCAATGGCGTAGTCATCAGAATCAGATGTTCTCTGGCCCGGGTCATGGCCACATAAAACAATCGACGTTCCGCCTCCAGACCGACAGGTTCCAGCGCATCATCACCAATACTGCAGGGCAGTTGCTTCTCGATCAGTGACGGCAGAATCACCACCGGCCACTCCAGCCCCTTGGATTTGTGCATACTGGTCAACACCAGAGCTGCAGACGACTTGTTACGGTTGTTGGCCTTACGACGCTGTTGAAGATCATCAATCAGTTCGCAGGTGGCAGCCGGCGCCATTTTGGTTTTCGCCAGATAGCGGTTGAAGCTGTCGATCGCCAACAACTGCTCTTCAGCCCGATCCCGATCCAGTGCTGAATCAATCAGCCAGCGCTTCAGCTCAACCGCCAGAATATATCGCTGCAGCAAGCGGGCCGTCGGTTCGTCACCACCCTGCTCCATTCGCAACAGCTGACGACCACGCTCCAGCACCCGGGTTTTCTGAAAATCACTGAGCCCATCCAGATACCCTTCCGCCTGTTTCATCATCCAGCGACCAAAGCCGTCTTCCCGCTCCGCCAACTGACGACAGAAGCCTTTCAGCCATTGCTCCTTAATACCGATATGGGGAAAACGCAGAATCTGCCAGAGCTTCTGGTAGCGTTTCTCGACTGTGAGTGCTCTGAACCGTCCGGCCGCCAACTCAGTTAATGCCATCAGCAGCTCAATCTCCTGCCGATCGAACGCACTCTTTTCGCCATCACTGTTGAAGGGAATGCCCTGTTCCAGCAAAGCCAGTTCCAGAGTGACCGACTGACTCCATAACCGAACCAGCACAGCAATATCCGACAGTGCATACCCATCCTGCTGCAGCTCACTGACTCTCGCCACCAGCCAGCGGGCATGATCACTCTCTTCCACCCGTTCTACCCGGGTTTCCGGAGTGCTGCTGTGGGCAATACAGAGCGTATCGGTGCGCCCGGCGTTGTTGATAATAAGATGATCCGCCACCAGTGCCAGGGTATGGCCATAACGAAAGGTATAACTGAGGGTATAAGGCGTAGGGTTGGGAAAGTCCTCGGCAAAGGTGCGCAGAATATATTCCGGGCGCGCGCCGCGAAATTCATAAATAGTCTGATCCGGATCACCGACCACCATCACCTGGGCCCGACGCCCGGCAATCATCCGCAACAGGGTATGCTGCACTTCGTTGGTATCTTGATACTCATCCACCAGCATCAGATCCATACGATTGGTCACCCGCTTCACCAGCTCTGGCTGACGCAGCATCAACATCACTGGCTGATAGAGCATATCGGCATAGGTAATCAGCCCCTGCTCCAGTCGCCAGCTTTCAAAAGCATGGTAGCCCTCCAACAGCAGTTTCTTGCGGCTGTCGAAGTCATATTCCTCAAACACCTGTTCCGGGGAGCGAGTGGTACTTTTGACCAGATCGATAAACCCGGTCATATCACTGACCCAGCTGCTTTTATTATTTTTCAGGGAGTCCTGCATACTGGCTGGGGCAATGCGGGTCAGAATTTTCCAGCATTCCAGTTCCATCCGCACATTGGACAGTGGATCACCATGCCAACTTGGCAACAGGCCTTCTTTGGCAAAGCTCTGGTACAGCCGCAGCCCCATGGAATGATAGGTACGGATATCCGGTAGGCGTACATGGGAGGTCAGACTTTTGGCCAGCTTGCGCTCAAAGTCTTCCCGGGCACTGCGGTTAAACATCAGCACCAGCATCCTGGAAGGGTCCTGTCCCTGTTCCAGCTGATGCAGCACATGGGCCACCAACGTACTGGTCTTGCCACTGCCCGCCACGGCGGTCACGATGGCATGTCCACCCTGGTGGTGAATCACCGCCCGTTGTTCATCTGTCCAGTGCATCAGGAATATCTAGCCAGTGTCGTTGATTGGGCCACACCTGCAATCAGCCGGGCCCAATCAAGAGTAAGAAATGTCAGATCAGGCCAGCATGCCGCCAAACAGGCCGGAGAAGAACAGCTTGATGCTGTCCAGCAGACGCTTGAAGAAACCGCCCTGCTCTACGGCAGTCAGTGCTTCCAGCTCGTGCTCCATAACCACTTCGCCATTCAGGGTCCAGCGGGCCACACCCAGCACATCGCCTTCAGCGATTGGTGCCTGCAGCGGCTCGTTAACAGAATACTCAACCTTCAGATCTTTCATCTGGCCACGTGGCAGAGTCAGAGCTGCATCTTCATCAATACCCAGATTGATCATATCCAGCTTGCCCTTCCAGACCTTGCTGGTGATGGCAGTTTCGTCTTCTTCCAGCAGCACATCGGTTTCAAAAAAGCGGAAGCCATAGGTCAGCAGTTTACGGCTCTCTTCCAGACGTACCTTCTGGTTTGGGGTACCCATCACCACGCTGATCAGACGCATATCGCCTTCAGTGGCAGAGGTCACCAGGTTATAGCCGGCACCGCTGGTGTATCCGGTTTTCATACCGTCCACATTCAGAGAGTTATCCCACAGCAGACGGTTACGGTTGCTCTGGGTGATACCGTTCCAGGTAAACGACTTCTCACCATAAATTTTGTAAACGTCCGGGGTATCATGAATCATCGCCCGGGCAAGGATAGCCATATCCATCGGCGAGGTAGAAATATCCCGACCATCCAGACCGTGGGCATTAATAAACTGGGTGTTCTTCATGCCCAGCTTGGCAGCCCAGCCATTCATCAAGGTTACGAAGGCATCTTCGCTGCCGGCCACATGCTCGGCGATCGCGACAGAGGCATCGTTACCGGACTGAACCATCACTCCATGCAGAATATTTTCTACCGAGATATTGTCACCCGGCTCGATAAACATTTTTGAGGAGTCAGCAAACTTGCGGTTGCTGGACCAGGCATTACGGCCAACGGTCACAGTATCGTCAAAGCTGAGACGACCGCTGTTCATCTCCTGACCGGCGACATAGGCAGTCATGATCTTGGTCAGACTGGCAGGTGCCAGTTCCATATTCTCATTGCCGGAAGCGATGATTTTTCCGGAATCAAAGTCCATCAGCACATAGCCTTTGGCATTGATATCTGGCGGAGAAGGGAGCATGGATGGCACCGCATAAGCCAGGGAAGACATCAGGCTGCCTGCGGCAAGAATTGACAGGACACATTTGCCCCTGAAAGAAACTGGCATAAACGATCTTATCCGGATTTAACTATCTTCCGGGATAAACGACTCATTAGAACTGTTCTTCTTAAAACGTCAGTTGTCTTAAGCAGTGGCTTCTGTCGTAGATTATCCCGGCCAAAGGAATTCTATTTTGTTATGTTACCAGTGCCTTTTGCAACTGAATAACGTGCGTTATACGTACCATAAACGTCCCCGGTAAGGGAAGCACTGCGCTTACTCTTTTCGATACCAAACTTCTCTCTAAAGAACAGATATCCCGCTGTCAGCCACACTGACCAGCCCGCCAGAGCCTACGAACCTTCACCCTGCCCAACACTCCAAGGCCGTAACGGGTTACCACGCCTGTAGACCATGCGCAGTCGGTACCAGGGAGTTAAGACACATGTTACCACTCAGAAGGAAAACCATTCTTCCAAAGGCAGGGCCAAAGCCAAAACGGAAGCCAAAGACTTCGGCATTGACTCCCCAGCAGGATGTACCGGCTACAACAACCTCGCAGACACATTACGGTGATCTTGCGCGAGCACCATTACAAGAGTTTCAGGGCAGATACTCCGAGAACACGCGCCCCAGCGGGACAAGGCAATTTATCACCTCCCATACCGTGTCCTACGTGACCACTACACGAAGCAATAATTCCAGTGAAGGCCGTGGTGGCCCTACCCGACATGTCCGGCAACACCTCACAACCTCCGTACAGCCTTACCAAAGACCACAGCCCGGCACCTCGACAGCGACTGTGCCGCTACCGCCCCCCGAAGACCATGAGCCGATACTGAGCCAAAGTGAGCTCTGGGAGCAGCAGCTGATTATGCAGCAACTCCATCAAGAGCAGCAGAAACGTATCCAGCTGGAAAAAATGACGTTGAATGAAGAAGAGAGTTTAATGACGTGTGATATCTGCGTTGCCGAAGTCACCCGGGATCTCACCTCCGTTATTCCAGCCTGCAAGCACACGTTCTGCAACGAATGCGTAAAAGGCCATATTAACAGCAGTGCGACCTGGCCCTACACCTGCGCCTCATCCTGGTGTAACAAAAGAATTCCCGATCTGGTGCTGGGCCATGCGATTGGACCTCGTGCTGTTGATCAGCAGAAAACCCGGGTACTGGAAAAGACCCTTGAGAGTGGAGCGACAGGTATTGGTTCCATCTGTAAAAACACCAGCTGCCTGAGTTTTGATGTGTACCCCAGAGATTCCAACAGCCAGCTTTTCTGCAAAGTGTGCGAACAATCCTTTTGCAAGGACTGCACAACCTGGCCCTTCCATAAAGGAATCAGCTGTATGAAAGCGTTGGAAGAGCGTGTCCGAAAAGGTGATCAGGCGGCTCAAAGCGAACTGGATACCTTGAAGCAGATCGAGCTTGACCAGCATGACCATCGTGTAGCGCGCTGCCCCGGTGTTTTGAAAGATTCACAGGGCAAGCCTTTGGTGCCATCCCAAACCTGCAATGCCCCTATTGAAAAGCCCGAGGGCTGTAACCATATGAACTGCACAGTCTGCAAACATCAGTTCTGCTTCCTGTGCAAACGCGATTGGGTTGTTGGTAAGCCGTGCAATCCCAACTCCCACGACAATTTTTACAAGTGCACCTTCTGTCCACTGTGCAACCGCAAGAGCAATGTCATTGTCGATAAAAAGAGTGATAAGGCGACCTGCCGCGACCATAATCCGTTCCATGAGTTTTGCACCACCTGCCATAACCCCTGGACCGAAGGCCATAACACCCTGAGCAACCCGAACCATTGCCGCTTCCTGCGGGTAACACTCTAACCCCCTCAGAGAAGCCGCCCCTAAGACAAGCTCTAAGGATTCGCTTTCGCAGGCCAGCTTCTCTATCATCTGCCGGGCTTCACTTATGGATCGCGTAATGACCAATAAAGAAACCGGCTCCAGCAAGAAAGCTGTTGTTATCTATTCCGGCGGCATGGACTCCTTCACCGTGCTGCACAAGGCCCGCCAGCAGGGCTACGAACTGTTTGCCCTCTCCTTCAACTATGGCCAGCGTCACAGCAAAGAGCTGGAATACGCCGCCCGGGTCTGCGAGCAGCTGCAGATTCCCCACAAAGTGGTGGATATTACCGCCATCAACCAACTGGTCGGTGGCTCCGCCCTGACCTCCGATGAAATTGCCGTTCCTGAAGGCCACTACGCCGAAGAGAATATGAAGGCAACCGTCGTCCCGAACCGTAATATGATTCTGCTCTCTCTGGCGACTGGCTATGCCCTGTCCATCGGTGCGGACAAGGTCTTTTATGGCGCTCACTCCGGTGACCACACCATCTATCCAGACTGCCGCCCTGAGTTTGTCGAAGCGGTGAATAAGGTCACCCAGATCTGTGACTGGACCCCGGTCACCATCGAAGCGCCGTACCTCTATGCCAGCAAGATTGAAATCCTCCGGGATGGTCTGGCCATGGGGCTGGATTACGGCCAGACCTGGACCTGCTACAACGGCCGGGAACATGCCTGCGGTAAATGTGGTTCCTGTGCCGAGCGCCTGGAAGCCTTCACCCTCAACAACGCCACCGACCCTCTGGCTTATGAAACCCGCGAAGCGCAGGGTGAGTCAGCCTGATGTACAGCGTAAAAGAGATGTTCTACACCCTGCAGGGGGAAGGCGCCAATGCCGGACGCCCCGCAGTATTCTGCCGATTCAGCGGCTGCAACCTGTGGAGTGGGCTTGAGAAGGATCGCGCTACGGCAGCCTGCACCTTCTGTGATACCGACTTCCGCGGCACCGATGGTGATGGTGGCGGCAAATTTGCCAATGCCGAAGCCTTGGCCGAAGCCGTGGCTGCACTCTGGCCCCGGGTGATCGACAGTCAGGCCAAGCCTTTGGTAGTCTGCACCGGCGGTGAGCCGCTGCTGCAGCTCGACCAACCTGCTATTGATGCCCTGCATCAGGCGGGTTTCGAGATCGCTATCGAAACCAACGGCACCCTGCCCATCCCGGAAGGGATTGACTGGTCTGTGGTCAGCCCAAAAGGCCTGGCCGAAGTAGTGGTAACCCGGTGTGATGAGCTGAAACTGGTGTACCCGCAACCGGAAGCCACGCCGGAGCGGTTTGCTCATATTCAGGCCCGCCACTACTACCTCAGCCCGATGGTTAATCCCCATCGGGACGATACTGACCCGCTCTACCAGAACCCGGAAACCCGCGAAGCCATCAATTACTGCCTGCAGCATCCGCGCTGGCGGCTGAACCTGCAGACCCACAAGATCGTCAATATTGCCTGATCTCTGCCCTTCTGTTCTTTCCTGATACCGGGAAAGAACAGAACCTCAACACTTCCTGCCCCTACGCCGCCCCCGGACGATAACCCTTGCAGTCACAGATTTCAGCCGTGCGAAAAGGGTTATGGATAACAGTCTGGAAATTCTCGATCATCACTATATTGTCTTGCTGACCACCGCCCTGCAGATTCTGGCCTCCCTGCTGGTTGTCGGCATCGGCATTGCCCTGGTATCCGTGGTGGTGATGTATGTGGTCGATAAAAACCAGACCACCCATACCATTCGCCGAAACTACCCAGTGATTGGCCGGTTCCGCTATCTGTTTGAACATATTGGCGAGTTTTTCCGCCAGTACTTCTTTGCCAGTGACCGGGAAGAGATGCCCTTTAACCGGGCGCAGCGGGCCTGGGTCTATAGGGCAGCCAAGAATGTTGACCGCACCGTCGCCTTTGGCTCGACTAAACCTATTAAGGAGCGGGGCTCCATCCTGTTTCTAAACTCTCCCTTCCCCACTCTGGACGGTGAAGCTAAACCCGTTGACCGGGTACTGATTGGCCCGGACTGCGAACACCCTTACCTGCCCGGCTCACCCTTTAATATTTCCGGGATGAGTTATGGTGCCCTGTCAGCACCGGCGATTATTGCCCTCTCCAAAGGCGCCAAGGCGGTGAACTGCTGGTACAACACCGGCGAGGGCGGGCTTTCGGATTATCATCTGAAAGGCGGCTGTGATCTGGTCTTCCAGATTGGGACGGCAAAATACGGTGTCCGTGATGAACAGGGCCAGCTCTGTGATGAACACCTGAGGGAAGTCGCCGCCCATGAGCAGGTCAAAATGTTTGAGATCAAACTTAGCCAGGGCGCCAAGCCCGGTAAGGGTGGCATTCTGCCAGGTAATAAGGTGACGGAAGAGATCAGCCGCATTCGCCTAATCCCCGCCGGTGAAGACTCCATCAGCCCTAACCGTCATCCGGATATCAGTAACGCTAACGATCTGCTGGATATGATTCAACGTATTCGTTCGGTGACCGGTAAACCGGTGGGCATCAAGTTTGTGCTGGGCAGCTCCGAGTGGCTGAAGGAATTGTGTCAGGAAATCCATAAACGCGGAGAAGCCTCAGCACCTGACTTTATGACGATCGATAGCTGCGATGGCGGCACCGGTGCGGCGCCTATGGCGCTGATGGACGACGTAGGTTTACCTTTGCGGGAAAGTCTGCCGCTGGTGCATAACACCTTGCTGGAACAGGGTCTGCGAGACCGAATTAAAATTAATTGTTCTGGGAAACTGATCAACCCGACGGATGTCGCCTGGGCCTTGTGTATGGGAGCGGACTTTGTTTCATCCGCCCGGGGTTTTATGCTGGCACTGGGCTGTATTCAGGCTCTGCAGTGCAATAAGAACACCTGCCCTACCGGTATCACCACCCACAACAAAAAACTCCAGCGCGGACTGGTGCCCAGAGATAAGGCCAAACGAGTGGCAAGCTATCACAACAACCTGATCCATGATCTGGAGCTGATCAGCCACTCCTGTGGCGTGACTGAACCGAGGCAGCTGCGTCGTCACCATGCCCATCAGGTCAGCGATAATGGTCGCTCAGTGAGCCTGAGCGAACTCTATCCCTATCCGGAGCAGATTAACGAGCGTCGTGTATCTTCCTCTTTTTAGGTTTTTTCTTTTCGACGACCTTCACATACTCGGAGCGCACAACCCTTGGAACCGACGGACGACGGGAGGCCGTGTGTAATGGCCCGCCACCGCCCATAAAATCATCTTCCAGTTCACGCATACGGCGCACTTCTTCGGCTTTCTGCAGCTGCTCCTCACAGGCCTTGCGGCTGTTGCGATCCTGACACTCTTCGGGAAGCTGCCAGCGTCGCACCTTGGCTTCAAAGCGGCTGGCTGTGGTCTTGCGGCTGCAGCTCTTCGGCCACCACTCCCACAGCTGGTGCGGAGAGGGCACCAGAAACACCGAATCCGATTGTGGCTGATTGCCATTCCGTGTTACCAAAACGACCTGTGACGCTTCATTACCCATAACTGCCGGATTCGTTGATATCACTGGCTCCTGATCAACACCCTGACTACGCAACCAGCGACACAGTTGACCACAATACTCCTGCTCCTGCTCAGAGGCGGGAACCTCTGTCTGATAAACGACCTTGGCACCGTATTCACACTGCATCCGTTTAATAAAGGCTGTCACAGTCGGGTCGGCCAGCGCCAGGCCGTAGTCCAGCCAGGGCGGCAAAACGCCGGCTTGATAAGCGTGCACATCGGCATAGCAGCCTTTGGTAATCAGATCCGCCACCAGCGGTACGGTATCTAGCAGCACACCTTCAAGCTGAATGGAAAGCTCTGGTGTCTGACCGTCGGCTGCCAGTTCTTTACAGCGCCGCTCAGCACCGACCAGTGCCTGTTGTAATGCCAGACGACGTTCAACCGACTGGGTATAAAGCAACGCCTGTATCTGTTCATCACTGCCGACCTGATAAGGGCGATCCGGCCGGCCAGCCAGTTGATGCACCTGTTGCAGACGATTACAGACTTCCTGCTCCGGGCTATGGTCATACTTAAACTGCAGGGCCGTTTCCCAGCGTCCGTAAACAGTATTGGGCTGAATAAACAGGCTTTTGCCCACAGACTCACCATGCTGCTCATCCCAAACCTGCTGTCGTACAGGATCAGCCCCCTTTGGGCAACCGATATCCGTACGCTTATCACCGGCCATATACACCGGCACCATATAGTCCGCAACCATATAGTTCAAAGCGCCCTGGGAGTATTCTTCCAGCAGCTGTTGGGATTTGGCCATCTTATCGCTGGCAATATGAACAGACCTCTTTGAAGTCACCGGGAACCGGTTCTTGCGCAGCATGGTCAAGGTGACATCTTCAATCTCCGGATGGGAAGTACGGGCACTGATATAGTGAATCATCACGCCACGGGAGGCGGCATAATTCATAAACTCAACGGCACCTTCCAACGGTTTGCTGTGCTGGGCCATAAACCAGGCACAGTCCCGGTACCCATGAATCCGCCAGGGCTGGCTGATAAAGCCGTTAAAGAAGGTATGGCTGTCCACCAGCATATCGTCGATATCAACAAACATCACCGGAAGCGCATTCGGCTGACTGGCTTTCAGCTCGGCCAGCTGCTGGTCCAGAGCCTCACGGGACAAGGCAAAGGTCTGACGATGATGGGCACGGGCTTCGGTATCCTGCCAGACGGAGGCAGTCAGGGTCTGTTCATGCAGGCGACGAAGCACCCTCTCTTCCTGAGGGTTAGCCGGTGGCTGGATAGACTTTTCCCCTTGCACCTCGGTAACCAGACGACCGGCGGCATCAACAGCCTCCTCGCTGGCGATATGATCGGGCTTATGGAGTTCTTTGACCTTTGGAGAGTAGTGAGTAAGGTCAGGACACTGGAATCCTGAACCGGGCTGGCTGGCCTGCATAATAATCATCCCTGACAACTGGTTTTCTGATAATTGGTTTTCTGAGCACTGGTTTTCCGGTTAGACCGTCATCCCGCAGCAAGAGCCTTTTTCAGTCAGGAATTCTGTCTGCTCAGTCAGCATCACTTGCCACCTGCCGCCTAATTGCTGACAATAAATTTTTCTCTCCATCCCCAGTCCCGGAGACGCCGTTGCTCACCCTTCACCATTCCAACCATCTCGATATTCTCAAGGAACTGCTGGTTGACCGGATTCGCAGCCTGCCCCTCGATAATCCGCTCACTGAAGAGCAGATCCTGGTACAAAGTCCGGGTATGGCTCGCTGGCTGCAGCTGGAACTGGCCAGTGCCTTTGGCATAGCTGCGGCCATTGCCTTTCCGCTGCCGGCGACCTTTCTGTGGGAGATGTTCGTCACGGTACTGGATGATGTTCCCAAGCGTTCCGCCTTTGCAAAGGAGAGCATGACCTGGAAGCTGATGGGACTGCTGGAGAGCTGGAAGGATCAACCGGGTTTTGAGCCACTGGCCCACTATCTGCAAAACGACGATGATCGTATTCGTCGCTACCAGCTGGCCGGCAAGATTGCCGATATCTACGACCAGTATCTGGTGTATCGCCCGGAATGGATTGCCAGCTGGGAAGCCAGAGACGATCTGCCACAGCTGACCGCAGAGCAGAGCTGGCAGCCAATACTGTGGCGTGCTCTGGTGGAACGTACCCGGGAACTGGGCCAACCCCACTGGCACCGGGCCAATATGCACCAGACCTTTGCCGATATCCTCACCCAAGGCAACTTCACCGGCAAACTGCCCAAGCGGTTATTTGTATTTGGCATCTCCGCCCTGCCCCCCGGTTATGTGCAGGCACTCCATGCACTGGGACAGCATTGCGATGTACACCTGATGGTGACTAACCCCTGCCGTTACTACTGGGGCGATATTCGCGATGCCCGCTATCTGGCCCGTATCAATGCCCGCCGGTTTAAAGACGGCATGAACCCGGAACTGCCCGAGTCACTGAACGACACCGGCAATCCACTGCTGGCCTCACTGGGCAAACTGGGGCGTGATTATCTCTATCAACTGCAGGAACTGAGTTCTGGCGAACAGACCTCTGAGTTAAACCCGGTCACCGAGATTGATGGCTTTGCCGATATCAATACCGACTCCCTGCTGCATCATATTCAGCACGATATTCTGGAACTGCAGGACAGTACCGGCCTGAAGCACCCGATCAAGGCAGAAGATCACTCCATTAGCTTCCGGGGCTGTCATAGCCCGCTGCGGGAAGTGGAAGTGTTGCATGATCATCTGCTCAGTCTGTTTGAAAACGACAGCAGCCTGACACCCCGCGATATTATCGTGATGGTGCCGGATATCGACAGCTACTCCCCGTATCTGCAAGCGGTGTTTTCCAATCCCGGCGGCAGCGTAAGCGGCGAACGCTATATTCCCTTTGCCCTGTCGGACCGAAGCGCCAGCCAGGAACATCCAGCCATTGCTGCCCTGCAGCGTCTGCTGACCCTTGACCAGAACCGCGCCAGCACACCGGAGCTGATCGAGCTGCTGGAAGTCAAAGCTATCCAGAACCGGTTTGGGCTGGAAGAGACTGATATCAACACCCTGGCCCGCTGGATTGAGGAAAGCGGCATTCGCTGGGGTATTAACGAACAGCACCAGTCCCGCTTTGATGTTCCCACCCGCGCTGAAAACACCTGGCTGTTTGGCCTGCGTCGTATGCTGCTGGGCTATGCCATGCCATCGGCCATGGGCCTGTACGACGATACCCTGCCTTCTGATCTGGCTCAGGGTATGGAAGCGGAGCTGGCCGGCAAACTGGCTGACTTTGTCGAACACTGCGAATGGCTGCTGGCGGAGATTGATACCGCCCGGGATGCCGATCACTGGCTGCTGTTCATTAACCAGCTGCTGGAACTGTTCTTCGCCCCGGATGAAACTGATGAGCCGGTGATTCGCAAGGTGCGCGAATCCATGGAGAAATTCCGCGAACAGCTCAACGATGCACGCTTTACCGAAACTCTGCCTAAAGCCGTACTCGTTGATTGGCTCAATGAACACCTTGGCAACACCCGCAGCAGCCAAAGGTTCCTGGCCGGACAGGTGAATATCTGTACCCTGATGCCGATGCGTTCCATCCCGTTCAAAGTAGTGTGCCTGCTGGGTATGAACGACAGTGCCTATCCACGCAGCTTGCCGCCGATGGGCTTTGACCTGATGGCGAAAGAGCCACGTCGAGGGGACCGTTCCCGCCGGGAAGATGACCGTTACCTGTTTCTGGAAGCCCTGCTCTCAGCCCAGGAACAGCTCTATATTAGTTACGTCAGCCGCAATATTCGCGACAACACCGAACGTTTCCCATCGGTACTGGTCACCGAACTGCAGAACCTGATTAAAGAGAGCTTTGTACCTGAACAAGGCGGTGATGGTGATGCATTGGTCAACAGCCTGTTCCACCAGCACAGTCTGCAGGCATTTAGTCCGGACAATTTTATTGCTGAGGACAATGGCCAGACCAACCGTTTCCAGAGCTTTGCCAGTGAGTGGCTACCTGCCGCCAGCGGTGAAGGCGAACCGGAAGCGCCCTTCCTGCCCCAGCCTCTGGCAGCCACACCAATACCTGATGAAGACAATGCCCTGGAACTGCCGCTGGATCGCCTGATTGGATTCTGGAACAACTCGTCGCAGGCATTCTGCCAGCAGCGGCTGAAAGTCTATTTCAACGACGATGATGAAGCGGCGGAGACCCGTGAGCCTTTTGCTCTCGATGGTCTGACCGGCTGGAACCTGAAAGACCAGCTGGTGAACGGTTACCTGCAGGGTATGGATGATCGCCAGTTCCGGTTGCAGGCGCGGGCTTCCGGGGTACTTCCCCATGGCAGCTTTGGTCAGATCGCCATGAATGAACTGCAGAGTGAGGCCAGCCAGCTGGCCGATCTTGTCGCACCCTGGGTGAAGAATAAGTGTCCGGATCGGGAGATTGACCTGCCTCTGAACCACAGTCGTCTGACCGGCTGGCTGGACTGTATTTACGATCAGGGTCAGGTGTTCTGGCGCACAGGTAAACTGCGGGACAAACACCGTTTCCAGGCCTGGGTGAAACACCTGTGCTACTGCGCCGGTCGGGAACAGGCCGGTTCCACCTTCTTTCTGACTCTGGACAACTGTATTGAGCTTCGTCCGGTGGAGCAGGAACGTGCATTGTCGATGCTGGCCGACCTTGAACAGTTGATGCAGGAAGGCCTTAACCGACCACTGCCGTTTTTCCAGAAAACCGCCTGGACCTGGATCGACAAGGCCCGCAGCGACTCGGTTATGTCCGACGACGAAGACCAGCTCGAAGAGGCCGACAATAAAGCCCGCAAGAGCTTTATCGGTGACAGCTTCTTCGCCGGTGAAGGGACCAATGACGCCTATATCCAGCGCTGCTGGCCTGATTTTGAACTGGCGCTGCCCGAGCTTCGCCAGCTCGCCCAAAACATTTTGCTGCCGCTGGCCAGCCATCTGCACAAGCTGGAGGCGGACAAGTAATGACCGATATCATGACCGCGAACACCCATCCGGCGTCAGAAACCCTGAACGCCCTGACCCTGCCCCTGCACGGCCATCGCCTGATCGAGGCCAGTGCCGGCACCGGCAAGACCTTTACCATTGCCGCACTCTATCTGCGCCTGCTGCTGGGTCATGGGGCCAGCGGTTCAGCCCATAAAGAACCGCTGACTGTCGACCAGATTCTGGTAGTGACCTTTACTGAAGCCGCGACTGCAGAACTTCGGGACCGGGTCCGGGCCCGTATCCATGAAGCCCGACAGGCGTTTCTGGAAGGTTCATCCAAAGACCCGATTATCAGCCAGCTGCTGGCCGAACTGGATAACCATTCCATGCAGGCCGAGCGGCTTTTGGCTGCGGAACGGCAGATGGATGAAGCGGCGATCTTTACCATTCACGGTTTCTGCCAGCGCATGCTCAAGCAGCATGCCTTTGAAAGTGGCACCCTGTTTACCAGTGAGCTGATGGAAGACCAGTCGGAACTGATTACCGATACCGTGGCTGACTTCTGGCGCCGCACCATGTACCCGCTGGATATTGAGATGGCTGGTCTGGTGCGCAGTATCTGGGAAAAACCAAGCAAGCTGGAAAAGGACCTGATCTTCTGGCTGCACCAGCAGGATCTGCAGCTGGTCAACAATAATATTCCCGCGTCGTTCACTGCCATCTATGAGCAGATCAACGCCATTAAGGCAGTTAAAGCCCAGTGGCGGG
Source organism: Parendozoicomonas haliclonae (assembly GCF_900174585.1). Classification (GTDB taxonomy): domain Bacteria; phylum Pseudomonadota; class Gammaproteobacteria; order Pseudomonadales; family Endozoicomonadaceae; genus Sansalvadorimonas; species Sansalvadorimonas haliclonae. The sequence continues at coordinate 92,627 of NZ_FWPT01000005.1, read as the reverse complement.
ACAGCCAGCAGGATATCCATACCGGTCTGGCAGCAGTCCTCAAGAAAAACTCCAAGTCCTGGAAACGGCTGGAGAAGATGAGTGAATTTGCCCACAGCGATGAACTGGTGCCGGTCTTCTCCGATGAGACCAGCTGGTTCTGCTATACCCCGGAAGTGCTGGCAACGGCCTGTGCCAAAGGCAAAACCCCACCAGACCTTGAAGTGTTCCGCAGTATTGCCGGACTGAACGACAGTGACATGGATCTGAAAGAGGCTCTGCAGGGTATGATCCTGCGGGATGCTTTACAGGATGTCGGCAGTCGTCTGATCCAGCGTCGTCTGGAACTGCGCAAGATGTCGTTTGATGATCTGCTGACCCAGCTGGACAAGGCCCTACAGGCCCCAACCGGCCCAATACTGGCCCAGCAGATTCGTGATAATTTCCGGGTTGGCCTGATTGATGAATTCCAGGATACCGATGCGGTGCAGTACCGGATCTTCGGCAATATCTATCCGGTAGTAGCGGATACTCAGGATTACGGACTGTTTCTGATCGGTGATCCGAAGCAGGCGATCTATGCTTTCCGGGGCGCGGATATCTTTACCTATATCCATGCCAAGCATCAGATCAGCCATCACTACACCCTGCCGACCAACTGGCGCTCCTCTCAGGAGATGATTGCCTCGGTCAACCATCTGTTTGCCCAGGCACAATCGCCATTTATTTACAACAGTGATATTCCGTTCCAGCCGGTGGGCTATTCCGACAAAGCCAGCCTGCGCGGCCTGTTTGTCGATGGTGAGCGCCAGACCGCCATGCAGCTGTGGTACACCAGCAATGGCGACGGCAATATCGGCAAGGGCGATTATGAAGCCGCCATGGCCGAAGCGACGGCGGAAGAGATTAACCGTCTGCTGACTCTGGCCAAAGAACAACGCTGTCTGACCGGTGGTTCTGAGCAGGAACCTCTGGCACCGAATGAAGTAGCAGTTCTGGTGCGCACCGGCACTCAGGCCGAAAAGGTGCGTGATGCCCTGGTGGCCCGCAATATTGCCAGCGTCTATATGTCTGATCGCAGCTCGGTATTCGACAGCCCGGAGGCGCTCGATATCAGTCGTCTGCTGGCGGCCAGCCTGGAACCCACCAATGAGCGCAAGCTGCGAGCCGCTCTGGCAACACCGCTGCTGGCCCTGTCCGCACAAACCCTGGATGAGCTCAATAACAATGAGCTGCACTGGGAAGAGGCCGTCGAAGAGTTTAACGATTACCACCAGATCTGGCTGAGTCGCGGTGTTCTGCCCATGCTGCGACAGCTGATTACCCGCCGTCGTCTTGCAGAGAACCTGCTGGCCAGCCCCAATGGTGAACGACGACTCACTAATATTCAGCATATTGGTGAGCTACTTGCAGCCGCCGCCCGGGAACGGGAAACACCCCATGCCCTGCTCCGCTGGCTGCAGGAGCGCATCAGCAGTCCGGATACCAATGCCAAGGAACAGCAGCTACATCTGGAAAGCGAGCGGGATCTGGTACAGATCGTCACCATCCATAAATCCAAGGGGCTGGAATACGGCGTCGTCTTTATGCCGTTTGTCTGCACCTGGCGACAGCAGGACAAAGCCCTGTTCCATAACGATCAGCAACAGGTGGTGGCCGACCTGCTGAACAGCGAAGAGTCGGTGGAGATCGCTGACCGGGAACGTCTCGCGGAAGACCTGCGCCTTCTGTATGTGGCGTTAACCCGTTCGGTCCATGCCTGCTATCTGGGGCTGGGGCCGGTCAAACTGCGAGCCACAGCAAAGAATAAAGATCTGACCGATCTCAATAAAACCGCCTTTGGTCATCTGCTCAAACCGGGCGGCCCGATCACTGTGCCCGAGTTCCGTGATGCGCTTGACAGACTGGAACAGAATTGCCCGGCCATCACCGTGGCCGATCTGCCAGACAGCCAGCTACCCCGTTACCAGCCACCGGCTGATCAGCTGCCGGAACTGTCAGCCCGTCAGTTTACCGGCCAGATTACCCGTAACTGGTGGATGACCAGCTATTCGGCACTGTCCCGTAATGCCAGCCATGCGCAGGCGGCAGTCACCCCGGATGCCAGCCACGAACAACCGGGCCTTGATCTCGAAGTACAAGGCCAGAGCCAGACTGCCGTTATTGAACGTCCGGCGTTTACTTCCTTGCTGGACTTTCCCCGTGGTGCTCAGCCCGGTACCTTCCTGCACGAAATTTTTGAACGGGTAGCGTTTGAAAACCCGAATCCTCAGGAAATTGAAGCCACGATTCGTGATCTGCTGCTGATTAATAATTTTGATGAACAGTGGCTGCCGGTACTTCAGGAGATGGTGCAGACAGTGATTCATACCCCAATGAACGACACTGGTATGAAACTGTCTGATCTGACCAAAGATGGCTACAAGCCCGAACTGGAGTTTAATCTTCCGCTGGGCCTGTTGAAGGCTCAGGAACTGAACACCCTGCTCAAGACACAGGATCCACTGGCCGCCCGTGCCGGTGAACTGAACTTCTATGATCTGCAGGGTATGTTAAAAGGCTTTATCGATCTGACCTTCCAGCACGATGGCTGCTGGTATGTGCTCGACTGGAAGTCCAACTGGCTGGGCGATACCACCGCCGCCTATACCCGGGAAGCCATGGCCGAAGCGATGATCGACCACCGCTATGACCTGCAGTACCTGATCTACACCCTGGCCCTGCATCGTCTGCTGAAAACCCGCATACCGGACTATGACTATGACGCCCATGTGGGCGGTGCCTTCTATATCTTCCTGCGCGGCGTGCAACTGAACGACACAGGCGAACGCACGGGTATCTATTATCACCGTCCGGATAAATCCCTGATTGAGGCTTTGGACAGCCTGTTCCATGGACAGAAGGAGACCGTCACATGCTGAACGCGCTGCGACAACTGGCGGATCAGAATATTATCCGTCCACTCGATTACCACTTTGCCCGCTTTCTGGCTGCCGAGCATGATGACCCGGTACTGCTGCTGGCTGCGGCACTCACCAGCCTGCAGCTGGGCCATGGCCATACCTGCCTGGAACTGAATCAGGATTCGCTGGAACTGCTGGGCACCGGCCGTAATCTGGAAGCCATCCGTAACTGTCCATCGATCACCAGCTGGGCCACCCATCTGCAAACACTGGCGGCGGTGGGTGATGGCCATCAGGCCACCCCACTAGTACTCGACAATGGTCGTCTGTATCTGATGCGCTACTGGCAATACGAAGCCTCTATCGCCTATCGGATGAATCATAACCGGGTGATCGAGCATGACACAGCCCGCACCCGGGCCATTCTTGAACGGCTGTTTGCCGGTTCCGGCGAAGGTCAGACCATTAACTGGCAGATGGTGGCAGCGGCTGTAGCTGCCTCACGCAAGATCTCAGTCATCAGTGGCGGTCCGGGCACCGGTAAGACGACAACGGTTACCCGCCTGTTGGCCCTGCTAGTTGAGCTGGCCCATATCAAGGACCCGTACCGCAACCCGACTATTCATCTGGCGGCACCGACCGGCAAGGCTGCTGCCCGTCTGACCGAGTCCATCGGTTCAGCGAAATGGAAGCTGGACTGTGAAGATGTGGTACGCCATGCCATTACCGATCAGGCCAGCACCATTCACCGGTTGCTGGGAGTGATTCCCGGTAAAGCCGAGTTCCGTCATAACCGGGAGAACCCACTGCATCTGGATATTCTGGTGGTGGATGAAGCCTCGATGATCGACAGTTCCTTGATGTCCCGCCTGCTTGATGCCCTGCCCGATCATGCCCAGCTTATTCTGCTCGGTGACCGTGATCAGCTGGCGTCTGTAGAAGCTGGCAGCGTACTGGGCGATATCTGCTCGGCCATGGATTTTGGCTACTCCCCCGAACAGGTGCAGGCGCTGCAACAGCTGACCGGTGCCGCCTTGATGGAACATATCAAAGCCCACGGCCCGACTATTCGGGATGGTTTGTGTCTGCTGCGCAAGAGCTACCGATTTGATGAGAAGTCCGGTATTGGCCTGCTGGCACGTGCAGTCAACACCCAAAACAAGGCTGAGGTGAATAACCTCGCTGGCGAACAGCGGGATGATCTGCAGTTCTGCTATAGCGGTGATATTCAACAACAGCTGTTAAATGAAGCTATTGCCGGTTACCGGGGTTATCTTGAAAAGGTGCGCGGCGAAGCACCGGCGGAGGAAATTCTCGAAGCCTTTGACCAGTTCCAGGTTCTTTGCGCCCTGCGTGAAGGGCCACAGGGGGTTAGCGGGTTGAACGACAGCATTCGTAAGGCACTGACCAAGGCCGGGCTGATTGAAGCTGGCGACAACGATACCTGGTATCCGGGCCGTCCGGTGCTGATCACCCGCAATGATCCGGCGCTGGAGCTGTATAACGGTGATATCGGTATCACCGTCAAGCAGGATGGGCGCTATCGGGTAATATTCCCGAAAGCCAATGGCGAACCCCGCTTTCTGTTGCCGTCCCGGTTACCTGAGCATGACACGGTATTCGCTATGACCGTACACAAGAGTCAGGGCTCGGAATTTGATCGGGTTTTGCTGGTCATGCCGGATACGCCATCGCCGGTACTCACCCGGGAGCTGTTGTATACCGGTATTACCCGGGCCAAGTCCTCGTTGATGCTGTTCTCCAAACCGGATATCCTCACTTCCGCCGTTGACCGGCCGGTCCAGCGGGTAACCGGGTTGGCCGATCGCCTGCAATAACTGTAATAACCGCAAAAGGGTTGTTATCCCGACTAACAGCCCTGTTGTTTAAAGCCTTGCCAAAACTGTTAAGACTCTGCTGTTTGATGACAGGGAGTCTTAAAATGTTTGCTAAACCCTCAAGCAGTGCTGGATCACACGGCTCTCAGAGTGGCTCTACTGGGCCGATCTCCTGGTCAGACGATGACGGGCAGGCTCCGGCTCCCCCCAGTATCAGCCAGCCGTCTTCCAGTGAGCTGGGCAACAACCGTTACCGGACACTGGCCGGAGCGCTGCATATCAGCTTTAAGAACTCCGGCGAGCCTAGTCAGACTCTTTCATCTCGCAGCGTCAGCCTGAATGAACAGTGCTCTTCCTCTGATTCAGGCAAGCTCACGCCCCCAACGCCGATCACGACACCGATTGCCAACGATGGTCTGCAGTTTCTGTTTAATTATATTTTCCCGGCAGGGCAGAATCCGGTTGAGGCTGGCAAAGAGCATACCCTGCTATCCGAATCCCGGAAGAACAGCCGTCAGAAGCTGGAAAGCCAACTGGTGGTTACCCATTTTATTCCCGATCAGCCCAAGGGGCAGCAATGGGTGAAACGCTCCCGTGCCTATCAAAAGCTGACCGAAGACCAGCGCCGTTATGCCCTGCGCAACCTGGTCAAGGAAGTAGAGATTCACCGTTCGTTTGAACATCCTAATATCGCCCGCTTCCTGGGCATCGGTATTATCCAGGAAGAGAATGCCCTCACCCTCAGCCTGTTTACCGAATATGCCGGCCTGCCGCTGGATATTCCCAAAGAGCAGAAAGTCAATGCTGGCCATGAACAGGGGAAGCGTACCGTCAGTGCCAGCACGCTTGTTAACTACCTGTCTCAGCTGGCAAGCGCCCTGGCCTATCTGAAAAGCCACAATATTCTTCATCGGGATATTAAGCCGGATAACCTTCGCCAGCAGCAAGGTGTGGTCAAACTGTTTGATTTCAATCTGTCGGCCAACCTTCTCCTCAAATCGGTCAGCAGCATGGCAGGCACCCGGGGCTTTCGGGCACCGGAGGTGGTCGCCGGAAAGGACCAAAGCTTCCCCGTCGATATGTACAGTTCCGGTGTCAGTCTGGCCTTGCTGGGCCATGAAGCCGGCCTGCTGGATTACCACTGCCCCGGCAGCCGTGCCGTACCGGCATCCCGTAAAGTGCCTCAGATCGATCTCCGTTACCCGGGCAGTGCCGGTAGCCAGGAGAAACTGTTGCAGACTCTGCTGAGCAGCATGACAGAGGAAGTGCCCACCTTGAGGCCAACCCCTGAACAACTCCAAAGCCGGATAAGCAGCTCGGCATCAACCACCACCAAAACCAGCCCATGCGGTACTGATAGTCTGTTTGAACAAAAACCTCATCCAGACGAACTGAAAATGCGCAATGAACTGGCAGTTAAGGCGTAACAGATGGAAAGCCGGCGGAGGAACAATCAACAATGAATATCAAGGATGATCTCACCCCAGCACCTGCGGGAATAACGACCGACACAGCTCCGGGTCCGGAAGTATCTGCACAGGCCGAGAATATTCCCTACCTGCTGCACTGCTACAACCATCCCCTGGACAATCCGGATAACAACCACACGCCCAAAGCCATTCAGGAGCGTCTCTGCCAAGCCGTAAACCACCATTACCACTGGTTTAGTCATTTCTGCCCGTGGCTGCCCTGCTCTAAAAGTGAGGATAAAAATCCACACTTTGATTCTGTCGGTGCCTTTGATGACTTTCTAGAGCGCAACCTGACAGCGCTGGTCGCACCAACACCGGAAGCGCAATCACACCAAAGTGCCCAACTGATCGCTCTTATCGCCGATGAACGGCATCAGCTGTCGGCTCTGCAGCAAACCCTCGACACGTTAAAACCCGCCGACCTCGCCTATATCGCCAGACACTGTGGCCATGCCACAGCGCAGGAGATTCTGGAAAATCACTGGCAAAAGTTTAATAACGAGGAGTTACTGGCCATAGCCCGAACCCATAGTGAACTGGTATTCCAGACATTGCTGAATAAACAGGCGTTTGCCGATAAAGACCCGATGGATCTGCTGGTTCCCCTGGCCCGGCTTTGCCCTACAGCAGCCGAGGCCGTGCTGGGCAAAGAGTCCGCTGTTATTGCTCCGCTCCATGACGGGCATCGAGCCGCCATTGCCGTGGTTAACCCGCAACGGGCTGAAACTTTTTACCAACAACTGAAAGCACGCATTCTCCGCCAGGAAGCCTGCACCGAAGACGATATCAAAGCTTTTTTGATTCTGACCACCAGCCAAAGCTGTGCCCGGAAAATCATGCTGGAGCTGGCCGGCCCTTATATGATTCCAGAACAACAAGACCGCATGGCTCTGGAAGTCTTTTCCTGGCACCCTCAACTCATGAGCCCCGACAGCCTGCAGCGTTTACTAAATAGCGAAAACAATGAACTGCCCACCGTTCTCTACCTGCGTCAGTACCCTTATATCTACGAGCAGTTCACACCCTGCAAGGCTCGGCCGGAGTTTAAAGTCCGGCTGGTATTGCGTTATCCGCATATGATTTCTCAGGCCTTCCCTGTGCCAAGGGATAGCAAGACCGATGTCCTTACTCTGCTCAAGGAAACCGGCCAGTACTTCACACGCTCATTGGAGCTTGCCAAAGCCTGTGACCGGGAACCCAACTTTGCGGCCTATTTTCTCTACAACCTTTACCACGGCAGTGTGCCGGATAAAGAACATGGTGATCTGATTAAAAAGTATCTGGTCAGCCCCTGGTCCCGCCGCTTATTACGCGATGTTTTCAAAGGCGAGGCTCTGCTCGACCAATGCCAGCCCGCTTACAAAGATGCCGAAGCTCTAACCAAAGAGCTCACCCATCTCCCCATTGAAGGTGACAGTCACTGGCCGATGCTGCTGCGCTATCCCGTGCTTATGCGCCGCCTGCTGAGCGAACCTGGCCACAATCTGAAGTTCAATCGACGCTGGATCACCGCAATCGCTGATCGGGATATTCACTGCGCCCGCACCATAATGGCCAGCCCGCATTACTCAGACCAGCAAAAGGCCTGGGCAGCAATGATGTTTACCGAGACTCTCAAGGAACTGCTTGAGTCGCCGGCGCTTTATTCCGAAACCATGACGGAAACCCTGCGCAGCACAGGACTGGTAGTTGATCTGCTGTCACGCCCTCACCAGAAGGCACTGGCAGCACGCTGGGTAGCAGAGAATCGTCTGGAAGAACTCACGGGTGATGAATTATTCACCCTCGTCAAAGCCCACGATACGGTGGCCCGAGTGCTGGCCAAGCGTCCCGACCTGATCGCCCTGCTGATCGAATCCCAATGGAATGGACTGCAGAAGCTGCGCCCTTGTCTGGCGAAGGTGCAACTCGATGACAGCTTTCAGTTCTATGATGATGAGGATTATTTCTGCACACCGGCCACGTCCACAACAGAACTGGCCGTGGATTCGCAGGAGTCCACTACCGGGGCCGACTCGGCAGAGGGTAAAGAGGTTGAAGTCACCCCTGTTGAGCAGGAGCCAATGGAAGAGTTTGTGGCTCGTTACTACGATCTGTTTCGCGCCCCTACCCAGAAATTCCTGCCATGGTTTCTCCCCTGGAATCAGACACCACTGCTTGGCTGGCGAGCCAGAGGAGGCGGTATCTGTTCCGGACACAGTATCTACCTTGCCCTGAAAGAGGCCAGACACCCGCAGGAAGATCCGATGGTCCTGCGCTACAGATTGTCAGAGCGACAACGCGAAAGACTAGACACTACCCACTGGAGCCATCTGCCAGACAAACTGGACTTCCTGCGCCGTAACCGGGATAAGTTTCTGGGGGAGCCGGTCTCTGTCTCCCGATCTGAAGATAACAAGACCCGCCTGGATACCGATAAGCTGCTGGCCATGCTGAAATTCTCCAATCAGCTGGCAGTGACGACCGGCCGCCATACAATTTCGGTGTTCTATTACGCACCCAAGGGGCAGGTCCCCTACATTATTGTCGATGACAGTAATGAGGGTTCCTGGAAGCTTATAGAAAGCCCTGATCAGAAGCAGGATCTGGAAGACCTGGTGATGGATCGGCTGATGCATTTCGCCGATGATGGCTTTATCCAGATCCGCCCGATTCTGGTGCCGGAGCAGCCCGTACGTCTGCATCCACCCAAGCCTTATAATCAGCCCTACAATCCGTCCGGCAACAAGCTTCCGCCAAACCAGACCGCCCCACAATAAAACCCTTTAAAATCAGGCTAATACCTTGGTCGTACACCCTTAGTGGTGATACGACCAAGGGGCTATAGCGCCTTTGCCGATCCCGGACAAAACTGAGAAGACAGTTAACACAAACACTGTCCAGCACAACCATAACCAAATCAAAACGAATTCAAAAATACAGTCTCAGGGAGAAAGCATTATGAATACATTACAAGGTCAGTCTTATAATCCGTTTGATTCTATTTCTTCTGATTTCAACCCGTTTGCTGATCCACTGGCGATCCAGACGCCAACGGTTGAAACGCCAACGCACACCGTTCAGACAGTCGCCCCAACCGCATCAGTCGCCGTTGCGTCTGAGAGCAAGCCGCAGACCGCTAAAGAGAAGCTGCTGAACGACTATAAGATTTCAAAAATGGACCGGGTGAAGACCTTCCTCAAGACCGTAGCCCGCTACACAGCGGCAGGCGCAGCCGGCGGTGGTATCGTAGGCTTTGGTACTGGCGTGGTGGGTATGATCTTTACCTTTAATCCAACCACTGTCCCGGTGATGAGCGCGATCGGTACAGTCATGGGCGGCGGCATCGGACTGGCCGGTGGTATCCATACCGGTCTGAAGCAGGCCAAAGGCCTGACCGTTGAGAAGAAGGTTCAGGATCTGATGATCAATGCCCGCAAGCGTCACACCAAAGCGGAGAAGCAACTGAAGAAAGCCAACAGCCGTATCGGCACGGAGTTGAACCGCCTGCAGGGTGTCTTCAAAGGCGAGTTTGAAATAAAGATGGTAAATAATCAGGAAGACCGTGAAGTGCTGGCCACCAAGGTGGATGTCCATATCGGTGCCCTGAAACTGATCAAGAGCCGTAACGCGAGCCAGAACAAGCAGCTGAAAACTCTGGAGAATATGAAGAGTGCCCTGGATCACCAGCTCAAGATGGTGAACAAGGAAGCGGCTCTGGCTCCAGCCAGAACCCAGCTGGAAAATGATCTCGCGACCTTGCTGAACAATTAATCAGCAACACGTCAGCCAAAAAAAGACCCGCAGAGTTCACACTCTGCGGGTCTTGTTCGTATTACGTGAAATTAAGCGTTGGTTGCGACGAAGTAAGTTGGATCTTCAATCACATTCACTTCCACCAGGTTACCGGCCTTGGTGAGCAGCTTACGGCAATCCGGGCTGAGATGTTTGATATGCAGCGTCTTGCCCGCATTCAGATAACGTTCCGCCAGCGTATCAATCGCTTCCAGACCGGAATGGTCACAGACGCGGGAGTCGGCAAAATCAACAACCACTTCGGTGTTGTCCTGACGGGTATTGAACTGCTCCATAAAGGTGGTCGTGGAACCGAAGAACAGCGGACCATGCACCTTGTATACGGTGGCGCCGTTATCGTCTTCCTGCTTCTCCACCCGAATCTGCTTGGCATGCTCCCAGGCAAACACCAGTGCAGACACAATCACACCAACCACCACAGCCACTGCCAGATCGGTCAGTACAGTGACTACGGAAACCAGAATCAGTACAAAGGCATCACCGCGAGGCACTTTCGGGATAATGCGGAAGCTGGACCATTCAAAGGTACCCAGCACCACAATAAACATAACACCCACCAGCGCAGCCACCGGAATACGCTCAATCAGCGGAGCGGCAAACAGGATAAAGCACAGCAGGAACAGCGCCGCGGCAATACCGGACAGACGACCACGACCACCGGAGTTTACGTTGATCATGCTCTGGCCGATCATGGCACAGCCACCCATACCACCAAAGAAGCCGGTCACGACGTTAGCCACGCCCTGGCCTACACATTCGCGGTTACTGCTGCCGTGGGTCTGAGTAATTTCATCGACCATACGCAGGGTCAGCAGGGATTCAATAAGACCGATCGCTGCCAGCACCACCGAGTAAGGCAGGATGATCATAAAGGTCTCCCAGTTCAGCGGGACCATCGGGATGCTGAAGCTTGGCAGGCCACCGGCAATACCAGCAACATCACCAACACTGCGGGTATCCAGACCAAAGCCAATCACCAGTGCGGAAACGGCAATAATCGCCGCCAGGGAGGATGGAATCGCGGTCGTCAGCTTAGGCAGGTACTTGATAATCGCCATGGTCAGCGCCACCAGGCCCAGCATAATCCACAGCTCACTTCCGCTCATCCAGGCCACATCGATCACACTGCCCTGCATAAAGGTGCCTTCCAGCCAGCCGGCTTCACCATTCACCCCGAACTGCCCCAGCTGAGCAAGGAAGATCACAATCGCCAGACCGTTTACAAAGCCCAGCATCACCGGATGGGGCACCATACGAATAAATTTCCCCAGCCGGAACACCCCGGCAAGCACCTGCAGAATCCCCATCAACACGACAGTGGCAAACAGATACTGAACACCATGGTCGGCTACCAGCGCCACCATCACCACGGCAAGGGCACCGGTTGCACCTGAGATCATGCCAGGCCGGCCACCAATCGCAGCGGTAATCAAACCCACCATAAAGGCGGCATAAAGACCGACCAGCGGTTCAACACCGGCCACAAATGCGAAAGCCACCGCTTCCGGCACCAGTGCCAGCGCAACTGTCAGCCCTGAGAGAAGGTCGCTTTTAACACTGGCGACCTTGTTGGCGTGAAGTTCAAACAAATAAATTCTCCCACCCTTCCCCGCGCCCACACACGAGAACCGGCATTTTGAGTCTTGGAATAATGAGTTAATCGGCCAACGTGAATTGATCTTGTTGTTCGGGCCTAAGACAAAAGCGGGAGAATTATACGGCTAAGGGTTGATCTTCATCAATAAAATTGGCGAGTTACAAGACAATGCTCAGGCGCAACATATCTTTGTGTTGAATGCCGGATTCAAAAATCGGCTCGAGATAATGGTCGAGAAAGTGGTCTTTGATTACCGCATCCACCCGAAATCCCAACCGTTGATAAAAGGTCAGTTGATGACCAAAAGTACCGGTACCCAATTCCAGCTTTTGAATACCTTTGGCTTTGACCACTTCAAGCACAGTGCGTAGCAACCGAGAGCCAATACCTTCCTGCTGCCGGTCCGGCCAGACGGCAATATTCATTAACTCGGCATGGGAGGTGGCTAGCGGCTGCACAACGCAGGCCGCAACCACATCCGCTCCTTCCTTGGCGACAAAGCACCAGCTATCTGCAAGATAGCCGTTCACCACATCTTCGGAAGGATCGGCTTCCAACAGCAAAGGCATGGGAACCTCGCTGGCAGCACACTCAGTAAAATTCATAAATGGAAAGGCCCGATACACAGCCAAATCAGATAGTTGAAAGTGTATTCCTCGGGCTTTTCCTTAGCTAGCTCTTGGATTCACCTCAGATCAAAGAACAGCAATCTGCTCCTGCACCTGCTGCAAAGCCTGCGCACTATCAGGCATATCCAGCCCGGCACCGTACACAAAGGTAATATCAGTAATACCGATCAGCCCCAGCATATCCTTCAGCTGAGTCGAGATGTACTCAACTGCATCACCACCGCTGGTCAGCACGATATAAGCCTTGCGTCCGGCCAGTGCGCCTTCCGGGCCATTCTCGGTATAGCGGAAGGTCACCCCCGCCCGGGTAATATGATCAAACCAGGCTTTCAGAGTGGAAGGAATAGCGTAGTTGTAAACGGGTGCGCCAATCACCAGGGTATGACTGTTTTTCACTTCTTCAATCAAACGTTCAGAAAGCGCCGAGGCTGCTCGCGCTTCCCGAGTCTCCCCACCACCAAAGCCGGCATAGGTCTCCACGCTGAAGTGCGGCAATGCCTGCGCCGCGAGATCGCGATACACAATCTCATTATCAGCGGCATTCTTAGGCAGCAACCGTTCCAGCACTTGCTGGCTCAAACGACGGGAGTGGGAGTCTTCAGTTCTGACGCTACTGTTAATCAACAAATACTTCTGCATGGGCATGATCCTTCAAAAACAATCACAGTGTGTGCATGCAGTCTAAAAGTTGAAGTTAAGTTTAAGTCAAGATAATTTAACGACTCTCTCTTATGATCGGGAAGTCATCATGCCCACGCGCTTTCTCACCATCAGTGAAGTTGCCAGACGCTGCGAAGTCGCCACCTCGGCATTACGTTTTTATGAGAAGAAAGGGCTGATCTCCTCTGTGCGTACCGAAGGCAACCAGCGCCGTTATCACAATGCTATGGTACGACGTGTTTCGATCATTAAGGCAGCACAGAACCTGGGGCTGACACTGGGTGAAATTGCCGAAGCCTTTGAGAACCTGCCGGCAAACCGGGCTCCTTTAAAGCAGGACTGGGAAAAACTCTCCAGCGAATGGCAGGTGCAGCTCAACGAGCGCATCGACAACCTCAAGCGCCTGCGGGACAAGCTCAGTGGCTGTATCGGTTGTGGCTGTCTTTCCTTGCAGGCCTGTGCGCTGTTTAACCCTGATGATGTCGCGGCAGAGAGTGGCCCCGGCCCGCAATTTCTGATGCCGACGGAAGAAAGCGAGGCCACCGCAGACAGTCTCGAATAAATCCAGACGACGTGAGAAAACGGTCTATCTTGTGCCGGGTGTTTTTAACGGCTCATCACCACAAGATTCAAGATAAGACCATGGGAAAAACAGCAAAATACCTGACCCCGGTTGCGGTTGCCGTCATTCTTGCCCTGCTTCCTACACCCGAAGGGCTAACGACCACCGCCCATTATTTCTTTGCCCTGTTTCTGGGGGTGATTGTCGGCCTGATTGTTGAACCGATACCCCCGGCACTGATCGGCCTGATTGGCGTATCCATCGCTGCATCTCTGGGGTTAGTGGCAGAGAGCCCGAAAGAGAGTGCCGTCTGGGCTTTAAGCGGCTTCTCCAATACCGTGATCTGGCTGATCTTCACTGCCTTTATGTTTGCACTGGGGTACAAAAAATCCGGGCTGGGGAAACGCATTGCCCTGATGTTGATTCAACGGCTGGGCAAAACTCCGTTAGGTCTGGGTTATGCCATCGCTCTGGCCGATGGTGTGCTTTCTCCCTTTATGCCTTCCAACACCGCCCGCAGTGCCGGCACGCTTTACCCGGTAGCGATCAATATTCCCCAGATGTTTAATTCGCTGCCCGATCATGAACCGCGCAAAATCGGTTCCTATATTGCCTGGGTGGCGATGGCATCCACCACGGTTACCAGTTCCCTGTTTGTGACGGCCATGGCCCCGAACCTGCTGGCTATTTCACTAGTGGAGAAAGGCACTGGTCTGGTAATTACCTGGCAAAGCTGGTTTTACACCATGGCGCTGGTAATGATTCCGCTACTGTTACTGGTTCCCCTGCTCACCTATATCATCTACCCGCCAACCCAGAAGTCCTCCCCCGATGCACCGGACTGGGCCCGCAAAGAGCTGGCCAAGATGAGTGGCGTTACCCGTAATGAATGGCTGATGCTGGGGCTGGGCTTGCTGGCACTGGTACTGTGGATCTTTGGGCAGGCCATCGGCATCGACAGTACCGTAGCGGCCTTGCTGGTGTTATGTCTGCTGGTGTTGAGTGGCGTAGTGACCTGGGACGATATCATCGGCAACACGGCTGCCTTTAATGTGCTGATCTGGTTTGCCACTCTGGTGGCTATGGCAACCGGGTTGCGTAAGGTCGGGTTTCTGGATTGGTCTGCCGATCTGGCCGCCCAGGCGCTAACCAACCTCGCCCCCATGCATGTGGCCTTAACCCTGCTGGTGCTGTTCTTTGTGTTCCATTACTTCTTTGCCAGCGTCACCGCCCATATCGTTGCCCTGCTGCCCTTGTTTCTGGAAGTCGCCAACAGCCTGCTGCCGGTGTCCATGGTGCATGCGCTGGCTTATCTACTGGTGGGTACGATGGGTGTTATGGGCATTATTACCCCTTACGCGACCGGCCCTTCACCGGTCTGGTATGGTTCCGGTTATATTTCCCAATCCGCGTGGTGGGGTCTTGGAGCAATCTTTGGAGGTATCTATCTTGGCGGGTTGGTGATTCTGGGATTGTTTACCCTATAAAATCCGTGCCTGACAATATAATAATGAACAGGCTTTCATCCCAAACCGGCCATAACAAGAACATCATAAGAATATGAAAGAGCAACGCCTGGCACTATTGAATCTGCATATCGCTATCGTGCTGCTGGGCATTTCCGGACTGTTTGGCAAACTGCTGCCGATTGATCCCACCTTAATTGTTCTGGGGCGTACCGTGATTGGTGCTGCGGTGCTGGCAGGCATACTCCTGTTTCAAAAACGACTGCAGCAGGCTTTTGCCGGTGGCTGGTCACTGAGCAAAGCCCAATGGCCACTGAATATGCTGCTGGGTATTGTGCTGGCCCTGCACTGGATTACCTTTTTCAAAGCGATTCAGGTTTCCTCCGTGGCTATTGGCCTGCTGGCCTTTGCCTCCTTCCCGGTTTTTGTCACCCTGCTGGAACCGCTTTTATTTCGGGAAAAGTTACGGCTACTGGATTTACTGACCGCCGCAGGCGTCGTGCTCGGTCTGTTTATTATTTTCCCGCTTTCGTCCATGGACAGTCAGGCCGATAAGGTTGCTGGTATCGCCTGGGGCGTAGTCAGTGCCCTGCTGTTTGCCCTGCTCTCACTCGCCAACCGCTTCCGAATACAAAACACTGATGCCGTCACCCTGACCTGCCAGCAGAATATCGGTGCAGCACTGATCACACTGCTATTAATTCCTGCAGGGGGCCTGAGCATTATGGCCAACCACTGGCCGCTGCTATTGGCGCTGGGGCTGCTGTGTACCACCCTGCCCATGTTGATGTTCCTCAATAGCCTCCGGCATCTGAAAGCCCAGCTGGTCAGCCTGGTGACCTGTCTGGAGCCGGTGTATGGCATTGTCTTTGCTGCAGCCCTGTTTGGTGATGTGCCATCAAGCAACACATTGATAGGCGGCGCGGTGATTCTACTGGCTATCACTGCCGGGACCTTAATCCGTAATAAAAGCCGTTCCTTCTCTTGACGCCACTCATCTCAACCCGCGTTGCTAATCAGCAGATACAACGATAGAGTCTGTAATCAACAAAAATAACTTTTAAAGACAACACAAAAAGGAAAGGAGTATTTCCATGGGACTGGAACTCACGGCGATTATTTTTGTGGTGCTGGTAGCCATTCTGGTTGGCACGGGCATTCGCATTGTTCCTCAAGGTTTTAACTACACCGTTGAACGACTGGGTCGTTATACCCGCACCCTGCAGCCGGGTATTAACCTGCTTATTCCCTTTGTGGATCAGATTGGCCACAAACAGAATATGATGGAGCAGGTACTCGATATTCCCCCACAGGAAGTGATCAGTGCCGACAACGCCCAGGTCACGACGGATGCCGTCTGCTTCTTCCAGGTACAGGATGCGGTTAAGGCGTCCTATGAAGTCAACGATCTGCTACGCGCCATGCAAAATCTGGTGATGACCAATATCCGTGCCGTACTCGGCTCTATGGAACTGGATGAAATGCTCTCCAACCGGGATCGCATTAACGCCAGCCTGCTGGACAAGGTTGATGAAGCTACCGACCCATGGGGCGTAAAAGTCACCCGTATCGAGATCCGTGATATCTCCCCTCCGCAGGATCTGGTTGATGCCATGGCCCGTCAGATGAAAGCCGAGCGGGAGAAGCGCGCTCAGATTCTTGAAGCCGAAGGCTCCCGGGAAGCGGCGATTAAAGTCGCCGAAGGTGAAAAGCAGGCTCAGATTCTGAAGGCCGAAGGTGAACTGGAAGCCGCCAAGCGTGAAGCAGAAGCGCGGGAACGTCTGGCCGAAGCGGAAGCAAAGGCCACCGATGTGGTATCCAAAGCCATCGCCGATGGTGATCACCGTGCCATTAACTACTTTGTGGCGCAGAAATATGTTGAGGCTCTGAAAGATGTCGCCGGTGCCGATAACAGTAAACTGGTAATGATGCCTCTGGAAGCCGGCAGCGTGATCGGCGCACTGGGTGGCATTAAAGAACTTGTGGGTGAAGTGACCGCCAAAGGCAAGGCAGGCTGATATGGACTTTTTGCAAGAACTGGAACCCTGGCACTGGGTCATTCTCTGTTTTTTGCTGTTAGGTGTTGAAGCGCTGGGTGCAGGCGGATTTTTACTGGGAGCCGCCGCTGCGGCTGTTGTACAGGCACTGCTGTTATGGATGATTGGTGATTTTAGCTGGCCATGGCAACTGGCCAGCTATGGCTCTATGACGCTGGTCTTCTCCATTATCTGGTGGGTGTTTCTGCGTAAGCCGGGCCAGAACACCGCCGATCCGCTGTTAAATAATCGCGCCGCACAAATGATTGGACGGGTGATTACCCTGGAAGAAGATATTCCTGCCGGACAAGGCCGTGTACAGATTGGTGATACCAAATGGAAAGTGAGTGCATTTGGCCCGCTTCATAAAGGCGACCATGTATTGGTAGCGAGTGCTGAGGGGATGACTCTTACGCTTCAGCGGATGGATAATCCGACCGCTTAATTGTTGATAGATTGCGTGAAGGGACCCGCATCTTTGCGGGTTCTTTGGTTTTAATATCGCTGATAGCCGAGCTTAGTGGCTAATTATTTGATTTATGCTCATATCACGATCAATTTTGTGACAGCCGATGCAGCATATAAATCTAACGATAATTTTAGGGTAGATGAGTGAATTACGTTGATACTCCTACTGAACGACACAAAGATTTAATCCATTACATTGATCTAGAACCTTACATTCCGCTACCAACCACTGCATAATATCTGACCAATACAGGGTTCCGGAATCACCAGGCACAGGCAGTAGGACGTGCAGAATCGGCGGCGGTAGCGTATCTGAAATATTCGACACCTGAATGAACTTCTCCAATTTATGACACTGAGACCTACTTCATTAACCGGTTTGAAAATGAGAGTATAGGGTTGAATAGAATAATCCCCCCCTATGCAATATTGAAAAAATTTAGATACTTTAACCTTCTCCTTTTGTAGTTAATCAATACCATGCTGAAAATTACAAACATTCAGGCTAAATGTGGAGACAGCTTCCTAATCGAAGATACCGATAACTCCAAAAAACTGCTGCTAGATTGCGGGTTCAAGCTAACCTTTCAATATAAAATCAAGCAATTGACTTCCAGTGTTGACTATCTAATCCTGACACACTCTGACGAAGATCACATTAATGGTGCGATTCCATTAATTGAAGACTATCCCCACAAATTTTCCGTTGGGAAAGTATTTGTAAATGTACCAAGCTCATATGAAATAAAGGCTGAGAGTGGAGACATATCCATTCTACAAGCTATAACACTAGAAAACTTACTTAAAGAAAAAGAGCTGTCTTATCAAAGCCTAGTATCGGGCGAAACGGTTAGGATCTCAAAAAACATTAGCTTAGAAATAATTTCACCATCCAAGGAAGATCTGGAATATTTTATTGGACAGTATAAATCACTTAAAGATTCCTCTAGTCCTGACCCAATATCAAAAAATAGTAACATCATATCAATAGAAACACTGGCAAAGGGAAAAGATCTATATAAATCCAAGAAATCAGACTTTACAAATGCTGCATCAATAGCCTTCATACTGAGCTACAAAAATAAAAAACTTCTTTTTCTGGGAGATGCTCATCCAACAGTCATTACCGACTATCTAGAAAAAATAGGCATTTCTAGAGATCAGAAATACATTTTCGACTACATCAAACTTTCCCATCATGGAAGCATAACAAGCATATCTAATAAGTTCATCTCAATGATAAGTTGTTCTAACTACATATTGAGCACCAATGGAGGAAAAGCTCGTAGCCTTCACCCTAGCAGAGAGACACTGGCAAAATTAGCTTTAAATGTTGACAGGAATGGTAGTGACGACATTAATTTTTTCTTCAACTATCCAATTGAAGAAATTATCGCCAGAAACGGCCTTTTAATTAGCCCAGAAGAAAGAACAAAATACAATATCAAATTAATTGAACAAAGTAGCTTTTGTATAAAATGAACGAATTAGATGTACTAATAAAAACCAGCATAAAGATCTACCAGTCTGAGACCTATCATGGATCCGGTGTTTTAGTTCAAACAGATGGCGAATTCTATGTTTTCAGTGCTGCTCATGTTTTTAGCCAAGATATCACTCAGCCTATAAAGCTTGAAGAGTTTCACGGCATATCAGACATGTACGGAAAAATTGAGTTTGATTCTTTAATAGAAGAACAGAAAGCAACTCAGCAGTATGATATTGTTGTTATTTCTGTTGATAAAAAGCACAGCTTTTCAGATTTCCCTAGAATCAGCTTCTGTGAAGATATTAGCTTCCCTGAAATTTCATATGCCTTTAGAGGAACACAAAAATCTGCTGCTTTAAAATCCCATACCGTAACCCCTTGCCAATTAGACACTCCCCTAAATGACAATGGAACTTTTTGCCTTAAGATACCATTTGAAGCTTACACAGACATGAAAGGGGGTGTTGGGGCAGAGGTACTGGGAGGATATTCAGGCAGCGGAATATTCATAAGAGAAACGGATAACAACTATTTGGTTGGCATAGCTCAAAATATAGACAAAGACGATTTCACAGGCGTAAACTGCCGATCCATCAAAGTAATTAAAGATTTCTTTCTACCTAACATTGACATCACAGACTTTCATGGCGGCAATGCTCAATTGAAGCTAAATATTGCTGAAATTAAAAGAAACGTTACTCAAACCATGATAGATGAAAGAAAGAAATCTAATAATTATGGAGATGTCGAAAACCTAACTAGAAAGATGAATTCGTTCATGGCGGATTGGACTACTGAAGATCTTGATGGATACATAAATGACATTTTAGTATGGGAGGATATTGAACAATCAAAAATCAGAAACCACAGTTCATACCGTGACCTTATTGAAAATGCTAAAGCAATATGGGCATCTGGCAATAAAAAATTCCAAGTGAGCAGCATTCAGCAAGGCAACGAACGTTTCCATAAAATCCTTGATGATCTAACTGCGCTTTTAAAAGACGAGCTAGATGGAACATCAATCAAGTCCACTAGCTCCGTCATAGCCGCAGGTGAAATTGCTCGACTATTAGCAAACTGCACATTGGATTTTAAAAAATGAGCATAGAAATCCAACTTAAATCTCACTTCCTTGATAGCGCTCCAGATAATAGCACATTAACACATCTTGCCATTATATGTGGTGCACTGAAACATTGTCTTGGAAATGCAAAGACTATGTCATTCATCAAGCTTACTTACATATTTGATAAAACAATAAACCTGAAAGCCAATGCATTCTCATCCAAGATAACTTTGCTACCCTGGACGATTGACAATGACTTTAAGAAATCACTCATAATGGCAGAATCCAATCATTTTATAGAGCTACTAACAGACAAGTCATCTAAAGAAATTAAAATATCGCTGACAGATAAAGGCGATATATACCTAAGCTCAGTTGAAACGCATCATGCGTTTGCAGACTATTTAGAATATTTGAAGGAAATTAAAATTCCCGAAAATAGATTTGAAAACCCAATCATTAGAAGTTGACAAAATGCACATCAATTCAGTATCAGCGACAATTACTGCAGGAACAGAAGATGGGCTAAAGCCATTTGGATTTGAGTATGAATTTAAGCCTGGGCTTAACATTCTAACTGGTGACAACTCTAGTGGGAAGTCAACCATACTTAGCTGTATATATTACTGCCTAGGAATGGAGCAGTTAATGGGAAGTAAGGGTACCAATGCACTTAGTCCAGCTTTACATCAGGTACTTAATTTTGATGGTCATGCTTGCAACATTTATGAATCCACGTGCTCACTCACCATCACTGCAAATAACAACAACCAATACACTCTTACACGTCGAATATCTTCATCCGACGAGATTACCATAAATGAAATACTTATAAATGATGGCACTAAAACCACGCCTAAGTTTGTACATTCTGCAAGAGATCACGGTGACCAGGGATTCTATCAATGGTTAGCAGAAATCAATGGTTTGGAAATACTCAATGTCGAATCGTTCAACAATGAGTCAACCAAACCTCTTTATATGCAGAATATTTTTTCACTAGCCTTTATTGAACAGACAAAAGGCTGGTCAGATATATTCTCAATGATGCCTAGCTTTGGAATTAAAGACCCAAAACAGAAAGTTATTGAATACTCTCTCGGGCTTAACTCTCTAGCGCTCAACATGAAACTTGATAAAATAAAGTCTGATAAAAACCAGATCAAAGAAAAATGGAAGCGAATCGATAACGACCTAAAATATAGGGCTCAAGCAACTCAGCTTTACCTGTCGTTCTTTGATAAAAACAAGCCAATACCAGAAAAAAAGATTGAAGCCATTTATGCAGCCGAACTAAATCATGAAGAAAACGAAGTAAAGACGACCCAGCTAACAAAATCCCTTCAAAAGGAAATTGACGAATCTAACAAACGCATCAAAAAGACAGAAATTACTGGAGATACCTCTGAAGAATTAATTCGTAATAGAGACAAAATAAGAGAATCACTAGAAACATTCCTATCTGAAAGAAATGATGCTTTTGAATCATATGAAGAAGAAAAGATAAAACTGGAAAAATTCAAGAGCTCTTTATATTTTACGATAAAAGACATCCAAGGATTTCAGGACGTTAAAAAACTATCAATCAGTAGAAATTGGGAGATCCTTTCTACATCAAGGTGTCCAGTTTGCGAAAACAGCGTTGAGAATAAAAAAGATAGCGAGCTATCAAGAGAGAACATTGACAAAAGTATTGCATTTCTAAAATCTCAAAAATCCACCTACGAAAAGTATATAGAAGCATCAGAGGCTGTTCTGGAACGATATGTATCCGTCCTAGCATATTACGATAAGAGCATTTCTTTAAAGAGGACACAGCTTGATAGCATTTACAAAGACTTAAACTCACCTAGTTCACAATCAGTCCGAGGAGAATTTGAACTTCAAGCAGAGTTAAAATATCGCCTTAATGATATCAACCAATTTAATTCATATCTTGAGTCAACCAAGAGCCACTTGAAAGAATTAAGTAAAATTTATTTTATATTAGATCGAGAAGAGAAACGACTTAAAAATTTAGTTTCAGGTGATGAAGAAAAGATAATTCAATTCAAACGACACTATATCTCATTGTTAGATTCTTTCGGTTATAAAAGTAATGGCGTAAAAAATATAACGATCAGAGATAAATCGCCTCATAGACTGATGCCAATTGTATTCATCGAGGGGCAAGAGCCTCAATATATAAGATATGTTTCTTCCGCCAGTGATTTTGTACGATCAATTTGGTCTTATTATCTTTGTCTTCTGGAAATAGGAACCTTACATCCTGGTTTTCTTTTAATGGATGAGCCAGGGCAGCATCAGATGCGTGTTGATAGCATGAAAGAGTTATTATCTCATTGCTCCAAACTTGAAAAGCAGGTTATTCTGGCAATCTCCCAAGATAGAGACTATGACAAAAAAGATGTAAATATATCAGCTTTAATCGATGGTATTGAACCTAAAAACATTCATATGCTTCATATCGAAGATAAAACTTATTGTATATCTCCAAAAACAATTACAAATAACCATGCTGAATCATAAGTTTTCTTATGATTATATTATCACAGCCAAGAATCCGTTATTTAATTGTCTAAGCCCCCGTGAAATCCAAGCTAGATAATGCATATATATATACAGAACAAGTGTTCTGTCGCAGCGTTACATTTAGGCGCACAGGAAATCAAGCAATAAAACAACATGATCAAAAGTATAAACACCCAACGATTGACCCTAAGAGAATACACTCTTTCCGATGCTAAACGAGTTCAAGAACTAGCAGGCGATAGCAAAGTATCAGAACTAACAGCCAACATCCCCTACCCCTATAAAGATGGAATGGCAGAGTCCTGGATAAACTCACACCGGCAAGCTGTTTCTGAGGGAAAGGCTGTTATCTTTGCAATAACACTAAAAGATTCTGGTGAGCTAATCGGTACTGTCGGCTTAACACAAATCACTGATAACTTCGCAAACCTTGGCTATTGGCTGGGCGCTGATTACTGGAACAAAGGTTATTGTTCCGAGGCCGTCAACGCATTAACCACAAGCTTCTTCAAACACAGCAATCACCCTGAAATTTCAGCTCAACATATCACTGAGAATTTCGCTTCAGGCCAGGTACTCACAAAATGTGGCTTTCAATGTACGGGCGACAGTACACTTTCGGTAAACGGAACCATGCGTCAGGTGAAAATGTACGTCCTTCCTAATTAAAATACAGCTAACCAGTAAATCCAGGCAGTGCCAAGGGCGCAACTGATTCAGGTGTTATTCGCAATTAAGAGATCAGAATGGATCAGATAATACTGTTCGACTGGGGAGGCACACTTATGGTCGATTTCCCCGAATCCAAAGGTAAAATGTGTGACTGGGAGTATGTCGAGGCCGTCGATGGTGCTTTTGATACACTATCCCAGCTTTCTATCTCCAACAAAATCTACATTGCCACCAACGCTGAAGACTCGTCGGTTAACGACATAGCCAAAGCATTCGAGAGAGTAAACCTGGATCGATTTATTGATGGCTATTTTTGTTTTGAGAATCTTGGCATAAGAAAAGGCACACGTGAGTTTATCGATCGAATAGTTAGAAAATTAGACGTCCCTGCCCATAAAGTCACCATGGTTGGTGATAGCTTGGAAAATGATATCCTTCCGGCAATCGAAGCAGGCTTAAACACCTACTGGCTATACCCTGCTAAAGATCGGGACTGCTCTGTTAAAACCCGGAAAGTTAATAATCTACATGAGATAGTCACATGTATTAGCTCAGACCAAATCTGACATTCTCTCCCCCTGCCCCATTTCTACAGCCCACCCGCTTCACACCCTCACAAATAAGTACTTCTACCAACAATATTCGCCACAAGCCCATTGGCAACCACCACTATTTCTCCGAAAATCCCTCCCGTACATCACTATCATGAACGCCTCAGCATGACTGAATACGAAAAAATGATGAATGGGCAGGCCTTTGCAGGCGCAGACCCGGAAATTTCGCTTGTCCGCGACAACGCCCTGAAACTCACCATTCAGATAAACACCTGTGATGATTTTGTAGAATCCCAGTCTTTACTGAAAAACCTTTTCGATCAGTTAGACGATACTTCCATTGTAAAACCGCCCTTCTACTGCGAATTCGGCAAGCAGATCACTATTGGTAAAAACACCTTTATCAATATGGGTGTAACCATGCTGGATGGTGCCAAAATCACTATCGGCAATAATGTGATGATTGGGCCTTCCTCTCAGTTTTATACGGCTTCACATTCACTAAATCACCTTGAACGCAGACATTGGGAAACCTATTGCCACCCTATTACCATTGAGGATGATGTCTGGATTGGCGGCAATGTGGTTATTAATCAGGGTGTCACTATCGGTGCACGTTCTGTGATTGCAGCCAACTCTGTAGTGAATAAGGATGTTCCTCCCGATACTCTGGTGGGCGGCACTCCGGCAAAGGTTATTAAAAGTCTTCTATAACCCGTTCGCTTTATAGAAGCTTTAGCCTTGGCACTGTTCGTGGGATTGAATTCTTATCCCACGAACACCCCATTCTCCGGCCTTCCCCTCTTAATAACTGCTCCCCTTACATAAATACCCTTTAACGCGTAGAGTAAACAAAACAGATCAATCAAGAGCAACCCGTTATGTTCTACGATGATTCCATCCGGCAAATATTATTGGCTGCCACTGGTTGTACTTTTTTGGCTTTTTCACTTTGGGCGTTAATTCAACCAAAATCATTAGCCACCACATTGGGCTATGAGCTTAAGAGCAGTAATTCGATCAGTGAGTTTCATGCAATTTATGTCGGTGTTTTCCTGGCACAAGCTTTATTATGCGCTCTGGCATTTATTCGTATTGAAGATGCAATGCTTGGCAACCTTGTTGCCATATTCCTTCTTGCCCAGCCCGTTGGACGATGCATTGCGCTTCTCAGAGGTGGCCACACGACAGGTATTCTTAAGCTCTTGTTTCTTGCTGAGGTGATAGGTGGCTTAATTCTCCTTGCTGTGCAGCCCAGCCTATAAGTTCTTTATCGTGTTGGCTGACACGGCTTTGCGTTTCCTGCGACACCGCTCCGAGCAATACACAACCTGCTCCCAACACCTTTGCCATTTCTTACGCCAGCGGAACGACCGCTCACATTGTGGGCACACCTTCTCCGGCAGATGCTGCTTCTTAATGCCCATCATAACCTAGCGGCCAACCCGTTGGGTCTTGAGTATCTATACAGTCCGGCACGTCGCGAGTCGTCCATTTGCGGGTATATGTATTCTCAGGATCATACTGCTGGCGCTGCTTCTCAATATTAAAGTGTCGCCCGCCGCGAGGGTCCGCCCCTACTCCGGCAATATACTGCCAATTACCCCAGTTCACTGCCACGCTGTAGTCCACCAGCCAATGCTCAAACCAGGCTGCGCCATAGCGCCAATCGATCGACAATTCATTGATAAGATAACTGGCTGCAATCTGTCTGGCCCGGTTGGTTATATAACCGGTCGCCTGCAACTCCTTCATACAGGCATTCACTAACGGACTGGTCGTATTACCTGCACACCATGCCTGGAATCGCTCCGGGTAGAACGAGGTCAGTGGTGCTGTTTTTGCCCGTCCCTGGAACCGAAATAATTGTTTGCCGTTCCGTAGTGCCGACCACAGAAAGTACTCACGCCACAACAATTCAAATAACAGCCAGTAGGTCGAATCGTTAGCCCCCTCCCGTTGCTCATAGTCAGCCAGTGTCTTGCAGACCCGACCAGGCGACAGACAACCGGCATTCAACCAGGGAGAGAACTTGCTCGATGCTTCCCAACCCTCCAGCGCATTCCTTGTTTGCTTGTAGTGGCTGGGAGCCGTAGACGAAAAATACTCTGCAAGGTGTGTCTGGGCCGCTGATTCGCCTCCTTGAAACGGTGATTGCAGCCGCTCTTGTTTGGGCAACCACAATGGCAGCACTGGTCGGGGAACACTGTATAACGGTGAAGGTGGCAGGCTCACGGGTACTGACAGCGGGGTCGATATGGGTTGGCGTTCGGCCATTTTTCGGAAGGGGGTAAATTGCTTGGGCAGTGTCTCGGTTAACCATTCCCCCTGTCCCTTTTCAAACAGAGTATGGTTATCTACTTCAATGACCTCTAATCCCGGATTCACTGTTTTCAGATCAGCCAGCATACGCTTCTCATACACGCCAAACTGTCGGCTTACAATCAGCGTGCTCGCCCTAAAGCGATTGACCAGCTCGCCCAGCTCATTGACCGGATGACCGTACAGACGATGAAGGTGTTGCCCCCTTTCTTCAAGTCGGTGATCCAAGTCATCAAGGGCCTCCTGCAAAAACTGCCAGCGATGTGCTCCCATAGGCGCAGTCTGATACCGCGATGGCTGAAACCAGCGTGCATCGATGGCAAAGGCACAAACCAACTGCTCAAAACCGGAAGCCCGATACAGGGCCGGGTTATCATCCAGTCTCAGATCATGGGTAAAGAGGTAAACGGCGGTTCCCATAGAACATTCCTGCTAGCTATTCAACGTTATACGAAGCCCTGATTACAACAGATCAACCCACCTTCTCTGGGCGATCCCCGGTTACAAATCTCCCCAGCCCCCACCGGAACCATTCCCTAACCTCACTGTCAGTACACCTGTCCATTTACAGTGAGGTTACATCGATGAAGTTTTCTCATCTGGCAATACTGGCAGCCACCCTTTCCGTTCCTTTCTCTCTCACTTCTTGCCTATCTCAGGCTTCCGAGTCGCCTGAAAAAGTCCTGATTCTTGGTGATACCGCAGCCGGGGATGCCAATATCAATCTGTTTGATAAGTCCCGTCTTGAGGTGGAATACCTGAGCGTGCTGAAAGAGCGCGACCAACGCACCTATGAGTACCTGTTCTCCGCTCTGGAAACCCTGCACGGCAGCTTCCGTGATCTGCAGATCGCCCTGAAAACTCTACAGACACTGGCCGACACCTCACTCACCGATACCGTTCCCGTACAGGACTATCTGGCGGCCGTGCGCGACTACCGGCAAACCCGGGAACTGCTGGAAGACCATATTCATCGCCTCGCTCTGCCCCCGGCCATACGGGAGGATGCCCACCCTGAACTCTCCGGGGATATCCGTTTTGAAACCCTGCAGGAGCACTACCTGACTCAGCTCAGCCAGCAGGGGCGCAAGGCTGCCGAGATGCAGTTCCGACTGGCCCTGCCCAGTGGCAGCCATCATCTGCACACCGGCGTGAACACCGATGATCTTGGCAAGATGCAGCTACTGAGCGCCGCCAAAATCAATGAGCTGCAACGGCAGATTCTGGTGAAAAAGCTGATGACATCCCGGGAACGCACCACCATTGACCAGAGCATCAACGCCTTTACCCAGAAAGCTCTGCAGGCCTATATTGATGCCTTTGGTGCGTCCGAGCGTTACCGCACCAGTTCCGATCAACAGGGGCGAATCAAAGCCGCCAAAGCCCTGCGTGATGTGTTCTGGGCCCGCGCCTATATTCGCTCGGTGTATGGTGTGAAGATTGGCAGCATCCCGGTTAACTACCAGAAACATATCTTCAATGCTGATTACTTCCTCAGCAATGTTCATGTGGGTGCGATGTCACTCTGGGATGAAAACCATCTGGTAGAAGCTCTGAATCTGGCCACCGAAGCCCAGGCCACACTACACGACAAGGGTGCTGGCAGCAAAACCGCATTTCTGCGTCACCTGCTGGTCTGGGTCAGCGGCAGCAAGGCTGATGATCAGGCCAAGCACTTTATTGTTGATCTGGTCAAAGCCGACCTGGAACAGGAGCTGGAGCTAAGTCGCAGCGGTGGCTTAAGAGCGGTGCGCGCCGGTTACCGTGAGCGTTACTACACCAGTGAAGAGAGCAAAACCTTCTACCAGAACCTGGCCCAGACAGTCTTTGGTGATCCTGACGATGATGATCTGGAAGCCGATGTCGGCGTTCTCAGTACCGGCACATTGAAAAGCGCTATTGCCCAGTGCAGCAATGTGCTGGAACAGATGGAAGTGCGTCTGGATGAAGCCCGCAAGCTGCAGGACACCCTCGCCCTGCTGACCGAATCCAGCCAGTCCATGAACAAGCGTAAGAAAAGAGCAGATATTTAAAGGCAACCACCATGACAACCCGGCATCAACAAGGCACACCTTTGTCGTGTGTCCGCAGGGTGGGCGTTGCCGTTTTACTGTTCAGTCTGGCGTGTTGTTTCAGCCAGACCGGGCAGGCTTACGACAACTTCTGCACCACCACCAGCATTCCCATGGTTCGCAACAGCGTGTACTGCCAGGGCAAGGTGATTCCACGCTCCAAGACCCGGAACTTTATCTCCGAAGACTTACGCTGCGGCAGCGGGAGCGATACCCATACCCGTCATCCGCAAGTGTTCGATGAAGAGACCTGGCAGGATCTGCGCAGTGCCGACGCGGGTGAAGCCCGGGACCTGCTGCGACAGATGGCCCGGCCCCAATGGCACGGCAAGGTGCAGTATTCCTCTTATCTGCACTGGTCCTGGGAAGACTGTCAGCTGGTGACCAGTTTTCAGTGCGGCTCTCATACCGTATGCACCACCGAGAAAGACCAGGATGGGAAAGAGAAAGACGCCTGCCACGAAGAACCCAATACCTGCTATCTCGATGTGGTGATCGATGAGTCCGAGCACTGTAGCCATGAAATCCTGACCTACGATGTGCAATTCCAGCGTTCAGACCTCGATAGCAGCCACTATCCGGATCGTCTCGCCAATGGTTATGATCTGCTGCCCGGCGAGCAGGAGGGAGTGATGATTGATAACGGTGTTGGCTTTTTTAATGCCGGAAGCATGAGCCCGCGCCTGTCGTTTAATGAACCCCGCAATGAGTATCAGGTGAACCGTCTGAAGGGACATGATCTGGATAGCGGCAGCCTGATGTGTCGGCAGAACAGTGACTACCATATCGGCTACACCATCAAGCCGGTCAAACGGATACAGTCCCGCTCTGGCAACGGTTTCGCCCTGCCCGTGGATCATAATGGCGAGAAAATCTCACCGCTGGTCTGGTCCGGTGCCCGGGATATTAATAACCACTGGCAAGACAGAAGCTTTCCGGTCACCCTGCGGGTGCAGGACTATGCGGCCTCATCACTCAACGACTTTGCCCGGGATAGTGGCGATCTGTTTAAAAATATCGAAGTGCGTATTGAGCTATACGACAACTCCACCTTTGCCTGGCCTTGGGCACGCAATGCAATTTACATCAAGGAGGGTGCGGCCCAGAGCTTCAATGCCCTGTCGGACGAGCAATCCATCCGCCGGTCCAAACTCTGGGAGCTGGCCTTAACACCCAACAGTAACCACCCGGAACAGCATCTCTACCGCAGCACGATTCCGTGGTTTCTGTATTACCCGGCTCGTGTCTTCTTTCCTGCCGATGCTTTGAGTTATGAAGACCACCTCAAACCCGGCACCAGTTACCGGCTGAGCCTGTCGGTCTACCAGAAAGGGTTGTCGATCTACTTCCAGTCCTGCGAGGATGATCCCAACGCCTGGGACTGCCAGCTCTACGCCGGCGGAGGCTGGTTCAGCCCGACCCGCTATCGCAGCGGTTATTTCTCCGATAAGACGCTGGATGTGGAATTCACCACCCCGGACCACCTCGATAAGCGCAGTTGGTGGCCGCTGTTCTGGAACACGGTTGGGCTGGCGGATAAAGCCGCTATCCTGGGTCTGGCGGTTTATGGTCTAAGCCGCGTGCTTTAATGGAGTACATAAAGCCTACGACTCCCGCCAGGCTTTATTAAAAGAGTCACGCAGCGGCTGGGTGAGATATTCCAGCGCGGTTCGGGAACCGGTGGTGATCATCACATCCGCCGGCATACCCGGCTGCAGACGCTTATCCCCCAGTCGCTCCAGTTCTGCGCTGCCCACCTCGATATGCACCAGGTAATAAGGTTCACGGGTGGACTCATCCACCAGACTGTCTGCCGAGGCATACAGAACCCGGCCATTTAACTGCGGCGTGGTCCGTTGGGGAAAGGCGGTCAGCTGCACCCGTGCCGACTGACCAATATGAACCTGATCCACATCCATGGGGTTCATCCGGGCTTCAATAATTAACGCATCCCGCTCCGGCACAATCTCCATCAGGGTTTCACCGGCCTGCACCACACCGCCCACGGTATGAATCTGCTGATCAACAATCACCCCATCGGCCGGGGCCAGCACATCCAGCTGTTCAAGCATATAACGGGACGCCCGCACCCGTTCTTCCAGATCATTAATCTGCGCGCGAGTGCTGTTCAGATCACTCACCAGCTGCTCACGCCGATCCTGTTCCAGCTGCAAAATTTCCAGACGGGCTTCGGTAATACTGGTCTCGGCTTCGGCAATATCTGCCAGATACTCACTCACCTTGCCCTGCAGATCAGCCTCTTCTTTGAGAGAACTGTTTACCGTCATCTTCTGGATAAAGCCCTGCCCCAGCAGTTTATTGAGTCCATCCAGTTCCTCCTGCACCACAGCCAGCCGCTTGGTGCTGGCCGAATGCAGCCCCTGCAAACCAACAATCTGTTCCCCGATCTTTTCAATCCGCTGGCGAATAATTTCCACCTTGCCCTTATGAGAGCGCTGACGTTCATAAAACAATTGCTCCTGCAGAGTCAGGGCATTACTCAAACGACGATTACCGGCCGTCTGCACAATCAGAGCATCAGGGAATAACAGCTCTTCAGCCTTTACCATCTCCCCATCCAGCCGAACTTCTGTAGCGCGGGCATAGAACAGACTGTCTTCCAGAATGACCAGACCGGCCCTGGCCCGGGTATCATCCAGCCGTACCAGCACATCACCACGGCGTACCATCTCACCATTGCTGACCGCCAGCTCACCCACCCGGCCTGATTGCAGACTTTGCACCGCCTTACGTTGGCTATGCACCGTCACCTTGCCGCTGGCCAGTACCGCGCTATCGAGAATGGCCAGCCAGCTCCAACCCAGGAAACCAACAAAGGTCAGGCCAACCACCAGCAAGCCAATCCGGATATAGGGCGTCGGTGTCCAGCGTCCGGTATGATCGGTTGCTGTATTCATACCGCCACCTCCTGTCGGGTATCGCTGACCGAAGTGAGTGTCTGCCGAGCCTCGCCAAAGTGTTCAATACAGCCATTGGCGAGCACCAGCACCTTATCAACACAACGCAATAACGTTGGGCGGTGGGTTATCACCACGACCGTCGTTTTATTCTCTTTTAATTGTTGAAGCACCTGAACCAGCGCCTGTTCACCAACCCGATCCAGACTGGCATCCGGTTCGTCCAGCACGATAAACGACGGGTTTCCATAAAGTGCACGGGCCAAAGCCACCCGCTGCCGCTGACCGCCGGAGAGATGAAAGCCGCTCGTGGTTTCAATCAGGGTTTCGTAACCATCGGGCAGAGAGAGAATGAGCTCATGGATATCGGCCATCCGGGCCACCCGTACCACCTCTTCGGCATCCACATCACCAAACCGGGCAATATTGTCGCGCACAGTGCCGGGAAACAGCTCCACATCCTGAGGCAGGTAACCCAGCCAATGGCCCAGCTCTTCACGCTGCCACTGGCTGACATCCGCACCATCCAGCCGCACCGCTCCGCTTGAGGGGGCCCAGCTTCCAGTCAGCAACCGGGCCAGGGTACTTTTTCCGGATGCACTGTGGCCAACCACCGCCAGACTCTCCCCCGCCTGCAGAGAGAAACCAATCCCCTTAATCACTGGCCGCTCACTGCCCGGTACCGGAGCCACCAGCTTTTCAACCGTTAACTCCCCGGCTGGCCGTGGCAATGGCATGGAAGAGGCCGGTTGCTCAGAGGTTGTAAAGAATTCCATTAAATCCCGCCACGCCTGTCGGGTCAGACGAATATTACGCAGCTGACCAATAGTCATCTCCAACGGTGCCAGAGCTCTGCCCAGCAAAATGGAACCGGCGACCATGGCACCAGCGGTCATCTGTTGATTCAGCACCAGAACAGCACCGGCACCCAGCATACTGATCTGCAGCACAGGCCGCAGAAACTTGCCGATGGCCTGATAATTGCCGCCTTGGTCACTGGCCCGGAAATGGCTCTCACTGGCCTGCACACGCTGTTCCTGCCAATGCTTGACCAGACCACCAGCCATACCCAGAGTGCGGGTCACTTCGGCATTATCCAGCGCCCGTTCAGCAAACCGACTGGCTTTGGTACGCAACCCGGATGCCGTGATCAACAGCTCCCGTGTCGTACGATCAGACACCAGCGCCACCAGTGCCAGAACAACCGCACCCACCGTAGCAATAAGCCCAAGCACCGGGTGCAAGGCGGTGATCACCAGCAGATACACCGGCAACCAGGGTGCATCACACAGCGCCAACACCCCTGCCCCGGACAAAAAACCGGACACCCGCTCCATATCCGCCAACCGCTGACGATCGGCCTGTTCATTGCGAGATTGCAGCAACTGCTGCAACAATGGAACTTCAAGCCCCTGCTCCATCAAGGCCGCCAAACGAACCAGCAACCGTGAACGCACCCACTCCAGCACACTGGCCATCAACACCAGTCCAACCGCCACCAGCGTCAGAGCCATCAAGGTTGGCACACTGCCCGCAGTCAACACCCGATCATAGACCTGCAGCATATACAGCGGTACAGTCAGCATCAGCAGATTCAGAAAGAAGCTAAAGCCCAGCACAATACCGAGCTGGCTTCGCACGGCACTGACAGCCTTTTGGAAGGTGGAACTCCTGTTCTCCGTCACCGGTTACACTCCCTTGTGTTTCCCATAGGGTGACGGAGAAATATTGCAGGAAGATTGCGGGGTTCCAACACTCAGCAGCTTCAGCAGAAAAACCGCTGAATTCACATATTCGGTTCCTGTCGGCTACACACAGATATGTGTAAGAAATCTCTACGGTGATGATTTCCTTATCACCAATAAATCAATCATCACTGGTTATGAGCTCCTTCCGATTAACGATAGAAGACGAGATTGCCTCTTCCTCAACCATTTGATGAGGTTATCTTATGCACAGGACAACACTTCTTTTGTCACTGGATGATTACTGATTTGACGTTCACTGAATACAGGACAATAAACGCTCGGTGATATAGTGCTGCAGGGATATGCTGAGGTGCAACCCGGTATACCCATGCAGGTTTTATGTTGCTTATTCTGGTTTTCACACAAAGCTTTTACAACAGCTTGGGTGTGATTAAATCAGGATGTAAACAGCGTTACAGGGAAGTTCAGTATTCGGCAGGGTTAACTGTTGTTTTGATAGCAGCCTGCGGAAGTTTCACCTTCGCTGCTTGTAGTAAACACTTTCCAAACCTGCACACCAATAAAAATAAAAAAGCACAGGAGAATCCCGTGAATACCATCATTAAGCAGGTACTGCTGCTTATCGCTGGCATTGGCCTGTCTGTTAGCGTTCTTGCTGCCAATGCTACAAATGACGCAGCTATGGTTACTGTTCCTGCCGGTCAGTTCTGGATGGGCTGTGAAAAGTCTATTGATCCGGACTGTCATGCGACAGAAAGACCAGCCCATGCGGTATGGGTGAGGAAATTCAAAATCGACAAGTACGAGGTGAACTACCGTCGCTTTGAAGAGTGTATTGAAGCTGGCGATTGTGAGCCACTCGGTATAGGTGGCGGTTGTAATTTCGGCTGGGAAGGCCGGGAGCAGCTGCCAGTGAACTGCGTGACATGGAAGAATGCCGACAACTTCTGTAAATACGACGGCAAACGCTTACCGACCGAGGCGGAATGGGAGAAAGCTGCGCGGGCAAATACTTTCAGCCTTTATCCCTGGGGGAACAGCGCACCAAGCTGTGACAAGGCGGTGATTGATAATCCCAATGGTGGAAACCTGGGGTGTGGTAAGGGTGTTCCCCATGATGTGGGTTCAAAGCCCAAGGGGGCATCACCGTATGGAGCCATGGATATGGCTGGCAGTATGTGGGAGTGGACAGCTGACTGGTATGACCCGTTCTATTACAACTACTCATCTTACAGCAATCCAAAAGGCCCAAAACAGGGTGAGTACAAAACCGCCAGAGGGGGCGACCTTTACGCCCGTAAAGCTGCTGAGCTGAGAACAGTGACGCGTTTCCCTTATGCCTATGGTAACTACAGTCCGGCTGTTGGTTTCCGTTGCGCTATGTAAGGTGATGTCTTAATCGATGTTCAAACAGCAAACTTTCTTCAGGATAAGAACAATGAGAACCTATCTGAAACTGCTGTTACTGGTGGCGGTCACCGCGTTGCCATTTATCAGCTCGACCAGCTACGCCCTTGATGACGAGGCCATGGTGCGAGTGCCTGCGGGCTCGTTCACTATGGGCTGTAACCATTCCCGCCAAGAGCTTTGTGATACCGACACCAAGCCTGCGCATAACGTGTATGTGGATGCTTTTGATATTGATAAGTACGAAGTGACTTATCGTCGTTACAAGGAGTGTGTGGCCAATGGAGACTGTACTGAGCCATTTATTGGCGGTGCCTGCAACTGGAACTTCAGCTGGAATGATAACCATCCGGTGAACTGTGTAGATTGGCAACAGGCGAAAACTTTCTGTGAGCAAGAAGGAAAGCGTCTG
The DNA here is from genome assembly GCF_900174585.1 of Parendozoicomonas haliclonae. Lineage (GTDB taxonomy): Bacteria > Pseudomonadota > Gammaproteobacteria > Pseudomonadales > Endozoicomonadaceae > Sansalvadorimonas > Sansalvadorimonas haliclonae. Next base: position 58,066 of record NZ_FWPT01000005.1, on the reverse strand, counting down.
CCAACCGAGTTGGAGTGGGAAAAGGCTGCACGGGGCACCTGGGATCAACGGGTCTTCCCCTGGGGTGATGAGCCTGCTTCCTGCAAATATGCGGCTATGGATGAAAATGGTCTGAGACTGCCTATGCCCGGTTGTGGTCGTGGAACTACCACCCCGGTTGATCATGCTGAGGTGGCCGGTGCTTCACCTTATGGTGCTGTCGGTATGGCCGGGAACCTGTGGGAATGGACTTCTGACTGGTATGACCCGGAGTTCTACGGCAAGCCCGCTGCGAAAAAAGCCAACACCAAAGGTCCGGCTAACGGCACCTTTAAAACCATCCGTGGTGGTGCCTGGACTATGCGAACCGATGGTGGTCTGGCCAGTACATTGCGTTTTGGTTATGCGCCTAAAGGGCAGGGTTATGTGATTGGTTTCCGCTGCGCAAGCAGTGTGAACTGATTCGATAAACAGACCTATCAGGAGGTTGTTCCTGCAGCCTCCTGTTTCCTTTTTTTCTGTCGATATTGCCGGCGCTATTCTGCCGGATTCACCTCATACCAGCGCTTGAACACACGAAGAAGTGGGTGGGTTTGTTATATCCCATCATATGCGCGTCGACCTCTACCAAGCTTGGGGTAATGCGGCTCGATATCGACTTCCAATCACAAGTATGGAACATAGCTTTTCCAATCGGGATCGAAACTTATCTTTATGAGTTTAGCGTCGTTTTTGTGAGTACGAGTACTCCCAGTCGGAAAAGCTGAGAATCACTGCTGATGGATTAGCTGAATCTCAGAGGCTTATTCATACCATCCCTAGTAGTCATTACTATTGCGACCAAACAGACACACTCAGGTTAGATGCAACTGAAATACCGCTGAATTCACATATTCAGCCCGTGTCGGCTACACACAGCCATTCGTTTCTGGTTCAATAGCCTCTAATAATTAAACCCACAGATTATGGATGTTCTGTCGGGTACCAGAATCAATAAAAACAACGCAAAAACTCAGGGATATCCATTGTGCTTCAGGATGACCGCACACAGATACGCGTACGAAATCTCTACGGTGACCACTTCCTTATCACCAATAAGTCCATGGTTACAGGCTATGAACGCCTTCCCATTAACGACAAAGGGAGAGCGTTTCGTTTTATCTTTGATCTGGATTCCCATAGCAAGCACACAATCAACCAGATCAAACCCAATTCCATCAGGCAAAGCCACTCCAGAGCCGTAAGCCCAAGGGATGCCCTGATAGCCAGGCTCAGCTCTGGTGAGCTTCGCGTTTATGCCGTAGATCCAGGTCTTGCCAGGCGGAAACAGCAACTGGATGCCACCTATACCGCAATTCAGAGCCAGCTCGGCCAAATTATCTCAACCGAGAAGGCAGAAGCCACTGCCATTGAAAAAAAGCATCAGGAACGTTCCAACCTGAAAAGGCAGGCGTTCATCTACAACGATTCGGCGCAGGCCTTTACGAGGCGGGAAAATCCCTGCTGGTCTGGGCCAACGATGTCCACGATGTCATTTCCGCCCACAAACAACTGGAACGCATGGCTGATGCCGCCCTGGTCGCCGTACGCACCAGCGCCTTTGAGGATTGGGGACGAACCTTTTATTCAGAGTGGCGTGAAGCTGAATACAAGGAACTGGTTGAAGCGCTCGGATTTGATCCCAAACACATTACCCCGGAACTGTTTTCCGAAGCATGGGATCTGGCCCGGTTTTTATGGGAAGACGAACGCAGTAAAAAACTGATCACCCGCTTTGCAAAAGACTACGCCCGTGCCCAGCATAGTCTTGAAATGGCTGAATTGGCCGGTTCGGCCGCCTTTGAAGTGTTGTTGACCATTATTCTGGCAGCACTGACTGGGGGCGTTGGCGTGATTGCCAGTGCGGGTAGCAAAACCAAGTTAATGGAAAAGCTGAGAAAGATTGGAGAGCTTTTTGGTGATGTAGAAAGACTTAACGGCAAGAAGAAGCCCCCAGCTACTACAAGTATCACATACCAATCGGGTATCGGTTCTTCTCAACTAGAACTATATGAGACCGAAGGATCAGCTTATCACACAAATGAACCGCCAAAACCCGCAAGAAAAACGATAAAAGAGTCCTATGGGACCAATACTGCAACCTGGACCTTGGATGAAGCAGGAAAACCTATATCAGTAGAAGCCAGACTCGATTCCACATATGATTCAAAACGCTCCTCAGAGGAGAAGGCTCTACAGAAAAATGTGGGCGGTGATGCACGTTTAGACGATGATGATGGTGGACATATGTTAGGTCATCGGTTTATGTCAGATCAGGGCGAGAAAAACCTGTTCCCTCAAAATTCCAATCTGAACCGCAGCGCATACAAGAAGATGGAAAATGAGTGGGCTGATTGGACTAGCGAAGGGTTCCAAGTAAAACTCAAAGTAACTCTTCACCCCCCTGGATCAAAACGCCCTACAGATATAGTAGCCAAATACACTGTAATTGACCCGGCAACTGGAAAAGCGGTGTTTAAACGCAGAGAGTGCTTCAGCAACACATTGGGTGAAACATATACACGAGTTTCAAAAAACGACATGAAATCTTTCAGGAAATGATATGAAAATCGATGACAAAATAGTTTTAGAGATTGGCGCAATGATCCTTCAGTGCGAAGATGTTATGGAGTCTAAATGGGATTTTGTTTCTTTTGTTTTTGATATTTCTGACAACCATATTGCTAATAGTGGTTTTTTATACATTGACGACGAAATATCTCCCGCAAGTGCAGAGATTGAAGACGATCCCCTGAGACTAGATGACAAGATTATAACATTAAGAGAGAAGGTCAGACAGCAATATGGTGAAAGCTTTAAACAGTTGCTTATTCAAATGGAAAGCAAACAGAACAGAATTAAAATCAATTTCGAGTTTGATAACCCTGAACGCTGGTCAATCAACCCGAAAAACATCATAGATATGCGAGAGCATTTACGACCGGTCTTCGACTAAAACGTAGCAATTAACATCAACTCAAAGATAACACCCCCATTAACTAAAGCCACTCGTTTAAGAGCAAGTGGCTTTTCCCTCTGAGGGTAAAAAGGTGAAAATATGGGTGCATATGATGATCTCATATCGGAGGTTCAAGCAGGGGGTAGACTTGAAAACTTTGAGCGAGTTGATATAGAAATAATTCAAAAGTTGAGAGCCGTCTACCCAGGCTTACCAGATGACTACACTTCTTTTTTATTGGAAATAGGCTGTGGGGAAATAAAAAAAGCATCTTTCATCATATATAATGCAGTTGTATCGCTTGATGAAATCTATGACGAATCAACAGCAGATCTTATCGGTAATACTATTATTTTCGGTGACGATATGCAGGGTTACTGTTCTGGGTTTGACATGGACAATATGTGGTCAGTCGTTGAAATAGACCCCGCTGACATGAGCAGCAAGAAGACTTTCAATACATTTTCCTCATTTATTCGAGCTAAAGTCTATGAGGTCTGAACTCATTCTGAAGTAATTATTCCTACTATCACACATAAAATATAACTCTTAAGCAGTGACGTAAACCGGGGACTTAAGCCCCCGGTTCCTTATCACTCACTATCACTCCAAAATCAAACAACCGGCTGCTCCCAGCCCACATTGTTATCATCCAGATCATCCAGTGAAGTACCAATCAGCGTCAGGGTATTATCACCACTGTCGTCCAGCGCAATCACCAGATTACGGCCCTGTTCGGTTGAGGCATTGCGCACATCATCCAGCGTGGTGAAGTCGAGACCGTTAAGCAACAGACGATCACTGCCCGCTTCAAAGTCACGCACAGTGTTGTGGCCTGAAGCAGCAACCAGATCGAAGATATCCCGGCCGGAACCACCCAGCAGCCAGTCATCCCCGGCACCCGCTGCCAAGTAGTCATTACCACTGCCACCGAGAAGGCGATCGTCACCGGCTCCGCCTTCCAGACGGTCATTGTGGCTGCCGCCCCAAAGCTCGTCATCACCCTGACCGCCTTGCAGCTGATCATGGCCGACATTGCCGATCAGCACATCATGGCCCTTGCCGCCATCCAGCTCATCGTTGCCGTCTTCACCAAACAGCTGGTCATTGCCTGAGCCACCGGCCAGATAATCATGCCCTGAACCACCATCCAGCAGATCGTTGCCTTTACCGCCCATCAGGTCATCATCACCTTCGGCGCCAAACAGCTGATCCTGCCCGTTACCACCCACCAGATAATCGTTACCGGAACCGCCGTGAAGAAGGTCATTGCCTTTGCCGCCGTTCAGCTCATCATTCCCCTGCTCGCCATACAGACGATCATTGCCGTTTTCTCCGAACAGGTAATCATTACCGCTGCCGCCCTGGACTTCATCCTTCCCGGCTCCGGCATACAGCCAGTCATTTCCGCTGTCGCCACGCAAAGTATCGTCACCCTCACGACCGAAGAGCCAGTCATCGCCGCTGCCACCTTCAAGCAGATCATCGCCGCCCATACCGTCAAGACGATCATCGCCGGCTTCACCGTACAGGCGATCATTACCCGCTGCTCCCACCAGCATGCCGTCACGGCTGCCATCGGTTTCCACCTTCGGCCCCTGCAGCACAGTATCTTCCCGCTCGGCCAGATTCTGGATGCGGGTATCATCTGCAGCTGAGGTATCTTCAGCCTGATAGGGCTGATCACTGAAGTTGGCCAGCAGATACTCGGCCAGGGCATCCTGTTCACTGCCCGGTGCAGCAAAGTCCGAGGCACCGGTGTCGGTCAGAACATCACCGAGATGAACGACATCGGTTCCTTCCGCAAACGGATAACCATCACCACCATCAGCCAGGAAGTTGAGTGTCACGATCCGGATCGCCATATCCGCTGCAACAGCCAGCTCGCCATTCTCCACCAGCACCTGCACGATCTCACCCTGCTCGTTAACAATCGCAGCAGAGCGGATACGGGAACCCGCTTCCAGCGTCGTATCAAAGCTGAAGTGGATACCACTAACCTGGGCAAACTGGCCCGGAGTCTGGCCCTCGCCAGATGCAGCCACACCGTGCTCCAGCACTGCGACCAGCTGTTCAGCGGTCAGAGTCATCAGTGTCAGGCCGTTATTGAATTTCAGGGTGTTCTCGATATCCAGCTGGGAGATATCCCCGGCCTGTTTGCCGGTGGCCGGATTTGCCTCCGGAGGCTGCTCGCTGTAGCTGCCATCGGCCTCGCCCACAATGGAACCGATCGGTGCACGGATACCGCCGCCATTCTTGATCGAAACCATCACGCTGCTGTCGTAAGCCTGGGCAGCGGCGAGATTGGCATCAGCAGTCAGATTACCGATATTGGTCTCTTCAGTACGTACCTCTTCCCTGCGCCCTTCCAGGAACACATCGGTACGGCCCAGAATATTGCTGTCTTTCTCCTCAACAATATCCTGCACGGCATCGGTCAGATCCTGAACCAGATCACCTTTCGTGCCCTCGGCAAAGGCATCCTCAGAACCCCAAAGCTGTTCAACCGTGTCATCCGTAGCCGCATACGCACCGCTGACGTCTACATCGGTCGCTTCACCATTCTCATCAAGAATGATCCTGCCTTCGGCATCAAAGTCGATCACCAGCCGGCCCACATAGCTGTACTGACCATCGGTACTCACGATAACCGCCGGATCACCATCGGCATTGGTAGTGGTAAACGGATAGTCCTCAACCGCCGTATCGCCGTCGTGCAGCACATCGGTTTCGTCGGCCTGCAGAGTATCGGAGCCACCGGCAATCACCACATCCACGCCATGCAGAAGCTGCACCAGTTCTTTCTCCAGAGCGATCTGCTGCAGGTGAGAGACCAGAATAATCTTGTTCACTCCCTGTTCCATCAGCTGATCGACATAGGGTTGCAGCACATCCGCCAGCGCCTGCATATCGTAAGGATCATCGCCGTTCTTGACGGTGGTTCCACCCGGTGAGGAGATCTGAGCCAGCAGTGGTGTAGTAGCACCGATGACGCCTATCTTCTCACCACCTTCTTCGAGAATGGTCGCCGGAGCAATCTTGGGAACACTCTGCCCGTTTTGAGCAGGACCGCTCAGGAACGCATCCGCAGGCAGAATCTCATCCGTCGCCAACCCGCTCAGGTTCGGATCATTACTGAAATCCAGATTGGCGCTGAGATATGGGAACTGACTGCCCACCCAGCGATCATCCGCCAGACCGTCACCTTTATACTGCGGTGCCAGAAGATCAGCCAGCACAGAAGTGCCGACATCAAACTCATGGTTGCCCAGTGCCGCAGCATCAAAGCCAATGGCATTCATAATGGAGATATCCACCCGACCGCCGCCTTCCCGGAGGCCCTGATAGCTTTCATCACCAGAGAGACCATAGAGACTGTTGTAAAAGTCGTTAAAGACGTCACTGTCACGGAACACGCTACGGTCTTCCGAGGCCGAGAAGAAGGGGCCAGTCAGGTAGTTATCACCGGCGGACAGAGTAATGCTGTTGCTGTAGGTGTCTTCCAGATGATCAACAATGGCGGCAAAGTTGGCAGCACTGCCGATCGCTTCAACGCCACCTTCCAGATCCGAGGCATGGAGAATCTGCAGAGTGAAGGTGTCGTCTTCGACAGCCGGTTCACCAATGGTCACCTTAGCCACCAGCGGATCGTGGTCACTGGCCTGATCGGCAAACTCGCTGTTGATATGAACAATATCCAGCTCGGCACTGCCTGCCAGATTATTGCTGACCAGCACCTGATCAAGCACCTGGGCATTGCCCTGAAAGTTGTAGGTGTGCACATTCTCCGAGAGACCATCAATCAGATTGGTCATCACGTTTTCCGCATCTTCACCTTCAATAACATCTGCCGGACCTTCCCACTCAAAAGAGTTGAAATCACCCAGCACCATCACATTGGCGTCAGCATTCTCAGCCAGAATCCCATCGACAAAATTATTGATGGCCTGCGCCTGTTCCATACGTTCTTCATAGCCATTATTGATAAATGGCTGCTCGGCACCATAGACCGGCGTACTGCCATATTTGGACGACAGGTGCACATTGACCAGATCAACGGTTTCACCATTAAACTCAAACTGGGCATAGAGAGGCTTACGGGTACCATCAAAGGCACTGTCGGTCAGTTTAACCGCAGAGTCTTCGACATAGTCGACACGGTCCGGGTTATAGAGATAACCCACCCGAATATTGCCACCGGGCTGACCACCATCGGCATTATTGGCCGGGTCCAGCTGTACCACTTCATAGCTCGGGCCACCGGCGGCTTCGATAGCATCAATCAGTTTCTGCCAGGTCTGATCAGCAGACGGGTTGCCACTGTCGCTGGCACCATCGTTATCCTGAATTTCCTGCAGGGCGAGAATATCCGGGTTGCCCAGATTATTAATAATTTGCTGGGCCAGCTGTTCAAAGCGGGCATCCGCATCCTGAGCATCCAGATTCTCAACGTTATAGCTGGCAACCGTGAGTTCATTCGCAGAGCCGGTCAGCGCAGTCATATCTTTCTGCAAGCCGCTGGGTGTCACAGTGATCGCTTCTGTAGCTTTCACTTCATAGTTGCCGAAGTTGTAATCCAGTACTCCGGTTACATTACCCAGCTGATCCCCAACATTGACATCAACCTGACCTCCGGGCAGCAGATCATTATCAAACTGGATCTGAACCCGCTCTGGGTTCAGATCGTTCTCACCCAGCGCAAGCCCACCACGGTCGTTGGTACCGGTTGCGTTATCGCCATTGTCCGCGACGGTAAAGATTTCACCGTACTTGTTCGTTGCGGAAACGGCTTTGGCATCCTGAATCGTGACGCGCATCCCTTCCAGACTTTCAAAGAAGTCGATGCCATCGGTTTCAGGGTCATAGGAAGTCAGACCATCGTCGTCAACATTCTCGGTTGGCAGTTCACGACCGCCCTCACCGATTACAACAGCATCCGGCAAGGCATTGCCGGAACTGACAACAACCAGATCGTTGATACTGGTAAGCTGTGTCGTGGAAAGGTTGCCGGTACTGGCACCGCCGGGAATATATTCCGCAACTTCGCCCTTCAGAGTAATGCTGTCGCCTACTGAAACGGTTGGCGTGCTGTTGGTAAACACAAACAGAGCATCGGAAGTGGCGATATCACCATCCCCTTCACCTTGCAGATAAAAGCCGTTGGCATCCACAGCCGTCACAATACCGGCCGTGGCAACAAGCTGCCCCACGTATTCTGAGGTGTGACCTCGGCCCTGAATCTCGTAAATGGCTTTTACCGCCGGGCCGGTTGGATCGGTCGGGTCTGTGGGCCCAGTGCTGTCCGGCACATCATTCGCCGCTCCCGGAGTATTGATGACTTCGCCTTCTTCGGCTGCAGGCGCGCCGTCCAGCAGACCATCGCCATCATAATCATTGCGGACAAAGTCGTTAGCGGTGTCGGTATCTTCGCCATTAATCCGGGATGCACCGCCCACTTCATAGGAGATGCCATCAAAGCCCGGAGTTAAAACAGCCGGGCTGTAGGTAAAGCCCTGACCATTGCTGTCCAGTTTGGCAACGGAGTCAACAACGTTCGTGAATGGCAGGCTGCTATCCAGCTCTCCATCCAGATCGGTATCAACGGAATCGCCTTTGCTGCCGGTAAAACCCTCAACCAGCAAAATGGTTTCTGTACCGTTTTGCAGCTGGTTATTGGCTTCGATGGTCCAGAAACCACCCTCATCGGTGGAACCCAACTGGAAGGCGTTGGTAATTTTTCCAAGGTTTGAGCTGGAGCTGTCGCCTTCTATGGTGAGCAGCCAGAGGTTGGAGTAATCCGTTAGCGGATCGCCCAACACTTCAATAAACTCATTGGTGTCCGTGCCTTTATGATCAAAGACAAACTCATTAATCACCGGTGATTTCGCCGCCATTTGTCAGTCCTTTTGTCAGTCCTTTTGTCGTGATAAGTTTTCCTCAACGGCCTGTAAACAGCCCGGCTAATCCATGAGGAATGGGAAGCACTTAAAACAACTTGGCAGGGAAATATGTCAGCGCAGTGAAAGATTAATGAAAGTTATTGCGCAGAGAGGCAAACAATAAAAAACGGCAGATGCCCTAACGACAACTACCGTTTTTAAAGCCGGACAGCGCAATTACTGTCTGGCCTTCTTCCTTTCCAGCAAGGTATCGATATGACGACCACCGCGAACCTGGAAGTTATCCGTGTTCATGGCACCTTTGCCGGGCACGCCATCAACACAGAACACCAGACGACGCTGTGATTCCTCACCAGTGAAGTCAGGCTCGTTGGCCAGCAGAACTTCCTGTCCAGTTGCTGTCAGCACTTCCTTGGCCGGAGCAACAACCATCAGCTGTTCCATCAGATCATCGGCATCTTCAGTGCCCAGTACGGCAAATCCCGACTGCACGCCCGCCAGGGTGTAGTAGGCAAAGCTCAGGGCCACCATTAACTGCTGGGCAGGATCTGAGAAGTTCATGGTCTTGTACTGTGGTGAACGTGGATCGGTACCATCTTCACCACGCATGACGTCCAGCTGCTGCTTAATACCACCTTCTACCTGATCAAAGAGGTCCTCAGTCAGTTCAGGACAAACCTCTTCGGCCTGCAGGCCGTATTCACCCAATTTGCCTTGCGCCAGCAACGGAGCAATCGTCTCCTGGCCCATCAGCTCCCGACAGCCAGTGTAAGCCGCATGCATTTCCTGAGCATTCAGATGCTGAGGCTTAACAGCATTCAGCAGTCGTACAAAGGTTTCCGGCTCCTGTTTGGCCAGAGCGGTCATCAATGCCGGCTGGAACGGTGAAACAGCAAACTGCAGTTCAGCTGCCAGCTGCGCTTCGGAACAACCACCTGTGCCAATCAGACCTTCGGCTCTGGCTACAGCCATCACCTTCTCTTTATGGGCCAGTGGAATATTCACCGGGGTGTTGCGCATCATATGATCCCGAAGAATACCGCGATCACTATCCGTCAGCTTTTTGGTTTCCGACAGCTTCAGGAAAGCCTCAATACCCATATCGTTGATCAATACTTCGTTGTAACCACACCAGAGGGTCTGCATCCGCTGAGCGAGTTCCGCATCGGTTCTGCGTTTGATCTCGGCCGGAGAGAACTTGTCGTTTTTCTGGTGCCCAAGAACCTTGGTTTCACAATTGGTGCGAATATCGTCCCGTACCTTGCCCAGGACCTCTTTAGGAGAGTTGTACTTTTTGCGGTTACGCTCCAGTGCGGTCTGCTTGATCAGCTTGCGCCGCACAACCGTCGTTTCGGTCTGCATCTTGTGAGCCAGTACCGGCATCACATCGACCACCAGACGATCCTGGTGACAGACGTCATCTTTAGCAAAAGTGGCTTTATTAGCATCCAACTCGCTGCGCTTGTTATCGAGTATGCCCTGCAAGGTATCACAAGACTTTCTCAGTTTTTCCAGTTCCTTCGCATCCTGCTCTTCCGGGCCTTTGCCCTCTTCTTCTGCAAGCGCTTGCTGTTTTTGCTCCAGTGATTTCTTGATATCTGCAATATCCTTGGCAGCACCAAACAAAGAGATCATCTTGATATTCATCCCTTTACCCAGGGCCGTCTCCTTCAGGAATTTGTCATCAACAAACTCGCCCTTGCACTGACAGTTGGTAATACCCTGGCGGGACACATTATTGATCTGGCTGGCCATCTCCCAGTCGTGGTTGCGAATGGCCATCCGTACCTGCTCCAGCACATCAACCATAGTGGCCATAGTCTTCTTGCCACCCTTGATGCCCAGCGCCTTACCTTCTACATGGTTGGCACACATATACAGCATCTGATAGTGGGCCATCAGTTCCAGATAAGAGTCACGCATCAGCTTCTGCTGTACCGGTGACACGGTTTCCTTGTCTTTCACAAAGCGGGTTACGGCTGCGATATAGTCACCCATCGCATCCAACACCACTGTCGTGTCGTTGGCAGCCAGACCTTTTCCGGTAATATCGATCAGCTCTTCAGGAACAAAGGTATCCTGCTGTTCAACCACCGACTGTTCGACTTTGGCTGTTACTGTGGTGGCTTCCTGAACCTTGGCACGGGCCTTCTGCGCTGCAGCCAGTGTACTTGGCTTAACCAGGGCTGCTGCGGTGTGGGCACGCTTTCTGGCCTGATGCATATTGGCCACAGCTTCCGATTCCAGCACACGATCTTTACCCCGGCTGTTTAAGGAACCCTGTTCCAGCTGAGGAAGCTGACGCACACACAGAGATGCGGCAGGATTCTGGGTCAATGGCACCATCGGGCTGAACAAAATCCCGCCCTTGGGCTCAGGCTGCTGCTCCGAGATGGTTTGTTGAGCAATATTGGTTGCCAGCGGCTTGAGAGACATTTCATCAACCGGTGACTGCTGCATCATTTGAATAGTGGCCAGAGTCAAACCACCCTCCAACGCCATATTGATGCCTTGATCCTGAGGATCACGCGGGGGCAGCTCCCAGTTGTCGATGGAGTCACGATCAAACAGATCGCCGCCTTCACTGCTGTTTTCGCTGGAGCTGGAACTGGAGGAGTCCTGACGCTTCAATAACGCAGGTATAAGACTGAGTTCCGGGGCAGGCTCGGCATTCCTTTCATTCAATTGGCGAGCAATCAGGGGATTCGTATCATAATCCTCAGCCAGATCACTGAGATCGATATCCATTTTACTGGCGCCGCGGAATAGATTAACAACTGGCTCAACCAGGCCGACAGTCCAGCCCCACAGCCCACTGACCATCTTGCCGCTGCCTTCTTTCAAGGAAGAAAAACTGTTGGTAATCGTTTGGGTAATACTGCCGGTTACACTGTTGGTGCTGTTCTGCCTTTCCATTCTGGCCTCCCGAGACTCTAAAAGCCCTGTTTATTCCATTAACATGCTTGTTAGACACTATCTCGAAAGGGCGGTTCCCAAACAATTCGACCTTGGTCGGATACTGCGTCATACAGTACCCGACCAAGGTCGAATGCAGGTTTATCCAGCGGCGGTTATGACGCTTTCAGAGTATTGTACATAGTCGGGTGAACCATGCCGATGGCGGTATCGTCTACCTTGTAGCCGGTCAGGCCACAACTCACCATCTGCTGCTTCAGTGCGCCGCAGGCGATATGGGAGTTGGTGTGGTTGTCCATCATCTCTGGGCTGGTGATGTCCTTGCCCAGAGTCAGGTTCGACCAGACCGGAGCCTCAGGGCTCTGCTTGCGGCGTGCATGGGCGGCACAGGCATCGGCAATAATCGCCTTGTTGGCATTATTGGTACGGTCCTTGGCACTCTTACAGCCATCAATCAAACCCTGGCCGATGCGGTTGACGATCTCATCCACCAGCCATGGGCCGTAGAAAGGACGGTCACCGGCATGGTGATACTGGCGGTAGGAGATATGCGAGCGCAGTTCACGGCACAGGGCAATCAGCTCATCGCGTGCCTCCGGTGCCAGCTTCTGGCCGGCCTCGGAAGCGAGGTATTCACCCACTTCACCACCAGGCAGACCATTATCTTCACGGCTCTTGCCAATCAGCTTGGCCATCGCCTGATCATTGATCTGGTCCGCCAGTTCAAAGGTGCGGAAGGCCGTTGACAGTGCGCCGTTAAAGCCCAGCATATTCACCGGGAAGACAAACATCTTCGGCTGCAGATTCACCTTGGCACTACGGGCATTGGTGCCACTACCAAAGGTCAGGGTCTGAGGGGCAGCGGACATTCTGTCCATCGCTTCCTGGGTTTCCTGCACCATCATGTACTCGTTCTCATGGACACCCTGCTTGCGCAGCTGATCCGGAGACAGGTAGCAGACATAGTTCATCTTCATATCTACCGGCTCCTGCTCTTCCGAGTTCGACAGTGCCTCATCCAGCTCCGGATAGCGTTCCAGGTTGGCGGCTGCCACCAGGCTCACACCCTGCAGAAGACGCTTGTCGGTCATCGCATGGCGAACCTTCTCATCCTTTTCCTGGTAAGGAACCATGGTACCTTCACGAACTTCACGACGGACCAACTGTTCCTTGCTGTCGAACACTTCAACGACAACCAGCGTCTGACCATCTTTGGACATCCGGTTGGCGGAGCAAGGGAAGCGGCCATCCAGATTCAGCGGATCGTTGATCACAACGCCTTCCGAGGTGGTCATATCAAAGTCTTTGGCCGGCGTATAAGTCACCGTATAGGTATGCAGCTTGCCATCGACCCGCACCGGTACCTTGTATGAGCAGTGGGCCAATTCAGACTGGCTTTCCAGACGCGCAACCACCGTTTCACCAAGGCGCTTTTTGCCACCTTTGAACGGCTGAACAATTTTGCTCAGGGCAGAAGCATGGCTGTTGACCAGCTTGACCATATCCTGGACTTCAATCTCGCCTTCCTTATCCGCAGCCACCTGACGGCTGGCCAGCTCACTATGGAGTTTGGTTGACAGCTTGGCTACATCATTGAAGGCCTTTTTGAATTTCTTTTGCTCTTTACGCACCTGATAATCGTGGATCGTCTTCTGGGCACCATCGAGCTTTTCAGCCTTTGCCGCCGCCTTGGCTTCGTATTCAGACTGCAAGGCTTCCAGAACAGCCAGAGTATCGGCTTCCCAGGCGTTGATCTGCTTCATGGTCACCGACATCTTGCGATCATCACTCTTCCGCAGCGTTTTGAGCTGCTCCTGACGATCCAGCAACTGACCAGCCATAACCTGAAGATCATCCTGAATGGCAGCAACAAGACCAGCATTCTTACTGGTGATCTTGTCAAAGCTGTTCACCTTGTTCAGTACTTTATCCAGCTGATTGATCTGCTCCTGCCAGGTGCTGGCCTTACCACCGTAGATCGGGGCATAGACTGCCTTGCCAACTTCATCGACCAGACCAGAGAAACGCTCCAGCAGGGCCTTGTCATCACTCATGGAGCGATGCTTCTTCATCGTCTTAAAGTCACCCTGCACCACTGGCTGGGACAACATAACCCGCTGCGCCCGTGCCAGATTCACCACTTTTGGCATTAGCCTGTGGGTGCGGGAGACATAGGTCTTCATAAACTGGTTGAAAGCTTCCAGCATTACCTTCTTGTTAAAGCGCTCCACTTCGCCCAGAGTACGGGCAAAAGTGGCAGCCAGCTCGGCATGCTCGGATTTTGGAATAGCCTTAAACTCTTTCCGCTTAAGCTGGCCGGAGATAAAACTGTTGTTACGGGTGGTATCCAATTCTCTGGCCACATCGCTGCGCACCAGCTTGTTGGTGGTTTCTGCAGCACTGAGCACACTGCGCAGGGAATCTTCCGGAGAGCTGGACTGAGGCAGGCTCTGGATATTCTGCAGGGTTGGCATCAGGCTCTGCAGCATGCTCTCTTCACCCTCATCCCCCAGATCCAGGTCTTCAACCCCGGAGTCATCGCCACTATCAAGCTTCGCTTCTTCTTTCAGACCCTTGTTGTATTTCTTGACCTCGGCACGGACCTGCTGCTGATTCATATCCCTGAGACTCTTGGTCATCAAGTTGCGAAGATCCCGGGTATTCAGGGTTTGCGCCCGGGTGCGAGACGCATCCAGATCAAAGCCCTCACTGTCGGTAGAGCTGTTACTTTCGGAGTGACGCAGGGTGTGCGGCAACGACTGAGCCATCAGGCCAGACATCACCAGATTGTGTTCTTCATCCGACAGCTCGGCTTCGCTGTCCGTGTCATTGCCGCTGTCGCTATGGATATACAGATCGGAATCACTGGCATTGCTCTCAACGGAGTTCTGCTTCTGCAGACGGTTACCCGGAACCTGGCTGTTGATGCTCTCGAGCAGCAACTCGTCCACAATCATCTCTTCACTTGTTTCAGACTGCGGCTGCTCGTTCACATCCACAGAGGCCGTCACACTGACCGTTTCCGGCGCAACAGGCAGAACAGACTCTGTCACCGGGGCCGTGCTGATCTCACGCTCAACCACTGGGGCTTTCGCAGGCGCCGTCCGACGGGAAGGATCAAGATCTTCCAGACGGGATTCGATGTAGGCATCCGCACCCAGCTTGGTAAACGGCCAGGAAACGAGAGTCGCGGACACCTGCCAGACGCCGTAAATCGCAGATGAGGCCCAGCTGGCCGCACCGCGGGCGTAATCGAACCACGAAGAGGATTGTGATGCTTGAGCACGTCCTGTGCTGTCATGATTTGGTTGCATACCCGCGACCTCCATAAAGAATATCTTCTGGGGACTTGGAAGCAGACTGTAAGGAAAAGTTCCGATTTGTGATATTCGACAAAGGTCCTAGAGGCCTTATAGGGCAAGGGTTTTCTACGAATGTCAGCCGCACTGTCTGGGTCAGTCAGCAGAAATAACAAAAACTGTAACCGGCAGCTCTTCTGGCAAAACAGGCAGCCCTTCTGCCAAAGCAGGCAGCCCTGCTGACGCTCCTCAACCAATGCTCAGGCTCGCTGTCTACCGACTTTAGTAGCAGGCTCCTATGACGGGATTACGGAGAGAGTGATGGCCAAACAACTAAGCGGTGGAGGCAGCCCAACCACGGTTGCACGGGAGCGTGGGCAAACACTGAATCCGGCCATGTCTCTGCCCACGGGTGATCAGAAGCCGAATCGGCCACTGTTTCAGCCCCCATCCTCCCGCACCACCAGCCAGCGGCCGTTTAAGCCGCTGATGGCTCGCCAGACCTCCCTGCCCCCGGTACTGAGTCCGGTGGTCAGTGGCGCCGACCTTTCAAGTACAACAACTGAAGACCCGACCGCGAAATTCCCTGCCCCACCGACACTGGTGCAGATGCGTAGATGGCTGGGGCAGTTCCAAAAGCGGACTGACTGCTTTCCCGCCATGAACCGCTCCCTGATTGATGGTTCTATCACCTTGTATGCCGTACCTGAGCACAACAAGCATCTCCATTGCGAGCCGCTGGCCGACTTCTGGCAGCTCTACCGCACCCAAACCCAGAGCTGTATCAACGATGCCTTGAGAATCGGGGCTATTTCCCAGGAAAAACACCGGAGTCTGAACCATGATCTGGATGAACTTCCGCAGAACTGCTGCAGTCTGCAGGGATTTATCCTGACCCGTATCGAGCCTCTGGAAACCCTGCACCTGCTGGGTAATATTCACTGGGAGGTGGCTCAAAGCCATATCAACAGCGCAGATACTATTGTGGTTTCTGGCATTGGTAGCCTGGAAACACTCAATTCTCAGCTGATCTGCTGGCTGCAGCTGCTTCAGTCCCATGACAGTCATTGTCAGTATTTTCTCACCCGTCAGGCGCTGGTGTGGCTTGATCAGCGCCTAAGCCAAACCCATCAGCAGCCAGAAGTTGCTCAGGCTCTGACTGACTTCCAAAACCAGTTCACTGGCGGCAATACCTGTTCTGCACGCACTCTGGAAAGCAAACTGTCTATTTTGCAGATTACCCTGAACAGCGAACTTTATAGCGAGTTCCAGCGGGAAATCACCGAGATGTTTACCATATTGGGGAAAGGCCAGCAGGCTGCAGCTATCCAGCCTTTGAGCCGGGCCTATCAGCTCTATGACGAGCTGCGCATTCGTCTGGGCCGCCATGACCCGGATAATTTACTGATGGTCAGCCTGTTTCGTGAAGCCGTTATTCATTTTGGTGAGGCCACAGCAAAGCAGTATCTGATCGCACTGCTGGCCGACAGCTCCACCGTCCGGGATATGAAAACTGAAATCATGCTGGCCAGTCAGGAACGGGATAGCCTCTCTGAAAAAGTGCGCTCCAGGGCAGTGAAGTTCAATGCCATGCTCGATGAATTGATGGCTCAGATACTACTGACCATTCCCGGTTGCCGCCCACTGGCAGTTGAGCGGTATCTGGCCAGCATTCACAAAAGCCTGTCGACTGATCCCGAAAGCAAGCGACAGGTTATCAATACGCTGATGAAAATGCTGGCGCCGTTGAAGCCAACATCGTCCAAGGTTGCGGGTCTGAATCTGGAAGAACAGGACACTCTCTATGAATCACTGGCCACCAGTCATATAGAGCAGCTGTGTGATGACCCCAAATTCAGTGATATTTCCACCCTCAGGGCCCAGCTGATCGATGCCATGGAGGCGAATGCCACTCATGGCCAGGTGAACCTGCTTGGACTGCTACCCAGCCCCCCCATCGAACGCACCTGTAAACTCAAGTCACCGTTAATCACGGCACTCGCCCAGGAAGAGACCTTTCAGGCGCAGCTGATTGATCTGACCGACAGCGTCAGTCGAGAGCTTTCCCTGATGCAGCCCGGGATTATGACTCACCAGAAAAATCGCAGAACCTTCAAGAATACACGCCTGAAAAAAAGGCACTCCCAGCTCTGACAAAGCTGCATACACTGAAAGTAACCCTGCAAAATACACGTGAACCGATATGGATATTGCCGCGGGCCTGTTCTGGCTGACCGATGTTTCTCCCTTTTCCTGGACCAATATCGGCACCGCTGTTTTGTGCGGCATTATTGTTGGGCTCGAACGACAGCTACGTGGTAAACCGGTCGGTATTCGGACCGCGTCGCTAATTCCTCTCGGTACTTATCTGTTCCTGACCAGCGCCTTCTATCTTCAGGATGAAACCGGACAATCCTCACGCATTATCGGGCAGGTCATCACCGGTGTTGGCTTTCTGGGTGCGGGGGTGACATTGGTCAAGGACGGTGCGGTGGTGGGTGTCACATCAGCGGCAACGATCTGGATGCTGGCGGCAATTGGCATCATGATCGGCACCGGTCATGCCGCTGCGGCGGTAAAACTGGCCTTACTGACCGTGGTTATTCTCTATGGTGTGGATCTGGTTGAGGCCAAGACCAAAAGCCTGACCAAAGGTGTCCATGCCCGACTCCGTAAAACTCTTCCCGAAAAGCCCTGGCGCAAACAATAAGGTCTCGGACTTAACGCCCTTTTGCCTGTCGCTTTAACTGCTCGAAACGAGCCTGCAGATCACGTTTGGCCACGGATTTGTAGCGGGGGTTATTTTCCGGACGGGTCAGTACCCGACGAAGGCAGCTCAGTCGGGCCGAGGAAAAGTCGGCCGATTTAAAGCCTCGGCTCAACAATCCATCCAGCAACAGGCCATCGAAGCGTTTGACCTTCCTCTGATGCCGGTACACCCCGCATTCAATCTTGGCCGCCAGTGCCCTGTCACCGAACTTGCGGAAGGTCTTCTCTAACGGAAAGCCCTGTGCCAACAGAAAGGCATGGAGAGAGGCAAAGGTCCACTCGCTTTCCGCGCTACCTTGGTCAAGATCGCCTTCATGATCCACCTGATAGCACTTGCTGTGATTCAGCCGTATGGCCAGTGCGGTCAGGCTGTGCCCCTGTTTCAGACCACGGCGAACAGACCTGACCACGCCCCGCTTCCAACTGGCGGTGCCCGGCTTCATCATCAACAGCCCATCATCATCCCGGGGACGAAGCGCCTCAAGCACACCGGCAGGCATGGATCGACGCAACCGTTGAGGCAAAGTCGTCTGAACCAGTCTCCAGACCACCCGCAGATGGGCTGAGTGATGGTGGGCCATCTCCTGCTCACCGGCATCCTCCAGTACCAGCCGGGTATAGCGGAATATCTGGGGATTACGCCGCAGCCGTGTTTCGAGCCGCTTCATCAGGACATCGGTATCGCCGTCATAATCGGTATCAAACAGACTGCGGGCATGCTCGGCCAGCAGCACCAGAGGATCGGCTTCCTGCACGCCCCAGGCTTTCATCAACACGCGTACGGCTTCCGGGCACCACTGGCGGAACTGTGTCCGCAAGAATGCCGGCAGTTCCACCTGCGCCAGTGTCCGGTCATGGGCATCGGGATTGCGGCTCAATGCAGCCACCTGCAGTCGGCCAGCCAGCTCCTCGGCATCACCACCGGAGCAGAGAAACAGCGCCATCGCCCGCCGATAGGCCATGCTTTCCGGATCACAGACCTGCAAGGTGTCTATAGGTGTCCATTGATAGGCCTCCAGATCTTGCAGATGCTCCGGCACACAGGCTCCACTCTCATGGATTAGATGCCGGGTCAGGGCTGGACGATTGGTTTCCACGGCTTTGATTGCGGTTTTAATCTCCGGCCGATCCAGCCAAATATCCCGATAGGCATAGGTCAGGCTGGAGTGAACCCCACCGCTGCCCGTGTTCACGCCCTGCATTCGGCGCTCCAGCAAGGATTTGAGGCTCATCGCATAACGTTCCGGCTCAACGCCTATGGCCCGCAGGCCTTGCTCCCCCAGAGCCAGCCAATCCGTTTGGTTATGAAAAGCCTTGGGAATCTCCGGTAGCGCCGGAATCCGGTAGGGATTGCCCCGCCCATCCCAGATGCCGTCCTTATGATCACCATGGAAGCCATGCTCGCTCATCCGCTTCAGGCACTCTTTGGTGGATTTGCCTAACTTGAGATAGCGAATAGTCTGACGGGCCAGAGCCTCACAGTATTCCGATCTATCGCTGCGGTAACAGGCCATCACATCAAAATCATTGGGGCGCTGATCATCAACAATCAGATTGCGGATTCTGTCCGACTCCGGATACAGATCCCGCAGACAATACACAACCGAATGATTCCACGGCGCCTGAGGGCTGATCTTATCCGGCCAGATATCAGCCGGTGTCAGGCCCAGAACATTCATTCGTCGCTGCAGATGATCGACATAACCGGTGTTGTCTCTTGCTGCCAGCAAGGCCGCCAGAGGAATTAATTGGCGGGCCTGTTGCTTCGCCTGACGACGCTGCTCGCCCGTTACCACAGAGGCTTTGGTGCAGCGTTCCACCACCGATAAAGACAGCTCACCCTGATGACGGAAACCATAAATATGGGCCACCATCTCCAGATGGCGGGACAGGTTATCACTGGTGACCGGCAGCACGGTCAGCGTGGTGGGATCGACCATTACAAACCCAGCCTCCGCCAGAGTTTCGGCCAAGTCCGTATTGAGCTGCCCCTGCTGCATCAACGCATGGGTTTGGTCCAGATTCAGCCGTTGCCGGAAATCGGCCGGGGGAATCAGCAACAAATAATGGTTGGGGGTTTTACCGGTATAACCGGCCGGCTGGCAATAGTTCACTTCCACCAGATAGGATTTGCGGGTTTCGGTCTGGCTGGACAGCCACAGAGCCAGCCAGAAATAACAGCGGTCATCACAGCGGACAAACTTCAACTGCCGGGCGGCTTCTGCCTTCACCAGCACCCGATGCTGCCGCTCATCCCGTGAATCCTGGGGCAACACCTCTTCCGTCAGGGCTTTCAGCTGATCCTGAATATCGGCATTCCGGGTTTCAACCATGCGCTCTTTGAAGCGCTTGGTGGTTGCTCCCACATCCACCAGCGCATACTGCTGACTGAGCTCCATCACCTGTCGCAGCTCGGTCAGGGAGACCGGTTCCGGCATCCGGGACAACCAATCAGAGACCCGCCCTTCCCGCTCATGGGCCGGTAGGCGTAATAGAGCCTCCACCGCCGGTCGGTATTCCACCGGAGTTCCAATCCACTCCGGCACATCCGAGTACCAGCAGGAACCGGCACTGCTGCCATAACCCTCATCGACAGACATTGAGCAGGCGATACTACCTTGATCATCTGGGCTTTGATCATCCATGCCCTGACCAACAATAGATTGGGGAAGTTTGTTAAGTGGTATAGAAACCGGCAGGTTCTTAACAGGTTCCTCAGTCAGGTCAGGCCCAAAGGGAGACGATTCGGATTGATTCCAATACAGGGATTCGGTATCAAACCAATCCTCACCGGAGAGAAAGCACAGATCATCATCAGATTCGGGTACGATTTGTCCCTGAAAAGATGGCGTACATGCCTCACTTTCCATATCCGATTCCAGCTCACAGCCTGAGCTGCTGGATGAGCTGGAGCAACGGCTCAGTTGAGGGGATACAGGAGAAGATGCTCTTTGAAGCTCTGGCTCTTGAAGCTCGGGCTCCACCGACATCGGCATCACAGATCGTGGGTGCTGATGGGCGACTTGCGGCCTGACGGGGTTCTCAACCCGCCCCGGCTGTCGGTACTGCCACTGGAGAGTCTGAAACTGGCGCACAGTCTTTCGCCACAGCGGCCGGGCGGCGGTGGGCTTAACGATACGGCCTGACCGTTTGGCAATCCTCCCAAAACCTGTCTTCAAAGCCGAACGTGGGGCGTTATGCATTTTCATCCTGCAATCCCTGGCAGAAGTCTAACCGCTTGGACAAGCGGACAGCGGGAAAGTGCCGGAACTGTCTTCCTTATTACCGGTCAAAACAACGGGGATGCTGCGGCTTGTGCCCGGCAGTATCGGCTTGGCGGGTTTCGACAGGGATGGTGTATGGAACAGATACCCAGAACAGCGCTGCATGACACCAGAGTGCATAGCAAAAGCAGGCCCGGCAAACAGCGGCCTCTCAGCCTGCCAGTGGCCCGCAAAACGAGTCAGGGCCGCAGTGTCGCAAAGGGTAAAGGGACAAAAAGGCTCCAGCCACCACCTCCCCGGCACAAAAAACCAAAACAAAAGCAACGCAGCCAGCCCAGAGCTGTCGACAGCCCACCACCTCTACCCCCCATTCCTGTTCGGATCAGAGACTGGTGTGACCGCTTCCCTGTGGGCTGGAATCAACATCTGATCCCGGACAACACGCTTTATCTATGCCCGGAAAGCTGGCTGCCCTGGATGCACTACCAGCGCCTGGACTGTCCACTTAACACGGAGATGTCCGGCCGTTTATGGCCCGCCATTACTCAGCTGATTACGGTGATTTATCTGCTTGACCTGCGACATCAGCGAGGCCTTCACCTTTCATCGCAGGCTCAGGATCTGCTGTTGGCTATGTGGCAGCAGCAGGCGGCCAGCTTTGGCCTTGTCTGCCCGGAAGAAGTGAAGACCTCTCTGTTTTTATGCAAAACAGCTCTGGCCAATCATTCACCGCTTACCGGTCAGCAAAAACATTTTCTTATGCAGTTTATTGCCTGCCGTACCATTCAGGCCGGGCTGAAGACTGATATTTTCCTGCTGATGGGGAATCTGCCGGTGCAAGCTCCGGCTATGCATCATCGGGATATGGGCGTGGCTGCCAACGATCAGCAAACCATTATCGATCAGGGTGTACGCCTGTTTGGGAATCACGGCCCCCAGGTTGTGTCAGCGATGATTGAAAGTGTTGACCGTGAGGATGATACGCCACCACCCGCCGGCTGTGGCATTCCGGATCAGGTCTGGCGGCTGGCTATCACCTTTCAGCGGATCTGGTATCCCCAGACCACAGTGGATCTGAGCAGGGAATTTAATGTCGGGCGAGAGGACAAACTGAACTCCGAATACTTTTCCACCATCATGGGCTACCTGTTTGGTTCTAACAGCAGCCTAAATGAAGCCCGCAAGCACAAGCTGGCTCTGCTGCTGGATATGGCGCAATACAACAAGCAGGTGAATCTGACACTCCATGACACACCTATCAACTGGCGGGACTGGCTGCTGACTTTCCAGCATGGCAAGCATGCCCTGCCTGAGCAAGAAGGCTCGCTGTTGCCATTGCACACCCAACATGCGCCATTACAGCCTTTGTTTCCGGCCCCGGTGTTCTATCAACCTACGTCATCGACAACACCGACGGAACAAGTCGTTTATGAAGAAAGCTGCCCACAGACACCAGGCGAAGAGGAAAATGGGATGGACTGGGATTACCAACCGCCACGCCCACAACCACCGTCGAGGCCACAGCGTTACTCCCGCCACTCGATCAGTGGGCGGCCGCTGTCAGAGTCCGAGTCAGATGATGACTATGACAGCAGCAACCCGCCGTTACCAACAGTGTCCAGGATCAGCGCTGCCAATAAACGAATGCCGGTTGGCAGGAAGCAGATGACACACCCTCCAATTCTTGAATCGGATTCGGAGGATGATCTCTAGACTCAGCCTTGATTCAACGCATCAAAATCTGAAGCATCATGGCGTTCCGGCAGCTGTTCCTCCGGGTTGCCCCAGCCCTTGTTGACTATGCGTCCACGCTTCACAGCCGGACGGCTGGCAATGTTCTCTGCCCAACGCAGAACATGGGTATAGCCTGCGGCTTCAATAAATTCCGCCGCTTCATACAGCCCACCCATAACCAGCTGACCATACCATGGCCAAACGGCCATATCGGCAATGGTGTACTCATCGCCACACAGAAAAGTATTGTTGGCCAGATGCTGATCCAGTACATCCAGCTGACGCTTCACTTCCATGGTGAAACGATTGATCGGGTACTCGAACTTCTCTGGAGCATAGGCATAGAAGTGGCCGAAACCGCCACCCAGAATCGGGGCACTCGCCATCTGCCAGAACAGCCAGTTCATGCATTCGGTACGTGCAGCGGGTTCCGTCGGCAGAAAGGCATTAAATTTTTCCGCCAGATAGAACAGGATCGAGCCCGATTCAAAAACACGCTGAGGCGGGTTAACACTATGATCCACCAGCGCCGGAATCTTGGAGTTGGGATTGGCGCCAACAAAGCCGGAACTAAACTGACTCCCTTCGAGGATATTAATAATCCAGGCATCATACTCAGCATCAACATGACCCGCAGCCAGCAGCTCTTCCAGCATAACCGTAACTTTCACCCCATTCGGAGTGGCCAGTGAGTAAAGCTGCAAAGGATGCTTGCCAACCGGTAGGTCTTTGTCGTGTGTTGCACCGGCAACCGGGCGGTTGATATTGGCAAACTTGCCACCATTGCCCTGCTCCCACTTCCAGACTTTCGGTGGGGTGTAAGTGCTGGACGAATTCTCGCTCATAGCAAACGCTCCTGATTGTGATTCTTTTGCTGCTCGTGCTTGTGCTTTTGTCTGAACAAAGACTTGTACTGCCAAAACCTGAAAACGGATTCACAGACGACAGAATGAGAACATTAGCTTAATAATGCTCGCCATTGTCGTAATAATTCACCGGCTGCAGATGGGTAAAGATCACCGCAACATCCTGCTCCGGCTGACCATTGGCCTCACGTACCAGGCGGGTGATAACACGGGCGATCTCATCCTGAACCGCCTGCCCGCGATCGAAGTAGAGCACTTCAACAAATGGATAGGCATCAGAAGGCTGACCGGCAAAGAAGAAGCTGGCCGGAATATGCTCAATGGTAAAGTCCCCTTCAGGGCTCTCCATCAAAGTGTGAAGCTCATCCACCAGCGGCTGGGACAGCTGCTGGACATACTCAGGGGCTATGGCACGAAAACGGAAATGCGGCATCCATAAACTCCGGAAATCGGCGAAACAAATCCGGATGATAACAGCTTATGGAGCCGCTGCTATGCTTAGCGACAAATTCCCCGCAGGAAGCCTTTATGCAAAGTCGCTCCGAGCAGCTGGCCTTCTTTAACCAGATGGATTACCCCTACACCCATGTGTGTGCCGAGGTAGAAGTCCATCCGCTGCTGGACTATTGCGAGCACCATCACATCAGCAGCTATCTGGCCCTTATGCATATTTTTATGGGGATTGCCCACCAGACCGAGTGGATGGCTACCCGCATCAGAGGCAACGACACCATCCGCCATCAAAACCTGCGGGTGGCAACCACCATGCTGGGCAAGGATAGGAATGTCCGGTTTATCCGTATGAACTGGCTGCGCGACTTCAAGGCTTTTCTTGAGTTGGCTCAGCCTCTCTTCGATCAGGCCCGGGAGTCGGACGACTTTACTATCAACTTTGATTCGTCCGAACTTTGCGAAAGTGACGACATTATTATTCTCAGCTGCCTGCCCTGGCTGCGCTTTACCAGCGTCGGCACGCCTGTTCCTCTCAAGAAGCCGGATCAGATACCGCGTATAGGCTGGGGCAAGTACACCCCGGTTGGCGACAAAATCATTATGCCGGTGGGCATACATGCTAATCATGCGGTTGCCGATGGTTATCAGCTGTGTGTGTTTTTTCAGGATCTGGAGAGAATAATCAGTGCGCCTGAGCAGTGGTTTGCATAACTAACAATCCCGCCACGGATGACCGTAGCGGGATTCATTAGCATGGCAATCTTACGGATGCCATTAATACATCAGATCAAATATCCATTCCTGAACATTCACCAGCCAGGTGCGTTTAAACACAACCTCACCGTCTTTCACCGTCATATTGGCTTCGGCTTCGGCAATTTTGTAACGATCCATGGTGAAGAGGTCGTCGTTCATCACCACAAAGTCGGCACTCATCCCCTCTTTGATCATGCCCAGGCTGTTTTCTCTGCGCAGCTGGTAGGCGCCACTGCGGGTATAGCCCGTCAGCAGTGCTTCAAGCGTCAGTCGTTCCGAGACAGGTTCCATTAATGGAGCATTCACGCCTCCTTCCAGATCCTGGCGGTTATGAGCAACCTGCATACCCAGAAACGGATTGGCACGCTCCCACTCTGCAGGACTGATAACATCGCTTGAAAACGACACTGTTGCACCACTCTCCAAAAGCGGCTGAGCAACATAGACCCGTTTATTGCGCTCCCCGATAACAGCATCAAGATAATGCATAGGGTCGCCATGCCACTGCGGGGTAAAATTGGCAACCACTCCCAGCTCGACGAAACGCCCCATATCTTCTGGTTTGATTATTTCCAGATGGCACAGGGTTAAGCGGGTATACAGCTTGTCACCCAGCTCTTTCTTCACAGTTTCATAGGCATTCAGTGCAATCGTTGTCGCCTCGTCCCCGACAACGTGAATATGCAGATCAATCTCTTCATCGTTGATATCACGGATAAACTGGGTCAGTTTATCCTGCTCGACCAGAATCCCGCCCTTGTTACCGGGATCATCCAGATATTCCTCGGACATCCCCGCAGTACGAATCTCCTTGATGCCATCATAATGGATCTTGATGGTATGGAACGTCAGGTTTTCCGTGGTATAGCGGGAACGCAAACGATGGAACTCGCTGATGGCGTTATCAAGATGCTCTGGCAGATAGACGTGGTAAACACCCTCATAACGCACTGGCAATCGCCCTTCGCGATCCATTTTCGCCAGGACACTGTAAGTCTCGTCATCATGGGCCAGATTACCGGCATCCAGCAGAGATGTGACGCCATAAGAAGATAATGACTCAAGAAACAACTCCAGAATCATTTCAAAGTTGTCGTTGGTTTTAACGACAGAGAACAGGTAAGGCATCGCCGCAAATTCCGTAACCCAGCCTGTTGCTTCACCCTTCTCGTCACGAATAAAGCCAGAAACGCCCGGGACAGGATCCGGGGTATCGTCATCAACCCCCATGGCCTCCAGCGCCTTGCTGTTCACCCAGACACTGTGCCCCCAATACTCCATAAGTATTACCGGGCGGTCATTCACGATAGCGTCCAGATCTTTTTTATGGGGCCCCTTCACACCATATTGCGCAGCATCCCAGACGCCTCCCATAATGATGGGAAGCTCTGGATTGTCGGCCGCATAATCAGCCAGCCACGCGAGTGTATTGTCATGGGACATCTCATCCGGCATGGGTGCAACCTGAGCTAAAAAAGAAACCAGCCCCGGATGGGTATGGGAGTCTATCAACCCGGGTAACACCAGCTTGTTGTCCAAATGTTTTTGATCAGTCTGGGGGCCAATCCAGCGACTGATATCTTGTTGGCTACCCACGGCAACAAACTGTCCATCTTTAATCGCCAATGCCTCAGCCCACGGCTGGGTGGTATCCATGGTTTTGATTCTGGCATCGGTATAGACGGCATCCGCAAAAGAACCGGTATCAACCTCTGTCGAGATGGACTGGCAGGCCGTTAAACACAGGGTGGCACTCAAGATAGCAACACTGGCAAACAGTCGTTTGCATGAGGCCCCGGTGATGAGTGTGTTCATTATTTTGTTCACTCTTATCATGACAAAGGCTGCGGGCCCCATTGATAATGAGGCCCACGGGCTATGATTTAAAAGTTGTAATCAAGCGAAAACAGACCGGTGACGCCTTTTTCGTCTTTGAAGCGGGTACCCAGCTCATCGGTACCCCCATACGCCACGTAATAATCCAGACCCGCACTTAACGTCACAGGGCCAGTGCTGTAGCTGACAATTCCACCAAGGCTCTTATAGCCATCAGTAGTCGCCAGGGCTGTTACACCGCCACCGTCTTTCCCTTCATAACTGGCAAGAGCCGCCAGGCTCCAGTTTTCATCCAACTGATGACCAAGCCCCAGAGTATAGGTAAATATATTTTTCTTGTGGCTGTTCAGCGGCTCACCAAAAAGCATTTGATACTGCTCTGGTGCAATCACTGATTCCTTCCATTCCACCCAGCGAATGGAAGCAAACAGCAAGGTATCGGCAGCCACTCCGGTTTCAAAATCCAAGGTCACGGATTTCGGCATTTCAATGGTTGTTTTGGATTGTGCCGTTCCCAGAATACTGGTTTCTGTAGTGCTGAATTTTTGCTTGATTGCTGTGGTGTAAGTTAAGGAAGCGAGCAAGGCTATATTAGGAATTTGATATGCAGCCCCCAGAACATAGCCATAGTCTGTCGTATCTGAGAGTTTGAGGGAGTAACCGCCAGGAACAAGCGTTGAAGGAAGTTCACCAGACACATCCGTTTTCAGCATACGGATACCACCGTAAACGGATATATCATTTTCCATCTGATACCGGGCCAAAAATGTCAACTGATCGCTATTGATTTCACCCTTCTGGCCAGCATAAGCGCCTTGTTTGTAGTCAGCCTTTAGCAAATAAGGCTGGTTATACATCACAGCAGAGGACCAGTTTTCATCCCACTGGTGCTTATAGCTCATCCTTGGAACCACAAAATTATCGTAAGGCTTGCCGGCATTCCCTCCACCAAGAGCATCAGCGTAACGCCCCGTGTCGTAGGCCTTAACATAGGCACCAGAAATATTGAGGTTATTCCCCTCAACAAAAAGCTGGTCGATTGGCAGTGAGTCACCTTCAAAACCACCAGCCTGGGCAAGGCCGGAGCAAGCGGCGATAACGGCAGCCAGCGATGCGGATGTGTGCTTAATCATTGTGAGGGATCCATTGTTATTTTTATGTTTTTTATTTTTATTCATTGCCAGCCCAAGAACCGGTTCAGGTGAAACCGGCAACATCAAAACACGAGCTTAAGCTCACATATCTTATGTGCAAAATATTGAACGGGTCAATATGCGAGCCACAACTCACATTTGTCTTTTGGACGGTAAAAATGTTTTATTTCGCATTAGAACAGCTAAGCGCTCTACGGAGAGAGTCAATTGTCGACAGAAACTACCAATATGCGCACTGTGGCGATAAGAAAGTCACCCCGCCAAAAACGCTCACAGGAAAAGGTCGAGCGCATCCTTGATGAAGCGCGTTTGATATTGACTGAGCAAGGTTTGGAGCAATTAACGACCAACCATATTGCCAGACGCTCAGGTATGTCGATTGGGTCAATTTACCAATACTTCCCCAACAAACAGTCCATTCTTAACGAACTGTATTTACGCTGGCTGAAGGGTGTTCGGGACGTTGTCGTCGGGTTTGATACGGACGAGACCAATGGTCGTAATTTCTATGAGGTAGCCGCAGAGCTATTGCCTGCTATTTTTCAGGCTGAACTCCATTCTGAACTCGACAGCCGTTTTCAGGATGAACTGAAGAAAGGTATGGCGCTTTACCCGGAATTAACGGAAATTGAGCAAGAGCATGGGGATATTATTGTCAGCACCCTTTCCAGCTTGCTATACCGGGTTGGTGTACATATTGATGACGAGACCCGTCACCATCTGGCTTACTTTCTGTATATGCAGAGTGATTGTTTGGAAGCAATGCTTATCGATACCAACTGCTCCCCGGAACAGGCCTTTACATGGTTTAACCAGGCTATTCACGGCGTTATGCAAAACTACCTCCCTGACCATGATGAATAGTACATTTATAACCTTTCATAACCACGTACTAAGGTCGTGGTTATGACACACGATAAATAAACCTGAAAATAGAATCCCCTATGAGTATCAGCTTGATAAAGCATAATTTTTCACCAATTCACGTTGAGACAGCAGAGATTGGTTTTACCGTAACCCCTTACATACCCCTACAAATCTCGGCATAATTATTTCTTAGAATCGAAAATCAAAGTTGGCTGCCTGGTGTACTGTGCAACTGACCGGCGGTAGCGTGGGTAACATTTTATACACTGGTAGCTGGGGTACTGATGTGGCGGGTATTCAGAGTGAAAATCATTACTGTCTTGATAGACTGCTAGTTTACGTGCATCCCAATTCGATACTGAACGCCATATAAGCAACTGTTAAGTGCACGCATACATCGAGAATGTGAATGAAATTATCTGAAATACAAGAGACCATTAAGGAACATGATTTTAATCTCGAAAACAAGCCGGGATATTTCATGAAACTGATCGAAGAGGTAGGCGAGCTTTCCGAAGCAATTAGAAAGGAAAAGTCAGGCCAGCCTACAGAGTTCAATATTAAGGGTTCGATCGCTGAAGAACTCAATGATATTTTATATTATGTATGTGCTCTGGCTAACGTTCACGATATTGATCTAGAAGAGACATATATCCTTAAAGATAAACTCAATAAGGTAAAATACAGCAGGTAAAAATGCACTTAACAAGGCGCAGCAACGGACTGTCAAACCTGTCACTTTTTGTGCTATTCGCACAAAAACCGCCAGCTTCGCCAGCCACTGTGCGCGGCATTAGCTGTTCAAATATCATCAGGTGCATTTATGTATACTCGATTTACAGTAAATTATAAAAATAAAAACTCTGGAGTAGATCAGGGTGTTTTGGGCGCAGCATTTAAATTAAAAAAAGACGACGAAATTCCAATTGAATTTAAAAAATCATTTGATGACTGTTTAAATTGGTTTCAAAAACATCTAATTACACCTGTAATCTTTGAGCTAGGTGAAAATAAGAATAGCGTCTACTGGTTCAAAAATACAGCAATTGAAGCAATCAAAAAAGTAAGAGTCATCATACCAATTTTACAAGCTTGTGGTCTTGAGGTTTGTGAAAACAACTCAGATAAACCTGGAAAAATAATCTATGAAGACAATCAACAAGTAGTAGCCATACCAAAGCGATAGATTTTTTAAAAATATTTTATTAAAGAATCCTAAAATCAGGATGCCATTATCAAGTTCAGAGACACCCAACAAAAAATCCAAATGACGAAACCTGAACCAAGCGTCAGGCACCATACAAAACTTTAGCAACTGAGTTAATTGAACCGAGTAGCAATAAGAATCCAATACTTTTACCATTACTAGATACATAAATAAACAAAATACAATGTTATTTATGAAGATCTCAGATAAAAAAGCATTAACATTTATTCTTGTTCTAGGAATGATATTGACGTATCTGGATTATTCATTTGGCATCACCCTTCTTGTTTTTTCTTTGTTTTGCCTATTGTTTCCAAACATAGCTTTCCCTGATAAAGGAACCAGAGAAAAAATAAGAGAGCGAGTTATAAGCTCACGTAACACACCGATTAAATGGTACATTTCACCAATACCCTATTTGGCAGTAGCTATATTATTATTGCTTTTTGTGTGGATCAGCACCTAACAAGTGATCATGGTATTTCTCAGCTCGATCGTGGGACGAGTTAGATGCCACAAATCATCAGCGTCAACATTTACCTCCAACTAAACAAATTCGAAAAATAAATAAAATGAATAAATATAAAGGAAGCTGCTTATGTGGCTCTATTCAAATTGAACTGAATGGCCATATCACAGATATAATACACTGCCATTGTTCACTATGCCGTAAGGCCACTGGTACAGCTTATGCGACAAATGGATTTATAAATACTGAAGACTTTGTAATCCTCGATAAAGATAAGCAACTCGAGTTTTATGAGAGAGTTTCTGGAAAAAGACGGTATTTCTGTAAAAATTGTGGTTCGCCAGTGTTCAGTTCAAATTCGGGAAACCCCAATAAATATAGAATTCGACTCGGCATACTGGACTCTGAAATTAATGAGCGTCCAATATCACATAACTTTGTCACATCCAAAGCTTCTTGGGACGATCTAGATTCAGACTTACCGCGCTACGAAAGCTATGAGCCATCACGCAACAAAAGCTGACATGCATAAACAGCTTGCACCAAAAAAAATAAATCAAAGCGATACCTGAAGCGCAACTTATTAAGGTTTGCACGCTATAGACCTAGCGCATATTAAACATCATCACAACGGTAATAAAAACTATGATGGAGACTCGTGGAAAGTGCTCATGTGGCAGCATTGAGTGGAAAGCATCGGCTAAGCCTTTTATCGTTTTAAATTGTCACTGCAATACATGCAGAGCAATGAATGGTGCCGACTATAGTCCATGGGTGATTTTCAAATCATCAGATTACAGCATTATCTCCGGAGCAGAACATTTACATACATATAATGCAACTGAACACTTCTCAAAATGTTTTTGTAAGAAATGCGGATCAACTATCCACGCAGTAAATAATAAAAAATTCCCGAACCATACATACGTATCTCGTGGCAATATAACCGAGTCACCACGATTAAAAACAAATATTCAAGTCTATACAAACAACAAGGTCGACTGGGTAGAGCTCCCCAAAGACATCCCAGAAATCAATCCATAA
This sequence comes from Parendozoicomonas haliclonae, assembly GCF_900174585.1. GTDB lineage: Bacteria > Pseudomonadota > Gammaproteobacteria > Pseudomonadales > Endozoicomonadaceae > Sansalvadorimonas > Sansalvadorimonas haliclonae. The sequence goes on along the minus strand of NZ_FWPT01000005.1, from coordinate 26,595 downwards.
ACCAACCCATCTATAAATCTCGGAATAATTATTTTCACAATCGAAAATCAAAGTTAGTTGCCTTGGGTATTGTGCAACTGATCAGCGGTAGCGTGGATATGAGAAATACTGCGTGCAAGACCTAAAATATTAATCAAAATAACAGAGTTGAACTTTCAACAATGATCATCACCGATACCACCCTACCGCAGCAAAAAGTGTCATTTCGCTATGTTAATTTCTTAGCCTGTGTAGCGTTAGCAATTCAGCTTAGTCGCATAGATGAATTAACCTTCACTGGGCTGCTCCTGACCTCTCTTGGCTTTACTGCGCTACTCATATTAATTTTTTATATCCGCAGCCGGTCGCAGGAATTCCCTATTTTTGAATGGCAAGGGAACATTATCCGCTATGGAGACTGCCGACAGAATAACTGCCCGCAGGTTGATTTAGATCGAGTCATTAAAGTTCATTACAACAAGAACATTCTTGTGTTCGAGGGTGAATATCCCTATATGCACGAGATATTTTTCAGCAATAGCCAGAGAATTTTTGTTCGGGAAATCATTGATCAGTTAGAGAAACAAAAACCTAATATCCAAATAACTCCACTTGCCAAAAACAATCTCGGTTCGTTTATACCCTGATGTATCAAACTATTATCTTTGATTACGGCAACACACTGTGTCAGGTTGGTTCCTTAACCGCCTCCCTTGAAGCCATTCTTCCTTCAAGGAACGCCAGAACCATTGGCGAAGAGCTGGATGCACAAATCCTTCGGCTCTATACCCCAGATCAGAAAGAACAGCCAGATTGGCTGGAGGTCTGGGAACAGGCTTTTAAGAAGTTTGATGAACCATTTACACAGGCCATTGGCATAGCGCACCTTCAGCATTTCTGCGCCTCTGGAACACTCTACCGCGACACAAAAGCCATGCTTTCTTCTCTGAAAGATCAAGGCGTGACTCTGGTATTACTCTCCAATGCTACAGGCCCGGAAGAAGTATTCTGGAACGATCTGGCACATCGCGGTATTTTAAAGTTTTTCGATCGGGCGATCTGGTCCTGTGCCATTGGCTACAGAAAACCCAGCCCTCTGGCTTTTGAACAAGCAATAAAAAGCGTAGGAGCAGAACCGTCTACGACACTGGTCGTTGGGGACAGTGAGATTGCCGATATCCAAGGCGCAAATAACTACGGCCTCGATAGCCTGCTGGTTTATAACCATCCACCTGATTGCACCGCAGCCCGATACAGCACGTCGCACAAGCAACTGTTTGCTCTGTTGAAAAGGCTGATAATAATGCCCGGATAATAAAAACAGTTAAGGGAATAATAATAATGAAAAAACTCGCTCTTACAGCAGCTCTTATTCTTGCGTCTCAAACCACATGGGCCAGTAATATCGCCTGTTACAGCAAGTCATCTGACTTTAGGAAAACCGGAGAGCAGTACTTTGAACTGGATAATAATCTGAAAGTCAGCATAAGAAACAAAAATAATATCAAAGCCATTAATAAAGCCATCAAAGGTAATTGGTCAGGAAAAATTATTGAAACCAGTTGCACGGGGTCCGATAAACGCCCTAAAAGAGAGGTTGACCGAGGTACGGTTAAGGCCAGCTTTTCCAGCAAAAACAACTCGCTGGTTGTAGCCCGGATTCAGAAAAAAATGGCTACGTCAAAAACCTCCGGAGGCGATAAGCTGGAACCTCTTCTGCGAGATAACATCTTTTCTCTGAACACCTCAAAAGCCTCAATATTTTCCAGTAATAAAATTCGACAAAAAGTCGGAGCAGGCTCGCGACTGGTTGAACGGGTATTGGACCTTTCCCTGAAAGGCGACACCCTGGTGGTAAATATTGATGAATACGCTAATGGTGTTTTTGTTAACAGCCAGACGTTGCACCTCTCCCGTTAAAATGAAGATACTCCATCGCCTGCTCACCCCCATTCTGCTAGCCCTGCTTTCAGCCTCAGCTACAGCTCAGGACTGTGTCATTTTGCTGCATGGGCTGGCGCGTAGTGAAAGCTCCCTCTCCCGTACTGAAGGCGCCCTACAGGAACAGGGCTATGCGACCGTAAATATGGGTTACCCCTCAACCCGACACACGATCGAAGAGCTGGCGGTTCCCACCATTGATAAAGCCCTTGGACAATGCCCTAAAGCCAGTCGGGTGCATTTTGTCACCCATTCTATGGGCGGCATTCTGGTTCGTCAGTATCTGCAGGAGAAGACCATTGATCACCTTGGGCGGGTGGTGATGCTCGGGCCTCCCAACCAGGGCAGCGAAGTGGTGGACTCTCTTGGCAACGTACCCGGGTTTACCCTGATTAATGGCCCGGCCGGTCTGCAACTGGGTACAGGTGTACTGAGTGTCCCCAATACACTCGGGCCAGCGAATTTTGAGCTAGGTGTTATTGCCGGTTCACGCAGTATCAACCTGATACTCTCCACCATTCTGCCGGGCGAAGATGATGGCAAGGTCACGGTCGAGAATACCCGGCTTGAGGGCATGAAGGATCATATCACCCTGCCGGTGACGCATACGTTTATGATGAGTAATCCAGCCGTGATTGATAATGTGATTCACTTTCTGGCTGAAGGCCGGTTTCAGCATAATAACCGATAACATCGCGAACCATTCAAAATGCTGACCGGGATTGTCACATGAATAAAAAATATCTCTATCTGCTCGCCAGCACCCTGATCAATATGTTGCTGGCACTGGTATTAGCCTTTGCAGTCTTTATCGCCCCTATGATTGGTGTGGTATGGTTTCTTATCGCGTTTAATAAAAAGAAATCGGCTGCCACTCGAGAAGAAATCGAGAGTATCTCCGTGAATCAATCCCTGGCACTTGGATTTATTATCGGGCCGATTTTAACGGTCGCACTCTATATCAGCATTTTCGTAATCAATTAGAGAAGGAGATTCTATGTGGAAGACAATATGGGAATACAAAATTGTCGATTCCGAACAGGCAGAGAAAGGTGGCTTTCTTAAAGGTCGTACGCTGGAGCAGGCCGAGGCTTACCTTAACGCACTGGGCCAGCAGGGTTGGGAGATCATTGATCTCGATTTCCGTATGGATCCTACCATGCCCGGTGGCCCAACCGTATTTAACGGTGTCGCCAAACGTGCCAAGCGCAGTTAAGCCTTCTCAGACAAATTTCATATAACAACCATGACCCTGAATGCATTACAGAAGCTGTTTAGCTCGACCGTTTATATCCAGATTTGGACGGATCGTATCAAGGCCGTTGATATTGATTCTGGCCTGACTTTTGATGAACCAGCCCTTGTCGCTTTAAAAGGTGAGAACGAGAGTAAACAACTCTGCGAAGCCATTGGCTATGCCGCGCAAGCTCATGAACAAAGCGACACTCTCTCTTTGCTGTCGCCTTTCAATCATCCACGTATTCTGTGTGCAGACTTTCATCAGGCAGAAACTCTGGTGAAGGCCGTAATCCGAAAGATATCCGGTAATAAGCTTCTGCCACCGGCACCAGCCGTGATCGTCCAGCCTATGGAGCGTTTAGAGGGCGGCTTAACCACCGTGGAAACCCGGCTGTTCCATGAAATGATGCTGGGAGCCGGAGCCCGGGATGCCGTCGTTTATACCGGTCAAGAACTTCTCCCGGCCGAGATCGACTTTGCTCGCATCAAAGCCAGTCAAAATGACTGACGCTTCTCATCCCAGGGAAGATGCCCGGTTTTCACAAAAATCAGAGCCCCATCCTCTTTGGTAAAAGGCTTATGCTGGCTAAGATGTGGGCTACGTATCCAGGTACCCTTCGGATACTCGCCATGTTCATCATAAAAGGTACCTTCCAGAACGAAGATCTCTTCCCCGCCCCAGTGTCGATGCGGATTAAAGCGGGTATTGGGCGCCCACTCCACCAGCGCCACATGCTCCCCTTCAAAGTCGTGTAAAAGCATCACCCGTAGTCCATCAACCAGACCCTGATGCCAGACACCGGTGTTCGTATCCAGCGCCTTCTGTTCCTGATCTTCCGGGCGGAACTGGTGAAGCTTCACCAGAATTGTCGCCCCACTTTCACCAATACGTGGCGTATGGGCGGTACCAATGGGATTACGCACATAACTGCCCGACGGATAATCCTGGTGCTCATCAGAGAACACACCCTCCAGAACCAGAAACTCCTCACCGCCATCATGGCGATGGGCTGAGAACTGACTGTTCGGGGCAAACCGAACCAAAGAAGTCGCCCGACCCACTTCATCACCGATACGGTCAAGCTTCATCCTCTCTACACCGGGCATGGGAGAGTCCACCCACTGGTAGTCTTGTGGACGGATCACAACACGCTGGCTGAAGTCGGCATGAATTCGGGTGGTCATGGCTGAACTCGGATTTATGATCTGGATTTGTCGTTTTTCTCAGAATCCATATTACCGCAAAATTGGATTTAAGGCGCGCCAGAGCGGCCTTCAACCGGGTTCCTGCCGGCCAACATCATCAAAAGGATAATGCTTATGATTTTTTTCATTTTCAGCATACTCTTTTTTCTATGGGTTCTGTTTATGGATGGTGCCCGTCGTATTGAAGGCACGCTGCTGGCCTATTTTGAATTTGGCCGCTTTGGAGAAAATGCCACCATGATTAAGCTCTGTGCATGGGCGGGATTAATTGCGAGTGCTGTCTGGCTGATCAAATCGACGTTCTAGTATCTGCGACTGCCATCAGGATAAGGATATCCACGATGCCATCAATAAAAAGACACTTAACACTGCTTACACTTGTCGTATTGGCCGGATGTACCGAGCCAGACAATGGAACAGTTATCCTCACTCAACAGGCTCGTATTACCGACGAACAGCACGACAGGATTAATCGTCATTACGCCTATCTAGTTGATGTTCAGGACAATATTACCCGCGACTACCAGATTGGTGCCTACACCCAGAAATATGTACTGAAACAGACGGAACGGCTGGGTAATACCCTGCCATCGCTGAATTGGCGATTGGCTGTTGATGGCGCCATCATCAACCTTAATTACGACCTTTTTATGGCCGAACTGCAGCCCGGTCAAAACAAACCGGCCATTCAAGGGCTGATTGCCCATGAGCTGGCCCATGCTCAGCACTATCTGTACTTCTCCGCCCGTGAGCTGTTGCTGTTGGGGTTTCGCTACCGTTCCTATGAAAGCCATCATGCTGATAGCCCTTGGGCGGAGTGGGTCCGCAGCTATGAGCAATTCACCGATATGCAGGCCATTGCCTACGGCTATGCCACACCCTTGATCGCGCAAAAATATAAGACACAGGAATACCTGAAAAAGGAGGCCAGCCCTCAGCAACACTATGCGTTCAGTGCTTATCTCACTCCCGAGCAGATATTGCGCATGCAGGCTGATCCGAATCTGTTTGACCAACATCTGACAGTGCTGTTAAAAACACTGGAATGGGAGGTATTTCAAAACATTGCCTCCCGCTTTCCAGCCTATAAGAAGTCTAATAATCATGATTGAGCTGCGCGATTTTATTCACGACGATGCCCAAACTTTGCAGCGTCTGGCCAATAACCCCAAAGTCTCCCGCTATCTGGTGGATATATTCCCTTACCCTTATACCGATACGGATGCCGAGTGGTGGATTACCACAGGTTCCAAACAGGGTATTACCAAAGTCATTCTCCATAATGGTGAGTTTGTTGGTTCTGTTGCTGCGGTAAGAAGAACACACGAACAGCGGCATATGGCTTCTGTTGGCTATTGGCTCGGTGAACCTTTCTGGGGGCAAGGGATTGCGGCAACGGCCCTGCAACAGTTAACTGAAGAGGTTTTTGCTACCACGGATATCCAGAAACTTTCCGCAGGTGTCTTCAGCCCCAATACAGCCTCTATGCGCGTACTGGAAAAAGCCGGTTATCATCGGGAAGCGATTCTAAAGAAGGCTATTCTCAAACCGGAAGGTCTGCTGGATGAACATATTTTTGTTCGCTTCCGGGATATGTGACATTACATATTATTATTGAGAATATAAAGATTCACCCAGCCAACCAGGGAGGTTCCTATGGCCTATAAACACACACAGATCGGGGTGGCAATGCTGGTTATTTTTGGTCTGGTGATCGCTATAATCACGCCGACTGCTCTCAGCGACGCTGCAACCCCTTTGTTCTGGTTTGCCTTTGCCATCTGTTTTGGTGCTATGTTCCTGTTTGCCTCACTGAGCATCGAGGTCAGCAGCGACACAATTAACTGGTTCTTTGGGCCGAGGTTCTGGAAGAAGTCTATCTCACTTGCTGATATCACGGCTGCCAAAAAGGTTCGCACTAAATGGTATTACGGACTGGGCATTCGGCTGACATCCACCGGCTGGCTGTACAATGTTTCCGGGCTTACCGCTGTAGAACTTTCCCTGAAGGATGGGACTACGGTTATGCTGGGCACCAATGATGCTGACAATCTGCTGAGCGCTTTGAATGGCCGGATTGCCGTTTAAACAATCCATCTCTCAGGCAGATAAAAAAAGACCGCACCCTAATCAGGCTGCGGTCTTTTTTTGGATTTTTTATATCAATAATTACTGCTTCACCAGATCACGCTCATAATTCAGACGCTTGGCCGCATCCAGCGTTAACAGCTGCATAAAGGCTTTGGTTTCATAATCATTGCCCACCGGAGCGCCATCACCACCATTACCGCCAAAGACATTGGTTGGCACCTGACGTTTGGCATAAGCCGCAGCCCACAGTTCCTGGATCTTGATTTCCGCATCCAGCTTCTGGGCCAGTGCGTTATCTGCCTGCAGAATCACCTTCTTCTGATAGGCTTCGGCATCGGCCAGAGTGCGCTGGGTCTGGGCTTCAATCTTGGCCTTATCCAGATTAATTTCCGCAGTTTCCTTCTGAATCTGAGCTTCTGCCTTCAGCTTTTCTGCCTTGGTAATGGCCAGTTGCTTTTCAGTTTCCGCTTCTGTGGTTTTCTGAATCTGCTCAACCTTGGCCTTGGCCTGACGCTCAGCTACTTCCCGCTCACCACGTGCAATTGCCAGCAGACGCTGCTCTTCTTCCTGCACCCGCTGCTCTCGGGCAATAGCCCGGTCGGCAGAGGCCTTCTGCTTGAGCTGCATCCGCTCGATAAACTTCTGGTTTGGCTTCATATCGGTAACCAGTGCAGAAACGACAGTGATACCGTAATCGGTAAAGCGCTGAGTTTTGCGCATGGGCAGACCAGCCTCATCCAGCACCTTCTTCACCACAAAAATGGTTTTGGCATCTTCACCATACTCTTCCTGATCAGTGCCCAATGCGGCATTGGCAGTACCGGATAGCTTCTTGGTGGAGTTCACCGTTACCTCTTCCCGCTTCACCAGATAGATACCATTGCGCATCTGGTTCTCAAACTCGGAGTTGAACTCCGTCCGGCCACCAGCGTAATACTCTTCTGCAGCCATCAGAGAAGCATTGGCCTGCAGGGTCTCTTTGAATGCCGGCAACAAAGCTGTGCGAAGCAGGTTTTCCGGAGAACGGTATTCGTGGGCCAGACGCAGGAAACCCTCTTCATCCGAAGGAATCGAGAAACGTACAGTGGCTTCCGCATGAGCATCCACCTGATCCAGATACATAATGCTCAGCGGTGGCAGTGTAGCCGAAGCACTGTTGCCATCCTTTTCAGAAGTGATCGAACTTTGCGAGCCGGAAACGGCCTGCACGGTCATCGCCCGCTTCCAGGCGTTATAACGACCGAAGGGATAGAATTTATAGCCAATCTCGGTCACTACGGTTTCATTACCGGTGACGGTGCGGACATGGTAGATATAACCGGGTTCCGCATAGAAAAACGACTGTGAGAGCACATACATTATGACCAGCAGGGCAATAATGCCGCCGACAGTTTTGCCATTAATCGAGAACTTCCGCCCCGATTCAATCACTTCATCCATTTCTGTCATTCCCTGTTGTTTATTTATATTTGTTTGTCGTTTATTAGGCGTTTTAACGCATGGTTAGATTATGCACAGTTGCCCCCACTTTCAATAGCCAACCATTTCACTCAGCCCGTCTCTACAGCCGTGCAATCCTGAAAATGTGATCTAGTCTCCTAGGCGAATCCGCTGCCGCCCATAAACCGAGATGGCTCGTCTTTTTATTCGATCGCTGACGTCTGCTCCCCTGCTGCATCTGTACGGGTTGATGATGCTGTGCGGGTTAGTGGTGTTGTCCGGCTGCAGTCTGCAATCTTCACCACTGCTGTACCCCAAAGGTCCGGTTGCTTCAACGGAACGGGAACTGATGCTGTTTGCCATCGCGATTATGCTAACCGTCCTGATTCCGGTCTGGGGGCTAACCCTTTGGTGTTGCCGCCGCTATCGCAAAGGCGGAAAGGGTGAGTACCGGCCGGATTGGTGCTCTTCCACTCTGGTTGAGTGCGGCGTTTGGGGTGGGCCACTCATTATTATCCTGCTGATTGGTTATCTGGTTGTCGTCTATACCTTTCGACTGGATCCCTATAAACCTCTTACTGTTCACTCGACCGACACAACACCGTTCCCGGTTCAAGCCGTAGCTCTGGACTGGAAATGGCTGTTTATCTACCCGGAGCTGGGCATTGCCACCGTCAACGAACTGGTCTTTCCCCAAAGCCGGCCGCTGGCTTTGGAGATTACCTCCGACACGGTGATGACTTCCTTTATGATTCCAGCCTTGGGCGGCCAGATTTATGCCATGGCCGGCATGACCACTCATCTAAACCTCATAGCTGATCAACCCGGAACATTTACCGGACGCAACACCCAATTCAGCGGCACCGGCTTTCCACAGATGTACTTTTCTGCCAAAGCCCTGCCTGATAAGGCTTTCGAGGATTGGCTGGGCACAGTGCGAAACGCCTCTTCCATGCTCAACTCCGCGCATTACCACCAACTGGCCAGGCCCAATAAATCCTATGCGCCGGTCGAATATTTTTCATCGGTCGATACTGACCTGTTCAACCATATTCTGGCCCGCTACTCAGCCCCTTCAACTGCTTTGGCGAATGGAGCCTTATGACATTACTGGGTCGCTTAAGCCTTGAAGCCCTTCCATTCTATAGCTGGGTGGCTATGGGGGGAGCCGTGGTCACATTACTGGCAGTTCTGCTGCCGGTGCTGTTTCTCAGCTATAAACGACTGTGGCCTTGGCTTTGGCGGGAATGGCTGACCAGTGTCGATCATAAAAAAATCGGGGTGATGTATATCGTACTAGCGCTGGCCATGCTGGTACGTGGCTTTATAGATGCCATTATGATGCGGGCCCAGCAGGCTATAGCCCTGAACAACGAAGGCTATCTGCCGCCGGAACACTTCGAGCAGATTTTCACCTCCCACGGCACCATTATGATCTTCTTTATGGCCATGCCGTTTCTGACCGGACTGATCAATATCATCGTTCCGTTGCAGATAGGCGCACGGGATGTGGCCTTCCCCTTCCTTAACTCGGTCAGTTTATGGCTGACTGCCGCCGGAGCCGGACTAGTCGCCACTTCATTAGTTATCGGTCGTTTTTCTACCGCTGGCTGGACAGGCTACCCGCCCTATTCCGGTATCCAGTACAGTCCCGGGGTCGGTGTGGATTACTGGATCTGGGCTTTGATGGTCAGTGGCGTGGGCAGCACCCTGACCGGTATTAATTTTATTGTCACCATCCTGCGCTGCCGGGCTCCAGGCATGACCTTGATGAAGATGCCGTTGTTTGTCTGGACGACACTGTGCACCAGTCTGCTGATCGCCTTTGCCTTTCCCGCTCTGACCGTTGTCGCCGCGATGCTGGGGCTGGACCGAACTCTGGGCATGCACTTTTTTACCAACGAGCTGGGCGGCAATATGATGAACTTTGCCAACCTGCTGTGGATCTGGGGGCATCCGGAGGTGTATATCCTGATCCTGCCAGCCTTTGGTATCTATTCCGAAGTTACCGCCACCTTTGCCCGCAAGCCGCTGTTTGGCTATCGCTCACTGGTGTATGCCACCGCAGTGATTGCTCTGTTGTCGTTTACCGTCTGGCTGCACCACTTCTTTACCATGGGTTCCAGTGCCAGCGTCAATGCGGTGTTTGGTATTGCCACCATGGTGATTGCCGTACCGACAGGGGTAAAAATTTTTGACTGGCTGTTTACCCTGTTTCGGGGGCAGATCACCTTTCATCCGGCACTGCTGTTTACCATTGGTTTTATTGTCACCTTTGTGATTGGAGGTATGACCGGTGTGCTGCTGGCGATACCACCGGTGGACTACCAGATGCACAACACCACCTTTCTGGTTGCTCACTTCCACAATATGTTGATTCCCGGTGCCCTGTTTGGTTATCTGGCCGGGATGCAGTACTGGTTTCCCAAGGCCTTTGGCTTCACGTTGAACCAACGTTGGGGCAAGTGGATTTTCTGGCTCTGGACTATCGGGTTTTATCTAGCCTTTATGCCCCTGTATCTCGTAGGACTGCTGGGTATGCCCCGCCGACTGGAACAATACACAACTCCCGAATGGCAGCCTTATCTGATTGTTGCCTTTATCGGTGCCTGTTTTGTACTGGCCGGGCTCTGTGCCATTTTTATCCAGCTATGGGTCAGCGTGCGTGAAAGAGAACAGAACCGGGATACCACCGGTGATCCCTGGGATGGCCGCACACTGGAATGGTATACCTCATCGCCACCCGCCCCCTATAACTTTGCCTCCATCCCAAAAGGGGATGAACGCGATGCCTTTTGGCAGATGAAGCAAACCCGGATGGCTTATCGATTTACTCAACCATCGTCCATTATCCTGCCCGCCAATACCGGTATGGGGGTGTTACTCGGAGTCTCGGGAGGGATTTTGGGCTTTGCCATGGTCTGGCATATCTGGTGGCTGGCCCTGCTGGCTCTGATCAGCATTATTGCTCTGGTAGTTGTACGCAGTTCAAGGGAAGAGCGGGTAAGCATTTACCAGCCAGAGCTTATTCAATCTTTGGAAAAGCCATGGCAAACATCACTTGCTCAAGCAGGCCTTATAGGCGACGGTGACCCGATATGACCGGCATCGAAAATCTGCTGCTGGAACACCAGCAGGAAGAGTTGACCAACCGGGAGTTGGGCTTCTGGCTCTATCTGATGACCGATGCCATTATCTTTGCTCTGCTGTTCGCTACCTATGTGGTGATGTTTTCCAACACCGCCGGTGGCACTGAACCTGCACAGCTGTTCGACCTATCCCATGTCGGCTGGGAGACCACCTGCCTGCTGCTATCGTCCACCAGCTTTGGTTTGGCCTGGTTGGCGGTACAAGCCGATAAACGACAGACAGCCGTGCTCTGGTTGGTGGTCACTTGCCTGCTCGGTGTGTCTTTTCTGGGGCTGGAAATCAAAGAGTTTGTCGATCTGATCAACCAACAGGCAACGCCTCAGCGCAGCGGTTATCTCTCCGCCTTTTTTACCCTGGTGGCCACTCACGGTCTGCATGTCAGTATCGGGCTGCTTGGGATTCTGGTGATGATCGGGCAATTAATCATGGAAGGCCGAACAGCACCGGTCATCTCCCGCCTGTTTCGGCTGGGGCTGTTCTGGCACTTTCTTGATATTATCTGGATCGGGATATTTTCCGTGGTCTATCTGCCCGTATTTATCCGGTAATGCCTATGAACCATTATCCTGAATCCACTTTGCGGGACTACCTCACCGGCCTGGTTCTGGCAGCCGCACTCACGATTGCACCATTCTGGCTGGTTATTACTCACCCTCTAAAGTCCGGCGCGACCTTTGCCCTGCTTGCCGTCTGTGCTCTGGTCCAGTTGCTGGTTCATCTGCGGTTCTTTTTGCATCTGCGAATATCTCATATGGATCGCATCTGGCTGGGCGCCTTGCTGTTTGCCGGTGTGCTGATTCTGATTATGGTCGGCGGCAGCCTATGGATTATGTGGGACCTAAATATGCGAATGGTTTGAGGTAGCTTGCTGGACTAACAAACCGGTCAGTACCACTGCAGAGCCTGATCGCATTTCAAGAACCATTTATCCCACGACCACTCCAAAAGAACTGCATTCATTGTTTTCAGGTCTGGTCATGGATAAACAACTGTCCTCTGAAGGCCCCCTATCACTGGCGGCACTGCAATCTGCTCTTGAGCAGGTAAAAACGGGTAGGCCTGCGACAAGCCCCTCAGGCTCCTTAGTGAGACCTGCCAGTGCCGAAAAGCAGCTTCTGGAAGAGCCATCACTGCCAACCCCGGACAACACCATGATCGAGAAGCGCCGCTGCGGTCTTTGCCGGGGGCTGATGCACATTTGCTACCAGATATCCTGCGGCCATACGTTTGATAAAGCCTGTGCCGAGACCTTGATAGAAGCGCGTTCCCAGTGCCCGGTTCCGGGCTGCGATGATGATGGTCCTATAGGCTACTGCTTCAAGGATACAGCCCTGATGAAGGAGTATGCCAAGTTCAACTGGAGCCAACTGATGCCTGCTGACTCTCCGGAACCGCAGCCTAAGTCATCAGGCGTAAAGTCCAAGCCAGAATCAGAAACCCAAAAAACCGAGCAAGGAGCAGCGATTGCTGAACCCTCCAGTGACCCAGGTCGTCACAAAGCAGCTTATGGTGTCGGCCAGAATGTCACTGTCTACGAACAACATCCGCAGTATGAAAGTCAGTCTGTTGAAAGCGGGGAGCATGATCGATCCCCAACCATTGTCGAAAACCCGAAAATTCAGCCTCAAGATATACCGGTACGCATCAGACCTGTTCCCCTGGCCCCCTGCGATATGCCCGGCGGCCCGCACATGATGCGCCAGGAGGCAACAGGCCCTGGAATTGGTGGTCGTTCACTGCTGTCAGAACATATCTATGGACTGGAAACCATCCTTGGCATTCAGGCTACATCTCCCGACGATTTCCCACCCGATAGTCTGCCCATGCAACAAAGCCGGGGAGCACAGGAATTCTGGCTCTACATTCAGCAGCACCAAGAGCCTTTGTTCGGGCGCATGTATAATCTGGGCTTTGATGATCAGATTCAGCCATGGATCGATACTCTGACAGCCGCTCTGGAACGATTACCTGGTGAACACTCCCTGATTATCAGCTGTACCATGGAGGATGGCAGGGTAAATATGCCGGTTCAGTTCTATCGAACCCGGGGAAAGGATAATGAACCGGGCACGCTGAAGCTTCTGTTTACGGTTAACAATTCCCAGATCGATAATCATCTGGTGTGTTATCAGGGTCGAGGCCCGAGGGAGCTGGCTCTCTATCTACTCAACAGCCTATTGCTGACCAGTACGCAAGAGGTAGCACTTCTGGAATTTGATTGCGAGCATCCCGCTATAGATCAACCGGAACACATCCCTCACTACCGGCTTCCGGACTTCTGTATAGATACCTTCCCTCTTCCTATGAACAAAAGCCTGAGTCTTTCCAGCCTGCATGAGAACTATGCCAGCTCACTGGGGTTAAAGATTCATCGTAACGACCTACCGAAGATAACGGCCCGAATTGTTGCTAAACGACAGATGGACTGCAAAGACGACAAAGCACTTCGGGCTGAATTTTTCGCCAATAACGTAAAAAGTGTTGGCATCTTTGATGGTCAGATTAATACACAGGAATTTCTTCCCACCTCGGGTGCTCCGATCCACGAAGACTCACTGGTATCAATGATCCAAACCGGCCACAACCAGATTCTTGATGGTTTGTTTAAAAAGTTCAGCGAAGCACCACGCACCATTGCCCGGATTGTTGTTCGGGTTGGCTCGTCATCAGAGTATGAAACCTTTTACCTGATTGCCAGCGAGCCCAAAAATACCAGCGGTCACGCTGTCACCAACTATTATTTCGTGCCCTACACCCATCCAGAGATGATGATTCTTTCCACGCAGAGTCAGGAAAAAATTCGCAGCTATCTCTACTACCTGTTCAGAGGGTATATCACGGAAGATATCACTATTGCGCTGTATCGATCCGATAACAATCAACAGACTGACGCAAAACCAAAGACCGAAGCGACCTCTAAAGCCGGACTTTAAACAATATAAACAAGACTGTTTCACACGGTTACAAGATATTAGACCAAAGTCTAATATCTGTACGTTTACGTTCACGTAAACCCTGTGATAGCTTCAAGATGCTGTAGTAAAAGAATAAGAAGTGATTGCCAACAACAATTCATAATAAGGCAGGCAATGAGCAGCAATATCCTCCTTGATGTCAGCAAGGTCACCCTTACCTTCGGTGGCGTAAAGGCGCTGACCGATGTCAGTTTCTCGGTAAACAAAGGTGAAGTGTTTTCCATTATTGGTCCCAATGGGGCCGGAAAAACCTCCATGCTCAACTGTATCTCCGGTCGTTACCAACCCAACAGCGGCTCGGTCCGGTTCAAGGATCAGGAGATCACAAGACTCAAACCCGATAAACGCTCCGTACTCGGCCTTGGCCGAACCTTCCAGAACCTGGCACTGTTCGGCCATATGTCGGTACTCGACAATATAATGGTGGGCCGTCATCACTTGCTGAAAAACAACTTTGCCACCGGCCCGCTGTACTGGTTTTCCGGTACCCAGAACGAAGAGATCAAACACCGGGCCGCCGTGGAAGAGATTATCGACTTTCTGGAAATCTCCCATATACGCAAAAAGCAGGCCGGTACCCTGTCGTATGGGCTGCGTAAACGTGTCGAGCTGGCACGCGCTATCGCTCTGAAACCGGATCTGATTCTTTTGGATGAACCCATGGCCGGGATGAACCAGGAAGAAAAAGAAGATATGGCCCGCTTTATTCTCGATCTGAATGAAGAGTGGGGCATGACCGTGGTGATGATTGAACACGATATGGGCGTGGTTATGGGTATTTCCAACCGGGTTATGGTACTCGACTTTGGCTGCAAGATTGCTGAAGGCCTGCCCGAGGAGATCATGGCCAACGACCATGTTCGTAAGGCCTATCTCGGAGAAGAAGACGAAATGCTGGAGCAGTTGGAGGCGAGCTTATGATGAGCTTCTCAACCGCATTCAGTCACTCCGACACCTTCCCCAAACTGTTGGCCTGGAATGCAGAAAACTATGGCGATGATATTGCCATGCGCGAGAAGGAATTCGGTATCTGGCAGGAATATACCTGGCAGGATTACCACAACCGGGTCAAGTGGCTCACTCTCGGCCTGAGCCAACTAGGTGTTCAGGAGCAGGCAGTGATCGCCCTGCTCGGGGATAACCGCCCGGAGTGGATCTGGGGCGAGATCGCCGCCCATGCCCTGCGGGGTTACTCCATGGGGGTTTATCAGGATTCTCTGCATGAAGAGACTGAGTATCTGCTCACCTTCGCCGAGGCATCCGTAGTGATCGCCGAGGATGAAGAGCAGTGCGACAAGCTGCTGGAACTGGAAGATCGCATTCCCTCGGTCAAGTGGATTGTCTACTGCGATCCCCGTGGCCTGCGTAAATACGACGATCCGCGTCTGATTGATATTGAAAAGCTCTATGCCCTCGGTCGTACACTGGATGAAGCTGAGCCGGACCGCTATGCCGATATGGTCGCAGCCACTGATGGTCTGGAACTGTCCATACTTTGCACCACCTCCGGCACCACCTCCCGACCCAAGCTGGCTATGCACCACTCCGGACGGTTTCTTGATCACTGTTCGGCCTACCTGAGAGCAGACCCGAAACAACCGGGAGACAACTACGTTTCCGTACTGCCACTGCCGTGGATTATGGAACAGGTGTATGCAGTGGGTCAGGCCCTGCTCGCACGACAGGTGATTAATTTTGTCGAGACCCAGGAAACCATGATGGCTGACCTGCGGGAGATCGGCCCAAGTTTCGTGCTACTGGCTCCCCGGGTGTGGGAAAACCTGGCCGCGGAAGTCCATGCCCGGATGATGGATGCCCAACCTCTCAAACAGAAACTGTTTCAGTTTGGCCTGAGCCGGGCCCTCAAAGCCCGTGAGCAAGGGCGTACTTCCAAACTGGCCGACTTTATTTTGATGAAAGCCCTGCGGGACCGGCTCGGGTTTTCCAACCTCACCTCTGCCGCTACCGGTGGCGCAGCCATGGGACCGGATACCTTCAAGCTGTTCCATGCCATGGGCGTGCCACTGAAACAGCTGTATGGCCAGACCGAACTGGCCGGTGCCTACACCATTCATATTGGTGATGATATCGATTATGAGTCCGTGGGCATTCCCTTCGATAACAGCCAGTTGAAGATTGAACAGCCGGACGAGAATGGCGTGGGCGAAATCGTTGCCCGTACCACCGGCATGTTTACCGGCTACCACAATAATCAGAAAGCTTACGACGATGATGTGCGTGATGGCTGGATGTATACGGGTGATGCCGGCTATCTCAAAGACAGTGGTCATCTGGTGGTGATCGACCGGGTCAAGGATATGGCGCGCACCGCAACCGGCATCCGCTTTTCACCGCAATATATCGAGAACAAACTGAAGTTCTCCCCCTATGTGGCGGAAGCGGTAATTATGGGTAATGAACGCCCTTACCTGACCGCGCTGATCTGTATTCGCTACAGCATTGTTGCCAAATGGGCCGAAGCCCAGGGCATTGCCTTCACCAACTACACCAACCTATCCTCCCAACCAGAAGTGATGGCCTTGGTGCGTAAAGCCATGGAAGAGGTAAACGAAACCCTGCCGGAGACTCAGCGTATCAAACGCTTCCTTCTGCTCTACAAGGAGCTGGATGCCGATGATGGTGAGCTAACCCGCACCCGCAAGGTCCGCCGCAGCGTAGTGTCGGAAAAGTATTCCAGCATTATCGACGCACTCTACAACGGCAACAGCCATGTCGATATCGACACCATGATCACCTTCCAGGATGGCAGCCAGAGCCGAGTACAGACGACATTGGAAGTGATTACTCTGGGTGAGCTGCCAGCCGCCATTCCCCAGGAACAACCCCAACCACTGGAGGCCAGCGCATGAATACTGAACTGCTGCTGCAGCTGACCGTAAACGGTCTGATCGTTGGCCTGCTCTATGGCGTCATCGCCATGTGCTTTGTATTGATCTACAAGTCCACCCAGGTGGTGAATTTTGCCCAGGGCGAATTCCTGCTGATTGGTGCCTGGGTATGCTGGGGGACTTTGGTGTGGCTGGATCTGCCGTTCTATATCGGCTTTTTGCTGACTCTTGGCTTTATGACGCTGTTTGGAATACTGATTCAGGCAGTGTTCCTCAGACCGATGATCGGGGAACCGATTATCTCGGTAATTATGATCACCATTGGCCTGTCGATGTTCTTTCAGTCGCTGATGAAGTGGATCTTTGGCGTCTCGGCAGAGAGTTATCCGCAGGTCTTTGAAACCAGCGTCGTTAATATTGCCGGCCTGAATATTGAACTGGCCTACATCCTCAGCCTGATCTTCTCGGTGGTGATGATGGCTGGCTTCTACTGGTTCTTTAAACACTCCCGGATGGGGCTAGCCATGCGCGCCACCGCCTTTGACCAGCAGGTAGCCAGCAGTCTGGGCATCTCGGTTTCCAAGGTGTTTGCCGCCAGCTGGGCAATCTCTGCCATGGTCTCGGCAACTGCCGGTATCGTGATCGGGATGGTGAACGGTGTCTCCAGTGCCTTGTCGTTTATCGGTATCAAGGTGTTCCCGGCGGTGATTCTGGGTGGTCTGGATTCCATCGTCGGCGGAGTGGTTGGCGGGGTTATTATCGGCCTGCTGGAAAATCTGGCCGAGTTTATCGACAGCCAGTATCTGCATATCGGCAACCTCTACACGATCGCGCCCTTCTATATCTTGCTGATCATTCTCACCATCAAGCCTTACGGCCTCTTCGGAACCAGGGATATCGAACGGATATGATTACACTTTCCATGCGTCCCTGCGGGGACTTCCGCACCAGTTATAAAGCGGATAATCAGATTTTCGAGACCAAAACCATCCGCTGGCTGACCATGGCGTCTATCGGCTTGCTCTGTTTCGCGCCAATGGTATTGGATGCCTACTTTCTGACCCTGTTTATCCAGATATCTTATCTAGGGATTGCCGCACTGGGGCTGAATATTCTGGTGGGCTTTACCGGACAGATATCTCTCGGCCACGGGGCCTTCTTTGGCTTCGGTGCCTTTGCTTCGGCATGGCTGAACAACAGCTTTGGCATTCCAGTCTGGTTGGCGATTCCGCTGGCAGGCTGGCTGACCATGGTCGTCGGTATGCTGTTCGGTTCACCAGCCGCACGGATTAAAGGTCTCTACCTGGCTATCGCGACTCTGGCTGCCCAATTTATTATTGAGGACTTCTTTGCCCGAGCGGAATGGTTCTCCGGCGGTGCCTATGGCGCAGCAGCGGAACCTTTCACCCTGTTTGGCTTTGCCTTTGATTCCGATGAATCCTTTTTCTATGTCGCTCTGTTCGCCCTGGTCTTTATGACCCTGTGGGCCACCAACCTGATGCGCAGCCGCGACGGTCGGGCCTTTGTGGCGGTGCGCGACCATTATCTCTCGGCCGAGATTATGGGCATCAGCCTGAACTGGTATCGCCTGCTCTCCTTTGGGGTGTCGTCTTTCTTTGCTGGTATAGGTGGTGCGCTCTATGGTCACTATCTAGGCTTTGTCTCTGCAGAAGGTTTTACCCTGATGATGTCCGTGCAGTTTCTGGCCATGATTATTATTGGCGGGCTGGGTTCGGTAAAAGGTGCGATTCTGGGAACCATCTTTATCGTGTTACTGCCCGAGGTGTTGGAGAGCACGGTTGCCTTAATGGCCGAAACCGGTCTGGTTTCCCATGGCAGCCTGACCGAAGGCATGGCCTATCTCAAGGAGATGGCGATTGGTCTGGTGATCATTCTGTTTCTGATCTTTGAACCCCAGGGTCTGGCTCACCGCTGGAAGCAAATTAAAGCCTATTGGAAGTTTTACCCTTTCGCATATTGAGTCGTCTGTTGTTGTCAGTGTTGTTGCGAATCGCTTTACAAGAAGAATAAAAACAAGGAGACAACCCGTGCGTACACAACTCAAAAAAACAGGTTTGGCACTGGCAGCCGGAGCTGCTTTGCTGGCCACCAGCGCTACGGCACAGGACAAGGTGTTTGTCGGGCATCTGGCGGACTACTCCGGCCCGACCGCCTTTGTTGGCAAGTACTATGCCGATGGCATAAAAGACACCCTGCAGTGGATTAACAAGCAGGGCGGGATAGACGGCACCACACTGGAATCGGAAACCATTGATTACGCCTACAAGGTGCCGCAGGCCATCAGTAATTATAAAAAGTGGAAATCCCGTAAGAAGATGGTCGCCATGCAGGGCTGGGGCACTGCGGATACCGAAGCGCTGATCTCGTTTGTCGCTAAGGACCAGATCCCGGTCTATTCCGCTTCCTACTCCGGTCACCTGACCGACCCAACCGGCAAGAACCCCAAGACACGCAAACCCGCACCGTACAATTTTTTTTATGGCGCCTCATATTCTGATACCTGCCGGGCACTGGTTCAGTGGGCCAAAGAGGACTGGGAAAAGAAAGGCAGCAGTGGTCAGCCCGGGTTTGTCCATATCGGCGATAACCACCCTTACCCCAACGCGCCCAAGCAGGCTTGTGGCGAATATGCCCAGGAGCTGGGTTTTGATGTGAAGCAGCCGGTTGTCGTTTCCATGAAGCCGGGTGATTTTAAGGCTCAGTGCCTGTCAATCAAGAACTCCGGCGCCAACTACGGTTATGTCGCCAACCTCGGTGGTTCCATTGTTTCCCTGATTAAATCCTGTAATACCGTGGGCACGGATATCCAGTTTATGTCCAATATCTGGGGTGGCGATAAGCTGACCTTTAACGCCGTGGGTGAAGGGATTGATAACTATATCTTCCCGGCCTTAACGCCGTTCTGGTCTGATGATGTCCCGGCTCTGGAAACGGTGAAAAACATTGCCCGTGCCGCTGGCCGTGATGACAGCTTCCAGACTCACCACTATATCCGCGGTGTTTGCTCCACCCTGTATATGGCTGAAGCCATGAAGTGGGCGAAAGCGAATGGCGGCATTACCGGTGCCAATATCAAGCAAGGCATGTACGCCACCAAGGACTGGGTGCCTGAAGGTATGGACGGCGTCTGTCTGCCAGCCAACTGGACGGCAGAAGATCACCGTGCCATCAACTCGGTCAATGTTTATCAGGCCAAGTGGAATGACGGTGATATCAAAATTAATCGTCTGTCTCAGGTGACACTGCCACGTAGGGATGACTGGTTGGGTTATTGATTGCTTCGGTGTTCACCAATCCGGGCTTGGAGATCATATTGTATTTTCCGCGCCGCAGGGCTATCCCTGCCCTGAGGCTGCTATCAGGCCATCCGTGGCCTTTGAAAACACAATATGACTCCGCCCCTCCACAACGAATGTTTTGCCCGTTTGTGATGCTACACATTCAATGACTACAAACGCTTTCGAGAACAAGAACACTATGGAAGCAAGAAAGATCGAAACACCTGAGCCTTTGCTCAGCATTAATAATATTGAAGTCGTTTACGACGAAGTGATTCTGGTTTTGCGAGGCGTCAGCCTCGATGTTCCTCAGGGTCAGAACGTTACCCTGCTCGGCCCCAATGGTGCAGGGAAATCCACCACCCTGAAAGCCATCTCCGGCCTGCTGAAAACCGAGGACGGAGAAGTGAGCCGTGGTGAAATCAGCTTTATGGGTGAACGCATTGATAAGAAGAACGCCGAAGAAATCGTGCGTTCCGGTATTTTTCAGGTGATGGAAGGTCGTCGTATTATCGAGGATATGACCTGTATCGAGAATCTAAAACTGGGAGCCTACACCCGCAACCAGAAGAATATTAACAATGAGATTGAACGGGTCTTTGAATACTTCCCACGGTTAAAAGAACGTACGGGGCTGGCCGGTTATCTCTCCGGAGGTGAACAGCAGATGCTAGCTATTGGCCGTGCCCTTATGGCGAATCCAAAGATGATCCTGCTGGATGAACCGTCTATGGGCCTATCTCCTCTGCTGGTTAAGGAAGTCTTTGGCATTATCGAGAAGATCAACAAAGAACAGGGCATAACCATGCTGCTGGTTGAGCAGAATGCCAACTTTGCCCTGAAACATGCGGACTATGGCTACATCATGGAGTCCGGGAAGGTCGTACTGGACGGTTCCCGCGAGGAGCTGCTGAATAATCAGGATGTCAAAGACTTCTATCTGGGCGGCAATGATCACAACAAAAGCTTCAAAAATTTAAAGTCCTACAAGCGCCGCAAGCGTTGGTTGTAACGGAGGCCTTATGTCGTATTTCAGTCCCAAGGAAACCCTGACCTTACAGCAGCGGGAAGATTATCTGTTATTGCGTCTGCAGGCTTCACTGCAACGGGCAAAAGCCAATAGCGATTATTACCGGGAAACGTTAAAGGATATCGATCCTGCTTCCATCAACAGCCGTCAGGCATTGGCGGCTCTGCCCCTGACTCGCAAGGCCGATTTGATTGCCCTGCAAAGCCAGCAGCTGCCCTTTGGAGGCCTGAATGGTATGGATGCAGGCCAGGTTGCCCGACTATTCCAATCCCCTGGCCCGATTCATGAACCGGAAGGTAAAGCAGACGACTGGTGGCGGATGGGTCAGGCTTTCTATGCTGCGGGCTTTCGGGAAGGCGATATTGTTCACAACACCCTTTCTTACCACCTGAGCCCCGGTGGTTTTATTATGGATTCCGGAGCTCGTGCCTGCGGCTGTGCAGTGATTCCCGCAGGAACAGGACAGACTGAACTGCAGTTACAGGTTATCCAAACACTGCAGCCTAATGGCTACTGTGGAACGCCCTCGTTCCTGAAGCTTCTGATCGAGAAAGCCGAGCAAAACCAGCAACCCCTGCCATTTACCAAAGCACTGGTTTCCGGAGAGCCCCTTCCTGATGAACTGCGCCAGCTCTTTACCGATCATGGTATTCAGTGCCGACAAGCCTACGCCACTGCCGATGTTGGCTTGATCGCCTATGAGCAGAATCCTTTGGAAGGGCTGATAGTGGCTGAAGATATTATTCTGGAACTGGTTCGCCCCGGAACTGGAGAACCCGTCACACCGGGTGATGTCGGTGAGATTGTGGTCACGGTATTCAATGAAGAATATCCGCTGGCACGTTTTGCCACTGGTGACCTGACAGCGGCTCTGCCTGTGCCCTCCTCCTGCGGTCGCACCAACACATTGATCAAAGGCTGGCTGGGTCGGGCTGACCAGTCCACTAAGGTGAAAGGGTTATTTATCCATCCGAAACAGGTAGATGATATTGTGCGCAGGCATCCAGAAATCATCCGCGCCCAGCTGGTTGTTGATATAAATGATGGCAGGGACACCATGACTTTGCTATGCCACTCAGAGGGCGAACTCGATCTCGGCACCATCGAGAAAAGCCTTAAATCAGTCTCCCGTATGAAAGGTCAAGTGCGACAAATTCCCGTAGAAGAGTTTGCTGACACTCACCTGGTTATTGTCGATAACCGCTAAAGACCCGGTAGCTCACAACCCCCGGTATAGTAATCCTGTACCGGGCACCTCTGCCCGTCGAAGCTGCAAACGCCCTGCTCATGCAGACTATGCAGCGATGGCTGAACAGAATATTGCCCACCAGTCAGCACACAGTATCGAGCGGCCGGTGTTGTATAACCGGTGATTCTTAGCCCGCCTTTAGGGCACAAGCCTTTGTGCAAAGCATTCAGTCCGCACTGATAATTATCGGTAAAGACACAGATCAGATAGCTGCCGCCATTACCCGTCTCACCATCAATAATCATCTGGCCGCCCTGCTGAAAACAGTATTTGAGAGTGTCCGATTGTTTCACCGCCCGTAATGAACTGCAGGCGCTTAGAAAGCCAAGTACAAGCACCGTTCCGAGCAGAGCACAGCTAATTTTCAGGATACGTGAAGAGCGCATGGCAATATTTACGTCTGGTCAAAAACTCTGAAGTGTAGCTGGCATATCCCTTCTCTTCTTTGCCTTAACGGTTCAGCACCCTTTGTTTCCCTCTTGCGAGATACGAGGGATTACGCTTACTAAAACCATCGAAAAAATAATTTTCATTCTATTAATACTGTCTATATTCCTGCCGTGCATTTTGAGGCTCGTGCATGAACAACAATATTGATTGGCTCAAAGAAAGAAAATGGAAGTCCACTAAGAATCAATGGGACACGTCCGTTAGGTTATCAAGTCGAAAATTGTTAACCTTCATCTGTCTTTGGTTAATTTCGACAACCGTTATTGCAGGGTTTGGGGATAAATACAATAACGCCCATTTCACTCTCGCCAATCCCGCTCTTCATTGCCTGCAGGGGCTAGCCAAAGGCGATAACCACTACGCCTGCGACCCGAGGGCGCTGAACTGTAAAAAGCAGCATCTGGTCTGTAAGGACTGCGTGGACGATTACATGAAAAGCCACGCCCTGAAAGAAAGAAGTTCTCTGGTTACCTGCTCTGTCTGTTCAGAATTCTCACCTGCTAGAGCCTCCAATAATGCTGATGCCACAGAACAGGAGATTTTTCAGCCCAGCTATAAATTATCTACTGCACCGCCTTCCTGGTTTGAAAGTGAACTGAATAGCCAACAGGTTTTCTGCGGGAATGCAAAATACGGCTGTAATTGGCAGGGGGCATTTTCACAACTGGAGCGCCATCAAGCGGAATGCGCAAAGAAATCGATAAAATGTGAAACCTGCAAGCGCAGTTACCTGCATGAATACAGCGAACGGCACCAGCAAACCCATAGCGAGCAGGTTGATTGTGAGCTGTGTGGTGTATCCGTTCCCGAGCATGAACTGGACAACCATTTTCGGTTTCATTGCCAGGCGGTTGGTGTACAGCCTTTATGGAAACAGATCACGGATGGGACAATCGAAGTTGAGAGTCTACCTTACCCCCATGCACTCGCCCACAGCGTCCGCTCCTATTTTCAGTTGAACCAGGTCATGCCATTGATGAAAGTCGGCAGCGTCCCAATGCGCAGAGAGCTTCCATTATGTGAGAACTGCCAGCAGGCTACCCGTAAAAGCAGACAAAATGCGACGACAGAGACAATTGCAGAAAACCTGCCCTGCCCTGGGTGCTTCCACCCAATGCGAAAAAAACATACTGAGACCCTCCCCGATGATATGCACCAGAGTGCCGTACTGCTAAAAATTGCTCAAGCGAGATCTGGCGGGCGTTTAAATGATATCACCGCTCGGTTTACCAGCGCGCTGGAAGTGGACCGAGGTCTGTATTACTGGCGCTATACAGCCGATGGCAAGAGTGTAGGTACCTATCTGAACAACCTCGATCGGGGGCGGGTCATTTTAACACTCCACCAAACGGGCCAGACCTCTCGAAGCCTTGATGTGAAGTGTGAAACCAGACAGGTGTCGCACATGGACAGCCAGATTCTGCTGATCTCTGATAGTCTGGAGGGAGGAAACCGGATATCTCACCGCATCACCATTGGAGCTACCCCCGACAAACCCATCGAAAAACATGAAATCCTACCCGATTTTTCATTTGACCCTGCGGTTGTGGTGCAGATATCCGACCGGGGAGAAATCAGCCAATCCCCCTGGCAAAAGAAACAGCTTCAGGGTGAAATCATCAATTGGAGCATACCTGATGCCAGCCAGCAGTTCCTGTTCCTGGAGGAGCTGGGATGGCCTTTTGAAGATGTGATCCAAAGCCATGAGTTTGTTTCTGGTGGCAACAGAATGAGATTGAGTATAACCCGGAAAGAGCAATCGCCATGGCTTGGTTTACGTATCGATTACAGCCCAGAAGACAAAGAGAAAGGAATTCAAGACACCCTCTATTCCGTGGTATTACGTTATGGTGGTGAGAGCTGGCATATCTATCACCAAAACCGGGATAAAGCCGTATCCGTCAACATAAGTGGCGGCATGAACTGGCTGGTGCTTGGTGACTTGATGCGAACCAGTACTGATGACAAGCTGGATATTAGCCTCTATCCCTTGTTTACGGATCTTTCCTATAAGAATAACAGTCTCGAGTTAAAGGTCTCTCCCCAGTCTTTTCTAATGCCTGAAGGCATTACCCAGAGTGGCATGCTGTTGAATGACTTTATACAGTCCGAGACAGTTATGGTAGGCGGGCAACCTTTTGATGCGGCTATACGGGCAGATGCTTATACCAGACAGGTACCCTATGCCGCCTGGAGCTGGAATCCTGAAAAACAAGATCTGGACAAAATGCTCAATCAAGGCGACGACGGGTTTACACTTTTACCGAATAACGGGATTTGCCAAATACGAAAAAATCATGCTATTCCCCGTAGTCGCCAGGATACTTACATTGAAAAAATTGACGTTCCCCCATTCACTATCGAACCCCTGCTCGGAGGGCAGACCGTTGGTAAGTTTGTGCAGGGCGTGAATACTGCACCACACTCAGAAAGCGAGCACGATGGGATGACCCAACTCTTGGTTCACAACAAGGGTGATGATGTGGAGGTTCTCACACAACAAATGACGGATCTCACCACAGACGAGAATGAGGAGGAAGATACCGCGCTTTAATCGCCCTGCTGGAAACAAAGAACAATAACGGTACAGGCCAGATTAACTCTGCGACAATGTCCTTCGGTTTTTCCGGTCTTTGTCGTCCGTTTTCAGGGTTGCTAGACTCTCGCGCTTTTTCCGCTGCAGGTGATACGCGTGCTTACCCTGGATCAGATTTTCTCCCTGCTGCAGGAATCTTCCCAGCCGGTTGTTCCTATCGCATCCGACTACCCGGCCGGCTATAAAACACCGTGGCACTCGGACACACTGGGACAGCTGACCGGCATATTAAGCGGCTCCCAGATTGTTGCTACCGAACAAGGTACCTGGGTTGTACCTCCCCAACGGGCCGTTTGGATTCCCGCTCATCAGCCCCATCAAGTAGAAGTGACCAAGTCAGCCCTGCGCTGTGATCTGTTTATCACACCGGAGATGAGTCGTTCACTGCCATCGCGTGTAACGGTTATGCAAATCTCACCGCTTGTACGGGAACTGATTCTGGAGATTATGAAGCTTCCTCGTCCTTACGATGAGAAAGGTGCCCATGGCCGTTTGATTCAGGTATTGCTGGATCAATTGATCGAGTCACCGGTCGATCCGCTCTACCTGCCTTTTACCAGTGAGCTGCGGCTGAAGGGGATTCTGGATTTTTATTACGATAATCCGTCCGATAACCGTAGCCTGCAGGACTGGGCCGACACTCTTGGCATGAGTGTACGCACGCTAAGCCGTCTGTTTGAGAGTCAGCTGGGTATGAATTACACCACCTGTCGCCAGCAGATACGCCTGTTGATGGCAGTGCGCAAGCTCTCTGAAGGGGCATCCGCCTCCCGGGTCGCACTGGAGGTTGGCTTCCAGAGTCAAAGTAGCTTTACTGCCCTCTTCCGCCGCACTTTTGGGGTCACACCCAAGCAATACTTTACAGTCTCTTGACAGATATAATTTGTTAAGCGTTGATACAAATCAACAAGATGTCGTCTTCTTAAGGCGGTGTCCGATTCCAACAAAAAAAAGACCATTTCCAAATATCTTTGTGAAGTGACCCCCAATAGTTGGACACCCAATTATTGGGGGTTACTTTTATGTCCAAATACAGCCCAGAGCTGAAACGTATCATTGCCAGCGAATACATAGATGATGGAATATCATCACATCAGCTCG
>NZ_FWPT01000035.1 GCF_900174585.1 Parendozoicomonas haliclonae | reverse complement strand
TCGATGAATTTTTCCATCCAGATCTCTTTGCCAGCTATCAGCGTTTCCATTGGCGTGCGCCCACAGCACATCTTGCCCTGATGGGTGCGACGAGTATTGTAGTAATCCAACCAGTCGTCCAGATCCCTCTGAAGCTCGTCTACAGATTCGTAGATTTTCCTTCTCAGAGCCGGCTGGTAGAACTCCTGCAGAATCGTTTTATGGAAACGCTCGCAGATCCCGTTGGTTTGCGGATGTCTGGCTTTCGTCTTCGTATGCTCAATCTCGTTGATAGCGATGTAGAGCTGGAAGTCGTGCTGATCTGCTTTGCCGCAATACTCCGTGCCACGATCCGTCAGAATGCGCAGAACCGGTAGCTTTTCTTCCACATAGAACGGAAGCACGCGGTCATTCAGCAAGTCTGCAGCGGTAATCGGTGTTTTCGTGGTGTAAAGCTTGCAGTGTGCGACCTTGGAGTAGGTATCAACGTAAGTCTGCTGATAAACCCGGCCTACACCCTTGAAGGTCTCGACGTAGAAGGTGTCCTGTGAGCCAAGATAGCCAGGATGAGCGGTTTCAATTTCACCGCAAGTCTCATCGTCCAGCTTCTTACGCTCTAACGCCTTTACCTGGGACTCGGTCAGGATGATGCCATCCTCTGCTACCCGGGCTTCCAGAGCCTTCAGACGCTGCTTGAAGTTACCGAGATCGTTTCTGATCCAGATGCTCCGTACACCGCTGGGAGACACGAAGATGCCTTTCTTGCGAAGCTCATTGGAGACTCTGACCTGACCGTGAGCAGGATCCTGAATGGCGTACTCAACAACGGCTTCTTCAATCTGCGGCTCAACACGGTTCTTTGTGTTGGGAACTCTGCGGCTAC
>NZ_FWPT01000013.1 GCF_900174585.1 Parendozoicomonas haliclonae | reverse complement strand
AAAGAAAACATAAACCTTTCTTCGGAGGTAAGCTGATGATATTGCATGGTTCTTCACTCCGGCCGAGCGAAAGTCATCAATATCGCAGCTTACCTCTTACCTGTCGCACTTGGTTTATGAATCCGCGATGCCTAATAATAATTTTATTGTTTTCATTTTTGAATTTTGTATTAGTGGTTTAGGATGTAGTGGTTTTTTCTTCTGTTTGAATGGGTTTTTAAATAGAGGACAGGTTGCTAAGAAAAAATATCCTGCAACCTGAGATTCCTATTTTTAGAGATTGTTTATCTGGTTAATTTCCAGTTTTTCCCGTTGTCAGTAGATACTCTTACACGACCTTGATCATTTTTCCCGAATAATCCATTGTTTTTTGTTCCCCAAACTTTTTTTGTGATTGCTGG
This sequence comes from Parendozoicomonas haliclonae, assembly GCF_900174585.1. Lineage (GTDB taxonomy): Bacteria > Pseudomonadota > Gammaproteobacteria > Pseudomonadales > Endozoicomonadaceae > Sansalvadorimonas > Sansalvadorimonas haliclonae. The sequence goes on along the minus strand of NZ_FWPT01000013.1, from coordinate 137,633 downwards.
CTGCTTAGAAGCTTTAGACCAAGTGCCACCGAAGTCGGTAGAGGTATAAACGCCATTATCAGGAATACCTCCTGATAGGTATATTTCACCGTCTGGGGTAAGGAGTGGAGGGGTTCTGTTTGGTAGACTTTCGGATGGAACTAGCGTCCATGTTTTACCGCAGTTTTTTGTGACATAGAGGGTGTGATTCATGACACCTTCAAGAATGCCAAATGAAGAAGATTGATCAAAATGACTGATATCATTTATGTAGCTACTTTTTGGTAAGGCGTTTTTCTTCCACTCGTTGTTGTCATAGCGGTAGCAAAAAACAGAATCGGAATCTTTAGGCAAGTACGCAAAGCCACCGTTGTAATTCCATGCCCATATTTTATAAGAAATTCCGGAGAATCCATCATTGTCAAATCGGTCTTTTCTTACTTCTTCCCAGTCGGCATTGTTAAGGCGATCTGCTGTGTAAAGTATGCCTTCTCCATCATGTCGTAGGCCAATGAACCACTTGTCTTTATTCGGGGAATGACTCAAGAAGTATATCTTTCCTCCGGGTAAATTTCCCCGATCGACTTCTTTATGTGTACCATCTTGTTTTTTGACAAGATAAATAAATCCTAGATCATCACTGATGATGAATTGGTTATCATTATATTCTGAGAGAGAGGTTATTGATGCAAGATTTGGTGAGATGGAAACTCTTTCCCATTTGTTATTTTTGGTAAGTGTTAGTATTTCACCCATTCTTGATGTTGCAAATAACTCTCCGTTCTTTCCTTCGGTTATGTTTGTAATGTGCTTGATGCCATTAAGGGCTGTTTTTTCGGACTCAAGATCCAGTTGGGTGGTTTCTTTGTTGCTGACAGGTAGTGAGGTTATGGTCTTTTTATATTCTCCGAGATTGGATGCCATTAAGTTTTTGTTGTTATTTACTGTCGTGCTTCTTGATATTCGATAGGTTTCGTCTTCTAACTTGCTGATAAGTACTCTTCCTAGGTCAGAGACTTCCCCTGCCCGTATTTCAAAATGTAATGAATCATTTTTAGGGTGAATGCGAAAACTCCCGCTTAAGCCTTTAATCTGGGTTATATAGTATTTTCCTTCTGGAAGGCTTCCTACGAAAAGCCCGGAATGGTGTGAGGTTTCTTCATTGGTTCTATAGATGATGGAGTTTAAAGATCTTTTTACATCTTTAGGTGTGGCAACTCGAAGAAAATCCGGTGTTAAGTCGATGTCTGAATTGACGGATATGGATAATACAACAATGCCATCTTTTTCTTTTGAGAATTTTTTTAGAGAAGATGATTTTGATGCGCAGCCTGTTAGTATTAGGATGAAAGCTAGTGCTAATATTTTTTTTGTTGCTTTATGCATGCTAATTCCTGAAGTGACAGTTTATAAATTTATTTTTTCTTTAGGTGTTATATTTTTATTTTTTGATTATTGTTTTTGGTCAACAGCATCGGAGCACTTTTTTTGAGAAAGCTACCGCACCGATCATGCACAGGCTGTAATCTGTGCGTGGTGAATTCCGGTAATCACTCTATTGAAAAATTATGCCAATAATTGGCTGGTAGTGATAGGTAGGAATATTATGTTTGTACGTGTTCTATGATGGGTGTGTTTTATTTTTTGGTCGGTGTCTTTGTTTTTTTTGTAGTTTTTGTGTGATTTTTCCATGTTTTTCATTCGATGCATATTCGCAGGATATGACCAATCTCATGGGCGTATCTATATGGCGATAAGATTCGACTATCGTTGGGGAAGGTTGAATTTAAGTTGATGATAGAAAACGTTCTTGCTGTCTAAAGAAAATATTAGAAATTCTTATTGTTTGTTTTTATGAATGAGTGGCGGTGTAAAACTAATCCGATTTTTTAAGTTTTACGAGTTTGAATTGGTTGTGATAACTACCTTGATGCTTTACTCATAGCGAATCTGCTGGACTAATCCCATAAGCGTTGTCTTTTATTGTGGTTTTTGAGAAGGCTTTGACTGCCTGTTCGGGCCCAGAGTGTTGTTGGAACCAGTTATTAGAGATCATACAGCTTTCTTCAGGCTCTCCACCAATATATATAGGTGTCTCCAACGCAGAAAATGTATTGTTGTAAATCTCAATACGTGTGCCAGCGGTATTGGTTCCATCCTTACGTGCATGGCCACCGTGCATATCAAAACAGTGGCTTAATGAGACACCAAGTTCAACATTGTTTCTTGCTATATAACTGTCGCCAGGTAAGCCCGTTCCGGCTATTGAATGACGGTTCCAATTGAAAAGGTTATATTCTATCAATGATTTAGCTGTCCCATGAACAACACCATATCCCAGACCATCATATTGACAATGATGAATGAAATTGTGGTGGATGTGATGATCCTGGCCACTGATTAAATAAGTGCTTCCGTGTGAAAATGCAGATATTTCACAATTATCAACTTCTAGATTGTTGTGTTGTGTGACTATTCCAGCGGATGTTGGAAATTGGTAGTAATAATTGTGGCCGTCACCGTTATTGCCAAATGATCTGCGGTGATGGTCTAGATATCGTTTGGCATTCGGCCCTTTTATTCTTAGCCCGGTAATGCGTACATTAGGACCATCAGCGCTTATAAGTACTGGTGTTTTAAGTGCATCGCTGAAAAGCATAGCCCCTTTTGAATTACCATTTCCTCTATTGCCAGCTAATGTGACGCCTTCGGGTATATGAAGAGAGAGCTGTTCGATATAAACACGAGTCGTTAGATCAATTTCTATTTCATCTGGAATGAAAACAATTTCGCCATGGGTTGCTTTGGATAGTGCATCCAATAGAGAGTCCAAGTCTTCTACGTAGTAGTCTCCTTCAGTGATGGTTTGTGTATACCCACTACCTCCACCGATAGGACCTTGTGAGTTTGGCTTTGCACCATAAGTTTGACCGTTTATCTCAATCCATGTTGTGTCGTTTGAAGCTAAAGAAATATTTGAAAAAAGCAATAGTAAAAATCCAGCTGGTAGCAGTTTGCGCAAAATTTGGGACACCATTTGAGTGTGGTATGGCCGACTGAGTGTGCAGATATATCGCCATTTGGTAGGCAGAGGATAGTTGATCTTTCACGTTATTCACGAAAGTGTAAAAATTGGGTTTATGTAGGGTAGGGCTACTCTCTGATTGGAATGGCTTCTTGAATGGAAATATAGGATATAGATTGTTTGTTCGGAAATAAAAAAGGCAGCTTGTTAAAGGCTGCCTTTCTCTAATGCGCTTGAAATAATTAAGCCGCCGAATCCTTATCGGAATCCTGCTGATTGTCCGCAACCCGGAAGTTCTCAGACAGAGTACCTTCGTCGCTCACCTTTTTCGGGGCGTAGTCTTTTGGTTGTTCGGTCAGTGCGCTATTGGCATTGCGGGTCAGGGCCTGGGAGCTGAGCAGAGCATCGTTCAGGCGATGGCGGGTCAGTTCGTCGGTGCACAGTTCATTGGCACTGGTGGCCAGATGCTCATGGACATCCCGGTAGGTTTCGGTCAGACGGTTGACCAGATGGGCACTGGTGCTGAAGTGATCAGCGACCTTATTCTGGTAGTCTTTCAGTTCCGCTTCCAGTTCTGCAATACGGGTTCGGCTGGAGCCTCCTGCACGCCCGCCTGCAAGGAAATAATACAGAACTATCCCCACGACCAGCCCGGTAAAAAAGGCGAGTCCACCGACAGTCCAGAGCAGGTTTGTTATCTCCACAGTCCAGCCTCAGTCATCATCCAATCATTCCAATGGCACTAACTTATAACCTTTTTCTGTGAGTGTATAGGTCTTCCCCGTTACTAAATGTTGTACCAAATCAATAGTTGCGTTCTATCGAAAAGCATGAGTAACGGCACTTGAGTCCCGCTGGCAGTAGAGTGACAACACAGTTCAGGGTAAAGTGTGCACCCCGGAGACTGGCTCGTTGAAAGAAAAACAGTATGACACCCGCTGAGCTATACCAGAAAAATCTAAAAGAACACGGTTTTACCCACGACCTGGCTCAGGAAGAGGCGGTTCGTCATTTGCAGCGCCTGTATGATGACCTGATTGCCGCCGATCAGAAAAAGGGCGGACTGAAAGAGTTGTTCTCGTTCGGAAAGAAAGACAAGGAACCCTGTCAGGGACTGTATTTCTGGGGCGGGGTAGGCCGGGGTAAAACCTGGCTGGTAGATACCTTCTACGATTGTCTGCCCTTTGAGAACAAGATGCGCACCCACTTCCACCGCTTTATGAAGCGTGTGCATGAAGAGCTGCGTACGTTAGATGGTCAGAAAAATCCGTTGGTGATTGTTGCTCAGCGGTTAGCGAAAGAAGCTCGGGTGATCTGCTTTGATGAATTCTTTGTCTCTGATATTACCGATGCCATGATCCTCGCCAAGCTGTTGGATGAGCTGTTCAAGAACGGCGTCAGTCTGGTAGCGACCAGTAATATTGTTCCGGATGGTTTGTATAAAGATGGCCTGCAGCGGGACAAGTTCCTGCCAGCGATTGCCCTGCTGAATAAATATCTTGATGTGGTTAATGTCGATAGCGGCATCGATTACCGTCTTCGAGTATTGGAACAGGCGGAGCTCTATCATCATCCGCTGGGTGATGAGGCAACCCAGGCCATGGATAAGAACTTTCAGGCGCTGGCAACCGATAAAAAGCAGATTCGTGAGCAGGATGAGCTGATTGTTGAAGGGCGACCGATTGCTTACCGGAAGGTCTGTGAAGATATTATCTGGTTTACCTTTGAGGCCTTGTGCGACGGCCCACGCAGCCAGAATGACTACATTGAACTGGCGAAAGAGTTTCATACTGTTCTGGTATCTGATGTGCCCCAGATGGGCCGCGCAACGGATGATCAGGCTCGTCGATTCATCAACATGGTGGATGAGTTTTATGATCGGGGCGTTAAACTCATTATGTCCGGTGCGGTTCCGTATCTTGAGCTCTATACCGAAGGCAAACTGGAATTTGAATTCCAGCGTACCCTGAGCCGTGTTCAGGAAATGCAGTCCCATGAATATCTTGCCCGGGAGCATAAACCCTGAAGCCGAAAACAGCAGAAGCTATGGATAAATCCACGACGGAATGTTGCAACGACCAGTCCGACTCCGGGCTGGCCGTGAATGATCAGGAAATGACCGCGCTGTCCAAAATCTTCAAGGTACTTGGGGATGAAGGGCGGCTGCGGATGGTTGTTGCCTGTATGGAAGAGCCAAGAGCCGTGTGTTGCCTGGCAGAACTGGCCGGGCTGTCACAGTCTCTCACAAGTCACCATCTGCGGGCCTTGCGGGAGATGCGCATTCTGCGTTCGACCCGCAAAGGGCGGCAGATGTTCTATGAATTGGATGATGATCATATTCGCCATGTATTGCAGGATTTGATTGTTCATATCCGCGAGCATTAATTCCAAAGGCAAGTGCTGCGACGAACCGGCTGATCTCGTGGTATTATTGCCATCATTGTTCTATCTGAAATCCGGATCGCGTGCTGAAGGCACGGCTTCTCTTATTCCGGAACCGTTACACGTCTTTATGAATCCCCTTTATGAATAAGTCTGACAGCGCCGAATACCTGGCCAGAAAACGCTTCTTTGATCAATTGCTGACTGTTTATGGCCGCAAGCCGGTACTGGAAGCGCTGCAGGAAAAAGGCGTGAAGGTGCACCGTCTACATCTGGCGGAATCCAACAAGTCGGCGCCGATTCTTGATGAGATTATCAGCCTTGCTGAAGCCAAGGGCGCGGAAGTGCTGTATCACGATCGCAAGGCGCTGTCCCGTATCTCCAAAAACAGCAAGCAGGATCAGGGTGTTGCTGTGGATCTGGTGTGTGCCGGTTATGGTGAGTACAAGGACTTTCTGGCGAACCCGCCCCGCAAGAACTTCGAGCTGCTGGCGCTGGACGGTATTACCAACCCGCAGAACCTGGGCATGATCATTCGTTCCGCCTGTGCCGGTGAGATCGATGGCATTTTGTTGCCAAAGCAGGGCAATGCCAAGATTGATCCGCTGGTGATTAAGGCCAGTGCCGGTACGCTGTTTAAAGCCCGCCTGCTGCGTTGTGATAATCTGGCTGAGGCTCTGAAAGATTTTCAAAATGAGCTTCCGGACAACCAGTGCAATATTTATGGCCTCTCATCCCATGCGGATTACAAGATTGGTGATTCTCTGCCACAGGGCGCCAATATCTTTGTGCTGGGGAATGAGACTGATGGTGTGTCCAAAGAGGTCAGCCAGCTGTGCGATAAGATGCTGGCTATTCCGATGAACAATGGAGTGGAATCTCTGAATGTGGCCGTGACGGCAAGCCTGTTGGCCTTCCGAAAAGTGATGGCTGGCTAACAGCTCTATTGCCGCATCCTTAGATCGGCACAAAAGCCATGGTGGCCACACCATGGATCACCCGGTTAATAGTGCGGTTATGTTTCTGGGCAACCAGAGTCGCCATCATATCCTGATGGGCGGTGAGCTTGGCGAAGATGCGGGCGAATTCAAAGTTCACGTCTTTGCCTGAGCCGTGGGCCAGCAGATAAGGCTGGCCATTGTCCTGAATACGGCTGCGCAGGCGCCAGGATGTTGCTTCAATATTTCTGGCGCTGTCGTAAAGCTTCTGTTCATCCAGAGAGTCCATAATAAAAAACTCTCTCTGGTCATTCCAGGACCGGCGAATCATGCTGGTCAGCCCCGCCATTAATGCAAAGACTCTGTCGTTTTGATACTGCTCATCAAAAGCCAGAGTGATGGCTTCTATGCTGCTCTTCTCGCCCAGCTCTGCGAAGGCGTTATCGGCGCTTTCACCAAACAGTTCCCGGATACGGGATGCGACAGTTTCTCCTTCCGCTTTCCTTAACTCACCGGGATTACGTTTGTAGAGCTTGATCATCAGGCTTTGCAGCAGCTCTTCCTGCTCCAGCACATAGGCATCAGCCACGAGGTCGATATCGCTCTTGGCAAGATCGGAGACTTCAAAAGGTTCACTGGCACATCCGGCCAGTATCAGCAGTGTGCTGATAAACAGAGGTCGGGTACACCTTGGAGCAAAGCGGGCAATTGTTAGTGTGGCTGGCATTTGGGTTACGCCCATCCAGAGCTTTTTTACCCAGAATACTGTGCTGCAGATAGTGAAGTCTATGACCTGCGCCATGGTCTATGTGTGTTCGCTTTGCCATAAAGAACCAGCGCAGGGATGCAGCGAAAACGGTTGTCTGGCAAATGCGATCTGCTAATATATGAATATAAATTCATGTGTTTGGTGTTTTATTGAGCCGCTATCGGCTCTTCCGCAGGCTGCCAGTCAGCCTTATTCAAGAAGGTGAACTATGAGTTCCTCATGTCAAAGCAAAGGCTGCCACAGCAGCCACTGTCATGCACCGGCACGGGCTCACGTCTCTCATGGCGCAATGTCTTCTATCGAGAACAGCTGTGATTCTGCCCCGACCAGCAGTGAACACAGCAGTGACGGTGGAGGCTGTTGTTCAGTCAGTGATGACGGAGATCCGGAGTCGGAGGTATCAACGCTATCGACGTCTAAAGCTTCCCATAGCTGGCATATTGCCGGTATCGACTGTCCATCCTGTATTAAAAAAGTAGAAACGGCTCTGGCCAGGGTTCATGGCGTGAAAACGGCCCGAGTTTCTTTTGCCACCATGCGTCTCCAGGTGGCCTTCCATTCTGATCAAGACAATATCCCGGGCGTGTTCGCCTGTGTCGAAGAGCTTGGCTATCAGCTTAGTGAGCTGGAAGCTGGCCCAGTTAAAGTGGAAGAGCCCCACTTCCTGAAAAAATATTCCTCGATTCTGATTCTGGGTGCTCTGCTTGGCGGTGGTGCCATGCTGTCGTCCGTTATGCCTGATATTGGTCGTTTGACTCTGGTACTGGCCACCCTATGGGGTGTTTACCCTATTGGTCGTAAAGCCTGGAGTCAGGCGCGTTCCGGCACACCCTTCGGGATCGAAACCCTGATGACGGTTGCCGCGCTGGGGGCGCTTTTCCTCGGCGAGACGCTGGAAGCGGCCATGGTATTGCTGCTGTTTATGATTGGTGAACAGCTTGAAGGTCTGGCAGCCAGCCGTGCCCGTAAAGGGGTGGAAAGCCTGATGGCATTAACGCCGGATAAGGCTTTGCGGATTCATATCAACGACGATGGTCAGGAACATCGTGAGAGTGTACTGGCCGAACGACTGACACCTGGGGATATCATTGAGGTAATGCCGGGAGATCGGCTGGCTGCCGATGGGCAACTGGTTTCCCCGCAGGCCAGCTTTGATGAAAGTGCTCTGACCGGTGAATCCGTGCCGGTTGATCGACAGGCCGGCGAAACAGTGATGGCCGGCAGTCTGTGTGTGGATCGTGTGGTGCGTCTGCAGGTGGTTTCCGAGCCGGGGCAGAATGCTATCGACCGGATCGTCAAACTGATTGAGGATGCCGACGAAAGCAAGGCGCCGATTGAGCGCTTTATTGATCGTTTCAGCCGCTGGTATACCCCGCTGATAATGTCCCTTTCCGTGCTGGTGATTGTTGTTCCGCCATTACTGTTGGGAATGGATTGGGAAACCTGGATATACCGTGGCCTGACTTTATTGCTGGTGGGTTGCCCCTGTGCATTGGTGATTTCCACACCGGCGGCGGTCACCTCCGGGCTGGCCCGAGCTGCCCGACAGGGCATCCTGATTAAAGGCGGAGCTGTGCTGGAACAGCTCGGCGCTGTCCGACAGGTAGCCTTTGATAAAACCGGTACTTTGACCGAAGGTCGTCCGGAAGTGGTTGATCTTGTTGCCTTGAATGGTTCGTCGGAAAATCTGCTGGCTATGGCTGCCGCTGTTGAGCAGGGTTCCCGGCATCCTTTAGCCCAGGCTGTGGTCCGCTATGCCGGGCAGCAAGCGATTACCATCCCTGTTGCGGATGATCTGGAGGCCAATGTCGGTCGCGGTGTCAGTGGTCGCGTTAATGGCAATGAGGTGAGTGTGGGCTCACCGGCTCACCTTGCCGAGCTGATCGATGCGAATGCCAACACGCATATTGCCCGTCTGGAAGAGCAGGGCTGTACGGTTGTGGGTGTGGCCTGTGATGGACAGCTTCTGGGTGTGCTTGCCATACGCGATACCCTGCGCAGTGATGCAGGGGATGCGGTTCGAGCACTGGAACAGCTGGGGGTTCAGGCTATTATGCTGACCGGAGATAACAAGCGTGCAGCTGCCGCCATTGCCGGTGAGTTGGGAATCGCTTACCGGGCTGGCCTGCTGCCGGAAGGTAAGGTGACTGAGGTGCAGGCTCTGCAGCGTCAGTCTCCCGTTGCGATGGTGGGGGATGGCATCAATGATGCGCCGGCTCTGAAAATGGCCGATGTCGGTATCGCCATGGGTAAGGGCACGGATGTGGCACTGGAAACCGCCGATGCAGCACTGACCCATGAACGGGTTCAGGATCTGGCCAGCATGATTGATCTGTCCCGGGCCACGCTGAACATTGTTCGCCAGAATGTGTTCTTTGCGATTGGTCTGAAGGCGGTATTCCTGGTGACCAGCCTGACCGGTGTTACCGGGTTGATGCTGGCGGTTATGGCCGATACCGGAGCAACTGCACTGGTGACCCTGAACTCTCTGCGTCTCTTACGCCGCAGGAAACTTCAGCTGCGCCGCAGAAAGCTGTAGCTGCGTCACGGGGCGCATCGTTAAACGATAAACATCTGCCGGCAAGTTGGGATAGACTGGCCGGCTGACAATGAAAAAACCAAATCAATACTGAAATTAAGGCTGTCACTATGTTGAAACCAGTTGCCGCACTGTCCGCTGCCATCATGATGTCTGGCACCGCCCTGGCTCAGGATGTGCTGTTCAGCTACGGCGGAAAGGATTATCAATTAAGCGATCTGCAGCCCGAGTTGCAGCAGCGTTACTTTGATAACCTGCAGGAAGCCCGGGAAAAGAATCTCTCCCTGCTGGATCAGGCGGTACTGGATATTTATATCGACAAGCTGGCTGCCAGCCAGAACAAGTCTGTAGTGGAAGTGCGTGAGCAGCTGTTCAAGGTTGAGCCGATCTCTGATGACGAAGTGAAGACGGTTTACGAGCAGTACCAGGGGCAGATCGGGATGCCATTTGAGCAGGTGAAAGAGCAGCTGCGCCAGCGTATGGAAGCCATGAAAGCACAGGAAGGTGTTCTTGCCCTGATTGATGAAGCCAAAGAAAAGAATGGCTTCACGGTGAAAATCCCTGCTTCAGAATCACCCACCTTTCTGATGGACCTCACTCCGTTCCCTTACAAGGGTGCCAGCAATCCCAAGCTGACCATTGTTGAAGTAGCTGACTACCGCTGCCCTTACTGCAAGGTATCCAGCGATGCGGTCATGAAACTGATGGACAAGTATGGTGATGATGTTCGCCTCTACTATGTCGATCTGAACGTGGTGCAGCCGGCCTCCGGTATCAGTGTCAAGGTGATGGAGGGCGCTTACTGCGCCCGCCAGCAGGATAAGTACTGGGAATACAACAAGGCCGCGTATGCCATGCAGTCCGACCTATCTCTGGAATCTCCGGTGCAGCTGGCCGAGAAGCTAGGTCTGAACAAGCAGACTTTTGAAGCCTGTCTGACCTCTGACGCCGCCAAAGCCTATGTGGCGCAATCCCAGCAGTTTGCCCGTAGTTATGGGGTAAGCGGTACTCCGACCTTCTTCGTTAATGGCAAGCGTCTGCACAGCCATGATCCGGAAGCCGATCTGAAGGCAATGATTGAAAAAGCGCTCTAAAATTTAGCCTCTATACTTGCCGCCCTTTGCACTCGCTCCCACGCTCAGCGTGGGAGCGAGACAGTACTTTGGAACTAAAGTGACGGGGCGGCACTTGTTTCTATTCTTCACCGGTCAGATTCAGCAATCTGTCAGGATTCTATGGCCTGCTATCTGGCTGTGCCTGCCGTATCTATTATGTCTGGCTTTGCTGCTCCCCGCAGATGATCTCTTTGCAGCAAAGGGTAAGCTGAGCTGGTATCAGCGAATGAGTGCAGGAGGTAAGACCTTCTCGGTCTGGGGGGATGATCAGGCCGACGAGCTTCAGTTTCACTTTCATCAGATGCAACTAATGTTCCGGGATTATCAGAACCGAAGTCCCTACTTTGTACCAGCGGCCTTAGCCCGAAGTCTAAGACTGATGGAAGAGGAGCAGGAACACCTGAGCGCCGATCAGTGCAACTGGCTGAAAATGCACCATTCCCTATTGGAGCGCTGTGCAAGGCAACGTTTCACCATTCATTGCTCAGGTGCCAGTAAAAATAAGATCGAGCCATCAAAGCCCCATTTAGAGCCCAAGTCAGAATCCCAGCCTGAATCCAGGCCAGAGCCTAAATCTCAGCCTAAACAAGAATCAAAGTCAGAGTCCCAACCCCAATCTAAGCCCAAATCCAAAGCCAAAGCCAAGCATAAGCCCGTACCGCCATTTCCTGAAAAGGTGAGTACAGCTATTGCCCAGAGCCAAACCATTAAAGAGCTGAAAAAGCTCCGTAAAAAGCAGAGCAAGCATTTCGCCAATCAAGGCTGGGATGTTGATGGTTTGTATCAGAGGATTGAGCGAAGAAGGGATGAGTTGATCCGCCTGGAGCTACAGGAGTTTGAAGCCCGCAGACCCAGATCTACACCGGAGCCTGAATCTTCCGAAGAAGACCTATGGCAGAAGTGGGTAGACATTATCCAGCAGACATCCCGTGACCAGCTTAAGCAGGTTAAAGGCCGGGCTTATCAAGAATTGCCACTTAAAGATAGAGGCAGGCTTAACAAGCTGATTAACGAGCGGGAACAGGTTTTAAGCCAGGCGATGAACGAGCGTCGCTTTGGTCATCTGGCGGGCGTCAATCTGGTCAAGTACCGCCAGCGCCTGAGCGCATTGTTATCCCAATGGCAGATCCAGCAGGTATTGATTGAGGGCGATGGTAACTGTGTCGCTTCTGCTCTTGGCAGACAATTATCCCAACCGGGCAGCGCAGTGCGGCAGGATCTGCATCGGTTGTATCAGGTGCTCAAAGAGACAGACCCTGATCTACCTGAAGTGGTAGCACTCGCTGAACTCGGGGAAGGTCTGCTTTTAGAGGAAAAAGAGTGGCTCGATGTTCAGCCTGTCCTGGCACTGGCGGCAAAGGTCTATAAACGACCAGTCGTTCATATTATGCCGTCCACTACTGAGCCCCGACCGGTGGCGGAAATCTACTGGCCGGATGACAGTCATGATCCTGAAACACCGATCAAACAGACGCTGGTGATGCTCCATGATGGTTATGGTCATTACAACGCCGGGCTGGCATCGAATGTCTCTGAGCCGGTCATCAATCTTCTGGAACCGGAATGGAGTGGGCTGAAAACATTATCTCAGAGCACATTACCGGAGCAAGGCGATGATGGTGAGACTTATGACCAGAGAGTTCAGGGCTTCCTTGATGCCCATCAGCTGATGTTTATAGGGGCTGGCGACAGTAGCCACAGCTTTTATGAAGCGATGGCCCACGGGCTGGGCCAGCCGGGTTGGCGCTGGAAGGCGCAAACGCTGGCAGAGGCTTTTGCTCAGGCAGCTCTGTGGATGGAAGATGTGCAGCCGAAAGAGGCTGATGGTTCTCGGCAGGTTCAGGAAATAGATGGCGATAGCTCTAGTCACCGGATGACCATGGCGGCCAATATGTTTCAGCGGCCTTTTATTCACGTGTTCAAATATCCTGACAGCCACAAGCCGGTGGTGCAGACCTTCTGGCCTAACAGTGATCCGCTATTGAGCGAAGACCCGTTTGCCCGGGCAGTGGTGATGATAAGTGATGGGGCGGGGCGTTATCGCGCTGCTAAACAGAGAGTTGAGCCGATAGCAGAGACCTCTCCACTGGCTAGTACTCCGGAGGATCAGAAGTCTTCGCAGGATGATGACATTACATCGGATGATCCAGCTGTGCTGGCCGTCTTTCCCGGTACATCTGGCAAGCTCTCACAGGGTAGCTCTGATCCGGGGTATGGCAGTGAGGGAACACTGTCGCAAAATGAATCACATGCTGACTCTGAAGAGCCACTTTATGGCTCTGATTTGTCCCAGCAAAGTCTGGCTGCAGAGCAGGGCGCCTCGCCGCTGTTGATTGATGGGCAATCTCTTAATGAACTTTATACGCAGTTATTAAAGTATCAGGAGGATGACACGGTTGATGACTGGACCGCAGCATTGGCGTCACTGGATCTGCTCTCTCTGGATGCTCCGGATGTCAATCTGCATGCCAATGTCTTTGATGTACTTTCCCGCCTGCTTGGGCTGCAGGAGGGGCGGCAGGATCATAGTTATCTACCGGCAGAAACATTAAAGGGGCGTGTGCTTAATGAGCTGTCGGGGTTTCTTGAGAGCGAGCAGATGTTGAGTGTTCTGGACTTTCAACTGTTCGGGGATGAAGAGCACGGCGGGTTAAATTATCACGATCTGCAGGCGCGGCTAAAAGACCATGATGATGCACTGACCCAAACTCCGGCACTGTTTATGCTGTTATCCCAGATGCTGGGACAAAAGCTGGTGGTACTGTATCGACCGCCATTCTCCACGCTGACACATCATGAGTTGGGGCTGGTGTTTTACCCTGGGCGGCAGCCGCTGACGCTGTCAGCAAAGGATTTTAATAAGCAGATCGAACGTAAGGAGCCAGAGAGTGTCCCACTGTATCTGGCATGGATGAATGGTCGCTGGCACGGGCTGGCGGATGCTCAGGTGGCAGTGGGCTTTTACCACCAGACAGTACAGGCTGTGTGTGCAGCAAATGTTGTCACCGAAGACTCTTTGGTAGATAGCTGTCTGGAAACCGAGACAGATAAATATCTCTATCACTTTGAAGAAGAGTCCGTAGATCGTCGTAAGCGCGAAAGTATCCGGTTGGCGATGCGTCAGCATGAGGTGGTTGGCTATGTGGTGCGGGGAGAGTGGTCAGCCGTTATTGATGCTCTGGAAGGCAGCAGCTGGCGCAAGGCACCCATCCAATACCGAACCATGTTTGGTTATTTTCTGGCTAAGGCTTATGCGGCTAACGGCGATCGTGAGAGCTTTCTGGATCTTTATTACTGGCTCGAACCTCTGATCCACTCTTCCCGTGGCCGCCTTTTGCTGCTGGACTTACTGCACCAGGCACCTTCTGCGAATGTCGGCAAGGGTACCGTCATAAAGGAGGCTCGCCGATTCCCTCGCCAAGGCTCCCGCGCTTATATTGTGGCGCTGGCCTCCTTTTATGAGAAGCAGCTGCATCTTATTGATGCGGCCCGTGCGGTATTAAAGCGTTATCACCAGGATCACCCCGACGACTGGCGTATCGTTTTGAATATGGCTGGGCTGGCAGGGAAGATTCCTGCCTCAAAACGTCAGGAGCGGGATTGTGCCCTGCGGGATCTGGAACAGTCGCTCAAAGAGCTTATTCGCAAGTATCCAAACAACCCAGAGATTGTCGCCTGTTATGCTGTGCTGTGTGGTCAGTTGGGGCAGGCTCATCGTGCTTATTCCGCGTTGGAGAAGGTGGGGTTGGAATCCAATGAGAAGGTCCTGAGCACCTGGGCGGCATTGAAGCTGAAAAAGGTAAAATCTGCCGAGGTAGTTGAAAATGTGTATCAAAAGCTTAAGCCGGTGGCCAGGAACTCACCAGCTCTTTACCGGCAATATTTAAGCACCTTTCAACACTCCAGTGATCAACAGCGGCTGGTGGAAATTCTGCCCGAGCTGAAGGCAGAAACCGCCCGGGCCCGAAATACCCGACACTATGTATTTATGTTGAATATTCTGCTGCGGGTTTATGTCGCGCTGGGGTATGAGTTTCAGCAGCAGGAAGTTTTGCAGACACTGAAGTCTGTAAGCAGACACTCACAGGCTTCATTGGATGCTGTCGTTATTGAGCATCTGTTGTTTCTTGGGCAGACCCGTAAAGCTCGCCTGCTGGCAGATAAGCTGGTGAATGCAGGGGGAAGTGAACGGTTTCTGGTGATGTTGCAGGCTCGGGCCCATGCCGATGATCAATCCCCTGATGCTGACAGACTGATGAATAACCTTTTCAGTCAGTTTGAGAAAAAGCCGGAAGCCCATTATCAGATTGGTCGGGAAGTACAGCGTTATTACCAGAAGACGCGGCAGATGGATCAATGGGTCAAGGTATCCAAACGTTTACAGAAGGCATTCCCGGGAGACAAGAAACTCCTGCATCAGCTGGCTTACGCCGGAAAGGAAGCGGCAGACAGTTTTGTGGAGGAAGCGGGTGACCTGTTTGATGGTGGACACAGTGCCGAGGCCCGTGACCGATACCTGAAGGCGGCCTCCTATTACCGCTCGACGTTTTATAATGAGAAGTTGTCTCCCTGCGGGTTAACAGCTGGGTATGAGGCGTTATCACTCTATGCCTGGCTGAACCGAACCAAAAATTTTGATGGCCTGATTGATCTGTATGAAACGAGCCGGCAAAGCAGCAGGCAGTGGCAGCACTATATTAAAGACCCTGACCATGCGGTTGTGTCTGAGCAGCAGGAGAGCGATCTGCAACGCATGAAAAAGTGGCGACGCTCAAACAGTGGTCGGCCATTTCGTGAATTGAAAGCTTCATAAGTATGGAGCGGGCCGGACGGGATATTGGTTTATAGGTGTTTATACTTATTTGAATCGGGTTGACACTATCTGTCGTAAAAACGTAGTCTTCGGTCAGGCGCTGATTTGTTACTTCGGCTTGCGGGCGCTTAATAAATACCGCTAAAGAGATAGTGGACGTCTATCCACTTTGTCGAACCACTGCAAGGCAGTGTACTCCTTCGATATCCTCTCCTGGCGTACCCGCATCCATTGTAACCTGTCCGCGTCTGACTGAATCAGTTTCGGTGTAGGCCTTGTCTTATCTCCAATCTGATCTGCAATAACGACCCAAGAATAGAAATCCGTCATGTTGTGATGTCTGCGGAGCTGCAATGATCGAATTCAAAAATATCTGTAAAACCTTTCAGGGACCTTCCGGGCCGGTTGCAGCGCTGGCTGATATTTCTCTCTCTGTGCCTGAAGGCTGTATCTATGGTGTGATTGGTTCCAGTGGTGCCGGAAAGAGTACGCTGATTCGCTGTGCCAATCTGCTGGAAGTGCCTACATCCGGAAGTGTGACTGTTGGTGGTCGTGACCTGATGGCGCTGGATGCAGCAGGTTTGCGTGAAGCTCGCCGTCAAACAGGAATGATCTTCCAGCACTTTAACCTGCTGGCCAGCCGTACCGTGTTTGGCAATATCGCTTTGCCACTGGAACTGGCCGGTGAATCCAGAGCGGCGATTGATCGCAAGGTTCTGCCCTTACTGGAATTGGTGGGCTTACAGGATAAGAAAGACAACTATCCGAGCCAGCTATCCGGTGGTCAGAAGCAGCGGGTTGCAATTGCCCGCGCATTGGCCAGCAATCCGAAGGTGTTGCTCTGTGATGAAGCGACATCCGCACTGGATCCACAAACCACAGTGTCCATTCTCAATCTGTTGAAAGATATCAACCAGAAACTGGGGCTGACCATTCTGCTGATTACCCATGAAATGGATGTGGTGAAATCCATTTGTGATCGGGTGGCGATACTGAGTCAGGGCCGGGTGATTGAGGAGAATGATGTGGAATCCTTCTTCCTGGCGCCAAAAACAGAGCTGGCCCGGGAGTTTGTTCGTGCTGCTATTCATGCCAAGCCAGTTTCTGATCTGGGGCAAAGCCTCTCTGCCGAACCACAGGACGGCAGTCGTCCGGTTTTGCAGATTGCCTTTGTCGGTCAGGCTGTTGCCCAGCCTCTTATTACCCAGGCATCCCGCAAGTTTGGTGTGGACTTCAGCATCCTGCAGGCGGATATCGAAACCGTCCATGGCAAGCCCATGGGCTTTTTGATGGTGGAAGCGTTGGGAGAGCCGCAGGCGGTCAAACAGGCGCAAAGCTTTTTACAGGATCACAAACTGCAGGTGGAGGTAGCCGGTTATGTCTGCTGATGCATGGGTACTTCTTGGGGAATCCCTACTGGAAACCCTCTATATGGTGATTGTTTCCGGTCTGGTCAGTGCGCTGCTGGGGATTCCTCTAGGTGTGTTGCTGCATGTGACCCGTCCTGGCCAGATTCTTGAGCGCAAGGTTTTGAATCAGCTGCTGGGTATTGTGGTGAACGCTACCCGTTCCGTGCCGTTTATTATTCTGATGGTGGCGATTATTCCGCTGACCCGTCTGATTGCCGGTACCTCTATCGGCACCACGGCCGCCATAGTGCCTTTGGCTCTGGCCAGTATTCCGTTTGTGGCCCGTATTGCCGAAGGTGCTTTGAATGAGGTCTCTTCCGGGCTGGTGGAGGCGGCGCAGTCAATGGGCGCGACGCCGCTGCAGATTATCTCCCGGGTAATGCTGCCGGAAGCTCTGCCGGGGCTGATCAATGGTTTAACCCTGACACTGGTGACACTGGTCAGCTACTCTGCCATGGCCGGTGCCATTGGTGGCGGTGGTCTGGGTGACCTGGGAATTCGTTATGGTTATCAGCGTTTTGATGGGGTCATTATGCTGGTAACAGTGGCGGTGCTGATCCTTCTGGTTCAGCTGATTCAATCTGCGGGCGAAAAACTGCAGGCTCATTTCGAGCATAAATAAAAGAAATCGATAACACTTCACATAAGTGAACGCAGGAGAGAAGTATGGGACCTGTAGCAGGCTTGAAAAAATGGATTGGTGCAGCACTGGCTGCCAGTGCTCTGGTGCTGGCCGGTTGCGGCAGCAGTGAAGAGGCCGCCTCGGCCAAGGTGGAGCCAACCGGTCCACTGAAAGTCGGGGTGATTTCCGGGCCGGAAACCGATGTTATGAAAGCGGCTGTTGCCAAGGCGAAAGCTGACAATGGTCTGGAAATTGAGCTGGTGGAGTTTCAGGATTACATCACGCCAAATGTGGCGCTGTCGGATGGCAGTATCGATGTGAACGCTTTCCAGCATAAGCCTTATCTGGACAGCATGATTAACGACCGTGGTTTTCAGCTGGCTGCCGTTGGCAATACCTTTGTTTACCCGATTGCCGCTTTCTCCGATAAGCTCGACAGTCTGGAAAACCTGAAAGATGGTGCAAAGATCGCTATTCCTAATGACCCAAGCAACGAAGGTCGTACTTTGATCCTGCTGCACAACACCGGTCTGATCAAGCTGGACGACGCTGGCAATCTGGAAGCAACCCCTCAGAATATTGTTGAGAATCCGAAGGATCTGGAATTCATTGAACTGGATGCCGCTCAGCTGCCACGTTCTCTGCCGGATGTGGATCTGGCCTTTGTAAACAACACCTACGCGGTACCGGCTGGTCTGACTCTGGACAAGGCTCTGCTGGTTGAAGACAAGCAGTCTCCTTATGTGAATCTGATTGTGGCACGGGTGGATAACAAGGATGACCCTCGTATTGCTCAGCTGGTTGCTGCTTACCAGAGTGAAACCGTTGAACAGACGGCACGTGACTTGTTTAAAGGCGGTGCTGTAAAGGGTTGGTAATCCCTTACTGATCCCGACAAATAAAGCCTCCGCAGGTTCTGTCTGCGGCGGCTTTTTGTTAGGGTCTGTTGACGTTTTGTGATGCGGCTCAGTGAGACTGGAAGCCGCTCATCGTTAGAAAGGCTTGTGAAAATCGTAGTTGCCCTACATTAAGCAAGCCTGACGCAGCGAGGGGCGGCTTCCAGCCTCACCCGAAGGGCTTTCCCGAGAGCTTCCATGGCGTCGTTGCAGCGATTTGAAAGACCACCAGTATTCCTGCATCGCTGCGCCTAGCCCTGAAAACTCTCGGGAAAGCTGAGCGCGATCACAAAACGTCAACAGACCCTAGAGAGGTTTTGTATCCCCGCTCCCACATAGAAGGCATTAGAGTCGCAAAAATCCGGCAGCAGCCGTAAATCGACAGAAAGTGGATTGCCGCTATCGGTGCCGCTCGGTAACATGCCGTGAACTGGTACTCACCAGTCCGAAGAACAATAAAGCGTCCATAAAGAAGTAAAACAATGAACCAGCGTACCTTTCTAGCCGACGGTCTCCTGATGCTTGCCGCATTGATCTGGGGAACTGCGTTTGTGGCCCAGCGTATTGGCATGGACCATATGGAGCCCTGGGGATTTAATGCCGTACGTTTTCTGATTGGCAGTGTCGCTCTGTTGCCTCTGTTATGGGTTCAATACAAGAAGGGGGCGGTGTTTTATCGGGGAACCTGGCTTGGCGGTATAGCTATGGGTGTTACGCTGATGTTTGCAGCAGGGCTTCAGCAGGCCGGACTGGTTTATACGACGGCAGGTAAGGCAGCTTTTATTACCGGCCTTTATATAGTCATTGTTCCTTTGTTAAGTCTGCTGCTGGGCAGTCAGACTAATCGCGATACCTGGCTGGGTATTACTATTGCCCTGCCCGGGCTGGCAATGCTAACACTGGGTGATCATGTGGCCGTAAATATTGGCGACTATATGATGATCGCCTGTTCTCTGTTCTGGGCTATTCATCTTTTGCTGATTGATCGGCTGGCGCAGCGCCATAATGTGATTGCGCTGGCCTTTATCCAGTTTCTTACCTGTTCGCTGCTGAGTTTTGGTGTGGCCGGAGTGACTGAAACACTGACTTATGAGCAGATTGAGCTGACCCTCTGGCCTCTTCTTTATGTCGGCATACTCTCGACGGGTGTCGCCTACACGCTGCAGATCATCGGCCAGAAGAAAACACCTGCTGCCCATGCTTCCATTATTTTGAGTCTGGAAACGGTATTTGCAGTGATTGCCGGATACCTGTTCCTGAATGAGGTGCTGTCGGCTCAGGCCATGGTCGGTTGCCTGCTTATGCTGACCGGAATGCTGGTATCCCAGCTGGGAGTCAGGCGCATCAGAAAGCTGGTTTATAACAGGGCATAAGCTCAGGAAAATTTTTAAATTCATTGACTTATAAACTTTGGTTCTTATAATGCGCAGCTCTTCTCTGGTGCGGGATGGAGCAGCCTGGTAGCTCGTCGGGCTCATAACCCGAAGGTCGTCGGTTCAAATCCGGCTCCCGCTACCAACTTTAAATATTGAAGGCTCAGTGTTTGAAGTAAGAGAGAAGAAGTAAAACTGTACTGGTGCGGGGTGGAGCAGCCTGGTAGCTCGTCGGGCTCATAACCCGAAGGTCGTCGGTTCAAATCCGGCCCCCGCTACCAACTTTAAAGTGACCAAGGCTTTAAAGTTCAGTTGCAGTGTTTTCGGTGCGGGATGGAGCAGCCTGGTAGCTCGTCGGGCTCATAACCCGAAGGTCGTCGGTTCAAATCCGGCTCCCGCTACCAATATTCAGGTTTAACCTTCCCTGAATAATGTGTGTAGTGTGTTTTCGGTGCGGGGTGGAGCAGCCTGGTAGCTCGTCGGGCTCATAACCCGAAGGTCGTCGGTTCAAATCCGGCCCCCGCTACCAATTTCAAAGTGACCAAGGCTTTGAAATTTTGTTGCAGTGTTTTCGGTGCGGGATGGAGCAGCCTGGTAGCTCGTCGGGCTCATAACCCGAAGGTCGTCGGTTCAAATCCGGCTCCCGCTACCAATATTCAGGTTCAATCTTCCCTGAATAATGTGTGTGCAGTGTGTTTTCGGTGCGGGGTGGAGCAGCCTGGTAGCTCGTCGGGCTCATAACCCGAAGGTCGTCGGTTCAAATCCGGCCCCCGCTACCAATTTAAAATTTATGCTCAAAACGAAACAGGCCGCTTCATTGCGGTTTTTTTGTATCTGTTATTTCTGATTTCCTTTCTACTGTCAGTACACGTTGCTGAGCCTTCCATCATTCCCTGATGATTCCCCAGACTGTTTAGCCCAACTGCGAAGCTCTGTATTTGGACTATGATCCTGTGCAGCTTTTTCTCTGTGTGTTATCGGCTCAGGCCGGAATCAACAGATGTAACGGGGAGGTTGGTTTATGGGGTTGCGTAGTTTTTCGAGTTTAAAGGCCGGTGCTGTGGTCTGCTCTCTGGCAATGGGTTCTGTCGTTGGGGCCGCAGTGGCTGAAGCCACTGAGAGTCGTTGGACGGTATACCGCGTTCGTTCGCTTTTGGATTTTGGTCAGATTCGGAAGATGATGGATGAGATGCTGGATAGCTCCGGCTTTTCTGGCTCCTTCCGAATACCAAAGCAGATCGTTGAAGAAAGTCAGCCAGCACTCAGTTACCGGCAGGGGCCGGTTGTGGGGAATCGGGAGATCAGTGAACTGACGGTGCCTTTACCTGATGGCGATCTGTCCCGGAAGGTAGTTCTGGACTTGCCGATGGAGCTGGATGTTGTAGTGAATCCAGACGCTGTGCCTTCTCTGCACTTCTCCGGCGAGAGTAATATTATCTCCCGTATTACCCCGGAACTCGGTAGTAAGCAGGAACTTACCTTTACCACTCAACAGGCACTGGAAGCCTATGAGCTGGTGAAAGGTACCCTGACTCTGCCGGCGCTGGAATCCTTTCAGTTAAATGCTCTTGCCAATGTGAATATCAATCTAAATGAGCATCCTGCCAGTCGGCTGCGTCTGGTCGTCAACGGCTTTGGCGAGGTTAAGGTGACGGGCAAGGTGTCTGTTTTGAATGCCATTGTTAAGAAAGGCTCTGCGGACCTGTTGGGTTTGACTGTGGAGGAGGATCTACTGCTGCGGGTGGCCTCTTACGCCAACGCCTCAGTGAACGCCGAAGGCAGTATCCTGCAGCCGGATATTCAGAAGAGGGGCTCAGCCTGTTATAGCGGGGAGCCCAGAGAGATTCTTTCAGGCGGTAGTGGCTCTATAGAGCCCTGCCTGGTATTGCCGGACGATAGTGCTGCCGTAGATGAGGAGAGTACTAAATCCTAGAAATGGCACTTCTGCTGCAGCGAGTAAAGCGCATTGGCTGAACCGTTCAGAGGGAAATGGAAGGATTCCTTTTCCTTCTCGGAGGTTTCGTAAGTCACCAGCACCTTATTGCCTTTGGCCAGTTGCCTGATAAGTTCCTGCGGGGTGTCCGGGGCGATTACCGCCATGGCGTGGCGAAACCCTGTGAGCTTCCAGTTTTTCTGCTTGTCGATGCGAACGAAAATCTCAATAGGCTCTCTTTTGCTGAATCGCTGTTCAGGAACATACAGGGCGAGTGAGGCAAATTTGTCCTGACGGCTACAGAAGAGTTCCAGTTGTCGGTCCCGATTGCTGTCGGACGCAGCGATCCAGTGCGTGAGTGAGCCGCTCTGAAAGGTGCTGTAGGACCATTTGGCCTGAGCAATGCTTGGCAGCAGGGTTGCTATGAATAATGCGAGCAATAGGGGCAGGGTGGTGAATCTGGCGTGGTTCAGGATCATTGCTGGTGTCATGGATGGCCCCGGTCTTTATTGTGGGGATCCCATCACCAAACGTCCACAGACCCCAGGATGACGATCCCTGTTTTGAGGCATAGTATCACTGAATGTCAGTGATGAGCAGAGCTTCAGCTGTTGGAAATGGGCGGCTGCTGATTGTTCTGGCTGTTATCCGATCCTTCCAGCTCCAGTTGTTGCAGGGCAATAACGGCCTGGGTGCGGCTGCGTACGCCCAGCTTGCGGAAGATGGCGGTAACATGGGCCTTGATGGTGGCTTCGGAGATGTTCAGTTCCCAGGCAATCTGCTTGTTCAGCATCCCCTCACTGATCATGCCCAGTACCCGGAACTGCTGAGGGGTAAGGGTTGCGATCTTCTCTTCAATCTCACTCTTTTCCTGCCCGGCTTCTTTGGACATATCGACATTGTCGGGAATCCACTTTTCACCATTGATAATCCCCTGAATCGCGCTCTTGATCACGTCCATGGATGAGGATTTGGGAATAAAGCCGGAGGCACCATAATTGATAGCTTTGCGAATCACCGCTTCATCGTCCTGAGCGGAAATCACCACAACCGGTACTTTTGGGTGTTGGCCAACCACATACAGCAGGCCTGAGAAGCCGTGGGCGCCGGGCATATTGAGATCCAGAAGCACCAGATCGGGATTGGCATCGGATTCCAGTGCACCCTGCAGGGCAGCAATGGTGTCGGCTTCGGTGACTTCAGGAGTATTGAGGGCTTGTTGCAGAGCGGTCTGCAGGGCTGCGCGGAAGAGCGGATGGTCTTCGGCAACGATGATATGGTTTTCCATAGTGCTTACATCCCTGGGTTAGCCAGCCGAAACTCCGTCCGGCCCATACAATGGTGTGGCAATGGTATGTAAGCACTATAGCCTGAAGGTCGATCAGGGCAGGTCAGCCGGGGTATTAGTGACCAGACGGGACTGTTCTTCCTGGCGGCAGCCACGGAAGGGAGCAAAAAACGCCTGCAGATTGGCGATATCCTTGTCTTTATTGCCGGTCAGTCGGTAAATCGGACCTATGCCAGCCACCTTGCGGGAGAAATCCGCATAGCCCGGGATCACCGGAACCTTGGCCTGGTTGGCAATATGCCAGAAGCCGGTTTTCCACTTGCTGACAGTAGAGCGAGTGCCTTCCGGAGACAGGGCCAGCACAAAGCGCTGGTGGCAGTTAAAAGCTGCTACAGCCTTATCCACCAGATTGTTTTTCTGCTGACGATTCACCGGGATACCACCGAGATAGCGCATGATTGGGCCAAATGGCCCCCAGAACAGGGAGCTTTTGCCCAGCCAGTGCAGTGGTACCCGCATGGTCAGAGCAACAGCCATAAACACCACAAAGTCCCAGTTACTGGTATGTGGACCGGCGACCATCACGAAACTGCGGCAGCAGGGTCTCTGGCCTTCGATCTTCCAGCCGCAGATTTTCATCATCAATCTGGCGAGCCAGCCCAGCAGTAAGCAAAGCACCGGTGTGTTAAAGACAGTTAAGCGCATAAAAGGAGGTGCCTTTTGCGTCCGAAATCGTTGAATTGAAAGTGGTCCGGAACTGGGTGCCGGATCAGGAAAAGCCACATGGGCTTTGTCTTTGCGAGTCGAGTAGAATGATTCTTTACACAGTTTTGAGGGATCCACTGCGTCACGGTCAGGAATTATGCCGCACCAATCGTCTCAGTCAGCATCGCCACAAGCGACACCCGCGCAGCCGGATCGAGAGCAGTCGTTATCGCGAAAGATCATTCACGTGGATTGTGACTGTTTCTATGCAGCCGTTGAAATAAGGGAAAATCCAAGGTTGCAGGGGTTTCCTGTGGCGGTAGGTGGTACGCCCGAAAAGCGCGGTGTGATTGCTACGTGTAACTACGAGGCGCGTGAGTATGGTGTGCGTTCGGCCATGGCGTCCGCCTATGCCCAGAGAATCTGCCCTCAGCTCATTATTATCAAGCCGCGCTTTGAGTTGTACCGGGAGGTTTCCCGGCAGCTGCACAGCATTTTTGCTGATTACACCGACCAGATCGAACCGCTCTCCCTGGATGAAGCTTTTCTGGATGTCACTGACAGCGATAACTGCCGTGGCAGCGCCACCCTGATGGCCCGGGAGATCCGCCAGCGAGCCAAAGAGCTGACTGGTATTACCGTCTCCGCCGGTGTTGCTCCCAACAAGTTTCTGGCCAAGATCGCTTCCGACTGGAACAAGCCGGATGGGTTAAAGGTGATCACCCCGGATGAGATTGATGATTTTGTGCGTGAGCTGCCGGTCAAGCGGTTGTTCGGGGTTGGGAAGCGGACTGCTGAGCGTATGTCCAAGCTGGGCATAGAAACCTGCAGTGATCTACGCAGCTGGGATCTGGTCAGCCTCAATAAGCGCTTTGGCAGCTTTGGTGAGCGTCTCTATCAGCTGGCCCGGGGAATCGATAACCGGCCAGTGGTAACCAGCCATCGCCGTAAGTCGCTGTCCGTCGAACATACCTTTGACAGTGATCTTCCGGATGAAGATGCAGTGCTGGCTCAGGTGCCTGAGCTTCTGGAGGAACTGTCCGGTCGTTATCAGAAAATCCGCAACGAATATGCGATCACCAAACGATTTGTGAAGGTGAAGTTTGGCGATTTTACCCAGACCACCATGGAAGAGCTGTGTGCATTGAGTGAAAAGGAGCCTTTTGCGGTGGAGCCTTATCGGCGGTTGATGCAAAAGGCCTGGGAGCGGGGAGAAAAGACAGTGCGCCTGCTGGGAGCTGGGGTTCGCCTTCATGATCTGAAGGCGAGGGACAGCGTGACCCAGCTGGAGCTGTTTGAGCAGAAATAGAGCCGGGTCTATTCGATCGTCACAACAATATTGCCCTGGGCACCGGGCTCCAGCACTGCGGTGTGAGCTTCTCCCAGACGACCCAGCGGGAAACTTTTGCTGATGACCGGCTGCAGTGTCTTGCTGGCAAGGGCCGCGTACAGGGCGGCGTGGATAGAGTTCATCTCGTCTGCCGAGGCGTTGAACAGAGACATACCGACGATACTGGCATCACGCTTCATCAAATCTCGAGGGTTGATGGTCACCGTTCCCCGGCTGCCAATCACGACCACCCGACCGCCAAAAGCCAGCGCACTGAGGTCATGGCCCAGGTTGATATTGGCCAGCATTTCCAGAGTCAGATTTACGCCTTTGCCATGTGTCCAGGCCAACAGCTCTTCCAGATGGGTATCGTCATGATGGTCAAGCACCAGATGAGCACCCTGCTGGCGAATCAGTTCCCGCCCCTGCTCGGTGCCGGCTGTGCCAATTACGGTTAGGCCCGCAGCCAAAGCCAGTTGCACAGCAGCCAGACCAACAGCACCACTGGCGCCATGAATCAGGACTGTCTCGCCCGCTTTGGCCTGTCCACGCTGGAACAGGGCTCGCCAGGCTGTGGCGCAGGGAATGCCCAGGCAGGCACCCTGCTCAAAGCTGACATTATCCGGCAGTGGGTGAACCTGATCGATACGGGCCAGCGCATACTGTGCTGATGTGCCGGTGATGGTTCCAGCAACATAAACCCTGTCGCCTTTTTGAAAATGATGCTGGTCGTCGCCTAAAGCTTCAATGATACCGGCGCCATCAAGGCCCGGTGTGTGGGGCATTGCAGCACTGTAGCCATTGGTGCCGGCGCGAATATAGGTATCGACAGGGTTAACACCGGCGGCGTGCAGGCGTATCAGAACCTGACCGGGGCCGGGCTGGGGAATATCAACCTGCTCCGGATGCAGTTGATCAATATCGCCATGTTGATGCTGACGTACGGCAATCATGCTCATCTTGTTGTACCGGTTGTTATATCAAAGCGTATTTGCTCAGGATACCGCCGTGCCAACAGAGCGCAAGATAAAAACTGCTGTATAGACAACAGCTTGCCGGTACTCCATAAGAGTGCCGCTGAGGTGTCGGTTTACCTGTGAGAAAAGCTGTCTAGATTAGTGATAAGCCCGCTGTATTGGGGTTGTCATAAAATCCATTCTCCGGTGTTGTGCAGTCCCGGTGGCAAAGTAAAACGTGGCAGAAAGACGTCAGGGAGTTGCCATGAACAGGGAAGTGCGCCACCCGTTTCTTTTTACCCTCTGCGGGTTTGTCCTTTGTATTATGTTTGCCGGCAATCTGGCCGTGGCCCAGGAACCCCGTCAGGTCTATCTGAATATGAAGAATATCCAGGAATACGAAATGTACGGTTATGTCCTGGTATACAAGAATCCACTCGATCATCGTTCCACAACCAATCTACGGGTCTTTCAGGGCGGGATTGGGGTGCTGGATGTATTGCCGGGTGAGTGGGTGGCCATCGATGTGATTCAGGTGGGCACCAGCTGGCGCTGTAAGACTTACCAGAACGAACATCGGTTGCTGATGGGGCAGGGTGTGTTGTCGCAATCGGTGGTGATTTCGCCCACTCTGCA
This sequence comes from Parendozoicomonas haliclonae, assembly GCF_900174585.1. Taxonomy (GTDB): domain Bacteria; phylum Pseudomonadota; class Gammaproteobacteria; order Pseudomonadales; family Endozoicomonadaceae; genus Sansalvadorimonas; species Sansalvadorimonas haliclonae. The sequence continues at coordinate 110,925 of NZ_FWPT01000013.1, read as the reverse complement.
GGTTGAGGGTGATAAAGGTGTGTGCCGGCTGAATATTACCGCTGCCGAAGTGAATTGATATTGCAGTTGTCTAAAGAGAGGCTCCGCATAAATGCGGGGCCTCTTGTTTGCAGGTTAGCCGGAAAGCTGTTCACGCTTTCGTCTGCGGTTCTGATTAAAGGCCAGCAGGGCCAGTAGCAGCAGCGCAGGGATAAACATCAGCTGACGAGGTGGCCGTTCGTTGGTGGTTTCGATATGAATGATTTCCCAGTCAAAATCGATACCAGCCTTCTCAGCAGGGCTGTCAAAGCCAATGTTATCCACAACCATCCGGTCACCGTCCTGAAGCAGCTCAAGACCCATGTCGTACAGGCGATCATTGCCGGTTGCGCCTTCACTAACAGGCAGGAGAATAGTCTTTTCTATCTGCTTGCCGGTAAAGTCTTCACCGCCGACCCGGATGCGCAGGCGTTCACCCGGCTTCACTTCCATTACCCGCTGCTCGACTGTTGTGCCGGCATGTTCAAGGTATTCCGGCCAGGCCATATCCCACCAGAAACCCGGGCGGAACAGGGTAAAGGCGATCACCAGCAGGCCAACAGTTTCGTACCATTTGGTTTTGGTTAGCCAGAAGCCCTGGGTGGCCGCAGCAAACACCAGCATGGCCGCCAAAGCGCTGAAGGTGGTCAGCATCAGCTCCCAGATAGAGCCGATATCAATCAGCAGCAGCTGGGTGTTGAAGATGAACATAAAGGGCAGAACCGCGGTCCGGATATCGTAGGTAAAGCCCTGGATACCAGTCTTGATTGGATCACCTTTTGCGATGGCAGCAGCGGCATAGGCCGCCAGACCTACCGGAGGTGTGTCATCTGCCAATATGCCGAAGTAGAACACAAACAGGTGGACGGCGATCAGCGGTACGATTAGGCCGTGGCTTGCGCCCAGACTGACGATCACCGGCGCCATCAGGCTGGAGACCACGATATAGTTAGCGGTTGTTGGCAGACCCATACCCAGGATCAGACTGATCACAGCGGTAAAGATCAGCATCAGCAGAACGTTGCCGCCGGAGATCAGCTCAACAAACTCTGCCATCACCTGGCCAATACCGGTCAGGGTCACGGTGCCCACCACAATACCGGCCGCCGCAGTCGCAACGCCGATACCGATCATATTTCGGGCACCGGAGATCATGCCTTCAAAGATTTCCCGTGCACCGTGGGCAAAGGCTGCACCAAAATCGCTGTTGCCACTAAAGAGGCGCAGCAGTGGATGCTGGGTGATCATAATGATCAGCATAAAGACAGTGGCCCAGAAGGCTGACAGCCCCGGGGACATACCTTCCTTACCGATACACCACACCAGCACAATAACCGGCAGCAGGAAGTGCAGGCCGCTTAATGCTGTACGACGAATACGTGGAGCACTGTCGATATTGTGATCTTCGTGGTGATCCGGGAAGTGTGCCGCCAGCCAGAGCAGACCTAGATAGGTCGCAGCCACCAGTGCACCAATCACATACAGTGACGAGTCACCGGCCACATCCTTGATCCAGCCAATACCGAAGTACACCAGTGCACCGACCAGACACATGGTCAGGAAGCCGCCAATAAAGACCAGCAGCCATTCTGCCCGGCTCAGCTCGCGATCGCGGGGCATGCCCTGCATATTGGCTTTCACCGCTTCCAGATGCACGATGTAGAACAGTGCAATGTAGGAAATTGCCGCCGGCAGTATTGCGTGCTTGATCACCTCGATATAAGGAATGCCAACATACTCCACCATCAGGAAGGCTGCGGCGCCCATAATCGGCGGAGTCAGCTGACCGTTGGTCGATGCGGCAACTTCGATCGCACCGGCTTTCGGCGCCGAGAAGCCCACACGCTTCATCAGTGGAATGGTGAAGGTGCCGGTGGTCACCACGTTGGCGATACTGGAGCCTGAAATAATGCCGCTCAGGCCGGAAGAGACCACCGCTGCTTTTGCCGGACCGCCACGAAGGTGGCCAAGCAGTGAGAACGACAGACGGATAAAGTATTGTCCGGCTCCCGCCTTATCCAGCAGTGCACCAAACAGCACAAACAAAAACACGAAGCCGGTGGAAACACCCAGCGCCACACCAAACACGCCTTCTGTCGTCAGCCAGAAGTGAGACATGGCCCGGTTCAGGCTGAAACCTTTATGGGAAATCACTTCCGGCATATAAGGACCGGCGAAGGTGTATAGCAGGAAGGTGGCGGCAACCACCATCAAGGGTGGACCCAGCGCCCGGCGGGTGGCTTCCAGCAGCAGAACAATACCGGCGACTGAAGCAACAATATCAAACTGTGAAGGTGCGCCTGGTCGTGTGGCCAGCTCGGCATAAAACAGATAGAGATAGCTGGCACAGAAACTTCCGGCGAGGGCGAAGATCCAGTCCTGAACCGGAATGCGATCCCTTGGGGAACGTTTCAGGGCCGGGAATGCGGTAAACGACAGAAAAACAGCAAATGCCAGATGGATGGCACGGGCTTCGGTGTCGTTAAGAATAAAGGTATTGAACAGAAACGGCAGCGGTGAGGCATACCATAACTGAAACAAGCTCCAGCACAGTGCTGTCGCGATAAGGACTTTTCCTGCCAGGCCGTGAGGGTTACGGGCTCCGGCGTCGGCATCATTGACAATATCAGCTGCGCTCTGCGCGGCAGATGCCTGATCCTCGCGGGGAAGCACGGCGGAGTCTTCCTTGATTGAATGGGACATACTCATTCACCTGGTTGAGCAGGTAAACAGAACGCGGATAACGATCCTGTTTACATATCGACAGACCGTTACGAGCCGGTGGGTTCTGGGTCTGTTAAGCGCGATCTAAAACACGGAGGGAAGTTGGTTCGGCCTGCAGAGCAGACCGAACCGGAGCCGGACATTATTTGATCAGGCCAGCTTCCTTGTAGTAGCGCATGGCGCCTTCGTGCAGCGGAGCGGACAGGCCGTCAGCTACCATCTCTTCTTTCTTCAGGTTGGCAAATGCAGGGTGCAGTTTGCGGAAGTCATCGAAGTTCTCGAAAACGCCCTTAACCACCTGATAGATCACTTCTGGAGAAGTGTTGGTAGAAGAAACGAAGGTTGCACCTACACCGAAGGTGGTGGTGTCGTCAGCGTTACCCTGATACATGCCGCCCGGGATGGAGGCAACACGGTAGTAAGGATTGTCAGAGATCAGTTTGGATACAGCGTCACCAGTCACGTTCACCAGAGTGGTGTCACAGGAGGTGGTAGCTTCCTTGATGGAACCGTTTGGATGACCAACGACGTAAACCATGGCATCGATCTTGTTGTCGCACAGGGCTTTGGACTGCTCAGCTGCTTTCAGCTCGGTGGCCAGTTTGAAGTCTTCGGTGGTCATGCCGGAAGCTGCCATCAGCACTTCCATGGTACCACGCTGGCCGGAACCCGGGTTACCGATGTTAACGCGCTTGCCTTTCAGATCAGAGAAAGACTTGATGCCGGAATCCTTACGGGCGACAACGGTGAATGGCTCGGCGTGAACGGAGAAGACAGCACGCAGTTCCTTGTTGGCGCCAAGAGATTCAAACTTGCTGGTGCCGTTGAATGCGTGGAACTGCCAGTCGGACTGGGCAATACCCATATCCATTTCACCTTCACGGATGGTGTTTAGGTTGTAAACGGAACCGCCGGTACTCTCTACGGAGCAACGTACGCCGTGCTCTTTACGACCCTTGTTCACCAGACGACAGATAGCACCACCTGTTGGGTAGTAAACGCCGGTCACACCGCCGGTGCCGATGGTGACAAACTGCTGGGATGGAGTCGCTGCACTTGCGGAGCTGGCGGCAATCGCCATACCGGCGCCAATGGCTGCCATGGATGCTTTTTTTAGAAAAGACATAAAGTCCCCCGTTTCTGCTCGTTATTATTCTTCCTGAAATCCCTGCTTTATCAGCAATATTGGGTCGGTCACATCATCGGGCGTCAGGCGCTGATGATGTTCAGGAAGACAGTTTCGTTATAGTTTTATATCTGACCAGTGTCGCTTACGGCCGAAGCTGTTCAGGCACTGCACATATTTTGGGTGTTCTACAACCTTTCCCTGGTTGCCAGCCACGCGTGTGACTTCTAGTAAGATTTTTTTGACCTGTTTTAGTGCATCGTAAACGCAACGCGGGGCACGATGCAAACTTTAGTAGGGATTGTATGATGTGTTCTTTCGGAAAATACTGACAATTGTCAATGTGTCAGTCATCTTTTTTCGGTGTCAGATTGGCCGCATTAAGTGCAATGGTAAAGGCAAGGGCGAGATCAAGGCAGCCATAAACAGGAACAGCCGCATGGGCTGTTCCTTGAGGTTAAATTTTATTCAGGACAGTTTGAACCGTTACGATCAAAAACCGCTGCAGCCGCAACCGCCGCCACCTTCGGATGAGCAGCAGCCGTCACTGACTTCTTCAGCGTGACCCATGCTGGCCAGTTCCCGTGGCGGTTGTACGAACTTCTCTTTCACCACCAGTTCACCCAGCTGATCCCAGCGGTAGGTCGGGCCATCGACGCACACCAGATCATGGGCGACATAGCAGTGGCCGCACAGGCCAACACCGCAGTGCATACGACGCTCAAGAGACAACCAGATATGATCAGCAGGGAAGCCCCGGTCGGTCAGGTAGTGACAAACCGCTTCCATCATCCCTTCCGGGCCACAGCAGATCACTTCATCAAAACCACCGTGTTCCGCCATGATGGTGTCCAGGTTGGTCATCAGCTCACGACCTTTCAGGTAGGTCTTGCTGGCGCCATCCTGATTATCCACCGCTTCGTAAAGAGTGATGGCATCATGCCAGCGTTCCCGCTCGTTCTTCATCACCAGCATGGCTTCGCTGCGGGCACTGAAGTAAACGACCGGATTCGCATTGTTGGCGATCAGGGCATCAATTTCAGCAGCTACCGGTGCCAGACCACAGCCTCCGGCAATGACCAGCACCTTACGCTGACCAAACTCTGGCCAGCCTTTACCGAATGGACCACGTGCACCAAGGATGTCTCCCGGCTTGCAGTCAAACAGACTTTCGGTCAGTTGGCCAACTTCGCGGATCAGGGCACAGAAGTGACCGCGCTCATCCGGAGTGGCGGCATAGGTAAAGGCTGCTTCACCTTTGCCAGGTACGGACAGCATAAAGAACTGGCCCGGGCTGACTTTTTTAGGGTCCGCCACATCCGGCAGGCCAGCTTCGATAGAAACAGGCTCAAAGGTGAAGTGGATGATGTCTTCACCGTCATCGTAACGTTCGATCAGGCGGACGGCAGTTGGGGTCATTTCAAGCATGGGCAATTTTTTCCATCACAGAGTGCACGCCGATCGCGCCAGGGCAGGTGATATCGCAGCGGCCACAGCCAACGCAGCCAATACGACCGTTGGCGGCTTTAAAGTCGCTGGAGAACTTGTGATACCAGTAACGGGCAACACGACGGCCGGCCTGTGCGGTCGGGTTGGCACCGCTGGCTTCCTTCTGGAAACCCACCATCAGACAGGAGTCGTGGAAACGTTCACGCACAAAGCCGCCGTCTTTTGGGATATCACGCACTGCATAGCAGCTGCAGGTCGGGCAGGTCTGGCTGCAGCCGGAGCAGCTCAGGCACTGGTGACCCAGGGTGTCCCAGACTTCATCCGGCACCGCACGGGCGTTGATACGCTGGATGCCGTTAATGATGTAGGTGTCGTCTGCGAAATCAGCCAGCGCGTGTTCGTTGCTCATATCGCGCCAGTAACGCCAGTGGCTGTCAGCCGGTGGCAGATCCATGCCGTTGATAGCCTGAGCGCCGTGATCGCTGGTGCAGATCAGCCACCAGCCATGGCTGTGGCCGTTGATGCTCGGCATCGGGGTCAGGATCAGATCGGCATTCTGCTGATGTACCTGTGGGCCGGCATCAACCGTGGAGCAGAAGCCGTTTTCACAAGGGGAAGAGCAGTCGATACCCACCAGCAGAGTGTCTTTGCGGCGCGCCTGATAGTAAGGGTCATCACGGAAGTGATGATCCTGGTAGCTGATCGCCATTAAGTCACAGGCCTTCACACCAAACAGCACCTGGTGTTCGGTCTTTGGTGTGGTGGTGCGGAACATTTCACCATCAAAGGTGAACATCTGTTCACGCTCGGCAAAGAACAGGCTCTTGGGTGACATCACCGGGCGCAGGGCTGGATCAAATGGCACAACATCACCGGCGTGCACTTCTTCCCAGCTGCCGTTACCGGTCTGGTCGTGAACCGGTTGCAGGACCTTGTAACGGTTCTGCAGCCAGTCGCGCAGGTGTTCCGGGCGCTCCAGTTCGTAAGCGTGCAGAGCCTGCCCGCGGGTATTGTTCAGCAGATTAGAGGTGGGCATCGCACTCTCCCTGTTCCCTGAGTTCCTTGATCGAGCGTGGGCGGGCGGTTGGTGCCAAAGGCTCAATCCGAATCGCACAGGCTTTCAGTTCCGGCATGCGGGTAACCGGATCCTGGGCATCGTTGGTCAGCTGGTTGGATGGGATGTCGTCAAAGTGGTACGGCATACTCACCAGACCCGGAGGCATCTGCTCGGAGAACACGACACGGGTTTCCAGATAACCACGACGGGAGCGCACACCCACGGGCGCGTTGTTAAACAGTCCCTGATTGCGGGCATCCTGCTCGTTCATAAACAGCAGGCCGGATGGGGTTTCCCGTTCCAGAATCGGTGACTTACGGGTCATCGAACCACAACCGTAATGGAAGTGCAGACGGATGGTTGTCAGGTAGTACGGGAAGTCAGCATCCGGAGTTTCAGCCGGCGGCAGATGGTGCAGCGGGATCAGACGCGCCTTGCCGTTCGGGAAACCCTTGCGGTGCAGAATCGGCGTGCCATCCGGTGCATGAGCGTTGCATGGCCACTGGAGGCCACCGTGCTGCTCTATACGCGGATAGCTCATGCCGCTGTAGATGGGCATCAGGGCCGCGAGTTCGTTGAAGACCTCTTCGGAGGTTTCCCAGTCAAAGCCGGTGTAACCAAAGCGACGGGCCAGGTGACCAATCATCTGCCAGTCGGCCATACATTCGCCCAATGGTTCGATGGCCTTGCGCACACGCTGTACACGACGCTCGCAGTTGGTAAAGGTACCGTGCTTTTCAGCAAAGCTGGCGGCCGGAAGAATCACATCGGCAAAGCTGGCGGTATCGGTCATGGACATTTCCACCACCACCAGGAAGTCCAGCTTTTTCAGTACCTTGGCCACCTGGTTCTGGTCCGGGTCGGTGACCACCGGATCTTCGCCAAAGATCATCATGGCGTGGAACTGGCCCTGCAGAGTCGCTTCGTTCATACCCAGAGAGGTCATGCCCGGATGCGTCGGTACCTGATACCCCCAGGCCTTGCTGAATTTCTCCTGCGCGACCGGATCATTGGTGAACTGGTAGCCCGGGTAATTACCCGGCAGTGCGCCCATATCGCAGGCGCCCTGTACATTGTTCTGACCACGCAACGGGTTGATGCCGGTGCCCGGACGACCAATCTGACCGCAGCTCAGTACCAGGTTGGAGATAGCGATAACGTTGTTGGTACCGCTGACGAACTGAGTCACACCCATACCGTAAGCCAGGAACGCTGCACGGGCATGGCTATAAATGCGAGCAGCCTGAATCAGCTGATCCGCTGGAACACCGGTACGCTTGCTGACTTCTTCCAGTGTGTACTCTTCGACGCTGGCCTTGAGCTGATCCAGGTAGAGGCAGTGCTCTTCCAGGAAGGCTTTGTTTTCCCAGCCGTTGGCAAAAATAATGTTCAGCAGGCCGTTGACCAGTGCGATGTTGGAACCCACTTTCAGCTGCAGGTGCACATCCGCCATCTTGGCCAGACGAGTCTTACGTGGATCAACGACGATCAGCAGCGCGCCACGCTCTTTGGCCTGAATAATTTCACTGCCGATTATGCAGTGGCTCTCGGTCGGGTCGCAGCCAAACACAACAACCACATCGGCCTTGGAAACATCGCCGATGCTGTTAGTCATTGCACCTTCACCCACAGTACGGGCCAGGCCCGCTACCGATGGGCTGTGGCAGATACGGGCACAGTGATCAATGTTGTTGGTCTGCAATACCACCCGGGTAAATTTTTGGATGGCGTAATTATCTTCGTTGGTGGCACGAGCACAGCTGATGGCGCCTACAGAGGTTGGGCCGTGTTCTTCAAGGTGATAGCTGAATTGCTCGTGGATCAGTTCAATAGCCTCTTCCCATGAGGCCGGGCGAAAGGCGCCGTTTTCCTTGATCAGCGGTGTGGTGATTCGGTTCTGCCGTTCAACACCGTAGGCACTGTTCCAACCCTTGGAGCAGAGGCGGCCTTTGCTGACCGGGTGGTTGCGAATCGGCTCAACACCGAGCAGTTGCCCGTTCTCCGTGCGCAGACCGATGCCACAGCCTGTTCCGCAGAACGGACAGACCGTTGACGTGGTTTTGATACTCATACAGTGAACTCTCAGGTCAAACAGGGGCAGCCAGAGGCGTCAGCTCATGGGGAGCTGCAAGCGGGAATCCGAGGGGATAGTCTGGCTGTGTAAAATGACCGGACGCCTGTCCAGATAAAAGTCGATTGTGTTCAGAGTCCGTTCAGGTTTTGTCAGCGTTGTGTCGCACTTCACAAAACATCGAGATTTCTGAATGTTGGATTTTGTTGTTGTTTGGGAAGTGGTTTGTTGATGTGTGGCAACTTCTGATGCTTTTTTTGATAAAAGTCATTAAAGCAGACTCAAAAATACAAGGGTGTTTTGTGAGTTAACAAAAATAAAAACGCTTCAGTCTTCTTTTTTGTGTGATGACATAACTTCTATAGCGTTAAGCCTTCTCATATATATATTCCAACTCGGCAAGAGATCTGTGGAGTAGTTGATTGTGACGAGTGTTGCAGTGATTGCGGCATCTTCGGCAAACTGGCAAGCCTCCTCGGAATAGGTATTGATGGCTTTGCGCTTGTGAATCGTATCCTTCTCTATTCTCTGGTAGGTGGAGCTGGAGTAATTTATTGATGGTGTAAGACTTGGCCCATCTTTTGAAGTGTTCAGGGCGATCCCATGTGTTGTTGTGTCGATTGTTTCTGGAACAGACACTTCTATCTGGGTGATTTTTTCTTCTTCAAGGTAGATTGTGCAGACAGACCTGTTCCAGCCCCAGCGGGAGACGCCATAAATTTTTCCGGTGACTACACCTTTGTGGACGTTGCAGGGGGGAGGTTCATCTTCCTCAAACTTCTGGCGGGTTGCTCCTGTGCGGGTTTGCGAAAAGTCTCCTTCCAGGTTGCGGTAGTCTTTAACCCAGTAGCTGGTTGAATTCCTGTGGAATGGATTTAACGGAAAGGCTTGATCGTAATATAATATCAGCCTTTCCTTGTTGTTAGGCTCGGCTGACGCATGGGTTTGAGCCTGTTCTGAAAGTCGTCGAAACAGATCTCGGGAGTAGGTTGAAAGATCTGCTGTTGCTCTTCTTTTCTGCAAATCTCGGTGGTAGTGGCCGGTATAAAGCGTAATTTCCTTGCTGGGAATAATGCATCCGTATTCACCGGTGTTTTTCAGAGAGCCAATCAGGAGCCCTCCGCCCCAGAAGCCCGGAGAGCCGGACTTCACCAACCCTCCCCATATATAAGTTGAAGCGAAGAAAATGATCGTGAGTACGGCGAACCGCTTCATTCTTTTGCACTCTTTGTAACTGACCTGGCTAGAGGCTAGTTCAAATAGTTACAAAATCATTTTAGCCACAGCACTTCTTGTATTTTTTGCCGCTGCCACACGGGCAGGGATCGTTACGGCCGACAGTCGTCGCTGAACGCACAGGAAGGGTGGGATCAACAAAGAACCATCTGTCGTCTTCGTGAACAAAGCGGGAGCGTTCGTGGTGCTCGTGGATCTTCTCGACCGGCGGCAGGCGGAAGCGGGCCTTGAATTCCACCTCACCTTCTTTATCTCCCGCCTGTCCGGCAGCGGTATCGACAATAATCAGCTCCTGCCAGGCGGTACGGTCAGCCCAGTCCTGAAGATCCTTGCGGCTTAGGCCGGCCTGCTGCTTGGGCCAGGTGGTATCAAAAATATAATCCACCATTCCCAGCGCCCAGGCGCAGTAGCGGGAGCGCATCAGCTGCTTGGCGGTTTGTGGCAGCGCTTCCTTGTTGTGAAAGCCATGATGAAACGGCTGACAGCATTCGGCATAGGTCTTTTGGGAACCGCAAAGGCAGGAGGCGTCTGGAGAAATCGTTTGAGGCATAAATCAAAAGTAACAGAGGTCAATTTGTTTCATTGTGGCTGTGAACGCTCTGCCTGTATAGTTCCCGATAGGGTCTGTTGACGTTTTGTGATGCGGCTCAGTGAGTCTGGAAGCCGTTCATCGTTAGAAAGGCTGGTGAAAATCGTAGTTGCCCTACATTAAGCAAGCCTGACGCAGCGAGGGGCGGCTTCCAGCCTCACCCGGAGGGCTTTCCCGAGAGCTTCCATGGCGTCGTTACAGCGATTTGAAAGGCAACAAGCATTCCTGCATCGCTGTGCCTAGCCCTGAAAACTCTCGGGAAAGCTGAGCGCGATCACAAAACGTCAACAGACCCTACGCTCTTAAAAAAAATAACTAAGGAACGAAGGCATGTTAAAAACCGCCCTGATTATTGCCCGTCTGCTGACCGCTGTATTCTGGCTGGGTGTGCTCTCGACGTTTGCTCTGGAGTGGCCGGCGCCGCTGAATCAGATGATTCCCTGGCTGGGAGCTTCTATTCTGGCTGTGCATGGTTTTGAGGTGCTGGTCTGGCAGAAGAAGATTCGTATGGTCAGCAATAACTTGATGAAAGATAACCTGATGGTGCTGATTTTTGGTGCATTCCATATGGCTCAGCTATCGCTGGAGTGGAATGCTCAACAGCAGGCTTCCCGGGTTGAAAGCTGATAAATAAACGGCATTTAACAACTGCATATTTATACAGTAGCGGTATACTCTCACTATTAATTTCTGTTTGCGGTTCGATACATGTCCCAGGTCGCTCCGGCGTTGCGCCAGACAATCCAGAAAGCCTATAGCCAGTTCCTTGAAAAGAAGGAGCTGAAGCCGCGTCTGGGACAAAAAATTATGATCGCCGAGATCGCCAAGACTATTGGCGTGATCGATATGGATAGCGAAGGTAAGCGTGAGTCTGATCCGGCTGTCTGTGTGATTGAGGCGGGAACCGGTACTGGTAAAACTGTCGGTTATACCTTGGCTGGTATTCCACTGGCACAGGCGGCAGATAAAACGCTGGTGATCTCTACTGCAACTGTGGCGTTGCAGGAGCAGATTCTTAACAAGGATCTGCCGGAGATTCAGAAACACAGTGGTCTGAAGTTTACTGTTGCTCTGGCCAAAGGTCGTCGTCGTTATCTCTGTACCCAAAAACTCGATACTCTGCTGCAAAGCAGTCAGGCCAACTCCGCGACTATGACCTTGTTTGCCGAGGAAGGCTTTAATATCGATCTGGATGATAAGGCCAAAGAGTTTTACGAAGTGATGCTTACCCGGCTGGCCTCCGGCAGCTGGAATGGCGATCGGGACAGTTGGCCGGATACCATTGATGAGCAGGACTGGCATGGCCTGACATCCACACACGCTCAGTGTACCGGTCCCAAGTGTGCCCACTTCCGGGGCTGCCCGTTCTATCGGGCCCGTGACAGCCTCGATAAAGTCGATGTGATTGTCACCAACCATGATCTGGTGTTGTCTGATCTGATGCTGGGCGGTGGCGCGATTCTGCCAGCTCCCAAAGACTGCCTGTATATCTTTGATGAAGGTCACCATCTGCCGGACAAGGCCATCAGTCACTTTGCCCACGAAACCCGCCTGAATGATACCGCCCGCTGGCTGGATCAATCAGCCAAGCTGCTGGGCCGGATTCTGAGTGCGCACTCTCTGCCAGGAAAGATTGGCGAGTGGTTTGAACAGCTGGAAAAGAAATTCCAGGAGTTGAAAGACGAGCAAGCGATTATGCGCGAGGCGCTGCTCTCCATTGCCGACTTCAGCAAAAAGACTGAGAGCGAAACCGGACGCACCATGGTTTACCGTCTACCGGATGGTGTGGTACCGGATGAGATCAGGGAGATGGCTGGTCGGATGAAAGCCGGTTTTAGTATGACCTGTGACCTGACCGACCGTATTGTAAGTGAACTTAAGTCAGCGCTGGATGGAGATATTCCCGGCGTCGATTCGCTGGTGGCGGAACAGATACTGCCGTCTATTGGTACGCTGGCTGCCCGTCTGCAGGGTAACCATGAGTTGTGGATGTCCTGGAGCAAGCCGGATGCGGAAGGCGAACCGCCTTCCGCCCGCTGGATGGAGTTTACTGAATACAATGGAAGCCAGGATTTAACGGTGGCCTCCAGCCTGATTCTGGCGGGTGGCTTGTTGCGCTACTACTTGTGGAATACCGCCTGGGGTGCCGTGGTCACCTCTGCAACGCTTACCGCTCTCGGTTCCTTTGAACGGTTCAAGATTCGTTCCGGTGTGCCTTACGACAGCCGTTGTGAAAGTGTGCCCAGCCCGTTCCGCCATGGTGATGCCGGTACGGTGGTGATTCCGCTCATGAGTTCTGATCCCAGCCGTGCCGATGAGCATACCGATGAACTGATCGAAACCTTGCCGGGGCTGATGGATATCGCCCGGGGTACGTTGGTGTTGTTCTCATCCCGCCGGCAGATGAAAGATGTGTTCTTTGGTCTGGACCGTGATCAGCGGGAAAAGATTCTGCTGCAGGATGATTATTCCAAGCAGGAACTGCTGCGGCTACACCGGGAGCGAATTGATGCTGGCAAGGAGAGCACGATCTTCGGTCTCGCCAGTCTTGCTGAAGGTATCGATTTGCCCGGAGAGTATTGTGAGCACGTGGTGATCGCCAAGATTCCTTTTGCCGTTCCTGATGATCCCGTCGAAGCATCACTGGCTGAGTGGGTGGAAGCCCGAGGTGGCAATCCATTTATGGATATCTCTGTGCCGGATGCAGCGGTCAGGCTGGTACAGGCTAGTGGTCGTCTGTTGCGAACAGAACAGGATAAAGGACGGATTACTATTCTGGACCGTCGTCTGGTCACTCGTCGTTATGGTCATGCGCTGCTGAATTCGTTGCCGCCCTATAAGCGCGAGATTGCCTGAAACTATATTTATTGAAAGCGCCTTCCGGGGCGCTTTTTGTCATAACACAATAATAAGAAGTCAACATGTCCCAAAAAACCAATGATCAATTGTGGAATGACTACTACCAGAAGGTATTGAAGTTCCCACATAAAAAGCGCACCGAGTTTGCTGTGTCATTAATAAATCCACCAGACCCTGTTGCGATTGATTGTGGCTGTGGCACCGGTGCTGATATTCACTATCTGTTGGAACAGGGTTTTCAGGTTCATGCCTTTGACTGCCACGAGCAATCCATAGCCGTGTGTCAGCAGCGTTTTGCCGATCAGGAAGGGTTGCATTTGCAGCAAGCTGATTTCGAAAATTATGGCTATCCGAAAGCTGATCTGATTGTGGCGAATAACAGTCTCTATTTTGCAGACCCCGAACAGTTTCCCCAGACTTGGGCGCGAATCGATGCCTCTCTTGATTCTGGCGGCATCTTTGCGGGTGATTTTATCGGATATAACGATGAATGGTTGAAAGACCCCAGTCATATTCTGAATCCATTGACAGAGAATGAAGTGAGGGCATTGTTCACCGGTTATGAGCTGTTACGGTTTAAGGAACGAGATGAAGCAGGTATGACGGCACTGGGGGAAGAGAAGCATTGGCATACTTATCATCTGGTTGCCCGTAAATTGTGAAACCAAACTGAGACCCTGCGCGTATCGCTAACGGAATCACTAACCAAAACAAGAAAGACCCCGTTATGAACTTGATCAAATCCGTTTTTATCAGTGCATATATAACTGTACTGTCGCTTTTAACGCTATGGGCCGGATATGGATTATGGCAGACCGCCAGTGTCGGCTATGTCGGACTATTGCTTGCTGCACTGCCCGGGCTGCTGTTCTTTGTTCAACTGTTCCTGTCGCCTAAAGCTCGAACCAGTTCTTTGCTGCTGCCCGTTCAGTTACCAACTTGGGCTGGAGTTATTGCGGCACTGATCTTCGGTGACATTTGGGTTCAAATTGGGGCGCTTGTCGCTGGGACAGGGCTGCTGGCTTATGTGTTCTGGTATTCCCGTCTGGGACGGGAAGAGTCAGAGCAGCTGCTCAAAGGGAAACGGCTTCCCGATTTGGCTTTTGTGGATAGTGAAGGTGCGGCGGTGACTCTGCAGCAGTTTGCCGGACAGCCGGTATTGATGCTGTTCTACCGGGGCAATTGGTGCCCGCTGTGTATGGCGCAGATTAAGGAGATCGCCAAAGGTTATCAGGCCTTGAAGGATCGTGGCGTGCAGCTGTTGATGATCTCTTCACAACCGCATGCCGAAACTGCAAAGCTGGCAAGCCGTTTCGATGCCCCCATGACCTTTCTTGTGGATAAGGGTAATCAGGCTGCACAGATTCTCGGTATTGCCCATAAAGATGGATTGCCGGGAGGTTTGCAGGCGCTGGGCTATGACAGTGACACCACTCTGCCAACGGTGATTCTGGCAGACGGCAACGGTCGAGTGATTGCAGCTGATCAGACTGATAATTACCGTGTGCGACCAGAACCAGAGACTTTTCTGCTCTGGCTGGATGAGGCAAATGTCGTCTAATTGGTAAATTACTTTGTCAGAGCCGGGGAGTCCGCATTAGAATCGCGAGACGAAAAAAATAAAAAGAATGTATTTCTATGTCGACTCCCAGCATTTTCATTACCGGTGCTGCATCGGGCATCGGTCGGGAAACCGCAAAGTATTTCCACGCACGGGGCTATCTGGTTGGTATCTTTGATATTGATACGACCGGTATTGAATCCCTTAAGGCAGAGTTGGGCGATCGCTGTGTCGGTGGCCTGCTTGATGTTACCGATCAACAATCCATTGAAAAAGCGTTTGAGCTGATGGCTGTTGCCAGCGGCGGTTCGCTGCATGTGCTGTTTAACTGTGCCGGGCTGTTGTGGAATGGCCCCTTTGAAGAACCTTCCCTTGATTTCTATCAGCGCATGTTGGCGGTGAATAACTCCGGCATGATGCAATGTACCTATACAGCGCTGCCGCTGTTAAAGGAAGCAGCAGCCAGAGCTTACCAGCCGGTAGTGATTAATATGTCCTCGGCCTCTGCCGTTTACGGTACTCCCCATGAAGCGGTGTATTCCGCAAGCAAGTTCTGGGTTAAGGGATTTACTGAGGCATTGGAGATTGAGTGGCGTGATCACGGCATCCGTTGCTGCGATATTATGCCGCCATTTGTGAATACCCCGATGGTGCAGAACGCTAACCGTCTGAAGTCCATGGATATCTTGGGTATCAAGCTGACCGCCGAAGATATTGCACCACAGATCTGGAAAGCTGCCCATGGAAAAAAGGTGCATTATCCGATGACACTGGATTTCCGTTTTCTGGTCGCTATTGAAGGGTTTCTGCCGAAACGGCTGACACGGTTTGTGATGGCAAAACTGAATGGTTTTTGATGGTTTTGCGGCCCTCCGGTTTCCGCATGCCGGCAGGGAATTTGATTTTTCCGCTCTGATGGGCTGTCCTGCCCTGCAGAGCTAGCAGGCCATCCATGGCCTTTGAAAAATCAAACACCCTCCCGACTGCTTCGGCTGGCGATGAGACGAACAGCACAAAAAAACAATAAGAGTGAAGTATCGATGAAAATTGAACAGGGTCAGAAAGTCGCCATTATTGGTGCCGGTGTCAGCGGGCTGATCAGTGCCAAGAGTCTGCTGGAGAAAGGGATTACGGTCGATATTTTTGAGAAGGGCAGTGGTATCGGTGGTGTCTGGCGTTTTGAAAACGACAATGGTCAGTCCACCTGTTATCGCTCGCTGCATATCAATACCTCCAAGCGAATGATGGAACTCTCGGACTTTAAATTCCGGGATGAGATTGCAGAGTACCCGCCACACTGGGAAATCCTTTCCGAGTTTGAACGTTATACCGATCACTTTAATGTTCGTCCGCATATCCAGTTCAACACCGCTGTCGAGCATTGCGAAAAAGATGCGGGTGGGAAATGGCAGGTGACTCTGAATCATCAGGGTGAGCAGCGTACGGAAACCTACGACTATCTGGTGGTGGCTAATGGTCACCATTGGAAGCCTCGGACACCTGAGCTGCCAGGTTCTTTCGATGGCCTGGAGATTCACGCGCACCACTATATCGATGTCAGCAGTCCGGTTGATCTGCGGGACAAGAAGGTTGTTGTCGTAGGTGTAGGTAACTCGGCTATGGATATTGCCTGTGAGCTGTCGCGTACCGGACAGGGGGCAAAGACTGTTTATCTGGCCCAGCGTTCCGGGGTGTGGATTATTCCAAAAGTGATTGGCAACTTTGCCCAGGATAAGTTTGTTCGTCATCCGATGGTCAAACCTTCACTGTTTGAAACCCTGAGCCGAACGCTGATCCCCCGCAACCTGCGCAAGAACCTGAAAGATCTGTTCCAGCAGACTATGATTAAACTGCTGGCCGGTGACCCGGCCCGGATGGGCTTGAAGCCACCGAAGGATCCGATGAGCAGCCGTCATCCCACGGTTTCCCAGGAAATTTATAACCGTCTGATTCACGGCAATATCAAGGCCAAGGGCAATATTGTTGAGAAGCTGGGGAATAAGGTGCGCTTTGAGGATGGCTCGGAGGAAGAGGTTGATGCCATTATCTATGCCACGGGTTACGATGTAGCCTTCCCGTTCTTTGATAAAAACTTTATTGATGCGCCGGATAACAGCTTCCCACTCTGGCAGCGGGTGTTTGATCCGGAGATTGATAATATTGCCTTTATCGGGCTGGTGCAGCCGATCTGCTCTCTGATGCCGATCGCCCAGCTGCAGTCGGAGTTTCTCGCGGATGTACTGGCGGGCGAAGCGAATTTGCCAAGCTCTGCCACCATGCAGAAAGAGATGCAGGATTTCGACCGGATGATGAAAGACGATTACACCCCGTCTCCCAGTCATACCCTGCAGGTCGATTGCCCCGAATACTCCTTCTATATGCGCAAGGCCTGGCAGCAGGCCAAAAAGCGCGCAGCCTGATGCCGGTTTGAATGGGCAGGTTGAAGCTGGCCAGTTAATTGGTCAGCTTCAAATCTGAAGGCTCTTCCCGATAGCAGTTGCGTTCTTTGGGCAGATCGCTGAGATATTCCACAAACTCCACCTCAAAACCATCCGGGTCCAGATAGTAGGTGTTTTTGCGGTGAGGATCTTCAGCACCCTCGTTATGGGGCTGAAAGCCGGCCTGGGAGAGTCTGTCGATCAGGCGATCCAGGTTGTCCGTCACAAAAGCCAGATGCGCCAGCCCCACCTGAGACCCTTTCAAATCCCGGTTTTCGCCACGGCCATGATCACTGAAGGCAAGATAGTTATAATCATCGCCAAAGTGTATCCAGTTGCGAGGAGCACCGTACCAATCACCTTTACCACTTCCGCGAACGGACCAATGGGGAAAGGCCGCCTGATAGAACGTCAGAGCCCGGGGGATATCGCTGACCACCAGATTGATATGTTCAAGATGAATCATTGTTTCCTCCCACTTATTTTTGTCTACAGGCTTAAGGATAAAACTTGAAGTTAAGTTTAAGTAAAGCGTTTTTTCACCAGGCTGATTTAATGGATAGTCGGTAACAGAGGATTGGTCGAATGCGATGAGGCGCTTGGTTGAATGAGAGCTTCGCCATTCGTTAAGAGCGTTTTGGTCATTGGCTCTGAGCGCACTGGCCATAGAATAAAGAGAATCAGTTTTTAACAGGCCGATCGTGGCCGGGTAAAAGTATGTCGGTTAGAGGGAAGTACAGTCTCACCTGTCCTCGCACAGGGGTGACAGCCAAAGGTCTTCATGTAGGCAAGGTGAATGGCGGTATCAATACGATGTTTATTGTCTATCGTATTGGCGGCACGGTGATCGACTGCGGCCCACCCAACCAGTGGCGGGAAGTTAAGCCGTTTATTGAGAGTGAGCCGGTCGAGCAGCTGTTGATTACCCATCACCATGAGGATCACAGCGGTAATGGCGCACGTATTGCCAAACTGGCGGGCATTGTTCCGTTTGCACCTGAACTTGGACGAGCCAAGCTGGCCTCGGGTTATAAAGTCCCGCCTTTGCAGAAGATGATCTGGGGAACACCCATCCCAGTGGAAACCCGTCCTCTTCCTGAAACCCTGCATCTCTCCGATGGCAGTCCGATTATTTCGGTACACACGCCCGGGCATGCCAAGGACCTGACCGTCTTCTTTTTACCAGAGCAGAAATGGTTGTTCAGCGGTGATCTGTATGTGTCCAAGTCCATCAAGCTGTTGCGCAGCGATGAAAACCTGCAACAACTGATCGACAGTATTCGCAAAGTACTGGCGCTCGACTTTGAAGTGTTGCTCTGCCCGCATCGTGGGATTGTGGAGCAGGGGAAGGAATCCATGGCGGCCAAGCTGGAAAACCTGCTGACGCTGTGCCGTGACGCACAGGCGCTAGATGCTCAAGGGTTGGGGCTGGTGGAGATTACCCGACGTCTGCTGGGTAAGGAGAGCCTGGTCAGCAAGCTGACCGGTTATAACTTCAGCAGTCGCAATCTGATTCGGGAAGCCCTGAAGGTTGAGGTGTGAGTTTACTCATCCTCAATAACCGGCTCAGCTTTCAGCCAGGTATCGATTAACTCTTTAGCCCGGTCGGCATCGGCAATGTCGGTATACAGACCAATCAGATCGTGAGCCGGCAGCTCGCCGGTCGCTCCCTGTAAAAAGGCGCCACCAATATGGGAATGAATATGGTGGCTGGTCAGCATGTCATGGAGGCACTCGGCCTCCATGGTATTTTGTGGGCTATAGACCTTGATCATGATCCGGACCCTCAAGAAGAATTATTTTGTTTCCAGTGCCACCACCTGGCGGATGGTGCTGGTCAGCAGTTCTGCACGATCCTGCTGGGCTTCATTCAGGGACTGACTAACCGTATCGCGCAAAGAGATCGCCTGTTCTTTAACCGGTGATTCATCTTCACTGGCCAGTGTCAGCCATACCCAGGCAGTGATCTGGTTGGCATCGGTTCCCTGACCCTTATGATAGCTCTCTCCCATGCGCAGCTGGGCCAGCTTGTCACCCTTGCGGGCAGCTTCGGAAAAATAGTCGAATGCGGTCTGGGAGTTTTTGGTTACACCTAAACCTTGCAGGTAAGCATCACCGAGCAGACGGGTAGCGACTGGATCATTCTGATTGTAGGCCTGCTTCAGGTTTTCGATGGCTTGTGTCGCCTGAGAGCCGCCTGCCTGCAAAGCGGTTTCGGTATCCGCTACATTCACTGCAGCAGAAAGCGAAGGTGCCAGCATCAGCGTGCAGGCAACTATACCTGCAGCATTTCGCAGTGCACTGGCAGGAAAGAGGTAGTGTTCGATAAATGCTTTCATATCTTGGTTGCCCTGTTTATTAATTCTGAGGCAAAGGCTGCTTTTTCGAGAGGGATTATAACGCTTACCCGGTTCGCGTAAATACCGCAATATTAGTAAGTGTTAATGTTTGTGCGAATGTATAAGGTTTGTAGGTTTGTCTGGTTCAGGATAATGTTGCTTACAATCCAGCTATGAAAGGCTACGGGTTGAAACAGAACTTGTCAGAGTGCCGCCATATAATGCGCACTGGTTATAAACAGCGATAGTCCACCTCGAACTATGGAATCATTTGACGATATTCGCCCCTATCATGATGCAGAGGTGGCTCCGGTTCTCCACGAACTTGTCAGAAACAAACAGTTGCTCAATGCTGTTGGTCATTTCCAGTTTGGTGAGATGCCGGAGTTTGCCCGCAACCTGATGCGCCCGCTAGTGGAAAGAAAGCTGCGCAAGCTGGTGGCTGGTGTGGATAATGTTCACGCCCTGCAGCAAAGCATCAAGTCGATGCTGGAAAAAGTGATAGACCGCACCACCGATGAACTGACATGGTCGGGTATTGAACACCTTCCTAAAGACAAACCCTGTCTTCTGTTAAGCAATCATAGGGATATTGTTATGGACCCGGCGCTGGTCAACTATGTGCTGCATGAGACCGGCAGAAACACCGCCAGGATTGCTATTGGCGACAACCTGCTCAGTCGCCCCTACATCAGTGATCTGATGCGTTTGAATAAAAGCTTTATTGTTCGTCGTTCCATCACCGGTCGCCGTGAAAAACTGCAGGCTTTGCTGCAGCTCTCGGCTTATATCCGGCACTCCTTGGGGGAGCAGGAGAATGTCTGGATTGCCCAGCGTGAAGGGCGGGCAAAGGATGGGAATGACCGCACCGATACTGCCATCCTGAAGATGCTGCATATGGGCTTCCGGGCGGATCAACTCAGCTTCTCCGATATGCTGAATCACCTGAATATTGTGCCGGTGTCGATCTCTTACGAGTATGACCCCTGCGATGTGGCCAAGGCCCGTGAGCTGGTTGCCCGCACCACCAATGGCAGCTACAACAAAGAAGAAAACGAAGACCTGAACAGTATCGTCACCGGTATTGAAGGTTTTAAAGGGCGGGTGCATGTCGCTTTTGGCACGCCCATTAACCCGGAACTGGAAACCCCGGTTACGGTGGCGGAAGAGATCGACCGACAGATGCACAGTCTTTATCGCCTGTGGCCGTCTAACTGGCTGGCCAGGGATATTCTCGAAGGCCGCGAACAGCATGATGGCTGGCGTGATCAGTTTGATGGTGCTGATCTGGCAAAGCAGGAAGCTCTGTTTCGGGAGCGTCTGGAGCAATGCCCCGAAGAGGCCCGTAGCTGGTTCCTGAAAATATACGCCAACCCGGTGTTTAATCAGCAGGTGGTAGTCTGATGTCGCTTGCCTCCCAAACGACACTGTACAAAATGTGCTTCTTTGTACCGGAAGAGAATCTCGAGAACGTCAAAGCGGCTGTATTCTCTGCCGGTGCTGGGCATATAGGCGACTATGATAATTGTTGCTGGCAGACGAAAGGTGTCGGGCAGTTCCGTCCATTGGCTGGCAGTGATCCTCATATCGGCAGCCATGGTGAAGTGGAGCAGGTGGTTGAGTACAAGGTGGAGCTGGTCTGTGAAGAACACGCCCTTGAGGCAGCCATCACCGCACTGAAAACAGCCCACCCTTATGAAACACCAGCTTATGAGGTTTGGGCGCTGGATTCCCGTAGCCTGATGTAAACGTCCCCAAGCCTTTCGGTTAACTGTCTCTTTTCCGTTGAGTCCTCTACCAAAGCCGTCAGAAAGAATAACAACGTCTTCTGACGGCGGAACCTTCCCTAAAAAACGTCTCTCTTTTGTAGTTGTCCATTGTTTCATCAGGAGAAGACGTTATGCCCAAGGCTGTTACCCGCTCTGCTGCCCGTGCGGCACGAAAAGCTGAAATTAATCCCGTACCACCCAAAAAAGGAACTCATCAAGGTCGTGGTGTTAAGAAAACTGCTGATGGCAAGGCGTCGTATGTGGAAGGGATTCCTGTTGAAACGTTCAATGATCGACCTATAACGCTTACAGAAGTCAGAAAGCTTAAGGCGCTGGACAGTGGTCAGCAAATGCTTCTGGGATCGAAAACTGCATCTGAGATGTGTGCGGAATTGCGGGGTGCCGCAGAGGTGCATATGCGAGATGTCGGTTTTGAACTGAGGCCTTTTAGTTGGGTTCAGACTGCGCGCTTGAAGATGTTGCTGAATTACTGTGAACGACTTCAGGAGTGGGGGGCAACACTGGATGGTTCCCACAGCCTTTTGGATATTAAAACGGCTATTGTTCTTGAGCTGGTTACCCGAACTCGAAAGGGAAAGGATAGTTAACAGACGTCCACTTATTTTTACTTTGTGTCATCTCTGTCATGCGGCATGGCAGAGTTTCTCGGGTGTTGGAATATTTCTCTCACCGGTTCTTAGTTAGATTGCAGGAGAAGAGATTATGCCGAAGGTTGTCACCCGCTCTCAGAGCCGTCAGGCTCGCTTGGCCAAGAATAACCCGCTCCCAGCCAAAGGTTCCTATCGAGGTGCCAGCGTCACGGTGAAAAAGATAGACACCGGCCAGCCCAAAAAACCAATGATGCCAGCAAGGCGGTATAGTGACGGCGGTGAAATGAGTTGTGATGAGATAGCGGCCGGTCGTAGTCTGAGTGACTATATGAAAAAGGCATTGACAGTGCCGACTCTGGGGAAGATGAAGGGCATAATCGAGTATGTAGCCACCAAGATTGAGCAGGGTTCCAGCTCTGATCGGTCATTTATCACAGCTGCGACAGGAACTCTGAAAATAGACGTCAATTATGCTCTGGCTCTTAAAGAGGCCGGTATTGAGCTGGATGGAGAGCATAAGCTGGACAGTGTGATTGCGGAGCTGGATAGGGAGCTTGTTATCCGGCTGCGAACAACGGGGCTTAGGCACTAAGAGAATACAGATAAAACAATCCCGGCTTGAGCCGGGATTGTTTTATCTGCAACGGGATTTGTTTTATCTGCAAAGAGCCGTTTGATCTCAGGTGGTGAAGATCAGACGAATCGCATCCAGTCGCAGCTGGGCTTTCTGCAGTTGCTGATAACCCATCGCCGCCTGTTGCTTCAGGAACTCGATTTCTTCATCACGGATATTCGGGTTAACCGCTTTGAGGGCGGCTAGACGACGAATCTCCTGGGTGATGCTGTTCATCAGGTTCTGGCAGGCGGTATTGACGATATCCGCCACCTGTCCCTTGGCGTGGTTCTCTGCCGCTTTAGTCATCTTGATCACTGCTTCGCGCTGGGACTTCACCACCTTGCGGGCGGTGCTGGTCTTCAGCTTCTGCAGCTGGGCATCCAGACTGGCAAACGGTACCTTGGCATCCAGATTGTTCAACGCAGGATCAATCAGGGTACGCAGAACCGTTGGCGGCAGGAAGCGCTGCAGCTGCAGGTTCTTGCTGCCGCTGGCTTCAATCACAAAGATCGCTTCCATCAGCATAAGACCCGGCTTCAGGCCCTTGCTCTTGATCACGCAACAGGCGGTGTTACCGGTTTCGCTGGTCAGCAGCATATCCATGGCTTCGCGAATCATGGGGTGTTCCCAGGTCACGAACTGCATATCTTCACGGGAGAGGGCGGTATCACGATCAAAGGTGATAGTAGTGCCATCTTCAGGAAGAGCCGGATAGCTGGTCACGCTCATCTGGCTGCCCGGGCGGACAATCAGAGCATTCTTGGAATGATCTTCAGTGTCCAGACCAAAGCTTTCAAACAGCTTTTCAGCGTACTTGGACAGGGTCTTCGGAGTGTCTTCACTGCGGATTTCACCCACCAGGTCACGGTTGCTGCCCGCGCCACGGGAGTTCAGTTCCAGCAGACGGTCACGACCCCGACGCAGATGCTGCGCGACTTCTTCATTCATAGCGTGGGAACGTGCGATGATGGTGTCGAAGTTCCAGTCCGCAGGTGGTTGTTCACGCTCGCCATCTTCACCCATTGGCATGGCATCCAGCAGCCAGGCTTGCAGTTCGCCCTGCAGGTTGGAGTATACAAAGCTGCCGGCCGGGCAAGTGTCAGCAAAGGCATTCAGACCTTCGTTGTACCAGTGGAACAGGCGCTCCTGACCGGTGCCCTTTATATAAGGTACGTGGATACGAATGGTCTCTTTCTGGCCGATACGATCCAGACGGCCAATACGCTGTTCCAGCAGGTCCGGGTTCACCGGCATATCGAACAGCACCAGATGATGAGCAAACTGGAAGTTACGACCTTCAGAGCCGATCTCGGAACAGATCAGAACCTGAGCACCGTGCTCTTTCTCCGCGAACCAGGCGGCTGCACGGTCACGCTCAACAATGCTCATACCTTCATGGAAAACGGAGGCCTGAGTGCCGGCCGTGATGCGCAGGGCGCTTTCCAGATCCATAGCGGTGCTGGCATTGGCACAGATCACCAGAACCTTTTCTTTGCGCAGCAGCTTGAGCAGGTTCACCAGCCAATCGGTACGTGGATCAACCTTCCACCACGGATCCATATCTTCCACCTTGATATGGGCGGAGTAGGCCAGTTCCGGGAAGACCTGCTGGTTAAGTACCGGTTGGTCTGAGGCTGCATTTTCTTCCAGCGCAATGCTGTACAGCTCTGGCAGTTCCTGAGGGTAAGACTGAACCGCACGACCAGGGAAGCCTGGAACGGCAGCACGAGTGTTACGGAACAGGATGCGACCAGTGCCGTGACGATCCAGCAGGGTGCGAATAATTTGTTCACGGGCCTTGGTGTGGGTTTCTTCGGTCTGGTCCGGATCGTTCACAATA
This sequence comes from Parendozoicomonas haliclonae, assembly GCF_900174585.1. Lineage (GTDB taxonomy): Bacteria > Pseudomonadota > Gammaproteobacteria > Pseudomonadales > Endozoicomonadaceae > Sansalvadorimonas > Sansalvadorimonas haliclonae. The sequence goes on along the minus strand of NZ_FWPT01000013.1, from coordinate 86,622 downwards.
GCGATCAGGCCATCAGCCTCGGTACCCAGCAGAGTGCGCAGGTTATCTGCAGCCTGTTCGGAGATACGACCGGTATCGAGCAGCTCTCGGGCGGCTTCAGCGATTGGCTCGTAACGGGCTTCTTCTTCCCGGAAGGCTTCCAGACTGTGGAAACGATCAGGATCAAGCAGACGCAGACGGGCAAAGTGACCGGCATGGCCCAGCTGTTCCGGGGTTGCGGTCAGCAGCAAAATGCCCGGGGTGTCTTCACCCAGCTTTTCAACCAGCGTGTAATCGGGGCCGGCACCGTTCTCCACAGTCCATTCCAGGTGGTGGGCCTCATCGACAACCAGCAGATCCCAGCCAGCTTCAATCAATTGCTGCTGATGTTCCGGGCTGTTACGCAGGAAGCTGATGCTGGCCAGTACCAGCTGCTCACTGGAGAATGGGTTATCGCCATCCGCATTACGGCAGCGTTCTTCATCAAATACGCTGAAGCGCAGGTTAAAGCGGCGCAGCATTTCCACCAGCCACTGATGCACCAGTGGTTCCGGTACCAGAATCAGTACGCGGGAGGCGCGACCAGTGAGCAGCTGACGGTTGATGATCAGACCGGCTTCAATGGTTTTACCCAGGCCCACTTCGTCGGCCAGCAGAACCCGTGGTGCGTAACGATCAGCCACCTCATGGGCGATATGTAGCTGATGAGGAATCAGGCTGGCACGGGCACCGGACAGGCCCAGCCATGGGGACTGACACAGGTGGTTGTAATGACTCAGGGTCTGGTAGCGCAGGGAGAAGTTGCTGTTCAGGTCGATCTGACCCGCCAGCATACGATCCTGCGGCTTGTTGAATTCAATAAAATTATCGAGCCCGGCTTCCGGGAGCTCACGGACTTCACCGGTTTCATCGGTACCGGTGTAAACCAGCAGACCGTTTTTTTCTTCAACACTTGTGACAGTCAGAATCCAGCCTTCGTGGCTGGCAACGGAATCGCCTGGTTCAAACTGCACGCGGGTCAGCGGGCTGTTTTCCAGTCGGTATACCCGGGTTTCACCGGTCGCGGGGTAGAGCAGGGTAATTGTTCGGGCGTCAAATGTTAGAACTGTGCCCAGCCCCTGTTCGATCTCGGTATCACTGATCCAGCGTTGTCCCGGGACGAAAGATGCCATCTGTTCTGCCTGCTCCATCAATCAAAAAGGCCGGTATGTTAGCGAAATTTACTGAAAGGACAATATAGGTGTGACCACAAATTGCGGCTTTTTCCCAAGAGTCTGCCCATTTCCTTACCGGAATGAGCCTGGCGCATGTTCTCAGCAGCAGTTTATTTACAACTTTTTACAGCGTCTCACAGTGTCTTACAGCGTTATCGCCCGTTGAATGATCCAGAAAGTCATTAAACCCAGCAGGTTGCCGCAAGCATAGCCCAAAACCCCCGCACTGATACCACTTAATAGCAGGGTTTTGTTTTTCATTACGCTGGCGGCCAGCGGCACAAACGGGGGAGACAGTATGGAGGCAACGGAAGTAATCAGAAAGGTGTCAGCATCAATTTTCAGTAAACGACACAGCAACAGATGCAGCAGAAAGGCACCGCCGGCCAGGGCAATAAAGAACAGCAATAGAGCCAGTGTCGCTTTTTCCAGTATCTCTTCGTTAAGCATGGCACCGGACAATGCCAGGAAAGCCAGAATCAAATAATTGCCCAGTGCATAGGTGCCTTTGGTCGTACGTAGTCGGGTGTTCAGTGAGGCCACCAGGCTAAAGACTGTCAGGGCAACCACGGCAACAGCCGAGCTGACCTCTCCCTTCAAAGGCTGAGTGATCACCAGCGTCAGGCCAATAATGCCCAGATTAACAACCAATGGCAGAGACAGTCCTTTCCAGACTTTTTTATCTAACAGCATGCCTGGTTTTTCAAACAGCGAGGAGTCGTCTTCGTTATCCGGCATGTTGGCGACACCCTGAAAACGTGGCAGCAGCCATTGGCAAAAGCGATGGGCAAAAGTAATCAGGAACAGCAGATAGAAGCTGGAGATCAGCACATCGTATCCGTAAACCAGAGTAAAGCTTTCGTGGCTGGCATTGATAGCGGTTTTAATAGTTGCCCCATTGACCAGAGAACCGGTGAAGTTACCCACGGCCATACTGGCAACGGCAGGAAGCTCATCAACGATATGGGGAAACAGTAACGACAGAACCACCGCGAGAGTGGCTACGGAAAGCATAGCCAACGCCATGGACAGCAGAGTGGTACGGGCTAGCCTGACCCAGGCACGCAGGTCGGAAGAGAACAGCAACATCGGCAGAGCGAAGGCTATAACAATACCCAAGGCTTCGCCGGCCAGTGGGCGAAATGAGGTTGTACCCGTCAAGGCTTCAAGAATCTGCCCCAGGCTAAAACCCAGAGCGAAACAGAGCGGTGCAGCGCCTAAACGATCCAATAAAGGAAAGCGAATACATAGCCACACTGCCAGAGCCGGTGCGGCCAACAAAAGGGTAATCAGAAAATCTGCGGGCATGACGAGGAGAATGTCCTTCTTATTTTGGGAGCTAGTGTAAGTGTTCTGCCAACAAAATGCCTGAATGAATGCGAATGAGGAGTCAGCGTTGTCTATAACTGTGTCACACCAAAAAAACTGTTGGTCGGGGAGAAACCGCTGTTATGGATTGTGTTGTTCCAAAGAAAAAAAGAGCCAATAACAAGAAAAGTCGTGAGATAAGCAGAAGGTGGTTGAATTGGGGACGGTACTTCTGGATCCTCTTTCTTGTTCCCTGCGGCATCCTTCAGGCAAGCCCTTACGAAAATCTGGAAAGGTATGCGGCGAAAATATTTCCTTTTGCCCCCAATGAGAGTTCTTCCTATGACGCGGGTCTGATAAAGGCTTATATCCGCGATACTTTGATTAAGCCCGGGCCGGGAGTGCATCGTCTGGCTATTCTATGCGGCTGGACAGAGGAGACTCCGGTCCATCAGCGGGAGCAGCACGACCTCTCATTACGTATTTCCGTCTTTGATTTTGAGCAGCAGGAGTGGGTGTTGACCAATCGCAGAGATGGATTCCAGTGTGGTAATGAAGAAGTCTTTGAACTGGTAGGGCAGCTGGTGCCGGGACAGAAGGCTAAGGACGCTTTTAGCTTTACGCCGGTCAGACTGGAAATTATGACCAATAACGGTGGCAGTCGTTCGCTCTATCAATCGGTCAGTCTGGTGGCGTTTACCAACCCTGCGTTGAAAGAGGCAGGCCCAAAACCCAAGGCTGTGGTTTTTGATCTTGATCAGACTCTGACCCAAATGCACGCTGATAGTGTGCCTATGAGGGACTATCCGCCCTTTCCTCCCATGATTGAAGAAGTGCTTCGTTACCGAGCGGAAGGTATTGCGATCTTTTACGTAACCGCCCGCACTGGCGCTGGTCGTGAGGTCAGTCAGGCCTGGTTAAGGCAGCAGGGCTTGCCACCCGGGCCGCTGTTTATGCGCGACAGGCTTGCTGATGTGATGGTTCAGGCCTGGGAGGATGACGATCTGGTTAGTCAAAATATGATGAACAGCAAGGAAGAGGCCATTACCAGGATTCGCGATTCTTTTGAGGTGGTGGCTGCCTATGGTGATGCCTGGACAGATATGGAGCTTTATCAGCGTTTGAAAATTCCAGAGGTTGTGCATGTGAACTGGCTCGATGATGATTGCAGCAACTCATCCATCATTGAATCTTTTTATCACTGTTATGAGTCTCAGGATTACACCCAACGTGGTTATGGAGCCGTGAGGGTGGATCGTTACCAGTATGACTTTCAGGCTGATGAGGCCGCTCAGGAGGAGCTGCAGCTGGAGGCTGAGCAGGAGATGCTTGCCGGTAATACTGTTGTTCAGGCAATCCGGAAAAGGTATTTGCAAAGCCGTAGCAATCGACCACAAACGGCACCAGCCCACGGCCGTTCTAGACGAGGGCAGCGTCAATCTCATTCTGAACCGGTATCTTTATCCAGTTCCCGACGTTCCAGTGATAATTTCGACCCCGCCGCTCTGCTGTTTTCCGGGACACCTTTTGCAGAAGGTAAGCATTGATGGGCTGTTAGTTCAGCTGTCGGTTATGTTTGGATTAAGAAGAAAAAGCCCTGCGAGTCAGTCTCAATATCTGATCAAGATAAGGCTGACGTGCAGAGGGCGAGATGAATACAGAATCAAGACTGATATCGGACATGGCGGCATCACCGCTTATTAATAACGGTGGTGGAGGAATGTCATCCGCTTCCTCCTCTCCTTCCGGTGAGCGGGAAGGTGTCTCTCCGGTCTCATCTTCATCCCGTCAGAGCCCGGAACCGGACCGGCATCAGGCTAATGGCCCTGCTAATGAATCTTTAATGGAGCGCAGTGTTGAGCTGTCATCAACAGGCAGCCCTTCACTCATACCGGAAACTCCTGAAGCCCGCACAGCGCGTTTTTTTGAAGGCTTAAATGCCGGCTTGAAATACCAGTTTGAACGACAGGGGCTTAAAGAGAAGCATCTGACCCCGCTGATCCGGGAGCTTGGAGTCGAGGCTGACGATGAAGCTATCTGGTCGGCTCTGGATAAGGTGCATCAGGAGATGGTGAATGAACCCAAGGATGAGCAGCTGAACCACCACCGGGTACACAGAGGCGTGTTGGGTGCGATTGCTCTATTTGGCAATGGCTCCAATCGCTGGTTTGGGCTTGCTGGACTGGCCGCCTTTCTGCCTATCCCGCCTTTTGCCAAGATGCCGTTGTCTATCGCTATTACCGGTCTGGCTTATATCTCCGATGGTCTGCAGGGTGCGTTTGGTGTGAACCGTTTGCGTCTGGAAGGGCCAGGTACTCATCCGGGGTTCTATGCTTCCGGCATTCTGGCCTTCTGTTCAACAAGTGCCATTGCCGGTATGGCGTACAGGGGAATGATTCAGCCACTCGGTTATACCGGAGCACTGGTGGTGGGTGCGATGAAGCTGGTTGGCAGTTTTCCGTTCTACCATATTCTCGCTAACCGCAGTACCTATGGCTGGATGGGAATGGATCAGGCCAAAGAGGAGCGGGTAGAGCGATCAGTGCATCTGTTAAAAGAAGCTCTGGAGCAACTGGGCAAAGATGTCAGTCTGGCCGATGAGGGCGCTGAAAGTCGCAAGCTGGCGTATCGCAAGGTATTGAAGCTGGAACCGGATAGTGAAACCCGCTTCCAGAAGTTGTTGCGCTGGACCTGTCTGGCGGCACCGGGGGATAAAGCCAAAAATACCATTCGTGAAATTCGTCAGGCCGGATTGAATGATAAAGGCATACGACAGCTGGCCAGCGATGCCAGGCTGAGCCGCAGTCAGTGGTCATGGCCCTGGTTAACAGCGAGTTTTGTCGGCCTGGCTGTGCTGACTGGTATCTCCAGTTGGGGCGAGGCAGCAACTGTTATCAATCCGTTGATTGCCTTTACCTCTGTTGGAGCATCTCCATTAGCCGTTGCCGGTATATATATCGGCTGGCAGGTTATCTTTGCCGCCTTTATGGCCGGGCGCAGCCTGGGACAGGCGGCATTGGTTAAGGACAACCTGAAGGTATTTGGTGACAGCCTGAAGAAACTGGGACGTAAAATGCAGCAGGGGCCTCGTGCGGTTATGCGCGATATGCGCAGTTATTGTGAGGCTTTGTGGCAGTGTGGAAGTGTTCAACAGCTTTTGAAGAGCGGCTGTCGCAAAACCGTGATGCTGGTGGGCGTTCTGTCCAGCATCTGTTATGCCCTGAGTTTTGCCGGAGCGATTAATAGTAATGCCGGGGAAGATATTGTACTGGAGCGGGCGCATGTCGCCGGACTCCTGCTGACTCTGGCCGGTTCACTGACCATGCTGGTGGCAACGGCTCGGATGGGGCATGAACTGCAGGTGATAGTGGATGCTGTGGCAGCGGCTGCGGTCAAACTGGCGCGCAAGGGGCAGAAGATGGTGCGCCCGGTGCAGGCCTCCTATTCATTACCTGTACAGGTGGCGGATGACGATGAGAAAATGCCGCTGGTTGTGGTGAATTGATGGCCTAATCAGCCTGTTGCTATTGCGCTCTCAGCTCAGCCGGGGCCTTGCCATAGTTCTGGTGAACCCAGCGGTTGAATGAGCGGGGTTCTTTGAAGCCCAGGTTGACTGCAATTTGTTTTAACGGGAGCTGTTTGTCCGCGATCAGCTCTTCCATCATTTCACGACGGATATCATTCACCTCATCATTAAATACGGTTCCTTCTGCGGCCAGACGGCGTTGAAAAGTCTTGGTCGTAAGATTGAAGCTTTCGGCAACGCTGGAAAGAGATAGGGCCCGGTTTCCCAGGAGTTCAGAAATAGTCGAGCGGGTTTTTTCTACAATACCTTGTTCATCCGTATTCCCTTCCATAAGACTATTTGCTTCCAGCATTAAAGCATTACGCATCCTGATGCGATGGAGGGGCATTTGCAGTTTGATTACATTTTCTGGAAAACAGATCTCAGTCGTTTGGCAACCAAAGGTGACCTCCTGGCCTAGCAGGTTTTGGTATAGTGCAAGAGAAGTCTGTGGAGGTTTATCCCAAGCCAGCCGTGTGATGATTTTGGCATCAGGTGATGCCTTCATAATGGCTGTGTTATGTGCACAGATAAAATATTCAGCCAGATTGCGGAAAAGATCATCGGAGAGGTTGTTATTATCCAGAGACACCACCAGTTGACCTTGTTTTGACTTTACTTGGATATTAATCAGATTGGTCAGCAGGGGAGAATAATGAATAAAAAGACTGTAGGCATGATAAGGACTGTCTGCCAGTCGTGCGATATCGGCAGGAAATCCTAATGTCCCAAAGTTAAGTTGAGCTCCACTCTGCAAGAAAATTGCTTCGGAAACTCCCGATGATCGTGCTTGAAGAAGCAAATGTTCTATCTCCTGGACGGACAGGTCTTCTTTATTCTTTAAGCCGTAACGAGTGTGCTCAGGGAGAATATTATTAATGCTCTTGATCAGTTCGCCTAGACAGTAGGAAGAAATAAAATGATTTTTCTTATTTTTAATATACGACATTCACACGACATGTAGAGACTTTGGTGGCAATTGTATCACTGCAAAGAAACTACAATTCTTATTGTCAGCATTTGTCAGGCTTCTTGTTTTTGCTGTCAGCTTTTGTCGGTCTTTTTGTGTGAACTGCCTCTCACTGTGAAGTTGTCTTTAAGCGACAGGTGGTGTCCTTTCTGGACAGGCGACGTCCTCGGAGCTGGCAAATATACTTGCAGCGTTGTCTTTTGTTGTCTCTCTTAATTAAAAAGAAAAACAAATATGAAAAAAATGGATGTATTCAAAAGATCGCTGCTGAGTGCAGCTATCGTTACGGCACTTTCCAGTTATCAGAATACCGCATTGGCATGCAGTGAACCGAATTCATTGCCTGGTGAAGGGGAAGATTATGTTGTGACTTCAGAGGGTGAGAATAGCTGCGGATCAGTTTATATAGAAACTGATGCTAATGAAGAAGTCGGAAATTCTCTGGGGTCCGTTGTTAATGAAGGCGATATTGTTGCTACGGCATCTCCTTATGAGAATGGTCTTCATGTTAAAACCACAGGTGCATTTGATAGTGAAGTTCTAAATGTTCGTGAGGTAATTAATACCGGCACTATTGATGCAGATGGTTATGGTGTTTTCGTTGAAGCAAGTGACGCTGCTATCGGTGAGGTTGATAATCGCGGTAAGGTTGAAGCAAGGTCTCAAGGTGTATCTATTCAAATTAATGATGGCTCTCAAACAGGGGTTGTAAAGAATTCCGGAGAGATCAATGCAAGTTCAATCGGTATTTACTCAAACAATAGTGATAGCTCAATCCGCGCTATTGAAAATGGTGGTGAGATACTCGCGAATGGTGCTTCGATCTGGGCACAAGTCTATGGTGGCACAACTGAAGCTATACGCAATCTTGAAGGGGCCACTATAGGAAAAAAAGAACGGAATGATGAAACAGGTCAGGAAACTGTTTTCCGTGGTTCAACAGGAATAGATATCAACCTTAACGGTGGTGTTGTTGAAGAGCTGGATAATGCTGGTGATATCTATGCCAGAAATAGGGGAATATCTGCGGAAGTAATGAACCGTAGTTCCGTGGGTAATATCACCAATAGCGGTCTTGTTGATGTTGTTACTGAAGATGGACAAGGTTATGGGTTTGGAATATCTGTTCTGACCGCCAATGAAGACACATTTGTTGGTGATGTTTTGAATACTGGCACAATAAGGGCGGCAGGGGATGGCCTTATTGTGCGAGTTTATGAAGGGGCGCAGGCTGGAGATATAACCAATATCGGCTCTATCTCCTCACAAAAGGATAGTGGTATCAATATCATTGTTGACGGTGGACGAGACGCGTCCATCGGCGACATTTTAAATAGTGGTACAGTAGAATCCCGTGATTATGGTCTATCTGTGCAAACCGGCGCAAATACCCAAGTTGGGTCTATAACCAATACCGGAGATATTACATCCCAGTGGTCTGTTGCGTTCCGGGTCAAAAGTAATGATGGCTCCGTGGAATCTGTCACTAACTCTGGAACGGTAGAATCTATAGCGCGTGCTGCGCTGCGTATTGATGGTGAAAATATTGGGGATGTATTGAATGATGAGTCCGGTGTTTTAAGAACCTACGCATCAGAAACTCCAGCTCTCTTACTTAGCTCTGATAATGTTAATATTATCAATAATGGCGAAATTTTTTCCGAGGCTCCCTCTGATCGTATAGAAGTATTAGAGTATGACTTTGATTTCTATCAATACGAATCTGTTGATGTTGAATTTGATAATGAAACTACTCAATTGATGCGGAAGCCAGGCACTGATGATTATGTATTGATCGGTGATGCTGATGAATTTGATGACGGTACTGTCTTTGAAGTTACACTCTTCCGTACTTCGATGGGCGATGAAGCTTTAGCAGAATTTCTCACATCGGACCAAACATCGGAACTTGATTTTGTAGAACAGCTGGACGATCTTGCTCAAGCTGAAGTTCTCTATGATCAGGAAGGTTTTTTACGTGGCCGTTATGGTTATGTCATTGGCGATGGTACAGGCTATGAGGCTAATAGTATCTCTTCCGGTGTTGGCCTTGGCTCTCTCAACCTTGGGAAGCGAGCCAACGAAAATACCTTTGTAAACACTGGCACCATTAGCTCTGAAAGCAGTGCCGCACTTCAGGTTGTCGGTGAAGGCAACACCATCACTAACAGCGGCTCACTGATTGGCGGCCTGCAGTATGGTGAATTCAACGAAGACTATCGCCGTGAGTCATTTACCCGCGCTGTTGAAGTTTTTGGAAAGAACAACACCATCACGTCCAATGGTACTGTCTCTGGTGAGATCTTCTTCCAGGGAATGGATTTTGAGAATGGCTTTGAACCAGCCAATGGTGAAGGCAATACTCTGATCCTTTCTGGTGGTTCCGTCGATGGTGATATTTCCGGCGCCAACTCCATTGATATCACCGGAACCGTAATGTTCTCGGGAGATATCCTGTCGCCAGAGCGTATTTTTAGTGCTCCGGTTGAGGAAGAATCACTTCCTGAAGTAAGAGCCGTGTTACCAGAATTCGATAATGGTGAAGACAGCCCTCTGATGTTTGAAACAGAAGAGCAGTTGAATGCCTTTGTGGAAGTCAGCGCACTGACTCAGTTGGATATTGCTGAATCCGGTCGGCTGGATACCCCCGCAGGCAGCGATAATATTTACTACGAGGCTAGCCTGAACCAGCAGGGTACGTTGTCCGTAATGCTGGATGCTTCCAATAATCTGCAGGCCAGTAATACCGAGGCCCGTATTACTCTGGAACAGCAGAGCTTCAACGCTGTTGTAGGTGAAGAAGAGACTGCTCGTGAAGTAACGGTTGCAGGCGCAGCCGCCACCTTTGAAGAGGGTGCTCAACTGGTCGTGACTCCGGACTATCGGGGTGATTTTGAGTACGGCGGTACCGAAGAGTATCGAGTACTGACGGCAGAAGATGGTATCACCGGCGAACCTGTCGTCAGCTCACGCTCGATCTTGTTTACGATCGATGATGTTGTAATTGATGATCAGAATATTGATGTCACTATCGGCACCAATGATCTTGAGCAGGCTGTTCTCGATAACTCTGGAGAAGCGAACGTTGCTTCCGCTGCTGGTGCTCTGCAGGACAGTATTGAAAGCCTTGAGCAGCAGGCTGCTGCCAATGTGATTGATAACTATCTGGATACCAATACCATTAACCAGCTCGTGGCTTCGCTGGATGTACCGGAGCCAGAGCCTGAACCAGAACCGACTCCAGAGCCAACCCCTGAGCCGGAGCCGACTCCAGAACCTGAACCAACGCCAGAGCCAGAAGATGAAACTGGTCCTGATGGTTCCCTCGATGATGTTGAGGATGCTGACGACCTTGAAGAAGAGTTGCGTCGTGCTATTGCCGATCTGGACCTGAATACTCTGCAGGCTTCTCTGGCCGCTTCCGGTCAGGTTCAGAATGAAGTGTTCTCCAACATTCTGGCGCATCTGGCTGATCAGCGTGATGGCGGCCGCTCCGGTGTTTCCTCTGGTGATCTGCTGCAAAGTGGCGGTGTTTGGTTCAAGGCTATTCGTGCCGAAGCCGATCAGGATCGTCAGCGCAATAATGGTGTGACTTTCCAAGGGTACAGTAGTGATCTTAACGGCTTTACCCTGGGGGGCGACCTGGATCTGAGCAACTCTTACACATTGGGCGCAGCACTTAGTTATGCCGATGCTGATGTGAATGTTTCTGCGTCTTCCGCCAGCACGGAGATCAAGAGCTATCAGGTTAGTGTGTACAGCAACTGGCAGCGTGATGACTGGTTTGTTGATTCCATCATTAACCTGGGTGTGAATGATACCGACAGCACGAGCTATAACGGCTCCGTTAAGGCGACTGCTGATTACAACAGCAAGCTGTATGGTGCCCGGGTGGCTGCTGGCCGTGAGTTCTGGTTCAACAACAAGGACACGCTGATTGAACCAAGCCTCAGCCTGGAATACAGCGTGATGGACACCGGTTCCTATACCCAGAAGTACAGCGATAACCGTGCCCCTACCCGGGTGAAGGTTGATGACTTTAAGGTACTGGAGCTGGGTGCCGGCGTCCGCATCAGCCATCTGGTCGAAGTCGATAGCGGTATTCTGCTGCCGGAAGCCAGCTTTATGGTGTACCACGACTTTGAAAATAATGCGGTAGCGTCTGATGTTTCCGCTGAGGTTGTTGGTCTGCCAATCAACTTCAAGACCCGTGGTGTTGATCCTGAGCGAACTAACTATGAAGCTGGTGTCGGGGTCGCCTACTGGATGGATAACAATGTCAGCCTGTCTTTGAACTACGATCACCGCTGGGCGTCAGGCTTTAAGTCTGACAAGCTGCAGGCGAAGATTCGTTACGACTTCTGATAAACGTCATCTGTCAGTATGATGAAGCCCTGCCGAAAGGCAGGGCTTTTTAATGAGAACAAGAACAGCAGGCCGTTATGAAAGCGCTTTTTTTGTGTGGTTTACCAGACAGTCAAATGCTGCAGACCTTTGTTGATGACAAAGGCAAGATGCAGCAGGTGATCAGCGGAACAGCGAATGTCTTTCCATTTTTGAATCAGAAACCGGAAGACGTGTACCAACGGTTTTATTTGTCCGGTCATCAAGAAGATCAGAAGTACACATTCTCATTCTGGCCGGATGTCATTTTTAATGAAATCAGCGATGCAGACACCCATGTGAATGCGTTGAAAAAGGCGGCTGGACTGTGTCAGCAACAGAATTGCCCGGTGATCAATCATCCTGTGGCGGTACTGAATTCCCGCAGAGATAAAGTCAGCAAGAAACTGGTTGGCATTGACAGGGTGATTATGCCGGAGACGTCATTGATCCAGCCTCGGAGCAGTGACGGTATTTTAGCTGCCATGTCTCATCTGGGGCTGGAGTTTCCGGTCATTATACGTAAGGCCGGTGACCATGGCGGGAAAAGCACGTTTCTTCTGCGTAATGAGCAGGAGGTGCAGATGGCCGCGAATGTCTATGCGCTGGATGGCAGTCTGTATTACCTGACCCCTTTCGTTGATTATCGCTCGGCGGATGGGCTTTACCGGAAGTACAGAATTGCCATGGTGGGAGGCAAGGCCTTTCTCAGGCATATGATTATTAGCGACCACTGGATGATTCACTCCTCGTCCCGAACTTTTATGAACGAAAGAGAGGATTTGATCCGGGAAGAAGCTGAGACCTTGCAGATCTTTCAGCAGCAAGTGTTGCCACAGATACAGGAACAACTGGCTGCGATAGAAGAGGCCATGCAGCTCGATTACTTTGGTATTGATTGTCACGTGACAGAGGCTGGCGAGTTGCTGGTTTTTGAGGTGAACGCCAGTATGAATATGCTGGTGAATCCGAACCCGGATGATAACGGGCCACGGGATCAGTCTATCGGTGTGATAAAGAGTGAGCTTGAGCGTTTGATTCTTGAGCGGGGTGCTAGAAAACAATAGAAGCAATAAAATGCCGGAAAGCATAGTGCTTTCCGGCTTAAGCAGGGATTTACCTGAACAATCTAAAGATGTTGGAGTGGGAGGCATCTCTAGATGACAGCCGTAGTCTATGCCGTGGTGCTATTCTGCAACATGGCAATTGTGCAGACCAAATCCGCCCTGTTTCTGCCTAGCTGCGACTGTGCCTGATTTATCTCCACCGAATAAAAGAAACTTAATCCCTTACGGGTTTTATTAAAAACTTTCAGCGTGGATATTGGATATTGGATTGAGTTTGTACTGTTGAGCTATTACGCTTGTCGCCGCTTGATGATTAAGTCATCAAAGTGCGAATAAAAATCTACTGTGATGTGTAACCCACTCAACAGTAGCACTCTGACAAGTGCAATGATGCACGCAGACAACATGTAAGGACTACACGTTGAATATCCTATCCGCCACACAATGGCGCCATCTTCTATTGTCCAGTGTTATGGCTCTGACGACCGCTGGTCTGGCAACACAATCAAACGCAGCAACCAAAGAAGAGCGTGCCCTTCAAAATGCTGTGAAATCCTACGACAAGTACATCAGAAAGGCCGCTGCTAAAAACTGTAATCCTCAAGCTTTAAAACTGAAGGGATGTCAAAGAGAAGTTGCAGGTCTGGATAAGCGTTATGAGAAGTTCTCTGAGGCTATCAAATCTGCCGATGCTATTGTCGCTTTGAAAAGTCATCACGACCAATTGAAAGAATTGGTCACTGCTGCTGAGCGTATCTCTTCAATCAACAAATTTGCGAATATGTATCACAAGCAGCTGGTGAATATGGAAACCAGAAGCTGTGTAAAGCAGGAAGCCTACAGGCCCACCCATAGTCGGCTGTGCCAGCAGGAACTGATCAAGGCGGACAAGATCAAGGGCACGATCCCTGTGGAGTTTCACAGTGAACCGGTGATTGCCGAGATGATTACACGCCATGAGGCGATGCGCGGCATGCCGGAATTTATTCAGGCGACCTTTACCCAGAACCATAATGCCATGGCAAACTGGAGAGCCGTTCATGGTGACTTCAACAAGCAGGTTAACCGGGTAGGGTTCTGGGACGCTCTGGAAAAAGGCAAAGCGCGTACTGGTGGAAAGCTCGATGAGCTGGACAGCGTTAACAAAAGGCTGGCGCAGTATAAAAGCTTTGCTGCGGACTGTAAGGGAAAATACGCCGATTACGTTGCCCAGGTGCCGGAGAAGCAGCAAACCTGTGAGCTGGCCGAGAATGCTGATGAATATGCCAGGCATTTTGCGGCTGCGACCTATACCGTTGCCCTGAATCGTGCCACCGAGAAGGTGCAGCGAATCAATGCTCGACTGGAGAATGAAGGGAAAATCGACCATAGCGATTACCTTCGTTATGTTGCTGGTATTGAGGACTATGCGGAAGAATTGACTTCTCTGGTTATACAAAGCCACAAGGCTGTCAACCTTGCTGTGCCATCATTCTCTGCCTTCGAGCAAGCTATAGCTGCCACCGAAGCGGCTATGGAAACCGCGGTTGAGCGGAATGACTGGGATAATCTCGATATTACTTCGGTCACCGATGAAATTGAGGATTATGCCGAGCAGCTGATGGAGAAAGAGGGGAGTGAGCTGGTTAAGATAGCCCGTTTGAATATACCTTGGGCGACTATTAAAAATGACCTGGGTATTCCACTGCGGAAGCAGATTCAGGGTGAGCTGCTGGTGGAAGTCAGCGGTGAGGACTACTGTCTGATCCGGGAAACCCTGATGGTCAGAACCTATGATGGTACAGGTTATGAACCGATTACCTACTTTAACTTCTTTAATTTCGCTTTGCCGGCACCGTGTAATTGATGCCTGAATTTGCAGCCTGATGATGTGATCAGGCTGCTCTTCAATCCTCAGCCTTAAGCTTCTTCTGCTTCCGGCTGACTTTCCAGCAGAACATCCGGCTTACCCTTCAGAGCTTTTGCCAGCAGTTCTTTGTTGCGGGCCAGAAGCAGACCGATACCCTCGGCAGCATCATCTTCCAGAGTCAGGTGGTTCTGTAGGAAACCGGTCAGGCACTCTGCCAGCTCAAGCATGCGATCGTGTTCTTCAGCGGCTTTCTTGTCTGCAAACATGCTTCCGTCCCGGTCGCACTGCCACATTGGGATTACGGCCATTAGCGATCCTCTGATACGTTGTTATCCGTAAATTTGTTGTCCGATGGGCCCGAAAGCCCAACGGTCGATTTGCATTATTTCAAACTACTGTATAAAAATACAGTTCTGTTTTGTCGGATTGTCCAGAGCGGATTGATGAATATTAATGAAATCCCATCAGCTCAAGTGATTCCGTTGGCCGGCGGCCAGCTGTATTTCCTGCCGGAGTGGCTGGATAGCGCCAGTGCCGATGAGCTTTATACACAGCTCTTGCAAGTGGTCGGCTGGCGGCAGGACGTGATCAAAATTTATGGGAAAGAACATCCCCTGCCACGGCTGCAGGCCTGGTATGGCGATTCACAGTGTTCCTATCGTTACAGCGGTATGACACTATCGCCCCAGCCTTGGTTACCGGAACTTAAGGGCATTCGGAACCAGCTACAAGAGCAGACAGCGCAGAGATTTAATGCTGTTTTGGTAAACCTGTATCGGGATGGGCGGGACAGCAACGGCTGGCATGCCGATAACGAACCCGAGCTGGGTGAGCGGCCAGTTATCGCTTCCATCAGTCTGGGGGAGACACGTCGTTTTCGTCTGCGTTCTGTGGACGATAAAACAAAGACACTGACCCTGGACTTGCCCCATGGTTCGCTGATTTTGATGGGGGCAGGTATCCAGGAACACTGGCAGCATCAAATTACCAAAACGGCCCGTAAGGTCGGGCCGCGCATTAATCTCACCTACCGGCAGGTGTATTAGCCAAACTGATTAACCCCTAGAATGATTCTTTGGCTGACAGAGCTTCTGTTGTGTGAAAATCATGGCTTGAGACATTGAAAGGCTTTCCTGTGAACACGCAACTTCAAGCGATTTACCAAAATAATATTTCCCTGCTGGATAGTGCCGGGATTGCCTGGCAGGGCTTTGACCATGAGCCGATTCTGGATTACGAAGCGGATAGTCGGGTGGCCAGTGCCATGGGCTGGACGGCAGAGCCGACCAAGAGTCTGTTTTTGCGTTTAAAAGATGGCCGTTATGTGATTTTCCTGACCCACCGGGACACCCGCCTGGATAGCAAAGCGATTCGGGACTTGCTGGGCAGCCGTCCCTCTATCTGCAGTAATGAAGAGATGGTAGAGCGAGTCGGGTGTGTGCCGGGGGCTGTTTGTCCCTTCGGTCTGGATAAAGACATCGTGCTGGTGGTGGATAAAACTCTGACCGACCATGCTGAGTTGCTGTGGACGCCTGGGCTGCCCGAGAAAACCTTCATTATGGCCGGAGCAGATCTGCCCCGGCTGGTCGAGTCTCTGGACAACCCGGTGTTTTGGATTTAACCCCGGCTCTTCTGTCGTTCTTCAAAAGCGGCCAGCTGCTCGGGCGTAGCTGGCTGTTGATGGTTCTTCTTCCACTCGCTGTAAGGCATCCCGTAGATTCGCTCTCGGGCCTGGTCATCGGACACTTCCACACCGGCTTCATCGGCGGCGGCCTTGTACCACTTGCCCAGACAATTCCGGCAAAAATTGGCCAGAATCATCAGATCAATATTCTGCACATCCTTGTTGTCGTCCAGATGCTTCAATAGACGACGAAAAACCGCCGCATCCAACTGATCCTGCTGCTGTTTATCCAGAGCCATTGTGCTCTCCTGCCTCGGGTTTTCTGGGCGGGTGATTGTATCCAAGCCCGGTGTGCTGCGTGAAGTGGCCTATTTGACGGTTGGCGTTATCAGGTGGGTCAAAATTATATCGTTTGGTTATTTCCAAGGCAGAGGCATTGATTAGCCTAAAGGTAAGGACATCTGCAGGAGGATGGGTTGTGGCAGATTCTTACGCAGCTATAGGACAGGCTGTTATTGTCAACGGAGCCGTGATGCTGCGTCTGGCTGATGGCACGCTTCAGCCTCTGGATATTGAAGCGGATCTGAAGGGCGGTGAGAAGATTGCCCTTGGGCCTGACGGACAGTTGATCGTCCAACTGGCTGATGGGACGATTCTGCAACTTCCCACTGATGCGCTTTCAGGCCTTTCGGAAACGCTGGCACAGACATCGGATGAGCAGGAGTCGGAAACTTCTGATAGTTCTGAGGAGGGGCTGGTTGATCCATCAGCTCCGTTATTTGCGTCTGAGCTTGCCCAGGATGTGAGCCCTGACTCTTCTCCGATAATTACTCCTTCCCAAGCTAACGGCAATGCTCCCATCGTTAACGAGAGCAGCTTTCAGGGCGGAGGTCTTGGTGGTGGTGAGCTAAGCCGTGGCGGACAGACACCTGCTCTGGAACGTTCATCTGCATTGGATAGTGGCAGTGTGCCATTCTCCGCCCCAGCTCTCAGCCCGGTAGATTTATCTTATAGTGGCGGCAGTTTTGGTTCGGTGATCAGTGCTCCGGTTTCTGTATCCGGAGGCTCTGCAAGCAATGGCAGTGCCGCTATAGCCAGCTCCGGGCTAGCCAGTGATAGCAGCACCACACCGGTTTTAAATGGAACCTTAAATACTCAGGCTGCGCTGAATAATTCTCAGGGCAGTGTGTCAGCATCCAGCCCAACATCTGCTGGAACAACCGCGACAACGCCAACCTCTCCAGCAGGTAGTAGTGGTCAGTCACTGTCGCCAAACTCGGCTCAGACTGCTGTTGGTACGAGTAATACTCAACCAGCGACTTCCAGCACGAATGCAGCTGATTCGCAGATCTCTGATAGCAGCCCTTCCTCTCCAACTACTCCTGCACCTGCTTCGCCACCAGCGCAGACTCCCAGTCAGCCGGATACAACCCCACCGGGTCCGGTAACGGCTCAGGGGGAAACGCTGAGTGTGGCGGCAAATCAATCGGCGGTGACCAACAGTCTGGCCAGCCAAGGGCTGCTGGCTAATGATTCTACGACTGTGCAGGGCGCCAGTCTGGTGGTCAGTCATGTGGGTGGTACGGAAATTGCCAAGACCGGCGCAACCACCATTCAGGGCACTTATGGCAACCTGCTGATCGCCCAGGATGGGACTTACAGCTATGTGCCACTGAACTCTGCATCCGGAGGCGGAACGGATACCTTTACCTATACCGTCAGTGATGGCACCAATACCGGGACGGCGACACTGACCGTGGATGTACTGGCCACCGGTTTTGCCACGCTAGATTCTGCGACTGTCCATGAGTCATCCATGCCAGGCAATTACGCCTACAGTTTTGATACCTCTCAGGGGCGTTTGGCTATGGTGAACCTCGATAATGGACAGGTTCATCTGCTGGGCAATGTTCAGGGGCTTGTACAACCCTCTGGTTATACCGCTTATACACTGGCTCAGTCGCCTTCCGGAGAACTGTATGCCGTAACCCATGACACGATTTACACGATCAATACTTCTACGCTTCAGGCTACTGCAGTCAGTTCGCATTCAATGCAGGGGGTACCCTCAGGCACCACATTTGGTCCCGATGGAACGCTCTACGTTTTGCACTCCAGTGGTGAAATACGTTCGGTTGATCCTGCGACAGGAGAGGCCACGCTGTTGGGAGATATTACTGGGCTGGACAGTTTTGGCGGTGATCTGGCCTGGCATGACGGTCAGCTCTATACGGTGGGGTACGCCTACTCCTACATGAGCGGTAATGGAGAAAGCTTCAGTGCTCTGGTAGGAATTGACGTCAGCGATGGTTCATTTACTCCGACGGTCAGTCAGCAGCATTTCCCGAGTAACGTCTCTGGCGGGCTTGTCTCACTGGGGGGAAATCTCTATGGGCTGGACGATACTTCGGCCTACCAGATTGATACGACAACAGGTTCTGTATCGGAATCGACACTTACAGCCCTAAACCACAGTATGGCGGCGACCAGTGTGACGCCGGAACAAACGGCCGGAAATCTGTTAACCAACGATACCTCCGCTACCAGTGTCAGCCAGATAGCAACTGCCAATGGTGGAAGCGCTCAGACAGTGGGTACCGATACCGTGGTTCAGGGCACCTATGGAACACTGACCATCAGCGCTGATGGCAGCTATAGCTATGCGTTGGACAATACCCGGGATGCCACCAATAACCTTACTGGATCACAGACGGGCAATGAACGTTTTGTATACACGGCTCTGAATGGCGATGGGGAATCGAGTCAGAGCGTATTAACGTTCTACGTGAATGGCTCCGACGAGGTCTCGGTTGCACCACCAGCGACTTTCACCTCCTACCAGCGCATTGATAATGTAAGTCCTTCGGATAACAGCTTTATTCTCGACTTCAATATCACGACCAATTCAGTGAATGAAAAAATTACCGGGCTACGGATTGATAATATGTACTCCTCCGACATGAATGCCCCGGATGCGCTAACAAGTATCGGCACGGCGACTAATAATTATGCAGACTGGGTATGGACGGCTAATGCTGGAAATAATGCCGGGCTGGATAGCTTTGATGCCCGTGCCAGTGGCCTGACCATGACTGGCATCAACAATACCGGCAGCACCAGTATGGGACAGGAGATGCAGGTCACCGTGACCGTCAGTGAGTATGACGACAGCGGTAATCTGATCGGCAGCCGTGATACCTTGACGGCTATCGAAATCACTCTGGTGCCTATTGATGGTACTCTGACCGGCACCGACGGCGATGATACTCTTGCAGCCACCAATTCCTCCGGCAATACCGATGGGAATAATCAGGAACTGATTGGTGGCGCTGGTAATGACACACTAACCGGCAACAATGGTGCAGATTTCTTTATCTGGCGTGCTGCCGATGTGGGAACCGGTGCCTCGCCTGCCATCGATACCGTGACAGATTTTGATAAAGCGAATCAAGGGGATGTGCTGGATTTGCGGGATCTGCTTCCTGACAACGCGGCGGGTAATTTAACAGAATACTTGTCGTTTAATTTTGCAGACGGTGATACTACCATCAATATCTCGACCACGGCTGGTGGCGATACAGTGCAGAAAATTGTTCTTGATGGAGTGGACCTGTCCAGCCAGTACGGTACCTCTGACTCAACCACATTAATTAATAACCTGACCGATGATGGCCATTTGTTAACCTGATCGTTCCATCTATTAAAAAACGCTGGTCTGCGAAATGCTGGCCAGCGTTTTTGTATGGGTGTATTGGTTGCAGGTTATTTAGAACGGCTTGCGAGGGTCCTCACCATAGTAAGCCCGACGCAAGATCTCCTTGATCTCGGTAATGAGTGGGTAGCGAGGGTTGGCACCGGTGCACTGGTCGTCAAAGGCATCGACCGCAACTTCATCCAGTTTGGACAGGAACAGATCTTCCGGAATACCGGCTTCCTGAATCGAGGCAGGAATACCCACATCACGCTTCAAGTCCTCGAGAGCATTGATCAGACTGATAACCTTCGCTTCATTATCCTTGCCGCTTAAGCCCAGATGGTCGGCCACTGCCGCATAGCGGCATTTGGCCATCGGACGTTCATACTGCGGGAATGCCGCTTGTTTAGTCGGGTTATCGGTGGCGTTATAGCGAATCACATAGCTGAGCAGCAGACCGTTAGCCAGGCCGTGAGCCAGATGGAATTCACTGCCGATCTTATGCGCCATGGAATGGCAGACGCCGAGGAAGGCATTGGCAAAGGCCATACCGGCAATAGTGGCGGCGTTATGCATATTCTCCCGGGCTTTTGGATTACCTGCACCCTCTTCATAGGATGGACGCAACCACTCGAAGATCATGGCAATCGCCTGCAGACAGTGGCCATCAGTGTAGGAAGTTGCCAGTACGGAAACATAGGCTTCCATTGCATGGGATAGAGCATCAATCCCGCCCCATGCAGTGAGCGTTTTCGGCATGTTCATTACCAGGTCGGCATCAACGATGGCAATGTGCGGGGTCAGCTCATAATCCGCCAGCGGGTACTTCATACCGGTTTTTTCATCGGTCACTACTGCGAACGGTGTGACTTCGGAGCCGGTTCCTGAAGATGTTGGGATAGCGACAAACTTCGCCTTGATACCCATATGCGGGAATGGATAGATCCGCTTGCGAATATCCATAAACCGCAGAGCCAGTTCCTCAAATTTCACATCCGGATACTCATACATCACCCACATGATCTTGGCGGCATCCATCGGTGATCCACCGCCAAAGGCGACAATGGCATCGGGCTGGAATTCATTCAGCATATCCGCGCCTTCCTTGACGATACTCAGCGTCGGATCAGCCTCTACCCCGGAGAATACCCGTACCTGTATACCATGCTCACGGAGAATGCTGGTCACCTGGCTGGCCATGCCGCTGCTGGCAAGGTAGGCATCGGTGATAATGGCCGCCCGGCTGCAGCCGGACAGATCATCGAGAGCAATAGGCAGACAGCCCCGTTTGAAGTACACGGAATCTGGCAATTTGTGCCACAACATATTTTCGCGCTTCATGGCTACTGTCTTCACATTGATAAGGTGTTTAACGCCGACGTTTTCACTGATGGAGTTACCGCCCCAGGAACCACAACCCAGAGTCAGAGACGGTGCCAGCTTGAAGTTGTAGAGATCACCGATAGCGCCTTGTGAAGCCGGCATATTGACCAGAATACGGGCGGTTTTCATAGCCTGACCATAGGCTTCTACCCGATTGCTCTGACCATCCTGATCGGTGTAAAGCACAGAGGTATGACCAATGCCGCCAAGGGCTACCAGCTCGGCCGCTTTTTTGCAGGCGTCTTCAAAGTCTTTGGCTTTATAAAGTGCGAGAGTAGGGGAGAGTTTTTCGTGGGCAAAGGGTTCCTTCTCAGAAGTATCGTTGACTTCCGCAATCAGCACTTTGGTTTCGTGAGGAACTGTCAGGCCGGCAAGTTTGGCAATCTTGACCGCTGGCTGTCCGACAATGGCCGCATTCAAGTGACCGTCCTTCAACAGGATTGCACCCACTTTGGTGGCATCGGCTTTTTTCAGCACCAGACCACCCTGTTTGGTGAAGCGTTCTTTGACCTGTTTGTACACACTGTCAACGACAATGACTGACTGTTCGGAAGCACAGACCACACCATTATCGAAGGTCTTACTCATCAGAATCGAACTAACGGCTTGCTTATAATCGGCCGTTTCATCAATAACGACAGGGGTATTACCTGCTCCCACACCAATCGCCGGTTTGCCGGAGGAGTAGGCTGCTTTCACCATCGCCGGGCCGCCGGTTGCCAGAATCAGGTTGACTGCCGGATGCTTCATCAGCACGTTGGAAGCATCAACACTTGGGTTCTCAATCCAGTTAATTATGTTAGGCGGAGCCCCAGCCTCCACTGCCGCTTCGAGCACAATACGTGCAGCGGTACAGGTACTGTTTTTGGCGCGTGGGTGGGGCGAAAAGATAATAGCGTTGCGGGTCTTCAAGGCCAGCAAGGCCTTAAAGATGGCGGTTGAGGTCGGGTTTGTGGTCGGAATAATTCCGGCAATTACCCCTATGGGTTCGGCAACCTTGATAATACCAAAGGCCGGATCTCGTTCGAGAATGCCGCAGGTTTTGTCATCCCGGTACTTGTTATAAATGTACTCGGAGGAGAAGTGATTTTTGATCACCTTGTCTTCCACCACCCCCATACCTGACTCTTCGACAGCCATCTGCGCCAGACGTATTCGGGCATCGGCAGCGGCCAGCGCGGCATTACGGAAGATGGCATCCACCTGTTCCTGGGTATATGTGGCGTATTGCAGCTGAGCCTGCTGGACATCCGCGATTATCTGTTCCAATTGGCTGCTGTCGTTTGCTTTCATGGTTTGAACTCCCATGGCTGCCATGTTGGGGCTTCCGTAAGCACCTGGCATAGATGAAGCAGAAGGTTGGGGAAACAAGCATAGCTGACTGTTTCAGTTCTTCAGGGTGGATTTGGACAGGACAACAAGAAGCATCAGCAAGAAGTGTAAGACGACGATGTACTTGTATTCTGTAGTTCGCTTGTCTTTTGTGATGACGCTGTTTGCTGAGAGGAGTCAATGCGATGGCCGGAGAAGCTTTGCTCTGTTCTTGGGCTTCTTTTGGCTATATGCACAGGTGGATGGCCTTTTCGCTTTTAGCCAGCCTTCGGAGGTCCGTCTGGCCTTCTCATTTGGCGGGATGCGATCGTTGTAGGGATCGGTTTGGTACTAAAGTTCTTGTTGGTCTATTTTCATGGCTCCCTGTTCGGCGCATCTCTTATGTAAGCAACTCATTTTTTCTGCTCATAATCCTGTGTTACAGGCGGGCGGCAGCATGGTGGATGTATATCCGGGATGTGCATCTATACTGTGCGCCGATTCCAGCAGCTGTGGTAATACAGATGGAACTAAAAAGAATAACGTTCCTTTTGTTTCCAATTATTTTGCTTTGTTCTGGGCATTGTCTGGGGGATAAATCGGCGCAATGGCTGGTTGGGGTGGGTAAGAGTGATATCACCGGCCCACCTGTGGGGATTCCGTTTATGGGGTACGGGCAGGCCAGTCAGCGGGGAACCGGTATCCATGACCGGCTCTGGGCCCGCGCCTTTATTATTGTTGACCCTGAAAGCCGCCAGCGAGTGGTGATGGTTTCTGCCAGCATGGCGGTGATTTTTGGGGATGTGACCCGGGCGATTATCCAAAAGCTGCAGGAGCGTTACGGCGATCTTTATGGTGAAGCCAACCTTGTGCTGATGGCCGATCATACCCACAGTGGTAATGGCGGTCAGGGTGGTCACCTCCTGTTCAGCTTATCGACTCACGGCTACTCGTCACTAGCTTACAACGCCATGCGGGATGGCATTGTCGAGGCGATTGTTCAGGCCCATGAATCCCTGGCGCCCGGACGGGTGCTGATGAATATTGGCCAGCTCAATAATGCCAGTGCCAACCGTTCCCTTAAGGCTTTTTTACGTAACCCGGAAGCTGCGGACCGGCCTTCTATCGATCCTGAAATGACGGTGCTGCGTTTTGAGCAGAATGGCAAAGCTATTGGCATGATGGGTTGGTTTGCCACTCATGGAGTGTCATTCCCGATCACCAACACCCTGATCTCCGGTGATAACAAAGCCTATGCCGCACAGCTTATGGAGAAAGCGATGGGCGAGGGAGCCGTTGCCGCATTTCCCCAGACCAATGCTGGTGATATGACTCCGAATCTGTTCCTTGATGGAACGGGCCCGGAGATGACCCCGGAACTGAATGCAAGAATGATTGGCTGGCGGCAGTTTGCCAAAGGTTATCAGCTGTTTCAGCAGGCTTCGGAGGAGGTGACGGGCGAGCTCAGCTATGTGCATCATTACGTGGATCTATCAAAAGTAGCCGTCGAGTCTGCGCCTGCCGACAGTCTTCAGCGCCATACCTGTCCAGCCGTGGCCGGATATGGTTTTGCGGCCGGCACTGTGGATGGCCGGCCCAAGCCCTGGCGCTGGTTTTTTAACGACAATATGAAGCAGGACTATTGGCCTTTTAACTGGGGGAGTATCTGGCTGACCGGGCTCACGGAGGAGATGAAAGATTGCCAGATGCCCAAGGTCAGCCTGCTGGGCCTGGGTGGCGAGCATGATTTTCACTATATCAATCGTGTTGTAAGCACCTTTATGGGTGGGGCGGTTCCCAAGGAGATCGCGACCTACAGCTGGGCACCGCAAGTGCTGCCCGTCTCCATTCTCAAAATCGGCCAGTTGGGCTTATTAGCCGTACCTGCCGAGTTCACGATTACCGCTGGTGACCGGTTGAAAAAAACAGTTCGGGCTCTTACCGGAAATACGTTCGGACATCTGATGGTGGCCGGTTACAGTAATGACTACAGCCTTTATGTCACTACGCCGGAAGAGTATCAGGAACAGCTTTATGAAGGCGGTGCCACGCTGTTTGGCCCGAACACTCTGCCGGCTTACCAGAAGATCTTTACCTCTCTGGCCACAGAGCTGATCGGTCAGCCTGACGGGCTGTTGGAGAGTGCGCAACCCGACAATCTGGATCAGTTTTATCAACAGCTGGAACCGGATTGTGTGCCTTGTTCCGGTACGCTGGAACAACATGGTGAGGTGACGGCTGATGTGCACAGTATGTGGCTGGCCGGGCAGACGGTGACGGCCTGTTTTACCGCCTCTCATCCCAACCTGACCGTTCGACAGCTGAAGACATTATTAACCATCGAGCACTGGCAGCAGGATCGAGGGTGGGTTACGGTCGCCACTGATGACAGCTGGGATACCCGCTTTCACTGGCAGGCTAACTGGGTATCCGGCTCGACGGATGGCGAAGCCTGTATTGATTGGGATATTCCCAGAGGTGTTGCGGAAGGCTCTTATCGGATAGGGCATCAGGGCATCTGGCGTAGTGCCTCCGGTGAACATGTGCCCTATCAGGGGTACAGCAACCCGTTTATTGTCTCGCGGGAACGACGCTGAGTCGGGTTATAATCGGGGCAAATAATTTTGCGTGTTTGCCCCTGTGACTGTTGCCTCATCCAAGCGAGCCCTGTGCTCTCGTTGTCATCGACCGGTGTCTGCCTGTTATTGTTCAGGGCTGGATACCTGTGCTGCACCTTTTCGGATAGTAATACTCCGGCCGGGCAAAGAGAAAAAGCATGCTCTGAATACCGGAGGTATTGTTGATCTTGCCGTCAGCAATTGTGAGATTCTTGAGGGTGAAGATTTTTCCAGTAATGAGGCATTGTTAAAGCTGTTAGAGCTCTATCAGGGACGGTGCTGGTTGTTGTATCCAGGTGAGCAGGTCGACGAACCCGATGTTCTCTCTGTTCGTAGAGCTGAGCAAAGCCCAGATAGCAACGAACAGTTGCTGATTGTTCTGGATGCGACCTGGAAGAAGTCCCGCAAGATGTTGTATCTGTTTCCGCGTCTGGCTGAGTTGCCCCGTATTTCTCTTTCCGAGCCAATGGCTTCCCGTTATCGGTTACGCAAGGTGCCCGGGCAGGGCTTTCTTTCAACTGTTGAAGCTGTTGTGGCTGTCCTTGAACAGGCAGGGCATAGCCAGAATGCCTGCCGGCAGATGCTGCAGGCTTTTGAGTCCATGATTGAGCATCAGATTGCGTCTATGGGAGCCGAGGTGTGGCAGAAAAACTACCAAGACCGACTCCCACAGGAGCAGGAAGGCTAGAGTATCTACTCGGTCAGCTGGCTTGGCTTCCAGGTGTCTTTGAACAGACAAACGAAGTCTGAGGCAAAGAACGCACAAAGCTCGATGCCGTTCTTTTCAGCAGACTTGCCTTCAATGCGGCGCAGGCGCACATCAGCCGTGCGTCCTGATTCGGGATCCAATACCTGCCCATACCAGCCCTTCTTGCCGTCATTCCAGCGCAGATCACTGACGATCACCATATCCTGTAATGGCTGGCCTTTGCGGTAATCCGGGCAGACGTTACAAACCGCGCCCTGATCTTTTGCCAGATGCAGTTTGGCGATGCGAGCTTCCAGAACATCCGGTTCACTGGTCGGGCTGATTCGCAAAGTGGTATCCAGCGCCTTGTCACTGGTAAAAGCATCCCAGTAACCGGTTATATCTTTGGGGCCGGCCAGGGCCAGCGAACTGCTGATACAGACAAGCAGCAGGCCGATTGTGCGTGATATTACCGGAATCCGCGTTGGTAAACCGGGCAGTAAATCAGTACCAGCGTTTATTAATCTCTGAACCATGATGTCTTCTCACTGTTGATCTGGCGAGGCCGCGCAAGTGTAGACAGTCCCTTGTGAAATGCCTGATTCCCATCTATATCACTGGCGCCGCGGGCCAGCGCCGGTCTGCCAATTCACTGCTATGGGAATGGGGGAAGGCTGTGAAAGTTATTACCAAAGGGTTGTGTGCGACTGGCTTGCTGAGCGGGGCTTTGCTGGGTGGGGCTGCCGATGTCTGGGCGGCAGGTCTGGGTATTGATGAAATGTCTGTACGTCGGCTGGGGGATGCTTTTTCCGGAGGCGCGGCAGAGAGTACCGATGCCAGTGTGGTCTGGTACAACCCGGCAGCTTTAACACATCTGAATAAGGCCCAACTCAGCGCAGGCGCCATTGCCATTCCCCATGACACCCGCTTCAAAGGCGAGGTGAATTTGGTTCAGGATGAGGAGGCGATTCATCCGGTAACCGGCAGAAATAAGCACTGGACCGGTACCGAGCTGGTGCCAGATGTCTATGTGGCGCTGCCGCTCACCGAGCAGCTGTGGTTTGGAGCTGGTATGAATTCCCCCTGGGGCTCGGGAAGTACATTTAACAAGCAGTGGCTAGGACGTTATCAGTCGGTGGAGAGCCGTTTGCTGACGGTAAATTTGCTCACGGTGCTCGGCTGGAAAATATCCGATGAATGGTCCATTGGTGGTGGTCTGGTCACCCAGTATGCTGATGGGGTTATGAAAAAATCAGTTTTGCTGGGAGCCCCTGATCCGGCGAATGATGGACACTTCAAAGGTCAGGGGGATAATGTTGCCGTAGGCTGGACAGCCGGTGTTCACTATCAGCCTCTGCCGGACTGGCAGTTTGGTGTGCATTACCGCAGTGCTATTCGTCATACCTTGAAAGGGCATATGGAAATTGATGTGCCCGAGGCTGTGACGCTGGCCTCCTCAGAAAAGGTAAAAGCCGACCTGGGGCTAAAAATTCCCGAAACCTTCTCTTTAAGTGCCGCCCATCAACTCAACGAAGATTGGACGATCAAAGCTGATGCTACCTGGACCCGATGGGACTGCATTGATGAATTGCGTTTCCATCCTAAAACTTATGGTCAGGTGTTTACTCAGGATGAAGTGCAGGTGATGGACTGGAGTAATACTTGGCGTTTTGCTATCGGGGCGGAATATCGTCTGACGCCTTCCTGGCTGTTGCGTGCAGGCATTGCAAAAGACAACACACCCATACCCAACCATACCGCTACTCTGGACTTTGCCATTAATGATTACCGGGCACTCTCACTGGGCGCAACCTGGGAGTTGAATGAAGATCTGGCCATCGATATGGCCGTTCAACATACCTGGACCACGACTCTGCATATAACCGAGAATGCCAATACACCGGATGAAGATGTGGTTGTGCGCGCTCAAGGGCGTTTGATTAATCGGGTAAACAGTATTGGTGCAGGGCTGCGCTGGCGCTTCTGATCGGCTGGTCTGATGGCCTCAACGGGCTGTAAGTGTGGTATTATCTGCCGGTAAGACTGTGGAGGTGTATCAAGCAATGGAAGTACAGGCCAGAATTGAACAGCGTCTCACCGAAGCTTTTGAGCCGGTAGTGCTGACCGTCGATAATGAAAGCTATATGCACCATGTGCCGGAAGGCTCTGAAACCCATTTCAAAGTGGTGCTGGTCAGTGATGCCTTCCAGGGCATGCTTCCGGTCAAGCGTCATCAGCAGGTTTACCAGGTACTGGCGGATGAAATGCAATCTGCCGTTCACGCACTGGCACTGCACACCCATACCCGTGAAGAGTGGGATCGCCTGGGTGGCAAAGTGACTGCCAGCCCGAACTGCAAAGGTGGCAGCAACGCCTGACCGCTTTGTTGTAAATACGTTTTCAAATCCAATAAAAAACGGACATCGCGTCCGTTTTTTATTGGTTGGCTATCCGGCTCTTCAGATAATCAGAATCAGCGGCTGGTGTGCAGGCCACACTCCCGGTTACCCAGTACTTTGGTCGGATCAAAGTAGTCCTCTTCGATCGGCAGATCATTGCCGACCAGATACTCTTCCAGATCCAGCTCAGTCCAATGGAACAGTGGCGCAACGCGCAGCAGACCATCCTGGGTTTCAGTGAAAATATCCAGATTATTGCGGAAAGCGGTCTGTTCCTTACGAATGGCCGTGAACCAGACATCGGGAGCAAATTCAGTCATGGCCCGGTTGAAAGGCTCCAGTTTCACTTCCTGGGTGAAGGCATCATGTTCCGAGGTGTCTACCTGAGGAATATCACCATGGACGGCTTCTCTAAAAGCGCGACTGTGCTTTGGGTGATAGATGTAAACGTTCAGGTTCAGTCTGCGAATCAGCTCATCAGCAAATTTATACGTCGCTGGTGTGCCATAGCCGGAGTCAATCCAGATCACCGGAATATCCGGTTTCTTTTGCACGACCATGTGCAGTATCGCGGCTTCATGGGGGCCAAAGTTGGTGGTGATCACCGGTTTGCGGGCCAGCTCCAGCGCATGTTGAATGATGTCGTCAACACTGGACTCGGCAAACGCTGTGTTCACATCAGAAAGGCTTTTCATCATGGATGTTCTTGTTGCTGTTCATTTTTTACCAGTTTACTGAATTCGTAACCGGAACAGATAGTGCGATTTTTTATATAGATATGCTCTAATAAAGGGCGAATTGTTTTCATTCTCATATAAGACGTTGTTGCCAACCCTTCTGGCTACCGTTCATCACAAGCGTCATCATAAAAACGCCAGGGACGTATTTTGGAATCATCTGTATCCTCTGTGTCCGACAGCTCAGGCGGCAAAGCCAATACCTATAGCTGGACACGTATTAGAAAAATTATCTTCAGTTTCAAAAAGGAACTGGCCATTGCCAATGTGGTGGCCATCATGGCCACGCTGGCCAGTGTGCCCACACCTCTGCTGCTTTCGCTGCTGGTGGATGAGGTACTGCTGGAAAAGCCGGCGCATGTCGTTGAGTTTCTGTCGTCTTTAGCGCCGACCAGCTGGCACTCGCCAGAGTTTTATATCGGTGCGGTGCTGTTGCTCAGTATCACTCTGCGCCTGCTGGCGTTGATCTTTAATGTCTGGCAGACCCGACAGTTCACTCTGATCTCCAAAGAAGTGGCCTATCGCATTCGGCGCAGCCTACTGAATAAGCTTGGGCGTGTTTCTATGTCCGAGTATGAGACGCTGGGCTCTGGTTCTGTGTCGTCCCGCTTTGTTACCGATCTCAATACCATCGACCAGTTTATTGGCTCTACGGTCAGCCGGTTGCTGGTGGCGTTTCTGACCCTGTTTGGAACCGCTCTGGTTCTGCTGTGGATTCACTGGCAGCTGGCGCTGTTGATTCTGGTGCTTAACCCGATCGTGATCTATTTCACCGCCAAGCTGGGCAAGCGGGTCAAAGAGCTGAAAAAAAATGAAAACCAGGCCTTTGATATTTTTCAGCAGGCTCTTACGGAAACTCTGGAAGGTATTCAGGAAATTCGTGCTGCTAACCGCGAGAAGCATTATCTTTTACGTCTGCGGGATAAGGCCCGGAATGTGCGCAATGCAAGCTCCGAATTCTCCTGGCGTAATGATGCGGCCAGCCGTCTCAGCTTTATGCTGTTTGTGGTGGGGGTGGATGCGTTCCGTGCTGCTGCAATGGTCGCTGTCGTTTACTCGGATCTGACCATTGGTCAGTTGGTCGCGGTCGGTGGTTATCTCTGGTTTATGCTGACACCGGTAAACGAACTGCTGAATATGCAGTACGGTCTCTATGCCGCCAATGCAGCCATGAAGCGGATCAATGATCTCCTGACGCTGGGCGAAGAGCCCCGTTATGCCGAAAAGAATGATCCTCACCATATCGATCCATTTAGCGACAATGGCCAGCTAAAGAGTACCGTGGGTCTGGCACTGGATAATGTCTGGTTCTCCTATGGTGATCAGCCGGTGCTGCGAGGTGTCAGCCTGCATGTGCAGCCGGGAGAAAAGGTCGCGCTGGTCGGAGCCAGTGGAGGAGGCAAGTCCACCTTGGTTAAGGCGGTGTTGGGGCTGCATCAGGCTTCCAGTGGTCGCATTCTGTTTGATGATGTGCCGCTGGAACAGATTGGCGTCGATTGTGTGCGTGAGCATGTCGCTATTGTTCTGCAACATCCGGCTCTGTTTGATACCTCAGTACGTGAAAACCTGACCCTTGGACGGGAGGCGGATGATGAAACCCTCTGGCAGGCACTGGAAGTTGCTCAGCTTAAAGAGTTTATTGCCGAACTGCCGGAAGGTCTGGATACCCGGGTCGGCAACCGGGGCGTGCGTCTCTCCGGTGGTCAACGACAGCGAGTGGCTATTGCCCGTATGATCGTCAGCGATCCACGGGTGGTAATTCTCGATGAAGCCACCTCAGCTCTGGATGCGGAAACCGAGCATCAATTACACCGGGCTATGGAAACCTTCCTGGAAAACCGGACCACGCTGATCATTGCTCACCGCCTGAGTGCGGTGAAAGAAGCCGATCGGGTTTATGTCTTTGAGGATGGTCATATCACCGAGCATGGTGATCACGATCAGCTGATGGGGCAGAACGGTGTGTATGCACGCCTTTACGGTACTTTGCAGGAGCGGCAAAAGAACCGGCATCCCGCCTGATCCTGTTTAATAAGGTTTAGTCACTGGATTTTGCCTCAACGCAGATCAGATAATTTCGGGTGCTGTTGGCACCCGAAATATCCTGCACCGGCCAGGGCCATTGATAGCAGGCCTGCTGATGGGATGGTGTGACTTTCAACGCCGGGTTAATCAGCTTCTCCGGATCCAGTGGCGGTGCCGGATAAGGCGCAATAATGCTGTGGGCGAGAAAGACCTTGCCAATTCGGCTGCGCAAATCCCTGAGGTAATCAATACTGCTGGTGTCGCTAAATTGCGGGTTCAGCAGATTGATGATTTGCGCCCACAAATCCAGCAAAGCCAGAGTGACCAGACCGTTGTAGTGGGGAGAGGTAATAATATTTCCGATAATGGTTTTAATATGATCCAGCCCGCTGTTCAGACGAAGCCTCTGAAAATCAACGCCGGCTTCGGCGATATGTACCCGCAGTAACTGCAGAATATTCAAGTACTCATCGGTCATCGCCAGTGCTGCCAAGGCTTGGGTATGGCCGGTTTCCCAGCGGCTTGAGCCGATCATTGTGTGGCTGCTGTCAACAAAGCTGCGCATAATTACCGTTGCGTAAGTCTGGGCGCTGGCAACGGATTCCGGCCCGATACCATCCAACAGAGCACGTAGCGAGAGTGCATGGTGAACAACCCGATCCCGAGCCTGCTGGAAGAGTTCGATATCCAGTCCGGAGGTGTTGGGCAGTTGTTGTCTGGTCGCCAGACGTGCTTCAAGTGCGCGAAGAAACTGGCTGCGGCCGTGGGCCATGGCCTCATTGGAGATATATAACGGGCTGTTGTAGTCTGCACCCGGGTGCCGAAAAGGACGGTTCGCCGCTTCAGGACTGGTGGCCGGGATCAGCAAAATGATGGCCATGGCAAGGGAACGGCTGGAGGACAGCAGTCTGGACATTTTGGTTTCCGGAGTCAGCATTGCCTGTAAAGACTCTGGTTTTTCCCTGATGTTCCGGGCTCTTACACAATGAAACCAAGTTCTGCCCGAAAGCGGACTGGTGATTAATTGCTGATGTAGGGGGAAGCAGCGTGTCAGAACATGAACAACAGAAACCAGTAGTGACTATCGCTTACTGTACGGGATGTAACTGGTTGTTGCGGGCGGGCTGGATGGCGCAGGAGTTGTTACAGACGTTTACTACTGATCTGGGAGAAGTGCGGCTGATACCCGGCAGTGGCGGTGTGTTTGAAATCCGGGTGAACGGGGATTTGATTTGGGAGAGAAAAGCCGATGGTGGCTTTCCCGATGCGCGGGAACTCAAGCGCCGGGTGCGAGATCGGATCGACCCGGAGCGCTCCCTGGGGCATATCGATCGTTAAGCACCATTGCTAAGCTCCATGGTTATGCCGCCTCAGCTTTGGCAATCCCGAAACGTTCCCAGACTTTTTCATGGATGGCATAGGCAACGGTGTTACAGGCGGGTTCAACCAGAGCGACCATGCCGCCGATGGCCAGACTTCCGGTCATCGCATACACAACAGAAAAACCAACGGTAAAGTGAACAGCGGCAAAACTTGCAGTCTTAGCCATGGGTAACCTCGTGAAAACATCTTTATTTCGATGGCTTCAGATTACGGGTTACCCATGGTATTGAGAATTTAAATAATTGTATTCTGCTTATAGCTAAATGCTATTCATTCTCATTTACGCCCATCCAGAGGACTTCTTGCGGGGACGCAGCAGCGGTGCCACCAGACCGATCAGCAGACCAAACACCAGCGTGCCGGCACCATAGAGAAACCAGCGATGCTCTGATGTGTCTACCAGTTGCTGGTTATCTACCTGCAAGGCCTGTAGTTCACTCATCAGCTGTTCGTTGGCGATTACCAATTCGCGGTTACGCTTGTCCAGTTCCAGGCTCTTGGCCGAGATGTCCTTGATCTGGTTCAGCTCTTCCTGCAGGGCGGAAGAACTTTTGTTGTTGCTGGCCAGGGCGCGGGTTTTCTCTTGCAGTTCTGCCTGCGTGGTTTTCAGCTTCTCGGAGAGGGCGGCCACTTCCGCTTTCATACGGGCGCTATCGCTTTCGGCTTTTTGCAGCTTGAGCATGGCAGGTGGTTCAAACAACAGATACTGTTTCGGAACGTATCCTTCCTGGCCGTTGCTGGTTTTCACCTTGTAGTGGCCGCCTTCTTCCTTCTGGTTCAGCAGGGTCAGGGCAGTACCGGTTTTCAGGGCGCGATTAACAATACGGTACTCATTCCCCGGGCCGGAACGCATCGGCACGTAAAGGGTATCTCCGATATAAACGGTTTTAGCTGCGGCCATAAGAGGAGTGGCCAGAAGAACCAGCAGCGGTATAAGACG
Organism: Parendozoicomonas haliclonae; assembly: GCF_900174585.1. Taxonomy (GTDB): domain Bacteria; phylum Pseudomonadota; class Gammaproteobacteria; order Pseudomonadales; family Endozoicomonadaceae; genus Sansalvadorimonas; species Sansalvadorimonas haliclonae. Next base: position 53,485 of record NZ_FWPT01000013.1, on the reverse strand, counting down.
TTTCAAGTCCGGGCTCCATTCACAGGTTAATCAGTTATGGCTCGTCGTTGAGCCTGAATTCTGGGATTTATCATAGCTGTACAAATGGGTATCACATATTGTGGCTTACGACAAATTGCTGGCCAGAAAGTATACAGCCCCGAACTAAGTCGGGGCTGTATAAGTAGCGGGTATTAGTGGAGAGTACTTACTCTGTCTCTTTGCCGGTAGTCTGTGCATCTTCCTGTAGATAGCGGCCCAGAAACATAAACTGCACCACAGTAAACACCAGCGTCAGCCCCAGGTTACCGAAGACCTTGAAGTCCACCCAGAAATCGCCAGGTACCATAAAGGCGGCAAACCAGTTGGCTGCACCCAGCAGCAGGAAGAACACCGCCCAGCTGGTATTCACCTTGTACCAGACTGGTTTTGGCAGTGTCATGGCATGGGAGAGCATACGCTCAATCAACGGCTTGCTGCCGATAAACTGGCTGGCCAGAAAGACCACGGCAAAGGCCCAGTTCACCAGCGGTGCTTTCCATTTCAGGAAGGTTTCATCCCGGAACAGTACTGTCATGCCACCAAGGATAATCACGGCGGCGATGGTAAACATCTGGCTTTTTTCCAGGCTCTTTTGCCGGTACCAAAGCAGACCATAGACAATAATAGAGGTGACAATCAGGATGGCGGTGGCACTGATAATGCCGCCAAGTTCAAAGGTCTGGCCGGCCAGGGATACCTCGCGGGGATCCATTTTGGCGACCACAAAGAAAATAATCAGAGGCAGAAAATCGATAAATTGTTTCATGCATTCAACCGGATAATCGGCGACAATCGCCCTTATTCGTTGGTTTCCTCACAGTAGTTCCGAACTATGACCCCCTCACAGAGTATGGGCCATAAGCCGGGCGTTCAGGCTGCACAGTGTAAAGGCTGGCCGGTCAGGGATAAAGGACAGACATGTCACAAAAGGTAGACTTTCATTGCCACAGTACCGCATCCGATGGTGTGTTGTCCCCGCGGCAGGTACTGGAAAGGGCCGTGGCCCGGGAGGTGGACTACCTGGCCCTGACGGATCACGATACCGTTGCCGGTGTGCGCTGGCTGCGGGATCAGGGCCTGCTGGCTCAGTATCAGGAGCAGCTCACCATGGTCTTTGGCAGTGAGCTGTCCTGCCTGTGGGGCACCAGTGAGATACATATTGTGGCGCTGGGGCTGGACATGGATGACCCCGATGTTCAGACGTTCCTGGAGCAGCAGGGGGAAGCGCGCTGGCAGCGTAGTGAACGCATTGCCGACAAGGTCGCCAGACGCCTGCCGGGCTTCGCTGCCGAAGCCTGTCTGGAAGGCGCTGTTCAACAGGCCCAGCAGGCACAGGCCAAGGCTGATCCGGATTTTATTCTGTCCGATCGGGACCTGCAGATTGGTCGCCCCCATTTTGCTGGGTGGATGGTCGAACAGGGCATAGTGGCCGATCGTAATTCCGCCTTTGATAAGTATCTGGGTGCCAAGCGCATTGGCAATGCCCGTCAGCATTGGCCGGGGCTTCAAGAAACCGTGCGGGCCATTCGCAGCTGGAACGCGGTACCGGTGTTGGCTCACCCTGGGCGCTACCGAATGACTGGTATGAAACTGCAGGAAGTAATCCGCGGTTTCAAAGAGGCTGGCGGGCTGGCGATGGAAGTGGTTGGTTGTCAGCAGCCCTGGGGCGAGCGGGAAACCATGGCCAAGTATTGCGAGAAGTTTGAACTGCATGCCTCTCTGGGCAGTGATTTTCATGGCCCATGGAGTGAATATGTGGAGCTGGGCCGGCTGGCCCCTGTTCCTGAAAATTGCCGGCCGGTTATGGAACTGCTGGAAGCGCTGAACTAACGTCTGCTTTCAGAGCCTTGTCCCCTGTTTTATACTTTCCCGCCTTTTGGGGCTGTTTTCGACGAAGGATTGATTCGTGAGCCAGTTTTTCCAGATTCATCCGGACAATCCGCAGCAGCGGCTGATCCGTCAGGCTGTTGCCATCCTTGAACAGGGCGGGGTGATTGCTTACCCCACCGATTCCGCCTATGCCCTCGGTTGCCGTATTGGTGATAAAAAAGCGATCGAGCGCATTCGCCAGATTCGTCGGCTTGATGAAAAGCACAACTTCACACTGGTGTGCCGGGATCTTTCGGAACTGGCGACCTATGCCAAGGTGGATAACACCTCCTATCGTTTGCTGAAGGCGGCCACACCCGGTGCGTATACCTTTATTCTTCCGGCCACATCGCAGGTGCCCCGTCTGGTGATGCACCCCAAGCGCCGCACCATTGGTATCCGGGTACCGGAACATATTATTGTCAGTGAGCTGCTGGATGAGCTGGGCGGCCCACTGCTCAGCACCACGCTTCAGCTTCCCGGTGATGAGTTCCCCCTGATGGACCCTTACGATATTCGCCAGACGCTGGAGAACAGTCTCGATCTGGTGATTGATGGAGGTTTCTGCGGTATGGAGCCGACCACTGTGGTTAGCCTGGTCGATGAGGTTCCTGAGATCTGGCGAGAAGGCAAGGGCGACCCCAGCCTGTTTGTCTAGGGCCTGTTGTTTGATATCCGGGCCTCAAAACTTGCTGTAGCTGGGGGTGGATAACATATTGCTGTACATGCTTGCAGTGATGGCACCGTTTTCCGGCAGTGTATTGGCAGGCTGTAAAGCAGGAATCGCCGGGGCTACTGCTGAGGCTTTTGAAGGTGTGGCTGATTGCGATTGCTGCAAAGCGGGTGGCGACGGCATATACACCAGTGTCTTGGTGAGCACTGCTTCTGAGGGCGGATTTACGCTGAAGTGATGGATATCTTTCAGTTGATCAAGACCCTGTATTAACTCGGTAATTGGCACGCGCAACGCGCCATGTGAGGGGTATCTGATAATATAATCGACGCCCTCAATCTGCACATGACGGTCACCCGGTAACAGCATAAGTGGAAACGGATTATCTGCGGCCGATCCCATTGGTGGTTGCGGCACATTATGCGGATTGATAATCACGGACTGTCGGGTATCAGGGTATGGTGCATCAGTCTGTGTCCCGGCAGTGCTCTTTTCCAGAGTCTCTGTTCCCAGAGAAGTTGATGCTACGTGCTTCCCCTCTTTCCATGCTATGGGAACCATGCCTTCCCGATGGTTCTTCTGCAACATGGCTTTGATCAGACTGACCTCTGTTTTTAGTTGCTCCAGATCCTCTTGCAGCTGACGGGTTTCTATTGGCTGCTTTTGATTGATCTGCTCAGAGAGCTGGTTGAGGGCGTTTAGTATCAGGGTATTGCTCCGGGATCGGGATGATTTTTTCTCGTCTTTCAACGCATGTTTTGCACTGGAAGATGAGGATGTTTTGCTGCTGAGAAGCTTTGTCTCTGGTTGGTGGTTGCCACTAATGCTTGAGGGGGTGCTGTTTTTGATAACAGGGGTGATTTTAACTTTGGGTGAAGTTCGACGTTGGGCTGCTGTAGGCATTGGTCTGGGTGGTTTGGTATGTAGGCTCTTGCCACCGGTAGAACTCTGGAAGTGTGAGCGCCAGTCCAGTAACGACCCTGAGGCAGAATAGCCTTCGGTATCGGGGGTGTAATCCAGATGGGCAAACATGGAGAGATCGGCCCACATGATCGTGGCGATATCGGCAAACAGTTTGAGAATCTGGTGGTTATCCTTGAGGCTGGAAAAGTGGTCAATCAAATTTTTGTCGAGGATGCTGGCTTCACCAAACTGTCCCCGGCGCATAGCTGTCGGGTTGTAGGAGGGGTCTTCGTGGCTTTCATTGAGAATTCGGTCAACATCGGCGGCCAGAAATCTTTGGCACTCCTGAAGCAGCTCCTGAATGGACTCCCAATAGGCGTGTGGGCTGGGCAGCGGATCATCTCCCGCAGCCTGTCGGATTTCGGTAAATGAAGCAGTCTCCTTGTCCTGAAAATGGCTTGCAACAACATTGTTCAGATCCTGCAGGTTGTCCCAGACCCAGGGCGTGACCCAGTTAAACCCTTTGCGGGTGAATGTCACTTTATTTAGTTTTTGCCGGTCAAAGCCCAGGTTGGTGAGCTCGGTAATGCGCTGATTAAAGTCCGCCAGACTGGATGGAGGGTACAGCAGTGTTGTGCGTACTTTTTGTTCGAGTGCCTCGACCACCTGTTTTGCTGTCGGGTTCTCATTCAGTTCCAGAGCCGAGATGATTTGATCCAGCCGATTGGCCTGGGCACCGCAGGCTGCGGCCAGAAGGAATCCCCAGAGCGCAAGAGTCATAAGCCTGGGATGCAATGCCCGAACAGTCATGGGTCGTATGGCCTGTGTCATTCCGTGTGTGGTCATGCAATGTTTTTGTTGGTCAGCAAGTAATAGCAGCGTTCTTCGTTTCTTCCAGATGATCTCGCCTTTCGATGCTGTAAACACTTATGCCCAGGGCGAGACTCCCGGCTGCTGAATGGCATGAAATTCGATATAATGGCGGGCTGGAAAAATATTGGAGCCGCCTGCGGGATTGCTCCTGCTGCGTTAAAGGTGCAAAGTTATAGTCAGGCGAGCCAGAACATCTCCGGGGCGACCACGCATGGGAAAGGATAACCAGGGCCGGACGGAGTCAGATTCCCCGTCAACCGATCTGCTGAACGCGATGCCGCAAGAGTCGGCAGGTGATTCTGTGGTTGTCGGAACCGTATCCTCCGAAGCCCTTGTGCAAGAAAGTGTGGTACAGGAAGCTGTTGCCAAAGCGGAACAGGCCGGATTGCCGGAACAGATTCCGCTGGCCATTGTCTCTGGCCAGCCGCTGATGAAACTGCCGGATGACCTTTACATTCCCCCGGACGCGCTGGAAATCTTTCTTGAAGCCTTTGAGGGCCCGCTTGATCTGCTGCTTTATCTGATCAAACGCAACAATATGGATATTCTCAATATCCAGGTAGCGGCCATTACCAGCCAGTACATGCAGTATGTTGATCTGATGGAGTCCTCTCAGTTTGAGCTGGCGGCGGAATATCTGGTGATGGCGGCGACGCTGGCGGAGATCAAATCCCGCATGTTGCTGCCGCGACAGGTGGAAGCGGAAGATGAAGAAGAGGATCCGCGGGCAGAGCTGATTCGTCGTCTGCAGGAATACGAGCGCTTCAAAAAAGCGGCAGAAGGCATCGACGAGCTGCCCCGGGTGGGCCGCAATATTTACAAAGTGAAAATTGACCCTCCGCAGCTGACCCGTGGTGCCGTGCATCCGGATGTTGATCTGCGGGAGGTGCTGGTCGCGCTGGGTGAAGTCATCAAGCGGGCCGAAATGTTTGAAGAACACCATATCCAGGCTGAGGCGCTTTCCACCCGTGAGCGGATGACCCAGGTGCTGGAGCGGCTGCGGGGCGATACCTTCGTTCCGTTTGTAACCCTGTTTACCCTGGAAGAAGGGCGCCTTGGCGTGGTGGTGACCTTTCTTGCCATTATGGAACTGATCAAGGAATCGCTGGTGGAGCTGGTCCAGACCGAAGCCTATGGTCCCATTCATGTTAAGGCGCGCGCAGAATGAATGAAGAACTGGAACAGGTAGACGATTTGGCTGAAAAGACCGCAGCCGAGCTGAACGCAACGGGTGAAGATGTGGTCGACGAGGCCGTGGAAGAAGCCGTTGAGGAAGGTGTTGCCATTTTTGGTGAAGCGCCTGTCGTACCTGTGGTGGAAGCGGCACTGATGGCGTCCGGCAAGCCGATGACGCTGGAACAGCTGGCGGCACTGTTTGATGAAGATTACCGCCCGGACAAGCCCACCCTGAAACAGGCGATGGTGGATATCGCAGCGTCCTGTGAAGGCCGCGGTTTTGAATTAAAGGAAGTGGCCAGCGGCTGGCGTTTCCAGGTACGGCAGGAGCTGGCCCCGTGGGTCGGCCGACTGTGGGATGAAAAGCCCCAGCGTTATACCCGTGCCTTGCTGGAGACCCTGGCCCTGATTGCCTATCGCCAGCCGATTACCCGGGGCGAAATTGAAGATATCCGGGGCGTGAGTGTCAGCACCAATATTATTCGTACTCTGCAGGAGCGCGAGTGGGTGCGGGTGGTGGGGCATCGTGATGTGCCGGGGCGTCCGGCCATGTATGCGACAACACGACAGTTTCTGGACTACTTTAACCTGCAGAATCTGGATGAGCTGCCGCCGCTCTCCGAGCTGCGTGATCTCGATGCCATGGCTAAACAGCTGGAAGGTGGTGCCGCTGAAGGTGATCAGCCGGAACTGCCTCTGGTGGAGCTGGATGAGAATGGCGAGCCGATCGTTTCTGAAACTGCCGAAGCGGCTGAAGGTGGGGTTGATGCCTCCGAGCTGGTTTCCCATGAGCAGGCGCAGGCTTTCCATGAGGAAGGCAATGAGAATATCGATAAGCTGTTTGCCGAGCTGGATGATATGGAAGGTAGTCTTACTCTGACGTATAAAGACTACAACCCGCTGGAAGACCCTAAACCCGAGTTTGAACCGTCCAACAAGAAGACTGCCGAGAAAGCGAAAACAACTCAGCAAAGTGCTGAAGCTGTGGCGGATGAGACGGTCGAGGCTAATGCAACGGAAACAGAGGGTGACATTGAATCAGAAGCGGATGCAATCTCTGATGACGTCTCTGATGAATTGACTGATGAACTGATTGTTGATCTTGATGATGACGATCAGGAACTTTCCGCAGAGCAAGATGATGTTTCCGTTGAGGATGCCCTGGATTCCGTCTTTGCAGATGAACCTCCGGCCGCAGAAACCGAGGCTACGGAAGAGGATGAGGAAGACGACGAAGACTTTGAACTGTACCGCCCGACCATCGTGATTGATGATGACGATGAGGACGAACAGAACGATGATCTCTCTTCCTTTATGGATGATTTTGAAAATCGTCGCCCTGGCGACGAAGAATAGGCTATCGTACAGTCGCTAAAGGTGACGGCGATAGGATAAACTGTACCGCGATCCCATCGGGTGGGCTCCATGGCCACCCGTAAGCTATCAGGTAAGTCAGGCCGGTTTCTCTACATTGATGCAGTATGCTCTGCATTGATGCAGCAAGGACACGGAAACTGAAACTGCCTGGCCAGCTTTTCACCGTTTGGGAAAACCGTGAAATTTATTGAGTAAGAAGTATGACCACTACTGAATCCCCTGTAGCAGAAGCTATCGAGCAGACAGAAAAGGCCGCTCCGGCTGGTGAACGTCTGCAGAAAGTCCTGGCCCGTCACGGCCTGGGTTCCCGTCGCCAGATCGAGTCCTGGATTGCCGAAGGACGTATTGAGATCAATGGGGAAAAAGCGACACTGGGTATGCGCCTGACCGGTCAGGAAACCGTGACCCTGGATGGCCGTTCTATCCACCTGAACACTGAAGCCACCACCCGCCGTGTTATTGCCTATAACAAGCCGGAAGGGGAAGTGTGCACCCGGACTGATCCGGAAGGTCGTCCAACCGTTTTTGATCGGATGCCAAAGATCGCCGGCGAGCGCTGGATTGCCATTGGCCGTCTGGATATCAACACCTCCGGTCTGCTGCTGTTCACTAACGATGGTGAGCTGGCTAACCGTCTGATGCACCCGTCTTACCAGATTGAGCGTGAGTACGCGGTACGTGTATTCGGTGAAGTGACCGAACAGAAGGTTAAAAACCTGTTTGAAGGCGTTGAGCTGGAAGACGGTATGGCCCGCTTTACCGATATCGTTGATAGCGGTAACGAAGGTATTAACCGCTGGTTCCACGTGTGCCTGCTGGAAGGTCGTAACCGTGAGGTTCGTCGCCTGTGGGAGTCCCAGGAGCTGGCAGTCAGCCGTCTGAAGCGTGTTCGCTACGGCAGCACCATTATTCCTGATCACCTGCGTCAGGGGCGTTGGGAAGAGCTGGAGCAGGCCGATGTGGATGCACTGGCTGATCTGGTTGAGCTGCCACGGGTGAAGGCGGGTCCACGTACCGTGGAAGATAAGCAGAAGACTCTGCGTTCCCAGCGCAAGAAGCCGCAGGTGCGTACTGGTAAGAAGCCGGGTGCCCGTCGTGCAGAAGCGCGTGATGATCGCCGTGACGAGCGTGCAGGCCGGCGCTCTGAGAATCGTGGCGAACGCCGGAATGAGCGTCGCAACGAGCGTTCTGCACCGCGTCGTTCACGCTGATAGCTGATCGTTATTAGTCGTCTATAAAAAAACCGGATCAGGTTGCCCTGATCCGGTTTTTTTATTCTGTAAGGTTGTCGAGAAAAATCAGGCTTCTAGCTCTTAACCCTCCAGTTCCTCGCCTTCCAGCTCATCTTCGTACTCGTCGTCCTCGAACTCTTCATCGTCAACAAGCGTGCCGTAAAGATCGTGGTCGTCGGAGTATTCAATGCTGACCCAGACCATCTCACCTGGAGTCAGATCAAACTCACCGCCGAGAATAACGCGGCCATCAATCTCTGGAGCATCAGCATAGCTGCGGCCAATCGCGCCTTCTTCGCCGATCTCATCGATCAGTACCAGCATCTCCTGACCAACACGTTCGCCCAGCTTTTCACGGCTGATACGGGACTGTACATCCATAAAGCGCTGGTAACGTTCTTCCTGAATCTCTTCCGGTACGTGGTCAGGCAGCTCGTTGGCAACAGCGCCTTCCACCGGGCTGTATTTAAAGCAGCCTACGCGGTCGAGGCGGGCTTCTTCCAGCCAGTCCAGCAGTATCTGGAAGTCTTCTTCGGTTTCACCCGGGAAGCCAACAATAAAGGTGGAACGAATCACCAGCTCCGGGCAGATTTCCCGCCAGGACTTGATCTGCTCCAGAGTCTTTTCAGAGTTGCCCGGACGCTTCATCAGCTTCAGGATACGAGGGCTGGCGTGCTGGAACGGCACATCGAGGTACGGCAGGATTTTGCCTTCGGCCATCAATGGCAGCACCTTTTCGATGTGCGGGTAAGGGTAGACGTAGTGCAGACGCACCCAGATGCCCATCTCACCCAGTTTCTCGCACAGAGCCTGCATGGAGGTCTTCACCGGCATGCCATCCCAGAACGAAGTGCTGTACTTGGCATCAACGCCATAGGCACCGGTGTCCTGGCTGATCACCAGCAGTTCTTTTACGCCGGAGGCTTTCAGGCGCTTGGCTTCATCCAGCACCTGGCCGACCGGGCGGCTGACCAGTTTGCCACGCATGGACGGGATGATGCAGAAGGTGCAGGTGTGGTTGCAGCCTTCGGATATTTTCAGATAAGCGTAATGCTTCGGGGTCAGCTTAACGCCGTGGTCCGGAATCAGGCTGGTCATCGGATCGTATTCCGGCTTAGGCAGATGTGCGTGTACCTGCTCCAGCACCATCTCGTAGGCGTGCGGGCCGGAGATGCCGAGAATGCCCGGATGCACTTCGGTGATCTCATCTTCTTTGGCACCCAGGCAGCCAGTTACCAGCACCTTGCCGTTCTCCCGCAGAGCTTCGCCGATGGTGTCCAGGGACTCTTTCACTGCGGAATCGATAAAGCCGCAGGTGTTCACGATCACCAGATCAGCACCTTCATAGGTGTTGACGATATCGTAACCTTCGGTGCGCAGCTGAGTCAGGATGCGCTCGGAATCTACCAGGTTTTTGGGGCAGCCCAGACTGATGAAACCGATGCGGGTACCGGTGCCTTTGGCGCCGTTACCCATCTCCGGCGCCACCTTGGTCGCATGAGTGGTGTTTGGCTGCACGGCAACAGTGCTCTCATTGGGATCGAATGTATTAACAGTCATAGGCGTCCTGAACTCTCCAGGCGGAATATCCGGAAATTTGTGGGGTAAAAATGAGGCGGGATTATACCTGATGCTCTCCACAGATACAGTGTGGATTGTATGAACAATGACGGGGCTGTTCTGGCTCCCATCGCACCCGGCCTTCTCGCAGGAAACAACATACTATTACAAATTCTGTTGTGTACCAGATCACACTTGCGTGCTTTACGCATACGTTGCAGTAACTACCTTTTGTTAGGCTTCACCTTAATGTAACCGGTTTCATTCGGTTTGTGACTATCCACGGTGTGTTGGAACTGGCAGAGAAATATGTCGAAATTAAAAGTACTGCAGTTGGCTGTTGCTGCAGGTATCGCTGCGATGCAGGCACCGGCTTACGCCAGTGGTGCGGATATGATCAACCCGCAGGGCGGTGTTGTTGTAGGCTACTGGCACAACTGGTGCGATGGCGGTGGCTATCAAGGTGGTAATGCGCCTTGTGTAACCCTTGATGAGGTTGATCCACAGTACAACGTGGTCGATGTCTCTTTTATGAAGGTCTACGACACCAGCGAAGGCCGTATTCCTACCTTCAAACTCGATCCTTCCATTGGTTTGAGTGAGCAGCAGTTTAAAGATCAGATTGCCAACCTGAACAGTCAGGGACGTTCTGTTCTGATCGCACTCGGTGGTGCCGATGCCCATATCGAGCTGAAGGCGGGTGATGAGCAGCCGTTTGCTGATGAGATTATTCGTCTGGTAGAAACCTACGGCTTTGATGGTCTGGATATCGATCTGGAACAGGCAGCAGTGACCGCCTCTGATAACCAGACTGTCATTCCGGCCGCACTGCGCATCGTGAAGGATCACTATCGCAAGCAGGGCAAAAACTTCCTGATTACCATGGCGCCGGAGTTTCCTTATCTGACGTCAGGCGGCAAGTATGTGCCTTACATTACCAACCTTGAAGGCTACTACGACTGGATCAACCCGCAGTTTTATAACCAGGGCGGGGACGGCCTCTGGATTGATGGCGTGGGCTGGATTGCCCAGAACAATGATGAGCTGAAAGAAGAGTTTATCTATTACATTTCCGACTCTCTGGTGAATGGTTCCCGCAACTTCACCCTGATTCCGCATAACAAGCTGGTGTTTGGTATCCCGGCCAATATTGATGCGGCGGCAACCGGCTTTATCAAGGATCCACAGGATTTGTATAACGCCTTTGATCGTCTCAGTAAGCAGGGCCAAGGGCTGCGTGGCGTGATGACCTGGTCGGTGAACTGGGATATGGGCACTAATGCCAGCGGCCAGCCTTATGGTGAGCAGTTTATCCGCGATTACGGTTCATTTATTCATGGCAATACGCCAGTACCTCCACCGGTTGTTCCGGGTAAGCCGGTGCTGACAGGTGTCATCAGCCAGCGGGTTATGCACGCCAGCAATTTTGACCCGATGTCCGGTGTATCCGCAACGGATAAGGAAGATGGCGATCTGACCTCCGCTATTGTTGTTGACGGTCTGGTGAATACGGCACGGGTCGGCGATTACAGCCTGACCTACACGGTGACCGACAGCGACAACAATACCACGACCGCCAAGCGGGTGATTGATGTTCACAGTGAGAAGCCGGTTCTTAGCGGCGTAAAAGACCTCACGCTGCAACTGAACGCCAACTTCGCACCTTTAGCTGGTGTGAGTGCCTCTGATGCTGAAGATGGTGATCTGACAGCAGACATCAAAGTGACCGGTCAGGTGGATAGTGCGACAGTTGGCGTCTATCAGCTGGAGTATGCGGTCACTGACAGCGCAGATCAGACGGTCACGGCCACCCGTAAAGTCAGAGTGACTGACGGCTCTACCTGTACCAATGCCTGGGATGTGAAGGCGGTGTATCTGGCGGACGCGGAGGTGTCTCATAACGGTTCCGAATGGCGTGCCGGCTGGTGGACCCAGGGCGAAGAGCCAGGAACAACCGGTGAGTGGGGCGTTTGGCGCAAGATCGGTGACAGCAGCTGTGGTGGCGCGACACCAGAGCCGGAACCGCAGCCAGAGCTGGAAGTGACTGTTGAAGGGCTGAAGTCCGAGTATGTTGCCAGCAATGGCACAGTTGAGCTGGCTCTGCAGCTAACCACCAATGAAGCCGTCACTGTTGAGGCAGTTGTCGTTCACAATGGTATTGAAGTCGCAACAACCAGCACGGCTATCGAGAGTCAGGGCGAGCTGGCTTTGACGATTGAGAATGCCGAGACAGGCAGTCACACCCTGACGGTGAATGCGACCGCTGACGATGGTGACAAGGATATGCTTAACCAGTCGTTTATGGTGCGCGCTAGCGATGAAGGTGGTGTGACGCCTCCGGGAGACTATCCACTCTATCAGGCCGGTACCGCTTATAAAGATGGTGATATTGTACTGGGAGCTGATGGCAGTGCGTACCAGTGCAAGCCTTGGCCTTATACCGGCTGGTGTGCCAGTGCCTCTTATGCACCGGGCAGCAGCCAGTACTGGAAAGATGCGTGGGATAAGCTCTAAGTTCCGGTAATCGATTAAAAATAAACCCCGCACTTCTGAGTTCAAAGTGCGGGGTTTATTTTTGGAGTCCGGAAAGACTGACGGCTTACATCAGACGACGGGCGCGCATTTCAAAAATCAGTTTCTCTGCCGCGCAGGAGAAATCAAAAGCCATTTCCCGCTCACCATTATCCAGTTCAATGACCTTGATCTCGCAAGGCTCATTTTCCACTTCACGGGCCAGATCCGTCAGAGTTTGTTGCAGGGTGTCCATGTTTTCACCGCTCAAACGCATGTGCGCAAGGGTGTCGGATTCCTGGATGATTGTGCCGATGTCCATGACGTTGCAGGCAGTGCAGGTGATGTCATTTTCTTTAATCATGGCAATACTCACTCAAAGGGCCCGGACGGGCGGAGGGAGACGCATTATATGTCGCTAGAAAGAACCTGAATATACGCGTTAGTGGTAAATCCTGTTTAGCAAACTGTCAGGATTGGTCATATCCCGGTGTTGGGGAGTTGCTATAGTCATTCGTTGACTGTGAAACGAGGTACCCCCGTGCTTGACTACCTGACCCAAGAAGAAAAATATCAGTTCAGGAAGGCAAATGATGGCAAGGCCTGGCTGGGTTTTCTAACAACATGGGCAATGATTATCGCGTCCATGGCTTTGGTGGCAATTTGTCCCAATGTCTTCACCGTGCTGGTGGCACTGCTGGTGATTGGCGGGCGACAGCTGGCTCTGGGAATATTGCTGCATGACTGTTCGCACCGATCCTGGTTCAGTTCCCAGAAACTTAATGATCGGGTCGGGCACTGGCTGGCCGGTATCCCTGTGCTGGTACCGATGAGTTTTTACCGCCCCTACCACTTTACCCATCACACCAAAACCGGCACAGATGATGATCCAGATGTCGGCAATATCCGCGATTACCCGATTAGTAAGCAACGTTTCAAGCGTAAGCTGTTTCGGGATCTCACCGGGCAATCCGGAGTAAAATCTCTTCTGGCCATGCTGTTGTATGTGAACACCGGGCGGGTGGGAAATGCCCGTGCCATGGGGCAGCAGAAGAAAGCCCTGACCCGCGAGCAGATTCTACGGACGACCCTGATCAACTACCGTGATCTGATTGTTTTTCATGGTTCGGCCTTTACGTTGCTCTGGGTTCTCGGTCAGCCTTATCTGTACCTGCTGTGGTGGGGCGCTTATCTGATTCCTTTCCAGACCATCAGCCGTATTCGTCAGATTGCTGAGCATGGAGCCATGCCGGAGCTGTCGTCGGATGATGTGCGTATGACGACTCGCACGACGCTGGCCCGCTGGTGGGAGCGCATGTTGTTTGCCCCGCATTTTGTTAATTACCACTGTGAGCATCACTTTATGCCGACAGTACCGGGCTATCATCTGAAACAGTTGCATGAAATGGTGCGCGAGCGCGGGTTTTACCAGGAGCATCCCCACGCTCTGGCGGGAAATTATCGGGAGGTTGTTCGCCGGGCCACACAGGGATAGAGGATGTTGTGGCTTTGGTGTCTAAGCTGATTATTAATGGAATAACGGCAGGACACTGGGGTCAGGGATGAGCGCACAGAAACAACACCTTCCTACATTATTCTTAGCTGTAATAGCTATGGCTGGCAGTAGCGTTCAGGCTGCTGCCAGCTCCTGGGAAAAGCTCTCTCCCCAGGATAAAACGCCCTTCAATATTAATTGTGAATACCGGCTCAAGCTGACCTATCAGGATTCTCGCTCGGTACCGGTCAGTGCTACCTATCCAGACGGCAAGCTCCGCACTTATCACAAGATCAGTCTTTACAGTGCAACCGTCAGTCGGTGCGGAGTGGGCTTTGTGAATAACCGTTATAACAATGAACGCAGTTATCTGCATGTGCTGGCCCATGAAAAGGCCTCTGTCTATGAAGGCAATATGTTTTATGACCAATGCAGCCATAACTCACCGCCGGGGCGCTTTGTCGATTATGAGCAGCGCCCTCAATTAAAACCCTCGCAGACTCCTGACGTCCATGACCATGGCGTCGAGGATAATGATGCCCGCCATGCCGGTAAGCCAGCAGAAGCGGCTTTTTGGCGATCAGTCATGTTCCGCAGTGTGGACAGTCTTGAGCGTCGGTGTGATTAAATTGCCTCGGTGAATCTGATTTTCACATTCAGACCACCAAGATCTGCATCAGCCAGAGTTATGTCGGCGTGGTGCAGATCAACAACATGTTTCACGATAGACAGTCCCAGCCCTGAACCTTCGACCCCTGACGCATGGCGATCACTGCCAATGCGATAAAAACGATCAAACACTCGCTCCCGCTGTTCAATCGGAATGCCAGGCCCGGAATCACTGATGTCCAAAACAGTATTCTCGGCGTTATCGAGTTGCAGGCGAATCGTGCCACCCTCTGGGGTGTAGAGCATGGCATTGCGAATCAGGTTATTTATCATGATCAGCAGTCCTGCTTCATCTCCCAATATCCAGATATCTTTATCCCCTTCCAGAGTGATCTGTTGCTGCTTATTAAGGATCGGGTGAATGTTGTCGGCGATGGCTGTCTGGCAGAGTTTGTTGAGATTGACCCGCTGAAAATGACTTTGATAAGAGTCCGGTGTCGTGCGTGCCAGAATCAGCAGTTGTTCAAACAGCCGGGCCAGACGTCTATGCCCCTGCAAAGCACGGGTAATGGCCTGATCTCTTTCTGCGCCAGTGCGGTTTTCGGCAATCTGCAGATGAAGCCCCAACCCGGCCAGAGGCGTGCGCAGTTCATGGGCTGCGTCTCCAACAAAGCGGCGTTCACGCTGGAAAGCTTCTGATAACCGTGCCAGCAGTTGATTGGTGGAAGTAATCAGAGGATCCAGTTCTCTGACCGGGTTTTCAATCGTGACTGGGTACAGGTCTGTGGCCTGCCTTCGTGCCATCTCTCCGGCCATTTGATTCACCGGGCGGAGTCCCCGACGCACCAGCCAGTTAATTAGAAAGAAGACCACGGGCAGGCTGAACAGGGTTGGAAGAATTCCCTGAAAGGCAATGATGTCTCCCATCTCCTGACGTATATCTCCCCGCTGGGCAGTGACAATCCAGATGTTTTTCTCCGGCAGATAAAGCGAGAAGGTTCGCCAGTCCTGACCCGCTGTCGTCAATGTGCGAAAGCCTTCCCGGAGCGGGAATTTATGGAAGTCCGGTGTGCTGACGGAGTGGGCCAACAGTGTCTTATTGTTTTGGTCGTCCCGATAAATTTTAAAAAACAGTTTGCCTTCGTACTTGTGTCCTTTTACGCCTGCGGGATCACCCTGCCAGTCTTCCGGTGGCATCTGTATCGGTACCGTAATGATTTGTCCGGGCTTATGAGGCTGGTTGTTATCAGGAAAGGCACTGAGCATGCTCAGTGCACGGGCGTACTGCACCAGTTGGGCATCCTGCAATTCTTCGGACTCCAGAAAGCTTTGCCGGTAGCTGAAAGCCATCGTCATAAGATCAGCCAATCCCATGGTGGATAGCAGACCGATCATCAAAAAACGGTAGATAGAAGGATGTCGCATCAAACCAGCCAGCCTACGCCGCGAATGGAACGGATAAAGTCAGTGCCTACTTTTTTCCGGAGATTGTGAATATGTACATCCACGGAGTTGCTGCTGACCTCTTCATCCCAGTTATACATACGGTCAATGAGATGTTCACGGGAGAATATTCGGCCCGGGTTTTCCATCAGTGTCTGCAGCAAAGCAAACTCCCTTCGGGGTAGCGGATGTGTCTGCCCGGAAACGGTGACCGTATAACTGGCAGTGTCCAGCGTGACCTGACCGATTTTAAGGCAGGGGTGGCTGGTCAATTTGAAACGGCGGGCCAGCATACGGATGCGGGCCTGCAGTTCCTCCAGTTCAAACGGCTTGGTGAGATAATCATCCGCACCTCTGTCCAACCCCCGAACCTTCTCCGCGAGGGTGTCCCGGGCAGTCAGTACCAGCACCGGCAGATGATTTGTTTGATGGTGTGGATGATTGATTTCCCCCAGCACGTCCATGCCGTCTTTATCCGGCAGGCCCAGATCCAGAATCACCAGATCAGGACGCTGTTCCGGACTGTGGATAAGCTGCAATCCAGGCTGTGCCGCCGGGCAATGGATTACCTGGGTATCGTCATTGCTGAGAGCGGAGACTATACCCTGAGCGATGAGTTCATCATCTTCAATCAGAAGGATCTTCATGGTTGTGGCAGGCTCTGTGCGGAGTGCACATGGCAATGTTTTCGGGTTGGGGACAGGAGTCTGTCGAGGATGCTGCGAGCATGCAGACCTCGGACTTTTCGCTCTTGGAAACGTTGTATCTGCTTGCGCAAAGGTTTGATCAATCCGCCCCCGGCAAACAGGTACTCCATCCAGCCTTTGCTGTTCAGGCGCATTCGCAAAGCAGAAACCGATTGGCTGTCTGGCAGCGTGAGCATAGCCGGAACCCTGCGGGATCGGAACAAGATTTTCAGATTGGCTCGGGTGTCAATCTGCACACATTCAAAGTGGCGGCTGGCCGCGGCTTTCAGTGTTTCAATGCTGAAGTAATAAAGGTGCGCCCGAAAGAAAATATTGTTGGGTGATGCATCTTTGGTTTCGATCCACGGCACTTCTACCAACAGATGGCCCTGTGGATTCAATAGGGAGTGCAGGTGTGCGAATGCTGCGACAGGATCACGCAGATGTTCCAGAACATGGAACAGGGTGATGATGTCGTAACGACCTTTTATGTCTTGCAGGTATCCGGTTCTGATATCACAGCCATAGGTCTCCTTGGCGTACCCTGAGTAACCTTTGTTTGGTTCCACTCCGGTTGCGGTATATCCCATCCGGGAAGCCAGATAAGTGAACTCGCCACCGCCAGCGCCGACATCCAGAAGGCGACCGCTCCACAGGTCAGCCCGGGAGAGGAGGTCAAGCCGTTCGAGGGCGATGTTGCCAGCACGGAAGACATGTTCGGCTCTTGGGGTGATGACGCCTTTATAATCTTGTCGATAATCTTCCCGATAGTAGCTGTTCAGCTCTTCCTCAGAAGGCATGTTGATCACCTGAACCAGTCCGCAGCCATCGCACATGCCGACAGGAAGCGGTTGGCCGGTTTTAGCATCTTTGCTGGATACGGGAGTAAATGCAGGGTGGTGGCAGAATTGACAGGGCATGGGGTTGGGTCTCGATTACAGAAGATACCCGCACCATACCGACGCCGACTTAAGGCAGAGTTAAGACAAGAAAAAAGGCCACAACGATATCTCGTTGTGGCCTTATGGTTAATGCCTCAGCATAAGTTCAGATAAACAACCCGTTTAGTCGACAATAACAACGTCAGGGAAGTTCTTCTGTACGCACTTGGCATAGTCACCTTCGATCAACACAGAGTGTGGCGTCTGGTAGGCAACCAGCTGACAGGCGTAGCTCTTGTTGTCAGGTGTCTCCGGGTTCCAGCTCCAGTCCATTTCCCAGTAAGTGTTCACTGCGCCGGCACCGCCCGCATCAAAGTGCAGCATATTGGAGCAGCCGAGTTTCTCATCAGCCGGCACAGGCACGTTGAAGTGCTTGGCAAATTCTTGGTAGTAGCTGATGCGGTTAACGGACTGCTGAACTTCAACAGAGCCACCACATTCAACACCACCGTTGATGATCATGGTAGTGACACCAAAACCTGGTACCAGACCGGCTCTCAGATCTACTTCATTTGGCTGCCAGGTGCCGTTGATCACGTCCTGCATGGATGGCTTAGGCGTCTGTGGCTGCATAAAGAAAAAGACAGCAGACGCCAGGTTCAACCAGGTATCAGCAACCAACTCAGGGTTATCCAGCAGTGTACGGACATCGCCGTAGATCTTCTGGGAGAACGGACCGTAGTTGTAGTTGTAGCTCAGCTGCTTGGAGCCACGTCCGAAGTAGGACTTGAACTCACCGTTTGGCAGCTTGCCACATGGCCAGGTCTGACCTTGCCAAACATCCGGGTTACATTCGCCGTTGTAACCACCCATCATGGT
This sequence comes from Parendozoicomonas haliclonae, assembly GCF_900174585.1. GTDB lineage: Bacteria > Pseudomonadota > Gammaproteobacteria > Pseudomonadales > Endozoicomonadaceae > Sansalvadorimonas > Sansalvadorimonas haliclonae. The sequence goes on along the minus strand of NZ_FWPT01000013.1, from coordinate 35,297 downwards.
TTCATCCCAGCCCATTTCACGCACGTGAACCAGGGCCTGACGCCATTCCGGTACATCCCACCATGCGGTGTGGCCACCGGTTTCCTGAGCAAAGTGAGCGAACATGGTCGCCAGAGACTTACGACAGATGGCGTCGGAGTCTCGGCCATCGGTGTACTCGTCACAGAAAGCCGGGAACTTGGCTACGGCTTTCAGGAAACCCTCGTAGGTGTACTCAGGCGCACGCTCAGGGAACAGGAACTCCCAATCCTCGGCATCCATCAGCGCTTCTACGCGCTTCACGTTGGCAGGGTTAGACGCCGCGCCAGGCTTCACCTGTTCAACCAGTGCGTTGTCCAGCGTACGCACGCTGTGCAGAATTGACTGAATCTCTGGAGAACTGGTGACTTCCTTCTCTTTGGCTTCCAGCTCTTCACGGGTCATCTCATAGTCGCCATCCACTGGTGGCTTGGTGTCGTCACCGTCGCCATCAGGGTTCGGATTCGGATCAGGATCTGGCTTAGGAGGCTTTGTGCCGTCGCTCAGTTCCCAGGCCATATCCCAGGCGGTACCGCTTCCAGGTGCGTAGGCCCAGCCAGCGCCGGAACACCATGCTGCAACACCCTCTTTACAGCGATACAGCTTGCCATCAGCGAGAACGACATCACCACTGTTGTATTTGGTACCTTCTTTGTAGGCTGGGAAGTCACCCGTCGGTGGCTCTTCAGGTTCCTCGGGATCCGGATCGGGTTGTGGTTCTGGATCAGGATCTGGCTGAGGGTCAGGGTCTGGACCGCCTTCATCAGGGCCTACCAGTTCCCATGGGGTGTCCCATGCGTTTTCAACACTGTCTGCAGGAGACTGGCCCGGGTTTGCCCACCACTTGGCTTTATAGATATTGCCGCCGTAAGACACTTGTTCTCCGGCAGGATATGACTGGCTTGCATTGTAAGCATCTGCCGCAATGGCAGTGAGGGGAAGGGTAGCCCCCGCCACCAACATGGCCAGGACTAATGGTTTGAACTTCATTCACCGTTACCTAATATCAGAGTTGCCATCCAAACGTTGCGTTTCAGGAGTCGGACAACTTGCGGGAAAATATATAACCCTTGGCTTTTTGTGGGTATTTTGGGATGGACTGCAAAAAATGGCATTCTCGCTATTGCTTTGGTTTTTTTTACCGGTGTTTGTTGTTGTGTTTCGTATAAATGCCTAGATCAGGGTGTATCTTTGGCGTGTTGAGCAAACGTTTGAATTGCGCACGCCTCCTGATTGATTAGGGGGTTGATTAAGGAGCTTATTAAGGTTTGGACGGTAGGATTCGCGTGTGTTTTTCAGGTTTTTGGGATATTTTTGCGGCAACAACCAGATAAAATCGATCCAATAATGAGGGATGTCCCGTATGGCCACAAACGAAAGCGCCTTAACGGATGAGCATGCAGCATTGCGGCAGAATGTCCACCTGATGGGGGAATTGTTGGGTAATGCGATAGAGGGGCATCTGGGAACGGACTTTCTCGACAAGATCGAGCAAATTCGGGGGTTATCGAAAACCGCCCGGAGTGGCGATGAAGACGCTCACAAACAACTGCTTGATTTTCTTCATAGCCTTTCTGACCATGAGCTTCTCCCGGTTACCCGTGCCTTTACCCAGTTTCTGAATCTGGCCAATCTGGCCGAGCAATACCATGTGGTCTCCCGTCATCGGGAACAGGTCGGCGAAGCCGTTGACCACCTCGAAGAACTGTTTACCCATCTGAAAAATAACCAGATCGACGCGGATACCCTGCATCGCCATGTGCAGGATATGGAAGTGGAGCTGGTCCTGACTGCCCACCCCACAGAGGTGACCCGCCGTACGGTTATCCAGAAATTCACCGGCATCATTCAATGTCTTGGTGAGCTGGATCGCAGTGACCTTCTGCCCCGTGAGCGTGAAGAAGCCACAGAGCGCCTGCAGCAATTGGTCAGCCAGATCTGGCACACTAATGAGATCCGCGATAACCGCCCAACACCAGTTGATGAATCCCGCTGGGGTTTTGCCACCGTTGAACATTCCTTGTGGACAGCCGTTCCCCGTTTCCTGAATCGACTGGACAAGCGTCTTGAAGCCGAGACGGGTCAAGGGCTGTCGACCACCGCCATGCCGATCAAATTCTCTTCCTGGATGGGGGGAGACCGGGACGGCAACCCGAATGTGACGGCCAAAGTGACCGAGCGTGTTCTGCTTAATGGCCGCTGGATGGCTGCGGATCTTTTTGTCCGTGATCTGAAAGCACTGTCGGCTGAACTTTCCATGCCGGAATGTACGCCGGAGCTGCAGGCATTGGCTGAACAGATGACCGGCGAAGGGGAAAGCGAACCTTATCGCGTTATCGTGCGTGAGCTGCGCCGGCGCATGAAGATTACCCGGGCCTGGTGTGAAGAGCGTCTGAATGGCGAACACCCGGATGATCGGGGTGTTCTGCATCGGGATGCCGAATTGATTGAGCCACTACAGGCCTGTTACGACTCCCTGTGCGCCAACGGTATGAGCCTGATTGCTAAAGGCGCCTTGCGGGATATGCTCTGGCGTGCCCGCAGCTTTGGCCTGGGGTTGGTGCGGCTGGATATTCGTCAGGAGTCCGGACGGCATACCAAGGTGCTGTCGGAACTGACCCGTTATCTGGGGCTGCCGGATTATGCCGAGGCAAGCGAAGAAGAACGGCAGGCCTTTTTGCTTGCCGAGCTGAACAGCGTACGACCACTGATTTCACCGCGCTGGCAGCCATCTGCGGATTCGCAGGAAGTACTGGATACCTGCCGGGTGATTGCCCAGCAGGAACAGGAACGTCTGGGGCCTTATATTATCTCCATGGCCAGTACGCCATCTGATGTGCTGGGTGTGATCCTGCTGCTGAGGGAGTCCGGCTGCCCATTTAATATGCCGGTCGCGCCGTTGTTTGAAACCCTGGCTGATCTGGAAGGGGCCGAGGCCAGTATTCATGCTCTGCTTGATCTGCCCTGGTACCGGGATTACGCCGCTCACAAACAAATGGTGATGGTGGGTTATTCCGACTCCGCCAAGGATGCCGGGCAGATGGCTGCAGCCTGGGCCCAGTATCGGGCGATGGAAGGGCTGACCAATCTCTGTAAAGAGAAGGGTGTCAGTCTCACCCTGTTCCACGGCCGTGGCGGTACTGTCGGCCGGGGCGGTGGCCCTGCCCACAAGGCGATTTTGTCCCAGCCGCCGGGATCGGTGAATGGCCATCTGCGGGTTACCGAACAGGGCGAGATGATTCGCTTCAAGTTTGGCTTCCCTCGCATTGCCGAGGAGAGCCTGGCGCTTTATGCCAGCGCCACTTTGGAAGCGACACTGCTACCTCCGCCCGAGCCGAAGCCGGAATGGCGTGAAGTGATGAATCATCTGGCCGAAGACTCGCTGGCGGTTTATCGCGGTATGGTGCGGGAAGAAGAAGCCTTTGTGCCTTACTTCCGCGCGGCCACGCCAGAGTTGGAGCTGGGCCTGTTGCCTTTGGGCAGCCGACCCAGCAAACGCAACCCGAACGGTGGTGTGGAAAGCCTGCGGGCGATTCCGTGGATCTTCTCCTGGAGTCAGAACCGTTTGATGCTGCCGGCCTGGCTGGGCAGTGGTGTGGCTTTGCGTAAGGCTATTGCCCGCGGTGATGAAGATGTTCTGAGAGATATGATGGCTAACTGGCCATTCTTCAGCGCCCGTATGGACCTGCTGGAGATGGTGTATCTGAAGACTGATGCCGATATCGCGGCCTACTATGATCAGCGGTTGGTGCCGGAAGAACTGCAGTATCTTGGCGAGAAACTGCGTATTCTGCTTAGCGATGCGGTGCAGGTCACCACAGAGTTGAAAGGCGGCGAGCTGACTGGTGGTCATCCGTGGGTGCGGCAGTCGATCGAATTACGCAACCCTTATTCGGATCCGCTGCACTATCTGCAGGCCGAATTGCTGTTCCGTGCCCGCCATGTTCCCGAGGCGGTTCTGTCCGAACGGGACCAGGCATTGATGGTCACCATTACCGGTATTGCTGCCGGTATGCGTAATACCGGTTGATGTTAGTGAGTGTTCACGGCGGTCAGTGTTCTCTGGCCGTTGTGGACACCTCCCGTGCTTGAGTTACACAGGATGACTGTGTATTGTTGCCCGTTTCAGCGCTGCCGGTAGCAAGTTCTCACTGGCAGACAGCTTATCTCTCAAGGATAAAAGGCTTTCAGGAGCGTATTTCATGCGTGTGATTCTGCTGGGCGCACCAGGCGCTGGTAAGGGAACCCAGGCTCGTTTCATTACCGAACAGTATGGTATTCCCCAGATCTCTACTGGTGACATGCTGCGTGCTGCCATCAAGAACGAAACACCGCTGGGTCTCAAGGTGAAAGCGGTTATGGATGCCGGTCAGCTGGTATCTGATGACATCATTATCGATCTGGTGAAAGAGCGTATCGCTCAGGATGATTGTGCCAAGGGCTTCCTGTTTGACGGTTTCCCGCGCACCATTCCTCAGGCCCAGGCCATGGTTGATGCTGGCGTGGATATTGATCACGTTCTGGAAATCGCCGTTGAAGACGAAGAGATCGTTAAGCGTATGAGTGGCCGTCGTGCTCACCTGGCTTCCGGCCGTACTTATCACGTGATCTACAACCCACCAAAGGTTGAAGGCATCGACGACGAAACCGGCGAGCCGCTGGTTCAGCGTGATGACGACAAGGAAGAGACCGTGCGTAACCGTCTGGCGGTTTACCACGAGCAGACCAAGCCACTGGTCGGTTTCTACACCGAAATGGCTGAGAACAACGGTAAGGTGAAGTGCCACCGTGTTGAAGGTGTTGGCTCTGTTGAAGACATCACCAAGGCTGTGCTTGCTGCTCTGAGCGAGTAAACAGCCTTGAGCTAGTAAACAGCCCTGAGCGAATAAAGCGCTCTTGGTCTGGCCGATTAAAACCGCAGATTGCTGAAAGGCAGTGTGCGGTTTTTTTATTGGATAAAGCCTGAGCTTTAGAAAGGCGAGTTGCCTTTGGTTGAACTTTGAGGTTTTGGCGTTCTATAGCGGGCGGGTGGTTTCATATTAGGAAACAAGGTTGGGTAAGACGCGCAGCTTAGAATCAGATACAGCCTAATGTGGGGTCCATATTTGCTGAGAGTTTTGATCAGGCTTTTCCGAAGGGGGTCATCAATTGTGTTCATAGTATGATTAAGCGTATAGGTCTTGTTACGATGCCCTCCTACAACCGTAAAAATGTTAGAAAAAAAGGCTCCCTTTTCGGTGAGAAGGAAGATATTGAGCATGCGTCGGTCGTCATTTTTGGTGCTGTGCAATCCCTCTGGCGTAATGGAAAGCGAATAGGTTCCGCTATTTAGTGTAAATGAAAAAGTATTTTTGTCTGATCCGATCAAACTGCTCAACTCTATATGGTTCTTGCAAAGCCAGTCGAGCAGTACATGGGAAGCGACAGGAATACAGATATGGCTGATCTGATTCTCACTGGTCCGCTGAAAGACTGTGCCATCTGACTGTTCCTGAACAGAGTAGTGGTAGCCCGCCAGAGTGAATGGTGCGGCTTTGCTGCAATGGTCAAGATGCCCGGGCTTATCAGAAAACAGGATAAGCTCCTTGCAATGACGGCATGTCAGAGAACGCTTCTGGCAATTCTTCTCATGGTGAACGAGTTCAATCCTTCGGTAGTTATCCTGACAGTAGGTGCATGGCACCAGCACATTGGAACACTGGATCTCGTGGAGCCCGGAGAGGATATCAATTCTCTTGTACTGGATGGTTGTGCAACCTCTTGGGCAGGAGACTGGTGCTTCATCACAGTGCTGGTAGTGCTCATGCAGCAGTTTCCTCTTAGCGAAGGCTCCGCATTTGTAGCCACATTCTGCAGTGCTTTCCGGGCAGATGGTTAGATGGGCTTCCAGAGAGATGCTGTTTCCTTCAATAAATCCGCACTCATAGCGGCACCGCTTCTCATACAGTACACAGTTCTCCTCTGACAGCGCAGACTGGAGAGTTGGCATCAAGGTGTTCTTTATCTCGCCATCCTGAACCTGAGCAAAAGTGTTCTGCCAATCTTTTCGTTGCATGGTGATGGCATAGGTCAGTGGCAATTTTTCACAGACATTCTGATGATTTTCCCGGAAGGCCAGCGCGTATGTACCTCCGCACTCTGTACAGTTTTCCTCCCGGTAGGAACAGGCCAGAACATGCTCCTGCAGCTGGCTCAGAGTATCTTTTTCCTTACAGCCATAATGGTTGTTGGGGCAGAGATAGATGTGGTTCTCGCAGGATGCGACATGTCGGGGAATATCGCGGAATTGTCCCTGCCAAAGACACTCTTTTTCTGTGCATCGGAAGGTGACCTGATCGGCCAGTGCCTGAAGGCATTCCTGAACGGTTGTGTGTTTGTTTTCATCAATTGTTTCGGAGCGGCAGAGGCTGCACTGTCTGGGGAAGAGAATGCTGTCATCACAGGGTTGGCAGACAGCGTGAGTGATATCGGTACACCGGGTTGTGGTGGTAGCAACGCTTTCACGACAGACCACACACAGGATGGGAGCACCCTCAGTCACCTGCCAGTAGCGGCCATTGGCCATGACTCGTCTGGGGCTGGGCTCATTAGGCAGAGCTGAAGTGCAAGGTAGCTCCAAGGCCTGCGAGGAGCGGGATGGTGAGTCCATGGCATTGCCCCTGTGCTGTTGAATAGTATTCGCTGTATGGATTCTGACGGCAAAAGACGGTTTCAGACAGAGGCGTCAGTATTCCTGACAATCGTATCAGTCGGGAGGTTGGTTCAGCGTAAGGACGACAGGGAAGAGATCTCCAGGTGGATTGCGGTTTTTATTATCTAGACCACCATGATTTTTTTTGGGGTGTAGCTTGTTTGTCCTGTAATTGTTTGGCCTTTGCCGGGAACAAGGTTGTATGGGATCGCAGGCTGATAATCAGATACAGGATGTCATGCTGAGGCTGTTTTGCCAGAATCTCTCTTGTTAAAAGCACACATGAATGACTAAGATCAACTCTGGATTTGCATACTTGGGCTTCACGGGCATCGGAGGAATACAGTGTAAAAAGTTTATTGCCATTTTCATTGATGCAAAACACTTCAAAATTGCTGATATTGTATGAATCACTGAAGATCTTCAGCGATGCGTCATCCAGCATCAACGTAGTTATATTGTTTCCAAGAGAAAAGGTCAGTTCCTTTTTGTCAAGAATTCCCAAATTCATCCTCATCTCTCCCGAGCGGCCAGACATCCAGCTATTAAGGATATGTGCGCTTTCCCGGATGCAGATATGGCTGCATACAGCTTCCCCTTCGCGCTGGAAAACAAGGCCGGTTGATTCCGGTTGAATGATGTAGGTATGGTCTGTCAGCGTAAAAGGCATGGTCTTATCACAGTGATCAAGATGCGTTTTACTCTCGCTGAATAGCATTTTCTTCCCACAATAACGGCATGGTGCCGGGCGGTTATGGCAAGTTCGTTCGTGCAGTGAAATTTCCTGTCGTTCAAAACTCTTCTGACAGTAGTTGCAGGGGATAGTCAACTTTGGGCAGGTTTTGTCATGTTCTCCGGATAACAGACGTTTTCTGATAACACGGGCGCCGCATCCTCTGTGGCACTCCTGCTCTACATGGTCGCAGTGTTTGTTATGGTCCAGCAGAGATTTGCGAGCAATCTGTTCGCCACAGTCGTTGTTGCACTTGACAGGGGTTTCTGGGCAGATTTTGTAGTGATCTCCCAGCGTGTTCAGCGCATCTGAATAGAAACCACAGCCATAGCTGCATGGGCTGTCCATGATCTGACGATTTCTTATGGACTCTGCGAGCTTTTTAGAATCGGATAAAGCCGAGAGTGGTGTGCGCTCGTCAAGAACTGATTCCAGTGCCTTCCACTGCGAACGAAGCAGAGTGACTGCACAGGTTTCCGGCATCATCAGGCAGTGTTCCAAATGATCGGCTCGCTGGGATTTGATATAGCTGCTATCACAATTGGTACACTGTTCTGTGTTGTAAATACAGGAAAGCTGATGCTCCTGAAGGTCAACCTGTGTGCCCTTTTCGCTACAGCCATGGGCATGGTTTGGACACTGGTAGATATGGTTTTCTCTGGATGCACCATGTTTGCTGGCATCGCCATAGCTTCCCTGCCATTGGCAGTCTGGTTCTGTGCAGCTCAGGGTGAGCTTGTTCGCAAGCTGAACAAGATTCTTGCTGACATTTTCCAGGGTATCCTCATTTGTTATAGAGGCCCGGCAGTGACTGCATCTTCTATCCGTAATCTGACTATCACACGGCTGGCAGATACCATGGGTAATATCAAGACACTGGGTGGTTGTGGTCGCTACGCGTTCTTTACAAATATCGCATATCAGTGGTGTCCCTTTGACAACCTTCCAGGAGCTGCCCTCAATAATAACGGTGTCTTCAGGCGGTGCCACAGTGTGAGATTGGGGCGGTGCGGGCTGTTGACGCTCTGAAATAGGTAAGGCCACAAAAATATCCTTTGGTCCACATTTGTTATTTGGATAGATGGTGTCTTTATCTGTTCATAACCGAGCGTTCAGTATTGCTTGCACGCCTATTACGGGGTGGCTTGAGTTAGCGGGGTTGACTGTGTATGGTTGCCCGATTTCCCTTTTCTCGTAGCAGCCGTGCTGATGGGCGGCTGTTATAAACAGTGAATGATATCCCGCTATGGCATTGATACTTTCCCTTGATACCGCAACGGAAGCCTGCTCCGCTGCGCTGTACGACACCAATAGCTCTGCTGAGGCCATTCAGGAAATCTATGAGGTGATTCCCCGTGAGCACAGCCAGCGACTGTTGCCAATGATTGATGAGCTGTTGTCCGCTCAGGGGGTAAAACGCAGTGAAATCGATGCTCTGGCTTTTGGTCGTGGTCCGGGTGCTTTTACCGGCGTTCGTATTGCCACAGGTGTAGCGCAAGGGCTGGCCTGGGCTCTGGATGTGCCGGTGGTTCCGGTATCGACTCTGGCCGCATTGGCCCAGCAGGCTTACCGCGAGCAGGGTACCACTCAGGTACTGGCATTGATTGATGCCCGTATGGATGAGGTGTACTGGGGCCTGTATCAGCTCGAAGGTGAGTTGATGACGCTGGTGGGTGATGAGCAGGTGACCGCGCCGGAGAAGATCTTCTCTCTGTTGCCGGAATCCGTTCAGCAAAATATTGGTCAGGTGACCGGTATTGGTACCGGCTGGTGCTACAGTGACAGATTAACCGAGCTGGCTGTGGCTCAGATTACCGAGCAGGCTTTCCCCCATGCGGCGGATATTGCTGCACTGGCTGGTCCGGTATTCGCAGCGGGGCAGGCTGTTCCTGCTGATCAGGCGCTGCCGGTGTATCTGCGTGATAATGTCGCGCTGAAGAAAAGTGAACGTCCAGCTAAAAAACAGTAAGGAATGATGGGATGGAAACCTGGCAACTTCTTATTCTGGCGTTAATTCAGGGGATTACTGAATTTTTGCCAATCTCCAGCTCTGCCCACCTGATCCTGCCGGCCCAGCTGCTGGGTTGGGCTGACCAGGGACTGGCCTTTGATGTGGCTGTGCATCTGGGTACTCTCAGTGCCGTGCTGCTCTACTTCCGTAATGATCTGTTCCAGATCGCCCGGGACTGGACGCTGAACTCTGTGGGTAAGGCGCCGTCCACTTTGCATAGCCGTCAGGGCTGGATGCTGATCTGGGCAACCATTCCTGCGGTGGTTTTCGGTGGCATTGTTTCTGTGACCGGCCTTGATGATGCCATGCGCTCTATAGCTGTGATTGCAGCAACCACTCTGATCTTTGGTGCTTTATTGGGTTTTGCTGATCGTCGCCCTAACCTGACGCAGCCGTTAGAAAAACTGACACTGAAGCAGGCGATGATTATCGGTTTTGCCCAGGCTCTGGCCATTATTCCGGGGACTTCTCGCTCCGGTATTACCATTACTGTGGGATTGATGTTGGGGCTGACGCGTGAAGCGGCGTCCCGTTTTTCCTTCCTGTTGTCTATTCCCATTATTGTGGCTGCGACAACCCTGGTGACACTGAAGCTGGTTACTTCTGATGTTTCGGTAGACTGGATGGCTATGTTTTCCGGCATTGTGGTTGCTGGCATCAGTGCCTACCTGTGTGTTCACTTCTTCCTGGCCTTTATTAATCGCATCGGCATGATGCCGTTTGTGATCTATCGTATGTTGCTGGGTTTGGTGTTGCTGGGTGTTCTGTTTGTTTGAGGCATTAGGTGTTCGGTCTGAATCCCGGGTTGCTTTCCCCGCTCGGACAGACCGTCCTGGTCTGACTCGCTCTCAGGCCATCCTGGCCTTTGGGAAAGCAAACCCGCGCTTCTGACCTGATAGTTCCGCGCTCTGATTTCGAGATTTATTGTGGAAGATGTTTATTTAGCACCGGCCATTCTTGCGACTCCCCATTGTTGTTCTGAAAGAATTGCGGAGCTGCAGGCGCTGACCGGACTTGATGTGATTGAGCAGGATGCGCCTAAGTATGTACGTGAACAGCGTCTGGTACTTTGGCAAAGCCCGGAGGGGCTGGCACTGCAGCAGACCGGTAAGAAAGCACCGGGGCCGGTGATTGTGGATTTTGTTGGTGGTGCTGTCGGTCACCGTCGTAAATACGGTGGTGGCAAAAGTCAGTCGATTGTGAAGGCTGTCGGTATTGCCGATGCCAGTCGTCCATTATCCGTTCTGGATGCAACCGCTGGCCTGGGGCGTGATGCCTTTGTGTTGGCGACTATGGGTTCCACGGTAACTATGGTGGAGCGTTCTCCAATTGTTCGTGCCTTGCTGGCGGATGGTCTGCAGCGCGCGGCGAGTGATGAAGACGCCGGGTCGATTGTGGCTCGTATGAATCTGCTTTCCGGGCACGCCCCTGAGCTGATGCAGGGTATGATTGGAGAAGGTCGTAAGTTTGATGTCGTTTATCTGGACCCTATGTTCCCGCATCGAGATAAAGCGGCGGCGGTGAAAAAGGAAATGGTGCTGTTCCAGACCCTGTTAGGGCCGGATCTGGATGCCGATGATCTGCTGTCACCGGCATTGGCTCTGGCGGAACACCGGGTGGTGGTCAAGCGTCCAAAGCGAGCCCCTGATCTTGCCGAACAGGAGCCAGGATATCGCCTTGAAGGTAAATCAGGACGGTTTGATATTTATCCTCTCAAGCGTTTCTAGAGCTCCTTTAGCCGCCAGTAGGCTGGGGAAGTAAACGCCTTCTCGACCAGATGCTAGAACATCTGGTCGATATCTTCTTTGGTGAGACTTGGAAAGCGTTCGAGCGCTTTCCTTTTTATCGCCTCCATATTGAGTCCTCTGGGATAAGGTTTTGCCGGTACCTGGCCCTGATGCTGTTTTTGGGTTTTTTTGTTGTCTTGTGCTTTCATGGCCGACCCCCTCGTTGAAAAAACGATTTAAAAGTAGCCGATAGGCTGGCCCAGCTGGAAGGATTGCCCGGGTGTAACCTGCAGGGCTGGTGAAAAGTCTGCGGGAAACAGCATGATGATCGTTGAGCCAAAGTTAAACCAGCCGATCTGTTCCCCTTTCTCTGCATAGGTGTTGCCGACTTCCGGGTTGTAGGTCATGCGGGCAATGGATTGAGGAATCTCCGGGTTCATGGCCGTCCAGACTGTTTCTATGGAGCCAATATTCATGGCGCCGACCCAGACCATAATGAAAGGCAGATTCACCTCCGGATTCACAAACACGGTCACCAGTCGCTCATTCGTGCCATAAAGATCATTGATGGTTTCAATATGCATCTCATTGACGCTGTTCAGTCTTCCGGGAATCTGGATGGATTCCACAATATTGGCTGCCAGCGGCATATGCACCCGATGATAGTTGGCCGGCGACATATACATTGTTGCGAAGCTGCCTCCCATAAATCGTTGTGTTAGCTCCTGGTCTCCGCCCAGTAGTTCCAGCAGTGGCACATATTTGCCTTTCACTTGCAGCAGCATGCCCTCAATAATCGGGCCTGCCTGAGATACAGTTCCATCAACCGGGCTGATCAATGCGTTGGGTGTCATATCCAGCGAGCGAGCATCCGGTTTTAACTGGCGGATAAAGAAATCAGCCAGGCTGGCGTAATGCTCAGGGTTTGGGTCCAGAAGCTCTGACAGATTGACATTGAATTTGCGGATATAAAAGCTGATCAAAAAGTCCTTCACCACCTTGTTGGTACTGTAGGCGTAATGCTTGACCAGCTTGTTTCCAAGGGAATGGCCAGAGGCAAACAGCTCGTCTACCACTTTTTCCAGAATGGTCTGCAAAACAGACGGCGGATGCACATAATCGGGAGATGGTGGGTTAAAGTCGTTTACTTGAAAGCTGTCGTCGGCGTGGGCAAGAGGTTGCAGCAGGAATGCCAGCAGTATCGCCAGGATGGGGAGCTGCCTCAGATTAGGAATAATCATATCTCCGGACCGCATTGGGGAAGAGGCATGAAGTCTAGTTGTCATCCGCTTTGACTGCCGATATAGATCAACTCATTTCCAAGTATTTGTGCGTAGGATGTCGGCTTTCGTCATCATTGTGTGAATGAGTCCATGGACGACGCTGTTAAGTCGCTAGATCAGATGCCACCGCGGGTACGCGGGCTGAAAGATGCTTATCTGCAGGTTAAGCCGAGTATCACTATTGGCCGAGCCAAAGCCTATACCGAGGTTTACCGTGAATTTCCGGGGCTGCCAAATAACATGCTCCGGGCCAAAGGCTTTCGCAGGGCCTGTGAAACGGCACCTTTACTGATTCAGGGTGGTGAGCTGATTGTTGGTCATCCCTGTGGCAGCCCGCGGGCTGGCGCTTTCTCTCCTGATACCGCCTGGCGCTGGCTGACCGATGAGCTGGAAACCATCGCGACTCGTCCTCAGGACCCGTATTTTATCTCTGAAGAAGACAAGCGAACGTTAAGGGAGGAAATCTTCCCGTTCTGGCAGGGCAAATCCCTTGATGAAGCCTGCGAACAGAAGTTCCGTGATGCGGGATTATGGGAGTTTGCTGCAGAAGCCTGTATCAGTGATTTGAGCTATCACTATACCAGTGGTGGCGGTGATACCAGCCCAGGGTACGATATTATTCTGTTTACCCAGGGCGTTAACGGACTGAAGGCTGAAGCTGAAGCACGACTGGCTGAAGTTGCCCAGGGCTTTGATCCGGAAGCGCTGGATCAGATCAACTACTACCAGGCCGCCATTGAAACCTGCGAAGGTATTCTGACTTACTCTCGTCGTCTATCTGCCTATGCCCTTGAGCTGGCGGAGAAGGAGAGTGACCCGGTTCGCAAGACCGAGCTGGTGGATATTGCCCGGGTCAATGCCCGCGTTCCCGCTAATCCACCGGAAACTTTCCATGAAGCGCTGCAGGCAATCTGGACGATTCAATCCCTGTTCCTGATGGAAGAAAATCAGTGCAGTACCTCTTTGGGTCGTATTGACCAGTATGTGTTCCCGGCGTTTGCCCGCAGCATGGCTGACGGCATGACGCAGCAGCAGGCACTTGAACTGATGGGCTGCTTCATTATTAAGTGCTCCGAGATGATCTGGTATACCCCGGAAGCCACGGCAACCTACTTTGCCGGGTATATGCCGTTTATCAATATGTGTGTTGGCGGTGTGAAGCGTGAAGGTGGGGATGCGACTAACGATCTGACGTATCTGGTGATGGATGCGGTACGACTGACCGGAATGTATCAGCCTTCACTGGCTTGCCGTGTTCACAACCTTTCTCCGCACAAGTATCTGGAGCAAATTGTTGAAGTGACCCGCACGGGTATGGGTATGCCGGCGATTCACTTTGATGATGCCCATATCCGCATGATGCTGCGCAAGGGTTTCGACTTTGATGATGCCCGGGACTACTGCCTGATGGGTTGTGTGGAACCGCAGAAATCTGGACGTATCCATCAGTGGACGGCGGGTGGTTTTACCCAGTGGCCAATCACGCTGGAAATGATGCTAAACCGGGGCTTCTATCCGGGGCATGGTTCGGTTCAAGGCATTGATACCGGTCCGCTGGAACAGTTCACGACCTACGAACAGTTTGATGCCGCAGTGAAGGATCAGCTGATTCATCTGATCGCACAGACGGCCAAAGGCACGCTGATCAATCAGAAGCTGGTGCGTGACACTATGCCAAACCCGTATATGTCATTGTGGGTGGATGGTTGTATGCGCAGTGGCAAGGATGTGACCGCCGGAGGTGCCTATCTCTATGAAGGTCCGGGCACCATTTTTGCGGGTCTGGGAACCTATGTGGATTCCATGGCCGCCATTCGCCATCTGGTGTTTGACCAGAAGCGTTATACCCTTGAGCAGTTCCGTGATGCTTTGGCGACAAACTGGGAAGGCTACGAGCTGATGCGTCTGGAATGTCTGCGGGCTCCGAAGTACGGCAATGACAACGACTATGCGGATCTGATTGCCGCCGATATTGTCGACTTTACCGAAAAGACCATGAACAGCCATAAATCACTTTATGCGCGGATGATTCACGGAACCCTGTCCCAGTCGTTTAATACCCCGCTGGGTGGCATGGTCGGTGCGACACCGGATGGTCGTTATTCCGGCAAGCCGCTCTCCGATGGTATGAGCCCATCCCAAGGGGCGGATAATAAGGGGCCAACGGCGGTGGTGAAGTCGGTCAGCAAGATCAATGTCGAGTCCATGAGTCTCGGTATGTCCCATAACTTCAAGCTGGTCAGTGGCACGCTGGAAACCCCGGAAGCGCGCATGGCGATGATTCAGCTGCTGCGCACGGCATCCCAGATGGGCAATGCCCAGATGCAGTTCAACTATGTGGATAATGCAACGCTGATTGATGCCCAGAAACATCCAGAAAAGCACCGCGACCTGATTATGCGGGTAGCCGGTTACAGTGCTTTCTTTGTCGAGTTGTGCAAGGAAGTGCAGGATGAAATTATCAGCCGTACGGCTCTGGACGGCTGTTAATCACGCTGTAAATCGTCCGCTATAAACCTCGCTGCCACTCCTGACGCAGGGGAATACTCCCCGGCTGATGGAGGGCAGATCGTACTGTATCAAGCAGCCGTTGTTTATCTTTGCCCAGCGTGCCTTTCAATACCAGATAGTTGGAAGCGTGGTCACTGCGGAAGATCGTGCTGTTCAGTTCCAGCGTATCGAGCAGCAGTTCCATCTCCCGAAACAGGTCCTGTTGCTGCAGGGGTTGAAACTGTCCGTTAAACCCTTCCCGAAAACGTTCATCACCCATGGGAAATGAAACGACCAGTGTCGAGAGATAGTGCGGTTGGGCATCGTTCATCAGTTTTGCCGAGTTAATGGCATGCTGTTCAAGAAAGGTCTGACCGCCCAAACCGTTCAGAATCATTACCGAGCTTTTCATACCCGCAGCATGGATTTTCTCCAGCGCGGTCAGTGAACTGGCATAGGTTTCGCCCTTTTTGATAAAGCCCAGCACTTCATTATCACCGGATTCACAACCCACATACATCAGGCTTAATCCCATGGTACGCAGCTCAGCCAGTTCTTCCACGGTCTTGTTATTGAGATTGCGGGGCAGGCAATAGGAGGAGATACGCTGCACGCCGGGCAGATATTTATTAATAGCTTCCAGAATGGCTTTTAACCTGCGAAACGACAGAGTCATGGCATCACCGTCAGCCAGAAAGACCCTGCGAACCGGCAATCCGCTGGCCGCAACCTTTATCAGCTCCTGTTCAATCTCCTGCTGGGGCTTGGGCCGAAACTTCTTGTTCTCAAGAGTGTACATCTCGCAGAAGGTGCAGTTGTTCCACGAGCAGCCATTGGTGACCTGCAGGATAAGAGATTGCCACTCACTGGGTGGGCGGAAGACAGGCTCAATATAATTCAGTGGATACATCGCACACCATTATTGGGAAGTTTTGTGTTGGAGAGCTGTGGGGATAGTTTATCGGGTGAGGAGAAAATAATTAATGCCTTTTCCCGCAGGAGAGAAGGCATTAGTGAGGAAGAAGTCTGGATACACTCTATTGGGCGTTTATCTCATTTTGGACCCGCATGTACATCGGCGTGGCTTCAAGCTCAGCGCGGCTGGACGCAGTTAATCCCTGCCGGTTGAAATGTTTATCCCGGTAGCTGAACATTTTGTGGCCTTCAAAGGTGCCATCCGAGTCCGGAATTTTTCCTGGGCGAACGCCGGCTTTGAGCAGGCGATCTTCCAGTTTCAAGGTGAATGCGGTTTTTGCCTTGATCAGATCCTCGTCGTCATCACGCAGGCAGTAAAGGGTAAACTGTCCGCCTTCCGTTAACCTCAGGCCTTCCGGTTTATCCTTGAATCCGTATTTTTCAACAGCGCCAAAATTAGTCATCTTATAAATCTGGAAAGGATTTTCCGGTGAGGCCATCAACCCTCTAATGGCATTCCAGGCTTTTTCATAATCCTGTTCAGCCACACTGAGGCGGAAGTTGATCGTGCAGCGGTTGCCATCAGGGTCAGGGTACTCCTTGCCATTCAGCTCCAGCTCACTGGTGCGATTAAATACGGCAAAGCAGCCGAGCTGGGCATAAACGCTGTAGTCGTCTGATACAGGTCCGGCATACCCTTCACCGCCAGGGAAGAGGGCCTGGTAATCAGGCACCTTTGAAGTCACCGATGATTCACCGGCCAGACTCCGCTCCATCTGCAGGCTACGGCTCAGTTTCAGGGTTTTGGATAGATCCTCTGCATCGTTGTCGCCCATTCCCAAAGGGATCTGTTCGCCTCGGCTTAACCCCTGGGTGGGCAGAGCTTTACTGACATCGATATCGCGGGCAACTCTGCGTCTAGGGCCGGTATACTCGCGCGCCTCCTGCACATTATTCTCTCGATCGAAGCTACGTAGCGAGGTGGCGACGACTTCGACTTCTGAGTCACTGGCACCTTCGTTCTCTGAAGAGGAGCTGGCGGATGAGCGTCTGGAGATCTCCGGTGAACTGTTGTTGGAGTCGTTGGAGAAACCACTGTCACCGGAGGGCTGGCGAGTGAGCTGAATCTCTGGTTCGGTCTGGCTATAGAGTGTGGGTTGAGCGGCTTCCACCAGGGCTATGTAGTCCCGTAGCCGACCATAACTGATAACATTGGAGAGTTCGACGCCGGATTCCTTGAATTTGTCTGTCAGCAGTGCATGAAGGGATTTGGCTGTAGGACTATAGACTTTCCATGTCTGGCCTTTTTGATAGGCGGAGATCTGGTGGGTCTCCGGGTTTATCCCAATCATATCGCCCAGACGTCCATCTACTTTGGCCTGCGCTATATCCTCTTTCAGGGTCTGCAGGAGCTGGGCCGGCGACATATCGGAGGAGTAGACGCCTGGCTGCGGTGTCTTCTGTACTGTCGGTGATTCTTCTGGCTGTTGCTGTATGTACAGCGTGGGCTGGGTGGCTTTGATCTTATTGATAAAGTCGCGCAGTTCGACATAGCGGATAGCTGAAGAGAGGCTGACACCGGAATCCTTGAATTTTTCGGTAAGGAGCTCGTGAAAGGCGCTTCCGGATCTGATTAGCCCCATAAGCCCTTTCCCTTCATTGTGCTCGCCAACAGGGAGGATCATCCGCTGGGTCTTTGGGCACAAGCCGATAAGGCCTGTTTGCCCCTGGGATTTGGCCTGTTCTAAATCCTTTTCAAGATTCTGGAGTATCTGGGCGGGCGACATATCCGGGGTGTAGCGGCTCAGCATAAGAAGAGGCCTTTATTCAGGAATATGCCGGACATATCGGCGCTGGGGGGTAAAGCTAAATATCGGGAGGCGCAGCCTGCCCGGTGAAAGGCAGGCTGATTCAGGTGCTATTTAATATGCTGTTTGGTGATCTGGTCGTGGGCTTTGACGACCTGTTTGTACTGCTCTTCCAATCGTGCGACTTCCGCTTCCGGCTTGCCAACATGTTTATCCGGATGCAGCTGGTTTGAGAGCTTGTGGAAGGCTTTTTTCACATCCCTGGCGCTGGCACCTTCTTTCAGACCTAGCACGTTATAAGCTTCGGCTGTGGTCAGTCGGGCCAGGTTTTGCGGTGGTGGGCTTTCCTGACCTTCATTAGTCGGTTTGATCAGAAGAACCCCTTCCCATACGGCAGCCATATTACCCTTCTCGGTTCCACCGGCCTGCCGGATCAGGGTATCGATTACCTCGTTGGCATTGTCTTCGCTGAACCCTTTCTGGAGCATGATCTGCTGCATGGAGGGGCGCAGGATATCTTTGACATACTGTCCTTGATTCATTGGCTCCAGAGGTCTTGCCGGTGGGGCGTTTTTTACCCATTGGATAAAGGCATCCCGGTTACCGGCAAATTTGTGCATGGCACTTTGAATGCTTTGCCCAGCCGTTTGTGGGGCATAGCCCTTGTGCGCAAAGCTGCCAATGGCCCACTGGAAGTCCTGATGCTGCTGCATTTGAGCAGTGAGCGGTGCCTTCTGGATATAGTTCTGGAACTTGCCTATATCCGGGCCGGCCCACTTCATGCCGTTCAGGGCAATATTATTAGCCTCAGCGGGTGGGTAGCCCTTGCGCATCAGATCATTGACTGCCCACGACAGCCATTGATGCTGAAGGGAGCCTTTCTGGGGCACGGCTTCAACCCGACTGCTCAGCTCCGGCATATTGTTGCCAGTAGCGTGGGCGGTGTTGCCGAGAATCACAGAGGTCTCTACCGGGTTATAACCCTGATTGCCCAGCTTTTGAGCCTGAAGGGAAACATCCACGGTAGTGCGCTGACCATTACTGTTAAAGTGCAGCTGCGCTGTGGTTGGCCTGAGTTGATATTGATGCAGGGGTTTGGGTTGTGCGCTTCTGGTTTTGGAAGCGCCAGTGCCGAAAAACTTGCGCAGTGAGTTGGCGATGGTGACTTTGCGCTGGGAGCGGCTTTTACCCGTTGATTTGGCTTTTGGGGTTTCTGACTGAAGCGGGGTTGTACTGGTCTGAGAGCTGACGCCTCGGGATCCTTCCATGGTTCCGTTCCATTCTGGTTGGCTGTGACCTTGGAGAGGAGCTAAGGGTCACTATCAGGGTTTCTATCCATAATAGCAGCCATGATGCGGGAAGACGGTGAGGAGATGCATGCCCCGAAGGGCATGCGTGGAAGGGGGATCTTAATTTTTAGAGGTCTTGTTCCAGGTCACCTGACGAATGCTATGGCGCTCTTCGCTTGGCAGCAGGCGACGGGAGTCTTCCGCCATTGCGGCAATCTGCTCGTTATCAAAGGTCAGATGACCGTCCTCATCAATATCCAGAATTTTCTGAACCTTCAGCTCTTCAATAAACTGGCGGAACAGGTTCTTATCAAAGAACTCCGGAGCATTGAGGCCATGCAGGATAGACAGGCGCTGGGACATATCCTGGCTCTGCTTTTCCATCTCGTCTGCATCGATTTGACCGGAACCATTACGCAGCAACAGACTGATCACCACAAAGTAGCGTTCCAGAGTCTGCTGAATAGCACGGGAGACCACTGTCAGGGTGATAAAGGCGGTACTGCTGGAATCCGGACGACGGAAGCAGTCTTCATCACCATCCTGAATCAGGATCAGCAGACCGGCTTCAGTAAGGGCCTGCAGCCAGTGATCCACTTCTGCCGACAGTGACAGACTGTCCCAGCGCAGGAACAGTTCCGCCTTCATATATGGGTAGAAACGGGCACAGTCATCCTGAATCTCGCTGCGCTTCAACACGTAAGTATTGGAGAACAGGCGGCAGATAAAGGACGGAATTGCCAGCAGGTGCAGAATATTGTTGCGGTAGTAAGTCATCAGAACGGAATTGCGTTCGTCCGTGCTGATAATATCCCCCAGAGAGTCACTCTGGCGCACCACCATATTCAGGGATTCCACCTCCTTGATCATCTCCTTTCCGGAGAGAGTACAAGGGGTGACGTAATCACTGTAAGGCACCTTGGCCATCAGACCGTTAATGTCGTCCAGCAGCTTGGCCAGCTCTTCATCACCCATCGCCTGACGCGGGGTGTTGAGCAGAGCCATGGCCAGCATGTTCACCGAGTTGATGGCCGCTGCAGTATTGATCTGGCTGGCAATCTCGGTACCCAGGCTGTCGGTCACGCTCCACAGCCACTCAGGACGGAACTCCTGATCGTAGGTCTGCTGTTTCCAGTCTGGCTGGTGCTCATTCAGGAAGTCATTCAGCAGCACCGGCTTGCCGAAGTTCACGTGGGCATGGCCAAAGTTTTCTTTCAGAGCAGCCAGGGTTCGGAAGATATCCAGAGGTGACTCTTTCTTCTTCTCTTTACCGCGCAGTTCGCCCATGTAAGTAGCAGCTTCCAGCACCTTCTCGTAACCGATATAAACCGGCACCAGTGCCAGAGGTTTGCTGTTACTGCGCAGGTAGCTACGCAGCATGATGGAGAGCATGCCGGTCTTTGGCTTCAGGGTTCGGCCGGTACGGGAACGGCCGCCTTCAATAAAGAACTCGGTCGGGAAACCGCGGGTGAACAGGGTATGCAGATACTCATGGAAAACCGTGGAGTACAGCGGGTTGCCCTTGAAGCTGCGGCGAATAAAGAACGCACCACCACGACGCAGAATGGAGCCAACCAGAGGCATGTTCAGGTTGATACCGGCGGCAATATGTGGAATCTGCAGGCCGTGGTAATAGAGCAGGTAAGAGAGCAGCAGATAGTCGATATGACTGCGGTGGCACGGCAGGTAAACAATCTCGTGGTTCTTGGCCAGCTCGCGTACCGGTTCAATATGATTGACCTCGACACCGCTGTAGATCTTGTTCCAGAACCAGGTCAGCAGGATGTCCATAAACCGCACCACCGGGTGCGAGTAGTCGGACACAATCTCGTTGGCATACTTGCGGGCACGCAGATAGGCTTTTTCCTGACTGATATTGTGCTCGGTCATTTCCTTCTGAATGGCACGCTGGATCACTTCGGATTCGATCAGACCATCCACCAGAGTACGGCGGTGGGACAAGTCCGGTCCGTTCACTGAGGTATGCAGCTGACGGAAGTGAACCCGCAGGATACGGTGAATCTTGCGCAGGGTGCGCTCTTCGTCCTGACCTTCATCTACCAATTCACGCAGGGATAGCGGTGCATTGAAATGCACCAGGGTCTGACGACCATGGAACAATACCGCCAGCAGTTTGCGGAAGTGGCTGCCGACGTTGTAGTTCCAGGCGAACAGCAGCTTGAAAGCTGATTGTTCTTTATCCGGACGGCGGCCCCAGAAGATGGAAACCGGCACAATCTGAACATCGGAATCCTTGAACTCTTCCACGGAGCGGGCCAGACGTTGCAGGCGCGGCGCGTTGTATACCCGTTCACGCTGGAGAATCAGGCCTTCCGGCTTGGACAGAAAGAAATAGGCGTGTGGTTCATCAATGCCCTCACCCTTGAGTGGCGCATAAGGACGCGGCAGACCGGCCTTGCGACACTCACGGTCCAGCACCAGCAGGTCAGACAGTGACCGGCTGCGCAGTACATAAATCACCGGCTTCTGCGCATCGGCATCGGCAGGCTCGGGCAGATTGCCCTGGACAGAGGTTCGCACCCACAGGAACATCAGGCGTTGCAGCAGGTTGAACAGGTATCGACTGATACTGAAAGAATTATCCATGCTTCTTGTATTCGGAATCGTAACGGCTTGCAAAGTGAGGGTATCTTACCATGTTCCCGGGCAAATCACGTATTGCCCGGGAGCAGGAGTCAGGCTGTTAAATCAGGAAGGCCAGTCGATCAGCTTTTCTGAACCGTCCTGACCAATTTCCAGCCACTCATCCATATTTCCGGCACCTTCCTGCCAGAACGAGGCATTGCAGCGTACGCGACCGGCAAGCATTTTATGGGCACTGCGGGCGCAGTCAGCATCGCAGTGCCAGGGCGTTGAGGTTGAGTCGAACCAGACACTGGTCCAGGCTTTGCCCGCCGCATTCTCAACAATATTGACCGGGATGCTCTGCTCGTTATGGGTGACTGTCAGGTTGTAACTACGGCCCCGTACATCCGCCTCTGAGCAGTTGTCGAACGTTTCGCCCAGCCACTCGATAATAGCGTCGACCGGCTGTTTCATCAGGTAAATTTCAATATCGGTCTGGTTATCCATGGCGGCCTCAGTGCCCTTTCGCGGAGCTGGCGGGTTGGTAAATAAAGGTGTACAGACGCATATCCAGTCGGCAGATCAGGTTTTCCAGCTGTGCCAGTTGCTCGCGCTGCGCCGGTTTGATATGCCAGTAGTGGGGCGTCATGGCCAGCAGATCAATAATGGTCTGGCTGCTGTTCAGCGCAAGCGTATCGGTGACCGGTTCCTGAGAACTTAGGGTGAAATCCGCCGGCAGGCTACTCAGCAGTTTATCTTCAGGATATGGGCGCACATCGTCGTAAATCTGCTGGCGCAGTTCCAAAAGGTGATCCGGCCCAGGACCCAGCACCAATACATGGCCGCCGGGCTTGAGAATGCGGCCAAACTCACGCCAGTCTATACGGGAGAACACGCTGATAATCAGATCGGTGTTGCTATCCGCCAGTGGAATATCGGCCACACTGGCTACCAGCCATTGCAGTTGTTTGTCCTGATCCTTCCGGGTACGGCGGCAGCAGTGCTGAATCGCCGGGCGGGAAATATCAAAGCCGGTGATATCTGCCGCGGGGAACTGTTCTGCCAGACGCAGGGTGTAATAACCTTCGCCACAGCCTGCATCAACAATATGAGGCTGGTCATTCCCGGTCAGGCATTCGGCGGCTTTCGCTTCAAGAGCTGTCGCCGGCGTATTGTAGAGTCCGCTGTCGAGGAAGCGGCTGCGGGCCTGTACCATCTCGGCATTATCACCCGGGTTGGCGCTGCGTTTTTTCTGCACCGGCAACAGATTCAGGTAACCCTGACGGGCACGGTCGAAACGGTGGCCGTTCAGGCAGCTGGCTCCATCGGAGAAGGCGGGCAGTTCTGCCCTGCAAACCGGACAGCGTAAAGTGGAGGACATGAATTTATCAGCTTAAGAGAAGAACGGGCCGTAGTTTACTGCCCGTGACTGCGACCTCAAGCGGTATCTTCCGGAAAGGCATATTTTCGGGTGATTTTGCCCACTTCCACGGAATAGCTGGAATACCAGCGCTCCCGACCCAGTTGCTGGGCCATCAGATGATCAGAAGCCTGCTTCCAGTGGCGGATGCTCTCTTCATCCGCCCACCAGGAGAGAGCAAGTTCCTGATCTCCTTCGGTCATGGCTACAAATTTCAGACAGCCGTAATCATTCAAAGCCAGTTCACGGAGCTGGCTGGCCGTCTGGAGATACTCGTCCTCCGGAACGGTCAGGATTGCCTGAAAAATAACGACAAACATCAGCCCGCAACCAGCAGGTTGCCCAGAATCTTCTGATAGATAGTAGACAGTGTATTGAGGTCCTCGGCGCTGACCCGCTCATTCACTTTATGGATCGTGGCATTGCAGGGCCCCAACTCCAGCACCTGAGCGCCAGTCGGGGCGATAAAGCGACCATCGGAGGTACCGCCGGCGGTGGACAGTTCCGGCTGGTAACCGCAAACCTCGGATACTGCCTTTACGGTGGCATCAACCAGCTCGCCCTTGGCGGTCAGGAACGGCTGACCGAAGGTGCGCCAGTCGATATCGTAGTTAAGCTGATGGCGGCTCAGCAGGTCTTCAAAGCGCTCGCGCAGGCCGGTATCGGTCTGTTCGGTGGAGAATCGGAAGTTGCAGACAATATTCAGGGTGCCAGGAATCACATTGGTCGCACCGGTGCCGGCATGGATATTGGAAATCTGGAAGCTGGTGGGCGGGAAGAAGGCGTTGCCCTGATCCCATTCGGTGGAAGCCAGTTCGGTCATGGCCGGGGCGGCCGAGTGAATCGGGTTGTTGGCCAGGTGCGGATAGGCCACATGGCCCTGAATACCTTTTACTGTCAGGTTGGCCCCCAGCGAACCGCGACGACCATTCTTGATCACATCACCCACTTTCTCTGTACTGGAAGGCTCGCCTACCAGACACCAGTCAATTTTCTCTTTGCGGGCTTCCAGCGCTTCCACCACTTTGACGGTACCGCAGGTGGCCGGACCTTCTTCGTCGCTGGTGATCAGTAAGGCAATCGAGCCGTTATGATCAGGATGTTCGGCAACAAACCGTTCAATTGCAGTAATCATGGAGGCGATGCTGCCTTTCATATCGGCTGCGCCGCGACCGCACAGATCACCCTCGTGGAAAGTGGGCTCGAAAGGCGGGAACTGCCATTCCTCTTCCGGGCCGGTCGGTACAACATCGGTATGACCGGCAAAGGTAAACAATGGGCCATCTTCACCCCGACGCAGCCAGAGGTTTTGCACGGATCCGTGATGATCGCTGAAGGGCATGGCTTCCGGTTTGAAACCCAGTGGTGCCAGTCGTTCAATCAACAATTGCTGGCAGCCGGCATCTTCAGGCGTGACGGATGGACGGGCAATTAACTCGCAGGCCAGCTGCAAAGTGGGAGAGAGGGACGAGTCTGACATGGTGCGTTCAGTGTTCTTCTGATTGTGTTTGCTGGCAATGATAACAGAGTTAAAGAAGCATGGGCGGGCCGACAGTTCTTTGTGGAGTTTGATTAACAGCCCATTTCTACACCATACTGTGAATTGGTATAAAAATTAACCAGAACAAAAATCAAAAGTTCAGGAACGCATTTCATGAATCCAACACAGACATTGCTGTCACACATCCCCGAGCAACTGTCCTCGATGGTATGTACGCATGCCCGGGTTTATGTGGGCATTATGGAAAAAGAAGATGAGGGCATGTACCAGATTGGCTGGGCCATGTACCTGTTCGAGAATGCCGAGCAGACCGAGCCGGAAGAGCAGGAACCGTTGCATGTGGTTAAGGATCTCTCACTCTCTCCGGATGAACTCAATGCCATGCTTGATGCTTTCCAAGAGCTGCCTTCCATATTTGGGGATGATGATATCTCCTGCCACTACAAGCTGATTCTGTCGCACTAATCTTTATCATTGGCCGCCGGTACAAGGCGGCCATTGCTTACAGGTGGTTACTGCATATCACGCATCTGAATATCCAGTGCGCGGGTGGATATCTGGATTTCAGCCGCACACAATATCAATGAAACCATCAGCGCGATCAGACAGCCTCCGAATACCAGCACGCCCCAGTCCATCCATCCCAGATACAGCAGAAACATATCCACCACACACAGGATAAAACTGAGAATACCGGCACCCTGCATATGTTTGATCAGTTTGAGACGTTTGCGCAGATCGACAATCTGCTCCGATAAAAATTTGCGGTCTGGATTGGCCTGATAATCCCGGTGCAGGTTGCGGATCAGCCCAGCGAGGGTGAGAAATTTATTGGTATAAGAGAGAAACAGCAGGGAGATGGCCGGGAAAAACAGGGCGGGCGTGGTCAGTGTCAGTTCCATAAGGGGCCTGTGTGTCATCCGTTAGGATGATCCGTTGTGGAATGCTCTTGATGCTTATTTTAACTGTAAGCGGCAGGCCCCGTTATCGGTATCAGTCCCCATGGTGAATCATTTCATCGTCGACAGCAGCGGAGAGGTGCATGCTGCGGCGATCCAGATGCTCGGTAGGAATATCCGGCAACCGCGAGGCCGGGGTGAGATAGGCCCAGGCTGCACCGACAACCAGCCCGGTCAGGCCTCCGGCAGCGGCTCCTGGCAGGCCGGCGACCAGAGCACCAATACATCCACCGGTTCCAGCCGTGCTCAGGGTTTTTAGTGAGATTTTACCTGCTTCCATGCGGTTAACTCCCTTAAAAGAACGTTCTTTTTAGCTTATACGCAGCGTTTCTGTTTGGGGATCAGCGGCTGGCAGTGGTATAAAAAAGGGAGCACACAAGGAAAAGAACAATAATGACTGAGTACAGGATGACTCGTTTGGGTAAAGGGGGGCGCTATGTTTGACTGGATCTTGTCCCGCATGGCCCGTTCTGCAGCGGCCATGGTTCCTCCTCATCCTGCCTGGCTGGGCATGGATCGGCAGATGCGCAAACTGATGACGCTGATCCAGTGGGTCTCCAACCCGGATGTTCAGTCTCCCAAAAGTCTGCGCCGCTCCTATCGGCTCAGCTCCAATCTCTGGAACATTCCCGCCGACCCGACTGTGATGGTGCGGGATGAATCATTGAATGATGATATCTCCCTGCGCTGGTATACCGTGGCTGATAGCGATAACGACCAGTGTCTGGTCTATTACCATGGCGGCGGCATGATGATCGGGGATCTGGATACCCATGATCGTTTTTGTCGTCGCATTGCCCGCAAACGGCGTATGACCGTAGTGGCTGTGGATTATCGTCTTGCTCCCGAGCACCCTTTTCCGGCTGGGGCGGAAGATGCGATTGTGGCCTGGAATGCCATTGCCGAAAAATGGCAGAGTCAGGGTGGTGATCTTCGTCAGCTTGGTATTGGTGGTGACAGCGCCGGTGGGTATCTTGCGGCCGTGGTGTGCCAGCAGCATGTGCGTTCGACGCTATCAGTGAAACCTGAACATATGCCCGCCTGGCAATGGTTAATCTATCCCATGCTGAACTGCCTTGATCGAAGCAGCAGCTCCTGGGTGACCTACAGCCATGATCTGATCCTGACCAGTCAGCTGGTGGCCCGTTTTCACGATACTTATGTGCCGAATAAAGAAGAGCAATCTCTGATTGCAGCCTCACCAGCCTGTGCCGATGCTGAGCTTCTGGCTGCCTTGCCACCTGCGGTGGTGATCACAGCGGAATATGATCCGCTGCGAGACCAGGGTGTGGCTTATGCTCGTGCGTTAAAAGGTGCGGAAGTCGCTGTTGCAGTGCACCATGAATCGAAACTGCCCCATGGCTATATCAACTTTACCGGCTTCTCCGATGCAGCATTGCGGGCGACGGAAAAAGCCATAAGTCTGATTGATATGATCTGTCTGCAGGCGCGCAGAACCCTGCCGGTGAAAACTCAGTACAAAACCGAGAAGATTGAGCGCACTTGATATCGTAAATCAGGAGCAGGGCTCTGCCTTATTGCCCGCCAATGCGGCTTTTAAGGCCGCCGGTGCCGCAAAGGATGAGCCTTTTAACACTTTCCAGTAAGTTTTGGGGTAGGCATCACGGCTTTGCTGACCAGCCCCGGTCAGTCTGGCCAAAGGAATATCTACGCAGTTATCGGCATCCAGATCATACCCGAGTGGTTGGCCTGCTTCATTGTCGATACGCTTCAGCAGATACGCAGCCCGGGCGTAGGTATCAACAAACACATTATTCGCCACATAATGCTGCAGCTCTTCTTCCACCGCACCGACAGTAATAACCCCGTTCGCCAGTGAGAAGGTGTTGATCATTCGTCGTCCACCATTACCGGCGATGGTGTAAACCGCCACGCCCGTCTCTGCCAGCTTTTCCAACTCTTTAATAATTAACCAGGTGTCACGCCAGATCGGAGAGCTTTCGCCCATCTGACGCACTTTCTCCTTATACAGGGCAGCATGTTCTCTTTTTAAGGGTTGGGGGAATGTACTGATCAGAGTGGAGGATTCCCAGGACAGCACCAAAGCATCCACCGGAGAGGTTGCCATACGCGCATTGATCTTTTGCAGGTTGGCCAGAATATCGCCCATCGGGTTTTGGTTGTGGTGGATGGGATAATTGATGAACGTCACTTGTTGTGTAGCGGCGAGCATACGCACCAGATCACCGTGATAGATCGGCTCGGCTTCTGAATCATTGTCCAGATCATCCAGACCGTAGAGTGCAAGGTGGTGAGAACGTTCTTCCTCAGAAGAAAAACCTTCAGCCGGGGGGAAGAACCGATCCAGAATGGCCACTTTGTACTGCGGTTCGGTAGAAGCTGCGCTTAACGAAGAAAGTACCAGAGAAATAGAACAGATTAAAAATAAGAGAAGTTGCCGCATGCTGATAACCGGTCATTATTATTGGTATGACTGGTTATCGGCATATAGCGGGTTTTCTTTCTTAGTAATGTTTGTGGATCTGGCTCCAGCGAATCTGAGCGGCCAATGGGTGCTTGCAGCTTGAACAGGGCACATTGACTTCATGGTTCAGATGAAACAGGTCGTGCCAGTGCAGACTGTATTTGTACCCCGTATGCTTATTCTGAATCTCGTTAAAGGCATATTCATCCAGGCATCCCAGATGCCCCATGCCAGCTCTGCATTGAGGGCACTTATAGAGAGGCTCAGCCGGACTGCCTTCTTCCAGACAGATGATGCAGGCATTAGGTTCACCATCTGAATCTCTGGACGCAGCCACCTGCAGATCTTCGACAATTCCTGCAGCATAGGGCTTGCGCAGGTTATCTACACCAAACCCCCCTTCAATGGAGTCCCTGGGATCAGCCGGCGCATTATTAAAACGGTAGAGCGGATCTTTTGGGGAATTTCTCTTTTGTCCAAAATCCAGAACCGGACGAAGCCGTTTGTTGGGTTGTGGTGCTGGCCTGGTTGCCGACGGATCACCGACGCCTGTTGTGTATGCATCATGAGTAGCATTTGCAGCATGGGAAGGCCGGCTGAAAAGGTGATCCGACCAGGAAAACGATGATAGTTGTAGTGATGATGAGCTATGACTGCTCTCCGAGGGTGCCACAGAAGACATCATCGGGGCTGCAGGCCTTGTCTCAGTAACCAATGGTGTTGGGGTTGGGTTATATGAAGGGCCGTGTGACGGGCCATGCGCAGCGCTGGGAGCCGGTATGGTCATCTCGTAGTAATCGCCAGAAGGTGTGCGGGCCACAGGCTCATCGTAGTAGCCGTAGTAGATATGGTGTTTGATTTCAGGCCTGCGGACTCTTCGTGTGGGGGCTTCCAGGTTTAAATCCAGGCTGCGCGCCCCTTCATGGAGTGCAGCACGGAGGCTGTGCAGGGATAGTTCCCTTGCGCTATAGGTAATTTCGGCATTGAACAGGCTGACCAGCCAGCGGGGCAGGCGGTACTGATAATGGAGATCGTCTGTAGCATCTGGTGAGGTGATGGTCAGTGCTTTCTTGTCCAGAGACAGAGTGAACTGTCCACCCAAAGAAGCAACGGGCGTTGAGGAGTTCTCATCAGTATTGAGATGAACATCTGTTATCTGGTTACGGAACGGACGGTAAACTTTGTGTACATCGTGGCTATCGCTCAATACGCCAGTGGCGCAGGCGCCTTGAGTGCAAAGCAGGGCATCACTGATCTGGTGGAGAAGGGATTCATGGAAAACACTGAAATATGCTTCTGAATCCAGCTCGGCCGCATTCAGATAGGACTCTTCCAGCCATGGTGTATAACGGTTCCGGCCGAAATTCAGATCCATTTCAATCAGTGTCGGCGGGCTGTCGGTACTTTTGTTGACCGCAAGTAGTAGCTGATTACCAGTGACTTCTGTGCTGGGGAAAACGGTCAGATTTTGAAGGCCAATCTGATCCATAGTATCGGCCAGACGATTCAGAGGGCTCTGGCGAGATTCCCGACTTTTGCTGTTAAAGCCAGTCCGACTGAACTCGATATACGGAGCGTTGTTGTCCTGTGGGGGGAGTCCCAGCTGGATAAACAGGCGATGGCTGACGTTGTCCTGAAGGTAAACAGGACGGGGCGAGGCACCCTTGAATGAGTCCGGGCTCAGGTAGTAAGACAGTAGCGCTATGGCTGTGAAGGTTGCTCGTCGGTATTCGTGCATGCTGCGGCTATAGCCTTCATATGTATTACCGAGCAGGTTAAGAATATGCCCTGCGTGCAGGGTGCTGAAGAAACTGCTCAGAGTGGTATAGCCCATACCGGCATCAATAATATTCTTGATGTTGGCCAGTGCGCCCATCATGGCCAGACCGTAGCCTGCAAAGGTTTGGGCACCATAAACGGTGCTGGCAACAACGGCTGAATCATTATCAACGGTGTCCAGAACGCCGGAGACAAACGGGCGGGAACCCAAAAGAATCCCCGGGATAATGCCGCCCCAGAAAATCTGCTGTGCCGATTGACTCAGTTGTTCTTTGGTTAATCCTTCGAGATAGAGCGTGCTGTTGCCGTAAGAGATAAAGCTGCCATTACTGTTCTGGCTGGTGGTCAGGCCACTGCTTCTCTCGGTATCGCTTTCTGTGGCCTTTCCGGTCTGAGCCACACCGGAAAGGGTGAATAGCAGACAGGTGATACCGGTCAGGTAAGTCAGTGCGGTTATTATCCGTGATGAGCTTGCCCCAATCATGAATCCCTCGTATGCCAGACACGCCAGGCGGATTGCATTGCAGGATCCGCGCGAGTAGAAGGAGCGCAAGCATAGCCAAATAACGCTGTTACAAAGTGTTCCGGAGGGAATTGATACAAAAATACCAAGTTGCCGTTACCTGATGTCACCAAACAGGCATTATCGTTTTCCCCAGCGCAGCTGCGCCGCGATTGGTTGTCGGCAGACGGGGCAGGGAACATTTATATGGGCATGGTGGCGGGCACCAATGGCTTTGGTGGGATTCGCTATTGAGCCTTGCCTGTTGCCGGGAGGGTAAAGCAGCTCCGCGCCAACATCGTTGTACTGGACATGGTTGTGCAGATATTTGTCGAGGCAGCCCAGATGCATAACGCCTGCTTCGCACTGATGTGGACACTTGAGCAGCGGTGCTGCCTTTCTCCCGGAGTCAAAGCAGATCACGCACTCCTTATTCTGGCGGGCGTGTTTGTACATTTTGTCAGTCACGCCCCCGGCATAATTGGTGTAGTAGTGGCTGGTCTCGAAGCTGGTGGCCAGGCCATCGGATGGGTGTCGGCGGCGAATGTTTTTGTACAGGTTCAATGGATCTTTTGGGGTCTTGCGCTGAGCGTTTCCAAACCGTTTGGTCTGGCTGACCGGCTGTATTTTTTCTTTATCGCCTCGACGAATCCATGGCAGGTTCTGAGCAGCTGGTGGTAATGGTGTTGTCTGGCTTCTTGCTACTTGTGATCGTGTACGCCCAACGCCTGAGCTAAGTGGTACCGATGCGGAGTGAGCGTCCGATGTTATTTCGGGATCAGGCGATGGTGATAGCTCTGGAAATGGTTCTGGAGATATTTCGGGTAACGAAGGACCTGCAGGAGTAACCGACGCATGTGGAGTGAGAGTATTTAATGTGCTTTTAAACGCCCAGTCTCTAAATGAAGCCGTCAACTCGGCGGATATCAGGCTGGTCAGCCATGCCGGCAGGCGATATTGATGAAAATGACCGCTTTGCACTGGGTTGGCAGATAGCTCAAGATTGTGGTCGTTGGCCCTGGCAAACAATCGGCTGCCCAGCTGGAATACCCGGGCATTGGATGAGTGGTAAGGCACGGTACTCTCCTGTGCCGGAACCGGTGCGGCGGGTTCATCGGGCTGGTAGGTAAAGACATCTTCGTGGGCCGTTGCTGACAACTGGCCCCAGTGGCACTTGTTATACAGACACAGCAAAGCATCACTGATGTGATCAAGAATATCTTTCTGGAAAAGGCTGAAGAAGCGACTGGCCTGCCTGAGGTGCGGATTGGCATAACTCTCTTCCAGCCAGGGGGTGAAAGTCTCTTTCTGGTAATCCAGAGCAATATGTACGATGGCAGCCTGTTGCCCGGTATCGTCCTGCGGCACCATCAGCATGAGCTGCTTTCCGGTGGTCAGGGTTCGTGGTACGACCGACAGGCTTTCCCGTCCGGTGCGCTCCATGGCATGGGCCAGTCGTCCCAGCGGATGCTGACCGTCATGACGGCTGGTCATTTGCAATTGTGTGCGCAGGAACTCAACGACAGGCAGGTTGTGGTCCGGTGTTGGACTGTGGATACGAATAATAAAATATTTGCTGTAGCGATCCGTCAGTTGAACCGGCCAGCTCTTCTCACCTGTTGAAAATGGCCACAGTTGCCAGGCCGTGATCAGCAGAGCCGTACTGAGAAGGCGGTAATGGAGACGTTGCTGATCCGTCAGTTGCTGAAGGCCTAACAAAAACAGAATGCGTTGATAGCCCAGCAGCTCGAATGCAGCACTCAGGTTGGTATAGCTGAGGCCTGCATTAAAGATATCCTCCAGATTGGCCAGTCTGGCCACCAGAGCCAAAAGGGTACCCGCCCATTGGGAGCCTTGAACCAGAGTTTGAGTATGGGAGTGTGTGGTTTGAGTGACCTTTTCCAGCCACTGTCCCAGGTGGGGCGCTGAACCTATCAGTAGCCCGGGCAGAATGCCTCCCAGAGTGATTTGTGCCAGTGCACTGGTTATCCGATTTGGGGAAAAGTCTTCCAGAAAAAGCAGGTTGTTACCGAATTCCAGAAAACTGCCATGCCGGTTTTGCTCCAGTGCCAGCCGTCCCTCTTCTTCAATTACATCAAGGTTAATAGGCTCATTGGCGGATGTGCAGCAGGAGAGAGCTAGCAGCCATACCGCCAGCATGGCTCTTATAAAAGAGCCAAATGGTTTTGGAGGTGTGATTGGGCCGGTGGTGCTCCTGTGCATGCAGGCCTCTGGATCCGGGCGGCTAGATCGGTTTAATAGTGCAGCCTGTTCGCTGGCGAACGCCAGCATAGACAAAATCTGTTATTGGGGGAGGCGTATGCGCATTGACGGTTCAGAGCGGTATTACGACAATTCCTTTTTTAACTTCATTAAGCAGGGTGGTGTTGTGAGCCAGATGATGTGTCGGGCTGGCTGTGGTGCCTGCTGTATTGCTCCTTCTATCTCTACGCCGATTCCGGGGATGCCTAATGGCAAGCCTGCCGGAGTACGCTGTGTGCAGCTGGATGAGCGTAACTTTTGTCGTATATTTGGGCAGTCGGATCGACCGGCGGTCTGTAGTGCATTTTCTGCTGATGAAGCCACTTGCGGAAGCACGCGGGACGAGGCACTGTTACGTATTCTCGATATGGAACAGGCAACGACCTGAAGACTGAGGAGCGGCTTGTGACGGATGCTGTGACAGATAGAGAACTGGATCTTCTGGCCACCAAGGTTGGCAAAGCACTTGCCGCTGCCGGCCAGATGCTGGTCTCTGCCGAATCCTGCACCGGTGGCGGAATCATGAAGATCATGACCGATATCCCCGGCAGTTCCGGCTGGTGTGAAGGCGGCTTTATCACCTACACCAACCGTGCCAAGCAACGCTTTCTTGGGGTGCCGGAAGCAACACTGGAGAGCTGTGGCGCGGTCAGCCGGGAGACGGTGGAAGCCATGGCACAAGGTGCTCTGGAACGGAGTGATGCCACAATCTCGGTTGCCGTCAGTGGTATTGCCGGGCCGGATGGTGGTTCCGATCAAAAGCCGGTGGGTACGGTCTGGCTGGCCTGGGCGCAGCGAGGGCAGGGCGTGCGTTCAGAGTGCTGTCTCTTTACCGGTGACCGGGAAACTGTACGCCGGCAGACTATTAACCGTGCACTAACGGAGATACTGTCCCGTTATCCCTTGGCAGAGGCCTGAAGCGAAGGCTACTTTCCATACAGGTTTTTAGCGGCCCACTCTTCCTGTTGTGGGCATGTTGGCAGCGGTGTTTTACAACGCGGTTTTGCAAAAGTGTTTCGGAAAACTGGTCGCCTTCCAGAAGATGTGTTTTAATACTGTTTATCTGTACAGTATTTTGTGTCTCCATACTCTGAGTATCACTGTATTTCGGAATCTGAGGATTTCGGAAGAAAACCGGCAACGGCCATCACTGATCGGCAGAGGATGCGAGGGAGCAACCAGGAATATTGCGAGTGAGGTGAACAAATGGATGATAACAAAAAGAAAGCGCTCTCTGCTGCGCTAGGTCAAATCGAACGCCAGTTTGGTAAAGGCGCAGTTATGCGTATGGGCGACCAGAAGCGGGAAGCCATTCCGGCTATCTCCACCGGCTCCCTGCAGCTGGATATCGCGCTCGGCATTGGCGGTCTGCCAAAGGGCCGTATTGTTGAGATCTATGGTCCGGAATCCTCCGGTAAAACCACCATGACGCTGAGTCTGATTGCTCAGGCCCAGAAGAGTGGCTGCACCTGTGCATTCGTGGATGCGGAACACGCTCTGGATCCTGACTATGCCGGCAAGCTGGGTGTGAACGTAGACGACCTGTACGTGTCCCAGCCTGACACCGGTGAACAGGCTCTCGAAATCACCGATATGCTGGTTCGCTCCAATGCCGTTGACGTTATTATCGTTGACTCCGTGGCCGCACTGGTACCGAAGGCCGAAATTGAAGGCGAGATGGGTGATTCTCACGTGGGTCTGCAGGCCCGTCTGATGAGCCAGGCGCTGCGTAAGCTGACCGGTTCCATCAAGCAGGCTAACTGTCTGGTGGTATTCATCAACCAGATCCGTATGAAGATCGGTGTGATGTTCGGCAACCCGGAAACCACCACCGGTGGTAACGCCCTGAAGTTCTACTCCTCCGTGCGTCTGGATATCCGTCGTACCGGTTCCGTGAAGCAGGGTGATGAAGTTGTCGGTAACGAAACCCGCGTCAAGGTTGTTAAGAACAAGGTCTCCCCTCCGTTCAGACAGGCTGAATTCCAGATTCTTTACGGTCAGGGCATTTACCATATGGGTGAAGTGATCGATCTGGGCGTGAAGCAGAAGCTGGTTGAGAAGGCCGGTGCCTGGTACTCCTACAAAGGCAACAAGATCGGTCAGGGTAAGGCCAACGCCTCCCAGTACCTGGAAGACAATCCTGCCATTGCTGACGAGATTGAAACTGAAATCCGTCGTCAGCTGCTGAACATTGGTTCTGCAGAAGAAAAGGGTAAGGAAGAAGCGGCTGATAAAGCCGGTGATGATCTGATCAAGGCCTGAGTATGACCGAGCAGGACGTACTGCTGCGCAGGGCTGCGATGGATCTTCTGGCCCGCCGTGAACACTCCCGCAAGGAGTTGCATAACAAGTTGCGGGGGCGTGCCGAGGAGCCGGAAGTGCTGGAGCAGGTTCTGGATCGCCTTGAGGAGGACAATTTGCTCTCCGATGGACGTTTCGTCGAGAGCTTTGTTCGGGCACGTATCGGTAAAGGGCATGGCCCGGTTCGTATTCGTCAGGAACTGCAGCAGAAAGGCATTGCTGGCGAAGAGTGTCAGATAGCTCTGGAAGAGGCGGATGTGGACTGGTACGAACTGGCGCGGGACTGTCGTCAGCGCAAGTTTGGTCAGGCGACACCGGTTGATAATCGCGACCGTGCCCGACAGATGCGTTACCTGCAATATCGGGGCTTTGAGATGGACGCGATTAATCACGCTATCCGGGCCTATCAGGACTAGAGATTGTCATCCAGTCAAAAAGCGCAGCCAAACTGAAGTGACCCCCAATAGTTGGACACCCAATTATTGGGGGTTACTTTTATGTCCAAATACAGCCCAGAGCTGAAACGTATCATTGCCAGCGAATACATAGATGATGGAATATCATCACATCAGCTCG
>NZ_FWPT01000040.1 GCF_900174585.1 Parendozoicomonas haliclonae | reverse complement strand
TCATATATACTGGTACTATCTACTGCTGTCTACAGGGTGCTATCTGCTACCGTCTATTAACTACATCATTCTCTTCTCTGATGTCCAACGCGACTATCTCTGCTTTATCTCTTGTTTGTTACTTTCTGTGCGGTGTTAATCATCTAGTGTTACATTGTCTTAGCGACCGGCTTCTTGTTTTTTTTTTCAAGCAGAAGACGGCATACGAGATGCTCAGGAGTCTCGTGGGCTCGGCAACGACGTCCTGAATGGCGGGGGCGGCAACGATACGCTTAACGGTGGGGCTGGCAACGATATTCTCAACGGTGGCCTCGGGGCCGATGTGATGGTGGGCAGTGCCGGAAATGACATCTATGTTGTTGATAATAATGGCGATGTCGTCACAGAAGAGCTTAATGGCGGGACAGATACTGTCCAGACCACCCTCCACAATTATACGTTGACCAATAACGTTGAAAACCTGGTGTTCACCGGGACAGGCGCGTTTACCGGCAGAGGGAATGCCATTGCCAACACCATCACCGGTGGCAGCGGTAATGACTTTTTGTATGGGATGGGAGGAAACGACACGCTCAAC
>NZ_FWPT01000022.1 GCF_900174585.1 Parendozoicomonas haliclonae | reverse complement strand
GAATACATCACGTATTACAATACGCGACGTATCAAGGTGAAACTAAAAGGCCTGACGCCGGCGGAGTGCCGAAGTCAGGCCTTGCAAGCCGCTTAACCAAAGTGTCCAACTTTATGGGGTCACTTCAAACAGCTGCGCTTTTTTAATGCCTGCGTGAACTGTGATACCAACCATTGCAATAGGTGATGCAGTTTCGTTATAAAAACCAGAGAAGAGACTTTTTACAGGGATGTTGTCGTTTATGCGGAGCCTGCGCTACTGGTCGGTTTTCCTTATCAGTCTGGTGATCACCGGATGTGCCTCAAACAATGTTGATGTGTATGACCGTAACCCGGCAGTGGATGCGGCGGCACGCTATGCCATCAAAAAGGTAGTTGGCCAGCATACCAATCAGCCTTTTGATGAAATTGCCTTTGAAGCCCTGATCAATGTACTAGCCAAAGAAACAGAAAAGTTCTGGGGAGATCGCAAGATCGCCAGCCGCAGTGAGTACGTAAAATATTCCAACCGTTATAAGACTCGCGTGTTCGTAGATTTTGAACGCGGTAGAGTGCATGTGGAAACCCTGGATCAGGGGGATTTACGCAACGCTATTATCCGGGTGTTGTTAACCCCGGAAGATCAGAAAAACGTTGATGTATTCAGTGCCAGGGATGTGGTGTTTGGTGAAGAGCCGATGCTCTACAAGCAGGTGCTGGACCATGATGGCCAACCCATCCGCTGGGAGTGGCGCGCTGGTCGTTATGCCGATTATCTGATTGAGAACCAATCCTTCCGCCGCCGGACAGATAGGGGGCAGGTGGTTGGAGTCGATTTTGAACTGACCAAAAACTATATGGAGCAGCGTCAGTATCAGTACGCCAGTATTGTGCAGACCCATGCGCAAAAATACCGGATTGATGAGAGCCTGATTTATGCGGTGATGCGCACCGAAAGTCACTTTAACCCTTATGCTGTCAGCCCATCGAACGCTTATGGCCTGATGCAGATTATTCCTTCGACGGCCGGTAAGGATGTGTTTCAGCGCATCAAGAAGCGCAGTGGCCAACCAACCCGGGAGTATCTGTTCCAGCCATGGAATAATATTGATACCGGCACGGCTTATCTGCATATCCTTGAAACTGTGTATTTAAAAGATATTCGTGATCCGTTGTCTAAGCGTTATGCCATTATCTCGGCCTATAACGGCGGTGCCGGTAATGTGATGAAAACCTTCCATTCGGATCGCAAGCGCGCTGTGGATGCGATCAATAAGCTCAGTCCTTCACAGGTGTACTGGGCGCTGACCAAAAAACATCCGCGGGATGAATCCCGTCGTTATCTCGAAAAGGTCACCACCGCCGAAAAGGATTTCCGCAACGGTAATGCCTAGACCGAAGTAGCATTGTCGTCTGTATCTTCCAGATCGACCTCCGAACGGGGGTCGATCTGGGCAATCACAGGAGAGGTGCGTGGCACCGGTACAAAGGGTTGCTCGTCTGAAGAGTAGATAATCGGGCGGAAGGGAATGCGTGCCAGAAAGAACAGGCCAGTTGCTCCCATCATAACGGTGAAATAAATCATCAACCCACTGCTCATCTGGTGCATAAAGTAGCCGCCGAGAATGGGACCGATGCAAGCTCCAGCACTGTAACCAAGCAATAGCCCTTGGGTGCCTGCCACAATCTTCTCGGGCCGGAGATGGTCACAGCCATGACTGATGGCGATGGGGTACACAGTAAAGGTTGTGCCACCAATAAGGAACAGCAACACGATATCCAGCCACGGGCTGCTGGACAGGGTGGCAAAGGCAAAGCAGCAGCTGGCTCCCGCGAGACTTATCACAACCAGCACCTTGCGGCGGTCAACAATGTCTGAGAACAGCCCGACCGGATACTGCAGCAACATGCCCCCGACCATAACAATCGCCATCAACTGCCCAACGGTTTTCTGATCACCAGACTGTTTCAACAGCAGGATGGGTAGCAGTGAATAGAGTGCTCCCAGAATCATACCGCCCGATACGCAGCCAATCAGTCCGGAAGGTGTGAGTCTGGCCAGCTCTCGCAGGCTCAGGGAGGAGGAATCGGCCAACTCCGGAGTGGGCAGTTTGGTCATGGCCGGAGGCAGTATGGACAGAGAGAATATTGCGCCAATCAAAACAAAAGGCAGCAGACTGTCGGCTGGGTAAGTACCCACTAAGAGTTGTCCGATCGCGTTGGAACCGTAAAGCGACACCATATAGAACGCCAATATGCGACCACGGTTACTTTGGTCGCTTTCACACAGCAGCCAGGATTCCACCACCACAAAAATCCCGGCGATGGCAATGCCGTTCAGGAAGCGCAGTATTAACCAGGCATACATGGAATCCAGCAGGGCAAGGCTCAGGGTGGAAGCGCAAAGCAGTGCCATAAAGGCAGCAAAAGAACGAATGTGACCAATTCGCAGCACAGTTTTCTCGGCCCGGAAAGAACCTGCCAGCAGACCGAAATAATAGATGCCACCCAGATAGCCGGCCATAACCTGGCTGGCATTGGCTTCATTAATACGCAATGGAATCAGTGTGATCAGATAGCCGCTAGCCACGGAAAAGATAGACAGTCCCAGCAAAGGGGAGACAAAGCGCTTCATAACGATATAGTCAGATACAGCCCGCCAGACAGATGCTAGAGAGTGTAGACAGCGAATACTCACTACAGGATATTAAACCTGCGCCAATGGGGGAGGGCTGCGTTACAGGGTTCGACCACGCGGAGTGTGAGTCATGGGATACTGGAGCAAGCGCGTGTTCAGATCAGGGGTGCCGTTGTTATCGGGAAACAGAGTTATAAAAGAGTAATAACGGCTAAAGAGTATATCGTGAGAGAGACGGCTGATTTCTGAATGAGTGTTTTTCAAAATAGTTTGTACCTCATTGACAACAAAAGGCTGCAGATGATCATCCCATATAGGGGGATTCATGTGATCTTTATGTTCAACGGTGAGCAGTTCTTCTGAAAGTAGTTGGTAGATTGTTGTCTCTTTCTGGAGAAGTCGTTTGAACGCATCCAGTGAAGAAAATACAAGCCTGACGATGGCTCTGTTTTTGATTTCGGCATCATCCAGTTGAGCAGTAAAAGAATATTTTGACGGGTAGTCAAAATGTTCGGCGTAGCTGTAATCCACATGTCCACCCGTTACTACACTGGCCATGTTGTGTCTGGAAGAGGGGTGGCCTTTTACCTCAATATGGAACGTTCCCTGAAATCGGGGAATCTTGGCCAGTGCTGCATTGATATTGTGAGAGAAATGAACAAAATTTAATTCTTCCGGGTCGTACCATACTGTGTTGTCAGGCTCAGATGGGCGTCGGTATCGCTGATTGGGTAGGGGGGATTTCATCAGAAAACCATGTGGTTGAGAGGAACTCCCTTGAAACTGAAGTAGGTGATTACCTGTAAGAAGCGGCGATGCAATGGGGGTGGTTATCTCGGTTTCAGTCAGTTCTGCCGCTTGTTTGAGCTGAATAGCTAATTGTTCATCCATATCTTCATGATTATCGTCTTGGAATAACAGTGGGAATGTCGCGGAAGAGGGCGATGGGCACCAGTCCGGGTATGGGTCCGGCACTATGTCACCCTGCTCCAGCAGTGTGTCCATCCAGCGTGAATAATCGGAAGCGTTCAGTGAGGCAGCGTGTCGTTCCATGCGGCACAGAAACAACAGCAGCTGACGATAGGTGTTTTGATCCAGAGTGGTAGTGCTGGTAGTTATCTGCTTTATGTTTTTGTAATCCTGCATAAGTGCGGCAGGCATTTGCAGTGCACCATAAAGCCGGATGTAGTTTTTTTGGGTGAGTTGATTGGGGAGTTTTTCCAACAGTTGCCAGTGCCTGTGAATCGTCGATACATAAACGTCAATGTGTTCAGTTTTCTCATCTTGTAATACAGGGAAGAGAGCCACAGAAAGGCTGAGAGTGTTGTCCTGACTATCCGCGTCTTTTCCAAGTGCGCTTCCAATATAGAAGGCCGGACCTGCGGGTAACATCTGGATGCGTATCAGGTGAGCGTTATCACTGTCCTGTAAAACAGAAATCTTTATCTGCTCGGGATTGTTCATGGATGCTCTATAGATGTGAGCGTTATCACGAATATAGTGTCGGGCAAGGTATGCGGGCAGTGCTGTTTCGGTCAGATAAGCAGCCATGCTCCAGGGAATGTCTATGCGGGCTGCTGTCAGGGCGCTGTATATGGGGTGAGTCAGAAGGCTTCCGGAGCCTTCAGGTTTAACCTGCCAGACTGCTGCAACTGGTAAATAACGGCTTTCGATATGGTTGGCGTATTCATGTTTTCTGCACTGGGTTTCTGTACATATTGCGGGCAGGGTTGGCGCTATGGACGGTATTGTTCTGAGGTCAAGCCCAGGCAGGGCGTTGTCAATATGTGCCGCTGAAAACCCGGGTATGTAATAAGTGCTGATGGTGCCGTGCTCTAGTTTGGGTGGCCAAGCGTAAGTAGGATAGGGAGTCGACAAAAGTAGCAAGAATGCATAAAACGAAGCGAAAACGATCACATGTCGCTTATTCACAGATTCCCCCATCTGTACTGCCTTGATTCTGTTTTAGACGGAAACGGTTACCGGCAAACTGCACTTGGAGACAAGGTTATAGTACAGACCCTAGAATACAGCTTTATTATGACTCAAGGTGAACCTCTGACTTTGTTGGCTCCAGAATTCCCCCATCGCCGTCCATTTCTGGCCAAGGGTGCCAAGATCAGCCGGTGCACGGTCTGTTTGATGCCAGCGGCGGCCTGTATCTGTGATGTCACCCCGCAGTTGGATGTGCCTGCCTCGTTCTGGTTGTTGATGCACCACAACGAACAGTACAAACCGACGAATACCGGACGACTGTTGCTTAACAGTGTGGGCGGCGGTCGTACAATCTGGCAGCGGCCGGAGCCGGACTTCCGCCTGCTCCATCTGCTCGCGCGTAAGGATCGTTATCCAGTTCTGGTTTATCCGCAGGCCATGGCACCTTTAAATCCCATTGTTGATCAGGCAACCGTGCAGCAGGCGCAGAGCGAAGGGCGGGAGCCGGTGTTTATCTTGCTGGATTCCACCTGGCAGCAATCCCGGAAGATGTATAACCACAGTTCTTATCTGCACAACCTGCCAGTGCTGGGTATTAATCCCGATACGCCCTCCCGCTATCGGTTACGGCGGGCGCAAAAAGAAAACCATTTGTGTACTGCTGAAGTGGGTGCCGAGTGTCTTCGCTGGCTGGGGTTGAATGACGCAGCGGGTTTTGTAAGTGATTACTTCGATGTGTTCAATGATCGTTATCTTGCTGCACGTCAATCCATACCCTGCCCGGATACAGAAGCCGTAGCGCGTTTGCACCGCTATCGGTCAGAATAGTCAGCAGTATTGATCAATCGCCCATAGGGATAAGGAATAACAATGGCACAGCGTAT
The DNA here is from genome assembly GCF_900174585.1 of Parendozoicomonas haliclonae. Classification (GTDB taxonomy): domain Bacteria; phylum Pseudomonadota; class Gammaproteobacteria; order Pseudomonadales; family Endozoicomonadaceae; genus Sansalvadorimonas; species Sansalvadorimonas haliclonae. Next base: position 8,291 of record NZ_FWPT01000022.1, on the reverse strand, counting down.
CGCATTTCTCGGATTAGGCGTTATGGGTTACCCCATGGCCGGGCATCTGGTTAAAGCCGGTTATGAGGTGATTGTTTATAACCGTACTGCCAGCAAAGCGCAGGCATGGGTCGACCAGTATGGTGGTGAGTTGGCGTTAACACCGGCTGAAGCGGCCAAAGAAGCCGACTTCGTAATGGCCTGTGTAGGCAATGACAATGATCTGCGTTCCGTCTGCCTCGGTGAGCAGGGGGCTTTTGCCGGTATGAAAGCGGGAGCGGTGTTCGTAGATCACACGACAGCTTCTGCAGAAGTTGCACGGGAACTCTATGCCATCGCTAAAGAGCAAGGTTTGGGCTTTCTGGATGCGCCGGTATCCGGTGGTCAGGCTGGCGCTGAAAATGGTGTGCTGACCGTGATGGTGGGCGGTGATGCTGCTATCTACGATACTGCGGAGCCGGTGATGCAAAGCTATGCCCGGTCGGTGAAGCGTCTGGGTGAAAGTGGCGCCGGTCAGTTGACCAAAATGGTGAACCAGATCTGTATCGGCGGTTTGGTGCAGGCTCTCTCCGAAGGTCTACACTTTGCACAAAAGGCCGGCTTGGATGCAGAGGCTGTTGTGGAGGTGATTTCCAAAGGGGCTGCGCAATCCTGGCAGATGGAAAACCGTTCTAAAACCATGCTGGCCGGTGAGTATGAGCACGGCTTTGCGGTGGACTGGATGCGTAAGGATCTGGGTATCGTTCTGGATGAGGCCCGCCGCAATGGTGCCTCGTTGCCTGTTACTGCTATGGTCGATCAGTTTTACAGCGATGTGCAGAAACAGGGTGGCAGCCGTTGGGATACTTCCAGCCTGTTAACCCGCCTTAAATAAAATGTTTTTTGCGGTGTTCGACCATCTTTTTTCGAGGGTGGTCGAATAAACACCGTAATTCCCCCTGTAAGCCGGTATAATTACCGCTGTCGGCAGCTTACAGCCCCGGCTCATCTATATATAATGTTTCAATTCCGCCTTTTTTATGGATAACCCTTTTCCTGCTGTCTACCGGATTGTCGGTTGAGGCTAAAAAGAGCTTGATGGTGATATGAAGAGTTCCGAGTTACGTACCGCGTTTCTGAAGTATTTTGAAAGTCAGGGCCACGCGATTGTGGAAAGCAGTTCCCTGGTGCCTCACGATGATCCGACCCTGCTGTTCACCAACGCGGGGATGAACCAGTTCAAGGATCTGTTCCTGGGCCGCGAAAAGCGTGACTACACCCGTGCAGCCACTGCTCAGCGTTGTGTGCGTGCCGGTGGTAAGCATAACGATCTGGAAAACGTCGGTTACACCGCCCGTCACCACACCTTCTTTGAAATGCTGGGTAACTTCAGCTTTGGTGACTACTTCAAGCGTGAAGCTATTACCTTTGCCTGGACCTTCCTGACCGAAGTACTGCAGCTGCCAAAAGAGCGCCTGTGCGTCACCATCTATGAAAATGATGATGAAGCCTTTGAGATCTGGAACAAAGAGATGGGTGTGCCTGCGGAAGATATTATACGCATTGGTGATAACAAGGGTGCACCTTACGCGTCCGATAACTTCTGGACCATGGGCGATACCGGCCCGTGTGGTCCTTGCTCCGAGATTTTCTACGATCACGGCGAACATATCTGGGGCGGCCGCCCTGGTACACCGGAAGAAGACGGTGACCGCTGGATCGAGATCTGGAACAACGTATTTATGCAGTACAACCGTCATGCCGACGGCACTATGGAACCGCTGCCAAAGCCTTCCGTAGATACTGGCATGGGTCTGGAGCGTATTGCCGCCGTTGTTCAGGGTGTTCACAGCAACTACGAAATCGACCTGTTCCAGCATATCCTGAATGCTGCCAGCGAACTGCTGGGCGGCGTTGCTACTACAGAAAGCTCCCTGCGGGTTATTGCTGACCATATCCGTTCGTCCGCGTTCCTGATTGCCGATGGTGTGATTCCATCCAACGACGGACGTGGTTATACCCTGCGTCGTATTATTCGTCGCGCCTGCCGTCACGGTCACAAGCTGGGTGCTAATGACGCATTCTTCTACAAGCTGGTACCGGCTCTGATCGAAGCCATGGGCGATGCGGCCAACATTATCGATGCTAATAAGGTGATGGCGGCTCTGAAGAAAGAAGAAGAGCAGTTCGCCCGTACCCTGGATAAGGGTATGAAGATTCTGGAAGACGATATCGCTGCGCTGCAAGGCAAGGTGATTCCAGGCAAAACCGTATTCACCCTGTACGATACCTACGGCTTCCCGGTTGACCTGACTGCGGATATCGCCCGTGAGCGTGACCTGACTATTGATGAGGAAGGTTACGAGAAATGTATGGAAGAGCAGCGTGAGCGTGCTCGTGCCGCCAGCAACTTTGGTGCTGATTACAGCAGCAAAGGTCTGCAGCTGGACGGTGAAACCGAATTTACTGGCTACTTTGGTAACGTCAACGACAGCGACGCCATCAAGGGCCTGTTTGTGGGTGGTGAAGCTGTTGATGCCATCACTGCCGGCACCAAAGCTGTGATTGTGCTTGAGAAGACCCCGTTCTACGCCGAGTCCGGTGGTCAGGCGGGTGATACCGGTATTCTGAAAACCGTTTCTGGCGAGTTCCGGGTACTGGATACCAAAAAAGAAAGCGGTAACCACCTGCACACTGGTGAAGTGATCTCCGGTTCCCTCAAGGTGGGTGAAGAAGTATCTGCCGTGGTTGATGCGGACAAGCGTACCGACACCGCCCGCAACCACTCCGCGACCCACCTGGCCCACGAAGCTCTGCGCCGTGTTCTGGGTGAGCACGTGCAGCAGAAAGGCTCTCTGGTGAACAGCGATCGTCTGCGTTTCGACTTCTCCCACGGCGAAGGCATGACTGATGCCGAGATTAAAGCCGTAGAGCAGATGGTGAATGAGCAGATTCGAGCCAACACCGAAGTCGGCACCCATGTTACCGATATGGACACCGCCGCCAATATGGGCGCGATGATGCTGTTCGGTGAGAAGTATGGTGATTCCGTGCGCGTACTGAGCATGGGAACCGAAGGCTTCTCCGTTGAACTGTGTGGCGGTACCCACGTCGAGCGCACCGGTGATATCGGCCAATTCGTGATCGTCAGCGAAGGCGGTATTGCTGCCGGCGTACGCCGTATTGAAGCGATTACCGGTCAGGCGGCTCAGGACTGGCTGGCCGAGAATGACAACCGTCTGCAGGAAGTCGGTGATCTGGTAAAGGGTAACCGCGACAACGTGATCGACAAGGTCAAAGGTCTGGTCGCCCGTAACCGTGAGCTGGAGAAAGAGATTCAGCAGCTCAAGCAGAAGCTGGCGAGTGCCGCTGGTTCTGACATGGCTAGTAGTGCGGTTGACGTAAATGGTGTGAAACTGCTGTCTACCAAGCTGGATGGCGTTGATCCGAAGTCTATCCGTGATCTGGTTGATCAGCTCAAGCAGAAGCTGGGCTCCGGTGTGGTGATGCTGGCCACGGAAGTGGATGGCAAGATCACGCTGGCGGCTGGTGTAACCAATGATCTGACTGGCAAGGTTAAGGCAGGCGATCTGCTGAAGATGGTGGCCGAGCAGGTGGGTGGTAAAGGTGGTGGCCGTCCTGACTTTGCGCAGGGGGGCGGTACCGATGCTGCCGCTCTGCCAGCGGCACTGGCTTCTGTTGAAGTCTGGCTGGCTGAGCGGGTTTAAGCGGTAGTGGTTCAGGGTGTCCCGGTTTTTTATCGGCGGCACCCCGAGCAAAACAGGAACGACAATAACAGGGACAAATCACACCGGTGCTTCCGATTGATAAGCCGTCGAGAGGCCGCCGAAAAGCTGTCAGTAAGTGAAAACTGTCGCTTTGTGTGTTGATTTGATACATTCGCCCCGAACAGTAATAAAAAGCAAGAACGACATGGCGCTGATAGTACAGAAGTTTGGTGGAACATCCGTTGGCAGCGTGGAGCGCATCCAGGAGATTGCCAAAAAGATCAAGCGCTTCCGCAGTGAAGGGCACGATATCGTTGTAGTGGTTTCAGCCATGTCTGGCGAGACCAACCGCCTGTTGGGTCTGGCCAACGAGATGCAGCAACAGCCCAAACCGGAAGAGCTGGATGTTATTCTGTCTACCGGCGAGCAGGTGACCATTGCCCTGTTGTCCATGGCGCTGGAAAATCTTGGTTGTGCCGCACGCTCTTATACCGGCTGGCAGATAGCTATCCGCACTGACAGTCACCATAACAAAGCTCGTATTCAGGAAATTGATACCGATGCCATGCGCAAGGATCTGGCCGAAGGCCGGGTTGTTGTTGCTGCAGGCTTTCAGGGTATTGATGATCATGGTCGTATCACCACGCTGGGTCGTGGCGGATCCGATACCACGGCTGTGGCTCTGGCTGCGGCTCTGACTGCGGACGAATGTCAGATCTATACGGATGTGGATGGTGTGTACACCACCGATCCCCGGGTTGTGGAAGGCGCGCGCCGACTGGAAAAAATTACCTTTGAAGAAATGCTGGAGATGGCCAGCCTGGGTTCCAAGGTCCTGCAGATCCGCTCTGTGGAATTTGCCGGCAAATATAATGTCACCCTGCGAGTGCTGCACAGCTTCCAGGATGGACCGGGAACACTGATAACACTTGAGGAGCCGAATCAGATGGAACAGCCTGTCGTATCAGGTATCGCCTTTAACCGTGATGAAGCCAAGCTGACCATTAAAGGGGTTCCCGATATCCCTGGTGTTGCGTCCCGCATACTGGGCCCTGTCAGCCGTGCCAATATCGAAGTGGACATGATTGTCCAGAATGTTTCTGCTGACCAGACCACCGATTTTACGTTTACCGTGCATCGTAATGATTACCAGCGTGCTCTGGAAATTGTGGGCCAGACCTGCAAAGATCTGGATGCAAGGGAATTCGATGGCGATAACAAAATAGCCAAGGTCTCTATTGTCGGCGTTGGTATGCGCTCCCATGCGGGTGTGGCAACCAAGATGTTTGAAGCGCTGGCAGCAGAAGGCATTAATATCCAGATCATTTCCACGTCTGAGATAAAAGTGTCCGTCGTGATCCAGGAGAAGTATCTTGAGCTGGCTGTTCGCACCCTGCACTCGACCTTCGAGCTGGATCAGGGGCAAAGCGTAAAAGCCGAATAATGATTAACGCCGTGCGGGCTGGCTAGCCTGCAGGGCACAAGACTTTTCTTTCATCGATGGAATTTGTGCGGTGAAAGGGGAGAACGGTATTGTCAGTGTGGCTGACGCACGCGTCAGAGTCAGCAGTGGCAATGCCTGAGAGCAATAGACCGTAAAGCAATAGTCAGATGTTCTTTCTCTGCATAATTAACAGCCTCGTGAGTGGAAGTGGCGGCGGAATTGGGAACGGATGACGTAGCTTGTTGCCTGATGAGTAACTTTATATAGCTCCGGAATTGCCAATCTCGGCTGCTGTATTATGTTTAGGCTTCGCAACAATAAACCGGCATACAGTAAGAACGGTTTTTTTCCCATGAGGGGTGCCGGGTACTGTTATCGATAACGGTCATTGTTTATGGGTTAAGGAACAAGGAGACAGTAATGCTCATTCTGACACGCCGAGTTGGTGAAACCCTGATGATCGGTGATGAAGTCACCGTGACAGTTCTGGGGGTGAAAGGGAACCAGGTTCGTATCGGCGTAAATGCGCCTAAGGAAGTCGCGGTTCATCGTGAGGAAATCTACCAGCGCATCCAGAAGGAACGCGAAGGTGATTCTGACGACTTCTCAGATCAGCAGCAGTGGGCCACTGAAGTTGAAGAAGGTAACGGTCCGTACTAATTCCCCTCTTTCGCTAACCTCTTGTTTTCGTTCCTGAATATAAACAGAGGAAAAATGGAGGTTAGCGCGTCCTGTTCTGCAAAACGCTCAGTAAAAGTGCTCAAAAAGGACTATGCAAACGGAACGAATCTGTTAATATACGCCCCGTCTCCGCGGTGAGGTGGCCGAGTGGCCGAAGGCGCTCCCCTGCTAAGGGAGTATACCCTAATCCGGTATCGAGGGTTCGAATCCCTCCCTCACCGCCATTAATTCTTAATGGCTTCACTGGAAGGTGAATGACGCGAAGACATTGCGCATCCGTAGCTCAGCTGGATAGAGTACTCGGCTACGAACCGAGCGGTCGGAGGTTCGAATCCTCCCGGATGCGCCATCTTAAACCCGCTCTGTAAAAGCGGGTTTTTCATGCCTGAAATGTGTATTGTTTCAGGTGTGAGCTGAGTCGCTAATGGGTTACCATTAAGATCCTGGTGAGGTGGCCGAGTGGCCGAAGGCGCTCCCCTGCTAAGGGAGTATACCCTAATCCGGTATCGAGGGTTCGAATCCCTCCCTCACCGCCATATAGCTAAAGCTGAAAGATCAAAGCCCGCACAGTTTTCTGTGCGGGCTTTTTTGTTTCTACACTTTTGGGTTTCCTGCTTACAGGTGCCTCTTGTCCCTTCGTATTTCTGTGCTAGGGAAAAAATTAGTATTGAGTGCTGATATTGCAGCCGTCCACTCTAACTTTTAGAGTCAAATAGTGCCTTATAGGGTGCACTAGCCCTTTAATTTTAAGTTGGCCGAGAGCACGAATATAAATACCGTTATGATCGTGCTTGATGTATTGGCTAGGAGTTAATGTGACTGGAAGATCGAACTTGAGAGCGATATGCTGAGGTGTGGTAGAAGTACCTGTTAATTTTTAATAATACGTCTGCCTATGAAAAAAATTATTAAATGGACTCTCTCGTTTATCAGTGTGGTGCTTCTGACTCTTGGCCTTTCCAATGTTTTAAATCCTTCTATGGAACGTATTGAACAATGCTATGAAGGGTTCGCTATTTCAAGCGATACTCTCCAGAGTCTAGCGCGGCGTGGTGAGTTGTTTGCTAACCATTTTGAACCTGAAAGTGACTCTACTGATGCTAGCTTGCTAAGTGATAATGGTCTTGATGGCTTTGTCTCTCCAGGGAAGTTGAACAGCTATGATAAGCGCCTATCCAATGAAGTTGAGATAATCTTTTCTGGTGATGCCTACTTTAGACATTCCAGCTTTCTTGAGAGAAGTATCGGTGGTGGCTCAGATAAGTTGTTTTATGAAGTGAATATTGGCGGTCTTCGTTATCTTATTTATCAGAAGTTTGTGGATTTACCTCACATAGAAAACTGCGGCGGCAAGTTATGACTATCCAAGTACACAGTTATTAGAAATAAATTTCGCATAGGTTTTTCTGCCTCCAGAAGGTAATATGTATTAGTCGTATGGATACAAGAATAATTCCAAATGCATATAGCCATTGATGGTAAGAGCGACATCGGGCGTAAGCGTGATGAAAATGAAGATGCTATCTACTTCAGTGGTGATAGCCATGCCGCATTTTCCTTTATCATCGTTGCGGATGGTATGGGCGGCTACCACGGTGGAGCGACAGCCAGCCGGTTGGCGATAGAGAAGATCTCCCAGCGTCTTCACTTTATTCAGACCAAAACCTTTGCCACCTGCACACCGCACCAGAAACCATTAATCCTTAAATCTGAACTTCTGCAAGCTATCAAGGATGCCAATCAGGCCATTTTGGATTGTAAGACTGCCCAGCCTCTTTTCCGGCAGATGGGCACAACAGTTGTTGTAGCTATTGTATGGGAATCGATGCTGATTGTTGGTCATGTAGGCGATTCTCGCGCCTATATGTGGACAATTAATAATGGCTTGAATCAGCTCACCCGGGATCATTCAGTAGTTCAACAGATGATTGATAGTGGTTCATTAACCGAAGAAGATGCCCGCACCAGCAAAGTCCGTAATCAATTAACCAAGGCGGTTGGTGTTCATCAACAGGTTGACCCTGTTATTTCTGAATTTAATCTTGATGAGAATTGCCTGTTATTACTCTGTTCTGATGGTATGACGGAATACTTCAGCAATGATGGTATCGAGTTTATGTTGGCTACCCACCGGCCTGCATTGGAATGTTGTTATCGGTTTATTGATGAATCCAATGCACAGGGTGGTAAGGATAATATCACTGTAGCTATCGCAGAATATCAACGGGAAGCGGTGGCGGTTAACAGTACTATTCGTCAGGAAGATAAAACCGTACCTTATTCGCTGTAAAGTGTCTCAGGGGTATAGGCTTATTTGTTGATTGAATTATCTGCAAAGAAAAAGGCCGGTTAATGAAGTGACCCCCAATAGTTGGACACCCAATTATTGGGGGTTACTTTTATGTCCAAATACAGCCCAGAGCTGAAACGTATCATTGCCAGCGAATACATAGATGATGGAATATCATCACATCAGCTCG
>NZ_FWPT01000016.1 GCF_900174585.1 Parendozoicomonas haliclonae | reverse complement strand
AAAGAAAACATAAACCTTTCTTCGGAGGTAAGCTGATGATATTGCATGGTTCTTCACTCCGGCCGAGCGAAAGTCATCAATATCGCAGCTTACCTCTTACCTGTCGCACTTGGTTTATGAATCCGCGATGTTTAACAAGCTCCGCGGCGTGCCTTATATCGAGCCGAATGCCTGGTTGATTCGCCGCAAAGTCTCCACCACGACCAACGCCCTCAACTCTCTGGCGATGGGGGTACTGTCCGGTGGTGTCTATACAGCCATGCAGGCTCTGGACAAAGCCACCGGTGGTGATGGCGGCTTCAAGGAGTATACCTACTCCTACACCAGCAATGTGAACCACTACAAAGATGTGCTGCGTGCACATATGGGGTCCAACTTTGAGCGGGAAAGCGGCGGTTATCCTCTGGGTATCAAGTCTTTGCATGACTTCCGCGTTCACAAGGTGACATCCGAGAAAGCGCGTAAGACGTTGGTGGGTAAAGGGTTGAAACTGCCGTCTAACTGGACCCTGAATCAACGCAGTGTGTTTGATCGGGCAGTGAAGGCCAAGGTCGTTGAGGAAGCGAACAAAAAGTGGAACAGCGAAGTGGCCAAACAAGGCTTGCGTATTCCACCCAATCAGAGCTGGCTGAGTTTCCAGAAGAACCCGTCGATCCAGGCCCGAATCAAGCAGGAGATGGGTGACTTCTATGTGTCACCAACGCTGGCAGACTGGAACAATGTGCAGTTCAAGCAGCATGTGCTGGAAGTGAATGTTCAGCGCAAGACCCGGGAATTTATCGGTATTCTCAAGGCTCAGCAGAAAGAGTTCGGCGACGGTGGCTCACTGGAGCACGAAGGCAAACAGGCGCTGAGAGCGACCATTATTCCGCCTATCTCAATGTCCCTGAGCCTGTTCCTGGTGATCCTGACTGTGGTCAAGCTGCCGGGTAAAACCGTAGCTCTTCTACAGGTCTCCGGGGTGATGAAGAAGGGGGCTGGAAATCACAAGTTGGCACATGCAGCTGCGCTGAAAGTCGCCCCTCTCCTGATCATCTTTGTACTGCCGGTGATGTTGTGGGACAACAAGTACACTGATGAAAAGTCTGCGGTGAACTACTTCCTCGATAAGGTGGATGAAGAGAGTTCATTCCTGACCTCCCATGCTTTGCACTGGTTGTTGACAACCCAGCCGATGATGCAGCCGATGGGGGAGGGGGTTGATAACGGATTGGGTATAACCCGGGCATTTAAAGTGATAGAGCCGGCGATCGCCAGTTTTGACAAGCGTTTTGGTGGAGAAGAGGTCAAGCCGGTGAAGACCAGGGCAATTCCGGGGTTGTATCCGCTGACCATCAAGACCAATGTGCCGAATGCCAAAATCATGATTATGAATATCAAGCCGTCGTATAAGCCGGGTATTCAACTGCCCCCGGGGCAGTACATTATCAGAGTGGTGGCGCCGGATGGTCGAGCCGTACGGGCAACGGTGAAGCTGACGGAAAAGCAGCGCGTGTTCCGAATTAATTTGTAATTCTTGATTGGTTTACAACATAAAGCCTCGGTCAGTGATGACCGAGGCTTTTTATAGGGAGCTTCAAAAAACTAATGAATCAAGGTTCATAGATCACATAGATTTTCTGCGTAGGCTCAACAACTTCCCATTCCCCTTCAAACCCGGCAGGCACACAAACTTTATCACCGGCAGTGAGTACCTGCTCATTACCTTGATTATCACGGATAATGGATTTGCCGCTGAGAATATGAAAGTACTCATTCTCGGTATAACGAACCTTCCAGCAGCCAACCTCAGCTCCCCATTCACCAGCAAAAAACTTGTCATCGCTCGAAGTGAAGTGCAGACGGTTGTTCTGCTCCGGATTGCCTTTTACGAGGCGTTCGGCATCTGTTGGATACTTTTCGACAGGGGTATCAATGGAGGCAAAGTTGATCAGGTCAGCCAGTGTTTTGCTCATGGTTCTATTGCTCTCCCGAGCTGGTTATTTGTTCTTCTTTCTTTACCGGCTTTGGTAAATTCGAGTGTGCAGTATACGACTTGGTGTTTGATATACTGAACAAAATATTTCTCTAGCGCTGAATACTGATTCTATTTAGCCATTTTAAGCTTGCAGATGTAAATTATATTTGACCCTTGTGGTGGGGCGAATTAGCATCCGTTTTATATTTTGAACATTGATGGTTCGTTTTCCGAGCTGTCATTCGGGATATCAGACAACAACACGATAATTACAAGAAGTTGCACTGCTATGAGTGAATCCGGGAATAAGCCTGTTATTGGCGTTATCAGTTGCGAGAAGACGGTCAAAATCTACCAGGTTCAATCCGTTAACCATTTCTATCTGCAGGCGATCCGTGATTATGGAGGTCTGCCTCTATTGATTCCCGCAGGTTGTGATGAAGCTGATCGTGAGCAGCTACTGGCGATGGTTGATGGTGTGTTTCTGCCGGGCAGTCCTTCCAATGTCGCACCGCGTCATTACGGTGCCACCCATGAAGAACCCGCAACCGATGAAGGCCGGGATGATTTGTCCCTGCCTATTATTCGCCAGTGCCTGGGCAAAGGGATTCCAATCTTCGGAATCTGCCGTGGATTTCAGGAAATGAATGTGGCTTTGGGCGGTCAGTTGCATCCGAAAGTGCATGAGCTATCAGGCTATCTGGATCATCGGGAGCCGGAAGAGAGTGAGTATGAGATCAAGTACGCTTTTGCCCATGGACTGACCCTGCAGGAGGGCGGCCTGTTCCGTCAGTGGTTCCCGGATCAAACAGAATTTCAGGTGAACTCTCTGCATGGTCAGGGTGTGAAGAGTGTAGCCCCGCGTCTGGTGGTTGAGGCCGTGGCACCGGATGGTCTGGTCGAAGCTTTCTCTCTGCCGGAACATCCTTTCTTTGTTGGCGTGCAGTGGCACCCGGAGTGGAAAGCGACCGAGCTGCCTCTGTCTAAAGCTCTGTTCAGCCGTTTCATTGCCAGTGCCCAGGCGAAGAGGGCAGGTTGACATCTGTTCTTGTGTGATGCTCTCTAACCCAGAGCATCACGGATACCAAACCAGATCATCGCCGCTGCCAATGCCGGTGCGCGCAGCAATGTTCCGCCCGGATATCGGTTATGCCGGATACGGGTAAACAGATCAAAGCGTTCTGCATCACCGCTTACCGCCTCGGCCAGCAGTTTGCCGCCCATACCTGACATAGCCATACCATGCCCTGAGTAACCGTGCAGGAAGTAGATGTTGTTTTGCAGGCGGCCAAAGTGCGGCATACGGTTCATGGTGACGGCAATATTTCCGCCCCAGTGCTTTTCTATCCTGATGCCTTTTAACTGTGGGAAAGCCTGCTCGATACGTTTAGTCATAACCTGTCTGACATTTTCAGGCATATTCCGGGTCAGACCTGTGCGCCCACCCCAGAGCAGGCGACCGTCAACATCCTTGCGGAAGTAGCTGAGCAGGTACTTGCTGTCGGCAACAGCCGGATTGTCTTTGAGTACATTGTCCGGGACCGGCTCAGTGGCACAGATATAACTGCCAACCGGAAGAATATAGCGGGCCAGATCAGGAACCAGGCGATCAATGTAGGCATTGCTGGCGACCACCAGATAGTCACAACGTATCTGGCCCTTGTCTGCTATCACTAGAGGCTGCTTCTGTTGTTTGATATCAACAACAGGAGAGTGTTCATAGAAACGGACACCCAGTTCGGCAGCAGCTCTGGCCAGACCAAGGGTGTAATTCAGTGGATGAACATGTCCGCCGGCCGGATCATAACAGCCGCCATGGTAAATCGGCGAACCGGTCATGTCGGTAATCTCCTCGGCGGTTTTAAACTGCAGAGGGTAGTTAAATTCCGTCGTGTGAATGTCGACTGATTGTTGAAAGTCACGAACGTGGGAAGCTTTCGAGGCAACTTCCAGCTGACCGGAGGTCAGGTCACAGTCAATGTTGTGCCGGGCTACTCTGTCTTTGACCAGTTGAATGGCTTCCACAGAAATATCAAAGGCTTTCTTTGCATCAGCTTTGCCCATCGTTCTGATCATGGTTTCCACGCTGTCAGCGATGCCGACAATCAGCTGGCCACCTGAGCGTCCGGATGCGCCCCAGCCTATATCATGAGCTTCGAGAACGCTGACGCTATAACCTTTCAGGGTCAGTTCAAGAGCCGCGCTGATACCGGTCAGTCCGGCACCGATAACAACCACATCAGTCTTATGCTCTCCGACCAGGTGTGGGGGTTGGGGAAATGTATGGGCGGTCGCTGCATAGATGCTGTCAGCGTGCATATTTATCTTCCTGACCAGAATTGCCCGGCTCTCAAGGTGGAAAATCTCTGGTTTGTTGTTTTTATTTTACATTTGGCATGGTAGCGATTTCCTGGCCTGTTGCCGAATATTTTCTGTCCAGAATGGATGTCTGGGCTGATGTTGTATTGCCGGTGTTGTGTGGTAAGTAACCTCTGTCTAATGATTCTCTCAGCAGAGCTGTTGGTTTTAACAATGTTTTCGCTGTAATCATTTTCTCTTTGGGAAGGTGCGGCCAATTCGATTTTCTGTCTTCTATGTAAGACTGGGCAGCGATAAGCGCTTGGTTACTGCGTTTAATGTTACATATAATGAACACTCACAAAGCTACAGAACAAGAGTCGTCGGACAGGAGGTGAAGATTTTGGATGTTGGCGCCCGCTTGAAAGCGGTCAGAAAAATGCATGGCCTTTCACAACGCGAGTTGGCAAAACGCGCAGGTGTTACCAACAGCACTATCTCGATGATCGAGAAAAACAGTGTGAGCCCGTCAGTAAGCTCCTTGAAAAAAACGCTCTCCGGAATCCCCATGTCCCTGGTGGAATTCTTCTCCACTGATATTGATGTGATTGCCAAAGAGCCGGTTATTTACCGGGCAGAAGAATTGCTGGAGATGAATGCCGGCGATATCTCCATGAAAATTATCGGCAAGAATCGCTCCAATCGAGCCATGTCATTTATGGATGAGGTCTATCCGGTTGGCTCCGATACCGGAGAAGAGATGCTGTCCCATGAAGGTGAAGAAGCCGGTATGGTTGTAGCCGGCGTGCTGGAGCTGACCGTTGGTCATGAGGTATATCATCTCAGTCCAGGCGACAGCTATTATTTTGAAAGCAGCCGTCCTCATCGTTTCCGTAATACCGGCGAAGAAGATTGCCGGCTTATCAGCTGCACGACACCGGCCAACTTCTGATGGCCTGACCTCTTTTGCCGGCCCCGCTACAACGATGTTCCCGTCAGCAGTGCCGGCTAAAGTGACAACCTTTCCTCACATCCTTCCTTTGTTGTTTTTATTTTACGCGCACGCTAGTATTGAACGATATTTTTTACATTTTGGCTGCTTTTCTTAACACCCTGTGGTGTGTACTTGTGGTCAGTCTGTAGCGTAAGCCTGAATGATGCAGAGTTCTGCGCATTCTGATAAATACAACAACACAGCTTTCAGAGCTCTTCTAACAAAAAAGCACCTGCACAGATGCATAAATAAACAGGCGCAAAAAGATTATGAGCACAGCAGACACTCAGAGTGCCCCCCGTACAGCTGTCGAGACCGTCGATGTTTCCGGCTGGCAGGATTTCCTTAACCGTAACGCCCAGGTGGGTCATATTGATCTGCTGATTGCAGATATGAACGGGGTCTTGCGTGGCAAACGTATAGAGCGGGACAGCCTCGGCAAGGTTTTCAAGAACGGGGTATTTCTGCCCGGCTCGGTGTTCGCCCTCGATATTAAAGGCGACACAGTAGAAGAGACCGGCATTGGTCTGGAGCAGGGAGACTTTGACTGCCGCTGTCGTCCTATTCCTTCCTCTCTGACGACAGTACCCTGGAAAAATGGCCGTTCTGCCCAGCTGCTGATGACTATGTTTGACCGTGAAGATCAGCCTTTCTTTGCCGATCCCCGGCAAGTTCTGGTGAAAACGCTTGGACAGGTTGAGAGCCTGGGTTTGACAGCTGTGACTGCAGTCGAGATGGAGTTCTATCTTGTCGATAAGCAGCGTGAGAATGGTATTCCTCAGCCACCGGTTTCTGCGATTACCGGTGAGCGGGATCAGGATACGCAGGTTTATTCCATGGACAGTCTTGATGCCTACGCTGATTTTCTTGCGGCTGTGATTGCTGCGGCCCGTGAGCAGGGACTGCCGGCTGATTCCATTATTGCCGAATATGCGCCGGGGCAGTTTGAGGTAAATCTGCACCATGTTGATAATCCGGTGCTGGCCTGTGATCAGGCGATTCTGCTCAAGCGGGTAATTCGTCAGGTGGCAGCGGCGCAGGGTATGGAAGCCACCTTTATGGCCAAGCCTTACGGTGAGCAGGCCGGCTCCGGCATGCATGTGCATATCAGTCTGCTGGACCAGCAGGGCAATAATATTCTGATCAACGACGACGGGTCAGTATCTCAGGCTCTAGAGCATGTCGTCGGTGGCATGCTGGCCTTAATGGAAGAATCCATGGCGTTGCTGGCTCCGAATGTGAATTCCTATCGCCGGTTCCGTCCTGAGTTCTATACCCCGATGGCGGGCACCTGGGGTTATGACAACCGCAGTACGGCCTTGCGTATCCCGGCTGGTGATCCGGAAAATACCCGGGTGGAATATCGGGTGCCGGGAGCGGATGCCAACCCGTATCTGGTGATGGCGGTGATTCTGGCCAGCGTGCATTATGGTCTTGAGCAGAAGATTGTGCCGCCACCTGCAACCAGTGGTAATGCCACCAAAGCCCATCCTCCATCTTTGCCTGATAATCTGCGTGATGCGCTGCGTCTGCTGGAAGGCAGTGACACATTAAAAGCTTATCTGGGCGGTGACTTTGTTGCGCTTTACCATGCCCTGCGGGCAAAAGAGCTGGCCAATTTTGAGCGGACGGTTTCGCAGCTGGAATACGAGCTGTTGCTGAAAACGGTTTAATGTTGGTAATGCATTGAATAAGGCCGGTTTTCCGGCCTTGTTTGGTTGTGGTTTACCGCTATTGAATCGAATCTGCTTTCCTGTGATTTTCCATTTATGGCATTTTGCAGGTAACAACAATGATCCGTGTCTTGGATGTCTTTCCGGCTCTTAATCAAGAGCTGTTTTCTCTGTTGGAAACCCTGACGCCTTAGCAGTGGGAGCAGGAAACCTGCCTGGCCGGGCGAACCGTAAAGGATCTGGCCAGCCATATTATGGATACCTCGTTGCGGCGGCTGTCCATGCAGCGGGATGGTTATTTTACCGAACCTCCCGTCATTCATTCCTATCAGGATCTGGTGGAGTTTATCCAGCGTATGAACAGCGACTGGATAGCGGCAACACGTCGTTTGAGTCCAGGCATCCTGTTAGGCATGCTGCGTCAGTCGGAGACGGAACTGGTGACTTTGCTTGAGACGTTGAATCCCGATGAGTCAGCAATGTTTTCCGTAGCCTGGGCCGGTGAAGAGGTTTCAACCAACGGGTTTGATATTGCCCGTGAATATACCGAGAAATGGCATCACCAGATGCAGATTCGTTTGTCCGTTGGTCAAACCGGTTGCCTTTATCTGCCTCGCTATTTTCAGCCCATTATTGATTGTTTTATTAAGGCCATACCGGTTGCCTATCAGAAGCTGGAGCAGGCTGAGTGTAATCTCATTATTGAAATAACTGGTGAATGCGGTGGCCTCTGGTATCTGCAAAAACACGAGGGTGAGGCCGCCTTTGTGGAAGCTTTTGAGACCGAGAATAAGGTCATCATCAGTCAGGAGGAATTCTGGCAGCTGGTAACCAACAGTAAGCCTAAGCAGGATGTGATTTACACAAGCGTAGGCGACACTGTTTTGGCAGAACTGTTTCTGAAGACAGTTGCGGTAATGTCCTGATAGCCTGCTGTCTGTCAGCCTGAGCTTGTGTTAAGTTGACTGTCGTATAGACAGTCAACTGCCAGATAACAAAATAATGAAAACCTTTGCAGTCGTTGTAGCTTCTCTATTGGCGGCTTTCTTCGGCCTTTATCAATACCTCAATAGCGTTTCACGGGCAGAGCCTTATCCTACGCCGTCTCAGTGTGTTGATTTTTCTGGTGAAAAGTTCGTTGCCCTGGGCGATTCACTGACCCATGGCCGGGTCAGCAGTGACTATGTGCAGATCTTGTCGCATAACAATAAGGCAGCGGATGCGGTCTGGATCAATGCCGGTATTAACAGTCGTTTGGCATTTAATGCCTTGCAGGGGGTCGATAGTGTGATTGCCTGCCAACCCAAAGCAGTCACTATCCTTATTGGTTCCAATGATGTGATGGCCCGGCTGTCAGATGACCGGGTGCAGTATTATGTGGATCACTGGCAGTTAACACACAAGCCGGATTTTGACTTGTTTACTGACAGCCTCACCCGGTTAGTGGATAAGCTGCAAAATCAAACGGATGCACAGATAGCGATCTTTTCACTGCCTCCCATTGGCGAGACGGAAGGCTCCCGAGCTAATCAGCTTGTTGCTGAGCACAATAACTTGATTCGACAGATCGCTGCTGAAAAGGGATTAACTTATCTACCCCTGAATGAAACCCTTTGGGGTGAATTGCAGCAAAGGAAGGAGCCCTCATCCCATTGTGAGATTGATGCCGGATTAATGGAGCAGGCGATCATTCGTTATCGGGTGCTTGGGCAGAGCTGGGATGTGATTGCTGATGCTAACGGGCTTTATTTTCTTACCGACTGCGTTCATCTGAATGATCGGGCTGCAGCGGTTATTGCCAGGCTGGCACAGTCGTTTGTTGATGATCTTTAACGGATATAAAGAACAACAGGAGCCTGGGCTCCTGTTGTTCTTTAAGTGATACCGGTTTACTTCATGGTTGGCATCACAAAGCCAGCGTTCTGCTCATTGGCGGTGCGGATGCCGGTTGGCCAGCGGGCTGTGATTGCCTTCTTACGGGTGTAGAAGCGAACACCATCCGGTCCGTGCATATGCAGCGGGCCAAACAGAGAGCGTTTCCAGCCTCCAAAGCTGTGGAAGGCCATAGGAACAGGGATTGGAACATTGATGCCGACCATGCCGACCTGGATCTCATTGGCAAACTGACGGGCGGTATCACCATCGCGGGTAAAGACAGCGGTTCCGTTACCATACTCATGGTCGTTAATCATCTTAACCGCTGTCTGGTAATCCGGGGCGCGGACCACGCACAGAACCGGACCAAAGATCTCTTCCTTATAGATAGTCATATCCGTGGACACCTTGTCGAACAGAGTGCCACCGACAAAGTAACCGCTCTCATGACCATCAACAGTGTGATTGCGGCCATCAACAACCAGTTCGGCCCCTTCGGCAATGCCAGAATCCACATAGCCAACGACCTTGGTACGGTGTTCCTTGCTGATCAGCGGGCCCATCTCCATGCCGCCTTCCAGGCCATTACCGATTTTCAGGTTTTCCACCTGCGGCTTCAGCTTTTCAATCAGCTGGTCACCGACATCACCCACAGCAACTGCCACGGAGATCGCCATGCAGCGTTCACCGGCTGAACCGTAGGCAGCGCCCATCAAAGCACTGACGGTCTGATCCAGATCGGCATCCGGCATAACCACCATATGATTCTTGGCGCCGCCCAGAGCCTGTACGCGCTTGCCGGCATTGGAGGCGGTGCTGTAGATGTACTCGGCAATCGGCGTGGAACCGACAAAGCTGACCGCTTCAATATCCTGATGAGTTAGCAGCACATCAACGGCTTCCTTGTCGCCGTTAACCACATTGAAGACACCATCGGGCAGGCCGGCTTCTTTCAGCAGTTCGGCCAGACGCATGGGAACACCCGGGTTCTTCTCGGAAGGCTTGAGTACAAAGGTGTTGCCGGTGGCGATGGCGATCGGGAACATCCACATAGGCACCATGGCGGGGAAGTTGAATGGAGTGATACCGGCCACAACGCCCAGAGGCTGATTAACGGACCAGCCATCGACTGCTCGTCCGACATTTTCTGTGTGCTCGCCTTTCAGCAGGTGTGGGATGCCGCAGGCAAACTCGACGACTTCCAGGCCTCGGGTCAGTTCGCCCTTGGCATCATCAAATACCTTGCCGTGCTCACGGGTAATCAGCTCTGCCAGTTCATCGGTATGCTGCTCAATCAGTGCCTTGAACTTGAACAGGATGCGAGCACGGCTGAGCGGTGTTGTGTCACGCCAGGCCGGAAAGGCGGCTTTGGCCTGGCGAATAGCGGCTTCCGCTTCAGCGGCACTGGCCAGAGAAACCTGTCCGCTCTGCTCGCCAGTGGCCGGATTGAAAATCGGCTGTTGTCGTTCACTGGCGGCGGTGTGTTCGCCCTGAATAAAATGGTTGTACTGATTCATGACTGTTACGTGCTCTTGTTCGTTTATTATTAATCGTTAACTTTTGGTCTTGATTGCGTGTTCCAGAGTGCTGACCAGCTGGTCAACATGCTTGGGTTCAATAATCAGTGGTGGTGACATGGCCAGGATGTCACCTGTACCGCGAACCAGTACGCCTTTGTCGTAAGCTTCCCGGAAGATGCGGTAACCCCGTGCACCGGGCGCGTTGTCATCAGGGGCAAATTCGATGGCGGCAACCAGACCACTGTTGCGAATATCAATCACGCCCGGCAGGTCTTTCAGGGTGTGCAGGGCTTCGGCGAACAGATCTTCCATCTGGATGGCTTTCTGGAACAGGTTCTCCTGCTCGTAGATGTCCAGTGTCGCCAGACCTGCGGCGGCTGCAACCGGGTGGCCGGAATAGGTGTAGCCGTGAAACAGCTCAATGGCGTTTTCCGGGCCCTGCATAAAGGTCTGATGGATCTTTTCGCTGATAAACACGGCACCCATAGGCACTGCGCCGTTCGTAAGACCTTTGGCAGCGGTAATCATATCCGGTGTTACGCCCCAGTGGGTGGAGGCAAAAGCTTCCCCGATACGGCCAAAGCCGGTGATCACTTCATCAAAGATCAGCAGAATGCCGTGCTTCTCGGTAATCTCCCGCAGCCGCTTGAGATACCCTTGCGGTGGCATGATTACGCCACCGGAGCCGGCCATCGGCTCCACAATCACAGCGGCAATATTACTGGCGTCGTGCAAAGTGATAATGCTTTCCAGAGCATCTGCCAGCTCCACACCATGTTCCGGCAGGCCTTTGGTAAAAGCGTTGAGGTTGATGTTCAGGGTGTGTGGCAGGTGATCGACACCGGACACCAGTGAACCAAAGCTTTTGCGGTTGTTGGCAATGCCGCCCACAGAGATGCCGCCAAAGTTCACGCCATGGTAGCCGCGTTCACGGCCAATCATCTTCTGGCGTCCACTGTCACCGCGCAGGCGATGGTAGGCGAGGGCGATTTTCAGGGCGGTTTCGGCCGATTCGGAGCCGGAGTTGGTAAAGAACACGTGGTTCAGGTCTCCGGGAGTGTGTTTGATCAGCCGGTTGGCAAATTCAAAAGCCTTTGGGTGACCCATCTGGAAAGGCGGGGCATAGTCCAGCTCGACAATCTGCTGGCTGACGGCTTCAGTAATCTGTCGACGACCATGACCGGCATTGACACACCAGAGACCGGCACAGCTATCCAATACCTGACGACCATCGTCGCTGGTGTAATACATGCCTTCGGCGGAAACCAGCATGCGTGGGTCGGATTTAAACTGACGGTTGGCGGTAAAGGGCATCCACAGGGCTTCAAGATCAGCCCTTGAACCGGACATTCCCGGAAGTGACAGGTTGCTCATCGAGCGTCTCCTGATTGTTCTCTTTATTGTTATTGTGTGGTGTTTATTTATTCTTGATGTCAAATATTTCAAACATTATGAAAAGAATCAAGAGAATGGTGTTTTTTCATTTTGATGGATTGCAAACCCTTGGTTGTCTCATTAAAGTGCTAATTGATTTCTAGTCGTATAACAACAATGACAACGGCTTCCGCCCTTACAGCGTTTGAAATAATGGACTGCTCAGGGGCTGCGATCCGACGCTTCAGGAGTTCATTATGAGCCATGCGCCCCTTACCTTTGCCCAGTGGCAGGAAAAAGCAGAAACCCTTTCTATTAATGGTCAGGCTTTTATTAACGGCCAGTACTGTGATGCCGCTTCCGGTGAGACTTTTGAGTGCCGTTCCCCCATTGATGGTCGCACACTGGCGAGCATTGCCAGCTGTCAGGCGGAAGATGCCGAGCAGGCAGTCAGTGTCGCCCGTCAGGTGTTCCAGGCTGGTGACTGGTCTCGTATGGCACCACGCAAGCGCAAGCAGGTGCTGCTGCGTTTTGCCCAGCTGATGGAAGATAATCTGGAAGAGCTGGCCGTGCTGGAAACCCTGGATATGGGCAAGCCGATTGGTGACAGTGTCGGTGATGATATCCCCAGCAGCGTGAACAGCATCCGTTGGAACGCCGAAGCGATCGACAAAATTTACGACGAGGTTGCTCCTACCTCCGATAGTGAGCTGGGTCTGGTGACCCGGGAAGCCATTGGCGTGGTAGCTGCTATCGTGCCCTGGAACTTCCCGCTCAATATGGCGTGCTGGAAGTTAGGGCCGGCTCTGGCTGCAGGTAACAGTGTTATCCTCAAGCCTTCCGAGAAGTCACCACTGACAGCTATTCGTGTAGCAGAACTGGCCAAGGCCGCCGGTATCCCGGATGGTGTGTTTCAGGTGCTGCCGGGCTTTGGTCATACCGTAGGCAAGGCGCTGGCGGAACATATGGATGTGGATTGTCTGGCCTTTACCGGTTCCACCAAAGTGGCCAAGCAACTGATGGTTTACGCCGGCCAGTCCAATATGAAGCGGGTTTGGCTGGAAGCCGGTGGCAAGAGCCCGAATATTGTTTTCGCTGATGCCGATGATCTGGATGCGGCTGCCCAGATGGCGGCACTGGCCATCTTCTATAACCAGGGCGAAGTCTGTACTGCCGGTTCCCGCCTGCTGGTAGAAGAGAGCATTTATGATGAATTCCTGCAAAAGGTTCTGCAGCATGTAGATAGCTGGCAGCCAGGCAATCCGCTGGATCCGGAAACGACCGTTGGTGCTATCGTCGATAATATCCAGCTGAACACCGTGATGGGTTATATCGAAGCCGGTAAGCAGGAAGGTGCCCGTCTGGTCGCTGGTGGAGAACGTATTCGTGAGGAAACCGGTGGCTTCTATATTGCACCAACGGTGTTTGCCGATGTGAACAACTCCATGCGTATCGCTCAGGAAGAGATCTTTGGCCCGGTACTGAGCGTTATCCCGTTCAAAGATGAAGACGACGCCATGCGTATTGCCAATGAAACCGACTATGGTCTGGCAGCTTCGGTCTGGACATCCCATCTGGGCAAGGCTCATCGTTGTGCCCGTAACCTGCGCGCTGGCTCGGTGTGGGTGAACACCTATCACGGCGGCGATATGACCGCACCGTTTGGTGGCTTCAAGCAGTCTGGTAACGGTCGTGACAAGTCCCTGCATGCCTTTGACAAGTACACCGAACTCAAGGCGACCTGGATCTCTCTTGGTTAATGGTCAGGATGGAGAAAGGAGAATTGTATGATCAAGGAAAAAGCGCCCATTCATTCTGATCAGCACGCCGCATCCTGGTATGCGGCGACTGCCAATCGGGAAACGAATCATCCGGCACTCGAAGGCGAAGTGACCGTCGACGTCTGTATTATCGGTGCCGGCTTTACCGGCGTAGCGACAGCACTGGAGCTGGCCGAGCGCGGTTACAGTGTGGTGGTGCTGGAAGCTCGCAAGATTGGCTGGGGGGCGACCGGTCGTAATGGTGGACAGTTGATCCGTGGTATTGGCCATGGGGCCGATCAGTTTCGCAATGTGATTGGTCAGGATGGTGTGGATGCCATCGACCAGATGGGTTTTGAAGCGGTAAGGCTGGTGCGGGATCGGGTCGCCGAGCACAACATCGATTGTGATCTGAAAATGGGTTACTGCGATGCGGCCAAGCGCAAGAAACATCTGGTTGAACTGCGGGAAGACTATGAATGGTTGCAGCAGGTTGGTTACGGTGAGGAAACCCGTCTGATAGATCAGGACGAGATTCGTTCTATCGTCAATACCGATGCCTATCTCGGCGGAATGGTAGATATGGGTAGCGGACATCTGCATCCGCTGAACCTTTGCCTGGGCGAAGCGGAGCTGGCTGAAAAGCTGGGGGTACGCTTCTATGAACACTCTCCGGTGGTTCGGGTTCAGAAAGGTGCCGAACCCGTCGTGTATACCGCGAAAGGTCAGGTGAAGGCTGGCCGGGTGGTGCTGGCCGGTAATGCCTATATTGATGATCTGGAACCCAAGCTGGCCGGTAAGGTGTTGCCGGCGGGCAGCTATATCATCACCACTGAACCTCTGTCTGAAGAGCTGTGCAACAGTGTGCTGCCCCAGGACTTTGCCGTCTGTGATATGGATGTGGCGCTGGATTACTACCGGATGACTGCGGATAACCGTCTGCTGTTCGGTGGTCGCTGTAACTACTCGGCCCGACACCCCAGTGATATCACTGAAAGTATGCGACCAAAAATGCTCAAACTGTTTCCGCAGTTAAAAGATACGGCGATTGATTATGAGTGGGGTGGCATGCTCGGCATTGGTGCCAACCGGATGCCGCAGATCGGCCTGTTGGAAGATAATATTTATTACGCTCAGGCGTATTCGGGGCATGGGGTGAATGCTACCCATATGGCCGCCCGGATACTGGCTGAAGCCATACATGGTGATGCCGGACGTTTGAATATCTTCAACCGGATTCCGCATATGACCTTCCCGGGTGGTAAGCATTTCCGTTCGCCACTGCTGGCTCTTGGTATGTTGTGGCACCGCCTGAAAGAAGTTATTTAATGGTGCAGGCCTGCCGGGGAAAAGGTTTTTCCTCTGCAGGCTTGCTTTTGTCTGATTGTGTAAAATATATCGTCCGGTTGTCGTCCCTGTACGACAATATCCGGAAAAACACGACTGGTTAACAAAAGATACAGAAATTAATTTTTAACACCTGTACTCTGCTTTGAGTAAAGCATGATCACCATGCTAGAGGGTTTGGTTGGTTTGGTTTGTTACGGTGGAGGCGCGCAGGCCTGAGAATGGACGCGGCAAGATGCTTGCATTCACTCCATCTGAGGTGTTAAAAAAAACAAACATAAATTCTGGTGGCTTTGCCAATAGGCGACAATGATTGGCAGAGCAGTACCAACAGGAACCGGCAGGCTTTATATACGGGTTTCTGGAGAAGGCCGACAAGAACGAAAAGAATCAAGGTTATTTATGAAGAAGTTATCCCCCTGGTTGAAAGAAAACGGTGTTGATGAGGTTGAATGTGTCATCCCTGACTTCACTGGCTGTGCCCGCGGCAAGATCATGCCCGCCGGCAAGTTCATCCAGGAGCAGGGGATCCGCCTGCCTGAATCCATCTTTATGCAGGGTGTGACCGGCGACTACGTTGACGATGACGTCTACTACAGTCTGGCCAGCCCGAATGATGGCGACATGATCCTGAAGCCTGATGAGAATGCCGCCTATCCGGTGCCCTGGGCGCTCGACCCTACCGTTATGATTCTCCATGACTGCTTTGACAAGGAAGGTGAGCCAGTTGCCCGTGCACCTCGTAACGTGCTGCGTAAAGTGCTGGAAATGTACAGCGACCGAGGCCTGAAGCCGGTGGTAGCTCCAGAGCTGGAGTTCTATCTGACCAAGCCCTGCGCGAATCCGGATTTTCCGCTGGAAGCACCGGTTGGCCGTTCCGGTCGTCAGGAAGTGGGTGGTCGTGCCTACAGCATTGATGCGGCCAACGAATTCGATCCGATGTTTGAAGATGTCTACGCCTGGAGTGAAGCCCAGGGGCTGGATATCGATACCCTGATCCACGAAATGGGTACGGCCCAGATGGAAATTAACTTCCGTCACGGTGATCCACTGGCACTGGCCGATCAGGTGTTTGTGTTCAAACGTACTGTTCGTGAAGCTGCTCTGAAGCACAACATTACCGCCACCTTTATGGCCAAGCCGATCAGCAATGAGCCGGGCAGCTCGATGCATATCCATCAGAGTATTCTGGATGCCAATACCGGCAACAATATCTTCTCCGATGCTGACGGTAATGAGACCGAAGCCTTCTATCACTTTATTGGTGGGCTTCAGAAGTATATCCCCGAGCTGATGCCGTTGTTTGCGCCGAATGTAAACTCCTACCGTCGTTTCCTGCCGGATACGTCCGCACCGGTGAATCTGGCCTGGGGTGTTGATAACCGGACTGCCAGCCTGCGTATTCCGGATTCCAGCCCTAAAGCCCGCCGGGTTGAAAACCGTCTGGCCGGTGCTGATGCTAACGTCTATCTTGCTCTGGCCGGTTCGCTGCTGGCGGGTCTGCTGGGTATGGAGCGCAAGTGTGATCCAAGCAAGCAGACCACTGGCAGTGCCTATGAAGCACAGAATGTCACCGAACTGCCCCTGAATCTGGAAGCGGCACTGGATCTGATGTCGGAAAGTGAAGCGCTGAAAGAGACCCTGGGCAGTGTATTTGTAGAAACCTATGTTGAGGTGAAATGGGCCGAGTACCAGAACTTCAAACGGGTGATCAGCTCCTGGGAGCGCCAGCATCTGCTGACGACCGTGTAACGGCTGACACACAGCTGTCGTTCCTCGTCAGTGTCTGCGCCGGAGAGTGGCCGGACCGGGCACTGACTGCTTTTGAAAACAACAAGAACAAGAACAAGAACTGTGATAGAAAATGACAAAAAACCTGACTTCACCTTCTAAGTACGATACGGCCCGCCTTCAGCAGCTGGATCGTGATCATTACTTTCATCCTTTTACCGATCACAAGGCCCTTGGCGAAGAGGGCAGCCGGGTCATTACCAAAGCTGAAGGCGTTTATCTGGAAGACAGTGAAGGCCACCGCATTCTCGATGGTATGGCTGGGCTCTGGTGTGTGAATGTTGGCTATGGTCGTAAAGAGCTGGCCGAAGTCGCCTACCAGCAGATGCTGGAACTGCCTTACTACAACAGCTTTTTTAAAACCGCCCACCCTCCCGCAATCGAGCTGGCTAAAAAGCTGGCTGATCTTGCGCCGGCACATATGAATAATGTCTTCTTTACCGGCTCCGGCTCTGAATCCAACGACACCGTTCTGCGTCTGACCCGTCACTACTGGGCCACCAAGGGCCAGCCTGATAAGAACATTATTATCAGCCGTGAGAATGCCTATCACGGTTCTACTGTTGCGGGTGCCAGCCTCGGTGGCATGAAGCCCATGCACAAGCAGGGCGGTCTGCCTATTGAAGGCATCTGTCATATCCAGCAGCCGTACTGGTTCGGTGAAGGGCAGGATATGTCTCCGGAAGCGTTCGGTATCAAAGCGGCGCAGGCACTGGATGCGAAAATCCAGGAGCTGGGTGAAGATCGGGTGGCGGCCTTTATCGCCGAGCCTTTTCAAGGTGCTGGTGGGGTCATTATTCCTCCTGCCAGCTACTGGCCGGAGATCAAAAAGATCCTCGCCAAATACGACATTCTGCTGGTCGTGGACGAAGTGATCTGCGGCTTTGGCCGTACCGGGGAATGGTTTGGTTCCAACTACTTTGATCTGCAGCCGGATCTGATGCCAATTGCCAAGGGACTGTCGTCTGGTTACCTGCCGATCGGTGGTGTGATGATCTCCGACCGGGTTATGGATGTGGTTAATAAAGGTGGTGACTTCAACCACGGTTATACCTACTCCGGGCACCCGGCTGCTGCGGCTGTAGCGCTGGCTAATCTGGAGATTCTGGAAAACGAGAACATTATCCAGACGGTGAAGGAAGAAACCGGTCCTTATCTGCAAACGCGCTGGGCAGAACTGGGTGAGCATCCGCTGGTGGGTGAAGCCCGCGGTGTTGGCATGGTTGGTGCTTTGGAATTGGTGAAAGACAAAGGCACCAATGCCCGCTTTGATGACAAGGCGACAGCTGGTGCCCTGTGCCGGGACTTCTGCTTCCAGAATGGTCTGGTGATGCGCGCCACTGGCGATACCATGATCATCTCCCCACCGCTGGTCATTACCCGTAGTGAGATTGATGAACTGATTGATAAGGCCCGACTGGCTCTTGACCTGACCTTTGAAGCTCTTCACTCTGGCGGCTAACGCTTCCAGAGTGGGTTTAAGCAGTACCCGAAGCAGTAAAAAGAATAATAAAACAACAACAAAAAGGATGATCCAATGAGCAGAATTGGGGCAAAACTGAAAACAGGACTGACGGTACTGGCCACAAGTTGTGCACTGATCCCTGTGGTCAGCACGACAGCACTCGCTGAAGAGCGGGTTCTGAATGTTTACAACTGGTCGGATTACATCGCTGAAGACACCATCGCCAACTTTGAAGCCAAGACCGGCATCAAGGTGGTTTACGATGTTTTTGATTCCAACGAAGTGCTGGAAGCCAAGCTGCTGTCCGGTAAGACCGGCTATGATATTGTTGTTCCATCTGCGTCGTTTATGGCCAAGCAGATTAAGGCAGGCGTGTTCCAGACTCTGGATCGCAGCAAGCTGCCAAACTGGAAGAACCTCGATACCGAGATTATGTCTACGGTTGAAGGCTTTGATCCGGGCAACCAGCACGCCATCCCTTACCTTTGGGGCACCACTGGTCTGGGCTACAACCCGGATCTGGTTGCCAAGCACCTAGGTGGCGATGTACCGGTCGATAGCTGGGATCTGGTGTTCAAGCCAGAGTATGCGAGCAAGCTGCAGGAGTGTGGCCTGACCATGCTGAATGCACCAACGGAAATGATGCAGGCAGCACTGAACTACCTCGACCTGGATCCGAACTCCACCGATAAGAAAGATTACGCCCAGGCGCAGGAACTGCTGTCCTCCGTTCGCCCGCACGTCACTTACTTCCACTCCTCCAAGCTGATCACTGATCTGGCTAATGGTGATGTCTGCATTTCCGTAGGCTGGTCCGGTGATGTACTGCAGGCCGCTGATCGTGCTGATGAAGCCGATAAGGGCATTACTGTTGAGTATGTGATCCCGAAAGAGGGCGCACTGACCTGGTTCGATATGCTGGCCATTCCAAAAGATGCCGAGAATGTGGATGAGGCCTATGCCTTCATCAACTACCTAATGGAAGACAAGGTGATGGCCGACATCCAGAACTACGTGTCCTATGCCAGTGCCGTGAAAACAGCTGAGCAGTATGTGGATGCCGAGATTACCGGCAACCCGGGTATCTATCCGACAGCGGAAGCCAAGAAAAACCTGTACATCTCCGATGTTCTGCCACCAAAGATTGATCGTGTGATCAACCGTGCCTTCACCAAGGTCACGACCGGCAAATAAAAAGCCAGAGGAGATGGGAGGGGGCAACCCCTCCCATCCGTTTGATAAAAACAGAAGTTAGAACAATAAAAATAACGAGAGAAAGCAGCATGACAGTTGATGTTGATACTCCTTCCAGACAGCCTGAAAAGCCTGCCATTCTGCAGGTACAGACGATCACCAAAACCTTCGATGGTGTTTATGCCGTTGATGATGTGTCGCTGGATATTCGCAAGGGGGAGATCTTTGCCCTGCTGGGCGGCTCTGGGTCCGGAAAATCAACACTGCTGCGCATGATTGCCGGTTTTGAAAAGCCGACATCGGGTCGTATTCTTCTCGATGGACAGGATATAACCGACCTGCCGCCATATCAGCGCCCGGTTAATATGATGTTTCAGTCGTATGCGCTGTTCCCCCATATGAATGTGGAGCAGAACATCGCCTTCGGCCTGAAGCAGGATGGTCTTAGCAAGAGCGAAATCAAGGCCCGGGTTGAGGAGATGCTCAATCTGGTGCACATGACCCAGTATGCCCGCCGCAAACCTCATCAACTCTCCGGTGGCCAGCGTCAGCGAGTGGCCCTGGCGCGAAGCCTGGCCAAGAAACCACAGATGCTGTTGCTCGATGAGCCAATGGGGGCACTGGATAAGAAGCTGCGTACCCAGATGCAGCTGGAACTGGTCAATATTATTGAAGATGTGGGTGTTACCTGTCTGATGGTAACCCATGACCAGGAAGAAGCCATGACCATGGCCGACCGTATCGGCATTATGGATCACGGCGAAATTGTCCAGACTGGTTCCCCCAAAGATATTTACGAAAGCCCGAACAGCCGCATGACCGCCGAATTTATCGGCAGCTGCAATATTTTTGAAGGCTCTATCGTGACCGATGAAGCTGACCATGCGGTGATTGAATCCCATCTCCTCGATGCACCGGTGCGTATCGGCCACGGTATCGCCACCAATCTGGAAAACCCGCAGGTGTGGGTTGCGGTGCGTCCTGAGAAAACCATGCTTCAGCACAGCAAGCCTGCCAGCAATGAAAACTGGTCGTCCGGTGTCGTTGACGATATCGCCTACCTTGGCACGCACTCGGTCTATTACGTACGACTGCCGTCCGGTCAGGTGGTGCAGTCCACCATGGTAAACAGCGAGCGTCACAGCCATCACCCGACCTGGAATGATCAGGTCTATGTGTGCTGGGACGAAAGCAGCCCAGTGGTACTGAACCAGTAAAGGAGGCCGTATGAGTGCATTTGTTCAACGGCTGTCCGGTTCTCTGGGCCGTCGTACGCTGATAGGCATCCCGTTTCTGTGGTTGCTGCTGTTTTTCCTGATCCCGTTTGCCATCGTGCTCAAGATCAGTTTTGCCGAGATGCAGATATCGATTCCGCCGTATTCGAGCGTGGTCGAATATGCTGATGAAAGCCTGAATATTGTTCTGAATCTGGGCAACTACCTGTTCCTTCTTGATGATGATCTATACGCTGCTGCCTATCTGAGCTCGATTCAGATCGCCCTGAATGCAACCCTGATGGCCTTGCTGCTGGGCTATCCGATGGCTTACGCCATGGCCCGTGCGCCAGCCCATATGCAGACAACTCTGCTGCTGTTGATCCTCCTGCCCAGCTGGACATCCTTTCTGATCCGTATCTATGCCTGGATGGGGCTGCTGAGTAATAAGGGATTGATCAATAACGCGCTGATCTCTCTGGGAGTCATTACTGATCCTATCCCGATGATGAATACGAACTTTGCCGTTTATATCGGCATGGTATACGCCTATCTGCCGTTTGTGATTCTGCCGATCTACGCCAACCTGATTAAACACGACCAAAGCCTTCTGGAGGCTGCGGCTGATCTTGGCTGCCCGCCGTGGAAAGCCTTCCTGACCATTACTCTGCCACTGTCCAAAGCCGGAATTCTGGCTGGCTTTATGCTGATGTTTATTCCGGCGGTAGGTGAGTTTGTGATTCCAGAGCTGCTGGGTGGTCCGGACACCCTGATGATCGGTAAGGTGTTGTGGCAGGAGTTCTTTAATAACCGCGACTGGCCTGTGGCCGCTTCCCTAGCAATGGTGATGTTGCTGCTGTTGATCATTCCGATCATGATTTTTCACCGCCAGCAGGCGAAAGAGCTGGAGGCTGCATAATGAAGAAACTGTCTTTTACCAATGGCGTTTTTCTAGGCGGTCTGCTGTTTCTGTATCTGCCGATGCTGATCCTGATTATTTACTCCTTTAACTCGTCCCGACTGGTAACAGTCTGGGCGGGCTGGTCCACCAAGTGGTATCTGGCGCTGCTGGAGGACGATCAGATTCTCGGTGCTATCTGGATGAGTCTGCGTATAGCCTTCTATTCCTCCACCATGGCAGTGGTGCTCGGAACTATGGCGGCTTTTGTAATGACCCGCTTCAACAAGTTCCGCGGCCGGACATTGTTCTCCGGTATGATCACCGCGCCACTGGTTATGCCGGATGTGATTATCGGTCTGTCCCTGTTGTTGCTGTTTGTCGGTATGGCTCAGGGCTTTGGCTGGCCGGCAGAGCGGGGCATGCTGACCATCTGGATTGCCCATGTCACCTTCAGCGCAGCTTATGCGACGGTGGTGATTTCATCCCGTCTGCGGGAAGTGGATCGGTCGGTGGAAGAAGCCGCGATGGATCTGGGCGCAACCCCGTTCAAGACCTTCTTTATTATCACGGTACCAGCCATTGCTCCGGCGCTGGCGGCAGGATGGTTGTTGTCGTTTACTCTGTCACTGGATGATCTGGTGATCTCCAGCTTTGTTGCCGGGCCAGGTGCGACAACATTGCCAATGGTAGTGTTCTCCTCAGTACGTCTTGGGGTGAGTCCGAAGATCAATGCCCTGGCGACTTTGATTATTATGGCCGTCTCACTGGCAGCCTTTGTGACCTGGTATGTATTGCGCAGGGCTGAGAAGCGCCGTCTGCAACAGTTGCGCACTGATATGGAAGAGGTTGTGGAAGTACCCGCTTACCGACCTCAGCCGGTTATCAATCCTGTTAAGCAACGCAAGCAGCGGGTTGGAAGTCAGGAGAAGGAAGAGGTTCCCGAGTCAGTGACCTGATCTGTTAACCCTTTAAGTAACAAAAGCCCGATAGTGGGCTTTTGTTGCTTTTGAACCATAATAATTAAGGATGGCTCTCACGGTGCAGTAACTGCTGCTTCCGTTCCACGCCCCAGCGATAACCTGACAGTGAACCATCACTGCGAATCACCCGATGGCAGGGAATCGCAACCGCAAGGCAGTTTTTACCACAGGCATTGGCCACGGCCCTTACGGCACTGGGCTGACCGATCTGTTCGGCAATCTCGGTATAGGTGACAGTGGTCCCCGGTGGAATATTGCGCAGTGCCTGCCAGACCCGCTCCTGAAAGGCGGTACCACGAATATCCAGCGGCAGGTCAAAAGCTTTGGTCGGTGTTTCAATCAGACCAACCACACGAGCAATGACTTGTTCAAACTCACTGTCTCCGCCAATCAGATTGGCTTTCGGCATCATATCCTGCAGATCCCTGGCCAGCTGATCAGGATCGTCACCCAGCAAAATAGCGCACACACCTTTACGGCTTTGCGCGACCAGAATCGAGCCCAGTGAGCATTCACCCACGGCAAAGTGAATATCAGTGTTGTTGCCGCCAGCCTTGTAATCTTTGGGGCGCATACCCAGCATCTGCTGTGACTTTTCATAGAAGCGGCTGCTGGAGCTCAGCCCGGCGCTGTAGATGGTTTCAGTAATGCTCTGCTGACCGTGAAGCTGGGTACGGATGGTTCGTGCTCGCCAGGCGGTGTCGTAGGCTTTTGGGCTGAGTCCTACCACGGATTTAAACACTCGCTGAAAGTGATAAGGACTCAGGCCAGCCTGAGCCGCAAGCGTATTCAGTGTCGGGCAGCTCTCACTCTGCTCAATAGTCCGACAGGCGGCTTCTGCCAACTGTACATGCTGACGCAGTATTTCCGATTTATCTCTGGCGTTACGCAGGCTCGGCCGAAAGCCCGCGGCTTCGGCGGCTTCCGGGGAATCGAAGAAAACCACATTCTCCGGTTTTGGAAGCCGGGTACAGCTGCTTGGCCGGCAATAGATGCCTGTCGTTTTTACACCGTAAACAAACAGAGTGTCCCCACTGGCATCACGATTTACAATCATCTGCCAGCGTGGGTCTGCAAGCACGGTCTGTGCTGCGTGAGTTGAAGCTTTGGCCACCATGAACAGGCTTCCTTGTTGTACCGAAGTCAGCATAGATCTGACTCTGTTTTAGGACACTCCGTTGCTTGCGGTTAAATTCTTTCAATGAGGCTTTGGCATTGAGTAATCCCGCTCCACTTTGGCGATGCGGATACGGTAATCCTCAAACAGCGACATCTGGCCTTCCCGCTGGCACATCTGGTGTTCCATATCCTGCTTCCAGCGGGCAATGGCTTCTTCGCTTTCCCAGTAAGACAGACTACAGATCTTGCCTTCGGTGACGACGCTGGTAAAACGCTCAGCGGAGATAACCCCTTCATAGCTGCCGACCTTTTCACGCATTTTGGCACCCAAAGCGAGATAGGTATCCTGACAACCTTCCTTGATTTGTACTTCAAAAATAACCGCGTACATACAGTTCCTTTCAACGGTTAATGAATAAAATGTTCACGACAGACTCTGCCACAGGTAAATGGCCGCATAGGCACGCCACGGACGCCATTGCTCGGCAATCGCTTCCACCTGTTTGGGTTTGGGCAGGATGTCGTTATCGGCAAGGCCTTTGAGCACGCCGAGATCGCTGGCTGGAAAGGCATCCGACTGGCTCAGGCCACGCATGGCCAGATAGTGGGCCGTCCACGGACCAATACCCGGCTCTTTTACGATTCTGCGCACAAAGTCGTCCAGCCCGTGCTCGGCATTGAGCAACAGTTCCCCGGCAGCCACCCGTTGTGCCAGATTGACCAGTGTCGCTTTGCGGGAACGGGTCAGACCTATGCCTTCAAAATCCTGTTGGGCCAGTGTTGCTGCATCAGGAAACAGATACGAAAGCCCTTCCGGAAAACCTTCGGGAACCTTGTTGCCGTAGGTGTGGGTAATGCGGCCTGCCAGAGTGGTGGCCGCCTTGACGCTGATCTGTTGCCCGAGAATGGCCCGGATGGAAAACTCGAAGATATCCCAGCAGCCGGGCAGGCGTGTGCCGGCATGCTCTGTCAGTGCCTTGCTGAGATAGGGACTCTGCCCCAGAACACGACTGATCTCATCCATTGGGGCATCAAGATCCATAATCCGGCGCACCCGTCGTTCAATTTCGTCGGCCTGCTGTTGGAACCTGTCACTGCTTTGCAGGTGAATCTCTAGCTGCAGAGCTGGCTGATTATCCAGATGGGACACCGCAAACCAGCCGCAGATATCATCGATCCTAATGGTACGCTGATAAGCTTCCCCGGAGACAATCTCCACCTCCGGTATGGCCCGGTGCTGAAAGAATGCCAGCATATTGGGCCAGTGAAATGGCGGGGTGTAAGGCAGTATCCGGGTGCAGTGCAGCATAAGGTTCAGGCTTTTCTCTGGTAGCGGCCCGGGGTCATCCCCGTCGCCTGTTTAAAGCGCTCAATAAACGCGCTTTCGCTGTTAAATCCTACCGCGTAGGCGGTTACGCTAACCCCGGACGGGAGTCTTGATATCTGTACAGAAGGCAAGGAGCAGAATGCTGGTTTAGTTAAAGTCATGGTGCATTGCAAAATAAATAGGTGTGATTGCTTATTTTTATGGTGATCGTTTAGCTGAGTATACGTGGCTGACTTTAAATAACAGCAGTGGAGAATCAATGGCTAATAGGGAAATGATGGTTCCATGAATTAATGCGATGAAGTCAGGCTTTTCATATTTATTGAAGCGTAAATCAAACTGCTGTTATTTGATTGTTCCAAGATGTGTTTCTTTGTCGCGAAATATATTTAAGTGTAGGTTTGTGTAGTTATCAGAAATAGTTCGCAACCCGCTAAAGATAAGGGATTTATGCTGATTTTTAGGTGGTAAATCTTGATTAAGGTCAAAACCTGAGCAGTCGCCACAATTGATAATGATTACGCTTTAACCCAAAAGAAGAACGGGATAATGAACGAAAGCAATGTAAATCATGGTGGCAAGTGCCCGGTTATGCACGGTGGTGCGACTGAAAGCAGTATGTCCGTTATGGAATGGTGGCCGAAGTCCCTGAATCTGGACATTCTGCACCAGCAAGATACCAAGACTGACCCGATGGCGTCGGACTTTGATTACCGCGAAGCCGTAAAGACTTTGGACTTCGCGGCCCTGAAGCAAGATATTAAAGATGTAATGAAAGACAGCCAGGACTGGTGGCCAGCAGATTGGGGCAACTACGGTCCACTGTTTATCCGTATGTCCTGGCACGCGGCCGGTACCTACCGTACCGCTGATGGTCGTGGTGGTGCCAGCACCGGTAACCAGCGTTTCGCGCCGCTGAACTCCTGGCCCGATAACGCCAACCTGGATAAGGCCCGTCGTCTGCTGTGGCCGATCAAGAAAAAGTATGGCAACAAGCTGAGCTGGGCTGACCTGCTGGTTTATGCCGGTACTGTCGCTTATGAAGATATGGGTCTGAAGACCTTTGGTTTCGGCTTTGGCCGTGCCGATATCTGGCATCCAGAAAAAGACGTGTACTGGGGCTCTGAAAAAGAGTGGCTGCAATCCAGTGACACCAGCGGCCGTTATTCTGGTGAGCGTGACCTCGAAAACCCTCTGGCTGCAGTAATGATGGGTTTGATCTACGTGAACCCGGAAGGTGTTGACGGTAATCCTGATCCGCTGAAAACCGCTCAGGACATGCGTGTGACCTTTGAACGCATGGCTATGAACGACGAAGAAACAGTTGCCCTGATCGCTGGTGGCCATACCGTCGGTAAGTGTCACGGTAATGGTGATGCTGCTCTGTTGGGTGCGGATCCAGAAGGTGCAGAGCTGGAAGACCAGGGCCTGGGCTGGCTGAACAAGCATGGCCGTGGTGTTGGCCGTGATACCGTGACCAGCGGTATCGAAGGTGCCTGGACCACCAAGCCAACCCAGTGGGATAACGGTTACTTTGAGCTGCTGTTCAAGTATGACTGGTGGCTGACCAAGAGCCCGGCCGGTGCCTGGCAGTGGGAGCCAATCGGTATTGCTGAAGAAGATCGTCCGGTTGACGTGGAAGATCCTTCCATCCGTCATAACCCGATCATGACTGATGCCGATATGGCCGTACGTATGGATCCGGGCTTCCGCAAGATCTCCGAGCGGTTCCTGAATGATCCGGCGTACTTCTCTGAAGTGTTTGCCCGTGCCTGGTTCAAGCTGACTCACCGTGATATGGGACCAAAAGCCTGCTATCTCGGCCCGGAAGTGCCACAGGAAGATCTGATCTGGCAAGACCCGATCCCTGCCGGCAACACCGGTTACGATGTTGATGCGGTGAAAGCCAAGATCGCAGCCTGTGGTCTGACCGCCAGCGAAATGATGGCAACCGCATGGGACAGCGCCCGTACCTTCCGTGGCTCCGACAAGCGTGGTGGTGCCAATGGTGCCCGCATTCGTCTGGCACCTCAGAAAGATTGGGAAGGTAACGAGCCTCGGCGTCTGGCCAAGGTGCTGGCTGCTCTGGAACCGATTGCCGCTGAGGCAGGCGCCAGCATTGCTGACATGATCGTACTGGCTGGTAATGTCGGTCTGGAGCAGGCGATCAAGGCGGGTGGTTTCGATATCGCTGTACCTTTCGCACCGGGTCGTGGTGATGCGACTGACGAACAGACCGATGCGGAATCCTTCGAGTGGCTGGAGCCGGTACACGACGGTTACCGTAACTGGCTGAAGCGCGACTATATTGTCAGCGCCGAAGAGATGCTGCTGGACCGCACTCAGCTGCTGGGTCTGACTGCCAGCGAGATGACCGTGCTGGTGGGTGGTATGCGTATGCTGGGCATCAACCATGGTGGCAGCAAGCATGGTGTGTTCACCGACCGTGAAGGCGCACTGACCAACGACTTCTTCGTGAACCTGGTCGATATGGCTTATTCCTGGAAGCCGGTGAAAGATGGTCTGTATGAGATCGTTGAACGCAAGACCGGTGCCGTGAAGTGGACTGCGACCCGTGTTGATCTGGTGTTCGGTTCCAACTCTATTCTGCGCGCTTATGCGGAGGTGTATGCCCAGGACGATAACCAGGAAAAATTTGTCCGTGACTTCGTTGCGGCCTGGACCAAGGTAATGAACGCTGATCGTTTTGATCTGGTGTAAGACACTGGTCTGAGACAGGGACGTCTCACTCATATTTCACATCCAACCCGCATGGCTGTTCAGGCTGTGCGGGTTTTTTCATATCTGAGCCTTGATGCGAATCAAGATACCTGTTGTTGCAGTTGGTGGTACTATTTGATCCAACGCTCCGGTCAAATCGTGTTTTGATCGCTCACCCTTCAGTCGTCATCACCCCTCGTGTTTTTATGACCAATCCAATGAAAAATATTCTTGTTCTGGGCAGTGTGAATGCTGACCACGTTCTTCGCCTTGAGCACTTTCCCCGCCCCGGCGAAACCCTTACCGGCTCGTCTTACAATGTTATCCCGGGTGGCAAAGGCGCGAATCAGGCTGTGGCCTGTGCCCGTCTGGGCGGACAAACCCGTTTTATGGCCTGTGTCGGAGAGGATGGTATTGGCCATGAGATGGTGAAAGGCTTTGCTGCTGATGGCATTGATATTGATGCTGTGTCGTTGGTCTCAGGAGTCAATACTGGCGTGGCGCTTATTTTTGTTGATAACAAGGCCGAGAACTGTATTGGTATTGCCGCCGAGGCGAATAACTGTCTTGATGAAGCGTTTGTGCAGACGCACAAGGATGCCATCATTGAGTCTGATTATTTGCTGATGCAGCTGGAAACACCGGAGTCCGGTATTCAGGCCGCAGCAACTATTGCTAGAGAAAGCGGTACGACAGTGGTGTTGAATCCTGCACCCGCACGAGCTCTCTCCGATACGCTGCTCTCCTGTGTGGATATCATCACCCCGAACCAGACCGAAGCCGAAGTATTGACCGGAATTGCGGTCCATGATTTTGATAGTGCTTCTCAGGCTGCTGATCTGCTGCACGGGAAGGGAATTCAAACCGTGCTAATCACTATGGGCAGTTCTGGTGCATTTCTGTCTCAGAAGATTGAAGCGACTGTACAGCGTGAACTGATTTCCGGCTTCAAAGTACAGCCAGTTGATACCACGGCTGCCGGTGACACGTTCAACGGCGGTTTCCTTGTGGCTTTGTCCGAAGGCCTGTCAGCCAACGAGGCGATACGCTTTGCCAATGCCTGTGGCGCCTTGTCGGTGATGAAGCATGGTGCACAAACCTCGATTCCTTTGCGCTCCGATGTGGATGCTTTTTTGAGCGAACGTTAATAGCAAAGGGCCTCAGGGCCCTTTCTTTTCATTTGTAACTTTTTGAGGATGCTGTTGATGCCTAATATTCTTTACCTTGGCGCCAGTATTGATGGTTATATTGCCGACCGTGACGGTGGACTGGACTGGCTGCACTGTGTCCCTAATCCTGATCATGACGATTTTGGCTTTGCCGCCTTTATGGACAGCATTGATGCACTGATCATGGGGCGAAACACCTTTGAAACCGTGTGTGGTTTTGACTGCCCATGGCCGTACAGTAAACCGGTATTTGTTGTCAGCCGCACATTGTCGTCCATACCCGAAGCCTACCAAGACAAAGCAGAGCTGCTTAAGGTCGAAGAACAGTCCACCTGTGCGGATCTGGTCGCTCTGCTGAATAGTCGTGGCTATAAGACACTCTATATCGATGGCGGCAAAACCGTGCAGAGCTTTCTGCAGGAAGATCTGATCGATGAAATGATTATTACCACAGTGCCTGTGGTTCTCGGTGGCGGTGTGCCACTGTTTGGCGAGCTGGCACAGCCCCTATCATTTGCATTGAAAAGTTCTGATGTACTGCTCAATGCCATGGTGAAAAATCATTATCTGCGGACACGTTAAGCGGATATACAACACTGGACATTCAAGGTGGTAAGCAGCCCGTGGTGTCTGGTTCTATTATCAATCGGATCTGGAACCAAGACCCTTGGAGGTTTCTTTATGACGAGCACCATCATGAATACCACGGATATCGAGGTTGTTGCTGACCACTGTCTTGAGATTGGTGAAGTGATTCTTCCCGGCGACACGCATTATGAATGTCTGTTGGCGGGCAAGAAGGAATCGGAGCTGAATGATGACTTTAACAGGTTGGAGCAGCGGGCCAGAGACATCTCTAAAACCTGTAAGGTGAATAAGGTAGTGAGTCAGGATGATGGCCGGGTGACCATCAATGCCATGTTTGATTTTGACTGTACCGTAGAAAAAATGATTTTTGAGCTGTATCTGCGGCCTTAAAATAATCAGGCTGAGGGAGGTTCCCACAGCCTGAATGACTTTCCTTTTAGACTAAGTTACAGCGTCTTCTTGGTCAGGTTTTGTGACTGAAGGCGCAGGCTTCTTCGTCGAACGGTTTCTGACTGATTGAGATCATAGGGCTGGGCTTTTTTTTGTCTTGATCTTTTGCTCTTGGTGTCTTTGGGTTGCTCTGGTTCCGGGCTCACACTTTCGTTGGACAGGCTGCAGCCATCTGACTCATCGCCGTCTTCAATGGCCACTGTACGCCTGTGTTGTTCAATCGCTAGCAGCATAGGCTCAATGGTTTTATGAGCCGTATCATCCAACCCCAGTCTGAGCAGTAATTCTGCCAGGGTGCGGCCAATAGTACTTTCGGATGTTCTCGACAGATACCTATTTGCGATCCACTCATCAACTAGGGCACGTTTGGCCGGGGTAAGATTCAAACTGTACAGGGCTGCCTGAATCTCTGAAGAGAGCTGTTCCGGATTGGGAATTGGCTTATTGACGCTTCCCCCCATGATATAAAGCATCATCTCAAGTCTGGGGCGAATCTGTTGATTCATTAGATTGATTTTAGGCAGGGTTATAAATTCATTCTCTTCACTCAACGGGTTGTAATCCGCCAGATCCGGGTATTGGGCAACAAGCTGGTTGACCGAATTCCGATCATCATGAAAGGTAAACATGGCACTGGCCAGCAGGATATCTTTACACTCCTGTTGACCGATAACAGTCTTACCGTGGAGCTGATCGGCGTGTGAGCTTGTTGCGCATACCAGACGATCATCAATCTGCTGTCCGGTTAATGGGGCAGTATCAACACCCATGCTCTCCAGAAAGTTTCTTTTGAGATGGTTTTCCCCCAGAACCACCTTGAACGGAGACGCAAGATGCTCCTGATGAAATATTGGACTTCTGTAGGGGTACATGGCTTTTATAAAATCAGCCCCCCTTTCTGTGATCTGCAGGCCGCTGTACTGTCTATCCATCTCGATTCCCTCATTTGGTTTGTTTCTGACACAGTTCCTCCTGCCGGAAAAACCATTTGCTGGTTAGTTACAAAAAGGTACTTTGGGTTCATCCGGAGGAGGCGGGGTGAGAAGACGACAGGACTGTATTGTTAGCAGTAATGTTGTTAGTGCAGCATTATTTAATCAGAAGTAACAGGAGTTGATCTCTCTGGTTTAACGGTTATTCAGCCAGGTTTCCGCCAGCACGCCAACTGAATCGTCAAAGGCCTGTTTTAACATCTCACAGCAGGCTTCATATTCGGTCATGTCGGTATTCTGCAGTTTCACATATTGCTGCAACATCTGGTCAAGATCCTGGGAGAACAGGGCCGAGAACTCGCGATGCTGGCTGGCAGTCTGATTGATCAGCTCAAGAAAGGTCATGGTGACACCGTTTTCAGCTAGAAAAGGTGCACCAAGGGTAGTCGATAAATTTATTGTGATGTGACTCTGCGATCTTTCAGACGCTTGTATTTTTCTTTCAGGCACACTTTGTTGTTTTTATCCACGTACACATATTTATGTGGGTCGGTAGCGATATGCTTCATACGTTTGGAGAAGTCGGTTTCAATCTCCTGATCGTAATCCCACAGTAGTTCTGCTCCGGCCTTTATCTTCTGGCGGGTATAAAATTTAACCACATTGTTTTTACAGACAAAGTGGGCAACATTGTTCTCTTCGCTATGGTTCATCTTTCTGAGTGGTGTCGGGGTGTCATGGTTGCCAGAGCCGCTGGCATCAATACCGACCTCCACCAGATTTTTATACCAGTGTCCGTCGCGCTTGAATTCATCCTTGATCCAGACCACATAGGTGTCGTCAAAGAGAAACTGTGGTTTGCCATCCTCTTTTTTTCGCCACACCACATATCGGTCATCTTTGACTTCTATCCGAAACACTCGGTCACCGTAGTATTCGCCAATAATGACACCCTTGGGAATGGTCTTACTGCAGAACAGGCCATCGCCTGCATTCTTGAGCTTACTGGGCTTAACGACCAGTCCGGGCCAGAAACCATCACCGTCAAGCATCATGTGGATCAGATCTTTCAGCTCATCTATCAGATCATGGGCCAGTGCCAGTTCTTTGGTTAGCTCAGTAACGTGAGTCTGTAACTTCTCCTTATCAGCTAGTGATTTTTCCAATTCTGCGACTTGGACGAGAGCCGCAGCCCTGCGTTTTTTTTGGTACTTATTATTATCCTGATAGCGCTTATACCGCTTGCGCAACAGTCGCTGAGCAGAATAGGCATCGTCCAGTTTGCCGATCAGACGTTTACAGCGTTCACGATAATGCTGCTCTTTTGAGAGCAAGACAGGCTTGTCCGATGGTTCGGTGTGCTCGCTATCATCGTCGTTCAACTCAATTGTGGAGGATGACGGCAGTTCATCGTTGGCTGTGTTAGGCGGAGAGTCAATTCCGCTGTCATGGTCGGTATTGTCCAGACGATCATCGTGATTGATTTCATCCGGCTCGATAAAATCGGAGCCATTAGACAGGCTTTCAAAGAGTGGCCCACTGAGCTCTGGGGTATCGCCCGTGAGCAGCTCGTCGGTCTGGTTTTCTGTTTGAGTGGTCTGATCGATACCCAGGGGTTTTAATAGTTGCTCTGTAGTGAGGCTTTCATCGTCATGGTTGTCATCCAGATCCATATCATCGTCCGATAACAGCTCCTGTTCGTTATCCAGAGACTGGCTGTTATCACAGATCATTGGCGCCGGGCGTGAAACATAATAAGCCCGATCGCGAGCGTGAGGATGGGCATCGTCAACCGTATCGTAGTGAGCTGACGGCCAGTGGGATTGACTATTGCTTACACTGTTGTGACTGACATCATAGTGATCCAGCCGTTTCTGCAGGGCTGCCTGCTCCTGAATGGGAAACAGAGGCGCAGGTGGAGGAGGCAAAGGAAAGCAAAACCGCTGTCGGTACCATGGCGTGCCGATTTTCTGCGGAAAAACAACCGGTGGCGGATACAGTGGATGCCTGCGAATCGGGCCAATATCTCTGTAGCCATTTTGATGCTGTTGAGGTGGCGGATAATACCCGTAAGGAGAGTGACGATTCATTCCATTGCGCTCTGATCTGTCCTTAATAACACTCAGAGTCTGGCTTCGTGGGCAAGTTCCGGCGGAACTCTGACTCTTGTTGGCTGGTCATGCTGGCTGTCTTACGTGTCAGCAGGAGTAACAATGAGGTACCCTTCCTGATGACCAGATAATAAAAACATCCTAAGAACTCAATGGAGAGATGATGAGCGAAGTCAGAACAGCAACCTGTCATTGTGGTGCAATCGAATTATCCATTCAGTTTGATAACGGATTGGAGAATATAAGGCGCTGTGATTGTTCCCTGTGTTCCAGAAAAGGCTATGTAATGGCCAGCGTCCCGGTTGAAAACCTTCAGGTTACCAAAGGTCAGGACACCCTTTCTCTTTATCAGTGGGGAACCAATGTCGCAGAGCACTATTTCTGTAGTCAGTGTGGCGTCTATACCCACCATAGACGGCGCAGCAACCCAAAAGAGTATGGGGTGAATATTGCCTGTCTGGAAGGTGTTCATCCGCTGCAGTATCAGAATGTGCCGATTGGTAATGGTGGAATGAATGATGAGCTGCCTCCGTTGACCAATAAGGCCTGAAGCATAATCGAAGCAGATCTTCTCACGGGATCATGCCCTTCTCTCAGCAGAAGGACGAGGGAGACTATGGCGGGTGGACTTTGTTTTCAACCTTAATTGGGTAATGGGCTGAGAGACATGAAAGTTTTCGATAGTCATCTTCATATTATCCCGCCGGGTTACCCACTTTATGAAAATCAGGGTTATTTACCCGATTACTTTACTGTAGATGACTATCGGGTGCAGATGCTTAGAGAGCTTCCTGATTATGTTCCGGTGGGTGGCGCTGTTGTTTCGGGCTCCTTTCAAAAGCAGGATCAAACCTATCTACTGCACGCGTTAAAGTTGCTGGGGGATTCTTATGTCGG
The DNA here is from genome assembly GCF_900174585.1 of Parendozoicomonas haliclonae. GTDB lineage: Bacteria > Pseudomonadota > Gammaproteobacteria > Pseudomonadales > Endozoicomonadaceae > Sansalvadorimonas > Sansalvadorimonas haliclonae. The sequence continues at coordinate 43,543 of NZ_FWPT01000016.1, read as the reverse complement.
TGTGACTCAGTTGGCCTCTGATACCGAGGATAAAGCCATCTTGGCATTGGATCAGGCTGGGGTTCGTGCCGTGCGCTTTAATTTTAAACGGGGTTCACCGGAGTCTCTTGATCAAATCCGTGAGTTTGCCGTTCGGGTTTATGATCTGGCAGGCTGGCATTGTGAGTTTTATATCGACTCCACAGATCTGGAAGAGCTCTCTCCACTTTTACTCTCTCTACCTGCGGTGTCGATTGATCATTTGGGCTTAAGCCGGATGGGATTGGGATTACTGCTTAAGCTTGCGGAGCAGGGCGTTCGTGTGAAGGCGACAGGTTTTGGGCGACTGGACTTTGATCCGGTACCTGTGATTCGACAACTCTACACAGCCAATCCCGAATGCTTGATGTTTGGCAGTGATTTGCCGTCAACCCGAGCAGCCCGGCCGTTTTCTGGGAAGGATATTGCGATAATTTATGAAGCAGTAGGGGATTTGGGAGCGCATAATGTGCTGTATGGTAATGCGCTGAACTTTTACGCCAAGACATAGTTGGTCGCTGCCAGAAAAAGGTGTCGCTACAGGCGTCTATCTCTACTTAAAAATAAAAGAATAATAAGAGTTATCTATGAATGAACTTGAACGTGAAAATGAGAGCGATCGCCACATCGAGTATTACACGATAAAACGAATTGATGACCCCGAGGCATTATTGGCCAGACTTGAGGAAATGGCGGAAGAGGTTGATGCAAGAGTTAAAGATAATGGCGGGGTTGCTTTAAAGCTGAAATTACCTAATCCGAATGAGGAGTATAGGCATGTTATTCCATATCACGTCATCGATCTGATCACCGTTTTTCGTCAGTGTAATATTACGCATAGGATTTCAAATCGCAGTGGTGATTTTCTGGACTCACTACAGGCGGAGATATTATTAGAAGAGTACAAGTATGTGCCAAAGCCCAACTTGTATCTGGTTTAGTGACAGGTAAAATTTCAACAGTACCACGCCCTCTTTTTATCATCCATTGATGCCTTCACGATAAAGCCATAGCTTGCTGATTCAAACTGAGCAGTAAGCTGCGGTTTTTTACTGGACCACCGTGCGGGTAAAGAAATGCTATCTATACTCTGCTGTGCTTGGTTGTCAGGACGCGGCAGAGAGAATAAAACGAATGCCCAAACAATACGCACAGTGTTGTCGATGTACTGCAGTGGTGGTCTTGTTTTTTATAGCGAATATGGGGGATGTCTGGGCGGCAGGCAAAGGTGAATCCAGTGGGCCTGTGGGCGCTCCGCCTTCTATCAGTCGTCAGCCTTCAATGTCAGATCCTCCCGGCGGACATAGTATCGGCCAACCCTGCAAAAAGAAAAAAAGCACTCAAAAACACGCCGCCTCAGTCTCGAGTATCGGAGCGAGTAAAGGCCGTTCCCATCATAAGGACAAACCTGCTCATGGCGGTAAAGGGAATAAGCGGGGAGGGCATGGCAGCCGGGAGAAAACATCGAAGCACAAGCTGCCAGATGCGCTACCCATTGTCCATGAGGCCAATGCCTGTGATCGCTTTATGCAGGCCTATCCTTTCACGCGCACCATAATCGACAAGATGCCATTGATGAAAGTGCTCAGGGAGCGAGGCATCGACTGGTCTGATCGACAGACTGTAGTACAGGCATTAATTCTTGCTGATGAAAAAGCAGAGGAAGACAAGGTTGAGCTGGCCAGGGTTATGCCTGCTCCCGAAACTGCAGTCTCCGATGCGTTTAAGTTGTTGCTGACTTTTGCCCGAGAAATTCGTGATGTGCACGATGAGAGAGAGCACATCATTTCAGAGAGTGAGCCGATTGGAGAACCGGAATCAGTGGCGTTGAAGTTGGAGAAGTTAATCCTGCAGGACCCTGCCTTAGAGTCTGAATTGTCTTCATCGGGCAGGCATTATTTAAGTTTTATTCAGGCGTGGTTGCCGCTGCTTCGCCAGCCTACTAAAAGAATGGAAAGCTATGCCCGTATTTTTCATGAGTATATGGAGCTTTTGGAAAGGGCGAGTGATGACACCGATGAGAAAGAGGCCTTGTGGGTTGCCGTTGTCTTGATGGGCCTCAGCAGCCCTGATCTGTTTGATCAGATTGTCGCAGAAAACTGGGTGGTTGGTTTGAGCGAGTCGTTGCCAAAGGGTAAGAAAGTAAAAGATAGCTGGAGCAGAAAACACCATAAGAGTCGCTCCCGTGACGATAGGATTGATCATGTTCTTTACCATGGTGTTGATGAATATCCGCCCATGGAAACCGGGGATTATTACGACGAGTAACAGGTATCCATTATGCAACGGGTTATGGTGATAGGTGCAACCGGGTTGATTGGTCGTCATATTGTGCAGGCGTTTGAGGAGCAGGAATCACCGGTTGAAATATTGCCGGTATCCAGGGTGGCCACTGATCTGAAAGCGGATATCAGCGATATTCACTCGCTGCGTTCGTTGTTCGATAGTGTCGGCCCCATTGACGGCGTGATCTGTACGGCAGGCCTTTTTAACTGGGGCAGTTGGCAGGAAGCTACCGATGACGACTGGGCGTTCAGTGTCGCCAACAAGCTGATGGGGCAGATTAATGTCATCCGTTGTGGGGCTGTCTCACTAAATCCAGGTGGTCATATAACGCTGACGACAGGTGTGCTGGCTCAGGAGCCCCTACCGGGTAGCGGGCAGGGAACCGTAGCCAATGCTGCTATTGAGGGTGCCGTTCGTTCCGCGGCAATGGAATATGATCAGCTATGTATCAACGCGGTTTCTCCCGGCTGGATCTCTGAAACCCTCGACGCAATGGGGCAGGACCCTGCCGCCGGTGTACCGGCTATGCAGATCGCCCGGCTTTATGTGCAGCTGCAAAGCGATAGCAGGACCGGAGAGGTCCTGCGGCTTCTGGAGTAACAGTCAACGGTTAGCTTTGTCTGCGGCTTCCAAGGCTTTATTGTTGGAGTTCAAGTTGCAAACCTGATCTCCATAATAGTTGTTGCTGAAATTGCAGCAAGTAGCTTTGCGTGAAGTTGTAACAGTAGGGGATTGCTTGCTGGGGGAAGCGGTTTTGTTCATGCCGGTGTCCTCATCTCTGGTTCGTCCCTTTGGCATTTACAGAGTAATGTGTGGGCTGTGATTAATGAAATTATTTAATTCTTTCTGATTGATAAAGGTTTTTTATCAGTCAGAAAGATTAAGGTTTTCCAGCTTTGCGGAGGCACATTGCAAAACGTCATCCGAATCTGGTGAGGCTGTGCATCGCTGAGACTTAACATGCCATTTTTTGCGGAAAAATTTATGCCTGCTTTCACTGATCTATTTTCTGGGATAGTGATGAACGTTTTAATGAGAAATATTTACGGGGAACTTTAATTTAAACTGATGATCTTAAGGTATAAGGAAGTTATATAGTTATAAAGATATGCATGCTGCCAGTGGATTAAGAACAGGTGTTTATACAACAAGCAGTCTCAACGTTTCAGATGCTCTTTCTGGCACTGAATTAACAAAGGAGAAAATGGAGAAGGCTAAGAGCGTAAAGGTGTTTTGTGACGATATTCGTCGTACGTTTCCATTACCTGATACTAAAATAGTCGATAATAATTATAGAGAAAATACCTTTTGTCGATTGCCGCACTATTGGCACTGCAATGACTTCCCATGCCGGTTCGAGAGCCCATCAAATTATTCCGGTAAGAGTTTCTACACATTTATGGATGCAGTGAGAAGTTATACTCCTGCACCAGAAAGATATATTCGCGTAGCATTACTGGTGGGTGAAAGTTGTTTAACTTCTATCCTGCCCGAACTGGAACGTTCAAGTGATGCAGTCTTAATGCTTGACAATGATCCATGCTTGCTAAATGTTGTCGTAAAAAGTTTGGAAGAACTACAATCAACTCACTCAAGCCTTTCCGAAGACCTCTATCTTGAAAGGATAAGTCATTCAATTGTCCCAATTGACTCAAAACAAGAATTCAAAGATGGTTATTTTCATGCAAAACAACATACAAAAGAATTCAATCCGTTTTTTTCTGAAGGTAGACTTTCACAAGTTAGGTCCTCTGCAAGAAGAATTTCAGTCATTCCTGTTTGTGTAAATGCTTTTAGCATGGATCAAATGGGTACATTGAAATCTTTACTATCCCTTCACTCTGTTAGAATAAATGTTATTAATCTGACTAATCTATTAGAGTATCACTTTCCATTTTTTGATGATCGCATTAATGAGTTAGCTGGTGTTACGCTTGATGAAAAGAAAGATTTGTTTGAGTTTCATTTCAATGATCTGCCATTAGCCCAAGATGCAATATGCGGATACTCAAGAGTGTTGCAAGAACCAAGATTCTCAAAAGTAACGTCTTCAAACGATTTTTGGCGGGATCAAATAGGATATCTGAAACGACTCAGTTGTGATGATGATTGGGGTGTGCATAACTTTTTTGGAAGTGTATAGGGGATTTTGCTTACCCTGCCCGAAAGCAGGGCAAGCAAAATATCATGCAATATCCGGCTTAGATATTCAGGATACGGTCACAAAGTAAGGGTTCGCAAATGCAGACTTACCCTTGCTGTCGGTCACAACCACCTGATACCAGTTATCCACATCGGTTTTCACGTTCTGGGTGAAGATCATCTCTGCAGCGTTATTCACCTTTTGTGTAGACACAACACCCTCTTTTCCAAAGATCTCAATCTTTGCAATTCCGTTGACCGATTTTACCGGCAGGGAAATTTCAAAGTGATCGCCTTTTTGCACCTTGAACGTTTCTCCGAACATCTGAGAATCGCTTGGGAACATCAGAGGGCCATAACTTGCGTAACCATGGCCCAGTGCCAACCCTTCTGCATAGGCATCCAGAACATTGGCTTTATCGTTCACCTTGACAAAGGTTCTCGCCAAACCGGTGTAGGTTCCGGTTGAATCCAATACGTCGTGGGTATCAGAGGAGCCGGTGAGGAAGTACTTTTTCCCGCCTGAAAGTGCTTTGGTCCAGCGCTGTCTGGCCGATTCCATTGTCTTAATGTTGGACGCTTCGGAAACACCGGCGTTCAGCTCGATCAGATCGTACTGACCATAGTAGCCACCCGGAACCTTATTCAGCTCTTCAGCGTAAAACAGGCCATAAGAGATCCAGGGGTGGTTGGCGATGAAGTACATATCTTTGGAATGAACCGAATCCACGATATTTTTGAACAGATCATACTGATCAAACTTATATTTTCCACCGGTCTTCTCAGAGAGATCCAGCATGAAATCGCGTGCTTTTTTGGATTTTGGAACCACGTTGAAGTGGGACCAGCTCGCGGATATTTCTACCGCCGGTATGTGTTCGATATCCAGCTTGTGCTTACCGATCAGTGTGGTGACATCGATATTGGCACTGGAGTCGTCATGATCCGAGGTGAACGCAATGCTGGTACCCGCTGCCAGGTTGGAGCGAATAAAGTTTTCAGGCGATGTGCAGGCATCAGATTTGTTGACGTGATGGTGTAAATCCGCGTTGTACCATCCCTCTTTTCTCAAATCCCCGATGGAGTCCAGAGTGATATTAATCTGAGTGTCTTTGTCGGTATGGCCTTTGAAGCGAACGCCTTTTGCGAAGAAGTCGATACCGTTGCTGACTTCAATCTCAAATTCACCCGGTGCCACCAGAACAACATTCTTTCCCTTGCCGTCAAAGTCGGTAAAGAAAAGGTTGTTTGCCAGGTAGTCAACGACATTTCGCTTGATGCCAAGAACCTGAATCTTGGAGTAGAGCGGGTTTCCATTCTGATCAGTCACATTGACGGTAACAGGAACGGTCTTCTTCAGTTTCAGAGGAGCGGCCTTGATCGCCACATTGTCCCCTGCAGGCATTGCGCCGGAGAGAACCAGCTTTTCAGAATCCGGAGTGATGGCATAGTTCTCTTCCATGCCGTAGAGTCTGTACTCATCAATCTTTCCTGGTCTGTTCAGCTGTACTTCGTACTCACCATTTTGGTTGGCAGCAACCCAGGTGACAAAGGTCCATGCCTTGCCATCAGTTCTTTCAACCCCGACAACACCATTTGGAATCGGGTTCTGGGCGTCATCCAGAAGTATGCCTGAAATTACAACCCTTTCACTTGCCGGTACCCCTTTGATATCCAGCATCTGTTCGGTTGTGTTTGCGATATCCCGAACAGCGTCGGTACGCATAAAGGCGACAATCTCGGTCTGGGTCAGAGGCAGGTAATCATATGTGGAATAAGAGTCCGCATAGCCTGTACCCACATAAACATCTTCAACACCTGGTACGATAAGACCGTTGGTGTATTCCGGGTTGTAGATGGCGATAAAGTCGTTTTGTGCTTTCTGGTTATTTTCGTTGTAAACCGTTCTGCCTGGTGAAGTCAGGCTGGTGGATTTACTGCTGAAGTTATAGCCGGTCGCACGGGACTTAAATGTCTTCGCGGTGTTGTTAATAATCAGCGATTTGACCTTGACATAATCATCACCCGGAGCAAGTGAGTAGTATGTTTCAATAATCAAAGGATCGGTAAAGGTCTGCGGATCGGCCGCTGAGTTCTCTTTGTATTCAAGCGAGACTTTCAGTGCAGGATTGGCAGCGGAGGTATTATCGAACGTGTAGTTCTCAACGATTTCAAAAGTTGGCGTGCCACAGTTTGAAGGGCCCCAGGAGTCCCAGCTATTCATCAGCAGGCGCATATCCCAGAGACGGTCATCGCTTGCTACAAGATGGCCGGATTTAAAGCTGTCTGCCACATTGTTTTGAATGGTACCGCTTACCTGCGCCATATCCAGCACAGAGCCTACGGGATAGCCCCATGGATCCGGGGAGAGCACGCCCACGGTAATGGCGATTTTATCGTTGGCAATGATGATATCTTTGGACTTGAGGGCGTCGCCGCCGGGAATCAGACTTTCCCCTTCGCGGATGATGCCTTGAGATGCCAGTTGGCCAAGTGATGCAATGATCAGCCCTTTGCCAAGATAAGGGGTATCAAGTGGACGCACACCCTCTTGACTATTGCTCTTGCCAAATTTATTCAGCGCTGTTGCACAGCCGGGTAAAGAAATAACGGTGACGCCAGCTGCGGTCACCACGGACATGGATTTTAAAAACTTTCTTCTGTCTAACTTCTTCATTTTGAAACGCTAAATGAGTCTAAAGTGATCTTTTGTGAAGACAAGTTCTTTGAATTGAATAAAAGAACTCATTTCAATCAAAAAAGTTTGTTAATAAGGAAAAGGTGATTGATCAATCTTTCTATCGGGTATGAGGATGGGCTCATCCATAATTACCAATAGAATTGCATCGGGTTGGGTCTTGGCTATCTCGCTAATCTGCCATTAAGAAACTAAAAGATACGAGGCTATGTCTTTCGGGTTCAAACACAGAAGACAACATTACCATCAGCTCCTGATCCAACTCTCGCGAGAGGACTATGCCGTTATAGTAATAGTGAATCAGCAAAGTGTTCGTTGACTTGTGTCGTATTTTGAGTGTTTTTGTTAAATGTTGCTTAAATTTTGTACAGGCTGTTCGGGAGTTAGGCGATTGGAGTGTAAGAAAGTTCTGGGGGCGTTTTAAAAGGGGGAGGCAGAAATCATTTTTAATTATTCATCAAATATGAGAAAGGTTGCAGCCAGGATCCTGTTCTCGTGTGTTGAATAAGGCGCGTAATCTGGTTGAAAGCTTTTTCCAGAAGCTGGAGTGATTCCGAAGATTCGCAAGTCGGTACGATCAGTTAGGCTGTAACGACTTGGGAATCCTTCAGTTAACAGTATCTCTAATCTGGTTGGCGTGACCCTTTAGGCATACTTTCTCAGTAGAGCAAGGAAGCTGTCGACATGTTCAGGATGGGTATCGTGTGAGGTAATCAGCCTCACTAGTCCTCGCTCCTGATCGTAAACATAGAATGGGTAAGCCTGCTGCAGGTGCGGGATAGCCTGCTTGGGAAGAGTGACAAACAGTTGGTTACTCTCGACGGGATAAGCGGCTTTTGCACCGTATTGCTGCAGACCTTCCCACAAACGCAGACTCATGGCATTGGCATGGTGGGCGGCTTTCAGGCCGAGATCGTTAGTAAACAGGGCTTCAAACTGGGCGGAGACATAGCGCATCTTGGACATCAGCTGCAGGCCCAGCTTCTGCCGACGATCAAAATTATCCGCCAGTTGTGGATTGATAAACACCAGCGCCTCTCCAAACATTAACCCGGCTTTGGTGCCACCAAGACAGAGAATATCGGCAAAGCCTGCCAGATCGGCCAATGTGCAGCCCAGCGTTGCTGCGGCATTGTACAGACGACAGCCGTCCATGTGCAGGTAGAGGCTCAGTTCATCACAGGTCGCACGAATCGCGGCCAGCTCTTCCAGTGTGTACACAGTGCCAAACTCGGTGGGCTGGCTGATGCTGACCACCTTTGGCTCGGTGGAGTGACGTCCCCAGGCCGTTTCGCCACGGTGCAGAGCCCGGATATCGTCCGGGGTTATTTTGCCCAGTGTGTTGGGACGGGTCAGGATCATGGAGCCGGTCAGGTGAGCGGGGGCGCCCACCTCGTGAGTCATGATATGAGCTGTGTCCGGGGCGATGATGCTCTGGTAATCCAGTACCATCGCCTTCAGGGCCAGTACATTGGCTGCGGTTCCCGTGCCGACAAAATAGACAGGAGCCTCGGTATTCAGTGACTGTCTTATTAAGGCGACAGCCCGTTCAGTGACCGGGTCGGCCCCGTATGCAGGCATGTGGCCATGGTTGGCTTCGGAGAGGCTGGCCAGCACTTCGGGCAGGGCAGAGGCGCAGTTATCACTGGCAAACGAGATCATGGTGAGCGGCCTTCAGGAAAAAGGTGCAGAGTAATGGAATGTAAGATTTCGGTGAACAGAGAAACGAATGTTTTTTCGCGAACTTCGCCGGCTGTGGCTGCATTGTCTATAGTGATTTGTCATGAGCAGGCGAAATTGTGATGGCTCTGTAACATTGAGGCGGCCTGTTATTGATTTGAGTGGCACACTTTTTTTCTGTATTTGATATAGTAAGCCGCCGCAATCAATGCACGTTCTATACATAACAGTCTATTTACAAATAGAGGAGTGTTGTTTTAAGTGCTTAACAGAGAAAAGGAGCTCGAAGCGGATCTGAATGCCGTTATTGAGTACCGGCTAGAGTTCTACCAAACCTGCGAAGATAAAGTTCGTGCCCAGTTCCAGCAGAAGCTTGATACGCTCCAGGAAGACCTGAAACGCGCCCAGAAGCAGCTTCAGGTGATGGCCAGCGAAAACTCTGACCAGAAAGCCATGGCGAACAAGAGCCAGACCGAGACGACCCGCCTGAATACCCAGTTTGAAGAAGCGACAACCCGCATCGAGACGCTGGAGAAGGACAACGCCAAGCAGGCCCGTAAGATCGAAACGCTGGAAAAGAACCTTCAGGATCAGATCCAGGAAGGTAAGAAGGATCAGGCTGAACTGAAGCGTCTGCGTCATATGGAACCAGACAAGAAGGTGAAGCAGGCTGCCCAGGCCCAGAAAGAAGCCAAGGACCTCAAAAAGCAACTGACCGAATCCGCCCGTCTTGCCCGTACCCGTAAATCGGAGATGGACTCTTTGAAAAAAGAGCTGGAGCAGGCGCAGGAGAAGATCAAGGAGCTGGAGAAGCAGGCTTCCGAAGAGACTGAAGCCGCTTAACGGAATCAGACTTCTACACGTACAAACCCGCCGCTGGCGGGTTTGTGTTATTAATTGATAACAGACCCTAGCCCTTCAAAATCCCCTGCCAGTCCACATTCGAGAAGTAATCAATAAACCATTGCAGGGCTTTGCCTTCCTGATCGCCGCGCCAGGCGATATACATGGCGGCACCTGAGCCTGGTAGATAACAGGTCTTCTCGACCAGCGCACCGCTCTCCAGATGTTCCTGAATGAGATGTCTTGGAAGGAAACCAATCCCCAGCCCCATAAGCTGTGCGGCAATTTTGTTTTCTATCGTATCCACCCGAATAATCTGGCGGGTATTTACCAGACCGGCATCCCGGCTGGGCAGCAGCTGTGAACTGTCTGGAATCACAATGGCTGGATAAGGGTCCAGATCATCAGGGTTCAGTACGCCTTCAAAGTCGGCAAGAGGATGGTGGCGGGCCACGGTAAAGATAAAATTGTTGTTGGCCATTAACCGTGTGCGGTACATCCCCCGTGGGATTTCTCCCAGTGCCCCAATCACAATATCCGTCCGCTGGCTATGCAGGGCATCCCAGCCACCACCAAGGGACTCCACGGTCAGGCTGAAATCAATCTGATGCCCTAACTGATTAAAGGCGGCCACTGCTTCAAAGATCGGCGCGCTGGGAATAATGGTGTCCCGGGCAATACGCAGATGGGTTTCCCATCCGGTTTCCAGTTGATGTACTGATTCGACCATATGGTAGGTCGCTTTCAGGATATCCCGCCCCCGTTCCAGCATCAGCTGCCCGGCCGGAGTGAGCTGGGCACGGTGCTGGGAGCGGTCGAACAAGGGGCTGCCCAGCTCGTCTTCCAGCTTCTTTATGGTGTAGGTCAGTGCCGAAGGGACCTTGTGCAGCGACTCTGCTGCCGCAGCAAAGCTGCCTTTACGGTCAATGGCATCCAGTGCTTTCAGGGCTTCCAGAGTGATGGCATGCAGCATGGAAATAGTCCGCTCGGTAATTATTCAAATAATTTGAATGTTGTGCTCAAAATGTTCTGATTTCTCGATTTTAAAAGTCCCAATAGACTTAAGCCACAAGCAATTCAAACAATCAAAACATTCCAACAAGATTGAGAGAAATAAGAGCATGAAAGCACTGATCAAGCAACTGACAGACTCCCGGGCCGGCTTCGAGACTCTGGCCCTGCGTATTCCCGTTGGCATCATCTTTATGGCTCACGGTGCCCAGAAACTGTTTGGCTGGTTTGGTGGTTACGGTCTGGAGGGGACCGGTGGCTGGATGGCATCTATTGGTTTGGAGCCCGGCTATTTGATGGCGCTGCTGGCAGGTTCCGGTGAATTCTTTGGTGGTCTGTTCCTGCTGTTGGGCCTGTTGACCCGCCCAGCGGCACTGGTTACCGCGATCACCATGCTTGTTGCCATCTTTGTTGTGCATTTTGAGAAGGGGCTGTTCATGTCTAATGGAGGCTATGAGTTTGGCCTGGCACTGTTGGCTGCCAGCGTTTCTCTGCTGATCAGTGGCGGTGGCCGACTGAGTGCAGACAAGGCCATCAACAAGGCTCTGGTTTAATCCAGAGCCCTTATCAGGAGGCGAGGGGATGCTGACACTCAGAAAAGCACAGGATCGGGGGCGGGCACAGTTTGGCTGGCTCGACAGTCGCCATACCTTTTCCTTTGGCCACTATTACGATCCGGAGCAGATGGGGTTCTCGGCCCTGCGAGTGATTAACGACGATGTTGTTGCCGGTGGTGCCGGATTCGATACTCACTCTCACCAGAATATGGAAATTATCAGTTATGTTCTGGAAGGCGTGATGGAGCATAAGGACAGTGAAGGTAATCGACAGTCCTTGCCTGCCGGTGAGTTCCAGCTGATGTCCGCAGGCCGTGGTATCAGCCATAGCGAATATAACGTTTCGCAAAGCGACAAGCTTCGTTTTCTGCAGATCTGGATTGAGCCGGATGTATACGGCACCCAACCCGGCTATCAGCAGAAAAACTTCGGCAGTCACAGTGGCTTGACGACGGTGATCTCTCCATCCGGAGAGCAGGGCTCACTCACGATCAGGCAGGATGCATCACTGCATCAGTTGATTCTGGAGCCGGGGCAGAATCATCACCTTGCAATTACAGACCAACGGCGGGTTTATCTGCATCAGGTACGGGGTGAGGTTCAGGCAGACGATGCCCTGATTCAGTCCGGCGATGGGGCAAGAGTCGAGCAGGAAAGTACGTTGCTGATCACTAATACCTCGGACAAAAAAACTCTGACACTTATTTTTGATCTGCCTTGAGACGATTTGGCAGACAACACCAAAAACAAAGCAAGATAAGGACATAATTATGAGCACACTTATTCTGAAATCCAGCATCCTTGGTGAATACTCCCAGTCCAACAAGGTCATCGAGCAGGTTATTGCTGAATTGCCTGAAGCGAAGGTGCGTGATCTGGCTGTCGACACTGTTCCGGTTCTGGATGCCAGTGTTGCCAATGCCTTGCGTGGTGGTGACAGTCTGACCGATGAACAGCAGGCGGTATTGGACTTCTCCGATGAGCTGATTGCTGAGTTGAAAACAGCAGATACTGTAGTCATCACTGCTCCGATGTATAACTTTATGATTCCAACCCAGCTGAAAAATTACCTGGATATTATTGCCCGGGCAGGTGTGACCTTTAGGTACACCGAAACCGGACCGGTTGGTCTGATTGAGAACAAGAAGGTGATTGTGGTGACCACCCGTGGTGGAATTCATGTTGGCTCAGATCGTGATCATGTCACCGGTTACCTGAAAACTATGTTGGGCTTTATCGGTTTGACCGATGTGGATTTTATCTATTCTGAAGCCCATGCCATGGGCGGTGAGTTGGCTGCAGAGAATCATGCGAATGCTGTGGAGGCTCTGAAGCAAGCCCTGGTATAGAATCCTGCAAAGAGCCCGCCTCATCAGTCTTATCAACCTAATAAGGCTGATGAGGCTGGCTTTTGGCATTAATGGTGCTCGGTTTTGAGTTATTTAATGCCCATTGCCAAACTCAATATGAATAGGGGGCAATGTAGGCAGAGACTCAGATCTATCTATAGTTTGATAATCAGATAGGCCTGAAGAATTTTCATCGAGAAGAGGCAAACTTTCGTCATTGTTGTTCTCGTCAGTGGTGATATTAATGCTCAAGGATTGATCGTCACCCTGCAGAGCTGAACTTTTTTTCTTTCTTTTGCATAAACATTTTTTGCATGCGATGCCAATACACCCGCAACATGAGCAGCACGCACAAGCGCCTATTGCGTAAATAGCGAGTACCGATCCGGCTAGGGGCCCGGTACAGCTTCCACGTCCTCCCTCTATGTCATAGCTTTCAACACCGAGTGATTCGCTGAATTCCTGTGAAAATGAATTACATCCCGCTTTGGCAACGCCAATACGGCCATTCTCTGGATCAAAATGAAATCTGTATCCGTTTAAAACGGCTGTTCCTGCCAGTGTGGGGTCCATTAGCGGATTAATTGCTGACAACGCATTGTATATGTAGACGGAGTGCAGGTGTCCATGAAGGGTTGTCGCCGTTGTTGTCCAAATGTAATTTTGTGGAGGGATTTCAATCCAGACACCCTGAGCATCACCTCCTTTTTGTCTGAAGCCCAGGCGAATGGAAGGAAGGTTATTCATAATGTATTTATATTGTTCAAGTGTAACGGCTTGAGCACTTCTCTTATCAAAAAAATCATCATGAATTTTAATATTGTGAAGCTGCCTGATGTGGTCTTTTAAAATTTGGGTAGTCTTTTGATACATATCTTCTGGCAGAAACAGTCCCGGCGTTCCCGTATCGACCATAGTCATGCGATATCCATTCATTTTCCAGCAGGTGTCATGAAACCGGGTACCGTTAACTTCAATATCAACCAGTTCGACAGGATAGGAACCAATGACACCAGAAGAAAAAAACTGTTTTGAGTAACTTGATTCAAGATAGAGTGGTGTTGTTTGCTGATTTCCTCCATTCGTAATGGCATCTTCACTGAATGCTAGAGATCCTGAAAATTCAACACTCTCTTCACCCAAGTGACTATTACACAGTGTTAACCAGAAACTATCACCAATTCCTTTAGTGTTTTTTAATTCATTCCACCCGGAGCCTATCTGAGTATCAAATCCAAAAACCGAGCCCTTGTTTGACCCATGATCCTGCACAAAGAATTTTCTCCTGTGAGGTTCGTATTCTCCAAAAGCAAGCAGATCACTGACTTGATGACCACTCCACGATCTGGAGTCTTTGGTGAGTCCGTAAGCGCCACTGAAATAGATGCCTGTTTTATGTGCAGTGGTGGAATCATCCTCAACATATACCTGCTTTGAGTGTTTAGATTTTTTTCCCGCCATCAATGGATAGGTACTTCCTGTATCAAGAATGGTTTTGACTTGTTGGGGTTTCCCATCCGCTGTTTTTCCTACAGCTAAAATGAGATGCGGAGAATAGTTCCAATCGGTATAGAGTTTTATGCTGCCATTGCGGGGGAACGCAACATCACTGTCACCGATCAGTTCTCCCTCTATCTCACCGTAATCGGTTGGTGTAAGTGTTCCTTTGCATGCCTCGCTAATATGGGAATATTCTGATTTCTCATCCGCTCGATGTCCTGCAGTCGGTTCAGGCATTGGAGGGAATTCGCACATTTCCGTTTGTGCCGTATCGGAAGACGCTTTTGGGTTGAGAGTACCCCTTGCCTTACGCTTTTTTTTCTTTTGCAAATAAAGCGAGTCTTGATGATTTGTACCGTCGTCTCGATCAAGAGATAGATCTGAGAAATCAGAAGCCATCTCTGTCAGTTCTTCCTTTATTTCAAATTGATGGGACTGCCATTTTTTGTATTTTGTTTCATGTTTTCTGGATTTTATTTGTCTTCTTTTGGTTTTTATATCAATGATAGATGTTTGTTGATTGCCATGTGTAGGGACGTTGGCTGAAGGGTTTTTGTTAATAGTTAGATGTAAGTATTCAGGTCGTCTCTCATGTGCATGACCTGTTTCTGTCCTGCGAGACAATTGATTGATCAGAAACTGTCCACGATCAACGCCAACCTGCGGTTTCCCGGTTTGTTGTGAGGGAAGATAATTTTTTGGCTTTGCAATACCTTTCGGCCCGTCTAGTGACGGGCGTATAGGATTATTATGCCCGTCCCGAACATCGACCGATGAATTTGAGCGGTTGTGATGCTGATTTATTCCATTGGTTCCAAGTGTATGATTCACTGCCGTTTGATTAAAGATTTGCATGTACATTGCTGTTTTTTGAAAGGATTTACCACCTCCAGCCAGACTGTTTATTGAGATAAGGCATAGAAAAAGTATCAACCCTCTTTTCACTGTACGTCCCCAGATCTTCTTTGTTCGAGCAATGTGCCGGGTAACCAGCGGCCACAATAATTTCGACTTGTCTGCGGTACGAACCAAAGACTTCAAGCACTTGATGAATTGTATTTGTCCATGCAGGCTGCGAAGATTTTATAGTGCAACGTTGCAGTTCTCGCCAGCTCCCGGATTTAGGGCATCAGTCCCACTTTATGGCCAGTGACTTTAAACGCTCACGCCAACACACGTGACATCCATTCCTTCGAGGATGACCTGCAGAAATACCGGATGGGGCAATTATGGCCTGTCATCCGTTTGTCATAATTTGTTTGCAGAACTGTCATAAAGCTGATTTAGTGTTCGTGACACTAATAAAACAATAAAGTCAGCTAATGAGTCGTCTTGAAGTTTGTAGCCTGCATAAATCCTGGGGCGAAAAGCCCGCTGCTGATGGAATCAACTTCTCTGTTGAATCCGGAGAGTTTGTTGCCCTGCTTGGCCCTTCGGGCTGTGGAAAGTCCACCACCTTGCGCATGATCGCTGGTCTGGAAACACCGGACAGTGGTCAGATTCTTCTCAATAATAATGATATTACCCGTTTGGCACCCGGCAAGCGTGAGCTGGCGATGGTGTTTCAATCCTATGCGTTGTTTCCTCATTTGAGTGTTCGCGACAATATTTTGTTTGGTTTGCAGGTTCGTGGTGTGAAGGGGGCCGAGCAGACTCGTCGCCTGAACTTTGCCGTCGAGCTGGTGGATCTGGGGGATCATCTGAATAAAAAGCCGGGGCAGCTGTCTGGTGGTCAGTGTCAGCGAGTGGCGCTGGCGCGGGCGATTGTCTCTGAAGCCCGCCTGTGTTTGATGGATGAGCCTTTGTCCAATCTGGATGCCAAGCTGCGGGCGGAGATGCGTACCGAGCTGCGTGCTCTGCAGCAGAGGCTGGGAATGAGTGTGCTTTATGTGACCCATGACCAGACCGAAGCGATGAGCATGGCTGATCGTATCTTGCTGATGAACAATGGTCAGATAGAGCAGGGCGGTCGACCGGAAGAACTCTACAGCCAGCCAGCTACAACCTTTGTTGCACGCTTTATTGGGGCGCCTCCGATGAATCTGCTGGAAGGAACGGAAGTTATCGAGGGTATTCGCCCTGAGCATATTACTCTGACGCTGACCAGTGAACCTGATATCCAACACAGTGGCCCTGCTAAGCAGGCGACTGTGGTCGGCTGCGATTATATGGGCTCCGACACCCTGATTCAGCTGCGCTATCAAGATGGATGTGATGATCATGCCCTGCAGGTCAGGGTGCCCGGTCATCAGCGTCTCAGCACTAAACAAGCTGTGGTGATCAGCTGGCCTGATCAGGAAGTCCACAGATTTTGTCGTCAAACAGGCAAGAGCCTGACCTCCTCTCACACAACACAGAACCAGGAACAAAGGGAAACTGATCATGTTGCGTAAACTTCCGCGCCGCTTGTCACAAGTGGGACGTGTATTGGCTGCGACTGTCGCAGCGGTTGGTCTTTCCACGGCCGTTCAGGCCCAGAAGACTGAGCTGACCATGTACTACCCGGTGGCTGTTGGCGGTCCGCTGACCAAGGTTGTTGATGGCCTGATCGAAGGCTTTGAGCAGAAAAACCCGGATATTGATGTGAGTGCTATCTATGCCGGTAACTACAATGATGCGCGGGTTAAAGCGCTGGCGGCTCTCAAGAGCGGCAAGCCGGCCCAGCTCTCCGTCATGTTCTCCATCGATGTTCATGAGTTGATGGGGCAGGATGCCATTGTCGCTTTTGATGATCTGGTGAAAACCCCGGAAGAGAAGCAGTGGCTGAGCAGTTTCTACCCGACGCTGATGCAGAACGGTAAGGTGAACGGCAAGACTTACGGTATTCCGTTCCAGCGTTCCACCATTGTGATGTATTACAACAAGGATGCCTTCCGTGCTGCCGGCCTCGACCCAGAAACGCCACCCAAGTCCTGGGATGAGCTGGTCGCTGCCGGTAAGAAGCTGACTAAACGTGATGCCAGTGGCAAAGTGAGCCAGTGGGGCGCGATGATTCCATCGACGGGTTACCCTTACTGGATGTTTGGCGCTCTGACCAAGCAGAACGGTGAAGTGCTGATGAGTCAGGATGGTACTAAGACGTTCTTTGATAAGCCGGGTGTTGTAGAGGCTCTGAGCTTCTGGAAAGACCTGGGCAGCAAGCACCAGATTATGCCGGAAGGCACTGTGGAGTGGGGGACCCTGCGCCAGAATTTCCTGGAAGGTAAGACCGCAATGATGTGGCACTCCACTGGTAACCTGACTGCGGTGAAGAAGAATGCCAAGTTTGATTTTGGTGTGGCTATGCTGCCAGCCCAGAAGGAGTTCGGTTCCCCGACTGGTGGCGGTAACTTCTATATCTTCAAGAAGTCGTCTGATGCTGAGAAGCAGGCCGCTATGCGTTTGATCAAGTATATGACGGCACCTGAGCAGGCTGCCTCCTGGAGTAAGGCCACCGGCTATATGGGCGTGAGTGAAGATGCTTATAAGACGGCGTCCCTGTACGACTATGTTCAGAAGTTCCCGGCGGCGGCTGTCGCTCGTGATCAGCTGAAGTATGCGACAGCTGAACTGTCTACTCACCAGGCTGGCCGTGTACGTAAGCTGCTGGATGATGCGATTCAGGCGGTACTGACCGGTGAGAAGGACGCCCAGGCGGCTTTGTCTTCTGCCCAGAGTCAGGCTGATCGTATTCTCAAGCGTTACCGTTAATAGGCTTTAAACGTTTGAGTCTGGACCAGCTTCCGAATAGCTTTTCCCGCGCTGACGGTGCTATCCCTGCACCGGAGCGCTCTCAGGTCATCCTGACCTTTGGAAAAGCTAATTCGGAATCCGGTCCTTTGAATATTTGAGTTAGCGGCTTTAAAAAGAATAATTATTGTTGTTATGAATAAAACCCAGCAGTTACACGCCTGGCTTCTGTTATTACCTGCGTTGGTAATGCTGGCCGCCTTTACCCATATTCCCGCCGTACAAACCCTGCTGCACAGTTTTTACGATAATCCCCGAGGGGGTAATCCTGCGTCGTTTGTCGGGATGGAGAACTTCCAGTATCTCTATGAAGATGAAGTGTTCTGGCAGGTGCTTTGGAATAATGCCTGGTATGCCATAGTCACTGTCCCGGTCAGTATTGTGCTGGCATTGGTGATGGCGCTCTGGGTGAATGCCCGATTGCCCGGCCGCGGGATTGTACGTTTGGCGTATTTTACCCCCACGGTTCTGCCGATGATTGCGGTTGCCAATATCTGGCTGTTTTTTTATACGCCGGAAATTGGTCTGTTTAATAATGTCTTGAATATGTTCGGCTTTGACGGTCAGAACTGGCTCGGTGATCCGGACTTTGCCTTGCCCAGCCTGATGGTGATGACCATCTGGAAAGAGGCAGGCTTCTTTATGATTTTCTATCTGGCTGCGCTGCAGGGGCTTGATAACTCCCTTTACGAAGCGGCAGCCATCGAAAATGCCAGCCGCTGGCAGGTGTTTCGTCGTATTACCTGGCCTCTGCTAATGCCGACGACACTGTTTATTCTGATCAACGCTTTGATCAATGCCTTTAAGCTGGTGGATCACCTGTTTATTCTCACCAAGGGTGGCCCAAATAATGCCAGTAATTTGCTGCTGTATTACATCTATGAGAATGCCTTCAGTTTCTTTGATAGTGCCTATGCGGCGACGTTGACCTCAGTGATGTTGATTATCCTGGCTTTGCTGGCCTGGGTGCAGTTTGGAATTCTTGATAAGCGGGTGCATTACCGATGATCAGTCTTTTAAAAAACGATGCGGCCGCCGTTCATCAATCTTTGCATGAGCAGATATCCTGGGCAGAAAAGCTGGCGGCCTGGGTGCTGGGACTGCTGTGGATTCTGCCATTACTGTTTGCCTTCTGGGCGGCTTTTCATCCGGCGGAATACACGACTTCATTTGATTTTTTTGCGCCGCTGACACTGGAACACTTTGTTTCTGCCTGGGAGCAGGCACCCTTTGCCGCTTATATGTTTAACACACTGGGGATTACCACCCTGATTCTGGCCTGCCAACTGGTGCTGTGTACTTTGGCGGGGTATGCGTTGGCGCGAGTGCCTTTTCGAGGGCAGGGGATCGTGATGGCTCTGGTGATGATGCAACTGATGGTAATGCCGGAGGTATTGATCGTTGAGAACTACCGGACATTGGCTGAGTTGAATCTGATCGATACCTGGACAGGTGTTGGTTTGCCTTATATGGCCAGTGCCTTCGGTATTTTTCTGATGCGCCAGACTTTTGCGATGGTGCCTCAGGCATTGGATGATGCGGCACGGGTAGAAGGCTGTAACCGTCTGCAGGTGTTGTGGCGGGTCTATGTGCCTCAGGCCAAGCCGGTTTATCTGGCCTATGGATTGGTATCGATCAGTTATCACTGGAATAACTTCCTGTGGCCGCTGGTGGTGACCAATACTGAGGCGAGTCGTCCGTTAACGGTGGGTATGGCTATTTTTGGGGCGCCGGAATCCGGAGTGGATTGGCCGGTCATCTGTGCCGGAACATTGATTGCCGTTTCCCCCTTGCTGGCGGCATTTCTGATTTTTCAGAAGCAGTTTGTGCAGTCTTTTATGCGTGCCGGGATTAAATAAAGCTTTGTTTGAAGTAAGACAAAAAAGCGGCTTCGTGAATTTTTCCGAGCCGCTACACCTCTATACAAGGAGCTTAGGAACTGAAAGCTATGCCAGAAAAGCCGGCATAGTGGCATAGGTATCTTGTAGGAAGTCTGACAGTTCTTTCATAAACACCCGTCCACGCAATGGTAGATGGTGGCGGGATTTGTATATGCAGTACATCTGTCCCTCCTGATACGCATTACCTTCAAAAAGCACAACCAGTGCGCCACTTTCGACCAGATGTCTGATCTGACGGCTTGGCAGGTAGGCAATCCCGATGCCGGATACCGCGAGATTGATGGATATATCAATCGAGTCACTGGCCATCACACTTTTGATTTTCACAGAGTCCTGCTTACCCTCCCGATTTTGCCACTCCCAGCGGGGCTCGGTCGTGGCGGAATTAGTATGGGTAATACAAGCGTGACCCTTGAGCTCGTGTGGTGTTTGGGGTGTGCCATGGCGCTTCAGATAATCGGGAGAGGCGCAGAAAACCCGTTCGTAATACAGCATCGGCTTGGCAACCAGCCGCTGGTCATCCGGCAGGAACGGAGAGACCATCAGATCGCAGTCCTGCATTTTATGGAGATGCACAGGATGCATGGTCTTCAAGCTGACATGAATATTGGGATGTTGTCGTTTGAATCGTTGCAGAAAGCCCTGACTCATAATCCGTGCCATAGGATGCAAAAGCCCGATTGTCACTTCTCCTCGCAATTCCTGCTCATCGTAGTGGATGATGCTGAGCATCTTCTCCCAGTCCCTTGTCGTTCGATGACAATAGTCCAGAAACTCCTTTCCCTGACGCGTAAGCTCGACAGTCTGACCTCGATGCACCAGTGCCATACCTGTCGTGTCTTCCAGTTGCTGGATTCGACGACTCAGGGTTGGCTGGCTGATATTCAAAGCTTCAGCTGCTGTCGTGTAATTGCGTTTTTCTGCGAGCACACAGAACATTCGCAGAGTATCAAAAGGGAAGCTCATGTTCGGACTGAGGTAAGGGAAAACGGCGCACTATAGCTCTAAGCCGGTGAGAAAATACTGCTCAAGATCACTGTTTGTCGATGCAGAAATTGCATAGCTGTTATGTAGGAATAAATGTTCTAGGCACCTGGCGACTGTGTTGAAATCTAGGGACAACCCCATTGCCTAAATCCCTAAGCCGTGCTGTGGGTAGACAGGAACCGTGATTGTTTGCGGTTGGACGAGACTCTTCTCTCAAACACCTTGAAAGGTTTCCCTTTTGAACAGTACAGACGAAAAGGCTCCTGGCAACGAAGCCAGACTTGATCGCCGTAATCTTTTAAAACTGGGGCTGGCTGGTACAGCGGCTGCTCTGACCTCAGCCCTGCCAGCTACTGCTCAGGCTCGGGAAGACGGAATCGGAGTCGTCAAACACGACGAATTCCCGATGAAAATTTCGCCGGACTACAAGCGCTTCAGCGAAGCTGATACATCCTTTAACCGCTTTACCCGGGCCGGGAAATCCTTTCACAGAAAACCCAAGCCAGAAGAGAACCGGCCGGGCTACACCTCTTACGACTGGGCACTGAAAGTCGCGTCGAAAGAGATTCACAACGCCTTGATCAACCTGACGCCAGCGTACCAGGGAACCTTGCCAAAGGTTTTCAAGCCGGCAGCTTTCAACCCGGATTTTCGTTTCAAAGACAGCGCCATGGCTCATGCCGTTATCAAACGTGCTGCCCGTCACTTTGGCGCCGATCTGGTCGGTATAACCCGTCACGACCCTCGCTGGGACTATACCCACGTACGTGAAGGAAAAAAGTACCACAAAACCGAGGATGTCATGGGCTTTGTACCCAAGACCGTTATTGTTCTCGGCTATGAAGTTGACTACGAGACCATGCGTACCGCCCCGTCGCCACTGGGTGATGCCAGCCAGATAGACGGTTACTCCCGAATGAGTAAAACGGCGCTGCAGATGGTGTCGTTCCTGAGCAAGCTGGGTTTCCATGCCATTGGTCCAGGCAACGGTTACGGTCTGACGATTCCTTATGCGATTGCCGCCGGACTCGGTGAAAACAGCCGAATGGGTCTGTTGGTGAATCATAAGTACGGCCCACGACTGCGTTTGGGCAAGATCTATACCGATCTGGAACTGGATGAGTACTACGACAAGCCAACCACGTTTGGTGTTGAGAGTTTCTGCAAAAACTGCATGCACTGTGCGGATAACTGCCCGTCCAAGTCCATTCCACATGATAAAGAGCCATCCATGGGGCCGCCGGATGATGGCCAGGACTGGGGGTTCAGCAACCCGGGCATACGCAAGTGGTATGTCAACTGTGATACCTGCCTGCAGTACTGGTCGGATTCCAACACCAGCTGCAGTAGCTGTGTCACCACCTGTCCGTACAACAAGCCGTACTTCTGGCACCACCGTCTGATTGATAAGGTGAATACGATTCTGCCTGGACCTCTGCACAAATTCATGGCGGATATGGATTTGTTACACGGCTACGGTCAGACATTCAATACCTCTGCCCCGGCGGTATTCTGGGATGCTAAAGGTCGTGAATATGATGGATTTGGAGGCTAAGTCATGTCCGGATTAGGAATATTTTCAGGTATTGAAGTGCTGTTCTTCTGGCTGGGTGTGCTTTGCCTTGCCACCTTTCAGGGGCTGGTCTGGCTGCGCTGGAAGCTTGAGGCCAGCTGGCTCTCTTTGGCACTGGTTGCTGCCGGCTGCGGCACAATGATCTTTGATGTTGCCTGGGCCGTCAGCTCGGTGCTGGAAAAAGAACCACAGTCCGCTTCCATGAGTGTGCTGGTGATCTTCCTCCCGGGCCTGATTCTCGCTGTAATGGGTATGCGCCTGGCCTGGAAACAGTAACCGGGTCTTAAGTCACTTGAGGTTTACACACCTTAAGTGACTTAAAGCTTTTATTTTTAATCATTTGTATCTCTGCCCTCATGACTTCTTCTATCTCAGACCAGAAAACATCATCCGACCGTGCTGAACAGCTTTTTTATCAGGGGATAGAAGAGATGAATAGTGGGCGGTTGCAAGAAGCAGAAACAGCTCTGGCGGAATCTCTGCAATTGGAGCCAGCCCATTGCTCCACGGCGTTCAACTTGGCTATTTGCCATGTACGCCAGGGTAATTACACCTGTGCGCTGGAACTGTTCGAGCGGACTATTGAGCTGGACCCAACGCTTTCCACCGCCTACTTCTATGCCGGAAAAACAGCGGCACTGATGAATAACTATGAGGACGCGATCACTTACTTTGATCGTTCCCTCAACAGCGAACTGCCGGAACTGCCGGTGCGTATTGCCCGTGCTCTGGCGCTTCAGGCCCATGGCCGCATGGCAGATGCGGTGGCCGATTTTACTTTCGTCCTGGAGCAGGAAGACAACGTCGCTTATCGCATTAACCGGGCAACCTGTCTGATGGGTATGCATGATTTCAATCGTGCCCTGGAGGACATCGATACTCTGCACAAGGATGGGGAAGTCAGCGTCGAGACACTTGTTATCCAGTTTCTGAGCCTGAAGCATCTCGACTGCAACCATGAAGCTCTGCAGGTTTTTGAACAGCTCCAACAGCTCGACCCGGATAGGGGGGAGCAGCTACAAGCCAGTCTGGCAGAAGAGCTGGAAGAAGCACGAAGTGCCATTAATACGATAGCCAAAGGCTGACCTCTTAATACGCTGTAAGGTGATGCGTCTTCAACACAGCAGATATTTGAATTGTTTAACAATTAAGAAGTGGGCAGGGATGCCATTTATCTCTCTTTCTTAATGTAATCCGGGGTATTTCTGTTTCTGAGACTGATTATCAGAACGAGTGACCCTGTCTCTCAACCAAGCGTCCTTTGCGCTTTCATAACTGCAAGATCACATTGTATGTTTAAAAAGAATAGCCTTGCCTGTGCTGTTATTTTAGCAGCAGCTTCTCAGGGCACTGTTGCCTCCGAAATGTCAGACTTTCTGACTGGCGGTTCCTTTAATATGGAACTGAAAACAGTTGGTATTGACCGGGATCGTGACAACCACCCGGCTCTGGGGGATGAAGCTGGTCTCGCCCAGGGGGTACGTTTGATGTATACCACGGGGAAACTGTTTGATCGCATCAGCCTGAGCGCTAATTACTATCAGTCCATCAAGATTCATGGCCAGTCCGGCAAAGGCAAAACCCTGGATCTGCTCGAAATCAATGAGGATGGTGATCAGGACAGCTATCAGAAGCTGGGCATAAGCGCCAGGTTCCACTTTAACGAGAAAAGCTTTATTCAGGCAGGTCGTTCCATGATTAACTACCCGCTGCTGAATGATAATAACGCTTACACAACGCCGGGATTGACTGAAGCCGTTAATGCAGAATGGGGTTTTGGCAAAGGTCGCGTTTATGGCGCCTATATCACCGGCGGTAATCACCGTAACAAAAGCGACTTTGTTGATTACGGCCTTGATGGTGAAAAGAAACCGATCTCCCTGGCCGGTTTTGATTACAACTTCGGTGCATCGGGCTCCCGCATTGAAGCGTCTGCCGGTCAGCAGGATGATTACTCCAATAACTATTGGCTGCGTGGTGTTATTACCAGGCAGCTTGATGGCGTAAAGCTGGCTCTGGACAACCGCTACTTCGGTAAAAAGCTCACAGGTAAAACCCAGGACAAAGTGAAGGAAGGCGGAGACGATTACTCCTGGTTTGCATCATCCATGCTCACCGCTCAGTATGGCGACTACACACTGAGTTACAGCTTCCAGACAGTTTCAGATGCCGAAGGTTTCCGCGAAGCGTTGAAAGGAACCTTTTACAAAAATGGCTGGCATCGCTGGGCGGGTGGTGATGACTTCACCAAGTGGGGTGGATCCAACCATATCTACAGTATGAGCTTTGACAAAAATGATATGGATTCCCACTCCCTGAAATTTGGTCATAACCTGCGTGCCTATGTGCCGGGTCTCTCCTACTTTATCCGGCACACTCAGGGTGACTGGAAAGACTATAACAACAATAACAAGACCCTGACCGACAAGGCGACTGATCTGAACATTAATTATGCGGTTCAGAATCCGGCTCTGAAAGGACTGGCTGCCAATCTTGTTATCCAGAACAATGAAGAGGAAAAAGCGAAGGGTGGTACCCAGACCATGCTGGACACACGCCTGACCATTGTTTACCGCAAGTCGTTCTACTAAAAAAATAAATGTACCCTCGCTCCGGTCTATTAAAGTCGGGGCGGGGCTCTTACCAATGAAATTCACATTAAAAATTAATTCCAATAATTTCAATGGGTTACTTGATGTGACAGTTGCCTTTCATATGGCAATATTGAGACTGTCATAGTCGCGACGTATATTAGCGACCAGATGTTAGCAATGATGAAGCTGCACATTCTAACGAGGAATAATAAATGACAGCTTACTCCCATCAAAAAGATGCTCAGCCACAAACGGCTTCTATTACCAACGGCTATTGGTTCTATTTTGAAGTCGATGGTCACAATGTCGCGGTATTCTGCAGTGCCATCAGCGGTCAGGAAACAGTCTTTGTTGATGATGAGATTGTTTCCAACTTTCGCAATCTCTTGAAGATGGATGCGCGGCACACCTTTCAGATTGATGGTGTGGAATACAAAATTATTATCAGGACGGAAAAGCTGTTAACCGGGCAGATAAGCTGCACTCTACGCAAAGGTTTTCAGATTCTGGGCGAGCAGAAAAAGGGTCTGGTTCAGAAATTCCCGTTTAAAACCCTGTTTTTTACGCTGCTGTTTCTATTTTTGGCCGGTTATGGTGCAGGAAATCTGCTCTTTCATATTGTGCAGGGTTTTAAGGAGCTCTATCTGGCCGGCAATGATTTTGGCCAGACCGTGTATCACTTTGTTCAGACATTGAAGGGGTGAGCCTTGCCCCATGGAAGTGAATGCACAAAACATCAAACAATTAAGACAGGAGCGGGCCTGGACCCAACAGCATCTTGCTGATGCCTGCGGACTCAGCCTGCGCACGGTGCAAAGGGCAGAGAATTATGGCAACTGTTCTTTGGATACGCTGCAGGCGCTGGCCAGTGTCTTTGAAGTTGAGATAGTCCAGTTAAAACTGGTGCCGCCTCCCAGGCCTGATAATGATTCTGAATTGCCTGAAGTTGACCAGACTTTGAAATATAAGGTAGGTGGACTGGTAGCAGCTGCTTTAATTCTTGGTTTTACCGGAGGTTATCTGGCGGCAGCCGGTGCCGGATAGTTCAACGAATAAAAGCGTCATAGTCAGTGTTTAATTTGTTATGGCGTTTTTATTCCTTTAAGTGATCCTTTTTATGGTGCGAGATTTTTGCTTACATGTAAGAGTCTTTACTTATGAATTCTTACATGTAATGATGAATTTGTGATCAATCATAATTAAACATCACTGTGGTTAAACAGAAAAAGAATTCACAGTATGTAGCCAGTTTTCGCAGTCGGCAGGCCATGCTCGGTTTGGTAAAGAAGGAAGTCTGGATTTACCCCGAACATAGCGCATACATAAAAACAATTGAAAACAACCTGAAGGCGACAAGGAGTGCAGCTGCAATTATGAATGGCCAGAATCAATGGACAGCCAGTTCATTACTGGATGCTCTGCTGGAGCATTGCCAATCCCCCGATGAAGATATGCAGGTTTCCGCCATTGATGGTTCGGAATGCCTGTCGGTCGTGATGCCGGAGCAGGGCGATCTGGAACTGTTTATCTCGGTAAGTGGTGAACAGATCCTGGTGGAAACCTTTCTGTTCCCGGAAGAGGCGGTCAGCGACAAAGCTGCGCTGAATGCCGAAATTCTCCGTACCCATAAGCTGTTCCCGCTATCAACGATTTCTGTCGAGCGTCTGGAAAATGGTCAGGAGTTCTATGCGGCCTTTGGTGCTCTGAGCTCCTCCTCATTGTTTAACAGTATTCTCACCGAGATTGAGATGCTGGCGATCAATGCCATCAATATGACCGAAGCTTACGGCTCTTACCTGACCGTTGCGGCTAAAGAGCCGGCACTGGCCTGATCATCAAGGAGGATTGTTATGAGTGTTTGGGGAAAAATTTTGACCTCCTTGCGGGGTAAGGCGACGGAAGCAGGTCAGGCTTATGTCGACAAAAATGCCATCAGTATTCTGGAGCAGGAAATCCGGGATGCGGAAGCCGAACTGCGTTCCAGTAAGACTCAGCTGGCCGCCATTATGGGCAAGTTCAGTCTGGCCCAGAAGAAATGCAACGAGCTGAAGGCAACCATCGAGCAGTATGAAAACCACGCCATGTCGGCGATGGAAAAGAACGAGATGGACCTGGCCAACCAGGTAGCCGAGAAGATTGGTGAGTATCAGTCCCAGCTGGACAGCGAAGAGACTATGCGCAGCGGTCTGGAAACCAGTGTCGCCAATCTGAAGGCAGCGGTGAAAAAGGCCGAAGCCAATTTGCGTACCATGAAGCAGCAGGTGGATACGGTTAAGGCAACGGAAAGCGTTCAGAAAGCCCAGGCAGCCTGTGCAGCTCGTTACTCCGGAACCAACTCCCGTCTGTCCACGGCAACAGAATCCCTGGAGCGTATCAAGCGCAAGCAGGAAGAACGTGCTGCCCAGATGAGTGCCGCCGATGAGCTGAATGCTGAAACCAGTGGTTCCGATCTGGATGCCAAGCTGCGCGAGGCCGGTATTGGCGGCACCGCTGGCAGTGCCAACGATATTCTGGAACGTATCAAGGCCAAGAAGGCCGCTGCTGAAGCCAGTTGATAGCTGGGTGAAGATAACAGGAGGTTAGCGTGCTGGGATCACTGTTTCGCAAGAAAACGACACCAGAACCGGTTAAAGAGCAGTTCCCTCTGGAGTTGTATCCGGGGGCCGCACTGTCGTTTGATATGATGCCGGTTCGGATGGTGGCAGACAGCCTGCTGTTCTCGCCACCGGAAGGGCAGCAGATTGTTGAAGCGATAGGTGTCGTTGATCTTGGTGCGTCAGCCCGCCTGTACCGGTTCTATACCGGAGATGATTTCTTTCTGCAGGTCTCCTGCACCGGAGGCATCACCGCCAGTCATATTGACGATATCAAACTGTTTTCGTTTTACGACACCGAACATCCTAATGGTCAGCAGCAGGTTGACCAGTGGGTTGGTGAAGGCGGTGTGATTGGTCGTCCGCAGCGCAGCTTTGATGGCAAAACCTTTGATCGGGTCTGGGGCAGTGGCGATCAGTGGCTGTCACCCAATCATCTGGTTGAGAAGGTCAAGCCTCGGGATGATGCGGGGTATGGCTGCGATCATCTCTGTATGTTGTATCAGCGGAATATTGAAGGGGCGTCCGATATCACGGAATATACCCTGACTTCGCTGGAGTTTACCGGTGATGATGAGTATACGGTCGTGACCAGTGTGGGTGTTGATGTGCCTATGACATCCATCGAAATCTTCTGATCCGGTCGTCTAGTACCAAGCATTAAATATCAAATAGAAAAACAAATTATAAGAAAGGTTCATCATGGATTTTATCGCCACCTCTCTCTCGGGGCTTCCGGCTTTTGGACTCTATCTGGGCACGGCTCTGGTGCTCACTATTATTTTCAGCTTCGTTTATACCCTGCTGACGCCTCACCATGAGTGGACGTTGATCAAGGAAAACAATGAAGCCGCTTCTATTGCTTTCTCTGGCAGTCTGATTGGTTTTGTTCTGCCGCTGTGCTCGGCGATTGAAGCCAGTGTCAATCTGGTGGATATGGCGGTCTGGGGCCTGGTTGCCCTGGTTGTTCAGCTGGTGGTTTATCTGCTGATCCGGCTGGTGGTGATGCCGCGTATCTCCCAGCGCATCAAGGATAACGAGCGCGCTGCCGGTATCTTCCTGGGTGTTGCCTCCATTGCCGGTGGTCTGCTCAGTGCCGCGTCCATGAGCTATTAAGGAGCGCGCCATGAGTAAACGATCCAAGAAAGTGGGACTGGTCGTCCTTGGTGCTGTGCCATTGACGTTAACCGGCTGTGGTGACAAGGCCGTTGAAGCGCAGGTGTTCCCGAATATTACCAGCTGTGTTTACGCAGGTAATGATGAGGACGCCTGTGAAGATGCCCAGAAGCAGGCTCTTCTGGAGCATGAGAAGGTCGCTCCCCGTTATGTGAAACGTTATGACTGCGAATCGGATTTTGACAGTGCCTGTCTGGTTAACCGTCAGGGTTACTTTATTCCGGCAATGGCCGGATTCCTAGTGGGCGGTCTGTTAAGTCGCAGTGCCGACAATTACTTCGATGACAATGAAATTGATATCGATGTGTATACCCAGCCGGTCTATCGCTCCCGGGATGATCGGGGCAACTATCGGACGGCAGATAACAAGCGTATTGGTTCCATTCATAAGACCGGCAAGGTTATGGTGCCTTCCAAAAGTGTTTCCAAGCCTTCGGTGAAAACCACCACGCTCTCCCGTGGCGGTTTTGGCAGCTCCGCAGCGGCCCGTGGTTCCTGGGGCGGCGGTAAAAGCTGGGGAGGTTGATGATGGAACGGGTGGCTATTGCTCCACGGGATGACTGGGAACAGACTGCAGAGCAGTTGGGTTTCCGCTTCGCCAGCATTGATGGTGATGTGTATTGGGATGAGTCGGCTTATTACCGGTTCTCATTGAATGCCGTTGAGCAGGAAATTGAGGAGCCGACTGAAGAGATTCATCAGATGTGTCTGGATCTGGTGGATCGCGTAGTCCGCTCTGAAGCGATGCTGACCCGGCTGCAGGTTCCGGAAACCTATTGGGATCTGGTCTGTAACTCGTGGAAAAATGGTGACCCGCATTTGTATGGGAGGATGGATTTCAGCTTCGATCCCCAAAGCGGGCGGGCGAAGTTTCTGGAATACAACGCCCAGACCCCGACCAGTCTTTACGAAACTGCCTATTTCCAGTGGGTGTGGCTGGATCAGCTGATTGAGCGTGGTATCCTGCCGGGCAGTACCGATCAGTTCAACAGTCTGCAGGAAAAGCTTGTCGGAGTGCTGAACCAGCAGATGCCTAGGCTGGGGCGCAACCCTCTGTACTTTGCCTGCTGCAAGGACACTGAGGAAGATCTGGGTACGGTGGATTACTTCCGCTCCTGTGCTGTGGCGGCAGGGCTGACGACAGGCTTCAGTTATGTGGAAGATATCGGGATAGACGAGCAGGGCCGGTTTACCGATATCAATGATATGACCATCCCCGCCATCTTTATGCTGTATCCGCTGGAGTTTATGTTCGAGGAGAAGTTTGGCCCTTACCTGGGTAAAAACGACACTCTTCTCTATGAGCCATCCTGGAAAGCCATTCTTAGTAACAAGGGTATTTTGCCTTTGCTATGGGAGCAGCATAAAGGCCATCCGAATTTGTTGCCCTCCTATTTTGCCGATCAGATTCCCGGTGATGATATCGGGCATAGCTTTGTTCATAAGCCGATCTTCAGCCGTGAAGGCGCCAATATCTCAGTGATGGAGAACGGGGAAGAAGTCGCCTATGCCGAAGGCCCATACGACGATTCCGGTTTTATTATCCAGAAGACCCATCCGCTGCCGGTATTTGCCGGGAATCACACCTTGATTGGTAGCTGGGTAGTGGGTGATAAGGCGGCGGGTATGTCGATCCGGGAAGATGACTCGATTATTACCCGTGATACCAGCCGGTTTGTGCCCCATGTGATTATGGATTAGCAAGAATTAAGACGACCTCGTTCCTGCATTCCATTGCAGGAACGATAAATCAGGTTAAACCTCCACAATCTCCTCTTCTTTATGCTTGTAGAGCTTCATCATCAATAGATAACCCAGCCCGGTAATAATTGATCCTATGGCAATGGCGACTGCATAAAGCAGGACATGGGAGATCGCATTGGGAATAAACAGCACAAAGATACCGCCATGGGGTGCCATCAACTGAATATCCCAGAACATGGACAGCGCGCCGGTAATAGCCCCGCCGACCATCGCAGCAGGAATGACCCGAATCGGGTCTTTGGCAGCAAACGGTATGGCTCCTTCCGAGATAAAACAGAGCCCAAGAATAAACGACGCTCTCCCAGCCTCATGCTCTGGTTCCGAAAAATGGCTTTTCCCCAGAAATGTGGCAATTCCCATACCGATGGCTGGCGTCATGCCGGCGGCCATAATCGCTGCCATGGGTTCATATTGCTTACTGGCCAGCAACCCGACACCGAAGGCATAGGCGGCCTTGTTGACTGGTCCGCCCAAGTCAAAGCACATCATGGCACCGAGTAGCAGACCAAGGATGACGGCATTGGCATCGCCCATGGAGGAGAGGAAGTTTTCCAGCCCTTTCATAATGGCCGCGACCGGATCACCAACCACATAGATCATGATCAGGCCGGTAATCAGTGAACCGAACAGCGGGATAACCAGGATGGGTTTCAGGGCTTCCATGGTTTTAGGCAAGCGAACATGGTCAGCCAGTGCTTTGGCACTATAGCCAGCGAGAAAGCCCGATACGATACCGCCGAGAAACCCTGCACCAACCGAGCTGGCGAGCATGCCGCCAATCAGACCGGGAGCCAGCCCGGGTCGGTCGGCAATCGAGAAGGCTATATAGCCGGACAGCACCGGTATCATCAGAGCAAAGGCTGACTTGCCGCCAATGGTCATCAGTGCTGCCGCCAGTGTTCCCGGTTCTCCGGCGGCATGGATGCCAAACATAAAGGAGATGGCGATAATCAAACCACCGGCAACAACCATTGGCAGCATAAACGACACGCCGGTCATTAAGTGCTTGTAAGGGCCAGTTTTCTCTTTGCTGGTAGAGGATGAAGACGATGCTGTACTGCTGTCTTCAACCTTGGCTTCTTTGATTGCTGTTTCAATGACATCCCGGGTCTGCTTCAGAGCTTTGCCGGTACTGGTCCGGTAGATGCGTTTGCCGGCAAATGCAGATGCATCAATCTCGATATCAACAGCCAGAATCACCAGATCGGCCTTGGCAATCTCGGCCGGGGTAAAGGTACCTTTCGCGCCCACCGACCCGCGGGTTTCAATCTGGATATGGTGACCCATCTGCTCGGCTGTGGCCTGCAGGGCTTCAGCGGCCATAAAGGTATGGGCGACACCGGTTGGGCAGGCGGTAACGGCCAGTATATTCAGGCTTGCCGGTTTTTCAGGGGCGCTATCGGAAGTCTCTGCCGGTTTTTCTGATGGCCCCGAGGTATCTGGTTTAGCAGACGCTTCCTCTACCTTATAAACCTTGGCCTCCTTATTGGCCCGTTCCAGCCACTGCGCAGGCTGGCTGATGGCCTGCTGCATATCACCCTGATACAGTTTTTTGCCGGCAAAGCGGGCAAGATCCGTGGTATCCGAAGCCGCTACCAGTATCAGGTCGGCATCGTATATTTCTTCGGTGGTAAAGGGGGTTGCGGGTTCCAGCTGACTGTGAATCTCTTTGCGGATATTCCAACCGAGGGCTTCTGCACTTTGGCTAAGGCTTTCTCCAGCCAGATAACTGGAAGCCAGCCCGGTAGGGCAGCGGGTATAGATCAGGACGTTCATACTACACACCTCCCGAAGTCAGCTTGTCCAGCTGTATCTGGCTGCGGAGTGAATCCAGTTGTTGATGGTCGGGAATCCCAACACCAATCTGCGTGACGGCCAGAGCGGCCACGGCGGTAGCGGTCAGCAGGCATTGTTCGGGAGGCTGCCCTTGAGACAATCCCCAGGTGATACCCGCTACGAGGCTGTCGCCGGCACCGACAGTGCTGACAACACGCATGGAGGGCGGAACCGCTTGCCAGGTATCGGTTTCGGTATACCAGCGGGAGCCCTTGCTGCCATCGGACACGACCACATTGGCAATGCCTTTATCCAACAGTTGCTGGACGACAAACTCTTCCTGTTCCAGGGTAGTAACCGGTCCGCCAAACCATTGTTCCAGTTCAAAGCGGTTGGGTTTAATCAGATAGGGGCGGGCTTCAATCGCTTCGCTCAGCGCGGCGCCGCTGGTATCGAGAATGACATCGACGCCCATTTCGTTCAGGTCTTTGATCAGTTCCCCGTAGTAGTCAGCGGGCAGGCTTTTCGGCAGGCTGCCCGCCAGAACCACCCAGTCACTCTGTTCAGCCAGTTCCAGCAGGCGGGTCCGAAACTGTTGACGATGTTCGTCGGTCAGCTGCAACCCGGGCAGGTTGATTTCGGTAACCCGGTCTTCACCATCCTTGATTTTGACATTAATCCGGGTATCGCCTGCGACATAGACACCATGGTCTTCTACAGGCTCATGGTGAAAGAAGGCATCAAACTTATCCCGGTTGTTACGGCCAAAGATGCCGGTGGCATTCACATCTGCGCCGAGATCAGCAAGCACCTTGGAGACGTTGATGCCTTTACCGGCGGCATGCAGGGTACCGCTGTCAGCAATGTTAACCGCATCCAGTGTCAGTTCCTGACAGTGAATAGTGAGATCCAGCGCCGGATTCAGGGTTACGGTGAGAACCGGTTTGTCCTTTGAGAGGGTTGGTGCATTGTCCATTTAAAAATCCTCCGGTTTCAGAGCCCGAACCGCTTGCGCAGACTCGGCATAAAGCGCCGCTTCCGCCATGGCCTGCGCCTGTTTCATGGAGACCTCCCGCAGCCGTGATTTGGTCAGGGGGATGGCTTTCACCGACATGCTCAATTCCTTTACGCCCAGTCCGGCCAGAATAATACTGCCAACCGGATCGGCCGCCAGCTCACCGCATACGCCTACCCAGCCGTTATGGCTGTCTGCAGAATCAACAGTCATTTTTATCTGGCGCAGAATGGAGGGATGAATCGGATCAGCCATGGCTGACAGAGTTGGATGCCCGCGGTCTATGGCCATAGTGTACTGAGTCAGGTCGTTGGTTCCCACTGAGAAAAAGTCCAGTTCCGGCGCAAAGATATCTGACATCAAAGCCGCACTGGGAATTTCCACCATCATACCCAGTTCAAACGACAAACCCGTATGATCATTGACGACGTCCGCCGTCATCTGTTTCAGTTCCCGCCATTCGTGAATATCGCAGATCATCGGAAACATAATTTTCAGGTTGGGTTTGTTGTTCTCATCCTTATCTGCAGCCAGGCCGGATTTGATCAGAGCCTCCAGCTGGCGTTTGAGCATATCAGGATAGAGGCGAGACAGGCGGGCACCCCGGATACCGAGAAAAGGATTTTCCTCCGTTTCCATGGGCAGGTAGGGCAGGGGCTTGTCTCCGCCGACATCCAGTGTACGCACGACAAAAGGTCGCCCCTGCAATAGTGAGAGCGCCTGACCGTACTCGGTCACCTGCTGTTCAACGGTTGGTTCCCGACCGAACTCCATATAGACGAACTCGGAGCGGTAAAGGCCAACACCTTCTGCTCCCAGGTCCAGCGCCTTCTGTATCTGTGAGCTGTTGGTGACATTGGCCACTACTTCTAGCTGTACACCATCGGTGGTGATGGCGGGCTTCATACGGTTGTCGTGGGCGACTCTGATAGCCTCTTCCCGGGTCTGCTTCTCGGCCAGTGCCTGCTGTACGGCGTCTTCGCTGTCGGCAATCAGAGTGTATTGATCATCGCAGTTCACAATCAGACGGCTATCCGCAGGTATTTGCAGCACCTGTTCTCCGCAGCCAACCAGCAGAGGGATACCTGCAGAACGAGCCAGAATAGCCGCGTGAGAAGTGACACCCCCCACCGCTGTCACCACCGCAAGGGTGATCGCAGGGTCCAGCATAGGAACCTTCGAGGCCGGTAACTCATGGCATACCAGAATATGGGGTGCGCTTTCGTTGCTTTCGTTATCGGTGCCGGTCAAGACGCTCAACACCTGACTGCCAACATCCCGGAAGTCCGCAGCCCGTTCGGCCAACAGTTTATCCGGGTTATTCTCCTGCTGGCTGGCCAGTTGCTCATAGGTGGTATGCCAGGCCCACTCGGCCGATTTGTTAAGTGGTATCAGCTCTTGAGCGTCGTCTATGAGGGAAGGGTCATCCAGCAGCGCCAGATGCATGCCGGCGATAAGCTTGGCTTCATTGCTGCTGGCCTGGGTGCCGGTGACTTTGATCCTTTCCCGGATCCTGGCTCTGACCGTGGCAATGGCATCTTCCAGACGCTGTCGCTGCTCAGCCGGGTTGGTTGCCTGCTCCTGATAGTTGTAGGTCACTTCCTGTTGCACAAAGACACTGCCCACTGCCATGCCCGGAGCACCGCACAGGCCTTTTATCTTCTCACCGGGCTTGGGAGCTGCAGTTGGTCTGTGCTGTTGCGCAGGTTGAGTCGATTGTGAGTCATCAACCGGCAGATCGTCCGGTAGAGGAGTTGGCTCATCTCCCAAACCTTTGGCCACTTCTCGCAGTAGGGAATCAAGCTGGTTTTGTACATGAGGGTTGTCAGCAATGCTGAAGCGAAGCCGGTGGCCAAAACAGGCTCCAAGGCTGATCAGACGGGCAATACTGTTGGCTTTGACCGGGTCACCATCACCATCGAGGTTTTCCACCAGTACATCTACGCCCAGGCTGTTAACCAGTTCTACCAGTTGGGCCGCCGGCCTGGCATGGAGACCGTGGGGAAGGGGAATACGACAGGTGGCGGTTTTACCTTCAGCATGTACGCCTTTCAGAAGTCGATAAAGGGTTTGCGGGTCCGGGGCACTTGTGAGTTTGTCGATCAAGCCGGAGTGCCGCAGTGCCATCAGCTGATCCATAAATGGCTTGTGCACATTGCCCCGGGTGATCAGGGTGATAAACAGGGCATTTGGCAGATCAGGACTATGAAACTGAACTGCCGCAAGCATCGGGGGATGGACATCATCCAGAGTACACAGCAGCCATAAATTGTCAGCCAGTTGCAGAGGTTGCAGCAGAATCATCGCACCCCAGTTAATTTGCGGCCCGGGGCTGGCTTTTCTCAGGATAGAAACGGTCAGCGCCCGGGCTTCATCACTAAAGGCGAGCTTCATACCGGTACGGAGATTGGGTAAGTGGATCGACAGTGTCGGGGCATCTGCCTCGCCTTTGAGGATGGCAATCACTTCATCGGGAGATGATGTGGTATGCAACCGTTTGGAAAGTTCATCGCTACTGATGATATGGGTGAGCTTCTTGAGAATCCCAAGGTGCTCATCGGATTTAGCAGCAATGCCTACTGCGGTGTAGACCGTCTGGCCATTGCTCCAGTCCAGACCTTTAGGGAAGCGGGCGACCTTGATACCGGTCTGTTTCACCATATCCCGAGTTTCCGGTGTGCCATGGGGAATGGCAATACCGTTGCCCAGATAGGTTGAGGTCTGACTTTCCCTTTCCACCATGCCGGCCAGGTAGTCAGGTTGTACCAGACCACCGTCCACCATTCGACTGACAATAAAGCCGAGGGCCTCCTCTTTATTGGTGCAGGGGGCATCCAGTTCCACATCCTGCTTCGAGAGTTCCAGCATGATCCACCCATACAAAGCCTGACTGTGACCATGTATTTAGCAGAGAGTTGAACACTCTGTGGTGAAAATATGGATTTGGTTGGTAAGGTTTGG
Source organism: Parendozoicomonas haliclonae (assembly GCF_900174585.1). Classification (GTDB taxonomy): domain Bacteria; phylum Pseudomonadota; class Gammaproteobacteria; order Pseudomonadales; family Endozoicomonadaceae; genus Sansalvadorimonas; species Sansalvadorimonas haliclonae. The sequence continues at coordinate 7,389 of NZ_FWPT01000016.1, read as the reverse complement.
CTCTAACCGTAGGCGTGATTTTCGCATTTTCATGGTGAAACAGATAAGGTGGGATTTTATACGACATAATTATTATAAAAATGACAAAGACCTTTGATCCTCGTGGTATCGATCAATCCTGGCTGGAACGGCTTCAGCAAAATAATGAACAGCAGGGTTATGTTCTGACCGAATGTGACTACTGGCAGCGAGGGGGAGAAGAAGATCTTGCCTTTCTCTATAGCTCTGAGTCTTTAACACTGATCAGTTGCAGTCCCGAGATACGAGACTTGGTCGCCCATCATAAGCCAGAAACACTGGAGCAGATTATCTCCCTGACAGGGCGGGAGGATCTGGAGGTGTATATTGATGATCTGGATTATTACCTGACGCAGGCACCTGTCCCGATCGTTGCCAGGCCCGATGTAGAGGTGCGCGAGCTCACCCTGGATATGCACCGGAAGGAGCTGCAGGCGTTTGTCGAGTGTTGCTCGGAAGATGAGTTGTTAAAAGCAGATATGGGTCTCGACTGCGACTATTTCTATGCCGCGTATTGTGAGGGGCAAATGGCTGGTCTGCTGGCATCGTACTGTGGCGTCGAACCTTTTGAAGCCTTGTCCGTTCTGGTGAAACCTGAATTTCGTGGGCGTGCCGTTGGCCAACAGCTGTTGCAGACCTTGATTCAAGCGACAACAGCGAGAGGGCGGATCATTCGCTATCGCACCAATGCAGAAAATGGTGCCTCTATTCGACTGTGTGAATCCATGGGGTTTACACAGCATAGTCGTATTCAGTTGCTGGCAAGGCTGTAAGCTGGGGGGGGAGCATGCCGAAGAAGAAAGTGCTGGTGGTGCTATACCCGGACTGCATTGAGTTCGAGATCAAGCTGGCTTTGGAAATACTGTCTCCCACCTGTGATATCACCAGCTGTACGCCCGATGGACAAATGCATAAAGGCAGTAGCGGGCTAAATTATCAGCCGGACTGTGATTATCAGACGGCATTGGCAGAGCACTATGACTGCGTTCTCGTACCGGGTGGTGATGTTGGCACGGTGGTTGATAACGTTGAGCTCCAGCAGCTTCTGCAAAAAGCCAATAAGCACGGCAGCCTTGTTGCTGCGATCTGCGCTGGACCGTTCTTGTTGGCTCGGGCAGGTATATTGGTTGGCCGGTCTCATACTAATGCGGCTATCTATCCGCGTGAGGTTGTTTCGGTTTGGGACGGCAGCCGGTTTTTAAAACAACCTCTGGTTGTTGATGGTTCTGTGATTACCGCTTTGCCGGAAGCGTTTATTGATTTTGCCATCGCCATTGGGCAAAGGATGGGCTGCTTCAAGAATAATGAGCAGGCTGAACGGACAAGACGGTATTATAAAGGTGTAAATAACCGGGACTGGTCACTGGTCGGCGCAGCCGATGGTGGTTAAGTGATGAGATACACATAAGCAAGGTAGTGAGAGCAGAAGCTCTCACTACCGGAAATCTTAGTGGGCGATAGCGACCAGTTGGGATTTCATATCTTCAGGGATCTGATCAATGGTTACGATCTTCAGGGTCTTCTCGCTGCCATTCGCAGTGACCTGCTTGCCCAGTGTTGCTGTCGCAGAAGGTGGGAGCTTCCACATAGCGCCAGTTGCCGGATCAACAATGAGCATACCAATGAGCCCACCAATTAGCAGGTTACCGATGTACCAGCCATCCAGAGAGGTATCGATGGTGATGATAGATGGCGCATGACCTTCTTTCTTGAAAGTGACCTGATAGGTTTCACCCTGGAAGAAGCCTGCACCACTATTGAGAGTTACGGTGCTTGGGGTAATACCGGAGTGTACGGTCACACCACTCTTGTTGGTCACGGTAAAGCTGGCACCATCAGGGGTAGACTGCAGCGAAACCGGGTACTGGGAGTCGCTGATGATTGATGCACAGCCAGTGAGAGTCATGGAGGCAGCAACGGCACAGGCGGCCAGAGTCTTTTTCAGTTTCATTCTTGTTTCCATGTTGTTTTTATAATCGCACATCTTGTGCGAGCGGTATCTTTGAAATATTTATAATGAAAAGCAAGTAGAATTGGTCTGTCGTGTAGAATACATTGACTGAACCGACCCAAAGAATAATAACAAAGCATGTTGCAGGGAGTAGGGTGAGATGACAATTCCCAGGCAGTGGAGCGCTGGTGATCTTCAACTTATCCCAATGGATAAGAACAGCGCGCCACTTATGAAGGCGTTATTTGAAACCAATAAATCCGTAGCGGCCTGTGATCCCAGCTTTGGTGAACATGATATTGCTGTTTATCAGGGTGTGATTGAAGAGATGAATCAGAAAGATCATTTTCTGCGCACGATTCTTGATGCTGATAATAAGCCAGTAGGATTCTTCCATATGAATTTTCATCAGGCTCGTGAGCGGGTGTGCTGGATTTCCATGATGAGTGTGAATGCCGAATATCAGGGGCAGGGTCTTGGAGCCAGGGTTTACCGGGCTATTGAGGATCAGGTAAAGGAGAGTGGCGAAGCTGATCGTATCTGGCTGCAGGTCTTTGTAGGCAATGAGGCGGCCGTCATGTTCTGGGTGAAGCAGGGCTTCTTAACCATCGTGAAATCGGGCCAGGAAGACGAGAACGGGCAAAAATACAACTACCTGATTCTGGAAAAAAGCCTGAATAAAAGTCAGGATGCGGTATGAATAATCAGTCGTTGATTGGTGCGGCTGTCGCTGAACTCAATAAGAAGTATCAACCTCATACCATTATTGTTTATGGCTCCCGGGCCCGTGGTGATTTTACCGAAACCAGCGATCTTGATATTGCCTGCTTTACCGATCATTCCCCTAAGCTAACCGATGCCCGACTCTGGCAAGGCATTTATCTGGATGCCTGGATTTATCACACCGACTCAATGGCAAAGAACGAGCAGTCCACACTGCCTCTGGAATATCTGCGTTTCGCTGATGGCTATTGTGTTCAGGATCAGCAGGGCAAAGGGCAGGTATTTCTCGATCAGGTTAAGGCGCGGTTGGCGGAAGGTCCGAAATGTTTATCTGAGAATGAAAAGGCGCACACCGTGGAATGGATTGGCAAAATGCTAAACCGGGCCGCGCAGGATGATATAGAAGGCAATTACCGGCAGGTCTGGCTTCAGTTTGAACTGCTGGAGATCTACTTCCAGTTACGGGATCTGTGGTATTTCGGACCGAAAAAGAGTTTTGTCTGGTTGCAGGACAATGATCCGCTGGCTTATCAACTCTTTAAGGCGGGTTATGAAAGCCCGGCGGATTCTTCAAAGCTAAAGACGCTGGCAGCTTATATTATCAATAACCGGAATTAAAAAATGCCAGCATGTCAAAACATGCTGGCATCCAAGGGACATATCAGTAACCGGTTCTTACCAAGGCATTTTGCCCAGTACGGAACCGTAGAACCCCATGCGTCCGGCAATCTCGCCTGACACCATCAGCAGGACGGCCAGGCCAACCATGGCTGTGCTGTGAAGGTTGAGAGACTTTGCCATAACCAGCAAACCGCAGCCCACCATAAGGCTGGCAAAGACACGGTACCAGACCAGTACACCATTTAGCTCAAGCCCGGTGATCTGGGCCAGTTGCCATGTAACAGCAAAAACCATCACCACACTGGCGGTCAGCAAGGCACGAAAGCCGGCAGGCATTTCTTTGCTGGATTGGCGCAGCACTAGAGCCAGAGTTGCCAGACCCAGCAGCAGGGCGGTGCTGACAAAACCAATATGCGTCAGTGGTGTATGCCAGGACGGTTGATGCTCCACGGCATAGTAAATCTGCCCGGTCATGGTTATGGCGGCCAGTCCACACACACCGGTGATAAGCCCCAACGTCTGTTGCAGGTTCTCTTTGCCTTTCACCAGATGAGTCAGCAACCAGAGAGTGGTCAGACCATTTATGCCCCCAAATACAATCACCTCACGACTCATCCAAGAGCTGCCCAGACCGCGCAGGGCATAGTAACCCTGAAGAGGATTGCCCAGGTGAGCCAGGGAGCAGAGTGAGCCAAAGCCGCAGATCAACCAGAGGGCAATCGCCGTCAGTTTGCTGTTGTTTAATTCCTGTCCGCCCGTGGCCGCCCGATACAGGCTGATCATCAGGATACTGCCCAGCGCCCATTGGGTGAGCACGGTAAAGAACACCAATGAAAATTGATACTGATGCATGGTCCGTCCTTACAGGCTCTTGGCAATAATAACGATGTTCGGGCCGGTGATGGTGTGGTCCGGCATAGCGAACCGTTCCTCCAGTTCCACCCAGTTCATGGCGTGCTGTTTGCGCAGCTCGCTGATCTCACCAAACTTCAGCACGCCGCCCGGGCAGGATTCCACACAGCGTGGCTGCAGGCCTTTATCGAGGCGATCAACGCATAGGTTGCACTTGCTGGTTTTGCCGGTAGACGGGTCATACGACGGTGAGTCGTAAGGGCAGGCCATAATGCACATCTGGCAGCCGATGCACTTGTCGTGATCCTGTACAACAATGCCGTCTTCCCGCTTGGTGTAAGTATTGGCCGGGCACACCTCCGCGCACTTTGGCTCGTCACAGTGGTTACACGACATGGTGATGAACGTCTGTGACATCGGGCTTTCGGTGCGGAACTCCCGCACCTTACGCCAGGCAACATTGGCCGGGGTGTTGTTCTCGGACTTGCAGGCCATAGCGCAGGTTTTGCAGCCATAGCAGCCGTCGGTATCAATCAAAAATCCGTATTGTTTGCTCATGTCGCTTATACCTTGGCGAGACGTACTTCGACGAGGGTGCTGTTACAGGCCTGGCCGTGGCCGATAGGCTCGACAAAGTCACTGGTCACGGTACTGGAGGTGCCGCCCTGACGTTCCCACCAACCGTTTTCGAGGCTGACGACTCCGCGCATCATAAAGCTGGAAACATCGGCAATAGCTGTGTGCTCACCACGGTCGTTAAAGGCAGTAATCCGGTCGCCGGATTTGATTCCGCGAGCTGCTGCATCATCCGGATGGATCATAATGTTCGGCACATTACGCTGAACCTGGTTCACCCACTCGTTAATGCCATGGCTGGTATGAACGGTACGGGCCAGCTTGCGCTGTACGGACATCAGCGGGTACTTCTTGGCCAGTTCCGGGTTGCCGGTTGAGGATTCAATCACCGGTACATGCGTCGCAATAGCTGGATGCCCCTTGGCTTTCCAGGCTTCCAGGAAGAAGTTGGCGCGACCGGTCGGGGTATTGAACTTGCCACCGTCAAACGGTACCCACGGGAAGTTGGCTGGCTTCACCGGGCCTTTTTTCAGCTGTTCGAGAGTAATACCCGTGCCAGCCAGCAGATTGTTGATGTAGTGCTCAATCGGCTGGTTAAATACTTCACCAAAGCCAAAGCGTTCGGCTAGACGGGCAAAGATCCAGTAGTCCGGCTTGGCTTGTCCCGGAGCGTCAACGGCTTTCTCCATCAGCTGCACATAGTGGCTGCGCGGGCCAGCCATCAGGCTGACATCTTCAAAGATGGTGGTCACTGGCAGGACCAGATCCGCCCACTTGGCGGAGTCCGTCATCAGGTTGTCGGCGACTACGACGAACGGCACCTTCTTGAACGCTTCCTTCACCTTGTTGGTGTTTGGCAGCTGGTTTAGCGGGGCGAAAGCCATGCTGTACAGGAAACTGATCTTGTGGGGATCTTCGTCAATAATCGCCTGACCGATACGGGCCATCGGAATCGTCGCGATCTTCTGCTTGTTCGGGGCCGGTGGTACCAACGGGCCAAACTTGACCATCTGGGTCGCGCCGCCGGCATCCAGAATACCCGCGCCACGTTTGCCCATATTGCCGGTCAGCAGAGCCAGATAGTGCTGGGTTGCAACCACATGCGCACCATTCTCGGTGCGCTGGGCGCCGGACATATTGAAGATAATCATCGCCGGCTGAACGGTGCCAAAGTCACGGGCCAGACGGGCGATGGTGTGCTGTGGGATAGACGTCACCTCGGAAGTCTTCGCCAGCGTCCACTGTTCACACTCTTGACGCACCTTCTCGAACACTGTTGTGTATGGGCTGTCTGCTGGCAGCTCACTCTGGAACAGGGCAGGATTAATGCCTGGCGTGTTCTGAGCCACATAGCTCTGGCTGTTCAGGTCGTAGACCAGATAGTTGGTGTTGGAGAGTTCGGTCTTGCCGCCACAGCAGGAGGATTCGCTGCTTGTTGCCGCAAGGTTGGGATCGACATAACGGGCCAGATCGCCGTCGGCACCGACCAGATAGATGGCACCGGTATGGTTCTTCAGGAACGGGATATCGGTCAGGCCTTCTTCAATGATGACACGCATCATACCCAGGGCCAGCGCGCTGTCGGTGCCTGGGGTAATGGGGATCCATTCGTCAGCCTTGGCGGCAGTCTCACTGAAGCGCGGATCGATCACCACAATACGGGCGCCATTCTTCTGCGCGGCAATAAAGTCTTTCCAGTAGGCGTGCAGGGTTACCGCCGGGTTGTTACCCCAGCACAGCAGATACTTGCTGTCAGCAATAGTGTCGCGGGTGTCGGTGAAACGAATGCCGGTAATCGGTGGAATGGCACCATAGGCGGCGCCACAGCAGATAGAGCCGGAACGACGGGTGCAGCCACCGAGATAATCAAAGAAAGCACGACCCATGTCGTTCTTTACCGCATCCATATTGCCGGTAAAGCCAACAAACATCAGGCCCTTGTTACCATCTTCGGCAATGGTCTTGCGGATGTTCTGTTCCATCAGGTTCAGGGCTTCATCCCAGCTGATGGCTTTAAATTCCCCGGAGCCCTTTTCGCCGGTACGCAGCAGCGGCGTCGTCAGGCGCTCTTTGTGGTTGACCCACTTGGTGCGGCTCAGGCCACGCATACAGGCCTTAACATTAAAATCCTTGGAGGCTTCTACCTTGATGAGCTCACCTTTGTAGGTGTATGCAGTCAGGTTGCAGTGCAGGCACTCCATGGCGCAGCTGGAACGGGCGCTCTTCAGCTCGGAATAATCAAACAGGTATTTATACGGCGGCTTGTTGATGGGCATAGCCATCACTTCCGGAATCACCGGCGCAAGAAAGGTAATGCCCAGCCCTTTCAGGAATGTACGGCGACCAACACCGTTGGTTAACAGATTGTCCATAGACGTCCCGTGACAGTGATCTGTGATCGTTTATCCCCGGTCTCTTTTCAGGCACAGGGAGGCCTGCCCCGGAAGAGCATCAGGTCACAGATTCTGTGAATAAGAGAGATTGATTCAGCGCGGCAAGACTAAAAAAGACCACTGCGCAATGAAGTGACCCCATAAAGTTGGACACTTTGGTTAAGCGGCTTGCAAGGCCTGACTTCGGCACTCCGCCGGCGTCAGGCCTTTTAGTTTCACCTTGATACGTCGCGTATTGTAATACGTGATGTATTC
>NZ_FWPT01000001.1 GCF_900174585.1 Parendozoicomonas haliclonae | reverse complement strand
GAATACATCACGTATTACAATACGCGACGTATCAAGGTGAAACTAAAAGGCCTGACGCCGGCGGAGTGCCGAAGTCAGGCCTTGCAAGCCGCTTAACCAAAGTGTCCAACTTTATGGGGTCACTTCAGACAGAGAAATAATAGAAGCCGTTTTAGGTCTACCAATACTCTGGAACAGGGTAGCGATCACAATATTTATCCCCATCAGCACAAAGCCCAGGAAGTAGATCTTCATAGCCGGTGCTGCCAGCTCAATCACCGTATGATCCTGAGTGAAAACAGAGACAATTTGTGTTGCCGCCAGCAAGACTGCGACAGTTGCTATCACTCCAACCAGTCCGGCATAACGAATACCGAGAAAGACCGTTTCTTTAACCTTATCCATACGGCCCGCGCCGAAGTTATAACTGATAATCGGCTGACAGGCCTGCCCCAGACCCGCAACGATAAACAGCACAACAATACTGGTATTCATAATGATGCTGTAAGCCGTAACATGCAGCGCGCCATATTTGGCCAGCAGTACGTAATTAAAGACCAACGTTGTAACAGCTCCGACAGATTCCAGGAAAAACGTCGGTATACCGGTTTTAAGAATCTCCAACATCTGAGACAGCGAATAACCGCCGGTGAATCGTAAACGCAGCCTGCCCTTGCCCTGAATAAAGTGAGTCAACAGCGTTATGAAAATCAGTGACTGCCCCAAACCGGTCGCAAGCGCGGCACCTTTGATACCCCAGTCAAAAATAAAGATAAACGTGTAGTCCAGGATAATATTGGCGATAGATCCGCCCACCATGGCACGCATAACCAGTCGGGGATTGGTGTCATTTCGGATAAAACCTGCCAGCACAAACTGACCGCCCTGAAACATAAAGAAGACCATCATGACGCTCAGGAAGTCAGCGGCAGCCTGATGCAGTTCTCCACGGGCACCCATCAGCGCAACAATTTCATCGATCCAGAATAAACCCACTGCAATCATGACGGCTGACAGCGCAAAGAACAGCAGCAACGACTGTTCAAAGAGGCTTTGTCCGGCCTGATGGTTCTTTTTACCGAACTGGATAGACATCAGTGTGGCGCCACCGACACCGACCATCTCAGCCAGTGCCATGGAAAAACTAAAGAATGGAACCGTCAGAGAGATAGCGCCCAAACCAGCAACGCCAACACCCTGGCCAACAAAAGCCAGATCCGTCAGGATGAAGATCGATTTGATCGTCATCGCAAACACAGACGGTAAAAAAAACTGAAGTAATGTTCTCTTTATAGGAGCATTATCGAGATCAATTTGAGCACTCATTTGCCCGCTCTCCTGCCAAATAGGAATGATTGCTATTTTGCTTTCCGGCAGAAAAAACGGAATAGGATAAAGTGAACCACCTGTTGTACATTCTTCCGGCCCTGGCTCTCTATAAATAGCTCTGGAAAAACGACAACCTGCATTGAGACACCCTGATGCTTGAAGTTAAGCAACTCGCCCCTGATCTAATTCTGGATATTACCTGCATCACCAAAGAGCACGGCCCAGAGACAACCGAATCACACCGCCATGAGTACTATGAAATTTTCTGGGCTCTGGAAGGGGAAGGAAGCCACAGCATAGACTTTGTGGAATACCCACTGCGCGCCGGGCTTATCTATTTCATGACACCCGGCCAGGTACATTGCTGTCCGGTCGTACCGGATAAGATGCTGGCAATATCCTTTAATGCCAACCTGATCAGTTCTGACCTCCGCAGCCAGAAGATTATGGAGCAGATCTTTCTGGTGAATCGCTCCCGGCATCCATCCATCTTTATTGATGAACACGGTCGCATGATTATGCAGAAGCTGATTGATGTGCTGACCGATGAACTGTCAAACACACACAGCGACTATGAATTTATCAATATGATTTTCACCGGCTTTCTTCGGCATCTTGTCCGCTATCAACCGGATGACGACCGAGCACCCCAGGTGAATGATGGCCGCATGCTTAATCTGCTGGAGATTATTGATAACAACTTCAAGAATCACAAACAGACCGGGTTTTATGCTGAGAAACTATCCCTAAGCGCAAAACGGATTAATGAACTCAGCAGCAAGTATTTTGGTAAAACCGTTTCACAACTCATCAATGACAAGGTCATGGTGGAAGCCAAAAGGGAACTGGCTTACACCAGCAGAACGATCAAAGCGATATCGCTGGAATTGGGGTTTGAGGATGTGGCGTACTTTTCCCGCTACTTTAAACGAGCGACAGGGCTTACACCTCAAACATTTCGGAACAACTGGAAAGAGAGTGGGCTATAGACCCATTTTCCACTTCTGGGAAAAGAGCATCAGCCAGATAGGGAGGGAGGACTATCAAGTCTTCAGATACAAAAAATCCCGTAACAGCGAACTGTTACGGGATTGTATTTGGCGGTGAGGGAGGGATTCGAACCCTCGATACGTTTCCGTATACACACTTTCCAGGCGTGCTCCTTCGGCCACTCGGACACCTCACCAAATTGTCTCACTGCAGAGCCCTGCCCCGTCAGCGGTGCGTAATGTATAATAATATCAGTGGGATAGCAACACTCTGTATAACGTTTACTGCTAAAGAATCCGACTCTGATAATCGGAAAGCAAAGACCGCCTTTAACAGCGCCCCATGACAAACCGCCACAAAGATGATATTCCATAGATGGTGGTACATAATTGATCAATTATTAAGCTTGCCAAGGCTGCCGGCTGTTCTGGGTGGCCTCCATATAGAACAGCACAAATGATGTCTCTGACCAAAGACGTCTCCGACCAAAAAGGGAACATAATGACAGTCACCATTGGCAAACCTGTAGATGACTTCTCCGCAAAGGCCACCGGCAACACAACCGTTTCCCTGAAAAAAATGAAGGGAACCAACTTCGTTCTCTACTTTTATCCCAAAGACAATACCCCCGGTTGCATCAGCGAAGGCTTGGCCTTTGCCGAAAACCATGAGGCCTTTGCTGAATCCGACACCCTGGTCTTCGGCGTATCCATGGATTCCATGGCGTCCCACAAAAAGTTCCGGGAAAAGCACAACTTCCCGTTTGAGCTGATCAGTGATGAGAACGGAGAGCTCTGCCAGCTATTTGATGTCATTCGCCCAAAACGAAAAGGCGATGAAGAGTTTATGGGGATTGAGCGCAGCACCTTTCTTATAGACAAAACTGGCATGCTCCAGCACGAATGGCGCCGGGTGCGGATCAAAGATCATGTAGAGGATGTTCTGCAGGCAGCCCAGGCCCTTTCCGGGCTTTTGACAGAACCTGCCGAAGCCGAGAAGAGCGAAGAAGGCAGTGAAGATGCTTAACTCTTAGCCTCCCCTAGTCCTTCCTAGCCTCTTACAACAAAGCCCGCATTTATCGCGGGCTTTGTTGTTTAGATCACTTCATCAGGTTGAAGCCAGCTCATCCTGCCCCGGCCAGGCAGTAAACACAGCCTTAATCAGGGTCGCCAGCGGGATAGCAAAGAACACCCCCCAGAATCCCCAGACTCCACCAAAGAACAGTACGGCAACAATAATGGCGATAGGGTGCAGGTTCACCGCCTCACTGAACAGCAGTGGCACCAGCACATTACCATCCAGCGCCTGAATCACTCCGTATACCGCCATCATGACAAAGAACGGCTGGGTAAAACCCCACTGGAACAGACCAATAGCCGCAATCGGTATCGTCACCACGGCCGCACCGATATAAGGAATTAGAACCGATAGGCCAACCAGCAACGACAGCAGTGCGGCATAGTTCAGTCCCAGATACCAAAACGCGATATAGGTGGTGATGCCGACAATAACAATCTCAATCACCTTGCCGCGGATATAGTTGGCAATCTGGCTACTCATCTCATCAGAGACCTGGTTAATCATCCTACGCTCTTTAGGCAGATAACTGGTAAACCAGTCCAGCAGCACCGTACGATCCTTAAGAAAGAAAAACACCAGAATCGGCACCAGCACCAGATAGATCAAGATACCCACCAGGTTTGGCAGCTTGGAGAGAGAGAAGGAGAGTAACCACTGACCAGCACGTGTCATTTGGGTATTGGCGGTTTCAATCCAGGCATTCACCTGCGATTCAGAAATAAAGCCCGGATAGGTTTCCGGCAGATGCTGCAAGGCATCCTGCCACTGCTGAACCATACCCGGCAGCTCATTAAGAAGGTTGGAGCCCTGCTCCCAGACCAGCGGCACCATCAGCAGCAATACGGCGAGGAAGACCGCGACAAACAACAGAAAGGAAACAACAACAGACAGGATGTGCGGGAGACCTTTTTTCTCCAGCCAGTTCACCAGCCCCTGCAGCACAAACGCCAGCACCAGAGCTGCAAACACCGGAGCCAACATCGCTCCCAGCACAAGAATGGTAAACAGGGCAACGCCCAACAACAAGATCAGAACAATTGCTTCATCATCAGAGAAATATCGGTGAAACCAACGACCGATAACCCTGAACATTGCGATTCTATCCATGCTTTCTCAGTACGTAGGTGAATATTCCCTGCTGTTCGTCGCTGAACAACAGCTCGTGCCCGGCAATATCGGCAAAGCTGGAAAAATCGCGCACCGAACCAGGATCTGTTGCCATAACCTTCAACGTCTCGCCAGCGGCCATAGCGTTTAAAGCCTGCTTGGCCTTTAACAACGGCATAGGGCAATTGAGCCCACAAGCATCAAGTTCCCGATCGATCTGCCCCAATTCTTTATGGATCGCGCTCATCCATCCTGCCCAATTTTGATACGAAATCCCAATAGTATCGCACCAGCAGCAAGGGTAATATAGCTTTGAACAATACGAACCGGACCCCATTGATGCGCCCATGCGGTTATTAAAGTCCCTGATTGCCAGCACCCTGACCTGCCTTTTGACTCTGCCACTGACGATTTCGACAGCAACCGCAGAGATCAACCTCCCCTCTATTGGTGACAGCAGTTCCAGCATTGTCTCTCGCCAAAAAGAGCAGGAAATCGGCGGCGTATTTCTGAAAATGCTGCACAGTCAGCTTCGCGTGGAATCCGATCCGGAGCTGGTTCAGTACGTTGAAGACCTTGTTTATCGCCTTGCCGAGGCAAGCCAGCTGCAGGATCGCCGCCTCTCCATCATCCTGATCGACAGCCCTTATCTAAACGCTTTTGCCGCCCCCGGCGGCATTGTCGGCATCAACACCGGCCTGTTCCTTTACGCTCGCACGGAAGAAGAGTTTGCCGGCGTTATTGCTCACGAATTGGCTCACCTGAGCCAGCGCCATTACGCGCGAGGTGTTGAAGCCCAACAGCGTCAGCAGCTGCCAACCATGGCCGCCCTACTGGGAAGCATCGTACTGGCCGCGACCGGCGCCGGCGACCTTGGCATGGCCGCACTCTCATCTACGGTGGCTGGAGCACAAAGTGCACAACTGGCCTTTACCCGCACCAATGAACAGGAAGCCGACCGGATTGGCATTCTGACAATGGCCCGTGCTGGCATGGACCCTCGCGGCATGGCCAGCCTGTTTGAACGGATGAGCAAACTGGAGGGCACAGGACCTCAATATGAATTCCTGCGCACTCACCCACTGAGCCGCAACCGTGTCGCCGATACCAAAAGCCGCGCTGAACAGTATCCTGCCCGCCCCAGCAAACGGGACAGCGAGTATGACCTGATGCGCAATCGGGCCATCACCCTGACTACCCAATCACCGGAAACCGCCCGCAACCGCTTTGCCGAAGAGCTCGATTCAGGCAGAACCGTTTCTGAGCTGGCCACCCGCTATGCACTGGCACAGGTGCAGCTGAATATGCAGCGCCCCGCTGATGCCCAGAAAACCCTCGCTCCCGTCGCCAGCAAACAGAGCGGCGATATTCACATTCAAATCCTGAACAACCGCATTCAGTTTGCTAATGGCAAGCGCCAGCAGGGCATTACCGGCATGCGCGAGCTGCTGAAACGCAACCCGGGGAACTTCCCAATCAGCATGGCACTGGTGGATCTGCTGTATAACAATGGCAACTACAAGGAAGCCCTTGAGGTTCTCAGAACCGAAAGCCAGAAGCGCCCGAAGGATCCAGAGATCTGGTATTTAATCGCGGAAACGGCTGGCCTTGCCGGAGATATTACCGGCGTTCACACCGCCCGCTCCGAGTACTTCTTCCTGGTGGGCAATATGGATGACAGTATTCGCCATCTTGAATATGCACTGGAGCAGCCGAAGCTGGCATTCAGCCAGAAGGCCGCCTATAAAACGCGCATAGAAGAGATTCGGTCCTACAAAAAGACCATGAAACTCTAAATAGCTTCAGTCACACGCATAAAAAAGGCCGAACGCATGTTCGGCCTTTTCTTCATGACAACAGCAAATCAGGCAGCAGCCATTCGAGCAGTAAAATCGAGCATACGCTGCAAAGGCTTAGCCGCCTCAATACGCAACTCATCAGAAACCTGCACGCGCCCGGAACCTTTTTCCAGCGCATCAATAACCCCCTGCAGACTGTTCAGAGCCATCCACGGACAGTGCGCACAGCTACGACAGGTTGCACCACTGCCGCCGGTTGGCGCTTCAAGCAAAACCTTATCCGGGCCTGCCAGCTGCTGCATCTTGTAAAAGATGGCCTTATCCGTCGCCACAATGTAATGCTTATTACTCATGGAAGCGGCCGCCTTGATCAGCTGCGATGTGGAACCCACCACATCAGCAACCTCAACAACGGCATCCGGTGATTCCGGGTGAACCAGCACAGCCGCATCCGGATAAACCTTTTTCAGATCCAGAACACCCTTAGCCTTGAACTCTTCATGAACAATGCAAGCACTGTCCCAGAGCAGCATATCCGCGCCGGTCTGCTTCTGAATATAACTGCCAAGATATTTATCCGGCGCCCAGATAATCTTCTCATCATTGGCGGTAAGCTCATCAACAATATCCAGAGCACAGCTGGAAGTGACCACCCAATCCGCCCGAGCCTTTACTGCTGCAGAGGTATTGGCATAAACAACCACTGTACGATCAGGATGAGCATCGCAAAACTCGGCAAACTCATCTTCCGGGCAACCCAAATCCAGAGAGCAGGTCGCTTCCAGGTCGGGCATTAATATGGTCTTTTCCGGGCTGAGAATACTCGCGGTTTCCCCCATAAAACGCACACCGGCCACCACCATGGTTTGTGCTGGATGCGCAGCACCAAAGCGGGCCATTTCCAGTGAGTCAGCCACACAGCCACCAGTCTCTTCAGCCAGAGCCTGTAAAACCGGGTCGGTGTAATAGTGAGCCAACATTACCGCATTCTTTTCGGCAAGAAGTTCGCGCACACGGGCTTTCAGGGATTCAGTCTCATCGGGGGAGCAATCGGGACGTGGCTGAAGACCTGCGAGATGATCACGCACAAAGCGTCTGTCCTGTACCTGCGTCATGCCTCTGTCTGTATTCTCTTGATAATTATTAAAACGAAACCCGACTTCAAAACGGCCAGACTTTCGCAGACAAAAAGTTTCTGAATCTTAGCACGGAAAGGCACAGACTTTCATGATGAACAGAATGACAAACGCACGAGAAGCGAGAAACTACAAGAACAAACAGGGAGTGATAAATAAAGAGGGAGAACATAGGGAAATGGTGGGTCGTGTAGGATTCGAACCTACGACCAATTGGTTAAAAGCCAACTGCTCTACCAACTGAGCTAACGACCCGCTCAATAAATTTTAAAGCTTTCAACATCCACCATCAAACTCTATTGCAGAGAAAGATGGTGGGTCGTGTAGGATTCGAACCTACGACCAATTGGTTAAAAGCCAACTGCTCTACCAACTGAGCTAACGACCCACAATGCTGAAACAGCTTTCAACTAACGAGATAAGAACCTTTTAAAAATGGTGGGTCGTGTAGGATTCGAACCTACGACCAATTGGTTAAAAGCCAACTGCTCTACCAACTGAGCTAACGACCCATCTCGCCGAGATCACAACAGACTTCCAGTTGAAGTACCGTCTGACCTCTCACTCAGCTTCCGATCTCTCTCAACCGGAAGCGGGGCGTATCTTACCGAATTGGCAGTTCAGTGCAACCCTAGTATTAGCCGAAATACGATTTCGCGACTTTTTACCGATAGTTTCTGCACCAATAACTGCCGCACCGATAACGGCCTGCCAATTGTGCACCCGGCAAGCAGAAAGGCTTAACCTTCCAGCTTGCTCAAATACACATCTGCCAATCGTGCAGCGGAGGAGTTCGGGAAATCCTTTACCGCACGCTGAAGATATTCTTTGGCTTTGGCACGATCACCCAGGCGATCGTAAACCTGACCAAGCTTATAAGTTGCATCCGCCAGCTTGTCACTGAAAGGATACTTGCTGATCAGTGTAGAAAAGTCCGCCTCAGCCTCTTTCAGCTTGCCCTGCGCCAGATGAACTTCACCCAGCCAGTACTGCGCATTATCTACGAACGTACCTTCCGGGTATTCGGTCAGATATTTCTGCAGTCCGGCAAGCGCTTCATCAAAACGACGCTCACGAATTAGCTGGAACGAATCCTGATAGAGGGTATCGCCATTTACCTGGGCGCCGGTCTGAGCCTGTGCAGGAACATTATTCCCCGCAGGCTGAGCGGCAGTATCAGCTGTTGGCTGAGTTTGCGGCAATGATGCAACAGCACCACCGGCAACCAGCTGGCTGATACGACGATCCAGATCCAGATAGCGATCACGGTTTTCATTCTGAATCCGAGCAATCGCATTGGTCTGCTCTTCTACAACACCGCGCAGCTCCATAATTTCCCGCTGCAGGGTATCAATCTGATTCAGCAGCAGTGCAGCCTCGCCCCCTTGGGTTTGAACTGGCTGCACTGGTGTTGTCGTCACTGTATTGACGACAGGCTGTGTAGCAGAACCGGCCGCAGGAGCCTCTGCCCCCGCATTCACAACCGGGATGGATGATGCGGCAACGGCATTAACCGCCAATGCACTCAACGCCAGGCCCAGCAGAGCACTCCTTGCAACCATTCAGTATCAGCCCTTTTCCTTGATCACAACCGCGCGACGGTTTTCAGCCCATGCAGCGTCAGTGTGTGCAGGGTTAACCGGCTTCTCAAAACCATAGCTCACAACTTCGATACGGGAAGCGGCAACGCCCTTCAGAACCAGGTAGTTCTTAACGGCATTGGCACGACGCTCGCCCAGAGCCAGGTTGTAAGTGCGGGTACCGCGCTCATCGGTGTGACCTTCGATAACCAGCTTCTCACCCATGCCCACAGGGCTGGTCAGGTAAGCCGCCTGAACATCCAGAGCCTGGATATCGCTGGAGTTCAGCTTGTCGCTGTCGAAAGCAAAGTGAACAGTGTTCTTGTTCAACAGATCAGCAACCTGCTCAGCGGAACCAGTTACCTTGCCGGAATCCAGAACAGCCTGAACAGCTGGATCAACAACTGGAGTGCTGACCGCAGTCTGAGTGTTATTTTCGCCCGCCAGAGTTCTCTCTGTACCGGATCCGCTAGTCTGAGTGTTAGAGGCACAGCCGACCAGCCATACAGCAACCAGACCAGTAGCAACCCCTTTCGCTACATTGGCAAACTTCATCAGTTAACTCCCGATTCGTCCTTTGATAAAAAACCGATTTAAGTTAACAGAGTTACAGTCGGCAAACCAGAATCACAAAAGGATTTTCCGCTGGTTAAGTAACCACGACAGGCTATATCGACCACACTCTGTTCAAATATCGATCAAATACAACAATCACCGGATATATGGTGACCATGCTGGCTCGCGCACATCCCCTTCTGACGACGGCAGGCGGAAGCTCACCCGTCCATCCGCAGAGATAATACCCAGAACTCCCTGATCGCCCCCCTGGGCGGAATAAATCAACATACGGCCATTTGGCGACACATCCGGTGCATCTTCAAACGGGGAGGAAGACAGGGTTCTCATACGACCACTGTCCAGCTCCTGCACCGCTACGTTATACGACGTTGCACCTTCACCCTTGTGAATGTAAGCAATCTTCTTGCCATCCGGGAACACCCGGGCACGGGCATTGAACTTGCCATCAAACGACAGACGCTTGGTTTCACCGGAAGCCAGCTCAACTTCATACAACTGAGCAGAGCCACCACGGTTGGAGGTAAACACCAGACTCTTGCCATCCGGCATCCAGTCCGGCTCATTATCCAGAGCAAAATGACGGGTTACCTGACTCAGCTGACGGGTTTCCAGATCCAGCACATAGATATCCGGGTTGCCGCTCTTGGACAGAACCATGGCCAGTTTCTTGCCATCCGGTGACCATTTTGGCGCACTGTTCAGGCCCTTGAAGCTGCTGATGCGCTCACGACGACCAGTCGCCAGCTCGTGGATATAAATAGCTGGGCGACCGGTTTCAAAAGAGACATAAGCCAGCTTGCGGCCATCCGGAGACCAGCTTGGCGCCAACACAGGCTCCTTGGAATTCAGGATCGCGATCTGGTTACGGCCGTCCATATCGGCGTAAACCAGTTTGTAGTCGGTCCGATCAACACTGAAACGCTTGGCCACCACATAAACAATCTTGGTGGAGAACACACCATCGACGCCGGTGATCTCTTTGTAAACTTCATCACTGATCTTGTGGGCAATGGCACGCAGCTGGTTACGAGTGCCCGGCACCTTGCCACTGTGTACCAGCTTCTGGGAGATCACGTCATAGAGTTCAAACTCAGTCACATACTGACCACCAGCCTGCTCATTAACACGACCAATCAACAGAAAGTTCGCACCAAGACGGCGCCAGTCACCAAAGAACACTTCTTCTTTTTTGGAAGGAAAGCCAAGGAACTGCTCACTGGAGACCGGAGCGAACTGGCCACTCAGGCGCAGGTCGTTACCCACGATGCCGGAGATATCTTCCGGCAACACACCGGCACCATTCCAGGCAAAAGGCACCACGGCAACAGGCACAGCCTGATCGTTACCGCGAGTAATCTCTATGGTGAGTTCGGCCCGCGCCTGCAGTGAGAGCAGCAGAAGCGGAACGAGAGAAATACGCAACAGCATGGACCATACTGCTGAAAATTTTATGCGGGTCATTCTGGATCCTTTAATATCAATTCAGCAAATCCTGCGGGCTGAACTTGAACCGGAAAGCGCGGAAGTTCTGCTCAAATACCCGGGACTCCAAAGCCTGCAACTCTGTAAACGGTGCGGCACGTTCTACCGCCTGCCAGGCGGAGCGGTCAAAAGCCTCATCGCCACTACCGGTCACAATCTGAACACTGATCAGCTCACCGGTTGGCAACAGCTGAATACGCAACACGGTTTCCATTCCGCGTTTGGCCGAAGCCGGACGTGACCACTGATCTTCCACCAGCTGCCTGATAACACCCTCTGCAGAAGCACGGGCTTCCCCGTCTGCGCGGGCCTGGGCAGCAAGCTGCTGCTCACGAGCCATTGCAGCCAGCATCTCTTGTTCCTGCTGCTTTTGCAACTGTTCCCTGCGCAGCTTTTGCTGGCGTTCACGCTCACGCTGATCAGCCAGTTCTTTCTCCCGTTTGAGGCGTTCCTGCTCTTTCTTTTTAGCCAGCTCCTGCTGCTTGCGGCGCTCCTCTTCCTTCTTGCGTTTGAGGGCTATCGCCTGCTGATCCGGCTTTGGCTTAGGTTTTACGACAGGCTGTTTAACCGGTGTTTTTTTCTCAGTACGAACCGGTCTGACTTTTTTCGGAGGAGGTTTAGGAGCGGCCTGCTCCATCGTAACCATACGGGCCGTGACAAAGCTCGGTGTTGGATCAATTTTGCGCTCTTCTGCCCGAGGAACAACCAGCAGCAACATCGCAACCACAACCGCGTGGAGCACCAGCGAGACAACAACCGGCACCAGCCAGCCTTCCTCCCGCAGGTTATCCACACGCTGCCCTGCCCAGGCTACCGGAGCAGAGAATACTTTTGCCATCCGTGAGAAGAACTGTCCTGACACGCTTAGTTCAGCTCCCCGGGTTCGGTAATCAGGCCGACATCACTGACACCGGCCTTTTGCAGAACGGCCATGGCCTCGACAACGGCACCGTAGCTTGCTGCCTTGTCCCCTTTCACCAGCACCATCGTGGAAGGACGCGCCTTTTTGATTTTGCTGACCTTGTCGGACATCTCGCTAAGCGACAGTGACTTCTCACCAGTGGATTCCAGGCTCAGGTAATAACTGCCGTCTGGCTTGATCGAAACCACCAGTGGCTCTTCGCCTTTGGGAATCTCAACCGGATTGCTATCGGTCTTTGGCAGCTCAACCTGTACACCCTGAGTGAACATGGGCGAGGAAACCATAAAGGCCACCAGCATAACCATCATGATGTCGATAAACGGCACCATGTTGATTTCCGACATGGGCTTGCGGCGCCCGGACTTGCGCGCCACGATCAGCCCTCCCCCTGGGCACGGCTCTTACCATGCACCTGACGGTGGAGAATACTGGAGAACTCTTCGGCAAAGGTTTCGTAGCTGGTCAGCAGAGATTCAACGCGGGCATTGAACCGGTTGTAAGCCACCACGGCAGGAATCGCCGCCACCAGGCCAACAGCTGTGGTTACCAGTGCTTCCGCAATACCGGGAGCGACCGCAGCCAGAGTGGTTTGCTGAACACCCGCCAGACCACGGAAGGAGTTCATAACCCCGACTACCGTACCGAACAGACCCACGTAAGGGCCGGTTGAACCCACGGTTGCCAGAAACGGCAAATTGGTTTCCAAACGTTCCTGCTCACGGGTTACCGCAACACGCATGGAACGCTGCACGCCATCCATCAACGCATCGGCATCCATGCCCTTACCACGCAGGCGGGTAAATTCACGGAAACCGGCCATAAAGATACGCTCCATACCGGTGCCGGTACCTTTATCAGCTTCTTCATGGACTTCGCGGTAAAGCTGGCCCAGATCCATACCCGACCAGAAGCGGTCTTCAAAGGCGACAGCCGCCTTACGGGCATTACGCAGAACAATACTGCGCTGAACAATAAACACCCAGGACAATACCGAGGCCGCAATCAACATCAGCAGAATCAGCTGAACAAACCAGCCGGCATCCAGCACCAGCGCCCACATGGAGGTATTTTCTGTCACTCTGTTCTCTCTTATCTCAATCCGTGTTTGACTCAGGCGTCTGACGGAGCATCCTGCGACGACAAAAGCATGGCCTGACGAATATTCACCGGCAGTCCAACCGGCTTAAGGCTGTTGGCACTGACACAGGCGATCGACACCCGGCTTTTGCATAATTCTTCACCATCACGCCAGATGGACTGAACCATATCGAAGCCCGCGCGTCCACGACGGGACAGGCTTACAGTTACATCCAGCGCATCATCCAGACGGGCGGGTTTGAGGTATTCGATAGCGGTGTTTCTTACCACAAACAGGATGCCATCATGCATCAGTGCCTGCTGATCAAACCCCAGGCTGCGCAGATATTCAGTCCGAGCCCGCTCCATAAACTTCAGGTAATTGACGTAGTAAACAATACCACCGGCATCAGTATCTTCGTAATAGACCCGCACCGGCCAGTTAAACACCCTATCGGCCACAGCCACACCTCTGATTTGAGCCTGAAACAGTGACAACCACCAAGAACTGACACTGTCTGGAAGGTGCTCTCACACCCTCCCTAAAAAAGGGACCACTGTCATCTGTGCTACGCACAACTGCCTGCGTTATACCATGGTTCAGATCACACTGTTACATGCATTTGTTACAGTAGGAGCTGACTGGCAGACAGATTCATTAGAAAGGCACTATTCACAACTGCGTTAAAACTGCGTTTAAACGGCGCCATCTAAAAAGGAACTACCCGACTGCTGCCCGGCTGGCTGTAGACCAGCACCTGCTCGCCGATCTGGAACAGAACATTCGGTTCCACTTCCTGCACGACCGAGATCAGTTCTCCATCCTTCAAGCGGATGGTGATATTCACACCCTGCTTTTTGGTTATGTTCTGCTCGGCCATATTACCGAGAATACCACCCAGCACGGCACCACCAACAGCAGCAAGATCACTGCCGCGACCACCGCCAATGGCACTGCCGGCAATACCGCCAGCCACACCACCGGCCAGAGTGCCGACAGCATTTTCATCATCTTTGATCATCACTGGAGCCAGTGCGATCACCGTCCCTTCGCGGACAGTCTGCACCTGCTGAGCCTGCGCTGAGGAGTAAACATTGGACCCCATATTATTGGCACAGCCGCCAAGTACGGCACTGACAACAATCAATGGGACGGCAAGCTTCCGAATCATAAGCCATCACTCACTTTTAACAGATAAGCCAAAATGTTCATACGCATGACGGGTTACAACCCGGCCGCGTGGTGTGCGCATAAGATAGCCCTGCTGAATCAGATAGGGCTCCAAAACATCTTCTATGGTATCCCGTTCTTCGCCGATCGCCGCAGCAAGGCTGTCGACGCCCACTGGGCCACCATCAAATTTCTCGATCATGGCCAGCAGCAAACGCCGGTCCATATGATCAAAGCCCTCACTATCGACATCCAGCATGTTCAGGGCCGCATCCGCCACATCACCGGACACCACACCATTGGCACGCACATCCGCATAGTCACGCACCCGGCGCAGCAAACGGTTGGCAATACGCGGTGTTCCCCGGGAGCGCCGTGCCACTTCCCGCGCACCTTCAGTGCCCATATCCATACCCAGAATCCGGGCAGAACGCTCCACAATGGTGGTCAGATCCGGAACACTGTAGAACTCCAGACGCTGAACAATACCGAAACGGTCTCGGAGCGGTGAAGTCAGCAGACCGGCACGGGTCGTTGCGCCCACCAGCGTAAACGGCGGCAGATCGAGTTTGATGGAACGGGCTGCCGGACCTTCACCGATCATAATATCCAGCTGATAATCTTCCATAGCCGGATACAAAACTTCTTCCACCACCGGGCTCAAGCGATGAATCTCATCGACAAATAAAATATCGTGGGGCTCAAGGTTGGTCAGCATGGCGGCCAGATCACCGGCCTTTTCCAGTACCGGACCAGAGGTGGACTTGAGATTCACACCCATCTCATTGGCAAGAATATTTGCCAGCGTGGTTTTACCCAGCCCCGGCGGGCCAAAGATCAAAGTATGGTCCAGAGCATCCTGACGCAGGCGGGCAGCTTTGATGAAAATCTCCATCTGCTCGCGTACGCCCGGCTGGCCGATATAGTCACTGAGTTTATCCGGGCGGATTGCACGGTCGATTCGATCTTCAAGGGGCGCTTCCTGCGCTGAGATCAGTCGGTCGCTTTCGATCATCACGGTTCCATTATTCTCTTCACGCCTTTCTTACACCATGGCTCGCAGAGCCTGACGGATCAAATCATCCGTACTCATGCCTTCCGCTTCAACCGCAGCAATGGCCTTGCTGGCTTCCTGCGGTTTATAGCCAAGGGCAATCAGGGCGCTGACGGCATCCTGAACCGGATCCTGCTTTACAGCGGCCGGAGCCGGTTTGCCGGCAGCTGCCAATTCCAAAGGCGCGAGTGCGGATTGCCATTCATTCAGGCGATCCTTCATTTCCACAATCAGACGTTCTGCGGTCTTCTTACCCACACCAGGAATACGGGTCAGCATCGTGGCATCCTGCTCATGAACGCTGCGGGCAAACATTTCCGCTTCCATTCCGGAAAGGATGGCCAGTGCCAGCTTCGGGCCAACACCATTGACCCGAATCAGGGTACGAAACAGCTGTCGCTCGCTTTTATCAGCAAAGCCATACAGCAGCTGGGCATCTTCCCGCACCACAAAGTGGGTGTACAGGGTCACTTCCAGCCCGGGTTCAGGCAGGCGGTAACACGTCGACATCGGCGCTTCCAGCTCGTAGCCGACACCACCCACATCCACCAGCAAACTGGGAGAGTGCTTTTCAACCAGCGTTCCGCGCAGTCGTCCAATCATCATAATTTCCTGTGAGCAGCCCCAGCTTTGCTGAGACTCAACGTAAACGGCCACGGACAATCTTACGCCCGCCAGTGCTTGATAATCCAATAAGACCTTGTCGTGTATGAGCGTGACACAGGGCAACCGCCAGCGCATCCGCCGCATCGGCCTGGGGTTTGCGGTTCAATCGCAGCATGGCCATCACCATATGCTGCACCTGTTCTTTATCCGCAGAGCCTGTGCCGACCACCGCCTGCTTGATCTGTCGGGCGGAATACTCACTCACAGGCAAGCCGTTATTCATGGCAGCAACAATCGCCGCGCCGCGTGCCTGCCCCAGTTTCAAGGCGGAGTCGGCATTCTTAGCCATGAACACCTGTTCAATACCGACCATCTGCGGCGTCCAGGCCGCGATCACCTGATCAATGCCATCATAAACCTGTTTCAAACGCTCGGGCAGCTCGCCCGGCTGAATGCGGATACATCCGGAATCGACGTATTCAATGGTGCGCCCGTTATGGTTGATAACACCATAACCCGTGATACGGGAGCCGGGGTCAATTCCAAGAATGATTGCCATAGTCTGGTTAGAACAGTCTTATCAAAACAAAGTAGTACTGTTTATTTTTACAGTAAAAGAAGGACGTGTGAAGAAGTTTCTCCCGCAGAGACCTGCTAAGAGTTGCCAAGAAGAGCAAAGTTTACGAAGTCACGCAATTGGATAACCAAAGGCTACAAACAAAAAAAACAAGTCAATTAAGCTTATGCTCAACTGTATGACAAAGAGATAGGCTACAGAAATGAAGGAATGGATGATTCCTCTCGCGATAGTCACCACCTGCACTGTTATTCTATTCGCCATGACATTGGCACTGAACATGAAGGTCTAAAGCGTGGCTCGCAGATGCGAAAGGGCGCCCTTCAGAGAAAAGTTAGTCGAAGGCACTCGGGTGATAGTTCTCCAGCCTTACTGATAACTCCTTATCCAATTGCAACAACCGAAGCTGGTTACGGCAATTCAACAGAGACTGAGTCACTGAACACACACAGCGGACACCAATAAAGGTCGAAGCCAACCCGCCCCACAATGGAGTCGCTGACACTGCCACCAAGCCCAGACCGAGCAGCGTCACCGCATCGTTCAAGGAGGGACATCCAAACGCACGACGACAATAGCTTGTGCGAAGGTCTGCAATTCTGGATCGCATCTCAATGACATCACCATCCTCGGCGTCTCTGCACTCCGTGACCAGTTGAGGAATTTGCCGATCAGCCCATACTTGATAAAGTGGAGCAACCGACCACCCCAGCATATAGCTAAAAGCCAATGTAGAAACGACCTTCCGGAATATAGCTCCTGAACCCGGCTCGTAATGCGTATCAAGATATTGCTCAGCAGCTTCCAGCTGACGTGATACAGGCTCCCCGACATTCGTCACCATAAAACCACGCCAATCGCTAGAGTGAATCACCCTGTCAACATGACCATAGGCACTGACATAAGCACTAGAAAGAGTGCTTCTGAATGTCTGTATGAAATCCGCCTGCGCCATAACCCCACCACGGCCCGTGAAAACTATCACTTAGGCTTATGCCAAATCATAAAGTTCAGCTGCGATGAGGAATGTTAGATGGAATAACAACCAGTAAGACAATCAAGAGAGAAAAACGATCGAGAGAGGAAAAAACAAGAAAGGCTCTGCCCGTAGAACACGGGCAGATAACCAATGGATCAGCCCAGCTGTTCCATAATTTCCGCAGAGATATCAGCGTTACTGTATACGTTCTGCACATCGTCCAGATCTTCCAGACGATCAATCATCTTCATGATCTTTTCCGCACCGGCCAGATCCAGCTCAGACTGGGTAGAAGCGATCATGGTCACTTCACTTTCTACCGGTGTCAGGCCCGCCGCCTCCAGCGCTTCTTTCACCGCAGACAGCTCAGTCCACTCGGTCAGCACTTCGATGGAACCGTCATCATTGGTGACAACATCTTCCGCACCGGCTTCCAGGGCGGCTTCCATCACAGCGTCTTCATCAGCACCGGCTTCAAAGTAGATCTGACCTTTTCTCTCAAACAGGTAGGCAACAGAACCGTCAGTACCCAGATTGCCGCCATGCTTGGAGAAAGCGTGACGCACTTCGGAAACGGTACGGTTACGGTTGTCGCTCAGGCACTCAACCAGAACAGCAACACCGCCAGGGCCGTAACCTTCATAGGTGATCTCTTCCATGTTGGAATCTTCACCACCGCCACAGCCACGCTCGATAGCACGGTTGATGGTATCGCGGGTCATGTTGGAGCCCAGCGCCTTATCAACCGCCGCGCGCAGACGCGGGTTATCGTTCACATCACCGCCACCAGCCTTGGCAGCAACCACCAGCTCACGGATCAGCTTGGTGAAAATCTTACCGCGCTTGGCGTCCTGAGCCGCCTTACGGTGTTTGATGTTGGCCCATTTACTATGACCGGCCATCGGCTTTCCTCAAAATTTTAAAAACCGCAATTATATCGTTATCAGCGCAGTCAGCCTAGCTTAGGCGTCGATAGAGCCCGCTCACGTCTAACCAGCCGGTCACAGACCTCCCTCAAAGCCTTCTCGGCACAGTCTATTCCCTACAGCCGCCAACTCAGAAAGAACTTATATGAAACGTTTATCATCATTTCGCGACCTCGCCAGCCAGCTTATTCAACTAGGCCCCTTAAAGCGGCCTAGAGCCGAGACCACCTTCTCAACATCCTCTTTGACAAGCACTCACACACGAGAACGACAGCACACCATACGCCCGCTGAGCACCTATACGATTCAACCGGATTCGTCGGGGATCGATGTCGGCTTTTGCATGGCTGCAAGCGATTCTGAGAGTGATATGGAAAGTGAATCCTCGTACGGTGATTACTTTATCGCTGGCGATGAAGATACGCCTGAAACAATCGGCTCCTATCAAAAAAATCATTACCAGCACAGCAAGATCGAGGAGGCCTGCCAGCAAATAGACAGCCTTCCCGATGATTCAAGCGACCATACCGGCAAGCGGTCAGTCGCCATAATCACCCAGTTTCTGGACACAATCGAGGCTACAGATCACCTCCGCAAGCTTTATTGTGATCGGTTTGGTAAGACGCTTCATCGTAAATTCCCTGAACACTTCAGGCAGAACCCGAATCAATACTTCTTTATCGGGGAAGCCCACAGTAAGTACACCGGCAAATTCCATAACGTGCGCTCCCACGCAGAAGAGCAAGACCTGAAACAGCAGAAATCCCTGACAGACACACTGCATAGTCTCCATAGCGATCAACTGCTGAGCTGGGAAGCCCTGATCATTGATATCGAAAGCGCCTGCCCCCCAAAAACCCAAGGTGACGATGGCAGACTTCTCCCCCAGAGCCTGCACCAACACCAAAGCGTTATGACCCACCTTTACCTTATGAGTCAGAGCATCAGCGAACCGGAGCGTCCCACGCTATGGCAAATGACTCAGGATATTTTCCAGCACCCTGCGCGTCTGGCACTGATTGAACTGCTTTCGTCGCTGCTCACTTATGATAATGATCCATCACTTTTTACCGACAGCCTCTACCTCGCACTCCTCTCACTCTCAGAGGAACAAATGCGCAGCCTGCACGCATTTCTATTGATCATGATTGACAAGTATCGTGCCGGTGACCCGAGAGATGTTTATTCCGTTCTGAGCAGCATGTTGAAACCAGAATACCGATGGGCACTGTCCAAAACAGTTCAGGATCAATGCTGGACTCCCTTCCCCGAAAACCCTCGAGCATTCAATCTGCACGATATTCCGGGGAACCTGAAACACATTATGGACATCAAGAGAGCAGATCCCGGGGAAGAGACCATGGCACGGGCTCAGGAACTGAGAAAAGTACTGGCCGGGTTTGTTGGAGAACTCCACCAGCCCGATACCGATATTGATACTTATCACAACTCACGCATTGTCCACGCGCCATCGGTAGAACAAAGCACACTGGACACTATGAAGAGTCTTGCTGATTTTGGCTATCTGACCGAGGTTGGTAGAGCGTTTATATCCCGAGGCACCCTCAAACGCTATCCGGGGCTGTTCACTGAGTCAGACATTGGTAAACCACTGGATCTGGAGATCATTCTGAGAAAAATGGAAGAATCCCTGGACGAAATCCAAACGGATCTGAAGCGAGAAATGAGATCCAGAAAGAAGCTGGCCAACCGTCCTGAAGACGACAACCTGAACACATTAAAACTCCCTCATTGCGAAGCCGCCAAACGGCTGATTATTGAAATGAAGGAAGATTACGCCCAGCACGGTCAGAGCAAGAGACTCGCCAAAGACAATCCAGACAAAACAGATTTCGAGGTGACAATCCGTGAGGCTGCCGCACTGTTCTTTCTGGCCTTTCATGCCAGAGGGGACTTTAGAGACAGCTCGATCTCCCGCCGCACCTGCCTGGAAGCCTTCTTTATGGGGCTTTATGCCTATCGTCGTGGGGAAAACCTCTCATCCAACGATGTCGACAATGGCGATGAAACCGACAAATCGGTCTGCCCTGAAGGCCTGATCACTAATATGTGTATGCGGCTCTCTCTATTTAATCCAAAGGCAAAAGTTATTCTCATAACGCCACAAACCGTATCGGAAAACTTCCCGATACGGGTGAGAACAATGGTTGAAGAATATAGCCAGACACTCTCACCAACAGCCAGAGCAAGGCTTGCAAGTGATATCACACCGGAGAACACAATCATTGTTGGTAGCCGGCTGTATAACCACCTCATCTCTGAACTGCAAAGAATCCTGCCCGAAGAACACCCTGCGATTTACGGTGACGAGGGAATGGGTAACGAACTGGAACTGCCGCTACTTCTGGACAATCTGGAGTACGTCACACTGAAACCGGAGTTTGTTACCTCACTCGCACCTGAGCGCCCATCAGCAGCAGACCGCCCCAAAGGAAAGGCCAAAGCCAGAAAGCGGCGTGTATCCACACGATAACCCTGAAAAACCGCTTAACAACAAAAATGACCCGCTCCCTTTTGCAGGGAGCAGGTCATTTTTACTAAGGGGCCTTAGCTTAGCCTACCCAGCTCAGGAACATCTGAATCACGAGCGAATTAGCAATATCGATAAAGAAGGCACCCACCAACGGCACCACCAGGAATGCTTTAGCAGATGGTCCGTAATGCTTGGTAACAGCTGTCATATTAGCAATCGCATTCGGCGTTGCCCCCAGAGCCATCCCCATATAACCGCTACACATCACCGCCGAGTCATAATCTCTTCCCAGTACCGGAAAGAGTATGAAATAACTGAACACCACCAGCACCACGATCTGACAAGCCAGAATCAATAGGATTGGCAATGCAAGGTCAATCAGGCTCCACAGCTGCATACTCATCAGCGACATGGACAGGAACAGGCCCAGAGAGATATCCGAGATCAGTGCCAAAGATTTACAGTCTGCCGGATCAGTCATGCCCTTAAAGACATAAGGCACGGTGTTTGACAGCACAATCCCCAGGAACAGACAGGTCACGTAGGTTGGCAGGAAGAACCCCCACTCCTCAAAAACCTCGGTCAGCTCATAGCCGGCGGTGATGACCACGGCAATCATCAACAGATTACGGAAGATGCCGTCGGCATCAATCGGCTCGTGTTCTTCACCATAACGGGAACCGATAGTGATATGTTCGGAGCTGTTTGGCTTCAGTCCATCCCGAGCAATCAGCTTACGGGCAACCGGCCCACCAACAAGACCACCCAGAATCAGACCAAAGGTTGCACAGGCCGCACCCGCTTCGGCAGCATTCTTCAAACCATACTGCTCGGCAATAATGGGCGCCCAGGCAAACGCTGTACCATGGCCACCACTGAGTGTGACCGAGCCACCAATAACACCATAAATCGGGTTAATCCCGGTCAGCTCGGCAACGCCCACACCGACACCGTTCTGCACCAACAGGAACAGACTGGCTGCCGTTAACAGGATAATCAGCGGAAGACCGCCCGCTCTCAGCGTTGAGAACTGGGAAGAGAGGCCAATGGTGCTATAGAACACCAGCAACAGGCTGTTGCGAGTATCCAGATAGAAATCAACTTCAATGCCAAAGATCAGATAGATAGCACCAAAAATCAGGGAAGCCAGAAAGCCCCCGGTGACCGGCTCTGGAATATTGAAATCACGAAAGAAGGGAACAACCGTGTTCAGTCCCCGCCCCAGAAACAGCACAAGAATAGCCAGCGCCAGCGTCTGCCATAGGGTAAAAGACATTGAATCTCCTCAAATTTAACACCGGCCAACGGTAGACCGGTCTTACGCAGTTTATACGACCACGTAACAACATCACTCAAACAACTGGGTAAAGCAGACAGCTCTGTGGCAACCGCGGATATATAGAAATCAATAGCACAAGAACACCATCCCTGCCTTTTCAACAGGAAATAGAGTTATAAATAGCGGAAGGTTTAGAACCGGTATGGATAACAATTATCCATACCGGCAAGGACAGGGTCAGTGGCTGGTCGCAGAGGCCGGATCGCGACGGATACGGATATTCAGCTCGTGCAGCTGCTGAACATCAACCGCGCTTGGCGCCTGGGTCATCACACAGGAGGCAGACTGAGTTTTCGGGAAGGCAATCACTTCACGAATGTTCTCAGTACCGCACAGCAGCATCACCAGACGGTCCAGACCAAAGGCCAGACCACCGTGAGGCGGTGCACCGTACTTCAGAGCGTCCAGCAGGAAGCCGAACTTCTCACGCTGCTCCTCTTCCTGGATATTCAGAACGCGGAATACCGCCTGCTGCATATCCTGATTGTGGATACGGATGGAACCGCCACCCACTTCATAACCGTTCAGAACCATATCGTAGGCACGGGACAGAGCGGCACTCGGGTTGGCTTCCAGCTCTTCCGGTGTACAGGTTGGGGAAGTGAACGGGTGGTGCATGGCGGTCAGGCTGCCATCATCGTTCTCTTCGTACATCGGGAAGTCAACAACCCACAGAGGCGCCCACGCCTTGGTGTACAGATTCAGATCCGCACCCAGCTTGCAGCGCAGCGCGCCCAGCGCATCGCAGACCACCTTGGCACTGTCAGCGCCAAAGAAGATGATATCGCCGTTCTGGACTTCCAGGCGCTCCATGATCGCCATGGCTACGTCCTCACCCAGGAACTTCAGGATCGGGGACTGCAGACCGTCAACGCCATTCTCGATAGCGTTCACCTTCACCCAGGCCAGACCTTTAGCACCGTAGAGGCCAACAAACTTGCCGTAGTCATCAATCTGCTTACGGGTCAGTTGCTCGCCACCACCTGGCACTTTCAGAGCCGCAACACGACCTTTAGGATCGTTGGCCGGGCCCTTGAACACCTTGAACTCCACACCAGCAACCAGATCATCGATATCTGTCAGCTGCAGAGGAATACGCAGGTCAGGCTTGTCTGAACCGTAGAGACGCATAGCGTCGGCAAAGGTCATGTGCGGGAACTCACCCAGTTCAACGTTGATCACGTCCTTGAACAACTTGGTGACCATGCCCTGAGTCAGGGACATAACATCATCCTCGTTCAGGAACGAGGTTTCGATATCGATCTGGGTAAATTCCGGCTGACGGTCGGCACGCAGGTCTTCGTCACGGAAGCACTTCACAATCTGATAGTAACGATCAAAGCCGGATACCATCAGCAGCTGCTTGAACAGCTGTGGAGACTGCGGCAGTGCGTAGAAAGATCCAGGATGCACACGGCTTGGCACCAGATAGTCACGGGCACCTTCCGGAGTCGCACGGGTCAGAACCGGGGTTTCGATATCCAGGAAGCCATTTTCTTCCAGATAATTACGAACCACACGGGTCGCCTTGCTGCGAATAATCAGTTTCTCTTGCATCTCAGGACGACGCAGGTCCATATAGCGATAGCGCAGGCGAACGTCTTCACCGACATCGGTGTAGCCATCAAGCTGGAAAGGAGGGGTTTGTGCGGTATTCAGAATTTCAACATCCAGACCCAGCACTTCAATTTCACCAGTGGCCATATTGGGATTAATGGCACCTTCCTGGCGTCGGCGCACACGGCCAGTGATTTTCAGAACATATTCACTGCGGGCCTTGTCAGCCAGAGCAAAAGCTTCTTCGGTGTCTGGATCGACAACAACCTGAGCAACACCCTCACGATCGCGAAGATCCAGGAAAATAACACCACCATGGTCACGACGGCGATGCACCCAGCCACACAGAGTGACAGTTTCGCCGTCATGGCTCAGATTCAGGTTGCCACAGTAATGGCTGCGCATGATTAACCTCAAACTTTATGCCGGCCTTTGGCCGGACCTGCCAGTTTCCCCGCCCGGGACGCCAACCGGGGCACTCAATTTCATTTGCGGTCGTCAGTCACTGGTTGCCGCACAGGATCCACAGCCACTTTTATTATTGCTTTTGTTTGGGCAGTGATTATCACTGGTCGACACATTCTTTGTCTTCCCGCCCTTGAAATCCGTTTCATACCAGCCACCGCCTTTTAAGCGGAAGGCAGGCGCAGATAAAAGCTTCTTCAACTCCGGCTTGCCGCATTCGGGACAATCGGTGAGAGGAGCATCGCTGAACTTCTGGATAGCTTCAAGGGAAGTACCGCAATCCTGACAAAGATACTCATAGATAGGCATGAATAAACCGCCAACCAACCAAAACCACTAAAACGACCGGGCATTATCACAAGGCATGACCGGGTTGTCATTACCATTTTCACGTGTTTATCCGTAATTCAAGCCAGATCAACTTCTATTACGGCAAATTGCCAACAGTCTTACTCCTGAAGCCCCTGCTTTTTTCACTCATCAGTTTGCAGAAAACCGAGTCCTTGACTATTTCATAGCGAATAAAAAATCAGAACATCGCCTGAACGGCAAAGCATCACACACGCCAAAACAGACGATGAAACAAGGCTTTAACAAGGTTTGCAGCCAGTCACGAGTTAACTACCAACACAGCTAGCAAGAAGTCGGAGTAAAAGCGTATGTCATTTGCACAAAAGCCAGGAACAGGGCCGATAACCGATAACAGTCATCACCACTCTTTTTTATCCAACGCACGCACCGGCAAACGAACTCCTCTCTCCTTGCTGACCTTGGTGATCTCAGGTCTGGCTTCCACAGCAGCCTTAGCTGATTCCGGCTCCGAACTGCAGGGAGAACAAACGGCATGGCAAACAACCCGCAACGCCAGCAAACCTTTCTTTGAAGGTTCCAGCATCGATTTGAAACTGCGTAACTTCTATATCGATAAGGATTACAAAAACAAAACCTATACGGGCAGCAAAAGCACCGATTGTGTGGAAAAAACGGCAGCCGGTGACACTCCTATCCAATGCCCGAAAGACAAAGAGGCTTGGGCTCAGGGCTTCATGCTTAATATGGATTCCGGTTACTTTGGCGATCTGATCGGTGCCACCATTTCCCTCTATGGTGTCGCCAAACTGGTCGGCAAAGAAGACAAATATGGCTCCGGCGCCCTTAAGGAGAAGAAGCCAAAGATTAAGGGCAACAAGTGGGAAGCCAAGCAGGAAAGCTATGGAAAGATTGGTCAGGCCTACCTGAAAGCCAAGTTTGGTAATGAAGATATCAACGGTAACATCAAGGCCGGTGCCATGATGTTCGACACACCTCTTCTGAACGAAAGTGATTCCCGTACCACCCCATCCAGCCACGAGGGCATCTATGCTGACGTCAACTACGATGACGTGACCGCTTATGGTGTTTTCTCAAACCGTTACTCCACCAAAACCAACAACAAGTACCTGAAGTACAAAAACAAGCTGGGCGATGGGTTCAATGTTGGCATCATGGGTGCCAA
The DNA here is from genome assembly GCF_900174585.1 of Parendozoicomonas haliclonae. GTDB lineage: Bacteria > Pseudomonadota > Gammaproteobacteria > Pseudomonadales > Endozoicomonadaceae > Sansalvadorimonas > Sansalvadorimonas haliclonae. The sequence goes on along the minus strand of NZ_FWPT01000001.1, from coordinate 677,072 downwards.
GTACGACGCGGATAACGGCCTGACACTGGAAGCCTCGGCCGGTAAAGCTCGCAACTACATGACCCAGTACTACGCCAATGCCGCCTACACTCTGAAACTGGCCGAAGAGACCAGCGTTCTGCTCGACAGCTATTACTATCAAGGCAAGGACGACGATGAGAAGAAGTACGGCAGCCGCTACAAGAGTAAATTGTGGAATCTGGTGACTGAACTCTCTGTGAGCCATCTGTCCGCAGCACTTTCCTATCAGGCCGTTATCGGTGACGAATATAACTACTCATGGAGCGGTGAAGGCATTACCGGACTCCAGACCTGGAACTCTGTGATGCACTTTGACTTTAACCGCCAGAACGAAAAGTCCTGGATGGGGAAAGTCAGCTATAGCTTTGACGGTCTTGGACTGCCCGGCCTGAGCGTATCAGCTCTGTATGTTAACGGTGAGTTCAGAGACAGTGGCAAGAACCATAAAGAGTGGGAACGTGACACCCAGGTGCGTTACGCCTTCCAGGAAGCAGCACTGAAAGGCCTTGCCGTGACCTGGAGAAATGGTACTGCGCGTACAGCCAAGAGCTACAACCCAGGATATGGTGCTGCGATTGATGAAAACCGCATCATCATTGATTACACCCTTCCACTGATTTAATCACGCCCGCTGAACAACCCAAGGTTTCTCGAATATCTATCGAGAAACCTTGGGTTGTTTTTCAGCTTATATTACCCCTCCACACCCAGCCTGAGTGATTAACAGACAAAACACGACATCATTGACAGTTCTATTGCAATTAATGTATAGCTATTGAACAATAAGTTTACACATAGCACTTGTGTAAACTGCCCAGGGAGAGGCATGCAGTTTGCCAGGATTTAGGCTTGGCAAAGCACTCTGCAGTTTGTGGTAGTTACAAGAATAAACACACAAAAAGCACCCAAGGAGTGGTGAATAATGAAAACCCTAACCAAAAGCGCACTCAGTGCGGCTATTTTGGCCGCGATCGCATCCACCTCCGTTCAGGCTGAGCAGTTTATTGATGACAGCTCCATGAACATTCATCTTCGTAACTACTACTTCGATCGCGACACCAAGACCGGTTCCGCCAAGTCTGACAATGACAAGGCCTGGTCACAGGCTATCCGGGCTGATTTTAGCTCCGGTTACTTCGCAGACATCATCGGCTTTGACTTCAGCTCTTACGCTGCACTGCGTCTGAGTGAGAGTCTGGGCTCCAACAAAACAAGCAACACCGGCCTGTTCCATGTGAACAACAAGGGTAAAGGTGAAGGTTACGGCAAGAACTTCGGTGCTGTTAAAGTGAACCTGATGGGTAACGGCGTACTCAAGTATGGTCGTATGATCCTTGATACGCCGCTGCTGAACGATTCCGACTCCCGTTCACTGCCAAGCACCACTGAAGCCTTCTATGCTGATTACTCCATGAGTGGCGTCACTGTTTTTGCTGTTCACGCCAAGAAAGGCAATGGCAAGACTGAGTCCGGCTACGAGAACTATGAAGTTAACGGCAAGAAAAAAGCTGTTAACACCTTCGGTGCTTCTTATTCAATGGACGGCCTGAATGCATCGGCCACTTACGGCAAGCAGTCTGACGCTGTGAAAGCTGTTTATCTGGATGGTTCCTACAAGTTCGATCTGGACAAGATGACTTCCGTGACTGTTGGTGCACAGTACGGCTCCAACAAAGCGATCGGTTTTGTGAAAGAGACCCAGATTGCCGATGGCGAAAAGAGCTCTATCGACTGGTACGGCCTGATGGCCAAGCTGAAGCTCGACAAAGTCACTTTGATGGCCAGCATGACTGACATCGGCGGCGGCTCCAATCCAGGCTGGAGCGATGCCGCTGTAGGCTGGGAAGCTGGTGATGATGATACCGGCTTTAACGGTTATAACTCCGTTATGATCAGCGACTTTAACGCTGCCAACGAAACCTCTTACCAGGTTCGTGCAGGCTATGACTTCGCCGATATGGTTGAAGGTCTGAGCGGCTATGTTCGCTACATCAATGGCTCTATCGACATGAAGGGTCAGAGCGATACTGACACCAGCGAATACGACATCCAGTTTGATTACGCTGTTCCCTCTCTGGAAGGTCTGAAGCTGACTCTGCGCCACGGCAAGTACGAGAAGGATCCTGCCGGTGCCAGCAACACCTACACCCGGGAAGACACCCGTGTTCTGGTGACTTACGACGTAACTGTCTTCTGATAGTCACAAAAGTGTCATCAAAAACCGCCACACTTTTGTGGCGGTTTTTTTTTGATTTGAGTCAAAAAACATCTGCCATAACTGCGGTAAATCTTTTATCATCCGCGCTACAAAAAACCACACAACAAAACATCGCAGGATCACAACATAACTATGCGAACCTTAGAGGGGAAAGTCGCTGTTATCACAGGGGCAGGTTCAGGTATTGGTCGCGCCTTGGCATTTGAACTTTGCAGAACAGGTTGCAAGGTTGCTTTGTGCGATATTAACCCTCAAAACCTTCAGGAAACGGCGGAACTGCTTCCCGAAAACAGCCAGTACTTCATTAAAGATATTGATTGTGCCAATCAGGAGCAGGTGAAGGCTTTCGCATCTGAAGCCTCTTCCTACTTTGGTCAGATCGACATACTGATCAACAATGCCGGTGTCTCGCTGACCCATAGCGTTACGGAAGGCTCTATCGAAGAGATGGAATGGCTGATCAATATTAACTTCTGGGGTGTCGTTTATGGCACCAAAGCATTCCTGCCACACCTGCAAACTCGTGACGAAGCCCATATCGTAAACGTTGGCAGTGTATTTGGTGTTATGGCTGCTCCAAATCAGGCCGCTTACTGTGCCAGTAAGTTTGCCGTGCGTGGCTTTACCGAATCTCTGAGCCAGGAACTGCGCCACTCCAACATTAATGTGTCCTGCGCTTACCCTGGCGGGATCAAAACCAATCTTATCCGTAACAGCCGCTTCCACGAAGATTCCACCAATCTGCGGGATCGTGAAGAAGCTGCGGAAAAGTTTGAAGAGCTGGCGACAACCACGCCAGAAAGAGCTGCCCAGGTCATCATTAACGGTATTCTTAACAAGCGACAGCGGATTCTGATTGGTTCAGATTCCCGTTTTATTGACTGGATCGTTCGCCTGTTCCCGGGAACCTACGACTACTTCCTGAACAAGACCAGCGACAACTGGTGTAAGGACAGTCGCGAGAGTCACAAAGCAGCCTGCTAAGCTGCTTCAGCCAATAAAAAGGGAGCTTTACGGCTCCCTTTTTCTATTTAATGGCTTTACGCTTTATTCCTGCTTCCCTTCATTATCAAAATCATGCTCGTGGAATTCATACCACATTGCATAAAAACCCCACAAATCATCAACTTCAGCCATAAAATCAGCCTTTAAGATGCACATTTACCCACAATAAGGCATGATAAAACGCAATAAATTACTACTATTCACTCCCGAATTTACTCCCATAACCAGGGCGCAGATATGAGCATTTATTGCGATGTCAGAAAAAGAAAAAAAGGGACCGTCTATAAGTACATCGTCAGCGTCAACAGGAAACACTTTAAAGCCAAAGAACAGATGACATTCTCGACAAAAGCTGCGGGCAAGGCCTGGGCCCTACATGTCGAGAAAGAAATGCTGAAACAGGCCGATGCCGAAGAACCCAAATACGAATCCGCCAGATCCCGTACCGGCGACATCACTCTCCGCACTTATCTTGAGACGTATCGCGCCAAAATGGAAACCCTTCCTGAGCGCGAGCGCATTAGCCATCGAGACATGCTGGCCATCAAATTCTGGGAAGGAACCTGGCTTGCAGAGAAACGCTCCAACGAAATTACGGAACAACACCTGATCGATCTACTTGATGAACGGTTAGGCAAAGTCACAGCGGCCACAAATCACGTCTACGTCTCAGTTCTGCGCAAGGCTATAGACTGGCAGAAACGGGTCGGCCTTCATTTTAAGCGATTCATAACTCCCGAGGTCATGAAGGAACTGTGGCGATTAAAGCTCGTCGGCAAATCCAAGCGTGACAACTTCCGGCCCACGGAAACACAAATCAAAGAACTCTATACATTCCTACTGGATGGCTATAACAAACCGACTGGCAGCATTCCGCATCACCACCTGATGCTCTTCAGCATCTACAGTACTTTTCGAGAAGGAGAGATTTGTTCGCTCAAATGGACCAATCTGGACGCCGAGAACGGTTTCATCATTATCGAAGACCGCAAGGACCCGAATGATAAATATGGAAATCATCAAAAGGTTCCCATTCCACCCGAGTGCCTGGAAATAATAGCCATGCAACCCCGGTTGGATGATGAACCGCGCATTTTCCCTTATAAGGCCAAATCAGTAGCCAGTCATTTTTCCGAGATCACAAAAAAATTGGGGGTACCAGAACTCCGGTTCCACTCATTCAGGCATGAAGGTATTTCAAGGCTTTTTGAGCAAAAAATGCAAATTCCTGATGTGGCAGCTCGTAGCGGACACCAAACATGGGAGAACCTTCGCCGCTATACCCACCTGCTCCATCGTGAGCCAGCCGACCTGTGGGCGCAGTGCAAGGAGATTGAGGAAGACTACTGGGCCACCCATGAGGTGAAGAATCGCCTCTTAAAAAAAATCAACAAACAGAGGAGTGCTTAACCCCTCGAACTTTTCGCCAGTCTTCCGCATACAGTTCATGCCGGGAGTCCAGATATCTGGCAAGATCAGAGAGCTTCACCATATATGGTGACTTCTTGCTATCAGATAGCCGAACCACTGGCACAGGTAACTCCTGGGCAGCCGCTGCCGATTTCGCTCGCTTTGAACATAGGCCGAAGTATTCTTCACAGATGTCAGCCAGTGGAACGTAGGGCTTCTCATATCTCGCCCACAACATCATTTCCGTTTTCATAATCAAATCCATTTACGATGTCAGCGATAGCGTCCATGCCATATACCGCATGATGTTATTATTGACAGTTCAGCCTGCCGGTACTCACAAGCCCCAGCAGGCATGGAAACCGACCATCAATCGCCTTTTTTCATATCCTCCACCACCGGTTCAAAAATCTTATCGAGATCACATCTGAACACCTCGACGAAGCCATCCGATTCAGCCAAGGCATAAAAACCTCGATTTAAGAGAACACCGACCTGTTGATCAGTGTCATGGGGGCCAGTCACACCAATCAGTACATCACTGGATAAAATTGTTCTTTCTTTCATTGCTATCACCTTTTTTATTAGAGCAAGGCTCTATCTAATTGAAGGCACAACAATCCCCCGACTGCATCAACCTAGGATCAGCCTATTCAGATTGAGTTACAGCTTTTACGAATTAATGCGGATGATTAATTCAGGATTCCATCCAATCCAGATTTGGTCCGAGGACCGCGTTCTGTGAGGTTTTCCCAGCCAGTACATCTTCGGCATGGCGGCGGCTCACAACCACCTTGTTACGGGCATTCAGGTGGGCAGTAATACCAAACCGGCCAAGGGCATCCATTTGGCGGGCTGGCTTCTGGTAACCGGTGATATCGCAAACTTCCTCATCGGTAAGAAGAAAACTATCTGCCATGGGTTTTTACCTGCATATTTAGCCATCACAACCATAGTCTTTATCGCATTCGATTTTGGACTTTTCTTCGGCGATCACCTGCGCTTGCTGCTGTGACCGGGCACGAAGCTCCTCAAGACCGGGTATCTCGTTAACTGACCTGGTTTTGTCATTCTGTTCCATCTCCTGCGTCTCGGCGAACTCACGCTCCTGATTAGTAATCAGAAAGGTGAGGTTAACCTCCTTGGCCTCGTATTCGAGCCATATACACTCCTCGGCGACCTTCTCGCATCGTGCTTTAAGGTCATCAAGAAGCTCATCAACTCCTCCCATACGCTCTATCGCGGCCACAATCCGCTTATCCAACTCCGGCGATGCCGCATGCCAACACAAGGGTAGGTAACAATCATTTTTGTCTACGGTCTGCTGCCAGTGTTTTAGGAAACGTTTCAACATACTCTGCTGAACCGCCGTCAGCTTTTTCACCTCGCGACTTGCTGATGTAATATCTGCCGTAGTCTCTGATGTACTCTCTGTAGTAATACATGAATTAGTTTGCCCGAAACGGGTATTTTTAATGGAGCTATTCGATCTATCCGTAGAAGCCTTTTTGGGGGATTTGGAATCATCGTTTTGAACCACTTCCGGCTCATCCGTTTCCGGCTCATCCGCTTCGGGTTTAGGCACTTTGGGGATCAAATCCTCAATTCTACATTTGAGCTGATAGTGCGTAGTTTGTGGTATTCCACGCTTTATGGTTGTCACCAGCTTTCTTTTAACAAGTTGCTTTTTGGCTGCACGGAAGGCTGTGAGCCCCATTCCTAGTTCAGCCGCCAGCTCCCGGTCTTTCTTATAAAAGTATTTGCCATGGCGTCTATCCCACCAATAATCAATCTGCGCCAAAACTAGGGCAGCATTGATCGATCCGGTTATTTTGACTAACGCAGGATAAAATCTAATAACGATATTTCGCAGATACTTTTTTTTATTTTTTTTCATACTAAGGTCATCAATTTTCGGGATGACAAACCTCCCCAAAATTCTTCGGTTTGGGGGAGGTTCAGACTACAGTAAGAAACAACGTATAAACTGCTAATGACTCAGGGAAGGGATTTTTGAAAAAGAAAAATTCGCGGCTAGACTTACGGATTCGTATGCAATGCAGTTAGCTCTTAGACGATCGACCCACTGCCTCTCCAGAAACTTTAGAGCATAGCCTTTCCGGCTTTGTCGAAACTGCTCTGTGCAATACTTTCCCGACCAACCCAAAATCTCAACATACTCACCGTGTGTCAGCTCTGGCACACCATATAGCTTTGAGAAAATATACAAATCCAGAATTGGTAACACATGCCCTGTACGTATCTTTTTTCTGGCTGATTCGGAAATTTTTTGCGGCGCCCGTTTATTACGCCGAGACCGTTCTTTGAGTAAAATATATCGTGCTTTCTCTAGCAAGGCATCAACTTCAACATTGAGATCAAATACCATATTTATTGTGCCATCATCATTGAACGCGGCGTTCATAGAATACGCATCCATCGGGTTTCGGAGGCAGGCGATGCCATTTGTTTTTAATTTCAGAGCAACCAATAATGCATCTATCGCATCCATAACCCCAGTCATAGCCTCGCAAGTTCTTCCGAAAACCAACTTTAATCGAGAGTCCATAGGCATTTCACTTTCTATATGAACTAGCCCACTCCGTTGTATCTCTTTAAACCTTTTACGAGCTCTTTTTGGGCTAATCCGTAACAACTCCTGTCTGAATTCCAATTGCTCGGCAACTTCCCGATCTGACATAGACTCCACGCCAACGTAACGTGCAAGATCAAACCATGCCTTGTATTTTTCCTGTTTTGTGGTGTTCGTCATTTTCCATGAGCCTCTAAGCATTTACTGATAAATGCCACCACTAATTTCGACATTTTTCGTATAACACCATATCTGTAACAGTTCCTAAAATCATGCGATTGAAGGGCTACTCACAAATACCAACCTGCATTACCATAACCAACAAGACGACCATGGTTACGGTTCAGGAGGAGCAGTTGGAAAAGGGAGAAAAGCAGAAGCTGTCCGAACGGGACATCTGCACCAAGTTCATCACCCCGGCTATCAAACAGGCTGGTTGGGACATAAACACCCAGGTGCGTGAAGAGGTCACCTTTACTGCTGGTCGTATAATCGTCCGTGGCAAGCTCCATACGCGCGGTAAACAACGCCGTGCGGATTACATCCTCTACCACCAGAAAAACCAGCCTATCGCCGTTATAGAGGCCAAGGACAACAAGCAGAGTGTCGGAGCAGGTATGCAGCAGGCATTGGCCTATGCCGAGGCGCTGGATGTGCCGTTTGTCTTCTCCAGCAATGGTGATGGCTTCCTGTTCCACGACCGCACTGGCAATGCCGCCCAGACCGAAACCGAACTCACACTCGAACAGTTCCCATCCCCTGCTGAACTTTGGCAGCGTTACTGCGCTTGGAAGGGCTTTTCCGAGGCTGCTATGCCTGCGGTGGAATCACCTTATTACGACGATGGTTCAGGCCGTACACCACGCTATTACCAAACGATCGCCGTGAACCGTGCGGTAGAAGCTGTCGCCAAAGGCCAAGACCGTATCCTGCTGGTGATGGCCACCGGTACCGGCAAGACCTATACCGCATTCCAGATTATCTGGCGGCTATGGAAGGCTGGGCAGAAGAAGCGCATCCTGTTCCTGGCCGACCGCAACATTCTGGTAGACCAGACCAAGAACAATGACTTTAAGCCGTTTGGTCAGGCGATGACCAAGATCACCAAGCGGCAGATCAACAAATCCTATGAGATTTACCTGTCGCTGTATCAGGCCGTGACGGGCAACGAAGAAGAGAAGAACGTATACAAACAGTTCTCGCCGGATTTCTTTGACCTGATCGTGATCGACGAATGTCACCGTGGCAGTGCCAATGAAGATTCCGCATGGCGCGAGATTCTCGAATATTTCTCCGGTGCCACCCATATCGGTTTAACGGCCACGCCAAAGGAGACCAAAGACGTCTCCAACATCGACTACTTCGGTCAGCCGGTTTACACCTACTCGCTCAAACAAGGCATCGAGGATGGCTTCCTTGCACCGTACAAGGTGGTGCGTGTCGATTTTGATCTCGACCTGAAAGGCTGGCGCCCAAGAAAGGGGCAGAAAGACAAACACGGCAACCTTATCGAAGACCGCATCTACAACCAGCGGGATATGGACCGGAATATCACATTCGATGAACGTACCCAGCTTGTCGCCATGAAGGTCACCGAGTTTTTGCAGCAGTCCGGCGAATATCAGAAAACCATTGTCTTCTGCGACAACATCGACCATGCCGAACGTATGCGACAGGCTCTGGTCAACCTCAACCCGGAGCGGGTGCAGGAAAACCGCAAATATGTCGTACGCATTACCGGTGATAACGAAGAAGGCAAAGCCGAGCTGGATAACTTTATTGACCCGGAATCCCGCTACCCGGTGATCGCCACCACCAGTAAGCTGATGACCACCGGCGTAGATGCCAAAACCTGCAAACTCGTCGTGCTGGACCAGCGCATCCAGTCCATGACCGAGTTCAAACAGATCATTGGTCGCGGCACTCGTATCGACGAAGACTACGGCAAGCACTGGTTCACCATCATGGACTTCAAGAAGGCCACGGAACTGTTTGCCGATCCGAACTTCGACGGAGACCCGGTACAGATACATAACCCGAAACCCGGTGAGCCGGTAACACCACCGGAAGACGAAACCGATGAAACGGATGACACCGGCAATGGGGATGATGAAACCGTCTCTGGTGACCCGGATTGGCCGGAAAGCGGCCCTGGTGAAGGCGGTCTCGGTGAAGGTGGTGAAGGCCCTGCCGAGCCTCGCATCAAATATCACGTAAAGGGCGAGCAGGTCACCATCATTGGCGAGCGTGTGCAGTACCTGGGCGCAGACGGCAAGCTGATCACCGAATCCATGCGTGATTACACCAAAGGCTGCGTAACCAAGGAATACGCCAGCATGGACGACTTTCTGCGCCGCTGGTCCGATGCTGACCAGAAAAAGGCGGTTATCGACGAACTGGCCGAACAAGGTGTGTTCTGGGAAGAGGTTCAGGCTGAAGTGTCTGCCAAATACGGCTCAGAGCTGGACCCGTTCGATATGATCTGCCATATCGTCTTTGACCAGCCACCCCTTACACGCCGTGAGAGAGCCGAGAACGTCCGTAAGCGCGATTACTTCACTAAGTACGGTGAGGAAGCCCGCAAGGTGCTGGAGGCGCTTCTGGAGAAGTATGCGGACGCTGGCATCGAGAACATCGAAGATATCAAAGTGCTGAAGCTGGAGCCGTTCACCGATCTGGGGACACCGGTGCAGCTTATCAGCCTGTTTGGCGGCAAGAAGCAGTACCTGCAAGCGGTTCAGGATCTCGAAACCGCACTCTACGGATAGTACCAATGAAGTATGGCGAGATTGAGCTGGCCCTTGGCCAAGAAGGACTATTTGAGCTGAGCAGAACCAAGAAAGCTATTGGTTATGGATTCAGCAAGGATGGAGCGGTTTCTCTTTATATCAACACTGAAACCCGCTCGGATAAAAACACCCTGATTCTGCACCCGAGGTTCGAGTCGGTTAAAGCAAGGCTCCTATCTATCGATGGCATTATCCCTGGTACAGCGCCCCAACGGTTCAGTAGTAATTACGGACAATTCCCAAAAGGGGAAACGCCTGCAGGCAAGGAAAATTATTTTGGCCTGCCTTTTGGAGTCGAGCATCGAGCAGCCCTGGATGACCTTCTCGACATACTCAGCACTCCTACATCTGAGAGCCAGAGTCGGCCAGTGAAGCCAACCAAGAAGGCTGCAGTGAATGTTGAGCCACCTATAACGCCCCAGACTCGTCAGAGCATAACGTCCAGCGTCGAATTCAGCCCGCAGACTTCAGTTCAAGAGTCCAGCTCTGTTCAGACTCCTGCATCGAAAGGGTTTGTAGTGGCTGTAGGTGTGGTCTGTACCCTGGCCGCTGTTCTCGTAATGAACTGGCTATAAATTTTTCTTTATACTCTTCTGGCTGCGGTTGGTGCTGCAGCCAGACTCTTGATTTTCGGATAACCCCTCCATGTCGATTTCCTCCAGTATCAAATCCATCCAGGACATCATGCGTAAAGACGTGGGTGTCGATGGTGACGCCCAGCGTATCGGTCAGCTTGTCTGGATGATGTTCCTGAAAATCTTTGATGACCGTGAACAAGAGTGGGAACTGCTGGAAGACGATTACGAGTCCCCTATCCCCGAAGAGCTGCGCTGGCGTAACTGGGCCGCTAACCCGGAAGGCATCACCGGCGATACGCTCAAGAACTTTATCGACAATACCCTGTTCCCGGAGCTGCAGGAGCTACAGGGCCGTGAGGGCGACCAGCGGGCGTTTGTTATCCGCAACGTCTTCCAGGACGCCTACAACTACATGAAGTCCGGTCAGCTACTGCGTCAGGTGGTCAACAAGATCGAAGAAGCGGTGGACTTCAACAAAGCCAAGGAGCGCCACGCCTTTGGTGATATGTATGAACAGATACTGCGTGATCTGCAAAACGCCGGTAACGCCGGTGAGTTTTACACCCCGCGCCCTGTCACCGAATTTATGGTCAACCGGGTCGACCCGAAGCTGACAGACAAAGTGATGGACCCAGCCTGCGGAACCGGTGGATTCCTTACCTGCAGCATCGAGCACAAGCGTAAACACTACGTTCGCAACCCGGACGATGAACAGGCGCTGCAGAACACCATCTTCGGGGTAGAGAAGAAGCCCCTGCCACACCTGCTGGCCACCACCAATATGATTCTCCACGGCATTGATGTGCCGTCCAACGTTCGCCACGACAACACTCTCGCTCGCCCCCTGCGTGATTGGGGTCCGAAAGAGCGTGTCGATGTGATTGTCGCTAACCCGCCGTTCGGTGGCATGGAAGAAGATGGTATCGAAACCAACTTCCCGGCCGCCTTCCGCACACGGGAGACCGCCGATCTGTTTATGACGTTGTTTATCCATCTGCTCAAAGACGGTGGACGTGCGGCTGTGGTACTGCCTGATGGCTTCCTGTTTGGTGAGGGCATGAAGACCCGCCTGAAAGAGAAGCTGCTGACCGAGTGCAATCTGCACACCATCATACGACTGCCCAACGGCGTGTTTAACCCGTACACCGGCATCAAGACCAACCTGCTGTTCTTCACCAAGGGCAAGCCGACCGAGCACGTATGGTATTACGAGCACCCGTATCCGGCAGGGGTAAAGAACTACAGCAAAACCCGCCCGATGAAGGTGGAAGAGTTCGAGCCGGAAAAAGCCTGGTGGGGCAACGAGGACGATGGCTTTGCCAGCCGTGAACAGAACGAGCAGGCGTGGAAAGTCTCCATCGACGATATCAAGGCCCGTAATTACAACCTGGATATCAAGAACCCCCATGTGGGCGAGCAGGTGAGCCATGACCCGGACGAGCTGCTGGCAACCTACGCACAGCAGCAGCAGGAAATCTGTGCCATTCGTGATCAGTTAAAGGCCATTCTCGAAACGGCCCTGAACCGGGTGGATGCGTGATGACGGACTCTGTAATAACGGCCAGCCACAAGCTGATAACCGATAACCTGCCCCTGTGGACTGCCGCGCACACCACAAAGTCCAGCGCAGGCCGTGGCACATCCAGCAAGCTCAATCTGCACGGCATCAAGAAGCTGCGGGAACTGATTCTGGAACTGGCCGTGCGTGGCAAACTGGTGCCACCAGAAGGAGGCAACGAGCGAGCATTAGAGAATCTTCTTTCAAAAGAGATAGATCGAGTATTGTCCGTTAACAAAGGCAAAAAACCAGCAATGACTGCTGGTGCAGAGTCATGGGAGAAGCCGCAGGTTCCACCTAGTTGGCGTGTTATGCGCGTTAACGAGTTATTGCTTACTCAGCAAGGAGTCCAGATCGCTAAAAGCGCACAAATAACTGAGCCTCACAGTGGTTTTAAGCGATATCTATATATCTCTGACTTTAAACATGATAACAGCTTAAAGTTTGTGGAAGATAAGTACCCCGGTAAAGAGGTAACACCGAACGATTTAGTGATGGCAAACACTGGAAGTCCTGGTGAAGTTTATTATGGAGTTGACGGCATTCTTAGTAACAACTTATTCAAAATAAGCTTCAATTCCGAGATTTTTAACCAAACGTATGTCTATTTATTCTTCAAATCCCCCTTGTTTATCAGCAGATTGAACCAAAGCATTAAGGGTGGTGCCCAGCAACACTTGGGACACAAGCTTATAGGCAGCCAGTACATCAGCGTTCCTCCACTTTATGAGCAACACCGCATAGTCGCCCGCGTCAACGAACTAATGGCACTCTGCGACAAACTGGAGCAGCAGCAGACCACCAATATAACCGCCCACGAAACGCTAGTGGAAACCCTGCTGGCCGCTCTGACCCGCAGCAGCACCCCGGAAGAGACAGCCGAGAACTGGGCGCGTATCGCCGAACACTTCGACACGCTGTTCACCACCGAGCACAGCGTTGACCAGCTCAAGCAGACCATTCTGCAACTGGCGGTAATGGGCAAGCTGGTGCCGCAGAACCCGGACGATGAACCCGCATCGGCCCTGTTAGCCCGTATAGCGGACGAAAAGGCCCGACTGGTTGCGGAAGGCAAGATCAAGAAGCAGAAGCCGCTACCGGCCATTACAGACGACGAGAAACCGTTTGCGCTGCCGGTGGGGTGGGAGTGGTGCCGACTAGCTCATGCCGGTTATGATTTGGGCGGTGGTACGCCATCAAAATCGAAGGGTGAGTATTGGAACGGTGATATTCCTTGGGTGTCTCCAAAGGATATGAAAACTGATTACATAAGTAATACGGTTGATTCGATCACTGAACGGGCTTTAAAAGAAACGACAATAAAGCTTGTGCCGACCGGTAGCCTATTAATGGTAGTGCGAGGAATGATTTTGGCTCACTCTTTTCCGGTGGCATTAACAAAAAGGCCTGTAACCATAAACCAAGATATGAAAGCTCTTGTTTACTCCGAGTTAAAGCCTGAATTTTTATTGCTTCTTATGAAAGGCTTGAAAGATGACCTTGTTGCACTTGTCGATCGGTCTACTCATGGAACCTGTAAGTTGGTATCGGACAAATTGTGGTTGAAAGTCTTGGCTATTCCACCAAACGAAGAACAGCACCGCATTGTCACCAAAGTTAACGAATTAATGACCCTCTGCGACCACCTAAAAGCCAATATCCAGCAGGCCAAGCAGACCAATCTGCACTTTGCGGATGCGGTTGTAGAACGGGCATTAGGGTAACGGAAGGCAGTATGGCAAACAGTCTCAATCAGCGCAGTGCCAATACCCTGGTGGTGCTGGACTTTGAAACCACCGGCCTCTCACCCAATATGGGCGACCGCGCGATAGAGATCGGTGCCGTACTGCTGGAGAACGGTCGGGTCACTGACCGCTTCCAGCGGCTAATGAATCCCGGCCAACGTATACCGGCCTTTATCGAAAGCTACACCGGCATTACCAACGCTATGGTCAGGGATGCCGATTCCTGCGCGGCAGTGATGCGGGAGTTCGGCGAGTTTATCGCGGGCCACAATCTTGTCGCCCACAACGCCTCATTCGATAAAAAGTTTCTGGATGCCGAGCTCACTATGGCCGGTTCCGGTTATGCCGGTGGCTTTGCCTGCTCCATGCTGGTCGCCCGCCGTCTGTATCAGGATGCTCCAAACCACAAACTCGGCACACTGGTACGCTACAAAAGCCTGCCCACAGACGGCACCTACCACCGCGCCCAGGCCGATGCGGATATGACCGCACATCTATGGCTACGCATGCTCGACGATCTGGCAGAGCAGTACCAGCTTACGGATATACCGTTCAGCCTGATGCAGACGCTGGGGAAAACATCGAAACAGGGAGTGGAGAGATTGCTGACCCGTTTTCAACCTGCCTGATCGCACAAGGCATACCACACAAACAGAACGGTAAGGGCAGTCTCCAATCTGCGGGAACGATACAGGGCTATGATTGGCAATATTTTATCTCTATCGAACATGCAGGTGGCTGCCCCGTCGAACAGCCACCTGTATAGAACGGCAGATCAACCATCTATGTTCTTATAACAATATTGATTATATTTTCGATAGCTTCAGCGCAATTCTGATAAACCTGACTCGCTGGCAATCTCACAACTTTATAACCTTTTGCCATAAGCTTTTGGTCTCGCTTTCTATCATTAACAAAAGATTTTGAATTGTCGTGATATTTCTTGCCATCAACCTCAACCACAACCATATCGTTAATAATAAAATCAACTCTAAAATCCAGAATTCGCTTCTGGCATTGCAACGTCAAGAATTTATTCCCGACAGAGCTTTCTGACTTCAAATTAAGATTTAAATCAATAATCAGTTCTTGCAACAGTAAAGCTTCCGGTTCAGACTCACAAAGCTCCACAACGCTTCTAAATGGCAACATCTCAACAAAATCAAATTTTGTATTTTCATCCAGCCTTGATAGAAAATCAGAATTCCATCCACTATCGTTTTTAGCACTTCGCCCTGAACCTTTCGCACGGTTGTTCTCTGCGCTACGAACTTTCCGTTCTCTTTTCCTATCTTCTTTTACATCTGCTTCTTTTGTCACATTTTGACTTTTATTAAGCTGATCATCCAATTGAACAACGCGCTCATTTACAAAATCATTACTGCGATCATGCTCTTGATACTTCCTATACCAGTGCAGTAAAATTTTAGCGGCCTCATTAGGGTCCGCCTCATCTTCTTCAAAAATGTTTTCATAGCAATCGGCTATTTTTAAAAAACAATCGACATATACTTTTTTCTTTTTCCCGCCAAGACATTTCTCTTTTACAGCTTTTTCATAAAGCCCTACCGCAGAGTCGAACTCAAGTTCATCATAAAGATTTTCCGCCAAATAGAAAATTGCCTTCTTATCTTTTTTTTCAATTAATCTTCGCAACTCCTCATTCGTCAGCTCAGGATAGGTGTATTCGCTTGCCTTAGAGATTATTTTTTTGGAAAGCTCCCGGCGGCGCTCCATTCTTCTTAACTGACTATCGACCCATGCCCGCTTTCTTCTTTCTTCCTCTTTATCAACAACGACACTGACTTTTGCCTCAGAAGAATCATCAACATCTCTACCTATTGATTTAATATAGGTGTCAATTGATCCATACAAGTCGCTATACTTCTTACACTCCTTATACCAGTCGAGTGTTTTCTTTGCCAATTCAACCTGATCATCTCCAGATTTTTCATATGTCTTCCTGTAGAACTCGCCCAGCCGGAAGCAGCAACGAGCATACTCCGCCTTGGTGATCCCATCTGATTTAAACTTGTAGTCCTTCCTAATATGGCTACAAATCTTTTCATAACCGTAAATTGCCGTATGAAATCGACCGTTTTCGTACAATCTATTGGCTTCAAGATATTCTTCTCTAATCTGATTAGAAACGGCCTCGTCAGATAATGCATCCTTAGGGGCAGTCATATTAAAACGCGCTAGTAAGCTTTTTCCTTCAAAACCCTGATCCATAAAACACACTTCAATCGACAACGGTAAAAGCGCAATAATTGCATCAATATAAAAATCAATAAACAGTAAAAACAAAAAAACATAATGAAACGATCATGCAACCCCAAATCAATCAGCAATCGATCAAAAAACAATCAGCGCCAACGACTCACTAACGCTTTAATCAACTATGGTAATTTTTGTGATTTATAAATCTCACTCAAACACTGTTCCTAGCCTGTCATCCTCGCCACCATCTCCAAAGTCCTGAATGAAAGTAACATAAGTTGATTCATGGCCAGCCTGAACGTATGAACCATCCATTTTATTTAATTCTGCAATCGCACTAGTTGCGGCTCTCGGATCACGCATACGCACATCCCCGCTCTGGTCTACATAGGTCTGCGAATTAAACGTAGCGATCGCCCATAGGCGTTCACGCTTCGCCTGAGCGGTTATCAGAAGCTCGGTATTGATCTGTGCCTGCTGGTCGGTAATAGTCTGGGAAATGTCAACATTCGTCAACAGGCGGCTCCCCTGGCTTCTGGCGGTCTTCTCACTGTATCCGGCGGCAATGGCTGCACGGGTGGCATTCTGATCGAGCAGGTATTCGTTTACGAAGCGTTGGTGGCGGGAGTTCATGTCATCCTCTCCGTGGTCAACATGGATGACGGTATTGTATCAGATCGTTTTTTTGATAGCGGTGAGCAGGCGGTGACGCTGCTGCCTGCGGTTGTACTTTAAGGAGGTGCACAAGACAGCAGGCCACCAATAGTAACGTTAGCATGGACCATTAAGCGCACTGGCTTCCCGCTGGGGCAGGTAGTAGCAAGGCTGAACCCGGTTACGTGGGTCTTTGTAATGGGCTAAAAATTTAGCCGATTGATTTTCCCCAATTACTTTGGGGACTTTCGCCAGAAAGTTTTTATGTGGCTAACCACACAGCTTCGCCGAATCCATGCTGGTCATTGTCTCGGTGCCGTTGTGTAAATTGAAAACGTGCGTGTACCACCCCCACCATTGTTAAAACACGGGCGGGAGTCCCATGTCCAGCCCCCGGCACACTCCCCCCCCTTATGCATCGTCACAACGCCAGGTCTAGGAAAGTCGCCCTGATCAGGAACCGAACCCGTGTTCAGATACACTGCGCATGGGCTAGATCGAATCCGTTTCTAAGCAGAACCTGGCGACACCAATCACCGTTATTCACGAAACAACGCATACAAGATCGACTGCACTTATACCGGCTGCACTCTATTCACTGAGCAGGCCAGATAAAGGCGTCAAACTGAGCATACTTTTTGGACACCACCGCCCTCGCCCGTAACCCACTGATACTGACCGTCTAACAAAGCCCTATCCCATTTTTTGGACAGGGTGTAAAGCAAGGTCTAGGTTTCCCGCGACAACGAAGAACACCAAACGGGGAATAACAATGCCTGGGCAGAACGTGGGGTACATCCGGGTTAGCAGCGTGGACCAGAACACCGACCGTCAGCTTGCAGGCACCGATCTCGACATTATCTTTGAAGACAAATGCAGCGGTAAGGACACCAATCGTCCACAGCTCATCGCCTGTTTACGTCATTTGCGCTCACAGGACGTCCTGCACGTTCATTCGATAGATCGACTGGCTCGTAACCTAAAAGACCTGCAAACACTCGTAGAGGAGCTTACAGGGCGTGGTGTGACGCTTCGGTTCCACAAAGAGAATCTGACCTTTACCGGAGACAGTAACCCGATGCAGAAGCTCATGCTGCAGATGATGGGAGCCTTTGCCGAGTTTGAGCGCAGTATGATCCGAGAACGTCAGCGGGAGGGTATCGCAGCCGCCAGGAAGAAGGGTAAGCAGATCGGAGCGAGGCGGAAGCTGACAGAAGAACAGTTAATAGTGGTGCAGGAACGGTTAGCGTCAGGGTCAGTGAACAAGACCGCATTAGCGCGGGAATTAGGAGTCAGCCGACAGACTCTTTACAACGCAATAGGGCAGGAAACCCTGCCCCACAAAACAACATGATTGAGCACGATAAAGCACCCAAAAACGAGTTTGGGAGTAAAGGAAATTTACTCCCAAATCCAATCAAAAGCAGCTAGCTACTTGTTTTCATTATCAAAATCATGCTCGTGGAATTCATACCACATCACATTGATAATGCCGAAGGAGCAGGCCAGCAGCACACCCAGAATCCATGCAAAGTACCACATCTGCTAACTCCTCTTAATACAGGGAATGGGTATTGGCTTCGATATGATCGGCGTCCACCCTGCCCCACATCTTGTAGAAGCACCAGGTGGTGTAAGCCAGAATCAAAGGCACAAATACCAGAGCCACAAACGTCATGATGCCAAGCGTGAACTGACTGGATGTCGCATCCCAAATGGTCAGGCTGACATTCGGATCCGTGCTGGACGGCATAATAAACGGAAACAGTGACAAACCAGCGGTGGCGATAACACCGGCATTACATAGAGAACTGCATACAAAGCTCAGAGCCGGCATTTTATTCACCAGCAGAAGAACTCCCAGCGCTCCTGCAAAAGCGATAACAGGTGCCAGCATTGTTTCTGGATACAGCGTGTAATTATTAAACCAGGCTCCGATTTCACCAAAAGCCACGGTCTTGTTCAGAGGATTGGCAGCGCCCGCTGTATCGATCGCACTGGTAATCACATAGCCAGGCATTTTCGCCAGCCAGATACCGGCAGCGGCAAAAGCGATAATAACAACAACAGCCAGAATGCGGGCAACACCAGTAGAACGTACCTGCACATCACCGGAGGTTCTCAAATTCAGCCAGGTTGCGCCCTGCATCAGAATCATCGACAGGCTGACAACACCACACAAGAGTGCAAAAGGATTCAGTAGCTCCCAGAAACCTTCCTGGAAGGAAGTCCGTAGATACTGGTCCATATCGTAGCCATAGCCCTGGAACAGGTTACCGAAGGCCACACCGAAAATCAGAGATGGTACAAAACCACTGATAATCAGACCAAGGTCACACCATTTTTTCTGGGGACCTTCGACCTTGGCGCGATACTCAAAGGAGATCGGGCGCAGAATCAACGCCAGTAACACAGCCAACATTGCCCAGTAAAAGCCACTGAACGCAGTTGCATAAACTGTGGGCCAGGCAGCAAACATGGCACCACCGGCAGTGATAAACCACACCTGATTACCATCCCAGTGAGGTGCCACCGCGTTGATAATGATGCGCTTATCCGTGTCATTTTTAGCAATGACTGCGAGCAGGCCTGCCGCACCCAGATCATAGCCATCAGTGATGGCGAAACCGATCAGCAGCACACCGATAAGTACCCACCAGAGAACCTTTAACAGTTCGTAGTTCGTGAACAGTTCTATCATGGCCGCCTCCTTCAGTGCGTACTCATGGCGGCATCGCCAGTGGTTGTGTGCTCAAAGTGGTAGCGCCCGGTATGCAGACTGCTCGGCCCCATTCTGGCGTACTTCACCATCAGGTAGACCTCTATCACCGCAAAGATGCCGTAGAACACGGTAAAGCCGGCAATACTCATATACAGGTCAGTCACTCCCAGCGATGAGGCAGACATCCAGGTCGGCAGCATGCCTGCCACCGTCCATGGCTGACGACCATATTCCGCGACGAACCAGCCAGCTTCTACCGCTATCCATGGCAATGGCAGACACAACACCACCAGTTTCAGGAAGCGGGGACTGATATGCTCAATACGACGGGCGGTCATGTAGAATGCGGCGACGAACACCAGCAGCATGATAAAGCCACAGGCCACCATGATGCGGAACGACCAGAACAGCGGCCATACCATCGGCACGGTATCCAGAGCGGCCTGTTTGATCTGCTCATCCGTTGCATCGATAACCTTGTCGGTGTAACGCTTCAGCAGCAGACCATATCCCAGAGTTTCCTGAACAGACAGGAAAGCCTGGCGAATCTCTGGGGTATCATTACCTGCCTTCAACTCTTCCAGCAGTCGGTAGGCTTCAATGCCATCACGCACACGATACTCATTGCGAACGATCAGATCTTTAATGCCCGGTACTTCTTCAGTGAAGGAGCGGGTAGCGATAAGGCCCATCACCCAGGGGATTTTCACCGCATAGTCGGTTTCCATATTTTCTTGATCAGGAATACCGAAAGCCGTAAATGGAGCTGGCGCAGGATAGGTGTCCCATTCGGCTTCAATCGCAGCAAGCTTCATCTGCTGCACATCACCCATCTTGTAGCCTGATTCATCACCTAGAAGGATGGTGGACAGAATGGCTGCCAGACCAAAGCCGGATGCCACAGCGAACGAACGTCGGGCAAAGCCAACATCACGCCCTTTCAGCAGGTAATAGGCACTGATGCTCAGAACAAACATGGCGCCTGTTGTATAACCAGCGGCAACTGTGTGAACAAATTTCACCTGAGCTACCGGGTTAAAGAACACCTCGCCAAAGCTGGTCATCTCCATGCGCATGGTTTCAAAGTTGAACTCCGCACCAACCGGATTGTTCATCCAGGCATTGGCCACCAGAATCCAAAGGGCGGAGAAATTTGAGCCAAGTGCCACCAGCCAGGTACAGGCCAGATGCTGAACCCTGGTCATCCGGTCCCAGCCAAAGAAGAACATGCCAACGAAGGTGGATTCGAGGAAGAATGCCATCAGGCCTTCAATGGCCAGCGGGGCACCGAAGATATCGCCCACATAATGGGAGTAATAGGACCAGTTAGTACCGAACTGGAACTCCATGGTCAGGCCGGTCGCCACCCCAAGAGCAAAGTTGATACCAAACAACTTACCCCAGAAGCGGGTCATATCTTTGTAAACCTGTTTGCCCGTCATCACATAGACCGACTCCATAATGGCGAGCATAAAGCTCAACCCCAGAGTCAATGGGACAAACAGAAAATGGTACAGGGCTGTCAGTGCAAACTGCAGCCGCGATAGATCAACAACATAATCCGAAATCATGGCAAGGGAACATCCGTGAGTTTCATTTCGGAAAGCACTGCATGAGAGCGGATATTATTAGCATTAGGAGAGCTGACGTAGCGCAGTGCCACACCAAGTAAGTAAGACACGCAATTATAGTGCTGTAAGAGAAATATGCCGCTTGACACAAGTCAACAAATCAACATAGTGCCGACAAATCTTTTCTATCAGCCTGATTAGGAATAACTATGAGATATGCCCTGGACGAGCTTATTTAAGCAGGTCCAGGGTGCGGCGGGCATTGTAAATTGTGCTTTCCCAATGCCGAGGAACCTCCGGCAGGGTCATGGTTGAACCGGCATTGATACTACCCGGAGACTGCGGTGTTTCATGCTCGGCAATAAACTCAAGACGCGAACGACTGGCGTGATATTTATCCACCAGGAAGTCGATGGTTCCGGCCGTCAGTGGCACGCGATAATAGCGAATCAAGTTCTGAGCCAGCTTTTCGGCCATGTCCGCCAAATCAACCTGGATAGCGTTCGCCATGGCCTGTCCCAGCGCTGCTTTGGTCATCGGACTCATTCCCGGCTCCAACGGTGCCATGGTTGAGAGCGGTGAACTGTCCACCGCCCGCTGGATTTCCGGATCATGCAGATGAATATGAGGATTGAGGATCAACACAGCCTCAATCGCCAGTTCCCGGGCACGGGTGATGGTCAGTACCTTTTCTTCAATCTTGCCGCCTCGGCTGTAACGCCGGATACGATTCTCTTCCAGCCAGCGGGACAGCTCCCGCGCAACAGTTATTTTATCTTCATCGTCCAGCGCAACAGTTTGCTCGGAGATCAACAGCCCACGCTTCAGCCCCAGACCACCTTCCTGCTGCCAGTTGCGGCTTCTCTGCTGCCAGACCTTTAGTGCCCGATTAAAGCGCCGCCCTTCCCGGCCTTCTTTCTGCCAGGCATCATTCACAGCACGATAAAGATTCAGAGCTTTGACCAACTGCGCCAACCGCATTTTCAACTCGGAAATATTGCGCCCCGAAGTATTCACCTGCCGACGGCAGCTGTTCACATCCTGAGTCAGCCGGTTGATTCCTTCAATGCCAGCATCCATCAACACACGCATACTCAACCCCTGAGAAGAGGCGATATTGTCCTCAGCCGGGAACACATAATCGATATACGCTGCCAGAGCCCTGAGGCGACTGTACACCCGCGCACGCGCCAGTCGGTAGTCATTACGACAACGCTCAAGACGATCAATGGCTTTGGTCAGGTTCCAGTCACCACCAGTGTATTCCACCTTGAGATAGGTGATGCTGCGACCACACACCAGCTCAAAACAGAGTGCCAGCAAGTGCTCAACATCAGGCAGGGTTATCAGCTCTTCATTATCTTCATCAATGGCAGCCAGAATACGTTCGAGGAACAATCGCTCCCGAGGCTGCCCCTGCCGAATATCCGGTGCCTGCCCTTTCAGTCTTGAAGCCATGGCCGCTGCGATGCGCGGGTGAGTCTGACGCAACTCATTCACATGCTCGGAGGCCAGCTCAGAAATGGACTGCACCAGATCATTCATACGGTTATAGAGACCGGCACGGCGGTACAACTCAATACGTTCAGCGCTTTTGGCGAGTTCCTGATTCCCGGTCAGATCCTCAATCGCACAGGCCACCCATTCCGGGCCAAGGTCAAATTTACGCAGCAAGATACCAGCGGATTCTATTCGGCGGTTATCCGTCCCCAGGTTGGCAAGCCGCAAGTCCCGGACCATATAAATAATTTCCGGCAGGCGATCCACCAGCTCAAGAAGCACCCGGGCATCCTGGCTTTCCCGACGACCATGGGTGGTGTTGTAAATAACCTTGGTGATAATACCCAGCAGGCCGGCAATCACTGAGTAGGCAAGGAAGTAGGTCGCCCGCTCAAGGTCCATGGGCTCGCCATAACCAATCCAGGTGGCGGCGGTCACAGTAAGAAGGGTCACCGGACCGGCCGTCCAGGCCAGCATCATCAGAGTGACACCCATGGGTTCTTTATGAGGTGCGCTGGCAATTTTTTCCAGGAAGCGCTGCCCGCGAACTTCCAGTGCCAACTGATCGTTATGCTTTTTGGCCTGATTCAATCCTTTGCGAAAAGGAAATGTCCACATGGTTACACGACCAGTTAAATGTTTAAAAAGTCAGCAGCAGTAATAGAAAGGAATCAACTGACGATATTCTATGTCAGCTGACAGATGGGAATCTACGCAGGTAGGGCAGGGATAATTATTTTTTTGTTACCAAAATTGGTTTAAAGCCGCGAAAGCGTCATATCACCATCATTAACAACAGTCCGGTTACGACCATTGGCTTTGGCACGGTAGAGAGCCCGATCAGCCTTTCCCATAAGATGAGGAATGTCGTAGCCGTGGGTAGCACTGTCACTGACACCAATACTGACCGTTACGTAGCCCGTTCCCAGCTCGGTAAACTGCAGTTCAGCTAGGCCTTTTCTAATGCGCTCCGCTACCACAAAGGCAGTATTCACATCAGCCTTAGGCAACAGCGCCAAAAACTCTTCACCGCCGGGGCGGGCCAGCAAGTCACGGTCACGGAGATTATCCCGACACACTTCAGCAAACTGTTTGAGGACATGATCGCCAAAGGCATGACCGTAGCTGTCATTCAGTATTTTGAACTGATCAATATCCATATAAAGCAAAGAGAAGTTCTGGTGATCTTCCCGTAAGCGGTGCACGACACTTGCCGACTCACGCATAAAGGCGCGGCGATTGTACATTCCGGTCAGACCATCCATATCCGCTTCATGTTGCAGCTTCCGGAAATTGCTGCTGGCCATAAACAGGGTGCAGGCATGATTGGAGATATCAAGACAAAGCTGCAACTCTGCAGCCTTGAGGTTATTGCCGATACTTGGCTGCATAGCCACCAGAATCCAGGATTGAGAATCCCAGTAGACCGGCACCAGATTGATTGTCCCGACACTCATATTCTCTGGAGAGGGTGGCAGGCTGGTAATCTGCCCCTGTCTGGCAATGTTTTCCAGCTGACTGTCCTGACCTTCTACAATTCGCTCATAAATCACCTTTGAGCTGAAGGTCAGCGAGATCACTTTCAACTTTCCTTCACGCCAAGCAATAACAACCGAAGAATCAATTGGAAGAAGGTTGTTCAGAACTTCAAGGAGTCGGGTACCAACAGTCTGCTCATCCATAGACGGGATATTATGAAGATACTGCCGTACAGCATCGTTGTAGACACGACGCTGGTTTTGCTCCCGCTGCAGATTATTTTCCAGTAACACATAGCCCTGCTGGTAATGGCGAAAGCGCTCATTGGTAAATGCCGAGAGTGCCAGACTGTTGGCAATGACCTGCACCACCAGCCCGACAGGAACAGTGAGCTGCAGGTAAACATCAAACGCTTCAAAAAACGTCATCCCCCGGACTTCCTGACCAAGAAAGCCGAACCCCAAGGCCAGCCACCCTACGACCAGATAGGAAGCATGCTCATAACCTTTGTACATCAGATACAGGCAAGCGGTGATAAACAAACCGGAGAGAGCTATAACGAGAGCATTGATCCAACCAGCATCAACAAGTGTTATGCCTGCGATATTGGCGGAAATGAGTACACACAGCGCGACAACCAGCCAGATACTGACGATACGAGGGTTCCACTCAAGCGTCTGGCGAAACTGGAAGTGCAACAAAGAAAGCTGAAACTGGATAACCGACAGAACCATAAGCAGTAAAATCAGCTGACTGGCAAAGACTCCGCCCAAAATAACAAGAGGTTGTCCAATTTCACGTTCATAGCCAACAGCCGCAATGTATAGACCTGCCAGCAGAGAATAGAGAAAGTACTCAAAGTAGCTGCGTTTGAGCGCACGAACGAAAATACAGAAATTATAAACAGCAAGAGCTATGACCATATCCAGGGCCATCATCTCAATTTCACTGCCATAAAGCCTGAACCGGCCCGCATTGGTTTCAAATACCCATGCTGTCTCTTCAGACTGGCTGCCATAAACGAGCAGCGCCAGACATCCACTGACAAGCATCAGTATCTGGAAAGCCCACTTCATCCTTGAGCTACCCTCACTTTTTTAGAATTATTATCTGGGCTTCATCCTTACCCATGGTGCTTTTGATCTTGTGTAATCAGGCTCGCTGAAAATCAAAAACTCCTGACCCATACTACTGCCTCAGCAATTATTGAGCCAGATTGACAAGCCTTTTGCCCACAGACTTGTCAGCCATGTAATCCCCAAAATGTCGACTTCATCACAACACAAAAACATTGTCGTATAAAGAGATGGCTTTCGACTATCAGCAATGTGATGACAAATTTCGTCACAGTGTGCCCATCATCAGCAATAACACAGATATGACTTCATGGGTTATCGAGGTGCGCTGGCGAGGTATTTTTGACTGACATCCACCAAGGCTCGGCCATCCAGATAGCTTCGCCCAATCAGAATTGGCTGGCGGAAGTTGCTGCGATTCACCAGAGTAAAATCCGTGTTCACTTTTTTATCACCGAGCATCATAGGAAGTGTAACCACTGGCCGACATTGGCTCTCCTGACCATGCCGTTTAATTTTCACGAAGCCTGTAACTGGCAGTTTGATTTCAACGCTATGACCACTCTGGCGATTACAGACCTGAAAACAAACCCATGGCTTATTATCTTTAGTGAATTCCTGAATATTACGGGCATCCAGCGAGGACAAGTCAGCACCGGTATCAACACGTGCATCCAGAGGAAAGTCCACACCACCCAGATGAACTTCTTCAATACTGCCAAGCACCTGGATTGCCGCCGGACCAGCAGAGACTCTGGTATGACTTTGTACAGCCTGCCCCCGAAAACTAAAAGCACAGGCCACCAGCACTGATAGCATGACCAGCAGGCCAAGTGTCCGCAGTTGAATCATTTTGTTGGAATAAGCTTCCGACATTCGAGCCGCGCCTTATCCGGTTTATTCTTTGGGTTTGGAAGATTAGCAGCGGATTGTCTTTCTGAATCAGAAAAGTTCCCCGTAGATGTTCGGCTTTTGTGACAAAGTGAAATCCAGCTCGAAGAAAACAAACCGAACGTTACCCTATGTTAAAGATAGCCAGATAAATGTTGATTCCGGTTCCAATATTCAGCTCGATTGTTTTCATTTATGAAAGGCGCTGTAGTTTCTTTATTTGTCTGCAGATAACCTCAGCCTTTGCTCCCAGAATGATCTGCAGATTCTGGCTGCCAAGCCGGACGACTCCTGATGCTCCTGCCAGCATTAATGCCGGTTCATCCACAACAGAGGAATTTCTTAGAGTCAGCCGCATCCGGGTGATACAGGCATCAATCTCAATAATATTTTCCAAACCACCCAGCGCTTGAAGAATGCTCTGAACTTCTGGATCAACCGGGAAGCTGCTTTCTTTAATGACGTTATCTGCACCCTTTTTCTCAGCAGGTATGGGTACAGTGCTTTCCCAAACATCCTCACGGCCAAGAGTTTTCAGATTCAGCATTTTGATCAGAAAGTAAAACACGACAAAGTAAGCGGCTCCAAAGGCCAGCCCGATACCTATCAATGTTGCAGGATTGGTGGCCAGCCCCCAATTCAAGGCAAAGTCAAACAAACCGGCTGAAAAACCAAAACCATGCAGTGTTCCCATACCGTTAGTGACCACCAGAGAAAGCCCTGTCAAAATTGCATGGGTGATATAAAGAACAGGAGCGAGAAACATAAACAGAAACTCAACCGGTTCGGTAATACCGGTCAGAAAGGCTGTTAGCCCGACAGAAAGTAGAACACCGCCCACTTGGGTCTTACGCTCCTTTCTGGCGGCGAGATACATGGCCAGCGCAGCAGCTGGAAGACCAAACATCATCACTGGAAAGAAACCAGTCATAAACACACCAGCAGTTTTATCCCCCACAAAAAAACGATTTAAATCACCAGTCACAACCGTGCCAGCATCGCTGGCGAACTCTCCGAGCCCAAACCAGAAGTAAGAGTTCAATACATGGTGCAAGCCAAATGGAATCAGTCCGCGATTCAGTACGCCATAGACAAAGTGCCCCAGAGAGCCCGATTCAGAAACGCCACGACCAAAGGCATCAATACCCGCCTGGACCGTTGGCCAGACATAGCCTGCCCCCCAGGCAATCAACAACATAAACAATCCGGTAACAATGGGAACCAGACGCTGGCCGGAAAAAAAGCCCAGATAAGAAGGCAGTTCCACATCATGGAAACGGTTATAACTGTGACCGGCAACAACACCGGCAATTATCCCCCCGAAAAAGGACATATTGATGGAATCATTAATGGTTCCGGATGCAGCCGTAAGAATAAAATAACCAACAGCTCCAGCCAGAGCCGCTGCACCCGCACCATCGCAGGACAGCCCAACGGCAATCCCCATGGCAAACAAGATGGGCAGGTGACTGAAAATGGCATCGCCCGCTTTAGCAATAAAAGCAATATTTAAGAGATCTGGCTGCCCCAGCCGTAATAGGAGCGCTGCAACAGGCAGTACGGCGATCGGAAGCATCAATGCCTTGCCCAACGACTGCAGATAGCCAAGCACATTCATGACACAACCTCAGTAGACTTATGGACTCTTCCCAGCAGCGCAGCGACATCCCCATTGTCCGTAAACATCAGCAATACTGGCATAAATCAGCCAAAACGCTATTTCCGTTACGAGCGGGCAGAAGCACCGAACAACAGTCTGAAAACAGCTCTAACCCAAGCTCTCCGGCAGCCGATAAATACCCTGTGCACAGAAACAGGGTTTCAGGATGGAACACCCCATTGGCGATGGATTCGTCATTCGTAACTTTCTTTATGGCGACGCCTCAGGGCTGTCCCGCAATGGCGACAACCCTAATATCGCCATAAACCAGCGGGAGTGTTTTCCTCACCCCTACACCATTGAGCTGGCTCGCAACTGGATTCAGTATGTCCGTGATAATGAAGCGGGCACACGCTTCTGCATTGCCAACAACAAGGAAGCTATTGGTGAGATCGGGATCGTGATTCAGCCCGATGTCCATCGTCACAGTGCCGAAATTGGCTTCTGGATTGGCGAGGCTTACTGGGGCAATGGCCTGATGACCAAAGCGGTCGACTGGATGGTGAACCACTGCTTTGAAGAGTTTGGATTAAAGCGCATTTTTGCGGATGTTGTGGAATACAACGTGCCTTCCCAAAAGGTTTTGCAGAAATGCGGTTTTGAGCTGGAAGGTGTATTTCGTAAGAATATTTTCAAGAACGATCAGTTCTTTGACCAGTATGTTTATGCCCGCTTGAACGAAAAGCCACCAGCCAAGAACTAATCCTGTTTTCTTAATTCAGATTTAATTCAGAGAAATTCTCCCCAGAGGCTGAACGGTAATATCTTCGGTCAGCTCCTGGTGGGAAAGAACGGCCAGTTCATACACTTCTGCTTCCAACAGTTTGCGCACATAACGGCGGATATCCATAGCCGTGATCATCACCGGCTTGTTATCCAGGTGTCCGATCTTGCCAACCGTACTTTTTACCTTCTCAACAAATTTCGCGGTTACCGTTGGATCGAGAGCCAGATAGGCACCGGCTGACGTCTGTCGAATACCGCTGCGAATCGTATCCTCCAGATCCTGATCCAGCAGATAGACCGGCAGAATATTCTGACCATTACTGTATTTGTAACTGATATAACGCTTCAGGCTGCCGCGTACATATTCAGTCAGCTGGACTACTTCCTTTTCTTTATGTCCCCAGATCACCAGTGATTGCAGAATGGTACGCAGATTTCGGATAGAGATATCTTCCGACACCAGACGCTGGAATATCTCAGCAATCTTGTTCACCGGAATCAGACGCTGCACTTCTTTTATCAATTCACCAAAACTGTCTTCCATCTTTTCCAGCAGGAAGCGGGTTTCCTGAATACCGATAAAGTCTTCCGCATACTTCTTCAATACAAAAGCCAGATGGTTGGTCAGAACCTGTGAATCACTCATATAACTCACACCGGCTTTTTCCAGCGCGCCCTTGCGGCTCTCCTTCACCCAGAGCGTATCCAGATTGGGGATAAACTGTTCGCCGCCTTCATAAGGAATCTTGAGCATATCAAGATGCTCAGACTGCTCCCGGGCAAACACATACCCTTCACGGAAGTGACCATGGGCAACAGGCACTTCGTTCAGCATGACGCTGTAGTGATCATCTTCCAGTGAATCATTAAAACGTAGATGGATGCCGGGGAAAGGAACCCCCAAATCCATATAGAGCGCTTTACGTACCTTTAACAGTTCATTATTGAGCTCATTAGTATCCAGCCGGTTCTGTAGCGTTGTTGGCACATCAATAATCAACGGCAGGGTCTGGGTAAATTCTTCCTGCTGGTCGAGACGCTGATCTTTGGCTGGTTTGCCAGACGCTGCTGCCTGCATAGCCGGTATACCACCCTCGCCGCCAGACTCTTCCTCTTTGGTTCGCTTATTAAGGAGATAGAAGCCGCCGCCACCAATCATCCCGGCCAGAGCCAGAAAGGTGAGAGTCGGGAATCCCGGAACCATGGCAAAACCAAGTAAAAGACCACCGCCTACCATAAGAGCTTTGGGCTTATCCAGCAGCTGGGTGCCGATCTCACTCCCCAAGTCCGATGCTTCTTCGGTAGATACCCGGGTTACGATAATACCGGCGGTAATCGAGATCAGCAGGGCTGGAATCTGGGAGATCAGACCGTCCCCCACAGTCAGAATGGAGTAAAGCTGTAGGGCTTCACCAGCAGGAATCCCCTTATTGAAAACACCAATACTCACACCGGCGGCAATGTTTACAAAGATGATGATCAGACCGGCGATCGCGTCACCTTTTACAAACTTCATGGCGCCATCCATGGAACCATAAAGCTGGGACTCTTTCTCTACCAGGCCCCGACGACGCTGGGCTTCTTCCATATCGATGGCACCGCCACGCATATCCGCGTCGATACTCATCTGTTTACCGGGCATACCATCGAGAGAGAAACGGGCTGATACTTCCGCTACCCGCTCGGAACCTTTGGTAATAACCAGAAACTGAACAATGGTAATGATCAGGAAGATTACGATACCAACGGTCAGATTACCGCCGACCACAAAATTCCCGAACGTGTATACGATTTGGCCCGCATCAGCTTCCAGAAGAATCAAACGGGTTGTGGTAATCGAGAGTGCCAGTCGGAACAGCGTGGTGACCAAAAGCACCGAAGGGAAGGTGGAAAACTCTAGCGGCCCTTTGAGATAGATTGCCGTCATCAACAGAATGGTGGAGATGCCCATGTTCAGGGCAATCAACAAATCCACCAATACCGTCGGCATTGGCAGAATGATCAGAACAATAATGGATACAAGCAGGAGGGCAAGCATCAAATCATTACGCTTGCCTATGCTGGTCAGTACCGATTTAACGCTGATTGCGCTCATACGCCTGCTGCAGCTCCCTGACAGAAAGCTGCATGACCTGGATAATCGGGCAGCTATCTATGAATTATCTTCGGGCCCGCTGGTCTGGGCCTTCTCCATACGCACCTTGGCTCGCCCCTGAATCCAGTTAATTTCCTGATGATCCGTATGGGGCGGGAGACACTGCAGATATCTATCGGCCATGACCAGACACTCTTCAGGCTTGTCCGCCATCAGCAAGGCATAGCTGAGCATGCGGTATACCTCAGGGTCTTCAGGCAACAAAACCTTCAAGCCATGAAGCAGAACCAGAGCATCGGTGTACTGTCTTTGCTGAAGACGGGTGTAGGCCTGGGTCAGCATCCAGTCCTTGTGGGATTCGGTGATTTGATTGTCGGAAGCATCCGGGGTTAGTTGCGGCTCCCGCGATTCTGGCAGCGAGTCAGACAAATCCATTCCTCCGGATATCAGGCGGGAATCAGAATATTGCGAGCCATGGTGGCCATCATATCCAGCTCGGCATCCTGACGCAGGAGAGCAACCATTTTATCGAGATCCTGCTTCTCTTCTGCAGAAATCCCCTCTGGTGCTTGCTGTTCAGCCAGATTGATAATGCCGGTACGGAGATCACGATTATCCTGCGGGGTGTAGGAACTCAGGCGATCCCCACGAATAAACTGCATAAGTTTGTTCTGGGAATCGTCCGCAGCCAGCGCCTTGCTGATATGAACATCATTCACAGCTTGGGTATTTACGCTGGGGCGAATGGCTGATTTGGAAGGCATAGCCTGGTAATCATTGCCACTGGTATGACTGACACCGACCAACCCACTATTTATATCGCCAATTGAACCTGCCATTCCTGTGCTCTCAATACTGTTTATTGGTATCCCAATAATGAGTGAAGCCTGAAATGTGCTTTTATGCAGATATGCAGAATTCCAAATGGCTGTATAAACTTGGTATATCAACAACGATTTTTCATAAAGGGCAGCTCTTGCCCGGATGCAGGCATGGACGCACGCTTCTTGAATTCTCGAACAATCACACCAAGTTGTCTCCGGTTCCCTGCTTTTTTGGCGAACTTCCTTGCAATCAGCACTGCAGCGTTGATATTGCTCATTCCGCTATCATCCGGCGCCAACAGCACTGTCATTTACAGTCCGTGGAGTGAAACAGCGGATTATCCCTCTGAACCTGATAGTCAGAAACATATTGTTCAGCAGGGAGAAACCCTCTCTCAGATTGCTGAAATGTATGGAATCCCATCGGCACTCCTTGCCCATCACAACGGTATTCCTGATCCTGAAAGTATTACTGAAGGGCAGATTATCTATCTGCCAGACGGCAACTACCCGGAAGAGCTTCTACTTCCTGATGCTCCGACTGCTGCCGGTCCATCCACAAACAATGCGCCAGATACCGCACTGTCTGGAGGACAAACAACAGCCGCTCAAACGCAGTCACCTGCCGGACAGGATTTTGGAGCCAAACCCTACGCCTACTTCGGTAACAGTGAACCTGCTGC
The DNA here is from genome assembly GCF_900174585.1 of Parendozoicomonas haliclonae. Classification (GTDB taxonomy): domain Bacteria; phylum Pseudomonadota; class Gammaproteobacteria; order Pseudomonadales; family Endozoicomonadaceae; genus Sansalvadorimonas; species Sansalvadorimonas haliclonae. The sequence continues at coordinate 645,054 of NZ_FWPT01000001.1, read as the reverse complement.
CGATGTTCTGAAGAACTTTGCCGCCAACTACAGCATTCCCGTGATCATCAGCCCCAATCTTGATGGTGTGGTGAACGGCAAGATCGGCCCACTGCCTCCCGTCGAGTTTCTCGATAAGCTGGCCCAGCTGCACGCTTTAATCTGGTACTTTGATGGCAACACGCTCTATGTCTACAACAGTAATGAGATAGAGAAGCAGATCATCAATCTGCAATTTATGGGCACGGAACAGTTCCGCAAAACCCTGATGGAGATTGGTATCTGGGACAGCCGCTTTTATTGGCGAGCCCGCCCGGAAGAAGGGATTATTTACCTGTCTGGTCCACCCCGTTATATGGAATTGGTTTCAGAAACCGCCCGCCTGCTGGACAGCAAATCCGGAGAACGGCAAAAAAGCCAGCTGACCGTTAAGGTATTCCCACTGCGCTATGCCTGGGCCGATGACCGCCAGTTCAACTTCCGCAACCAGGACGTCACCATCCCGGGCGTTGCCACCACGTTGCGGCAAATCGTTCAGGGCGGCGGCATTCAAGCTCAGTCCACCGCAACGGCTGATTCCATGCGCTCCGTTCCGGGCATGCAACCTGCAACCCCAGCGGGGCAGCAACCCGGACAGCAGAATCAAGCTCCACAGAGAAACATTCAGGCGGACAGTGTGTTTATTAATGCGGATCGCCGGCTGAATGCGGTCATCATTCATGACCTTGAAAGCAAGATGCCCATGTATGAGAGCCTGATCAATACACTGGACAAGCCACTGGCTCAGGTTGAGATCAATGTCTCCATTATTGATATCAATACCAATTCTCTGGAACAGCTCGGCGTCAATTGGAGACTGGGCAAAGAGGATGGCGATTTTATTCGTTTCAATCCATTTAAAAACTCGGATGACTCCGTTCCAGCCAATACCTTTAGTACCATTATCAATATCACCTCCGGCAAGCTGCTGGCCCGAGTCAACCTGCTCTCCGACAGCGGCAATGCCAAGATCCTTGCCCGCCCATCTGTTCTCACTCTGGACAATATGGAAGCGGTGCTCGATAACAGTCAGACCTTCTACGTTCGGGTCGCTGGTCAGGATTCTGCAGAGCTGTTTCCGGTCACCTACGGATCCGTTCTCAAAGTCACCCCGCGTATTGTTGACGAAGTCACCGGCCGGAAGCTGCATCTAAGTGTGAATATTCAGGATGGCGGTCAGGCTTCAGGAACAGGAGTTGATGATATTCCCGTCGTTAAGAACAGTTCCATCAGCACTCAGGCCGTTATTGATGAGAATGAAAGTCTGCTGGTTGGCGGGTATTACTACGAAGAGAGCACAAAAGGGCAAACCAAAGTGCCGGTTCTCGGGGATATGCCGATTGTTGGCGCTGCGTTCAGAAATAACACCGATGAGCAGAAAAAGAATGTTCGCTTATTCTTGATCACTCCACGCATCGTGAACCTGATGTAATTCATATGCAGGAGTTGAGAGCAATTTAGCTAAACCAGGTCTGATTATTCTGATCGTGGTCGTGGCTCTGCACCTGAGCAGAAGGATGCACCGGATGTGAATCAGTAACACTGCCGTCATCATCAGAATCAGACTCAATATTATCAGCCCATTCCCGGCTGGACTCACGCATCTCATTCTGCAACTCATCGGTGGCATTCGCGGTCATCTGGCTAAAACGCTTTTGCAAAGCTTGCAGCTGAATATCGATACTGGCATCTACAACACCGATCTTGCTCTCCAGAATACAGCTTCCCGCTTTTAAGCGCGGGTCTGACACCGGAATCAGAATACCGACGCCTTTATAGCCAGAGAGAATCTCAGCAACCTTCTCTTTCACATAAGAGAAATGGGCTGGAGGAACCCGGACAGACACCTGTCGTTCGTTACGGACATGTTGCAAACCGGCCTTGATCAAACCAACCGTCAGCGCCCGATCATCATAGTCTTCAATAATCTTGCGCACAGCCGTCATCAGAATATCCGCCAGAGAAGCTTCGACGTCGCTTAAATAATTAATGGAGCGGTCCACCATCTTCAGCATCTGCTCAGACTGCTCCATCCGGCTCTGCATCAAACCTTCCTGATAACCGCGTTCCTTTTCCTGCTCAAAAGCGGCTTTAGCTTCAACAATGATCTGCTCAGCCTGCTCTCGCGCCTTATCGATTAAAGATGTCGATTTTTCGATAACAGAGTAATCAGCAGCCTTGATAACCTTCTGGCCGGGCTGCAAATGAAAATCCTGCTTGGTAATCGTAATAATATTGAGGCTCATCGGATAAACTCTTTCATCAGTTTACGGAGCATAATTCCTCCAAGCCGAACAACATCCGGCGAATAGCCAGCGGCACTGCCCGCATAAAAATATTCCTTACTGGGCATGGGGAATTTAAACAACAGGCGCTTCTGAAAAGCATCAGGCTCACGACCATAAACACCACCCAAAAGCCGGACACCGGTTCGGAAAATATGCTTTTTCAACTCATCGGGATTATTCCAGTCAATCCTGAAGCCTGAATCGATATGGCGAGGCAAGTCCCCTGCGATAAACGGGCCTTTCTTAATCGCATAGTGATAGCTTTCTTTGCCGAGACAGGATTCCACAGCCTGGCGCTCCTGCCTTTTGATAATGCCTTTCAGCAGCGGGCCATTGAGCGCCAGTCCGGCATGGAAAACGATAGGGGTCAGATGCTTACGGCTGGCCAGAGCAAGATGCTTTTCCGGTTTCTGAAAATCCAGATCCAAATGGCCCGTTAGACCATAGGCTTCAAGAATATGTCGGGACGCCCAGGATGAACCGGATTCACTGGACTGCAGGAATTCAATAGCAGATTGATTGGGAAGGCTCGCCAACCAGCTGGGATCAATATATCCCGCTGGCTGGAAATTAAATTCAAGAACCGGAGCAAGCTGGCCAATATCCATTATCCAGCCTCAACATTATCAACCTCGGCGATCTCAGCCTCGATATCATCATCCAGCATGCCCTCTTCATCATCCTCTTTTCTCGACCGGGAACGCCACCATAGCCAGAAGAACACACCAGCCGAAGCCAGTGAAATCACAAAGAGGAATAGCAACGCACCAAACATCAGCACCAGCCGTGAGGATGACTCAGGGGTCACATCAATCGACATCACAGTCTCCAGCTCCTGAGGCAAGAGCATGCGTTCCGCAGCCACCTGAGAGGACGGAAACAGAGATACCGTTATTTTTTCGAGGGAGAGACCTTCAATACTATTGGCCACCAGGGTTTTCACCTTTGGCACAAACCCAGCCAGCTCAAGCTCCGGCGTGTACTTGATAAAGACTGATGCTGACGATGGGAAGTTTTCCTCACTGGAGCCGCTATCCTGAGGCAAAACGACATGAACCCGCGCCGTGAGAACACCATCGATCATCGACAATGTCGCCGAAAGCTCCTGAGACATGGAGTAGGTGTAGCGCGCCTTCTCTTCTGTGGGGGACGAGATCAGACTGTCTTTGGGGAAAATATCACTGACTGAGGAGAAGCGGTCTTTCGGGTAACCATGCCCCCTGAGCAGGCGAATAGCACGGGAAACATCGTCATTGCCAACAGTCAGGGTAACAATTCCGTCTTTATCAATGGTCTTGGTGGCGGGGATATCGTTGTCCAAAAGGATGGACAACATATCATTACCTTCCTTCTCGGTAAGCCCGGTATAGAGTTGGACTTCACAACCTGCCAGAACCAGCAGGCAGAGCCCGAGAAAGAAGATTCGTAATTTTTTCACGCTGCATTCCCTGCAAAACAGACAGCTCAGACGATAGAAACCCTCACAAGGGTATCGTCCGTTATTGCTGCTTCATGAGGGTCTCTACAGTCTGGGTAGCCTTACCGACGACTTTACCAATCAGGTCCTCGGTCAGCATCAGGTTGGTCATCGCTTTCTGGGTTTTAAACATATCCTTCATAGACATGATTTCATCAGAGCTGAGCATGCTATCAATCTTCTGATGGCGATTATCGATATTGTCCTTCAAGCCCTGAAAACCGTTGAGAATGCGATCAGCTAGATTGTCCGGAGCCTGCTTTAGCTCAACCGGGGCTCCATTGAGATTGGTCTGGCTCTCGTTTTTAAAGCCCTGCTCCATTTGCTTGTTAAAGTTATCAGCATCCCGGTCATCGGGCTTATCCAGCATCTTGTCAAACTGGTGCTGATCCTGCTTTTTTAGCGCTTTCTCGGTAACTGAACCGATATTGTTAACTCCGGCGCCCGGCATAACGGATACCTCTTGCGGTGCTGATCCTACAGTGCTGTAGGGAAAGGGTACTTTAAGCTTAGATAACCCGAGTATTCCGATTGCCAGCCTGAAACTGATAATCCGAAATTTGAAACTTATTTTTATAACTGAAATGAATTAAGAGACGACCATATCCTGCAGTTTCATCAAATGCTGAAGAACAACTTCAATATCCGGTCCGGTTATCGCATCAGATGACAGTGAAACAATAAAAATCAGCTGATTACCGTCTTTCAACGCACACTGAGTGTCGAACTTCCGGCTCTGTTGGTGATGGCAAAGGGTCAGGGCTTTCAGGGAGGAAGAATCGATACTGAAGTCGGGAATCTCACGTAACAGGTAAAGTAGGACGCCATTTTCCTGAAGCTTGATAAAAAACCGGCTGCCGCTCTCAAAGGCAAAATCCATAATCCCGCTTTCCGGCAGGCCGACACCTTGAATCCCCAAAGTTCGGTTAAAGTCTTTGACCGCATCATCAATCCGCTCACGCATGTCATGCACCCGGCTTAGATATCAAAATCCATATCGAAATCATCATCGTCATCTTCGTCCTCAAACTCCTCTTCCTCCTCCTGCTCGATCAGATCATCAAGCGCTTCCTGGGAGGCTTCGAGGATATTTTCCCGATGCTCTGCTTCCTTAAAGTACTGATCGGGAATCTTACGGAATGTTTCTAGAACCTGGTTCAGGACAAATATTTTGATGGATAGGTCATCCTGGACGCCCATCTTATCGGGGATACCTTCCACATCAGACGCAGAAATCCAACGCTGGTTCAGAAGGCGCAAAACTTCCTCAATCAAAACCCCTTTTTTGATCTCAGCCTCAAGCATTCGCGTTCACCAACTTGGCCGCTACGTTCTCATTTTCCTTGCTGAACTCGATAATGGTCTGCAAACCATATATCACTTCCAGACGACCACGGACATGCTTGAGATGATTAGGATCCACTGATGGCGTCAAAGCACTCATCTCTACAGAGAGAGCCTCCATCAACCATTTCACACCTTTCTCAATCTCATCATATCCGCACTTCTCTTTGGCAAACTGATAAGCTTCGAGAGGTTGCTGAAAATCCGGAACATCCAGCCCCTGACGCCAGATATCTCGAAGCTCCTGAACGGAACTGAATCCAGATTGCTCTGCATAGTCCGACGCCGCCGCAGAGACATTGATACCGGATTGAATATCCTTTCTGTTCTGTTCGTAGAAATTATCGTTATAAATTTTTAACGTGGCAGCGAGTTCCTGATCATCTTCTCCCTGGGTTTGAAGATGCTCGATCAAAGCTTCCATAGCCAGATATTGGTGGGTCGGATCGCCGGAGTATTCCTCGATAAACTCCTTGATTTGATCTTCAGTTAACTCACCATTGTTCTTGGCGTTATGGAGTTGCTGAAGGAACTTCTCCATCTTTTCCATACCCGGTAAGTCGGGCACGGTCTCTTTCAGGCGCTCAAGTTCCTTCTTGATGTCCTTATCTTTCTTGGAATCCTTGGATTCAAACTTCCGTAACGAAGAGAGGGTGATGGAGGCTTCTTCAAAAAAGTCAGCGCTGGCAGGACCAACGCTGACTTTGCTGAACTGACTATGCATTCCCTCAACATTACTGGATGAGGAGCCCTGATTGACTGGCAGTGAAGAATCTGTCGCGACAGGCCCTGAAACACCACCTACTGAACTCATAGTCTTTTCCTAAACAAGCTCAAATATTGCCAATCGTTTTGCTCTGGGACTGCAGCCACTGACTGTACATTTGCTGGAAAGTATCCCGTGCTTTGGTAGCCAACTCATGAGCTACCTGCATCTGATCCTGCTCTGTGGTTTTCACAAAGCGAGCCTGCTCTTCCTCAGCTCTCAGCTCGGTTGAACGTGCTTCATGCAGGCCTGCCTTGTAATGGAGCATACTGGAACCAGCTTCACCGAGACCTTCAACCATCTTACCCATGGCACTCCATTGTTGGGCAATCATGTCCCCAACCCGGCCATTACCACCGGTAGCCTGGTCAGCCTTCATACCTTTCATGGAACCGGCCATGGTCAGCATACCGGAGGTCACTTTCACGGCACCGCTTACGCAACCTGCTACCAGCTTGGCCGCGGCAGCATTTCGCTGCTCCTGCGCCTGTGATTTGATTTTTTGAACTACAGATTCATTAGCGAGGTTCCGCCCCTGACGGCTCATCTGCCGCTGCTCCACACCCATTTCATGGAACAGTGCCATCAACATAAACAGATCACTCATGCCTTTGGTTTCATCAACACCAAATTCCATTGGAACGCCATCTGCGGTGGCAGATTGGATTTTGAAGTTATCACCAAACTGAACATCGATCTGTTTGCCTTCCGACATAAACTGCATATGGTTGCCGGCAACATCGACCTTGAATCCCTTACCATCAAGGGTCCCCTGATAACCGTTACTGGTTTCTGATACCTCGGAAGACAAAGCAATATTTCCCCCCGGCATGGTGCGCGCGGGTGGACCAGCTTTTTGGAGATCGTTGTAAAGAGCCTGTCGATTGGTGGACCAGTCACTGACCATCTTATCCATGCTGCCCATGGTGGCTTCATAGCCGAGAGCATTTGGCTCTACCGTTGGCGGTGACAGGTTTGGTCTGGGAATACCTTTTTGCCCGGCAAGCATCACGTTAGTATTTCCGGCCTCATGGCCCACTCTCAGATTATCGCCGGAGAGATTGCCGGCCTTGGAGCCTTTGGCAACCTTTCCCACGGGCATATCAACACCAACATTAGGACGATCCAGCGGTACCGATCCCTGCCCTTGATCAATTCTTACACCCATATCGACAACTCCCTGTAAACGTCCTGATTCCTGCCTGACCGAAATTAAATTTTCCGGGCAATCTTGAACTTATTCTGCTGAGCCTGAGCCAGCATATCCGAGGCGACTTCCTGCCCCTGGGTTATCTCCTGCAGAGCCCGCTGAATAGCTTCCATCCAGTCTTCCATTTGCATCTGCATTTTGGTGATAAAAGCCAAATCTTCCTGAGCATCTGCCTGATACATCTCACCCTCATTGCGCACCTTGGCGGCATAAATAGTGGAAGAACCATCGGCCACATGGGCTGCCCCTTCAGTAAACCGGGCAATGTGGGCAGCACGTTTAAAGTACATGGTTTTCTTGGAGATCTCGGCCATCTGCTTAGCCGTTTCTTTTGAGGCAGTCTCGGCCGTGGACTTGGCAGTTTCCTTGGCCGTTTCCTGGGCACTCTTCACCGCGACCTTGGCCGCCTGCTGGGCAACATCGTCAGCAGCATCAGTGGCAACCTTGGCGGCATTCTTTGCAGTTTCCTGAACGGCTGTTGCCGTTTGTTGTGCGGTCTGCTGAGCAGCTTGTGCTGTGGCATTCGCACCTTGTTGAGCCGTTTGGGCAGCGGCATTGGCACTTTGCTGAGCTGCCTGACTGGTCGCATTGGCTGTTTGTTGAACGGTAGTGGTCGCAGCGTCAGTCGTGGCTTTTGAGGCACCACCAGCAATACCGGCACCCAACGACAGTGATGCTGCCAGTACCGCCCAGGCAATCCCCATAACTAACTGCAGTTTGTCGTCTTTGATCAAACCGCCCATATTCGTCATCCAGTCACCGGTATTCTGGGAGATGGTCATGGCAACCATAATAGTGGCCGCCATAATCAGCATAACCCCAGCCTTTGCGCCAACACCCGTAGCAATCGTTACAGCCGCAACAACAACCGCTAATGCCGTGGCAATAGCACTGAATATTTTCCCAAGAATCCCAGCTTTATCAGCCTCTTTCATCTTGTCGAGAGCTTCCGTCAGCTTGCCAATACGTTCTGTATGAGCCTGCTCACGCTTGAGGCGGCTGGTTTGAATCGCCTGCTCATCAAACTTGATGCGCGTGTCCTGCAGCTTGGTTTGCACTTCAGACAGGATACGGGCGACATCTTCAATATCACCACTCAGCATGGACTGGGTCAGCTGGGCACTGGCAGCTTTTAAATCAGCCATCACTTCAGGTGGAGCACTGATAATGCCCGAGACTCTTTCCATTACACCCATGACTTCATTCTGCATATTCAGCAGGCCAACCGGGTCTTTCATACCCGCCTGAGCCAGCGCTGAAGAGCCCTTCATCATCGTGTCCAGCATTTCCAGATTCATCTGGCCGCCGGGGTTACGACCCATACTGTCGCCGCCCTGCTGGTTTTGTCCCTTGGTTTTTCTTGGTGCGCTACCGAAAAGAGAACCTGTGAGTGTACTTTCAGAATCACCTTCTTCGACGTCATCAGCAGCCAGCTGATTCAGAAGTTCATCAAAGGTGAACATTAGCTCTGTTGTATCCATTGCCTGACTGACCTGCGCCAGCATCTCAGGCGTAACGGCCTTGGCATGATCAACAGTGGGCTGGGGAAGACGGACTCTTTGTTCCCCGCGAACCTGCTGTTGAGGGCGGCCAGAATCTCGAAAAGAGACGGAGTTAGTGTTCGAAAACCCACGTCCCACTGTCGCAGTTTTACCAGCAGCTTTTCCTTTTTTAACGTCTTCACTTAACACGCCTGGAGGTGGTGCGTTCACACCGCCAAGACCCTGCTGCGAATGTATGCCTCCAGTACCACTCATAGCTTTACTCATCCTCTTCCAGAACAGCACCTGCACTCGCAGCCATATTCACGGCACGCTCATGCTCCTCCTTGTACTCTTCCTGATCGCCGGCCCACTCAGCCGCTGTTTCATACGCTACTTTTGCAGCCGCTGGTTTACCCATGGCCATATGGCAATCACCGATATACATCATCGCCCTTGGATCATCGGTATCGAGAGCACTGGCAAAGCTGAAAAGTTCTACGGCCGTATCAAAATCCTGCTCCATCATCTGGCAGGCTCCGAGGCCAAGAAAATATTTCTTGTTGTAGTGATCGTAAAAACAGAGGAATTGGAAAACCTTCTTGGCCTCATCGTAACGGCCACCCTGATAGAGATTGAAGGCCACGCTGTAGATCGCCTCCATCGATTCATCGCTAAGATTCTTCAGCTCTTTAAAAGTCCCGCCACGGCTGAAATAATCCGCCAGCATGTCATCGACTTTTTCCTGTGACCAATCCAAATCCTGCTTATCCACTGACAGCCCTCCATAGCCCCGCAGAGGCTTGTTAAGTCCTTTAAATATTTTTGATAATGGCGTCGCCACTCCGGTAGTACTTGGAAATAAACTGCGACATCATTTCAAAGGTCTGGTTGAATTTCCCTGAGGTTGATTGCAGCTTGGTCATATCCAACTGTGAGGAGCTGGTTAAACTCTCTGACCAGCCTTTCATGTTTTCTATCGCCAGATCCCACTCACCCGAATTGAGTTGATAAGTTTTACTCGGGTCTATTTTTTCGTTCTGCTTGCCCCAGGGGATATCGTTGTCAGCAAAGAACTGCGCCACTTCCTTCGGCATCGGACTGTCTTCTTTCTCTTTAGAGTGAGACTTGGCCTTACGCGCCTCTGCCATCATCTTGTTGGCTGTTTTTAATTTATTATTCTTGGCGCGAACTTCTTGAACCTGCTCACGAAGTGTTTCTTCCAACAATTCGGCACGTTCACTCATAATGGCAATCATCAAGGCATCAAGATCAGCTTTGGCGATAAAGTTCTGGTTAAGAGAAGCCCCTGCAGCATTATTAATCAGCTGTACAGACTTTTTCAGAACCTGCTGTCCCGACATTGGCTGCTTGGCAGCACGCATGATTTTTTCGTGCTGCATCTGTTGTACTGAAACGGAGCCACCGGCTGTTGTGGTCATTTAGTTCAACCCTCTTAAATCGGTTTTTCCAGCAACTCCGGGAACCGGTCCTTGCCTTTATTTTGTGTTTTACGGGCTTCATCAAGACAGTACTGTCGAGTCTCGAGGTACCAGCCCGCCAATGCCTTGCGTGACTCTCCATGAGGCACTTTCTGGAAAGCTTTTGTGTTGGGATTATTAACATCGTTAAGACCAACATCATGCATAGCTCTGGCCAGCAGGTAGGGACGGCTGATTTTGGCACTATCTTTCTCAGCCATGGACATCTGGAACTCCCATCCATGCTTCGCACCAAAGGCCACCAGTTCATCGGCTGCATGCTGAGTCATCTCTTTGCGCAACGATTCCCACTCATCAGGTCGAATGGCACTTTCACCATGAATAGGTGCCCCTAACGGATTGCTGGCTGGAAGGAAGAAGCTCATCTGCAAGGCAATCGCATCAGCTACCTCTTCAATTTCTTGCTGAGAGCTAAAGTGAGCCTTCAATGGCGTGGATTCTGGATTGACCAGATACTCTCGAACATCAAACTTTTGCTGATTAGGCTTTTCAGAGCGGGCAGATATATCACCCAACTCATTCAATTTGTCCTGCAACTCACTCTTAGGAACAACGATCGCAGAACCATCGAGACCATGTTTTGCAAAAGTCTGAGTGACCTTATCTTTGACTTTTTCGCCCTCTTTTAGCGCTGCTAGTTCTTTCTCTCTTTGTTCTTGTCTCAGGCGAGCCTTTTCCTGATCTTCCCGCTTTTTCCTGGCTGCCAGATCATCCTCATTACCTTCTTTTTTGGTCACCTTTGGAGGATCGCCACCTTCTCCCTCGGTCTTCTTGCCAGAGTTGTTTTCGTCCGAGTTATTTTCAGTCTTCTTTTCTGGATTGTTTTCTGGCTTATTTTTATTGTCCGGGGTGCCACCGCCACCTTCCGGTCCGGTTAGCATGGGGTTATCAAGGAAGCCGTTTGTGAAAATCAAAACGCAGGGGCCTACACCTATCAGTAGAGCCGGGCACACACAAACCCCACCCAATAGGAAAATACCAAAGCCGACAGCACCAATTCCGACCTGAAGCTCTTTATTATGCATCAGCTCGTGCATGCCTTTTTTGACGATGGAGAAGAAGGCTTTCAGCTTGCCCGAGCTGCCCTTCTCCAGCTCTCCGGATTCTTCCTTTTTCTGTACCTCAGCAAGGAGCTTATCCTGAGCCAGAGGGAGATCATCGCCATTCGTGCGGGTAAAGATGATTTTGCCTTTATCGCCTAAATCCAATTCACCTGACGGAGGTAACTCTCCCGGTGGAGTCAGCTTGGAGGATAAAGGCTCATGGACAGCACTTTTACGCTGGCCCAATTCGGTTAGCTTGGAAGGTGGCGTACCAGGGGCACCAGTCAAAGACGGTCCCAGATTACGCGTGGGCTGGGTCTTGTGAATAGACCTTCCCTTCTGATCCTGCCCCATGCGTTTCTCTAGCCCGGACTCCTGTTCCGAGCCACCAAGGTGGCCTGGACCTACAGGAACCGGTTGAGTTGAAACGCTCTGCGACCTGTCCATATCAATCTCCGTGACAGATTAGGTCTTCCCGGACCTGTCTCAGTTTTAGCTTAGATGATTCAATGATAGGCAGAACCTGCCCATTAGACGGGCTGGTGACGAGTTTCCGGCAGAAAGGAGATTGAAGTTTTTATTTAACCAGCAGAAGCCACCGGTTTTTCATAGTATTCAAGCACAGCAGCCATAAGATCCTTCGGGCTGAGCATACCCTCAATTTTTCCAGTCTCGTCCAGAACAGGAACACGCTGAGCATTTTTCGCCATGCACTTTTCGTAAATATCGATAATGCTGTCGGAAGGGCTGGCTGTTACAACATTACGGGCCATAAACTCAGAAACCACATTACTTTCCTGCGAGTAATAGCTTCCGGAGAGGGTTCCCGCCAGACAATCCGTTTCCGAGAGAATCCCCACCAGCTTTCCATCATTATCCAGAACCGGGACTGCCGTAATATCATTACGGAGTAGAATTCTGAGCCCTTCAACAATGTCCATGTCCGGCTTTACAGTAACAACAGCCCGGGTCATGCAGTCCTGCACTTTGATAGAACGCATAGTGATTACTCCCGCCAAATAGCGAAATCCTTCAGCTTCATTTATAGGCTATAGCTGCCAACCTGAAAGCTGGCAAATATTTGGGGTGGCGGGCACATCGGCAGAACACATATAATTCGCGGGCTTACACACAAAAACAGGGGTTAATACCTAATGAATTTCAACGCCATAGTGCCCGGCAAAGATATCCCTAACGACATTAACGTCATCATTGAAATCCCTGCCAACAGCGATCCGATCAAATATGAGATCGATAAGGACACCAATGCGCTGTTTGTGGACCGCTTTATGTCCACCCCAATGTTCTACCCAGCCAACTATGGCTACGTGCCTCAGACTCTGGCTGATGATGGCGATCCCCTGGACGTTCTGGTTGTAACCCCTTACCCGGTTGCCCCTGGCTCCGTGATTCGCTGCCGTCCGGTAGGTGTGCTGAATATGTCTGACGAGAGCGGTCAGGATGAGAAAGTCATTGCCGTTCCCCACGACAAGCTCACCAAGATCTACAAAGACGTCAAAGAATATACCGACCTGCCTGAGCTGCTGATCAAGCAGATTGAGCATTTCTTTGAGAACTACAAAGATCTGGAAGAAGGCAAATGGGTAAAAATCGACGGATGGCAGAATGCTGATGCCGCCCGTGAAGCCATCATCAAGTCTGTAAAAGCCTACAGCTGATCCCCCTCAAGAGCGGTTCACTGAGCCGCTCTTCTTTCCAGATTGTCCTTTCACCCAAAACCACTCCAATAAACCATTGCCCTGCTGCTAACCTGAGGCAACAATACCTCCATACCAAACAGAAAGAACGTGACTCTCTGGCTATGCATTTAAACACCAGATTATTTTTCCCTGCTTTTTCTATCCTTTTGGCTTTTTTATTGTGTTTCTCTGCACAATCTCAGGCCATCAGTTTCAACTCGCTACTCAATGGGGATAACCAGAAGGCTGAATTCCTGCCTGTAGATGAGGCATTTCAGGTTTCAGGTGAGATTCTGGGCGGCGACCTGATCGTTAAGTTTGCAGTCACTCCCGAGCACTATCTCTACCGACATATGCTGAGTTTTCAGCCTGCAGACTCGGCCATAACCTCTTTGGGTGCACCTCTGTTTCCGGAAGGGATCACCAAATACGATCAGTTTATGAGAGAGGATGTGGAGACCTATCCGACGGATATGGAAGTCACCCTCCCCATAAACTCGACAGAAGAACTTCCTGAAATCATTGTCAGCTTTCAAGGATGTGCCGATGCCGGGCTGTGCTATCCACCCACTTCAGTCAACATCATCCCCATTACAACGGGTGCTGAAGCAGCATCATTATCTAACCCATCTTCGACTTCGGCTCTAACCGAAGCTTCAGTATCTGACCAACCGATTGCCGAAGATTCCTTTTTGGCCTCTCTGATCAATGGTGCGAGCTTGGGTAAAGCCTTGCTGCTGTTTTATCTGGGCGGATTGGCTCTCACCTTTACCCCCTGTGTTCTGCCGATGATTCCGATTGTCTCTTCCCTGGTTGCCAATGCGCAGGGGAGCCGAAGACATCGTGTCACACTGACTCTGTTCTATGTGCTGGCCATGGCGATGACTTATGCCATTGCAGGTATGCTGATGGGTTACTTTGGCGCCAGCCTCAATCTGCAGGCTCGCCTACAGTCTCCCTGGTTACTGATCCCGTTTGCAATTCTGTTCGTCATCCTTGCACTCTCCATGTTTGGCCTGTTTGAACTTCAGCTTCCAGAAAAACTGCGGGACAAATTGTCCAAGGCCGATCAGCAAACCTCTCAAAAACGGAAAGGAACAATAACAGGCGCAATTCTGGCCGGAATATTCTCAACTTTGCTGGTATCTCCCTGTGTATCAGCCCCGCTTGCAGGCGCGCTGGTTTATATCAGCAGCACCGGGGATGTCGCTATCGGCGGTCTGACCTTGTTTGTTCTGGGCTTGGGGATGGGTACACCATTGCTGATCGTAGGGATCGGTGGGGCCAGCCTTCTTCCCAAAGCCGGCCCTTGGATGAACGGAATAAAGTCTGCCTTTGGTGTACTGATGCTGGGTGTCGCCGTCTGGCTGCTGGAACGCATAATTCCTGAATCTGCAACACTGCTGCTATGGGGAGCTTTGGCAACAGGCTGTGCGGTTTATCTGGGTGCCCTCAATTTTACTCAGAAAGCAGGATGGGCGGCCTTCCGGCAGGTTATAGGTGTCCTGCTGCTGGTTTATGGCGTTTGCCTGCTGGTTGGAGGCATTCAGGGCCACTCTGACCCACTGAGACCTCTTGGAGAACCTGCCACGTCCCAAGCCGGCATTCCTTACAGCGATACTGGCTTTACCACTCTCACAACATCTCAACAGCTTGAAGCCGCTCTACAACAGGCCGCAAGACAAGGGAAGCCAACCTTTATCGACTTTTATGCCGACTGGTGCATAAGCTGCAAAGTCTTTGAACGAGAAGTGCTGGCATTACCAGAGGTTCAAAAAGCACTGGCACCTTTCTCCAAAATCAAGCTCGATATCACCGACAACTCCGCCGATCATCAAGCGATCTTGTCCCGATATAAGCTTTTTGGCCCACCAGCCTACCTTTTTTACTCAAAAACTGGCCAGGAACTGGATTTTTTGCATCGCCAGGGTGAAATCAGTGCAGAAACACTACTCACATTGCTGAAAAAGAGCAGCTCAGCTCCGTAAACTGGTTTTGAAGCTATGGTGAAAATAAGTAAACATGCCGATAACCTCCTGTAACATGCAGCGTATAGACTCGTTACAGTGCATCGGGCACAATGTGTAGATATTGTGTTTATTAATAAGAGTCACTGACGAGGTTTCCCGATGGCCACAATCCTTGTATTGCATGGTCCCAACCTGAACCTGCTGGGTTCCCGGGAACCGGGTATTTATGGGACAGACACTCTCGAAGGTATCAACCAGAAACTGATCGCCCAGGCCCAGAGTGCCGGCCATCAGCTCAGTTGCTTCCAGAGTAATGCCGAATATCAGTTGATCGATCAAATCCATGAAGCCGCCCAACAGGGTGTAGACTTCCTGATCATCAATCCGGCAGCGTTTACCCATACCAGTATTGCCCTGCGTGATGCCATTCTCGGAGTGAAACTGCCGTTTATCGAGGTTCACCTGTCGAATGTGCACAGCCGCGAGTCTTTCCGCCACCACTCCTACTTCTCAGATATTGCCGTGGGAGTTATTTGTGGTCTGGGAGCGTCCGGCTATGACTATGCCCTGCAGGCCGCCATCAAACATCTCGAACAGTCCTCATCTCACTAATCGTTTCAAGTTTCGGAAGACACCATGGATATCCGTAAAGTTAAAAAGCTGATTGAACTGCTTGAAGAGTCCGGCATTGATGAGCTGGAAATTCACGAAGGTGAGGAGTCTGTTCGTATCAGTCGCCATTCCAGTCGTGCCGCAGCACCAGTACCACAGGCTTATGCGGTACCACCTGCAGCCCAGCCAACTCCAGCAGCCGCTCAACCTGTACAGGCGGCAGAAGCACCTGCTGCTGACCCAGCCATGACCGGTCATCAGATTCTGTCTCCAATGGTCGGCACCTTCTATCGCTCCCCTTCCCCGAGCTCCCCGGCTTTTGTTGAGGTTGGCCACAGCGTTAAAGAAGGCGACCTCCTCTGCATCGTGGAAGCGATGAAGATGATGAACCAGATTAAAGCTGACAAATCCGGCAAAATTGAAGCGATTCTCGTCGAAAATGGCGCTCCGGTTGAATATGACCAGCCTCTGTTCACTATTGCCTGAGGTCTGAGTCATGCTGGAGAAAGTTCTCATTGCCAACCGCGGAGAGATCGCACTGCGCATCCTTCGCGCCTGTAAAGAGCTGGGCATCAGTACTGTTGCGGTTCATTCCAAAACGGATGAAGACCTGATGCATGTCCGTCTTGCCGACGAAACCGTCTGCATTGGCCCTAACAGCGCGTCTGAAAGCTACCTGAACATCCCTTCCATCATCAGTGCTGCTGAAGTCACTGATGCTGTCGGCATCCACCCAGGCTATGGCTTCCTGGCCGAAAACGCAGACTTCGCCGAACAGGTTGAACGCAGCGGCTTTACCTTTATTGGCCCTTCTCCAGAGGCTATCCGCCTGATGGGAGATAAGGTGTCTGCCATCAGAGCCATGAAAAAGGCTGGCGTCCCTACCGTTCCAGGCTCCGATGGCCCGCTGACTGATGATCACGAACGTAATCTCGAGATTGCCCGCAAGATCGGTTACCCGGTCATCATCAAAGCTGCCGGTGGTGGCGGTGGTCGTGGTATGCGAGTTGTTCATCGTGAACAAGGACTGTTGAACGCTATCAGCGTAACCCGTACTGAAGCGGCCGCGGCATTTAATAACGATGTCGTTTATATGGAGAAGTTCCTGGAAACTCCTCGCCATGTTGAGGTACAGGTACTTTCCGATGGTCAGGGCAATGCTATCCATCTTGGCGACCGTGACTGCTCCCTGCAGCGCCGTCATCAGAAAGTGATTGAAGAAGCTCCAGCACCCGGCATTCCTGAAGAAGCTCGTCAGAAAATCTTCAAGTGCTGTACCGATGCCTGCATTGATATGGCTTACAAAGGTGCAGGCACCTTTGAGTTTCTCTATCAGGATGGCGAGTACTACTTCATTGAGATGAATACCCGCGTACAGGTAGAGCATCCGGTTTCCGAGGAAATCTCCGGCTTTGATATCATCAAAGAGCAGCTGCTGATTGCCAGCGGCGAGCCTTTGTCCGTCAAGCAGGAAGACATTACCTTCCACGGTCACTCCATCGAGTGCCGTATCAATGCCGAAGACCCGAAAACCTTTATGCCATCACCGGGCAAGATCACCCAGCTGCATATGCCGGGTGGTAATGGTGTGCGTGTAGACTCCCATATCTACCAGGGTTACTCAGTTCCGCCGTTTTATGATTCCATGATCGGCAAACTGATTACCTGGGGCCCAGATCGGGAAACTGCCTTAATCCGGATGCGAAATGCACTGGATGAGCTGGTGATTGAAGGTATCCGTACCAACACACCTCTCCATAAAGAACTGGTACGTGACGCCAACTTTATGAAAGGTGGAGTCAATATCCACTATCTCACCAAGAAGCTTGAGCACGGCTCCTGAGAACCTGCTCTCATCTGATCACAAAGGCTGCTTCGGCAGCCTTTGTGCTTTCTGCCGATTGCGTCTGTTTGACACAAACACCCCACCTCTCTAATCTGCGCCCATTATTTTACAAACAATCACTCCCTCTGACGTCTAACTCACAGGGAGACAAGCCCCTTCTACGGTAGCTGAACATTTATGTCCTGGATTCAAATCAAACTCGACACCACCCCGGATCATTCTGAATCCGTTGAAGATCTGCTGCTTGAGTGTGGCGCACTGGCTGTCACCTTTCTGGATGGCTGCGACCAGCCATTGTATGAACCAGACCTCGGCACCACTCCCCTGTGGAACAACCTGCGCATTATTGGCCTGTTCACTGCAGATGCTGACATGGATGCCGTTATTGCTCACCTGAATGAAACCATTCCGGGCAGCTATCAGGCTCACCGTGTAGAGATTGTTGAGGACAAAGACTGGGAGCGGGAGTGGATGACTCACTTCCACCCAATGCAATTTGGTGAGCGCCTGTGGGTTTGCCCAAGCTGGAAAGAAGTACCGGATGCCAACGCTGTCAATCTGATGCTAGATCCAGGCCTTGCCTTCGGCACCGGCACCCACCCAACCACCGCACTGTGCCTGAAGTGGCTGGACGCCCAGGACCTGGCTGGCAAGCAAGTGATTGATTACGGCTGCGGCTCCGGCATTCTTGCCATTGGGGCACTGTTGCTGGGTGCGGAGCATGCCCTTGGTGTCGATACCGACCCTCAGGCTCTCGAAGCCTCCCGCGACAATGCCGAGCGCAATAAAATTGCCAGCGGCCGTCTGCACGTCTGCTATCCGAAAGATACGCCTGACACCATGGCCGATGTTATGGTCGCTAACATTCTGGCCGGCCCGCTAATGAGCCTGGCCGAAACTCTGGCCAGCCATACCAAGCCTGGCGGCAAGCTGGCTCTATCCGGCATTCTGTCCGAGCAGGCTGAGGATGTACTGGCCGCTTATGAACCATGGTTTGAAATGGATCCTGTCACCGAAATGGATGGCTGGGTTCGCCTCAGCGGTGTTCGCCGCAACAACTGATTGCAAAAACGATAACTCCGTCGCCTGTCATGTGACGAGTTAAGTTAGAGTTTGTCTGACAAAGCTGGCAAAATAATTTGTCAGCTGCGTCAGCAAACACAGAATCATGCAAGCCACACATCAGAACCGAAACACTGCAGACTCATGGATTACCCGTTGCCCGGAGTGCAATACGGCTTTCCGTATTACCCGTGGGCATCTGCAGGCGGCCAAGGGTTCGGTCCGTTGCGGCTCCTGCCTTTATGTATTCCGTGCCGACCAGCATATTGTCGGGGGCTCCCTCCCGGAAGACCTGATCCCGGCACCACGCCCTTCCCAATCCGTGGACTTCCCGGAGGATGATACTGACGACGATGTTCTGTTCAGTGTCAGTTCTGAAGGAAAGTCTCAAAAGGATGCTGAAGAATCCCTGGATCTCAGCGACGATGTTTTTGCCATAGAGCAGGCTCCCAAACGACACTTCTCCAGTAACAACGAGACTCCGGCCCCACAAGGCGATGATGATGAAGCCTGGGCAAGAGCCATGCTTGATGAGCTGGATCTTGAGGAAGAAGAGCAGGCTGCTCCCGAAATTCAGAAAGTAGAACCAGAGTTCAGCGCCTTCGATGTCGATGAAGCCCCTGCCGAACCTGAAGTTCGCCATCAGGCACCCGCTGACAGCCTGACGGGGCTGGATGACGATCCGCTGGATTTGCACTATCAGAAGAAAAGCTTCCTGCAGCGAGCAGCTATTCCTTTCTGCTGCCTGTTACTGACGATCGGCCTTGTCGCCCAGCATATTATTTATAACTTCGACAATATTGCCTGCACGCCATCACTGCGCCCATTGATATCCACTCTTTGTGGTGTAACCGGATGTCAGCTTCCGGAAATGAAAGACCTTTCCCGAGTCAGTGTCCGCAATATCGTGGTGCGCAATGAGCCAACCTACCAGAACGCTATCACGGTGGATGCCATCATTAGCAATGAGGCCGCCTTCCCACAGCCTTACCCGAATTTGATGATGGTGATCTCCGGCGTGAACAATAATGTGCTCGGAACCCGCCTGCTCACACCGGAGCAATACCTCTCCGGAGAAGCGGCCGGAGAGACCGACATGCAGCCGATGAAACCTGTTCATCTTTCGCTCAACATTATGAGCCCAGGACCGGACGCCCGAAATATTACCTTTGACTTCCCCTGATACCAGAACACTCTTCTGATATAGGTCAAAAAGAAGACAATAAAGTCTGAACAAATATTGTTATTTTTGGCGATTCCTTCACCATAGCGGGACTGATTCACCTGCGTCCAAAGGCCTTTTGCCAATGGGCAGCATTCGGCTTTATCCGCTCGTGGGAAAGGGTTATGATACCCGCCCAAACGGTTAAATTTTGACCAGCATTCTCTGAAATAATTCGCCTGTGTTTTTTTGAGTGTACGCAAATTGCTGAAGATCGGACCCTACCAGATTACTACCCCACTCGTTCTTGCCCCCATGGCTGGTGTAACGGATCGCCCGTTCCGCAGGCTGTGTCTGCAAATGGGAGCGGGGCTGGTTGTCTCGGAAATGGTTACCAGCGATGTTCGCCTCTGGAATACCCGCAAATCCCGTCTCCGCCTTGAGCACTCCGGCGAACCCGAGCCTCGCTCGGTGCAAATTGCCGGTGGTGATCCGGAGATGATGGCTGAGGCCGCCCGCCGCAATGCGGAAATGGGCGCCCAGATCATCGACATCAACATGGGCTGTCCGGCCAAGAAAGTCTGTAACAAAGCGGCAGGTTCTGCCCTTATGAAAGACGAAGCTCTGGTCAAGGACATCCTTACGGCTGTTGTGGGAGCCGTCGATATTCCTGTCACACTCAAAATCCGCACAGGCTGGAGCCCCGACCAGCGCAATGGCGTAACCATCGCCCGTATTGCTGAAGACTGCGGCATTCAGGCTCTTGCCGTCCATGGCCGCACACGCAGCTGTATGTACCGGGGAGAAGCGGAATACGATACCATTGCGGAAATCTGTTCTGCTCTCTCAATCCCCGTGATTGCCAATGGCGATATCACTTCACCCGAAAAAGCCAAACAGGTTCTGGATCATACCGGAGCACAGGCCGTCATGGTTGGCCGGGCCGCCCAGGGTCGCCCCTGGATATTTCAGGAAATTGCCCACTATCTGGAACACGGCACTTACCTGCCCTCACCGTCATTAGAAACCATCTGCAACATCCTGCTTGATCATTTGCAGGAGCTTCACAGTTTTTATGGTGATGTCATGGGACCGCGTATCGCTCGCAAACATGTGGGCTGGTATCTGCAGACAACAGATGGGGCAACCGCTTTTCGTAAACAATTTAACCAGTTGGAAACACCCGCGGCCCAAATTGCCGGAATCAGGGAATATTTTACGCACTTGATCGAAGGAAAGGAGTTTGCGGCATGACGGTAACAGATATCGCAGCCCAGGAGTCCACGTTCAACAGTAACCTGAGCAGCCCGGTTTCCCAGGAAACCCAGACTCTGCGTGACAGCGTTGAAAAGGCCATGACCAACTATTTTGCCCATCTGGACGGGCAGGACGTCACCAATGTCTACAATATGGTGCTGTCCGAAGTTGAAGCGCCACTTCTGGAAAGCGTGATGACTTACGTGAAAGGTAACCAGACCCGGGCATCTGTAATGCTCGGCCTCAACCGGGGAACTCTGCGTAAAAAGCTCAAGCAGTATGGCTTGCTGTAAATTGAATTGAAACGAACAGGCGGTTTATCCGCCTGTTTTTTTTATGGCGACTTTTTACATCAGCTATTGAAGCCTGCCACCAGATAAGGTTTCATAGCCGCCCATAACAGGGTCAACGGACCTAAAGCCGCACTCAGGCACGGACGGCAATAAATGAACAGGCTGTACAGCTCACCCACTGTGCAGTAACTGGCAGAACAAACCTATACAATCCAAGAGTGAGACTGTAATGGCTGACAACACCGGTATTCGCCCCGTTCAACGAGCACTGATCAGTGTCTCCGATAAACAGGGCGTGGTTGAATTCGCCCGCCGCCTGGCAAACCTCGATATCGAGCTACTTTCTACCGGAGGCACCTTCCGCCTGCTGCAGGAAAACAATATTCCTGTTACCGAAGTATCCGATTACACCGGTTTTCCGGAGATGATGGATGGCCGGGTTAAAACTCTGCACCCAAAGATTCATGGCGGCATTCTCGCTCGCCGTGGTCAGGATGATGAAGCCCTGGCAACCCACGGCATTAACACCATTGATATGGTGGTGGTAAATCTCTACCCGTTTGAAAAGACCGTTGCCAACCCGGCATGCACGCTGGCCGATGCCATTGAGAATATTGATATCGGCGGCCCGACCATGGTGCGTTCCACCGCGAAGAACCATAAGTACACTGCGATTGTGGTGAACGCTGACCATTACGACACCATTGCTACCGCGCTCGAACAGGATGGCGGACTCAGCGAAAGCCAGCGCTTCCAGCTGGCGGTTGAAGCTTTTGAGCACACTGCCGCTTACGATGGTGCGATTGCCAACTATCTGGGTTGCATAAATACCGACAGCGAAGAAAAAAGTCGCTTCCCTCGCACCTTTAATACCCAGTTTATAAAAGCAGACGATATGCGTTATGGGGAGAACCCTCACCAGGCCGCTGCTTTTTATCGGGAGACAAATCCTGCAGAAGCCAGCGTATCCACAGCAAAAGTTCTGCAGGGCAAAGCGCTCTCTTACAACAATATCGCCGATACCGATGCTGCACTGGAGTGTGTAAAAGGCTTTGAGCAGCCAGCCTGCGTTATCGTCAAGCACGCCAATCCTTGCGGTGTAGCCATTGGCTCCGACATTCTGGAAGCTTATAACCGCTCTTACGCCAC
Source organism: Parendozoicomonas haliclonae (assembly GCF_900174585.1). Taxonomy (GTDB): domain Bacteria; phylum Pseudomonadota; class Gammaproteobacteria; order Pseudomonadales; family Endozoicomonadaceae; genus Sansalvadorimonas; species Sansalvadorimonas haliclonae. The sequence goes on along the minus strand of NZ_FWPT01000001.1, from coordinate 622,874 downwards.
TGATCCAACATCAGCCTTTGGCGGCATTATTGCCTTCAACCGTCCACTGGATGCGCAAACGGCCAACGCGATCTTGGATCGTCAGTTTGTCGAAGTGATCATTGCGCCATCCGTAGCCGACGAGTGCCACGACATTCTGGCCAAGAAGCCAAATATCCGGGTTCTGACCTGTGGAGAACTGCCGGCTTCCCCAACTCCATTCCTCGACTTCAAGCGTGTGAATGGCGGCCTTCTGGTTCAGGATGCTGATATTGGCCGTGTCAGTGAAGAAGAACTGAAAGTTGTGACCGAACGCCTGCCAACAGATGCCGAGCTGCGTGATCTGCAATTCGCCTGGAAAGTGGCCAAATATGTGAAGTCCAACGCCATCGTCTACTGCAAAAACAACCAGACCGTAGGTATCGGCGCCGGCCAGATGAGCCGTGTTTACAGCGCCCGTATCGCCGGTATTAAAGCAGCAGACGAAGGGCTGGAAGTGCGCGGCTCCGTTATGGCGTCCGATGCCTTCTTCCCGTTCCGCGATGGTATTGATGCGGCAGCTGCTGCTGGCATTACCGCTGTTATCCAGCCCGGTGGCTCGATGCGTGATCAGGAAGTGATTGATGCCGCTAACGAAGCCGGCATGGCCATGGTCTTTACCGGCATGCGCCACTTCCGTCACTAATCACGAAATCATTCGCTCCGCTCGGAGCTGCACACCCACAGCTTTGCTGGCAGCTCCGACTTCACACTCTCTTAACTCAGCATCAAAGGATCTGACGTTATGAAAATTCTAATTATTGGTAGTGGCGGTCGTGAGCACGCCCTGGCCTGGAAAGCCCTGCAATCCCCACTGACGACAGAAGTGTTTGTCGCTCCCGGTAATGCCGGAACCGCTATCAGCGAAGGCATCACCAATGTTGCTATCGAAGCGACTGATATCGAAGGTCTGAATAATTTCGCGAAAGACAAACAGATTGGCCTGACTATCGTTGGCCCAGAAGCACCGCTGGTTCTGGGTGTTGTTGATCGCTTTCAGGAACAAGGCCTGAAGATCTTTGGCCCGACCCAGGGTGCCGCCCAACTGGAAGGCTCTAAAGCCTTTACCAAAGACTTCCTGGCTCGCCACAAGATTCCTACCGCCGACTACGCCAACTTTACCGAGATTGAGCCCGCTGTCGCCTACGTGAAAGAGAAAGGCGCACCCATCGTTGTGAAGGCCGACGGTCTGGCTGCAGGCAAAGGCGTCATCCTCGCCCAGAGTGAAGATGAAGCGATTGCTGCTATCAAGGACATGCTGGCCGGAAATGCCTTTGGTGATGCGGGCCATCGCGTTGTTGTAGAAGAATTCCTGCAAGGCGAAGAAGCCAGCTTTATTGTGATGGTCGATGGAGAGCATGTTTTGCCGCTCGCTACCAGCCAGGATCATAAAGCGCGGGATAATGGCGATACCGGCCCCAACACCGGCGGTATGGGCGCGTACTCCCCGGCTCCTGTTGTGACTCCGGAAATGCACGACAGCATCATGGAACAGGTGATCTGGCCAACAGTCAAAGGCATGGCGGCAGAAGGCCATCGCTACACCGGTTTCCTGTATGCCGGTATTATGATTGATCCGCAGGGCGTGCCTAAGGTACTGGAATACAACTGTCGTTTTGGTGACCCGGAAACCCAACCGATTCTTGCGCGCATGAAGTCCGACCTTGTTGAACTTTGCCTGGCAGGCGCTGATGGTCAGCTAAACGGCAAGAACTGTGAGTGGGACTCCCGCGCAGCTCTGGGTGTTGTTATGGCGGCAGGTGGCTATCCGGCCTCCTATAACAAGGGTGATGCTATTTCCGGTCTGGATAATGCCGGTGAGGCACTGGTATTCCATGCCGGCACAGCGCTGAATGGCGATGATGTTGTGACCAGTGGTGGACGGGTTCTGTGCGTAACAGCCCTCGGCAATACCGTTGCAGAGGCACAGCAGAAAGCCTACAAAGGCGTGGAAGCTATTCAGTGGGATAACTGCTACTTCCGAACCGATATCGGCCACCGCGCCATTGCCCGTGAAAAGGCTTAGGCACAAAACGGTTAAATCCTGAAACCACGCACGTTATACTGCCTTCCATAAACTCGTTTATACAGCGTCGGTACTGGCGCTGTATAAACGCGGTAAGGACACCCGAAAGGTAGATGTGCGTGAACCAGAATAATAAGTTCATCTCCCTGATTGCCGTATTCTTCTGGCTTATCAGCGCCAGCCTGTCGTCACAGGCCTCTCTCTCTATTCACAGCGACGATTTCAGTCAGTCTGTCACTTACTTTGATATTCTTCATGAAGGTGACCTTTCCCTTGCTGAGGTACAAAGCCCGCAGAAGCAACACCTTTTCGCCCCCTGGAACATCCTCCGCCAGAAGCTGCCACGTAACAGCACCATATGGCTCAAGTTCAGTGTCCGTAACACACAAATGCACGACACCAATATGGTGCTGCATATTCTGCATAACCTCAGCCCGCCACCAGAAATTTTTATCTCGCCCCATGATAATATCGAAGGTCATCATGGCAGCCATATCCAGAGTTCATTAACCTACCAAAAACGCGCCCTTCATTTTTCTCTGCTTGCAGGGGAACAGCGTGAGCTCTACATCAAGGTTCAAACTAATCAGGCTCCTCGTATGAGCTTTATGCTGGAGAATCCCAGTGCAGCGGTCAGCAACTCCCAGTTGGCTATGTTGGGTTTTGGCATTCTGGCTGGCATCAGTCTTTTTCTTATCGCTTTAAGTCTTTATCTCTATAGAGTGCATCGGTCCCAGGACTTTTTGATTCTTTCGGCTCTACCCATTATTTATCTGTTTATCGAGTTAAGCTGGGCCGGTATTCCCGCATCCATCTGGCAAAGCTTTACCACCCCAAGATTAGACTTCTCCCATGGTCTGGTATTACTGGCTTACTCCGCGTTTATTTCGCTGTTTATGAACACCATGACAGTACGTGGTCAGCATACCCAGTTACGAACCAGCCTGATGATTCTTATTGCACTCAACGTCACATTGGCTTTTGCCAAGATGGCTAATATCTGGGTGTTCTCTGATCTACCTTTCCATATTCTGTGCATTATCAATGTGCTGATTCTGACACTGTCCTGCATTACTCGATTGTATGAAGGTGACAGCTTTGCCGGACGCTGGATTGCCGTAATGACGCCACTGTTTATACTGCAAATCACGAATGATCTGACCTCACTGTTTATCCTGCCTTTACATCCTGGCTTTTTAGGCGGTCTTCATTTATTGGCGTCGATCTTCGCAATTACCTCTTTGACCTTTATGCGTATACCGGCACGACAGGCGGCAATCAGCACTTCGGCATTCTCATCACCGGATGAACCGGAGCCTGCCCCGCCGGCCACTTTCCAGCTCAGCTCACTGGGTCACGAGCTGCGTACACCAATGAATGGGATCATGGGGATGACAGAACTGCTCCTGAACACAAATCCCTCCCATCGTCAGGCGGAATATCTGCGTACTCTCCAGCTGTCTGGACATGAACTGCTGACACTGATTAACCAGACCGTTGATGCCAGCAAAATTCTGAATGATAAAATTACCCCGACTCAGGACAGAATTGATTCAGACGAATTACTGCACCAGTGTGTTGAGCGTTTTAATTACCGGGCTTATCAACTGGGACTGGAGCTGGCACTGCTCAGCAAGATAGATCCGGAAACCGACCTACTGGGGGACACCAGCCGAATCAACCGGACTCTTAACGCCCTCATGCTACATGCCATTAATCATATGGAACAGGGTAGTATCCTGCTTACAGCCAATCTGCATACTTCTCCTGCAAATGCTTCCGCGCAGATCAGAAGCCCTCTGGTCGTTCGTTTTACCATTACCAGCACCGATGGCGGAGTCGGTTCGGAAGCGGCCCGTAAAGATTTAAACCGACAGGACAATAGCGACAGCCCTCTCAATATTCTCTCAATGACCCGGGATATCATTCAGTTTCTGGGAGGTGCTATCGGCACAACAGAGACCACAGACGGCAGCATGTACTGGTTTGACCTGCCGGTACAAAAGACTGAAAAACACCACAGCCATGCATCAGCACTCGATCACATAGCCCTGGCGGATAAGAGAGTTCTTGTGGTGGATGACAATGACACCTGTCGTACTGTTCTGGTCCAACAACTGCAAAAGCATGGCCTACATGTTGATCCTGCCAGGGATGCCACGGAAGCCATGGCATTGTTACGCACCGAAGCGATGCTCGGTCGCCCCTATGATGCCATTTTCCTGGATCACCAGATGCCAGGCATCAATGGTCTGCAGCTGGCTGAACGTTTACGTCAGGACTCACTGTTTACCAATCTGATTACCATTATGCTGACCGGGCTGAACCTGCCAAAAAGCGAAGAGGCTTATGCCAAAGGCTTTATCACCCGGATTTTGACCAAGCCCGCGAGCGGAAAAAGAATCAGGGAAACTCTTCAGGATGCCTTGCTGGAGGCCAATAAAGAGAAGGAAAGTCAGACAGAGCCTTTGGGCTCTGTCTGATAATGCTGCCTTCAAGGGGAAGGGATTACTTGCGAGCGGAGAACTCGTGGACAGCCTCAACAAACACGCCGGCATTCTCTGGGTTCACAAACTGGTGAATGCCGTGGCCAAGGTTAAAGACATGGCCATTGTGGGAACCAAAATCATCAAGAATACGCATCACTTCTTCCCGGATTCGAGCAGGTGAGCCGTAGAGTACAGAAGGATCCATATTACCCTGCAGGGCAACCTGATGACCTACACGCTCACGCGCCTCACCGACGTGGGTTGTCCAATCCAGCCCCAATGCATCGGCACCCGTTCCGGCCATCACCTCCAGCCACTGCCCACCATTCTTAGTGAACAGAATCACCGGCACCTTGCGGCCTTCATTCTCCCGAATCAGGCCAGCAACAATGCGCTGCATATAGGCCAGAGAGAACTCTCGGTATTCCCGGTGCCCCAAAACGCCGCCCCAGGTATCAAAGATCTGAACAGCCTGAGCACCGGCCAGAATCTGCGCATTCAAATAATCAATAACGCTGTCTGCCAGACGATCCAGCAGTTTATGCAGAACTTCCGGCTGGCTGTACATCATACCCTTGATATGACGGAAGTCTTTGGTACTACCGCCTTCAACCATATAGGTCGCCAGCGTCCACGGACTGCCGGAGAAGCCGATCAGCGGGACACGACCGTTCAATTCACGGCGAATCACCCGCACAGCATTCATCACGTAGTCCAGCTCATCATCCATTTTGGGCTGAATCAGAGCATCGACATCCTGCTCAGAGCGAATGATCTTTTTAAATTTTGGGCCTTCGCCGGTTTCAAAATAAAGCTCCAATCCCATAGCATCGGGTATTGTCAGGATATCGGAGAAGAGAATCGCGGCATCCAGTGGAAAACGTTCCAGCGGCTGAATGGTCACTTCACAAGCCAGATCGGCATTTTTACATAAGCTGAGGAAGTCACCGGCCTGACTGCGGGTTGCACGATATTCCGGAAGATAGCGTCCTGCCTGGCGCATCATCCAAACTGGGGTATAGTCAACAGGCTCCCTCAAAAGTGCCTTGAGAAACGTATCATTCCTGAGTTCGCTCACAGTAAAACTCTCTCTATTATTCGTGGTGAACTGTACCCGAATACGGATTGCACTTATACAAAAAGATGCCAGACTCAAACGCTGTTTTAGCCGAAACAGACGCAGGTCAAATTAAACTGAATTTGAAAAAGTAGCCATTTATTTCATTGACGAAAATCAAAGCAGTAAGCCTGCGTGCGAGTAGCATGCCAAACTCCTGAAGAGCCCCTGCAAAAGAGTGAAGATTCACTCAGCCATGGGCTTATGCTCTTACAGGATCGCGAAATACGCCCTTTTTATTTTCTCCCGAATAACCAGTACCTGCTGGATGAAAACCCGGCCACATATGACTGACCAGATTCGGGAGAGCTGACCAGCCGCCAAAGACTACCAGCCTTTGCCGTACCCGCTGTTCAGCCACACAAGTTACAAGTTGAGCAATATCATGGAAAAAGTTATCGAAACGACCGATGCCCCTGCAGCTATCGGCCCTTACTCCCAGGCTATGCAATTCAACGGCATGATCATCACGTCCGGCCAGCTGCCTATTCACCCGGAAACCGGTGATATGCCTGAAGACACCAAGGCGCAGGCGCGTCAGTGTCTGGAGAACGTAAAAGCCATTTTGGAAGCGGCCGGCTCCAGCATGAGCAAGGTTCGCAAGACTCTGGTTTTCGTGAAGGATATGAACGACTTCACCGACATCAACGAAGTTTATAAGCAGTACTTCAGCCTGCCTTTCCCGGCTCGCAGCTGTGTAGAAGTCGCTCGCCTGCCAAAAGACGCCAAGGTTGAAATTGAAGTGATCGCGACAGTTTAATCGCCAGCACAGATTCAATAAAAAAGGAGAGCCTGAGCTCTCCTTTTTTATGCGCCAGATTTATGCGCTCGAGGCACGTTTAAACATCCAGATAATCCAGAATCCCTTCCGCGGCCTGGCGACCTTCCCAGATAGCCGTTACCACCAGATCAGAACCACGGACCATATCACCGCCAGCAAAGATCTTTGGATTGGAGGTCTGGAACGGGAATTCGGCGTGCTCAGGGGCAATCACCCGACCGCCATCATCCATAGCAATATCCTGATCACCAAACCAGTCTGCCGGGCTAGGGCGGAAACCAAAGGCGATCAACACTACATCGGCTGGCAGAATCTCCTCACTGCCCTCAACCGGTTCCGGACGGCGGCGACCGTTTTCATCCGGCTCACCCAGCTGCGTGGTAATCACCTTAACGCCTTCAACCTTGCCATCACCGACAATTTCCACCGGCTGGCGGTTAAACAGGAACTGTACGCCCTCTTCCTTGGCATTAGCCACTTCCCGAACAGAGCCAGGCATATTGGCTTCATCCCGACGATAGGCACAGGTGACCTTTTTCGCACCCTGACGAATAGATGTGCGGTTACAGTCCATCGCCGTATCACCACCACCAAGCACGACAACGGCTTTGCCCTTCATACCAATAAAATCTTCAGGACTCTTTTCAAAACCAAGATTGCGATTCACATTGGAAATCAAGAATGGCAGAGCATCATAAACACCGGGGAGATCTTCACCGGCGAAACCGCCCTTCATATAGGTGTAGGTACCCATCCCCATAAACACCGCGTCGTAATCCGACATCAGCTGTTCAATGGTAATATCCCGACCCACTTCCGTTTCCAGCCGGAACTCGATACCCATATCGGTAAAGATTTCACGACGCTGGGCCATAACATTCTTTTCCAGTTTGAATTCGGGAATACCGAACGTCAGCAGACCACCAATTTCTGGGTTGCGGTCAAAGACAACAGGCTTCACACCATTGCGCACCAGAACATCAGCACAGGCAAGCCCAGCCGGACCGGCACCGATAACGGCCACCTTCTTATTGGTCCAGACCACCTTGGACATATCCGGACGCCAGCCCAGAGAGAACGCCGTATCGGTAATATATTTTTCCGTAGAACCAATGGTAACGGCACCAAAACCATCATTCAGGGTACAGGCGCCCTCACACAGTCGGTCCTGCGGGCATACACGACCGCAGACTTCCGGCAGGGAGTTGGTCTGGTGAGAGAGTTCAGCCGCCTCAAACAGACGACCTTCGCTGACCAGCTTCAGCCAGTTGGGAATATAGTTGTGAACCGGGCACTTCCATTCACAGTAAGGATTGCCGCACTCCAGACAGCGATGCGCCTGGGACTTCACATCCTTTTCATTAAACGGCTTGTAGATTTCTACAAACTCTTTGCGGCGGGATGTAATTGTTTTCTTGGCAGGGTCTTTCCGCCCCACATCCACGAACTGGAAATCATTATTCAGTCGTTCAGCCATACACACCTCATCAATTCTGTGACCTTGCATCTCCGCGGGAGATGTCGGCAGCCTGCTCACGCTACAGACTGCCGGGATAACCTTTCCCCTCAGGGTTACTCAGGACGCCCTCTGGTACTGGCCAGCAGGTTGTCGAGATTGGCCGCCTTGGGTTTCACCAGCCAGAACAGGCTGGTGTAGTCCTCAAAGTCCTCCAGAATCTGCGCCCCCCAGGCGCTTCCGGTCTCCTGCACATACTCTTCGATGGTGCTGTACAGGTGGGTACGATGGTCTTCCATCAGATCGGAATCAATCCGATGAATATCCACCAACTCGTGGTTGTAGCAATCAACAAAGTTGCGATCCCGGTCGAGCACGTAAGCAAAGCCACCGGTCATACCGGCACCAAAGTTACCGCCAACCGCGCCCAACACTGTTACCTGACCTCCGGTCATATATTCGCAGCAGTGATCGCCTGCGCCTTCCACAACCACATGGGCACCGGAGTTACGCACGGCCAAACGTTCACCAGCTCGGCCTGCGGCAAACAGCTTGCCTCCAGTCGCGCCATACAAACAGGTATTGCCGATAATAGACGTCTCTTCGCTGTCGAAGACGCTACCCTGCGGTGGGCTGATAACCAACCGGCCACCGGTCATACCTTTACCAACATAATCGTTGGCATCCCCTTCCAGGTACATATGTAGGCCACCGGCATTCCAGACACCAAAGCTCTGGCCCGCACTGCCTTTCAGCTTGACGGTCACAGGGGCATCAGACATACCCTGATTGCCATGACGACGGGCAATTTCACCGGACAACCGCGCACCGATAGAACGATCACAGTTGCCAATCTCGTACTCAAACGTTCCACCCGACATGCTTTCAATTGATGGCAGCATATCAGCAACCATCCGTTCAGCCATGGTGCCCTGATCAAATGGGGGGTTGCGATCAACCTGACAGGTCAGCGGCTTCTCCGCAGGAATATGACTGCTATCGAGCACCGGAGAAAGATCCAGATTGGCCTGACGAGCCGTAAGCCCTTCTTTCGCTTTCAACAATTCCGTGTGACCTACCAGTTCCCCCAGACTTCTGTAGCCCAGACGCGCCAGCCATTCGCGCACTTCTTCTGCCAGGAAGGTAAAGAAGTTAGTCACCATCTCAACCGTACCGACAAAGTGTTCATCCCGCAGGTTTTGATCCTGGGTCGCCACACCGGTCGCACAGTTATTGAGGTGGCAGATACGCAGATACTTACAGCCCATCGCCACCATCGGCGTGGTGCCGAAGCCAAAGGTCTCCGCTCCCAGCAATGCGGCTTTCACCACATCCAGACCAGTTTTCAAGCCACCGTCAGTCTGCAGTCGCACCTTGCCACGAAGGTCATTAGCGCGCAGAGCCTGCTGAGTTTCTGCCAGACCCAGCTCCCATGGAGAACCGGCATAGCGAATAGACGTCAGCGGGCTTGCCGCTGTACCACCGTCATAGCCGGAGACGGTAATCAAATCCGCATAAGCTTTAGCAACACCGGCTGCGATGGTGCCGACGCCTGGTTCGGAGACCAGCTTCACGGAGACCAGCGCCTCAGGGTTGACCTGCTTCAGATCGAAGATCAGCTGAGCCAGATCCTCAATGGAATAAATATCATGGTGTGGTGGAGGCGATATCAGCGTCACACCCGGTACGGAATAACGCAGACGGGCAATCAGGCTGTTGACCTTACCACCAGGAAGCTGACCACCCTCACCAGGCTTGGCGCCTTGGGCCACCTTGATCTGCAAAACCTCTGCATTAACCAGATAGTGAGGTGTAACACCAAAACGTCCAGAAGCGATCTGCTTGATCTTGGACACCTTATCAGTACCAAAGCGGGCTGGATCTTCACCACCTTCACCGGAGTTGGAGCGACCACCGAGACGGTTCATTGCCTGAGCCAGTGCTTCATGAGCTTCCGGTGACAAAGCACCAAGACTCATAGCGGCAGAGTCGAACCGACGAACAATCGCAGAGACTGGCTCAACCTCTTCCAGAGGAATAGGATCACGGTCACTGGCCAGCTCAAACAGGTCACGAATCACTGCCACAGGGCGCTCATTCACTAGCGCGGCATAATCGCGCCAGGCACCGTAATCACCATTTTTAACAGCCTGTTGCAGCGTCTGCACCACATCCGGGTTGAAAGCGTGATACTCGCTGTTATGAACAAACTTCACATAGCCGCCAGGCTCAATCGGCTTGCGCTTCTTGCCGGATTCTTTGCACAGAATAATCTGATCTTCTTGAAAGTCCGCAAAGCGAGCTCCCTGAATACGACTTTTCACACCCTTGAAGCAGAGATCAACCACCTCATCACTGACCCCCACAGCTTCAAACAGCTGGGCACCACGATAAGACGCGATGGTTGAGATGCCCATCTTGGACATGATCTTCAGAAGACCTTTGCCAATACCACGGCGATAAGACTTATAGGCCGCCAGAGTGTCGGCAATCACCGCTCCGGTCTTGATCATCTCCCGGATCACTTCATAAGTGAGCCATGGATAAACAGCTGTCGCACCAAAGCCGATCAAAACTGCATAATGATGAGGATCACGGGCAGTCGCCGTTTCAACAATCAGGTTGGAGTCAGCCCGCAGACCTTTGCTGATCAAGCGGTGATGAATCGCACCGGTTGCCATAGCCGCATGAATAATCAGCTTGTCCGGCTCCTGCTCATTATCAGAGATATGCAGCAGAACCTTGCCATTACGAACAGCCTGTTCCGCTTTATCACACAGAGCCTCAATCGCAGCCTGCAGACCAAGAGACTCGTAATAACCCAGGTTCAGACGCTCAACAGCCAGATCATCATGCTTATGTTCGCCATTGATCAGATTCAGGAACTTTGTGCGGGACAGGATTGGCGACTTCAGAATCACCCGCTTGGCATGTTCCGGTGTCTCTTTGAACATGTTGAGCTCACGGCCCATACAGGTTTCCAGAGACATCACCACCGCTTCCCGCAGAGGATCAATCGGTGGATTGGTCACCTGCGCAAAGAGCTGGCGGAAATAGTCATAAACCGGGCGCACCCGCTGGGACAGAACCGCCATCGGGGTATCATCCCCCATGGAGCCTACAGCTTCCTGCCCATTTTCTACCAGTGGGCGGAGGATCTGATCACGCTCTTCAAAGGTGATCTGGAAACGCTTTTGCTCACGCAGTAGGGTTTCCGGGTCCAGCGCATCAACCTTGTGTTCCTGCTCGATAAAACGTGACTGCAAACGGCAGGCATGTTCTTTCATCCAGTGCTTGTAAGGCTGACGGCTCTTAAGCTTGAGATCGATATCGTTAGCCTGCAGGAACTCACCGGTTTCCGTATCGATCGCTACAACCTGACCGGGACCAACGCGCCCTTTGGCCAGTACATCTTCCGGCTGGTAGTTCCAGACACCGATTTCCGAAGCAACGGTCAGCAGACCGTCTTTGGTTTTCACCCAGCGGGATGGACGCAGACCATTTCGATCCAAGGCACAAACGGCATAACGACCATCGGAGATAACCAGACCGGCCGGACCATCCCAGGGTTCCATATGCATGGAGTTATATTCGTAGAACGCCCGCAGATTCGGGTCAAGAGTATCAACATTCTGCCAGGCCGGTGGCACCAGCATCCGGATGGCACGGTAAAGATCGACGCCACCGGTGACCAGAATCTCGAGCATGTTGTCGAGAGAGGAGGAGTCCGAGCCGGTGTGATTAACCAGCGGACGAATATCGCTCAGCTGAGGCAACAGCTCAGATTGGAATTTATTGGCTCTCGCCTCAGCCCAATTACGGTTGCCGGTAATGGTGTTGATCTCACCATTATGAGCCAGCATGCGAAACGGCTGAGCCAGTGGCCAGCGCGGCATGGTGTTGGTAGAAAAACGCTGGTGAAACACGCAGATGGCGGTTTCAAAACGACTGTCACTCAGGTCCGGATAGAAGCTGGCAATATCTGCCGGCATCATCAGGCCTTTGTAGGTGATCACCCGACTGGAAAGAGAACAGATATAAAAGTCCTGATCTGCGGCCAACAGCTGGCTGGCTTTCCGGTGCACCATAAACAGGCCAGCTTCCAGCTGGTGTCGATCCTTCTCCTGTTCGGGAACAATAAAGACCTGTTCAATACGCGGCAGCTGATCCAGGGCGATCGGGCCGAGGCATTCACTGTCGGTAGGCACTTCGCGCCAGCCCACGACTTTCAGCCCCTGATCAGCCAGCTCCTGTTCAACAACAGTGCGAGCCTCACTGGCTATGCGATCATCCTGACTCAGGAAGACCATGCCAATGGCATACAGGGCGGGAAGTTGGGTATTAAAGGTTTCTAAAGCGACAGACCGGAAAAAGGTATCCGGTAACTGGATCAACAGACCGCAGCCATCACCGGTACGGCCATCGGCGGCTATACCTCCGCGATGGGTCATACAGGTCAGGGCTTCAATAGCCTTGCCGAGCAGTCCATGAGTTTTTCTGCCTTCCGTGTGGGCAATCAGACCGAAGCCGCAATTGTCCCTGAACTCACCGGGGTGATACAAACCTGAACTCATAGGCGATCTCTCAACAGCCATTTTGATAATCATTATTTGGCGTTATGGGGTCATCCTGACCAGTGGCAGCCTCCCTTGCTTTTCGCTCAGGCTGAAACCGACTGCACCCAGAAAATTTGGCTGCAGATAATCCGGCATCAACGCATTCACGCCACCCGCCAGACACTAGGTGTAACAGACAAACAACCCTCTGCAAGTTGTCTCTTGATCTGCCACACCTGCACACATCAACGCTTTCTTATAAATTCTTGCTAGCGTCGAGCGGCCGATCATTGTACATAGTCACCGAAAACGAGACAAATGAACAAGGCAGCCGATCTAAGAAAATTACACGGAATATGGCTTTTTTCAGAATATTTTTCTTAATACACCATTAGTTTCAGTGGCAAAGGCTATACAAAAGTTCACAAAGAACTTCTTTTGGAGCCTCTGCCGTGACCACCGCATCCCCTAAAGACTTCAGCAGTATCAGGCGTAATTGACCATCGATAACCTTTTTATCCACAGACATTAAATTCAGGAAGTCATCGGGCGTCATACCCTTGGGAGGCTGAACGGGCAGCTTGCATTGCTCTAACAACGCGATCGTTCTTTGCAGTACGTCAGACTCAACCCAACCAAGCCGAACCGAGAGATCAACAGCCATGACCATACCAGCAGCAACGGCCTCGCCGTGCAGCCATTTCCCATAACCCTGATGGGTTTCAATGGCATGACCAAAGGTGTGACCAAGGTTCAGAATGGCACGACGCCCTCCCTCACGCTCATCCTCAGCAACAACCTTGGCTTTATTTTCACAGGAGCGAAGTACGGATTCTGCCAAAGCATCAGCATCACGCGACATCAATCGTTCAGCATTCAATTCCAGCCATTCAAAAAACGGAGCATCGCTGATCAAACCGTACTTGATCACTTCAGCCAGCCCTGCGGAAAGCTCTCTATCCGGAAGAGTGGTCAGAACGTCCATATCCGCAATAACTGCCTGCGGCTGATGAAAGGCGCCAATCATATTTTTGCCAAGTGGGTGATTTACTCCGGTTTTTCCACCAACAGAAGAGTCAACCTGGGACAATACCGTGGTTGGAATCTGGATAAAATTAACACCACGCTGGTAACTCGCAGCAGCAAAGCCACACATATCCCCAACCACCCCACCACCCAAAGCAATCAGCGTGGTGGCGCGGCTATGCCGATCAGCCAGCAATCGATCAAAGATCTGATTCAGCTCGGTCAGGTTTTTATATTGCTCACCATCAGGCAGCACGACTTCCGTAACCCGATAACCACCCAGCAGCCTACGCAGATCTTCCAGATAAAGCGGCGCAACCGTCTCATTAGTAACAACCGCCACCTCGGAACCACGGATATAGGGTTTTAGGAGTTCCGGCTTTGACAGCAACCCTGAGCCAATAAAAATGGGATAAGAGCGATCACCAAGATCCACGGTCAAGGTTTGCACAGCCGGACTCCTGCCTTACGAGAGGGTTTTATTGTTGGAGGGATGATTGTCGAATAAGAAGGGGCTGCTGGCAATTACCCCATGCCAACAGCTTCAGTAATCTCTTTAATAACCTGACGCGGGCTGCCCCGATCAGTACAGACAACCAGATCGGCAGCTTCACGATACAAAGGCTCACGCAGCTCGTAAAGATCTGCGAGAACCTGCTCACGATCAGGTCGCTGAAGAAGGGGGCGACGCTTGTCTTTGGCTGTTCTCTGCATTTGGGTAGCAACGGAGGCCTGCAGAAAAACCACAAAACCGCTGGCTATCATCAGCCTGCGGTTTTTTTCACGCATAACGATTCCGCCACCGGTCGCGACAACCTGCGCCGGTGCCCCTTGCAGGGACTCCAGCACAAAAGTCTCTCGCTGCCGGAAGCCATCTTCCCCTTCCCTATCAAATATCCAGGGAATATCGGCACCACAGCGATCTTCGACTTCCTGGTCGGTATCAAGGAAAGGCAGGTTTAGCTCACGGGAGAGCATACGGCCGATGGTACTCTTTCCTGCCCCCATCGGCCCTATCAGGTAAATCGTGCGAGACTGCATACTTCCTGTCAGCGCAAAGCCATAGTTGCCGTCAAAATTTTCGGGGTAATGAAAATCAGGGTTTCGTTACGCTCGTCTTTCTTGGTGTCCTTTCGGAACAGGCGACCTACACCCGGGAGATCTCCCAGCAGAGGCACCTTCTCAACACCGCGGGTCTCAGTTTTACTGAAAATACCGCCCAGTACAACCGTCTGACCATCTTCGATCAGAACCTTGGTTTTCACCTCATTAGTGTTGATGGTTGGAATACCGGAGGCCGTCGCTGGGCCTTCCGAGTCATTATTCACCTGAATATCCATAATCACCCGGCCATCAGGGGTGATCTGCGGGGTCACCTCAACAGAGAGCACAGCCTCCTTGAACTCGGTTGTGGTGGCACCGCTGGAGCTTGCTTCCTGATAAGGAATCTCTTTACCGCTCTTAATTGTCGCCTTCTGCTTATCGGAGGTGATTACGCGAGGTTGCGAAACAATTTCACCACCACCATCACTTTCAAGAGCGGAGATTTCCAGATTTACAACAGCGGAGTCTGTCAAGAGGCCAATAGCCAGGGCAGAAGACCCAGTCCCAGTTACAGACAAATCTGTAAAGAGGTTATTATTTCCGAATGAAGCTTCACCACCAGAACCAGGGCTTGTCCCATCCCCCAACGGCTGATCCCCTGGATTCCAACTAGAACCCTGGCCACCCAGCTTAAGGTTATTACCACTCCCAACCTGAACAGCGCCACCCCACTTAACACCAAGCTCTTTCCGGAAATTGGTGTCAGCGGTCACAATTCGAGCTTCAATCTGTACCTGACGTACAGGGATATCAACTCGCTCGACCAAGTCGCGAATTTCATCCAGCTTATTCTGGGTTTCCTGAACCAAAAGACTATTTGTCCGATCAATAACCTGGACACTGCCACGTTCAGAAAGAATGCGATTTCCTTCACCACCCAACAGGACGGCTGCAATCTCTGCGGCTGTAGCATAATTAACTTGAACCAGTTCAGTATAAAGAGGCGCCAGCTCAATGATCTGCTGCTGAGACTCCAACAGCTCACGCTCCTGAGCTGCCAGCTCGGCGGCCGGGGCCACAACAAGCACATTATTTTCCAGACGCTTACCCAGACCTTTGGATTTCAAAACAATATCCAACGCCTGATCCCACGGAACACTCTTTAGACGCAGAGTTACACTTCCGCCAACAGTATCACTGGCAACAAGGTTCAAATCCTTAAAGTCTGCCAGAATCTGAAGCACATCACGAACTTCAATATCCTGGAAGTTCAGGGAAAGCTTATCTCCGGAATAGACCAGTTGTTTCCGGGCCTTCTGCTCGATCTGCTGAGATGTCAGCTCTTTTACACTGATGGTCATCTTGTCATCAGTCTGCCACGCCAGATAGTCAAACTCGCCCTTTGGCTCAATAACAACCAAAGCTTTTCCATCTTCAACCCGCGCATCGATAAACTGAACAGGGGTAGCAAAGTCATTCACATCAAGGCGATTGCGGAGGCTGACAGGAAGGTCAGCATTCGGGAAGGTTAATCGCAGGCGACCACCTTGCTCCTCAAGATCCATCAGCACCTTTTTCGAGGAAAGGCCAATAACGATGTTGCCCTCACCATCATCGCCACGCTCAAAATCAATACTGGTCAGACCATTTGAAGAACTAAAGGCATTTTTGGTTGAAGCTGCTGCCTGATTGGTAATTGCTGCAGCAACAGCTGGAGCAGCCTGGGAAACCGGCCCTCCTTCACCAACAAGGACGTAAACATTATTCCCTTCAGTACGTGTTGTGTATGAGGAAGAGGAATCCATACTTACAGTCAGGCGTGTCCTATCCTTAGTTTCCATAACCGTGACACTACGGGCATTGGAAAAGCCAAGCTCGTTATATTTATCCACAGCACTTTCAGTACCGGGCAGATCAAGGACAATCCGAGCAGGCTGTTCAATGGAATAACCTTTAATTTCCGGAGGAGCCGAATCAAAAGAAAGCTTCATCTCTACCCGATCACCAGGCAGGGATGTCACATCAACCCCCTGCAGGGTGCCGGCGAGCGCCGCTGTCGAGCAAAGCGTGGTTAGCAATCCCGCACCGGCCAGATAACCACCCCAACTTGTCAACCTGCCTTTCCTATTCATCCGGTCACACCTGTGTAGTCTTTCTTATTCCATCTGCTTGACCAGACAAACTGGCAGCACAATCTTCTATACGTTATATCGGTCGCCTTTAACCGACTATGAACCACTGAGACTGAGAGTTCTGGGACGTTCGACCCAGTTGTCCAGTCCACTTTCTACAATTTCGATCACCTGAACCTCGGAATCGGTAATGCCGATAATCCGGCCGTGATTCCGACCCAGATAATCTCCGACGCGAACCCGGTGCACACCACCATCCATCGAGAGCAGAGCAAAAAAGCCGTTATCATCACTCAATGTGCCAACCATTGCGAAGGCATCAAAGGCAAAATTCTCAAGGTATTGCTTGACCCGATCCAGGTCTGGGCGAATATCGCTCTGAACCTTCTGCTTACGAACAAGCTGAACCTTGATGGGCTTATCAAACGGACTGCGCATCCCTGAAGCCGAGTAGGTAAAGGCTTCATAAGGCGTAAACTGCGGAAGAGGCTCTATCCTCCCGGTTGGCCGGGCACGGGACTCATCCATAAACCGGGAGAGGTCTTCATAACCGGCATTGGAATCACATCCTGCAAGAATGGTGAGCCCTGAGAACAGCAGAGCTGGTGCAATCTTTCTGGAATTCATCACGCACCACCTCCGTCATTGTAACGGTAGGTTCGGGCTTTGATTTCCATACTCAGCGCACCCGTATTTTTATCGCTTTTAATCGTGAAATCATGGAGCGTCACAATTCGAGGCAGGCTGGACACACCGCTGATAAAGGTGCCCAGATCGTGGTAATTACCTCGAACACTGATATCGATAGGCAATTCGATATAAAACTCGTGGCGCACCTCAGACTGAAGGTTGATGGAGTTAATCGACAAACCGGACCCCAGGCCGGTGTAATCAATATCCTCAATCAAACCCGGAACCTCGGTCTTGCTGGGCAACTGTTTGATCAGTGCACCAAATGAAGCCTCCATCTCAACCATCTGCGCTTTATAAGCTCCCAGGTTGGCCGCAAGGAAAGCTTTAGTCTGGAACTGTTGCTTCAGATCGTTTTCCTTACTGACTTCCCTATCCAGATGGTCACCCAGATCATTCAGATGAAAATGAAAGCCCAGGAAGACAACCAAGCCAAAAACCACAGCACAGAGGATCACCTTCACTGGCACAGGCCATGAGCCTACGTTTTCCAGATCCAGCTCATTGAGATCCATATTGTTCAGCTTCTGGAGCGATTCCTGCAGCGAACTCATGACCCACCCTCCTCTTTCAGTTCAGGAGCCACCTGACTCACCGACAGGATAAAACTGCTGCCCGTACCGCCCTGCAGGGCTTTAACCGCAGTCAGGTTCGGACTATCAAACCAATCCGACTCATCCAGCTGGCGCATCAACTTGGAAATCTTGTTATTGGACTCAGATACACCCTGAATGCTGATGGTATTGCCGGACATACTGAGAGTAGTGAAGTACACACCGTCAGGCAGCACCCGCACCAGCTCATCAAAAACCCGCACAATAACCGGTCGATTACCCTGCAGATTCTGGATAACCTCCATACGAGCCAAAAGTTCTTTCTTCTTACTCTTCAGCTCGTTGATTTCTTTGATCTTGGCATTAAGGGTATTAATTTCCGTCTGCAGAAACTGATTGCGCGACTGTTGATTCTCAATGGCAGCATTCAGCATCAAGTCACGAACAAAAATCAGCAGGGCTGCGAGGGCAACTGTTGCCCCCAGGGCAATCAGGAAATTCTTCTGGCGCTCTTTGCGGAGCTCTTCACGCCAGGGTAAAAGGTTAATTCTGGCCATCAGTCAAAGCTCCTCATTGCCAAGCCACAGGCAATCATCATCGCCGGAGCATCGTTGGTGAGGGCACTGGCATTCACTTTCCCCGCCACCGACATATTCGCGAAGGGGTTTGCCAGAACGCATGGGGTACCAATTTTCTGGGTAATCCGCTCGGCCAGCCCTATGGTGGAAGCGGCGCCACCGGCCAGAACTATGCAGTCCACATCGTTGTAATGGCTGGCGGAATAAAAGAATTGCAGACTGCGGGATACCTGTTGAACCGCAGCATCCCGGAAAGGCTCCAACACCTCTGGCTCGTAATCATCCGGCAGTTCACCGGTTTTCTTGGCCAGGCCAGCTTCTTCGGGCGACATGCCGTAGCGGTGCTGGATCTCATCGGTCAGCTGACGCCCACCAAAGATCTGTTCGCGGGTATAAATGGTGCGCCCTTTCTCCAGAACACTCAGCGTGGTCATGGTGGCACCGAGATCGACGATGGCGACCAGAGGCTCGTCATCATCCAGCTGGAGCTGAGTCTCAATCAACTCGTAAGCCCGCTCCATGGCATAGGCTTCAACATCAACAACCTTGGCTGTCAGCCCGCCGATATTAAGAGCGGCTTCGCGATTGTCGACGTTCTCCTTACGGCTGGCAGCCACCAGCACCTCTGCACGTTCAGGGTTATTTGGGCTTAGCCCAACAACCTCAAAGTCCAGTGCCACTTCATCCAGCGGATAAGGGATATACTGATCGGCTTCGACAGAGATCTGGTTTTCCATCTCCTCATCACTGAGGGAGGCATCCATTTCCAGAGTCTTGGTGATAACAGCTGAGCCGGCTACGGCGACAGCAGCATTTTTGAGAGACGAGCGAGATTTCGCAAGTACCTTCTTAATGGACTCACCTACGGCTTCCAGCTCATTAATATTCTTTTCCACTACAGCGTTTGGTGGCAGAGGCTCAACAGCGTATGATTCCACCCGGTACTGATCGCCGTTTCGGCTTAATTCCAATAACTTTACCGAAGTGGAACTGATGTCGATCCCCAACATCACGCTGGATTTCTTTTTGAACAGCCCCAACACAAGTGTTCGCCCCGCATAGTTCTTTTAATAGGATTTTGCAATAATTCCTTGCTTACGCCCATTAAATAACAGTCTGCGAGTTATGGCAATTGTGCTGACGCTATTACTCTCGCATATAATAGTCATTTCGTGATCTGGTGCAGCATTTAAACGGCGGCTGTTCAGTACTTCCCCAACATGGATTTACATATAAATAAAACTTATGAAAAAAGCTGTCAGCGTTATTAGATTCGGATTATGGTGCGCGCTGGCCGTATTCAGTGGCACTCTCCTGATCGGCAGCAGCGCATATCTTTTTCTGAGCCCGAGCCTCCCTTCTGTAGACTCACTCAGAGATATTAACTTCCAGACACCTCTGCGCATTTACTCCGCAGACAACAAACTCATTGCCGAATTTGGCGAAAAGCGCCGTACGCCCGTTGATTTCGAGCAGGTACCAAAAGAGCTGATTGATGCCTTCCTGGCTGCCGAGGATGATCGTTTCTACTCCCACAATGGCGTTGACATCGTCGGTCTGGCACGCGCGACCGTGCAGCTGGTGTCCACCGGCAGCATCCAGTCCGGCGGCAGTACCATCACTATGCAGGTGGCTAAGAACTTCTTCCTGAGCCATGAACGGGTCTTCTCCCGCAAGTTCAATGAAATCCTCCTGGCCCTGGAAATTGAGCGCAAGCTCAGCAAGCAGGAGATTATGGAGCTTTACCTGAACAAAATTTATTTGGGTAATCGCGCCTATGGTATCGAAGCCGCAGCCCAGGTTTATTACGGTAAAACCATTCAGGAACTGACTCTACCCCAAATGGCCATGATTGCCGGACTGCCGAAAGCACCATCCCGTTACAACCCTCTGGTGAACCTTACACGGGCACTGGAACGTCGCGACTGGATTCTGGGCCGGATGAAAACGCTGGGTATGATCAGTGAACCCCAGTACACCTTTGCCGTGAACACACCACCAACGGCTACTTTCCACGGACTGCCCGTCGAACTGGAAGCTCCTTACGTAGCCGAGATGGTACGTATGGAGGTGATCGAAAAGCTGGGCACCGCCGCCTATACCGACGGTTATAAGGTTTACACCACCATCAACAGCGCTCAGCAGAAAGCAGCAAACCTGGCTATCGACAAAGGTCTGCAGGCCTACGACGAGCGTCATGGTTTCCGCGGTCCGGAGTTGCAGCTCGGTGAATCGCTGGAGATCTGGCAACAGACCCTCAAAAATACTTCACCTATCGGCTCTCTGGAACCGGTTGTCGTCACAGAGGTGCATGAAGACAGAGCAATCTTGATGCTTCGGGATGGTAGCCCGGCCGTGATGGACTTTGAGCAGATGAAGTGGGCCAAGCCTTATATTGATGTTAACCGTCAGGGCAAAGCGCCAAAGCAGCCATCAGATATTGTTGCTGTGGGCGACCTGATTCGTGTTCGACATATTGATGGGACAGTGAGACTGAGTCAGCTGCCAGAAGCTCAGGCCGCCATTGTTGCCATGCAACCAAAGGATGGCGCCATCACTGCGATCGTCGGTGGCTTTAACTTCTACGACAGTAAATACAATCGCGTCACTCAGGCCAACCGCCAGGTCGGCTCTGCCTTTAAGCCGTTTATTTATACGGCAGCAATCAACAAAGGTATGACCGCGGCAACACTGATCAATGATGCACCTGTCGTTTTTAATGATGACCAGCTGGAAAGCCATTGGCGCCCACAGAACGATAATCAGAAGTTCTATGGCCCAACCCGCCTGCGTAAAGGTCTCTACCGTTCGCGCAATCTGGTCTCCATTCGCATTCTGCAACGTACTGGCATTGATTACACACTGGATCTGATCGAACAGCTGGGCATGCCAAGAGACAAGATGCCAGATAACCTGTCCCTGTCTTTGGGTAGCGCCGGCATTACTCCAATGGAACTGGCAACGGGTTATACCGTACTGGCGAATGGTGGTTTCCGTATTGAGCCTTATATCATTCAGCATATCGACCAGCTGGATAAAACCATCTATCAGGCCGATCCGCTGATCGCTTGCCGGAACTGTGATGAAACACCAGAAGCAGAAACCAGCTCAGCCCAAACAATTCCTGCCGAGGAAGGCTTTGCTGCAGGCTTTTCCGAGGAAGGTTTAACTCTGGAGTCCATTCTGGAAGAGAACCCGATAAATCCGGATGGCAGCCTGACTACAACCGATCCCAAGGAGTTACTGAAATCAGTCAAGAAAGCTCCACGGGTTATGGATGAACGGGTGAACTACATCGTCTACGACATGATGAAGGATGTTATCACTGAAGGAACTGGTCGCCGTGCCAAGGCACTCAACCGTAACGATCTTGCTGGCAAAACCGGAACCACCAATGATCAGCGCGATGTCTGGTTCTCCGGCTTCAACCCGGAACTGCAGGCCACCGTCTGGATGGGCTTTGACCAACCAAAAACCTTGGGTCGCTGGGAATACGGCGCCAACGCTGCACTGCCGGTATGGATCGACTTTATGAAGGTCGCACTGGCCAACAAACCGGAAACCTCCCTGCCCCAGCCGGATGGTATTGTCACCATGAAGATCAATCCGGAAACCGGTAAACCTGCACGCCCGGACGAAACCAATGCCATCTTTGAAGTGTTCCGCACAGAGAATGCGCCCAAACCAGAGTTTGAAGATGAAGAAACCTCAACCAACGACAATGGCGACTTTAATCCCGGCGACATCTTCTAATACCAATATATTCTGACCATAAAAAATCCCCGCAGCTGCGGGGATTTTTTATGGAACGCCAAACCTGATAAAAATCAGAACACGATATCATCCATAGAATTCAGCGGATAATGGGCAGGATATGGCAGACGTGCTACACCACTATCCACAGCAGCCTTGGCTACCGCTGCAGAAACCACACCCATCAGGCGGGCATCCATTGGCTTGGGAATGATGTAATCACGACCAAACTTCATGGAAGAAACGCCATAGGCATCCATCACTTCCTGAGGAACCGGCTCCTTGGCCAGATCTTTCAGTGCATAGGCTGCAGCGACCTTCATCTCTTCATTAATGCGGGTCGCACGCACATCCAGCGCACCACGGAAGATGAACGGGAAGCCCAGAACATTGTTCACCTGGTTCGGGTAGTCGGAACGACCCGTTGCCATAATCACATCAGGACGCGCCTCTTTGGCCTTCTCAGGACGAATTTCCGGATCAGGGTTTGAGCAGGCAAAGACAATCGGGTTATCAGCCATACGCGCCAACTGTTCTGGTGACAACAGATTCGGACCAGACAAGCCCAGGAACACATCAGCCCCTTGGATGGCATCATCCAGCGTACGACAGTCAGTCTCTACCGCAAATGCCGCCTTGTACTGGTTCAGATCAGAGCGACCAGTATGAATCACGCCTTTACTGTCCAGCATCAGGATATTTTCCGGCTTCATGCCACAGCTCACCAGCAGCTTGACGCAGGAAATAGCTGCGGCACCAGCACCCAGACAAACCGTGCGGGCTTCTTCGATGCTCTTACCTGCCAGTTCAAGCGCATTCAGCATACCGGCAACTGTCACGATGGCTGTGCCGTGCTGGTCATCGTGGAAAACCGGAATATCGCACAGCTCAATCAGAGCACTTTCAATCTCGAAGCATTCAGGCGCCTTAATATCTTCCAGATTGATACCACCGAAGGTAATAGCAATACGCTTAACTGTATCAATAAAGGCCTGAGGGCTTTCGGAGTCAACTTCCAGATCAATGGAATCGATACCGGCAAATCGTTTGAATAGAAGACTCTTGCCTTCCATGACCGGCTTACTGGCAAGTGGGCCAAGATTTCCCAGACCCAGAATCGCAGAACCATTACTGATTACCGCAACAAGGTTGCCTTTCGCCGTATATTTGTATGCCAGCTCAGGATCACGGGCGATCTCACGAACGGGTTCTGCCACACCAGGGCTATACGCAAGGGAAAGGTCACGGGAGGTTTCCGCGGGCTTGGTCAGCTCCATGCTGATCTTGCCGGGACGCGGATTCGCATGATAATCCAGAGCGGCTTGCTTCATATCCTCAGCCATTTCATCTCATCCAGTTTTTTATTGCCTGCCGGAAAAACGAGAATAACGAAAAGGACGACACCACTCAACAAAACAAACTTTAAAACAAGCGTTTGAAAGCAAAATTACATAGCGATAAAACACACGCCAGAATTATATTCTGCGCATTCCGTTGTTAACGCCTTGAATTTAGTGAGGAAAGCCCAGATAGCGCCGTTTATGGCATGAATAACCATCATTCAGGGTCTGAATAGAGGTATGGGTTTTGTATGAAAACTACAAGGGGAAAAACGGGAAAATAGAAAAGATGGGAATCAAAAAAGGCACCCGAAGGTGCCTTTTTAATCTCAGCGCTTGGTGCTGAGCGCGCCGAAACGCTTGTTGAAGCGTTCGATACGACCGCCGGTGTCCATAACTTTCTGAGTACCGGTGTAGAACGGGTGGCACTTAGCACATACGTCCAGACCGATGTCTTTACCCAGAGTGGAGTTCACCTTAATCACGTTACCGCAAGAGCAGGAAGCAGTGATTTCTTCGTACTTAGGATGGATATCCTTTTTCATGGCTCAGCCTCAAAGCTTGGTTGTGCACCGCCACCGAGCCTTCAGCTTCCTTACTGTATAAGGAAGAAACAGAACCTCGGCACCGCACACTGATAATCCGATAACTCCCAGAGAAGAGCTACCGGCAGAAGAGCGCGAATATTAGCAGACCCTAAGCCCGGGGCAAATAGCCTGAATGCACGTTCCCGCATAAACCTCTGCCGAAGTGCCTCACGCGCACCACTTATAAGGGATAGCTCGCATTGCGGCACCCTACCACAGGGAAGGTATTATGCCCGGCTGCTAATTATTCCAAATCATGGAGCGCCATGAATAAGCTTTCGACTACCGCTGAACAATCCACCTCCAGCCTTGGTCGCCGCCTTGAGCCCTTTATCCTGCTGGCCGCCCTGAGTCTGTTTTTTGGGTATATTGGTTCGACCATGGGTGTGGCCAATATGTTCAACACCCTGTTCAAGACAGCCCATGACCTACTGCTGAACACTGTTTTCTTTATTATGGGCATCACCGTCCTGACCGGCGCTTTCAGCCGTGTTCTGGTGGAATTTGGCCTGATCAGCATTCTTGAGAAGCTGCTGGCTCCTCTGATGCGCCCTATTTTCAACCTGCCTGGCCGCTCCGCTCTAGCTGCGCTGATGACCTTTTTCTCGGACAACCCGGCCATTATCAGCCTGGCCACCGACCGTCGCTTTAATAAAGGCTTCAAGGCCCATGAGTTGTTCTCCCTGACCAACTTCGGTACTGCCTTTGGTATGGGCATGCTGGTGATCACCTTTATGTCGACTCAGGATCTGGGAACAGGTGAAAGCAGCTTTATGCCTGCACTGATAGGTCTGGGCGGTGCTCTGGTGGGCGGCATTATGTCTACCCGTCTGATGCAATTCTTCTGCAAGCCGGTTGTTGGTGATCAGGAAATCGATATCGACTTTGACGGCAATGCCGGCGAGCTTCTGGATATCGAACAATCCGTAAATCCACAGGATTCCGCCTGGCTGCGCCTGCTGAACGCCATGCTGGATGGTGGCAAGGCCGGTGTTGGTCTGGGTATGGCTATTATTCCTGGCGTTCTGGTAATCAGCTCCATTGTGATGATGCTGACCTTCGGCCCATCCGCCAATGGCTACACTGGCGCAGCCTATGAAGGCGTTGCCCTGTTGCCTGCGCTGGGTAACCAGATTTCCTGGCTGCTGTCCGGCCTGTTTGGCTTCCAGCACGCTGAACTGATTGCCTTCCCGGTCACCTCTCTCGGTGCGGTTGGCGCGGCCATGTCCACACTGCCGCACCTGATTGCCCAAGGCATGATCACAGGCAATGAAATTGCGGTATTTACCGCCATGGGCATGTGCTGGAGTGGCTACCTGAGCACACACACTGCCATGATGGACACTCTCAAGCGCCGCGATCTGACCTCCAAAGCCCTGCTGGCTCACACCATTGGCGGCCTGTCTGCCGGTGTTGCTGCTCACTATCTCTACCTGGCTTCTCAACTCATCTGACAGCATGGCTGATCTAACAGTCTGTTAAGCCTTCTGATAAGCTAGCGTTTTACATCACCGTGGAACGCTGGCTTCACTCCATGACCGACTTCCCTGCCGGTATCCTGCGCCTTGCCCTGCCGGTCAATCTGCGCCGTTTATTTGATTATCTACCTCCGCAACAGGTTACGGCTGACCAGCTGCAACCCGGTGTTCGGGTGCGCGTCCCCTTTGGCCGAGGCAATCGGGAAGTTGTTGGTATTCTGATCGAGACCTCTACACACTCCGAGGTGCCATCGGGCAAACTGCGTCCCGCCAGTGAAATTATTGACAGCACGCCTATCGTTCCTGAATCCGTCTTTCAGCTGGCCTGCTGGACTGCCCGCTACTACCACCATCCGATCGGCGATACCTTTATGCAGGCGCTTCCAGCGCTGCTGCGTCAGGGCTATGACCTGTCCAAGGAAGTGCATGAGTTCTGGCAGCCTGCATCTTCCCTCGATACCACAGCCGAGCAGACATTGATGCGCACCCGTGCTCCCAAGCAACAGGAAGCCTGGGCACTTATCAAGAAGCACCCTGATGGCATTTCCGGTGAAGCTCTGCGCAGCATGGGGTTTGATCGAACCTTACTGAAAAACCTGCATCAACGTGGGTTAACAGAGTGTGTTGAACGTGCACCGGGTTTTCAGATGTTTCATGAAAACACCCCGCTGCTGAAATCTTCGCCTCTGGTATTGAATCAGGAACAGGCACAAGCACTGGATGCCATCACTTGCGATCAAAAGTTCAGTACAACACTTCTCCATGGTGTGACAGGCAGCGGCAAGACCGAGGTTTATCTGCAGGCTATTGCCCATGTGCTGGCACAAAAGAAACAGGCGCTGGTGATGAT
Organism: Parendozoicomonas haliclonae; assembly: GCF_900174585.1. Classification (GTDB taxonomy): domain Bacteria; phylum Pseudomonadota; class Gammaproteobacteria; order Pseudomonadales; family Endozoicomonadaceae; genus Sansalvadorimonas; species Sansalvadorimonas haliclonae. The sequence goes on along the minus strand of NZ_FWPT01000001.1, from coordinate 596,399 downwards.
CCCGGAAATTGGCCTGACCCCACAGACCATGAATCGTTTTCAGGAGCGCTTTAATGTTCCAGTTGTAGTGTTGCACTCTGGGCTGACCGATCGTGAACGCCTGAATGGCTGGCTGGCAGCCAGACGTGGCGAAGCGGGTATTGTTATTGCCACCCGTTCTGGAATTTTCACCCCGCTGCACACTCCCGGCATTATTATTGTCGATGAAGAACACGACCTGTCGTACAAACAGCAGGACAGCGTCCGTTATTCCGCCAGAGATCTTGCCCTGTACCGCGGGCAACTGGAAAACATTCCAGTGGTTCTGGGTTCCGCGACACCAAGCATGGAAACCCTGCATAACAGTGATACCCACCGTTACCGCTATCTTCATCTGCAAGGTCGAGCCGGCAAAGCCGTGCCACCAAAAATATCCCTGATTGATACTCGCCATCAGAGTTTGCAGGGCGGCTTAACACCGGACACCTTATCAGCCATTAAAGCCACCCTGGATAAAGGCCAGCAGGTGCTGGTGTTTTTGAATCGCAGGGGATATGCCCCAACTCTGGCCTGCGACGACTGCGGCTGGCTGATCGACTGCCCTAACTGTGATGCGCATCTGACCCTCCATCGCACGCCACTGCATCTGCATTGCCATCACTGTGATTACCAGCAGGGTATTCCTTACACCTGTCCCAACTGCCAGAGCCCGGAACTCAGTCCTGTAGGGCAAGGTACGGAACGCACCGAAGAAATTCTGGAAGAGATGTTTGGCCACGGCAGACATAAGGTCGATGTGATGCGTATCGACCGGGACAGCATGCGCAAAAAGCACGCCTTCCATGAGATGGTGGAGAAAATCCACAAGGGCAATCCCGCCATTCTGGTAGGCACCCAAATGCTGGCCAAAGGCCACCACTTCCCGGCTGTGACCCTGGTGGTAATTGTGAATGCCGATGCCGGCTTCTTCAGCTCAGATTTCCGGGGTGCCGAGAAAACCGGACAGTTGATTCTACAGGTTGCCGGTCGTGCCGGTCGCGCTGAACATCCCGGCCATGTATTGATTCAAACCGGTAATCCTGAGCATCCTCAACTGCAAACATTGATCCAACAAGGCTACGACAGTTTTGCCCGCAATATTCTTCACGAACGTCAGATTATTGGACTGCCGCCGTTCAGCTATATGGCGTTAATTAATGCCGAGGCACCGAATGCTCAGCCTGTGGAAGAATTTCTGCAGGTGTCAGCACAGCAGGCCCGTGAGTTGATTAATGTGAACAATCTGGGTGGGCCGGAAGGTGTTGTGCTGCTGGGCCCCATGCCAGCACCCATGGAAAAGCGCCAGGGCCGGATGCGCTGGCAGCTGTTACTGCAGGCCAATAACCGCAAGCCGCTGCACAACTTGTTGAGTGTGTTGCTGCCGGTTATGGAACAAAACCCACTGACCCGTCGTATACGTTGGTCAGTGGATATTGATCCACAGGAAATGACTTAACGTAGGTTAGGGTCTGTGGACGTTTGATGATGCGACTCAGTGAGACAGTAAACGGCTTATCGTTAGAAAGGCTTGTGAAAATCGTAGTTGACCTACATTAAGCAAGCCTGACGCAGCGAGAAGTCGTTTACAGCCTCACCCGAAGGGCTTTTTCGAGAGCTTCCATGGCGTCGTTACAGTGATTTGAAAGAGAACCACTATTCCTTCACCACTGCGCCTAGCCCTGAAAGCTCTCGGAAAAGCTGAGTGCGATCAGCAAACGCCCACAGACCCCTAGCTTGATAAACGGCTGAGCAAAACCGGCACAGCCGTTTCCACCCGCAGAATCCGTTGCCCCAGGTGCACACACTCAAAGCCAAACTCCACCAGTCGCTCGACTTCGTAAGGAATAAAACCACCTTCCGGGCCAATGGCCAGAACAGCTGGTTCGCTTAGCTGTCGAGGGCATTCCACATCCGAAACCGGATGCGCGACCAGCTTGCGCATGCCAACGGTCATCTCGGTTAAACGATCTTCCACAAAAGGTTTGAAACGCTTTTCCAGAATCACTTCCGGCATCACCGTATCCCGCGCCTGCTCAAGACCAAGGATCAATTGCTCACGAATAGCTTCCGGCTTAAGCCATGGCGTCTGCCAATAGCTTTTTTCCACCCGGTAGGTATTCATCAGCACTATGCGTTTAACGCCCATCGCCGCCAGTGTTTGAAAGGTACGCTTTAACATTTTCGGGCGCGGCAGTGCCAGCAACACCATTATTTCCAACGGAGCCGGGGGAGGAGTGCCAAGAGTATATTCCAGCTCCAGCTCATCCTTTTCCAGACGCACAATGGTGGCCGTACCCATTTCACCATTCAGCTCTCCTACACGAAGCGTATCGCCGACTTCCGCCTTGTGAACGTCCTGAACATGAGTCAGCCGTCGCCCACTGATCACAGCCCGCCCCGGTGTCGCATCAACCGGTTTAACAATATCGCCTGATTCAAGCAGCAGAAGATTCATGGTTTCGCAGTTCAACACTATTAATAAATTAAAAACACAACCAATAAACTAAAAACACAAAAGCCGCCTGATGGCGGCTTTTTCGTGCAGAGAAGGTCAGCTTACGCGTTTTCCTGCTCTTCGCGTTCCTTATCCACTTCTTCACGGGTCTGAACAAACCGTGAGAAGACAATACCGCATTCAAACAGCAGCCACATGGGGATCGCCAACAGGGACTGGGAAATCACATCAGGCGGTGTCAGCAGCATACCGATAACGAAGCAGCCAACTACAACATAAGGGCGCTTCTTTTTCAGCTCTTCAACCGTGGTCAGACCAGACGCCACCATCAACACCGTGGCAACCGGGATTTCAAACGCCATACCAAAGGCAAAGAACATCTTCAGGACAAAATCGAGATACTTGTTAATGTCCGTCATGATAGTCACGCCTTCCGGCCCAACACTGGTAAAGAAGCCAAACACCAGCGGGAAGACCACATAGTAGGCAAAAGCGGCACCACCATAGAACAGCAGTACACTGGAAACCAGCAGTGGAATCGCCAGCTTTTTCTCATGCTGGTACAAGCCAGGAGAAATAAAGGCCCAGGCCTGATGCAGAATAAAAGGAACACTGATAAAGATCGCCACCACCAGAGTCAGCTTGAAAGGCGTCAGGAAGGGCGAAGCCACTTCTGTCGCAATCATGCTGGCACCTTCCGGGAGATAAGCTCTCAGCGGCTGGGACACAAAAGCATAGATATCGTTGGCGAAGTAAAACAAGCCCAGGAAAATGGCCACGATCACGATCACCGAGCGCAGGATACGATTCCTGAGCTCCAGCAGATGTTGGATCAGTGGCTGCTCCTGATCAGCTGAACCGTTGCCCTTCTGGCCGTTTTCGTTCTGATGAGTACTCATTAATCTGTCTTACAGTGACGTCCTTCAGGACTGGCTGGAAGGATCTTTTGGCGGCTGGGCATCAGCTTTGGGCGCTTCCGGTGCGCTGGAACTCTTCTCAGCAGTCACACCTTTGAGATCGTCGGTCAGATCCACCTGCTTGCGCATGGCACTGACTTCCTGGCTGATCTCTTCACGGGTACGCTTCAGCTCATCCATCACATTGTTGTTGTGGATTTCCCTGCGGATCTCATCCACTTTCAACTCTCGCTCAATCTCCGAGCGAATTCCCTGGAAGCTGCGCTTGATTCGGGACACCCAAAGAGCCGTGGTCTTGATCGCCACCGGCAGTCGCTCCGGGCCAAGCACAACCAGTGCTATCACCGCAATAATGACCAGTTCCAGAAAACCAATATCAAACACAGCGCATGCCTTCCGTTAACGCCTATTTCAAGAGCCTCGCTGCCAATTCAGCCAGGCACAGAGAACAACATAGAAACCAGCAAAAGCTGATGGCAGATAGTAGCCCTGCAGGACTACCGCCCGCTATCAGGATTGATGCTTGTCCTTGGCGTCTTTGGCGTCGGTCTTCACATCGGCATTCATATCGAAATCAGCGTCTTTCTGTTCCAGCTTGTCCGCATCTTTCTTTGCGTCGCCTTCTTCGTTGCCCATGGCCTTGCGGAAGCCTTTCACGGCACTGCCCAGATCACCGCCGATATTGCGCAGACGCTTGGTACCGAAGATCAAGATCAGAATTGCCAGAATAATCAGCAGCTGTGGAATACTGATGCCCATAATTAATCCCTCATTCACTCATTAACGCGCGCAGTCCTGCGACTAGGAATAGCCCTGCGACTACAAACCAAAACCTTACAAATGGTGGAGTCTACCACCACCAAGAATATGGAAGTGCAGATGGAACACTTCCTGACCGCCACCTTCGCCATTGTTGGTCACGGTACGATAACCTTCATTCAAACCCTGCTGGCGGGCAATACGTGGAATGGTCAGCATCATATGGCTGATCAGATCACGATCATCGTCTGTCAGGTCATCCAGATTCGCCACATGCTTGCGGGGAATGACCAACAGGTGAACAGGCGCTTTCGGCTGAATATCACGAAACGCGATACAGTGTTCATCTTCATAAACGATCTCTGCCGGAATCTCACCCTTGGTGATCTTGCAGAAAATACAGTCGCTCATTACTTTCATCCTGTCTGAATGGCCTGAGCCAGAACAATGGCCATAACATAGCCATCAGTTCTGGTTTCGCGCTGCCTTCTCATCATGGCCAGATAAACCAAAGCGACGGCTCAGTTCATCCAGCACTTCCTGGGGGCCAGCCCCCAGGTGAGACAGCATAACCAAAGAATGAAACCACAAATCTGCCGTTTCATATACTACATTTTGCAGGTCGCCGCTGGTGCCGTCGGCCTGCTGAGCATCCTTGGCCGCCAAAATCGTCTCAGTGGCCTCTTCCCCCACCTTTTCAAGGATTTTGTTCAACCCTTTATGGTGAAGGCTGGCCACATAGGAGCTCTCAGGGCTTTCACCCTTACGCTGCTCCAAAACGTCTGCCAACTGCTGCAGTATATCCTGATGATTGCCTTTCATTATTGATTCTCCACAAACATCAGTCACTAAACATCGGACTTGTAAATATCACCCGGTGCTTTTTTTACCGGCTCTACCGGCTGCCAGCTGAGCTTGTCCCCAGCCTGCAACTCTTTATAGAAACAATGCTCCCGCCCGGTATGACAGGCAATACCACCACGCTGACGAACCCGCGCCAGAATCGCATCGCTGTCACAGTCCAGACGCAGATCCACCAGCTCCTGCGTGTGGCCTGATGTCTCACCCTTGCGCCAGAGTTTATGACGGGAACGTGACCAATATATGACAAAGCCTTCCCGAACTGTGGCTTCCAGTGCATCACGGTTCATCCAGGCCATCATCAGCACCTTCCCGGTGTCCACATCCTGGGCGATGGCCGGAACCAGACCATCACTGTTCCAGCTCACCTCATCCAGCCATGCTGAAGACATCTTCTCCCCTCCTCTCAATAATTCCCGGTCAGCTATTGTGACCTGAGAACAGGTAGCCCCCCAGACCACCCAACAATACGATCCCCACGCCTTCAGCTGTCAGCCCCACAGTCTGATGAGCCAGCCATGCAGCTCCGGCCAGAGCCGCAAGCCCCAGCCAGCGGCCATAACCTTTGGGAACCGGCAAAACAGACTGCGGCTTGGCAGACGTTCGCCCGCGCAGAGTATGAATATCTTCCATCAACTGATGAGCCAGCATAGGGGCCTGCTCGATCAGCTCTGGCATATTTTCATTGATACGCTTGAGCACCCCGAGTGGTGCCACCCGCTCTCGCATCCATTTTTCCAGATAAGGCTGAGCAGTGGCCCACAAATCCAGCTGAGGATAGAGTTGCCGTCCCAGCCCTTCAATATTGAGCAGGGTCTTCTGAAGCAATACCAGCTGCGGCTGAACTTCCATCTGGAAGCGACGGGCCACCTGAAACAGGTTCAGCAGCACCATACCAAAGGAGATTTCTGCCAGCGGCTTTTCAAAGATCGGTTCACAGACCGTACGAATTGCCCCTTCCAGCTCATTCACCCGGGTATCCGCCGGAACCCAGCCGGAATCAATATGCAGTTTAGCCACCAGTCGGTAGTCCCTGCGGAAGAACGCCAGCAGGTTACGGGCCAGATAGCTTTGATCTTCCGGTGTCAGGGAACCCACGATGCCACAGTCGATTCCAATATATTGCGGGTCTTCCGGATTCTTTCGGGAGATAAAAATATTGCCGGGATGCATATCGGCATGGAAGAAGCTGTCACGAAATACCTGAGTGAAAAAGGTTTCCACCCCGCGCTCTGCCAGCAGTTTCATATTGGTGCCCTGCTCACGCAGCTCATCAATATTGGTCACCGGAACGCCATCAATACGCTCCATCACCATGACTTTTTCACGGCAGTAATCCCAATACACCTTCGGGATATAAAGCAGATGAGAGTCGAGGAAGTTACGACGTAGCTGGGACGCATTGGCTGCTTCGCGCTGAAGGTTCAATTCGTCCAGAATGGTGCTTTCATAATCAGCCACCACTTCAACCGGACGCAGGCGTTTGCCATCAGCGGTCAGGAAGATCAGACGGGCCAGCATATAAAGCAGGCTGATATCTTTTTTGATGGTCTTTTGGATCTTCGGTCTTACGACCTTCACCACCACCTTTTCACCACTGTGCAGAACCGCACCATGCACCTGAGCCACAGAAGCGGAAGCGATTGGTTCCCACTCAAACGACTGAAACAGTTTATCAACCGGCTCGCCCAGAGCCTGCTCAATAATAGCTACCGCTTCTTCGCTGCCGAATGGCGGTACCTTATCCTGCAACTGGGCCAGCTCAATGCCAATATCGTCCGGAAGAATATCGCGACGTGTGGAAAGGATCTGGCCAAACTTAACGAAGATGGGGCCAAGCTCGGTGAGAGCAAGCCGCAGACGCTCGCCTCTCGAGCGATCATTTTTAATCCAGCGCCAGGGCAGGCAGTTCAGAAACAAACGCCCATACCAGGGCAGCATTTCCTTATCGACCAGATTATCAAGGCGGTAACGAGCCACCACGCCAATAATGGTGATTATTCGAGACAAACGCACCACGCGCTATTTACTCCCTGTCTGAGGCGGACTGATCCTGCCTCTCCATCAAGTCTTTATCCAGACGAGCCACCCTCGCCTGTAACCGGTCAGCGGCCAGACGCAGTTCATCCAGGTCTTCACGGAACGCATCCACTTCCCCAACCGGGGGCAGCACACGTAACTCCTCCTGAATAAACTCGGGAAGATTAGTCAGCATGATATCTGCGGTTTTACGGGCCGAACGATGCCCCGAGCGCACAACGGAACCCAGCATATGGGCAAAAATACCGCCGGTGTATTTCGCCAGCTGACCTTCCCAGTCAAAGTCGGCTTCCCGAGCAATCGCCGCCGCGGTATTCAGAAGATCACTGTTTCCGGTCAGAGTGATGCCCGATTGTTGCAGGAACACCAAAGGCTCATCGGACAAAGCCAGACGCATCAGTTCAACGGCTGATCCTTCCAGCCTGCAGTCCACCTCATGTTCCCACACTGCGAGGATGGTGGGCTTTTCACCCATGCGGACATAAATATCCAAGACAGGTGTCGTAGAGGAAACCTGCAGCACCCGGTCATCCAATGCCTGTAGACGCTGAGCAGTCACAGTATCGAGTTGAATAATACGGGCAGCGGCCTGTTCAAAGGCCATGCGGGCAGCCACGCCAGGCATACTGGATAACCAGCCGCCCGCCTGCTCCCCATTGGAATCTTCGCTCATGGCTTGATGCCCTTGTGCAAAGCAACCACGCCATCGGTCAGATTGTGATACCCGGTCTTAACAAAGCCGGCGTCTTTCATCATCCCTTCCAGAGTGTCCTGATCAGGGTGCATGCGAATGGACTCAGCGAGATAACGGTAGCTTTCCGCATCATCGGTCACCAGCTTGCCCATCATTGGTAAAGCAGAGAACGAGTAGGCATCGTAAACCTTGCTGATCACATCATGGCGTGGCTTGGAGAATTCAAGAATCAGCAGACGTCCGCCCGGACGAAGAACCCGCAACATGGAGCGGATAGCTGCATCTTTATCGGTCACGTTACGAAGACCGAAAGAGATGGTCACCAGATCGAAGGTGTTATCAGCAAACGGCAGACACTCTGCGTTGGCCTGCACATAATCGATATTGCCGATAATGCCCTGATCGGTGAGTTTGTCCCGGCCGACCTTGAGCATGGAGTCATTGATATCTGCCAGAACCACCTTCCCCTCGGGCCCGACAATCTCAGCGAACTTCATCGCCAGATCACCGGTACCACCAGCAATATCGAGCACCTTCTGCCCTTTGCGGATGGCGCTCAATTCAAGGGTAAAGCGTTTCCACAGACGATGAATGCCCATAGACATAAGGTCATTCATCAGGTCATAACGACCTGCAACGGAATGGAAAACGTTGGCGACAAGTTTTTCCTTGTCTTCACTATCTACGGTTTTGTAACCGAAATGGGTTTTGTCCCTGGAGTGCTGTTCGCTCATTGGATTTCTATGGTCATTGCCTGACTTCAGTGGCTCCATTCTATCTGCGAGCAGCACGTACCACAAAGGATATAGATCAGTAAAACAACCTAAAGCAAACGGACAACACTTACATCAGGATCGCGAGAAGCCTGCGCTTCTTCCAGACGGCCCAGATAGTCTTGCCAGTTCTCATCCTGCTTTTCGCCCAGCTCGCACAGGTATTCCCAAGTGTAGATACCGGAATCATGGCCATCATCAAAGATCAGCTTCAGGCCATAGTTGCCTACCGGCTCAATAGCCTTGAGGGAGACATGCATTTTGCCGGTCTGCAGAACATCCTGCCCGACACCATGACCTCGCACTTCTGCCGACGGGCTGAACACCCGCAGATATTCACAACTCAACCGCCAGTTACGACCATCCAGATAGCCCAGTTCCAGTTCACAGGACTTTTTGTGGAGGTTAATTTTGTTTGGGATAAAGGCGCTCATACATTTAATCTACAAAAACAGCCAATCTACAAAAGCAGCCTATCGACAAAAACAGCTCAGTGTTTTCACAGTCAAATCTGGCAGCAGAAATAAAAAATCCCCGGTATGAAACCATACCGGGGATCAGTAAAGCAGAAATCCCGATTAGAGGATATAACGGCTCAGGTCTTCATCCTGCACCAGATCACCCAGATGCTTCACAACATAGGCTTCATCAATGCGTACGGATTCACCGGCAGAGGCCATATCAGCTGCAGAGAAGGAAACCTCTTCCAGCAGACGCTCCATCACGGTGTGCAGACGACGGGCACCAATGTTCTCGGTACGCTCGTTCACCTGCCAGGCGACTTCAGCCACTTTGGTCAGGCCATCATTGCTGAACTCGATATCCAGACCTTCAGTCTTCATCAGCGCCTTGTACTGCTGAGTCAGCGCCGCGTTTGGCTCGGTCAGAATACGCTCGAAGTCCTGAACGCTCAGAGCTTTCAGTTCTACACGAATTGGCAGACGGCCCTGCAGTTCCGGAATCAGGTCGGACGGCTTGGCCAGATGGAAAGCACCGGAAGCGATGAACAGGATGTGATCCGTCTTGATCATGCCGTACTTGGTGTTCACGGTGCAGCCTTCGATCAGAGGCAGCAGATCGCGCTGAACACCTTCACGGGATACGTCAGCATTGGTGCTGCCGGAACGCTTGGCAACCTTGTCGATCTCGTCGAGGAAGACAATACCGTTCTGCTCAACGGACTGAACAGCCTTGGTCTTCAGCTCTTCTTCGTTAACCAGTTTGCCGGCTTCTTCGTCCTGCACCAGCTTCAGGGCATCTTTCACCTTCAGCTTGCGGCTCTGCTTACGGCCTGCGCCCATGTTAGAGAACATGCTCTGCAGCTGGTTGGTCATCTCTTCCATGCCAGGAGGCGCCATAATCTCTACGCCCATTTTGGCTTCAGCCACATCGATCTCGATCTCTTTATCGTCAAGATCACCTTCGCGCAGCTTCTTGCGGAACATCTGGCGGGTGCCGTTTTCTTCACGGGGCTGGCTTTCTTCGCTAAAGCTGCGAGCCGGCGGCAGAAGGGCATCCAGAATACGGTCTTCGGCAGCATCCATTGCACGGTGCTTAACCTTTTCCATCTCCTGCTCACGCATCATCTTGATCGCAGCATCCATCAGATCACGAACGATGGATTCCACATCGCGACCAACATAACCCACTTCGGTAAACTTGGTCGCTTCGACCTTGATGAACGGGGCATTAGCCAGACGGGCCAGACGACGGGCCACTTCGGTCTTACCAACACCGGTCGGGCCAATCATCAGAATATTTTTCGGGCTGATCTCGTTACGCAGGTCGGCATCAACCTGCATACGGCGCCAGCGGTTACGCAGAGCGATCGCCACAGCACGCTTGGCTTCGTCCTGGCCGATAATGTGTCTGTCCAGTTCATGGACGATTTCGCGGGGCGTCATGTTAGCCATAATACTTAATTCTCGGAAACGGCAATCTCAGAAACAGCGGCACGCAGGCGGCTGTTACTCGCTGTCCAGTTCTTCAATTCTGTTGGAATGGTTGGTGTAAACACAGATATCGCCCGCAATCTTCAGGCTCTTCTCGACCACTTCGCGGGCAGAGAGATCGGTGTTTTCCATCAGGGCGATAGCCGCTGAACGCGCGAAGTTGCTGCCGGAACCGATAGCCAGAATGCCATCATCGGTATCCATCACATCGCCATTACCGGTCAGGATCAGAGAGTCCTTGCTGTCGGCCACAATCAGCATCGCTTCCAGACGCTGCAGGGTACGATCAGCGCGCCACTCTTTAGCCATTTCAACAGCCGCTTTCTGCAGCTTGCCCTGGTGCTTTTCCAGATGGTTTTCAAAGCGCTCGAACAGGGTGTAGGCATCTGCGGTACCACCGGCAAAACCGGCCAAAACCTTGCCACCATAGAGGCGGAGAACCTTACGGGCTGTTCCCTTGATCACGGTGTCACCCAGGGATACCTGACCATCACCACCTACGACAACCTTGCCGTTCCGGCGCACGGAAAGAATGGTTGTTCCTCTGAACTGTTGCAAGGGAAACTCCTGCGAATAAATTTGCTTACCGGGGATATGGGGCAGAGTGACCGATATTTCAAGCTTCCAGCGAAAGAAATCTTCAATCGGCCCGGTTTTCGCAATAGCCGGCACAGGAGTTATGCGCTCGGACAATACTTCCGCAACTTACCAGGTTCCATTGATGTAAAAACGGTAACAGCCCCTTACAATCCGCGCGCGGTGAGCTGACTGCTACAGGAACCTCTCACCACACGGAGATAGCACGCCTGCAGTGATCCCGCACAAGGGCTGCCTGGACCTACCCAGAGTTAGGACGTTGTATATGGGTACCATGGAACAATTATCCCAACGGATAAACAGTAAGATAACCAGGGAAACAGGCGAAGACGGTCAGGTCAGCCTTTCAGAAGAGAGTCGAAAACACAGCGGGCTAAGGTTTCGCTACGGCTGGACCCTCAACTACGGCCTGAATTACCAGTCTCTCGGCAATCGCTCCCCCCGAGGAGGTTATTACTGCGGCTCGCCTGAAAGGGCACGGAGTGACGCCACCTCCCAGATGAACAAATACAAGTCCGGGGCGGATCCTTCCTTTCTGAGACTTCTAAGAAGCAAGGTGTCCAATACGCTGTCCTCATTCCGCACCCACAATATGGTTCTGGGGAATGATGGGGATCTCTATTACGGCTCCGAAACCTGCACCTCCTGCTCAGGTCGTGGAGAAAACAGCTGTACTTCCTGCAATTACTCATCCGGCTGGACCACGTGCAACAGCTGCTACGGTCGTGGTTATTACCACGACACCCAGTACATCAATGGCCGTAATGAAACGGTCAGACGCACCTGCTCGGTCTGCTACGGCAATGGCAAGACCCGCTGTTATACCTGCAGTGGCAGCGGCAAGGTTCAGTGTTCGTCGTGCAACGGCAGTGGCGAGCACTATTACGGCTATTACATTACCGTTACCGCCGACCGCGGCACCAACTTTGTTATCAAAGATGATACGCCTCACAGCTGGACGCTGGATTTTCTGAAGGCCAAGGGGCTGGAGTCCAGTCATTACTTTACCGAGATAGAGATCAAGGAACTGGAGGCCGGCCATAACGGTTACTCCGTCGCCTATGAAATGCACTCGGTGCTACCGACCCTGCAATACAAGGCCACCATTCCGGCCGGCTCAACAGAGATGCGTTTTATCGGCGAGAACGATGACATCTACGACGCTGGATGTGTCATGGATGCCAGTTTCTGGGAACGGGCTATCAACCTGGGCGCGGGCAGTGTGCAGCGGGATAAAAATATTCTGGCGCTTTCCGGAGTTAAGAAGCTTCTCAAAAAGCATGAGTCCGACAATTATGCGGACCTGATGTCTGATAACTGGATTTCCAAAGATATCTATAAAGCCTTCACTGAGAAGTATGAAACCTTCGTCGGCAGCTTGAGCAAGCAGAACAAAAAAGGATTATGGAAAACGATTATCCTTGGCTATCTGCTAACCCTGCTGACCTTAACAGTTCCGGTCTTTCTGATCGGCGTGTTCTCCCCGGAAGCGGCCGTTGAATTCAACTGGTATCTCCATGACTACTTCCGCAATGTTTCCGAGCTAAGACCCTGGGCGCTGCAAAACACCCTTCCCTCTATGCTGGAAGAAATGATTGATGGTTATTACCGGAAGTGGGACAGTCTTGCTGTAGCAGCTTTGGCGGCTTACGGGTTTACCAAACTGGTGCAATTTATCCATCGCAAAAAACACTCGAAGAAAGAGACCTTCTTTAGCTTTCTGGTCTGGTTCTGGCTGCTGCCTTACTTCTTCAGCTGGATTGCCATGATGATTAACCTGACTGTAAATAATTTTGGTGATACCCCGTCCAAAGATGTGGAATGGTATATCTACTGCATAGCGCTCGTTTACAACAGCCTGCCGGAAATATTCCTGTTCTCGGCAGCCATTGCTTTTGTGGTTTTAAACTGGCGTTACTGGAAAAAGAAATCCAATCGGATTCAACAATACGACTCCGAGATATTAAACAGCCGCTTCAAGCTCAAAGCCAAATCATAACCACATTAGCTGTATGAATAAGTCCTCTCCCTAGGGGACTTACTCTTTCTCTAACCATCTGGTTAGTTATAACCGTCACTACGCCCTTTCAAATACTGTCTTAATGTTTCCGGAAAGGAGACTTGGACATGTTAGAGCTACCCAGACAGGTCATTATGGCCCAGAGTTGTATCACTGTAGTCAACCAGATGATTACAAGTCACCCAGACCAAACATGCATTACCATGGAATTTGAAACCCCTATGGACTGCATGTTTTTTGAGCACACGGTGACCTTTATTCAGTCTCTTGGCAGGGTAAACACATACTATCCTCGACTAGTCGCCCCACTTAGGTTGGTCAAGGATATAGGCGACCGATCAACCCAGCCACGCAGTCCGACAACAGTCCTGCTCTTCCGCCTCAACACTACAAAAGAATTTCCTTTAAACCCGCTAAAACGTAAAGGGACGTTTGAAGAAAACAGTGATGGTATTAAAACGTTACGCTTAACTCCCCCTGATGAAGATGAGATTAAGGTTGAAGGTGAGGGCGAGAATAATCACGATCCGAATATGCAGGTTGATTCTCCTGACAGTGACTCGGAAACAGAATCTTTGTAAAGACTCCCACAGCTCAACCTTTCAGTTTATTTACCATCGTCAAACATAAAGAAAACACACCGTTTTTCTTGCGCCTGATCAAAGCCTTTTGTGGAGCTAGCCTTGCCTGATTACAGATAGCCGGTAAACAGTTCCCTGAGGGCATCACCGGGATCTTCCGCCCGCATAAAGGCTTCCCCGACCAGAAAACTGGCCACCTTATGGTCAAACATATCCACCACATCACTGTGGGTATGGATACCGCTCTCCGTGACCACCAGCTTGTCGTCTGGAATACCATGCAACAGTGAGTAAGTGGTCTCCAGCGTAACATCAAAGGTGTGCAGATTACGATTATTAATGCCGAGCAGACGGTTATCCAGCTTTAAGGCCCGTTCCAGCTCATGGCCATTGTGCACTTCTACCAGCACATCCATGCCCAGTTCCTGCGCCAGTTTATTGAGGTCACCCATCATCACATCATCCAGACAGGCGGCTATCAGCAGGATACAGTCCGCACCCATCGCCCGAGCTTCGTATACCTGATAGGGTGCAACAATAAAGTCCTTGCGGATCACCGGCAGGCTGCAGGCCTTTCTGGCTTCCACCAGAAAGTCTTCATGCCCCTGAAAGAAATCCCGATCGGTCAGAACCGAAAGACATGCGGCTCCTGCCTGTTCATAGCTTCTGGCAATCTCAGCCGGACGAAAGTCTTCCCGAATCACACCCTTGCTGGGTGAAGCCTTTTTGATCTCAGCAATAATTCCGGCACGACCAGCGTTCACCTTGTTTTCAATCGCCTGCACAAAACCACGTGGTGTTTCGGCCTGAGCCGCTTTCTTCTGCAACTCTGCAAGAGGAACATTGGAAGAACGCTCGGTAATTTCCTCCCACTTACGGGCAACGATCTTCTTCAGAACTGTAGGCGTATCAATCTGACTGCTCATTTCCATGCACCCTTACACTCGAATCATTCTTCGCCAGCATCAGCAAAAACACTGGTAAAGTGGGCCAGTTCCTTCATCTTTTCCAGCGCAAGACCGCTGGCAATCACATCCTGTGCCACAGCAACACCTTCCTGCAGACTGGCAGCAACACCGGATACATAAATTGCAGCGCCAGCATTCAGAGCGATCACATCTGCCGCCTTCCTGGCGTACTTACCTTCCTGCTTGCCCAGCACATCCTGAATCAGGGCCAGAGAGGCTTCAGGGCTATCCACATCCAGACCAATCAGACTCTGGCTATCAATGCCCACATCTTCAGGCTTAATGGTGTATTCCGTCACCTCACCATCTTTCAGCTCAGCCACACGGGTTCCGGTCGCCAGACTGATCTCATCCAGACCATCAATAGCATGTACGACCATGACATGACGATTGCCAAGACGCTTCAACACTTCTGCCATTGGACGACACAGTTCACCACTGAACACGCCGATCAACAGATTGGGAACATCAGCAGGGTTGGTCATCGGGCCGAGGATATTCATGAAAGTGCGGATACCCAGCTCTCTGCGCGGACCAACGGCATATTTCATGGCGGCATGATGGTGAGGAGCGAACATAAAACCGATACCCAGCTCTTCAACACAGCGTTTCACCTGCTCGGAGTTGATATCCAGATTCACGCCCGCCTGCTGCAGAACATCGGCACTGCCGGAACTGCTGGAAACACCCCGATTACCATGTTTGGCAACCGCTGCGCCAGCGGCTGCAGCAACAAAGGAAGAAGCGGTGGAAACGTTAAAGAGGTTGGCACCATCTCCACCTGTGCCAACAATATCCACCAGATGATCAGCCTTGATCTCTACCTTGGTGGCCAGCTCGCGCATAACCGTGGCAGCACCGGCAATTTCATCAATGCTTTCACTCTTCATGCGCAGCGCCACCAGAAAAGCACCAATCTGGGCCTGTGTGGCACCGCCGGTCATAATCTGACGCATCACGGCTTCCATCTCATCATAAGTGAGATCCAGATGCTGAACTGCACGACCAATGGCTTCTTTAATATCCATACTTCACTCCACTGATATCTGGTTAACGGCTTAAACTTTCATTTTTAAAAAGTTGGCCAGTAAGTCGTGGCCGTGGTCAGTCATGATCGATTCCGGGTGGAACTGCACCCCTTCAATCGCCAGCTCTTTGTGACGCAGTCCCATGATTTCATCCATGGAGCCGTCTTCATTCTGTGTCCAGGCGGTAATCTCAAGACACTCAGGGAGCGTCGCCTCATCAACCACCAATGAATGATAACGAGTACAGGTAAACGGGTTTTCCAGGCCGGCAAACACCCCTTTGCCTTCGTGATAAACCGGCGACAGCTTGCCATGCATCACCTGGCGCGCCCGGATCACATCGCCGCCAAACACCTGTCCCATGCTCTGATGACCGAGGCAGATACCCAACAGTGGTACCTTGCCGGCAAAGTGACGAATCGCTTCCATAGAGACACCAGCCTCATTCGGGGTACACGGGCCCGGGGAGATCACAATATGATCCGGCTTCAGTGCTTCAATCTGTTCCACCGTAATTTCATCATTCCGGTAGACCTGAACATCTGCTCCCAGCTCAGCGAAATACTGCACGACGTTATAGGTAAAACTGTCGTAATTATCGATCATCAAGAGCATCAGTCTCTCTCCGCAATCCTAGGAAGCAGAACGGTTCCGTTCTGCGTTCTCCAATTGTTTCTGCAACCGTATCAAACTGTCCTGGGTGGCTTTCAGCTCCTGCAGGATTTCACTCCGGGTCGGCTCCCGGGTCAGGTCCTGCAGTTTTTCGGCTTTGGCTTCATCCAGATTGTTCAATACCACCGCAATAAATAAGTTGATCACCACAAAGGTGCCACACACTACAAAGCTGACGTAGTAGACCCAGGCCCATGGATAGACTTCCATGGAGGCGTACATGACATCCGTCCAGTCTTCCAGAGTCACTATCCGAAACAGGGTCAGCAGGGAAATGCCCAGACTGTTCCAGTGGGTCGGATCCACCTCGCTAAACAGATGAAATCCGGCGACAGCGTAGATGTAAAAGATCACCATCATCAGCATGACCACATGGCCCATGCCGGGGATTGAGCGAATCAGCGTCGATACAATCAGTCTTAATTCCGGGAAGGCTGATACCAGCCTTAACACCCGTAACAGTCTCGCCAATCGTGCCAGCGTTGCCAGCGGGCCAACCGCCGGAATCAGGCTCAGCACCGTGACGGTAAAATCAAAACAGTTCCAGCCATTGCCAAAATAGCGGCCCAGTCGTGGTGCCACTGCCGTCATTTTCAGCACGGCTTCAATAACAAAGGCACCCACCACAATCTGATTCAGCAGAACAAACCAATCCCCGAAGGCAGCAACAATACCGGGATCAGTTTCCAGACCAATCACCAGTCCGTTCACAATAATCAGGCCGATAATCAGATTATTAAACCAGCCCGAATCGACGATGCCCTGTATGGCCTGCTGCCAGGGTTTTACTGCTGCGCCCTCTGTTCCAGCCTTTATCACTCTTGTTCTCCACACAAAAATTATTGTTCTGATATTGAATTTTTTATCGAACAATCATGCGTGGACAACATGGCAGTTACAAGTCTGCACTGACTGATCAAAGCCCTCTGCGGGCCATATCGACAGCACTGAAGATGGCACGCCCTTTATTCAGGGTCTCCTTCCATTCCAGCTCGGGAACAGAGTCAGCCACAACACCGGCACCAGCCTGAACATTAAGCTGACCATCCTTGATCACAGCAGTACGGATAGCGATTGCCGTATCCATATTGCCGTTCCAGGACAGATAGCCGACAGCGCCACCGTAAATGCCACGCTTTACCGGTTCCAGCTCATCAATAATTTCCATGGCCCGAACCTTCGGTGCACCACTTAGAGTTCCTGCCGGCAAAGTCGCCCGCAGTACATCCATAGCAGTCAGCCCTTCTTTCAGACGACCGGTGACGTTAGAAACGATATGCATCACATGGGAGTAACGCTCCACCACCATCTTATCGGTCAGATTTACGCTGCCGGTCTGAGCCACCCGGCCCACATCATTGCGGCCCAGGTCGATCAGCATCAGATGCTCGGCAATCTCTTTCGGGTCGGCCAGCAGTTCCTGCTCAAGTTCCAGATCACGCTCAACGGTTGCACCCCGCTTACGGGTACCGGCAATCGGCCGAACAGCCACTTCACCATCTTCCAGACGGGCCAGAATTTCCGGTGATGAACCCACCACATGAAAGTCCCGCAGATTGAGGAAGTACATATAAGGTGACGGGTTCAGACACCGCAGCGCCCGGTAAAGGTTTAAAGGATGATCGTGAAAAGGGAGCGTCATACGCTGGGACGGCACAACCTGCATCACATCACCGGCCAGTGTGTACTCCTTAACCTTGTCGACCGCAGCCTTGAAGGCCTCTTCACCAAACAGGGACTGGGCCTGCTCTTCGGCAGGAGCCTGCTCGGTGGCATCCGATGGCAGGAAGGCACGCTTGCTGCGGAGGGTCTGCAGATAGGTTTCGATAGTGGTCTGGGCTTTGACCAGTGCATCGGCCTCGGCAGGATCAACATGAACAA
This sequence comes from Parendozoicomonas haliclonae, assembly GCF_900174585.1. GTDB lineage: Bacteria > Pseudomonadota > Gammaproteobacteria > Pseudomonadales > Endozoicomonadaceae > Sansalvadorimonas > Sansalvadorimonas haliclonae. The sequence goes on along the minus strand of NZ_FWPT01000001.1, from coordinate 578,183 downwards.
TAAACATCACCTTGCCGGTCAGGTTATCGAAGACCACAAGGTCATCCATTACCATCAGCAGAATATCCGGAGTGCCCAGCAGATCCTTTGGCTGACTATTGGCCAGACGCGGCTCGATATAACGCACAGTGTCATAGCCAAAGTAACCCACCAGGCCGCCGTTGAAGCGTGGCAGTTCCGGCAACGCGGGTACCTTGAACTGCGCCATAAAAGTTTCGATCTCTGCGAGCGGATCTTCCACTTCGCGTTTGTCGATGATGTAGCCGTCTTCCTCCAGCTCCCAGGTCTTGCCGGTTACCTTCAGAACCTTCCGGCTACCCAAACCGATAAAGGAGTAACGCCCCCACTTCTCGCCACCTTCAACCGACTCCAGCAGGCAGGAGTAATCGGTATCCGCCAGTTTGAGATAGGTGGACAACGGCGTGTCAAAGTCAGCCAATACTTCCCGGTAAACCGGTATCCGGTTATAGCCCTGGCTGGCAAGTGATTGAAACTGTTCGGGTGTCATGGCGATTCCCTGTACTCAGCAAGCTTTGTGGAACTTAGGATTTATATTAGAAAAGTGAGCCTGCACATCCTTTTTCCACCAGCCTCGCTGGAAAGATATTGGTGTGCCGTACATGCTCAGGCTTCAGGACGCCATCGCCAGGAATCGGTGACTTTGCAGCTGCAAGTCTTTTGGGTGGAACAGAATCTTCGCACGGTGTGCTCTCCAGCCTTTCACAGGGTCATCAGTACAGAGTGGTTTCAAAACAATGTACTGGTGCAGTGATACGTTTGAGCTAGAGAATATATAAGGTTTCGGTTATTGGCAATAACAGAAGTGTTACTAACTACAAATTTCTTATTTACTGCCTATGAAGCGAGATCACAGAGCCGGAGGAACCAGCCAGTCCGATGCAAGACTTTCGCTGATCAGCTGCTGAAACTGTTCGCTTTCAACCTGCCCCAACAGCTCCCAGGGCAGATTGATCTGATCCTGTCCAACCGCCACCTGCAACTCCTGATAACTGGCCAGAAGCTTTAAATAACTGTTTCGTTCGTCAAATCCGGCCTGCAGGGCGTTGACTCCGGCCAGTGTTCGGGCAACATCATCGGCCAACGCCAAAACCATTCTTTGCTGCCAGAGCACATCCACCTTTTGCTCGGCTTCAGCGACCAACTGAACATGATCATGTCGTTGCTGTGCAGACCGCCAGCGGATATCAGCCAACTGCACCTGCTTAATCACCGTGAGAGCCAAAGCTTCCCGCTGACGCTCAAACCGTTCCCGCTCCTGTCTGGCAGACTCAATAAGCACGGGGGCCTGAATCGCATTAAGAAGATCAAACGTGGCGACCACACCTCGCTCTCCCCACTCATTGTGTCTCAGGTTGGGGGAGTCATCGTAACGGTAGCCAGCGAAGAAACCGGGATCAGGAAGCCACTGCCAGCGGGCACGCTGCTCATCCAGTGCATAGTTGCGCCACTGGTAATCTGCCTGATACAGCTCGGGGCGAGCATCTAAGGCTTGCTGTTGCAGCTTGCTGGACGCAACGCTCGACAAAGAAAACTCCAACCTCTCTCTTTGCGTCAACTGCAGAGACGACTCATCCATCATCAACAGTGCCGCCAGCTCAACCCGGGCTTCATCAATCATCCGGGTCATCTCTAATAAGGTTTGCTGAGCACGCACAAGATCACGCTGATAGCGGGCAATCTCCAGCGGATCGTTATGGGAATCCTCACCGGCCTCGTTTAGCCGGGCCAGCATCTTTTCCAATTGATGCTGGTTCCGTGCAATGTCATCACGATAGTCGCTCAGAGCCTCAGCCCGCAGATACACCAGACGCAGCTGATGCACCATATTATTTACGGTCATGCGCAACGCCTGCTGTTCGGTATAAAGATTATTCAGGCTCTGCCTAGCTCTGAGATAACCCTCGGCAAAATCCAGCAGTGTCCAGGTTAACGACAGTGAACCCGTCGTTCGATTCAGCCCTTCCAGGTTCAGACTGGTTGTACTGTCGGGTGGGCTGCTGCGGTGGGTATAACGACCGTCGAGGGCAAGGTCCGGTAACAGCTGCCAGTAACTCTCTTCCAATCGGGTTTGGGCAAACATGGCCTGATAGCGACCAATCTCAACGTCCAGATTAAGGAATAACAGACGTTCCAAAGCCAGTTCCGGAGTAAGCTGCTCTGGTGCGGGCATTGCCAGAAGACGGGCAACCCGCTCCTGACGCGCTTCAATCACGGACTGTGACAAGGGATGCTCTGTCAGTGCCGTACAACCGCAAAGCAGGATAAACGACAGCAAATAGGCAACAGCTCTCATCATGGCTCCCGGAAACCTTCCGCCAAAGCCCGATGTACGGGATAAGCCAGATAACTCAGAATGGTGCGGGAACCGGTGGCAATATCCGCTTCCAGCGTCATTCCCGGCAATAACCGGAAAGCAGGCGGAGTGCTACGCAGCTCGCCACTCACAGCAATGTGAGCGGTATAACCAAATCGGTTCTGGCTGTCATTCAGGGTCACCACATCCGGACTCACCCACGACAGCGTGCCATCCAGAGTGCCAAACCGGGTAAAAGGCAGACTGTCGAGCTTAATCAGCACCGACTGGCTTGTATCAACCAGAGCAATATCTTCAGGAGAAATCTGCACTTCGGCCCGTAAAGGCTGATCAATTGCTGCCAGCTGCAGCAGTGTTTCCCCCTTTTGCACCACACTGCCTTCAGGGCGTTCGGTACTCTTGATCACCACACTGGCGAAAGGGGCTTTTAGCTCAACGATAGTGCGTGCCTGCTGGTATTTCCCCAACTGGGCAACGGCTTGCGCATATTGTCGGGAAGCCTCATGAAACGCCGTAGCAAGACTCTCCTGCCGCTCAGAAAGATATTGATTTCTGCGTACCTGGTTGTCCGCTAAATTAGCTTCACTCTGTTGAATCGCGCTGGTCATTTGTGCCAGCGCACGCTGCTGGCGCAAATAGTCGGCATGGGTCTGCAGATAATCGACCCGTCTTGGCCCCTGCTTCTGATAGCGCTCTTGCTCCTGCTTAAGCCGCTCCCCTTTTAGAGTATCGAGACCTTTGAGGGTTGCCACTTCCTGTGCCAGCAACTGTTTTTGCTGTTGCTGCTGTTCCAGTTGTGCAGTCAGACGTACCTGCTCTGCATCCAATGTATCCAGACGCGCCTGATGGGCAGCCTGCCGGGAAAGAAACAGTTGTTTGGCTAAACGATGAAAGGCTTCATCATCAGCAAAGCGTTCCGGTTCCTGCTGTTTAATTTCTGCCTCAAGCCGGCGAGCAGTAGCTTGTGAATCCCAGAGTTCCAGCTGAGCAGATTGCAGATCCGCAGCACTGACCGTGCTGTCGAGAACAAGCAAGATGTCGCCTTTTTGAACGACATCACCAGCCTGTACATTCCACACCCGTACAAGGCCATCCTGAATCGGTTGGATAACCGCCGGCGGTCGGGTAGATACCAGCTTACCGCGCACAGCAACTCTGGCATCAACTTCCGAGAAGGCTGCCCACAGCAGCATAACCACCACAAACCCAACAATACCCCAGCCCGCATACTGCAGCATGGTCCCAGGCAGACGTTGTTGCTCCAGCTCATACGTTGCCCGGTACTGCTCCCAGCCGGACAAGTGATCATCCTGTGTCTTCCAGAGCGCAGAGAGTCGTTTAAGGTTCATGGACGACCTCCCGCGTTTTGACGGGTGCCCCGGTCCAGGCCTGCCAGAGTTTCTGGTAATGGGCATTGCCAGCCAGCAACTGATGATGGGAGCCAGACGCCACAACCTTGCCGGACTCCATAACCAGCACCCGGTCCATCATGACCATGGAGGAGAGACGATGGGAGATATGAATAAGGGTTCGTCCCCGACTTATTGCCGGCAGGTTTTTCCAGAGCTGAGTTTCACTTTCCCCATCCAGTGCGCTGGTCGCCTCATCCATTACCAAAACCTGCGGATTAGCCAGTAGCGCTCTGGCCAGAACCAGACGTTGCCGCTGACCAGTGGAGAGATTCAACCCACCTTCATCCAATTGGGAGTCATAACCCTGTGGAAGCTGCTCAATAAAGGTATGCGCCCCTGTTAAACGACAGCAGGCAATCACATCCTCGCGGGAGGCTGAGGGCGCAACCATGGTCAGGTTATCCAGCACTGAGCCGGAAAACAGACGACTATCACTGAATACACCGCTGACACAACTTCTCAGCCAGTTCAGATCAAACTCTTTCAGGTTATAACCATCTAGACGAACGGTGCCGGATGTGGGTTTCAGCAGCCCCAGCAGCAGTCTTGCCAGCGTGCTCTTACCCGCGCCACTGGCGCCAACAATGCCAATCTTTTCCCCCGCCCTGATCTTCACGCTGATATCGCTCAGGTAATCAGCCTGCTCGGCATGGTAACGGAAGCTGACCTTATCCAGCTCCAGAGCGCCTTTAACCGGAATGCTCAGACCACCAGTACGCAGACGCTCCGGTTCATGATTCAGAACCTTGCCCAGCATGCGGGCAGATGTTGCGGTTTCCTGATATCGACTGGCTAAAGAGGCCAGTTGCACCAGCGGCCCACTGATGCGTCCGGCCATAATATTGAACGCGATCAACACACCGAGAGTCATCTCACCCGCAAGCACCAGCTGGGCGCCCCACCAGATAATGCTTAGCAGCATCAGCCGCTGCAGAAACTGGGTGGCCTCATTAATAACAGCGCCCATGGAACCCACTTTGCGGCGCAGCACCATCTGTCTGACGGCAGCATCCAGCCAGCGTCGAACCTGGGACTGTTCCAGTGACAGGGTTTTCAGGGTTTCAATACCGGAGACACTCTCCACCAGCCGGGCTTGACGTTCACCCTCTTCACGATTGAGCTGCTGCACGGGCTCACGACTGAGCTTCAGACCAATCCAGGAGCACAGACCAATCAAGCCGCCAAACACCAGAACCATAACGGTCATAGGTACACTGAACAGCATCAGTACCGGGATCAAAACAACAATGGCCAGTGTTTCCAGCAGAGTAAACAACAAACTGCCACTGACAAACTGTCGAACCTGATCCGCATCCTGCAATTGCTTGATAAGTTGTCCGGAACGCAGCTTTTGAAAGAAGGGCAAAGGCAGGCTGAGCAGACTATTGATGGCACGCTCGGCGAGTACAATATCCAGCCGGCCGGACGCATGGAGAATCAGCTGCTGGCGAATCAGCCCCAGCAAACCATGCAGCAGAAGAGTGATAATGGCAGCAATAAACAACAGATGCAGCGTAGCGTAGCCTTCAAAGCCCACTACCTTGTCAAACACCACCATAGTGAAGATCGGTAGAATAAACGCCAGCAGATGCATAACCAATGAATAACTGAAGACCTGTGCAACCACAGACTTCTGTTCGGTCAAACGTTGCCATAACCAGCGCAGATCGAAAGCCTTTGGCGGTTCCAGCGTCTGCAGCAGCGGCTTTACCAGAATAATGGTTTCCTGCCAGACACCACAGAATTCTTCCCGCCCCACTTCCAGTAACTCTTTGCGTTCCGAAAGCGGATCACTGATCAATGCCATTAGCTCGCCGGAACGATTCTGACGAAACCCGGACAGCACCACCGAGTTGCCATTAGCCAGGGGCACCATCACTGGCATGGCCGTGCCCAAAGCCGGCAACTGCTCCCAACTGACGGATTGCTCGGATGCCTGCAGGCCGCAATCACGGGCAATACGGAGAATCTCTGCGCTATCCCAGACGGAGCCTGAGGTATTTAATTGAGCAGGTGATAGCTGGAGATGGTGATAACGACCCAGGATCACCAGACAGTCAACAGCTGTCGGATAACCCCGGGACGATTCGGAACGACCTTCACCCATGGCGATCAGGATTCGACCGAAAGGGTGTTGTCACCAGAGAAGTTGGGAGAGTTGTTATCCTCAGCCGGTTGTTTGCGGGTAATGATATTGCGGGACTGGAGCTCCTCCACCAGCTTCTCCATGCTTTGCTGGGTACGCAGGAAACCTTCCAGCGACATAACCAGAGAACCCGCAGGCACCCGCTTGTTCACGGATGGGCTCTCGGCATCAGGAACCAGACGAAACAGCTCGAGGCGCACATTTCCACCAATCACACCGACTGTTTCTACACCGTCGAAATACAAACTCTCAGACATACCGCACCCTGTTCTCTTTATTATTGAGTGAGTTCAATGTGTTATGCGGCGGATGACTGCATACACCCGCCAGTTGTTTTTATGCTTATCAGGCAGCAGCCTCAATCAGCTGACCGCCACTTTCAGCCAGCGCATCGTAGAGCAGCTCAGAAGCTCCGGTCAGACCATTCTCGGTAACAGCTGCCAGCAGTTCATCGTCCAGTGTGACACTGCCTTCATCCATCAGAGCCAGCGCCTCGCGAACACCACCTTCCAATGCTTCCGACCAGTCAAACGCATAAGCCTCAAAGTCCAGCGGACTCTGCTCATTCCAGTAGGCTTCCAGCTCACTGAAACCAATGGAGAAATCACCTGCAACGATCTGGTCTTCTGCACCAAAGCCAGTCAGATTGACCTGCCCCAGAGACTGCCCATCTATGACAATATCCAATGTGTTGATGTCATTGGTATGACTGAGAACCAGGTTATCGACTGTCAGACTAGTATCCACCGCAAAGTTAATACCCATATCCAGACGCAGGGTATCTGTACCGGTCGAGTCGTTTATCGAGAACACGCCACTGTTCAGGTAGTAGCTGTAACTGTCGTTCCCCTCACCACCAGCTGCCGATGAAGTACCAAAGCCAGCGATAAAGGTATCGTCGCCCAGACCTCCGCTATAACTGAGCGTACCGCCAAAGTTGATCAGGTTGGCAATGCTTTCAATCTGATGTTCGCCGCTTTCCGCCAGCAACGTATTCAGACCAGACGTCAGCAGATAGAGGTCATCGGAAAGGCCAGAGTCAGCCATCAGATCCAGAGTGCCCCAGCCAAAACCGATAAAGGTATCATTGCCGCTACCACCATCGTTGGTACCGGTCAGGCCAAAGTTCAGCAGCAGGTCATCACCGGCACCACCCTGAACATCAGCGCCCAGACCAACGTTGATCAGGAAATCATTGCCACCCTCACCCTGAACACTGTTGCCTACACCCAGCGCTATACCAATATCGTCGCCTTCGCCGAGAGTGAAGATATTGGCAACACCGGCACCTACCGCCAGATCATTACCATCGCCGGCGGTCACCGTATTGCCCAGACCAACGGCATACAGACCATCATTCCCATCGCCACCATCAACGGTATTAACAGCGCCCACCGCAACGGCGACATCATTATCCGCGCCAGCCTGCAGGCTGTTGGTGCCTCCGACGGCCACCAGCCAGTCATCACCGGAGCCGCCGTTAAAGCTGTTAGTTGCACCAACACCCAGCATAATGTCGTGCCCGGCACCGCCATTCAGACTATTGCTGACACCCAATGCGATCAGCGTATCGTTACCGTCGGATTCCAGACCGCCATCCAGACGGTTGTTGTTACCTGCTGCGACAAGAACATCATTGCCTTCCTCACCGCTCAGATTGTTGCTGTTACCAATCCCGAAACCGATATCATCACCCGCACCGGCCACCAGATTATTGGTATCACCAACCGCGGCCAGAATATCGTTGCCACCATTGCCAATCAGGTAGTTGGTTTCACCGGCGGCAAAGGCCACATCATTGCCTTCACCGGTACGCAGAACATTGCTCTGCCCGATGGCGATACCGATATCATCACCGGCATCCAGCCCAATATGGTTCTCCTGACCAATAGCAATGGCACCATCATCGCCGCCACCGGTAAACACACCGTTGAAACGACCCGCAGCCAGTACCAGATCACCATTGTCCTGCAGCAGATCAAAGCTCTGGCCCAGATCCGGCAGTCGAGCTGACCAGTCAATACCGGCAATGTTCGGGATTTCGATATCAGGAAGGTCCAGTGACTGAGCCGGCAAGGCCAACTGCCCATCTGGCAGGGTATCCTGCAGATTAAAGGCCGGGGTGGAGAGATCCGGCAGGGTAAAGTCAGGAATGGTCTGCCCCAGAAGAGCCTGTCCGCTCAAAGTGTTCGCCAGATCAGACGACACACCGGACAGATCAAAGCTGTTGAGCTGGAAGGCCGGCACGCTTAACTCGGGCAGAGTAAACGACGGCAGCTCAACAATAGTCGTTGCACTCTCCGGCTTGGGAGCACTGGATTCCGTACCCGGATCAACCGGTGCTTCCGGAGCCTGGAAAATACTGTAACTGGTGGAAGGTGTAGCAAATGTCAGATCCACGCCCGTTGTATGGCTATCGGTAATACCTTCCGGAGAAAGGGTAAAGCTACCGTTCTGGAAGGCATTCAGATCCAGAGCATCCAGAATTCCGGTCAGGCCTGATGCGGCAAATGTACTGAACGAGGTGTCGCCACCCAACAAGTCGGTAAAGGCACTGCCAATATCATTAGCACCGGTTGAGCCAAAGCCAAGGCTCAGGCTGTAATCCACATCGGCAGAAATATTGTTAAAAGACAGCTGGGTATCAGTGAAGTTCGGTACAGTCAGTGATGGAACAGTGATACCTGGCAATTGCAGCTGCTCAAGCACCGAGAGATCAAGCCCGGCCAGTTCACCAAACTGATAATCGATACCAGTCACCTGATCCAGAACATCCGCATCTATAGACGGCAGATTTATAGTATCAAAACTCCAGTCTGGCATATCCGGGTTGGAGAACTCCAGCTCTGGCAGCACCGCTGCCATCTCACCATGAAGATCAACAGACAATGAACCACTGAGAGTCACACCCAACCCTTCAAGCAGCGGCTGGGCAAAACCACCCAGTCCACCGACGCTACCGGAAAGAAACTCTCCCCCAACACCACCAAGCCCCTTGATAGAACCGGAACCCGTAACAGCTCCCGTCGCTGAAACAGTGACCGAGCCTCCCGCACCGTACTGACCAAACAGAGGAAGATCGAGAGCATCAATCGTGAAGTCATTGTCGGCAAGAACAATATTATTCTCACCGACAGAGAAGATAATATCGGAGCCTGAACCGGCAGCTGTGACATTGTGCTGTCCGACAACAGCGAGATTATCGTCACCGGAGCCAGCCAGCGTCAGGTTCATCTGGCCTGCCGTCAGCAGGGTATCGTCGCCGGCTTCAGTCACCACAATATTGGCCTGACCACCGACAACAAAGGTGTCATCACCTGCACCGGTGTTAACGACATTAACTTGGCCAATCACCAGACCACTGTCGTTATCATTACCGGAGTGAACAATATTGCCCTGCCCTCCGGCGACAATATTGTCGGCACCGGCGGCGGTAGAAACGATATTGGCCTGCCCCAAAGCAACCGCAAAATCATTGCCGCTGCCTGCCAGTTGCAGATTGCCCTGTCCGACAGCAAACAGTGAATTATCACCATCGCCAGCCAGCTGCAGATTGACCATGCCACCAGCAATAAGAGTGTCATTGCCGGCACCGGCATACTGGAGGTTACCCGCTCCGGCAGCAGAGAGAGTGTTATTGCCATCGCCGGCGATCAGGGCATTAGCACCGCCCGCAGCGGCAATAAAATCATCGCCTTCACCTGTCATTACCAGGTTGGCGGCTCCGGCAGCGGCAATAAAGTTATCACCGGCACCGGCCAGAACAACATTGGCTCCACCCGCAACGGCAGCGAAATCATCACCGCTGCCCGCCACCATCAGGTTGGCACCGCCTGCGCCCAGAAAAGTGTTATCGCCGTTACCGGCAAAGAAGATATTGGCAAGACCTGCCGCATTGAGACTATCGGCACCGTTGCCTGTAGCAACAAAATTGGCACCACCGGCGGTATTGATGGTGTTATCACCATGGCCGGTCATCACTACATTGCCTGCCGCCAGTGTATTTACCGTGTTATTACCATCCCCCAACAACACGACGTTGGCCAGCCCGATCAGGCTGACATCATTGTTGCCATCACCCAGCTGAACGTTATTGCCACCGGCGGCACTTTTTACAACGTTATTTCCATATTGGTCGGTAATTTCTGCGTAACCGGCTACGGCATCAATGGTGTCATTACCACTGCCACCATCAATGCGAGCATAAAGACCACCAGCGGTTAAAACATCATCGCCGCTGCCGCCTTCGATAACCGCACGAAGGCCAAAGCCAGCCAGATCATCATTACCATCGCCGCCATAAAGCTCAGCATTGGCTCCCCAGGCCCGGCCATGGTCATTGCCATCTTCACCCCAAATGCGGGCGTCTGCTGCGTGGGCTTCCAGACGGTCATCACCGCTGCCACCCCAGACCTTGGCACCAATACCTTTGCCGATCAGCGTGTCATTGCCACCGCCGCCCCATAACTGGGCATTGGCATGATCCAGTTGTTTGTAGTCATCTCTGTCCGAACCGTGCCACTTACCTGTAAGCCACGACCAATCCATACCCGTCTCCTGTTGAAGGCCAAAAGGAAATGTCCAGGGAAAATGAGTACGGCAGGAGGACAGAAACGTCCTTATCTCTAATGCTTTCCGAGCCTGTTGTTATTTTTATTGCAGCTCATGTGTGTGACAGATTGATCAAGAGTTGATGACAGCGTTGCTGATAACAGCACTGACACATCCGCACACAAGCAGTGAATACAGTCTAAACCATATTTAGAACAATAGTACCAAGATAAAATATTTTGTGAACCGGTTCTATTTTTGCTTTGAGAAGAAGGAATAAAAAGGCTGCCAATACAATTAACAGCCTTTGTGAAGACGTGTCTTACTGAACTAATTCAGCCAGTGACGGCACCAGATAATCCGGATCAAACTGTTCGATCGGTTCACCGTGGTTGTAGCCATAAGGCACGGCCAGAGAGAGAATCCCCACCGCCTTTGCGGCATGAATATCATGGCGGGAGTCACCAACCATCAAGACCTGAGCAGGTTGTGCCTGATAGTGATCAACCACATGCAGCAGCGCGGCTGGGTCAGGCTTGCGAATGACATGCCCGAGATCATCCTTCAACGTATCCCCGCAGATCACCATGCCGAAGTAGTGTTCCAGGTTAAGACTCTGCAGAAGATCGTGGGTAAACCGTTCACTCTTGTTGGTGATAATCGCCAGCGGCACATTCAGGGCTTTCAGCCCTTCGAGGCAATCGACGACACCGTCATAGAGTTCACAATACTTGCCACAGCTTGCATCGTAGGCCTTGCTGAAAACTTCCAGCTGATCCCGATAAAACTCGCTGTCGAAATCGATATCGTGTTCTTCATAACTGGCATCACGGAGCGCACGCTGCACCAGAACCGGTACACCGTTACCAATCCAGTAGCTGGTCTTTTCCACACCGGCCAGTGGTTTGTTAAGACCGGTGAGCATTTCATCCACAGCAACGGCAATATCGGGAACGCTGTCGACCAGCGTTCCGTCCAGATCAAACATCACCAGCTGTGGCAGTTCACCATGAAAAATCTGGCGAAGCAGCATAATGGTTCCGCCTGCTTATTTGGCCAGCTCGGCACGCATCTGGCTGATCACCGCTGCGTAGTCGTCCTGATTATAAATAGCGGAACCGGCAACAAAAGTATCCACACCGGCATCGGCGATTTCACGGATATTGGCAACGCCCACACCGCCGTCGATCTCCAGGCGAATATCGTATCCACTGTCGTCAATCAGCTTACGAACCTTACGCGCTTTTTCGAGGGTGGACGGGATAAACTTCTGGCCACCAAAGCCCGGGTTCACAGACATCAGCAGGATCATATCCAGCTTGTCCATCACATACTCCAGCACATCGGTACCGGTCGCAGGGTTCAGCACCAGACCGGCTTTGGCACCACCGGCACGGATCATCTGCAGGCTGCGGTCGATATGTTCACTGGCTTCCGGGTGGAAGGTAATGTAGCTGGCACCGGCTTCCAGGAAGGCTTCGATCATGCCATCGACCGGCTTCACCATCAGATGCACATCGATATCAGCGGTGATGCCGTAGTTGCGCAGGGATTTGCAGACCATTGGGCCGAAAGTCAGGTTCGGCACATAGTGGTTGTCCATAACATCGAAATGGATCATATCGGCGCCGGCATCCAGCACGGCCTGTGCTTCTTCACCCAGACGGGCAAAATCAGCGGAAAGGATACTGGGAGCGATGCGAAAATCTTTCATGGGCTCTTTTGAGACTCTGTTGTTTAGCGCTTGCGGGATTATAAACAGATCACTCCCGTCCTGACAGGGACGAAGCTTATACCTAAGAGCCTGGATAGAGATGAATTGTCTAATTTGAACCAGCCTTCACATTCTTTGGTGTCGTAAACGTCCACTTTCTGTCCGAAACTGGCAAAGACATACTGTTTTGATCAGGCATACTAAATAGTTATGAGAAACCTAAAAAAATAATAACAAAGGCAATGACATGGTTGAGTTTGAATACAATATGGCCGCTGTCGGGATTCCTCTGCTGTTCCTGCTGATGCTGGTCGAATACCTGGCCCTGAAGCTCAAAGGCAAAAATCTCCACACTTACAGTGATTCCGTAACCAGTGCCTCTATGGGAGCCTGCCTGCTGATTTCGGAAGCCCTGCTCAAGGTCTACACCTTTGGCGTATTTATCTGGATCTGGGATAACTTTCGGCTGTTTGATTTCAGCTCCGCCAGCCTCGTAACCTGGGTCGTCTTCTTCTTTGGCACCGATCTCTGTTACTACTGGTTTCACCGGATAGCCCACGAGCGGAACATTTTGTGGGGCGCCCATGAAGGTCACCATCAGGGCGAAGAATTCAATTACGTCACGGCTATTCGCCAGAGTGCGTTCCAGTACGGATTCTCATGGGTATTCTATCTGCCACTGGCTCTGTTTGGCTGCCCACCAGAGGTGTTTCTGGGACAGTTCGTTATCCTGAAGGGCTACCAGTTCTGGATTCATACCCAGGGGATCGATCGTATTCCCTTTATAGAAGGCATTCTTTCAACACCATCCAGTCACCGTGTCCACCACGCCAAGAACCCCATCTATATCGACCGGAACTATGGCGGCACATTGGTCATCTGGGATCGTATGTTTGGCTCCTGGCAGCCAGAGCTGGCTACGGAAGCCTGCCATTACGGAACTACCAATCCCACCCATAGCCTGAGCCCGATTAAACTGAATCTGCGTCATTGGGGAACCATGTTCAGTGACGCTGTCCATACCAAGAAATGGTCCGACAAAATTGGCCTGTGGTTTAAGCCAACAGGCTGGCGGCCGGCCGACTGCGTAGAGCCCCACAACCATTTGCAAAAGGAAGGCACGGCTGACAGGGAGAAATATGATCCAAAATCAACGACGACTCAGAAAGTCTACGCCGGTGTTTCTACACTGCTGACCTTTGTTGCGGCGGTTATGTTTATCTTCCTGTCACCCCAGCTGGATGGTTTTATCAAAGGGGCTGGCGCTTTGATTCTGCTGGGCGGTGTGGTGGCAGCAACTGGCCTGCTGGAAAACAAACCTCAGTACTTCCTGCTGGAGCTGGTGCGCCTTCCTGCGATGGTCTGGTTTATTGCCACACTCTGGTTCTTTCCGGTTACCACAACCATCGTCAACACCATTGTTATCAACAAGCCTGCGGCCCAGGCTCTTAACTATGCTTCGGACGTAAGCCGCTGGCCGGAATGGCACCCGCAATCGGAAACCATTGCACCACCACGAACAGGTTCCCTGTTGACTGGGGATGCCTTTACGGAAACCGTTTCGACACCGGCAGGACAGAACGATCTGGTCTGGAAAGTCGAACAGGCTGAGCACGGTTCACTCTGGCAGGCTTCAGCAGACAACCTCACCAATGGCAGCCAGATTCTGCTGACCTACCGCACACAAAACACCGGCCCATCCGAGACCACATTTGAGCGCACGCTGGACTATACCCTGCGTAATTTTGCTTTAGTGGCTGCGAATGCCCTGCACTTCAAGAAGGTCATGGAAGAAAAATCGGAGCAGTCTCTGGAACGGTTAAAGTGTGCGATTGAACAGAACTGAGAGATCATCCTATCGAGGCTGCCGTTTCTTATAGCGGCAGCTCTTCACTCAAGCCATAAAGCGCCGGACTTCCGGTGCTGATAATACCCTGCTTCATAGCCTTTTTCGGCGTCACTCCAAACCAGCTTTTGAAGACCCGATAAAACCCACTTAATTCGGTATAACCCAGTAGGTCTGCAATCTCTTTGATTTCACAGGATTGGTGCATCGCGGCAATGGTTCTCTCTTTAAGAACATCCTCTTTGATTTTACGAAAGCTGGTTCCATAACCTTCGAGCTGTCGCTGTAGTTTTCTGGGATAGGTGCCGCAAGATTCTGCACATCCTGCAATTTCTGCCCGGGCCAGACCATGACTGAGCACATAGCGCCGAACCTGCTGAATAAGATCGCTGCCCGCTTCCTTTTCTGCCAGCAACTGGTTGGCGTACTCAAGGGACATAAGATAGAGCGTGCTGTCACAACCCGGTATCGGTTGATTCAAACTGTCCCGATCAAGGGTCACCTCAAAGCCAAAATGAATGCCCCGAGTTTCAACCCTGATCCCCATAAGCTTCTGCAGTTCAGACACAGAAAAGTCCGAAGGCACAAAGATATTTTTAATCGCCATAGAGCCTGGTGACATCATCCGAAACAGTCGAACGGAGGCAATCGTGACCGAGAGAACCTGCTGGGGAGAAGAGGACAGAGCCAGTGGCGTTTCTTCATAGGTGAAGATTATCCGGTCAGGATTCTCCCGGAGTTCATAACGAAACGCTCCATTTTCACTGATCAACGTCTGGTACTGTGCGACGTTCTGAAGCGCCACACGCAACGTGTCTGAGTGCCAGATCAGCGGAGCCAGTACACCAAAGCTTCGGTAGTTATTGCCTATACCGATTCTTGCGCCAAGCAGTGGCTCATTAGAAAGCTTGGCAGCACGATGCCAAAGGATACGGGCAGAGAGAAGATCGAGACGATCACTCTGGGAGAACTGACCCTCCTGAAACCCAGGCAGCCCTTGCGTCAGTTGTTCGGTATCCAGACCACAGGAATCAAACTCAAGCAGCAGTGCGTTGATCCAGGTGCTGGCAATACAGAGGTACTTCACAGACCGGCCATTTTATTTTTGTTATAGAGAGTCAACTCTATGCCATAGCCGGACTCACAGTAAACCAGATCCTGCAGCTGAAACTGCAGGATCTGGTTTGTCAGCACTGATCAGGCAAAGCCGCCAATATGGGCGGATATCACGATCACACTGGAGATCACAAACAGCAGCAAAACGAACTTCCAGACGAACTTCGCCCAGTCACGCCAGTCCACACGACACACACCCAGGGTGGCCATCAGAGAGGCAGAGGTCGGTACGATCAGGTTGGTGAAACCATCACCAAGCTGGAACGTCAGAACCGCAACCTGACGGGTGACACCACTGATATCCGCCAGTGGAGCCATCAGCGGCATGGTCAATGCAGCCTGACCAGAGCCAGAGGTTACGAAGAAGTTGAAGCAGGACTGGAAGACGTACATCAGCCATGCAGACAACCAGCCCGGGAAGCCACTCAGTACAGAACCAAAACCGTGCAGGATAGTGTTCAGCGTGTTCGGAGTATCCATACCACCGCCGAGCAGCAGCAGAACGCCCTTGGCAAAACCAACCAGCAGAGCCGGTGCCATCATCATGGACGCACCTTCCTTGAACGCGCTGGCAGCATCATTGGCCGTCATGCCATTCAGGCGATACACGACACCAATCAAACCAACAACAAAGCCCATGGCAAAGAACTGGGAGGCGATCTCAGACAGATACCAGCCATGCATCAGCACGCCCCAGATCACCCAGACCATGGTGGCGGCGATGGTCAGCAGTACCAGAGTATCACCCAGGCTCCACTGTGTTTCGGCGGCCTTGTCATGATCACCATCACGGAAGTAGGCATCGCTCAAATAGCTGCGGGACGCTTTCGGATTATTCTTGATGCTGCGGGCATACAGATAGGTAAAGCCAATACCCACCAGGGTAAAGCCAGCCCACATAATAATCCGGAAGGTAGAACCGGACATCACCGGCACACCGGCAAGGCCCTGAGCGATAACCACGGAGAACGGGTTCATCCAGGATGTGGCAAAGCCGACCTGGGTCGCGACATAGGTCACCATCACGGTGGTGATCGCGTCATAACCCATGCGCACCATCATCGGGGCAATAATCAGCGCGAAGGCAATCGCCTCTTCACCCATGCCGAACACGGCACCGCCCAGAGAGAAAAAGAAGAACAGGATCGGAATAAACAGACGTTCATTGCCCTGGGTTCTTTCAATCAAGCGATGAATACCGCGGTCAATAGAGCCAGTCTGGGTCACGATGCCGAAGGCACCACCGATCAGCAGCATGAACACAATTACGCTGACCGCACTGCCGGAAACCAGCCCCTGGAACGGGAAGTTCATCAGACCGAGGCCGCCGCTGGCATCAAACAGCTTTACGCTGCCGAAAATCTTATCACCGGCTTCGGTCAAGGCGTAGGTAAAGGAGTCCGGATCGATAACAGTTCGGCTTTTCTCTGCGCCGTCCACCATGTATTTGATGGTGTCAGTCTGGAAAGAACCTGACGGAATAACATATGTGAGAACTGCGGCGATCAGACCAATAAAGAAGATCAGCAGCAGGGTATCGGGCATTTCCCACTTTGATGCGGCCTTGACCATATCGTCCTGGGCAGCATCAAAAGTTGAAGAATTTGTATGCGACATTGGATAACTACCGTTGAAACCATTTTTTCTTATAACAAATGGTTACAAAGAGTTATCTGACCTCGATCATATCGGCGGACAGTTTTTACACTTTTATTACCAGAACCAGCAGCTCCCTAACTACAACTGAAAGTAATAAAAACCGCCATAACATACCAACCCGACCATCACGGTTATCATCAGGCTTTTGGTCAGTCGCGCAACAGCAAAGGCTACAAGGGCAGAAAGCAGGAAACCGGGGTTCACTTCCCACCCTGCGGAAGAAGAGCTCTTCACCATAATGGTCTGCACAATAATGACCGTCAGCACCGCAACCGGCACATACTTCAGCGCTGTTTCCATAACCTGTGGCAATTGCCAGCGCCCGGAAGTGGCGATCAGCACATAGCGAATGGAGAAGGTAATCAGGGCCATACCAATAATCAGCCACCAGGCACTCATACCTTTCTCCTTTCAGCCAGCCGCTCAGCCAGAACACCAGCCGCTACAGCAACAAGGGATGAAATCATCAAACCACTCTGATGCGGCCAGCCCCAGGTCAGTACGCCTCCCAGAACGGCAACAGCGGCGGTAATCCAGACCGGAGCAGAGGTCAGCGCCGGAGCAACAATGCCGACAAATGCTACGATCATGGCCACTTCCAACCCCCAGCCTTCCATGCCCGGCAAGGCTTCACCAAGGGAGAAACCCAAAAATGTGCACAACTGCCAGTTGCCGTACATCAGCAGGCCGGAGCCGAGGTAATACCATTGCAGCCCGGGCTTGCCTTTATTTCTGCGCAGCCAGTCGGAGACCACCGCAAAGCTTTCATCAGTAAGCCAGAAGGCGATCTTGGCTTTCATCCATCCGGACATCTGCCGCACGTGGGGAACCAAAGTAGCGGCATAGAGCATATGACGAAGGTTAACGAAAAAGGTGGTGAGCAGAATCGCAGGCCAGGCCACACCGGTAGCGATCATCGAAACAGCTATAAACTGGGCAGAACCGGCAAATACCAACAGAGACATACCCATTGTGAGCCCCAGCGACAGCCCACCCGCCTTAGCGAGTACGCCATACAGGATTCCGAAAGGTATGGCTGCAAGTATCAGAGGAAGAATATCCCTTGCGCCCTGCGCGATCAGGCGCAACTTGTCTTGCCGGGAAAGACAGACCTGCCGCACGTGTGGTGAGAAGCTCTTGTTCAATGAACTGTCCATAGCCACTACTCAACATCGTTATAATTCTGAGCGTGAGAGCCTAGCAAAACGGAGATTATCTGTCCCATCTCATAACAATAGGGCTTTGTAACCGGTTTTATGGATATCAGGGCATGTTGAGCTTCCCACTCTTGTTTCGCGTTTTTTTTCTTCTACTTTCATAGTCCTGATGAAATACGGACAACAAAAGTGAACCAGAAAACCGATATAACAACGTGGGCAAGGGATTTTTTATCTGGCTATAAACCTGAGGCCATGTTTTTAAAAGACGACATTCAATTATCAAACGGAGGAGGAGATCAAATCATAAAGGCCTATGATGGTACTGCCGCTTTAATTTCCATATCTGCGCGCTGTGCGGTCAAGCAGGCTTCCTATGTTGAACAGGATAATCTGGCGCACCTTAATTTGGCAGAGTCACTCGTGTGTACTAACCAGCTGATGTTTCTTTGTTGCTATAAAGCGATGGAACAGCGGCTAGACAAAATACTCCCAGAATTGACACCAGAATACCTTCAAAAAAATCTGCCCCTCATGTACAGGATCTGTTTTGTACTTGAGCACCAAATGAGTTGCCGCAAGAACATCAACAACGAGGATTTCTTCAGTGAAGCGGCCATTGTCAGGATCTCAGAGGGGCGCACGGCATATCATTTCAGCGCGGCTATCAATCATTGGGATGAGAGAGGGGGGCTTTATAGAGGTAACGCGCGTTACGCGGTTTTGAAAGGCTGACAACAGTTTCAGTACGCTCGAACCTCCTTAGCCACAGCATATTTATAAATAGTCGTATAACAAAAAAAGGGGTAGCCTGACGGCCACCCCAAACTTCACACGAGCTTTATATTATTTTAAGCGGATGCGGCCTCGACACCGCCACACTCCCGCTCTTCCTTTTCCCGCATCAACTCATTAAAGGCACAGCGAGCCTGCTGAGCTGCCTCAGAGGCATGCTGCTTACGATCTTTCGCAGTCATAGCCTGCTCGGTCAGAATATTCAGTCTGGCCAACAGCTCATCCGGGGCGTCCCCGAGTTCCAGACCTGAGCGACCACGCTCCAGTGCCTGCTCGCGGATTCTGCGTTTGACTTTCCAGACCCGCTCCATCGCCTTCTTCTCGGCTTTGGCGGCAACCATGGCTTCATCACGCAGCTGTTCAAACGTCGCCAGTGCCATACCTTCGCGGGACCATGGATCCACATCCGGCAGATCTTCGATATTGATCACCGGATCGGAATAGTCTTCCTGGCACATCAGATCAAGAGAAGCCGCCCGCACTGCCGAAACCATCAACATGACAGTGATCACCAGCAACGGCAGACCGCCAACAATAGCCGCCGTTTGCAAGGTAGAGAGACCGCCCATAAACATCAGCACTGCCGGCAGGAAGGACAGAGCAAAAGCCCAGAACAAACGATTCCAGCGCATTGGATCTTCAGTGACATTATTCTGTACCACAGACGCCAGAATAAAGGAGATGGAATCAAAGGTTGTCGCCGTGAAAATAATGCACAGCAGAGTAAAAACGGCGATCACCAGGTTGGACATTGGCAGCTGCTCCAGAATAGTGAAGATCGCTTTGTTAGCCCCCTCCGTGTTCAGAATACCAACAACATCAACCTGACCAGACAACTGCAGCGAAAGACCAAAGTTACCGAGGGTCATAAAAAATAGCGCACAACCCAGCGAACCAAAGAAGATGGAACCACTCACCATCTGCTTGATAGTCCGGCCACGGGAAATACGGGCAATAAATAACCCCATACTCGGCGCAAACACCAACCACCAGGCCCAGTAAAAAATGGTCCAGTCCTGTGGAAAGTGGGTATCTTCAAAGGTGCCGTAACCCCCAAACGGTTCTGCCCAGGTCGCCATATGGAAGATATTGGTCATCATCCGGCCAAGAGAGTCCAGGCCAGTTTCCAGCATAAATATGGTCGGGCCAGTCACCAGCACAAAGGCCAGCAGTCCCATGGCACCCCAGAAATTAATATTACTGAGTACCTTGATGCCCTTATCCATCCCGGCATAGGCCGAATAGGCAAAGATGCTGGTGCAGATCATCAGTACCACAACCTGGACACCTGTCGTCTTGGGAACACCAAACAGGATATTGGCACCTTCGGTAATCAATGGTGCAGCCAGCCCCAGTGTGGTGGCACCACCTCCGAGCATACCGAAAATAAACAGCACATCGACCAGCTTGCCCAGCAAACCGTTACTGCGATCCTCACCGATAACCGGCATCAGCGCAGCAGAGATCTTTAATACCGGCTTTTTGCGGACATAGTAGAAGTAGGCAATTGGCAGAGCGGGAATCAGATAGATGGCCCAGGCAATAGGCCCCCAATGGAAGATACCGTAGGTGGCAGCCCAGCGAATGGCTTCTTCGCTACCCGGCTCCAGCTGAAACGGCGGGCTTTGGTAGTAATAGGCCCACTCGATACAGCCCCAGTAGAGAATACTGGCACCAATACCACCACAAAACAGCATCGCTGCCCAGGAGGCTGTCGCATATTCCGGTTCCTCATCAGGATCACCCAGCTTGATCTGGCCGATATCACTGAAGACGATGTAGATAGCAAAAAAGATGGCTGCTAAACCAAGAGCCAGATAAAGGAAACCGAACTTGTCGGTCATGATGGTTTTGGCACCGGCAATCCAATACGCACCCTGCTCTGGCCAAATAGCCAGGGGAATAACAACCCCCAACAGCAACAGGACTGCCCCAAAAAAAGTGGTTTTATCAATTAATTTAAAATTATCAGCAGACAGCATTCTGTCCACTCCCTGATCAATAGTAACTACCGAATTCTGTATGTACGCACCACACACAAACAATCGGTTTTTACGCGCACGCCGGACATATTGACAGACAGTTGACGTAGATCACCACTAAGTAATTTATCTATAAAATAAACGCAATAAAGCAAACAGCAGATAATCGACAATCAAACACATAACGAACAAAAGCAGGCAGATTCAAAACTACACCCTTCACTGTTGCGCTCAAAAAAGAGGTATTCGGCAACTTCACCGGCACAGGTCAATAAACCTGGATGCACAGTTCACGTATGGTCTACAGGATCTGCTAAAAAGTGATCAAAAGTAGAAAGGATTAACTCGCAGGATGTGAGGAGTCTCTGTTTTCCACAGCAGCGGTGATCAACTCACTGAAAATCCTGTGGATAACATTTCCACCCCTGACGGCTCAAGGGTGGAAACCAGCTGGTTATTTTTTAACCTGATTCAAAATAACTCACAACTCTTTCAAAATAACTGAAGGCGGTTGTCGTATGATGCGACGCACACCCAGCCAGCCAGCAAAGCCGATAACCAAGGCTCCCGCAACGGGTAAAGTAATCCACAGCCACCACAATGGCTGCCATGGCAACTCAAACACCCGGGTATTTAACCAGTAGATACACAGCTCCGTTCCGGCAGTGGCAATCACACCTGAAACCGCACCGAACAGAACAAATTCACCGGCCTGCATTATTAACAGCTGACGTCGTGTACCACCCAGCGACCGGATCAACGCACCTTCTTGAAGCCGCAAATCAATACTGGACTCGATAACCGATGCCATCACCAGCAAACCAGCAAGCAGCAATGCCACCAGCATTGCTTCCACAGCGACAACGGACTGCTCCAGCATGGCTCGCACCTGACTGATCACAGAATCCAGATCCAGCAGAGTTAATGTCGGGAACTGGGTAATCAGACTGTTGAGCAATACCTTGTCCTCCGTATCCAGATAGAAACTGTTCAGCCAGGATGCCGGATAGTTATCCAGAACACCTTCCGGGAAAATGATGTAGAAGTTTGGCTGGAAGGATTCCCACTCCACCTTACGAATACTGGTCACCGTTCCTTCCAATGGGCGGCCGGTAATCATAAACGACAGCTTATCACCCATCTTTATGCCCAGATGCCCGGCCAGCTCCTCTTCAATTGAGATACCGTCCTTCTGTCCGTCCTGCCACCACTCACCTTCCAGAATGGCATTGGTCTCCGGCAGGGTATCAGACCAGGTCAGATTCAACTCACGATTCAGGGAGTTATGGCCACGTTCTTCCTTGGATACCGCTTCCCGCACATCAACATTATTAATTTTAACCAGACGACCACGGACGATTGGATAGAGACTGTCGGTAGCAATCTCCTTGCTCTCCAGGAACTGACGATAACCTTTAACTTCCGCCGGCTGGATATTCAGGGCAAAGTAGTTCGGCGTATCTTCCGGAAGATCCTGCTGCCAGCGATCCAGAAGATCGGTGCGCAGCGCCAAGACAATCGCCATGGCCATAAAGGTCAGTGAGAAGGCCAGCAGCTGCGCTGTGGAATGCCCGCTCTCCTGCACAATGCGCTGGAAGCCCAGCCGCCAGTACAACGGCATAGGTTTACTCTGCCCCTTGCGGTTCAGTTGCAGCAGTAACAACTTCACAAGCAGAGAGACTGCCACCAGAATGGCTGCACCCGCCAAAACCAGACCGACCGTCATCAACAGTTGTCCGGTGTAATACCAGAGCAGCAGAACCATCGCGGTGAGCGAGAAGCCATAAACAAGCCAGGACGAGGCTGGTGCCGGCACCAGATCACGGCGCAACACCCGCAGGGGAGTCACATGCTGAAGTCGCAGCAAAGGAGCAAGACCAAAGCCCAGCAAGGTCACTACACCTGTTGCGCCACCAACAAACAGTGGCAGCAGACCGGGCTGTGGCAGCCAGGCAGGCAGAACACCTTTCAACAAGACAACAAGGCCCGACTGCAACAACCATCCCAGCAAGACACCGGGAATAGCGACCAGCACTGCCAGCAATACCAATTCACCAATCAACAGGTTCAGCACCTGACGACGGCTGCCGCCAAAGCAACGCATAATCGCGGAGTTATCAAACCGGCGTTCGGCAAACCGCCGGCTGGCCATGGCTATAGCAATACCGGCCAGAACAATGGCCGCCATACTGCCCAGGCCAAGGAACTGTTTGAGCCTTACAACAGAGTTACGCAGATCACGACGACTGTCGTCAGCCAGAACCAGACGCTCACTGGCATCCAGCTTCTCTTTCACTGATGCCTCGAAGTCTTTTAACTGATCAGGCTCGCCGGCCAGCAACATCTTCCAGCTGACCCGACTACCCGGCTGCACCACTTGCGTGGCTTCCACATCAGCAAAGTTGAACATCAGCCGTGGAGAAAAGCTGTAGAAGTCTCCGCCCCGATCGGTCTCCAGAGTAATCGCCCGGGTCACTACCAGATCCTTGGCACCAAGAGTCACGGTATCACCGACTTTCACCCCCAGGAGCGGGAACAGCCTTGGCTCCAGCCAGGCTTCACCGGGAGCCGGTGTATCGGAGACTGCCTCATCGGCAGCAAACGGCTCGGGGGCCGTTCTAATATGCCCCCGCAGTGGATAATTGTTTTCAACGGCCTTGGCTGAAACCAGGTGCATCTCATCACCGGCCATCACCACAGAAGGGAACTCAAGCACTTCCGAGCGCCGGAGCCCTTGCACTTTAATCTCAGCAGCCACCTGTTCGGATAGTTGGCGAGGGCTGCGAATCATCATATCCGCGCCCAGCACTTCCGCCACCTGCCGCCCAAGAGCCAGCTGCAGCCGATCACTGAACAAGGCAATAGCGGTACTGACCGAGACGGCCATAAGAATGGACAGGACCAGCAGCCACAACTCTCCAGCCCGCCAGTCACGGATCATAAAACGCCAGGAGAGAGCCAAATTACGTATGGCAGACATCTGACTCATACCGCCTCTCCCAGATGCGGGCCTTTTTCTTCTGCGGTCACTTCGTCCAGTACACCACCATGGAGACGTAATATACGCTCACAGCGGCGAGCCAGATCCATATCGTGGGTCACCAACACCAGTGTCGTGTTCTTTTCACGATTCACCTGGAATAACAGTTCGATAATTTTCTCGCCGGTATTTTCATCCAGGTTACCCGTTGGTTCATCGGCAAACAGGATGCGAGGCTCACCGGCAAAAGCCCGGGCAATAGCTACCCGCTGCTGTTCACCACCGGAAAGCTGCTTGGGGTAGTGATCAAGACGCTCACCCAGCCCAACACGCTCAAGTAACTCTTTGGCCCGCTCCATGGCATTGCTGCGCCCGATCAGTTCCAGCGGCAACATTACGTTTTCCAGTGCGGTCAGGTTGGGCAGCAGTTGAAACGCCTGAAAGACAAAACCCACGGACTGGCCACGAACCCGGGCCCGGTCATCTTCATCGAGATTATCGATACGGGTGCCTGCCAGTTGAATCTCGCCCTCGGTCGGGCTGTCCAGCCCAGCCAGCAAGCCCAGCAGAGTGGACTTCCCGGAGCCGGAGGTGCCGACAATTGCTGCAGCTTCACCCTGCTTGATCTGCAGATCAAGGCCAGACAAGATAGTGAGCTCGCCACTGCGGGCTGTGACTCGTTTTGTCAGGCCCTGGGCCGCAACAGCCAGCGTGGTATCCGTACGACCAGAATCACCGGGGGTTACATTGAAGGTTTCACTGTTGGATAAATTGGAATCAGTCATACGCGGCCGTGCCCTGCTCCTGCTTATATTCACTTCTTTTTTACTTGTCAGCACTGCCAGCAGATCGTCCACCGATGAAAAAAACCTGTTGGTTTTTGGTGACAGCCTGAGTGCTGCCTACGGTCTTGAGATTGATCAGGGCTGGGTGACGCTCTTGAAGAGCAAGCTACGTGAGAACTACCCGCAATGGCAAGTATCAAATGTTAGCATTAGTGGGGAAACTTCATCAGGCGGTCTAGCACGGCTGCCAGCGGCGCTCGATCGCCACCAACCTGATCTGGTTTTGCTCGAGCTTGGTGCCAACGACGGCCTGCGCGGAACACCTTTGAAAGCCATTCGTAACAACTTTCAACAGATGTTGGCTCTACTGAAAGAACGAAAGATTCCTGTCGTACTCTTTGAAATGCAGATGCCGCCTAACTATGGCCCGGCCTATACCCAACGCTTCAATAAGATCTACCACGATCTTGCCAAAGAGTACGATGTGCAACTACTGCCGTTTTTCCTTGATGGTGTAGCCGGCATGGAAAAGCTGAACCAGCCGGATGGCATTCACCCGACAGCTGAAGCCCAACCTATGCTGTTTGCTAATATCTGGCCGGTTCTTGATAAAACACTCAAAAGCTTATAAATCACCATCATCGTCCAGAAGCCTCTTCTGGACGATTTTCAACCAACTATATCCTTCAAAAAGCACCTCCACTTATAAAGCACAACAAATCGCAAAAAACGCTTCCACTCAGCTCAATAAAGCCATCTAATACGCAGGCACCACTACAGATTTATACCTATTTTGCCGACTTTATAACCAATGCTGCCAATCCGGTTTTCAACCCGTACCCCTGAGTTCAGAGACGCCTTCGCTTCTATCCTTTGTATCTTCTGTTTAGGACTCATTTTCTCTGAGTTCGACGCCTTTGAAAGGCTTGTACTCTTCACTCGAAGTCATGAAAGTTGGGAACTGGATGAAATTATTATCTGCTTTTTGATCTCCCCGGCATTCCTTGGCTGGTACTCCTACCGACGCTGGCAGGAGAAAAGCTTTGAACTTCAGCTCCGACTCAAACACGAAGAAAGCCTGCTGAACGCTCAGCGGGATCTGGTGTATCAGGCCACTCATGATTCCCTGACCGGTCTCCCCAACCGTGCACTTCTTGAAGATCGCCTGAATCAGCTCGCCCACAATACTCCGAAGCCAGAAACCATCTGCGCTATTGCCTATATTGATCTTGACGGCTTCAAAGCCATTAATGATCAACTCGGGCATAGTGCAGGAGACAAGCTGCTGGCCATAATTGCCGACCGCTTTTCTCAAGCTGTGCGTAAAAGCGATACCATTTCTCGCATCGGTGGTGATGAATTCGTCTGTCTGCTGCCCTCTATTTCAAGCAAGAGCGATGCGTTGCGTATTCTTGATCGACTTCTGCAGGAAGCTGCACTGCCGATTGAACTTGAAAGCACCCAGGTTCGCATCTCCGCAAGTATTGGTGTGACCTTCTGCCACTGTGATGAAAAAGCGACCAATGATGAGTTAATCCGTCAAGCAGACTTTGCCTTGTATGATGCGAAAATGAAGGGCAAAAACTGCTATATGATTTATGAGCCCCGTTCCGTCTCAGCATTTCGAGAACGTCATCAGCTTCTGGAGCAGATTCAGCACGGCTTGGATAACAATGAATTTATTCTTAACTACCAACCACAGATCAGCCTGAAGTCAGATAAGGTCATTGGCGCAGAAGCTTTAATCCGCTGGAATCATCCCACGAAAGGGCTCCAATTGCCGGGAGATTTTTTACCGGCTATCGAAAACAATGTCCTCGAAGTCAAACTTGGGGAATGGGTGCTGGAAACCGCTCTATCTCAACTGCAATTATGGAATGAGCAGGCTCTGGATATCGCGATCAGCGTTAATATAAGTCCCTATCACTTGATGCATCCGTCCTTTTTCTCAAAGGTCAAAGCTCTGTCAGAGAAGTATCCATTCAAGAAATCATCTCTGGTTTTGGAGATTGTTGAGAATGGTGCACTCCAGGATATAAACCATGTTAAGGATATTATTATCCGGTGCGCAGATATTGGCATTGCCTTCTCTATGGACGACTTTGGGACAGGCTATTCCTCTTTAAGCTACCTGAGACAACTTCCTTTGTCTGAACTAAAGGTCGATCGCACCTTTATCCAAAACATTTTAACGAGCGAACAGGATGTCGAGATTCTGAAAAGCATCCATAAATTGTCTCAGGTCTTTGGATGCCGCGTAGTCATCGAAGGTGTCGAAAAAGATCAACAATACAAAATGCTCTCTCAAATGGGATTTGGTTTCGCTCAGGGATACCTTATCTCTAAACCACTCCCTGCAACAAAATTTGAAGAGTGGATTGCTGGCTACGCACATAATAAAAAATCGCAAGGCAATAAGCTCATCAAGCGTGAAGAAAGAATAACGCAAAGGCTGATTGATAAAACTTTTACACCACCACTCGTTCGCGCCTGATCATTAAATAAACAAGCTGCCCAAAATAAATTGAGCAGCTTGTTTAAATAATTTCATCAAAGACACTTCACAACACACCTATAAAGAAAGCGAAAATACATACTTCATTTCAACAAGCATGCCGTTTAATTTATAGGCTCCCCCCAAAGATCCTTTCTGTCGATTTTTTAACCAATGAATTCGCCCGCCTCCCCCAACAAATCAACCGAACTACAAGATGCTATATTTTCAACAATCTGCATTGTTTCACTCGGTGTTGCTCTAGGCTTTCTCAATTTCTTTGAAAGGCTTAATGATTATATCGCCCTCCATAACCACGTGATGGTTGATAAGGTGGTTGGTGCTCTTCTCATTTCTCCTATTTTTCTATGCTGGTTTGCTTATCGTCGCTGGCAAGAATATGCCAAGGCTACAAAAGCCTGCGCTGATAGCGCAGAACAGATTGAAGACATCAAAGCGGATCTAAAACGGCAGGTAGCCCGAGATTCATTAACCGGCCTGCCAACCCGTATTGTCCTTGAAGAGCGTTTAAAGCAGGCC
Source organism: Parendozoicomonas haliclonae (assembly GCF_900174585.1). Lineage (GTDB taxonomy): Bacteria > Pseudomonadota > Gammaproteobacteria > Pseudomonadales > Endozoicomonadaceae > Sansalvadorimonas > Sansalvadorimonas haliclonae. Next base: position 550,671 of record NZ_FWPT01000001.1, on the reverse strand, counting down.
ATGGAAACCAATGCCTGGGCGCAGGGCTATTCAGCTGTTGTCTGTCTGGATATTGATGACTTTAGCCCCATCAACAATCAGTTTGGTTATAGTGCCGGCGATGAACTGCTGAAAACATTCTCCCAGCGCTTTTTAAGTGAACTGAGAAAAGGCGATACGCTCTCACGTATGGGGGAAGATGAATTTATCTGTCTGATTCCCCTGTTTGAACAAAAGAGTGAAGTTCTCAAGATCCTGCATCGCCTGCTGGAAGCAGCAACACAACCTATGATTATCGAGCAGGCCGTTGTTAAGCTCTCTGCAAGTATCGGGGTTGCGTTCTTTGCCCAGGGTGAAGCTATCTCCAGTGATGAACTCATACGTCGAGCCAAGTTTGCTCTCGCCGAGGCCAAAGCCAAGGGCAAGAACTGCTCACAGGTTTACGAACATCACAGCACACCCATGCAGGGTGAACAATACCTGCAGCTGGATCAGGTGCAGCGTGCACTGACGCAAAATGAGTTTGTTCTCTACTATCAGCCACAAGTGAACCTGAAGAACGAGCAGGTCATTGGTGCGGAAGCCCTTATTCGCTGGAACCACCCTGAACGCGGCCTTCTGCTCCCTGGCGAGTTCATGCCGCTGCTGGAGCAGAGCCCCATCGGGATTAAGGTCAGTGAATGGGTAATCGAGACGGCGATCAGCCAGATTCAGAAATGGTATAAGCAAGGTATCAACATGGCTGTCAGCGTTAACATTAACGCCCATCACTTGATGCACCCTTCGTTCTTTGCCACTTTGAACCGATTGGCCAACAAGTATTCCCTCAGACGCTCCACGCTAACCCTTGAAATCGTCGAGAGCTGCGCCCTGCAGGATATAGATTATGTCCGCAATATTATTCTGCAATGCTCGGAGATCGGTATCGACTTCTCCATGGATGATTTTGGCACCGGCTATTCTTCTCTGACCTACCTGCGTCAGCTGCCACTGACAGAACTGAAGATCGATCGCAGCTTTGTCAGCAATATGCTGAGCAATGATGTCGATGTTGAGATTCTCACCAGCATTCTCAAACTGGCTGAAATCTTTGGCTGCCGGGTTGTTGCGGAAGGCGTGGAATACCAGCAGCAGATTATCACGCTGCAACGCCTGGGATGTGATTTGGTGCAGGGCTTTGGCATTGCTGAACCGATGCCGACACTGAACCTGGAACGCTGGCTGGATAACTGGAACTCAGAAGATCATATGCGCGCGCTTCTTGAGCACGACGCTCCAGAAATCGTCGAGCCTTCGCCCGAAGAAGATGTTGCGATGGCTGTAGCCTGATCGCACTCAACCAGAAACAGAAACAACAAAAAGCGCTGATTGCTCACCACAATCAGCGCTTGTCTTATTCAGGCTATAAACCCTAATTCACACTTCACATGGATTCGGTGAAGGTGCGGGTAATAACGTCACGCTGCTGCTCTGGCGTCAGAGAGTTAAAGCGTACGGCATAACCGGATACACGGATAGTCAGAGATGGGTAGTTGGCCGGATTGGCCACCGCATCTTCCAGCATCTCGCGGGACATCACGTTTACGTTCAGATGCTGGCCACCTTCACGAACCGGTGTATTCTGCAGAGCGACTTCACGGTATTCAAAAGCACCCAGCTGCTCCAGTTTAACAATCTCGTCCTGAGCAAAAATCTGGTCCTTCACGCAGATGCAGCGTGCCTGCTGTGCATCTTCATCCAGCAGCCAGAAAGAGTTTTCCAGGCCGTTGTTGGCTGCGGAAGTAATTTGAATGCCTTTAATGCTCATGGTCTTGCTCCTGCTAGTCACTCTTCCAACCACGGGCTCAGCACATATTAAAGCCACCAGAGAGAAGAGAAGCGTTGTTCAACTTGAGTTGAAATTTACTCCGCAGCGTTGAGCTTAACCATTGATTCAAATCAATATTTTCAGATTTCGCGGTTAAGAATTTCTATGAGGACAATAGGCGAATCCTATAAGAGAAGGCGAGCACACAAAGTGCACTCACCTGTCCCTTAAAGACCTAGCTAACTTGCTTATCGAGGCGACCGACAAAGCGGTAAAAGCGGGGGTTTTCTTCATCAATTACGAACAGATCACCGGTCTTCTGATAACCATCTTCGCAGAACGGATGTTCGACTTCATCCTCTTCAGTAAAACGTTCACTGGCTACGTAATAATGATCAAACAGCGAAGGTCCCTTTACGAATAACTCCCCTGGCTGCCCTGGCTCAGTGATTTCCGTGTTCTGCCCGGGCACCCGCAAACGGGTGCTGACCATTCGAGACATACGGCTGTTCCAGCCATCCGTCAAACCATCGAAGCGTGGGAACAGGTATTCCTGCCAGTTGCTGCAACGATCAACAGGAGACGTCAGCAGGCTGGCCCCTTCACTGGTTCCGTAACAGTTCAGCACGGTTAAACCACTTTCCGATGAGAGCTGCTGAACAATATCCGTATCCAACTGAGCAAAGCCGGTGATCACACTTCTGACAGACGACAGATCTTCACCAGATTGCACCAGCTCGGTAAGAGCCTGTGGAGGTATACCGGCACAGGTGATCTTCTCATCTTTGATCTGTTGCAACAGGTTCTCAGGAGACAGAGTCTCCGCCATCACCAGACGTCCACCTGCCATCAACCAGTTATAAAGAAAGGCACCAATACCGGAGGCTTCCGACAATGGGAAAGCACACAGCAGGGCATCGCCATTTCTCAGACTCGCACCTTCGTAAATAAAAGAAGCCAGGGCAAACCACTGGTTATGGGTACGGGGAATAGCCGGGTGCTTATCCACATGGCGTTTCCAGGTCAGAGTGAACACCTCGTTCGGCGTGACCAGGTTGGCATCCATAATCTGCCCCAGCAGCCGAATCTGATCCGGAGAGGCAGGTTCATCAATCGACAGACTGATCACGTCACTGTCTTCATCGGGATGAAAGCTGGCAAAAGTACACGACTCAGGCAGCCAGGTTGCGGCCTGTCTGATCAGATCCCGATGCTTGTAACGACAGCCGACGTACATAAACGGATCAAGCTGCAGGGATATTTCCGCCAGGCAGGCCTGTGACTGATCAACAGCGACCGGACACAACAGCGCACCGATGCGAGCCACCGCCAGATACAGAATGACGGTCTCAACAGTATTCGGCAGTTGGGTCACAACGACATGATCTTTTTTCAAACCGGCCGCAAGCAGCTTGGCACTGACATCACGCACGGCAGAGAACAGGTCGCTGTAAGTCAGGCTGCGGGGGGGATTTTCGGTAAAGGATTCACGGTCAGGAGGGTCTATCAGAGCGAGGCGCCCGGGATGGATAGCTACGGTACGCCGGAACAGGCTCTCCAGAGATTCCTCACCCCAAAACCCACGTCGCACATAGAATTCGATCGATTCCCTGCTACTGGTCTGCATTAGTCATTTTTTCTTGGCTGGTTTTTCGCCCATGTTATAAAGCGAACGCTGCAGAGTTCAACAACTTTTATCCCCATCTTGTGATCCTCTTGCCTGCCTACTTCTATCAACCTGTATAGAGCAAGCTGCATAGAGCAAGGGAGCGACAAATTAAAATAGGGCATTGGGTTGCCAGTCAATTGAACCCTAAAACAAAAAAGAGCAGCCTGGGCTGCTCTTTTGTATATCAACTGTTTTTGCGGTGCTTCACGATCAGATCGTAAGCGGCCTGAATTTCCTGGGTTTTGCGCTTGGCCATTTCCATCATCTCTTCCGGCAAGCCTTTGGAGATCAATTTATCCGGATGATGTTCACTCATCAGCTTACGCCAGGCACGCTTCACATCCCGATCACTGGCGGTGCTTTCAACGCCCAGTGTTGCATAAGCTTCCTTGAGTTCATTCACACTGGAACGTGGCTGCCACTGACCGCCCTGGCCTCCCTGTGAGCCACCACCAAAACCACCCTGACCGGCATAATGGGAGTAAAAGGCCCGTTGTGCCTGAAAACGCTGATGCAGCATTTCAAAGGTCATCCGGTTTACACCCAGATGACTGCACACTTCGTGCAGCACATTCAGCTCGGCATTGGAGATCTGCCCATCCGCCCAGGCAGACTGCAGTTGAATCTCCAGAAACATTTGAATCAGGCTGCCACCGGCGGCCCGACGAAAACGCTCAAGCACATCACCAATAGGCACGCCATCCTTGCCTTGGTTAAACAGATGAATAGCCTGCTGACGCTGCTCAGGATTCAGGCGCATCTGATCCATCAATGCGGTGGCCAGTTGAATCTCTTCTTCATTGACTCGGCCATCGGCCTTGGCGAGACGACCAAGGGTAATAAAGGTGGCCTCAAAAAAGGCCGTCTGAGTCTGGCGCTGACGGCTGGCACTCTGGCGACCATAAACAACTCTTGGCCCCTGGTTCTTGCTATCCAGCCATGCGCCAAATACCGCCCCCATAATACCGCCAAACGGCCCGCCAAACAGGAAGCCGAGAAAAGCAAACAGAACAGTTCTTATCCACATAAAGCAAATTCGCCGACAGCTGTCATTCCAATTCTTTTATCCGGCGATTATCCGGAACTCCTATGTTATACGCTACTTTTTCAACGAGAAGCTTAACCAGAATTAACCTTGGGCTAAGAAGCTAAGCCATTCAACAGATCCTGCTCAAGCGTCTGCAGTCGCTCAGGTGTACCTACATCCAACCAGTAACCTTTATGGTGCTGACCACTGATCGCTCCTTCGGAGGCCGCATCTTTCAGTAATGGCCCCAGCGGAAAAGCGCCACCGTTCTGATCAGCCAGTAGCGCAGGTGATAAAACACTGACACCGGAAAAGGTCAGCTGTTCCCCTTCGCTGCCTTGACCGAATTCACCCCTTGAGACATTCCCACCCTGCAGAGCAAAATCACCATTGGTGTTGTGACTTGGGTTATCCACCAGTACCAAGTGAGCCAGTTTACCATCTGGCAGGGTTAATGCCGTGAAATCAAGATCAGTAAACACATCACCATTAACCACCAGAAACGGGTTATCTCCCAACAGGGGCAAAGCCTTATAAAGCCCGCCCCCGGTTTCCAGCAGTTCCGGCTCTCGGGACCAGACAATCTCAATGCCCCAGCGGTCGCCATGACCAATAGCCGCTTCCAGCTTATCCCCCAGCCAGGAGTGATTGATAACAACCCGCTGAAATCCGGCTGCTGCCAGCTTCTCAATATGCCAGACAATCAAAGGCTTGCCCGCAGCGGGCAGCAACGGCTTGGGCGTATCCAGAGTCAGGGGGCGCATGCGTGTGCCCTTGCCTGCCGCCAGTATCATAGCCACCCTTGGCCGATTCCCACTTTTCATACTTATGCTGCTCTGATGAGCCATTCCGGTCTTAGTCCTTCAGCTGGTAATCCTGCCACCAGTTCTGTTGCTGCAAACGAGGCAGAACCTCACTATCAAGCCAGCAGCGCATATCGTCCAGTTCACTATAACGGTTACAAACCCAGCGCACATAGGCATAGACCCGGGGAAGGTCTTTGAGGTAACCGGTCTTTCCATCCCGCAACCACAGCCGCACAAAAATACCCAGCACCTTGATATGGCGCTGAGCGCCCATCCAGTCAAACCACTGATAAAGCTGCTCTTTGGGAACACTCTGTAGATGAGGTGAGCGAGCAGCAAAGTGATTGAGCCACTCATACACCCGAGCCTGCGGCCAATCGATATAACAATCCCGCAGCAGTGACACCGGATCGTAGGTCACCGGCCCCATCAGGGCATCCTGAAAATCGATCAACCCAAGCCCGTCGGGCAGCATCATAATATTGCGGGAATGATAGTCCCGGTGAATCGGCACTATCGGCTGTTCTAGGGCGGATTGAGTGAAACGCTGAAAGAGGTTCTGAAGCAGGTTCTGCTCATCTTCCGCCAGCTCCATACCCAACAGCTGACGCAGACACCACTCCGGGAACAGTCCCATTTCCATATTCAAACGTTCAGCATCATAGGCCGGGAGTGGATACTCCTCAGGCACCTGGGTGCTTTGCAGTGCCAACAGAGCATCTATGGCAGTTGTGTAGAGATTCTGAACATGGGCCCGTATTTCACCCTGCTCGACCGCCTGCACTGCAATATTGTGATCGCCAAGTGCTGGCTGCTGCAGGCCGGAATAAAGAAGAGTATCGCCGAAATCTTCAAGCAGCATATAACCGCGCTCAAGATCGACCGAATGAACCGCAGGCGTGCGAACGCCCTGCTGCCGCCAGCTGTTGGCTATGGCAACAAAGGCTTTGCAGTTTTCAGAAGCCGGCGGCGCATCGACCACAATGTAACTGGCATCATTGGCTACCTCGGTACGGAAATAGCGGCGAAAGCTGGCATCACCGGACACACTCTTCAAACCCGAGTGTTGATCCCGTCCAAGAACAGTCTGCAGTGCTTCAGTGCACCAGATATCCAGTTCAGCAAAGCGGTTATCCGGATGGCCGGATCTCAAGTCCATAAATACCCGTTTCCTTTATTTAGAGCCCTCAGCTAATTAGAGCCTTCAGCGATTAATTAGCCTTTCGCACTCTCGCAACATACTTCCATTATTTTAAGCCGTGTCTAAACTGACCAGCCACATTCAGAGCTGTGAGGCAGGTCATTTCAGTCCGTTACACTGCCGTTGAAACAATCCGCCGTCACTGGCGGCATCACGCAGCCGTTTCCGTAAACTGGCCGCAAACATAGCAGTACCAACGCAGGGATTGTTTATACAACCCTGTGACAGGCATAAATATTACAGTATGATTCTCCTTTTTGACGGGTTTCGACTCAATAGCCGGTTACGAAAGACTACTTTTGCGGGAACAACTCTGACGAAGGGTTACCAGACAATAGTACGCACTTTGAATCGGGCAATGCATAGCTCTGGATCAATGGCTCACGATAGGAAGTGCTTCGGCTACGCCGGAGAAGTCCAGCTGATGTGATGGAGTCACTAACACAGACGCCGACGGGAAGGCCGGATTCATACCGATGGCAAAGAATATCTTCATCCTGAAAAACAAACTTCCTCTGGTGATTACCACGGGGCTGATGGTCAGCACCCCGGTTTTGCCAGCAATCGCCAACCAGGCCCTGAGCAATGACAGCCAGTGGCTCTGCCAGCAGGACAGCAGTGGAGGCGGCTGGCAATGTAATATTGCACCGCGCAAGCAGGGACCTATCCCTTTTGCTCAGCGTGCCGTTGTGAAGCCTGCGGTTAAGCAGAAGGCCTCCGTTCCGGTTACGATTACCGAAACCTCCAGCCAGGCCAGTGCAGCATCTGCAGCCACGGCCCAGACAGCCCCTGCCGGTGCCAATGTCAGCGTTCTGCCGGTATCAGTAACTGCGGCTACATCAGGTCCGACCACCAGCGTTTCACAAGCGTTCTCATCTCTCGACTGGCGTCGTATTGATGAACTGTCGCTGTTCAAACAGAAGCAGCGTCGCGCCATGGTCTGTGAAGGCTTCTATCAGGAACCAAACCGTCCAGGCATTGATTACAAGGGCGATCCGGCAGATGCCCCGATCTATGCAGAGTCTGATAACTCCAGTTACAACGAAAACGGTAAGGGCACCCTGTCCGGTAATGTTGTTGTCCGTCAGGGCTACCGTCAGATCGAAAGTAATACTGCACACCTGAACCGCAACTCCAGCGAAGCTGACTTTGTTGGCGATGTAGTGATTCGTGAGCCGAACCTGCTGCTGGTTGGTGACCGTGCCGACGTCAATATGGACAGCGGCTACGCCGAGATCAGCAATGCCAAATATGTCTTCCACCAGGAAGGCATTCGCGGTGAAGCTACCAATATTGTTCGCCGCGAGAGCGGTGTGATTGAGCTGAACAAAGCCACTTACACCACCTGTCCTCCAGGCGAGTGCACCTGGAAGATGAACGGCAAGCAGGTTGAACTGAACCCGAACTCTGGCTTCGGTACAGCCACCCACGCCACCGTTGATCTTTACGGCCTACCGATTTTCTATACCCCGTGGATCACCTTCCCGATTGATGATCGCAGAAAGTCAGGCCTGCTGTTCCCGACCTTTGCCTGGGGCTTTGAAGGCGACAGTAACGGCTTTGACTATACCCAGCCGATCTACTGGAATATCGCACCCAATATGGATGCGACCATCACCCCACGCATCATGACTCGTCGTGGCGGTCTGCTGGAAACCGAATTCCGTTACCTGAGCCAGCACAGCTATACCGAGCTGGGCGGTGCTTATACAACGCCTGACCGTCAGGAAAAGAAAAACCTGTATTACGATCGCAACCGCTGGCTGGTCAACATGAACCACAGGCAGCAGTTGAGCCATAACTGGAATGTTGATGCCAACTTTACCAATGTCAGCGATCGTGAATACTTCAATGACTTTGGCTCCGATCTGAAGGTTGAGTCTACTGATCCTCTGCACCAACAGGTCTATGCAACCTACCAGAGCAGCGGCAGTGATCTTTACCAGTGGGGCGTAAAAATCGGCACCCAGCATCTGAAAAATATGACCGATGATGGTGACGATCCGTACAACAAAAATATTGATCTGACCTTTGATGGTAACTGGGGTGAAGGTGTTGGCCTCGGCTTTGATTATCTGGTCAATTACACCGACTTCCTGCGGGATAAAGAGTGGAAATACCTGCGTCAGGAGCAGGTCAATGAACGTAATGAAACCTACAAGAGCATTTGGGGTGAAGGCTCCGGTATAAACAATGCTGTTGGTGGTCGTCTCTATACTGAAGCTGGCACCAAATACCGCTTTGAAAACAGCTATAGCTTTATTGAACCTGGCGTAAAGATGCGCTCGGTTCACTATCGTCTGGATCGCCTCAGCGACAGTTACATTAATGGCGTCGGTTCCCGAGATAAGGCTGAGCGTCCGGATACAACTGCACCAACCGCTTATCTGGATGGCGGCATGTTCTTTGAGCGCCCAACGGCTCTTGCCGGTCTGAAGATGACCCAGACCCTTGAACCACGTATGCGCTATGTGTACACGCCATACCGGAGCGGGCAGAGCCTTAACCCTGATCTGGACAGCAACAACTCCACCTTCAGCTATGGCAGCCTGTGGCGCGATGATCGTTTCTCCGGCTATGACCGCATTGGAGATACCAACCAGTTGTCGCTTGGTTTAACAACCCGCTTTCTGGAAGAGAACGGCTACGAGAGGTTCCGCTTCTCTATTGGTCAGATCGTTTATTTTGAAGACCGCAAGGTTTATATCGATCCAACACTCGATGAAGGGATTAACGAAGACACCAACCTGGGCGAAGAAAACCAGCGTCTGGTGGATGCCAACAAGGCCAGCCGCTCACCAATCGCGACTCAGATGGTCTGGAACATTCGTCCGGACCTGCGCCTGACTCAGGATTGGGTTTACAACACCGACAAGAGCTGGAACCAGGATTATGCCTTTGGTGTTCAGTACCTGCCTCAGCCAGGTGCTGTTGTGAACCTGCGTTACCAGTATCGCAACCAGGTTGAGCGTGCACTTAAGCACTCTAATGGTCCGGACAAGGGCAATAACGTCATTGATCCGATCACCAACAAGCCGGTTTTTGTGAATGGTGATATGGAAGAAGCCACCTTCAGTACGGTTTGGCCACTGTCCAGCCAGTGGAGCGTAATGGCTCGCTACACCTACGATATGACCAACAAACGGAAGATGGACAGAGCCTTTGGTTTTGAACAGGACTCCTGCTGTTATACCATGCGTGTCATGTACCGTAACTGGATTGATCCGGACGAAGATATTGATGTCGCCGAAAAGGACAAAGGCATCTTCTTTGAGTTTGTCCTGAAAGGGCTGGGCAATATTACCACCAGCAAAGTGACTGAATTCCTGCGTGACGTCAGCGGTTACAGCAGCCGTTAAGGATAGAAATACTGATTATGAAAAATCTGCGACACATCCTGCTGGCTGCTGCAGCCAGCATTGCCTTTACCGGAGCCATGGTGGCTCCTGTAACCGCCAAAGTTGTGCCCCTGGATCGGGTCGTCGCCATTGTTGATAACGATGTCATCATGGAAAGCGAACTGAACAACCGCCTGAAGTCTGTACGTATGCAGATCCAGGAACGCAGCACCGCTCTGCCCCCTGAGCATGTCCTGAAGCAGCAGGTGCTGGAACGTCTGATTATTGAAAACCTGCAGCTGCAGATTGCCGACCGTGCCGGTGCCCGTATTGATGACAACTCCCTGAACGATGCCATTCGCAGCATTGCTCAGCGTAATGGCATGACTCTGGATCAGTTCCGTCAGGCGCTGGAACAGGATGGCCTGTCCTATGTCGATGCCCGCGAGCAGATTCGCCGCGAAATGCTGATCAACCGTGTTCGTCAGCGTCAGGTTATGGAACGTATCCAGGTCACCGACCGGGAAGTGGATAACTTCCGCAGCTCCGCCGAAGGCCAGCAGCGTATGGCTGTTGAATACCGTCTTGGCCATATTCTGGTATCTCTGCCGGAAGGTGCGACTCCAGACCAGATTGCCCAGGCCAACAAAAAGGCTGAAGGCCTGTATGACCAGCTGAACAAAGGTGCGGACTTCTCCCAGGTGGCCGTTTCCCAATCTCAAGGCCAGAACGCCCTAGAAGGTGGTGATCTGGGCTGGCGTAAAGCCGACCAGCTGCCAAGCCTGTTTGCCAATGTCGTGACAGGTCTGAAGGAAGGCGAAGTATCCCGCCCTATCCGCAGCCCAAGTGGTTTCCATCTGATCACACTGAACGATACCCGTGGCAACGAACAGCTGCTGCAGGAGCAGGTTAAGGCTCGTCACATTCTGATCAAACCAAATGAAGTGCGCAGTGACCTGGAAGCCCAGGAACTGGCTCGTTCTATCTATGACCGCATTGAGAGTGGTGCCGAGTTTTCTGAACTGGCTAAAGCCTACTCCGATGACCCTGGTTCTGCCCTGAATGGCGGTGATCTGGGTTGGGCCAACCCGGATGATATGGTGCCGGCATTCCGTGAAAAGATGCTGACAACCAATATGAACACCCCAACAGCTCCTTTCCGCAGCCAGTTTGGCTGGCACATCCTGGAAGTGCAGGGCAAGCGCAAAGAAGATATCAGCGATAAAGTGCAAGCTGCACAGATTCGCGACATCATCGGCCAGCGTAAGTTTGAAGAAGAGCTGCAGGTTTGGCTGCGCGAACTGCGCGATCAGGCCTACGTAGAAATTAAACTGTAAGCTGTTGCAAGTCGTTTTCTGCAATGACCAAGAAGATACCAAGGCTCATCATCACCTCCGGTGAGCCTGCCGGTATCGGCCCCGACCTGTGCCTGATGCAGGCTGCCTGCCAGCGCGAAGCACAGGTTGTGGTACTGGCCGATCCTCACCTGCTGAAAGACCGTGCCCGCCAGCTGGGTATCGAAGTTCGCCTGAAGACCTTTGATCCCAGCCTGCCCCATGCCGCCTCCCAGCCCAACGAACTTCTGGTGATGCCCTGCAAGCTGGAAGAACGTACTGTTCCGGGACAACTGGATAGCCACAACGCCGGCTATGTGCTGAAAATGCTCCATCAGGCTGTGGAAGGCTGTCAGGATGGCACCTTTGATGCGATGGTCACTGCACCAGTTCATAAGGGCATTATCAATGATGCGGGCATTCCCTTCTCCGGCCACACCGAACTGCTGGCTGAGCTGACAGAGACTCCTCGCGTTGTCATGATGCTGGCGACGGAAGGCCTGCGGGTTGCGCTGGTCACCACGCATCTACCTCTGCGGGATGTGCCGGATGCCATTACCGGCGAACTGCTGGATGAAGTGATCACCATTTTGCATCGTGATCTGATCGACAAGTTCAATATTGCCGAGCCAAAGATTCTGGTATGCGGGCTGAACCCCCATGCCGGTGAAGATGGTCACCTGGGCCGTGAAGAGCTGGATATTATTAATCCTGCTCTGGACAAGCTTCGTGCACGGGGCATTCACTTAGCAGGGCCACTTCCCGCCGATACGATTTTCAATCCGGCCAAACTGGAACAGGCCGATGCCATTCTGGCCATGTACCACGATCAGGGTTTACCGGTGCTTAAGTACAAAGGCTTTGGTGAGGCAGTGAATATTACCCTTGGTTTGCCTATAATTCGCACGTCCGTTGATCACGGCACGGCTCTTGAACTTGCAGGCACAGGTCTGGCCCATAGCGGCAGTCTGAATACAGCCATCAATTACGCCCTGAACATGATCCAGTCCGGTCAGGAATCTAGAGATTAATACACTGTTTCCAGCCGGATCACGCTATCAGCCTCTGTCATCAGACTGAAGCGACTTTATTTCTCCCAATATGTGCCACGAATGAGTAAAACCAGTTTCGACTCCCAGGGTATTCCCCACAAAGCCCGTAAGCGCTTCGGCCAGAACTTTCTCCATGACCCGGCGGTTATCAACCGGATCATTCGCTCTATTGGCCCGCGCACCAGTGACCATATTGTCGAAATCGGCCCTGGCCAGGGTGCACTGACCAATCAGCTGCAGTCCTCTGTAGCGCGTATGGATGTGGTTGAACTGGACCGGGACCTGATCCCTTTCCTGCGACTGCAGTTTGGCCTGAATGAAAACTTCCATATTCACGAAGCCGATGCCCTGCGCTTCGACTTTGCCGGCCTGCGCCAGAGTGATGAGCAGCTGCGAATTGTCGGCAACCTGCCTTACAACATCTCCACACCACTGATCTTCCACCTGGTCTCTTACGCCAATATCGTTGAAGACATGCACTTTATGCTGCAGAAGGAAGTGGTTGATCGCATGGTGGCCGGCGCCGGTGATAATAATTACGGTCGCCTCAGCGTAATGACCCAGTACTACTGTAAAGTGGATCTTGTTTTCTACGTGGGTCCGGGCGCATTTAACCCGCCACCAAAGGTGGATTCTGCCATCGTTCGCCTGACGCCTTACAAGGAACTGCCTCACCCATGCCAGAACACCAAGGTGCTGGATCATGTGGTGAAGAATGCCTTTGCCATGCGCCGCAAAACCATCCGCAATGGCCTGAAAAACCTGATGACCGGCGACGAAATTGAGCAGCTGGGTATTGATCCAGGCCTGCGTCCTGAGCGTCTTCCTCTTGAGTCCTTCGTCAAAATTGCTGATTATCTGCATAACAGAGACGCATAAAGGCTTGGACATTGCTTTATCGATGCCCTATTGAAGTCACGGTGGAGACTGAGTATCTGAGTGCTCAGTCCCAACCGGATAAACAACAGTTTGCATTCGCTTACCACATTACCATTCATAACCGTGGCCAGATCGGAGCACAGCTTCTGTCGCGACACTGGTTCATCATCAATGGTGACCATCAGCAGGAAGAAGTTCAGGGTGAAGGGGTTGTCGGTCAGCAGCCTCATATTTCTCCGGGCAGCAGCTACTCTTACACCAGTGGCTGTATTCTTGCGACACCCGTCGGCTGCATGACCGGAAGTTACCGCATGGTGAACGATGAGGGGGAAGAGTTTGAAACGCCCATCCCTCTGTTTAGTCTGCAGGTACCTGGCGTCGTCAATTAAAGGCCGAGCCTTTCATTGACCATCTGGTGAATGGATCGAAACCGATTAAATAATTGCATGACAACTTACGCCGTTGGCGATATCCAGGGCTGCTACGATGCCCTGCGCAGATTGCTCGACAAGATTGACTTCGACGAAGACAAGGACAAGCTCTGGGTCGCCGGCGATCTGGTGAACCGTGGTCCAGCCTCCGCCGAAACACTCCGCTACCTGAAAGGCCTCGGCGAAAACTGTACGGCCGTTCTCGGCAACCATGATCTCCACCTGCTGGCCATCGCTGCCGGCGCCAGAAAGCCCAAACGTGGTGATACTGCAGCTGAAGTGCTCGATGCTCCGGACAGTCACGAGCTGCTGGAATGGCTGCGCTTCCGTCCTTTTGTTCATCACAGCGAGAAGCACCACTGCCTGATGGTGCATGCCGGCGTTCCGCCAATCTGGGATGAAGACAAGATCCTCAGACGGGCCGCTGAACTGGAAGCCGCAATCCAGGGTCCAGACAGTCACGACTTTTTCATGCACATGTATGGCAACCAGCCGGACCATTGGTCCAAAGATCTGACCGGTAATGATCGCCTGCGCATGATTGCCAATTACTTTACCCGTATGCGTTTCTGCAGCGCGGACGGCACCCTTGAGCTGGATTCCAAAGGCAATATACCGCCCCGGGGTTTCGCCCCCTGGTTTTTGCACAAACATAAACGCAGCAAGGATCTGACCGTACTTTTTGGACACTGGGCCGCTCTGGAAGGCCGGGTCTTTAAAAAAGGCTATGAGGCACTGGACACCGGTTGCGTCTGGGGAGGTCAGCTAACTGTGATGCGCATCAAGGACAGAAAACGCTTTTCGGTGGACGCTGACGGGTAATAGCCCTTAGAATTTAAGTAGTTATTATTACGACCACGTCATCGAAATAGCCACGGCATCGCTTCGGGTGCACAGGCCAGCGTCGGACTGGAAACGTCTGGCCGAAAACACTGACAGGACTGTTGCAGGAATGGCAGAGAAAAAGAACAAAACCAGCATCTTCACCTGGGAAGGCAAGGATAAGAACGGGCGTTCCACCAAAGGTGAGATCAGCAGTGCCAGTATGGCACTGGCCAAGGCCGAATTGCGCAAGCAGGGTATCAACCCGACCAAAGTGCGCAAGAAAGGGATTAGCCTTGGCGGTGGCGGCAAAAAGATCAAGCCGATGGATATCGCCCTGTTCACCCGTCAGCTGGCCACTATGACCAAGGCCGGTGTGCCTATGCTGCAGGCTTTCGAGATTACTGCAGATGGTACCGAAAACCCATCCATGAAGGATCTGATCACTCAGATCAAAAATGATGTGGCCGGCGGTACCAACTTTGCCGATTCTCTGCGCAAACACCCAAAATACTTTGATGACCTCTACTGTAACCTGGTGCACTCCGGTGAACAGTCCGGTGCCCTGGAAACCCTGCTTGATCGTATCGCGACTTATAAAGAGAAGACCGAGGCTCTGAAGGCCAAGATCAAAAAGGCAATGAACTACCCGATTGCGGTTGTTGCTGTAGCCGTGATCGTAACCGGTATCCTGCTGGTCAAGGTTGTGCCGCAGTTCCAGGAAGTATTTGCTGGCTTTGGTGCCGAGCTTCCCGCCTTTACCCAAATGGTTATCAACATATCTGAAGTGATGCAGGAATGGTGGTGGGTCGTTCTACTCGGCGCCATTGCTGCTGGCTTTGCTATCAGCAAACTGTTGGAAAAATCGGCCAAGGCCCGAGACCAGTTTGACCGTATGCTGCTGAAGATTCCGGTTATCGGCCAGATTCTCGACAAATCGGCTATTGCCCGTTTTGCCCGAACCCTCTCAACGACCTTTGCTGCGGGTGTTCCGTTGGTTGAGGCGTTGGACTCGGTTGCCGGTGCCGCCGGTAATGTTGTGTACCGGGAAGCCACCAACCGGATCAAGGAAGATGTCTCCACCGGTCAGCAGCTACAGTTCTCCATGCGTAACACTGGTGTATTCCCGGCCATGGCAGTACAGATGGTATCGATCGGTGAAGAGTCTGGTGCTCTGGATGAAATGCTGGGTAAAGTCGCGACCTTCTATGAAGATGAAGTGGACAACATGGTCGACGGTCTGACCAGCCTGATGGAGCCTATCATTATGGTGGTTCTCGGTACGCTGGTTGGCGGCCTGATTATCGCGATGTATCTGCCAATCTTCCAGCTGGGCTCTGTGGTTTAAAGCCAGTTGTTCAGGGGAATTAAAACTGTTTACAGATGCATTAAACTATTTTCAGACTCAAACTATGGCTTACCTTCTCTCCGAACGTCAAATTTTAGCTTGCGAGAGAAGGTTATGGAAACCAAACGCAAAGATGTTACCAAAAACGATATCCTCAAATGAAGAAAGAGAGCAGGCTTACGATAGGGCACGGAAATAAAGTGATTTTATAAAGCCTCTGGTCGTGGTCAACTGGTGCGTAAGCCCTGAGAGAAGAGGTGGGGCTAGGTTAAAATCAAAAAATGTTTGTTTAAAGTAATAAGAATAAATCCCCAAATTAACCAAGCTGTCATACCTTGTCTCATATTGATTAGCTAGGGTTGTGGCCGAGTTAATTGGGTATTTTCTTATGGCATCACAATCACCAGAAACCGCAACACTTGTAGAAAAAAAATGTTATGTTTTTTTAATGGCAAATAATGGTGGTCTTGTACCTCCAGGCACTGAGGCAAAAGCCTTTAACCGCTTGGTTTATCTTGTTTCAGAATCTGTCAAACCTCAATGGGAAGATTTAAATACGGATGTTCTGAAAGCCATCTTTGAATATCTGCCTTTGAAGGAACTGATGGCCTGTCAAAGGTTGAACAAAAGATCGGCCAGCATTATTGACGCTACCCACCTTCGTGCCCGCTGCTTTTGGAAAAACTTTCCTCTTACTCTTCCTCATACATTTTACGCAGCCTTCAAGGAATACCCTGCCTTCCATAAAGCACTGTGTTTTAGCGAACCCACTCACAAAGACTTTAAAGACCTTAACTCCATCGAAAACCATCAAAGCTATCACAAGATTCTCTTTTACGAGCTGGCAAAGCACAAGACTTTAGCCCAGTGGTCTCTGAAGGAGCGATACAGCGAGGTATTTTCCAGAGACGTTCTTTGTGCCTTCTTTTCCAGGAATGGGAAATATATGGTGTCGACGACAGTTGACGATACTGTCGGCATTTCTTCCTGTACAGAAGCCGGTGGCTGGAAAAAAGAGGCTTTACTTGAGATCCCTCCCCGGTGCGACAACTTTATTGGAGTCACGGGTGCCAGCTTTACGCCAGACTGTACACAGGTGCTTGTTCAGTCTCCTCCTGATAATTGTTTACTTAAACATCAGGATGGAGACCGCTGGCTGGTACATCAGCAGCTCGATTTAAGTGGTACTACTCACATAAGTCCTTGTGGACAAAATCTGTTCAGTATTCGTGGAGGTACCGCTAAAGTCATGGTTAAAAATCAGGGCGGCCTCTGGGAGACTGTGCAGGAAATTGAGCACACTGAGTGGAAGAAGAACAGTGGGGAGAGCATTAAGCTTGCTTTATGTCGAAATGGTCAGCAAATGGCAACGTTTACTGCGGAGAATCTGCGACTCTATAACAAAAGCGCTGATGGGTTATGGGAGTGCGTTTATCTCTATAATGCTATGACCGATGTGAACCATGCTGTTTTTTCTCCTACTGGAAAGTATTTGGCTTTAGGGGCGTTTGGGCGGGGGAGAGGACGGGGGCGAGTCACCATTTTGATAAGGTCAGGAGCCCAAAGTGATCAGCCGTGGATTGACTCCCATAGCATGCAGCATACCCGTGAGCTAAACGCTTTGTTTTTCAGCCCCGATAGCTCACATCTGATAATGTGCTCAACCCCTTGCGTTATGTATCTGGCAAGGAATAATTTCTCAGGGCAGTGCAATATCACCGCAACGGATCAGGAAGGTAATGAAGCTCCTGTTTATGCCTCTGGAGGAGCATTTAGCCCTGATGGCCTGCAACTCATCCTCATCAACTCTAATGTTGCCACCATCTTGGTGTGTAAACCTGATGGAAACTGGAGGCAGGTGTATAACCTCACTCAGAGGCAAACAATTAATTCAGTAGAGTTTGGCCCGAGCGGTATGCAAGTCATAACAGCTTCGAGGGATAAAAGTGTTCGTATTTATGATGTCGTTCTCGGTGAAAGTACAAACTCCCCATAGATAGATATTGAAGTTGTTTAGGGTGCCAAGAGAATAAAGTGAAGGGAGGCTGATGCCTCCCTTCTGCTAAGGTGAACACTTTCGTGCTCTTTTTACAGCCCCAGTTTATCTTCTAAAGCCCAAGTTTTGTTGTAGTAGAATTCAAGCTGCTTCGAGTAGTACTCACGGGGTTTTTGATGGTAAGTGCTGTGCTCATCGTCATCATATTCCCCAAGAACCATACAAAAATGGTTTATACCTTTTTTGTAAAACTCAAGGTTTTCCCGGTCTTCCTTGCTTATAATCCTGCAAGCGCCTTTAGCCACTGAGGCACGCTGATCAGGACTGGTAACAGTAATGAGTCGTCCATTCTGCAGCCCTTCAGCTGGCAAGGCCTGCTGACCATTTTCAAATCCGGCCCCATTGAAGCCTGTTGCTGTCATTCCTTGTTGAATTGCTTGCATAGTTGTGACCTCCATGTTTAAGCAAAAGCGATAATCACTTTTATTTCCAAAATATCTAAGCTCTGCGCCTGATGGTGCTTACTAATTTGCTTCGATAGACACCAGCTTACTTAGCAAGAATTTTGCGTTCTATTAGGCCTTAGTTGTATTCTTCTTGACAAAATCAGTTTTTTTTAACTCTGATATAAAATATGTAACCATCAACGATTAGTGTTCAGGACTTACGTCAGGTTACAGAAGTGAAGGGATATTTCTGGCACCCACTCCTCGAACTCTCCTTCTTGACTACCCCCATCAGCAGAAATAATCTGATCTCTTCTTTAACTTGAACAAAAGGGAGGATCTGACAGCTTATGTGTGAAATAAATTTCGCGCATTTCTTTGGTAATGCGCACTGCTCAAGCTTTTCCGGTATCGTGCTGCGATAACCTCTGCTTGAGCGAAGTCACCATTCTCTAAACCAGATAATCTTCACTCTGGCTTACCGGTTATCGTCAGCGATGAATGGCGATAGGCTTTCTTGTCTCTGAATCAGCCCAAACGGCAACAGAACAAGTGCCTGAAAAACTTGAGTAAGCAATGAGCACTTTACTATCTGCACAATCTGTATCTTACGACCAGACTTCCGGCCCACTGTTTGAAGGGATTTCGTTTACCCTGAGAAAAGGTGACCGTATCGGTCTCGTTGGTCATAACGGCTGTGGCAAAAGCACCCTGCTCAAACTGTTGAGCGGCAACCTTGTCCCACAATCCGGCTCTATTACCCAGTCCAGCCAGTGCCTGATGGAACGGGTTGAACAACACCTGCCCTCTTCCCTTGAACACCTCTCAATGTTTGAGGCTGTTGCCGCACAACTGCCTGAAAACCTGAGAATGGATGAAGGCTGGCGCATTGAGCTGTTGCTAGCTGAAATGGGCTTTGATGAACACGACTGGCAGCTTACGGCTGGAACCCTCAGCGGTGGCCAGCATACCCGCCTGCTACTGGCACGTGCATTGATCAAACAGCCTGATCTATTACTGCTCGATGAGCCCAGCAACCATCTGGACCTGCCAACCCTGCTGTGGCTGGAGAACTTCCTGAAACAGTGGAACGGCAGCTTTGTGCTCGTTTCTCACGATCAGCGTCTGCTGGATAACGTGACTAACTGCACCTGGATTATGCGGGATAAAGGTCTGCAGTTCTTCAGGTTGCCCTGCTCACAGGCTCGACAGGCCCTTGTGGAAAAGGACGAGGCTGACAAACTTCGCCATCAGGCGGAGCAGAAGGAAATTGATCGGGTTGAGAGGAGCGCCAAACGACTCGCCACCTGGGGGCATGTTTACGACAACGAAGACCTATCCCGCAAAGCCAAGAATATGGAGAGACGGGTTGAGCGCCTTAAAGATGAACAGACAACCTTGACATTAGGCACCCCCTGGAAGCTCAGTCTTAAAGGTGAAGCCCTGCCCGCCAACAGGTTGCTCAGTTTACAACACCTTGAGGTTCGTCCGGCTTCCGATGCTCCGGTACTGTTCTCTGTTTTAGAACAACAGGTCAAAAGTGGGAATCGGGTCGCGATTATCGGACGCAACGGCTGTGGCAAGTCTTCCTTGCTGCAACTGCTATGGCGTTCTTATCAGGCGATGACAGAAGCAGGCTACAACGAGGAGATCAATTTTCACGGTCGCTGTCGTCTGGGTTATTACGACCAGAGCCTGCAGCAGCTTAACGACAACGATAGTCTTTTGGATGCCTTACGCAGCTTTGCTCCCCTTTCGGATGAGCAGCGTAAAATGGCACTGATTAGCGCGGGCTTCCCGTACCTCCGGCACAACCAGAAGGTTAAGGAGCTAAGCGGAGGCGAGCGTTCTCGACTGCTGTTTATCGGTCTGACACTGGCCAACTATCACCTGCTGTTTCTTGATGAACCGACCAACCATCTGGACCTGGAAGGCAAAGAAGAGCTTGCAGAAACGCTTAACCAGTTTGCCGGTGGATTTATTCTGGTCAGCCACGATCGGGCTCTGATCGAGAAAGCCTGTAACCGCTTCTGGTTTATCGATAACGGTAAACTGGAAGAGTGGCTGGATCTTGAGCAGCTTTACACGGCCATGGGTGCCGCCCCCAAAAGCCAGACTAAAGTGGTTGTCCCTCAGCAAAAGTCTGAAGAAGCCTTGCCGGAGGCCTCCGATGAGGATGTTCTGCTTGAGCAACTTATGGCTCTGGAATCAAGACTGGAAGCTGACCTGAAACAGAAACCGAGATATCAAAAGCCGAAGCTGCAGCAACAATGGCGGGAAGCTATTAACCAAATATCTGCTCAGTTGGGTCTCAATTAACGGACATTTATGAGTAGGAAGAAATAAAGAATCGGGGCAGAGATATTATCTCTGCCCCGATTCTTTTTGGAGTTCTGACAACGTTACCAATTAAAACCCAGAGTCAGCATCTGAAAATCCAGCCCTTCATTCAACGGGTGGAGATTGGCATTGGAGTAGTGATACCAGCCATAGGAAATCTCGTAATTCTTTTTCGCCCCGAACTGCAGGCCCACCATGGTGCGGATCTCAAACTGGGTATGCCCACCCATATTAATAGGGGACTTCAGTTTCTTCTCAAGATCCTTCTCTGACTGATAACTCACCCCAACCCCAAAATCAAAAAACGGCTTTACGGTGCTATTCGTCTCAGAGGTCAGACGAAATACAGGGGAGAAACCCACCTGCCAAGCTTTGTTGGCGCCATTCGGGCTCGGCTGATCCTTGGCCGATAGGTGGCTGCGCCATCTGCTATACCCAAGATCAAAATAGCCATCCAGCCGCCAGTTTGGGCTGCTGAGGAAATCACGATTCCAGTCCCAGCGCATCGCAATACGGGTGTTACTCAAATCAGCCTTGCTATGCAGATATTTACCGCCAGTGACGCTGATACCATCGGGAACCAGATCCATACCTGCGGCCGGCAGGGTAAACAGCCCCAAGATCACAGCCAATACCCAGGCATAGCCTTTCTGAAAGTGATTCTGCTGATTTTGCAGATTGTGCATAGCCCCGCTCCGACGTTTTTCCTTGGTTCACAAGACGTATCGTCCGGCAGCGGTTTTACATAAGGATCCTGCAAACATTCAGGTAAAGGCTACAAAAAACTTCACCAAAGCCTGATACCATGATCATTCGACATCCAGTTTTAAGAACAATAAGCAGGATAAGAAGAATAATGAGCGACTTTAGCCATCAGGCCAGTAACTTCAAAAAGAAGAACCTCGCCTACCTCTCACGCTTTGCCAATCTGGCCTACGAAGACGAAAGCACCGTAAGAACAGCCCTGGATAACCTTGATCTGGATACCAGCAATAACAGCTTCTTCTTTAAAGAAGGTGATACGGAAGCAGTTGTCGCCGGTGATCGAAAGAAGATTATTGTCGCTTTCCGGGGGACTGAAGCCACTTTGGGCGAATGGATGAATAATGCCCAGATCGCCAAGGATACCTGGACCGAAGACAATCCCTTGGGCATGGTGCACAGCGGCTTTTATGAAGCCTTTAACAGCGTCTGGAATCAGGTTCTCGCCGAGATTCAACGACTAAGAACCCATAATCAGACGATCTGGTTAACCGGCCACAGTCTGGGTGGTGCACTGGCAACCATTGCTGCTGCCACACTGGAACTGCAACAGCCCGATATCCGGGTAAATGGCGTTTACACCTTCGGCCAGCCGCGCACAGCTAACCACCTGTTTGCCAAAAATTATAATAACCGTCTGAAGGAAAGAACCTTCCGCTGTGTAAACAACAATGATGTGATAACGCGCATACCGCCGCAGATCTTTGGTTACAGCCATATTGGCACGCTGATGTATTTCGACACGGACGGCACCATCCACACTGATGGCAAACTGTCATGGTGGGCCAGATTCTGGGATCGGCTTGAAGGCCGTTATGATGATATCTGGAACCTTGCCCCTGATGGTGTAGAAGACCACCGGATGGATAACTATCAGGCGCTATCAGAGAACCTCGCCTAAGACTTCACCAGCCGTTCTTCAATGGCATAGCGCACCAGCCCGGCAGAGGTTTTGATATTCAGTTTCTTGCGAATATTCTGCCGGTGCGCCTCGGCTGTGCGCACCGAGATATTCAACCGATCGGCAATCTCTTTATTACACAGCCCATCAGCCAGTAGACCCAAAACATCTTCTTCCCGCTGGGTCAGGTGCACCTGTGGTTTGTCGTCGGTATTGTTGAACTGGGCAAACAGATGCTGTGAAGCCCCCGAACTAAAGAAGGTTCCCCCCCGAAACACCGTCTGAATGGCCAGAATAATTTCCTCGGCATCAACATTCTTGAGCACATAGCCAGACACACCCAACTGCACCATCTTGAGGATATATTCCCGGTCTTCATGCATGGTCAGCGCCAGTACTTTGATATCAGGCAGCCTGGCGGCAAAAGCCTCCGCAGCTTCCATGCCGCCCATCACTGGCATGGAAATATCCAGCAGAACCACATCGGGCTTGAGCTCTTCAGCCAACTCCAAAGCTTTAGCACCATTCTCGGCAGCAGCCACAACAGTGATGCCACCTTCACCATCCAGGCTCGCTTTCAGCCCTTCCCTGACCATGGGATGATCATCAGCCAGCAAGACACGGATTTCATGATTCATGTTCAACGTCCCTGCTGCTTTGATAAACAGCTTCCAGATAAAACACAGCACTGATAATGGTGCCAGACGTCAGCTGACTTCTGGAAATATCAGGCACCCGCGGATAACTGTTAATACGGAATGAGCCACCAAGAATCTCGGTCCGCTCCCGCATATTCTTGAGACCAAGGCCACCTCTGCGAACGTTGTAAAAGCCTTTGCCATTGTCTTCTATCCGCAGGCTGACCACATTGCCCTGCTCCAGTAGAGACAGCTTTATCTCTGTGGCACCGGAGTGTTTTTCAATATTGGTCAGAGCTTCCTGCACGATACGGTAGATATTGGTGACAACGATATCCGGCAGCGCCTGGTCCAGATGTATACGTGTACTGACCTTAATCTCACTACGCTCGGCAATACCTTTCAGCATTTGCCGCAGAGCCGCTTCCAGACCCAGATCATCAAGTACGATAGGCCGCAGATCATGGGAAACCCGACGCACTTCCTGAATAGCCTGATCAAGCATGTCCGTCGCTTTTTTAAGATGCGCTCGCCCTGCGTCCTGCTGCCACTTTTTATCCACCAGATTCATCCACATCCGGGTTGATACAAGAATCTGGTTAATGCCGTCGTGCAGCTCCCGGGCAAAGGTACGACGCTGGTTAACCTGAAGCTTGAGAGAGTTCTGGGCCAGTTCCTGCAAACGCTGATTGGCTAACTGTGATTCCCGGATATTAATAATCAGGCCCACCAGAATAATCAGAATAACAGTGATGGAAATAATCCCGATCACAGTCACGAAGGTACTCTCGATATTGGTCTGCACATCTTCACGAATGGCTGCTACTTCGGCAGTTATATCATCGAGGTAGAGGCCGGTTCCCATCATCCAGCCCAGTCGGGGAATTTCTACGACATAAGCCAGCTTGTCTTCCTGCCCCCCTTCCGATGGCTTACGCCACTTATAGCGTTCAAAACCACCACCTTCGCTGGCACGCTTAAGCAGATTTTGGATCAGATATTTGCCATCACTGTCCTGAATATCAATCAGGTTCTGACCAATCAGGTACGGCTGAACACGGTGAACAATATTCACACCTTCACGGGAGTAAGCAAAGAAGTAGCCATCTGCGCCAAAAGAGAGCGCCGTCAGCTTGCGCTTAACCTCTTCTTCAACCCACTCACGGGATTTGCCCTGATCCAGCATCGACAGCGGACCGGTTGTCGTGGCCAATGCCAACTCAACATAATGGCGTAACTCTTCCTTCTTGGAAGCCAGAAGGTTGCGTTCAAAGGTGGCAATTTCCTGCTCGGAAAGCTCCCGAATCTGACGCTGGTGAACAGTAGTAATCGCGACAGAGATAATAATCAGCGGAAGAAGAGCCAGAAGCAGAATTTTTATTTTTAGAGTCAAAGGCTTATACGTTCCAACACTCTGATTTTTATAGTAAAGCCAAACTATCCCAGCTGCCTTTAGAAAGCAATCGGGCCGCAAAGCGGCCCGATTATTCACTCACACACATGCCTATTTTCCGGTTTTTTACACCAGACCATAGAACTCGGGGAACACCAGAATGGAGATCACCACAGCGACCTGCATCAGGATAAACGGCACAACACCTTTATAGATATCGACCGTCTGTATAGACGACGGCGCCACACCTTTCAGATAGAACAGACTGAAGCCAAATGGTGGTGTCAGGAACGAAGTCTGCAGGTTCATGGCAATCAGGATCGCGAACCAGACCGGCGCAATACCCAATGCATCAGCAACCGGCGCCAGAATCGGCACGATAATGAAGCTGATTTCGACAAAGTCGATAAAGAAGCCAAGAATCAGAATGGCCAGCATCGACAGCAGCAGGAAGCCTGTGGCACCACCCGGCAAGTTGGAGAGCACTTCTTCCACAATGTAGTCACCACCGGTATAGGTGAAGGCCATAGAGAAGGCTGTCGCACCTAGCAGAATGGCAAAGACCATCGCGGTAACCTTGACGGTTTCTTTGGAAGATTCGTACACCATCTTCCAGCTGAACTGCTTGTAAACCACAGCCAGGAACAGAGCACCGACACAACCCAGAGCCGCTGACTCGGTAGGTGTAGCAATACCGGCAAAGATAGAGCCCAGTACGATCAGAATCAGCGCCAGCGGTGGAATGATGGCCTTGATCGCCTTTACATATTGCTCACGGCGGCTAGCGACATCATCATCCAGCGGCAAAGCTGGAGCCTGTTCAGGACGCATCCAGGCATAAATCACGATGTAGACGATATAGACGCCAATCAGCATAAAGCCCGGGCCAACCGCAGCTTTGAACAGATCACCCACTGGGATGCCCATCACATCACCAAGAATAATCAGGATAATGGAAGGCGGGATAATCTGCCCCAAAGTACCGGAGGCACAGATGGTGCCGCAGGCCAGTGACTTGTCATAGTTGTACTTGAGCATCACCGGCAGAGAGATTAGTCCCATCGCCACCACAGATGCACCCACCACACCGGTAGACGCCGCCAGCAGCGCACCAACCAGAACGGTAGAAATCGCCAGACCACCACGGATACCGCCAAACAGCTTGCCCATAGATTCCAGCAGCTGTTCGGCCAGCCTGGTCTTCTGCAGCACGATACCCATAAAGACGAACAGGGGCACGGCCATCAAAACCACGTTCTGCATAATGCTCTGGATACGGAACGGCATGAACGCGAACATATCCATGCCTTCGGCCCAGACACCGAAAATCAGAGCGACACCGCCGAAGGTAAAGGCAACCGGGAAGCCGACCAGCAGCATCAGCAGCGCCACGAAAAACATTACTATTCCAATCATGTTTACGTCCCCGGCTTATTAATGTTGTGGTGGGGTGTAGTTGCCATCGGACCGTTTCCCGGTCAGAACATTGATACTGTGCAGCATCATGGCCAGTCCACTGACAGCAATGGAGAAGAAGGTAAACGGAATCACCGCCTTGATAATCCAGCGATGGGGAAGACCACCAGGGTCGCCTGATGTTTCACCCAGCTCGTAAGCTTCCTGGGCAAAACCGATACCGTAATAGCCCACCAGCAGGGCAAAGGGCAGCAACAGGATCAGAGCACCAAGCAAATCAATCAGGGCGCGTTTTTTGATGGACAGGCGTTCGTAAATCAGGTCAACCCGAACATGGCCATTGGCGCGCAGGGTATAAGGCACACCCAGCATAAAAACGGCTGCAAACAGGTGCCACTCCAGCTCCTGCAGGCCGATAGAGACGTCGTTGAACACATAACGGGCAACCACGTCGTAGAAAACATTGAATATCAACAGGATAAACAGCACTGCCGCCACTTTTCCCAGAAGATCGGAGAACCGGTTGAGCAGGTCTTCAAGCTGCACCAGCATAGTTTTTCTCCTCTCGTGAAAACAGATAAAGCGGGAGTCACTTATACGACTCCCGCAGCAGGACTTATTCAGCGTTGAAGTTATTCAGGTAGGCTTTGTCGGAAACATCCGTCCAGTGACGGGCTTTCTTCATGTACTCAGCCTGAGAGTCGAGGATCTCCTTGGCCAGTGGATCAGCAGCAGCCTTTTCTGCCAGCAGCTTGCTGTTGGCATCCTGCATAGCCTTGATCACGTCGGCAGGGAAGTCTTTAACCTGTACGTTAGGGTACTCGGTCAGCATCTTCTCCAGGTTCTCGGCAGACGCATGGTAAGACTGGATGTACATGTCGTAAGCCGCTGTACGCATAGCGACGCGCAGGATTTCCTGCAGATCTTCTGGCAGACGATCCCAGGTGCGCTTGTTCACGAGGAACTGCAGCTCGGTACCAGGCTCATGCCAGCCGGTGTAGTAGTAAGGAGCGATCTGGTGGAAGCCCATACGCAGATCAAGGGAAGGACCAACCCATTCCAGAGCGTCGATGGTACGACGTTCCAGCGCGGTGTACAGCTCACCCGGAGCGATGTTGGTTGGCTTGGCGCCCAGTTCGGCGAGAACCTCACCGGCGAAGCCAGGAATACGCATCTTCAGGCCTTTCAGGTCTTCCAGAGAGTTGATCTCTTTCTGGAACCAGCCACCCATCTGGTTACCGGTGTTACCACCAGGGAAGCTCATCAAGTTGAACTTGTTGTAGACCTTGTCCATCAGTTCCTGACCGCCGCCATGATAGAACCAGGCATACTGTTCAGGAGCAGTCATACCGAATGGCATGGTGGTGAAGTACAGGGTGTTCGGCACCTTGCCCTTCCAGTAGTAAGACGCGGAGTGGCCCATGTCGTACTGGCCGGAACGCACCATATCAAATACGCCGAATGCCGCCTTGTGCTTGTTGGCGGAATCGATGGTGATCTTCAGACGACCATTGGACATCTTCTCAGCCATCGCCGCCATGTTACGCGGCGTGTCACCGAAGATCGGGAAGTTGGACTGCCAGGTTTCTGCCATCTTCAGGCGGTAAACCTTTTCTGCCGCCTGGGCAGAACCGGCAAAAGCAGCCACGCACAGAGCGGCAGCCATGACTTTTTTCGGGAAAGAGAATTTCATTGTTTTTGTAGTCCTCTCTGTTTGAGATTTCTTCTGAAAATTTATTATTAGAATTTCAGTCGAGGACAGTGTGTGGGAAAAACACGAGGGTCACTATTCGCAATGCCGCTAAGCCCGTCTACGTAATACTACGTAGATGGCTTATATTTGATTAAATTTCTGACGGATCCAGAGCACAGCGATCCAGAAGATAGGCGACAGAATGGTAAGGCACACCACTGTGGGTGCTGAGCCCTATCTCGCAGGTGCGGTTGGTGGAAACACCTTCACGACAGCCATTCGGTACCTGCTCCGATAAAGGCGACAGCGCACTGGCATTCAGTTCAGGTGTATTAAAGCCCTTGTCACCAGCAAAGCCACAGCAGGTGATATCACTAGGAATCACCATATGCGTGGTACAGGCGCTAACCACCTTTTGAAGTGCCGCCTGTCCACCCAGCTTCTGCAGGCTGCAGGGAATATGCACCATGATCGGCTCACTGGTTTTCCGTAAAGTCAGCCGATCCAGAAGATGCTCACTGATAAACTCTACAAGATCATAAATCTGCAGTGTATCTGGATGCTCACTACGTTGCTGATTGCTGCAACTACTTGTGTCGGAAACAATCGGCCAACGGCCGTTCTCGCTGGCCTTTAGCAGGGCATAGCGAAGTTCATCCCCCTTCTCGCTGGCAACTTCTGGTTGCCCTTTGGACTGGAAGGGTTGGCCACAGCAAAGACCAGACAGGTTCTCCGGATAAATCACCCGATAACCGGCCTTATGGAGCAAACGAACAACCACATCGCTCAGTGGCTCTTTCTCAAAATCCATACGTGCCGGAGCCATATTGCGGCTGGCACAGCTGGGGAAATAAACAACCGCTGGCTTATCACTCTCTGCAGCATCAGGATGCGCAAAAGCCTTCTGGCTGGCGGCCTTTGGCATCCCTTTGCTCCAGAGTGGAATCCGATCACCGGAGAGTTTACGCACGGTTTGACTGATACCACTCATGGCATCAGTGCCGATAACCGAGTGCACGACATCTGCTGCCTTCAAGCCGCCTCTGACAGCTGCCGTTAATCCTGAGAAATGATCACCAGCCCATTGCGCTGTTTTTTGATAGCTTTGATTCTGTTCCGCACGCAGCTTTAAGGTCAACTCACCGGTATTAATCTCCACCGGGCAGCGCAAAGAACACAGTCCACAGGCTGCACAGGTATCAATACCCTGCCAGGTGTATTCCTCTTCCAGCGTTTCCAGACGTTGCTTCTCAGCACCAGTCTTTGCAGTACGTCGTAGATGGCTGATCTCCCGCCACAGCACAATGCGCTTGCGAGGCGTTAATGTCAGTGCCCGTGAAGGACAGGCAGGCTCGCAGAAACCACACTCAATACACTTATCCACCAAAGGATCAGCCGCTGGCATGGGTTTCAGGTTGGAGATATGCACCTGCTCATCGTCATTGAGGATAACGCCGGGGTTCAGCAGGTTTTCAGGATCAAACAGATTCTTGATCGCCTTCATCAGCGCATAGGCATCACTGCCCCACTCCAGCTCTACATAAGGCGCCATATTGCGACCAGTGCCATGTTCCGCTTTCAGTGAACCGCCAAATTCTACGGCTACCAATTGGGAGACATCATCCATAAACAGCCGATAACGCTCGATTTCTTCCGCTGTATCAAACGCCTGGGTAAAGACAAAGTGCAGATTCCCTTCCAGCGCATGCCCAAAGATCAACGCTTCGCTGTACTGGTATTTATCAAACAGTTCCTGCAAACGCAGCACACCGGAGGTCAGCTGCTCTACCGGGAAAGCCACATCTTCAATAATCACCGTGGTACCGGTCTGACGTACCGCACCAACAGCCGGGAACAGTCCTTTGCGGATGGCCCAAAGGGCAGCGTATTCGGCTTCAATGGTGGTAAAGTCCACCTGCTCCAATACCTGGAAGTCTGCGATGGTCTTTTGAATTGCAGCAATCTGTGCTGCCAGAGCATCAGCATCTTCGCCCCGCGTCTCAATCAGCAGCGCACAGGCATCAGCAGAGAGATCATCATTAATAAACGGCGGCAGACCGGGCTTACCAGTCACCGAGGCCATAGCCCGACGGTCCATCAATTCAACAGCAGACACCGGTGCTTTACTCAGTGCTGTTACCGCCTGACAGCAGGTCGCTACATCCGGAAACACCACCAGTGCTGAAGCCTTATTGGCATAGTCAGGCACCGTATGAAATGTGACTGAAGAGAGGAAGCCCAGCGTGCCTTCCGAGCCCACCAGAAGATGGGTGAGAATATCAATGGGATCTTCAAAATCCACCAGCGCATTGATGCTGTAACCAGTGGTATTTTTCAGGCGAAACTTGTGATGGATACGCTTAGCCAAAGGCTTATTGGCCTTAACCTGTGTGGCCAGCTCGTCCAGACCATCCAACAGATGTTTATGGGAAAAGCGGAAAGCTTCAATACTGGTCGGGTTACTGGTATCCAGCAAGGTACCATCCGCCAGAAACAGACGAAGACTGTCCATTGTGTGATAAGTGTTCTGGGCAACGCCGCAGCACATACCGCTGGAGTTATTGGCCGCGATACCACCAATACGACAGGTGTTTATTGAAGCAGGGTCCGGCCCGATCTTTCTACCCAGCGGTGCCAGAATGGCATTTGCCTCCGAGCCTATCACACCTACCTGCAAAGCGATCTTCTCGCCATAATCATGCAGTTCATGGCCAGTCCAGCCTTTGCTGGCAATGATCAGTACAGAATCGGTTATTGCCTGACCAGACAGACTGGTTCCCGCTGCACGGAAGGTAATGGGTACCTTCAACTCAGCCGACAGCTGTAGAATCCGCTGCACTTCGGTTTCCGATTCTGCCAGCACAACGAGCTGTGGAATCAACCGATAGAAAGACGCATCGGTACCAAAGGCCAATAGGCGAGCAGGATCAGTTAATAACCGATCCTTAGGAATAAGGCTTCCCAGCTTTTTATAAAACGATGTGACTGTACTGCTCATCTTTTCAGCCATGTCTACTGACCTTCTTGTTCTTGTACCAGCATAACCACCAGCTCTCTGGGGCCATGGGCGCCATAAGCCAGAATCCGGGCAATATCTGCGGTTTTGGACGGCCCGGATATCAACAACGCATTCGTTGGCATCTGGCCGGCCCACTCTTCGACACGAATAATATCTGCCAAAGTGTTAGCAATATCCTGCTCTTTCAGCAGCACACAATGCACCGGCGGGACCAGTGACATGGCGCGTGGTTCATCATGGTCAGGCCAGAGAACCAGGGTGCCGGTTTCCGCAATTCCACAACGGCAGGTTGTCAGGGATGCCGGGATCGATGAAAACAGATCGTCTTTCAGAGAAAGAGGGTTATCGGGAACATCAATCAGCTCTAGCTCATCCTCTATCTCAGTCAGCCTTTTCCCGGTTTCCTTGCGGGATGAAACCAGCAGCGAAGTAATGCCTTTTGCCGTGAGAGTATCCGTAAGCAGCTGAGGCCATTGCTCATCTGTCGCTAGATGAACCTCTGTCTTTACCGCCCTCATCAGCTCTACAAGACGACTGACTTTTTCTGCCCGGCTACGCTCAGGTAACTGTGCCGAGCCAATATCATCCGCCACTGTGAGCGGTGACGTCTGCGCACTGCGAAGACGAGAAAGGATATTAGAACGCGCCTGAATACTGGTACTCATACCTTGCCCTCCTCTTTGCGATGCTGCTTGATCAAGGTGTGCAAGCTTTGCCTGGCGGGTTTCGGAGCTGTTCGATAATCCGTCCAGCCTTTCATCTTTGATGGGCTTAACCCCCTTAGCAAAGTCGCAGACAGGGCAAAGGTTCGATACAGAGCTGGAGAGCTGTATAACTTGCTCCAGCTGAGCCAGCTGACCTTCTCGGTATGGGTGTACTTGGCACCATGGCCGCGGATAACGGGCGCTTCGCCTTTATGAAGCTTTCTTACGCCTTCATGGCGTAACCGCCGCAATAGGTCAGGGATCGGAATACGAACCGGGCAAACTTCTCCACAGGCGCCACACAAGGAGGAGGCACTGGGCAGGTCTTTAGTATCTTCCAGACCCAAAAGATGCGGAGAAAGAATCGAGCCGATCGGTCCAGGGTAGGTTGTGCCATAAGCATGACCGCCAAGGCGGGTGTATACCGGACAATGGTTCATACAGGCCGCGCAGCGAATACACTGCAAAGTCTGGCGCATCTCCTCATCGGCATAGGGAATGGTGCGGCCATTATCGAGCAGCACCAGATGCACCTCTTCCGGCCCATCTTCCCCCTCCTTGCGTGGAGAAGAGATCATATTCACATAGGTGGTAATGGGTTGGCCGGTGGCTGAGTTGGTAAGCAGTGTCAGCAGCGGAGGCAGATCATCAAGCCGTTCGATCACCTTCTCGATACCGGTCATGGCGATATGCACTTTCGGCACAGTCGTAGCCATACGACCATTCCCTTCATTTTCCACCAGCACCAGTGTGCCGGTTTCAGCCACCATAAAATTTACGCCGGTCAGGCCAATATCGGCATCATGGAAACGCTTGCGCAGCTCCTTACGAGCCGCCTGAATCAGTTCATCGACATCTTCCGTGTAGTCACAGTCAGGGACTTCTTCAGCAAACAGACGGGCAATGTCTTCTTTGGTTTTATGAATGGCCGGCATCACGATATGAGAAGGCTTTTCATGAGCCAGCTGCAGAATATACTCGCCCATATCCGCTTCAACAGCGGTAATACCTGCATGCTCCAGAAACTCGTTCAGCTCGGTTTCCTCACTGACCATGGACTTGCCCTTGATCATGGTGCGGGCATTATGATGGCGGGCAATATCAAGAACGATCTGGTTGGCCTGCTCCGGAGTTTCTGCCCAGTGCACACGAATGCCGTTGGCACGCAGTTTCTCTTCGAGCGCTTCCAGAAGGTCCGGAAGTTTGGAGAGGGCCCGACGCCGGATACTGGCCCCCAGGTCTCTTAACTCTTGCAACTGGTCATAGTCTGGAAACTGCCCGCTGCGCTTATCCATCAGGAAGTCCATGGCTTCCCGAAAGTTCGTGCGTAGCAACGGGTTATTGAGGTCCCGCTCTACTCGCTCATCAAAGCTCAGCTCTTTAATAGGAATCGTATCAGCCATTGCTCGACTCCCCTGCACTATTGACTGTCGTTCTCTGCCAAAGATAAGAGGCAATATGTTCGCCCTTAAGCGGCAGGTTCCGATACTCCATCGCGCCATTGATATTCATCAGGCAGCCATAATCGGCACTGATCAAACGGTCGACTTGTGTCGCAGAGATGGCATCAACTTTGTCGTTCACCATAGCACCGGAAATATCCGGATAACGTACACAGAAGGAGCCGCCAAACCCACAGCATTCAAACTCATGGTCATGAACAACGCGGGAGACGTTCTTCAGCTGGTCGATCAATGCCCAGCCGGTCTTGTGAACATTCATCTCGCGGCGAGCCGTGCATGAAGTATGAACGGCAACGGTTTCCTGTTCGCCCTGATCGTCTGGCTGATAGCCCAGCACATGCACCAGGAACTCGGTGAATTCAAACACCCGCTCCGCAAACTTGATGGCCTGTTGCTCTTCCGGCTGTCCGGCAAACATCTTCGGGTAATGATGATGCATCATGCCTCCACAGGAGCCGGACAGAATCACTACCGGCCAGTCTCCAGGCATGGCTTCCATCTGTAGACTGGCTACGGCACGGGCTTCATCATCATAGCCGGAGGTGTAGGCTGGCTGGCCGCAGCAAGTCTGCTGCTCGGCAAAAACGACATTGATTCCTTCCCGCTCCAAAAGCTTGAGCGCATCAAGCCCGGCCTGGGGCTGAAGAAGATCAATCAGACAGGTGCCATAGAGATAAACGGTCTGTGGCCGGGATGGGTAGTCTCGATCTAAATCATGAGTCGTATGATGAGTGTCAGCTGAAGCCGACTTGCCAGTACCCGTAGCTTCAGGCATGGCATTAGTGAACAGTTCCGGCATATTTACACGACGCCAACTATTTAATTTTAATTATCAGGAACTTGGGTATTGAGCCGGAGATTAGTCATTCGCGCCAAGCATTGTCAATGCGGCCAATGATTTTTACACAATAGGTAACAAAAGAAAGGAGAAATACCGATGGAGTGCAGTACCCCATCGGCAGATTTATAGTCGGTAATCAGGAAGCCAGTGCGTCTTCCAGCTCGGCTTTCCAGATCGCCATGGCCAGAGCCGGCTTGCGCAGCACCTTCGGCGTAGGAATCCACTTGTGCTTGATGCGGGAGAACACATCAAAGCGCTCGGCATTGCCTGCCATAGCCTCGGCCACAACTCGTCCGGCAATATTGGTCAGAGAAACACCATGGCCGGTGTAACCATGAGCGGCGTAAATATCATTACCCAGATGCTCGATCTGCGGCATGTATTCACGGGTCACCGCAAACAGACCACCCCAGTGATATTCCATCTTCACATCATCTAGCTGCGGGAAGACTTTCACCATGCGTTGGCGGCAACGTTCCATGGAGTCCTTGTATTCACCATTCAGAGGATGGTTCACACCACCAAACAGGATGCGGCCATCGGCAGTCGGACGGAAATAATCCAGACTGCTGTTCAGGTCAGACATCGCCATCTTATTGGAGATAGGCTGACGATCACCCAACTGTTCGGTCACAGCCATATAGGAAACCACCGGCAGAGTCTTGTTTTCTGCCTTCTTGAACAGACCATCGATATAAGCATTGCAGGCCAGCAGAACCTGTTTGGCCTTCACGCTGCCTTTGGCAGTACGAATCTGATTTGGTGAACCCTTAACAACCTTGATCGCACGGCTGTGTTCGTAAACCTTCACACCCAGATCAATCGCAGCCTTGGCCAGACCAAGCGTGTAGTTCAGCGGATGGATATGAGCACTGTTGGTGTCGTACAGGCCGCCCAGATAACGGTCAGCGGTCGTTACTTCCTGAATTTTCTTGGCATCCCACCATTCGGCACTGGTATAGGCATAGTGCCCATCCATCAGGCGCTTATAAGCTTCAAGCTCCTCGATCTGATCTTTATTCAGACCGACTTCAATGCAGCCCGGTTGGAAATCACAGTTAATGTTGAATTCTGCAATCCGCTCGCGAACGACATCCAGCGCTTCACAGGAGAGATCCCACAGCTGCTTGCCCCACTCAGGGCCAAACTCAGCATCTACATCGTGCAGGCCCAGGCAGTAACCCACCAGACACATGCCGCCATTACGGCCGGACGCGCCCCAGGACAGACGACCGGCTTCCAGCAGAGCCACCTCATAACCTTTTTTACGCAGCTCGATAGCCGCGTTAAAACCGGTCATACCACCACCAATGATGCACACATCAGCTGTGATATCTTCGGTCAGCTCTGGCTGTTGAGGCACAACATGGGAGGTCGCCTGATACCAGGAGTCAATGTATTCGAGGGGTTGGCTCATTGTGAAAACTCAACACAAAGAAGGAGGGAAAATGACGAGGGATTATCTGCCTCGAATCTGTATCTGACAATTGAGCAAAATCACTATCCGTGTCTGCTGACGGTTAGCCGAAAACAGGTATGCTCAGGCGTGCACTTAACCCACCTAAACGACTTTGATCCAGTGTCAGGGCTCCGCGATAGCTGTGCACAACATCGACTACGATACTTAAACCCAATCCGCTGCCGGGTGTCAGTTCATCAATACGCGCTCCACGGTTCAGCACGGACTGTCGCTGTTCAGCAGGAATACCTTGTCCATCGTCGTCAATAATTAGCGTCAGCTGGTCTTCTTCCTGACAGCTGTAGACCCGGATCAAGCCACTGGCCCACTTAAAGGCATTTTCAATCAGATTGCCAAGCATCTCTTCAAGGTCACGGGCATCCACGGCGACACTCAACTCACTGTCCAGCTCATTAACCAGCACCACATCCCGATGAAAATAGGCTTTTTCCATTGCACTGGTAATCGTATCGACAACTTCCGCAGGATTGCTGTGAACGGCAAGAATACCCGCCGTTCCCGCAACCCGCGCCCGTGACAGGTGATAATCAATACGATCCTGCAACTGCACAATGGAAGGCATAACCGCCTGTTTTTCATCTGCCGGCAACTGCTCCACATGATTACGAATCACGCTAAGCGGAGTTTTCAGGGCATGGGCCAGATTACCGATATGTGTACGCGCCCTTTCCAACAGCTCCCGGTAATGGAACAGCAGTTTGTTCAGATCATTAACCAGAGCCAGGACTTCATTCGGATACTCACCATCCAGGCTTTCCGCCTGCCCATCACGCACCTGCAACATATCCGCCCGCAATTGTTTCAGCGGTTTCAGAGACCACTGAATCTGCAGCCAGACCAGCAACACCATGCCCAAACCTATCGCTCCCAGCACCATCAGCACCAGAGAGGTAAGACGTTGATAGCTTTCTTTAACCGGTGCAGGATCAATGGCCACAACCAGGTTTATGGGCTGATCGCTACTCCCGAAATGTATGGTTCGCGCGGTTACGGCCAGAGGTTCTTCCCGCGGCCCCAGACCATTTGCAAGTTCAACAGAGGCATCCCATAGTGAACGGGAATCCAGCGTTTGGTTATCCGAGCTGATCTGCCAGTAATAACCGCTATAAGGCTGGTTAAACCGAGGATCTGGCAATGGCGCCAGCAATGACACCTGCCCCTCATTGTTCACCTCAACATAGGCACTCAGCTCATCCAGATAGAGTTCACTCTGATTATAAAGCTGCTGATAAAGAAACGATTGAATCTCGGCAGGAATATAGAAAGCGGCAAAGATCAGAACCAGACTGACCCACAACAACGCACTGCCCAATAATCGCCGATGCAGAGAAAGACGACGCATTCCAGTCTTGGGCAACGGGTTAATCAAGCCGATACCCCATGCCGCGTACCGTGGTAATAATATCGCCATCAATCTTGGTACGAATGCGGCGAATAAACACCTCAATAGTGTTGGAATCCCGGTCAAAGTCCTGCCGGTAGATATGCTCGATCAGCTCGGTACGGGAGACCAGCTTGCCACGGTTATGTAGCAGATAAGACAGCACCTTGAACTCCAGCGCAGTCAGTTTAACTGGATCGCCATGCCAATAAACGGCGGAGGTTCGGGTATCCAGCATAAGACCACCCGCTGTTAAGACTGGCGACGACTGCCCGGTTCCTCTGCGCAACTGCGCCCGCAGCCGAGCAATAAGTTCAGCCATCTGAAAAGGCTTGCACAGGTAATCATCGGCTCCGGCATTCAAGCCATCGATGCGATCGCCCAAGGCGCTACGGGCACTCAGGATAATCACCGGCCAGCTATGCTCCTGATTTCGCAGGGCATGCAGAACACTTAATCCATCCAGCTTGGGGAGTCCCAGATCCAGCACCATGGCATCAAAGCTTTCCTCGGTGGCCCGATACAAACCATCCAGACCATCAACAGCCAGTTCGGCCACCCAGCCGGCCTGTTCAATAGCCTCAACAATCTGACCAGCCAAAGCCGGTTCATCTTCTACAACCAGAATCTTCATAATGCTTTAACGACGGTTTCCAAACTGCGCCCTTCGATCTCAAGAACCTGCAACGTACGGGCATTCAACTCCATCTCCACAACCCGGCCATCGTCCTGTAACAGACGTAGTTCATAGATCCAGATACCATCATCCTTTTCCATCTCAACCCGGATAATCCGCCCGTAAAAACGCTGTCGTATGCTGCTTTCCAGAACGTCATAGCTTACGGCATCCCCTTTATCCACAGCCTCGCGCGCCTTATGGCTATCAAGGTCATAGTCACGGGCCTGCGCCGCCAAAGGCAGACAGAAAATCAGTAAAGCAAGAAGGAGTTGTTTCATTTGTCAGAACAGCCGCTGGAAACGTAAACTGCCCGATCGTTCACGATGGGATTGGGTCACGATGAGGTTGGCGAAGTGTATTCCCGGATTAAGTCTCTGAAAAGAGCTGCTGCTATCGGTATAACCCTTTCTACCCTGTTCAGCCTGCCTCTTCAGGCAGCAGATATTCAACAGCCTGAAGCACAACAACCAATTGATCTGCACCAGGTAGTTCGGATACTTCAGGATCAGGGCTTTCATGATATTCGCAGCATTGAGTTCAACGATTCACGACAGCAGTACGAAGTCGATGCCCGTAATCAAAGAGGGAAGAAAGTTGATATTGAGCTGGATGCCAACAACGGCAAGATACTGAAAGTCGAGAGAGACTGAAAAGGGGCGCAAGGCCCCTCTTCTCTGAATCAGCTGTTGGTGCTGAGAACCTGCAGCTGCTCCACTTCGATTTCCTTATCCATACCTGCGTCATACTCACCAAACAGGCGAACACGAACGTTTTCGTTCAGGCCTTCTGCCGGCAGGCGGATATCGTCGTCCAGCTCAATCATCATCTCACCCGTGCCATCACTGAACATAAAGGTGTCGTGATTGATCTGGCGAACAATATGACCTTCCACAACCACATCCTGATCGCTGAGGGTAAAGCCCTGCAGGTCTTTAAGAGCGGTGATTTCAACCGGCCCCTGGTAAGTACCCGGATTGGCCAGAACCAGAGATGGAGTCAGAACGGCAGCAGCAACAAAAGCCAGAATCATATTACGCATGGTGAAAACTCTCGGGGTTGTTCGTTTCGATGGGGCTATTGAAACAAACCCTCCCTGAACAAACCCTTAAGCTGTTGTTCATCTTCCGTTCATTTTTCCAATAAATAACTCGCACAGAAAAATAATCTCACTGAATGCAGAACTATTGATCTAACCAATAGTTATGTTCTCAAAGCAGGCCTATTATGCGCGCCCAATTTCCCCATGCCTCGGCCCGCTGCTGTGACCATTAATCTCTTGTCACTACTTAAACAAAGTCCGGAAATGCTGATATTCCTGATACTGGGAATCGGTCTTCTTATCGGAAAGCTCTCCATCGGCTCATTTAAACCCGGAGCCACCATCGGGGTTTTGATTACGGCTTTGTTTTTTGGCGAGATGGGGTTCACGCTGCCGGGAGGCATAGAAAGTATCGGCTTTATGCTGTTTATTTTCTGTGTCGGCATTGAAGCAGGTCCACACTTCTTCAGTGCCTTTCTCCGCGATGGTAAATATTACGTAGCGTTATCCCTCTTTCTGACTGCCTGTGCGGTTCTGCTTTCCGTACTCCTCTCCCGTATCTTTGGTTTCGATAAAGGCCTGACCGCTGGCCTTCTGGCCGGTTCCCTCACGTCCACCCCCGCACTGGTTGGCGCCCAAGAAGCCCTTCGCAACCTGTTTGCCGGTGACAGCGCCCAGCTCTCAACCATGCAGGATAACCTTGGGGTAGGTTACGCCCTGACTTACCTGTTCGGTCTGATCGGCCTGATGGTGGTTGTTCGTTATCTGCCGTCTATTGCCAGAGTCGATCTTGTTGATGAGGCCAAGACCATTGCCCGTGAACGCGGTATAGACGACAGTGAAAACCAAAAGGTATACCTTCCGATCACCCGCGCCTATCGAGTCAGTAAAGAGCTGGTTGAAGCGTTTGAGGAACAGAATCTTAGGGAAATTGGTATCTATCGCCGAACCGGCTGCTACATCGGCAAGATCCGCCGCCGAGGCATCCTGGCTGTACCAACCGGCGATGCCGTACTGCAGGAAGGTGATGAGATCGCCCTGATCGGTTATCCCGACAGCCATGCCATGCTGGATCCTCTGTTCCGGGAAGGCAGCGAAGTCTTTGACCGCGATTTGCTGGATCTTCAGCTGGTCACAGAAGATATCGTACTCAAGAACGATCACTACGTCGGCAAGCACCTGACTGAGCTGAACCTGACGGAAAAAGGAATCTTCCTTAACCGAATCACCCGCTCTCAGATCGAGATGCCGGTGGATCGGGATATCATCCTGAACAAAGGAGATGTGCTGCGGGTCAGTGGGGAAAAACGACGGGTTTCCGATGAAGCCAACCGCTTTGGTTTTATCAGTATTCACAGTAAGGTCACTGATCTGGTGGCGTTTTCCGCCTTCCTTATCTTGGGTCTGTTTATCGGCAAGATCGCTTTCCAGATCAACACATTCCAGTACCTGATTGGTAATGCCACCGGCCTGCTGATTTCAGGCATTATGATGGGTTATGTGCGAGCCATGCACCCAACCATCGGCCATATTCCTGATGCTGCTTTGCGGTTACTGAAAGATATGGGTCTACAGGTCTTTATGGTAGGCATCGGTCTCAAAGCGGGTCAGGGTATTTTCTCCCACCTCTCCGCCATTGGTCCGGTGATGATTTTCTCCGGCCTGCTGGTTGGTACCGTCCCCGTAGTTCTGAGTTATGTCTTTGGTCGCTTTGTACTGAAAATGAACCCGGCCCTTCTTCTGGGAGCCATTACCGGCGCCCGTACCTGCGCTCCGGCCATGGAAACCGTTAACGATCTGTCCAACAGCAATATTCCGTCTCTGGGTTATGTGGGCACTTATGCACTGGCCAATGTGTTGTTCACTTTTGCCGGCTCGATCATCGTCGGGGTGTTCTAGAACTTACCGTTCAACCTCGATCAAAGAAAAGGCGCTGATGATATAAATTCATTCAGCGCCTTTTCCATTATTACTGTAAAACCCTGCATCAAATCTCATTCTGTAAAGATCCCTTACAAACACAACCAGACTGACGCCCATCAACATTTTGCTGATCAAAGAGTATTAGATTCCCGCCCAGACTCCTCTCGTCTCATGCCATTGATCGCCATGTTTTACAAACAGTCGTTTCTGTCAGGTTCTGCTCTTACCAGCCTTATTCAGGGTTGCATGATTATTGCCGGCACGGTTGCAGTTTCCGCTTATTCTTCCAGCACAGAATCCTGTATATCCTGTGCTCCAACCGCTGTTTTACTCACACAGAAAGCTCCCGCCAACGTAGGATTTATGCCTGAAGCGGCATGGGCGGAATGGCTGCGGTCTTCTTTATAGTCTCACTTTTATCAGACAGACAGCCGCTAAGATAAGTTGAAGCTTTAGACGACCCGATCGGAGATTCTGCGATTCTGGTTCACAACCCAGACTGCGGCCTCAACCCGGGACTTCATATTCAGCTTCTTGAGCAGATGCTTAACGTGAACCTTGACCGTCGCTTCGGTCACATCCAGTTCCCGGGCAATCATTTTGTTAGACAGACCATCGGCAATCAGCATCAGAATGTCGTGCTGCCGACTGGTCAGAGCATCCAGCAAACTGCTCTCTTCACGCTCAGGGCGCAGTACACTAGCCAACACCGATGCCAGACGATCATCGACAACAATCTTGCCTGAAGCCGCATTCCGAATGCATTCAATCATGTCATCCGGTTCCATATCCTTAAGCAGATAACCATCTGCCCCGGCTTTAAACAGTGCGGCAACATCATCCTTGTGATCAGACACCGTCAACATAACGATCCGACTGGCAATCCCGTGATTGCGCATGGCCCGCAAAGTATCCAGCCCGTCCATCCCTTTCATATTGAGATCGAGCAAAATCAGATCCGGCTTGAGAGACTCTGCCAGTTCCAGCCCGGACTTGCCATTACCGGCTTCACCGATCACTTCCAGATCCGGATAGTCGCTGATTAGCTGCCGAAGTCCTTTCCGCAACAGGGGATGATCATCAATCAACAGCACAGATGCAGTCACTGACTGACCTCCGCATCATGCTTTTTATTTATATCGTTGTTCATATCTTGTTCTTCTGTTTCGGCAACAGGAAAGCGTAATTCTACCCTGACTCCACCTGCCGCCGTGCTGACATATGACATATGTCCGCCCAGACTGTTTGCCCTCTCGGACATGATTGAGAGTCCATAGTGCCCGGCTTTCTCAGGAGACTCACTCAAACCACAGCCATTATCCGTGACCGAGACGACAATTTCATGATCCTCCTGATAACAGCGAACCGTAGAACGGGTCGCCTGAGAGTGCTGAACGACATTGTTCAACGCTTCCCGAATAATTTGCAGAATATGAACTTCCTGATGAGCATCGAGAGGCAAAAAGCGGATACGGTAATCAAGATCGAAGGTGAGAGATTTACTTTGTTTGGAAAAGCCTTCCAGGGTTCGTTCAATATTCTCCCGCAGGGTTCCATCGCCCATACTCAGGCGGAAGGTGACCAGCAACTCCCTGAGGTGCTTGTAGGCTGAAGCCACAGCCTCCTGCAGATCCTCAACAATAACCTTAACCTTCTCCGGGTCCTCCCCCTGCTGAGTCAGTCGTTGAATACGTGCCAGCTGTATTTTTTGATACGACAACGACTGTGCAAGAGAATCATGCAGCTCCCGGGCAATCACCGTTCTCTCTTCCATCAAAAGGATACGCCGGTCCAGCTCCCGCTTGCGATACTGACCAAGCGCCTTGCCGATCACATCCACAAACAGCTGTATCCATTGTCGCTCTTCTTCCGTGAGTAGCTGATCCCGTGCCGGAGTAGCCCGCAGGAACCCATATTCCATGCTGCCGCCACTGCCTTTGATCACAAACTGAATTGAAGCCAGACTATCACCACCCGCAGAGAGCTTATCCCCACAGCTCAAACAGCTTGAACAGTGTCCGTCAGCGCAGGTCATCATCAGGCTTCCC
The DNA here is from genome assembly GCF_900174585.1 of Parendozoicomonas haliclonae. Taxonomy (GTDB): domain Bacteria; phylum Pseudomonadota; class Gammaproteobacteria; order Pseudomonadales; family Endozoicomonadaceae; genus Sansalvadorimonas; species Sansalvadorimonas haliclonae. Next base: position 508,816 of record NZ_FWPT01000001.1, on the reverse strand, counting down.
GGTGCGGCTATACGCTCCAGCCAGTCCATATCCTGCTGAGTGGTCAAACAGACATAACACTCCTGAAGATTTAACAGTTTCTGCCAGCGTCCCAGGTAGGCTTTTAGCACCTCTTGATTGAAAGGGTTACTGGCCAGCATTTCCGAACTTTCATACAACAATTCAAGAGCGGCATTCGATTGGGTTAATGCCTTGGTCTGTTCAGCAACTTTCTCTTCCAGCTGCTGATAATAAAGCTTGAGATCAGAGGCCATTTTGGTAAATGCACCGGATAAATGACCCAGCTCATTATTACCCCGGTAAGGGATATGAATATCAAACGTTCCCTTTCGTACATCACGTGAGGCCTGCATCAACAAACGCACCGGGGTCAGGATATTTCTACGCACATCCCAGAAAATCAGTATGGAGATAAACAGAAGTAATCCCAACGCCACCAGCATGGCAGTGAACAACACATTTAATTTTTCTTCATTATCCTGCTGCAGGCTGAACACCATGCGGTCAATTTTATCTACGAAAGCAGGGACATCTTCGACATAACCGGCAAAATTCCGATGCACCAGCCGAGGGCGCATCACTTGCTCCCACTGGAAAACCACATCCTGATACTGCTCTTGAATTTTGCCACCTCGCTGATTGAGCAGAGTCAGGGAGGGACGATGAATACTCAAGTCATACACATCGACCAGCGGGGCAAGAATCTCTTCTGTCACTAACTCCGCAACCACTACATGCTCTGCAATACGCCAAGTCTGCATGCGTAGTGAACCGGCAACATTAATGGCGGCTGCATCGGTTTCCGATTGCTCAATAAACGTCAAAGAGATTCCAATCACTGTAGCGGCCAGCGCAGTGATAGAAAGAATCATCAGACGAAGTCGGGAATGGATAGTCATTGTCTTTTTTACAGTTGACCTTAATCAATATTTGCTTCGATTTATGGCCTTACCACCAAAGAGCTGGATAAGCGCTACAACACACTCAAAAACACCCGGAATACCATGATACAGCCCGCCCTTAAAAAAACACTTACCACTAAAGTGGTAGTTCGTACCTACCCCCTCCTTTAAACAGTCATTTCAGCATCTTTTTTTGATTTTTTGCCCGTTTAACATGAGCTCAAAAGCAGCCAAAAACCACAAGCCAATCAATAAATAACGGGATCATGGAACAGGCAGTCAATCTCTCACGCAGACGCTTCTTCCGGGCTCAAACCGGAAACAGTCATGCTATCCGCCCTCCCTGGAGTGTTGCGGAGCAGACTTTTTTTAGCCTCTGCCAGCGTTGTGATGATTGCGTTAAAGCTTGTGAAACCGGGCTGTTAAAACGTGGGGACGGTGGTTACCCGGAAGCAGACTTCAATCGTGGTGAGTGCACCTTCTGCCAGCAATGTGTCGAAGCCTGCCAGCATGAAGCCCTGCTCTACAGCCCGGACAGCCAACCCTGGCGTATCAAAGCGGCAATAAAAGACAGCTGTCTGGCACGAAACGGTATTCATTGCCGTACCTGCGCCGAACGCTGCGATCTGGAAGCCATCACCTTTCGCCTGATGCCCGGCGGCATTGCCCAGCCGACTCTGGATACGGAGGCATGCACAGGCTGTGGCGCCTGTGTTGCAGATTGCCCAAGCCGCTCAATAACCATGAACAACGAACAACAGACTCATGATTCGGGAACACAAAACCATGGAAGCTGCTGATAAGCCCCTTCCGCAAGAGCTTTCTGTGACCGGCCTGGTCGTCATGGCCACACCGGGAATGGTCGATACCGTCAAACCTCAGCTGGAGATGATTCCGGGCGTCGAGGTTCACGGGGCATCACCGGAAGGCAAGATGGTCGTCACCATCGAAGAACTGCCGGGCCAGAAAATCATGGTCGACACAATTACTCAAATCAGCCTGGTGGACGGGGTGTTGTCTACTGCGCTGGTCTATTCGCACACTGAAGACTGGAGTGACGCATGACACGCTCTCTGAAAAATAAGGTTGGGGATACACTATCCCGCCTCGTCCCCCAGAGCCGCAGGGATTTCATCAAGACCAGCGCCGCTGCCGCAACTGCCGCTGCCGCAGGTGTTTCCCTGCCAGCCTCCGCCACCAACCTGATTACCAGCAGTAAAGAGACTGAGATTCACTGGGACAAAGCGCCTTGCCGCTTCTGCGGTACCGGCTGCTCTGTTCTGGTCGGCACACAGAATGGTCGCGTGGTTGCGACTCAAGGTGACCCGGAAGCACCGGTCAATAAAGGCCTGAACTGCATCAAGGGTTACTTCCTTGGCAAGATCATGTACGGCGAGGATCGCCTGAACCAGCCGCTGCTGCGGATGACAGATGGCGTCTACGACAAAGAAGGTGAGTTCCAGCCAATCTCCTGGGATCAGGCCTTCGACATCATGGCCGAGAAGTGGAAAGCCGCTATCGCGCCGGTTCGTAACAGCGAAGCCATGCCGCCCGTCGGTATGTTCGGTTCTGGTCAGTGGACTGTCTGGGAAGGTTATGCCGCATCCAAGCTGATGAAGGCCGGCTTCCGCTCCAACCATATCGACCCTAACGCCCGTCACTGTATGGCGTCTGCGGTTGTAGGCTTTATGCGCACATTCGGTATGGATGAGCCGATGGGCTGTTACAACGACTTTGAGCATGCCGATGCGTTTGTTCTCTGGGGTGCCAATATGGCCGAGATGCACCCAGTGCTCTGGTCCCGTATTACTGACCGCGCCCTGTCGTACGACCATGTAAAAGTTGCCGTACTCTCTACCTTCAAACACCGCTCTTTCGAGCTGGCTGATAACCCAATCGTCTTTGCTCCACAGTCCGATCTGGCGATTGGTAACTACGTGTGTAATTACCTGATCCAGAACGACGCCATCAACAAAGACTTTATCAAGAAACATACCCACTTCCGTATGGGTGTAACAGATATCGGCTACGGTCTGCGTCCTGAAGACCCCCGTGAACAGGCTGCCGCTAACGCAGGCAACGGTGGTTCCAAAGAGATCGACTTTGACGCATTTGCCAAGTTCGTCAGCGAGTACACCGTTGAGAAGGCCTCCGAGATTTCCGGCGTACCGGTCAAGAATCTGGAAGAGCTGGCCAAACTCTATGCCGACCCTAAACGCAAGGTGATGTCCCTGTGGACCATGGGCGTAAACCAGCACACCCGTGGCGTATGGATGAACAACATCATCTATAACATCCACCTGCTCACCGGCAAGATTTCCGAACCGGGTAATGGCCCGTTCTCCCTGACCGGCCAGCCATCTGCCTGTGGTACCGCCCGTGAAGTGGGCACCTTTGCCCACCGCCTGCCAGCCGATATGGTTGTCGCTAACAAGAAGCATCGTGATTTCGCAGAAAAAGTCTGGAAACTGCCGGAAGGCACTATTCCGGGCAAGGTCGGTTTCCACGCCGTACTGCAGAGTCGGATGCTGAAAGACAGCAAGCTGAACTGCTACTGGACCCTGTGTACCAACAATATGCAGGCCGGGCCTAACGTCAACAACGAGCTATTGCCTGGTTGGCGTAATCCGGACAACTTTATTGTTGTCTCCGACCCTTACCCAACTGTTTCTGCGCAAGCCGCCGACCTGATTCTGCCAACTGCCATGTGGGTTGAGAAGGAAGGTGCCTACGGTAACGCCGAGCGTCGTACCCAGTTCTGGCATCAACAGGTTGAGCCACACGGTCAGGCCCGCTCTGATGTCTGGCAGATGATGGAGTTCTCCAAGCGCTTCAAAGTGGAAGAAGTCTGGTCCGATGAACTGCTGGCCAAAGCGCCTGAGTACAAAGGCAAGACACTCTTTGATGTGCTCTACGCCAACGGCCAGGTCGACAAGTTCCCGAAAGAAGAATGCGCCGGCCGTATGAACAATGAAAACGACCACTTCGGTTTCTATGTCCAGAAAGGTCTGTTTGAAGAGTACGCTGTCTTTGGCCGCGGCAAGGCTCACGATCTGGCACCGTTCGATATGTACCACCAGAGTCGTGGACTGCGCTGGCCGGTTGTCGATGGCAAGGAAACCCTGTGGCGTTACCGTGAAGGTTATGACCCATACGTGAAAGCCGGCGAGGAAGTGAGCTTCTACGGCAAGCCGGACAAGAAGGCCTGGATCTTCGCACTGCCTTACGAGCCACCACACGAAATGCCGGATAAAGAGTATGACCTGTGGATGTCCACCGGCCGTGTTCTGGAACACTGGCATACCGGTTCCATGACCCGCCGCGTAGCCGAGCTCTATCGCTCCTTCCCGGATGCCGTGCTGTTTATGCACCCGGACGATGCCAAGGCCCGAGGCATGCGCCGCGGCATGGAAGTGAAGGTTACCTCCCGTCAGGGCTCAGTCACTACCCGTCTGGAAACCCGGGGCCGTAACCGTGTACCGAAGGGGCTGGTGTTTATGCCTTTCTTCGATGCCGGCCAGCTGGTCAACAAACTGGTTCTGGATGCGACCGATCCGCTTTCCAAAGAAACAGACTTTAAGAAAACCGCGGTGAAGGTTGAGATTGCCTGACGGCAATCTCCCCACTGGCAAGAGCAGATGTAAACAGGACGCTGTGGCATAAGAAGGGCGATGGCATGAGTAAACAAGACGACAAAGTAAAATCGTTGGCACGACGGAGGTTCCTGACCGATACCGCTCAGGCCGCCTGTGCAACCGGCCTTTTGGGGCTGGGGCTGACGTATGTTGCTGAGAAGTCCAAAGCTCATGATGCTCTTGCTCTTCGTCCGCCGGGTGCGCTGCCGGAAGAAGAGTTTCTGGCATCCTGCCTGCGCTGTGGACTGTGTGTGCGTGACTGCCCCTGGGACACCCTGAAGCTGGCAACACCGGAGGATCTGATTGCCTCCGGCACGCCTTACTTCACCGCCCGGGAGATTCCCTGCGAACTGTGTGAAGACATTCCCTGCGTGTTGGCCTGCCCAAGTGGTGCCCTTGATCCTGCGCTGACCGATATCAATGACTCCCGCATGGGGCTGGCGGCTTTGGTTGATCGAACCAACTGCCTCAGCCTGCAGGGGCTGCGCTGCGAAGTGTGTTATCGGATCTGCCCGTTGATTGATGAGGCAATCACCCTGAAGCGCACCCGCAATGAGCGTACCGGTGTCCATACGGCTTTCGAGCCGGTGATCAATCCGGATGTCTGCACTGGTTGTGGCAAGTGTGAGGAAGCCTGTGTGCTGGAGGAAGCAGCGATCAAGATCTTCCCGCGGGATCTGGCACTGGGGCAATTAGGCGAGCACTACCGTCTGGGCTGGGAAGAAGCGGCGAAAGCCGGTAAATCCTTTACCCCGGATATCCTCGATCTTCCTGACCGTCTGCCGGAAGGAGTGACGTTATGAGTACTCTGAAAAGCAACGCTCCTAAAAATAAACGCACTGAACGCAATCCCGGCAAAGAAGCAACAGAGACTCTGGGTTGGTGGGCTGCCCACCGATTCCTGATTCTTCGTCGTCTGTCACAGCTGACCGTACTGACTCTGTTCCTGATCACTCCGCTGATCAGCGTCAAGCTGATTGAAGGGAATCTGTCGTCCAGTCGCATCCTTGGCACGGTGCCAATGACCGACCCACTGCTGGCGCTGCAAACCCTGACAGCTCTGCATGCCCTTGAGCTGACCGCTGTCGTTGGTGCCCTGATCGTTGCTGGCCTGTACTGGCTGGTTGGTGGTCGGGCGTTCTGCAGCTGGGTCTGTCCGGTGAATCCAATTACCGACCTTGCCGCCTACCTGCGCCGCAAACTGGAGATACGCAACAGTCATCGTCTGCCCCGCAATGCCCGCTACTGGGTGCTGGGGCTGGTACTGGTGCTGCCTCTGGTGACCGGTGTGCTGGTATGGGAACTGGTGAACCCGGTAGCGATGGTTTATCGGGGCCTGCTGTTCGGTATGGGCAGTGGCTGGATGCTGATTGTCGCCATCTTTCTGTTTGACCTGCTGGTCAGCCAGAAAGGCTGGTGCGGTCATATCTGTCCGCTTGGTGCCTTCTACGGTCTGATCGGCAAGGTCAGCCCGCTGACTGTTTCCGCCGTTCAACGGGAGAAGTGCGATGACTGTATGGATTGCTATGCCATCTGCCCCGAGCCTCAAATTCTGCCAGCGGCTTTGAAGCCGGCCAAAGGCGACGGCCCTCTGCTCAACACCCAGGACTGCACACGCTGCGGACGCTGTATTGATGTCTGCTCGCAACAGGTTTTTTCGTTCCAGATTAATAAGCCCGACTCTACGGACAGCCAATGCCGAACACAGGCGGGCCAGCAAACAATCACTGACCAAGTGAGTGAAACACCATGAGAACACGTAACTCTGATTTTCGCGTCGGCCTGAAAGGCCTTCTGGCAACCCTTGCTGTTTGCATGAGCATGGTCAGTTTTCAGGCCACAGCTGCTCCTGCCGGTGAAAGTTCAATACGCAACAACAGTGATCTGACCACAGATGCGCCGGCTGAGCCCATGAAGAAAATGGTGGATACCGACGTTACTTTCGATCGTGACTTTGTCGAGCAGCCACCGCTGATCCCGCACGATATCCGTGGCTACCAGGTCGACAAGAACGTGAACAAGTGTCTGACCTGCCACAGCTGGAAAAATGCCAAGAAGTGGAAAGCGACACGCATCAGCATCACCCACTTTAAGGATCGCGATGGCAACCAGCTGGCTGATGTTGCCCCAAATCGCTACTTCTGTTTGCAATGCCATGTTCCTCAGGCTGATACCAAGCCGTTGATTGAGAACAAGTTCAAGCCTGTTGAGTCCCTGAAGTGATGGCCATGGGCAGACATAAATTCAAGGGGAAACATTATGGCTAAGGAATTTTTTGTAAAACGTTACTGGAAGATGCTGAAGCGTCCGGTCTCCGTGGCGTTCGGGTTAATCCTCCTGTTTGGCTTCGGCGCCGGCATTATTTTCTGGGGCGGCCTGCATACCGGTCTGGAAATGACCAATACCGAAGAGTTCTGCATTGGCTGCCACGAGATGCGGGACAACGTTTACGAGGAATACAAGACCACCGTTCATTACAGCAACGCCTCCGGTGTAAGAGCGGAATGTTCTGACTGTCACGTGCCTCAGGAATGGGGACCAAAGATGGTGCGTAAGATTCAGGCCAGCAAGGAGCTCTGGGGCAAGATCGCCGGCACCATCGATACCCGTGAGAAGTTCCTCGACCACCGCCTGGAAATGGCCAGCCGGGAATGGGCCCGCATGAAGGAAAACGACTCCCAGGAATGCCGTAACTGCCACAACTTCGAGTTTATGGATTATTCCATGCAGTCCAATCGCGCCATGGATATCCACTACCAGGCCCAGAAGAACGGCGACACCTGTATCGACTGCCACAAGGGTATTGCTCACGAGCTGCCTGATATGAGCGGTGTCGCGGACTGGGAAGGCTGATAAAGGAGATTATTATGAGTGAGTTTATCTGGCTGTTTCTGGGTTATTCCGCCACTCCGGCTATCCTGCTGTTTGGCTTCCTGACCACTGCCGCAGTTGGCTGCTTTCTGGTCGAGCTGATCAAGGGCAAACAGACCCATTAACCGAAAGTCTCAGTTCCAATAAAAACACGGGAGTTAACCTCTGGTTAAGTCCCGTGTTTTTATTAAGCGACTTTTTCCTACCAAGGTTTTAGCCTGCCAAAACACCATCCGACCTAAGCCTGATTCCTGACAGGCTCATACCTCCTGTAGCTTGGTTTTCACAAACAAAACACCAGGGACACGGAGGTCTCGTTATGACAGCACCAATGAAAGTTGAAGGAAACCAGTTTGGTAATCTCGCCTTCCATACAGATGGAAAGAACGATCATGCGTACATCAGGATTTTTGGCAAAATCTTTCACGCTGTCGTCGATACCCCAAAGCTTATGACGGAGCAGGAAGCTCTGGCGAAAAAGAGCAAGCTGATGAAAAAGTATCGGGTGACCAGATTCGATCGTTTCTGCTTTTTCTTCCGCAAACTCAAAAAGCATCCTGCAAAAGTAGCTCTCAAGCACGCCAAGGCCATGACCTGGGAAACCAACGTCAAGCTGAGACTGGCATCGTTAAAGAAGCGCTATATCAAAGCTGACCGGGATATGACGGAAGCCATGTTACGCCGCAACAAAGGTATTAACGACACTATACCAACAGGTGCAGTTCAATTTGTTTCAGCGACAGCCCCCGGTGCGGGTGGAGACAGGCAGATTCCCGTGATGAGCCCGGCTCTCAGAGGTGACCTTGCGGCAAGGCTTGCAGGTGAACTCTGCACCCGTTCTGCAATGAGCCAACAGACTCCGCAGGAAAAGGAAAAACTGAAACAGTGTCTTTCGGTGTTGATGACAGAGCATATTGTCGGCAGGGTCTACCACAAGACCGTTGAAGAGACTCATAATCTCTGCGGCCTGCTGGGAATCGCTCCCCAACAAACGATGCAGTTTCTGAATATCCTTAAAACCTGATCTTTCCTCGAAAGCGTCTGTCACTCGACAGGCGCTTTTATTTTATCGTCAGCCCTGCCAACACTCTCGTTACCAACAGATTCCCAATGCTCTGTCTAAAGGTCTTTCGTTCCTCCAATGGTGACACCGATATGACCTTCCCTAAAACCCTGAGCGCAGTCTTTTTTGCAATCACATTCTTGATGAGTAGCCATACCATTGCAGCAGATGCAGACAGTGAGTGTAGCTTCCGCATATTAACTATCACCCTGTCCAATTCCTCTACTGACAGAACATACCCATCAGTGCTGAAGCGCTTGCGCGGTGATGCTCCCGACTGTTTCATTGAGGAGCCGATCGACCAGTGCGCCAGCATCGAGACCGAAAGCGACCTGCTGAATGAAATCAAAGAGACATGGATCAAATCCCCCACATGCTCAAGAGACAGGCTGGATACCCTGTTCGAGAACCTGTTAAGCCAGGAACCGCTCGTGCAGGCCAGCCTTAAAGACATGATGAAAGCGGCCTTCGAGAGCCACGAACTTCCAAGCTTTGAGCACATCCTTATCCGAACTCGTAGCGATGGCCATGAAGAGCCGGTTCTGAGCCAGCTGTTCAAACCCTCACGTTTTACCCTGTCTATCGCACGTCGCCACAAGACAGATACGGCACTGACATTACTTAATCGGTTTGAGGGTGGTTTGACCGGAGGCAGCGACAGCGAGCAGAACAATCGCGCCAGTGTAGCTGTTGAGATGGCTCCAACCGGTGATCTTGTAGCACCGGCTGATACCAATCTTGCTGTTCTCATTAACCCCGACAGCGAGAAGACCTACTGGCGTGATGAACTGGCACATCTTGGTAAAGAAACTCAGGTGGAAGGCATCTTTTTCGTATTGTCCGGTAATAACAGAGATGAGGTCATGGATGCGATGGCAGAGGTGCTGCCAAGGTTCCAGCTGCAGGGTGAGAGTTCTGATACCGGGAAGCTGGCCAGGCCGTTCAGCAAACTGGAAGGCGCTGCCACTCATTCACTCTATAGGGATGTGCTGTTTTTCCGCCGAACCGTCATGCTTGATCTGTCCGATATTCAGCAGCGTATGTCACAGCTTCAATAAGCATCTATCTCCTTACTCCGTCCCACCTAAACAAATGCCCCACTACGACAGTTCATCGTGGTGGGGCATTTTCGTTCTGCCATCAAACGCTCTTATATCAAGCCTTCAGGGCGAACGGATCATCGATCGATAAAGAAGGTTCGGTAAACCAGCGTGGACCCTCGTCTGTCATATAGAAGTGATCTTCCAGACGAATGCCGAACTCACCCGGTAACACCAGCATTGGCTCATTGGAGAAGCACATGCCGGTAGCCAGAGGCTTAGTATTTGACCGCACCAGATAGGGCCACTCATGGATATCCAGACCAATGCCATGGCCGGTACGGTGCGGGCATCCCGGTGTTTCATAATCTGGCCCCATGCCCTGGCTGGCCAGATAAGCACGGGCAGCAACATCCACCTCACCGCCGGGAACGCCAGGTTTGGCAGCTGCAAACGCGGCCGCCTGGGCATTCTTTTCCACCTGCCACATGGCCCGCTGACGCTCCGTCGGCTCACCGAATACATAGGTGCGGGTAATATCGGAAAGGTATTCCTTCACCTGACAGCCGGTATCAATCAGTACCACATCGCCTGCTTCCAAATTCTTGGGGGTTTTCACACCATGGGGGAAGGCGCTATCTGGGCCGAACAGAACGATGCAAAAATAGGAACCCGCCGGAGCTCCGACCTTGCGGTGAGCCTCATCAATAAAGGCCGTCACCTCAGCCACAGAGATGCCTTCGTAAAGAATGCTGGCAGTGGCCTTGTGTACTTCCAGAGTCATATCCATGGCCCGCTGCATCAGTGCCAGTTCATTCGGAGATTTGCGGCCACGGCATTCTGCTGTCACCGGTGTGGCGCTGGTCAGCTGCCAGCTATCACTCAGAGATTGACGAAGACCATCCGAGACAAAGAATTGAGTGGATTCATCAATGCCCAGCTTACCGCTTTCACCAAACTGCTCCTGCAGCCACTGAGCAGTGAGATGATATGGGTCTTCGTGCTCCTGCCAGGTCAGCAGCGGTGCTTCAATCAGACTGTGCTGCTTGAAGGTATCCAGTTCAAAGTGAGGGACGATATAAACCAGCTCGCCTTCGACAGGCAGAACCGCACCTACCATACGTTCGCTGGCGCGCCAGCGGGTGCCGGTAAAGTAATAAAGATTGGTTCCCGCATTCAGGTATATAGCATCAAGCCCCTGCTCCTTCATCAAGGCCTGGGCTTTGTGAATACGTGTATGGAATTCACTCAGGGGAATATCCTGAAGATCACCGGTCATATCAGACAGCAGACTTAATGCTTCTGCCGGCGTCTTGCCCCCAACACCTATGGTCATTCGGCTACCTTTTACTGGCTGGTTTTAATAATCGTTGTTGCCAGTAAAAATACCCCGAACGCCGTGAGGCTGCCAACAGGAAATCAGCAGCCTTTGTCGTATTTTTGCAACAGGGAAGAGTTAACTGTCATCCTCTTCAGGAATCGCACGACCGATCTTTCTCACGACAGAGCCACGAACTTCCAGAAGCGTTTCTGCGTAAAGTTCTGCCCGAGCTTTACGCTTACGGCTTCGAGCTTCTGACTTTTCCAGCGCCTGGTCCTTTTCCATCAGCTCACGCTCCAGATTGTAAATGCGTTTGATCAGCTCATCTTTGGTATAAGCATAGTAACGCGTGCCATCGGCATTCAGCTCTGCCAGTTCAATCTCCCTCTTTAATTGTCGGGACAGGGTGCGCCAGTTAAAGGTTGGTCTATAGAGATTCTCACTGCCGCGCTCGGCGTTATCGAAGGCCAGAGCCACGGTCCAGTCCAACCAGAGTTGAAGTAGCTGTACCGGCTTACTCTCAGGAGAGTCGTCATACCGCTTTTGCAGATTATCAAGCCATTTCACCAACTCACTATGATCGCGGAGAATAAGCTGACGGATATGCGAGGTCTTACTGCTCATAAACAGCTTACCACCCAGCTTATTCACCAGCCGGTCGGCAAATTGCACAATCTTTTCCCAATCATCCACTGAAATATTGGCCCTACGTACATCCAATGTATGGTCTCTGGCGTTCAGCAATTTATTAAGATGGAACTGTTTGGCAAAGACTTCAACGCTCTTTGAGGCAGGAACATACTGGTCGCAGAATGGTATCTCAGTTATCCGCCGGGGAGATCGGGCCTTTCTTCGGCTACCACCTTCCGAACAGCTGCTACTCGTACTTTTGCGGCGTTTTTTCTCCGCTCGCAGCGCTTGCAGATGGCCCTTTTTGGAGCCCTCGCCCTCATTCCGATTCTTTCGTTTATCTGCGGCACGTGCGCGCATTCGTCTAGGCTGAGAGCCGATCTCTGCATCAGGAGTAGCGACCTTAATCTGACGCCAGTCAAACTGTACATCAGACATATCACCAGTCGTGGTATTCGCCAGAGAGTGAGCCACCATATAATCCAGACAGGCTGCCAGTCTTGGATCAGCCTGCTTTGCCTCTATTTCCATGGCATACCGACCAAGAGCTTCCAGTGTTTCGGGACTCTCTTGTTGAATCAGTTCCTCCACCTCTTCTTGTTTACCCTCTGCAGCCTTTTTCTTATTCTCCAGAATCAGTGTTTCCAGCTGCTGATAAATAGCGACGGAACGATCGTCGAGATGGGTACCCACCACGCTGGAATTAAACCCTGTTGTACGCAGAACAGTGTTCACTGTTTTACGGCAAGAAGCATAATCCGGACGGTGATGACTGACCCGGTGCAGAGCTGTCGAGGCGACAGGTGTGCCGGAATCACCATAAGTGTCTTCTGGTTCTGTTTTGATGGTCTGTTGAATAGTATGCGTCGGCGACGCGATCGGTGTTCCCTGTGCTGCAAGATGCCTTTCCACTGCCTAAATCCTCACTGCTGAACGATTCAAAGCCGATTAGACAGTCAGCAGGCGCTGACAGGGCAGTCAAAGCTGTCAGTTTCACTGACCAAAGCCCATAAAAAAACGCCACCCGATGCGAGGAACCGGATGGCGTTGAAAAGTACGAGGGACTTCTGAAGCTAGGGGCTGTTCACAATTAAACATCGAACTCAGCATTCCCAAGAGTTTTCATGGTTAGGCACAGCTTTGCAGGAAGGCTTGCTGCCTTTCAAAAAGCTGCAACGCAGCCATGGAGACTCTTGGGAATGCCCTTCGGGTGGAGCTGAAAACCGCCACTCGCTGCGTCGAGCTTGTTTAATGTAGGTCAACTACGATTTTCACAAGCTCTTCTAACGATTGGTGGTTTTCAGTTCCACTGAGTCGCATGTTTAATTGTGAACAGCCCCTATATGAAAGAGGTTTAGATCTCTTTCAGCATATCTGCCGGGCTGCGGTACTCAAGGCCTTGGGCTTCGGCTACGCTTTCGCAGGTGATAATACCCTTGCAGACATTGAGGCCGTTGAGCAGGTGAGCGTTTTCTTCCAGTGCCTTACGCGTGCCCTTATTAGCTAATTCAAGCACAAATGGCAGCGTTGCGTTGTTCAGGGCCATGGTGGAGGTACGGGCCACAGCGCCTGGCATGTTGGCAACACAGTAGTGCACAACATCATCCACAACATAAACCGGATCAGCGTGAGTGGTAGCGTGGGCAGTTTCTGCACAGCCGCCCTGATCGATGGCTACGTCCACAATCACGGAGCCCGGCTTCATCTTGCTGACCAGCTCACGGGTAATCAGCTTAGGAGCGGCTGCGCCAGGAATCAGAACACCACCGATCACCAGATCCGCTTCGGTCACATACTGCTCGATAGCAGCTTTGGTGGAGAAGACAGTCTTGATACGGTTGCCATACTGGGCATCCAGACGACGCAGTACATCAACAGAGCGGTCCAGAACCACAACATCAGCACCCATGCCAACAGCCATAGCAGCTGCGTTAGCACCAACAACACCACCACCGATCACAACAACCTTGCCTGGCTCAACACCGGGAACACCACCCAGCAGAACACCACGGCCACCGCGGGCTTTTTCCAGACAGTGTGCACCGGCCTGGATAGACATACGACCAGCTACTTCAGACATCGGAGCCAGCAGAGGCAGACGACCAAAGCTGTCGGTTACGGTTTCATAGGCGATGCAGGTTGCGCCGGAAGCAATCAGATCATTGGTCTGCGGAACATCCGGAGCCAGGTGCAGGTAGGTGAACAGCGTCTGTTCAGGACGCAGCTGCTTGCGCTCAACTTCCTGAGGCTCTTTGACCTTAACAACCATGTCAGCACGGGCGAAGATCTCTTCAGCCGTGTTCACAATCTCTGCGCCGGCAGCGGTGTAATCTTCGTTCATAAAGCCGATAGAGGCACCGGCATTGGTTTCAATAATAACGCTGTGACCGTTGCTGACCAGCTCCTGTACGGAGGTTGGTGTCAGACCTACACGGTATTCGTGATTTTTGATTTCCTTAGGTACGCCTACCAGCATTATTCTCTTCCCCGCTCTTCGTAATAAGTATTTATACCCAGTTTATGACATGACAGGCAGTGAATGATTCTGTTTTTTATTGATTAACAGAGATTCCCTCGAGCAACCCAAATGAAAACAGGGGGCCAACAGGAAAATTATCTGATGGGTTATTTTTTGCTCAGTCGCAGTTAAAAAACACCCTGCCTATTCTCTTTCGATAAGCCTGGTGCATCACATAGGAGCGATTTCGTGCCTGTGAATGGCTGCAGCAACTCCCTATAATCACCAAAACAGTAAAAGCGGATATAACGCTAACAGAGGGACGGGTCTGTGACCGACGCAATAATTTTTCTCAGTGATCCCGTGTATTGGAACGGGACTGCACTGGTGCTTGGCCTGCTGGTCGGCAGCTTTTTGAATGTGGTTATCCATCGTCTGCCAATAATGATGGAGCGGGAATTTAAGCAGGAGTGTCAGCTGGCTTTGTCCGGTGAGCAGGATCAGGAACCAGCCCCTCAGGAGCGTTATAACCTGATTGTGCCAGCCTCGACCTGCCCAAAGTGCCAGCACAAGATCAAGCCCTGGGAAAATATTCCTGTTATCAGCTATCTGTTTTTGCGTGGTAAATGCAGCGGCTGTCAGACACCGATTTCTGCCCGTTACCCTATTATCGAACTGGTTTCCGGCCTTCTGGCTCTGATGTGTGCGGTTATCTACGGGCCGGGTATGACATCATTTATGGTGATAGTCCTGTGCTGGCTGCTTCTGTCCATGTCGATGATTGATATCGACCATCAATTGTTACCGGACTCTCTCACTCTTCCACTGCTCTGGCTGGGCCTGCTGGCAAATACCACAGGCATGTTTACTACGTTGGAAGAGGCTGTTTACGGCGCGGTGGCCGGTTATCTTACGCTCTGGTCGGTGTACTGGCTGTTCAAGCTGGTAACAGGCAAGGAAGGAATGGGTTACGGTGACTTTAAACTGCTGGCGGCACTCGGCGCCTGGATGGGCTGGCAGTATCTCCCACTAATTATTCTACTCTCGTCGTTTGTTGGTGCCTTTGTCGGTATCGCCATGATTGTGATTCGTGGCCGTGATCGCAATATTCCAATCCCATTTGGCCCTTATCTGGCAGCTGCAGGACTGATCGCGATGTTCTGGGGTGATGCCATTCTCAAGACGTATCTGGGCTCGTTTTAAAAGCTCACTGGCACCACACACAAAGGGCAGCGTAAAAGCTGCCCTCTTCATGACTACGGTTATAACTCAGTCACGCCAGCGTTTGGTCAGATCACCATAGGCATCGATACGACGATCACGGAAAAACGGCCAGATGCGTTTCACATCCTCACCGCGCCCCATATCCAGCTCCACCAGCAGGTTCTCTTCATTCTCTGTTGATGCCTTGGCCAGCACCTCGCCTTGGGGTCCGGCGATAAAGCTCTGTCCCCAGAACTGAATACCGGGATCGCCTTCTACCGGAGATGCTTCAAAACCGGTTCGGTTGGCTACCACCACCGGAACACCGTTGGCTACAGCATGACTGCGCTGGATTGTTTCCCAGGCTCCATGCTGGCGTGTTTTTTCGTCTGCAGAGTCACGGTTATCCCAACCGATAGCGGTTGGATAAAGCAAAAGATCTGCCCCGGCCATAGCCATTAGCCGTGCAGCTTCCGGATACCATTGATCCCAGCACACCAGCACACCGAGTTTACCGACACTGGTTTCTACCGGGGTAAAGCCCAGGTCTCCCGGAGTGAAGAAGAACTTCTCGTAGAAGCCCGGATCATCAGGGATATGCATCTTCCGGTATTTGCCGACCATACCTTTATCCCGATCAAACACGACAGCGGTATTGTGATAAAGACCAGCAGCACGCTTCTCAAACAGAGACGTCACCAAAACAATATTTAACTGGCGGGCCAGCTGTTCAAAGAAGCTTGTAGCTTCGCCTGGGATTGTCTCGGCCAGATCAAAACAGTCGGTATTTTCTTCCTGACAGAAATACAGGGTGCCGTGCAGTTCCTGCAGCATCACCAACTCTGCGCCCTGTTCAGCGAGTCGGGTTACCTGTTCAGCCGAGCGTTGCCAGTTACGGTGCTTATCATTATCCGCAACCGCCTGTTGAACCAGACCAACCTTAAGAGTGGCTTTTTCCATAGCAATTCTTTTTAACCTGTTTCAATAATTCCCTGACCCGCCTTACCGATAATATCGGCGCGCAGCATGCCCTTCGGGATTTGCATGGTTATACAATGCAGACTGCCAGCCTGCATCGGCAAAATTCTGCAGTCCACAGGCACAATGCGGTACCCGGGGTAGGCCTGAGCCATAACCGACAGAGCCTCTTCATCTTCCGGCTCCCGATAGACCGGCATCATAATCTGATCATTATTAATGAGAAAATTGGCGTAGGACGCAGGTACGCGTCTGCCTTCAGCATTTGTGAGTAAAGACAGCGGCAGTTCAAACAAGGTGTGTTCAGGAAATGCGGCTACCAGTTCTTGCGCCATAGTCTGCAATGTATAGCAGTGATCATCATCCGGCCGGTTCGAGCTACCTTGATAAACAATACCGCGATTCGGGGTAAAGCGAGCCAGTGTATCAATATGACCATCGGTATCATCGCCATCGAGATACCCGTGTTCGAGAAAAGTAACCGATGACACGCCCAGGGTATTGATAAACAGTTGGCGATACCCCTCCAGAGACAGACGACCGTTGCGTTCCGGGTTCAACAGGCATTTCGCCGTCGAAAGCAGATGACCGTCATCATCCACCTCCAGCGCGCCCCCCTCACAGACCGCAGGACTTGATCGTATGGGGGAACGTAATAAAGCCGACAAGGCACTTTGGTTGACGGCATTATCCTTGTTACTGATAAATTTATTGCCCCAGCCATTGAAGGCAAACTCAAAAGCTACCGGGCTCTGCTCACCCTGCAAAGACAGGACCCCATAATCCCGCACCCAGGTATCGTTATAATCCGCCTCGACCAACAGTACTGAGGTTATCCCGCCAGCCTTCTCAGCCAACTGCCGAAAGGCTGCCTTTTCCTGATTGCGAAGCAACAGCACCACCGCACAGTTGTTAGTGTTGATCGCCCTGATCAAAGCCAGATAAACCTGCTGCACCTCACCCAGACAATCACGCCAGTCCGTCTGCTGATCCGGCCATGCCAGCAACACGGCCTCCTGAGGGAACCATTCGGGCAAAAGCCGCAATATTTCACTATCACTATCCACTGCCAAACTGCCCGCCTGTTCTGCATGACTCTTAACAGTATCGCGGGTTAGTATCACTCTTGCCCAAATTGATCACAGGAACAGAGCACGTGTTAACTATCGGGGTAACGGGGGGAATTGGCTGCGGGAAATCTGCGGTTACCGACTATCTGACCCAAAAAGGCATTCTGATTGCTGATGCAGACCAGGCTGCCCGCAAAGTCGTAGAACCCGGCCAACCGGCTTTAAAGGCAATCGCCGAGCATTTTGGTGATCATCTGATTCAGGCGGATGGCAATCTGGATCGCAGAGCTCTGCGGGATATTGTCTTTAATGACCCTGAACAGCGTCGCTGGCTGGAACAGCTCACCCACCCGCTGATCAACCAGCAATTGAGCGATGAGATAGCCTCGGCCACATCCCCCTATGTGATTCTGGTATCACCTCTGCTGTTCGAGGCCCGCCAGAATCAGCTGGTCGATCGTGTTCTGGTGATCGACACCACAGAAGAGATGCAGATCAGCCGCGCCATGGCGAGAGATAACATCAGCCGGGAACAGGCCAGCGCCATCCTTAATGCACAGGCATCCCGCGAACAGCGCTTGTCCATGGCTGATGATGTCGTCGAAAACAGTGGTTCACTGGATGAACTCTACCTGCAACTGGATAAGCTGCACGAAACCTATCTCACGCTCACCCGGCAACAGTAGGCATTAACGCTGATTGGGGTCTAAGAGCTGCCCATCCAGATTAAGCTGCAGAAACTGCGCGTTCTTTATCCGGATCTCTTCCCCGATAAGAGATTCCATCAGGGTGGCAATAGAGACACCGTGAGAAACGACCAGGATATGTCCATCCCCCGGGATGTTGTGCATATCCTGCCAGGCATCCAGCATACGAGCCCTTACCTGTATCGTTGTTTCACCGCCAAACTCTTCCGGATTTGCGGGGAACCAATGGTCAGCTTCCTGATAGTCGGAATAGAGACCACCATCTCTTTGGCCAAAATCCCGCTCTGTAATCCGGGCATCTTCATGCAGTTTCTCCGGATTAATGCCCAGCTGCTGCATAGCAATCAACGCCGTTGAGCGTGTTCGCGGTAACGGTGAGCTAATAACCGCAGAAACATTCCCATCATTGAAACCTCTGGCCTGAAGACGTTCAGCCAGTCTTATCGACTGCATCTCCCCTTCAATTGTCAGAGGTGCCGGGAAGTAACCGGCATTAGCCGGATTACTACTATAACGGCGGGCAAGGTTGGCCATGGACTGGGCGTGGCGGATAAAGGTAATGGTACGTTCTTCATTCATGCTGGTCGGCGGTGCGTTAAACTCCGGGTTTCGAGGTTCACTGCGCATCGTATCTCCGGGCTTTACTTCACTGGGCAGGGTATCGCCACACATTGCTTTTCCTGATAGAACCAAAAGCAACATCCACAGCACTGTATATCCTGAAGGTAACCGCAGTGACCACCTTTGCATTCTGAACCCCTTCGGTATGGGTATGAATAAGGGCACTTAAAATAGCAAAGCCTGCGGAATTCGCTGGATTCTTTGTTACGCGCGGTCTGGAGAGAAAAATTAGCCGGTTAGAGAGCTCTTAAGAATATGCACCACAACCTTCTTTACCCGGTTAATATCATCCATGCTGTAGCGCTGGTCCCGCATCAAATTCAAGGATGCAGACTCCATCGTCCAGATGAGGGTATAAAGAACCATAGTGTCCGGTGGTGAAGGTTGGCGATCGGCAATCGCTACTTTCAGACGTGAAGCGACCTGGTCATAAATTTTCTGTCGCATGGCAGCCAGAGGAGAGTCACGGCGCATGGCCTCTTCTTCCAGCAAAAGAATCAAAGAGCCAATACTGGCGTGGTGTTCAAAAAACAGTCCTACTGACTCCTCCACCAGACTGTCCACACAAGACGTTCGACTGATGATCTGATCCAGCCGGGTCACAAACAGCCGTCCACCCGCCCGATAGATATGCTCGAGAACAGCGCTCTTGCCTGCGTAATATTTGTAAAAGGTGCGGCGGGATACGCCTGAAGCATTAATCAGATGATTGACCGTCGTGCCAGAAATCCCCCGGGCGACAAACACCGGAACGGCCCGCAGCATAATTTCAATCATGGTCTGGCTGTCCGACAGCACATCATGACCGTCGAGATTGTCAAAGACCTCCTGAACAATGCCAAGGTCTGCACTGGGGAAATTAACCGGTTGAAGCCACTCTGTAGACATGCGCGTAATTATTATTGTTTTGCTGTCGGATTGAACTGCTATGGAAGGGTATTGTACTGTTGGATGCAGCCAAGTGTATAACCATAATTCCAAGCCGGCGCTTAATAATGAATTCACCTGCATCCTTTTTTTCTGTTGCCCTGCTTCTGCTGACCTTGCTCAGCGCCCCACTCAAAGCCAATGAACTCTGGTACCTGGGCCAGAAAATCCCGGATGTAAATCGTGCATGGAATTCCGCAGACTACCGGGAACTGCTACAGGCATTGAAGACCATCGATGAGACTCAACCGGATGCACTTCCGCGCCGTGATGGCAGCTACACCGGTGCAGTGTTTGAGCGTATGGTCAGTGAAGACAATCTGCGGGAACAAATGGATATCTACCAGTCCCTTGATTACCGCCGGGAAGAGGCCAGTCGTATTCTTTACAGCCTGCGGGAAATTATGCGGCTCTACTTCGACTTCTCCGCCAAACAACAACCCTATGGGCGGGAAGCCTTGAGCCTGATGCGCCACTCACTGCGCCAGCAGGCGGTGCTCTTTGAACTGACTGTCGAATTCTGGCTGACCCTGCCGGAGAGCGATCAACAGAGCCGGGACCGTCTTGAAGGCTTGATGGATACCAAAAGTGCCGCCGCACTGCTGGCCAGCAGCTCACTGGACTATCTGAGCCTGGACAGCCAGTTCAACCCGGATGTGCTGGAGCTCTACGCCTATGAGCTGGGCAAAACCTTTCCGGAACTCTTTGTTCACCTGCTGCCGGATGATCGCGCCAGACTGCTGACCAAAGTCACACAGCAGAGCCAGCAGCATAAGCTCCCGGCCGTACGCCAGGCTATGGAAACCCTGAAGCCGGTGCTTGAACATATCGATCGCAAAGCCCGGGAAGCCAGCTGACGCCATAAGTGAATAAGCAAATAGCAAAACAGACTGAGTAATCGGGCTGTCTGCGTCTATTGTCCCTGAACTCTACAACTACCACCCTGTCATATTGCTAGGGTCAAAAGAGACAGGGAGGGATTATGAGACAGCGTTTTGCCAGCCTTATTCAGCATTCCGGCTTCTGGATTCTTATTGCGGCTGCCGTTGGGGTTGTCTGCGGTCTGTTAAATATCCCTGCTATTAATGATCTGGCGACCGGCATTGGCGAGTTGTTTATCCGCCTGCTGAAGCTGGTCAGCACGCCGATTATTTTCTTCTCTGTCCTCTCCACGCTCTGCGGCATGGGCAACCTCCAGCAGGCAGGCCGGTTGGGGGGAAGAGTTATCCGCTACACACTGCTAACAACCGTTATTGCCGCAACGATTGCTCTCAGCCTGTTTCTGATTCTTGATCCGGCCGGTGGCTTGTCCACGCCACCAGAGGCCAACCCTGCTCAAAATGCACCCCAGACCGGCTATTGGCAGTACGCTTTGAATATTGTGCCAGAGAGCTTTCTGACTCCCTTTGTGGAAGGACAGGTGATCAGCGTTCTGTTTCTGGCTCTGATCTTCAGTCTGGCCATTCTGTCGATTCCCGATGAAAGACGCCAACGTCTCCAGGTGCTGTTTGATGATATTTTCGCGGCAGTGATGAAGCTGACCAGCGGCATACTCAAACTCCTGCCGGCGGGTGTCTGGGCCTTTGTGACCACCTTTGTTGTTTCTCTGGGGCAGGATGATGTCGGCCGCCAACTGGCTCTTTATTTTGCCTGCATCGTGCTGGCCAACCTTGTGCAGGCTATGGTGGTACTGCCTCTGCTGCTATCACTTAAAGGGCTCTCGCCCTGGCAAATATTCCGGGGCATGTTGCCAGCTCTGACTGTGGCCTTTTTTGCCAAATCATCCAGCGCCGCATTGCCGGTGGCTATGGAGGCCGCGAAAGACCGCCTTGGTGTCAGCTCCCGGGTAGCACGATTCAGCTTCCCGCTGTGCACAACCATTAACATGAATGCCTGCGCCGGATTTATTCTGATTACCGTGCTGTTTGTCTCCATGCTCAACGGAATGTCCTTTTCCACCGCTGAGCTGATTGCCTGGATTGCCATCGCCACCATTGCCGCCGTGGGCAATGCAGGTGTGCCCATGGGCTGTTTCCTGCTGGCCAGCACATTGCTGGCCACCATGAATGTGCCTATTGAACTGATGGGTGTGATCCTGCCGGTCTATGCCTTGATCGATATGCTGGAGAGCGCCATCAATGTCTGGTCCGATGCCTGTGTGACCTGCATTGTGGACAGAGAGTCAGCAGAAGAGGAACGGGCATCAGACGCTTCGGCCGCCTGATGCCTTGATAAGAAAATAATTAAACCTGTTCCGGGCTGGAGAGTTCTTCTACAACACGGCATATAGCTGCGCACAGGAAGCTGAGTTCCTCTTTGCTGATCACATAAGGCGGCAGCAGGTAGAGCAGCTTGCCAAACGGGCGTACCCATACGCCCTCTTCCACCAGCCGAGGCTGGATCACCTGCATATCAACCGGTTGCTTTAATTCGACCACGCCGATGCCACCAAGTACACGGACATCAGCCACCGCAGCCATATCACGGCAAGGTTCCAAACCTTCCTTCATCCCCGCTTCCAGGTTCGCGACCTGCTCCTGCCACTCCCCAGTCGCAATAATATCCAGGCTGGCACAGGCCACACTGCAGGCAAGCGGGTTACCCATAAAGGTCGGTCCGTGCATCATCGCACTGCGGTCACAGATAGTTTTACTGACGTGCTCTGAGCAGATCACCGCCGCCATGGTCATATAACCACCGGTCAGAGCTTTACCCACCGTCATAATGTCCGGAACGATGCCGGCATGCTCGCAGGCAAACAGCTTACCGGTTCGACCAAAGCCTGTGGCGATCTCGTCCAGAATCAGCAGGATGCCGTACTCTTTACACAGTTCACTGACCCGGCGCAGATAGTGAGGGGAATAGAATCGCATCCCGCCAGCGCCCTGCACTACCGGCTCCATAATGACACCCACCAGATCTCTGTGGTGTTCCTTCAGCGTGCAGGCAAACTCTTCGATATAGCGTTCGTCCCACTCATCCTCGAAACGGCACTCCGGTGAATCTACAAATACATGCTCCAGCATAATGCCGCGGAACAGACTGTGCATGCCGTTGACCGGATCACAGACTGCCATGGCGCCAATGGTATCGCCGTGATAGCCATTGCGAATGGTCAGCAGTTTGCTCCGCCGTTCATCGTCCCGGCAACGCCAGTACTGAACCGCCATCTTGATCGATATCTCAACAGAGACAGAGCCAGAGTCTGCAAGAAAAACCGTTTGCAGAGGTTCCGGTGTCATCTCCACCAGTTTGCGACACAGTTCAATCGCAGGCTTGTGGGTCAGACCACCAAACATCACATGGGAGAACCGGTCAATCTGGGCATGGGCCGCCGCATTCATTTGTGGATGGTTGTAGCCATGAACCGCCGACCACCAGGATGCCATGCCATCGACCAGTTCGCGGCCATCCGCCAGACGAATCCGTGCACCATGTGCTGACTCAACCGGAAACACCGGAGTGGGATGTGTAACAGAGGTATAAGGGTGCCAGATATGGTCCCGGTCAAAAGCCATATCATCAGGGGTAATGGAACTCAGCTCAGCAGAGGCGGGCTGTTTAGGTGTCACGTTTAGCACTCCTGTTACTTCTGTTACACGCTGATCATTATTGTGTCCTGCGAGTATGGCCCCAAAAGCCGGAGCAACTCAATAACGGCGAATGATCACCGGCAATCTCTGCGCTTTTGTCTAAGCTTGCGGCGGCTCGCAACAGTCACCAATAACAACGGCAAACAGCAATGCAAAAACCAGTAAAATCACAACAGGGATTTACGGTTATTTCGACAGCACTCGTGCTCGTACTCTCAACGGCCGGAGCACTGACCTGGAGCATTCCCCGTTTATTTGGCTATCACCCACCGCTCCATCAGGCCTTGCCTGTTCATTGCCCAGCCTCGTCACCTGTCGCCCCCGCAGACAGGCCGTTGAAAGTTATGAACTGGAATATTCAGTTTCTGGCAGGCGAGTACTATCCCTATTGGTCCAGCACCTTCGATAAGCCGCCCCTGACGGAGGAGCTGCTTGATAAGAATCTGGATAGAATTGTTGAGATTATCCGGCAGGAACAACCGGATATCCTGCAGCTGCAGGAAGTTCTCCGAAGCCACCCCATCACCTTTTATCAGGATCAGCTTGATCGGCTCTACCAAAAACTGAAAGACATTCTGCCTTGCTACAGCTATGGCAGTTACTGGAAACCAAAGCTGGTTCCCCAGAAAAACATGATGGGGCCTATTGATCTGGGGCTGGTCACTATGAGCCGTTACCAGCTGGACAGTGCCCAACTGGAGCGCCTTCCGGCAACCCGCAATGTGCGAGTTCTGGTCCCTTTTTACCCACGCCACTCTTTAATGGAAACCCAGCTGCCTCTTGAAAACGGCGAACGCCTTACTCTGATCAACACCCACCTTGATGCTCCAACCCTGCAGCGGGGCAAAATGGGAGCACAGATATTTCGTGTTTATCAACGCTTGACCCAACTCACGAACGCCCACATTAACTGGTTGCTGACCGGTGATTTCAACCTGATCCCCCCAGGGTTTCATGAGGAGTTACCTGCAAACCAGCAACACCACTATGCGCCGAAATCTCCACTGGTACCTTTTTACCAACACTTTACGGGGATTCCCGCCATCAAAGATGTTGAGCAAGAGCGCTCCCGCTGGCTAACCGCTTATGATTTGAACACCGATGGACTGGACTTGATTGTCGATTATATTTTTCATCCCCACTACCTTCAGTCACAGGACTCTCGCATACGGCATCTGCCTTTGGATATCTCGGATCATATGCCGGTGATCACGACCATTCGCCCGATCAAAAGTCATTCTGGAACTGCGCACCCACAAACGACGGATAGCACTGATGACGGATAACCCCTAAAATCCCCAGTCTTTGATCGCAGTAATAATAAGACCAGATATGAGCTCACTCTTCGTAAACCAGCTGACCACCATTGATTTCTCCTACCTCTGTCCTGAGCGCGGGCTGGTTGGAGAAACCTGGCTGGTCGATGTCATTCTTTCCGGTGAACTGAACGAAGAGGGGATGGTGTTTGACTTTGGTCACGTCAAAAAAGAGATCAAGGCCATGATCGACAGTTCAGCTGATCACGCATTGCTGGTTCCTGCACTGCACCCAGCCATACAGGTTGAAGAGTTGGCTGATAAGCAACGCTCTGTTCGTCTTAATATAAATTCAGGCAATGAGATTATCTGTCAGGCTCCGGAACAGGCGATTATGTCTCTGCCGGTATCCGAAATTACCCCCGAGAATGTCAGACCACTGCTGGAAGAGCATGTATTGAAACAACTGCCGGATAACGTGACCGGCATCGAGTTCTCCCTCTACCCGGATACGATTCAAGGCGCCTACTTCCATTACAGCCATGGTTTAAAAAAGCACAGTGGCGACTGCCAGCGCATTGCCCACGGACACCGGTCACCACTAAAGGTTTTTATCTGCGGTGAAGAGAGAGAAGAACTGGCTCAAGAACAGGCGAAGTCCTGGCGGGATATTTATCTAGCCACAACAGAAGACCTTCAGTCTCGTTACCAACATAACGGCCAGCAACATCTGACCTTTGCCTACACAGCCAATCAGGGCGACTTCCTGCTATCGATTCCAGAAAGCCATTGCTACCTGCTGGAAACCGACACCACTATCGAACTGCTGGCCGACCATCTGGCTCAATGCATGCTCGATAAAACCGGCAGCGAAAATATTAAAGTCATTGCTAACGAGGGTTTTTGCAAGGGTGCCATTGGTATCCGTTAAGCCCCACTAAGATCGCTATTGCTTACGCCCATTGCTGGACAGGCTGCCGGAGCTGTTGAACATAGTGGATATTTGTCGCCGCTCCGACATACTCGGATAACTGCTTGCCACATGCTGAACGGCATTCGGTTCCTGAATATAAGGATGTGTTGATGCTGGACAAGCGATACTTTGGTGCCTTCGCCTGGGCATAGCGCCTCCACTGTAGGAGTTTCGCCGCACGTCATCGCCCACACTTTCTGAGGAACTTTCACTGTCATGCCCTTCAGAAGTGCGCCAGTTACGCCAGCCCATGCTATAGGGTCTCAACATACTGCCTGAGGCAGAGCGTAAATGTGAAGGCTGACGTGGTAACCCCGTTATAGTCGGAGAGGTCAGCCAGGCTGCTCGGGGATCTGTCTGATTGCTATCCACGCTCGCAGTTGACGAGCTGGGTGAGTAACTACTGGTGTCCGGCAACTTATGCAGCGGAACCTTGAATACCAGGCTGGTATTATCAGAGGTTTCCATCGGTGACATGCCCGCAGCCCCCAGAGTATCCTCCTCGTCATTATCCTCATCACCTGGTTTGTTTTCCGGCCAGACCTGAACTCTGTGATTTTGAAAATAGGCGGCAAGATCAGGAAGTTTGCTGGTACTCTCGTAGGGTTTACAAACTAACTTCTCGCAGCCAGAATCATCCAGAATGCTTTTTTCTTCGGTATAAAACATCTTTTCCGAGGTATCGAGAATGGCCAGCAGAGGCTTAATATCCAACTCCTTCTGTCCCATTACCGGATGGAAGTCATGCCAATACTGTCCTTCACGCCCGACCAGAATGGCATCATCCAATCCCAGAGTAAGGAACTCCTGCCCTTTCGCACTCTTCGTCACAGTCATTGACTGAATAGTTTGCCTGACATCGGTATGGCGCGGGTGCTTGCTGTGCCCGACGGACAGTAGATCATTGGGATCAATAGTCTGCGTCGGCTTCTTGATATGAAGCCCATAAGGAGACATTTGAAACCAGTAAAGCCGTTTTTGCGTTGCCAGATAGAGTCCGTTGTTCAACAGGGCGACGCCTTTCACCTGCTCCTCAGGTGGCAAAAACCTGTCCAGCTGGATAGCGCCAACCAGATAGAAATCCACTTTCCCTTCCTTATGTTGGATCTGATAAAAAGCCAACTCATTATCCAGCTTCACTACTACATGGAAATTATCTCCCTGATAAAGCTTCACTCCCTGGGAGAGTATCTGTATGCCGGAAATAGAAACCTGATGATTGGAGGGAATAGCTGGCTGCAAAGTGGTGAATACTGGCACATAAGCCGAATCCGGTAAGCCACTGATTGATTCAACATCCGTCAGGGAAAGATCGAATGGGAGTATGTAAAGACCATAGGAACTGCCCAGCATTAACCAGCAAAGCTCATCAGGGTCCTCGGGCTCATAAACGGTAATAGCTCCCTGAAGTACTGACTGAGAACTGGCGCCACTGGATCCGGATAAGAAGAAACTTTCCGGCAGCGTTAGATCGGTGAGTGCCCACCTTTTGGGTTTTATCAGATCAAGATTGCCCCGAGACTGGTAGTAAATAGCCCGTCCGTCATTGGACAACCAGATAGACATTCTCTCCGAGCTGTAAATCAGACTGGCCAGTGTAGGTAAATCGTCCTGCCCGATAATGGCACGGGACAGAGATGGCAGGATGAGGAAGGCACAGCACATCATCAGCCAGATTTTCACCCATGCCTTGATCAAAGACCTCCCCCCATACACCGCAAACATCTTAAAAGAGATATTTATTTAGAACGAAATCAATCATCTTGCCAGTTATAAGCAGGCACAAAAAAACGCGCCCTGATTTCTCAGGGCGCGTCGGGGTTTTCTAAAAGAGTTTATGGGTTGGGGGATGATTACATCATGCCGCCCATGCCACCCATACCACCCATACCACCCATATCAGGCATAGCTGGTTTCTCTTCTGGAATCTCGGCAACCATGGCTTCGGTGGTAATCATCAGACCAGCAACGGAAGCAGCTGCCTGCAGCGCAGAACGGGTTACCTTGGCTGGATCCAGGATACCCATTTCCATCATGTCGCCGTATTCGCCGGTTGCAGCGTTGTAACCGAAGTTACCTTCGCCAGCGCGAACCTTGTCAACAACAACGGAAGCTTCGTCACCACAGTTGGCAGCGATCTGACGGATAGGGCCTTCCAGAGCACGCATGGCCAGAGCGATACCGGCTTCCTGCTCCTTGTTGATACCTTCAACAGAGATCTTGCTCAGAGCGCGAACCAGAGCAACACCACCACCAGCAACTACGCCTTCTTCAACAGCGGCGCGGGTTGCGTGCAGTGCGTCTTCTACGCGAGCTTTCTTCTCTTTCATCTCAACTTCGGAAGCTGCGCCAACCTTGATAACCGCAACACCGCCAGCCAGCTTGGCTACGCGTTCCTGCAGTTTTTCTTTGTCGTAGTCGGAAGTAGAGTTTTCGATTTCAGCGCGGATCTGCTCAACACGTGCCTTGATGTCGGCCTGGTTGCCGGCACCGTCAACAACGGTAGAGTCGTCCTTGGTGATTACGATGCGCTTGGCAGTACCCAGGTCGTCCAGGGTTACTTTTTCCAGGCTCATGCCGATCTCTTCGGAGATTACGGTACCGCCGGTCAGAACAGCGATATCCTGCAGCATGGCTTTGCGACGATCGCCGAAGCCAGGAGCTTTAACAGCTGCAACCTTCACGATGCCACGCATGTTGTTTACAACCAGAGTCGCCAGAGCTTCGCCTTCTACGTCTTCAGCGATGATCAGCAACGGCTTGCCGGCTTTGGCTACGCCTTCCAGAACTGGCAAAAGTTCACGGATGTTGGAGATCTTCTTGTCGAACAGCAGTACGAATGGCTCCTCCAGCTCAGCAGCCATACGCTCCTGGTTGGTTACGAAGTATGGAGACAGGTAGCCGCGGTCAAACTGCATGCCTTCAACAACATCCAGTTCGTTTTCCAGGGAAGTACCTTCCTCAACAGTGATAACACCTTCCTTGCCTACTTTTTCCATCGCTTCAGCGATGATCGCACCAACGGTTTCGTCGGAGTTGGCAGAGATGGTACCAACCTGGGCGATAGCCTGAGTGGTTTCACAAGGAATGGACATGGCAGCCAGTTCAGCCACAACAGCAGCAACAGTCTTGTCGATGCCACGCTTCAGATCCATTGGGTTCATGCCGGCAGCAACGTACTTCAGACCTTCGTTAACGATGGACTGAGCCAGTACGGTCGCGGTAGTAGTTCCGTCACCAGCCTGATCGTTAGCCTGGGAAGCCACTTCCTTAACCAGCTGAGCGCCCATGTTCTCGAACTTGTCTTTCAGTTCGATTTCCTTGGCTACGGAAACACCATCCTTAGTGATGGTCGGTGCGCCGAAGGACTTCTCCAGCAGCACGTTACGGCCCTTAGGGCCCAGAGTTGCTTTAACAGCGTCGGCCAGAACGTTTACACCCACCAGCATTTTTTTGCGGGCGTCGTCACCGAATTTGACTTGCTTGGCAGCCATCGTGATGTTCCTTTAGTTTGAGTTAGAAGTCGTTCGCTTATTCAGCTTCGATAACAGCCAGGATGTCAGATTCAGACATCAGCACGTGCTCAACGCCATCGATCTTGATGGTGTTGGAATCGCTGTGGTAACCGCCGAAAACGACCTTGTCACCCACCTTCACAGCCAGTTCAATCAGGTTGCCATTGTTATCGATACGGCCAGCGCCGGCTGCAACAACTTCACCGCGATTGGTCTTCTCGGCCTTTCCTGGCAGAACGATACCACCGGAAGTTGTAGTTTCACTTTCGAAACGGCGCACGAGCACCTGGTCACGCAAAGGACGGAGCTTCATTGATAGCCTCTCCAACTCTTTTCTTAGAGATTAAATAGTCACTCGGCCGGTAAGCCGGCAATTCCCAAAATGTTGCGGTTTAACCCGCAACCGACAAGGCAGAAAACACTACCATATCGGTCAAAACAGTTGATCACAGAATTCTGCATTTCGCCGATGCTGTCCGTTGAAGCGTACCAACGGCTTTTTTACCGGTATTAGATAGCAGAAGTTTTCTGTTTTTTCCGATCGCCCGACATGAGTGGGGGCAGCCATTTCGCATTTCAACCCCACTCCAATAAAAAAACGAAAATTTTATTCGTCCCGGCGGTACTCGCCTTCGATCACATCATCGGTGCCGGAACGCTGGTACCCGGAATAGCCCTGAGACGGGCCAGACTGAAAGCCTCCACCCATCATGGAAGCGCCGGATCCATAAACCTGAAAGCGCTTGCTGGCCATGGCTTTCTTAATCAGTGCCTTGCGAATTGGTGGCAGCAGGCCACAAAGAGCAATCACATCAGTAATAAAACCAGGTGCCAACAGCAAGGCGCCGCAGAACGCGATAACCAGACCTTCCATCATTTCCGTGGCTGGAATCTCACCGGTTGCCATCCGTTCACGGGCTCGCGCAAGAGTGCTGAAGCCTTCACGGCGCATCAGATACAGACCGGCAGAGGCGGTCAGGAAAATCAGGGCCACCGTTGGCAGTACACCAATCAGGCCACCCACTTTAATTAGGATCATCAGCTCTGTAATAGGAAACAGAACCAGAAGCATAAAACCCAGACGCATTGAAACCTCCGTTGGTTACAGGCTGTTATATGGAGTCACCAACGGAGATTTCAAGTGCCAGAGTATGTTGATACTTATCTTTTCCAGCAACTCAAAAGACTCTGGAGCAATCCCGGCCGTACGGTCTCATTTCTTCTGACCAAACCTGCCACCACGGGTTGTACCGGATTATCTCTTGGTGACTTGCCATGCGGTTCGAGAAGAGGTTCGCGATCAGATGACATATGGGAATACTGATACGGAGCCCGATAGGTATTGCCTTGCTCATAATAAGGAGGTGGTCTCTGGTCGCTGGCAGGCTTGAACTTTGTGAGTGGCAGTGTCAGCGTTTCCGGATACTCCACATTAATGATGTAGAAAATCTGGTCATCATTGGCATCAAAAGCAGACTGGACAAAAGAAAGCTGTCGTCCACCCGATGCTCCCAGGCTCACGCTCTCCGCCGACGCAAGCTGCCCAAAATCAACAAGCCCCGGCAAGCCGGCAGGATCAACACCATTTCCGGGCTGGGACATCAACAGGTTATCGGGAACATAAAAGTCCTGAGTGGGCTGGTAGGAGACTTTGCTCCCTGCCGTGCCCTGCAAAGAGAAAGAGCTGCCACGAATCGCCCCGAGAATACTTCCACCAAAAACCGGGCTGGTTTGGCTTGCCGGCCAATGCTGAGCATCGAAGGGAGAGTCATAACCTGATGAAGTCGCATCATGGGCTGCCCACCCCAAACCCAGCTCCTCAGCTGAGTTCGGCATAACCTCGGTCTTGCTGACGGTACTGTCCTGCAGATGTTTGAAAAATACCGTGCCAGATGTATCAACAACCAGCGCCCCTGAACCATCACCACTCAGGGCTACGATTTGACTAAACCCATGCTCAGCAACGACCTCAACAACAGGTTTGGACTCTGCATCCGGTTTGTAAACAAGTACGGGCTGACAACTATATTTCTCCCCCATTGCTTGACCCGTAGATACCTTGTTCAAGGCCACTGTCGAAAGATCGTAAGATGCACTGGCCATGCGAAACTGATAGAGATCACTCTCAACGCCCTGCTCCAGCAAATCGGGGAATTTAACAACCTCAGCTGCCTGATACTGCCCGTTGGAACCTTGTTCCCAAAAAACATAATTCAAAGAGACCTTACCTTCACTGCTGTTATCCTGCCTATCCGAAACAGATCCCAAAGACTCCCAATAGAGCCCAAACAGTCGCTTTCCATTATCTCCTCTGGAGGCTCTTAATATTGTGCTCTCCCCTTTTCCGTTATCGGGGGTTGGCAAGAGCTTAAGCTCAGGGCTGACCGGATTTTTGGATGTACTGCTCTTCAGGCTCATAACCCCGGCTGTTCTTGTTTTATCCTTTGATTCCTGAAACATGCCATACAGCCTGCTCCCATCGACCTGAGAGATGTAACTTTTAACCTCGTTGAGTCGGGTAAGCTCATCTTTCGAGTAATGCTTGGTTATATCGTCCTTTACATCTATCCACCTGGTATCAACAACAGTGGTTAAAATCGCATACTGTTTTTTATCGGGATCATAAAGTATGGGAAGTACGGCATCTTTAATCGCCTGTATCCTGAAAAAACTCAGGGTGGCAACGATACTGTTTTGAGATGTTCCAGCAATCCCACCATTCGTTTTTAGCTCTGCCACAAGACTTGTGTAAAAAACTGAACCTGTCGGCAATTCCAGTACCTGTACATTAGAATCGCCCTTATTAGCTAAAACACTCGCACTAAAAATCAGGCCGGCAAATACTGCACACAATAAACACTTCCAGAGGCGCATTTCCTTTCGTGACAGCATTCTCCACAGCAACCGATAACAATGCTGTCGAAACCAAAGCTTCCCATTAAGCCGCAAGATAGGATTTGATAGCGCCAGATTCTGAAAGGCAAACACCACTACACCTCTTCTTTATTAAAAAGCAGGAGCAATATAGTTGGTATTAAGGAAGGTATATGCGGGGAGAGTACGGGAGCCAGATTAGCTGACCGGGAGATTATTTAAATTTTTTGCCCAGCTCACTCAGTCTAACCAGGCTATTCCCTCTCAACATTGAGGCATCAAAGACACCCCAACGTTGATAAAGGAAGTTCTGATCAGGCGGCTTTCGCCATAGCCACCAGAATACGACGGATATCGCCGGCTTCTTCAGCCTTCTCGGCAAAAGGAATACGAACAATCTTCTGATCGAAGCGAATGTTCATACCAAACTGATCAACACCTGCCATTTGCGGCTTGCTGCCTTCAGGAAGCTCAATACCTGCATTTACGCAGTATTTCACGATGGCATCGCCATGGTCGTCATTCATATGGCTGACGACACCATGCTCAACAGCACCGGCAAATGGATTAGGCTCAACGATCAGGTCATTTTCCAGCCAGTGGATATCACCGAAGCCGCCAATGTAACGATTGCGAACCGGTACAATGCGGTAGAAGTTGAATTCGTGGGTCTTGTGGTAACCACGGGCTTCAGGGAAGAACTGGTAGTAGCGCTCAATGGTCTCTTCGTCAGTAATCTGCTCGGCATCACCAACCCAGGTCAGACGTGCGCCGGTCTGAACATCGTCCATACCGGACTGGGCAATGATCAGGGAAACTTTGCTGTTCTTATCAATATTGCGGGTGTGCTGAGCCAGCGTGCTGATCTGCAAAACCGGGTAGCCGTCACCATCCAGGCAGTAAGGCACAACGGAACCAAACGGGTAGCCCTCAAGAACGCGGGACTGGGTAGATAGAACACCATGGTATTCTGTTCTTAAAAATTCCCTAGCCTGCTGTGCAGAGAGAGTCTTATCGCTCACATCCGCCTCCTCTGTTTTTAGTTATGTAAATAATTTCTCGCAATTAGAAATGATAAACACACTCAAATGCAAGTGATTCTCATAACGTTCTAATAATTTACAAATCTCTCAACCTTGCCGACCAAGCGCTTGCTTGGTAACCTGACTTTTGATTTCTGACTTTGTTTTCAAAACAGGATCACGGCAGTGGGACATAACAACGATTCAATCTCCACCGGTACTGCAAAACACATGAGCAAGAACAACAGCAAAGTGGTGCGTATTGGCTGTGCCAGCGCCTTCTGGGGTGATACGGAAACGGCGGCTCACCAACTTGTACGACAGGGTCAGCTCGATTACCTGGTCTTTGACTATCTGGCCGAAGTCACCCTCTCCATCATGGCCGGAGCCCGCCTTAAAGATCCCAATGCCGGTTTCGCACCGGACTTTGTCAAATACGCCCTCAAACCTGTGCTCTCCGAAATTGCCGTACAAGGCATCAAAGTCATCAGTAATGCCGGTGGTGTGAACCCGCAGGCCTGTCGTGATGCGCTGGAAGCTCTGATTAAGGAAGCCGGTCTGAGCCTGAAGGTTGCTTTGGTCACCGGTGATAACCTCCTGCCCCAGGCCAAAGAGTTAAAGAAGGCCGGTATCACCGAAATGTTCACCGGTACCGAGATGCCCGGTGGCATGGTCACCATGAATGCCTATTTGGGAGCGGCTCCGATTGTTGAAGCCCTGAACCAGGGTGCGGACATTGTGATTACCGGCCGTATTGCCGACAGTGCTGTGGTCACTGCCCCCTTGGTTCACGAGTTTGGCTGGAATATGGATGACTACCAACATCTCGCCCAGGCCAGTCTGGCCGGCCATATTATTGAATGTGGCGCTCAGTGCACCGGCGGCAACTTTACCGATTGGGAAACCATTGCCGATGGCTTCGACAATATGGGCTTCCCGATTATTGAATGCGCAGCAGACGGCAGTTTTATTGTATCTAAACCGGAAGGTACCGGTGGCAAGGTGACTCGTGAGACAGTCGGGGAACAGCTGATCTATGAAATTGGCGACCCCCGTGCCTATTACCTGCCCGATGTCGTGTGTGACTTCTCCCATGTTGAGTTGGAGGACGTTGGCGAGAACAAGGTGCTGGTGACCGGTGCAGTGGGCCTGCCGCCCTCCAATCAATACAAGGTGTCTGCCACCTGCATGGATGGCTTTAAATGCTCCGCGGCCTTCCTGCTGGCTGGCATCAATGCCAAAGGCAAAGCCGAAGCCGTTGCCAATGCCATTCTGAAAAAGACCAGCCGATTGTTCAGCGAGCGTGGTCTGGGTGATTACAAAGATACCCGCATCGAGGTTCTGGGCAGCGAAGCCACCTATGAGCAACGTTCCCAGGCTCAGCACACTCGCGAAACCGTTGTCCGCATTACTGTTTCGCATGCGAACAAGCAAGCGCTTACCCTTTTCTCCCGTGAGATTGCCCAGGCTGCTACAGGTATGGCACCCGGCATTACCGGTGTACTTGGTGGACGCCCAAGTGTCTGGCCGGTTATTCGACTCTGGTCCTGCCTTGTGGACAAAGATCAGGTGCAAACCAAAGTAGAGTTTGAGGGGCAGACAACAGATGTCGGCTTCCTTACCTCTCCAGGATTCAAAGAACCCGGCGATCAGTCTCTGCAGGAGTTTATTCCGGAAGCAGCCGGTGAGTTCACCACCACCGTGCCACTGATCAAACTGGCCGTGGCCCGCTCCGGTGATAAAGGCAACCATGCCAATATCGGGGTGATGGCTCGCAAGCCGGAATACCTGCCATTTATTGCAAGTGCCCTTACTGAAGAAGCGGTAAGTAACTGGATGAACCATGTGATTGATCCGGAAACCGGCAAGGTGACCCGTTGGGTTATGCCAGGCATACATGCTTTTAACTTCCTGCTGGAAAACAGCCTGGGAGGTGGCGGTGTCGCCAGCCTGCGTATTGATCCGCAGGGTAAAGCCTTTGCTCAGCAGTTATTGGAATTCCCGGTCCCTGTGCCGGATGAGCTAGCGCGGGATTTGATGTAATTGAAAACTCGGTATTCACGAGCAGGGATGATGGTGTTGTCTGGCAAAGGCCAGGGACTGGCCTGAGAGCCCATCAGAGCAGGGACAGCTCTGCAGGGCGGCCAGACAATTCCATCATTCCTGCGGAAAACACACATATAACAATAAAAACCCGGAGCCCCAGATGTCCTACAAATCCATTTTTCGGGACGACATTTTCAAAGACCGCACCATTATCGTCACCGGTGGCGGCAGTGGTATCGGCCGCTGCACGGCCCACGAGCTGGCTGCACTTGGTGCCAATGTAGTGATCGTAGGTCGTAAACAAGAGAAGCTGGATACCGTTGTCGCCGAGATTACCGAAGACGGTGGCAAGGTCAGCGCCTGGTCCATGGATATCCGCGATGAGGATGCAGTCAAGGCCACCATTGCCGAGATTGCCGAAACCTTCGGTGCCATTCACGGTCTGGTGAATAACGCCGGCGGCCAGTTCCCATCCCCAATGGAAATGATCAACAAGAAAGGCTTCGAGGCTGTAGTCGCCACCAATCTGACCGGTGGTTTCCTGGTGGCGAAAGAAGCTTACAACACCTCCATGCGCAAGCATGGCGGTGCGATCGTCAATATTACCGCCGACAACTGGGGCGGCATGCCCGGCATGGCGCATTCTGGTGCCGCTCGTGCCGGTATGGATAACCTGACCAAGACTGCGGCCTATGAATGGGGTCCAAACGGTGTGCGTGTAAATGCCGTAGCGCCGGGCTGGGTCGCTTCCAGCGGTATGGACACTTACGAAGGTGCAGTGAAAGCCATGATCCCAAAACTGCGCGACAGTGTTCCGCTGGGTCGTATGGCGACAGAAGCCGAGATCAGTTCCGTTATCTGCTTCCTGTTAAGCGATGCTGCGTCCTTTGTGAATGGCGACACTATCAAGGTAGACGGCGGTGCTCCACTGGGCAGCAATATCTGGCCGCTGCGCAAAGCCAATGGCAACAGTCAGGCCTGGGATGGCTTCCACCGTGCGGTGATGCCGGATGTTCTGAAACCAAAAGAAGAGAAGGAATAAGCCATGCCCGCAATAGAATCCCTCGTCGATACGGGCAGTCAAAGCTTCCAGGAAAACCGGGAAGCCATGGAACAACATGTTCGTGGCTTCCGGGCTTTGGAACAGGCCATTGAAGATAAAGCGTTCACCAAGAAGGCCAAGTACGAGAAACGCGGACAACTGCTGCCCCGGGAACGTCTGGAGCTGCTGATTGATCCGGATCGTCCATTTCTGGAACTGTCCTCCCTCGCCGGCTACAAAATGTACGGCGATAAAGATGGCACCTCTGCTGGCGGCAGTGCCATTACCGGTATCGGTTATGTGAGTGGTATTCGCTGCATCGTGATGGTGGACAACTATGCCATCAAGGGCGGAACCATTACCCCGATAGGTTTGCAAAAGCGTCTGCGTCTGCAGCAAATCGCCCTGGAAAACAAGTTGCCGATTGTCGCCTTGTCCCAGAGTGGGGGTGCCGATCTGAATCATGCGACTGAGACCTTCTCACCCGGTGGTCGTGCTTTCTACAATCAGGCGCGTATGTCCGCTGCCGGTATTCCCCAGATCACTGTCGTCCATGGCAGCGCTACCGCCGGCGGAGCCTATCAGCCGGGGCTTTCCGATTACACGATCATGGTTCGCAAACAGGCAACCATGTATCTGGCTGGCCCTCCCCTGCTGAAAGCCGCAACTGGTGAAATTGCTACCGACGAAGAGCTGGGTGGTGCCGAGATGCACTGCCAGACAGCCGGCACCGGTGAATATCTGGCCGAGAATGATGGCGATGCCATTCGTATCGTGCGGGAAATCATGTCTATGCTGCCCTGGGAAAAGAAACTGCCACCCAAAGCCGCTGTCGAGTTTGAAGAACCGCTTTACGGCATCGATGAGTTAATGGGTCTGGTGCCTGCTGATGCCAAGACACCTTATGACGTGCGGGAAGTCATCGCCCGTCTGGCGGATGGTTCACGCTTCCTGGAATTCAAAGGCGAATACGACCAGCAGACCATCTGTGGCCATCTCACTATTGAGGGTATGACCTGCGGCGTGATTGGCAATAACGGCCCGATTACCCCGGAAGGCGCCACCAAAGCGGCACAGTTTATTCACACCCTCGACCAGAGCGGCATCCCTCTGTTGTTCCTGCATAACACCACGGGCTTTATGGTCGGTACCGAAGTGGAACGAAAAGGCATTATTAAACACGGCTCCAAGATGATTCAGGCTGTGGCCAATGCCCGTATACCGCGCATCAGTATTGTGATCGGCGGTTCCTACGGTGCCGGTAACTATGCCATGTGTGGCCGCGGCTTTGATCCTCGCTTCCTGTTCGCCTGGCCTAACAGTACCACTGCGGTTATGGGTGCAGCCCAGGCCGGCAAGGTGCTGCGTATAGTCGCCGAGGCCAAGATGGAACGCATGGGTCAGCAGATGCCTGCCGAAATGATTGATGCTCTGGAACAGAAAACCGTTAAACAGATGGAGGACGGTTCCTCGGCTCTGGCCTGCACAGCCCGTCTTCTCGATGACGGACTGATAGACCCACGGGACACCCGCAAGATTCTTGCTTTGGTATTGGATATTTGTCGTACGGCTGAGGTTCGTGAGCTGAACAGCTCCACCTTTGGCGTTAGTCGTTTCTAAAAATAAGAACAACTCTGGAGAAACAGCATGAAATTTACCCAGGAACACAAAGAGCTGCAGCGCACCGTTCGCCAGTTTATCGATTCCGAAATGAACCCTTATACCGAGCAATGGGAAAAGGAAGGTCACTTCCCGGCTCATGAGCTGTACAAGAAGCTGGGCGATCTGGGCCTACTGGGTATCTCCAAGCCTGAAGAGTATGGTGGTCTGGGTCTGGATTACAGCTACCAGATGGCGTTTGCGGAAGAGCTGGGTACAGCCCGTGCTGGCGGCGCGGCCCTGGCGATTGGTGTTCAAACTGATATGGCGACCCCGGCACTGGCCAAGTTTGGTAGCCCGGAACTGAAAGAAGAGTTTCTTGCGCCAGCCATTCGTGGGGAAAAGGTCGCCTGTATCGGTGTGAGTGAGCCGGGCGCCGGTTCCGATGTTGCAGCACTAAAAACTACCGCCAAGAAAGACGGTGATGACTATGTGATCAATGGCACCAAGATGTGGATCACGACGTCTACCCAGGCTGACTTTATGTGCCTGCTGGCCAACACTTCCGACGACAAGGTTCACAAAAACAAGTCTCTGATCGTAGTGCCAATGGACACTCCGGGAATCAGCTTCTCCGACAAGCTCGACAAGATGGGCATGCGTTCATCGGATACTGCTCAGGTCTTCTTTGATGATGTCCGGGTACCTCAGCGTAACCGTATCGGTGCTGAAGGCACAGGCTTTATGATGCAGATGGTACAGTTTCAGGAAGAACGTTTGTTCGGCGCAGCTATGGCGGTTAAAGGTCTGGAACAGTGCATCAATGACACCATTACCTACTGCAAGGAACGCCACACCTTTGGTCAGCCACTGATCGACAATCAATACATTCACTTCCGTATGGCCGAGCTGCAGACAGAAGTGGAAGCTCTGCGCGCTCTGATTTATCAGGCCACTGAAACTTATGTGGGTGGTGGTGATGTTCTGCAGCTGGCTTCCATGGCCAAGCTCAAGGCCGGTCGTCTTAGCCGTGAAGTGACTGATGCCTGTCTGCAGTTCTGGGGCGGCATGGGTTACATGATGGAAAACGACGTAAACCGTGTATACCGAGATATGCGCCTGACTTCCATTGGCGGCGGTGCTGACGAGATCATGCTGGGCATTATCTGCAAAACCATGGGCATCTTGCCTGGCAAGCGCAAGTAAGGGAGAGGTTTATGTCCGATAAACATTCTCCTACGCAACCTTCTGCAGGATTGCCGGATTGCTCACACCTGCTGTTGTCTCGTATGGGTCCGGCACTGGTCGTGACCTTCAACCGACCTGAGGTGCGTAATGCCCTGAGTCTGGCAACAGTTGAAGAGCTGCTAAGCGTTTTTGATGCGGCATCGGTGAACCCGAAGATTCGCGCTATCGTTCTGCGCGGTGCAGGCGGCCACTTCTGTGCCGGTGGTGATATCAAGGATATGGCCAATATCCGCGCTGCGGCAGCCAAGGCCCAGAAAGAGGAAGGGAAAGAGCAAGGGGAAGATCCGTTCTTTTCCTTCAATCGCAGCTTTGGTCGCCTGCTGGAAGCGGCAGAACAGCTGCCACAGGCGGTTATCTGTGTGCTTGAAGGCACAGTGATGGGCGGAGGTTTTGGTCTGGCCTGCATTTCCGATCTGGCTCTGGCCCATAAAGATGCCCGCTTTGCCTTGCCGGAAACCAGCCTTGGAATTACTCCAGCCCAAATCGCTCCCTTTGTCGTGAAACGTATCGGCCTGACCCAAGCCAGACGACTGGCGTTGTTTGGTAACAAGCTGAGCGGTGAACAGGCAACGGAGCTGGGCATTGCCCATGAAGCGTTTGAGACTACCGAAGAGCTGGATCAGGCACTCCAGGATGCTCTTGGTCGTCTGGTGCGCTGTGCGCCGGGCGCCAATGCCACCACCAAAGCGCTGATGCTTTCTGTCGGCGAAAAGCCTATGCACGAATTGCTGGATGGTGCCGCTCGTGGGTTCTCTGCAGCGATCCAGGGACCGGAAGGTCAGGAAGGCACCATGGCTTTTGTCCAGAAGCGTCTACCGGCCTGGGCTGATTTTGAAAACAATCAGGAGGAAGAAAAATGACAACCAACACTTTCTCCACAGTATTGATCGCCAACCGTGGCGAAATTGCCTGCCGGGTTATCCGTACCGCCAAAGACAAAGGCTATCGGACGGTTGCCGTATTCAGTGAAGCCGATGCGGGTGCTCCCCATGTCGCCCTAGCCGATAAAGCTGTCTGCATTGGTGCCGCCCCGGTTGGTGAGTCCTACCTCAGCATTGCCAATATTATGGAGGCGATAAAGCTATCCGGTGCCGATGCTGTTCACCCCGGTTATGGATTCCTCTCCGAAAACGCTGAGTTTGCAGCCGCCTGTGCAGAGGCCGGTGTCGTGTTTATTGGCCCGCCCTCTTCTGCCGTCGCGCTGATGGGCAGCAAGCGGGAATCCAAGATTGCCATGCAGGCGGCGGGTGTACCCTGCATTCCTGGTTATCAGGGCGCTGAACAGGATGATGCGACGCTGCTTGCCGAGGCTGAGCGCGTTGGTTTTCCACTGATGGTCAAAGCCTCCGCCGGTGGTGGTGGCCGTGGTATGCGTCTGGTGATGGATAACGCTGATCTGGCCGAACAGATTCGCAGTGCCCGCAGTGAAGCCACCAGCGCCTTTGGCAGTGGTGAGCTGATTCTGGAACGGGCCATTCTGGAACCTCGTCACGTCGAGATTCAGGTCTTTGCTGATCAACAAGGCAATGTCGTTTACCTGGGCGAGCGGGACTGTTCCATCCAACGCCGTCATCAGAAGGTGGTTGAAGAAGCGCCTTCTCCGGCAGTGGATGAAACCCTGCGCCAACGTATGGGTGAAGCCGCCGTGCTGGCAGCAAAAAGCTGCAACTATGTCGGTGCCGGCACCGTAGAGTTTCTGCTGGATAAAGATGGTCAGTTCTACTTCCTTGAGATGAACACCCGTCTGCAGGTGGAACATCCGGTTACGGAATTGATAACTGGTACCGATCTGGTGGCCTGGCAGCTGGATATCGCGGCAGGTAAACCCTTGCCGCTGCAGCAGAATGAGATCACCCTGACCGGCCATGCCATGGAAGTGCGTCTCTATGCCGAAGACGCCACTAATAACTTTATGCCGCAGACAGGCCTGATCCAGCAGTGGCAGCCAGCCACAGGCGCAGGCGTACGGGTTGATGACGGTATCGTCTCCGGCCAGGAGGTCACACCGTTCTACGATCCAATGCTGGCCAAGGTGATTGCCTGGGGTGCTGACCGGGAAGAAGCTCGCCGTCGTTTGATTCGGGCGGTAGAAGATTCCCAACTGACCGGCGTGCATACCAACAAGCACTGGCTGGCCAGTATTCTCAAACACCAGAACTTTGCTGAAGGCGAAGCGACCACCGCTTTCCTTGAACACTTCGGGCAGGAAGAGAGCCTGCAGGCTGTACCTGCCGATCTGGGTTTGCTTGGTCTGGCTGGTTTGCTGCTGCGCAATCCACAGGCAGCCAACAACTGGCGCAGCACTGGCAGCAGTCGTTTTACCTGTGAGCTGACAACAGGCGAGAACAAATATGCCTTGTCCCTGACCAACTCTGTCGGCGATCTCTGGCAGGTTAACTGTGGTGAGGAAAGTGCTGAATTTTCTCTGCACCAGATCGACGGCACGCAGTGCATCTGCACATTAAATGGTGTTCGCCAGTCGATTTATTTCACCCGTGATAAAAACGAGATCTGGCTGGATAACGGCCGGGGCTGCTATCAGATCAGCAACCAGACTCTGGCTCCGGCCCAGGCTTCAGCCGGACAGGGTTCCGGTGATCTGCGCGCCAGTATGGACGGGCTGATTGTTGATGTTCTGGTGAACGAAGGCGATACGGTAATCCAGGGTCAGACTCTGGTAGTGCTGGAAGCCATGAAAATGGAACACCCGCTGAAAGCCGGTTGTGACGGTACTGTTGCCTCACTCAACGTTAATGCTGGGGAGCAGGTCAAACTGCGTCAACTGCTGGTAACCGTCGCAAAAGACGACAATGAGGCGGCATGAGTGACACTGTAGCGATTAGGCCACCAGCCGCAGCCATCGATGAGCAGTCGCCCCGGGAGCGGCTGCTCATGGCTGCCGCCAGTCTGTTCCGTAGCAAGGGTTATGACCGTACAACCGTTCGGGATATTGCCAACGAAGTAGGCATTCTGTCCGGCAGTATTTTTCATCACTTTCGCAACAAAGATGAAATCCTGCGGGCGGTGATGGCCGACTGCGTCGATACTCTGCTGATCAATATGGATAAGGCTCTGGCCAGTGCACAAACCCCGGAGCAGCGTTTGCGCGCCATGATCCGCTGTGAGCTGGAATCCATTCTTGGTGAGCAGGGCAACGCTCTGACCGTACTGGTGTTTGAGTGGCGAGCATTGTCTGAGGAAAGCAAGACCTCACTGCTGGCCAGCCGCAGTCAGTATGAACAGCTCTGGCATCACGAGCTGCAACTTGCTGAAGATGCCGGACTGGTGAAAGAGTCCATAGACCCTCTGATTCTGCGACGCTTCCTCGGTGGCGCCCTGTACTGGACCACCCACTGGTATCAGTCGGACGGTGATTACAATATCGATCAGCTGACCGAACAGGCTATGGCGCTGGTGATGAAGTAGCTGCCGTGCAGCCATACACCAGCGCCAGACAAAACAAAGAAGTAAAGGGAGTGCAATAAACACTATGCAAGAAGTCTCACTCAAGAACAGAACCATTTTTATTACTGGTGCCAGCCGTGGTATCGGCCGGGAGATAGCCCTGCGCTGCGCCCGGGAAGGTGCCAATATTGTGATTGCTGCCAAGTCCGACGAGCCACATCCCAAACTGCCGGGCACCATTCACTCGGTCGCGGAAGAAGTTGTAGAGGCTGGAGGTCAGGCTCTCGCGATCAAGGTGGACGTTCGTGATGAAGAGAGCGTCAAAGCGGCAGTCGCCAAAGCGGCCGAACATTTTGGCGGCATTGATGTGGTGATTAATAATGCCGGTGCTATCAGCCTGACGCCGGTGGAAGTCACCCCGGTGAAAAAATATGACCTGATGAACCAGATCAATTCCCGGGCGGTATTCGTCTGCTCCCAGGCAGCACTGCCATGGCTGAAGAAGTCCGAGTTCGGTGGTCATATTATCAATCTGTCACCACCGCTGAATCTGGATGAGAAATGGCTGAAGCCTTACGCCCCCTACACCCTGAGCAAGTACGGTATGACTCTGCTGACTCTGGGTATGTCCGGTGAGTTCCAGCGTTACGGGATTGCAGTTAACTCACTGTGGCCACGCACTACTATCGCAACTGCCGCGCTGAACAATGTTGGCGACAGCTCACTGAACGACCGCAGCC
Organism: Parendozoicomonas haliclonae; assembly: GCF_900174585.1. Classification (GTDB taxonomy): domain Bacteria; phylum Pseudomonadota; class Gammaproteobacteria; order Pseudomonadales; family Endozoicomonadaceae; genus Sansalvadorimonas; species Sansalvadorimonas haliclonae. The sequence continues at coordinate 466,077 of NZ_FWPT01000001.1, read as the reverse complement.
GTACACCTGCAATTATGGCAGACGCAGCACGGGAAATTTTGGTTACACCGGATCTGGCACTGACCGGTCAAACCCTTCTTGATGAAGATCTTCTTCGAGAGCGTGGTCATACGGAATTTGATCACTATGCCTATAACCCGGAAAAAGCTGATCAGCTGTTTCCGGATCTGTTTCTATAAATCGATCTTCTTCATCCAACTGGCGGCGGGCTTGCTGAATCAAAGCCTGCCGCTGGTCTTCCAGACGCCGCCACGCTGCCCTATTCACCGCCAGATCATCTTCGACCTGAGCCAGTTGACTGTCCAGCCATTTAGAAGCCAATCCCGTTCTTAGCAGATAGTACCCCACGGTTCCCAACAGGCTGCCTGCCACATAATGACTGGCATGGTTATAAGCATTCCAGCTGGTTGCGGAATACACCTTTGGAAAGTCTTTTGTCTTGGCAGAGGCATCCAGCACGGAAACCAGCCAGCCTGGGGCTGACACCAGAGCGCGGCTCCATAAATCCTGACTGAGCGTCCAGGTCAGAAATCCAACCACCTGCCCCACCCCAACAGACTCCAGCGCATACTGAACCCGTTTGGACAAAACCACCGTATTGCCAACATCCAGATAACGCATCACCTGCAACGCCAAAGCGAGAGAGAAGCCGGCATAGAGAGATTGCATCGGCATCTGATCACCAAACGCTCCCTCCTTCGCCATCACCTCACTCAACTGCCGGCTGAAAAAGGTCGTAACCAATCCATGGGTTATGGAAACCCCAATCCCACCAGCAACAGCGCCAAGAATATCCAGCTCATGGCTGTTGCCATAATGGCTTTTCAGCAGGGTGCTTAATTCATCAATCCGGTTAAGAACGGCTATTCGTTCCAAAGTTTTCTGGTGAGGCTCTTTGTAACCCAGCTGCTCGTAACGGGAGAGCGGATCCGGGTTCCAGCCCAGATCATTTCGACCCAGACCATAGCTGTCATCAGCAAAATATCCCTGCGCATCGGCACCAAACTCAGCCTGAGTGAAGGGGCTATAGAAAACACAGCAAAGACTGAACACAGCCATCAGCCCTGCAAATACCGCAGGCCGTACGCTTGGTAAATTTATAAGGAGAGTCATGCTCCCGTCCCGTTATTTTTTGCGTTTTGTTATCACGAGCGGGGAGTATAGAAGCCCTCAGGCACAATGCCTGCGGGCTTTAAAGGCACTTTGTAAGTGACCGGTAAGCGGGAGATAGCAACAGTAACTAATAACTTAATAATCTTCTGCCATCATCTTGCTGGTAATAAAGCCCACCACCGGCTTCGGAAGAATGCGGGCCAGACGAATCAGCCAGCGCATGGGGAAAGGGAACAGGTAATCCCGCTTCTCCTTTTCCATGGCATAAATAATGTGATCAGCAGCAGCCTGCTCGGAGATTTCCATAGGGGCCGGAATACCATCTGCCGCGACCCGCTCCGTCGCTACAAAACCCGGATAAACACTGACAAAGCGGATATTCCAGGGAGCCAGCTCGATTCGGCAGGTATCCATCAACATCCGGCCGGCGGCTTTGGCTGCCGAGTAAGGCCCTTGCTGGGGCAGCCCCAGAAACCCGGCCAGGGAATTGGTATGGGCAATCAGGCCATACTTTTGCGTCTTCATCTGGGCAATTAGCGGAATCAGACCGTTGACCAACGTATCGTAATTCAACCGCATATTGCCACAGACCGCCTCGGCGGTTTCCGTAGCCATATTAAAGGAGGGACCATCACCAATATTCAGCAGTGCGGCATCAATAGAACCGAACTTCGTCACAGTCAGATCAACAACATTCTGCATCTGGGCAGCATCGAGGGCATCAGCCGGCAAGGCCAGACATTCCCCACCCGCTGTTGTTATCTCCCTGGCCAGATCGTCCAGAAGCTCCTTTCGGCGAGCTGTGACGACAACTCTGTTTCCCTGTTGGCCCAGTTTGAGGGCAACACTGCGCCCGATACCTGAAGAGGCACCGGCGACCAAAACGGTCTTGTTACGAAGTTCCATGGCAGAAGATAACTCTTATTATTGCTTTAGATGAAACCATCGTACCAAAACAAGACTGCATTAACAGTTAATCCTGCTCAATCAATCGATCCAGTCCGCCCTTCAATGAGTCGGAAAGCGGCTGTTGAAACTCAGCATCCGGAAGAGTGTGTGGATCAATACCACAAATATGACAAATCCGCTCCCGGGCACCTTTCACAACTTCATGCCCTTCATGGATAGCATCCCGTGCTCTGTCAAAATCCATCATGCCAATATCCATCACCCGTGGAGACAGCAGAATATCCGGCGGATCACCTGCCATCCGGCTGCGAGTAATACGATCCTGCATAATGTTAATGGAGGCCGCCATCACCTCCATAATACCGGGATAATCCTGTTCATGTTCATCATGGCTGCCGGAGCTGACAAACCAGCTTTTGATCCGGTCAATCGCCCCCAGCTCTTCCCCCGGCTCAGCAATAATCTGGGGCTTGGTCGGTTCATGGGGGGTCTGGGCATGACGGGAAACCAGGTGGGTGTTCAGATCAACGGCAATAATAATATCGGCCCCCAGGGCACGGCAGAGTGAGACAGGCACCGGATTGACCAAACCGCCATCGATCATCCATCGCCCTTCATTGCTGACCGGGCGGAACAGCCCCGGGAAGGTGCAGGAAGCACGTACGGCATCCAGAACCTTGCCAGTTCGCAGCCAGTGTTCCTGTCCGGTACTGAGCTCTGTCGCAACGGCACCAAAGACACAGGGCATCTCTTCGATATCCCGATCGATACCGGACTCACGGAAAAAGCTCAGCAGCTTATCGCCACGCACCAGTCCACCGGCAAAGCTGACATCGAGCAGTCCCCAGACTTCACGCCAGTTAAGCGAAAGCACCCAGTCTTCAAACTCGTCCAGATAACCCATGCAGGCAATCGCACCGACAAACGAACCGACTGAACAACCGGCAATCACATCCGGCTCTATGCCCATGGCATGCAGCTCTTTCAGCACACCAATATGCGCCCAGCCTCGGGCCGAACCGGAGCCCAGCGCAATACCCACTTTCTTGCCGTTCAACATACCCACTTCTCCCTGTAGACCTGAGGGCTGAAGTTGTTATTCAACAACCGAATCGATCTTTGAGCAAACTTGCGATTGGTCATTTTGTGACTAATTTCGATCCTAAGCAAAAAACGATAGGAGGTGTGCCTGCGAGATGAGGTTGTCTGTGACATTACGCTCAGAACTGCAGAGTGAAAATAAGGTGCGGCTCTTTCTGCTGCGTGTTGTACTGATAACACCTCTTCTGTTTGTAGTCTCAGACCTTAATGCCAAAACCTCAGCTTATAAGCTACCGCAGCCCAAAGCCTCTACAGGTAAGCTGCGAGTAAACCCGCGCCCGGACAAAACAAATGCTGATGTGGCGCTGCCAGCGTCTTATACACCCAACCTGAATATTCATAACGACCCAGACACACGACATAATGTTAATATCTGGAATCAGGTACCGGACAGCCTGATACGCAGTGGGCAGTTTTACGCCTCGCCCCCCTCTCTGTCTAAACAGGCAATGTCACTCGCCATCTCTGATTTGCTGATCCCCGGTTCTCTGCTGGTGAGCAGTCATTTCCTGCTGGGCTTCTTAAACCGTCAGATGATGCAGACCATTCCCAGCGAAAGCCTTAGGGGAATGAGCTATCCCCTGCTGGCCTATATCTGGCAGGAACAAATGATCCCGTCAGAAAGCTGGATGGAGAAGATCATTAACCTGTTTCCACCTTTGCTTGATGGAGCCATGATTCTGGCCTCCCGCACCCAGTACTGGGCTGGACTATGGACCCATACCATTCGTGAACTGCTTGCTCTGTACACAACCGCCTATATGCTGAGTAAGCCTCTGCTGCGTGAATATGAACTGTGGCAAACCCAGCATCAGCGGCAAATCACTCTTGATAACGCGCCGGAGCTTGAGAACACTCTCAATATACTGCTGGAACGCTACTGCCCTGTAGAAGAGCCTGCCCGCAACCGGCTGACCCTTACCTTTCAACAACGCTGCCCTCAACAACCAATCATTGAAGAAGGAAATAACGCGCCCTTCACAAAGGCTTTAAAAGCTCTGTACCATAAAGCCTGCGAGCTGGGCACCTCAGCATTACAACTCTATCCAGCCGATTATAATGGTCAGGCAAGGCTATTTGTTCGCTGGAAAACCGGAGACTTCTGGACCTACCCGCAGCCAGTAGAACTACCGGAGATACACAACAAGTGGTGGACGACGCTGGTCAGTGAGCACTATTTTGAGAGCAGCTTTCAAAATAGCGAGCAAATAAAACGACTGGCCGACCCTCTCTCGATCGAGGTGCTAAACCGTATTGCCGGTCGTACCAGTCAGCCGGCCCCATCACTGGATGCCTTTCTGGTACAACACCAGCACGGCCAACAGCTGGGTATTCTATCCGGAACAGGACACGCCAATATCTGGCTGACCCAGCCAGATTCCGCGCTATTCTCAACCAACGACAATCGCCTGCCACTGATCACCCTGCAAAGTGCACCGCCATTTCAGGGAGAGACGAAACAGCTTCAACAGCACCTTAAGCAACCGCTATTGCCGGGATGGGCGCAACTGCCCTGGCAAGTGACCAGAGTCGCTCTGTTTACCAAACTGAGACTCTGGGCCTGGCAGAAAGGGCTACGCGCCGGTGACAACCTGGAAGCCTGGTTTACCTTTCCTGGCGCGTATATGGATTGGGATACTCTGCAACCTCCCGGCCATGCCCGGCGGATAAGGGTTCGATTGAGCGACGGAAAATATATGACCGGAAACCTGGTCTGCTCGACGCGAGGAGACGGTCGCTCGCTGATCGTTGTTTATCATCCAACTAAAGATACATCCGACCGTCTGGCTAATGCCGGACTCCTGACTCTGGATGAACAGGGACAAGCCACAGTGCTTGGGAAATACCTGAATGACCGGGGCTATGATGTCTTTTTTCCAGAATACCGTGGCTACCGAAACGATTTAAAGCCAGTCAACCGTAAACAGTTTTTGAACGATGCCGTTCGTTTCTTTGATCATATATCCGCAGACTATGACCGCATCAGTGTGATTGGCTACTCCATTGGCACAGGTGCAGCCAGCCACGTGGCGCATGTACGTGGAGAAGCTATTGAACGGTTGATTCTTCTGGCTCCGTTTCAGGAGCTTCGCGATGTCGGCAGGCAATTGATTGGTATCGTGCCACCCAACTGGTGTTTACGATTCAATATGAATAATCGGGCTGAGTTGATGAAAACAGAGATTCCTGTGCATATTTTTCATGGCAGTCGGGACCGCTTGATACCCGCCCGAAGCAGTCAGCACATGTTCGACTATCTAAGAGAGAACAGCACCAACAAAGCCCTGAACTATCACCTGATTGAAGGTCAGGGGCACAATAAAATTCTTACGGACCCGAGCCTGATGAGTCGAATCATGGATATCTTTTCTGCTCAAAGGTGAACTCAGGACTGCTCGTACAGCTCCAGAGGCAACCCATCCGGATCAGCAAAGAAGGTAAACCGGCAGCCGGTTAACTCGTCCACCCTGACCGGCTCACAGATCACTCCTCGTTTCGCAAGTGTAGCGATAAGCTGATCGATTTCTTCAACCTGAAAGGCCAGATGACGAAGCCCACAGGCTTCAGGATAACTGGGTCGTACAGGGCTATTGGGGAAAGAAAACAGTTCAATCTGCCGCCCATCCGGCAGTTCGAGATCCAGCTTCCAGGAATCCCGCTCAGCCCGATAGGTTTCTCGAATAATGGAAAGCCCGAGTGTGGAGACATAGAACGCACGGGAACGCTGATAGTCTGAGCAGATAATCGCAATATGATGTACGCCTTTCAGCATGGTGCTATTCCTGCCAGCCTGTTATGTAATCTGATTAGCGAATCTACATTTCTCAGTCAGATACGTACACTCTGAAAAAGGCATTTCATCAAGCAAATACCATAAACAAGCTGCTCTTGTGTTTTCATGGAAATACACGACGACACACTTACATAACGCTAAAAACCTCGGCATACTGACCAAACCAATTGAGCATCATTAACACATCGATCATTTGATGGCAGAAATCAAAGGGCGGTAGCGTTCTCTTCGTTTCGTAATGCCTGAAAATCTTCTAATTGAAAACAGCCCACTCTTGAAACAATGGTAATCAGAAAAATAACTCTCGATGAAATTCAGGGTGTTTTCCAATTGATTGGAGAGTTCAACCGTAAGCCCGCCCCTGATCCCTCGACAGAGAAGGTAGAACAGATTTTCCATCAGCTCACCCAGAGTGGAGGTTTTGTTGTCGGCGCATTTGATAATGACAGGATGATTGGCACCTGCACATTCAATCTGTGTCATAACTTCAGCTGGTCCGGAGCACCTTTTGCCATGCTGGAGAATATGGTCATCACTGAAGCTTACCGCAACAAAGGCATAGGCAAGGCGATGATGGCGTTTATCGATCAGGAGTGTCTTCGGTTGGGATGCTACAAGGTTATGGTAACAACCGGAGTGCAGCGTGAAGCTGCGATAAGGTTCTATCAATCGGCTGGATACCAAGCCAATAAAGCCGGACTGCAAAAGCGATTTTAGAACCGTAGGCCAAGTGTGCCTGACAAGCAGGAATGGTTACATCACACTGCAGCCATTGACTACGAGAAACTTTTCTTCATTGCTCATCATTTTATGATTATCTATTGCCTCCCAGTAAGAATCTCTCGACAGAAAGCAGCGCGTTCTTTTTCTTTCATAGGAAAGAAGCAGTGAGTCTGCACATAAAGCATCCTTGGCTAAGGGAAGCAGCTTGAGGCTAGACAACACATCAGCTGCCCTGCTGATTGGAAATTCAAGACATTTTTCAAGCGCATTACTCATATTTAAAAAATGAATTTGAGCATTCCAGGAACTCAGCACTCCGCTGAACGTGGATATTGAATGCTTGCTTAGAAGGTTGAGACACACAGGCACAACAACTGTTCTATTCAGCGAATCCTTAACCTGTTTCAGCCGGTCATCACTACTGAATGGGTGATAGTCTCCAAGAAATTGTTTGGATAATTGATACGCACTGACGAAGGCATTAATTTCTGTACCTATGGATGATCGCTTATTTTTACAATACGCCTTGGTTAATTGCTTCATTTCCTGAAGATACTTCCCTGCCTCTTTAATTGAGCTCACCCCTTTCAAGAAGTGCATTGTATACATCATGGAATGCAGGAGTATCGGATCGTAATCCGTTAGCAATACAACATCTATACCCTCCATTTCAGGCAGGATGGAAGTGAGGGATGACTCACCAACCACCATGGCAGCTTTGATACCGCTCCCGATAGAAAAGTTATGCGCCTTTATCTGTTCAATGGTGTTCCGGAAATCGAGATCAAATGTCCCACTGCCGCAATTGGGGAACTCATTACTAAACCAGAAATGACACTCAGATTTATGCCCCCCCGCACGTTGCATATCTGTAATGCTATGGATCATCGGCACAGGGAAGGTTTCGAGTAGCTTATGCGTCAGTCCGGTAAGAGCCTGCCTTTCACTCCGAGATTCCAAATTGCCATTACGGTCTGATGTTTGAGTGCTCAGCGCAGATGCTGCTTTGCGTGACTGGAGACTCTTTTCTGACACGTCTTTGCGGGGTGTGACGGCTTCTTCTAAGGGCAGGTATTTTGCACATTGGCTATCGGGCAACATAACAACCGGTGATGTTGTGTTGTGTGACGTATTTCCAGTTCCGAATCCAGTGGGATTAGGGTTTGAATTTAACTCGATTTGCCGTTCCATCGTTGCATGCTCTGAGTGAATGAAATAGTGATGACACGCGAGGGAAGTGACTGGTTCTTTAGTTAGTCAGATTTCCTGACAGGCTTGTTATTGCCCGAAAAGAGCAATAGTGTGAAGAAAAAACTGAAAGAAAATATATGAAGTACAAGGTAATTGAAGCCTACACCTCAGCCTACCCTGATCCTATTTCGTTCAAGGCTGGCGAAGAGTTAACCACTGGCAGGCTTGATGATGAATATCCAGGCTGGATTCGTATCACCACGCAGTGTGGCAACGAGGGCTGGGCGCCGGTGCAATATATTAATGCAACGGTAAAACCGGCCTTGGGGCTGTGTGATTACGAGGCCACCGAGCTGACCACTCAGACGGACCTGGTTCTTTCGGTTATGAAAACACTGAATGAGTGGGCCTGGGCTGAAACACCACAGGGAGAGAAAGGCTGGGTTCCGCTTTCAACACTTGCAGCGTTGGAGTAGGTAAGCCGTCCCACAAATAATCAAAGCCAAAAGAATAAAAACGAGTGTGAGAATTATATGGATTTTGATATTACCAATCTGATCAATGAATATATGACAGAACTGGAGTCGATGCCCTTACCGGTACTTCTCATCATTATTGCCGTTAGTATTGTTTTCGTTTTCATCCCTTCTCTTCTAGCTCTGTTATTTAATAGAAGACACTTCAAGCTGATTTTGGCAGCGAATATCCCGGCAGCATTTTCCACCGTTGCCTGGTTCGGCCTTATCGTCTGGGCAGTAACGGGCAAAGTCTGGGAACGAAAGCCAAAGCAGGCTGCACCAGAGAGTTGAAATATGACGTGTAACCATGGCATGGCTTTAACATGACAATGCCAATAAGCTGTTCAGGGGTTCAGGCCAGCAATAATGACAAGATATAAAATGGTATCGTGATCTTCTGCACCAATGTTATGAATAGTAGAAAGCCGCCCGTAAAAGTCTGTCCGGTTGTTATCCGCAAGAGAAACGACACTTTCGAGATACTGGCATTTAGGCATCCACTTGCTGGTACCCAGCTGGTTAAAGGCACTCTTGAGCCTAATGAGGACATCATCCCCGCCGCCTATCGTGAACTGTGGGAAGAGTCGGGCATCAACGAAGTTACCAACAGCAAGTACCTTGGCTCCTGTTATATGCCAGCAAAGGATCAGTTCTGGCACTTTATTCTTTGCCATGTTGCACCGCAGCCTAATCACTGGAATCACTACTGCCTTGATGATGGCGGCCATGATTTCGCCTTCTTCTGGCACCCTCTTGATCAGGCAGCAGATAACAGCTGGCATCCGGTTTTTATTCAGGCGCTGAGCTGGATACGCCAGCATATTCTCGCTACAGAACCAGAACTCAGTTAGCTCAAAAGGATAAGGCCATGGATTCAATCACCGCCGCTCAGGCTGATATGCGAAAAGCCTACGAACAAAGCACCAAGCCTGTTAATGCCGAGCCTGCAGCATGAACAGACTGTGCTTTGTTTCTTTATTGCTTATAGCTTTCACTCTGCCGACGACGGCGGGTGAAATATACAAATACAAGAATCCCGATGGTAGCTTTACCTTTACGGACAAAAAAGCCTCCGGAAAACTCTTGGAAACCCGCAAGGCTTCCGAACCAGAATCCCCCGAACATACGGTGAGAGCCTGGCGAACAACAACCGAGGCAGGCCATGGCCTCGCGGTGTACAACAGCTTTTACGCCCCCGTAAGCCTGACCATTACCAGCAAGGCCGGCTTGATTTTATACAGCGGAGTGATTGCCCCTCAGCAACAGGCGGTTGTTGAGGAAAGACCGGAACCGTATCCGTCTTTTCGCTACTACTGGATCATGGGGGATACCGATAGCGAACCAGACGGTACACTCTATGGCATCCCTTTCTCGTCCCCCTATAAACACAGAGTGTCGCAGGGTTTTAACGGCAGCTTTACCCACAACACGCCATCCTCACAGCATGCTATCGATATTGCTCTACCAATTGGCACCAATATTGTTGCTGCCAGAGAAGGCGTGGTTGTTTATACCCAGAACGATTATGTCTTTTCTGGGCAGAGCAGTTACTTTCTTGATAAGGCCAATCAGGTCGTCATTCTTCATCAAGATGGCACCCTCGCAACCTATGCTCATCTGCTGCAGGGTTCTCTGAAGGTGAAACCGGGTGATCTGGTGAAACAGGGGGAACTGCTTGGCCGCTCCGGCACCTCCGGCTATTCCACCGGCCCGCATCTGCACTTTGTGATCCGCCGGAACAAGGATGACCAACAAGTGTCGGTGCCATTCCAGTTTGCAGGAAAAGACGGAGCGCAATTTACGCCCCGTTATAAAAATATGCTCTGTTCTGTATGCGAGTGAGCGAAATTAGATGCCAAACACCCGCTTGGCATTGCCACTCAGGAACAGGGCTTTCCGCTCATCATCCAGCTCCAGCTTATCCAGGCTTTCCAGAGCCTTACCCGGCAGAATCATCGGGTAGTTGGTGCCAAACAACACCTTGTACTTCCCGTTAGTCTTCATATAACGAATGATCTCGGGCGGATAACGGTCCACGGTATACGCCGAAGTATCGATAAAGACATTCTCATGCTTGGTAGCAACGGCAATGGCTTCTTCCGTCCATGGGTAGCCGATATGTCCGGCGACAATTTTCAGTTCCGGGAAGTCCAGTGCCACCTGATCAAGATAGATTGGACGGCCAACCTCCGAAGGCATCAGCGGGCCAGTATGACCAATCTGGGTGCAGAACGGCACATCCAACTCACAACAGGCGGCATAGATCGGGTAAAACAGACAATCTGTAGGCGGCAGGCTCGCCAGCCAGGGCAGAACCCGAATACCTTTAAAACCCAGCTCCTGCACACAACGACGAATCTCCTTCACCGCCTGCATCGGTTTGGAGATATCGACAGAACCAATACCCACCAGACGATCAGGCGCCTGAGCGACAAAGCTGGCAACCTCATCATTGGTGATCAAATCCTTGCCCGGAGCCTGCCATGCTGAGATCAGGCTGCGGGAAACATTCCCAGCATCCATGGCCGCGATTGTGACCGGCACAGGAATCTCTGTGGTCGGTGTTACCATCTTGGTCCAGCGCTTCAGAGAATCAAATATGGGATCCGAGATATGACGCAGGGTGGGATGCTGCGCCCAGACATCAATAATTTCAGGCTGTGTTGCGGACTGCTCACTCATAAGCTGCACCTGGCTGATATTTTTATTGTTGATAGCAACGTTACCCTATCAACAACGTGGTGAAACCAACATTGTAAAAATAAACAGAATCACTGTTGTTTTCCGACACCTGTTACCATGGCCCAGTAAAGAATAAGAAGAGGCATATCATGAAGATTTACGGAGATATCCAGTCCGGCAACTGCTACAAAATCAAACTACTGCTGACTCTGCTTGATGTTGCCCATGAGTGGGTACACGTCGATATTCTGCAGGGCGATACCCGCACCGCTGCGTTTCTGGACAAAAATCCGAACGGCAAGATCCCGGTACTGGAGCTGGATGATGGCCGCTGCCTGACCGAGTCCAATGCCATTATTAACTATCTGGCGTCTGGCTCATCACTGATGCCAAAAGACGCTTTTGACTGTGCCAAGGTGCAGCAATGGCAGTTCTTTGAGCAATACAGCCACGAACCTTATATTGCCGTCGCCCGGTTTATTGCCAAATATCTTGGCCTTCCTGATGACCGTAAAGATGAGTACCAACAGAAGCAGACAGGAGGCCATAAAGCCCTGGCAGTGATGGAAGAACAGCTGAGCAGAACGCCTTATCTTACCGGCCAGCAGCTCACTACTGCTGATATATCCCTGTATGGTTACACCCATGTTGCTGATGAGGGCGGATTCGATTTGCAGGGCTATCCGGCAATTCAGCAATGGATTGATCGTATTCACTCTCAAAAAGGCTATATCGGTATGAGTGCCTGAAGGCACAATACACCCTGAAAAATAACAACAAAGGTAAAGCTTTATAGATACGCAGAAGTTTATTAATGCCGCCAGAGAGTCCATCTTCGCACTCGATGATTTCCCACAGCTGGTGGTAGAAGACCAGATCCGCACGGAGCTGGATGAGGTTCTGGAGCTCAACAATCCTGAAACCCTGCTCAGCCGTGCGACGCACTTTGGTACAGGTACACCCGATGGCTATCTGAACAGACAGATTGAAACCAGCGAAGGCGCAGTGATTGCCGGTATTCGTCACCTTGGCGGAGATAAAGACAAACCATTTATCTTTATCTGGCCCTCATTTGATACGCGGCTGATTAAAAACGTCATTGATGAGATCACGCCACACTTCAGCCTGTTTCAGCCGCTTTATTACAACTACTGGTGTAGACCGGAAAAGAACCTTAAAAACGAACAAGTCTTTCAACAGCGCTTTATCGGCTCCATTATTGAAATGACGAAGGCGGATACAACGCCTCTGGTGCCTGCTGATGACTACTGGAACTGGTACGAAGCTGAGTATCGGGACTTCCATCAGCAAAACCCGGAATACAAATATCGCATCCCCATTAATGATCGGGAAACCATGGAGCAAAGCCGGCAGGAAGGTCTGCTGTATTTCTTTATGCACAATAACCAGAAAGCAGGGCTGATTGCCGGTGAGCAGGAGATATTTCTGGGTAAACCATCGGTTTATCTCAATGAGATTCTGATCAGTAGCTCTTTCAAAGGGCAAGGGTTGGCTAACCGTATGCTGGCCAGCTTTGTTGCCACACTGGAAGCGGATTACTTCAACTGCAATATTGATGTGGAGAACATTCCCTCCACCCGTACCGCCTTGCGATCAGGGCAAAAGATATTCAGCCAGGAAGTTTTCGTGTCGTTCTAAGGCATTACACGTTATGAAAATAAGAAGAATCAAAAGCGCTGATAAAGAGAGTTTTATCAAGCTATGGGACACAATCTATGCGGAGGGCTGTTATCTCCAAAAGCCACCGCCTTCCGATGACATTATCGAACGTGTTATCCACAAAGTAGAAGAACGGACGCTGCCCAACTTTGTTGCGGTTGATAATCACAGGGTCGTTGCCAATGTTGAGGTTTTTCCTGGTTCCATGTCCGGAATTGAAAGAGAGCATGCTGACCAGATTGGCATTCTGGGAATCCAGATACACCAAAACTACCGCGAGCAGGGACTTGGTCGCAAACTGATGCGAATGGCTCTGGACGATAGTCGCCGCCATGGGTTCAAGGAGATCGAACTTCATGTTTTCTCCTCCAACCAAAGGGCTATCAACCTGTATCAAAGTCTGGGCTTCATCTATCAACACGACAGTGGTGAAGAACAGCTCCCCAATGGGGAGAAGGTTATATCGCAATGTATGCGGTTAAGCCTTTAGAAAATTATATTACGGAACAAAGGATAGTGAGGGGTAGCTTTTAGCAATCGTAAAATGTTTTCATACAATACGACACCTCTCATATTTTGACTTATAGAATAACCATAAGAGAAATAAGCATGCTTAGCCGTCTGATCTTATTGATAGCACTCTTTGTTACACCTCTCGCTTCGGCAAGCGATATCTTTATGATCGCCCGAGCCAAGGTTAATGATTCGACACTTACCTCCGTCGTTTTCTTTAACAGCCACGAAATTACAACTCTGAAGGAGTGTGAAACCGAACGCCGCTACGGCAGCCGCAATAACTGGCGCGTGTTTACCCATGTCCTGAATACCGGTGGCGTAAGTTATGGCACCCAGTACCGCTGCGCGACCAGCCCTCAAAAGGTCAGCAAGTGGTTTGATACTGACCCTTATACCCGCAAGTATCTGGTGCGCTATGACCAAAACAAAAATATGACCGTAACCCCTTACGACTCCATCGCTGATTGCCGACGTCAGGTAATGAAGGAACAGGATGAAGAGAATATCAATCTGTTCTGTGCCAGCAGTAATCAGGATTTGATTAAGTCCTGATTCAATAGCTATCACTACGGCAATAGTTTTACGTAAATCATCTCCCAAAACCAATAATAAGAATTGCAGTTATAAATGAGCACTAACAGAAAAATTCATAATATTCTGAGCAAACTGACCAGTGAAATTATTGCAGAAGGCTGGAAGCCAAAAGACGTTAATGCAAAGCTGAAATCTCGACTCTCTGAAGAGTTTCGAGATCTGAAGGACGAATACACTTACATGCCAAACTCTTCGGATGAAAAGGAAAGCTCACACAAAGAGTGGCTCTATGACCTCACCATCCGTCGCTACAAAAATGGACGATTCGTCGGCGTCGAAATTGCTGCAGAATTTGAACTCTCAAGCACCTGTGAAGGTGGTATTCGTCGAGACTTTTTTAAACTCTTGCAAGCAGATGCCGCAAACAAGCTCTTTATTTATAAGCACGACGAACGAGATAGTCTTAAAAATCTAGGCTCCATTATGAGGGATAGCGCCAACGTCTATGAAAATGATTATCCGCCAGAGAAGCTGATCATCGCCTCCTGGTCCACAACTGATCAGTGCTTCACCTTTTATTGAGGTTACTGCAGCAATTCTAAAGAGCCCTAAATAACATAACTATGTTGAACAAAGATCTGGAAATTGTGAAAGGTGACTGTCGCCTCAAAATTCGTTGTTGCGCCGTCATTATTCATAACAATGCGATTCTGCTGCATCAGTTCGAGAAAGATGGTTACTGGGCACTACCCGGTGGCAAGATGCATTTTGGAGAGCTATCCGAGGAAGGTGTCAGGAGGGAGGTTCAGGAAGAGATTGGCTATACCGTCGCCTCTGCCCGTCCTTTATGGATTGCCGAGCAACTTTACAAAGAAAGCCATCTGTTTCACGAGCTGGGGTTCTTTTACCTGATATCCGTTGAGAATCAGGATGAGCTCTACCGTAAGGGCGAGTTTACCGTTGAAGATGAAGGCGCAACTCTGCGCTTCAAATGGTTCCCGCTGGATCAGCTGTCCGAGACAGACGTAAGACCGGCGTTCCTCAAAGAAAGACTGCTTGCCATACCCAACCATCCTGAACTGATTCCCGCCAGAGAGTACAGCCTCTAAGCTATGGGGTTAGGAACTCTGTGCAGTGCTACACATCCTGCACAGAGTTCCGGTTAAATGGCAGACAAACACTGATACTCTTCCAGCACATAGTTATCAGTCATGCCCGACATATAATCGATCAGCAGCCTGACTCGATAATACCACTCCAGCGCAGCCTGCTCTTCAACACTGCCTTTCAGACCCGCCACCGCTTCACAATAAGCCTCTTTATGCTTGCCCGACATCCGGTGATAGAGTCGTTGGGCGATAAAGTGCCGGGTTGGGCGCTGTTCAACAATCTCCCTGAACTCGTCTCCCGGAATTTCCAGCAGTGGCTGGTAGATCACCATCAACCCCATCAACGCGGCATAACCGCGCAGCTCAGGTGTTTCCACTTCCGGCTGGCTGAACACATGCTTGCGGGCGACCCACTTCAGTGTCAACAAGGCAAGATGCTGCTCCGAGCCGCCATCAATAAGCGGCTCATCGAGAGAGCCATCAAAAATCGCCTGATGATGTTCGCTGTAACGGGCAGTGGCGTAGGCCACAAGATCTTTTACCAATCGTGTTCTCAACCGGGTGATAAACAAATGCGCTGTCGCATTGTTGCCAAGGGCGTTGGCGACAATATCAGGCAAGTACTCACTCTCACCAAAATCCTTTCTCTGGCACTGCTCCTGCCACTCTTCCTGCAAAAGCTGTTGTAGCTGCCTCAGGTTCAGAATGCCTTTATCCACAGCATCTTCGATATCGGCAATACAATAGGCAATATCATCTGCCGCCTCCATGATGTAAACCAATGGAAAACGATGGCCGGGGGCAATATCCAGATGCTGCCAGATCATATGGATCAGCGGCTCTTCGCTGTAATAACAGCCGGGCTTTTTATGGCGATAGCGGTAGCCTTCATCGGCTTCTGTCTGCCAGGCCGGACGCGTGTACTTCACCAATGCTGCGACCTGGGATGTGGTCAGGTTCAGCTTTTGCAGACTATGAATGATACGCAGCCCCTGTGCGTTTCCCTCAAAGTGCAGAAGATCCGGTAATAATTTATCGGTATACAAAGCCGGAATCGAAAACGACTCGCCGACCGTTTTCAGGAAGCAGGCATGACCATGTTTCTCCATCCAGTCATTAATGGCGGCTTCCCCAAAGTGACCAAATGGTGGGTTGCCAACATCGTGCATCAGGCATGCCATCTCGACCAGATTGGTAAAGGCTGTTTCAATCCCTTCCAACCCCAGCTCGGCCAACTGCCCCTGATCAGCAAAATGCTTCAAGATACTGCGGGAGATAAAGCGCCCGGTCTGCTGCACTTCCAGTGAGTGCGTCAGGCGGCTTCTTACGGCTGCGTTACTTTCCAGTGGGTACACCTGGGTTTTCTGCTGAAGCCGTCGTATGGCGGCCGATTGAATAATCCGCCCACGATTACTTTCCGTCTCTTCAACAATATCCCGCCCCTCGACAGTCGTCGGACGTTGTCGCCGGCAAGTGATCTTGGTCTTGTAATCCATGTTGATCTTACCCGGTAGATATTCTCTTACAGTAAGCACACGCTTACCGCCTGTAAACCTGAATACCGCTATTGCGCTGATAAATGTTCTGCATCTTCAAGCAGAATTCCAGACAAACGACCAACCAGCATGATTTTTTTTGATAGCTAACCAGAAAGCCTAAAAGAAAATTCAATACAGTAGGCGCCACGCCACTTGCAGCCCTCACCTCTGTAAACCGATCCCAGCAATATTCCCTTTTTTGCAGTGCTACTCAGCAGTATCCGGAGTCATCGACTATTTATTCAACAAACTGTCCGGCATTCACTGAGAAGAGGATAAAGCTGTTATGGCGCTTCATATCACGAAGTCTGATATACCCGATGCGGATATTTTCGAGCAGCCTATCTCTGAACTATCTCTGCCGAAATATCAGTTACCGGAAAAAAGCCACTCTCCTGATGTTATTCATCAGCTGTTAAAAGACGAACTTCTTCTTGATGGTAATGCACGACAGAATCTTGCCACCTTCTGCTCAACCTGGATGGAGCCTCAGGTTCATGACTTGATGGATACCTGTGTCGACAAGAACATGATCGACAAAGATGAATATCCTCAGACTGCAGAAATGGAATCCCGCTGCGTTCATATTCTGGCCAAACTCTGGAATAGCCCTTCCTCCAAACAAACCATTGGCTGCTCAACCACCGGCTCTTCAGAAGCCGCCATGCTGGGCGGACTGGCACTGAAGTGGCGGTGGCGCAAAAAGCGTGAAGCGGAGGGTAAAGACGCTTCCAAGCCGAATATTATTTTTGGCCCGGTACAGATCTGCTGGCATAAGTTTGCCCGCTACTTTGATGTAGAAGTGCGCCAGATCCCGCTGGATGGTGATGAGGTCGGCATGAACCCTGACAAGATCAAGGATTATGTCGATGAAAACACCATCGGTGTCGTCCCGACTCTGGGCATTACCTACACCTGTGCCTATGAAGATGTCTTGGCTGTGTCCAAGGCTTTAGACAAGATCCAGCAGGACACAGGCCTTGATATTCCCATTCATGTAGATGCTGCGTCAGGTGCGTTTATCGCTCCTTTTTTACAACCAGAACTTCTCTGGGATTTCCGCATCGAGCGGGTGAAATCCATTAACGCTTCCGGTCACAAATACGGCATGGCGCCACTTGGAGTGGGCTGGGTGGTCTGGAGAGAAAAAAGCGATCTGCCAGACGATTTGATCTTTTATGTCGATTATCTCGGCGGCAATATGCCGACCTTTGCGCTCAACTTCTCTCGCCCCGGCGGTCAGATTGTTGCCCAGTATTACAATCTTATGCGGCTGGGCTTTGAGGGGTATAAAGGTATCCAGCATGCCTGTATGGATACGGCTCAGTGGATTGCCAAACAGATTGAGGATATGGAACCGTTCAAGGTTCTGTACGACGGTGTTGGAGGATTACCCGGCCTTAGCTACACCCTGAAACCTGGAGACTGGGGCTTCACGCTTTACGATCTATCCGACCGTGTACGTATGCGTGGCTGGCAGATAGCATCCTACCCTCTGCCTGCGCATCGTGATGGCACAGTTATCCAGCGTATTATGATTCGCCACGGTGTCAGTCGGGATCTGGCCAGCCTGCTGGTGAACGACATCAAGCGCTCAGTGGAGTACCTCCAGAAACATCCGGTTGATACCACCATGTCTCATCAACCTGGGTTCAGTCATACCTGATATTGAAGAGGGAGCCGGTCTTATTAGCAGGGCTCCCCATTTCTTTTTTTATCTATCAGGGTCATTTCGCAGCAAGAGGTAAATGTTATGGCTGAAACACCCCAATCAAAAGGTGGTGTAGCAAAGCTGACAGTGTTCACTTTCGCCATTATGAATGTGGTGGCGGTCGTCAGCTTGCGAGGACTTCCTGCGGAGGCTGAATATGGGTTGAGTTCCATATTCTTTTATATTTTCGCGGCGGTCTTTTTCCTCATCCCCGTATCCCTTGTTGCTGCCGAGTTAGCCACGGGCTGGCCTGAGAAAGGTGGAGTCTTTCGCTGGGTTGGTGAAGCCTTTGGGCCAGAGTGGGCTTTTCTGGCTATGTTCATGCTGTTTACCGAGGTGAGTGTCTGGTTTCCCACAGCCCTGACTTTTGGTGCCGTCTCCCTTGCCTTTATCGGGCCTGATCAAACCTATGATCAGGCGTTGTCGTCCAATAAGATTTTTGTTCTGTGTATTGTGCTGGCTATCTACTGGCTGGCAACCATTATTGCCTTCAGAGGTGTTGAAGCCTTTTCAAAGGTATCGAAATGGGGCGGCATGATCGGGACGATTATCCCAGCCATTATTTTGATTATTCTTGGTTTCTGTTATCTCTTCAGTGGCCAACCTGTACATATAGAGTTGAGCTGGGGTGATGTGCTTCCGGACTTTACCAACTTCAGTAATATTGTTCTGGCCGCCAGTATTTTCCTGTTCTACGCCGGTATGGAGATGAATGCCATCCATGTGAAAGAGCTGGATAATGCCTCCAAATCCTACCCCATGGCGATTGCTATTGCTTCCATTGGAACCGTTGTTATTTTTGTACTGGGCACACTGGCGATAGGCTTTGTTATTCCCCAGTCAGAGATTAACCTGACTCAATCTCTCCTTGTCGCCTACTTCGATATGTTTGAATGGGCCGGTATCGGTTTCCTTGCTCCGGTCATGGCGATCTGTCTCGCGATTGGCGTACTCGCCGGTATTATTACCTGGGTTAGCGGACCATCGTCTGGTTTGCTGGTTGTCGCTAAAGCCGGTTACCTGCCTCGTTTCTGGCAGTACACCAACAAGCATGGCATGGCGACCCATATCATGCTGGTTCAGGGTGGCATAGTTACGGTTCTCTCGGTTCTGTTTGTGGTTATGCCCTCTGTGCAGGCAACCTACCAGATACTCAGCCAGTTGACTGTTATCCTCTATCTGATTATGTATCTGCTGATGTTCGCGGCAGGTATTTATCTGCGCTTCTCCCAACCCAATCGTCCACGCCCTTACCGTATACCCGGCGGAAAATACGGTATGTTTGTGGTGGCCGGGATTGGCTTTATCGGTTCACTTCTGGCGTTTTTATTCAGCTTTATTCCACCAGGCCAGATCGAAATTGGCAGCCCGACTGAATACGTGCTGATTTTGATTGCGCTGACGATCTTCTTCGTCATTCTCCCTTTTGTGATCTACCACAACCGCAAACCGCACTGGAAGGCTGACGATACGGATTTCGCGCCGTTTACCTGGGAACTTGAAAATACTCACCCCGGTATTCAAAACGATTCCGATACCCATACCCATAAACTGTCAACCAAACATTTCCAGTGGTTGCATAAGAAAAAAGCCGCCGATACCTCGACTCCACCAACTGAGGATAAGTCATGAACTATTCCATAGATCAGTTACAGACTCTGGCCGATGAGGCCGTGTCTATGGGGCGCAAATGTTCCGACGGTGCCAATGCCGACTACATCCCATTTCTCGCCAGTGTGCCCTCACACTTATGTGCCCTGTCGATAGTCACCTGTGATGGCAATGTCGTGCACAGTGGTGATGCCGACTATCGCTTTGCTATCGAGTCCATCAGCAAGGTACCTTCTCTTGCTCTGGCCATGGAGCAGAAAGGCGCCGAGATGGTGCGCACAAAGATTGGCGCAGAACCCACAGGTCTACCCTTTAATTCTGTTCTGGCTTTGGTAGCTCACAAAGACAAACCTCTCTCCCCGTTGGTAAATGCCGGAGCGATGGCCACTGTCAGCTTTCTCGATGCTCCCGACAAAGAAGCGCGCTGGCAGATGATTCTCGATTTCCAGCGTCGGATTATGTCGGCCAATGTCTCGCTATCGGATGACATCAACACCTCTGAACAGGACACCAACTTCCATAACCGGGGTATTGCCTGGCTACTTTATGCGGCTGGCAACTGCTTTAGTGACCCTATGGAAGCCTGCGAGGTTTATACCCGACAGTGTTCAACGCTGGTGACCTGCGATGATCTGGCCACACTGGCCGGAACACTGGCGAACAACGGCACCAATCCGGTCACCGGTGAAAAGATCATCAGCCCGCAAAATATTGCACCGATTCTGGCGGAGATGACCATGGAAGGGCTTTACGACTATTCCGGAGACTGGGCGTTTCTGGTGGGCCTGCCCGGTAAGAGTGGCGTTGGCGGTGGTGTACTCGCCGTGGTACCCGGACAGATGGCGATTGCCGGCTTTTCTCCGCCTCTGGATGAAGCCGGCAATAGTGTCAGGGCGCAGTTGATGATTCGCTATATTGCTAACAAGCTGAACCTGAACGTTTATGCACCGAAATAAATATTTCGGTTATTGCACTTCAAGGCGAGCAGCCTTGAAGTGCGCATAAACAATCATTCCCGTATTCAAGGCCAACTTATGTCTGGCCCTTTGTGTGATCAGTGCGAGTAATACCTGCTCTTTAAGGCGCAGCTGTAATAAACAGTGCTTGTCGTCCAGTTCCTGAATATCTTCGAGTGTGGTTCTTAAACGATTCTGAATACTGATACGCTGAACATCATCCAGCGCAATACTGATATCCGCCGCCTGTACGACCACACGCACCTTTTGCCCGGGTTCAAGATCATCCTGATCAACAACAATCTCACAACCATCCACATCCAGCTCACTGACGCCATAGTCACCGACTTTGCGCACCGTTCCATCCAGCACAGACAGCGCATGATCATCCGCCAGCAGTCCCTGCGCCTGACTTAGCAACCAGTGTACTGCACCTTTATCAGCAATCTGACCATTGCTCATCAACAGCATATCGTCGGCCAGCCGTGCCATCTCTTCCCGGTCATGGCTGACGAACAGGACGGGGAGGTGAAAGCGTCGATTCAACTCACGCAGGCGGGGAATGATTCTCACCTTGGCCGCCCAATCCAAAGCAGCCATCGGCTCGTCCATCATCAATAATTGCGGTGAACGCAGCAGGGCTCTCCCAATGGCTACTCTTTGCCTTTGGCCGCCAGACAGGCTCTGCACAGGGCGTGCAAGCAATGCCTCAATATCCAGCCAGTCAATCACTTCATCGGGTGTTAAGTGATTACTGCTCGGATGCCGGCGCTTCACCCCATAGGTGAGGTTGTCCCGTACATTCAGATGAGGGAATAGTCGTCCATCCTGAAAGATATAACCCACCTGTCGCTGATCCGCAGGCAGATACTGACGCTCCCTCTGCCAGATCACATCCCGAAACTGGATAGAACTGCCGGGTATTTTTTCCAAACCGGCCAGGCAGCGTAACAGCGTCGTCTTGCCACAACCGGAAGGCCCCATAATGCCGGTGATATCAACCAGCTGCAGTTGCTCATTGACGGAAAGGGTAAAGCCCGAACGTTCCAGATGAATATCAAAGCTCAACATCAGTGTGCCTCCTTCTTCCGGGAGGGACGACGATCCAGGGTATAAAGTGCGGTCAGCAATACCAGAGCAAAGCCGATCAGGCCTCCGGCAATGAGATGGGCACTGGCAAAGTCCTGGGTTTCCACAGCGTCATAAAGCGCAATTGAAAGCACCTGGGTTTCACCAGGAATATTGCCACCAATCATCAGCACAACACCAAACTCTCCCACGGTATGGGCAAAGCCAAGGCTGGCGGCCAGTAGCAGAGGACGGAAAGTTTGTGGCAATACGATTGAAAAGAAACGATCCAGTGGTGAAGCTCCCAATGTTGCAGCCGCTTCCAACAGACCTCGATCCAACTGCTCAAAAGCCCGTTGCAAAGGCTGAACAACAAATGGCAGTGAATAAAATACCGAAGCCAGCACCAGACCGGAGAAGCTGAACGCCAGCGTCGAGCCGGTGATATCCTGCCAAAGCTGGCCGGGAAGACTGTTGGGAGAAAAGGCCACCAGCAAATAAAAGCCCAGCACTGTTGGAGGCAGCACCATCGGCAAGGCAACCAAAGCCTCCAGTGCAGGCCGAACCCGACTGGTCATTGAAGACAACTTCCATGCCAGCGGCAGGCC
Source organism: Parendozoicomonas haliclonae (assembly GCF_900174585.1). Taxonomy (GTDB): domain Bacteria; phylum Pseudomonadota; class Gammaproteobacteria; order Pseudomonadales; family Endozoicomonadaceae; genus Sansalvadorimonas; species Sansalvadorimonas haliclonae. The sequence continues at coordinate 443,715 of NZ_FWPT01000001.1, read as the reverse complement.
AAGCACCATAAGAATTGCGGTGGTTACACCTGCCAGCTGCAGAGTAATAATTAAGGCCTGCCAGACCTGCTCTGTCATCCCTTACCCTTTATAAACTTGCGTATATGTTGACTCGATTTTACTTTCAGAGCCGGCATTTGGTTCCACAACCGGTTGAGCGTCTCTGGTCGGTTGAACATCTCTGACCGGATAATAACCCGCGTCCTGAATAAACGCCTGTTGCGCATTATCCAGCAGGAAGCGCACAAACTGTTCGGCCAAAGGCTGATTCTTGCTGCCTGCAATCACAGCAGCATCCTGACGAATCGGTGTGTAGAGTTCATCCCTCAACAGCAAATAGCCGCTGTCGATCTTATCCGCACGCAACTGGGCCAGAGCCACAAAACCTGCCCGAACATTGCCAGTGGCCACAAACTGCCAGGCCTGCTGAATATTCGCGCCCTGCAGAAGCTGAATTCGGCTGTCCCCCCAAAGATGGAAGTGCTCCAGTACCTGCTTGGCGGCCAGTCCGTAAGGCGCTGTTTCCGGGTTGGCAATCGCAATACGACCACGCCATTCAGTAATGGTCTGATAGTCGGGCTTGGCATTCAGAGGTTGCCAGAAAACCAGACGACCATAAGCGTAGGTTTGTGGCTTCCCAACCAGCTTGCCTTCCTTCTCCAGCATCGCCGGACGTTCACTGTCTGCAGACAGAAACACATCAAACGGCGCACCATGAACAATCTGGTTGTACAGCACACCACTGGAGGCTGAAGACAGCGTGACTCTATGTCCGGTCTGTCGGCTGAAAGAATCCGCCAGCTCCTGCACAACCGGCCGAAAGTTGGATGCCACGGCAACCCGCAACACATCAGCAGACACAGTTTGCACCGCCAGCAACGTACCAGTGAGGAACAATGCACAGTGGGATATTAGAGAAGTGATTCGCCCTTGCAGCATGCGCATCAATTACTCTCCGATCACTGGACTGTCTGCGGCCTGCCAGCGATCCGCCGCTTCGGAATCACTGTCCCGGGCTTCAATCCAACGTTCACCTTCAGTGGTCTGTTCCCGTTTCCAAAACGGTGCGCGGGTCTTCAGGTAATCCATCAGGAATTCACAGGCTTCAAACGCGGCCTGTCGATGAGCACTGGCCATACCGACAAATACAATCTGGTCTTTAATATCCAGCTGACCAACACGGTGAATCACCCGCCAGGCATCAATAGGCCAGCGTTCACAGGCTTCATCCACGATCGCCTGCAGGGATTTTTCGGTCATGCCCGGATAATGTTCCAGGTAAAGGCCACCCACGGTATCGCCAAGATTCATATCCCGAACCAGACCGCTGAACATGACGACAGCTCCGGTTCCGGAGTTCTCACGCAGGGCATCGTATTCGCGGGCTACATCAAAATCTGCTGTCTGTACACTGATCACGACAGGTATCCAGGCCATCTGTTATCGACGCCTGAAGGATACAACGTTCCCCGTCTGTGCAAAACAAAATCGAAAACTGCTCATATCAGCTCTGTTAGAGAGACTGTCTTCACCACGAAGCAAACAACGGCCAAATAGTGTCTGAACAGGATAAGAGAAGATGAGGGAGCCAACATTCTCATGTCCACGCCTGCCATACGCCGACTTTTACGGATGATCTGCCTGGTGGTTATCACTGCTTGCCTGTCTGTCAGTTACAGCAGCCGGGCTGTCAGCGTTATTCACGCCGAATACGACCCCGCCATAGCGATACCTATGCAGCCCGTCATTTATCGGGAAGGCGAAACCGATCTCATCATGCCGAATATTGTCGAGCTGCAGGAAGACTCGGAGGCATTCTTTGAGCCCAATACCGTTAAATTTCGTGCAAAAGCCAAGGAAATTGTTGAGCGCTGGTATCGCTACCTGCGAAGACAGCTCTGGACACCGCAACATGTTCCCGCAGACGATGTGATCTATCTCCTGTACCGAAAAGCCCCCAGCTCAGGCTCAGCAGCAGCAACAGCCAGCAAGAATTACATTTTTTTCTACGACTCCTATACCAATACCCCGGAAAAGGAAAAGACCTACGGCACGGTCATTCATGAAATCGTCCATCTGCTGCAGCACAACTACATGCACCATTGGGCCGAATGGATGTCCGAAGCTATCGCCTATTACATCCAGCACGCTTATTTTGAATCCTGGTCCGTCAATATCTTTATGGATATTACCCGCAAGGCGATGGTCGAACATCAGAACGGCAAAACCATAGAGACCCGCTTCCACAATATTTATTGTCGTAAAGAGCAAGTGGGCCACTGCCGGGGCTTCCGTGAGCGAGGCTATATCTACAAACAGGATGCCATTCATACGGCTGGCATGCTGAGGTTGATTGACTCTTACCACCCGGACAAGCGGGTTGTGGAAACGCTTCATCGTATCCTCTATGAGAAAGCCGCGTCTGGCACGATGAAATACTCCAATGAAGATTTCAGCAACACTCTGCTGGAACTGACCGGTGCCTCGCTGGACGAATACTGGTGTGATTATATGGCCCGGGTGACCGGTGAAGAGAGCAAGATACAAACCTGCTACCGCCCTCGTATTTATCAGTACCTCCCCAACTTCCTGCCACAAATCTGGTAACATTCAGGGTCAGTTTCCTACGCTTGATTCACAGCTCATGCCTGCTGACCTTCGTTTACATTTCCCGATTCTGGCTGAACAGGTTCACGGCCATCCACTGGTCTGGCTCGACAACGCCGCAACCACCCAGAAGCCACGCGTGGTCATTGATGCCATCAGTGATTACTACCTGCGGGCCAATGCCAATGTCCATCGTGCCTCACATGCCTTAAGCGCAAGATCCACCCATGCCTTTGAAGATGCCCGCGATACCGTCTGCCAGTTTCTGAATGCCCGACACAGCGATGAAATTATCTGGACCCGAGGGGCAACAGAGGCTCTGAACCTGCTGGCCTGGAGCTGGGGCAGCAGCACACTGAAAGCCGGTGATGAGATTCTGCTATCCGCCATGGAACACCATGCCAACATCGTGCCCTGGCAACTGGTCGCAGAACGCACCGGCGCAACGATCAAGGTGATCCCCATTACCGAGAGCGGTGAGCTGGATCTCGCCGCTTTTCAGCAGTTGCTCAACAGCAACACCAAAGTGCTGTCGGTCACCCATGTTTCCAATGCACTGGGCACCATCAACCCGGTGAAAGAGATGATTGCAGCGGCCAAGGCCGTAGGTGCACTCACTATTATTGATGGCGCTCAGGCGGTCGCGCACTTCCCAGTTGATATGCAGGATCTGGACTGCGACTTCTATGTATTCTCCGGCCACAAGGTTTACGGTCCAACCGGTATCGGTGTGCTCTATGGTCGCCGGGATCTACTGGAAGCCATGCCGCCCTGGCAGGGGGGCGGTGAGATGATCGACAGGGTCAGTTTTTCCGGCACCACCTTCCAGAAACCACCGTTCCGCTTTGAGGCAGGTACACCGAATATTGCTGGCGTGATTGGTCTGGCGGCTGCCATTAATTATCTCAATGCTCAGGACCGTACCCGACTGGCACAACACGAAACCATGTTGCGCCTGAAGCTGGAGCAGGCGCTGGATCAACTTCCGGGCATTCGTCGCATCGGTACGGCACAGGATAAGACAGCTGTCGTTTCCTTTGTTTGTGATCATATCCACAATCAGGACCTTGGCGTTCTGTTGGACCAGCAGGGCATTGCCGTACGTACCGGCCACCACTGCACCATGCCGCTGATGGAAACCCTGGGATTGAAGGGCACAGTGCGGGCGTCACTGGCCTGTTACAACACCGAAGCAGATATTGATCATTTCATCGCAGCACTGCATACCATTCTGAATGAAACGATCACAGCCGTGCAGGAACATGCTGAAACGGTAGTTGCCTTTGACAGCGAAAAGAGTGAACTGCCAGCAACATTTGCAGAAGCTCCTCACTTCACCGCTGACGGTCTTGAAACCCTGTGTCACCAGTTGCTGAAAACCAGAAACTGGCAGGACCGCTACCGCAGCATTATGCAGCTGGCCAACAAGCTTCCCACCTTGCCCGATGAGTTACGCCAGCAGGAAACCCAGCTTTCCGGTTGTGAAAGTACCGTCTGGATGCATCACTTTTACGATGAGAACAACCAGACCCTGCACTTTGCCATCGACAGCGATGCCCGTGTGATTCGTGGACTGGTCTATATACTGCAGACCGCACTTAATGGGCGTACACCAGCCAGCCTGCTGAGTTTTGATATGGATGATCTGTTTCAGCAGCTGGGGCTGATGAATCATCTGAGTCCATCACGAGGTAACGGACTGAAGGCCATTGTTAAAGAGATCGTCCAGACTGCGCATCGTTTCCTTTGACACAGCTCAACATTGGCCCCGATGCAATAAAGCCTTCGCTAATTGCCAAGTGTCGTGCGTTGAAACAGCTGGTAAGATGATCAAGTCAAAGGGGCTATTGAAACCCTGAATGACAGAGCGCCGAGCGGCCTTTCCTAAACCCGGTTACCAAATGGTACGGGCATGGGAGGGCAGCCGTGGTGAGTTATCACCACCGGGTTGCAGCGAGAAATCCTGTAGCCTCCCCTACCAATTGGAAAGGTGTTCAATGACAACATTACAGGACCTTCAGGGACGTACGTTCCCGTATTTGCGTCTGTCTGTGACAGACCTTTGCAATTTTCGCTGCCAGTATTGCTTACCGGACGGCTGCAAAGACACATCCCATAGAACTGCGATCAATCTCGATGAAATTCGTCGGATTGCGACTGCCTTTGCCTCACTTGGCACCAACAAGATTCGTATCAGTGGTGGCGAGCCCACCCTGCGCACCGATTTTGTCGATATTCTGAAAACCATCCGTGATGTGCCCGGCATCAAGACCGTGGCAGTAACCACCAACGGTTACAAGATGGATCAGCGGGTGGAAAGCTGGATTGATGCCGGCATGACCCACCTGAACGTCAGTATCGACAGCCTTGAACCGGCGATGTTTGAACGCATTACCGGCCACAACCGGCTGGATGAAATATTGCGTGGTATCGATATCGCCTTTGCCAAAGGCCTGCCCCGGGTGAAGGTCAATTCCGTGCTGCTGAAAGGCATGAATGACAAGGAACTGGATCGTTATCTGGACTGGATTAAAGACAAGCCAATCACAGTTCGCATGATCGAGCTGATGGAAACCGGCGATGCCGATACCTTCTTCCAGAATCATCACCTGTCTGGTCAGATTATCCAGAAGCAACTGCTGGAGCGGGGCTGGATTAAATCCCTGCGTCTGGAAAATGCCGGGCCGGCTCACGAGTTCTGTCATCCGGATTACCAGGGCCGTATCGGCCTGATCATGCCCTACTCCAAGGATTTCTGTGCTGACTGCAATCGCCTGCGAGTGAACAGTCAGGGTGAGTTGCAGCTTTGCCTGTTTGCCGAGCACGGCCACAGTCTGCGCCATCTGCTGCAAAGCGATGACCAGCAAGAGCTGCTGAACCAGCGTATCTGTGAGCTGCTCAACCTGAAGGAAGACAAGCACTTCCTGGATCAGGGGATGACCGGAAGTACACGTAACCTGTCCATTATTGGCGGATGAGGCCGTTATGCTGTTACAGCGTCCTATTCTTGGGTTTGCCGCCTTCAGTGGCACCGGGAAAACCACTCTTCTGGAACAGGTGATCCCACTGCTGAAACAGCAGGGGTTACGCATTGGGCTGATCAAGGCATCCCATCACATTATTGAACCGGATAAACCCGGCAAGGACAGCTACCGACTACGCCATGCCGGTTGCCTGCAGACGGTGCTGAGCACTCCGAATCGAGCCATCAGCATTACCGAATACGACGAGTGTGATCCGTCACTGGAAGACCAGCTCTCACTATTGGACCAGAGTCGTCTGGATCTGATTCTGGTAGAAGGCTTCCGGGATGCGAGCATTCCCAAAATTGAACTGCACCGCAGTGGCTTCGAGCGTCCGTTTCTGTTTCTGAAAGACAACAATATTATTGCCCTGTGCTGCGATGAGGCGACACAGCCTCCCGCCACTACGCTGCCAAGGCTGGATATTAACCAGCCCCAGCAGGTGGCAGAATTTGTACTGGCCTTTAGCGGACTAGAACAAATGCCGAACCAGCTTGCGGGCAATTAAGCTGCCCCAGTAAAGGTTCAGGGCATTAAAGACGCTGGTCGAAAGCATAATGCCCGGATGGAGATACTCGGCGTTTGGATAACGCACACCATCCCAGTACCAGGCTTTGACATACTCACCCAACATTTTCGGGAATACGCCCCAGCGGTAGAGATAGAAAGTCAGGGCAAAGCCATACAGGAAACGTTTGTCGAAGGCCTGCATGTGCAAAAAAATACTGGAGGTTTCCATCAGCAAGGCATCGGTGGCGAGGTGCATTTTATCCAGGCTCTTCAGTGTGCTCAGAATCAGAAAAATCGTGCCACCGTGCAAAAGGTACTGCGCTGAGCCTTTGGTCAAAGAGTCATAGAGCTCATACCCAGAATAGCCATAGGTCACATAGGGCAGCAGCTCTTCCATCAGGTTGTCAGGGCCGTCACCATCGACCACCCGCTGCCAGCTGGGCTTATCGCGCTGCCAGTAGATCCAGTTTGAACCGAAACCGGTGATCAGCGAATGAACCAGAGGCGCGCTATAAAGGTTGCCACTGTAATCCTGCAGCCACTGGAAGCCGATGCCGGTGGCTAAAGGGATCCAGTGTTTGTAATCGTTAAGATTGCGATGTATCCAGCTCTGATGTTCAACCGGAGTCAGCTTGTGCGGATCCTGCATCAGGTCGTCCAGACGGGATTCCGAAATTGCCAGCTCCTTAACCGGTATGTTGTACCAGCCAGGAGCCTGCTTGATTTCCCACTCGTTAAGCCGGGCGAGGGGAATCACCAGTGTTTCGGTGTTTGAATCTCGATGAACAGATTCAGCCAGGGCGTTACTGGCATAAGCCAGCACAAAGGGTAAAAGCAGAGCGTGTAAACTGCGTATCCATTGAATCACCGGCAGGCTCCCGGACTGAAAAGCCGGCAAGTATAGATAGAGAGGTGGCATAGCCCGCCTCAGCAATAGAAATTTTTCAGGTTAGTAACCAGATAAGGAGTTTCACCATGACTGACTGCTGCGCAAAACCGGGCCTGATGTCTCTGGAGCAGGCTTTACAGACACTGCTTGCCGGTGTGACCGCGGTTAGCGAAGTTGAATCCATTGCTCTGGCTGAGTGCGATGGTCGGGTACTGGCGCAACCGGTTATCTCACCGATGAACGTGCCGCCCCATGACAACTCTGCCATGGACGGTTATGCACTGCGGGCTGCTGACCTGGCGAGCCAAAAGCCTCTGCCGCTGGCCGGTGAATCCTTTGCCGGTCATCCTTATGAAGGTACCTGTCCGGAAGGTCACTGCATCCGTATTATGACCGGCGCTACGATTCCGGCCGGTACCGATACCGTCATCATGCAGGAACAGACCGAGCGCACCGAAGTTGGTATTCGTTTCCTGAAGCCTGCTGATGCCGGCAACAATATCCGCAAGGCGGGTGAAGATATTCAGGAAGGTTGTGACGTTCTTGCTCAGGGCCACCGCCTGCGCCCTCAGGACCTTGGCCTGCTGGCCTCACTCGGTGTGGCCAGTGTGCCGGTCTATCGCAAAGTGAAAGTGGCAGTATTCTCCACCGGAGACGAACTGAAGCTTCCCGGTGAAACACTGGGCCATGGCGATATTTACGACAGCAACCGCATTGTTGTTACCAGCATGCTGCATCGTCTGGGTATGGATGTTCTGGATCTGGGCAAGCTCCCGGATAATCGTGATACTATTCGCGAAGCATTGATTCGTGCCGATCGGGAAGCCGATGCCGTTATCACCTCCGGTGGTGTGTCTGTCGGTGAAGCCGATTACACCAAAGAGATTCTGGAAGAACTTGGCGAGACCAGTTTCTGGAAGCTGGCCATCAAACCGGGCAAGCCTTTCGCCTTTGGCAAGCTGCCTGACAGTGTGTTCTTCGGTCTACCCGGCAACCCGGTATCTGCCACCATCACTCTGCATATTCTGGCGATAGCTGCGCTGCGGATTATGTCTGGAGAGAACCATCAGCCTCCTACCACTTTTCTTGCTACTACACTGACTCGCTTGAAGAAAGCACCGGGGCGTCGTGAGTTCCAGCGCGGTATTCTCTCTGCAGACGACAGCGACAACCCAATTGTCGTCACTACCGGCAGCCAGGGCTCCGGCATTCTCCGGTCTATGAATATGGCTAACTGCTACATCATCCTTCCAGAAGAGAGTGAAGGCGCAGAACCTGGAGAGCAGGTTTTGGTCATGCCTTTCGATAATCTGCTTGCCTAATCCCCATCTTAGAGTCTCTAGAGGGAGAGGTGATAACTCTCCTCTCCCTCTATTTAACATCACAACGACTTTATCAACAGTTTGATACCCTTATGCCCCTGAACAGCGGCAAACGGTTGTGCATCATTCAAGGTAAATTCGCTGTAGGCGATAGCGTTTTTCTCAACAAAGCCAAACTTGTTCATAAACATATGCTGGGAAATATTGCCCGATGCTTCCGTATGGGCAAAGACAAAACCTTTTTCCTGAGCTATCTGCAATGACTGTTCGATCAAGTCGGTCACCATTCCCTGCCCAGTGAAATCTGCAGAGGCTGCAATAAATTTAATGCTGAAATACTGGCCACTTTCTGGAGAGGTTTGACCGAAATAGTCGCTATTCAGCTTCTCCACCATAACTTCTATCGGGTCAGCGTCTCCACCCTCATCTTCACCATGGTGAGCACCAGCCAGATCTGCACAAATGACTGCTCCAACAACTCTGTTGCTGAACCGACAGCGAGCCACAAGGCTCATACCTGTTTGCGCAGCCCGAGTTCCCAGGTTGGTCAGATAAACCTTGAACTCATTTCCATCAGAGGAATCCAGCATCGCCAGCGGTTCCCTCTCCATAAATACGGAAACAATCAGGCTGGCAACATCATCAACAGATGAAGAGTTCAGTTTCTCGACTATGTATTCTTTCAACATGACACAAGTGCTTGTGATAACAATAGATAAGGCATTCTATTGATTTACTACGAATCGATTTAACCCTTACTTGCACCATAAAACCAAGTAAAAAGGCCTAGAAGGAATTTCGCTTTTGCATCCGCAACCTACGTATAACAACGAAACTTATTGAAATTAATTACTATCCTCCAGAGTTAATTGGCTCTATCAATTTTCCGGGAACTCCCAAACAATTCACCATACTGCCTTCCCTTTCCAAACCCGCCATTTTTGATGCAAATCAATTTTTTGCGTTAAACACTCAGGCATGCTCCTTGGCAGTCAAACATCTAACAACGTGTAAAGGTATTGCTGCGTGAAGTCGGATATTGAAATCTCCAGGGACGCGAAACTGATGCCTGTTACCGAGCTGGCGGACCAGCTTGGACTGCAAACAGAGCATGTGGAGCCCTACGGCCACTACAAAGCCAAAATCAGCCTTGCCGCCGGTAAAGACCTTGCACATAAACCCGATGGCCGCATGGTGCTGGTTACTGCCACCACGCCAACCCCGTTTGGTGAAGGCAAGACCGTTAACACCATCGGCATTACCATGGGTCTGAACAAGATTGGTCGTAATGCCATCAGCTGTATTCGTCAGCCAAGTATGGGACCGGTGTTTGGTATCAAGGGCGGTGCCGCCGGTGGTGGTTATGCGCAAGTCGTTCCGATGGAAGACTTTAACCTGCACCTGACCGGTGATATCCACGCGATTACCAGTGCTCACAATCTGGGTTCCGCAGCACTGGACACCCGCGTCTTCCACGAAGAACGTGAAGGTTATGAAGCGTTTGAACAGCGCACTGGCCTAAAGGCTCTGCGTATTGACCCTGCTCGTATTGTCTGGCGCCGAGTGGTTGACCATAACGATCGCGCTTTGCGTCAGATCACAGTGGGCCAGAAAACCTGTGGTGCAAGCACCAATGAAAACGGCATCCCGCGCCCAGAAGGTTTTGATATTACCGTTGCGTCTGAACTGATGGCGATTCTGGCGCTGGCCACCAGCCTGCAAGATATGCGAGCCCGGTTTGGCAAAGTAATCATGGCCTATAACCATGATGGCGAACCTGTGACCGCAGAAGACCTGCAGGTTGCAGGCGCTATGGCGGCCATTATGAAGGAAGCCATCAAACCAACCCTGATGCAAAATCTGGAAGGCGGTGCCTGCTTTGTTCATGCCGGCCCATTTGCCAATATTGCCCACGGTAACTCATCTATCGTGGCGGATCAGCTGGCTCTCAAGCTGGCAGATTATGTGGTCACCGAAGCCGGCTTCGGCTCTGATATGGGTCTGGAGAAGTACTGCAATATCAAAGTGCGTGCCGGCGGTAAGTCTCCGGATGTTGTTGCTCTGGTTTGCTCTCTGCGTGGTTTGAAATCCCACTCCGGTGATTTTCAGGTAGTGGCTGGCCGTAAACTGGATCGCGGCATGATTGATCCAAACCTGCCAGCTCTGGAAAAAGGCATCAGCAACCTGCGCTTCCATATCAACAATGTGAAGAAGTACGGCCTGCCTTGTGTCGTAGCGATCAACCGTTTCCCGGAAGATACTCTCGATGAACTGGGCTGGCTGCTGGAGAAAGCCAAAGAGCTGGGTGCCGATGGTGCTGCCATCAGCGAAGGTTTTGCCCATGGCGGTGAAGGTTGCATGGCTGTTGCCAACGAGATTGAACGGGTCTGCAACGCCCAGAAACCTTACTTCCAGTATCTGTACAACTGTGAAGATACTATCACCACCAAACTCAACGATCTGGTCGTGAAAGGATATGGCGGCAGCAAGGTTGTAATCAGTGAGCAGGCCAAAGCACAGATCGCCGAACTGGAAGCCAAGGGCTATGATCATCTACCGGTATGTATGGCCAAGACCCAGCTTTCTATTTCCCACGACCCGAATCTGAAAGGTGAGCCAACCGGCTTTGAGGTTCCGGTTCGGGAAGTTCGCCTCTCTGCAGGTGCCGGGTTTGTGTATGCCCTTTGCGGTTCCGTTATGACCATGCCTGGGCTGGGTTCTCTGCCGGGTTATATGCAGATTGATATTGATGAAGACGGCAACATCATCAACCTGAGTTAATTGTTCTGTTTAGGGCTCAAGGTCTATAGACCTTGAGCCTCTTACACCTTGCGCTTATTACAGCAGCTGTGTCATCAAAGATTTCAGCAAGAATGGAATACTCCCGCCCTGAAGCGAAGACATATAAAGACTGTACGCTTCCTGCTGTGAGATTTCCTGACTCTGCAACCCTGCAATAGGGGCAGAGCCAAGATTAGAAATGTCACTGGTTGCATCACAATCCACTGCCGAGTAGTTCTGTGTACAACAAAGTGCCAGTTCATCCTGACTGACTTCCTCTTCAATCCCATTTGCCAGTTTTAAAACACAATCCAGATACTGCTGCATTTTCAATGCGCCCCGTCTATTCAGATCATATCGCTGAAATGGAACCGCCCCCTGCAAATCAAACTGTGGATAAAACTGCTCTAACGGAAAAGTATGCGTCAAGACATCTCTGCGTATGCCTATAGAAATATAGTGAAACAGCTCCCTGTCACTATCCGCTAACTGGACATCCAGATACACCTTGAAGAGGGTTACCAAAGCTCTTAGGTATTGCAGACGCGCTTTGGCCTGTGCACCCATCGTCATACTTGAATAAATATATATCACCCGACTCAGGGAGTGGTTAACCATGGTATGAACAGCATCGCCATGACGGACTGCATCAAAGCCTGTTAACAGCGCGCCTAACATAATACCGTTGGGGTGTCCCACCCAATCCTGGCTGTTCAGCTCTGACAAACTCACACGTGCGCCACCTTGCAGCACAGCAGCGGCGTAATCGACCGCCTTATCCCAGTTGCCAACCCGGACAGCCACCTGAAGCATTCTGACATTTTCACTCCGGCTATTACCAGACAGGTCTCGACTAAGAGGATAAGCATTCCGCTCCATTAATCGTCTGTCAGAGCATGGGGAGCGATCGCGGTAAGACACGCCTCTTTGCAGCTCACCTTCCTGAGACTGTTGAGCTGGAACATCATGATGCCGGCCTCGCGCATGCCGTTGATACTCACGATTCATGCCGCCGTTTGATGAAGAAAGATTCCTGAACATTCCTGTCACCTATTAAGATTTTCCCTAACATTATGTAAGACCTCCGATAACATTATTTAACGGGAACACCTAACAAGTTGGTTATCAGTCAGCCACTCTTACCAAACTGTTAGCCCTGCTGACACTCAGCCGGCTCCATGCACTCTTTCTCTGTAATCTCTTGTCACAAATAACAAGACGGTTAGGTAAGAGAGCAATGGATATGCTGACGACCCAACAACCAGCCACACAGCAAGCCGCCGCAAAACAGGCTGAAGCCCCTGTATTAGGACCTAAAGCAGATGCCGGTCGTTTCCAGCGCTGGAAGGCTCGCCACTTTGCCAACGGATTTATTCAAATACCACGTGCTCAATGGGCCAAGGGGCTGGGCAAAGGGAAAGGTGCGAAGTTCTTTATCAGCTCTTTCTCACGGCTGTTAATTATCCCGGCCAATTATCAGTATCCACACCTCAGTGCTTCGATGGGGCAGACCTTTATAGACCAGGATGCTGCCCATGTGCGCATCGACAGCCTCCACTACTCAGCTGCTCGCGATGCCGAGAGAGTTGTCTTTTATCGGCGTGATGAGCGCACCTACGAAACCGGCGCCCCCTTTGATGACGCACAGCTGAAAACAGCGCAATCCTGGATTGATAAATCCGGGCTGCCTTTTATTCTGGCGGTCAAACCTTGCCCCTCCATTCCACAGAGCTTTCTGACAAGTGATGATCTGGAACCTGACTCCCAGGATTCCGGTATAGATACAGACCGCTCCTCTCTGGACAGCTCATCTCAGGGCAGTGGTTCAGACACTCTGGAACAGGAGCTGGACACCTCAGTACAGGATCTGGCAACCGAAACAATTACCACCTCCAAAAGCACGCCAACAGCAAGCAAGGGGCGAGGCAGGGCTCGCAGCAAGAAAAAGGCACCACCAGCAACCAAAAAGAAAAAGAAGCCCGCAAGATCATCAGTCTCCCTGCCGCCCACCAGCAAGGCCGAGCCTCAGACGACTCACGAAGCCTCGCCTGTAGCCATGCAGAAGCCGCTACTGTGCACGCGGGATCACACATCGGATTGGGAAGCTTTTCTGGGTACGGATAGTCTGGAGCAGTATCTGAATGAAGATCTGAAAACACAGTCCGGCATCCAGCCGGATTCCAGATTACTTGAAAGCCTGATCGAGGCAGCAGCGGATGATTTCACTGCTTTCCATATCCGTATACAGGATGAACGCGTGAATGAGTCTTACCTGATCTCGACCGCGCGCATCATTGGCGATCGCTTCCAGAAGCTGATCTGCGCCAAGAAGCAGAACCGAGACAGGATCAGGAATCTGCTCGAAAGCAGCTTTAACGATCTCAAAAAATCATCGTCCCCATTTGTGGATTACAGTGCGCGGGCCGCATCACGGCAGCAGATCCAGCTCTCCCATATCAATCCGGGGGATCTACCCAAATTGCAGGCCGCTGTCACTGCGCTGCCTTCCCCGCGAACATCTCAACAGGAGCTGGCTCTTAATCTCACGCTACGCTTCTTTGCCTCATCCCTCACGCTCAACCGGGTCGATGCCTTTACCAGTGAAATGGAAGGCTTCAGTAATGCTATGGCCTCGGCCCTGCGTACCAGCTCACGTCCACATGCTCTGTTGATTGCCGGCATGGTTAATCGAATCACCGCCCTGCCCATTATCTATGGCAACCAATTGGCAGAGGATATTCAGCAGATGTCTGAGTCTGCAGACAGTCTGACGGAGTTAACCCGTTTGCAGGAAACCATGGATGGTCGATTACGAGAGCTGCAGGAGCTGACTACGGAATTTTTCACCTTCAGCTTTTACATGACCGATCTGCTGATCCAGATGGATGTTGCTGACCGCGGCAAAATCACACAGGTACTGGATGGGATTCCTGAATCGCTGCGTACAAGCTGCGAACGTCTGGCCACCAACATTACTGGCCAGATGAGCGGACAGCGCCTCAGCACTACGCTGGATACCCCGGCAGACCTAAGAGAAGATCAGAAAGATCTGGATCTTTCTGATGAAACCATTGGCAAGGCCACTATTGAAGCCAAACTGTGCATGCACTTCTTCCAGGAAATCTATGATCGTCTGGCAACGGGCAAGTAGAAAGATAACTAGATAAGACTGAGCTGCAACTGCGCTTCCAGACTAAGCAGCTTTTTCTTTTTTTCCAGACCAAAGGCATAGCCGGTCAGGGAACCATCAGCACCAATCACCCGGTGGCAGGGAATAATCAGAGCGATGGGATTTTTGCCATTAGCGGCACCAACAGCCCGTGCCGATGAAGGCTGACCAAGCTTGCCAGCCAACTCACCATAAGTGCTGGTTGTACCGTAGGGAATCGTCTGAAGAGCCTTCCAGACCTTTTGCTGAAAAGGGGTACCATCAGGCGCCAAAGGCAGATCAAACTCACGTCGGGATCCGGCAAACCATTCATCCAGCTGCTGGGTAGCGGCCGTCAGTACGGCATCAGAGCGTTTCTGGAACAGCTCATCCGGGGTAAAGTCCCGCACCGAGGCCAGAAAGGTCAGTTTCTTGAGTGCACTGCCATCGCTGAACAGCAACAACAATCCCAGAGGTGAGTGATACAGCTGATAATTCATGGCCGGATGATCCCATAATTATTCAGAATGCGTCCAGCAATCTTCATCTGTCGTTTATCCGGCAGGCTTCACCTCAATATGCTGTCGGTCATTGGCTGGTACTACTGTCAGGCTAGCACCGGTCTTCTGATCCTGAACAATGATCCTCTTGCCGAATCTTATCTCCTTGATGGTATCCGGGGTCATACCGGGCACAAGATATACCGTCAATGTGTCCAACTGCTCCGGAAGAACCAGCTCTTCCGACCGGGAGCCGTTGAACCAGTATTCTGGTTGATTGAGTGCTATATCTCTGTTTTCCAGGCAGTTCTGCAGTCGGGATAACATGACATTCATTCCGGGAGCATAACCGGACTCCGTACCGGCCTCTTTCATTGCCCGGTAGATCCGAAACTGCTCGAAATGGTTTGTGACGATCAAATGGTTCGGATCTTTAAGATTATGGGAGTCCACATATTCCGGATGAAACTGGTAGGTAGCGATATGACCACCATAGCTTGCTCCCATAATGAGTGGCCGATCAGAGCCCGCAAGATAACTGCCAACAGTAACATCTAAACCGGGCTCATCGACAATATAAGAGTGCATCAGAGTCGTGCTAAACGTCACGGGTGATAACCGGCATGCATTCAGTGCATCACTCTGCTGCGTGGAGGTCAGGCCAAAGAAATGATTCAGGGTACCGGGTACCAGCGTAACCTTTTTATTACCTTCAATGCTGTTGGCCATAAGGCTAACCCGACCGCCCTGTTTCAGGGCAAGGTGCTGGATTCCGGCACAGGTGCCCAGCGCTGGTATACCCTTCTCCATGATGTAGCCAAAAAGCAGTTGATACATCAATTCTTCGTCAGCGACTTTCTGGACATTCATATCCTGCCACTGGAAAGGTTTAAACGGCCCCTGTTTGTTGTAAAAAAAGGTGTCATCAGCGCCCGGAAAAATAAAACCATCGAATCGACTACGTATCCTTTCCTCCATAAAGACATCGTGGTTCAGGGAAACCAGAAGAAACTTTCCGGTGAAACCCAGCATCTTCCCTAAATTTTGGAATTTTTGGGAAAACTGACCATCGTAATTTGGCATTCCTACCAGCATATAATTTTTTAATAGCTCGCCGGAATCTGTCTTCTCCCCATCGTCAATACGTTTCAAAGCGTCAAGTATGGTGTCCTTACGGCCACTGGACAGTGCCAGGCGCATGCGCTCGTAGCTTACATCAAGATCAGCCCCCAGCTGAAAATCGATCTCCTCCAGTTCTGCCTCAAAAACCAGACGCTGCCCTTTGCTATCTCCGTTTTCCTTAAGATGAAGCAGATAGGAAGCCATAGAACAATTATTGCTCTGCATATATTCGTTCAGATATTGAGGGCTCTTAAAGGATTCCGGATAGGTGCAGGGCAAACGCCCTCGCGTGTAGACATACTCATCATTATCGTCATCGTTTGGATCCAAATCGATGATCGGGGGTTCCCTAAGAACTCCCTCCCACTCCAAACCCTGCCGCTGAACCTCTGAAAAAATGGCCATTTCTTCCAGCCCTTCTGTTTCTTCAAACAGATCGGCAGGGGATCTCAGGCTTTTCAGCAAATCAAACAGGCCTTTAATCAGGTCATTACCGTCATCCAGAGCCAATTGTTCATTATCGCTACGTTCCTTGTTTTCAGACGAGTTCAAAACCTGTGTGTAATTTTTCAGCAGGGTGTAACGGGTCGTACGAAACTGCTGAGTAAACAAGTTGTACTGTTCGATATACTCTCCATCGGCCCAGCTCTGCACAGGCAGCACAGTGGCCAGAAGCACATATAGGACCAAAGCCTTAAACCCTTTCCATTCATGAGCCATTACACTTTCTCCCTGTGAACCCGGCTTTCACTGTTTGAGTCCCACCGGCGGGAAAGGTTGCACCTTCTGGCTCCGACCTAAGTCTTAACCCTCTGAATTTACTCCCGAATTTCCAACCAAAGTCCCACAGACGGAACGGAACCCAACCCCTATCTTGAAGTCATGACATAACCAAACAGAACTGAAGAAGAACCCGGCAGCGGGCTTTGGAGGGAGGTGTACCATGGCTCTGGAACTCTATCTTGAGGAATACCATGAACTGGCAGTGATTACCCTGGAAGGTGCTCTGCTGGCCAGTAACGCTGATTACCTTCAAAACGCTGTCACCCTGCTGCTTGAGGATGGTTACTCCCGCATCGTTATTGATTGTGAGGATCTGATCTCCATGAACAGCGACGGGCTGGCTGTCCTCTCCGATCTGGTTCGGGAGCTGAGCAGCCGGGAAAGCGAAGGACGCCTGGTTCTGTGTAATGTCAGCACAAGAATACGGGGCCTGATCCACCTCAGCGGACTGGATCAGTTTCTGGAAACGGTATCCGGTAAAAATCATGCGATTGACCGGGTGATGCATTAACCAGCCAATAGAAGGAGGTATGCTATGAGTGGTTCAGTGAATGGATCCAACAGGATCGGCGCTCACCAGCTCTCTGCTGGGCAGATGCACCGGAAATCGTCCAAGAGAAAGAAAAGACGTCACGCTCGTGATGGCAGAGACGTTACTCGACACAATCGCCGTATGGCTCACACGCAGTCACAGTTGCAGGAACTGCTGTCAACACAGCACAGGCCATTATCCAGAGAGCCTTCTCTGCTGTCATCCAGGGCTCCGTCAACAGGATCAGACCTGAGCAAGCAGAGTTCGGCTCTGCTGAGAGAAGACAGGCTGGAAACAACGCGTCCACCTGCACTGCCTCAGCCAGAGACACAGGCAAGCAAGACTGCGCCTGAAGGGAAAATGGCACGTCAGGTGAAACCGCTTGATCCGGCAGAGATTGAACTACCATCGGTGAGTGAGTTCGCTACCGGTTTTATGGCCAACCTTAAAGCTGAGGTGACAAACCTTGCCAAGGGCCTGGCCTTAAGAGCCTGCGTTTGCCTGCAGTCGCCAACCCGCTCGATCCGGGCTGTGGTGAGCATGTTCCTTTATGCCGGCTCAACGGCCGTCATGGCAAGCGCCGCGCTGGGAACCATGGCAATGGTACTGCCAATACTGGGCGTAACAACCTTCCCCTTCTGGCTGGCAGCTTTGGCCATTGGAGGTGCGGCCGCAGCCGGTGCTGGTCTGGGATTGTACTACGCCAGCATGGATCGCCCGATCCTGCCGGAGAACAGCAACCACTGGATGGACAATATCTCCAGAACCCTTTACTGGAGCAAACTCCGCCCCGGCCAGTTGGCTTAACAAGGGCACAATAAAAAGCCGCATCCGGTTTCCCGGATGCGGCTTTTTCAAGTTCGGAACCAGTAAGGCTTACTTGGTACCGAAAATCTTGTCACCGGCATCACCCAGACCAGGCAGGATGTAACCGTGTTCGTTCAGACCGTCATCAACGGAAGCTGTGAAGATTTCCACTTCAGGATGGGCGTCCTGAACCTTCTTGATACCTTCCGGAGCAGCAACCAGAACCAAGACACGGATATTCGTGCAGCCGGCTTTTTTCAGCATATCGATAGTAGCGATCATGGTGCCGCCGGTGGCCAGCATCGGATCAACTACCAGAGCCATACGCTCATCAATCTGGCTGCACAGCTTCTCGAAGTAAGGAACGGCTTCCAGAGTCTCTTCATCACGGTAGAGACCAACAACACTGATACGGGCGCTTGGAATCAGATCCATCACACCATTCAGCATGCCCAGACCGGCACGCAGAATAGGTACGATGGTGATTTTTTTGCCCTTCAGACGCTTGACGGTGATATCGCCACACCAGCCATCAATAACAGCCTCTTCCATTTCGAGGTCTTTGGTGGCTTCGTAAGTCAGCAGAGAGCCGACTTCGCTGGCCAGCGTACGGAACTCCTGGGTGCTGATATCGCGCTGACGCATCAGGCCGAGTTTATGTTGAATCAGGGGGTGATTAATTTCGCGAACGCTCATTGAGTGCCTCAATAAGAATAGATAGCTGGGCAGCCCATTATTGTATTCGTCAAAGCGGCGGACTCCAAATGAAAAGCCTTTCCTGCCGAGAAATAATAGTCGTCAGGATGGATGTCATTGATTCACCTCCCTAAGCCATGTATGTTTCCAGCCTTGATTGATCTGCTGTCACCCAGTGTATAGCGCAGCAAACTGATCCTGAGGAGAGGCTCGTTCACATGTCCATCGATCTGGACCATATCCGGCAAGTATTTGATGAAGCTGACTGTCTGTTTACCCGTGAGCAGGTGGATTCAGCCATTGAGCATATGGCCGCAGACATTTCTGAAACGCTGGCTGAGAAGAACCCTCTGGTCTTTGCAGTAATGAACGGCGGCCTGGTGTTCGCAGGCAAGCTGCTGACACACCTGCACTTCCCGCTCGAATCCTCCTACATGCACGCTACCCGCTACCGCAACACCACCCGTGGCGGCGAGCTGGACTGGAAGGTTCCACCTGCACAGGATCTGAAGGACCGCCACGTACTGATCGTGGATGATATTCTCGATGAAGGCCACACTCTGTCGGCCATTGTTGAGCACTGCAAAGCGGCTGGCGCGGCTGAAGTTCTGACTGCCGTTCTGGTGGACAAAAAGCACGATCGTAAGGCTCATCCAGGTCAGAAGTGCGACTTCACCGGCCTGATCTGTGAGGATCGTTATATTTTCGGTTCCGGTATGGATTACCAGGGCTACTGGCGGAATGCGCCGGGCATCTACGCCCTGAAAGGTCACTGAGTTTCTGGACTGTAACAGGCCGCCACCCTCTGGTGGCCTGTCTCCTTCCTTATTTTATTTTCTTGATCGCGTTCTGATCGACACGCTGCTGCTGTTGAAGCTCTTTAATCGCCGCCGTATTGCGTTCTAAAGCCTGCTCGGCCTGTTCAAGCTGTTTGCGTAAATCTTCATGCCCGCCCTTGGATGATCCGATATCCGATAGCGTCTCTTTGTTACGGGTAATGCCGTCCTTAAGATCGGTTATGGTTGATAACTTCTGGGCAATACGCAGCTCGGAACCTTCTCTCTGATGGGCGATTTCATCGTTCAGGGATTGCACCTTCTGACTGGCGGCCTCAAAGCCCGCTGCAGCAGAGGTGTATTTGACTCCCTCTGCCTTATCCATCTTGGCCTGATATTTCTTCATCAACGCCTGACTTTCTTTCAACTCAGATTCGAGCCCTCTCAGTGATTCCTTTTCCTGCTTCTTCAAAGTTTTCAGCTCTGCGGAAAGCTCTTTCGCCAGCCGGGTGTCTGTTTTTATTTTCACCTTGAGTGGCTGCTTCAATTCTGTCGCTTCGCTTTTGTCACCTTTCAACGCCTCCTTAAGAGCCGCCTTGGCCTGAGACAGTTTC
This sequence comes from Parendozoicomonas haliclonae, assembly GCF_900174585.1. Classification (GTDB taxonomy): domain Bacteria; phylum Pseudomonadota; class Gammaproteobacteria; order Pseudomonadales; family Endozoicomonadaceae; genus Sansalvadorimonas; species Sansalvadorimonas haliclonae. The sequence continues at coordinate 423,605 of NZ_FWPT01000001.1, read as the reverse complement.
TCTTTCAGGGTTGTTCTTTGTCCTTTCAAAACACCAAGGTCATGCTTGTAACTCTCTTTAGCATTGGTAGAGAGCGTCTCACGAGCGCCCTGCATCTGCTTCTTGCTTTTGCTCTTCAGTTTCTTTTTATCTGACTTCAGGGTGCTGACTTCACCATCAATTGCATCAAGCCTATCCAGAATTTCACCCCGGTTCTCAAAAACGATATCCACGGCATCGCGAACCCCTTTCGCTCTTTCAGCCCCCGTCCCTTTAATGGTGACACTTTGCTCGCCCCAGCTGACCATCACTTCCTTATCGGTTTTGTAAAAAGCCGACGGATCGGTCATCAATTTGTCCAGCATCTTCAGATTGGCTTTTTCGGATTTGGCCGTTTCCAGACGGGTTTCAGTATTTTCCATCTTCGTGGACATCCGCTCACTCATCTTGCCAACAGTGGAGATACCCTGCTGTACACTTTGCGATGGTGGAACGGACTTGGCGGAACGACTGAAGATCGACTTTATATTTGGAAGGCTGCCCATCTTCGGGCGTGATGGCATTTTGGTTTTAATCGTTGAAGGCAGACTGACAGCTCGCTCCTTAAGTGAACGAGCCTTGCTGGCTAGACCAGACTTGCCGGCGGACAGTACACCTTTCGGATCGGCCTTGAAGGTAGAAAGACCTTCCCGCATCTTTGTTAATGCGGCTCCACCTTTATCCTTGGCCCCCTCATATTTTTCCTGGGCATAGGCTGCACCGGACAACATCGCCTCACCCGTTGAGCGCATAGGGTGATGGGCAAAGCCAACACCGCCCCGAACCGCTTTCTTGCCCAACTCCTTGCCAGATTCCAGCTTGCCTGCGGCATAATCCTTGAGCTGCGCACCTTTCTCTTTGGCTTTGGACTTCAGTCGGCCAAAAAAGCCCGGTTTCTCATCGGTGACGTTTTCAGTCTTGCGTTCAGAAAGGGAAGTATCCTTGGGTTCAGTGGTTTCTTCAGTTTCAGGGGTTTGAACAGTGGCATTGGGAGTCGTGACCGTCACTTCACGGTCAACGCCCATCCTCGCTTTGCCTTTCTCAACGTCACCGGATTTTGGAGTCTCACCACCCTGAAGCGGCTGGATTCCAATACTGCCCGTGCTCTGAACTCCCGGATTATCCATCCTGAACCTTTATAACCATACTTTGCTACTGGTTAGTAGGTATCGGCTGAACAAAAGCGTGAGTTTGCCGGTGACAGTTTCCTGTCCCCTTTGCCTGCCTTGATGAGGTCTATAGAATGCCTGTCAAAACAACGACACATCCTGACAGAGGGCCAACCCATGAAGAAAGATAAACAGAAGGTTATCGGCGAAGAGCTGAGTGATGAGCGTCTGCAATCATTGCTGGAGCTTGAAGCCGAGAAGGGTGTTGATCCGGATTACTTTATCCTGATGCGCGCCTACCGCGCTCTGCGCAGCCATGACTTTGAACGCTTCCTGACCTTCTTCATCGAGAAAGGCCTGAAGATCGATAACAAAGGGCCTGAGGGTAAAACTTTGGCTGAAGAGATCGCTGAACATCAGCATGGGGAAGAATATCTGACCGCCCTGCAGAACGTGGCGGCCTGATATTTATTAAGACAGGAAGAAAGCCGCTTATTGCGCGGCTTTCAGTTCAATACCTTCCAGATCTTTCTTGAACGCCGCTTCGTCGAAGCCGCAGCCAAAGAACTTCACGATCTCACGCAGATCGATCTCGGCATTACCCAGACAGCTGGTGCCACCAGGGGATGGGGTCATGTTAAAGATGATGCCGTTACCCGGGTTGATGCGGGCTTCACCCAGCAGCAGCTCCTTGTTGTCCTTGTCGATCAGCTGAGGACGAACGCCACCAAAACCTTCGGCAAACTTCACATCTTCCAACTTCAGGCCAGGAACGATCTTGCGTGCATCCTTGAGGAACAGGCGACGACGAACCCATGGCATTTCAAACAGGAAGTTCTTGAAGATGTAGTTGCGGATATCGGAAACCTTGAACAGATCCCAGAATACCTTGAACACCGAGCCATCCAGACGCAGAACCTTGAAGAACTCAGGAATGGTGCTCTTGTTGTAACGCTCCAGCATCGGTACCAGCAGTGCAGTTGGTCCGAAACGGGTCTTGCCGGGAACACGAACGTCCGGATCACCGTGGATAGCGGCAAACGGAAGCTTATCATTCTGTACGGTGTAAACCTTGCCGTTCAGCACTTGTGGCATGAAGTAGAAGCTTCCGCCCACCGGCAGGCAGGAGAAGTTCAGGCCATAGCCCATTTGCTGAGCCAGCAGCAGACTGTGGCCACCGGCGCTGACAACTACAAAGCGCGCCTTGAAGGTACCCTGGTTAGTCTGCACCTTGTAGAGATCGCCTTCTTTCTCAATGGCATCAACAGCGGTATTCAGATGAATATCCGGGTTACGGCCACTGGCTTTGGCTTCTTTTACAAAGGAGTGAGAGAGTGCCTTGTAATCAACTGCGGTGTATTCATCGCGAATCGCCAGAGCGACGACGTCTTCAGGGCGCATGCCCTTGTCGGTATTGACGACGTTCGGCTCGATATCGGCGATCTGCTCCTTCTCGAGCAGTTCCATGGTGGTGTAGTGCTGCTTGAACACTTCAAAGCGCTTACGGAGGAAATCACACTCCTCGTTGCCAACACCAATAACCATCTTTGGGTATTTGTAGATAATCTGGTCGCGCTCTTCGTCTGACAGGCTGCAGGCGTAGTTCACCAGCATTTCTGCTGTGCGCTTCACTTTGATGGCTTTTTCCAGCGTATAGTTGGTTTCTATATCGCCGCAATGGATGGTCTGGCTGTTATTGCTGCTTTTAGAATTGACTGTGGCGAAGTCATCGTACTTCTCGAGCAGGCCTATACGCTCGATATCCGTGTATTTTGTCAGTTCATACAGGAGAGCCGTTCCGGAAACCCCTCCCCCCACAATCAAAACATCATAGGTCTCTGCCGTCATTCTTCTTGCTCTCTGCTTGTCGCTTCCAGCAGGATCATCGGCTGACTCATTCCGTGAACACCTGGGTAAAGTGCCCATCTGCCCTGATCAAGTGCTGCTGAAGCGCTGCCCGTTATGCTTTCCCTGCTGTTTATTTTGGCAGTCCCCTTACCGCTTGCGCCGCATTATATAGAAAGAACGGAGATATTCACCTATCACGGTAGGTAAAAATACACAGAAAGGACATGCTCTAGACCAAAGTCTAAGCAAATTGTGAAATTCAGGTACAAAAAAAGCCCATTAGCTTTTGGCTAACGGGCTTTTTGAAAATGGCTGGGGTAGGAGGATTCGAACCTCCGCATGTCAGGATCAAAACCTGATGCCTTACCGCTTGGCGATACCCCAACAGTGAGAGTGTGAAAGCGTGGTAGCTAGGGGCAGATTCGAACTGCCGACCCCAGCATTATGAGTGCTGTGCTCTAACCAACTGAGCTACCTAGCCACGTTAACACTTTAACTCCCGAAGGACCGTTTTCAGAACTTACCAAGAAATGGCTGGGGTAGGAGGATTCGAACCTCCGCATGTCAGGATCAAAACCTGATGCCTTACCGCTTGGCGATACCCCAATCTCGAGAATCTTGGTAGCTAGGGGCAGATTCGAACTGCCGACCCCAGCATTATGAGTGCTGTGCTCTAACCAACTGAGCTACCTAGCCCCGAAAACTTGGTGCGCATTTTCATGATTAACCCCTTCCCTGTCAACACTTTACACAGCGAAACATAACGAAACCCTGTTTCGGCTTACCACAACCGCCACATTGACGAAACCTGATCACTGTCTAACCTTCCCCGACGCTCTCTGCGCACCAGCAAAGATTCCCCCAGCCAGAGGATCCAAAGCTAGGGTCTGTTGACGTTTTGTGATGCGGCTCAGTGAGTCTGGAAGCCGTTCATCGTTAGAAAGGCTTGTGAAAATCGTAGTTGCCCTACATTAAGCAAGCCTGACGCAGCGAGGAGCGGCTTCCAGCCTCACCCGGAGGGCTTTCCCGAGAGCTTCCATGGTGTCGTTACAGCGATTTGAAAGGCAAAAAGCATTCCTGCATCGCTGTACCTAACCCTGAAAGCTCTCGGGAAAGCTGAGCGCGATCACAAAACGTCAACAGCCCCTAACAGAGGACATCGGAACATGATTATGCAGCGCCTGCTCCCCAATACATGGCCCAAAACAGCAGCAGGAACAGCCTGTATCCTGATCGGATCACTATCCGGGCTCACTTTTGCAGATAATCAGAATTCAGAATTCCCATCCTCTTATACAGAAACCTACACGCACACTCCGGAAGATGAAGCTATCAACTACCGGCACATGTCGCTTTACACTCTGAAACAACAAGGACTGAATCGTAACGGTTATACACCAGCCAGCAATACACCGCAGGTTCATCACACCCATCATCATGATCACTGGGGCTGGGGTGGCGGCTGGAGCGGTTACTGCCACCACGGGCACTGCGGCAGCTCTCATAGCGGAGAAAGCTTTTCGGAGCGGGTCGCTAATGGCCTGACCGAAGTAGCATCCGTAGCGGCTATCGTGGCGGTTGCAGCAGCGGCAGGGTATGGCATCGCCCAGGCCGCTTTTACCCTGTGGCCTTATGATGGTGCCGCCAGCCTGACAGCTATTGAACTCCCAGCCAATTCTCCCTGGCGCATCACCGGCTACCGACTGGCCAGCGGCTACGCACTGAAAGACAAACACTTTGATGGCAGCGACGATGCCCAACAGGTTACCCGAGAAAACAAAATGTTTGATCGGGAAACCAATGATCACGGTCGCTTCCTGCTTCTGGATCAGGAGAACTGGTGGGGGCTTACCGACTACCCGCTGAATGCCGATGTGGAATTCACCCGCTTTGACGACGAACAGGCCAGTGAAAAGATTACTGTTAACTTCCAGCGCACGGTCACCAACGGTCTGAAACCGGGACGACTCAAAGCGAAAATCCTGGCCGCCAGAGACAGCAATGACACAACGGTCTACCGCCATCTGAAGCTGTCTCGACACTACCCGGGCTGGACGGAATTCTCGCGCTGGTACCATGAACCAACCAGAGCTGTCATTGATTTTGAATCATTCTGACAGAGCTGGCGCCTGAAATGCGCCATGACGAAGATCTGTTTCATCGGTAAACTGTTGCCTGCGGATCTCCATAAATTTAACGCATAAACATAACAACAGAAGTGGTACTCCCCATGAACCAGGACGATATCGTTATTGTTAGTGGCGCACGCACCCCGATGGGAGGCCTGCAGGGTTCCCTGAGCTCACTGACTGCACCAAAACTGGGCGCCATTGCCATCAAGGCTGCCGTTGAACGTTCCGGCATCAATGCTGACGATGTCGAAGAAGTGATTATGGGCTGTGTACTTCCAGCCGGCCTGAAGCAGGGCCCGGCTCGTCAGGCTGCCCGTCAGGCAGGTCTGCCCGATGCCACTGGCAGCACCACCATCAACAAACTGTGCGGCTCTGGCATGAAAGCCACCATGCTGGCTCACGATCTGATCAAGGCAGGCACCAACACCATCATGGTTGCCGGTGGCATGGAAAGCATGAGCAACGCTCCTTACGTGCTCGACAAAGCCCGTAGCGGCTACCGCATGGGTCATGGACAGGTGTCCGACCACATGTTCCTGGATGGACTCGAAGATGCAGAAACCGGTCGCCTGATGGGATCTTTCGCTCAGGATATGGCTGACGAATACAAGATGACCCGTGAAGCCATGGACGCATTTGCCATTGAATCTCTGTCCCGGGCCAACGCTGCGATTGAGAATGGCTGGCTGAAAGAGGAAATCACTCCGGTCACTATCTCATCCCGCAAGGGCGATACTGTCGTCAGCGAAGATGAGCAGCCTGGCAATGCTCGCATCGACAAAATCCCACAACTGCGTGCAGCCTTCAAAAAAGACGGCACCATCACTGCTGCCAACTCCAGCTCCATTTCCGATGGTTCTTCCGCTCTGGTACTGATGACGGCCGCTGAAGCCGAACGCAGAAACCTGAAGCCTCTGGCCCGCATTGCCGGTCACAGCACCAATTCCCGCCACCCATCCGAGTTCACAATTGCACCTGTTGGCGCAATCACCAAGCTGTTTGATAAGACCGGCTGGACCAAAGATGACGTTGATCTGTTTGAAATCAACGAAGCCTTTGCCATGGTAACCATGGCGGCGATTCAGGATCACGATCTGGACCCGGCCAAGGTCAACATTCACGGCGGTGCCTGCGCTCAGGGCCACCCGATTGGCTCTACTGGCTCACGGATTATTCTGTCTTTGATTCACGCACTGAAGCGTACCGGTGGTAAGAAAGGTGTTGCCGCATTGTGCATCGGCGGCGGTGAAGCGACAGCTATGGCTATCGAGCTGATCTAAACAGTCGCGCATGTCCGGCGGCGTTAACACCTGCCGGACATACTTTCTGACAAGTTACCAATACGCAGGAAAGAACGTCAGCACAGCCAGCACAACCCATCCCGCCACGATCAGCCAATACAGCACCGGGTTTTCAGACCGCTGAATCCTTTCAACCAGAAACGTGTCTTTGTTTTTAATATTCATCCAGGCCCAGTACAGGAACAACACGCCCCAGACCGGCATAAATTCGTAAAGAGTCGCAACGGTCATAACGATCAGAGCCAGAACCGTCTTCCAGCGAAATGTTCGGGCTGACCCTATTGGTGGAACAGTTGATCGTTCATCGCTTTTCGGAGCAAGCGCCATACCTTTCTTCGCCCAGCAAACAACAAAAGGCGCAGTTTATAAAACCAGCGCTTCATTAGCCTGATCAATATCAGCATTTTCAACGCCTGGAGGCCCAACCGAGAAAATCCTCACATCTGACCACCCCCAGATAAACAATCCGGGGAAAACTCTTTCGGTCTGGAATCGCTCCGGCATCAACTCACTCATATTTGCATTCACCGCCACCAGATACGCCCCATTGGGCATTCCGGCACACAAAAAAGCGACCTGCCGAATACAGGCTTCACTCATGGCTGTGCAGTCCACATAAACAATCTGTTGAGCGGACATATCCAGTGAAAACATATCCTCGCAACAAAACGTGACTTGCCCCTGCGGAAAGTAACGCGCATTCAATTTTTCAGCGATCGAGATATACTGCGGCACCTGCTCAACGCCCAGAGTTTTACACCCATAACGACTACTCAGCCACGCACAGTTTCTGCCGGTTCCACAGCCAAGCTCCAACACAGTGTCACTCTCAGAAAGCTGCAGGCGCTCAGCAACCGCTCCCAGAGTGACCAAAGGTGTCTCTCCATACCCCTGCGCATCCAACTCACCCCGCTGATCAAGAAACCGCCTGCTGATCGCCCAAGGGCTACAGAAGAAATAAATCCATCGCCGGTGCAATTCAAAAAACAGAAAAGGGAGAGTGAAACAGTAACGCAGCCCCACCAGTGACAGGAGCGCTTCAGTGAACAAAGCCCGGAACCAACCGACAAAAGCATTTTCACCTGCATTCTTCCAGTTCATCCATTAACCTCGTTCGCCCTGCAAATATTTTTCGGGCAGATTTGCGTCACTGCATGTTGCGCCATAACCTGTACACTCAGTACAAATCACCAACAACAATAAACACTCTCAAGAACATCTTTTGAGAATAGCTCTGGCAGGTATCTTATGGCACAGAAAGATCCGGAAGCCTTTATCACCCGACTGAATGATGATGATCAGCAACTGGTCAACGAGTACATTTCCAGCGGTGTAAACACTACAGAAAGAAAACCGTTCCGCCCCTGGATCATGATGATGTGGCTGAGCCTATCTATTATTGTTTTGGGCGTTGCTGCCCGAACTCTCGGATACTTTTTTGGGCACTGATATAGGCATTAGCCTTCAAACTGCAACCATGGCCAGATCTTCATGAACAACAACTCAAACAGCCATCGTATCGTTATTGTGGGTGGCGGAGCCGGCGGACTGGAACTTGCAACCCGTCTTGGTCGAAAGCTGGGTAAAAAGAATCTTGCCGAAGTTCTGCTGATTGATGCACGCATGACCCACATCTGGAAACCACTGTTTCACGAAGTGGCTGCCGGCTCTCTCAACTCCTATAGCGATGAACTCAACTATCTGGCTCAGGCCAAATGGAATCATTTTCGATTCCAGCCCGGTACGATGAGTGGTTTAAACCGCAACGAAAAAACCATCACTCTCGCCCCGGCATTCGACAATACCGACACCGAGCTTCTTCCAGAGCGCCAGATTCCCTACGACACGCTGGTGATTGCCGTGGGCAGCCACACCAATGACTTTGGTACTCCCGGCGCGCAGGAACACTGCCTGTTCCTTGATAGCCGCGAACAGGCCGAGCGCATTCACCACCACCTGATCAGCCGCTCCCTGCATTACATATCCGGCGAAGAAGGCCCTCAACACACCAGCATCGCCATTATTGGTGCCGGAGCAACCGGCGTAGAACTAGCTGCTGAACTGCACAGCGCCTCACACCTTATGGCTCGTTATGGGCTGGAAGAGAATGCCAGGGAAATCCAGCTGACCCTGATTGAAGGCGCTCCCAGAGTTGTGCCAGCACTACCTGAGCGCATCAGCAGAGGGGTGCAGCATCAACTGGAAAAACTGGGCATCAAAACCCTTTGCAACACCATTGTTGCCGAAGTGGGTGCCCACGGTCTGAAAACCAAAGAAGGTGAACAGATTCATGCTGATATGGTGATCTGGGCCGCCGGCATTAAAGGCCCCGAGTTTTTACAGGATCTTGATGGACTGGAAAGCACACGCACCAACCAGCTTGTAGTTGAGCAGACCCTGCAAACCACACTCGACAAAAATATTTTCGCCCTGGGAGACTGTGCCAGCTGCACCATCACCGGCAAGTCCGGCGAGCCCTTTAAAGTTCCACCTCGCGCCCAGGCCGCGCACCAGCAGGCCACCCTGCTGGCAAAAAATATAACCCACAAGCTAAAGGGTGAACCTCTGCAGAACTACACCTATCGCGATCATGGTTCACTGATTTCACTCAGCAGTCATTCTGCCGTGGGTAATCTGATGGGCAACCTGATGGGAGATGTAATGCTGGAAGGCTGGTTGGCAAGAATGTTCTATGTCTCACTCTATCGATTACACCAGATTACCCTCTACGGTTTCTGGCGAACCGGCATGCTGATGACCAAAGATTTGCTTGAGAAAGGCACCCGGCCCGGCCTGAAGTTGCACTAACTACACCATCCGCATAAATTTCAGACATAAAAAAAGCCCGCATCAACGATGCGGGCTTTTTTATAAGATGGTGGGTCGTGTAGGATTCGAACCTACGACCAATTGGTTAAAAGCCAACTGCTCTACCAACTGAGCTAACGACCCACAAACAAACAGCTACGCAAGCTATTCGCTTTTTAAAATGGCTCCCCGAGCAAGACTCGAACTTGCGACCCAATGATTAACAGTCATTTGCTCTACCGACTGAGCTATCGGGGAATCATGCTTTCAAACAAAAGCTTGAAATAATGGTGGGTCGTGTAGGATTCGAACCTACGACCAATTGGTTAAAAGCCAACTGCTCTACCAACTGAGCTAACGACCCACAGACAAACAGCTACACAAGCTATTCGCTTTTAAACTCTTCACCTTAGAAGAGTGGCTCCCCGAGCAAGACTCGAACTTGCGACCCAATGATTAACAGTCATTTGCTCTACCGACTGAGCTATCGGGGAATTACCTTGTTGAGCATTTCGATGTCCGTTCCGCAGTGCGTCTCCGTCATCACTCAACGGCGGCGAATGATAATGACTCTGAAATTTTCGTCAAGCTATTTTTACAAGGGCAAGCCTGCATTTGCGGTTACCCACACCCCGAATAGGTGTATACTGCCACCCTTAAATGTTCAAAAAACATCATAAACGCAGCACAGGCACGGATCTGGCCTGAGGCAGATAAATATTCATGGCTTCTTACCGCATGAGCTTTTACCGAGCAGGATGCTCAATGGAGTTTTCACTATGACCAGTGAAAACTCCGGCGCACCCACTAACCACAATGGTCGCAGCCATCAGGCATCCACATCCAAAGTTACTCATATCCACCAGCGGCCTGCTGATACCACTTCCGGCATCGGCGCCATTCCCAACAGTCGGCAACTGCTTGAACACTGTCGTCGCAAAGCACTGGATGCCCTCTCCGAGTGTCTGGATCAAACTCTGACCCTGACCGATGATGCCCTTTTCGCCCAGGCCGAAAACGCACAGAGCAATGTTGAGCAAACATTGTACTTCGATGCCATGCGGGACATTCGCCGAAATCGGTCCGTCATGACCCGTGCATTTCACAGTCGTCTTTCTGAAAAATTCCGCCAGTTCCCTTTTGGCCCCAACACCAGTCACAGCGAAGACGAGCCAGAGGTTGAACCAGACGAAGACAATATGACGTTGCTGAATACCGATGCGTATGAAGACACGCTGCAGATCACCAGCCTCAGCAGCCGTATCCACGGACACAGCCATGAAAACCTGTTTGGTTTGGAAAAACGGCTGGCGGTGCTGAACCATGGTTACCCGCTCAGTGAGCAGGACAATCCTCTGGAGCCGAAGCATATTGTCAGCGCCTTTGCCCTGGCACTGGAACCTGCGCATCTGCACAGCCGGATAAAACCCGACCTTTATCATTTGTTTGAAGAAGCCTCACTGGAGAAGCTTGAAGCACTGTACTCGTCTATCAACCAGTTTCTGATTGATCAAGGCATTCTTCCCAACCTGCGTTACACCGCCAAGATCCAGCAGGCTCCCCAGGCCGCTGCTCGAAAGGAACATAAAGCAGAGTCCGCTGATGAAGCTCGACAGACTGATCAAGCTTCTACAACTCAAGCTCCGGCAGATATTCACACCGAGAGCCAAGTTACCGATCCTGCTCTGTTCAGCGCGCTATTGCATCATTTTCGCCATAACACACAAATGCCAGCGCCTAAGCAAGCCTGGTCTCAGGAACAGCTGCTTTCCGCCCTGACCCGACTTCAGAAGAAAGCCCTGTCTGGTGACTACCATCCATTCACCGGACAAAGCGGTGCAAGCGCCTTTAGAAATGCTCTCAAACATGAGCTTGCCAAAGATGGGCAGCACAACAACCTGACGCCAGATGATGAGAGCAGCATTCATTTAATAGAAACACTGTTTGACCATATCACCCATGATCACTCACTGCCCGAGAGCTACCGCAGCATTATGGGACAGATGGCTTTGCCCTGGGCAAGGCTGACGTTAACCGACCAGAAGTTTCTACAGGCCGATTCCCATCCGGCTCGCGAACTGCTCGATACCATGGCCGAGGCCGCCGAACATTTCCGTGATGCCCACACCTTCTCCAGAGATCTTCTGAAACAGAGTCAGGCGGTTATTCACGCTTTAACAAAAGAAACCCAACTGCGTCGCCAGCGCTGTCAGGACCTGCTGACTTACCTTCAGCAACAGATTGGCCAGCTGCACAAAAAAGCAGACATCATTGAGAAACGTCAAATAGAAGCCAGCAAAGGTCAGGAGACACTGCACAATGCCCGCATCTGGGCCCGGGAAACCATTCATACCTGCCCAGGCTATGAAAGCCTGCCGGTCTTCAGTCAACGCTTTCTCGATACGCTCTGGCACGACACGCTGGTCTTTCAGTATTTGCGTTTTCAGGATGCCATTCGGCGCAAGGCCTGCCGGCAGCTGTCACTGCGCCTTGTTCAGGCCCTGAGCGATAACGATGTAAAGCAGCTGGATCTTCTCCATAACCCGGTCATGCACCTGCTCACACAAACAGACAGCCTTCAGCCCCAAGAATTGGAACGTCTCTTTGTGGAGCTAAAGCTGGAGACGTCCGGCAGTGTTGCCAGACTGGACAGACTCAGGCATCTTGAAGAAGCCAGAGTACACGACGACAGCATTCCACTTGAGGATGACCTGTTTGTCCCTCCAGCCACTGAAGCCATTATTTCGGGGTTGCAGCCGGGCATCTGGTGCTCTGCCCTCAACCAGAAAGGCGAGGAACGCCACTGGAAACTGGCCTGGCACAGTAAGAATGGTCTGCTGTTCCTGTTTGTTGATGGCGCCGGACAGAAAACCGCCCTGGTCGATAAGGGCAAGCTGGGAGCCTGGATTATGCAGGGGCGACTCACGCCACATCCGGATGGGCTTTCACCATTGGTTCAGAGAACCCTGCTGGCCATACAAAAAAGAGTGCAGAAGCGTACGCCGGGATCTGGCCAATGATTAAAGACCCAGTCAAATCATCAGAGCAGCATCAGGACAAACGTCGCGAGCCACGCCATACGCTCGAGATCGACCTCGAGCTCCACAATGCACTCTCTGGCGAACCCATTGGTAAACTGGTCAATCTCTCCGAAGGCGGCTTTATGCTGAGCAGCCGCACGCCCATCCCTGAAGGCATGGTGCTTCAGTGCCTGATCATTGCCCGCGACCAGCAAGCTACTCCTACCAACAGCGGCACAAGCACCATCAACCTCGGCGTAGAAGCCGTCTGGCAGAAAGAAGGTAACTGCCAAACCCAGTATTGGAGTGGCTTCCGCATTCTCGATATCAGCGAGGAAGATCACCAGCTGGTCAAAAAGATCCTTGCAGAACACACCTGAGGCCATCCAACCTGCACCAGACGGCTGGAAACTGCTTTACTTACTCCTAATGGAACAGGTGTGGATGAACGACTGTGGGAAAGGGAGTAACGGGCTCTAACGGACAGAAGCCGTCTGGCGTCACCATAGGCGTCGAGAATCTGACACCCAATACCCAACCGAAGCCAACAGCCAAACGCTTTACGCCAAAACCGGGCAACCAGCCTCACCCGCACGACAAGAAACTTTACGATCGCAACGCTTCACCAGCTCATGTCTCGCTACCCAGCTTTATTCCTCCTGAGTCCCGGGAGCTTCTGGAATACCCCAAAACTATTCCCACAGAAACCACAGACCGCCAGAAGCAACAACAGGCCCGACTCCAGCAGGGTGTAAATAAAACCAGAGCGACCGGCGTCAGAGGTACCGAGCATCTGGCCAAACTGAAACCTATCGATGTGATCTGCACCCCCACCCGCGGGGTTCTCGGAGCCAGAGCTGAGCAACAAACGCCTGGCTGGAAGGTTCAGGCCGGCTTTGGCAACCTGTCCCATTCCGGGGTTGAGATTCACTCCAGCAGCATCAATCTGGATGAACCTATTGCGGTCACCTGCCGCAACGTCAACGTCAACTCGCTGATCTCACTGTTTCAGGAAAAGGGCCCTTTTCTTCCCCTTCCTCTGACAGAGCATATCGACAGCCCAGCCCTGGCTCCCGAAGACGAACTTCTGGAACAGACCCATGAACTGGTTCAGCAGACCGACGAAGCCCTGAAACAGACCAAAGCCCTCCAGACAGAAACCCTCTCAACGACGAGCCATGTCAAAGGCAAAGCCAAAGAGGCCGAGCAACTGCGGCACAGTCTGTCTGAAACTTCGAGGGAAACCGGACAGCTTAAAAAGAGATCCCACAAGCTGCTCACCCAGGCTTCCGTCTCTTCATCCCAGATCCATCAGATCACCCAACACCCCCCTGAAAGCCCAAAGGCTGTTGAGCTTCTGCAAAAACGTTTGCTTCAACATGAAAGCACTATTGGCAGCCTGCTTAAGGAAAACGCTGCACTACAGGACCACCAGCAACAACTGACCAAAGACCTGAACACCAAAGCGTCTGCGATCAAAGCTCTTCACCATGAGCTGGAGCTGGCCAAACAGGCGAAGCAAAACCTTGAGGCTCAGCTTCAGCAACTCAAAAGCACAGATGTCGAGCTACGACTTCGCCAGCAGACTCTGGAACAAAACAGCAAACGTCTCGGCCAGAAAGTTGTCGCCCTGCAACAGGCATTGGATAAGAAAACCAATACTTTGGAAGTTGTCAGCCAGCAGCTGGCCAAAAGCAAAGTCCGTAGCCATCAGCTGCAAAACCAGATTAATGAACAGCTGCGCGATAATATTGCGCTGAAAAAAGCCAACGAAGATCTCACCAAAAATTACTCCCTCACCGCCAGCCAGCTCGACACGACAAAGGAAGCGATGGCTCAGGTGGTAGAAAAACTTAAAGACAGCCACACCCGTCTTGGCAAAGCCCAGTTTGAGCTCAAACAAACGCAGCAGGCACTGCTGACCAGCCAGAACAGCGAAACGGCGCTGAAAACCGAAATCAACAAACATCTGGAGCAGGACAAGCTCTCCAGACAAACCATAGGGGATTTAAGCACACAACTTGAAGAAGCCAAGTTGAGAGCCACAACTGCAGAACATGTGGCCGAGGACGCACTCGATTTGACCGAAGCCACCCAACAAGAGAATAAGGCGCTTAAACAATCACTATCGGACACAGAGAAGCAGGTCAAACAGGCCCAAAATCAACTCGACCTGCATAAGAAAAGCCTCGAAGAGCAAAAGCAATTTACCGTCCATATAAAAAAGCAGCACGAGCAGCAACTCGCGGAGATATCGAGAGAAAACAGTGGTTTGCGCAATCAGCTCTTTGATCATAAACAGGAAACGAAAAAGCTGGTTCAAACGATTCAGGGCGTGGTTCCACCATCCAGGCCAACCCACACAAGTCTCCACGCTGCCGTTGGCTCTCTGGTTATCAGCCACAGTTCGTTGAGCAAGGCTCTCACTCAGGAACGCACCCGCAATAATGAAGTGCAGCATGAACTTCATACCACCCAGCTGTCTCTGGAGCAGAAAAGCCGTGAGCTGGACAAAGAACGGGAACAGTTACTCAATACTCAAAAGCAGGTCACAACGCTGGGCCAGCAACTGGATCAGCAAAAGCTTGAGCATGGTGAGACTCTAAAGAAACTTGAAGACGCCTCACACAAGCTGGAAGTCAGTAAAAAAACAGAAACCGAATTGCAGAAACAAAACCAGTCTCTTCAAACTCAGCTGACAACAGCCACCACCCAAAAGGACCAGGAAGCTGCGGCATTAAGAGAACAACTGAACAGCGCCCTGAAAGAGATAGAGACATTAAAAACCAAAAACCAGACCCTGACGCAGGATCTCAGTAAAGAGAAAGAAAACTCTCAGGCAAATCTGGAAACCATCAAACAGCTGGAAGAACAGATAAGACTCTCATCCATTGAGAGCCTGAAAACCCAGAAGCTACTCACCCAACTGAAGACTGAGCTCCAAGACAGTAAGAAACAGATCAGTCTGCTGACGAAAAGAAATAACGATCAAGATCATACGCTGCAACAATCTGAGGAGGAGCTGCGCAAATCCAGCACAGAGCTGTCTGAAGCAAAAGCAAAGGTTTCCTCATTACAGGCAGAGATTGAGAAGCTGACTCAGCAGCTGCAGGCCAAGGAGTCGGTAGACAGAACCAATGCCCAGCTTATGGAGCAACTGACTCGTTCAGAAACCACCCGCAACTCACTGCTGGAAGAATTCACTGTGTTACAGGCCACTCACAAGGATGTCGTGAGCCAACGGGCATCCATTGTCGCAGAACTGGCCGGACTGAAAGAACTGCAGCACACCACACAAGAAGAAAACTCACGCCTGAAGAAACAGGAGCTTGAACTCCAGCAGCAGCTATCCGATAACAGCCGCTTATCAGAAGAAGGAAAGCAGCAACTTCAAACACGCATTAATGAACTACAAGACAATCTGAAAACCACAGAGCAGGCCAACGTACATTTCCAAAGTCAGATCCGGGAACTCAACGAAACTCTGAACAGCAAAGAAACGGCCTTAACCGAAAAGCAGCAACAGGTTAATCAGCTACAAAGCTCTCTTGATAAGATCTCCGGCGATGCTGCAACAACACAGGAGAAGCTCAACAATGAGCTTAAAATTCTGCGTCAGAGTGAGCAGACAGCCAGAGAGGAAACCGGGAAGGTCAATACAGCCCGCAGCGAGCAGGAACGAGTATTGGCCGAAACCCGTAAGCAGCTTTCTGAGCAATCAGACCTTGCTAAGAATTTGTCTGAACAGTTGCTGACAGCCCAAAAACAACAGGCAGAGCTCAACGCTCAGATGCTCAACCAAAAGCAGGCTTATGATCAGGAAACCAAAGCTCTGAAAGCCACTGCCTCGCAAAAACAAAAAGAATTTGCATCACTCTCCGCTGAACAGCAGGCATTGAAGAAAGCCAAGCAGGCTTTGGTAGAGCAAAATACCAAACTCTCCACTGCCATCGGAAAACTAAAAACAGTTAATGCCGGACAAAGCGAACAGATTACAACCCTGAACACCATGATGGAGAAAGCTCTAAAAGGGCTGGAAAAATCAGAAGAGAAAGTCAAAACACTGGAGACTGTTGTCAGTAAGGCACAGGCTATTGAGCAGCAAAACCACCAGTTAAGAACACAGTGGCTGACTCTACGTAAAGACTTGAGTGAGACCATCTCACAAATTACCTCCGAGTCCGATGCAAAACCGGAGACACCGAACTCCCTCCCTCCCGAACAGCTTGAGCTGGATGATCAATCCCTGAGAAACGCCATTGATGAGCTTAAGAGCAAATGGAAGGCTCTTATCCTCTCGAATGAGAAGCTGACAGCCAGTAACAGCCAGATACGGGATAAACTGAGTGAAGCTAAAGAAGAACTGTCCAAACAGACCAAACAGGTAGGCTACCTTTCTATTCAGCTCGGCGAGAGCGAAAAACACAAACTGGATGCAGAGCAAGCCCACAAAGATAGCCAAAAACAGTTATCCGATGAGATCAGCAAATCAAGAGCCCTTACCGAGCAGCTTGGGGAAAGTGATGAATTGAAAAGCTCTGTCGAGCAATCCTTACAACGAAGCATGAAAAAAGTTAAGGAACTCGAGAAGAAGCTGACAAGGGAAAAAGTTCGTACCGACTCCTGGGAACAAGACTGTCGCAAGTCCTGGAAAGAACTGGAAGCGGCCGAGAAAAAGCTGGCCATACTAGCCAAGCAGAAAGCACTGCCATCACCACCGGAGACATCCAAGCCCGACTCATCAGACTCTGCCGCAAAGGCTGACCTGCATAAAGAGATCACCCGACTCAACAAAGAGCTTACCGAGCTGAAAGATCTCTATCAGCAGGATGTCATGGTGACCGAAGAAGAAGTGGATCAACTCTCAAAAGACAAACTGGATCACGGAACCCAGATTGCCCGCAGAAATGAAGCACTACGGATGCTGGTCGAGATTCTGGCCACATCCCAACAGAATATTACCGAATTACAGGAACTTCTCCGCAAGGCCGAACCTGCGGGCAAGTACGATGCTATTGCCGATATGGTCAGTAGCCTTGGCCTGAACAGTCCTACAATCCCCCATGAGCTTGGTCCGATACTGTCACGGTTTAGCGAATGGAAGATTGTTCCCAAAGCTGCGAATCAGCAACTGGCCGCAGAGTATGCTGCCGGACTGATTCACAACATCCTTCCCACGGATGAATCAAAACAGCTTGAGGAAACTATCCGACTGACACCCCAAAGCTCTCAGGAGTACGACAGTGGTTTCAGCAGTAATACCAGTGACGATGAAGATGTGACAGAAGGTATAGGTGCAGGGCAGACCAGAATCACCAAGCCACTCTCACCCAGTAAACTGCGAAAGATCTCGCAAGAAAAAGGGAGCCCATCACGTATAAAAGCTCAGACTCCCCCAACACCAATCCTCGATCACCCACTTAGGGTGAATTAACTACTGAACACCATTTGGCCGTCTTTTTCATCAACCTTGATGGTGACACCCGGCGCAAACTGACCGCCAAGTATGGCCTGAGCCAAGGGGTTCTCAATTTCCCGCTGAATGGCACGCTTCAATGGACGGGCACCGTATACCGGGTCAAAGCCGGCCTCAACAATCATATTCATTGCCGCCTGCGATACATCAAGAGACAGATCACTCTCGGTCAAACGCTTACGCAGCGAATCCAGCTGAATAGAGGCAATGCCGGAGATCTGGTCTTTGGCCAGCGGATGGAACACCACCAGCTCATCAATCCGGTTCACAAATTCAGGGCGGAAGTGCTGACCGACAACATCCATCAGCGTGCTCTTCACAGTTTCAAACTCATCATCCTTCAGCCCCTGAATCAGATCAGAGCCCAGGTTCGAGGTCATCACCACCACAGTGTTACGGAAATCGACAGTTCGACCTTGCCCATCGGTCAAACGACCATCATCCAGCACCTGCAGCAAAATATTGAATACATCCGGGTGAGCCTTCTCGACTTCATCCAACAGCACAACACTATAAGGACGACGACGTACGGCTTCAGTCAGATAACCACCCTCTTCATAACCGACATACCCAGGAGGTGCACCCAGCAAACGTGCGACAGAGTGCTTCTCCATAAATTCGGACATATCGATCCGGACAACGGCTTCTTCGGTATCAAACAGGAATTCTGCCAGCGCCTTGCATAGCTCGGTTTTACCCACACCGGTTGGGCCGAGGAACATAAACGAGCCATTAGGGCGATTAGGATCCGACAACCCGGCGCGGCTGCGGCGCACGGCGTTGGAGACAGCCTTGACCGCTTCATCCTGACCGATAACCCGATCATGGAGCTCTTCTTCCATACGCAGGAGTTTTTCCCGCTCGCCTTCCAGCATCTTGTTCACCGGAATACCAGTCCAGCGACTGACCACTTCGGCAATCTCTTCATCCGTGACCTTGTTACGCAACAAGGTCATCCCAATGGTTTCCTGCTCCTGTGCCTGTTGAATCTGCTTCTCAACTTCCGGCAGCTTGCCGTATTGAATCTCTGACATTTTGGTCAGATCACCGGCACGGTTGGCAGCGTCCAGCTCCAGCAGAAGCTTTTCCTTCTCTTCCTTAAACTTCTGGGCGCCGGAAAGCACAGCTTTCTCGCGCATCCAGACTTCATCCAGATCGGAATACTGTTTATCGAGATCGGCGATCTCATCATCCAGCACCGCCAGACGCTTTTTGGAAGGCTCGTCTGTCTCTTTCTTCAGCGCCTCTTTCTCTATCTTCAGCTGAATCAAACGACGCTCGAGCTTATCCATGGATTCCGGCTTGGAGTCCATCTCCATACGGATACGGCTGGCCGCTTCATCCACAAGATCGATAGCCTTATCTGGCAGCTGACGATCGGTGATATAGCGATGGGACAGTTTGGCAGCGGCAATGATTGCCGAGTCAGTGATATCTACATGGTGGTGAACTTCATAACGTTCTTTCAAACCACGCAGTATGGCGATGGTGTCTTCGACAGAAGGCTCATCCACCAGCACCTTCTGGAAACGACGTTCAAGGGCTGCGTCCTTCTCGATATACTGACGGTATTCATCCAGTGTCGTAGCACCGACACAATGCAGCTCGCCACGAGCCAGCGCAGGCTTGAGCATATTACCGGCATCCATGGAACCTTCGGCCTTACCGGCGCCAACCATGGTGTGCAGCTCATCAATAAACAGGATGATCTGCCCTTCCTGCTTGGCCAGATCATTAAGAACAGCTTTCAGGCGCTCTTCAAAGTCACCCCGATACTTGGCACCAGCCAGCAATGCACCAAGATCAAGGGACAGAATACGTTTATGGCGAATCCCTTCCGGCACCTCACCATTAACGATGCGCAGAGCCAGACCTTCGATAATGGCAGTTTTACCAACACCCGGCTCACCAATTAAAACCGGGTTATTTTTGGTGCGGCGCTGCAGAACCTGAACCGTACGACGAATTTCATCATCACGGCCAATCACAGGATCCAGCTTGCCCTCTTCAGCACGGGTGGTCAGGTCTACGGTGTATTTGGAAAGGGCATTGCGGCTGTCTTCCGCATTGGGATCATTAACACTGGCACCGCCACGCAGATTCTTAATCGCAGTTTCCAGGGCTTTCTTGCTGACGCCCTGATCACGCAGCAGCTGACCAACATCACCACCGTCGTCCATCATAACAATCAGGACAGTTTCACTACTGATAAACTGATCGTTATTCTGCTGGGCAAGTTTGTCGGCGAGATTTAGAAGACGAATCAGGCTCTGTGACGGCTGGATATCACCTGTGGGATTCTGCACCACCGGGCACTTATCAATAATACCGGCAAGCCCTTGCTGCACAGTGGCAATATCAAAACCCACCTGCGCCAAAAGCGGTCGTACTGATCCACCCTGCTGCTCTATCATCACATGCAGCAGATGGGCTGGTTCAATGGAGGTGTTGTCTTTTCCGATGGCCAGTGATTGTGCATCGGAAAAGGCCGATTGCAGCTTGCTGGTAAACCCTTTCATCGCAGATCCTCACAGAGTCCGTCACCTTGGTTAATTCAAAATATGAGGGTGATCCTGTAATTTTCAAGTCGTGCCGGCCAGCTTATCGCAACAGTTCTTAACTAGCCCCATGATGCAGCCGCCCTTTCTCCACCAGATAATCGATCAAAACCCGAACCCGTGCAGCCTTCTGGCTGTTCTGGACAAAATAGAGATAGAGCCCCGACATAGGCATCCAGAAGCTTTCGAGTACAGGCACCAGCGTTCCATCCGAAAAACCCTGCTCAACCATAGGCGTCACCATTCGACCAATACCGAGCCCCGCGGCGGCGGCATCCAGCATGGCGTCCGTGTCGTTCACTATCATAGCCAGCGGCATCTGCACCAGTGTCGTTTGCCCATCGTTGTGCAAACTCAGGGGCGCCAACTGATTCGAGGCCATAAACCGATATTGAACCAGTCGGTGCTGTTGCAGTTCTTCCGGATTGTCTGGTATCCCATAACGTGTGAGATAGTCCGGTGAAGCAAACAACGCTTCACGCATAGGCGCAGTTAACTGCCGGGCAACCATTCCCGGTTCTACTCGATCGCCAAATCGGATACCAACGTCTATCCCCTTATTCAGAATATTGACGGCTTCATCCGAGACGGAAATCTCCAGCTGGACATCGGGATAACGCTGACAAAACTCGGCAAAAACCGGCTTGAGAAAAAACTGATAGGCAAACCGTGGCAAGGTAATACTGACTTTGCCAGATGGCCTCTCTGACAGGCCGCGAACACTTTCCAGAGCGAAATCCAATGTTGCTACAGCTCCGGTGATTTGCTGATAAAGCTGTTGTCCGGCTTCAGTCAGCTCAATCCGGCGAGTTGTCCGGTGAAACAGTGGAAGCCCCAAGTGCTGCTCTAGCTGCTTCAGGGTCTGGCTAACAGTCGGCGGCGTCAGTTCCAGCTTGCGGGCCGCACCACGAATAGTCCCCTGCTGAACAATCGCCTGAAATATCATCAGCTGATTAAAGGTCGCGCTTTTCACTGTTAGATCTTACCTAACAATTTATAAGAAATTTTGAGTCTAAACATAATTATCCTGCCTCGGTAGACTGCGTTCATTCTTTGATTGAACCACTGCCCGGCAGGCTTGAGACTGCTCAGGTCAGATATTTTCAGGAGCTTCCATGAGCCACGTTGTTGTAATCTCCGGCCACCCGGATCTTGAGCAGTCTTTCACGAACACCGTTATTCTCGATCAGCTGGCCTCCCGTCTGGACAGCGTTGACATCCGTCGTCTGGATACTCTGTACCCGGATTACAAAATTGATGTGGCAGCGGAACAGGCTGCCCTGATCAAAGCCGACATCATCGTTCTGCAGTACCCGTTCTACTGGTACACCATGCCGGGCCTGCTGAAGAAGTGGATGGATGATGTGATGACCTTCAACTTCGCCTATGGCCCGGAAGGTGACAAGCTGAAAGATAAAGAACTGATCGCGTCCTTCACCGTGGGCGGCCCGCAGGATGCTTATGATCCGCTGGGTTACAACCATTTCCCGATCGAGCAGTTCATGTACCCGATCCAGCAGACCGCCTACCTTGCTGGGCTGAAGTACAACAAACCGGTTTACACACACCAGATGGTTTACATTCCAGGTGTTTACAACAAACTGGAAGATGTACAGGCGCGAGCTCGCGACCATGGCAACCGTCTGTTATCTCTGATTCACACACTGAGCAATTCACCAGAGAATCGCATTAAGAGTTTTGTTGCTAACTGGTTCAGCGCTATGGATAAACTGGAGGAAGACACCAGCAGTTACACCACGGCCCTGGCTGAAGATTTGAATATGGTCATGCCAGAAGGTACGTTCACGGGGCACTCAGGTTTCCGTGACTGGTACGCCGGCGCTCGCAAAGTCTTTAAGCCTGACTGCGTGCACACCATTGAACAGATTGATATCAAAAACGAAGGGAGCGGCTACCATGTTGAACTGCGTATTCGTCTGATCGCCGATACTTTTGAAGACTCACATCTGAATGGCCAGTCTCTTAACCTGCTGGTGAATGAGGTCTGGAAGCTAAGTATGAGCGACAATGGTCAGATTACCATTCACGACTATCTGGTAACGCCAGTTTAATCCATATACCGCCCAAACAAGAAAACCCCAGACATTCATCAATATCTGGGGTTTCTGTGCAATGGGAGCAATTCAAAAGCCCAATTCTCATGGCTCAGCTCAGCCAGATAGCTGTCAGCATCCGCCCACTGGCCTGCCCATCCCTCCGATAGGAGTGACAAAGTTCTGAATCTTTAAACGTGCAGTACTGATCGCCACCCGAGACATCCGTAACGCCAACGGCATTCAGTCGTTGTCGTGCCAGCAGATAAATATCCGCAAACCAGCGGTCACCTTCACCGCTTACAAAAGCCTCGGCGGCTATCGGATCATGATCGATAAAAGCCTGACGAACTTCCGGGCCCACTTCAAAGCTGGCCTGACTGATCGCCGGCCCCATCCAGGCCATTAAACTGTCGGCCGGCTCATTCATGGCAGCGACAGTATTTTCCAAAACATCACCAGCCAGCCCGCGCCAGCCTGCATGAGCAGCGGCTACTTTGGTACCTTCACGATTGCAGAAGATCACCGGCAGACAGTCTGCTGTCATCACCGCACAGGGCACATTGACCTGACCTGTCCAGATAGCATCGGCATCGGTGCCATAGGCAGAATCAGCAGGAATAACATCAGCACCATGAACCTGTGTCGCCCAACAGGGCTGAGCAGACCAACCCCATTGCCTGACCAACTGATCACCCCAGAATGACAGCCACTCTTTCCGCTGTGACAGAAACGCAGCATCACGGGGACCGTTCATCACTGGTCCGGTAGGACTGTTAGCCTTGGTAGAGACAAACGCCCGCACATTGGCTGGCGCGTGCCACTCAGGGATCAGGTAGTCATCCTTAACGGGCATGAAGTATTCCTGTTGTTATGTTCAGGCTGAACTTACTGCTCTGTCGCCATGGCAGCCTGGGTATCTTCTTCCAGAACATCCAGCAGAGTCAGGAAGTCTTCCGGCAGTTCGCTTTCCCATTCCATATAGTCACCGGTCGCAGGGTGAACAAGACCCAGCTGGCGAGCATGCAGCGCCTGGCGGTCAAATGTTTTCAACATTTCCACCAATTCAGGAGATGCGCCACGGGGGAAGCGCGGTGGGCCTGCATACAGAGTGTCGCCTACCAGCGGATAACGCAGATGGCTCATATGTACACGAATCTGGTGAGTACGGCCGGTTTCCAGCTGTACACGAATATGGGTATGACCGCGATAGCGTTCCAGTACCCGGTAATGGGTAATGGATGGTTTGCCGCCGTGGGTCACAGCCATCTTCAAACGGTTGGTTGGGTGACGACCGATCGGCTGATTCACCTCACCACCCGCACTCATCACACCAGTCACTACGGCTTCGTATTCACGGCTGACAGATCGCTCCTGCAGCTGCTCAACCAGATCCGTCTGCGCCTGTAGGGTTTTGGCAACCACCATCAGGCCGGTGGTGTCTTTATCCAGACGATGAACAATACCGGCACGCGGTACGGAAGCGATGTCCGGGCAATGGTACAGCAGTGCGTTCAGCAGCGTGCCGGACCAGTTACCTGCGGCTGGGTGTACAACCAGATCGCGGGGCTTATTGATGACGATGATATGGTCATCTTCATACACGATATCGAGAGGAATATTTTCCGGTTCCCAGCGGCCATCATCTTCCAGCTCAGCATTCAGCACCAGCTGCTCGCCACCAAACAGCTTGTCCTTCGGACGTTTGGTTTTGCCGTTAACGGTCAATGCGCCAGACTTAATCCACTCCTGCAGAGTGGAACGGGAGTAATCCGGAAACACCTGTGATGCGATCTGGTCAAACCGCTTGCCACCCAGATCAGCAGGGACAGCAGCCTCCAGGTTTATCTGTTCAGCCATAAATTTGAACTAAAGGTCCTGATAAATTCCGTGCCGGCGATACACTTCGCCCAACACAAATACAAAATAGTCGTTACAATAGCCGGCTGATAGACGCGCGGCGGCTAAAGTTATTAAAGCTGTCAGCCCACCGTTTTTAAGTGTCCGGTTCAATGATCCGGCATCAAAAGGCGGTGTAGCCTTGGGATTCCCCAAGCGCTGTGATTAAATAGGCTGATTGAGAATTGTATCACAGCAAGTCTGGCTCAGGGCGGACGGAGTACACCGAACAGGCACTTCAGGGATAACTGATGCGACCAGCTAAACAACTTTATAAACACATCGGCATTCTGGCTTTGAGCGCCCTGCTCGCAGCCTGTTCCAGCAGTGAGGTCAAGGTTGATGAAAACCTGACCGAAGCCCAGCTCTATCAGCAGGCCAACAAACAGCTGGAAAACAGCAACTTTTCCGGTGCGGTTGATACCCTGCGGGCTCTGGAATCCCGCTACCCGTTCGGCCCGTTTGCCGAGCAGGCTCAGCTGGATCTGGTTTACGCCTACTACCGCAGCATGGAGCCGGAGGCTGCACGCGCTTCTGCAGAACGTTTTATCCGCCTGCACCCGAACAACCCGAATGTCGACTACGCCTATTACATGCGCGGTCTGGCATCCAACACTGCAGACCTCGGCCTGATCGAGCGTTATATTCCAGTGGATATGTCTGAGCGTGACCCGGGCCAGGCCCGTCAGTCCTTTACCGAGTTCGGCGAACTGCTGCGTCGCTTCCCGGACAGCCGTTACGCACCGGATGCCCGTCAGCGCATGATTTACCTGCGTAACCGCATGGCGCGCTACGAAATGCACGTGGCTGACTACTACATGAAGCGTAAAGCTTATGTCGCGGCAATCAATCGTGGCCGTTACGTGGTCGAGCACCTGCAGGGTACTCCTGTTGTCGAAGAAGCACTGGGCCTCATGATCGAGGGTTACCAGTATCTGGGCCTGAACACCCCGGCCAACGAAACTCTAGAAGTGCTGAAAGCCAACTTCCCGGACAGCAAAATGATCAATGCGGAAGGTGCCTTTGTTGGCCATCGCATTTACGGTGATGTCGACCCTGGTCTGCTAAGCACTGTCAGCTTCGGTCTACTGGGCGAAGACACTCCAGAGCCACCACAGGCTGAGGAGAACGAAGAAGACTCTTCCTTCCTCAGCACCATGACATTTGGCCTGTTTGGCGATGATGCTGCAGAGGCACCAGAAGCTCCGGAACCACCAGAGCAGCCATAAGCCGTATTGGCACGCCTGCTAAGCACAAGATAAAAAAGGCCTGAATCATCTCAGGCCTTTTTCTTTTATTGAATAGAACTGTTTTTTGAGGCTCAGCCCTATGCCGACCAAAGTAAAATGCCCTCAGTGTGGCAAGCCTGTTGAGTGGAAACCGGAAAACAAGCACCGTCCTTTTTGTTCAGACCGCTGTCGCCTGATTGATCTTGGTGCCTGGGCCGCTGAAGAACACAAGATTGCCGGCAACAGCCAGTTTGATGATGTGATGTCCGAGAATCTGAACGACCATTAACGGTCGTTCAGGTTCCCAGTCCTACTTCTACGCTCCTAAAAACTGCCTGCTGCTTTGCACACTGACCAGATGCCCAAGGCTTTCCAGTGCATGTTCGTGCGTTTCAGGCGTGGCAGCTGCACAGGCATCACCAACGATAACGGCCTCATAATCCCTGTCGTGTGCTTCCCGGGCACAGGACTGAATCACAAAATCCGTTGAGACACCCAGCATCACCAACCGCTGGATACTGTGGCCACGCAATACGGCTTCCAGCCCTGTGGCGTAAAACGGGCTGATACGGTGCTTGATCAAATGTATATCACCCTCTTTGATTTCCAGATCCGGGTGATATTCGGTTCCCCAGGTCCCAAGACGATATCCCTTATATTCCATAGCGCGGGCAAACAGTGACCAGTGTTTCTGTGAACACTCACTGTAATTGGCGGAAAAACCCACGCGAACGAAGATCACCGGATGCCCGCGTCGGCGAAACAGGTCGGTAATGGCATTGGCTTTACCCACCACATTATTCTCCAGAGCACAGGTTGCCGATGTGGCTATCGGACTATCCGGATGAATGATGTCGTTCATCAAATCCAGGATAAGAAGGGCAGTTTTCATGATTTTCAGTCCCACTCACTTTCGGGTTACTGAAATGTAGACGTGTCAGCAAAACATCCTCTTCAACAATTACCTACCTGAGCAGGAATACCCGATAAATTGACATTCACATACACGAAAAAAAGACTGATATATCACTAATAAATTACGTTTTTGCCAGTTAGGCAGAGAAAAACTGTAGCCAAAAAAACCAGAAATAAACCAATAGCAAAGATAAAAACCTAACATTCCAAACAACATCAACCATACAAAATCATTACGGCAAACTGTCGGTATATTTACTGATTATTGACCTTCAACCAGACGCGTATAAAGCACACCCCAAGGGCATTTTCATGCCACCTCCCTCTGGCTGAACGGATGAATGAATGAAAAACTGGCTGGACAAAACCATCCTTGCACCCGTTAAGCGGCGTAGCTTTATGAAGTGGAGTACTGCTGTCAGCGGTGCCGCCATGGCAAGCTCTGCGCTTCCTCTGAAAGCTATTGCTTCTGCCACTGCGGACAACAACGTTATCGCCTCCGACACCAAAACCACATGGTCCGCCTGCATGGTGAACTGTGGCAGTCGCTGCGCCCTGCAGGTTCACACCAAAGATGGCGTGATTACCTCCGTTGAATCCGACAACCGTGGCGACGACAAGGAATTTGGCCAGCACCAGATTCGCGCCTGTCTGCGTGGCCGTTCCATCAAGGGTCGCGTATACAACCCAGACCGTCTGAAATATCCAATGAAGCGCGTTGGCAAGCGTGGCGAAGGCCGCTTTGAGCGCATCAGCTGGGACGAAGCCATGGATCTGATGGCCGACAAGCTGAAATACACCATCAGCGAGTATGGCAACGACTCCATCTTCTTCACCTATGGTTCCGGTACCCAGGGTTACCGCACCGATGGCCAGCACGCCTTCAAGCGTCTGGTGAACATGATCGGTGGCTATCTGGGTTACCACGGCAACTACAGCTGGGGTCAGATTCAGTACGCTCTGCCGTTTACCTATGGCACCAAGAAGCCATCCGCATTCGGTAGCTACACCTCCGAAATCAAGAACGCCAAGCTGCTGGTAATGTTCGGCTACAACCCGGCCGAAACTCGTATGTCCGGCGGCGGTGAAATTTACGAATACACCCAGGCTCTGCGTGAAAGCGGCGTGCGTACGATCATTATCGATCCGCGTTACACCGACACCATGCTGGGCAAGGAAGACGAGTGGCTGTCTATCCGTCCAGGCACTGACGCGGCTCTGGTGGAAGCCATGGCTTACGTCATGATCACCGAGAATCTGGTCAACCAGGAGTTCCTGGATACCTACTGCCAGGGCTTCGATGAGAAGACCATGCCAGCCGGTGCTCCGGCTAATGGCCACTACAAGGCACACATTCTGGGTCAGGGCGCAGACAAGACCGCTAAGACTCCTGAGTGGGCAGCCAAGATTACTGGAATTCCAGCCAAGAAGATCATTCAGCTGGCCCGTGAAATCGGCACCACTAAGCCGGCTTACATCGTGCAGGGTACTGGCATCCAACGTCAGGCGAACGGTGAGCAGACTACGCGTGCGATCTGCATGCTGCCAATCCTGACCGGCAACATCGGCCTGCCAGGCACTCACACTGGTGATATGCCTGCCAACTTTGGTTATCCGGTACCGACTCTGCCTTCCGGCAGCAACCCGGTGAAGGTACAGATCCCATTCTTCCTGTGGACGGATGCGATCACCCGTGCCCACGAGATGACCGACAAGACCGATGGCCTGAAAGGTGGCACCAAGCTGGAAAACCCGATCAAGTTCATTATCAGCTATGCCGGTAATGCCCTGATCAACCAGCACTCCCAGATCAACAAGACCAAAGAGATCATCGCGGATGAATCTCTGGCCGAGTTCATCGTAGTTGTGGATAACCACATGACACCGAGTGCCCGTTACGCAGACCTGCTGCTGCCAGACGTGACCACTATCGAGAACACCGAAGTGAGCTCCGATGGTTACGCTTCCGGCTCCATGGGCGCGGTTGTCCCTCTGGTTCCGGCCATCAAGCCGCTGTACGAGTGCCGCAGTGCCTATGAAATGTGCACCATGCTGGCTCAGCGTTTTGGTATCGAAGAGAAGTACACTGAAGGCCGTACTCACGAGCAGTGGGTTGAACATCTGTACGCCGGCGCTCGTGCAAAAGATGCACGTCTTCCGACTCTGGAACAGCTCCGTGTACAAGGTCCGTTCCAGATTCTGGCTCCGGAAACCGGCCGCATTGCTCTGGAAGATTTCCGCAAGGATCCGATCAAGCATGCGCTGGGTACCCCATCCGGCAAGATCGAAATTTACTCCACCAAGCTGGCGGATATCGCCAACGAGTGG
This sequence comes from Parendozoicomonas haliclonae, assembly GCF_900174585.1. Taxonomy (GTDB): domain Bacteria; phylum Pseudomonadota; class Gammaproteobacteria; order Pseudomonadales; family Endozoicomonadaceae; genus Sansalvadorimonas; species Sansalvadorimonas haliclonae. The sequence goes on along the minus strand of NZ_FWPT01000001.1, from coordinate 394,910 downwards.
ACACTGCGTGAAGGCGATGTGATTACTCCGCTGCCACAGTATGTCACCACTTGGGAAAGCCACCTGGACCCTAAGACCAGGGAGTTCCCTCTGCAGCTGGTTGGTTTCCATACCAAGGGCCGCGTGCACTCCACTTATCACAACGTACCGGTACTGCGTGAAGCGGTTATGGACGGTGTGTGGATCAACCCGATCGATGCTGCTGCCCGTGATATCAAGAACGGTGATGCGGTACGCATCTTCAATGATCGCGGAGAAACCCGGGTACTCGCCAAAGTGACGCCGCGTATCATGCCGGGCGTTATGGCTCTGGGCGAAGGTGCCTGGTACAAGCCTGGCAAGAATGGTGTAGATATGGGTGGTGCGATCAACTCGATCACATCCCAGCGGCCAACCCCGCTGTCCAAGGGTAACCCGCAGCACACTAACCTGGTGGAGATTGCCAAGGCTTAAGCCTTGGCATTGAGGAGACTTTATTTAATGGCTCAATACGGTTTCTATGTCGACACCAGCAAGTGTACCGGTTGCAAAACCTGTCAGGTGTCCTGCAAAGACGACAACGATCTTCCGATCGGTGTGAACTGGCGTCGTGTCTATGAATACGGCGGCGGTGACTGGGTGAAGCACGAAGATGGTACCTACACCAACGACGTGTTCACCTACTACATGTCCATCAGCTGTAACCACTGTGCGACTCCAGCCTGCACCAAGGCCTGCCCAACCGGCGCCATGCATAAGCGTGAGCAGGATGGTCTGGTGGTTGTAAACGGCGATGTCTGTGTAGGTTGTCGCTACTGTGAAATGGCCTGCCCATACGGCGCCCCTCAGTACAACCATGAGAAGAAGCACATGACCAAGTGTGATGGCTGCTTCGATCGCGTTGAGCAGGGCAAAAAGCCGATCTGTATCGAATCCTGCCCACTGCGTGCGCTGGACTTCGGTCCTATCGACGAACTGCGCGCCAAGTATGGCGACCGTGCCGATGTGGCTCCACTGCCTAATCCGTCTCTGACCAATCCGTCACTGATTATCGGCACCTGCCGTAACTCCCGCCTGACTGGCGACGAGACCGGCAAGATCCAGAACCCGACCGAAGTCGGTCTGTAAGCAAGCAGGGATATAAGCAATATGAGTCAACTGTCTCTTGTTTTCTTTACTGTACTGGCCCAGAGCGCGGTTGGTCTGTTTATCTCTCTCGGTCTGGTCCAGCTGCTGGCTCGCCCGAATGAGAAAGCCATGACCCGCGCCTTTATGGCGGTACTGGTTATGCTGGGTCTGGGTGCGATCTCTTCCGTGACCCACCTTGGCCAGCCATTCCGCATGTTTAACGTGATGTTTGGTCTGGAACACTTCTCCGCGCTGAGTCTGGAGATTGTTGGCCTGAGCCTGTTTGGCGGTGCAGCTGGCGCCTACGTTGGCATGCGCATGTTCAACATTCTGCCAAAACTGCAGAACCTGGTTCTGCTGGGCGGCATGGCAGCAGGCATTCTGTTTATCCTGCTGATTGCTCAGGTCTACACCCTGAAGACCGTTCCAACCTGGAACAGCGGCTGGACCAGCTTCCAGTTCCTGATGACCGCCTTTGTGGTTGGCCCGATTGCTGCCATCGCACTATTGCGCGCTCAGGCTAAAGAGCTGGGTGATCACGTGGTTAAGCTGAGTACCAATGGTCTGGCAGTGACCAACATGATTGCACTGGCCATCTCCATGACTGGCTATGTGGGCTATCTGTTCTGGCTGGGTCAGGTGAGCGTGTTCGGCAACCCGTTCGAGCATCTTGGCTATGGTCAGCTGCTGGGCATGCTTCGTACCGGCCTGATGATGTTCGCTGTAATGGCCCTGTCTATTTCCACTCTGCGTGGTGGCAAGAGCCCGGTATGCGGCATTGTAAGTCTGGTAGCTGTTCTGGCGGCTGAAATTGCCGGTCGTATGTTCTTCTACGATATCTACATGAGCGCCAGCGCTGGGATGTAACCCCCCCAACTCCAGCGACAAGCACCCACTTTTCCTTAATGAAGAGTGGGTGTTCCCCATCCCTTCTTAATACTCCATTATTAGCCTCGATTCATTCCATCAAAAAGAGCGTATCGCTCGACCTCTCAGCGAGAATTACGCCATGAGATTAGATCGGTTATTGGGGCAGCATCCCACATGGGGACGTCAACAGATCAAAGCCATGCTGGCCCAGCGTGAAGTTCTGGTCGATCATCAGGTCGTAACCGATGGCACCCTCGACATTAATCAGTTTCAGACAGTCACAGCTCGCAATGAAACCCTGCAACAGGGTAAGCCGGCCATCTATCTGATGATGAATAAACCGACAGGCTGGCTGAGTGCCACTTCCGACCCAGTACACACCACCGTTATGGAATTGCTGCCTGTTGAACTGAGGAAGGAGCTTCATATTGCCGGACGGCTGGATCGAGCCAGTTCCGGATTATTGATACTGACCAATGATGGTTTATGGTCACGGCGATTAACCGATCCAGACCTGCAGAAAGCCAAGGTTTATCACGTCACCACCGGGAATCTGATCGCCCCCGATACCCGACAACGCTTTGCCGAAGGTATTTATTTTCCTTACGAAAACATCACGACCAGCCCGGCACAGTTAGAGCAGTTAAGTGATAAAGAAGCGCGCCTGACGATTTATGAAGGTCGATACCATCAGATCAAGCGCATGTTTGGTCGCTTCCGTAATCCGGTGACAGGACTTCACCGTGAGAGTATGGGAGACATCACACTCGATGAATGTCTGGCTCCCGGAGAGTTTCGTCACTTATCGGCTGCAGAAATCGCATCCGTATAAGCAGCTCTTAAATATTCCACCAGTCACGAATACTGGCAACACCCTGAGCGCCTGCCTGCACACATTGATTTAGATTATTTTCGCCCAGCCCACCCAGGCAATACACGGGCACGGTCGCCCGCTCCAGCAAGGCATGTGTTGCCTCCCAACCCAGAGGTTTGGCATCAGGATGAGAATCCGTGGCTAAGACCGGAGAGAGTGTGGCGCAGGTCACGCCAATTCGGGCCGCCATTTCCAGCTGCGCCGAATTATGGCAGGAAGCGATGAGTATTTTGCCATCTGGTACCGCCTCTCGCTCTATGCGCCAGCCTTTACGATCAAGCTCTTCAAGCTGCGCAAAGGTTAGATGAAGGCCATCAATCCCATCTTCTTTTAGAAGCTCAAGGCTGCCTTTAACAATCAACTTAAGTGGCGTGCCCGAAAACAGGGGAATAAGGTATTCCAAGTGTTCCCGATACTCATCAGATGACAACCAGGGGGCACGAAAACAGATCATATCCATACCCTGATCCAGACCATTCGTTACACGACGGGCAAGCTCCTCCAGACCGTTATAGCTCCCGGTAATACCATAACGGTTGGGCAGCAGGGCAGCAGAAAGAATCGGCTTATTCGCCTCAGGAAACTCATAACTGGAAAGTTCGGACTTCGACACCCAACGCACCAGTTGCCCTTCCCGACCATGGGCATGGCCGGTAAAAGCGGTCACCGTCCACACATCCAGTAAAACGGTCTTGTCCGGGTAACTGTGATGAATGCGAATCAGCGGTTCCCAGGCTGTAGGCTGGATGCCAAGTTCTTCATCCAGCTCACGACTGAGCGCATCTGTCACCGGCTCTCCCGCTTCAACCTTGCCACCGGGAAACTCCCACAAGCCTCCCATATGCTTATCATCCGGCCGCCTCGCAATCAGCACATTGTCGTGTTCATCGAGGATCACAGCGGCAACAACATGGATAGACTTCATCACAACCCTATTTGATTATTTCATGTCCGGTATTCAGCATTGATAGTGACATAGTCATGGGAGAGATCGGAAGTCCAAACCTTTGCCTGCTTATCCCCAAGCCCCAAATCAATGCGGATGGTATAGGCGTCCCGATCCATCACAACCTGACCGGCCTCTTCCCGATAACTGCCCGCAACACCACCACGTTCAGCAATCAGCACATCATCCAGCCAGATACGAATCTTATCGGCATCCAGATTATCCACCGGTGCCCGACCTGCTGCAGCCAGTATGCGCCCCCAGTTCGGATCACAGGCAAACAACGCCGTTTTCACCAAGGGGGACAGAGCAACAGTATTGGCGACCGTATGAGCCTGTTCAATTGACTCCGCACCCTCAACAGCCATAGTGACAAAACGGGTCGCGCCCTCACCATCCATAACCAGCGCCTTAGCCAGCTTCTCTGCCACCTCAAAAATAGCGTTATAAACAGTCTGATAAAGAGGATTATCTTTCGCAGAAAATAACTGATTCCCGACACTACCCGTCGCAATCAAAATGGCAGAGTCATTGGTGGATGTATCACCATCAACAGTGATGCGATTGAAGGTTTGATCAACAACCTCCTTCCAGAGGTTGCGCAGCAACTCCTGCTCAATGGACGCATCGGTCACAATGTAAGTGAGCATGGTCGCCATATTGGGATGAATCATCCCTGAACCTTTAGCTATCCCCGTAACCGTGAACTCCTCGCCCTCATGCTGAAAGCGAACAGAGAAGCCTTTGGGATGAGTATCCGTGGTCATAATGCCTTCAGCGGCATCCCACCAGCCATCCGGTGAGAACTCTTCAACACAGCGGGGAACATTTTCAACAATGGTAGTAACAGGAAGGTACTCACCGATCACACCGGTCGAAAAGGAAAGCACCTGATTCGCTTCACAGCCCAGGACATCAGAAACAGCTGCGGTTGTGGATAAAGCATCCTCAACACCACGATCACCAGTACCGGCGTTGGCATTACCAGTATTCACTACCAGAGCGCAGGGTGCTTTATTGAGCCTGGAGCGGCTGAGCTGTACGGGAGCGGCACAAAATTTATTCAGGGTGAACAGCCCGGCAATACTTGCAGACTCAGGCCAGCGCATCACCACCAGATCTTTTCTATCCGGATAACGGACACCCGCTTTCACTGTGCCCAGCTCAAATCCCTTGACCGGATACAAGTCTCCTGAAGGTGGTAATCCTACAGCCATTTTTCACCCCGAAATTTATTGTTCTATTTCTGATCAACTCATTATGACAAGCCTGTGCGACTGCACACCTGTTTTTTTCTAATCCGCTATTAATGCTGATAAAGAAAAAGGCCTTTTACCCGCTCTCACGGATAAAAGGCCTTCTTTTGTACCAGAAAATTATCTAAACAATTTTACCGTGGCACTGTTTGAACTTCTTGCCGGAACCACATGGGCACGGCTCGTTACGGCCAACCTTACGCCCATCACGAACCATTGGTTCCTGAGCGGCTGGTTCACCTTCACTCTCCTCACCAGCCAGCTGAGCCTGAGCTTCCTGATGTTCAAACTGCATGCGACGGGCCAGCTCTTCGCGACGCTGACGCTCCAACTCTTCAGTCTGATCATCCTGCTGAACCTGTACGTGAGACAGCACACGGATCACTTCATGCTTGATGTCGTCCAGCATCTGGGAGAACAGCTCAAACGCTTCGCGCTTGTATTCTTGCTTAGGGTTCTTGGCAGCGTAACCACGCAGATGGATGCCCTGACGCAGATGATCCATAGTGGCCAGGTGCTCTTTCCACTTGTCATCCAGGATACGCAGCAGGATATGCTTCTCGAAAGCACGCAGTGACTCGGCGCCTGCCAGCTCTTCCTTCTCGCGGTAAGAGGTGGTCACCTTCTCCAGAATACGACGGCGCAGACCTTCTTCTTCCAGCGCGTCTTCGGTATCCAGCCAATGCTTGATCGGCAGCTGCTCATTCAGCTCAGCAGCAATACGCTTCTCAAGACCGTTGATATCCCACTGCTCAGCCATGCTCTGTGGTGGGATAAACTCGTCGATAACGGTGTTAATCACTTCCTCGCGAATGTTATCCACACTGTCGCTCACATCGTCGGCAGACAGCAGATCATTACGCTGGGTGTAAACCACCTTACGCTGATCGTTGGCAACATCATCATATTCGAGCAGGTTCTTACGAATATCGAAGTTACGGCCTTCAACCTTACGCTGGGCCTTTTCGATCGCGTTGGTCACCATACGATGCTCAATCGCTTCGCCCTTCTCCATACCCAGCGCTTTCATAAAGTTCTTCACCCGGTCAGAGGCGAAGATACGCATCAGGTTGTCTTCAAGGGACAGGTAGAAACGGGAAGAACCGGCATCACCCTGACGACCGGCACGACCACGGAGCTGGTTGTCGATACGACGAGATTCGTGGCGCTCGGTACCAATGATATGCAGACCACCGGCAGCCAGAACATTGTCGTGGCGCTGACGCTGCTCGGAGCGGAGGTTCTCCAGCTGCTCCTCAGTTGGGTTTTCCAGCTGAGCAGCTTCTGCTTCCCAGTTACCACCCAGGATAATATCGGTACCACGTCCAGCCATGTTGGTGGCGATGGTGATGGCACCCGGCTTACCGGCCTGGGCAATAATTTCTGCTTCTTTCTCGTGGAACTTGGCGTTCAGAACCTGGTGCTCAATGCCAGCCTTGTTCAGGGCATTGGACAACATTTCGGAAGAGTCGATGGATGCAGTACCTACCAGCACCGGACGACCAGCCGCTACAGTTTCACGGATATCCTGAATAATGGCCTCGTACTTCTCCTCAATGGTGAGGTAGACCAGGTCATTCATATCCTTACGCTGCATGTCCTTATGGGTTGGGATTACCACAACGTCCAGACCGTAGATCTGGCGGAATTCGTAAGCTTCAGTATCTGCAGTACCGGTCATACCGGACAGGTTGTCATACAGACGGAAGTAGTTCTGGAAGGTGGTAGAAGCCAGAGTCTGGCTTTCTGCCTGAATAGGCAGACCTTCTTTGGCTTCCAACGCCTGGTGCAGACCTTCGGAGAGACGACGACCCGGCATAGTACGGCCGGTGTGCTCATCAACCAGCATGATCTCACGACCGCTGACGATGTACTCGACGTTCTTCTGGAACAGGGTATGTGCTTTCAGAGCCGCCTGGGCGTGATGCAGCAGGTTCAGGTTCTGGGAAGCGTAGAGGCTTTCCCCTTCCGGCAGCATGCCTTCAGCGGTCAGCATATCTTCAACGAACTGGTGGCCAGCTTCAGTCAGTTCAACCTGACGGGTCTTCTCATCAACGATGTAGTGGCCTGTGGCTTCCTGACCTTCTTCCAGCTCTTCATGCTGACGCTCCAGACGTGGAGCCAGCTTGTTCATCACCATGTACAGCTCGGAGCTGTCTTCGGCCGGACCGGAGATGATCAGAGGGGTACGGGCTTCATCAATCAGAATGGAGTCAACTTCATCGACTACGGCAAAGTTCAGCTCACGCTGGAACTTGTCTTCCAGACGGAAGGCCATGTTGTCACGGAGGTAGTCAAAACCGAATTCGTTGTTGGTACCGTAGGTAATATCGGAGTTATAGGCTGCATGCTTCTCAGCAGGATCCTGCTGGGGAACAATAACACCAACAGTCAGCCCCAGAGCGTCGTAGAGAGGCTGCATCCAGGCCGCGTCACGACGAGCCAGGTATTCGTTCACGGTAACAACGTGCACACCTTTGCCGGACAGGGCATTCAGGTAGACCGCGAGGGTCGCCATCAGAGTCTTACCTTCACCGGTCCGCATCTCAGCGATACGACCTTCGTGAAGGGTCATGGCACCGATCAGCTGGACATCAAAGTGACGCATGCCCATAACACGCTGACTGGTCTCCCGACAGACAGCAAAGGCTTCAACCAGCAGATCATCCAGGGACTCACCGCCCTGGGCGCGTTCCTTGAGTTTCAGGCTTCGGGTCTTCAGCTCTTCATCGCTCAGCCCCTGCAGCTCGTTCTCCAGATCTCCGATCTGCTTGACCTTCTTGCCCATACGTTTGAGCTGGCGGTCATTTTTGCTACCAATAATTTTTTTGACGAGAGATGACAACATATTTGATCAAATGCCCGAATGATAATCCGTTGACTGGTTAACGGCTGGCCCTGTAAATGTAACGGGAGGGGTTCACCTGCCTGCCATTCACCAGCACTTCAAAATGCACATGCGGCCCGGTAGAACGCCCGGAGCTGCCGACCAGGCTTATGGCCTGTCCTTTGCTAACTATGTCCCCAACCTTTACCAGGTTGGACTTGTTATGGGAGTACCGGGTTACATACCCGTTACCATGGTTAATCTCAACTAACAGCCCGTAACCGCCCTTATAGCCGGACCAGGTCACAACGCCTGAGCCTACTGCGATAACGTCTGAGCCATCTTTGGCGGCAAAATCCACACCCTTGTGCCAGGACTGGCGGCCGGTAAACGGATCCGCCCGCTTGCCATACGCCGATGACATCCAGCCTTTTCTGACCGGACGCCCTGCCAGATAGACATCATCCTGCAGGTTTTTATCCAGCAATAACGATTCCAGTACTTCCAACTGCTCAGACCGCTGGTCTATTCGAGCCGTCAGGGCATCGATTTGTTCCGTAAAGGCCGGCATATGCAGTGAAGGTACGGTATCACCCGCTTCATCCGGCCCACCAAGGGCTGGAACCTCACCGAAGTTAAATTCATCACCGGAAAGATCGGCCATGGTCACCAACCGGTCTCCCAAAGCATCCAGACGCATAAGCTGCCCCTGTATCCGGGCAACCTGTACGGCCAGCGCATCCATCTCTATAGTGGTGGCGGATCTGATTTTTTCAACGTCCTGGCGTTGTTCTTCCAGTGCAGAGTTCCAGTTTTCCAACTCTGCGCGGGTTAACGTGCCGGTACTGTTAAGATTGATAAAGTACCAGCCAAGGAAAAAACCGGCGGCAAGAAGGAAGGCACAAACCAGGCCGGCGCCCCATACCACCCTGGCACCATCCATATAGAAGGTGCGGCTTTTGCCATGGGGATGTCGAACAACGATTACTTTCATCGCCAACCTGAAATCATTTACTGAAACCTGAGCCCGTCCTTAACGTCCTTATTGAACGGTGGAATAGCGTCAGAAACTGCAATACTGCGGCACACTCTAGCACTGTGTCATTCCCTCTCGCAACTTATCAGGTCAACAGTGCCCTTTTTCGAGAAATGCCTGACAGCCAAACCACGGACATAACAAAAAGGCCATCAAAATGATGGCCTTAATGAGAGAGTAGCTGAGTCGCTGATGTTTGATAACGGCTGCTATCAGGCAGACACGTCAGGCAATAACAGCTGTAGGTCGTGCGTAGGAGATTGGGGCAGTTGCCACATCATCAAAGGTCACCACTTCCCAGGCGCTTTCGTCAGCCAGTAGGGCACGCAGCAGCTTGTTATTGGTGGAGTGACCGGATTTCACACCGACGAATTCACCAATCAGGCTGTGGCCAAGCAGATACAGGTCGCCAATGGCATCCAGCATCTTGTGCTTAACGAACTCATCGTCATAGCGGAGGCCATCTTCGTTCAGGATGCGGTAGTCATCCACAACGATAGCGTTATCAACACTGCCGCCCAGAGCCAGGTTCTGGGAACGCATGAACTCGATGTCCTTCATAAAGCCAAAGGTACGAGCACGGCTGACTTCTTTCACAAAAGAAGTACTGGAGAAGTCGATGCTGGCCTGCTGCACCAGACCATTGAACACCGGGTGATCAAAGTCGATGGAGAAGCTGACCTTAAAGCCATCAAAAGGAACGAAAGTGGCGGAAACGCCATTCTCTTCAATGGTGACTTTCTTCTTGATACGAATAAAACGCTTGTGAGCTTCCTGCTCTTCAATACCAGCGGACTGAAGCAGGAATACGAAAGGACCCGCACTGCCGTCCATAATCGGAACTTCGTGAGCAGTTACGTCAACGAAAGCGTTGTCGATACCCAGACCCGCCATAGCGGAAAGCAGATGCTCAACGGTATCAACCCGCACACCATCCTTCTCGAGGGATGTGCAGAGTGTAGTCTGACCGACATTCAGGGCACGGGCTGGAATCTGAACTACAGGATCCAGATCCGTTCTACAGAAAACAATACCGGTATCCACAGGAGCAGGACGCAATGTCAGGTAAACCTTTTCACCTGAGTGCAGACCTACGCCAGTGGCTCGAATAACATTTTTAAGTGTGCGCTGTCTGATCATAATGCAGCAGTAAAGCCTTTATATCTTGCTATATGCCGGTCGACCCCGGCGTTCAGCCAAGCTGCAAGACATCCTGCCCAGCCTGAAATCTTGCAATAAACACGCAGTCTAGCAAAGTAACGCATCTGAACATAGTGTTACTTTCCCTCTAGCTCCACCTCCTCCATGGATTCTGCGTAAAACCAGACGGACTTTAGTCCGCCTGGCGTCTCAGGAATGCAGGAATATCCAGATAATCACCTGACTCTGAAATAGGTTGTGGCTCATTTGGTACCGTGTCAGTACCCACAGCAACCTGCTGACGGTTCTGGCGAATCACGGTTGGACGATCCAGCGAGGCATAATCAATCGTGCCATCGTTTTCCGGACGCGGAGCAGCCTTGGTCGCCGCTGCAGCAGCAGTACGGGTATCTTCTGCAGGCTTCTCAGCACGTGGATTCTCAGCCTGACCCAGACCAGTCGCAACCACGGTAACACGCAGTTCGTCGCTCATTTCCGGATCGATTACGGTACCGATAACCACCGTAGCGTTGTCGGATGCGTACTGACCGACAGCATCACCGACTTCTTCAAACTCACCGATGGAGAAATCCAGACCTGCGGTAATATTTACCAGAATGCCGCGGGCACCCTGCAGATCAATATCTTCCAGCAACGGGCTGCGGATAGCTGCTTCGGCAGCTTCAGCGGCACGATTCTCACCGGTGGAGGAACCAGTCCCCATCATCGCCTGACCCATTTCGGACATAACGGTACGTACGTCTGCAAAGTCGACGTTAATCATACCCGGACGAATGATCAGGTCGGCAATACCCTGTACCGCACCCAGCAGTACATCGTTGGCCGCACTGAAAGCAGACAGCAGGCTGGCATTTTTGCCCAGCACCGGCAGCAGCTTCTCGTTTGGAATGGTGATCAGGGAATCAACATGCTCGGAAAGCTCTTTCAGACCTTCCGTAGCAATCACGGTACGCTTGCGACCTTCAAACGGGAACGGACGAGTCACAACCGCTACGGTCAGAATACCCAGCTCCTTGGCCACCTGCGCAACCACAGGCGCAGCACCGGTTCCGGTACCACCGCCCATACCGGCAGTAATAAAGACCATGTCTGCACCGTTCAGAATTTCCGCGATACGCTCACGGTCTTCCAGTGCCGCCTCACGGCCCACTTCCGGGTTAGCCCCTGCACCCAAGCCCTTGGTAATCCCGGTTCCCAATTGCAGCAGGGTACGGGCATTCAGGTTCTTGAGTGCCTGAGCATCAGTGTTTGCAACAACAAAATCGACACCCTCAACCTGACTGTTGAGCATGTGATTAACGGCGTTACCACCACCTCCGCCGACACCGATAACCTTAATGACCGCATTCTGCGGTACATTATCTACCAGCTCGAACATGACACTCTCCTTTCTCTCTCTAAGTCCATTTTCTTGTATTGACTTCCAGTTAACAATCAAAAATTACTTTGAATCCACTTCTTTAACCGAGCCACAAAGCTTTCCTGCGGATTGTGCTTCTCGGAAGAAGGTGCAGAAGAGCTCACCTGCCCTTCCCGCATATTCTGTTGTGCATACTGCAACAAGCCGACACTGGTCGCATAAATCGGGTTGCGGACTACATCTGCGAGACCCTCAATGTTCTGGGGAACCCCCAGACGCACAGGCATATGGAAGATCTCTTCTGCCAGCTCAACGACCCCTTCCATCTTGGAGGTGCCGCCGGTCAGAACAATGCCTGCTGCCATCAGCTCTTCAAAACCACTGCGACGCAGTTCGGCCTGAATCAGGGTGAACAGCTCGTCATAGCGAGGCTCAACCACCTCCGCCAGAGCCTGACGGGAAAGATCCCGGGGAGGACGGTCACCAACACTTGGCACCTTGATAGTTTCATCGGCACCGGCCAGCTGAGTCAGAGCGCAGGCGTACTTGATCTTGATATCTTCCGCATGCTGATAAGGTGTGCGCAGAGCCTGGGCAATATCGTTGGTAACCTGATCACCGGCAATCGGGATCACGGCAGTATGACGAATAGCACCTTCTGTAAAGATAGCTATATCTGTTGTGCCACCGCCAATATCAACCACACAAACACCCAGCTCTTTTTCGTCTTCGGTCAGCACTGAGTAGCTGGAAGCCAGCTGCTCCAGAATGACATCATCAACACCCAGGTTGCAGCGGCGAATACACTTCTCGATGTTCTGTACGGCGTTGACAGCACAGGTCACCAGATGCACCTTCGCCTCCAGACGCACACCGGACATACCCAGCGGCTCTTTCACACCTTCCTGGGTATCGATCACATATTCCTGTGGCAGGATATGCAGAATCTTCTGGTCCGCCGGAATCGCTACCGCCTGAGCAGCATCAATAACCCGCTCCATATCTGCCGTTGTGACTTCCCGCTCACGGATAGCGACAATACCGTGAGAGTTCAGGCTGCGAATATGATTCCCGGCAATGCCGACATAGACCGAATCGATCTGATGGCCAGCCATCAGTTCCGCTTCTTCTACAGCCCGTTGAATCGACTGCACGGTGGACTCAATATTGACGACCACCCCTTTACGCATTCCCCGGGACGGGTGCGAGCCAATACCCACAACCTCGATCGTGCCGCGGTCAGTAATCTCCCCAACCAGCGCCACCACCTTGGATGTGCCAATATCCAGGCCGACAACTATTTTTCCATTACCAGAGCCAGTCATTCGCAAACCTACCTGTTGTCCTCGTACCTGACGCTGATCTGACCCAGGCTGAGTAACCAGCCACAGCTGCCTGCAGTCATCGTCATTTTGCTCTTATTGCACCATTATTTGTTATCGGGCTGGCCTTGGGGCTTTCATTCCATGCCACTGCCACACCATCCCGATAACGCAAATCTATACTGTCTACCTCGGCCCAGCGGGCCTGCAGTGAATCGTTGTACAGCCTTGAGAACCTCTGCATTCTGCTGATCAGATCCTCGTTACCCAGCTGCACACTCACATCATCGACTGCAAAGCTCCAGCTGCCCATCGCAGCCAGTTCAACACCTGTCACTTTCAGCCCCAGTAGTCGCAACTGATGGCTCAGGGTCAGGTATTGCTGCATCACTTCCTGCTCGCGCCCTTCCGGGCCAGCCAACTCAGGGAAGTCACGAAAGTCATGCCCCAGTCGGCTTTTCAGGATATCGCCATCAGCGTTGATCATATCCTGCCCTTGCCAGCGAGCGATTGGCACTTCCTCTTCCAGTACCACTTCGACACGGTCAGGCCAAACCTTCCGAACCTCGGCACTGCTGACCCAGGTTTCACTTTGCAGCTCAGCCTGTATCGCTCGCAAATCCAGACCGAAAAACGTGGTCTGGACATACGGCAGCATTCGCTGCTGCAGAGCATCCGCTCTTAAATAACGGATGTCACCGCCTACTCCAACACTCGCTACCGGCCGATCCAGCCAGGCCCAGAATACCGGGATGGACCAGATCAATGCGCCCAGCATGCCACCTGCAGTCAACCACTTCAGCGCCGTCAGACACTTCTTCCACCAGTAGCTGAAGCGCTCCTTGAAGCTGACTGCCGGCTTCTGCTCACTCCCGGCTATTGAACGCCGGCGCCACTCAGGAGCCGGCTCTTCCTGCCGGGGAGCGTTTCTATTTACCCGATCGCTGTCGTTCTGTCTGAGGTACCGACGGGCATCCATGGCCGCTCCTTACTCTCTGATATCTGCAGAATCTCCAGAATCAAATCCGCAAAATCCAGACCTACGGCTCTGGCGGCCATTGGCACCAGACTATGATCGGTCATGCCTGGCGCGGTATTCACTTCCAGCAGCCAGAATTTGCCAGCAGCATCCTGCATAACATCAACGCGGCCCCAGCCTTCACAGCCCAGGTTTTCAAAAGCCCGGACAGCCAGAGCCTGAATTTCCTGTTCTTTCTCTTCCGTCAAGCCGCTTGGCAGATGATAGCGGGTATCATCGGAAAGATACTTGGCTTCATAATCATAAAATGTGTTATCCGTCTCAAGACGTATAACCGGCAGAGCCTGACCATTCAGGATACCCACCGTAAATTCCGGGCCAGCAATCAGCTCTTCCACCAGAGCGTATCTGGCGTGCTCAAGCACCTTGACCACCGCCACTTCAAAATCGTCCCGACTGTAAACCGGGAAAGTGCAGATACTGGAACCATCGCCATTCGGCTTAACAAAGCACGGCATTGGCACGTCCAGCGTGCTGAGGTCAGTCTCCTTATCCACCAGATGGAACCCTGGAGTCGGCAGACCGACACTGTTCCAGATCAGCTTGCTGCGGCTCTTGTCCATAGCCAGCGCAGAGCCTTTTACACCACTGCCGGTGTAGGGAATACGCATATAGTCCAGCAAGCCCTGAACGGTTCCATCTTCACCTTCCCCACCGTGCAGCGCCAGGAACACGCTATCCGGCTTGGATGTATTCAGCTGACCGATCAGATCATCAGCTGCATCAATCAGTACCGCATCAACTCCACGACTCTGCAGAGCTTCAAAAACACGTTGCCCGGACTTCAGGGACACCTGACGCTCTGGAGAGGTACCGCCGAACAGAACCGCAACCCGACCAAAAGATGAGCCGTCGCGGATCTCTTTGCAGCCAACATCACTATGGCCAACCTTACTCATGTACGTATCCAGATTCTTCACTTCTTAAGCACCAGCTCTTGTTCAGCCAGTTCACTTGCCAGACCACCGATATCTCCGGCACCCTGGGTAATTAACAAATCGCCATCGGCCAGCACGTCGGCCAGAACAGCTTCCACCGACTCGCCTCTCTGAACGAATATCGGATCAAGCCGACCACGCTGACGAATACTCCGGCACAGGCTGCGGCTATCCGCTCCCGGGATTTCCGCTTCGCCGGCAGGATATACATCCATCAGCAGCAATACATCGACCTGCGACAGCACATCGACAAAATCTTCATACAGATCACGGGTACGGCTGTAACGGTGCGGCTGGTAAACCATGACCAGTCGCTTCTCCGGCCAGCCTTTGCGAATAGCGGCAATAGTTGCAGCAACTTCGCGAGGATGATGGCCATAGTCATCCACAAACATGACTTCGCCGACACCGGTCTGGTAGTTGCCATACACCTGGAAGCGACGACCGACACCATCAAAGCCAGCCAGACCGAGGCAAATATCCTCGTCACTGATTCCCTCTTCTGCAGCCACGGCAAATGTCGCCAGAGAGTTCAGGACATTATGCTCACCCGGAATATTCAGAGTGACCTTCACCGGCTCGGAGCCATTACGCAGCAACGTATAGGTGTTGTGCATACCTTGCTGATGCACATCAACAGCCCGGTAATCAGCATCTTCAGAGAAGCCATAGGTGATCACCTGACGTTTAATCTGTGGCAGCAGCTCCCGCACAACCGGGTCATCTATACAGACGACAGCCAGACCATAAAATGGCAGGTTGTGGAGAAAATCCAGGAAGGTCTGCTTCAAACGACCAAAGTCACCTTCATAGGTACTCATATGGTCGGCATCGATATTGGTAACGATGGAAACCATTGGCTGCAGATGCAGGAAGGAAGCATCGCTTTCATCCGCTTCCGCCACCAAATAACGGCTGCCACCCAGTCGGGCATTGGTACCAGCCGAATTCAGACGACCACCAATAATAAAGGTTGGATCAAGGCCACCCTGACCAAGAACAGACGCCAGCAGACTGGTGGTTGTGGTCTTACCATGGGTTCCGGCCACGGCGATACCGTGACGGTAGCGCATCAGCTCCGCCAGCATCTGGGCGCGGGGTACCACCGGAATACGCTTTTCGTTAGCCTCTACCAGCTCAGGGTTATCTTCCTTGACTGCAGAAGAGACAACGACAACATCAGCATGAGCGACATGAGATGCTTCATGACCGATAAAAATCTGCACACCAAAAGACTGCAGTCGTTCAGTCACCTTGGAAGCACGAATATCAGAGCCAGAGATATCGTAACCCTGGTTGCAGAGCACCTCGGCAATACCGCACATGCCGGAGCCACCAATACCAATAAAATGGATATTACGGATGCGGCGCATCTCCGGTATGGCAAATACCGGAGCCTGAATTGTCAGCTGCTGCTCTGATTTATTTTGCTTGTTCTTTTCAGACATGAGCTACCTCCCGGCAGTACTTCGCTACGGTCTGGGTAGCATTTGGATGTGCGCAGGCCTGAGCCTTGTTGGCCATATCAACCAGCTTCTGTCGATCATTCGCAAACGACAACAGCAATTCGCACAGAGAATCTTCAGTCATAGCTTTCTGTTCAAGGATGACGGCTGCACCATTGTCAGCGAGATAGCGACCGTTCTTCAGCTGCTGCTGATCCTTATGCCATGGATAAGGCACCAGTACCGCAGGCTTGCCGGCATTAGCAAGCTCAGCCACAGTCAGGGCGCCGGAGCGGCAGAGAACCAGATCAGCCCAGCCATAGGCCGCAGCCATATCATCAATAAAAGGATCAACGCGGCCGGTGACACCAAGCTGCTCATAATTCTTTTGGGTGGCTTCATGATTCGCCGCACCGGTCTGATGCCTAACCTCAACAACCGGCTTATCACCCTGCCCATTCAGTCGGGCCAGAGCCTTGGGCACAATCTCATTGATGGCCACAGCACCGCGACTGCCTCCCAGAACCAGCAGACGCAGAGCACCGTCAGTATTGCGATCTGAAGCCGGAACAATCATCTCTCTGACCGGGTTACCGGTACAGATCGCCTTATCTTTGGCCGGGAAAGCACCCGGGAAGGCTTCCAGCTTTTTCGTGGCGAACAGACTGGCTATCTTGTTGGTCAAACCAAGCACCGCATTCTGCTCATGAAGAACCAGTGGTTTTCTCAGCAACCATGCAGCAACACTGCCAGGACCAGATACAAAACCGCCCATTCCCAATACCGCGACCGCCTTCTCGCGCTTCATAACCCGAACGGCATGCCAAAGGGACAGTGCAACGCGAAACGGTGCCTGCACCAGAGCTTTCAGACCGTTACCACGAACACCTTTGACCGGCATAAAGGTAATGTCATAACCGTATTTAGGAACCAGATCCGCTTCCATACCATCGCGGGTGCCCAGCCAGTGGATGCGGAACCCCTGTTTCTTGAGTTCGTCCGCAACAGCCAGAGCCGGGAAGATATGACCGCCGGTACCACCAGCCATCACAATAAATAATGGTGCTTCTTTTGAAGGGGCGTCTGTTGAAAGGGCATGCTCAGCCATGGGCAACCTCCCCTTCAATATGCTTCTTCTTTACTGCACGCACGGCACCAGCCGTACGTCTTTCATAATCTATGCGCATCAATAATCCGATGGCCACACAGTTCATAATCAGGCTACTGCCGCCATAACTGAACAAAGGCAGAGCCAGCCCTTTTGTCGGCAGCAGTCCACTGCTGACACCGACATTAATAAAAACCTGACTGCCAAACAGCAGCCCGAGGCCATAAGCCATATAGCCGGAAAACAATTGCCCGGCCTTTTCCGCCAACTGACCAATCTCCATGGCCCGCCAGGCAATAAAGAACAGCAGGCAGACAATCATCACCGCGCCGATCAAACCGAACTCTTCTGCAACAACAGAAAAGATAAAATCGGTATGAGCTTCCGGCAGGAAGAACAGCTTCTGAATACTGTCACCCAAACCTTCGCCGGTAATTCCGCCGCGGCCAAAGCCGATCAGGGATTGGGTCAACTGATAACCGCTTCCAAACTGATCGGCCCAGGGGTCGGTATAGGACGTTAATCGTTTTACCCGGTAAGGTGCCAGCCAGATCAGCAAAGCGCCAAGAGCCACCACGCCCAGAGTCAAAACCACGAAGATGCGTTTTCTTACACCAGCCAGAAAAATCATCCCCATAATCGCGCCGGCGATCACAACCGTAGAACCAAAGTCCGGCTCCAGCAGCAGAAGCACACCGACAATCCCCAGAATCACAATTGGACGGGCAAAGCCCCAAAGGCCCTCACCGCGCACCTCATCAATCTTGCGCGAGAGCAGAGAGGCGATATAAATCACCACGCCCACCTTGGCCACTTCCGAAGGCTGTAGGTTAAAGAAACCCAGTGGCAGCCAGCGAATACTGCCATTTACCTCACGGCCAACAAAGAGTACGGCAATCAATAGAGTTACCGACACAACCAATGCCAGCGGTGCCAGCTTGAACCAGCTCTCGATAGAAATGGTCATGCAGATCAGCATGGCCACCAGGCCTATACCGATATAGATGCCCTGACGAATGGCGAAATAGAACGGATCACCGTTCATATCCATGGAGACACTGAGCGAAGCCGAAGAGACCATCACCAACCCAAGCGCCAGACAGCAGATAAAAACACCCAGCAGGACGGTGTCCAGCGGGCGATCACTGTTTTGCAGGCGATAGAAAAGGTCAGAGAAGGTACTGTCAGCCATGCAGCGCCTCCACCTGTTCACGGAACACCGCACCACGATGCTCAAAGCCATCAAACATATCAAAGCTGGCGCAGGCTGGAGCCAGCAGAACAATATCACCTTCCGTTGCCAGCGCCTTCGCCTTGGCAACGGCATCAGCCATATCCACAACCCGCTGCACAGGTGCAACACTGCCCACAGCTTCAGCAAGTCGAGGACCATCGACGCCCATTACCAGCACGTCTTTCACATAACGCTGGACCGAAGGTTTCAGCTCCGTGAAGTCTGCACCTTTGCCATCGCCACCGGCAATCAGAATAATTTTACCGGTGAGGCCTATACCCAGACCTTCAATAGCCGCAACGGTTGCGCCTTCATTGGTTGCTTTGGAATCGTTAAACCAGCCAACACCATTGATATCAGCCACCCACTCACAGCGGTGGGCAAGACCGGGAAACTCGCGCAGAGCGTCCAGCATGGCCATCATTGGTAAACCGGCCAATGAGCCTAGGGCCAAAGCTGCCATAGCGTTGGCGTAGTTATGCTGCCCGCGGATCTTCATTTCAGAAACTGGCAGCAGCTTTTCAAGCCCCTGCACCAGCCAGGTTTCACCGTCTTCTGTCAGCAGACCAAAGTCTTTCAAACCCGGCGGACGTCCGGTACCAAACGAAAGAACATTAACGGCTTCAGGAATCAGAGGCGTAGTTCGGGCATCATCACGGTTATAAACCGCGCCTTCGCAACCACGATAGATACGATGCTTGGCCTGATGATACTCAACCAGTGACGCGTACCGATCCATATGATCAGGAGTCACGTTCAGAACTGTGGCGGCTTTTGCTCGCAGGGAATGCGTGGTTTCCAGCTGGAAGCTGGACAGCTCCAGAACATAAAGGTCTTTTTCACCCTGTTCCAGCATCTCAAGAACCGGCAGGCCGATATTGCCGCCCACGCCAACGCGCACACCGGCCTTTTCTGCCATCAGTCCCACGAGAGTGGTCACTGTGCTTTTGCCGTTGGAACCGGTGATCGCAACGATTGGTGCAGTCACTTCCCGGCAGAACAGTTCAATATCACCAACCACTTTAGCGCCGGCTTCAATCGCAGCGGCTATAGCTGGCTCTTTCAGGGAAAGGCCCGGGCTGACAATCAACTCATCAGCGGTGGATAAAAGCTCTGCATCCAATGGGCTGCAAACAACCTCCACTCCGGGGCATTCACGTTGCAGCTCATCCAGACCCGGCGGGTTGGCACGGGTATCCACAACCCGGAAAGGTGTACCGGCCCGATACAGCCAGCGCGCACAGGCCAGTCCGGTCTTGCCAAGACCGACGACGATTCTCTGCCTGTCGCTACTGATCAAATGACCACTCACGCCTTTATCCTTTTTAACGCAGTTTCAGGGTTGCCAGACCAATCAGCACCAGAATCAGGCTGATAATCCAGAAACGTACAATCACTCGAGGTTCCGGCCAGCCTTTCAGCTCGAAGTGATGGTGAATCGGTGCCATCCGGAAAATACGACGACCGGTCAGCTTAAACGAAGCCACCTGCAAGATTACGGAGACGGTTTCCATAACGAACACACCGCCCATGATGAACAGCACAATCTCCTGACGAACGATAACCGCAATCACGCCCAGTGCAGCACCCAGTGCCAGCGCACCTACGTCGCCCATAAACACCTGAGCCGGATAGGTGTTAAACCAGAGGAAGCCGAGCCCCGCGCCAACAATTGCGGCGGTAAACACTACTAGCTCGCCGGAGCCTCGAATATGCGGAATATTCAGATAAGTCGAGAATTCACTGTGACCACTCAGGTAAGCAAAGATACCCAGTGCTGCCGCCACCATAACGGTTGGCATAATTGCCAGACCGTCCAGACCATCAGTCAGGTTCACCGCATTACTGGTACCGACAATGACCAGATAAGTCAGTACAACAAAGAAGGCACCGAGAGGAATCGCTACGTTTTTGAAGAAAGGAACAATCAGAGCCGTCTCAACAGGAGCCTGCGGTGTGAGATAAAGAACCAACGCAGCACCAAGACCAAACACGGATTGCCAGAAATACTTCCACTTGGCCGGCAGACCACGGGAGTTCTTCTCAACCACCTTCCGATAGTCATCCACCCAGCCGATGGCACCAAATGCCAGCGTTACGCCCAGAGTAATCCACACATAGAGGTTATTCAGGTTGGCCCACAGCAGGGTACTGATAGTAATCGCGGCAAGAATCAGCGCACCACCCATTGTTGGGGTGCCAGCCTTGCTCAGATGGGATTGCGGACCATCATCACGCACCGCCTGACCAATCTGGTAGAAGCTGAGTTTACGGATCATCACCGGACCGAACACCAGCGAGAACGCCAGTGCCGTCAGCACACCCAGAATTGCACGCAGGGTCAGATATTTAAAAACCCCAAAGCCGCTGTAATAGCTGCTTAGAATGTCCGCGAGCCAGTAGAGCATCAGGCTCCCTCCATGGTTCCGGCCGCACTGGCCGTCTGAGCTGAGTCAGAACTTAAATGAGAATGTATAGATGGTTCGGTTTTGGCGATACAGGCGGTCACGACATCATTCATGCCAGTCAGCATGGAGCCTTTAACCAGTACCACCACACCAGCATTCAGATGCGGCTTCAGCCAATCAATCAGGGCATTCTTCTCAGAGAAGTGCTGCCCCTCGCCGCTGAAAGTGTCATGCACATGTGCCGACAGTTCACCACAGGTCAGCACATGATCAATGCCGGCCTGACTGGCGTATTCACCCAGTTCGCGATGCATGCGGATGCCTTCATCACGATTCAGATAATGTTCAGCAGACAGTTCACCCAGAACCAGCATGCGGTAACCGCTGCAGTCCGCCAGGGCATCAATGGAGGCCTTGGTAGAATCCGGATTAGCGTTGTAGCTTTCATCAATAATCATCGCCCCGTTCTCAGAACGGAAACGCTGACCACGACGGGCGTAAGGGCGCGCTGCCCCAAGACCAGCAGCAATAGTCTCAATATCCAGACCGGCCGCATGGGCCATCACCGCTGCAGCACAGGCATTGGCAACCTGATGCTTACCCCAGAACTGCAGATTCACCTGGGTTTTCTTGCCTGCCAAATTGAGGGTGAAGTGCATACCCTCTTCATCGGTGGTGATATCCGATGGCCAGCTGGTTGCAGATTCGTTTTTCAGGCTGAAACTCAATACACGACAGCCGGCATTTTTCGCAATGCGTTCAATCCAGACACCGCAATGTGCGTCATCCAGATTCACAATGGCCGTACCTTCGGAAGTCAGGTGATCAAAGATCGCACCCTTTTCCTCAACAATGCCCATCAAACTGCCAAGACCCGCCACATGGGAAATACTGGCGTTATTCACAATGGCGATATGAGGACGAACAATCTCAGTCAGGTGAGCAATTTCACCCGGACTGTTGGTTCCCATCTCGATAACAGCAAACTGATGTTCGCTTGTGAGCCTGGAAAGCGTGACAGGCACGCCGTAATAATTATTCAGGTTACCGACAGTAGAAAGCGTTGGCGCAACCTGGCTGAAAATCGCTGCCAGCATCTCCTTCACAGAGGTTTTACCACTGCTGCCAGTCACCCCAAGAACCGTGCCCTGGAACGCATCGCGATTTAGAACGCCGGTCTGGCTTAAAGCCTTTTCTGTATCATTTACCAGCACCGCAGGGTGAGCACCACGATCTTCACTGACGATCACGCCAGCCGCACCTTTATCCAGGGCCGCCTGAACATAGTTGTGGCCGTCAAAGTTCGGGCCTTTGATCGCAACAAACAGCTGCCCCGGTTCAACGGTACGAGTATCAATGCTGATCGAGGTGATCGTTGCATCACTGCCAAGCAACTGCCCCGGAAGCGCGCCGGCCAGCTCAGATAGAGTCTTTGCTGCAATCATGCCTCACCTCCCGCGAGAGTCACTCCAGAAAGAACATTGCGAACTTCTTCAACGTCACTGAACGGGTAACGGACGCCCATAATTTCCTGATAGGTTTCGTGGCCCTTGCCGGCAATCAAAACAACATCACCAGCGGATGCATCAGTGATAGCCTGTCGAATGGCCTGGGCACGATCAACGACAACGGTCACCTTTTCCAGTTGATGCCCGTTCAGACCAGAGAGCGCATCATCAATAATCGCTTCGGGATTTTCAGAACGCGGATTATCTGTGGTGATGACCACCTTATCAGCGCCGGCACAGGCGGCCTGCGCCATCAAAAGACGCTTGCCACGATCACGATCACCGCCGCAGCCAAACACGCAGATCACATTCTTGCCACCGTGCTCTCGCAGAGCAGATAGCACACTCTTCAAAGCATCAGAGGTATGGGCGTAATCCACAGCCACCGTAGGTTGATCGCCACCACCAAAGCACTCCATGCGACCAGGAACACTGGTCAATGAAGGAACAGCCTTCAGCACATCATCCAGTGCAAAGCCCTGCAGTCCCATCACACCAATAACGCCCAACAGGTTGCTGAGGTTAAAACGCCCAAGCAGG
The DNA here is from genome assembly GCF_900174585.1 of Parendozoicomonas haliclonae. Lineage (GTDB taxonomy): Bacteria > Pseudomonadota > Gammaproteobacteria > Pseudomonadales > Endozoicomonadaceae > Sansalvadorimonas > Sansalvadorimonas haliclonae. The sequence goes on along the minus strand of NZ_FWPT01000001.1, from coordinate 371,931 downwards.
CCACTTTCCAGATGCCCTTTGCCCCATGGAGAGACGATATCTGCGGCCATTCCCTGAGGGTGAAGCTGGATATTTTCCAGGTACATATCAGCGGAAGGGTTTTCCAGAGAGACTGCTAGGCACTGCACGCTCGCAGGCACACGGCTGCGAATCGTCTCTGCCCACTCATCGTCCAGATTGATCACCGCATACTTAAGACCGGGACGGTTAAACAAAAGCGCCTTGGCTTCAGCGTAAGCTTCCATGGAACCGTGGTAATCCAGATGATCGCGGGTCAGATTGGTGAAGACTGCCGTATCAAAGCTGATGCCATGGGTGCGCCCCTGATCCAGACCATGGGAGGAAACTTCCATCGCTACCCAGCCAACCTTCTGGTCACGCATATCCGCCATAAAGCGCTGGGTACTCAACAGGTCAGCCGTTGTGTTCCCCATATCCTGAAGCTCACCGACACGGCCCTGCCCAAGGGTTCCCATCAGTCCACAGCCGCTGCTGAGCTTATCCAGCAGGCAACCGAGGAAATGAACTGTGGAGGATTTGCCATTGGTTCCAGTGACACCGATTACCTTTACCTCACCGGTGGGATGACCAAACGCCTTATCCAGCAGATCACCAGCCTGGGTATGAAGGTTATCCACAGCCACAACCGGAATACCGGGCTCGGGCAACTCCCGCCCCCCTTCAGCAAGAATCGCGGCAGCTCCCTGAGCTGCGGCAGCTTCTATGTAATCACGCCCATCGGATGCCAGACCGGGCAGAGCAAGGAAAAGATCGCCACTGCGAACCCTGCGGCTGTCGGTGGCAATGCCCGACAACGCAGTATCAGCCGCTTGCGGCTGAAGTCCCAGCCAGGCCAGCAGCCGATTCAGGGTCAGACGATTTTCCTTTATGAAATCAGTCATTAACCTTCATTCCTGGAGTTTTTAACGTTGTCAGCCAGCATCTGCTTGATGCCTGCGCTGTCCGGGGGAACCCCAAGAACACGCAAGGCTTCTTCGACAACCCGGGAAAACACCGGAGCTGCCACAACGCCACCATAAAAAGCCCCCGCACTGGCGCCATCCACCATGATGACCGCCGCCACGCGGGGATTGTCTGCCGGCGCCACGCCAGCAAACAGGGAAATATAGTTGTCATCCGAGTAGCCACCGGCTTCCAGCTTCTTGGAAGTCCCGGTCTTGCCGGCTACTTTGTAACCTTTGATGCGTGCCCGGCGGGCCGTACCATCGCGGCTGGCGACCGTTTCCATCATATCCAGCACGGCATCAGCAATCTCAGGCGCCATCACCTGCTCGCCCACCTCCGGCACATCCTGCCGGATAATGCTGATCGGAACAGACACACCTTTATTCGCCAGCACTGCATAGGCCTGAGCCAACTGCAGCGTGGTTACGGTAATGCCGTAACCATACGAGATAGTGGCGGTCTCAATTGGCCGCCACTTGGGTCTCAGCGGAATAACCCCGAGACTTTCACCCGGAAACATCACCCCGGTGGACTGACCAAAACCAACCCGCTGATACATCGACACCAGCGGTTCGGCACCGATATCCAGTGCCATCTTGGTCATACCTACGTTACTGGACTTGGCCAAAATTCCTGCCAGATCCAGAGTACCGTAATCCCTTGGATCCTTAACCGTATCCCGTCCAACCCGCAGCCGTCCCGGAGACAGCTTGATCGTGCTGTTGGCATGATACCGACCAGACTCCAGCGCTGCCGCAATCGCAAATGGCTTGATAACAGAGCCAGGTTCAAACTGGTCGGTAATCGCCCGGTTACGCAGCGCAGCAATATTCATTGCGCCCCGGTTATTCGGGTTGAATGAAGGCTGATTCACCATGGCCAGCACTTCACCGGTTTTCACATCCAGCATCACCAGAGATGCCGCAGTGGCCTTGTGTTCCTGAACCGCCTTTAACAGTTCCCGGTACGCCAGATACTGGAGTCGCAGATCAATGCTGAGCTTGACCTCTTTGCCCGGTTCAGCGCTCTTCAGCACATCGGCTTCACGGATCACCTGACCTTTACGATCTTTGATAACCTGAACTTCTCCAGGGGTACCGGACAACCACTCATCCAGTGCCAGCTCAATGCCTTCCTGACCGTTATCATCAATATTGGTCAGACCAATCAGCTGAGAAGTCACTTCACCAGCCGGGTAAAAACGTTTGTACTCCGGCTGTCCATAAACACCGGGAACCTTTAGACCCAACACCGCTTTAGCTTCACGGGGTTTGAATTGCCGCCCCAGGTACACAAATCCGCGCTTGGCGCTGTTGGCCACCTTGGTTTTGAGCTCATCCTCCGGCATCCCAAGCGCTTTGGCCAAATCCGGCAACTTGGGCTCATCCTTTTTCAGGATGCGGCCATCAAACCAGAGTGAGATAACCGGAGTACTGACCGCCAGTGGCGTACCATTGCGATCAAAAATAATGCCGCGGTGTGCAGGCAAAACCTCTTCACGCACCGTGCGCTTATCGCCCTCACCTTTCAGGAACGAGCGATCTTCCGTATGCAGAAATGCAACACGGCCACAGGCAACCAGCAGCGCCAGCACCATAACGGCCTGAACAAGGCGAAAGCGGCCGGTATAAGAAACCGTCTGCGCGTCCTTTTTCACGGTTGCTTTGTCATCCTTTACCCTGGCGACAGCAGTCATGGCTGCACCACCAATACCCGGCTTTGCCCGGGCACATCCATGTTTAACTGATCACGGGCGATAGTCTCGACCCGTCCATGGGAGGTCAGCGTGCTGTGTTGCAAAAGCAGCTGTCCCCACTCTTCCTGCAAGGCATTTTTTTCCATCAATTGGGTTTGCAATTGATGAAATGCCTGCCGGTTCAGATAAGCCGTATAGGTCACCCCAACAGCCGACATCAGAACCAGTAAAAACAAAATCAAGACAGGCGCGCTGATCTGCTGCCGGAGCACCAGCAGCGGAGTGGCATCCAGCCAGCGCCTGATCTCATCCATGCTCATTACGCCAGACGCTCCGCAACCCGCATTACTGCACTGCGGGCCCGGGCGTTGGCGGAGACTTCCACAGGGCCGGGTTTTCTAGCTTTACCTACACTCTTCAGCTTGCGATTCAGCTGTTCATCGGTGAGAGGCACCCAGCTTGGTACCTCGTCACCTTTTTCGTGGCGACGGATAAAACGCTTAACCATGCGGTCTTCCAGTGAGTGGAAGCTGATGATGACCAGTCGGCCACCAGGCTTCAGCAACTCCAGACTGTCTTCCATTACCCGCTCCAGATCATCAAGCTCGCTGTTGATGAAAATCCGGATACCCTGAAATGCTTTGGTGGCCGGATGTATTTTCTTGGGCCAGACCGGATTGGCCTCCGCAATAATCTTGGCCAGTCGCGCGGTCGTGGTAATCGGTGTTACCTGACGCTCGGCAATAATGGCCTTGGCCATCCGGCGTCCGAACTTCTCCTCGCCAAAGCGTTTGATCACATCAGTGATCTCATCTTCTTCAGCGGTTGCCAGCCAATCAGCAGCACTCATGCCACGACTGGTATCCATCCGCATGTCCAGCGGACCATCATTCATAAAGCTGAAGCCGCGGCTGGCATCATCCAGCTGCGGGGATGAGACACCAAGATCCAGCAGAATACCGTCCACTTTCTCTTCGCCGGCAAACTCTTTAATGCGGGCAAAGGAGCCGTGGCAGATACGGAAACGCTGATCTTCCGCCATCAACTGTTCCGCCACTGCAATCGCTTCCGGGTCTTTATCAATACCCATCAAACGACCGCCTTCTCCTAGAGCGGACAAAATCAGACGACTATGGCCACCACGGCCAAAGGTGCCATCTACATAAAGACCGTTCTGATCACCGATCAGACATTCAACAGCCTCATCAAGCAGCACTGTCTTATGGCGAAACTGCTTGTCTTGTACTTCTTTGCTCATACTCTTTACGTCAATCTGTCGACGACACTCTCGCCACAAAACGAGCATCAGCGCCTGCGGGTTCCCCCAGAGGCGCTATAGCGAAAGCGTCTGTAACTCTTCAGGTGTTCCGCCTTCTCCATCACTTTCCTGGAGGTAGGCATCGCGCCGCTTATTCCAGCACTCTTCATCCCAGAGTTCGAATTTCTTCCCTTGTCCGAGCAACACGGTCTTTTTCTGCAGACCGGCATATTCGCGTAACAGGGGTGGAATCAATACCCGACCGTTTGCGTCCATTTCCAGATCAGTTGCATGTCCGATCAAAAGACGCTGAATACGGCGAGTCATAGGGTGAAAGCTTGGCAGGGATTCAATCTTGGCCTGAATCTGATCCCATTCATCGACGGGATAGATCAGAAGACACTTCTCTTCTGTATCGATCGTTGCGACCAAATGACCTTCACAGCGTTCGCTCAGGACAGACCGGTAGCGTGTCGGCACAGCTAACCGCCCTTTGGCATCCATATTGAGAGCATTTACGCCACGAAACACGAACGTTCCCCGCTGTTTAACCAGCTCAAGCCATTGACCTGCTCAAGACTGCTTACCCGCTCAGGGGTGCTTTGGCCCAGGCCTCCAAACTTTCCCACATTTATCCACTCTGACCCACTGTATCACACTATAGAAATACGCAAAACCCCGCCAAAACCGCAACAAACCAGACAAAAACCCAGCAAATCAGGCAGTTACAAATACATTAACGAGTGGGTAAAAATGGAAAACCTGAACAAAATGAAGCGCCTGCCCGTCGATGATGAGAATCTTCTTAACAAATAAAAAAAGATTCACAGAAGACAAACAGCATCAATCCGACAACAACAAACTGAAAAAGCAAAGAAGATAGCCATGAAACTGGCAGAAGGCAGATGTTTACCAAAACACCTGAAAGAAAAAAGGCCCGCAAGATGGCCTGTAAGCCGGGTTCTGTTCAGCTTCAAAGAAGCCTCGACAGCCATTCATCTGGGATGCACGTCGCCGTACACCTCAAGCAACCTACCCGTGTTCAGCGCGGACCACGCCAAAGAACACCTATTTGGTCTTGCTCCGAGTGGGGTTTACCCTGCCATGCGCTGTTACCAGCGATGCGGTGCGCTCTTACCGCACCCTTTCACCCTTACCGATCAGCAAAGCTGATTTAGGCGGTCTACTCTCTGCGGCACTTTCCGTAGGCTTTCGCCCCCCAGGCGTTACCTGGCACTCTGTCCTGTGGAGCCCGGACTTTCCTCCCTCCCCAACCATGTAAACACAATTGAGAACAGCGACTGTCCGGCCATCTTGCGGACGGCGGAGAATACCGGAACCCCCGATGCGCCTCAAGCCCGTATTTTGACTATTTTTCCCACTTCGGGTCGAAACGCGTAAATAACACCCCATGCTCTCAAACATTGCCCATGACTTTATTCTGCTGTTCGCAGTCATCGACCCAGTCGGAAGCCTGCCTCTTTTTCTCTCCGTAACCCGCCGCTATTCGCCAGAGAAAAAGGCCGCCATCGCCTTGCGGGCTGCGTTTTACAGCGCACTGATCATGTTGGGATTTTTACTGGTCGGGCAAATGCTGTTACACGCCATCGGTATTCGTCTTGGCGCATTTCAGATCGCTGGAGGAATCGTACTGTTTTTATTCGGCCTGCAAATGATCTTCAAACCCGAACAGGAAGAATATACAGGCGGACACAGCGAACCCGGTCACGATGTCGCTGTTTTTCCATTAGCGATTCCCTCACTGGCCAGCCCGGGCGCTTTAACAGCCATTATTATTTTAACGGACAACCGCCTCCACCCTCCGATCGAGCAAAGCATTACCGCCTTATTAATGTTGATGGTATTACTGTTTGCCTGGCTGCTTATGCGTGCAGCTGATCGAATTTTCAAACTATTGGGGGAGAACGGCACAGCAGTATTGGTTCGCGTTATGGGACTGCTGGTAACAGCACTGGCCGTCGAGATATGCATTGAGGGGCTGGCCAGCCTGCACTGGCTGACCTTGCCGCCAGACTAAGGTTGCTAAAAAACCTCAGTCGCCTTTTAATGCCAACCCTGCCTTATAAAGAGGCTTGGACTTAAGGCCGGTTAGTTTCGCTGCAATCTGGCTGGCCTGCTTCAACGGCAACTCTTCAACCAGCACCGTCATAATTCGCAAAGCTTCCTCAGTCACTTCCTCATCAAGAATGTCAGACTTAGGCGCCCCCTGCACCAGCACGACAAACTCACCACGCTGCTGATTGGTATCTTCTGCCAGAATCTTCTGCAACTCGGCAACCGTGCCCGACAAAACTGTTTCAAACGTTTTGGTCAGCTCCCGGGCCAGCACCAATCGACGATCGCCACCCAGAACGGTGAACATATCATCCAGCATATCGGTAATACGATGCGGAGACTCATACACGATCCAGGTATGAGCAAAATCTGCCAATTCCGTTATGCGCTTGCGCCGACCGGAACCCTTAGCCGGCAAAAAACCTTCAAAAAAGAAACGATCGGAAGGCAGGCCCGACACACTCAGCGCCGCCACCATCGCACAGGCACCCGGAACCGGCACAGCCTTCAACCCTGCTTCACGCACAGCATTGACGAGGTGATAACCCGGATCAGAGATCAGAGGCGTGCCAGCATCCGACACCAACGCAACCGATTCACCCGCCTGCAGACGCTTTACAATCTGCTCACTGCGCTCACGTTCGTTGTAATCATGGCAGGCCAATAACTGACGACGGATGCCAAAATGACCAAGCAGCTTGGATGTATGGCGGGTATCTTCCGCCGCAATCACATCCACACTCATCAGAATATCTTTCGCTCTTGGAGACAGGTCGGCCAGATTGCCAATCGGCGTCGCTACCACATAGAGCTCACCGGCTACCGCTTTATCACTCATACAAAAACCTTATTGCCAACCTTTCCAAATCCATTCCGGGCATTATCACCCAGGAAAACCTTGCGGAGACTGTGGAGCCCCTGAACCGTCTCAGTTAAAATCCAGTGCTAATCCACCCATTTTGCCAGAAGGGCCTCCACAACGTGAGTTCACAGCACTGGATCAAAATCTTATTACTCGCGCTGCCCCTGTCATTTCTGGCAGCCTGCTCGTCCCAGCCAAAGCCGGGCACACAGATCGACTCCGGCACAACTGCTGCCATAGAGAATAACAGTGAGCAGCTGATCAAAGCCGCCGAACAGGCACGCGAACCAAAACGCAGCGCACTTTACCTAAAAGCGGCCAACCTGCTTATTTCCAGCAATCCGCAAGAAGCTGTCAGCCTGTTAAGCATTGTTAACGAATCCCAGCTGACCGCCGCAGACAACAATCTGTTTCGCCTGCTGAACGCGCAAGGCTATATCAAGCTTAATCAGCCGACTACCGCCAAAGCCTGGCTGAATGCTGTCGATTACAACCGCCTGCCTTCCCAGCTGCAACGCAAATTCAACCTTTTGAGCGCCCAACTGGCTGGCCTGGAAGGTCAGTACCAGATTGCCATCAACATTCTTAGTCAGGCTCTGGATAACCCGTCCACACCGAAAGAAACCTACACCCAACTCTGGGACTACCTGCTGCAACTCCCGACAGAAGAACTTGAGCTGCTTCTTAGCAACAACACTAATCCGGCCATGCAACCCTGGCTGGAACTTGCCGACATCTACCGGACACCTTCCGAGCTGTCTCAGCAGCTGGCTGAAATTGCCAGCTGGCAGATGCGCTGGATTAACTCCCAGGCTAATAAAAACCTGCCAGCAAGTATCATTGCCCTGCAAACAACACCCGCCTACAAGCCGGCACACATCGCTGTGCTTTTGCCTCTAACCGGCCCACAAGGAGCTGCGGGAGGTGCGGTTCGTGACGGCCTGCTTGCCGCCTACTACAGCTCCTTCTCCCGCACGACCAACATAACGCAACCTGAACTGACCTTTTACGATACCGAAGGACAGAACCCTGCCGCACTGTTAACCCAGGCTCAGGCAGAAGGTGCGGAACTGATTATCGGCCCACTGCGCCGCAGCGTAGCCAGTGACGCTCTGGCAAGCCAGACCAGCGTAACCGTACCTTGGCTGATCCTGAACCAGGTTTCCGAAGCAGGCTTTGAAGCTCCTATTTACCAACTGGGACTCTCCTCAGAAAGCGAAGCCAAAACTTCCGCACAGCGCGCTTGGGAAGATGGCTATCGCAGCCCGATCATTCTGGCCGTGGATAGCGAATGGGGGCAACGTGTTGCAGAAAGCTTTAATGAGGAGTGGGTTCGCCTGGGTGGAGAAACCATCACCCCTTACAGCTACAAAAGCAATGGCGACTACAACAGCTCTACCAGTGAAGCTCTACTGGTCAACGGCAGCTTCAAACGCGCCAACAGCCTCAGCCGCCTGCTGGGACAAAAAGTGGAGTATACGCCAAGACGCCGTGAAGATATCGATATGATCTTTGTTGCTGGCAGCCCATCCCAGGGGCGTCAGCTCAAGCCGGCATTGGATTTTTACTTTGCCTACAACCTGCCTGTTTACACCATCTCCAGCATGTACAGCGGCCAGGTGGATAGCATTCAGGATCGCGATCTGAACGACATCCGAATCCCCCTGATGCCATGGTTTACCGAGCGCTCCAATCTCAAATCCAGCATCCAGTCCAGCTGGAGAGAGAGCCAGAGCGCGCTCGCTCCACTCTATGCTTTGGGTGCAGATGCCTGGCGCATTTATCCCCGTCTGGAACAGTTGGCTCAGTCCGATGGCGCCAAGATGTACGGACTCACCGGCATGCTGACTATCTCGCCGACCCGAGAGGTCAACCGTGAATTGAGCTGGCAATATTTCCGAAATGGTCGACCATCAACCCTGACCAAAGAAGCCAGCCTCAATCCGGACTTTAAAATCGATGTTCTGGACATCCAAAATCAGGAACAAGAAGGGATATGACGCAGAAAATCAGGCTCTCGCTCACCTGCTGAGTGAGGGCCTGAAACTTAGAGAGCGCAATTACGCCTGCAAACTGGGTGAACTCGATCTGGTTATGCAGGAGCAGGAAACCATTGTTTTTGTTGAAGTCCGTTACCGAAACGGTGAGAAATTTGGCTCAGCAGCGGAGTCCGTTCACCACCAAAAACAGAAGCGCCTCTGCAATACAGCTCAACATTACTTGCAAACTTTCAAACTCACTGACAGATTTCCCTGCCGTTTTGATACAATCACCATCCAGCCAGCATCACCACCTGACAAGGGAAATAAGGTAAGCTGGATAAAAAACGCCTTTGGAGCCTGAAAGCATCACACCTATATTTTTTGTGAAATGTTTTCATGGTAAACAATCTGTCTGAGAACATTATTTTCCGGACGAAAGCGGATCACCAGGACCCAGTGACATGCTTGACCACATAACCAGTCACTTCTCGGACAGCATTGATGCACAAATACGCGCCGCGGAAGAACTTCCCCCACTGATCGGCCAGGCGGCCGAGCTGATGGTTCATTCATTAATTAATGAAGGGAAGATCCTTGTCTGCGGCAATGGCAGCTCCGCTGCACTGGCACAGATTTTTTCCTCCAGCCTGCTTAACCGCTATGAGCGTGAACGTCCTGGGCTGCCAGCTATTGCCTTAAGTACCGACACTTCAACGCTGACATCCATCTCCAGCGACTACAGCTATCACGAAGTGTTCTCCAAGCAGATTCGTGCACTGGGCCAGCCCGGCGATGTGCTCCTGCTGATCTCCGCCAGCGGGCAATCCTCCAGTCTGGTTCAGGCCATTCAGTCAGCTCACGATCGTGAGCTTTCCGTTATCGCCCTGACCGGAATGGATGGTGGCAACTGCACACGACTATTGCAGAATGAAGATGTCGAGATTCGCGCCCCGGCACAAAGCGAGCCTCGCATCCACGAACTGCACATGGTGATCCTGCACTGCCTGTGCGACCTGATCGATGAATATCTTTTTGGCAGTGCTGAGTAAGCACGCAAAGCGGTAATTACAGGGACAAAACAATATGAAAATCTTACTGCCACTTGTGGCCTGTGCACTGCTTGTTTTGAATGGCTGCGCAACCACTGTATCCGCCGTAAAAGAAGGGCCAATACACGAAGACCAGGGCAGCCGCACCTGGGGCTCCTGGATGGATGACCAACGGATAGAAACCGTGGTCGCCGTCAATATCGACAAGGCCAATCCGGACCTTAAAAAAAGCCATATTGTAGTGGTCAGCTTTAATGGTTATGTCCTGCTGGCCGGACAGGTGCCAACCGCAGAGCTGAAACAGGAAGCCGGCTCGATTGCTAAACAGGCCCTGAAAGTTCGCAAAGTGATCAATGAACTGGAGATTGCCGGACCAACCACAAGCCTGGTGCGCTCCAGCGACACCTGGCTGACCACCAAAATCAAAGGCCGCATGGTTGCCGAAAAAGAGTTCCCATCCTCTCGCGTCAAAGTGATTACCGAGAATGGCATTGTCTATTTAATGGGGCTGGTTACATCTGGTGAAGCAGATCAGGCAGTTGCCCTTGTTCGCGATTCCTATGGCGTACAAAAAATCGTGAAAGTGTTTGAATACATCCGCTGATTTCAAACCCTTCAAATAAATAAGCCCGCTTTCGCGGGCTTATTTATTTCACAACCTTCAAAGATGGTCGACCACCACCTTTTGGCGGAGGCGGCGTCTTGTCATCATCAGAAGAATCAACAGACTTTAGAGCAGTAACCGGCTTCAACGCAGATTCCACTACAGGCGCATCCTCGACAATCACACCCTCTTCCTGCTCTGGGTAAGCATCCATCTCGAACACCATACCCTGACCATTCTCGCGGGCATAAATCGCCATCACACCATCCGACGGCACATACACGTGATAGGCCACACCACCAAAACGAGTCATAAAGGAGATTGCATCATTACCCAGCTCCAGCTCACGAACAGCCAAAGGTGAGACATTCAGCACCACCTGATCATCATCCGCAAAGCGATCCGGCAGATGCACTCCCGGCCAGTGGGAATCCACCAGAAGGTAAGGAGTACAATCGTTCTCCACAATCCAGTCATACAAAGCCCGGATAATATAAGGACGACTGCTCGTCATACTCATGAAACAACCTCTACCAGATAACTATCGCCAACCTAAACATGGCAGCCAAAAACAGTCAGCAACAAAAAAGGGAGTGTATAACCACTCCCTTCAGTGTAAATCAGAAATGAGCGTTAGACGCGCATTTCCTTTTCAACTTCGGACAGACTTTCGCGGAAGGATTCACGCTCAAACAGTCGGTCTGCATAAGCCAGAATATCCTTGGCCTGCTTTGGCAGCTCGATACCCATAATAGGAAGACGCCACAGCACTGGAGCCACACAGCAATCCACCAGTGTGAATTCTTCACTCATAAAGAACGGCTTTTCGGAGAAGATCGGAGAAATACCGATCAAACCTTCACGCAGCTCTTTACGGGCCTTGGTGACAGCAGCTTCTTTGCTGGCCGGATTCAGAATGGTATCAGCCAGTGCACACCAGTCCTTCTGGATGCGATGCATCATCAGACGGCTTTGCGCACGAGTAACCGGATAAACCGGCAGCAGCGGCGGATGAGGGAAACGCTCATCCAGATACTCCATCATTACGTTTGGCTCATACAGCACCAGATCGCGATCAACCAGGGTTGGAACGGTGTTGTATGGGTTGATATCTGCAAGTTCCTGAGGCAAGGCGTTAGGATCAACGTCCTGAATATCGACAGCAACTCCCTTCTCTGCCAGAACAATGCGAACCCGATGGCAGTAATGATCCGCCGGATCGGAGAAGAAGGTCATTGAGGAACGCTTGGCGACTACGCCCATCTATTTACCCCCGCCTGAGGTCTTTCGTGAAACGGTAAGCCCAGCCACACAAAACCACACTCTCATTCAATCCTGAAGATGATGATCTGGCATGGTGACTGATGCAAAGAATGAAACGCGCGTGCTTACCATTTTTAACGGTAAGCACGCGCCAATCCGGAATTGTACCAGATTATAGGAGTTAGTGAACGTCCTTCCAGTACTCCCGCTTCAGCAGATAGGCAGGAACAAAGAAAATGGCCAGGAAAATCAGTACATAGATCCCCAGGCGCTCACGCTCCATCTTCACAGGATCGGCACTGTAGGCCAGGAAGTTCACCAGATCATACATAGCCTGATCGAACTGCTCAGGGGTCATGCTGCCCTTGATCGACGGATCCGGCTCCAGACCACAGAGCTTCTCGCCGGTCAGAGTGTCACGCTCAGCAACCTGACCATTACAGGTATCAATCTGAGCACCCTGCAGCTCCAGCAGTACGTGTGGCATACCCACGTCCGGGAACACCTTGTTGTTCACACCCCATGGACGCTTTGGATCCATGTAGAAGGTGCGCAGGTAGGTGTACAGCCAATCCGGGTTACGAACACGGGCAACCATGGTCAGATCCAGAGGGGTAGTACCGAACCAGGCTTTAGACTCGGCCGGCTCCATACCATTCTTCATCAGATCGCCAATATTACCGCCAGCCGGCATCAGATTGGCTTTCATCAGATCATGAGGAATACCCAGATCATCCGCTACACGCTCATAACGCTGATAACTGGTTTCATGACAGGCAAAGCAGTAGTTCATGAAGACCTGAGCACCACGCTGAAGAGACGCCTTGTCTGCCGGGTTTGGCTCCATCTTATCGAGAGGATAGCCACTGCCACCGGCAGCAAACGCCCCCATCGGCACGCTCAGAGCCAATACCGCGATAACTTTTTTGAACAGAGTTATTTTTTTCATTATCCGGTCACCCTCTCCGGCACTGGCTTGGTTTTCTCCATAACTGAATAGAAAGGCATCAGCAGGAAGAAAGCGAAGTAGTAAACCGTACAGATACGAGCGATCAAGGTATAGGTTTCAGTCGCTGGCTTGGTACCCAACCAGGTCAGGATCATGAACACAATACCGAACACAATAATGTTGATACGGAAGAACGGACCCTTGTAGCGCCAGGATTTCACCGGACTCCGATCCAGCCATGGCAACACAAACAGAATCGCGATCGCACCACCCATACCGATAACACCCATCAGCTTGTCAGGGATAGCCCGCAGGATGGAGTAGAAGGCACCGAAGTACCATACTGGAGCGATATGATCAGGCGTCTTCAGACTGTTGGCCGGCTCAAAGTTCGCGTATTCCAGGAACATACCGTTCATTTCCGGGAAGAAGAACACCACGGTACAGAACACAAACAGGAACACCACCACACCAACGATATCTTTCACGGTGTAGTAAGGGTGGAAACCAATGCCGTCCAGCGGCTTACCGGTCTCATCCTTGAACTTCTTGATATCGACACCGTCCGGATTGTTAGAGCCCACTTCGTGCAGTGCCACCAAGTGCATAACCACCAGACCGAGAATCACAATCGGCAGGGCTATAACGTGCAGTGCAAAGAAACGGTTCAGGGTAATACCGGAAATCAGGTAATCACCTCGAATCCACTGCTGCAGATCAGCACCAATAACCGGAATCGCACCAAACAGAGAGATAATTACCTGTGCGCCCCAGTACGACATCTGCCCCCATGGCAACAGATAACCCATAAAGGCTTCTGCCATAAGCGCCAGATAGATGGCCATACCGAAGATCCAGATCAGCTCCCGCGGCTTACGGTAAGATCCGTAAAGCAGTGCACGAAACATATGCAGGTAGACAACAACAAAGAATGCCGATGCCCCGGTGGAATGGAGATAGCGCAGCAGCCAGCCGTATTCCACATCACGCATGATGTATTCAACGGAAGCAAATGCACCTTCTGCACTTGGCACATAACTCATGGTCAGCCAGATACCGGTCAGGATCTGGTTAACCAGAACCAACAGGGCCAGCGAGCCGAAGAAGTACCAGAAATTAAAGTTCTTGGGCGCATAATATTTGCTGAGATGCGCCTCCCAGGTGGACGTGAGCGGGAAACGCTCATCTATCCATGCAAGCAGTTTCGGTCCCATCAGGCGCTCTCCTCGTCAACACCGATTATCAGCACGTCATCGCCCTGGAAGGAGTAAGGGGGCACCTCCAGGTTGGAAGGAGCAGGAACCCCTTTGTAGACGCGGCCCGCCAGGTCAAACTTTGAACCATGACACGGACAGTGATAACCACCCTTCCAGGCCGGATCGAAGTCCATAGGAACGACCTCAGGAAGGAATTTCGGAGAACAACCCAGATGCGTGCAAAGACCCACCAGCACCAAAATATCCGGACGGATAGAGCGGTACTCATTCTTTGCATACTCAGGCTGCTGATCAGCATTGCTTGATTCAGGATCCAGGACGCTGGCGTCCAGAGCCTTAATATTGTTCAGCATCTCGTCAGAACGACGTGCTACGAAGACTGGCTTCCCCCGCCACTCCGCAACGATTTGCTGACCAATTTCAAGCTTGGCAATATTGACTTGCACCGGTGCACCGGCGGCTTTGGCCTTGGCACTTGGATTCCAGGACTTAACAAACGGTGTCGCGACCCCCACGGCTCCCGCCGCGCCGACAACCGATGTGGCTCCTATCAGGAAGCGGCGCCGACCCACATTTACGCCGTCTTGACTCATTCGGCTTTCTCCCCACCAGGGTTTATTGCTTGTACGGCATGCCTGCCGGATTGGAGCGGAGGGCATGGTAGTTAATTTCGTTTTTATCAACAAGCAACAGGCATTCACCTTATCGCCCTACGCGCTGCCCGAAATAATATAGGTTTTATTGCATAATGTTAATGCGCTAAGCCGGAAGAAATACCATATTTTTTGTATGTCTTCTTTTTCACGGGCATTTTCTTATCAGGGAAGCACCAATTTGGAGCATAAATTGCAGGCATAAAAAAACGCCCTGCCAGAGGCAGGGCGTTTTTGTACTCGATATACCCAGAGGGTATAAGCAAGCAGGTCTTAACGCTTGGAGTACTGCGGACGCTTACGCGCCTTGTGCAGACCAACCTTCTTACGTTCAACCATACGAGCGTCACGAGTAACGTAGCCAGCTTTACGCAGAGCACCACGCAGGGTCTCGTCGTATTCCATCAGGGCACGAGTGATACCATGACGGATAGCACCAGCTTGACCGGAGTCACCACCACCTTTAACGGTGATGTACAGATCGAACTTTTCAGTCATCTCAACCAGTTCCAGCGGCTGCATAACAACCATGCGGGAGGTTTCACGACCGAAGTACTCGTTCAGAGTACGACCGTTGATGCTGATGTTGCCGGTACCAGCGCGCAGGAATACACGTGCGGTGGAGTTTTTGCGGCGACCAGTTCCGTAGTTCTGAGTAACAGACATATTAATCCCCGTTAGATATCCAGTTGCTGAGGCTGCTGAGCAGTGTGCGGATGTTCAGTACCAGCGTACACTTTCAGCTTGCGCTGCATGGCGCGACCCAGAGGATTACGAGGCATCATGCCTTTAACAGCCAGCTCAATTACTTGCTCAGGCTTGTGGGCAATCAGCTTGTCGAAACTCATGGACTTGATGCCACCGATGAAGCCAGTGTGACGGTAGTACATCTTGTCAGATGCCTTGTTACCAGTTACACGTACTTTCTCGGCATTGATAACTACGATGTAGTCACCAGTGTCCACGTGTGGAGTGTATTCCGGCTTGTGCTTGCCGCGCAGACGGTGTGCAATCTCGGAAGCCAGACGGCCCAGAGTTTTGCCTTCCGCGTCTACGACGTACCAGTCACGCCGTGCGGTTTCTGCTTTAGCGCTAAAGGTTTTCATTTAATTCCTATCGCCTCAATGCTCGCCATGCGAGATGGTTTCTGTTCGCCTACCCTGTTGATCCGCACCAGGCTCGATAACGGCCCTCAGGCTCGGCAACAAACATTGGGCACTCATTCGCGGGAAACGAAGCCGGCTATTATAGCGAGTCAAATTTATATGGGAAGCCCTCTGGGCTACAGAAAAACAGGACTCTCCGCAACTACTCCTGCTGATTCCCCTTATCAGCCTGTGACCCTTCAGTAAAAACATCCATAATGGGATGTATTTTCCGGAAAACCCACAATTCAAAGAATCACTCCTATGAAATACCGAAAGCTTGGCCGTACCGATACAGAGGTTAGTCTGATTTGCCTGGGCACAATGACCTGGGGGGAACAAAACACTCAGGAGGAGGCCTTTTCCCAGCTGGATTATGCCTGGGAGCGGGGAGTGAACTTTCTGGATACCGCCGAAATGTATCCGGTCCCTCCTAAAGAGGAAACCTACACCCATACCGAAACTATTATCGGTAACTGGCTGAACAAACGCGGCAAGCGTGACGATGTCATTGTTGCCACAAAAATCTGTGGCCCCGGCTTCGCTTACATGGATGGCGGTCGCCGCTTTAATCGTAAGCACCTGACGGCCGCACTCGATGGCAGCCTGCGCCGCCTGCAGACTGATTACATTGACCTCTACCAGCTGCACTGGCCAGACCGTAACACCAATAACTTTGGTCAGCGTGGTTTTGTCTTTAATGAACAGGAGCAGGCTACCCCAATCGAGGAAACCCTTGAGGTTATTGATGAACTGGTGAAAGCCGGCAAGATCCGCCACATCGGTCTTTCCAACGAAACCCCTTGGGGAACCATGCAGTTTCTCAAGATCGCCGAAGAGCGTGGCTGGCCAAGAGCTGTGAGTGTGCAGAATCCTTATAGTCTGGTATTCAGAAGCTACGAAGTGGGCATGGCTGAAATCAGCCACCGTGAAGATATTGGCCTGCTGGCCTATTCTCCACTGGCCATGGGTGTACTGAGCGGCAAGTATTTGGATGGTGCCCGCCCGGAAGGCGCTCGCCTGACTCTTTATTCACGCTTCAAACGCTATAACTCACCCGGTGTGGAAAAGGCTACTAAAGCTTACGTTGAGCTGGCACGTGACAATAATCTCGACCCTGCCCAGATGGCACTCGCCTACGTTAACAGTCGCAGCTTTATGACCAGTAATATTATTGGTGCCACAACCATGGAACAGCTCAAGGATAATATTGATTCGGTCACCCTTGAGCTTTCTGATCAGGTTCTCGAAGACATTGAAGCGATTCATCGACAATACCCCGATCCCGCAGCCTGATTTAAATACTTCCCTTCCAATTCTGTGGTGTTTTAAACACCACAGAATCAACCCCACTCTTTTCCTATTAATTAAAACTTGCCCAATTCCCTTTCGTGGTCTGGACTAGCAGCTCTGCTGTTGCACGAAATGCGGGGTGAGTGCCTATGGCTTTGTTAAGGGACTTTTTAAAACCTCCAGCCCATATCCCACGATTGCCTCAACGGGATATTGATAACACCTATAAAAGAATGCGCTGGCAAATGATGATAGGGATTTTTATTGGCTATGCCGGCTACTATCTCATCCGAAAAAATTTCTCCCTCGCAATGCCCAATCTGATTGCTCTTGGTTATACCAAGGCGCAACTCGGATTTGCTCTTTCAGGCGTATCTCTCGCCTATGGCCTCAGTAAATTTTTAATGGGCAATGTCTCGGACCGCAGCGACGCCCGTAAATTTATTGTGCTAGGTCTCAGCATCAGCTCTTTGGTCACCATTTTTATGGGCACAGCGGATATTGCCACCAGCAGTATTACCAGCATGTTTGTTCTGCTATGTCTGAGCGGCTGGTTCCAGGGAATTGGCTATCCCAGCTGCGTAAGAGTAATGGCGCACTGGTTCACCATTCGTGAGCGCGGGGTCAAGATGGCCATCTGGAATACCGCACACAATGTGGGCGCCGGACTGGTCGGCCCCCTCGCCATACTTGCAGTGTTTTTATTCCATGACTGGCAGAGCAAAATCTTTCTCCACGGCTATGTCGCTCTGGCTTTCGCACTGGTCACCTGGTTTCTGGTCAGAGATACACCGCAATCCTGTGGATTACCAAGCGTGGAAGAGTGGACCGGTGAATACCATAAGTCCTACTCAGAAGATCATGAGCGGGAAATGACAGCTCGGGAAATATTCTTTGAGCATGTCTTCAATAACAAACTGCTCTGGTATCTCGCCTTCGCCAACATCTTCGTTTATCTGGTGCGCTATGGAGTGCTGGACTGGGCCCCCACCTACCTGGAGGAAGCCAAGAACTTCTCCATGAGCCAGACCGGCTGGGCCTACTTTGCCTATGAGTTTGCCGGCATCCCTGGAATCCTGATTACCGGCTGGCTGAGTGACAAGGTGTTCTATGGTCGCAGAGCCCCCATCAATATCATCTTTATGCTGCTCGTAGCCGTCGCCGTGTTTATCTACTGGCAGAACCCGGCTGGCAATCCAGCTATTGATATCGCCTGCCTGATTGTCGTTGGCTTTTTAATCTATGGTCCTGTCGTTCTGATCGGCGTACAGGCGCTTGATATGGCCCCGAAAAAAGCTGCGGGCACGGCGACAGGTCTGACTGGCCTGTTCGGTTATCTGGGCGGAGCCATGTTCGCCAATATTGCCATGGGCTTTATTGTGGACAGCTTCGATTGGAGCGGCGGTTTTATCGTACTGATCGCCTCTTGCATCATGGCGGCACTTTTGGTCGCCCTGACACTCAAAGAGGAGAAGACCGAAAAAGCCGAGCTCTACGGTCACGATGTGCCTGAATAGGGTTTCATAACCTTACACAACGAAACTGGTGGCAGTGGGACTGACGGTCTAATTTCAGTCTTTAATCTGGGATCGTCTTTCCATGCCAGCCAAAAACCATAGTGCCAACGTTTGCGCCAACAACAGGCCCGAGGCATGGTGGCAGGGTTTTCTCTCTCCACCGCCTGCAGCTGCACCACTGACCGCCAGCGATGTAGACCCCACCTATAAGCGCCTTCGCCTGCAGGTGTTTCTGGGCATATTTCTTGGTTATGCCGGTTATTACCTGGTCAGAAAAAATTTTAGCCTGGCGATTCCTGATCTTTTGGCCATGGGCTATTCCAAGACGGAGCTCGGCTTTGCCATGTCGGGCGTTGCTATCGCCTATGGCCTTAGCAAGTTTGTTATGGGCACCATCTCGGATCGCAGCAATGCCCAGCGCTTTCTTTCTCTTGGGCTTGCCCTCACCGCTGCCACCATGATTTTTATGGGCCTTGTTCCCTGGGCACTTTCCAGCATCCCTATTATGTTTGGCATCCTGATGATCAATGGCTGGTTTCAGGGTATGGGCTGGCCGGCCAGCGGACGGGTGATGGTGCATTGGTTTTCACCATCCGAACGCGGCTCCAAGATGGCGATCTGGAACCTTGCTCATAATGTAGGAGGCGGCCTGATCGGCCCCTTGGCTATTTGGGGTGTGGCTCTGACCGCGAGCTGGCAAAGTGCATTTTATATTCCCGGTATCTGCGCTCTGTTTCTGGCAGCCATTACGCTGGTTCTGGTCAAGGATACGCCACAATCCTGTGGCCTCCCTCCCATAGAACACCATCGCGATGACTATACCGCTCACTATAATCGCAGCCATGAGCAGGAGCTCTCTACACGGGAAATCCTTCTCAAGCATGTCCTGAACAACACCACACTCTGGTATATCGCACTGGCTAATGCCTTTGTCTATCTGGTGCGTTATGGCGTACTGGATTGGGCTCCCACCTTTCTGAACGAAGCCAAAGGCTTCCAGATTCAACAGTCAGGCTGGGCCTGGTTCGCCTTTGAGTTCGCCGCCATTCCCGGCACTCTCGCCTGTGGCTGGCTCAGTGATCACGTCTTTGGCGGACGAAGGGCACCAGCCAATATTGTGTTCATGCTGCTGGTTCTGGGAGCGGTGTTGGTTTACTGGCTTAATCCTGCCGGCAACCCTGCCATCGATAACATCGCCCTTATAACCATTGGTTTTTTAATTTACGGCCCGGTCATGCTGATCGGTGTACAGGCACTGGATCTGGTTCCCAAAAAGGCGGCAGGTACCGCTGCAGGTCTGACCGGGCTCTTTGGCTACCTCGGCGGCGCGATGCTGGCCAATGTCGCCATGGGCTTTATTGTCGACACGCTTGGCTGGGATGGTGGCTTCTGGCTGCTGATAGCCTCCTGCATTATGGCTATCCTGTTTATGCTGTTGAGCCTGCCAAGGGAGTTCAGCAGGTAGTCCAATCTGCAGTCAAAGGTTTTGCCATGTCGAAGCGCATTCTTATCCCTATAGCCGATGGCACTGAAGAGTTGGAAGCCGTCACTATCATTGATATTTTGCGCAGAGCAGAATGTGATGTGACTGTTGCCTCCTGTAGCCATAGCCCGAACATCACCGCCTCGAGAGGTGTTTCCCTTACCGCCGACAAGATGATTGCCGAATGTCTCAGCACATCATGGAATATGATTGCCCTTCCGGGAGGCATACCCGGAGCAGAGAATCTGAGGGACAGCACTTCACTGACACATCTTCTCAAAACACAAAAAAATGAGAACCGCTGGATTGCAGCCATCTGCGCTGCTCCTGCTGTCGTTTTAGCACACCACGGCCTGCTCGATAACGTGACGGCCACCAGCTATCCCAGCTTTCAGGATCAACTTCCCAATCCGGAACCGGATCAGTTGAAAACCGTCATCACCGATCCTGCTCAAAAGATTATTACCAGCCAGGGGCCTGGCACAGCCATGTCGTTTGCTCTGGCTCTGGTCACCGTATTGGCAAGCAGAGAGAAGGCCGATCTTATCGCTCGGCAGATGTGTGCCTGGCATCTTTTATAAGGCTTCCTGACGACACAGCAGCCTCCCAAGGCTTCTACTAATCTTGTAAAGACATTTCGTCAGCTGTCGAACTCATTTAATTAGCGTGCATTTAATTAACGAGAACCTTCTGCCACAAACATCACGGCATTCAGCCAAAGGCTGTGGTGAGCATTGCTGAACGAGGACACAATGGAGCTTGTATTTTTCGCCGCTGTCGGGGGCCTGGTCTTTATAGTTAATCGTTATGCTGACTTTCTCGCGGATCAGAGAGCCGGAGCAGCATTTGAGCAGGTGCATGAAGTGATTGCCAATGTCAGCTATTTCGGAAAGTCGTCCCATCCGGTCTGCAAGCAGCACTATTCCGAAACGATTATTCCCTTCTGCCCAGCGCTAACCCATGACTTCAAGGTTCTTAGCCTGACCGAATGCGGACACTGGTTCTGGTTTTCTGCCCGGGTTTATCTGTTCAGAGTAGAAACCATGGTCGTTAAGCCGATCTCTCTCGAAGAGGCACGGGAAGCACTGAAGGATGACCCGGAACGACTAAAACACTATTTCCCGGAATCATCCACCGACATGGATTCTAAAAAGAGCGCCTGATCTAAGGCTATGAGCTGGGCTTGGGAAGAAACTTCACATTCCAGGCTTCCAGATAATCCGTCCCTTCAATATTCGTACAGCCCTGTCGAAAACTGGTGAATTCGATCGGCAGCTTTTTGGTCATGGAATCATAAAGCGTAAGAAAAGCTGTTCTCTCCCAGCGCAGAATAATTGTTTTGGCCTGCGGGCAGTTGGACTTCGGCATAGGCGTCACATCCAAGTAGATAAAGGCCGGAGGGCGGGTCACGCTTTGATACATCGAATGAATATAAACCGGTTTGGCGACTGCCAAGCCAGCCCATAAACAAGCACTACCGAACGTAAGTGCAGACAGTTTCAAAGCTGATCGTCTCATTGTCTCTCCCTGATAATTTTGCTTTTACCAAGGTTAGAACACATCCTGAAAAGAATACGCTGAAAGCCGCACCCTTAAAGCAAACAAGCCCATCCGAATAACGGATGGGCTTGTCAGGTTTTACCAGAAATTTTTGGCTTTCAGACTATCAGCTTGCCTGCTTGGCCAGCTCTTCTGCCCGCAGATCTTTACGCAGGATCTTGCCAACAGGAGTCATTGGCAGTTCATCACGGAACTCAATCTGCTTGGGAACCTTGTAGGCGGTGAGATGCAGTTTGCAGTATTCACGCACAGCGTCTTCAGTCAAAGACTTGTCTGAAGGAATCACAAACAGCTTCACGGCTTCGCCAGTCTTCTTGTCCGGAATACCAATCACGGCACAGTTCTCAACACCGTCATGGCCAACCACAACATCTTCGATTTCATTCGGGTAAACATTAAAGCCGGAAACCAGAACCATATCCTTGATACGGTCAACGATCTTGACGAAGCCATCCTCTGCGATAACAGCCACGTCACCAGTCTTCAGCCAGCCGTCTTCATCAAAGATCTCAGCGGTTGCATCCGGACGCTTCCAGTAGCCCTTCATCACCTGCGGACCTTTCACGCACAGTTCACCAGGCTTGCCGATTGGGGTTTCATTACCTTCATCATCGACAGTTTTCAGTGCAGTGCTTGGTACTGGAACACCCACAGTGCCGGGCTGAGCCAGCTCCTGAACCGGGTTGATGGTTACAGCCGGGGAGCACTCTGTCAGACCATAGGCTTCAGAGATGGTCGTGCCGGTCGCTTCTTTCCAGCGCTTGCCGGTGTCGCCTTGCAAAGCCGTACCGCCAGACAGGGTCAGCTTCATTTTGCTGAAATCACAGGTTTTGAATTCCGGGTGATTCATCAGGCTGACAAACAGAGTATTCAAGCCAATAAAGCCGGTGAACTGCCACGGCTTGATCATCTTGATAAACATGCTGGTATCACGGGGGTTGGCAATCAGAATGTTGTGATTACCTTCCTCTACCATAGCCATCAGGTGCACGGTGAACGCGTAGATATGATACAGCGGCAGTGGTGCCACAATAATCTCTTCGCCTGGCTTGTTGATGCGGTTTCCATCTTTATCCAGCTGGGAGAGATGCGCCTTGGACTGCATCATGTTGGCAATAATGTTGCGGTGAGTCAGCATCGCGCCTTTGGCTACACCAGTGGTACCACCGGTGTATTGAAGTACCGCAATATCGTCACCTTTGGCTGACTCCGGACGCACATAGCTCTTGCCAGTGCCCAGTTTCAGAGCCTTACGGAAACGCACTGCGCTTGGCAGGTTGTAAGGCTGAACCATCTTCTTCACATACTTGGCGGCGAAGTTGATCAGCGGGCGTTTTGGCGCAGGTAGACAATCGGCAATACTGGTAACAATCAGATGTTCAACCGGCGTATCGGTAATAATTTCCTCAACCAGATGTCCAAACACATCCATAAATACCAGAGCGCGGGCACCGGAATCATTGAACTGGTGATGCATTTCCCGAGCGGTGTACAGAGGATTGGTATTCACAATGATCAAGCCTGCCTTCAGTGCCCCGTATACGGCTATCGGGAACTGAAGCAGGTTTGGCATTTGAATAGCAATCCGGTCTCCCGGCTTGAGATCGGTGTAATTTTGCAGATAGGTTGCGAACTGGGTACTGAGCTCGTCAATATCCCGGTAAGTCAGGGTATGGCCTATACCCGTGAAAGCGGCTTTATCAGCGTTTTTGCGGACTGACTCTTCAAAAACCTCAAGAATCGAAGCGTATTTATCAGGGTTAACGGTATCCTGAACGCCTGGAGCACGCTTACCATTCCAGAACTGAGCATCCATAAGCGAATCACTTTTTTTGTTATCAAATCATTTTCGCGGCAACATCACACTACCGGTGACCTTGCCTGTATTCAATACAGCCACAAAGCCATCCTTCTCCGGGCGATCATCACTCACATAAAAACATGTGAAATTGACACATACGCCACTTCCCCCATGCCCGGCAGTCAATGGTTACCCCCTGACTGTCTGCGAGCCTAAGCTCACAGAACGCGACCATAATAGCGAGAAATAAGTATTAATTCTAAGATTGTTGGTATTTTTCCCGAGAAAATGCACTTTTTTGGGTCCGAATGATCATACTTAAACACGCTACACAGAGCCGTTTCTGGAAACACAATAATAATTTCGCAACCCTGTGTAAGTACTCTGTATGAATGCTATCGGCATAGCTCTAAACCTTGCCAACCGCTTTGCGGGATCGGATTTCGCTGAGCGTACCCGCCTGAGAAAGCCGGCTGAGAAACTGGCTTATATTGTCACTCGCCGTGGGTTTTCTGCGGTTATAAAAAGCCAGGGTGCTCTCTCTAAACGCAAGGCCAAAACAAACAAAGACAAACAATCTCAAACCAGTCAAAAGCCCTCTTCATTATTTGATCTGAATCTCTCGGAAGAGCAAATGATGATCAAGGATAATGCGGCACGGCTGGCA
Source organism: Parendozoicomonas haliclonae (assembly GCF_900174585.1). Taxonomy (GTDB): domain Bacteria; phylum Pseudomonadota; class Gammaproteobacteria; order Pseudomonadales; family Endozoicomonadaceae; genus Sansalvadorimonas; species Sansalvadorimonas haliclonae. The sequence goes on along the minus strand of NZ_FWPT01000001.1, from coordinate 347,890 downwards.
GAACGCCTGCGGGAAGAAGCCGCTTCTTCAGCGATTGATCGCAAACCTTCCGAAGCTATCTGGAACGAGTTTGATGAGCTGGGTGCCGGTTATTTTATTCTGCCGGAAGATCTGGACGGTATGGATATGGCCCACGCATCTGAAACCTGGATGCTGCTGACTGAAGAGCTCGCCCGAGGCGATATGGGACAGGCTCTGGCTCTGCTCTCCCCGGTATCTGTGGCCTTGGCTATCAGCCGCTGGGGGCAATCTGGATTACAACACACCTGGCAGTCCAAACTCATTGAGAGCGGCCGCGTGCAGGCTTCCGTTGCTCACCAAGAAACCGGTGTGAACAGAAATGATGCCCAACCCTCCTGCACTGCCCAGAAAAAAGGCAACAGCTACCGGTTGAATGGTCATAAAACCATGGTGCCCATCAGCCAGAGCGCCGAGTTCTTTCTGGTTTCCGCCTCCCTGAAAGACAAGACCTTTCTGTTCCTGGTACCTCGCAACAGTAAAGGTGTAACTGTTTCCCAACTACCGTCCATGGGGCTGCACAGTGCCGATCTTGGCCAACTGCATTTAAAAAACGTCGATATCCCTCTCTACCATTGTCTGGATGCCGGAAACTTTGATGCCCAAGAGTGGCTTGCCCGCAGTCAGGTTGCAGCCGCGACGCTGGCAACAGGAACGGCACAAGCCATCCTTGATTACGTTGTGCCCTACTGCAATGACCGCAAAGCCTTTGGTGAGCCCATCACTCACCGTCAGTCTGTCGCCTTTATGATTGCCGATATGGCCACCGAGATTGAAGGGATGCGTCTGTTAAACAGCCGTGCGGCCAGCCGTGCCGAACGCAACATGGATTTCACCAAAGAAGCACGTCTGTCTTTCCTGCAAGCCACCAGCAAAGGTATGCAGGCAGGTACTGATGGTGTCCAGCTGTTGGGCGGCCATGGTTTTATCCAGGAACATCCGGTTGAACGCTGGTATCGGGATCTTCGCGCTACGCCACTTCTGGCTGGCAGCCTGATTATTTAACGAGAATTCAAAGAGGAAATTTTATGTATCTTGAAATTCCCGGAAAATTCAAAGGGCTGGTCGGTCAGGCGCATCAAGTCGCAAGGCAGGTTTTCCGCCCTATCTCCCGAAAATACGATCGGGCTGAACACGACTATCCCGTTGAGCTGGATATGCTCGCAGCTCTTCTGGATGCCATGAACGATGCCACCGGCGGCATTGCGGGTTCAGGCAAGCTGAGCCAGCAGAAGCATTCAGAAGGTGTTCGTAATGGCACCAATATGTCCACGGTGCTTGGCTTGATTGAACTCTGCTGGGGCGACACTGGTCTGGCTTTAAGCCTGCCACGGCAAGGTTTGGGCAACTCCGCTATCGCTGCCGTTGCCAATGATGAACAACTCCAGCGGTTTGGTCATAAGTGGGCAGCGATGGCAATTACCGAGCCGGAAGCCGGTTCGGACTCAGCGGCCATACGCACCACGGCTATTGCTGATGGTGATGACTACATCATCAATGGTGAAAAGATCTATGTAACCAGTGGCGAGCGCGCTGAGGCGGTTGTTGTCTGGGCATCACTCAACCCGAATATCGGTCGTGCTGCGATAAAGTCTTTTGTCGTGGAAAAAGGCACTCCGGGGATGGAAGTTGTACGGCTTGAGAAGAAGCTGGGCATCAAGGCTTCGGATACCGCCGCCATCACCTTTACCAACTGTCGCGTTCCCAAAGCCAATCTGCTGGGTAATCCCGAAGTAGATACCAAAAAAGGCTTTGGCGGTGTGATGCAGACCTTCGACAACACACGCCCGGTGGTAGCTGCCATGGCCATAGGTGTTGCCCGCGCATCGCTGGAACGAACCCAAGAGCTGTTACTGAACAAAGGCTTGAACTACACCAAGTCGGATCAGGATCTAACCGCACTGGAAGCCAGCCTGCTGGAAATGGAAGCCGACCTGGAAGCCGCTAGACTGCTAACTCTGAAAGCCGCTTGGATGGCAGATAACGGTCAGCCGAACTCGAAAGAAGCCTCTATGGCGAAAGCGAAGGCCGGACGGGTTGCCAATCATATTACTCTTGAGTGCACGCGACTGTGCGGTCCGGCTGGCTATCTCGAAGATGAGTTGCTGGAAAAGTGGGCTCGTGACTCGAAAATTCTGGATATTTTTGAAGGGACGCAACAGATACAGAAACTGATTATCGCTCGTCGAATACTGGGCAAATCATCTTCTGAATTGAAGTAACGGACTCTCTCCGACGTATTGATAAGAGTTCCAAAGGCCTAAATCTCTCACAAGGGCATAGCTATGACAAAAACAACAATAACAAGTGTCGAACATCGCCCACCACGGCTGGTTAATTTGTGGAATATTATCCGTTCCCAGCCCGCGATCGTGCCCAACATCCCGAAAATCGCCAAAGGTTTGTATAACCTCTTGAGCGTCAAGCCCAGCCAGAAAAAATCGATCGGCCGGTTGCTGGAACAGCAGGCTCAACGCTATCCGGATAGCCCTTTTCTGGTTGATGACACGCAACAGCTCAGTTATCACCAGGCCAACTCAACCGTAAACAGACTGGCCCACCTTTTACAGCAACAGGGCGTCGGCAGTGGTGACGTGGTCGCACTGTTTCTGGAAAACCGTTGTGAGCTGATGCTGGCCTCTCTGGCCGCTCTAAAGCTGGGCGCGGTAGCGACCATGCTGAATACCAGCCAGCGTCAGGATGTGCTTCTGCACAGTATTAATATCACCAACCCGAAGCTGGTTGTTGTTGGTGAAGAACTGGTTTCCGCCCTTGAGCCGATTCGCAATAAGCTGCCTGAACAGCTTGGCGATAACCTTTGGTATATCCCAGATAACTCCAGACAGCCAACGCCAACCGGTTACCGTGACCTCTTCAAGCATGCAGAAACGCAGCCTGATAATAACCTCGCTGCGACCCGTGAAGTCTGCCTCCACCAGCCGGCCTTTTATGTGTTCACCTCTGGCACCACCGGCATGCCCAAAGCCTCGATTATGAGCCACTATCGCTGGTTCAAAGCAATGGGCGGTATCGGTATGGCATCCATGTATATCCGTAAAGACGATGTCTTCTACTGCGCGTTGCCGCTCTATCACAACAATGCTCTGAGCCTGACGCTCTCGGCAGTGTTGGGCAACGGAGCGCAGATGGTGATTGCCAGAAAGTTCAGTGCCACACGCTTCTGGGATGATATTCGCAAACACAAGGTCACAGCCTTCTGTTATATCGGAGAGCTGTGCCGCTACCTCTACAACCAGCCAGCTCAACCGGATGATGCCAATAACTCCCTGCGGGTGATTCTTGGCAACGGTCTGCGCCCGGATATCTGGATGCCCTTCAAAGAGCGTTTTGGTATTCCCCATATCAACGAGTTCTATGGCGCCAGTGAGGTCAATCTGGTTTTCACCAATGCTCTGAATCTGGATTGCACTGCCGGCTGCTGCCCTCTTCCTCACGCCATTGTTAAATGGGATGTGGAAACAGATAAGCCGGTGCTGGATAAACGTGGACGCATGCAGAAAGTCAGCACAGGAGAAACCGGCCTGTTGCTGGCCAAGGTGACCGATAAAAGTCCGTTCGATGGCTACACATCCAATGATGCGACCGAAGGTAAGCTGCTGCGCAATGTGTTTAAAAATGGCGACAGCTATATCAATACCGGCGATCTGGTCATCAAACAGGGCTTTATGCATATTGCCTTTGCTGACCGTCTAGGCGATACCTTCCGCTGGAAAGGGGAAAACGTGGCCACAGCAGAAGTGGAAAGCATTATTAACCGCTATCCCGGTATTGAGCAGGCTGTGGTTTATGGTGTCGATGTACCGGGAGCCGATGGCAAAGCCGGCATGGCTGCGCTGACTCTCGACTGCACCATTGCCGAGCTTTCTCTGCAGGATCTCACCAGCTATCTGCGCAATGAACTGCCCGTGTATGCCGTGCCACTTTTTATTCGTATTCGTGAACAGCAGAAGATGACTTCAACCTTTAAGTACCAGAAGGTGGAGCTGAAAAAGGAGTCGTTTGATGTGGATGCCGTTAAGGAACCGATACTCACACTTCTGCCGGAAGAGGCCCGTTATCAGCCTCTGACCCACGATCTGCTCACCCAGATCAACAGCCAACAGATCCGCCTTTGAAAGATGCCCCGCAAGGGGCTCTTTTATTTCCTCTACTTATTCCCAGTGGAAATATCCAGATCTCTCACATAACCTTTCTTAATCAGGGAATATCTATTTCCATGAAGGCTTTGGATCGCCGCAGGATGCCGCCGATACTTTAATTAAGTCGCCATTTCAGCACGTTACGGATAACGACGATGGCAGATGTCTGGGCCCTTAAAATTTTGTCCGGCCCCCATGTAGGGGCGGAAATCACACTTGATCCCGGCACCTGGATTCTTGGCCGGCATGAAGAGTGTGACCTTGTACTGACCGATGAAACTCTGGCCGAACGCCAGCTGGAGCTTCTGGTCGGTGCCGAAGGCGTGCAGGTCACAAACCTCGCCCATGGCCAGAGCATCACCATTTCCGGGCAACCTCAACCAGATACTTTCAGCCTGCCTTCGCATACGGTTGCGATGGCCGGCAGCCTCTACTTTGCTGTTGGCGTTATTGGCCAGCCCTGGCCAGAGCTTAACCTCGGCGGTCCACCAACAGCCGCCCCTCAACCGGCAATGCCGCAGCCACAACCAGTCCAGCCTGCACCGGCTCCGACTGAAGTTGCTCCCGATCCTGCTATTCCCATAGTGGATGATCAAGTGGATGAGGACGAGCTGGCCCAGCTACAAAACCTTGATAATGATCTCGCGACCGAAACAGAATCATCTCCTTCAGCCATCGATCGCTTTCTAAGCCGCTTTGCCGGTCAGAAGTTTGATCTGCTCGGCTGGTGCAGGAATCACCCCTTTATTGTTGGTGGATCGGCGCTTGGGCTGTTTATGTCCTTTCTGATTGGGGGCTTTGCCTGGCTCTGGGCCATGACCGACCCGGAGCAGACGGCACTCGATAACATCACCCCAGCTCAGAAAGCCGAGCAGATTATTACCCAGATGAATTTTTCTGATCTGCGCCTGAAGAAACTGCCTGACGGTTCGGTGCTTATCTCCGGGTATGTGGCAGACAATATTATGAAGAACAATCTGCAGCAGGCTCTAAATACCGCTCAGGTGCCTTATAACTTCCAGGCCGTAGTTATGAACGAGATGCGAGCCACAGCCGCGTCGGTACTGGATCAGTATGATTTCAAGCAGATGAATATCGAGCTAGATACAACGCCCGGCTCACTGGTGCTCAGCGGCTATGCCTCTAATCCCAAAGAGGTCAGCCGTATCCGTGATGTGCTGCAACAGGAAGTTCACGGCCTGATCTCTATTGTCGATCAGGTTCAATATCAGGCTACTCGCCTGAAAGCCTTACGCACCATGCTTAAGGAAAAGAACCTGAATCAGCTAATCCGATTAATGGAAACACCCGGCAAGGTTGTACTCAAGGGCCGACTGGCCGATGCCTCACAGGGATACTATCTGAAAGAGGTAGTTCAGGACTTCCGGGAGAAGTACAAGCGCCCTGAACTGGTGATTGATGTCACGCTGCCTGCAACCGATCTTGCCACCATGCAGCCACTCTTGAAGATCAAAAGTGTGAGCCTTGGCCGCATACCTTATGTGATTCTCGATAATGGCGAGAAATATCTGCGCGGAGCAAAGCTTAAAAACGGTTATATACTGGAAGGTATCAACCTTGAATATCTGACCCTGCGTCTCGGTCAGGAACGGATCAAGTATTTTATTGGAGGAGGGAGCCATGGCGGACAATGATTTTGTTTCGCTGTCAGTCACGGAAGATCGCCTGTCGACCGACAAAGATGGTAAGCACAAGCAACAGCTTCTGGCGCAATTGAATCAGGATCTGGATACCGTCAGAAAAAAGCGTAACAGCGGTCTGGCTCCGGATGAATTTGCCTGCGCTGATGCCTTAATTGACGCGATTGATGATGCCATCAAGGTTGTAGAGCTCACCTGGCATAAACATCACGATAATAAAAAGACTCACTAGCCGCAGTCCCTTGGGCTGCTGAAAAGGACTTTGAATTATGAGTGACAATTTAAGCTCAACGCCAAATCTTAGTTTTGATTCAACTACTCAGCGGTTGAATGAAAAACTGAACGATTTTGAGAGCACAGTTAAAACCCGAATGGACTCCCTTGATCCCAGTAATATGGCTGACCTTATCGCTTTCCAGCAGGAAATGAATAAGCTCACCATGATGTACAGCCTGGAGAGTGGTGTCATCAAGTCCATAAAAGATACAGCCCAGGGCATTATCCAGAAGATCAACTGATCCTGACTTGATAACCAGATAACGCAACTGATTCAGGAAACACCATTATGGTTAGCGCAGACACTCTCAGACTCCTTGCCGACATCGGCTTTATGGCCACCAGCGGCGGTTTCTCACCTCAGGCTCAAAGCATGTTCAAGGCGATTGAACAGGCGCGTCCTGACAGCGTACTGCCCCATATTGGCAACGCCCTGAACAGTATGAATATGAACCGTCATCAGGAAGCTCTGGATACGCTGGAGAAGAAAGCTCTGAAGCTGGAGCCGGAAAATCCGACGGTCAAAGCATTTATCGGTATGGCTTTGATGATGCTGGGCAGAAACAGTGAGTGTGAACGTTACCTCAACGGCCTGACCGACAGCGATGACTCTTTAGCTGCCAGTCTGGCATCCAATCTGTTGGTTGAATTGAAAGAGCAGGCCTCCAAGAAGTCCTCATCCGGACTTCACTAAACTATATAAGTTCAGCTCTGCATGAGCTTCTCGGTTAGCCACTCCCGATAGAGAGCCGTCAGCCATACCGCCGGCTTCTCAGCCCTTCCAGATGTGAATAACTCTTTTAACTTATCCACCGCCTGTACAACAGACTTATCAACCTTTCGCTGAGTTTGATAATGCTCGCCCTTGCCCCAGCTCGCGGCTACGGCCTTAATCAGTTTTCTATCCTGATAGTCTTCCCCGGATAGCCTGAGCTCCCGCCACGCCTGCTTCTCTAATTCCGTATCCAGATTCACAACACTCAGTCCGCCCAACGATTGAAAAACACTTTGGGTGATATCCCGGGATAGAGGATCATAGGGAAGTGGTTTGGCTAATCGTTGTTTCAGCTCTCTATGCCAAGCCTCTGGAGACTGAAAGGTTCGCTCCAACTCTTCGGCAAACTCCGTGCAGATTCTGTCTATCTCAACACTATGAAGTCTTTCCAAAAAGTGATCACTGATACATAAGCCAAGACTGGAGGATGCAAAACTGGTTGGGAGATCTTCCCCTGATAACTCCCTGGCTAAACACATTAAAATTTCAGCTTGGAAGCATGGCGCCTCACCATCTATCAAATCAAACGAACGATCTGAGATGCCTGCCAGTAAAAGCTGAGCCGTTTCAATGCCCGGATTTTTTATTGGTGGCAAATTGGAAGATGAAGGTTCTTCATACTCCTCAATCTGAAATATTTTCTGCTCACCAACCTCTTCTATGTATTCGCAATGTAGCAGGCCATGCTTAGTTGCCCATAGCATTAGGAAGTCCGCCTGCGCTCTGGCCAGAGGTAATATCTCTCTAATTTCACCCACACTCTGCCTTACCCGGCAAACCTTCAGAAGCTCCTCCAAAGACTCAACCGGCAAAGTCTGTCGCAGACTATGGTAATCCACCGGATAAAACCGGCCAGTTAAAACCTGGCGCCCCAACATTGTCGTTTGCAGCTGCCTGTTTTCAGCCAGAGAATCACTGCCATAGCCGGAAAAAATACGATTGGGGTGAAGAGCGTGCATCTGACCGGAAGGAACACATTCCAATGGCGTTTTTAGACTTTGAGTTTCAAAGACCTTATCAAACGCATCTATTACCAAAGACCACTGATAGGATTTCGAGTATCGCTTTTGCGCTTTCTTTCCGCAGTTCTTGCGAAGTGTGACATTCGTTAACAAGCCGATAAGTGCTGTCTTTAAGGCCTCAATATCAACAGCAACAGATTGCGCCTGAACAAAGCCGGACTGCATTGGCGAGAAGTAGGCATGAGGCACAGCCAGACCATCAGTATCGCCCCATAGCGTGGGAATCAGAAAACCTTCCTGACCATCCTCGATTAATTCCCGATAGCCATCCCAGTCGGAAAGAATAACCGGCAAGCCTGCAGACATCGCTTCTACAGGAGCAATACCAAAGCTTTCCTGTACCGAGTCCGCAAGGGAAACAAAAGTATCACTCGCCGCAAAGGCCAACTGCTTATGCTGCGGCTGCAGATCAAATTTAAAATAAATACGGTTCTCAAGACCAAGCTGCACAGCATACTGAACCAGTGACTGGATATAATCATCGTCATCCGCAGCCTGACCAACAATATACAAATACCAATCCTGCGCATCGGTTTCATCAGCCACTTCGGCCAGTGCCACCAACAACGGATGAAGGTCTGACTTATCCAACGGTGACAATCGCCCCAGACATAAGATGGCCAGCCCCTGCTCCGGGATACCAAGAGATTGCCTCGCTTCCTGAGCAGAAATATCGCAGGACATATCACTCACACCCAAAGGCAAAGTCAGAATATCCCCAGCAAAGCTCTTGTTATCTCGCTTTCCAGCTTCTGCCAGCAAGTTATTCAAAGCCTGCCCGGAGGCCTGACTGCTGCTCAGCAATGCATCGCCGCTGCGGGACTCCGCATGGAGAAGACTACGCCAAGCGCCCAGAGTGATATCCTGACTTAAGGAATGGCAACGCCCCCAGATCGGCCAGGGGGATGAGGCGAAAGCGGCGCGCAGCTCAAGCAGCTGCCCGATATAAGGATCGCCGCTATAGAACAGGTCATAGTCATCTGAGGAAAGGCTGGCAGCCATATAGGTAATGGGAAACACAATAATTTCCCGGCGGTCACTAAGCCCGTTTTGATACAACCAATTAAGCCAATACAGTTGTGAAGAGCGAATATCCGTCTCGACGGTAAAAAGATGAAAACGCTGGAAGCATCGGGTATGCCGAATCAGGTTCTGAAGAAAGCTGTCGTTCGCTTCCCGCAGGCCATTGATGTAACCATCCCGGGAAGTGCCACTGGCTGAAAGTACCGTTCCAAACAGCCGGCTCTTTGAAGCCATCAAGGCATCATCATGCCATTGGGAAGAGGAGGCGCGGATGATTCTCCGCCCTGCCCCAGCAGTCCTTTGTAATAGATGCCGCAGCCACCGAACTTCTCAACCGCTTCCTGAAAGTCTTCAATATTCAGATCTTCCAGCGGCATTCTTTGATAAAGCTGATAGATACCTTTTTCTTCATCAATGGATAATGAGCTGCGCTGCTCGAGAATCAGTCCCATGGTCTTTTCCAGCAACAGACGGCTCTGGCTCTGCCGCTGTCCCTCACTCTTAGCAAGCGGAGCAATCTCAGCCTGCAGACAGATCTTTCCTGATTCCTGATAGCAGTGAATACCCACGCCTTCCATCGGGATAAGGTAATGCCCATTCTGATCATCGGGCTTATCAATGCCATTATTTCTGGCAAACAGTGTTATTAGCTCATCCAGCTTCATGGGATCGTCCTGATCTTTCACACTCTCTATTAAATGTTGTCAATCAGGCGCCAGACTGCAAACACAAAAAAGCCACCGCCCTTTCGGGAGGTGGCTTTCTGAATTATAAGGCTGGGGGTTCTGAATTTTTATGAAACCACTTCAGAAGTTGCCTGACCGGAAAATGAAATCTTCTTAAACAACATCAGTGTCAGTGCAAAAAGAACGGCCGATGCCAGCAGAGCCATCGCAACAGAACCGGTTCCGCCCATTACCAGATAACCAACAAAGCTGATGGTTGCCACAGCCAGACAGTAAGGCAGCTGCGTCACTACGTGATCAATATGGTGACAGGACGCACCGGTTGAGGACAGGATGGTGGTATCGGAGATCGGTGAACAGTGATCACCAAATACTGCACCAGCCAGCACAGAACCCATCATCGGCATAATCTGGGCGATATCGGTTGCAGCCGCCATATCACCGGCAATCGGCAACATCACACCAAAAGTGCCCCAGCTGGTGCCCGTTGCAAAAGCCATGATACCGGCAATCACAAACATCAGCGCAGGCAGCCAATGTGCATCTATGGATTGGCTCACCAGACTGGCCAGGAACTTTCCGGTTTCCAGATTACTGATCACATCCACCAGCACCCAGGCCAATACCAGAATATAAATGGCTCCCATCATGGATTGCGCACCGGTTCTGGTTGCATCCACCACCTTGTCACTCACACCCTTGTGGCGCATCAGCATCAGGAAGCCACAGGCCATACCGATCACACCACCAATCATCAGAGAGTTGGCAACATTGGTGTTCTCAAAAGCCCCCAGCACAGAGAAAGGCAGACCAGCTTCAGTCAGCGCCTGGGCACCGGTTCCCACCAGTGCGGAAACTGTTGCAATCACCAACACCAGTATAGGAACAACCAGATCAGAAACCGTGCCCATATAGGCATCCTTCAGATCTCTGGAACCCATCGGTTCACCACGACGCGGATCATACAGCTCACCCTGAGCTGCCCGCATGGCGTGGGTTTTCATCGGACCGATATTCAAATCCATAGCGGCAGCAGCAAACACCATCGCCAGAGCAATCACTGCATACAGGTTCATCGGAATGATCTCGACAAAAGCAGAGAACGGAGAGATACCGGTTACCTGATGAGACGCCAGAATCGAACCAATCAGAGCAATGATATAAGCGCCCCAGCTGGATATCGGGCTGATAACACACACCGGCGCTGCGGTTGAATCGATCAGATAAGCGAGCTTGGCGCGGGAAACCCGGTTCCGGTCCGTCAGTGGACGACTGATATTACCCACAGCCAGAGAGTTAAAGTAATCATCAATAAAGATGATGATACCCAGAGCCACGGTCAGCAGCTGGGATCCACGAGCGGTTTTCACCCGCTTACGCGCCCATTCACCAAATGCGCGAGTACCACCAGCGACAGAGATATAGCTGGTCATAATGCCCAGACAGATCAGGAACAGCAGAATAAATACACTGCCGGTATTCACACCGCCATCACTCCAGAATACGGAGATAAAGGATTTAAACAGATACTGTGCGGTATGGGTCAGCTGAAAATCTGTCAGTAACAGACTGCCAACCAGAATACCGGCCACCAGTGAGATAATTGTTTTGCGAGTAATAATCGCAAGTCCGATCGCCACAGCCGGCGCCAGAAGGGAAAGATAAGACTGGGAAAAACTTGTTAAATCCATACTGCTGATCTCTAGTTTTCCTTGCAGGCACAGTGCTGAAATCCAGCTCTGCTACCTCATATTAGATGATCAGGAGCGCAAAAAATGAGAGAAGGCGGACAGTCGTTCACATAAATGACGACTATTGCGATAACTGTTTTTGCGAAACAGTATCACTGCAGGTTTCTCTCAAGATTCGGTAGCACTCCACGGTTCCCTGCCCGGTACACACCGGAACAGGCAAGCCCAGATGGCAATAGAACGTACTGCTTTAACCCTCGCGGGTTAACACAACACCGTGACAGTGTGGCGCTTATTCAACGACACCCCAACCAGCAGTTTCGACACTCTGCTGACTTCGGCGACAAGCCCTTTCCCGAATCCCCATTGGTGTCACCCCGGAACCCGGTACTGATGCCTGCCGCACCTCTACCATTCAAAACCTGTGGGTATTATCCACAACGCTAAGGTTATGAACAATAACAAGTTTCTTATGAACCATAACAAAAACGCCGGCAAGGCCGGCGTTTCAGATCAACTCACAACGTGAACAGGATTATTCCCACTCGATCGTTGCCGGTGGCTTGCTGGAAATATCGTAAGTCACACGAGATACATGGCTGATCTCGTTGATAATCCGGCTGGAGACCTTCTCCAGGAATTCATACGGCAGATGTGCCCAGCGTGCGGTCATAAAGTCGATTGTTTCAACAGCGCGCAGAGCAATAACGTACTCATATCGACGACCGTCACCGACAACACCTACAGACTTCACCGGCAGGAATACTGCGAACGCCTGGCTGGTCTTATGGTAAAGATCAGCCTTGTGCAGCTCTTCAATAAAGATCGCATCAGCTTCACGCAGAATATCGGCGTACTCTTTCTTCACTTCCGCCAGGATACGAACGCCCAGACCCGGGCCCGGGAATGGATGACGGTAAACCATGTCGTAAGGCAGGCCGAGTTCGAGACCGATCTTGCGTACTTCATCCTTGAACAGCTCACGCAGCGGTTCCACCAGCTCCATGGCCATATCATCAGGCAAGCCACCCACGTTGTGGTGAGACTTGATCACGTGCGCCTTGCCGGTCTTGCTGGCAGCGGATTCGATCACGTCAGGATAGATAGTTCCCTGGGCCAGGAACTTCACGCCCTGCAGCTTGGTAGACTCTTCATCGAACACTTCGATAAAGGTATTACCGATCGCCTTGCGCTTGGCTTCCGGATCCTGAACACCTTTCAGGCGGGACAGAAACTTCTCTTCTGCATCGGCACGAATCACACGTACGCCCATGTTCTCAGCGAACATAGCCATAACCTGATCGCCTTCGTTCTTGCGCAGCAGACCGTTGTCCACAAACACACAAACCAGCTGATCACCGATCGCCTTGTGCAGCAGTGCGGCAACAACGCTGGAGTCTACGCCGCCAGACAGGCCCAGCAGAACTTTCTGATCACCCACCTGCGCACGCACACGCTCGATGGCATCTTCAATAATGGCTGCAGGATTCCACAGCTTGTCACAGCCGGCGATTTCACAAACAAAGCGCTCAAGGATACGACCGCCCTGCTGAGTGTGAGTGACTTCAGGGTGGAACTGCACACCGTAGAAGTGACGATTCTCATCAGCCATACCGGCAAACGGGCAGCTGTCAGTCCAGGCCATACGGGAGAAGCCTTCCGGCAGAGTGGTGACCTTGTCACCGTGGCTCATCCAGACGTCTAGGCTGGCCTGACCACCTTCAGCGATATGATCCTGAATACCGTCCAGCAGGGTACCGGCCTGATCGATATTCACGCTGGCGTAGCCAAACTCGCGCAGGTCAGAAGTGGACACCTTGCCACCCAGCTGCTCGGCCATGGTCTGCATGCCGTAGCAAATACCCAGAACAGGAATACCCATTTCAAACACACACTGTGGTGCACGAGGAGTATCAGAGCCGGTTACAGACTCCGGGCCACCGGAGAGGATAATCGCTTTAGGGGCAAATTCGCGGATGGACTGTTCGTCCATATCGAAGGCGTGAATTTCGCTGTAGACGCCAATTTCACGGACACGACGGGCAATCAGCTGGGTGTACTGAGAACCGAAATCAAGAATCAAAACGCGCTGGGAATGAATATCCTGGCTCATTGGGCATCTTTACCTGATAGATAGCCCGCTCAGGGCAGGCTATCGGAATTTATAGTGCGGACAAACTCATAGCCTGTCCGTATATTATTTAACCTTTTAGCGAACCTCGCACAAGACCGTATTAGCCAGCACGGTAGTTCGGCGCTTCCTTGGTGATGGTCACATCATGGACGTGAGACTCACGCATACCGGCATTTGTCACCCGCACAAACTCAGGCTCGGTGCGCATGGTTTCGATATCTGCAGAACCGGTGTAACCCATGGAAGCGCGCAGGCCACCCATCAACTGGTGAATGATGGCGCCCAGGGTGCCTTTGTAAGGAACGCGTCCTTCAATACCTTCCGGTACCAGCTTGTCTGCACCGGCATTGGCATCCTGGAAGTAACGGTCGCTGGATCCGGAGCTCTGCGCCATGGCCCCCAGAGAGCCCATACCACGGTAGCTCTTATAGCTACGGCCCTGATACAGGATAATTTCGCCCGGCGCTTCGTCAGTGCCGGCCAGCATACTGCCAACCATCACAGTGCTGGCACCGGCAACAATTGCCTTGGCTAAATCACCGGAATAACGGATACCACCATCGGCAATCAGAGGAACGCCAGTGTCCTTCAGCGCTTCAGCGACATTGGCTACAGCTGTGATCTGAGGAACACCAATACCGGTCACAATACGAGTGGTACAAATAGAGCCAGGACCGATACCCACCTTCACACCATCTGCGCCGGCTTCAACCAGAGCTTTGGCCGCTGCACCTGTGGCGATATTGCCGCCGATTACCTGAACATTCGGATAGTTCTCTTTTACCCAGCGAACGCGATCGATAACACCTTTGGAATGACCGTGGGCGGTATCAACAATAATCACGTCTACACCGGCAGCAACCAGAGCAGCTACACGATCCGGAGTTTCCGGGCCGGTACCGACAGCGGCACCAACACGCAGCTGGCCGGATTCATCTTTACAGGCATCCGGGAAGTCCTGGGTATTCTGGATATCCTTAACGGTCATCATGCCTTTCAGGGCGCCACTATCATCAACGACCAGCACCTTTTCGATACGATGCTTCTGCAGCAGATTCAGGACTTCATTCTGGTTGGTGCCTTCTTTGACAGTGACCAGACGATCACGAGGCGTCATTACCTCGAATACACGCTTATCCAGATTATTCTCAAAGCGTACATCGCGGCTGGTAATAATGCCGACAAGATCGCCATTATCAAGAACCGGTACGCCGGAAATATTGTATTGCGCCTTAACCTGCATCAATTCACGAATCGTTGCGCTGGCTTCAATAGTGATAGGGTCAAGAACAATACCGCTCTCATGCTTCTTAACCTTGCGAACTTCTGCAGCCTGTTCTTCCGGGGTCATATTCTTATGAATAATGCCAATACCGCCGGCCTGGGCCATGGCGATGGCCAGACGGCCTTCAGTCACGGTATCCATCGCAGCAGAGAGCAGCGGGATATTCAGCTCGATACCACGGGTCAGTTTGGTTTTCAGAGACACCGACTTCGGCAAAACTTCCGAGTAGCCGGGTACGAGAAGGACATCATCGAATGTGAGGGCTTCTTGAGCGATACGTAACATTTTTTTTGCCATCCAGGTATGAAAAGCGGTCGTTCGTTACCGGTGCTCAATTCACTCTTTCGCAACGTCAGGTTGCACGAAACCCTCAGCGCCTATAAACCGGCCCGAGGAAAAAAGAATAAATTGTGCACGCAAACTGGCTTGAATACGTGGTGGGTGAACCACTACCAGCGGAACTGAAATAAATTTATGCAAGTATAAATGCCATTTCCCATACCGACAATTCTTATATTTTTGATTTTTTTCAGGGATAATGGCAGGGTTTGGCTAATTAAAAGCTGAATTAATCCCCTTCTGTTAATTCCCAACTGCTCTCCCCCTCTGGAATCAAATACCACATCATTCCCGCACCGGGTGCTTATCCAGCTTTCTTTGTAATGTTCTCCGATGCATGCCCAGTTGGCGGGCTGTCGCACTGATATTGCCATCATTGGCTGCCATCACCTGCTGGATATATTCCCACTCGACCCGGTCAACCGATAAGCGCTTCTCTGCTGGCTCCGGCAGTTCATCAGTCACAGCTTCACACTCCAGCGCAGCCAGAATCTGATCAGCATCCGCCGGTTTACAGAGATAGTTATGAGCGCCCAGTTTTACCGCTGCAACCGCTGTCGCCACACTGGCATAGCCGGTCAGCATCAATATTTTACAATCCGGGCTGGAATCCAGAATGGGCTCGATCAGACTTAAACCGCTTGGCCCGTCCATTTTAAGATCAAGAACGGCGAAGTCCGGTTTAAACTCTTCCAGGCTCTCTATGCCCTGTCGGGCATCATGGGCGACCCGCACATCCAATTGACGTCTGCGCATGGCGCGAGCCAGCACCTGGCAAAAGGTCGGATCATCATCCACCAGAAGAATGGCTTGTCCTGACAAAATACTTTGAATCCCTGTGTTTATTTATCACCGGCAACAACCGGCAGGGTAATTTCGGTCACTGTCCCACCTTCTGATGCTGTTTTCAAATTTACGACACCAGAGAACTTTTCCACCGTTGCCACACTCAATTGCAACCCGATCCCTAAACCATTCTGTTTATCAGACTGCGTTGTTGCACCGGGACGCTGAGCAACCTGACCAGCAACACCGTCTCCCCGATCGTGGATACTGATCACAAGATGTGCGATTGTTTCATTAAACGACAGACTTACAGGTGCTTCGCCCCCGGCATCTGCGGCATTATTCAGTAGATTAATAAGAGCCATACCCAGAGACGGATCGGTTTCCAGAAAAGTTTTGAGATCAGCAGGATTATTAGCGTTGAGCGCAACACTGGGTCTCAGCAATTGCCACTCCTCCAAAACCTGATGAATAAACGCAGAGGACGGCTGCACTTTTATAGTCTGATCCCGGCTGCTGTTTACTATCCGCCGCAATCGCTCACGACAGAGTTCAACCTGTGACTGCAGTAGAGAGATATCTTCTTTAAGCTCGGGATCCTCAGCGCCAAACAAGCTCATATCCTGCAGCACGACGCTCATAGTCGAGAGCGGAGTACCCAGTTCATGGGCAGCGCCTGCGGCAGTCAGAGCGACAGAAACTATCCGCTCATTACGCAGCTGCTGTTCACGGCTGGCGGCAACAGCGGCTCTTTGCTGTCGTAGGCTGGCAGCCATGGGCGCAACCACACCCGTAACCAGACAGGCACTGACTGAAAAGATCAACCACATCCCGCCAAGGTGTAAGAGCGCCATAACGGATAATTCCATCGTCACGTCATGAGCAGAGTGATCCATTCCGGACACATCCCCAGCGGGAGCAGCACCAATCATCGCCAATGGCAGATACCAGACCTGCAACAATGTATAACCACAAATGGCCAGCGCGGTGATGGTCCATGCACGACGGCGGGGCAACAGTGCTGCACCAATAATGACAGTAATCAGATAAACAAAAATAAAGGGGTTGGTATAACCACCGGTGAGATAGAGCAGTGCCGACTGAAATAACACATCAGTGGCCAGATGCCGTTCAAGCTCTTTCGCCGTTACGCCCGAAGATGAACGACAACGGATAGCGGTATAAACCGTGAGTGCAAGAATCAGCACAGAGACAACAGCTATCCCTTTCCAGGGCAAGGTGAAATCCAGAAGCGATGAAGCAACCGCCAGACTGACCAGCTGCAACAAGAGGACAATCCAGCGAACACTGTTCAGGCTTTGCAGGTTACGCAAACCCACATCACCGATAGTCGTAAAACGAAGAGGCATTGTGATAACACAGCCTTATTATTTTGTTGGCTGTTATTGTCTCGAAAAACTAGTGCTATCGGTATGGCATAAAAGCAGTTTTAGCTGCTTAGCCATCAGCCTCTTTTTTCCAGCAGAAGAATCCTGTTCCTGCCCTGTTCGGCTACCAGCATCTTTCCCGGCGCATATTCAATTATGGTTTGGGCGCTGCGCAGGTGTCGTGCAATCACAGTCAGCTGATTGTTCTGCCAAAGCAAGACCCGGCTATGAGCCGTTGCGTCTTCCGTTATCCACAGACCTTGGTGATTACATAACAGAAAGCCTGGTTTGTGTAGACCTGTCAGTATCTCAACAGGCTTTACGCCCCTTTGAAATTGGAAGACTTTCCCCAGTTTCTTATCACAAAAATACAAATCACCATTTGGACAAAGACTGACCCCTTCCAGTGCAGTCCCACCTTCATAGAGAGTACTGACCAGTCCACTCCCGGCCTCATAAGCAAGTAGCCGACCGCCCTGACGATCTTCAACTGTGTAGAGAAACCTATCCTGCCCGTTGGTTATACCTTCTGCAGAGTCGGCCTCGAATAATTCCTCAGACTGGCTGTCGTGATACCAGAGTACAGGCGCCTTACCTCCCTCCTGCGTCAGAGCCACTCCATCACGAAACACCGTCAATCCATCCGGCTTGGCCAGCTGATCCAACAGCAGTTGACGATCACCATTCTCTGCAAGATGTAATAAGGTACCGTCAGGCCAGGCCTTCTCCTGCGTAACAAATAAACTACCATCCGGGTGCAAAGCCAGAGCAGAAACCCAATCAATATCCGCAGCCCAAACCTGTACATCCCAGCCATCTGCACCTGCCACGGGAAAAAAGCGTACATAAAACCCAACGCCACCAAAGACCAGAACTATCCCTACAATCAGCCCCACTATCAGCCAGGCTCTCAGCCAGAAAAACCGTTTCATGGCATGTTCCCCTATTCTTTGGGCGAGCAGTTAAGGCGGCATTCGCAAAATCTGCCACTCCCCGCCACTGTTACCTTGCAGCATCAGAACAGCTCAAGGACAATGTCACCGATAAGTGTTTTTTACGGCTTAGAAGATCTCCGGCGACCACTATGTCTTTCTACTTTGACCCACCCCAACACCAGCCCGGCGCTCCTTCTGCCGATCGCAAGGTGCTTTCTGTCAGCGATCTGAATCGTCAGGCCAAGCGACTGCTGGAAGTGTCTTTTCCTTCGGTGTGGGTTGAAGGGGAACTCTCTAATGTCGCCCGCCCTCGCTCCGGGCACTGGTACTTCACCCTGAAAGATCAGGATGCCCAGGTGCGTTGTGCCATGTTCCGGGGTTCCAATATCAAGGTGCGCTTCCAGCCGGCAGAAGGCCTGCAGGTCCTAATCAGAGCTAAAGTCAGCCTCTATGAAGGTCGCGGTGATTACCAGCTCATCGCGGAGCATATGGAAGAGGCCGGTGCCGGAGCACTTCAGCGGGCGTTTGAGCAGCTGAAGAACAAACTGGCTGCTGAAGGCTTGTTCGCTGAGGCCAATAAACAACCTCTGCCAAACATGCCGTCCCATATCGCCGTAGTGACCTCACCGACCGGTGCAGCCATTCGCGATATTCTGACCGTATTTCGCCGCCGTTTCCCGGCCATGACCATTACCGTGATACCGACTGCCGTACAGGGTAATGAAGCGGCCCCACAGATTGTGTACGCCCTTCAGCAGGCACAACAGCTGCGGGGCGTTGATGCCATTATCGTTGGGCGCGGCGGCGGCTCAATGGAAGACCTGTGGCCGTTCAATGAGGAGATCGTTGCCCGCGCCATTGCTGCCTGCCCGATCCCTGTAGTCAGCGCTGTTGGTCATGAGGTGGACTTCACCATTGCAGACTTCACTGCAGACTACCGAGCCCCAACCCCATCGGCCGCTGCAGAGATCCTAAGCCCAAACCAGATCGAATTGAATAACTCCTTGCTGGGCCACCAGCAAATGCTGACCCGGCTCATGAGCCAGCGCCTCTCAGTCGCAGGACAAAACCTGAATCATCTGCGCAGCCGCCTACGCCATCCGGGCGAACGCTTAAGAGAGCAAAGCCAGCATCTGGATGATCTTGATATCCGGCTGCGTCAGGCCATGCGCCAGAATCTGCACCAGGCTTCTGCCCAACTGGCCGATCGCCGGGAACGTCTCCAGAAGCATAACCCGGCCGGAAAGCTGGAACGCATGGCCACCTTGCAGCAGCAGCTTGAAGAGCGCCTGAAAAGAGCGATCAGTGCTGTGATTCAAAATCGTAAGCAAGGTCTCGGCTCACTGGCTGCCGAACTGGATGCCTACAGCCCTCTGGCTACCCTGCAGCGGGGATATTCGATAACCCAAAGTGCCACAGGGCAGATTATTACCAGTAATAATCAGGTCGAAGTCGGCGATAAGATCACGACCCGTCTGGCTACCGGAAAGCTGCACTGTGAGGTCATTGAAACTCAGGACGCCTGAACACTGGCAGAGACTGGACTCTCGGCTATTCTGCATTGCCAAAATCATAAGTTCTGCGGCTTGCTCAAACACGATGCGAAGAGGCCGTAAGACAGCAATCAGACAATAACGAGATAGGAATGCCGAGAGCCCTTCTGCCACGAGCTCTGTTACAAACTTTGCTGGGTGCCAGTATTGGTCTGATTGTCATCATGACCAGCCATCATTCATGCGCAGAGCCCATCAGTCTGGCAGCGCACCAGGCTCACTTGAACCAGTTGGAAGAACGCCTTGGTGTGCTTGAGCAAAGGAACACCACCCAATCACGGTTTTTAACCACTGGTTTAGCTATTGTTCTCGATCTGGCTCTAGAACTGAGTCACGCCTGGATATTGCAGAACTACGCTCCGGACTATTTCTATAACCGCCCGCTGACGGATGTCGCCGGCTTTGATCATTTCACCCGCAACCTGCTTGGTTACACGCTTGCCCACGGACATGTGCCTGCCCTGCTTGCAGGCGGCGCAGTCTGGGCCAGTGAAAGTCTATTTGAAGAGCTTCCCAACCTGCCGACCAACAATAGTCTGTTACAGATTGGAGCTGTCGCCGGGCTATTGGCTGGCAGCTATGGTGTGGCTTTCCATCAGTTGATGTATAACGGCGCCAGCTGGCAGGGCGCTATAGGTGATAAAAGCGGGCTGATTTCCCGTCTCGAACCATCTGCCCGCCCCTGGTTCAAGGCCGGCATGCGGCTGCAAAGCTATAAGAACTGGCTGCAGGTAGCAGCGGTAGCCATTCTATTCACCAGCAGCTATCTACAGCGCAAAGGTCAAAAGGCAAAAATAGAAGATGTTAGAGATGCACTCTCTCTGGCGAGAATACGCCTGCAGAAAAGTGTACAGAGTGAAGAAGGAAGCGTTGAGGAAAGTATTAGCGAGGATGAGAGACCCGAGCTGGAGAATATCCTGCCCGAATCTCTTAAATACCAATAGCCTTAAAGACCAATAGCCTGAAAGACCGCTAGCCTGAAGCGTTAGACACGGGCCTTGTTCTTACGCTTGTTTGGACCAGCTTTCTTGGTTGCAACAACCTTCTTGCCCTGTGCCTTAGCCTTCGCCATACGCTTCTGAGCGCTGCGATCCAGCTGGCGCTTTTTGGCATTTTGCTGAACCTTTTCTTTACGCTGCTTATCCGCAAACGGGTTTTCACTGCCCTTGAAGTTGATCTTCATTGGTGTACCCATCAGCTTCAACACGTTCCGGAAAGTGTTTTCCAGATAGCGAACGTAGGACTGCGGAATGGAATCCACCTGGTTACCGTGAATAATCAGGGTCGGTGGGTTGCTACCTCCCATGTGACAGTAACGCAGCTTGATTCTGTGGCCGCGCACCATTGGTGGTTGGTGTGTGGCGACAGCGTCTTCCAGAATGCGGGTCAGCTGGTTAGACGTCCAGCGCCCCATGGCAGACTCGTAGGCTTCCTCTACAGACTCATACAGGTGCCCTACATTGGTACCGTGCATGGCAGAGATAAAGTGGATGCGGGCAAAGTCGACAAAGTTCAGACGACGATCCAGCTCACGCTTCACATCTTCGCGCTCATCGTTGCTCATGCCATCCCATTTGTTGACGGCAATCACCAATGAACGACCACTGTCGAGTACAAAGCCCAGCATGTGCAGATCCTGCTCAACAATACCCTCGCGGGCATCGAGAACCAGAATAACCACGTTAGCGTCTTCCATCGCCTTCAGGGTCTTGATAACGGAGAACTTCTCTACCGTCTCATGCACCTTGCCACGGCGACGCACACCCGCCGTATCGATCAGCGTGTAACGCTGTTCAAAACGCTCGTAAGGAATGTAGATGCTGTCACGGGTGGTACCAGCCTGGTCAAAAACCACAACCCGCTCTTCACCCAGCATACGGTTAACCAGCGTGGACTTGCCCACGTTCGGACGACCAACGATCGCCATCTTGATGCCTGGCTCTTCCGGCTCGCTGTCGAACTCGTCTTCAACTTCCGGGATTTCTTCCAGCACATAATCAATCAGCTGACGAACACCCTTGCTGTGGGAAGCAGCAATCGGCAGTGGCGTGCCCATACCGATGCTAAAGAATTCGGCAGCAGCGGCATCTTCATCGATACCGTCCGTCTTGTTCAGCACCAGGTGTGCCTTCTTGTGAGAACGACGCAGGTAATCTGCAATCATCTCATCCGCAGCGGTCAGACCGGCGCGGGCATCCACCAGGAACAGCACCACATCAGCTTCGTCGATCGCAGTCAGGGACTGCTCCGCCATATGGCTGTCGATGCCGTCTTCATCACCGCTGATACCACCGGTATCCACTACGATGTAGTCACGGTCACCCAGACGACCTTCGCCGTATTTACGGTCACGGGTCAGACCCGCGTAATCGGCCACCAGCGCATCGCGGCTGCGGGTCAGCTGGTTAAAAAGCGTTGATTTACCAACATTGGGACGCCCAACCAGGGCAATGACAGGAAGCATTCTTACTCTTTCCAAAAATCACATCAGTGTCTTCGGAGAGGCCAACATCTGGGTCAAAATGACGTTGAAAGCCCGAAGACAGAAAACAGCAAACGGCCACCTCTCGGTAGCCGTCCATGTCTGTTGCCTGCACCCGCAATCGGTTACAGGCTCAAATTTTAGTTCCACCCGGACTCTTTATCCTGAAAGAACCCGTGATAACGGTGGGTTATTTGCTCTGGATAGTCAGAGCAAACAGATAGCCATCATTGGTGTAGACATAAATCATGTCATCAACCACCAGAGGCTTTACGCGGATACCGGAGGAATCCACCTTGGTGCGGCCAACAATGCGGCCATCAACCTGAGACAGCGCATGGAGGTAACCTTCAAAGTCACCCGCCACAACCTGACTGCCGGACGTTTCCGGGCCGGACAGGCCACGGTTTTTCAGATCTTTCTGGGTCCAGACCACACTGCCGGTACGCTGATCCACACCGGATACAAAACTTTCCGCATCGGTCAGATAGAGGTTACCAAAACCTTCGGACATGCTCTCATAGCTGGACGCTTCACGGGCCCACAGCACACGACCACTGGCCGGGTCGATAGCAACCACATTACCCTGATAGCTGACCATGTAGAGCAGATCATCACTGATCAGTGGTGTTGCTTCCACATCAACCATACGCTCCAGTTCGGAAGAACCACGCGGTACGGCGACCTTGGCATCCCAGAGCAGGCTGCCGTTGTCAGCACGGAAAGCACGGGCTTCACCATTGGCAAAGCCGGCAAAGACCACGCCACGGCTAACCAGCGGAGTCGAGGTACCACGCAGGGTCAGCACCGGCTGCAGGGTCTCCTGAATCCACAGCGGCTTGCCGGTTTTGGCATCCAGACCGGTAATTTTGGAATCAATGGTCTGCACCACAACCACACCGTTGGCAACTTGTGGAGCAGAGAGAGATTCACTGGAAACCGGAGTTTCCCAGAGCTTGCTGCCATCGGCAGCATTCAAAGCAATAACGTGGCCGTCACGGGTTGCGACCAGAGCCAGGTCTTCACCAATACCGGCACCACCACTGATGCGACGGTCCAGCTCAACAGCCCAGATTTCCTTACCAGAAGTACGATCCAGAGCAGTGACCTGACCGGATGCACCGGCGGTATAAATACGATCGCCTTCAACCACCGGAGTCAGATGCAGCCAGGAATCACCCTGACCACTGCCAACACCATGGCTCCAGACTTCCTTGATGGTGACTTCAGCGGTGAAGTCGGGAAGTGGGGCGGGCTCTACTGCTTCCTCACCGTCACTGCTGCACCCGGCAAGACCGAGCAGCGCAAGACTCATTACAGCCGTGAGAAATCCTTTATTCAGGCCTTCATGCCCTTTTTTCAGTGCGGCGAGGTTCAGCATCACTAATCTTATTCTCCGGTCTTGGCCAGATCATCCAGTTTCAGGGCAACCAGCGGACGAGGCTGACCATTTTGCTCTGCCAGATCAACAGCCAGTTGGTAGGCGGTACGTGCTTCATCAGAGCGCCCCAGCGCCAGCAGTACATCGCCACGATATTCTTCATAGGATGCTTTGAAAGCTCCTGGCTGGTCAATCTGGTTCAGGATTTCCAGAGCCTTCTCAGCCTGACCGTCAGCCATTTCAACACGGGCAAGACGCATGCGGGCGATAGTGGCAACATCCTGTTTAGGGTTCTTCTGCAGCACCCATTCCAGCTGTTCACGGGCAGCACCCAGGTTGCCGTCCTGAACGGAACGGGCAGCCTTCAGCAGCGCAGCAAACTGTGTGTAAACAGTATCCTGGTGATCCGCTTTCAGGGTGTTCAGCAGATTATCAAAAGATGCCTGCTGCTCAGTGGTCAGAGCCTGACCAGGCTGATTCAGGGAAAGATCCAGAAGTTCCTGATACAGGCCGGAAGACACCTGAGCCTGCTCCGCCTTATGGTTGTTCCAAGCTTTCCAGCCATAGACCAGGGCCAGAGAAATGAGCACCCCGAGAAGAATGGCAGAGCCATAGTCTTTCCAGAACTGCTTAAGGGCCGCGACCTGTTCCTCTTCGGTACGCATACTATCCACTCTAAACTCCCAAGTTCTTAGTATCGCCTTACTGCGCTTTGCTCCGGTGCGCTCCGCAGAGAACACCGGGATCGAGTGTTATTAGCTCTGTTATTTATTAACAGTTCGCTGCCAGCTCGGTGGCAATCAGTTCATCCAGGGTCAGAGTCACCTGAGGCTTCTCTTCACGCAGGAATTTCACGCTGACCTTGCCATCGCGCTTTTCATCTTCACCAACCATCAGAGCGATACGGGCACCACTCTTGTCGGCTTTTTTCATCTGGCTCTTCACGCTGCCACCGCCACAGCTGACCTGCAGACGCAGGCTCGGGCAAGCTTCGCGCAGACGCTCCGCCAGCACCATGCCGTAGGTGCCAACATCACCAAAGGTGACCAGAGCAGCATCAACAGTTGTGGAAATCTCTTCCGGCACCAGACCGCAGGTTTCCAACAACAGCACCAGACGCTCCATACCCATGGCAAAACCACAGGCTTTGACCGGCTTGCCGCCCAACTGTTCCACCAGACCGTCATAACGGCCACCACCGCAGACAGTGCCCTGGGCACCCAATGCGGAGGTAATCCATTCAAACACGGTTCGGTTATAATAATCCAGACCGCGCACCAAACGCTGGTTGATCACGTATTTTACACCAGCATCATCCAGAATCGCACACAGTGTTTCAAAGTGTGCACGGGACTCATCATCCAGATAGTCGTGCAGCTTTGGAGCATCCACCAGAGCGGCCTGAGTACCCTTGTCCTTGCTGTCCAGAACCCGCAGAGGGTTGGCGTACATCCGGCGCTTGCTGTCCTCATCCAGAGCATCCACGTGCTGCTCCAGATACGCGATCAGGGCTTCACGGTAACGCTGACGGGAATCCAGATCACCCAGGGTGTTCAGCTCCAGAGTAACGTGCTTGTCCAGACCCAGCTTTTTCCACAGGGACCAGGTCATCAGAATCAGTTCGGCATCAATGTCCGGACCGTCCATACCAAAGGTTTCCACACTCACCTGATGGAATTGACGGTAGCGGCCTTTCTGAGGACGCTCGTAACGGAACATTGGACCGGAGGTCCAGATACGCTGCTGCTGATTGTGGAACAGACCATGTTCAATGCCGGCGCGTACACAGCAGGCAGTCGCTTCAGGACGCAGGGTCAGGCTGTCGCCGCCGCGGTCCTCGAAGGTGTACATTTCCTTTTCCACAACATCGGTGTTCTCGCCGATGCCACGGGCAAACAGGCTGGTAGATTCAACAATCGGCACCCGCATTTCACGGTAGCCGTATTGAGCCAGAGTATGACGGACATGATTCTCCAGCCAGCCCCATACCGGAGTCTGATCAGGGAGAATATCGTTCATACCACGAATGGCTTGCAGCTGTTTAGCCAACTTACAATCCTTAATATCTGTAACAACAGGTCAAATATATACAGCCACAGGTTACGTTTCCTTCCGGAAAGGTAACCTGTGAATCAAGAGACATGCATGCATTCCGTTCACGCACGCCTCCAACAAATATCCACAGGGGCGTAAGTTTATCAGCCCAGATTCAGGCGACCAACTCCCCGACTGCTGGCAGGAATATTCTCGCCAACCGCCTGGCCGTTAAACAGCACAGATTCCACCGCTGCCACATTGCCGAATTTGATACTGACCGGGCCTTCTTCTTCAAGGCTCAACTCAGTACCGGCACGCTTGAGGTCTGCAACCAGCACTCGCCCTTCAGCGTTTTTAATCTCTACCCAGCAGTCTTCAGAGAAGCGAATGACCAGCTGATTACCTGCAGACGGCTGTTGTGGCACTTCCTCGGTAACACTGGCAGCAGCCGGCGGTTCCACAACTGCAACCGTTTCCTCAGGTGCAGGCTCGACAATAGCTGGCTGCTCGACAACCTCTACAATGGAGCTCTCAACAACAGGAGCTGCTGGCTCAACCACCTCTTCTGCCTGTTCAACAGGTTCAGAGTAAATAGGGGCTCCAGTCTCTAACGAGGCATTTGCCTCTTCCTGGCCTGCAGACTGCTCAACAGCACTGTCAGTTCCAGCAGGCGCCACCACTGAAGACTTTTCTGCACCCGAAGGCAGGGTGGCTCCCTGAACCGTCTGTACAGAATCCGCTTCCGGGGTACTGCCGCTCATCCACCAGTAAGTGCTGCCACCGACAATGCCGAGCACCAGCACAATAGAGAAGATAGTCAGCCAACGGCCGGATGGGGTATGGCGTTCCGGCAAAGGTTCCCGCAGCAGCTGGGCAACTTGCTGGTCCGCCTGCACAGTTTCACCGAACAACGCGATAACACGCTCTTCGTCCAGATCAACCAGACGGGCATAGCTGCGCAGGTAGCCTTTGACAAAAGCACGACCAGGAAGGTGCTCGTAATGGCAGGCTTCCAGATCCTTGAGGTAATTCACAGACAACTTGAGCCGCTCGGATACCTGATCCAGAGTCAGCCCTTTCTTTTCCCGGGCTTCAGCAAGCAGCTCACCTGCGCCCTGGAATTTTTCCTCAGTCCGGCCATTACTGCCTTCTGAGGCGTCATTCGATGAAGTTTCTTCAGTCATTTCGCAATGAAGCCTGATATTTGCGATATTCCGCCGAGCCCGGATAGAAACGGGTCAGCTGGTCTGCGTAGTCTGCCAGTCTGTTCTCTTGACGGAAAACCCGTGCCAGTTCGATACCAAGCAGCAATGCCCGGGGCGATGGCCGTGAATTCTGGGTTAACCGCTGGTAATTCTGAAAATAACGTTCCGACTCTACGAAGTTGCCATCTTCATGGAACATATCGGTTAATTCAAGACTGGCCCGCACAAGATTTTGATCCAGACGGAGTGCTCTCTTGAACAGCTGTCTGGCCTCTTCCCTATCACCGGTCTGAAGGGATACAAAACCCAGGTTCTCGAAGGCCCGGCTGCGGTTATCGTAGTAGATATCATCCGTAGCCAGCTCGAACTGCTTGCGGGCCTGATCGTACTTGCCGGTGGTGTAAAGCAGCACACCGAAATTGTTACGAACGTCGGACGCGTCAGAGTCGATATCCAGCGAACGAACAAAGTTCTTCTCCGCCAGATCATATTCACCCTGAGACTGATAAACGACACCCAACATGCCATAGGTGCGGGCGGACTGACGATTAACCTTCAGGATCTCTTCCAGACGGCTGATCGCACGCTGGGGATACCCCTGCTGTAGAAAACCGTGGGCAATTTCGAGGTTTTTCTGTTCAAAGATTTCCGGTTCGACCTTTTTCTGGCCTTCCGGCGGGAGCGTACTGACACAGCCAGCCAGAGTAAAACTGGCGGCCAGAGTCAGTAGTGCAGCTTTTATGACGGGGTGCGCGTAGCGCCTCGGGTTATCCATAGTGTGCTGTTCGATTAATTCCTGCCTATGGTGAGACGCTACGGGTTCCTGCATCAGACGATGACAAATCTCTGATCAGGAAGCCTGGTCTACCATCTTGACGGCTTCAGGCTCTGCCTGCTGAACAGCTTCATTCCGCAGCGCTTCATAACGGGCGCTGCGACGGGTCTTATCCATCACCGAACCAACCAGCTGGCCACACGCGGCATCAATATCTTCACCGCGGGTCTTACGGACAGTTGTGTTAAAGCCAGCATCAAGCAGCATCACCTGAAAGCGTCGAATTGCATTGTTACTAGGACGCTCATATCCCGAATGAGGGAATGGATTGAAGGGTATCAGGTTCAGCTTGCACGGTACATCCTTGAGCAGAGCAATGAGCTGTTCCGCATGTTCTGGCTGATCGTTCACGCCAGCCAGCAGGGTGTACTCAATGGTCACCACACGGGAGTTATCCGGCAGGCTTTCCATGTAAGCATCAATTGCTGAAAGCAGTTCTTTCAGGTTGTACTTTTTGTTGATCGGTACCAGCTCGTTACGCAGTTCATCATTTGGCGCGTGCAGAGAAACAGCCAGAGACACATCGGTACGGCCGATCATCTTGAGCAGGTTCGGTACCACACCAGAGGTACTCAGAGTCACCCGACGCTTGGACAGACCGTAGGAGAAGTCGTCCATCATCAGATTCATGGCATCAATGACGTTATCCAGGTTGAGCAGAGGTTCGCCCATACCCATCATCACCACATTGGTAACAGAACGCTGTTCGCTGGAAGCCGGTGGACCAAAAGACTTCACCGCCATCCATACCTGACCGATGATCTCTGCCACAGTCAGATCGGAGTTGAAGCCCTGCTTACCAGTGGAGCAGAAGCTGCAATCCAGAGAGCAACCGGCCTGGGAAGACACACACAGGGTGCCACGGCCATTATCCGGGATATAAACCGTTTCCACACAGCTGCCGCTGGTCACACGGACAACCCACTTACGGGTACCATCGGAAGATTCGTTAAAAGAAACAATTTCCGGGCCACGGATTTCAGCAATCTCTTTCAGCTTGGCACGCAGGGCCTTGCTGACGTTGGTCATAGCATCAAAGTCATCGACACCAAAGTGATGGATCCACTTCATAACCTGCTGAGCACGGAAGGGCTTCTCACCAATTTCCTTAAAGAAATCGCCAAGCTTCTCTCTCGTAAGACCCAATAGATTAACTTTTTCAACACTCATTGATCACATCACCTCAAGGTATAACGCGCCGCTGAGAACGGGCCGGCTTTCTGTTTAAGCTACTGTCTTCAAACAAGAAAGCAGCCCGAAGGCTGCTTACTGCTTTAGCTACAAGCCGGAGCCCGCAAAACTCAGCGGGTGCGAGGGCAGATTTCGCTGTCCTCAAAGAAGTAAGCCACTTCACGGGCAGCTGACGCAGGGGAGTCAGAACCGTGCACAGCATTTTCATCAATTGTTTCAGCGAAGTCAGCACGGATGGTGCCTTCTGCCGCTTCTTTAGGGTTGGTAGCACCCATCAGCTCACGATGCAGAGCAACAGCGTTCTCGCCTTCCAGAACGGAAACAACAACGGGACCGGAAGTCATGAACTTAACCAGATCGCCGAAGAAAGGACGTTCTTTGTGCTCTGCGTAAAAACCTTCTGCCTTCTCCTGAGAGAGGTGCAGCATTTTGCCAGCGACAATTTTGAGATCCGCTTTTTCAAAGCGGCTGTAGATTTTGCCAATGACATTCTTGGCGACAGCGTCCGGCTTGATGATGGACAGTGTGCGCTCTACGGCCATGTTTATTCTCCCGACGTTTGCTTGTTGTAGTGAATCTCAGAGAAAACGATCCACATTATTGTTTGGCTGTGACTGCGTGTTGGAATAAAAAATTAGCAGTCCAGACCAATTAGTGCTTTTCCGGAGGCGATTCTAACTGATTCCCTTCCTAATGCAACTTACCCCCCGCAAAACCCTGACTTAGACGGGTTTGTTGTTTTGGGCAAATCTGTCTGGGCAAATGCTTGGGCAAATCCATGTGAAATTAGGCATTTTTTCCAGTAGTGAGACTCAATCGTCCAGTGTTTGTACTGACTTGCGGACGTACTTTCCATCATCACCCCGCATGATGTCAATCCCGTAGGTCTCGATTAACATTTTCGTGTTCGCGTGCCCCATCTGTTGGGCTATCCAAACTACGTCTTCCCTTTTCGCTATTTGTCGGGACGCGAAAGTGTGGCGTAATTGGTACGTATCTCTGTATTCTACACCCGCCTTTTGGCATACCTTCTTGAACCCTTTTGAGTACGCAGATTGGCGGCAAGGAGTTTTCCTTTTTTTCCTACTCCCAACGAATACGACCCCGGAGTCCCGACCTGTCCTCTCCTTCTCCCTCATGAGTGCTTCTATTGCCGGTGGGTCTAAGTCCACCAATCGGGTTGAGCTTACCGTCTTTGGGTCGTCTTCTTCTCCGCTGTAAACTCGCTTGTTTATAGAAGCCACCCCTTTATCTAGGTCTACGTCCCCCCATGTCAACGGCATCAGCTCCCCCGTCCGTATGCCGGTAAACGCTTGGAACAGCGCAGCGTTCACCCATATAGTATCCCCTGAGTTCTCGCGGATAGCTTTTAGCTCCGCCCCAGAGAAGACCTTAATTTCTTTGGATCGTTTCGCTATCTCTTTTTCGACCTTTCTGGGGCGCAGAGGAACCTCAAAGCCCACTACGGGGTTATTCGATATGTCGCTACCATCTGATTTTATCGCCCATTTGTACGCATTTTTTAGTGGGGTTAGGTATACCCGGAGTGTTGTCTTGTTGTGCTGTGAGTTTTCTAACTTTTTTTCGATCATGTTTGTCGTCAGTTCAGAGGCTAACTTATCGCCGAAAAACTCCTTACACCTCCGTATGTTCCTTTTATATGTAAGTGCTGTAGAGTTTTTAAATATGTCCTTTTTCGCTTTCCACCACATATCCAACAAATCAGAAACAGTATCCTTCGTCTTCGATACTGCCGTGCCGTACTCTCTAAATAGCGCGTTGTCCGGCTCGAATGTATCCATGTAATCTTTTACTCGGAACTCCCCAGCCTTGAGCTTCCGCATAATTTGACCACGTATGAAGCCAGCATATTGGATATTGTCCTCGCTTTTTGGGAGGTCTTTAAACTTTAGTACGTATGCTCTCCGGTTCCGCATGAAACGAATCCGCAGATTCGCCCCGTGTAGTTCTACACCTTTCGGTAATTTTTCCATATATCCCCCAGATAAAAAGAGAGCCGCCAGTGGCGACTCCCTTTGTTGTATTTCCTATTCTTTTTCGGGTGGTACGTAGATACTTTGCTCCACCCAATCTTGCATCCGTTCGTAATGAACCCACACCGCTCCGTCCGCAGCTTGTTTAACGTGATACCCCTCCCTTATGAGGTTTCGACGCCGCTTGGCTCGAAGTGTGTGGGTGGTTTCTTTCGTACATGCGAAATACAGTTCAGCTTTCATCCACCCTTGGGGAACTACTTGGACTACGACTGGCTGGCTCATGCTGTACACCTCGCCCCCGGTGGCTGGATCGCCTCGACGAGAAAGAGTCCATCGTGCTCCGCACCATGCACTCTGCGCTCGTTACTACCATCCGGGTTCGTCACTATTAATGTTGCGCCTTCAATGGCCGAGAATCTGACGATTTCCCACTTACCCCTATCGAGTAGGGCACAGAGTCTCCCATATTCCCCGTATCTGTTCGTATTGATATGAATGATCGTATCTACGTCAAAGTACGGAGCATCCGCCTCTGTGGTTTTGTAATGTGCAGACATCCAACTCTCATATTATTTTGTTTGAGTTTTTCTGGGTCGCCGCACACTTTCCAATGTCGTCTTAATCTACGTATCTGCTTTCGCGGACTGCGAAAACTTTACTTACCTTCTCCATTTCTATCTCGTAAATCTCACTGCCTTCTTCATCTGCCACCACGCTTAGAATGAAGACACCCTGATCTTCGTCTATCTCATGTAGACGATGAAATTCGTAGGACTCTCTGTTCTTACGACGAACCGCGACTATCCCGGCCTTGTCGATCATTCGCATTGGGTCTATTACAACAACACTGCCTTTAGGGATAACAGGCGAATATGCGGTAGTATCAACCTTCACTGCGAAGAGGTGTCCACTTCCTGCGGTTCTCCGAGTAATCGACTCTCCCATTTCTGGAATCTTCCCAGAGGTAGTTCCAAGGATAGAAATCTCTTTCTTATCTTCCTCAAAACTTACGAGGTCATTCACAAGTCTACCGACACGGGGATCAATCTCCCCTGGGTGAACTCTGAGAACTTTTGCAAATTTCAAAACAGCTTCGGTGTTCAAAGCAATTTTGCCGTTCATGTATTGGCTTATGGTGCTTTGTTTCATATCGAGCTTTTTTTGGAGCTTCACTTGAGTAAGATTCAGCTCTCCTTTTTTTCTCAGATACGTGTTCTTGAGGTTTCTTGCGACTGAAACATCTGCACCAGTGATTAGCCGAGTAATACTAGCCACGTGGTTTCCCTTTGGTTGTTTGCATTGTAGGGAAGCCAACTATATAACTAACTAATGACTTATTTCAATATAGGCTAGGACTATTATTATAGGCTATGCATATATTTTTCTAGCCGTTTACAAATTTGAGCAATATTTGTACTGCCTCTTTTGTAGGCACTGTTTTCTTTTCAAACTCTTCCCGAGTTAGAGGGGTTTGCCACTCAAGCCCTCTAAATAGGGCTGTGCCGCCGGGGTGTCCCACGATCACAAAAGCATCGCCTCTGGTTTGAAACCGGCGTTTTAACCACTTTTGTTGTAGGGGAGAAAGATATTTGGAATTTGTTAAATCTATGAGAGTTTTTTCTCTTTTTGGCAGACTTTTGATGTATTTCGCTTCAATAAAGGCGTCACTTTGAGACCCTTCTATGAATATGTCTGGGACTCCACCTTGGTAATCATCTTTGATCTTCCAGATCAGCGACACTTGTCTTTTTAGTTTACCTTTGAGTGAATCTACGTAAGAATGTTCGTTCATCTACACCCCAAAATTGATTCAAAAACTTAAAAAATGGACTCCCCCCGAGGCCAGCGGTAGCTTTTCGCCTAAAGAAAGTGGTCAATAATTAACCAATTCTAAAAATGTGAAACAGTTATTAAAATTCGTCTTCACCGCCCGTTAACAAGCACCAAAAAACGCTACCGCCCTCGGTTAAACAAACAAAAAAGGGGAGTAGCCGTTAAGCTACCCCCCTTTTAAGCGCACACAAGAACGGTTTGGCGATTACTCGCCCATGATCTGCTTACGCTTCTCTTCCAGACCTTCGATGGCAGATGGGGGAACCCAACCTACCTGATCCACAGCCGGCATGAACCACTCACCCTTAGAGTTGGATTCCTTCTTGCTGGTCATCTTCCATACGGAAGCGCAGCGTGGGGTTTTGCTGGACAGGAACTTGGCGTTCCAGTCACGGCTTACGCCCTGAGAAGTGCCACGGAAGCGGATTTCTACCGGCATGTCTACAGTACCATCCGCTTTCAGCAGCAGACAGGTGTGCTTGTGGACATCAGTCACACGATAGTTGTCTGGGTTCTGCTGTTCAGCGATTACCGCAGCCGCTTCATCGTAGGTGTCATAAACACCCAGAGTCGCGCCGCCGTACTGCTTCTCACCAGCGATGTAGGACTTGCGGAAACCCAAGTTAATGAGAGTCACAGAGTCGGAGCAAACATCAGTGATGTTGTTCCACAGTTTACCGGGCTTGGCTCCTTCCAATTCACCGATAACCTGGGAGGTCTTTTGCAGTACGAAGATTGCAGGCGTTTTAACGTCGTCGGCGCTGACGTTATCGTTGCCTGCACCTACGTACTGTTCATCGTAGACCGGGACAGCAGAGAGGTCGGTGGACTGTTCACCGAAAAGTGCGATTTCGTTGCTCATAGTTTCCTGTTTCTTCTTTTTAGCGGTTGCCATAGTTTCAAGTTTCTCAATATCACTGGCAGGCGATATAGGGACTGCCTATATTACCTTTGGGGGTTACGGGTGCAACAAATTACTTGCTGCGGTTAGACCGCCTTCACAGACAGCTTACGGACGGGTTTCATTTCGACGCCGGGGAAGTCGCCATTAAGCTGCAACTCTTCCCGCAGTGCCGGAGTGGACAGGCGGCGTTGGAGCAGATGCCAGCCTTTGATCTGGATAACGTGGGCGAGGGTGGTATCCCAATCTTCGACAGACGGTTCCTTGCTCTCGCTGATTGCAGCCAGATACTTGTCGGAGTCATCCCCGGAATCGAGGCGTTCCATTACCTGTGCTTCCAGCTCGGATTTTGTCTTGGACAGTTTACGGGCTACCTTGTTGGCTTCGGTAAGAGCCTTCTTGGTCTCCTGCAAATGGTCGATAACTTCGTCCAAGGATAGTGGGTTTTCCTGAGTCACTGCGATTTGCATTAAGTTACCTCTGGCATATCTATACGGAGCATTCGCTCTGCGATCGCTTCTCGTAGTCTCTTGTTGTCGATGACGGGGATTTGTTCTGCTTTGCATTTGTCGGACGCCACCGCTTTCGTCAGGTGTGCCTTTCGGCGATCCACGACTGTCGCGTACATGGATACCCAGAACTCTTTCCCGCAGGTGTTCGGCTTCACTCGGGATTTAATGTCGCTCAAAAAATCCCGATCTTTTTTAGTGAGGTGATCGAGTATCCACTGTGCGTAGATACTCAAGTCCGCGTCAGAGACCCGCATTAGGCGGCTTTGGCTGCGTCTTCGCCAGCCTCTTCCTCTTCGCCTTCTTCCAGCAGCGGGGAATCTTCTTCCTCAGTGTCTTCGTTGGACACCTCAGAACCCGCACCGTGGAGGGCTTCGCGTTCGGCATTAACCTCTGCCATCTTTTCGTCCAGCAGGGTCTCAACATAACCGGAAGGGTCGGCAGCCAGCTTTTCGGCAGCGTGGTTCAGACTCGCCAGGCGGTCACCGATGTTGGCAGCAATTTCGTCCTGCTTCTCGATCACACGATCCCACTGGCGGTTCAGGCTGTTAAGCTGGCGGGTCTGGTCAGCGATACCAGAGAAGCGACCGGCAGCGGCAAGCTCCTGAATGTAAGCCTGCTTCTGGGTGATTTCGCGGCGAACCTGAGCGGCCTTCTGAGCCAGAGAGTTCAGGGAGCGTTCGGTTTTAATCAGTTCGCGTGCTTCGTTGTAAAAGTTCATAGCTTCAAGATTTCCTTGATATTGTTGTTTATGTGGTTTTCGACTCGGTACATCGTTGAGTCGTGACAGATTCCGGGGGGCACAAGGTCATAATCGACCTCATGCTTCCACCCGTTGAACAACTTCACTTCCCAGCCTGTCAGTTTGGGAACTATGCTCTGGACAACCTTCGGGACGCCCTCAGAGTCACATCGAGTAAACGTCTTCATGCGACCTTCGCGGTTGTGTGGAACAGGTTCAAAAGGTCGAGCATGTGCATCATCTTTGCGCCCATGCTTTCGTAAACCTCTATCTCCTTGCTGTCTTCGTAAGCGATTCGGATTATCTGGGTGCGGCGTTTCTGGCCTGCCCGGTAAATCCGGTGTTCCGTCTGCTTAACGAGTTCGGCGTTGTAGTTGGGAGAACACCAGATCAGGGTGTTTGCTGCGGTCAGCGTGATACCGTGTCCTGC
Source organism: Parendozoicomonas haliclonae (assembly GCF_900174585.1). Lineage (GTDB taxonomy): Bacteria > Pseudomonadota > Gammaproteobacteria > Pseudomonadales > Endozoicomonadaceae > Sansalvadorimonas > Sansalvadorimonas haliclonae. The sequence continues at coordinate 312,615 of NZ_FWPT01000001.1, read as the reverse complement.
TGCTTGCGGGTGTACGAAAATCACCCGCTTCTTCCCAGCTTGGAAGTCCTCAACCGCTTCCGTGCGTTTCAGGTTCGGGACACTTCCGTCGATCAGCGTGTAGCTGAGTTTGCGCTTCTTGGCTTCCTTAATCAGCGCATCCCGTTCGTGCTTGTAGTTGAAGACAACTACGGTGTGATCCCTTTCCTCTACCAAGTCCATGACGAGATTGTGTCTCTCGCTGTGAACCTTGATAGCGTCGCCTTCTTCCCCGTACACCGCACCGGAGAGCAGTTGCAGGAGCTTCCTTGCTCTTGCGCCTGCGTGAACCGCCGATACATCGCCTTGTTCTAGGGCGATGTGTGAGTCGTAAAGCATGTCGTTGTAATGCTTCTTAACCCAGCTCGGCATTTTCATTTGCATGTAGCGGGTGCTTGTCTCCGGCATGTCGATACACTCTTCCAGTGTGAAGCGGATCGTTATGTCGGATAGCTGGTCATGCACGAAGTCCAGCGCACCCGGTTTGTCCTGCCACTGGATTGCGTTTGCGTTCGCAGCAACTTGGATCGGTGTGCAGACCTGCTGGCGGAAAGCGAAGAACTTCTTACCGAGCCGTTCCCCATAATCGAGGATCAGTGCGGGATGCCAGAGGTCGAGAACGCTTAACGGATTCGGCGTACCGGTCAGCAGCCAGCGGCGTTTGAAGTACCGGCTGACTACCAGAGCGTTCTTGCTGCGTTTGGACGTGGCGTTTTTGACGTAGGTGGATTCATCCATGACCACCGTATCGAAACCGTCCAGCAGTTCGCAGTTATCAACCAGCCAGTTACAACCTTCGTAGTTCATCGCCACGATGTCAGCGTTGGACTTGAACGCTCGTTCGCGCTTGTCCTTGCTTCCGTGGGCGATGGCGACTTTCAGGTTGCCTCCGAATGCTTCGTTGTACTTGCGAACGTCCGCCCCCCATGCGTTTTCCAGAATGGAGAGTGGAGCTAGTACCAGCATCCGGCCTTCCCTGAGCCGGTTGAATGCCTCAATGACCGAGATTGTTTTCCCGGTTCCACAGTCGTTCGTGACAAAGGCCGAGGCGTGGTCAACGAGAAACTGGGCTGTGGCTTCTTGGTGATTGAATAGCTGCATCCGTTCCCCCTCAGTTCTCTGCAAATTCGCAGTTGCCAGTTTCGCGGTGCGGGCAGAACCGGCACGACCACTTGGCGGGCTTGGGAGGGAAATGGGTTTCTGTCGTGAGTGCCAGGGCGCGAAGATTGATACGCTCTTTCAAGCTGTCCATCCGCCCACGGGTGTACGTCTTCTCGAACGTGTCGCCCTTGTCCACGTACAGGAACCGGGACTTGATAAACTCGAGCTTCGGGTAACGGGCAAACGCTCCGAGGGCATACACCATCCCCTGAAACCCGGCTTTCATTGGGTACTTCTTACCGGTTTTCCAGTCGTTAATCTCGGCACTGGTTTCGTCTTCAAAAACCATGATGTCGAGCTTCATCCGACCCCAAGTATCGTCAGCTACCCAGCCGGTAGGTTCCCATTGGGTGTTGTAAGCCCAATCGTCTTCAACGATCACCTTTCCTTCGGCGTAACCTTCACGGAATCGCTTGGCTTCGTCGATGAAATACTTCACCTCGCCCAGCGTGTCTTCTTCCGTGTGCCCCATGACGAAGTTTTCCAACAACTCATGGATACGCGATCCACGCTCCAAAGCCTCGGCGGGAGGCTCCGGGCACTTCTTCACTTTGGACAGGTAAATCCGGTAGGGGCAATCCTCGAAAACCTGAATCGAGGAAACCGACCAAGTGCGAATGTCTCCGCACTGTGGCTCACGTTCCAGAAGCGGGATCTTTTTCGGCTCTGGTGTGTCGGCTATCAACGGAGCTTGTTCAGCGTCCGGGTTAAAGAGCTGCATATTCGCACTGCCTATATTGGTTGTTATCAGTGTTGGGTTCCGCTACTGAGTGCGGCTGCGTGTCGTACCTTGGCATCTTCATCCGGGCACATACGCATTTCGAGTTCCGTCAGATACTTCGCTCTGAGGTCGTCGATGGTGTTCCCCTTCATGTTGAAGTTAATTTCGAGTCCGTTGCGATTAACTCCGTCCCGCTTCACCCCCTTAGCAATGATCCCGTAGTGTTTCAGTATCTTGCCGAACTTCACTGGGTTTTCCGCCTTGCCAATCAGGACGTTGTAGATTGAGCGGAACTCGTCTACAAAAATTCTCTGTTTTTTGGCAGGGTCGAAATCTCTGATCCACGCTTTCAGGTGGTTGTGCGCCGCCCGCGTGTAATCATCATTCATCCCTTTCGGGTGCTGGTCGAGAACCTGCGAGAAGTAATTAAGGTCGCCTTCGTTGATGGCATTCACAAATTCATCGACGGAGGTCTGGGAGGCTTCACGCATGTTGTTCTTGGCCTCGTTGTCGATAACCTCGGTGACCTTCTTCGCGTCCACACACATACTCATTAGCATTGATGCAAACCGTGGAAGTTCTTCGGCTATGACCCCGCTGGCTATGGCATCCACAACTTCCATGCCCCCTTCCTGTTGTCGGATAGGAGTTTCCTGTCGTGGGGCTATGTTGTAACGCCTGTCCGTGTTTTCCAGCTTTACCCCGTCATGGACGTTCAGGAACATCATGTAGTTGGTGTAAAACTCGACCTTTTTATGGTTCTCGCGCATCGCCCGCACCACCCCACTTTCTTCCGTGGTGTAGTTCTTGAGTTTGTTCTGCACGGCATCCCCAGCTTTACCGTCTGGGAATTTCACTTCGTCGATTCCACAGATTAGGCAGGTTTCACGCCAAGCATTGAATTGGTCTTCGATGTTCTCAAGTAGGAGCATCACCGAGTAATTTCGGCTGAACATCGGCTCGATTATCTGCTTGAATAACACGCCTTTACCTGTACCGTTCACTCCCTGAAAAACCCAAACTGTCTGGGTCATCTTCCGTTTCTGGGCGATGAACGCCAACCAGTTAATGAAGTGCTTAAACTCCTGCTCACTCTCCCCGATTACTGAATAGATAACCTTGAAGATTGTTGGGCAAAGCTCCTTAAACTTCATACCTTCCCCATACTCCAAACCCATGTATTCAGCCGGTATCTCTACCGGGTTGCGGAGCATCGGGGGCAGGGAGAACTTGTTTAGGAAGTAGTTCTTTTCATCCAGAACCCTGTCATCTGTGGGCTTGAATGAATACTCCCAGGATGGAACGATTTCAGGCATAAGCCCCCCAAACTGTGTCATCCAGTCACCGAGCACTTCACGCTTGCCGGTCTGGTGCATTTCAATGACCGAGCCACCGTCACGCATATCAATGAGTCCTGTGTGGTAGGAGTCACCAATCTTGTCGCGGAACACAAGCGGCTTGGTGTATTCATCTGCGGAGCTGTCTTCGTCAAACTCCGGTGGAAAGGTGTTCAGGAAGTGGGCGTAAGCGTCTTCGTCGGCGTCCTTGAAGCTGAACGGCTGCTCACCCTTGAAGTTCCACACAATCTCAGGCCGATTCTTCCGAACGTAATACGCCCCAGAATCACCGTTGTTCACGTTCACCCGCACGAAGTCGCCTTCATCAGCAACAACCGTCACAGAAGCCTTCGCCGGGTTCGTGGAGACGTAACAAACCTCACCGTTTACGTCCATCATTGCCCGGACTGACTTCTTGGAGCGTCGAGGGAGGCCGTGTACCTCACGCATAGACTCGAGTTTCTTATCTTCGAGTTTGGATAGCTCCTGCTTCTCGAAGGCCAGCATGAGGTCTTTTACGGCGACTGTGTGCTTCCCTTTCTCGACAAGGAACAAACGTGCTTCCGGTTCGATTGGATCGTCAACGTCATGGAAGACCGGGGGAGCAATGAAAAGCGTCCGCGAGTTCTGGCCTACACATGGATCAATCGGGTAACTCAAAGCCGTGCCCGAAGCCGACAGGTTGATCTGGCCTTTAAACAGGTCGGATATGAAGTTCAGGTGTTTCAGGAACGACTGCCGGACTTGTGGGAGCTGAGGCTTGTCTATCCAAAACTCAATGTGCATCCGAACTTCGTCAGCCTTGATACCCATCTTCGCGCTCGGGTGTCCGATGTAGCTAACCCCATGAAACGGGTCGGGAAGCTGGGACACAATACGTTCGGCTACTGTACGCATATCAGCGACCGTAGCGGGTTCACTCAGGCCGAGGTCAGGGAGGTGGATACCGTCGATGTCCAGAATCAAAGAATGGGTTTCCGCCATCTTCTCGCCCAGCCCTTTACGTGATTCGTTTTTCAGATCACGTTGGAGTGCGCCGATCAGTAGGCAGTTACCAGAGTCCGCATGTTCCCGGTAGATTTCCAGCTTCCTGCGGAGACCTTCTGGGGACACCTCTACTTCGTCCGTATGCGAGGTGACTCTCTTTACCAGTGGGTAGTTCTCTACCTTGTCCGGGTAAATGTTCTTTACGAGGGGGCGACCCTTAGCTGAGAGAAACGTCAGCTTATCCTTGTTCATAGACCCTCCCTCGGTCGTAGCGAGTACGCTCTGTCTCGCTTTTCGTAATCGTCTCTGCAATCCGGGTCGCAGAATGCACCGGTAGGAAGGGGTTCATCACAGTTGTAACAAACCCCTTTCTGCCGCAGTTCTTTTTTCTTATTCGCCAGAGCCACTTGTAATAATTGTTCTGTGTGGTCTGACGCTTGATCCACGATGTCCATTACTCGGTTTCCCAGAGGGGAGAAATATAGGCAGTGACTATATTGCCCCCAACACAAATGTTCAACCGTCCTTGGTGGAGTTAATTTACTTACAGTCCCCGTAGGAGAGAGCTATATCCCCCTCGGCATCCAGTGGTAGGGACTTCGCCCAAGCTGGGGAGGTGGACATAACCTCGACCATTTTTTTCAATGCTGGCTCGGCTTCATTCTCTGGCATAAGCAGAATGATTTCGTCGTGTACCGAGCTGACAACCCGGCCACCGTTCGCCTTAGCCCATGCGCTCATGGTCAGGATCATTTCAGCCATAACCAAGCGAGAGAGTGCCTGAACAATGTTCTCTGTCAGCAGCGCACCATACAGGTTCTTCATGAACTTGCCGTTCCAGTATTGGAACTTGTATGTCCCTGTTTCTTCGTCCTCGATGCACTCGAGACCGGGGTAGGTCAGGTACATGCCGTTCGGCAGCTTCAAACGCTGATGATGTACTTCGATGCAGCCGATGTAATACGGCGTCAGGTTCTTGTTCGCCATATCAATGATGATCTGCTCACACTGTTTCCAGTACCGGGCGATCATGTTGTTCTTGTTACGGTAAGTCCTCACGATTTCGTAACAGGTGTTGGTGTCGAAGAACACGCGGGGGCCACCTAAAGCACCCTGCTTGAGGGTGGTCTGGAATGTCTTGCCGCCCATGCCGTAGCCCAGCCCCAACTCTGCAACCTTACCGATGAAGCCCTCCATCTTGTCAGAGTCGAGCTTTCGGTTGATCGGTCGCCCGTAGATCAGAGAGGCCAGAACATTGTAGAGGTCTTCACCATTGGCGAATGCCTCCACTTTCCACTCTTCCTGCGAGTTCCAGGCGTTCACCCGCCCTTCAATGTTTGAGAGGTCACAAACCACCACCTTCATGCCCGGTGGAGCCATGAGGGACTTACGAATCTCAGAACCACGTTTGAAGTTCTGGAAATTGCACTTGTTTGTCCCGCTCCATCTGCCTGTTCCCGCTCCCCAATAGTTCAGAGGTACGGAAATGGTGTGGTTCTTCTGGTTTTCGGAGTGGGACAGGAGACGGGCGCAGCGGGTCAGCTCACCTTTCGACTGAACAGCCAGTCTTGCTTCCCAGACAGCGGAGAGGTCTGTGTATTTCTCCATCATATCCAGAAACTCTACGTCGCCTTTTCCAAGTGCCGGTTTGATGTTCTGGGGGTTGGCCTTGGTGGGGGCTGGTATCATCGGTACTTCGATACCCCGGTCTTCCAGCCATGCTTTAAACTTCGGGTTTGAGGCCAGAATCTTCTCAGCTTCTTCGAGGCTCAGACCCAGACCGTTCTGTTCGTGGGCGGCAACGATCTTGGCGTTCCGTTCTTCCAGCAGCTTCGTCTGGTAACGCTGTACACGCTCACGATCCACGATGAACGATGGGTTAATGAACCAGTCCAGTGTCTCCGCCAGAACGTCCTGCTCAAACACAGGGAACCACTGATACATTTTCTTGAATGCCTCAAAGCACAGATCAACGTCCTGTATGCAGTAGCCCCCCAGCTTCTTACGCTGCTGGGGTGTAGGCTCAGGGATACCGTCAACCTCTTCCAGCTCCTTCCCCTTACGCATGGTCTCGTCTTTAGGCCAGAGACGTTTAGCCAGATGCTCGAGGCCGTGACGAGCTTGGAACCACAGGCCACGTGAGATTTGCAGGGTACACAGGGCACGTTTGATTTCGCACCCCAAGAGCCAGCTCAGTACCGCACCTTCAAACATGCAGTTATGGGCGAGCAAGGTGTGTTCATTACCGGGGTGGAAGAGTCGGCGCAGTTCAGCCACAGCTTCGTCATGGCCATCTACGTAATATGTGGGCTGGTTATCAATCTTGATGCCGACACCATATAGCTTGAACCGAGGATCAAAGATATATTCCTCATACGTCATGCCTTGTAGGGAATACTTGGTTCCGGGTGTGCCTTTGTTGGCTCGAGAACGGTAGAAAGTTTCTACGTCAACGGTGATGAAACTCATTGTAGTGTCACCTTCTTTTCGGGTGAGTTATGCGTCTTGGCTGCGTGGTGTATTTCCACCCACACTTTCAGAACGTCCGGGGTGTCCATGTTGAACATTCGGAGGAACAGGGCAGCCAGAGCTACGCCTGGGGGTATTTGGTATCGCGTAAAAAGTTCTTCCAGAACCTCGATTGCATCCATGCCAAAACATTGTTGATATTCTGGTGTGAAATGCTCCCCCATTGCTTTTTCAAAATCGGTCATTGCTTAATACCGGATAAAGAAAACCCCTGCCGGTGGTGGGGACAGGGGTTTTCTGTGCGTAGAGTGGTGGTCTACACAGCCTAAGACGACATTGGAAAGTGTGCGACTAGGACTGTGCGATATTACCTGTGCGAATAGTGGGGTTCAAGGGGATGGATATAGTCTATGCCCATAAAATAAATCCGTCCCCCCTTTACCATGTACGTTCGGCATCCACTTATTTTTAAACCTGTCGGGTGTGACTAATCTTTAACCACTCGCGCATTTAAGATGGTGTTGCCGTTGAGGTCGTTCACATGGAACTTATCCTCCGGCTGTAAAGGCCAGCCTTTGAGTTTCTTCACCAACTTCTCAAGCATTGCGGCTACAGCATCGCCAGAGGCCACGTTCGGGATTACATCACCGAACCCGTCCTCAACGACAAAGGCGTCATTGTCGAGGTCTGCCAATTCAATCAGTAGCTTCATGCTCGTCCCCCGGTAGAAGTTTCAGGCCATCAAAGTCTTCGAGCTTGATCCACGTACTTTCGTCCGTGGTGTCGATCATCTTTGACAGGTAGAGACACCCGCCAGCGCAGCGCAACTTTGCATACTGGTTGGTGATTGTCCCTGTCCAATACTCCATCATTCGGAAATGCTCGAATGATCCCCCGCGTTGCCAGTTCTCAGGTGGCAGGACTTCCAGCTTATCCCACCATTCCGCCCGGTCTATCTGCTTCGGTGGGGTAATATACTTCTCACGCTGGGCTTGAAAGAACTCCGCCCAGGTCATCAGCTTGTAGTCGTCCTTTTCTTCGATGTTTGCCTTGCGGCAACTCTCAATGGCAGCTTCCCGGTCAGTGAACGGGTAGCAGAGGAGGTACAGCATCTTGGTGTTGACCACCAGAATCTCGTTCTTTTCTTGTTCTTCTGTCATGGCTCGCCTGTGCGTCCGTGAAGTAATGCTTCGCGTTCGTCATGAGGGCTTCACACTTCTGAATCCCGAGTGCGCTCAGTTCCAGATGCTCCCAGCCCTTCATGACGACGAAGCTCCTACCGCTCTGGTTAAACAAAGGTCTCAAGTGCCGGTTCACCATTGCCTTCTTCACCTTCAACTTCCGCGACAGGCTCTCGAGTGGGAGAGGTTCACCGTGGTCATAGAGAGTGAAAAGGATTGCCAGTTGTAGGCAGTTCAGAGGTGTTCCGATCTTGTGGCTCTGCACTAGGAAAGTGCTGAGTGTTTGAAGTTCGCTTGCCAAAGCGGGTTCCTCGATACTACTTCTGCGAGGGTTGTTAATTACAGTGACGAGGGGCGTACCGCATTGCCCCCGGTCACTGTTATTAAAACTTGGTCATGCAATGAAGAAGTCTTCTTCCTTGCCGTTCATTGTTTTGCCATCCTGCCATGTGAGGCCGATAGCGGAGTCGTTGTCCATACAGACAATCAAGTAGCCCCCAAAGTGGTCGTTTATGACTTCGTAGAGCTGGGACTTCCAGAAGACACGCTTACCGCCCTCGATGGCCTGTTTGATTTCTTCGAGAGTCATACCCGCTTACCTTTATAGAACCGGGGGTAGATGACCCGCTTCACCTTTATAGTCCCGAGGTTATACGGGTCGCCGAAGAGTACGTGGCCAAGGAGGGGGCAACGCTTTATGTCCTTCTTCCCCACCGTCCGTTCGTGGGTTTTGTGGATCACCGTATCGCCCGGTCGGATTTCGGAAATGTGTACCTGTTCTATTTCCATCAGAATAACCAGATGTCGGTTTCTTGGTGGAACCAGCGATTCACCAGTGAGACATAGTTCGCTTGGTGCGCTGCATCGTCGAGCGCGTCATGGTGCGTACCGGCACGGGGCTGGGCGTCCCATTTCGGAGCGCGTTCGTGGTTGTCGGCGATACGGCGAACGGTACGGACACAGTTCTCTGCCCAATACTTCCACGGTACGTCTACGCCGGAGCGGGTGTACATAGCGGTTAATTTAGCGCAGTCGAAGCTCGGCCCCATCCCCCACATGCGGACGTTCTCAACGCCGCCTGCTTCTCTTGCCAGCCCGTTAATGAACGTGTTGATTTCCCCGATCACTCCCCCCTGAGACATCCCAGAGGTCTTGATGTTGTCGATCAGCTTGTTTCTGGCGTGGCTATCCTGCCCCATCCACCACATGACGGTATCTCCGTCCATCTTGCCGCCGAAGTGCTCCGCGCTTTTCGGGTGTATATGGCGTACCAATGCGGCCTTCATGTCGCCAGTACGTATGTCCACCGCGCAAAGGCCAACGCTAACGATCATAGCGTCAGATCCTTTTCCAAATGTTTCAAGGTCGATAAATACATCAATCATTGATGGTGATCCCCACTTCGCAGTCCTTTCCCTTCTGGTATCCGCGAATTGTTGTTATGTGTTCGACCGTGTAGGCCAAGTTATGTGTGAGCAGGTAGTCCTTTACCCGGTCTTCCAGTGACGCACCTGTCGGAACGTATACCCAGACATCGTTTGTCGGGAGTCCTGGCAGGTTCACGAAATGGAACGCTCGCGTGTCGCCTGCATCGTCAAATATGACGAGCATTACCACGGTTATTTTTTTCAAACTCTTTCACCTTTCTCATAGCTTGTTCGTAGGTGAAAACCAGATCGGGGTTGTACCCGGCTGGCGGCTTATCTGTGAGGTAGAGGACGTTGTGGTAGGCTCTCGGTTGGCCTTCTACCCATCCATCGTGGATTTGTTTCAACCCCAGAGCTTTACGGATGCGGTTTGCATTGCCCCGCAGCTCTTGAGTCATACCGCTATAAACAAATGCGCTCACAGGCTCTTTCATTACTGCTCACCGTATGCGGCTTCTATTGGCTTGTTGCAGTGGGCACAGGTCAGGTGGTTACATTCGTAATTGGTGGTTGTCAGCTCCACCTTCCAGCCTGTGTCCGTTCCGTTGCGTATGTCCCACACCGCTTGATAGAAATTTTCCTTAACGCAGTCGAAGTGGAGTCCGTCACCTGATCGCGTTACAAGGTAGAGAGGGTAGCCCCCCGGCCAAGCAAACTGCCCAGCGCGGAGAGTTGCCCGAAGTTGACGACCGTTCTGGATTTCCCGGTAGTGTTTGGCATAGTCGTGTCGCTCTAAACTACCAAAAGATGCAGAACCGTCGTCGTATACATGGTCAGGTTTCCTCCCCTGTACCTTCAAAGTCTCGCTTCCACTGTTCAAGTTTCCCCTCCAAAACTTTGATTTTGTGGTTCGCCCTGATGTGCTTCTCAGAGTCTTCCGTGTACAGCGGATCGTTCGGAGTGCCCATGCGTTTGTACCAACGCTGTAGCTGTTCCAGTTCTTCCTCGGCGACCATGATTTTTATCATCACTGAGCGAATCGCCGTGTACTTTATTTCGCCATCCGACTTTCTGGGCACTTGCCCCAGATGGATTCTGTTCATGTTTCCCGATACCTGCGGAATGTTTTCTGTTGGTTTGTGCTTGGAGCTTTCTTTGCAGCCGACTGAGGGCTTCAACTTCGAGATTCGTAAATACCTGTTCGCCATCGGTGACCGCTGCTTGTACGAGTTCCTGTTGCAGCCTTCTCTTGGTATGTCTCCGGCTGTCGCCGGGTTCTACTTCGATAGTGACTTCATACCCCGCGAGTGGGGTTCCCTCACTCCCGATCTGGGAGTAATAGGTGGCTTTCCCTGCCAACTCGCTCGTTTTGCGGAATGTGAACTGAAAACTTTCACCCTCCCAATAGTGCGTCTTGGGTGCTTTAGTCATTAACCCCCGCCCCCATGAACCTTGAAGTCGTCACCTACGTACAGGTCGAACGAACCGAAATCTTTGGATGCCTTATCCAGCTTGTCGCCAGCATCCCCCCAATCACCGTCCCAGAACCCGGCTCCATGGCCGTTCCGGTTCAGCCAAAAGTCGTGGCCTGCTTGCGAAGCTCCCTGGCCATTGTCGATCAGCTCCCGATTCCCGATATAAAACTCCATACAGTCTTGGTGCATCATTGCGCGGGTGTCTTCGTGTATGTCGTCTATATCGAAAATGTCATCCATCGAATGACCGTCTTCTGTTGTCGATGCCCACAGCGCAGTCTCCATGTACTGCTTGTGGAATTTTTCTATTTCCATGTTTGTTGTTTCCATCCATGACCTAAAGGCTATGGCTTCCATTTAGGTTACAGTCCGAAAGAGCTGCCGGACTGTCTGAGGATTTGGTTTACCTCCTTTACGCATTCTTGATAATCAGGTTGGTCTGGGGCGTCCATTTTTGCCGACTTAAACAGCCATGCTAACTGGTGAACGATCAGGCGAAGTGCCGGGTCTTTTAGCGCGTGTTCTGTGCCGGTGTATCCGTTAGAGTCACGGAGTTCGTCAATCCCCTCCTTGACAGCGTTCAGGAGTGGGTATGGGTTACACGCGCCTTTCTGGGCGAAATAGGCGTTCTTTGCCATGCGAGCTGTTGTCATATTATTGTGTCCCACGGTTCGTACTTTTCTACGAGGTCGCCCCAAGTTCCCAAGAACCAGCGGTTTTTCTCATAGTCGAAAATTATTGTTCTGACGTAGGGGTCTGCCATGTCCACGCACTCGAAGCGGTGGGCGTCGAGGGTGTGTGCGAGTACCGGGCAGACGCGGATGGAGTCGTTAGGTGCTTCCAACGCCTCTTGTAACATTTTGAATTGGATTTCCCGCTTCTTCGGGAGGTGCCAGCAGTCCTTTAGCCAGCTTGCGGTCTGTGGGAATCCTACCCCCGCAGTCAAAGAGAGTTCCACGGCGTTTGCCCCGGTCTTACAAACCTCTCGGATTGATCGAGCCTTGGTCTTGTCAATGCCGAAGAACTCAACCAGCTTTTTTATGCTGGGTGCTTCCGGTGTCATACGTCCCCCTGATGAAAGGCTTCAACCCACTGTCGCTCACAGCACTTACACCGGATACGTTGGTGGGTCTCGTCATCGTGGCGTTCGGACTTCCCTGCCTGTACTTTCTTGCTCCCGCAGTGGGGGCAGATGCACACCCCCGTATCCACGAAGTATTTCATTCGCATCTTCATAGCGCGTAGAACGCCCAATCGTTCCAGTCCGTCTCCTTCTCACTGAGAACGGAGTCTTTCTGTAAACAATGGTGTTTTGCGAGTGACGGTTTGATGTGCTCGATCAGCCACTTCGGGCCAATCAAGTTTGCTGCCGGAACTTCAATGATTTTCAGTGCAGCCGGATACTTGGTGCGGAGGGGTTCGTCCCAAGTGACCGTGATGAAAGGTTTCACGCGCCCGAAAGTCTTGGTGTAGGGGAGGTTCACCATGCGGAGGTATTGGGCGACATCATGGCCTACGTTCTTGTTGTCCAGTGTCCAACCAAGCGTAGGGGCGATTTCCATCAAAATTTCACGAAATTCATCCAATGTTATCTTGGACGTTGTTTCGTCTACCCAACGGTTCACGGCTGGGTGTCGTACACGCTCGAGAAAATAGTCCTTATCTGCCATGAAGAATGCCAGAGTGACTTCGGTCAGGGCGTACAGGTGACCTTTCTGGATTCCCTGTAGTTTAAATGGTAATCGGTCGGTGATATTCATAACTACTCCGATGGCGGATAGTAATATGTGTCTGAGTAATATTGGAATAGGTGGTGATAATATTTAGGCAAAAATGCCTAGTTAGTTTTCCCACCCCAGAACACCAGTAAACGCCTGTAGTTCTCCTTGTCTTTGATACGGGCGTCCAAAGACGCCCTTTTAAACTGAGCTTTACACCATTCAACCGGTGACATTTCTTACCTTTTTGCTTGTGGTCAATATATAGGGGCTGCCTATACTACCACTTAAAGGGCTTGGCGTATGATTCCCCGGATTTGTTTGTGGATTAGCGAGTCCTCTTCCAGCAGGTCGTTTACCTTTTGCTCTATCTGTTCGTCTATGTCCGTTTGTGTCAGCATGTGTTCGCCGACATCGAGGCCATCATTCACCGACTTTGCGAAGGCCGGGTTAGCTGTCACAGCTTCAAAGACTGTCTGACGGAACAGTCGGTGGTCGCGGAACGCCTGCATCACGGACTCGTTGAAGTCCGGGTGGGTAATCAGCGCGGTGGTGAAGTCGTCGATATGGCTTTCTACCATGATCTTCTTGATGTACTCACTCACCATGTCGTCATGTAGGATGAAGTGTCGGGCGTTCTCTTTCAGTTCTTCGTTGTCTTTGAATGAAAGAGTGCCTACTTTGGCCTTGGCATCGAGGTACGCCCGCTCTGCCATAGCGTCCATGATTTCCTTGACCTGATGGTCGGTCGCCAGGAAGTTACGGAACGTGTCAGCAGCGATACCTTCATCAATGGAACGCTGGATCACATCACCGGGGCGGCGTGTTTCCATGTATTTCGCAATGCGGCTATCAATGAAGCCTGCCAGCCAGTTCTGGGCGGCTTGAAATAAGGAGATTTCTTGAGACATTACTATCACTTCCTGTAGTGAGTGTTGTTATTGTTACCAGCGAGAGCCGTACTTACGGTTTTCTTCGTACTCGTCTATCTGGTCTTCGAGCTTCTTTGCCAGCTTCGCAGCCACCCGGAAGGGGTCTTGGTCGCGCTGGGCTGCACTAACCACCTTTACCCATTCATCATCCCCAAGCTCCGGGTAGTGCTCTACCAGTTGCTCGGCGTCCTGAACGTCCAGATCGGTGTTCGAGGTCAGAAGCATCACGGTTGAGTCATAAGAGGGCATTATCTTCCCCATCTACAACAGAGGTCATGGATTCCTGCACTTGCTCGTTGTCCCAAGCCCCGGCGTTCTTTATATCCTCACGCACAGCTCTCCAAGCTACACGTTTCAGTTCGTCCGGGTCTTGAAGAACATGATCCTCAACCTCGATGCTGACGTAGTGGTGACGGGTCAGTGTTTCCGTTACACAGGCTGTTATTGTTTTCATGTTCCCCCCAGCTCAATAGCGGCTTGTCGGGCACGTTCACACATCGCAGCGTCAAACCATCCGAAATGACACTCAGCCACCGGTATTTGCAGCTTGGCGGCGAGCTTCGCGTAGGCTTCGTTCCGGCTCATTCGACCGGAGCGGTGCAGGTCTTCAAATGGGGGCTTGCAACGCTTACGTGCTTCCCGTGTCGCCTGATCCGCCAGCGTCCCGAGTGGGATACTGGTGAACGGGTGCAGACCTACGTAGGCATGGCAGCTCGTACAGCGGTACACGTAAGGCCAGTTGCCATACGAGCGACCGTAGAGCTGGTCGTGGTGCTGCAACTCCACGGTGTCCTTACCGCAGCAGTTACAGGTGGTCGGGGCGGGCAGTGGGTTCTTCACCCGTTCCGTTGCCCGCCGACTGGGGTTCCAAGGGGAGACTCGTTCTTTCTTCATACGTACTCCGGGTAAGCATCTGGAAGCTCAGACCGTACCCATTTCAGGGTGTAGTCCTTCTTTTCGTCCGTGTACTTGTCCCCCGCCCCGTCCATGAGGTCAGAGAGCGTATCAATCAGGGTGTCTGGGTCGTAGTCGTAAACGTCTTCAATCTCAGAAGCTACGTCCAGCTCGTCTTCGTCCACCGTTACCCGGCAGTAGAGGGGAGCGTTCCAGATCAGCTTGTCGATATGGTCTCCCGTGGCCTTGATCCCCAGACCATTCTCGCCCTGAATCTCTACCAGAACCTCGGGCGGAATAATCACCTCGGCGTGATCCCCCTGGGAGTATCCGGTGGAGTGGTGCGTGTGCCAGAGCGGGAGGTAGTTATCCTCCATGAACTCGCAGTACGTATCGTGGTCGTAGAAATGAGTTTCCACCGCGTCCAACATATCTTCCTGACTGATGGTTCTCAGCGGCTCCCCAAGAATCAGTTCCCGGAGCATCGCTTTGGCAGTAGTTAGGTCGCGGTCTTCCCCGCAGTGGTGATCCAGCAAATCCTTGAACACCTGCTTGGCGCCGGGGTAATCGAACGTCTTGCGGAAGTCGTGCGGGTTGTAATCAAACTGGCCTGTGTAGATCAGCACCGTCTTGTCACGGAAACCCTTTGCCTTGTAACGTTCACTGCGAGTCAGCGATTCGTTGAACCAGACCTGTGCCGTATCCGTACACCAGAAACACGACATTTCGACGTTAATCCCGGTGCTGGACATATCAAAGTTGTTGGCGAATGCGCTCATCGTGCTATGGCCTCGATCAGTTCTTCTTCTGTATGGATCGGGCTTCCTGCCGTGAACATATCAATGTCGTGGGTGTCCCGCTCAACATGACAGCCTTCCTCTGGCTTCACGGTTGAGAGGTTCACGTTCACACTGCCTTTTACACAGTGCCAGTAGTAACCGGGGCGGTGTTCAAAAACTATAACCTCGCATCGGTGGCCTCGATGGTTCCCGTAGAAGCCGGTCACCGTGTATGATCCCCCGCTTGGCATCGCGTAGCCCTCTTATTAGATTGTTGTCACGGAAATGTTCGTCGAACCACGCATGATCGTCCGTGAAGTATTTGATCTGGTGGTTTGGTGCGTACAGGCTCGGTACAGTGATCGCCTCCCCGTCACTGCCGGTTATTGGGTAAAACTCACCCGCACTAAAGGCCAGTGTTCCGCAGTTCTTCATGCGGACGTCTTTGGTGCAGCGCACGTAGCCCAAGAGAGGGCGTTCACCCTGAATGAGTTCAGCCATCTTCTGGGTCGTCCTTTGTGAAGTAATTGTGGAGCTGGCTCTTGTAGAAGTAGTGCGGGTCTCCCTGTTCATCACGCAGGGCGATAAGGTGGGAGTTTGGTGGACTAACCATTACCGGGTACGCTTTTCCCTTGATGAAAGCGACCTCTTTGGTGTCCTCCATCACTACCTCTGTGTGGCAGTATTGGATTGAGCCATCTTCACTCACTGTTCTATGACCTCTCTGCTATCCCCAGGGAACAAAATTTCAAGGACGGAAGTCTCCCAATAGAAGACACCGCAATGCTGAACCGGGGAGTAGTCCAACCCTCGTTCGGTGATACCGAATCCATCACCATCTACATCAAGTAGGCCAGCCGTGCAGAGCAAGTCGTACATTTCCGGCTGGGTCTGGTTATAAGCTCTGCCTATACTGGCAGTCGAATAAAGACGCCCTCGAACGAGGTCTTTTATTAGGTGCTTACCGCCATTTGATCGGGTAGCCATAAACGTGTCCCCCATCCTTGTAGATTGTGTTCAGTTTCCCGAACCCGTGCTTGGTCAGCGCATCCTGTACCTGTCGCGGTGTGGTTCCTGACTTCGGGTAGATGACGTTGTAAATATCGGTCAGCTCCCCAAGAGTCACCTTCGTAATGACCCCGTGTGAGGCATCCATTACCCAGCCATCAGTCAGGTGCTTAACGTGTGCGTAGGCGGAGGTCTCGAGATTCACCGCACTGGTCAGGAAGTTCATGATGAATTGCAGATCGCCAGCCTTAACAATGCGGCAGAAACCCATGAGAGTCGGGCGGGTGTCAGGCTCCACAGTAGGCTCTGAGCCGGTCTCTATGGTCTCCTGCTCTGGCTTCAAGGCGATGATGGAAAGCATCAACTCTTCCTGAAACTCTTCCTTGTTGGGGGCGTGGAGACCCACACGATCCAGCACAGAGAGGACTTCACCAGCCAACCGGATTTTCTGGTTCAGGGACATAGAAGGCAGGGGTTGGTTATTTTTTATACAAGTGAGGACAGTCTCGATCATAGGTAAACGACCATTGTTGTTTGATTTTGTGTTGTTACCGGGCGGGGAGTCTATATTGGCAGTACCAATATTGGAAGGAAAAAAGGTAGAGGGTAGAGGATAGAATTTCATCCTCTACCCCATCCTCTACCTTTTTAAACCGCTCTAGACCGGGGGCTACAGCCAGATTTAGCCAAAAAGGTAGAGGGTAGAGGATAAATCAACTTGCTACAGGAAAATGTCGGAACTTTTAAATCCCGACATTTTCAGTCCGAACCTTGGTTCATCCTCTACCCTCTACCTTTTTGGTGTTTTTAGGCAACGAACCGCTCTAGCTCGCGGGTTGTAGAGGGTAGAGGATGGGGTAGAGGATGGGTTTTCTATCCTCTACCCTCTACCTTTTTTAAGGGTCTATTGGCTCAAATGACAAAAGTTCCGACAGTTTGAAAACCAACTTCTCCCTTCCTCTACCCTCTACCCGGTGTTTTTACGTCCCTGTAAAACTTCCCTTCTGCTTGCGAGTGCTGGCTGTTGGCATCCTTGGGTTCGTTACTCCCCAAGACGCCCTCCACACGCCACTGTGAAGCTCTGGTGTCACCGTGTATCCACGGCACTATGTTCGGTAGGTTTGAATCTGGGGGCTATATAGACTGCTTGTGAGTGCCCGTAGTTCTCTGTTCACCGTTCTTTGCCCTTCCCCCAAGAACCCCAAGAGACGCCCCACCGAGCGGAGCGAGTGAGCCGAAGGCGATACCTGACTTGAGTGCGCCAGCACGAAGATTCGAGCGTAGCGAGCCTAGCTTTCTTGGCTCTTTATTCTTTCTGCCTAGGCTTCCCGAGGTACGAGGGAGGCCCAGGCGGACAGAATAAAGGTGCTTGTGGGTACGTCTGGATTCGGTGGTTCTTGATGGGGAATGCGAAGATGCCAGTTCCCAGAAGAAAACGAGCAAAAGCCTCTCCCGTTTCCGAGAGAGGCTAACCCTTATGCTACGTTGTTGTATGCCGCCTGTTGCTTGGCTTTAAAACGCGCAAGCACATCCTTGGTTTTTCGGATGGAAGCCGCCCGAGCGTTGACTTCCTCTTCCAGCGCCATTAGACGCTTACGTTCCGCTTCCTGAAACGCGTCTTCCAGAGTGAGCAGCGGGTAGAACGCCGGAGCGTACTGCGGACCAGTGATCTTGAACCCAAAAGGCAGGAATCCACGGCGGCGGGTCGGATCAAAGGCGTAAGCGATCTTTTCCGCGTTCAGGTAGATGGCGTTTAGTTCTATATACAAAACTTGGATACTTGCCTCTACTATCTCCACGGTTGGGACGTATCCCTCTTCGCCCATTTCCGGTGCTGCGGCATACGGTTCCGCTTCCAGTTCACCGCGATTATCCATTGGGTCACTCTGGGAGTGGTTATACCCGCCAGCAGCCCGGTATTCCTTTGCCCGCTCCTCGTCACGTTGGTTCTGGATGCGGCGAGCAGCGATGTACTCCCGAGCCAGAGCTTTGTTCAGGTGGGAGCATACTGCGAGTACCTGCTTGGCGTGTTCGAGTTCGGCAACAGTACCGAATACCAGTTCAAACAGGTCATTCGGGTCTTCGTTCACGATGATGCGTGACCAGTCGCGGGCGAACTCTGCCGCCGCGCCCTGGGGGGCATCGTTATTGGCGAGACCTATCAAGGCTCTCTGGATCAGGAACGGCACGTACTTCACCGCTTGACTCTCGGTTTCCGCCTGATGCTGGCGAGCCTTAGCCTGAGCCTTTGTCTCATGCTGGAAATCCTCAATGCCCGCAGGCATCTCAGCGACCAGCTTCTTGTAGGTGTTCAGGGTGATGTCCTGATCGTCCAGCAAGCGTTTTGCTTCGGCACGGGTCTGAGCCTGTGCTTTAGCCTGAGCCAGAGTGAGCTTCTTAACAGTGACTTTCTTAGCCATGTTTCTATATCTCCATATCAAGGAAAGGTTGTTGTAAGAACACCATTGTCCTTACACAGAAAAAAATCCCTCTGTTCCATTGCGGGAACAGAGGGTTCTTGGTTAGGTGTACATCAGTGAGTACATGCGGATGGTCAGCTCAAGCTTCTCGTCGAAGCGAAACCGCTCCATCGCCAGCTTATATGGCAGGCGGCGGTTGCTGCCTTCACTGCGCCAGTCGGCAAAAGCAGCGTGTACCTTTTGCAGTGCCAGTTCCTGAATGTCAGACTCCATGCGGGAGAGCTGCTTCTCTACCGTGAGGTATCTGTTTTTCTGCCCCGCAGCGGACAACGCACGATCCAGATCAAATATACCTTCGCCAGTGGCAGGCAAAGCTCCAAGCTGCTCGCCATTACGGTCTTCGATCTGGAATCCAGTACCGCGATACTCTTCCTTACCCATTTCACAACTCCTGTGTGAGTTTCGTAGAACCGAATTGCCCTACACAGGAAAAAACCCCTCTGCTCAGAGAACAGAGGGGAAGGCGGCTCAAACGTCTATTACATCGTCCCCAATATCGAGAGTCAGGTCTGATTTCTCCTGCAATTCGAGGGATTTTCTAACCTCCATCAGCATCTCGATGGCCGCCTTTACGTGCTTCCGTGCCATATCGCTGATTTCGTTATCGAGGACGAAGTAAAGACTGGCGATACTGTCAGCAATACATTGGGACTCAAGGCTCATTGTCATATCTCCTATGTTGATGACACAGAAAAAAACCCCTCTGCTCAGAGAACAGAGGGGAAGGCCATTTAGATGCTGGCGAGGATGCGCTCGACGACCGCACCACAGTTATCTTCTCTAGGCGCGATTGCTGTCAGGATTCGGGCAGCGTCACGGATGCACTCAGGGCGTTCGCCTGCGTGGTCGATGGTGAGAGAAGTCAGTGTGTTGCGGTAAGAGAGGGTATCTTCGGCAACAGTCTCAGGCTCGGCGTTCACCAGAACAGCGAAGAAAATAGCCAGACCAAGGAAGTAACGGATCATTTCACATCTCCTGTGTGAGTTAGTTGTAGAAACCCAATGCCTCTACACAGGAAAAAACCCCTCTGTTCCGAAGAACAAAGGGGAGTGGTGCTTATTTGCGCTTGAGGTGCCAAGTGTTGTCGTCGATTTGCACAAACTCGGTGAACCCGTCAGCAGCCATTTCGTCGAAGATCGCGCAATCTCGAGGTATGTACGTCAGGCCGTTATGCTCAGAAGCCAGCTTGCCGATAGTTTCACGGAGCGTTCTGCATGTGATGTAGTTAGCACCGGCAGCTGCGTTCAGTTCGTAGTGGCTCGTCTTTGGCTCTTGCGCCTCGGCTTCATCGAACCACTTACCGAAAGTAAGAGCGATGATGGTCAGAGTCAGAGCCAGAGTTGCGAGGGTCTTTTCTACGTTGTCCATTGTTATCTCCTTCGTTAATTACAAAGGAAAAAACCCCTCTGTTCTAAAAACAGAAGGGCTTGCGATGCTTACAGGCTAAATGCCCAACACATCGCACTCTTAATAACATCACCGTGGCACGGTAATGGCTTGCAGAAACACCCAAGCCTCTTACCTTCCAGCGAGGTAAGATCGTGCCATGTGATACGTTCGGCTTTAATCTCTTGCCACAACCACACACGGTACTTGGCTATCACCTCTTCCCGCGTACCATCACGGCCTATTACAAATGGGTTGCCCCACTTAGAACCACGGCCTATATAAACGTCATACGGCTCATGCTTCTTATTCACCACTTCACACATACACACCTCCATCCAATAACACAGCACAAAACCCCTCTGTTCTAACCACACCAAACACACACAACTATCAAACAATAAGACCACTCGCGCAGGCACACTGCCTGGGGGATGCACGATGGGTAGCGCGAGTGCTGATGTTCCCGGTATGCAGTGAGTGGCAGGTGGTACTCGGTCTGGGTGCTTGGTTCTTTGTGCGGTGATAGGTGGTTCTATCTCGGTCTGCTTGTGAGTGCAGTGGTTGGTGTTCGTGGTTGGTGTTCCTCGGTGCTGGCTTGAGTGAGAGTGGCAGTGGGTTCTTGCTCGGTGTCGCTGGGTGCAGCGAATCCGGTACCTTTTTTGGGAACTAGGGGGGGGTAGGGGGTGGGGTGGCTCTCGGGTTGGGAGTCCCGTTTCCTTTTTACTCCCAAAATGACACTCAGAGACCCTGACCAATATCCGTTATCCAAAAATATTTTTCAGAAAATTTTTCTGCATGAATATAGGTACTCCCTATATTGCCCCGAAAACAGTATAATTATTGGTCATTATAGGCAGCACCTATATTCGAGGTTATGGGCGTACTGATTCCCGACGCTGAAATTGCCGAAATCCAATCACTTTACCCTTACCTGAAAGTGAAGCCGTTAACAGGCCAGCAGGAACAGTTGGTCATGTTCGTTATGCGCGGGTTATCTATCCCGGCAGCGGCGGAACAAGCTGGGTATCGCAGTGCGGAGAAGGCCAGACAGATAGTAAAGCGTGAGGACGTTCAGGCCATCATGTCCTATCTGCGTGAACGGCATTTTCAGGACACCCGTGTCACCCGTGATCTGCTCACGGGAATGCTGTTTGAAGCACACTCCAAGTCCGAGACCGCAACCGAAGAGGTTATGTGCATCAGGGAACTGGGGAAGATGCACGAAATCTACCCCGACTCGAAGCGTAATCTGGTTGAGACCAACACCAAAGGCGAAGTCACCAATATAAAGCAGGTTCGTCGTATGTCTGACGAAGAACTGCTGAAATTGGCGGGCGGTCAACTCTCCCTGAACCCCGAAGACGAGTTTAAGGACGTCGAGGGAGAAGTCATTGACGGATAACTTCGACAGCTTAGAGGCCGCCCGCCAGGAACTCGCAAAACGTGAGCTGGCTCGACGCCGCCTGATGCCATTTATCCAGAAGTTTAACCACTCATACGAGCCGGGTTGGGTTCACAAGGATATTTGTCAGCGGTTGGAGAAGTTTTCGGACGATGTTATTGCCCGGAAGTCCCCCCGACTCATGCTGTTTATGCCCCCACGCCACGGGAAATCGGAGATTGCCACCCGTAACTTCCCCGCTTGGCACATGGGACGCGCACCCCAGCACGAAATCATCGCATCGTCGTATTCTGGCGCACTGGCCATGAAGTTCAGCCGAAAAGCGCGTTCTATTGTCCGTGATCCTGAATTTTCGACCCTGTTCCCTGACACGAAAATCGACGAAACCAGTGCCTCGGCTGAAAACTGGCTGACGACTGAGGGCGGCGGGTATCTGGCAGCAGGTGTCGGCGGTGGTTTGACCGGTAACGGTGCTCACGTAGGCATTATTGATGACCCCGTTAAGAACCGGGAAGAAGCTGAGTCCGAGAATACCCAGCAGAACATTATTGATTGGTACACCTCCACGTTTTATACCCGTTTGGCTCCCGGTGGCGGCGTATTGGTGATATTGACCCGGTGGCACGATAACGATCTTGCTGGTTGGCTGCTCCGTGAAATGGAGAAAGGCGGGGATCAGTGGGAAGTGGTCGTTTATCCGGCTATCGCCACCAAAGACGAGAAGTTCCGTAAGAAAGGCGAACCCCTCCACCAAGCCCGTTACCCACTCGAAGCCCTACACGGCATTAAACGAGCGGTCGGTGCGCGTGACTGGCAGGCACTCTATCAGCAGAACCCGGTTAGTGAAGATGGTGATTTCTTCCAGAAGAAGGATTTTCGCTACTACCGCGCCGCCGAACTCCCCCCGCTTGACGAGCTGAGTACATACACGGCTTGGGATATGGCAATCGGTACTCAGGAAATGAACGACTACTCGGTAGGCGTCACTGTTGGTATTGATCGCCGGGAGCGTATCTGGGTACTCGATGTTGTACGTGGTCAGTGGGGTTCCCTCGATCTGGTAGAGCAGATTCTCGATACCTATGCCAAGTGGCGGTCGGATATGACCGGCATCGAAAAAGGTGTGATTGAAATGGCACTCGGGCCATTCCTTGAGACCCGCACCAAAGAGCGTGAAATGTGGGACTTCTCCTACACGAAGCTGGCCACCGGTAAACGTGACAAGGCTCTCCGCGCCCGACCGATGCAAGGCCGGATGCAGCAAGGGATGGTTTTCTTCCCCGAAGACGCTCCTTGGTTCCAAGACTTCCAGAACGAATTTCTCCGATTCCCGTCCGGTGTCCATGACGACCAAGTGGATGCACTGGCGTGGATCGGTCAGATGATGCAGATGTTCAACCCCGTTCCCGAGCCTCCGGTTGTGAAGCCTCCGAGCTGGAAAGACAAGTTGAGCAAATTCATCACCCACGGCGACAGCGATAACAACTGGAGAACGGCTTGAGTTTCAAAGTCACGAAAGAACACCTTGAAGAACTGATCCATGACGTTCGATACGAGCGGCACGGTGATACGACCACGACCGTCTGTTACCTGCACGTTGGTAACCCAGAGTCTCCGTTCGTGGTAACCGGTACGTCCGGCTGCATTTCAAAAGAGAATTTCTGTGAGCGTATGGGTAAGCAGATCGCTTACGCCAATGCGTTTGACGAACTGTGGAAGCTGGAAGGTTACCACCAGAAGCGTAGCCGGGGGATCGTATGACCTTCGGTGAAGCTATCGAGGCCATCAAACAGGGTAAGTCAGCCAAGCGTTCCGGTTGGAACGGCAAGGGCATGTTCATCTACTACGTACCGGGCGGCGACTACAAAACCCAGACCGAAGTAGCCCAGAACGTGTTCGGCGAAACAGCCCACTACCTGCCCTATATCGCATTCTGCACAGCCCAAGGTGACGTTGTTCCGTGGCTGGCATCGCAGACAGACATTCTCGCTACTGATTGGAGCATCGCTTAATGGTGAAAGGCGTTTCGAGCGATTTGCGCTCGGCAGTCGATCCGAACCCTTCCCGTGGGGTTAATCAATCCGCAGAAGAACGGACTATTGCTGATCGCCAATGGCAAATGTACACCCGCGCTCGGGACGCCGGTCACCTTGATTACATTGAACACGCCAAAAAGTGCGATGCGTTCTACCGGGGCGAACAATGGGAGCAGTCCGATCTGCAACGGTTACGCCGTTCCGGTCGTCCCGCACTGACCATCAACAAGATACTCAGTACGGTCAATACGCTGCTTGGCGAACAGTCAACACGGCGCATGGATATTCAGTACAAAGGCCGTACCGATGCGACACGGGAAAGCGCGTTCGCACTGACACAGCTCGCAATGGCGATATGTGACATCAACAAGTTCGACTGGTCGGAATCGGAAGTATTCGCTGACGGTGTGATCGAAGAACGTGGGTATTTCGACATCAGAATGGGGTTCACCCGGAACTTCCAGGGTGACGCTGAAATCACCGTGCTAGACCCTCGGGACGTAGTTCTCGACCCGGACGCAAAGACCTACGACCCGGAAGGCTGGAAAGAAGTATTCATTACCCGTTGGCTCTCCATTGATGAAATCGAAATGGAGTACGGCGAGGACAAAGCCAAGGAAGTTAAGGCGTATGTTGGGCTTGGTGATACGTATGGCCCCGACTCCATCCGGTACGACCTCGATAACAGTTTCGGGAACGGTCACGAAATCGGTGCGGCTACCGTAACGGATGCGGATATGCGCGATTTCATTACTGCGGTACGGGTTATCGAACGCCAGTGGCGTAAGAACGTAATGGTGTTCTCGCTTGTCGATCCAGAGACCGGGGAGTTTCGAGACCTGCCGATCGGCACGAAGAAGGAAGAAGCCGAAGCACTGGCGATGAAGTACCAGACTTTCATGCACCGCCGCCGTGTACGGAAAGTGCGTTGGACTGTCACCGCTGACCATGTGACTCTGCACGATGATTGGTCTCCCTATAAGAGCTTCACGGTTGTTCCGTATTTCCCTTATTTCAGAAGGGGCAGACCGACCGGGGTTGTGTCCAACCTGATTTCTCCGCAAGAGCAGCTTAACAAGGTTCGCTCTCAAATCCTGCACGTTATCAACACCACCGCTAACTCCGGCTGGAAGGTTCCGACCGGCTCCCTGGTCGGCATGACTGCGGACGAACTGGCGGTACGTGGTTCCGAGACCGGGCTGGTACTCGAATACAACGCCACCCGTGGCGAGCCTGAAAAGATCCAGCCTAATCAGATACCGAGCGGACTTGACCGGGTAGCACAAACTTGTGAGGTGGACGTTAAGGAAATCTCCGGTGTCTCGGACACGATGCTGGGTATGGAGAGTGCCGAGGTTTCCGGTGTCGCTCTGCAATCTAAGGAAGGTCGCGGTCAGGTACAGATGCAGATTGTCATGGACAACCTCGCACGTACCCGTGATCTGGTTGCCCGAAAACTGATGGAACTGATGCAGGCGTACTACACCAATACGCGCCGTATCACCATCGACAAGAAAGACGACATCGGCGGCATGGAACGCGAAGAAATGGTGATTAACGAACCGCAGTCTGATGGTTCTATCACCAATGACATCACGATCGGGGAATATGATGTAGCCATCAACACCCTGCCACCACGGGACACGTACAACGATACGCAGTTTGCCGAAGTCCTGAATATGCGTCAGGCCGGTGTACCGATCCCGGCGTATCACGTAGTCCGGTTCTCGCACCTGAAAGACAAAGACCAGATTGCCGAAGAACTCAAGTCTCTGGAAGGACTGTCCAAAGACCCAGCACAGCAACAGCTCATGCAGGCGCAGCAGCAAGTCGCGCTGGCAGCAGCACAGGCCGAAGTTGCCAAGTTGCAGGCCGAGGCTGACGAGATTAAGTCCAAGGCCACGCTCAACCGTGCGAAGACTGACGACCTCAACAGCACAAATGATGCTCGCTTGAATGAACTGGAAGGCCGCATTCAGATGAAGCGTGAAGAAATCGCGCTCCGTGAACGTCTCGCCCAGCTCCAAGCCGGTACGTCCCTGAACCAGACAATGATGTCCGGTCAGGCGCAGCTTGCCACGGCCTCGCTCCAAGCGGCTACCCAGAAGGAAGTCGCTAACCGCCAGGCGCGCAAAGAAACAAACCCAAAGACCAAGAAAAAAGGTGACAAGTAATGGCTGACGCTTTTGTTGAGGAACTGACCGAAGCAGCGGACAACGATATTTTTGCCGGTGCAGATCGTGACGATGACGATCTTGCAACCGCAGACCGTGGTGATGACATTGAGGTGCAGGATGCGAGCGAACCGCAGCAACAAGAAGAACAAGAGCCAGAAGCTCAAAGCACACCAGAAGAAGAAAGCCAGCCGGAGCCTGAACAGGAAGAAGAAACTCCTGAGCCGGAAGCCGATCCGGAGCCAGAACCGGAAGCCGAGCCAGAGCAGCCAGCAGGCAAGCACTTCATCCCGAAGTCACGCCTCGACCAAGAATCCCGCAAACGCCGTGCGCTCGAGCAGCAGGTTCGGGACTTACAAGCTCGCCTTTCTGCTGACAGCCCTGATACTGGCTCTGTTCCTACTGCCGACCCTAATCAGCTCGAGCTAGATTTTGGCGACACTGCCAAGGATATGTTCGACAAGGTTTTGGACGGTGATCTGGAAGACGCCACTGTGCTGTTCAACAAGGCACTAGGTCAGGCTGTTCAGACCGCCACCAAAACCGCTCAGGAGAAGACGCAGGGCGCGTTGAAGCAGGAAGACGCCATGCAACGCTTCCACAACCGCGTAGAAGAACTGGTGACCGAATATCCGATTCTCGACTCTACCAACCCCGATACTTTTGATAGTGATCTCTGTGATCGCGTTACTATTGTCCGTGATGGTTTTATCGCAAAAGGTTACGACCTCACTGACGCACTGGATGAAGCCATCAGCCTTGTACTCCCACAAGAAGCTGCCCCGGCTACCGAAAGTCCTGCCCCCGCGCCCAAGCCAGCCCCGAAGCCGGTTCAGGTCGAGAAAAACCTTCGTACCGCGAGGCAACAACCGCCACGCCTGAGCGAAGCCGGAGCCACTGTCGCCCAACATTCCAAGCCGAACATTTTTGAAATGGATGATGCGATGTTTGAGCGTGTCAGTGAGGACGACCTCGCCCGTATGCGTGGGGACTACGTTGACTAAAAGTTGTTCAGGTAGTGTCTGAATGTTAATATAGGCACTACCTATATTCGCTGTGGTGTCTTGCGATAAAGTCACCTCCGCCAGCCGGGACTCGGGCTGCAATTTTTCGTGCTCCTTCCGCGATAGCGAGGACGGTCAAGAGGAACCGCAAACCCTCGGATCATTTTCTCTATTGTGTGGAGCACGAATAACGTATGGGCGTACCAAGCGCACCGGGGTCTGACAACCTCACGAATTTTTCCCGCCTGACCAACGAGCAAAAAACTACGTGGTCACGCGATTTCTGGAAGATGGCTCGAAACCTGTCTTTCATGAATCAATTTGCTGGTCGCGGCTCGAACGCCATGATCCAGCGTGTTACCGACCTGACCAAATCCGAAAAAGGCACTCGCGCTGTCCTGACCTTGCTGGCGGATATGCAGTCTGACGGTATCGTCGGTGACAACATTCTGGAAGGCAACGAAGAAGGTCTGCGTTCCTACGACACGGTAATCAACATCGACCAGTTGCGTAACGCTAACCGACTGGAAGGCCGTGTTGCTGACCAAAAAAGCATTGTCACATTCCGTGAAAACAGCCGCGACCAGTTGGCCTACTGGTTCGCTGACCGTCTGGATCAGATGGCGTTTCTGGCACTGGCGGGTGTCGGTCTGGATAAGACCAACAAGGGCGCGGATCGTAAGGCTCTGCCGGACGGTAAAAAATGGACTGATTTGGAATGGGCGGCTGACATCAAAGCCCCTACCGCCAACCGTCACCTGCGTTGGTCTAAGACTGACGGTGATCTGGCAACAGGCGACACCTCTGCACTGACCGCAGCCGACACCATTACCTACAACTCTCTGGTATGGGCTAAGGCTCACGCTAAGGACGAGTATATCCGTGGTATCCGCAGCTCTGGCGGTGAAGAAGTCTTCCACGTATTCCTGTGCCCGAAAGCGATGGCTCGCTTGAAGCTCGACCCGGACTACATCGCCAACGTGCGTTCCGCCATGCCTCGCAGCGGTAAGAACCCACTGTTCGCCGGTACAACCTCCGTGATGGTTGATGGCCTGATTATCCATGAGTTCCGCCATGCGTTTAACACCGTTAACGCAGCCAGTGGTTCCAAGTGGGGTTCCGGTAACGTGGACGGCTGTCGTGTTTCCCTGTGTGGCGCACAGTCCCTCGGCTTCGCTGACATCGGCACGGCTGAGTGGAACGAGAAAGAGTTTGACTATGGGAACCAGAAAGGTATCTCCATCAGCAAAATCTTCGGCTTCCTGCGTCCGCAATTCCACAACGACCACACCGGTCAGGTGGAAGACTTCGGCGTACTCAACATCGACTACGCGCTGTAATAACAGCCTGGGCGGGGGCGCATTGCGCCCCTTTCCTGTAAGGAGAACAGATGCTTTTTGTATTCGATGAAGACACGGTAGTCCGGGGCGGTGATGGCATCCATGCTATCCGTTTTCAGGCCGGTGTAGCACGGGAAGTTCCCGAGCACATGCACCAGACCGTGATTCGTGAAGGCGGTAAGCCTGACGCGAAGAAGCCAGCTAAGAAGGCTGCACCGAAGAAAGATTGATGATAAGCACCGCAAGCGTACTGAGGCGAGCGAGACGCCAACTGCACGACCCATCAGCTACCCGGTGGTCAGATGACGACTTACTGGACTACCTGAACGAAGGTCAAAGGCAGACTGTCATATTCCGCCCGGAAGCCAATGCGGTGTTAATCAAACACGATCTGGTTGCCGGGGCGACCCAGCGACTACCCGACAACTGCCATGTATTGATCGACGTTCTGTACAACATCGAGAACGGCGAAGAAGGCCGATCCGTTACGGAAGTCACGCTTCCGAATCTGGATGCGAGTTTGCTCTCTTGGCGTTCTGAACCCCGTTCCGATCGCTCGGTACACTTCGCACGAAACGCCAATACGCCAGCCGTGTTCTACGTGTACCCGCCTAATACGGGGGCTGGAACGGTGATGCTTAGTGCCAGTGCGGAACCCGAACCGACGACACGGGATGGCAATCTCACGTTACGGAACGGATTTGAAAGTGCGTTGATGCACTTCGTTTGCTACCGCTGTCTTGAAGAGGATCGGGAGTCTGAGCCAAGCGCACAGCTCGCCTCTTACCACGAACAGCAATACATGAAGATGATAGGTGTGACACTGGCTCAACAGGAGGCGTAATGGAACTTGAAGAACTCCTGTACGAAGTTCGGACACAGCTACCGAACGCACCAGTACCACTTATCGCTCGGGTCATGCGTACCACGATAGACGACTTTTTCTGTCGTACCCACACGTACCGCCATACCAGCACAGATACGGTTGCCGGGAAGGTATCAAAGTACCGACTCCGTACACCCGAGGGCACACGCCCTTGCTTGTTGGTATCCGCCACACTGGATGGCAAACCGCTGGAACTGACCAGCCCCCGCAAGCTCGATCTTGAGAATCCCCGGTGGCGTGAACAAGAAGGCCGACCCCTTGAATGTTGGCTGGAACACGACACGCTCCATGTAACGCCCGTACCAGACAAGCTCTATGTGCAGGCACTCCACACCACTGTAGCTCTGACCATCACTCGCAATTCAACGTCGATTGATACCGCAGTAGCCGAAGAACATTTCAATGCGTTCGTGAACGGCACTCTGGGACGGTTGTTCGCTACAAAAGGTGTGGACTGGTTCGACCCTGCTTTGTCGCAGTCCTACGGGATGATGTATGAACAGGCCATCGAAACAGCACGTATCAGGGGTGACAAGAACGATACAGCGAAGCGGCGGGAAGCAGTGTATGGCGGCTATTAACATTCGATGGGCAGCACCGGACGATTGGGCACAGGTTAAAGAGCTATCGAAGAAGCTCCATTCAGAAGCCGCCTGGTACAACTCGCACCCGTTTGACGAAGACCACGCACACAAAGAATACCTCCGCCGCATAAACGGCGGTGATCGTTTTTCATTTGTCGTGGAGCTGGAAGGTCAGATTGTCGGGATCTTGGTCGGGTTCTTCTCCACCCTCCACACCTGCCCCCTTAAAATCGCTACGGAAGAGATCGTGTACGTCCTTCCTGAATACCGATCCATGAAGATCGGCTTTTTGCTGATCCGTGAAATGGAGAATTGGGCAGAGTTTAACGGTGCTGACGTTGCCAAGGTCGGGAACAGTACCGGTATCACTTCCTCACGTACCGCAGAACGCTATAAGGCGATGGGCTACCAGCCTTACTCGGACGTATTTCTAAAGGAGCTGCCAAATGAGCGGTAGTGACGCCCCCGAAGCCGAAGTATCGGAATCCTCAAAACAACAAGCTATCCAAGCCGCCGCCAAGTATGAAGAGTGGCGCGATGATGGATACAAACAGCTCGAACTTGATGCCCTTAACACCGCAGGGAAAGACACCTCCCGATACTTTGAAGGCCGTGCTGCTGCGGATATAGCAGGCGGGGCGCAAGGTGTTCCCCAACACATCATGCAGAGCACGGGCGGACAGGCTCTCGCTATGGATGCTGGCGGTCGCAATATCGCAGACGCTTTCTCCACGGCCTCTCAGGATGCACGAACCAATGCACAAAGTTTGCAGCTCCAACAGAAGCTCGAGGCAGCGGGTATCGGACAGAACGTAGCTCAACAGTCAGCCGGTGCATTGAACAGCATGGCGGCAACTTCTACGAACAACGCCCTACAAAAACTCTCCCGCGACACGATGGTTCACCAGTCAGAACAGGCCATCGCTCAGGGAGCAATCTCCGGGGCAAGTTCTGGCCTGATGATGCGAGCCGGTAACGCAGTGGGTAGTGATGGCAGCTTCGACATGAAGAAGTTCAAGGATGGTATGAGCTGGGAGCAAATGTCTGGGGCAATGAATATCAATCCGGGGGGTTAATCCGTTGGTAGAGAAACAAAACATCGAATCCCCCGGTGCAGCGGGGCTTAACTACACCCCTCCCGGCGGGACTGCGGGACTCCGTTCTTTGGCGGAAACAAACCCGGATAAAGTGCTGTCCCAAGTGCAGCAGGAAATGGACTCGTTCTATAACGACCATTACCGCCCGAATAACAAAGAAATCATTGCCAGCATCGGCAATGGAGCGATTCTGGATGCCGCCAGAGAGAACGCCGGTAACCAGTACGCTAAAACACTCGAGCAGAACGAGCGGAACCTTGCTCGATATGGCATGAGCCGCACCGCTTTCGATACAGAAATGGCGAAACATTCTGCTGCTGTCGGTGCGTCGAACGCCTCCCTGGGGGAAGTGAATCAGGCTCGTATCCAACAGTACGAGCGGGACAACCAGATTCGCCAGCAGATGATTAACCAAGGCCGTGATATGACCGGTCAGGCTATTAGTGGCCTGTCGTCTGCATCTAATAACTATGCGTCTGTCGAAAACGCTAACGCCCAATCCGCCGCCGCCGCCGAAGCCCAACAAAACCAAATGATGGCTCAGGGCGTAGCGACTGCGGCGATGATGGTCATGATGATGTGATGGGGGGAGTATGAGTCTTTTAGAAATTGCTGCCGGTATAGGCCATATCGCCCCGTCTGCTTTGCAGATGTATCAAGCGGGCATGAATACCTCCATGCAACGCGAGGAACTTGCGCTCGCCAAACGCGCCCAAGATGAAGCCGAGAAAACGGGCGAAGTCTCCCGCGCTTTCACCACATCACAAACCCAAACGATGGATTTCGAGCGTGAGCAAGCACAGAAGCGGCAGGCGGCGTTCAAACACAACACGATAAATAGTGCCTTCCACGATTGGGCAGACCAGAACCCCAACAAAGGGCGTGGGGCTTATTTGTCCGAAAACCCGGAATACCTCGACTACTACTCGAAGGGCATCAGCATGATTCCGGGGGTCAATGCTGCTCTCGACAAAGCTGGTATGTCTGATCCTAAGTTTGAGGTTGTCGGCGACCAATTAGTAATCACAGGCGTCAACAAAGAGGGCAAACGAGAACCGTTCGAGATTCAACACTCAGACGGTAAGAAGTCCGGGGTTATTGCGTCCATCAACCCGCAGAAGGCTATGGATGCTATCGGCGCACAATACGCCGAGTTTGGTGTCCGTAAGCTGGTCGCCCGGAAAGGTAAAACCGTCGAAACAACCCCGCAAGGTGAGGTTTGGTATCGAGACACCAAGACCGGGGAGTTGGTGTCAGAAGCCGAGAAAAACCAGATCGACGCCGAAGTTAATTCCGAACTTGGCTTGCAGGAAGGGTCTAACCCCATAGGAGATTCCAAAGACCAAAACGAGTCTCTGGCTACCGAAATGCTGTCGGCCACCAAGCTGGTAGACCAGCAGCGCAAAGAACAACAGATGCTCCGCGAGTCAAAAAGACAGGCACTTACCAAGATCGGCAAGACTCCTGAGAGCACTAATCAGCCGGGATATAACCCACATAAGCAGTTTGACACTCATATCGCTGCGGTACGTAAAGCGAGAGCCGAGGCCGAGGCAAACAGTCTCACAGGCAAGGCGAAAAAACAGGCCGCAGCCGCGCTAGACGACTTGCGAAACCTACCTGACACAATTAAGTCAGGCGTCGCTGACTATACCGATAAGGTGTCTGGGATATATGAGGAAGCAGGCGGTGGTTCCCGAGGCATCGGTGCAGCAACAAAGCAAGTTCTTGGTGACTATGGAGAGTTCTACAAGGACACAACTTTCGCTTTCCCTAAAGCGGTTAAAGAACACATTTACGACCCCGGCAAAAAAGAACTTTCTGAGTTTGTAGATGGTTGGAAAGGAAAACCCAAAGAGAAATACCCGAACGGTCGCCCGGACAACGTGAGAACTTTGGAAGAGGAACTTGCCGCGAACCCGAACCTCCGTCTCGAGAACCAGATGGGTAAGGGCGAAGGCTCCAACCCACCAAAGAACAGGTTCGATAAATTAACTGATCGTCAGGTTCAGCAGCTCGCTTATTCCGGCGCACTGTCAGGATACTCTGTGGGCGGTCGTCCGGGGCAAGCCCAGATTAACCCGCAACGAGCAGCCATGCGGGAAATGGAGTCCAACGCCCAAGGGCTGAACGCAGCACAGGCTAAACACGTTTCCGGTCTCCACTCTGGCGTTGATTACCATCAGCTTGAGGCGCAGAAAGTCGCCAATGATGCCGCCCGAGTCCAAGCGTCTTTGATGCAGGCACGTACAGCCAAAGCAAAAGCGTTGGCGGATATGACCCCCGACCAAAATAAAGCGTTTGAGGATGTCCGTACAGAGTTCACCAAGCGTATAAAAGACGAGTACCACGATGGTAAATATTTAGGCGTGCCGTTCAACTCCCCAGAGGACGCCGCCAATACCATTATGGACGTACTCACTCTGACCCCGGCTATGGCTAAATATTTTGGCGTTAGAGTCACACGTAACGACAACGGTCAAGTTCAGATCGACTACGACAGCCTCTATAAAGACAAGGCCACACTCCAACGCTTCTACAATCAGGCTATCCCGGTACTCAAACGCCACAACCCGAACCCCGGATGGTTTGAGGACGCCTACAACGTGCGCCAGGACAAAGACGCCTTTATCCGTGCAGTTGTCGCTACAGACAAGGCCGAGGCTCCACTGGCGCACATGAAGAAGACTAATCGGGAATATTACGACGAATTGCTTGGTGAGCTTGGTTCCGAAGCTCAAGTGCTTGGCTATATCGCACTCCAACAAAAACTATACGCTGATGGTAAGGGGCAGTAATGGACGACAGACTTAAAGCTATTTTCGACGCTGTAGATTCCCAGCAGCTCGAAACAGAAGCCATGCCCGAGTTTTACGATGCGGATACGACCTATAAGGATGGTACAGATCGGCGCGAACGAGAGCGTTGGAACGGGGTAAACGCTTCCGAGACTGACCAGACAGGCAGTGCGGAACAAACCGATGCAATGCGCGAGCTTACAGCCGAAGGCTACTCGTCCCGTGAACACCTCGGGCAAGGTAAGTACGGGCGTGATGTTGTTGCGTACAGGGACTCTAAAGGCCGGGATTACTCTATCCGCGCTATCCGTGAAGGGATCATGCGTCCGGCGTACACCAATAGCCGTGCCCACCATGACGCCCTCTACTCTAATGCCACGCAGTCCGCAGACGAGTTTGGGGATATAGAGCAGGCCAACGCCGAGGCTATGCGTAACGCGGGAAACCTCATGGAGTCCTACGAGGACAACATGAATCCCTACGCCTCCCGCCCCGGTTTTCAGAAGTCTTTCCGCCGTGGCACAGATAACATGCAGGCGGGTCTCTACGGCTTCGCCAACATCATGGGAAATATCTTCGGCTCTGAGGACATGGAGAGTTGGAGCCGCCGAGGTATTCACCGGAACATCACCGAAGCTGCCCGAAACCCTGCCACATTCAACAGCTTCGATGACGTAGATAATTGGGCTGAGTTTGGCAACTATGTGATTGAGGCTCTGGGAGAGAACGTACCGGGGCTTGCCGCCGATGCTGTTTCGTTACTTGGTGCTGGCGTAACCGGTGGCCTTTCCCTGTCTTCTATCGCTGGTCGCCGTGCTCTGGGTTCATTCGGTAAGGCTTACGCTCGCAGCTTCGGCACGAAAGGCATTACCAAGATGACCGGCAGTGAGGCTTTTAAGAAAGGCTTCACTCGATACGGTAAACCCGCAGCGTTCGGTTCCATGTACGCCCAGCTTGCCGGTGAGAACCAGACAAGTTTCATGCAGGACGGTATCGACGCACCGTTTACTGCGTTACTGGCTGCGA
Source organism: Parendozoicomonas haliclonae (assembly GCF_900174585.1). Classification (GTDB taxonomy): domain Bacteria; phylum Pseudomonadota; class Gammaproteobacteria; order Pseudomonadales; family Endozoicomonadaceae; genus Sansalvadorimonas; species Sansalvadorimonas haliclonae. The sequence continues at coordinate 278,352 of NZ_FWPT01000001.1, read as the reverse complement.
TTCCCCAAGCCGCTCTCGAATACAAGTCCTTGGACGTTGCTCTGCGTGGTGCTGCCAAAGCACTGAATATGGACGTTAAAGGCTTCGACAATATTCTGGGTCAGGTGGCCAGCCGGATAGGTGTTTCTTCCCTGTCCGAAGGTACGACCGAAGCAGGCCAACAGCTTATCCAGAATGTTGCCGCCGCTATCCATGATGGCCGTGACCCCCTCTCTGATTCCGCCCTGGCTGAATATAAAGAGGCCGCGATTAAAGGTGGTCTGGTAGGTGGTGCAATTGCCACACCTTCTGAGGTTGTGAATCAGCTCGCAGACAACCACATGAAGAAGCTCCGGGCACAGACTGAAGCTGCGGCTAATGGTGACGATCCTACAGAGCCGACACGTAAGGAAAGCCCTACTGAGCAATTAGGTTTCGGCTTCGAGTCCCGGCAGGAAATGCTCGGCACCGACCAAATGGGTTTCGACTTTTCAGAGCCGAAACCTGAGCAGTCTAATCTCGACTTCGGCGACACTGGACACGGCGGCAAGCCCAACCATGAAATACAGCCCCAGATTCAGGGTAAGTTGGATTTCGATGCGCCGGACGACCTTAGCGACCTCCCCTTGTTCGCTGAGTCTGGTTCCCCAGCACAAGCGGCCGCGAATACCGAACACGAGCAAGACGAACAACTGCCCATGTTCGGCAGCCGTGGTGGTGTTATCAGAACCCCCGCTATTAACCGGGAAGAAGGTAGAAAACGCCGCGAGGCTGCGAAGGATAAAAAGGCACATGACGAGCTATTCTATGAACAGCCAAGCCTGACAGATGAATTTGTAGGGGCTGAACCTCAGACAGCTACGCCAGAACCAGACACACCTCACAAAAGCCAACAAAGCCTGTTCACCCCAACAGGCCGGGTGTCCAAAGCCGCCAAGCAGCCGACGACTGCGGAACCTGCCAAGGATATTAAAGCCCAGCTCCGGGCGTTGAAGTCCGGTAAAAAACCAGCTGTCTTCCTGTCCAAGAGCAACGCCAAAGAGACTAAAGACCTCAAGGCTAAAGGGTTCCTGACCCGTAAGACGCCGACCGGCACACTGGTTACCCGCCGACAGGAAGTTCTGGATCAGTACAAGAAAGACCTGAAAAAGTACGGCGAAGACGAAGCCAATAAACGTGCCCTTGGTTACCAGTTTTCCAAGCAGCAGGTTATGGAAGGCATGGAGCAAGGCGACCAGCCAGCGGTCGTTGTTGCCCAGCAGGACGGAGCCGTTATCCACGAAGAGGCCGTGCCAGCTTCACAGGCCGAGGCCGTAGCAGAACAGGTCGGTCTGAACTTTGCCGGTGCTGATGTTTCCATCACTACCCCGGAGCAGGTTCAGAAACGCCGGGAAGATATTCGTGCCGAGACCGACCCACGACTAAATAGCCCGACCTATCGAGACCATGTGGGTACGGTCGCCAGTGAAGCCAAACAGGAACACGCACCAAAACCAAAACCAAAGAAAGGCTCCAAGGGTGTCAGCGAAGACGACACTTTGCTCCAAGCTATCGGGAAGCTCGGCGGCATAGACCGGGATACGATGGAAAAGCCGGTTGCGGATAATATGCTCGCCCATGTTAAAGGCCAGTCTGGGTATAAGCCAGCAGGCTTCTACCACCGCCGTTCCGGTAGTGGATTGTCTATGGATGACATGGGACGCACCCTTGCTGAACATGGCTACTATGACAAGGACGGTTCCGAGTACGGGGCAAATAGTCTCGCTGACGCCATCATGGACGAAGCTAACGGGGAACCCCGCTACTCCCGTGCCAAGCAGAACTATTCCTATCTCGAGCAGGACGTTTCCAGCTACGTAGAGACCAACCCCAAGACTGCCGCTATTTTGGACGCCGCTCTCCGGGGTGTTATGCTCACGCCGGAGCAGCAGTCCGAGGTTGTCCGGGTACTGGATGCCATCGACGCTGACCCGGTGCTGGATACTTCTAACATCGAACCGTCTGATGTCCCTACTGTCTCTGCCGAACTTGGGGTAGACCTCGAGAACGAAGCTGCTCCTGTAGACTGGTCAGAAATTGAACGTGACATAGCCCTACTTGATGCGTTCGAGCACGAATTGGAGAACACTAATGAAGAAAGTCGATTCCAACCATTCGGAGAACCCCCAAGAGCGACCGAAGGGAAATCTGACTCGGGAACAACGCCTACAGGCCGCGATACTGTTCAGGAAACTCAGGGACGAAAGGAAAAGAAAGGCCAACAAACCTTAGATGGTGTTTTTGAACCTTCCGAGCAGCCGCAGTCTGAATCTACCCCGCAGACCCAAAAACCTGTAGTTGACGTAGACTCCCCGCAAAGTGATATGGTCGGCTTCTCCCATGACGCCCAGGGGGAATATAAGGCCAAAGACCACAAGGCCAATAAACTCCGCCCGTGGGTTGCCGAACAACAATCAAAACAGGATCAGCAGGACGCCCGGAAGAAGGCGTTAGCTAAGGCGGCTAAGAATGCAGAAAGAAATAACACTGAGTCCAAAGCAGTTGGAAGAGTACCAGAGGCTACTCAAGTCGGCGATAGTGCGTCAGGTACGTCCGCCGACTCTGGAGCAATTTCTGGAGTGGTGGGAGGAAACCGAAAAAGAAATTCGTCTCAAAAAGCAAAGAAGGCAGAAGTTGCTCGACAAAATAGGAATACCGAGGAACTTAAAGAAGATTACGGATACGAAGTAACTCTCGAGAATATACAGAACGCCGAGGAACTTCTTAGCTCTGGGGATACAGAAGTTACTAAACCCCTCGCGGATCGCGTAGCAACCCTAACCGGGTACTACGGCATCAACAAAAAAGATGCCCTCCGCTACGCTATCACTGAGCAGATTCTCACTAATTTACGGGAGGAATCCAACGAAGTCGAACTCATTGCGGACGCTGACGAGGAAGGTGTTCGCAGTGCTTGGAGCTTGGTCGAAGATGATGGTTTCCAGAACGCCCTCGATGATCCTGAACAGGTTCCCGATTACGACCAAGAGCTTAACCCGTATTTCAACCGCACCCTGTCACGGTACGCGACTAGCACTTACACCGACACCCTAGACTTCTACGAAGAATGGTTGGCGATGGTCAACCCTACGTGGGAGGCTTACCGCGAACCGACAGGCCGTGGCGGTAACAAGGATGAACTGGACGATAACGGCGAGCTGAAATACCCGGAGTTCCAGCTCAAGGTTCGCCGCCGCGAGTTCTCTAATCTACGAGAAGCCTTGAACTTTATCAGCGAACTTGACGAGTCCGGGGCGTTCCCTGACTCCGAGTTTTCTCCCGAGCGGGACGGTGACAAGTTCCATATTAAACATACACTCGTAGACGCCGCTGCCCGGAAGAACCCGATGGCCGACCAGCAGACGCTTCGATCCATATTCTATAAGTCGAAGAACAACGCCCGAGGTGCTATCAACACTACGGTTAGCGCGGAGAATGGTCGTCGGAAAACTCGCGGAGAGCCAGCACTCACCGAGTCCGACAAAGAAGACCTCAATATCAATAACGTCATCTGGTTTGACAGGGTTGACCCTAAAACCGGGGAACCTAAAGCTGGCGAACCTCCTGTACCACTTCATGCCCCCAGCTTGACGGAAGGGTATAGAAATATCACCCCAATGCCTGAAAAGACTCCACTTTTCGAGCGCAACATGCGGGGGTTCCTTTCAGCTATAACCGACCTGACCGATCGGGGGTTCTTGCCACGTAACTTACTGGACGATAAAGGCGAGCTTCGCGGCACTCTGGTTATGAACCCGACTAACCAGAAAGAGAATGCCTACACAGTCCGTAAGGCCAACCGTGAGTACCGGGATAGTAACCTTACAGATTACGACAAGCGTCAGAAAGAGCGACACCGTGAGCGTAAGCAGCTCCGCAATGTTTTGGATTCTGGAACGTCTGAACTTTCGACTCTGGCTGAACTCATGACTGAGTATCGCAGAGCTGCCCGCGAGAACCACGGTGAGCTGCCACCAATCGTTGCCGAGCAATACAAGGTTGTCCGTAAAGCTCTTGAACGCTTCTATGCGTTAAAGGAGACCAAAAAGAAAGGGGATCAGTACCTAGAGAACGCACGCGACCGCCAGATCGCTAAGGACGGGTCTTTCAAAGAGAAAGAGATAGCTGGCAACGAGGGCACTTCCGATCAGTATTTTAAGGATCACCTTAAAGCGGAGCAGAACCCCCGTGAGTTTGACGAGGTTACTCAATCCACCACTACAACACCTATTTCTGACGGTATTGGCAAGGCCGGTAAAAAAGAAATCGACGCCGTGGGTGGGCGCACCCCACAGGTTATCTCCGACCCCCGAGCCAGCAAGGAAACGGAAGACAAGCTAAACGAAACCCTCCGTAAGCGTTTCACCCCTACGGATCGTGATGCTGATATAGACCTCACCTCGAAGAAAGGTAAAGGCTATCTCGCTAAACTCCGCAGAGACGACCGGCAGGCCGCTGAGTCAAACGCTAAGTTCATAGCGGCACTGCAACGCCTGACAGAAGTCCCCGACTCGGACTCCCCGAGTGAGAAGGCACGTAAAGCTCGTAGAGCAAAGGCTGTCGGTAAGGCCATTGAAGCCCGTAGACGGGATGCCAAAAAGGTCGAAATGCAGAAGGCCAAAGGGGAGTCCATTCGTAGAGGCGAGACCCGTAAGAAGATAGCCAAGCTGCTCCCACAAGGCGAACAGCTACAGATGGATTTGAGCGTCAAAGGGTTCAAACCCAAGTATGACGCCAGCCAGAAGACTTTCGGGGAACACCTCGCGGATAAGCACGAAATAGCGAACCGTAAAGCCATACGCAAGGCGAAGATTGAGGAACAGCGTAAGGCTCGGGAGTACCATAAACAGGCGATGATCCAGACCCCACTCTTTGATGTGGTCGAAGATAAGCCGATCCCTGACGCGCCGAAACCGAAAAGCAAATCTGAGGCTGTAGCCAACTGGAACCCAGAAGGCCACGATAAGGATAGCTACAAAAAGAAAGACCGCCTCGAAGACCACGAACAGGAGTGGCTGGACAACGCGGGTACGGGAAAGAACCAAGAAAAACTCCGCCGCCACACGCCGGACGAATCAGTTGGTCGTGCCCGTAAATCCCGCGAGGGCGAAGAATCGAACCGTAAGAAATACCACCAGGATCGAGTAAAGCAGTCTGCTAATTTCCGTGGCCCACAGGGTCGGGAAGCCGACCAGAAATCCGATGCTGCAAAGCTACGCCAGAGAGCATGGTCAGCCCTCAAGGACATTTACGGCGGTAAAGATACCGACCAAGTGAAAGTCCTCGGCACGATTAGCAAGTTGGAAAAGGCACTCGCCCAGACGATCCTGAAAATCCTCAAGATGAAGACGAAAGTGGTCATCACTGACGATTGGGGTACTGTGTCTTCGATGTTCACAGCGGAGGGCGATAAGTCACGTACTCGCCCGGAGGCTCCCACTTCCCAAGGGCGGGTATTCCATGACGCTAATCGCGGCTTTACTGTTGTCTATCTCCGCCCCCGACTTGCAACCCGCCAAGGACGGGTAGACGATCGCCCTATCAACGTCTGGGCTGGGAACCGGGAGAATGCTCAATTTAGCAACCTTACGCACAGACCGTTTAGGTACAAAGGCAACAATTATTACTCTGTCGAACACGCATACCAGACTTTAAAATCTGGCCGTTTTGACCCCGAGGTTTATCGCAAGTATGCCCGCGAAACTCGCTCACCTATCAGGGGACAACACAGGGCGAAAACGGGTGGGGACTACAACCTCAAACTGATGGACGAACTTGTCCACGAGTCGTTCAAACAGAACCCGAACGCAGCCCGCGAGCTTGTCGGTACTGGCGATGCTACGTTTACCCACAACCGCCCGGACGGTAGGGATACTGGTGTGTGGGCAGAAAGGTTCCCCGAATCATTGACCAAGGCTCGTTCAGAGCTTGCGAAGGATAGCAGGTTCAACCCCGCCAAGACGGATGACGTTAAGGGCGCACTCAACCGTGCCCATATTCTCGCGCACGAATTAGCGCACGTTTACGTCAATGACTACCTACTAAACAACGTGAACCCCGCTCAGTTCCAGAAGCTCATGCGAGCTTACACAAAGGATCGGAACAGTGCTGGGGTTAAGCAGTGGAATAACGGGCGTACATTCAACCCACATACAAACAAGTGGTCGGATGATCCGTGGACTGATGACGCAGGTCGGGACGAATGGTTGGCGGATAAGGTTGCTGCCGAAGTAATCCACATGATTCGTACCGGTAAGCGTGGGGGGGACAAAGACAATGCCAAGGTGTTCAACGCTCTAAAGTCTCGCCTCTCCGCCATGTTTAAAGCGGTTGCAGACTTCATCCACCGCCGTTTCAAGCGTGACCAGACGGTTTCGGAGACGTTGGACGATCTGTTGGATTCTCACGCCGAGTACAAACCAGAGAGCACCCGCTTCGAGGCGGCATACTCGCAGACCACCCAGCAATTTGCGCAGTCCCCAATGGCTAAGGGGATCGCTGATATTGTCCGGGGCATGATGGCTCGCTTGAAGGCCGGTACTCTGTTCCACCCGAACGAGGGTCTTCTGGGTCGGATGACTACTGGTGACGGTCAGCTCCGCCACCTGAGTAAGAACCTCGCCGACTTGTTCTTTGTCGGTGCAGGTAAGGCCAAGACCTTCCGTGAGGGCTGGTTTAACCGCCGTGCCAAGGATCGGGGTATGTGGGAAGCCCAGATGCAGAAACTCCTGAACGAGTTTGGTGTTCAGGAACCTAACTCTCTGGACATCCTTAAAGCACTCAAGAAAGGTGAGACGCCGGAGCTGAAAAATGCTGCCCGGTTTAATGCTGCCTGGAAGGAATTGCAGGAGGCCGGGGAAGGTGCTGATCTTTCCAACGTGTCTGAGGACGCAAAAAAGATCCGCAAATTCCTTGATATGTTTTATGACAAATACGCCAAGCCAAACATGCCAACTTTGGGGCGTATCAAGAACTATATCCCGTACTACTACAAGGCTCCTGCCATCGAGTCGCGCCGAAAAGAGTTTATCGAAATCCTCAAGAACCACCGCTTCGGTTCAATCGAGGCAAACGAGCTGGCTAACAAGCTGATCGAAGGTGCTGGTTCCTTTGAGGAAAACTACGGCGATTTGGCAGAGACGACCAGCCCAAGTTTCACTCATAACCGTGAACGGATACTCCGTGACCCAGACCTTCACAAAGCCCTGCTCGATGCTGGTTTTGTCGTCGATAACGGGGCAGAGGTTCTGGCTCAGTATGTCCACGCGACTACAGGCCGGGGCAGTTTTGAGAACACGATGGGCGGTTTCCATCCATATGAAAACTGGCGTGAGACGAACGACCCGGAGAAGAACGTAAACAACCTACTCCACTACCTGTCTGTTAATACTGGCAAGCCGTTCGCCGGTAAGACGCTGGAAGAAAAGGTGGATTCTCTGGCCTCAAAGCTGGGGATTACCTTGCAGGGTTCGACCGCAGCCGAGAGAGTTAAAGACTTGGGCGTTAAGTCCGGCTGGGTTAAGTATGATCCCAAAGCCCCGGATGACCTGACTGTCTACTCCCCGAACGCCAAAATCAGGCACGAAATGGAGTCCCTGAGCGGCAACGACAGGGAGCGGGCACAGGCAATCGTGAAGGGTTACCTCGGTCGTTACCAGAAGGAAATGCCCACCAATGCTCGTAAGTGGCAGAGCCGGACAATGGCGTACATTTCCTACCTGACTCTGGCCTTCTCCACGGTCGCCAGTATTCCAGACTTCGGGGCGATTATGATCCGTGCCCGTACTGCTGGCGGCTGGCCTGCGGTCAAGGCCGTAACGAAAACGATCATGAGCTACAGCGATGCACGGGAACGGGCGCAGATGATGGGCTTCATCAATTCCCGTATGTCCCAAGCTGCATTGCAGGAGGCTTACGGTATCTCGTTCGCTGACCCGCTCGCCAAGAACAGTGCTGACCTGTTGTTCAAGATGAACGGTCAAGAGGCATACACCAACATGACCCGTATCATGGCGAACGCTGTTGGCGAGGCCGTACTGCGGAACAACCTTGACCGTATCAAGCACGGTACGGCGAAACAGAAGAAGATCGCACTGGAAGAGTTGGATTCCTTGGGCATCGACAAAGACACGCTGGATCGCTGGGTTAAAGGTGGCGCACCGGTATGGTCTCCAGAGAAGGACACGCCGCTTAATACGGATGCGAAACAGGTCAATGATGCACTGCATCAGTTTGTCGATGAAGCCGTACTTCGTCCCAACGCAGCACAGCGTCCGGTCTGGGCTAATAATCCTTGGTTCGGTCTGATCTGGCAGCTCAAATCGTTCAGCTATGCGTTTGGTAAGGTCATCACCGAGGGCATCTGGACGGAAATGAAGAAGCAGTACGCCCATGCTGACGGTGGCGCAGCCAAGAAGACCGCAGCCGCTACCCTCCCGCTGGCTTACTCATTGGCTGTCATGGCTCCCTTCGCCGCATTGACTCTGGCTCTCCGTGAGGCCATCACTAAAGAGGAAGAGGAAGAACGAGACGAATGGCAGTACATGGGGGAGCTTCTTTCTCGCTCCGGTATGCTGGGGCCACTCGACTTGGCTATGGGTACTCTGGGGCGTTGGGATCAGCAAGGCGTTGGTGCGCTGTCTCCGGGCTTCTCCAAAGCGGCGTCAATCTGGGAGGCTGACGGTATGGCGGAACACATGAATCAGATGATCCCTGTATTGTCCCAAATGCCGCGCTGGAAAGACGATGTAGAACGGGCGTTTCCTAAAGGTTAAAATATAGGCACTCCCTATATCTGGAATGCCTAATGTCCAACACCCTCAAGCCGTTCTATCGGGGCGACACGCGACCTTACACCGTGTCGCTCCGTGACGAAGCCGACACCCCAATCGACATTTCCGGTTGGGTTCTCTCCTGCACCATGAAGCTCTCCACAGAGCAGCCCGACTCTGAGGCTCCTGTCCGTGTCTCCAATACCATTTCCTCGGCTGATGGTGTGGCTGGCGTTGCCCCTGTCGTTCTGCCGAAAGAGCAGACACAGAACCTACTCGCCACGGTTTACCAGATCGACTTTCAGTTGGAGTCCCCAGAAGGTGCAGTGACCACGTTGTTTGCTGGCGAGGTTGAGGTGTTGGCTGACGTTACGCGGGGTACTGAATAACTTGGATATTCAAATCGTTTCAGTCGAGGGGGTGGAGATTACGCAGTCTGCGGGCGAGAACATTATTGTTCCCCAAGTCTCCGGCGAAAACCTCGAGGTTTCTGTCCGCCCAGGGGAGAGTTTCACTGCCAAGTTTGAGCTATATACCTTGGCTCCTGAATCCCGCGCCTATCTTGACGGTGTTGTTAAGCGGGTAGAAGACGCCGAAAATCTTGCAGAAAATGTTGAGCTGCTGCATGGCGAAGTAGTTCAGTCCCACGGTGAAGTCCAAGAGACTGCGAAAAACCTACTCGAGAAGCAGGAAGAGATTAACACCGCCATTGAGGACGTTAACGAGAAACAAGAGGCCATAACCGAAGCTGCGGCTGACGTAGCCCAAGGACTCGTTACTTTCGGTCAGATGAAGACCGACATGGAATCTATTTCCGTGACCGTTGCGGAAAATAGTTCCGCTGCCAAGGTTTCCGAAACCAACGCCGCTAATTCCGCTACCGAGGCGGGGGAGTCAGCCGCCGCTGCTGCAAGTTCCGCTACTGAGGCCGGAAAATCATCCACGGCTTCTGCCAGCTCCGCAGAAGCATCTTCCAATTCTGAGAAAAAGTCCAAGCAACACGCAGACGCTTCCGGCCAATCAGCCGCGGATTCTGCCAGCTCGTCCTCGTCTGCGTCCGGGCACAAGACCGCTGCCGCCAATTCCGCTGCTGCTGCTCTGGATTCACAGAATAAGTCGAAAACGTCCGAGACCAATTCCAAGTCATCGGAGACAAATTCTAAGGCCAGTGAGACAGCCGCTCTCGAACACAAGAACACTGTCGCCGAGTTAAAGACAGGTGTCGAGGCCACGGCGGAAACAATCTCAAGCCAAGCCGATCAGGTGGCCTCGAACGCTGTAGGTGCTGCTCTCAGCGAAACACTTGCTCGACGCTGGGCGAGTGAGACTGAGGGTGTAGAGGTTGAGCCGGGTAAATACTCTGCTGAACATTGGGCGCGTATTGCTGAACGCTTTGGTGGTGCGGCGGTAAACAGCCTGACCTTCCGAGGTGCTTGGGACGCTACGAAAGGTGCTCCACCTGAACCAGTCCCAGAGACCCCGGACTTCTACAAGATCACTGTCCCCGGAACCATTGCCGGTGTGGAGTATGACGAAGGCGACAATATTGTCTGGGACACCGAAGCCGATCTGTGGTTTCGGATAGACAACTCTGACCGCCCAATCTCCGACAGCCTGACTTCTACCAGCTCGGTTACCAGTGCCTCGAGTAAAGCTGTAAACCTACTAGATAGTAAGAAGTTTGATAAGTCTGGGGGTGAAATAACCGCCCCTGCTGCCATCGTATCCCTCATAAGTGAGGATGATACCCAAGCATCCACACTCAACTTACATGGGGTTGGGGTCAAACCGGGCGCGGGCAAGTTGTTCGTCGGGAAAAACACCTCTCGCGGAGGCGGCATAGCCTACTTCGGGTCTCAATCCCCAGACACCCTTGGGGTAGGCTCCGAGCAAATCGCCATTTACCGCCGATACGGAGCTAACGAATACTGGACGGCGAAAAACTCCTACAGCTCAAATACTTGGTATTTCCGGGGTCAGTTGTACGCCGACCAAAACCAACGAGTCTTCGCGGACAACTACCACCCTAATGCCGACAAGCTGACCACCGCCCGCAGTATATCCGTCACTCTTTCCGGGGGTGTATCCGGTACAGTCTCCCAGACGTTTGATGGTTCTGAGGATATAGCTTTCACAGTCCCGGTTGAGTTGGGTAGCCACACACACGCTATAAGTGAGATTGTAGAGTTACAAACCGCCCTCGATGGTAAATATTCTCCGAACAACAAACCAAGTAAATCTGATGTCGGCCTCGGGAGTGTTCCCAACTACTCGGCTTCCTCTTCCGTAACCTCGGATTCTGCGTCCACGTTTGCCACTTCTCGAGCAGCGAAGCTCGCTCATGACAAGGGTGTCGAGGCGTTGGGCGTGGCGAACGCTGCACTCCCTAAATCTGGGGGGACTCTTACTGGCAGCTTGGTCGTACATAAGACCAACCCCACAATCAACATGCAGTCTACTGGTAGCGGTGCATCGCTATCGGCTTGGATTTCGTATCGGGACTCAGGAAACACAGAGCGGGGGTATGTCGGGTACGGCAGCAGCGGCAATACCCACCTACATTTACATAATTCGATAGGTAGTGTTTTCCTCAGTAGTTCTGGGGGCAATTCTACACGCATTTCTAACGACAACGGCTATTTAGACCTGGGGGCGCAAAACACCTCGCACTGCCACTACATCACCGATCGCCCGAACCATTGGTTTAATAAAGAAGTACGTGTGAACGGGGAGATTTACTGCGGGTCAAGCTACGACAAGAGGGTTTACCATACCGGGTATAAGCCCTCCAAGTCCGATGTCGGTCTAGGCAACGTCCCGAACTACACGATCACCAGTTCTGTTTCCGATAGCTCCAACTCGAAGTTTGCTACCGCTGGGGCTGTCCGATCAGCCTACAACCTCGCAGCCGGTAAGCTCGCACGGGTCGAAAGTTCTGGGCATCTTGTTGTTCCCGAAAGCAAATGGTTTCGTGCAGCGACTACCGGAGTCGGTTTCCTACCGAACACTTCCGGCACATCGGGCACTTCGTATTTAGGTACTTCCGGTTGGTACTTTAAAGAGGCGTGGGTTCGGAATTACCGGGGCTACCACATGAATATCAGTAGCTCCGTAGTGTGCTCTGATCTGGGCATCACTTCTGACTACCGGTTGAAGTCGGAAATCAAGCCTCTGGAAAATGCGTTGGACACCGTTTGCAGCTGGAACGCCTACTCATACACCAAAGATGGTAGTGTCGAGACCGGTTTTCTTGCTCAGGAAATCGAGAAGACCCAGCCGCACCTCGTATCTACACGGGAGTCCGACCACTTTGACGATGAACGTGTGCTCCACTACACGCAGACCATCGCTTACCTCGCTGCGGCGGTGAAAGAACTTCGTTCCGAGCTTGCGGAGGTGAAACGTGGCCTTACCAAGTAGCGGGACTCTTTGGATGTCCCAGATTCGGACTGAGTTTAATAAAGGTAACTGGCTGTCCGCTTATCGTGGGCAGGCCGGGTTTCCCACTTCCGGTACGGGTTGGATGAGTCACTTTCGCGGCAAGTCCGCTAATGTTGCGCCAAATGTTACTTACTCCGTAGTCTACAGCAGCTCGGGTAACTACGCCCTAGACGGCATCCGTATAAAGTTGAACTCATCCGGTACTTCAAACCCGACCGTCACCGTACACATAGACCATGCCCCCGGAAGTGACACAACTTCCAGCATGAGCAATGGGCAGACCAAGGACGTATACCCTCGCGCAGAACCAACAGGCCGGGTAAGAGTCCGCGTCAGTAACTCCGCTGGGTTGTATTCTAATTGGTCATGGAGTGGAGTCGCCGAATCTCTTGGCGGAGGTGGCGGCGGTGGTGGTGGTGGGGGTATCGGGCCACTATGACGATGGACACAGGAGATATTCGGAAGATGGTCGAAGAAGTAGCCGAAAAGGTAGCCGACCGTACTGCCGAGCGGGTTAGCGATAAAATGCGTCTGGAAATGATGGAAATGGAAACCCGGATGCGGACTGAAATTTCCAAGGACATCGACGCCAAGCTGAAAGAGTTTCTGGGCATGTCCCCAACCGACCACGCTGTCCAGCATGGGAAACTGGATCAACTTGTTAAGTTCGCTGAGTCTACGACTACCGCCGTTTGGAAGAAGGTTGCGGTGGGCGTGTTTGTGTTAGTCCTGGCGGCTACTTCTTCACTCAACCCATTTAACATGCCCGGACTCCCACCAAAGAACACCGACAAGGCACAAAAACAGCAGCAGTAAGACAAAGCATTTCCGTTCCCGTAAAATATAGGGACTGCCTATAATGCGGAGCGGGAATGCAACTCACCACAAACTTCTCCAAGGAAGAACTTGAACGCTCGTCAATGGCGATCAAGTACGACCTCGATAACTCAATCCCTTCCCACTTACAGGGAAACGCTTACCGGCTGGCTGAGTGGTTGCAGGTTCTTCGTGACCGCCTGAAACAGCACTTTGGTAAGGACGTTCCTATCGTCGTCAGCTCGGCTTACCGCTCCCCGGCACTGAACGCCAAAGTCCGAGGCTCCGCTACTTCCGCGCACATTGAATGCCTCGCCGCAGACATCAAAGCCATTGGCCTGTCCGTCCCGAGTCTGTGGAACTTCATCAGAGAAAACATGGCTGACGTTGGGTATGACCAGAACATCGAAGAACACCAGTCATGGGTTCACATCGGTCTGTCGTCTACCCGCAAACGCCGACAAGACCTGATCGCCCGCCGTGAGCATGGCGAGACGGTATACCGCAGAGCGTAAGGAGACCCCATGAAAATTCTGTTGATGAAGGTTCTGACCAAGATGATCGCTGGCTTTCTGGCAGAGAAAGTCCTCACCGAATTTATGTTGATGCTCGGGGAGAAGATCGTCAAAAGCACCAAGAACACCCGCGATGACGAGTGGTTCAAGCACTACGAGAAAGCAGTGAGGGGCGATGACAAGCATAGTTCTTGATGGTTTTGGGGGTATCGCCCCCAAGATCAGCCCCAAAAAGCTCAGTGACCAGATAGCGACTGTTGCGGAAAACGTCCGGCTGGATCAGTCCCGGCTGGATGGCTGGCGTGGCATCAAAAACGTGTCTGGCCTAAACAACGAGACGACCACCGTCTTCAAGTATCAGGGCAAGTGGATCGAGAGTGTTCACCGCCGATCCTATGCAAGAACACCGATCCCGAATGACGACAGGGAGCGGATATTCTTCACGGACTCCGACTACCCGAAGTTCCGCACGTTTGACCAAGAGTTTCGGCTCGGTATCCCGAAGCCAGAACCCACTCATGCAGTGGTCAAAAACAAGTGGGAACCGGGCACTGAGGTTGAAGGTTATGAGGCTGGCGAGCTGCCGGAAGAACGCCCGGAGCCAAACGCCGCACCGCTTGATTTCGATGACCGGGCTTACCGTTTTTCGCTGGTAGACGCCTTTGGTAATGAAGGCTCTTTGTCGCTCGCTACGGCAGCACTCCCAGACGTTTACTACCTCGATGTGGTAGAGGTGACACTACCGGCAGTCCCGGCTGGCGATTACAACTTTTCCGAGGGGGCAAAGTGGCGTGTCTACCGGAACAACACCGGTACGCAAGGTAACGTGTTCCAGTTTCTCCGCGATGTGGAAATCAACGCCAAGACCTTTGACGATGTGACTCCCGCTAAAGAGTTGCAGGAAGTCGCACCGAATGAAGACTGGATAGAGCCACCAAACGACGATAAGACGCTATATCCTGACGGTGCTCTGGCTGAAATGCTCGAGTGCCCCGGTGGTTTCCTGTTTGGTTGGTCAGGCAACCAGTTCTGTTTCTCCGAACCATACCTGCCCCACGCTTGGCCAGCCGCCTACCGCAAAGCCCACTCTGACCGACCAGTCGCAGCTTGCGTGGTTAATGGGGGCATCTTCGTAGCCACGGACGAACAGCCGGTACTCATTGCCGGTAACCACCCGGCAGCGATGGCGATTATGCCCATTGATTCTGACCACGCCTGTCTCTCCCGAGAGTCGATGGTAGATATGGGCGGTTATGCCTTGTACGCCAGCACTGACGGATTGGTTCGTGCCGAGGGCGCATCAACGCAAATTGTCACCAGTATGTTCTTCACCCGTGAACAGTGGCAGTCGTTTAAGCCTTCCAAGCTAATCGCCTACAAGCATGAGGGTAAGTATTTCGCTGAGAACCCGGAGACAGGTCTGGGATTCTGTTTCGACCCGGCTGGGGACACGGCGACTTTCACGAACACTTCTGGCCTACGAGTAAAGTCCTACTACTACGACATCGAAACCGATAAGACGTTTGTCGTTTACGGCGAAGGTGACGAATCCAACCTGGGGGAATTTAACGAGGGCGAAAAACTACCTTACCGCTGGCGGTCGAAAGAGTTTGTCCTGCCCCAGCTTGTTTTCTTTGCTGTTGGTCGCCTCGAGGCCAGAGGGGTAAACAAGTTCCGTTTGTGGGCTGACGACTCGCTGGTTTTCGAGGCTGACATTCACGGCAACGTGCCTTTCCGGTTACCACTACTCCCAGAGTCGAAGCGGTGGCAGTTCGAGGTTGAGTCCTCCAACTCCATAGAAATGATCGGTATCTATGGCAGCATGGGGGAGGTTAAGTGAGCCGGAGACCAAATCGAGGGACGCCGGGGATGCTCCCTGTCCCTGCCAATGTTGACCCAGCACTTCGCCAGTACCTTAACCAGATGCAGGAAGCCCTACAGGTTCAGGCTGGGCACAGGGGCGACCCACTGGATCGTGCTGTCACACACCGGGATTTCGAGGGTGGCATGTATGTCGGTGTTGGCGGCTCCGGGTCTGGTAGTAGCGGGTCTGGGGGTTCCAGTGGTTCTGGTGTAGGTGTTCGCCCGGATCGAGACAAACCAACCGCCGTACCGGGTGCGCCCACCAATGCGGCGTCCCGTACTACGATCCAGAACGTGTACCTTACTTGGGATATGCCCCCGCCGTTCTGGTACGTAACGATCACAGAAGTTTGGCGTTCCGAAACGGACGATTTCGATACGAAAGAATTTGTCGGTACGGGTGCTGGAGGCATCTTCGCCGATGTGGTCGAACCCCAATCCACGTACTTCTACTGGATACGCCACGTAAACGAGATAGGCCATAGCGCATGGCATGGCTCCGAAGGCATTGAAGCCACGACCAAAGAAGATCCCGAATGGGTTCTGGATGCCATCGCTGGCAAAGTCGGTATGCGGGAGCTGGATAATGCCCTGAGTGCCGAGGTTGATAAGATCGAGCAGCATGGCGGTAAGTGGGGCGTCCGAATGACCGTCGATGGTTACTCCACTGGCTTCGCCATGAACAACGATGGTCAGACCAGCGCAGCTCTGTTCCGAGTGGACACCTTCGGGGTTGGCTCTCCGGGTAAAACCGGACTCACGTTTGCCGTTGATGGTAACCGGGTCGTGATGGATGGTGCTTTCATTAAGAACGCCACCATTAAGAGTGCCGCTATCTCTGACCTCACGGTGGATAAGCTGACGGGCAACATCGGTAACTTCGTCTCCGCCAACATAAACAACGCCACGATAACCAGTGCCAAGATCGCCGGGGAATTGAGGTCCGACAATTACGTCCCTGGTAGCACGGGGTGGATACTAAAAAAGTAGGTAGCCTCCGTCGGACGTTCTACATGGTAGACGGGACGGAGGTAACCCGAGACTACAAAGCCGAGTTCAACAACGCCATTTTCCGGGCGGATATTTCCTCTATGGAGGGTACGTTTGCCGGGAAGCTGACGACCAGCGCTCTGCATGTTGTTAAGAACCTCACTATCGGCGGCAGAGCCGTTGCCCGCCACTGGCTCGCCCATATCCCAAAGCGTTGGTATGGGGACGGGTTTAGTGGGGGTGGCGATAACATTTACCACAACCTGATCCGGTTAAATTGCAACGTCCCGTCCGGGGAGTCCGGCGTTCTTCTGGTTACCTGCCAGTACAACCTCGATAACGCCGACGATGACGATTCCGGCACAAACTTCGTGTGTTGGCATGAAATGAACATTGCCGGGGAAACGATATTCAACACCGGGGCGCAGCCGTGGGGTACTTACTACATCACAGAAAAACGGATGCTCCACATGGGGGCTAAATCGGTCGGCGCGGGTAGCCATGTTGTCGATGTGAATTGGCGGTGGAATGACGCCTCTACGACTGTTTATCCGGTTTTCACCGACATCACTCTCAAGGTGGACTTTATAAAGAAATGAGTTACTTCGAGATTAACGATGTTCTGTTTCGGGGGCAGCTAATCGGTGCGACTGGCTCTGCGAAGTTCAAGATGGCCGCCAGTGCTATCGACGCCGTGGACACCATAAACATTGGGGCTGGCGAAGTCTCCTACCTGCAATACGTCCGCTACGAGTCCCCGAAGCAGGTCACCAAGGGCGCGGATATGTTGTCGGTGAATGTGGTTCCGAACGGGGACTACCAATATATTGAGATTAACGCCTACGCAGACAAGGCCAGTCATGTTGCCCTTCACGGTGTATACGACTCTATGCCCAGCTGGGCTACCGGCGTTATCCCTCCCCCGCCAGATGGGTACACTCCTGACCCATTGCCGCCTGATCCTGACCCCCCAGACCCCGAGCCGCCTGATCCGGGCGGGGGTGGTGGCATTATCCCCAACCTCAACGATGTATATCTTCGGAATATGGCTGCTATGGCTCCACGATCCACGTTGACCGTGCCCGATATTTCTCGGTTCCGGTCTCATGTCGGGAGTCAGGTGTTTACCCATGTAGGTCTTCACAAAATCACCAAGTCAGCGCGAATCAGTATCGTGGCCTATGAAACTGGCGTATCTGCTTCTGGCTGGCTGTTGGTTAAATATATGCGGGAGACCGGTAGTGACTAGCGTACCTGATGGTTGGGCGGAGTTTAACGACACCACGACAATAATCCGTGGACACATGGCAGCGGCGACAGGTACTTTCAGCGGCTCTTTTGCCACTAATAACGCCAATGCTGTTCGAGAAATCAACCTGAAAGATGGGTGCGTGAGTAGCTGGTATCAATTCACGCCCACAAACAAACGGGATTTCACGTTTACGATCCCCGGTTCTCCGTTTGCGATGATCCAAGAAATCGTAATCCCTATCACTTTCCATTGGGTCGGAGACGATACCCCTATTGCGTACCAAGGTTCTGATACTGTTCGGAAGGTCGGGGTAGAGCTTTATAAAAACGGGTCGAAGTTGTTCACAGGCGTTACTGGCTCAAAGTTCGCTGCACTCATTAAAGATATGTCCGGCGTCGATTACATATCCAACAACCGAACACTCGACGAGGCTTCGTTCTGCCGCTTTGTGTTTAGCGCAGCCCCAAATACCCCTACGACTTTCCGTTTCCGAACGATCGGTTACCAATCGAGGGGTACAAAAAAGCGTCTTCGTGACGGGGACGTTGTTTTAAATACCGTCTTGAACAATGACTACGCAGAAATATCTTCAAAAATCTTGGTAGGGGTCTGGAAGGGATAATGTTCATAGGAACCGTGTACAACGAGAAGACAGGCCAGATCGAAGGGGTGATTTCCAGCTCCGATATGGATGGTCTTTATGCGCAGAGGCGGGAAGGTTTTGCCGTGTGTCTGGGTGAGTTCGATAATGGTGAGAAATACATTAAAGCCGGGGAAGTTCTGGATCGCCCGACTATGGGTATCTCGATCCAGAAACCCACTACTGTTGGCGAAGATTTAGTTATCTCCGGCGTCCCAGACAACACCCTTGTTTTCTACCCCGGTGGTCAGGCCGTTATAGATGACGGTGTACTGGAATGGACAAGTGAGATACCGGGCACGTTCCGCCTCACGCTAACCAACTTCCCATATAAGGAGCAGATAATCAGTGTCACGTTTGCAGACGTATAAGGACGACTACGCCGAATATAACAAGGCCAGCACCGAGTATGCACAGAGTAGTTTTGAGTTGATGAAGGAGCTGGAAAAGCTGCTCCCAGAAGACCACCCGGTTCGGGTCAGAAGGGCGGAGCTTCGGCAGATCATGGCGACCGCCAAAGCTCCGGGTGACGTTACTCCGCAAGCGGTTCCGGTGGCATTATAAAAGAGCCGTTCGACTCTTTTACCAGCAACTCTTCTTCCGCCAGCTTCTCAAGTACCGCTTTAACCCGAGCAGCCCCCACTTTCAGTTCAGCAGCAATACGCCGTTGGACAGGGGGCAACGCCTGTTCCTCTATCACCAGTTTCTTGATCCGGGTGTAGAGGTCATCGTTCGCCGGGACTGGCTTTATTTTCCTGACCGTTGTCAGTGGGGCGTGGGGATCGGGGTCAGTCATAACCTCCAAGGCCGACCGCTCCACTGTTTCGTATACCGGTTCAGGTTCAGGCTTCGCCGGTTCCACTTTAGGCGTTGCAGGTTTCGGAGTCTCACGAACACTCATGGCGTGAACCCAAACGAGCCACGCAGCAACAACTTCCAGGGCGACACTGAACCCGACAACCAACCACCACATCACTTTATCCGGTTTCCCCCCAACCAAAGCAGTCACACCTACCGCCAATGCTTGCAGCTCGTTTGGCACGGGTGCTTTCAGTGCTGCGAGTTGGTTCTGGTAACTGGTCAACTGTTCCAGCAGTTTCAGGTTCTCAGCTTGGATGGGGCGGGCGTCTGCCTGTAGCCTGTCCAATTCTGTGTACCGAGCAATAAACTGGTTATTCTGGTCGATAACGCTCTGAACATTGTCGATCTGGGCAAGGAGGACTGCCCGTTGAGGCGAGGTTTCCCCAGCCGAGATAGCCCCCTTGTTGATCGTGGCTACACTGGCAAGGACACTGACCAACGTCAGCACCAGCCAGAGGGTGAAGTTCCAGCGTTCAGCCGGAACATGGATTCGCTCAACCGCTCTTTCCAGTGCGGCGAATCGTGCCCACTCCACAACCAAAGCGATTGCGGCAAAGGCCAGTGCCAGAAGGCCGGTCGAGAAAGACCAAAAAAGGGCGACTGTCAGCGCCGCAGAAGTGCAGCAAGCAACCAGCATCGCCCGGAAGTTCCAAGTATTCATAATTATTGTCTCAAGGTTTCGAGGTTGGTGTTTAGCAGTCACCCCCGCCACTGCTGCTGAAAGAGGAACCGGAGTCGTAGCTGCTCGAGCTGTAAGAGCTGCTGGAACCTGAGCTGCTTGGGGAACAGGAGCCGGAGTCGGCGACCATCGTTCCCGCTACAAAAGCGGTAGTCGTGTCCGCCTGTTGGTGCTGGGTAGCGACTACTCGAGACTGGTTATCCTTCCGCGCTAAACGCCCGTTGTGTCGAGCGGCAGAAACTTCCAGTGCTTTCTTCGCTTCCTCGCGGATTAACTGGAACTCGATTTCCATCCGTTCGATTTCTCTTCGGTGTTCTTCACGCTTCCGCTTGATGTTGAAAGGCCAAAAGTTGAACATTACGCTGCCTCCTTCTTCGGCATTACCCCAAGAGTCGTGCCAGCCGTCAGGAACGACATAACCTCTTTACGTTTTCTCCGCATCCCCTGAATCCGTATCCGGTGACAGGTGATACATTCCCCACTGGCTAAAGTCCGCTCGTCATAGTGCCCCCGGTGACACGGTTCCCCGGTGTAATAGCGTTTCAGTTTCAGGGCTTTGGCTTCCTGTCGGGTCACGATCTTCATGCCGCCAGCTTCTCCTGCTTCATGTACCGGGTCAGTTCCGTACCCACCCAGAAACCAATCGGTTCAGGGACACCATTGCCAATCTGCTTCATGGCGGCGTTATCAGTTACGGGAAAATGAAAGGTGTCTGGGAGTCCTTGGAGTCGGGCGTATTCACGAACCGAGTAAGGCCGGACGCCAAGTTTGTAACGACGATCCACGACGAGGCGCGTACTTCTATCTTTCGAGTAGTGCGCCACTGCACAGGGCGCAACGTCTCCCTTCGCAGGGTCGGAAATAATCGGGCGGTCGCGGTATTCACCGTTCATCCTTTTTGCTATCGACTTGTGATAAGTCACTCGCGGATCGTCTTCAATAATTTCTGCCAGGGTGACCGGGCGAGTGGCTTCTGGGGGGCGCATGTTGAAGCTGCGTTTTGTCCCGACAATGATTAGTCGGCTGCGGCGTTGTGGGAGCCAAGTCGTTGCTTCAACCGGGGCGAAGATTTGGACGTAGTAGTCCGGCATCTTGCTCATGGCCTCCATCACCAGCGGAAAGGCGGCCATACCCGGTACATTTTCCACCACGTAAAATTCTGGTCGCGCTACAGCCAAGTGGCGAAGGGCGTGAAGGAACAGGTCATCGCCGAGACGGGTTCCGTGCATTTCCCCAGCCGAGGAATATTTAGTGCAGGGGTAGGTAAACACCATCCCGTCACAGGTGTCTTGTTCCAGAACGAGTTTCTGGGTCAGGTCGCACTGTTCCAAGTGGTCGCCGAAGTTGGCTCGGTATGTTGTGCAGGCGTCTTTATCCAGCTCGAATGCCTGTCCGATCTTTATACCCGCTCGGGTAAGACCGGCGTCCATGAGGCCAGCCCCACAGAAATAACTGTTCACGGTAATCATGCTGCGTCCTTCTTATTTTGGAGGTACTTATCCATAGCCCCCTGAGTAACCTGCCCGGATAACTCGAGGTTCTTTAGCATCATGCGACCGCTTATCTGCATTTCCATTTCGACTCGCTTCTGCAAGTCTTCGATCATCTTCAAGTGCCCAGCTTCTCGAGCGGCGATGTTGAAGACGATCCGCATTAAATCTTTCTTGGACTGGCCTTTCAGGAGGTCTTTTGTTTTTGCGTCAACTGGATTCATACCCAAGCCTTCATTAGCAGCACGTTTCTAGGATCGTGAGTTAGAGTTTCTTTGAGTGAGATTTTGTAGCCATTCCCGATAAGCCCGAGCTGGAACGCTCTGACCAGTACCGTGTTACCTGATACGTCGAGCTGTCTTGCAAGCTCCGTAATGGGCATCTTCCCGTACTCTTTTTTGAGTAGGTTGTCTTCCCATTCTGTGTACTCTTTTACAGGCTTGGCTTTTGTCGCCTTTTTCAGCCCCAGACGGTTCGCCCTTTTAAAGATGTCTTGAGCCGGTCTTTTTATCTGGGCGATAAGGTCATGGATCGTTGCGTGGGCGTACTGGTCGAAAAGAATCTTGTCCTGCTCTGGTGTAAACGGGACTGAGGGGCGGCGTGGAGATTTCGGCGCGACTTGGTTATGCGAGTACATAGTTCTTGTTGTTCGTTTCTAGTTGCTTGTTATTAGTTTCGAGCTTGGGCGTGGAATATTACCCCAGCCTATAATCTCCGTATATAGGCTGTGTCGATACTATCGGGCAAATTTTGGGCAAATGAATATGTATGGCCTAGCAATTTATATTTGCACTGCCAATATCGAGAAAATAAAAAAACCCCTGCGAGTGCTGGGGTTTCGTGGTTGTGCGGGGGTGCTTGATTTGAACGAGGCGATTCTAACTGAACCCCCTCCGTTTAGCGAGCAAACGCCAGGAAAATCGTACAATTACAAACACATATGCCTACAGCAAAATGTGCATTCAAACATCACTCTTCCCAGGGGAAGAAAACCCAGCATTTCTGATCCACACGGGTCAGGTAGGTATCTGCCATATCCTCGCCTTTTGGCTTGGCGTACAGGGCAGCCACGTGCGCCTGAGGCAGGATTTCCTTGACCAGCTGGATTGTCTTGCCGGTATCAACCAGATCATCAACAACCAGCCAGCCTTCACCGCCATCTTCCAGACTGATGCTCTTCAGCAGCTGCAGCTCACCCTGATCCTGATGATCGTAGCTGGTGATGCAGATGGTATCCACATGAGTAATATCCAGCTCACGGGACAGAACGGTTGCAGGGCCAAGGCCACCACGGGTGATCGCCAGCATGCCTTTCCACTCGCGGTCCTTCAGCATTTCTGCCAGTGCCCGGGCATCACGGTGAAACTCTTCCCAGGAGATGTGCATTTCCTGGTGGTATGAGCCTTGATGGTCTGCGGCTTCGGCCATAGCGATATCCTGATTACAACTTTTTTTGGTATTGATTCACAGCGCTGTCACCCGGACAACGCTGTACGAAAACTGACGGGCATTCTAGAAAGAGGCAACCGTTACCTCCATGCGCAATTTCCACGCACGATACCGTACGCGCGAAGGTTACGACGAAAACACCAGACATCTGTCAGGCTGGCTCCGAAAACTTCCACACCCGACCTCCTCCCCGACAGCAAGTTACTGGCAAACCGGTAAAAAGCACTGACAAAAAGGGAACCTGCCCCAGCGGGACTGATCAAAAGGAGGCGCACAAGTATAAGGAACCCGGCCATGAATTCAATCGAGTACCGAGGCCAGTCGTACAACACCACAGAAAATAACAGAACCCTGACCAGCATTATCGAAAAAGCGACCTGCGGGATCTGCAAAAGTTTGTTCAGCCAACCGGTTGAAGCTTGTGCGAATCACCATATTTACTGCCGAAGATGCATTACCGAATGGCAAATTGCAGTACAGGACTGCCCCTCCTGCAGAAGTCCTTTGCACAATGATCTGAGCACCCGTGAAACGGAACGATCAGCGAACGTACTGATTGATCTGATAACAGTCCAGTGCCCCCAAAATTGCGGCAGCGACCTTTCACTGACGGATATCGAAATCCATCAATCAGAAACCTGCCCTAAGAAAGAACACTGGTGTCCGCTACTCTGTGGTCAGAAGATGTTTCGCTCACAACTGGAGGAACACCAGCGTATTGCGTGTGATCATCGCCTGACACAATGTGACGACTGTCTTCAGCAATATCGCCTGAACAGCCGAAAAAGACATCTGGCCTTTTATTGCCCACAACCTCTTCAGAAAAAAGCGCCTGACGGGAACGACACTAAACCCGACACCACAGACCTCACCAAACTCCTTCAGTACGCTCGGGAAAACTGTGCCAGCCTGACCCCATCCATGACTCTGGGAGAACAGGTTTTGGACGCTTTCAGAAAGCACCTTTTTTCAGCAACATTGAATCAAGCCCAATTGAATGAACAGCTGGCGTTATTAAAAGATCTTGATGCCACCGTGGATATCCTTCCGGCAAGATCATTCTCGGAAGTAATCATCATCAATCTGGCCAGTTACGAGACCAACCCTGCCTTTCTGGATCAGTCCGGACTTATATTTTCGCAACAGGGAAGCTCTGCAGCACGACCACTCATATTGCTGACAGGGAGCTATAACAACCAAGAAGATTGGTTATCGCTGGAAGGAGGCACATTTATTGGCAGCCTGACACCAATAAAGATTAGCGGTCGCAACTTTTATCCAAACACACCCAGGGCGGTGATAAAGGGAGATTCAAACAATAACAGTGCGGATAAAAATAAGAATTGGTCATGCACATCAGGGCGGGCCGATGAATCCTGCATTCGCTCTGCCCAAGACCAACTGGGCTGGCCTCCCCATGTTGTGCTGCGTGACGCTTCGCTGATGGGTATCACCATAGAATGCAGTAATGAGCAGGGAATTCTTGTTCTTGTAAGCACGTCACAAACGGTGAGCCATTGCCAGATTCACAACACCATGCCCCATGGGATAACCCTCTACAAATCATCTGACATCACGCTTCATAGCAACTCCATGATCCCGGCAGCCGGCATTGCCAGCAGTGAGCTCGGCATTGTGCATAGATATCCGAAAGGCAGCGGACTCTGAAGAACCCACAACCCTTCGGGAAACAGACGTGCAGAAGCGAAGAAGCCTGATCAGAGCTTAACGATCCCAGTAAGCTTCTTCCAGACTATCTTCACGTTCCGGCAAACCGCGGGACAGACGCGGCGAACTCTGCGCCAGCACCTGGTAGCTCACCCGGTTGGCATACTTGCAGACCTGAGCGAAGGAGGAGTAAGTCAGATACTGATTCACATGCTTGCCGGAGGTCGGCAGCACCTTGCGGTGGAAGTCGTTAGCTGCAATATCGTGCACAACCGCTGCCAGAGCACCATCACCCGCACCATTGGTATTACTGATGCGCTCCGGTCCACCCATGTAAGGATCAATCTGGGCGAAGACTTTCACCGCATCCTCACACTGAGCACGTAGCATCGGACGGCTGAACTCATAGCGGTTGAAGTCACCAATAGATCCGGAGCGAATCGGGTTGTTGGACTGACGCAGCAGGTCCCGATCAGAGTAGCCGCTCAGATACAGACCAGCCGGGCCGGCCGTCAGCAGAACCATATCCACAAGATCAAGAATCGCCTCGCTGGCCATTAGAGGATCACCAAGACCGGTCAGAGCCTCAGCCTCCTCCTCATTCATGGCAGCCACGTTCACATACTCATCCAGAAAAGCAGTGAACTCCTCACGACGTGCCGCCACCATCTGACGGGAGCCCATGGTCATAACTACCGGAACATGGTTTTCCTTAGCGACTTGAGCCGCTTTCACAGTGGCGTCATAAATCGGCAGGTCAGGGTTTGCCAGAGTGTAGGCACACAGCAGCAGTGCAGAGCCACCAGCAACAACATCACTCGGAATATAACGTGCGCTCAGCTCGTTCATCATCCCCGGGCTGATACCAAAGGTACGCTCACCATCCGGGGTAATCAGTGCAAAAGCACGACCAATGGCACCGGACACCGGCTGCAGGTGAGTCAGATCAACCTTACTGCTGGTGTTACAGAGATAGCGGTAGGCGGAAGTGCCGATAATGATATTCTCGCTCATCACCCCAAACTGGATGGAGCTGTCGTCAGCAAGCACAGAATAGTTATGCAGGGTGTTGCCAATGGTTCCACCGGCAAACTCTTCTTCAATCAGTTCATGCTTGAGCAGATAGGTGTAAAGACGCTCGGCAGCGGCGTCATCCGCCAGCAACTGGGAAACGCCCTTGAGCAGGCCAAACTCTTCCAGCACTGCGTCGTCTACCTGGGCAGTAATATCGACCATGTTTTGATCGATGCCAGTAACATAGGTATTCACATGACCGAAGGCCACGCTTTCACGATCAAAGCGGTTATCTGCATTGACAGGAAAATAGTGTTTGATTTTCCGCTGACCAGGAAACTTCATGGATCACCAGCCTTCAAGGGCGACAACAGGGAATGATGACAACAACTGGACAGTTTATGACCAGCGTTTGAGAGGCCGCGAATTTTACGCCTCTGCCACGGACGTGGCTAGAGACGATATACACTTAGGATGTGTAGATGTTTCAGGATGCGGTATAACCACCCTGCATCTCAGCAGCAAGTTGAAGATGAGCTCGGGTTGTACTCGATAAGCCTCTCCGACGGGCCACTTCGACGGCCTTATCCAATGCGGCCTTATCAATACGACCATCTGCAATCATAATGGCATAGAGAGGAATTTCAGGATCGCTGTCGCTTGCGAAATTAACCTGGCTGACGAGTGGGGCAAAGCAACTGTCCTGCGGCCCAAGCCCCAACGCTACAACCTTGTTCCGCGCCACTGTAAATCGCTCCATAAGACGGCGCTCATGGGCCATCACACCTGATTCCCCAGGAACCGACACTGGCATTGACTGACACTGCCGAGTGACAGTACGTCCATTACAAATACCCACATCAGACGAACCATCCAGCGAGGATAACTCACGCCGATTCGGTACAGAATTCTGCCTTTGCCCTATCCCATCCGTTGTCACGTATCGGCTGGCCATGACGCTCTCCTTAAAAACTGCCCATCTCTGGATTATGTAATTTGGAGTAACAACAGCGTTAGAAGTTCAGGGACAATCCTCGCTCTAACCAGCCCGTTAGCAGCCCTAACAATTTATCTCCCCATAAAAAAAGCGGCCCACCTGAGTGAGCCGCTTTTCTTCAAAAGACCTTACCGTCAATCCATCTCTTCAATCCAGGCCATCTGGACCGCTTCAAGGATTTTTTCCCCGCAGCGCTCCGGATCATCATCAAAGTCTTCCAGTTCGATAATCCAGTTACGCAGATCAACAAAGTTCACGTAACGAGGATCAACATCCGGCTTGGCTTCGGTGAGCTCAATAGCAATATCCTGGATATCAGACCATTTCATCAGTGCTTCTCCGACACCTGGTTGATGGTATAGCGTGGAATTTCGACAACCAGCTCTTCGTCGGCCACGAAAGCCTGACAGCTCAGGCGGGATTCAGGCTCAAGCCCCCACGCCTTATCGAGCAGATCGTCTTCCAGCTCATCAGACTCTTCCAGAGAATCAAAGCCTTCACGCACAATCACGTGACAGGTGGTACAGGCACAGGACTTCTCGCAGGCATGCTCAATCACAATGCCTTCAGACAGTGCTGCATCCAGAATGCTGGTGCCCGGCTCAACTTCAACCACCGCACCTTCTGGACAGATTTCATCATGGGGTAAAAAGACAACCCGGGTTAACTCGGCCATGACTTACTCCTCCGGCCCGTCATTTTGTGTACCCGACACCTCATCGGCCAGGTCCTGCACAGTGTGCCCGGACAGCGCCTTATGAATACCGGCATTCATTCTACGGCTTGCAAACACTTCCGAGGCCTTGGCAACGTCTTCGGTTACCTGCGTGATAAAGGCATTATCATTACTCTTTGTTGCCTGAGCAAGACGACGCGCCTCGTTAGTCAGATGCTCATACTCTTCAGAACTCAGCAGAGTATCACCATCTTTTTTCAGGGCGCTTTCCAGCGCCTCAAAAATTCGTTCCGCTTCCACCCGTGCTTCCAACAGCCGGCGGGCGTCTTTATCTTCCTGCGCGAATGCATAGGAATCCTGCAGCATATCGGCTATCTGGCCTTCGGACAAACCATAGGACGGCTTGATCTCGATAGTGGCTTCAACACCACTGGACAGCTCGCGGGCACTCACGCTCAACAAACCATCAGCATCAACCTGGAAGGTCACCCGAATACGGGCCATACCGGCAGGCATTGGCGGAATACCATTCAGCACAAAGCGAGCCAGAGAGCGGTTAGCATCGATCACCTCACGCTCACCCTGAAGGACATGGATAGCCATAGCAGTCTGACCATCCTTGAACGTGGTGAATTCCTGAGCACGGGCCACAGGGATAGTGGTGTTACGATGAATCACCTTCTCCATCAGGCCGCCCATGGTTTCCAGACCAAGGGACAGAGGAATCACATCCAGCAGCAGAAGATCATCGGAAGACTTGTTGCCAACCAGAACATCCGCCTGCAATGCAGCACCAATGGCAACCACACGATCCGGATCGATACTGGTCAGTGGCTGCTTGCCGATCAGCTCGGCAACACGTTCGCGCACACGCAGAACGCGGGTCGAACCGCCAACCATCACCACGTTATCGATATCCACTGCCTTGAGCTTCGCATCACGCAGGGACTTCTTTACGCTCTTCAGGGTCTGGTCGATCAAAGGATCAATCAGACTATTAAACTGCTCGCGGGTGAACTCACCCTGCCAGCTTCTAAAGGCAACAGTGGTCGTCTCGTTATCGCTTAAGGCAATTTTGGCGGCGCAGGCGGCATCCAGCACTTTACGCTGCCCTCTCGGGCACAGGTCAGCCATCTTCAAACCGGCTTCCTGCAGAATCCAGCCAGCGACAGCATTATCGAAATCATCACCACCCAGTGCGGTATCACCACCGGTCGCCAACACCTCGAATACACCTTTGTGCAAACGCAGGATGGAGATATCAAAGGTACCGCCACCGAGATCATAAACCGCGATAGTGCCTTCACCACCCTGATCAAGACCGTAGGCCACAGCAGCGGCAGTCGGCTCATTCAGCAGACGCAAAACCTTAAGACCAGCCAGACGGGCTGCATCTTTAGTAGCCTGACGCTGGGCATCGTCGAAATAGGCAGGAACAGTGATAACCGCGCCGAGAAGATCACCACCGAGAGAATCCTCGGCACGGCGGCGCAGGGTTTTCAGAATTTCCGCAGAAACCTGAACCGGGCTCTTTTCACCCTGTACCGTCTGAATAAACGGCATACCCTGATCGGTACGGGTAAAGTTGTAAGGCAGTACATCATCAAGAGCATGGATATCGTTAATACCACGCCCCATAAAGCGCTTAACAGAGATAATGGTATTCAGGGGATCTTCAGCCGCCAGACGACGGGCATCGACACCGGTAATGGTGCAATCACTGCCATAATGAACGACAGATGGGAGGAGGTGCTCACCGGAGATATTGGGCAGTGTTTCTGCTGTACCACTGCGCACAGTGGCAACCAGAGAGTTGGTGGTACCAAGATCAATCCCAACGGCCAGCTTGCGCTGATGGGGATCAGGGCTCTGACCCGGCTCGGATATCTGCAGTAACATGGTCCTTCCTAACCAGCCATCTATCACGAATAGCGGCGGTGATATCGAGTAATAACGTCTTAATCAGTTGTTGATGTTCGCCATTAATCACTACCGGCGAACATCACAATACATCAGCTGTCGAGTATCTCTTCTTCCAGCTGTTCAGCTTCGTCCAGCAGCTTTTCTGCGAAGTGCATCTTACGGGCACAGTCCGCAGCCTGCTCATATCCGGTTTCGCCTTCTTGCCACAGACGGACAAACTCGTCTTTCAGAGCATCCATCATGGCTTCGGCATTCTCCCGCACCGACTCAACAGCCGCCTCAGGATCAGCACTGTCACGCACTTCACTCAACTCTTCGCGCAGGGACATCTGCTCCATCAGAAAGGCTGCATCCATAACTGTGTTGCGTTCAACATCAACAGGATGACCAGACACTTCCAGCAGATAAAGCGCACGTTTCAGTGGGGAGCAGAGTGTATCAAAGGCTTCATTTACAAAGGCAGCATACTGAATGGCCAGACGCTGCCCGCGCTCACCCAAACCGGCAAAACGATCCGGGTGAACCACACGCTGAAGCTCAAGATAACGTGGCTGAATCGCGGAGCGTTCCACATCATAGCCGACGGGAATACCGAACAGCTCAAAATAATTGGAACGCAGATCTACACCACCGGTGTGATCAGAGAAGGGAATATCAGACATTAAAGCTTTCGCCGCAGCCGCATTCACTGGAGATATTAGGGTTGTTGAACTGGAAACCTTCGTTCAGGCCTTCCTTAACGAAATCAAGCTCAGTGCCATCAAGATAAACCAGGCTTTTCGGATCAACAAAAACAGTCTCACCAAAAAACTCGAACGCTTCATCTTCCGGGTTTGCCTGGTCAACAAACTCCAGAACATAAGCCATCCCGGAACAACCGCTGGTCTTGACCCCAAGACGGATGCCAAGGCCTTTTCCTCGTCCGTCCAGCTGACGACGAATATGTTTTGCTGCGGCTTCGGTTAAACTGACTGCCATGAAACTTCCTGATGACGTTGCAACCCCTGAGAACGGTCAGGGGGGATTCCAGACCTGAGAGCATGACAGGCAGCACCTGTGATACTCAAAAACCTGCAGCGTCGCACTCTTTATATTCGCGCCGGAGCAGGTTTACAGACTGCCGGTTCAGGCAGCGCTATCGTTTTTCTTACGGTAATCGTCGATCGCTGCCTTGATAGCATCTTCTGCCAGCACGGAGCAGTGGATCTTAACCGGAGGCAGAGCCAGCTCTTCAGCGATCTGGGTGTTACGGATTTCTGCCGCTTCATCCAGAGTACGGCCTTTCATCCACTCGGTAGCCAGAGAGCTGGAAGCGATAGCAGAGCCACAGCCATAGGTTTTGAACTTGGCGTCTTCAATAACACCGGTTTCATCAACCTTGATCTGCAGACGCATTACGTCACCACACGCCGGTGCACCCACCATGCCGGTGCCAACAGATGGATCCTTGTCATCCATCTTGCCAACGTTGCGTGGATTCTCGTAGTGGTCGATTACTTTTTCGCTGTAAGCCATGAGTCTATCCTCCAGCCCGCATACCCGATGCAGACTTCATATTCCCGTTGCGGTGGAGGCTGCATTCGCTCCACCGCCCGATAAATTCCTGTATGTCGCTTAGTGAGCGACCCACTCAACCTTGCTCAGATCCACGCCGTCTTTGTACATATCCCAAAGCGGAGACAGGTCACGCAGTTTCTCAACCGCCGCACGAACCTGGGCAGCTGCATGATCAACTTCTTCTTCTGTAGTGAAGCGACCAAAGCTGAAACGCAGGGAGCTGTGCGCCATTTCATCATTCAGACCCAGCGCACGCAGCACGTAGGATGGTTCCAGACTGGCTGAAGTACAGGCAGAACCGGAAGACACCGCGATATCACGCAGGGACATGATGAGAGATTCACCTTCAACAAAGTTGAAGCTAACGTTCAGAACACCAGGCACACGCTGGGTAGCAGAACCGTTGATATGAACTTCTTCCATACCATCCAGCTGGCCTAGGAAACGCTGCTTCAGACGCTCGGCACGCTCGGCGTCCGCCTGCAGTTCGTTTTTCAGAATTGCACAGGCTTCGCCCATACCAACAATCTGGTGAACTGCCAGAGTACCGGAACGCATACCACGCTCATGACCACCACCGTGCATCTGGGCTTCCAGACGGATACGTGGCTTACGACGAACATACAGAGCGCCGATACCCTTAGGGCCATAAACCTTGTGACCGGAGAAAGACATCAGGTCAACTTTCAGTTCATTCATATCGAGTGGCAGACGGCCAAGGCTCTGGGCTGCATCAACATGGAAAACAATCTTGCGCGGACGGGTAATTTCACCGATCGCGGCAATATCGGTCACAGTACCGATCTCATTATTCACGTGCATGAGCGAGACGAGAATCGTGTCTTCACGCAGCGCACCTTCAACCAGCTCAGGCGTGATAATGCCGTCGGTGCCTGGCTCAAGGTAAGTGACTTCATAACCTTCACGCTCCAGCTGACGACAGGTGTCCAGGACTGCCTTGTGTTCCAGCTTGGAGGTAATAATGTGCTTGCCGTTGCGCTTGTAGAAGTGAGCAACACCCTTGATGGCAAGGTTATCGGATTCAGTGGCACCGGAAGTCCAGACGATCTCGCGAGGGTCCGCATTGATCAGTTCGGCAACCTGGGAACGGGCGTTTTCGCTGGCTTCTTCCGCTTTCCAACCAAAAACGTGGGAACGTGACGCAGGGTTACCAAAGTTTCCTTCATTGGTCAGACACTGCACCATTTTCTCTGCCACTCGTGGATCGACCGGCGTAGTCGCGGCGTAATCGAGATAAATCGGCAGTTTCATTCTATGTTCTCTCCCGGATATTTACGGCCCACTGTCATCAGGTAACAGCGGGAACAACAGGCTAGAGCGACTCGATGGAAATTCGGTGCTCTTCACTCTCAGCATTCAGTTTGCGGGTTTCTTCCTGTTCCCTATCCTGCCGTTCGGCAACAGAGCGAACTTCCTTTCGCTCTACAAGATCCCTGAGAGTGATACCACTGAGAAACGCGTGTATCTGCTCACTGAGATCACACCACAGATGATGAGTCAGGCAGACATCGCCCTGCTGGCAGCCTTCACTGCCATGACAGCGAGTTGCATCAACAGACTCATCAACTGCATCAATAACTTCGGCAATACCGATTTCGCTGGTATCGCGCCCGAGGCGATAACCACCACCAGGGCCACGAACACTGCTGACCAGCTGCTTGCGACGCAGCTTGGCAAACAACTGTTCCAGATAGGAGAGCGAAATACCCTGACGCTCAGAGATATCCGCCAGAGCCACGGGACCACTACCAGCGTGTAACGCCAGATCAAGCATCGCTGTCACCGCATAACGGCCCTTGGTAGTGAGACGCATATATTCGCTTGACCCCATCCATAGATGCCCAACCGGAGCACCCTGTATAACGAATCCCTATAGAACCCCGGCAAAATCTGCGCAATCAGCAGCAGAAACAACCACACAATCGCTTTAAATATGGTTACGTGCCGAGTTTACGGGCGGATTATCCAATACCTGAGTATTTTAGTCAACTAAATGAAAAAGCGCGCTGGACCGGGCTTTGCCGCCCAAAAACAGGGCTGCCACCGAAGGGGAGTGGCAGTATAACAAAACTAATTGAAATAGCCGAAATTCATATAAAACCCGGCTTTATCAGCAATCAGAGACTGGCACTATCCAGAGATGACTCTTTGGTAGCCTCGGAGTCATCCGCACTGGTAACCGACTCAAAGTCTTCCCGTCTCAATTCTGGCAGGGAGATGTCTCCGCAGTCGACGCCTTTCTCTTTGAGGGTGCAACAAAGTGCTTCAAAACGCGCATCCACGGCCTTGATGTGATCCAGCATGGCATTGATGGCATGCGCCGTTGGGTCTGGCATCTCCCGGGTTATCGCGTAGGCATCAAAACCAATCTTCTGAGCCACTTCCTGCTGGGCATCCCCAACCACAGGCTGGCGCCTGACAATCCGGCCAGGAATGCCAACAACCGTTGCGCCGGCAGGTACCGGTTTGACCACAACAGCATTAGAACCCACCTTGGCCTCTTTACCGACAGTGAACGGGCCGAGAACCTTGGCACCAGCACCGCACACCACTCCATCCTCCAGAGTCGGGTGACGTTTGCCACCGTTCAGACTGGTACCACCGAGGGTCACACCCTGATAAAGAGTGACATCATCACCAATCTCGGCTGTCTCACCAATCACCACACCCATACCGTGGTCAATAAAGAAACGACGACCAATGGTGGCGCCCGGGTGAATCTCAATACCGGTAAACCAGCGGGAGAAACTGGAAATGATACGTGCCACCCATTTCCAGTCCCGACACCAGAGCGCATGAGCCAGACGGTGCATCAGCAAAGCATGCACGCCCGGGTAGTTGGTCAGAACTTCAAAGGTGTTTCGTGCGGCCGGATCTCGATCCAGCACGCTGCGTACATCTTCACGTATCCTTTCAAACATGGTGAAGCATTCCTGTTTTCCGATCCTGTTACTCACAACTCTGGCACCATTGCAGACGTGTGATTCGACTGGTGCCTGTTTTTCTTTTACTACGACTCTTTTACTACGACGGCTTGCGAAGATTTTTTACCGCGGCCTGCGTTTCCGTCAGGATGCCTCGCATAATGTTGTATTCCATCCGATCCAGACGGCTGCGTCCATAAATACGGCGCAACTTGGCCATAATTTTTTCCGGATTACAGCTTTTGAAAAAGCCTACATCATTCAACATATCGCGCAGATGGGTATAGAAACTCTCCATCTGCTCAGAAGAGGCAAGCTCATATTCCCGTACCTCTGGAACACTCGCCTCACCTTCGTGAGACAGAGAAGTCATACGCAACTCATAAGCCAGCACCTGAACAGAAGCCGCAAGATTCAGGGAGCTGAACTCAGCAACCGAAGGGATATGCACCTGACGATGACACAGACGCAGCTCTTCGTTGGTAAGGCCACGATCTTCCCGACCAAACACCAGCGCCACCTTACGACCCGTTGACGCCTCAGACACTGCCACCTGCGCAGTATCACGGGGATCGGTCAGCTCCAGAGAAATACCGCGCACCCGCGCACTGGCACCAATTACCAGCTCACAGTCAGCAATCGCCTCTTCCAGGGTCTGGGTAACAACGGCGCTTTCCAGCAGGTCGGTCGCACCGGAAGACAGCGCACGCGCTTCACCGGATGGGAAGTCCACCGGATCCACCAGATACAGGGACGACAGCCCCATGGTTTTCATGGCCCGGGCGGCAGACCCGATATTGCCCGGGTGTGTGGTGTTAACGAGAACAATCCGGATATTTTCTACTGACATCGTGTATGAAAACCAAGGGGTCAAAATTTAAAGGCGGGAAATTCTAACAAAACTCTTCGGCATTGGCAGGTTTAGAGCACCTAACAATAGGAATGAATGGCAAGTTAGACGACTTTCTTTCAGCCCACCAATACGCCTGACAGAGAGGCCCAGACAATTGAGCCACTCTTGAGTGAAACTGTTTTTTTCTACGGGCATCGCTGTGAAACATGCCGACTAGTGATATAATCCCTCGATTATCTGAAGTTCATACACCTCACAAACGCACATCCCAATATGCAACCAATGGTTACTATGGCCTTGCGCGCTGCGCACAAGGCGGGTGAAATTATTGCCCAAGGTTACGAGCAGCTGGACGTTATCAAGGTTCAAAACAAAGAACCAAACGATTACGTGACTGAAATCGACAAGGCTTCTGAGCGTGCGATTATCGCCAGCCTCAAAAAGTCATACCCTGACCATGGCTTCCTGGGAGAAGAGACCGGTCATCAACCAGGTCAGGGCGAAGGCGCTGACTACCTGTGGATTATTGATCCACTGGACGGCACTACCAACTTCATTCACGGCGTACCACACTTCGCCGTGTCCATCGCCTGTGTATACCGTGGCAAAGTTGAACACGCTGTTGTTTACAACCCGGTAACCCGCGAAGAATTTACTGCCAGCCGCGGCAAAGGTGCTGCCATGAACGGCCGCCGCATCCGCGTAACCAACCGTCTGGGCCTGCGCGGCGCCCTGCTGGGTACTGGCTTCCCGTTTCGTCAGGACCAGATGAACTATCTGGACAACTACATGAGCATGTTCCGCAGTCTGGTTGGCCTGACTGCCGGCATCCGCCGCCCTGGTGCTGCCTCTCTGGATCTGGCTTACGTTGCCGCAGGCCGTTTCGACGGTTTCTGGGAATTCGGCCTGAAAGAGTGGGATATGGCTGCCGGCATCCTGCTTATCACCGAAGCCGGTGGTCTGGTTGGTGACTTCCGTGGTGGCAACAAGCACATGGAAAAAGGCCAGATCGTGTGTGGCAACCTGAAGGTGTTCAAGGAAATCCTGACCACCATTCAGCCTTTCGTTGCTGAAGACATGAAGTAATTCACTTCAGTTCGTGCCCATTAATGCAGGTTCTTTCTGCATTAATGGGCACAACCCCTCCTTCCATTGACTCATATCAAAGCCTTTTCATAGGTATTCACCACAATAACTCCCCTCCAAGAAAAACAGCTTCCCCAAGCACGATAAATCCCCACCCTACTCATACAAATATGTGGGCGTTTTCTTGATAAGACTAAAAACAGATTATTAGACAGGAGGGAGTCCGATGGGACACGCAGCGGCAAATCTCAGCGTCAGCAGTTCACAAGAATTAATTACCTGGTCTGACAGCTTGAGCGTAGGTATCCAGGAGATTGATGAACAGCACAAGATTCTGGTGGATCTGCTGAATAAACTCTACCTTGCGATCCGTGAACACCACGGCAATGAAGCGACAGTCACAATACTGGATGAACTGGTTGATTACACCCGCATCCATTTTTCTGTTGAAGAGAGCCTGATGCGGATACTTGACTATCCCGACTACGAATCCCACAAGCACCACCATGAACTGCTGATCGAGCAGATCAACGAACTCCGCCGCAAAGTCCAGAACGGCAAGCATATCGGCTTTGAGCTTCTGCACTTCCTCAAGAACTGGCTGACCAAACACATCATGGAAGAGGATATGGAATACGCTCCTCACATGCTGAAGAAAGGGGTGAAAGCCAACTACGAGCAACGCTCATGGATGGATCGTCTTTTTCATAGACGCTGATACTCCATCGCCCTTTTACGTTCCGGCCGGGAAGAAAACCCATGGTTTACACTGTAAAGCAGGATCTTCCCAGCCCAAGGAACGGACATGCCAACCAATATCGGCAAAACACCCTCGCCACCCCCACAAAGGCCGATTGAGAACCCGGGCACACCACAGCACAAACATCTGCAAAAAGCGGCTTCTGTTTTTCACAGCCTGCCCAGGTACGATACCAACTCTCTGACACCTATCCATGCCCGCAAGATAGGATTGCTGGAGCGGGAGAGTACGGTCGTTCAAACCAAACTTAGGGACTGCCTGCAAACATCCATGACCGACGAAGGGCTGCTTGCTGCAGTTGAAGGCAACCGACTGGAGATTCTGAGAGAGCTGCAGGATCTCCCAATGAACAGCATCAATAAAAGCACTTTGCAGGCTATCGCTGAACGAGAGATGTTCTGCACCAACCCAAGGGCTGCACTTCCTAAAGGTATTGTCGCAGAGCTACAAGAATCTGGAGCCCAATACCGATCTGATCCCGTCAAAGTGCGCTTTGATACCGACAACCCCAACCACAAAGCTCTTCTCGCGCTGGAAGAATCCATCACCATCCTCGAAATTATGCAACAGCAGGCTGGTATCACTTACAGTCAGCAAGGCCCCGTACTACATAACCTTCGCGATCTGAGAACCTGCATTCTCCAGAATGAGTGGCCAGAACATTTCACCGAAGAACATATCGATAATGTTCAGCTGACGGATGCCCGTGGAAAGCTGTTATGGCGCAGCGACCTTGCCCTGTTCCCACCACCCGCCCATCACCTCAATAATGAAAGAAGCTTTTTGCAGGGGATATTGCCGGTCAAAACCGGGATACCAGAGATCACCAACCAGACCTGGCAGAACCTCAGCCAGCACCTGCTTCCGGATGAACTGCAGTCTCTGATCCCACCATTGAACAACAGCCACTTAAGCAAACCCGTTCTGGAATACGCCCTCAACAATCAGGAAATTCTGGCCAGCGCTGACTTTGATGATGAAAGCACCATCACCGGCGCACTGGGACAACTACAAACACCTCAAGCTCCCAATGGGGTGAAATACGACCCGGACCAACAGCAGACTGTTTATGATCCGGATAACCCTAACCACCAGATCATTGCCAAGGCTTCAACACTGAAAGCCTTAAATGCCGGATTACGAGAGCATTACGGTGATTTGTACCGGCAGGGACAAATACAGGATGCCCAGCTTCAGCAGTTGACCAGCTTTCTTGAACAAAGCGACAAACACCTGAACACCCTGTTTCACGAAGCCTGCGCAGAAACCTGGCCAGATCGCTTCTCACCAACCACATTTTCTCACCAGACACTGGTGACGGATAACGGGAAACCTATCTTCTGTACGGCTTCCTGCTATCCAAGAAATGCCAATTACCTTTGCTGATTCAATCCACGGACGGACGACATTATGCAACCCAATACCACCGACGCTACAAGCTGGAAAAGCAGCTTTGCCAACTTTCTCAGCTACAACCCGATCGCCAAACTCATCCCGTTCCGAAGCTGGCTGATTAAAAAGCTCGCTCCACGGGAACCGTTGATGAAAGATGTGCAGACAACCACAGGGACAGCCAGCAAGTCATTATCTAGCAGAAGTATCAAAGGCTTCGGAGAGCAGTTAAAGGACGCCTTTCAGGATTGGAAGTCCAAGGGACAACCTTATTTTGAACATGCCAATATGGCTTTGTACAAACAGGCATTTCGCACCAAAGGCGGCGCGGCAGACAAACTGTTTCAAAAGTTAGAACACGGCAAGCATCAAGCGGCCATTGAGCTATACAACAAACTCGGTGAAGGCGACCGCCCACACATTGTTCCGCTGCTGCACAATGCCGCTAACGCTGGCGAAAAAGCCGCCCTGCCATTGCTGATTGATTACTACATGGAAGTTCAGGCTAATATTCGCCCCGACCTCGGCAATCGCGCAAACTGGCCACAGCCTATGGAAGACGAATACACAGCAGCGGAAGCTCAGATTCAGGACTGCATCAGGCAGGCTGTCGATGAGGATGCATACTTGGCCAACAAATATCTACAGTTTCTGGCCAACTCCGTTAATGGTGGCGAGCAGAACGAAGAAGATTGCTTTGCACTGGCACAGCATTTCAGCAAAACACTGCCCGATACCGCCTTCACCTTTTTACAGCCGTTGATGATCGGCAACAGCAATATGTCATCTGAACTGAAAGCTGTTGTGAAAGAGGTTCGCAAACATGCCAGCCCCACCATCAAGAACATGATGAAGGCTATTCAAAAGCGCAAATGAAAAAGCCTGCACAAAGGCAGGCTTTTTCAAAGCTCGACTCAACCGTTATGGCATTTCGTCGGCATCTTCCTCTTTAGGTGGAGGAATCAGATCTTCACGGGTCACATTCAAGTACAACAGCATGTTGGATGCGATGTAGATGGACGAGTAAGTACCGATACCCACACCTACCAACAGCGCCGTTGAGAAGCCGTGAATGGTTTCGCCACCCAGGAAGAACAGCGAGAACAGAACCATCATGGTGGTACCGGACGTCGCCAAAGTACGACCCAGGGTCTGACTCAGGGAGATATTAATAATATCTTCCGGTGTTCCACGACGTACCTTACGGAAATTCTCACGCACCCGGTCGTACACGATAATCGTGTCGTTCAGGGAGTAACCAATAACTGCCAGAATCGCCGCCAGAACCGTCAGATCAAACTGCAGTCCGAGCAGAGAGAACAAGCCCAGAACCACGATCGCATCGTGGGCCAGAGCCACAACAGCACCGATAGAGAACTTGTACTGGAAGCGGAAAGCGATGTAGAGCATAACCAGCGCCAGAGCCAGCATCATACCCAGACCACCCTGGTCACGGAGCTGCTCGCCCACCTGCGGGCCTACAAACTCAACCCGCTTAACAGTGATATCACCGTCATACAGGTCATCCAGCTGCTTGGCCACACGGCTGCCCAGATTCACATCAGCTTCAGCACCCGGAATACGGATCAGCACATCAGAAGCAGAACCAAACTCCTGAGCAACAGCATCCGTATGCCCCAGCTGCTCCAGCTGGTTGCGAATCTCTGGAACACTGGCGGCCTCTTCATAAGAGAGTTCAACCAGCGTACCACCGGTAAAGTCCAGACCGAAATTAATACCGTTCACGAACAGTGAGCCGATCGAACCCAGCAACAGGACGACCGAGAACACTGTTGCCAGCGTCCGGTATTTCATGAAATTGATGACTCGGGTATGCCCGAACATCTTTTTGCCTGATCCATTCTCTTGAGAGCTGGTCTCCTGAGAGTCAGCCTCAAGCCGGGAATCATCGTTAGACATGATTCTTCTCCTCAAAAGACTCAGATAGACAGCTTCTTCAGCTGACGCCCACCGTAAACCATATTCACCAGCGCACGGTTAATCAGGATCGCCGAGAACATAGAGGTCAGGATACCCAGCGACAGAGTCACCGCGAAACCTTTCACCGGACCAGTCCCAATCGCGTACAGAACCACACCCACAATCAGAGTGGTGATGTTACCGTCGAAGATGGAGACAAAGGCACGGTCAAAACCTTCACTGATGGCGCGCTGTGGCGACATGCCGTTCTTAATCTCTTCCCGGATTCGGGAGAAGATCAGCACGTTGGCATCTACCGCCATACCCAGGGTCAGAACGATACCGGCAATACCCGGCATGGTCAGCGTCGCCCCCAGCATGGACATAATGCTCATCAGCAGGGTCAGGTTCAGTATCAGAGAGATATTGGCCAGCAGACCAAACACCCGGTATACCACCACCATGAACAACATAATGGCTGCCAGACCAATCAGAGTGGACTGAACACCCATACGGATATTCTCTTTACCCAGGCTAGGACCTACAGTCCGCTCTTCCACGAAGTGCATTGGTGCAGCCAGGGAACCGGCACGCAGCAACAGGGCCAATTCAGAAGACTCGGCACGGGAATCCAGTCCGGTAATACGGAAGCTGCTGCCCAGAACTGCCTGAATAGTAGCCAGACTGATAATGCGCTTGTCTTCCCGGTACATTGGCACCAGAGTTTCTACCAGCTCGCCGTCCACCATCTTGGTTTCCGTGCGGTTGCCGATGAAACGCTGTTCAATGAACAGTACAGACATACCACGACCTACATTGGTTCGGGTTGCGCGGGTCATCAGTTCGCCGCCACGGCTGTCCAGAGTAATGTTTACTTCCGGGCTGCCGGTCTGTGCATCTACGTTGGAACGGGCGTTGGCAACCTGATCACCAGTCAGAATGATGTCACGCTCAAGGTTGGCAGTACGGCCTTCCTGAGAACGGAACTCAAAGGTTTCGTAGGTGCCAGGAGCAGCATCGTAGCCAGCGGCCAGACGGAACTCGAGGTTGGCAGTCTTACCCAGAATACGTTTCGCTTCGGCAGTGTCCTGTACGCCCGGCAGCTCCACAACGATATGGTTACGGCCCTGACGCTGTACCAGCGGCTCAGCCACACCCAGTTCGTTCACACGGTTACGGACGGTCGTCAGGTTCTGCTTGATGGCATAGTCTTCAAGATCACGTACCTGCTGTTCAGTCATGCGAACAGTCACCAGGAAGCGACCATTGCTCTCACGGGTATCAACCGTCAGATCAGGGAATTCTTTGGCCAGAACGGACCGCGCCTTGCTCTGGGCTTCCGCATCGGAGAACGCCAGCTCACGGGACGTTGGGCTTGGATTAGGTACGGTGCGATAGCGCAGACGCTCTTTCCGCAGAGCTGTTCTCATTTCACCTGCATAGATATCCATGCGGGTTTCAACAGCTTTCATGGAATCAACCTGCAGCAGGAAGTGCACACCACCGGACAGATCAAGGCCCAGCTTCATTGGTGAGGCACCCATACTACTCAGCCAGTCCGGCGTAGTAGGCGCGAGGTTGAGAGCAACAACATAGTCATGCCCCAGCTTCTTGCTGATGGCAGCCTTGCCTGGCAGCTGATCTTCGTTGCTGTTCAGACGAATCAGCACATTGCCGCGCTCACTGATCTCAGCATCCTTGATAGAGACGCCGGACTCTTCCAAAGCGGCAACCGCCTGCTTCAGATGACCGTCGTTCATTTCGACAGAGGAGCTGACACTGGATACCTGAATAGCCGGATCATCCGGATACAGGTTAGGCAGGGCGTAGAAAACACCTAAAGCCACACACAGAAATATTGCGAGGTATTTCCACAAAGGGTATCGGTTCATAAGACCCTCGGGTTCCTTTTTATTAAGCAAAATGGCCTGTCGTAAGACAGGCCATTCGCAATCCCGTTCAGTTAATCGCCTTCATCGTGCCCTTCGGCAGAGTGGCGGCCACAGAGCCTTTCTGGAACTTCAGCTCAACATTGGTACCAACCTGCAGGGTAACAAAATCGTCAGCTACGCTAACAACCTTGCCCACGATACCGCCGGTGGTTACTACCTCGTCGCCTTTGCCGATGCCTTCCAGCAGCTTCTTGTGATCCTTGGCGCGCTTGCTCTGCGGACGCCAGATCAGCAGCCAGAAGATCAGGACAAAACCACCCAGCATGACCAGCTGGCCAACCATGCTTGGGCCTGCAGCTGCCGCTTCACCGGAGGCGTGAGCCAGAGAGATCAAGCTCATTTCCATACTCCCTAATTATCAGATGGATGTTCCAGATTAATGTCGCTTTAAAACACCACTTCCGAAGAACAGTGCTTTAATTAACCGAACCTTCACAAAACCCGGGTACAACCTGTTCGGGCATATCCCTTATGTCTTGTGTCGGCAGTATCCTTTTTC
Organism: Parendozoicomonas haliclonae; assembly: GCF_900174585.1. Taxonomy (GTDB): domain Bacteria; phylum Pseudomonadota; class Gammaproteobacteria; order Pseudomonadales; family Endozoicomonadaceae; genus Sansalvadorimonas; species Sansalvadorimonas haliclonae. The sequence goes on along the minus strand of NZ_FWPT01000001.1, from coordinate 236,325 downwards.
AAGTCTGTGGCCTGATTCTTTTCACTTGAACAGTTTATCAGGCCACAAAACTGCGCCTTAGCCAGCCAGTGGTTTTGCCACCATGCCGCGCTCTGCGTAGAACTCAGTTACGAAGGCGTCCAATTTACCCTGTTCAATAGCCTGCCGCAATCCAGCCATCAGACGCTGGTAATAGCGCAGGTTGTGGATGGTATTCAGCATGGAGCCCAGCATCTCGTTACATTTATCAAGGTGATGCAGGTAGGCACGGGTGAAGTTGCGGCAAGTGTAGCAGTCGCAACCCGCTTCCAGCGGCTCTTCCGCATGACGGTGCTTGGCATTACGAATCTTGACCACACCCTGAGCAGTAAACAGATGACCGTTACGGGCATTACGGGTCGGCATTACGCAGTCAAACATATCCACACCGCGGCGCACGGCTTCCACGATATCTTCCGGGGTACCCACACCCATCAGGTAACGCGGGTACTCTGCCGGGATACGGCGCGGAGTGTGGTCGAGGATGCGATACATATCTTCCTTGGATTCACCCACAGACAGACCGCCGATCGCGTAACCGTCGAAGCCGATTTCCAGCAGGCCATCCAGAGAGCGGGCACGCAGATCTTCAAACATACCGCCCTGGATAATACCGAACAGTGAAGACTGGCTGTCGCCATGGGCCTTACGGCTACGGTCTGCCCAGCGCAGGGACATTTCCATGGAGGTACGGGCACGCTCGTGATCCGCATCACCCGGGGTGCACTCGTCGAAGATCATCACGATATCGGAACCGAGATCGCGCTGAACCTGCATGGAGGATTCCGGGGTCATAAACACCTTGGAACCATCCACCGGGGAACGGAAGGCTACGCCCTCTTCGGTAATCTTGCGCATCGCACCCAGACTGAATACCTGGAAGCCGCCGGAGTCGGTCAGGATTGGTTTGTTCCAGCCGTTGAAATCGTGCAGGGTTCCGTGTTCCTTGATCACCTCAGTGCCAGGACGCAGCATCAGGTGGAAGGTGTTACCCAAGATAATTTCCGCCCCGATCTCATGGATATCGCGGGGCAGCATGCCTTTCACGGTGCCATAGGTACCCACCGGCATAAAGCACGGGGTCTCGATGGTGCCGCGAGGAAAGGTCACCCGGCCACGACGGGCCAGGCCATCTTCACCAAGCTTCTCGAATGACATAAAGCATTCCGGGCGCATGGCGCAGTCTCCTGTTATCTCTGCAGGGCTTTCATGCAAGCCCTTAAAACATACTTTCAGTGTTTGCGATGTTTGCCGGCATTCAGCCTTTGCGGTTCAGGAACATCGCATCGCCGTAACTAAAGAAGCGGTACCGTTCGTCAATCGCGACCCGGTAGGCATTCATAATTTCATCGTATCCGGAGAAGGCAGACACCAGCATCAGCAGGGTGGACTCCGGCAGGTGGAAGTTGGTAATCAATGCATCCACCACGTTAAAGGTGTAACCGGGATAAATAAAAATATCCGTTTCACCGGCGTAAGGCTTCAATTCGCCATCACGGGCTGCAGTTTCCAGACTGCGTACAGAGGTTGTACCGACAGCAATCACCCGCCCACCATTGGCCTTGGTACGCTTAATAGCCTCAACAACCTCTTCGGAAACTTCCAGATACTCTGAGTGCATGTGATGATCTTTAATATCATCCACACGAACCGGCTGGAAAGTACCAGCACCAACATGCAGGGTAACAAAGGCTTTATTGATGCCTTTGGCTTCTACTTCAGCCAGAAGCTCTTCATCAAAGTGCAGACCGGCCGTTGGCGCAGCCACGGCACCTTTCTTTTCGCCGTAAACGGTCTGATAACGCTCACGGTCACCCAGTTCATCTTCACGGGTAATGTACGGTGGCAATGGCATATGGCCATGCTGTTCCAGCAGATGAACAACAGGCTCTTCACCATCAAACTCGAGCAGGAACAAAGCATCCTGACGCTCAACCATGGTCGCTTCCAGACCACCTTCCATCAGCAGGCGTGCACCAGGCTTGGGGGACTTACTGGAACGAACATGGGCCAGCACACGGTGCTCATCCAGAACACGTTCCACCAGCACCTCAATCTTGCCGCCACTCTCTTTCTGGCCGAACAGGCGTGCAGGAATAACCCGGGTGTTGTTCAACACCAGCAGGTCACCTGGATTCAGGTAGTTGATAATATCCCGGAAGGTACGATGCACCGGCTGCCCGGTCTCTGGCTCAACCACCAGCAACCGGCTCGCGCTACGCTCGGGCATCGGGTAGCGCGCGATCAGTTCATCGGGAAGCTCGAAATGGAAATCGCTGACGCGCATTGGCCGTAAAACCTCACCGCACAAAAAAGAGCGGGAGAATAACGAAACTGGCGCAAAAAGTCAGGTATCAGGTCATCATTTATCGCGGAAAAATCAGGTTTACTCTTCCTTTTCGGGACCAAATCCGGGCGGAAGCGGATCACCTTTCTTCCAACCCGGCGGAGGTGGTGGCGGTGCTTCAGGAGGCATTCCACTGGTCGGAGGTGGAGGCATCATGGGAGCAGGTTTGACCGGCTCACCTTCGTCTTCTTCATCGTCCTCATCGCCAATTCCAACCCCACTCACACTGGAGACTCCACTCATTCGTGAGCTTCCTCCCAGGCTGCCCTGATAACCAGAGCTGGTCGAACCGGTTTCCGGGCCATCATCGTCATACGGCAATGGCAGGTCTTCATCGTTCACCATGCCGGACTCACTCATATCCCTCGGATTAGCGGACAGATAATAACCATCGGTATCAACCCGGGCCCTCGGCAGGTGGCGCAGGCTTTCATCCGGAATATAGAGTTCGTATTTGGGTTCTCCGGACACTGTTCCGGAGCCATTATTCATATCAAGAATAATGCGGGTATTGCGCAGCCACTTATCCTGAACATCAGAATTAATTTCAACCTTGTACTTTTTCAGCTCTTTCTGAACCTTCTTCAAGGCCTTCTTATTGGCACTTTTTTCGCTGCGTAGCTCATCAATAGTGGGCATGCTCTCAAACATACCAATTGCGGAAGACTGCACAAAGCGCAGATAACTCTCTCGCTGTTCAGGGGTAAACTTTTCATTCTCCGCCGGCGGTACCAGCTGGATGGCATGACCACTTACTTCCAGAACCACCTTGATCCCCTGCTCTGCAGCAAATACCGGGTCAGAGAGTGCCTTCAGAAAAACCGCTTCCTGTTCGCGCATATGCAGTTTGGCAAGACAGTCTCTTTGCTCTTCAAGAATGGCCTGACGATCACCCATTAGCTGGTCACGCCGGTCCACTACACTCATCTCTTCGCCATTTACGCTGACCAGCTTTTCAGGGTTAAGATCCCCCTTAATTTTCTGGGAAGGGTCGTAATAAGGCAGAGGTTCCTGATTCAGATTATCCGGTGCTGTCGTATAGGAGGCATTACTGGAGCCGCTGGTCGTGCTGACATTGGACACCTGCCGACTTGGCAGCGAGGGCGTGGGCTGGCTTGGCTTGAATTCACTTGAAGGAACCCGGGTACTTTTCAATAACTCCTGCTCGCCCAGACTCAGGCTTCTTACCGGCCTTTTACTGCTGAAGGGCGCCTCTCCCTTCTTGGGTGTTTCCTGATCAGGCTGGCGCAAATCGGGAACGGAGTTCCCCCGTTGAGGCCCGGACGGCTTGTTCCCAGTGGGTCCCACAGCCAACTCCTTGATATTCAAGACGATTGCTGGGTATATCGGCAATATACAAAGTATCTTGCATGCTTATTCGCAAATGTTATACTGCGCCTCGCTTGTCGCTATGCAAGCCAATGCCAGTGTGATGGAATTGGTAGACATGACGGATTCAAAATCCGTTGCCTTTGCGGGCGTGTCGGTTCGAGTCCGACCACTGGTACCAAGATTCGATGAAAAAGCCTCAACTTCGGTTGGGGCTTTTTTGTATGTTCCGCGTTTTCAGTCTGAGACCTTTTTCGTAGGCTTTTGTCCACTCACGTCTCTCACCTAACGACGACCTTTGCGTGTGGAAAATGAGTTTACCTGCTCATGCTCGGTCTTTTGATTTAGCTGCCGAAAGCCAAAACGTTCTTGTACCGATGTTTTCGGCCTGAACATTATCAAGAGAGGATCAGGATTCAAGTCCCGTCTGGGTACTGTCTTATAGTTTAAAGCTCAAAGAACATTGCGATATCATTTAGGTATCAGTCAAAGGTAAAGCCAATGTTCAAAGAAGAAGATGTCATTTACCTGTATAAGTACCTTCCATTCAATGAGGGTTCGTTATGCGTGTTAACAGAGGGAACAGTTAAATTCACCTCTCCTCTAAATTTCAATGACCCTTTTGACTGCCTCCCCCACTGACTCATCTGTTTTCGATAAGCCTCCTAAAGGGCGGTTAGAGTTCTTACATCACCATCAAAAAGCTTTAGGGATCAAACCAGCTCAACGGATTCAAAAAAGGCGACAAGCCATAGCCCAATTAAAGGCACAAATGGAATCGCCCCAATTTCCTCAAAGTGTCCTTAGCAATGTTGGTGTGTTCAGTCTGAGTGAAGACCCCTTAAATATTTTAATGTGGTCACACTACGCACATTACCATCAAGGTTTTGTGGTCGAATTTAGAATCCCGACACGGTGGTTCAGACATTACGCACATCGAATTGACCGCCTTTTAGTGTCACTTCCGGTAACCTACTCAGACCAAAGGCCATCCTTCAAATATTGGCCTGATGACAACTTGGACGCAATCACCACACTTCTACTTACCAAAAGTGACATATGGAGCTACGAAAAAGAACACCGTGTCGTGAAAACATCCGGGGGTGATGGAGTATATAAGTACGCTAGAGATGAAGTGCTATCTGGAGTGATAGCTGGAGCTAAGATGAGTGACGATAATCGACAAGTACTCGCTGACATTGTGTCTACAATAAAACCAGAAATAGAAAATGACCTAGCGCTGTACCATGCAAAACAATCCACAACCGAATACTCTATCGAAGTACCTGACCATCCTCGTATTAGCCCTGAGAAGCAAGAAAAGCTCTTTCCGGCATAGTATCGAAAGGTCTACTACCGAAAAAGCAACGCTTTACGAGCACACAAGACAAACCCAATTAAAATTAAATCCGGTACACCTATAACATTATTGGTTCATTTCCAAGTGCTTATGAACAGTATAAATAAGTCCATGACGATCAACTAACATAAATACTGATCGGCCTTGAAAATGTTTACCAACCCTTTTTGAAGGCATGTATACCTACGCTTGCAGCGCACTCAGTTCAGATCGGAACATTTGCGATAAGATTCTCGGTAAAGGCCAACCCTCTTAAATCAGCCTGCTTATAAGCTTCCACTAACTTCTGAGAACAATAAAACGTAAAGCTGACTTTATTCTCATGCTTGAAAACATCATCCCGCTCATTTTCTAAAAAAGTGATCGACTCCACTTCCGCATATATATCTTGATGCATCCGATATCGTATCTGTGCAGCATTAGTAGGTTTAAGATTCAAACAATTGAAGAAAAAGGCTGGATTGCCATGAAGTTCACAGGGCAGAATTTCACCAAAGGGCGTCAGTACCTCTTTCAAAGCATTGAAGGCTTTTTGATTCAGTAGCAATCCACCCGATCTCCAAATGCTTATGTCAGCCAGGCTGACCGCCCCCTCATTGCGATAATAACCAAGCTCTAGAGGCTTCCAAAAAGCCCTGATTGATATATTCTTTTTTCCAAGCTGCATTGCCGCCGCTTCACCAATGTGTGGATCTAAAAGATCCAAGAAATCATCTATATCCAGAGTCAAGCTTTGGTAGCCGCCTGCATCCTCATGAACTTTATATAGTGTCACGGCTTAAAGACCTCCTCCCGTGGCGGTTGAGTCACATAATCAGGCTGCTGCCCATCTCGTAACAACGCTCGTATAGCCAAAAGCTTATCTCTAAAAGCTTTTTCATTATCGATATTTCTGGTTCGATCATACACCCAGTGTTCATAGTTATAGGTATGAATCTCCGTATGAGCACTAGCATGCTTCATAACAGGGTGACCTTTATCAGCCACTTCTCTGGGCATCCAAACCCCATTATCCGGATCATTTATCCTTATCCCATGAAAGTGCAAATCAATTCTGGCTTCTGCTGCAAACCGGGTTCTACCTTTACCTTGCACAATATGATGGGCGGTGAATCTTGACTTTGGTTGTGGTGCATGTCGCCCATCCTTTTCCATAAACTTTGCAAGAACTTTGGTGGGATGATGAGCTTCAATACCCATTGCCTGTCGAAAAATAGAGCGATCTTTTCGTGTTGAATTTTCTGAAGGTTTTAGTGCTTCACGATACTTTGCAAGATCATCCTGTACACTCACTTGAGTCAGGGTTAGCAAACGCTCTGCCGCTAATTGTTTAAGTAAACGATTTAGCTCACGGGATTTATTTGAGAGGTTCTTTTCAATTGCTTTTGAAGGCTTAACACCATCTCCACGTTTAGCTGCTTTTTTGGCTGCGTCGAGAGCATCTCTATCAGAGTGATATTTTTTACACTTTTTCTCAAAATCCTCCATCATGCGTTCAAGCGGAGTCATTTCATGACGAGGTGTTGTTATACACACACCGTGGTTGTATTCCATACATCCATTCCATGGTTATCCTTTCTCAAAATGCAGAGTACCATAGCGCAGCAGAGAATCCAGACGACAACTACGCATTAACCACTACAACAATCGTCTAACAATCTAAGCTTCACCACCGATTATAATCCCCCTCGATGAGAGCAGATTTTCATCGGAGGAACGAAGGCTTCTTCGACTCAATTACACGCTACCTGATCCCAACTTATACGTATTTACACGATACAAACTAACCAAAAGAGTGTTGCTACCCGTCATTGTTGGCCTATTGGCAGCGTGATAATTTGCTTCCGCTTTTTATGGATTGTTGTTCCTGATCCATTGCCCCTGCGAGCGTGTCGGTTTCACTCCGGCCACTGGTGCCATGAATTCTTAAAAAAGCCTCAACCGTTGTTGAGGCTTTTTTAAGAATTCATGGCTGTCTGTTCCTGCCAGCCCGCCATGCCTTTCCAGCCGCGCTCCAGCTTCCCAATCCAGGCACAAAACCAAATCGTAGTATTTTTTGAGTTGTAGTAGACGATGCGTACACCTGTTTTAGAGACCGAAAGACTGATCTTAAGGCCGCTGGCCGTATCCGATGCACAGCATATTTTTGACTCCTGGACCTCCTGCCCGGTCGTTACCCAGTACATGATTTTTGACCAGCACGAAAACGTGCAGGAAACCATCGACTGGCTGACCTTTGAACAGGCCAACTACGACAATGATCATGTATATACTTTCGGGCTGGTATTGAAGGAAACCGGTGAGCTGATCGGCTCCGGCGGTTTGAGCTGGGAAGACGACTGTTTCTATATTGGTTACATCCTCTCCCAGAACAACTGGTACAAAGGCTTTGCCAAGGAAGCAGCATCCCGCATGATCGAGTTCGCCAAAAACGATCTGGGTGCCAGCAAAATTATTGGTCGCCATGCCAACGGTAACGCGGGTTCAGAAAAGATCCTGCACAACCTGGGCTTTGAGTTTTACAAAGACATCACCTTTTCCAGCTTTGGCAACAAGAAAACCTTTGATGGCAAGCTGCAGGTTCTGAACTTCTAACAGAACCACTCAAACCTAAGCCCCACTCACTTTGACTGGGGCTTTTTTACGCCCCGCCAGGTCGTCATAACAAACAGAAAAACTAGTTATTGACTTAAACTTAACTTCAAGTTTTACGATGCACTACATTGAGGTCAGGCTGACCTCATGAATAACCGGGTATGACTCCATGAAACGCATCGTAAATATTCTCCTCTCCTCCGTTGTTGCTTTGAGTGTGGCCAGTACTGCCACTGCCGGCATAAAGCGCATCAATCCCGACAATCTGGTCGATACCCGGCAGTTCGGTTTTTCGCAAATTGTTATCACACCGCCCAGCGGGCATACAGTTTATATTTCCGGGCAGTTTGCCGGCGATGAGGATGGCAACCTCATTGGTAAGACAGTTGAAGAGCAGATGCAGCAAAGCTTCAAAAACCTGAAAACTGCAATCAAGGCCTCCGGAGCAAAACCGGAACAGGTGGTGCAGATTCGGGTTTTGATCGTCGATCATCAAATGAAGTATCTGGAGCCTCTGGAAAGAGAACTGTCTGGCCTGTTTGGTAAAAAGCTGCCGGCAAGCACGCTGATTCCGGTACCGCGTCTTGCCCTTGATGGCATGTTGTTCGAGATTGAAGCCACACTGTTTATTCCAGCCAAATAAAGCTCCCCCTAAAAACAAAGCCAGTTATCCACAAGGAATAACTGGCTTTCGTAACCTGTAAAATCCGGTCTTATTCAGTCTTCAGACTAAACCGGGCACTCAGAATATCGGAACGATACTGTTTAATAGCCGTATCCTTCTTCTGCCAGTACCGCCAACTGATCAGTACAAAAGCTGTGGCAATGGAGAAGGTGACAATCTGAGGCCAGTTCTGAATCAGCATCTCCAGACCAAACTTGTACCACTCCACATGGGTGAACTCTGTAGGCTTACCGAACTTGTCACTCACGAGTTCCACCATCATCTGCCCCCAACGATACATGTACGGGCACAGCCAGAACCAGATCAGAAAGTGGAACGTTGTTTCCATCTTCGAGCGTTTCTTCTTGTGGATGGTCTGCAACAGCCCAGCCCATATCAATACGCCCGTGATCCAGATAAACAGATCATCAGTTCCGATACCCCCATAAGGAAAGCGGGAGATATGATAGGGAACAGTTTCATGCAGATTCAAAAGATGCAGATCACTGATATCAAAGGAACGCAGATAACTACTCATACCTACGGCCGCTTCCGGAATAAAAATACCAATCAGGAATAGAGGCACTACAAACGCCAGCAGCACCATAAAGTATCCGCCGAGCACCGTTTTCCACAGGCCTTGCTTGTTATTCTTTTTCAGGTCGCCGACAAAGCTTTCATATTTATCCACAACGGCTTCATAAACATCCTCTGATATCCACCGACTGCCAACCAGAGCGGAATCTTCATCGGATTCATGCTTACGCAGCATTTCTTCTACAGCCGGCATATTCAGTATATTTCTGTCCCGCAGTGCATAGTCACCATGGCCGAGATTGATCGCCCGCTCCCACACCGTGGCATCCATAATACAGCCAGCATTAATAACATGATCCTGACGGCCAATAAGCTGCATACCCGTCGTTCCGGCAGGTATAGTGGCATTACACTCCAGCGTTGGCAGCACGGCCTGCATCTCATAAGCAATCGTGTAATTACGATCTGCCACTTCCTTTATAGATATATCCGAGAGGAAGTTGCTGATTTGTCTATCGGCAATCCTGACATAGAGTTCCGTCCAATGGTGTGGCGAAGGGTCCTGTATTGAATAGGATGAACCACGCTTGGCGGAAACACTGATATAAAACCCGGAATACTGTTTCCCGCTACCACTACAGGTGGAGCACTGGGTTTTGCCCTTCCCATAACAGGCGTAACAGTTAATCTTTCCCCGGCCACCACAGGAGTTACAGGTATTGGTCACCATCTGGTTCTGGTTATTGATATACCGCATCTCCTGCACTGTGCCGCGCCCATAACAGGTGTTGCACATGGTGGAACCGTTGGTGCAGGAGTAACAGGTATTCTCACCACGACCATGGCAGCCCGAACAACTTTCGGAGCCGAAATACAGCTGCCCGTCATTGCCAAGGTTCATATTCCCCTGACGAAACCCATCGACAGTCGCCGGAGCCTTTTCACGAAGCTTGCGAATAAAACGGTCATCTCTTCCGGACTGGTAATAGGATAAACGTTCATTCGCCTGTACTTGGGCACCTGCCGGTGAGCCACAATCCAGCCCCTGGCGCGGATGGCTGCTGCCCAAAGACATGTAGTCCAGGCTGTAAGAAAGCTTCCAGCCGTAGCTGAAGCGGATCTCGCTGTTACGACGATCTGCATCGTGAATCTGAACGTCGGTTTTTTCTCCGGTTTCCTCGAAGATTTTGTTGTTTATTCTTTTGGCCAGTTGCTCTACAGAATTCATAGACCATCTCCCTCCTGAGATTTAAGGGAAGAAAAGCCTGCACAACGAGCGCGCGTACTATTTCGAGAATAACGAGAGAGAGCCGCTGGCAGTAAATTCAGCGGACAGGGCTTTATAGATTGAGTCATCCCTGGCGATATCCGGATTTTTATAATAATTAATGTGTCGTCTATATTAGCGAGATATAACGCAAAAATCAGCGGGCCTGCCAGCCGAGACTACAATCTTATGCGTCGCTGGATGGATAATCGGTACAGGGACGTTTTCGTGGTGGCCTGTATCCTTCTCCTCCACTATCCGTATCGCTAGAGTAAGAGCCATCGGATTCAATGGAATGAAAAGCATTAATTTCTCTTTCCAGGCGGGCATGAAACATCTCGCGCTCTGGAGCAGGATCCCTTGCCAGCCAGCGTTCAATCTGCTGAACGATGGACTCTCTTTCTGTACACAATCCCTGCAGATCAGAGAAGGTTTCCGTTATGGCAATAGCTTGGAATGATGAGCTGGGGAGCCTATTGGGGTAACCATCATGAAGCTCCCGAATATAAGCGTTCATTCTGCTAATAAAGTGGGGATATGCTACTTTATTCTTTTCACACCAATCTTCCAAATCCGCTTTACTGCTGGAAAACGTGATCTGCCGATTTATATCCTCACTAAAATGCAGTCGCGCTGTCGCCAAACCATTAATGCGGGCCATGGTGTTAATTTCTTTTATTTTCTGAGTTCCCATCCCTTCAACCTGATCCCAATGCAACCAGGGCCAGTCTTCTATAGAGATATCCTGCACTTCTTCACACAACACACTCAGAAACCAAGGATACTGGCGAGCCAACATGCCCTGATCGCCTTCTTCTGGCGCAAAAACATTCATGATAGAGCGGTCAAAAGTACCGCCATGCAGATAAGCCCAGACAGCCGAGGTATTCACACGGTCCTCAGCGGAGGAGAGATAGGCCCGCTCAAACCAGTCTTTAGCGTTGTCTCCAGAGCGAAAAGGAATACCGACAACAGGGAAAATCGCTTCACACACCTGGGCTGCCAGCTCAGGGGCCGATGTATTAATCGTATCGATGATTTCCTGTGAGACCAGACTGATCTGTGCATCAGGAAGACAGGATGCCGTGCGAGTGCGAATATTCTGAGTTGATGGTGTTGACCGATATTCGTCACGAAACGGTGCAGGGAAGGTGATCGCCGTTTCATTCTCCAGCAGATCAATACCATTGCTTTCAGAAACACGTTGAAGTGCTCCCAGCCCTTGATAGCCTGGTGTATTTCCACCTGAAAAATTGCGACTTCCGTAACCCGGTTCCATGTCCTTAATCCCTGAACCTGAGGAGAGAATCTTAGACTCAGGCTCTATCTGGAAAGTGCATTTAATAACCGGCTTGTTAGCTGCTCTAACTCAATATTTTGCGTGGCTCATCGCGATATTCTGCTCGAATAACAACTTCCGAGCATAAATACCTGATGAACTGGCTCTGCCTTTCTTTTGCTGAACTCACAACCAACCAGCTTTATGAACTGATTAAGCTGCGCATCGATGTTTTTGTAGTTGAGCAGAACTGCCCTTACCCAGAGCTGGATGATCTTGACCGTCTGCCTGAAGCCCGGCATTTAATGGGATACAAAGATGGTAAGCTGCTGGCCTGCCTGCGAATTCTTCCACCTGGCTCGGTATATAGCCAACCCTGTATAGGCCGTGTTGCCATCGATAACAGTCAGCGTGGACAGGGTCTTGCCCACACCTTAATACAAGAAGGTATGAAGCAGTGTCTGGCACTTTGGTCAGAACCGGGCATCAAAATTGGTGCCCAGTCCTACCTTGAAGGGTTCTATCAGAAACACGGTTTCCAGACTGCATCAGAGGAATACCTGGAAGATGGTATTCCTCATATAAAGATGATTTATCCAGCCAAGGCTGTTTAAACCACCTCTTCAGCCTGCTCCACAGCTTGCGTTCTGGCAGGGGCCGATGGTTTGCCGCGGGTGAACTCCAGCGAAGGATCATCAACCCGGCCAAGGCGCAGGCTGATCATATCCAGCACATAGTTCTGGTACAGCTTCCACGGCCGCTTGGAACCCTGATGAGGGATCTTCCCGGCGGCCCGCTGAATATACCCTGAGCGCATATCTACGAATGGCGTATGCTCTGCGTCGTTTACATTGTGTGGCGTACACTGCCGGTAACCGTGCTCGTCCATATGGTTCAGCACCCGACACATATGCTCCATAATCAGATCAGCTTTCAGAGTCCATGATGCGTTGGTATAGCCAAAGGTCATGCCCAGATTAGGCACGCCTTCAAACATCACGCCCCGATAGCACATCCGCTCTCCCATAACAGCGGGCTTGCCATCCACTTCCAGCTCCATACCACCGAACATTTGCACATCCAGACCGGTTGCCGTCACGATCAGATCAGCCTCCAGCTCTTCACCGGATTTGAGACGTATACCCGTCTCGGTGAACGTGTCGATATGGTCAGTGGCGACTGAGGCCTTGCCCGTGGAGATAGCCGCAAACAGATCGCCATCCGGCACAGCACACAAACGCTCATCCCAAGGGTTATAGGAAGGCGAGAAGTGCTTCATATCGTAGCCAACCGGCAACTGCTTTCTGGCCAGATTGATAATGAGTTTACGGGCAGCGTTGGGGAACGCACGACAGTAGCTGTAAATCAGCCAGGAGATTGAGATATTCCGGCCACGGGTAATGCGATACACCCAGCGCTCGGGAAGAATCTTGCGCAGACCATTCACCATCGGGTCATCCTGAGGCAAGGTCATCACATAGGATGGTGAACGCTGCAACATGGTGACATGCTCTGCCTTGTCGGTCATGGCCGGCACCAATGTCACCGCCGTGGCGCCACTGCCGATCACGACAACGCGCTTGCCGCTGTAGTCATAGTTTTCATCCCACTGCTGGGGATGCTTGATCTCACCTTTAAACGAGGATTCACCCGGGAACTCCGGCCGGTAGCCCGCTGCATAGTTGTAATAGCCGGTACAGCACAGCAGGAAGTTGCAGCTCAAAAGCTTCTCAACACCGGTTTCCGTCTGCTTGATGGTTAACAGCCAGCGGCTTTCCTCCGAGCTCCACTGCGCTTTCACCACCTTCTGACTGAAGCGAATCTTGCGTTCAATATCGTGCTCGGCAGCGGCTTCGGTAATGTATTGGCGGATATCAGGACCGTCGGCAATGCCCTTCGGACTGGTCCATGGCTTGAAGTTGTAGCCGAGGGTGTACATATCGGAATCGGAGCGAATGCCCGGATAACGAAACAGATCCCAGGTGCCCCCCAGGCTCTCGCGCCCTTCAATAATCGCGTAACGCTTGCCCGGACACTGCTTCTGAAGATGACAGGCGGCGCCTATCCCGGACAAACCCGCACCGATAATCACCACATCAAGATGTTCAACTGCCTGACTGGACTCGGTCATACCTGACTCCTTATCGTTATTCTTTTGACTAGTTCTTAGGCTGCGGTGATCTTTTCGATACGATTTTTCATCTTGCCGATAATCTTAACGACAATGTTTTGATACTTGGCCGGCAGAGTGCGCTGCAACAGATCGAGAGCTTTGGCATCACTACCGACCAGAATCCGTGAGCGATCTTTCTTCATGCCGGTGAGGATAATCTGAGCCGCCCGCTCCGGAGTCATTTTGGCCAGCTGGGTATTGAAGTGCTTTTTCTGCTGCGCTTCGGAGAGCTGCATGCCCACCTGCTCGCCCATCTTGGAGTTATTCACAATATTGGTCTTGATCCCGCCGGGGTGAACACAACTGATGCTGACATTATCCGATGACATCAGCAGCTCCATTCTCAGGCTTTCACTAAACCCGCGCACCGCAAACTTGGCCGCATTGTAAGCCGTCTGGTTGGGCATACTGACCAACCCGAACAGACTGGAAATATTAATAATGTGGCCCCATTCAGAAGCACGCAGGTGGGGAAGGAAAGCTCTGGAACCATGGGTCACGCCCCAGAAGTTAATATCCATCAGCCAGGAGAAGTCTTCATCAGACATGGCTTCTGCAGACGCTGCCAGACTCACCCCGGCATTATTAATGATCACATTCACCCGGCCAAAGTGTTCGTTCACCTTGTCTGCCCAGGCATAGATCTCATCACGCTGCCCCACATCCAGACGATCACTCATCACATCCGGGCACATCTTACGACAGTAATCGACTGTTTCCTGAAGCCCTTTCTCGTCAATATCAGACAGAGCAAGCAGTGCACCTTCCCGCGCACACTGAACAGCCAAAGCACGGCCTATACCGGAACCGGCGCCGGTAATAGCAACAACGGCTTTATTTAAATCTGCTGGCCTGGAACTGGCTGACATGGTGATAGACTCCCGATCGGCACACAGTCTGATCTGTGCTTGTTATTGTTATACGGTGATTTCTGAAAACCATACTAATGCATGGGTGCCTTTGCGTCAGTGCAGTCTGACGTCAAAGATATGGTGCTGAGAGGTCATTGCAATCAAACGCCTGAAGTGCTTCGGCTTTTGCGGAAAGCCATGGGCGTTTGTCCGGTCCAGAGCTTGAACGATTTGGTGAAGTTGGACGCATCACTGAATCCCAGCCGGGCAGCAATCTCATCTGCAGGCAATTGCGTCTGCTCCAGAAGCTGCCGGGCCTGCTCAAAACGTGCCTTGTCTTTTAATTGCTGAAACGTCAGCCCCTGTTGTTTTAAACGACGCTGCAGAGTACTGACGGACATATGCATCTCATCCGCCAGCTGATTCAAAGAGGGTTTGGCGCCCTGAACATCGCGAATCTTTTCTAACAGTCGTTCAACAATATCCTTTGGCTTCAGATTGCGCAGTTCATCGGCACACATCTGCCGGGCTACCTTGCTCAGCTCACTGTCTATGGGGCTGATACTCAACTGCAACCAAAAAGTGGGCACGGCCAGCTCAAGGTAAGGTTGATTGAAACGCACCTTACCATCCAGATTTTGCAGATAGTCCGGCCAGACTTTAGGCTCCGGTACTGTAAAGCTGAGCTCCATCTGCCCTTCGCTCTTATGCGCCTTCAACATATTACGGATGATGGAGTAAAAGCTGATCAGCAGGGAGATTTCAAACATAACAGACAGATTCTCGGCATGATCCAGTTCCATGCTGGGAACCTCGGCAATCCGCAGCCGCACGGTATCACCTTCGGCGATCATTTCTGCCACCTGCAGACTGGCACGGGTCTGGATGAACTGCACCAGCAGATTACTGGCTTCCAACAGGTTACGCGCCCCCTGAATAGCAATACCCAAAGTGCCGTGGGCATTCAGACCCATAAACAACCCATAATCGACACCAGCCTGATATTCATTGCCCAGCTTACCCAGCAGGTTGTACATAATCTGCTCCATCTGGGAATGAGGAATACGGGGTGGCGGATTCAGCAGCGTCGCCAGAGAAAAGTCGGTTCCTTCCAGAATCGCAGACATGCTGACGCCACGGCTCAGGGCGAAGTCCCGGCTCAGGGTCAGATAGTCGCTGGACAGCGTCGGCTCATCACTCGCCTGTGCAATTTTGGATGAAGCAGTCAGGGAGTGAGGCTCTGAGATCGGACTTTTTATCATTATTTTATGACCTCTCAGCACCATAAGAATGAAACCGTACCACCTGTCTGAATGTGCGGCAACTGACCATACTTAATGCCATGTCTACATTTCGATGAGAACAGGCAGGGTTAATGTATGAACAATAATGACAATCACAGTCATGCCGGTGATGTCGCCATTCAGCCTCGGCGGATGGTGTTCCCCTTCAAGCAAATGAAGGCCAAACGCTTTTTCGACAACAACGCTCTGAAGTCGGCTCTTGTGGCTGCACTGTCTTCTACCTTCCCTCCCGGCGAAGGTGAGTTTATTGCCTCCGTGCGTAACTACCGTGATCAGATTCAGGATCCGGTTCTTAAAGAGCAGATTCGCGGCTTTATTGGTCAGGAAGGTCATCACAGCCATCAGCATAAACAGGCCAACCGCGCGCTCAAAGAACTGGGCTGGGATGCCGAACGCCTGGAAGTCGGCTTCCAGAAAGAGCTCGATCGACGAGCACCAAAACTCAAAAAACGTTTCCGTCTGGCCATGACAGTCGGCATGGAACATGTCACCGCCATAATGGCCCAACACCTCCTGAATAACCCACAAGTCTTTGATTCTTTGGAACCCGCTGCCAGAGAGCTGCTCTACTGGCATGCCGTGGAAGAGATTGAACACAAAGCCGTCGCTTTTGATGTGTTTATGCTGTGCGATGGTGATCAGAAATACCTACGCCGCATACTGCGCCTGGCGACTGTTTTGTTTGCAGTGCGTATCGGCATTTATATGGTATTGCTGATGAAGTGGGGCCGGATGTGGCCGAGCTGGAAAGAGGTGAAATCTTTCGCCTCCTTCCTGTGGGGCAAAGAAGGCTTTATGACTGCCATGAAGCAGCCTTACAAGGATTACTTCAAGCCGGGCTTCCACCCCTGGGACCACAAGAACCAGCATCTTGTGGAGAAGTGGGAAACCTCTATCTACAACCCGAAGTATGATCGGGCCAGTGAGCAGTTTCAGGCAGAAGCCAGTCCAGCCTGAGGCTCATAGATGATTGCCATGCATTCTTTCCCATACGGTTAGTTATTCTGACTGTATGGGAGGGAACGTCAGAACAACTCTCCTGCCTTATATGTCTTTGAGCATGAAAGGCAAGGAGAACCATCATGGAAGCCAGAGGCACAACTCGCCCTACCGATACAGGCTGGGTCACACGCACCAAACGCCGCTCCCCGGAAAGCAAGAAGAAACCAACCTCCCCGGCAGTGACCCTGCAAACTATCACCGCATGGAAAAACAACCCGACCGCACTCACTTGTGAGCAGGCGCAGGCCTTTAACACTTTCTGCAAGAAAACACTGAAAGAACGCAAATGTGAGCAGAATGAAGATGTAAGAACCTTACAGGCCGTACGTGGTGTCATGAGCTTCATACTGGGCCAAAATAAATGTCTCTCCAACCAGCTGAATTACATTACCCACTACCTCACCCCAAATGGAAAGCGCGCCGAGGCTCGTGCTCTGTTTTCCGCACTGCTGACCAAATCGGATTTAGACCCGGCTCTGCAGACTTCAACCACACTGCTGAATGTGGCAATAGGCGAGTTCTGGGACCAGAACTATTTCAATGCGCAAAACCTGCCTGCCTCTGTACGCGTACCTTACGAACAGCTACTGAACAGCAATGGCAGAGACAAGACAGCCTACCAGAACCTGCTGCTGGCCATTGAGATTGCTATTACCGCCCCCCCCCAGCCCCGTCCACTCGCCTGCCCCGAGTTGATTGTGTTACTCAACCAGTTTCAATCACCCGATTATGTGCAGCATGCTTTTGGCTGGGATCACTTTACCCACGAAAACTGCACCCCCGCATTTCGCATTATGAGTTACCTGAAAGTTCGGGCACTTGGCGCGCATTCCACCATCAAGTTCATCATGATCAATGATTACCTGGATATGGTCGCTCGCCATCCTGAATCACTGACCACAGCCAAACTCGACGCCTTTATTCAGGACGTCCAGAGTAAGCACCCCACTTACGATGGCCGCAGTCAATTTATTCGTGCCCGCAATCAGGTGACTTATTACCATCAGTGGAAAAGTGGTCTCTCCACATCAGACAAAGAGCTTTTCCATAAGGTTCAGGAGTGTATTCAACACCCTCAAAGCGTGAGTGATAGCGAAGCAGTACAACGACTGCATGCTTTTGTGATCAGGCACGATGAGATGCTGCCACCGGTTCTGAAATCACAGATTCAACGTGCCTATTATCTACGCTGCAATACTATTTTAAGCAGCAACTCCGCCGAGTTGTGCCGAAAACACATCACGGAATTGCGCCACTGTGCCAACTGGCTGCCCGATGAACAGCGTTATCTTTCGGTGAAAACCCGTGTCTATCTGGCCTGCGCTCAGCTGAGTCAACTCAAAAATCTGCTGCAAAAATTCCCGTCTACAGATCACCCCAGCGTTGCCAGAAAGCTGCGTACATTTGAAGGGATTATCAAGCTGGCAGAAGGACAGGATACGGAAGGCTGGCAGCTGCTGGCTCCTGTTCTGGGCACAGTTTCCACCGCCTGCTTTCAGTCACTGATGGGGTATACCATGCCTGCCAGCCTTGGAATGCTTGGTGATGACAGGCAAACGACACGGGAAGACAGCTACTTCTGCCAACTGCAATTGAATCAGTTTGCCCCTCAACTGGCAGAGATACGCAAACGAAGACAGCTTTTTCTGATCCAGATGAAACATCTGCCTCTGCAAAAGGCTCAAAGCAACACCTACCATTACTCTTCCAGCAGCTCGGAAACCTCACCAGACAGCAGCCCGGAGACACCAACCCGCAAGTTTGAACTGGCTCCTGGTGCGCACTTATCCAGGAGCAATAATCCAACTAACCCTCTTGCATTTAACCGGCCACTGTCGGGTACATTAATGACTCCCCATATAACTGGGAATCATCACATTCATAATGCAGTGTTTCGCTCACCGGCTCCGGTTAGCTGGTACCCCGGAACGACCATCTATAACAATCCTTAGACACAAAAATTGATTTATTAAACCAAACCCCGAATAATATTCGATTATTATTTTCGGGGTTTTTCTGTGCTCACTCAGCAAGTCAGCAGCAAACAGCTTAAACGCAACCAGCGAGAGGCGGAGATTATTACCGCAACCGTTGCGTTGCTGAAAGACCGGGGGTTCCTGGAGCTGAAGATGTCCGATGTTGCCAAGGCAGCAGGCTGCTCAATGGGTGCTATTTACTCCCATTTTTTCAGCAAGGAAGATCTGCTGATTGCCTGTACCTCAGCCACCATGCAGTCCTCCCTGGCTGATATGCAGAAGCTGCTGGATTCGACCTCGAAACCTCTGGATCGCCACTTTCTGGTGCTGTTCTTTCTGTGGCACAAGGATAATGCCAATCCTCACCACTACATGCTGCGACAATTGTCTTGGAATCCATCGGTCTGGCAAAGGGCTTCGGATTACCGGCACGCCCAGCTCAATACGGCCTGTGAACAGTTCGATGAACTGATGAAAGTGAACTGCCACAAACTGCTGGCCGAAGAGCTTGGCTCTGAACCTGAGGAAGCTGACGTGAATGACTTCATGGTCAGTACTGCGGGTCTTTCCCAGGGAACCTATCTATTCAAAGAGTCCGGACTGGGCATCGTCCACAGCATGGCCGCAGATGATGATATGGAAAGAAAGCATCTGGTCAGCCTGCGCTACATGCTCCGGGGCTGGGGTATCCGCCGGGACGATATGGATGGCTATCTGAAACGCTTATTCGAGCAGGCTTCGCACTGATGACTTAGCAATCATTCTTCACTGAAGCCTTCTTTTAATATTTTGCGAATAATATTCGATTTTTATTTTAAACCACTGGTGTAGTCACAAAACCAAGAACAGTGACTGCCAGACAACAATTGAGAAAGGGATAACTGATGCAATCACGTTACCGACCGTTCAAAGCGGCACTTCTGACCATGGCTCTGACAGCCCTGGCCGGGTGTTCCAACGAGGCTCCACCAGCTCAGGAAGTGATCCGCCCGGTCAAGCTGTTTCAGGTGACAGATGATTTCCAGGGAGATATTCGACGCTTCCCGGCTACCATTCAGTCCACAGAAGAATCTCAAATCTCTTTCCGGATTCCCGGTGAGCTCACTCGACTCGCCGTGAATACTGCGCAGTATGTTGAAAAGGGCGAGCTACTGGCTCAGCTCGATGACCGTGATATTCGCAATGAGCTGGATCTGCGCCAGGCCGACTTCGATCTGGCCGACACCAACTACAAGCGTATGGTTTCTCTCTGGGAGAGCAAGGTGGTTTCTCAGGCTGAAATGGATACTGCCAGTGCCAATCTCAAGTCTGCCCGTGCCAGTCTGAAGCTGGCTAAAGACAAGCTGGCTTACACCACACTGACCGCACCTTTCAGTGGACGTATTGCCCGTACCGATGTCGAGAATCATCAGTTTGTTCAAGCTCAACAGACCATTCTGGTGCTGCAGGATGACAAAATGCTGGAAGTGCATATCCAGATGCCGGAAAGCGTGCTGACCCGCATTCGCAAAGACAGTGTTGATCCTGACTATCACCCTTATGTGACCTTTCCAGGTACTGGCGAAAGCAACTATCCGGTGACGTATAAGGAGCACTCCACCAGCGTGTCTCCGGGCACTCAGTCTTATGAAGTCACCTTTACCCTGCCTGCACCGGAAGAACTCACCGTTTACCCTGGCATGGGTGCCATCCTGCATATGGACCTTTCCCGTCTGTCCGGCAAGCCAACAGATCTGTCCAGTTTTACCGTTCCACTGACCGCCGTTCTGAAAGACGACGCTTCTGGCAAAAGCCTGGTATGGGTCTTTGATGAACAAAGCGGAGCCATCAATCCGGTTGAAGTCACCACCGGTCGTATTACCCAGAACGGTATTAATATCCTCAGTGGCCTGAATGGTGGTGAACAGATTGTTGCCGCTGGCCTGAGCAGCCTTTCTGCCGGTATGAAGGTGAAGCCTCTGGTTCGTGAGAGAGGTCTGTAAGCGTGAATATTGCTGAGTACTCTCTCCGCCACAAGGTGATCAGCTGGGTGTTTGTCACCCTGCTGCTTGTAGGTGGTTCATTGTCGTTTACTGGCCTTGGTCAGCTGGAGTTTCCGGAGTTTCCGATTCCCCAGGCCATGGTGAACACCATTTACCCGGGTGCATCCCCTGAGCAGGTCGAGGAAGAAGTCACCCTGCCGATTGAGCGGGCGATTATGGAGCTTGAATACATCAAGCATCTCACGTCCATATCCAGCGCCGGCACATCCCAGATCACTATTGAGCTGAAGGACTCGGTCAGCCCAAACGACCATCCACAGATATGGGATGAGATGCGTCGTAAGGTGAACGACGTACAATCCAGCCTGCCGCCCGGTGTACTTCCCTCCATGATCAACGATGACTTCAGTGATGTGTTTGGCATCCTGTATAACATCAGTGGTCCGGATTACAGCTATCGCGAACTGGAGAACTATGGCGATCTTTTACGCCGGGAACTGTCTCTGGTTAAGGGCGTAAAAAAGGTCAAGCTGGACGGCACGGTTGATGAACAGGTTGTGGTGGAGATTTCCCAGCCCAAACTCAATGCGCTGAATATTTCCCCGGCCTGGATCTATGGCCTTATCCACAACCAGAACGTCGTGTCCAATGCGGGCAAGATGCTGATTCACGGCCAGTCGATTCGCATTCATCCAACCGGTGAGTTTCGTGATATCAGTGAACTGGAAAGTCTGATTATCAGCCCTCCCGGCAGCGACAAGCTGGTGCGTCTGGGCGATATCGCTACCATCACCCGTATTCTCGATGACACACCTCAGAAGACCTACCGAATCAATGGCGAAGACGCCATCTCCCTCGGCATCTCCTTCAATGAAGGCGTGAATGTGGTGGATGTCGGCAAGGCTGTTGAGGCCCGTCTGAATGAGCTGGAATCCAGCCGCCCCATCGGTATTCATCTGACTCAGGTGTATAACCAGCCTGAGGTTGTCGATCAGTCTGTTTCCGGATTCCTGTTCAGCCTGCTGCAGTCAGTCGTGATTGTGGTGATCGTGCTGCTGTTTGCTATGGGGTTCCGTGCAGGCCTGCTGATGGGTGGTATTCTGCTGCTGACCATCCTCGGTACCTTTATCGGTATGCGTATACTGGATGTGGAGATTCAGCTGATCTCCCTCGGCGCTCTGATCATCTCCCTCGGTATGTTGGTGGATAACGCCATTGTGATTACCGAAGGGGTTCTTGTCGGGCTGCAACGTGGTATGACTCGACTGCAGGCGATCAGTCAGGTCGTTCTGCAGAACCAGTGGCCGCTGCTGGGCGCGACGGTTATTGCCGTACTGGCATTTGCACCGATCAGTCTGTCTGATGACACCACTGGCTACTTTATGATCTCCCTGTTCCAGGTGCTGTTGATCTCCCTGATGATCAGCTGGGTACTGGCACTCACCCTCACCCCGTTCTTCTGCAACCTGATATTCTCTGAACCGGATCAAACCCTGACCGGCACAACAGCCGATCCTTACAAAGGCTTCCTGTTCATTGCCTATCGGACCTTGCTGAAGAAAGCCCTGCACCACCGCCTGATCACGATTTCCATCACGGTAACGGCGCTGTTTCTCGGTGTTGCCGGATTTGGTCAGCTGAAGCAGGCGTTCTTCCCACCATCCAATACTCCACTGTTTTATGTGGATGTCTGGCAGCAGGAAGGCGCGGATATCCGTCAGACCCGTGCCACCATGGCCGAACTGGAACAGCAGGTTAACGCGCTGGTCGATGTTGATAATGTCACTACCGTGACCGGCATGGGCGCTCAGCGCTTTATCCTGACCTACTTCCCAGAGAACGTTTATAGCAGTTACGGTCAGATGATTATCGAGACCGGCAGCCTGGAGCAGATCAAAGGTCTGGTGCCACAGGTTAAGAAGATTCTCGATAACACGCCGTCTGTCGAATATCGCATCAAGCTGATGGAAGTCGGTCCATCACCCAAGGCCGCAGTAGAAGCCCGCTTCTATGGTCCGGATCCGGCAGTATTGCGAGAGCTGGGTGCTCAGGCGGAAGAATTGTTCAAGGCTGAACCGACGACAACATCTGTACGTCACTCCTGGCGCGAGCAGGTCAATATTGTACGTCCGCAACTGGATGAAGCAGCGGCCCGTCGCAGCGGTATCTCTAAACAGACCATCGATGAGGCCATGCTGGTGAACTTCTCTGGCAAGCAGGTCGGCGTATATCGAGATGGCAGCCATCTGTTGCCTATCATTGCTCGGGCACCGGATGAAGAACGTTTGAATGCAGACAGTATCTCCGGCCTGCAGGTCTGGAGTGATGAGCGTAACAGCTTTGTACCTGTCTCCCAGGCGATTACCGGATTTAAGTCCGAGACTGAGAATCCGCTGATTATGCGCAGGGATATGAAGCGCGTACTGACCGTGATGGGCGAAGCCATTCCGCTCAGTGGCGACACTCCGGAATCCGTACGCCAGCGTCTGAAAGACAAGATCGAAGCTCTGCCTCTGCCGGATGGTTACACCCTGGAATGGGGTGGCGAGTTCGAGATGGCCGGCAACGCTCAGGCCAGCCTGTTCAGCTCGCTGCCAATGGGCTATCTGATGATGTTTCTGATCACCATCTTCCTGTTCAACACCATACGACAGCCAATCGCTATCTGGTTTACTGTACCGCTGGGTGTGATCGGTGTATCCGCAGGTCTGCTGTTGCTGGACAAGCCGTTCACCTTCACTGCCCTGCTGGGTCTGCTCAGTCTGTCCGGTATGTTGATCAAGAACGGTATCGTGCTGGTCGAGCAGATCAATATCGAGATGGAGAACAGCGACAGTCCTCAGCAGGCGCTGATTGATGCCTGTGTGAGCCGTGTGCGCCCGGTGTGCATGGCCGCACTGACCACTATGCTGGGGATGATCCCACTCGTGTTTGATGCCTTCTTCAGCTCCATGGCTGTGGCCATTATCTTTGGCCTTGGCTTTGCCACATTGCTGACGCTGGTGATTCTGCCGGTCGCCTACGCGCTGCTCTATCGCATGCGCTTTGATGGCACGCAGGATGCGGTTTTTAAATAAACCGCACTAAACTCATCTCAAGCTTGGTTCCCATGCTCCGCGTGGGAACCCATATGCATTCCCACGCAGAGCATGGGAACGAGAGTAGAGTACCTTTGTTTTTATCGGGTCTGAGGATTACTTCTCCACAAACGCCCGCTCAATCACATAATGACCAGCGTTACCGTGTCGCGCTTCCTTAAAGCCACGGGCATCAAGAATCGCGCAGGTATCTTTCAGCATCGCCGGGCTGCCGCAGATCATAAAGCGGTCATCTTCCAGAGAGAATTCTGGGAGGTTCAGATCACTGGTCAGCTTGCCGTTATCCATCAGGTCCGTTAAACGACCCTGGTTATGGAACTCTTCCCGGGTCACGGTTGGGTAGTAAACCAGCTTGTCGCGAACAATATCCCCAAAGAATTCATTCACGGGCAGCTCATCCTTAATCATATCCTGATAGGCCAGCTCGGACAGATAACGGACGCCGTGGGTCAGAATGACCTTGTCGTACAGCTCATAGACTTCCGGGTCCTTGATAATGCTCAGGAATGGCGCGAGGCCGGTACCGGTGCTGATCAGCCACAGGTTTTTACCGGGCAGCAGATTATCGGTAATCAAGGTTCCGGTCGGCTTGCTGCTGACGAAGATTTCATCACCTTCTTTCAGGTGCTGCAGGCGGGAGGTCAACGGGCCATCAGGCACCTTGATGCTGAAGAATTCCAGCTCCTCTTCATAATTGGCACTGGCAATACTGTAGGCTCGCATCAACGGACGACCCTCCACTTCCAGGCCAATCATCACAAAGTGACCATTCTTGAAGCGGAAGCCGGAGTCGCGGGTCGTGGTGAAACTGAACAAAGTCTCATTCCAGTGATGTACGCCAGTTACCCGTTCAGTCCTTATCGAGCTCATGAGTTCTTTCGTTCCTGTGGTTATGCTTTTTATATGTCTGTTTTATATGACCATGAATGGTTGAGAAGATTACTTGGTTTTAACGGCTCGGTTAATGGCTTTCTTAGAACAATATGTAATCAGCTTATATAGCCCGTAATTTATAGCCCGGAACGCCCTATAGTCATATATAACTCTTGTGGAGCATGCGCCGTATGAACACTCGTACCGAATCTGACAGCATGGGTGAGCTGGAGCTTCCGGCTGACGCCCTTTACGGCCCCCAGACCCAACGCGCCATTAATAATTTCCCGGTGAGCGGCCAGCCGATGCCGGAAGCCTTTATCCGTGCGCTGATTACCGTAAAGATCGCGGCCGCAGAGTCCAATCGCGAACTGGGGCTGGTTGAAGAGGATATTGCCGAGGCCATTATTTACGGAAGTCTGGATCTGCTGCAGTCCAACGATCTGATGAAGCACTTCCCTGTGGATATTTTCCAGACCGGCTCCGGCACCAGCACCAATATGAATGCCAATGAGGTGATCGCCCATCTGGCCAGTGAACGTCTGGGACGGCCGGTTTCCCCCAATGATCATGTGAACTATGGCCAAAGCAGCAACGATGTTATCCCCACCACAATCCACGCCAGCGCCGCCATTGAGTTAAACAATGCTCTGCTGCCAGCCCTCAGCTATCTGATCACGGTTATCCACAACAAGGCTGATGTGCTGGATGGTTATGTCAAAACCGGTCGCACTCACCTGATGGACGCTATGCCGGTGCGTCTCAGCCAGAGCCTGACCGGCTGGGCTGATCAGCTACAGTCCGGGCTGAACCGACTTGCCACCATTCAAGATGAAGTCTTGGCTCTCGCTCAGGGCGGCACTGCTGTCGGAACCGGCATCAATGCCCACCCGGACTTTGCCCGCACCTTCTGCCAGCACCTGAGTGTGATTACCTCTTTGGAATTCCATCCGGCGGAGAACTTCTTCTCCCATCTCAGCTCTCAGGACACGGTCGTAGCTTTATCCGGGCAGCTGAAAACTCTGGCCGTTTCCATTATGAAAATTGCCAACGACCTGCGCTGGATGAACTCCGGCCCACTGGCCGGTTTTGGAGAGATTGAGCTGGAAGCCCTGCAACCAGGCTCTTCAATTATGCCGGGCAAGGTAAATCCGGTGATTCCGGAGTCAGCCGCCATGGTGGCCGCTCAGGTGATCGGTAACGATACAGCGATAACACTGGGCGGACAGGCCGGCAACTTTGAACTGAATGTGATGCTGCCGATGATTGCCAGTAATCTGCTGTCCAGCATTCAACTGCTAAGCAATACCTGTCGTCTGCTGGCGGATAAGGCCATCGCTACCTTTACCGTTAATGGCGAACGTTTGCGGGAGGCGCTGGATCGTAACCCGATTCTGGTAACAGCCTTGAACCCGATTATTGGCTACCGTGCTGCCGCCGAGATTGCCAAGCAGGCCTACAAGCAGAAACGACCGGTGATTGATGTAGCCGAAGAGATGACTGAGATAGCGCGGGAAGAGCTGGAGAATCTACTGGATCCACGACGACTGACCGAAGGCGGGATTACCGAGTAATCGCTTTTTTGAGAGTCTGTTGAGGTTTTGTAACGACAGCACAAAACCTCAACGTCTCGCTGAATCAGATAATTTTCTTGATCAGCACATGGGCTTTCAGACGATGAATACGGTTCAGCAGCTTTTGTACTTCACCGGGATAGTCTGAGAGCTGTTCCAGTTCCTGATAATTACTGATCTTGGTAGTGCAGCACAGAATTTCAGTCTGCTCCGCTATCAGCTGATCATGCAGAAGCCCCTGCTCATCCTGCACCAGAATACCGTTCTCAAGATCCAGTCCCCAGGCTCGCGGATTCAGGTTGCTGCCAGTGATCATGGCGCGCTTGCCATCCACATACAGACCTTTCAGGTGATAGCTGTTGGTCGAATCTTTCCACAGCATCAGATTCAGCTGACCACTGTCGATCGCCTTCTGGTGCTTGCGGGCAAACTCTCGCAGGTTGCTCTCATAGAGATACGGCAGACCGCCAATCTTGGAGAAGCTCTCCTCGGGTGGAATGTAGAAGTCGTTCGCCGTCTTGTCGCCGACAACGATCGTGATCTTCACACCACGCTTGAGCAGCTGGCCGATATCACGGGCCAGCACACCTGGCGGGTTGAAATATGGTGTACAGATAAACAGTTCGTTCTCAGCAGAACGAACCAGATCACGAATCATGCTGTTCAGAGCATTGCCCCGTGATCCCATACCACACACAGGAGTCAGGCCAACGCTGTGCTCCTTGAGTACCGGAGTAAAACGGTAGTTGGCCTTGCGCATGCTTTTACGGAAGCGACGAAACTCCTGCTTAAGCTCTTTGCGGGTCGGAACACTCTCACCATCAAGTGCCTGTACAGCGGAGTGACTGCAAAAGTAGTGATCAATAAACTCAACGAAGCTGTTGCTCAGCTCCGGACTTTTGATTTCGTGGTAACGGTCATAGCGGTAGCGTTCATCCTGATGCAGATACACATCATTCAGGCTCGCGCCGGAATAAAGCACGGTGTTATCGAACACAAAGCCTTTCAGGTGGAGAACACCAAAGATTTCCCGGCGGTTAACCGGAACACCGTAAATCTCGATCTTGTGCTCATACTCGTTGGTCAGGCGGTGATAAAAGTCCCGGTTGGTCAGGGAAGCTTCTTCACCAATCCGGCCACGCTGGGCACGATGGAAGTCTACAAAGACTTTGATATCCAGTGCTGGATTGTTTTGCTTGGCCTCGAACAAGGCCCGCAGGATATCTTCACCTGCTGCATCGGCTTCCAGATACAGAGCCGTGAGATAGATACGCTTTCTGGCACTTTTGATCAGTTCCAGCAAACGGTTTTTGAAGTCGCGCGTCGATGTCAGGATCCGGTAATCGGCAACATCAACTGCGATCTGGGGTAATTGATTCAGTCTTTCCCGATAATACGCCGGTGAAAACATACTTCTGCCTGAGTAGGGGTTCGCACACCCGGAGTGTGAAAAACCGGGCAATGCTCCCGACAATGACAGGCCGGGAACAACCAAACGGCAGACTTTACCAAAACAGCCAGCGCGGGAAAATAGCGCCTGACGTTACATGGACTGCATAACAGCCACCGATATTCAGTGAAGTATACGGGTCAATCGGCAGGCAGCCATGGCCATTCGGTGAGACGCAGCATGGCTGGTTTTGTCGAGATATTCCTCATGGGGCTGCTGGTATTCCGGTGTGCTGAAAATAAATTCGGCCAGTTCATGATTCTCATCCAGCCAATGGCCAACCTCATGCACGTCACAGCCGTTCAGGAACTTATGGGGATGAGCAGCCAATAGTTTCTTCACATGCTCCTGGGTCTTGCTATGGGGGCTATTGCTCTTGATATAACCCCCACCAGAATCCCAGAGTTCATGCAGGGTATGACCGCAGCGTCGATGCCCCTTGCCATCCTGATGCGGAGAGGTCAGACAATAATTAATGCCACCACCTTCTGAGGCACTGTCACAGCCCTTGGCAATGTTAAATACGGAATGGAGAGGCTGGTGAAAATCGGCCACCACATGCGCCAGCATGGCATTAACAATGCCTCGTCCGACCGGCGTTTTTACCTCTTTCCGGGCCGCCTGCAAACGGGTAAACCAATTATGGATGCGATCACGCTCTTGCTCTCCAAGATCACCACACTGACCAGTATCCGGCCAGGGAAGATCAACAAAGTGCAGCTGCCGGATTCTGGAGTCTGCGATCGGCTGAAGAGCTTTTGGCACCGGCACACCGTACTTTTGGAACACAGTTCCCAGCTTCAACATGCGCCATTCATCAAAAAGAATGGCTGTCCGAGCAAATGGTGAAGCGGTATCGAACCGATTGACTTCATTCAGCCAGACCTTATCAAGAACAGCCAGCAGAGCCTTGGCATCACTGTCGAGCTGCGCCTGTTTCTTTGTAGACAAATGCCCGTAGGCCAGTTCAGCAACAGTGGCATGCACCCGAAAGTTCCAGCTCCATGCCGGCAGGGCGAATACAGAACAAAGTAAAATGATCAGATACCTGAATTTCATAAGGCACCCTATTAACCAGAGAGGGTGGTTTCAGGATAGAGAGAGAAGAAACAGCGAGGTAAACCCAATTGGAATAAAAAAACCACCCGCAAGCAGGTGGTTTCAGAACAGTAGTCCAATGACGTTTAGAAAACGTACTGGATACGGCCTACAACTGCAGAACCGTCGTCGTTCTTGGCGCCGCTGCCGTAAACGTTGGTTTCACCGCTTACGTAGTTCAGGCTGGCACGTACATTCTTAGTCGCGAAGTAGTTCACACCAACAGTGTAATCGGAAGCTTCAGCATCCTTACCGGCAATCACTTCAGCCGCAGCTTCAGCATCAACGTCGATCACAGTGTAACGGGCAAAGACTTCCCACTGGCCGCCCTTAGGCTTGCCGAAAGCGCCTTTCTTGTAAGAACGCTTGCCACCGTCAACCATGAAGGAAGCCTGAACGTAGTAGCCAGTCAGATCAACGTCAGCATTCGCCTGCACGCTGTCCTTAACGGACACTTCACGCTTGAAGTACTCACCCTGCAGCAGAGCCGGGCCGAACTGGGCAGCACCTTCAAAACCCCACTCAACGTCAGTATCAGCTACGAAAGCATTGAACAGCTTAACTTTCTCGCCTTTCTTAACACCAACCTTGGTGGTGTTCTTGGCAGCAGTAGCAGAGTTGTCGATGTTGCTGTTGTAGTAGTTGGCACCCAAGTGAACCAGCATGTCGTCAGACATGATAGGAGCGACAGTGGCACGGCCGTTAAAGCCCCATGCGTCATCATCGCTGTTCTTTTCATCCTTGTAACCACTATGATGGATACCAGCGGACAGGGTGTACTGCTTGTCAGCCATGGAAGCCTGAATGCCGTACTCGTTGGTGGAGTCGCCCTGCAGAACGTCATAGATAGCTGGACGCTCGATACCGGTAATCCAGGAAGAGCTCACGCTGTTTTCCAGGCCGAAGTCAGGACCAAAACGACCAACACGAACCTTAACTGGCTTCAGGTGGTAGAAATCGAGGTAGGCGTTGTCCAGCTTGATGTCGCCGTCATCGTTAGCCAGCTTCAGGGCGTAACCGTAGTCGCCATATGCCTTACCGCTGAACTTGATCTCGCCACGACGGATATAACCGGTGGACTTGTCTTTGCTGGTACCGTCGTCAGCACGGTTGTACAGGCCGTCCATGCCGGCATAGTCCCACTGCAGCTTGCCGCTCACCTTGAAAGAGAAGTCGCCGCTTTCAGTTTTGGCACTGAAACCACCTTTGCTGGTGCTGATGATGATGTCTTCACCTTCAGTCTTAACGGTGCCAGCCTGAGCATTCATGGCCAGACCTGCAGACATGGCAGCAGCAACGGCCAGAGAAAGAGCTGTACGCTTCATTAACCCACTCCTTGATGAACTGTCGTTCGTTTTTTGTGTTTTGTGTTTGTTGTTAAACGCTTGGTGTTAGATGACTACGGAGGAAGAGTTTGGACGGGCTATGTTTCAGGCGGGTGATTGTTTTATGAAGGTTTTATGCACGGGAGATGACCGATTTATTACACGACGCACACTGTACGCCGTGCAATAAATCACATGGATCAAGGCATGATGGCTGGAAGGCGTTTGTTCAGAGAGATACGCTCGGAGGTAGCTGTACCGGTCAGAACATACCCCAGCAGATCATTTTCACGGGTGCAGGTGATACGCAGACCACCTTCCACTTCTTCAGTCTGCCACTGTCCACCATTCTCCAACGGTGGAGCTACAACCACCGGGCAGGCGGGCGTTTTTACCGTGACCGGCATCGCACCATAAGAAACTTCGTTCGCTTCCCCGGCCAGAGTTTTAGCCAGGGAGCGGGCACAGGCCATCAGTGGCATCACATAGAGCTGAACCAGCCCTTCCACCTCTGCACAGTCCCCGAGCGCATAGATATCCGGGTCACTGGTCGCCAGAGTCCGGTTCACACAGATGCCCGTTTCTGTTGCCAGACCGGCGTCTTTGGCCAGAGCGATACGTGGACGCAGGCCAATAGCCGAGAGAACCACATCGGCCTGTACCGCGCTTGAGGAATCGCCACCTGCTAGACCGACTTCCAGCCCGTTAGCCCCCTGATTCACCGAAGTACCGACGCTGTTCAGGTGGAAACTCACGCCCAACAGGGTCAAGGCTTCCTGAACAGCACTGGCAGCCGAGGAAGGCAGCAGACCAGGCATAACATGTTTGGAAGCACCAACCACTTCAACCTGATAGCCACCAGCGACCAGATCATTGGCAAACTCACAGCCAATCAAACCAGCCCCAAGAATCGCCACCCGACCACCTTCCGGCAGACAACTGCGAAACGCATGATAGTCCTCCAGATCATTTACCGAGAGTACCCGGTCAACCGCATCGCCACTCAGGGATGGTTTAACCGGCTCCGCCCCCAAGGCCAACACCAACTTGCCATAAGATTCCGTGCTGCCATCTTCAAGACGCACTACTTTTTCGGAGCGGTCGATAGAGGCAACCTGAGTCTTGGTAAGAATGCGGGCATTCAGCTGTTCAGCCATCTGCTCCGGTGTCTGCATGGCCAGACCATCCGCATCCTTGCCCTTGGCAAAACCGGTCGACAGCATGGGTTTGGAATAGTTACGGCCATCGTCGGCCGTGATCAGAACCAGAGGCGTTTCTTTATCGAGCTTGCGAAACTCTCTTGCCAGGGTATAACCGGCCAGCCCGGTCCCCAGGATAACAACGGAATCCATAATGATCGGCTCTTGTTATTGCTATTGTTATTGCTCTAGTGCCTGCATAGCTGCAGAGGATTTAAAATGGTGAAGGCCGTTATCAGCCGATCTCAACCATTTCAAAATCATCCTTGCCGACACCACAATCCGGGCACAACCAGTCTTCGGGAACATCTTCCCAGCGGGTGCCCGGCGCAATACCCTCATCCGGCCAGCCCTCGGCTTCGTCATAGATAAAGCCACAAACAATGCAATGCCACTTTTTCATGGATAATACCTTTCCTGCTACTGCGTTTACATCAATTTAATAAGAGGCTGTGTGTTCGAGAATCAAGCCGCTGATCCTCTCAGCCAGCTGTTCTGGAAAATCATGCCCCATCCCCTCAAATTCCTGATAACGGGCATTAGGGATCTTACCCGCCAACTGCCGACCACAGGCCGCCGGGACCAGTTTGTCACTGCCTCCATGGAGTACCAGCGTCGGGATAGAAACTGTTTTCATCAATTCACTGCGGTCACCAGAAGCCAGAATGGCGGCCATATGCCGCAGATACCCCTGTGAGGAAATGCCTCGCTGATGGATACCTTTCACATAGTCATAAAGCTTGTCATCAGGGGCCGGATAAGCCGGGCTGCCGATGACCTTCCAGGTTTTCATACTGTGCTGAATCAGGTTTTCCGGGCTGCGGTCTTTAGGGCTGTTAAGCAGCCGCATGCGCACGGACAGGCTCGGACCGGGAAGATGTTTCGCTCCGGTACTGGTCATCACTGCAGTCAGAGAAGAGATGCGATCCGGGTAGCGGGCTGCCAGCAGCTGACCAATCATTCCGCCCATGGAGGCTCCTACCACATGCGCCTTGGGAATATTCAAACCATCCAGTAAACCGATGGCATCAGCGGCCATATCTTCCAGCGTGTAATCGGCCTTGATGCGTTTCTTGAAGAGTGAGGCAACGGCCAGATCCTTGAAGGTGGGAAGGCGGGCATCCGGTACACGGGAAGACTGGCCGACATCGCGATTATCGATCAGCAGAACCCGGCAGCCGGCATTGACCAGAGGCTGCCAATAGCTTCTCGGCCAGCCAGTTAAAGGCGTGCCCAGCCCATGGATCAGCAAAATAACGGGGGCGCTCTCCACACTTCCAGAGGAGCTGCTGGCCGGAGGATGATCTTCATAGGCAATCGAAAGCCCGTTCACCTGAACTGATGGCATAGCTTCTGACCCTGTCGTTTTCGGCTCTCTGCAAGTCGGCAGACTGGCCGTATTGTTCTTGTTATGGCCGGACTTTATAGCACGAGAGGCAAGCGAACCCAATTGGCCTGTGCGTCAACAACCAATATCACTGACGCCAGCACTTGCCCTGTTGCGCACTATACGTAAACTGGCAGCAACCAACGAGAAGCGTTTTATGCCAAAACAGAAAATAAAACCAGAATCATCACCTGCTTATTTGCCCGCACCGCTATGGCGACGGCTTGCGGCCATGGTTTACGACTCCATGCTGCTGATTGCCTTGATCTTTGTGGTAACCGCCATCTATCACGGGGTCGTCAACAACTGGCTGCTGGGTGTTGAGGATGCGCCGGTGGGCTTTAACCCATTTCTGTCTACTATCTATGTGTTTATCTGCTTCTTCTTTCTGGCCCATTTCTGGGGGAAAAACGGCCAGACTCTGGGCATGCAGGCCTGGCGGTTAAGAGTGCAGAAAAGTGACGGTAGCAATATCAGCCTGATGCAAAGCCTGCTGCGCTTTGTGGTTGGCATACTTTCTCTGGCACCGGCCGGGCTGGGACTGTTCTGGATGCTGGTCGATAAGGATAAGAAGACCTGGTACGACCGTTACGCCGAAACTGAAGTAGTTTACATCCCCAAATAATTATCCTGCGATTCAGGGTGCTGCCGGCTCCGGCAGCCCTTGGGACAACACCTGCAAAACCCCGGGCCGGGTCAGATCAGAATAGAGAGCCGCAATCTTGTCCAGCGGATATTGGAAGTCCGTGCGCACCCAGCGTTGCAGAATCAACAGTGACGCACCAGCCAGATAGTCCACCACAAACGTTAAGGCTTCAGGATCTTTTATCGCCACGGCATGGTTGCGAATATAGAGTCCCATAATCCGGGTAATGTAGTTTTTAAAACTTTTGATTAAAAGATGTTCAACATCAGCATCGACAATCAGCCGGACAAACGGAGCATGATCCTTCCACTGCCGGAACATATGCCAGGCAATGGCATCATCCGGTTCCGGGGAACTGACAATATGGGGTTCGATATCCTGATAGAACTCTTCAAAGACAGTATCAATATATTCCAGCAGTACCGCATCCCGACCTGAGAAGTGGAGATAAAAGGTCTGTCTGGCCAGCTGTGCTCTGGCAGAAATATCCTGCACCTTAATCTTGTGATACGGCTTTTCCTGCATCAGAGCAGCCAGTGCTTCAATGATCAGCGTCTTGCTACGGACGACTCTGGGATCTTCATTAGACGCTGGGGTTTTCATTAATAGACACAAGCGGGAATCTGTAAATTATTGGACAGTCTTATTCTTTGTCCATTGAGGCTACAACCGGCATCCGGCCAAATCAAGACGACACTCTTTCAATTCTGTCGTGGAAAATTATGCTGGTACCAAGAAATAACAAGAAGCTTAAAAGCCTTCAGTCCAACCCGTCCGATTACCATAACCTGGTCCGTTATCTGGCCAATCACGATATGCCGCTGGACTTTTTAATCGCCGGTGAGCTGGCACAGATTCAAACCTTTGGCATCCCATCCATCAGCAAAATCCTTCGACGCACCCGGCAGTACCAGGATCATGGCACCAAGCGTCTGGATGACACCAAAGCCATTCTGGTGGAGATTATGACCGACTCCGTTCATAGCCCCCGCGGCCAGCATATGGTGAAGCACCTGAACTGGATTCATAGCCACTACCCCATCAGCAATGAGGACTATCTCTATACGCTGGCGCTGTTTATTCTTGAGCCTGACCGATGGGCCAGACAATTTTCCTACCGCTCTCTGACTGATGCCGAACGTGATGCTCTTTATCAGGAGTTTCGTGATTTAGGGGAAGCCATGAATATCAAGGATATCCCCGACAGCTTTCAGGCATTCCAGCATTGGCATTCAACTTATAAAGCCAGACACCTCACTTACCACCCGGATAATCATGTTGTCGCGCAAGGGTTGATTGACGGCATGAAACCTATGGTTCCGTCTTATCTCCGACCGTTTATTCAGTCGCTTATTCTGGTACTGCTGAATGATGGTGACCTGGTCACCGCTATTGGTATGAAGAAACCATCGGCGCCAATGCGCCTTATGGTTCACAGCGTTATGGGCATCCGTCGTTTATGGTTAAAGTTCTTTAACCCCTGGCAAAACACGCCATTTAACGAAGGGCAAATTGCCACAAACTATCCAAGCTACCCAGGCGGATATCAGGCTTCCTGCCTGGGACCGGAGAAGCTGATTCGTAACGTAAATCAAAGAAACGGCTGTCCGTATCAGTGAAGTGATACAAAATGCTTTTTTAATTATTAAGACCGTGGCATTATCTGCACATGCACCGTACTGGTTGAGTAGTACAACCAAATAATACAAAAGGTAGGATGTGTCATGGGTCATAACAAAGCATTTGAATTTGCGGCCATGCCCAATGCTGAGGGCTATTTCGGTGAATACGGCGGTAGCCTTGTTCCCGAACAACTGCTCAAGGTGATGCAGGATATCGATAAGGCCTACCAGGAAA
The DNA here is from genome assembly GCF_900174585.1 of Parendozoicomonas haliclonae. GTDB lineage: Bacteria > Pseudomonadota > Gammaproteobacteria > Pseudomonadales > Endozoicomonadaceae > Sansalvadorimonas > Sansalvadorimonas haliclonae. Next base: position 201,134 of record NZ_FWPT01000001.1, on the reverse strand, counting down.
TTCGGGTAACCCCGGAGTTCCAGAATGAGCTTCGTGATCTGCACCGCTACTATGTTGGCCGTCCTAGCCCTCTCTACTACGCACGTCGTTTAAGTGAACACTGCGGTGGCGCAAAAATTTATCTGAAGCGCGAAGACCTCAACCATACCGGTGCCCACAAGATTAACCACAGTCTGGGCGAAGCCCTGCTGGCCAAGCATATGGGAAAAACCCGGGTTATCGCCGAAACCGGCGCCGGACAGCATGGCGTAGCCATGGCCACCGCCTGTGCCCTGGTTGGCATTGACTGCGAAATCCATATGGGCGAAATCGACATTGCCAAAGAAGCGCCCAATGTCGTGAAGATGAAAATCCTCGGTGCCAAGGTTGTCCCTGTTACCCGTGGCACCAAAACTCTGAAAGACGCTGTCGACAGTGCCTTTGAAGAGTACCTGAAAGACACCGACAGCACGCTGTATGCCATTGGCTCCGTGGTGGGTCCGCATCCTTTCCCAATGATGGTTCGTGACTTCCAGCAAGTCATTGGTGAAGAAGCCCGTGATCAGATTCAAGAGATGGAAGGCCGTCTGCCGGATGCGCTGGTTGCCTGTGTGGGTGGCGGCAGTAACGCCATGGGTCTGTTTACCGCATTCCTGAACGATACCGACGTTGAGATCTATGGGGTGGAACCAGCCGGTAAAGGTCTGGATACGCCTGATCACGCCGCAACTCTGACTCTCGGTAAGCCGGGAGCCGTTCATGGTTTCAAGTGTTATGTCCTGCAGGATGAAGATGGCGAGCCGCTGCCGGTTCACTCTATTGCCTCAGGTCTGGATTACCCTGGCGTTGGTCCGCAGCACTCCTACCTGAAAGACCTTGGTCGTGTGAATTACATCAGTGCGACAGATGACGAATGTCTGGATGCGTTTATGACCCTGTCCCGTCGGGAAGGCATTATCCCGGCTCTGGAAAGCTCCCATGCTCTGGCTGGTGCCATGCGTCTGGCCAGGGAGTTGGATAAGGACAAGATCATTGTCGTGAACCTGAGTGGTCGCGGCGATAAGGATGCTGACTACGTCGCCAACAAGCTGGGCCTCTGACAACTGATGTCGATCCAGAGATAGAAGCTCCCGGCTTCTATCTCTGGATTACGGCTTGGCCTGCGGATCAGGCAACCGCTCACGATAATCGTTAATGCCTTTTAACTGAGCAAGAGTATAAGGACAGTCTGCCTTCTTCTCTCTGCGTACCAGATTGATAAACCGCACCAGATTCTGACGAATGCCTCCGTCCTGCTCATCCTGCTGGCCATTATCAGCCCAGAAGCATTGAATATTCTTGCCAGCGTTGTAGTAACGATCCGTGGCTTTGCGGAGGGTACGCTGAAGATTCCACTCTTCTTTCTGGATGCCCCGATCATGGCTGTAATTCTGGCAGAGCAGGAACAGTGAGAGACCAACAGCATACAACCCACCTCCGGGAATAATACACAGAGGCACTGCAGCACAAACACCATAGCTCAGGACTTTGGTTGCCAGACCGCGATAAGACCAGGGCTGATTCAGATACTGATCTTGAGCTTTCAGCTGCTCCAGTACCTTTCCATGACTCTCAACGATCGCGGAATAACGCCACTCTCTGGTGTAAAAGTCCTGGGCATCTCCAAGGTTTCTGAAATCAGCATCCTGCTTACCCTGCTGCCAGTTTCGCTCATCGGCTTTGAGTTGACGATCAATCAACTTTCTCTGAGCGACCAGTTTGGCGATTTTTCGTTTCTTCAATAAAACCGGAACATAACCAATAAAACTGATAATCGAAGGGATAGGCGGAACAGGAAGCCAACGGCCTGTGTGCATTAATGCCCACTGTCCATTGGCAGGAAGGCGCAGGGCCATTTTCAGGTGCAGCGGCCAGCAAAAGGTGACGATTCGACCATGCAGGCTACCCGCAGCTGTCGCAACTGTACTGGCCACAGCCGCCAATGATTCTCGAACCGGAAGATTCCAGATCCCATCCATAGTCTTGTTCCTGAACTGACTCCATTCACAAGTTGAGACAGGTAGATCACCCTAAATTCAGAACCTGCCTGACAGTACTGATAACCAGACTGTCCACAGTGCTGACACTCCTGCCACCACAGTTAGCAAACCAGCCAGAAGTGAAGTCTATATATCCGGAATAGCAGACAGAGCAGGCTCGACCACAGTTTTACTGATCCAGCCACGCACCGGCTATACAACCATGGTCTTATTACCAACGCCTGACCTCTGGATTACTCTCCCTCCGTTATAACCGGACTCAGGCCTGAACAGTACAAGGAGTGTAACTATGGCAACTCGTATGGATACCAAGCCCCCTTCTTCAGGAGCTTTGCCGCAACTCCCGGAAAACTGGGATGAGTGGTACCGCGAAAAGAGCGCGGTGATGGGACACAGAACAGTGAATACCGTGGTTGCGCCTATGTCTCTGCTTGATACTTTCAGGATGAGTGTTCAGGCCACAGTTCTGGGCGGAGTAGCATGCGGAGCCGTATGGGCAACCTGTTCAGCGCTGGAATATGCCAACGTCACTATTCAACCAGGCCGCAAAACCTATGCGGCTGTATTCACTCTTGTAGCCGCTGGCTGGATGTGGCTGGAAAGTACAGCAGACCACAATCTCAAGCTTCATGATGCCGCCCGCAAAGAAGTTGAGAGCCTTCTGGATAAATATGATGATCAGGGCGCTGCGAAAAAACTACAAGACCTTGGCAAACTGCGTGCTTATTTCAAAAAAGAAGGTCTTGGCCCAGATGATATGAAGCTGGCTCAAAAAATAGGTCTACCATCAGCCATCCAGGAAGAGCTGCAGCAGGGTTATCAGGCGCTGCACGGCAAGATGCAGGAAATGAAGCCGGCTGCGGAAACCCTGGGCAAGTATGGATATCAATCCCAGCAACATATAGAGCAGCTGGACAAGCAGCTCCAGAAGATCTCCAAAGAGGACTACTGTAAACGGAATCCAAGACGCCGTGCTCCACAGGATCGTGCGGTCATCTATGATGCCTGGTCACAGCTTCGCTCCGTTGCCAAAGACTTTGAAAATCAGAAAGCAACCCTGCTTACCAGATGGAATGAAGTACTTGATGGTATGGAAGCCGAAATTCGCAATGAAAAAGCCAAGCTTGAGCGTGAACACACATTACTGACCAAAAAGCCTGACGAGGCCAAGGATCAGTAATCGTTAAGCTGCAAGCAGGCAATACGACAAAGGCTGCAAAATTGCAGCCTTTGTCTTTTGGAGAAGAGAAAGATATCAGCCTGCCCGCTTCAGCAGCACCACACCAATAACAAAGCAAATGCCAATCGGCAGAGTCACGGCAAGCAGTGGTGAGAAGCCAAAGACCAGACTGGCCGGCCCAGCCAGGTTCTGCAGGATCATAAAGGTAACCCCGGTAATCACCCCACTGAATAGACGCAGTCCCATAGGGACGGTACGCAGCGGTCCGAATACAAACGACATACCAATCAATACCAGAGCGAAGATGGCTGCCGGCTGCAGCACCTTTTTATAGAAAGCCAACTGGTACTCACCGGTTTCCAGATCCTGCTTGTCGAGATAGTCGATATAAGTCAGCAGGCCGGTCATCGACAAATCATCTGGCTTTACGACAACGACCTTCAGCAGGGTCGTGGTCAGATCAGTCAGCCACTCTTTAGTGCTTTGAACCCTGGTTTCAACCTGCCCATCGGTATAGGTGCTGGTCTCAACATTCTCCATCATCCAGTGGTTGCCCTGATTGATGGCGCGCTCGGCATAGATGGTTTCCTGTACCTGTCGCTTCTCATCAAAGCGGAAGATGCTGATGCCATACAGAACACCATTCGGCTCAACAGCATTGAAGTACATGTAGCTGTCGCCTTCCCGGTGCCACAGGCCTTCATCGGTATATTTACCGTCCGCAGAACGGGTGATCTTTTTCAGGGACTGCGCCATCTGCTCTGAAACAGGCGACACATATTCACTCAGCACCAGGCCAATTAGCATCAACACAATCGCCGGTTTCATAACTGCCCAGCCGATACGGGACAGAGAGACGCCCGCCGCCCGCATAACGATCAGTTCACTGTGGTTGGCCAGTGCACCAAGACCCACCAGACAGCCAATGAGGGCGGAAACCGGGATAATTTCATAGATGCGTTTAGGCGTGGTCAGCAACATGTACTGCATCACCTGCGGCAGTTGGTAGTTGGCGCGCATGGCATCCAGCTGCGTCATAAAGCCGAACAGGGTATCCAGGAAAACTATGATCACCATAACCACCAGCATGGAGACCAGAACATTGAGGCCGATGTAACGATCCAGCTTTTTCATCAACTGGCACTCCCTGTCGTTTTTCCTTTCATGGATATCAGCAGCTGCGGGCCAAAGAACATCAGCAGAGCAATCGTGCCGAAGACACCATGAACAGCCCAAAGGCCAACACCGGCTGGCAGGTTGCCATCTTCAATAGCACCACGGGCAGCAATCAATAACGCAAGATAGAACAGGTAAAGCAATACACCCGGCAGCAGTTTAAGGAAGCGTCCCTGACGCGGATTTACCCGAGCCAGCGGCAGGCCCATCAAGATAATAACCGGCACGAGTAACGGCAGAGAGATACGCCATTGAAGTTCAGCTTCACGGCGAGGACGGTCACTGCCCAACAGCTCCGTTGTCGGCAGCGTATTCTCCCGTGTGACCGGACTGATTTCCTTATCCTGCATCTGGATGCCGTAAGTCGTGTATTCGGTGATACGACTCTCCGGCTTGCCGGCGGTCAGATCATAACGATAGCCATCATTCAAAAGCAGGTAACGTTTGCCGGAATCGGAATCGACATAAATACGGCCCTTCTCCGCCAGCAGGATCGACATCTCTCCACGGGAACCCTGAACCGGTTTGCCACTGCCGCTGTCGGCAATAAACACCTCATTCATAATGGAGTTGTCGCTGTTCAGGCTTTCGGTATACGTCACCCTCCCACCTTTCTCCATGGACTGGAAGCGACCTGGAGTCAGAGTGTCAAACTCGGTCATGGCATCCTGGGTGTTGAGTATTCGTTCAACATTCCCTGCGCCCCATGGGCTGAGCACGAAGCTGATCACACCAACAATCACCATCACCGCCAAACCCGGGATCAGGGTATATCCGAGCAGCTTGTTACGGCTCATGCCACAGGCTTCGAGCACCACCATCTCACTGTCGACATACAGACGACCATAGGCCAGCAATATCGCGAGAAAGAAACCAAGCGGCAGAATCATTTCCAGAAAGCCGGGCATCCGGTAGCCCATAATGGCGAACAGAAATTCCGGATTCAGCTCACCGGTCGCGGCCTGCTGAAGATATTTAATAAACCGGCCACTGACGATAATCAGCAGCAGTATGCCGCTGATCGCCAGCCAGCTCTGAATGAGTTCTCGGGTGAGATATCGAAGGACGATCAAAACTGGAAATCCCGTTACGTAAGTTTCTCTCAACCAAACAATGAAAGCGCAGGTGCGCTCAGTGCGCTTTCATTACAAAAAGCCACGACAGAAATCCTTTGGATCCGTACAAATCTGCCGTAAATTCGGAGTATACTGCCCATCTGCATTCATAGTGCAGTTAAAGTCATATACGATGCTCTGGATTTAAACATTATCTGTGTCTTAACCCAGCGAATTCTAAACCGGCCATTATCCATTAAAGCGCAGGTGAGCGCACCGGTTTTTGCCTCTAAACAGGAGAGAAAATGGAAATTGCAGTAAAAAGCGGTAACGCAATCAAACAACAAACTCAATGCCTTGTTCTTTTCACCGGAGAAGCCGGAAATGAGCCTGTATTCACTGGTGTTGATAAAGAGACTGGCGGTGCTCTGAGCGCACTGGTCAAGCGTGGCGACCTCAAGCAGGCTGCCGGCCAGGTTCTGATGGTTCCTTCCGTTACCGGTATCAAGGCTGAGCGCGTACTGCTGGTTGCTCTGGGTAAAGAGCAGCCAAAAGCTGCTGATGCACAGAAGATCTTTGCCGCTGTTGCCGGTGCTCTGAAAGGTGCCCGCGTTGCTGACGCTGCCATCGCTTTTGACGATATCACTCTGGCGGATCAGGACGCTGACTGGCTGGTACAGCAGCTGGCCCGCAACGTATCCCTCGCTGCCTACAAATTCGATTACTACATGAGCAAGAAGGCCGATGAGCCAGCTCTGGTAGAACTGGGTCAGGTGACCCTGCTACAGGCCGGCCGTAAAGGTCTGGAAGCCGCCAAGAAAGCTGCCGCCCAGGGCGCAGCAATCGGCCACGGTATGGCTCTGGCTCGTGATCTGGGCAACCAGCCGGGTAACGTCTGCACGCCAAAATACCTCACCGCTCAGGCCAAAGAACTGGCCAAGGGCGCTGCCAAGCTGACCGTTAAGGCGCTGGGCGAAAAAGAGATGGAAAAGCTGGGCATGTTCTCCTTCCTGTCGGTATCCAAAGGATCTACCGAAGAAGGTCAGCTGATCATCATGGATTACAAAGGTGGTAAGAAAGGCGACAAGCCTCTGGTTCTGCTGGGCAAAGGCATCACCTTCGATACCGGTGGTATCAGCCTGAAGCCTGGTGCCGGCATGGACGAGATGAAGTACGACATGTGTGGTGCAGCATCCGTTCTGGGTGCTATGAAGTCCATCGTGGAAATGGGTCTGCCAATCAACGTAATCGGCATGATTGCCGCCGCTGAAAACATGCCTGCCGGCCACGCCAGCAAGCCAGGCGACATCGTAACCTCTATGTCCGGTCAGACCATCGAGATCCTGAACACCGACGCCGAAGGCCGTCTGGTTCTGTGTGACGCCCTGACTTACGCCGAGCGTTTCAAGCCTAAGGCTGTTGTTGATATCGCCACCCTGACCGGTGCCTGCATCGTGGCTCTGGGTCACCACACCAGTGGTCTGATGAGTAACAACGATGAACTGGCCGAGTCTCTGCTGGCTGCCGGTATCACTGCCGGTGACAAAGCATGGCGTCTGCCGCTGGCTGAAGAGTACGACAACCAGCTGAAGAGTAACTTTGCCGATATGGCCAACATTGGTGGTCCAGGCGCTGGCACCATCACTGCCGGCTGCTTCCTGGCTCGTTACACCAAGGAATACCCTTGGGCGCATATCGACATCGCCGGTACTGCCTGGAAGAGCGGTGCTGAGAAAGGCGCCAGCGGTCGTCCGGTTCCACTGCTTGTTCAATACGTTCTGAACCAGCTGTAATCGTTAAATCCAAACCTGCGCCTTAATTGGCGCAGGTTTACTCCACTCTTTCCCTGAACAAGCCCTATCCAACAAAAACGTCAAAGTTCGTCTTTATTGCTAAAACACTGTCTTTTATTAGCAAACCTGCCTACAACAGCTCAAATAGCCCAACTGATTTTGTTATAAACCTTTCCCGTTCCGTACTTTTTCACCCTCTATACTTGCCGCTCCTTTTTACAGGGGAATGGTAATGAAAACTGGTAATCACAGGCTGCACGTTTTGCTGCTGCCTCTTCTGCTGGCGTTTTCACTGTCAGCCTCAGCCTGGACATTTCGGGTCCATGTCATGATTGCAGAAATGGCTTACCGGCAGCTGCCTCCAGATATTCAACAGGCTCACGACCAGGATGCGCTTGCCCTTATCGCCAAGCTCGAACCCAAGCTGGCAAAGGCAGTGAACTCGTTTGCCGTAGAAACTCCGGAAGGCAATATTTCCCCAATGGCCTCCACCGCCATCCTGCTGGACGAGTGGGCCAGCCAGACCTTGGGCAACGTGTTTGCCAAACACGGCCAGACACTGCCGGATCGCCTTCAATATCTGAAAGATCAGAAAGTAGAACGTCTGCACTTCGTTGATTTGCCTTTTCCCAAAACCGTTAACTGCGGCGAGTTACACCAACAGCGAAAAACATTTATTGATACCTGGTTCAGTGGTCTGAATGCTGAGCTGTCTGAGAACCAGAGCCCGGTTGTTCGGGGAATTTTAAGAGCCTGCCTCATTCACGTGATTGGTGACTACCACCAGCCTCTGCACGTGATCACCAATGTCACCAACGGCTGTCAGGGCGATAAAGGGGGCAATCTCTACTGCCTGAAGAGCTATAACGTGGCAGGGAAAAGCACTTCCGGCGAAACAGAAGGGCATCACCATTACTATTTGAGAGATCATGATTACGATGATCATTACTTTGATGAGCACCATGAGTGCCGTCACCTTAGTGATGATGAGTATGACCACTACTACGGTTCCTACGATGGTCACTACTATCGTGAGCAGGATGCCAGAGAACACTCTTATCGGGAGAGCGATTATGGTGAGTATGAAGCCTCTACCCACTCCCAGCTTAAAAAGCAAAATCCAAAATACTGCAAAACCAAGCTGCATCATTACTGGGATATCGTGGGCGGGTTTATGCCTGACCGTACCCCCAAGAAAAAGCTTCCCGCATTGGTAAGCCAACAGGAACAGGAGTTTCCTCTCTCAGGCATCGTGAATGACTGCTCAAGCACCCTGCCCTGGCTGGAAACCAGTCTGGCACTGGGCTCATTCGTCTATAGCATCCCGGAATGGTCAAGCCCTGATGAACAGTACCAGCAGAAGGTTCAGAAAATTGGGCGTCACAGGGTGAGTGAGGCGGGTAAATGTCTGATTCGCTATCTGGATGTGGATAACGCAAAAGCTCAAGCAGCAGCGAATGAGAAGAATTGAGTCGAATTAGAAGACTATAGAGGGGCAAAACGATCAAAGCCCGGTTTGGTTGCCGGGCTTTGGTCATCAGACTTAACGGTTGGTTTCTTCGATAACCCAGTTATGGAACATCTTGTCGAATGATTCGGGGTTTTGCTTCAGATACTTCATAAACGGGCTGATCTTCTCATCAGGCTGACCGCGGGTCAGCAAGCACAACAACTGCCCGGAGACATAGTTAGACATTTTATCCAGAACTGCCTGTTCATCCTCTTCTTCATAACCACCCTGGGTATCGAAGGGGAACAACCGAAGCTCCCCGTCTTTCATACAGAAATTACAGGTCTCACGGGTAAAGGTCCGGCCGAAGGTTGAGAACACAGCCGCATCGCGTATTACGCCGCCAACAATATCCTTTAATTCCTCTTCGCTATTGGCAGCAGCAGGTGTCAGCTCCAGTGAGGCTCCTTTCAAAAGAGTATCATCGGGAAGGTCGTTCTTCTTGATATCAAGAACCTGACCATCAAGAGACTGGAAGGGCCGCATAAGGATGGCTGGAATTTTTTTGCCATCAAATGTCACATCCACCAGTCTGGTCATTGGGTGAGTCAAAAGACCTTTTTTACGAAACTGATGGCAGTGCCCCACCTCATCTAATGCCATATTCCACTCGTTAACCGTGGTATTGGCCGATGGTATAGCCAGTGCGTAACTACCTTCCTTTTCAGTATTCAAAATAACAACCGTTTTTGATCCACCGGAGGTCACAAACTGTTCCCACCCAAGGGAGACAGGCTTTCCGCCAACCAATATTTCAACAGGAGGATTGCCGGATTTGGCACGCTGAATATGTACAGATAGCGGGTTCATGGCTGCCATGGTTTCAGCTGTTACTATTCCGTAGGCTTCTTCCAGTGGTACGGTGCCACAGTCGTTAAAAGTAACGTTCTGGGGAGCTCCGTAAATCTCTTCCATGACTTCATCATGCACATATTCCATGGGCTGATACTCGATCTCTGACGCCCGTGCTTTCACTTTATCCAAGCTGGTAAACTCCGGCGCCCTATCCATCCATGGCGTTTCAAATGCTGGTTCTGTTTTGACCTTTGGCTTTGGTTGCGCTTTTGCTTGAGGAATAACGAGCTCAGCAGCCTGAGGGGTAACAGATTCAACTTCCGGAGGCAGACCATCCGGCTCGCCAGCCAAGTCGGTTGGAGGATATTGAAAACCGAACGACTCTGAAGGAATAACCCGTCCAGGTGTTTCCGGTGCGTCACCCCAATCATCCGTATCATCGTCGTACACAGAGGTCTGACTGCCAGAGGAAAGACTGCTCGTTCCAGCATCATGGGGTTTAATGTCTCGTTCGGAAATATCTTTGCGGAAAAGATTAATTAAGGAAGTGAATAACTGCTTGATCGAGGTAACAACGGAGATATAAGAATCTTTGCTTCTATGGAGAGCCTTGCCCAAAGTTGTTTCTGGGGAAAACAGCTTCTGCCAGTGGCCATTGGAGTTAATTTTCATACTGCACGTCCTGTGATATTAACCATGGCCTATACCGGAAGGCCCAAATGACTTGGTAAATCCACAATAAACACTAGCCCAGCACACCCTGAATTCAGTGCAATTGGCAGGATTTCGCCATTTCCATGACGGATCGCATCTGCGTTACGAAAGAGTCGAAGAGACATCTGACAGGTAGACAACCCCCGGCGCTGTACTAATCTCCATGCACCGCACTGGCCATCTACAGCCTTTCCTTTGCTGTACCGGTTCAGACTATTCCAAACCACTCAAACAGTGTCGTTTGCAGCAATGGAAGAAAAGACCCCTCTGTCCAAAACCACGCGCTGGGGCATTGCTCTGGTTGTCATCATTATTTTGATTGGCGGCGGCTACTTTTATTACGAGCATGAAGAGAAATACCCCAGCACCGATGACGCCTATGTACACGGCAATATTATTTTTGTAGCGGCTCAGGTTGGTGGACGACTAAAAGAAGTGGAAGCACGTAACTATCAGTTCGTGCACAAAGGAGAAATCCTGTTCCAGATTGACCCTGCGCCTTATCAGGCTCAGGTTCAGAGAAGCAAAGCAGCGTTGCAGCTGACCAGCCAGGAGAATGAGGCTGACAGCAGCGGAATTCTGGCAGCCAGCGAGGAACTGATTGCCGCTACGGCCTCTCTGAAAGATACACAACTGACCTATAAGCGAACCATGGAGCTGGTCGCTGATGGCGATCTCCCGGCTCAAAGTGCAGACAACGAAAGAGCCGCACTCGCTAACGCAGAAGCCAATGTCTCTGCTGCCAAAGATCATATGGCACAGCTGGTTGCCGAGCAGGGCGCGAAAGGTGCGCAGGCTCCCGCTGTTCAGGAAGCCGCTGCGGCACTGCTGCAGGCGACGCTCAACCTGTCTTACACCAATATTCCGGCTCCCAAGGATGGCCAGCTTGGGGTTGTATCCGTTCATATTGGCAGCGTAATTAACCAGAGCCAGGCTTTGACACCCTTGGTGCAGGCCGACAGTTTCTGGGTTGCGGCAAACTACAAAGAGAGCGATCTGCAACGTATCAGGTTAGGCATGCCGGCTTCCATAACTCTGGATATGTATCCCGACCAGCCATTTAAAGGTCATGTGTCGGATATCTCTCCGGCCAGCGGTTCCTCCTTCTCCCTGCTCCCGCCAGAGAATGCTTCCGGCAACTGGGTCAAGGTTACCCAGCGTTTTCCGGTCAGCATTCAGTTTGATCCTGGAAGCGATACCAGCAATCACCCACTTCGGGTTGGGGCTAGTTCTACCGTCACCATCAACACTGTTGCCTCACAGTAATGAGCAGTGAACCCAGCCGGGGAGCGATTACCGCAACCCTCGTGATCACATCAATGATGGTGTTGATTGATACCACCATCGCCAATGTCGCGCTTCCCAAAATGATGGGGACTTTAGGAGCCACCTCCAACCAGATCACCTGGGTTCTGACCAGCTATACCATGGCCGAAGCAGTGATGATCCCTTTGGCCGGTTACTTCACCCGCCGAATCGGGGAACGTAAGCTGCTGCTGATCTCCATTGTCGGTTTTATTATTACTTCAGCCTTAAGCGGTCAGGCAGACTCCCTTGGTGAAATTGTCTTTTTCCGCATACTGCAGGGGCTTTTTGGTGCCTCGGCCGTACCCCTGTCTCAATCACTGCTGGTTCAGGTTTACCCCAAAGAAGAACGGGGCAAAGCCATGGCGATTTTTACCGTCGGCGTTCTGTTTGGCCCGATTCTTGGACCAGTGATTGGCGGCGTGATCACGCAGCATATGAGCTGGCGCTGGGTCTTTTATGTCAATGCCCCTGTCGGGCTGATCTGTCTTTACATGATCTACCGGAATATCAAGATCAGCAATATCGGAAAGGCGACAGTGGACTGGTTGATTGCCATCAGTATGGCTGTGGGTATTGGTCTTCTGCAGATGGTGCTGTCCGTTGGGAATCAGGATAACTGGTTCAATTCCAACTTCGTTCTCTACTCTTTTGTCCTTTCGTTGGTTGCTCTTACATTCTTTATTGGTCGCTCCATCATCACCAAAGCATCCATTGCGCCGGTTTGGATGCTGGCCAACAGGAATCTGGCTGTCGCCTGCTTTAGCGTGGCCGGTTTTGCGGTCTGTACTTTTGGCATCCTTCAACTGCAGCCCATGATGTTGCAGGAATTATTAAATTACCCTGTGGAAACCAGTGGACTGGTTATGTCCCCACGCGGTATTGCATCTGCGTTGTTGTTGTTTTCCATCGCCAGCAGGATGGACAAGATCGATGCCCGCATCCTGATATTCATTGGCCTCTGTCTGAACTTCACGGGTGTCTGGTTTATGACCCAGTACTCCCTACAGGCCAGCATGTTCTGGATGATATTCCCGGAAATTATTCAAGGGGCCGGGATGGGAATGCTGTTCGCATCCTTATCGAGAATGGCCTTTGCAACCCTGCCGCCGGAGCTATCTACCGATGGCGCAGCACTGTTCAGCCTGTGTCGTACGCTGGGAGCTTCCTTTGGCATCGCCATGACCAACACCTATTTCAGCCGGGTCAAACAGGCAGAGTGGAACAGCCTTGGTGGAGCACTGTCGCCTGATAATCCGATATTCCAGCAGTTTGCAGAAAGTCAGCACGCTCAGCTCACCGATCCTACATTCCTGCAACAGATCGCGAATATGGTTGAACGACAGTCAACCATGCTCGCCTTCGTAATCAGTTTTGGCATGTTTCTGTATATCTACCTTATAAATATGCTGCTGATTCCCCTGTTCAAGAAACCATCGGAAAAAGAACCACCGTCTCAGGTTCAGTCTCAGACTAAACTGACTCATCCCGAAACCAAGCCTGCATCATGAGGCCGACAATGCATACCAGCGTTCATACTCTTAATGAACTGTTCAGCCAGCTGGGGCTGCCCAGTGGCGATCAGGATATTCATCAGTTTGTAAAAGACCACACTCTGCGACCGCATACCAAGCTCTATAAAGCAGACTTCTGGACGCCGTCCCAGTCCGGGTTTATCAAGGAGAGCTGGCAAGATGACTCCGAGTGGTGTCAGCCTATCGATTATCTGGATACGCTATTACGCCACTAGAAGCTTGCCATGCCTGCTGTTCACTGAATATCCTAGTGTCACTTCGCAGCGACAGAACAAATGGTCTTTTGGCATGCTTCCCCAGGTCAGCTTTTATATTCTTGCAGACGATTCGCCTCTGGTACGGGGAAGATTCGCCTGCCGGCTGGCTGAGAAAGCCTGGAAAAACAACGTGAAGACTCATATCCATCTCAGTAAAAAAGAGGATATTGAGCCGATGAGTGATCTGCTCTGGTCTTTCCGGGAAGACAGCTTTGTCCCTCATGCCACAAGTGACTCTGATGAAGCTGGTGAAGTGCCCGTAACGATCAGTTGTTCTGAAGACGATCTGCAAAAGCACGATGGCTTGCTGATCAATCTTGGCGATATCATCCCCGACAACATCAATCATTTCAGCCGTGTCGCTGAAGTTGTTGTTCAATCCCCGGAGATTCTTGAGCTGGCCCGCGTGCGCTTCCGCCAATACCGGGACAGAGGCATGCACCCGCAACACCAGAAAGTGGGGCAGTCCGCATGAGCAGAAAAGATGATCAGGCCGAAGGGCTTCTGGACGAACTGGAAAACCTTAAGAAACTACTCAACCAGTCCAATAACGTTCAGGATCAGGGGTATACCAACCAGAACCTGGAAATGGTTGAGGGCATTCCCATGCTCAATGACCAGATTCCTACCCTGGATGCTTCCGAACTGGTATTAGACGACAACATGGATGATCCGTCGTCGGCGCTCAGTCAGGAGTTCATCGAAAATATTGTCGATGAAATCGTGGCTTCCTATTTGCCGGTGATGGAAAAAGAGCTGCGCAACCGCTTACTCAGTGCGCTGAGTTCAAGGCTTTAAACCTTTTAAATCATAACCCGTTTTCACATATCCCCAGCCATCTCGTCCTCGCTGCGGACCAGAACATGTATGTTCTCATCGTCATCAAGAGTGACTGTGATATTGATAGGGCTGCAGCAGACCTGGCAGTCCTCTATATAGGTATCCCCTTCATCTTCGGCATTCACCAGAATCTGAATATTCTCCCCGCAGTTCGGACAGGCAATCACCTGAGTTTTCAATTCGTGATCCACAAGGCGTCTCCAGCTGCTCTAACAGTCCTGCAAGTATGGCTAACAATACTGCAGATACGAAAATCCCTGCTGTGTCCTGCCGTGGCGTTCTCAGCAGTCGTTAATATGGGCTGGAATCTCTTTGCTGTGCATCAGGCAAAAAACGCGACCAAGCCCAAAAAGACACACATTTGTAACCCCTGATCAACAAAACCCTATATAACACGGGTAAAAAGTTCTTTTTTCGCGACCAAAGCCCTACATCTTTCACAGCCTGCCGGGTGATAGCTTTATCTGCATAACAAACATGGAGGTTGAAGTTATGAAAATTGTTCCCGGTTTTGTGCAGCAGGCTTATGCCGAACTCAAGGCATGCAATATCCTGAGCGCCCTGAAAGTACTGATTACTTTTGGCCTTTTAAAAGGAAGGTCGGTATCCACGGTAGAAAACCCGATCACACAATACAATGACCTGCCAAAATTTGACCTGAAGAAAGACACAATGTCTTTAAGAGACCTTATCGCTATCAAGCACCCAACTCAGTTTGATCGCCATCCTTACTTGAAGAAAGTGACCTTGAGTCCATCAGATACTAAGGCATCACTGGAGAAGCGACGAGATGAAATGCTTGCCGAAGTAAAAAGGGCAAATGTGTTGGCAGAACAGTCCTGCTTGAGCGACAAAAAACTTTCTGATCAATATGACCACCTCGCTCACCAATGCAGGAAGGCTGCGAATATAGCCAAACACAAACTGGAGCTGCTGGCGGCCCAATAATCAGCCCGAAAAATACACGGAGGTTAATACCATGACAGTAAAAGACGGAATCACACCAGGGTTTATTCAACGGGCATACAACGAACTCAAGGCTCACAATGTGTTGAGTGCTCTGAAAGTACTGATCACTTTTGGTTTACTGAAGGGAAAGACAGTGTCTGAAGTCACAAACCCAGAGCCCCATATGAAGCACTCTCTGGCTGAACTTGAAACCTTTATGAATCTTGAACAGAGAGATATTGAGCGGAAAGAAGTGGATGATCCTGAAGCCTTATATCAGGAGTACCTCGGTTTTGATCTGACCAAAGTGAAGCTGCAAAAAACCGATACTCGAGATGAGCTGGAAGCCCACAGAGATGAAATGGCTTATAAGGCACAGGATTGCGACAAAATGGCAGAAATGACGTTTGAACGCGACGGTGCCTCAGACATCTACGAAAGCTATAAGAAACAGCAGCAGGCTTTTGAAAAGGCCACTGCAATCGCGAATCGCAGACTGGAGCTAATAGCTGCGAAAAGCTAAGGTGCTACCTGATTTTCACTTTCCATTCGGGAGGCTTTTGCCTCCCTTCTCCTTTTTCCTGCAGGATTCCTGAAACTCCTATTCGATCTCCCCTTCATGGCAGGTATACTTGCTCGTTTAGATATTCTGGCCCGCTTGGTAAAGGCCCGCTAGGTTAACGGCCCATTAGGTTGAAGCAGCATTATGGAAAAGACTTACAATCCGAGTGCCATTGAAGGCACCTGGTACAAAACCTGGGAAGAAAAAGGTTACTTCGCACCTTCCGGCGAAGGCACCCCTTACAGCATCATGATCCCGCCGCCGAACGTCACCGGCAGCCTGCATATGGGTCACGCCTTCCAGGATTCCATCATGGATGCTTTCATCCGCTACAAGCGCATGAAAGGCTTCAACACCCTGTGGCAGGTCGGTACCGACCACGCCGGTATTGCGACCCAGATGGTCGTTGAACGCAAGATCATGGCTGAAGAAGGTAAGACCCGCCACGACTACGGCCGTGAAGCCTTTACCGACAAGATCTGGGAATGGAAGGAAGAGTCCGGCGGTACCATTACCAGCCAGCTGCGTCGTCTGGGTGCATCCGTAGACTGGGAGACCGAACGCTTCACTATGGATGACGGTTTCTACAAGGCCGTTCAGGAAGTGTTTATCCGTCTGTACGAAGATGGCCTGATCTACCGCGGCAAGCGTCTGGTTAACTGGGACCCTAAGCTGCACACCGCTATCTCCGATCTGGAAGTTGAGAGCCAGGAGAAGCAGGGCAACATGTGGTACCTGCGCTATCCGCTGGCGGATGGCGAAACCACCGGCGAAGGCAAGGATTACATCGTTGTTGCCACTACCCGTCCGGAAACCATGCTCGGTGATACCGGTGTGGCCGTTAATCCGGAAGACCCGCGTTACAAGAACCTGATCGGCAAGGACATCATCCTGCCGCTGGTTGGCCGCCGTATTCCAATCGTGGGCGACGAACACGCCGATATGGAAAAGGGTACCGGCTGTGTGAAGATCACCCCGGCCCACGATTTCAACGATAACGAAGTTGGCAAGCGCTGCGGCCTGCCAATGATCAATATCATGACCCTGAACGGCGATATCCGCGATCAGGCCGAAGCCTTCAATATGGACGGCTCTGTTAACGCGGATATCGATACCACCATCCCGGAACAGTTCCGTGGTCTGGAACGCTTTGAAGCGCGCAAGCAGATCGTTGCTGCCTTTGAAGAAGCCGGCCTGCTGGTGAAGATCGACGATCACACCCTGATGGTGCCTTACGGTGACCGTTCCGGCGTGGTTATCGAGCCTCTGCTGACTGACCAGTGGTTTGTTCGCACAGCACCGCTGGCCAAAGAAGCGATTCGCGCCGTTGAAGATGGCGATATCCAGTTTGTACCGAAGCAGTACGAAAACATGTACTTCTCCTGGATGCGTGACATTCAGGACTGGTGTATCTCCCGTCAGCTGTGGTGGGGTCACCGCATCCCTGCCTGGTACGACAACAGCGGCAAGGTTTACGTAGGTCGTAACGAAGCGGAAGTCCGCGAGAAAAATGGCCTGGGAGCAGACGTTGAACTGCGTCAGGACAACGACGTGCTGGATACCTGGTTCTCCTCCGGTCTGTGGACCTTCGGCACTCAGGGCTGGCCTGAGCAAACCGAACGTCTGAAGACTTTCCATCCGACTGATGTTCTGGTCACAGGCTTCGATATCATTTTTTTCTGGGTTGCCCGGATGATTATGATGACTATGCACTTCATCAAGGACGAGAATGGTAAGCCGCAGGTTCCATTCAAGTATGTGTATGTCACCGGCCTGATCCGTGATGAGAACGGCGTCAAGATGTCTAAGACCAAGGGCAACGTACTTGACCCGCTGGATATGATCGACGGTATCGATCTGGAAGATCTGGTTGAGAAGCGCACCGGCAATATGATGCAGCCGCAGCTGGCCCAGAAGATAGAGAAGCAGACCCGCAAGACCTACCCGGAAGGCATCACCCCACACGGTACCGATGCCCTGCGTTACACCCTGTACTCACTGGCCTCTACCGGCCGTGATATCAACTGGGATATGAAGCGCCTGGAAGGTAACCGGAACTTCTGTAACAAGATCTGGAACGCGGCCAACTATGTGCTGATGATGACCGAAGGCAAGGACTGCGGTCAGGGTGGCGTTGACGTTGAACTGACGCTGGCTGATAAGTGGATTATCTCCGAGCTGCAGCGAGTGGAAGCCCAGGTCGCCAAGAACATGGACGACTTCCGTCTCGATCACGCCTCCCAGAACCTGTACGACTTTATCTGGAACGAGTACTGCGCCTGGTACCTGGAACTGTCCAAGCCGGTTCTGTGGGATGAGAACGCTTCTGAAGAACGTAAGCGCGGCACCCGTCGTACGCTGGTCCGTGTGCTTGAATCTATCTGCCGCATCCTGCATCCGTTTATGCCTTACATCACCGAGGAAATCTGGCAGCAGATCAAGCCTCTGGCAGGCGTAGAAGGCGACACAATCATGCTGGCCGCTTATCCTGTTGCTGATGAGAGCAAGATCGACGCGCAGGCAGAATCCGATATCACCTGGCTGAAGGGCTTTATCACCGGCATCCGTAACATCCGTGCCGAGATGAATCTGGGCCCGAACAAGCCGCTGGACGTTATCCTGCGCAACACTTCCGAAGAAGATCTGCGTCGTCTTGAAGAGAACAGCAGCTTCCTGATCTCTCTGGCCAAGCTGTCTAACCTCACTGCTCTGAAGAGCGATGAAGAAGCACCAATGTCCGCTACCCAGCTGGTTGGTGAGATGGAAGTGTTGGTACCGATGGCGGACCTGATCGACAAGGACAAGGAAATTGCCCGTCTTGGTAAGGAAGTAGAGAAGCTTCAGAAGGAAGTAGCTCGCTTTGAAGGCAAGCTGTCCAACGAGAAGTTCGTAAGCAGTGCTCCAGCCGCAGTGATCGAGAAAGAACGCACCAAGCTGGCTGATGCCCAGACTGCGTTGAAGAAGATGGAAGAGCAGATGGCGGCTATTAAAGCCCTGTAAGCGACACCGGAATTCTTTTCCAGAACGACAAACGGCACCTGCGGGTGCCGTTTTTTATGCTGCCAGTTTTATTCATCCACCCTGCCACTGAGCCGGCCCATCAAGGTCCGGATCAATCGCAGAGAGGTTCAAAGCTTCGGTATCATCGAGGGTATCCAGTACCCGAAATTTTCCGGCATCGCTGCTCTGTGGGCGACAGAGATGATTCACCATTTGCCTATGAGAAATACCACTCTCCTTTAACGCCTGCATTAAATCGCTCATATGCAGGCCTTGTGCATTACGATCCAGCAAGAGATAGTCAAAATCATTGACGACATCTTGCTTACGGAATTCTGCCAACTGACGGGCTGCATCCTCCGGATGCGTACGGATTCCCCCCTTTATGGTGTAATCCGTGACCTCAGTCTGCAAACGGCTATAAATCTGAGAATCATCAGTAAAGCGCGCCTTACCTGCAGCCAGCCCTTCGGCAAACAACTGTGTACGGGATGTCAGGATATTATTGCGGGTTCCAGCAAACAGCATTGTCGTCGACAGGTCCTTCTGAAACTTCGGGCGGTTGTTACGACCAGAGGCATGGCAGGAAAACAACACCCTGTCCTTGGGCTTACCATCCGGCGACGAGGTGAAGAGGTAAGCAATCTCTTTACCATTCAGTTTGATAGGAACCGTTGTTACGCCATAGGCCTGCTTTAATTCCACACGCTGGGTTTCATTAAGACTGGGCGTATGGGAGAGCTTAAGCTGATCACCAACGCCAGCCATTCGGTCGGCATGGTTCGTCCCTCGCGACGAACCTGAAAGTAGCGAGGGTTTCGGTCTGGACTTTCGCGGAATGGGAACCGGACGATGAGGTGGCGGAGAAGGTGGCATCTCTTCGCCCATCTCTACGGCCTTATCCAACTGAACCAGCTTCATCAGTAAACTGATATCCATCGGCATCTCTTCGGTATTGGCTGACCGGTGGATATCCCCACACATCTGCAGTACATGTTCAGAGTTGATACGCCCTACAGCTATTTGCTGATCCAGCGCTTTCGCAAAAGCCATCATACGGGAAGTGTCTGAAAGACTACCGGGATCACTGGCATGCAACATGTAATACAGCTGCTGCCCTTTGGCACTGACATTGCGCTGCTCCCCTTTTTGTAAAGAGTCCAGCGCAACCATAGCTTCCATCACATAACGCTGGGGCACCTTTCTGGTCGTCAGTTCAGAGCTGAGCTGGTGCTTTGCCCGATCAAGAGACAATCCCGGATTCTTGGCCAGAAACTCCTGTCCCTTCCGAACTGCCCAGGCCTGACGCGCAGTATGCAGGGCCTCCGATGGCAACTTACTGGTCGTACTGCGATTCCAGGCCAGATCCCGCAACTCGCCATAAGGCATATCGGGCTTTAACAACGAAAGGTAGAAAGCCGTGTCACCACCCTCCATATTCATAATTCCGGAACAGGCATTACTGACGGCCTCTCCCGCATTTTTGGGTTGGGGGTGCATGACGGGCAGGGAGATAACTCGGGCTAACTTGGGTTCCGGCGGATGAGGTTTAATATCACGGGAAGCAAGTTCAACATGTGGTGTACTGGTCGAACTCTTCATTTCCATAGTTCCGGGCAACAATCTGGCTGACTGATTCAACCGGGCCATGCTGCGACCATGGAATTTACGGGGAGCTTTAACCGACTCCGTCGATGGTCTTTCGGTTTGGGAATGGGGAGCACCCACACTGCCGGTCAGTGAAATACTACGTCGTGGGGGAATCGGGGGAGCATCCATACTCTCAGACCAGTCCTTTGGCAGATAAACCCAGTATAGAGTTTTAGTACCAACCTGAGCTGTGCCTGCGAATGAAGCCCAGAACCTGTTCTCTGGCCCGAACTTCATCGTCGGGGGCATAGTTTTCCGGATATTCCGGCATATCAAAGTTGTGCTTATGACGGAATATCGTCTCTTCAATCAACGGCTCAGGAAAAAAGCTGTTGGCCTGACGGTTAGCCTTCTGGCAAAGGGCTGGGCGACACAGCTCATCCTCTGAGGCCAGCAGCATGAAAGCCGGAACGACAGGCCATCGACCATGCCACGGATAATAATTACCCGGACGACAGCTTGGGTAATAAAGAGAGGCGGATTTCACCTTCTCAAATAATCCAAGGTCTGCAGTATCCTCAGCCCCCGGAATTGTCTTACCTAAAGCTGACAGAACCCCAGCCTCCAGAATGGCGGAGGCGCCATGGGAGTATCCCACTAAGTGAATATTATCCGGATCGATATGGCTTTTACTCAGAGCAAACTCTAACGAGACGAGTACATCCGCTGCCCGCACTGCAGGTAGCATTGCCATGCCTTGCGAAACCTTATCCGAGAAACGCTCAAAAACTGATTCCAACTGAGGCTGGTCGGCAAAAGCAGCTTCTCCACTCATTGCTTCGGGTGCGTAAAGGCTTCCGCTGTGTTTAGAAACACTCTCCATCACCCGATTATGGGAGAAACTGTCCGGCACCATCACTGCATATCCCTGCTGCAGAAAATAGTGACGGCGTTTGTCCATACTCTGGCTGTGCGCGCCGGATGCACCATGGAACAAAATGATCAGTGGATAACGCTTCCCATTGTCCGTCGTCCCGGGATAATACAGCTCATAATCCAGCTCCTGCTGTATAACCGACCATGGTTTCTTAACGGGACAGATAGCCTGATGATATTCACGGAATATCAGGTTGGTTCCGATACAGGCAGCGTCGTAAAGATCACCGGATGGTGTCAGCCAACTCATGACGATCATCATCAAATATTGACTGAACTCCGCCGGTGACATTGATGCTCCTTAAGCTCAGGAAATAGAAACAATCATCCGTACAGACTCATTCCATGGACATGGTGATAGGGATTTCACAGTCGTACTTATATTCCCAGAACAACTTGTGAACATGCTTCTTGGTGTAAGTGCAGCACTTCATGGTGCCCTGAGCATTGGGTGAACGGTCACAGAGCGTGGTATCCACGAACGCGGAGTAACCCAGCTCGGAATCATCGATGGAAAAGCTGGACTCACTGACATGCTTATCCAGTGCGTACTTCAGATAGAAGTGATCCGAGATTCCCTGCACATTAAGGGTGAACTTCCCGGTAGCAGAATGGGACGTGTTATTAACATCACCAATAGCTTTAACATCACCAGGCTGAAGAATAACCGGCGTAGTTGTCAGCGAGCAGCGGTTGTGGTCTTTTTTATCAGCACTGCACCCCGAAACCACAAATACGGTTCCAGTATTGTTTCTGATGGAGATTGTTCCCTCGTAAGTATCCGCATTACCAGCATGGGCAGAGCTGATTCCTGCGGTACCGAACAGTGCGCCGACAAGTCCGGCAGCCAGGACAACATCGCGAGACTTCAACATTTGTAAGCTCCGCCTGCTATTTTCGGAGCTGGAAAGATAGACCACGCAATCCAAACCGCCAGCCAAGTACCGGCTGGTACTGATTCTGTATGATTTCAGTAACTGAAGACCTGAACTTGTAAATATTACGTGATGGCTGGCAACACAAAACGCCTACAGCCCCTGTTCATGGCGATGCTAATATAATTCTCTTCTCTTGCTGCTGTCTGGCTGCTGGCGGAAGTTTCTTACTGGAGCGCTTTCATGAAATTCCTTTCCTCTCTTTTACTGTCCCTGCTTGTTATCACTTCCGCCCATGCAAAAGAGGTAGGTGGCGTCCAGCTCAAACCTTCCATTGAAGAAGATGGCAAGACCCTGAACCTTAACGGTGCCGGCATTCGTTCCAAGTTCTTTGTGGATGTTTATGTCGCCTCCCTTTATACCACCCAGCCAGAGAAGAAAGCTGCTCCCATCCTGGATGGCGAAATTCTGTCCGCTGTGCGTCTGGATATTATTTCCGGGCTGATCACTTCCGATAAAATGGTTTCTACTGTTGAGGAAGGCTTTAAAGAAGCCACCGATGGTAATGTCGCGCCGCTGCAGGAGCGTATTAACACCTTTATGCAGGTCTTCTCCAAAACTGAAATCAAAAAAGGCGAAAGCTTCACTTTGGTAGGTATTCCAAAGGTTGGTGTGACGGCCTACAGAAATGGTAAAGAGGTAATCACTATTCAGGGTGATGATTTCCGCAAGGCTCTGTTTGCCATCTGGCTGGGCCATAAACCTGCCAGCAAAACGCTGAAAAAAGAACTGCTGGCAGGCTAATGGTAAGCTCGATGTGATATCACTCGCTATCACATCGGGCGCAAACATCAGTTATAGTCCGCCTCCCTTTTTTATTCGATCAGGTCAGGCAACAGGCCCATGCTCAGTTATCGACACGGCTTTCATGCCGGCAACCACGCCGATGTTCTCAAACACCTTGTTCAGACACTGGTGCTTGAACACCTGACCAAAAAAGAAAAACCGCTGCGCTATATCGACACCCATTCCGCAACCGGCGGCTATGCACTGGATGACGCCTTTGCCCAGAAAACCAGCGAATGGCAGGAAGGCATTGGTCAGCTTTGGCAGGCTGAGAACCTTCCCGAGGAACTCTCCAGCTACCTTGATGTGATTCGTGAGTTCAACAGCAATAGCGAGAAGCTAAAGGTTTACCCGGGCTCCCCTTCTGTTGCAGAAGCTTTGCTGCGCCCCTACGACAAACTGGCGCTGTTTGAACTGCACTCAGCGGACTATCGAGATCTGGTCCGTAACTTCGAGGGCGATCGCCGGGTCAGCACCAGCAACACCGATGGTTTTAAAGGCCTGATTTCACTCCTGCCGCCAGTCGAGCGCCGAGCTTTTGTGTTGATCGACCCACCGTATGAGGTCAAGGACGATTACAAGACTGTGATCAAGACTCTGGAAGGCGCAATGCAGCGTTTTGCCACCGGTGTTTATGCGGTCTGGTATCCCATGCTCGACAGCGAACACTCCCGCATGTTCCCGCGCAATCTTGAGCGTATGGGCGCTCAGAAGTGGCTGCATGTAACTCTACAGGTACGTGGCAAGCAGACTGGCGGTATGTACGGCAGCGGCATGTTCGTGGTGAACCCGCCATGGATGCTGGAAAAGCAGTTGAAGGATGTACTCCCTCAACTGACAGCGCGTCTGAAACAATCTCCAGACGCGACCTTCAATATCAAATCCTTTGGCATGGATTAAGCGATTAATCGGCTTCGGATAAAGATTGGGCAGACACTTCGGCGGCGACAGTGTCTTCCCGATCATCAGACTCCAGCCGTTCAATCAGCCAGGCAATGATGTGCGCCATCACTATACCGGCCACCCAGATAGTGCAGGCCTGAGCAATAATACCCACCGTTATCATATCCCAGGACTTGGCCAGATCATTTGTGGGCAGCCCGAGTGCAACCGGCCAGTTGGTGAAGGCAATCAGAAAGAACGCCAGAGAGCCAGATGCGGTTGCTACAGCATTGGAGAAGCGCATCCGAACATGGGGCTTCTCACTGATAAAGCGCACCCACCGGAACACCCGGATATCTATATATCCCCCCACATTCACCGCAACGATGGCTCCCAGAAAAATAGGGTAAGGCAAACCGGCTTTCCAGGAACAAAAGAATGCCACTGTCGTTGGAATAGTCAGCATGTGGAAAAGAGTTTTCCGGAAAGGAACCTCTGCCTGTTCCGCATAATGCTGAACAAATGAACGCCCCACATCCAACAGCGGGATAACGGTAATGGCCGAAAGCGGCAACCAGACATCAATCCCGAACCAGGTTCCCAAAGAGAAAGGTATGGTGGAACCATACTGACTGATAACCGAGGCAGCAGAAAAAATTATTAACCACAGACCATATTTCTGGAGTGGAGTCATGGGCAAGAGTCCCCATACAGCAAAAAGGAGTTCAGCAGCTGATTGCTCAGCTGGTCTGATTTACGTGTTAGCCCTTAAAAAAATAGTCGGATTAATTGATTCGTCTGCTTAATCGGCATCGGCGTCCTGCTTTGTACTCAACAACATATTTTCAAGAATCACATCCTGCCCGCTCCCACCCACTGCCGAGAGCAACCCCCAACCATCACGATGGAATACGCCGGAAGCCAGTAGGACACGACCTTCCTTATCGTAGTAAGCCACGATAGAACCCTTTGAAGCCGGCTCTGAGAACTCCCAGTCCAGAGTCAGCTCATTACCCCGACACTCAAAGTTCCAGGGTTCTGTCCGGAATTTTTGAATATGTCGCCCCTCGATTACGGTTATCTGCGGCCATGTTTCTTCGCCCTGTTGCCGCACAGGCAGCAAAATATCCAGAGCCCCGGTTCGAGAATTACCCCATAGCCCGCGGTAATACCCTGAAGGAATCAGACACTCCGTTTTATTGCTCACTGACTCCTGCATAAGGCCATGTCCATCGAGGGGATAAGTGCTCTGGCCATCCAGCAGAAATGAAGTCAGGGAAGACAACGTGCCGCCAATAGCCGGAAGTGTCAGGTAGTAGAGATGGTCCTGAATAAAGTAGCGTTTGAACGCTTCCGGCACGACAGCGCGCCAGTCACCTTTCAGGTTGGCATAGAGTTCTGAGAAAGGCCGCTTATATTGGGTTCCGGCAATGATGACCGACTCTTGTTTACCGGCATACCACTTGGCAGCTCTCACAAAAGCTTTGACGTCCTTCCAGTGATGCCAGAGATACCATCCGGTGTAGCCGGCAGTTCCCACCGCAGCAAGTGCCAATCCATTGCGAAGCGCCCATCGTGGCCAGGACGATGTGCCGATCCACACACCGCTGATTTCCAGTGAGGAGTGCGCACGGTTCCATTGCAGATTCAGATCGAGATGATAACCATCAGGAGAATCGTAAACCGCTTCAAGAGTATCGCCATGGCAGGACATACTGGCGGTCTGCCGATCCAGCCAGACTTCATAAACAAGAGAGTCACGGCTGATGTTTCCTCCCGAAGCTCGAGAGGCTTGTTCATTGTCGAACACACGATAGATGACCCGGAAATCTCCGGATGTGGTCACAAGAAGGGTTAAGGCATCAAATCCGGCACCAATCTGATGAGCCGTATACATTCCCGGAGGGAAGGTGCAGTGACTATCACGCCCACCAGCCATGCTGAGGTCTGAAGCCGTTAGCAGCAGGCTGATAAGAACAACGGAAATATATCGCCAGTCCTTATCTCGGAACAAGCCCTCAAACGCAGCGCCCTGAACGGCCATCAACTGGCTCTCCCTTACTTCCCCGACCAAGGGAAGCAAGGTAGTCGAGGGATGTCAGGACGCCAGTGTTGTTTTGTTATTCGTTTGTACGCCTGTATTTTTTAACTCACCAGCCACTCTCTGGCTTTCTGCAAACGTATCTTCCGAGCCTTGCCGGCAATCGATAACAACGCAGTATCTCTTTTCCAGATTTGCTGCTCTTCCGGGCTTGGGAGCGTGGCGATAAATGTCTCCAGAAGATTCTTCAGCAATGGCGCCATACCACCAATGGCCAGATGTGTTTGCGGGCATTCCCCGCGCTCCCAGCAGGTTTCCAGAATGCTGAAGAGGGCAATGGCTGTTTCCACCAGCTCTGGCTGATTCAAATCCTGACTCTTGCGGGCAAGCATCCCCAAAACAGCCGCCTGAACATGCATATCTTCCTGCAACCGGAAAGGCTTGATGTAGTTCTGGTAACCATCTCCTGTCAGCAGCTCTTCTTCTGACAACGACACATTGTCGAAATCGATCATGGCGTGGGCCAGTTCCGGAATCATGGGCAGAGCCGGCATATTGTTGAAAATGATGCCGTCGCTACCGGCATCAACAGCAGCCATTTTCAAAACCGGGCGGCCATTCTGTTCCTCACCCGTATTGAGGGCCACGAACAGCAGGTCAGCATCGCTGCCACCGGACACAAAACGTTTATGACCACTGATACGGTAGCCATCCTGATCAGCCGTTAAACGGGCATGAATGCTGCGGGGATGACCGCCCTTCTCTTCGGTAATACATAACGCCATAAGGCCAGGATTCTGCTGAAAAGCCGGTAACAGGCTGCGAATCGCCCACTGGTAACCGCAGGAGAATGCCCAGGCAAAACGATCGGAAAGGCTTCCCATCACAAAAGCCTGTTCAAGCGTTTGAGTTCTGCCTTGTTCATCAAGCTGAGAAAAATATCTCTGCCACCACAATTTCCATTCCTGAAAGTTCTCAAGTTCAGGAACCGGCATCTGAAGTAATGCACGCAGGTTTGTCATTGTTATTCACCTGTAATCTCCAACAGCTAAGCTTATCAGGTCAGCAAGGAATAATAATGCCTATGGACCCGCAAAAGCCCAGCCAGCCCGGATCAGTTTCCACCCAGCCGTTAACGGCCCCCGAAACACACGACACTGAACATAAGAACACGCCAAAAGCAGAAGAGAAGAAATACCTTCCCGAGCCGGATGCTGACCGGCACAGCCAGGCGGCCCGGAGCCTGCAGGATTTTAAAGTTACGGCTCAACCGGTAAAAACATCACGTATCAAGGCCTTGTCCAACTGGGCTTATAAGCAACTGGTCACTATTCGCAGTGCCATTATCGGGGTGATCCCAACCGGGCTGAAGAATGCGGCTCAGGATATGAAGAATCTGACCAGCAGCCGCGAGTTTGGTACCCGTTATCCACAGGGCATTCCTGACAGTGAACTCAAACACTTTCATACACCACGAATCGTCGTACTCAGCGGTATGTCCGTAAATCCGCTCTACCATGCCCTGCTCTGTTTTGGCGATCCGCTGAGTGATGATGCCCGGTTTATTCAGATCAACGATACCAATGCTCATCCGGAAGTGATGAACAGAGATCAGTTTGTGGAATTTCTGAAGGCCGAAGGTGGGGATGTGAAGTTTGTCTACCAGCCTAAACCCACTGAACAGTCCGAGGATCCGAAAACCAAAGAGGCCTCTGGCAAGTATCTGCAGAGAGTGACCGGAAGAAAATGGCGCTGGATGCCCCACTCGAATTGTCTCACCTTCTGCACACGATATTTAAAGCAGGCAGGTTACGATACCAAACAGCTGAAGGCGGCCATCGATGTTCCCCGCCTCCACATTGTTGAACGTCAAAATCAGGCAAAACAGAAAAACATGGCTAATCTGCGCAATAAGTTCTCTCAGCTTCCTCCTGAGCAAAGAACGATCTCCGCGCCCATTATTCCGCCGCAAAACAGCGCTGCTGCAGCCAATAAACCGGAGCCTCCCGATGCCTGAATTGACCGCCCCAGCCAGTTTCACAAATCTGTCACCACAGTGTCACCGAAACGTAAGCCCCCTTTCATAGTCTTCTTACTGAGAGCTTCTTTTTCAGGGAACCACTATTCGGGGCTTACCTATGGAATCAATTACCCGCCAGGCTGTTGTTAGAAAACCCGCCCGGGAGTCGGCCTTTGTGGCAGGCTTTGCGGAAACCGCAGAGGATATGGAAGATATCTTCAGACTCCGCTACGAGGTTTTCAACAGTGCATTCAGCGGTAATCTGGCCGGCATGCAGAACCGTGATGAACCGGATCTGGACAATGACCATTACGATGCACACTGCAAACACCTGCTGGTACGGGATGCCCGCACGGGTGAGGCCATAGCTACAACCCGTCTGCTCACCGATGAAGCCGCCGGTATGGTCGGTCACTTTTACAGCCAGAGTGAGTTTTTCCTGCCCGGGCTAACCAGCCTTTCCGGTAAGGTTCTGGAGCTCGGTCGTACCTGTATCAAGGAAAACTACCGGGATGGCGCAGCCATCTTCACGCTCTGGCAGACACTGGCCCGTTACCTTGCAGACAACCGTTTCCGCTTCCTGATCGGCTGCGCCAGCATCTCTATGGATGATGGTGGCATCCAGACCGAAGCCATCATGAAAGATATCCGCCAGAAGTACCTGGATACCTCTCAGATCAATGCCAAACCCAAGACGCCGGTGCCTTCTATCCAACTACCTGAGAATGTTGTGGCACGTGTTCCGGCCCTGCTGAAAACCTATCTGCGCCTGGGTGCTCGTGTGTGTGGTGAGCCTTGCTGGGATAAAGAGTTTGGCTGCGCCGATGTGTTTATCCTGCTGGATATGCACAACCTTTGCCCACGCTATGCTCGTCGGTTCCATCTGGAAAACTGGAAACCCTGAGACCGGATCAAAACGAGAAACACTATGACCGCGCTAATCAATGAAGTCGAGCAGGACGAAGTCAGTCTGGCTGCTGCCGCGGAGTTTCCCCTGACTGTCCTTCTGCGGCGTATCTGGCGGGCCACCGCCATTGTCGGCATTATCGCTCTGGGTATAGTGCTGGCGTTCTGGATCCAGCTGCTGATCTGGGCCGAGCCGTCCCGCACACCATCCAAATGGGTGAATGACTTGCGTCTGAATCTGAAGCAGTGGTGGCTGGGTCTGCTATGCAAAACCATGGGCGTTAAAATCCATAAACGTGGTGGCCCATGGACCGGCACTACGTTGATGGTCTGCAACCATATCTCCTGGCTGGATATCCCCATTCTGGCCACCAGCCTGCCGTTTCACTTTCTGGCCAAGTCAGAAATCCGCAAATGGCCGATTATTGGCTGGCTGGCAGCGGTTACAGGCACGCTTTTTATCCGCAGGGGATCAGGTGACAGCCGTTCCATTACCCGACAACTGTCCTGTTACCTCAGCCTGGGCAACAGCATTCTGTTCTTTCCGGAAGGCACCACTTCCGATGGCAACCGGGTGCTGCCCTTCCACAGTCGTTTGTTTGAGAGTGCCATAACCAGTGATGTGGTTATCCAGCCGATTACCCTGGCTTACTGCGAAGCCGGACGCCCTCATCCCAGAGCACCTTTTATTGGCGATGACAGTCTGGTGCCGCATATCTGGCAGATGCTGGGCGAGAAACAGATCCATATTCATCTGGTCTACCACCCTCCACTCAAGCCCAGCACCCGTGATGCACGTGCTTTGGCCAAAGAGACGGAAGAGATGATTCGCAAGGGTCTGACGGACATTTTCCCCTTGGTACAACTACCCCAAAACAGTCGGCAGGCTGTGGGATCTATCCGAATGAATGGCACACGGGGCAAACCATCATCAAAACCCAGGGCCGAAAAAGCCTGATATTACTAAACCTATAAAATTAAAAAGGGGTGCTATGAAAGCGCCCCTTTGTTATTCACTGACAATGGAATCAGCTTTCAACCATCTTCACCGGATCAAACTGGGCGATCTTGGCTTTCCACTCTTCAGGACCTGTCTGGTGAACAGAGCTGCCGCGGGTATCTACAGCAACTGTTACCGGCATATCCTTCACATCAAACTCGTAGATCGCTTCCATTCCCAATTCCGGGAAAGCGACAACTTCAGCCTTTTTCACGGCCTGGGCAACGAGGTAAGCCGCGCCGCCAACAGCCATCAGGTAAGTGGCCTTGTTATCGCGAATCGCTTCAATAGCGACCGGGCCACGTTCAGCCTTACCGATCATTCCGATCAGACCAGTCTCTTCCAGCATGGTGCGGGTGAACTTATCCATACGGGTAGAGGTGGTTGGACCGGCAGGACCAACAGCTTCATCACGCACCGGATCAACCGGGCCCACGTAGTAGATAAAGCGGTTCTTGAGATCAACCGGCAACTCTTCACCTTTGGAGAGCATATCTACCATTTTCTTGTGAGCCGCATCACGACCAGTGAGCATCTTGCCACTTAGAAGAACAGTGTCGCCTGGCTGCCAGGCTTCCATCTCTTCCTTGGTAACAGTATTCAGGTCAACGCGGCGAACATTCTCATCCACTTCCCAGCTGATTTCAGGGTAGTCATCAAGGCTTGGAGGTGTCAGTTCAGCCGCACCGGAGCCATCCAGCTCGAAGTGCGCATGACGGGTGGCCGCACAGTTAGGAATCATCGCTACAGGCAAGGACGCTGCGTGGGTCGGGTAGTCCTTGATCTTGATATCCAGAACTGTGGTCAGACCACCAAGGCCCTGAGCACCGATGCCCAGCTTGTTCACGGCTTCAAAGATTTCCAGACGCAGCTCTTCGGCACGGTTCTGCGGGCCACGCTCCTGCAATTCATGGATATCCACAGGATCCATCAAAGACTCTTTGGCCATTACCGCCGCCTTCTCAGCGGTCCCGCCAATACCAAGACCGAGCATGCCCGGAGGACACCAGCCCGCACCCATGGTGGGCACAGTCTTCACCACCCAATCCACAATGCTGTCGGATGGGTTCAGCATCACCAGCTTGGATTTGTTCTCAGAGCCGCCGCCCTTGGCTGCTACCTGAAAATCAACGGTATCACCAGGCACCAGTTCGGTATGAATAACCGCAGGCGTGTTGTCTTTGGTGTTCTGACGTTTGCCTGCCGGGTCAGCAAGAATGGAGGCACGCAGCACATTGTCAGGATGGGTGTAGGCCTGACGGACACCTTCATTAATCAGGTCATCCAGGCTCTTTTCCGTATCAAAGCGCACATTCATGCCCACTTTCACGAAGACCGTCACAATGCCCGTATCCTGGCACAGCGGACGCTTGCCCATGGCACACATACGGGAATTAATCAGGATCTGCGCCATGGCATCCTTGGCAGCAGGCGACTCTTCCTTTTCCCAGGCTTTATGAACAGCCTGGATAAAGTCCACGGGGTGGTAATAAGAAATGAACTGCAGCGCATTCGCGACACTCTGCACAACATCATCTTCACGGATCACGACCATGATGTTGGACTCCCTCATCCGACTTGATTTAATAATTTATTTAAATTGTTGTTTTGCGGCGCCATTATATCACCGGAGGCCGAGGTGTCTGCCACAGCACAGCAGAAAAGATTTCTATTGCTGCAATAGCCCTTAAGATGTTTATCTTGGGCTGGTACATTGAATAAACAGTTCACAGATAACGGTGTATTAGGTCGGGATCAAGCCAATGGCTGAGATTCAATTCGATGGTAATACTTACCACAATGCCGAGGGTGAATCCGTTCTGGATACCCTGCTGAGAAATCACGCTCAGGTGCCCTGGTCGTGTCGAGCAGGCTTGTGTCATTCCTGCATGCTGCAAGCAACAGATGGTTTGATTCCATCAGCTGCCCAAATCGGTTTAACCCAGGAGCAAAAATCAGATCAGCTATTTCTGGCCTGCCAGTGTTATCCCGAATCCTCTCTCACAGTCCAACCTCTTCGCCGTGCCCTGCAACCTATGCAGGCCATTATTACCCGTAAGAACCTGTTATCTCCGACGCTGTTGGAAGTAACCTTCTCACCACGGTTGCCTATCAATTACCGCCCCGGACAGTTCCTTTCTCTGTCCCGGGAGAAAGAGATTGCAGGAAGCCGCTACACTTTGATCTCCCGTCCCTGGGCAGAGCCGGATCTGCGAATTCATGTGCACAGAAAGGTGGGTGGTGACTTTTCGGCCTGGCTATTCGATGAAGCTCATCAGGGGCAAATGTTCTGGCTGAATGGCCTGGGTGGAGAGTGCTGTTACCATCCGGATGACAGCAGTGCTTATGTGGTGGTGGGTGTTGAGCAAGGGATAGGGGCTGCCCTGGCTGTCGCCGATGATATCCACTGGCATGATGCCAGAGTATCAGCTCAGATCATGCTCTGCGGTGAACTCACCGGCCATGCCATTCCTGACGCAAACACCTTAACCGTCGAAAGCAAAAAGCAGCTACCGGAAATAGCTACGCCTCTGTTGGCGGACCATAAGTTTCGCGATGCGCGCTGGCTCATGTTCGGCAAGCCCAAAGCGGTTCTGGGTTTTGCAGCATGGCTGGGGGAACAGGGCGTACCCCGTGAGAGAGTTATTCCGCTGGCTTACCGCAGTCTTTAGTTTTCAGAGGCCGCTAGTATTAAGAGCAAGTCTTTAAGAACCAGCCCCTAAAATCTCAACCGGTGTCGTTAATACCAAATCGGGCAAAGAACCATTTTCAAATGCCAGCTCAACAAACCAGGCCTTGTAACCAGATGCTGGCGGTTTGATATCCACATCGATAGAACAACGCACGAAAGCCTTGTTGTATTTCACCTCAGTGCACCAGGCTTTTAAATCCGAAGATTTATAGCTTTCCCCCAACGGCTGCAGCGTAGTCTTTCGGAAGTCCCGGGCATTGGGATTCACAGCCTGCCAGAGCGTCACCCGCACCGGTTTTTCTGATGCCATCAGCTCACCGCCGGACGCAGACAGTTTCTCGGTATCCAGTGACGGGAACTCTTTACCCTGCAAAATATATCCGACAAAGCTGCTGATAGTATCCGTTACTCTCTGCGCATCTTCCCGGTAAATATAATGCCGACTGTTGGGATAGGTTCTCAGCAGTTTGGTGCCGTCCAGATCGGACCAATAGTGACGGGTTCCATCTGGCGGAAAAAAGTCATCTCCAGAGGCTGTAATCACATACTTCGGTAGCGTCAGATAACGCCGGTAGGAGAATGGATCAACCAACTCCATCAGTCGATGCATCGCGGGTGTATGTAGCTGGTCAATCACATTTTGGCCTTCGGCCATATAAGGCTGAAGCGGGGGAATCCAATGACCATAAACGCGCTTCAAATGATCAAGACTCTGCTGCACATTAAGAACATCAATCACCATCGGTGCAATGGCAACCACACGGCTATCAACAGCTGCCGTTAACCATGTCACCCAGCCCCGCTTGGAACCGCCGGTTACGATAAAAGATTCCGGGGCTTTATCACTCATCAATGCCTGTACGACATCCATCGCCTTAACAATGGCTCTGGTCATGGGAAGCTGCACCGGACAATCAGTACAGGTGGGATCCTTCAGAAACGCTGCCCAGCTTCGGGCGATAATTTCATCTTCCTTGCGAGGGCTTTCTCCCTCAATAAACAGATACTGATTTGGTACATCCTTGATCTCCGCCACCAGCGTGCCGGTGTCACGGGCAAGCGCGGCCAGATCCAGCTGATCCAACCCTTCATAACCCCTGATATTATCGCGGGTGTTGCGGCTCCCACCGGTCACATGAAGAATCGCCGGCTTATCGGTTTGATAACCATCAGGGACCACAACTGTTATTCGGTGTTGCCAAAGAGCCGGGGTGAACTTCAGACCCGCAGGGCTCCAGCTTTGTGACGTCATGGAGAGATGAATGACATTCACCCCATTCTGCTTCTGCCCACCCAGCACTTCCCAACTAAATTCGGGAACCTTGCGAGAGATAAATTCAGCCAGCGCTCCGCTGTTCACAACAGGGCGATTGTTATCCATAACCTGTCCCGGAGTGATCTCGGCCATACAGGTAAGAGCCTGGAGCAAAACAATGGGCAAACCCAGCTTTCTCCAAAATCTTGCTCTTGTCATCAAGGCACTCACTTGAACTATCGCTCCCGCTGATATTTTTTCAATCTCATTTGTTTACCCAGTCCCTGAACCACCTGTTATTAACCTTATGCCCTGAACATCCCGAGGAGAACAATGTAGACTGTTCCACCCGCCATATAACAACAAACAGGTTAAGAGAGGGTAACAATGAGCGAACATGTCCGTTCTGAAGTGCGTGAGGCTACCCAGATAATCAGCATCAACCGTCCTGAGCGGAAAAATGCCCTGACCCACGCCATGTACGACGCCCTCAGCTCTGCAATCATTTCAGCTGACAGTAACCCGGAAATCCGCACCATTATCCTGACCGGCACCACTGAGTGCTTTACCGCCGGTAATGATCTGGGTGATTTTCTGCAAAATCCACCACTGGGGGAAGACTCTCCAGTCTCCCGTTTTATGGTCGCGCTGCTGGAATGCACCAAGCCGGTGATTGCTGCCATCAATGGTCCGGCTGTCGGCATTGGTACAACGTTGCTGCTGCACTGTGATCTGGTCTATGCCGGTCTGCAAAGTCACCTGCAGACGCCGTTCACTCGCCTTGGCCTTTGCCCGGAATATGCTTCCAGCCTGCTTATGCCACAATTGCTGGGACATCGCAAAGCCTTTGAGATGCTGGTGCTGGGAGAGCCAATGGGCGCAGAAGAAGCTCTGCGCACCGGACTGGTGAATGGTATTGGTGATGACTACCTTGAGCAGGCTATTGCCCGGGCGGCCCAGATCGCTCAGCTGCCGCCTGCATCTGTACGTCTGGGTAAAAAGCTGATGACTTCAGCTCAGCGGGAAGAAGTACGTACCATGATTAAAACAGAGATGGCCGCCTTTGGTGAGCGACTGACGTCCGAGGAAGCCAAAGAAGCCTTCTCGGCCTTTGCTGCCAAGCGGGCTCCTGACTTCAGTCGCTTTAGTTAATACGCAATAATTACAGTCGGGCTTACCAAAGCTCGACTGTATCCAGACCAAACAGCCACCAGCTGCCTTCTTCCTGCTCAGGCTCTTCCACAACCTCAACAATTTCCGGTGCCGCCAGCACCATCAACGGTTGCAGCATCCGGGTCTGCCCCAGCTCATCCTTTCCGGAACGCCAGCTGACAAACTGCAAAGGGCCATCACCCAGCAGTTCCTGCTTACTGGCCGGATCGTAGGGCGGTGAAGTCAGCTCGGAGTAACGCAGGTAATAGGTCTGGCCACCTGCGGCATTGATTTGAAAGCCGCCAATACGATTAAAGTTCACCGGTTGTTCTTCGAGAAAACTGTCTTCCATAAAGAACAGATCCTGACCAAAGGCCGGACGCTTCAGTACAACGTC
This sequence comes from Parendozoicomonas haliclonae, assembly GCF_900174585.1. Classification (GTDB taxonomy): domain Bacteria; phylum Pseudomonadota; class Gammaproteobacteria; order Pseudomonadales; family Endozoicomonadaceae; genus Sansalvadorimonas; species Sansalvadorimonas haliclonae. The sequence goes on along the minus strand of NZ_FWPT01000001.1, from coordinate 165,854 downwards.
ATACTTTCCCGGCTCCAGATTAAACAGCGCGTAGCCGTTGCTTTTGATATTCACCGCCACATCGCCGTTTACATAAACGGAGGGTGCTTCCAGCTCATCCTCAGCCCATTCGCTGTAGGGGCGATAAATCACCAGATAGGCGCGATCTTCCGGTGCGGCACCGGGAGCCTGAAAGCGTGGACCATCGACAGGATCAAAGAAGGCGCCCAGGGTACGATCCCAGGTACAACCTGTAAGAAAGAAAAGCATGCCGAGAGCAGCCAAAAGCCTGATCATTATTGTTATTCTCCGTCAGGGCGGTTTGTGTGAGCTTTCCCGATAATAGGGAGGAGTGCAATCCGTGGGATTGACCTGTTAACCTGTTATTGCAAAGCTTACGGTCAATGCAGCTTTATGCCAAACAGATAGAGTAACCTTGTAGTCTTGCGCAGTGTTCCCCGTTAGCTGCCACAATAATAAGAACAACAAGCAATAATGTAGACCTGACATGGCCAGACTGTTCGTTACCACGCCTCGCTCTCTTCCTCTGCTCAGCACCCTGTTGCTGCTCCTGACCTTGCCTGTTAAAGCAGAAGAGAAGCCCGCTGAAGAACAGCCTGTCGATAATCCTGATATCCCGACCTACGATATTGGCGATAACTTTCACCAGTATCCACCGGATTATCGAGAGCCAGATCCTGAAGCGCCGGTTCGCTACGGTCGCTCTACGTCCAAGTCTTTCCCGCTGCAGGCCCTTGATGTGGCCGAGCTTTCAGAAGCTCAGGTACCAGGAGCTCTGCAGGCTACTGCTGCCGGTGAAGAACTGAGTGAGCAGGAATCTCAACTGCTGAACAGTGATGGTACAACAACGATTGAAGAGCTGGAAAACAGTGGTGTGATCTCATTATTGCAGCCTGTCGCCGATGGTCCAATCAATAACACCAGCCGGGTGACCATTAACAATCAGACTTACAATACCGACTCTGCCAGTGGCGTGAATGTGCAGATGGATGCGGTGATTACCACCCGAAACTAACGACTTCGATCATGGCTGGTTGGCTTCCAGCCAGCGTTTTAACTCTTCCCTTACTCTGCGTGACTCCATAAGAAATTCCGGACTAACGGTCTCTTTCTGCAGACGGATCTTCTGGTCCAGGGCTTCCAGCCGCTGGGTATCAATGTCAATATTATAACTTCGGATGTATTCGATCATGGCCAGGGCAGGCCCGTTCAGAATCTGTTGTGTGTGAGTAAACATGGGCATCTCTTGGAAGGGATCCGCAACAGGGCAGTTCACGGATATATCGGCAACCCCTCGCTGAATAGAAGTGTTGTAAAGAATGAATCATGGAAGGTTCACATTATGGCACGCCCCAATATTCTGGAACGCCGGCAGATTCTGGCCCGCGCTCTTGATCCGTTCTGGCGCAACGGTTACGAAGGGACTTCGCTTAAACAGCTGGAAGAAGCGACCGGTTTGAATCCGGGCAGTCTCTACCACCACTTCTCGAACAAAAAAGATCTGTTCCGCCATGTTCTGCTCTATTACATTGAAGAGCAGCTGCTGACCCGGCTGAACCACTATCGACGCAATCACCCGCCACTGGAAAGCCTGCGGCTGTTTTTCTCAACCAGCTATCGTCATGACGATATTCAGGATTATCGATGTGGCTGCCTGCTGGTGATGGCCATGACTGAAGGTCACCGGGATACTCTCTCCCCTCTGATAAGAGAAGCAGTGGTGAAACTTGAGGAGGGCTTTGCCAACGCCTTGGCTGCGGCCGGAAAATCAAAAGAACATAGCCGTATATTGCTGGATCGTTACATTGCCCTGCAGCTCTCCGGACACCTGCAGGGGAGTCGGAAAAAGCTCGATAAATATGTGGCGCGAATATTTGCCGCACTTCCAGACCAGAAAAGCGGAGCTGAACTTGTATAATGGGCGTTTTGTTGAATCAGCAGCCGACGTCCCATGAGCATTACCAATCTTATTGTCCATCGAATTGAACGCCAGCCTGATGCGGAAACCTCCGAGCTGCGCACCCGTGCCACCCCATTGGCCAGCAACAATATATCCGAAGGTTTTCTCGAGGATCTGGTTGCCGCCTACAACAAGAAAGGCGACAAAGGTCATGGTGCATTCGGTGGTGAAGCCACACCATTCCGCACCCAGTTAGAAGACTACCTTGAAGAACGGGAGTCATTTACCGACTTCAGTCTGACCGTGGCCGAAGGCCTGAAAAACAAACTGGATGAAGCCGGCATGTTCCCTGGCGGCTTTATTGTCGTTGCCCATTACACCAGCGGCCTGACCAACTACCTGTTGGTTGCAACCCTGCCGCCATCAACCAGCACGACCATCACCGAGAATCTGGAACTGACCGATACGATGCATATCGATCTGGCCCGTATCAGTCTTGCGGCCCGTATCAATCTGAGTGAGTGGCAGGGCAACCAGACCAGCTCCCGCTATATCTCCTGGATCAAGCCTAAGGCAGGTCGTCGCCTGAGTGATTGCCTCACCACATTTGTGGGTTGTGAAGAAACTGGTGATACCAAGAACGACACCAAGCAGTTGATGGGCGCCGTAGCCGACTACTGCAAAACCATTGAGTCGGATTCCGAACGCAACACGGTTAAGAAGAAAGTCTTTGAATACTGCGACGGCCAGCTGCAGGAGTACAAGACCATTTCTCTGGATGAGCTGTCTGCCCATGTGAACCAGGAATCCCCGGACAGCTTTGAGCGTTTTATCAATACCCGCGACTATGATGTGATGCCGGAGATACAGCCGAGCCGTGGTCAGCTGAAGAAACTTATTCGCTTTGCAGGTCGGGACAAAGGAATTAATATCGCGTTCGACTCCGATGTTCTGGGAACCCGCATCCAGTACGACAAGGAAAGGGATACCATCACCATTATTGGTGTACCGGATTCACTCAAGAAGCAACTTCAAGAAATTTGATTCCGTCATAGCGAACAGTCCTGAAGGCCTACTATTGAGTTAACAGGATGTTCATGCCTTCAGGGGGCACAATGGATAAGCTGCGCAGTATTCGGGTATGGGATATTCCTACCCGGCTGTTCCACTGGCTACTGGTTCTCAGTGTTGCCGGCTTGTGGTACACCGGCGAAGAAGGGGATATGGATCGCCATGTGATCCTTGGTTTTGTTGTGCTCAGCCTGCTGATATTCCGGCTGTTCTGGGGATTTTGGGGTGGCGACCTCAGCCGCTTCAAGGCTTTCCAGCTATCCCCTAAAACCACAATCCGCTTTCTGAAAAATGGTATGAAAACGGATTACCCCGGCCATAACCCTCTGGGCAGCTGGGGCGTGGTGTTTATCCTGCTCTGTCTGACCGTGCAGGTCGTTACCGGTCTGTTCTCTAACGACAGCATTCTGTTTGATGGCCCGCTGGTACGGTTTGTCAGCGGCGATTTCAGCAGCCTGATGACCACCATCCACTCCATCAACTTCGATATCCTGCTGGGTATTCTGGCTGTGCATATTGCCGGCGTGCTGTTCCATATTATCTTCCACAAGGAAGATATCCTGCAGGGTATGATTCATGGCCGCCGTAAGATCAGCAGCCGCTATGAAGAACCGGACCGTGGCTCCTGGGAAGTTCTGGCCGTCGCCATACTGGTTGCCGTAATGGTGATCACCTGGATGCTGGATCTGATCTAATACTCAACTTCACAGATATTGGGAGGTGGTGGTCTGATGTTTCCAAAGGCCATGGATGGCCGACTAGCACCGCTGGGCAGGGACTGCCCATGGGTGCGGGAAACAGCAGGCTACCATCCAGCAAGCGCTCCTCGTCCAGACTCCACCCAATCCGCCGATAACGCTTTGATAGAAAGGCGTTATCGGTGACTTTTATGTCCATGCAGGTTCCAGGTGGTGGCGGTATCCGCCCCTTACAGCCACCCACAACACAACCTCCCATATCCAGACCCGGGCAGCAGCCGGCACAGCCTCAGGTTGATCAGCCGCCAGCTACCGGAGGCAGAGCCGGACCACAGCTTCACGGCATCAATCAATTCAGCTCTGAGCCGGTATCCCCTGAACTTGCCCAGATGAACAGCTGGCTGCAGTCACATCAACAGGCCGCGCCGCCAGCACCGCCCCTACCCCGCTCCCATCCTCCAATGCCACCGATGCATCCCCATGAAACCATGGCAATGCAGGGTATGGATCATATGGCCAGAGATTTGGGCATCCCTCCAGCCGCCGCACACGATTTCGGACGGGGAATCGATCAGGATCGCTCTCGTCTGATGTCCCTTGCCGATCAGATTGGCATTCCAAGAGAACAGGCCATGGACTTTCTGAAAGGTATGCAGAGAACCGGGCGCCAGATGGATATACCGCCTGACCGCATGCAGGCCATGATGGAACACCGGAGTTCAGAAACCGATACCCGGTTGATGGAAGTGATGCGCGAAGAGGCCGGGCAACTAGGCATTCCTCCTCGGCGATTTATGGCGATGGGTAATGCCCTGATGAATAACGATAAGGCGTTCTATATGCAGCTCGGTCAGCGGGCAGGATTGCAGCCAGATCAATTAGAACAGCTGGAAGGCAAAATCCGGATGACCTTCGAGCAGCTGGAAGCCCGCCCCGGCATTGGTGGTGAAAAGGTCATGCGTATGGCGATGGATGACCAGATCAAAACCCGGGTCGCCAATGCCGGCAAAAAACTGGGTATCCCTCCACAGGAAAGCCTGAGACTGGCCTTCACCTTTATCGAAGAAGGGGCAGAAGGCATGAAGAGGTTTGCTGCTGAGCTGAAACTGGCCAATAAAGCGGACGCCTTCCTGCAAAGTCTTGAGCAGATCAAGGCTCAGGCTCCCAAAGAGGTTGTTCACCGGGGCATCGAGTCCTTCCGGGATGTGAAGGAACAACGCCATATGGCCCATCAGCTGGGCATTGATGGCAAACCGATGGACTGGCGCACTTCCGGATCAGACAACCAGAAGCCCGGCTTTGCCTTCATGCGCCCGATGGCCCGAATGATGCGGGCCGTCGGTGATCAGGACTTCAACAATATCCGCCATCACAAGATGGAACAGCTGATGGAGCACAATAAGAAGGAGCTGCAGAAATTTGATGACGGCAAATCTGCGCTCTTTTCTCCGGAGCTGAAGGCCAAAGCCCAACAGAAGGCAGATCATCTTCAAGAGCAGAACAAGGCTCTACTGAGTGAATTCAAAAAGATGGAAGATGCCGGCACCACACCTCCTCCCTCAAAAAGCGTGAAAATTGAGCTGGCTGAACAGGTTGACCACCTCAAACAGCGCATTGCCTATCTCACCAAGCTGTCGTCATCCATGGGCGATGAAGGGCCAATGGTCCATGGTCCGGTTATTGAAGATATGAAGAAGAACCTGGACGTGGCTCAGAACAAACTAAAGGCACTGCAGGGCTGATTTTTCAGGATACCGGGCAGTTTGCCGATAGGCATTCTCAATGCCTGACGCTTGCTGAATCAGGTTTTGGGAGTCAGATATGTCCATGAATGTGAATGGTGGCGGCGGTGTTCGTCCGCTCGGTCCACCACCACAACAGACGCAGGTTCAAAAGACGGGTCCCCAGTCAGACCCGAGAGCGGCCGAGCAACAGAGACCCGGGCAGTCAGGGCCGGTCATCAATAGCGTCAACCAGTTTACCAGCCAGCCGGTCAGCAATGATCTGCAACAGCTGCAGCAGTGGCTGAATAATCTGAGGAATGCGGACAGGCCCGAGCTTCAAAAGCCACTGACTTCCACTCCCCAGCAGCAACCTCAGGTCGCTCCGCAACAGCAGCCGCCATCTCAGGAGCCGCATCCATTACAGACAGCACAGAAACAAAAGGAACAGGCTCCACAGGCAACCAAACCCGAGAACAAGCCTGAGCCGAAAAAGACGGAAGCTCCACCTGCCAAACCCGCTCCGGCAGAAACAGCTCCCACTAAAAAACCGTCTGAAGAAAAGAAGGCCGAGGATAAAAAGCCTCCAGCCAAGCCCGAGATACCACCACCGCCTCCAGAGCTCACCAAAAAGCAGAGCCAGATGCTCACCTTGGGCCTCTCTAAAATGGCCGACTCTCTGGACGTTAATAAATCAGATCTGGCGCGACTGGCCTTTGCCAAAGCCAGTGGCAATGACGGGCAGTTCTTCTTCCAGTTGGGCAAGATGAATCACTCCCCGACCAGCTCTATGGGGAAAAAGATTCAAATGGGGCTGGAGAAACTGTTCAAAGCTGTGGATGGCCCGAAAGCCCGCATGGCCGATGCTGTCGTCCCCAGCATTGTTGCGGATGACGTTGCCCGCATGGCCAAAGCTTCAAAACTGATCCCCAGTCAGGTTCTAGATCTCGGGGCACTGACCCATAACGAAGGGGATCGTTTTAAAGAGCTGGCCGGAAAAATGGGCATCCCCGCAGACAAAGCCGACAAAATCATGGATGGCTTCAAGGCTCTCGGAAACCAGTTCGACCTGAGCGCAGAAGAGTTGGACAAGATGCTTGGCCAGACCTCGCAGTCGGTCAATACCTTCCTTGGGCGAGAGTTCAAATCCGCAGCCCAGAGCCTGAAAATGGAACCTCAGGTCTTTAATGATCTTGCCAATGCGGTGATGACCAAAGACACCGGCAAGTTCAAAAAGATTGCTAAAGAAGCCGGCATTGATAGCAGCCGTGTGCAACAAACGCTGACCAACACCACCAAAGCCCTCGTGAATATTCGGAAGAATCCCGCCGTTTCCACCGAGAAGCTGCTGCGCTTCTCCAAAGATGCAGGCGTTCAGAGTCGTATAGAAAGTGCGGGGAAAGAGTTCGGGCTAAAGCCGGATCAAGCCATGATGATGGCCGGCGCTTTTGTTGATGAAGGGTTGATCGGTTTTGCCGAGCTCAGCAAAGAGTACGGTCTAAAGCGCAGTAATGACTTTCTGAACAAGCTGGAAGAGATAGAGAAACAGCAGGGCGATGGCGCCTTGATGCTCTCAACCAATAATGTGGAAAGCATTATTGCCCAGCGTCGTCTGGTGAAAGACCTGAAACTGCAGACCAAACCAATCAGCTGGAATACCACCGATCCGGCACCGTTCAAACCGCCGCATCGTGGTGCCTTCGATTTTTTCAAACCCGTGAGCACTTTACTGAAAAGCATCCAGGACTCGACAACTCAGGCTGCTGGCAAAATCGCCGCCCACAATGTTCAGATGGCTTCCGACAAGGTGCGCTATGCAGCATTGAATAACGATCTGAAAAAAGTCCGTGGTGATATTCGCAGTCTGGAAGGTAAACGAAGAAACCCGTTCCTGCTGATTATCCGCAACAAAATTAATAATCAGCTCAATGGCGCCAGACGTGCAGAAAAGCGCATTCTAGATGAGATCGGCAAGATTAAAGATCGGGGTAACCAACCATCACCGGCTGAAGCCGCCAAACTGGAAATTCAGGGCAAGCTCAACGAGTTGAAAGACAAGTACAACAATATTCTGGAAAAGACTCAGAAAGATCCCCTGGTGGTGATGCTTTCACAATCCAAGGTTACGCATCTGAAGGATCAGATCAGTGTCCTGGAAAAACAATTGAAGAAACTCTGACAGGCTGAATCATGGCATCTGAAAACATCGCACCTGAAAAGATTGGCCGCAGCGTACAGCGGGTCTATCGACACTACAAAAAACACTACGACGACATCAACACCCTGTTCACCATGACCGGGCTGGATGTTCCAAACAGTGCTTCCATCCCTCCTGGCCAGCTCCCAGGTGATCTACTGTCCCTGAAAGAGAAAGCCGATAACAGCCTCAACCATTTAAAGCAGCACACCGGGAATGTGGATGAACTGGCGGCTCTGGATGCACGAAAGCTACCCCAACAGAAACCGGATCTTTGTGCTGCACTGGTGAAATATCGAAAAGATCTTGATGAACTGTTTTCAGCAATTCAGGCGGTACGGGCCAAAGCTCCGAAACCGAAGAAGAAAGCAACTGGCAAGGCCAGAACCAAAAAGTTCTGATTCTGGCCTGATTGGATACTGACGGAGCCTTACTTGAACTTGTAAGGCTTGTGGCAGGAGCCACAGGTGTCAGCAACAGCCTTGAAGGCCGGGATACTGGCTTTCAGATCACCACCAGCAGCCGCAACCTGTAGCTTGGCAGCTGCTTCTGCAAACTCAGCCATCTTCTTGTCAAAGTCGGCCTTATCTTCCCAGATAGCTGGCTTGGCTTTGGAATCGGAATTCATGTAGGTAGAAGATTCAAAGCCGGTAGCAGACCACTGGGCCAGCACAGCCAGACGCTCGGCATCAGTTTTGTACTGTTCGGCATTGAACTTGGCCTTGCCTTTGACCATGGCTCCCATATCACCGAAGTAGGTTGCAACCAGACCCATCTGGGCTTTACGCAGGTCTACAGCATCATCAGCCTTGTTGAATTCCATGGCCTGGGCAGACATGGCACCGGCAGCCAGCACAGCTGGAAGAATAAATTTTGCGACAGATCGACTGATCATCAGGGCGGCTCCACTCGAAATGGTTCTGTTTTTTATCACAGTGGGCCCACTTCATTAGCGTCTTCGATTTCATCAGCAGATGCTAATAGATGCCCACAATGAATGAATCATAGCCGATCAGTCACTCTCCTCAAAGGCACCCTGCCATTCAAAAGCAACCGTCCATCTGCCTACCGCCCGGAACAGGGATGGCTGGCGCCCGGCCCTCAGCAATATTTTCCAGAAAACAGGCATACTGATGCCGGGCCGCTTCCTGCTGGAAAACGACATGATGACCGGACTTGATGCCGTCTTCGGCATAACGAACAACCGCTGCTGTACGACCATCCCGATTCCCTGCAACCGTAGACACCCACTGCTGATAACCGGCCAGCTCCAGATCAGGCAAAAGCTGCTCAGTCTCAGATACAGGCAACTCAGCACCAAACAGATCGGTTCCCAAAGCCACCAGCAGCGGCTTCTGGTTATATAAGCCAACCCAGTCATCAAAGTAGCCTTCGACGATCAAGGTATGCGGCGCATTTATGGACGCATAGGCATCACGATTCCAGCGGGCTGCATTGATGGCAAAGTCCACAGACGAGAGTGCCTGCTGAGAAAGAAGCCAAAGCGGATGGAATGGATCATCGACCACATCATTCTTGCCGGTAAAGTAGAACAGCGGCTCCAGAATATTGCCCAGAGGCTCGGAACCTGTCACCGAGAGGTTCATCACCAGCCCAAGGTTATAACTGCCTGCTCCTGAGCCAATCACACCCTGGAAAGGTTTCGGATCAATCGCAGCCTGAGCAATTGCGGTCATGGCGCCCAGGGACTGGCCCATAACCACCTGGGTGTCATTATCGAAACGCAGCCAGCCATCAGCAGACTCTGCTCCCGGACACAGACTGGAGTCCACTTCCAGATTCTCAATCAACCGACGGAACAGAACCCGTTCCACCACCGACTGCTCGAAGTTACCGCGCATGGAATCCAGGTTCATAAAGTTATAGGTGCCGATATTGAGGGACAGGCCGGGGATCAGATCGGCAATCACGTTCAGAAAACCGGTACTGTCTTCATGGTCCGCGCCCATATGGCCGCCCATTCCGGCAGTCGCCCAGCCGCGCTGACCTGCAACCTGTGCCGGACTGCCGTCTTGACTCAGCGTGCCATCTGCCAGCGTTTCACCACGCTGATGCGCCTGATCGGCATAACCAGCCGTACCATGGTTGTAGAACATCATCGGGTAGCCATCTGCAGGCATGTCTGTCCGGGGAATGGTAATCACCAGCGGCGTTTCCCGCTGATATTGAACGACAGGGTTACCCTGATGATCATATTTGATCTTGCCGCCGGTCAGGGCGTAGGGGAACAGGCCTGACTGTAATCCCGGCACATTCCAGCTGGAACCAATCACACAATACTCCGGCGTCATCTCCAGCTGGCGGAACTCACTGGCCGGAGCAGGAGCCGGCTGCTCACTGGCCCAACGTCCCAGATTACCCATCACCGAAGAAGGGTGACCGGTTGTCCATACTATGGCACCAATCACATCGTCACTGGCAATACCGTCATAGCGCAGCTGCTCAGCCAACGGTGCATAAATAGCCAGAGCCCGGCTGGCATCGGCGGATTTAATTTTTCCATCTACCGAACGGGGATCACGTCTATCAAGCAGAGCCGTGAGTACCGGATTAGGAACCAGATTATTGGCATGGTCTGGAGAAACCTCTCGAGTCACCACCAGTGCATATTGGGTATTTTCTTTCAACGGCTTGCCGGCTGGCAGAACCTGAAGCAAGCCATCCGGACGATACTCATCGCCCTTTTCCCGATAGGAGACGCGAACGGGATAACGGGTTCCCCGTTCATCGGAACGCGGATCAATATCCACCAGCTGGATGCTGGCATCGGCCCGGGCATAGCTGCGCGGATCAGATGACAGGCTCAGATAATCCGGAGAGATATTGCCTTCAAAACGCATATACAGCGGCAGGTTGGGGGCAAAACCAAAACGGTCCTGCTCCGCCCAGCGCACATAGTTGCCAATGGTAATATTCAGCGGCTGTGGGAAACTGTTGAAGTCGATGGAACCATCGTCATTACGACGCAGGTCCGAGGGAAATCCGGAATCGAAGAAACCTTTCTTGCCACTGAGATCCAGCACCATTTGCTTGTCTTCATAACAACCTGACAGGAACATCAGCAAAACACTGAATCCGCACCATTGCAGTACAGATTGAAATTTCATGGGGTCTGACCTTCTTATTATTATCCGACCCAAGTTACCACTAAAACTACAAGAAGCCTTATCGCACCAGCGCAGTGCAACGCTGTCATTCTGGTCAACCCCAAACAAAAACAGGCCGCAATTGCGACCTGTTGTTTAACGCAGAAGAATCTTACACGTTGAAGCGGAAGTGCATGACATCGCCATCTTTAACGATGTATTCCTTACCTTCCAGACGCAGAAGACCAGCTTCCTTGGCGCCCTTCTCACCGTTGCACTTGATGAAATCATCATAGGCGGTCACTTCCGCACGGATAAAACCGCGCATAAAGTCAGTGTGGATAACACCAGCCGCCTGTGGAGCGGTTGCGCCTACAGGAACAGTCCAGGCGCGAACTTCCTTCACACCGGCAGTGAAGTAAGTCTGCAGGTTCAGCAGCTCATAACCGGCACGGATTACACGGTCCAGACCCGGCTCTTCCATACCCAGATCAGCCAGGAACTCGGCCTTCTCTTCATCTTCCAGCTCAGCGATTTCCGCTTCCAGCTTGTTGCAAACCGGCACAACCACAGCATTTTCAGCGGCTGCGAACTCACGCACCTTGTCCAGATAAGGGTTGTTTTCAAAACCATCTTCATCAACGTTGGCGATATACATGGTTGGCTTGGAAGTCAGCAGGAAGAACTGCTTCATGATCTTCTTCTCGTCATCGCTCAGGGCAACGGAACGAGCGGACTTGCCTTCTTCAAAGGCCGGGATCAGTTTTTCCAGAACGGCGATCTGAGCCTTTGCGTCCTTGTCGCCACCTTTGGCCACACGCACCAGACGCTGCATCTGCTTCTCGCAGCTGTCCAGGTCAGCCATGATCAGTTCCATATTGATGATTTCGATATCAGCAATAGGATCGATGCGGTTGGCAACGTGAATCACGTTGTCGTTTTCAAAGCAGCGAACAACGTGGGCAATCGCGTCAGTTTCACGGATGTTGGCCAGGAACTTGTTACCCAGACCTTCACCCTTGGATGCGCCCTCTACCAGACCGGCGATATCCACGAATTCCATGGTGGTAGGCAGAACACGCTCAGGTTTTACGATGGCGGCCAGAGCCTGCAGACGCGGATCAGGCATTGGCACGATGCCGGAGTTTGGCTCGATGGTGCAGAACGGAAAGTTCTCGGCATCAATGCCCGCTTTGGTCAAAGCGTTGAACAGCGTGGACTTGCCCACGTTTGGCAGACCAACGATGCCGCAGTTAAAACCCATGGTGGTATCCCGTAGAAAGTTGTCAGGAACTGAGAAATTTAAAGGCGGGAATTATACGAGCCCTCTTCTATAGGTGCAAAAGTGGCTCACCGTAACCTTAGGGTTAGCGTTCAGGAATTATAGACTCGGAGTCACGAAAGGTGCGGTTAATCGGCACGGTGACATAGCCTTTGCAATGAACATTCCGAAAATCATAGTAAGCCGCATAGGAGACGCCCAGTGATGGGTAGGAGCAGAAGTCGATATCATCCACATTCCAGAGCCTGACCAGCTGCCGCCCCCGGCTGACTTCCATCAATTCAAACAGAGACTGTCTGGCCGTACTGTGATTGGTATTCAGAAAGACCGTGGTATTGGTCATATTCAATGGCAGTCGGGAGAAGTCCTTTGAAGAGTAGGCATAGGGCCCGGCAAAGGCCGCTGCGGTATTCAGAAAAAGCGATAGCTCATCAATGGTGGTGTTGTAGGTGGAGTTGTCCGGACTGATCATCCGGGTAGCATTATCCAGCAAAAAATTCCCGCCATTGACTACGACGATAATACGTCCGGCCATATCCTTGACCAGCGGCCACTTCCAGCCTTTGGGAGCCTGTTGTTTGGCATCATTCAGGGAAACAATATGCCGGGGCTTATAAAGCTTGTTGCCGAACACTTTTTTCAACAGCCAGGACAAATCACTGAACTGGCGCATTTGCCCCTTTTGACTCCAGCGCTGCTTCTTATCCAGAAAAATCGTCACGGGAAAATGTCCCGGATTGCGATCACTCCAATCGTTAATATCTTTCAGGCAGGCTGACAGGCTACCCGGTGCAGAACAATTACTGTGGTTTCCATACAGGCTGCCCCAGGCACCATGACGCACATACCAGTCTCTTTTCATACCAGTACTGAGTGGCAGAGGGCTGTAGGTATCCCAGATATCAATCTCTACAGCTGTTACATGATCCAGCGTTTTTGAGAATGGTAACTCTTCGCCGGTTTCATCTGTAAACAGGTGGGGTTCATAGCAGTTATGACAGGCAACCTGGGAGACACGATTAAAGCGCACATTCCAGACCCTTGGATCAATCGCAGCACTTTGCCACCAGCGCCCCTCAATACGGGACTTGCCCTTCGGATCACGATCTCCCTGTGAAGGTGTTGTGAATAGCAACAATAGAATGGCCAGACCTAAAGCCAGCGATACCTGTCGATCATCAACACGCCTTTCCCAAAGACCCTTCATAAGAATCTGCCCGATTCCTTTCGTTTCCCCAAAGCTTAGAGCCTATTCACAACCTTTACACGGCCTGCAAAGCATTCATGCCTGATTGAATCTCTAAGGATTATATTCCCCGGTGCAATACCGTTTTTTGGGAACTCAGTCACACTGGCACCCCTGCTACACCTACAAAATACGACACACGTTGTATGCAAATAGGCGCAATGTAATAATTCTTAAAAAAAGACCAGGGACGGCGAGGCGGCCTGCGATCCAGGCTACCAATAACAAATCGAAGAATAATAACGCCTGTAACAATCGGGACTAACAGATGTCGAACAACTTCAGGACAACGCCTGCGAGGGGCTTATTGTCCTTATTCTCTCGCCCAGAAACCCTTAAAACGGTCTTCGGTACCCTCTCCATCCTATGCTCCCTGCAGATTGCCACCACAGTTCATGCTGTTGAGCCTGCGGCTCTGGAAGGTGTGGAGCTGAGTGATCAGCAGAGTCTGGTACGCGGTAACGGCATTGAGCCGTCGTCACTGGACCCGCAGATGATCGAAACCAAATCCGACGGCAATATCGCCATTGACCTGTTTGAAGGCCTGGTGACTCAGGATCTTGATGGTAATGTGATTCCCGGTGCTGCCGAGTCGTGGTCGGTTTCACCGGACAGTAAGACCTTCACCTTTATCCTGCGGGACGGGCTGAAATGGTCCGATGGCTCGCCACTGACAACCGCAGACTTCGTTTACAGCTTCCGCCGTTTGGCAGATCCCAAGACCAAAGCGCCCTTTGTCTGGTATCTGAAGAACTCCGCTATCACCAACGCCTCAGAAATTGCCGATGGTAAAAAAGCGCCGGAAACCCTCGGAGTACTGGCTCTGGATGATAAAACCCTGCAGATCTCCCTGGATAAGCCCATCCCCTACTTTGTAAAAATGCTGGGGCACTTCTCCATGGCACCGGTTCCGCAGAACCTGATCGAGCAATACGGCAGTGACTGGACCAAGGTAGGAAACCTGGTCACCAATGGCGCATACAAACTCAAGAGTCACGAGCCTGAAAAGTCCATCGTACTGGAGCGTAACAGCCATTACTGGAATGACAGCGAGACAGTGATTAACGAAGTCACCTTCGTGCCAGTCAAAGATGCGACCAATGAGTTTACGCTGTACACCGAAGACAAGATCGATATGACATCCACCATTCCGTTGGATGAGTTCCGTTCACTGAAGCGCAAGTATCCTGAGCAGATTCATATATCTCCCCAGAGCAGTGTTTATTTCTACTACTTCAATACCCGCAAAAAGCCTTTTGACGATGTTCGGGTCAGAAAAGCACTCTCCTACACCATCAACCGTGAGCTGATTGCCAAGTACATCATGCGACAGGGGCAGGTTCCGGCCTACGGTTTCACCCCGGAACATATGAGCGGCTTTATCAAGCCGGAGCTGGGTTACGAACTGCAGACCCGTAAAGAGCGGGAAGATGAAGCCAGAAGGCTGCTCGCGGAAGCTGGTTACGGCAAATCCAACCCGCTGGAAGTCACCATCTCCCTGAACGACCTGCATGCACATACCAAGACTGCACTGGCGATTGCCCAGATGTGGAAGAAAGAGCTGGGTATCAAGGTCAAGACCCGTCGGGTGGACTTCAAAGAGCTGATGGCCAGTACCAAGGCCGGCAATTACGATATCGCCCGTTTTGGCTGGGTTGCAGACTACAACGATCCATCATCCATGCTGGCTCTCTGGCTTGGCGACAACGACTACAACTTCTCCGGCTGGAAAAGTGCCGAGTTTGACCAGATTCTGAACGATGCCATGGTCACTCAGGACAAGCAGAAGCGCGAGCGGATGTACTCCCTTGCAGAGAAGACTGTAATCGATGAAATGCCTTTTGCCCCGATCTACACCTACGTTTCCAACAGGCTGGTGAAGACCCATGTCGGCGGCTATCCGCCCAACAATGCGGATAATGTTCTGACCCGTAACCTCTTTATCATCAAGAACGAAAGCTGATAGAGCCACCTCCGCCTATCCCCTGAACCATTGTGTTCAGGGGGTATTTTCTAATCAGACATCTTCTCCACCAGCACAGCTGGCTTCTCCATCAGACAGGCTTTTGACTCCGTTCACTCGCGTTTTCGTCGATATATGTTGGGCACATCCAGCGCACCGGGTCGATGTAAATGCAAAGTAGTGAGTTGTTGCCATGAAAGTCTATTGCCAGTATCTGGCTTATCTCATCATTATTGTGGCCTTCTGTGAGCTGGTCACAGCCGCCCAGCCAGGCGATATGCCCGGTGATGGCCGCCACACCGCCCTGTATAAAGAGCTGGAGCAGCAACAGCACGATCAGCAGCAGGCCCGTATAGAACACCGCTTCAACCAGCTGAAGAGCTGGTTCTCCGAGCAAGAGTTGAACATGATGTCCGGCGACCAGCCGGGTATCCATTGGCTTGCTCTGCAGCCAGAACAAAGGATCGCAGTTCACAGCTTTCTGATGACAGCTCTGAGCCAACAGGGTTACCTGCAGCTGAACCAGCAAATTCGGATGCTCAACACACTTACCGAAATAGGTTCCACCTCGGCTGATGCCAGTATCCGGTTATCTCTGACAGACACGGATAAAAGTGCGCAGGTGATGCTGAGAGGCGCCAATATCCTGCTGTCGGTGATTCGCCAGCAGCAGATGTGGGATATCGAGACTCTGGCTTTTGGTCAGTGGCCAAGACAGATTCCACCCGCCCCGATGCCTGACCTGTCGTCACAACAGTCTGTTTACCCTTACCGCCATTGGCAGGAATCTATGGGGACGGCCTTCAACAGCCAGACTCTGACACTGGCAGCCGATCTGCTCAGAAGCCTTTCGGACCAACAACTGAGCATGGCCTGTATGGGAGAGATGGTCAGCCCGCGCCAGTGCACCATGAAGTCTTCAGAGCAAAGCCAAACAGCGTCTCAACCCATAACGCCCTTGATGGCTGAAGAACTGAGCGCCCGGGGTCGTTTTCTTCTGCACGAACTGATTATGAACCTGTCGGGCAATCTGCTGAGCAGCGGCTCTTCAGGTGCTGCAGGGCTGACCTGGACAGGTCTGGTACCACGGAAAGCCAACACACAGACTTACTCGACCTATGCCTTTACGCTAACGCTCAAACAAGGAGAGGCGCTGTGGCAAGTGGTGGTGATGGATAATGAGTCCATGCTCGGTATGACTATCAGCTACAGCCGTGACGGTAAATCACTTAAAGACCTTTGGAAGCATTCTGCACCGCTGCAACTCGCTGAAACGAATCAGGTTGAGCCTGCTTCGCAAAACGAATTATCACCCACACTCCTTCCGGCCGGCGGTATGCAGGAGCCAACACTTGATGAGCAAGAAGGACCGGTCTGGTTAAAAAGCCCTGCGTTTTTAAATGGCCTGACATTTTCCATGGGCTACCAGAATCAAAAGGTGGAGCCCGGTCAGGTGTTTATACCGGTGGTCGAAGTCAAAAAGGACGGTCGTATCCACAAAAATATAAAAGTCAGTGTGACCCTGTTGATGAAAGACAGAGAAGAACCCTGGCTTGAAGACCACCCACTATCATTCCGCGCGGAAGAGCAAAGCTACCAGGCTGAAATCAATCTTCCAGAAAATGTTCCCGGCGATGCCCTGACTATTATTTTCAGTATCCATGAACCCGGCACTCGCTTTGAAGGTGTGTATGAGTATCCGGTGCCCCTCACCACTTCCCAATAACCAATCCCCAATAACCAATCACATTAAAATCACAGCAAATACCCGACACCTGTCTTCATTATTTGCACCATAGTACAAAAAAAGGCATCTTTGTTCCGGCTGAAGATTTGACTGACGCAGTATCAGTCATCAATTGTCGTTTCAGCGGGTAATGGCCTGCTGTATCCCTCTCGGATAGTCCACAAAAAGAATAATAAAATCAGGGGACCCGACAATGCATCGTATCGCCGTCTGGGCAGGGGCTGCAGCCTTGCTCGCTGGCTGCAAACTGCCCGGAAGTTTTCCGGAGCAGGAGCACATCTGCACCTTTGATGGTGCCAGGGAGCAGGAAAGAACTGCTTCTGCCGCCAACGTATCCACTCCCATCATCAACACTGCGGAAGTGAATGGCATTGTTTACAACATTGCCCTGGGGCAAATCCCGGTTATCGCTCCCGGAGATACTGTTACCCTGACGGGCAGTGGCCTTGGTGCCGGCCCGGATATTGATTTTACCAAGATCATGATAGGCAAAAGCCGGGTTCTGGAATCTGACCTGACCATGTTCGAGCAAAAGCTCGCCATTCAGGATGAAGTCAATTATGAGACGACGAAAGTCGTTGATCGCTGGAACAAGGATATTCTGTCCTGGGAGAACAGCCGGGTCAGCTTCACCGTGCCTGTGCATGTTGAAAGCGGTGAACTGGCACTGACCCTGCAGATTCAAAAGCGGGATGGTTATAACTCGTCGTATACCCGCCCCGGTGAACCGCACAATGTGATCGATGCCATTACCCGCCGGATCATTGGTGATTTCGATCACAAATGCGATGTGGTTTCCAAACTCTCCGAAGAACCTTACGGCACCAGTCTGACAGTTCAGGTGAACAACCCGGGGTTTGAAGAACTGGTGCGAGAAGGCCGCGAAGTGTTCTGGTCTTTTGATTATAACCTGGGTCTGGCCCACCAGTTCCGGGATCTGAGCTGGGATGCCATCTTCCAGTACAACTCGATAGACCCGGTTGCCGGTGGTTCAGCCTGGGATCTGGAAAACCTGTTCGGTGCCTACCCGAACGTACCCGGCCAGGTACCGGATGAAGCGATCAAGCCAGTGCACTTTGACCGCTACCCCATGCCTTCACCAATTCCCGGCCTGCTGGGCACCGGTCCGCAAAAACACTCCGGTATGACGACAAATACCGGTTGGGCCGGCTATCGCTACGCCGAAGCTGTCGATCCTTATAAGGGTGATGGCTCATGGGCCGGCTTTAACTGTGCATCCTGCCATGGCAACCGGATTACCTGGGAGCGTGCTCCGGGGGATATCGTCACCAAGATTGTTCCCGGCCTGCCTAACCCGAAATGGTCAATGAAGTGGGCAATCCTGCAGCACAAGGATGGCCTGCAAACCAAAACCTTTGAGGGTATCTATACCAAAGAGGATGGTCCGGCCTTTATGCCCGGCAATAAGGATGTGGCCAAGGATCTGCTGATCTACCACATGCCTCAGGGCGCCGGTGAGCACAATATGATCCGGATTGTCGGTGAAGGTTCTGAGACTGACAACGATAACCAGTTCTCTCCCATCGCGATTCCCAACGTGACTTTCTACACCGGTATACGACGCTCGCTGTCCCATACCGAGAGCTATGTTGGCTTTGAGGGTTCCTACATTCACTCGGAAGAACCGGACGGTGCCATGGGTGCCATGTATGCCCAGCCGTTGAAGGCGCTGACCGCTTACATGACCACTCTCGACCAGTATGACGATGAGCTGCGCAACGTGGGTCTCTACCGGTGGCTTCGTCATAAAGGCCTAATGCCCGGTGATGCTCCCGGCTCCGAAGGCGCCTTTGTGCAGACCGGCTGGCAGAACATTCCGTCAGTCAGCGCGACTGTTGCCCGCGGCAAGCAAACTTATGACAAAGCCTGTGCCAGCTGTCATACCGACAAGGTTGGTCTCCACACCAATGAACAGATGATTCCTCTCTCTGAAGTGGGCCGCTTCTTCGCGCCTACGATTTACCAGAAGAACCAACAGTCTATCCGGGTCTCCTTCCTGCGGGATATCTACTGGACCCAGCAGCGCGGGCTGCTCTCTGACGGCCATGTGCGGAATATTGAAGATCTGGTGAATCCGCAACGCTGTCAGGAAGGTTCATCGCTCTATAACCGTTACTACACGCTGCATCCTGCACTCAACGATGCCAGCAAGTCGTTCCCGGATGAGATTGATCCTTACCCATCACTCAACCGCAAAGGCGATGTCTTCCGGGTGCCGGTACCGGTGATTGAGAAGAAGAACGATATCCACCAGAAGCGGAAGCGCTTTATCAAGCGCCATCGCTACTTTGTACGGCCTGACTTTGATGACCAATACTTCTATTGGGATTTCCAGAAAATGCGCCGTGAATGGGGGCAGGACGAAATGGGCGCACCCGCCCCTATCGGTATGCCGGCAACACCACACCCCTGGTGTGCCGAGAAGGCAGAAGATATGAATGATCTGGTGACCTATCTGCTAACGCTGTAGCCAGAAAGACCACCAGAAAATAAAAACAGAAGAAGCCCCCGTTTTACCGGGGGCAATTTAATAAAAGCCATAACAAGGACACCCCATGAAAGGACGGCTTACCCGCTCACTGGCATTGCTGGCCGGTCTTGCCCTGACCTCAGCCGGTATCGCACCGGCTTTCGCAGACGACTCGGACAACCTGCGGGCCATGACGCTCAACATCCGCCACAAGACCTCCGGCGATGAAGGTGATATCGCCTGGAAAGGCCGGTTTGGCGCCGTGATCCGCAGTGTTCAGGCCAATAACCCGGATATTCTCGGCACCCAGGAAGGTTACTACTCCCAGCTACGTTCTCTGGAAACCGGCTACAACCATGCCGGCGGCGAGGAAGGTACAGCGTTTATCCGACTCTGGGAAAAGGCCGGCGCCAAGATCGGCAATGACTACCACAGAATCGGCCAGGGGATGGGTGGAATCACCATTAGCGAATACAACGCCATCTACGTGCGCAAAAGCCGCTTCGATATTCTCGAGAAGGGTAACAAGTGGTATGGCTTTGATGGTCTGAAAAACTCGGCTGTGGAAGCCTGGCTGGAGCAAGGGTTTGCCAATGTTGTTGTGAATATCGGTACCGCTGCCATTCCAGTGCTGGAGACTGTTGCTGTCGATTTCGGCGCATTCAAACCCCGTCATCTCACTTATGCCAAACTGCGTGACAAGACTTCCGGTCGGATCACCTGGGTGTTCAACACCAAGATGTACGACAACAATAATCCGGAGACCGTTGATGGCCTGCAGCTGACTGCGGCACGCTCTTACGCCCTTGGTCAGCTTCGCCAGTTTATCTTCGAGAAAGCAACGACTGAAGATGGTCGTGTAGAGCCAGTTGTTCTGCTTGGCAGTTATGGAGCCAACTACCTGAACCTGCCAATGTCGTTGACTCTCTCGACCATCCAGAATGGTACAGCCATGAATGACGACTTCTATCGTCTGAATGCCCGCTGGTATGCCCTGGGCACACTGCCGGATGAATCAGAAACCTTCCATAACTTTGGCAAGATCGCCGGTCGCTTTGGCAGCCCTGTGTACCCCATTGACTGGACCTACAGCATGGGCCATGCCAGTGATGGTAAAGGTCTGACCCGGAAGAAGTCCGCGATAGATAAAACCATGCATCAGGGATACCGTAATGGTGGACTGGTTTACCCATCCGACCATTACCCGGTTATCACTGACTACAGCTTCCAGTAAGACATGTCCTCTCCGGTTGAATAGAAGACAGCTTCTATTCAACCGGTTTTCCTGCGAGTGTATTACCGATTATGATGAGCTGACCTGATAAAAATAATAATACGGGTTACTCATGGATGTACTCGCGCTCTGGCAGGGGTTTTATAACGATCCCTGGTTCTGGCAGTATCCTATGGCCACTCTGGCCATCAGCATGCTCACATTTTTAACCGTGGCCATTCCCTGGACCATCGTCGCCTGGATTGATCCTCCCTCTCTTAAGAAATACAAGATTCAACAAAAACCGTTCGAGATGAAAAAGTATCTCTGGCCCTCCTTTGGCCGGATCATCATCAATAACATGATATTGATTGGTCTTTTAATCCTGTTCTGGCCCTTGATGAAACTGACGGCTGTCCATAACTGGGATTTGCCGGCCTGGTACATCATCATTCTTCAGCTTTTGTTCTTTGTGCTGCTGGATGACTTTCTCTATTACTGGATGCATCGCTACATGCATGAGAACAAATGGCTGCTGAAGCATATTCACAGTGTTCATCATCGCATCCGCAATACCTGCGGCATCAATGGCAACTACATGCATTGGGTCGAATATGTGCTGACTGCCGGGCTGGCGCTGGTTGGTCCGATGCTGATCGGTGCCCATATCTATGTGGTCTGGATCTGGGTTGCGATTCGGCAGATTGAAGGGGCAGACGGGCATATCGGCTACGACGTTCCCTGGAACCCCGCTCATCTCTTTCCGCTGTACAAAGGCCCGGTCTACCACGACTTCCATCATGCCAAATTCAAGGGCAACTATGCGGGCTTCCTGCCCTATCTGGATGAGTATCTGGGAAAAACCCATATACCGGCCTATCTACGCTACCTGAAAGGCCGCAAAGCCGGTCTGACAGCTATAGAGATTACCCAACAGGAAGAGGCTCTGCGCAACTCGCAGCGTCAGAGACAGGGCTAACTCTATCGCTCAAGGCCACAATATCTGGCAGCTCTTGTTAACCTGCTCTATATACCGCCACTCCCAACAATAAGTGGCGGTATCATGCTGAGAAATAAAACCTGTGTCCCATATCTCCAGTGGCTGACTTTTGTAGCTGCGGCACTCTTTGCTCTGACAACTTTTGCAGATGAACCTTTCACCGTTGAAAAACCCTGGGGGAAATATGAAGTTCTGGGGAGTGGAACAGACTATGTCATCAAGCGTTTAACGGTTGATCCCGGGCACCGTTTTAGCTTGCAAACCCATCAACACCGGGACGAGTTCTGGCTCATTCTGGAGGGAAGCGGGACAGTGACGGTAGGTGATCAGCAATTCACAAACGTTGATAAAGGGATGATATTCCATGTGCCTGCAGGCAGCAGACATCGCGCTGCTGCAACAGGAGATACCCCTCTTATCATTGCGGAGGTGCAGCAGGGTGATTGTGACGAACAGGATATCGTGCGGCTGGAAGATGATTACCAGCGAGCCAGCGCTGTGAATTAGACACCCAAACAAGAACACTGTCGTAAATGAGTTTCTGCAATTGACGTTAAACAGATAGGGGCTAACCTCTATCTGTTCTAACTCTGTAAACTCTGCAAAATGTAAATTGTGCAAAATTTGTCGAAAAGCTACGTATTTTGTTGAAGAGTATTCCGTCTTATGGTGTTGTTCATTACATTCTAACAACACTCGTAGATCCACTTGGGTCTTTCCCCCTTTGAGATAAACCGGTAACAACTCGATGACAGCAAATGCTCTGGAAACCGGAGCCCGTTCGCCGTATGCAATGGCCGAGCTTGGCGAACAGATAGCTCTTGGCAAGGCGAACAAAGCCGTTTCCAAAACTCTGCTGCTGGCCATTATGGCGGGCATGATGATTTCTCTGGCTGGTGTCTTCTACACCACCGTCTCGGCCGGCGCCGGAGATATGCCTTACGGGATGGCCAAGCTGATTGGTGGTATCACCTTCAGTATGGGTCTAATGGCTGTCGTTCTGTGCGGCGGAGACCTGTTCACCAGCAGCACCCTGATTGCCATTCCTGCCGCCAGTGGCAAGGTTTCTATTCCTCAAATGCTCAAGAACTGGGGCGTTGTCTATGTAGGCAACCTGATTGGTTCCCTGATGATTGTCTGGATGATTGTCTACACCGATCAGTGGCATGGCGGTCATGGTGAGATTGGTCACTCCGCCCTGTACATTGCCAACGCCAAGCTAAGCCACTCCTTTGGGCAGGCACTGGTTCTGGGTATCCTGTGTAACCTGATGGTCTGCATGGCCGTCTGGATGAGCTACAGTGCCCGTGCCGCCAGCGGCAAGATGCTGGCTATGGTTCTTCCTGTTGCCATGTTTATCGCAGCCGGTTTCGAGCACTCTATCGCCAACATGTACCTGCTGCCTGTAGGTCTGGCCATCAAGTCTGTTGCAGCACCAGAGTTCTGGGCAGAGATTGGCAAGACTCCGGAATACTTCTCCAATATCACCCTGGATAATATCCTGTGGATGAACCTGCTGCCTGTCACCATCGGCAACATCATCGGCGGTTCTATCCTGATTGGCCTGTTTAACTGGGGCGTGTTCCTGAAGAAGCACTAAGCGACTTCAAGATATGTCGAAAGCGGATTCTTTGAGTCCGCTTTTTTATTGCCTGAGATATAGGCGCAGATAAAGAGAGAGTCGGAATTGATATTGCTCAGCCAAAGGGCAGGATGCCCGGCTAGCGACTCAATACATGGACGTATTGCTGGAGCGGGAGGAGCACTATCCATTCCGGGGAACGGTTAGAAAACTCAGCTCCAATAAAAAGATTACTTGGCAGTAAAGGTATGCAGCTGCTGAATCGCCTTCGCCATTGAACCATTCAGAAGCTCAGGCATCACATAGGTGGCCTCATCAACGGCTTCGTTGATCTTACGACGGTCTTCAATGGAAGGCTTGCTCAACACATAGC
Source organism: Parendozoicomonas haliclonae (assembly GCF_900174585.1). Taxonomy (GTDB): domain Bacteria; phylum Pseudomonadota; class Gammaproteobacteria; order Pseudomonadales; family Endozoicomonadaceae; genus Sansalvadorimonas; species Sansalvadorimonas haliclonae. Next base: position 142,263 of record NZ_FWPT01000001.1, on the reverse strand, counting down.
CGGACACCAGTTTGGCATTGCCAGGGTGGTCGATACCGATACGCAGACGATGGAAGTTCTTGTTGTTGCCGAGGCTGCTGATAATGTCACGTAAGCCATTATGGCCACCATGACCACCGCCCTGCTTCAGGCGCGCAGTACCCACGGGAATATCCAGCTCATCATGAGCCACAAGAATCTGTTCAGGAGAGATGCGGTAGAAATTGGCAATAGCTGCCACCGCAAGCCCACTCTTGTTCATAAACGTAGTGGGATAGAGGAGACGGATATCCTTGCCATGCAAGGATATCCGGGCTGTCAGCCCATGGAATTTCTTCTCGGGCTGAAGAGTGGCTCCGCAGGCGCGGGCCAGCTCTTCGATAAACCAGACACCGGCGTTATGGCGGGTTTCCTCATACTCGCGACCTGGGTTACCCAGGCCAACGATTAACTCAATGGAAGCGTTTGCCGCCTTGGTCATGAGAGTCCTTCCCAACGCCAGATATCAGTTTATCTAATGAAGATTACTCTTCGTCGCCAGCTTCTTCTTCAGAAGCTTCTTCTTCAACACCAGCGCGGGTTGCGTTGATGCTTACTACTGGCAGATCGTGTTCTTCGCCGTGAGCCAGCTGAGTCAGAACAACGCCGGCAGGTACGGTGATGTCGGACAGGTGTACGGAACCACCCAGTTCAACTTCAGCCATATCGATAGCGATGAATTCTGGCAGATCAGCAGGCAGACAACGTACTTCTACGTCCTGCAGGTTGTGAACAACAACACCACCAGCCTTCACGCCAACGGAGGTTTCTTCGTTGAGGAAGTGGAAAGGTACGTTGGTGGTGATTTCGTGGTCAGCATCAACACGCAGGAAGTCCAGGTGCATGGCTGCGCCAGTAGCTGGATGACGCTGTACGTCCTTCAGCAGGGCCTTCTGGTTCTTGCCATCAACTACCAGGGTAACGATGGAAGAGTAGAAAGCTTCAGCTTCCAGAGACTTACGTACTGCACGGCCTTCGACAGTGATCTGCACAGGAGCAGTTTCACCACCGTAAACGATGCCAGGTACCAGGTCAGCGTGGCGCAGGCGGCGGCTCGCACCTTTCCCTACGTCCTTACGCGCTACAGCGTTCAGAGTAAAATCGGACATAATAGTCTCCAAAGGTTAACTCTCGGACAGATCTTGGATTCATCCTGAGAGTGGTGGGGGCTGAACCGCGACCAGATCAGCCCAAAAACAAGCGGCGTATAATAACGGCAGAGCCGTCTTTTGACAAATAAACAAAAGCCCGCAAAAAGCGGGCTCTTGATGGCCGATCATGAGGATCAGCTGCGGATCAGCGCACCGTGATTAACGGAACATTGCGCTGATGGACTCTGCATTGCTGATACGACGTACAGACTCAGCAATCAGAGGAGACATGTCCAAGGCACGGATCTTGTCGATCGCCTTGGCAGCCGGGCTCAGCGGGATAGTGTTGGTGATAACCAGCTCATCCAGCTCGGAGTTAGTCAGATTTTCCATGGCACGACCGGACAGAACCGGGTGAGAAGCATAGGCCACAACCTTGATTGCGCCTTTAGCCTTCAGAGCCTTGGCCGCCATGCACAGGGTGCCGGCAGTATCGACCATATCGTCAACCAGGATACAGGTACGACCTTCAACATCACCGATGATGTTCATCACTTCCGCACGGTTGGCTTCAGGACGACGCTTGTCGATGATCGCCAGATCAGTGTTCAGATGCTTGGCGAAGGCACGTGCACGCACTACACCACCGTGGTCAGGAGAAACGACCATGGTGTTCTCGAAGCCCTGACGCTCGATATCGTCCAGCAGAACCGGGGAACCGTAGATGTTATCAACAGGAATATCGAAGAAGCCCTGAATCTGATCCGCGTGCAGGTCGACGGTCAGTACACGATCGATACCAACGCTGGCGATCATATCTGCAACAACCTTGGCGCTGATAGGCACACGGGAAGAACGTGGGCGACGATCCTGACGGGCATAACCGAAGTAAGGAACAACGGCAGTCACACGCTGGGCAGATGAACGACGCATTGCGTCAGCCATAACCAGCATTTCCATCAGGTTGTCGTTGGTAGGAGCACAGGTGGACTGGATAATGAAAACGTCTTTACCGCGAACATTTTCCTGAATTTCAACGGCGATTTCACCATCGCTGAAACGGCCTACAGAAGCCTTGCCCAGGGGAATATGCAGATGGTCAACAACTTTTTGAACAAGTTCCGGGTTAGAGTTCCCAGCGAACACCATCATTTTTGACACGACAGATACCTTGGATCATTGCGTGGGTGAATTAGGCTAAGCTTCCGGGACTTTCTTAAGAAGAAATAACGAGGCGTGTGCAGAATATGGCTGGGGTGGCAGGATTCGAACCTGCGCATGACGGGATCAAAACCCGTTGCCTTACCGCTTGGCGACACCCCAACGACTTTAGCTTCAACGACATACAAAGTATGCGTTAAAAAAGCTGCGACTGTTAACCAGCCTTATTATTAACTTCACACCCGAATGCTGGAAGATACACCGACATCCAAGAGCTCTGCAACCCGCAGGAGACCTGCAAAGATGAACACAGAGTCAGGAGGTTCAATCTCGCAGCTATTCGGAAGAGCCTGTCTCCCGAAGGCGGCGCTACTCTACTGAGGATACTTCCAGCTGTCAAATCGGGATTTGATTCAGGGCAATTCCCACTCTTTTATCGAGAGAATCACCGCAACCCCTTCACGGGTAGCCCTTACCTTTTCTGGCAGCTGAACACCACTCACATCCCGATAACTGCCGTAACTGACCTTCCAGCCATTCTGATGTAGCTCTGCCAGATAGCCTCGTTCATTCAGCACTCGTACATAGTCATTACCGGGGGCCGGCATACCGCGCATCCAGTAATCGAGGGAGGTAAAGGGCAACATCCAGCCCGTCTGCAGATAGAGCAGCTGTTCAGCAGAGCCAGAGACAACCGGTTCATTACCGGGAACATCCAGTGATACCCGATGGTAGTCCCCGTCTTTGCCCTGCCCTTCCAGCCGGGCAAGAGTCTGCCCGAGCGGACCGGTCATATAAATGGAGAAAGTTTCCGGGCTTCGATCCCAGCTGATGGTCACGGCACCAGACTGCTGAGGCGTCTTCACCCCGGCACGGCCACTGACATGCCAGCTGTCCACCTTGCGGGCCTGTGCCAGATTATGCTGCCAGGCCTGTTCCAGCTCAGCATTGGACAAAGGCTTGTCCGGAGCCGGAGTGATACGCTGGTTCGACGCACAGCCAGCCAGAAATAACAGGCTCAAAACTGCGACAACAGGAAGACGTTTACGCACCAGATTTCCAAATAACTGCATGAGATCCATTCCGTTCCGATGAGTCATTACTCGTCGGCAGCCTGCAGGCGTTCAATAGTGGATTTCAGGATTTCATCATCCGACTGATATTCCAGCGCCTTATTCCAAACGGCACGGGCTTCATCCTGCTTGCCCTGAACCCAAAGCACCTCACCAAGGTGGGCTGCCACTTCGGCTATACCGGCGTCATCTTCCTTGAACAGAGAATAGGCACGGCGCAGATATTGCTCGGCCTCCGGGTAGTTCCCAAGACGAAACTCAACCCAGCCCATGCTGTCGATAATGGACGGGTCATCCGATCTCAATTGATAAGCTTTGTCGATCAGCTCCCGGGCTTCGCTGTAACGTTTGGTGCGATCGGCCAATGTGTAACCCAGAGCGTTCAAAGCCGCAGCATTTTCAGGATCTTTCTGGATGATTTTGCGCAGATCGGACTCCAGACGGCCGAGGTCATCCATCCGTTCCGCCAGCATGGCTCGTGAATACAGCAGGTTGGCATCGTCCGGATACAACGCCAGCGCTTTATCATAAACATGGGCAGCCTGATCGTAACTACGCTGTTCCTGAAGAATCTCGCCTTCTACCATATACAAACGTGGCGCGAACTCGGGATGTGCTGCCCGGGCCTTTTCCAGATCCTGACGGGCTACAGACCACTGTTCATGATCCGAAAGCATTCGGGTCAGGGCAGCATAGGAAGCAACAAAATAACCACCTGGCTTAACCTTGAGAAGGTGTTTACGACCTTCTTTCCAGTCATCCATCTGCTGCGCCACCCGCCCCAGATTGTAGTGCGCCTCATCGGCACGCCCTTTAAATTTACTCAGCCGATGAAAATAGAAGCCGGCCTGACCTGGCATGCCATTCTCCATGGCAATCAACCCCACAGAGGCAAGGAGGTCAGGGTTGTGAGGCTGCTGAGCCACCAGGATCTCAAACTCACGCTGGGCACCGGTCAGATCACCACTTTTCACCAGCAGGCGACCAAACAACAGGCGCATACGTGGATCATTCGGAAAGGTTTCCAACCCGGAACGCAGAAGGCTCAGAGCCTGCTGAGGGCGTTCCAGTTCATCCAGCAGCTGAGCCCGGATGCGCGTTACGGTCGCTTCTTGGCCACCTTCAGCCTTGATAGAGCTGGCCTGCTCCAGAGCCGCGTCCAGGTCACCCTGTTGCTGTAGCAGGATCGCCAGACCGATCTGGACGGTAATATCATCCGGCCAGCGCTTTTCAAAACCACGGAACTGATTGATCAAACTATCCCGAATCTCTTCGGAGACACGGGCCGACTGCACAGCCAGCAGCAAAAACGGTGCTTCGCCGCCCTGCTCCTTAACTTTTACAAACGCGGGAATGGCACTTTCAACATCGCCATTCAGTACCTGCTCAACCGCATTGGCCCGAATCGCATTGGGATTACCGGCATCCACCTGCAGCCACAAGCGGGCGGCATCACCTGCTGCCTGACGGGAATTCACCACAGAAGCTACGCTATAGGCGCGCTCAGCCAGACCCGGATCCTGAGTTTTATGGGCCTGCTGGAGGTAGTTACCAAGGGTCAGATCGAGACGCTGCTCATACGCTGCCATCTCGGCAACCAGCAGATCGTAGAGGGTATCCGGTTCAAAATCGGCCGGGGGCAGCTCACTCTGCACAGTGGCGGACTTAGCCACCGGAGCCGCCTTAGCGTCTGTTTTACTGGCAGCAGCCAGCTGGCTCATATGGCTCTCCAGCGTGGAACAACCACCAAGCAGCGCCATAACCGTCAGGGCAGAAACAGCCCGAACGGAGAGTTTTTTCGTCCATCCACAAAACAATGGGGTAAGGCTCACGGTTTGATCCGCCATATTATTGCGCTTGTTCTCACATTCATGTGCAGAAGAAATTCATAATGACACAGCCTAGGGGGCCTTCTCAATGAAGCATCGACCTCCGCAGGTTTAACTGAGAACACACCCTAAATTTGCAGTCATTACACATACATAGGACAATTCTTCCCGGCAGCCAGCACTCGGCTGTATTTTTATTTGATTATGACAGACGTAAAAAAAGCTCTTAACATCGCTTGTCATGCAGCTGCGTCTTTCAGGGATGTTTCAGAACGGCTTCCTTTTGTAGTTGTTTTTCTGAAAAGGCTATATAAACAAAGCCCAAGATCGTGCAATGACACGAACGACCGGGCAGATACTATGGTAGGTTATGGGATTTCTCGCAGTTGGCATTAATCACCGGACAGCTCCGGTCAGCCTCAGAGAAACAGTTTCTTTTACCCCTGAGCAGCAGATTCCGGCCCTGCAGGATATCCAGCAGCTGCAAGGCGTGCAGGAAGCCGCCATTCTCTCGACCTGTAACAGGACTGAGGTCTATCTCTACGGCGAAACAGAATCCCCCGCCATTATTGCCTGGCTGGGACAGTTTCATCGCGCCGATTATGAAATGCTTCATGAGCATGCTTACAGCCATGAAGGGCAGGAAGCGATCCGCCATATCATGCGGGTCGCCTGCGGCCTGGACTCTCTGGTTCTGGGAGAGCCACAGATTCTGGGGCAGATGAAGTCCACCTATGCGGTTGCTCAGGAAGCCGGTTCCATCCACGGCCCGCTGAGCCGGATGTTCCAGAACGTTTTCACCACCGCAAAAACCGTTCGCACCCAGACAGCCATTGGCGAGAACCCGGTTTCCGTAGCCTTTGCTGCTGTCAGCCTGGCCAAACAGATCTTCGCCAACCTGAAGGACAACACTGCTTTGCTGGTTGGCGCCGGGGAAACCATAGAACTGGTGGCCCAACACCTTCGTGAACAGGGTATCGGCAAAATCGTCATCGCCAACCGGACGCTGGAACGCGCTCTGAATCTGGCGGACAAATACAACGCTGAAGCCATCCTGCTAGCTGATATCCCCGAATACCTCCATCGGGCTGATATCGTAATCGCCTCCACCGCCAGTCAGCTGCCAATTCTCGGCAAGGGTGCCGTAGAACGAGCACTGAAAGCCCGCCGCCACAGCCCGATGTTTATGGTCGATATTGCCGTACCAAGAGATATCGAACCGGAAGTCGGCGATCTGGCAGACGTCTACCTCTACTCGGTGGACGATCTGAAAGCTGTTATCGAAGACAATGTTCGCAGTCGTCAGGAAGCCGCCCAGGAAGCCGAACAACTTATCGTCAAAGGCGCAGAAAACTTCCTCGCTCTGATGCGCTCCCTGGATGCCGTCGATGTGGTGCGCCACTACCGGGAACAGGCACAAGAGATTCAGGCTCAGGAACTCCAGAAAGCGCTTAAGATGTTGGAAAACGGCAAAGCACCGGAACAGGTTCTCCAGCAACTGGCTCGCGGCCTGACCAACAAGCTTATCCACACGCCTTGTGTTCAGTTGCGAAAAGCGGGCGAGAATGGTGAAACCACTAAACTGGACTGGGCTCGCGAACTGCTGACGCAGGATTAACCCCTACTCCCAACAGGCCGGTTAATGACTGCTGACTCCAAAGGCCAGGGATGGCCTGAGAACCTCCCAGTGCAGGACAGCACTGCGAGGTGGGAGGCAGCAATCATTAACCGGCTGTTAACCACACATCACATGGCCTGAAATTCAGGGTATGATTACCCCCTCAAATCACCGTCCTTATCTTTGGCACCAACCGACTGTATGAAAGAATCACTGCTCCACCGGCTCGATAGTCTGGCTGATCGTTTTGAAGAACTTGGCGCTCTGCTCAGTGACCCGGAAGTGATTGGCGACCAGGACAAGTTCCGCAAATTCTCCAAGGAATACTCCGAACTTGAGGAAGTGACCCAGTGCTATAACGCGTTCCGCCAGACCCAAGAAGACCTCGAAGAAGCCCGCGCCATGCTCGAAGATGGCGATGAGGATATGAAAGAACTGGCGGAAGAAGAAATTGCCGAAGGCGGCAAGCGTCTGGAAGAGCTGGAGCAGGAACTGCAGATTCTGTTGCTGCCGAAAGACCCGGACGATGCCCATAACGTGTTTCTGGAAGTCCGCGCTGGCACCGGCGGTGACGAAGCTGCTATCTTTGCCGGCGATCTGTTCCGCATGTACTCCAAGTATGCAGAAACCCAACGCTGGAAGGTTGAGGTTATCAGTGCCAGCGAAGGCGAACACGGCGGCTACAAAGAAATTATCTCCCGCGTGGTCGGTGAAGATGTGTACGCTCGTTTGAAGTTTGAATCCGGCGCCCACCGCGTACAACGGGTTCCGGCGACCGAATCTCAGGGCCGTATCCATACTTCAGCCTGCACCGTTGCCATTATGGCCGAGCCGGACGAACAGGAAGAAGTGAACATCCGCAAGGAAGACCTGCGTATCGACACCTACCGGTCCTCCGGTGCCGGTGGTCAGCACGTTAACACCACCGACTCTGCCATTCGTATCACCCACCTGCCAACCGGTCTGGTGGTTGAGTGCCAGGACGAACGTTCCCAGCACAAGAACAAAGCCAAAGCGATGGCTTTGCTGAATGCACGTTTGAAAACCGCTCAGCAGGATGCGGCAGCCAAAGAACTATCTGACACCCGCAAGAGTCTGGTCGGCAGTGGTGACCGCTCCGAGCGTATCCGTACCTATAACTACCCACAGGGCCGGGTAACCGATCATCGCATCAACCTGACTCTCTACAAACTGCCTGACGTTATGGAAGGCGACCTGAACCCGGTGATTGAACCGCTGATGACCGAGTATCAGGCAGATCAGCTGGCGGCTCTGGCTCAGGAATCCTGATTACCGGTTTATGTCAGACACACCACTCAACAACCCTCACCGTATAGACGCCCTGCTGCGCCGCTCCTCCGAGCTGGCGCAGGTGTCTGATACGGCCCGGCTCGATCTTGAGCTGCTGCTCTGCCATATCCTGAAGAAAGAGCGCAGCTTTCTGTTCTCACGGCCGGAACACGAACTGACTGATGACCAGCTCGAACAGTTTTCTGCCCTGTTGGAACAGCGGAAAGCAGGCCACCCTGTTGCCTACCTGACCGGTACTCGAGACTTCTGGAGTCTGGAGTTAAGTGTTGAACCCAGCACCCTGATTCCCCGCCCGGATACTGAGCATCTGGTCGAAACCGCTTTGGAACTGTGTGATCACAAACCCCAAAGGGCTTTGGATCTGGGAACAGGTACTGGAGCCATCGCTCTTGCTTTGGCTAAAGAGCGCCCGGGCTGGACGGTATATGGCTGCGACCGTATTCCGGAGGCTGTTGCTCTGGCGAAAAGAAACGCCATGCGTAACCAGCTAGAGCGTGTGACCTTTGTCGAGAGTAACTGGTTCAGTGCTTTTGCCGGTGAAGGCTTCGACCTGATTGTCAGCAATCCGCCTTATATCGTCGATAACGATCCTCATCTCGCGGAAGGTGACGTCCGTTTTGAGCCCGCCAGCGCACTGACATCCGGTATCGATGGCCTCGACGATATTCGCCTGATCAGCCAACAGTCTCCAGCTTACTTGAACGACGATGGCTGGCTGATGATGGAACATGGTTATCATCAGGGTGAACAGGTCAGAGATATTCTGCACGACAATGGTTTTGTTGATATCCGCACGGTACAGGATCTGGCCGGGCACGATCGTATAACCCTAGGACGTAAGCCGGGCAAACCGGCCGAGGAAGGTTAACCGCCTCATGATGAACGACGATCAACTGCTGCGTTACAGCCGACAGATCATGCTGCCTCAGTTTGATATTGCCGGGCAGGATAAGTTACTGGCTGCCCGGGTTCTGATTATTGGTGCAGGTGGCCTGGGCTGCCCCACGGCTCTCTATCTGGCTGCAGCAGGTGTTGGATCAATTACTATCGTCGATGATGATGCGGTTGACCTGAGCAACCTGCAACGCCAGATTGCCCATACCACCCGGGATCTCGGTACGAACAAAGCGATATCTCTGACCGAAAGCATTCATGCCATCAACCCGGATACCCATGTAAATGCCATTGCCGGTCGGCTGGATGAAGAAGCTCTGGCCGAGCAGGTACAACAGGTGAATGTGCTGATTGAGTGCACGGATAACTTCCCGTCCCGATTCCTGTTAAACAAGATGGGCGTTCGGTTTGGTAAGCCTCTGGTCTCCGGTGCAGCCATTGGTTTTACTGGTCAGCTTTCCGTATTCAACCTGACACCAGAAACCCCCTGCTACGCCTGCCTTTACAGTGATGTGGACGAGCAGCAGCTGACCTGCAGCGAAGCGGGCATTCTGTCTCCGGTGACCGGTGTGATCGGTTCTCTGCAGGCCGTTGAAGCTATAAAAGTCATCACAGGTATTGGCCAGCCTCTGGCCAGCAAGTTGATGATCTACGATGGACTGACCGCAGACTTTCGTACCATGGGTCTGGCCAAAGATCCTGAGTGTGCTGTTTGCTCAAAAGGTGCTTGTTCAAAAGAGGCCTGATCGCTTTTGCGACCCTCGGCATTGTGATCTATATCTAGTCCTGCTCTGTCTGGACAGGACTCGATAGACAACTATGCCTGACTATTATCCGCGCAATCTTCAGGGCTACGCTGGCAAGCCTCCTGCGATTGTCTGGCCGGAGAACAACCGGCTGGCAGTCAGCATTGTGGTCAATTACGAAGAGGGGTCTGAGTCCTGCCCTCTGGATGGCGATGATCATTCCGAATCCTGGCTGACCGATATGCCGGGGATGCAAGCCAGCCCTCATCGCCATATGTCCTGTGAATCCCTGTTTAGCTACGGCGCACGTATTGGCGCATGGCGTCTGCTGGATATTATCAAGTCCTTTAAAGTTCCTGCTTCTGTCTTTGCCTGTGGACTGGCGTTGGAAAGAAACCCGGCACTGGCCAGAGCTTTTCACGAGGCAGGTTGGGAGCTGGTCGGCCACGGCTGGCGCTGGCTGGATTACAGCAAGATCACCGAACAGGATGAACTGCAGCATATCCACAGAACACTGGAGATTATCCACAGCCTTACCGGCCAGAAAGCCACAGGCTGGTACAGCGGTCGCAAAAGCTCGTACACCCGCGGCCTGCTGGCCAGCGCTGGCATCAGCTGGGATTCCGATGCCTATGACGACGAACTGCCTTATTACGTGCCCATAGACGGCCATCACCATCTGGTGATTCCCTACACACTGGTCTGCAATGATTGCCGCTATGCCATGTCTCCCGGCTGGAGTAGCCCGGAAGATGCCTGGCTGACCATGAAAGCCACCTTTGATCAGCTATATCGAGAGAGTGAACACAGCCCACGAATTATGACGCTGGCTTTGCACACTCGCTTCTCCGGTCATCCCGGCCGAGCTGATGCGGTCTACCGGTTTCTGAAATATGCCTGCAGTCACGATCGGGTCTGGTTTTGCCAGCGAGGAGCCATCGCATCACTCTGGCGCAGTCAGATCACAGCGCCTGACAGCTATGCCCTGCGTGAAGCATTGTGAGTAAACCCAACCGTTCAGATCAGCACCACAGCCTGCCTATCAACGCAATGACAGCCACTGAAGCCAGAATGGCAGTCGCACTGGCACAACAGGAAGGTTGGAACCCCGGCTTGAATGATGCAGAGGTCTTTCTGGCTGTGAATCAGGAAGGCATGCTGTGTATCCATTTTGATGGCCAGCCGATTGGCTTCTCATCGGTGATGCGGTACGACAGCCGCTATGCCTTTTTTGGCCTGTACATGGTTCAGGAAGAGTTTCGCAAACTGGGATTTGGTATGGCCATGACCCAGAAACGACTGGAGATGGCGGGTAAGCGCTGTATCGGGCTGGATGGCGTAACAGAAAATGTGACTATTTATTCCCACATTGGCTTCCGCAGCAGCTATCGCAATATTCGCTTCTGCATGCCTGAGGCCATTGTTGAACAATGCCTGGCCAACTCGCAGCTCGAACAACATTCCGATATCACGGTGATCCCTCTGTCCTCAGTCAGCCCACATTTACTAACTGCATTCGACAGATTTTACTTCCAAGCCTGCCGCTCCCACTTTTTGAAAGTCTGGTGCTATCAGGAGGACGTTATCGCACTGGCCGCCCAATATCAGGGGGAGCTTGCCGGATACATCGTGATTCGCCCCTGCGTGATTGGCAGCAAGATAGGGCCGCTCTTTGCCCAAAGTCGTGCCATTGCTGAGAGTCTGCTATTTACTGCTTTAGCACTTTCAAACCGCCCCCCGTTCTACCTTGACATTCCCGAGCCCAATCAAAATGCCATCAACCTGGCAAACGACAATAAAATGGTAATTATCAGCGAAGTCATGCGCATGTACCGGGGCACACCACCTCCCATCAATCTGGCTGGCGTTTATGGCATAACATCGTTAGAAATGGGCTAAAGCCAAGCTCTGAATTCAAATTTTCTTCATTATTTAAAAGTCTGTTGGTACATTTACCGCTTTGCGGGAATGCGGATTACAACGAATTCGCACGCATTACCCCTTAGCAACAAAGGCTACTTTGCTCATATGGTTACGGCGATCCAGAAGTTTTTACACAAGGAAACCTCCGTTGGCATACTGCTAATAGGTGCAGCGATTCTGGCCATGATTGCCGCCAATACGCCGCTATACACCTTCTACGATATGCTGCTGGATGTGCCCATCACCGTCGCTGTTGGTGCTCTGGAAATTTCCAAGCCTATGCTGCTGTGGATCAACGATGGTCTGATGGCTCTGTTCTTCCTGCTGATTGGTCTGGAAGTAAAGCGGGAATTTATTTCCGGTCAGCTCTCAACCCCAAGTCAGATGGTTCTTCCTGGCGTAGCCGCTGTCGGCGGCATGGTAGTACCAGCTCTGTGTTATGTGGCTCTGAACTATGACAACCCGGTTGCTCTGCAAGGCTGGGCGATTCCCACTGCAACCGATATCGCGTTCTCTCTGGGTGTACTGGCTCTGCTGGGTTCCCGCGTACCACCTTCTCTGAAAATTTTCCTGATGGCCCTGGCAATCATTGATGACCTGGGTGCCATTATCATTATTGCCCTGTTCTACACCTCTGATCTGTCCACAGTGTCCATCACTCTGGCCGGTATCTGTCTGGTGATTCTGTTCTTTATGAACCGTGCCGGCGTTACCAAGCTAGGCCCTTATATGCTGGTCGGCGTGATCATGTGGACCTGTGTACTGAAATCCGGTGTACACGCGACTCTGGCAGGTGTAGCTCTGGCCTTCACTATTCCTCTGCGTGCATTGAATGAAGATGGCAAATCACCGCTTGTGGCTCTGGAACACAAGCTCCACAGCTGGGTGAACTTCTTTATTCTTCCGGTCTTTGCTTTTGCCAACGCCGGTGTGGCCATGACCGTTCAACAGATGACCGGTTTGATGGACCCAAGCCCATTGGGTGTTATTACCGGCCTGTTCTTCGGTAAGCAGATTGGTGTTTTCCTCTTTACCTTTGTCGTTATCAAACTAGGCTTTGCCAAACTACCGGAAGGCACACGCTGGATGCATATCTACGGTGTATCGGCACTGTGTGGTATTGGTTTCACCATGAGTCTGTTTATCGGCTCTCTGGCCTTTGAAACAACAGGTGCTCAATATCTGATTGCCGACCGTGCCGGTATTCTTGTGGGCTCCTTCCTATCGGCTATTGTTGGCTTCCTGGTGCTGAAGAATACCGCTCCGGTACAAAAGCCAGCGCAACAGAAAACGGCTTAAAGCCGCTCCTGATAAAGAGCATGCTGCCAACGCAGCATGCTCAAATTATAACGGGAAGTGATCAATGGAAATGAAGGGCAGAGCTGTACTTCTGGTTAACCTGGGCTCTCCGGATTCTACCTCAGTTGCGGATGTACGCCGCTATCTTAACCAGTTTCTGATGGATCCATGCATCATCGACCTGCCGTGGCCACTGCGACGCTTGATTGTCAGCGCGTTTGTCCTGCCAACCCGGCCGGCAAAATCGGCTGAGGCTTATAAAAGCATTTGGTGGGAAGAAGGTTCACCGCTCAAGGTTCTCAGCCAACAGCTGACCGATAAGGTTACTGAAAACACCGAACTGCCGGTGGCACTGGCCATGCGTTATGGCAATCCATCCATGGAGCAGGAAATTCTCAGACTCTCTAAAATCGAGGGGATTAAAGAGATTCTGATGCTGCCGCTCTACCCGCATTATGCGATGTCGTCAGTCAAAACCTGCATCATAGAAGCGGAGCGTGTATTCAAAGAACACCAGCTCACACAAAAGCTGATTACCCACCCGGTTTTCTTTGAACACCCGGACTACATCCAGCATCTGATTCGCAGTGCCGGCCCGGTGATTGAAGAGCTGAAAAACGGTGATTGGGATCATCTGCTGTTCAGCTACCATGGTGTACCAGAGCGTCATATCCGCAAGGATGACCCAACCGGCAACCACTGCTTAAAAGAGAACTGCTGTAACAAGCCATCGGTTGCCCATAACACCTGTTATCGTCATCAGGTGTTTGCCACCAGCAAGGCTTTTGCCAAGCAGGCCGGGTTATCTGATGAACAATGGAGCGTAGCGTTTCAATCACGTCTTGGCCGGGCCAAGTGGCTGGAGCCAGCAACGGATCAAACCGTGCGCGATCTTGCCGCGAAAGGTGCCAAAAAGCTTTTGGTGATCTGCCCGGCTTTCACTGTTGATTGCCTGGAGACTCTGGAAGAAATTGGTATGGAAGCCAAAGAAGATTTTCTGGAACATGGCGGCAAAGAGTTCAAACTTATCCCTTGCCTGAATACCGATGAAGCCTGGGCCAAAACACTGGCAGAATGGGCTGAGTCCTATCAGGCCAGCTGACAATCAGCTCTTACAACAAAGGCTGTTGATGAAATCATCAACAGCCTTTCTATTTTTGGCTCACGATCTACAAATCAAATTCGGGCCATATAGCGCATCAGCCCCGGGTCTTCAAAAGCACGAAGAATAGCCGCCCCGAGAATCTCGTTAATCATGATCTGGTTATCTTCATCGGAAGGCGCCTTGAGTACACGACGACTTTCCTGAGCACCGTAGCTGCCTTCATAAACGCCGCTTTCAGTCCGGACAACCACCCGAATATTTGCTTTCAAATCCACCTTGGTGATGTAACTTTCAGCAGGAACACTGTAAGTCAGGTTATCGATAAAGACCTGAAACTGCGGAGCGGTTGCCGAGTTACCCGGCTGCATGCCGGACTCCAGCAATACCTTTTCGACCGATGTGCGCACGCCATCCTGAATACTATTGGCAATGCCAATCTTGTTGCCACTGTAGACACCACCACGATCACCGATCCATGGAGTCGCTCGCTGGTCGTACACTGTTACCGTTACCGGTCCATTCAAGGCGATCTGACTGGCAGAAGAATTAACCGCTGGGGCAATCGTCACGTTCTGTGGGCTTAACGCACAGCCACCCAACACAAAAATGGCTGCAAACGCCGGAAGCAATCTCTTTCTTACTTTGTATCCGAACACATCCAGTCCTCTTGGGCGTTATTGGAAATCTCTTCAAATTCTCTCCCCATAACCGCTATGACGCAACATGTGCACACAACAAACACGGGCAGGAAATTGGCAAAGTGCCGAGGCGGGGATATAGTTCAGGGACAAAATGAATAATGACAACAACAGCCATAAGCCGGACTACAACCATACGCTCCACTGTGTGGTCAGTTTATTTTATGGCAGAGGGACACGGCCATGAGCAGCAATCGTGTAGTAATTTTCGATACCACCCTGAGAGATGGCGAGCAGAGTCCTGGCGCGTCCATGACCCGGGATGAGAAGCTTCGCATTGCCAAGTCACTTGAACGACTGCGGGTAGATGTTATCGAGGCCGGATTCGCAATGGCCAGCCAGGGTGACTTTGAATCCGTCAGAGCCATCGCCTCCACGATTAAAGACAGCACCGTGTGCAGCTTGTCCCGCGCACTCGACAACGATATTGATCGTGCTGCCGAGGCTTTGAAGCCTGCCGCCAGCGGACGCATTCACACATTTATTGCCACCTCACCCATCCACATGCAGTACAAACTGCAGATGGAACCTGAAAAGGTTATCGAGCAGTCTGTGCATGCGGTTAAGCGGGCTCGTAACCAGTGTGCCGATGTGGAGTTTTCCTGTGAGGATGCCGGACGCTCTGAACTGGACTTCCTGTGTCGTATTATCGAAAAAGCCATTGATGCCGGCGCCCGCACCATCAATATCCCGGACACTGTCGGCTATGCCCTGCCCCATGAGTTTGGCGACACCATTCGTCAGCTGCTCGAACGTATTCCCAATGCCGACAAGGCCATCTTCTCCGTTCATTGCCATAACGACCTCGGTCTGGCCGTAGCCAACTCTCTGGCTGCGGTGGTAAATGGTGCCCGTCAGGTTGAGTGCACAATCAATGGTTTGGGAGAACGTGCCGGCAACGCTTCACTCGAAGAGTTTGTGATGGGGCTGCGTACCCGAAAAGACAGCCTTGGTTTAAGTACAGGTATCCAGACCGAACATATTGTTCCGGCCTCCAAGCTGGTTTCCAGTATCACCGGCTTCCCGGTTCAACCCAACAAGGCTATCGTCGGTGCCAATGCTTTTGCCCATGAGTCCGGTATTCATCAGGATGGCGTGCTCAAGCATCGGGAAACCTACGAGATTATCAAAGCGGAAGATGTTGGCTGGAATACCAACAAAATGGTTCTGGGAAAGCTGTCCGGACGTAATGCGTTCAAGACACGAATGGAAGAACTGGGCATAGGCTTTGACAGCAAGGAAGAGCTGGACAGCACCTTCAAAAAGTTCAAAGCCCTGGCCGATAAGAAGCGCGAAATTTACGACGAAGACTTGCAGGCACTGGTCAGCGATTCCCGCACAGATATTCCGGAAGTCTATAAGCTGGTAGATCTGGAAACCGGCTCTCGTATGGGTTCCTCTCCAGAGGCCAAGGTGACTCTGGCTGTTAATGGTGAAGATAACGATGTCATCAGCACCGGAGACGGAGCCGTTGATGCCGTATTCAAGGCGATCGAAGCTATTGCCCGTTCAGGCGCCCAGCTGGAACTGTATAACGTCAAAGCAATTACCAGCGGCACCGACTCCCAGGGTGAAGTGACTGTCCGTCTGGCTCGTAAAGGGCGCATCGTCAACGGCAGTGGCGCTGATACCGATGTAATTATCGCGTCAGCCAAGGCCTATGTGCATGCACTCAATCTGCTGGAAGCGGGTGAGAAGCGTAATCCGCAGACCGGCCCGATCTGAGATTCATTGAGACAGACCACAGACTATTGCAGTAAAATGATCGGTCAGGAAGATTTTACTGCAATACTCAGGGCTTAACGGCCCGGCTACCAGTGACGGTTAACTATGAACGAAAGGCAGCGACAGGATTATCTGGAGGCGATGGGAATACAGCCCTGGTTTCCTCGTTTTGTGCTGCCTCAAGCCAAGCCATCCGTTGACTGTGACTGGGATTTTGAAGCGGACCCGGTACCGTCTCTGCAACCTGCACCAGTTCCACAGGCTGTTCAAGCTGCAGTCAGCCATACTCCACAGCCACCAGCTCAAACAGGCGGACAGCCGACCTGGGAAGTGGCTCCAGTATCCACTGGCGGTGTTACCCCACAGGCCTCAAGCAATATTCTCAGTGAGCTGGGGTTTGCCTCCGAAGAGCCGGAAGCCAAGTCTTCTGAAACTGAGAAGAAAACAGCTTCACCGGAAGCAACATCTGACATTGTGACTGCAGAGCCTTTCCGTCTGGCGGTTGTGGATATCAATGAAAGTTGCCTGGTGGTTTCTGATCTTCCATGGTCAGGTCTTAACCAGTTCACCGGTTACCATCAGCGGCTGCTTCGCAATATTGTCCGGGCGCTTGAACTGCCAGCGGATCAGGAATGGAAAGAAGGTCTGTTTGCCTGGCCATTGCTGACTGATACTGCACCGGTTGACCGTGCCTATGCCCGGGAAGCCGTTATGGCCTATCTGAACAATCAGTTCGGTTTGAAAAGACGGAAAACCATTCTGCTGTTTGGCCGGAACAGCTGTACTCACCTGTGGAATCACGAAAAAGATTTCGAGCAGTGTCTTGGCGTCCATGAACGTGATGATACCCGCTACGGCATTACCTCCAGCCTGGGTGAACTGATGAGTATTCCCAGTATGAAAGCCGATGCCTGGGCTAATCTCAAGGCGTTACGCCCCTCTGCCCGCTAACATTCCTGCATGACAGAATTCTCGAACATCACCATGATCACTCTTGATGGCGCTGAGGGTTTTACCCTGCGCCCCATGTCCGATACCGATCTGAATCGTGTACTGGTGCTGGAAAAAGCAACCAACCCTCACCCCTGGACGCTGGGAAACCTACAGAACAGCCTTTCCACCGGCGATGCCTGCTGGGTTCTTGAACACGGCGAAGAACTGGCCGGTTATGGCGTCACCATGGTTGCTGCCGATGAAGGCACCATTCTTAACATTGCTATCGCTCCCGCTTTTCAGAAACAGGGACTGGGGCAGAAGCTGTTGGAGTTTTTGGTGTCAGGCGCCAAACAACGTGGTGCCAATGTGATGTTTCTGGAGGTACGGGTCTCCAACCACAAGGCGATAGGTCTTTATCTCAAGAGTGACTTTTCAGAAGTCGGCATCCGGAAAAATTATTACCCTGCCGCTAAAGGGAGTGAGGATGCCATTGTGATGATGCGGGATCTCAGCTTTGATTAAACACAAAAAAGGGAGCTGATGATCAGCTCCCTTTTGTTATTTTCTAATACTCAGTGATCGTAGGTAGGAAGGTAGTTTTTAAGCTGCCCGTCAACCAGGTCATAACACTGTTCCTGAACCCTTTCACAATCCTCAAGGTAGCGGGGCCGAATCAAGTAAGAACCCTCACCCACTTCATTTTTCAGGATGGACTTCCAGTCACCATACTGGAGATCATTCCTTGATAACAAAGCCCCCCAGCTTTTCCTGGGTTCACCAAATTGCTCAATCCCTCTGGCGAAGTACCAGAACTGCGATGACTGGATACCGGGCTGGCATTTGGTCAGTAGGATATCGTCCCGAGTACGGGTCAGACAGAAACCTGAACCTTTGCCCTTGTTGTAGATAGTCTTACGGGCAATATCGTGCCCCCACTGCTGGTTGGCCCGACCCGCCACACAGTATTGCAGTACGACCCGATAAAATTCTGTTTCGTTACCCAGTACATCAACGCCTTTGGTTTTCCGGTAATCCATACAGATTTCAGCGTCTGAACGCTTCTGGCGCAGAATAAACCAGCGGGCCTGCGTGCTGACGATCGGCTTTACCGGAACCTGTGGCTGCTGTTCTTCGGGAACACCTGGAAATTCACGAGAAGGACCCTCTTCTTTGGGCTTATCTTCAGACTGTGGGGCTGGACTGGGATCATTATTATCACCTTCGCCATTACCGGTATCGAGTTTATTCGGTGAAGGTTCAGTATTCTGTGGTGGGTCTTGCTGAGGGTTTTGTTGTGGCTTGCTCTGAGGATCACACTGCTCCTGCTCGGTCACCTCAAGACAGGTACGTGAACAAACTTTCTTCCAGGGAACGCTGTAACAGCTATTACCGCTTGAATAATTTTCACTCACCCATCCGAAAGAGCCTCTAACAGGTTGCTGAGCTACGGACTGGCCATCAGACCCAGCAGGCACCACAGAGGTAAAAGCTTGGCCTTTTTTACCATTGATAACGGTGTACAACTGACCGTCTTCTTCAAAGTGCCAGGACTGAACATCGTTCTGCCCCTGAAAGCAGGTTCCGGCAAACACACCACCATTCGCAGAACGGATCAGACACCAGTCTGTCTCTTCCCCCTGCTTACCAGCCTGAACAATCTCTCCCCGCTCTCTGAGCCTCCAGTAAGACACATCTGGATCAGAGCAGGAGATCACCGAGACCACACCACCTTGGGATAAACTGCCCGGATTATTGGCCTGACGCTGAGGAGCGGACAGGCAAAAGTTCTCACTCTCACCGACACGCAGCTGGAACTTAACAATATCACCATCCTCTGCCAGCCCCTTGGTGGCGAGCAGTCCGGCCAGAACCACAGCCAGATGGCTTATCAATCTGATTCCACGCATACGGTTTCCTATCCCTGAACCCTGTTGTCGCATCCCAGACAGCTGGCATGGCCGAAATTAACTCAAACTATAGCTAGAGATGATATTTCCCCTCGCAGCCCAAGCTCAGTACACTGTCCACCTTGTCGGAACGCCGATGTACCACAATAAAGATAATTAGAAATGACAAGATTCCACCGTTTTTTCGCCGCCATTATCGCCACTGGCAGCCTGCTTGTTTCCGTTGCCATACAGGCCTCCGGCAAGCCTTTTACCATCCTTCATACCAATGATTGGCAATCCCGTTTACTGGGTTTTGGACCCAATACTGAATACACCCCGAACACGCTTAATGATGACCTGACCATGGGCGGCGTCGCCCGTCTGGCCACCCGCATTGATGAACTGCGCCAGCAGAACAGTAACGGGCCCGTTCTGCTTCTCGATGGTGGAGATATCAGTCAGGGTTCCCTTTTTCATACCCTGTATCGTGAACAGGCTTTTGAACTGCGCCTGATGAAGCAGCTGGGCTACGATGCCCTGACTCTGGGAAACCATGAGTTTGATTTCCGAACCGATGGCCTTTCCCAAATGCTGGCGTCTGCCAGCAAACATCTGGATGAACTTCCTCCCATCGTGACTTCCAATCTGGAGATTGCTCCGGCCCAGAAACATCTGGTTGAACAGGGAGTGATTCGTCGCTGGATGATTATTGAGAAAGACGGCATCCGATTTGGTCTGTTTGGTCTGATTGGCAAAGAAGCCGATGAAGTCACGCCACAGGCCAGGCCTTCAACCTTCAGCGATCAGGTGGAAACCGCCCGTAAGATGGTCAAACTACTGCGGGAAGAACAGAAGGCAGATGTCGTTATTCTGATGTCACACAGTGGTGTGATCAAAATGGAAGACGGCTCCTGGGGCGGTGAAGAAGTGGAATATGCCCGCCAGGTCGAAGGTATTGATGCCATTGTCGGTGGCCACAGTCATACCCCTCTTCACGAACCGATTATGGTCAACGGCACTGCTGTCGTTCAGGCCGGCTCAGAGACTCGCTATGTGGGCGAGCTGAAGCTGCGCTTGAACGACAACGGTCAAGTTAATGTTGACGGTTATACCCTGCATGCCATTGATGACAAAACCTTAGGTAAACAGCAAATCAGCCAGAAGGTTGAAGGCTTCAAGGCCTTGATCAGTGACTCCGTTTTGGCCGATACCGGCTACCAGTTCTCCCAGACGCTGGTACACACCCCGGCTACTCTAACCCGGGATTATGATGAGCAGGCACTGGGCAATCTGGTTGCCGATGCCATCCGCAAAGCCACAAACAGCGACATCGCCATCACCACTAACGGTGTGATTCGTGATGATATCCTCAAGGGAGAAAGCGGGTTTCAGGCCGTTTCCGATATCTTCCGTCTGCAGCCTTTGGGAGTTGGACCAACTGATAGTAAGCCAGGTTATCCACTTATTCAGGTCTGGCTGACCGCCAGCGAGATTCGCGGCATGCTGGAAATTATGTCCACAGCCTGGACGGTAAAAGGTGAAGCCTACTTCCCTCGTTTCTCGGGCCTGCGCTTTACCTACAATGCATTACGTCCACCGCTGGACCGTATCACCCGTATCGAGCTGGGCTCTTCAAAAGAAGGCTATACCGAGCTCGATCTGAGTGATGACCAGCGCCTCTACAGCCTTGGCGCCAGCAGCTTTGTCGGCGGTTTCGCCTGGGTTGTGAGTGAAATGAGTTATGGGCTCATTTCAGTGACGCCGAAAGACAAACAGGGCCAGCCGCTGACTGACCTGAACAAAGCTTTGGTTGATGCCGACCTCTCCACCCCGGGTGTTCAGGAGCTCAAGAACTGGCAGGCCCAGCTGGATTTCTTTGCCAGCCTGCCGGACACCGACGGTGATGGCATTGCCAACATAACCCTTGATGAACAGACTACAGAGTCGCGGATGAATGCTATTGTCAGCCTGCATCCCGCAGACCTGTTACGCAATGCAACAGGGATACTATGGACCGTAACGGGCATTCTGCTTGCTGTCCTTGCTATAATCCTGTTCGGTGTCAGACGTATGATTCGTCGCAAGTGAATCAAGGACACCAAGACTGACAGCGTGCTGCTCTGATTCAATAACAGATAAAAAACAGCACGCTCACGACCAGAAGCCAGACAATTTAGGTATTCATGGAAGCAATAAGACAACTTCTCGAACAAAACCGTAAATGGGCTCAGGATCGTGAACAGCAGGATCCAGGCTGTTTCGCCCGTCAATCCAAATCTCAGGCTCCAAAATTTTTGTGGATCGGCTGTATAGACAGTCGTATGCCTGCCGAGCAGCTGACCGGAATGGAACCCGGCGATATGCTGGTCTACCGGAATATTGCCAATCAGGTGAATCCGAAAGACACCAGCATCATGGCGGCAATCCAGTTTGCCGTTGATGCTCTGCAGATTGATCATATCGTTATCACCGGACATACCAACTGTGGTGGTATCTCCGCAGCCATTAAGGGACAGGTAACGGATGACCTGCAAACCTGGCTGAATCCGTTGCAGGAGCTCAACTCCGAGTATGGTGAAGAACTTGGTCATTGTGGCTGCCACGATGAGAAGGTGGATCACCTCTGTGAGATCAATATCAAGAAGCAGGTACTGAACGTCGCAGAAACTGAAGTGGTTCAGAATGCCTGGAAGCGCGGACAGAAATTATCGATCCATGGTTGTATTTACGATGTGGCATCCGGTGAGCTGCGCACCATGGGTATTCATGTGAGTGGGCCTGACGGGGCAGAATCCTTCACTTTCTGATAAAGTTCCCACCATTACATAAAGAGGATGATGTAATACTCCATCCTCTTTTTTTTCAGCGTTTTCTGTCGTGATTCAAGCAGTCATCCTATGAAATATATCCCGCTTTCCGAGTACAAACATGCCTGGGTGTTTCGCCATGCCGAGCTGACCGTGCCAGCGGAGGACCTTGAGCAGATTAAGCCTCTGACACCAACGGCAGCCAATGATCTGTGGCGCAACAATATCAGCAAACAGGGCAAGAACCCGGACGATCTCGCCGATGATGACTGGCCGATGCTGCCCCTGAGTTGGGATGCTAAAGGCCACTGGCAGGAGCGCTGGGAAAGTGACGATGCTCAGATGCCGGAAGAGATCGTTGAAGAACTGAACTTTAATATTGGCTGGACTCCGGAAACCACCGTTTACTACTGCATCGACAGTGACGCGGTGATTGAAACCCGCTGGGATATTTTCTGCCGCCACTGGAAGAACTTCCTGTTCTTTGATGACAACACGATTCTGATTGGTCGCAAGCGTAAGCAGGCTGTTCAATTCCATCAGGACGGCACCTTTGATATTGGCGTCAAAGGCACCGTACCCAGCGCGAGTGAATAGCTTTAAATCATTCGCATAATCAACGATGCGGCTATCACCCACATGATGGTCGCAATCAGCAGATCAATACCCTTTCGTACTTTCGGGCGAGATAAAACCGGAGCCAGCTTGACAGCTCCCAGCGCCAGGGTGAAGAACCAGACAATTGACGCTGAGACTGTACCCAGCACAAAAATCATCTTATCGGGCTCCTGATATTGGTTGCCAATCCCTCCAAGAATCATCACGGTATCCAGATACACATGGGGATTGAGCAGCGTAACTGCCAAGGTACCGCTGACAACCCGGGACAACGATACTGCCTTCTCACTTTCAATATCCAAAGAGCCTGCTGGTGCCAGCGCGCTGC
Source organism: Parendozoicomonas haliclonae (assembly GCF_900174585.1). Lineage (GTDB taxonomy): Bacteria > Pseudomonadota > Gammaproteobacteria > Pseudomonadales > Endozoicomonadaceae > Sansalvadorimonas > Sansalvadorimonas haliclonae. The sequence goes on along the minus strand of NZ_FWPT01000001.1, from coordinate 119,194 downwards.
GCAGGGAGTTCAATCCGTACCAGCCAAGAAACAGAATGCCGCCAATCGTGACACTATTCATCAGCCACTGCGTTTCCGCCAATAGAGCGCCCGCGCCATAAACACCTAACGTAATCAAGGTAATATCACAGAGCGCACAAATGGCTGCGACTAATAAAGGATAATTACGTGCGATACCTTTTTGGATAACCCAGGCATTCTGGGCACCAATTGCAATAATCATGGAAGCGCCAAGGAAAAACCCTTCAACTGCGGGTAAAACATTCATCTCAAATGGGCCATTTCTGGTAATTGTTATTTACGATGTCATACTCACCGGGTCTGATAACATAGCAACATGATCGTATATTTACAGCAATAGCCTATAGACTGATGAATAATCTGGATTACCGACTCATTGCCGCATTGGATGCGGTTATTACCAAACGCAGTTTTGAACGTGCAGCTGATCAGCTGTGTATCACCCAGTCGGCGGTTTCCCAGCGTATTCGTCAACTCGAAAAACAGATGGGCCAGCCCCTGCTGATCCGCAGCCAGCCACCACAGCCCACCAGTACCGGCCAACGCCTTCTGGCGCTGTTTCGCCGGGTTCAACTGCTGGAGAAAGAGGCGCTTCCGGAGTTGCAGCCGGAAACCAAAGGGCACTTCCTGCCGATGTCGCTGGCAGTTAATGCCGACTCCCTGGCTACCTGGTTGCTGCCTGCGCTGGCGCCGGTATTGCGCGAGCATCCGATAGAGTTGGACCTTCGTATTGCTGACGAGTCGCGAACTGTGGATATGCTGCGCAAAGGTGAAGTTCTGGGTGCTATCAGTACCGAGCCAACTCCAATGACCGGCTGTATTGCCGATCGACTGGGACGCATTGAATATGTCTGTGCGGCCTCACCGGACTTTATTAAGCGCTACTTCCCGGACGGAGTAACCCGGGAAAACCTGATGCATGCTCCTGCCACGGCATTTGATCATTTTGATGATATCCACCAGCGCTATCTGGAAATGCACTTCAGCCTGCCACCGGGTGAAGTTCCCTGCCATATTGTCGGCACCTCGGAAGCCTTTGTTGCACTGGCCAAGCAGGGTGTTGCTTACGGGATGATTCCGGACCTGATGATCCGCGATGAGCTGGCATCAGGAGAATTGGTGGAAATTATGCCTGATATTCGCCATAACCGGGTTCTGTTCTGGCATCGCTGGGCGCTGGAGTCCACCATGATGAAGCAGGTCAGTCGACATATGATCGACTATGCCAAAGGGCAACTGCTTCCTTAATCCGTGTCTTTCGGACTGAACTCAGGATCATTGCAGGCCTCAAAGCAGCTATCCAGCCGCATCTCTTCCGAGGCCTGCATGGCTTCCTGACTGTTGAAATCGCCTGAAGTAACAGGCCCTTTCTCATCAAAAGGATTGCTATCCTTCATAGCTAAGTTCCCTGTTAGTGGATAACTTTGTACAAAGCCCCTTGGTCAGCTTTGCCTGTCGCCGTTTTAAACGACGGAACATTAATGTTGTACCACTGCACCTCGAGGTTACCGCCGGCAAACATGGCCGTCTGAACCCGCTCCTTGTGCTCCTGGGTCAAAGGCGCATCAAACTCCGGCACATAACCCAGGTTATCAATTTCAATCGCCAGCTCCTTGATACGAGCATCCGCTTCACCGGTTCTGTCTTTCCCGCTTTTACAGCTGAAATGAGGCACCGCGCCAATCATCCAGGCCAGCAGCTGCACCCTTTCCACCAGCTTGTAAGCATCCTTGCCTTCCGTATGATGCTGCTTGCCTGTGTACATCCTGCGAATCTGCTGGGTCAGCTGAAGCACCTTCTCGCGATCCTTGGAATCCCGTCCCGGTCCACGCAGCCAGTCTCCCACCATGCCCCCCACAGTACTGTCGATATGGGCATTGCCTATCAGCACTTCCAGTGCAATGTCATTTTCGCGGTCTGCCTCAGACCAGGTCTGAGCGGGAATGGAATAAAGAGGCTTAAGACCAATCCTGTTGATCGGAATATTGAATGACGCGAGACGTATATCCGCCGTCACCGTACGGGGATTGCCATTGCTGTCGATGATCTCCATCTGCAACGGTTCACGACATAAACGCTGCAGGGTTTCATCCTGCAGACGCTGGAACACCAGTTCATCATCATGGATGCCACTTAAGTGCCGCACCTGATCAGGAGACAACAGTGAGCTGGTCACAAAATCAAACGGTAAAGGCTCACCGGCAAGAATGCTTTTCTGCCGGGTTTCAGAAAGCTGGCTGAACTTCTCCACAAAGGCTGCCTCCAGCAATTCTCTCGCCCGATTTTCAGCAATATCGCGTCTGACCTGATCCTGATTTTCGGTACTCTCACCGAAACCATAAGGAACCAAGGTACCAGTTCTGAGGCCAGAATAGAGCACGCTCCCCTTCTCTTCCAATCGGGAGTTAAAAAGATTGATCGCATGAACCGGTTCTTTTGGATCAGCTGAACTACGTCCTTGCCCGGCATAAGTCACCGGAAAAGGATCGCGTGCTCCCTGAGGCTGGCCTTTGATATGCATGCGCATCTGGGCGGCAGGAACCTGTACGCTGCGATAATCGATTAGCTTCTCTTCTGAGCGAATGGGTATCGTTTTTTCAATCGTTTTCCATTCACGTGCATTACCAAGCTCGGCAGAAACCTTCTTCCACGCCTTGGCCATTTTCTTCTCATTCATACCGGCCTCGACAAGCGACTTGCGCAGAACTCTGGCATCTTCACGAATCGCTTTCTTCATCAGCATGGGTTTGTTACGGGGTTGCTGATGAGTCAACTTAAGCTCTTGCTCCAGGCTTTTCTTCAGCCGATAAAAATGCGGGCGCCGCTTTGAAGAGACAGTGTCGGAATCCAGTGCTGTATCAATAACTCGGATGGCTGTTTGCAGGTTATGAATGCGGGCCTTCTGGAAGCTTTCGGGGGAGCGGAAATCTGTTTTGCTCAAGGCTTCTATAAAACGTGTCTGTCCGTCCGCCTGTTTTAATTGATGGAGGATATCAAAAGCCATGGCCTGCCGGATATTTTCATTTAGCTCTGGTGCACCACCATTTTCAAGAACCCGCAAGCTCTGCTTCAGGCTGCTTCGATGTTTTTCCACTTCTTCAATCTGGCGGCTCCACTCTCTTTCAATCTGCTCCAATGGCGATTGCCATTGCAAACGAGCACTTTGCACACTGTTTGCCTGAAAGTTTCGTAGCAATGCCCGACTTTGAAGACTTAAAGACTGGGAGGACAACCATTTATCAAAGGCAGGTGATGATAAGTCACCTGACATTCCCAATGCGTTGGCGGTATTAGAAGCCGCCTCAGTAAAACCGTAAGAATGCTGCTCCAGTGCAGCAAGAATCAGATGACGCGCTTCTTGTCTGGAGATTGCGTGATCATTCTGCTGATAAAACACCTGCTGAATATGCTGATTTAATCGCTCACGTTCAAAATCCGGCAAGGCTTTACAGGAAACTCCACTGTGCTCTTTAAACAACTTGCCTGCCATGGACTTCGGATTATTCACATCTCCCCATTGTCCAGCATGTTTCTCATTCTTGTGTTCCAGCTGATGTTTAATTTTTGCAGCCTTGCTGTGAAGCTGGACTATCTTTCGTGCCGTCAGCGGTCTATTTGTTGAGCCGGCCATCACTCTGGAACCGACCGACAAGCCATAGTCCTGCTGCAGCATGGCCGTTACCGAGGCTCTGGAATAGGTTGGTTGGGATTGATCTTCGCGCTTGAAGAACTTGACCAGCCAGCGCTGGAAAAGGTTTCCCGCAGGTTTTCCAGCCTGGCTTTTTGAGGAGAGCGAATCGGATTCAGCAGCATTCAGGCGCTCATAACCTCTTGCCTGCCCGCTTTCCAGAGCCTTGCTCAATGCCTTCATGCCCAAGCTTTAGCCTGCATCCATTCCTGTTCAGGTTGTATCGGCCATGGTGAAAACCCCAATAGCAGCGAGGGCGTGTTCTCTCTACGAGAAATACAAAATTCACAGAAATGCAGGACTGAACTGGTTCTGTAATACAAACACGATACAATCACCCGCGCATTACAGGACGTAATACAGCTAAAAAAGATAGGGACGCCACAATAATACAAAGAAACGGTAGCTATTATGTTTGTACGTTTGTCTCTCTTGTACGCTTTAATTCTATCCGTGATACTCCCTGTCACGGCTCATGCCAGCACCTCCCAGGAAGAATTAAAGTACGCCCGACTTATTATGTTCCGGGCATCTGCTGATTTGATTTCCCATCGTGGTGATCGTATTGATGCCGCGCTTCAGGAAACAATCAAAAACCATCATATTCGTCTGAAAGGCCTTCTCTCGACCGCACTCTCATCTGATGATTCAGAGAAACTGTCAACCGCTCTGGATAGCTACCTCACCATTGCCGAGGATGCTCTGGCTTATGACCCTCGGGAAATCGATTACTACTGGGAATTTAACCTGAACTTCAGCAATGCCATGTATGAGCTGGATAAACAGATTATCTTGCAGGAAGCCAAAGCAACACCTTCCAATCCTGATACAGAAGACTTGCTGGAACATGCCGTTCGTCTTGAGTTCCTGGCCACTCGCTACGCTTCCCGTGCTTACATGAGCCCGCTGCACACTCGTAGCAAAGAAGGCTACTTCGGTATGGACCTTCAGATTCTGGCAGAAAACACCGAAGAGATTTTTAACTCCTCAGCGTTTAATGAAAATAACAAAGCCTATCGCTTCTGGCAGTTTATCAAGTCCCGCTATCTTGATTACGAACTTCAGCTGGCCCCTATGATTGTGGTGCGCAACTCCCGCAAAATTACCGACTGGATCTTTGCCGACGAAGGCATCTCAGCCGAAGCTGGCTAATAACCCGCACGGGATGCCTTGGACATGACCAGGCATCCCTGTTTATCCTGTCCCTCCGATAGACTCTCCATAACAATAAAAAGCAGGTCAGTTCATGGATATTTCGAGTGCCGTTCTCAACCGTCGTTCATGCCGTGGTTTCAAGCAAGAGCCAGTCAGTGAGGCTTTGCTGCGAGAGATTTTCAGTCTGGCCCAGCAGGCACCTTCCGGCTGCAATGTTCAGCCCTGGCAAGTCATTGTTGTGTCTGGCGAGAAAAAGGATCAGCTCAAAAACCAGTTAATGATGGATGTGATGCAAAAGCAGAAGCCCTATCCTGACTTCGATTGGAGCGTTGCCTACAGCGGCAAACACAAGGAGCGCCAGTTCGGCTCTGCCGATGCGCTGTACAGTGCGATGGGTATTGAGCGTCAGGATAAGATGCAGCGCAATATCGCCATGATGAAGAACTGGGCTTTCTTTGATGCGCCCCATGTCGCCATTTTCACCATGGATAAATATCTGAACCTGATGGGTGCTGTGGATATCGGCATCTATGCACAAACCCTCTCTCTGCTGATGATGGAGCGGGGAATCAGCAATTGCATGCAGGGTGCTCTTGGGCAGTTTCCAGGGCCGATCCGGGAGATGTTTGATCTGCCAGAAGAACGGGGTGTTATCTTTGGCATGTCTTTTGGCTATGCCGATAATGATGTGCCGGCCAACACCGCCCGCACCTCACGAGAAGCTTTGGAAGAGGCCGTTCTGTTTGCCAGCTAAACTGGCAAAGGTGACCTTTTCCCGATTATTCCTATACAAACAGTGATGCGTTTATGGCCACGACCTCTGAGAGTCATCAATTTGTACTGAAAGCCACCTGTCAGGCTGGCACCGGTATTGTTGCCGGTGTAACTTCCTTTCTGGCAGACCATGGCTGCTATATCAGTGAGTTGAACCAGTTTGATGATCAGGACAGTGGTCAGCTCTTTATGCGGGCCCGCTTCCATGTTGAACAGGGCAATCTGACCCTGAAAGATCTGCAGAACAAATTCCCATCCGTTGCAGAAACATTCGGCATGGAATGGAAGATTCAGTCTGCCACTGCCCCAGTCAAAGCCATTATCATGGTCAGCAAGTTTGACCACTGCCTTGATGACCTGCTCTACCGCAAGCATAAAGGCGAGCTGAATATGGATGTGGTGGCTGTGGTCTCCAACCACCTCGATCTGCGCCCAATGGCTGAACGTGAAGGCATCCGCTTTATTTACCTGCCAGTCAATAAAGGCAACAAGGCTCAACAGGAGCAGGCATTAATGGATGTGGTTGAAGAAACCGGCACCGAGCTGGTGATCCTTGCCCGCTATATGCAGATTCTCTCGGACAATCTGTGCCAGCAGCTGGAAGGTCGTGCCATCAATATCCATCATTCCTTCCTACCGGGTTTCAAAGGGGCACGTCCTTACCATCAGGCTTATGAGCGCGGTGTTAAGCTGATTGGCGCAACCGCCCATTACGTCACCAAAGATCTGGATGAAGGCCCGATTATCGAACAATCCGTCCAGCCCGTAGATCATACCTTCACACCAGAGATGCTGGTTGCTGTAGGCCGTGATACTGAAACGGTGGCTTTGGCCCGGGCGGTAAAACTGCATACCGAGCATCGGGTCTTTATGGACGGTAACAAGACCGTGATTTTCAAATAGCCTTTATCTGACAATCCCGCATTACTTCCGTCTGTAACCATTGGGAGGACGATGCCCCGGTGGCCTGGTGCGGGTAAATTTAACATCAGGCTGTGGCTGCATCTGGTAAACCGGCTGTACCGCGACTCCCTGAGGGGTTGGCGGTTGACAGTAAGGCGTACACACCTCAATTGTGATCTGCTGCTCTTTGGTAATCGTCAATTCTGCCTCAGTACCGTTTTCATCCTTAGCGGTTATCTTTCCGTCCTTAATCTTAAAGTCCGAGGAATATTCCTCGGCACTGCCCTCATCCGGCTTTTGCATGATGATCGCCATAGTTACCAGCGTCTCTTTTTCATAAGCCGTCTTAGCCGGGTAATGACGGATATAAAATGCATTCCCGGACTGATCTTTCACTATGTACTGCTTCACCGTGGTTTTCCCTGCCCACACTCCGCTGCCGCTCAAACCAGCCAACAGCAACAGTCCCCAAACCATAACTCTCGACCAGAATGACCACATCGTTGAAAACCCGTTCACTCTCTCGTTCAGGAGAGTATAATCCCGCGATTCATTTACGCCTTATCCCGCCCGCGAGGAGCCATGTCTGACTTTATCCAGGAAGTGAACAAGCGCCGCACGTTCGCCATTATTTCTCACCCCGACGCCGGTAAGACCACCATTACCGAAAAGCTGCTGCTGTTCGGAAACGCCATCAAGATGGCGGGCACCGTCAAGGGCAAGAAGTCCGGGCGTATGGCTACTTCCGACTGGATGGCAATGGAACAGGACCGTGGTATTTCCATCACCACCTCGGTTATGCAGTTCCCTTACAACGGCCGTATGGTCAACCTGCTCGATACCCCGGGACACGAAGACTTCTCAGAAGATACCTACCGCACCCTGACCGCAGTGGACAGCTGCCTGATGGTGATCGACGGCGCCAAGGGTGTCGAAGACCGGACCATCAAACTGATGAACGTGTGCCGGATGCGTGAGACGCCGATCTTCACCTTCGTCAACAAGATGGACCGTGAAGTGCGTGACCAGATCGAAGTGATGGATGAGATTGAATCCATCCTCAAGATCGACTGTGCGCCTATCACCTGGCCGATCGGCATGGCCAAGAGCTTCAAGGGTGTGTACAACCTCTACACCGATACCATCCACGTATTCCAGCCGGGTAAAGGGCACACCATCCCTGATGATGTGCGCATTCAGGGTTTGGAATCCGATGAAGCCAAAGAGCTGCTGGGTGATTACCACGAAGAGTTTGTCGATGAGATCGAACTGGTTCGTGGTGCTTCCCACGAGTTCGATATGGAAGAATTTATGGCTGGTCAGCAGACGCCTGTATTCTTCGGTACCGCTCTGGCGAACTTCGGTGTCCGTGAGATGCTCTACTACTTCACCGAGTGGGCACCGGGCCCGCTACCTCGTCCAACCGAGAATCGTGAAGTAGAACCGTCCGAAGAGAAGTTCTCCGGCTTTATCTTCAAGATCCAGGCAAATATGGATCCGAAGCACCGTGACCGTATCGCCTTTATGCGGGTTTGCTCAGGCAAATACACCCGTAATATGAAGATGAAGCACGTGCGGATCGGCAAGGACATCAAGATTGCTGACGCTGTAACCTTTATGGCCGGCGACCGTGAGCAGGTGGAAGAAGCGGTATCCGGTGACATTATCGGTCTGCACAACCACGGTACTATCCAGATCGGCGATACCTTCACTCAGGGTGAAGAGCTGAAGTTTACCGGTGTACCTCACTTCGCCCCGGAACTGTTCAAGCGCGTGCGCCTGAAAGACCCGCTGAAGATGAAGCAGCTCCAGAAAGGTCTGCAGCAGCTATCTGAAGAAGGTGCAACCCAGCTGTTTATGCCACAGCGCAACAACGACCTGATTCTCGGTGCTGTCGGTGTGCTCCAGTTCGACGTGGTTCTGCAGCGTCTGAAGGATGAGTACAAGGTTGATGCCATCTACGAGCATGTGAACGTGAACACTGCCCGCTGGGTTGAGTGCAGCGATAACAAAATGCTGGAAGACTTCAAACGCAAGAACGTTGAGAACCTGGCTATCGACGGCGGCGGCCACCTGACTTATCTGGCTCCTACCCGCGTGAACCTGTCCCTGGCAGAAGAGCGCTGGCCGGATGTGAAATTCCGCAACACCCGCGAGCACTGATTGTGATGGATATGCGTTCCTACGGGAGACCGTAGGAACGAGTATCCAGAGTGAGCTGCTCCAACATACTGGCTCCCATGCTCCTGCATGGGAGCCGTTATCCCGCCTAACCTGACAGATTGCCCTGCTCGGACACCTGCTTTTTCACCACAGCATTCACAGTAATCTCTTTGCCATTACTGAAGGTCAGGGTCAGAGGAACAGACTCCCCGACTATCGGGTGCTTTTTCAGCCCCATAATCATGATATGCAGACCACCCGGCTTGAACTTCACCTTCTTACCGGCAGGGATATTGACGGACATCTGATGAACCATGCTCATCTTGCCATCTTTCTTGATATTGTCGTGGAGCTGAACATTATCCGAGATTGGTGAGGTCGCCTTGACCAGTTTCACATCGGACGTGCTGACATTTTTGATCGAAAGGTAGGCCGCCGTATTCATACTGCCGGGGGGCATGGCCCGAATACGAGGCTCGGTGACAATGATATCGCCAACCGGGGCAGCAAGACTTAACGTACTGCAGAAAAGAACCAGAACACCTAACCACAAAGACAGCTTTCTTTTTATCATTTTGCTACTCCCTTTTATTCAGCCCAAGACTGGCAAGAGTTTAGGCCGCTTTTTTATTTCCGACTGCAAACTTACTCTGCCCTATCCCTCAGCAAAAAAGAAGCGACATAAAGACGCACCCTGCGCTTTTTTTGTGAGAAAACTTCCGCTTTAAAAATCTCTCCCTGTGACATAGGTATCCGTCGTCGTACACTCGAGCACAACCACAACTCCTTGAAAACAAAAACAATATGGCTTTGAGAAAACTATTCACGATTCTTTTATGCAGTGCCATGCTGACTGCCTGTAAGGGCGGTGGAGGCGGAAACGACTCCTCTGATGCAAATGCCCAGACGCCCACACCTACACCACCTGCGCCTACAACTCCTGCAGATCCGAATGACCCGACAACTCCCACTGATCCGAGCGATCCGACAACTCCTGCAGATCCGAGTGACCCAACAACTCCCACTGACCCGAGCGATCCGACACCTCCTGCAGATCCGAGTGATCCAACAGCTCCTACAGATCCAACTGAACAGGCTTTGATGAAGGCATTCAGAACCGGTGATGCTTCGGATATCGCTTCTGCCGAACCTGTGCTGGCAAAAATTGATGCCCAGATTGCAGAGGATCGCTTTCAGCATAAAGAGATCATCAACCGCCTGTTTCAGCTTAATGACGATGGCACAGCCAACAATAACAGCCTGACCAGCATCACCTGGGATGTCACCTGGGATGCGCCGATCATGGCGCCAACCTTTGGCAAGAACAGAACCTTCCTGCATGCCAATGGCAGTAACAAGGAGAGTTTTGACCCCAGCACCTCTGGCACGTTGGGCATCGTAGGAGAAGACGGTGACAGCCGTTACATTGCTTTGTCATCCAGCCCAATGCGGATATGGAAGCGCTATCCGGATGCGATCAATGATCAGACCCACAGCCTGACGATCAATTCTATTAACTGGCTGGCCGGCCCGGCTGATCAGGCTGATGAGCCCCGCAAAATTGTTATCGCTAATCTGCCTGAGTCCTATTATTTCCCGGATCAAAGCTCGACCCGTGAGTGGCTGGACGAGTATATGCCCGGCAAGTTCACCTATAACGATGCCACCGTCTGCGATAACGAGGCTCTTTATAGCTGTCTCGACGGTGCCTCTTTGCTGATTCACTCCAGCGTTGGCGAAATCTCCGATGACTGGAAGAACGCCATCGCCCGTGCCCAAAGCGAAGACATCGGCATCCTCTACATTCATACCGATGGCGGGCAGACAACCGTTGGCCAGCATATGTTTGAGGAGCTGGATCTCAGCTATGTTGGGGACAACTACTGGCAGCAGTTGGTACTGAAAGAGTTTGATATCACCAATCTGGGCTATCAACTCCCTGATAATCTGCAAAAGATCGTCGCACTGCTCGATACCGCCAGAACACCGGGTAGTATTGATTTCAGCCGCTGCGACGGCAGCGACTGCTCACCGATCGCAGATATTAATGCCAAATTCTTTGATGGCCTCTCAGCCCTGCAGGGTGAGCTGCGCCGCCTGGATCGTGAAGCTGGCAGCCTGTTCACCTCCGCCAATGATGACTACGCCGTCTGGCGCTGGCTGATTCTGCTGGCTGATTACTACCGGGGGCAGACCAGCTATCCGCTGGACAAGGTGAAAGATTCCGAAGCCTTTATTAAAGCCGCGTTTTCGGATGCCGGTGTTTACCAGTCCCGATCAACCAACACTGTTCCGGCCGACCTTGGTAACTTCAGCCGCACCGATTTCAGCCATATTACGCCGGTGACCAAAACCATTAACCTGATCAGCAAGAGCAACTTCCGCTCAACCGGCGTTTATGTGCTGCCTGGTCAGGAAGTCACCATCCGTCGAACAGATAACAGTGATGTTGTGGTGAGTGCCTTTGTAAACTCCGTCCGCGATGGTGCCACCCATTGGCTGGATGTAGATGGTTACAAGCGTCCGCGCTACCTATGGGGGCAAAGCTTTCCTCTCGTCACCGGTGAGTCGGTTTCCTTTACCTCCCCCTATGGCGGACCTCTGCAGCTGAGCTTTGACCGCAACCATGAACCAGTCACCATCGAGGTTCGCAACGTCGGTGAACACCCTTACTGGAACGGCCCGGAAGATGATGATGCTTTTGCCGCCGCTCTGGAAGCCGGCCATTACGACTGGGCCGAACTGGCAACTGACGGCTTCGAGGTTCACTCCAAGCTGGATAAGATGCAGGCCAGCATGAGCAACTGGAACAACTCGGCATCCGATCTGGCGGCTGCGACCGAGCTGTACATGTCCAACCTGCCTCACGCTCTGGCCGGATTCCGCGGAGAGCGCATTGAAGTCTTCGATGAGGTGCATGACTTCGCCGGAGACAAAGACCTCACCATTGACCTGATCGATATGGTGAAACATATGAACGCCGATCAGGCGACCTGTGGCTATGGTTGCTCCGGCAACCCTTATGATGCTTACTGGGACTTTGATCCTCTGGGCCACGGTGATATTCACGAGCTTGGACATGGTCTGGAAAAAGGCCGATTCCGGTTCACTGGTTGGGAAGGTCACTCCACCACCAACTTCTATTCCTACTTCTCGAAGTACAACTCCTGGAAGCGGGAACAGCGCAACCCAAGTTGTCAGGCTCTGCCCTTCCGCACGCTGTTCGATTGGCTGCAAACCGCTCAAGACGCTGATGACCCGGTTGCCACCATGGCAGACAACGATGACGGCGGCTGGAGTTACGGTACTGCCATTTATATCCAGATGATGATGGCGGCTCAGGATCAGGCTGGTCTGCAGGATGGCTGGATGCTGCTGCCACGCCTGCATATTCTCGAGCGAGAGTTTTACCGGGCTACCCGCTCGGACGAAGCCTGGGCTGAGATGAAAGATCGTCTGGGCTTTGGCAGCTACACCCGAGAACAAGCCAACGCACTGCCCCAGAACGATTGGCCGACCATCGCCCTGTCTGTGGTGACCGGCCGGGATATGACAAATTATCTGGAAACCTGGGGGCTGGTCAGCAGCGTTAAAGCCAAGGAGCAGGTAACTGCGCTCAGTCTTCCGGCCATGAGCCCGATCTTCTACACGGCAGACGGCAGCGACTTCTGTTATGGTCTGGATAAACCCGGTGTTGAAATTAAGAAAGGCATGGAGTGGCCTGAAACGCCGGCAGAGTAAATCCAGCCAAGAGGTTACGCATGCTGTTCGACAGCCACTGCCATCTGGACTTCCCGGTCTTTGATCAAGATCGGGATGTTCTCCTTCAACAATGTGCCGAAGCCGGGATTCAACATATATGTATCCCGGCGACCGAGCGGGAACATTGGCCAAGGCTGCAAAACCTGCTGGGGCGTCATAACAGTGGTGTCCATATCTGGGGCGCTCTCGGCCTCCACCCTTACTTTTTAAACAGCCATAAAGATGATTATCTGGCCGAGCTGGACAGCCTTGTCGCCAGCAAGCCGGACAATATTATTGCGATTGGCGAAACCGGCCTCGATCTGTTTATTGATGACCCTAACCTGCCACGACAGGAGGAGTTGCTTGCTGCCCAGATTCTGATTGCCGCTCACCATGGCTTGCCTCTGATCCTGCATGTACGAAAAGCTCATGATCAGGTTGCCAGCCTGCTGCGCAAACTGAAGTTTCAGGAAGGGGGAATTGTTCATGCCTGGTCCGGCAGTGATCAGCAGGCGGAGGCTTTTTTCCGACTGGGGTTCAAGCTGGGTATTGGTGGCAGCCTGACTTACGACCGTGCTAAACGGTTACATAAACAGGTTTCCAACTTCCCTCTTGAGCACTTTGTTCTGGAAACCGATTCCCCTGACATTCCGCCAGCAGGACTGACAAACGGCCGTAACACTCCGTTAACTCTCGTTGCCGTTCTTGCGAAAATGTCTGAGCTCCGTGAACAGGACAGCGCTGTTATCGCACGACAAATGTTTACTAACACCCGTGACGTGTTTCGTATCCCCTGAAAACAAGGGACTTTGCGAACTTATGGTTAAGGGAAATAACACCTGCGTCAGCCTCGGTTATCCAAACCAACAACCACAACAACGCTGCCTCAACTTCTGACACCGGAGAAACTTTCTCCCGTTCTCCTATTCCAACCTGAGCATTAACCCTGACCGGTTTATCACCATTCTCCCAACGGAGACAGGCAAGACTGGTCCTAACGAGTGACAGGTAAGGTAGAACATGGCCGACTTACAGGCGTTTTATTCCTTCCGCCACACACTGGATTACAAAGTGGCACTGTTACGCAACCGGATTGCCTGGATCGATTACCACAAGGGTCAGAACGAACTGTTTGTTCAAGACCTGCCTGATGGAGAGCGGCGCTGCCTGCTCACCAGTGAAGGCGATGATGGTCAGCCCCTGCGGCTGGTGCAAATCGCACCTTCGGGCCAACACCTGCTCATCACCCGTGGCGAGTTCACAGAAGATGCACCCTGCCAGAATCCCCGTCAGTCGGTTCTGCCGCCGTCAGGACAGCTGCAGGTCATTGATCTGGACAGCGGCAGCCCTCTGCTCTCTCTGGGCGAGTTCACCACCGCCACCCTGACTCCCGATGACCGGGCCGTACTATGGGCGGAAAAGGGAACCGTGTATATCCAGAATCTGTACGAGCGGACACCACGCATTCTGTTCTCGGTGCGTGGACAGGTGATTTCTCTCGACTGGTCGCCCGATGGCCAGCATCTGGCGTTTATCTGCCAGCGCCAAGAACGAACATTGCTGGGGCTGTTCACGTTAGGCAGCTCTCGCATCCAATGGGTTTCCCCTGGCTTTGATCGGGATATGTCGCCCTGCTGGTCACCCAACTCCCGCTACATTACCTTCCTGCGCTTTCTCGGGCCGGCTATGGATGTGGCGGAACGGTTGTTCTCCAATCAGGCCGATAGCTTTGCCATCATGCTGGCTGATCTGGAAAGCAATATCGTACAGACCATCTGGGATACCGGGCAGGAGGAGCATGCCGGGCTGTCGCTGGAGTACGGCAACCGCCCACTGACCTGGCTGGATAATGATCGCCTGCTGTTCTCCCACGATAACTGTGGCTGGGATCATATCTATCTGTTTGAGCTTGAAAACAATCAAGGCTTTGCCGTGACGGATGGCTCCTGGCTGGTACAGGATTATGCCGCCAGTCGTGATGGCCAATGGCTGGCCTACAGCCATAACCGCAGAGCACGCCATCACTATGCTCTCGATCTTATGGATATGGACTCCGGCAAAAAGGTCGAGCTGCCTTTCGATATTCAAGCTTGCGATACCAAGAGCAGTACCAATCAATATTGGAAACCGGCCATCAGCGGTGACAGCGCGTATCTGGTGTTTATGTCTGGCAGCAAAACCGCGCCGTGCCACCTGAACTATCTCGATCTCGCCACCCAGACCTCCCACCGCCTGACCGCAGAAGATAATTATCCACAACACATCACCAGCCACTTTATCACTCCGGTCAAGGAAGTGATTAAGTCCCGGGATGCGCAGGTTCTCTATTCCCAAGTCTTTGAGCCGGAAGGGCAAGGACCATTCCCAGCCATTATTAATATTCATGGCGGCCCCTGGGTACAGAGCCTGCCCGGCTTCCACCCGGAACTGGGTATGAGCTTTCAGTACGCCTTCTGCCAGTTGCTCGCCAGTTCCGGTTATCTGGTGCTGGATATCAACTATCGTGGCGGCAGCGGGTACGGAAAATTATTCCGGCAAGCCGAAGAGCGGGGCTGGGAAGGGGCAAGTGATTATCTGGATGTGCAGGCAGCTGCGCAGTGGTTGTCTCGGCATAACAATGTCGATCGGTCACGGATTGGTGTGATTGGCGAGTCCTGGGGCGGTTATCTCAGCGCCATGGCACTGGCGAAAGACAGCACGCTGTTCAGGGCAGGCGTGGTGATCAATGGCTGTCACAGCTTCCCACGGGAGCTGCGCCGCTCCCATTGGGGCTCAACACTGTTCTCCTGTCTGGAAGGTGAAACCGCAACAGAAGCGATTGCCCGCGCCAAGATTGCCGAAGAATCATCCCCCTGGGGTTGGCTGGATCAATGGATGAGCCCGGTGCTGATTGTTCATGGCGATGATGATCGCACAGTCAGCTTTGAAGAGAGCCAGCATCTGGCTCATGCCTTACAGATGCGTTCAGTGAAAGTAGAAAGCCTTGCTCTGCCCGATGAAGCGCACAGTTTTCTGCTCCATGAATCCTGGCTGCGTATCGGCAACCGGGTGTTGAAGTTTCTGGGAAAAAACCTGAAAGGTTGAAGGGCTGAACGAACGTCAGCCCAGTTTGTTCTTCCTGCGGAACTTGCGTGATTTGTTCTGCACCATCTGCTTTTTCACCGGTTGCAGATGGTCGATAAACAGAACCCCGTTCAGGTGATCAATTTCGTGCTGCAGACACTCCGCCAGTAAGCCATCCCCGCCAATCTCGAAAGGCTTGCCGAACCGATCCTGTGCTTTCACCCGCACAGTCGCTGAACGTTCTACTGCAGCAAAAGCACCGGGCACAGAGAGACAGCCTGCTTCCATATTATGAATGCCGGTGCGCTCAATAATTTCAGGGTTCACAATCACGAAAGGGTTGGCTGGCTCTTCACCGAGATCTATCACGGAGACCTGCAAGCCAATACCGATTTGAGGAGCAGCAAGACCACAGCCTTTATTGGCATACATGGTCTCGAACATATCATCCACCAGCTGCTGGAATTCATCGCCAAAGTCAGAAACCGGATCAGCCTTCTTTCTCAGAATGGAATCCGGCTCGTACACCATTGCTCGCTCAGCCATACGCGTCTCTTGTGGATCGTATGGCTATGAGATTAGCGTTTTTTCAGCAGCATGGTTTCCAGCCCCTGACCGGCCAGTTGCTGGCGAACACTCTCGGCACTGGCTTCATCACTGAAAGGCCCTAACTGAACACGGTGCCAGGTTTCCTTGCCGCGAACTGTCACGGTTTCTACCCGAGCCTCATGGCCGGTAATAATCAGCTGAGCGCGCAGACGGTCCGCATCCTGTGAGCTGCGGAAAGACCCGGCCTGCAGAAGATATTGCCCCTGAGCTGCCGGCTTAGGTGTTCTCTCGACAACAGCGGGCTTACTGGGCTGTGTAGCAGGTTTGCTCTCTGGCTTGGGTTTTGGCTTCTCTTTAACCGGAGCCGGTTTATCTGCAGTTTTAGCAGAGCCGGATTGTGGAACCATAACTTCCGATTCTGGAAGCAGGGTATAAAAATCAAAAACCGGGCCCTGATCCTCTTTGGTTTCCGCCTGTTGCTGACCTTTGGACCCCTGTCCGCCCGGAGGTGTTACCCCAACATTCGGTGAAAGGCGGGTCAACATGGTGACAAATACACCAATCACAACACCTGCCGTCAGCAGCAGCCAGCCTGGAACCCGTGAAGAAGTGCTTTTGGCCGGTTTGCTTTTTGCCGTTCTCTTTCCGGTTTTGGTACCAGTCCTTGAACTGTTTGCTGCCATATATCCCTCTGATGAGCAAAGCTTCATGAACTCTAAGTTCATGACAACATGAAACTAGCGGCTGTAGTTTCATGATAGAAATCGGACTGCCCATCCTGCCATAACGCAGCATTTTGTGCATGGCAAATAACCGTATTTCCGGCAATCCCTGATAGCATAGAAGCAGCCCGGATAAACTCTCAGGTACATGGCATGTCCTTCTACTTCACCAACATAAATTCCATTGTCGTGCTGACCGGTGCCGGCATCTCGGCCGAGTCCGGCCTTAGCACCTTCCGCCTGAAAGACGGACTCTGGGATAACCATCCGGTTGACGAAGTCGCAACGCCTGAAGGTTTTCAGCGTAACCCGGCACTGGTGCATGAGTTTTACAATGCCCGTCGACAGCAACTTTCCTCCGTAGAGCCCAATGCTGCTCATCTGGCGCTGTCCGCTTTTGAGAAAAGCTTCTCTGGCAACATTCTGCTGGTTACCCAGAATGTCGATGATCTGCATGACCGGGCCGGGTCACACAACCTTGTGCATATGCATGGCGAACTATTGAAGTGTCGCTGTACAGCCTGCGGAACTATTAAGGAGATTCGCAGTGACCTCTCCACAGACAGTCTCTGTGAAGATTGCGGCCGCAAAGGCACGCTGCGCCCGGACATTGTCTGGTTTGGCGAAATGCCCATGGAGCTGGATCGTATCTATGATGCGTTAGCCCAGTGCGACCTGTTTGTGAGTATCGGAACATCTGGCAATGTTTATCCTGCAGCCGGGTTCTTTCAGGAAGCTAAGATGGCAGGCGCTCACACGGTAGAGCTCAACCTTGATCCCGGCGAACACGCCAGTGGTTTTGATCAATGCCTGTATGGTCCGGCCACACAACTGGTACCGGAGTTTTTCGGCGCCAGCTAACGCAAATGAGCCTGATCGTCTCAATATCTCTGACGCTTAAAATCAGGCGCGAATGCTTTTCTAATACCTGATCACAATAACTACTGAAAATATGAGGAATACCAAGGGCTTGGTGTCTTGTCGGGGTTATGGATTTCCTATAGCATTCGATGCATGATGACAGCGAACTATTCAACCTCCCAGCACTTAGCGCACGTCGGCACTCTCACCGTCGCAACGGCTGCTGCCTGTGCAAACGCTGCTCATCTCGCTCGAAAAGATTCCTGCCGACGACGATTTCAATGATCATCGCCCGGGCGCCATGTGGTAATTTTTTACAACTGGCGGCGCCACCATTTTTCCAAGACCTAAACTTACGCCTGTATTCCAATTTGTTGTTAACAAATAAGGCACAGCCTGAATTAAGGATTGCTCCATGAACGTGCTCAAGTTCCTTGACCAGAAGATAACCGCCGCCCTTGTGGCTGCCGGCGCCCCGGAAGGCAGCCAGGCCATGATGCGCCAGAGCGCTCGTGCCCAGTTCGGTGACTATCAGTCCAACGGTGTAATGCCGGTGGCCAAGAAGCTGGGCATGAACCCGCGCGAACTGGCACAGAAGGTTATCGACAATCTGGATCTGGGCGATGCCTCAGAGAAAGTTGAGATTGCCGGCCCTGGTTTTATCAACATTTTCCTGAAGCCTGAGTGGATGGCTGAGAAGCTGGCCGCCACCATGAGCGATGACCGTGCCGGTGTTGAGAAAGCTGAAAAGCCTCAGACCATCGTAGTGGATCTGTCTGCTCCGAACGTTGCCAAAGAGATGCACGTTGCCCACCTGCGTTCCACCGTTATCGGTGATGCAGTGGCCAAGACTCTGGAATTCCAGGGCCACAAGGTTGTGCGCGCCAACCACATCGGCGACTGGGGTACCCAGTTCGGTATGCTGATTGCCCACCTGGAAGATCTGCAGGCGACCAACCCGGACGTTATGAACTCCGAATTGGGCGATCTGGAAGAGTTCTACCGTCAGTCCAAGAAGCACTACGACGAAGATCCGGCTTTCGCAGAACGTGCCCGTAACTACGTGGTAAAACTGCAGGGCGGTGATGAGTGGTGTCTGGAGCAGTGGAGAAAGCTGGTTGATGTAACCATGGAGCAGAACCTGCACACCTACGGTCGCCTGAACTGCAATATCACTGCCCAGGACACCATGGGTGAAAGCATGTACAACGACATGCTGCCTGGCATTGTTGCTGATCTGAAAGAAAAAGGTCTGGCGGTTGAAGACCAGGGCGCCATGGTTGTGTACCTGGACGAGTACAAGAATAAGGATGGCGACCCGATGGGCGTTATCATCCAGAAGCGTGACGGTGGCTTCCTGTACACCACTACTGACATCGCCTGTGCCAAGTACCGTTATGAGACTCTGGGCGCTGATCGTGTTCTGTATTACATCGACGCCCGTCAGGCTCAGCACCTGCAAATGGCATGGACCATCGTTCGCAAGGCCGGCTATGTGCCTGAGAGCGTACCTCTGGAACACCACGCTTTCGGTATGATGCTGGGCAAGGACAACAAGCCGTTCAAGACCCGTGCTGGCGGCGTTGTAAAACTGGCGACCCTGCTGGACGAAGCTACTGCCCGTGCCACCAGCCTGATCGAAGAGAAGAGTGGTGATCTGCCAGCCGACGTGAAGGCTCAGGTTATCAATGCTGTTGCCATGGGTTCGGTTAAGTACTCCGATCTGTCCAAGAACCGCACCAGCGATTACGTGTTCGAGTGGGACAACATGCTGTCCTTCGAGGGCAACACCGCACCTTACATGATGTACGCCTACACCCGTGTACAGAGCATCTTCCGTAAGGCTGGCGTTGACGCTGCAAGCCTGACTGGCCCGATTGCGATCACGGAAGAAGCCGAGCGTGAGCTGGCCATGAAGCTGATGCAGTTCAGCGAAGCAGTTGAAAGCGTTGCCCGTGAAGGTATGCTACATATCCTGTGCGCTTACCTGTACGATCTGGCCGGCAGCTTTATGAAGTTCTACGAGTTCTGCCCAATCAACAAGGACGACGTACCTGCTGACGTGAAGAACAGCCGTCTGCAGCTAGCTGCTCTGACTGCCCGTACCCTGAAGCTGGGTCTGGGTTGCCTGGGCATCGACACTGTTGAACAGATGTAATTGAGCCTCTTACAAAAAAGCCGCTAATGAAAGCGGCTTTTTTGTATCTTCAAGACAAGCCCCTAGGGATTCGAGGCAATCAAAGTCTGCTCTTCTGGAGTCAGGGTCAGCAGAGCCGCTTCCTGCTTCGTAAACATTTCCACATTCCCCTGCTCCCGTAATCCATAGATCACCCGGAAGGCCAGCACATTCTGAACATAGCCACGGGTTTCATCATAGGGAATCGTTTCAATCCAGATATCCAGTGGCAGATCACCTCGGGCCGCCAGCCAGCGCTTCACAGCAGAGCTGCCAGCGTTATAGGCAGCTGTCGCATAAATCGTATTACCTTCAAAGCGCTTCGCCAGCCAGGCCAGATGTGCCGTGCCGATGGAGATATTCTTCTCCGGGTTATACAGGTCTGAGGCTCCACGATATGGCACATCCCCCTTTCTCGCGGCCTGTTTTGCCGTTCCCGGCATCAGCTGCATCAAACCTCTTGCCCCAGCATGGGAACGAGCTCTGGCATTAAAAGCACTTTCCTGACGGGCAATAGACAACGCCCACAAACCATCAATCTCACGATCTTTCGAGTACCGGGCAAACAAGCTGCTCTCTGGTGAGGGAAAGCGCAGCTCAAGATCATTCCAGAGTGCTTCCCTGGCAGCCGCCATAATCGCCTGATGATGCCAGCCGTAGCCCTTGGCCAGATAAGGCAGCAGCTTTCGCTCTTCTGCAGTTAACCTTGGACGAATACGGTTCAGCTCAGATTGAGCAAGGCTGACTCGCTCCAGCTCCAGCCACTCTCCGATTCGGGCAAAGCCTCGGTATTTAGCCGCCAAAGCTTCAATACTTTGAGGGGAATGTTCTGGCGTCTGATGATTAAGCTGGAAAGGCAGCTCTGTCATCCCAGCCACCAGAAAGCCATAGAAACTACGTTCCTGACTCAGACGAACAAGTGCCTGGTTGTTGGTCACACTTTCATAATTATTCAGCTTCAGTCGGGCAACTGTATCCCAGTAGCTCCAACGGTTTTTATTCCGCAGGGACGGTGGCAGCTTTTGTATCCGTTCAAGAACATCGCCCCAATTTTGCTCAGACAGTGCCAGACGAATACGCCACTTGGTCACTTCCGGGTATTTGTAGGCTGGATCAATGCGGGCAATCTGCTCGTCAGCATTATCAGTAAAGTTTTTGGCAAACTTCAACGCCAGCCGCTTGTCTGTTCGCTCAATCTGGGCAACATCAAAGGCGTGCTTATTCCGCAATGCCAGCCAGATATCCGCAGCCTTATCTTTGTCTTTGGAGATCAGCCGGTTGATCCCGTACAGCATGATCTTTTGATGACTTTTCTTTTTACCATCAAACAGATTCTGTTTTGCCAGCAGGGATGCGTCTTTATGAATGCGCCAGAACAACCGGGTGGAATTTTTGTATTGTGGAGCGGTAATAGATCTGTCGATATATCTGGCCAGAGACAGTTCTCGTTTATCCACTGCCAGCCAGAACCTTTGAGCCGCCAGTTTCTGAGTTAGCCCACCCGCTTTCTTCCAGCGAGTAAACAGCATATCGCAGGTTTTATCCTGGGATTTCCCTACCAGCCACAGCTGCTCAGCTTCTTTCCAGGCTTTACTCTTTTGGCCTGTGGCCAACAACGCGCGCCCTTTAAAACACTGGTAGCGGCCGCCCTGAATATTCATTTTGTCATAGGCAATCAGATAGTTTTTCCAGTGCTTTTTAGCCGCCAGCCAGCGGAGCCACTGATATTGCAGGGAATAGGCCTGAGGCAGATCCGGGTTACGGGCAACAAACCGATCAATATCTTTCTGACTCAGCTTGTCGAAACGATTGGCAAGATAAAGGGACTCCAGATAATCCGTAAGAGGGTAGCCCTCCAGCTGATCACGACTATCAAGGTAGAGTTGGGAGTTACCCTTTTTCAGCGCTGCTTCCATCTCCAGGAACAACGCTCTCTGATCGCTCTGCTTAGCCTGTCCGCTTGCGGCATAAAGAAAAGCCGGCAGCAACAGACAGCTACAAAGAAGAATAAAATTTTTATAAAAACGCTTTGGCATCACAAACCCGAGGTTATTCGCCAGAAAGCCCGTCAAATTTTTGTTATCAACGCTTTCTGGCTGGCTTCACAAGTCAACTTCCTGGTAGAAAACTGTCCTTCAGCTTTATTATCGGTTCTTGTTGCTAACCCTAAGCGTATTCCATCCTCTTTGGTTGCTACAAGGAATTTTCAGCTCTCCAGCCAAAATGTCACAGGACCGTCATTTAACAGACTGACCTTCATATCTGCCCCAAACTGGCCTGTCGCAACCTCACCATGGTTGCCTCTGGCCTGCTGAACAAAGTACTCATAAAGCTCTTCTCCCAATGCTGGCGACGCTCCTGAACTGAAACTCGGACGCAGCCCTTTTCGGGTGTCAGCCACAAGCGTGAACTGGGAAACAACCAACAAGCCACCACCGGTATCGGCCAGACTCAGATTCATCTTTCCATCGTCGTCTGAAAAGACACGGTACTTGAGAACCTTATCCAGCAGCTTCTTTGCCCGCTCAGGCGTATCGTCTTTCTCAACACCCAGAAGCAGCAAAAGGCCGGCACCAATTTCTCCGACGGTCTCGCCATCAACAACTACACTTGCATGGGTTACACGCTGAATCAGCCCTTTCACTGTTCACTCCGTTAGCGTCGCTTAATCTCAGATTGCTAGTTTCAGATTATTAATCTCACCTAGCTTCAGATTATTAGTCTCACATAGCCGGCCAGCTTCCCACAGATTTCCGGATTCGACCAGTATTGGGAACGACCTGCTCTCCAACTCATTTCATCTCTTGCGCTGAGAGGAGCACATCATGCTTCATGACAGCCTGACCGCAGCACTCAATGCCAGCAAAAACTGGATCAAACACTTTAACCGGGGCGATGTCGATTACTGCGTCTCGGCCTATGCCATCGATGCAATTATGGAAGCCAAACCTCTGGGCGACTATTCGGGGCGGGACGATATAGACAACTTCTGGCGGCCGTTTGTGCAGTCCGGTGCGACTGATCTGAATTACACCAATATCTGGCTGAAGCTTGTGGATGAAAACACCGTTCACCTTGGCGCCAACTGGACCATGAACGTGGGTGAAGGTGTGATCACACTGGAAGAGTGGGTGAAGTCAGACTCAGGAACCTGGAAGCTGCTTGTGGACAGTTTTGAAATCCACAAGCAGTTCTGAGTACCAAAAGGATCAGGAGGTTCTGTCGAGATTAAAATCGGCTTTGAACCGACGCGCCATCTCATCAGTAGCCCGCACTAAAGCATCACGAATACCAGGCTCGGCGGCGGAGTGTCCGGCATCCCGAACAATATGCAGCTCAGCCGTTGGCCAGAGCTGTTGCAGGGTTGTCGCATTTTCCAGCGGGCAGATCATATCGTAGCGACCGTGCACAATAATCCCCGGGATACCGCCAATACGTGGCAGGTCGCTCATAATGCCCTGCTCTCCCAGGAACAAATCATTGGCAAGATAGTGAACAGAAATTTTAGCCAGTGCCATCGCCTTGTGAGGGTCGGAGTAGGCATCCAGAACTTCCTGATTGGGTCGCAGCGTCGAGCAGTGGGCATCCCAGGTGCAGAACGCCTTGGCGGCCCCCATCCGGGCCAGCTCATCAGTACCCGTCAGACGCTTGTGGCAGGCAGTCAGCAGGTCATCCTGTTCGTCTTCATGGAAATGGCTGGCGAAGCTCTGCCAGTAATCGGGGAAGATGCGTCCGGCACCATTACGATCAAACAACCATTGTGAATCACTGCGACGCCCGAGGAATACGCCCCGGAGAATCATGGCCAAAACCTTGTCCCGATGTGAAGCTGCGTAACTGAGTGCCAGCAGCGAGCCCCAGGAGCCTCCAAACAGCACCCAGCGCTCAATCTTCAGCTCATTACGGATCACTTCCATATCGGACACAAGATCCCGCAAGGTGTTGTTTTGCAGAGAACCATACGGAGTCGAGCGACCGGTTCCCCGCTGGTCCCAGGTGATAATGCGGTACATCTGGGGATCAAAGAAGCGCCGACTGTGCTTGTCACACCCTAACCCCGGCCCACCGTGCAGAAATAGAACCGGTATTCCGTCCGGATTTCCGCTCTCATCCACATAAAGCTCATGCCCGCCGGAAACAGCAAGCATATGTCGTGCATAAGGTTTGATCTGTGGATAAAGGGTCAGCATGGTTTGTCCTTGTTGGTTCCCGCCTGATCGAAACCGATCTCTCCTTAAACATTACTCCTCATGACCGCTGGCGAAAAGAGGTGTAAGGCTATGGGACAAATATTAGCCTGTTATCATCCTGGGCATGCCGCTATTCCGTCAGGCTCTTATCCGTCTGAATGCATTTGTGAAAATCGAAAGGATATTTTTAGCCGTGAGTGGAGCCAGGCAAACCAGACGGTCACCCTCTGCATAATTGGGATTTCTGGAGAAATAGAAGGCGATATGAGGATCAGCCAGATGCTTCTCAGTTATTGGAGCAACGGTTGGTTTGAGCTTTTTCTTTTGGCAGCGTCTGGCTATCCCCTGTTCGGGATCCCAGTCATCCCCAAAACGATGACTGGAAAGATCATGAATAAATTTCTGAACACGTTGTGGCGTTTCCATCCCGGCTTTTGGCCAGTACTCAGAGAAATTACGGGGAAGGAGCAGGTAACTCTTATAGCTGTAGGTATCAAAAAACCAAAAAGCTGGGGTCAGAGGATTTTTCAGCTTTTCCCTGAATAGATAAGACAGACCCAGCTTCTGGATCATATGACACCCGCGCCAGGCTTCATCAATCAGAGTGTTGGACGTGAATATCACAGTTCTTGACTGCTGATCCCAATGAAACCGATAAGCGTCTACAGATGCGATTCCTACAACATCTCTTGAAGTCTGATCACGAAAAACAGCCAGCTCCCGGCACTCACCAATATTTGCCTTCAGGTAATCCAGTGTTGTATTCACATGGGGATTCACAAACTCCCAAATCTCATCCCAAAGCCGTCCCTGCACCTGGCAAGTTTCATGTACTTCCCTGGTATATTTTTTCCCTCTTTGCCTTGAGACCAGCATGGTTTTTTCCACCAAATGATTTTTGGGCTAAAGAGGTTAGACAAACCATTTCTTTCCGCTTCTTTTTTTCTGTCATATGCAAAGTTATGCGTGGTATATATTGGGAAACAAAGAGAAATCTAATGCCGACACATAACTATTCGATAAAAGCGCTCCTTTGCACTGTTTTGCTTTTCCTCCTCAGTGCATGCAGTCAGATTCCGGACGAAGAAGCCATTAACCAGCAAATCGATGCCATTGTTTCCGGCCTGAATGAAAAAGATAACGGCAAGGTGCTGGAACG
The DNA here is from genome assembly GCF_900174585.1 of Parendozoicomonas haliclonae. Classification (GTDB taxonomy): domain Bacteria; phylum Pseudomonadota; class Gammaproteobacteria; order Pseudomonadales; family Endozoicomonadaceae; genus Sansalvadorimonas; species Sansalvadorimonas haliclonae. The sequence goes on along the minus strand of NZ_FWPT01000001.1, from coordinate 94,026 downwards.
CCTCAGCCCGGACTTCCAAGGCTCACACAATCTCGATCGGCAGAATGCACGACGCCTGATGGCGGGTTACTTTCTCCGCCATAAAAATATTGATGTCGTGTTAACCCATAGAGAAACCACCGTACAGGGTTCTTCCGCAATTACTCAGGGAGCAGCATTGCTTGCCGGTCGAGACCAGCTTCTGCCAGAAACAGGGCGGGTTGTTCAGCTTACTGGCTACTGGGAAAAGAACGATGATGAATGGCTTTTGGAAAAGCTGGAGTGGAAATAACTGGCAGACATCGGCTTTCGCGTACAAAAAGACCTGAAAGCCATACTCACAACACCAACAAACAACCAATCAAAGATAGAGAAAAAGCCAATAAAACCAAAAACATACAGGAAATAGAAAAATCATCGCAAAAATGATTCAAGTCAAAAATCCATCCTCGAAACGCCTGTATTTTCCGTAAAGCAATATCCAACCTCTTTTTTGGGAAACGGTGTCTCTCACCCATTGCCCGATCCTCCCCAGGTTGTGAGCCCCTCTAATAACGCGAGCCGAACAAGCCCCACAGCGACACGGGTTTTGCCTGCTCCCCATAAATGCTACGGAGTTACTAGATGTCCCGGGCCAATGCTCACTCATCAGGCGATATGCCTAACAAGTCATCGTTCACTGAACGAGCCCTGAACTTTATCGAGCGTAACGGTAACCGGTTGCCTACTCCGGCGATGCTGTTCCTTTACTGTCTGGCCATCACCTTTGTCGTGTCATGGGTTCTGTCCATGATGACCTTCGACATGATCAACCCACGTACGGGTGAAGCCATTGTCATCAGCAACCTGCTGAGCGGTTCTTATCTGGCCGGCTTCCTGGCCTCTCTGGTAAAGACCTTTATCTCCTTCCCGCCACTAGGTGTGGTTTTGATCGCCATCCTGGGTGTTGGCGTTGCTGAAGAGTCCGGTTATATCAATACCGCACTCAAGAAGATGCTGAACCTGACTCCAGCCAAGTTCATTACCCCGGTTGTGGTTCTGATTGGTGCCATCAGCTCCATCGCTTCTGATGCCGGCTACGTTCTGGTTATCCCGATGGGCGGTATCATCTTCCACGCGGCAGGTCGTCACCCTATCGCTGGTCTGGCTTCTGCTTTTGCTGGTGTTTCCGGTGGTTTCTCTGCTGGCCTGCTGCCAAGCCCGATCGATCCGATGATCCAGGGTTTCACTCAGGCTGCGGCGCAGACTTTCGATCCTGCTTATCTGGTTAACCCGCTGTGTAACTTCTTCTTCACCTTCTCCTCTACCTTCCTGATTGGTGGTATGGGCTGGTACGTGACTGACAAGATTGTTGAGCCGCGCCTGAACAAGAACCTGAAGATTGATGAGAACATCGAAGAAAGCCACGACATGTCTTCTATCTCTGAAGATGAGTCCCGCGGTTTCCGTAATGCCAGTCTGACCATGCTGGGCATGTTTGTTCTGCTGATTCTGGCTTGTCTGCCTGAAACCTCTCCACTGCGTAACGCTGCCGGCTCCCTGACCGACTTCAACGCACCACTGATGGGTGCCATCGTTCCGCTGATCTTCATCATCTTCCTGGTTCCGGCCATCATTTACGGCCGTACCACTGGCAAGTACAAGAATGCGGCTGATGTAATCGATTCCATGAGCAACAGTCTGGTACCGATGACCAGCTACATGATCATGGCCTTCTTCTGTGCCCTGTTCCTGAAAGCTTTTGGCGACTCAAACCTGGGGACTCTGATTGCTCTGTCCGGTGCCGAGCTGCTGCAGGCTCTGAACATGCCTGGCCAGCTGACCATTATCGGTATTATTCTGCTGACCGGTGTCGTAAACCTGTTTATCGGTTCTCTGTCTGCCAAGTGGGCTCTGATTGGTCCAATCGTGATCCCAATGCTGATGACTGTGGGTATCTCTCCGGAGCTGGCTCAGGCGGCTTACCGTGTGGGTGATTCTTCCACCAACATCATCACTCCAATGATGGTTTACTTCCCACTGGTTGTAGTGTTCTTCCAGCGTTACAACAAGAACGCCGGTCTGGGTACCGTAGCATCCACCATGCTGCCTTACTCCATCACCTTCCTGATCGGCTGGACTGCATTCCTGCTGCTGTTCTGGGCCTTCGATCTGCCTCTGGGCTTCGCGGCTCCATACAACTACGTCCCTGCCGGTTAAGTTTTTAACGGGCATAAAAAAACCGCAGCCATTTGGTTGCGGTTTTTTTTGTTCTGCTTGAGAGCTTACTTGCGGCTGTGACGCTTACGCTCGTTCTCAGTCAGGTACTTCTTACGCAGACGAATGTGGTTTGGCGTTACCTCTACCAGTTCATCGTCGTCAATAAATTCCAGAGCCTGCTCCAGAGTATGACGAATAGGTGGGGTCAGGATGATATTCTCATCGGTACCCGCCGCACGTACGTTGGTCAACTGCTTACCCTTGGTCGGGTTAACAACCAGATCGTTGTCACGAATATGCAGACCAATAATCTGTCCTTCGTAAACATCAACGTTTGGATCGATGAACATACGACCACGGCTCTGCAGGTTGAACAGGGAGTAACCCAGAACCTTGCCTTTCACCATAGAAACCAGAACACCGTTGTTACGCTGGCCAACAGTACCTTCCTTCACCGGACCGTAGTGGTCGAAGATGGAGGTCAGGATGCCGGAACCAGAAGTCAGGGTCATGAACTGGGAACGGAAACCGATCAGGCCACGCGATGGCATCATGAAGTCCAGACGTACACGGCCTTTGCCATCAGGAACCATGTCCTTCAGCTCAGCCTTACGCAGACCCATTTCTTCCATTACGGAACCCTGGTGCTGTTCTTCGATATCAACAACAACCTGTTCGTATGGCTCTTCCTTCACACCGTTGTTATCACGGATAACAACCTGCGGACGGGATACCGCCAGCTCGAAACCTTCACGACGCATGGTTTCGATCAGAACGGACAGGTGCAGTTCACCACGACCAGCAACCTGGAACTTGTCCGCATCGCTGCCCTGCTCAACACGCAGTGCCACGTTGTGGATCAGCTCACGATCCAGACGCTCTTTGATATTCCGGGAGGTTACGAACTTGCCATCCTGACCACAGAACGGGGAATCGTTAACCTGGAAGGTCATGGAAACGGTTGGCTCGTCAACAGACAGCGCAGGCAGAGCTTCTACCGCAGAAGGATCACACAGGGTGTCGGAGATGTTCAGGCCATCAATACCGGTGATACATACAATATCGCCAGCATTGGCTTCTTCAACTTCGATACGCTCAAGGCCGTGGTGGCCCATCACCTTCTGGATCTTGGCGTTACGTTCCTGACCTTCACGGGTCACCAGACGTACAGGAGTACCTGGCTTGAGAGTACCACGCTTGATGCGACCGATACCGATAACGCCCATGTAGCTGTTGTAGTCCAGAGCGGAGATCTGCATCTGGAAAGGACCGTCCAGATCAACGTCCGGAGCCGGTACGTTCTGGGTGATCATCTCGAACAGCGGAGTCATGTCGTCAGCCAGCTGATCTGGTTCCAGACCGGCGATACCGTTCAGGGCAGAAGCGTAGATAACCGGGAAGTCCAGCTGTTCTTCGGTTGCGCCCAGGTTGTCGAACAGATCGAATACCTGATCGATAACCCAGTCAGGACGCGCGCCAGGGCGGTCAACCTTATTGACAACCACGATCGGACGCAGGCCCTGCTCGAAAGCTTTGGAGGTTACGAAACGGGTCTGTGGCATTGGGCCATCGACCGCATCCACCAGCAGCAGTACGGAATCCACCATGGACAGAACACGCTCTACTTCACCACCGAAGTCAGCGTGCCCTGGGGTATCAACGATGTTGATACGATAATCGTTCCAGGTAATGGCCGTGTTCTTGGCCAGAATGGTAATACCGCGCTCTTTCTCCTGATCATTGGAGTCCATAACGCGCTCAGCGCCCTGATCCTTACGGCCCAGAGTGCCGGACTGCTGCAGCAGTTTATCAACCAGGGTGGTCTTACCGTGGTCAACGTGGGCGATGATTGCCACGTTACGCAGCTTTTCAATCACAGCGGAGATGCCTCTTGCTTCCTGAGCTGATTCACTCACCAGACAGGATAGTATCCAGTTTCAACCGGAACCCCTTTGAGGTTCCGGCCATATCGTTATAGGTTTCTGCCAGCATAGCCGCTGAATCCCCCAGTAGCTCCATATCTTCACGATACCGGGCCAAATGCCGGAAGTTGCGCAGTCGGGCTCGCAGACCAATGCTGTGGCTCGTACAGCGCATATCGGAGATATCGATCAGCCCCAGGCGACCATCGGGCATCATCAGGACATTCCCCAGATGCAGCGAGCGGAAGTACACTCCCGAACGATGCAGTCTGGCAATAAACTGACCCAGTTCACGGGCCAGCTGTTGCCGTTCCAGCGATGTGCAGGTTCTCAGCCATGTCCGCAGGGTTTCGCCAGCCAGTGGGCGGTAGTGAACCGCAGTCCTCTCAATAGAAGGAATTCTGTATACCGTAATAATATCAACGGTAGGAATACCACGCTGCTCCAGCTCGCGGGCATTATCCGCAAACCGTTGGGAGTAAGGCTTGAGCAAGTCTGAGGTTAACAGACGCTTACGACGAAAAAGTTTCAGGAAGCTTTCGTCCTTCAAACGAAGAACCTTCTCCCCAAAATGATCCGCCTCTATAACCTCGCCACCTTCCCGCAGTCTGTTGTAATCCGTCGCAGTAAGAGTCTGCATTGAAATCTTCTATGTTCCTGAGGCTTGGCAGGCGCAACCTGCAGGCCATCCTGCGGGTGCTGATTGGCAAAAGCGGCGATTCTACCTGTAGAGAAGCCCAAGGAAAAGCAAACTCAGCGAGAAGTGGCGTTCTTCGCAGGGAAAACGTGGAAAAAGACCAAAATAGCAGCATTTACACAGTATAAACGTAGGTGGCCCACACACCGGCACACATTGGAATATGGGCACGACTCAGCCAATCTTGTGTTATCATTGGCGGTTCTGTAAGGATTCCTCCTGACGTCTGTCACTCCTGGTTCACGGTTTACAGGTTAATTTATGCCAAAACAGTCCCGCCCCAGTGAAAACGGGTTGGCGATTTACCTGCGCCTTTTGGGTTATGTGCGCCCATACTGGCCTTTTTTCGCCCTGAGCATTCTGGGCTATGTCATGTTTGCTCTCAGCCAGCCAATGTTCCCCAAGCTGGTCGATTACTTCACTACCGCTCTTATTGGTGAATCCCAGGCTCCTGTTGAGATCTGGGGATTAGGCATGGTGACACCGGAGCAGCTTATTATGATCGTCCCGTTGGGGATGGTATTTATAGCAGTGTTCCGTGGCATCGGCTCATTTCTGGGCAATTACTATCTGGCCCGGGTTTCTCTTGGTGTGGTTCATGATCTGCGTACCCACCTGTTCAATGCCATGCAGGTGCTGCCCAACCGGTTCTTTGATGAGAACAACTCTGGCCATCTTATCTCGCGTATCACTTACAACGTTGGCGGCGTAACCACCGCAGCCACCGATGCCATCAAGGTTGTCGTACGTGAAGGTTTGAGTGTGATCGCCGTAATGGGCTATCTGCTATGGACCAACTGGCAACTGACCCTGATCTTCATTCTGATTATGCCAATCATTGCCGCCGTTGTGGGTCTGACCAGCAAACGCTTCAAGAAGCTGAGCAAGAAGATCCAGAACACCATGGGGGATGTGACCCATATCGCTTCTGAATCCATTGTCAGCCACCGTGTCGTGCGCAGCTTTGGCGGTGAGCAGTACGAGAAGAACCGCTTTATGGCAGCCAGCATCGACAACACCAACAAAGGCCTGAAAATGGTTAAAGTTGGCGCGATCATGACGCCGACTCTGCAGTTTATTATTCTCTGCGCCATGTCCGCCCTGATGTACGCGGTGCTGTATCTGCAAAGCCTTGGTGGCTCCGGCAACACTCCGGGTGAGCTGGTTGGTTTCCTGACCGCCGCTGGCCTGCTGCCCAAGCCTCTGCGCCAGCTGAGTGAAGTTATCCCCAATATTCAGAAAGGTATTGTCGCGGCCCAGTCGGTGTTTGAACTGGTCGATGAAAAGCCGGAAGAAGATAACGGCACGCTGGAAGTTGATCGTCTGGAAGGTGCACTGGAAATCCGCAACCTGTCGTTCACTTATCCAAACAGCGAACGTCCGGCACTTCAAGACATCAACCTGACAGTGAAACCTGGAGAAACCATCGCATTGGTTGGCCGCTCCGGCAGCGGTAAAACGACACTGGCCAGCCTGCTGCCACGGTTCTACAACCATACCGAAGGTGACATCCTGCTCGATGGCAAACCTATCGAAGAGTATAAACTGAAGAGTCTGCGCCGCCAGATTGCACTGGTGACTCAACAGGTTTCCCTGTTTAACGATACTGTTGCCAATAACATTGCCTATGGCGATCTCCGTGATGCCGACGAGGAAGATATCCGGCTGGCGGCTGACTCCGCCTATGCTCTGGAATTTATCGAGCGTATGCCTCAAGGTCTGCAGACTCTGGTTGGCGAGAACGGTGTTCTACTCTCCGGCGGCCAGCGCCAACGTCTGGCGATAGCCCGTGCCATCCTGAAAGATGCGCCACTGCTGATTCTGGATGAAGCGACTTCGGCTCTGGATACGGAATCCGAACGTCATATCCAGCAGGCGCTCGACAATATTATGAAAAACCGGACGACGCTGGTTATTGCCCACCGTCTCTCAACAATCGAAAAGGCTGACCGTATTCTGGTTATGGACCAGGGTCGTATTGTTGAATCCGGAACCCATGACGAACTCTTAGCTAAAGACGGTGCCTACGCCCGCCTGCATCAAATGCATTTCGAGAATGAGCAGGATGAAGGCAAGGATGAGGCTACAACTGTCACCGAGATTACCGCATGAAACTGACACTGCCCCGTTTTGACAAAACCCGCGTTGTGGTAGCCGGCGATGTGATGCTGGATCGCTACTGGCACGGTTCCACCAAGCGCATCTCGCCGGAAGCTCCGGTACCGGTGGTTAAGGTTAATGGTTCTGAAGACCGCCCTGGCGGTGCTGGCAACGTAGCCCTGAACATTACTTCTCTGGGCACACCTGTCTGGTTGCTGGGCGCAACCGGTGATGATGAAGCAGCAGACAGTCTGGCTAATACGCTGGAGTCTGCGGGTGTCAGCTGCGATTTCATTCGCCACCCAGACCTGCCAACCATCACCAAACTACGGGTTATCAGCCAGCATCAGCAGCTGATTCGTCTGGACTTTGAAGAAACCTTTGCTGAAGCCTTCCAGGAAAATATTCCTGAGCATCTTCAGAAGCTTCTGGGGAATGCGGATGCACTGGTACTGTCCGACTACGGCAAAGGCACCCTGAACGACCTGCAGGCGCTGATCCAAATTGCCCACGCCCGGAATATTCCCGTTCTGGCCGATCCGAAAGGGACAGACTTTGAACGCTACCGCGGCGCAACCGTGATCACGCCAAATCTGAGCGAGTTTGAAGCGGTTGTTGGCCAGTGTCCGGATGAGCAGACACTGATTGAACGCGGCCAAAAGCTGCGTGAAGAGCTTGAGCTGGAAGCCCTGCTGATTACCCGCAGCGAACACGGCATGACTCTGCTGCGCGCCAATGAGCCGGAAGCTCACTTCCCGGCTCAGGCCCGAGAAGTCTTTGATGTGACCGGTGCTGGCGATACCGTTATCGGAACTCTGGCTGCGGCCTTGGCTGCAGGTATGACCATGCCGGAAGCAACCGCACTGGCTAACATCGCAGCCGGTATTGTTGTTGGCAAACTGGGAACCGCAACCGTCAGCATGCCGGAGCTGCGCCGCGCCGTCAGTCAGGTGCAGGGCGTTGAACGTGGTGTGATGACCCGCGAGCAACTGGCACTGGTAATCGAAGAAGCCCGCGCTAATGGCGAGAAGATCGTTTTCACCAATGGCTGCTTTGATATTCTCCATGCTGGCCATGTTGGCTATCTGGAAGAAGCCCGCAAGCAGGGTGATCGTCTGATTCTTGCCATCAACGATGATGCTTCCGTGCATCGTCTGAAAGGTGAAGGACGCCCGATCAACCCTGTAGAGCGTCGTATGGCAGTACTGGCTGGCCTGGAAGCTGTGGACTGGGTGACATCATTCCATGAAGACACACCGGAAGCCCTGCTTGAACTGCTAAAGCCGGACGTACTGGTAAAAGGCGGTGATTACACTGTTGAGCAGGTTGTGGGCGCGCCAATCGTTCACGCCTACGGTGGCGAAGTGGCTGTACTGGAGTTTTTGGACAACTGTTCAACGACAGCGATCGTTCACAAGATCCGTAATGAAGCAGCACCTGCTTAACGGTCTGTATTGATGCTCCAAACGAAAACGGGATGAAAGTTTCATCCCGTTTTCATATTTAAGAGCTTGCCTGTTCTCGCTGAAACTCAGCTTTAAGCTCCTTGCGCAAAACCTTCCCGACCGGCGTAACCGGCAGTTCTTTCCGGAACACAACCTGCCTTGGCACCTTATACGCCGTGAGTCGTTCACGACACCAGCTAATTACATCCTCTTCACTGAGCGTCGTATTTCTCGGAATCACATAAAGCCGGGGCGCTTCACCAGTCTTTTCATCGGGAATACCAATACACGCGCAGTTCGCAACACCGGGATGGTTAGCCACGACATTTTCAATTTCGTTGGGATAAACATTAAACCCTGATACCAGGATCATGTCTTTTATCCGATCAACAATCCTGATATAGCCATCCTCGCCCAGAACCGCGATATCACCGGTTTTCAGCCAGCCTTCCGAATCCAGCACTTCTGCCGTCGCTTCTGCACGACGCCAGTAGCCTTTCATTACCTGAGGTCCACGAACACAGAGCTCTCCCGGCTCCCCCCGAGCCACATCATTGCCATCAGCACCGACAAAACGAATCTCTGTAGAAGGCACCGGCATTCCCGCAGTACCCGGCTTTGCTGCTTCGCCCAGAGGGTTCACGCTGACCACCGGTGAACACTCTGTCAGACCATAACCTTCTGATACTCGAGTGCCGGTCATCTCTTCCCAGCGTCGGGCTGTCTCTTCCAGCAGTGCAGTACCACCGGACAGCGTCACTTTCAGATGGCTGAAGTCCAGCTGCTTAAAATCCGGGTGGTTCATCAAACCGACAAATAAGGTGTTCAGACCGGAAAAGAAGGTGAACTTATAATTCTTGATGGCTTTGATAAACAATCCGATATCTCGCGGATTGGCCACCAAAATACTGTGCTGCCCGGTATGTGGAAAGAACATCAGATTCACGATAAAGGCATAGATATGATAAAGCGGCAAAGGAGCAACGGCCGTTTCCTTACCATTCTCCAGCCAAGGGGTACCATCATCGCGCACCTGCCCCAGACAGGCATCGGTCTGTTCAAGATTACTCAACAGATTGCCATGAGTAATCATCGCTCCTTTGGCGACTCCAGTTGTGCCGCCGGTGTATTGCAGCACAGCAATATCGTCCCGGGTACGCGCAACTGGTGAATAAGCTGCCGACTTACTGCCCTTGGCCAGCACTCCACGAAAATGCACAGCTTTGGGAAGATCAAAATGTGGCACCATTTTCTTCACATGGCGCACCAGACCATTCACGATCCAGCGCTTGGGAGCCGGAACCAGATCCGCAAAAGCCGTTCTGATCAGATACTCGACCGGAGTATCGCCGACCACTTCTTCAACCGTACTGCCAAAGTTTTCCAAGAAGACCAGCGCACGGGCGCCGGAGTCGTTTAACTGGTGATGCAGTTCACGGGCGGTATAAAGAGGGTTAGTGTTTACAATCACCAGACCTGCGCGCAACGCACCATAGGCTGCGACCGGATATTGCAGAAGGTTGGGAAGCTGAATAGCTATGCGATCGCCAGGCTTAAGGTCAGTATGGTTTTGCAGCCAGGCAGCAAACTGTGCACTTAACCGATCAATATCCTTATAGTTCAGCGTATGCCCGATCCCGGTAAAAGCCGGGCAGTCAGAATAGCGCGAGAAAGAATCATCAATCAGTTCAGTCAGAGATTGAAAGGGAAGTACGGATGCCTCGGCCGGCACGCCTTTCGGTCGTTTATCATCCCAGAAACCAGAATCCATACGCTCCCCCTGATCTTTTTGATCACATTTTTATTTTTATAGTCCCCCATTATTACCTTCTCATAACAGTGATGACAAACCGCTGCCGCAACTGGGGGACACGAAACGATCTCTATGACTATCACTATGGACACTTTACAGGGAGGGAAGGATAAGGCACTCTCGACTCGACGTATTTTTATAGCAGAGAGAACCTTGGACATAGACTATCGCCTGATCGCCTGTCAGGATCGTTTTCGTCAGATATCTCATCGCATCAATATCCAGCAGCTGGTTGAGGATTTTAACCGCCTGCGCCAAAAAGCCTTCTTCAAAGGTATTCATGCCCGCAATGAGGCCATTTCCTTTATTACTGTGCGTCTGGATGTGATGGCAGTTGTAGAAGATCTGGATGCGGAGCAGGAAGAGTCACGTTCTTTGCTGAGCAATTTAGTCAGTGAGCTCTATGATCTCAAGCCGGAAGTTGCAGCAGCTCACTAAGAAAAAACCACCCGATCTACTACTGATTGGGTGGTGAAATGAGCAAAATAATTTGATCACCTTTAACCTCTATTGAAGCGGGAACCCCTGGAGCCTGAATTATTTGGTTGGCAAAAGGAAGATCGCTTGTTCCGCCGTTACCATTTCCCCTGTTAGGAAATACCAGCCTTATCCCTGCACCACTCAAACCTTCAATGCTTCCTGAGTTGGGCAGCCCTATTTGGTAGCCCCCACCTCGACCTCCAACTTGGATAGTGTCCGATACCTCTTCACCATTCACTGTTCTTGTAAAAGTTTCTGGGTACGTCGTTTGACTTGGTAATTGAAAAGGTCCGTAAACCTCTCCATTTAAAGGGCTGACATGACTCTTTGCTAAGGCTTCCTGCACACGCTCATCGACACTTAACTCAATCTTTTTTTCTGGCTTAGGTATCTTCGCACTTATCGCGGCATCCACATCACGAGATTGCACTTCACTTGTTATCTGCCGCTGTATATCACCAATCGTATTTTGTATAGACTGCCGGGTTCCCAGCGGCACCGAGTTATCAATATACATATTGCCCATCTGATGGTTGGGCAATGGCTGGATATCACCCAATGCCGGCGAAGAGAACAGAAGCCCGGCTAGTACCAGCTTCAGCCCCGCCTCTTTGCTCATGATTCCCTTCATCGTGATATCCCCGGTATTCTGGCCTAACAGATAATATAGTTATAGACACCCCAGCCCCTGAGAACGCCTCCCTGACAAAATCTGGTCAGATTTCACCTCCCCAACCCGATTCCAGCCGCACCAACGCATTACAACTGGCTCTCCCGCACTCATCCCTTATAATGCGCGCAATCCTGATTTTGAGCCTTGGTTATCCATGAACCTCACCACTGTACGCCTGAAGAAAAACGCCGACCGCCGCATCAAGGCCGGCCACCTGTGGATCTACAGCAATGAAATTGATACCGCAGCCACGCCTCTCACGGCCCTGACACCTGGACAGCAGGCCGTTGTGGAATCCTCCACCGGCAAGGCTCTGGGTATCGCCTATTTCAACCCTAACACCCTGATCTGCGGCCGTCTGATCAGCCGTGACACCAAGCATGCTCTGGATGCATCACTGCTGGTACACCGCATCAAGATCGCTCTGAGCCTGCGCGAGCGTCTGTTCCCGGAGCCTTGCTACCGACTGATTTATGGCGACAGTGACAACCTGCCGGGTCTGGTTGTGGATCGTTTCCACGACTATCTGGTCGTACAGATTGGTACGATCGGCATGGAACTGATGCGTGATGAAATCGTAGAAGCTTTGGTTAAGGTTCTGAAGCCGACCGGCATTCTGCTGCGCAACAATGGCGGCGCCCGTACCCTCGAAGGCCTGCCTGAATATATTGAGGAAGCTTACGGTACCGTTCCTGATGAACTGCCGCTGGTTGAGAACAATACCCAGTTTCTGGCACCGGTTCGCACCGGCCAGAAAACCGGCTGGTTCTACGATCACCGTCCTGCCCGTGCATGGCTGAACAATATCGTCAAAGGTCAGCGCGTGTTGGACGTCTTCAGCTACATCGGCGGCTGGGGTGTTCAGGCGGCCAACCACGGTGCCAGCGAAGTCTTCTGTGTCGACAGCTCCCCGCTCGCTCTGGAATACGTACACAAGAACGCAGAACTGAACGGTGTTGGTGACAAGGTCGCCACCATGGAAGGTGATGCCTTTGCCGCACTGAAAGAGCTACACACCGCCCAGGAACGCTTTGATATTGTGGTCGTTGATCCACCGGCGTTTATCAAGCGCAAGAAAGATATCCGTAATGGCGAACAGGCTTACCGTCGTATCAATGAGATGGCCATGCGTCTGCTGGGCCAGAACGGCATCCTGGTGAGTGGTTCCTGCTCCATGCATCTGCAGAGAGATTCGCTGACAGATATCCTGCGTGCCTCAGCACGCCATATTGACCGTGAGATTCAGCTGTTTGCCGAATGCCATCAGGGTGCCGACCACCCAATTCATCCGGCCATTCCAGAAACCGCTTATATCAAAGCGATGTTCGGCCGCGTGCTGCGCGTTTAATAAAACAGGCATTAACTGAGAAAGCCTGACAATTAACAATAAAGGCTGACAAAAACAAAAGCCCTGCATCAATTTTGATACAGGGCTTCATTTTGTTTTCAAGAAAGTGATTATTTTATTGTTATGGGTAGCAAATCAAATTCTTGTGACGGACTGCACATTTTTTAAATCAATCTGAAATCATCAAGCAGACTTTGGCAGCTCGTCTGTACTGATTTCTTCGCCATTCAGGTCATAAACCTTGCAGGCTGCAGAAGCTTTGGCACGCCCCTGAATATAGGCTTTATCAAGCTTGGGAACACCAAAGCTGACATGCCGGTTGGACTGCCGGGCCTCAACACCAAGCTGGAAAGCAGCTTCTTCCGCACGCTGCGCCCAGCCCAGGCCTTTAATGTAATCTTCTTCCATCCGTGACATGACACCAGCGGCATACATGGTAAGAATATCTTCAACGCGCTCTTCCATTGCATCCATCACAGATGTATTACCAGTAACCATGAAGCATACCTCCTGAACCACTCTTTATATGTTTTTATAAAGGAGTGTTGTAGACAATGATGTGGTTAAAAAATTCCTCTTACCAAGCAGCTGATTTATTACAGCCCTTTCTGTGAAAAGTTTTTATATCGATTGCCTGCTTGTGTGAATATTTATACAGATATCTTTTTTTAAAGGCTTGCCTGTAAGTGGACAGTGACTTGACGATAAGTCTACAGGCTGTTCAAATGGTCACACGAATGTATAAGGATTCACATTCGTCATCAGTTGTAATGTGTTAATTCGACAGGTTGTCGCTGGCTAAGTTCCGTATCCCTCGGTCAGGGAAAGCTCAGCAATCAGTATGTCATATTGACCAGACAAACGTTACCAGGGATCTGGAGACTGCTGATGATCAAAATTATGGACACGGAAGGTCAGACTTCCCAAAGCCCGCTATCGCTTTGGGGTGACTTCCTGAACCATCTCCAACCTGTTGCCCTCGAACCACTCCCTGACACCAACCCTGAAGAGTTTCATGGACGCTTGCGTCTGGCCCATCTTGGCGACTTGCGTATCAGCATCCTCAACGCTACCGAACATTGCCTGCGCAACAAACCACCGTCTATCTCAGGAAAGCTTCGTAAAGAGTATGTCCTGATCATGCCAATCAATGGCTCCATCGTCGTACGACAGGATCGGAAGAACATTCCATTAGAAAGGGACAGAGCGTTACTGATTAATATCAGCTACCCCGTTGAAACAATTTATATGTCGCCAGCCAGCTGTTTGCAGGTGATGATTCCTGAAGCAAGACTGCGCCACTTGCAGAAGCTGCTGCCTGATAATCAGCCTCTGACTCTTACCTGCAAATCCGGGCTGGGAATGATCTTGCGCAATCAGAGTCTGGGGCTGATCAGTGGTCTGGCGGATATTGCCTGCGAGAAGGTCTGTCACACTCTCGGCCAGCAACTTATTAATCTGCTGACCCTGACTCTTCAGCATAATCAGCCGGAAACACAAAAGATCTCCTCTGAGCAGAAGCGACTGGCTGCCATTCTCACCGCCATTGACCGCCAATTGGAAGATCCGGAGATCAGTACAGATTCCGTGGCCAAAGCGGCCTGTATCTCCCGAGCTTACCTCTTCAAACTATTGAAGAGGCACCACACCAGCTTCCGGCAGGAAGTACTGAACCGACGGCTTCGGCGGGCAAAGGAGCTATTAAAAGACCCCAACCAAACTCATCTGCCAGTCTCAGACATTGCCTGGCGGCTCGGGTTCAACAGCCACAGCCATTTCAGCCGTACCTTTCAAAAAGAAACCGGCGTTACACCGACTGACTTCCGAAAACAGGATGAAACCGATATTTACAACCAGAATTTGGAGCTGGACCTGAACCTTTAACCACCCCGATGCAGCCCCAACCTCTAAATTAAAGCCCCATCTGCTTGGAGATAATCTCGTTCATGATCTCCCGGGTTCCGCCACCCAGAGACAGAATACGATTATCCCGGTAAAGCCTTTCCACCAGGCACTCTTCCATAAAGCCCATACCGCCAAACAGCTGTACAGCCTGATGAGTGATCTTGTCACTGCAATCGGTCGCAAAGTTCTTGGCCATAGACACTTCCTTAATGACAGAACGCCCCTGATTCATGGCATCAGCCACCTGATATGTCAGCGCATCGGAAGCCTGCAACAGTGTCGCCAGATCAGCCAGCTTGTGTCGTGTTACCTGGAACTTGGAAATCGAACGACCAAAAGCTTCACGTTGTCGCACATACGCTGTCGCTTGCTCCAAAGCGAGGCGGGAGGTCATATTAGCCATCAAAGCCAATAGCAGACGTTCATTTTGGAAGTTACCCATAATCGCTGCAAAGCCCTGATTTTCAGCACCAATCAGGTTACTGACAGGCACCACACAGTCTTCAAAGAAAAGCTCTGCGGTGTCTGAACAACGCCAACCCATCTTTTTAAGCTTCTTTCCTACAGAAAAACCCGGAGTACCTTTCTCCACCATAATCAGGCTGATACCACCAAAACCTTCACCACCGGTTCGTACGCCGACGGTATAGTAATCTGCACGACAGCCGCTGGTAATAAAGGTCTTGGAGCCATTTATTCGGTAGGTGTCGCCTTCTCGCACGGCACGGGTTTTCAGATTAGCCACATCCGATCCACCACCCGGCTCAGTAATCGCCAGAGCCGCAATTTTCTCCCCCCGCAAAACCGGAGGCACAACACGTTCCTTAAGCTCTGCACTGCCAAGACGAACAATGGGTGGAAGGCCAATATCATGGGAGCCGATACCGGCTGATAAACCACCAGACCCTGCTCTCATAATTTCTTCAGTGAAGACAACCTTGTGAAAAACATCACCGCCGCAGCCGCCCAGCTCTTCGGGGAAACCTATCCCTAAAAAACCGGCGTCACCGAGCTGTTTGTACAATTCAACTGGAAATTCCTGCGCGCTTTCCCATTCATCGATATGGGGCAAAACATTCTGCTCCACAAAGCGCCGGACAGATTCTCTCAAGAGGGCATGTTCATCGTTGAAATAGTGCTGAGAGAGCATAAATTCACCATATTTTCTTATTCTAATTTAGGTACTGCGTGCCGTTTTTTTCTTTGTCACTCCCCCTTATATTATGGGAAGAGAGCAAAGTTTGACCTCTATCAATGACACCCAGTAAGAGATTACCGAATACTGGTATCGAAAAATACAATCAGATAGGGATATAGGTACCGATATGTCAAATACCATCGAGAAGTTGAACGTCGTTCTTGCTAACGCAAACGTACTGTTTACCAAGCTTCACAACTACCACTGGCATGTTAAAGGTCCTGCGTTTTTCCAGCTGCACCTGAAAACCGAGGAGTACTACACTCGTTTCGCCACCATGTATGACGATGTAGCCGAGCGTATTCTGCAGCTTGAAGGCAAGCCTCTGGTAACCCTGAAGGATATTCTGGCCAAGGCCACCATTCTGGAAGAAGAGAAGACTGAGTTCAGTGTTGAGTACATCCTGAAGTCCATCATGGCTGACTTCAAGGAAATGCAGATGCAGTTCCAGGCGATCTCCGCCGACGAAGCCACTGACGACATCACCCGCGCTTACACTGATGAGCAGATTGGTCTGATTGAAAAAGACCTGTGGATGCTGAAGTCCAGCCTTTAATTCTTATAGCCTGTTCATAAGAACGGAAAGCCCCAAGCTACCAGCCATAGCCAAGTCCAAAGGTCAGGCTGGTAGCCGTTCTTACTCCATCGCTGGATGGCTTAGAGTCATAATCAAGGCTGTACAGAAGATTGAACCAGAGCCTTGAGCTGATCCGGTACTTCAAACCTAAATCCAGATCCCAGAGCAGCTGATCTGCATCCCCCAACCGATAAAACACGACCGAACCAAGCGTAGAATAAAGATCACCGCTTAAGTGCTGCATGCCGGATACGCTCCAACGAAGAGCCCAATGCTTCACATTGCCGCCGGTTTTGTAATCTTCCCAGAGATAGTTCAAACCGGTATCGGTTTTCAAACTGCCGGTACTGCGATCCCAGAACTCGTATCCCAAACCGCCACCCAGTGAATAGCGTCGGTAAGGGCTTTCATCGAGATCGTAAAGCCACATTCCGTTGGCCAGCGTATACCAATGTCGATCTAGAAAGCGGTTGTAGTCGTAATTAAGCCGCAGCCGCTTATCATCAAGAACATCATCTTCTTTGGCGTATTTGCCTTTCCAGGCAAATATATTCCGATGAACTCGGTCTCTCACATTTACAGAGCCAGAAGTGTTCACTTCACGTTCTTTGTGTTCACCGTCATTCAGCGCCAGTCCGAGATTCACAGAACCACTGTGCACCCAGCGATCGTCATCCGGCTCAACCGCTTGCAAAGACGCCAGATTCTCCTGACTGTCCAGTCTGGTACTATTACCTGATTCATCCGCCAGCCAGGTATGCTCTCCCTCACGGTAGAGACGAACCAGTCGGAAATTATCCTGACCTTTCATACGCACCCAGAGAAGAGATTCAGTCTCCACAGATTCGACAAAGCGGATATCAATATTGATCTCGCCAGCCCATTCGGTATCAAAGCGTACCTTGCCATCCTTAAGTTCAAGGATTTTGCCGGACAAAACATTTCCGTTATTCAGCAGCAGCGTATCCGCAAGACCAGGCAGGGATATAACAAGGCAAGTAACAAATGACACACAGAACCTGAAACAGCTCCGAATATACTCAGGCATCTCAAACATCTACTGGAGGTTATCTGATCAACAACAGGTGGAGATTACTCTCTAGCCGGATGATATGCTTGCACACATTTTATCGGACAGGAATACCATCGTGAGCGAACTCACGAGAAATCAGAAAATCTGGCTTGTGGTCAGCGAGATTCCAGAAGGCAAAGTAGCGACTTATGGCCAGATAGCCGAGCTTGCCGGTCTGCCCAACGCTGCACGGCTAGTCGGAACCGTTCTCTCTCAGTTGCCACCGGGAAGCCACCTGCCCTGGCATCGCGTAATCAATAGCCGTGGCGAGATATCTTTCCCTCAGGACTCTTCCCGCTACAGCGTTCAAAAGGAACGTCTGGAGCAGGAAGGTATTGTATTTATTGAGTCCAGACTAAGCCTAAAAGAATTTCGCTGGGACGGCGTCTCTATTTAACGCCAGAGTTAACTTTTGGGCGACATATGTCGTCCAAGATAACCCACCAGGAACAGAACCGGCAGGCCAATTAAAGCCGAGCCAATAAAGAAGGTCGGGTAACCCACAGCATCAACAGCAGTACCTGAGTACCCCGCCAAAAGCTTCGGAAGAAGCGTCATCAGAGAACTGAAGACCGCATACTGCATGGCGGTAAACGCCCGATTGGTAAGCCCCGAGAGATAAGCGACAAAGGCTGCTGACGCCAGACCACCACTCAGGTTATCAGCAGCAATTACACCAGCGAGCATCCAAGACTGTGGCTCAGAAACCGCCAGCAAGGCAAACAACAGATTGCTGACAGCCGCCAGAAAAGCTCCCAGCCACAGACTCTTCATAACGCCATAGCGTATCGCCAGGATCCCGCCAAGGAAGCCACCAGCAATGGTCATAAACAAACCAAATGTTTTTGTGATGGTGGCGATCTGCTGTTTGGTGTAACCCATATCGTCATAAAAGACGTTAGCCACCGCGCCCATAACAATATCGGAAATACGGAAGGTGCCCACCAGCAACAGGATAATAATTGCCAAGCGTCCAAAGCGGCTGAAGAAATCCCGGAACGGCGCAACGTAGGTTTCATCCACCATGGCTGGCGAGACAATATGCAAACGCACCATAAACCATGCTGCCAACAACCCACCAGCAGCACTTAATATCAGCCGCAATGCTTCTGCCAGAAAGGCTGCAACCAGCTCACCGGTAAGAGGTTGAAACAGCGAGGCAACAACACCTGTCTGTGTTCCAAAAACAATAAAGCCCGCCACAAACACTGCCGTAGCAACAGCAAACAAGCCGACAAAGCGCAGATAATCAACAGTGCCGTATTTGTGGGTGGATGACTGAACCTCAGGCTCGCGCACGCTGAAGGTGGTTATGATGCCCACCAGCATCAAGGCCGCCATACACAAATAGGCGTAAGACCAGGCCGTGTAATTGTATGGCGCACCATCCACGGCACCGAACCAGCTTGCCAGTGCCAGGGCTCCTGCCCCAGCAGCCAACATGCCTACTCGATAGCCGGCAATATAGGCCGAGGACATAAGCGCCTGAAGGTCGCTATCAGCCGCTTCAATCCTGTAGGCGTCAATCACAATATCCTGGGTCGCGGAGGAAAACCCGAGCAGCACCGCTCCCAAAGCCATCATCACCAAGCTGTCCTGAGGATTATGCAATGCCATAAATATCATCGCGCCGACAATAGCGAGCTGAGATACCAGCAACCAGGAGCGACGGCGACCAAGCCAATTGGTCAGAACAGGAAGAGGCAACCGATCAACCAGCGGTGCCCAGACAAACTTGAAGGAGTAACCCAGAGCAGCCCAGCTGAAAAACGTCACGGTGGAGCGTGCTACACCAGCATCCCGTAGCCACAGGGATAAACTGCTAAAGATCAGAAGGATAGGTAGACCAGCCGAAAAGCCGAGAAACAGCATGGAGAGTACACGCCCCTGAAAACAGGCTGCGATTGTTTCGCCCCAGCTGCGCGTTGCCTCAGACTGAACCTGCGCTGATGAATCCTTTCCCATGATTTATTTTCGGCTCCGTTGCCGGTTCGCTTTGGCGGTTTTTAGCAGAAACCGACCTGAACAATATCAGGCCGGTCATCCACAATAATTAGTCGCGGAAGTTATCGAACTGAACAGGCACTTCGAGCTTAGCTTCACGAATCGCAGCGATCGCATCCTGCAGATCATCACGCTTCTTACCAGTAACACGCACCTGGTCGCCCTGGATAGCAGCCTGCACTTTCATCTTGCTGTCTTTGATCAGCTTAACGATCTTTTTGGCCTGCTCTTTGTCGATGCCCTGCTTGATAACAACTTCCTGCTTAACCTGCTTGCCGGATGCATAGTGATCTTTCACTTCCATGCACTTGATATCAATCTTGCGGCTCACCATTTTGCCCTGCAGCATTTCCAGCATCTGCTTCAGCTGAAAGTCTGCTTCAGCAGTCATGGTGATGTTCTCTTTCTTGTGATCAAAGCTGGCATCAACACCGCGAAAATCGTAGCGGGTTGTCAGCTCACGGCTGGCCTGATCAACAGCGTTGGTCAGTTCGTGCATGTCCACTTCAGAGACGATATCAAATGAAGGCATTCACCATTCTCCTGTCTATTCAGAATGTTCCGTTTCAATGGCAGGATTTTAGCGGATAACGCGCGCCATAACAGTGCCAACAACCTTATTTATACACAGGTCCGTGTCTGATGTTCAGCCTTCCAGCCGGAAGCCTATTTTCACCGTCACCTGATAGTGAGCAATCTTGCCATCCATAATATGGCCCCGGTGTTCAACAACCTCATACCAATCCATATTTTTTATTGTCTGTGCCGCTTTCTCGATAGCATTTTTTAAGGCATCGTCACTGCTTACCGTTGAGCTGCCAACCACTTCCACTTTTTTATAAACATGAGCACCCATCATCCAACCTCCATTCACTGAATACACTAAAAAGTCTTCGTTCAGTATAGATAGCCTTTGAAATAAATAGCCTGTGAAATTCGTTGCGCAAATGCACTGATCAACAGGAGCGAGCTGTGCAACAATGCAGAACTGTTTCTTTGCTATAACGCTCTGTGTGAATCCCGTGACCCAACAGCAGCCTCAACATACCTGGCATATCCTTGGCGCAGGTGCCATTGGCACTTTGTGGACGGCTTTATTAACCCGAAGCGGTCTTTCGGCAACACTTTTGGTGCGCCCACAACGTCTTCCTGATCAGAAACAAGTATGTGATCTGAACATTCAGGAAGATGGTGAAACTACAACACTTCCCGTCACTCTCGAATCCACGAATTACACGACAAAAATTTCACACCTGCTGGTCACCACCAAAGCTGGCGATACCCTTTCGGCTATCGAATCTGTCAAAGAACGCCTGACAGAAGACGCCTGTATTGTTCTTTTACAAAACGGTCTGGGCAGCCAACAAGAGGTGGCTGAAAGCTTTACCAATCATCCAGTATTCGCAGGCTCAACCACAGATGGTGCCTGGCTTGCAGAATTCCTCAGCGTAAACCGAGCTGGCAATGGTGTGACCTGGCTTGGTGCCTCCAACCCGCTTGCGGAAGACAGGGAAGGTCTGATTTCGGATTTATTGAATCTGCCCGGCCTTGATGTTCGCCCAACCGATAACGTGTTGCAGAAACTCCAGGAAAAGCTGGCCATAAACTCTGCGATTAATGCTCTAACGGCTATTCATGGCTGCCCTAATGGCGAACTGCTAAAGCCTGAATTTCAGCCTCGCGTCGCAGCCCTCTGTGCAGAGACAGAAGCTCTGCTGGAAACGGAAGGCTTCCAGAGTGACTCTCCTTTGATGGACAAGGTGAACCATGTTCTGACTGTCACCTCAGCCAATATCAACTCTGCACTTCAGGATGTTCGCAATAACCGGCCAACCGAGCTTCCCTGGATTAATGGCTACCTTCTCAAGCTGGCTCATCGTAAAGGGCTAAAAGCGCGACATCATGAGCAACTTATGGCGGAACTCAAGGCCAGAGGCATTGAATAATAAAAGCGGAACGCTTTGCCATTTAAACAAGGCCATGTAATCTGGAGACTCTTTTTGCCACAGTGAGCCTGCGGACAAAGACGCAAAATGAACAGTTTCCAGGATTACCTGTCCCGACTGTCAATCAGCCGAAAGCTGGTATTGGTGATGCTCAGCGTTGTGCTGGGAGTTGCCATTGTCTCCAGCGCAGTGCTGATTGTGTCGGCTTACCTGGTTTCACGAAATAACTTTGTTCCTGCTAATGTGCAGGCTGTTTCCCGAATCCTTTCGGAACCAACCATTCTTAATACTCTACTGAGCAACCCTACCGAAGCCGAAAATATTCTGCAGGAAGCCAGCGAGTATTCTCAGATTAGTGCCATTGGCATCTATCAGGCTGATGGCTCGATCTATGCCTGCTTTGTACCGGCCGGTCTTCCCAAGCTTCCCAAACAAGCTCCGACCGAAGCGATTGAAGATACTGACTACCTGAAGATTGTCAGTGCCGGCGATGGCAAGGTGATCACCATTTACATTCAGGCCGATGCTTCACTTCCCATCGACTTTTATGCCGGAATGACCATTGCCGTTATCATTATTCTGGTTTTCATCCTGCTGTTCAGCAGCCTGGCAGCGGGCATGATCCGGCGAATTATCACACTCCCGGTTCTGCACCTGATCCGCATTGCCAATACCGTTTCCATTGAAGAGAACTACAGCGTTCGGGCGCAATCCTTTTTCCATGACGAGATTGGCATACTCGCTCAGACCTTCAACACTATGTTGACCCGAATTGAGGCGCGTGATCAGCTACTGACCACTGCCAGAGACAAGGCCGAGCAAGCCAGCCTTAAAGCCCAGGCGCTGGCTATCGAAACCCATCTCAGCAACAAACAGCTTGAGCAGGAAGTTCGTGGCCGCAAAGAAACTGAACGGCAGCTGACACGCCTGCAGCATCATCTGAACAGCATTGTCGATTCCATGCCATCAGCCCTGGTGGCTGTCGATGAAGAACTGACGGTGGCTCAATGGAATCGGGAAGCCTCTCTCCTGACCGGCCTGGATCACGATGAAGCCATGGGCAGCTACCTTGGCGAGGTGATGCCGTTTCTGATTGACACTCTGGGACAGGTGCAGGACGCACTGGATAATGAAAAAGCCGTTAATATTGAAAAGCTGCTGCTGGCTCTGCCAGTCGGCGAGCGTTATATGGACATGATGATTTATCCTCTGGCTGATGCCGACCAGCATGGTGCCGTGATTCGCTTGGATGACATCAGCCGCCGCATACAGCTGGAAGAGATGATGGTCCAGACCGAAAAAATGATGTCTGTTGGCGGCCTGGCAGCGGGAATGGCTCATGAGATCAATAATCCTCTTGGGGCTATTTTGCAAAGCGTGCAGAATATCCGACGTAGAGTGTCACCAGATCTACCGGCCAATACAGAGGTGGCAGAATCGCTGGGGCTAAAGCTGGAAGCCGTTGACGATTACCTTGCCCAGCGGGATATCAATAAATTCCTCGATAATATTCACAATGCCGGCGTGCGAGCCTCACAGATTGTTTCCAATATGCTGCAGTTCAGCCGCAGGGAAAGCCGGGATCTGACACCGACACCGATGGATGATCTGATTACTCAGACTCTTGATATCGCCGCGTCCGACTTCAATCTCAAACAAGGTTTCGACTTCAAACGGATTACCATCAATAAAGAGATTGCTCCTGATCTTCCTCCAGTTCCCTGTATTGCCAATGAAATCCAGCAGGTACTGCTTAACCTGCTGAAAAATGCGGCTCAGGCGATCAACAACCGCGAGGAGACAGACTGGCAGGGGCAGATCACCATAAAAGCCGAGAAGAAGGATAATCAGGTCATTATCACCGTAGAAGATAATGGTACGGGTATGCCTGAAGATATTCGCAGGCGTATTTTTGAACCTTTCTACACCACCAAGGATATTGGCAGCGGCACGGGACTTGGCCTTTCCGTCTCCTACTTTATTATCACCAACAACCATCACGGTTCGATTGGTGTGAAATCAACCCCAGGTGTAGGCACCGAGTTTACAATCGGGCTCAACCTGCCCACCTGACCACCCGATTCAGGCTTGTTATAATCCCCCTCAAATAAATTCCTATGCAAATAACAGATAGAAAGACAGAGGTTTCGGATGTCCTCCTGGCAGCAGCCTGATATTGAGTTAGTCATCACTGAAGATGTTCGCCAGGCACTGGCTGAAGATATTGGCAGTGGCGATATCACCGCAGAACTGATCCCTGCAGAGACTATGGCCGAAGCCCGGATAATCACCCGGGATGACGGTGTAATCTGTGGCCGTCTGTGGGTCAATGAAGTGTTCCAGCAGGTTGATGCCAGAGTCTCTGTGGAGTGGCATGTACAGGATGGTGATAACGCAGCTGCCAACACCGTACTCTTTACCCTCAAAGGCCCGGCCAGAGCTCTGCTAACCGGCGAGCGCACCGCTCTTAACTTCTTACAGCTGCTTTCCGGCACATCAACCCGCTGTGCTGAATATGCTCACCTCGTCGAGGGTACAGGAGTGAAGCTTCTGGATACCCGAAAAACCATTCCGGGCCTGCGACGCGCCCAGAAATTTGCGGTCAAAACAGGTGGTTGCCATAACCATCGCGTCGGGCTCTACGATGCATTCCTGATTAAGGAAAATCATATTGCGGCCTGTGGCGGTATTGCGGAATCTGTAACAACAGCCAGAACTCTGCACCCTGGTAAGCCTGTCGAAGTCGAAGTCGAATCTCTGGCTGAGTTTGATATCGCTCTAAAGAGTCAGGCCGATATTATTATGCTCGATAATTTCTCTCTGGATGATATGGCTACAGCGGTTGCGATTAATAAAGCCAATCCTGCCCATCAGGCCAAACTCGAGGCTTCTGGCGGCATCACCGACAGTACGTTACGAGCGATTGCAGAAACCGGAGTCGATTACATTTCCATTGGCACCCTGACCAAAGACTGCAAAGCCATTGACCTGTCCATGCGCCTGACCATGGAGAAACCGGCATAAATCAGCGTGCCTTTCTCCGTTAGACCGGTGCATAATGCGCCCTTAAAGCGATTGCAAACGTTTTCAATCAGGAGTTACGTATGTCTTCCACAATCCTGGTGACTGGCGGTGCCGGCTACATTGGCAGCCACACCTGTATTGAGCTGCTTGAGGGCGGCTATGACGTGGTTGTTCTGGATAATCTCTGCAACAGCTCACCGGAAGCTCTAAAGCGCGTAGAAACAATTACCGGCAAAGCCGTCACGTTTGTTGAAGGTGATATTCGTGACCGCACCATTCTCAAAGAGTTGTTTAATAAGTATGCCTTTGAGTCGGTTATTCACTTTGCCGGTCTGAAAGCTGTGGGTGAATCCTGCCAGATTCCATTGAAATATTATGATAATAACGTCAGTGGCACGACCATCCTTTGTGAAGAGATGGCACTGCACGGCGTGTTTAATATTGTGTTCAGCTCTTCAGCAACCGTTTATGGCGACCCTGCCAGCCTGCCGATTCGTGAAGACTTCCCTCTCTCTGCCACCAATCCTTATGGCCGCTCCAAGCTGATGGTCGAAGAGATTCTTGGCGACCTCTACAAGTCAGATAACCGCTGGAATATTGCCCTGCTGCGCTATTTCAATCCGGCTGGCGCACACAGCTCCGGCATGATCGGTGAAGACCCGAACGATATCCCAAATAACCTGATGCCTTATATCAGCCAGGTGGCTATCGGTAAGCGGGAAAAGCTATCGGTCTTTGGTGGCGACTACCCAACCATCGATGGTACCGGCGTGCGCGACTATATCCACGTTGTCGATCTGGCCAAAGGGCATGTATGTGCCATCAAGAAGCTCAGCACTGGCTGCGGTCTGAAAGCCTGGAACCTGGGTGTTGGTCAGGGGCACAGTGTTTTGCAGATGGTCGCAGCTTTTGAAAACGCATCCGGCCAACCTGTTCCTTATGAAGTGGTTGCACGCCGCCCTGGCGACATTGCCGAATGCTGGGCCGATGCTTCACTTGCCGCCCAGGAGCTCGGCTGGAGAGCTGAGAAAGGTCTGGATGAAATGATGGTAGATACTTGGCGCTGGCAGTCCTCCAATCCTAATGGCTATGGTAAAGAGTAACCGGTAGCAAGGATGACCCGCTTCCTGCCGGTTTTATTCTATCGGCAGGGAGCCTTTTCATGCGTTTGTTGTTCCGACAATTTATCCCAATCCTGCTTCTATCTTTACTCCTGATCACGAGTGCCAGAGCGGACTCGTGCCCGGATAGTTTCAGAGATAGCTCCAGAGATACCCTCCAGCAGGAACTGAGCACTCTTCTCAATTCCATAAACCATCATAATGATCTCTATGAAGATGGGCGTCCGGTTATAACTGATGAAGAGTATGATGCTCTTACCCGCCGACAACGTCTTCTTGAGCGCTGCCTGGGACTCACTCAAACAGCATCCACGCCACCATTAGATCAAAATCATCGTTACCCAATGGGCAGCCTCAGCAAAGCCGATGGTCCGGATGATATTGAAGCCTTTCTCGATAATGCCAGACGCTTGGGGTCTCCCGTCATCCTACAACCCAAGATTGATGGTATCGCCATCGAACTGGTTTACCGTTACGGAAAACTGGTTCAGGCACTGACACGTGGACAACGGCGTTCCGGAAAAGGGATTGATTTGATGCCCTTGATTCCAGCTATCTCCACCATTCCCAAACAGCTCCCCAACAACCTCGCTGAGATTGTTCTACATGGTGAACTGTATGCGCTAACCAGTAATGAGCATGCTAAAGGCTCTGCTTCCGCACGCCATTATGTGGCTGGACTGGTCAACAGAGGCAGTCCATCTATAAAAGAGCTGAAATATTTAAAGTTCTTCCCATGGCATTGGGTTAAAAGCCCCTTGGGCAATATTCAAGGTAATAACCTGGAGCTTGAGGAGTGGGGCTTTAACAACATCACAGCATCTACTCACCCGGTAAAGGATCTCTATGATGTCGCCAGCTTGAGAAACCAATACAGCCTCAAAAACAGGATGGAAGATATTCCGATGGATGGGATTGTGCTGAAACTCGGCAGTACGACTATTCAGCAGCGGCTCGGACATCTTGATGGCACGCCTTACTGGGCCATCGCCTGGAAATTTCCGTCCACAACCAAAGCAACATCCATTAAAGATATTACCTGGACAATCGGTCGAACCGGACAGGTTACAGTGATTGTTGAAGTAGAGCCTGTCACTGTGAACGGAATAACCATAACCCGCGTTAATATCGGGCCAGAGGAATACTTCTCCTCTCAGGATATAGCCATTCACGACACCATCTCTGTGTCTCTAAAAGGTGCAGCAACACCCGTGCATGGCAAAGTACTCAATCGCCCTGAGCACAGACATCATACGACGGTTCCGGCACAAAACAGGTTTAATGGAATGACCTGTTTACGCTACAGCCCGGAGTGCAAGGAACAGTTTTTGTCTCGGGTCTTGTGGCTTATTGGAAACAACGGCCTTGATATGCCGTCTGTGGATAAAAGAGATATCCAAACACTTATCGAAGAAGGAAAAATTCATACGCTAGCGGATCTATTCACCCTCACTGAAGATGAGTTACCACAACCCGCTCTGGATATTCTTAAAGAACCACAGCTCTCTTTGGCGCAATCGCTGAGGGCATTAGGTATTCCGGAAATCGGTCAAAAGCGAGCCGATAAACTTGCTGAAAAAGCGCGAAATTGGAGTGCTGTTTTTAAAACTTCACCAGAGCAAATTCAGGACTGGTTAGGCTGCTCAAGCAATAAGGCTCAGATGATGCACGACTATATCCATAGCCCTGAGATCACTGCGTTAGCACAGCAATTAATGAAATAACTTTAAGGAGCAGCATTCCGACAGTTAGAAGGCAGATACTGCACGATTGAAGGGAGAACATCCCGGTACTGGCAGTTCCAAATCGTACTTCCAGCAAGAGTGGGCGTTAACTGAATATAGCCATTGACACCGCTGTCACCTAATTCGGACCAGTCTGGATCAATCCGAATAACACCAGCCGTAATTGAAACTGATGAGATAAATCGGCTACTACCCGCTTTAGCCGTTTCATCAATATCGGAATTGGCCGCACTGCAATCACTGACATTGCCACGAGACTGGATACACTGAGAGACTGAAGCTTTCATCTCCGACATAATCGTTATGATCTCAGCGACTTTGGCACGAGTGGTATAACGCTGGTAGGCAGGTATGGCGATAGCGGCAAGAATGCCAATAACGCCAATGACGATCATGATTTCCAGCAAAGTAAAACCACGCTTTGATCTTCTATTGGCCATATCCCAAGTCCAGACAGGTGCTTTTAATAACCATCGACACGAGACGCTACAGCTTTACAGTCTGACATGATAGCTAGCCTTTGTAGTAACGCCTTAGCGGCGATAGTGCTTTGATTTTTTCCCGACTCTGATGGATAAGAATATCTATTTTCTCAGCCTTTTCAGGATCAACAGCCTCAGCCAGACGTTGAGCCTCCAACCAATAGACCTCAGCCTTTGGCCATGAAGTGATATTCAGCCAAATCAGTTGCTTGCCTAACAAATAATCCAATGCTGCCTGCTTCCCTTTCTCTGACTCTATATATTGAGAAACTCTTAAATGCGCAGGGATATATCCGGGATGTACTTCCAGAGCCTGCAACCAATGCCCCACCGCCAGATTGGCAGACACTTCTGCTATTTTGTGGCGCTTGGCCTCTGCCAGCAAATCACCAGCCAGAACATGAAATCTGGGCAGGGATGGATACCGTTCCTGCATGCGAGAAATCTGCTCCCATGCCAGCTCAAAAGCTTTTTCTCTTTGTTTCGGCTCCAAACCGGGAATAGCGGCAAGCAACTTCTTGATATACACCTCAGACGCCTGGGTATTATCAGGATCAACTCTCAAATACCAGGCAAGAAGCTCTTGATCCTGAGCCAGTTTTTGAAAGTACTGTGGCTTGTTTTCATAGCTACCATAAATAGCGTTGGCACTCTCTACCAGCATCAGATTTCCAGTAAAAAGCAATAACACTACCGAGGTTAACGCCCCCAAAGCCCGATTGTATTTTGAACGTTTTAACAGACGAATAAGCCCGCTTCGCATGGCCAGCCAATAGATACGACCAAAAAGCAGCCAAGCAGTAATATTGAGGTAGAGATTATAAAAAACAAAATTAAAGGTTGCCTGAGAGAACAGTGCCAGATTAATAATTAGCAGTAATGCCAGTTCGATTTTACGCTTATCCCCTGCACCTTGTTTTAGAATCAGCAATCTGAACAACAACCGGAGATGAAACAACATCCAGCTGACAAACAGTCCAAAAACAAGAATACCGCCTTCCAGCCAAAGCTGAAGATAATCGTTATGGGCAACCAAACCTGCGCTGGCAAATTCGGTTCTGACCGAAGGATAAAGAACGGCAAAAGAACCAAAACCATGCCCCAGCCATGGTGCTTCTTTTATTAACTCCCAAGTGGAAACCCACATCGGCCAGCGAGCATTGAGATTATGCATATCCTGAAAGTGTCGTGAGACTGACTCATAGCCAAAGAGTAAAGGCACAATCTTCACTGCTGCATAAGCCACAAGAGCAATAAGGAGATAAGAAGCAAGCTGATTTTTTCGCTCGGGTGCAAGGCGCAGGATGGCTATCCCATAACCAATAACAGCCAGTACCCAAGCTGCTATACCACTGCGAGAGAATGTGGCAAACATAGCAAATAAAAAAAGAAACTGAAGGGCAACCGTTATCAGATTTGTTCGATGAAAGCTCAATAATAGAAGGCTGCTTACATACATAATTGCTGCAAAATTATTGGGATCAATAATCGTACCTGCAACACGGTCAAAGCTCTCAAGATATTGAATCCATGAGACAATAGCGGAGATTAAAAAAGCGATCAAAAATGAAAAAGAAAGTAATTTCCAGTTCAGTTTTATGTCTTTCAATCCGATATATATTGCGCAGAGAATAGGGCTAATCAAGATAACAACAGCATGCCCAGGCGCAATTGGTGACATCGAAACAGTTAAGAGAATATACAGTAAAAGAACAGAGATCACGGCATAGGAAGCAAGCAGCCCCCCTGATCGCCTACATGCAAAATATAGAAATATACTAACTGATACCAAAAAAAATATTAGAATAAAAAATGGTGATTCACCGAGATAGATCTGCCCTGCAGTTAGAAAAGAAAATAGAAAAAAAGAGCTTAACAAGCTCTTTTTTTCTTTATTTAGCATATCAAACATTAGCGACAATTAGCTGGTAGAAAATTGTCAGGTACTGGATTAGTTGCCGGCTGAGTACAATTCCAAGTAATTGCACCATTTTCATCAGTAGCAACAAGGTTGAGATATTTATTTGTTGAGTCAACCTCTGTGTCGTATTCAACTTGAATTACACCGCAAGAAGTAATACTCCCCCCACATACGGCCGCACTAGTGCCTCGACTCACTGTAATGCTGCTTACAGCATTGCCACTGATTGATGCTGCCACACCTGCAGTGCTGTTATCACTTGGCCATGTACCTGTTGAGGAATAATATTCTGCAATACCGGCTTTAGCACCCGCCGCCAGGTTCAACCCCTCAGACACATGAGCCCGTTTGGTGTAATCCTGATAAGCCGGTATCGCTACTGCGGCCAAAATCCCGATAATCGCAACAACGATCATCAGTTCGATCAGGGTAAAACCCTGCTGCTTACTTCTCTTTAAATCTTTCATCGCGCTCTCCCTGATACGATGTTGCCAACTTAACCAAGGCATCCTGCCTGGCACATGTCGCACACTACAAAGCAGCAAATCACGCGCCAGACCATCCTTACATTCCTAAGTTGTCTGTCGCCTGCACTGGCTATTTCTTTAGGGAGTTAAAACAAAGCCGTCGAGTAAGGTTCGCGATAAATAATAGGCTTTTGATTTCTATTTGTTATTACCCACCATCCGCAGCAGTGCCGAGACTTTAATAATCAAAACCTGCCAGGATGCTCGAAATGACATTAATAAATGACCTCCCACTGAAGAAGGTGACCATTTTTATCATTCGAGCCATTATTTACACCGCCATCACGGTATTACTTTCACTTTTTCTTCTTGGAAAGATTAAAGATTCTCACGAAGGCATAGCCCTTTTCTCACTACAAAATATCGCCAGTAGCAAACCTGCAATCTTTTCTCTGGCTACAAGCCATATCGCGGTTTTACGGGCAAACAAGGAAGCCGACTACTACCGGGAGCTGACCTCAGAGCAACTGGGCAACTACCAGAGCCATAAGCTTCTGCAGTGGACTGTGGATTTTCGCACCCTGCTGGTATCAGGCACTCTGCCCATCGAGCTGTACTACGAAAGCCAGTATGAACATGGCATGACGTTGCAAAGCTTTCGGGTAGAAGGTGCATTACAGCCGGAGCTGATATCACAAAGCGTGCGTATCCAATAAGTTGCGCTGATTCATAGCGATGTCTACCTACAAAAGGTATCATCACTCACTAAATAACATGTACGCATAAATAATATTTATGGCAGAAATTCCTCTTTCCGGTCTGGCCCGCAAACTGATTGCAGACGGCCTTATTGACCAGGAAGCCGCACAGGATGCGGTCAAATCGGCTCAGAAAGAACGTGTCGCATTCACTTCCTATGTAGTGCAGAACGGTCTGGTCAGCAGCTATAGCATTGCCAAAATCAACTCCGAGCTGTTTGGAATCCCGCTCTTCAATATTGAAGCTCTGGATCACGAGCACATCCCTCGTACAGCTATCAGCGAGAAGTTGATTCGCAGCAACCGCTGCTTCCCTCTCTTCAAAAGAGGAAATCGTCTGTTCGTCGGCGTATCAGACCCAACCAATGAGAAAGCCATCGAAGAGGTGCGTTTTCACAGCGGCCTGAACGTCGAAGCCATCCTTGTGGAAGAGGACAAACTGACCGCTGCCATCGACAAGTTTCTCGACTCAAGCGATCAGGACCTTGGTGATCTCGACGATGAAGAGCTGGACGGTCTTGATGTAGAAGCCGTCGATGAGGATGCTGACGAAGGCGCTGTTACAACTGATGCCACCGATGATGCGCCAGTCGTAAAGTTCGTGAACAAGATGTTGCTTTCAGCCATCAAGCTCGGAGCCTCGGATCTTCACTTTGAACCTTACGAAAAGAGCTATAGGGTTCGCTTCCGTATCGATGGCGTGATGCAGGTTGCGGCCCAACCACCTATTGGTCTGGCACCCAAGATTTCTTCACGTTTGAAGATTATGTCCTCCATGGACATCTCCGAGCGTCGAAAGCCTCAGGATGGCCGTATCAAGATGAAGCTGTCCAAAACCAAGGCTATCGATTTCCGGGTCAACACCCTGCCGACCTTGTGGGGTGAGAAGATCGTACTGCGCATTCTTGACCCTTCCAGCGCCAAGATGGGTATTGATGCCCTGGGTTACGAGGAAGATCAGAAAGCCATGTATCTTGAGGCTCTGGAACAACCTCAAGGCATGATTCTGGTGACTGGTCCGACCGGTTCTGGTAAGACCGTATCCCTGTATACCGGTCTCAATATCCTGAACACTATCGAGCGAAACATTTCGACTGCGGAAGACCCGGTGGAAATTAACCTTGAGGGTATTAACCAGGTTAACGTAAACCCCAAGCAGGGCATGGACTTCTCCCAGGCACTGCGGGCCTTCCTGCGTCAGGATCCGGATATCATCATGGTGGGTGAGATCCGGGATCTGGAAACAGCCAATATTGCGATCAAGGCTGCCCAGACCGGTCACATGGTTATGTCCACTCTGCACACCAATAGTGCTGCAGAAACCCTGACCCGTATGCTCAACATGGGTGTGGCCTCCTTTAACCTGGCAACCTCCGTCAACCTGATTATCGCTCAGCGTCTGGCGCGCCGTTTGTGCCCAAACTGCAAGAAGAAACTGGATATCCCTAAAGAAGCGCTGC
The DNA here is from genome assembly GCF_900174585.1 of Parendozoicomonas haliclonae. Taxonomy (GTDB): domain Bacteria; phylum Pseudomonadota; class Gammaproteobacteria; order Pseudomonadales; family Endozoicomonadaceae; genus Sansalvadorimonas; species Sansalvadorimonas haliclonae. The sequence continues at coordinate 61,690 of NZ_FWPT01000001.1, read as the reverse complement.
TCCAACAGGGTTTCTCTGAAGAGCAGGCCGAAGGAGCTGCTATTTACGGCCATGAGCCAAAAGGTTGTGACAAGTGCAACGGCGGTTACAAAGGTCGGGTGGGTATCTATGAAGTTGTAAAGATCACTCCTGGGATGCAACGCATCATTATGGAAGAAGGCAACTCTATCCAAATCTCCGAACAGGCTCAGAAGGAAGGGTTCCGTAATCTGCGCCAGTCTGGCTTACTAAAAGCTTTGCAAGGCGTCACCAGTCTTGAGGAAGTGAACCGGGTAACCTTGGATTAATCTTCGTACTTACAGGCAGCTGCTCCACCAGCTGCCTGTAAACTTCCCCTCTCGTGATACCATTCCCAAGCACAGTTATTGTCTAAAACAGCTATTGTCTAAAGAAGCCTCTGGAATCTCTTGCATGAAAACCTATCTGGTGGGCGGTGCCGTCCGTGACAAATTGCTTGGCCTGCCAGTCAAAGATCGAGACTGGATGGTCACAGGTGCCACACCTGAAGATATGACTCGAAAAGGTTTTCGCCCTGTAGGGCAAGACTTCCCTGTCTTTCTCCACCCAAAAAGCAATGAAGAATACGCTTTAGCGCGCACAGAGCGAAAATCCGGCCATGGTTACAGTGGCTTTGTCTTCCATACCAGCCCGGATATTTCTGTCGAAGATGATCTGCTGCGCCGTGATCTCACCATCAACGCGATCGCCGAAGATGAACAAGGTCAGCTGATTGATCCCTATCAAGGTCAGCAAGATCTTCAACAACGCATTCTGCGCCATGTCTCTCCTGCCTTCCGGGAAGATCCTCTACGCATCCTTCGCGTCGCTCGTTTTGCCGCACGCTTTTATGAGCTTGGATTTACTGTGGCAGAGGAAACTCTATCACTGATGCAAGAAATGGTCTCGGAAGGCGAAGCTGACTGGCTGGTTGCAGAGCGGGTCTGGCAGGAGACCACCAGAGCACTGGATAGCAAGAACCCTGAAATTTATTTTCAGGTTCTCTATCAGGTCGGAGCATTGCAAGTTGTGATGCCGGAAGTTTGTGCGCTCTATAAATCTACACCGTCGCTCAACAGCTCGGCTCTTCAAGTGGCTGCAATAGAGTCAAAAGACACAGTCGTTCGTTTTGCCTGCGCGACAGTTGCCGAGACTCCTGAACAGAAACTGGCCAAGCTCTGCCAGCGGATGAAGATCCCGGTACAATTCAAAGGCGTGGCCATTATTTGCGAGAAGGTTCTGTCTTTTTGGGGTCAGGATACTCTGACAGCAGAAGAAAGTCTGACTCTGCTGCAACAGACAGACGGCTTCCGCCGCCCTGAACGTTTCGAGCAGATTCTGGATGCCTGCGAAATTCTCGCTCAAGCGGCCGGTCACAATCATTCATGGAAAGAGTATTTGAATAAGAGCCTTGCTGCGTGCAAAGCTCTCAATGTGCAGGACTTCCTGCAGCAGGGCCTGAAAGGAAAAGAACTAGCGGACGCACTTAACAATGCCCGTATCGAAGCGATCAGGCAGCTTTAAGCTCTGCCACACACGCCCCAAACTCCAAGCCATTATTGAGGTTGAGCGATACGGTATTCAACACGGAACCCACCGTCGTCTTACCCAAAACACTGTCGATCAGCGGCTGAAGATACGCTTCAGCCACGACAGGATAAGAATCCCTATCCCCTGAATCCCAGCTATACAAAAGATCAATATCTGCCGTTACGGCTGAGGAAGGGCGTATACGTCCAAGACTGGACTCTATGGATTTACAGAGCGTTCTGACTTCCGGAGGAGAAAGTGTACTTTTCAGGTAAACGACAGCATTTAGATAGTCACGCCCTTCACCTTTAGCGCATGGCGTTTGACAGACCGGGCTGACACACATCACGCCAAACTCCACCAGCAAGGCTTCAATCATGGCCGTGATGTGCTGTTCTGCTGACTCGTTACTTCCCAATCCCAGGAGGTAACGAAAGGTCATGGCAGGGAGATTCCCATCTGTTCACGAGTGCGGTAGGTTTCGATACCTGCCACAGCATCACGTAGTGCATGGGGCTTACGAATCTTCAGGCGAACATCATTCACCGGGAACTCGGAGAAAAGGTGCATAACGATAGCACCAGCCAGACGTTCCAGAAGATGAAAACGGCTTTCCTGACAAAGCTCTTTAACCTGCCTGCGGATCTCGGCATAGTTCATGGCATCGCCCAGATCATCGCTGACAAAGGCATCACTGAAATCCGTTCCCAGCTCAAGATCAATAATCAGCGGCTGCGGCTCTTCATGCTCCCAGTGGTAGAAACCAATCACAGTTTCTACATACAGATCATTGATCAGAACCTTATCCATAAAAGCCTCAGAATAAAAAGTGAAACGACTGCCCACTCAGAGGGGGAGCAAATCCGCCATTGGCCAACGCGGCAAAGGACGAATGCCTTCCATATCGGTTTGGCCCGCCAGCAAACGCTGACAACCCGCGTAAGCGATCATCGCGCCATTATCGGTACAGAATGCCGGACGCGCATAGTATAACGAAGCCTTTTCGCCCTGTACCATCTCTTCCAGACGAGCGCGCAACCGCTTATTCGCACTCACACCACCAGCGATGATTAGCTGCTTCATTCCAGTCTGGCGAAGAGCGCGGCGACACTTGATAGCGAGAGTCTCCACCACGGCATCTTCAAAAGCGCGGGCAATATCAGCACGGGTCTGATCATCACATTCTTTACCACCATGGGCCTGAACAGTATTGAGAGTGAAAGTCTTCAGGCCACTGAAGCTGAAATCCAGACCTGGGCGATCCGTCATCGGGCGCGGGAACTTGAATCGTCCACTCACGCCTTGTTCCGCCAGAGCAGCCACGCGCGGGCCACCGGGATAGTCCAGCCCCAGCATCATGGCCGCCTTATCAAAGGCTTCACCGGCTGCATCATCCACAGACTCACCCAGCAGCTGATACTGACCAATACCTTTTACTTCCACCAGCTGGGTATGACCGCCAGAGACCAGCAGCGCGACAAACGGGAACTGAGGCGGGTTTTCTTCCAGCATCGGCGCCAGAAGATGGCCTTCCATATGGTGAACCCCCATAACGGGAATATCCCAGGCCCAGGCTATGGATTTGGCGATAGAAGAGCCCACCATCAGAGCACCGATCAGACCAGGGCCGCGGGTATAGGCGATAGCGTCCACATCCTCACGGGAGCAGCCAGCCTTCTCCATAACCTGCTCAATCAGCGGCAGCACCCGACGCACATGATCCCGGGACGCCAGTTCAGGCACAACACCGCCATAGTCATTGTGCATATCAATCTGGCTATACAGAGCATCAGCAAGCAGGCCGTGTTCGCTATCATAGAGGGCGATACCGGTCTCATCGCAGGAAGTTTCGATGCCAAGTACTTTCATGGGGGCAGAGCTACTCAGTTCAGGTGGGCGGCCAATAATATAGCGGCGAGATGGTTGAGTACACCGTTACCGGGCTGTTTCTACTCACCGGAACCCCGTTACAGTTACCCATTCAGAGGGGGCAGAAATTCGGTTACAACCGCCGGCTCGCCAGCACTCCCTACCAAATCTGTCAGATCCACTTGACAGACTGCTATTGACCCGATCACGCCCGCCCTCTAAAATTCGCACCCTTGTAAATACCCGTCTACCCTGATGGGTATTTTACAAAGCCGTATTTTATGGCTGTTCATATTAGCGGCTACTTTTAACTACTAGATATTTAAGGAAGGTGAGGCCGCATGCCTGCTGTCAAGGTTAAAGAAAACGAACCATTTGATATTGCCCTGCGTCGCTTTAAGCGTTCTTGTGAAAAAGCCGGTATTCTCTCTGAAGTTCGTCGTCGCGAGCATTACGAGAAGCCGACCACTGTACGTAAGCGCCAGGCAGCAGCAGCAGTCAAGCGCCATCTGAAGAAGCTGCAGCGCGAGCAGCGTCGCCGCGAGCGCCTGTACTAAGAACTCATCTGAGTTCACACATTAGTCTTTGAAGGTTCTCCTTTATAGATTTATGTGAGTACCAGCGACTTCAGAGAACAACCCTCTCCCCGGAGAGGGTTGTTTGCTTTAAGCCCCCCCCATAAAATCTCTTCCTTATTCCAGATCCACCTTACATCACCGATCATTGAGTGATAGCTTGGGTGGTGAATCACTACTCAAATCCTGAAGCAACATACCGGGCGCACGTTCAAAATCATGGCGGGACTGATTCCACAAGGCTTTATAGATGATCTGCTGGCCCGCACCGATATTATCGATGTGATCGGTGAACGCATGACCTTGAAAAAGGCCGGCCGCAACCATCAGGGTCTTTGCCCGTTCCATAAAGAAAAATCTCCGTCCTTTACCGCCAATCAGGATAAACAGTTCTATTACTGCTTCGGCTGTGGGGCCAGCGGTAATGCTATGGGCTTCGTGATGGATTTCGACCATGTCGATTTTCCTGAAGCCGTTGAAATGCTGGCTCGCCGAGCGGGCATGCAGGTACCGAGAGAAGCTTCAGCTTCACCAGAGAAACGTGAACGCTACGATACGCTCTACAACCAACTGGCCACCGCCGCCAAATGGTACGCCGAGCAACTGGCTTCAAGTGACGCTTCCCACAAGGCCAGTGACTACCTGAAACGTCGCGGCCTCGATCAGTCCACCATTGAACGCTTCCAGATAGGTTATGCCCCGGAAGGCTGGGATAACCTGATCCAGAAACTGGGCAATACGCCGGAACGGTTACGTCTATTACTTGATGCCGGCCTTGTTGTTGAGAACGAAGAGCGTAAGTCCACCTATGATCGCTTCCGTGACCGGGTCATTTTCCCTATCCGGGATCAGCGTGGTCGGGTTATTGGTTTTGGCGGGCGCGTACTCGGTGATGAAAAACCTAAATACCTGAACTCACCAGAAACGGCAGTCTTCCATAAAGGAAGAGAGCTGTACGGTCTGTACGAAGCACGCCAGGCGAATCGTGACCTCAGCCAGATTCTGGTGGTTGAAGGCTATATGGATGTAATTGCCCTGGCACAGCAAGGCATTACTAATGCGGTTGCCACACTGGGTACAGCAACCTCTGCCGAACACCTGAATATTCTGTTCAAACACACCAGCCAGGTAACCTTCTGCTTTGATGGCGACAATGCCGGCCGTCAGGCAGCATGGCGCGCGCTCGAGAATGCTCTTTCGGTAATGGACGACGGTCGCCAGATTCGCTTCCTGTTTCTGCCGCAGGGAGAAGATCCGGATTCACTGGTACGCACCGAAGGTCCGGAAGCTTTCCTGACCCGTCTGCAAGATAAAACCCAGGCACTGCCGTTTGATGATTACTTCTTCAAACACTTTGAGCAGGAAATCGATACCACAACACTGGATGGCAAAGCGCGGCTTGTGCATAAGGTCACGCCATTTATCCATAAGCTGCCACAAGGCTCATTCAAAAGTCTGATGATCAAGAAGCTGGGTGATATCAGCGATCTTGGCACCGAAACGGTGAACTCCATCATCCAGACCAATATTGATGCGGGTACACCAACGTATCAGCAGCAACCTGCGACAACCTACGAAGCCCCATACCAGCCCCAGGACAACTATCAGGACAGTCCTTACGCATATCAGGCTGAAGAACACTACGGTTCAACTGATAGCAGCCAACCTTATAAAGGTGGCAAAAAGCCTTTCAAAAAATTTCGGCCTTTTGGAAAGGGTGAAGAGCGTCCGGCACCGCCGCCGTCCATTATGCTCCGCCCACAGCAGCGAGCTCTGCGTCTTCTGTTGGAACGGCCTGATCTCGCGAGTCAGATTGATGCCAGCAAACTGAATATGTCGTCTGGCGATGAAGATATTCGCTTTCTGGGCATGCTGGTTGAATCACTGCTTCGTAATCCGGTTGAAAGTGTCTATGGCGTTCTTGGAAGCTGGTACGGTACCCGTCTGGGTGAACGGCTGACCCTGCTCATGAAGACAGATATCCCCACCGATAACGCTGAGCAGACACTTGAACACTGCCTTAAAAGCTTGACCGTTGACGTACAACAAGGTGACAAAGAGCTAAGCGACATGGATCGTTTACGCATGCTCCACGCCAAGCGCCAAAAGGACTGGTTCGAGAAAAAACAAATCATCCAACAGGAAAATCCTACAAAACACTGATACAATGCCTTGAAATCCGGGCCGTCAACCCCAACAAATTACTTATCCCGGTCTTCTGCCTATTGTCAGTTAGTGGAAGTACATGAATGCTGCATCGCATGGAAAGCAGCTAAGGCAAGGGGAGCCTGATCATTTTCTCCCGGTTTATATGCCGGGTATTCGTATTCGGCATATAGCATACGGGAAGCCCTGTACGCTATAATTGCCCGCTTATTGTCAATACGCCGGGAACATTTCGTCTTGAAAAGGTCTCGCTGTTAAAGGGTTGATATGTCCGCAAATTCTCAACAACAATCCCGACTGAAAGAGCTCATCAGCCGAGGTAAGGAACAGGGTTACCTGACCTATGCGGAGGTCAACGACCACTTGCCGGATGATATTTCTGATCCGGAACAGGTCGAAGACATCATCCGCATGATCAACGACATGGGTATCCGGGTGTTTGAAACAGCACCTGATGCGGATTCCCTGCTCCTGGACGAAGACGACAGCTCCACTGATGACGACGCAGCAGAAGAAGCTGCCGCCGCACTTGCCGCTGTAGAACAGGAAGCTGGTCGTACGACTGACCCTGTGCGCATGTACATGCGGGAAATGGGTACTGTTGAGCTTCTGACCCGCGAAGGCGAAATCCAGATCGCCAAGCGTATTGAAGAAGGCCAGCGTGAAGTTTCTACCGCTCTGGCTCACTTCCCGGGTACCGTTGAACTGGTTCTTAACGAATACCAGCGTATCGTTGACGAAGAAGGTCGCCTGAGCGATCTGTTTACCGGTTACATCGACCCTGTTGACGAAGAAGAAGCTTCCAGCAGCGACGAAGACGACATCCCTGAAGACGCCCTCGAAGATGACGAGGACGATGAGGATGAAAGCGAAGACAACTCCGGCCCTGATCCAGAAGAAGCCAAAATCCGTTTTGGCGAACTGGCTCAAGCTCACTTCGGCGCGCAGGACATTATCGAGAAGCACGGCCGCAAGAGCCCTGAAGCTCGTGCAGCCATGGCCGCGACTGCCGAACTGTTTGTTGCCATCAAACTGGTTCCACGTATCGTTGATCTGATGATCTTCCGTGTGCGTAACGCTCTGGACCAGATCCGTGCCAACGAAAAAGCCATCATGCAGCTGTGCGTACGTAAAGCACGCCTGCCACGCAAGACTTTCCTGTCAGAGTTTCCGGGCAACGAAACCAATCTGGACTGGCTGGACCAGCTGATTGAGCAGAACCCGAACCTGGCAAACAGCCTGAATGCCCAGCGTGTTGAGATTGTCCGTGCCCTGCGCAAGCTGAAAGCTGTTGAAGACGAAATTGCTCTGCCGCTGACCGACATCAAAGATATCAACCGTCAGATGTCTATCGGTGAAGCCCGTGCTCGCCGCGCCAAGAAAGAGATGGTTGAGGCCAACCTGCGTCTGGTTATTTCTATCGCCAAGAAATACACCAACCGCGGTCTGCAGTTCCTGGACCTGATTCAGGAAGGCAACATCGGTCTGATGAAGGCAGTGGACAAGTTTGAATACCGTCGTGGTTATAAGTTCTCCACTTATGCCACCTGGTGGATCCGTCAGGCGATTACCCGCTCTATCGCTGACCAGGCGCGCACCATCCGTATCCCGGTTCATATGATCGAAACGATCAACAAGCTGAACCGTATTTCTCGCCAGATGCTTCAGGAGATGGGCCGCGAGCCAACTCCGGAAGAACTGGCAGAACGTATGGAAATGCCGGAAGACAAGATCCGCAAGGTTCTGAAGATTGCCAAAGAGCCAATCTCCATGGAGACGCCGATCGGTGACGATGAAGACTCCCATCTGGGTGACTTCATTGAAGATACCACCATCAGCTCCCCAATTGACTCCGCAACCTCTGAAGGCCTGCGTGAAGCAACCCGTCAGGTTCTGGGTGGTCTGACCGCTCGTGAAGCCAAGGTTCTGCGCATGCGCTTCGGTATCGATATGAACACTGACCACACCCTTGAGGAAGTGGGCAAGCAGTTCGACGTTACCCGTGAGCGTATCCGTCAGATCGAAGCCAAGGCTCTGCGCAAGCTGCGTCACCCTACCCGTTCTGACCACCTGCGCAGCTTTCTGGACGAGCAATAAGCTCTCCGGTTAGAGCCCGCAATAAAAAAGACGCCACCCGGCGTCTTTTTTATTGGCTTCATTTAACTTAAAAAGATTAGAGCTGCCCTGCTACCCACTCACCCAGCAAGCGATGACCAATCTGTGTTGTCGGATGCTTGCCATTAAAGAAAAAGTAGCCATCACACGCCTCCTGCTTATGCGCTGCCACACAACTGGTTTCAGCCCCATAAACAAAGTGATTAGCGTCTTTATTATCCAGAACTTCATTCAGCCAGCTATAGATATCAATAACCTTCACTTCCGAAAAACCTGCCAGAACCATCTCCACTTTCAGAACCTTGTCATAACCGCTACAGAAGCCCTTCAGCAGCTTATTAAGAAACGGCTTACCGCTCGTTAGCTCATGACCAATAGGTGTACGAGACAAGTCCGGGAGATTCATTACTGCAATATTACTTTTAGGAACCCCAGCCTTAACCAGTAAATTGACTGCTGAAATAGTGTTGGATATAGGAAAGTCCAATTGTTGATGCCCGGACGAAGCATCAGCCTGCTTTTCATTCAGCAAGTTGGCGATACCGCCTGCAAGGTTAAAGTAATAGCTCAGCTTATCCTTTTCACGCTTAGCCCATTGTTCAATACGCAGGATGTTATCGATCACATCATTACCACCGGCAAAAATCAGGTATTGCCGCTCTTTCTTACTCTTCACATCTGATGCAAGAAAAAGCTGCACCTGTCGCAACACTCCCGGCACACAACTGTAGCCCGCAAACAAACCTGCACCATTACAATTTTCGCCAACAGGGAAAGGGGCACCGGCAAGATCATTTAAATAATTATCCCCTGTTTCAGCGCTTGCCCATGCTGCATTGATAGCCAGATCCTCAGGCACCGCCTGACTGCTTGGAACAGAGTCCACACCATATTGCTTTTTTGAGAGATACTGAAACCAGACTACACCATGGTTTCTTTCCAACGGGACTCCCGGCCAGTTTGTTAGAGGTGCGCCTTTGCTTTTACCACTACGCCCATCATCTTCACACCAGCAATTATTACCCTGGTCACTAAGGCTATCCCCAAAGACGACAATACCTGCAGAAGTCGTAGCCCCGACAAAAGATGAGAAAAGAATCAGAACAAGAGTGACAACAAAGCGCATAATCAGTTGTCCAGCTAACGGGAAGGGTTGAGTCACACTAGACGCTGAACAAGCAATCAGCAAAACAGCCATCTCTCATTTGACGGAAGAAAAACCATAAAAAAAGGCGATCCGAAGATCGCCTCTTATCAAACCGGGAACGGTTTAGGAGTCAGAATTATTCCTGATCCTGCGCGTTAGCCAGTTCTTTCATGCTCAGCTTGATGCGGCCACGGTTATCAACATCCATAACCACAACTTTAACCATCTGGCCTTCGCTCAGGTAATCGCTAACATTGTTCACACGCTCGTCAGAGATCTGGGAGATGTGAACCAGACCATCACGACCTGGCAGGATGTTAACAAACGCACCGAACTCAACGATACGAACAACCTTACCTTCGTAGATCTTGCCAACTTCAGCTTCAGCAGTAATACCGAATACCTTGTCGTAAGCCGCCTGACAAACGTCTTTGTTCTCACCGTAGATCTTAACCTGACCATCGTCAGCGATATCGATGGACGCACCAGTCTCTTCACACAGAGCACGGATGGTAGAACCACCCTTACCGATAACGTCACGGATCTTGTCCGGATGAATCTTCAGGGTCATGGTCATTGGCGCGTTAGCGTTCAGCTCGGTACGGGAGCTGGCAATAACCTGGTTCATCTGGGACAGGATGGTCTGACGAGCTTCCAGCGCCTGTTCCAGAGCAATCTCCATGATCTCTTCGGTGATACCCTGAATTTTGATGTCCATCTGCAGGGCAGTGACACCTTCAGCAGTACCGGCAACCTTGAAGTCCATGTCGCCCAGGTGATCTTCGTCACCCAGGATATCGGTCAGAACAGCAAAACGGCCGTCTTCGTCCTTGATCAGACCCATGGCGATACCGGCAACAGGCGCCTTCAGAGGAACACCAGCGTCCATCAGCGCCAGAGAAGTACCACATACGGAAGCCATGGAGCTGGAACCGTTGGATTCAGTGATCTCGGAAACCACACGCAGGGTGTATGGGAACTCTTCTTCGTTTGGCAGTACCGCAGCAACACCACGACGAGCCAGACGACCGTGACCGATTTCACGACGACCAACACCACCCATACGACCACACTCACCTACAGAGTAAGGAGGGAAGTTGTAGTGCAGCATGAAGGAATCGCGGCTTTCGCCTTCCAGGCTGTCGATCAGCTGTGCGTCACGGGCAGTACCCAGAGTAGTGGTTACCAGAGCCTGAGTTTCACCACGGGTGAACAGAGCGGAACCGTGAGTCTTTGGCAGAACGCCAACTTCGATGTGCAGCTGACGTACAGTCTTGGTGTCACGACCGTCGATACGTGGCTTGCCATCCAGGATAGCGTTACGTACGTGCGCTTTTTCCAGCTTGCCGAACAGACCCTGAACTTCACCAGCGGAAGGACCGTTTTCAACAGCGAACTGCTCAACAGCCGCGCGACGCAGATCGCCCAGAGTGTTGTTACGCACCTGCTTTTCAGCGATAGCGAAAGCGTCAGCAATCTTACCAGCGTAAGATGCCTTGATTGCGTCGCTCAGCTCGGTGTTTACGACAGGAGCAGTCCACTCACGGGTTGGCTTGCCAGCTTCAGCGGCAAATTCCTTGATCGCCTGAACGGCGCCACGGTAGCCTTCCTGAGCAAACAGAACCGCACCCAGCATTTCGTCTTCGGTCAGCTCTTTCGCTTCGGATTCAACCATCAGTACCGCGTTTTCGGTACCGGCTACCACCATGTCCAGCTCGGAAGCCTTCAGGTCTTCGTAACTAGGGTTCAGGATGTAACCACCCTTCTCTTCGTCAAAACCAACACGGGCTGCACCGATAGGACCAGCAAATGGAATGCCGGAGATAGCCAGAGCTGCGGAAGTGGCGATCATGGCCAGAATGTCTGGATCGTTCTTCTTGTCGGTAGACAGTACAGTGATGATGACCTGAACTTCGTTCATGTAACCCTTAGGGAACAGAGGACGAATAGGACGGTCAATCAGACGGGAAGTCAGAGTTTCTTTTTCGGAAGGACGGCCTTCACGCTTCAGGAAGCCACCAGGGATCTTACCAGCTGCGTAGGTCTTTTCGATGTAGTGTACGGACAGTGGGAAGAAGTCCTGACCTTCGTTGCAGCTATGAGCGCCAACAACAGTTGCCAAAACAACCAGATCGCCCATGGTTGCTACAACAGCACCATCAGCCTGACGAGCCATACGGCCAGTTTCCAGAGTGACCTGCTGGCCACCAAATTCAAACGTCTTAGTTACAGGTTTCACAATTATTTCCTTTCAACTTTCAACCAAACCTGACTGACGCTGCGACCTTCTGGGCGGCAGGATGAATGCCGCCTGACTGGGATGCAATCCAGAATACAGCCATAAGCTTCTGTATTCGCCCTGCACTCTGGATTGCACCCGGGCATATAAGTTCGCCATCAGTCAGCGCTGCACCCCGTGAGAACATAAAAAACGATGTTCTGGCATCGAGGTGTCTTCTTGCCGATTCCAGATTCAACCAGGAACCGGTTGCCAACGCTTTCACTCTGTATAGAGCCAGCCTTGGCAAGCTGTCTGTTAATGCACCGATCACTGGCACGGTTAACAACGCAGCTACAAACACAACATATAACAAAACACCGCCACCTTCCCCTTACGGGTTACGGAAGCGGTGTCCTGTCAATTGTACCCCCATCTGCAAGAAACAGGGATACAAAGTCCACCGGAAAAGTAAACTTCGCCGATGCCGACCGCCTCACCCATTGCCTGAGCAATAAGAAAATGAAGCAGGCCAGAAGCTCTTGAGGAGCTATTAACGACGCAGACCCAGGCTCTGGATCAGAGCACGGTAGCGCTCAACGTCTTTCTTCTTCAGGTAGTCCAGCAGGGAACGACGAGCGTTAACCATGCGGATCAGACCACGACGGGAGTGGTGATCGTGGATGTGTGCCTTGAAGTGGGACTGCAGACCTTCGATGTTAGCGGTCAGCAGAGCAACCTGAACTTCAGGGGAACCAGTGTCGTTCTCGCCACGGGCGTACTTGGCTACGATTTCAGCCTTTTGCTCTACAGTCAGAGACATTGTGTAACTCCTATTAAAAATATGCATCAATCAAGGGAATAGCCGCGCATATTAACAGCCACCCCGAAATCACAAATGACCAGCCAGAAGCCAGTCATTTATAAAGAAGCGGTATTCTAAACCGTTCCTCCCGATTATTCACCCCGCAAATCACCTCAAAAATGTTACGAGTGATTCCAGCGCAAATAGAGGTTATCGCAAAATTCGCCAAGTCTCGTCCCTACGGTCCTCCGTGGGAATGCATACCTATCTACATCTGGTCGCTAGCGGTATGGGTTACCACGCAGAGCATGGGAACCAGAGCTCAGCAAACATCGGGAGTTACGCAGTCAGCCTTTCTCTTCAGCTAGCTGCGCTCAGTTTTTAGCCACTAAGCGGCGTGGAGCCACCAAACCATCATCCTGGATCTCACCGATACCGAGGAAGATATTCGGTGCACCTTCAACCTGATGGTAAATGCGCACAAACCCGGAAGTCGGCGCGCGGGAAACCTGCACCGGCTGCCCCTGGCTGACATAGTGAGCACTGCTATCACCCAGCAGCACCTGCGGCCAATGGCTAACGGCAGAATCCTGATCCAGAAGAATCGCATCCAGAGCGGCATGGCCACCATTGTTACGAATCTCTTCCAGCTCTTCGATGGTGTAGGACTGCTCTTCCTCGTAAGGACCGGCCTTCAAGCGACGCAGTTCGGCAACGTGGGCACCACAGCCCAGCATTTCTCCGATATCCTCAACCAGAGTCCGGATATAAGTACCCTTGCTGCAGTCCACTTCCAGCACCAGCTCATCGCCGCGGAACTCAATCAGAGTCAGACGGTAGATGTTCACCTTACGGGCCGGACGCTCAATCTCGATACCCTGACGGGCATACTCATACAACGGCTTGCCGTTGTGCTTGAGCGCGGAGAACATGGACGGAACCTGTTCGATCGGACCGCGGAACTTGGCCAGAACCGGCTCCAGATCAGACTCAGTGACAGCAACCGGACGCTCGGCAACCACCTCACCTTCGGCATCGCCAGTATTGGTGCGAATGCCCAGCTTGGCAGTAGTGCGATAGCTCTTGTCAGAGTCCAGCAGGTACTGGGACAACTTGGTCGCCTCACCCAGACACACCGGCAGCACGCCAGTTGCCAGCGGATCGAGGCTACCGGTGTGACCGGCTTTCGCAGCGCCATACAGACGCTTAACCTGCTGTAGAACCTGGTTGGAAGAAGCACCGATCGGCTTGTCGACCACTACAATCCCGTTAACGGGACGACCACGAAAACGACGACGACCACCAGACATCAGTTATCCTCCTGCTCTTCATCCTGCTTTGCCACATCAGCAACATTGGCTGAATCGTTGGCACGAGCCTGATCAATCAGGGAAGAAATGTGGCGGCCACGCACCAGGCTGCCGTCGTAACGGAAACGCAGTTTTGGGGTGAAGCGCAGACGCATCCGGTGAGACAGCTCGGTACGCAGGAAGCCGGCCGCTTCAGTCAGCAGCTCAACAGCTTCGTTAATTTCCTGCTCACCATCCAGACCCAGGAAGGTCACGTGAATGGTGGCAAAAGCCATATCCCGACTTACCTCTACCGCACTCACGGTAACCATACCGAGGCGCGGGTCTTTCATATCCTGCTGCAGAATGGTGGCCAGCTCACGCTGAATCTGGTCGCCAACGCGCTGGGTTCTACTGAATTCTCTTGGCATAGCTTGATTCTTCTAGAAGCATGCTTTACGAAAAAAGGCGTGCAGGTGACCAAAGTCGCGCCGCACGCCTTTCTGCTTGTTCCGTAAAAATGCCCACGCATGTTCATGCTTGATGTGGGCATTTTCAGCTCATGGCTGTTACGTCAATGTACGCTAGCGTACCGGCGCTTACAGGGTCCGCTGAACTTCAACAGACTTGTAAACTTCGATCTTGTCGCCAACCTTGACGTCATTGTAGTTCTTAACGCCGATACCACATTCGTAGCCGGTGCGAACTTCGTTAACGTCATCCTTGAAGCGACGCAGGGATTCCAGCTCACCTTCGTAGATAACCACGTCTTCACGCAGTACGCGGATGCGTTCGTTGCGGAACATGGTACCTTCGATAACCATACAGCCGGCAACCGCACCGATCTTAGGCGCACGGAATACGTCACGTACTTCGGCAACACCCACGATCTGCTCACGGAACTCAGCCTTGAGCATACCGGTCAGAGCCTGTTTCACATCGTCAATGATGTCGTAGATTACGCTGTAGTAGCGCAGATCCAGACCTTCAGACTCAACGATACGACGGGCAGACGCGTCAGCACGTACGTTGAAGCCAACCAGAATCGCGTTGGAAGCCAGAGCCAGGTTAGCGTCGGTTTCGGTGAGACCACCTACGCCGCCGAAGATAACCTTAACATCCACCTCATCGTTACCCTGCTCATGCAGCGCAGCGGTGATCGCTTCCAGGGAACCACGTACGTCGGTCTTCAGAACAACCTTCAGAGTACGCTTCTCGTCGGCACCCATGTCCTTGAACATGTTCTCCAGCTTGGCAGCCTGTGCACGGGCCAGCTTAACCTCACGGAACTTGCCCTGACGGAACAGTGCAATTTCACGGGCCTTACGCTCGTCCTGTACAGCCAGCATGTCGTCACCGGCATCCGGAGTACCGTCGAGGCCGAGAATCTCAACCGGAATGGATGGGCCAGCTTCGTCGATTGGCTTGCCGTTTTCGTCCAGCATCGCACGGATACGGCCGAACTGCTGACCAACCAGAACGTTGTCGCCTTTCTTCAGAGTACCGGACTGAACCAGTACGGAAGCAACAGGGCCACGACCCTTGTCCAGACGGGATTCGATAACCACACCCTTCGCCGGACCATCTGCAACAGCAGTCAG
Source organism: Parendozoicomonas haliclonae (assembly GCF_900174585.1). Classification (GTDB taxonomy): domain Bacteria; phylum Pseudomonadota; class Gammaproteobacteria; order Pseudomonadales; family Endozoicomonadaceae; genus Sansalvadorimonas; species Sansalvadorimonas haliclonae. The sequence continues at coordinate 46,378 of NZ_FWPT01000001.1, read as the reverse complement.
TTCCAGAACTTCGGATTGCAGCAATACCGCTTCCAGCAGGTCGTCGATGCCCTGACCAGTGTGAGCAGACACACTGATGAACTGAGTGTCACCACCCCACTCTTCAGGGATAACTTCACGTACAGCCAGCTCGTTCTTCACACGATCAGGATCCGCAGATTCCTTATCGATCTTGTTCACGGCCACAACCAGAGGAACGCCAGCGTCCTTCGCGTGCTGGATCGCTTCTTCGGTCTGAGGCATTACGCCGTCGTCCGCAGCAACAACCAGGATTACGATATCGGTCGCCTTGGCACCACGGGCACGCATTGCGGTAAACGCCGCGTGTCCTGGAGTATCCAGGAAGGTGATCATGCCGCGATCGGTGGTTACATGGTACGCACCGATATGCTGGGTAATACCACCCGCTTCGCCGGACTGAACCTTGGCTTTACGGATGTAATCCAGCAGGGAGGTCTTACCGTGGTCAACGTGACCCATTACGGTCACAACCGGCGCACGGGTAACTTCTTCACCAGAACTCTGAGCGACAGCGTCCTGCAGGGAATCTTCCAGTGCATCCGCCTTAACCAGCTTGACCTTGTGACCCATTTCTTCAACCACAATCGATGCAGTGTCCTGATCGATAACCTGGTTGATGGTCACCATGGTGCCCAGCTTGAACATGTACTTGATAACTTCAGCGGCCTTAACAGCCATCTTGTTAGCAAGTTCACCAACAGTAATGGTTTCCGGAATCGCAACTTCACGCACTACCGCAGCGGTAGGCTTGGTGAAGCCGTGCTGATCAAACTCGGAAGAACGCAGTGGCTTACGGGACAGCGGCTTACGGCCACCGCGATCATCGCGACCGCCACGACCCTTGCCACCCTTACCGCGACGACGATCATCGTCATCATCACGCTCACCTTTCTTCTTGCTGCCAGGAGCAGCGCGACGACGGCGACGATCATCCTCATTTGGAGGCGGTGGAGGTGCATCCGCAGCTACAGGTGCAGGAGATGGACGTACATCATCACGACGTGGACGACGATCACCTTCTTCCTTACGACGTGCGTCAGCAGTACGACGTGCGCCGTCTTCATCGCGACGAACATTGTCACGACGACGATCGGTAGCCGCACGATCTTCCTTGCGACGATCATCACGGCCTTTTTCCTGTTCGCGCTTCTTCTTCTGCGCGTCCAGATCTGCCTTGGCATCTTCCTTAACGAAAGTACGCTTCTTGCGAACTTCTACGTTAACAATCTTTTGCTTGTTGCCGCTGCCGCCAGCTACTTTCATCTGGCTTACGGTCTTACGCTTCAGGGTGACCTGCTTAGGTTCTGCATCCTTAGGCAGGGTAGACGGATCTACGCCACCCTTATGGGAATTGCGCAGGTGGGAAAGCAGTTGCGCCTTCTCAGCATCAGAAACGGACTGATCACCCTTTTTATGGGGCAGACCTGCGTCGCTCATCTGCTTGAGCAGGCGTTCCAGTGGAGCTCCGACCACCTCGGCAAGTTGTTGTACTGTTACATCTGCCATAAAACTTCTCCTCTAGTGGCCAGCTCAGTTCTGTTCCCCGAACCAGCAGATATTCCTTGCCTTCATAATCAGCTCTGCAGCTTGTTCAGAGTCAAGGCCTTCAATACCTTCCAGCTCATCCGTCGCCTGTTCGGCGAGATCTTCCAGGGTGATAACACCCTTGGCAGCCAGCGCGTACGCCAGGCTTTCTTCAAGACCTTCCAGTCCCAGAAGATCTTCGGCGGGCTGAGTACCCTCTTCACGGGCAATCGCCTGAGTTAACAGACGATCTTTGGCGCGTTGGCGCAGCTCTTCGACCACTTCGTCATCAAAGCCATCGATTCCCATCATTTCTTCAACAGGAACGTAAGCAATCTCTTCCAGACTGGTGAAGCCTTCGTCTACCAGAGTGCGGGCCAGATCGATGTCCACATCCAGATGATCAACGAACACCTGCGCCTGCTTGTCGGATTCCTTGGCCTGCTTCTCTTCAGCCGCAGACTCGGTCATCACGTTCAGATTCCAGCCAGTCAGCTCGGACGCCAGACGCACGTTCTGACCACCACGACCGATAGCCTGAGCCAGGTTGTCTTCTGCTACTGCCAGATCCATGGTGTGACTATCTTCATCAACGATGATGGAGGCCACTTCCGCAGGTTGCATGGCGTTGATCACCAGCTGCACAGGGTTGTCGTCCCACAGCACGATATCCACACGCTCGTTACCGAGTTCGTTGGAAACCGCCTGTACACGGGAACCACGCATACCTACGCAGGCACCAACCGGGTCGATACGACCATCGTTGGTCTTCACGGCGATCTTGGCACGGGAGCCTGGATCACGGGCCGCGGCACGGATTTCGATCACTTCTTCAGCAATCTCTGGCACTTCCAGACGGAACAGCTCAATCAGCATTTCCGGGCTGGTACGGCTCAGCATCAGCTGTGGACCACGGTTCTCTTCAGAGATGGTCTGCAGCAGTGCGCGAACGTGGGAACCCATACGGAAGGTTTCACGCGGGATCACCTGATCCTTACGCAGAACCGCTTCAGCATTGTTACCCAGATCCACGATCAAATTGTCACGGTTCACCTTCTTGATGGTGCCGTTAATCAGCTCGCCCAGCTTGTCGCGGTAGGAATCCACCATCTGACGACGTTCGGCTTCGCGCACCTTCTGCACGATAACCTGCTTGGCAGTCTGTGCCGCAATACGGCCAAACGCGATGGACTCAATCGGATCTTCGTAAACAGAACCGATTTCCGCATTCTCATCCCGCTCTTTACCTTCATCCAGGGTCAGGTGCGCACCGGGAATGGAGAAGTCTTCATCAGCGACAACTGTCCAGCGACGGAAGGTGTCATATTCACCTGTCGCACGATCAATCGCTACGCGAATATCGAGTTCGTACTCGTAGCGTTTCTTTGTTGCCGTCGCCAGGGCAGTCTCCATCGCCTCGAAGATCACTTCTGGCGGTACACCCTTTTCGTTGGAGACGGATTCAACCACCAACAGAATTTCTTTGCTCATGCTCTGCCTCGCGTATCGCTAAACCGGTTCTTCCCTTTCGGACCCGCGCACCCTTCTTTCAAGGTTTTTTGCGGGCAGGCATCAGAACTGCGGTATCACATTCGCTTTCTCAATAGTGTCAAAGGGGAACAGGAACTCGTGATCATCACAGACAACCACCACTTCATCATTTTCCACCCCAGTGATCACTCCCCGGTACTTGCGGCGCCCTTCAAAAGGAACGCGCAAACGCATCTCTACCCGACTTCCTGCCAGACGTACATACTGCTCCAGCGTAAAGATCGGTCGATCCATACCCGGTGAAGACACCTCAAGGGTGTACTCGCCCGGAATCGGATCTTCCACATCGAGAACTGCACTGAGCTGACGGCTGACTGCTTCACAGTCAGACAGGCCAACACCGCCTTCTTCTCGATCAATAAACACTCTCAGCAGCGTTTGTCTGCCCTGTGAGACGAACTCAATACCCCAGAGTTCACATCCCAGGGACTTAACAATAGGGTCAACGAGCTCGCTCAGTACTTCCAGCTTGCCTGCCACTTACCACGCCCTCGCACTGACGAATCCACCCACCGCACGCCCATGCAGGGCCCTTTCCTCGGAAAGTCCTATACGGCAGCAATAAAAAATGGGCATAAAGCCCATCCTCGACTGGCATCACCAGATGGCAACGCCAGCCGGGATACCTGCAAACCAGAACGAATCCTGGTCTCCATTTATCTACCCGAACAGCCAAAGTCGGCTTTTGTCCGGATATAACTTCAGGTCGGCAGCCAAGATGCTATGCCAACCTGAGAAATCACTTGCTGAAGTTAACTTTAAATCCTATTCCAGCCAGCTGCTTAATGCTTTGGTTACCGAAATACTGCGACACAGTCAGATCAGCTTACAAATTCTACCAAAACATCCCAGATAAACCGCCACATCCAAAACATTTTTTTGGATCATAGCAAAAGGCCCCTACTTGAGGGGCCTTTATAAATAAGTTGGTAGCGGGGGCCGGATTTGAACCGACGACCTTCGGGTTATGAGCCCGACGAGCTACCAGGCTGCTCCACCCCGCACCAAAACTCTGCGAATTATATTGCTGAAAGCCGGTACAGGTCAACCTGACACAACCTTCAACAATATCGACATTCTAACACGTAGATGTCTTTCAAACTGGTGCCCAGGGCGGGACTTGAACCCGCACGCGCATAGCGCACCACCCCCTCAAGATGGCGTGTCTACCAATTCCACCACCTGGGCAACAATCTTCTCGCTATCTTATTTAACAGCAGAGGATCACTCAGCAAAAATCAGCTTACTCAGCTGGCTTTTCTGCAGGCTCTCCCTCAGAAGACGCGGCAGAGTCTACCACAGGAGTTTCTGAAGAATCTACTGAAAAATCACCGACTTCCGGCACATCAGTAGATGCCGCAGGCACCTCCTGAACAGTGGTGGTTTCCACTGCCTGAGGGATACCCAGAACACCACCGGAGGTCAGAGCTTCTGCCTTATCTTTAGCAATCATGGCCAGGCCAATGCTGGTCACGAAGAAGACTGTTGCCAGAATCGCTGTGGATCGGGACAGGAAGTTACCTGAACCTGAACTGCCAAATACAGTCTGAGATGCACCAGTACCAAAAGAAGCACCGGTTTCAGCACCTTTACCCTGCTGAAGCATCACCAGACCAATCAGGCCCAGAGCCACAAACACATGTACGATTAGAATTACTGTTTCCATTCCTTATCCCGCAGCACCACATATAGTAAGGAAGTCCTGTACGTCCAGAGACGCACCGCCAACCAGGCCCCCATCAACATCTGCACCGGCAAAAATTTCTGCCGCGTTGGCACCCTTCACACTGCCACCATAAAGGATTCGAGTGCGAGCCGCCATATCTGCATCGTGTTCAGCCAGCAGTTCACGGATTGCCGCATGCACTTCCTGAGCCTGCTCAGGTGTTGCGGTCAGACCGGTACCGATAGCCCAGACTGGTTCATAGGCAATAACCAGCTGCGCCAGAGATTCAGGAGAAGCACCTTTCAGTACCGCCTGCACCTGCTGGGCAACAACGTCCATAGTACGGCCAGATTCACGCTCTTCGAGGCTTTCACCCACACACAGAACCGGAATCAGGCCCGCCAGACCAGCGCGCTGAACCTTGGCCACTACATCTGCGTCAGTTTCGCCATAGAGGGCGCGACGCTCAGAGTGACCGACAAGCACGAGCTTACAGGCAAAGTCTTTGGCCATCGCCACAGACGTTTCACCCGTGTAAGCACCTTCTTCTTCAGTGCAGATATTTTGCAGACCCCAGGAGATATTGGTTGAAGCCAATACATTTCCTACCTGCTCAACAAAAATGGCAGAAGGAAATACGGCAACATCCACAGCCAGACCATCTTCAGTAGCCAGACCGGCTTTCAGACCATCAACCAGTGCAGACACTGATTCACGGGAGCCGTTCATTTTCCAGTTACCGGCAACAAGTGGCTTGCGCATACAGAACCTCATTAGAGAAGGGACAAGATGTTAGCTACGCTCTGCGCCTATTACAATGGGCACAAAACCAAAGAAGCGGCTGCGTAGCGCAACCGCCATGGTATTTTTCAGGTTCAGGCAGTTAATTTCCGGTCAATCAGCCCAATTCAGCCTCAACCACGTCCGCCAGAGCCCGGCAGCGAGTCTCAACCTCAGAGGCGTCCTCACCTTCGATCATAACCCGGATCACCGGCTCTGTACCGGAGGTACGCAACAGCACGCGACCGCGCCCTGCCATTTCAGTCTCAGTAGTACGAACAGCTTCCGAGATCACAGAGTTTTCCTGCGGATTCACCCGTGAAGACATACGCACATTGATCATAGTTTGCGGGAACTTGGTCATATCACCACACAATTCCGCAAGACTGCGTCCGGTTGCTGCCAAAACCCGCAAAACCTGAAGGGCAGCCACAATACCATCTCCAGTGGTAGAAACATGGCGACAGATCAAATGACCGGAAGATTCACCACCCAGCTGCCAGCCTTTTTCCAGCAGCAGCTCATTCACATAGCGGTCGCCCACCTTGGCTCGGGCAAAAGGAATACCAGCCGCCTCGAATGCTTTCTCAAGACCCAGGTTAGACATTAACGTACCCACAACACCACCACCCAGCAGGCCATTTTCATGGCGATAGCGGGCAATCACATAGAGCAGCTCGTCCCCATCAATCTCGCGACCGGTATGGTCAACCATCAGCACACGGTCACCGTCCCCATCAAAGGCGATACCAAGACCTGCACCTTTTTCCAGAACCGCCTCACGCAGAGCACCCATATGGGTTGAGCCAACACCCTCGTTGATATTGAGACCATCAGGGGAGACACCAATCGCATCGACCTTCGCACCCAGCTCCCGGAATACATCAGGGCCTACGTGATAGGTGGCGCCATGGGCGGCATCCACAACAATGTGCATACCGGTCAGATCCAGCAACGGACGCACGGTCGCCTTGCAGTATTCAATGTAACGACCAGCCGCATCTTCTATACGACGGGCACGGCCCAGTGCCGCCGGCTCAGCAAAATCCATCTCCTTGTCGAGCATTTCCTCAATGGCAAGCTCCACTTCATCTGGCAGTTTGGTGCCATCGGCTGAGAAGAACTTAATACCATTGTCGTAGAACGGATTATGGGATGCGCTGATCACAATGCCGGCATTGGCATTAAACGTACGGGTCAGATAGGCAATCGCCGGCGTTGGCATAGGACCCAGCAGCCAGGCATCAACACCTGCCGCAGAAAGACCAGCCTCGAGAGCGGACTCAAACATATAACCGGACAGACGGGTATCTTTACCAATAAGAACCCGGTTTGCGCCCTGGCCGGCAAACACTTTACCAGCCGCCCAACCCAACTTGAGCACAAACTCAGGGGTGATAGGAAACTGGCCAACACGACCACGAACACCATCTGTTCCGAAATATTTACGTCCCATGAAACTCCTACCTGCTTTCCATTTTCAAGTACGCTCTTCCAATCCCTGATCAGACCGTAGCGACTGCTTTTAACATGGCCAGTGCATCGGCAGTTTCCTGCACATCATGCACCCTTAAAATTTGCGCACCAGACTGCGCCAACAGAACGGCAAGTGCAAGACTGGCTGACAGTCTTTGCCCTTCTGTATTACTCAATACCGAACCAATAAATGACTTGCGCGATACACCGGCAAGAAGTGGGAACCCAAGTTCGTGCAGCTCCGCAAAACGCCGGATCAGCTCAAAGTTCTGCGGTGGTGTTTTCCCAAACATACCGGCACCAAAGCCAGGGTCCAGAATAATATTCTCCCGTCGCACACCGGCAGACTCACAAGCCACAACCCGCTCAAGAAGGTATTCACCGACAGATAAAACAACATCTGCATATTCAGGCTCAACACCCTGCGCCGGCTGCTCAACCAGTGAATGCATAAGAATAACCGGCACCTGCAACATAACCGCCGCATCCAGAGCTCCGGGGAGGGACAGCGCACGAACATCATTGATAATCCCCGCGCCGGCAGCAACCGCCTCACGCATAACATCGGGGGAACTGGTATCAATGGAGATGATGACATCCGACTCACGGCGCAAAGCCTCGATGACCGGTACAACCCGATCAATCTCTTCCTGAGTTGTCACCTTGTGCGCATTGGGGCGCGTTGACTCTCCGCCGATATCGACAATTCTGGCACCGGCAGCAATCATCTCCCGGGCATGAATCAGAGCCCGCTCCAACGTATTGTAACGGCCACCATCAGAGAAGGAGTCGGGCGTAACATTGAGGATGCCCATAATCTGGGGCACAGAGAGATCGAGCTCTCGCCCGGCACACAGCTTTAGCAAATCAGACGGTCTCTGCATTCGTTTCCACACTTGCACCAGCCGAGGCATAACTCATTGGCAGCCTCGGGCAACAAAATCACGCAAGTATACCCGCAAAACGAATAAAGACGCAGGTTGACCTTACAGGAAGTCTTAAAAGCGAGGAGTGAACTACATAAAGCAACAGCAAACCGAAGAAACCGGGAGCCAAAACACAACTCCCGGCATTCACATTTTTACCGCAGACCGCGCTCATAGAGGATTTGGGTTGTCAGCGCCGGATAGTCACCAATAACACCATCCGCCCCCATATCAAGCGCTCTTTCAATATCCTTACGGCTATTGGTGGTCCAGATATGTACTTTGACATTCTTGCTCTGCAGGAAGCTTACAAACGGTTTTGAAGCGATAGCCAGAGGAACCTGCGCAGCCTCATACTTCGGCTTTACAAAACGCCCAAAGCCAAAGAACCAACCTGCAGCCGCATCTGAAATCTCAGTTGAGAAAGCACTGGTAGGCACAGAGCCCTGCACAATCTCTCTGAATCTCTTCATGGGCTTCTTATTGAAACTGGCCACAACAATTCGGTCAGTCAGCTCCAGACGCTCAATCTCTGCCACCATCAGCTCGGCAACCTGAGTATTGTTGGGCTTCATTTCAACATTCAGACGAAATTCTGGATAGCGTAGGGCCACATCCTCAAGAGTCAGAAATTGCAGTCCCTGCCCGCGCCACGGATACGTCTTGCCACCATCGGTAGAAAATTCATGTCCGGCATCAAGTGCACGAATATCTGTCAGCGTCATATCCGCAACCTTCTGATTTACGCCGGCTGTCGCCTTAAAGTTGTCATCATGATGAACCAGCAGCTGACCATCGGCCGTTACCTGCACATCCATCTCGAGCACATCCGCACCACGAACAATGGCTTCATCAAAGGCGACAGCGGTTGCCTGTGGAAACAAGCCCGACGCGCCCCGGTGAGCCAAATTATGCGGACATGGACAATCAAACGAAGTGGTTTCTGCCCAAGCACCTTGCGCAAAGAACAGCACAACACTCACTAGACTGGCTTTTATTACCTTTATCATTGTTTTTCCTTTTTCTGGTAAGACCAGCCCAATAAGCTAGGCATGCCCTGTGAACAAATAATTATCAATTCATGACAATTACCTCACCAGAAAGGCAGACAAAGAACAACGATACAAGACAGTGGGTAGAGGAAGACTTGAAAGGAATCACTTAAGTGATTTTGAGAAAATGAAAAAGGGAGCCGAAGCTCCCTTTTTAACATCTAACCCTAAGGTTTAGATTTAGTGCTGCCCTGCTGGACCACCAACCGGCTTATCACCTTCCTCATCGGAAGAGTCATCAGCAGAAGGCGCATCAGATTCAGGCTTTTCTTCAGTGGCTTTTACACCACCAGCGCCATTGTCCTTATCCCAGTCTTTAGGTGGACGAGGTTTTTTGCCTTCCATGATGTCGTCGATCTGAGGTGCATCAATGGTTTCATATTCCATCAAGGCATCTTTCATCATTTCCAGCTTGTCACGGTGCTCTTCAAGAATCCTGTAAGCGGTGTCGTAGCAGTGGTCAATGATGGTACGAACTTCTTCATCAATCAGCTTGGCAGTCTCACCGCTCACATTCATATGATGGGAGCCCTGACTCTTACCCAGGAAGACTTCACCTTCTTCCTCAGCGTACAACAGAGGACCAAGCTTCTCGGACAAGCCCCACTTGGTCACCATATTGCGAACCATCTGGGTAGCCTGCTGAATATCATTAGATGCACCAGTGGAGACACCATCTGCACCGTAGAGCAGCTCTTCCGCGATACGGCCACCGTACATGGACGCCACACGGCCAATTAAATAACGACGGCTGTAGCTGACCTTGTCTTCCTCAGGCAGGTACATGGTGACACCCAGCGCCCGACCACGAGGAATGATCGTGACCTTATAAACCGGATCATGCTCTGGCATCAGACGGCCGACAATCGCGTGACCAGCTTCATGATAAGCGGTCATCTCTTTGTCTTTCTCGCTCATCACCATGGACTTACGCTCAGCGCCCATCATGATCTTGTCTTTAGCCTGATCGAATTCCAGCTTGCCGACAGTGCGCTTGTTGGCGCGGGCAGCAAACAGAGCGGCTTCGTTCACCAGGTTGGCCAGATCAGCACCGGAGAAGCCTGGAGTACCACGGGCAACAACACTTGGATCCACATCATCACCACAAGGCACCTTGCGCATGTGAACCTTCAGGATCTGCTCACGACCGCGGATATCCGGCAGCGGCACAACAACCTGACGGTCGAAACGACCAGGACGCAGCAGTGCAGGGTCCAGTACGTCAGGACGGTTAGTCGCAGCGATAACAATAATGCCATCGTTGGCTTCAAAGCCATCCATCTCAACCAACAGCTGGTTCAGGGTCTGTTCACGTTCGTCATGACCACCGCCCAGACCGGCACCGCGGTGACGACCCACCGCATCGATCTCGTCAATAAAGATGATACATGGAGCCTGCTTCTTGGCCTGCTCAAACATATCGCGGACACGGGATGCACCCACACCCACAAACATTTCTACGAAGTCGGAACCGGAGATGGTGAAGAATGGCACCTTGGCCTCACCAGCAATCGCTTTTGCCAGCAGGGTCTTACCAGTACCCGGAGAACCCACCATCAGTACGCCACGAGGAATACGACCACCCAGGCGCTGGAACTTGCTTGGGTCTTTCAGGAAGTCTACGAGCTCCTGAACATCTTCCTTGGCTTCATCTACACCCGCCACATCAGCAAAGGTGGTTTTGATCTGGTCTTCAGACAGCAGGCGCGCTTTGCTCTTACCAAAGCTCATTGGACCGCCTTTGCCGCCACCGCCGCCCTGCATCTGGCGCATGAAGAACATGAACACCGCAATGATGACCAGGATCGGGAAGCTGGCTACCAGCAACTGGGACCAGATACTCTGTTTTTCAATCTCCTTCGCCTGAACCTGAACGCCGCTGCGGAGCATTTCGTCCATCAGCTTATCGTCACGGATAGTCGGAGGAAGATTCACAACGAAGCGTTCGTTGTTGGTGTAGGAACCATTCAGGGTGTAGCCATCGATCAGCACACTGCTAACCTGACCACTTTCCACCTTGGAGACAAAGTCGGAATAGTTAACTTTCTGAGTAGAACTTTGCATGCCGTCGAAGTTTTTAAACACCGTCAGCAGCACCAGGGCGATGATCACCCAGAGAATCAGATTTTTTGCCATATCATTCAAATGTGTACCCTCACCGAGCGCCTTCGGTACTTCGGAAACAGCCAGGAGCTTAAAGCTCTGAGCAAAAAGTCATGCTCTGTACCGGGGATAAAATACCAGAGCGTCCTGTTATTTTTTAGGAGGCAGGCCCGCCGGATTTAAAGCCCTGCGCAGCGAATTTCCCCCATCAAACATTACTACAGAATGGTGTGTAGAAACAGCCTGTAACTGATGTATCTACCTATCCCTGCCATTACAAAATTCTATTACTTATCCATAAAATGATAAGCGTATTTACTGTAAGTGGGGGCAAAATTAACAACTTCAACCCCCAAAATTCTCATCTCTTATCCATCGGCCTGTCAGCCTTTGAATTGACGACCCAGCAGATAGGTTTCACTGGAACGTGAGCGGGAAGCGCCGGGCTTACGGGTAACAACCGTGCCAAAGCTGGTTTTCATATCCCGCAGGTATTCATCAAACCCTTCACCATGGAAGATTTTTACCAGGAAGGTACCACCCGGCTTCAGCACCTGACGGGCCAGATCCAGCGCCAGCTCAACCAGATACATGGCGCGCGGCTGATCGGAAGCCTTCACACCGCTCATATTTGGTGCCATATCCGAGATCACCATATCAACCTGATCGGAACCGATAGCTTCCAGAATCTCTTCCAGCACCGCCTCTTCGGTGAAATCGCCCTGCACAAAGGCCACATCGGCAATCGGTGCCATCGGCAGAATATCGGAGGCAACAATCTTACCCTTTCCGCCAATCTTCTCGGCTACCACCTGAGTCCAGCCACCCGGAGCCGCACCAAGGTCAACCACACTCATGCCCGGACGAAACAGCTTGTCCTTTTCAGCGAGTTCCAGCAGCTTATAACTGGCCCGTGAGCGGTAGCCGTCCTGCTGGGACTGCTGCACATACTGATCATCAAAATGCTCTTTCAGCCAACCCTTACTGCTTTTTGATCTCGCCATAAAAAGAAGCCCTCGTAAATTTGAGGGCATTCTAGCGAAACAGCGAGCCATACCCAATCGGGATAATGCCTCTTGTACTGCTGATAAGTCCTAAATACTGATGAATGTGCTTCGGTCTTACTTAGCGAAGTTCACCAACGGGAAACACTTGAAGAAGCCATTTTCCGCACAGTTGACCAGACCAATCTGCACGCCATCAATATGATCAGTCACATTGACGAAGCCCAGCTGGAAATTGGATTTGGCTGACAGGCTGAAAAAGCCAACATCCGCCATTGTATGACCTTCGGAAAAGTTCACCGCACTGAGATTCAGGCCTTTTACATTATTGGTCAGGTTTACAAACCCCAGATTCAGGCCGGTCGCCTGCCCTTCATTCCAGTTCAGCGCGCTGAAAGAGACACCTTTCATCTCCTGGTTCACCTTGGAAGCACCAAAGAAGATACCCAGATTCAAACCGGTCGTGCGATCAGACTCAGACAAGCCCAGAGCAGAGATATCAATGCCTTTCACTTCATTGACCTGCCCGTGGAGCACAGAGAAGCGTACACCACCCACAGCACTCTGCTCCGGCAGGTTGGTCCCATCCAGAGTGGAAAACATGGCAGGGCTATTTGCAAACACGGAAGACGATACCATCACAGAAGCAACGGCCAGTGCTTTAAAGAGTTTTTTCATAAGGAAGGGAAGCTATACAAAGGAGGGAAAACAGAAAAAAGCGCGGGATTCTACCACCACATTTTCCCGAATATAAAGGGCTATCACGGGAATCGACGCTTGCATCCCCTGCCTGCCACTATAGAATGCGCCACCAGCAAAAATTTACCGGAGAGTCTGCCATGGCGCTGACCAACGAGAAAAAACGTGAATATCGTGCCATCGGGCACACTCTCAAGCCAGTTGTAATGGTGTCTGAAAACGGCCTGACTGACGGCGTTGTTGAAGAGACCCGTCGCGCCCTGAACGACCACGAGCTGATCAAGGTTCGCTTTGCCGTTCTGGACCGTGAAGCGCGCAAAATGCTGATGGATGAACTGTGTGAAGCAACCGGCGCTCTGAACATTCAGACCATTGGCAAGATCGCCCTGATCTTCAAGGCTGCCAAAGAGCCAAACCCGAAGCTTTCCAACCTGCTGCGTTAAACTTCGTTTACACACAGGTACAAAAAAGGCAGCTCAGAGAGCTGCCTTTTTAATGCACTGTCAACAATCAGAGATGCTCGACACTGTCGATCTCATACTCAATCTTGCCGCCAGGCGTGGTAACCACAACCACATCACCTTCTTCCTTGCCGATCAGAGCACGGGCTATCGGTGAGGTGACAGAGATTTTCCCTTCCTTAATAGACGCTTCATCTTCCCCTACGATCTTGTAGGACACTTCAGCGTCATCTTCCGTGTTAATCACAGTCACGGTCACACCAAAAATTACCTTGCCGGTATTTTCGATCTGGGTCACATCAATGATCTGGGAATTGGACAGCTTGGCTTCCAACTCCTGTACACGGCCCTCATTGAAGCTCTGCTGCTCACGGGCTGCGTGATATTCAGCATTTTCTTTGAGGTCGCCCAGTTCACGGGCTTCTGCAATCGCAGCGGCAATGCGCGGGCGATCCTTGCTTTTACGAGTGTGCAACTCCTCGCGGAGGGCCTTTTCGCCCTCTACGGTCATTGGGTAGCGCTGCATTCAGTTATACCTTCGTGTAAATCCTGTAGTCTTCTGACATCGCGCTCCGGCCCAAAGCTGATCGCTTCGGCGACGGCCAGTGCACAAGGCATTGTTGTGGTGTAGAGCACTTTGTTCATCAGAGCTGATCGACGGATTGTAAAGGAATCAGCTATTGCCTGACGACCCTCAGTAGTATTAACCACCAGAGAGATTTCGCCATTTACAATCATATCGACCAGATGAGGGCGCCCTTCCTTCACTTTGCTTACCACTTCTACAGGAATACCCGCATCAGTCAGAACCTTGGCAGTTCCTTGAGTCGCCAGGATCTCAAAGCCACACTTCCGCAGCATTTCTGCCAGCCTCGGTGCCTGCGGCTTATCACGCTCACGCACACTCAGAATCGCCTTACCACCTTCAGGCAGCGCCATCTTCACGGCCAGCTGCGCCTTGGCATAGGCTTCCGGGAAGGTTGCACCAACGCCCATAACCTCACCGGTGGATTTCATTTCAGGGCCAAGAATCGGGTCAACACCCGGGAACTTGTTGAACGGGAACACCGCTTCTTTCACATAGAAGTGCTCAGGAATAATTTCCTGGGTGAAGCCCAGATCCTGCAGCGTTGAGCCCGCCATAACCCGTGCAGCCAGCTTGGCCAGAGAGACACCGATCGCCTTGGATACAAATGGCACTGTACGGGAGGCGCGAGGGTTCACCTCGATTACGTAGATCTCGCCATCCTGAATCGCCATCTGCACATTCATCAGACCAACCACGCCCAGCTCCAGCGCCATCGCCTTACACTGCTCACGGATAGTGTCCTGAACATCCATCGGCAGACTGTAAGGCGGCAGGGAGCAGCCAGAGTCACCGGAGTGAATACCGGCCTGCTCGATATGCTCCATGATCGCGCCGATCACCACATCCTTACCGTCGCAGACAGCATCCACATCAACTTCAACCGCGTGGGTCAGGTAGAAGTCCAGCAGTACAGGGCTTTCGTTGGAAACCTGCACAGCCTCATTCATGTAGCGGTTCAGTTCATCTTCACCGTACACAATTTCCATCGCACGGCCGCCCAGAACATAAGATGGACGCACCACCAGCGGGTAACCAATGGACTTGGCCTTCTCGATAGCTTCATCAATGCTGCGGGCCGTGGCATTCGCCGGCTGCTTGAGGCCCAGCTTTTCAATCATCTGCTGGAAGCGCTCACGGTCTTCCGCCATATCGATGGCTTCAGGGCTGGTACCGATAATTTTTACGCCAGCCTCTTCCAGCGCAAGTGCCAGCTTCAACGGAGTCTGGCCGCCGTACTGAACAATCACACCATCCGGTTGTTCAACATCAACAATGGCCAGTACATCTTCCAGCGTGATTGGCTCGAAGTAGAGGCGGTCGGAGGTGTCATAATCGGTAGAAACAGTTTCCGGATTACAGTTGACCATAATGGTCTCGTAACCATCTTCACGCATCGCCAGCGCCGCGTGTACACAGCAGTAGTCAAACTCGATACCCTGACCGATACGGTTCGGGCCGCCACCGATAACCATGATTTTCTTTTTATCGGATGGGTTGGCCTCACACTCTTCCTCGTAGGTTGAGTACATGTAGGCGGTATCGGAAGCAAACTCAGCGGCACAGGTATCCACACGTTTGAATACCGGACGCAGACCCAGCTGATGACGATGGGCGCGCACCTCACCTTCTAGGGCACCCAGCAAGGCGGAAAGACGCGCATCACTAAAGCCCTTGCGCTTCAGGCTGCGCATAAAGGCGTAATCAATATCGGCCAGTGAACCTTCAGCGACCTTGGCTTCATCCAGCAGCAGATCTTCAATCTGTACAAGGAACCATGGATCGATTTTGGTGAGCTTGAAGATATCAACCAGCGTCATCCCGGAACGGAACGCATCACCGAGGTACCAGATACGCTCGGCTCCTGGAGTAATCAGTTCTTCCTGCAGTTTTGCCACAGCATCCGGATGGGAGAGATCCATCTTTGGATCAAAGCCGGTCGCACCGACTTCCAGGCCTCGCAACGCTTTCTGCATGGACTCCTGGAAAGTCCGACCAATCGCCATGACCTCACCAACAGATTTCATCTGAGTAGTCAGGCGCGCATCAGCCTGCGGGAACTTTTCAAAAGCAAAGCGAGGAATTTTGGTAACAACATAATCGATGGACGGCTCAAACGACGCTGGTGTCACACCACCGGTAATATCGTTTTGCAGTTCATCCAGCGTGTAACCCACAGCCAGCTTGGCCGCAACCTTGGCAATCGGAAAACCAGTAGCCTTGGAAGCCAGAGCGGAAGAACGGGATACCCGCGGGTTCATCTCGATAACAACCATACGACCATCGTCAGGGTTAATACCGAACTGAACATTGGAGCCGCCAGTTTCCACACCAATCTCACGCAGCACCGCCAGAGAGGCGTTACGCATGATCTGGTATTCCTTGTCGGTCAGAGTCTGTGCCGGTGCAACAGTGATGGAATCACCAGTGTGAACACCCATTGGATCAAAGTTTTCGATGGCACAAACAATAATGCAGTTGTCGTTTTTATCTCGGACAACTTCCATCTCGTACTCTTTCCAGCCGATCAGGGATTCATCAATCAGCAATTCATTGGTTGGGGAAAGGTCGAGTCCGCGATTACAGATCTCTTCAAATTCTTCTTTGTTATAGGCGATACCACCGCCGGTTCCGCCCATAGTGAATGAAGGACGAATAATGCAGGGGAAACCAACTTCATTAAGAACGCCGTAGGCCTCTTCCATACTGCGGGCAATACCGGCACGCGGACATTCCAGGCCAATATTTTTCATGGCCACATCGAACTTGCTGCGGTCTTCCGCTTTGTCGATGGTTTCTGCGTTGGCGCCAATCATCTCTACGCCATACTTTTCCAGAACACCATGCTGCTCAAGTGCCAGCGCACAGTTCAGAGCCGTCTGTCCGCCCATGGTTGGCAGAACAGCATCCGGACGCTCTTTCTCGATAATCTTTTCTACAGTTTCCCAACGGATCGGCTCGATGTAGGTGGCATCAGCCATCGCCGGATCAGTCATAATGGTGGCCGGGTTGGAGTTCACCAGAATGACTCTATACCCCTCCTCTCTCAGGGCTTTGCAGGCCTGGGCGCCAGAATAGTCAAATTCACAGGCCTGCCCGATGACGATAGGGCCGGCACCAAGAATCAGAATGCTTTTGATGTCTGTCCGTTTTGCCATGATATGTTCTTCTGCGCTCAGTCTTTCCAATGGCGGCCTGCCTTAAAGAGGATTCAGGCCGCATGCGATACCGTTTTCTTTTAGCGAGGCGCCAGTTCTTTAAAGTAAGTACTTCAAAGTAAGAACTTTAAAGCCGCAACCTCAAAGCGGCTTTTAACGCCGCTCTTCCAGCTCTTTGATAAAGCGATCAAACAGTGGTGCCACATCGTGTGGGCCGGGGCTGGCTTCCGGGTGCCCCTGGAAGCTGAAGGCCGGCACATCTGTACGCTCGATGCCCTGCAGGGAACCATCAAACAGGGATTTATGGGTCGCCTTCAGGTTTTCCGGCAGAGTCGCTTCGGAGACAGCAAAACCATGGTTCTGACTGGTAATCATCACCACATTGTCTTTCAGGTCCTGCACCGGGTGGTTGGCACCGTGATGACCAAACTTCATCTTTTCAGTCTGGGCACCAGAGGCCAGTGCCAACAACTGATGACCAAGGCAGATACCAAAGACCGGCAGCCCGGTGGTTAGAATTTCACGAATGGCTTCAATCGCATAGTCACACGGCTCAGGGTCGCCAGGACCATTGGATAGGAATACGCCATCAGGATTCAGAGCCAGAACATCTTTGGCTGGCGTAGTTGCCGGAACCACGGTCAGACGGCAGCCACGTTCCGCCAGCATGCGCAGGATATTGCGCTTCACACCGAAGTCGTAAGCGACAACATGGTATTTAGCCTGATCGGCACGGTCGGTATGGCTATCAGTTTCCAGATTCCAGACACCTTCCGTCCAGCCATAGCTTTCAGCAGTCGTTACCTCTTTGGCGAGATCCATTCCCTTCAAGCCTGGGAAAGCTCTGGCCAACTCCAGCGCCCGCTCTTCAGAAGCACCAACGCCAGCAACGATAGCGCCGTTCTGAGCACCTTTTTCCCGCAGAATACGCGTGAGACGACGGGTATCGATATCAGCGATAGCGACAATATTGTGGTCTTCAAGGTATTCATTAAGAGGCTGGGAATTACGCCAGTTACTGGCTAAAAGAGGGAGGTCACGAATAACAAGTCCGGCGGACCAGATCTGGCTGGCTTCTTCATCTTCCGGGGTAGTGCCGGTATTGCCGATATGGGGATAAGTAAGGGTCACAATCTGACGAGCATAGGAGGGATCGGTGAGAATCTCCTGATACCCGGTCATTGCCGTATTGAAAACGACTTCTCCGCTGGTTTCGCCGTCACTGCCAATAGCGATACCGTGGAAAATGCTGCCGTCCTCAAGAGCAAGTATGGCCGTCCTGCTCAAAGCGTCCTCCTGCTGCACAACGCTGCTTTGGTTATATTCTTTCCGCAAAAAGGCGAGATGCAACCAAGGTTCCATCTCGCCTTCACAAATCCTTATTTTGTTCGAGCCCCACGAGCTGGTTAAAAAACGACTAACTCGCAAGCAAATTTTACATACGTTATCAGAAAAACAACCTACCGTCGATCGGTTTTTACTTACAACATTTTTCCAGCGAGGATAACCACAGCGCATCAAGGGTATCTATTTCCGCGACATCGAACTGATCTACACATTTCCAGTACTCGCCGTCCTCAACAAAGTAACCAAGCCGGACTTCTTGACTCAGAGCTCGATCAACAATCCCCTGATTAAAAACCAGATCAGGAAAATCACTGGCTTGAGTCAGCTGTTCAAATGATATTTTTGGAAAAACCTGCCGACTGGCTTCAAGACTGGTCAGGTTCAGAACCTGACATCCATCCCGCTGTGCCAAGGCTGAAAAGCGCGCTGACTTAGCCTCCAAGGATCTCAGAGAGATATCTTCCCGCAAAGGGTCAGGCTGGCCGTTACCATAAAAATGTGTATTTCCAGCTTTGGGATACACCATGTCACAGCCAATAAAGCAGATAACCTTAGGCTTTAAAGCTGCCAGCACCCAATAAGCCGCAGTAAATGCCATTGTGCCGCCAGCATAGACAAAACCACCATAAAGGTTCTGCAAGGGAACAAAACCTTCCTCGGTGATTAACTGCTGATTTGCCAGGGGAACAGGCTGGCGCGCTTCAGGAAAGTCTGCAGGGAAAATACAGTGAGTCCAGTCAGGACAGATACGCCAGGCATTATTCACAGCAACCACCTGACTGAAAGCAGAAAGACTCCACTCGCTGACTCGAGAAGCATCCGGAGAGCTACCAATGATCAGAACAACATTCTTGTTATCCGTCAAAGCAGCCCTCTCGGTGTTTGGAGTTGAATTTCCAGATTAGATCAGCGTAACCCCAAAACATCCTGCATATCAAACAGGCCCTTGCCTTTGCCCATCAACCATTTGGCACCGCGTACCGCACCATTGGCATAGGTCGCCCGACTGGCGGAGCGAATGCCTATCTCGACCCGCTCACCTTCTGCGATAAACATGGCATTGTGCTCACCAACAATATCGCCACCGCGAATGGTCGCAAAACCGATAGTATCTTTATCACGGGCACCGGTATGACCTTCACGGCCATATACCGCACATTTACTCAGATCACGCCCCAGGGTTTCCGCAATAATTTCACCCATACGCAAGGCTGTACCGGACGGTGCATCAACCTTATGGCGGTGGTGAGCTTCCACAATTTCAATATCACTCTCATCACCAATCACCCGGGCAGCAGTTTCCAGCAATTTGAAAATCAGGTTCACCCCGACACTCATATTGGCCGCAAAGATAACCGGAATCTCATCACCGGCAGCCTTCAGCTCAGCCTTCTGCTCGTCACTAAAGCCCGTAGTGCCAATCACAATACCTTTGCCATGCTGACGGCAGTACGCAATATGAGCGAGCGTGCTTTCCGGGGAGGTGAAATCAATCAACACATCAAAGTCAGGCGCTTTGGTAATATCATCTACCAACGTCACACCAACCTTGCCAATACCAGCCAGTTCACCGGCATCTGCACCGATCAGAGAACTGCCAGCACGATCCGTCGCAGCGGCAAGAGTAGTTACCTCATCCTGAGAAACAGCCTGAACCAGAGCCTTACCCATTCGCCCTGCTGCACCGGCCACTGCTATTTTCGTCATCATTTATTCTCGTTCGTTTATCGGGATATGGAGCCATTATCGCAGGGCAACACAACACCGCAAGCCTGCAGGGGTTTACACCGTAGAAAACACCTTCAATGACATAAGTTCATGTTAATCTGAGCACCATCCGGCTAATCTGGCCGCAGAATTACTTGTATCAGGTATAAGAACGGCAATGAACATCCTCTCCATTCAGTCGCACGTTGCCTACGGCCATGCCGGAAACGCGTCTGCAGTCTTTCCACTCCAGCGCATGGGCTATGAAGTCTGGCCCGTGTTCACGGTTATGTTCTCAAACCATACCGGTCATGGTGCATGGCGTGGCCCGGTTTTTGGTGCCGATGTCGTGACCGACGTGATTACCGGCATTGAAGATCGCGGGGTTATGTCTGAGTGCAACGCCGTACTATCCGGCTATATGGGCGCCCCGGAACTGGGTGATGCAATCCTTGAGGCTGTGGATAAAGTCAAAGCCGCCAACCCTGAAGCACTCTACTGCTGCGACCCGGTGATTGGCGATTTTGATCGCGGTATCTTTGTCCGTGCCGGCATTCCCGAGTTTTTCCGGGACAAGGTACTGAGGCGTGCTGATATCATCACCCCTAATCATTTCGAGCTGGAATTACTAACCGGCCAGAAGGTCAACACTCTGGAAGATGCCCTGCAGGCCGTACGCTCCCTGCAGGCCATTGGCCCATCCAAGGTTCTGGTGACAAGCCTGATTCGCACCGACGCAGACAGCGGTGTTATCGAAATGCTGGCCGTGGATGAAAACGAAGCCTGGCTGGTTGCTACGCCGCGTCTGGAATTCCCATACCCCGTCAATGGTTCCGGTGATGCGACTGCGGCCGTGTTCTTAGGGAAATATCTGGAAACCAAAGATTTGAAACAATCTCTAGAGCATGTCGCCGGCGCCATCTTTGCTTTGTTTGAGAAGACCTGGGCCACCAAGAGTCGCGAGCTTACTCTGATCGCCTCACAGGATGCCTATGTAAATCCACCTCAACGGTTTACTGCAGAGAAAGTCGTTTAACTTCCCTTTCTGCAATAAAGCAGACAATAAAAAAGCGAGCACTGCGTAAACAGTTGCTCGCTTTTTTGATCCCAGAATTCTTTTACGAGGACATATCGTCAAAGAATTTTTTCACACCATCAAAGAAGCCACGCTTTTGTGGTGAGTGCTTGTGGTCACCTTCAAAGGTGGCCTGCAGTTCATTCAGCAGTTCTTTCTGACGGGAAGTCAGATTCACCGGTGTTTCAACTACAACCTTGCAGATCAGATCACCCTGCGCACCACCGCGCACTGGCTCAACGCCCTTGCCACGCAGGCGGAACATTTTGCCAGTCTGAGTTTCGGCAGGGATCTTCAACTTAACCTTGCCATCCAGAGTCGGCACTTCCATCTCGCCACCCAAGGCAGCGTCAGTGAAAGTAATCGGTACTTCACAGTACAGATGCTTGCCATCACGATGGAAGATCTTGTGTTCGCGCACTTCGACCTGAACGTATAGATCGCCAGCCGGACCACCGTTAACGCCCGCTTCACCTTCGCCGGTCAGACGGATACGATCACCGGTATCCACGCCCTTAGGCACTTTAACGGACAGTGTCTTGTATTCCTGAACACGACCCTGGCCATGACAATCCGGGCAAGGATCCTTGATCATCTTGCCGGTACCATGACAGTCCGGGCAAGTCTGCTGCACAGCAAAGAAGCCCTGCTGCATACGCACCTGCCCCACACCACCACAGGTGGTACAGGTTACTGGAGAAGTTCCCTTCTTGGCGCCGCTGCCATCACAGGTCTTACAGCTAACCAGGGTCGGAATACGAATTTTCTTTTCTACACCACGAACGGCTTCTTCAAGATCCAGTTCGAGGTTGTAACGCAGATCAGCACCACGCTGAACGCTGGAATGGCCGCGACCACTGCCGCCTCCACCGAAGATGTCACCAAAAACATCCCCGAAAATATCACCGAAGTTGCCACCGCCGAAGCCGCCACCAAAGCCACCAGCACCACCCATGTTCGGATCAACACCGGCATGACCGTACTGGTCGTAGGCTGCGCGCTTTTGCGGGTCGGAAAGAATTTCAAAGGCTTCGTTAACTTCTTTGAATTTATCTTCCGCTTCTTTATCTCCCGGGTTCCGGTCAGGATGAAACTTCATCGCCAGACGGCGATAAGCCTTCTTCATCTCTTTGTCGCTGGTGTCACGGGCAACCCCGAGCACCTCGTAATAATCTCTTTTCGACATAACCGTTCTTAAACCTGGGCGAAAACCTTTACAGCAAAACGCGGGAGAATCCCCCCGCGCGTTTCAAATCACGTGTGCAGGAGCTGTGAAAAGCCACCAACTCCTGCCAAGGGAAAGACAGAATTACTTCTTGTCGTCCTTCACTTCTTCAAACTCCGCATCAACAACATCGTCGTCTTTTGCAGAAGATTCTTCACCAGAAGCCTGCTGAGCACCAGCATCGTCAGCCATCTTCTGAGCCAGAGGGCCGGAAGCCTGAATCAGAGCCTGAGTCTTGGCTTCGATCGCGTCCTTGTCGTCACCCTTCAGGGCTTCTTCAAGCTCTTTGATCGCAGCTTCAACAGTGTTCTTCTCGTCTTCAGTGACCTTGTCGCCAGCTTCAGTCAGAGTCTTGCGAGTCGCGTGAACCATGGCGTCGCCCTGGTTACGTGCCTGAGCCAGCTCTTCAAACTTCTTGTCTTCTTCAGCGTTCTTCTCGGCGTCACGAACCATTGCATCGATTTCTTCATCGGACAGACCGGAAGACGCCTTGATAACGATGGACTGCTCTTTGCCGGTGTTCTTGTCCTTGGCGGACACGTTCAGAATACCGTTGGCATCCAGGTCGAAGGACACTTCGATCTGTGGCATGCCACGCTGGGCGGCAGGAATGCCTTCCAGGTTGAACTGACCGAGGGACTTGTTGCCGGAAGCCTGCTTACGCTCACCCTGCAGTACGTGGATAGTTACCGCGGACTGATTGTCTTCTGCAGTGGAGAAGGTCTGGGACTTCTTGGTCGGGATAGTGGTGTTCTTCTCGATCAGAGGAGTCATCACGCCGCCCATGGTTTCGATACCCAGAGTCAGCGGAGTTACGTCCAGCAGCAGAACGTCGGTACGGTCGCCAGACAGTACGCCACCCTGCAGAGCAGCACCCATGGCTACAGCTTCGTCAGGGTTTACGTCGCGACGAGCTTCCTTACCGAACAGCTCAGCAACCTTCTGCTGAACCAGAGGCATACGGGTCTGACCGCCTACCAGGATCACTTCGTTGATCTCGGAAACGCTCAGGTCAGCATCTTTGATCGCCTGACGAACCGGCTCCAGAGAGCGGGCAACCAGGTCTTCTACCAGAGATTCCAGCTTGGCGCGGGTCAGTTTAACGTTCAGGTGCTTAGGACCGGTGGCGTCTGCAGTGATGTAAGGCAGATTCACATCAGTCTGGGTTGCAGAGGACAGCTCGATCTTGGCTTTTTCTGCAGCTTCTTTCAGACGCTGCATGGCCAGAGGGTCGCCAGTCAGGTCGATGCCCTGGTCTTTCTTGAATTCTGCGGCCAGGAATTCGATAACGCGCATATCGAAGTCTTCACCACCCAGGAAGGTGTCACCGTTGGTGGACAGCACTTCAAACTGGTGCTCACCGTCTACGTCAGCGATTTCAATGATGGAGATATCGAAAGTACCACCACCCAGATCGTATACCGCTACAGTCTGATCACCGCCTTTGGCTTTACCCAGACCGTAAGCCAGAGCGGCAGCGGTTGGCTCGTTGATAATACGCTTAACGTCCAGACCTGCGATGCGGCCTGCGTCCTTAGTAGCCTGACGCTGTGCATCGTTGAAGTAAGCCGGTACGGTTACAACCGCTTCGGTAACTGCTTCACCCAGATAGTCTTCTGCAGTCTTCTTCATCTTCTTCAGAATCTCAGCGGAGATCTGAGGAGGAGCCAGCTTGTCGCCTTTAACGTCAACCCAGGCGTCGCCATTGTCGGCCTTGATGATCTTGTAAGGCACCATCTTGATGTCTTTCTGAACTTCGTTGTCTTCAAAACGACGACCGATCAGACGCTTGATGGCGTACAGGGTGTTGTCCGGGTTGGTAACAGCCTGACGCTTGGCCGGCATACCTACCAGAGTCTCACCATCGTTGGTGTAAGCAACAATGGAAGGCGTAGTACGGGCACCTTCTGCGTTCTCAATAACCTTTACGCTGTCACCATCCAGTACAGCTACACAAGAGTTAGTGGTACCCAGGTCGATACCGATAATTTTGCCTTTACTCATCGAAACCCTCTCCGTAAACCTTGCCCGGATGCATATACCGGGATGTAAACCGTGATCAAAGACTGATCAAAAGTTCGTAATCTTTGCCAGTTCCGTGGCAGCTCCGGGATAGCCTGGAGGCCTTACCCATCTGCCTTTCTGGCTGCTTGGCTTGGTATATGGGAACGCACCAAAACCTTTTCAAGGGAGAAATGTTATTTTTTTGTATTTTTTTGCTCTTGCCACCCAGAAAGCCCCTCAAAGGTAGTAAAAAAGCTGATTGGCGGAGGGATTCAGAAGTCTGACTGTTCAGGCAGGTAAGCGGAAAGTGTGGCAGGCCGGCACAATGTCTATCCGGTATGGCTTTGCCAAAAGCAAAAAAAGCAGCGACGGGCGCTGCTTTTTGGAGATTTTGAGGCTTATTTAAGGTGCCTTGGAAACCACAACCATTGCCGGGCGTACAACACGACCGTTCAGCAGGTAACCTTTCTGCACAACATCCATAACAGTATTAGGCTCCATCGCAGGGTTAGGCACCATGGTCATAGCCTGATGGAAGTTAGGATCCAGTGGCTCACCCACCGGGTTCAGCTGCTCGACATTGTGCTTGGCCAGCGTGTCGACCAGCAGTTTCAGAGTCAGCTCCATACCTTCACGAACCGCAGGATCTGCACCTTCAGTGCTCTTCAGGCCCTGCTCAAGGCTGTCTACAACTGGCAGCAGGTTTTCAACAAACTTGTCCAGCGCAAACTTGTGCGCTTTTTCAACGTCCTGCTGGGCACGACGCTTAATATTCTGGGCTTCAGCCACCGCACGCAGCGCCTGATCCTGAGCCTTGGCGACCTCTTCCTGAGCACGCACGAGTTCATTTTGCAGAGCAGACAGGGCATCTTCCTCTTCAGTGATCTCTTCGATCACCTCTTCGGCAGCTTCCTCAATCGCTTCAACACTTTCAGCCAGCGCCTCTTCCACGGCAGCTTCAACCTGATCTTCCGGCTTGTTCTGCTGTTCACTCATTACGCAACTCCTGTCCTTAAAATACATTCTGCGGTGTGCTTCAGTGCGCGTATCAACCGCATCAGAATCTTGGGCATATATTGGGGATAGATTTCCAACATTCAAGTAAGAACCGCTTTTTTCTGCGAGCAGTTTTTTCACAACAGGGATTGCAGAGAACACATTTGCAGATTACTGTATAAAAAAACAGTTACGTTGTTCGGATTGGCTCCATGCTTACCCACCTGTCCATCAGCAACTTTGCCATTGTCGACAAGCTCGACCTGGACATCCCCACCGGCATGACCGTAATCACAGGGGAAACCGGCGCCGGCAAATCTATCATGCTTGATGCTCTCTCCCTCGCTACCGGCGCAAGGGCCGATACCGACTGCGTGCGTACCGGCTGCGATCGAGCCGAGATTCTGGCCACCTTCGATATCCGCAATCTGCCGCAAGCCACCAAGTGGCTGAAAGAACGGGAACTGGATAGCGATGACGAATGCATCCTTCGCAGGGTGATTACTCGTGAGGGCCGCGGACGGGGCTATATCAATGGCACACCGTCACCGCTCAACCATTTACGAGAGCTGGGTGAGCTACTGGTCGATATCCATGCCCAGCATGAATCCCAGTCCCTGCTGCGCTCTGAAACCCACCAGCGCCTGCTGGATGAATTTACCGGCTGCGGCAAACTGACAACTCAGGTAGCCAGCTGCTGGCAGGAGTGGAAAGGGCTTCAGCGTCAGATTGAAACACTGCGCACCTCCAGTAAAGAACAGGATGCCCGCATTCAGCTGTTGCAGTATCAGGTGGAAGAACTGGATCACCTTTCCCTGTTTGAAGGCGAAGTTGAGGAGCTGGAACAAGAGCAGAAGCAACTGGCCAATGCTGAAACCAGTCTGCACACCTGCCAGCAGGTACTGGACCTCTGCTCTGAAAACGACAATGGAAACATTCTGCATAGCCTGACCCTGTGCCAGCATCTGCTTGTTGATCTTGGCTTAGACCTTCCGGCCTTGCAGGAAACTATCAACCTTCTCTCCAATGCCCAAATCCAGGTGGAAGAGGCTATTGGCGAGATGAATCGTTTTGTAGATAACTTCCAGGCTGACCCTGATCGCCTGCAGGAGATTAATGAACGACTGTCTTCTGCTTATTCTCTGGCACGTAAACACTTTGTTGCTGCAGAAGATCTCCATAAGAAACACGAAGAGCTTCAACATGAACTGGAAGGTCTCCAGTGCAGCGACGAGAAGATAGAAGAACTGGAGCAGCTCCTACTTACGACAGAACAGTCCTATTTTGAGCTGGCAGGCAAGCTAAGCGAGAAGCGCAACAAAGGCGCTGCGAAGCTCAATAAAGCCGTCACCAAACATATTCATGATCTGGGCATGCCTGCAGGTCGCTTTGTCGTTGAGCTGGCAGCGGTTAATGCAGCCAAATGCGAGCCTCGCAGCCAGGGTATGGAAGAGATTCGCTTTCTGGTCAGCACCAACCCGGGAAACCCGCCTCGCCCGCTGGACAAAGTCGCATCTGGTGGCGAACTGTCCCGCATCAGCCTGGCCATTCAGGTTATCACCGCAAAGACATCCGGCATCTCGACTTTGATCTTTGACGAGGTCGATGTGGGTATTGGTGGTGGCACCGCAGAGATTGTTGGCCGCCTGCTGAAGGAGCTGGGCGCTCAGGGACAGGTTCTTTGTGTTACCCACCAGCCACAAGTCGCCTCTCAGGGACATACCCATTTCCATGTCCGTAAGAAGCTCGGCAAGAACAGCACCAGCACCCAGATTACTACCTTGCTGGAGGAAGCCCGCACTCAAGAGGTTGCCCGGATGCTGGGAGGCCTCGAGATGACCGAGCACACTCTGGCCCACGCCAGAGAAATGATCTCCCGCGCAGAGCCGTCACCGGCAACAGCCTGATGAATACATTGTCAGCCACTTCAACAGGCTTGTTACCCTTCTAGCACCACGCCCCTTGTCTAACCCTGACAAAGTTTCAGGGTCTGACGCGGGGCTGGTATGTCACTACTTCAAACACTTCAATCTGTTGCTGAACGCACAATTCAAAAAAGCAGCGGCAGCAAAAAAACAGTTTTATTCCTCACACTGCTGGCAGTGTCTCTTGTCGCTCTGGGCAACAAAGAGTTTGAAGAAGTCACACAAGTGCTTTCGCGCACTATTAGTCAATGGACAGGCTTTGCACCCGACAGCCTGAATGACGACGAGCTTAGCTGGAACGACCAGCTGGCCTTGATGGAACAGGCCGAGCTTAACAAGGAAGCTTTTACCGCAGCCTCTCAACAAAAACAGGCTGTAGACCGGGAGCAGATGAACCTTCTGAACGGCATCGATAAAACAACCGAACATGTATTGAATCGAAACAATTGGCAGTCGGGTATTCGGGATGCCAAAGAGGGCGGAAAAACAGTCGCAAAGAATGTTGGAGCAGCCGTCAACGCACTGCGAGGCAGCAAACAGACATCCCAGCCCAACTCAAACGACAGAGATAGCAATGCTGAGCCCAGCGTTGAAAATAAGCTCCAGAACTCTAAGAGCAGATTTCACTCGGCAGGCTCAGGTGACAATCTTGAACTGTCCGCCACCCTGGATCAGCTTAAGCAGCGCCTTTTAGCCCTTAACCTGCCGCTGAATCAGTGGGAGCTTTACAAAAAGAAGGACAGATTAGCGTTCGATATTGCCTTTGCTGAGCAGATCATTCAGCAAAATCCTTCCTACAGCCTGGTCATCTCGACTTTTGCCGACCGCCTTGCTGCTGCCAGCCAACAAACGACAACGAACGACTTTAGTGAACTGTTTGCAGAGATCACACTGCTCCACCTTTATCTCCATCCGGCTCACGGACTGCGACTGACAGCATTAGGAATGAGAAAGAAACACCCTTCTTACAGACAGGAATACCAAAAGCGGTTTCATCTACAGTCGGACCTGCAGATAGAAGACCAAAAGCTCAAGACCATGGAGCTTCATCAGGAGAACCTGCAACAAGCACTTACTCCTAACGATGAAGAATATCGTCGTTTAACGAGTGCTCTGAATTCTATTCTGGAAAAACACGCAGGCGCCCTGAGTACTTTTTCGTTTCATCAGTACCAGTTGCAAACAGCCATTACTCTGAGCGCAATCGTTCATGATCTTAGCGAAGCAAAAGCCACACGCAATGATGCCGTAAAACTGGCAAAGCGTATGCAGCCTCTTGCGACGCTTTGGGAATTCAGTGACTGTCGCCAACATATCCCCAATGGTCAAAACCGAAACAGAATCTGCTCCGATCTGCTGGAGCAGGATCTGACACCAGATCACCACCAAACGATCGCGCAAGCAGACAAATTATTTTTAAGCACAGAAGTCACTCACTTTACTGTGCATCAATTATTCCATGCCAAAGAGCTTATTTTCCGCCTGACCGGACATCACCCACTACCCAAAAACGAGGAGCAGTAATATGAAATACTTTACACGACAGTTACTGCTGATCATTGCAGCTTCAGCCATCGCAATGTTGACCACGAGCGTAAGTGCATCCCTCACGGCCGAGGAAATTGAGAATTTGCGATCCTCCTGCGAACAGAATCAGCTGACCGGTCCAGAAAAGAAGACTCGCTACTTTACGTTAAGCCCAGAGATTGAAATGGATAACTGCATCGTCATTGATGCTTTTAATACCCATGCCCTGACACATACAAGCAAACGGGAACTATATGCGTTCAGTCTGGAGCGAATCAGTGACCGGAAAGAGTTATTGATGAATGCTCTAAAAGAGCTTCGCCACCTCAGCCATCTCTATGCTGCTGATAAAACAGGCTTCCCTGCACATTGGACCAAAAGAACCAAAAACGCCTATGCAAAAGACATGGTCAGCAAGGTCATCGTTCTTATTCATCTGATGCTTAAGCATGAAGGCTTCTTAAAGGCTGGCGATCCTTTAGCCCTGACCATTGAAGAGCAAACTCAAGTTCTTACAACATTGCAAAAACTATCGTCTGATCTGGGGCGACATCTTTACGCCTATGATTTATTTTCCAGACAGTGCGCCCCGAACACCTGCCCGCGTATGCTTTTTATGGCTCCTATACTGTGGACGGATATTCTGTATCGCCTGCATCGTTACTCGC
Organism: Parendozoicomonas haliclonae; assembly: GCF_900174585.1. Taxonomy (GTDB): domain Bacteria; phylum Pseudomonadota; class Gammaproteobacteria; order Pseudomonadales; family Endozoicomonadaceae; genus Sansalvadorimonas; species Sansalvadorimonas haliclonae. The sequence goes on along the minus strand of NZ_FWPT01000001.1, from coordinate 16,897 downwards.
CGCTAAGCAAAGATGTCATCCAGAACATAATTCCACAATTAAACCTGATGCTTGAGGCACACTCACAGGCTGCCATGGGACTACCGCTGTTCACTACAATTGATGATCCGAGAGATAACAAATCCTATGGCGTCGCCAAACGTGCCTATGAAGCCGCATTGCAGAATCGTGGGGGCATGAGCAGGGAAAGGGACTTGCACGATAACTTTGAGGGCGGTGCCTCATTCAAGATCTGGTTTATCTTGAGGGGCAGTGATGATTTGCATCTCACACTGAAACAAAGACTGGATTATGCCAATGACGCTTTCCACTATGCGGAACTATCCCGGGAGAGAGTAGCAAGCATTCTGATGGACAATAACATCCACCCCAGCACCGGTGAGGCACTGCTAAATCTGGAGTCTTTCTCCAGACAGATGTTCAATAGCACAGTCGCGAGAACACAAACTGAGACGGTCATCGAGCTGATCAGTGTCTTCGGACAGCTGAATAACGGGGATCAGGCAGAACTGCACCCCGATGACCCATATCTGGATATCAGCGACTAATCTTCCGGTAGTGGCACCTGCTACAAATTAACAGGTGCCCATCCAACTCCAGAAGGATTCAACAAGGTTACTCCTTGTTTTTCACATACAACACCAGGTTGTGATCGACCAGTTCATAGCCATGCTCTTCGGCAATCTGGTGCTGCAGCTTCTCGATTTCCGGGCTGCGGAATTCGACAATGCGCCCCGTTTCCAGACACACCATATGGTCGTGATGTTCTCCGCTGGCCATCTCGAAAACAGAATGTCCGCCATCAAAGTTGTGGCGAATGACCAGACCGGCACTCTCAAACTGAGTCAGTACACGGTAGACCGTAGCCAGGCCAACTTCGTCTTCAGCCTCAAGCAATGCCTTGTAGACATCTTCTGCGCTCATATGCCGATCTGCAGCACTCTCAAGGATCTGCAGAATCTTGACCCGGGGTAACGTTACCTTTAACCCAGCCTTTCGTAGCTCTTGATTTTCCACCCAAGTATCCCTTTCTAAACCCCTGGAGATGTAATAAGCTGGGGATTATCTCATTTCCGTCCAAGATAGTGGAAGTCGGTAGACGATGCAAAAGCACAAAGCAACGTTTGCCCTGGTTCTTTCAGCTGCTTTTATCGGGGGATGTTCCTGGTTCGCAGACAACAATCCTCGCATGCTGAGTTTTCCGGGCGTTTATAAAATAGATATACAACAAGGTAACGTCATAACTCAGGACATGGTGAACCAGCTTCGGCCAGGAATGACCCGCGAGCAGGTTCGCTTTGTGATGGGTGAAGCTTTGCTGCCAGATTCCTTCAATACTGACCGCTGGGACTATATCTACAGCTTCCAGCCTGGCGATAAAGCCAGAACTCAGCAGACCCTGAGCCTGTTCTTCAAGAACGATCAGCTGGCCTATTTTGAAGGCGACATGCGCCCTGGCGGTGATGACAACAGCGTAAATGATCAGGTTCGTGCGGCTGCTGATAAAGATGCCCAGAACGCCAAAGATCAGGCTGAGAAAAGTATTCAGGACGAGTAATCGTTCCAAATACAAAAAAGCCGGAGCTTTTAAAACTCCGGCTTTTTTGTATTCGCAGAAATTATGCTTTGTCAGCTTTTGCCTTTTCAGCCCTTCGCTTGCGAACCTCTTTAGGGTCAGCAATCAGCGGCCGATAGATCTCTACCCTTTCTCCAGCCTTTAAAGCCTGATCAGCAGGCTTTGGCACAGCTTTGCCCCAAATGCCCATTTTTGCCTGAGTTAAATCCAAATTAGGAAAGTGTTCGACAATTCCAGAGAGTTCAGCTGCCTGGAAAAGCGTTGTGCCCTCAGGTACAGACAGAGAAATTATTTTTTGCCGTTCGGGCGTTGCGTAAGCTACTTCAACAGAAATATCTGACATCACTTCTACCGGTACACCTGATCCGCACGCTGACAGAAAGCATCAACCATAGTTGCAGCCACCTGCTCAAACACTTTACCCACAGCAGAACTCAGCATACTGCTCTTCATCTCAAAAGATAGATCCAAAGAAACCTTACAGGCATCTTCTGCCAATGCTGTAAAACTCCACGTTCCGGTCAGTGAAGAGAAAGGACCTTCTTTTAGGGCAATATCAATTCTCTCGCCCGGAACCATAGCATTGCGGGTAATAAAGCTGGCTTTGACACCTGCCCGACTTATATCAAGTCGGGCTTCCTGAGCAGTTTCCGTCTTCTCAAAAACCTCAACTCCCGCACACCATGGCAGAAAGGCCGCGTAATCTTCTACATTGTTGACTAGGTCGTACATCTGCTGTGCAGAGTGCATAACCAGTGCTGATCGTTCAATCGTCTTCATATCTGACTATCAACCCGTGATGTTAGATACGAAGATGACAACAACCGCTGCCGGAGCAATAACCCGGCAGAGTGCCCGCCAGATATTGAAGTGCAATGTAGACAGATTCATCTCTTTGAAGATGTGTGAGCGCTTCATAATCCAGCCAGCAAAGATGGCAATTAACAGACCACCAAGAGGCAGGGTGATATTCGCTGTCAGGTAATCCATCAGCTCGAAAAAGGTCATTCCGAACATTTGATACTCTTCACCGGCCCACTCATTGAACGACAAGACAGAGCCGATACCAAACAGCCAAACAACCAGAGAATACACAACCGTTGCCGATACACGATTTACCGGGAACCGTTCGATAATCCAGGCAACAACGGGTTCAACCATAGAGATGGATGAGCTCAATGCCGCAAGAGCCACAAGCAGGAAGAACAGGCCACCGATAAACTGACCACCCGGCAGGGACGCAAACACAGACGTTAAAGAGACGAACAGTAAGCCCGGCCCTCCACTTGGCTCCATTCCCTGAGCGAAAACCAATGGGAAAATTGCCAGACCAGCAACCAGAGCAATAACTGTGTCCAACGCCGCTACTGCTCCTATGGTGCGAGCGATAGAGGCTTTCTTCGGCATGTAAGCGCCATAAGCCATGATTGCCCCCATACCAAGGCTCAGGGTAAAGAACGAGTGCCCCATCGCTGACAACAATGCTTCCGTGGTCAGATCTTCTGGATGGAAGGAGAACATAAAGCGAACGCCTTCCATAAATTTACCTGACTCCATTACGCTATAGCCAAGCAACAACAGGAGCAGAATGAACAGGCCGGGCATCATAACCCGCACGCTGCTCTCCAGACCTTTATGCACACCTCGAGCTATTACAAAACCAGTCAGTACAATAAATACGGCATGCCATACTGTCATTCTCACCGGATCAGCGGTGAGCGCATCAAAGCTTTGCCCAACCTGTTCAGCCGACATCCCCTGAAATGAACCAGCAAACATATCGACGGTATAGGAAAGCGACCAGCCAGCCACAACGCTGTAAAAAGAGAGAATAATAAATCCGCTGAGTGCGCCCACCCAACCAACAAGCCCCCATGCCCGACCGGCATCCGCTTCACGAGCCAGTTCACGCATACTGTTGATAGGACTGTGACGACCATGACGACCCAATGCGGCTTCGGCCATCATGATGGGAATACCTATCAAGGCAATACAGACAAGGTATGCGATGACAAAAGCCCCGCCACCGTTCATGCCGGCCATATACGGGAACTTCCAGAGATTTCCCAGGCCTATAGCAGAGCCTGCAGCCGCAAGGACAAACGTCCATCTGTGAGTCCAGGTCTGGGCTGTTGATGTCGCATGCTGATCGGCCATGCAAATCCTCAAGAACAGTTGTGTATTTTATCAACTACAGGGTAAGACAACGCGGCTTGTAGCTCCTGAAAGAGGATGCAGCATGCTCCCGGCAGTAGGTTTTTGATTGCCGATCATTGTATCCGTTTAGACTTGGGGTACAACCACAGACATAAGTAATAGCCTCAAACTACAGTACACGAGAGGCTGGCAGCGAGAATTCCTGCTTTCGCAAACGCAAGCAACATGGTATTTAGAGTACTGACACGTATAATTCCGGCATTATGGCAAAGAAAGCAAAGAAGTCCGGCGACTCAAGTATCGTCGTGAATAAGAAGGCCCGCCACGACTACCACCTGGAAGAAACCTTCGAGGCAGGTATTGAACTCAGTGGATGGGAAGTCAAAAGCCTCCGGCAGGGCAAAATCCAGCTGGTAGACAGCTACGTTCTGCTGAAAGATGGGGAAGCCTGGCTGATTGGTGCCCAGATCACACCGCTGATCTCCGCGTCAACACACGTTATTGCAGACCCTCGTCGAGACCGTAAACTGCTACTGCACAGACGCGAGCTGGCCAAGCTGTTTGTTGAAACCCAGCAGACAGGTAAGACCTGTGTGTGCACCAAGCTCTACTGGAAAAAGCACCTGATCAAAGCGCAAATCTGCCTTGCAAAAGGTAAGAAAGAGTTTGATAAGCGCGCGACCACCAAAGAGCGTGAGTGGAATATTGAGAAGCAGCGAGTCCTTGGAAGAGGCTGATTGCACTCTTCTGAGAGAGCAAGCTTGAGGGAGGCAAACTCCCTCAAAATCATCTCTTCTGCGTAGCACTCTTATACGCATAACGGAAAAATCTATTGACCTCACCCCATAAGACTCATTTAGAATAAGGCCATCTAAAGGTTTCGACCTTACCGGGGGCGATTAGGATTCGACGACGGTGACGAAACCCAAGGTGCATGTCGAGCGCGTAGCAGCCCTCGTTAAACAAATTGCTACAACCCTATTAGTTGCCAACGACGACAACTACTCCGTAGCACTGGCCGCTTAAAACCGGCCCGCTACCAGTTAACCTGACTTTTCTGTTGGTTGGGACTAACTGTCATCTTAAACAGAATCGTTGCTTCTCGCGGGCCCAACGCGGGACAACTAAAACTCTACCGGGATCGCTTCACAAACCCTGCCTGTTGGGTCGTGTGAAGTTAAAACAAAGACAGATCTAAGCATGTAGAGCCAAGGGCAGAGTGCCGGCGGACGGGGGTTCAAATCCCCCCGCCTCCACCACTTCCTTATGAATCTGCAGCCTCTTATAGCTACTCCATTGCTACTATGAATAAATCATACGCCCTAACCCTTTAATAAGCTTCATAGGATATTGAGCCACTGGGAAACGAAGCAATAATTCTTTTGCGAGCTTTTTGTCACAGCTAGAAGCTTTGACAAAGCTTCGGGCGACCAAAGATTTCACAACATCGTTGAATGCAGGATGACTTCTGTAATCCTCAATAATTTTCAACTCATTTTCAAACATTAACCGAATATTTGAATGGGTATTGGTGCTATGCTGACGATAATAACTGTAAAGATCCGTTGAGTGCACAATCGTATAGCCAGCTTGTGTGATCTTTAACCACATATACAAGTCTTCAATCCTAATATCAGGATCATAACCACCGACTTCATCTAATGCGGCCTTACGGATCATCACCGTTGGTGCTGGTGCCCCCCTCACTTTACCAAGAAAAATGTCGTCAAAGGTTAGCACTCGCTTCTCCCGCATTTTTTGCTTGAGAAGGACTTCCCCCTGTTCATTTATAGCAATCATATTACCGGAACAGGCCCCAGCTTCAGGATTGTTTTCCATAACCTGAACCTGTTTTTCAATCCGGTCCAGCATCATGACGTCATCCGAGGCAAAGCAACAGACGTAATCTCCCTTGATAAGGGACAATCCCTTATTCAAAGTATTACATAGCCCTTGGTTCTTTTGCCGCTCATAGTAGAAGCCATACTGTAAACTTAATTGTCTGATAAGCTCATCGCTTGCATCCGATGAACCATCATCAATAACGACAAGCTCAATATTTTTATAGGTTTGCTGGCAGATGCTTTTAATACACGCCTCTATAAAATTAGCATGGTTATAGCTGGCAACAATAACAGATACGAGTGGTTTATCAGGGGAGTAGCTATTCATGTAATGTAATTTTAGTCTCAACTCTTAAAGCCATTCACCAGCTCCACCACTTTCAGAGCATCCTCTTTGCTCATTACAGGGCTTATTGGCAAGCTCAAAACTTCATTATGGAGCATCTCACTCACAGGGAGATCAAGACAACTTAATTCTTTGTACGCATCTTGCTTGTGAGGCGCGAGCGGATAATGAATAACCGTCTGAACGCCATTCTCATTCAGGTAACGAGCCAGCTTGTCACGTTGCCTATGGCGCACAACAAACAGATGCCACACATGTGCGTTTTCGTCTGCGACTTCAGGTAAAATCACTTCCGGATTGGAGATAGACGAGCGATATATGTCCGCTATCTGCCGGCGCGCCAAGATTTCTTTATCAAGATGGCGCAGCTTGACACGCAGGAAAGCAGCCTGCATCTCATCCAAACGGCTATTTACACCTTTATAAAGATTTTTGTACTTTTCATGGGAGCCGTAATTACGCAGGGCTTTGATGACACTTACAAGCTCAGGATCCGAAGTCGTTACCGCACCAGCATCCCCCAAAGCACCTAGGTTCTTTCCAGGGTAAAAGCTGAAACCAGCCGCATCACCAAGGCTTCCAGCTTTTTGCCCCTTATACTGGGCACCATGAGCCTGCGCGCAATCTTCAATTATTTTTAGTCCATACTTCTGGACCAACGAATTGATTTCATCCATAGCCGTAACCTGACCATAAAGATGCACCATCAGGATCGCTTTGGTTTTATCGGTGATATGTTTTTCTATTAATGTAGGATCAAGATTGTATGTAACTGGGTCTGGCTCTACCAGTACAGGTTTTAAACCATTCTCCGAGATGGCAAGAATTGAGGCAATATAAGTATTTGCGGGCACAATCACCTCATCACCATCCTCCATAATGCCCATTTCCTTATAAGCACGTAGAATCAGAATCAGGGCATCCAGACCATTGGCTACGCCAAGGCAATGCTCGACGCCACAATACTCAGCGAATTCTTTTTCAAAACCCTCAACCTCTTGGCCGAGGATATACCAGCCGGAATCAATAATGCGGGTGGCAGCAGTTATCAGCTCATCCCGATATAACTGGTTGACACTCTTTAAATCAAGAAAAGGGATCATTTTTATCAACTCAGCAAATTAACGCATTTGATTTTGCCGGATTACCGTACACAGTTTCACCCGCAGGCACATCTTTTGTAACAACGGAACCTGCACCTACCATTGCTTCTTCCCCAATAGTTATACCTGGAAGAATGGTTGCGTTAGCTCCAATGGATGCACCTTTTTTGACGATGGTTCTCAGGAATACTTCAGGATAGTGTTTTGATCGTGGTGACTTATCATTGGTAAAAGTAACATTTGGCCCAATAAAAACATCATCTTCCAAAGTGATACCATCCCAGAGTTGCACTCCGCTCTTTACTGTGACATTGCTGCCAACCACCACATCATTCTCAATAAAGCAGTGCGAACAGATATTAGTATTCACGCCAATCACAGCACCTGAGAGCACCACACAAAATTGCCATATAGTTGAGCCTTCACCTATATGGGTACTCTGAACATCAGATAAATGATGAACAAACATCAAGCCACCATTTCTATAAACGTATCGTAATGACGGATATAATCAGCTTCATCATAGTGGTCGCTGGCCAAAACCATTAGCACACAATCGTCGGTAAAATCATACATCTCGTGCCAAAGCATGGCTCCCATATACAAGCCAACGGTAGGAGACTCTAGTCGACAATGCGCCTGCTCCTTTCCGTCGTCCAAAGAAAAAGAACACCCACCTTTTACACAAATTGCAACTTGTTCCAACTCTTTATGAGCGTGAAAGCCACGACGCACATTTTCCTGAGTGCCATAAATGTAATAAACGCGTTTAATTTCAAAAGGGATATTGTGGCATTGCTCAAGAGCAACCAATGCTCCTCGCTCATCACCCAATTCTTTAAAACTTATCAACTCAGGCTGCATTCACTCTTGCTCATATCCAGTTCTGCCGACAAACTCAGCAGATATTGCCCGTAACTGGTTTTGGCCAGCTGCTCACCTTTTCTGTAAACATCTTCATCCGATAGCCAGTCATTATTAAATGCAATCTCTTCCAGACAGGCGACCTTCAACCCCTGCCGTTGCTCGATAGTCTGCACAAAATGTCCAGCCTCCAGCAATGCATCATGGGTTCCGGTATCCAGCCAGGCAAAACCCCGACCGAGGATTTCCACATGAAGCCTGTCTCTATCAAGATAAAGGCGGTTCAGATCGGTAATCTCTAATTCACCTCGGGATGATGGCTGTATTTCGCGGGCCAGCTCGACAACTTGATTATCGTAGAAATACAAGCCTGTGACCGCATAATTGGATTTTGGCTGTGTAGGCTTCTCTTCCAGAGATGTCACCTTCCCTTGTTGATCAAAGGCGACAACTCCAAAGCGCTCTGGATCAGCCACATGGTAGCCAAAAACAGTCGCTCCCTCTGCCCTTGCCGCAGCATCCTTTAATTTTGGAGTAAAACCTTGCCCGTAGAAAATATTATCTCCCAGGACTAATGCGACTCGGCTACTACCGATAAAAGAACGCCCAATGGTAAATGCCTGCACAAGCCCCTTTGGTTTAGGTTGCACAGCATAGCTAAGTGCCACGCCAAACTGGCTTCCGTCTCCAAGAAGATTACGAAAACTCTCCTGCTCTTCTGGCGTAGTTATTACCAGAATGTCCTGAATGCCAGCCAGCATCAGCACCGACAGGGGGTAGTAGATCATCGGCTTATCATAAACAGGAAGCAGCTGTTTCGAGACACCCAGAGTTATCGGGTGCAACCGTGTCCCACTGCCGCCAGCCAAGATTATTCCTTTCATGCAGATTCTCCAACATGACCAAGCCGCTCACGCTGATAACTGCCATCCTGCACATGCCGACACCAGACAGAATTATCAAGATACCACTGCACAGTTTTACGCAATCCGGTTTCAAACGTTTCTATTGGTCGCCATCCGAGCTCACGCTCAATCTTCCCTGCATCAATTGCATAACGATGATCATGACCTGGGCGATCCTGAACATAAGTTATAAGATCACGGTAAGCTTTTACGCCAACGGGTTTGGAGGGACACAGTTCTTCAAGTAAATCGCAAAGCGTAGAAACCACCTCTATGTTCTTCTTCTCGTTATGGCCCCCAATGTTGTAGGTTTCGCCCACCTTGCCTTCAGTAACAACTTTGTAGAGTGCACGTGCATGGTCTTCTACATAAAGCCAGTCCCTGATCTGCTCACCTTTTCCGTAAACAGGGAGAGGCTTACCCTCAAGAGCATTCAGAATCATGAGGGGTATCAACTTCTCAGGGAAGTGGTATGGCCCATAGTTATTGGAACAGTTGGTAATAACTATGGGCAGACCGTAAGTGCGGTACCAGGATCTTACAAGGTGATCGGAACTGGCCTTGCTGGCAGAGTAGGGGGAGCTAGGCGCGTAGGGAGTTTCTTCCGTAAAAAGATCGGTCGTACCTTCCAGATCACCATAGACCTCATCTGTTGAGATATGGTGGAAGCGGAACCCAGCTTTCTTTTCTCCCTCCAATCGACTCCAGTAGGATCGGGCAACTTCCAGCAGTGTGCAGGTACCAACAATATTGGTGTGGATAAATGCCGTAGGTCCATCTATTGAGCGATCTACATGGCTCTCTGCAGCCAGATGCATTACAAGATCAGGCTCGAACTCAAGAAAAACCTGTTCCATCAAAATGGAATCACAAATATCACCGTGGACAAAGTGATACCTGGAACTCTTGGTGGCCTCTGACAGAGATTCAAGATTGCCGGCATATGTCAGCTTGTCGATATTGACTACACCGTGTGAAGTCTCATGGATCAGGTAGCGAACAACTGCAGAGCCGATAAAACCGGCACCACCTGTAACCAATATATTCTTTTTACCCAATTTTCTGCCTTAACCTGCAATAGCCAAGAAAATTAAAGCCAACGTTGTTTTACGGCATTGGCTTTAATACATCCCTAATTCCTATTGTGTCCAAATAGACTATATAGTTTCTCACCCATTTTTCGCTTCTTTTTATGTATTTTGTTTATGAGAGATGTTTTATCCGCTGTTCGCCATGAGCCATCCCAATCATGAATGGTGTATGCATCCATAATTTCTTGTTCCGTATCCGGGTAAAATAGCTCCTTCCTTAACAGCCGAACTCCCAATAATGTTTGAGTATTGGCATGAGTAAGGCCTCTTTTTGCGAGTAGAGGTTCAAGAACTTTTGGGCCCGTCACACGATCATCACGCACCATTCGCTTTCCAAGGCGTTTATCATATCTGCTTAAAAACTCTTCAATTAAAGCAGCCCCTTTCCTTGCGCCAATAACAGCAGTCCCAACATAAAGGTATTCTGATGATAGGGATGTCTCAAATCCGAAAAGACAATCTACACCCTCTAGTTCATGCTCAAAATTCTTAAGGACCTGCACATCTGTATCAAGATAAATACCGCCATAATTATATAATGCATGCAGTCTCACATAATCTGACAAAAACGCCCACTTCTTTGCTGACAACACTAAATCAACATATTCATTATCGGTAGGAATATTGCTTTCATCCCAGCGCATTATCGTATAGTCAGGAAATATTTCACCCCACTGTTCAATATACTTCCTTTGGTGTTCAGGCAACTCTCCACCAAACCAGCAATAATGGATGATTTTAGAATGCATACTACGCCCATAGAGGTTACATCCTCAGAAAAAGGTTTAAAATCCTATCGAAAAAACTCAATTCCTGAGATATCAATTTATAGAATTCCTCCCCACCATCCTTATCATGCCTATTATTATTTTTTATGACCTTGAGTGTTATTTTTTTCTGCAATACAGCATTCACATCGCACTTTTTAAATATTTTCAATATGTGCATATAAAAAAGAGAAGACAGTGATTTCTTCGCGCTGCCGAATCTACAAATGTCAAAATAGCAGTAAACATCTTCTAATTTTAACCCTGGATAATATCCAAGAAAAAAATTATTAAACACGCACACCAAATTATCTCTATTTTTATATTCAAGCTTCTCAGTAGCTTGAGCACCATGCTTTCGATACCGATACAAACATTCCTGAATATTACCTGCTTTATTTCCATCGAGGAATGTAAGCCTTAATACAAAGTCAAAGTCCTCACCATAGGAAAGCGACTCATCAAAGGATATACTTCCTGCTAATTGCTTTTTATATAGTAATGCTGGTCCAGCAATTGTTCGCCCAAATGTAAGAAAATTTCCTTTTAATTCCTGATCAGTCGCAGGGTAAAGCTTATCTCTAGCCTTGCGACCACCAAAAATAGAAAGACCACACCCACAGAGAGCCAGGTTATTGGCTTCAAGGTAGCAAACCTGCTTTTCTATACGCTCAGGCAGAGATACATCGTCAGCATCCTGCATAGCGATATAGACGCCTTTGGCAATCGACAACCCGAGATTACGCGCAGAAGATACACCACTATTTTCTTTTTTATAAAGTGAGATTATCGGATACTGGTTTTTAAGCTGTTCAACAATAGTAGCGGTATTATCTGTTGAACCGTCATCAACAACAATGATCTCCAAATTGCCCCAAGTTTGCTGAACTAGGGACAACAGGCATTCTTCGATATGCTGCTCTGCATTAAAGGCCGGCACGATAATACTAACTAGCGCTTGCTGCGCATGTGTGATTGTTTCCAAAATTCCCTACTCAGTCTCAATCAGTGCACGGTAATGATTACGATAGTCAACAATGTTATGCCGTGATTTCAATCTTTGAAAATGCTCGGTGCCTTTTTGGGATAAGGCGGCAACGTCCATATTCAGATAAGCCTCCATTGCCAGTGAGAGACTGAGAGAGTCTCCAGGTTCAACCAGGAGACCAAGCCCCTCGATGACCGGGGCGATAGACGGAATATTGCTACCTATGGTCGGAATACCTCCACTCATTGCCTCCAAAAGAGAAAGCGGCAATCCCTCACTGAGAGACGGCAGTACAAATACATCAAAAGCTTTAATATACTGCAATGCATCATCTTTCCAACCAGCCAGACTGACATTATCACCAAGCCCTGCTTCTTGTATTTGTGCAGATAATGCATCGTGCTCCCTGCCTCCACCAACTATCGCAACCCGCATATGTGGGTACTTATCGGAAAGCAATGTAACGGCCTCGATTAGATACTTATGTCCTTTAACTGGTACAAGGCGCCCGATTGTGCCAAAAACAAAATCGCTTTCGGCCAGGCCAAGTAGCTTGCGGGCCTCTGCTCGCTCCAGCAGGATACTTTGAGCGCGTTCGATATCAATGGCATTATTTATAACTACTGTATTTTCAACGTTTAACCCCTTACAGCTAGCAACCAGGTAATCTCTCACAGATTCGGAAACACCAACAAACGTCCAGTTCGCTCTTATCCAACGATTGACAGCCCGCTGCCGATAGCGGCGATTATAATCACCTATCCCATGAGTCACACTGATGCAACGCCGGAAATTCAATAGGACATTGAGTAGAAGGAAAATATGTGTAGGTTTGAAGCGATGGCAGATAACCACATCAAACTGCTTCTCACGGCAAAACCTGTAAAGACGATATAGAGAGACTATTCTCCGAATGCCTTTCAGTTCAGAACTTTTAAAATTGAAATAAACAGAGTGTTCGGCACAGCTTTGAGGATCACCAGAACCCGGTTTTTTTTTGAGGTAAGCTGTTGTGACTTCAAACCTCCCCCTTGGTAATCCTTTAACGATTTGTTCGCCTAGATCAGATTCACTGATATTGTAATTGTTCTGCACCTGCAGAACTTTTAAACGTTTACTCACTCTCTTTTCCACTACATTGCATCCCTACCACTATTTTTACGGGTAAAAAAGCACCTCAGAGCCTTACGGGCATAGGAAGCATTAAAAATAACCGTCCAGTGATTCTTTACGGCCAAACGGTAATATACCAATGCACTCGCGCTATCACCGGCCAAGTAATGAGTACGAAATAGCGAGAGACACCGCTGAGAAAAATAGGCCTTACGGTATTTTTGTAGTCTGCCGGGGATAACCGCAGGATCAAAAACAACATCAATCAGGCTTGTACCCACTGCGTGCGCATAAGCTATGTTATGACGCAGACTGTCATCATGCTTATACACACGGTTAATGGGCTTCTCGATAAACGCACAGGGAAAATTGGCAAAAGAACAAGCGAAAACGGGGATGTCCTCGCTATTCCGGAAGTTCTCTGGGTAACGGATCTTTTTAAAGATATCCCTGTGCATCGCGGTAGCACCGTTTGATGGTGTAACACTCTTATTAAGAAGATAGCCCGCAAACAACGCTTCAGCATTTGCTTTACTATTGTGAACGGCATCTATCCCACGATATCTGCAACTACCATCTTCCGCTACAGAGGTATGCCCACCTACAATCATACGAGCATCAGCGTTTTCTTTTATGGCTTCACGCATAATTTCTAAAGCGTTGGGTTCAAACTCATCATCACTATCCAGAAAAATTAGCCAATCACCAGAGGTATGCTCAACACCATAGTTACGGGTAGCAGCAGCACCGAAGTTAGTCCGGTTCACTGAACAAAATCGGCTTGGATAGGCGTTATGTAGCTGTTGTAAAACGTCTTGTGTGTTGTCTGAAGAGCCATCGTTTATAACCAATAGCTCAAAATCGGAGCCGGACTGTGTCAGTACAGACTCGATAGCACGAGCCAAAGTCTGGGCATAGTTGTATGCTGGGATAACAATACTGAATAGAGGAGTGTGCTTCATATATCAAAAATCTAGTACGCTACCGCCCTTCGGCTGAGGTATAAACCGAAATACCAACCTTCTTTATGGTTAGCTCTTTCTTGATTTGAGGTTGCACAAGTCGGCAACTCAAAGAAAAGACACGCTGCAAAAACAACATGCCTGTATATTACATATTGCGGTACAGTATACCTTTTCTCTCAAGTAACCCCGCACGTTAATGACGCCTTTAAGCATGATCGCAGAGAACGCTACTACAAAAAGCCTACCTCCATGGCTGGAAAAAACGGACTACATACTGAAGCAGCGGCTGCTACCTCTTGGCCTGTTTGTTCAGCTTACGGGGATGCTATGGATTGGCTCAAATGGCGGATACATCTCGCAGACCTACATATGGTGCCTGTTTCCGGGTCTAGTTTCACTACTGATTGACCTCTACAGATTCGGTCCCAAGGCATGCTTAAAAGGAATGACGACCGGGGAAAAGATGCTGGGCATTCTGTTTTTATGGATGCAGGTACATCCACTGTTTGCGCCAGGTGGCATGGATATCGGCACCGTATTTAACCGAATCATCAAGATTGTACTGTACCTCTACGTCGTACGAACGGTGGTACTGCATATGGAGAAGCCGGAGAAGCTACTACTTGTAGCAGCAGGCGTAGCTACCGCATTTGCTGCAGCTACGATGATTTACCAGTTTGGAGTGCTTGATCGGCCGATGGGGGTGAGGGCTCTGGGCGAACATGGATATAGAATCGCAGCTTTGGGGATAGGAGAGTTTGCGGGATTCAATAACCCTATTCTTGCTGCACTTTATTATGGCTGTTTTGCATCGATTCTTTGTGGTTATCTGGCTGCAAGGCCATTCCAGTGGCAGAAAAGCGTTCCAGCGATTCTGGGTGTTGTTGTATTGGGAGGGTTTATTGTTTTTTCTGGTTCTAGGGGGCCGCTGATTGCACTTTTGGCAATGATAGGAGTGGCGATTTTTCTCTGCCAATACACTTGGAAGAAGTATTTGATCTCTGCGATTACAGCAGTTGGAGCCATAACCGCATTTCTACTTCAAACTGAAATCCTTGCACAACTAGATAGGGTATTAGCGAATGGTTTTAATGGACGGTTCGTCAACTGGTCTATGGCGGTGGATTATATAATCCTGAACCCTTTGGGGTATGGGGCTTACGCTGATTATGAAGGGCCATTATGGCGTGGAGTTATATTGCAGCACCCCCATAATATGTTGCTTAACGTTAGCTATTATTGGGGTGCTCCGACAGGGTTGGTATTTATAGCGATATCAATATGGAGCCTGGGGAATGCAGCAATACAACGACGGAAATTGCTAATGAGTATAGCTGGGTGTTGCCTTGTATTTGGGCAGGTAGGAATGATTACAGACACCTATAGTTTTCTGATTCGCCCTGATTTGCAGTGGTTGATGTTTTTCTTTCCTGTGGCTCTGTGTGCAGCCACAAAATCAACAAAATAGGGAATGGGGCTACCTAGCCCCAAATCCTGTCAACATTGTATGGATGGTCTTAAACACAATCAAAATATCAAGCCACAATGAAAAGTTCTTTATATAGTAAAGATCGTGTTCCAGCTTCAGCCGTGTTTCATCTTCAGATCCTGCATAACCATGAGTAACCTGGGCCCAGCCGGTTATACCGGGTCTGACCACATGGCGATAACCATAAAACGGTATGCTCTTTTCAAACTCTAAAACAAATACCTTCTGCTCGGGTCTAGGGCCAATTAAACTCATGTCACCTTTCAGGATATTCAGAAACTGAGGTAGTTCATCAATGCGTGTCTTGCGGATGAAATGTCCAAACCTAGTAACCCTCGCATCCCCAGAGGCTGCAAACTGGGCTCCGTTTTCTTCGGAGTTTTTACACATACTCCTGAGTTTATAGATTTTGAATTCCTTACCACCTTTACCAACCCGATTCTGGGTAAAGAATGCACTACCTGGAGATTCAAGCTTGACTATAACTGCTGCTATCAAAACCACTGGTACAACAACTGGTGCAGCGAGAAGTGCGATGCAAATATCAGAGGTTCGTTTTACCAAAGAGTAAAACGATGATGGTATAAGCCCCCCATCACTTCCCGGAGATATATGCTGAGTGTTTACACGACCAGTTAAAGATTCGAATAGCTTATCCGTACTGATGGACGCTCTGCCCTGCAGACTGACATCAGAAACAAACTTATCCCACTCGGCAGTCAGCGCTGGAAAATCTACAGCAACAGCGTCATACCTAACACCGTCGTATACTGGCTCTTTAAGGGGTCTCCATGCAACATCAGGAATACTGAAGAGATGATCTATCTTACCACACGGAACGACTGCAACCTTTGGCCTTCTGTACTTGTGAACAAAGGCACTAGAAAAAACGATGTAGAAGAAGGCCGAAAGGAAAGAGATTATCAGGGTTGATCTGGAGTAATCAATTCTTAGTAGCAATATTACCATTAAGGCCACCGCTCCAACCGCTAGACTTATTGGTACAGCATATTTTAAACGGTGAACACCAGGGTACTTGGAAACGATTGAAATACCAATATCAGAGATGAGATACACAAGTACAACTGTTACTAGTGCGTTCCATTTTGTATCAGACAACCAGATATCAGTAATTCGCATCACAAAAAAAAATGATGTTGTCAATACAATAAAAAGCACACCCAAGGCATTACGGGTGAGCTGTGTATACAGAAGTTTCTCGTAGAGCCTATCGAAACGTTTGTATTTGGAGGTGTTCAATATGTTCATAAGTACAATAGTGTTTTATTTGTATTAGTTCAGATCTAATCTGACATTCACTCTCCAGAAAAGAGAAGAGTTACCGGTGTGAAAGAGGGTACGAAACCTTAATCACAAACAATAGGTAACTCTCATGATTCAGAGTAGTGATCGCATCGTTAAACACAAGGTCGGGTTGCTCAATCTGGCCGATGAACTCGGTAATATCTCCAAAGCCTGCAAGATGATGGGTGTCTCCAGAGACACCTTTTATCGTTACCGGGATGCTGTAAACAGCGGTGGAGTTGATGCCTTATTCGATTGTAGCCGCAGAGTTCCCAACACAAAGAACCGTGTTGAGCCGCAGATTGAAGAAGCCGTTGTTGAGTACGCCATTCAGGATCCTGCTCACGGTCAGGTCAGAGTCTCCAATGAGCTTCGCAAGAAAGG
>NZ_FWPT01000039.1 GCF_900174585.1 Parendozoicomonas haliclonae | reverse complement strand
TCGTTATCCTGAGGTTGCTGAGTGTCGATTTCGTCATGAAGATCGGTTTGCTCAAGCAGCGGGTTATTTTCCAGCGCTTGCTGGAGTTCCTGCTGAAGTTCCAGCGTAGACAACTGCAACAGACGGATGGCCTGTTGTAGCTGAGGCGTCATCGCCAGTTGTTGGCTAAGCCTGAGTTGCAAACCTTGCTTCATATTCAGAGTCGTTTTCTCCCGCTAGAGCAGCATAGCCCTCTACCCTATCAGAGTCTGAAGTCTTCCCCAAGATATACACGCTTAACGTGTTCGTCTTGCAGGATTTCTGTCGGCGTACCGTGGGCAATAAGGTGGCCCTGGCTCACGATATAGGCACGTTCACAGACTGCCAGCGTCTCACGGACGTTATGGTCGGTGATCAGCACGCCGAGCCCACGAGACTAGGCATGATCTCGTATGCCGTCTTCTGCTTGAAAAAAAAAAAAAAAAAAAAAAAAAAAAAAAAAAAAACAAAAAAAAAAAAAAAGCAAATCAACCAGTTCTGGAAAACATGTATGCATAGA
Source organism: Parendozoicomonas haliclonae (assembly GCF_900174585.1). Classification (GTDB taxonomy): domain Bacteria; phylum Pseudomonadota; class Gammaproteobacteria; order Pseudomonadales; family Endozoicomonadaceae; genus Sansalvadorimonas; species Sansalvadorimonas haliclonae. The sequence goes on along the minus strand of NZ_FWPT01000039.1, from coordinate 113 downwards.
AATATCATTACACAAGTTTGATGTGTGTCGCGTAGGAGTCACAGCAATGCCATATGTCAATGATGTGCATCATTATAGATGTATGTCAACAAGGATACGGACCAGAACATGTA
>NZ_FWPT01000032.1 GCF_900174585.1 Parendozoicomonas haliclonae | reverse complement strand
TGAAGTGACCCCCAATAGTTGGACACCCAATTATTGGGGGTTACTTTTATGTCCAAATACAGCCCAGAGCTGAAACGTATCATTGCCAGCGAATACATAGATGATGGAATATCATCACATCAGCTCGACGCAAAATACGCGATAGACTCCAGACAGATTCGCTACTGGGGACAGGTTTATACCATTCATGGGGAACGTGCATTTGAACGCTCCTCTTTACCCCGTACAGCTAAATTCAAGCTCGAAGCACTCACTTTGATGTGGACGAAACAGTGGTCCCTCGCACACACTAGCGCCCAACTGAATCTCTCTTCGTCTGGCATCCTGTCGACTTGGCTCAAACGGTACAACGAAGAGGGAATGAATGGACTCAAACGTTGTATCCGAGGGCGCCCTCCCATGAAAAAGCGTGTCGTAAAGCCAGCCGATGAAATGACTCTGGAAGAACTGAAGAGAGAGCTGGCCTATCTGCGTGCGGAGAATGATGTCCTAAAAAAGTATCAGGAGCTGGATCGGTTAAAACTAGCCAGGAAAAAGCGTTAACGGTTTCAGCTCTCAGAGATAAGCATGCACTGAATGATCTGCTACAGGCCAACAAGCTGGCCAGGAGCGTGTATTACTACCAGCGCAAAGCCAGCAATAAACCGGCACCTTATGTCCATGAAACGGCCATGATTGAATCGATCTACCATGAGCACAAAGGTCGCTATGGCTATCGGCGCATTCATCTGGAGTTGAGGCAGCGAGGTGTCTTGCTCAATCACAAAACAGTTCAACGGTTAATGGTTGGGTGTGGCTTGAAGTCGACAGTACGCCCTAAAAAATACCGATCCTACCGGGGCTCTGAAGACGGAAAGACAGCACCGAATGTGCTTGAGAGGGACTTTACAGCCACCCGGCCAGATGAGAAGTGGGTAACAGACGTCACCGAATTCAAAGTGAATGACCAGAAGGTTTATCTGTCGCCCATCGTCGACCTGTTTACCCGGGAAGTGGTTGCCTACAGGATCGCCAAGAATGCCCGCTTACCTCTGGTGACAGATATGCTTCAGGACGCAATAACCAGATTGGATGAGAATGCCAAACCCATCGTACATAGCGATCAGGGCTGGCAGTATAAGCATCGCAGTTATCAGAAGCAGTTGTCCGATCGCGGACTGGTGCAAAGTATGTCGAGGCGGGGCAACTGTCTGGACAATGCTGTTGCAGAAAACTTCTTCGGCCTGTTGAAGACAGAAATGTTCCATGGCCAAAAGTTTAAAGATGCTGATGAGTTGATAGAGAAGATTGATGAATACATCACGTATTACAATACGCGACGTATCAAGGTGAAACTAAAAGGCCTGACGCCGGCGGAGTGCCGAAGTCAGGCCTTGCAAGCCGCTTAACCAAAGTGTCCAACTTTATGGGGTCACTTCA
>NZ_FWPT01000011.1 GCF_900174585.1 Parendozoicomonas haliclonae | reverse complement strand
ACTTGATCCCCTGAAGAGCCGTTCAAGACCAGGACGTTGATAGGCTGGGTGTGTAAGCGTTGTGAGGCGTTGAGCTAACCAGTACTAATGACTCGTGCGGCTTGACCATATAACGCCAAAGCGATCTTTAAAAAGAAAGATCAGATAACGCGAAAGATTTACCACGCACAAAGTGCAAAGCAACAACGACAGATTCTATAGTGTGTTGTCCACAAGACAGCACACATCGTTTTCGCCTGGCGACCAAAGAGCTTTGGAACCACCTGACTCCATCCCGAACTCAGCAGTGAAACGAAGCATCGCCGATGGTAGTGTGGGGCCTCCCCATGTGAGAGTAGGTCATCGCCAGGCACTTTTTAAAACCCCAGTCGGCTATCGACTGAATAAGTCGGCTGGGGTTTATTACGGGGTATAGCGCAGTCTGGTAGCGCGCCTGCTTTGGGAGCAGGATGTCGGGAGTTCGAATCTCTCTACCCCGACCATCTCTTATAGAGATCCGAAAGGGCCAATCGAAAGATTGGCCCTTTTTCTTTGCATCAAAAAAATAATTTAAACCTGTTACTCTTTGCTCTTCTTATTTCATGTCTGCAGTCTTGGAGATCATGGCATGTCAGGACGTCAGAAGCGGCCTCAGAATCAATCTTCAAATAAATCCCAGCAGGAAGCGCTTCAAGTGGCAAAAGCGACTCAGAAGCCTGGACAGACGAAAGAACAGACTCGTTTGATTGCTCAGGGTATCCAGAAGGGTATTGAGCAATACAAGAAGCAACATAAAGCTAAATTACGGGATCTGGATAAGCAGAAGAAAAAGAAAAGTTCCGGTGAGGCTGAAACTGAAATCATCACAGAAACCGAAACTCAGATCGTTTATAAACAACACTGGCTGCCTTGGGGATTGTTGGTGATCAGCTGGTGTGGATTTGTTGCTTATCAACTGATGGCCTGACAGCTTTTGAAAAAGACAGACTGACATAAATAAATAGGGCGATCTTGCGATCGCCCTATTTATTTATTTATGCTTTGTATCCCAATGCAGGTTTACAGAGATACGATCTCAGCAATGTGCATCAGGTTACGATCGATGCCCGGCTTGCGACTGATAGCATCGTGAATCGATACGGTGCAAACAGAACCGTTGCGCACACCACACATTACGCTGCTATGACCAGCCATCAGCTGCTCAACGGCGGCTACGCCCAAACGGGTTGCCAGAACACGGTCTGCACAGGTTGGATTACCGCCACGCTGCATGTGGCCCAGAACAGACACACGAATATCGTAGTCTGGCAGGTGCTTCTTGGTTTCTTCAGCCATGAAGAGGGCGTCGCCCATTTTTTCACCTTCAGCGACCAGTACAATGCTGGAGGTTTTGCCGTTTTCACGGCCGGTCTTGAGCTTTGTGATCACTTCATCCAGCTCAGTGCTTTCTTCAGGAATCAGAATGTTGGTTGCACCAACAGCGATACCGGCGTTCAGGGCGATGAAGCCTGAGTCGCGTCCCATAACTTCGATGAAGAACAGACGGTTGTGGGAGGTGGCAGTGTCTCGAATACGGTCGACAGCATCCACGACGGTGTTCAGTGCGGTGTCGAAGCCAATGGTGAAGTCGGTACCGTAGATATCGTTGTCGATAGTGCCTGGGATACCAATGACAGGAATATCGAACTCATCGGAAAGCAGGCTGGCACCAGTGAAGGAACCGTCACCACCGATAACGACCAGACCTTCAATGCCACGCTTCTTAAGGTTGTCGTATGCCTTCTGGCGGCCTTCCCGGGTGCGGAACTCTGCACAGCGGGCTGAGCGAAGCATGGTGCCCCCACGGTTAATGATGTGGGCTACAGCGCGGGCGTCCAGGGTTTCTGCGTTGTCATCGATAACGCCCTGGTATCCTTCATAAAAACCGGTGACTTCGATGCCATGATGAGTACAGGTACGAACCACAGAACGGATGGCTGCATTCATTCCCGGAGCGTCACCACCAGAAGTCAGAACGCCGATGTGTTTCAGGCTTTTTCCCATGTCTTTATCCAAATCATTGACTCTCAGAAGAGAGTTGTGGGGATAGCATTTTTATGTGGAGCATCATTCCACTGCTCATATCAAGTATGAGCCTACATTTGTTGTGTGACCCAATTAAGAATGGGTCGTGAGAAATTTCTCACAGAATAAACAGGCAAGTACGACTGTTTGCGATAGGTATTGTTACGTAATATTTAAGCTGACAGAGGATGTCACCGCACAGGGCCGTGCAACCCAAGGATGGGTCTATCTCTTCAAGACAAGTCTAATTCCGATTCCAAGCATCTCATATCATGGTAAATGGTATGAGATTGCTTTACTTCTCTCACAGAACATCAATCAACTTACCCCCTATCGGGTATACGTATTAGCATCCCAGTAAATTACTAAAAAAGCATTGACCTTTGTCCCACTGTGACGAAAATGGCTCCGATTTTCCGGTTCTCGGGAAGTCTTCCTTATTTGCATCTTTTGCCGGCTTAATTCCGGATTTTTCAATTCAATTTTCTACAGAGATATAGCTGATGAAGTTTTTGAAAAGCTATGTGTTAGTTGCACTAGCAGCCTTAAGTGTCAGCGGCGGTGTAGTCGGTCAGGACCTGAATGTTCTGAACTGGAGCGACTACATCGCCGAAGATACCCTGAGTAATTTTGAACAGCGCACAGACATCAAAGTCACATACGATGTATTCGACAGTAACGAGGTTCTAGAAGCCCGTTTGTTGTCTGGCAATTCAGGTTACGACATAGTCGCTCCTACCAGTGAGTTTTTATCCAGACAGGTGAAGGCTGGCGTCTTTATGCAGCTGGATAAAAGTAAGCTTACGAACTGGAAACACCTTGATCCAAAGCTGCTGGAGATGCTCCAGAGTCACGACAAGGGCAACCAGTATGCTCTGCCTTATATGTGGGGCACGACAGGCATTGGATATAATAAAGAGCTTGTCGAGAAGGCTCTTGGTACAGATGCTCCTGTAGATAGCTGGGCTCTGCTTTTTGAGCCGAAGTATATGGAAAAGCTTGCCCCTTATGGCGTCGTTTTCCTGGAAGCACCTACCGAAATTTTTCCGGCCGCGTTGAGCTATCTCGGACTTGATCCGAACAGCAAGAACCCTGCTGATTACGCCAAGGCTGAGGAAGTTATTTCCGGTATCCGCAAATACATCCGTTACTTTAACTCCTCCAGCTATATCAGTGATCTGGCCAATGGTGAAATCGCTGTTGCAATGGGGTGGTCTGGTGACATCCTGATGGCCGCTGACCGCGCAGAAGAAGCGGGTCGACCATTTGAAATCAACTACTCCATCCCAAAAGAGGGGGCGGGTGTCTGGTTCGACATGCTGGCCATACCGGCTGATGCCAAAAATGCTGATGAAGCACACGAATTCCTTAACTATCTGCTTGATCCAAAGGTCATAGCGGATATCAGTAACTATGTCTCCTACGCAAACCCGAATCCGGCTTCTCAAGAGTTTATGGATGAGGATATTGTGAGTAATACCGGTATCTATCCTGACGATGCAACTTATCAGAAGCTGTATCCTTTTGATGAGATAGACCCCAAGCTGAATCGCGTAATTACACGCGGCTGGAACCGGATTCTCTCCGGCAAATAAGCGCAAGACCACAGATGTCCAACCACTGTAGTTGCACGCTGCGGTTGGACGTTTTGTACTACCTTCTCCATTTGTACACACACAACCAAGGCCGAACCCTCACGCAGGAGTTCGGCTTTTACGGCTGTTAAGAGGTGTTCTGGAAGTTTCTATTTGTACACGCACCTGAGGGTTCGTGGGAGAACAGCGACAGATGGCAATTCCATCCGGATTCTATAAAAAGACGTTCAGTGCCCGTGAGAAAAAAGAGGTACTGCTGCGAATTGATCGAGTGTCCAAGCACTTCGATGAAACGCTGGCTGTTGATGATGTCTCTTTGACCATCAACAAAGGGGAGATATTTGCACTGCTGGGTGGTTCCGGATCCGGTAAATCAACCCTGCTGCGCATGCTGGCAGGTTTTGAGAAGCCATCTGAAGGTCGCATTCTGATTGATGGTCAGGATATTACCAACCTGCCGCCGTATGAACGCCCTATCAATATGATGTTCCAGTCGTATGCTCTGTTCCCGCATATGACCGTAGAGCAGAACGTAGCTTTTGGTCTGAAGCAGGACAAAATGCCTGCAGAAGAGATCAAGGAGCGTGTTAACGAGCTACTTAAGCTGGTTCGTATGCAGCAGTATGCCCGTCGTAAGCCTCATCAGCTTTCCGGTGGCCAGCGTCAGCGGGTGGCCCTTGCCCGCAGTCTGGCCAAGCGTCCAAAGCTTCTGCTGCTGGATGAGCCTATGGGGGCTCTGGACAAACAGCTGCGTACACAGATGCAGCTGGAAGTGGTTGAGATCCTGGAAAAGGTGGGCGTGACCTGTCTGATGGTGACCCACGACCAGGAAGAAGCCATGACCATGGCTGACCGTATCGGGATTATGGATTCCGGCTGGATTGTACAGACCGGTACGCCTGTGGATATCTACGAGAACCCGAACAGCCGTATGACGGCTGAGTTTATCGGTTCCGTCAATATTTTTGAGGGCGAGATCACTGAAGATGAATCAGATCACGTCATCATTAACTGTCCTAAGTTGCCAGTACCTTTCTATATCGGCCATGGTATTGCGACAGCACTTGAAGACCGTAAGTGCTGGGTAGCGATTCGTCCTGAAAAAATCGAGATCAGCAAAGAAAAGCCGGAAGCCGAGTACAACTGGGCAGAGGGTAAGGTCTTCGATATCGCCTATCTGGGCGCACACTCTGTTTACTACATCCAGCTGCCGGGTGGCGGCATCGTTCAGTCCAATATGGCTAACACCGTACGTACTGCTGATCATCCGACCTGGGACGACACTGTTTATATTTCCTGGGGTGAAGAGAGCAGCGTGGTACTGAACTCATGAATATCAAGAAACTGTTAAACCCGGACTGGTACGAGCTTCGTGCCCGGATGGGGCGTCGGGCAGTTATTGGTATTCCATTTATCTGGTTACTGGTTTTCTTCCTGATCCCTTTTGCGATCGTTCTGAAGATCAGCTTTGCCTATACCGAGATTGCCATTCCTCCGTATTCATCCCTGTTCGATTATGCGGATGAAGCCCTGACGATTGTGCTCAACCTGGGCAACTATCTCTGGTTGGCGGATGATCCTCTCTACATCTCGGCCTATATGGGCTCGGTAGAGATTGCCTTTATCGGAACAGTCTGGTGTCTGCTGGTTGGCTACCCGATGGCGTACGCGATGGCCAAGGCGCCCAAGAATTGGCAATCCGCTCTGTTGATGGCTGTGCTGTTGCCATCCTGGACGTCATTTCTGATTCGTATCTACGCGTGGATGGGCATCCTGAGAAACAACGGACTGCTGAACAACCTGTTGATGTGGCTGGGTGTTATCGATGAGCCTCTGGTGATTTTGAATACGAACGTAGCCGTTTATATCGGTATCGTTTACGCCTACCTGCCGTTTATGGTTCTGCCGTTGTATTCCAATCTGGTGAAAATGGATAAGTCTCTGATCGAGGCTGCGCAGGATCTGGGGGCCAAGCCATTCGAGTGTTTCTATAAGATCACTCTGCCGCTATCCATGAGCGGAATTATTGCCGGCTCCATGCTGGTATTTATTCCTGCGGTGGGTGAGGTCGTTATTCCTCAGCTGTTGGGTGGGCCAGAGACTCTGATGATCGGCAAGATCCTGTGGCAGGAGTTCTTTAATAACCGGGATTGGCCTGTGGCTTCGGCTCTGGCAATCGTGATGCTGCTGGTACTGCTGATACCGATCATGATCTTTAACCACTCTCGTCAGAAGGATCTGGAGGGACGCTCATGATCAATCGTAAGCTGAGCTTCTCCAATGTCATGCTGTTCTTCGGTCTGGTCTTCTTGTACCTGCCGATGTTTATCCTGGTGATTTACTCGTTCAACGCTTCCAAGCTGGTAACAGTCTGGGCGGGATTCTCTACCAAATGGTATGTGGAGCTGTTCCGGGATGACCAGTTAATTGATTCGGTACTGACCAGTTTAAATATCGGTGTGACTGCAGCCACAGCCGCTGTGATTCTGGGCACCATGTCTGCTTATCTGCTGAACCGTTTTGGCCATTTCCGTGGTCGTACATTGTTCAGCAGTATGATCACAGCACCACTGGTTATGCCGGATGTGATTATCGGTCTGGCGATGCTGCTGATGTTTGTATCCATGGCCAGCACGCTGGGCTGGCCGGAAGACCGTGGCATGCTGACGATCTGGATTGCCCACGTCACCTTCTGTACGGCCTATACGACAGTGGTTATCAGCTCCCGCTTGCGGGAAATGGATGTGTCTATTGAAGAAGCGGCGATGGACCTTGGTGCTTCGCCTGTGAAGACCTTCTTTGTGGTAACGCTGCCAACGATTTCGCCATCGCTGATTTCAGCATGGCTGTTGTCGTTTACCCTATCTCTGGATGATCTGGTTATTGCCAGTTTTGTATCCGGTCCGGGTTCGACAACATTGCCGATGGTGGTGTTCTCATCCGTGCGCCTTGGTGTATCTCCAAAGGTTAACGCGCTGGCGACATTGATTATTCTGTGTGTTTCTCTGGCAGCGTTTATTGCCTGGTGGTTTGCTCGCAGATCTGACCGTGCGCAGCGTGATGCTTACCGGATGCTGGGACGCGACCAGTAAGCAAAGCCTTCTCTTAGAGCTGGTCCAGCTGGAATTTCTTCTGCAGAATCCGGTGGACCAGCTTCCTCGGCAACCAGTTTGCCAGAAATGGCAAACCAGCACTGCCATTGCCATAGCGCAAAAGCCTTGGCTTCCCCTTTTTATCCAAAGCTTCAGCAATCTTTATCGCCAGCCCTTCTGCGGACGATGGTTTGTCCTGTGAGGCACGTGCTCGTGCCTGTATGGCTTGTTCTATTTTCTGATACACAGAGTTCTTCGGCAGTATATCCAGTGTTTTGCTGGCATTGTCGGCGAAACTGGAACGAATCGCTCCAGGCTGTACGTCGATCACCTCAATACCAAAAGGCATCAGCTCCATACGCAAGGCTTCGGTCAAAGTGCTGAATGCGGCTTTGGAGGCGCAGTACATACCGGAGAAGGGGGTCGTCAGAATGCCGGAAACACTGGTCACATTGACGACAATGGCACTTTGACTGGCCTTCAATAACGGAAAGGCGTCTTGAATAAGACTGATTGGAGCGAAAGTGTTGGTTTCAAACTGCTGGCGCAGGGCTGACTCCGGACTTTCAATCACCGGCCCCATGGCACCGTAGCCGGCGTTGTTGATGAGAATATCCAGTTGTCCTGAAGTCTGTTGAATCTCAGCAAGAGCAGCCTTGCGGCTGCCTTCATCGGTCACATCCAGAGCCAGAGTCTGAATACTCTGACTCTTGAGGTTCTGGACCGCTTCCAGCTTCCTTGCAGAAGCCCAGACCTGGTAACCGCGCTGGTGCAGCTCTAGGGCCAGTGCCTGACCTATGCCGGTAGAACAACCGGTGATTAATACTGTTTTCGGCATAAACGACCTTATCGGTTCTTGTTATCTGGTGGTTATTGGCATGAGTCAGGCGGAAGCGTGTTACTCAGCGGTATCAATATACTTGATTCTGGCGCGCTTGAGGTTACAAAGCAGCTCGTAAGAGATGGTTCCGGCGTGATGTGCGACTTCTGTCGCAGGCAGGCCTTTCCCCCAAAGTGTTACTGTGTCGCCTATACCGGCATTGGGTAGATGGCTCAAGTCAATCGACAGCATATCCATGGAAATCCGGCCAACCAAACGGGTTCTTTGCCCATTCACCAGCACAGGTGTACCGCTTGGCGCATGACGGGGATAGCCGTCTGCATAACCGGTAGCAACCACACCAATGCGCATCGGCCGATCAGTGATGAAAGTTTCACCGTAACCAATCGGGGCTCCGGCAGGCAGGTTGTGGATAGAGAAAATCTGGGAGGTGAGTTCCATTACCGGCTCCAGTCGGTTATCCAACGGATGAGGTTCGATAAACGGAGAGGAACCGTACAGCATTACTCCCGGGCGAACCCAGTCGCCATGAGCTGCAGGCCACTGCATGATGCCTGCGGAATTACACATGCAGGTTTCCTCGGCATACCCTTCGGTGAGGGAGTTGAACAGATTGATCTGCTGTAATGTCTTTGGCTTTTCTGGCTCATCGGCACTGGAGAAGTGGGTCATCAGCACGACATTCCGAACACTCGGACACTCTTTCAGGCGGCGATAGGCCTCACTGAATTCATGGGGTAAAAAGCCGATACGGTGCATGCCAGTATCGATTTTCAGCCAAACATCGAATGGTTTGCCTTTCCAACGGCTCAGAATATCGATCTGTTCAGTCTGGCGGATAACGGTTGAAAGCTGATACTGCTCGATCTGTGGCAGCTCTTCCTCCGAGAAAAAACCTTCGAGCAGAAGGATAGGGCTTTGAATGCCTCCTTCACGCAGATTGATGGCTTCTTCTATGCAGGCCACCGCGAGACAGTCTACCTTTTGCTCTTCTAGCACTCGTGCGACTGGGATAGCACCATGACCGTATGCATCCGCCTTGATGACACCGATAACCTTTTTCCCCGTCAGCTCACGAACAAGCTGCAGGTTTTTGCGCAAAGAAGAAAAATTTATCGTTGCCTGAATTGGGCGGCTCATCTTGGAGGTGACTCCGATCCGTGAAGCATGAAACAATAGACACTTTTACCATGATAATGTCCGGTGGGAAATGCGGGTTCCACACTTCCCCATGGGCGTCCCTATTTTCGTATATCGTTTCATACCATGAGAAACCGGAAAGAAGTAACCCGTCAGCTGGACCGGATTGACCGTAACATCCTGAGAATTCTTCAGGATCAGGGTCGCATATCCTACGTTGATCTGGCCGACAAGGTTGGCCTGAGTACGACTCCTTGCATGGAGCGTGTTAAGCGTCTTGAGCGTGAAGGCGTAATCCAGGGCTATAGCGCCCGCCTCAATCCAGAGTTTCTGGAGGCCGGCCTGCTGGTGTTTGTTGAGATCAGCCTGGAAACCAAGTCCGGCAATATATTTGAAGAGTTCCGTGCGGCGGTGATCAACCTGCCAAACGTACTGGAGTGCCACCTGGTATCCGGTAACTTTGACTATCTGATCAAAGCCCGTATCTCGGAAATGGCCTCTTATCGAAAGCTGCTTGGCGACATTCTGCTGCGTATGCCGGGTGTTCGCGAATCCAAGAGTTATATCGTGATGGAAGAAGTCAAGGAGACCATGAACCTTCCTATCGCAGAGTAAGTTCTGATCCCGCAGCTGTTACAGTGCTCGCTAATGTAACAGCTGCGCTCACTTTGCCTTGAAGCTAGAAGTCCCGGATAAAGTAGTTCAGGGCAACCTGATCTTGATCCGAGATATTTTTGATATGGAAGCCTGCGCCAAACTCTTTACTGAAGCTGGATGGCTGGCACCACATGCATTCCGCTGACAGCTCAATATTGCGTGAACTGTCCAGTTCCGGGATCTCAATAGTCAGATCTAAAACTTCAGATGGCTGCACCCGTGCAGGGGTGAGCAGCATGAATCCTTCCTGGGAAATATCAAAGACTCGTCCAATACTCTGCTGATCTTGAGTCTGAAAAACATTGGCTGTTACGGTCAGGCGTTTACGAACATGCCTGCGCTTTTCCTGAAGCGTCTCTGTCATATTTTCCCGGCCTTTAGTTTTATTTTCTCTACCGAGAATAACCAGCCTTGGCGTTGAGTACAAATATTGCACTTCTCTTATAAAAGAGTGCTCATCAAAGCCTGCTCTTCAAAGAGTATTCATCAAACAAATGTTTGAACGCGCTGATGGGTGAAACTTTTCCCCGTCCGAAATCTTCTGCCTAAACTGTTACTAATTGTTTCGTGCATCGAAATAATGTTGACGAAGTCATATCTGAACATGCATTTTGGAAACCGTCGGCTTTACCCAAGCTGACCAATCTAATAATAAAAATACAAAAGCGGAGGATCCCGCTCATGTTTAACGAGATGAAAACTTCCCGTACAGGGGAGCTGCACTTCAAATCCGACCCCTCAACTGGCCTTCAGGCCGTGATTGCCTTACACGACCTTAGTCGTGGCCCCGCTCTTGGTGGCTGCCGGCTGTTCACTTACTCAAATACTGATGCGGCTATTCAGGATGCTATCCGTCTGGCGCAGGGGATGAGTTACAAAGCAGCGCTGGCAGGTATTGAGCAAGGTGGTGGTAAGTCTGTCATTCTCGCCCCCAAAGATATGACAAACCGGGAACAGCTGTTCCTTGAGTTTGGTCGTTTCGTCGATAGCCTTGGTGGGCAGTACATTACCGCGATGGATGTGGGCACACAGGTTGCTGACATGGACACCATGGCGAAGGTAACGCCTCATGTTTCCTGCACATCACAGTCTGGTGATCCGGCGCCTTACACGGCACTCGGTGTTTTCCACAGCATTAAAGCCAGTCTGAAAGCCTGCTCCGATCTTTCTGATTCTCTGGCAGATGCACATATCGCTGTTCAGGGGCTTGGGCATGTTGGCTGGAATCTGTGTCAGCTGCTTCACGAAGCCGGAGCCCGACTGACCGTCACTGATATTGATGCTCAGAAAACGCAACTGGCTACCCAGCGTTTCGGTGCAACAGTTGTCAGCCCGGAAGATATTTATTCGGTCGTATGCGATGTATTCAGCCCCTGCGGTATGGGTGGCGTGATCAAAACCGATATGGTTAACCAGCTGCGTTGCCGTTCGGTCACCGGTGCAGCCAATAACCAGCTCGCAAATCCTGAGGCCGGCCTCGCATTGAGCCGTCAGGGAATTCTTTATGCCCCGGATTATCTCGTGAATGCTGGTGGGCTGATTTATGCATCACTGTCCCACAGCGGTAAGCCGATCTCTGAGATAAACAAGCGTGTTCAGGGAATAGAACAGACGCTGTCTCACCTGTATCAAAGACATAACTCCAGTGGTGAGCCGACAAGTCTGATTGCCGACAAGATGGCCGAAGACATTCTGTACGGCCCCGACTACCAACAGCGTTTATCAGCCTGACTGGAGGTTTACATGTCTACTTCATTGGACGGTGGTGACCTGTTCAGGGTTCACCGTGACGATATTCCGTATGTGCGTTTTCTGGGAGCCGATGGGCAACCAACACAACCCCTGCCCGAGTGGGTGAATGATGAGCGCACCATGGTTGGGTATTACAAAGCCATGGTGAAAGCCCGTGAGGCTGACAGAAAAGCCATCGCCATGCAGCGCACCGGTCAGATGGGAACCTATCCCTCCGGACTTGGGCAGGAAGCGCCTGGCGTCGTGTATGGCTCCCTAATGAACAAGGATGATGTGCTTGTTCCCTATTACCGTGATCTTTCCGGCCAGCTTCTCCGCGGCGTGGAACTCTCTGATATTTATCTGTACTGGGGAGGCGATGAGCGGGGCAGTGCTGGCGAAGGTTATGGGCAGGATCTTCCAAACTGCGTGCCGATTGCCACTCAGGCTGGCCATGCTGTGGGTATCGCCTCTGCGTTCCGTATTCGAGGTGAACAACGTGTTGCAGTCACAACCTGTGGTGATGGCGCGACCTCGAAAGGTGATTTTCTGGAGGCTCTGAATTTGGCCGGTACGTGGCAGCTGCCGGTTGTGTTCCTGGTTGTGAATAACCAATGGGCGATCTCTGTTCCCCGGCAAATTCAATGTGGTGCCCCCACGCTGGCACAGAAAGGTGCCGGTGCCGGTGTTCCTTGTGTACAAGTCGACGGTAACGATGTGGTCGCACTGCATGAAGTGATTGGCTCTGCTATCGAACGTGCTCGCAAAGGCAAGGGGGCAATGGTAATTGAAGCCATCACTTATCGTCTTGGCGACCACACGACAGCCGATGATGCAACCCGTTATCGTCCTAACGACGAAGTACGTAAAGCCTGGGAAGAAGAGCCGGTAAAACGTCTGCAAACCTGGCTGCATCAAAGAGGCTGGTGGAGCCCTGAGCAGGAAACCGCCTTGCAGGAGCAAGTGCGTAGTGAAGTGCAGAAAGCTGTGGAAAAGTATTTATCCACACCTTTACCGGAAACCTCTGACCTGTTTGATTACCACTTTGCCGAAACACCCATTGGCCTTCGCCAGCAACATGAAGAAATGCAGGGAGGGCTGAGCCATGAGTGAAGCGGCAGAAAAGAAAACGCTTATTGAAGCGGTGAATCTCGCCCTCGACCACGCGATGGAAGAAGACCGGGATGTGGTGGTGCTGGGTGAAGATGTTGGCACCAACGGCGGTGTGTTCCGTGCAACCCAGGGCTTGAAAGACAAGTACGGCCTGCGTCGGGTTATGGATACACCATTGGCGGAAACCCTGATCGCCGGTATGACTGTGGGTATGTCCACCCAGGGCATGAAGCCTGTCGCAGAAATCCAGTTTATGGGTTTTATCTTCGCCTGTATGGAGCAACTGATTGGCCATGCAGCTCGAATGCGTAACCGTACCCGTGGCCGGTTAACCTGCCCGATGGTTGTGCGTGCTCCTTTCGGTGGCGGTATTCATGCGCCGGAGCATCATTCCGAAAGTACGGAAGCATTGTTCGCACACATACCAGGTTTGCGGGTGGTGATTCCTTCCTCCCCGGTTCGGGCCTATGGCCTGCTGCGTTCTGCTATCGAGAATCCGGATCCGGTGATTTTCCTTGAACCCAAGCGTATCTACCGTGTGCAAAAGCAGGTGCTGCCTGACAGCGATTTCCGTTTGCCGCTGGATACCTGTTTCACCCTGCGTGAAGGCAGTGATCTGACTCTGGTGACCTGGGGAGCCTGTGTGCGTGAGTGTCAGGAGGTTGTTCGTCAGCTGGCGGAAGAGGGCATAAGTGTCGAGTTAATCGATGTAGCCACCATTAAGCCTTTGGATATGGACACCATTCTTGCGTCTGTCCGTAAGACCGGACGCTGTGTGATTGTTCATGAAGCTGCGCGCAGCTTTGGTGTCGGTGCAGAGATCGCTGCACGCGTTAGCACTGATCTGTTTCACGAGCTGCATGCTCCGGTTGAGCGGGTGGCAGGTTATGACATCACCATGCCGTATTACCGGATGGAAAAACATTATCTGCCTGATGAAAACAGAATTCGGCAGGCGTGTTTGCAGGCGTTTGGGAACTGATGCAACGAGCGAAGAAAGTGAAGGTTTTACTTCAATTCGCTTTTGCATAACCAATATCTATTACTAATCTGAATAAAAACGGCTTCAGAAAGGGCGCTTGTCTTTTCATGGAGCCCGCGGGGGGATTCCGTGAAATATTTTAAGTTACCAGACCTCGGTGAGGGCATTCCTGAGGCAGAGATTGTTCAGTGGCATGTTCGTGAAGGTGAGACGGTTCAAGAGGACCAGATCATTGTTTCCATGGAGACTGCGAAAGCGGTCGTCGATGTGCCATCACCTTGTGAAGGTGTTGTGATTCGTCAGTTTGGGCAACCAGGCGATCTTATCCACACCGGTGAATCGCTGGTGGAGTTTGAAGGCGAAGATGATGACACCGGCACGGTTGTGGGTTCGATTCAGGATGCGGGCAAAACCACAGCTAATGATGATGAACAGTTCTTTATTGGTGCTGCACCATCAACCGATAAAGCGCGCGATATTGCTGTTAAACGCCGGATAACCGGTGGCAGGGCTTTACAGTCCTATGAACTGGAAAGTGGTGAGCCGGTACGCGGTGTTCGCCGGGAAATGCTCCACAGTATGGCTCGCGCCAACCATGAAGTGGCTGCCGTTACCCTGTTTGCTGATGCTGATATTCATCAGTGGACGGATAAACAGGATCTAACTGTAAGGGTGATTCAGGCTTTGGTTGCAGCGGCTCAGGAAGTACCAGTACTCAATGCATGGTTTGATGAGCAGTCTGAACAGATTGAAGTGAAAGGTAGCGTCCACCTTGGCCTGGCCGTGGACTCCGACCACGGTCTGTTTGTACCAATTATGCGTGATGCCCAAAATCTGGGCGCTGATGAGATTCGTGAGCAGATCAACGGGCTAAAAGCGGGTGTACACCAGAGAAAACTGGGGCCGGAAGCCTTTCAGGGTGGAACAATATCGGTGAGCAATTTTGGTGCGCTGGGGTGTGGGCGTTATGCGACACCTGTTGTTGTTCCGCCATCGGTTGCGATCCTGGGAGTGGGTTCGGTTGATGATCAAGTGGTCGCCTGGAACGGACAGCCAGCGGTTCATAAGGTCATAAGTTTGTCATTGTCGTTTGATCACCGAGCAGCAACCGGTGGTGAAGCAGCAAGGTTTCTTAAAACTGTCGTTCAGCACCTTGAATTGAAAAATATGACGTCTCATTTTCAAAGTTAGGGTTGCAGCAACAGGGGATTCGTTTTACAAAAATAAGAGACCGTAACGCGGGGCAGCTGTGCTGTCGCTCCCAAAGCAGTTTTAAAACATGCTTGTAGAGAGCAATAAGCGGGGATAGGTAAGAAGATATGGATATTTTCAATAACTACCAGCAGCGTTACAAAGAGAAAGAGCAGGAGGAGTTATCTCTTCAGGAGTACCTCCAGCGATGCAAGGACGATCCCACAACCTATGCCAATGCCGCTGAGCGTATGCTGATGGCCATTGGTGAGCCGGAGATCATCGATACTTCTCGTGATCCCCGGCTTTCTCGTATCTTCTCCAACAAGCTGATCAAACGCTATCGGGGTTTTGAAGATTTCTATGGTATGGAAGATGCCATTCAACAGATTGTTTCCTACTTCAAGCATGCTGCCCAAGGACTGGAAGAAAAGAAACAGATTCTCTACCTGTTGGGTCCAGTTGGTGGCGGTAAGTCATCTCTGGCAGAGAAACTGAAAAGCCTGATGGAAAAGGTTCCTTTCTACGCCATTAAAGGTTCGCCGGTTTTTGAATCGCCACTCGGATTATTTAACCCCGGAGAAGATGCCGGCATTCTCGAAGAAGAATACGGTATTCCATCCCGCTACCTGCGTGGTGTGATGTCCCCATGGGCGGTAAAGCGTCTGCATGAGTACGGCGGTGATATCACCAAGTTCAAGGTAGTGAAGCTCTGCCCGAGCATTCTTGATCAGGTGGCTGTTGCTAAGACCGAACCGGGTGATGAGAACAATCAGGATATATCCAGCCTTGTGGGCAAAGTGGATATTCGTCAGCTGGAAGAGTATTCCCAGAACGACCCTGATGCTTACAGCTTCTCGGGTGCGCTCTGCCGTGCCAATCAGGGCATGATGGAATTTGTCGAGATGTTTAAAGCGCCCATCAAGGTGCTACATCCACTGCTTACAGCCACTCAGGAAGGTAACTACAACAGTACCGAAGGTATGAGTGCCATACCTTACGACGGGGTTATTCTGGCTCACTCCAATGAATCGGAATGGCAGAGTTTCCGCAACAATAAGACCAATGAAGCCTTTATCGACCGGGTCAATATCGTCAAGGTGCCGTACTGCACCCGGGTGAAGGAAGAGATAAAGATTTACGAGAAGTTGCTGGAAAACAGCTCTCTCAATGCTGCACCGTGTGCACCAGATACCCTCAAGATGCTGGCGCAGTTCACCACGCTTTCAAGGATCAAGGAGCCAGAAAACTCCAACGTCTTTTCCAAGATGCGGGTGTACGACGGTGAGAGCCTGAAAGATACGGACCCGCAGGCGAAGCCGCTGCAGGAATACAAAGACGCTGCCGGTGTGGACGAAGGCATGGATGGTCTTTCCACCCGTTTCGCCTTCAAGATTCTCTCCAAGGTGTTCAACTTCGATCCGTCCGAAGTGGCAGCCAACCCGGTGCACTTGCTCTATGTGCTGGAAAGAGAGATTGAGCAGCAACAATTCCCTCAGGAGGTTCAGGAGCGTTATCTGCGCTATGTGAAAGAGTTCCTGGCGCCGAAGTATATTGAATTCCTCGGTAAAGAAATTCAGACCGCTTATCTTGAGTCCTACTCCGAGTACGGTCAGAACATCTTTGACCGCTATATCACCTACGCTGACTTCTGGATTCAGGATCAGGAATATCGTGACCCTGAGACTGGCGACATTCTTGACCGTGGCGCCATCAATGATGAGCTGGAGAAAGTTGAGAAGGCTGCCAGTATCGCCAATCCGAAAGATTTCCGGAATGAAGTGGTGAACTTTGTGCTGCGGGCCCGTGCTTCCAACGATGGCAGAAACCCAAGCTGGTTGAGCTACGAGAAGATGCGTACGGTGATTGAGAAGAAGATGTTCTCCAATACCGAAGATCTCCTACCGGTGATCAGCTTTAACGCTAAAGGCAGTCAGGAAGAGCAGCGCAAGCATACCGAGTTTGTGAAGCGGATGATGGAACGGGGTTATACCGAGAAGCAGGTTCGCCTGTTATCCGAGTGGTATATCCGGGTGCGTAAATCGCAATAAGCACGCAGGTTGAAATAACTCTAAGGAGTTAATAACCAGCCATACTTAAAGATGCAGTAGCTGTTAGACGGACGGGGCGAGGTGATCACCAGGGATGTGAGCGCGGTGCCAAGGATGGCGCCGGCCTCGCCCCGAAAGTCTCACATCGAAACGCCGAAGCACAGGGAGTGCGCTATGAGCATGATCATCGACAGAAGGCTCAACGGCAAAAATAAAAGCACTGTAAACCGCCAGCGCTTTATGAACCGTTATCGCAAACATATTAAGAAGGCGGTGTCTGAAGCGGTTAACAAGCGAAGTATTACTGATGTTGAGAGTGGCAGCAGTATTACTATCCCCAAGCGTGATCTTTCCGAACCGATTTTTCATCATGGTGCTGGTGGCAAGCATCAGCAGGTGATGCCTGGGAATAAAGAGTTTATCGCCGGAGACCGTATTAAACGTCCACCGTCTGGTGGTGGTCAGGGCGGTGGCGGTCAGGGGCAGGCCAGTGATCAGGGGGAGGGGATGGATGAGTTCACCTTCCAGATCAACCACGATGAATTTCTCGAGTTTATGTTTGATGGTCTGGAGCTCCCGAATATGCGGGAGAAGCAGCTCCATGACATGGTTGAATTCAAAACCCATCAGGCAGGCTTTACCACTGATGGCCCGCCAGACAGATTGAATATTGTTCGTTCCCTGCGCAGTGCCCATGCCCGTCGGATTGCTCTTTCGGGCGGTACACGACGGGATATTCGCAAGCTCAAGCGGGAACTGCGTGAAATGGAAGTCCAGCCGGGTGCCATGGATGAGGAGCGGGCGACCTATCTCCGAGAACAGCTTAAGGAACTGAACGGCAAGCTCAAGAAACTGCCGTTTATTGATGATATTGATCTGCGCTACAACAATTTTGTGAAGGTGCCTCGACCTTCCAATAAGGCCGTGATGTTCTGTGTGATGGATGTTTCAGGCTCCATGACTCAGGAAATCAAGGATATGGCCAAACGGTTCTTTATCCTGCTCTACCTTTTCCTGCAGCGCAGTTATAAACAGATCGAAGTTGTCTTTATTCGTCACCATACGGCTGCCAAAGAAGTGGATGAGGATGACTTCTTCTACTCCCGGGAGACCGGTGGAACGATTGTGTCTAGCGCGCTAGATATGACCAAAGACATCATCACCAAACGCTACTCCCCGAATGACTGGAATATCTATGTTGCCCAGGCCTCTGATGGTGACAACTGGGAAGGGGACTCCTCGGTGTGCAGCAAGATACTGGTCAATGGATTGATGCCTCTGGTGCAGTACTTCTCCTATGTCGAGATTACCGATCGGCAGCACCAAAACCTTTGGCGAGAGTACGAAACGATTCAGGGCAACTTCCCGGATTCGTTCGCTATGGAACAAATAAAGTCGGCTGCGGATATCTATCCGGTGTTCCGTAAACTGTTTGAGAAGAAGGAAGCTTAATGTCCGAGCAGCAGAATAATACTAAAAAGCGTGAGCCTCTCAGTACTGGCGCGGACTGGAACTTTGATCTTATTCAGCAGTATGACGCTGAGCTGGCTCGTATAGCCGACGAGTATCGTCTGGATACTTATCCCAATCAGATTGAAGTCATCAGTGCCGAACAAATGCTGGATGCGTATGCATCAGTCGGTATGCCATTGATGTACAGCCACTGGTCGTTTGGTAAGCACTTCCTCAGTAACCAGCAGCGATACCAGAGCGGGCAGATGGGCCTGGCCTACGAAATCGTAATTAACTCCGACCCTTGCATTGCCTATCTGATGGAAGAAAACACCATGGCTATGCAGATTCTGGTGATGGCTCATGCCAGCTATGGGCATAACTCTTTCTTCAAAGGTAATTATCTGTTCCGAACCTGGACAGATGCGGAATCCATTATCGATTACCTGATGTTCGCCAAAAACTACATCGCCCAATGTGAAGAGAAGTATGGTGTGGATGAAGTCGAGGAGATTCTGGATGCCTGCCATGCCCTGATGAATCAGGGAGTGAATCGTTATAAACGTCCACGGCCGCTTTCTGCCGGTGAGGAAGAGAAGCGCCAACAGGAACGGGCCGAGTATATTCAGCGCACGCTGAACGACATCTGGAGTACGATTCCTCAGCAGGAAAAGGAAGTTCAGAAAACCACCGAGCGCTTCCCGAAGGACCCGGAAGAGAACATTCTCTATTTTATCGAGAAGAATGCCCCGTTGCTGGAAACCTGGCAGCGAGAGCTGGTACGCATCGTAAGAAAGGTTGCTCAATACTTCTATCCGCAGCGTCAAACGCAGGTGATGAATGAAGGCTGGGCGACCTTCTGGCATTACACGCTTATGCACAAGCTGTATGACGAAGGCATTATTGGTGAGGGCTATATGCTGGAGTTCCTTCACTCGCACACCAGCGTTATCTATCAGCCGGATTATGATGATCGTCGCTTCTCGGGTATCAATCCTTATACGCTCGGCTTCAAGATGTTTATGGATATCAAGCGTATTTGTGAAGAGCCGGATGATGAAGATCGTCGCTGGTTCCCGGATCTCGCTGGAACCAATTGGCTGGATGCCGTGCATCATGCCATGCAGAACTTCAAGGATGAGAGTTTTATCCTGCAGTATCTCTCTCCGAAGGTTATGCGGGATATGCGCCTGTTCTGTATTACTGACAATGAAAAGAATGCCTATCTCGAAGTGGATGCCATCCACGATGATGCCGGCTACCGGAGTGTGCGGGAGGCTTTAGCGGCTCAATACAATCTGGGTAATCGGGAGCCAAATATTCAGGTGTATAACGTGCATACCAAAGGCGATCGCTCTCTAACGCTGCGGCACTTTATGCATGAAGGGCGACCTCTGGATGAAAGTGCGGAAGATATCGTGAAACACATTCACCGGTTGTGGAAGTTTGATGTTCGTCTGGAGAGTGTGGACGGTGAAAACGTCAGGCGTACGCTTTCCTGTCCCAAGCATAGTGAGAAGGGAAAGAAAGATGCGATGATTGAATTAGCCTGAATCATCGAAACGGAAAGTCGTTGCCATAAAAAAGAGTTTTGAATGCAGGAATAAAAATGCCCGGAATAACTTCCGGGCATTTTTCATTTAATCAGTATTATTTTTTGTCAACGATACGAATCTCCGCACGACGATTCTTGCTTCTGTTTTCTTCAGTGGTGTTGTCCACTGCTGGCATGGTCTCACCTTTAGCGAAGGTTTTGATCTGATGCTTTTTAACACCTTTCTTCATCAGGTAAGCCTTAACAGCGGCGGCTCTTTTTAGGGAGAGAGACTGATTATAACCCTGAGAACCAAGATCACAGGTATGGCCGGTAACCTCAACTGTCATACCAGGCTTAAGCTCAGAAGCCACTGTATTCAGAAACTCTTTCTGTTGTTTAGAAAGGGCAGCAGAATCCAGCGGGAAGTTTACAACCGCCATACCGTTATCTGCGGCAGCACAGGCCACGCCACCAAAAAGTGCACCAGCAATAAAGGCGACACCTCCGGTAGCAAGATCAAACACCGCGGCGGGAATACCGAGTGCAAAACCACCTTTAGCTGCACAGAGTGTCCAATCATCTGCTTTTGAGTGGGAAGAACTTGTGCTGAAACCAGAAGAGGCACAGCCGGCTAATAACGTAAGAATGAGTACCACAGCGGATACCCGGGGTAATTGCTTCATCATGGTACAACTCCATCCATGAGTTTTGGTTATCCTGGTAATGCACCATGGCAAAAACGCAGGGATACCGAATCAGTATAGGAGTGAAGGTTGTCGATAAATCGGGTTGTTTGGGCTTGAAAAGGAGATGACAGCTTTTTGACTCAAAAAAGTGCATGCATGAAATCTTAAGGCCAGTAATCGGGGCTGCTGGTGGGCCATAAAGAATAATTAAACCAAAGATGGCGAATTCATGACTCCGCTACGAGTAGGCTTTCTATTGCTTTATAAATGTCTCCGCTGAGCTCTCTAAAAATAAATTTCATGTTGTCAGTACCAACACTATTACCTACTTTCTAATCATCTGTATATCGGGAGGCTGATTAAGTGAATGTATTCGATGAAGTAATGCACCGGTTAAGCAGTAAAACGAGAATGCGTGGACTCTTCAAAGATGTACATATTGAAGATCTGGAACGTATCGTCAGTCGTCTGACTGATGTTCTTACAGAAAAGAAGGAATCCGTTGCCGAAGAAAAGGAAAAACTGAAAGCCAAGCAAAGCAGCATTGATGCTATTCGCAGGATGATGGATGAAAAAGGAATATCGATCGAAGATTTCGGTCAGCCTGCAACAGGCGAAAAAAAGAAGCGTAATATTAAACGGTTTCTTTTTGAGTTCAGAGATAAGGATGGCAGCTCTCACCAATGGGAAGGTTCACTGACTGGCAGAGCGCCAAAAATCTTTCAGGAATATCTCCAAAGGATGGGCAAAGAACGTTCTGACTGCATCATCGAAGAACGTTAATCAGGCCGCTTCACGCAGAAGCCTGCTTTGTGGGAACTGGCAGGTAAAACTGCTTCCTCTTCCTGGCCTGCTTTTAACCAGCAAAGTTGCATCGTGTCGTAGCAGAACATGCTTCACAATGGCTAACCCAAGCCCTGTTCCACCTGTTGATGCATGTCTGCTTCGGTCTATTCGATAGAAACGTTCAGTCAGCCTTGGAATATGCTGAGGCTCCATGCCAATGCCATCATCTTTAACTGACAGATAACCGTTATTCAGTTCGACATTCCATTTGAGTCTGATGTTGCCGTTATCCGGCGTGTACTTAACCGCATTGAAAACTATATTAGAGATCGCGCTCTGCAGTTCTTTGCTGTTGCCCAGAATTTTTGTATCCGTTTTACAGTCGATGGTGATGTTGTGGTTGCGGTTGCCACTGAATGAGCGAGCATCATTGGCAACGCTTTCCAGCAGTGGAGCAATGGAGACAGGCATCAAATCCTGCTGACTGTCAGCGGTTTCCAGTTTGGAAAGAATCAGAAGGTCTTCAATGGTGTTGGCCATGCGGATGGCCTGTGATTGCATCTGATCCAGTGCCCGCGGCATAACCGGTATGGGAGGTGCAGGCAGCAGGGAGATGTTATCAGACAGTGTTTCAATATATCCGGTAATAACCGTCAGAGGCGTTCTCAGCTCGTGAGAAACATTGGCTACGAAGTCCTTGGTCATCTGCTCCAGCTGGTGGATACGTGTGTTGTCACGAACGATCAGCAGACGATTCTCTGGCCCGTACAGGGTAATGGAGTAATGCAGCTTTTTCTCAGAGGATACAGGTGAAGGAAGAATCAGCGGTTCACCATAAGATTTTTGCTCGTAGTAACAGGCAAAGCGTGGGTGCCGTATCAGGTTGGTAATCAGCTGGCCAACATCATGGGGATTGCGCAGGCCAAGGATATGCTCTGCGGCCGGGTTCCACCATTCAATCTGTCCCTGACCATTGGTAAATACAACGGCTTCACGCAGGGCGGTGGTCGATTCCTGAAAACGATTGATTACGGCCTTCAAACGGCTTCTGGCGCGTTCCTGTTTACGCATCAGCCGGTACATGCCATCAAACAACTCCCCCCACAGGCCATGGCCGCTGGGAGGTTCAAGGATGTCGGCAGACTCGGCAGCACTATCAAGCCACGAGATGAGACGAAAGACGTTTCTTAGCGTCCAGGCCAGATAGATTGTGCAGGCGATGAGCAGGGAAAGAGTAATCTGTTCAGTAAGCAGCCCAATAGCGAGCGCTCCACCCAACAGCAAAACCAGCCGTTTAAGGACTGCAATATGCCAGCTTTGATTCATTATTTCTCCGGCACAGGATACAGAGTCTGGTTAACGGGTTATCTCAAGCTTTGATTGAGAAGCGATAGCCCGTTCCACGCACTGTCTGGATCAGTTTTTCATAATCGCCACCAAGAGCTTTGCGCAGGCGACGAATGTGTACATCAACAGTCCGTTCTTCAACATACACATTACCGCCCCAGACATGGTCAAGCAACTGACTGCGGGTGTAAGCCCGCTCCTGATGCGTCATGAAAAACTGCAGGAGTCTGTACTCGGTTGGACCCATCTCAGCAGGAGAGCCATCAATGGATACTCTGTGGCTGATTGGATCCAGCATCACTCCTTCCACTTCGATTGGCTCGCTCTGACCTGGTGTTTGAGTACGGCGCAAAACCGCTTTCAGACGGGCAACCAGCTCACGAGGAGAGAAAGGCTTGGTGATATAGTCATCAGCGCCGCTTTCGAGGCCCTGAATCTTGTTATCTTCTTCGCCTTTGGCGGTCAGCATAATGATGGGAATGGATGATGTCAGCTCATCGCGTTTCAGGCGGCGGGCCAGCTCAATACCGCTGATATTGGGCAGCATCCAGTCCAGCAAAATCAGGTCTGGTTTCTTGTCGACGATAATTGCGTGCGCTTCCTTGCCATCCTCTGCTTCGAGGCACTCGTAGCCAGCCATTTCCAGAGCAACAACAATCATCTCCCGGATAGGGGCTTCATCTTCAACAATGAGAATCTTGTTTGTTGTCATGGCTCAACCATTTCCTCCATGGAAATTACGAGATTTATTTTTGTCCAGTGCATTACACATGGGCAATGTTACAGTTACGTGACAACCTTTAAATTGTGTTCCTCTGCGTTGTGAACAGCAACAGGCAGAGAGCCCAAAACACGATAATGCCGCCCCGAAGACAACTCCTCGCAAAGCCAGTATTTGCGTAGCCGACGAATTGTCTTAAATGATTTCCCACTGTCGATAGTAAAGCTGACGCCCGCACCGAGATCATTCAGTAAGGGCCCTTGGTGTTCCGGGCGTGTGAGCTTTTGAATATCGCAGTCGGATGAGCTGCTCGCTTTCGGGTTCTGGCTATGCCGTTTGACGGCACTTGCTACCTCGGGCTCAAGCACATTCAGAGCCAGAATCTCTTCAAGATGCCCCCGGTAACAGTTCTTCCACTCCTTGCCATGGGGAGCCACACGAGAGCCGTACTTGTCCCAGGTTTGGGCATGGGCGATCTCATGGGTGAAGGTGATCAGAAACTGCAAAGGATCCAGATCTTTATTCACGCTGATGCGGTGAGGCTTTCCTCGTCCTGCCGGACGAAAATCACCGAGCTTGGTTTTACGTGGTCGGGAGATGCGAAGGTTGACGCGATTATCGATAAGCCATCTGGCACTGATGTCTGCAGTGCCAGATGGAAGAAAAGGACTCAACTGATGGGCCAGTTGTTGGATCAGTTTGGAGGACACTCGTTAAAAAATACCTGTCAGGCAGCGATCGGCAATCACGCCGCAGAGAACAGAAAACCCTGCCCAGTGATTGGACAAGAAAGCTTTGAAACAATCGTCCCGCTGGCGCAACCGGGTCAGGGAGTGCTGGTAAACAAACAGTGCCGCCATTCCGACCAGACCGAGATAATAAAGAGGGCCGCTTTCCAGCTGATAACCAGCCATAGCCAGAATACCCAGAGTGCCAGCCTGCAAAAGGCCGATAATATTATTGTCGTGACGGCCAAACAGAATGGCAGTCGACTTAATACCGATCTTCAGGTCATCGTCCCGGTCTACCATCGCGTACTGAGTGTCATAGGCAACAATCCATAGCAGGCAACCGAAGAAGATCAGCCAGACAACCGGATCCAGAGTGTTGGTTTGTGCGGCCCAGGCCATGGGCATGCCCCACGCAAATGCCATACCGAGAATCACCTGCGGCAAATGGGTGTAACGCTTCATAAAGGGGTATATCACTGCCAAAGCTGCCCCGGCAAAGGAAAGAGTAATCGTCAGCGGGTTGGTCATCAGAACCAGCGCAAAGGAGCAGGTTAACAGGACGGCAAACAGAGTGAGAGCTTCATTTTTACTGACTTTACCGGAAGGCAGAGGGCGATCTTTGGTGCGCTTCACATGGCCATCAAAGTCACGATCGGCAAAGTCATTGATAACACAGCCTGCAGAGCGCATCAGCAACGTTCCGAGACTGAAAATAATCACCAGCTCAAGCTGTGGCCAGCCGTCGGCGGCGAGCCAGAGGGCCCATAGGGTTGGCCAGAGCAGCAGGAAGGTTCCGATAGGACGATCAAAGCGGGTGAGCTGAATATAATTTTGTAAGCGTGATGGTGTGATTCTTGATGTGTCTGCTGTCATAAAGAGAGTACCCCTGGGGGGATGGCCTCCGAATTTCCGGTAAACAGAGCCGGCAGGAAATATTCACACACGGCCAGAGGTTTGTTATCCAGAGTAAATCGTGAGCGCCGACCCCAGACCGTCTGCCCGTTACGGTCCGATGTCTGTGTTATTTCAATTAATCCGCGTTTCAGGTCTGGCTGGGCAAATAGAAACTCGCCAAGCGGTTTATCTTTAAGTGTTAGAAGCGTTTTGTTTTTGCCTTCAAGGCTGCTGGCTGGAAGAATGCTGCGGGCAAAGACCATGGGCTCGCCATTACAGATAAGCAGAACCTCCCGAATGCTGGCCTGCTCATCTTCCGCCATATCCAGGAACTGACGCTCCTGCGCTGTTGGTTGATCCCAATCGTGAAAAAGCACCTCAACCCTGAAATCCCCTGAGAAAGCCTTTTTCAGGCGTGCGGTTAGGGAGCCGCTGTCAATTAGCCACTGTTTTTGTTCATCGGCGATGCTACCAGAAAGGGAATCACAGCCGATCCAGTGCTGGTTATCCAGTGCAACAGGACGAGACGACATAAGGGAAATTCTTAAACGCATCCGGGCAGTATTTTTCCGGAGCATGCGTGATAAATAAGAAGCATGCAAGTTTTGGATAGTGGCTAATAACTATGTAATTGACATAAAGACGCATATTGCAGCGATATTTGGTATTGCCCTTGGGCTGGGGCTGATTTAAGGTTGATGTTGGTGCTGGCACTAGAGGCCTAAAAAGGCTTGAATGTGCTGCATGTTCTCGGTTTCGGACTCGGGAAGGGTCCGCCAGGGAAAATAAAAAAATAACACTAACTAGAAAACGGATTCGAGAGGAAGCCATGCGCAAGCCAGAACTTGTTGCTGCAATTGCAGATCAGGCCGACCTGAGCAAAGACCAGGCCGCCGAGGCACTGTCTGCCATCATTGATCAAATCACCCAGGCTATGGAGCGTCAGGAGACTGTTAACCTGATCGGCTTTGGTTCTTTTACCCAGCGTGCCCGAGGTGCCCGTACTGGTAAGAACCCACAGACTGGCGAAGCTATGCAGATTCCTGCAAGCAACACCGTTGCCTTCAAACCAGGCAAAGCTCTGAAAGACGCTGTAAACAAGTAAGCGTAACTTCAGTAAAGCGATGGCTGGTGCCTTCTCTCCGGTACCAGCCTGCTGTTCCCCTGCCGCCTTTGACCCTAAATGCTCCCCTAAATGTCACTGATGCACTGGCTTATACGCTGGAAGCTTATAAAATGCTCGGCTGTGATTTTTAGCGCTGGGGACATTCTGTGAAATTTCGACTGCTGCTTATCGGTCTTGGCTTTCTTATGAAGCGGGCCAGCTCCAACAATCCGGCCTTTATTAAAAAGCTCGAAGGCAAGGATATGTCCTTTGAAATTTCCAGCGATGATGGCGTGTGCCGAGCCTTCCGCGTGAAAGATAACAAAGTCTCCAGCAGCGGTGGTCAGGCCAAAGATCCAGAATTCTGCCTGCGCTTTAATACGGCTGAAGAAGGCTTCAAGGCTTTAACCGCCAAGAATGCCCAGTTGGCCTTTATGAAAGGTATTCAGGACAAGACCATTCGTGTGGAAGGTAACCCGATGAGCCTGATGTGGTTCCAGGGCATTGCTGGAATGGTTGTACCTAAAAAGAAGAAGAAAAAGAAAAAAGAAGCAGCCTGATACTGCTTCTTTTAGGGGAGTGGTTATTTGCTGGTCATGATTTTTAGAATCATGGTGTCGGCTTCTGCCAGTCCCTGATTACCGATCAGGCCGATATTGGCAATAGTCTTTTCAATATCATCTTCGATGATACCTTCATGACCGGTAATGCGTGTGCCGTCCAGTGCCATCAGTGCCGCTTTCACCGCTGCTTGAGCAGAGGTGGACACTTTCAGAGAACAGCCGGTTCCTGCGCCATCGCAAAGAATGCCGGTCACATCGCCGAACATATTAAACAGCGCATAGCTCATCTGCTCTTCATCACCGCCCAGCAGCCATACGATCGCAGCACTTGCACCAGCAGCAGCTGTGGTGGCCGCACACAGGGCAGACAGTGTATTCAGGTGGCTCTTGATATGAATAGCTGTCAGGTGGCTGATAATCAGCGCACGGGTCAGCTGTTCTTCTGAAGCATTCATCTTCTCGGCAATGGCTACAACCGGCATGGTGGCAGAAATGCCCTGGTTACCACTGCCGGAGTTACTCATGGCGGGCAGCATGGCGCCGGCCATACGGGCATCAGATGCGGCAGAAGAACGCATCATGGCAGATGTCACCAGATCTTCGCTGAGAAAACCCTTGGCAATATTGTTGGCAAAGCTCTTACCAATTTTCAGACCAAAGTCTTCTTCCAGACCGGCAACACTTAGAGAGGTGTTCAGTTTGGCCGCATCCAGAATGAACGACAGCTTGTCCAGGTCAGCCTGGGTCGCAAACTCATAGATGGATGACAGCGAAAGCTGTGGAGCATCGTCTTCGCTGTGCTGCTGGTCGGCATCTGCTTCAGGCTGAACGATCTTACCGTTCAGGGACTGAAAGGTGATGCGGGTATGATCATCGCGAATGACTACCCGCGCCTGATCATCACCATGGCTGGCGATCACTTCGGCATAAAGAATGGAGGAGGTATCCGCAATCGCGATGCTGACGCACTTGCGATCGATCATCTCCTGAGCCTGGGCAACGTATTCCGGGGTGACCTCGGCAAGCACCTCAAGACCTTTTTCCGGAACCCCACAGATAGCACCCAACGCTGCAGCAATAGGCAGACCTGTTTTACCGGTACCGGGAATACCCACGCCCATACCGTTTTTCATCAGGTTGCCGCTGACTAGTATTTCCAGCCGATCAGGTGTGTGACCAAGCAGCTGTGTCGCATAAGCGGCAGCCAGAGCAGTCGAGACGGGTTCAGTACAGCCAAGAGCTGGCTTAACTTTTTTATTGATTAGAGCGATGTACGCATCCCACTCAGCACGCCACATGGTTCTTTTCCTCAGAGCTGATGGCTGAATAATGTAGGAATAGTTTATGAGGTGTCGCAGAGAAAAATCTTCTCTTCTGATATTGTGAAAACTCTTATTTGGGAAAATAATTTTTTAAATGCGTGTTCATTGTGGAAAATTTTAGTCGTGGATAAGCGGGATCGGATAATACTTAATGCTTTGCAGGAGGACGGCTCTCTCTCCCTCAATGAGCTGGCAGACAAAGCAGACCTTTCTCCAAGCCCGTGCTGGAAGCGGGTAAAAAAACTGGAGGAGGATGGCGTCATCCGCAAACGTGTCGTGCTGGTGGATCAGGATAAGGTGGATTTACCCTTGTCAGTCTTCGTGCAGATAAAAACCAGTAACCATAATGACAACTGGCTCCAGCATTTTGCCTGCACAGCGTCGACTTTTGAGGAGGTTGTTGAACTCTATCGTATGGCTGGAGAGTGGGATTACATGATGCGTGTGGTCGTGAGTGATATTCACGCCTATGACCGGTTTTATAAGAAGCTGATCAAGGCCATTCCCGACCTCAGTAAGGTGTCGTCCAACTTCGCAATGGAGCAGATTAAGTACACAACGGCGCTTCCTATATAGAGAGTTTTTTGTGGTAGGTATTTGTACGCAAACTGTGTAAGGATTCTGTTCAGTTTCTGGTGTTGATCTTATGCTTGCAGGATATTCTACCTCCTCGTTTAGCAGTAGCCATGAACGACATGAACCATAGCAGCATCCACTCAGCACTCACCGGCCGAATGCTGCTGGAAAACTCTCTTTTGAACAAAGGCACCGCCTTCACCATGGAAGAGCGCAGCGAGCTCGACCTTCATGGTCTGCTGCCGCCGAACGTGGAGACTCTGGAAGAGCAGTGTCGTCGTGCTTACAAATCTTACTGCCTCAAGCCGACCCCGATTCTGAAACATATCTACCTGCGTGCTCTGCAGGATACCAACGAAACTCTTTATTACGCCCTGATCCAGCGTCATCTGAAAGAGATGCTGCCAATTATCTATACACCGGTTGTTGGTCAGGCCTGTCAGCGTTTCAGTGATCTTTACCGCCGTCCACGCGGACTGTTTATCTCTTATCCTGAGCGTCACCGTATTGATGCCATGCTGGCCAGCTTCAAGCGTAATATTGAAGTGATTGTTGTCACCGATGGTGAGCGGGTTCTGGGTCTGGGTGATCAGGGCATCGGTGGTATGGGCATCTGTATTGGTAAGCTGGCTCTTTACAGTGCAGTCGGTGGTGTAG
The DNA here is from genome assembly GCF_900174585.1 of Parendozoicomonas haliclonae. Classification (GTDB taxonomy): domain Bacteria; phylum Pseudomonadota; class Gammaproteobacteria; order Pseudomonadales; family Endozoicomonadaceae; genus Sansalvadorimonas; species Sansalvadorimonas haliclonae. The sequence continues at coordinate 182,112 of NZ_FWPT01000011.1, read as the reverse complement.
CGCCAAATCTGACTCTGCCAATCGCACTGGATTGCGGTACCAATAATCAGGAGCTGCTGAATGATCCTGGTTATCTCGGCTGGCGCAATGAGCGTATCGGCGATGACGAATACTACGAGTTTGTTGATTCCTTCATTCAGGCTGTTAAGCGTCGCTGGCCAAATGTTCTGCTGCAATTTGAAGACTTTGCGATTGGTCACGCCACTCCGTTGCTGGAGAAGTACCGTGATCAGCTCTGTTCCTTCAACGACGATATTCAGGGAACTGCTGCGGTTGCTGCCGGTACTCTGTTGTCTGCCGCCCAATCTATTGGCAAGAAAGTAGAAGACCTGAAGGTTGCCTTCCTCGGAGCGGGTTCTTCCGGTTGTGGTATTGCTGAACAGATTATCCGCCTTATGAGTTCCCGTGGCCTGACCGATGCAGAAGCACGTGGTCGTATGTACATGGTTGATCAGTTTGGTCTGCTGCATGATGGAATGGATAACCTGCGTGACTTCCAACAAAAGTTGGTTCGCCAGAGAACCGAGGTTGAGAGTGTTTTCGGGGAAGAAACTACTGCGAAGGGTGCCTTCCTGAAAGACGTTGTACGTGAGATCAAGCCGGACGTGATTATCGGTGTGTCCGGTCAGACGGGTCTGTTCACTAAAGAAATTATTGAGCAGATGGCCCGTAATCATGATCGTCCGATTGTATTCGCACTGTCTAACCCAAGCAGCCGTGTAGAAGCGGTGCCGGAAGATATTATCAACTGGTCCCAGGGCCGTGCTGTTGTGGCAACTGGCAGCCCGTTTGATCCTGTGCAGTATGAAGGCAAAAGCTACCCGATTGCCCAGTGCAATAACATTTATATCTTCCCGGGCATTGGTCTGAGTGTCCTAGCTTGCGGTGCGACCCGCATTTCCGACGGTATGCTGGATAAGGCTGTAGAAACCCTGGCTCTGTGTGCACCTTCTGCCATGAACCCGGAAGCACCTTTGCTGCCAACTCTGGATACTATTCAGCGTGTGACTTGTGATATCGCCAAGGCGGTCGCTATTCAGGCACAGGAAGAAGGTCTGGCACCGGAATGCGGTTTGAATGAGCTGGAAGAACGTATTCATGCGAACTATTGGAAAGCCGAGTATCGCCGCGTTCGCATGGCCTACTGCTAAGGGGAAGTAAGATGCCTTTTGTAAACATCAAAATCACCGATGAAGGTGTCACCAAAGAGCAGAAGCAGGCTTTGATCAAAGGCGCAACGCAACTGCTGGTTGATGTGCTGGGTAAGAACCCAGCCACAACCATCGTGTTGATTGACGAAGTGAATACCGATAACTGGGGTATTGGCTTTGATCAAGTCACTGAGCTGCGCAAGGCAAAGTAAGGTCGTTTAGGCATCCGCAAACCGGTCACCATGTGGCAGCCACCGATCAATCAGTGGCTGCGCATGGGCTGGCGCTTCCCGTAGCAGCTGTTCAGCGGCTCCTTTAATACTTTCCAGAAGAACCTTATCGCGCTCCAGATCAGCAACCCGGAATTGCACCAGACCTGTCTGGCGTGTTCCCAAAACTTCCCCCGGGCCACGAAGCTCAAGATCCTTTTCTGCAATTACAAAGCCATCGCTGGAATCTCGCATTACTTGCAGGCGCTCTTTGCCGTGTTGGGAAAGTGGCGGGTGGTACATCAACACACAATGGCTGGCGATGTTGCCCCGACCGACGCGGCCTCGTAACTGGTGGAGCTGAGCCAGACCGAGGCGCTCAGGGTTTTCGATAATCATCAGACTGGAGTTGGGAACATCCACACCCACTTCGATAACCGTTGTGGCAACCAGAAGATGGAGATGGCCTTCCTTGAACGCAGCCATAACCTCGGCCTTTTCTGTGGGCTTCATCCGGCCGTGGATAAGTCCGATAGACAGCTCCGGTAGAGCTGTCTTCAACTCTTCTGCCGTGACTTCCGCAGCCTGACACTGCAGGGCTTCAGATTCTTCAATCAGCGTACATACCCAATAAGCCTGGCGGCCTTCAAGGCAGGCGGCTTTTACACGTTCAATCACCTGTGGCCGACGATCATCTCCGACCACGATGGTATTTACAGGCGTACGACCGGGAGGAAGTTCATCAATGACTGAAAGGTCGAGATCGGCATAGGCACTCATGGCCAGAGTTCGGGGAATAGGCGTTGCGGTCATGATCAGCTGATGGGGCATGGCGCCGATATTGCGACCTTTCTCTCTCAGTGCCAGCCGTTGGTGCACACCAAAGCGATGTTGTTCATCAATAATGGCCAGAGCCAGATGCTTGAACTCCACATCATCCTGAAACAATGCGTGGGTACCGACCACAACCTGTGCATCACCACTGCGGATAAGTTCCAATTGTTCCGCCCGCTTCTTGCCTTTGGTCTTGCCTGTCAGCCAGGCAACAGTTATCCCCAAGGGCTTCAACCAGCTGTGGAAATTGTTGTAATGCTGCTCGGCAAGAATCTCCGTTGGCGCCATTAATGCAGCCTGTGAATAACTTTCTACAGCCTGCAATGCTGCTAGCGCGGCAACAACTGTTTTGCCGGAGCCCACATCGCCCTGAACCAACCGAAGCATGGGTGCTTCGGAGCAAAGATCGCTGTGGATTTCTTTGGCAACCCGCTGTTGTGCACCGGTTGGAGTGAAGGGAAGGTTGGCTAAAAACTTATCCACAAGCTTGCCGGTGCCGTGTAAAGCCAAACCTTTTTGCCGGCGCACCCGTTGCCGAATTTGTTGCAGGCTCAGGTGATGTGCCAACAGCTCTTCAAAAGCCAGTCTCTGCTGAGCCGGGTGTAGACCTTCCATGATCTGGTAAACATCAGCATCAGGTGGAGGCTGGTGGAGAAAGCGAACGGCGTCTGTGAGGTTCCACAGATTAAACGGCCTGCGGATTGGTTCCGGCAACCACTCTTCCAGCGCGTCGGGATTATCGAGGAATTTCAGTGCCTGCAAGCACAAGCTTCGCAAGCGAACCTGTGTGAGGCCCTCGGTTGCCGGGTAAATTGGCGTCAGCGTATCCTCAACGGGAGCCGGATTGCTGTCACTAATCACCCGGTATTCTGGATGATAAATCTCCAAGCCATAAGCGCCCCGACGAGGTTCACCAAAACCTCGTATTTTTACGCCTGCTTTTAAAGAGTTCTTTTGCGCGGCACTGAAATGGAAAAAGCGTAGGGTGATCGAGCCGGAACCATCCCGAACCTTGCAGACCAGGCTCCGGCGCTTTCCCATCACGATATCGGCAGCAATGACTGTGCCTTCCAGCACTGCATCCATTCCAAACTGCAGGTTGCCAATTGGAGTAATACGGGTACGATCCTGATAGCGCAGAGGAAGATGAAACAGCAGATCCTGCAGATTGTTAATGCCAATTTTGGCCAGTTTTTCTGCGAGGGCTGCCCCGACGCCTTTCAGCGTCGTGACGGGTACCTGATGTAAAGCCCTTCCTGAGCTATTCATTTGATCGCGAGCCATCGCTGGTATTACTTAAAGGGTGTTAATGGGCACTGCCGGATGGCTTTCTCGAGTGCATCGATCGCTTTCAGGCGCGGGAAACTGGCCCGCCATGCCAGAGCAACGGTTCGCCCTGGCGCTGGTTGTTCAAAAGGTCGAGTTGCCAACAGATCTTTGGAGTAGTGGTTATCGCTGCCAATCGCAGATTGTGGCAGTACGGTCACGCCCATACCGGAAGCGACCATATGACGCATGGTTTCCAGAGAGGTGGCTTCAATGGTGGTCTGATGAATTTGCTCTTTATTGCTCTCTTTTTTGGAGAGCGCCGGACAGGCCTCAAGAACCTGATCACGGAAGCAGTGACCTTCACCAAGCAGTAAAAGATCAGTGCTGGCCAAATCGTTGACCGGAATCTGTTCTCTTTTGGTCCAGGGGTGGTTGCCCGGCATCAATACCCGGAAATCTTCATCGTAGAGAGGCTTGGTCACCACATCCGCTTCAGTAAACGGTAGGGCGATAATGATCGCGTCCAGCTCACCGATACGCAGACGCTGGCGCAGTACGTGCGTGAAGTTTTCTTCCACATACAGCGGCATCTCCGGCGCAATATTGCGGAGTTGCGGAATCATATGCGGGAGCAGATAAGGCCCGATGGTGTAGATAGTGCCAATTCGCAGAGGAGTGGAGAGCTGGTCCTTACCTTCGCTGGCAATCGCCTTGATGCCGGAAGCTTCCTCAAGAACCTTCTGCGCCTGCTCTATAACCTTGTGGCCTAGCGGAGTGACGCGAACGGCGGACTTGCTGCGCTCAAAAATGGCAACGCCGAGCTCATCCTCGAGCTTCTTGACTCCCACGCTGAGAGTGGGCTGGCTAACAAAGCAGCGTTCCGCAGCTTTACCAAAGTGACATTCCTGTGCCAGAGCGACGATGTACTTGAGTTCTGTAAGGGTCATCGGGTCATATTACTGTAAATTTAAACAGTTGGAACAGATGACTGCGACTCAACTCGTGCCATACAGTGGCCGTTCCAGTGGCGGGACACGCAGCCTCAGGTTATGTTGCTGAAGCGGGTATGCCCTTGCTGTTAATTAACTTTTTCTATTAACTAGCCTGCGAATAATAAACCAAAATGGCGGCAAAGCTGAGACTGATATCAATGTTTTTGAATATCGAAGGTTCGGGGCTGTTATGAACGCAACTCTTACAAAAGCAGATACAAGCGCAGAGCAAAGCGACAAAACTAATCCAGTCACACTGATTGCCGGTTGTGGTGATGTGGGTGGCAGATTGGCTTTACGGCTACTTGAGGCCGGGCATACGGTTTATGGTCTGAGGCGTTCAATCGAGTCATTGCCTGAAGGTGTAAAAGCTCTTCAAGGGGATTTGGCTACAGGAGAGTGGGATGAGTGGCCGGAGCATATTGATTATGTCGTATATGCAGCAGCTGCCGGACGCTCGGGTGAAGAAGGTTATCGCAAAACTTATGTTGATGGCCTTGGTCATGTTCTTGCCAAGATAAAAGCCTATCCCCACCCGCCGAGACGAACCTTCTTCACTTCCAGCACAGCGGTTTATCACCAGCGTGATGGTGAGTGGATTGATGAGCTTTCAGAGACTCATCCCCAAACATTTAATGGCCAGATTATGCTGGAAGCGGAAGGACTTTTGCTGAACAGCGATCTGCCAGCAACGGTTGTGCGCTTTGGCGGGATCTATGGTCCGGGTCGTAATTTTATGCTGCGCAAAGTGATGGGTGGAGAGGTGTACGCCAGCGAACCTGTCGCGTTTGGTAATCGTATTCATGCCGATGACTGTGCCGGAATCCTGGAACAGTTAATCAGTCTGGATCTCAGTAATGAATGTGTTCACCCCCTTTATCTGGGGGTGGATTGTGATCCGGCACCGTTAAGTGATGTCACACAGTGGCTGGCAGAGCAGGTAAATGTACAGCCTGAATCCGAGATTCCCGGTGGTTCCAGAGGCAGCAAACGTTGCCGAAATCAGCGGGTTATAGAAAGCGGATATGACTTTCTCTATCCCTCCTATCGCGAGGGTTACAAGACGATCCTGGGGGATATTTGAAGCAGTTAGCTGCTTCTGATTCAACCGCAAAACTCTGTCATTCCGGCAACAAAGTGAAACATTTTTCTCTGGAACACTGACCCTTCTCGGGGTAAGTTACGTCACTAGAGCAAATAGAAAATAAGCTATAGGTGGGAAATGCGGTCGGTTTTTGAGCAATAGGTACCGCATTCTTCAAAAAATAATAATTAAAACGTCACTGGGGGTTTGATGTACCAGACACCTGTCGCACTGGAACTGACAGATATCCACAAACGTTATGGAGACCTTGAGGTATTAAAAGGTATCTCCCTGACGGCCCATGACGGTGATGTCATCTCGATCATTGGTTCGAGTGGTTCCGGTAAAAGTACCTTTCTTCGTTGTATCAACCTTCTTGAGAATCCCTGTCAGGGCAGCATCAGTGTCAATGGTGAAGCATTAACACTGAAAAAGCGCGCTGATGGATCACTGGAAGCTGCCGATGAAAAGCAGCTGGCACGGATTCGTTCCCGGTTGGGGTTTGTATTCCAGAATTTTAATCTCTGGCCCCATATGACCATTCTTGAGAATGTGATCGAGGCTCCTGTTCATGTGCTTGGCCGCTCCAAACGTGAAGTTCGCGAGCTGGCGGAATCACTGCTAGAGAAGGTCGGGCTTTCCGATCGTGCTCACTATTACCCTTCCCAACTTTCTGGTGGTCAGCAGCAGCGTGTCGCTATTGCCCGTGCTTTGGCAATGGAGCCTCAGGTTCTGCTGTTTGATGAGCCAACCTCCGCTCTCGATCCTGAGCTGGTGGGTGAAGTGCTGGGTGTTATGCGCGGTCTTGCTGAGGAAGGCCGCACTATGTTGATTGTGACGCACGAAATGAAGTTTGCCCGGGAAGTCTCTGACCGGATCATCTTCCTGCATCAGGGCCGTGTTGAAGAAGACGGCACACCTGAACAGGTCTTTGAATCTGCAGAGTCCACCCGCTGTCGGGAATTCCTGGCTACGGCCGTGTAAAAACATAAGAACACACAACAGAAGAAGTAAAAAAGGACGAGCTGTATGAACCACTGGGTAAAAGCAGGTGCTCTGGCAATCGGTATGGCGGCAAGCACTTTTGCCATGGCTGCCGACAAGATCAAAATTGCGACCGAAGGCGCGTGGGCTCCTTTCAACTTTGTAAATGAGCAGGGCCAGCTGGCTGGCTTTGACGTCGATATCGCCAACGCACTGTGTGCCAAGATGAAGGTTGAGTGTGAGATTGTTGGTCAGGACTGGGATGGCATGATTCCGGCCCTGAAAGTTCGCAAGTTCGATGCAATCGTTGCCAGTATGTCTATCACTGAAGAGCGTCTGAGGCAGGTCGATTTCACTGATCACTATTACTCCGGTGGTCTGCGTTTCATGGGGCCTGAAGGCAAAGAGCTGGATACCAGCAAAGTCGGCCTGAAAGGCAAGGTGATTGGTGCTCAGCGCTCCACCGTTGGTGGCATGTATCTGGAAGACAATCTGGCTGACGTCGTAGACATCAAACTGTACGACACTCAGGAAGCGGTTTACCTGGATCTGCAGGCCGGTCGTCTGGACGGTGCCATTGCTGATGAACTGCCTGCCTACGACTGGCTGAATGGCGATAACGGCAAGGGTTTTGAGTTCAAGGGCGAAGCCTTTGCCAAGAACGACAAGATCGGTATCGCTATCCGTAAGAAAGATGAGCTGAAAGAGAAGTTCAATCAGGCTCTGAAAGAGATTCGTGCCGACGGTACCTACGAGAAGATCAACGCCAAGTACTTCCCGTTCTCTATCTACTAAGCGTGCGTTACGGCACAGGCATACAGCCTGTGCCGTATAACAATAAGAATAGGGTAATCCGTTTTGATATCTGAAGTTATAGCCGATGGCCTGTTCGAGGGCTTTACCGGGCAGTTGCTTGCCGGTACGGTCATGACCGTAAAGGTGACCCTTGCCGCAACATTTGTAGGCATCTGTCTGGGCCTGCTGGGCGCTTCTGCCAGAATGTCGAAATTTAAGCCGGCTAAATATGCCGGTGATGCTTATGTCGGGTTTATTCGTGGCATTCCTGAACTGCTGATTATTTTTCTGATTTACTTTGGCTCAACCCGACTGTTGATGACGATAGCCTCCTGGTTTGGCTACAACGAATATATTGAACTCAGCCCGTTTATTGCCGGTGTGATTGCTCTGGGCCTGACCTTTGGCGGTTATGCGACAGAGGTTTTCCGGGGCGCATTTCTTGCGGTTCATCCTGGCCAGAAAGAAGCTGCTTCAGCTCTGGGCATGAGTAAGCTGCGCATCTTCTTCCGTATTCAGCTGCCACAGGTTTGGCGTATTGCTTTGCCAGGGCTTGGCAACCTGATTCTGGTATTGATGAAAGACACAGCTCTGATTTCCGTTATTGGCCTCGAAGAACTGACCCGTAAAACCCAGATGGTGGTTACGGCAACCCGTGAACCCTTTACCTGGTACTTTACGGCAGCGGTTATGTATTTGAGCCTGACGGTGGTCACCACCTTGATCCTGCGTTATTTCGAGAACAGATCCCGCCGACATGAGCGACCTGTTGCCCGTACCATGAAAGCTGCTGGGGGGGCGTAAAGATGGATTGGTCTGTTATTGCCGAGTATTACCCGCGCCTGCTGGAAGGTTCCTGGATGACCCTGAAGCTGGTTATCCTCTCCAGTATTCTTGGTTTGATTCTGGCTATACCCATGGCGCTGGCCAGAGTGTCGGAAAGCCTTGCCTGGAATGGTCTGCCACGGCTGTATATTTTCTTCTTCCGTGGCACGCCGCTGTTGATCCAGATCTTCCTGTTCTACTACGGTCTGTCCCAGTTTGAGATTGTGCGTGAAAGCGCGCTCTGGCCTTACCTCCGTGAGCCTTACTGGTGTGCGATTATCGTACTGGGTTTACACACGGCTGCTTATGTCGCTGAGATTCTTCGTGGAGCGCTGCAGGCGATACCCCGTGGGGAAGTGGAAGCCTGTCGTGTGATGGGTATGACCAAGCCAACCATGTATCGCAGAATCCTTCTGCCCAGGGCTTTCGGCATTATGATGCCGGCTTACGGTAACGAAGTGATTTTGATGCTGAAGGGCAGTGCGCTGGCCAGTACGATTACTTTGCTGGATCTGACTGGTATGGCGCGAACCATTATTGCCAGAACCTATACGCCGGAAGAGATTTATATTGCTGCGGGTGTGTTGTATCTGCTTATCAGCTGGCTGTTTATGCTGTTCTTCAAGCTGCTTGATCGTTTGTTTAACCGCCACCAGATGGTTTGAGGTAGCGGTTAACTCTTTTCTCTACGAGGTCATCAGCCTTTCAGGTAAAGGATGGCCTCGATCTCAACCGGAACGCCCTTTGGCAGTTCTTTCACGCCTACAGCGGCCCGAGCAGGGTATGGCTCTTTGAAGTACTGAGCCATCGCTTCGTTAACCAGTGGGAAGTTGCTCAAGTCAGTCATGGAGATGTTGATCTTCACGGCATCTTCCAGAGAACCGCCAGAGGCTTCGGCAATGGCTTTCAGGTTTTCAAAGCACTGGCAGGCCTTGGCCTTGAAATCACCTTCAACGATTTCCATGGTCTCTGGAACCAGAGGAATCTGGCCAGACACATAAACGGTTTTACCAACTTTAACGGCCTGAGAATAGGTGCCGATGGCCGCGGGTGCATTGCTGGTATGGATAATCTGTTTATTACTCATTGTTAGACACTTATCACCGTATATTCGCAAGACATGCCAGCATGGCAGGTTCCATAACGATCGTCCAGAGCATGAAAACTGCAAACTGTTGCAGTTTTCTATCGGCTTTGAAGGATAAGTGATCAGCTAGATTTAGGCAGTATGCTATCGCCCGATTAGCTCTCTTTTTTATCGCGGGAGATGTTGTATACGCCCTTAACAACCCGCAGGCGACGGATAACGTCTGCCAAATGCACTCGGTTGCGAACACGCATTTGCACCACAGCCTTGCTCTGGTGTGTGCCATGTTCATCAACTGCGATCTTGTCGATATTGGCGCCTGCGGCCGACATGGCGGTAGCCAGCGCGGCAATCATGCCTTTCTTCTGGTCCACAGTCAGGTTCAGCTCGACCAGGAATTCTCCCTGAACGTTCTTGTCCCAATCCACTTCCAGAATCTTTTCCGGGCTGTGGCGGATTTCAGAGATGTTCGAGCAGTTCTGGTTGTGGATAACCAGACCGCGGCCGGAGCTTACATGACCAACAATCAGATCACCCGGGATTGGGTAGCAGCAGCGGGCAAAGCTGATGATCATGCCCTCTGTGCCTTTGATGGTCAGAGGTTTCTCTGGTGTAGAGTCCAGCTGATCCGGTTCCATCAGCTGAATATCCATCAGGCGGCGGGCAATAACATAAGCCATGCGATTGCCGAGGCCGATATCTTCCAGCAGCTCATCCAGCTGTACATAACCGGAGTGCGCCAATACGGCATCCAGGCTATTGCTGGAAATGGTATCGAGACTGCTGCCAAGGCTGATAAGAACCTTGTTAAGCAGGCGACGACCAAGGGCAACGGATTCTGCCTGACGCTGATTCTTCAGGAAGTGGCGAATCGTAGAGCGCGCTTTACTGGTGATAACGTAATTGAGCCACGCCGCATTAGGACGAGCGCCCGGTGCGGTAATAACTTCAACGGTTTCACCACTGTTCAGTGGCTGGCTCAGTGAAGCCAGTTTGCGATCAATGCGGCAGGCGACGCAGGTGTTGCCGATGTCGGTATGAACGGCATAGGCGAAATCGACCGGTGTGGCTCCGCGCGGCAGTTCAAGAATATCTCCGCGAGGCGTGAAGACGTAAACCTCATCCGGGAACAGATCGACCTTCACGTTCTCGATAAATTCGAGAGAGTTACCCGCGGTTTGCTGCAGCTCAAGCAGGTTCTGCAGCCAGGAGTGTGTGCGTGACCGGCTACCGATCAGAGCCTCATCGCCAGATTTATACAGCCAGTGGGCGGCAATACCGTTGTTGGCCATATCTTCCATCTGCTGGGTACGGATCTGGATTTCTACCGGAATCCCGTGCAGGCCAAACAAGGTTGTGTGTAGAGACTGATAGCCATTGGCCTTGGGAATAGCGATGTAATCTTTAAAGCGGCCGGGAATGGGTTTGAACAGGTTATGCACCAACCCCAGGGTGCGATAACAGCAATCCACATTCTCAACGATGATGCGCACACCGTAGACATCCATAATCTCGCTGAAGGATTTACTCTGATCCTTCATTTTGGAGTAGATGCTGAACAGGTGCTTTTCCCGGCCCATCACCCGGCCTTTCAGGCCTTCGGTTTCCAGCCGGTTGTTAATGCTCTCAACAACGCTGCTAACAATTTCGCGGCGGTTACCACGGGCCTTGCGTACGGCCTTGTTAAGCATGCTGGAACGCATCGGATGCATGGCATGGAAGCAAAGGTCTTCCATCTCGATGCGAATATTGTGCATACCCAGACGCTGGGCCAGCGGGGTATAGATATCGAGGGTTTCCTGAGCAATACGCCGGCGCTTTTCTGGCCGCATAACGCCAAGGGTGCGCAGGTTGTGCAGGCGGTCGGCCAGCTTAACCAGAATAACCCGGATATCCCGCGCCATGGCGAGAGCCATCTTCTGGAAGTTATCAGCTTGGGCGAGGGTTTTGTCTTCGTACTCGACGTGAGTTAGCTTACTGACCCCATCGACAATCTCGGCAACGGTTTCGCCAAACTGCTTTTGCAGGGCGCTTTTGGGAATGCCTGTATCTTCAATCACATCATGCAGCATGGCAGCCATCAGAGCCTGATGGTCCATATGCATATCTGCGAGAATGCCGGCGACGGCAAGGGGATGGGTTATATAAGGCTCGCCGGAACGGCGCATCTGGCCGTCGTGAGCCTGTTCGGCGTAATAATAAGCCCTTCGGACCTGATTGATCTGGTCTTCATTAAGATAGGCTTTCAGCCGCCAGGCGAGGTCATTAATGGTCGACAATACCCGCTCCTCCTTGTCAGGTGATTACAGCTTCCTGAGCTTTTTAAACAGAGTAAAAAACGGGTATTGCCAGTGACGCATTGATAAGCCCGATTCAGACGTTGCTAGTGAAAGAGCTAATTCTTAGCCTTCAAAGCCGGCCAGCAGCAGGCCTGCATCGTCATCTTCCTGGTCTTCACGATCGATCTGCTTAGGATCGATTTTACCTTCAGCGATTTCACGCAGGGCAACAACGGTCGGCTTGTCATTTTCCCAGGCAACTTTTGGGTCTTTACCGCCGATAGTGAGCTGACGAGCCCGCTTGCTGGCTGCCATAACCAGTTCAAAACGGTTGTCTACGTGCTCCAGGCAATCTTCAACTGTTACTCGCGCCACGGTGTGCTCCACTCTTTTCTATGGGTTTAATTTGATTCCGGAGGCTGCCCAGGTCAAGGGCTCAGCACCACTTTCAATTTATTAATCAATTGTATGCTGATTTTAAGCCAATTCCGGCTGAAACCCGCAGGAATCCGAAACTGCCAGTTTACTGAAAGATTGGCAATTTTGACAAGGTCGGGTTTGTAAGCGGTTTGAGTCATTTTCCGTGCCTTCTGTGCGGAAATTGCAGTGGAAAGTGACTCAAGGCTGCCTTTATTTATAGCAAGACTTATTTCAGCAGGTCGCTGAGCAGTTCCCGGCGATAGTCTTTCTGAAATTCCAGACTCAGACGCTGGCTGCGAATCACGGCCTTCAGGTCAAACAGAGCTTCATCAAAGTCATCATTAATAATGATGTATTCAAACTCGTTGTAATGGGACATTTCGCTCACGGCTTTGGCCATGCGGTGGGCGATAACATCAGCATCATCGGTGCTGCGGCCAGTAAGACGCTTATGCAGCTCTTTCTGGGATGGTGGCAGGATAAAGATACCAATGGCTTCCGGCATCAGGCGACGAACCTGCTGGCCGCCCTGCCAATCGATCTCAAGGATCACATCCACACCCTGTTCCAGCTGCTCTTCTACCCATGCCTGCGAAGTGCCGTAGAAGTTACCAAAGACTTCAGCGTGCTCAAGGAATGCACCTTTGCCGATCATCTTCTGGAACTCTTCGACAGAGACGAAGTTGTAATGCTGACCATGAACTTCACCTTCCCGTGCCTTGCGGGTGGTGTGGGAAACAGAAACGGTCAGGTAGCGGGTGGTCTTGACCAGTTCCGTGACCAGGCTGGTTTTACCCGCACCGGATGGCGCCGCGATGATGTAGAGAGTGCCTTTGCTCATGCTGTGAACTTAAATACTCAGGCTGCAGATATAACAAAGCTCAAGCCGACAACAGTTTTTAGCGCAGCTTGAGTGGATTTTGAGATGACCGCAGCGGTTAGAAAAAGAAAGTTCTCCTTATTATAAAAGCTGCGGCGCCAAGAGTCATATCAGATATGTGCAGGCTGGGAGGATTTCTCAGTAATACGCTGCAGGTGAGCGCTGAGGGTAAAGCAGAGTTCGACATACATAATGGCTTCGGCTTTACCTGCCTGATGCCCTGCTGCGTGAGCTGTCTTATTTCGCAGTTGGCGCAGCTCAGAGAAAAGCTTGGCCTTTTTCGTATCGACCAGCTTGTGGGCAATCAGCGTTTCTTCCATCAGCTTGTAGCGGCTGTCGGTATTCTCAAGATCAATATCAGGCGCTGTGGATGCGATAAGAGCCTCGGCTTTTTCATCAACAACTCGCCACGCCTCAAGGATTGTTGCGTTCGGCATATTCTCGGCAGACGCAATCAAAAGGCTGCGCTTATCATGCTTAAGCTCTGGGAAAGCACCAGCGGCCTTTTTGCTGACAACCTTGAGCTCCTGACCAAACTCCATCTCAAAGTCTTTGTACTTCAGCTTGCGGGCAAGTGGAACCAGGGTGGAAATCGGATGCCTTAGAATCACAAGGCTAAGAACGATAACGGTCGGCCAGGTGATCTTATCGACCAGCTCAATGACAAACTTCATCCACTCCATGGCGACTCTCCGGTACTCATATTCTTATTTTTGAATTCTGGCTATTGAGCAGCGCCCGCTGCCGCAATGATCATATCCCTGATCTGCATAACAATCTTGCGCTCAGTCTCTTCATCATACCCTTCAACCCGTGGGGTATGAATATGACCATTGGGGATCTGCCTCTTGTACTCATTCATCAAGCGAATGGAGCGATAAGATATTTCGTTAGAGAGATAACCTCCGCCAGAACCGGATACAGACACCTCGCCGTTTAACTCTTCGAGGGATTTCGCTTCAATCTCACCAGAGGCAAGAGTACGTACCTTTCTATTGTCGTTAACCTTCCAGGGGCCTTTCACGCTTTGCATGGCTGCTACCGGCAAAGTGAACTCAACAAACTCAAGGCCTTCAAGATTTTTATCATTGAGCTTTGGTGGCAGAGGTTTCTCTCTGGTTGCTCCGGTATATACGTTGAGATTGTCGGGAGCTTCAGCGCTGCGGTTAAGGCCGGGAAAGCGTTCAAGATCAAAATCATCCCGCCCCATACTGATGGTAAAGACCATATCCGCCTGATTATCACGAAAGACTGGGGTGAGAATGGACTCGATTAAGCCTTCATCAAAATCTGCAAAACGGACGGGGATTACTACTGACTCGATTTGGACTTTTTTGTTGCCGACGTTAAAGGTGAAACCGTCGAGGAAAAGAGCGGCAAGGCCAGATGGATTGCTTTGGGTGATATCGTGATCAAGGAAGAAGGGATCGAAGCCTGTGATCAGGATTTTGATATCGGTGTCTTGGCGGTAGGTGATGTCGGTTATGCCGCGAGAGGATTTCGCGAATGCGTTAATAGCGCTGTGGCGATCCTGATCAGAGAGTGGGGGGTGTTGTTTAACAATTTTGAGTAATGACCTTTGTGTCAAGCGGGACCAGTAGAGAGGGCGGTCATCGAATATCTCATTCTGTACAGTTTGAACGGATTGCTGCCAAAGGGTATTACCTGCCTGTGCTTGCAGGGAAAAGGTTTTTTCCAATGTTGGCTGGAATTGGTTAACAGAGGAAATTTCAATATTGGCCTTTTGGTAGCGTGCTTCCTCAATATCCAGAGGGAGATAGGCGCTACTAAGGCTGCTGGTAAGGAGTGAGACTGACAGTAAAAAAAGACTGGCTTTGTACGGCATGTAATTTGTTATTGGTGTTGTTATTTATGCTGCGATCATAAATTGAAATTGTGGCTGAGTCATTTTGATTGGCTCAACCACACTGCTGCGCTTTCACAAGAAGAATAAAGGAGCATAAGTGTGCTGAGACTACCGTGTCTATACTCGCCTGAAACTCCTGTGTACTACGTGTTAATGACCAAACATCGGCAACACCTCCGATCATAGAAACTATTTCAATATATGCAGCACTTGGGGCGGTGCTCTGTCGGCTATATCAATGCTCAGTACCAACTTACAGGCACTTTGTAGGAGAGTAGGTGTCAGGAGGGTGCTGATGGTTACCTGTTGGCATGTTATTGGAATAACCCTGTACGGGTGGGAATGGTGAATAGGCCTGAGCAGTATAGATGGAGCAGCCATCGATCCAGTTTAGGCATCTCGCATAATAGTTTGAGTTCCCTGCATAATCTGGTTGGCTCGTGAACTGAACGATAGGTAGCAACTTCATCAAGCGCTTTTTGCCAGTAGGCTTGCACTAGAAATAACAAAATAGATAGATGAAACCAGTCAGACACCCGTTTGCGGGGTAATTAAAATTCCGGGAAAGTATGGAGGCGTCTTTGGACCGAAAGATTAACACGGATGAAGAGGGTGACCAATAGAGGGGGGAGATGAAATTGAAGTGGAGTAAATAAAGCCGGTAAAAACCGCCTTTATTATGAAAATATCAGGTCAGAGACAAATGACTCTGACCTGTTTTCTCCTACCGATCAGTTGTTTTGATCTTTCTAATAGGGTTTTCAATGCCCGCTGTCTTCAGTTTCTCTTTCAGAAGGTCAATTTCTGTTCCTTCTGCAGCATAGATAACAAAAGATATGTTGCTTACGGTTTTTGGGTAGGAGTCTATAGCGAGTTGTAGGGCGTCTAAAGCCCCAGGCAAATCGTTGTTGTAGGCCCTGATGATTGCAAGTTTAACCAGTGTTTCTGCAAAAGGCCTGTAAGCAGCTTGGCGTTCTAAAATTGGCAGTTTTAAGTCAACTTGCTCGTTAGTCATGGAAAAATAATTAGTCAAAATAAGATGTGTTTCATAGCTCCATAAAGGGTTTAAGCTGTCTTCTAGAAGCTCATTGATACGATGTTTGTCTTCCTTAGCAATACCTGAGGGTTGAACCCATCTTGCCCAATCCATGTAGCTAATAGCGCTTGTTGTTGTTTGCCATAATATAACAATAATAAAGGCGCTAATTATATAGCGATAAGCAGGTCGAAAGTTGATAGTGATTTTACTTGTAGGTGAAAGGCCTATAAGTATGGAGAAAATAAAAAGGAATGATGCATACCATAGAGGGTATTCTAGCTGACTGTGCACCAAAATGACCATAGACATACTAAGGATCAAGAGGCCATTAGTATTGATGTTTTCTCTTTTAAACCATGGAAAAAATGCAAGTAAAATAGTTGCTAAAGATAGAAAAGCTCCGATTAGCCCAAATTCAGCTAGCAGCTGTAAAACGAAATTGTGGCAATGAACAAATAAGGCGTTAATAACCCATTCTTTACCATACTCTGCTTCTAATGCTACAGACTGCGCTGCATAACCGCCATAACCTACCCCAAACCAAGGGTTCTCGGTAAATATATGCCAAGCTTTTTGCCATTCTATAATACGGCGCGTACCAAACCCTGAACTGGTGAAGCGCTCTACACCACTCCCCTGATTGATAGGGATTCCTAAGGTTTGGAAGAAACTGTTTACTAAGTCATTGTAGGATTGAAAAAAAGCTATAAGTAATACACCTAGAGCCATAAAGGAAACCATTCTTCCGATATTTTTTTCGCGACCAGATAAAATATAATATACCCAGGAGAGAATCATCAACCCAAGAGAATATATGATCACTGTCCGTGATGCTGTCCAGGAAAGGAAAAGACAAATGAAAGCCAAAAAAATATATGAGAGCAATTTGGGTAGCTTGCTATGTGCAAAAATCCAACATAGTGATACAAATGCAAGAGAAAGATAATTGCCAAGGTTGTTTCTCTGCCCAATGTTGCCCATTAATGCCGTCTGATCTGATGGGTTATATACAATAAATGGCAGGTGGTGTGCGGATGCGATTCCGGAAATTTGAAGGTAGCCAATAACACATTGTAATAATGCGCCAACTAGTAAGCCAAATGCTAATGCGCTTAAAATATAGTCTTTTTTATTGTCAGTAATAAGTATTCCGACAAGGCATGATAAAAGTAGTGCGGTAACGCCAGCTATTCTATCACCTGGATATTCTACTGTTTTTGTGCAGATAAGAGCGATTGCTATAAATATAAATATGAATAGATAACAGTACGAAATTTTTATTTTTTGAATAAATAAGAGATGTGGAAGAATAATTATTGATGAAATAAATATTGTGATGATGTTTATAGATGCATCAGATTTTGGGGCGTAATGATAGAACGATAAGAAGGGAAGGGTCGATAATAAAAAAATATATATGAAAGATAATTTTTGAGTATTTTTCATTGCCAAAACTACTTGGTAGAAAGAGAGGCAGGGCCTCTCTTTCTACAGTATGCATTTAAGTTATTCGCAAGCCTTCTTTACAGCAGCATCAATACTACCAGCATCGCATGACCATGTTCCATTAGTTGCGTCTCTTGTCAAAGTGATAGTGCCTGACGCAGTAGGAGGAGCATTAACAATGGCGCAAGTTATAGTTGAGTTCGTGGCACCAAGAGTACAATTCTGAGTGGCAGATGCAGGCATTCCCAGAGCCCCAGCAGAGGCTATTGAGCCCCCTTCGTTAACTACAATTTCAAATTGTGTTTTGTAAGGTGACAGTTCAGCCAAAGCAGCATTAAACTTAGCCTTAGCTGTATATTGTTGATACTGAGGAATAGCCACAGCAGCCAAAATACCGATGATCGCTACTACGATCATCAATTCAATCAGAGTAAAACCACCCTGTTTTTTCATTATCATATCCCCTAAAGGTTTTCTTTATTTGCCTGGTTTAAGTCTCCCAGCGTAATGCGCCAAAGTGATCTCAACCAGATCCAAAACTCATCAGTAGAGCCTGTCGAAAGGTTGCTACTGTCGTCTCGATATATACCTAGCTACGATCGTGCCAACTTTTATAAAAGACAGAAAGTCGCTATTAATCCTTTCTTGGTGCCGGTAGCGTGATAAATACAAGGCAGTGGGTGTGTAAAAAGGTAACACTTATGACGAAAAAGGACATTGATAGGTTTGTCACCGATTGACGCTTTTGTTCTTGGTTAGCAGTGAAGCTTCAGCCCATGCAAAAATCCCCGCGAGTTGCGGGGATAATTATCTGGTTCCCACGCTCTGCGTGGGAATCTTTGTGTTTTAGCGTCTGCACTCCCACGCTGGAGCGTGGGAGCGAGTCAGAGTCATAATAACGAAGTCGTCGCTTATTCTATGTTCTGAACCTGCTCGCGCATCTGCTCAATCAGAACCTTAAGATTCACAGCACTCTGAGTCACTTCCACCCCCACAGCCTTTGAGCCCAGCGTATTTGCTTCACGATTCAGTTCCTGCATCAGGAAATCCAACCGACGACCAACAGCACCCTTGGTATTCAGAACCCGGGTTACTTCATTAATATGGGTTTCCAGACGATCCAGCTCTTCTTCCACATCAGCTTTCTGAGCCAGGAATACCAACTCCTGTTCCAGACGGTTCTGGTCAATCTCAACCTTGGCATCGCTAAGACGTTGAGTGATCTTCTCGCGCTGAGCTTTAAGCAGGTCCGGCATAAACTTCCGGACGACAGCCGTCTCTTTTCCAATACCTTCCAGACGTTGAACAATAAACTGCTTCAGTTCTGCACCTTCGCGCTCACGGGATTCTTGAACCTGCTTCAGTGCATTCTCAAAAGCATCAACAGCATCGTTATGGATCAGGCCGATATCGGTTTCTGCCTGTTCCAGAACACCGGGCCAGCGCAGGATATCGAGTGCATCGGCACGTTTAGCTTTGGAAACAATCTCGCCAATCGCTTCCAGAGCACCATTCAGCTCATGCAGCAGAGCCTGGTTAAGATTGATCTGGGAGTTGCCTTCACTGCGGGTGATTTTCAGGCTGCATTCCACCTTGCCACGGCTCAGGTTTTTGCGCAGGAGGTCGCGCAGGCGGGGTTCGATTTCCCGCATATTGTCAGGCAGACGGAAATGCGGTTCCAGATAGCGGTGGTTAACCGTGCGGATTTCCCAAACCAGAGTGCCCCAGTCCTGGCTGGACTCCACCCTGGCAAAAGAGGTCATGCTTGCTGTCATGTTTGGCTACTAACAATAGTGAATAAACAGGGTTAAAAATTGTGAATCCAACCATTGTAAGGTTTCTCGGTTATAAATGTTGAGGAAAGTGCATAGACTTTGGCCTGAGTCATCAGAAAACCTCGGCAGTAATTGAGGACACACCCCAAGGGTTTAGCGTTATAATCGCTGCATATTCAATTATGAGGTGTGCTATGCGTCCAAGTGGTCGTGCTGCAGATGAACTGCGGGAAGTAAAAATTACCCGCCATTACACCAAGCATGCGGAAGGCTCCGTGCTGGTCGAGTTTGGCGACACGAAAGTACTTTGTACGGCCAGTCTTGAGCGCAATGTTCCACGCTGGCTGAAAGGTACTGGTCAGGGCTGGATAACCGCAGAATACGGGATGCTGCCGCGCGCGACCGGTGAGCGTAACCAGCGTGAAGCCTCCCGTGGCAAGCAGGGCGGTCGTACTCTGGAAATTCAGCGTCTTATCGGTCGCTCTCTGCGTGCTGCTGTTGATCTGAAACAGCTGGGTGATAACTCCATCACTATCGACTGTGATGTTATCCAGGCTGATGGCGGCACCCGCACCGCTTCCATTACCGGCGCAACTGTCGCTCTGGTTGATTGCCTGCGTCATATGCAGCGCAACAAGATCATCCGCAATGATCCACTGGTTCAGCTGATTGCTTCTGTTTCCGTGGGTATCTACAACGGCAACCCGGTTCTGGATCTCGACTACGCGGAAGATTCCAACGCCGAAACCGACATGAACGTTGTGATGACGGAGAAAGGCGGCTTTATCGAAATTCAGGGCACCGCCGAAGCGGCACCGTTCGATAAGGAAGAGATGGATGCCATGCTGGAGCTGGCCCGCAAAGGCGTGAATGATCTGCTGGATCTACAGCGCAAGGCTCTCGAACAGCCGTAAGCTTTTCTATTTTAACTGCCACGCCTGACTGTGCTTACGTAGGCTGGCAGTTAAGCCACTGTGAATTAGCCTTACCACCGTAGCCGATACAAATACGACAGTTGCCATAGCGGCTGCCGGGCTGGTATCTCCCGCCTCATCCATATTTAAAATTGCTACTGCTGCCAGAGTTGTATCTGTTGAGTACAGAAACACGACAGCTGAAACTGTAGTGATGGCTGCCAGAAACAGATAAACAGAAATATCCAGCAAAGCCGGTAGGGACAAAGGCAAAGTCACCCTGCGGAACAATTGCGCCTGAGAAACCTTTAGCGAATCCGCAACTGCACTGAATTCGTTGGGAATTTGTTTAAGCGCTGTTGTCGCTGTGAGATAAGGTACAGTGAAGTAGTGGGCAATGGTTGAAAGCACCAGAATCGTCATGGTGCCGTATATCCAATGCAGGGGATTGTCTGGGTGATTAAAGAAGAAAATATAACCCAGGCCAAGTACTAAACCAGGAACTGCCAGAGGCATAAATGCCAGCAGATGAAGCAGGTTCCGTGATTGCTTTAAACCTTTGGTTTTCTCATTTAGCCAGGCCACGAGAAAAATACAGAGGCTTCCAATCAGCGCAGTCAGGAAGGCCATCTCAATAGAATTGAACCAGGCATCCCAGCCGCCACCATCCATCATATCGAAGTCGTAATTGGCCAGCGTAAATGACAGGTTGTAAGGCCAGAAGGTCACAAACGAAGCGTAGATCGCCATACCGATTACGGTCATAAGCCCGATTGCCACCACCGAACAATAAATCAGAGCCAGCGTGTCTTTCGTGGTGTTTGCTTCTGGCTTGTAGGGAACCGCACTGGTGCTGAAGGACTCCTGCTGTTTGCGCTGGAAAAATCTGTCGAGACCAAAGGCCAGCAGCGAAGGCAATAACAAGAGAACCCCCACAACCGCGCCCATCTGGAAGTTTTGTTGCCCGACCACCCGCTTGTAAATATCGGTTGCCAGTACATCAAACTGCCCGCCAATGACTTTGGGTACACCAAAGTCGGCAAGCACCAGAGTGAATACAACCAGAGCAGCACTGATCAGACCGTAGCGGGCGGCAGGAAGAGTCACGGTTAGAAAACGGCGCCAGGCGGGTGTTCCCATAACTCTGGCCGCTTCATGGAGGCGCTTGTCGGAAAGGGAGAGTGCTGTGTTGATAATGATCAGGGCGTGGGGAAAACACCAAAGGCTTAGCCCAACAATAATGCCGCCAGCGCCATAAACCGAATCTGCCGGAAACCACTCTTTGATCACACCCTGATTACCAAACAAATAGATAAGGCCGATGGCTGGCATCATGGATGGAGCAAGCATCGGAAGTTGGGCGAGCAGTCGAAAAACCGATTTGCCTGGCATGCTGGTGCGATTCAGGGCATAGGCATAGAGAAAAGCGCTGGATGTCACCAATAGGGTGCAGGCAGCAGCAATAATTAGCGAGTTCCAGGCAGACTCCAGCAAAGCGGGTGTTTGAAAATAGTAAGCGAAGTTGGCGAGGCCGATAAACTCACCGTCTTTATTTTCCACACTGCGTGAGAGCAGTGACCAAACTGGCAGAACCAGAAAAACCAACATGCCAATAATGGAGAGAACAATGCCGGCACCCTGACCTGAGAATGAAAGCCGGGTCAGTGGATTTTGTTTTAGTAAGACATTCATGCGGCACTGGCTTCCTGTTCTGCCAGCAGGCAAACATTGTTCGGTTGTACGGAAATCCAAACCGGGCAATTGCGGGTCAGTGTCAGGTGATGGGCATCCTGAAGGGATAATGTGGCCTTCAGAGCTTTATTGGATTGAGTCTGGTGGTCATCAAGCTTTAATTCGACTGAAAGCTGTGAGCCCAGAAACTCGATATCGGAAATAGTTCCCTGCGCATGCGGTCCTGATGGCTGCTCGTTGTGCAGAGTCAGATGTTCTGGGCGAATAAGAATGGTTGTTTCGCCGCCTGTTCTCTTTTCCACTAATGCAACAGGAGCCGTCCACCCCGGCAGTAAAAGTGAAGTGTCTTTTATCTCACCATAGAGCGTATTGGATGTACCAATAAAGTCGGCAACAAAGGCACTGGCTGGCTGCAGATAGATTTCTTCCGGTGTTCCAACGTGCTCAATACGTCCAGCATTCATGACTACGATCCGATCGGCCATGGTCATGGCTTCGGTTTGATCGTGGGTCACCATGATTGTGGTCAGGCCAAGCTTTCGATGGATGCGGCAGATTTCCCGGCGCAGATGCTCTCGTATCTTGGCATCAAGAGCCGAGAGTGGTTCATCCAGTAATAAGAGCCCCGGTTCCATTGCCAAAGCACGACAAAGAGCCACACGTTGTTGCTGACCACCGGATAATTGTGAAGGGTACTTTTGTGCGTGCTCCTGAAGCCCGGTCAGGCTTAGCAGTTCGTTAACCTTGTCGGTAATTTCCTGCTTCGGACGACGCTGGTTTACAAGACCAAAGGCGATATTGTCGAAAACGCTGAGGTTGGGAAAGAGAGCATAGGATTGAAAAACAATGCCGAAGTCACGCTTCTCTGCTGACAGGCGGGAGATATCCACCGAGTCTTGAATAATTGAGCCGCTGTCCTGTGATTCCAGACCGCAGATGGTTCTGAGCAGTGTCGTTTTTCCACAGCCCGAGGGGCCGAGAAAACAGATAAATTCTCCTTTCTCTATCTCCAGCGAGATATCGTTCAGCGCCAGAAGATCATTAAAGGATTTTTGCAGATGACTGATGCTCAGATAACTCATGCTCGGACTTCCCCATTGTCAGCCGTGAATAGATAAGCGACCAGAGACCAGTGTCTCTGGTCGCAGGGCGGATCACTTGGGATCAGACTTGCCGTCGTAACGGTTCTGCCACTCGGCCAGAATCGCCTGACGGTTACTGGCAGCCCACTCGAAGTTGTTATCAATCATCTTCTTGCCAATATTCTCAGGGTAGAAAGGCACCTGCTTCTCTACGGAAGGAATACCCACCACGGCGTAGTACTTGTTGTACATGGTGTTGGCTTCACGGGTAATGGACCAGTCCATCAGCTTCTGCGCAGCTTCCAGCTTGTCAGTTCCCTTGATGATGGCTGTTGCTTCCAGATCCCAGCCCAAACCTTCTGTCGGAGTGATGATTTCCAGAGGTGCGCCTTTCTTCTTGGACTTGGCACCCCGGTAGGCGAAAGAAATACCGATGGTGGTTTCACCGGAGGCGGCCAGTTTGCATGGCTTGGAACCGGAGTGGGTGTAACGGGAGATGTTCTGGTGCAGGCCATCCATATAGGCCCAGGCGTTCTCTTCACCGAACATCTGGATCCAGCTGGATACATCCAGAAAGCCGGTACCGGAGGAGTTCGGGTTCGGCATGATCACATGGCCTTTATAAACAGGCTTGGTCAGATCCTTCCAAGAGGCTGGTGCCGGAACATTGTTCTTTTCACCTTCCACGGTGTTATAGCAAATGCTGGCAACCCAGGCTTCTGCGCCAACCCATGATGGCGTAGCAGCATTATCCACAAAACTTTTACGCAGTTTCTCTACACCTTGCGGCTTATAAGGTTGCAGCATGCCTTCCTGCTTGAGCAGCATCAGGCTGGTAGCAGCTAGGCCCCAGACGACATCAGCCTTAGGATTGTTCTTTTCTGCCAGCAGTTTGGCGGTCACGATTCCCGTGGAATCGCGCACCCAGCGAATATCGATATCAGGGTGAGCGCTCTCGAAAGACTTTTCGTATTCCTTGAGCTGATCAGCTTCAAAAGCGGTATAAACCGTCAGCTCGGTTTTACCAGCAAATGCGCCGGTGGAGAGAACTGTGGCTGCCAGAGGCAGAAGTCCCTTCAGTACGGTTTTGTATCCCATGGCTGTGTCTCCGGTAGAGTTTTTATCTTTGGTCTATACCACTTACAGACACAGCAAATCCTAGAGTGTGAGTGTGACACTCTTGTGACAGTGTTTTGTTGGGTTAATTATTTCAGAAATCTATGAGCGCACATGTAGCTCAATGGCATCGTGCAGCCAGTATTCGATATCAAACTCAACCGCGCGGTTGGTGCGATCAAAGCGAGTGCGTTCGATGCGAATGGCTGGTGTTCCCGGCGTCACCTGTAGAAGTTCTGCCTGCCAGTCTTCTAGCGCGGTGGAGCAGATTCGGGCTTCTTCACCCGTGATATAAGTCTGGTAATGATTGCGCATCAGGTCGGTCAAGGAGTTATCCAGTTGCTGCAGATGCAAATCCGGAAAGCTGTGTTGGAGCAGATGCATGTTCTCAATCAGAACCGGTCGTCCATTCAGTTTTCGCAGGCGACAAATGTTGTAAACATCACGATCCTGCAGTACATCATAGGCCGCGCCTTCAGCCTGTTCCTGTTTGCAACTGATGAGCTCTGTGGATGGCACAAATCCCTGTGAGCGCGCATCGTGCAGAAAGTGAATGCGTCGTGTGGGGTTGCAGATCAGTCTGGGCGGAGTCACAAACCAGCCCTTGCGGGGCTGTCGGTAAATCAAGCCACTGGCTGCCAATCGTAAGAGCGCATCACGGATAGTTATGCGTGTGCATCCATACTGCTCCTGTAACTCACGCTCTGATGGCAGGCGATCTCCAGGGCAAAGTTCCCGCGAACGAATACTCTTTTCCAGCCCTCTCAACATCAAGGTTGAAGGACGGATAACGGGTTGATCTGTGACTTCAAGAGTATCCAAATTAAGTGCGCTCTTAATGTGAACGGGCGGGCGACTGAAACAAAAAATTCATACAACGTTGTTTGACGAGAGCATACGGGAAAATTAATCTCATCGAAACTTTTGGTCTAGACCAGTTGAGTGGTTTTCAAGAAAGCATTCAATCAAAGAACGCATGCTGGTCTATAAATCACCGCAAACACTGACCAGTACAGGTGAGGTTATGACGGAATCATTGCAGTCCCATTACGATGAGAGTCACGAAGACTATCTATTACTGACCCCAGGGCCACTAACCACATCACCTGGCGTGCGGGCGGCGATGAATCAGGATTTAAGTACCTGGGACTGTGACTACAACGACAGAGTCCAATGGATTCGCTCGGCCCTGACCAAACTTGCCACATCGGCTTCGGGATATACCACGGTTCTTATGCAGGGCTGTGGAACCGGAACGGTCGAGGCAACGATCGGCAGTGTTCTTTCAGAAGATAACCGCCTGTTGATTATTGCCAATGGTGTTTACGGTTTAAGGATTGCTGAAATTGCCCGCTATCTGGGCATAAAGCATGATGTTCTGGATTGCGGTGAATTGGGGGAAACCTCGCCGGAGATGGTACGAGACAGGCTCCAGTCTGATCCGTTTATCACTCATGTTGTGCTGGTGCATTGTGAAACCACGACCGGGCGACTGAACCCACTGCCGGAATTGGCTCAAGTCGTAAAAGAGCATCAATGTTGTCTGATTGTTGATGCCATGAGCAGCTTTGGTGGAGTGCCCATAGATGTTGATGGGCTGGGTATTGACTTTCTTATCAGCTCTGCGAATAAGTGTGTTCAGGGTGTTCCCGGTTTTGGTTTTGTCGTCGCTCGTGAAGAGGCTTTGGCTGTATGTGCCGGACGAGCTCGGTCGTTAACACTTGATCTCTACGCCCAATGGCGCTGTATGGAAGACAATGGCGGTAAATGGCGGTTCACTTCACCGACCCACACGGTGTTGGCGTTTCAACAGGCTTTAAAAGAGCTGGATGAGGAAGGTGGTATTTCTGCCCGCTACCAACGCTACCGGGATAATCATCGAACGCTGGTGGATGGGATGCAGGCATTGGGCTTTAAGTGTCTTTTGCCGGTTGAAAGCCAGTCCCCGATTATTACCTCGTTCTACACGCCTGATCACCCTGCGTTTGAATTCAAAAAGTTCTACGACCTACTGAAAGCCAAAGGCTTTGTCATTTATCCCGGCAAGGTGTCCAAAGCACCCTGTTTTCGGGTGGGAACCATTGGACACGTATTCCCGAAAGATTTTGAGCGTCTGATTGCTGCTGTGAAAGACAGCATGTACTGGCTGTCAGAGGCTCCTGCTACAGACTCTCTATCTTCATGCCCAGAAAAGGTAATAACAGCATGAGCACGCGTCATCAAAGTTGGTGCTATCAGCGTCGTTACAGTGGTCCGGTTGAAGCTGTAATTATGGATATGGCCGGAACCGTTGTGGATTTTGGTTCAATGGCTCCGGTAAAGGCTTTGTGTCGTCTTTTTGCGGATGCCGGGGTGGCTATTACCGCTGATGAAGCCCGTATTCCGATGGGAACGCATAAGCGTGAACATATTCATGCGTTGTTGCAGATGTCGAGAATTGAGCAGGAGTGGGAAAAGCGTTTTGGCCATAAACCCAATGAGCAAACGCTGGATGAACTCTATAGCCAATTTATTCCTCTGCAGATTGAGGTGATTGGCCAATGTGGCGATCTGATTCCAGGAGCCAGGAAGGTTCTGGATGATCTTAAGGAAAGCGGTGTGAAGCTGGCTGGTAACACCGGCTATAACCGTGAAATGCTCGATGCACTGCTGCCCATTCTCAAGGGCCAAGGTTATACGCCGGAAAGTGCCGTGTGTGTGGATGATGTGAGCCATGGCAGGCCGTTGCCGGAAATGTGCCTGAAAAATATGCTGGATCTGCGCGTTAGCTGTGTTCAGGCCTGCGTCAAAGTGGACGACAGTTGTGTAGGTATCGAAGAAGGCTTGAATGCCGGGATGTGGACCGTTGGTCTGGCAATCAGTGGCAATGAGGTTGGTTTGGATTTGGATGAGTGGCAGGCATTGTCGGCTACTGAGCAGAACAAGCTGCGAATTAAAGCCTACGAGCGGCTTTATAAGTCGGGCGCCCATTATGTTGTCGATACTATTGCAGACCTGCCCGAATGTATTCGGGATATTGAGCAACGTCTGACACGGGGCGAGCAGCCTTGATCCAATCGCTTCTGGTTATAGGTGCCGGGATCGGCGGTCTGGCAGTGGCTTTGGCTGCTGCCAAACGGGGCTGGAAGGTTACGGTTGTTGAGCAAAATGACCGAGCTTTGGGAGCATCCATTCAAAACTTCGGTCTTGTCTTTCCACTGGCGACAACTGGTGCTGAGTATGAGATTGCCCAAAAGAGCCTTTCCGTCTGGGATGAGACTTTAACGGGCGCCGGTATTGCCTTTCATCGGGGCTCTGTGATTCCGGTTTGTTCAGATGAAGGTATGGCTGTGCTTCAGGCTTTTTATGACGGGCATAAGTCCGAGAGGGAGGTCTCTCTGATGGGCGGTGATGCAGCCAGAGAACGGTTGCCCATGCTTTCCTCTGCGGTGCAAATGGCACTGTTGAGTGAATCGGAAAGAGTGATTGATGCCCGTACCGCTTTGCCGCAGTTAACGAACTGGCTGCAAGATCGCTGGAATGTTTCCTTTCAGTTCAATACTTCTGTTCAGGATCTCGAATCGCTTAAGACGCAATACGATGCTGACAGAGTGGTTTGTGCAACCGGTGCGGGGCTAAAACAACTGCTGCCCGAGCTTGCCCATGAATTGGAATTATCCGTTTGCTCACTGCAGGTAAGCCGGTTGCAGCTGTCGCCAGAGCTGATACCCAAGCGTGCGGTCGCGACAGAAACGAGTCTGACCCGTTATGCCTCATTCACTAATCTGCCGGAAACCTTCAGCCTTCGCGAGAGTATTCAGCAGCAAAGACCGGGGCTTTTGGAGTATGGGATTAATCCGTTGGCGAGTAGTTGTGCCAGTGGCGAAATGATAGTTGGTGACTCCCATAAATACGGTTCGTCTCCCGAGATATTCTCGGAAAGTTATATCGATGAACTCTATATGAGCGAGCTGAGCAGGGTGCTTAACTTCGCTGGTTCCTTAGTTAAGGAACGCTGGATGGGTTGTTATGCCTATAGCCCGGTCAGATCTTATATCGCTGAATCTGTTGGTGATAATAACTGGGTCTTTGCTGTTCTGAATGGTTTGGGTATGACGCTCTCATTTGGTTTGGCTGATGATATGGTGGCAGGCTGGTAGGGCCAGAATAATTATATGGACAGTATTGAACTCAAAAAGCCCGCACCCTGCGTAGTCATGGATAGAACGGTTTCTCTCCATGAACCGGGCATTACTATTCATCCAGTGCCTGTCGTGAAGGCAACCGCTGAAAGCTTTGCCAGGTATGGGCGTATCGTTCACGACTTTGAGAGCGAACAGATCATTATCAAACCCTGGCCAGCTCAAGGTTGGCGGCCTGTCGAGAAAGGAACTGGTGATCAGGGGGGTACGGTAGAGGACGAGTTTATCTTTTACCGGGATGGAGACTGCATGGTTGCCCATAACCTGGCTGTAGATGGGCATTATGTCACGGGCTGGTTTTGTGACCCGGTTAATGCAAGGGAGTCCGGCGAACCATCTATCTCGACTCAGGTTTATATTCGTGAAGCCAATTACCATCCGGATGGCGGGCAGTTGTTTTATCCTCAGGATGGACAGCCATTTATCGCGCTATTGGCTCTACCGGGTGATGATGTGCAGCCTGAGGACTTTGTCGGCTTTTATTGTGATGGCAGTTTTGGAATCCAGATCTTTCCGGATATCTGGCATCAGCCGGTGTTTCCACTCTCCCGCAAAGCTGTGTATCAAAACCGACAAGGGCGAGTGCATGCCTGTGTTGCCGTGGATTTTGTTACTGAGTTTTCAACCTACCTGAGCCTGGATCTAAAAGTACCCGCCTGAGCCGACATTCCTGTCTAGTCTGTTGTAAAGCAGAAAGAAAAACAGGGATGTCATGATGATAAGAACTCTTTTACTGCCGCTGCTGATGGCTTCGTTTGCAGTGCTGGCCGCGCCGGTTCCTCCTGTTGAGGATTATCTGGAGATTTGTCGGAGCTGTACGATCAATAGCGAGACCGGTGTATTACGCTGCGACTGTCCGGATAACAAGGGCGAATTTTTGGAACAGAAGCTGGATCTCAATAGTTGCGATGAGGGCCGGGTTGAGTTTCAGGGCGGATATCTGTTGTGTAATACCAGTACACCTGATGATGTTGTGGAGCGGGATGAGCCGCTGGAAGAGCAGAAGCCTGTTGAGGATCCTGTCGCAGACAGCGAAGAAGAGGTGAATCAGGACGAACCAAATCGGGAGCAGCCTGATCGCACGGAAGAAGAAAATAAAGAGCCGACCACGGAACCGGAGGTTGATGAGCCAATCGTTGACGCTCCTGTGCTGGAAGACCCAGAGGTAGTGGATAGTGAAGATATTGTTCCGGCACCAGAGGAACCTGTTGTGCCTAAACCCGTTCCCCAGGAGCCTGTTGTCGAGAAACCAAAGCCGAAGCCTCAACCACAACCACGGCCAGAGATGAAGCCTGATCCCAATAGTTTCCCGAAAGGTGATTATGAGCAGTTCTGCAAAGCCTGCTCGATGAAAAACGGCAAGCTGTCTTGTCTGTGTAAAACGGGAAGTGGTTTCTTCGCCGATACCATCCGTACCTGGATTGATCCGGGGCAGTGTCGTGGTAGAAGTGTCTCGTTCGCCAAGGGGCGTTTGGTCTGTCAGTCTGATCTTGCCTGGATGTTTGATAATTGGACCTGCCGCAGGTGCAAGATTGAAGGCAATCTGATGAAGTGTGAATGTAAGAGAACGCCATGCGAGTGGAGTGATGAAGATATTCGAGCTGGGCGTCTCTGGCGTTCGACTGAACTGAGTGATGTTCGCTACTGCACCAAGCCGATCAATAACTGTAATGGCAAGCTGCGCTGCGGGAAGTGTGGAACCTTTGATTACTTTGAAGAGTTCTCAAGACCTTATGAAGGCAAGCGCACCTGGGCGAAATGTCCTCATTAAAAGTGCGAATGATGTAATACCAAAAAGCCAGACTGCAGAGTCTGGCTTTTTGGTTTCATCTGGAGTGTTAGATGGACAGTTCCCAGTCGTAATCAACGATGACCGGTGCATGGCGAGAGAACTCTAAGCCGGAGTAAATGCCGGAGTGCAATACTCTGTGCTTCATGCTTGGCGTTGAAACCTGGTAGTCGAACCGGTAGCCATCATTCTGTTCACGGGCTTCATCCGTTGGCCAGAAGGAATACTTGCCACCTTCACGATCGACCTCGCGGTAAGTATCGACATAATCCATGCCGCCAAGGATCTCATCCATCCATCCGCGTTCTGGTGGCAGGAAGCCAGGCTTTTCCTGGGCTTTACGCCAGTTGGCCAGGTCAATCTTCTTGTGGGCCACCTGCCAGCTGCCGCAGGTAATAAACTCACGGCGCTTGCGGCGCTGCTTGTTCAGGTAGTCCAGATACTCTTCCATAAACTTGAAACGCCAGTTCAGAGATTCCGGAGAGTTATCCGTTTCTGGAACCAGCAGAGTACCGATGCTGATTTTGTCGAAGTCTGCCTGCAGATAGAGACCGTGAACATCGGCCTCATGCATGCTCAGGCCGGAGATAATTGCCTTTGGCGGTGTACGTGTATAAATCGCGACGCCACCCTGGCCTGCATGGCGGGTGTAGTCTTCAAAGAAGTAACTGAAATACCCGTCCGGAGTGAACGGTGCATCAATCAGATCATTTTCCCGGGCACGGATATCCTGAAGGCAGATGACATCAGCATCCTGATCCTGAGCCCAATCGAAAAAGCCCTTTTCAGCTGCGTTGAAAATACCTTCACAGTTGAAGCTGATAACTCTCATGCAGGGGTCCTGTACTATCCGCCGCTACGTTATTGGCTGTTTTTAAGCGGTACAAACTACTTGAAGCTGGTGGATATAGCGGTTCTTAAGCGGGCTAAATCGAAGTTAGCCGTTCGTAATCTGTTCAAAACTAACGGATATGATACTCCCGGCCAGTGAACATGACTATACGGTAACATTAAGTAACTTTACGAAGGGGCAGCGATTTTCTGGGAAGTTGGTAGAATAAGGTCGCTCTAGCACCCGCTGAGCATAACAATGAAATGTTTTTGATTCAGGGTCGCACATGAAAGATTACCAGCGTGATTTTATTCGCTTCGCCATCGAACACCAGGTATTAAAGTTCGGTGAATTCACTCTTAAATCCGGTCGTGTGTCTCCTTACTTCTTCAATGCGGGTCTGTTTAACAGCGGAAAAGCACTCGCTGCCCTCGGCCGCTTTTATGCTCAGGCTCTGACGGATGCCGGCGTTGAATATGACGTTGTCTTTGGCCCGGCCTATAAAGGCATCCCTCTCGCATCTGCAGCAACCATTGCACTTGCCGATCAGCATAATCTTGATAAGCCATGGTGTTTCAACCGCAAGGAAGCCAAGGATCACGGCGAAGGTGGCACTTTGGTCGGTGCGCCTCTGCAGGGTCGTATTGCCATTGTTGATGATGTGATGACAGCCGGCACCGCTATCCGTGAATCCATGGAGCTGATTTCTGCCAATGGTGCTGATCCTGCCTGCGTGGTGATTTGTATTGATCGTCAGGAAAAAGGGCTGGGTGAATTGTCTGCGGCTCAGGAAGTTGAACGGGATTACAAAATTCCGGTAATCAGCATTGTCAGCTTGACCCAGATAATGGAATTCATTGCTGAAGATGATAGTCTCAAACAATATGCACAGGCGATTCAAGACTACAGAAATCGCTACGGTGTTTAACACTTAAAAATTTAATTTTTGCCGCTCACGGACGTACGCACCTTGAATCAACTGGTCAGGCTGTTCGGTATCACTTTGATTATGGCTGGAACGTTTCCGGCCCAGAGTTCTGCTGCCCAATTATTCCGTTATGTGAATGATCAGGGTGAAGTTGTGATTTCCACTCAGGTCCCAAGGGAAGCAGCGCCTCGGGGTTATGAAGTTTTGTCTGAGAGCGGCAAAGTGCTGGAAGTGGTCAAGCCGGAGCTGACCGATGAAGCCCGTCAGGCCTTGCTGTTAAAGCGGGAGCTTGAGAAACAGCAGGATGCAGTTGCAAAGGTTCAGGCGGAAAAGGATGCAGAGCTTCTACGGCTGTTTAACAGCGTAGAAGATGTTGACCGCTCCCTTGAGCGGCTTCTGGCCGAGATTGATACCCGTATCGAGGTTATCCAGGGCAATATCCAGAGACAGCAGCTTCAGTTTGAAAAGAAACAGGCTCAGGCTGCGGGTATGGAGCGCTCTGGTCAGAAGGTTCCGGATGCCCTGATCCAGGAAATGAAAAATATTCAGGCTGGTAAAAAGCGCTTCCAGCTGGACATTGAAGCCTTCGGCAAAGAGAAGGACGAGCTGCGGGCCGAGTACGCCATGCGTAAGGATCGGGTTAATTTTCTTCTCCATGGAGAGAAGAAGGTCGATCAGCGCAATGAAAACCTGAAGCTGGCCGAGAAAGATGTTTCCGGTGAGTGGGAACCCGTTGAGTCAGGTGCTGATGTGATTACCTGGCAGGCTGAGGATGGCGGGCGTTTCCTTCTCATACGTAATGGCGATTACGGTATTGAGAAGTGGCGCGGCAACTGGTCTTTGAACCGTGACAATGAAATTGTTGTGGTGTACTTCCGTAAAGAGTTTACCCGTGCCGGGAAAACCTCGAAGGTAGCCTTTGCCAGAGAGGAACGTTATCCGGTGATGGATTCACGCAATGGTGATCTGTTCGTGTTCTGGGATGACTCTGTTATCCGCTTCCACAAAGCTGGCTAAGCCGTCGTTATTCCTACGTGATTGGTTCCCACGCTAAGCGTGGGAACCATCTAAATCGCAATCTTCTTACCGGAAAATAATTTTGCTGACAGCTGCCCACTGGTCATCCCAGTTTTCGGAGGGCTTCTGACGGAAACGGCTGCGTACAAACTGGCTGATACGGCCTTCGGCCAGCGCCAGCAGCATGTTGGCGGTTGCAGTCTGAGTCAGGCTGGTCCGCAACCCTTCCTTGATCTCCGCATCGCGCAGCACCTGACGGATCTGGGTTTCCAGACGATCAAACAACTGAATAACACGGGTGCGCAGACGGTCAGTTTCACCGTTAAGTGCATCGCCGGTCAGAATACGGGTCAGGCCCGGGTTCTTCTCACAGAACAGCAGAAGTAGCGTCAGGATGCGCTGACAGGCAACCAGAGAGCCGGCTTCATCGCTGACAATGCGGGTGATTCTGGAGAACAGGGTTTCTTCGATGAACTGGATCAGTCCCTCGAACATCTTGGCCTTGCTGGGGAAATGACGATACAGGGCCGCTTCCGAAACACCAACCTCCTGAGCCAGACGAGCCGTAGTAATACGCTCACCCGGGCTGGTTTCCAGCATATGGGCCAGAGTCTGGAGGATCTGGTCTTTACGGGAAACTTTCTCCCTGGCTGCAGACTCTTTACGTGCAGTTTCATTGCGCGTGATGTCCTGCAGGTTTGCTTGCTCTACCTTTTCCATTCGGTGCTATGTATTACGGGTTGGTGAAACGGGGGAAGAGTGGATCATGGTGCCAACGCCCTGCTCTGTGAATATCTCCAGCAGAACAGCGTGGATGACACGTCCATCTACGATATGGACGCCATTTACGCCGGATTGAACGGCGTCCAGAGCGCACTGAATCTTGGGGAGCATACCACCATAGATCGTGCCTTCGTCAATCAGATTCCGTACATCGTCCACGTTCAGGCCGGTCACGGTGTTACCGTCGTTGTCCAGAACGCCACGGGTATTGGTCAGCAGGATGAGCTTCTCGGCCTTGAGAACCTCCGCCAGCTTGCCGGCTACAAGGTCGGCGTTGATGTTATAGGATTTACCCTGTTCATCAACACCAATGGGAGCAATAACCGGGATGAAATCAGAATTCTCAAGCATCTTGAGAATGTCTGTGTTGATGGATTTTACCTCGCCTACCTGGCCAATATCGACAATTTCCCGCCCACCGGCAGAGGCAACCTCATTAAAGCCCGTGAGTTTCCTGGCCCAAATAAAGTCACCGTCTTTGCCAGTGATACCAATAGCGCGGCCGCCATTACGGTTGATCAGGCTGACGATCTCTTTATTGACCAGTCCGCCAAGCACCATCTGGACAACGTCCATGGTTTCGCTGTCGGTCACCCGCATGCCATTGATGAACTGTGACTTGATGCTCAGCCGTTCCAGCAGCTGACCAATCTGCGGGCCGCCGCCGTGAACCACAACCGGATTAATGCCAACGGCTTTCAGCAGCACGATGTCCCGGGCAAAACTATTCTGCAGTTCTTCGCTCTCCATGGCATTGCCGCCATATTTGATCACGAAAGTTTGGCCGGCAAAGCGCTGCAGGTAAGGCAAGGCCTTGGTCAGAACATTTGCGATGGTAGAGTTAGAGAGGGAAGCGGCATGTTGCTCCTGTTCTTCTGAGACTTTACTTGTAGTCACGTTGTTCTCACCCATTGCTGTACTTATTGTCTGACTGTGTTTGGTCGCCTGAAGCCCGTTCAAAAGTAGCCGTTTTACCGGATACCTTTGAAAAGGTTATTGTCTTGAAAATGTTAATGTCAAAACGGGAGCGTCAGGCGCGGTTCTATCTGCATGATCTGTTCCCGGAAGGTTCTTTGAACCTTGCCGAGGTTTTCATCATTGTCCGCCTCAAAGCGGAACACCAGCGCCGGAGTGGTGTTCGATGCCCGAACAAGACCCCAGCCCCAGGGATAATCAACCCGCACGCCGTCGATGGTATTGATACTGGCTTCACCAAACTGCGCTTTGGCAGAGATCTTTTGCATCAGGCCAAACTTGTTGTCATCGCCAACGGTCACGCTGATTTCTGGCGTGCTGACGGTCGCCGGGAAGGAATTAAAGACCGTCTCTGCATCTCTACCTTCTGTAGCCAGCACTTCGGCGATGCGAGCCGCGCTGTAGATGCCGTCGTCAAAGCCGTACCAACGTTCTTTGAAGAAGATGTGTCCGCTCATCTCTCCAGCCAGAAGGGCGCCGGTTTCGCGCATCTTGCGCTTAATTAACGAGTGACCGGATTTCCACATAACCGGACGGCCACCATAACCGCTGATCAAGGCGTTTAGACGACGTGTGCATTTTACATCAAAGATAATATCGGCCCCCGGGTTGCGGGAGACAACATCTTTGGCCAGCAGCATCAGCAGCTTGTCAGGATAAATAATGGTGCCGGCATTGGTAACCAGTCCAACCCGGTCACCGTCGCCATCAAAGGCAATACCAATATCAGCGTTTTCCTTTTTCACCGTCTCGATGAGAGCCGAGATATTGGCAGGCTGGCCCGGGTCGGGATGATGGTTCGGGAAGTTGCCGTCTATATCGCAATAGAGCTGTACAACATCGCAGCCCAACTGCTCGAACAGTTGTGGCGCGGTATTACCGGCCACACCATTGCCGCAGTCGATAACAATCTTGAGCGGGCTGGCGAGAACAACATCATCGAGAATACGTTGCTGATAGATTGGCGTTATATCAACCGAAGACGCATGGCCCTTGCCCTGGGCAAAACCCTGGGACTGAATGCGCTGATAGAGGTTTTGAATCTCTTCCTCTGCCAGAGTCTCCCCGGCAATCACAATCTTGAATCCGTTGTAGCTGGCAGGGTTGTGGCTGCCGGTAATCATAACGCCCGAGCTGGATTCAAGCTCATGGGTGGCAAAGTACAGCACCGGTGTTGGCACTGTGCCGATGGATACCACGTTGCAGCCCGTTGAAAGAATACCTTCAACCAGTTTTTCACGAAGCTCCGGACTTGAGAGGCGACCATCGTTGGCAACAATCAGGCTTTTCTCTCCCCGTGCCAAAGCTTCGCTGGCAACAGCCTGGCCTATAAGGCTGGCGTATTCCGGTTGGAGGGTAACGCCGACTTCGCCACGAATATCGTAGGCGCGGAAGATGCTGGCAGGAATATCAGGCGTTTGTGTTACAGCGGTTCCGGTGTCTGCAGTTTCTGTAATGTCTTCGAGATCATCCAGAGAGTCCAGATTCGCAAAAGCATCGTCATCAATGTCGTTGAACAGTGGAGAGTCGAAATTCTCTTCGACTGTTGGCTCTGGCTGCTTTTGTGCAACGGCTGGTTGAGGCTTTTGTTGCTCCGGCTGTTCTTCTATTTCTTTCTCGGGCTCCTCAGAAACCAGCAGTTCATCCTCTACTTGGACAGCCTTTGGTTTGGGCGGAGGAACGTCTGATACTGGGCTGGCTTTTCGGCCAAACAGTTCAATCGCCAGTTGGGCGACAGGCTGAAAGGCGGGTTCGTTAAATCCGCCGGATTGAGGCTGGCGACCTGAGGCAATATCTCTTAACAGGCCTTCGAGAAGACTGATATCCGCCGTAACTGGCTTATTGGAGACTGAAGACACTGAGCGTAAAAGCGCATAGACAACACCCGTTGTAATCAGCAACGCCAGAACCAGCGTCCACCAGAGTGATTGCATAATGTCATAGGCGGGTGCTGAGTATTGTACCGACCAGTCATAACCGGGCACGGTAACCGTGACAGGACTTGATGTCGGGCTACCGACCACAATGACTGCCTGCTGGGTGCCGGATTGAGAGACCTGAACACCTGAGCCATTGGCTGTGATTAGCTGCAGTGTTTTTTGCAGAGGCAGAATGGGTGTGGAGACAACCACAGCGCCTGCAATGCTGTCGCCTTTCTTAATCGGGCTGGCGGAAATCACCTTCCAGGCGTTATTCATCCGCGCAGCTTCCGGTTTGGTCGCTGCACCGCTGATGCTTCGACGTGCCAGATCATTGATGGCAAAGCCGGCCTCGGGTAAGCCTTCGCTGGCCTGAGTGGTGGAGAATATCTGTACGCTGCCCTGAGCTGGTAAGCCAAGGCTTATGGACGACTCAACGGCCTTACGGGTTGCTTGAGTCGAGAGTGCCTGAATCACTTGCGGCTGCTCGGCCAGTTTTTTGGCCAGCTGTTGCTGCTCAAACAAAAAATTACGCAGCTGACCAGCGGCCAGTTCGCTGGCAGCCTGAAGGTTAATCTCTCGGGACTTTGTTTCTGGGGCAAAGATGTTCAGGTAGTAAATAGCTGTGAAAATAACGAGGAATAGGGCTGCAGCAATGCCTGTTGCTGGAAGAATATTCGGTGTTTGCCTGGATGAGGAAGCAGCAGACTTAGCCTTCTTGCCCTTTGGTTTTGCTGGCTTCTCTTTGGGTGATTTTTTACCCGATTTGCCCGGAAATTTGTCCGCAAGCGCCATCTCTTCCCCGCCTTATGATTGCTTTTACTCAGGAAGAATCCGTTGATTCTATAGAACTTTGAAGGTGCAGCTCTCTATGTTGCCACAGGCTGACAGCGATTGCCTGATCAACCTGTGTTTTAAAAAGCCTTTTGCGATGCAGTTTTAACTGCATGGCGCTCTTTTACTATGGCTTGGAGGGTTTCAGCTTCTGCCTGAAGAGCCGAAGCCGCCCTCGCCACGGTCGGTTTCGTCGAAACTGTCGACGATATCGAGCTTGGCTTGCAGAACTGGAACGATAACCAGCTGGGCAATACGCTCACCTGGTTCAACGGTGAAGGTAGTGTTGCCACGGTTCCAGCAGGACACCATCAGCTGACCCTGGTAATCGGAGTCAATCAGACCCACCAGATTACCCAGCACGATGCCGTGTTTGTGGCCCAGGCCGGAGCGAGGCAGGATCATGGCAGCATAACCAGCATCTTCCAGATGAATGGCCAGACCGGTTGGCAGCAGTTGGGTCTGACCCGGCTCGAGTGTTAGTGGCTCATCCAGCATGGCGCGCAGATCCAGACCGGCGGAGCCTTCAGTAGCATAGGCTGGCAGTGGAAACTCGTTACCGAGGCGGGAATCCAGAATGCGGGTTTTCAGGTGCATGTGCGTCTCCATCCGTTGAATTAGTTGCTGGTCTGCAAATTGTACTGTTGAGCGATTAGCTCAATCAGGTGTCCGGCCAGTTGACGCTTGGAGCATTTATCCAGCGTCTCTTCAAAATCTGCACCCACCAGAGTGACTGCGTTCTCTTCACTGTTAAAGCCGATGCTGGTGTCGCTCACATCGTTGGCAATAATCAGGTCGAGCTTTTTACGCTTGAGCTTATCTTGCGCGTACTCGATTACATTGTGGGTTTCTGCTGCAAAGCCAATCACAAACGGGCGGTTGTCTTTCGCGGCAACAGAAGCAACCACATCCGGATTACGTACCAGCTTGATGTCCAAAGTCTGGTCCGGACTGTTCGGATCTTTCTTGATCTTGGATTCGGCAATAGTTTCCGGACGATAGTCTGCAACAGCTGCGCAGCCGATAAACAGGTCGCTGCCTTCCGTGTGTTCCATTGCTGCGGTGTGCATGTCCCGTGCGGTAATAACGTCCACACGCTGCACTCGTTCCGGTGTTGGCAGATGAACCGGGCCGGCAATTAGAGTAACAGTGGCGCCAGCTTCCGCTGCTGCGGCTGCCAGGGCAAAGCCCATCTTTCCTGAGCTGTGGTTGGAAATGTAACGAACCGGGTCGATGGCCTCCCGGGTCGGCCCCGCGGTAATAACCACTTTCTTGCCTGCAAGTAGTCCGCTTTCCAGATGACCAACCAGATGTTGGAGGATAACTTCCGGATCCAACATGCGACCGGGGCCGACATCGCCACAGGCCTGATAGCCTTCATCCGGCCCGAAAAGTGTTACGCCACGGTCTTTAAGAGTTTCACAGTTCTTTTGGGTGGCAGTATCCAGCCACATACCCTGGTTCATGGCTGGTGCCAGATAAACCGGTGCGTTGGTCACCAGACAGAGGGTGGAGAGCAGATCGTTGCCCATTCCTGCAGTCATGCGGGCGATAAAATCGGCACTGGCCGGAGCAATCAATACCGCATCGGCCCATTTGGCCAGTTCAATATGGCCCATACCCGCTTCTGCCTTTGGATCCAGCATGCTGGTATGCACAGGGTTGCCGGAGAGCGCCTGTAGCGTAAGCGGAGTAATAAACTCACAGGCGGCCGGGGTCATAACGACGTGAACTTCAGCGCCTGCCTTGCGGATATGGCGTACCAGTTCTGCGGATTTGTAAGCCGCAATACCGCCGGTAATGCCGAGCAGAATGCGCTTGTTGTTAAGCCTGTGCAGATTTTGCATAGCGAGTGGGGACTTCAGTTTCTGCCTTGATCGCAGCATTATATCTATCTCGCGGGAGCAATTGCCAAAATGATCTACCTTCTTCTCTTCTATGAAGGGGGCTTATGGCAATTACAGACTGGCCGGCCGATGAGCGGCCACGGGAAAAGCTGTTGTCGCTGGGTGCGGAAGCTTTGAGTGATGCAGAGCTGCTGGCTATTTTCCTCCGTACGGGTGTCTCAGGCCTTTCGGCTGTAGATCTTGCCCGCCAGCTGTTAACCGGCTTCGGCAGCCTGAGATTGCTGTTACAGGCCGATCAGAACGAGTTTTGTAACCATCACGGTCTGGGCTCAGCTAAATTTGCTCAGTTACAGGCGGTGCTGGAAATGGCGCGCCGTCATCAGAAAGAAGTGTTGTTTCGTGAGGATGCTCTAACCTCATCTATTCACACCCGCAGTTATCTGCAGATGAAACTAAGAGATAAACCTGCGGAATGTTTTTGTTGCCTGTTTCTTGATAATCGACACCGACCATTGGCTTTTGAAGAGTTGTTTCAGGGAACGATTGATGGAGCAGCGGTATATCCAAGAGAAGTGGTTAGAAGAGCATTAAGTCATAATGCTGCTGCTGTGGTATTTGCTCATAATCACCCATCGGGTATCGCAGAACCTTCTGATGCAGATATACGCATTACTAAACGGTTAAGTCACGCTTTGGAATTGATTGATGTAAGGGTGCTGGATCATATGGTTGTGGGTGATGGAGCCACGGTTTCTCTGGCCGAACGGGGATTGATGTGATTCCGAATTAAGGGTGTGAATAGCCGATTATTTGTGTTGTACTAGCGTTTCTCTTTTGAATAAAAAGAACATAATTTCTTGTCTGGCTGATACCTTTCTGGTATAAAGCCGGGTCTTTGAGTCCGGATCACCGCTTGATGCCCCAGAAGATTAAGCTGTCACTCAATTTTGAGATGGCATCCGGTTTAAATTGCTAGCTGTCGGTACCTCTGCCGACCAGCAAGTGTTAGATGAGGCTAATAACATGTCTAGAGTTTGCCAGGTAACCGGCAAGCGCCCTGCTGTCGGCAACAACGTTTCCCACGCGAACAACAAAACGCGTCGTCGTTTTCTGCCTAACCTGCACTACCATCGTTTTTGGGTAGAGTCCGAGAAGCGCTTCGTACGTCTGCGTGTATCCTCCAAGGGTATGCGTATCATTGACAAGAAAGGCATTGACTCCGTTCTGTCCGAGCTGCGTGCTCGTGGCGAACGCGTCTAATCCTGACTAGTTTCTCGAGAGGATACTGACAATGGCTAAGGCTATTCGCGAAAAGATCAAGCTGGTTTCTACTGCAGGTACTGGTTACTTCTACACCACTACCAAAAACAAGCGTAACACTCCGGACAAGCTTGTTTTCAAGAAGTACGATCCAAAGGTACGCAAGCACGTTGAGTTTAAGGAAGCCAAAATCAAGTAAGATTTTGCTTCTGGGCTTGCAGCCTCTTCTGACACCGGTCAGATAAAAAGAAAAAACCCGCCTGGTGCGGGTTTTTTCGTAGGTTCAAAAAGCACCAATCCGGCCCCTCGGGGCTGTTTCTACTCAGGCAGGTTTTATGATTAAGCCAGAACTTCTGTCACCCGCCGGTACGCTGCGCAACATGCGCTTTGCCTACGCGTATGGGGCAGATGCTGTTTACGCCGGCCAGCCCCGTTACAGCCTGCGGGTGCGCAATAATGATTTCAAACTCGAGAACCTTGGCAAAGGGATCGAGGAAGCCCACTCTCTGGGTAAAAAGTTTTATCTCGCCAGCAATATCGCTCCCCACAACGCCAAGGTGAAAACCTTTATGCGTGATATGGAGCCTGTGATTGCCATGAATCCGGATGCGTTGATTATGTCCGATCCGGGTCTGGTGATGATGGTGAAAGAGCGCTGGCCAGAAACCGAAGTCCACCTTTCTGTTCAGGCTAATGTGGTCAACTTTGCCACGGTTAAGTTCTGGGCTCAGCAAGGTGTTAGCCGGATTATTCTTTCCCGCGAACTGTCTCTGGATGAGATTCAGGAAATCCGTGAAGAGTGTCCGGATACTGAGCTGGAAGTGTTTGTTCACGGCGCGCTGTGTATTGCCTACTCGGGCCGTTGCCTGCTCTCCGGTTACATGAATAAGCGTGATCCGAACCAGGGTACCTGCACGAACGCCTGCCGCTGGAAGTACGATGCTCACGAAGCGAAAGAGACTTCTGAAGGTGATGTCGTTCCTGTTCAGTATGACCCTGCCGCCAAAATGGAAGGCCCGGAAGGTCAGCCAACGCTGGGCGATGGACAGCCTTCCGATAAGATCTTCCTGTTGCAGGAAGGTAATCGTCCGGATGAATATATGCCGGCATTTGAAGATGAGCACGGCACCTACATCATGAACTCTAAAGACCTGCGTGCGATTCAGCATGTGCAGCGTCTGACCGAGATGGGTGTGCATTCCCTGAAGATCGAAGGTCGTACCAAGTCTCACTACTATGTGGCGCGTACGGCGCAGGTTTATCGTCAGGCGATTGATGATGCCGCTGCTGGCCGTCCATTTAATATGGAATTAATGGATACGCTGGAGAATCTGGCGAGCCGTGGTTACACCGAAGGTTTTTATCGTCGCCACGTTCATGATGAATATCAGAACTATACTCATGGCAGCTCTGTTGGTACCAAACAGCAGTTTGTTGGTGAGGTTGTGGATGCCGATGATAAGTTCATCACGATTGATGTGAAGAATCGCTTTAATAAAGGCGATGTTGTTGAGCTGATGACGCCGAAAGGCAATGCGGCTTTTGTACTCGATCATATCGAGAACAAAAAAGGTGAGTCTGTTTCTGAAGCACCAGGTTCTGGTCACCGTGTAAAAATTCCTCGTCCGGAGGGTGTTAACCCGGATGAGTTTTCTCTGTTGGTGAGAAACCTGCTCTGATAAATCGTTATTGAATTTATTTGTGGCAATAAAAAAGGAGGCTTCAAGCCTCCTTTTTTATTGCGGGCAAAGATTACTCTTCTTCGCTGCCGCCTACGATGCAGTCCTGACGCTTCTTGCCAGTTTCTTCCAGGTACAGCTGGAATTCTTTAGGCAGACGGCCGGTAGTAGAGCCGTACCAGGTTACAGTGTCGCCAGCTTTGGTTACGTATTCAAAGTTATGCTTGCTAACGTTACGACGCTTCTTTGGCAGAGCGTCTTCGGAACCGCCCAGGTCGGACAGGGACAGGCCCTTCTCTTCCAGCATTTTGCGAATCTGCTCGATGCTTTCAGCTTTTTCCTTGTTCTTTTCTTCCGCAGCTTGCTGCTCAGCACGCTTCTCGTCAATCAGAGCCTGCATGCGTTCAACAATGCGCTCCATGTCTTCAAGGTGTACATCTTTGAACAGGCCACGCATACGAGTTTTGCTGGACAGACGATGCATGATTTCTTCAAACATATTCATGATATATTACCTTTATTAAAATCTTGAATGAGCGTTATTGGTATTCTGTCCTGACAGCAATCAAATAATCAGAAGCCTGTCCGCTAATGGTGGCTCATAAATTGATCTGATTTATGTATTCAATTCAATACTTGGTCAAGGCGAATAATTTTTCTGGAAGTTCCCAATACGGCTGGATAGTCCTAAAAAAATCATTAATTGTCAACTTGATTGATTGGATTTTGGTTGGAAAGCATAAAATTTTATTAATAATGTTTGTTTATACCGCTTATTGGAAAAATGTATTAGGAGTGTATCAATCAGTGTTGAGCTACTTTTACAAGCGGTCACGTATTGTTGGTGATGTGTTACCTCGTGAACAGGGCATCTATTAATTAAAAATCTGGATAAAATGTCATGGATGGAATGATCTTTTTTGAAGGGTATCTTTTTTCTTCGCCAGTTTTACTCTGGATGGCTTTGTTTCTAGGGACATTTGTTCTTGAAGATGCCGCTATTGTTGCTGGTGTGATGCTTGTCCTGCAGGAGGGAATATCTGAGTTTGGAGGGTTTTCTGCTCTGCTTCTTGGTATTGTGGTTGGCGATATCCTTCTTTATACCCTGGGGGCATGGTCATCTTCTTTAAAGCTTTTGCAGCACTGGAAACAAAAGCATGCATCACAAAAAATCGGAGGCTGGTTAAAAGAGAATGCACTGTTAACGATTCTTTTGGTGCGCTTTGCCCCCGGTTTGCGTTTACCTTGTTATTTATCCTGTGGGTGGTTTTCGATTCCCTTAAAAGTGTTTATCTTGGGGGTAAGTGTTGCCGGTTGTTTGTGGATGCTGCTGGTTTATGGGGGACTGCTGTACGGAGGGAAGAATCTCTGGAACTCTTCACAAGCTGCGCTCTGGTTGAATAAGTTCGGCATTGATCCCGATATCGGGAAGTGGGTTCTACTGCCACTGGTGGCGGCTGTTTTGTACATGATGCAATGGTGTATGAAATTCGCGATCAGGGCTTATCTGGAGCGAAGGAATGCAGGGAAGCAGGGATGATCAACTGATTGAGCAGGCAATAAAACCAACTTTTGCGGCTAAACGCTCCCATGTGGGAATGCCGCCGCTGGTAAAAAAGAGCTCTCGATCCATTGCGTATTTTGAATTCTGGCCAACCTTTATTGTCTATTTACCCATATTCTTTTTGTGGCTTTATAAAGCCTTACGCTTCCGTGGTTTAACGGTTCCTCTTTCTGCTAATCCCGGATTTCATCTTGGTGGGCTGGTTGGTGAATCCAAGGCTGAAAATTTTCTGCAAGCCGGCTTGTATGCGAGCCAGTTTATTGCGCCATGGTGTCGGATTATTAATAACAGATCCGATATTCAGGCCACCACAAAGCTGGCCGCAAAGGAAATGAAGGAAGCCGGGTTGTCTTATCCCATTATTGCCAAGCCGGATATGGGATGCCGTGGCGAAGGCGTCAGGATTATCAGAGCTTCTGCTCAGCTTGAAGAGTACTTTCAGGATTTTCCAAATAGGGAAACGGTTATTCTGCAGGAACTCATCCCCTGGGAGCCTGAAGCCGGCATTTTTTATATTCGTCATCCTGGTGAGTCTCGAGGGCAGATCTTTTCCTTAACCTTAAAGTACCAGCCTTATGTTTATGGCAATGGAGTAGATACATTAAGAACACTTATCGAGGCTG
This sequence comes from Parendozoicomonas haliclonae, assembly GCF_900174585.1. Classification (GTDB taxonomy): domain Bacteria; phylum Pseudomonadota; class Gammaproteobacteria; order Pseudomonadales; family Endozoicomonadaceae; genus Sansalvadorimonas; species Sansalvadorimonas haliclonae. Next base: position 138,141 of record NZ_FWPT01000011.1, on the reverse strand, counting down.
ACCCACGAGCGGGAAAGCTCACGCACCTGTATCTGAAACGGCATAAAAATTATCTCGATGATGTTTTGGAGCAAGGGCAGCCATTTCGGCTGGCTTTTGCCGGAAGTCATAGCCGTGGGGCGATTTTCAAGGATGGTCGCCGCCTGATTACAGAAGAGTTGACCACAGCGTTTGACCAGATCTGTAAGGATATTGATGGCTTTTACTTTGGCCGGTTCGATGTGCGCTTTGCCAATGAGCACAGCTTAAAAGAAGGCAAAGAGCTGCGTATTGTTGAGATTAATGGGATCAGTAGTGAGGCGGCCCATATCTGGGATGCGGACTCATCACTCACTGAGGTGTATAGAACACTGTTCTCACAATACAACACCTTGTTTGAGATCGGTGCGGTGAATCGGAGCAAAGGCCATAAGGCTGGATCGGTTGCGCAGATTATAAAAGGTCTGGTCCGTGAGCTTTGGGTAGGCAGGCAGTATCCGGATACAGAATAAGCGGCGCTGTTAAATTCCGTACTGAATCCTAAGCTATATCTTTATGGGTAGATGTAAAAAACAGGAAGTGTGCGCCAGGGAGGCAAACATGAAATCCATAGTTCGAGTCATTCTCTGTCTGTATATCGCGTTTGTGTTTATACAGTCGCTATTTTTCAAGTTTACCGGTGCACCGGAGACGGTTCATATTTTCGGTACTCTCGGAGCCTGGTCCGGCTTTGACTGGTTTGGAGAATATGGGGCCTGGGGCGTTGGAATTTTTGAATTGGTCGCGGCGGTGTTTCTGTTATTTGGCTTTCGCTTAGTCGGCGCACTGATGGCTGCCGGTACCATGGCGGGAGCCGTCTTTTTCCATTTGTTTACACCTCTGGGCATAAATATGCCGGTATTTGATGAGCGTGGAAATATCGTTGGCGATGATGGCGGTTTGCTGTTTGTGAATGCCTGTGCCGTATTGCTGGCCTCACTTATCGTTATCGTTATGGAGCTTCACGACCAGGATCAGGAAGTCTAAGCAGCTTCCATGCTTTAGCTAATAAAAATAATAATAAGGCTGCATATGTCCGGCACATCCCCTTTCCAGCTGACCTATCAAGGTCGCCGTAGCTGGATCATCAAAATTCTTGAGCACATCACTGGCTTAAGTCATCTCGATAAGCTGTATAGAAAGCATATCCATAATGAGAAAAATGGACGCTTTGTGGTTAAGGCTTTGGAGGTTCTGGGTATTCATAGCCGGCAGGCTGGTGAATCTATCTCTACCCGTAAAGGAGAGCCTTTGGTTGTCGTTGCTAACCATCCTTTTGGTGGCGCCGAAGGGCTGATTCTTATGGATGCCCTTTTGCAATGCAGACCGGATGTGAAAGTCTTATCCAATGAATTTTTAAATCGACTGCCCGAGCTGAAAGATCTGTTTATTGGTGTGGATATCTTTAGTGATTCCTCGTATTCGGTAACCCGAGAGCAGAGAATAGCCGCAAACCAGCGCTCCGTTGAGGAGGCGGCCAGCTGGGTTCAAGCAGGTGGAGCCCTGATTATTTTTCCTGCCGGACAGGTCGCTGCCTGGAATTGGCAAAGCAAAACAATAGAGGAGGCACCATGGCGGCATGCGGCCAGTCGAATTATTCAAACGTCGAAAGCTGCGGTCTTACCGATTTACTTTGAAGGGCGTAATAGCTGGTTCTTTCATGGCCTTGGAACTGTTCACCCTGTATTGCGAACGCTGTGGCTGGTTCGAGAGCTGACTAATAAGAAGAGTAAACCGATCTCTTGGCGTGCAGGTGCTATTGAGCCATACCATTATTTCAAGAGCTTGGACTCTGAAGTGATGCTGACCAAGACTCTGCGGACAAAAACCTTTCTATTGAAAGAAGGTTTAGTCGCAGATTCTGACAGCTCTGAGTCTTTCCCTTCGGAAGAGCAAGAAAGCATTACAGCCCCACTTAACACCAGACTCCTGCAGCAGGATATCGATAGTCTGCCACTTTCATCCTTGTTGTTAAGTAAAAGTGATTATGAGGTCTGGTGCTGTAAGTCAGACGAGATTCCTTACGTGCTTCAAGAGATTGGTCGGTTGCGAGAGGTGACCTTCAGGCAAGTCGGTGAAGGCACCGGCAGAAGCTCCGATCTGGATGAATTTGATAGCTATTACCTTCATATATTTGTCTGGAATCGCAAAGAACAGGGCGTTGTTGGTGCATACCGTTTGGGGCAGGTGGATTGCATCCTCCGTGACATAGGTGTTCAAGGATTGTACTCCCGCAGTCTGTTCCAGTTTGATGAATGTTTCCTTGAAAAGCTGGGACCCGCCGTGGAAATGGGACGCTCCTTTGTGCGGCCGGAATACCAGAAAAGCCTGATGGCTTTGCAATTATTATGGAAAGGGATTGGGCAGTGGATTAGTCGGAACCCTCAGTATTCAACGTTATTTGGTCCAGTCAGTATCAGTAGCGATTATCAGGAGCTTTCACGCCGTCTTATGGTGATGGCTTTTGAGAGCAATAAAACGGATAGCGAACTGGCTGCTTTGGTAAAGCCGCTAACTCCTTTCACTGTTCATCAGGAAAGCGCACTATGCCGGGAGATGCTTGCCGGTATAACCGATATGCAGGAGTTATCGGGACAGGTACGAGCGCTGGAGCAGGGCAATGATATTCCGGTGCTTTTGAAGCAGTATCTAAAGCTTAACGGATTATTTGTTGGCTTTAATCTGGATGCGCAGTTCTCGGATGCACTGGATGGGCTTATCGTTGTTGATCTGTTGAAAAGCGATCGCAAGAGTGTTGTCCGGTATTTAGGCGAAGAGGGATATCAGCGGATTTTGGATGCTGATGCTTCGTCGCGTAGTGTTGATGTAGCCTCGCACGTAGATTGATATTGCAGGGTTGCCGGGGCTACGCCAAAACGGTCTGGCAGGGTTTTATCATGCTCCTGGAAAAGTATTTTCAGAATCGCCATATGGTGAATAGTATGATTCTGAAGGAATAGGAGTTCCCTGATTAGAGTTGTCTCTATTGTGGCATTGCGTTGTTGGCAGCCATCAACGGCACATGTTAGAGAGAGTGCCTTGTCGCCCTCTGAGCAAAGCGTATCAAGTTGTAGAGTGATATCGTGCAGAGTCGAGAGTGCTTCCCCAAGCGAACTCTCCAATCTTTTATTTCGTGGGCGCTGGTCGTAACAGAGAACACCTGTCGTAAGGCTACCGAATAGCATCTGATAGTGTTCAAGGATATGGCGAACCTGCTCTCCAGCCGAGTAGCGAGTTTGTGGGTGAATCAATAAAAACAGAGGCTCTGTTAATTCGCTTAGAAAGCTCTCCAAGTCAGACAGTGTTGTCTTGTTGCCTTGAACCGCCATTGTTATCGACATAAATATCTTTATTGATTGTTTCTATCACAGACTAGTGTGAAGCCTTTAAATAGTCACCCTTGTTCCATAAATCTATCTGCGTGCAGAAATAGTGGCATGAACTAATCTGGGTTTGGCTTTGAGCGAGGAGATTTCCATGAGCACGCCAAATATCAAGGTTAAATCGTTGTTCCTCATCTGCAGCTTTGCTGCGATCCCTGTGATCTGTAATGCTGCAGACAGTTCTAATTCTCCGGCACCCAAAAAACCAATAGCAGACTGGACCTGTGCGGATTTTCTGGCCCTTCAAAATAACTTCAAACCTTATGCTGTTGGTTATGCTGCTGCCTATAGCCAGTCTGGGAAACTTGAGGATCAGGACTTTGATGTGGATGGCGTGGATACCATTACGCCTTATGTCATCACAGTATGTGAGCAGGACAAAAAGGCATCGTTCTGGAGTAAGGTAAAAGAAAAGGCCGATCAGCTCGGGACTGATGTGAAAAAGGCAATGTGAGATGAGAAGGTAAGACATCTTGCTCTTCCTGCTGGAAGAGCAAGATCTGGCTAAGAGATAAAATTAGCCTTTAAAGAGATTTTGATAGACGTAGTTAGTCGCATCAATAAAGCCGGGAACGCTGCCACAGTCAAAGCGGTTGCCCTTGAAGCGGTAAGCCAGCACACAACCCTGTTGAGCCTGAGTCAGAATAGCATCGGTGATCTGTACTTCACCATTCTTGCCAGGAGGAGTCTGCTCAAGAATATCAAAAATATCAGGCGTCAGGATGTAACGCCCAATAACCGCAAGGTTGCTTGGTGCATCTTCTTTGGCCGGTTTCTCCACCATATCGGTGACGCGAATAATATTATCGCTGATGGCTTCACCAGCAATAACACCGTATTTATGAATCTCATCTTCAGGCACTTCTTCAACCGCAACTATCGTGCAACGGAATTGATTGAACAGTGCTGCCATCTGGGCGAGTACGCCTGGACCTTCCGGGTTAATACACAGGTCATCCGCCAGTACGACACCAAAGGGGTTATCACCAACCAGGGAACGGCCGGTCAGGATGGCATGGCCCAACCCCTTCATTTCGTGCTGTCGTGTGTAGTTGAAGGTACAGGCAGACATCAGCTCACGAATGCTGGAAAGACGCTGTTCTTTACCACTTCCGGCAATTTCTTTTTCCAGCTCATAGTTGATGTCAAAGTGGTCTTCGATAGCTCTTTTGGTTCGCCCTGTGACAAAGCCCATATCCGCAACACCGGCATTCATTGCCTCTTCCACGGCATACTGAATGAGCGGCTTATCCACAACCGGCATCATCTCCTTGGGCATGGATTTGGTTGCTGGTAGAAAACGGGTACCGTAGCCGGCTACCGGGAAAAGACATTTTTTGAGCATGAGCTGTGTCGCTTCCTTGTCAATGTTGCTGCTTATTATATGCAGAATAACCATGATCGGGTGGCAGACGATGAATGATTTGTCTCCAAATAACAAGGTGGCTTTCAGGGTGAATTACTGACCCGTAATAAAAGAGTCATAAAAAATTTATAAAAATGCAGAGGTATTCAACAAAGATAAGAACAGTCTGCTATGAAAACCCCTACAAAATTAACACTGGCTGTGGCCATTACTTCAGCCTCCATTCTTTCCGGATGTGCTCAGCTTGGCTTATCTACTGATAATCAAGCTTCTACCGTTTCTGCTCCGGCAGATATGACGATTGTTGGCCGTTATGCTTCAGGTCAATACCATGAAGGGGCAGCTGAAATTGTTGCCTGGCATGGTGCAAGTCAGTCGGTTTTTGTGGTGAATGCCGCATCGGGAACCGTTGATCAGTTAGATGTGTCCCGCCTCAATGGCGAAGCTTTATCCAGTCAACTGTTAGCTTCCAATATCCCACTGAAAAGTTCGTTAAAGGTGCAGAAGGATATTCCTGAATTGGCGTTGGGTGATGCCAATAGTGTTTCTGTTCAGGGTAAGCGCATGGTTGTTGCGTTACAAAATAAAGATAAACAAGCTGCCGGTATTGTTGCGTTCTATCAGCTTGATAAGTCTGGTACTCCAACATTTGATGGTTACGTCACTGTTGGCGCTTTACCGGATATGGTGACATTCACCCCAGATGGTCGTTATGTACTGAGTGCCAATGAAGGCGAGCCTTCCAAGGATTACAAGAATGATCCGGAAGGTTCGATCAGCATCATTGATGTTGCCAAAAAGACTGTACGTACAGCGGATTTTAAAGCCTTTAATAAAGGTGCAAGCCGTGCGAGTGAACTACCTCAGGATGTGCGAATCTTTGGGCGTAATGCCTCAGTCGCGCAGGATCTGGAACCGGAATATATCACTGTCTCTGCGGATTCATCCAAAGCCTGGGTTTCCCTTCAGGAAAACAATGCCTTTGCCATTGTTGATATAATAAACGCTGAAATAGAGAAGATTGCCGCGCTTGGTTTCAAGGATTACGGGCGCAACCCTATTGATGCCAGTAATAAAGACAAGGCTGTCAATATCCAGCCATGGTCGGGTGTTTATGGCATGTATCAGCCAGATACCATTACCTCTTTTTCCAGTAACGGGAAAACCTTTATCGTTTCCGCTAATGAAGGCGATGCCCGAGATTACTGGTATTCAGCAGCAGACAAGAGCACCTGTCTGGCCACTGGCGGTTTGAAGTTTGATGATGAAGATGGCTGCCTGGGGTTCAGTGAAGAGAAACGTGCCGGCAAGCTCAAGGTGAGTGCTGTGCATCCCCATGCTGCGGATGTCGCAGATAAAGCCAAGCTGGGTCGTCTGAAAGTCACCACAACTCTGGGTGACAGCAATAACGACGGTGAGTATGAAAAACTCTACTCCTACGGTGCGCGTTCTTTCTCAATTTGGGATGAAGACGGTGGTCTGGTATTCGATTCCGGCTCCGATTTTGAACGTATTACCGCAGAGGTTCTGGGGAAGGACTTCAACAACAATGATGATAAAACCAAAGGTGACAGTCGCAGCGATGACAAAGGCCCTGAGCCGGAAGCTGTAGCGGTTGGTGAGGTTGATGGCCGCACCTATGCCTTTATCGGGCTTGAGCGTACTGGCGGAATCTTTATGTACGATGTGAGTAATCCGCTGCAGCCGGAATATATCCGTTATGTACATAACCGGGACTTTAGCGTTGATGCTAAAAAAGATACCGCTAATGCAGGCGATCTTTCGCCAGAAGGTATGGCTTTTGTGAAAGCAGAAGAAAGCCCCACGGGTAACGCCTTATTGATCGTCGGTCATGAAGTATCTGGCACAACAACCATCTATGAAGTGAAGTAACCCTCAGCAATTACGCCTTTGGTTGTTTCTGCTTAAAGGAAACAGCCAAAGGCGTTGTTAATTTTGCATTGTAATGAAAATCATTCTCATTATAATTTCTGAAAAATTATTAATTAATCAAGGAGGGGATAATAATGGGAGTCTTTAAGAAGACAGTTCTGGCCGTTGCTGCTGCATCATTTCTTGCAGGTTGTAGTCAGGAAGAACAAACAACTCAGGCTGCAGCTGAAGTTCAAACAGAGCAAACTGTTCAGACAGAGAACAAGATCAAAACTGCAGACGTTATTAATAATTATGCAGACCTTGCTCACGCCACGTTTGCCGACTCTCTGAAAACGGCAAAAGAACTGCGCACAGCTCTTCAGACTCTTGTTGATAACCCCACTCAGGAAAACCTGGATAAAGCCCAAAGCGCCTGGCTGGCTGCACGGGTTCCTTACCAGCAGAGTGAAGTCTACCGTTTTGGTAATCCGGTTGTTGATGACTGGGAAGGTCAGTTGAATGCCTGGCCACTGGATGAAGGCCTGATTGATTATGTCGATGCCGGTAAGTACGACAGTGAGCTTGGTAATGTGGGCGCAACCGCCAATATTATTGCCAACACCTCACTGAACGTAGGTACTGAGAATCTGGATATCTCCAGCATTACTCCTGAGCTGCTGGCCAGCCTGAATGAGCTGGGTGGTAGCGAGGCCAACGTTGCTACTGGCTACCATGCTATCGAATTCCTTCTGTGGGGACAGGATCTGAATGGTACTGAAGCTGGTGCTGGTCAACGCAGCGTCAGCGATTATGCCAAAGGTGATGATTGCACCAATGGAAACTGTGAGCGTCGTGGTGAGTACCTGATCGCAGCCGCTGATCTGCTGGTGGCTGATCTCGAGTACATGGTGGGCCAGTGGGAAGCAGGTTCTGCCGATAACTATCGTCAAACTTTCATTGCCCTTAAGGAAGAAGAATCCCTGCGTCGTATGCTGTTTGGTATGGGCAGCCTGGCGCTGGGCGAGCTGGCGGGTGAGCGTATGAAGGTCGCTCTGGAAGCCGGTTCTACTGAAGACGAGCACGATTGCTTCAGTGATAACACGCACAACTCCCACTTCTATAACGCTAAAGGCATTCAGAATGTCTTTACCGGCAGCTTCACCACATCAACGGGTGATGTGGTTTCCGGCCCATCTCTGCAAGATATGCTGGGTGAGGCGAATACAGATGCTCAGAACCGCATTTCCGGAATGTTCGGTGACAGCGAAAAAGCACTGATGGCTCTGGTTGAATCAGCAGAAAATGGCCAGGCTTTTGATCAGCTGATTGCCGCCGGTAACGATCAGGGCAATGCTCTGGTGAAAAACGCCATCGACGCTTTGGTTCAAGAAACTTCCGGTATCGAAGAGCTGGCTCGTACTATCGGGATTCAAAACCTGAACCCTGATACGGCTGACCACACCTTCTGATAGAATTCAGAGACAAAAGCCACTCAAAGCCGCCTGACTCTCGGGCGGCTTTGTGATTTTGTTATAGAAATATAAAGTCGTATAAAAACAGTCAGACAATAATTATGAAATGCCGCCTGATCCCAGCTTTCGCTGTGGCTTCTCTTATCGCAGCGGGTCTTGTCACTACCGGCTGCGATCTAATATTTCCTCCAAAGCCAGATCCAACAGAACACCTTTCCGGCGGTGCGACCACAGTCTTTGATGTCAGCCGTAATGCTTATTCTCTACCCGCTGCCAATCTTGGCTTTGCAGGCCAGCTGGATTTTAAAGTCGGCAACAGTTTCTTTAAAAACCCCTGGGTTGAATCACCGGCCTCAACAACCGCACGGGATGGTCTTGGTCCGTTAATGAATACCAATGGGTGTCAGAACTGCCATATCAAAGATGGGCGAGGCCATGCACCGCTTGAAAATGATATACACGCGGTTTCAATGCTGATCCGGCTCAGTCGTCCGGCAAGTTCGACTGAGGAGGAAGAACGGATTCGTACTCACGGTGTGCTTCCAGACCCGATCTATGGTGGGCAGTTGCAGGATTTTGCGATTCCGGGAGTTAAACCGGAAGGGCAGATTAATGTTGAGTATAAGACCAAAATCGTTCAACTGGAGGGTGGCGAAGAGGTGGAGCTGCGTGAGCCAGCCTTCTCATTAGTAAATCCAGGCTATGGTGCGTTTGCAGGCGACCTACAGATATCTCCCCGTGTTGCTCCACCGATGATCGGTCTTGGTCTGCTGGAAGCTGTTGCGGAGCAGGATATATTGGCTCAGGCCGACCCGGATGACAGCAATGATGATGGCATATCCGGCCGAGCCAACTGGGTTAAGAGTGAACGCGCTAAAGAGCCTGTGCTTGGCCGGTTTGGCTGGAAGGCTGGTATGCCGACCCTGGAGCAACAAAATGCCGGAGCCTTTGCCGGCGATATGGGAATTACCTCCACACTGTTCCGTGATGATTGCACAGCACCTCAGACAGAGTGCTTGAATGCACCTGATGGCGGTGAACATGAAGTGACGGACAAAATCCTTGGGCATGTGACGTTTTATACCCAGCATCTGGCCGTCCCGGGGCGTAGGGATGTGGCTGATCCACAGGTTCTGAAAGGTAAGCAGCTGTTTATAGGCAGTCAATGTGGCAGTTGCCACACGCCGTCCTATACCACTCAGGACAAAGCGGCTACGCCACAGCTGGCAGGCCAGAAAATCTGGCCATATACCGATATGCTTTTGCACGATATGGGCGAAGATCTTGCAGACAACCGCCCTGAGTTTCTGGCCAATGGGCAGGAGTGGCGGACACCTCCATTGTGGGGTATCGGGTTGGCACAAACGGTTAGCAAAGAAGCGACCTTCCTGCATGATGGTCGGGCAAGAACGCTGCTGGAAGCGGTACTCTGGCATGGTGGTGAAGCACAAAAATCCAGAGATCTGGTCGTAGCCATGTTGCCTTCGGAAAGAAAAGCTTTGCTACGGTTCCTTGAATCCCTGTAACGTAACTGCCAGCGTTAATAAAAACATAACGAAATAAAACAACCAGATCATGAAGCCAGTTGTAAACAACAGCACCTTCTCCGGACGGGTAATGACAGGGCGTAAGTCGCTCCTGTCCCAGTGTTTGTGCCTGGGCCTGTGCAGCGTTTTTCTGTTGTCCGGTTGCCAGCCTAAGCCCCCATCCAGTGAGTTGCAGCTTGCTGAAAGCACAACAGCCGTTGCTCAGCCACTTTATAACGATCTGGTTGTCGGCCTGAAAGAGTTCCACAGCAGTGCGAGCTCGTTTTGTTCTGCTCCCTCTGCTGGTGGCCTTGCTGGCGTTCAGCAGCAATGGCATCAGAGTATGTTGAACTGGCAATCTGCCAGTGTCGTTAACTTTGGCCCTGTGACCATGGACAGCATGGCCTGGAAGTTCCAGTTCTGGCCGGATAAGAAGAACCTGATACACCGGAAAGTGGAATCAGAAATTCGTCGTGGAAGTCAAAGTGAAGCAGGTTGGACGCCTGCTTCCATAGGGAAGGTCAGTGTCGTTTCCCGGGGCTTTGGTGCGGCCGAATATCTGCTCTTTGACCCTGAAGCCAAGGAAAAGATTGCCGAGCCTGTGCGCTGTGAATATCTGCAGGTTGTGATTCAGGATATGCAGCGTAATGCCGAGCGTCTGAGCCGTTGGTGGCAACAGGGCGAAGATCGCTATCCGGAAGAGTTGAAGGCACTGGCTGATGCTGTTCCCGCCACGGAAGAAAGTTACCCACAGGTTAGCGCGTTGCTGGTCAGCAGCCTGCATACCACTCTGGAAACAGCTATCCGCAAACTCTCCATGCCCCTTGGGAAAACCGACCAGCATGGTAATCCCTATATGTCGGAGTCCTGGCGCAGTGGTTATTCCCTGGATAATCTCCGAGCCGTGATAGCCTCAACCCGCAAGCTTTATGAAGGCGGTGAAGGTTACGGCCTTGATGAACGCCTGGCATCTGTCGATGAAGAATCCCGTCAACTGGCTGAAGAAATCAGTATTGCCTACGACGAGGTAGATAAAATTCTGGCTTCAAAGCCGCTCGAAAATATCTCCTTGAAAGATGCTGTTGTGGATCCAGAGCGTCGTGAGGTCTTGTCGTCTCTGTTATTTGGTATAAGCCGTATAAAGAATCTTTTTGCCGGCAAGGTGCCGGACAAGCTGGGGATTCCGCTTGGCTTTAATTCCAATGATGGTGATTAGCCTCTAACGCATAAAATGCATAAAACGCATACATAGCAACGATGAGTTTATCTGTTGTCACCCGTCGTCAGTTTATCTCTGGGCTGTTAATAAGCGGTGCTGCAGGCGCGGGTGGAAGTCTTCTTTCCGGCTGCGGTCGGACTGCCAACACACCGTTGCTGAGTGTGGCACGCAATCGAAAGGGTGATTATTCGATTCGGATATTTTCCGGCGAAGTCTTCCAGCAATTTACCTTGCCGATTCCTGCCCGGGCTCATGGAATTAGCCTTCATCCTTTGGGTCAAACCGCTGTTTGTCATGACCGCCGCCCTGGGCGGCGTATGTATGTAGTCGATCTGGAAACACGTTCCCTGATTCATACCTTATCAGCTGAAGATAACCGGCATTTCTTTGGGCACGGTGTGTTCAGTCCTGATGGTGACTGGCTGTATACCACAGAAAATAATTATGAAAGTGGCCATGGGGTTATCGGGGTTTATAACACGGTGACCTGGAAGCGAGAAGCTGAACTGTCCTCCCATGGAGTGGGGTGTCATCAGCTCTGCCTGCATCCTGATGGAAAAACCTTGGTGGTGGCCAATGGTGGAATACTGACTCACCCTGAGACCCCAAGAAAGAAGCTGAATCTGGATACCATGTTTCCCTCACTGAGTTATGTGGATCGTCAGACGGGAGAGCTGCTGGAAGAGCAGCGCTTTGGTCATCACCAGTTAAGCATACGGCATCTTGATGTTTCACCCGATGGAACCGTTGTGTTTGGTGCTCAGTACCAAGGCGAGAAAACAGATATCCATCCGCTGGTTGGAATGCATCGACGGGGCGAGTCTGTACAGGCAATGAACGGTTCTGATGAGCATTGGTTAAGTCTGGGGCAGTATGTGGCGAGTGTTGCCTGTTTTCCGGATAACCAGACAGCGGTGATTACTTCCCCTCGCGGCAATATTGTTCAGTTCTGGGATCTGGCCAGTCGTTCTTTGTTGAGACGCTTTCCTGTGCGTGATGTGGCCGGTATCGCGGTGACAGGTGTAAACAGCGCCATCGTCAGCAACGGTCTGGGAGAGCTGATCAGTTATCAGCGGGTGGGGGATGATGTGAGTGAAACTTCAAGAATCCACTATCCCGATACCAGTTGGGATAATCATATGATCTCAGCCTGACTCCTCAGCACTCCCTAATCAAAGCGCTGGAAGGCCGGCAGCCCGTAAAGCCTTTTTAGTACAAGGGCACTGTCCAAGCGGCTTGCCACAGGGGCCTCGAACATTAGCCGCACCAAGTGCGATTTGTGCACCCAGCAATAACAGGCCTGTCGTGGTAATGGCTGTCCCCGCTATCAAATTCCCTGCCCCAACGGTCTCGACCAGATCACTGAACCAGCTTTGGTCTGGTGATGCGATATTTATTGCTGTTACAGCCTCTTCTTTGGGGTGGAGAGTAAGAGATTGCTGGTTAATCCCAACATGCCCAAGCAGACTCTTCCAGCGAGCGGCTATGTTTTGTTCTTCCGTCTCTCTTGTCGTTTCTATCACCAGTTCAAGGTGGTGCCAGTAACCACTTCTTACCGCAGGGTATCGAACGCCAAGTACCAAAACCCGGTTAGGGCTGATAGAAGAAAGTGGATCGGTAGCCTGCAGGATGGAAAACAGGGTATGGCCGCTATCGTGCTCCTGTTTGGTTTCGAGGCTGGCATAGCTGCGATCCAATTCATCGTGAATATGATTGCCTGTTGTCAGGTCGGTTGAGGTGGTGATGGTTAGGGAAGAGGCTCCTTCGCAACCGCTGCAGTGATAAATATGTTGCCAGCCAGTTGAGGTCTTTTGTACAGCAGCGGCACGCCAGAACTGCCCAGACAGGAAAAAGCCTGGCTGTTCTTTCTCAATCGCTGAAACAGCTATGGGAAATAAGAAAACAAGAGTTGTGAGCAGTGTGAGCTTGAGCCACACAAACAGCTTGCCTGATCCAAAGCCTGCCATCATGGGATCCCTGAATATCGTTGTAATTAGATATTAAGGTCTCAAAAGTAGTGCAGAATCCGGCGGTTTGCAGAGCCTCTTATTACAGCTACGGTTGAAGCTTTGGCGGTGTGGACAGACATTGTGGAACCGCAACAGCCAGAAGTTCTGGCCACTGTTCCAGCCAGCCATCCGAGTGGTCAGCCCCTTTCACTTCCATCCCTTTGATGCAGTCCTGCTTGCCAAACCAGGTGCGGTAAGCGGCATAGACTTCAGGAGGAATGACAGAGTCTTCAGAGCCGAAGAAGTGCAGCTGTGGTACATCATCCAGCTCCCGAGTGTTTTTTACCGGACTCAAAGCGGCAGGCATAAAGGAAACATTATGGAGACGGTTCACATAAGCCGGGTCAAGGTTGCCGGCAACAGTGCGGATGGCGGAGATATCCCGTCGCTCGACAGCTGCCAAAAGAGCCAGAGCGGCACCACCGGAAAAGCCGACCAGTTCCAGCTTCTCATAAGCCCCTTTGCTCTTAAGGGAATCAAGAACCTGATTGATGGAATCCACAGCCTGTTGGCTATAGCGAAGGTCGGTCCAGATACTGATAGAGCAGTTCTGGCTCATCACATACTGGCAGGGGCGGGCTATATAGGCTTTGTCCGATACCGGGTCTGCAGCCATCAAATTCAGGGACAAAGGATTGTCTGGGGTCGGGTCTGAAGAAGGGCGATTACGTCTGGCCCAGGCTTTGCCGTCACCTTCAATATAAACACGCAGGGTTTTCTGCTGGCCAGGCATTATCTGCAGGGTTTGCAGCTGGAAATCGCCGCCTTGGATAACCTCTGCAGACGCATTAATTGATTGCGCCTTTTGCTGAATAAAAGCCGAATGATTCTGCTTCCCGGTACATCCTGCCAGTACAAGGCTAAATACAGTTAGAGCAGCAAAAAATGGAAGGCGATGTACAAGCATTGAAGATCACATTCCCTGTTATTGTTTTGTTATTGTCGTTCAATCTTATCATCGCCTTAGAAAGAATTCTTGGTCAGCTCTGCTTCAGAAGTTTGACCGAAACGTTATCAGGTTGGCTGAAAGGCAAGGCTCTGGCCTGTGAGCTTTTCTCTTCAATCATCTTTTCCAGCAGGTTGCTGGCGACGCCAATGGCAAGGCGACCGGTGAGTGCCCCGGCAATAGCACCTAGCAGGGGCACAGGGTGGCAGGCCGATTCACCAATATAAGAGGAAAGGCTCAATGCCAGCGCCATAGGCACAGCCTGTGCCATATCCCGCATAGACGCAGCATCTTCACTGCCTGCCGCAATCTTCACGGATTCTTTCACCAGATATATGGAGCCTGTCACCAGAGCACTGGAGACCCACAAAGGAACACCTGGATATTTTGAAGTAAGCATATAAGTCGCTGCTGTACTCACGCCACCGGTCACGGCCCCATCAAAAGCAGCAGTTGCCACTTCCGCCTTGTCTTTCTCATCCCAGTTCCATGGATGTTTGCCGTCATAGGCAGATTTGTACGTCACTGTAATAACAGCCTCAACACCGGCACCCAGCATGGCACCGGCCAAGGCCTGTCGAAGAAGATGGTCGCGCCAGTCTGTATAAGAGTTGGCGTTGTTCATCCGACGGGTGATAACTTCTGGGCTGGGAGCGGAAGGATCCTGAGTGGCATCAGCATATTTCTTCGCGGCATCGGCTGCCTTGCTTGCAGCCGGAGTTATGTTTTTGGCACCCCGTTTCTCTCTCCCCGTGGCTGCCGCGACATTGAAAATAATGTCCTGAATATCGCTTTTGGATTTCTGCTCAATCTTGTCGATCAGGACGTTGATATCACTGAGGTTATCCCGGGATACCCCTTTGATGGTTTTTTCATCCAGTACATCGGCCAGACCATCATAGAGTGCTTTGGTCAGAAGAAACTTTTTTCCATCAGGGTTGCTTCTCAGATCGATATTGATCTGTTTCAGCACATCAACCAGTTGCTCTCCCAGAGGCGCTTTGCCACCAAGCCCGAGCCAGCCCCATGAAAACCATCCTCCGTCGCGGGTCTGGGCTTTGGCTGGTTTTTCCTTGTCGTGAACGGCATGCCAGATTGCGCGGGATACCGCTGCGTTTTCAACAAAGCCCCACAGGTTGCTCATCTGGTTGCGCAGAAGATTATTGTATTGATGGTAAAGACCATCAGTGTCTTCTTGCATTGGCAGATCATAGACTGGCAGCGCTGGTGGTAGCTCTCCATCGGCTGCTGAAGCCTGCCGTGATGAGCTGAGCGCAACGGCCAGAACAAGAGCAACAACAAGGCCGGCTAATGGATAGACGAACAGAGATGAAGCATCAGCTGCTTTTGCACTGCTGGTGGCTGTTCCTGATGAGCTGATGGCTTTTTCTAATGAGCTGGTGGCCCCTGACATAGCCAGTCCCCCGATACTGACGAATTAACCGGAGAAGAAATAGTTCAGCTGGTATAGGCGTGCAAGGCGGTTTTGTTACTGCTTGTGAGGTCTTGGAGGAGGTTTGTAATGCC
The DNA here is from genome assembly GCF_900174585.1 of Parendozoicomonas haliclonae. Lineage (GTDB taxonomy): Bacteria > Pseudomonadota > Gammaproteobacteria > Pseudomonadales > Endozoicomonadaceae > Sansalvadorimonas > Sansalvadorimonas haliclonae. Next base: position 122,800 of record NZ_FWPT01000011.1, on the reverse strand, counting down.
TCCTCGTTTTGTCTCCGAGAAGGCACTGGGAAGGTATGGCTCAAGGTTGATCAGGCTGCGGAAATAGCATTGCCCATTTGATGTTTTGTGGTTTGGTTGGCTGCTGCCAGAATGGCTTTGAGTGAGGCCAGAACGATATCCTTGTCGATACCAACACCACAGAATCTCTGGCCATCGATACTGGCATGCACATAGCTGGCGGCTTTAGCATTGGAGCCATTGCCAAGGGCATGCTCGCTGTAATCGAGAATATCCAGCTGCACGCCAAGCTGTTCCAGCCCGGAAGCGAAGGCTTCCATGGGGCCCTGGCCGTTTCTGGCAATTGTCACCGTCCCTTTTTCTGTTATCAGCTCAACCTTTACAAACTCGCCGCCATCCTTGCGTTCAAGGCGATAGCCGCCAATCTGCAGGTTAGGGTTGGATGGCATAAAGTGCTTCTGGAAAATATCCCAAATCTGGTTGGCTGAAATCTCAGCAGAGGCATTTTCGGCTTCCGACTGCACAGCTGCCGAAAGGGCAATCTGTAACCAGCGTGGAAGCTGAAGCCCTTGTTCTTGTTCAAGAACAAAAGCCACTCCGCCCTTGCCGGACTGACTGTTGATACGAATGACTTCCTGATAGTCACGACCAATATCCGCTGGATCGATCGGCAGATAAGCCACATCCCAGATATCGTCTTCTTCCCGCTGGTTCAGACATTTGCGGATAGCATCCTGGTGGCTGCCGGAGAAGGCGGTGTAAACCAGTTCACCAAACCATGGATGGCGAGGATGCACCGGAAGGCTGGTGCACTCGGTATAGATGCGAATAATCTCATCGGAGCAAGACAAGTCCAGCTGTGGATCAATACCCTGGCTATAGAGGTTCATGGCCATGGTGATAATGTCCATATTACCGGTGCGCTCGCCATTTCCGAACAGTGTGCCTTCCACCCGATCGGCACCGGCCATAATCGCCAGTTCAGCGGCGGCTACCGCACAGCCCCGATCGTTATGGGTATGCACGCTGCAGATCGCGGATTCCCGGTTATCGAGGTGCTCAATAAACCACTCAATCTGATCGGCAAAAATATTCGGAGTGGACATCTCGACAGTGGCAGGCAGGTTCAGGATCACCGGCTTCTCAGGTGTTGGCTGCCAGATAGCCATGACTGCATTGCAAACCTCGGCGGCAAAATCCATCTCGGTTCCGGTAAAGCTTTCCGGAGAGTACTGGAACACCCATTCGGTATCCGGGTGTTTGGCGGCTTCGGCAGCGACCAGTCGGGCACCTTCCTCGGCAATCGCAAGAATACCGGCACGGTCTCTCTGGAAGACCTGCTCTCGCTGTACCTTGGACGTGGAGTTATAAACATGCACAACAGCCCTGCGACAACCTTGCAGGGCCTCAAAGGTGCGGGCAATCAAATGTTCACGAGCCTGAGTCAGTACCTGAATGGTGACATCTTCAGGAATCATCCCGTCATCAATAATCTTGCGGACAAAATCAAAGTCCGGGGTTGAGGCGGCAGGAAAGCCTACCTCAATTTCCTTAAAGCCAATATTGACCAGCAGCTGGAAGAGCTGGCATTTCTGCTCAACAGTCATGGGCTCAATAAGGGCCTGATTACCATCACGTAGATCAACGCTACACCAGAGAGGCGCCTTCTCTATGGTGTTATCAGGCCAGCGGCGGTCAGTCTTTTTCATGGCAGGAAAAGGCTGATACCGGGTGTGATCAAAACGGGATTGTGATGGTTTCATAGTCGCGACCCTAAAATCAGGAAGGCTGGCTTCCTGATGAAGCCAGCCTTCTGGAATTCTGTTGTTCTTCAGCCTTGTGGGCTTGAAATCAAGGGTCCTGGTGAGACCTGCGATAGCTTTCGGCGCTTGTGGCGTGTCAGCAAACCTCATGTCCTATGAGGTGTCACTTTTGGCGACGGGAAAATAATAGCGAAAGAGTCCGGGTGAATGATTGCGAAGATTTCATTGTTTTCGGTCAATTTATTAAATTTATGCCAATATATTATTATTTTGTGATATTAAATTGCTCCAATCGCTAAATGGTGGCTATCAATGAAATTCGATCGCTATGATTTGAAGATTTTGGAAGAGTTGCAGAAGAATGCCCGGATAACCAATCAGGAGCTGGCTGATCGCATTGGGCTGTCGCCATCGCCCTGCCTGAGACGAGTTAAGGCACTTGAGGAGAGTGGCATCATCCGGGATCAGGTGACCCGGCTCAAGGCCTCTGCTCTTGGCCTGAAGCTGTGCGCGTTTATCCATATCAGCATGGACCGGCATACCCCGGAGCGTTTCGAGAACTTTGAACGGCATATCCGGGAATATCCAGAGGTGATTGAGTGTCATCTGATTACCGGTCAGAGCGCCGACTATATGCTCAAGGTGATGGTTCCGGATATGGAGTATTATCAGGAATTCCTGCTGAACAAGATTACTCCTTTGGAAGGTGTAACAGGAGCTCATTCAAGCTTCGTGTTACGTAATCCTGTTAACCGAACCGAGCTGCCTCTTACGCATTTGGGACACTGAGTCACTGATCCAGATAAATATGCTGGAGCAGTTCATCAGCATCCAGACGGCGGCTGGTGTCCTTTGTCAGGGTACGGGACAAGAAGTCAGCAAGATCCGGCATGGATTGCAGAACCTGTTTTTTGCTGATCTTATCGGCGTAGCTATCAATGAATCGCTGTTCTCCCTCTCTTACGCTCGGGACAATATTGTCAGGAAGACTGGAAGCCTCCGGAAGAACGCTGTTGGCTATCAATGAAAGTGCGGTTGCTCCCAGATTCCAGATATCCGCTATCTTGGAGGCTGGCTGATTCTTCTTGATTTCCGGTGCTGCCCAACGTCGGTCAAAGATAGATGGCGTGGCTTTTTCACTCCAACCGCTCCAGCCTCCCACACGACCAGCGGTTTCAAAATCAATCAACCGGACGTCACCTGTATTGTTGATAACAAAGTTATCCGGCTTCACATCAAAGTGTACGTAGCCAACCTTGTGCAGATCGCTGATAGCCTTGGTCGCACCATGCACCATGGAACGCAGTTCTTCTTCGCGGCTGGCAGGAAGGGCGGATAGTGGACGTCCACCATCTTCTATTAACACCACAAGCTTGGCTTTGTTCGAGCCTGCTTTCTCAACCCAATAATCTTCAACATGGGCAATGGCAGAAGCTCCCCGTCGTTTAAGGCTACGCATAATCGCGGCTTCACGGGTGAGGTAGGCATAACGCTCATGGCCGCCACGTGGGTCATCACTGAGCAGCGGTGCTTCCTTTCTGATAAAGGTTTTTCCGTCGGAACGGCGCTTAACTCTGCTGACACTGCCAACGACCCGGCCAGAGTTAAAAACCTGCTCCGTCTCATAGGAACCATGGCTGCTGGCAAGATCAATGATCGAACCAAGAGTGGTATCTACCAGTTTGTAGACAACCTGATACAGCATAATTTCCGCCAGTTGTCCTAGCTCGTAAGGGATGCGGTATTGGGATGAAGTGGTGCGGTAGTCAGCCATCACGGGTGAGACTTTATGGCTCTCTGATACCGTTAAGTCACCCGGTGCACCCGGAATCATTGAACGATTGTTGTGTAATGTCAGGTAGGTGGGTGTGTCTGTATCGTCATCCATAACCAGCTGACGCAGTTGACCATCCGATGTCATCGGTGTCAGTTCCGGCAGCGGCTGGCAATAGGCATCACTGTTCTCAAGTTTGGTGGTGATGCATTTGAGCCCAGCCGTAGAAAGAGCGCTGAACAGGCTGCTGGAATAGCTGTCCTGCTTCCAGCTGGAGTGCAGCCATTGCCCGAGGAATGCTTGCCCATCACCGGTTTTGGGATAGATCAGTAAAGGCTTCTGCCAGCCAAACAAATAGCTGTTGGCATGATGCTTCTCAAAGGTGATTCCCGTTTCGTTATCAAGCGTGATACGAATACCATCAATACCATTGTCGATAGCTGAATTCACCAGCTCTCCCATTGCAGTTTGCCAGGGAGACTTGAGTTGGTCGGTATCCACCTTTTGGAATGGTGTCAGGTAGAGAATATTTTTATCGACACTCTGAGTCTCGTGAGTGCTTAACAGGTAATCCGCAAACAGGGCGTGGTCCAGAGTCTGCGGCATAAACAGCGGCATCCGGCCACGGTGTTTGTGACCGCTGATCGTTTCTACCTTCTCCCAGCCGTGCTTTGCTATCTGCATGGTTTTAGGCAGTAGATAAGTCCCGTAATACCAGAGCCGCATTGTCAGTGGCAGACCGGTGTAAACCGCGCGCATCATCATTCCATGACCCATGTAATGAATGGAATGATGCAGTGCGAGCTGCATAAGGTTGTGCATCACTTTGCGATACACAACTTCGGACCCAGCTCTGAGCAGCAGAGATACCAAGGTATCTGGCAGTGTTATGCCGGGGATCAGGATATTTGTGCCGTTGTAGTGAAGGCTGACACCAGCGGGTGTGCTGTGAATATCAAACTCACTCAGACTTGAGCTTTCTGATGTTAGTGCCAGTGATGGGTGGCCGCTTGTGGAACGTGTATAGGTATGCGGCAGCGCGTTATCCGAACTGTTGTGGACGTCTTGAGCCAATGCTCCCGCTGTTATCAACAGCAAAAGCAAAGTCAGATAGCGCCGCGTAATGCCCAAAATCTTCTCCGCCAAAAAAAGTCCGAAAAAAATACAGGTCGAGATGAACGGTCGTGAAGGATAGCCGAGCAAAGCACGGAGAACGGGCGGGAACACCTTTCGTAACATTTTTACTGCGAACATAAGGTGTTGTTTCACAGTTCGTCACCGGCTGAGGCCCTGAACCAGACGGGTGTTACCAGCGTATAAAGACAAATAGCCTGATGGGAGACAGCCTGTGAAAGAGGTATTGATTATCGGCGGTTGCGGCGGGATTGGCTCGGCTTTGGTGGACTCATTTCTGGCTCCGGAAGAACCCTGTCAGGTTCATGCTACATGGTGTCATCAACGACCAACAAAACAGCATGAACGGCTCAAATGGTATCTCGCTGATGTAACCGATGAGGCTGCCATTGAGAAACTGTCCGGGCAGTTTGAACATCTGGATTACCTGATCAATGCCGTTGGGGTTCTGCACAACGGCATGGGAGAGCCAGAAAAGAATATCAGTCAGGTGAAGCCGGAATTTTTTCTGATGAATCTTAGCTTTAACGCCATGCCCACCCTGCTGCTGGCCAAGCATTTTAAAAAGGTGCTGAAACCCGTAAAAAACAGCGTATTTGCGACCATCTCGGCTAAGGTTGGCAGTATTGAGGATAATCGCCTTGGCGGCTGGTACAGCTATCGGGCATCCAAGGCGGCTTTGAATATGGTCCTCAAGAACCTCAGTATTGAATGGCAACGGGAGTTGCCGGAGTGTTGTGTTGCTGCCTTGCATCCCGGAACAACAGATACCGCTTTGTCGAAACCCTTTCAGGCGCGTGTACCCGCCGACAAGCTATTTTCTCCAGCGACCAGTGCGCATTGTCTGACCACGGTCCTGTCAAAATTAACACCTAAAGACAGCGGCCGGTTCTGGTCATGGGATGGCAGCCAATTGCCCTGGTAATGGCTGCTTTCCAAAATCTTTTCCTTTCTGCGGATTTTCGGTTATTTTAACTGTTTATATATACAGCCTTTTGGTGGCTGTAATGACGGAATACAGGACCTTCCGCAGCTATGGCTTCCAGCGCCTCCAACAACAAACCGATTGTGGTTCTTGCTGAAAAACGTGATCAGGCGCGCCAACTCGCAGAAGCCATGGGCTGGCGCATGGGATCGGATCACGGTACCGGTCAATGGGATGGTCGGCCGGTTTCCATTATCTGGGCCTCCGGACATCTGCTGGAAATTATGGAGCCTCAGGAACTTAAGCCTGATGCCAGCTGGAGCAATCCTGCCACGTTATTACCTATTCCCCGCAGTTTTGAACTGCGTGTGAGTGCGCCGGGCAAAGGACGCAAAGGGAAAACTCCTAATCAGTACCTCAAGGTCATTCGCCAACAGCTGAAAGGTGCTGGGGAAGTGATCGTCAGTACCGACCCGGATAGAGAAGGCACCGCCATTGCCTGGCATATACTGGAACACTGTCGTTTTCGTGGGCCGGTCCGCCATGCCTGGCTGGTGGATGGTCTGGATAAATCCGCTGTCCGTAAAACCTTTTCCCGCCTGAAAACCGGTGAGGAGATGAAGTCCTGGTTTCGGGCTTCGGAAGCCCGTGCCCGTTCTGACTGGGCTTACCAGTTTGTGGTGCGTGCGCTGACCTGTTACGCCCGTCACGGACGTATGGGAAATCTGTTGGGGCAGGGTTCTGGTCGCGAATCTGTGGTATCCGTTGGCCGGGTTCAGACACCGACACTCGCACTGGTTGTGCAACGTTCCCGGGAGATTCGTAACTTTGTTCCCAAAGATCATTTTCTGATTGATGGCACGTTTGATCTGGCAGGGCAGCAGGTTAAAGCCCGTTATGCTCCGGAAGTGACGGCTGATATTGTCGATGCTTCGCCTGCCGGCGTGGAATGGGAGCCTTCCAAAAAGATCGTCAAGGATGGTGATCCGGAACCCTTGGATACGCCGCTGTTTGTAGGAAAGGCTGAGGTTGAAGCTTTCCGGGACAGGCTAATGGCAGAAGCGGGCAGAGCCGTGGTGATCTCCAGCAAAACCCGGGATATCAAACGTAATCCTCCGATGCCGTGCGATCTGGCGGAGTTTCAGGCTGAGATGAATAAAGCAGCTGGCCTGACCGCAGCACAGGCCCAGAAGGTACTGGAAAAACTCTACAACGATGGTCTAGTAACCTACCCGCGCACCGAGCATGCGGAGTTACCGGTTTCCCTTTATGAACCGGGTGAACGTAACCCTGTTTTGGAACATCTGTCGAAGCTCTCCTCTTTAGGCAATGTTGCGGCACGCGCCAAAGATATCCACAACGGTCAGGACACGACATACAGTTCTTTCCGCCCGGCCTGTTTCACCACCAAGCCGATGGAACACTATGGCATTATCCCGACCCGCAAGGCGGCAAACCTGGAGAAAATGCCACGGCAGGAACAACAGGCGTATGAGATTGTTGCCCGTCGTTATATTCAGGCACTCTGGCCTGCCGCCAAAATTCGGGAGCAAAAACTAGGTTTTGCGGTACCTGCGGAAGATCTGCTTGGGCATCGGTACAGTCGTTTTGCCACCACACTGAATGTTGTACTCGATCCTGGCTGGATGCAGGCCTTCCCGCCAGAGAAGGACCGTCCGGATACTATCTCTCCGGTACCTGTTACCAAAAATATGCCATCGCCTCTTTTGGCGGTTGATTTGCAAACACGCACTACGCGTCCGCCTCCCTGGTTTACTGATCGTTCCCTGATTAAGGCCATGAAGTCTGTTGGTCGTCATGTGCGAGATCCCAAACTGCGTAAACTGTTACGGGAAAGTGCCGGCATTGGTACTCCCGCGACCCGAAGTACCATTCTGGAAACCTTGCTGGCCCGTGAGTTTGTCTCCCGAAAAGGCAACCGTCTGGAAAGCACCCCGAAAGGCGAAGCACTGGTGGATGATCTGCCTTCCTGGCTGACTCAGGTTGAGACAACGGCGGTTTGGGAAGACTGGTTGAACAGAATCTGTGAGCTGCGCAGTGATGATACGACCGCCAATGCCCAGCGAGATAAGTTTGTCAGTCGTCAGCTGGACCGGCTGGAAGAGTACCTTCAGGAACTTCAGCAACGGCATGGGCCGGTTTCCGGTCATGCGCCCAGAGGTGGCCCAAAATCAGGTGGTCCGCGTAAGCCAACACCGAAGATGCTGAATTTTGCCAAGGCAATCGCCAAGCAGATGGGCCAGCCCTTGCCAAAGGGGGTGATGACAGATGGCAAACAGTGCAGCGCTTTCATTGATGCCAACAAAGGTTGCATGGGCTCACGGGAATCGGGCTCCGGTAATGCGCCACAACAAACAGATACCCAACCGGCCTGACCGGTAACAATTCACTACCCTGACAGCCTCCGTCCTTTTCTATAGTGCATCTCCCCGAAAGGCAGGTGAGACTATGGGACTCAGGCTGTGGACAAGGCTGGCAGGTGTGATTGTGCTGCTCGTGCTGCAGGCCGGGTTGTCGTCATCTGCTGTTGCTGAAGAAAACCCACAGAGTGAGCCGATTACCCGGGCTGATCTGGGTTGGGACATTTCTGCAAGAGCCGGTAGCGGCTGGCTTCCTGACTACTCTTCCAATCGAAGTGGTACCTTCCTTCGCAAAGGCGACCGCATCCTGTTTCTGGAAGGCATGACTGATGATGTCTGGGCCAGTATTCAGAACGGTTTTTATTATGGTGGTGTGCTGCCAGCGACGATGCTTGGCTCGACTTATATGCTGCTCAGTGCTATTGGGCAAAGCAGCTCTACAGGGCTTGGTGGTGGGGCGTCTCCGGTCAAACTCTCTTCGACGATGCACTATGCCGGCTATGGTGTCGGGCTGCTGGCCATCCTGAACTCCTGGGGCTGGCAGATGAAAAATTTTCTGACCAATGGTTACTCGTCAGGATATTGGAATCTCTCCGCTCAGATGGCCGGTGGTCTGGAAAGCCATTATGCCGGGATTGATGCTTTTCAGCAGGCGCAGCGAGCAGGGCAGCCCGTCGCGCCACGAGGGGTAAATGCGCAAACCATCATCATGCCGGTATGGATGGGAACGGCCTGGCTTCTGGATACCCTATACAGTCGGATCAGCGGGAAGATGACTGGCAGTATCCGTGTCGATCTGCCGGCCTGTCTTGCCGAGCGCGTATTTGTGAATATTGCTCCAACTTCGGAAGAGCATGGTGAGCTGCGTATTCACAGAATCCCCCGGCCTTTGCGCAATGAAAGCCCGCGATTTCTCCAGACACAATGTTCCGAGTGGGATGCATTGATGGAAGTGATGGATCGGGATCGTATTGATCATTTGAGTATCAGGGCAGCTTCCCGAGGTGGAAAGCTATTACTGCATACGACTTTTCTGGATCACCGCAGTCCTAACCAAGGCACTCTTGAGATTACGACTGGGATAGATGCTGCAAATCTGGTCTGGGCTGAAGATATGCTGGTTCAGGGTGTTCAGCGCCGTAATGTCAGAGATATTCAGACCTTGCTGCATCCGGATATTATGCACAGCATACATACGGCTCTGGATTGCTATCAGCAGTTGGGAACAGATCAGACGTCATTAACCTGCGGCGGTACTCTGTTGCATCGCGAGCGGACTGATAGACGCAGCTTTACCTGGGAGGCCGCTGCTCAGTTATCCAAAGCGCCGATCAGCTGGACCCATGAATCGGTGGATAAAACTCTGCTGTATTTTGATTACCCCAAGGGAGACAGTGTGCCTTATCTGGTCTGGCATGATGGTCCCTGGTTGGAGTTACGCGGTAATCAGGGTTACGACGAACCGGAGGTTTCGGTCTATCACTTCTCAGAACGTGCGAGCTATGCCATTGCCGGAGATATGGATTATCTTGTGCGCTATATGCCTCATGCGGTGCTAAGCCAGATGGTTCTGCCTTTCTACAAATCGCTGGCTCCAAGTGCTCATTTTGATCGGCAAAGCCAGAACACACTAGATTCTCTGGAAGTAATGGCTCTGAATTATGCGCCGGGCTGGCTGACCAACCTTCATACTTTTATGGATGTCCTTCGAGGTGTGGGCCCGACTCAACCGTCTTTCCATATGACTTTTTCCGCAGGGTGGCGATATCCGGGCACTGCATCTGGTGGTAACCGTTCTCCCTGAACAGTTCACAGACATACCAGGACGCTATACGGTGCGCGCGGGTCGTCACATGCACCTGATCCCAGAACAGGTAATCATCCTCGTTCGGGCAGACTTTAGCTGATGCGAGATTAAACAGGGTGACCAGCCCCGTTTCGTGATCACACCCCGGGATATAAACATTGGTGCAGGGTTTATCTGTTTCCAGAAAACCATTATCTGGATCCAGAGCCACCTTCCGAAAGATCGCACTGATATCACCAACGGTGAATTTGACCTCCGGCCAGGCTTTCTCGATTAATCCCGCCAGCCTCTGGACATATTTATTGTGCTGAACGCCCCATGATGTCACCAGATCCCGGCGAGGGCCGAGATGGAAGCAGGGTGCAAGGGAGTAGTCCGGCACCATTCCCCAGAAAATATGTTTGGCACCAGCTTCAACCAATGCGCGAATACTTTGGAACTGCTTCGCCACAACAACGGATGGATCGGTAAAACCGTTGATATAGTCATTACCGCTGAAGAAAATCGCGTAGATGGTGTCTGGTGATAGAACCGGATTCTTGGACAGGTAAATAGAAAGCACATGCCCGAGATTGGGTGGAAGGATCTTCCCCTGAAATAATAGTCTGAGCCCGGGAAGCTTTTTCAGTTCCCAGGAGTGTTGAATGGTATCGAACAGGTCTGTGGTCCAGCTGGCCCCAAATGCCAGATTGCGATACTGCTCTCTTTTGGAAATATCTAGTCCGGCATAAGCGGCAACATATTCAACCGTTGTTGGACCATTGGAGAAATAACCCTTGTTATAGGGCGGGGAAGGAAAAGCCGGGAATGGAACAATGGCCGGGCCAACATTTGCAACTAATTCGGAGAGAGGGTCACTAAATAAGCTACGGAAATCATTGGTACTATAGTTTTCGTTTAAAGGGTCCGGATAACCCATGTAGTAATGAGATAGACGCCAAGTGTTGGCATTGTCCGAAAGGCTGTCTCCAAAAATAACCAGAGAATCAATAGGACGGACGCTTTGTTTTTCATTTCCTACCGAAAGGCTTGCAACAGTCATTATTCCCCCGAATAACAACAGGTGAAGCCCATTTCGTAAAGCGACATTCCAAAACCAGAGTGCCAGCCGCTTACAGATTTTATCCCAACAAGTAATGGTGCGTTTTTGCATCACGTTTAATGAGTGGTATCTGCAGGGTTTGAGTTATGATTCAGGCAGTTAAAGCGCTACGAGTGTAGCACCGGTTATTTGGAGTGTTAGGTAATGTCTTTTTATCGTTGGCAGGGGGATGATTTGATTATCGCCTGTCACCTCCAGCCACGGGCCAGTAAAGATGAGTTTTCCGGTCTTCACGGCGATAGTTTGAAGATCCGCATCAAGGCTCCCCCTGTCGAGGGGAAGGCAAATGGTTATCTGATTAAATTCCTGGCGTCCCAATTTGGGGTCAGTAAGCGCGATGTGAAGATTATCAGCGGTGACCTGAGTCGGGAAAAACGGGTCGCTATTTCCAGCCCGGAAAAGCTTCCGGCGGAGCTGGAAATCACATTGGCCTGATTTCCGTGTTAGAGCTTTTAAACTCTCTAACACGACAGTGGTGTTTTGTTGTAAGGTGCCATTCTCTCAACAGGCTCTAAACTTAAGACCAGTGGCTGACTGGATTAATCACGCCGCGTATTTATAAAGAATTGAGATAAAGCAGTGGACGAATTTTTGGGTATAAATTTAGGAACTGGCCCGATTCCTGTTTATTTCTATCCTCTGGCCATGCTGGCTGGTGTAGGAATTATTGCCGGGATTATCTATTGGTTGCTCCGCCGTCGGGCGGCCTCATCTTTATATTTGAAAGATCCCCTGTTTGATGGCCCGTCCCGTTCCTTTTACGGTTTGCTGGATGTTGCAGCCCGTGAACACTTCAGCCTGTTCCGTAATGTTCCTGTTGATACGGTAATCTGCCACTCTGGAGCGGTCAGCCCTTTGCCCGGAAAGGTTCGTAATGCCAGCTTTGATATTCTTCTTTGTGATCGCCGGAAAATGTTGCCCAAGTGCGCGATCAAGCTGGTAGAAAAGAAGCGACAGAACAAGCAGATGGATGAGCTGCGGGATTACTGTGATCGGGTTGATCTGCCACTGTTGGTTTATGAAGTGCGCGGCATTCTTGATGTTGCCCGTCTGCGTCGTGATGTTTATCAGGCTGCGGGTATGCATGAGCTGCTGGGCACCTGTGAGGTTGTTGGTGGTGCCCGCGATACCATGGCGGCTGCCAATAGTGATGTTATCAATGAGAGCCGGGCTATTAACGATGCTCCGATTCTGGATGATACTGAGCGCCGAGAACCAACGCTGAGTGCCGAGCATGATGAAGCAGATCATGTTGAGCATGATGCTCACGAGGAGCATCACGACGGAGGCCAGACCTGCCGTAAGTGTGGAGCGGCGATGATGATGCGTACGGTGTCCAGTGGTAAGCATGCAGGCCGAAAGGCTTTGGTTTGCGAAACCTTCCCGACCTGCCGTTATGCTGTGTTATCAAAGGAAGAGGCATCCTGAGAGGCCTCTTCAGAAGGCCCTTCTCTACAGATTCTTCCGGTACACCATGAAAGATGAGGGCGGCATGATGGAATCGTACAGAGACCGAGCCGCCCCATTGTATTCCTGAGTATGCCAATAGAGCCGAAAGGCTCCCAAATCCCGGGCCCTCTGTTCTACTCCCTCGATCAACAGACGAGCCGCTCCGGTTCCCCGAGACTGCTTGCTCACGTACAGATCTTCAAGATAACAGCTCTTCAGGTTGTTCCAGGTCGAGTCATGGAACAGATAGTGGGTCAGGCCAATCAGATCGCCGTTATATTCCGCAACCAACCCGCTGACATTGTGTGAAGCGTCCAGAATCCGCTTCCAGGTGATGTCGATCACTTCGATAGAAATAAAGTGGCGATAGAAACTCTGGTAGCCAAAAAACAATTTATTCCACTGTTCATAGTCACTAGCAACCGGCTCCCGAATAATGACGGACATGGGTAGCTCCCGTTAGATGGAAACAATATCGGCTACGCGAATCAGCTCGGCATTAATCTCTGTGCGCTCTTTGCAGGCCTTTTCCAGCCCGGTCAGGGAGATCAGGTTATTTCTAACGCCAACCATAACGCCGGACGAGCCATCACGAAGAGCATCAACGGCAGCAACCCCCAGACGGCTTGCCAGAACCCGGTCTGCACAGGTGGGGCGACCTCCGCGCTGGATATGCCCAAGCACAGTCACCCGAGACTGGTAGCCATCCATCTTGGCTTCCACCGTCTTGGCCAGCTCATAGACACCGCCGCTCTTATCGCCTTCCGCCACAATCACAATGCTGGAGGTTTTCCCCTTCCGGCCACTGCGTTCCAGTGATTGCAGCAGGTAATCCATCCCGCGTGATTGTTCAGGAATCAGAATCTCCTCACTGCCTGCACCAATACCTGTATACAAGGCGATGTAGCCGGCATCGCGGCCCATCACTTCAATAAAGAACAGGCGGTTATGGGAGGTCGCGGTGTCGCGGATTTTATCTACAGCATCCTGCACGGTGTTGATGGCGGTATCGAAACCGATGGTGAAATCAGTGCCGTAAATATCGTTATCTATGGTGCCGGGAATGCCGACCACGGAGACTCTATGTTCACGGGCTAAAAGCACAGCACCGGTAAAAGAGCCATCGCCACCAATCACAACCAGCGCCTGAATACCGGACTCTTCTAATTGCGCGGCCGCTCTGGCCCGTCCTTCCGGCTCGTAGAACTCCCGGCAACGGGCAGACTTCAGAAAGGTACCGCCCTGATTGATGATATTGGCAACAGAGCGGCTGTTCAGTGACTCCAGCTTTCCTTCCAGCAGGCCGGTGTAGCCTTCATGAATCCCGGTGACTTCCATGCCGTGGTAAATCGCGCAGCGAACAACAGCCCGCACTGCGGCATTCATTCCCGGTGCATCGCCACCCGATGTCAGTACACCAATGTGTTTCAGCGAAGAACTCATAGTTACTGCAAACCCGTCACACAGAAATGACTGCGAGTATGGAACACCTGCCACAATTCGCCATTTTTGCTGCGGAATTTGTCACCACTGCAGCACCGGATTGCCCGCTTTGGTCGTTTAAATAGAAGGTGTCAAAGACGCACACCCAAAGAAGGAAAACACCATGGCAATGCAAGCAAACAACACTTCTCGTCTTATCCCATCCCGCGTAAAGGCGATTGCCTGTGCACTGACGCTGGGTTTGGCAACGGTTACTACTGCAAACGCCAGCAGCACAACTGAACACGAAACCTGGGGCAAAGAGAAAACATCCATTGTGGCTGGCACAAGTGTAGCGGGCGCACTGATTGGTGGACCGATTGGTTTTATTGTTGGTCTGGCCGCCGGAGACTGGCTGGGCAATAACGTCAACAAAGCAGACAAGCTCGATAATATGGTTGCCGAGCGTGATCTGGCCCTGGCAGAGCTGTCCCGGGTTCAGGAGCAGCTGGCTATTGCCATGAACCAGACTGAACAGTATCAGGCGCTGGCTCTGGATACTCTGCAACTCAGTATTATGTTTGGAACGGCGGAAGATCAGGTGAATGATCGGGCGATCCCGCAGTTGGATGCACTGGCTCGCCTGCTGATGGAACAGCCGGAACTGAAGGTGCAATTATCAGGCTTTGCCGATCCTCGTGGCGCGGAAGCTTTTAACCTCGAGCTATCCGAGCGTCGTGCCAGCAGTGTGCAGCAGTATCTGGTGAGCAAAGGCATTAGCGAGCAGCGTATCAAGAGCTTTGGCTATGGTGCCCGCATGCCTAAGGGGGAGCGTGATCTGGATGCCTTTGCGATGGAGCGGATCGTAACGATTGAGCTGCAAAGTGAGAATCAGGGGCTGGCGATTAGTCAGTAACTCAGCCAGCCATTTAGCCAACAGCAAGCGGCCAGTAACGGGGTGACTGCCATGGGCGGCACCCCGTAATTTTTTGAGTGGTTAATGTCCGAACAAGGCGTAGATACCAAGCACCAGAAATAGCGCTGCGGCTGCACGGCGAATCCAGATCAGAGGCAACTTGTCAGCAAGGTTATTCCCCAGAAAAACAACAGGAACATTGGCCAACATCATCCCGAGAGTGGTGCCGAGAATAACCATCGAGAGTGGCTGATACTGAGCCGCCAGAATTACTGTTGCAACCTGAGTTTTATCGCCAATCTCCGCCAGGAAAAACAACAGAACGGTAGCAACAAAAGCCCCGTATCGATGGAAGCCTGTATCCTCGTCTTCCATCTTGTCAGGAATCAGAGTCCAGACCGCGACGGCAATAAAGGACGCACCAACCAGCCAGCTGAGAACATCTTCGCTGAACATCCCGGCGAGCCAGTTACCAAGCCAGGCTGAAGCGGCATGGTTGAGAATAGTGGCTACAAAAATACCAGCGGTAATCGCCCATGGCTTGCGATAACGGCAGGCCAGTAACAGAGCCAGTAGCTGGGTTTTATCACCGATCTCGGCGATAAACACCATCAGTGTGGAGAGAGCGAGAGCTTCCATAGATAAGACGTTATTAAGTCTGGAGGCGGGACAGGTTCAACAAACCAAAGTAGCACAACACTCTGCCCGCCTCGGGTGAGAGAGTTGCACTACAGGTCTTGCCAAACCCTCTGAAAGACGAAGGTCGCAGTCACCATGAGCATTGAGGCTCAAGTATGTTGATAACTGCTCTTACCGGGCCAGAAATGGCAAAGGTAAGGAGGCTACTCCCCTGGAGCCGGTGCAGGTTAACAGGATGCCGGCAGGAAATCAGCCGCTATCTTTTGAATTGTTTTCCTGGGTATAGATTTGTCGCAGGCGAATGGCATTAAGCGGTAAAAGCAGAATATGGAGGCAGAGAACGGGGGGCAGGTCTCGCAACGATGCGTAAAAGATAAACATGATATTGCTGACTATGGCGACGATTCGCAATCGCTTCATATCGGTTTCAAAGAAGGTAAGAAACACGAGAAAAGAAGCAATAAAACCCACAATCTCCTGAGGGCCAGCCTGAGACCAATCAATAGTAATCATTTGGGATTATGGTGCTGAATAAGCCTTGCGAATGGTATGAGAGTCTAGCAGCGGCATAGAACCTTTTTTGATTCTGAGCCTGAATAATCAAAGTACGAACGTACGCTTAGGGTCTGTTGACGTTTGATTGTGATAATCTGAGCCGGATAAAAATGCCTGGTACCTATGGATATGGCCCGCACGATAGCGATTGTGGAAGATGAACCGGCAATTGCCGCGAATTACCGTGATGCCTTTGAGCGTTATGGTTTTTCTGTACGCTGTTATTCCGATCGTGAATCCGCCATGGCCGGCTTTCGGCTGGCACTCCCTGATCTGGCTGTTATTGATGTGGGCCTTGGCGATGAGATGGAAGGCGGCTTTGATTTGTGTCGAGAGCTTCGCTCCATGGCACCGCAATTACCGATCGTGTTTTTAACCGCCCGGGGTGATGAGCTGGATGTGATATCCGGCCTGCGGTTGGGGGCTGATGATTATCTGACCAAAGATATCAGCATCGCCCATATGATGGCTCGGGTTCATGCCTTACTGCGCAGGATGGAGCGTATCAGCCAGCCGCAGGCGGAAGCAGATGAAACTCTGGAACGGGGTGATCTGGCTATTAACGTGGATCGAATGCTGGTGACCTGGAAAGGTCAGCCGCTCGATCTTACGGTAACGGAGTTCTGGATTGTGCATTGTTTAGCCCATTACCCCGGTCAGGTTCGTAACCGCCAGCAGCTGATGGATGCCGCCCGGACAGTACTCGATAACAACACCATTACCTCCCATATCAAACGGATTCGTCGCAAGTTTCAGTCGCTTGATGATGGTTTTAATGAGATAGAAACCGCCTACGGCATGGGATATCGCTGGAGCAGTCGAACAGGATGAAACTGGGGCGGCAGTTACTGGTTGTTAGTCTTTTATTGCTGGCACTGCCTCTGGCTGGTGTGCGCTGGGTTCAGGAGATGGAGCTGACCTACCGGGAGCAACAGGTTCAGGTGTTGAATGCTTCTCTGCGTTCGATGGCTGCCAGTCTTGCCCTGCAGGGGCTTTTGCCTGAATCAATAAACGGCAATGGTTCTGTTTATGTGCAGCCAGTCTCTTCGCCGCTATTGATCGATGGTTATTTTGAAGACTGGAAAGCCCGGGATCTGACCAGCCGCCCTTATGCTGATGCCGGCCATCCTGATTTTTCGGCCCGTGTCTTTACTGCTATTCATAGCTCAACACTGTATCTGGCTTTTCAGGTGCACACAGGTAATGTCGTGTATTTTGCGCCCCAGGGCAGCCATCAATTTAGCAGTGACAGAATAGAACTGCTGACCGGAAGCGCAGTGCCAGATAAAGCGGTGCAGAGGTATTCCATTACCACCGAAGCTCCCGGCCCGGTGGTTCCCAGATTGATAACGAATATCAGCAGCCAGCCGACCTTCCGTGAAAACCGGATTCGGGGTTACTGGCGGGATATCCCCGATGGTTACCAACTTGAACTGGCGATTCCCATCAGCCTGCTTCCAGTCTCCGATGATGGTTTCCGGCACTTTGGTTTCCGTATTCTGGATGGCACCGGTAAAGGTGTGATCAGCTCCTTTGCCAGCCAGCCGACAGTTAATACGCTTCCGGGTGTTCTGGTGCTGCCGGATGAACCTTTGACGCAGGCTCTGGAACCTTTTCTGGAAGATGATCTGCGTTTAGGCGTTATCGATAACGCCGGCTGGCAGATTGCCAAAACCCGTGTAGGTCATACAGAAGATCATCATCAGGAAGAACCGTTCTGGTTGATCAGTTGGGTCTACCGAAAAATTCTTAGCTGGAACAATATTCCTGAATATCAGGCCGGATGGCGAACCGGAAGCTGGCAGAACAGTCCTTTGAAAAGTGTTTTGGCGGGGGAGCCTTCTGCCGTCTGGCGGCGACAGAATGATAATTATATGTTGCTGGCAGCCTGGCCTTTGATCAAACAGGGTGAGGATCAGGATCCGCAGATTGTTGGAGCCCTGATTGCCGAGCAGGGTAGTGATGCCATTATGGCGCTGGCCAGCCGCTCCTTTAACCGGCTGTTTTCCCTAAGTCTGCTGGTGATTGTGCTGGTGGCCGGTGGTCTGCTTGGTTATGCCTCCTGGCTTTCTCTACGCATCAGAAAGCTGAATCAGGCGACAGAGCGATTCTTTCAGGATGGCCGGGAAGGGCGTTCTACTCTGGAGTTTCCGGTCAGTACATCCAGAGATGAGCTGGGGGAACTCTCCCGCAGCATTGCTGCCATGATTCGTCGGCAGCAGGAACATACGGAATATCTGCGCACCTTGGGCAGCAAGCTCTCCCATGAGTTGCGCACGCCTCT
The DNA here is from genome assembly GCF_900174585.1 of Parendozoicomonas haliclonae. Classification (GTDB taxonomy): domain Bacteria; phylum Pseudomonadota; class Gammaproteobacteria; order Pseudomonadales; family Endozoicomonadaceae; genus Sansalvadorimonas; species Sansalvadorimonas haliclonae. The sequence goes on along the minus strand of NZ_FWPT01000011.1, from coordinate 104,670 downwards.
CGCGGTAGTGCGCTCTTCTCTGGATAATCTCTCCCACGAAAGTCTGAACGACAAAGGGCAAATGTATGCCAGCCGTGCACTGGATGGTGCAGATCGGTTGGGCCTGATTCTGAACAGCATCAGTGAGGCCACGCGTTTGGAAAATATGATCGCCAGCGATGCCGACCTGCAGGAGTTTGAAACGGTTGATCTTGCCGCCATGCTGTCTGATCTGTTTCAGGCATACAGTGCGATTTATCCGGATGCCCGCTTTCAGCTTTCCTCTCCCCAGGCTTCCTGTCCTGTGCGAATTATTCCTGAGCTGGTGGTTCAGGCCATGGATAAGTTGGTCGCCAATGCTGTGGACTTTTGCAGCGAGCAGGGTGAGGTTACCCTTGGGCTGCAAGCTAACGGCCGTGGTTATTGTTTGACGGTTGCAAACGACGGCGATCTTCTACCTGAAGCAATGCAGGGGCGGCTGTTTGAATCTATGGTTTCTGTGCGCAAAACCCGGGATGAAAAACCTCATCTGGGGCTTGGGCTTTATATTGCCCGCCTGGTGATGGAGAAGCATGGTGGTTCCATCGTGGGAGAGAACAGAACTGCTAACAACGGTGTTATTTTCTCGCTCAACTTTCCTGCGCAATAAAAAGAGCCGGCAAGCCGGCTCTTAAATCACATCAGGGATTAATCTTCTTTTTTATCCTCTTCGCCTTCCTCGTTTCCTTCTTCATTGCGAGGCTCTACAGGAAGTTCTTCATGAGGCTCTTCCTGAGAGTTCTGACGAGCAGGCGTATTGATGCCTGAGTCATCACCAGACTTTGACTGGAGCTTTTCTTCGTAAAGCTTGACCTGAAGCTTAAGGGCAACGACCTCATCCTTAACGGTGTCTGAACCCTTAGCAACGAGGGCCGAAATCTGTTCGGCAGTCTCTTTCGCTTCCTTCATCTTTTTCAGCTGCTCAGTCAGGTCGGCCAACTGTTCCTGAAACTGTGCGATCTGCTCGTCCTTCTCGGTGTTGAGCTTACGAGCCGCGGTCAGCTGAGTCTGGAAAGTATCTCTAGCTTCAGCATTGGCATCGCGCTGCTCTTCAGCCTGCAGCTTCTCACCATTCAGAGTCTGATTGGTTTCCCGCATCAGATTCAACTCTGCGTTGAGAGTCCCATTATCGCGAGTCAGACGATCTTTTTCCTTAATGGCTGCGGTTTTCTCCTGAAGGGCTACAGCTTTCTGCTGGCTCAGCTGTTGATTAGCACCCTGCAGTTCATCTCTGGCGCTGGTCAGGGTTGTCTTTTCTTTTTTCAGACCATCAACTTCCTGAGTCAGAGTGGTTTTCTGCTGGCTCAACTGCTGATTTTCGTTCCGCAGGCCAGTGTTGGCCTCAGTCAGGTTAGTCTTGTCAGTTCTCAGACCATTGGCTTCATTTTCCAAAGCCGTCTTTTGTCCTGTAAGCGTGTCCTTATCTCTAGTCAGATCAGTGACTTGAGTTGTGGCTTGAGCTCTGGCAGCCGATTCGGCTAACAGATTTTTTTCCAGCTGCAAAACTTCGGCGCGGCGAGAGAAATCTTCAGCCTGCTCACGAGTTGCCTGAGCGTTGGCGCTGTTTCTCCAGCTGTTGTACTTGCCACAGCCCCAAACGAAGCCAAGGGAAGCAACAGTTACGATTGCGAATGCCGGAGCGGCAGCCGGGATAAAGCCACATACCAGAGGCATGGAGGCTGTCATCGCAGAGATTTGCGGCAGAACAGCAATAGTGGAAACAGGAACTGCCAGGTAGTTGAATACGCTGGCCAGTTTGCTGCCACAACCGTATGTTTCCTGAGCAGTCGCCTTCTTGTTAAGTACGGCAGCGCGATCATTCAGAAGCTTGATCTTCTGGTCTCTATCTCCTGCTTTCTCAACCTTGGCCAGAATCTGACGGTTGGTTCTGTTCTGGAATACGGCAACTGCACGTCTTTTGAATGTGCGAGCAACGTTCAGCAGGAAGGGGGTAACAGCAGGAGCTGCAACAATGGAAAGGGAGGCAACACTGGTCCGGCCCAGGTGAGGCAGGATGACAGACGTTGTATCGGACATCTTCAGGAGCTCTGGGGCACGAGCAGTGATGGCATCACGGACGTAGCTCTGAGCTTCAGTGACCAGTTTAACGCCGGCACCACAATAGGTGCTGACTGTGTTGGTCATTGCGATTACTTTTTCAGGTACCGCATAACCGAAGATTTGCGCAGCACCTTCTACTTGGTTGTTAGACATGTCTAAGACCTCCTTGTCTTATTACAGAATTCTTTGTCAGCACCATGCTGCCCCACAGATCCATTCCGGGGGCGAGTAGCTCAATAATTGACCGGGTTGTTGGGGAAAAGTTCGACCAAAGTGTTAGGCGGGGATTTTCAGGGAACAAAAAAAAGCCGGCAGAGCCGGCATAATATCGGAGGTAATTCTTTTAAAGTCAGACAGTTATGATTGGAGATGGGGTGCTGGAGCCTCCCCATGTCCAGGGCTTGTACCAGCACCAGTCACTGGCTGTCTGAGCCTGCTGAAGAGAGGGCTCCAGCGTTGGCAATGAAGCCAGATCGTCTTGTTCTTCATCTTCGTCATCATCCAGCTGAAGCTCCGGAGGGAGTGTCTCAGTCTGGAGAGACTCTGTCTGGAGGGGTAGCACTGCGGCAGGCTTGAAGCCGGCCGGGATGCTTGAGCTGCGAGCAAAAGTGGGAGCAGGCGCTATTACCGGCTTCTCAATATGCATCCGGGCTTCATTCAGCGCACTGGTCAGCCTGATAATTTCATCAGCCTGGGCCTTGTTGCGTGCTTCCAACTCTTCACTGTGGGTGATCAGATGGTTCTTGTCGTTGGATAGCCTGGTGTTTTCTGTGAACAGATTATCCATGTCTGCCATCAGATACCCTCTTTGCTGCTCAAGTTCAGAGATATTCTCGTTTTTCTCCTTCACGCTCTCTTCATAAGAGTCGAGCATCTCTGCATAAGCCTGACGCTGAAGTTCGTTATTGTCCTTCAGGTCGTCAATGGTTTCCTGAGCTTCCCTTTGGGTGATTTCCAATTGGGCCCGTACATTATCTTCCGCTTCGGCGAGCTGCTTCTGGTACATCTCATCACGGGCCAGAGCCTGCTTCATATCGTCGATCAGATCATCCATTTTCTCAGCCGCCTTGCGGTTCATATGGGCTTCAGCATGGTGACTGATCAGGTGTGCGACAGCACTGCCAAGAATGACAACGGCAGCAGCCGGCACGCCAATTTGAGGCAGCAACATCATGGGTGAAATATTGCAGACCAGGAACTTCACGGTGCCAGACAGGGAGAACAGGCTGCGTTCGGAAAGCTTCTTGTACTGGGCTTTTTTGCCCTGAAGCTCTTCGATACGGTCGTTCATCATCTGCACGCGGGAATCAACATCATCCGCAGCCGTTTCGTTAATAGCACGCTTGGCCAGCTCATTGGCTGCGGCCTCGCTGGAAACACCGCGTCTGTAAGAGAGGTAGTTCCAAAGTGTGGAGATAGCCGGGGTAATAATCGGCAGGGAAACTCCCAGAGCTGTGGAAGCAATTTTGAGTGCTTCAACGGCTGTCAGCAGAGCGCCTTCCGGACGAACCATCAGTGCAGTCGATGTTGAGCCTACGCTGGTCAGGTATTCACCAATGGCCGTGCAGTACGGATTGCTGAAGTTCTGCAGGAGCTTGGTACCGACAAAATTCTGGGCCAGCGTCACGTTCCTAACGGCAAGCTCACAGCCCTGTCCAATCTTAGCCATGCACTGGGCGAACAGCGCTGAAAACCTGCTGGTGGAACCGGCCACCTGCAGAGCTGTTGAGGTACTGGCAGGAACTGCGGCCACAATGCGATTGGCCAGCGCTCCGGAAACAGGCTGGATGGCCTTTGCTGCTGTTGAGGCCAGAGCCGGGAATCTCTGGGCCGTGGCATTTATCAATGTGTTCATAACAACCTCCGTGTTTTATCCGACTAAAGTCTTACCATCCGGCTTATTGGCAGCCGGGTTCCTACCGTTCTGGCTTCATACTGGCCAGAATCTGAAAGCAGGAACCCCCGCGCATTCCTGTGCGCAGTGATGGTTACTAATACTGACTATCTGGTCAGACGTTAGTTCTGATCGTGCGACCAAAGTCGGTACGGGTATATGGATTTTCCGAAGAGGATGGAAACGGGTAATACCTATAAAATTGGTTGTTTGATTTTGTTACCCCGGCCGGAATACACATTGGAAACGGGGATAGACCGTATGAGTGGAGGAGAGCCCCTTGTTAGCGATTGAGCGCCGTGAGCGCATTCTCAGTTACCTGCGTCAGAATGAGTATGCCAACGTAGAGAGTCTTGCTGAGAACCTGGGCGTTTCCAGCATGACTATCCGACGGGATCTGAACAAGCTGGAAGAGCAGGGGCTGGTTCGCCGTACTCACGGCGGAGCAACAATCGGACAGTTCATCAGCAGCCAGCCTCATACTGAAGTGCGCAAGAACCAGAGCCCGGAAGAGAAACTGGCGATTGCTCACTATGCGGCTTCCATGGTTCACGATGGCCACACTATCCTGCTGGATGCTGGCACGACCTGTATGGAAATTGCTCATGCTCTGGCTGACAAGAGCATCCGCGTGGTGACCACCGATCTGGCTCAGGCCCAGTATCTGTGCCGTTACAAGAACATCGAAGTGTATGTTCCGGGTGGCAAGGTCGATGAAGTGACCCAGTCCTGCCTCGGCAGCAAGGTTGTGGACTTCCTGAACACTATCCATGTGGATATGGCCTTTATCGGTTGTACCTCCTGGGATGTTCGTCGTGGCCTGACTACGCCTACCGAAGAGCGTGCGGCCATGAAAGCCAAGATGATCGAGCGTGCTGACACCTCAATTCTGGTTGCCGACAGTGAGAAGTACGGCTGCTACTCCTTCCACAAGATCTGTGATCTGAAGGAGCTGGATCTGATCGTGACTGACGAGCGTCTGAGCCAGAAGAGCCGTGAGATGCTGAAAGAAGCCGGCGTGGAATTCTACTGCGCAAGCTGATTCACAAAGCACTAACGAGGGGGCAGGAACACTGCCCCTTCTTTTATTCTGCTGATATGCTTGTTCGCTGTGTCCAGCACCAGCAAGGGTGATAATAATGAAAATCTACGAAACCCAAACCGCTCCCAACCCCCGTCGTGTTCGTATCTTTCTCGCTGAAAAAGGCGTGAAGGATGTGGAATATGTACAGGTGGATATCAAGGCTGGTGATAACCTGAAACCGGAGGTTCTGGCAAAGAACCCGCTGGGTAAGGTGCCTTATCTGGAACTGGATGATGGCACTGTCATCACCGAGACCACCGCCATCTGCCGTTACTTTGAAGAGCTGTATCCGGAAAACCCGCTGATGGGTTCAACACCGCAGGAAAAGGCGCAGGTCGAAATGTGGCAACGTCTGTGTGATATCTATTTTATGCTGCAGGTTGGTATGTGCTTCCAGCATACGACAGGTTACTTCAAAGATCGTATGACACCGGTTCCCGAGTGGGGCGTGGAAGCTGGCAAGAATGCCGTAAAGTTTTTATCTGTGGTGGAAAACCAGCTGGCTGACAACACCTACGTTGCCGGTGAGAACTTCAGCATCGCCGATATTATTCTGCTGTGCGCGGTGGACTTTGCCCGGGTGATTAAGATCCGGATGGGCGACGAACATCCGAATCTCCAGCGTTGGTATGAGCTGGTGAATACCCGGGAAAGCGTTAAGGCTTAAGCTTTAGGGCGTAACGCCCTTGGCCTTCTTTGGCCGTTTGGTTCCGCGAGATGACAGGGTGGAGACGATCTGAAAATCGTCCTTGTTCATCTTGCGGGTCTGCCACCAGTACTTGAACGTGTAATCCGGCCAGATCGCCAGGTTCTGGCCATTCTCTCCCAGATACCAGCTGTTGCAGCCTGAGGTCCAGGCGGTACCGCGGGACTTTTCTTGTAGTGCATCGTAATGCTGCTTCTGGGCATCTGCTCTTACATTCAGTGCCTTGCCGTCCCGATCTTCCATGCTCTCAATACACTGCAAAATAAGATTGATCTGGGATTCGATCATAAATACCAGTGACGTATGTCCGATACCGGTGTTGGGGCCGGCCAGCATAAAGCAGTTCGGGAAGCCGGAAACCATAGTGCCGTAGTAATTTTCAAACTGGTTCTTTTGCCAGTAGCCGTTCAGGTCTACTCCGTTCATACCAATAATGGATGTGCCTTCCAGAGGTTCGGTCACATTAAAGCCGGTTCCCCAGATGATGGCATCGACAGGTAACGTTTCACCGCTGCGAGTCACGATATGGTCTTCACCAATACGCTCAACACCATCGGTAATCACATCCACATGCTTACGATTCAGAGCCGGGTAATAGCTGTTGGCCAGAAGAATTCGTTTGCAGCCGATGCTGTAATCGGGCGTGACTTTCTTCTGCAGCTCAGGGTCTTTAATCACCTTTTTAATGTGGTATTTGGCAATGGACGCATACATTTTGCCTTTTACCGAATCCGGCTTGAGCAAGCCGCTAAGAACCCATTCGTTAATCCAGTAAATAATGGATCGGGTGAGGCTGCGATAGCCCGGTAGCCAGCGGAATAGGAACTTCTCAATCCCTAAAAACTTACGATCCGGCTTGGGCAGAATCCAGGGTGGTGTGCGCTGGAACAGCTTCAGGCTCTGCACCTTTTTAGCGATCTCCGGTACAAACTGGATAGCACTGGCACCGGTGCCGATGACAGCGACACGCTTATCGGTCAGATCATAGTCATGGTTCCAGTTGGCAGAGTGAAACATCTGCCCCTGGAAAGAGTCTTTACCGGGAATATCTGGAATGGCCGGGTTACTGAGTGGACCCGGTGCGGCAACCACAAAGTCGGCGGTAAACACTTCACCGGTGTCGCTGGTGATTTCCCAGATACTGCGGCCTTCGATAAAGCGACCTTTGCGAACCGTCTGACCAAAACGGATCTTGTCGTAGAGGTTGTACTTCTTTGCGCAGCGTTTCAGGTAGGCTCCAATCTCTTTCCAGCTGGAATATTTGCGGCTCCAGTCCGGATTCGGCTCAAAAGAGAAAGAGTAAAGGTGTGACATCACATCACAGGCACAGCCGGGGTAGGTGTTATCCCGCCAGGTGCCGCCGACTTCGCTGGCCCGTTCAAGAATCAGAAATTCATGAATACCTTTCTGCTGCAGACGGATAGCCATGCCCAGCCCGGAAAACCCACTGCCAATAATGATGATTTTCTTGTGCGCAGCCTGTGCCGTCATGAACAGCCTCTGGAGTTGTGATTATTATTGTCATGCCAAGCATACTGCCTGAAATTATCCGGCACTGTAGCAGGTTTGCCACAGGATTGAAGGCGTTGGGTCATTGTGATGTGAACCGATTAGGGTTTGCTCAACAGCCTTGCCGACAGGCAGAATAGCCACCATCACAGAAGAAGTAGAATAACAGTGAACAATAAACAACTGGCTTTCCCGCTGCTTACCTTAATGCTGGCCATGCTGGTAGCGGTCGCACCTATGGCTATCGATATGTATCTGCCAGCCATTCAGATAATGGCTCAGGATCTGCAGACACCGATTCATGAAGTTGAACTTTCGATCAGTACCTTTCTGTTTGGTTTTGCCATCGGACAACTATTTGGTGGACCACTGTCGGACAAGTTTGGACGCAAACCGGTTATTGGACTTGGGCTGAGTATTTTTATCCTGACCAGTCTTGCGCTCACGGCGGTTGAGACACTGGACAACCTTCTGATTCTGCGTGCGATTCAGGCCTTTGGTGGCGGCATCGCTATTGTGAACTCATCAGCCATGGTGCGGGATCTGTTCTCCGGATCAGACGTAGCTCGGGTGCTCTCGACGATCTCTCTGGTAATGATGCTGGCTCCACTGCTGGCACCGATGCTTGGTGCGTTAACCGTTGAGATGTTTGGCTGGCGTACCATCTTCTTTATTCTCGCGGGCTATGCTCTGTTTGTGCTGGTGATCTTTTTGGTCAAGGTCCCGGAGAGCCGTAAGAAGAGTGAAAGCACATCCAATGAAAGTGCTCTGAAAATCTACAAGCGGGTAATCAGTCATCGCCACGCCATGGGTTATGTGATGGCGATCTCCTTCACCTTTGGCGGGCTATTTACCTTTATTACCTCAGCGCCGTTTATTTTTATGGAACACTTTGGAGTGGATAACTCCACCTTCCCGTTCCTGTTTGGGGCCAATGTTCTGCTATTGATGGTAGTGAACCGAATCAATATCCGTTTACTGGATCGTTTTGATTCTAAGACGCTGCTGAAAACCGGACAGATGATTCAGTTGGTCTTTGGTATCGCCATGATCGTAGCGGCCTGGTTTGATGCCGGTATGTTTATGGTGCTGGCCTGCAGTATGGGCTTTATTGCCTCGTTGGGGTTGATTGGCGCGAACAGTGTTTCCTGCTGCCTGAACTATTTTCCAGATGTCAGCGGCAGTGCCAATGCCGTGCTGGGTGTGACGGAATTTACCCTGGGTGCTGTTGCCGGTGTGGTCTGGGCACTGATACATGAGAACTTTTTCCCGGATCTTCGTTTGATGCCGATGGCTGTCACTATGCTTGGCTGTGCCATTGCCGGGATTATTGCGCTGCGTGTGCTGACCCGTGGCAGTGATGCAGGTTACGGTGCGGAGCTGGTATCCGATGAGGAGCCTCTGCGCAAAGCTTCATAGCTACGACTAATTTTCAGACATACCTTAACAGGAGCGGATTATGAGCAAGGATAAATGTGCGCTGATTACCGGTGCGACATCCGGATTTGGTCTGGCCAGTGCCAGAAAGCTTGCCAGTGAAGGCTGGGATCTGATTATTACCGGCCGCCGTGAAGAGCGTCTGCAGAAGCTTGCCAAGGAACTGGAAGGTCAGGTTCGGGTCTTTGTCTGTGTATTGGATGTTCGGGATAACGAAGCTGTAAAAGAGATGGCGGAAAAGGTGGGCAGCTTTACCCGTCATATCAATCTGCTGGTGAACAATGCGGGTTTGGCACTGGGGCGTGAGCCAGCCTATGAAGCCAAGCATGAAGACTGGCAGACCATGATTGATACTAACGTCACCGGTCTGGTGAATGTCACCCATGCCATTCTGCCAAAACTCATGCAGAGCGCGCCGGCGACTATCGTGAACCTGTCTTCTGTTGCCGCTAACTGGCCTTATCCGGGCAGCCATGTTTATGGTGCCAGCAAAGCCTTTGTATCCCAGTTCTCAAAAAACCTGCGTTGTGATCTGGCCGGTAAAGGTGTTCGTGTGACCAGCCTTGAACCGGGCATGTGCGAAACAGAGTTCAGTCTGGTGCGTTTTGGCGGTGATCAGCAGGCTGCCGACAAGGTCTATGAAGGTGTGAAGGCCATGAAGGCTGAAGATATCGCTGACATTATTTACTGGATTGCGACTCAGCCGCCCCATATCAATATCAACACTATTGAGGTGATGGCCGAGCAACAGGCCTGGAGCAATTTCCAGGTGGTGCGTGGTTAAGAACTAGAAATCAAAGATATTGTCAAAGGGCACGCCATAGATGTGGATAACACAAGGAGGGCGTGTCCATGAAAGTGTTCCTTTCCCTATTTCTTCTTTTAATTACCCTGTCGATCAGCGTTACGCAGGCTGATGACAGTATTGCTGACCAGGCTGTTAGTAGTTCTCGCGACCCGGCCAGAGCGCTTCAAATTCTTGATAATGAATTAGCGCGTGATCAAGTTGATTATCTGACCAGACTTTGTTTTTTGGGGAACGATACTGATCACTATCTGGAGCGGGCGCAGAACTGTGTTAAAACCCTTAGGCTGGTTCGCAGCCGTTTTCAAAGGATGATCTCTGATTCTGAGCTGCCGCTGTTTGATATGGATTTTATCAAGCAGATCAATATGTCCATGCTTGGAAAAAAACAGAGTCACTATCGGGGGGATTTAAAGAATGATAGTGAGATATCTCTAGGCATAGCCTTCCGTGAAGGCGATGAGGCGAACTTTACCGAGATAAAGACTATAGCCGAACACTTTCACGGACTGACTGATGTAGAAATGTTTCTGGCTCCGGACTGTAACGCTTACCAAAACCAACTTACTCAGCTGAAAAAGATGGAAGCCGCAGAGCAGACGGATAATGATGTTTACAGAGCAATGAAGAGGGATGTTCAAGCCTGCGGTTCAGAAGCATACCAGCCTTTTCTCATGGATGAGGATATGGCTTTTGACCAGCACTTTATGGATGGTCAGGCTTATGACTTCTTCAATTTAAGCGCGGCGATCTATTACATGGTTGGCAGTATGATGCAATTTTCACCACAATCCATGCGTACGCTTGAGGTTGGAGATCTTCTGCTGAATGTTCATTACCGGCTCTATGGTTTGTACAGCCGGGATCTGGATAGCGTTATGTTACCGCTGTTAGATGCATTTAATCAGACCCAGTTCAGTAGCTGGCCAAGTGCCGAGCAAAGAGAACAGAGGCTTTACTATCTGGCCCGAACTCTTCTTATTGCCCATCCTTTTTCTGCGGGCAATAGTCGTACATCGATCATGGTCTTGAATATTCTGTTTATGGCTTCAGGTCTTCAGCCCTGGAGTGTTATGCATCAGCCAAATATGCGGGATTGCAGCTCCGTGCTGGCACCTCAGCTATATCGGTCTCAAGTCAGGAAGGTTCGGGATAGGGAATAAATAACGACTGCGGTCAGGTATAATGACCGCAGCTTTTAATCCGTCACCCAGAGAAGTCGATGTCCAACGCTTTTGCCCGCCGTTTTCAGCTTGTTATAGATCAGCTAGCACAGGGAAACCGTAAACAGTTTGCCGAACTCACGGGTAAATCCGCCTCTCATATTTATAAAATCTGCCGGGGCATTAGTCGGCCATCCATGGCTTATCTGGAATCGCTCTATGATAACTACCGGGTTGATCTGAACTGGCTGCTGACCGGAGAGCAGAGCAGCAGCGGCCAGCCTGCGGGTATCGCCCAGGACAAAGAACTGGTTTATGCACCCATGTTTGATGTGCAGGCTAGTGCCGGGATGGGGGCTGAGGTTCAGGCTGAAGATATCAGTGATTACTTTGCCTTTACCCGCAGCTTTCTTTCCTCTCAGTTGGGTGTTTCCGGTGAGCATCTGGCATTCGTCAGTATTCAGGGCGAGAGTATGGAGCCCACACTGTTTCATGGCGACCGGGTTCTTGTGGATATCTCTCGCAAGCTGGTTTCCGGCGAAGGGCTGTATCTTATCCACACCGAAGATGGTCTGATGGCTAAGCGACTAAAGCCTCTGAAAGACAATGCCTTGCAGGTCACCAGTGATAATTCTGCCTACCCAAGCTGGGTGATTCATCAGCATCAGCTGGAACAGAATCCTGTGGTTGGTCGTATCGTCTGGTGTGCCCGCACCGTTTGATGCGGATAACAAACCTGCCAGTAGAAGTGGCAATCAGAAAACAATAAACCCGGTTTAGAGTCTGCTCTTATTCAGGATAACAATGGTCTGAGTGAGGGCAGAACAATGGCGCAACAATTAAAAGGTGACACCCGATCCACCGGAGCGGTTTCACAGGGGATAACCGGCAGTACGGCCGATACTGGTAAGACCCAGAGCGGACAGACTCCGATGGGGCAGCTGGTAACAGCCGTTGCGGCTTCTGATGATAACCGTGTTCAAACAGACTCTCCCAGTGGGCCGGAAAATACCCGCCCGAAGCTGGATATTCTGATGCGTCAGATCTCCAACCACTCCAATGATGGCAAAGATAGCGGTCTGGTTATGTCGCCTGCGACTACGCCAACAACACCTCCACCAGGATCTCTGGTCCTTCCACCTCTGTTCAGATCTGTAAGCCAGCAGTCGAATGAGCAGGCGCCTGGAACCCAGGATCAGCCGCAGGAAAACAAGAGCAGTAAAGATTGATTACGATTACCCTGTCTCCTACCCAGAGAAGCGATTTCGTTTGAGGCAGGGTTTATCGTTATGAAAATGTACGCCGCATTGCTCGTATCCGTACTATCTGTTGCCGGATGTTCCTCATTTAATCAGGACACTAACTCACTCAGCGTGCCTCCCGGTTTGGGCGACACCGCACGTGCATCCGTAAGCTGGGATGGAACGTACAGTGGCCTCTTGCCCTGCGCAGACTGCAGCGGTATTCAAACAACAATCACCCTTAAGCCAGATGGAACCTATATTGAGATCACGGAATATGTGGGTAAGCCAAATGCCCGCTATATCAATGAAGGTCGCTTTACGTGGAAAGTGAATGGCCGGGATATTGTTCTGTCCAATGGCGAACAGTATATGGTCGGGGAAGGCCAGCTCTTCCGGCTGGATCAGGCGGGTAACAGAGTTGTAGGTTCGTTAGCGAATCATTATGTGTTGAAGAAAATCTAATAAAGGAGCCGCGAGGCTCCTTTTTACTGTGGCATAGACACTTATGGACATCGCCAAAAGATGTATTTAGGATGCATCTTAAAGATTCATGAGAAATGAATCTTATGTTGTTCCTGCTTTCATCGTTAGTGCAGAGAGTCCGAAATGACCCAGCCAAAGCCCATCAGTTTTTCCGAAGCCGAGCGTCTGAGCGAGATCTTCGACTCAGCCAATCGTGAAGAGTGGCAACGGACCTCGCATATCCTCAAAACGCTCGATCTGCAGCCCAATATGCGGATTGCCGATGTGGGCGCCGGTACCGGCTACTTTGCCAGCCAGTTCTCCGATCTGGTGCCGGAGGGCTTTGTTTATGCCCTGGATGCTGAGCCAAATATGGTGAGCTATATGGATAATCGCTTTGAGCAGGAGCAGCGCAGCAATATCAAAACCGGGCTGAGCCTGCCTGACAATCCTTGTTTGCCTGAGAAGCTGGACGTGGTGTTTCTGGCGAATGTGTACCGTTTTATCAAGGAGCGGGATACGTTTCTGGTGAACCTGTTTGAACAGGTGAGTCATAAGACACGCGTAGTGTTTGTAGACTTCCGTGGCAGTAATGCGCGGGTTTCTCCTCAGCAGGCTATGGAAGAAGCTGCTCTGGCAGGCTTTGTGATTGAAAGTATGGATATGGAAGGCTGCCCGGATCATTACATTCTGCAATTCAGAAAGCCTCAGGCTGCCTGAACATAAGTAAAAAGGAGTCTGCGATGAGCCATCTTCGTATTCCTGCAAACTGGACAATTCAACGTTCCACCCCGTTCTTTACCAAAGACAATGTGCCGGCATCACTGCTGACTCATCACAACACGGCTGCCGGCGTATTTGGTCAGTTGTGTGTAATGGAAGGTACGGTCACCTATTACGGCTTTGCCAATGAGCAGGCCGAAGAGCCGGAAGCCAAAGTGGTGATTAATGCCGGCCAGTTCGCGACCAGCCCGCCGCAATACTGGCACCGTATTGAGTTGAGTGACGATGCTCAATTTAATATTAATTTCTGGTCCGACCCTGAGCAGAAAGCCAGCCGAATGATGAATACCCGCAAGGCTGAAGAGTAATCCCAAAAAATAGGCGCTCCACATCTTTGGAGCGCTTTCCCCTGTATGAATGAACTAATCCGTTAACAGATACTCCAAGTTCTGTTTAGGGGGCTGTTTCAGAAGGGCAGCAGGGATGAGTTATGAAATTCAGGGATAAAGCATTCAATTGGGCAGCCCCTCTGCTGTTGTGTTTATCCCTGAATCAGGCTTTTGCCAGTGTTTGCCACCAGAGCAGAGTTCCAGCGCAATCCGGCGAGGTCTGGATTAATGGTAAGTCCTCTGATGCTCCCCCAACTATCTCAGGGTTTACCCGAAAAGGAATTATCGGAAGAGGTGCCCACGGTCAGGTGCTTGCTGTTGGTTATCGCGGCACGGATTACGCCTTAAAACTCCCGCATCGGGGGAGCCACAGAAACCATTACTCTGAACTTCTGTGCCATGAAGTTGAGATATGGAAAAAGATACATACCCACCCGAATATCATCTCAATCAAAGCGGTTTACTATGCGGAAGATTCCAACGATCAGATCGCTGGCATTGTTATGGAGAAGGCGCGTATGTCTCTGCAGGATCTGGCTCTTAAGATCAGGGCAGGGCGTCAGGAAAAGTTATCCACAAGTCAGGTTAAGCGTTATCTGATCGGATTGTTTTCAGCCATGCGCCTGTTAAGTTCAGTGCATATTCTTTATGGCGATCTGCATTACGGCAATATTCTGATTGGCCAGGATGATGAGCTGAAACTGGCTGATTTCACCTCTGGGGGCCCGTTCGATCCACAAAGGCATTCCTCATATCTTTATACCCCGGATGTGAATAGTGCCTTCCGGCAGGCCGGTAAAATTCTGGAGCTGGCTGATGACTCCTGGTGTGCCTCGAGTCTTGCTTCGGCTCTGCGACACATCTATGAAAACAGTGGCGATATGAGTAATGACGATGACCGCGTCAGGCTTTATGAAACTTTGTTGGAGTTTTTAGGCAGAGCTATTTCCGATGGGCAGTGCTGCTGGTGGTAGTATTGGGAAACAGACTGCCAGAGCCTAATCTGAACTATTCTGCATATCCCGATTACCTATAACGATTATAAAAGCGGATACACTCGCCCATGCTCTATGACAAATACGTTTTACCGGTATTACTGAACTTTGCCTGCAGCAGGAAATCGATCAACAAAAAGCGCAGTGAGCTGGTGCAGCATGCCAAGGGCCGCGTTCTTGAAATTGGTTTTGGGACTGGACTCAATCTTGATTTCTATCAGCCTGATAATATCGATACAGTGATTGCCCTTGAGCCCTGCGAAGAGATGCTGAAAAAGTCCCAGGGCAATATCAAAAGGTCAGTAATGGCGATCGAGCTGATGAGTCAACCCGCCGAGAAAATACCGCTGCAAGACAACAGCGTTGATACAGTTCTCTCTACCTATACCTTATGCACAATTTGTGACTGGTCGTCAGCACTGTCTGAGATTCGTCGGGTCTTAAAGCCCGAAGGGCAGTTTTTATTTGTAGAGCATGGCCTTGCTCCGGACACATCGGTTCGTAACTGGCAGACAAAAATTAACCCGGTGTGGAGAAGGCTGTTTGGTGGCTGCAATCTGGATAGAAACATTATCCAGATGATCAAAGGTGCAGGCTTCGATATAGAACGCCTTGAAGAAGAATATGTGCAGAGACTGCCAAAGATCGCAGGCTTTACCTATCTGGGGGCCGCTTCAAAGGGGCAATAACCCCTTTGCTCTATAGCCTTTTGAGCATCCATACATCACAGCCATTATGTTCTGTTCCCGGAAGAGGCTGATCGAGTTGTGTAAATCCCAGCTTTTTATAAAGAGCTATGGCGGCTGTCATATTCTGGAGAGTGTCGAGATAACACTCTTTGAAGCCTGCCTCGGCAGCAAAGGCGAGACATTGTTGTGTCAGTTCACGGCCAATACCAAGGCCACGACTCTCTGGCAGAAGAAACAGCTTTTTTAGTTCGCATACGGTCCCGGTGTCGTCAAATGGAGCAATGCCACAGCCGCCGACAATCTTGTCCTTTAGCTTTGCAACCAGGTACACGCTTCTGGAGCTTTTATGGTAGTGCTGGCTCATAGCCAGAACTTCAGCATCGGATGGCCCAAAACCATCACCAACCGCGCCAAATTCCGCACCGACATTTTTAATAATCTTGCAGATGGCTGAATCATCAGCCTGCTCGATTTCTTTGATAGGAAAGCGCAAGAGGAACTCCTTGTTCAGCCCTCATTACGCTCTAGTAGGGGTGGTATCTCTGAGGGCGTTTTTTGCCGATTGTCAGGTAGTGCATCCGGTCGGCACCGCTTACGATAATGTGGAAATTGTCTTTTGTGAAGGACACATGGTGGACTGGTTCGCGGAAATGAAATTGCCCTTTCTTCTGCCAGATACCACCATGCGTTCTGCTGTAAACCTGCAGGTGATTGTCTACTGAAACGGCACCTAGAAGAATCGAGTTTGGGCTGAAACTCACATGATAGATGAAACGATTACCATAAACAGTGCCACGGGACTCCCAGATCATATCTTGTTGATTCCAGGTTAATATCGGAGCCTGTTTGAGAGAGAGAGACGGTTGATTATCCCTCGGGAAGCGTAATACCAGATGCCGTCCATCAGGGCTGTAGTTTTCTTCTAATGACAACCGCTCACTATTGTATTTTAGCTGCAAGGATCTTGAGTCAAAGCTTTGTACCCATTGACCTGAGCTATGTCGGGAAAAAATCTTAATGGTCGAGGGGCATTTAGCGACGATATGCTGCTTGTTCGGACTGAGTGCGAATCTGACAGCATCAGATATCGCCGGTAAGCCCTTGTCCTGAAGAATTAGCGTCTCGTAGTCTGGGTAACTATCAGACTTCTCGTCGTGGGGGTATGACGACGTTCTCTGATCGTTGAATGCTTGCTGTTGGTAATGTCCCCAGTTTCCTTCTTCATCCTGTTTGCTGATATATAAACCGTGCTTCATTGTTTCAGCGATGAATGAGCGACTTTCATCTGAAAAATAACACCGCCTTATTCTCGGAATAGCAGGTAATGATATAGCCTTCAGAGGCTCCATAATTCCTCCTATTTGGTAGAGTCGCATCTCTTCTGCATAGTTAGCAGAACTGCTGCAGAGGGCGACATGCATACCGTCGGGGGACATCAATGGGTATTCATCCTCCTGGACACTGATATGTTTCTTATGGGTGATACGGTAGAGCTGCAAAGCCGGAAATCCTGCGATGGTGTTGGCAACCGACAGATTTAAAGCTTCCGGGAAGTTAGGCTGATGTTTACAGCTTTCCAGCCGTTCTGCTTCTTCAGGATTGACGGCCTGTAGCCAGGGGCTGACAGTAAAAGAGAAATACTCTGGCTGGTAACAAAGGGGCAATCTACTACCAGCACCGGAACGGACAAAGGCGATCCCTGAGCTGATAAGGTGTGAAGCAATCTGGTAACAGGTTCGGCTGACTCTTGAGAATGTCAGAAGTTCATGGAATGGCAGGAACCTGGCAATATGATCAAGAACCTCGACCGGGAAACCCTGAAACTGGTGATTGGCAGGCTGTAACTGCCGCGACTCAGCACAAATACCATGTTGGATATTCTGCTCAGGTCTTGAGATTTGATGGTACTTCGCACAATCCACAGTATCCCCCGCTGGCCTTACTCAAAGGCCCATCACCTTGTTCAGAGGCTATTGGGCAGGCTTTAGCGGGAAACGTTCCGTTATCCAGAACGTTCTGCTGACGGTTAGGTTAGCGAAGCTGTTCAGAAGACAGTTTGCCTTCGTAAGGATGGTGTCTTCGGGTACTTTTTCTGCCTATCGTCAGATAGCGCATTCTGGTCATGCCGGTCACGATAATGTGGAAATTATCCTTGGTGAAAGCCACGTGTAATACCCGCTCTGCAAAATGGTACTGCCCTTTTTTCTGCCAGATGCCTCCGGAGCCTCTACCGTAAATCTGCAGGTTTTTATCTGCAGAAGTGACACCCAGAAGAATTGAGTTTGGGCTGAAACTCACATGTGAGATGAAACCGTTACAGTGAAGAGTGCCGCTGGATTCCCAGACCATCTTTTTTTGATTCCAAGAGAGTATCGGAGCTTGCTTCGGGGAGAAGTAGGATTGCATATCATTGGGGAAGCGAAACACCAGATGTCGCCCATCGGGGCTGTAGATTTCTTCTAAAGCCCACATTGCGCTCCGGAACTTCCGCTTCAAGGAGCTGGCATCAAAGCTTTGTACCCATTGACCTGATAGATGACGAGAGAAAAGTTTAAAGGTCGAGGGATATTCAGCGACCATATGCTGATTGTTCGGGCTGAGTGCCAGCCTGACAGCCGCAGATATGATCGGTAAGCCCCTTTCGTAGTTGTCCCGAAGCATTTGCGTCTCGCAGTCCGGACAACCATCGGGGTCATTGTGGAGGGTGCACCCCGGAGCGTCCTGTTTATTGAGTGTCTGTCGTTGATAATGCCCCCAGTTTCCTTCCTCATCCAGCTTGCTGATATAGATACCGTCCTTCATTGTTTCTGCGGTGAATGAGTGACTGTTTTCTGAAAAATAACGGCGACTGATTCTGGGTATGAGGGGGAGTGTTACTTCCTGCCGAGGCTTCATAATGCCTCCTATGTGATACATTCGTATCTCTTCTTTATGGGCAACAATATCATTGCACAGAGCGATATGCGCTCCGTCTGGAGACATCAATGGATATTGATTTTCCTGAGCACTCATATGTTGTTTTTGGGCGATGAGGTAGAGCTGTAAAGCAGAAAAGCCAGCGATGGTGTTAGCAACAGACAGATTTAAAGCTTCCGAAAAGTGAGGCAGCGTTTTACAGCTTTCCAGCCGGTCAGCCTCCTCAGGATTGACGGCCTGCAGCCAGGGGCTGACGGTAAAGGAGAAATACTCCGGCTGGTAACAGAGGGGCAATCTGTTACCAATATCGGAACGGGCAAAGGCCACCCCTGAATCGAGGTAGCAAGACGCAATCTGGTAACAGGTTCGGCTGACTTGTGAGAAAGTCAGCAACTCATGATAGGGAAGGTACCTGGCAATGCGATCAAGTGTCTCGACTGGAAATCCCTGAAAGCGATGACTGGCAGGCTGCAACGGACGGCATTCAATACCGTGTTGAATATCCTGCTCCGATCTTGAAACTTGATGGCACTTCACACGCTCCACAACATCCCCCGTCACCCTTATCAATGAAGCATCACTTTGCTCAGAGGCTATTGGGCAGGCTTTAGGGGGAAACGTTCCGTGATCTGAGACGTTGTGCTGACGGTCAGGTTAGCGGCGCTGGCAACGGCTTAGTCGACCAGCTCGATACCCAAACTCTCCAGAAGACGAGTTGCCTCATAACGAGTAAACCGGGCCTTCTGTACACGATTAAAATTAATATCAATATCGTAATTTGAAGCTTCTACAAAGCTGGCTGAGGTCAGATCGGTATTATTAAACAGGCTGCTGGTCAGGTCGGTATAGTCAAAGGTTGCCTCGTTAAGCTTGCTCTCCCTGAAGTCCACATCGTGGGCTTTGCACTCTGTGAGTTTTAGCTCGGGCAGGGATAGGCCGAAAAACGAAGAATCATTCAGAATACAGCTGTGAAAGCTGATCGGAGAGTCTGGCAGGATGTTGGGCCACTGCGCTTTGGTCCAGTCCACTCCAACCAGCTTACTGCTGGTAAAGGTGATATCCACAAAGCGGCTGTAGCCGAGCCTGGCCAGACTGAGATTGCACTTCTCAAAGCCACAATCGATAAACTTGCAGCGATCAAAGGTGGTTTCGCTGAAATCACAGTTGGTAAAGGTGCAGGAGTCGAACTCAATACCTGAGAAAGTCTGGTGGCTTAGGTCGAGATCAGCAAAACTCAGGGAATAATATTCCTCGTGGTTCTCTATCGTATTGCTCATGGCGGCTTACCTGCTGCTTTTATCCGTCATTATATTAATCAGACAGCATACGGCAGTTATAGGTGCAGCCAAGAGCAAATGATCAATAAGAAACTCACCCAACAGAGTTATTCATATCGCAAGGCTTCTATCGGATCGAGGTTGGCAGCCTTCCATGCGGGATAAAATCCAAAGCCGACACCTATCAATGCCGTACCTACCACGCTAATTAATATGATTAGTGGAGAGATCACTACATCCCAATCCAGAGAGTTGGCAATGGCGATAACCGCAAACAGGGAAAGCAGTACGCCCAGCACAGCTCCAATCAAACAGAGAATCACACTCTCAAAAAGAAACTGCACCAGAATATGGCGAGGCTGTGCGCCAACGGCCATCCGCAGGCCAATTTCCCGGGTACGCTCGGTCACACTGACCAGCATAATATTCATCACCCCGATACCCCCGACCAGCAGCGAGACACTCGCGACGCAGGCCAACAGCAATGAGAATATGGCGCTGGCTTCTGCCCGGGTTGAGAGCATGGCCGAAAGGTTCATCACGCTGAAGGGCGAATCGTCTCCCGCTGAAACCCGGTGCCGCTGATTGAGTAAGAACTCAATCTCCTCGGTGACGAAATCCATATTCTTCTCTTCATCGACCGAAACGGTTAAGCGACTCACGCGTTTGGCATTCTGGCTGTTATTACCAATCAAACGACGTTGGGCGATTGTAAGTGGCGTGATCAACGTGTCGTCCTGATCAAACCCGCGCATATCCTGCCCTTTACCGGCAAGTACACCGATAACCGTGAGTGGGACTTTATTCACTCGAATCTCTTCACCGACGGCGAAGCCGGGATCGTCAAACAACTCTTTAGCCAGAGTTTCACCTATCAGCGCAACCTTGCTGGCCCGATTGAATTCATTGTTCGTAAAGATACGCCCCTGACCAATTTCCCAATTGCTGGCATGGAGGTAATCAATATTGGCTCCGGTCAGAGTCGTGCTCCAGTTTTTATTACTGGCAACAACTTGAGCCTGCCCATTAATAGACGCGCCCACATAGCGAGCCTCTGGAATATCATCCTTGATGGCCTGAGCATCATCCAGAGTGAGCCTGCTGACGGTGCCTGCGGCTTGTCTGGCACCTCCGGTATTCAGTGCGGCAGCACGAACCATAAGCACATTGGTGCCCAGGCTTTCGATCTGCTCTTCAACCTGCCTTTGGGCACCTTCGCCGAGGGCAAACATAATGATCACGGCACTGATACCAATAATGATGCCCAGTGTCGTGAGAATGGAACGCATGGTATTGCGCCGCAGAGAAAGCAGAGCCGTATTCAGCAGAGTCATGGCGTTACTTCCTCCCGATGAGAGATAACGCTCTTATCACTCTGAATAACACCGTCTCGTACAAAAATAATGCGATCACACTGTTGGGCGACGTCCAGCTCATGGGTGACCAGAACCACGGTTTTTCCCTGACGATTCAGATCGCGGAACAGCGCCATAATGTCTTCACTGGTTTTACTATCAAGCGCACCCGTTGGTTCATCAGCCAGAAGAATGCTGGGTTCATTGATCAGGGCGCGGGCAATAGCAACACGTTGCTGCTGTCCGCCGGACAGCTGGCTTGGGGTATGGTTTTGGCGGTCTGCCAGATTGACAGATTCCAGACAGCGGCGTGCTCTTTCATCCCCATCCTTGACGACGTTATCCGCATACATAAGCGGCATTTTTACGTTATCGAGAGCCGAGGTGCGGGCAAGAAGATTGAATTGCTGGAAGACAAAGCCAATATGATCCCGGCGCAGGCACGCCAGTTGTGCGCGGTCCATTCCTCTTGTTGAGTTCTCCAGTAAGCAGACTTCTCCCTGCTCAGGTGTCATTAAGCAGCCTATCAAGTTCATCAAGGTCGATTTACCAGAACCGGAAGGCCCCATTATCGCGACCATCTCACCGGTACGAATTGTAAGGTCTATGTCTTTTAAAACCTGAAAGGGCTCTTCCCCCATTGGGAAGCTATGACTCAACTGTTTGCAGGATATCGCCGGTATTTCCGTGTGGCTCATGGCGTCACATCCTTCACCTGAGTGATGATCTGTTCGCCACTCAAATCAGGCTTTAACAGTTGGGTAAACTGACCATCAGAAATCCCCAGAAGAACGCTGACTGGTTTAGGCTGTCCATTTTTCAGGATCATCACTTTACCAGCAGAGACCTTGCCACTTTGCAGCTCATCCCGGAGTTTGATCTGTTCCGGAGTCAGGATACTTTCCACAACCCGAGCGATTTTCTGACGTTGCTGCTTATCTGCATCGCGCCCAACCATAAGACCTGACTTTTTTGGGAGCTGTTCGCGTAAAGCGGCTTTTTGCTCATCGGTCAGACCCAGTGCTTCAAAACGTTCCAGAGGTGTTTTTTTATCACCGGAAGAGTCAGTCTCAGTCTCTAGACGACTAACAACACGCAGTGCGGCATTGTTAATACGCATAACGTTTTTGGCATCATCAATCTTGATTTCAAGGTTGGCCGTCATGCCGGGGAGTAGCTGATTTGTTCGGTTATTGGCGCTGATAATAACCGTGTAACTCACAACGCCAGATGTGATCTGAGGTGCACGGCGTATCTGTTTGACGCTGCCTCGGAAGGTTCTATCGGGAAAGGCATCAACGGAAAATTCGACCTGCTGATCCAGTTGAATCTGGCCAATATCTGATTCATCAATATAGGCCTCCACATCCATTTCTGAGAGATCTTTTGCCAGCTTAAACAGTTCAGGCGTATTTAGGCTGGATGCCACAGTTTGGCCCGTTTCTATCGTGCGTGAAATCACAAAGCCATCAATGGGGGAGCGTATCTCTGTACGACCAAGATCAATCATTGCTTGATCCAGAGTCGCCTGATTGGCAGCGAGGTTGGCTTGTAAGGCGCCAAGTTGCGCCTGACTTTGTTGGTAATCAATTCCGGCCAGTCTGGCTGCGGTTCGAGTATCTTCCACCTGATCTTGAGAAATGACTTTTTGGGAGAACAAAGCCTCTGCACGCGTCAGGTCTCGTTCTGTCTGACCATAAGCAACCTTGGCGCGTTCGATCGCAATATTCTGGAGGGCAATATCGGCCTGGGTACGTTTGAGTTGTGCACTGGCCTGATCAACTTTCGATTGAAAGCTGCCCGGGTCTATCTGAGCTAAAAGCTGACCAGCCTTAACGGAATCATTGAAGTCCACAAAGACATTGGCAATTTGTCCGGATAACTGGGCACCAACAATCACATCATCAACTGCAGACAAGGTTCCTGTCGCACTGACGGTGTTGCTGATATTGCCAGTGGAAACCTGTTCGGTACGGTACTCTTTCCCGCTGGATTCAGCATTGTTTTTAGAAGGCGGCTGGGTAAACCAGGCAATGGTGGCAGTTGCTGCCAAAACCAGAGCTATACCTATGACCTTTTTCATAACACCAACCACCGTCCCTAAAAATATGCCGTTTTACTGCAGGGTATATTGTATAGAGCTAAGGCATTGGCAGGCTGTATCAAAGTGTCGGTGTTTAGTACTGAACTTCTCTGGAAGTTTGTCTCTCTGTCGATTGATAGGCCCTAGTCTTCGTAAAGTTTTAACATGCCGTGCCCCTTGGTGCCTTTCCCCGGAGCGTATCTAACCAGACGACCGTTAATGTTTACCTCATCGCCTGTATCCCTTTCCGTCTTGGAATAAAAAAGGAGCCCATCAGTCAGTACGCCGGTTTGGAGCTTATAGGTGTAATACTCACCAAACTGCCCGTCGTTGAAGAAGTGTTCTATTGGATAAACAGCGAATGCATCAATGTCTTTGATCGTTCCGGATAGGATGACGTTTTGTCCGGAACTGAGTGCATCCGGCGTCAGATCGATCGTTTCTGAAAAGGCAGGATTACCTACAGAGGCAAGAATAGCGACAGCAGACAACCAGACACGAGTCTTCATAGCACAACTATTTCTTTGCAAGACTTAAGGAAGCACACAGTTTAGACGAGCCCCTGACAACACGGTTATTTCTGCTGGAATCAAACGAACTTTGACCTGTCCAAGAACAAATAGTTTCACAGTTTAATCAGTTGGTCGGAGGGGATTATGAATTCTGCTTTAACTGGAGCGGGAGCAGCAACGAGCCCAACGAGATCTGCTGGGCAGGTGCCTGCAGGTTCAACAGAGCAAAGCGTTTTTTATAAAGGGCGATTCAGTCGTCTTGTGTTGGTGACGGATCGGAAAATCCCTTCGTCTTCAGACAATCAGTTTATATACAAAGTGCCGCTGAATTGGGTGCCACCCAGCTACGATACCAACACGACAGACCAAAAAATCCTAAAAGCTGTGTCAGCACGTACCGAAGACACCCGCAATGTAAAGCAACACGAAAAAGAACTGAGTTTTCTGAAGCGTCTGCGTCATGAAAATATCTGCATACTCGCTGAAGGACCGATTGTTGATGCGGCAGCCATCTGTCATCTCTACCATCCTTACGTGTTACAGAATCTGCTTGATGATTTTGATGAGACAGGTACCCGAGTTTCTCCAGCGTCTTTGGGAAATAAGGAAGTAAGTGGTGAAATCGGCCCTGTGGATATTGACTACAAAATATTAAATCAGCTTTGCATTGGATTGCGGTATTTACACGGCTATAACATTATTCATGGTGCTGTCTGTCCGGCCAATATCCTGATAACAGACAGAGGTGTGATAAAAATCACTGATTTAAGTGATGCCGCTACGACCGGGGAAGAGTTCAGTAAGCATGATAATGAAAGTGTTGAACTGGCTTATCTAAGCCCCGACCGAGGGGCTTCCTTAGCCACGCATCGTACCGTGCATGCCGCTGAGATTCATGATTGGTGGGCAGCTGGCATTGTTGGACTTCAGATTTATAAACGAAAGAGTCATGTACTGGCAGCCACAGTGAGTGATGTGACTGCGGAGACTTTCCTGTGTTCTACCTCACGGGCGACCATCACTGAGGTGGTTGAGCAGAGTCTTGCAAAGATCAAAGCCGAGCTGGATGAAAAGCATCAAACTATCACATTACGAGTACAGAAAGAGCGTGAGTCTACCAATGGGAAAGACGTTGTTGTGTCCTACAACAAAGGTCTGGCAAAGGCGATGGAATCTGATCTGAAATATTTTGAGATGCCGACCGTTTTCCTTAAAAAATGGTTAATTAACGCTCCGGAAGAGTATGGTTTTTCTCATGGGGCGTCAGCCACAAAGTTGAACTTTTCCTTGAAGCAGCCTCCTTTCCCAAATCTGGCTTATACCGAAAAAGAACCTCCTGTAGATAAGCCGACAAGGCCACTTGTGCCTGATACACCGGAGCCCGCAGGATCTGAAAAACAAAAAAAGAGTTGGATGGAGGACTTGCAATACGTGTAACCGATGCAACGACCAATGATTGCCATCATGATGCCTGAAATTTTCCAGACATCATGATGAGTGATCGCTTGAGAGGCTAGCGCTGCACCATCTGAGAGCGCACAGAGCTGGCTCCTAATTGTGTAATGCGGTAAGGCTGGCCTTTTTTGGAGCTGATCAGTTTTTTACTTTTAAGGCGTTTAAAAATATCCAGCGTACAGTTCGACAGGACGTGGCCGTCACGGGTGTAGCAGATAATTTCAGTGACTTTGCCACTGTCAGGACGGAAGTAACGGATCTCGCCACCCAGGGCGAGAACATGCAGTACGCGCTGGTCGTGCTTGGAAATATTCAATGGTGTAACTCTGAGCTAAAAACCCATACAGGAGTTCCCTCGCAGCAATTGAGCTACGAGAACTATTCTGGTTTTAGTGTTCTTCAGCCCTTCCGGGCTATGAACTGGGGATTTACTGATGCTCTAGCAAAAACTCACCATTGATAAAGATGACGTTAATAACCGGCGATGGTTATTCGGGTGTTAATGATGTGCAAACCGACCGTTCGGTTTGTTTTGGCGAGTCTATAGCTTTTGGCGTTCTTATCGCAAGAAAAAAATTATCTTGTAAGCAACGTGTGTTGTGTATATCTTGCGCGCCACAAACCGACCATTCGGTCTGCCATCTGGTTCAAGTCGTTCAGGTAAAGTTGTATGGACAAGAAGCAGCAAATTATCCGGGCAGCGACTGAGCTGTTCGCGACTCAAGGTTATGAGAAGACGTCCGTTGCCGCTATTTGTGAGCACGCCAAAGCCTCCAAAGGTGCCGTCTTCCATCACTTTAAAAATAAGGATGAACTGCTGCGTGCCGTGTTCATCCGTATTGCTCAGAACATTGATGATGTAGGCGACATTGTTAGCCCAATCAATGAAGGGCTGCCTGCGAAAGAAAGGCTGGTAAACCTGTTGGAGCATATCTTCCTGTCTATGGCGGATGTGGAAGAGAAACTGTATTACCTGTTTGATTATCAGGTTCTTACTCAGCCCTCTATGCGGGTGATCCTGCAGGACTTAATCGATGAGAGATATCAGCTAATGATGTCGTCTTTTGAGTCTATCCTGTGTGATATCCCAGCCGCTGACAGCAAGGTAGATAGCCAGATGCTGATTGCCGAGATATCCGGTATCGCGCTCTATTACCTGTTTGCTAAAGATGACTACCCATTGGAAGCCATCAAAGACCGTTTTATTAAGAAATATCTGTTGTTGTTAGGCTTGTAAGAACTGCCATGAAAACTCCCTACGAAATTCAATACGAAGCCTTTGCTGCAGCCGGTGGCCTCTATGATGAGCGCCACGCTAAGCTGTACGCAGAGTTTGCTGATAACCTGATTGCCGATGGCAGCTTCTCCATCGTCTACGAAGGTGTGGCACACGCCTGTTATACCCCTATTACCATCGATGCAGCTCCCCACCTTAAGTGTTACGTGCTGGCACCGATGGCTGTGCTGCCCGAGTACTGGGGCAAGCGATATGCAACGCGTTTGATGGAAGAAGCTGAGAAGCAGCTGGATGCGGATGTGATCTTTGTAATGGGCGAACCGTTCCACTACGGCAACCGCTATAACACCCCGCATCAGGTTCTGCCGCCGGTTAGAACCCAGGCACCTTTGGAATGCTGGTTTGCCCGTGAACTGACTCCGGGGGCTCTGCATGGTGTGGGTGAATCTACATCCAGTATTACTGGCCCTTATGCCGATCCGCTGATGTGGGGCCACCCAAGCGAGCAGGTGTAGCAATCTGGTTCCCACGCTCTGCGTGGTAACCCATCTCACGTCCAGAGAACGAGCATACCCATGGTCTTCCATGGGTATGTGGCGAAGCTGTTTTTGCTATTTTAACAATATGGCAACTGTGCCTGACTATGTTCCCGCTGTTCAGGAACACCACTCTTCACAGCTATCTAAACCTGTCTAGTGATCATGATTATCAGGCAGGAGAAACACGATGGCATCCCGCATCGCAATGAAACAGTCAAAGCAGCAGTCAGAGCTGGTTGAACTCAAGGATCTAAAAAGCTCAGGCTCAAACTGGGAAGGCCATTCTGTGTTGGCAGAAACGGTGATCATCCCTCAAGTCAGTACAGGCCCTGAAACTGATTCAACCCCTGTGACGGATCGCCAATGTGATGCCGTTTCTTCTCCAGCGACTCTCGATACAAAAGACTCCGATACAACAGCTCCTGAAATCACAAGTCCAGTGAGTGAAGCGGATGTTGAGGAGGTTTTGGGTGTAGCGCGCAAAACCATTTATGGCGAAATGCTGACGTTTGTTCAGCCGTCGTTGGCTAATGCCTTTTATGAGATGTCTAGCCGCTTCAATCCGAATCTGGATCTGGGTCGTATTTCTGCAACAACTAAACAGTTTATGCCCTGGATCATGATCGATAACAAGGCGCTGCGGAAACCATCTAAAGGAGACATCAACCCTCTGATGTTCAACTTAAACAAGCATCGCTGGATCAAAGATGATGGAACCAGACCCCTTGTTTATATCCTTTGTACCCATACTTACATCCTGGCAGCAGTCAATCAGCTCTCACCTTATATTGCTGGTGTTATCGGAGAGTCACCCAAGTCTGTAAGTGGCAAGTGTCTGGGAGGCTTCACGCTGAATGGTATTGAAATTGATCGGAACAGAAGCGTTGATGGTGTCACTGTGACCCACAGGTTCTCTTTAGGTCACGGTGCAGTTTTCAATAAAACGCGTTATCCGGTATTTCAAGACAGCGCTGTCAATGTGGTCTGTGAATCGACCATTGTTGGGGGGAAAATGACACAGCTTCCGACTGTGCAGATTGCTTATCACTCAGAGGATGTGGCGGCTAGCTCACAATCTCCAAATACAACAAAAGAATCTGTTGTCACAGAGGAAGACTCTGAGTTGTGATGGATCGGAAACCGCTTTAGGCGGTTTCCTCAATTTCCAACAGCTGAATCAGCTCCTGCTTGTTGGTCAGTAAGTCTTCCAGAGTGTATCTGTCTAGAACGCCAATAAAGGCCGACATTGCTTCGGCCAACACCCCTTTCAATGTGCAACCCGGGCTGAGTTTGCAGGCCGGGGTGCTGCAGTCAATCACCTGTAGATTGGCTTCCATATCCCGCACCACCTGACCGATATTGATCTGGTTGGTGGGCATGCCCAGTTCGATACCGCCACCTTTGCCACGTACGTTCTTCAGATAGCCAAGCTGCCCCAGGCGCTGGACGATCTTCATCACATGGCTGCGGGATATATCGTAGGTTTCGGTGATTTCAGCAACAGATAGACGCTGACCCTGAGGCATCAGCGCTGCCTGGATAAGAGTACGCAGGGCGTAGTCGGTATATCGGGTCAGTCGCATAGTTTGGTGGTAAAACTCGGCTAATAATTATTGATGCAAATCAAATGAATATTAAATCCATCCCCATTATACAACCAGAACGTGCATCTACGTATTCGGATAAACGACATTTGGTGCAAACATAAAGATTCAAAAAATATGTATCTTTAGGTTGGGAGAAGTCACCAATGTTCTGTGTGCAGTGTGAACAAACGATCCGTACTCCGGCTGGTAACGGCTGTGCTTATTCTCAGGGGATGTGTGGCAAAACCTCTGACACCTCTGATCTGCAGGATGTACTGATCTATATGCTGCAGGGCATTTCCTGGTATGCCGAGCGTGCCCGCGAGTTTGGCATTGCCAACCGCGAGATCGATGCTTTTGTTCCGCGTGCCTTCTTTGCCACCCTGACCAACGTTAACTTCGATAACGACCGTATTATCGCCCTGATCCGAGAAGCCAATGCTGCCCGTGATCTTTTGAAGAGTGCCTGCGAAGCCAAAGGTGTAAACCTGTTGGATGCATCTCCAGCAGCACAATTTGTTCTGGCTGAAGATATGGCCGGTATGTTGCTGCAGGCGCCGGAAACCCTGCCAAACCGTGGCAAAGAAGAGGTTGGCGAAGACATTATCGGTCTGCGTCTGCTGTGCCTCTACGGCCTGAAAGGCGCTGCAGCCTATATGGAGCACGCACGCATTCTGCACCAGCAGAACGACGACGTATATGCCGAATTCCACAAGCATATGGCATGGCTTGGTACTGATCCTGCTGATCTGATGTCTCTGTTCGATTGCGCGATGGCCATCGGTCAGATGAACTTCACCGTAATGGGCATGTTGGATAAAGGTGAAACCGATGCGTTCGGTCACCCGGTTCCAACTCAGGTGAACGTGAAGCCGGTGAAGGGCAAGTGCATTGTTGTTTCCGGCCACGATCTGATTGATCTGGAAGAGCTGCTCAAGCAGACCGAAGGCAAGGGCATCAACATCTACACCAATGGTGAGATGCTGCCTGCACACGGTTACCCGGAGCTGAAGAAGTACAAACATCTGGTGGGCAACTACGGTAGCGCATGGCAGAACCAGCAACACGAATTTGCTGCGTTCCCTGGCCCGATTCTGATGACCTCCAACTGCATCATCGACCCGAATGTGGGTGACTATGCCGACCGTATCTACACCCGCAATATTGTGGGCTGGCCGGGCGTTCAGCACATTGAAGGCGATGACTTCAGTGCGATCATCGAGAAAGCTCTGGAAATGCCGGGCTTTGAATATGACGAGCTGCCACACAACATTCTGACCGGTTTTGCCCGCAATGCTCTGATGAGTGCTGCGCCTGCGGTGATTGATGCAGTGAAGGCGGGTGACATCAAACATTTCTTCCTGATTGGCGGTTGTGATGGTGATAAAGCCGAGCGTTCTTACTACAAGGAGTTCGCCCAGTCTGTCCCTGAAGATTGCGTGATCCTGACGCTGGCTTGCGGCAAGTTCAAATTTAACAAGCTGGAATACGGTGATATCAATGGCATCCCGCGTCTGCTTGATGTTGGTCAGTGCAACGATGCTTACTCAGCTATCCAATTGGCGCTGGCTCTGGCCGAAGCCTTTGAATGTGGTGTGAATGATCTGCCGCTGTCGTTGATTCTGTCCTGGTTTGAACAGAAGGCGATTGTCATTCTGCTGACGCTGCTGTCTCTGGGTATCAAGAATATCCATGTAGGCCCAACTACTCCGGCCTTCCTGACTGACAACCTGCTGAACGTTCTGGTTGAGAAATTTGATCTCAAGCTGACCACCACTGTTGAGCAGGACATGGGCGCAATTCTGTCCAAGTAAAAGCCTGATTGATGAACTTTCAAGAGCCTGGCTGTTTTCATCCCATGAATAGCCGGGCTCTTTTGTAGGAATAGTTATGACTCTCTTTTCAAACGCTCTTGCTGACAACTCTCTTAGTGAAAACAGGAAAGCTCTGGACTGGGCGCAGGCTCCTCTCTGGGGAGAGAGCGGGCGGGAAAACGGTACTTTTGAAGTGATCTGTCAGCAGGTGATTGATGAAACCTCTGATATCAAAACCTTTGTTTTCCAGATGAAGGAGAAGATGCACTTCACCTTCAAGCCCGGTCAGTTTATGACCCTGATGCAGGAGTTGGATGGCGAGATGGTTTACCGTTCCTACACCATCAGTTCATCACCTTCCCGGCCTTATAACCTGAGCCTGACTATTCAGAAGGTTGAAGGTGGTCGTCTAAGCGGCTGGCTGTTCGATAACCTGAAGCCCGGCACTGTGATTAAGGCTACCGGCCCGGATGGTGTGTTCAATCTGATCGACAAACCGGCCAGCAAGGTTCTGTTTCTGTCAGCCAGCTGTGGTATTACTCCGGTGATGTCTATGACTCGCTGGATGCTGGATACCTGTATGGAGTCGGATATCCGCTTTATCCACTGCGCCGCTTCCGAAGCCGATATTGTTTACCGCCGTGAGCTGGAAATGCTGGATGAGCAGCACGCACACTTTAACCACAGTGTGGTGCTGGATGATCGTGATGGCCTGCTGAATCAGGAAATGCTCCAGCAGTTGGCGCCGGATCTACACAGCCGCACTCTCTATATCTGTGGTTCTCCAGCTTATATCGAGGCAGTACGCCAGATGGTGGAAGCGGCTGGTTTTGATATGAGCAAGTTTC
Organism: Parendozoicomonas haliclonae; assembly: GCF_900174585.1. Lineage (GTDB taxonomy): Bacteria > Pseudomonadota > Gammaproteobacteria > Pseudomonadales > Endozoicomonadaceae > Sansalvadorimonas > Sansalvadorimonas haliclonae. The sequence continues at coordinate 73,869 of NZ_FWPT01000011.1, read as the reverse complement.
ATCATGAAGTCTTTAACGATGCCATGATCGAAGAGATCGCCAGCCGTAACCCGGTAGAAGCCGGTGCGGGTGCAATGATGACTCTGGAAAAATCCGGTGTGGCCGTTGAGGTGAACCCAGGTGATCTGCTGGTCGATAAGCTGCTGGCAAATAAAGCTCCGGTGATTGCCGCCTGTCGTGCGGGTGTCTGTGGTGCCTGCAAGGTTCAGGTTCTGGATGGGGAAGTAGAGAGCTCCAGCCAGATGACCCTGACCCCTGCGGAGATTGAGCAAGGTTATGTTCTCTCCTGCTGTTCCCGCGTGACCGGTGATGTAACGGTGAATATCTAAGGAGAACGTTCACCATTGAGTGTTGACGGGCGGCCAGAATCAGCGGTTTAAGGTTCTGGTTGTCTGATTCAAAACTGAATCAACATTAATAGACTTCAGCTACAGAGCGTTTCTCTTAAGACGGATGAAGGGATAGTTTGGGATACACAATGCCTACCTGTAGTTAACGACAATAGACCTTTAAATGAATGGTTGTGATGACTGACAGCGTTGTCATGATTTTCGTCCTGTCTGCTGGTTTAGGGTGTTCCTTAATTTGGAATAACAGCCCAGCAGGATGCGAAAATGCCAAAAGCTTGCAGTGAGAAACATCGATCCAGACCTTACCTCAGCTCAAAAAAAGTTGATCCGAAAGAAGCCAACAAGTGCACTGATAAAGAGTGCCGTTGCAGTCTGTTTCCCGGAAGTACCCTAAAAAAAGCTAAGGGCGAGCTGGCCAGCATACTCAAAGGGCAAGAGAAAACACCACAGTATCTTGAAGAGAGCCTTCAACCCAGAGTATGGAACCGAAAACCGGCTCGTTTTGGCGATCTTGATAAGTTGCAGACCTGGGTGATGCGTAGTCGGGACCTTTCACGGCTTCATAAGTCAGCCTTGGCTCACGAGCTTGAGAAACAAAATGTGGCGCAGGATTATCCACAGTGGCAGAAGCGATACGAGGCATTAGAACTCAAGCCGGATGCCTTTATGGAGGCCATGTGCTCTCCTGAACTTTCCCCTCGCATTCGTGAACTGCAACAGGAGTTTGCCCGTGTTGGCGTGGAGCAGTTTGCCTGTCCTGAATTCCGTACAGTGATAGAAAATATACAGCGTTTAGTCTCTTTTGAAATGCAGCAGAAGGATTGTTATGCCGTTGAGGAGTTCAAAGCCTTTCATGATCAGTTGCAGAAGTTTCTCAATAGCAGTCACAGCTTGCCCTATCAGGATGTGCACAGGTTTTGCTGTCATTTCATCACCTTGATGGAGGAGTATGAGCGTGGTCTGTATGAGGGTGAGCAGGATGAACGAAAAAAAGGGATGGAGTTGCTGAATAACATAAGCCGGGACGATTGGCTGACAGGAACGATGTTCTGTGACTGTTTTTGCCAGGGCGGGCAGATCAAAGCCTTAATCCCGATAACAATGCCGCTGACCGGTTTATCCAAGAAACGAATGTTGTGGCCAACATTTGCGCCCATGGTGGCCAGTGATTTTGAAAAAATAGCCCGTTACGATATTTCGCCTTTGGGTCTGCTGGTATCCCATAAAGCCTTTCACGACGGTGTCCTGTTTAATCGCAGGGAATTCTACGACCATGATTGTCTGCACGATAATCGCCTGCCTGTACGCCGTAACCTGGACTCCCAACGCTGCCAGTCCGTTCTGAAAACACGCCAGCATCTGATTGAGCAAATAACTGACGATCCGGTGGTAAAGGATATTTGCGGCAAACTGGGCTTTGTCCAGGTGCATGAGCTTCTGAGCAATAAGGTGGATGTTGATGGTTATGACAGAGGGATTCGCTTTGAGCTTCTTGAGAAAATGGATGACTACAAAGATGTCACGGACTGGTTCGCGAGGCGGCTTTATTACTTTGATGATTTGCCTGCAGGCCTGAAGCCTCGGCATATTCAGGGAGGCTGTTATGTCTTGAATCAGATTGAGCCCTGGCTGCCAAAGACGGAATCCGCTTGAAAAGTCAGAATGACGGACAGTTTTGTTATTCAGCACAAATACCTTGAAAGTGTACGGTTATCCTCCGACTCGCACGCCTGATCACGGAGGAAACGCAGTGCCAAAGGTCCATAGTCCACGAAAGCGTGCAGCCCCTTACAATATTGTGAATAAGCCGCCCTCCGATTGCCCTCAGGGGTGTCGGTGCAGCACGGTTTCGGGAAGGCATCTGCGCGTAATCAGCAGAGAGGTCACACGAATACTCCAGGGGGATAATGATTTATCTGGTTATCCGGGAGGGGCTCTGTCGGAGCAGATAACGCGCATTGAGCTGCCAGAAACCAACCTCTCAACATGTTACCAACAGGATCTGGATCGTCATCTGAGATGGCAAGGTATTGAAAAGAATGACTATGACCAGTGGCAGACGCGTTACCAGACGTTGTCGCTGAAAACCGATGATCTTTTACTGTCGTTAACCCATTCGGAACTGAATCCTCGTGCTATTGCACTGGAGCAAGACTTTGCTTTGCGAGGAGCTGAGGGTTTCTCATGCCCTGAACTGCGCACAGTTGTGGAAAATATGCAGCGCATTCTGGCTTATGAGGTGCAACAGCAAGACTGTTATGCCGCACAGGAAATCAAAACCTACCTCGATTACCTTCAACTGTTTCTTGATCAAAACCCCAGTCCGTCATACTTCTCTGTTCATGGATTGTGCACACAATTTATTGCGCTTATGGACGAATATGAATCTGGTTTGTATAAGGGGGCACAAGATGAACGCCGGAAGGCGATTGCATTTATCGGTGCTATTAAGCTGGGTAGCTGGATTGATGGTATGACGCCTGATGAGCTTTATCATGAAGGGATTTTTATCAAGGCCAGTCTGCCGATATTAGGGCTCGATAAGGGCACCTTAAGAAACCGAATAATCTGGCCAAGTTTTGAGCCGTTAACAGCGCAGGGTTTTGAGGGGATAGCTCGTTATAACATTTCACCTATGGGGCTTTTGCTCAGCCATATGGGCTTTCATGATGGTGAGTTGATGGGCCGCTGGTACTTTACCAGACATGATCGTGTTCATGACGGTGAGCTTGCTAAGAGACGTAAGATTAATCATCGCAAGTGTCAGTCCATATATGCGACCCGCAGACATCTGCTGGAAAAAATCACAACCAATCCTCTGATCCACGACACTTGCGGAAAGCTGTGCTTTGCCCATGTGCATGAGCTTCTTACAGGTTACAAGGCAGTTAACGGAGAGAGGTTGATGAGGCGAAGAGAGCTGGTGGATCCGCATGATGATTATGCCGATGTCGCAGCATGGTTTACCCAGCGTCTACATTACTTTGATGATATTCCGAAAGGGCTGACCGGTCAGCATATTGTGGGCAGTTGTTACCTGCTCAATCAGATCGAACCTTTCTTACGACGAGCTCCCTGATAATGCCACAGCAGACAGACTGACAGGGGTGTTAGCCCTCTAAGAAACATCCTTTCTTCCCACGAGTCGAATATAAATAACAAACGCTCTATGACAGGGATGAAATGCAGGGACATCGCAGTTCAACAACATATTCCGGGCAGTTCAGCCTGCAGACAATGTGTGCTCTTATCGAACGCCGCAAGCTGTGTCGTACAGTTGTGGCTGGACTCTGGGGGAAGGTTTACAAGGTCGATACCCTTCATCTTGAACGCTTAGAACACAAACATACTTCTCGTTATCAACCTTACCCAACGCCCAAACTTGTAGAAGATCGTTATGTTGCTCTTAAGCAGAGTTACGAAGGCATCGATATTCAAAAAGCAAAAAACGCTGAAGGTAAGCTCCTGAAAGAGGGCAGTACATTAGCCAAACTGAGCCATCCCAATGTCGTTAAGGTTTTGGGTGTTTATCATGGGAATGAAGGGACATTTATGGCTATGCCGTTTTATCCCCACACGCTGTCGTTTTTGATCGAAGGGCAGGTGATTTCCGGTGATGGCAATACTGGGCAGGTGTTAGTCTCGGTGATGCAGGATATCGTGAACGGTATGCAATACCTGATTTGCGATCAGGGTCTTATGCATGGCGATCTGCACTCGGGCAATGTCTTACTGGATAGAAACCTCAAAGCTGTGATCGCTGATTTTGGTATGGTGACGGCCGTTGATGCTCCCCCCAAATACATCAAGTCGAATAATAATCTTATTGGGAAAATTGCTCCCGAGCTGATCAGTGGTCAGGATGGAATGACGTGCGCGAGTGAGACCTTCGCTTTAGGCCGGGTTATGTTGTGTACAATCTGCGGTTCCACCAAACTTCCCACCTGGAAGCTTGAAGATAATATTTATATCGATCTGGCTCGCTCCCTTGAGTTTCAGGATGCAGCTAAAAAGAATCGGTTGTTAACTCATGCGACGGATCTTGGTCGTCTGATTCCCTGGTTCGAGTTCGCCAAAACCTGCACCGGGCTCTATAAACGAACCCGACCAGAACCTTCTGACTGGGTGAAGAATATTGAGTCACTAAAGCAGAAGCCCACCGTTGAAAAGCACACCGACAGTTCATCAATGGAATACGTTCCCCCACAACCTTGGGTTGCGACTACTGAAACCTGGTGCATGATTCTCTAAAAGTAGGCCGGAGAGTAGTGAAATAGCAGTTCATTCTGGCAGTTATGCCTGCCCCAAATGCTCCGCATGGTTGTTTACCCTTATAGTCGGGTCTGAAGGTGGCACTTAACATCGCGTCCTTATTTTAAAAAGTCAGGGCGTAAACGATGCTCCTCAAAGAAAAGGAATCCCACCAGAGCCCTGCAGCGTCATTAGATGCGCCTCCTCTATCTGACGCGGCCCGTCCGGAAACCATTGCCATTATTGGGGCGATGGATGTTGAAATCGAAAAGCTGCTGCCCGATATTCAGAACCGGCAGGAAGTCACTTTGCGTGGTCATATCTATCACACAGGAACATTGTGCGGTCAGAATGTAGTTGTTACCCGTTCCGGTGTGGGCAAGGTAAATGCTGCGGTCACCACTACAGAACTTATTAAAGAGTTTCATGTGGATAGTCTGATCTTCACCGGTATCGCCGGCGGAGTAAGCCCTCAGGTGAGCCCGAGCGATGTGGTTATTTCCACCGCACTGGTTCAGCATGATGTTGATTTAACAACCTTTGGTCTGCAGCCGGGCCTGCTGAATGGCTTTAGTGATCGCCACTTTTATGCGGATCAAAGACTGATTAATATTGCCGTTCTTGCGGCTCACGAGGTTGTTGGCGAGGACAATGTTCACCTTGGCATTATTGCTACCGGTGATCAGTTTATGGCGGACAGGCAAGGCGTAAGAAACGTCTACGAAGAATATCAGGCCATGGCTGTCGAGATGGAAGGTGCGGCCGTTGCTCAGGTTGCGTTCCTGTACAACAAACCTTTGGTTGTTATTCGCACTATTTCAGACAAAGCCGATGGTACGGCTCATCTTGATTACCATCAGATGAAAGCCTCAACGGCCCATAACTCATCGGGCATCACCTTGAAGATGCTGGCGATGATGAAGGATTAATCCTTACTTTGTAAAAAGAGCCCGTGTCTTATGACATGGGCTCTTTTGTATCAGGTCTGCCCGGATTTTGTGCAGAAAAGACAAGATTTGATTCTGATCTTCCGGTAGATGCGTAATGCCTTAATCCAGAGAGCTTTACAAGAACACAGCTCACAATTTTAACCGGCATTGATTAGCCTGTTTTCGTCGTTTAGTATGCAATCAAGAATAAATATCAATAAAAACACCCTAATAAATACTTCAACTCTCAATATTTTATGGCTAACGCTGATCAAGAGCAGAAAGAGTCGCTGACGGACAATCTTTGGGTGAATCCGGCTGTGGTGGCTGATACATGGACGTCTGATCAGGAAGGGAAGTTCTCTCTGGTTGAGATTAAAGGTTCCTCTATAAATGCTGGCAGTGAATTCCCTGCCGATAAGCAGAACCTTCTGGGTGTAAAAGTTTGCCCTGCCAGCCCCGACAAATGCTCACAGGGTGTTTTACCCGGTCATTTCAAATTCTGCCCAAGCTGCCAGACCTCTCTGCAAGAGCCTTCTGCCCTGATAGGTGGAGCGCAAAGCTGGCTTTCCCCTGTCTCTATGGCCTCGCCTGTTATTAACTCGGCATTGTCTGGGCTGACTTGCTCGGAACAAAGTCTGCAGGTTGTGAGTAAGGACGAAGTCCGCTTCCAGCCTGATACAGAAATGAGCAAACCCCAGACCGGGAAATGTCACTTCTTTGTGGGTTCTTTCGGATATCAGGAAACCCGCCTGCTGGCTGTTGATATCAGCGCTCAGTTCTTCTTCTACTTCAACCCCGAAGCGAATGCCTGGGAACGTATGAAGGATGAAGACAGTTATATCCTTGAGAGCCCGCTGACAGCCGAAGCCTGGGGATGTGTTGTAACAGACCCTCTGGCATCAGACTGCATCTATATCTGTTGTGAAAATGGCCTTGTTGAAGTTCGCGTCGATCTATTTCAACGAACCCTGCGCTCCCGTCTGATTGTTGAAGGCAAGCCAAAGGCGGCACCTGCCGTGCGCGGTGATGCACTCTATCTGCCAATAGAACATGACGGAACACAAAAAATTTACCGTCATGATCTGAAAGTACCAGAAGCAGAAGGTGAGTGGTTTGAACTGCCAGAAGGCGGTGGTCAGCTATTCCATTGTGCTGTGCAGGATGAACGAAAAATTATCTGGCCCGGTAAGAATGGGCAGATCATTCTGAGCTTCATTGGCAGCGGCATAAGCTGCACGGTGCGACCATGGCCGGATAATGTTGAGCCTGAGTTTGAATTTGGTGTGCCAGCTCGATATCAGAACCAATTCTGGCAGCTGTGTTTTGATCATCACAATGAAAATTATTGCTACCTGCGTCTTGGTGGAACGAGCGATGTGCAGGAGATGCGCGAGACTTTGAACCCGCGTATGACCAGTGGTCTGACCCACTTCCTCGATTATGAAAACTTCAAAGCAGGTGAGCCCTGGTTTATTCAGGAGCAGCACAGCGACAACGGTGATGTGTTGCTGCCGTTAATGGAGTTTTCCGCCAACCTGATGGAAGTGAGTGCATCCACGCCTTCGGTTCTCGGTATCAAACTGCAAACGCCGGAATCCCTGAAAGAGTTGTTGAGTTCCAAAACACCTATGCCCTGCGAAGTGGTGATGATGGGCGAACCGGAACAATCCCTTGGACGGTTCAGCGCCGAGCAGCCATGGAACAGTGAGTGTTTTGTTTATAACAATCACCTGTGGCTCTACCACCCGAAAGTGCAACAGATTTCTGGCTGGGAGCTGCAACAGTGAACAGGAATATCTTTCTCCGGGCAGCCCTTGCCCTGCTGATGGTCTGTTCATGGTCTGCACATGCTGTTCAGCAGGCTTACCTGATGCAGAACTCTGGCTGGATGGAACCTTTCTATGCGGATTCCAGTTCCCAGTTCAAACCGCTGGTTAATGCTGTTATCAGTGTTACGGCTGGCCCTCAGGATCAGGTTCTGGTGGCGGGTTTTAATCAGAGTCTGCAGGGCAACCCTTCGCCGAAGCTGGTTTATAGCGGAAACCGGAGTGGGGATTATCAGAGTGCGGTGAATCAGGTTACCTTGGCGCGTAAACCGGGGCGGAGTTCCTATGCCGATACCGATCTGAATGAAGCCATTCGTTCGACGATTATCAACGGCTTCAAGGGTAAGCCCGGCATCATCTGGCTGTTTACCAATAACAAGAACAGTCCGGATAACAGTCAGGATACTGCTCGCAAGAACAAGGAGTTTTACAACCTTCTGCATCGTGAGAAATCCATCAGCCGGGTACTGGCTTTCCCGGTAGGGATGTCCGTTCAGGGTCGTCATTACCGATCTTCCGGCCTGATGATTTATGCGCTGGCCTACGGTGATGAAGCTGGGAAGTATCTGACGGCTTTGCAACAGAGTGGGCAGATCGGGAAGGTGCTGAACCAGGCCCCGGCGCGGCTGAAACCTCTGGATGCAGAACCTGTTCGTTTGATTCCTCAAGGTGTTGTGGGCAGTGATCAGATATCGGCATCTCTGGCTTCTGACCAGCAATCCCTGATTTTGAATGTCGATGCTGGTATTGATCTGCCGGTTGCCGAGATTCAGGCGAAAATGGTGAATGACTTTTCACCTTATGTGATTAATCAGGCGGCTATCTCTGCTGGTATCAAAGGCAATGGCTGGAACAACGCTCTGCCGGTGTCGCTTACCAATTTGAATAACCTCCGTCCGGGTGAGAGTGTGGATATGGCTGTCCGTCTGCCGATTCCACTGGGCGAGATTCCTTCTATTTGGTCTCTGGAAGCCCTGTCCAGCGCCGGTAAGCAGGTCACCCTGCCGGCGGTTGTGAGTATTCAACTCTCAGGCCAAAGACTCAGTGTGGATCCGGCCTTTATTCAGAAACTGCAGCGCCTCTTTCCGGGTGATCCTCTGCCACGGGTGTTTACGCCACCGGATGAAATAAAGACATCTGTCGCTCATATCCCGGTTTATCTGAAGATCAGCTATCCGTTATTTCCACTGATCCTGATTATTCTGCTGGTACTTGGACTGTTGGCCGGTGCGTTTTTCCTGGCTCAGAACGGCGGTAGCAAAAGCTACAACCTGTCGGTGAATGGTGAGCGGCGTAAGCTGGCACTTGGTGCCTTCAGCAGTAAAGACATCACCTTTGAAGGTGAGGTGATAGCAACAGTTAAACGGGGTTTGGGCGCACCGCAGGTGGTGTCGGTAGAACCGGAAAACAGCGTGAAAGTGCTTCGTTAACTCTCGAACCGGCACATCACGAAAGAAAAACAACAGACAGATAACAAATAGAAGACTATGGCCAACAATAACAGCGACAACGGATTTACTCTGCCTGCGCCAGGCGCTGAAACAACCACCGGTCAGGCAACGACTCCTGCCGGTTCACAGTTTCCAGCGATGCCGGAAGCGGAAACCATTATGCGGGACTTCGCTATTGGTGCCGGCATTATGGTGGTACTGATGGTGGTGTTTTTCTTTATGAAGAATGCCTTTGCCCAGTCTCTGGTCAAGAACAAGCGTTTCTCCCCCAATGATGCCGGTGCGGCCTCCTGGTGGTTGTTTGGCTTCCTGACCACTACATCAGCTGCTGTTCTGGTCATGATCCTTGGCCCTGCTTCTGTCATGGTGCCTCAGGTTCTTGTTGGACTGGGCGTGCTGCCGTTGCTGACACTGATATTCACCTGGCGCTCCAGCCGCGGCTAACCGACAAGGAAGGGGAAAGCTATGGAACAAGGTTCTCAGAAGGCTGGCGTACAGCTGGGTGGTGTGAACGATCAGGGTGAACAGACGGTTAAATTAAGACCAACGCTGTTTATCGCTGTCGGTGGTACCGGGATGGAAGTCGCACTGCGTGTGCGCCGTCGTATTTTGAACGCGACCTGGGGCTCAGCCATTGACCCTCGCCGTGTGGAATCCCTGGAAAAATTCCATATTGCGGAGTTTATCCACTTCGATCTGGATCACGGCTCTGTGGTTGAGTCCGGCAAGTCCCGTAAGAAAGAGCTGGATGCCTTGAGCGAGCTGGTCAAACTCAGCGATGAAGACAAGCTGATCGAAAGCTTCAATATCGAGAAGTACAGCCGCAGCGATGATGACCTTGACCGTTATCCCCATATTGCCGAATGGTCGCCGCTGACCCCTCGCAAGATTCGTGAGCTGGGTATTGATCCCTCCAAGGGCGCGGGCCAGATTCGTGGTGTTTCCCGTCTTTACTTCTTTGATAAGTATCCCAAGCTGCGGGATATGATCCGCAACAAACTGCACTCCCTGAAGAGCAGCCTCTCCAAGGAAGCAGACCTCAAAAAGCTGGGACTGGAGATTGATACCAGCAAATTCCGTATCGTTGTAATCGGTTCTATTGCCGGTGGTACCGGCGCGGGTTCCTTCCTGGATATGGGCTGGCTGTCTGGCGCAATTGCCAGTCAGGATGTCTCCGCCCACGAAGTTGATCTGATGATGTTCCTGCCTTCCGGCTATGCATCCGCCAACAAGGACCGTACCGAAGCCAATGGCTATGCGTCCCTGATGGAGCTGGAAACATGCATGAAGGGTGGCAGCAACTTCGTAAAACGCTGGGATCTGCACGACAACCTGCAGCTTAGCGTTAAGCCATACGACGAAGTCTATCTGATTGATTCCGGCAACCTGTCCGGGCAGGGCACCGAAGACCAGAAAGATGTTTACGAGATGGTTGCGGATACCCTGTTTGAAGATTTCCGCTCCGCAGACTTTGCCAACAAAAAGCGTTCCGTAGCTGTTAACCAGTCCCAGCATAAGATCACTCCGTTCTCCGCGCCAGTTCCCCAGAGCCGGTTCGGTGATATGAAGCTGAACTACTTCAAGGGTTACTCGGCCTTTGGTCAGTCGGTACTGGATACCCAGAGTGCCAATATCATCGATCAGGGCGTGTACAGCTGGACCAAGGCCATGCTGGAAGTGTTCTTCGGTGTTGCCTCGACTGATGGCGAGAAGAACCGCGCGACCGACAAGCAGCGCGACGAGTTTATGAACAACCATCTCTCCCTGAAGAGAGTGTTGTTTGAAGAAAAGCCTCGTCTCAGTAAAGGTGTCGAGCTGAAGTTGTCTGACGGTACCTTCTATGACTATCCGCTGACCGAACGTCTGCTGAAAGACCGCCAGGGCAATCTCCTGGCCGGTATCGAAAATCGTGTGAGTGCCGAGCTGGAAAATATCGCCGATACCTTTGAAAAGGATGACTGGCCGAAAGAGATTCGTGATGTGATGGGCACGCTGGAGCGTGACTGCATCCGTAATCAGGATCGCACCTCGGATACCAGTGAAGACCGTATTACAGAAGCCCGCCGATTGCTGCGTACGGAAATCCAGAACGAGCTTCAGGAGAAGCTTTACCAGTATCTGGACAACCGTGAACTGGGCGGCCTTGAGTATGTTCTGTCACTGGTTGAGCAGGTTAAAGAGAAATTGTCGTCTTCCCATGATGGTGTGGTGAAGAATCAGAACGACAATGTTCAGAAGTACAACGAGATCAAAGATGCTCTGCGTAACAGCGAAGTGGAGCGTCTGCTCTCTAACCTGACGGAAACTCGTGGCAAGAGTCTGTTTGGCTCCAAGGAGAAGCAGGCACGGGCGATTCTGGAAGATCTGAAAGACGAGATCGCCAACTACCTTAAGTTCCACCTGCGTGCGACCGCTGCCCAGCAGGCAGCAAAACTGCTGGAAGAACTCTCTGCCTTCCTGGGTGAGAACCAGGGTATTGATGATCAGGGCGAAGCCGTATGGAGTGGCCTGGTTGGTGAGCTGCAGAATGGCCGGGCATCGGTTATGGCGATGCTGGAAGGTATTCGTGAGTTTGAGCGTCGTCTGGCTCAGGATAACAGTAAGACATACGCCAACTATCGCAAGATAGAAACACCTGTCAGCACCCACAGTATGCCAAGTGACGAAACACTGGCAACCTGGGCCGAAGAGGCTCTGGAAGAGATCGGTGGTTCTAAAGAACTGTTCCAGAAGCTGAAGTCAGACGACGGTCAGCGTCAGATCTTCCGTTGCCTGAGCAAGCGTGCCAAGCAGGAATACTCTGGCGTTGAACAGGATCAGAAAGATCCGCTGGTACAGGCTCTTGAGAAGATGGATCCGGCCTCCCGTCAGAAGGTCTTCTCCAGCTGGCTGTCCCGCGCCATGCCGTGGATTGATGCCAATATGGGCCGTGAGTTCACGCCGAATGCCGATCAGTTCAAATGCTATATCGGTGTTGGCCGCTCTTCGGACTACGAGGCGTTTAAAGAAGAGATTATGACCGGCCTGCCTTCCAGTGCCGGTGTGACCCCGGCCCAGCTGAGCTTTGTGGACTCCGGTACCTATGGTCGTGCGGTTTGCTATGTCGAGCTGTCCGGTGTGCCGCTGACAGTACTCCGTGGTCTGGAAACCTGGAAAACCAGCTACCTGAAAGAATCCGAAAAGATTCCGGTGCATACCAAGTCTGATGTCACGTTGTTTGAACATCCGTTGGTGCCAACTGTTGATCAGCTGAATGCGATCTCTGAAGACTTCCGTCATTTCCTGCTGGCCACCATGATGGGTGTGCTCAAGCGGGATACCAACCAGAGCATCCGACCTTCCGGCCAGTACCAGTTCAGCGTTGGCCGTGGCGATGTGCGTCGGATGGGTAACGAGCGGGCGTTCCGTTTGAATGGTCTGCCAAAAGCCTATCAGCAGAAGATTATCGATACGGTCTGCAACAAGCTGGAAGACCTCGATGGCTGGCAGCTGATGGCCATGGCGGCACTGGCTGACAGCCTGGCCCGGGATACCTATACCCCTCAGCTGGTGCCAGATGAGAAGGGCGCTGAAGTGGCTGTTCAGGGCTTTGCATCTGCTATTGCCGGCAAGCTCCGTGATGAACTGCTGGAGAAGGCCACCATGCGTGGTGTTTCCGGTGATGAGGCGCAGCGCTTTGAAGAGAAGGCCTACGACCTGCTGGAGAAGTGGACCAACGCTATCGAGAACTCGGACAAGGACGCTTATTCCTGGGAAGTACGCGACAGTGATACCCCAAGACTGAAGCGCACTGCGAAGCCTGAATTCTTTGATAAGGGTTGGATTGAACAGGTTCTTGGTAAGGCTCCTGCCAATATGGCACCCGCAGCCGCTGCTCCGTTTGGTGCGGCACCGCCACCACCTCCTGTGGCACAGGTTGAGCACAGCTATTACCTGCATGTGAATGGCGAAAATATGGGGCCTTACACCCGCAGTGTACTGCTGGGTTATCTGCAGTCTGGACAGGTGGCTAAAGAGACTCTGTGCTGGCGCGAGGGCTGGGCAGGCTGGCAGCCTGTAGGAGAAGTGGCTGAGCTGCAGCAGACGGCTGGTGCGGTACCGCCTCCGCCACCCCCCGTGCCTGTCGTGTAAAGGCGAATAATAAGAGATAGAAAATAACAGTCAGCAGTGCTCTTTGTGGAAAAGAGTGCTGCTGTAAAACGACTGTCCGGATCGGTATTTATGGAAAAGCTGTCTTGTATAAATTCTGCGTGTAACAGCGCGCTGGGAGGAGTGGTTAAATTCTGCCCATTCTGTGGGCATGCCCAGCAGCAGAAAAAAGCTGCAGAAAAGGTGGCAGCAGCGGCCGTAGATGCTGATGCTGGTAAGAAGCAGGAACCTGAAAAGAGTCAGCCCAAAAAATCAGAACCGACCGGTAACGTGAAACGGGCATCACGGGACAAGACAAAATCGGAACAGGAAAAACCTAAATCCAGCCCTGCTCCCGAGGCAAAGAAAAATACCTCGGGTAAGTCTATGTCTGCTATCCAGAAGCAGAAGAATCTCACCCAAAGTGTGTTGGCGAATACCACGCCGGATAAAAGCGCAGTAGCTTATATGCTGTCCGGTAAAAAGGCTGAGAAGAAAGGCTTCTTTGCCGGATTGATGAAATGGCTGACCCGACTGTTTTATCTGGTTTTGATACTTGTAGGTCTTGGTATTGCTCTGGTCGTATTTGTCGTTATGACAGACGATAAAAAGTCTGATAGCGATTCAAGGCAGACGTCTAAAGGCAGTCAGACAACAACAGCACCGAAGTCATCATCCAAACCAAGCGTTGTCCAAAAGATTCCTCTGCATATCTACACATCCCCGTCGGATGCGAAAGTCCGGATTATGAATATCGGGCCGAAATACAAGAAGGGTATGTTGCTGGAGCCCGGGAACTATAAGGTTGAGGTTTCCCGCTCAGGCTATAAGACCCAGACCAAGACCGTGAAGCTGACGAAAGTAGAGAATAATTTCCGGTTTACTCTGGAGAAGAGTGGCTTCTCAGTTAATGTGCAAAAATTGCCGGCAAATGGCTATGTGGTGAATGCCGCCGGAACCAAACGACTTTCGTTGCCTATGGAGCTGCCTGCCGGCAAGGCGGAGTTTATTCTCAGAGCTCCAGGTCATTACGATCAGCGTAAGTCTATTAATGTTGACCGGAACGGTTATCTGGAAGCTTCCCTGAAGCCAATTCAGTGCTCTGTACTCAAAAAAGACTCGTCATTTATGAGCAAAGAGATCGAAGTGACTTTCGATCTGGGTCCGATAGCCAAAGAGCGCGTTGCCAAGCGGATATTTGATTATTGGGAAAAGAGCGCCAACAGTAAAACCAGAATCCAGCGTGGCGCCTTCCAGCTGGTCTCCAAGGAAACCCTGAAAGGACGTGATTCCTACCTGGAAGAGACGGTCAAGATCTATGAAGTCAGCGGATCAACCCGCATGGATCTGCATGGAGTCAGCAAGACAGGCATTACTAATCACAAAGGCTTTGATCTCAATGCAGGCATCAAAATGATCTGTGCCATGATGAAAGAGGTTTGATGCTTTCTCCAAAGGGCTCTGGTAGTTAGCTTCCAGGGCCTTTTATTTGGCTGAAATAAGCCAGAAAGGCAGTTCCTGCCTTAATCGCCTGCAGATGTCGTTCAAAGACAAAATCGTTGTAATCGTCTCTCTTCACTGAACAGCTATTTTCCAGCGTGCTGGTTTCTCCAAAAGTGGCATCACTGTTGTCATCCCAGTCATAGCGATAGCCGGTGAAGTAAGTATTTCCATAATCGACATCCCAGAACCACCGCCATGGTGTCTGGCATTCTGCTATTGGCTGATTCACTGCATCGAGAGTCTGAGTAGCCGTCTGCTGCACTCTGGTCAGCGTTGGGTTATCAGAGACGTTTTGCTGCTCGAATAGCGCCTGACATTGCAGTGGGTCGATACCAAGAGCTGAGAGTTCTTTTTCAATTCTGTTGCTGTCTATCTTCCAGCCATCAATCTGATCGTGAATGTTGCCAGGCTTGTAATGGCCTGTTGCACCACCCATAAGCAAGGGCAGTACAGGGCCATGGAAGACCGGCATCACATGGGCAGGCACAGTGACATCTTCGATAAAGTGCAGGGCGCTGCCGGCAAGCTTTGGATCAAAGGTACGGGTATGGACGATGTTGTGATCAAGAGAGGCCAGAAGGCCGGTCATGGAGCGGTTGATAAGCCCATGCTTTTGTTCGGGTTCTTTGTTTTGGTTGTAGAAGTGCCAGTTAAAAGTACGGCGAGGCAGTTTGCTCAGAAAGTTGTCTTCCCCGGCATCATATCTTTGGATGGTGGCTTTATCGGAAAGAGTGATCCGGCTTTCAAACGACAGTGTTAAAGCACAGGCGTTGAAGAGGTCAACGGAATAGCCGGCCAGGGTATGATGTTTTTCCGGTTCGTAGGCCAGAGTTGAGGAGCTGGCAGCCACCAGAGCTGCAAAGACGATTGTTGTTCTCATTATGTGTTCGACTGTATAGAGCTTATGCCCACGTTAGCAGGATGCTCCTGGTGTTACTAACGACGATGGGTTTCTTTTGAACATTATTTCTATGTTTCTAGAAATAATGTTGACATCGGATCGTCCAAGAGTAGAATGCGCCGCATCAAGGTGCTGCACAGTGATCGCGACATAAGTCGAAAGGATATCTGCAGCTTATTAATTCTATATTTCTGGAAATATACGATGTCTGAAGAAATGATGTTAAAACTATCAGAAGCATTCGATATGTTTCTGTTCCTCGCGGCAGAGCTGACGGTGCTGTTCCTTCTGATCAGCTTTATTATCGGGGTTATCCTCGAATATATGCCGGCGGAAAAAATCCAGAAGATTCTGGGCTCCAAGGGTGGTAAGGGTTATCTCTCTGCAGGCCTGCTGGGTGCACTGACACCGTTCTGCAGCTGCTCAACCATCCCGATGCTGACCGGTCTGCTAAAAGCGCGGGCAGGTTTTGGTCCAACCATTACTTTCCTGTTCACTTCGCCGCTGATGAACCCGATCATTCTCGGCTTGCTGCTGGCAACATTTGGTACAAAGATTACGGTGGCGTACTTTATTATTGCTCTGACCGTGTCCGTACTCGGTGGCTTCATTCTGGAGAAGCTTGGCTTTGAGCGCTTTGTTCGCAAAGAAGTTGTTTACGGTGAAACAGCTCCGACCAGCTGCTGCGACAGCAAAAAGCCAAAGGTAGAGGCGAAGGCTTCATGCTGCGATAGCAAGCCGGTCGTTGAAGAGAAGAGCTCTTGCTGTGCACCAAAGCCAGAAGTGAAAAGCTCCTGCTGTGACAGCAAACCAGCGCCAGCCGCTTCCGGATGTGCGACCAGCTGTGGTGACAGCAAGCCGAAAGCAGAAAACCGTTGGGCTCGCATCTGGTCTGAAACCTGGAGTCAGTTCAAGAAGATCTTCCCGGTTCTGATGCTTGGCGTAGGTATTGGTTCTTTCACTTACGGTTTTATCCCAGCGGAGTTTATCGCTGAGTGGGCCGGCCCGAACAACCCTCTGGCCATTCCATTTGCGGCGATCATCGGTGTACCTCTGTACATTCGTGCTGAAGCGGTGATTCCTCTGGCTTCCGCACTGGCAGCAAAAGGTATGGGAATGGGCGCGCTGATGGCTCTGATTATCGGCAGCGCGGGTGCCAGTCTGACAGAAGTGATTCTGCTGAAGAGCATCTTCCGTAACCCGATGGTTATTGCCTTTCTGGTGGTGATCTTCACCATGGCAGTCTCCGCCGGTCTGGTTATGACCTTCATCTAAACCTCATAGGAAACCGCCAGCTTCACGCTGGCGGTTTTGTTTTTGGGAAACGCTGACAGACTTCTGGTATGGTCTCAGCATTAATCGATAGCAGCTTTGTCGTATGGATCTGGAAGACTACGCAAAAATCCTGAAAGAGCTCGGACACCCAAGTCGGTTGATGATCTACAAGCGACTGGTTAAATCTGGCCACAGTGGCCTGCCGGTAGGAGCTCTGCAAAAGGAACTGGGTATACCGGGCTCAACACTGTCCCATCATATTTCTGCGCTGGTTTCTGTTGGGCTGGTGAAGCAGAGAAGGGAGAGCCGAACGCTGTATTGTGTTCCCCAATATGCCACGTTTGATGCCCTCGTTTGTTTCCTGCGTGACGAGTGTTGTACAGACGAAAACACCGCTGAATAAAGGCGTTTCAGCAAATCCCTTCGGGGCAGGATTTTTTCTTAAGAAACCCTTCCATCCTGCCCTTCTTTCTATACTATCCGCCCCATCTTTCCTCTTATCACCTGTTTGAATGTATCCTCGTGGACCGCAAGACTTACCAGCAGCGGCGAGACTTTCTTGTCAGCCTCGGGCAGGCGTTGCATAAATTTGGCACGCCCTCTTTTCGCATTGAGAACCATATGCTCAATGTCTGTCGTGCATTAGAACTGGACGGCTACTTTCTCGTTTCTCCCACTCTCCTGACAGTGGTTCTCTGGATTCCCGGAGAAAATAAAAAGCATAACTACCATATCCGGGTTAAGCCGGGTGATCTGGATCTCGGTTCTCTGGCCAAGACCGATAAGCTGGTTGATGATGTGATCAGCGGCAATTGCGAGATTGGCGAAGCTGCTACCAAACTCAAAGATATTCAGAACGAACCTCCGCCCTACAGTGTAAAAACAACATGGTTTGCCTTTGGTCTGACTAGTGGTGCTTTTGCCATGCTTGTCGGACAGAACTGGTCGGAGGTCTGGGTATCCTCGGTTGCCGGACTGATTGTGTTTGGGGTGATTCTTCTGGTGGAGCGTTTCGCTTCCAGTGGTGAAGCCCTTGATCCACTGGTTGCTCTGGTCGCTGCATTGTTCGGTGGATTTGCCAGTTACTGGTTTCCGGAGATCAATGTGCCGCTGGTGGTACTCTCCGGCATTATTGTATTTATCCCTGGCCTCTCCATTACCCTGGCATTGAAGGACCTTGCGGCACGGCATCTTATATCCGGTACCAGTCGTTTTATGGACAGTATGCTGTGCCTGTGCAAACTCTATTTTGGTTCGGCGTTGGGCTCGGCTCTGGTCAAGCTGGTATGGGTTAAGCCGGTGATGGAACCGGTCGTAACTATTCCGGACTGGATGGATATTGTTGCAGTCCCACTGCTGTCACTGTCGTTGATTATCGTCTTTAAGAATCGCCTGCGGGATACGCCCTGGGGATTGCTGTGTTGCTTTCTGGCTTATGGCGGTGCCTTGTTTGGTTCCCAATATCTGGGCGAGGGTATGGGACCGTTTCTTGGTGCGTTGATTGTGGGTATCTACAGCAATATCTGGTCCCGGGCGACGGGGATGTCGTCACTTATCATCCTGTTGCACGGTGTGGTTCTGCTGGTGCCAGGAAGTAAGGCTTATATCGGTCTCGATAAGGTGATCAACAATGGCGTAGCTTTTGTAGACCTGCCCCAGATTGGCGTACAGACCTTTATGATGTTTATGTCCATTCTTGCGGGCCTCATCTTTGCCCGGATGATCTTCCCTGCGAAGAAGTCTTTGTAAGACTTTCCTCTCAAACCAGCAGGAGGCAGTCTCCTGCTGGTATTCTTATTAAGCCGTTTTGGCTTCGGTATCTGCTTTGGCCTGAAGAGAGTAACGATCCGGGCGGTGGTTCAGGGACAGCACCATATTCAGGAAGAAAGCAGCCAGCACCGAGATTGTGACCAAAGGCCAGGAGATATAGATAGCTGAGCACAGCAGTATCAGACTGTCGATCGCCAGCTGAAAGGTTCCTGCCTTGATACCAAAACGGTTCTGCAGGTAGAAAGCCAGAATCCCAAGTCCGCCGAGACTGGAAGCGTGGCGGAACATAATCAGTATGCCCATTCCGATAAGAACACCGCCCATCATTGCAGCAAACACCGGATGGATATGGTCAACGGTGACCAGATTTGGAACATATTCGGAGAGGATGGAGATGCTGGTGACGGAGATGAAGGTGTTGATGGTGAAGCGTTTGCCGATTTGGGTCCAGGCCAGAGCATAGAAGGGGAGATTGATCAGGAAGAACAGCGTGCCCCAGCTCAGGTCGGTGGCATAGGTTCCCAGTAATGCGAGCCCTGCCGCTCCTCCAACCATCAGCTCCTCAACCTGAAACAGGTAAACCCCAAAAGAGACAAAGAGACCGGAACAAAGAAGAGCAAACAGGTCTTCAATATAACTGTGAGAGTTGTCCAACATATTATAATTCTGTCGTTTGTTTGGATGCGGGGATTATACGCATCCAAAGCAAAAGATATACCACGTAGAGCGTGTGCACAGAGTTCGCAGGGGTTGATGCTAGAGCCTTTTCTTGAAGGTCTGTTTGAGGTGTTCGAGGAATAACCTGACACGTTCAGGAATATACTCCCGGGAAGGGTAGATGGCGTAAATCGTGACGGTATGAAAATCGAAGAGGTCATCAATTTTTACCAGCTCTTTCTGGCTTAATCCTCTGGCCAGAATCTCCGGCATTAAACCGATACCAAGCCCTTTATCGAGAGCGCTGATCAATACATGCGTGTTAGTGAAGGAGAGTCTCCATGGCAGTTGAAGTTTCTTAGGAGCACCATCAATGATGACCGGCCAGGTTCCGCCATAACGCGATGCACTGAATAATAAACAGTCGTGGGTGTTCAGATCGTTGATAGAGGTTGGTCTGCCGCGTCTTTCGATGTACTCGGGTGAGGCGAATAAGGCCAACGGTGTTGTCGTCAGTGGTGTCGCTATGTAATTGGCATCATCGAGAGCGATGGCAAAACGGATCATCAGATCAATGTGGTCTTTGACCATATCCGTACGACCATTGTCTTCAAGAATATCAACTTGAACCTGAGGATAAATCTCCTGAAAACTGGCAACCTGATCCAGCAGATAAGGGGCAGCGAAGCCATCCGGTGCGCCAATACGAATCAATCCTTTCGGCTCACCAGTCTGCCCCAGGTTGAGTGAGTGTTCGAGTATTTCTACGTTTTCCAGAATGCGTTTGCAGCCGTTGTAATACTCCTGCCCGGCTGGTGTGATCTCCATGCTGCGAGTCGTACGCAATATCAGACGCATGCCCAGTGATTGCTCAAGGCTGGCAACATGGCGGCCAACAATGGCTGGAGTCAGGTTTAATTCATGAGCTGCTTTGGCAAAGCTACCTTGCTCAACGACTCTGCAGAACAGAGCCATATTCCTTAGTTTATCCATAGTTATGACATCAGTATTCGATACAAAGAGTACACTCTGAAAACATTGGAGCGATCATTAACCCGGATGGAGTATCTATTAGCATAAGCGACAGAGTAAACATGTTGTTATAAGAAGAGATTCCAAACATGAAACCATTCGGCACTGTCATTAAAACTATCGCTTTGGGTGTTGCAGTCGCTTCGGGGGCAGCAAGTGCAGCCGGAGGTGGGTTTGATCCTGCTAAACCATCCATGGTGGAACTGAAGCCGGGTGTGTACCAATACTCCCAGTTCTTCTACAACAGTCTGGTTGTGGTGAGCAGTGATGGCGTGATTGTGACCGATCCTTCTGGCGCAAAGCGTGCCGCTGACATGATGGCAGAGATTAAGAAGGTAACCGACAAGCCAGTAAAAAAGGTGATCTATTCTCAGGCTCATTATGATCATTCCCGCGGTGGCCAGATTTTCAAGGATGCCGGTGCTGAGTTTATTACCCATGAACTGTGTGAAGACCTGCTGAACAGGGATGTGGAAAACAAGGTTGTACCGGCTGATATCACCTACAAGACCAAGTACAGCGTTGTGCTGGGTGATAAGCAGGTTGATCTGAACTACTTTGGCTCCAATGATGGTCGATGCACCAGTGTCGTTCATATGCCGGAAGATAAGGTTCTGCTGGCTGTTGATTGGCACCTTCCACAGTATGTGAATGAGCCCTATCGTCTCAATGCTCACGATTATGTTGGCTCGCTGAATACCCTGAAACGCACCAAAGCCGAGCTGGACTTCGATACTGTGATCAGCGGTCACGCTCCGGTTTCCAATCCTGAACTGTTTGATGAAGACCTGCGTTTTAACCAGGCTCTGTTTGATGCAGTTTTTAATGGCATACAGACTGGAAAGTCTGTTGATGAGCTAAAGAAAACGATCAAGTTGCCAGAGTTCAGCCATTGGAGAGGCTATGAGCAGAACCTTCCTGCTCATGTTGAGCGTATGGCTTACTCCATCTGGCACGGCAATTAATCAAGACGGTCGATAAGGAATGACGAATAACACCATGAAGCTGTATGTGTTTGATAGCTGCCCCTACTGTGTGCGTGTACGCATGCTGGCAGCACTGAAAAATATTCCTCTGGAGATTGTGACCTTCCCGCTTGGGCAGTGGCCGGAAGAGGTTGCAGAAAAGATTGAGAAGACCACTGTTCCCATGCTGGAAATGCACGAACCGGCAACAGGGGAGAGTCGCTTTATCCAGGACAGCACAGAAATCCTGATGATATTGGATGGCATGAATGGTGCGCCGATGTTGGATGGCTATCAGTCTTCCCAGGCTCTGCAGAACTGGTTTGATGATGTGAAGGGCACAACCAGTGCGCTGTGTTATCCGCGGATGCCGTTCCTAAGCCTGCCGGAGCTGAGCTCTGAAAAAGCATTGGCGATGTTTAGCGGCATGATTGAGGGCAAGCTGGGCGTGACGCTGGAGCAGGCATTGGCCAAGACAGGCGAATATACGTCTGTTGTTGCTGAGCATCTGCAGACTCTGGCGGATGTTCTGCAGGCTGAGACTTTGGTGAATGGCGAGCGTGCGGTTTCCATGGATGATATCCATGCCTTCCCGGAGTTACGTAACCTGATGATGGTTGCTGAGCTGGAACTCCCGAAAGCTTTGCTGCGTTATATGGATTACCTGAGTGCACAGACCGGAATTACGCTGTATGTAAAGGTGAATGCAGAAGGTGCTTTGATCTAAGGTCATGAAGCGGGTGCCGGCTCTGGATATGTAGTGAGCTTTAGTGGTCGAGCGCGGTGCCTGCCTTGACAGTGTGATATGTATCAATGACTGATCAAATCTGTATTGAGAGAGTGTAAATAAAAGACCTTTACCCTTTAGTGGTCAATACAATCAAGCTCCTTCCCCTTGTTGATTGTGAAGAAACTGACCGTGTACAAAGGCGAACTGAGCTCCTTTGAGAGCAGCTGTGATCTTCCTGAAGCCGTAGCCAATATTATCTGTGATGTAAGAACGAGACTTAACCAGCAACAGGAACCCGGGCATTATTCCGTTGATGGTGATGATGTTTTCTATTTCATCGTGAATGATCACACCCAGCTCCTGGCTGAGCGCAAATCCGAATGCCATAAGAAATACATAGACGTTCAGATCGTATTAGATGGTGAAGAGTCATTTGGCTATAGCCTCCAACCTTTTAACTCTCTGGCAGAAGACTATTTGCAGGAGAAGGATCTGGCGTTTAGCGAAGATATTGTTGATGAGAAGTTTGTCACAGTCTCCGCGGGAGAGTTTGTCGTCTTCGATACCATGCAGCCGCATCGTCCTTTGGTAGCTCCAGATCAGCCGGCCCCTATCAAGAAGGCTGTGATCAAGATCGCTGCCGCTTCCATCAAGTCTCACTGATAACGCATCATTACTCGGTCAGAGTCTGCTTTCAGCCTCTGACCAAACGTAACCCTCTACTCAAGATCAATCGCTGTTGAGTACTTGATCCTCCGAATGGATACGGAGCTGTGAAACTTTCGGATATTGGGATCGGCCCGCAGTACCCGCTCGATAAATGCCTCGTAAGCCAGAATATCCTTAACACAAACGACAAGGGTAAAGTCATAGCTGCCGGTGGTTTGATAGCACTGGGTTACTTCGGGAGCGGCATGAATCGACTTCTGGAATTGTTTATAGATATCCCTTCGGTCCCGTTCCATCTCAACGGAAACCAACATTGTCATCTTGTTTCCGGAGAGCTCCGAATCAACCAGAGCGACATCCTGAGCAATAACACCAGACTCTCTAAGCTGTTTGACTCTCTTCAGGCAGGCAGGGGGAGAAAGCCCAACCTCGGCAGCAAGCTCAACATTCGGTATCCGGTTGTTGGCCTGGAGTAAGGTGAGAATCTTGCGGTCTATGCGATCAAGTTGCATGTGTTGGCAGGAACCAGTTATTAACTTGTAGGCTTTATATTGAGGGTAAAGTTTCCATTCTGTCTATAAATAAGAAATCTAAGTTATATATAGGCTGGTAAATCGAAGAAGAAATTTTTGGGGGATCGGTACAATAAAGAAAAAGCTCTCGAGTCTAGAAAAGTGCAAACCGATAAGATTTCCCTGTTTTTCAAACAGCTTATCCAGGACAGCCTGCAGGTTACCTGGACCCTGTTTCGGGTGATGATCCCGACCATCATTATCTTCAAGTTTATTGAGGAACTCGGCGGTATTACCTATCTGAGTCAGGTGCTTGGGCCGGTGATGTCAGCTGTTGGCCTGCCCAGTGAGCTGGGGCTTGTCTGGGCAGCAACGCTGCTGGTGAATATATACAGCGGCCTGCTGGTCTTTATTAATTTGAATATGGAGCTGACCGTTGCCCAGGTGTCGGTTCTGGGCAGTATGATGCTGGTGGCTCACGCCTTACCTGTTGAAGGGGCGATTGCTCGTCAGGCTGGCGTTTCATTGTGGTCGACGATCTTAGTCAGAGTTGGAGGCGGTTTCCTCTTTGGTTATATCCTGCACCTGATCTACGAAGCCACAGATTCCTCACAACAGATTGCAACCGTGCTCTGGCAACAGACGGGGCTGGGTGCTGATTCCTCTCTGTTTGACTGGGGTCTTGCCCAGGTTAAAAACCTGATCATGATCTACGTAGTGATTCTGGTGCTGATGCTGGTGCTTAAAATCCTGAAAGCCGTTGGTATTGAAGCCCTGATGACCAAAGCTCTCAGTCCGTTCCTGAAAGTGCTTGGTATCAGTCGGGATGCAACCAATCTGACTATTGTTGGTGTGACTTTGGGTTTGTCATACGGCGGTGGACTACTGATTCAGGAAGCCCGTAAAGGGCATATTCAGCCTCGGGATATCTTCTGCTCCATTATGCTGCTCAACCTGTTGCACAGCCTGATTGAAGACACCTTGCTGATACTGCTGATCGGTGCTGATTTCAGTGCCATATTCTGGGGGCGGATGATCTTTTCAGTCTTGCTGGTGGCGATGTTGTCGCTGTTTCTCAGGCTGTTTGTCACCGAAAGGTTTGAGCGATATTTCTATCGCTCGGTGGCCTAAGCCGGACACTTCTTTTGACCAGCCAGAAAGGTTCTGGCTGGTTTATGCACTCTGAAAATTAGCCCTTCTTCTCAGTGCGCTTATGCTTTGGCACATAGTTCAGGATAGAGATCGGTACAGGCTTGCGCGGTTCAAAGCCTTCAATCTCTCTACGTTCCAGCAGATGACCCAGCTGTGATTCGATCATGCACAGGTTTTTGAAATCATCCTTGGATACCAAAGATATTGCCTCACCCTGCTGACCTGCACGGCCGGTACGACCAATACGGTGGATATAATCAGAAGCCGGGAATGGTAGATCGTAGTTGATCACCAGATTCAGCTCTTCGATATCAATACCGCGAGCGGCCACACCGGTGGCGATCAAATACTTCAGCTTGCCGGTTTTAAAGTCGTTCAGAACCTGAGTACGGGACGCTTGGCTGCGACCACTGTGAATCGCTTCTGCAGTAATACCGCGCTTTTCAAGTTGGGAAACCAGCTTTGCGGCACCATGTTTGGTTTCGATAAAGATCAGTGCCTGAGGCCACTGGTGCTCATTGATCAGGTGGCTTAGCAACGCTGATTTCTTGTCTTTATCAACAGTCGTAATCCACTGGTTGATAGTGGATTCGTAAACACCTTTCTTGCTCTTGCCGATAATGATCTCTTCAGCGTTCTCAATGGCATCGTGAGCCAGATCACGTACAGAGTTTGAGAGTGTTGCGGAGAACAGCAGGGTTTGAAAACCGGCCGGCAGGCGATCCATAACCTTGTTGATATCGTCGATAAAGCCCATATCCAGCATGCGGTCAGCTTCATCGAGAACCAGAGTTTCCACTTCTTCAAAATGCACGGCACGCTGACCGTACAGATCAAGAATACGACCCGGGGTCGCTACCAGAATATCCACACCTTCGATCAGGCGGGCTTTTTGCTCCTGATCATCCACACCGCCATAAGCCGCCAGTGAAGTAAGAGACAGATGCTTGCTGTAGATAGCAATGTTCTCAGCAACCTGAGCAGCCAGCTCTCGTGTAGGCGTAAGAATGACTGCACGTACACGCTTCTTGCGCTGGGTTTGTCCTTTGCTTAAACGCTCAAGGATAGGCAGCACGTAACTGGCGGTTTTACCGGTACCTGTCTGGGCGACAGCGATCAGGTTGTTGCCTTTTAAAACGACGGGAATCGCACGCTTTTGAATAGGGGTTGGTTCGTTGTACCCAGTATCACGAATAGCATCCAGAATCGGTGTGCTTAAACCAAGAGAAGAGAACGGCATGGGAATCTCGGAGGAGGGAGTAAAAGATTATTTTATCATGAAAGCTCCTTCTCACCGGTTTCTGTCAGGAAATAAAAAACCGGCCTGTGAAGACCGGTTTTTTGCGCTCATCCATGAGTGCCTGATAGATAAAGGTGCTGATTAGTACTTGTGGAAGAACTCAGCAACTTCCTTAGGATCCTGGGTTTCGGTCAGAGCCAGTTTCAGCAGGATACGGGCTTGCTGAGCGCTCAGACCCTGGGAACCTGGGAATTCTGGGTAGTAGCTAACGTCTGGAGTGTTGCCGCTGCCGGTACGGGAAGCACGGATAAATGGCAGCTGCTTGGAGTACTGCTCCATGGTCGCCTGCAGAGGGGTGGTCAGGGAACCGTTACCGCTGCCAGCGAAGACCATACCGTCTACCTTGCGCTCTTTCACGTAGTAATCAACAGCTTCGGCTGGAGTTTCGATGTACAGGTACATGATATCTACGGTTGGCAGAGCTTTGATATCGCTGATATCAAATTCGGTCTGGTAGGTGTGCTTGTATGGAGATTGACGCACCCAGCTTGGCTTGCCATAGCTCATGTAACCCAGAGGGCCGCCGTTCTTGCTCTCGAAGGTGTTAACGCTGGCAGTGTTGGTTTTGGTTACGCCGCGGGCACCGTGAATGGTGTCGTTCAGAACAACCATAACACCCTTGCCTTTAGCGGATTCGCTACCGGCCAGGGATACAGCGTTGTACAGGTTCAGAGGGCCGTCAGCAGAGATAGCGGTGGATGGGCGCATGGCACCAACCAGCACTACAGGCTTGTCAGACTTAACAACCAGGTTCAGGAAGTAAGCGGTTTCTTCAATGGTGTCGGTACCGTGGGTGATAACAATACCGTCGGTGTCGTCTTGAGCGAGCAGTTCGTTGATACGGTTGGCGAGCTTGAACCAGTCTTGTTCGGTCAGGTTGCCGGATGCGGTGCTGGCGATCTGCTCACCTTTTACATCGGCGATGTCTTTCAGTTGTGGAACTGCGTTCACCAAAGTGTCGATCATGACCTTGCCGGCAGTGTATTCGGCATTGGTTGCACTGGACGCAGAGCCTGCGATAGTACCGCCAGTGGCCAGGATGGATACGTTCGGAAGATCATCCGCCAGTACATTGCCAGAAAGCAGTGCCAGGCCAACAATAGCAGAGGCCAGTTTGGTCATTTTCATTAGAAACACTCAAATGTGAGTTATAACAACAATTCAATTTGTCATTGGGTTCTTGATATTTTCAAAGACAAAAGAATCCAATGAAAACTGAAATCAGTTTTGGCTGTTTGATAAAGCAGATTGAAATGTAAATAGAATGTTTGTTGAAAATTCAGTTTAATGACTTTCAATAATCAAATTCTTTACAAACTCGATAGCTAAACGAATTGATATTAATCAGTTCCTACAAATAGCCGGTGGTTAAATCGTGAATTCAGTATATGGATGTTTTGTCGGTTGTTTTTATGATGTGAATCAATAGGAATTGCGCGCTAACAAAGTTTGCGTAATTACACTTATCTCTTTTTTAATAATTTTAAAGTGTTTTTCAAAAATAGTAGAAGGGTGTTGTTTGATCTATGAGGAAGGCCCGAATAAGTTTTATTGTTAAATCTTATCCGGGCGTCAATGTTTGTATTGATGCGTTTACAAAGCGCGGATAATTCCACCTTCTACACGCAGGGACTGACCATTCATTGCGCGGTTGGAGGTAAGGAAGACAGTTGCCTTGGCCACTTCATTCACATCCACGAAACGCTGTAGCAGAGAGGTTGGTTCGTGGTCGGCAAAGTAGTTGGTGGTCAGTTCTTCAACCGGCTTGCCTTCTTTGGCAGACAGTGTATCGAAGTAGTTCTCTACACCTTCGGTCCAGGTCGGGCCAGGCAGTACGGAGTTCACAGTCACGTCTTTGCCTTTGGTCAGTTCAGACAGGGCACGGGACAGAGACATCAAAGCAGTTTTGGTTACTGAGTAGTGAACCATCTGACCCAGAGGTTTCACGCCACACTCGGAAGAGATATTGACGATACGACCGAAACCACGCCCCAGCATTTTCGGCAGCAGTGCGCGGGACAAACGTACGGCACTCATCACATTCACATTGAAGTAGTGCATCCACTCATCGTCTTCAATGTTCTCGAAAGCCTTAACTTCAAAGATGCCGGTATTGTTGATCAGGATGTCAACGCCGCCCTGCGCTTCCAGCTGATCCAGCAGTGCACTGGTTTGTGCAGCATCGGAAAGGTCGCCAGCCATAGCCAGAACACGATCGGCTGCGCTGTGCTCAGTGGACAGCTCTTTGGCGATCGCTTCGCAGCGTGCCTGATCACGGCCATTAATAATGACAACGGCACCTTCTGCCAGATAGTGGCTCGCAATCGCCTTGCCGATACCACCGGTAGAACCAGTGACCAGTACACGCTTGCCCTGCAATTCGAGATTCATAAAGCCTGAGTTCCAAAAAACGATTTTGGCATCAGAGTCTAATGCGATGGCAAAAGCTCAGGAAATTATAATCGGTGATGATTTTCATAATGGAATGTGATGGTTCTGGTGGGAGACGGAGCTAGATCAAAAAGTCATATCTGAGCAATCTGGCCTACCTTGTATTCGCAGGTTTATAACTCCGGGAGTACAACTGTGAACAGAATGCATGTCGACACGATCCGAGCATCCATCATTGCGGCTCTCTGCTTTACGCCTTCCTGTTTGCTGGCGGCATGGACATCACCGGATGGCTCTCTGACGATTGGTGGTAATGCCGAGCTGAACTTTGATGTGATTCATGATGATAGAGGCGTGCATATCTGTGCCAAAGATGGAGGTTGTAAGGATGGAGCCGCAAAGGGTGATCCAACGACCGGCAAACTGACTAAAGCCCAATTGAACGACGATTCTCGGATACTTTTGCAGGTGGAATGGAATCTGACCCGGGATGATGGTGCGTTTGTGAGCGCACAGGCCGAACCCCTGATTCGCACAGATAATCAGGTGCTGGTAGACGAAGCCTACCTGATGTTTGGGTACAAGAAAGAATGGTACTTCCAGCTTGGTCGCTATGAGGCGATGAACCTGTTCCCGCTGGGTAAAGATATAGCCATGTTCTATGCGGCTGGCTCCGATGGTATCGGTGAAGGTATTTATTACTACATGGCCAAGGAGGCCAGAGGGCGGTTGGATAAGGCCGGACAGGCTCGGATAGTGGGAGAAATGGGGCAGTGGACTGCCGAGGTGTCCACCATCTACGGCAACACTGCCGATATTCTGAAAAGCTCAACCATCTACCGCAATGATGCCGAGCCGAATGTGAGCTCAGATAACAACAGCTTTATGGTTCGTCCGGCTATTAATTATCAAAGCGAAAATAATGGTTGGGGTGTGAGCTTTGGGGGGGAGTATGAAGTTAATAAAGACTCAGTTACCTATGCAGGGCCAACAGATGTTGCGCAAAAATATGATTTAGCCCATCGCTATGGTCTGGCTGCAACGACCACAATTAACACCGGGCAACTTGAATGGAATACTAGTGTTGCCTGGCAGAATGCGAAAGAGTCTTGGAAGGCCTGGACGGTAAACAGCAATATTATCTATGCTGGCGCTGCTGCTATCGGTGCTTCCTATGCCAAGAATAACTTCAAGCACGATGCTACAACTTACAAGACAGAGGATGCCAAATCCTATCTGATCTACACATCCTACACCGTTCCTATCCTTGGCTTTGAAAATACTGCGGTCACATTTGCGCTGTCTTACTCCGATACCAAAAATGCCTACGGCAAGAAGGGCGTGGATGAAAAGACCACCGCCTTCCGAACCCGGTTTAATTATTATTTCTGATGTGTGAAAGAGAGCCTCTGAAGGGTAGTGCTTCTGAGGCTTCTGGCTTAAGCGCTGGTGGACTCAGGTGTATCAGCTTCAGCAATGACAGTGTCTGCTGCACTGGCTTCAGCTTCCAGTTTGGCACGATCAGCCTTACTGATGTATTTCGGCTTGCTGCTTTTGGGAGAAAGCTTCGCCTTGGCCTTTTTAACTCGGGCTTTAAGGATCTGGTTCCCTTTCTTACGACGGTTCATGCATAACAGCTCAATATCTAAACAGGGCTATGATATCAGCGTTGAGCAAAGAGCCAAATCCGTGCAGGGAACGCAGTTGGCCTGCTACTTCTGACATCTTACAAAGATGAAGTTCGGGTTTCTCGACAGGAAGTTATAGGCACTCTCTGATAGCTCTTTGACCTTATCGGATACCTGCCCTTCGGAGATGCGGGTAATTACCAGTCCGGAAGAGGTAATGGCATCTGTCAGCTCGCTCAGTGAACGGCGATAGAACTTAACCTCTAATGGCTTACCAACGGTATCCCATTCCTGCGTAACCAGTTCACGATCAAAGTAGTTTCCGGTTTGTGAGTACTCAAAATCGGCCAGTGGATGATGCATTGAGAACACCATAACGCCACCCGGTTTCAAAACCCGGTATACGTCTTGGAAGAGCGGATTGAGGTCTTCCAGATAATGGAGAACCAGAGGGCAAATTATAAGGTCGTATGACCCAGTTTCTTCCTGCGGCAGCCCGAGCGAAATATCCTGAGCATAAGCGGTGACCTTCTCGCCCAGCTTTGAGCGTACCAGATCAACCATGGCTTCCGAGTAATCAATACAGGTAACAGCATCAGCGCCTTGGTCGAGCAGATATTGGGCGTACACACCTGTGCCACAACCTAAATCCAGCACGTTCAGACCACGGATTTCCGGAAGCAGAGCCTGCAGAGAAGGGCGCTCAAAATGGGCGTTATAAATATTATCCTGAACAGCCTGATCATATTGTTCGGCGTATTCAGAATACATGGCTGATTTCATGGTCGTGCAGTCCGTTTAAATAGCTTTTCATTATACCCCGAGCTTCATACAGCTCTAGGCTGCATCCAGCTGGTGAAAACGATCCTGTTGCCGCTGCTTTCGCAAAAGCATCAGTGCCAAAGTCATGGTAAGTAGTTCTGCAACAGGAATGGCAATAAATATACCTTTCTTTCCAAGTAGCCATGGGAGTGTAATAAGCATTAAGGCTGGAAAGAGAAATGAACGTGCAAGGGCTATGGTGCCTGCATATAAAGGCTTTTCCAACGCGGAAAAATAAGCCATCAGCACAACACTGATGCTGCCAAGAAGGAACACAGGGAATATCCAGATCACAATCTGACTGGTCAGGAGGATGGCTTCATTATCGTCCTTTATGAAAAAGCCAGAGACCCAGGTCGAACCTAAGAGAGCCAGCAAGAGAAAGCCAATCCCCAGAGTGAGTCCGGCTATCATTGCTAACCGAAGAAATTGAGCGACACGTTCAGGATGCCTGGCGCTGGTATTTGCACTGACCAGCATTTGCAGGCTATCGCCAAATCCGAAGGTAATGGTTTCCTGTGTTTCCAGAAGAAAGTTCACAACCGTCATGGCAACCAGCCCGGGCAAGCCAAACTCGGCGATAACAATCCAGTTGAATAACAGGATAAACAGAGCCGACGCCCCATCACTCAGGCCATCCGAGATACCGTTCTTCATAGTAGTGAAAACTTCGGTCCATTTACGTTTTGTCAGTGTCCAGTGGAGTTGGCGGTCCTTGCGGAGAAAGTGAAGCAACAGAGTCATAAAGCTGATCAGTGCGCTGATGCCTGAACCCATGGCGGCTCCGGCCACGCCAAGTTGCAGCTGACTGACCAGTATCCAGGTGAGAACAATATTACTTGTCGCTCCCATCATCATGGCGGCTGAAGCCAGTGCCGGGTTATTGTCCAGACCAACAAAATATTCAAGGATAAAGGCACTGGGCAATACCAGCGTAAACAGCAACATCACCCAGAGGTATTCATGCAGTTGTGGAGCCAGAGCTTCATCGGCACCAAGGATTTGGACCAGAGTATCCAGTCCCAGAATGCAGAGCAGAGCGAGCAGGGCAATCAGGCTAAAGACGGCAAGAATGGCCTGCGTGAAGATACGTGATGCCTCTTTGAGCTTTCCCCGGCCAAGATAATGGCCGCAGCGAATAGATGCCCCGGTCGCAATCATAACTTCGATAGCAATAAACAAACCAAGTATCGGCATGGCCAGATTGACCACGGCTAATGCCTCCGGCCCCACGTAGTTACCCAGAAAATAACCATCAATAATGGGAACAGAAGACTGGCAGAGTATGCCAAGTGACCAGGGGACAAGGTGATAAAAAAACACCAATACAGGTTTTCCGGTCAGCTTGTTGAAATCAGGTTTGGTGTCAGGCTTCATTGTTCATTGGATGATGCCTGCAGGCTACGCCCTGGCATGAGGCTCCCAAAAAGAGGCGAAGTATAGGCCTGATCTTTGAGTACCATCTTTGGCTATATCCGTTGCTTGACCCGTCTATAAGTGCAGGGTTCAGAATGATTGCGTTGCCTTTCGAGAGAAGTGAGATGCTGACGATTACCGAGCTGGCGAGAAGGCATGATGTTTCTCGTACAACCATTCTTTACTACGAACGTGAGGGGCTGTTACTACCCAGATCCCGGTCTGAGAATGGTTACCGCTGGTATGGCGAGCAGGAGGAAAACCGACTGGAAGCCATTAAGGCCTATCGCTCTTATGGTGTACCGGTTCGTGATATCTGTTCGCTTCTCGATATTCCGGAAGGCATGGAGCAAGAGCGTGTTTTGCGCAGACAGTTTGCAGCACTGGAGAATGAAATCCAGAAACTGCGGCAGCAGCAGAATGCGATCGTGATGCTATTGGAACATCCTGAATTACTGGAGCAACAAATGGTTAATAAAGAACGTTGGGTCGAGATTATGAAAGCGGCTGGTTTTGATGAGCAAGCCATGCAGAACTGGCATAAGCAGTTCGAGAAAATGGAGCCGGAAGCTCATCAGGAGTTTCTGGAGTCCTTGAGTATTGAAGCTGAGGAAGTTAAAGCGATTCGTGAGTGGTCGCGCAAATAATAACTTCGCAAAGAAAAAAGGCTGTGCATTTGAACAGCCTTAACACACGTACAACAACTTTAAATGCAAACAAGTTTCTGATGTATTGGATTACATCTATAAGAGTCGCTCTTCTCTAACGGTTTGTTTTAATTCTAATGCGGGTTGTTAATTCGTTTAGGTTAAGCTGCGCTCACCAGTGTTGTGATTTTTTCTGATGCGCTGGCCATTGCGTTTGTGTAGTGCTCATTTCCGTAAGCCAGACCTTCAGCATAGATAAATTCGATATCTTCTATTCCTATGAATGCAAGCAGGCTCCTGATGAGTGGTGTTTGCAGGTCGGCAGTGGTGTTTTCATAAGCACCGCCACGAGATGAAATGACATAGGCTTTTTTATTCTCAAGCAGACCTTTATGCTGACCCGGGCCCGTATAGATAAAAGTCTCGCGGGCACGCATCACGTGATCAAACCAGGCCTTGAGTGATGATGGGATACTGAGGTTATAAAGTGGTGCGGAGGTCACCAGAATATCTGCACGTCTCAGTTCCTCGATCAGAGTATTGGATAGCTCTAAAGCACCCTGTTGCTTTTGGTTTAGCTCTCCCTCTGGATTCTGAAATGCAGCCATGGTGTTGTGATCAATATGCGGGAGAGCATTTTTAGCCAAATCGCGGATGACTACGTTAGAGTCAGGCTCTTTCTTTTGCCAGGCCGAAGTCAGCTCGTAAGCCAGTTGTCTGGATGCAGAGCTTCCCTGATTCACACTGCTATCAATCTGTAAAATCGTAGTTATAGTATCCATTACTCATTAGTGATGGTTGCTGGTTGTTTTACATAGCGGCTGCGGATTACGTCATATACCCAGTTAAAGATAATGGCGTAAATAAAGAAGAAGGTGACGGCGCCAATATCCATAATCAGCACATTCAAAAAGCTTTCCTGAGTCACATACATAATGGCCGGGAAAGAGGTCGCAATCATGCCAAGTTCAAAGCCTGCTCCATGAAGCAAACGTTCGGAAAACTTTCTGGAAGCGCGATCATCACCACGAATAGAGTCGTATACCCAATTGAAAACAAAATTCCACAGCATCGCGATAACCGAGAGTGCGATACTCAAACCCGCCATTGCACCAGCACTCTGACCTGAGGCCAGCATGGCCAATGGCACAAACATAGCCAGCGCGATGATTTCAAACAGAAACATATGAACGATGCGTTCTTTAATGCTCATAGCTTTAGGTGCCTCCTCAGTTTTTGCCTATTTTGATCAACAAATATGATTGTTTGAAGTTAATAAATATCAGATATTGTGATGGTTGAGCGGAGTCAGTGCGGGAGATGGAGATGTACAGTCTGGATCATTTGCGCATGCTGGTGGAGACCGTAGAAACGGGTTCTTTTTCGGCATGTGCACGAAAGATCGGTAAGGTTCAGTCAGCAGTCAGTCAGGGGATTGCCAGCCTTGAGATCGATATGAATCTTGAACTCTTTGACCGTACCACGCGCAAGCCAACGCTGACTCCAGAGGGGGAATATGTTCTGGAATTTGCCCGCACGATTTTGCGTCAGGTTGATGATCTGCAACTGGCCACAGCCTCAATGACTATAGGCGAAGAGATGCGGGTTTGTCTGGCTGTGGATCGCGCGTTTGAGCTACCCCGACTTCAGCAGCTCTATCGCGATTTCAGTAATAAATACCCCAATACCGAACTGGAAGTTCTCTCAGTAGCCAGCCCGGATATCTATGATCTGGTGAAGTCTGGCCGAGCGAATGTGGGGTTAACCTTTGCCAAGCTGGATATCGATAAAGATGTCGAGCTATGTGGTATCGGGAATATGCCGTTTATTGCCGTGTGTGCCACGGATCACCCTCTGGCACAGAAACAAAAGATCTTCATGCATGATGTGATTCCATACCGGCAGTTGCTTCTGCGTGGAGCCTCGGGTTTTGAGCTGGGGCACTTCCCAAAAATGTCCACGCTGGCCTGGTATTCCAATGATATTCACAGACTTTACTCCATGCTGATTAGTGGTTGCGGCTGGGCTTATATTCCGGCTTATGTTGCGGAAGGTTGGATCAGCAAGGGGAAGATAGAGCGGATGGATGTTTTGTTTGATCACAAACCCTGGAGTCCACCGGTGGAGATTGTGAGCCCTAAGGCTTCTATTGGGCCGGTTACTGCCTGGGTGATAGAAGAACTGAAGAGTCTTTTTGATAATGACTAGGCGGTAAACGCTCATTTTTCAGGCGTACAGGATATAGAAAAGCCTGCTCTCAAAAAGAGCAGGCTTTTGTATTAAGCGCGTATTCGCTTGATCAGAAGTCGTAACGAACCTTCGCACTTACACTATCGGCTTTAAAGCTCTTCTTCCAAGTGTGGTCGTAGTTCAGGGAGAAGGTCAGGTTATCGCCGGCCAGGTAATCCAGGCCAAGGCCTGCCTGCCAGGTTGTTCTCTCTGGCTTGTCACCAAACGTTGTCAGAATGGTTTCACCGGTCAGGAAGCGGCTTTGGGTTTTTGCCTGATCTGCAGCAAAGTCATGCCAGCCCATCAGATTAACCGAGACGTTCAGGGTGTTTTTGTTAAAGCTGAAGGACTTCATGGCAGCGATACCAGCACCCAGCTCTACTGTTTCATAACGCTGGGCCTGTATCTCTTGCGCGCCAGCTGTGCCTTCTTCCTGGTACTTGCCAATATCAACCCGTCCGTAGTTAAACGAGACAGTAGGCTGCAGTTGTATATCCAGATTCTTGAGCGGAATATCCTGCCCCACCGTCAGGCGCAGGCCGTACTGATGCGCGTCGAAGTCAGACTTGATCAGCTGATTAAAACGCTTGGCCTTGTTTTTGGTACGGCCGGCACTGGCCATCACATCAGCAAACCAGTCTTTAAACTGCCAGCTGGCATAGAACGAACCAATAAAACTGCTGGCGGTAGTCGTGTTGTTGGAGTCTTTGGTGTTGGTCTTGCTTTTGGCTGTGGTGAGAGCGGCACCAGCGACCCAATCGGTATTTAATTCGGTATCCAGGCCGACAGTAACGCCGGTTAAGTGAGAGGTGAAGCCTTTGCTGGCATTCCTCGTTTCCTGATTACCTTTACTGTGCAGAACCTGAGCCCAGAATCCACCGGATTGAAACATATCACCGGAGCTGATACCGGTACCGCCCGAGCGCACGGAGCTGGTACGGGTAGCAATACTGCCAAAGGTGGCCGACTGTGTGGCAGTGGCGGCAGCCGTCGTGGAGTTGGAATCCTCAGGCTTAAGGTCTTCGGCCAGATCGGCAAGCTCTTCTGAGCTATTACTGGCCGCTTCAAACAGGGCGTAGAGAGGATCGGATTCATCCAGTTCAGTGATCACGTCCTGCTGGAAGGTACTGATGACTTCCTGAGCATCCAGGGAGGCACCGCTTTGTTCAATGACATCGCCGACATCTTTGGCTTCAACCCGAATTTTCAGGGCATTATCTTCAGCGACGACAGTGATATCGAACAGAGGGGAGTCCGTTAGAACTTTCAGATAACCTTCTGTGTAGTTCAGGGTGCCCTCAGCTTTGAGAAGGATGAACTCTTTTCCGGCGCTGGCATCAATGAAATTTTCTATGCCGCCATCAATCTGAATCTCTACAGCTTCATTGAATGTAATGTTTCCCGGTGCTGTGAATAGGGGAGCATTGCCAGCGATCACATCACTTTCTGAGATGCCGTCTATTTCTACGTAAGGCTTGGGGAAGCCACCCTCGAAATATACCGGGTCGTCGGGAGATGAAACACCGAGGTCACCGTCCATGCCCTGGTCATTGGAACCCTGAATATCACCAGGAGGGATGCTGCCCTCAGGAAAACCTTCGGGTGGGATACCGCCTTCAGGGATACCTTCAGGAGGCCCGGCAAAAGAACCCGCTTCGTCAAAAAGTGATTCATGAAAAGGGGCCGGATCTTGTTCTTCGGCGAGGGTGAGTTGGCTGTAAGTGCCCGATAAAAGCACAGATACAATTGCAGCAGGCAAAAGACTCTTCTGGAATTCCATTTCAATTCTCTATCTCAGGTGTTGTCGATCCCTCCTACTTCATTCCACATTGAAGGGTTAACTGGCTTTAGCGACGGGCTACAGCAGTGGTGTCGTGTGGTCTTCCCTGAGTGTAGGGTCAAAGTTGGGCAACAATGGACGTTCTACTGAGAGTTTGTCGGGCGGGGTCGAAAATCTGTCACATCCTTTTAGAGATAGTCCGTTTCACAGGTTCTTTTTAAGGGTTCTTATGGGGCAGAGAAGATAAAGCTTCAGTTTTTTCGGATGAGCAAGATAGGCAGGGCGTCGAGTAGGAAAGCCTTAATATAATGCATGGAGGAATGCCAGATCCGGATCGAAGGTATCAGTAACAAAGCCTGAAGGTTTACAGGCTATGCCGATACCCGGTTCA
Organism: Parendozoicomonas haliclonae; assembly: GCF_900174585.1. Classification (GTDB taxonomy): domain Bacteria; phylum Pseudomonadota; class Gammaproteobacteria; order Pseudomonadales; family Endozoicomonadaceae; genus Sansalvadorimonas; species Sansalvadorimonas haliclonae. The sequence goes on along the minus strand of NZ_FWPT01000011.1, from coordinate 37,161 downwards.
TAAGACTGACTTCTGAAGCACAGCATATAGCCCATGCTATGGTCCGCTTTCGGAAAATTGACACTCTGTCAGTTAAACTGAAAGTATCCACGGCACCGATATCATCCCGCTCCTGTTAGCGTCACTTGACGTGTGATGTTCCTCAGCTAATTTTGGAAACAGTTCTTATCGCTGGGAGGGCATATCATGAAAAAAGGCATACACCCTGACTATAAAATGGTGGCTTTTCATGATGCAGGTGCAGATAAATATATTCTGGTTCGTTCAACGGTGAAAACCGATAGAACCGTGGAAATAGATGGTCAAACCTATCCTTGCATGGGCCTTGATGTTTCCTCTTACTCACACCCGTTCTATACCGGAACCCAAAAGGTTATGGATACCGGTGGCCGTATTGAACGCTTTAACAAGCGTTTTGGTATGCCAACCCTGAAACGATAAAGATTTATCGTTTCAGAATTCGTAGTAGTAGAGAAAGGATGGTAGAGACCTGAAAAGCCTCTACCGGTGGACTCGAAGCACCTTGCCGCTATCCGTCAGCAGATACAGGCTTCCATCTTTCGCCACCTCAATATGACGCAGGCGCTCTTTAAGATGTTTCAGCAAAGAGGTTTCTTTGCCCGGCTTGTTATTTTCCATGTGAACCCAGCGTAACTCACGGTTTTTAAGCGTAGTATTTAGCAGGTCTCCATGGAACTCAGGGAACATGTCACCGTAGTAAACGACCATGGATGATGGTGCGATAGAAGGCGTCCAGTTCACGAGTGGCTGTTCCATGCCCGGATATTCGGTGAATGGCGTGATAGAAGCACCAGAGTAATCACGCCCATAGGTGATCACAGGCCAGCCATAGTTCTTGCCCGGCTGGATAATATTAATTTCATCGCCACCGGCAGGGCCGTGCTCATTGGAGAGCACTATATTGCGTTGTTTGTCGTATACGAGCCCTTGAGGGTTTCTATGGCCGATGGAGTACAGCTCTCCACGCGCCTCGGTATCGGAGAGATAAGGGTTATCAGAGGGAATGGAACCATCGTCGTTCAGGCGGATAATTTTTCCCAACAAGCTGTCTTTCTTCTGGGCATGCTCTCTGTAGTCAAAGCCATCACCAATAGCCAGCAGAAGAGTGTTGTCCGGCATAAAAGCGATTCTGCCTGCATAGTGCACAGGTGTATCTTTGGAAGGCGCTGCAGTAAACAGAATCTGTTGTTCAGTCAGTGCGTTGTTATTGAGCTTGGCCCGCATCAGACTCAGAGCATTATCACTGAGAGTGCCGTGGGCATAGCTGAGATAAATCCAGCCGTTTTGTGCAAACTGAGGGTGAAGCTTGATATCCAACAAGCCACCCTGGCCGGCAAAATAAACCTCAGGAACATCTTCGATGGTTTGCACCTGGCCCTTGGAAATGCGTTTGAGTTCGCCAGAACGTTCGGTAACCAGCAGCTGCCCGTCAGGTAGTTCAGCTAGAGACCAGGGGTGACTCAGCTCGTTGGCGACTTCGTCCACCTTGAATTCCGGCTGATCTGCCCGGAGAGGTTGCACCAGCAACAAAAGCAGCAGGACAAAAAGACTCTGCGGGAAAACAGCCTGTTTAAACGTCACATGCCTCATTATTCGTGTTCTCCGGCTTGGGATATTGTGGGCCTCAGTATTCCATAAACAATGCCACCGCACACACCAGACAGGCACTGCATGGCAAAGCCAAAATCACTGCGGGCACCGGCAATCAGGGTAATATCGAGAAGCGGCTGCATTAACAGCAGGGCACTACAGAGGGTAAATCCACCGGCCAGCCCCCACCACATCCACGATGGATCGGGTTGCTTTGCCAGCTTCTTTGAGATCAGTTTCAGAACCGAAAAAGCTATTAACAATCCAATCGCTATAACTGCCCCGTAAGCAGGCATCAGGCCAGCGATATCGTCCAGTATTGCCTGTATACGAATAGATGTTGTAATTGAAATACCCAGCTCTGCCAGTTCATGCAGCACAAAAAGAGTGTGACTCATGCATGCCAAAAGAGCTGTGACGAGAGCTGCCGAGAGAAACGCGAATACTGTTTTTACTTTTCTTGTTTTCATTCTTATGTAGAGCCCTGCTTGGGCGAGGCTTTGGTGTCGCTGCTTAGTTCTGTACTGGCCACTGTACAGTATGAAGTATGCAAAGAACTACTCTTCACTTGGGATCGCAAGAAAGATGCAGTCTCCAAGTTTGACCCTGCTTATATGGATATCATGAGTGTTTAGGTCTGCTTTCCTTAGGCTGTTTTATCCAGCTTTACAATGTGTTCCATAAATACTGGAACATTTGGAGTAGTTTGATTTTTCCAGATGATAAGCCAAGGAGTTGTTGATCAGATAGCAGAATATTATTCCTGCAAAGAAAGACGTAATTAAAAGTCTGTTCATCCACTTCAGAGTATTTTGTGATGGTGAATAAGTAGTCTCTATCAGCGACCATATATGGATTAAAGGAATCAGTCCCAAGAGTAGAAGGTATGTGGCTTCTGGCTGAAAGTTGATCTGGTCAAGGTTAGAAGTCATGGACTCAGAAATGAAATGAATTTCACGTATCGTGTACACGACAGTTGCCACAGAGGCTATATCAAAGACGAGCAGCGTGAGGTGAGCATGAGATTTTTTCATTTTTTATAAAATATGCTTTTGGCAACACGACTATTGTTGCTGGCCTGCCACTCTATGTTTTTTTAAGTTGTTAAAACATTCTTTTTCATTAAGCAAAATACACTACCCCAAGATTCCTCCCTAACGTTAACGTATTTCACTGTGACACCAAATTGATATCTGGAGGAGCTAGCCCATAACCAAAGGGAACAACTCAAAGGCCGGTGGCTAGCATTGTTACAGGAGCAGCTCCTGAGGTTGGAAAACACGTTATAACGAAAAAATAGGGGAGTGGACCCAGAATTCGGAAGAAAGCTCATAACCAGCACATGGCCTGAAAGCCAGTCCGTCGTGCTCGTTACTCTTTATGTTGGCCATACAACGAAAAAAGCCCCGAAGCATGGCTTCGGGGCTTTTAAATATGGTGCCTAGGGACAGAATCGAACTGCCGACACGCGGATTTTCAATCCGCTGCTCTACCAACTGAGCTACCCAGGCTTGGGCTGTCTTGTCTTATGCAGAGGAGATGGTGCCTAGGGGCGGAATCGAACCACCGACACGCGGATTTTCAATCCGCTGCTCTACCAACTGAGCTACCCAGGCTCTGCGACAAGTGCGGGCGTATTAAACTGTTTTCGTTTTCCAGAGTCAACACCCGCAAGCGAGATTCGCAGCATCATAGCCCTCTTTTAGGGAAAACCCCTATAAAAAGAGCGTGTTATTTGCCGGCTTCCGGCACATAACCTTCTGCCTGATCAAACTCATCACCGTTCAGGAACTTTTCCATCTGCTCCTGGAGGTACTTACGTGCTTCTACATCCATCAGGTTCAGATGCTTTTCATTGATCAGGCGGGTCTGATGCTGTTGCCACATCTGCCAGGCTTCCTGAGATACATTCTCGTAGGCCCACTGCCCCTTAGGACCCGGCATTGGGGGAACCATCAGGCCGTCAGCTTCTTTCTTCAATTTGATGCAGTGGACTTTGCGAGACATGAAATGCAGCTCCAGTTACGTCAGTGTCGGGAAAATAGTACAGCCTTACAGGCCTTATGAGAATGTTGGGCATGCTGACAGTCTCGCTACTTTGTTTTTTGAGCGTTAGAGGTCAAATCTGGATGAAATAACGCTCGGATACCAGGCATGGCTACACCCACACGATTGCCCAACAGCAAAGGTCAAGAGAGCCTTACCAGCACCTTCCCTCCCACTCCGGCTCGGAGAGGCGTATCGCGTGCGGGCGTCTGGAAGCTGGTTCAGGATCCGGGGACAGGGATGGTTGTTTCGGTTGTTGGTCAGGATGGGGTGAGTCGCGAGCTCAGTACCTCTGCACCAGAACCTAAGCCACGGACGAAGCGGCCACCTCCGATCACTGAACGTAAGGTTCAGCAGGTCACAACTCCAAGCACGGAAAAAGTGAAACCAAAACGTCCTGCGCCAGAACCACCGGCAGAAAAAGTTGCTGAAAGAAAGCGCCGGATGACCATGGTTCCTAATGCTGACAGCGGGGCCACACCTACGCTGAAAAGCAAGGTGTTCACCTCTCAGTTGGAAAGCCTGCTGCAAAGAACATCGTCACAAACGGATGGAGATACCGAGAACCAGAGTTCTGTTTCGACTCTTGAGGGCTCTGCGAAGATATCGGGGCGTGGGATAACTACTCCTTTACCCGTACCTGTGCTACGCCGACCAAAGTCCGTCAGTCATGATGATTCCTGCTCTCAGGATACCGGTTCTTCGTCATCCGGGTCGGTAACCAGCAAAAACAGGAGGTCTATGTACCTCTTTTCCAGAGGTTCCTCAGACGATAAAAAGAGAGGGCAATCCCTGACGGATAAGGAAGATGGGATTCTGAGCATGATGGTGAGCCAGTTGAAGTTCAGCAACACCAAAAAGGCGATGGGCTTCATCCACTATCTGAATGATGATGACAGTGACTATGACACAAGTCATTCGGACTCTGGCAGTGAACCGGCCACACCTGTGAGCAAATCTTTTTCGTCGTCCTCAAGCTCTTTAGCCGGGGATGACCTCTTTCATAATGATCAGCCTGTCCAGCTACAGCGCAGAAGCCGTTTGCGAGAGACTCTGTCACTTACGGATGAGAAATCTCCCCTCTATCTGGCGATTTCAGAAAGCTGGATGAAGGAGGTTTTTGACCTAACAGATAGAGAGAAAACCAACATTCAGCTGCATTGTGCTCAGTTGCTCAATTCCAGCCGTTTTATCCCTGAAAATGATCAGGCCATGTGCCAACTGTTAAAGAACTACTTATGTGTTTATCAGACACTGTTTCATTCTTATTTTCCCCGTACCTGTGAGGTGCTGATCAATATTTCAGTGGGATCCGATGATCATGGAGGTGCTTCACCAACTTTCCGATGCCCAGTCTGGAAGGAAGATGTGATTGAGGTGCTTTGTGAAGATGATGATTTTCTTTGCATTGATACTGGCTCTGTTGGTGCCATTACCACCAGGACGGGTTTACTTTTGGATGATGTCGAGAAGGTTTTGAGCTCCGAGATTGTTACGCCAAAAGATATCCTGAATATGCGTTATATCCCGGCGACGGATAAGTACATCCGGCTTTATAAAAAAGTGAAGGAATTTAAAGAAGCTCTGCCCGGGAAGGAGATGGATGGAGAAGGTGCCAGGAACAATCTTGTAAGCTGCTTCAGGGATGATCTGGAAGATCTGCAAAGCAAGATCGCAGATTACAACAAGGCGTTGAAAGCCTTCAGTGAAAATGACTTCAGGAATAAGAAAACCTGGGATTACTGTATACGTGTTATGGCTGAGACAGTGAAATCCTATCTGGGAAAACGCTACAGCGGTTCAGAGCTTATTGATCGTGTCTCGATACTGGAAAAGTGGCGTGAAGGGAAAACCTACCGTTATCCCGGGCATCCCAACCGGCCACATATTTATGAAGACCTTACCACCTGTGAACAAGAGCTGATGGTCTTGTTCAAAATAGAGAAAAAAGTCTTCGAGCAATATCGGGAAGAGCGGTTAAAAACACAGCCGGCCACACTCCGCTCCAAGATCTTACCGTTTCATTTTAACGACAGTTTTCATCAAATTACGATTGAGCAGCGTCCGGCTACGTTTATTTATCTGGGAGAGGCCAGAGATGGGCGGGAATATGATTTGCTGTCGTTTGATGGTCACACCTACCCTTCCTGTCAAAGAGATGCGCCAAGGGCCGTTAACCTGATGGTGACAAGGGTCAAGCTCGGCGATGATGTCATCCTTAAGGAAGTCCGCACTGCAGTTCCTTATGCCTATGCGGTAAGCAAAAAAGCAGAACGCAACCAGATCACAGACCAACGCTGGAGAGACATCCTGACACTTTGCAGTGTGTCGTATTTTCCCCGTCGAGTGCTCAATAATTTCTGCCCTGAAGGCGAGTTAAGCAAGCCGGCGTTTGCTGTGCCGGGTTTTTATATGTGTTTGTTGAGCCCGGATAACCTGCGGCCACCATTTTCGACATTTGAGGGTGTCGATAACGAGCGTAACTGGTGTTATGAGATCGATAAGAAAATGGAGGATCTCAGCAGCAAGCCTTTGCAGTTGAATATAAGAAAGCGAGATGGCCAGAAAGGGCATATCACCATCCGGCCCAATCTGTTTCTGTTTGTCTGTCCGTGTAATCAGTTGGGTTACTCTTCAAGCTTGGATTTTGCCAAGGCCTGGGAAAATGCCGATGTCTACAACCACAAAGCTTTTTTAAAACTGTTTGGAACGACCTCACCAGATGAACCGATAAAGCCGGATAGTTTTGTTGGCACCTTCCTGACTGAACATCAGACCCTTGATCCCATTGTTCTGAAAGAGATCGAAGAGATCGCTTATCTGTTGCGATCCATGTTTACCAGACGGCTGCATCATACGTTGGGGCAGGAACCGTTTCTTTTCCATAACTACTTGAGTGAGCTGGGGCGGCTTTTAGGCGTGGCGAATATCAGTGGCTGCAAAAGTGCCAAAGACCGAACCGGTAACTATGAGCGTTCCAATATTGAGATGGCGTTGCGATTGAGCCTGTCTCGAAGAAAACTGAAAGAGTCTCTGGGCACCATGGAACCCGGAGAGGGTGCTGCAACAGAAGAAAGCTCTCTGCAAAGCATGCAGGTTCTTCCGCCTATAGATCGGCATCTGACCGATACCGATTTTTTTAACAACAGTCTTCTGCTGCTCTGTTCAAATCAGCTGGAAAATACCATGGACTGTACAGGTAAGCCGGGCGTTAAAATCCCGCGTTATATGTTGGGGCAGGTGCACATGTTGTACCCGGCAGTCAGCGGTTATCACAAATCGGACAAGGATAAAGGCAGGCCCAAACCGCAAGGCTCGGGTTCTGTCGATGGTGCTGCAGCTGCCGTTATAAGCTCTTCAAAAGGCGCTGTAACAGGCTTTTCACTGGTGAAGCCTGGCCAGCCGACAATGCCTCCTGCAGGTCGATCCACCTGGTATCTGGACGATCAGAAATCTGATTAGCCAAAGCACGGGCTTCCTGTTCAAGGATTGATCAGAAGACTTCTTTCGTCTTCCACTACACCCCTGATGATTCGCCTGCGGCCAGCCGGTCTTTGTTCTTTGACAAATTGTAGTTGGACGACCAGTTTGCCTTCAGCATCTGTGACTATCCGGGCACTATCGGCTGACACACCAATTAAACGCTGCCAGCCATGTCCACGGTCAATAATGCCGCGCCATGTATTGGAATCATGGATAAAACCAGGGTTGCCAACATTAATGCTCCGCTCTGTCTGGGGATTTTGCTGGAAAGTGAATGAAAGTTTATTGAAGAAGGAGGGTTGTCCTTCAGTATGCCAGCTTTTGGGGGCCGCCCGCAGGAACATTCCATACATGCTGTCATCTTGTCGTACAAAGTCGAGCCAGTAGTCCATATTCCCCAGTCTGGCTGTAGTCGTACTGAATTTCTGTAGTTTGGAATCCATACAAAGCTGCATCTCGGGGATGGTCCACTGAATAGTTTTTGCATCCGGATTCGTGCCCGCTGAACCAAACGGTAAGTTATGGTGTTTATGTTGTGCACGCAAAAACTGGTGAAGTCGCTCATCTCTTCGATCTATTCGTCGATCCTGCATTTGTTCCCGTTGCTGAAAATTACCCTGCATTTCTAACAACATGGACTTCAGCTGGATATTTGAGTTCTGGTGTGCGGCTGATAGTGGGCGATCGTCCTGCGCTATTTCTGTGAGGCCTAATCGGTTATCACTTCCCATACTCTTAAAAATGAACACCACTTGTGAAAATGGCTGGTCTCCTCTTAGTTTGCCAAGTAGTACATGTTCCGTATTAAGATTGATCGAAAGGGGAGGGTCAGTAAACGGGATTCCGTTATTGATGGTAGTTGCTTGCATTTTTCCATAGACAACATCCGGTCTGTCATCCGGTGCTCCCATATATTGGAACTTTATTCTGATATGGGAAGCTAAATCAGCCTCAACGGACATCATATATTTCCTTTCGTCTATCAGCAGCGGATAGGTGATTTGACCACCATTGAAAATATCTTTCTGGTCAATAAGAAGATGAAGCGCGCTGGGTAAGACGGTGACGGGACTGCTCTTGTATCTTAGCGACAGACCGGCGGCTGGTGTTACGGCAAGATGATCCTGAGAATGGCTACCGCTTTTCCGGTTTTTCACAAACACAGACGCAGCCCTGGACCTGATATGTTCATCAGCCATCAGCCACTGCTTGTAACGGGAATGGTTGCTGTAACTCATGGGATAGAATCCGGGCTTGCTGATCTGGCCGGTATTGGGTGCATCAGCCGTCATCTGATAGTTTGACCGATTCAAATGCAGTGTCATAAAGGCTGGGGGGATTGCATCTTCCCGGGATGGGGATAGAAAAACCAGCTCGACTTCTACGCTCTCCTGTTGCTCTGTAACTCTGTCGAGAAGTGCCTGATCACCCAGCATGTAAACATCGGCAGTGTGCGGAGGGTCAAGGCTGAGTTCACCGGAGCCGTGATAGATAATGGCAAGGACCAGCCGGGCCGTTCCATGAATATTGCCATCGATCAAAAACGGTTCTGAATAGTATACCTTGGGCAACTTCGGCAAAGGTGTGCCGGGCTCCCCGTGCAGATTGATGGAGATAAACTGTCCGCCTTCCCAGTGAGCCAGAGAGGATGACAAGTGCAGTTGCCGGGCCTGATCGTCCACCCTGGCTATCAGTTTGGTCTTTTCTGCTTCCAGCCCCTGAATCTGGTTATGCATACTGGTAACCAGTTCATTTTGAACAGTCAGAACTTCCTTCATCACGGTATAGATATCTGAGGAGTCCAAGGATATTCGTCCCAATAGCTGTGCTGCTTTCTGCACTTTGCAGTCATTACTGCTGCAGTGTTGCTCCATCTCATCGCGCAATATTGAGCCTTTGCACTCTGTACAGGAGACTGATGCTTTGCCACAAATGTCTGAATGAATATCAAGGCTGTTTCTCGTCACCTGTGCCCCGCACCCCTGAGGGCAATCAATATCCTGATATTCACACTCGGCTACATGTTGTTTGTAAGAATTCTTTCCCTCCCCATTGCCATATTTCACGGTCCAACTGCAGCCTTCATTGTCACAAAGAACATCTATGCTCCCGAGGCTTTCACTCCAGCCATTCATTAGGGTGTAACGCACCTCGTGCGCTTCAATCGTGTCTTCTGGCGCCTTAAGATAGAAATCGACTTCATCATCGTGATTTGTGGATTCACTGGACTGGGTTGTGGCACTGACAATGCTTTTGTCGCATTGTGGACAAGTTAGATTGCTACCCTTGTGTTTCTTATAGTCGGCAAAGCATTCTTTGCAGGCATAAGCCGTACAGGATGAGCAGTGAAGCGGAGATTTTGCTGGAACATTCTTACAGAAAAGACACTCCCCCAGAGGTGCAACCGGTGTACCGGTGCCTGGTATTGATGTTGTCGATAAATGGTCCAGATTATGGCGATAGATACCGAGGTGCCCGTCTAATGTCAGACCTTTTCTGCCGGCTTTCAAATCATGGGAGAACCCTGCCAAACCGAGGCCGGCCGTGATGCAAATAATGACGAAGAGAGCGTTAGTAAAAGAAGGCTTTAAGCCTTTGATCGTTTTACTCACAAGTCTGCTCTGACTGCTAGAGGACTATTCCGGGGGCAGCAGTGTAGACAACCTCTGGAGGCTCTCCAGCTATCGAGAGAAAGGGAAGTTGGCAAACTTATCAGGCAAAGGTAGGCCCAGGCTAAAAGGCCTCGGCCGCACCCTGTCCGGGATTGTTATAAGCTTTTCAAAAGGTTCTGTAGCAGCTTTTTTACCGGTGAAGCCAGACCAACAGACAATGCCTCCTGTAGGTCGATCCATCTGGTATCTGGACGATCAGAAATCTGATTAGCCGTACCTTCCGTGAAGGCTTTTACCGGTTCGATATGCAGATGATAGTGGCTGAAGGTGTGGCGGAAGCTATTCCATACTTCGGCATCGGTAAGCTGCATGGCCAGCGTCTCGTTCAGAGTCTCTGCCAGATCCCCTTCCGCAGAAAACTCCGGGAAGCTCCATAATCCACCCCATATGCCAGTTGGTGGCCGTTTTTCCAGTAAGACCTGCCCGTTCTCGTTAAGCAGCATCAGCATGCGCACATGCTTCTCTGGCAGTTCCTTTTTAGGCTTTGGTTCCGGATAGCTGGTTTCCCGCCCCTCTGCATGAGCGACGCACCATTGTGAGATTGGACACTCTGCACATTTGGGTTTGCTACGAGTGCATAGTGTTGCACCCATATCCATCATGGCCTGAGTCCAGTCGGGCAGGCGGGTGTCGGGAGTGTACCGGTCGGTAATCTCCCATAGCTCTTTGGCGACTGATGATTTCCCCGGCCAGCCGTGAACAGCATGCAGGCGGGCCAGAACCCGTTTGACATTGCCATCCAGAATGGATGCTTTGATCCCCATGCTGATGCTGGCAATGGCACCAGCCGTAGAGCGGCCAACGCCTGGAAGCTTCTGCAGATCATCCAACGATCTTGGGAACTGGCCGCCAAACTCATTAACCACCATCTGTGCAGCTTTGTGGAGGTTACGGGCGCGGCTGTAGTAGCCAAGCCCGCTCCAAAGCTGGAGTACAGTATCAACGTCGCCAGCTGCCAGATCGGCAACGGTTGGGAAGGTTTCCGTAAAACGCTCGAAATAGGGAATGACTGCCGCAACAGTGGTTTGCTGCAACATCACTTCACTCAGCCAGACTCTATAAGGCGTAATGTTCTGCTGCCAGGGCAAATGTTTGCGGCCGTACTGGTCGAACCAGTGAAAGATGGCATTCTGGATGGCGGCAGTTTCAGGCATGGGCAACAACAGACAGTAGGGGTAACAGAAGGGAACATTGTCGGTAACCAATCACGGAAAAACAACAGCTGACCGGTTTGTCAGCAACCCCGGACAGCTGGGTGCATCTAAGACCTGATCAATATGTTTTTGAGGGGTTGGTATGTTCGGTTACACCAGAGATACGTCTCACCACGGTTTTACTACAGATCGCAGACATTGGAAGCCTGGACGCAGACAAGTAGAGACTGAGGCTCACCATCATGCCAGCCATTTTCAATTTGGTTATTGGGGAGTGAAGCCTGTTCCGAAAGCAAAGGAAGCTGTACGGTTGCCACAGTTGGTTGCATCGGATAACAAACAAGGTCCGGAACCAAAAGTAGAGAAGCGTTCTTCTCCTGAGCCCGTCCGTTTCCCCAGAATTGAATACCGAGCCATCTCTGTTCAGACTGATCCTGTCGAAATTCATCCGGTTGATAAAGGCAAGCCAGCTGCGGTTAAGCCAAAGCCAGCAACTCCGAGATTGCCAGAGCTGACGGAAAAACTAACGGCTGCGGAGAGGGGGGAACTCAGAAATAAATACAGTCAGAAGCGACTTCTCGACACCAGCACAGCGAATTATCTCTATGCTTTACGGTTACGAAGTGGAGCGACTCCCCGAGATATTGTTATTAAGGCCAAGCAAGTGGGCTTTGCTGACAGTGATATTCAACATGAGGCCGACATTCTAACCTCGCTGAAGCATTCAGCCATTATTTGCAGCCTGTTTACCCTGTCAACGAAGACAGGGATGGCACTGGTTCTCCCCCGCTACGAATGTGCACTTGATCAGGCTCTGCTCGGGAAGAGCAAGTGCATTCCCGCCAATACATTTACCTTCGAGTTTATCTGTAAAACGATGAGTGATATTGGTGAAGGTTTGATTTACATGCATGATAAAGGCATCTATCACAACGATTTACGAGCTGATAATATTTTATTGGATAAGCAGAAATATGCCGTAATTTGTGATTTTGATCTTGCCTCAACCGCAAGAGATCCTGAAGTGAAACTGGACCCCCGATTTGCTTTTAACACCGTCGTGGCTCCGGAAATTTACGACAAAAAGAAGGGCGCTGACCATGTGCGGGTAGATATATTTGGAGCCTGCAGCATCTTGCACAGTATGTTGAGCAAGCATACTGCTGCCCTTTACTGCAAATGGGTCGAGCATTATGGATCCAAGTACAGCCGGGTACATAGAGACAAGGGTGTTAATGCACTGCACTGGCGTTTGCAGGGGAAACCCAATTCAGCACAGGCGGCATTTGTTCACGATCATGTGGCTTTGAAAGGTCTCAGGCTGAACCCTAATGACAGGCAGAGTTCTATGACAGATGTGCTCAAAGGATTGAAGCCTCCTTCCTGACAGGCCGGGTAATTTCGGCTGTTGGGAAGGAGGGCTATACGGAAGAGAATTATTTAAAGAATCCCTTTAAAGCTCCACCAAACTTATCTTCGAGTTTCTTCTGGAGCTTGTTCTTGATCTCTTGCTCGGCAATCTGGCCAAGTACTTTGCCAAGACGCTGCTCATCAATACCACAGAGTCCACTGTCGCCCAGCTTGCCTTTGCAGCGCATCGGCCAGGTGATGTTGGCGTACCTTTCGTTAATGCGGCAGGCGGTATCTTCCTTGTCGGCCATATCACCGGTAATCGTCAGGCCGAGATGGTAATCCAGGGTCTGGTTGACCAGATTCACTTCACCGTCACCTTTCAGGTTCAACAGATCGAGAGCGGCCGTCAGGTCGTTGTTATACGCAACACCATTCACGATACGCACAGTGCCGCCCAGCTGGGTAAAGGCCGTTTTATCTGGCCAGTCTGTGCGGGTTGATTCCGTTTTGCGCACCCGGGCAATCAAACCACAAACCTGCTGGTTAAAGTTCACCCCAAGCAATGCACCGTTGGATACATTGAAATCAACTGTACCGTTGAGGTTGCTGGTGAGCTGCTTCTCAGTCAGACCCTGGGTGAGAACCTTCAGGCTGGCATTCGCTTTACCGGTGACCTTCTGAAGATCTTCCAGCTGCTGAGCAAGAGCTTCGATGCTGATATTGCTGATATCGGCCTTGGCGGACACCTGCGGCCTGGCAGCCAGCTGGCCGCGAACATCAACACCGGCTGCGGCTTTGATCGTACCTTCATAGAAACCAGCGCTGAGGTTGGTAATACGGGCGTTACCACCGGCAGCCTGCACTTCCACCGTTGGTTTGTTAAACAGGAAGCCTTTAATAGAAAGTGATTCCAGCTGTGCCTTGCCATTCACATTCAGCGCCTGAATGGTTGGAACCGGAATAATCACGGCATTCGTTGATGCTGCAGGTGATGGGCTGGTGGATGGTGCGGGAGCAGACTGGCCTCCGGTTGTCGGAGCTGTCGTGCCGGTACCTGTTGATTGGGCTGATGCCTCTGCTGCAACCGGCAGATAAGGATCAACAACAATATTGTTGCCGGTAATGTTGAAGCGCATCGCCTGCGTTTTCAGATCGGTAATAGCGAACTGACCCTGCAGTTCGTTTTTATCTACGACCGCATACATATCGGTTAAGGAGACAGAGTTGCTGTTGGCCTTTATCTGAGTGCCAATACTTACCTTGCGCAGAACCTGATCGCCACCTGCCAGCTTTGGCAGAGCAATATTCAATTGCTGCATGGCTGTCGCCAGATCAATCGGCTGAAGTTTTACCTGACCGGTAAGTACCTTGTCCTTCACCACAATATCACCGGTAACTTCGATCGCCTGCGGGTTAGATACCCCCATTGGTGTCAGGGTATAGTCGAGGTTCTTGATGGTGTAGGTGGACTGTGAGGGTGCCGGTGTGATCAGACCGGATAACTGAATCTTTGCCTTGATCGCAGGATCCTTAACCGCCAGTTCCAGCGAAGTATTCATCTGGAATGGTTGGCCAAAGGTAATGGCACCTGTCGTCAGTCCCATATTCTGAATCGTCAGGGATTGTTTGGCAGGAATATCCTGATATTTGATTTCAATATTCTTGACGTTAACACCAGCAATGTTCAGGTCTTCAAGGGTGAATGATGATCCTGAAGACGCTTCTGCTGTGCCTTGTTGTGAAGTTTGTTGTGACGATGTTGAGGTTGCCGGCAGGGAAGCAGGTTCTGAAGCTGGCTTTTTAGCAGGCTCCCAGTTGGGGATGCCCTGTTTGTTAACCACCAGATTCAGACTGACACCATCAAGCTCCAGAGTGGAAATCTCGAGTTTCTTTTGCAGGAGAGGCATCACCTTAACTTTAACGGCAGCATGCTTGAGTGAGCCCAGAGGTTGCTTCTGGGAATCATCTATCACCACATCGTTAATGCTCAGACCAACCCAGGGGAATACCGACCAGCCAATCTCGCCATTAATGGCGAGCTGCATACCGGTTGCATCATAAACAGCTGTGGAAATCTGATCGCGATAATTATTAGGGTTGATCAGCATTGGCAGGGTGATTGCCGCAATAACGAGCAGCACAACAAGAACAGCTACTATGCCTAGCAGCCACTTAAGCGCCTTCATGAAAAGTCCCTCTTCCCGGAAACTGAAATTGTTTTCCCATGATAGAAACTTGAAAGGCGTAAAGCGAACTTATCCGTACTTGGTTTTTATGCAGATTTTTTAATAGCTCCTAGACTTCATGCGCTATTGCTGAAGTTCTTTGGGGTTGCATCATGCCAAGAGATACCAAACCAGAAGAAGCTATGCCAATAACAACAACCTGCAAGAGGGCTGCTAGTGGCCTGAAATCTTGGGGGGCGTGTGCCGGTACGGCACTTTTATTATCCGGAATGGGAGTATCGACGGCACAGGCCGAGTATCTCTGGGGTTTTGGTGATGTCAGTGTGAACTGGCTTGATTGGTCCGATGGTACTGAAAAAAGAACCCATCACGGTAAGTCAGACTTTCTCTATCTGGAACTGGAAGGTGGTGCTCTGTTTGATTGGGGGGAAATGTACGGGTTCTTTGATCTTGAGAATCCTCAGAACACCTCCAACGAAAATAACGGTAACCATGACCGCCGCACAGCTCTTAAAGGGAATCTCCGGTACTTTTTTGGGGATACCGGGTTTAACCTCTATCTACACAGCTATAACTTCTCCACTCCGGGGTTTAATGAGCAGGATCAGGTTATCGGTTTAGGCTACAACCTGAATGGCGGCTCTTTCTGGTGGAAGCCTTTCATTGGCTATCACGGTGTGACTTCCAGCGGATATAGCGGTTCAAATGGTTATATGATGGGCTGGGTGTTGGGTTACTCTTTCAAGCTGGGTGGGCAGGACTTCCTGATTTCCAACTGGCATGAAACCGAGTTCAACCGGAATAATAAATACAAAGGTAATCTGCAAACCGGTATCTCCAATGGTGAAGGTGGATTTAAAAACCTTCAGCAAGCCGGACGCAGCTTGAAAGATGGAGAAAATGGCGCCGTCGCTCTCTGGTGGACGCCAATCAAAGAAGTTACAGCGGGCATCCAGTACCGCTATGCGTATTACAAACTGGGTAAAGCAACCTATCAGGATGCTGCAATCTTCTCACTGCGGTATAACTTCTGATCTCTTGCGAACAAATCAGGCCCTGAAGATCTTTGGCTCAGGGCTTGGTTATTTCAGCTTTTGAGATGGTTGTGACTGCTCTTTGCTTCAGGTAAGGCAGCCTTAGTCAGAATGGGTGTATGCGCAGGTTTGGCTTCAACCGCTTTACGGGGCTGAATAATATCTGTGTTATGGCGCAGGCTGGCCATAGGACGAGGCTTTGGATTGAGCTGGTGGGCCAGATTGGAATAGCGCGGAGCCATCAGAGCATTTTTAACATCCTGATAACCTTTGAAGCGCCCTTGAATCAGGAAGTAACGCAGCTTCTGGTTACGGGAGACCATAACGATTTCACTGTCTGAAAGTTGCGGATAGCGTTCTTTCAAATCCCTGAGAATGCCGGGGCTCTCCGCTTCCATCCATTGAATCGTATATTGACCTTGCGGGAGAGACTTCTGGGCTGGCTGGCTCTGTAGCGCTACCGCAGGAGAGTCTTTTACCAGATCCAGCTTGGCAAGACCTTTGACCGGGCGAGTCCAGGGCTTAAGGCGTTTGGCCATGGTGCGATATTCATCAGAACGCAGGTGGTTTAAGGCTGAAGTCATATCCGGATAAAGTCCGGTCAGCACCAGATGCCAGGTTTTGCCCTCATTTCGGAAGCGAACAATCGTTGCTTCCTTCAACATCGGATAACGATCCAGCAAACGCATAATCACAGCCGGCTGGGTTGTGGCAGCCCATTGAATCGAAACACTCTTCTCTGAAGCTCCCAGCATATCTTGCAAAGAGGCTTTATAAACAGGTGCCGCTTTGGACACGGTGTTTGGCATAGCTTGTGGCTGTTGCTGTTGGATGCCGACATGTTGGAAACCATTTAATCGTGGTGTTGAGCGAGGCTCGCTGGATTGCCGATCAATTGGTACCGGTGGTGGCTCGATAGACGCTGCCGGTTCTCTGGTTTTCTCCCGGAATCTATCAACAGAGCTAGGGCCGGAGGGTTGATAACCCGTGGGCTTACCGAAAGGGGATTTCTCAGTCTGCCGAGTCTGATCAAGATAGCCTGCCGAGGTTGGCTCTTGCGCTGCCAGTTTATAGATATCCTGCGGAGAGACTGGAGGTGGGCGGCGGTACTCTCTCAGAGACTGTCGTTGTTGCAGTGATTGTGGCGAATGGTTCTGACGCTTCTTGATATACCCATTGTTGGCTCCCGGCCAGGAAGCATTGCCGGAGAATGTTGGGAGTGAGGGCGCAAGGCGATTATCAGCTTTATATTGTGGCTCAGGCCATGGCTGCTCGGTGTTGGCGGCGACCAGAACCTTTTCTGGAATCGGGTTTTCCACCTGAGGTGCGGGTCTGGCAATAACATTGCCAGTCAGTGACCAGCTTTGGTTTAAAGCAAGCCCTTGTGCTGTCTCGGATTGCGGCGCAGGAGGCAACTCAGACCTTCTGGTGTTGGGTAAAGGTATCTGATCTGGCGTTACGAAAGCGGGAACAGAGCCGCTATCTGAATAGCGGGTGTCCGGCATGCGGGTTCCCGGTGGGGCTTTCTGCCATTGTTCCGGTGTCGCGGTTCCCTGCCAGGGCATCGCGCGCTGGGAGGTAAAGTCAGGTTGTGGATAGGCTCTGGCCAGTCGCTCCTGCGGGCTGACTTCAAGATCTGGCAGCCATTGCTGTTCATCTTTTCGCAGGTGCAGGGCAAGAGGGTTGTTGCTAGCCAGAGCTGGTGGATTGCTTTCTGAATAGAACGATGCGGGATCAACCGGTTGTCTTTGTGCCTGCCCAAGAGCCATCTGAAAGGATGGCATTTTTCTCTGGGCTGACTTTACGCTGCGGGGTGGTGCTACGTTATCAGGAGCACTGGACTGCTCCATCAGTTGTGAACTCGCTGACTGATGGGCAAGCAAACGTGAGCGGAAATCTCGCTTGGGTGATGTTGGCTGTTTTGATGCGACCTGAGTTTGAGCTGGTGATGTCTCAGAGCTGGCCAGCTCTTCCGGCGTAAGCGTATTATCCTCGCTTTGCTCAGTGTTGGATTCATCAAGTGTAATGCTGCTAACCAGCTCAAGCTCGGGGCTGTCAGCATTATCCTGAACAGTATCAGCTATTGCAGATTGTATGGTTTCTTCGTTTTCCTCAATCTCAGCCCGCTGCTCTGGTGCTGATGTGGAAGCAATTTCAGACCAGGACGACTTCTGCTCTGCATCGTTAAGCCATTTGTCAGCATAAAGGCTGCGCTTACGGTCGAAGATCGCATCATCCTTATCTCCGGAGAGATCAGGGATAACCTCTTCTCTTTCAACAGAGCGTCTGGTCTCTGCTGCAATATCCTGACGGGTGGTCCAGGATGAGCGGCCTCGGGCCTTTTTCAGCCAATCTGAAAGAAGCACGGAGCGGCTGACTTCTTCTTCAGTAACTTCACGGCTGGTCAGTGATGGCTGAACTTTGGTTTCCCTGCGGGGAACGATGGCCTGATCTTCAGGCCAGGAGGCTCTGCGGCTGAGTCGGGTTATCCAATCGTTATCCGCCATAGAGCGTGAGGGAGCATTACGGACTTCTTCCGCTGTTGTCTCTGGTGCGGCCGGTTGGGTGTCGATGCTTTGGTCGGATTGCTGGGCAACGTTGATCGAAGAGCTGTCCTCAGTTGAGGTTGCAGCTCCGAGATCCTGAGCATCTTCAGGCATCAGACTGACCAGCTCTTCGTTTTCCTCGATGAGAGGTTCTTCCAGCTCAACTGGTGGCGTCTTGCTCTGCTGTATGGCTTTTTGTACCAGATTGGCGAAGCTGCCTCTCAGGGTTGGGCGCTGGCTGGCAATGTTCTCAAGATCTTCAGCGTAGGGCTTGCCGTTTTCAGGGCTGCAACGCCAGTCCTGATGC
This sequence comes from Parendozoicomonas haliclonae, assembly GCF_900174585.1. Classification (GTDB taxonomy): domain Bacteria; phylum Pseudomonadota; class Gammaproteobacteria; order Pseudomonadales; family Endozoicomonadaceae; genus Sansalvadorimonas; species Sansalvadorimonas haliclonae. The sequence goes on along the minus strand of NZ_FWPT01000011.1, from coordinate 18,769 downwards.
ATATTGGCGGAGCATTCCCAACTGGCTGTGTAGGTTGAGGGGACGGGGGACTCTGAACGGGATGCAGGTGCAAACGTACCACTGCCCAGCGCAGTAGCTATGGCCAATGCCATAAGAGAAGGCAGAGAACCTTTGCGTCCGTTCATTGAAAGCTTCCATGGTTACACTTTCAAACTAGGTTATCGGCCGCGTTTTTACCATTTGGAATAAAGGTTTCTGCCTTTATTGGGAATGTTACTTCATTCTCAATTTCTGGAGGTAAGAAGGAAGATCGCCTTCGGTCTCACGAGTCATCACAAGAGTCCGGCCATGTTCATGGGCGATGCGTTGCAGCTCATTGATCATTCTCAGACCAACGCCACGATCACGGGTGACCTTGCGCACGTTCAGCCATTCCAGTTCCCAGAGCAGGTCTCTCTCCGAGATAACCGCTGCAGTCAGGAAGCGATCATTGAAGCGGCCGGCAAACAGATGCAGGTTATTCGTTGCCAGAGTGTTACTCACCCACTCTTCTGCAGGCAGGCCCGAAGTCAGCCACTCGGGAGCATCATTATAAATCTTGACCAGATCATTCTGATCAGCGCTGTCTGGACTGGTTACGGACTCAACAAAAACCGGCATCACTCTGCTCTGCGTAGTTTGAATAAGCAAATAGCTAAATAGGGCCAATAGGCGCCTTACTGGAGCCGAATAATAAGCAGGTGCCGGGGAATAACAAGCGCATGGGTATGATATGTGCAAAAATAGCCGTCATACTCATATAATCCATTGCAGAACAATACAGAAGACGCAGCGTCTGGCGATCACAGCAGACACGCAGCTCTATAAATAGCTAATAACAGGTAGACCGGAAATCATCATGGCAGACCGTAAAGCCTACGTAGAACGCGACACCCTGGAAACCCAGGTGAAGGTTGAAATCAATCTTGACGGTACTGGCTCAGCCGCCTTTGATACCGGCGTTCCTTTTCTGGATCATATGATGGATCAGATTGCCCGCCACGGCCTGATCGATCTGAATATCCAGTGCAAGGGTGATCTGCATATTGATGATCATCACACGGTGGAAGATATCGGCATTACCCTTGGGCAGGCTTTTGATAAAGCAGTTGGTGATAAAAAGGGCATTCGCCGCTACGGCCACGCCTATGTGCCACTGGACGAAGCACTTTCCCGCGTTGTTATCGATTTCTCCGGTCGTCCCGGACTGATTTTTCATGTTGATTACACCCGCGCTTCTGTCGGTGGTTTTGATGTGGATCTGTTTCAGGAATTCTTCCAGGGCTTTGTGAATCACGCTAAAGTAACCTTGCATGTGGACAACCTGCGGGGCACAAATACCCATCACCAGATCGAAACAGTCTTTAAAGCCTTTGGTCGTGCATTGCGAATGGCGCTTGAGGTTGATGACCGTATGGCTGGACAGATGCCGTCTACCAAAGGAACTCTCTAACCTGCCCACTTTGTAGGAAGTAAGTGCATGCACACTGTTGCAGTTATTGATTATGGGATGGGGAACCTTCACTCAGCGGCAAAGGCCCTGGAGCACGTTGCACCGGATGGTATGAAGGTGCTGGTGACGTCTGATGCGGATGTAATCCGCAAGGCTGACAGAGTCGTTCTTCCTGGTGTTGGCGCTATCCGCGATTGTATGGCCGAGATTCGTCGTCTGGGTGTTGATGATCTTGTGCGTGAGGTTGTCAAAACCAAGCCGCTGCTGGGAATCTGTGTCGGCATGCAGGTTCTGCTTGATCACAGTGAAGAGAATGGCGGTGTTGATTGTATCGGCCTTCTTCCCGGAAACGTCCGCTACTTTGGTCGCGAGCTCTATGAGAATGACCAACACCTCAAGGTACCTCATATGGGCTGGAGCCAGGTTACGCAGTCTGATCATCCGCTATGGAACGGTATTAAAGACGAGAGTCGTTTTTACTTTGTGCATAGCTACTACGCGCAATGTGAAGAGCGTGAGCTTGTCGCTGGGACCTGCCAGTACGGCGTTCAGCTCGATGCGGCACTGACCAAAGACAATCTGTTTGCTGTGCAGTTCCATCCAGAAAAAAGTGCCAAGGCTGGTCTGCAGCTTTTGAGCAATTTTCTGCGCTGGAATCCTTGATAGGGGCGATTAAAGGAGCGAGTTTATGGGCCTTGCAAAGAGAATTATCCCCTGTTTGGATGTGGATAATGGCCGGGTGGTTAAAGGCGTTCAGTTTGTTGATATCCGTGATGCCGGTGATCCGGTAGAGGTTGCCCGCCGCTATGACGAACAGGGCGCGGATGAGATTACCTTTCTTGATATCACCGCCAGCAGTGATAACCGTGAAACGACTGTGCACACCGTAGAAGCCATTGCCAGTGAGGTTTTTATTCCTCTGACTGTTGGCGGCGGTATTCGTACGGTTGAAGATATTCGCACCATGCTGAATGCCGGGGCCGACAAGGTCAGCATTAATACGGCAGCTGTCTTTAATCCTGAGTTTGTACGGGAAGCGGCCGAGAGGTTTGGCTCACAGTGTATTGTTGTCGCCATTGATGCCAAGAAAGTCAGCAAACCCGACGGAGATGATCGTTGGGAGATCTTTACCCATGGTGGTCGTAAGCCAACAGGCTTGGATGCGGTTGAATGGGCGCAGAAGATGGAAGAGCTTGGAGCCGGAGAGATTCTGCTAACCAGTATGGATCAGGATGGAGTGAAGAATGGTTACGACCTTGGCGTGACCCGAGCCATCTCTGAAGCCGTGATTATTCCAGTGATTGCATCAGGCGGTGCCGGCAATCTGGATCATCTGGTGGATGGCATAGTAGAAGGAAAGGCTGATGCGGTTCTGGCAGCATCTATCTTCCACTTTGGCCAGCACTCAATACCTGAGGCCAAACAGTATATGGCTGACCGTGGTGTGGAAATGCGGTTGTAACAGGCTGCGCTAAGAAAGGAGAGAAGATACTAGTCGACAACCAGCTTTCTCATCTTACCGTCTTCATAGTAAGCGGGATCTGACCAGTGTGTGGAAATATGAGCTTTGCGCTTTTCCAGACACTGGTGCAGCCGACTCAGAAACTGCTGCTTCTCCTGATCTGAAAGCCCTGCGTCGTCTTGTGCCTCCAGCCACGCACTCTCAGCTTCCTTGAATTCAATATCCAGCTCTTCGAGGGCTCTGTATCTGTTCATGGCTGTTCTGGCCTTGTAGGGTAAACGACAAGCGTTAGAGGATAGACCAGGTTGGCGTGACAGTTGAGAAATTTGGAATGGGTATAGATGCTCAGTTAGGAAAAACGTAAGTTGTTCCTGTTAGTTTGAAATCCCCTGATAAACCCACTCCAAATAGGAATGTGTAGTCGTTAGGCTCTGCTCTTGGTATCTTTTTTAATTGTGCAGAAAGATTTACGTCGACAGCTTCTCCTCGAGAGCCTGGCCCATCATTAATTGCGTTTCCACACTCGGTACGTCCAGAGCATGCGATTTCATTCCCAAATTCGTCAAGTATCCACAGATATCCATCAGCATTGTTACCAAAGATACGAGGATCATCAGTTTCAAGAGTAACATTAATGTTGGCATCACTTTTTTTATCGAAAGCAACGATAAGAGAGACCTGTTCGTTGTAAATCTGGTTTGGTGAAAAGTCACATGATCCGGTATCAAATGGCCCAACATAACAGCCAAGGGTTCCGTCAGATCCATAATTGCCAGACCAGGTCTTACCATCAGAGCTTATTGAACCATTTGTGCTTCCATTTCCCATGTTTTGGGGATTATAGAGAGTTCCTTTGTTTACTCTGACCCAAAAATTATCATTTTTTGTATGATCGTTTGGGGATGGTGGAGTGTCATCACAGGGGGATCCCAGTAGTGCTCCGTCACAGTTATGTGCACTTGGGACAATAATTAACTCGGCAAGATAACCATAAGCCTCTTCTCCCGGAACCTGGGTAAGGGGAGCGTTAGGGATAACGACCGGCGTACTGCTTGCATAAAAGCCAGTCGACTCAACATTTCCAATAGAAAAGGTAAAATTGCTTCCAATGGCAATTGCATCGATCTTTGGTGTTAATTTTACCACATCAATGGTCATACCTTCATAGGAAAAATCCAGTTCGCCAGCATCGTCTCCTGTTGCGATATAGCCTGTACTTTTATTACCTCCGGGTTTGAAGGCAACTGATCCAATTTCAGCGTGAACCGATTGATCAATTGTGATGCCTGCGCGTCCACTTATCCCTTGAAGAATTTCTTCTGAAACCTCTTCCAGTGCAACGGAGTATGAGGGGAAATTGAGTGCAATTATGAGAAAGACGCGATAAAAGTATTTCATGATAATGTCACCTAGTATGGCAAGTCATGGAAAGTGACTCTCATACTCTGAATTTCCATCCCCTGAATATCCATGACATTCTCATTAGGGTTTTGAGGGATAAAAGCATATTGAGGTATGCCGTCGAGGTATCCTGTGATTTGCTGATTTTTGAAATTCAGCTGTTGGATCGAGATGTCGGTTAATGTCGTTCTATATTCTTCGGCTGAATATAGCTCGTCATCTTCAGGGTTTGTATAGAGTAGTGTTGCCAGCTCAGGCGTTAAGGGCGCAACTTCTAATTGTAAGGTGCTAACCATTTTCATCTGTAGTTCTGAAGTGCCTTCAGGCAAGTAGTAAGACGGCTCTTCTACAATACGGAGATGAAGCGGCTGGAAGATACTACCATTACGAAGATTTGTCAGTTTCAGTCCTTTAATGGATGCCTTGGAATCTGAATCAGCACTAATATTTAAACTATCGACTTCCAGGCTGAGGTTGGTGGCAAGGCTGATCCCTTCCTCTTCCGTTGCCCACAATTCAATATGTGATCCGTTTAAGTGAGTGCCTTCAAGTTCCATTTGTGCGAAAAGTCGCTCATTAGGTGTAGAACTGCGCATACCATTTTCATCTACAAGGATCGGACGAAAATACGAGTCGTAACGTATATCCAACGCATCTGCATTTTCAGGCATATCGAGAATGGCAACATCTCGGCGCTGACCATCAGGCATTACCTTCTCAACAATGCGGAATGTTAATGGGTTTTCCAAGCTGCCAATGCTCGCACCTTCGCTGTATTTCGTTGTTGTACCGCTTTTATTTATCTGTAGGTTCTTGAGTGTAATTTCATTGAATTCATTTGTGTTGATAACTATTTTTCCCGCCTTGTCGGGATCATCACTGGTTGTATCAAGTGATAAGTTATCAGTATAAAAAGAGATGCCTGCACCGTTGATGTTGGATAGATCATCATCAGTGAAAGGCTCAAGTTCGGCTATCGCAGTAGTCGTGACAGCCAGCGAACTCAGAAGAAACAGGCTTTTAATGGTATTCATGTTTTTCTCCTGACTAGTTATCGTAATAATTCTCGAATGCACCAAGCTCTCTTAATATTTGAGTAAGAGGGTGATTCTCAAAATAGTTGTCAGGGTTTTTATAGTTGTAGGTTGCAGCTGTTAAGCCATCGTCCATATTGATCCAGAAGCCTGGGCCTGCTGTCGGTGAGAGTATGCCTCTTGGATTTTCAGGGTAATCAATAGGTCGGTTATTTACGGAAAAAAACATGTCGGCGGCATCGCTAAGCAGCAAGCTACCAACGGGGCGGAGTTGTGCTTCGTGGGATAAATCTTTCAGATCTAAACCTAGAATCACGCCAATACTTTCTTGAATGTAACCTGGTGTCCGTACGCCGGAAAAATTGATTTCTTGAGTACCAAGAGAGATGTTTAACAGGCCCTTTGCCAGCACGTCAACGCCTGGTCGTATATTGCCGGTAATCACATCAATCATATTACCCATAACACCAGAGGCGCTGCCATAACCAAATCTTAATCCTTCAAGGTTACCGTTTGCGTCCATGGCAAAGTCAATATAAGGATTAACAAGAGTAGCGGGAATGAGGTTTCCATCTTTGTCTTTGTATCCCATGCTCAAATAGCGCAAAGCGACATCCCAGTTGGGTACTTTTTCAAACCCACCCGGTAAATCTGAAAATGATATATCACCATTGCCGTTTACTAGATTCGGCCATTTGAATGTTCCATCAACACCACCACAAGTCTCTGTTGTGCAGGCCCATGGGTCATTGTTTCCATACTGTGCAGTGCATACACCAGGTGAACCTGGTTCGCAGGTTCCTGCAGCGGGATCAGGTCGGTAGTAATTACCAAGCTTTAGGGATTCGATATTCATATTGATATCGATTTTTGCACCAACGCTCAAGCGGGTGAAATTGAGAGCGTCACCTGATGATTGAGCAACATTGTCAAACTGTTCAAGCTTTATAATGGCTTGGCCGGTTGTCTCAGATAATTCGTCATCTGAAAGTGATGTAAGCGCCACTGCCGGCAAAGAATACGTGAATACAGCAAACAAACACGCAGGGCCAATCAAGCGAAGGGGATTCATTGGGTAAACCTGCAAATATTATTTTTATTCGGTGTACTATCGTCCCACTGGCACTATCGTGCAGTCAATGGCTGTGAAAGGCTTTTTTGTAACAGGTGATTGTTTTTGTGAAGGAGAGCCAGAGAGGAAGCTCTCTGGCTGGTGTCTTTATTCTTGAGAAAGGATTTGCTGTGCCTGTCGGTCCAGCAACAGTTGGAACTGCTCAGGCAATGCACCCACTTCGGAGATGTCTTCTCCAAAAGTGGTTTCGTGAAGAGGTGTTTGAATTTTCTTCAGGCTTTCTTCTGTGTAGTAGCCATCCAGAAGCAGACGACCCTGGCCGAGGTTTGCAAGCATCAAGGATTGGCTGGCTGCCGAGTCTGCTAGAGAAGGGTGATTCTCGCCAGGGTTCTGAGGCTCAATAGTTGAAATGCCGAGTTCCACTTCTAATGCCGGTGTCTCATCACTGTGCTGGCGTTTCAACAATCGCTGTATCAACCGCGCGCAGCAGATGGCTTTGAAGATGGCCGCATTTATTCCCAAATCTTTCGAGAAGAGTATGTAAGCATTACCTTCTGCCGAATAGGTGATCGTGCCATTGTGAAGCTTGGCGGCCTGGGCAATATAAGGAAGCTGTTCTTCCAGAAGGTTGAGCAGGGCGATCTGGTTCATGCTGCGATGCAGGCGTGACAAATTGCTGAGTCTTACCGCCAGAATGATGCCATCTTCCGGTTCCTGCTTTTCTTCAAGTTTCTGAACAGGCTCAGGCTGAATATCTGGGGTGTTGCGATCCTGAATAATGAGATATTCCAGCTGCCGGCTCAGCTGCTCAAACTCATCGTGGGTGGTCTCATCAAAAGCAATGCGTCCATGGGTTAGCCCCTGAAGCTGGCGTACAGAACGATTGAGCAGGAGTTGTCGGGATTTGGCATAGTTCCAGGCCACAATTGTTCCGGTGGCCCCAAGCAGGAACGCCATACCGATAAACAGCCAGAGAGTCTGTTTGCCTGTTTTTTCAAAATGCCCTAGGTCGAGTTCCAGTCTTAACTGACCAGCGATTACGTTTTGGTAATCAATCGGAGCGCTATAAAGGATGTAGCTTTTGTCCGGATCGTAGGTCTTGGATTCGGTGCTGGCGATTCTTTTGTTATCAACGCTGAAGATTGTGGCGCGGGCCACGGTATCCGAGCGGGTCAGCTGGTTAAGCAGAACCGTCAGGCTCAGACGGTCACCGGAAACCAGAAAATCACGGGCTGTGTTCGCTGTTTGTTTGGCAAGCGTCTCACCCAGGTATTGAGCCTGTTGATGGGTGATTTCTGTTATCTGACGTGTCAGTAAGGAGCCGGCCAGTAAAAGACTGACAAGCAGAGTACTTCCCAGCAGCAGTGGGACCTGGGTGCTGATGCTGATAGAAGGAAATTTGGGTAAACGCATTAATTTCAGGCGTTTGAGCATACGTGTTCCACTAAGCCTAATCTGGGCCGAATCATTGAGCGCTATCCGTGGCGCTCATAAAGCAGGTCGAGAAACCATCACATTTGAATGAAGCCTATTGTGCCTGATTTTGTACAGGAACATAGCTTTGATTCTTCAGCCTTATTGAAGCCTTCTTTTTCTGGTGCGTATGGGGGATTGTGTCGGTGATGCCGTAGCTTCGGCTTTACCGCCATCTCTGCATTTGCGCTTACTGGCTGAAGGTGTTGGCTCTTCCAGTTTTGACATGCCGTATTCATAAAGCATTTCAAACTGGCATTGGCGCATGATGAAGCCCGGGCCGCGCTCCTGTTTACCTTGCTCGGTGAGTCTGATCAGGCTTTGCTCAAGCTCTGCTCTGGTATTAATTTTCCCTGCGTCAAACAGCAGGTCGAGGGCGATTGCCGCTGCCAGAACACCTGAGCGACCAACGCCGGCATTGCAGTGGATGACGACGCTTTTGTCTCTTCTGGATTTTTTCTCGAGCTCTTTGGTTTGTGAAACGAGTTCAGCAAAGTCGTGATAATCCTTCATATCAGTCCAGTCATGAACAAATAGGACGGGTATGTTTTTGACCAGCCTGCCAGTGTCTTTCTCTTTGATTTCCAAGGATGTTGTTTCTATTCCTTTCTCCTCCAGAATATCCGGGTTGGAGAAGGTGTAAGACTTTCCTCTGATAATGACTTCGTGCTCATACAGCTCACGGAAGTAATCACTGTCATTTTCAAGAATAACCAAAGCGTCAGCTCTGCAATGCAGCAGTTCAAGAAAGAGATCTTTTGTTAGTGGGCGTGGGCGTTCTGCCAGAGTGATCTTTAAGTCTCTTGGCAGATCACAGTTCTTCATGGGCAACGCATGTGCAGGGTAGAGGACTGGGAGGCGGAAGCTTCCCAAATTGATGCACCCTTGTTGCAGATGGAATGTACAGCGCAGGGAGTGATAAGCAACATCTGTATGTGTGAGCAGGGGCTGTTCGGTCAGAGGGATACGTGTCATGGGATCAAATATCTGGTCTCGCCAGATTCGGTCTGCACGTTCCTTATTCGGGGAAACACCCAGAGATGACAGGTTTCGTTCAGTCAGGGATGTATCTGACGTTTGTTTGGGGGCTAGCTCTGCTGTGAAGGGCTGAGCGGATGGCGCCGCATTGGGTTGTTGTTTGTAGCCAATCAGATAAGAAAAGAAGTTGGTAATCTGTTGCACGATAGTCCCCTCGAAGTTTTTACTTCTTATAAGACTCAATCTCACCGAATACACTGACAAAGGGGTTAGCGTTCGTGGCATCAACCGATAGAATGAGCGCCATAATGAAGTGAGGATGGGGTGAGGGAAGCGCTGTGGGACGAATTGTTTTAATTAATGTGACCGGTGAAGACAAGCCGGGCCTGACTTCTGCTATCACCGGCATAATGGCGCACTACGGCGTGGAGATTCTGGATGTCGGCCAGGCGGTGATCCATGATTCACTAACGTGGGGAATTCTGATTCGGGTTTTAGGCGATGATGAAATCGCGCCACTGCTCAAAGATCTGCTCTTTCATCTCCATGAACTGGGTCTGCAGGTCAACTATCGAACTATCTCACCTGAAGAGTATCAAGACTGGGTTAACCAGCAGGGTAAAGGCCGGTATAAGGTCACACTGCTCACCCGCTTAATGACCGCAGAAAAAATGTCCCGGGTTGCGGCTCTGACGGCAAGCCATGGCCTGAATATCGAAAATATTACCCGTCTCTCGGGCCGTGTACCTTTTGATGAAAAGGAAACGTCCAGTGCCCGTGCCTGTATTGAGTTCTCGGTGCGGGGAACCCCTTCTGATACCACCAAACTCAAAGAAGACTTCCTGAACCTGTCCGCTGAGCTTGATGTGGATGTGGCTCTGCAGGAAGACTCTATCTATCGTCGTAGCCGCCGTCTTGTTGTTTTCGATATGGATTCAACCCTGATCGAAGCAGAAGTGATTGATGAGCTTGCGGTAGAAGTCGGTGTAGGTGAGCAGGTTGCTGCCATCACTGAAGAGGCCATGCAGGGCAATATCGATTTCCAGGAAAGCTTCCGGCGTCGGCTGGCTCTTTTGAAAGGGCTGGATGAATCGGCACTGGAACGAGTGGCGGCTCGCCTGGTGTTAACTGAAGGTGCCGAACGCCTGCTGAAAAGTTTGAAAGGCCTGGGCTATAAAACGGCCATTGTCTCCGGTGGCTTTACCTGGTTTGCCAATGTGCTTAAAGAGAAGCTGGGCATTGATTATATCTATGCCAACGAGCTGCAGATTGTTGATGGCAAGGTCACTGGTGAGGTTCAGGGTGATATTGTTGATGCCGCCAAGAAGGCCGAGCTGCTGAAAGATATCGCTGCGCAGGAATCTATCCGGCTGGAACAGGTAATTGCTGTTGGTGACGGTGCCAATGATTTGAAGATGCTGGCTGAAGCTGGCTTAGGTATCGCATTCCGGGCCAAGCCGTTGGTGCGGAAAACAGCAAGACAATCAATTTCCACTTTAGGGCTGGATGCGATTCTCTATCTGCTTGGCTGGCACGACCGTGATCTGGATGAATTGAACGCTTAATAAGTTGTGGAATCAAATTCTCCATATAAGAAGGCCTGCGTTGAGCAGGCCTTCTTATGATAATCGACAGGTATGAAGAGCAGAGTTACTGGAACTCGTAACTCATCGAGGATGTTGGCGGCTGTAGGAAGTTGCCCTGAACATAGTTCACATCAAAGCCCCACAAGGTTGAAAGAATCTTGTTGCTTTCAACTTTGGGCACCATCACCTGTTTGCCCTTTTGCTGCAATGTGCGAATAGTGTCCTGAAGTTGTGAGAGAACCTGCTGGTCTGAGTCCATCCCGGCAACCAGAGCGTCATCCAGCTTCACGGCATCAACTGGCAGTGCACTGAGTAGTGCCATTGGATCGGCTGCGCCGCCAAAATGGGTCAGGCATAACTGGCATTCAAGCTTCTTAAAGGCTTCGCAGACAGGCAGAACATCTTCCCCAGCCAGAGCAACATCTTCTTCACAAAGCTGGAATACCAAAGCATCGCCAGGAATCTTGGCGGCGCGCACGGCGACATTGATCCAGGCAGGCAAAGTCTGATCCTGCATAGATTCAAGACCCAAGGTAATAAACAGGCGTGAGTTATTACCTTTTGCCCGGTGCTCAGACAGGGTTTTGATCGCATGCAGAATAACCCAGCGATCAATTCTGGTGGTGAGGTTGGCTCGTCTGGCGGCAGGCAGAAAGTCCGCCGCGGCAACGGTTTCACCGTCACTGTCGGTCAGGCGGGAGAAGACTTCATACTGCTGTTCCTGCTCATCTTCCGTATTAATGATCGGCTGATAAGTGAGTCGGAACTGATCGTTTTCAAGAGCATGTTGTATAAGGGCTACAGTGTCGCCTTCTTTTGCCAGCTCCTGCAGCTCCTGCTGCTGATCGTGGAACTGGTGGCGGTTGCCGCCATTGTTCTGGGCTGAGAGGCAGGCTTTCTCAGCGCGTCCCAGAATGTATTGGCTGCTGTCGGCTGTTTCTGTAATCGGCATAATGCCAACAGAGGCCGTTGTTTCGACTGAGGCGTTGTTAATACGAACATTGAAGTCTTTAACGTCCGCAACCAGTCTAGAGGCCTGATCTTCCAGAGTCGTATGAATATCTGTGCCAACGAGGGCCAGGAACCGGCCGCCACTGTAACGAGCCAGGCAGCCCTGATCGTCAAAGTGGCCGGATATAAGTTCAGCTGCTTTAGCCAGGAACTGGTCGCTGATTTCGACACCCAATTCGTTTTTCAGGTCATCAAACCGATCCAGGCGGATATCAAGCATGGAGAAGCGACCCTGATGGCTATGCACCTGTTCGATGGCCTTATCCAGTTTCTCGGTAAAGTAGGCGCGGTTGAATAGGCCGGTAATCTGGTCGGTATTTTTCAGAGCCTCAAGCTTTTTCTCCAGCTCGGGATCCGCTGCAGCCTTACGAATAATAATTTGAGTGCACTGTTCGTCATCCCACTTGGCCGAGCTTAGGGACATGGTGGCCTGAAACTCATCGCCATCTTCCCGTTGCCCTTTAAAGTCCAGAGGTGGTGTGTCCTCATTTCCTAACTGGAACTGGCGGAAGAACTGTTTGAAGCGACCCTGATCATCACGGTGGATAATATCGATCAGAGAGATACCCGCCAGATCCTCAGGCTCCATGAAACCAAACATCTCAAGGTAAGTTGGGTTGGCATGGATATGCATGCCTTCATGGATGTAGGCGATGGCATCTACAGAGCTATTCAGGAGTAACTGGCAGCGACGTTCGGCATCTTTGAGGGCGAGCTCGTTGGCTCGGCGCTGACGACGCTGGACCAGGTTGTACCACTCTCTCAGGCAAACCAGAATAAAACGTTCCCCCTGATCAACCGGTATGGCATCTGTGCCGCCTGCGGCCAGCCATTGAACGACAGTTTCACTGTTATCGTTTTCAGTCAGAATCAGAGTAGGGATGTCTCGGTCGAGACGGATGATATGGGCGAGAGATTCGTCGGCAGACAGGGCTTCGGCATTCTGGAAAATGATGAACATATCCCAAAGGTGTGCCGCAAGTGATTCATCCAGATCTTCTGCGGAAGTCACCCGATGTACACGGGTTGGAAACCCTTCATTCCGGAACAGGCTGACCAATGGCTCGACAGACTGACTTGAGTCTTCCAGAACCAACAGGCGAAGAGGCCCCTGACTTTGAAGATATTCTTTGTAGCGGGATGGCCTGTACTGACCGGATTGTGATGCCATATCTGGAATTGCTTTTAGTTACTGTATGCCCTCAACTGGCCATGTTACCTGAATAAGCCAGTAATAGAAGGGCATACAGCGTTATAGAGCGTTCCAGTTACAGTAAAATGGTCACAGATTACTCCAGAGAACCTGGAATTCGTCCTCTGCCTGGGTCTGATTGACGATCTGATCTTCCGAGTCCGGTGTCGTCTTCGGGACATACAGATTAAAGAGATATTTGCTGAAGCTTCCGGTCGAGATGGTGCACTCTGCCAGCACTGCCGTGACAAACTCTTTGCCATTAAAGAAGCGTACTTTGCTGCCTACGTGGAAAGGTACACGTGGCGTAATCAGATAGGCGGGCTCGTCCAGCTCTTTAAACTCAGGAAGATAGAAGCAGCGCAGGAAGTCACTGGCACTTCTTTTCTTATGGATGATGGATATCGCTGTCGGGTGGGCGTTAGGCGACAAAAGCTGAATGCCAAAGACAACCTGTTCGGCACCTTCCAGGCGCACCCAGCGAATAATTGCCATCATCCACTGATAACCAGAAGGTGAACGGATCGCAATAATCTCACCGGCCTGGATATGAGGAGGGATATCTCCCCGCAGGCGTGCACAGTAACCACCCGGGCTGGTATCAATCAGCGATGCTTCAAACAGTGGATAGGTAGCTTGAGTCGTTTTTTCCTGGCCATCGAAAAGTACGATGTCTCCCACCATGGCTGTCATTTGATTGCCTGAAGGCACAGCACCGGTGACATGGTCCCAGATATCCTTATCCGATGGTGAGTCAAAGGCAGCTTTGGTGTTAAGTGCCAGTTGATCAGGATGAGGGAATGACTGGTGGAATGGTGTCTCACCGGAAAGGTAAAAGTGCGTTGCACTCAAACCGGCCGCAAAGGTGATAGAGCCAGATGTTTGTGAACGTACATGGCTTCGCTCAGTCTTTGGACGCCAGCAGGAAAGCAGATGGTGTAGCAGGATTGGAGATAACTCCTGCTGCGCGCTTTTGGTTATGTCATCGACCATAGAAGTCAGTTCGCGGGTATCGAGGCCGCGATAGTGCGTCGGATCTTCAATGGTGACAGTTGTGCTGTATGAAGGAGCAGTGTCGGCCTCAACGTTGATAGCAAAGACACTGTGCTCGGAAACAGATGGTTCAAGCGTTGCCGCTCCGGACCAGTCGGACAGCGTATCAAACAGTTGGCCAAGTTCCTGTTGGCGAAGCATATTCGGGCGGGCACGGCTGAGCAGAAGAGCTTTTTTGTAGGAGCAGGCAATGGTCTTTTGAGAGTTGCCTTTGCACTCTCTGTCATCGACTGCTGCTTTGTGCAGATTGTAGGTTTCAGCCAGACGATAAAGTGTGTGCAGTTCTTTCCAGATGTTCTTTGGCGGGCTGCAGTAAAGCTGATAACAACGAAGCAGAGTCTGGCTGCTTTCTGTTACAGCGCGATGAATCGCAATCACCAGATTCTTTTTGCCCTGACTGTCCAGCTCGCCTTTAAGCTGCTGAGAGATAACTATCTTATAGCCAATCAGAAGATGACTTTGCAGAGCCTGAGACAGGCTGGCTATCTTTCTTTGCTTTTCGGTTAGCGTGAGTGCTTTTTTCAGAAAATGAACAGAAAGTTCTCTACAGGCGTAATAGATGCTTGGCCGGAGCTGTTCAAGAATAGACAGGCGTGTGGTGACCGGAAGATCAACACCGTTCAGATCTTGAAGGGCAAAATAAAGCCTGCGCGCGGTCTCCCCAAGGTTGGTTTTGGGAAGGTTAGCAATCCACTCCTGAATGGAGGCTTTGTCTGGATTAGAAAAAGTTAACTGCTCCCGAGTGCACTCTGGAATAGCAAACTTCATGGAATTTTGAGAAGAGTGCATCAACCCATTTTTCCTTTCATATAGGCGTTTATACACGTTCTTATATCGGCTCGTACTATATATTACAGAATTGCATGGATTGGAAAACAAATATTGCGCTGTGCATATCTCTGCACCCAAACGCAGAGATGCATGCTTTCATGCAAGCGTGCATCCCGGTTTTGGTGAATAACGTTTATATAGAGTGGTAAGTCGGTGAAATAATGGTCTTGCTTGGCATGCCAGCAGTTTCTCTCGCCAGTTTGGGTACGAGATACCCGGAGCAGAACTGACTCATATCTCCAACCAGCTTTCTTGCCTGCTCCTCACTTACTTCAAAATGCGCAGCGCCCTGCACCTTGTCTAATAAATGCAGGTAATAAGGCATAACGTGATTATGGAAGAGAACCTCACTGAGCTCAGCCAGCGTTTCAGCATTATCATTAATACCCTTTAACAGCGTGCTCTGGTTCAAGAGCTGTACACCGGCACGGTACAGGCGAGACAATGCTGCGGATACGGTATGGTCGATCTCGTTGGGATGATTGCTATGGATGACAACAACCGACTTCAGACGCGTGCTGGTCAAGCTGTTAACCAGATCATCAGTGACCCGCTGAGGGATAATGACCGGCAGGCGAGTGTGAATTCGCAAACGCTGCAGATGTGGAATATTTGCCAGCTCTTCGATCAGCCATTTCAGGCGTCTGTCATTCTGTACAAGAGGGTCCCCACCGCTGAGAATCACTTCTTTCAGGCTGGCATCCTGTCGGATGTACTCAAGGGCCGATTGCCACTCTTCCTTATTAAGCTTGTTGTCGTCATAGGGAAAGTGGCGACGAAAACAGAATCGGCAGTTTACGGCGCACAGGCTGCCGGGCATCAGCAGTAAGCGGCCCTGGTATTTATGGATGATGCCCCGCTGGCTGTTCTTTGGTTGTTCGCCTAATGGGTCATGGCTAAATCCGGGAGCTTCGACCATTTCATCGCTGATTGGCAGAACCTGCTTCAAAAGCGGGTCGTCAGGATTGCCGTGCTCCATCCGTGCTATATATGTATGCGGTACCCGTATGCGAAAGCTTTGGCTGGCTGTTACAGCTCCGGGAAGCAGATCAGGATTCAGCCCAAGGGTGTTCAGCAGTTCTTCAGGTTCGGTAACCGCATGGCTGAGAATGCTTTGCCATTCTTGTGGCGAGCGGGAGGATGAGGCTTGAGGTGATCCTGAAGAAATCTCACGAATCTTGATGTTATTGGTATGCACAGTCTGGGCTGAACAGGTTATCATACGGGGCTTTAAAACATTCCTGGACTATTAGAATGGCAAGTTACGCGACTAACGAGTTTCGCTCCGGCCTCAAGGTTATGCTGGAAGGCGACCCTTGCGCCATCCTGGAAAACGAATTTGTTAAGCCTGGTAAAGGTCAGGCTTTCAACCGTGTGCGTCTGCGCAATCTGATCACCAACCGTGTTTGGGAACGTACCTTCAAGTCTGGCGAAACCCTGCCAGGTGCGGACGTTATGGACTATGACATGGAATATCTCTACACCGATGGAGAGTTCTTCCACTTCATGATGACCGACGGTTCCTTTGAGCAGCACGGCGCTTCCAAAGCCGCAGTTGGTGAAACCATCAACTGGCTCAAAGAGCAGGAAGTATACACTGTTACCCTGTACAACGGTTCCCCTCTGTCTGTAACTGCCCCTAACTTCGTTATGCTGGAAGTTGTACAGACTGACCCGGGCCTGAAAGGTGATACTGCAACTGGCGGTTCCAAGCCTGCGACCCTGAGCACTGGCGCTGTTGTTAAGGTGCCTCTGTTCATCACTGAAGGTGAAATCCTGAAGATCGATACCCGTACCGGCGAGTACGTGGGTCGTCAGCAGAAGTAAGACTTCTGAGTCTTAGCGATTATGCTGAATAGTCAAAGCCCGGTTCGCCGGGCTTTGTGCGTTATGGGATTTGGTTATTGTTTTGGAAGTTATTACTGGAGTCATCAATGAGTGAGCATCTTTGGCAGCCATCCGCAGAGTTGGATAGTTTGCGACAGCGGGGCGAGCTTCTCCGGAATATAAGAAACTACTTTCATCAGGAAGATGTGATGGAAGTGGAAACGCCGATGCTCTCCCATCATGCAACCGTCGACCCTCATATAGATAGTTTCCAAACCGTCTTTACTCCTCTTGGTACCAAGGCACAGGAAAAGCTTTATCTCCATACCTCGCCAGAATTTCCGATGAAGCGTCTGCTGTCTGCAGGGAGTGGTGATATCTATTTCCTGGGTCGCGTGTTTCGTAATGGTGAGGCGGGTGGTCGCCATAACCCGGAATTCACCATGCTGGAGTGGTATCGCCTGGGCATCGACCATCATGCGCTAATGGATGATGTCACCGGCTTGCTTGCAGCAGTGACCAACTTTGAAGAACAGGCGCGTTTTAGTTATCGGGAGCTGTTTGAGGAAGAGTTCGGAATAGACCCGCATACTGCGACTGATGAAACCTTGATGAAGCTAACCCACGAATATGTGGACAGTGGGCTTTCTGGTCTGGCGCGTAATGACTATCTGGATCTGTTGTTCAGTACCAGTATTGAGCCGAACCTGGGTGACTATGTTGATGGTCAGATTCAGGGGGTATTTGTGTATGACTATCCCGCTTCTATGTCTGCTCTATCTCGTATTATTGTGAATGAACAGGGCCAGAAAGTGGCCGCGCGTTTTGAGCTTTTTGCCAATGGTTATGAGCTTGCGAATGGCTACCATGAGCTAGCAGATGGTCATGAGCAGAGAGCTCGATTTGAAAAAGATCTGCAGGAACGTGAATTATTAGGGAAGCCTGTATATCCCTACGACCAAAATATGGTGTCTGCTCTGGAGCAGGGTTTCCCCGATTGTGCGGGCGTAGCAATGGGGATTGATCGGCTCCACATGCTGATCGCACAAAAACGTGCGATAAAAGACGTTATCCCGTTTGAGTTTTTCCGGGCATAGTTATCGGGATGAGTAAATAAGAAGGAAGAAGAAATGAATCTGATAACAATCCTTGTGGCCCTTTTTATCGGACTGTTTGTACTGGTAAAGCTAGCTGAGCGATTTAGTAAGCCTGTGTCCAATGAACAGTATGGAAAGTATTCCAAGTGGATCATTATCCTCCTGTGTATCTTTCTGGCTTTCCGGGTATTTGAAGAGTTCTTTTAGCAGACTCTCAACATTGTTTGGAGTGCATAGGAAAAGCTAACTGGCAAGGACTGGCTCAAGACCTCTTTGAAAGCGTGAACGGCTGAATTCAGGCAATCTTCTACAATATAGTGGTTATATAAAATGTGGTTCTCAGGGAGGAGGCGGATGGATAACCGACTATTCAATATCGTCTACACCAGTACAGCTAAAGAGCTTTTCAGTGATGAGGAGCTGGAAGACCTGTTAAAAGTCGCAAGAGCAAACAATAGTCGCAAGGATGTGAGCGGTATGCTGCTGTACAGCGATGGTGTGTTTATGCAGGTGCTCGAAGGAGAGAAGGATAATGTTCAGCAAGTCTACGATATTATCTCTGCCGACCCGCGCCATTATGGTGTGATCGTTCTCAGCCAGTCATATATTGATAAACGAAGCTTTTCCGAGTGGAAAATGGGGTTTAAGGCTCCTTCGCGAGATGAGTTGGCAAGCATGAGTGGTTACACAGGTTTTCTGAATAAAGACTTTGATGCATCAGAGCTGGGTAATGAGCCATCAATAGCAATGAAGCTCATGTTGTCATTCCGCAATAATATGGTGTGATCTCTATCATCACTGTTCACATTGCTGCCCAAAAGCGGGCAGCAATCATGCATTAATTAAAAATAAGTAGAAAAACTTACCGGTCTGGGGTTGTCAAAGACGACTTTGGCCCTATAATTCGCGGCCTCTCTGCTGAGCAGGGAACGGAGCTTGAGATAAGCAGCGACCGGTGGTCGTCAGTGTTTTAAATGTTTTGAATTAAACGTCTGAAATACTGGTTGACAAGAAGCCACATCGCTGTAGAATGCGCTCCTCGTTGGCACCGGCAAGTTGTTTAGTTGGCTCGGTGTTATCCTCTTCACAAGATGCGATGAAGAGTGATCTTTAACAAAGAATTCAGACAATTCGTGTGGGCGCTTGTCTGGCAGGATGAAGCTTTCTTCTCAACTCCTCGTGAGTATGAAGAAATGCAAAAAATACTTTGTTCTGTTAAACAAGTGACTCATCAATTTATTGAGAGTAATTTGCGTAATAGAGCCGCTTCTCTACCGTCTTCGGACTGTGGGGATGCAA
>NZ_FWPT01000036.1 GCF_900174585.1 Parendozoicomonas haliclonae | reverse complement strand
TTGCATCCCCACAGTCCGAAGACGGTAGAGAAGCGGCTCTATTACGCAAATTACTCTCAATAAATTGATGAGTCACTTGTTTAACAGAACAAAGTATTTTTTGCATTTCTTCATACTCACGAGGAGTTGAGAAGAAAGCTTCATCCTGCCAGACAAGCGCCCACACGAATTGTCTGAATTCTTTGTTAAAGATCACTCTTCATCGCATCTTGTGAAGAGGAAGACTTAAGCTTAATTCCAACTCAGTAGCTGGTCGCTCAAGCGAGGCCGCCATTTTACTGATGGCCCGATCAGTGTCAAGTGATTCGTTTTTCAATCCCGAAACAATGTTTCGATGCTGACCTGGAATCTCTCAACGAGGCGCGTATCTTACTCTTAATTCCTTTGAAGTCAATCACTTCCGAAGGTCTTAAGCGCTTTGAATTGAATCAAAAAGAGACGGCTTACATAAATAGCAAAAACCCCAGTCATCTTTCGACGACTGGGGTTCTCTAATAAGTGCCTGGCGATGACCTACTCTCACATGGGGAGGCCCCACACTACCATCGGCGATGCTTCGTTTCACTGCTGAGTTCGGGATGGAGTCAGGTGGTTCCAAAGCTCTTTGGTCGCCAGGCGAAAACGGTGTGTGCTGCCAGAGGACAACACACTATAGAATCTGTCGTTCGTTGCTTTGCACTTTGTGCGTGGTAAATCTTTCGCGTTATCTGATCTTTCTTTATAAAGATCGCTTTGGCGTTATATGGTCAAGCCGCACGAGTCATTAGTACTGGTTAGCTCAACGCCTCACAACGCTTACACACCCAGCCTATCAACGTCCTGGTCTTGAACGGCTCTTCAGGGGATCAAGT
>NZ_FWPT01000021.1 GCF_900174585.1 Parendozoicomonas haliclonae | reverse complement strand
AAAGAAAACATAAACCTTTCTTCGGAGGTAAGCTGATGATATTGCATGGTTCTTCACTCCGGCCGAGCGAAAGTCATCAATATCGCAGCTTACCTCTTACCTGTCGCACTTGGTTTATGAATCCGCGCCCTCTAAGAAAAATAACGAGAGACTATGTCCAAAGTGTGGCAGTGCCTTGGTACCGATTACATCAAAGGACGGCACAAGAATAGACATTAATTTTTTGCGCTGCTCTCAATATCCAAAGTGCAAAGCGGCTGTCATGGCTAAAGAGTGGTCCCAAGTGGCTATGGCGCACAAGCACCAAGAATTATAAAGCCGCCAATAAACTTAGTTATGAATATATTCATAGATACAGAATTTACATGCCTACCGGGCGATAATTCTTCATCTGAAATGATTTCTATAGGCATTTATTGTGAAAATGGCTGTGAGTACTACGCCTGCCTATCTGATTTTGACCAAAGCAGCTTAAGTCCCTTCGTAAGAGACAACATCATTCCCCTTCTACCAGATAGAGCTGTGAGAAAGCCAAAGGAGGTTATAAGTCAGGAAATAACCAAACTTTTATCAGAACACGAGATCACATCTGTTTGGGCTACATTTCCAACAATCGATCAATTAGAAAATCTATATTCTGAGAAGGAAAACATCAGGGAGATTCATCAAAAATACGCAGATTGGGATTTTCAGCTTTTGCTGAAAGTTCTAAACAAGATACCAGAAAACTTCCCAACGCAATGCAAGGATATTACTCCGTATTATTTATCGCTTGACCCAAGCAAGATGCCAAAAAATGAAAGCTCCCATGATGCTCTGCAAGATGCCATTTGGAATTATAAGGTTTGGAGAAGAGCAAGAGCGTCATCAGCACCACTACCCACCTGAAACACCTCAGGTAATAAAATAACATCTGAGTAAACCCTGCTATTCTCAAACAGAATAAATCATAGGGAATACTCATGATCAAAGTAAGAAAATGGCCTCTTCTTCTTATTTTCACATGCAACATTGTTCTTGCAACAGAAGACGAGGCGTCGACACAATCAGATCCGCTTGATGCCGTTATTGCTGCTCCAGATTCACACAAGGTTCTTTTGGAGAACGAATCTGTCAGAGTACTCAGAGTCATAATAGAGCCTGGCGTGAAAGAACCAGTCCACATCCATAAAGCCAGCAGTGTCATGATTGTCGATCAGCCTGCGCAAATAAAATATTATGGTGAGAGTGACCAGCTTATTTTCATGACGAAGCCTACGGATGGAAAGTCACACCAAAATCCACAGTGGCTTGACCCTGAGGGCTTACACAGCGTCGAAAACATCGACAATAAAGTCTACAAAGCATACCGAATCGAAATCAAAGAGTAAGCCGTCCTGAAACCTTGATACGCCTACGATGCCTGTTAGCTGCCGTCAGGAGGATTGAGAATCCCGCACGGCATCAGCATAGGTAGGTGGTGGTGGCCCATAAGAGGGAGAAGGTTCATGAATTATGACAGGAGCGATAATTTGCAGACTGTTATGACTGGGGCCCCTATCCCTCAGCCGTTCATTTTGTGCCTTAGCTTCAATAACTAAAGCTTCGTCCCTGACATATTTATAGTAAGAATGACTTACCTCTGATCCACATATGGCACCAGTGGCTGCTTCACAGCATATCAGGCCAACAGAGTGACCCATATAACATCCAAAGGCTACGCAACAACAAGTCACTGATACCGGTATTAAACCGAAAATTATGGTGGCTCTATCATCACCCTCAATTATGCTTTGTCGTACATCAGGATAAGTTAAATCAACAAAAAGATTCTCATAAGAGACCGCTTTCACTTTCCTATAAAAAAATGAAGACCAACTTTCCTGATTGGCAGGGGGAAGTGACATCTCTGTCTGGGTAGATGCATCCCTTACAGGTTTAATCGCCTCATTATTTAACACCGACACCCCCAAGCTAACATTCTCGCAGATACTTATGACGCTTTTCAATTTGAATTATCTTTAATACAAACCACCCCTACCCCTATGGTGATAACTTTTATTGACAATGGTTTAATTTTTTAACTAACAAAGCAGGAATTTTACCTAACAAATCAATCAAAGGATCAAATCGGTAGCCCATACCAAGACGATAAGGTTCCACACTGACCAGTGAAAAGCCCAAGAAAATTCGGCGCCTTTTATTCAGCATCCAACTCATTAAGATCAACAATAAAAAGTAGTTACAATGAAGCTTACTAAATATTTAACTATTGCACTAACCTTATTCACGACCAATATAGCATCAGGCAATGAATTCAAAAAATGTACTGATGCTGACAATTTTCCAGAATTAGAAAACTCATTATGCACCACTGTAAAAACATCATTAGACCATCAAAAACATAGCAAGGATGAAATTGACCTTTTCATCCGCAAATTCCCTTCATTAGAAAAACAAAACGGTTCCCTTTGGCTAATTAGTGGAGGGCCTGGGGAATCCGGCGCATCTTTTTACTCAAGCATTCAAACCTTTCGAGAGACATTTCCAAACTTTGATATTTATGTACCAGACCACCGAGGCACAGGCGCATCGAGCTCAATATGCCCAGGTGAAGATATAGGTTCTCTGGCGGGGAAAACATTAGTCGGGAATGAGTGGGGAGAATGCTTTGCTCATATGTACTCGAACGTTGAATATGTTCAAGCCTTTAGCATTACCAATGCGGCAAAAGACTTACGCTTTCTTATTCAAAATTTGAGTAGCCCCGGCAAGCAGTATCTTTACGGTGTATCGTATGGAACACAACTTGTACTAAGAACGTCTCAGTTAGAGGGTCTTCACTTAGATGGTATTATCCTGGATTCTCTCGTTCCCTTACAAAATGATGAGGATTTCGAGCTTAGTAAACGGTCCCATGTCGTCAATAGGGTTGGTAACGCCTTTCTCGACCAGTGCAACCATCCTGACAAGTGCTCAGGACTATCAAGAGATAAGCTAAAAGCGAAGTTGGCTAATTTGATTGCTGATTCAAATCAACTGAAAGATTTTTCAGAGACTTTACCAAATGTGAGACTATCTGATGCACTAGGAGGAATGCTCGATGTTCCACATGTGCGAAATCAAATACCTGAAATAATAAACGGCTTATCTGCAGGAGCCCCCTCAAAACTAGAAGCGGCAATACAACAGGTGAATGACTTCTATATGGGGTTAGATTCGGGTTATGCAAACTTTGGTAGCTCCATTCCTTTGGTTCAGATAATAACCTCTTCAGAAAACAACCTCAGACCAAAAATCACAAAAGAAGAGATCAAAGCCGAAGAAAAAAGTTTACTTTTTACAAGCCCTCTTCCTAAATTAATGTCTGAGAATAGTATGCCAACCTATAGCAAAGATGGCTTCTTTGCCCAACTCCCTGACAGCCTGCCAAAGACAATGATTTTCCATGGTACACTAGATCCCAAAACACATCATACCGGAGCACAAAGGCACGCCAAAGAGCTATCAAAGCGAGGTAGTGTATCCTTTATTGATGTTGTAGACGGCACACACTTTGTTGCTTTAAATGCTCCACAATGTTTTGCTGAGTATGCTAAATCCTTTCTCGGTACTACAAATGCTCAAAATAAAAAATGCCTCGATAAAAATGTCCTATTGAAAATCTAGATTTTATTATTTTTTAGGTGATTCAGGTAACGCTGTAGACGGCGTACCTGAATAAAGTTCTTTCGACAACAAGGAGGTTACATAATGCACAAAGAGATCTTTACGAAACTTATCGGAACAATAATTGCTATTTCAGCGCTTTACTTTCTCATTGTCATTTTTAGTGACAATAAAAATATCGACCTAACGGATATTACAATTTATATGGGATTCGCAACCATAGGCAGCGTGCTCGGATTAGTCTTTGGATACATATTTTATAATTTTTTTGCCAATAACCTTTTTCTGACTGCAATAATCGCAGCAGCTGCAGTACTGATTGCATCAACGCAATCAGCATTACTAGTTCAATATCCTATGAGTGATCTATGTATCTGCATAGCATTTATAATTATTTCTGGTGATGTTGCAAAAATAAGACATGGCATGTCCGTTGATAAGTAAATTATATTCATCGCTAAAATTGCATGCCTTCTGCAGAGCATGATCGGAGTAGCATATAAAAGGGAGTAGTTTGAAGACCTATGAATAAACTCTATACAATTCTTCTGGCTTTATTCTCATTATCCTCCTTCGCTAATGAGCCCCCTCTGAAAGAGACAATGAAAGCGCTTGATAAAGCGCTTTTTGAGTCGTTCAACAACTGCCACAATCCAGCCGAGCTGGAGAAGCATGCCAACTACTTTGCCCATGATTTAGAGTTCTACCACGATAATGGCGGAGTCACCTGGGATCGTGACAGCATGATTACAAACACTAAGAACAATGCCTGTGGCAATTATACACGAAGGCTTGTTGCTGAATCTTTCAAGGCTTATCCGGTTAACGGATTTGGGGCGATTACCGAGGGTGTACACATTTTTTGTCAGACGGAAACTCAAAAATGTGAGGGGAAGGCCAACTTTGTCATGGTCTGGCGTAACCAGAATAACCAATGGGCCGTTACCCGTGCATTAAGTTACGGACACCGTGAAAATAGGTAACGTATGAATAACAGCTGAAATCCCCCTCTCACTACGCAAATGCTGTGTGCCTGTAGCAGACTATAACTTCCGCATTATGGCTTGACTGAACCAATCTATACTCTGCCCGCAATTTACAGTCATGAGGCACTTATGTATGGATAAATTTGAATTACTGAAAGATTTGGGTGCTGGTGACTTCTCCCATTTAAATGGGTCTTTGATGTCTCATTTAAAAGGAACTGAAGCAATACTCAATGCCTGGGGAGCGACTGAAACGCTGAAGATCTCTGGCCTGTTCCATGCAGCCTATGGTACCTCAGGATTCGATCAGAATATGGTCTCATTAGATCGGCGATCTGATATAGCGAATCTTATCGGAGCCGAAGCAGAGGAACTTGTCTATTTGTACTGCTCTTGTGACAGGAGCTATGTTTATCCGCAGTTCGGGAGCTCACACCCAGTTGAATTCAAAGATAGATTTAATAATTCTACGTTTTCTTTATCCGATGCAGAGCTAGAGTCATTCTGCGAGCTTACGGCAGCAAACGAACTTGAGCTTGCAACTTCAAGTGACGATTTTAAACTCAAATACGGAAAAGATTTGTTAGATTTATTCCAGAGAATGCACTCATATCTTAGCCCTCAAGCACAAAAAGCTTACACATCAACTCTCGAAAGCATCTCATAAAATAAGCAATAGGAAATGCGAATGGATTCCATTATAACCTATGCAATAGGCAATATAATTTTCACGGCAGCGCTTCTGTTTTTTGCAGCAAAGATATTATCAATCAGTCTATCTTTCCTGCATGCGTCAATCGTAGCGCTCGTTGGTGAACTCTTAGCAGCATTCACTTCAGGAATAACTGGTGGAGTACTTATGGTATTCACATATTTCCTGTTGCTTCATATTTTCACCAAATCGTCCTTTATCGGGATTTTTTCCCTATCAATTGTTAGTACCGTCTTAGGAATGGCATTTGCTCAATTCGTCATCACCCCATTTCTTAGGCAGCTCTGATGCACCATCCAATTTATACAGACACTACACAATGATCCTTGAAAGCATTAAATCTCCCATCCCTGACACATGGTTCTATAACCAAATTGATGTGATTGCCCGGTGGGCAGAAATAGCCAGTAAGACTTATAAAGAAGAAGGGAATATAAAGCTCAGTCGCGAAATAGTGCAGGAGGTGAATTCACTTATCAATAACGTGAAGCTCACGCAAGATAGAGAAACAGATGATAAAAGCAATCCTTATTACTGGTTAAACACCTGGAAAATGCACTCGCTATTCAGAGCCATTAACCTCTCAGAAAGGTTCGTATTCCGTCATCCGGTACTATCTGACAAGGAGAAGTCCCGCATCAATTCAGAGATCATGGAAGAAGTCAGATTGCTTAATAATTATTTAAACCATTTCGACCCTTTCAGCACCTTCACTGACACTTAATACTGACAAAGCTCCCCTTTGCTTATAAGTTCTCAGGTGCCTATTTTCACTCTTTAGCTGTTTGAAGCGTGTGAGTTTCCAGATGCAAATGATCTTCAGAGAAGCCCAAAAATCTGATCTACCCGATCTCATCCATCTTTTAGCCAGTGACGAACTGGGTCAACAGAGAGAAAACCCAGGTCTTCCGCTGGAGAGTAGCTATATCGATGCTTTTGACGCGATACAGCGCGATAAAAACAATCAGCTCATAGTCGCTGCTGTGAATGACCAGATCGCCGGTATGTTCCAACTTACCTTTATCCCGTACCTCACCCATAGAGGGAGCTGGCGCTGCCTGATTGAAGGAGTCAGGGTTCACCACAATCTCCGTGGGCAGGGTATTGGTGAGCAGATGTTTCAATATGCTATAGAACTGGCAGCATCCAAAGAGTGCTCCCTGGTACAGTTAACGAGCGATAAGCAAAGACCGGACGCCATTCGCTTTTATCAAAAGCTGGGATTTATCGCCAGCCATGAGGGTTTTAAACTCAAGCTATAAACCACTCTCCGTTCTTTTGATTGATTAGCTTATCAAAATGAGTAACATGCCTTTTTATCGCTAAGTGGTATATCTCCAAATGTCACAAGAAATTGGCTTTCCCGTTGCAGACTGGCACACACCGAAATTCCCACCCCATGAAATTTTAGAAGGTCATTTTTGCC
Organism: Parendozoicomonas haliclonae; assembly: GCF_900174585.1. Classification (GTDB taxonomy): domain Bacteria; phylum Pseudomonadota; class Gammaproteobacteria; order Pseudomonadales; family Endozoicomonadaceae; genus Sansalvadorimonas; species Sansalvadorimonas haliclonae. The sequence goes on along the minus strand of NZ_FWPT01000021.1, from coordinate 16,307 downwards.
GCTTAGAGCCTCTTAATATTAAACATGTCGAGGATTTGCATAAATCCAACCATTCAAGCTCCTATGAGTCACTATGGACATACCTGCCCTATGGCCCATTCAAGGATGTTCATGAATATGAAACCTGGATTGAAGGCGCATCCAAAAGTATCGACCCTCAGTTCTATGCCATTATTGATACGAACAAGAATCTTGCGGTTGGCGTAATCAGCTACCTAAGAGTGTCACCTGAATCGGGTTCTGCTGAAGTCGGTCATTTATGTTTTTCTTCACTATTGCAGAAAACTCCGGCAGCCACCGAAGCTGTGTACCTTATGATAAAAAATGTATTTGATTTAGGGTACAGACGCTGTGAGTGGAAGTGTGATGCTTTGAATGCAAACTCTATGCGTTCCGCTAAGAGACTTGGATTTACATTTGAGGGGATATTCCGTCAAGCTACCATCGTAAAAGGTCGTAATAGAGATACCGCCTGGTTCTCAATTCTTGATAAAGAATGGCCCGAGCTCGACAAGGGCTATCGCTCTTGGCTTTCTCAGTCAAACTTTGATAGTGCTGGTATCCAAAAGAGCAGACTGCAAGACTTTTTCCTGCCAACTGCATCTCAGTAATAATCGAGATAAGGCAGCGTTGTGATTCGCTGCCTTTCCAGCCATCGCCCCACATCAGAAAGCATTATTCAACAAAAACAATCCAAGATATTATCGGTCAAGTTAACTCTCAGTCCTTGAAGTCAAAACCGTATATTTAAAATACCAATAATATGAAAAAAATATTTCTGCTTCTCCTGCCCCTCTTACTTTGCAGCTGTACTTCTATTCCTCTTTCTACCATTGCCAAAATGAGTACATTTGGCTGGGAGGATTTTCAGTCCCTCCAGGCTGAGGAAGTGCAAGTCAAAATCACTGTACCCGAGGGGTTTCATCTTGATGTGGAAAATAGTTGGCTGGGGGTTGATATCACATCTGTAGCGAATGCTTACCAAAGCGTATTCAAGCTACAGGAGAATACAAAGCCTGCCGTACTTGAACATAGCTCGTTTTTTGGTGAGGCCAGTAAGGCTACCGTTTACAACCTGCAGCTCAACAGCCAGTCGCAGGCTGAGTTCGCAGAGCTTCAAAAATATTTACAAAAAAGCCAGGCCGAAGGTGTGGCTATTCGCGTTGTACCCAAACTGGCGAGTTACCCGCAGGCTGCCGATAACGTCGAGATATCCATTGATTTGCAGCTGTCCTCCGAGGAAGGCTACTTTACGCTGATTGATGGTGCCGAGCTCTCTCTGGCCAAACTTCGTTCCAAAAAATAGAAACCTTGCCCTCCCAAGTCCTTCGCAGAGCGAACAATAATAATGATCTTTGCAGTCCTTAAATATTTAACGGTCGCGAACCTGCTCAGCGCTCTCACAGTGGTGGGGCTGTCTTTTTTTATTGATGCCATCACTCTCGCAGAACCCGGCAATATTCTTATTGCCAATACTGTTCTCCTCTGGAGCTTTGCCTATATTCTCTTCGCTCCCGGCAGCCCCTCACATGCTGTACAAAGCAATCCGGCTGCACTTAAAGCAGACGCTTCCAGCCTTCACACTTCAGGGGAGGCCGATCGTGCACGATTCAAGCTTGAAAACACCAATACCGGCATGCTGTTGTTTATAGCGGGCCTACCCTCCTTTCTGGCCTGCCTTGTTCTTTTTCTACTGCTGTGATCACAATGAAATATCTGAAATTATTGAAGGGTTTTGCCTGGCTATCACTGATTCCCTCCATAAGCTGGGCATGGGGAGGCAATGCCAGGGTTGAATGTCCTGAAGAACTGGCCAGTGGATGTGAAAGGATCATCCATAATATGTCCGGTGGAAACTCCTGGATATTCCTGCTTGAGATCGTAGCGTTTATTCTGCTGGCTCTTTACATCGTTCATTACGTTCATGAGAACTGGTTTAAGTAACCGGTTTGAAGCTCAGTTTATCCCCCACTCCTCTGCATTTATTGCAGACCCTCCCTACTCACCTCACACCTGCTCACACACCTCACACTTGATCCGTACATCTACCAATAGCCACTTGCACACCACAGGTACATATTAACCGAATCGGGATAGTCACCGGCGCACACACATAACCAACACTTTCCGCCGGACATCGCTCCCCGACTTTGCTCTCACCCCGTGCAAGGTTTACCGAAATGGATGTTGTACTGAAAGGACTGCCGGGCCTGCTCAGCCGTGGTTTACAAAAGCTCAACGGATTCAATCCCAAACCGCTGAATTTTTCCATTGATCTCACCGCAATCGCGCTTCTGATTCTGCCCCTGACGCTGGCCAGAGCCATCGTTCTTGCGCTGGGCACGCTGTTGAATTACTTCAACCTCCCGGAACTTGCCAGTTATACCCAACATATTTCCAATAGCCTGATTGGCCTTTACCCTCTGGCCCTGTGTATCTGTACGGCCTATTACTTTTCCCATAAGACGTCGCTCGCCAGCGGACAATTTATTTTTTATACCATCTCGCTCTATTTTTTGTTTTCGGTAGAAACCGGCAAGATATCCCCTGACCTTCCTCTTCCCAACAGTTCTTTCTTTGCCATTATCAGCTCACTGGTCACCTATCGTTTCTGCAAAGCCTTTCCGCTGGATTACCTCACTCTTGGTGATAACACCATTGCCACCAAAACCCTGCGGCATGCTATCCACTATCTGGCCTTTGTCGTACTAAGCCTGCTGCTGTCTCTACTTTCACCGCCGATTGTGAATGCTCTCAGTGCTGCGGTTCGACTCACCGGCTTTGATCCCATGACACTGCAGGGAGCGTTAGCCTATCAGCTGATAAACAGCCTGCTTTGGTGCATGGGCATACACGGCACTAATATTCTGCTGGAGACCAAAACCACTATTGAACAAATCTCTCTGGCGAATATTGAAGCCTGGCAGGCCGGCATTGAGCCTCTGCAGATTCTCACGGATGGTTTTAATACCGCCTATCTCAATATGGGTGGTATAGGCAGTACCTTCTCTCTGGTGCTCTGCATTTTGCTGTTTACCCGCAATCGCACCCATCGCCAGCTGGCGCTCGCGGCATTACCTTTCGCCCTGTTTAATATTAACGAAGTGATTCTTTTCGGTTTGCCGGTGCTCTTTAATCCGTTATTGATTATTCCGTTCATACTGGTTCCGCTGGTTAATATTCTGATTGCTTATTCCGTCACCTTATCCGGTCTGATTCCGCCGGTGGAAACCACCTTAAACTGGCTGACACCTCCGTTGATGAGTGGTTATATCGCCACCGGGTTCTCCTTCAGTGGTGTGATGCTTCAGTTGGTTCTGATTAGCATAGGCATCCTGATTTACCGGCCGTTTTATCTGGCCTTTGCCGGATCACATAATGATTTTCTGAGCGATTCCCTGCACAGCGAAGATATGGATCGTTCTCTCTTCCTGGGTACGCTCGACCGGCTCCGCGGGCAAACCTATGAAAGCCGTGCCTACTCGCAGGCTCAGCAACGGCTTAAGTCCACCTTCAAGAACGGCGTACTGGTGATGCATTATCAGGAAATACGTCCGTTTGCTGCCGGTTATCCGCCCACCTTTGAAGCCCTTATTCGCTTGAAAGACGCCCAGGGCCAGCTACACCCGCCCCGCTTTATTGCCGACTTCCAGAGCCTGAAGCTGATGCCGATGCTGGACCGAATGGTGATCGATTCCGTACTCAAGGATCTTCAGCCTATCCCTCGGGATAAAGCCGTGCGGATTGCCATTAATATCTCGGTCGCATCGATCCTGCAGGAAGACTTTGCCGACAGGCTGCTGGAACGCCTGGATCATTATGAAATCCCACGGCACTGGCTGGAGATAGAAATTACCGAGGAGGCCATTTTGAATGAAGAGGCTTCACTCAAAACCACCATGACCCGGCTGCAGGCCTGCGGAATCAACTTCTCGATTGATGATTTTGGTTCGGGCTATGCGTCCTTTCCTCACATCATGAAGTACCACTTCAACAAAATTAAGCTGGATCGCTCCCTGCTGCTGGATGCGGTTTCCGATCAGGGCAAGGATCTGTATCAGCTCATCGCCGGTATTGGCAAAATCGCCAACTGCTCAACTGTCGCCGAAGGGGTGGAAACTGAGGAAGAGTGCGCCTTTGTAAAAGACTGCGGTATCGATCTGGTACAAGGGTTTCTATTTGCCCGCCCTGCGCCGATTGAAAATGTGCTGAAAGCGCTGGATATCCCCCATAATCCGGAGCAACAGACAGTTACATAATCACACGTCTTTTCCCGGAATCTTCACTACACTGGCGGTTGCTTCACAGGCTTAAACCCAAGACTATGCAAACATCCGTCAGAATCAGCAACAGAACAGCGACAGTCTTCTGCTCCGCGTGGTTGCTGCTGGCTGCTGCACTGACTGCTGCGGATGGAACAAACGCAGCACAGGAAGCGGTTCAAAGCCCCTCATCCGAACCAGCCGTATCGACAGTTATTGTCGCCAGTACTGACCCTGTTGAACCGGATACCAGCCTTCCCGAGGATCAGGAAACCAGCCCCCAGAAACAGAAAAAGCCATCGCGCCTGGAACGGCTGCGACAGCTTTATCTTCTTCCACTTGCCCACATCTTTAGCAGTAATCACTAATTCAGCAGCAAGCACTAACTTTTAATACAACTGATCAGCCCTTCGGGCAAACCAGCGAGATACGGTTACCACCATTACCGGACCAGCGGTAATAACCCCCACTGGAGCCCCGATCACAACCACCACAGGCCTGGGCGCAGGATGCATCGATATGCTCCACCATCCCTTTGCGCTGCCAGTGGCTGAGCATCCCGGCAATCACCGCCTCTTCACGGTCAAAGTGTATGGCCAGCTCCCGAAGGCTGACCATATCATTGCGTTGCTTCAGGAACTGGCGCAGTTCGCTCAGCATTGTGAGCTCCCTGCCCTGCGGGCCCGCACCAGGGCATCATTGTCGAACAGATTGTCCTGCTGACCTTTGCGACGTAACAGGAACAGCACCACCAGCAACGAACCCAGCAAGATCGCCAGCCAGGTGATGGACTGCACCGGGTGCGCCGAGAAGGTTGCCAACTGATAGTAACCACTGGCTACGGTATACGCCATGTAGGTTGCCCAGCCGCCCACCAGATACATCCAGCCACGACCAGCTTCACGCTTCACCGCGCCCATGGCCGCAACACACGGCACGTAGAGCAGAATAAACAGCAGGTAGGCGTAAGCAGCTTCCTGACCACCGAATTTGGCACGCATCACATCGTAGGTGCTCAGATGTACGCCCTGCTCTTCTGCCGCGACATTGGCATCATTGGTGGTGCCGACATTCAGACCCAGCGGATCACTCACGGTATCAATCAGACCAGAGAAGTTGGCAGGAATCGTTGCCAGAGCTTCGGAAACACCCGCCATCAGGTTGTAGTCGGAACCTTCTTCATGGTCGTCGCCCATATGGCTATACAGTGCATCCAGCGTACCGACCACAGCTTCCTTGGCAAACACACCGGTAAAGATGCCCACAGCCGCCGGCCAATTATCACTCTCCATACCCATAGGTGCAAACACCGGGGTAATGGTACGGCCAACAGCACTGAGGACCGACTTATCACTGTTCTCATTACCCAAAGAACCATCAGTGCCCAGAGAGTTCAGCACGCTCAGCACCGTGACCATAATCACGATGGTCTGACCCGCCTTGATGATAAAGGACTTCAGACGGTCCCAGGTACGCAGAAGCATGCTCTGAACATTGGGCATATGGTAGCGTGGCAGCTCCATCACAAAAGGTGACATCTCACCCGGCAGCAGTGTGCTCTTCATAATCAGACCGGTCAGAACCGCTACCAGAATACCCGCCAGATACAGGGAGAACACCACGTTCTGGCCAGACTCAGGGAAGAACACTACCGCAAACAAGGCGTATACAGGCAGACGGGCACCACAGGACATAAACGGATTCATCAGAATCGTCAGCTTGCGGTCACGCTCCTGCTCCAGAGTACGGGTCGCCATAATCGCCGGCACGTTGCAGCCAAAGCCCACCAGCACAGGAACAAAAGCCTTGCCCGGCAAGCCCAGTGCCCGCATGGCACGATCCATCACAAATGCCGCCCGGGCCATATAACCGGAATCTTCCAGAACCGACAGAAACAGGAACAGACAGCCAATCACCGGAATAAAGGTGGATACGGTCTGAATACCGCCGCCGATACCATCGGCCAGCAATGTGGTCAGGAAGGCCGGCGCACCAATGCCTTCCATCAGATAGCGGGTGCCATCCACAAACAGGGTGCCAGACAGGATATCGAAGAAATCAATAAACGCGCTGCCCACATTGATCGTGAACATAAACATCAGGTACATCACCCCGAAGAAGATAGGCAGGCCCAGCACCCGGCTGAGTACGACCTTATCAATCTTGTGGGTCATGGTCTGACTGACCAGCTGATCACGGAACACTACGTCATCAGCCAGAGTTTCAATAAACCGGTAGCGGTCATCGGCAAACTGGATATCGATATCTTCACCGCCAGCCTGCTCCAGGGTGGCACGAATACGGCCAACAGCCTGCATATTCTCTGCAGACAGCAGCGGCTCCAGGGTTTGATCCCCTTCCAGAAGACGGCCCGCCAGCCAGCGGTTCTGTACCTGCAGTTCGGCGGCCGGAGCCTCAACCAGACTGGCCATGGCAGCCAGTGCCTCTTCCACCGGAGTGGAATAGGTGACTTTGGCTGGCTCACTGCGCTGGGCGCCGGAGAGATAATGCTCGATCGCCTCTTTCAGGGCATCGGTGCCATTGTTACGGCTGGCAACCACCGGAATCACCGCACAACCCAGACGCTGGCTGAGTTTCTCGGCTTTGATGCGGATGCCTTTCTCTTTGGCGACATCCATCATATTCAGCACCACCATCATCGGCCGGTTCATTTCCAGCAGCTGGGTGGTCAGATAGAGATTTCGCTCGATATTGCCGGCATCAAGGATATTGATGTAGAGATCAGCTTCATTGGCCAGCACATAGTCGCGGGCTACCTTCTCATCGATAGCGGTATTACCAATACCGACATCCAGTGAGTAGGTTCCGGGGAGATCCACCAGGGTGATATCACGGCCGGCATGGCTGTAGGCACCGGTCTTCTTCTCAACCGTGACCCCGGGCCAGTTGCCCACCTGCTGCCGGGCACCGGTCAGCCGGTTGAACAGCGTGGTCTTGCCACAATTGGGATTACCGAGAACAGCAACGGTTGCCTGTACCACAGCAGGACTCCTGATCTTTAGATAACGGGTCAATCAATACACACTGGGCTTCATCACGGCGCAGACTCAGGCTGAAGCCGCGAACTTCCAGTTCCACCGGATCTCCCATAGGCGCACGGCGTATCACCTTCAGGGCAATACCCGGAGTCAATCCCATGGCCAGAAGCTGGCGGCGATAGTTACCGCCACCGGTATATCCGGAAATCCGGGCCTGATCGCCAACAGCCAGATCACCCAGAGTTAATGACATGCAAGAATCTCCCGCATTAAAGCCTTGAGCAGAGACCGGAAAGCAGCATGACTATAGTAGAAATGAGAAGCGTTAACATTTACCACTTAAAACAAATCCACCTAAGTCAACAGGTTCCGGAATAGTATAAATTCAGTTTTTGAGAATCATACGCACTTACACGTGCTGTACTTTTGATCGATATCAATATCCTTCGGGTTGTCAGCACCCGGCCTCTGCCAGTAATACCAGCCCGACTTCGGCTTACCGAGAAAGCAGAAAGCCCGGCTTTCGCCGGGCTCTCATGGTGATCAAAAAGGTTTTTCAGCGGGTGCTTACATCGCTTCGCGGAAGATACCGATAATGTCTTCCAGAGTAGCCTTCTTAGGATTGGTGAAGCTGCAGGCATCCTTCATAGCGTTGGTAGCCAGCACTTCAAAGTCTTCTTCCTTCACACCCAGTTCTTCCAGGCCGGCAGGGATGCCCACATCAGCAGCCAGACGGCTGATGGCATCCAGTGCACATTCTGCAGCATCCACATCGCTCAGACCGTGGATGTTCTCGCCCAGAGCAGCAGCCACATCAGCCAGACGGTCAGGACGGGTGCGGGCATTGAAAGCCTGTACATGTGGCAGCAATACCGCGTTGCAGACACCGTGTGGCAGGTCGTAGAAGCCACCCAGCTGGTGTGCCATGGCGTGCACATAACCCAGACTGGCGTTGTTGAAGGCCATGCCGGCCAGCAACTGGGCATAAGCCATCTGCTCACGGGCTTCCATATCGTCACCGTTGCCCACCGCACGACGCAGGAACTGGCCAATCAGCTCAATCGCTTTCAGGGCAGTACAATCAGTGACCGGAGTCGCGATAGTGGAAACATAAGCTTCCACAGCGTGAGTCAGTGCATCCATACCGGTAGCGGCAGTCAGGGAAGCCGGCATGCCCTTCATCAGGGTTGGATCGTTGACGGACATCACCGGAGTGGTGTTCTTGTCTACGATCGCCATCTTCACATGACGCACTTCGTCAGTAATGATGCAGAAACGGGTAATTTCAGAAGCGGTACCAGCCGTGGTGTTAATCGCCACCAGCGGCAGCTGAGGCTTGCCGGAAACGTCTACGCCTTCGTAGTCCTTGATCTCACCACCGTTGGTAGCCACCAGGGCAATACCCTTGGCACAGTCGTGTGGAGAACCGCCACCCAAGGAGATCACAAAGTCACACTCATTTTCAGACAGCAGCTTCAGACCTTCGGCAACGTTGCCACAGGTAGGGTTAGGCTGGGTGCCGTCGAAGATGACGCTGGCGATACCCTTCGCACCCAGCATTTCCACCACTTCACCAACCAGACCAATGTCATTCAGAACCTTGTCCGTCACGATCAGAGCGCGGGTCAGACCCAGGCTCACGATATCATTCATTGCAACGTCGAGGCAGCCTTCACCCATGTGGTTAACAGGAGGCATGAAGAAAGAATAAGCGGCCATGGTCTTGCTCCTTGATTGGTACACTAATGCCTTAAATGGCAAAGAAGTGATAAAAACGAGCACTGTCTGTGCTTCGTGTTGTAATCAACGATACGCCCCTGCCTTATGGCCATTATTGATCCAGAGCAAATTGCCTCGAATTAAAACAATTCGTTAACATTGTCCAAAATCAACAATTGATTCCCACATAAAAATCACCGCTGAACTGAACGCCAAATCCAATAATTATTTCTTATATATGCCTACAGAAACGTTTATAGGTGCAACCTCCAACTACGAACATAGAATGAAAGCATGAAAACTTACGCACAGCCTAAATCAACAATGAACAAAATTATTATTTAATGAACACAACACTGGCGAAGTAGAGCGTTTTATCCTCTAATTCACCGACGTTTTTCTTGTTGTTTTTAGCTATGGCACGCAATACCTATTTTCGTTTTAAAGAGTTTTCTATCCAGCAGGATCAGTGTGCGATGAAAGTCTCCACGGATGCCTGCCTGATGGGAGCACTGGTACCTGTTGAGCACAGCCAGAACATTCTTGATATTGGTGCCGGTACCGGTCTGCTGTCACTGATGGCAGCCCAGCGCAGCCTTGCCCGCATTGATGCTGTTGAGCTGGATCCTGATGCCGCCCGTCAGGCCCGTGAGAACTTCACCGCCAGCCCATGGCAGGACAGGCTTCATGTCGAGCAATGCTCTATTCAGGAATTTGCCGGGCAGACCAGTAAACAATACGACACCATTCTCTGTAATCCGCCGTTCTTTACCCGCCATCTCGCCTCTCCGAACAGTCAGCGCCATCAGGCTCGCCACAATGACTCCCTGCCCTTTCGGGAACTGGCAGAAATTGCCGCCCGTCTGTTAACACCCGAGGGGAGGTTTATTGTGCTGTTGCCGGTCACAGAGACTCGGGGCTTTATCCAGATCTGTGCAACACTGGGCCTGCATTGCCAGCAAACAATCAATATCAAACCAACACCGGATAAAGAGCCTAACCGGAAGGTGCTGTCTTTCTCTTTACACAATATCGATTCAAGCCATCCGGAAAACAATCAAATGACTCACAAAGAGCATACGATTCTTATTCATGAAGGGCAGGGCTACAGTGAAGAGTTTCAAAAGCTGCTCCGCCCTTACTACCTGTCTCTTTAATTCCATGACATAAAAAAACGATGCCCGGTGGCATCGTTTTTTTCGAGTTCAGTGGCTGCAGCGCAGTAACAAATTAATCAGGCTTCTTCTGCAGATCCTGCATCAACTTCTCGAGCTTCTCATTGAACTCCTGACGATCCGGTGTCACCTCGATATCACGGTTGATCGAAGTTTCCAGACCAAAGGCTGAGCTGTACTTGCTGATGAGAGATGCACGCATTGCCTTACCGGCCTCGGTAGGCTGCAGACACTTCTCAATATATTCAATGGCATCGAACGCCGCTTCATGCTGCAAGGCCTTCAGACGCTCGGTCTGAATAGGCGTGCCACGCTGCGCCGCTTCCAGATGCTCTTCCACTTCCGCAGTCAACCTGGCCTGATAGTTCTTCAGCTGATCCAGGTTACTTTCCAGAGCATTGTAGAGAATTTCATCATACTGCTCGGCGCCCAACTTCTGGCCACCTTCACCGGCTTTGGCAAATTCATCCTTGAAGTGCTTGGCGACACCGTCCACACCTTTACCCTGCTCACCCACAACAATAAGGTGTCTGTCCCAATCCTTCCGCCAGTGCGGGTGGTGCTGGGCAAATTTCTTCTCAGCCTGAATGACTTTGAGGTTATCAAGAGTGGTAAGACGCTCCAGCTCTTTCTGAGCTGCGGTATGACCGGCCAGCTCATCCTGATGACGGGCAGCTGCCTTCACCGCTAAATCCGGCATCATCTCGCTGCCCTTCTTAAAGCCATCCATCCAGACCACAGCATCCTGCTGGGCCTTCTGGCTGTCACCGCGATTAAAAGCCTTGGACAGTTCCGCCTCGGTGACTTCTTCACCACGGGCCATCTTTAACAGCTGCACCTCCCGGCTGTTCAGCCGTGTGACGTGCATGCGGGAATCCTGGAATTTATGAACAAAGGTCTGAACCGCATCCTGCACGGAGGCCTTAAAGCCTCGCCAGGCGTACTTGATCTGGCCAGTAATATTGTTGTGGGCCAGTTTCGACAGCACCACATTGTGCAGATTCTTTAAATTGGGAAGCTTTTCCCCGATCTTATCCCCAATACCGCTCATCTCTGCGCTCTCCCTGCAACATCTTGATTCCATCACGGGTCCTGCTGCTCCAACTCAGGCAGCCCCGGGACGGCTGAACTCCATTCCACAATAGAAGTCTCTGACTGGGAGAGCCAAGACCGGGCGATTTGGCGACAAAAAAAGGGAATATGCCTGAAGCGTTCAGAAGGGAATAAAAAAAGTGTCAGCATTTCCAAAAAAACAGGCTGACACTTTTTATTAAGCAGGTATGGCCTGACGATGGGTTTGTCAGATTTCTGCCGAAACAAACGCCGGAGCCAGAGTCGCTCCATAAATGGTGAAGCCCCGCCCCTGAGCCAGCACTTCGCAATGCCCAAAGGCTTCTTCAATCAAAGGCTGATAACGCAGGAAGCTGTTGGCAACAATCCGCAACTGGCCGCCACGGTTCAGGTGCTCCTTGGCCTGCAGCAGGAAGTTCTCAGTCACGTCGTAGCGGGTTTTTACCCCTTCGTGGAATGGCGGGTTGGAGATAATCCAGTCATACCGGCCATTGAGGCCTGACAGACCATGACTGGCAACCACCTTGCCTTCCAGACCATTCAGCGCCAGCGTCCGGCGCGCGGCTTCCAATGCCATGGCATCGGTATCCAGCAGGGTTGGCTTGCAACGGTTATGGCGCTTGGCCTGCCAGCTGCCAATAACACCGGCGCCACAGCCAAAGTCCAGCAACTGACCACGGATATTCTCTTTCGACAGGGTTTCCAGCAACAGCTGCGTGCCCACATCCAGACGGCCATGGCTGAATACGCCCGGCAGGGACGCGACCTGAATCTCGGTACCGGCAACGGCAATCGGGAAGTGCTTCTCTTCCCACCCTTTATTGGTTGAACGAGACTGCTCAGAAGGCAGGAGTTCCAACAGACCGGAATGGCAGCCACTGGTAATCGGCATCACCTCGCCCCAGTTCTGCAGGTTCTTGCGCCAGGACTTAATGCCGGTGCCATTCTCACCCACCAGCAGAATACGCCCCTGCTCGGTCAGCAGCGGACACAGCTGATCCAGCACGGCGGAGGTATAAGGCTTGCTCTTCTGCAGATAGAGCACAATCAGATCGAAGGGTCCCTGCAGCTGAGAGAAATCATGGGAGTAAACCAGATTGGCTTCCGGAACAATGCGGGAGGCCTGCTCGCGCACTTCCACCATATTGGTCAGCACATGGGTGCTGCCGGCGGGACGTTCCGCTGCCAGCAGGGAGAGAAAGCCATCGGCCGGAGGCAGAGCCAGCAACAGGCGCGGGGAATCCAGCTCCTCGCTGTTTTTCTCTAGAAGACGTGAAGGGTTGGTCAGGCTGCTCATAAAGGCTACCGGGGAAAAATGGGGCTGTTATACAGCAGCCCCATGCGTTCGTCCACCAGAGGTCATCCGCCCGAGCGGGCAGATTTACAGGTAACGTGCTTCCAGATGTTCCCGGAAGAACTGCGGATTAAGAGACTCACCGGTGGCTTTGGTGATCAGGGTGTCGGTGTCGTAACGGCTGCCATTGCGCCAGATGTTCTCCCGCAACCAGGCAAAGATCGGAGCCAGATCACCCTTACCGATCATCGCATCCACATCCGGCAGTACCTTGCGAATTGCAGCAAACTGCTGGGCCGCATACATCGCACCCAGGGTGTAGCTCGGGAAGTAACCAAAGGAGCCATCGGTCCAGTGAATATCCTGCATAGGACCATTCTGGAAGTTACCCCGGGTATCTACGCCCAGATACGCCTGCATCTTCTCATTCCAGGCCGCCGGAATATCATCCACTTCCATCTCCCCCTCCATCAGTGCCCGCTCAATTTCATAACGCAGGATGACGTGGGCCGGATAAGTCACTTCATCCGCATCCACACGAATAAAGGCTGGATTCACCCGGGTATAAAGAGTCTGCAGGTTATCCAGCGCCATCGCCGGCTGATCAGCAAAGTGCTTTTTCAGCAGTGGCAGAATCAAACTGAGAAACGCCGGGTGACGACCGATCTGCATTTCAAAGAACAGAGACTGGCTTTCGTGAATACCCATTGAACGCGCTTCCGACACCGGCTGGCTGATCCAGTCCCGACGCAGGTTCTGTTCATAACAGGCATGGCCGGTTTCATGCACCACGCCCATGAGGGCCTGGGTGAAGTCACTTTCATCATAGCGGGTGGTCAGACGCACATCTTCCGGCACACCACCGCAGAAAGGATGGGCGCTCACATCCAGTCGTCCGCCATTAAAGTTGAAGCCCATCAGCCCCATCACATCACGACCCAAAGCTTCCTGAGAAGCCACAGAGAAAGGCCCTTCCGGAATCAGACAGGATTCACTCTTCTGCTTGGCCTGAACCTTGGTGATCAGTTCCGGCAGCCAGGTTTTCACATCCCCGAAAATTTCATCCAGCTTGGCGCTGGTCATGCCTGGCTCGTACAGATTCAGCAGCGCATCATAACGGCTGACACCTGTCGCCTGTGAACGGATTTCTGCTTCCTTACGACTCAGCTCGACAACCGGCTTCAGATTGGCTGCAAAGCCTTCCCAGTCATTGGCCGGTCGCTGACTGCGCCAGGCATGTTCACACTTCGCACCGGCCAGACTTTTGTCACGCACCAGATCTTCCGGCAGAACATTCTCATTCTGCCAGTGGGTGTGCATCTCCCGCAGGTTCGCCGCTTCCCACTCATCCAGAGATTCTTCTTTGGCCCTGGCAAACAGATCGGCGAGATCCGGCTGGGTCATGGATTGATGCATGATCACACTCAGCTCGGCCAGCGCTTCGGCACGGGCATCGTTACCGCCTTCCGGCATCATGGTGGCCTGATCCCAGTGCGCCATGCTGCTCAGGTGGCTCAGCTGGTGCATTCGGTGAAAACGTTTGGTCAGTTCTTTATACGCAGTCATAAACTCTTCACTTCGCATTATTATCGTTGTGCATACTGCCACATACCTATACGGGAATCATTCCTATGTAAAATGCCCGATGCACATAGGCAGTGTTTTTCACTATAATTCGCAGGTTTATTTAGCTGTCTGACTTGTGAAAACCATGCCTCAAAAAACCATAATTGTGGGTATCGCTGGCGCCTCCGCCTCCGGAAAAAGCCTTCTTGCAGAAACTCTGATCAAAGAATTCCCCAGCGAACATGTGTGCATGATTTCCGAGGATTCTTACTACAAGGATCAGTCGCACCTGTCCATGGAAGAGCGGGTGAAGACCAATTACGACCATCCTGAGTCCATGGATCACGCCCTGCTTCTGAAGCATCTGAACATGCTGAAAGAAGGCCAGACCATCGAAGTGCCGGAGTATGACTACTCGATCCACAACCGTACGAACAACACTCGTCGTGTTGAGCCGGCTCGCGTAGTGATCTACGAAGGCATCCTGCTGTTTGTTGATCCGGCCCTGCGTGAAGCCTTTGACCTGCGCTTCTACATGGATACCCCTCTGGATATCTGCCTGACCCGTCGTCTGCAGCGCGATATCATCAGCCGTGGCCGTGATATGGAGTCCGTGATCAACCAGTACATGGAAACCGTTCGCCCGATGTTCCTGCAGTTTATCGAACCTGCCCGTCAGCACGCTGACCTGATTATTCCTCGCGGCGGCAAGAACCAGATCGCTATCGATCTGATCAAGACCAAGATTCACTCTCTGGTCAACTAACGCGATCTCGTTCCCACGATCCTCCGTGGAAATGCCTACGGTATGTGTTCCCACGCGGAGCATGGGAACGAGTTCAGCCAGCATCTCCAAGGCCGCATTTCGCGGCCTTTTTTCTTCCTGAAATCTTGGGCTTGACTTGAGCCAGGCACTCAAGAATAATTTTTCCGTAATAGCGCCTTGGCGAAAACATCCCAACCGACCCCTCGCTTTTACACTTTCTAAGATTCTGTCAAATCGACAACAGGAAATTGCATCCCATGCGGATAGAAAGTGATCTGAAACTTGGCTTCAAAGACGTACTTTTCCGACCTAAGCGTTCAACCCTGAAGAGTCGCTCTCAGGTAGACCTGAACCGCACCTTCCGGTTTATGCACTCCGGCCGTGAATGGTCAGGCATTCCGGTTATCGCCGCCAATATGGATACCGTCGGGACCTTTGAAATGGCCCGGGCCCTCGCTCCTCACGGTATGCTGACCGCAGTCCACAAGCACTACAGCGAACAGGACTGGGCAGCCTTCCTCGAAGGTTGTGACGACACCATCTACGACCGCATCATGGTCAGCACCGGCACCTCCGATACCGACTTCGCAAAGCTCACCTCCCTCCTCGACAAACACCCTCAGCTCTACTTTATCTGCATCGATGTGGCCAACGGCTACTCCGAACACTTTGTCGCGTTCGTGACCAAGGTGCGTGAAGCATTCCCGGACAAAGTCATTATTGCCGGCAACGTTGTGACCGGTGAGATGGTGGAAGAGCTGCTGCTGGGCGGCGCGGATATCGTTAAGGTGGGCATTGGCCCTGGCTCCGTATGTACCACCCGCGTAAAAACCGGCGTGGGCTATCCACAGCTATCTGCCATTATCGAATGTGCCGATGCAGCGCATGGCCTGAGCGGCCAGATTATCGGTGACGGTGGCTGCACCTGTGCCGGTGACGTGTCCAAGGGCTTTGGTGGTGGTGCCGACTTTATGATGCTGGGCGGCATGCTGGCCGGTCACGATGAGTCCGGTGGCACTCTGGTGAAAGAAGACGGTCAGAGCTTCAAGCTGTTCTACGGCATGAGCTCCGAAACCGCTATGGGCAAACACGCCGGTGGCGTTGCCAAGTACCGCGCCTCCGAAGGCAAGACCGTGAAGGTGCCTTACCGTGGCCCGGTAGATATCACTGTTCAGGACATCCTGGGCGGTGTACGTTCTACCTGCACCTATGTGGGTGCTGCACAGCTGAAAGAGCTGACCAAACGCACCACCTTTATCCGGGTTCAGGAACAGGAAAACCGTATTTTCTCCTGATCCGCACCATAGGATACAAAAAAGCCGCTATTCTGAAGTGACCCCCAATAGTTGGACACCCAATTATTGGGGGTTACTTTTATGTCCAAATACAGCCCAGAGCTGAAACGTATCATTGCCAGCGAATACATAGATGATGGAATATCATCACATCAGCTCG
>NZ_FWPT01000014.1 GCF_900174585.1 Parendozoicomonas haliclonae | reverse complement strand
GAATACATCACGTATTACAATACGCGACGTATCAAGGTGAAACTAAAAGGCCTGACGCCGGCGGAGTGCCGAAGTCAGGCCTTGCAAGCCGCTTAACCAAAGTGTCCAACTTTATGGGGTCACTTCATAACTTATTCAGTTAACCGGCCTTTTTTATGGGCTTAATTATTGTCCGCTGGTTGAGCAATCCGCTCCGTTTTCAATATCAGCACTGGTGCATGAGATATTGTCATCAAAGCCTTCACCACCGGCCGTCGCCTCAACAGGCAGACCTTCGATCGTGGTGTTGCCATTCTCTACCAGCATAAAGTCACCGACCTGCGGCTCGCCGGCGCTGTTCTCCGCTACGCTGAAGCTGCTGATCTCGGTGAAGATCGCAGGGTCAACATTGCCCAGCTGGTTAACCAGCTGCTGGGAGGAGCTACGGAACCCGGACAGTGCTACAGCTTCCGATACTGACAGCAGACGCTCACCAATGGTGGAGACTTCTGCTTCGGCATCAGTAAACAATGGCGACACATACTGGTTGGCTACGATATCCACAGTACCGCCGGCTTCGGAATCAATCAGGAACTGCAGTTCCTGAGAACCCACAGTCTGGCCAGCAGTGAGGCTAATGTCACGGGCTTTGATATGGACACCATCGCCATCGGCCAACAGGTTATCGCTGGCAGTCAGAATGACCTCACCACTGCCACCCGCAGAAACGATGCCGTTGATAACCAGGTCACCACCATCGACATCGACAGTCACACCACCGCCACTGATGATGTCATCGACAGTGAGAGTATTGTTAGCCGTTATCCCCACAGGCCCAGCCGCGCCAAAGTTCACTTTGTCAGACTTCACAAAACCGTTTATACCACCCTCGGTGCTCAGATCCATATTGGCAAACTGAGGAACAGCACCGGTTTCAATAGAGGTATTGAGAGAGTCTGGTGTCTCGATCAGATTTGCTGACAGCGTGATGTTGGAGTTGGTGATCAGGGAGATAGTATCCAACTCATGGCTCAGGCGCTCAAAGCTGGTGAAGCCTTGTCCGCCGAGAGTCGATGTTGTGCGCTGGAGATTCCAGCCCAGCACATCACCGTCAATCGGAGTACGGTTCACCAACAGATCACCATCACCATTACCGCCGGTGAGGGTGACCAGTGAGTTCACTTCACCATCGATATACACCGTATCGTTGCCGTCTCCACCATCAAGGCTGGTCACACCGGTAAAGTTCACACCGCGGCTGTTCAGGTTACCAGCGCCTTGCCAGGTAATGGTATCTGCACGGTTACTGCCGATGAAGGAACCATTACCGCTGGTGTCAGAGACAGCTTCCAGGTTCATAAAGGTCATACCTGCCACTTCAACTTCGTTATCCGCAGTATCACCCAGCGCCCAGGCCTGATTATTGCCCAGCACCTGGTCGGCACCGTCACCCGCCAGAATCATGCGGATACCGGTCACATTCATGCCCAGTGTGGAAAGGGCATTTTCATCGGCAATATTGAAGCTGTCTGCTCCAGCGGAGCCAACCAGCTGTCCAAGGCCATTGTCGTTAATATTACTAAAGCCATTAAAGCCCATGGCCCCTACCGAGAAGGCATTATTGCCGGTCAGCTGCCAGTTGATAGCGGCATTATCACCGGCTTCGGCAATATCATCGCCCTGTCCGGTGATGGTGTTGATACCGCTGAACTGGATCTCCTTGGCAATAAAGCTGTCACTGCCGGTCAGGGTAAAGGTATCCGGTGCATCTGTGCCTTCAACAGTACCTTCACCACCATCCTGGATGGAGTTGATATTGGTGATGGTAATGCCGTTGGTCAGAATGGCCTTGGAGTCAGACAACAGTTTCCAGATAGCATTCTCATTGGAAACAATATCCTTACCCAGCGAGCCGTTGCCATTCAAATCACCAATACCCGAGAACAGGATGCCATTGGCAATCAGCGAGTTCGGGGATTCGTTGGCATTCAGGTCAAACTCATCATCGCCGGAGGTACCTACGACACGACCCTGTTGGTCACCTGTGCCGGTATCGCTGACCAGTTCAATATTGCTGGTAACAATGCCGGCGGCGCTGACTTCGTTCTCCTGGCCGGTCAGGGTCCAGGTCTGGCCAAGGCCTTCGACCGTATCCTGATCATTGCCGGCGGTATTCTCACCGGCATCCAGCGCGGTAATACCGGTAAAGGTCATACCTTTGGTTGCGACCGTATTATCAGCGGAGATCACAAAGGTCTCATTGGCGTCGGTGCCCTGGAGAGCGCCGTTGCCTGCGGTATTGACGGTACCCACATTGTTGAAGGTGACGGTCTGGCTCTGGTCGTTGGTGCTGGAAGCTGTATTGTTTTCTGCGTACAGCTGCCAGGCATCCTTGTCAGAGTTCACGCTATCCTGCAGGGCGCTGTCGCCGGTGTAGACAGTGGTACCCTGATACTCGATATCCGCAACGGTCAGGCTATCGCCGGACTGGGTCACCGTCTGGCGGGTGCCGGTGCTGTTCTGTACACCTTTGGAGGTGGCCATACTGGCAATGCCGCTCAGCGCATACTCACCTTTATCTGTGGCGCCAGCCCCCCGCACCAGCCAGCTATCGTTGCCGCTGGTACCATCAACGACACTATCCTGCTGTCCGGTGTAGCTGCGGCTTCCTTCAAAGTCGATACCTGCAACGGCAATGCTGTCGTCATCCAGTGTCACGCTTTGAGAAGCGTCGGTGGCATTTTCAAGAGCATTATCGGTAATGACCTTGGCGACATTGGTCATCTCCACATCACCTTTAACGGTCTTGATGCCACTGCTGTCTGCCTGAAGCTGCCAGCTCAGATCATCCGAGGTGTTGTCGGTGACGGTATCCCCGTTGCCGGTAAAGGACTGGGAACCCTGATAATCGACACCAGCAAGGTTCAGCCCGCTGTCAGAAAGAGTAACAGCCTGCGCGGAACCAGTGTCGTTAGTGACGCCTTGGGAGGTAACCAGCGTCTCGATATTGCGCAGCTCGTGAGTGCCTTTATGGGCTTCGCCGTCGCCTTTCGCCAGCCAGTTACCACTGCCGGTGGTCTGGTCGTTAACAACGTCGCCATCACCAGCGCGGCCGGTGTAATCGGTACTGCCATCGAAACGGATACCCGCTACGGTCAGCTGATCATCTTCCAGCGTTACATTCTGACCCGTTGCGGTGGCATTGGTCACTGCACCAGTGGTGTTGATGGTATTGCTGCCATCAACAGTCAGCTGGTGAGCCGTACCAAAGGCGACACCGTTATCCAGAACAGACCAGTCGCTGGTGCTGGCTTCGGTAATAGCTTTACCGGTTTCCAAACGGCTGATACCGGTCAGGCTCTGGCTGTTTCTGCTGATGGCCTGTGCACTGTCAATGGACCAGACTTCTGTGCCCGTCGTGTTATCCACCAGAGTGTCGCCACTGGCATCGCCGGTATAGCTTGCGTTAGCGCCCTGGAAATCTACGCCGGCCAACATCAGGCTGTCGTCGTCCAGAGTCACACGCTGGCTGTTTCCGGTCTGATTCTCAATGGCCTTGTCAGTCTGTACGGCATTGATATTGGTGAGCAGGTACTCAGTCAGCGCCGCCCGTGCCTTGCTGACCGCATTGCTGTCGGTCACGCGCCATGGGGAAGCTTCGGTCGTCTGATCATCAACAATATCACCGTCACCGGTGTAAGAGGTGGAACCCTGGAAATCAATACCGGCCACTGTCAGGCTGTCGTCGTCCAGAATGACAGTTTCGGCGGCTTCGATATTGGTTGCGTTGGTTACACCTCGATCGGTTGCCACGCTCTCAACATTACTGAGCTGATGACTGGAATACTCGGCTTTGCCGGTGCCCTTGGCCTGCCAGTTACCTGTGCCGGTGGTTTGATCAATGACATGATCGCCGGCTCCGGCATCACCGATATAGTCTGTGCTGCCGGCAAAGGTGATTTCGCTGGTGCTCAGGGCGTTATCCTGCAGAGTAACGTCCTTACCTGCCCCCGTGGCATTGGTAACGGAGCCTGTGGTTGCTACCCGGGTAATATTGGTGAACTGACGGTCTTCGCCCAGCTCGGTGGCCTGACGGTCGCTATCGGTTTGCCAGTTGCTGTTGTTCTCATCGGTGATCTGGTCGCCCAGACCGGTGTATGAGGTGGCATCACCAAAGGTAATCCCCATCAACTCCAGCGCCTTGGTGGTCTGCTTGATGGTGACGTCTTGGGCTACGCCGGTGCTGTTGGTCAGAGAACCCACATTGCTGACAGTGCTGATACCAGAGAAGGCAATCTGATTACTGGTCGCAACGGTGTCAGTACCTTCTACGCTCACGGTCCAGTCTGCAGAGCCTGTGCTGGTGATCGCAGCTGAGGTGTCTACCGCATCAATATTGGTAAAGCTCTGGCCACCGCTGGTCAGCGCCTTGGTGCCGGTCACTGTCCAAACGCTGTTGCGCTCGTCGGTAACGGTATCTTCACCTTGTGATGCATCGGCATGGCCTTGATAGCCAGAGGCTCCGGAGAAGCTGATATCTGCAAACTGCAGGCTGCCATCAGTTTTGATAGTCAGGTCCTGACCATTGCCGGTACTGTTAGCAACCAGCCCTGTCTGGGAGATGGTGGTATCCGCATCGGCAAAGCTGAAGGCAATACCGTTGCTGCTGGCTGCACGGTTACCGGTCACCGACCAGTTATTGTTAGCGGTATTACTCACAACATCAGCTGGTGTGGCAACACTGTCGATACCCATAAAGGTAATCGCATCTGTTTGCAGGTCGTTTGCATCTGTGATCTGCCAGTTCTGCAGCTGAGTGCGGTTGTCAGTAATATTGTCTGAACCGGAGCCGCTGTAGCTGCTGGCACCATTAAACAGGATATTGCTTGCCGTAATAGTGGTGGCGTTATCAGCTGTACCCACCACAACATTCTGATTGGCTGTCTGGTTCTGGATGGAGTCCAGACCGGTGAAGGCATCAATATTACTCAGATCAAAGCCGCTGCCATCACTCTCCGCATTCAGACGATTGTTGCCCAGCAGATACCAGTTACGGCCAAGGGCATCGGTCACACTGTCGGAGGCGTTTTCGTCACCGACATAACCGCTGGCCCCGGTGAAGACCATATCGGCAATGTGCAGACCATCAGCTTCCAGGCCAACAATGGCATCATTACCACTGGCATTGGTCACGGCATTATCGGTTTGTACAGTTTCAACGTTGCGTAGGTTGTGGTCGTCCTTGGTCGCAGCACCAGAACCCTGTACCAGCCAGTTGCCGGTGCCGGAAGTCTGGTCATTCACCACATCTCCATCGCCGACACGACCGGTGTAATCGGTGCTGCCGTCAAAGAGTATTCCCGCAGCCGTCAGCTGGTCATCTTCCAGCAGCACATTCTGTCCACTGTTTGAACCATTAGTGACCAGGCCGGATGTGGTGATTTGAGAGGTGCCGTCTACAGCCAGACCGTGGGTAGCACTGGAGGCCGCTTTGGTCCCGGTGATGGTCCAATCGCTGTTACCGCTATCGTTAATATTCTTTGCAGTATCCAGCTGCTTGATACCTGAGAGCGTTTGTCCTGCCTTGCTGACAGTGCGCTCGCCATCGATGGACCAGCTATCCGTTCCGGTGGTGCTGTCGGTCAGGTTGTCGCCATCATTGCTGCCGGTATAACGGGTATTGGCACCCTGGAAATCAATGCCGGCAATTTCAAGGCTGTCGTCATCGAGAGTAACATCCTGACTACCGATTGTTGCATTGATGATATGTTTATCGGTCTCAACACTTGTGATGCCGGTCAGGGTGTAACCGGTTTGGCTGTCGCGAGCCTTACTTACGGCCTGAGTGTTAGAAACCTCCCATGCAGTTGATTCCGTGGTCTGGTCAACAACATGATCACCGTCACCGATGTAGGACGTTGAGCCCTGGTAATCAATACCGGCAACTGTCAGGCTATCGTCGTCCAGCGTGACAGTTTCTGCATCTGGGGTTACCTGAGCATTAATGACGCCCCGTGTCGTCTGGATGCTGTCTACATCACGAAGCTGGTGAGTATTGGTACGTGCGTTGCTGCTTCCTTGCGCTTCCCAGAGACCAGATGTCGTTGTTTGATCAATAACATGTTCAACCGCACCGGCTTTGCCTGTGTAAGATTTACTGCCATCAAATGTGATGTTGCTGACGGAAAGCTGGGTATCTTCAAGGGTGACCGTCTGGCCTGTTGCCGTATTATTGATAACACGGCCTGTGGTGTCGACTTCGGCAATATTTGTGAACGTTCGGTTCGCTCCCTGTTGGGTAGCAATGCGATCATTCTCGACCAGCCAGCCACTGTTGGTCTCGTCAGTGACAGTATCACCACCGGTAGCGGTCTGGTGTCCGGTATAGGCATTGGCGCGACCAAAAGTAATATCCAGCAGGCTTAAATCATTATTACCTGTAATGGTCACGGTCTGGCTGGAACCCGTGCTGTTAGTGAGCCTGCCGACATTATTGACCTGAGATATGCCGGTAAAGGCAATCTCGCTGCTAGTGGCTATCGGTGTGGCATTGTCACGGGTAACGACCCAGCCCGCGCCAACAATACTGTTGATCTCACTAGAGGTTTGAACAGCATCAATCTTCTCAAAGCTCACACCGGCACTGGCCAGTTCACCGTTGCCTTCGATCGTCCAGGCCTCATTGTGTCGATCGGTGATTTTGTCATCACGCTCGTTCGGTGCGGTTTTATCATGCCCCTGATAGGACGTTGCGCCGATAAAGTTGATGTCTGTGATCGTAAGGCTGTTGTCGTTGTTACGGGTGATATCCAGACCATCACCAGAGTCGTTGGTGATTGAACCAACATTGCTGATGGTGGAGTCCGCATCGGTCAGTGAGAATGCGATGGCATTACTCACAGCTGTCCGGGTACCGGTGATCGACCAGGTGCTGTCATTCGCCAGCCCGGCGATATTATTGCCGGTGCTGACACTGTCGATACCGCTAAAGCTCAGGCTGCCTGCCGTTGCACTCTTTTCTCCGGTAACGCTCCAGTTCTGGTTATAACCATCAACAACATTATCGGTACCGGAACCGCTGTAAGTGGCGGCATTATTAAAGAGAATGCCCGCTGCCGAGAGGGTGCCGGTGCTGCTGATCTCAACCAGCATATTCTCTACATCAGTGTTGGTAATGGTGTCGAGACCGGTAAATTCACCAATATTGCTGATAACGAAGGGCGCGCCGGCTTCGGTGCTGTCCAGAGTCAGTTCGCTATCACCGGTCACTGAATCGTAATCCGTCAGTGTCCAGTTGCGAGCACGAGCATCGGTTACGGAATCAGTACGCGTGCTGTGGCCGGTATAGCCGGTGGCACCATTAAACTGCATGCTGGCCACAGAGACCGAATTATTCGCATCGTCGTTTAATGTGACATCCAGGCCATTAGAGAAGCCGTTACTAATCACGCCGACATTGCTGATCTGGGGTTTGATGCCAAGAGGGTGTGTGAAGTTGAAGACAATGCCATCACTGGCTGCAGACAGATTATCGGTAACGGACCAGGCACTATTTTCTGCACGACCAGAGACATTCGCTGCCGTGG
Organism: Parendozoicomonas haliclonae; assembly: GCF_900174585.1. Taxonomy (GTDB): domain Bacteria; phylum Pseudomonadota; class Gammaproteobacteria; order Pseudomonadales; family Endozoicomonadaceae; genus Sansalvadorimonas; species Sansalvadorimonas haliclonae. Next base: position 95,585 of record NZ_FWPT01000014.1, on the reverse strand, counting down.
TCACACTATCGATGTCTGCAAAGGTGAAGACGGGGCTACCGCTTCCTTCTCCTGTTTTGGCTCCGTACTGGCCGGTGATTTTCCAGTCAACATTGCGATTATCAAACACATTATCGGTATTGTTGCCGGTATAGCTGGTAGCCTCTGAAAACAGAATGCCACCGACATCTAATTGGTTATCAGCCCGAAGTGTTGCGTTGACATTATTACCCGCACCTGAGTTTTGAATGCTGGTCACGCCGCCACTGACAATATCGACATTCTGAAGACTGAAGCCATTACCTGCCTCTCTGTCGTTCAAGCTGTTCAGCCCGGTCAGATACCAGTTGGAACCCAGTGAGCCATTGACTGTATCTGTATGATTAATATCGCCAACGTAACCACTGATATCGCTAAACAGGATCTGTTCTGCGCTCAGGGTGTTGCTTACGCCACGGGTGATGGAGACGGTCAGATCGCTTCCGGTCTGGTTGGAAATCAGGCCATTGGTGGTAACGGAGTCCACATGAGTGAACCGGCGTTCGCTCAGACCAGGGTTTTGTGCAGCCGCCTTCTCACCGAGGATTCCCCAGGCGCGATTGCTCTGATCGTCAATATTATCTTCATGGCTGGAGCTGCCAATGTAATCGCCGCTGTTCTCAAAGGTAATGCCGGCAAACGCAACGCTATTCGCTCCAAGAACCACATCCTGATCGGCATCCGTTGTATTGCGGGTGTCGCCTGTTGTTGTTACACCGGAAATACCGGTAAAGGTTTGCGCGGTATTATCCGGATCACGGGTGGCATTGTTATTGGCGGTTACGGCCCAGTCGCGATTGCTGGAATCGACAATGGTATCGCCACGGGTCACTTCGCCATCAAAACCATCGGCACCGACAAAATCAATACCATTGGTTTCCAGACTGTCGCTGTCGGCAATAACCTGCTGTGACTGCGCATTGGCGGCACTGGAGCTTATGCGACCAGAGGTTTCAACTTCAGTAATACCGGTAAACAGACGACCACTGCTGTTGGCCTGGTTGGCGGTACCCGTTGTGCTCCAATCACTGTTTGTGGTGTCAGTAACGGTGTCCCCACGGCTGGCGTTGCCGGTGTAGCCGGTGGCATTGATAAAGTCGATAGCAGCCAGCTTCAGGGCATTGGCTTTGACTTCAATATCTTGAGCGGCTGTTGTTGATGAAGAGCTGATATTGCCAGCGGTGCCATTGCTATTCAGGGTAACCTGATCAATATCGACAAAGGTCATCCCCGCACCAATCACTGTGTTGTCGTCAGAGGTGCGCCAGTTATCAGCAAAGGCATTGATCTCTTCGACAGCGCTGGTGGTACGCAGCAAGTCCACCAGAGTCAGGGTATGTTGCCCGTTAGACAGAGACTGTGTGCCATCAACAGACCAGGTGCGGCCATCCTGACCGCTTGCCGTTTCCGTGACCAGATCTGCCTGCGTGGCCGAACCTTTGTAGACAAAACTGTTCAGGAAGCCAATGCCGGCTGCGGTAATGCCATTGTCGTTCAGGATAACAGTGGCACCTGCATCACTGGCATTCTCTACTGATCCGGCACCTTGAACATTATTAATATTGGTAAAGGTCTGGGGGGCATTTCCCGTCAGAGCACGGACCAAACCATCAACACTGATCTGCCAGGCATTACCGTCACTATCAATAACGGTTTCATTGCGAGCTGCTCGGCCATCAAAACCACTGGCATTAATAAAGTCGATAGCTGCAAGGCGTAGTGTATTTCCGGTAGCCGTAATAGACAGGGAGTTATTGGTGCTGGAGGATATACGGCCCGCCCCGGTTACGGAATCGATATTGGTAAAGCTGCGACGGTCTGCGTTATCGGCTTCACCCGTGGTGACCGAGTTGTTGGTATCACCAGTAATCCAATCGACAGTGCCATCGCCGGCAATTGCATCTGTACGGGAGTCGGAGCCATCAAAGCCATTGGCACCGACAAACTGGACGTCTTTGATCGTCAGGCTATCAGCATCAACGCTAATGGATTGATTATTGCTGGAGAGTGAAGAAACACGATTATTGGTCAATACCCGGGAGATACCGGTAAAGCCATGATAATCATTGCTGGTCTCTTTGGAGGTTTCATTCGTTGTCCAGTCCGAACCCGCCTCGTCAACAACGGCATCATTGCGAGTGCTATCACCATCAAAGTGAGTGGCGCCAACAAAATCAACCTTATTGATTTCCAGGCTGTTCTGTTTTGCTTTAACGACCTGATTGGAAGTGAGACTGGAGCTGATACGACCAGTGGTATTCACGATCAGTGAGTTATCAGGGGCCCTGCTACTGAAGGAAATGCCATCAGCCTGTGCGGAGTTGGCACTATCACTGATCCAGTTTGTTGTTGAGGCTTCATTCACCTCGCCGTTGGTGGCAACAGAATCAATCTCAGTGAACTGGCGGGTGGTGGTTGTAGAAGAACCCTGTGTATCACCAAAGTCATGAAGTGCTTTGTTGGCGGTACCATCGATTGACCAGTCTCGACCGGTATTATCGATGATATTGTCATTATGATCGGCACTGCCCTGATAGCGACCATTCCCGACAAAGGTAATATTCTCTATCGACAGCGTATTCAGAGTGTCTGCGCCGTTTTGTTGCGTGCCAAGGGTCACATCCTGATCTTTGCCAGAGGCATTTACGATCCAGCCACCTGAAGTGTTAACCTGGCTGATCCCGGTGTAGCCGATGCCCCGGCTATTATTTCTGGCAGCATTAGTATCAAGGACGTTATAAGTACCGCCAACCGCATCATCGATAATATCAGGGCCGAAGCCCTCATATTGGCTGACACCCTCAAAGAAAATGCCCTGAATCGTGAACCCGGCACTTTGGACATCTACTGTTTGCTCTGCTTCGGTAAGATTTCTCAGGGTGATTGTGCTGGCACTGTTTGCAGTATCAAGAACTTGAGTGATACCGCTAAAGGTGATTCCAGAACTGCTGGCGTTATAGGTTATGTTATTGAGGGCATCGGTCACACTGCCCAGTCCCCAGACGGCATTATCCAGCCCGGTGACGGTTCCCGTGGTAAGAACGCTGTCTATACCGTTGAAGTTGCGGACATCGTCAGAGGGGCCACTGGATGCGGCATTAAGGCCAGTGATGGTCCAGTCGTTGTTTAGCGAATCTGTAACATTATCATCCCCTGAGCCGTAGTAAGCGCCATCACCAATAACCTCAAGATCGCCAATGGTCAGGCTATCGCCGTTGATGGTCACATCGCGCTCTGTTCCAGTGTTGGTCACACTCTGGGAGGTTTGCAGTACATCAATGCCCTCCAGAATATTGCCGTCTTTTCTCAGGAAACCGTCGTCAGAGAAACCCCAGGAGCTGTCAGTGGTTAGATCAACAACAGTGTCTGTACGATCATTCGTTGCGGCTAAGAATCTATCCGGCCCAGAGAAGCGAATACCCATCAGCTCCATATCCCGGCTTCCGCGATAGGTGATGGTTTGGTCCAGGGCGGATGTGGATGAAAGACGACTCACGGCAGCAATGTAGTCGATATTGGAGACGGTTATACCGTTGGCAGAGGTAGCCTGTTTGGCGGTATCCGCAGTGCTCCAGTCACTGTCTGTGCTGTCGGTAATACGATCATAGCCATTACCGAAATCGCCTGGACCTTCGCCACCATCAATGGAACCAATCTGGGTAAACGTCCAGTCTCCAGTAATGACCTTATTGCCACTCTGAATATTGAAGGTCTCATCAGCACTGGTTCCGGTGAGCGCGTCATTACCACCATTTGTGGTAATGGTGTTATTTACGGAGGTAAAGAGAATATCGTTGGCGGTAATGCTGTCACTGCTGCCATTCAGAACAAAGGCGTCCTGATTTGACGAGCCGGTAATGATGTTATCACCGCCACTGGCATCAACACTGTCGAAGTTTTTGAAGACCGTGCCTTGAGCAACAAATTCACGACTGTTGCCGTTCAGGCCGAAAGAGTTATTGTTGTTCGTTCCGGTAAGGGTGTTGGTTGGGTCCACACCTGCAGTGACTGTGCTAAGACCGTAAAACTCATAACCTCTGTAGCCCACATAGCTTCGGTCTCCACCTTCGACATCTCGCAGACCAAGAGCATATTCACCGCTGGCATCCGAGCCGGTCAGTGTGCCAACTTGTGAGATTGCGAGGGAGTGCAGTTTGGTGACATCGTTGAACGTGACATTGCCAAAGATCACACCTTCAGCGTCTTCGAGAACTGTTCCATTAACAGATAGGCCACTGCTTAAATCAATGTTGGCATCTGCGTTATAGATAAAGTATTGCTGACCGGCGGAGCTCCCATTAAAGCTTGTTGACGATGCATTGGTATAGGAGCCGATATATCCAGAACCATCGGTGTCGCCATATCCAATAGTTACGTTATATGAGCCAGTATCCAGCTCGAGGCCCTTTAGGTCTATTGAACCTAGGTTGTAAAAGCCCTTGGATAAGGATGTAAAGCTGCCACCGTGTGTATCGATAGTGACATCTTCTTTTATATAAACATTGTTAGTGGCGGTGAAATTGAATGCGAAATCACCCGCATCACGACTTGTCAGATTGTTATTGACGTAGATATTGTTATCAGCAATCAAGGTGAGGGTTGAGGTTTGAAATGCAATAATGCTCGGGTTTAATGCTGCATCAATGGTTATATTTCCAGCCTCTCCTGGATCTGGAAATGTTCGACCATCGGAAGGATCTGCGCTCGTTCTTAGAGTAACATCACCACCGTTAAATAACGCATCCTGCAATGAAGAGGCTGAAATCGTACTTTCAACAGGATCTGCATCATAGTCGCCCCCAGTGTCGGTAATCGTGATATTAATAGGGTCCAGCAGCCATTCGCCGTTAGCCCCGTTGTTTGCACCAACATCGACCTTGCCATTGGCTTTCAAGGTCTGTTTGCCAGAAGTTTCAACAAACCCACCATTACCACCATTCTCACCACCACGGGCGGTAATCTCACCGGCAAAGGTGGCCGTCTCATCAGACCAGACAATAACTTTGCCACCATCGCCATTATCCGTTGCGCTGGCATCAATCTTTACGTCTGCCTCAACAACAACATCCCGGGCATTTTGGATAGCAGGGTTCTTGCCCTGATAATCACCACCAATCAGCACAATACCGCCGCCGTTTTCACCGGAAGCAATAATCCGGGCATTGCCTTTCAGGGCGATGGTGTCACCTTCAATCTGAACCTTGCCACCTTGTGAACCATTGCCAGTGGCAGAGGCATCGACAGTTCCCGTATTCACAACATCGCTGATATCACCACCGGAACCGCCCAGACGGATGGTGCCGCCGCTGGTATCAATCCCTTTCGCTTCAACAACACCGGTATTGTTTACTGCATTATCAAAAAGACCTTTGGCCACCTTGGCAGTCAGCAGCACTTCACCGGCTTCAATGGTGCCTTCATTGAGCAGGGCACTATCGACACCCAGCTGGTTCTCCAGCACCTCTTTGGTGACTTTAATACCGATCAGTTTGTCGGCATCAAAGGTCAGCACCGTTTCGGAACCAGCTGCTAGAGAAACCATATCCGCTGCGATCAGACCGCCAGCAGCATTCTCTACATGGTTACCCTGCAACACAGCACCACTGGCCGCATTGATAACACCACGGTTGATAACAAAACCGGCATCGCCTTCGTTGGCTTTAAAGGCCAGGTTTCCATTCATAAAGTCATCAGGATCTATATCCAGACCCGATGCGGTGATGCTGTTTACGTTGACGCTGGAGGTTTCCGAGAACAGCAGGCCCCGAGGGTTGATCAGCAGTACGTGACCATTGGCGTCTATCTGTCCATGAATCAGGCTGGGGTTTTCATCCAGAATCCGGTTCAGTACCAACGCTGAGGCCGAGGGCTGCAGAAACTGAACACGCTCATCTTCGGCAACATTAAAACTGCTCCAGTCGATCGCCAGCTTACTGCTGTCCTGATCGATGGTGGTTGTTTTATCGCTGACGGAAATCTCACCGGCACCTGCCACAATGGTGCCACCCTCCGGGCCCGCGAAGGCGGGTAGGGCAGAACCCATCAACATCATGGGAACAAGGGTGTTGGCCAGACCGAGGCGGTGGTGAATAACCGCCTTTGCCAGTGGCGAGAGGTGACCGGTTTCGCTTTGAGTGACTATCGACAGTTCTTTGTTGCTATTCATTGCGCTGTCCCTGCAAATTGTTTTTTTAGCGTGTTCTAGGTATTTGGTTCGCAATCGGTGATCAGTCCAGGCGGAGCGTCAGATCCACATAGGTCTGCCAGCTCTTGGCATCATCGCCCACAATGCCACTGCCGGATTTATGAGACAGTGGTCGAGCAATGGTGATCGTTGATGACACCTGATCCATCCAGTTCAGGCGCATCAGGAAACCTGCACCAGCCAGATGAGCCCAGGGATCGGCGACCTTCAGGTCACCCGGGTTCTGGCGATAGCTGTTCTCGTTACCGTAGGCTCCATCCAGGAACACGGCGTATTGAAGAATATCGCTGACCCGTTGACCGTCACGAATGTCGAAGTCGAGTTTTTCCGGTACATCAAAGTACATCTCCGCACCAAGGTAAGCGCCGGTATCCGCAGAGAAGTCATTAACGGTAAAGGCTCGCACACTGTTGGCGCCGCCAAGAGACATCTGCTCAAAGGAGGGCAGGCCGCTTTCGCTGTAACGCAGCTTGGATTTCAGAATCAGGCGGGATTCGCTCTCGAAAGGCAGCGGGATAAAGAACAGTGAGTTGGTGTCCAGTGCCACCTTGTAGTAATCATCCCCACGATCCTTCGGGGTATCGTTGCGGAACTTGCCGTACTGTAACGACAGGCGTCCCATATTCAGGGTACGAATGCTGGTGCCAAGCATATCGCCTTCGGCAATCAGCTCGATGGAGCGGGCATGGTCGCCTTCGGTAATCAGGTTGTTGATCTTGGCTTTGCGCTTCACCTTACGTTCGGCCAGTTTCATGCCCACGGCCAGGTTTTGGGCCCGGGAGCGTTTCACCTTATGCATCAGTGCTGCGGAATAGGTGGTGTTGGCTCCTTCTATACCAAGGATATTGATGCTTTCGTCTTTGTCGGAGGTGATTTTGAAATCATTGTCTTCCGCGAACAGTTCCAGTCGGGTGTTAGGCCCGGCGATCGGGAAACTGTAGCTGATCTGGTAAAGCTGGGTGTTTTCCGGATTAAAGGATTTCAGAGTGCCGAGAGTCAGCTGGTCGCCAATGCCGGTTGGATTCAACCAGTTGCCCTGACCGTAGAGGCGGTACTCACCGGTATATTCCGGACCGTGGTTGTCGGCGCGGAGCGAGAGGTTCCAGGCTTTTTCATCCCGCACCTGCAGATTCAGATTGGTTTCGCCGAGTTTCTCTCCTCGTTCAAAGAAACCGAAGACATTCAGGCCGGGCATATCGTTGAGCAGGTAAATGCTCTCCTCAATCTTGCCATTATCCACCAGGTCGCCAATTTGCTCGGCAAAGGGTTCCTGCAGACGTTCAGCACTGTACTTCTCGTTACCTGCTACGGTCACGGCGCCCAGAGTACCGGCAATAATATCCAGCTCGACAACACCGTTGCTCACTTCCTGTGGTGGGATATAAGCCTTGGCCAGCAGCAATCCACGGCTTCGGTAGAACTGGGTGACTTCCTGAGTGATTGATTCAATATCGGTGTAAGTCATGCCGCGCAGGGCATTCTGTCGTTTCACCACATTCACCAGATCAGCCAGATCCTGAAGGTTCAGGTTGGCCGTACTCTTGCTGGCGGCTTTCTCCTGCAGCAGGGCGCCAATCTCTTCCAGCTCGGCCTGGGTAAAACCGCTGCCCAGCTTTTCGGATTCGCGCATATATTTCTGGCGGAGGGTTTCGGTCAGCTCTTCGATGGCCGCCCGTGTGACACCCGCTTCCGGGTATTCCGGCAGGTTACGGAACGAGAAGGTGCGAATTTCAATATGCGGGTCACCGGACAGGTCTTCTTCAAGGTTGAGGCCATTCTCTGCCTGAGACTGATCACTCTCCTTCCGGCGCTCCTGGAACTCTTTACTGATATCCGGCTGCTCTATATCCGGTACATAATCTTCTACGGCGTGGGCTGTTCCCAGCGTAATGAATGGCAACATCATAGCGGCCATGGCCAATGGCTTGATCGAGAATGAAGATGCAGGCGTAACACTTGCTGCCGGCTTGCCGGCATGAGCCCAGGATTCCCTCAACATGATCGTAAGTTCCTTGTACGCGTTGGTTATTTTTTATCGAATCGCTCTGACCAGGCGGAATCCGGTCACCTCATCCGCCTGACCACTGTGTGTTGTTTTTGTCGTTACCAGACAACGCTTCAGAGGGTCTTTCCTGCTCCCCCCCGCGGCTATCAAATTATTGCCGCTGGTCGTCCATTCCTGAACATTACCAACGGTGTTTACCAGCCCGTTGTCGTTGGCCTTGCCAGCTTTGGCGCTGACCAGTGTTTTGCCTTTCTGCAGGCCACCAAATTTCAGGAAACAGTTCCTGTCCGGGTCGCTGCCATTACGTTCAGGAGAGGCCAGCGCCAGCCACTCGTCGTAAGTGGGCAGGCGATAGCTGTAACCGGTCTGCTGACTCAACCAGCCACTGTAACTTTTTGCCTGATCGATACTGATATTGCTGGCAGGCAGAGAGGTCTGTCCGGCAAGCGGTGAGCATTGCCCACTGGTTTTGCAGTAGAGGTTGTAGTCACCAATCGTGATTTCATAGCGGGTTACAGCCAGTTTTTGGGTGCCAGCCTTGGCGACAACCAGTGTTGGACTTTGTTGTCCGCCCAGCAGTTTGTCTTCACAGAAATAGCGGCGTCCCTTGCTGCCGGAGCCAGCAGGCAGGTGGGCGCAAAAATCAATCTTGATAGACGCCAGCTCGTTGGCCCCAGGAAAGGCTGCCGTTGCAGCATTTTTCAGCTTTGATGCCGTGGCAGGGCTGCGTCTTGCAACCTGCTTGATACATTGGCTGACGCTGCTGGTGGTTGGGGTGAGTTGCTGTTGATACTGCGATTCACTCAATTGTTTCAGTGCGGTGAGAGCACTGGACAGTGTGCTGATACTCAGGTTGCTGGAACAGTAACGGGCCGCTTCAACATCATCTACAGCCTTGGCAATCGCCTGCTCCCGTTGCTCCCTTGCGGCTTTTTCACGACGCAGTTTTTCCCGGCGGGCCTGCTCCTGCTGTTGTTGGCGACGGGCCTCAGCCAGCCGCTCAGCTTCCGCTTCCGCAGCCAATCGTTGTTGCTCCTGCTTCGCCAGCAGTTCCTGATGGGCATCAGCCAGCAAGGATTCGGCTTCGGCAAGTTGGGCTGAATCCTGTTGCCAATAACTGGCGTTATCCAGCAGTTGTCTGGCCTGGTCAAGGTTGCCGGCCTGACGTTGTTCCGATGAGGCATCGAGATAGCGAGACATGGCCGTCTGTCTGGCCATAATGATGCTGTCTTTATCTTCCGGAGCCAGAGCCTGGTAAGCATCAATGGCGGTCGTCAGCTCAGCATCCCACTGTTCACTCAGCGGCTTATCCAATGCCTGTTGAAGGGTCTCCCGTGCCGCCTTCTGGTTAAGCTCCAGCTCCACATTGGCGCGGATATCCGTTTGCAGTTCCTCTTCCAATTCAACCCGCAAGGCTTCCTCGTCTACCTGGTTGTCCTGCAGGAAGAACAGTGAAGACGCTGTAGTCGCGACCAGCACGGCAGCTGCCGCATAGAGCGGAATGCGGGATTTGCCGAAGAAACCATCTTCCAGCTCTTTAACGGTCTGGGTGCGGTCTGCGCTTTTGAATGCCAGCGCTTTTTCCAGTGCACGCCATTGGCGGCTGGAGAGCTGCTTGATGCGTTTGGGTTTTAGCTTCTGTTCTGCAGCCTTATCTGCCGGTGTTTTGTTATACGGATGGGAGCCGGTAAACATCTCATAGGCGACACAGGCCAGCGCATAGACATCATCGCTGGTGGATGGCTCCTGCCCCTTCAGCATTTCATAGCTGGCGTAGGCTGGTGTCAGGGCACTTAAGCTGCCGGCGTCGAATACCGTTTTGTCACCATCAGCGGGCATGCCTGCACCGGTTGACGACACCGCCCGGGCAATACCGAAGTCAAACACCTTGGCCTTACCATTGTTCAGAACAAAGATATTGCCGGGTTTAAAGTCCGAGTGAATCGTGTTTTTGGAGTGGGCGTAAGCCAGGGCTTCAGAGATGTCCCGGAAGACATGGCAGGCGGTCTCAAATTCCAGGCCGGCACCGGCGGATTTACGGATCAGCGTATCGAGTGCATCACCTTCCATAAACTCCATGGTCATAAAGACCGTTTCGCCGTCCCGATCAAAGTCATATACGGTCACAATATTCGGGTGTGCCAGACTCTGGGATTTACGGGACTCACGCTGCAGAGAGACAAAAGCATCGGGGTGCTTTTTAAAGTCCTCATTCAACAGTTTGATCGCAACATAAGGATCGCGATCTTTCGCTTCAACTTTCCGCAGATCAACAGCTTTATAGACGGCTCCCATACCACCAGAACCAAGAATCGCTTTCAGTTCAAACCGGTTGTTGATAAGTCGTTTTAACGAGCTGCCAGATGTCGGCTTTGGTTGGGGTTGTGGCGGTTCCGGAGTGTTTGGTGAAGTTGCTGAAACAGGTGTATTGGAAATCGATGGGGATAGAACTGTTTTATCCGAATCAATAAAAGTTGATCCGCCAGTGTTAGCAGAAATCGTGTCAGCAATAACTGTTTTGTCTTCTGGCGTCTCGCTATTGCCAGCTTGAGGAACCACTATTGTTTTGTCATTACCGCTGGTACTCATTCCGTGTACATCGCTTGATAACAGTTGTGGATTGTCTTGTTTTTATGAGCCGAAAAACAAACTTCCGCTTGTTTTTGGCAAGGGTCTGATTTTGTAGTGTATGGGATTGTAATTGCGGTTTTATGAATGAACAAGAACTATGACGCAGTTCCTGTTTTTTTTATCGGAATTATGTAGATAAAAATGGCATCGCGTATCCATCTCTAGCCAAGCTGGTTGTTCATGGGATAGTATCCGTAAAGCTTCCCGTTGTAGTCTATGTTGAGTTGTCATTGAAGGGGAAAGCAGTGATAAGGAATTTGCTGTAATTTAGCCTTAATAATGAAGAGCCGGGAATGGCAGAAGAACTTATTCTTGAAGTGATAGACGGCCCCGTTGAAACCAATATGGCCGGACATAAGAAGGTTTTTACTAATGTCGGGGGCAGCATAGGGCGTGCTGATTCCAATAGCTGGGCTTTGCCCGATGTAGAACGAATTGTCTCCTCCGTTCATGCTGATATCGTTTACGCTGATGGTGGCTATTTCATTGTTGATAAGAGCACCAATGGTACTTTTATCAACGGAACCGATAACCCGTTGGGGGCTGGTAATAAATCCAAGCTAAACGACGGCGACCTGATAACTATCGGTCACTATCAAATTAAATCGACCTTGCAGATTTGTAATAATCAGCTGCCGGATGGTCTGGGTAGCGTTGATTTTCTCGACTCCTCTGATAAAACAACTATCGGTTCACTGGCTATGGAGCCTGAGCCGCAGGGGTGTGATGCTGGTGCTCAGTTCGACGACTGGCTGGAGCCGGGGCAGCCTAAGGCAGCTCCCGGTGATATCTGGGGGGCTATTGATGCTGCTCCTCAACCAGCAGGTGTCGATCCCCTTGCTAATGTCGGTGCTCAAGATATTCTTGATCCTTTGGCGGCCTTGTCTGGCGGAAGTGCTCAGGTTGCACAGCCGGCTGATCCCTGGGGAGCTAATCAGTCAGGTAGCCTGTCTGGTAGTCAGACGTCGTCTGATGACTGGTGGATGAGCGACGGTGACCATGCACCGGCCGAGCAACAATCCATGGTTGTGCCACAGCCGGTTCCGGTGATGCCCGCTTCACAACCAGCCGTGCCACCGGTGCAGCCTCAGCCTCAGTTTCAGGTAGCACAGCAGCCTGTATCTGTTCCTACTCCTCCGCCAACCCCCGCTCCTTCACAGTCGCTCGATAATTTATCTCTTGATGAACTGCTGGCACCAGGAACTGAAATGCCGGCTCCGGAGCCTGTTGCTCTTCAACCCGAACCTGTGGTGCAACAGCCGGTACCCACTCCTCAGCCCCTAGTTCAACCACAAGCTCAGCCACAAGTACCAGTCGCTCAAGCTCAGCCGGTTGCCCCGGTGCCTGAGCCCGTGCCTCAATCTGCAGGTGCAACGGCTGCCCCTTCGCCAGGTTTGGCCAGAGGGTTGGGTGTTGAAGCTGCCAGTGCGCAGCAACTGCAGGCTGTTGAAGATGAAGCTGGTGCGTTTATCCGGGAAACCTCTTCCCGATTAATTGATCTGCTTCGTGCTCGCAGCACCATCAAAAATGAGTTGCGCGTTGAGCGCACCATGATTCAGAGTCAGGATAATAATCCGTTGAAGTTTTCAGCTTCAGCTCAGGATGCTTTGGGAATGATGTTTGGGGCCAGCAATGGTGCCTTTATGTCGCCATCGGAAGCTGTGCGCGACAGTTTTGATAATATCTCTGATCATCAGATAGCCGTGCTCGCCGCTATGCGTTCGGCCTTTGAATTTATGATGGCTCAGTTCTCGCCGCAGAATCTGGAATCACGTTTTAATCGTGAAGCCAGCAAGGGTTTTATGAGTAACAAGAAGGCAAAGAACTGGGAGGCTTATCAGTCCTGGTTTAATGAGCTTCTGCAGGATAATGAAAAAACCTATAACCAGCTGTTTGGTGAGGTTTTTGCTGATGCTTATGAGAAGAAGATTTCGGAACTTAATTCTGTAAGAAATATTCAGTAGCTTCAGTGTTGAATGTTCAGTGTTGAGTTTTCAGTGCTTTGGAAGGCGCTGATTAGAAGAATTATTACAAAATTGTTACAGGAGTTTTATCGTGTTTGATTCTATTTGGCGCTCCCTTGTTGCAGCTGTGTTGGTTTTGCTGGTTGCCGGGTGCAGCACAAGCCGTGAGGTGCTTGATTTTGACACGCTCGCTGAACTTCAAATCAATGCGACAACGGATGTAAATAAAGATGATGATGGGCGGCCATCGCCCTTGGTTATCCGTGTTTTTAAACTCGCAGATGCCCGTCAGTTTGAGCGTGAAGATTTCCTGGCCTTGTATGAACAGGCTGAGGACCGTCTTGGGCGTGACCTGTTGGGAACCATTCAGCTGAAAGAGATTGCTCCGGGTGAAAATCGTCTGGAAGAAATTGAATTAACACCGGAAGTGAAGTTCCTTGGCATTATGGCGGAATACTCTCGTTATGGTGAATCAAGAACAACGCTGGTTCTGCCTGTTCGTGCCCATTACGGCAATGACTTTGTTGTTGTCGCTGATGATCGAGGGCTGGCTCAGGGCAAAGATTAATTCGGGTTAGGGATTGATTGCCCTGATGCGGGCATTATCAGGTAGAGATGGATGTCGAATAAAAGCAAAGTGATCTGGTCGGAAGGGATGTTTCTCCGACCTCAGCATTTTCAGCAGCAGGAACGCTATCTGGAAAGCTATATAGAAGGGCGGGCCAGTGCCGGTTCGGCCTACGGCTGGGGGCTGAAAAAGCTCCGTGTCGATCTTGAACTACTCCGCCTTGGCAAGTTATCTGTGATCGAAGCAGAAGGTGTGTTTCCCGATGGTACCCCGTTCTCGATTCCCGATAATGAAGAGCCCCCTGCGGTCATTGATATCGCAGCCAATACCCGTGATGAGATTATTTACCTCTGCCTGCCGCTTCGCCGGCCAGGCACCCGGGAAAGCATTCGCCAGGGTGAACAACTGACCCAGGCCCGCTATCTCAGCACCAGTGGTGATGTCCGCAACAACGCCTCTGAAAATAGTGAGATGGTGTCCATTGAAACCGGCGCTATGGCACTCACTCTCAAGCCGGCTTCCGAAGATCGTAATGGTTATGCCTGCCTCGGGATTGTGCGGGTGCAGGAACGTCTGCCGGATAACCCAGTCAAGCTCGATAATAGCTTCATCCCGCCGCTGCTGGATTGTCAGCTGTCAGCTGTTACCAGTGGCTATCTTGAAGAGCTCTCCGGTTTGTTGCGGCAGCGTGGTAACGCTCTTGGGCATCGTCTGTGCGACAGCGGACGTGCCGGTTCCGCCGAGATAGCCGACTACCTGCTGCTGCAGGTAATCAATCGCAACGAACCTCTGATTGCCGAGATGCGCCGGCAGAAGCAATTGCATCCGGAAGAACTGTATAAATCCCTGATTCAACTGGCCGGTGAACTGGCAACCTTTACCCGTAAAGAGAAGCGGGCCGAGGAATTCCCGGCGTTTAGTCAGGATGATCTTGGTCATGTCTTCGCAGCTCTTTTCTCCAGTCTGCGGCAATCTCTCAGTATGGTGCTGGAACAGACTGCTATTGCCATGGAGCTGACCCAGCGTAAGTTCGGTATCTATGTGTCACCGGTCACCGACCGTTCGCTGGTCGCCGAAGGTACCTTTGTACTGGCAGTGAAGGCAGATATTCCCGGCGATGCTCTGCGCAATAACTTCCCGTCCCAGGCCAAGGTGGCACCGGTTGAGGTGATTCGGGAACTGATCAGCGCTTCCATGCCCGGCATTATGTTGCGGCCGCTGCCGGTTGCACCGCGCCAGATTCCTTACCATGCCGGCTTCGCCTATTTCGAGCTGGAACGCACCGGCAAGGCCTGGGAGTCGATGAAAAACTCCGGCGGTTTTGCTGTGCATCTGGGGGCGGAGTTCCCCGGATTGATGATGGAATTGTGGGCGATTCGCAATTAAGGCCCAAGGACGAAAGCTATGAACGATCGCACCGTTATTATTCCCACCCCGGGCAGTCATCAGCCAGCCGGCGCACCTCAACAGCCACAGCCGGCTGCTGTGCCGCCATCGGGTATGCCTTCTCCTGCTGACGAGTTTCGGGTGCGGGATGGTTTGAATCCGGTTGTCGATGCCGCTTCAACCTTGCTGGCACTGATGATCAAGCTGCGTACAACCACGGAATATAATCAGGCACCCCAGTTGCACCAGCTGATGACCCGGGAGATTCAGAAGTTTGATCAGGCGCTGACGGTTCAGGGTGTTCGCCCGGAACAGGTGGCCGCCGCCCGCTATCTGTTGTGTACCGTACTTGATGAAACGGTGATGAATACCCCTTGGGGAACTCGCAGTGGTTGGAGTCAGCGCTCTCTGCTCAGCACCTTTCACCGGGAAACCTTTGGTGGGGAAAAGTGTTTTGCCATCCTGCAACGGCTGCAGGAAACCGCCAGTATCAATCTCGATATTCTCGAACTGTTTTATATCTGCCTGAGTCTGGGCTTTGAAGGCAAGTTCAAGCTGGCGGCCAATGGTCATGCCCAGCTGGAGACTGTGCGGGACAACCTGTATCGCACAATTCAGGCCCATCGTGATCATGGGGAAAATGAACTGTCGCCCCGCTGGCAGGGCTCCGGCGGCAAAGGCAAAGGACTCATGCAGTACGTGCCCCTGTGGGTGTATGGCGCAACGGCGCTGGCGGTGCTGGTTATGGCTTACGCCGGGTTTTCAGTCTGGCTGTTTCAGGGCAATGAGCCGGTTATCGAAGCCATGCAGCAGCTGATGGCAGCTCAGGAGCAGGGACAATGAGCGTATCCATGGCAGTGATTTCAGGGAGTGAAGTATGAAACGGGTGATCGCATTTCTGGGCAACCCCTGGGTGATCGGCATTATTGGTCTTTTGGCCTTAAGCATCGTTATCTGGTTTGGTGCTGACTATGTGCGTTTCGGGGAAGAGAACAGCACGCTGAGTTATGCCACCCGCGGCATTATTATTCTGGTTATGACGTTTACCTGGGTGATCTGGCGGCTGGTGGTGATGCTGCGGGAACGCAGCCAGAACAATGGGCTGGTGGAAGGTATTCAGGCGGCCAGCGCCGCTGAGAGTGGCGAACCGGAAGACGACCGTACCCGTGAAGAGATGGCGGCATTGTCTTCCCGTTTCAGTGATGCCATGGGCGTTATGAAAAAATCCCGGTTTAGTGTCTCCGGTCGAAACAAGTCTCTCTATCAATTGCCCTGGTACATCATTATTGGCCCGCCAGGCTCTGGTAAAACCACGGCGCTGGTGAATTCCGGTCTGGATTTTCCTTTGGCCAGCAGTCATGGCAAGGCCGCGCTCGGTGGTATTGGCGGAACCCGTCACTGTGACTGGTGGTTTACCAATGAAGCCGTGCTGATTGATACCTCAGGCCGTTACACGACTCAGGACAGTCATCGGGTCGTGGATAATGCCGCCTGGACCGGCTTTCTTGATCTGCTGAAAAAATACCGTCGTCGTCGCCCGATTAACGGGGCGATGGTAGCTATCAGCCTGCAGGATCTGATGCTGCAGACGGAAGAACAGCGTCATCAGCATGCCAAGGTGATTCGTGCCCGTTTGGATGAACTGCGTGAACGCCTCGGCGTAGAGTTTCCGGTCTATCTGATGTTTACCAAGACCGATCTGATTGCCGGCTTTAGTGAATTCTTTGCCAATCTTTCTCAGGCCGAGCGGGAACAGGTCTGGGGTATGACCTTCCAGCTGCCAGCTAATGCCATGGAGAAAGACGGTCGTGGTCGGGTTGACCT
Source organism: Parendozoicomonas haliclonae (assembly GCF_900174585.1). Classification (GTDB taxonomy): domain Bacteria; phylum Pseudomonadota; class Gammaproteobacteria; order Pseudomonadales; family Endozoicomonadaceae; genus Sansalvadorimonas; species Sansalvadorimonas haliclonae. The sequence goes on along the minus strand of NZ_FWPT01000014.1, from coordinate 78,984 downwards.
CAGTCGTTTTGATGGCGAGTTTAAAGAGCTGATTGAACGACTCAATGAGCGTGTTCTGCGTCTGGTTCATCAGGAGCGGGATATTGAGCGACGTTCCCTCCTGCAGGGCTTCCCGGCTCGGATGAGTAATTTGCAGGAGATTGTCTCCGACTTCCTCAAGCAGACCTTTACCGATAATCAGTACCATGCCAGCCCGCTGTTGCGGGGTGTTTATCTGACCAGCGGCACTCAGGAAGGGACGCCGATTGACCGGATGATGGCTTCGGTTTCTTCCAGCTTTGGTTTGCCGAGAGAGCTTGGCCGACAGCAGGTTAACAGTGGTAAGAGCTTCTTTATCAGCCGATTGCTGAAAGATGTGATCTTCCCGGAATCTGATCTGGTGGGTGTGAACCAGAAGTTTGAATCCGGTATCCGTTGGGCGCGACGGGCGACACTGGCTAGTTTGGCGCTGGTGACCCTTGGCACGCTGGGCGTCTGGGGGCTGAGTGTCGGCAAGAACAAACAACTGATGGGCGAAGTGAATGACAATGTCGCCCTCTTCAATGAACAAACGTCCCGCCCTAACAGCAAGGCCAAGCCGATTGAGCTGCTTCCGGCTATTAATGCTCTGAAGTCGGCCAGTACCGTTTATGATCGGGAAGAGCATCCCTGGCTGACCTCTTTGGGTCTTTATGATAGTGCTGTCGATCGAGCTGCCGATGCTCTGTACGACGAAAAGTTGATATCAGTCTTCCTGCCTTCGGTGCAACGGACCATAGAAGAACAGCTGCGTTTTGGCGCAGGCACTGATGGTGAAGTGATTGAACTGCTGCGGGTCTACCTGATGTTGCTGAAACCGGAACGTCGGGACCCTCAAGTCATTGTCAAATGGGCTGAGCTGCACTGGCAGGACACTCTCTCCGGTCAGGCCTCCCAGCAGCAACAGCTGAATACCCACCTTGAACGTCTACTGTCACAGGATGTAGTGGCGCAGGTGGGTGAACTGTCCGGTGATGAGCGACTGATCAGCCGTGCCCGTCAGCAGATTCGCAGTATTCCCGTGCCCCAGCGATTGTATGGCCAGCTCAAGAATGATCCCGAGCTGCGTGGTGAAGTGGATACTTACAGTGTGATTGGTGGGGATACCGAAAAGGTATTCGGTATTGCCTCTGATAACGCGACCTTTGTCACGCCGGCCATCTTTACCCGCGGTGCTTATGAGCGTGCCGACTTTAGTGCGGATTCACCTTTGCTCACGGATCTGGAACAGGATCGCTGGCTTTATGGTCAGACCGAAGGGGAAGACTTTACCGAAGCTGACCGTGAGAAGATCGCCGAGCAGATTCGCAAGATCTACCTCACTGAATACGGCCAGTACTGGAAAGGCTTTTTGGATCGTTTCCATATTAAGCCTTTCAACAGTCTGACCGAAGCCACAGCCAGCCTGAAGGTGATGGCGGACCCGGTTTATTCACCGCTGCAGGGTGTATTGACTGCCATCGCAGAAAACACGGAATTGACTCCAGAACTGGAAATCCCCGAAGGGGGCAGTGCCATTCCCGGCGCTGATGCCGCCAGTCAGTTGTTGGCCAAGACGCGTAAGCCCACTGTCGTGGATATGGAATTCAAGGATATCCAGGGGCTGCTGAAGACCCGCAACGTTCAATCGCCACAGCTGCAGGATACTCTGGCGGTGGTGCGTGAACTCCATGATTTTCTCAGCGAGATTGCCCATGCGCCGGATTCTGGCGAGCAGGCCTTTAAGGTTGCCCGCGCCCGCTTTCAGGGCGGCGGTAATGATGTGATCAAGCGTGTACGTATAAAAGCCGCACAATCTCCAGAACCGGTGAAGACCTGGTTGAATGAGATGGCCGATTCCAGCTGGAATCTGGTGCTGGGTGAGACCCGTCGTTATGTGAATAACGTCTGGAATGAAGAAGTCTACGCCGTCTATCAGCGCAGTCTGGCCGGTCGTTACCCATTAGCCACTGCTGAGAGTGAAGCGCCGCTGCAGGACTTTAACCGTTTCTTCCAGCCGGGTGGGGTTGAAGCTCAGTTCTTTGCTGATTATCTCAAGTCGTTTGTAAGTACCCGCACCTGGCGCACCAAGAAGCTGGATGGCCGTGGTCTTGCCATTTCCGGCAGTAGCCTCAAGCAGTTAAAACGGGCCACTCAGATACGACAGTCGTTCTATAAAGGTGGCAGTGATCTGCTGGTGGGCTTCGGGCTGCAACCGGCGAAGTTGGATTCCGATATACGCCTGTTCTCCCTGGAACTGGGCGATCAGCGACTGAGTTACTCCCACGGTCCGAAGGTATTGAAGAAATTTAACTGGGATTCAGCGGACAGCTCCCGTGCCCGGATTGTTTTTGAAGACCTGAATGAAACCGTAAACCGCAAACAGTTTGAAGGTGACTGGGCCTGGTTCCGGTTGTTGGATGCATCCAAGCTGGATGCCACCGGAGACCCCCGTGAGTACCAACTGACCTTTAACGAAAATGGTCGTGAGGCCCGCTTCCGGTTAATCGCTAACAGCAGTGTGAATCCTTTTAACCAGTCTTTGCTACGACAGTACAAACTGTCCTCACGGTTGTAGAGAGAAGCCGTATGGATGTTGGTTTGAGTCATACAGCGGAAGCCTTGTCTGTACCGGCCGCAAAACGGATCAGCGGCTTTTACGGCAAGCTGCCGGCCCATGGCGACTTTATTGATCGCGGCTTGCCGGTGGGCTTTATCAATGGCTGGGATCAGTGGTTGCAGCAGTCGGTCTCTGCCAGCCGTGAGCAATATGGCGAAAGCTGGCTGGATATTTACCTGACCAGCCCAATTTGGCGCTTTGCTTTGACCGCAGGCGTGATCGACAACCGGGCCTGGGCCGGGATTCTGGTGCCGAGCGTAGACAGGGTAGGGCGCTACTTTCCGATTACTATTGCCATGCCGCTCGCTGCGGATGAACGTCCCGCGACGTTTTTAGCGGAAAACGAAGATCTGTTCAGCCATTGGGAACAGGTTGCCCTGCAGGCGTTGCAGGAGAGTCTGGTGGCTGATGAGGTGGATGAACGACTGGTTCGTGCGGTTGAAGCACTCAAGCCGGCCAATGGTGTCGCTTTTAACCGGAACTCATTGATTCGGGGTGTGGCGCAGCCTGATGACCGGGGAAATGGCTGGGCACGGATGGTGGATGCCGGCCTCAGTCTTCACGATGACAGCTTTAGCCTGTGGCGGTGTGCCGGTTCAGCGAATATGCCGCCCATGATGTTATTTAAAAAAGGTCTGCCGGAGCCGCGCAGTTTTACCGCCATGTTGAGCGGACAGTGGCAGGCCTGTGACTGGGACGCCCCATAAAACAAGATTCACAAGGGATTGGAGGCCTTATGCCGTCAGCACAAATTATTGATGTCGAGAAGATTCTGGAGCCGATCTCGGATGACACGCCCCAGGGCAGTGATATCCGGGAAGATCGTTCCCCGACATCGGACTACTACATCGTCAAAGATGCCCGTAACGCTGCCCGCGCCACGGAGCGTACCGGCATGTTTGATGCGGATATCCGTGCCGAGGCACTGGCCCAGTGGAAGCCTGTTCTGGAAAAGGGCGAGCAGATTCTGGCCAACACCAGTAAGGATCTGGAGATTGCCGGCTGGATGATAGAAGCCGCTGTACGTCTGTATGGCTTTGCCGGTTTACGTGATGGCCTGACAGTGTTGCGTGGGCTGGTGGATAACTTCTGGGATGGCCTCTATCCGGAGCCGGATGAAGACGGGCTGGAAACAAAAGTTGCGCCGATCACTGGTCTCAATGGCGACGGGGCTGAAGGTACATTGCTTACGCCGATCCGCAACTGTCCGATCACCGCCGAAGGTAACAAAGGCGAGTACAGCTTCTTTGAATACCAGCAGATTTACGATGCCAGCAAGATCAGTGATGAAGAGAAGCGGGCAGAGCGTTATGAAACCCTGGGCAGCTCGCTGGAAGATGTACAACAGACAATTGCTACCACCGGTGATCAGTTCTACCTCGATCTGCTGGATGATCTGGAAATCTGCAACAGCGAATACAAAGCCCTGAATGATGCGCTCTATGAGCACTGTTCCCATGACGCGCCACCGAGCAGTCAGATTACTTCACTCCTGGATGAAGTGCTGCGCTCTGCCCGGTTCTTGTGTCAGGACATTGTTGCCAGAGCGGAAGCGCAGAGTGCTCAGGAAGATGCTGAGGAGTACACGACGGACAGCGACACCGAAGTATCAGGATTCGATACCGAACAATCTGTCACCCGCGCGGTGATTCAGGGAGGGGCAGGGATGATGGCCGGACCAATTGTTGACCGCGAGCAGGCGCTCAAACAGCTGGAAGAGGTGAGTAAATACTTCCGCACCTATGAACCCCATACCCCGATTGCAGATGGTATCGACCGTTTGGTGCGCTGGGGTCGTATGACGGTGGCCGAGCTTATGATGGAGCTGATGCCGGAAGAAACTGCCCGGGGCATTTTCAGCCAGCTGACCGGTGTGGCGATGGATGGTTCGTCCACCGCCCAATATATTCCGCCACCCACCGCCGTTGCAGCTGCCGCACCGGTCGAGAGTGGTTTTGAAGAGAGTGAAGAGCCAGCCAGTAATGATGGCTGGGGGCAACCGTCTGAACCGGCTTCCGAGGATGTGGGCTGGTAAAGCAAAAAGCAGTTCAGGAATTACAGGCAATAACAAAATCTCATTTTTGAGACTGATAAAAAACGACAGGGAGAGACAACAATGTCAGACAGCATTCATGACAAACTCAAGCGGGTGCGCAAGCCTCGCGTTCATATCACCTACGATGTGGAAACCAATGGCGCAGAAGTGGTTAAGGAGCTGCCATTCGTTGCCGGGGTGATGGGTGACTATTCCGGTGATAACACCGAAGGCAAGAAGTCCCTCAAAGAGCGCAAGTTTGTGCAGATTGACCGGGATAATTTCAACCAGGTGATGGGCAAGATCAACCCGAAGCTGGAAATGAAGGTTGAGAACACTCTGGCCGGTGATGACAGCGAAATGGCTGTGGATCTGGACTTCAACAGCATGGACGACTTCGAGCCGGAAAGCATCGTTGATCAGGTTCAGCCGCTGAAAGAGCTGCTGGCCGCCCGTAACAAACTGCGTGATCTGTTGAGCAAGGCCGACCGTTCCGAAGAACTGGAAGAGGTTCTGGAATCCATTCTGAAAAACACCGACCAGATCGCCAAGGTATCGGAAGATCTGGGCCTGAAGACTGATGGCGGGGAGGATGCCTGATGAGCACGGAAACTGAAAGCGCGGTAGAAGAAGGTGTTGTTACCACGGAAGTGTCCAGCAGTCTTCTGGATCAGGCCATTGGTGCGACCAAGCAGACTGAACCGGATGAAGCCAAAGACCTGCTGGAAAACCTGACCAAGCAGGCTCTGCAGGGCACAGTAAGCTGGGATCGTAACCTGACCAAAACCATCAACTCTGCCGTTGATGCCATTGATCGGGCGATCTCCAAGCAGCTGGCAGCTATTATGCATGCCGAGAAATTCCAGAAGCTGGAAGGCTCCTGGCGCGGCCTGAACCATATGGTGATGAACAGCGAAACCAGCACCAACCTGAAGATCCGCATGCTTAACCTGAGCAAGCGTGAACTGTTCAAGGATCTGGACAAGGCGGTCGAGTTTGACCAGAGCCAGATCTTCAAGAAGGTTTACGAGGAAGAGTTCGGTATTGCCGGTGGTGAGCCTTATGCCTGCATGATTGGTGACTATGAGTTCACCAGCCACCCGGAAGATATTGATCTGCTGAGCATGATGTCCAACGTATCGGCTGCTGGCTTCTGCCCATTTGTAGCGGCTGCCGGCCCTGAGATGTTTGGCTTTGATGATTTCACTGAGCTGTCCAAGCCCCGTGACCTGGCCAAGATCTTTGAATCCCAGGAGTACATCAAGTGGCGCAGCTTCCGTGACAGTGAAGACTCACGTTTTGTCTCGCTGGTGATGCCGAAGGCGCTGTCCCGTTTGCCTTACGGTGCCAACTCCAAGCCGGTGGAAGCCTTCAACTATGAAGAGTTCCCGCTGGATGAAAGCGGCATGGCCGTTGATGTTGCTCACGACAAGTACACCTGGATGAATGCCGCTTATGTGATGGGGACTACCCTGACCAAGTCGTTTGCCGAGAACGGCTGGTGCACTGCTATCCGTGGTGCCGAAGGTGGCGGTAAGGTGGAAGGTCTGCCGAGCCATATATTCAAGAGTGATGATGGTGACACCGACCAGAAGTGCCCGACCGAGATCGGTATTACCGACCGTCGTGAAGCTGAACTGAGTGGTCAGGGCTTCCTGCCTCTTTGTCACTACAAGAATACCGATTACTCCGTGTTCTTTGGTGCGCAGACTGCCCAGAAGCCAAAGACTTTCGATAACCCGGATGCGACTGCTAACGCCTCGATCTCCGCCCGTCTGCCATACATCATGGCAACTGCCCGTATCGCCCATTACCTGAAGGTGATGGCGCGGGACAAGATTGGTTCCTTTATGGAAGCCAAGGACGCGGAAATCTGGCTGAACAAGTGGATTGCCCAGTACACCAACGGTAACCCGGATGCCTCTGCCGAGATGAAAGCCCGCTACCCGCTGGCCGCTGCCCGTGTAGAAGTGAAGGAAAACCCGGGTGCTCCTGGTTCCTACAGTGCTGTCGCCTACCTGCGTCCGTGGCTGCAAATGGAAGAGCTGACCACCTCCCTGCGGATGGTGGCCAATATTCCATCACCAAGCTAAGCCACTGTTGTACGTTTCCCGCAGCCTGGTGGCTGCGGGAGGCTGTTATCTGAAAGAACACACTCAACAAACACTATAAAGGAAGCTGGTGTGCAGGATGATCTGATTGTGGGGCAGGAAGGCAGTACGCAGGTGGATGTTGTGTACAAAGCTGCTGCGCCTGCTGATCATGGCACGGCTTTACGACGCTTCCTTTATGAACCCGATGACAGCCGTGCACTGGAATACTGGTTTCAATCCTTAAGCCGGGGAGCGGTGGCTCATCAATCTGTCGATGATCTGAAAAACCACCTGAACGCCGAAATTTCTGCCATAGACCAGCAAATCAACGAACAGATCAACGCCATTCTTCATCATCCTCGCTTCCAAAAATTGGAAAGCAGCTGGCGCGGCCTGTGGAGTCTGGTTGATCTAGCCGGGCATTTCAGCATGACCCGGGTGCGGATGCTGGATATCAGCTGGCGTGAAGTGACCAAGGATATTGAGCGGGCTCCGGATGCAACCCAGAGTCGTCTTTTCCGGCTGATCTACAGTGAAGAGTTTGATATGGCCGGCGGCCAGCCCTTTGGTGCACTGCTGGGAGACTTTCAGGTCTCCCATCGCCCCTATCCGGGCCACCCTTACGACGATGTACATACATTGCAGGGATTGTCTCAGATCGCAGCCGCGTCTTTCGCGCCGTTCATCTGCAGCGCGGCACCACAGCTATTTGGACTGGATGATTTTTCCAGTCTTGGTCATCCATTGAATTATGAAGAGCTGTTTAACCAGAAAGAGTATCTGCGCTGGCGTTCCCTGCGTGAAAGTGAAGACAGCCGCTTTCTGGCGATTACCCTGCCAGGCTTCCTGATCCGTAAACCCTATCCGGAAAAGTCTCAATATGGCTTGAACTTTATTGAAGATACCTCCACACCCGATGGTAGTGACTACCTGTGGGGGAATGCCTGCTATGCCTTCGGCAGTATTTTGATTCGAGAGTTTGGCGAGGCAGGCTGGTTTGCCCATATCCGTGGAGTGCCTAGAGACTATTACGGAGGTGGGCTTGTTACTTCATGGTTGCCTCAGGATTACCCGACAGACAGCGCCGATACCGCCAACAAGATTCTCACGCCGGTTTTGATTACCGATACCGTCGAGCGGGATTTATCCGACCAGGGGTTAATGAGCTTGTGCCACTGTCACGATACACCCTTTGCCGCGTTTCATAGTTGTCCATCGTTGCATAAGGCCAAGAAGTTCAAAGATAAATCAGCCACTGCTAATGCCCGTATCAGTGCCATGCTGCAGCAGGTGCTGTCTGCTTCCCGTTTTGCCCATTACATCAAGGTGATGATTCGGGACAAGGTCGGCCAGTTTATTACCGCCAAGGACTGTGAGCGTTTTCTGCAGGAGTGGCTGAGTCAGTATGTTTCCGGGCGGGATGATCTCAAATGGGAGATGCTGGCCCGCTACCCGTTGCGGGAGGCAAGGGTGGAAGTGCGGGAGCAGCCCGGCTCGGCTGGTGCCTACTTCAGCACAATTTACTTAAGACCCCATTACAGCGCTGACCATTTGGTGTCGGAGCTGCGATTAACTACTGAGCTGGCAGGGATGAAGTAGTCAATATGGATAGGCTGAGGATGGGGCTTGTTATGCGATATATTGTTTTTCTAATCCTTGCTTTGTTTGCTGCGGGATGTGATACGAAAAATGGAGAAGCTGAGATGATACAGATGTTTTTGAATAAATCGGAAAAGAAAACATATGTTATAGCTTCTCCTATAGAAGGAGTTTTGCAAAAAGATGGTAAGCCTCTCAGTAATATCAAAATGATTCGTCGTCTTAGGTGGAATGGTAATGAGGGCGGAATTTTTCAAAAGGTTATAACTGATAGAAACGGAGCCTTTCAGTTTCCACTACATGAAGAAACTTTGACGATGACAAAGCTTGCCCAGTTTGTTGCAAAAGCTGACATAGAAATCGAATTCGAGGGTGAAAAGGTTGATCTCTGGTATAGCACCAAGTTTTTGGAAGGCTTATACGATGATACCGCAGGTCAATTTTTAAATGATTTAGTCTGTGATATTTCTAATAGCGAAGAACGTTATCGCAATGGGGCCTCAAAGCTCTCCACGCTATGCCGTTGGAATGACGATTAATAACTGAGCTGGCAGGGATGAAGTAGCTGGCTGTTTAAAGTAAACAGAAAATATGTTCTCAAGGAGTTTGAGATGAGTGTCGTTAATCAGAATCTGGTGCGTTTAACCTCTGGCGACCAGGGGCGAGTCTTGTATGCGACACCATTGGCAAAGGCAACCTTTGATGCATTGGAATCACGAGGGCAGTCAAATTATTGGGCAAATCTTATCGTTCGAGAAATTAAGCGTCTCAGGTGCAGTAAATTTTCAAGTGACTATGTATATATCTCCAGTGCTCGTAGTCAGGGTGATGAGTCATTCAAAATGAACCTGCCTGGATGCTGCGTAACAGTTCATCCTGTGAGCTATTACGGCTCAATGGATAATAGCTATGTTGTAACCGACATACAGGTAGATAGTGCATATGAGGAAGAGCGTAGGTCAAAGAAAACCCCACAGCTAATGAAAGCTGTGAAGCAGGATAGGCAGTGGAGAGCGAGGGAGAGTAAGCAAGGTAACCAGTTGGACGAAAAAAGCCATGCTAATGGGTGGGTGCTTGTCGGAATCAATGGGACAGGAAATGAAGCTGACACTGTTGCATCCGTTGTAGCAGATCATATTGATAATGTTAAACAAGTAGGTACAGGAAGGGTCGAGGAGATTGGCTATAACTTATTTTTTACCCCTTCGGGCGGTTTCTTTAAAGGTTGGCGAGCACTAAAGGCTGCAGTTAAGCCCGAGACTTCAACGACTAACCGAGAGTCGGCCATTCTACTTGCAGATGTTATGAAGAAAGCTGCAAGAGATGATGGAATAAAAGTCCGCTGGATCACTCAGAAAAATGGCTCTGCAATTCTGACGCAGGCAATGCGCATTCTCAGAGATCAAGGTGTTCGTCTCGGAGAAAAACATACTATGTTCCTGAGTAGTCCTACTTCCAGCTTAAATAGCGCATACAACCTTGGACAAAACTTAGGCATGACTTTTAAAGGTGATTATTACAATAGCAATCCAGCGAATATTGTTGAACAGGTTGGTTCGCAATGGGGTGGGGTTGGAGCAGGGCTGAATGCTTATCAGCGAGTTAGAAATGAAAATGATGGGTTCAAAGCTTCAGATGCATATGGTCAAGTGTCTGGGGCAATAGGTGGCACGAAAGGTCTGATGTCAACAGGGATTGCAACTGCGGGCGTTCTAGCATTTATGGGGACAGGCCCTGCTGGAATGATTGCAGCTATTGCAACTGCCGCCGGTAAGGCATCTTTAGCTACTGCAGCCACTCAGGTTGGTGGTGCAGTAATGGCTGCAGTGCCGACGGCAAAATTGGCGGTTAATAATTCATCTATTGCTAAGGGCTATCACCAAAATGCAGTGGGACATTTAAAAAATTTTGTCGACAGGAAGTTCGCATAATGTGCCCTTGGCTGATGGGGGTTAGCTGATGTTGTTTGAAATTTTGCCAATAAGAAAACACTTTGTTCCCAACCCTCCAGATTTTAATCGGTTGGCCAAAAGAGTGTCTATGGATGTTTCAGGGACTCTACTGGAGCTAAGTTTGCCTCAGCATAAGTCCGACACCACTAAAGAGCTGACAGCTGTCCGGCAGTCAGATATACATAATTTTTCACGGTATGAAGGGGACTCAGCGCAGGGCGATATTTATTTATCGCTATTAGCAAGGAGCTGGAAGCTCAATGGTCCTCTTTTTCACCAAAAAGCAGGGGAGCTATTTCTGTTTTGTGGGGTCCAGTATTTTGATGGTGGCAGTCAAGAACATTCACTTTTTCAGTACGAAGTTTTGGAAAATGTAGTTCTGGAACACGCCAAAAAGAGATATGGAACTGATGATGGCGATTTTTATCATGGGCAGCAAAGGAATTCTGCCCCGCACGACTGGAAAGTTGTACAGATAAATGATGAGCCGGCAATACAATACAATGTCCTGAGGGACTATGGCCGATATCGTTATCTTTCTACTGTGTACCCCATATCTCATAACCATTATCTTCGCTTTGAATTGAAAGATAACTCACAGTTGTTACGTGATAGAGGAGATGAGCCTGTTGTAGATTCTGGGCCTATAGATGATTTTTTTAGTCAGATAGTACAAAGCATCACCATAAAACTTTCTGATGTTGCCCAGGCTCAAAGAGAAGTTATTTCTAATCGCTATCCTGAGCAAAAATATACATCGAGTCGCGAGCCTGAAAAGTGGGCTACGGCTGCACAGGATGCTGAGTTTGCCGAACATTGCCAGTGGCAAGGCCAATTAAAAGGGCTTATGGAGGCCAGAGAGAATGGTACGTTTGAGAGGTAGATATTAGAGCTAAATAGCCTTGATCTATCAAAATGGAAAAGCTTACGGCTCCCCTGTTGGACAGATTGATTCAGCATGTTGCAGTGTATAGTGAGTCGGTACCTATGGAATTCAGAAGAATCTGGTTCCGTATATCATTAAAAATTAGAATTATTCAGGGACGGTAGTGATGTCATTGTTGAAGTCTCCCACCAAGGATTTTGGTACTTATATATTCTTTTCTCCTCATACGAAAGGTGAGAGTGGTCGTCGGGTCTTTATAGATCCGGGGTTGCTGAGTCGGTTTGTCGATGTCGTTGATCCAAGAACGCTTGAGGGTAAGCAGACCTGCAAGAGTATCTCAGAACTAAGAAATTCTGCGGCAGGTATTACCAGTGACTCGAATGTAAACCACCCAGCATTACACCAGCAGGTTTGTGGGGGCCTTATGGTTACATATTCACTCTTGCAAGATGGTCATGATAAAAGCCATGGAGGAGGTGTCTATATAACCAATTTACAAATGGCATTGGATGCGGGTAGAGGTGATCTGCCGGGTTTGTATGCCACACGCTTGATAGAAAGGAAGTGGTCTGCTGAAAAAAATAGCTCTAAAGCGATTAAACAGGTTGTTGGCGCTATCGGAGCTTCGTTGGATAAAAATAAAAATGCATACGAAGTAGCGTTAACAGCAAATGTATTTGGTGACTATTTTACTCGTAATATAAACGGTAAGGACTTGGGTAATGAATTTGCTCTTTACTACTCGCCGGGATTTGTTGTTGATGAGTTAGGCACATGGCGCACAGCTGAACAGAAAATCGCTCGTGATGGAGCCGGCCCTGAACAGCTGGCGGAGATATTACTTGAAACACAAAAACAATACTGGGCAGGTGTCGAGGAGCCAGAGCATCACTGGTATGTTTTTGAGGATGGGGCAAAGTTATTGTCCAGAGCGCTGTCCTTAATCCCCTCCCAGGGGAGATCGACTTTAAATTGCCATCGTTTTGAATTCCTAGACCCGAAGGCAAATGTAGGTGCGATCTTGAAGCGCTTGGATTCTTTAGGAGCGGCAACAGGGAAAGGGTCTAAGGCTTTAGGGATTACATCAGATCACCAGGCTTCTCAGCTACACCAAGTTATGTCGGGGGGCGATCTTGTTGATGGATTGCAGAAGCATAGATTGCCAGCCGCAGGCTGGGATAAAAAAATTACTCCCGGAAGCAAATTCCTAGTGGTTGCAGCTACAAAAATTCAGCAGGATTTAAAAGCTGGGGTATTAAAGGCTCCAACTTTTCAGGAACTTTATTCTCGGGTCGCTAGCAATCTTGGCAACTGGTAGTGAGGTAAGAATGTCTTCATTGGTTGAAAGGCATGAGAACTTAGGTTGGTGTTCCTTTAACGATGAGCCGATGCACTGTTATAAGCTTTCTCATCTCCAGATTACTTTCTATGGTGCACTGACCGAACCTAGTTATTTAATAGCTCCACGTCATATCCCTCATAAAGCCAGTCTCTATGAACGCTCTTATTATTATGATTGGAATAATAACTACCCCTATAAATTATATGATGGGTATCCTTTAGATCATCATATGGAAATGCCAGATGTTTCCTGGTCACACTTTGTCCCTGATGGCGCTCATGTTTCTATAGTCGGGGGGGCACGAGTAAATATCAGTCCAAGCTGGATCAATATCAATCATCTAAGCGACATTAGTGATTTAAGAGACCCAGAGCAACTGGCCTTATTTCGTCTAAGAGCTGCTGCAGATGGTGCTAAGGTATACAACGACAAAGAGGGTGCATTGTATCCAAAATGTCGTGATGATTTAGTGGTTCATCATCTAAAAAATCGGCTGTGGTATGAGGAAATTGCAGGTCACATCTCAGTTTCACCAAATTATCGATTTACGACGGCTCTAACCGAAGAGCATATTTTAACGGTTACCTTTCACCCCACCGGCCATTGGGAGCAAGGTACACTTCCTTCCCCAGAGTTACGCGAAAAAGTCTTTCGCTCCTTTTGGGCATTTATGGATGGCCTGTCCATTATTGAAGATCCCGCTTTGCAAACTGTTGAGCCAGGTGTTCATGGCTACAACTCATGCATTGATGGTGAAGCTGTCGAAGATTCCGGCTGGTTGGGGGAAGTGTCTGATGATTCTGCGTGGTAGTATGATTGAAAGACAGTACAACAATAAGCAATCAGTGATGCGCGGATAGGATTGCCGCAATGTATAAGCCATGTATAACAAGAACGAAAAAAAACTGATGGCTCCTGTGCTGGACCGTTTGCTCCAGCATGAAAGCTCCGTTCAGGCTAATCATCTTCAGCTTCGGCAGTTGCGGGAGAGTGTGCGCCGTGATCTGGAGCACCTGATGAATACCCGTTTCCGCTGCATCTCTCCTGCGGATGAGTTGCAGGAAGTGAAAAAGGGGATGCCGAACTATGGGCTGCCGGATCTCTCCACGATTAATCTGAATTCTTCGGAAGCGTTAAACCGTTTCTGTCGTCAGGTGGAAGAGACCATTCGTCACTATGAGCCTCGTATCAAATCGGTACGGGTGGAGAGTAAGAAAAGTCCTGATCCGGAAGATCCGACCATTCGTTTTCGGATGGAAGCCGTACTTCATGCCAACCCGGCTCAGGAGTTATTGATCTTTGATTCGGCGCTCGACCCGGTCACCCAGTCTGTGGATATCCTGGAAATGCGGTAAAGCCATGACGGCCACAAGGAAGAAGAATAATGAGTGAAAAACTGCTGCCGTTGTACGAGAAGGAGCTGGCGTTTATCCAGCAGTCTGCCGGTGAATTTGCCCGCAGGCATCCCTCTGTGGCCAGCTCCCTGCAACTGGATGCGGATACTGTGGGTGATCCTCTGGTCTCCCAGTTGTTATCTGGTTTTGCCTACCTGAATGCCCGTATCCAGCAGAAACTGGATGATGAGTTTCCGGAAATGACGGAAGCCATGCTGGAAACGCTTTATCCCCATTATCTGCGTCCAATCCCATCGATGACTGTGGTGCAGTTTGAGCCGGAAGAGTTGCTGGATGCTCCAGCCACAGTGCCTGCAGGCACTCTTTTGGATACAGAACAGGCGTCAGGTGCCGGTTGTCGTTTTACCACCCGCTATGATGCAACCGTTCCTGCCATCTCCGTTAAGAATGCCAATCTTATCCCTCGCCCGTTTGTGGCTCCCGGCTCCAATCAAATGACCGATGCCAATGCTGTGCTCAAACTGGAGTTTGGCACGCTGGCGGAAGAGGCGTTGATTGGTGAGGTGATGAGTGAGACGACACGCTTCTTTCTGCGAGGGCAGCCCCAACATGTCTACCCGCTTTATGATCTGTTGCTGACCAAATCCATCAAGTTGGTGGTGGCAGAAGGGGAGGATGATCCCCACCCGCTGTATCTGGATGCTGATTGTATTCGGGCGGTGGGCTTTGAAGAGGATGAGGGCATTATTCCTTACCCGGATAATGCCTTTCTCGGTTACCGGCTACTGACCGAGTTCTTTGTATTCCCGGAGAAGTTCCTGTTTATCGATATTGATGGGCTGGACAAGGCTTTGGCTGGCAAAGAGTCCCAGGGCTTTCATCTCTATATCTATCTTGAGGACAGCACCGAAGAGCTGGAACATCAGCTTTCGTCCAAGATGTTTGCCCTTGGTTGTACTCCGGCCGTCAATCTGTTCTCACAGCGCGCTGAGCCCATCAGTCTGGACCATACCCGTTATGAGTATCCGGTTATTGGCGATATTCGCCGCCGGGAAGAACTGGAAGTGTGGTCTGTTGAGAAGGTCACCAGCAGTGACAGCTCTGGCAAGGTGCGGGAATTTACCCCGTTCTATAGCTATCAGCATCAGCTGGCAGAAGCCGGGCAAACGGCATTCTGGCTCACCCGCCGCCGTGAGGTGGTAGAGGGCGAGCACTATAACGAGCAGGCCAGCGAGGTGGATATCCGGCTGGTGGATCTGGAGTTTAACCCCTATATCAGCAGCCATAGTGTTTTGCATCTGGATACCCTTTGCACCAACCGCAATCGCCCTAAGAAACTGCCTACAGGTGGAGGTCAGCCGCACTTTGGCATTGTGGATGGCGACGCGCCAGCTGAGCGTATCAGCTGCATTGTTCCGCCGACAGCGGTTGTGCGTGCTCCCCTGAAAGACGGCGCCTACTGGCGGTTGATCTCGCATTTGAATCTGAACTTCTTGTCTCTCAGTCGTGGTACCGATTCCTGCGAAGCCTTTAAGGAAATTTTACGACTCTACAATTTTAAGGATTCGGCCAGTACCCGTAATCTGATTGAATCTCTGCGCAGTATGGATACCCGAACCATTACCGCCCCCATTCCTATCGACAATACGGTTGTGCTTTGTCGGGGTACTGAGGTGGAACTGGAGCTGGATTCGATGATGCTGACCGGTACCAGCCCGTTGTTGTTCAGTTCAGTGATCGAACGTTTCCTGGGTGTTTACTGCAGTATTAATTCTTTTGTGCGTCTGATTGTGACCATGAGTGGTAAGGATGGCGAGTTCAAGCGCTGGCCGCCGCGGGCGGGTGAAAAGGCACTGCTGTGAATAAAAAGAACACGGTAGCGGAAAAGCTGCGCACCAGGCCTCATCAGTTTGATTTCTTCCAGGCTGTTCGCTTGCTTGAGGCCATCAGCCAGACCGAGAAAGCGAAAGACGAGAAATTTGCCGACCAGCCCGTGGCTGAACTGGCACCTCCCCATAAAGAGCTGGTACGGTTTCTGGCTTCCCAGAGCTTGTCGTTCTCGGCCTCAGATATTGCCCGCTTGAAAATCAAGGAGCAGGAGGACAATCCCGATCCGGACAGCCGCCATCAATGGCAGATGGAAGTCACTTTTATGGGGCTTACCGGGAGTCAGGGGGTTTTGCCCCAGACTATGAGCGAGACGGTTCTTAAAGAGTTAAAAGACAAGAACCGTGCGCTGCGGGACTTTTTCGATATCTTCCACCATCGCACCATCTCGCTGTTTTATCGAGCCTGGCAGAAGTATCAGTTGCCGGTGCACTTCGAGCGGCAAAAGAGAAAAGAGACGGAAGCCCTTGAGCCAGATAGTGAGAATGATATTTACAGTCTGGCCATGAAGTCCCTGATTGGGCTGGGAACTGATAATGTGCAGCACCGTATGCCGTTGCGGGATGATGTGGCTGCCGGAATGGGCGGGTTACTGGGGCGCAATGTACGTTCCGCCAGTGCTTTGAAAAGTGCGATCCTGCATCACTTTGGGTTAAAGGCTGATATCGAACAGTTTATTGGCGAGTGGTATCAGATACCGGAAGACCTTCGCACTCAACTCCCCGGGAGAGTGAATCGAGATAAAGGTGTCAATAATATTCTTGGTCAGAATGCGGTGCTGGGTCAGCAGAGTTGGCAGATTCAAAGCCGGTTCCGGGTGGTGCTGGAGCCAATGAGTTATCAGCGTTATATGAGCTTTCTGCCCGGCAGTCGCCGTCTGGAATCCTTACGTTCTCTGGTGCAGCTGGTAGCGGGTACTGAGCTGGATTTTGAGATTCATGTTCGAGTGGAAGAGAAGGAACTGCCGCCGCTACAGCTTGATCAAAGGCCGGATTATTATCCGATGTTGGGATTCAATAGTCGCTTGGGCAATACACAAAGCTTACAAAAGCTGATAAATATTGCAGTTGAGGGATGAGTTTTATCTGAGTCGACAAGCAGTATGTATGACTAATCAGCTTATTTGTGGGAGATGCGCCTGTGCCAAAAATTACAATAGTTCCAGACGACAGCGACTTAAAACCACTTGAAGTCCGTACAAAGTGGCAAACCATTGGGGATGCCAATGCGACGTTGATATCCAAACGCAGAATGGCTGAAGAGTTTGGAAAGCCAGCGCCAGTCGGAGAGTTGAAAGAGAATCCGGTACCATGGGTAAAATCAGGGAACCTTTATTTATCCCTGTTTGAAACCGGCGATAATTCATGGAAACCCATCATTATCAATCTTGCCAATACTCAGAACAGAAAGCTCTTTACTGTGCTGACGGGACGCCACGGCAGTAATATGCATTTTACCAAGCCGGATGGTCAATTTACCCAAGTGAAGGATATCAGCCACCTGCGTCAGGATTTACAAAAGAAATCCCAGGTGATGGAGCAGGTGCCATCGGATGTGGATATTATGATCCTCGATGTCACCGATCCTGATTTTAACTCCGAGCGTCGTTTACGAAGCTGTATCCGTCAGCATATTCAATCTGGCAGAACAGTTATCCTGGCATGGTGCTTCTCGATTTATGCCATGAAGGGCGTTCCCGAAAACTCGACTATGGATGTTATCAATAAAAAATATCCTGGGCTGATTGACCAGCCAGTTCGTAAAATTATGCGTGATGATTGGAGTCCGGTATGAGCCTCTACAAGTAGGCTTGTGTAGTCAAATTATTTAATCGCTAGGGCTTCTTCACCGGTTTTTAAGTCGTAGTCATGAATCTACACTCTTTTCGTGTAGATTCATGTTGATTTCATTTTTTCTGCCAAGAGTTGTGCAGCAACTAGCGAGGTTTGGCCTCGTATTACAAGTGCTTCCTCTTCACTGTAAAGTTCGGCCGTGATGTCGAATACAAAGTCGCAGTGGCATGTGACCAGGTGTTCAGCAAGTACATGTGCATAGAATGTACGATTTACACCTTTAGTTCCTTTTGCTTTTTTGTACCCGGCTTTCAGAACTCCATAGCCTACGTTGAAAACATTTGCAGCGCCCAGCGTGGAAGCTACAGTAACTTTTTTAAACTGCTTTGCCCTTTTTTTGCGGATGATATATGGAAGGATGGTTTCTTCAATATACTTATGTTCGTCACTGTAGGCTTGCTCACACGATGCGGTTTGCCCTTTATGATCTCTGAGAATTTTTTCTAGATTTTTTATATGCTCTGCTGTTTTATACGCAGATCTGGCAGCGGTTCCTGCAGTGATGGCAGCTAGTGCTACTGAGGCGGGTATTCCACCAGTTGCTATAGCAGGTCCTCCGAGCAGCCCAATTAGAGTGGCACCTGATCGCATCCCACCAACACCAGAGTTACCGTACTTTAAAACTTTCTTTAATCGGTGATGGCGCTTTGAGTGCAGCATGGAAACTTCTTGTTTTAATTCCTCCTTACTCTTTATCGCGCCGTGAATACTGGGGAGGCAGATGAATTTATGTTCTGCTTTAGCCATGTGTTCTCACTCATTAATTGGACTGTGATGCTATGTATAGTGTCTGACTCGATCATATTTATTGGTGTTTTGGGGATCTACATACTTTGTAAGTCTATTGTTAACAAATTGTTTTATCGTAAATGATGTTGGCTCTTGCTGTGCGATCAACCTGATATATTCCTTACTCTTGTAATTTAATATTTATGATTTTTGTTTTTTGATTTCTATAAGTATGAATTTGAGGGTGGTATGCTTTGACCAAACAGTGAAGTTAGTTTTCTCATCTGTGCTGATGATAAATCAAAGAACAGGGAACAGGCCCCAGAATAATGATAAGCCTCAATTTAAAGGCACTGGTTGACAGAATGTCGCCTGTGCTGCGCGATTCTCTGGAAGGTGCCGCCGGTCTTTGTCTGGCACATAATCAATATAATGTTGAACTTGAGCACTGGCTGCTAAAGCTTCTGGATCGAAGTGATACTGACTTCTATAGCCTGCTCGAACTCCATGAAATCAACCCTTCAACGCTTGCCAAGCAGCTGGCTGAGGCTATTGCCAAATTTAAAAGCGGCAGCAGTCGTCCGGCTGCTCTTTCTCCCGCTATTGTTGAAGCTTCCAAAAATGCCTGGATGCTGGCCTCAGTAGACTGTGGTCATGGTCAGATGACCTCCGGTCATCTTATCGCGGCGGTGATGCTGGAAGATCAGTCCCGTCATCAGTTACTGGAAACCTGTTCGGTGCTGCGTGATCTGGCGCCGGAGTCCCTGCGGGAAACGGCCCGTGCCCGGGTGGGGACTACGGCAGAATCCGCTACAACATCGGCTGTGGGGTCTGGTTCCGATGAATCCTCAGCTCCTGCCAAGGCGACCAAAACCCCTTCTCTGGATAAATACACCGTCAATCTAACGGAGCGCGCTGCCAATGGTGAGATTGATCCGGTGCTGGGGCGTGATGAAGAGATACGGCAGTGTATCGATATCCTGCTGCGTCGCCGCCAGAACAACCCGATTCTTACCGGTGAGGCAGGTGTGGGTAAAACGGCAGTGGTCGAAGGCTTTGCCCTGCGCATTGCCGGTGATGATGTACCTGATCCATTAAAAGGTGTCGTGGTCCGTACGCTGGATCTTGGTCTTCTTCAGGCCGGTGCCAGTGTGAAGGGTGAGTTTGAAAACCGGCTCAAGTCGGTGATTGAAGAGGTGAAAGCTTCACCGGTGCCCATCATTATGTTTATTGATGAGGCTCACACCCTGATCGGTGCGGGAGGCAAGGAAGGGCAGGGCGATGCCGCCAACCTGCTCAAGCCAGCTCTGGCCCGGGGTGAGATGCGTACCATTGCTGCCACGACCTGGGCGGAATACAAAAAATACTTTGAGCGTGATCCTGCACTGACTCGCCGGTTTCAGGTGGTAAAGGTTGAAGAGCCGGATGAAGAGAAGGCCATCAATATGATGCGTGGTATCTCGGCCTCCCTTCAGGGGCACCATAATGTGCGCATTCTGGATGAGGCGATCGAAGCATCAGTCAAACTGTCCCACCGTTATATTCCCGGGCGTCAGCTGCCGGATAAATCTGTGAGCCTGCTGGATACCGCCTGTGCCCGTGTCGCCCTGAGCCTGTCCGCCACGCCTGGTGCGATTGAAGATACTCGTCGTCGTATACAAACCGCTGAAACAACGCTGGCCATGTTGGAACGTGAGCATGCTGCCGATTCGGCCCACAGTGAGCGGCTGGTGGCTCTGAATGAAGAGAAGTCCGCTGCAGAAGAGCTGCTGGAGTCCTTGCAGGCCCAGTGGCAGAAAGAGCAGGAACTGATTGGCCAGATTCGTGAGATTCGCAACACCATTGATGCCAGCTTCCTGAAAGAGAGCGAGGCGGAAGAGCAGGCGAAGGACAAGGTGGAAGATCAGTCCGAGCTGCCGTTTAACGAACAGTTGCCGGAGCTGCGTGAGCAACTGCAAAGCTTGACCCGTGAGCTTCAGGATATTCAGGGTGAGCAGCCGCTGATGCAGGCCTGTGTCGATCAGCAGGCGGTCGCTGAAGTGGTGGCCAACTGGACCGGTATTCCGGTCGGCAAAATGGTGAGTGACGAGATCAACGCCATTCGTGCGCTGGCAGACCGGATGAAAACCCGGGTGATTGGTCAGGATCACGCTATGGAAGCGGTAGCTCAGGCGATCCAGACTTCCCGTGCGGGTCTGACTGACCCTCGCAAGCCGGTGGGTGTATTCCTGTTTGTCGGCACCAGTGGTGTGGGTAAAACAGAAACAGCCCTGACACTGGCGGATGAACTCTATGGCGGTGAGCAGAACCTGACCGTGATTAATATGTCTGAGTTCAAGGAAGAGCATAAGGTCTCCATGCTGCTGGGCTCGCCTCCCGGTTATGTCGGTTACGGGGAAGGTGGGGTGCTGACAGAAGCAGCCCGTCGTAAGCCTCACTCCATTATCCTTCTCGATGAGATGGAGAAGGCTCATCCTGGTGTGCAGGATATCTTCTACAGTCTGTTCGACAAGGGCACCATCAAGGATGGTGAAGGCCGGGATATCGACTTCAAGAACTGCGTCATCATCATGACCTCCAATGCCGGGGAAGATGCTATTCGCGCGATTATGGGCCAGGTGGAAGAGAAGCCTGAGCCAGAAGTGCTGCTGGATAATATCCGTCCACAGTTGCTTAAGCACTTCAAACCGGCGTTCCTGGGGCGTACCAACCTGATCTCCTATTATCCTCTGGATGATGAAAACCTGATGAAGATCTGTGCCATCAATATGCGCCGGATCGAGAAGCGGGTGAAAGAGCATTATGGCGCCAGCTTCAGCTACGACGACGATGTACTGCTGCATATTGTTGCCCGCTGCCAGGAGTCCGATACCGGTGCCCGGAATATTGAAAATATCCTGACCCGCAGTCTGCTGCCTGAGCTGGCCGGTGTCTGCCTGGCCCGGATGGCGGACGATCTGCCGATCAGCAAGGTGCATATCTCGGCCTCTGAGGATGGTGCCTTTGCCTATCAGCTGGACTGATCAGCAAGGCTTTTTGCCATGAGCCAGTTGCGACCTGTCCCTCTGGGAGCGCGGGTGTGCCGGTATTGCAGCCAGCCACTCGCGCCCCATATACCGGCGAATCGTGATTTCTGTGGAGAGATTGGTTGCCGTGCGGCCAGTCAGAAGGATCTGATTGCGGTTCAGGATAAACGCCGACAGGATGAAGAGAATGCCTGCCGGGCAGAAGTGCGTAAGCTGGCCATGGAGCAGGCATCCCGTGGTGGTTTTGATCCTGATGAGCTGGCAGTCTCGGTCTTACCCTATAACCCTTGGGATGTTGTTCCGGTTGCGGACGATGCACGACAGGTGCTGGTGAATCATCTCCAGTCTCTGGTGGACTCTCTCGACGATGAAGTTGCCGAAGAGGTTTATAAAGAGCCGCTGGTGGCTCCGACTGTGCCTCATCTGGGTGATCATCTTGTCGCAGGCTGTGCCACCTGCCGGGGTTTTTGTTGTCTGCAGGGGCGCAATCATCATGCCTTTCTTCAGAGAGCAACACTGAAGCGGGTGCTTAGTGAGCAGAGCATCAGTAAAGAGCAACTGATGAGCCAGTATCTTGAGCAGATCCCAGCCCAGTCCATGGAGAAGGGCTGTCTTTATCAGGGCGACGATGGTTGTCAGTTGGCGGTGGAATTACGTTCAGATATCTGCCGGGACTTTTACTGCGAAGATATGATCACCATGATGAACCGGCACGACCGCAAGCGGCCGGATCGTCATCTTCTTATTGCTACCGACAAAAACCGGGTTCGCAATGCCTCATTGGTAGAAGACAAAGCTGTAAGGTCTATCGATACTGGTGATGAGTTGTCTTTTTAATCTGGTTCACCAGTATCAAACCATTCGGATGTCTCGGCATCGATAACTGGGGCAGCTATTCGGTATTTTCCATCCTCTCCTTGTTCGGGATGCATACCTTTTTCCAAGGTAAATGTTTTGGGATCAGCATCAGCAATAACATGACCAACCCAGTAAACACTGTGATCATCTGTGCCATATCGACTGTCGCTCTCCAGTGTTTTGAAGCTTTTTATGTCAGCTCCCTGAACCATGTCGCTGCCGTAATAGAGGTGATCATTGGAAATCAGATACCAGGCATCCTTATCGTTACTGACTGTCTTGTAGTTGTGGGGGGAAGAATCTTCCAGATGGTCACCCTGTCGGTGAAAAACTTTATTTTGATAAATAAAATAGGCGTCGGAGATCCACTCCAGCTTTTTCTTTTTGATGTAGGTGATCGTGTTTGGGGATAAATTGATGGTCTGGTAGCTATATCCCGTGTATCGGCTCACATCTGAAGGGGTAAACCATAATGGGTTCAGTCCTTCAATCAGCTTGTCCCCTATGTATACATGGTTATCGTCTCGCCAGTAGTAGCTATCGATTTTTTCAGCGGATTGTGGGTCGCCAAAATCCAATGGCGTCCCTTTGTAGTAAATCCTGTTGCGATCTTTTTGAACCCAGTCATTGATGATTACGAAGGTTTCGGAGTTGGCACCAGCGACTTCATCTTGCCCATGTAAGACTGATTGGTTGTCTTTGAAAAAACCATTGGCAAGCATTTCAAAGCCATTGGCGCTGATGTTTGGGACAAGCTTGCTGCCGCGATAAACATGGTTATCTATAGACAGATAAGACGCCTCCCATTGAGAACCCAGGAAAGCGTAAGTATCACTGGCATCTGCAAAGGCTTCATCGTAATGAAAGAATGAGGATTGATCTTTTGCATAACCGCTTCCGATCACAATAAAAGAAGCTGAGTCGGCCGTTGGGATAATTTTATCGCTCAGGAAAACAGCGTTTTTATCTATTGCAAAAATGCTCTCAGACTTTGCTCCTTGTCTGGCTTCAAAGCTGGAAGCATCGGCTTTATCTATCTTGTTTCCCTGATAGTAGGCGTAGTTGTCATCCTTTGCGTAGGCATCAGAAAGTACTCGGAAAGAACTCAAATCTGCTTCAGGTATTTCACGTTCCCCCAATTCAAAAAAATTGCCGCCACTGACAAAGTAGACCTTGGTGGCGTCATGATAATACTGGTTACTGATTTTTTTGTTGAAGGCGGTTACACCGTTCGCAGAGGGTGAGTTGGCGACAGTAAATAAAATCATTCCCAGCAGTAGTGGAAGGGATGCAACTCCTAAAATAATTAACAACCACTTCACTTTTTTATGTCTCAACTTAATTTGGTTAAAAAGGAGTCTCAGCTACCAGATTAATGCAGTCATTAGCCTGATAGATGTGGTGGGGGCAATGGGCACTGCATAAGTAACGATGCCGTTCATGTTGCCAGGGTGCCAAGAGCAGCTGTGGCTATTCAGTAAACCCGTTGCATCACAAAATCCACAGCCTTCTGCACCAGTGTGCGGATATGGTTGGACATGGCCTGCAAGACATAGCGAATAAATTGCATGGTCAGGCTCTTGCCTTTCTGGATAACAATACCCAGGGCTTTAGCCATTTTCTTGATCAGGCGCATCACCCAGTTGGATGTCGCTTCTGCGGCTTTTAGGCCACGGTGCAGGGTATAAGCCAGTTGATCCAATAGCGTTGTCGCGGCCCCCAGAACCGTTTGAATGGTAATGCCAATGGCTTTCAGAACCTTGCGGATGACATAGCCAATAGCGCTGCTGAACAGCCGGATGGTATTGGCTGTCAGGCTGACAAAGCTGTCTGAGGCCAGCCATTTTTCAATGGCAGAATCTTCGACCTTGTCTTTGTAGAGGGAGTCCAGTGTCCCCCAGTCGTTAGAGCCAATAGTGTTGATGTATTGAACCATCCGGTGGTATTCCGGGTTAATGTAGTGCCCGGGACTTGGAAGGCCATAAGAGTCTTGCTCAAGCAGGTGAACAAATGGCCAGATCGGTACCATCGGGATCGGGTCGGTTTTGTGGTAGGCCCGGTAAATACCGCCACATGTCGTGTGATTCTCGAAATAGTCGGTGTACGAGAGAATACCGACTCGCGGGCAGCCAAAGGTATAAAGATTCACCTGCGCGGCTTTCTTGGTCTGCATGGCCCACTCTGCTGCCAGCGTCGCCAGGGCCCCACCAAGGCTATGGCCGATACAGTGAATGGTGCTGATTGTTTCCCTTTGCTGGGCAAAGAACGTCTCCAGCTGGGGCTTAAGGGTTTTAAAGGTATTATTAAAGCCCAGGTGAACAGCATGGTTGCTGGTGGATGAGGAGAAGCCAGCGTTCAAATCTGTAAGCACATCGTACCCGGTGGCGGTGCCCCGCAGAATAATAAAGGCATCTTTGGAGTAGGCACCTTTACCTTTGGAAACGATACCGAAGCCGGACGTCTTGTTAATAATCAAACCACCAGACTTGCCTTCCAGCTTGTTTTCTATTCCCAGATCGAAATATTGCTTGTTGCGATCCAGGGCGAGTTCGAGATCCATATTGGTTGAGGGATCGAGATTCTCGCTTTTGACCAGATAAACATCAGAAGCCATCTGGCTGGCAGCACGGGCAGGCAAGGTGGACATAGTGGTTTCCCCTGTTATTTATTCCATGTACAGCGGGTTTTTATAAGAGTGGCTCCAAACTCCTTGAGCTCTTCCTCATTGTTCAGCTCGCAAGTCAAAATGCCGGGCTCGCCGCCAAACTCATTGTTTTCTTCTTCGGAGCGTTTGATGGCATAAAAGAGACGATGCTGTTCGCCATCCACTTCCACCTGAACCAGTGTTTTGGCCACAAACTCGAGAGGCAGAACACTGCGGGTGACTGAACGCATGTAAAGAGCTGGGAGCGAGAACTCGCCAGTGGCGCTGGTGGTTGTAGCATCGTCCTTATCACCCACATTCTCCCAAACCACCTTGCGGGTGATTTTGGCATCCTTGATAGGGGCACCGTTTTGGGTGATCGTGACCTTGAGTTCAGAAGCCACACAGGCCTTACCGGCATCCAGAATTGACATGGCGTTTCCCTGTAGTGAAAAGAAAAGTGAAATGCTCAGAATGTAAAATTTCAAAGCCAGTGCTTTTGTCATAATCAACCTATCAGTACCGTCGGTGCGCCGGCCACAACCTTGCCGCCGTGGGCGGTGCTGTCGCCTAACCGGGCTGCAGGCTTTCCACAGATTAATACGCTGGTACTGCCCATGGCGATACTGTCGGGTGGGCCAACACAGACACAGGTGCTGCCAACGGTTGCTGAGGGTAGATTACAGATCAGCACGGTTGGGCCGCCAGGAACAACGACCGGGCCGCCAACATGGGGAACCGGCCCCGGGTTTACAGCCGGGCAAACATGCATATCGGTAATTCGTGCAGCGGGCATTCCCATCGGTGTCAGTCCCTTATTCGTTATTCTTGTACTGGTCAGTGTCGTCTGAGAGCGATCAGGCGGTCACGGCCTTTTGTTCCGGGCTATCCAGCAGTGGTGCCAGATCTTCATGCACCATGCCTTTGCCGCCACTGGCCAGATCAAGCCCCTGGCTGAGAAAGCGCTGGTAACGGCTGTTAATCTCATCTTCCGAGTCTGCCACTGCTGCCAGACCGATCGCACCGGATACGGCATGGGCATAAAGGTAAGGTGGTGCCGGCATAGGCGGAGCATCCTCGTTGGAGATGCTGCCCACACTCCAGAAGGCTGCGGTGGCCGCCCAGCTGTCGGGTGTCTTGTATTTGCCCAGTGCGGCCAGCTTCTCCGCCTGCTTGCGTAACTCTTCGGTCGGGTTGCGCACCCAGCTCTCTGTCACTTTCAGGGTTTGTTGACGCAGAGCTTCGGTATCCGGTGTATGGGTAAAGCGAGTCGCAAGGCAGGCCCACCAGATACCTTCCCGTTTGGGCAGGGCATGGGCCAGAAAACGGACACACTCCAGATACTGCTTTTGTTCAATCAACACCCGGATAAAGTCGCCCGGGGTCATATCCGGTTGCAGCAGATGCTCCAGATCTTCATCTAGCTCATAACGTCCGATCACCTGGGTGGCGCGGTTTGCATTGAGTTTGATCAGCTTGCTCATCATTCGCCTCCCTTAGTTGATTTTGACCAGTGCGCCTTTGACATTAGTCATCGCGCCGCCTTTCACATCCATGGTCAAACCGGCTTCGAGCTTGGTTGCCATAGAAGACTTGGACTTAATATCCATAGCCTTGATGGATATGCCACTCGGGGTCATCTTGATCACCGAGCTGCCCACCTTCAGGGTGATGCTGGTTTTAGACTCGATGGTGATGGCACCCTGCACCGTGGTTTTCTGGGTGCCTTTGGAAACGGTCTTGGTTTCATTACCCTTGGAGACGGTAATATCCCGGTTATTGGTGACGTCTATGGTCTGGTCGTTCTCTACCGTCTCGGTGTTATCGTTATGGACCAGCACATTCCAGTCTTTGCCCGCCTCGAAATAGATCTCTTCTGAACCCTTCTTGTCGTCCAGACGCATCTCGTTGAACTTGCTGCCTTCCCACTGGCTCTTCCAGCCGCTCTGGGTCTTGGAGTAGCCCGGGCCCTTGTTGTCGCTGTTATATAGCGCACCGGTGACGACCGGTCGGTCCGGATCGCCATTGAAGTATTCCACCACCACTTCCTGGTCTACCCGGGGCACGAAGTTGGCGCCCCAGTCAGCACCGGCATAAGACTGCACGACACGAATCCAGCAACTGTCCTGTTTGCTTTTCCAGGGGAACTGCACCTTGACCTGAGTGTGGGCATCGACACTGCCCTGTTCGCCTGCGGCCTGCACATCAATAACCTTGGCGGTCTGTGGAGTATGAATACGACGAAGGTTGTGATCAGGGGAGGGCGGATTGTAAACGTCGGCAGGCTGACAGCTGAATTCGTTGATATAGAAGGTGTCTTTATCGTTGCTGTCCTGCACCTGATGAAAAATGGCGGTAATCAGGTATTTGCCTTTCTCGCTGGGAATGGTGTGATCCAGCTCGAACTGGCTGCCGGCATAGAGTTCGCAGCAGGAACTGCGACCCTCGGCGGTATCAAAAGCCCCTTCATGATTAAGCATCATATTGCGGGCTTTCTGTTTGGTGTTCTTCTCAGTCAGCTTGGTGTGATTATCGGTCTTCTTTTCAAAATGAAAGCGACCATAGTATTCACGCAGCGGCTTTTCACCGGTCAGTGCCTTGGTGGTGCTGCTTTCCTTGATCTCTTTTTTCATCCACTCGGAAGCAGAGAAGGGCTGGTAATCCCGATATTCAACCTTGGCCGTATGGTACTGGTAAGAGCGTTCCCAGTGGCTGACACTGTTTTCCAGCGGATTGCTGCCGGAGCCGATATAAGGGACCGGCTTGGTCAAAGCCTGTTGATAGGCGCTGGGTTTATCAACAATACAGAATTTGTGAGCCCCTTTGCTGTGCTCAAAGTGAAAGTTGACGCCTTCCTCGGCCAGCAGCCGACAAATAAAATCGTAGTCACTCTCTTCAAACTGGGTGCAGTAACGGCGCTTGAAGTAGGTGCCCACCAGGTTTTTACTGAGTGAGACTGAGCTATAGTCTCCCAGCACTTCCTGAATGATCTGGGCAAAGTCCTTGTTTTCAAAGATGCGATTCTGGCCGCCCAAAGTAGTAAACCACAGTGCCGGCACGACCTGAGCCTGATAAAGACGTTTGCTGCCGTCCAGTGTATCCAGGGCAATAAATTTATTGATATGGCCGTGAATGAAACGGGGTTTATCTGGCGTGTTATGAATAGCCAGGGTCACGGGCTTGCCGAGTATTTTCTCCGGCGTGATGTTGTCGTCTTCCGACAGGAGGTGAAGATGGAACTCGAACAGGTCGGAAATTTTCTCGATACCGGTCAGCTCGCGCACAACCAGCGCATCCTTGCCAAGAGGCGTGTCAATGGTGACGAGGCGTTTATCCTGGATCAGGGATGACATGGCACAGAACTTCCGTGTGTAAACAAACGAAAAAACACGCGGTACTGACAGAGTGCCTGTACCGCGTGTCTGTCTTTGAACCTGCCTCCGCAGGTTCGGCCAGTATCAGGGGAGGCTCCGGCAGAGCCTCCGGGACACCGGTTTGCGGGCCGCTGCTTAGAGAGGCTCGGCAGTAGTAAGATCGTAACCGACCTTGGCGTTCTGCTTGTTCTTGTGGGTCTTGTCAGCGTGGCTGAGGTCACCAATGATCTTGGCAAAGCTCAGGGAAATGGTTTCGCTTGGCGCGCCACCGGCAGAAGCACCCACGCTGTAGGAAGAAACAATGCAGTCTTCCAGAGTGTACTGGGCGTACTTTTCAACAGACTTGGCACCGGTCTGAACGATATCGATCAGTACGGTTACACCTTCGGAACCAGTTACGGCTTCCTTGAACAGGCCACCGGAAGCTGCGTCCATAGCCTTGGTGACAGACACTTCACTCAGGGAAGGGCGGCTGGCTTCACGGTTGGACATAGCGCCCGCTTCCATGGTGATGCTGCGGCCAACGCCGAAGGAGAAGGAATCAACCTCAATCCAGCCTTCGTAACCCTTGGCGGTCACATTGCCCTGGGGCTTCTTGCTGTTGAAGTTCATGTAGATAGCCATGGTGAAGTCCTCTTTCTGGTTGTTTGAATGGCTTTTGGGTATTCAACGTTTGAATACCCAGCGGGCATTCCCGGTTGACTGAGTGAAATATAAACAGAGGCTGAGAAGGATGAGAAGGGGGGATTTCATTTTTAAAACCCACTCTGACACTATTTAATTGTTTTGTTTTTTTGTCAGGGCGTTGTTGAGGTGCTGGTGCTTTTGGATGGCTCTGGATCAGTGGTTTGAGTGAGTGGTTTTGTGTTTTTAAAAATCGTGTCAGTGGTGACTCTGACACGATTAATATTCTGCCCATATATCTTTCTATGAGTGAATTACGACTTTAACCAAGGTCGCGGAGTATTCGGAGCCAGACCATCCCATGTCTTTATCTGCAGAATGGTTTTACCATCCAGTGAACTATACTCGGGACTATTTCTATCAGTCTGGTTTAGCCAGGCAAAGTCATCATCTAATTTGAATTGAAGGTCAAACTCACCGTCAGGCAACAACTCAAAGTAAGCCTTGTTCCAGGGAATATCGGAGTCATCTTTTTGCATTGTTACATAGAGTTGTTTGAAGCATGATATGCACTCGGAACTTGCAGGGATGGACATCCTTGTGTTGTTGCTTGTATTGCCGTTCTCAAAACTTACACCAATGGTATTTCGCACATCAATATCGTATACACAAAAGAGAATTGAGGCTTTATCCCATATTTCTGGTAGGCAATCGTATAAGTTTTGCCCGAGTGTCTGGTAAATGTTTTCTATGTTTTTAGTCATGATTTATCTCTAATTCTCAAACTCTTCTCTAGGCTGAATTATCCCATCGATAGTCGAGTCAACCCATAAGGTTTTGGGCGTTTCTTGATCATCTTCATAAGCTATATTGATCTCAATGTCTACTTCTGAGGGTGGGTCAGATTCCAAGAGTACAGCCCAGTCTCTCTCCATATTATACCATTGACCATCTATCTTACGGTTTTGATTTTTCCTCCTAAGTTGAGGGATCATATTTATTTTTTCTGCAGGGCCAATAAATAATGTTGCTATAAGATGTCCACCATCGTATTGCTCAACCTTATCTTCACTTCTGGCGACGTCGGGTCCATATTTTTTTTGCCTATAAAGACTTCGATGACTCTCGTTTCGATCCTTATTACCGAGCGGTGATAATTTTAATTTACCTTTTACATTTACAACACGGCCTAAATGATCAGTCTCATATGTATAAACAGAAACAATAAAGCAATAAAAGGACACCCATTGATTTGACGTTCTTACACACTGGTCTAAATTTTCGTTACTTTATGCAGGAACGACCCTATGACCAGTGCTCGTACTACTTTGATCGATCTCCATACGACACCTTACTATCACTGTATGGCTAGGTGTGTTCGACGTGCCTATTTATGTGGAGAGGATCAACTCACAGGTGCAAGCTATGAGCATCGAAAACCGTGGGTCGTCGATAGGATAAAGCATCTGGCATCAATTTTTGCCATAGATGTGTGTGCTTACGCTGTGATGTCTAATCATTACCATACGATTTTACATATAAACACTAAGCGTGCAGAGAGCTGGAACTCAGATGAGGTTCTTCTTCGCTGGAGCCAGCTTTTTGATGGTCCATTATTAGTACAGCGATATCTTTCAGGGGGCAGCCTTGGAGAAACCGAACGGCTGCGGGTGATGGATTACGCAGAGGAGTATCGCAGTCGTTTACTTAGCTTGAGCTGGTTTATGCGCTGTCTAAATGAACACTTGGCCCGCAAAGCAAATGAAGAAGACGGGTGCAAAGGGCGATTCTGGGAGGGGCGTTTTAAAAGTCAGGCGTTGGTTGATGAGGCGGCAGTACTCTCGTGCATGGCCTATGTAGACTTAAATCCGGTAAGAGCGGGAATTGCAAAGACACCGGAAACATCTGATTTCACCTCTATTCAGGAGCGCATAGAGATTTACCATGAGAGTCAGGAGCAACCCGAACACCTAAAGCCCCTGCAGTTATCTAATACAAAAACAGGCAAGATTCCTTTTGCGCTAAGCGATTATTTCCAATTGGTAGACTGGGCTGGGCGTGCTGTGCGAGATGATAAGCGTGGGGCAATATCCAATGACTTACCCCCTATTTTACATCGGTTGGGTATAGATGCAGACGCTTGGTTACAGACTCTTCAACCAGGTAAGGCTGCCTTTGTGCATGCCATAGGAGGGGTGGGGGCTTTGCAGGAATATGCATTGAAGCTTGGCAAAAAATGGCTGCATGGTATGAGTGCGGGGAAGAGGGTCTTCGGGGTATGATTTTACTCCTGAGAATCAATGGATGTTCTTTATTCTTTATTCTTTATTCTTTTGTGTGGATAGCTTTAGGGATATGTAAATTTAATGTTTTATATATTTTAATCATGTCAGCCATTTTTATTTATGAGGTTGGGCCTGCGTGCCATATTCGGAATGATACGCAGGAATGTAATAATTGATATTGTGGCGGTTACTCTAACAATAATTTCCAAAATTCAAGGCTTCTACTTCCTGCGGATGTGCTAATTTCTTTGGCCTTTTTGTCTGGTTGATTGGATGGATCATTATCCAAGAGGCACGTCCCAAGACTACGGATAAAACTATCAAAGTTGTTTGCGATTTTTTGCAGGCTAGCTAGACCAATTTCTGCATCGAAACTATAAATAGCCTGTGTGCTTTGGTCCATAATAATTGCATACGGGTCAGAGTTGGCAATCATTATTTTTTGACTAGGGCGATCTCCATCACCCCACCATCTGGTATCGTTATACTCCATAAGTTCTTTAATGTAATCCCCACTATTAGAGAAAGCTATTGGCCCAAGTGTGAATTCATCAAGGCTGTATAGGCTGAGAAATTCTTTGAATTGATTGCTTAGTATGACATTTATAGAGCTTTCTGCCCTTTCAGTCTGCGGGACAGAGTGGGCATTTTTTAGAGTTAGGCCTGTCACCATCGGCTCTAAATGTGAAAATTCGAGGTCTAGTTTCTGTTGAATGCTTTTAATTGACAATAGCTGCATATGCGTTATCAAGTCTATTTTTTATGCCAAGGACCACCGTAGCCAACATGTGTTTTCAAGGGGCTTTAGATCATTTTGGGGTCTCTAGAGTAGCGGTTTGAATGTGTAGGGTTGTATTTTTTAAATTGCACCGCTATTGACTCTGGCACGATTTATATTCTGATGTTAATGAGCAATATTTGGATCTCCAAAGTCAGTGGAATGCTTTTATAAACAATGGAGTTAGAAGGCAGTGTGAAAAACTGCCCTAACCCTTAATGATATAATTTTTATGGCTCTATAGTAGGAGAGAGGGAGTGAAGAAAAGTTTTAAAGTCTTGAGAAACAGGTTCTATTTGTGGTTGATCTTCTGCAGATAATTCATTGATCCACAATACAATCTGTGGTGGGTTTTCGTGTTCATAATCGAAGCAAAGAAAATCCCCATTCGGTAACGCTGCAAAAGGTACTAAATATTCATTTAGTCTATCCTCAATCAAGGACCATACGACACTGATATTGAATATTTTATCGTCATGTGGCGCTGAAGAGGTATCTGAAAAATTCAAAAAACGTTCAATTGGCAAACACAGTCCGGATGATGTATGAAAAAATTTTTGGACAGGCTTGCCTCCGTGATGACTTTTTATGTGTGATAAATATATTGGATCAAATTCAAAGTTTGGAAGGTCGAGCTTTAACATTCTTTCTATGGATGCCATCTCTCTTTCAGAGAATTGATGGGCAAAAGAATGTGGTACGTATTCAATATTCAATTTATTTTACCTTTGTTTTCCATAATGCATATCCTTTATGAGGCGTGATAGCATGAACCCCTCTCTCTACAAGTTGAAACATTCCATCTTGAGGTAAGTGATCCCACAGGTATGCTTCTGGTCTCTTATAGAGGGAGTCAAGGTAATCAAAGTGTGCACCATATTTCATAGTTTTTGTTTCTGCAACATAAACTTTTTTTCCTGCGGACGCATTTTTCTTTTTATCGATGATTTCCGTAGTCCATTTGCCAAAATCTGCAATACCCTCTGAATTGACAGGAGCTTTTGGGAGTAAGCCACTCTCTTTTGCAAGATTGCGTATGCTGGAACGTGTTTTTCTGTCTAGTGTAGAAGGATCAATGCCATGCTCTAAGGCAAACTCTTCCCATTTGAATACATTGTTGCTCGACCTGGCTGCTGCATATTTGGCTGAACTTTTTTGTAATATGTCAATATTTTGGGTGTTAAACGTCTCTTCTCTAGGTTGTCTGTCATCACTAATTTGTTCAGGTTTTTTTGAGCTCTTGGGGGGATCGTTAAGTGCATGGCATCCAAACCCGATTATTTCAATATTTTCATGCCTTGCGGCGGAACCATTTTTTAATGTTTGTGATGCAGCAAGAACGGATTCTCGTGTTTCTTTTTCGTTTGATGGTGACCCTGAGTAGAAATAAAAAAGCTCACCATCCTTAATACTTTGAAGGATGCTTTCCACATCTAAAGGTGTGCCCGCTATCTCCTCAAAGAGTCAGGAGCAACCCGAACACCTAAAGCCCCTGCAGTTATCTAACACAAAAACAGGCAAGATTCCTTTTGCGCTAAGCGATTATTTCCAATTGGTAGACTGGGCTGGGCGTGCTGTGCGAGATGATAAACGTGGGGCAATATCCAATGACTTACCCCCCATTTTACATCGGTTGGGTATAGATGCAGACGCTTGGTTACAGACCCTTAAACCAGGTAAGAGTGCCTTTGTGCATGCCATAGGAGGGGTGGGGGCTTTGCAGGAATATGCAGTGAAGCTTGGCAAAAAAATGGCTGCATGGTATGAGTGTGGGGAAGAGGGTCTTCGGGGTATGATTTTACCCCTGAGAATCAATGGGGGTCCTTTCTTTTGTATTTTTGATGTTATTTTTGTTGTAGATCGTGCCAGTGATGACTCTGACACGATTTAATTGGGGGCTTTATTGTTTGATCCAAGTGCGATCGTTATCTTCAGGAAGGCCATCCCAAGTTTTTATTTTTAGGATGTCTTTGCTATTCATAGCCTTATACGATGCACTATCTCTTTCAACAGTGTTTAGCCATTGAAGATCGGGATCATATTTAAACTCTAGATCAAAACTTCCATCAGCTAAGAGGGAAAATTGTGCCTTATTCCATGGTATGTCAGACTCTGATTTTCTCATTAACTTAAAAAGGGCGTAGAAGGCCTCATCCCAGGCAATGTCTTCATCAGTGTCCTCAATATCAAAACTATGTATATCACCACCAAGAGAATAATGTTGTCGAGATTCAATAAAGTGGTCAATCTCTATAAGGATTGCTGTGAATTTAGCTTCGTCCCACTCATCAGGCAGAGCATTGTATATTGCTTGTCCAATGAATTGATATATATCATCAACTGTGTCGAACATTATGACTCCTAATTTTTACATCTAAATGAAATTGGATCGTCATTACTGACGGTGTAACTTCCACGGATGGTCTTTGGTGTATTTGCACTCTTTTCGTATGCAATTTTAATGTCCACTTCCACTGATTCTCCATCACGTATAAAGTCAGCCCAACTTTCTTCCATCTTATACCATTGTCCATCCTTCTTACGACTTTGATTTTTAACTCTTAACTGAGGAATCATATTTATTTTCTCAGCAGGCCCCATAAAAAGTGTCGCTATCAGGTGGCCTCCGTCGTACTGTTCGGTTTTTCCTTCATGTTTGGCGACTTTGGGGCCGTATTTTTGCTGCTTATGACCGCTTCTATGTGTTTTCTCTCTTGTCTTGGCTGTAAGTGGTGAAAGCTTTAGTTTTCCCTTAACGCGCACTGTTCGCTTCAAATGGTCCGTTTCGTAGGTGTAAACAATAGTGTCACTTCCGTGCTTGCAAGTAACCTTATATATCGTGTTTGGCTTAGGATCATCAAGCTCTTTGGTCCAGCTGCCTTTTTTACCAGCTGAAATAACAACTTCTTTTTTCTTGGCTTCTTCTTTCTTAGGGGATTTTTCGAGTTTTTTTGACTTCGGCTTTTCGGTAATTTTATCTATACCAAAACCTATGACTTTGTACTGGTTTTCGCCATCATAATTATCTTTCTTTATACTATTTGAGATTAAATTTTTACGTTCATCTTTTTCTTTGGATGGCGATCCTGAGTAAAAATAAAAAAGCTCACCATCCTTGATACTTTGAAGGATGTTTTCCACATCTAAAGGTGTGCCCGCTATCTCCTCAAGACTCTTGCGTTTATGGCTATCAAGGCTGTCGATAACCAGTCTGAGAATGGAACCATCTGGCTCCTCAACGGGGCTATATTGGCCGTTGGGAGGTACGGGAGGCGTGCTGGAGTTACTCAGCAGGTAGGTACACTTATCATTCCGGGCATCCGAAATAAATTTAATTTTTGTTCGCTGACTTTTATCGATTTTGGTTCTATCTAGCGCCACAGCATCAATCCATGAACAGTTCAGTGTTCTGATTTAGCGCCGGACAACCTTTCTCGACGGTATATGTTTAGTGGTCAGGAGACTTCTGCTTCCGTAACCTTTTTCTTTCTCGGCCTGCCCCGCTTCAGCGGTCTCACCCGGTGATTGGCAATCTTTTCGATCTTGTCCTTAAACGCATCCCCACCCAGCACCTGCCCCATATTTACCGTCTCGGCAATAAAGTCGATAAGGCGGCGGTCAAAGCGGTAGCGGAAGGTTTCACTGTAGGCATCACACTGTTCATCCCGGGTCTCACCCAGAGATTTAAACAGCTTATGGTCCTGAATCAGCCAGTCGATTTTCTCTCCGCAATGGTGGTGGTAACTGGACCAGGGGTAATCTTCCAGATTATCAACCAGTCCCAGATGCAGAGGACGCAGCTCAACATAGCGGTAGCAGGTTAAAAGATAGTTTTCCGAATCAATCAGACTGGACTTATAGCGCCCTTCCCAGAGTGTGCCGGAGCGTTTGTAACGATGATTCACATACTGCACATAACGCCGGCCCAATGACTGCATCATTGATGAAATGCCCTTATCGAGGCGGGGCGTTGCGATGATCTGAATAGAGTTGGGAAGAAGAACGTAGGCGTGTATTTCGACTTTGTACTGGTCTGACGCGGCTCTCAGGCTGGCCAGATAAAATTCATAATCTTCATCATCAAAGAAACAGGGCAGACGGTTGTGGCCTGTTTGAACGATGTGTTGGGGAATACCTACGATATTGATTCGTGATAACCGACCCATGGCTTTCCGTAAATCCCTTTGCCCGTAAATCCGTGTGGACAGTTTTGTAGTACTTATAAAGATTGTCACCAATCATACGTAATTACCGAGGTGCGAATCAATTGGATATCCAATTTTAAATGATGGTTTTTGTACTCGTGGAGAACTGGATATCAGTTGGCACCGGTGTCATCAGACTGTTGCTTTTGTAAGTTATTCTGGCCTGTTTTCCGGTATTGGTTCTATAGCTTTTTGACCTGCAAGCAGGCTGAGCCGGTTCCCTCCGGCCCGAAGGTGTTACAGTTTTTTCAAGTAGCTCAGCATGGTTTCCACATCGCTGACTTCAAAGGGATCATCCGGGGCATTATCTCGCTTGCCCGGTTCACAAAATATCTGCCGGATTTCCTTATCCACGACATACATCGAATAACGCCAGCTGCGAAAGCCAAAGCCGAGATTTTCCTTGTTCACCAACATGCCCATCAGGCGGGTAAAGTCGCCATTGCCATCCGGCAGCAGTTTCACGTTTTCCACATTCAATCGGCAGCCCCACTGAAACATGGTGAAGGCGTCGTTTACGCTCAGGCAGTAAACCTCATCAACACCTGTCGCTTTCAGATCATCGTATCGCTTTTCATAACCGGGCAGGTGGGTGCTGGAGCAGGTTGGAGTAAAGGCGCCGGGCAATGAGAACAGCACAATTTTTTTGCCGGCGAAGACCTCTTCAGAGCTGACATTTTGCCAGCGAAAGGGGTTCTCCCCCTCAATGGATTCATCACGTACCCGGGTTCTGAAGATCACCTGTGGGACGATAGACATAGCGGCTCCCCTGTGGTCGTTGCTGTCTAAGACAGCAAGTTTAGGAGACAGGGAATGCGAAGGAGGAGAATTACAAAGGAATATCACGCTGTCAGTTGAGGGTGCAACGGGCGCATCCTCAACACATCTCATGCGCGATCAATGGTTTTTCAGAAAGGCCAGATGCGCCGGAATTGTCAGAGCGTTAGGGCGTAAAGCCTGCACCTGGCTAATAATGCTGTCCAGATCATAGCCGGCATCACGCATCAGAATAGCTGCCAGCAGACCGGTACGGCCTGAACCTCCACGACAGTGAACAGCAATGGTATCACCGGATTTCAGCTTCTCTACCAGCGTTGTACGCGCTTTGTCGTAGGCTGCAGTAAAGTCATCTGCAGGTGCACAGTCATCTTCAATAGGCAGCTGGAACCAGTCCATACCTGCCTTGCTGACTGCATCACCCAGCATTGCCACATCCAGAGCCAACAGCTCGGTGTCAGGGAGTGCGGTCACGACTGTTGTAGCGCCAGCAGCTTTTAAGGTTGCAAGAGAGTCTTCGAGGTTGAAACCCTTGGTGCCGGGGCAAGGGGTAAATAAAAAAGTGGCACCATTATCAAGAACAAGGCGATCAAAGGGGTGGGACATAATAACTCCAGATGTGGGTATCCCATAAAGTCACAGTTTTAGATGGACTGAACGCATTCTTCAAACTGTGGGATACGTACATTTTAAGCGTCACCTCTCCTGTATATAAATATATGAATGTGCGTATATTTCTCGATGCGCAGGCGAGCCGTAATTAAGTATTGAGTTGTCAGACCGGCGGGTATATTTTCACCGCTAATTGACGATGATGGCGGTTCTAAATGGCTGAGTGTTTGAGAAACCTCGATGAATTAAGCTTTGATCTGGCAGCAGAGAAAGAGCTGGCCTATTATGCCAAGGCTTTGGCTCATCCTGCCCGGATACGGCTGCTAACCGTCCTGGCCGCTGGTGGCTGTCTGGGGTCTGATCTGGTCGAGCAGCTGGGTCTTGCTCAGTCGACTGTTTCTGAGCATCTGCGCATTCTTAGAGAAGCCGGGTTTGTTCATGCCGAAGTACAGCATCCGCGCACCTGTTTTAGTCTGAAGCCGGAAGCTGTTGCCAGAGCGCGAGAGCTTCTGGCTCTTATGCTGGAGCAGTAAGTCGCTTTCTTCATGGTAGTTTTGCTAAGCCCCTGTTAGAACAGGGGCTTTGTTTAGTGTTTGACGGCACAGGTTCTTGTGGAGATGGTTCAAAACCATTGCCACGGTGGTATTCAAACCAGGCCATATTGCTGCGGGGGAACTCTCGTTTTAGTACCTGTCTGGCCTGTTTTTTTATGTGGGCTGCATTTCCATGATAGGACGTATTGGCAAAGCCATATTCGCGGAGATGGAAATGATCTGGTGTCAGACAGGTAATCTGAAACCCCCGATCTTTTTTATAGGTTTTGAAGTGGATTGACTCTCCCGGCTTGAGTAGAGAGAGCTGTCTGTCCACAGTTGGCAGAACCTTTGACAGGTGAAGCATGGCGTAGCCTTATGCGCTGGTGAATGCACTCAAGGTCAGGCGTGTGAGAGGGTTATTCAATTTTGGTCATTTCGTGCAGCGTAAAATTTTCCAGCGCATCCTTGGTCACTTCCATAAACCGGTGTAGCTGTGGATTGTCCATATGGGCCTGCCAAAGATCTCTGGTCAGCCAGGTTTCATAAAATAAAAAATGGCCGGGGTCTTGATGATCCTGATGCAGGTCGTATTGCAAACATCCTTCCTCGGCGCGAGTCGGTGCAATCAGCTTCAGTAATTCTTCTTTGACGAAATCAATCTGGTTCTCACGGGCAAAAATATTGGCGACGATGGTGAGGTTAGCCATAAACGGAGCTTCCTGAGATCACAATGGCATCAGATTAGTTCACTCCCTCGACCTTGGCTCTTTAACTGCCGCCGGAAAAAAGAAAGCCCTGCCGGTATGACCTGGCAGGGCTTTCATTTCTGTCAATGATTAGGGTCTGTTGACGTTTTGTGATGCGGCTCAGTGAGACTGGAAGCCGCTCATCGTTAGAAAGGCTTGTGAAAATCGTAGTTGCCCTACATTAAGCAAGCCTGACGTAGCGAGGGGCGGCTTCCAGCCTCACCCGAAGGGCTTTCCCGAGAGCTTCCATGGCGTCGTTCCAGCGATTTGAAAGACGACCAGTATTCCTGTATCGCTGCGCCTAGCCCTGAAAACTCTCGGGAAAGCTGAGCGCAATCACAAAACGTCAACAGACCCTAGGGCTTAGATAACCGTGACAACCTCTTCCAGTGCGAGACGCGCCTTTGGCTTGCCATAGTTGTAGTCTTCGCTTTCCAGCGGGTAGCCCATAGCCAGGGCGACCTCACAAACATAACCGCCCAGCTCATCCTTGAATTGCTCTGCAATCATCTCAGGGTCTACGCCTTCCATCGGAGTGGAGTGGATGCCCAGCCGAGCCAGTGTGTGCATGATGTTACCCAGGGCAATATACACCTGAGCTTTGGTCCAGTGACCATTGAAGCCGCTTTCATCGGTATTGGCTTCTGCGAAGGTATAGGCACCGTTGTAAAAGTCGTCGTACATCTCAGATGGCAGATGGCCGGAGCTGACTTCGGCATCAACAACCTTTCGGTAGTGGTCTTCTTTCGTGTAGTACGGGTTATAGGCCAGCAGCAGTGTATGGGATGCCTCTTTGGCATGGGGCTGGTTAAACTGATGCTTGTTTGCATAGGTATCGTGCAGGCGCTGCTTGGCCTCATCACTTGCCACAATAATAAACTTCCATGGCTGGGAGTTTATTGAAGAAGGTGACAGCCGCAGGGCTTCCTTGATGATAGCCAGATCGTCATCAGAGATACGCTTGTTGGCATCATATTTTTTGGTGGTATATCGGGTGTTCAGATCGGTGATGATTTGCTTAGGCATACTACTCTCCGCCGCAATAAAGAATGAAAGCGACTGCTATCCGGGAATGAAACTGCGGGTGAGAGTAACACGTTGTTTTTGTTAGATTGATTCCTGTTTTCGGTAATCAGTTTCAATGAAAATTTGATAATCCTATACGTTATGACCCATGACCGAATCAGCTGTCATCATGGTCCAAACCGGGATTGGAAAAACGATGGTGTCGCCGAACCGCACCAGCAAGGATCATTAAATCCAGCGTCAGTTCGGTCTTTCTGTTGCTGTAAAGCTCCCAGGCCCGATCAAACAAAGCATCCATTGTGGCCTGCCGCGCAGCACCTTCTGCCGTTGCTACAGCAGAGGGGTTGGGCAGGTGCAGGTGATCAACCAGATAAGTGATCTGTTGCTGGACGTCTTTGTAGAGCTGTCGGGTCTGTTCGCAGACGCCGGGGGCATTAGAAAGACCCTGTAATTTCAGGTTAAAGCTACCCATACCGGTGGCAGTATCCATCCAATTGAGAATCGCATCCTGCTCATCGGGATAGAGGGTCAGCATTTCGTTGTTCAGTGGCATGACCTGACGGCGAAACTCTGCAGGAGATATACGAATATGTCCGCTCATGGTTTTGTTTAGCAGAAGCGCAAGAGCATGCACGTAATCCTGGCTCAGTCTCACCCGGTCCGGGTTGCCCACGATTTCAATACAGAGGCATCCCAGAATCATGCCACTTAACAACGCCACCGTATTGCTGAGAAACACTTCGGGCTGGTAAACCGGCGGGCTTGAGATAGGCATGAGCAAAGGAAAAAGCAGCATGCACAGCATACTGATAAGGCTGGTGGGTTTACGGTAGAAATTCCAGATCGTCAGTGCCTGCACCGGCAGCGATAACAGGAAAAATGGCCAGAAGCTATCGATCTGAATGACCAGCAGATACTGAATAGCAAAGACCGTGGCAAAGGTGATTGCCATGGCTATCAGAACAGACACTAAAGGAATCTTTGGGGCACGGGCAAGAATGCGGGCCATGGTTATCAACACACTGCCAACCACAACCAGAGGGCCGCTCTGTGCTTCGGTGATAATCCAGACTGCAAAGCCCAGACAAAGAGCCAGTACTGCCGTCAGGCTTCGATAGAGCGTATAACGGTAATTACGCAGATCCAGCAGCAGATTGTGATCTGCAACAGCCGGTGATTGTCGCAGGGCATCCGGGCTGCTGAGTAGATCAATAGTGGCTTGAAGATGAGCATCCAGTCGCTGGTATTTCTCGGTGATTGCATCTCTGGCCACCATGGCTTTCTGTGGGTGTGACTGACTCCGAAGCAGAACCCGGCGCAGCATGACAAAGGCACCCATCTGGCCTAATACCCGGTCAACTGTCTCCTGCAGTGTGCCGGATATGCGCTGGATACGGTGATCTATAAAGGCTGTGTAATAACGCTGCTGATCAGCATCCAGCATGGCTTTACTGAGCTCACTATGCAGGGCAACAAAAGACTTGCTGTTGTCCGGTTGCGGGTTGTTCGCCAGAGCAGCCATCTGGCCCAGCAGTGTGCGAAGCGTGATAAATGATTGGGTCAGTTGACTCTGGCTGCTGTTTGGCCAGATCAGATAGCTGCTGATCAGCAGGGCGATCACCCCCAGGCAGATCTCGCTGATCCGGTTCAGGGTGTAGTAGCCAATGTTGTAGATATCGGTATTGGTCAGGCAGAAGGTCACCACCAGAAGACAGGTAATGCCACCCAGAAATCCACCATACCCCGCCATCCCCTGATACCGACTGGTAAACGACGCAGATAGTAATATCACCAAAGCCAGAGAACCTATCAGCAGACCTGGGTGCTCATAGAAAGTGATGATGATAAAAGCACCAGTAAGACCTCCGAGAACGGTTCCGGCAATACGGGCCAGGGACTTTACATAAGTGGAACCTATCTCAACCTTCAAGCCAAGGAAGGCGATGGTCAGC
Source organism: Parendozoicomonas haliclonae (assembly GCF_900174585.1). Taxonomy (GTDB): domain Bacteria; phylum Pseudomonadota; class Gammaproteobacteria; order Pseudomonadales; family Endozoicomonadaceae; genus Sansalvadorimonas; species Sansalvadorimonas haliclonae. The sequence continues at coordinate 37,193 of NZ_FWPT01000014.1, read as the reverse complement.
AGAGCCCAGCTGGGATTGGGCAGATCCAGATAGAAAATGGCGGCGATGGCCAGCAGCTCAGCAAGCAATGCCCGAAAATAGATGGTCAGGTGCGGGTAATAGCTTGCAGGGACAATCATGGGCAGTTATCGACAGGCTGGACGACAATGGCTGCTGTTCTCCCGGCGATCAATTTCTGTTGGGGTGGGTGCTCTCTGAAATCAACCCGCACCGGAATGCGCTGGGCCAGCCGAACCCAGGGAAAGGTCTGTTGTACATCAGCAAGTAGTTGGCTGCTGGTGTTCTGGTTGGTATCGGCAATGCCTCTGCCCACACTTGTTACCTCACCGGTGTAGCTTTCGTCCTCCCCCAGAAAAGTAATAGTGGCTTTAGCGCCAGGGCAAACCCCTTGCAGACGGGTTTCCTGAAAATAACCAACGACAAAGTATCGGGCGCTGTTGATAAACGCGAGTATGGGATGACCGGCTTCCAGCCAGGAGCCGACCCGTAGGTCCATATTGGTCACATATCCATCAAATGGGGCGATGACGTGGGTTCGCTTCAGGTTTAACTCGGCCATGGACAGCGCAGCCTCAGCCGTTTGGACGGCAGCCTGCTGGGCTTTCCAGTAGAGGTTGGCATTGCTGCGGGCTTCAACACTGACCAGATTCACAGGCATGTTATCCAGTCGTTTGGCTTCCAGCTGCAATTGCTCCTGTTTGATTCGCTCCTCAGCCAGTGTTGATTGCTGCTTTGAAAGGGCCAGCCGGTAATCACTGGGATCTATTTCCAGAATCACACCACCGGCGGGCACAAAACCGTTGTCGGCTATATGGATCTGCACAATATTGCCGGATACCTGTGCAGCGATTTCGGCAATCTCAGCCCGAAGCCTGCCATCACGGGTCCAGGGTGCGACCAGATAGGTCTGCCACAAATACCAGATACACAACACAACCAGAATCACCAGTGCCAGACTCGACACTTTTGGAAGCCAGGCTGCCAGTTTTGATGACGGTGGTGTTGGAGAGGAGGGGGAGTCAGCCATGGGCGGGTTTCTTCAAAGCCGGGTCAGAAGAAAGCAGACCAGCGTTATGCAGAGTATCAGTGAGCCGACTTCTACCAGCCCCTGATGCCAGAACCACTTTTCCAGAGGAAGGTGAAGGTAGCCATACCGCAACAGAAACCACAGCAGTGCTCCATAGACGGCAACACGAAAAAAGGCTGGGAAAGCCAGTGAGCCAAACCACACCCAGTCGGCCATAAACGTCAGCCGCAGTTAGAAGACTGGCACCAAGGTTAGCAGGTGATTATCAATGAAATCGAAAATCTGAATTTTGAACAGAGTCGGGGCTGCTTATCTATTGTTGAGGCTGTATTTCTGTCAGCCATTGAGACCCACGACGATGTACTACGAAAACTTCCAGACCTTTACCGTTGACGTTAAAAATGCCGTAGCCTGGGTTACCTTCGACTTTCCTCCGGTCAATGTGCAGGGGCAGCAAATGTTGGCGGATCTCAATGCGCTGGCCTTCCGGCTGGAGAACGATCGGGGCGTGAAAGTGGTGGTGTTCCAGTCAGCCAACCCGGATATTTGGGTCTGCCACTACGATACAGACCTTTTGAAGGAGATGCCGACCGAAGCTATCGCCCGCAACGAAGCGAAAGTGCTGGATTTACAGGCGGTCTGTGAACGGGTCAGCAAGGTGCCACAGGCCACCATTGCCAAACTGGAAGGTATGGCGCGCGGAGGTGGTCATGAATTTGCCCTGGCCTGCGACATGCGTTTTGCCGCTCGCGGCAAGTACAAGATGATGCAGATGGAAGTCGCCATGGGGATTCTACCTTGCGGTGGCGGTGCTTCCCGTATGGCACGGCAGGCCGGTCTTGGCCGGGCGCTGGAAATCTGTTTAAGCGCCCGGGATTTTGATGCCGATGAAGCAGCAGCCTATGGAACCATTAATAAGGCCCTGGACCCGGATGAGATCGGGCCTTATGTGGAGAAACTGGCCAACCGGATTGCCCGGTGGCCGGCAGAATCCATTAATGCCACCAAGCGTATGGTTTATGAATCGATTGATCAGCCGATTGAAGAGGCCTTGAAAGCCGAGGCTTACTGGTTGTATCAGGCGACCAGCCACACGCCGGCAGTTAAACGCTTCCAGTGGGCAGACGACAACGGTGCCCAGTTCTCGCTGGATAACCAGAAGAACTGGGAGCAGCTTGTGCTGGATGTGCAGGATGTAAACTGAGCTCTGGTCATATACAGCTGAAAGCCAGTTCTCTGCCTGAGGCTGGCTTTTTGTGGGGCTTACAGTGGAATGGCTGACAAAGTAAAGGGTTTTCCGGAAGAGCGGTTGACCATCTCATCGCTGTCAAACACTGCATCAAAGTTCATCACAATCAACTCATTGCCTCGCACAATAACCTCGGACGGTGCATCCAGATCGCCATTGGCACCGCCTGTGTCGGCATTCTGTGCCAGCGTTGTGACCATGCCACCCGGGTCGATGCTGAATACGGCATTCATAAACAGGTCGGCCATATAAAATCTTTGTCGTTTGGAGTCCCAGACAAAACCATCCGGTCCGATAAAACCCTGAGAGAAAATACTGTTGCCGGCTTTATTCTGTTGGTCATCAACGACTGTTTTGACAATGATGCCGTCTTCCATCACTCCGATGTAAAGGTTACCGTCATCGTCTATGGCAATGCCATTTGCACCAAACCCCAGTTTGCCATTGGAGACAAAACGATCAAACAGGTGAGGGTCACGATTGTCATTATTGGTATAGCGGGGAATCTTGATCGGAATCTGTGGGTCCAGCTCTGCAAGGTCGAACTGATAGAGCCCGCTGATCGTATATTCTCCGGTTTCGGCTTTCAGGATGGTTTCGGTGACATAAAGTTTGTCATCCCGCCAGGCCACACCATTAGGAAACATAAAGCCGGTGGCGACCACATCGGTTCCTGTCGCTTCTCCGTTTTCAACCGTGATGCGTAACAGCCGGGAGTTACCCTCACCCCCATCAAACCAGAGTTGCAGGTCGGCCACATAAAGGTGACCATCCGGGCCAAAAGCCAGTCCCATCGGCGCCGCTTTGCGGGTGCCTGAGAACATGTCGGCTTCGGTAAATCGGTACCATGTCGTTAAAGTATTATCGGGTGCAATCCTGCCAATACACGGCGCTTCAGCGGCTTCGCCGGCCTGTACCAGAATATCGTTATGGAGATTGGGGGAGGTGAAGTAGATATTCCCCTTGTCATCTTTGGCGGCACTGGCCGGAGAGTTGAACTGGTTGGGAAGGTCCATAAATAACGTAGCAGACATAACGACTCTCCCGAAAGCAGGGAATGTGAAAGTACTAGGGAAAATAGGGCAGGAGTGCGATAAACGGTATGCCATAATGGCAAAAACTGTTTTCACCTACGGCTTAAGCAGCCGTTCAGGCCAAGTGTCTTTCCGCCGGGATCAGAGATTTCGTGAACTTCGATCACCTCAAGTTATTTGTGCGGGTTGCCGCAACCAACAACATCAGTCGGGCCGGGCAGGAGTTGGGTTTATCGCCTGCCGTGGCCAGTTCCTATATCAACAAGCTTGAAGACGAATTGGGTGTTCGGCTTGTTCACCGCACTACCCGTCGTGTATCACTCACCGAGGAAGGTGCGGCCTTTGTTCCCTATGCCGATGAGGTGCTGGCCAGTGTTGAGCAGGCGGTGTCGGCCATCGGTGCCGGGCGCTGTTCGCCCAAGGGTATGTTACGGGTGACAGCGCCAGCGTCGTTTGGGCGCATGCACTTGGTTCCGGGCCTGAAGGGTTTTCTGGAGCGTTATCCCGAGCTGTCAGTGGATCTCAGCTTGAGCGACAGTATTGTTGATATTGTCGGGGGAGGCTTTGATCTGGCAATCCGGGATGCCACCTTGAAAGACTCCAGTCTGGTCGCGCGCTCGCTGGCGGCAGACAAGCGGATTATCTGTGCTTCTCCAGCGTATATCGAGCGCTATGGCAGACCCGAGCAGCCAATGGATTTAAAGCATCATCAGAGTGTTATTCTGACCGGGCTGGAAAACTGGTCATTCCAGACACCGCAGGGCGATATAACCGTCAAGGTGTCCGGGCGTATGCGCACAGACAATGGGGATGCCATGCGCGATGCCTCTGTGAATGGAATGGGGTTGTCTCTTAACTCAACCTGGAGTGTTTATCAGCACCTGCAGCAGGGGACTCTGGTGCAGGTGCTGGAAGATTATCCGTTGATCAGCGGCTCATCGATCTGGGCTGTTTACCCCAGCTCCCGACAGGTGTCGCCTAAAGTGAAAGCCTTTATCGATTACTATCGGGAGCTGTTTGGCGAGACGCCTTACTGGGACCGTGAGTTGAGTGCCTACCAGGCGTAGGTTTCGATCACTTCCTTTTTGGTGACCGGATTGTTGGCGATATGAAAGGCAATACGTTCACGGAAGGCGTTTCGGTTCTGTGGCAGCATACCGCGCATGGGTGAAATATTGTTGCCATGATCTCCCCAGTAATAGCAGGGAAAGTCTTCCAGATTGTCCAGCAGGTACTGCTCCTCTTCCAGCACCTGTAACGGCGACGGCATCAGGAAGCGCCCTGTACGAATATCGTCTTCCATTTCCGTGCCGGGCTGTATGGCCAGAGCCATGGGCGCGATTTCGTCAGGCTGTATCTCATTGAGCAACCGGGTGGTGGCTTCAATATGTTCCCGTGAACGCTCCCGGCCACCCAGGCCAAAGATAAAGGAAGCCAACACCCTGATGCCAGCTTCCCGGGCTTTGGCCATGCCTTCCTTGATACGATCATGAGTCATGCCGCGTTTATTAATCCGCTCAATAATCACCGGGTCGCCGGATTCCAGGCCGGTATACACCATGCACAGGCCGGCCGCCTTCAGGGCTTTGAGTTCGTCGACAGACTTACGACGAAGATCATTAAAGCCGGCGTACATGGCAATGTTCTCGATCTCTGGAAAGGTATCAGTGATCTTGTTCAGGATTTTCAGCAGCTTGTCAGTGGGTATCACCAGGACATTGCCGTCAATCAGAAACAGGGATTTCACTTCCGGGTAGTACCTACGCAAGCCCTCGATATCCTGAAATATTGCGTCCAGTTCACGAATGCTGAAGGTCTTGTCCCGGAACATGCTGCAAAACGTGCAGGTGTTCACCGAGCAGCCCAGCGTGACCTGTAGCAGCACACTTTCCGCTTCCGGCCATGGGCGGTAAATTTTGCCTTCGTAGCGCATCTCTGACTCCAAAAACAGCTCAGCCCCGGTTCAACGTGCAGTGATCGGGGCTGATGATTATGGAGAGTGATGCTATCAGCGGGGCAGGGCAGTGATAATCTGTGCGGTACTGAAATCAGTTTTTACTTTTCCAGAGAAATGGCAGGTCGGGCAGATTGTCAGTATTAGCCGGGAGTCATTGAGCCAGTGGCATACCGATTTTCTGTTGTCTTTGTCTCTTCATCAGCAGCCGTAAGCCTCTGGTGACCTTCCCGCCAAGACTCTGGGTTATGGTTTTTACCTGCTTCCTGCTTATCCGATCCAGTGACGTCAGCGTTCGTGTACGGTAGCGATGATGGGGCTGTCCCAGCTTGCGACAGGCTATTTCGTACACCATTTTGAGCCGGCGGAAATCTGCTCCCCTGTTTCTGGCTTTGCCAGCTCTGAGGATCGTCGTTTTGGCTATCCTCGCATCCAGTGCGCTCTGGCGTTCTGCCATAAACGGCCCGAGTCCGGCCTGGAGGCAGCTTTCCCTGTTAGCATTCAGGACGGTCATGGACTGGGTGTATTCCATGTACTCTGGCGGCAATGTTGAGAAACTGCGGATGGTCAGGTTGGGCTGATGTTTCGTCTGCTTCAGATAGCTCGAATACGGGACATTATCAAAATGGCTGCCGAACAGCTGCTCCGGAAGAGCCGTGTGGTCGGCCTGTTTATCTGCGACAGGGTTGCGGATCACCCATTCAAACAGCTCAGCGGGGGCGCGGGTGAAGGTTTCCGCGTCATGTGTTGCCATTGTCCGACAGTTGGACCGGTCATGTTGCCGTGCCGGTGTATAGATGTAGCAGTCAAAGTGATGATTACTGTCGCCTTGGATGATTTCGCGGATGATCTGATTCATTAGTCTGGCACTGTTGCTTACGTAGTCATCCGGAGCGAGGGTATCAATAATTATCAGAGTAAAGTGGGTGTCGGATTCCCGGCGAACAAACAGGTTGGAGCAGTGCGCGTGATTGATATGAAAGGCCATAGTCTCACCGATTGGCATGGCCACAATGGCAGGCCAGTTATCTGTGCCGCCATTACGAAAGTCCCAGTTGTGACTGTGATGCTCCACCATGATAAGCGAGGTCGCCGTTGCGTTCAGAAACAGGGGCGGAGTGAGCAGGTAACCACTCATATCATCCTTTGATTCTGTGAACTCCTGTGTCTGATTTCCCGTTATCGGATCGCAGGGCTCTCTGAGTTCACCGGTATATAGCGCAGTCAGCAGTTGGCTGAGCTGATATTGCTGGGTTTCAATCGTCATGTCCGATTCAAGGTGGGTAAAACCCTCATTGATTCCATAGAGGGCAAGAAGCAGGACATGCTGTTGGTCTGTTCTGGATATTTTTTTAAAGGCTTCGATCGCTTTCAGATCACGGTACCCGTGAGGGTGGTAATAATTGATCAGGGCGTTGGCAAGATATTGGAAGGCTTCCATTTGCCCAACGGGGCAGTCCTCTGGTGGTGTGGCAAATGTTTGCTGGATGAACTGCAGAACCGGTGTCATCAGAGCGGCTACTGCACTCTGAAACCGTTGCTGGTTTTCAATCGTCACACTTTCGGTGGGCAAATTTTGAGATGCATTTTCTACGGCATGACGAATCTGTTCGAGCGACCTTGAGAACAGGTTTTGTCCCAGCCCGTCACACTGTAAGTCCGCTAACGCAGGCAGGCCGTATGCAGCTATCAGATCGGAGAGGTTTTCATCAGGACGTTCTGTGCACTGCAGGGCTGAAGTGCCATCCCTCACTGAAACGACAGGTGCACTTTGATGATGACACTTTATCCAGTCTGCCAGAGTTTCAGGCTGGCGAAGAAAGCTGCTGAACAGATTGAGAGCAAACAGGTTTTGCAGGGAAGGGCTGAATGTACCTGTCTGTTGAGTAGACAGCAGCGGTCTTAGTTGATGACATTCCGGCTGATCGGGGTGCTGGAAGCCCTGCAGACATTCATCCAGTTTTTTCTGCAGCTTTTCCCGTCTTTCGGCTTGAGAGAAAGGCAGAATAACAACCTTAAAACAGTCTTTCTGCCAATAGGCCAAAAATACAAATAGTGGATTATAAATATCTGTTAAGCAGTAAACTTTACTATCCACACCGTCTCTGGCTTGCAGCCATTTAAGCTTCTGAGGGCAGGGGAACCACAAATCGTGCTGGTACCGGCTTGCGGGCAGTACCAGTGAAATGATCCGGTCAGAAATGGTTATACGATCTTCATCAGTCACCACGATTGGCTGGGGTATTGCGATCGTCTTGAGTGTTGCTTCACCACGAGTCTGCAGCTGCTGAAGTTGTGCTAAAGGGACGGAGGGAAAACGGTAGTACTGGAGATGACGTTCCGGTTGATAAAAGAAGGAAATGACCCTTCCGGTGAAAGCCAGACTTCTCTGCAAGGCTGATCGATCCGTCGTATTAGCGAGTGATTGAAAGCTGCTCTCCAGTGCCAGAGTAATATCCCGATCATGACAGCGTAGATTGTTGTTGCGTGTCCATACCGACAATGAAGACGTGAACAGTTGCCATCGCTGGCAATAGTCGCAGATCTCATTCAGCATCACTGCCGCCCGCCCCAGGTATTGACCAGTGCGTCTTGCCGGGGGATGTCCAGGCGCATTAAGACTGTGGGGCGGCGGCAATGTTGAGGTGGAAAGAAGCATAGCCATCCTCACTCTTGGGCAAAAAGTCGTTACCCGATAGAGTGTTTGGGCGACAGTAAATTTATGGAGCTGTCGGGGATGTTAGTTGATCTAACCGGATTATCAGTAACACTTACTTCTTCAGAATAAACATCTGGTAGCCGAACTCGGGCAGGTGATTTCTGTAGATGGCCAGCTCTTTGTCCAGATCTTTCAGGGCTTGAGAATGCTTACGCTCAGGGCGAATCTCCTCAACCCTTTGTGCCAGTGGCTGATAATAAGCGTGCCAGGCATCTTCGCTGACAGCGAAAGTGTCAACCAGCTGATAACCGGCACTCCTGGCCTGGCTGAGACGCTGTTCAACTGTCCCCATATCCGGATAACCACTTTCCCAGAAGGTCTTGCACTCTTCGGTCGGGGCGTCTGTTAGCCAGACCAGATCACTTAGTACCAATATTCCACCCGGTTGAAGCAGTGAGTGCCATGCTGTGAAGGCGTTCTCGACGCCCATGATGTAGGCGCTGGATTCACACCAGATCAGGTCGAAGCTTTCAGGTGCGAATGGCATATCGGTCATGCTGGTGCAGACGGTTTCAATGCGATCGGCAAGACCCGCTTCTAATGCCCGCTCTGATAACCGCAGCAGAGCAGATTCTTCATTATCCACAGCGGTGATGGCAGCGGATGTATGCTCTCCCAGCAAAGTAGTTGCGATACCCTTGCCGCAGCCAATCTCCAGTATCTTCTTTGGAGCATGGGGCACCATAGCCAGTGCTTTTAAAGTGTCTGCTTCCGAGCCCGGTCCCCAACGGTCCAGCGTGGCAAACACCGTCATAAAGTCAGCCATATATTGTTCGTGCTCGTTCATATCTTTTGATAACCATTTCAGGCGCAGGGCTTCCTTTTCGGCAAAACCCTGCCGGACCAACCATTCCCGATGCGCATCGGGAGCCACAGAATCAACTGACTGGTGCCAGCCTGACAGATCGCCTTCTCCGAGTAGAGCGGCAAGCAGTTGCCGGGAGGCCTGCTTGCGCTGGATTTCATCGTCCAGCTGCTGCAGACGGTTTTGCAGCAGGCTGCGATCAATCCGGGCATCAAGGCAGGCTTTACACTCTTTCAGGGTAAGACCACCCGCCAGCAGGTTCTGCACCAGTCGCAGACGCTGTACGTCATGGTCACTGTAGATACGGTAACCATTACTCTGCCGGCGCCCTTTAATCAGACCCTGCTTCTCGTAATAGAGCAGGGCCGTACGTGACAGACCCACCTGTTCTGCTAGTTCTGAAATACGGTACAACCGATAACCTCTTGTTCGGTTTGGCAATGGAGGCAGCTTAAACTATCAAGCTGTAGACAGGTCAAGCCGGATTCGCTCTGCTATAAACAACCAGGGCTTACTGAGTCAGGGTTATGAAAGAGAGTCGTTTACTTAAAGCTGTTATCTCGGCGGTAGGGGCTGCGCTGTGTATCTGGACACTGGCGGCCGTTGATCATTCGTTTTCCGGTAACTGGTTATTGATGGCTCCCTTCGGGGCGACCATGGTGTTGATTTTCGGTGTGCACCACAGTCCTCTGGCACAACCGAAAAATGTGGTCTTTGGCCATCTTATTACGGCGGCGGTTGGCTTGTTGTTTGTGAATACTCTGGCCGTCACACCACTCACTCTGGGTATTGCCGTCGGGTTTGGCCTGTTTCTGATGCTGTTGCTGGATGTGCCGCACCCGCCGGCCGGGGGCAATCCATTGCTATTGATGATGGGAGGGCATCATGACTGGATGTTTCTGTTGCATCCTGTCCTGCTGGGAAGTGTGGCGACTGTTATTCTGGCCACCTGTTATCACCGGCTGATTCCCGGTCATATCTATCCCTATAAAATGGAGGAACCCAAACTTTAGGCTTGAGTTCCTCCAGTGCTGAGGGGGATATTAATCCTCGACGGTCAGCACAATTTTGCCGGTGTGCTTTTTCTCCAGAAACAGCGACTGCGCCTCATTGATCTGTGCCAGTGGCAAACTGTGGGCAACCAGTGGGCGGATGTCGTTATTCTCGATGCGCTTGATCAGGTTCGGGAAGACCTCCGGCTCGAGCATGGTACAGCCGAAGAAGCTCAGGTCTTTCAGGTACAGCGTGCGGACATCCAGCTGGACATGGGGGCCGGCAATGGCACCCGCTACCGCATAACGCCCACCGGGCTTCAGCACCTCGAGCAGATCCGGCCAGCTGTCGCCGGCCACGAGATCAATCACCACTTCCACACTGTCCTTACCAAGTGCGGAAATCATATTTTCGGAACGGTCCACGGTACGGCTGGCACCCAGTGCCAGCAGTTCATCAGACTTGGCCGGGCTGGTCACGGCAATAACATTGGCACCACGGGCTTTTGCCAGCTGTACTGCCGCTGAGCCAACACCACCGGAGGCCCCGGTCACTAAAACAGTGTCGCCTGCTGCCACTCTGGCTTTGGTCAGCATATTTTCCGCTGTTGAGTAGGAGCAGGGGAAAGAGGCCAGTTCGGTATCCGTTAGTTGGCTGTGAATAGCATGAGCATGACGGGCGGCCACCTTGGTGTACTGGGCGAAGCCGCCATTGCACTCCGAGCCGAAGTACCAGAACCGTTCCAGAGGTTGACCGTCCGCTTCCCGCAGGCAGGGTTCAATCAGGACACGCTCACCGACGCGGCCAGCATCAATATTGCTGCCCACAGCAACAATCTCACCGCAGGCATCGGCACCCTGGATAAACGGAAACTCCAGAGCCTTACCGGCCCAGCTGGCATCATCGGCATCTGCACCGGACTTTGAGTACCAGCCAATCCGGGTGTTGATATCGGTATTGTTAACACCGGCGGCGCGTACGCGTATCAGTACTTCATCAGGGCCGGGAACAGGAACGGGCAGATCTGTGCGGTACTGCTGCTTGTCCATATCGCCATGGCCGGTCAGAACAACGCCAGCCATAACTGCAGGCAGAGAGACACTCATTGGAGAACTCCTTGTGAATACACGGGCGGGAAACCACTGTGAAGATAGACGGTTAGGCGTGTTTAACGTTTGTTCGGATAGTGAAGATTTTGCGGGCGGGTGTCTAGGTATTTTACTGTTATTTGTAGGTGTTTTTATGTGGGTTGATGTTGGGTGTAACATCAACCCGTTTTGCCGAATTGTGAGTAGTCTATGGCTGGGGCAGATTTTCCAGCATACGGTTCATCTCTTTCACCAGACCTTCACAGTGACCCTGATTCAGGGCTTCAGGATGGGGATCTGCAAAACGACCATTGTCGTTATCAAAGTAACGTCCGCTGGCCTGAGCAAACTCATCGGAAAGGGCAGCTTTAACCAGAATTTTGGCACCGATTGAAAGATCATGGCCTTCCATACCGTAGGCTTCCTTCACCATTTTACTGCCCAGGAAGGAGGCCGGGTTAACCGCCACAAGAACTGGTCCTCTGTCGCCCAACTCCCGGGCCAGGGCATTATTCCACATGGTCAGAGCCAGCTTGCTTTGGGCGTAGGCCAGGCTGTCACCCAGATCAACCGCACCGGTGAAGGCGCCCATATTGACGGGCGACTGGGCCGCTGACGACAGGTTAATGACCCGGCTGCTGTGATCAAGTCGGTCAAGCAACAGGCGAGTCAGCAGATAAGGCGCGAAGGTATTCACGGCAAAGTGTATTTCCAGACCTTCGGATGTACGGCTTTCCAGAGTTCGGAATACGCCCGCGTTGTTGATCAGCACATCAAGATGCTCAAAGGTGCTTTTGACCTGATTTGCCAGTGTGTGCACCTCACTCATCAGTGACAGATCGGCTTTGACGCACTCAATACGGCCAGCACTGCTGATCGATTCAACAACACTGCGCGCCTGCTCAAGTTTGCTGGTGCTGCGTCCGTGCAGAAGAATATTGTGGCCCAGGGCTGCCAGCATTTTTGCTGTTTCCAGCCCGATACCATCGGTTGAACCGGTAATCAGAATATTTTTAGACATGGGTCCCGTAACCACTATCCATGATAAGCAGACATCAAAGATTAGAGTCTCTGCAAGGTTTTGAGAACCATCAATAACGGGTAAACAGTTTCTGCGTTTTATGGATAAAGGGCAGGGCGGCAGATAAAGCTGCGCAGCCATTGGTGTGCAGGATCCTGATGGTGACGCTGGTGCCAGTACACTTCATAGCTCACCTGAGGCAGCGTGATTGGTACGGGCAAAATGGTGACGTCATAGTGTCTGGAGGCATAGTCGGCCCAGGGGCGGGTGCAGACCAGTGCAAGCTCACTGTTTTCGCACACACCGGTCGCACTGTGGAAATCATTCACGGCAACCACTATCTCCCGCTTCAGCTGCAGTTTGTGCAGGGTTTGATCGACGATGGAGCTGTTGCTGATCAGGTCTTCCATGCCGACATGACGCAGGTTCAGCCAGGTCTGCAGGTTCCAGGGTTCTTTCAGGCAAGGATGATTGTTGCGGACCAGACAGACCAGAGTGTTGGGATGAAGGGCGCTGCTATGCAGACCTGCAATGCGATCCTGGCCGCAGTCCAGATCATCCGGCAGCACCAGAATGTCCATTTGACCGTTCGTCAGTTGCGCCATATCGCTGCGGGCAAAGTTCTTGATGTTCAGTTTCACCCCTGGTGCCTGAGTGAGTATCTGGTTCAGGGATTGCTGGAAAAAATTCTGGGTGATGGATTCTGGCAGGGCGATATGAAAGTGGCGCTGGCACTCCGCCGGCTGAAAGGTGTGGGGCTGCACAATGTCCCACAGACCTTCCAACAGAGGGTGGAGTTGCTCCTGCATAATCAGCGCCCGCTCGGTCGGGAGTAAGCCGTGGGCTGTGCGGGTAAATAACGGATCACTGCAAAGCTCTCGCAAGCGCGCCAGCATTTTACTGACCGCCGACTGGCTCAAGTTAAGCCGCTCAGCCGTTAGCGTGACACTGCGGGTTTCCAGCAGTACCTGCAGGCAGACCAGCAGATTGAGGTTGATACGGGAGAGTTCCAGCAAAGACATAACAACACCGTTGTATACCGGAGCAAAAAGATATTCCTTCTGGGAAAGAAGGTGATGAAAAGATATCACTTCTGTTCATGATTCAACAGAACGACAATAGCCCACCATTTCAGCCTCTGCATTCGTTGGAGGCAATGTCGTACAAAGAAAGGTGTGTGGGTGTCTTCTAAAAATATTCCTGTAATGGCTGTCATCTTTGCGCTGGTGGTGTTGAGTCCGCTGGCGATTGACGTTTATCTGCCCGCCCTTCCCGAGATGACCCGTTTCTTCTCTGCGCAAGCTGCCCAGATGCAGATGACCATCTCTCTGTTCATGATCAGTATGGGTCTGGGACAGTTGGTAGCCGGACCTTTGTCTGACCGGTTTGGCCGCAGAGCTTCGGCAATGGCAGGTCTGTCCCTTTATATGGTCGGCAGCCTGGTGGCGATAAGTGCGGAATCTTTGACTGTGCTGTATCTGGCCCGTGTTCTTCAGGGTATGGGTTCAGCCAGCTGTTCCGTAACGGCATTCGCCTGGGTGCGGGATCACTTTGACGCTCGCGAGTCCGGTAAGTGGATTAGTTATATGGGCGGAATGATCGGAACCATTCCAACTCTGGCCCCGTTGCTGGGTAGCTTCCTGAGCATTGCCTTCGGCTGGCAGGCGAACTTTGTCTTTATGGCTGCGCTGGGCGGACTGATTCTGCTATGTGCTGCCATGCTGATGGAAAAGGGAGCACCGAAGCGTGACCTGGGGCAACAGCATGAACACCAGGCCAAGAGTCACCTTCTGCAGGACTTGTCGTCTATTCTCGGCAACCGTCAGTTCCTGATCTATGCCCTGACCGGCATGCTGACCATGGGCGGGATTCTCTCCTACGCCATCAGTGCACCTTACGTGGCTATGGATATGGCCGGTCTGGGTGAACTGGGCTTTGCTCTGGCCTTTGGTGCTATCGGTCTGCTGCAGCTGCTGGGCAGTGTGTTTGCGCCACGGGTTGTCAGCCATATCGGTCGTCGCAAAACCATTATGGCTGGCGCGGCCCTGTCTGTGGCTGGCAGCTGTGCTTTGCTGATGGTTCCAATCACTGCACCGCTTTGGTACTTCGCTGCCGCTGGTATCGGTGCTATCGGTTTTAACCTGATCTTCGGTACTGCGTCCGGCCTGACTCTGGAACCCTTCAAGCATTGTGCCGGTCTGGCAGCAGCGATTGATGGCTGCATGCGTATTGCCGGCGGTGGTCTGGTCGTTATGCTGATCCGCCTGCCAGAACTGGGTATCTTTGCCACCGCCGCACTGGGTTATGCGTTACTGGGTATCTCTCTGCTGCTGGTATTCTGGGAGCATCGGACGCGTAGTACTGAGTGTGGTGAGGCTAAGCTGGCCTGATACTTTCTGACTGTGCCAACAGCTGCTCCAGCTCATTGCGAAGCTGCGACTTTTTAACCTTGCCGGTTGCGGTATGGGGCAGCTCTTCAACAAACACGATCCGGTCCGGATGCATCCAGTCTGGCAGTTTGTTCTGATACCACTCGCCCAGTTCTTTAGCACTGGGCGAGTCTTTGGTTTTTCGGACGGCAACCAGCAAAGGCCGTTCCTGCCATTGTTCATCCGGGCAGGCAATCACGGCAGCTTCAACAATATCCGGATGTCCCATCGCCAGATTCTCCAGCTCAATCGAGCTGATCCATTCACCACCGGATTTGATCACATCCTTGGCCCGGTCAGTGATCTGCAGGTAGCCATCTTCATCAATAGTGCCGATATCGCCGGTATCCAGCCAGCCATCACCATCATGGGTGGGAGGGTGATCCTCACTGTCCAGCCCTTCATTGCGGTAGTAGCCGCTACAGGTGGCGTAACCCCGCACGAACAGTCGTCCCGGATCGGTGCCATTCTGTTCCACCGGAAGCCCATCGTCGTCTTTGAGTCGCATCTCAAGACCAAACACAGAGCGCCCCTGCTTGCGCAGCAAATCAAGGCTGTTGTCTGTATCTAAATCCGGCCGGAAGGCCGCCATATTCATGGTGCCCAACGGGCTGAGTTCAGTCATGCCCCACAGGTGGATGGTGCGCACGCCATAACGATTGAGCAGAATTTCCATAATATGACGAGGGCAGGCTGTGCCACCGGTATAGATACGCTGAAGGCTGTCGATGCGTTTGCCGCTTTCTTCCAGATAGTGCACCAGTGCCAGCCAGATAGTGGGTACACCAAAGGCGACAGTGACCTGCTCCTCTTCAATCAGTCGTTGCAGCAGCTCGCCATTGCCCATGTGCGGACCGGGGAGCACCAGTCGGGCGCCAGCCAGAGTGGCTGTGTACGGCACGCCCCAAGCGTTGACATGAAACATCGGCACCACCGGCATAACCGTATCGGCGCTGGTCAGGCCGACAACTCCGGCCTGATTGCACATCAGAGTATGCAGTACCGTGCTGCGATGACTGTAGAGCACACCTTTGGGATGTCCGGTGGTGCCGGAGGTATAACACAGTGAACTGGCGGTAGTTTCCGGGAAGTCTGGCCAGATAAAACTATCACTGGTGTTGAGCAGCAGCGTCTCGTAATCCAGCGCATCAGGAAGGGCCGTTGGCTGGATGTTTTCACTATCAGAGAGAACGATCACGCCTTTTAAGCGGGGGAGTGATGGCAGCAGCTTTTCAATCAGAGGCACGAAGTCGGGTGCGGTAAACAGCCAGCGGTCATCGGCATGATTGATGATGTAATGGATCTGCTCTTCGGAGAGCCGAGGGTTGATGGTATGGCATACGGCACCGGAGCAGGCGACCGCAAAATAGATTTCAACATGCCGGTGGTCGTTCCATGCCAGAGTCGCAATCCGGTCACTGGCTTGAACACCCAGCTCCTGAAGGGCATTGGCCAGATGCCGGCAACGTTTGAAGATATCTGTATAGCTCTTGTTATCCAGCTGCCCACTGGGCATCACTGACAGAATTTCCTGAGCAGGCCAATGCTGTTCGGCATAAACCAGAATATCCCTGATCAACAGGGGCGCATCCATCATAATTCCGTTCATATAATCAGGCATGGTCGTATTCTGTCAGAGAAAATGTGGCTAAGAATGACAGCAAAAAAGTAGACGTGAGGGCATTAAAAACAAGGCGTTAACGTCGTTTATACCGCAGGCCAGAGGGCGGCAGTGATTGAAAGTTAGAGTTCAAATCTTTATAGTTGTAAAAATTATTAAAGCAAAAACACATAATTTATGACTGTTGGTCTTCAGCTGATTTCTCTTCTCCATTTCATTCCTTTCCTGCATTCAGGGTAAAACGCCCTAAGACCCTCTAACAGTCATACCACCAAGAAAAGTAACCAGAAAATTTGGGAGCTCCCTATGCGCCTCAGAAGTTTTATTGATGGCGAATATGTATCGAACACCACCGGGGAAACCTTTGCGGTCATTAATCCGGGAACCGGTCAGGAGATTGGCCAGGCCGAGGTGGCCGATGCCGTCCTGCAGGAGCAGGCGATTAATAGTGCCCAAAAAGGATTTGAACAGTGGTCCACGCTGACCGGCATGGAGCGCAGCCGCATTTTGCAAAAAGCTGTGGCTCTGCTGCGCGAACGTAATGATGAACTGGCAGCTATTGAAGTCAGTGATACCGGCAAGCCCTGGCAGGAAGCCTCTGTCGTTGATGTTGTCACCGGGGCTGATTCCATCGAGTTCTTCGCCGGACTTGCGCCGTCTATTGAAGGTAATCAGCAGGATCTGGGTGGTGATTTTTACTACACCCGTCGTGAACCGCTGGGCATCTGTGCCGGCATTGGTGCCTGGAACTATCCCCTGCAGATTGCCTGCTGGAAGTCAGCACCGGCTCTGGCCTGCGGTAACAGCATGATCTTCAAGCCCTCGGAAGAAACCTCTCAGAGCGCGTTGAAGCTGGCAGAGATCTTTATCGAAGCCGGTGTACCGACCGGTGTGTTTAACGTGGTCTTGGGAGATGGCAAGGTCGGTGCCTGGTTGTCCAACCATCCGGCGATTGCCAAGGTGTCGTTTACCGGCGAAGTCGGTACCGGCAAGAAGGTGATGGCAGCTTCGGCTTCCTCCCTGAAAGAAGTGACCATGGAGCTGGGAGGCAAGTCCCCGCTGATTATCTTTGATGATGCCGATCTCGATGAGGCCGTCTCCGCCGCAATGCTGGGCAACTTCTATACCCAGGGGGAAATCTGCACCAACGGTACCCGGGTGTTTGTTCACAGCTCTATCTACGATGCCTTTGTTGAGAAGCTGCTGAAGCGCACCCAGGAAAATATTCTGGCGGGTGACCCTATGAATCCGGCCACCAACTTTGGCGCGCTGATCTCCGCCAAACACCGCCAGGTGGTGATGGACTTTATTCAGTCAGGGATTGACGACGGAGCAACGCTACTGACCGGTGGCAAAGCGTTAACGCCAAGGGGCTGCGAGCAGGGCTTCTTTGTTGAACCGACCATCTTTGCAGACTGCCATGATGAGATGACCATCGTGCAGCGGGAAATCTTTGGTCCGGTGATGGCGCTGCTGACTTTTGACGATGAAGCAGAAGTCATCCAGCGCGCCAACAATACCGAGTACGGTCTGGCAGCTGGCGTGTACACCAATGATATTCGCCGTGCCCATCGGGTGATTCACAAATTGCAGGCCGGTATCTGCTGGATTAACAGTTATGGTCTGTCGCCTGCGGAAATGCCGGTCGGTGGTTACAAACAGTCTGGCCTCGGCCGGGAGAACGGGGTTGAGACCCTGCGTCACTACACCCAGCTGAAATCGGTTTATGTGGGTATGAACCCGCTGGAAAGCCCGTTTTAATGTTAGGGCGTGTTGAGGTTTTGTGATGCGGCTCAGTGAGACTGGAAGCCGCTCATCGTTAGAAAGGCTTGTGAAAATCGTAGTTGCCCTACATTGAGCAAGCCTGACGCAGCGAGGAGCGGCTTCCAGCCTCACCCGAAGGGCTTTCCCGAGAGCTTCCATGGCGTCGTTGCAGCGATTTGAAAGGCAACAAGCATTCCTGCATCGCTGCGCCTAGCCCTGAAAACTCTCGGGAAAGCTGAGCGCGATCACAAAGCCTCAACACGCCCTAGGAGGCAGAATGACAGATTACGATTATATTATTGTCGGTGCCGGCTCAGCGGGATGTGTCCTGGCGAACCGTCTGACCGAAGACGCAACCAACCGGGTGCTGTTGCTGGAAACCGGTGGCAGCGACAAGAGCATCTTTATCCAGATGCCGACCGCGCTCTCGATTCCCATGAATACCGAAAAGTATGCCTGGCAGTTCGAGACCGAGCCGGAACCTTTCTTGGATAACCGTCGTATGCACTGCCCGCGGGGCAAGGTACTCGGTGGTTCTTCCTCCATTAATGGCATGGTGTATGTGCGTGGTCATGCCAAAGACTTTGATGAGTGGCAGCAGCACGGTGCGCAAGGCTGGGATTATGCCAACTGCCTGCCTTACTTCCGTAAAGCTGAGACTTGGGCCTTTGGCGGTGATGACTACCGTGGCGACAGTGGCCCGCTGGGCGTGAACAACGGTAACGAGATGAAGAATCCGCTGTATCCCACCTTTATCAAGGCAGGTGTTCAGGCGGGTTATCAGGAAACCGGTGATTATAACGGTGAGCGGCAGGAAGGTTTCGGCCCCATGCACATGACCGTGAAAAACGGACGTCGCTGGTCAACCGCAAATGCCTACCTGCGCCCGGCGATGAAACGCCCGAATCTGACCGTGATGACTCACGCTCTGGTGCATAAAGTGCTTCTGGAAGGCAAAACCGCTAAAGGCGTACGCTTTGAGAAGGGCGGCAAGGTGCAGGATGTGAAGGCTTCTAAAGAAGTGATTCTGTCGGCCGGTTCTGTTGGCTCCCCGCATATTCTGCAACTGTCCGGTATTGGCCCGAAAGCAGTGCTGGAAGAGGCGGGTATTGAACTCAAACACGAACTGCCGGGTGTGGGTGAAAACCTGCAGGATCATCTGGAGTTTTACTTCCAGTTCAAGTGTGAGCAGCCCATCACCCTGAACGGCAAGCTTAACCTGTTCAGCAAAGGCTTGATTGGCACCGAATGGATTCTGAATAAGTCCGGACTGGGCGCGACCAATCACTTTGAATCCTGTGGCTTTATCCGCTCCAAAGAGGGCGTTGAGTGGCCGGACCTGCAGTACCACTTCCTGCCTGCTGCCATGCGTTACGATGGTCGCAGTGCCTTTGATGGTCATGGCTTCCAGGTGCATATCGGCCATAACAAGCCGAAAAGCCGGGGCTGGATTCGCGCTCGCAGTGCTGATCCGAAAGACAAGCCAACCATCCAGTTTAATTACCTGGAGCGGGAAGAGGATCGTGAAGGCTTCCGCGCCTGTGTTCGTCTGACCAGGGAAATTATCAATCAGCCAGCCTTTGACGCCTATCGCGGTGATGAAATTCAACCGGGTGCGGCAGTGCAGACCGATGATGAGATTGATGCGTTTGTACGACAGGCGGTTGAGAGTGCCTACCATCCGTCCTGCTCGTGCCCGATGGGTACGGATGCCATGGCAGTGGTAGACCCGGAAGCACGGGTGCACGGCATTGAACGACTGCGGGTGGTGGATTCCTCCATCTTCCCGACCATTCCCAACGGTAACCTTAACGCGCCGACCATTATGGTGGCCGAGCGGGCGGCGGATTTGATTCGCGGAAAGGTATTGCCGGCTGCGGATGTGAAGGTCGGAATGGATGATCAGTGGCAAACACGTCAGCGTGAAGGTCAGCCTGAGCGTCAGGTCGGCTAATAAAGAAAAATAAGAGCCCGCCACGGATGGCAGGAAAGACACTGGCTATCAGAATAAGAACAAAAGATAGCGTGAACGGATTCTACCAGTCGTCTGATAACGAATAATAAACAAGTGGAGTGATCTATGACTGCCTGGTTATCGGCCGGTTTAATATTTACCTTTTTAATGGTGCTGTTCTTTATTGCGCGCTGGGGCGGTGTTCGTGCCGTCGGTCAGACGCCGGTGAAAACACTCACCTTCCTCGCCATTCTCTTTACTTCCGGGCTGGATGTGGGACTGATTATGTTTCCGCTGACCGAGTTTGGCGGCTATGCCGATACGGCAGCCAATCCTGAGTATGCTTTTACCAACCCGCTGGCGATTGAATTCGGTTTCTGGGGCTTTTTGATCTGGGCCTTTTACTTCCTGACCTGTTTCTATTTCTGCATTATTGAACCGAAGGTCAAGTTCTTTGAAATTCCGCTGGTTAAGCGCATCAACAACGCCATTATTATCGGTACCTGTGCGTTTACCGCTTATCTGCTGCTGATCAACCTGCCGTGGTACCTGCCGCAACTGGGTGATGGTAAAACGATTGTGCCGGCCTTCTACGGCATTGTCTTTATGGCGATTGCCTTTGCTGTGTATTCCAGCACCAGCCTGCGTTATGTACGTTTCCTGAGTCTGGCAACCAGCCTGCTGTTCCTGGGTCTGATCGGCTTCATGTGGTACGGCGCGGTGACCTCCGAGCAAGGCAGTGTTGCTGAGTGGGCCTCTTCCCTGACGCTGCTGGGCGGCTACTTTGCCAATATCGAGAAGTTCGCCCTGCCAATGAACGATTACCATGAGTTCTACCTGTTCTGGTGGTTCTCCTGGAGCATTATGATCGGTCAGTTTACTGCCCGCTTTGTCGGTGGCCTGAGTGCACGACAGTTGTTTGCCGCTATGCTGGTGGTGCCGTCTATTCCGCTGGCCCTGTGGTTCTCGGTACTGTACTACTACCATACCCACAGCCTGGACACGTCCGGTATCTATAACCTGGCCATGGTGATTGTCGGGGTAACGTTTGTAATCAACTCACTGGACTCTCTGATCCGTCTGTATACCGATAACCTGAATATGACTGTCGCCCGCCTGGGTAAGTCAAAGTATATCTGGGGCAATATCGCTCTGATGAGTGTACTGACGCTGTTGTTCCAGCTGAACTTCCTGCAGATCCAGTGGGTAGGCGCTATTGTGATCGGTCTGTTCTTCAGCTGCTTTGGCTATATCCTCCTGCGCAAGCTCAAGCCGGTTATGGCGATTGAGCCGGAAGAGGATGTTAAGGTTGACTATCGCAAGATAGAAACGGCCTGATTCTAAATCGGTGTTTTCGGAAAGGCTGTTACTCGTTAACAGCCTTTTTTGTTTACGGTGACTTCACTGTTTGGTGGGCTAAAATTAGCCAGCCTCCATTGTGTTGACTGCGGTCAACACGCATTCGCTTTTGTAAAGGCGACAATCATCGGCAATAAAAAGACTATTTGATCCGATGTTCAGGAGTAGCCCCGTGGCATCCCACCTTATTTTGTATGCAACCCGTGACGGGCAGACCCAGCGGATCGCCGAATGTATTAGTCAGCAGCTGCAGGAGGGCGGTCTGTCTGTGGAGTTGGTGAACCTGAATGATGGCGTTGAGGTTGATCTGACCCGTTATGACTCCGTACTGATCGGTGCTCCTATTCGCTATGGTCATCACCTGAAGGTAGTGCGTCGGTTTATCGACCGGAACCTGTTACAGCTCAGCCATATGCCCTGCGGCTTTTTCAGTATTAACCTGACGGCCCGCAAGCCTGAAAAACAGGATCCGGATACCAACCGTTATATGCAGAAGTTTCTGAGTAAAAGTCTGTGGAAGCCTGGTTACCTGGGTGTTCTTGCGGGTTCGCTGCAGTACAGCCGTTATGCATGGTATGACCGGCTTATGATCCAGCTGATTATGAAAATTACCGGTGGCAGTACCGATAGCTCCGTGGATGTCGAATACACCAACTGGGAGCGGGTGAAGGGTTTTGCCCAGGGCTATGGCGAGTATCTTCAGTCAGCGTGTGAGTCTGGAGAGGCAGAGAAGGTTACCGAATAACAACTGAATGATAAGGGGCGTGACGATCGCCCCTTAGTTGTTCTCAGTCAGAGCTATTTATCAGGATCAGACCGTTTCTTTCTCTATATCGGAGAACAGTCCCAGCAACATTCCAGCGCCAAAACAGAGCGGGAACAGCAGCGAAAAGCCAAAAATAAAAAAGACAATAGGTGGCGTGGTGATCATGGATCGTCCTGTGTTTTGTTTCTGTGGACAGGTTTTCATAATATAGGGATATACCGTATCTGTCAGATATTCTTTCCGGGCTTCAGGGTGCCCTTTTATGTTTCAGTGTTCAGGACGAATAACCGCCGGACTTAAGGCGGCAGGTTATCTTATGGCAGTAACATTTCTGCCCTGGGCCACCTCAGCAGGTGCCCAGCCTCAAACACCTGCGAAGCCACCGTTGTTGCAGCCTGCGCAGGCATTAACCCAGGGTAGTCTTTTCCTGGGCAAGACTGATCCGGCCAACACTGTCCTGTATAAAGGCGAGCCGGTTATGCTCACGCCTCAGGGACATTTTGTGATCGGCTTTGGTCGTGATGCCGTATTGGAGCAGAGCTACAGCATTCGTACGGTGGCAGGTGAATCCACTTCTTACTCTTTAACGTTATCTCCTCGGGAATACCGGATTCAGAAGATTGAAGGGGTGGAGCAAAAGTATGTGACGCCGCCGAAAGAGCGACTGGATCGTATTCGCGATGATAATCGCCAGATTGGTGAAGCCCGCTCAGTACGCACGGAGCAGGCCCATTTTCTGGAAGGCTTTTTACAGCCGGTGGATGGTCCAATCACCGGGGTATACGGAAGCCAGCGCTACTTTAACGGCAAGCCTCGTCGGCCACATTACGGCCTGGATTACGCGGCTCCGGTTGGTGCACCGGTGCTGGCACCGGCCGGTGGTAAGGTAGTACTGGCACATCCGGATATGTATTTTTCCGGTGGGACATTGATTGTTGACCATGGCATGGGTGTGAACAGCAGCTTTTTACATCTCAGCAAGCTGACGGTGAAAGAAGGTGATGTGGTGACCCAGGGCCAGAAGATTGCCGAAGTCGGCGCCACTGGTCGCGTGACAGGTGCACATCTGGATTGGCGGATTAACTGGGGCAGTGTGCGGTTGGACCCGGCATTGGTGATGGAGGCTTTTCCTGCTCTACCTGCCGAAAGCACGGCTGCCGGAAGTAAGAAGCCCTGAGAGATATTGAGACAGACCCAGCAGATAGGAGTGGTACGATGGCTGGCAAGACGGAAATGATTACAGTAGAACAGGCCCTTCCGGGCTCTGCAGAACCAATGCAGGTGACAGAAGAGCATGTGGTGTTTCATCGCAGCCTGTTGCCGCCCTGGCCGGACAATATGCAGGTGGCCGTATTTGGTATGGGATGTTTCTGGGGCGTTGAACGTTTGTTCTGGCAGCAGCCCGGCGTGTACCTGACCATGGTTGGCTATGCCGGTGGTTTTACCGAGAACCCGACCTATGAGCAGGTTTGCTCCGGTGATACCGGCCATGCCGAAGTTGTGAGGGTGGTGTTTGATCCTGCTGAAATCTCTTACAGGCAACTACTGGCACTGTTCTGGGAGCAGCATAATCCAACTCAGGGAATGCGACAGGGGAATGATATCGGTACCCAGTATCGTTCGGTGATCTTTACCGATTCAGCAGAACAGGAGCAACAGGCTCGTGAAAGCCTTGAGCGTTTCCAGGCTGGTTTGGCAGAGCAGGGACTGGGTACGATTACTACGGATATTGAACCGATGGCACCGTTTTATTACGCCGAAACCTATCATCAGCAGTATTTGGCCCGTAATCCAGAGGGGTACTGTGGGCTGAAAGGTACCGGGGTGGTTTGCCCGATCTAATTGCACGATTTCTCTATAGCCTGTGCTGAATGGCGCAGGTTACAGAGAGAGTCGAACCAGCATATTGCTATCGGTCTTGGGCTTTCGGGGGCAATAAAACTGATAGTAATAGTAAGAGAGCTGCCATTCCAGATAAAGAAATGTAACGGGGTTATGATCGTCTTGATAATAGACCGTGACTGTTGGTGCTTGAGCGAGAGGCAAACTGTCGGTACCAAGCAGGAAGGACCATTTGCCGTCAGCACAAATATCTACCTTTAAATTAAAACTCCGCTCGACTTGATTTCCATTCTGGTCAATAAAGATTGGAATTTTTCCTGATTCAATCGGACCCCGATCATAGCCACACTTCATTATAAAATCCCGGGGATTGTCTTTTGACTGAAAAAGGCAGGAGCTCGTTGTTGCAAAAAAGGCCTCTCCTAAAAAGGTATATTCCTTTGCGGGGCCTGCTTTCAGGTAGGGCGTTTGGAATCCGCTTACAGACGTGGTTGGGGAAGCCAGAGACATGGCCTGAATCAGATATTGGACGGATTGCAACTGTATATGACTTGCAGGGTTTTCATTAATATGGGTGATAAAGCGCTGCTGCAGTTTCGCCTCAGGGATGTTCGGAAAGTTTGCGCCACACTCACAAAGAAAATGTTTGTTACAACCCCTTACATGTTCAACAAGATGTTTTCGCTTGAGGGGCGGAATGCCGCACTTACCAGGGCAGTCAACAATTTCCTCCGGGCAGGTTTCCAGATGCTGATCAATATCCTTCATCGGTAAGCTATTATCCTGACAAGCGTTAGGACAAAAGAACTTCAAACCGGCAATAAACTGAGTATCGACAATTGATATGTCTTTGTTGAGAGGCCCCTGGCAGGTTGGGCAGAGTGCAGTTTGATTCGATTGCGTTTGCCACCGGTTAATACAACCTTTGCAGTACCGGTGTGAATTGGTACAAACCTTAACGGGTTTATCCATGAATAAATGACAGATACCACAGCCATAATCAGAATAGTCAGCGTTGGTACTTGTCGGGTCGAGTGAAAAGTCCCTTTCTCTGCAGGTGTAGTACAGTAATTCCGCCGATGAAATGGATGTGGCCATGTCGAGGACTCCACTAAACAGTTGTTGACTACCAGACACGTTAGAGTGCGGTAAGTCGGCAAGTTCAGTGAGTTTGGCTGGCGAGTTTGTCAGAATGTCTGACCGATGGTTTATCGGTCAGCTTCATTATCTCGCATTACTAAAGCGCTTTCGTGCGGCGAATCAGTTTCTGTCCCGAATGGCGCAGGTTACAGGGAGAGCCGAACCAGTATGTTTCCATCGGCGTCAGGCTGGAGGCCCCAGTACACTTCAGCGTAATAGTAAGTGAATTGCCACGCCCAACGAATAAAAGTAACGGGTTTATGATCTTCTTGGTGATAGACCGTTACAGACGGTGGTTGAGAGAGAAGCTCACCCTCGGTGCCAAGCTCTAAAGTCCATTTGTTCGTGTGCTGCATCTGTACCTTTAAATTAAAATGTCGCGCAAGCTTATTGCCGTTCTGGTCAATAAGCATGGGGATGCTTCCTGATTCAATCATTCCCCGATTGTAGGGGCACTTCATTATAAACTCCCGGGGATTGTCTTTTGACTGAAACAGATAGCGGCTCGTTGTTGCAGCAAAGGCTTCTCCTAAAATGGTCTGTTCCTTTGTGGGGTCTGTTTTCAGGTAGGGTGTTTGGAATCCGCTTTCTGGCGTAGTTGTGGGAGCCAGAGACAAAGCCTGAAGCAGGTATTGCATGGAGCGCAGCTGCATGTGTTTTGCAGGGTTTTCATAAATATGGGCTTTATAGCGCAGCTGCAGTTTCACTTCAGGGATATCCGGAAAGCTTTCACCGCATTCACACTGAAAGTGTTTGTTGCAATGCTTCACATGTTCAACAAGGTGTTTTCTCTTCAGAGGCGTAGTACCACATTCCCCTGGGCAATCAACGACTTCCTCCGGGCAGGTTTCCAGATGCTGATCAATATCCGTCATCGGTAGGCTACTGTCCTGACAACTGTTAGGGCAAAAGAACTTCAGGCCGGCAGTAAACTGAGCGTCGATAATTGATATGTCTTTATTGAGAGGCACTTTGCAGGTTGGGCAGAGTGCAGTTTGATTCGGTTGCGTTTGCCACTGGTGAATACAATCCAGACAGTAGCGGTGTGAATTTTTACAAACCTTAACGGGTTTACCCATAAATAAGTGACAGATACCACAGCCATAATCGGAATAGTCAGCTTTGGTGCTTGTCGGGTCGAGTTCAAAGTCCCTTCCTCTGCAGGTGTAGAACAGCACTTCAGACTGTGGAATGGGGGTGGCCATAGCAATAGCTCCACTAAACAGTTGTTGACTACCAGACACGTTAGAGTGCGGTAGGCCGGCAAGTTCAGGGAGTATGGCTGGCGAGTTTGTCAGAATGGCTGACCGATAGTTACTCGGTCAGCCTTATCGTTACAGGCTTTTAAAGGGCTTTCGTACCGCGAATCAGCTCCCGGGCTGGGAAACGTCCAGGGTGAAGGTCCGCAGCCAGAGTCTCAGGCAGTGGTGACAGTTCTCCGCAGATCTGGCTGGCCAGCAGTTCACCGCACAGAGGTGCAGTGATCAGGCCGCGTGACCCATGACCGGTATTGATATAGAGACCATCTAACCAAGGCACTTCGGCCTCAACTTTGGTCTTGGCGTTTTTGGCCAGTACCGCAAAGCGCTCCCGAAAGACTTCATTATCCATCACAGGTCCTACCATCGGTAGGTAGTCTGGTGTCGTGCAACGCCAGCCCACCTTACCGGGCAGGGTATCGACATTCAGATGCGCGAAGTCGAGAGCCTGAGCCATTGCGGGTGAGAAGTGGCTGATATTATCCAGATTCAGCTGGTGGTCGCTTGCCCGACAATGCTCTTCCGGATCATCAAAGTGGAAGGTTGCCCCGAGAGTGTGACGGCCATGGCTGGCTGGAGCGATATAGCCATCTTCACAGATTACCGTGCGCAGAGCTTCGCTGGCAGAGGTTGCCGGCACGGAAGTGATCTGGCCGCGAATCGCTTTCAAAGGCAGGTGGCTTGTCTGGTCCAGAGCGTTGGCATGATGACCACAGGCAATAATCACGACAGGTGTAGTGAGCGTCGTTTGGTCAGCCAGTGTCAGTTGCCAGTTGTCGTTGATGCGCTCCATTGCTGTAACTTCACAGTTACCCCGGAAGTGAATGTTGTTATGTGCCAGCAGCCAATTCACAAAGGCGGGTGGTTTAACCCAGCCGCCATCCTTGAAATAAAGACCATCCTGTTCAATGGCAATGCCAGCTCTATCCGAAAGCTCCTGCGCTGTCATCGGTTCCAGAAGTTCTTTATAACGCTGGCAGTCAACCAGCTTCTGCTGACGCAGCTGCTCTTTGTTCGAATCTGGCAGTTGAACCAGACCACACAACTGATAAAGGTCTTCTGGCGCTTCACCCAGCAGGTTCAGGGTATGCCGATACCCTTGAGTGACCAGTTGGGTGAGTGGTGTTGGATTGGCTGAAAGTCGGGTATAAAGCATGCCTTGCGGATTACCGGATGCGCCCAGGGCCGGTTGTGTGTTCTTGTCCACAACTGTCACCTGCCAGCCCCGTTCGGCCAGAGCTTTAGCCGTAGCCGCACCGGCCATGCCGGCACCAATAATGACTGCAGATTGATTGTGCGTCGTGGCCGGGATACGCGTCAGCCAGGGTTTGTTCGAGGATTCATTCTGAGGCTGACCTTCCGGAAAGATCTCACCGCAGATCATCTCCCGCTTGCGACCAAAGCCCGGTACTTTTTTTATGCTCATACCGCCGTCTTTCAGACCATCACGGACAATACGCGCCACGGTAAAGGTTGCGTAGGTGGCATCAGGAGCCGACTTGTCCGCAATATTGGTAAACAGTTCGGGCTGCCACATCTGTGGATTTTTGGAAGGTGCAAAGCCATCGAGGAACCAGGCATTGACCTTGCCATCAATCTGCGGGAAGGCGTTGTGAACATCATCCATCATCAGGGTAAGCTTGACCCGACCATCGGCAAAACTGCAGCGGTGAAAGCCCGGAATAGCACCGGGATACTGTTTGATCAGCTGATCGGCACTGTCTTTCAGCTCCGGCCAGAGTGCCAGCGCCTGAACCATATCGTCCCGGCTCAGGGGGAATTTCTCCACAGAGATAAAGTGCATTCGGGCTGAGGCAGGCGCATGTTCCAGAAAGCTGTGCCAGGCACACAAAAAGTTCAGGCCGGAGCCAAACCCAGTTTCACCAATTGTAAATACCTGACCATCGGTCAGGCTGGCAAAGCGGGCAGGCAACAGGTTCTGTTCGATAAAGACGTGACGGGTCTCTTCCAGTCCAGAGACCTTGGAAAAATAGACGTCGTCAAAGGCGCTGGAAATCGGCTGGCCGTTCTCATCCCAGCTAATTTCCGCACACTGCACCGGCTGGTTGTTGGTATTGGATTCGGATTGCGGCTTCATCAGGCAGCTTTCAGCTCATTCAAAATAGTGGTGGCGCAGGTGTGTCGTTTAATCACGTCAAACAGCTCAGAGGCTTCCTGATGACCTTTGCTCATCATGCGCAGCCACTGTTTCAGACGGTCGGCCAGGTACCGTTGCTGATGGGAGATACTGTACAAGTGCGCATCTTCATCGGGCAAGGTGGCCACGATTTCTGCAAACTGCTGCAGAATCGCTTTGGTATTGGCCCAGGTATCGATGGCATCGTGCGCTTCTCCGTTCAAAGACGCTTTGATTTCACTGCCCAGCAGAGGGCGGCTGACAGCACCGCGGCCAATCATAATATGTTCACAGCCACTGATTTCCCGGCAGCGCAGATAGTCATCGACGGTCCAGATCTCACCATTGGCAGTCAGCGGGATAGAGAGCTGTTCGCGAATCTCAGCCAGCTTGTCCCAGTGTGCGGGAGGGCGATAGCCTTCTTTGCGGGTACGGGCATGAATGGTCAGACCATTGGCTCCTGCCGCTTCAATGCCCTGGGCAATTTCCAGCGCTTGCTCGTCACTATCAAACCCCAGTCGCATTTTTGCGGTCACAGGGGTTTCCGCAGGTACCTGTCGGCGTACGGCACTGACCAGTTGATAGATGGTTTCCGGCTCTTTCAGCAGAGCTGCTCCGCCCTTGTGGCGGTTCACGGTCTTGGCCGGGCAGCCAAAATTGAGATCAACGCCGCGGCTTCCCAGACTGACCGCCTTGCAGGCATTGTCCGCAACCAGAGTCGGATGGTTGCCCAGAAACTGGGTATGCACCGGCGTGCCGCCCATGGTCTGGCTGCCATGACGCAGCTCCGGACACAGGCGGTAAAAAACGCTCTCAGGATACAGGGTGTCGGTGACCCGGATAAATTCGGTCACGCACAGATCATAGCCGCCAGTGCCGGTGATCAGCTGGCGGGTCAGGTAATCGGCAACGCCCTCCATGGGGGCAAGAGTGATAGTCACAGGCACAGGAATCTATAGCGAAATCAGGGCGCAATCCTAAGGTCTGACCAGCAAAAGTGCCAGTGTGGATAACATCCTTGTTAGCGCCTCGACTTTTATCGCAGCAGCCTCGAACCCGCTTATATTTCGGGTCTCTATATAAGGAAGGACTTTTCATGGAAGAAAGTAATGCCTGTTCATCGCCGTCGGACCTCTCATCAAAAGCATCATTGTTCGGGTGCCAAGCCTTATAGCAAACCGCCGCAGCCCAAAAGGCGTTCTCCTCATCAGTCGAGCATACAGAAGCAGGTTTCGGCCATTTTTTTACAGCGGGAAAAGAATTTAAGTCCTTCGATTCAGAGTTTGGAATTGAATTCCACACCGCTTTACCGGCGAAATATTCTTGCCCGCAAGGCCTGCCTGGATAAAGAAAAAATCTCTGCAGAGGCTTATCAGAAGGAGCAGGCGAGGGCATCAAAACTGCCATTGCAGCAGGATGACTTTTTACTATCCCTGAATGAGCCACATCTGTCGGCCAGAGCGGAAGAGTTGGATGATCTTTTTCAACGTGTTGGCCCGGAAGGCTTCGCCTGTAAAGAGCTGGGAACAGTGCTTGCTAATGCTGTGGTGTTGTTAAAGGACTGGCTGGATCAGGAGGATTGTTACGCAACAGAAGAACTCCAGGCTTTGATTACGTTGTTGGAAGGCTATCTGCTCAGTACAGAGAATTATGATTACCGAAGGGTTCATGCTCTGGTCATGCAGTTTCTGAATATTTGTGAAGAGTATGAGGCTGGGCTGGGTCATTCTGTTAAGCAGCGCTGCCAGAAAAAGCGGATAGCCGCTTTGATTGAAACCGACTTTATGGAGGTATACGCAGGAAGAGACGCTTTCAGAAGTAAACTCAAAGCTTTGGGCGTTTATGATCCACTGACGTACGACATGAGCCATCCTATGGACAGTTTATTTTTATTCTGGCCCAGTTTTCAGGCTTTACCGCTGACATTCTTTACCCGCTCCCTGCGCTATAACATAAAACCGATTGGAATTCTGGCTGCTCGCTGGGCCTTTCATGACGGTCGGCTCTTTCCGCGAAGCCTGTTTTATAGACATGACCGGTTTCATGCCAGACAACAGTCCCAAGGGCATATTACCGACCGTGACAGCAAGCAGACGCTGTTGGAAGCCAGGGAGCACGCTGTCGGAACAATTACCCAGGATAAAGATATCCAGCTAGCGATATGGTTGTTGCTGTTTACTGAGCATCATGAGGCCGCCCTGGATCTATTGAGCAGAGGGCAGTACGCAGCATCACTGGAGACTTTGGCGGATATGATAGAAGAACATGACCAGTTAACTAAAACCATCACGCCACTTCACCTTGAGGCCGGGAAGGTGATTCTGGATTATGTTGAGCCCCGTCTGCCAATGAGACGTTCACGACCAAAGCGCAGTTACTGAAGCCAGTCTTATTTCTCGTTGTTAGTCGAAGATCATTATGGTGTAACAGAAGAACAGGGTCAGATGGACCAGCCCCTGAATCATATTGCTGCGGGTCGAGGAAAAGTTCACCAGTGACACCAGCAAGGTAAGCAGCAGTAGAAGCGTATCAACATTGTTCAGGCCGAGAATAATGGTCTGTCCGGTGAAAATACCAATCAGCAGCACTGCCGGAATGGTCATGCCAATGGTTGCCAGTGCCGATCCCAGGCAGATATTAATAGACCGCTGTAGATTATTACCGAGCGCGGCACGAATCGCCGCCAGTCCTTCCGGTGACAACACCAGTAACGCCACCACCAGACCGCCGAGATCATTCGGTGCCTGCAGTTCGTGAATGGTGTAGTTCACAATCAGTGCGAGTTTTTTCGACAGAAAGATAATCGGCAGCATGTAAGCGACCAGCATCAGACTGTGCATTCCGGCAGAGTGGGTTGTTGGCGATGTGTGACCATCGTCTTTTTCCTCATCAAGGACAAAGTAGTTCTGGTGGCGCAGGGTCTGTATGCCGAGAAAGCTGATATAGAGCGTGGCATTCACAATGATCAGGAAGGCCTTCTGCTCCAGAGAGAAGGTACCGATACGGGTGGATTCAGTATAGTTCGGCAGTACCAGACCAATAATGGCCAAAGGAATTAACACGGCCAGAAAGGTATTGGCGCCCTGCAGATTAAACGACTGCTCGACATGTTTCAGTCCACCCAGCAGCAGCGATATCCCGACCAGCCCGTTGAGCACAATCATCAATACCGAGAACATCATATCCCGGCCGAGGGTTGGACTCTTACCGCCGGCCAGCATGACTGCAGAAATCATAATGACTTCAATGCTGATTACTGAGAGGGTCAGGATCAGCGTGCCGTAGGGTTCACCCAGCAGGCCGGCCAGATGATCCGCATGACGGACGACACCGAACGCCAGCCATAACATCACCAGAAACAGAGCAGCAAACAACAATCCGCTTAACCAGTGCGGGACGGTGGTCGTCATGGTATCGGGGGAAAGCGAAGAAAATACTGCGGCGCTGATCAGCCCGACCAACAGACCCAGTTCCTGCCCAAGCAAGGGAAGCCGTTTCATATCCGGTTACTTTTCTGGAAGGTGGCAAAAGCTTAGTGGTTAGCCGGGAATTGCGTTCACGGAAATTAATTGGCTGGTGTCGTGCGACAGGGGGGATAAAAAACAAACAAAAATATTTTCTGTGAATGTACGGTATTGCCGTAAAAAATACCGTGTCGTGCTGGGAATATTGCGTGGTATGGCTATTTCTGTAGAATAACTCGCGGACTTATAACCCAATATATCCAAAAAAATCGGCTGTCGAAGAGTGCCCCATCAGGCCTGTTCAGAACGGCAAAATAACCATAACAGGGTGTGCCATGTCCCAAGAAGCAGATCTTATCAATGAAGGCCTGTCGCTGATGATGTTCGGCATGGGCTTCGTGTTCGTTTTTCTGACGGTTCTGGTCTTCGCCACCAGTTTGATGTCGAAAATCACACTGGCCCTCGCGCCAATGGCACCGGAGAAGGCCACTCCGAATGCCCGCCCGTCTGTTGCTCCTGTTGCGTCTGATCCATCGTCTGATCCGGTCTTGTTGTCCGTGATTAACGAGGCTGTTCGCCAGCACCGTGCCCGCCGGCAGTAAGCCAGCTGCAGCACCAATAGACCCTAAGCGCCAGTTTCGGAATTTTTTCTGGGGGAATAATAAGGATGACCACGAATAAAGCGCCGCTTGGCATTACTGATGTCGTGCTACGTGATGCCCATCAGTCACTGTTTGCGACCCGTCTGCGTCTGGACGACATGTTACCTATTGCCGCCAAGCTGGATGAGATCGGTTACTGGTCTCTGGAGAGCTGGGGTGGAGCCACCTTTGACAGCTGTATTCGTTTTCTTGGGGAAGACCCGTGGGAGCGCCTGCGTGAGCTGAAGAAGGCCATGCCGAAAACCAAACAGCAAATGTTGCTGCGTGGTCAGAATCTGCTGGGCTACCGTCATTATGCGGACGATGTCGTTGACAAGTTTGTTGAGCGTGCCGTGGCCAACGGTATGGACGTGTTCCGTGTCTTCGATGCCATGAATGATCCCCGCAATCTTCAGCAGGCCATGAAGGCCGTTAAGAAGCAGGGCGCCCATGCTCAGGGCACAATCTCCTATACCACCAGTCCGGTTCACAATATGAACAACTGGATTGAGCTGGCCAAGCAGGTTGAAGATCTGGAAGCCGACTCCCTGTGTATCAAGGATATGGCTGGCATTCTGACCCCATACGACGCTTACGAGCTGGTTTCCCGTCTGAAGAAAGAGACGGACCTGGAAGTCCACCTGCATTGCCATGCGACAGCCGGTCTCTCTTCCATGACCCTGCTGAAGGCTATTGAAGCCGGTGTTGACCGGGTTGATACCGCGATCTCTTCCATGTCCATGACCTACGGACATTCCCCCACCGAATCCATCGTTGCTGCTCTGCAGGGCACCGAGCGTGATACCGGCCTGAACATCGAGAAGCTGGAAGAGATTGCCGCTTACTTCCGTGAAGTGCGGAAGAAGTACGCCAAGTTTGAAGGTGCGCTGCGTGGCGTTGACTCCCGTATTCTAGTCGCTCAGGTGCCGGGTGGCATGCTGACCAATATGGAAAGCCAGCTCAAAGAGCAGGGCGCAGCTGACAAGTTTGATGAAGTGCTGCAGGAAATCCCGCGGGTCCGTGAAGACTTGGGTTATATCCCGCTGGTGACGCCTACCTCCCAGATCGTAGGCACTCAGTCGGTACTGAATGTTCTGACCGGTGAGCGTTACAAGAGCATCTCCAAAGAAACCCAGGGCATTCTGAAAGGCGAGTATGGTGCCGCACCTGCGCCGTTTAATGCCGAGCTGCAGGCCCGGGTTCTGGATGGTGGTGAACCAGTTACCTGTCGTCCAGCTGACAAGATTGAGCCGGAAATGGCTCGTCTGGAAGAAGAAGTGCTGGCCGAAGCCAAGTCCAAGGGTATCAAACTTGCCGACAGTGCTATCGACGATGTGCTGACTGTCGCTCTGTTCCCGCAGATCGGTTACAAGTTCCTGGAAAACCGTGGTAACCCGGATGCCTTTGAGCCGGTACCGACCGGTCAGGAAATGGTTGCCAAGGATTCCGGCAAGCCTGAGGTTTACACCGTAAACGTCAATGGTGCCGAGTATGTGGTGGAAGTGGCTGATGGCGGTGATGTGTCCGGTATCAAGGCTGTCTCTACTGCTGCGGCGTCTGGTGCTCCGGCCCCGGCTGCTGTTCCTGCTGGTGGCGGTGATCCGGTACCTGCGCCTCTGGCCGGTAATATCTGGAAAGTGAATGTCCAGCCGGGTCAGGCTGTTCAGGAAGGCGACGTGGTTATTATTCTCGAAGCCATGAAGATGGAAACCGAGATCCGTGCGTCTAAATCCGGAACAGTTGGCAGTGTCTCCGTGAAAGAAGGCGACACTGTAGTTGTTGGCGATGAGCTGCTGACCATCGGATAAGGAGGCTGTTATGGATAAGTTAATGGCCCTGTGGACGGGCTCAGGCCTCTACAACATGGATGCCGGATCACTGACCATGATCGTGATCGGTTTCCTGCTGTTGTATCTGGCCATCCGCAAAAACTTCGAGCCACTGCTGCTGGTGCCGATCGGCTTTGGTGGCATTCTGGCCAACATCCCGGCAGCCGGTCTTGCCTACAGTGCTGTTGAGCAGCTGGCCCACGTTGGGTCGGCAGCACAACTGGATCAACTGGCAGCGGTTCTGGGAACTCAGTTCGAGAACTACAAGCAGATTCTGGATGTGTACTACTCCGCTCCGGCGGCAGTGAAGCTCACGGCAGAGCAGTTGGCCTCGGATCTGAATTATAACAACGGTATGTTGTATAACTTCTACTCCGTGGCTATCGGCAGTACCGTGGCACCGTTGCTTATTTTTATGGGCGTTGGTGCGATGACCGACTTCGGTCCGCTGCTGGCAAATCCAAGAACCCTGTTCCTGGGTGCGGCTGCACAGTTTGGTATCTTCGCAACCGTACTGGGTGCTGTGGGTATGTCTTCCCTGGGCTGGATGGATTTCTCCATCGAACAGGCAGCGGCGATTGGTATTATCGGCGGTGCTGACGGTCCAACCGCTATCTATGTGTCCAGTGTACTGGCTCCAGAGCTGCTGGGTGCGATCGCGGTAGCGGCCTACTCCTATATGGCACTGGTACCGATGATTCAGCCACCGATCATGAAGGCGCTGACCACCGAGAAAGAGCGTGCCATCGAGATGGTTCAGCTGCGCCCGGTGTCCAAGCTGGAAAAGATCATGTTCCCGCTGGTTCTGCTGGTGCTTGTAGCTCTGCTGCTGCCGGATGCGGCTCCGCTGCTGGGTATGTTCTGCTTCGGTAACCTGATGCGTGAGTGTGGTGTGGTGGATCGTCTGTCTGACACCGCTCAGAATGCGCTGATCAATACCGTAACCATCTTCCTGGGCCTGTCTGTCGGTTCCAAGCTGGTGGCTGACAAGTTCCTGAGCACCGAAACCCTCGGTATTCTGGCTCTGGGTATTGTTGCCTTCGCGATTGGTACTGCGGCCGGTGTTCTGATGGCCAAGCTGATGAATAAACTCAGCAAGACCCAGATCAACCCGCTGATTGGTTCTGCTGGTGTATCCGCTGTGCCTATGGCGGCGCGGGTATCCAACAAGGTTGGTTTGGAAGCGAACCCGCATAACTTCCTGTTGATGCACGCCATGGGACCAAACGTGGCTGGTGTTATCGGTTCTGCGGTTGCGGCGGGTGTGATGATTAAATATGTCTCTGCTATTGCAGGCTAATAATCATCTGACCTGATTGTATAAAGCGGTCGTATAGCTGCTCGTATAAACAAGAGGCCCTGTTTGTTAACAGGGCCTCTTGTTATTTGAACTTCTGCTTTCTCAGGATTCGCCGTCCTGATCATCAACACTGATCGCGCGACGCTTTTTATACGTCACTTTCGGCATAGCAGTGCCTTTACGATCCTGCGGCATGGCCAGTAGCGGACCGCTGGTATCCAGATCTTTGCCCTGACCACTCAGAATGCGACCCGTCTTAAATCCATTATAAGGACGGCGCTCTTCTCTGGCTGGTCGGTTGCTGTTCGGGCTGTTATTAAAACGGGGCGTCAGTTCTTTTTCCACCGTACGCGGAGCGAACTCTTCCCGGTTTTTGCGATTGGTAATTGGCTGACCGAACTGGTTGCGACGTTCGGGCTTTTTCGGTTTGGTTTCCTGAGTTTCCTGTGCGTTGTTCAGTCGCATTCGGTAGGGGTGACCATAACCACGTTTTCGACGCTGTTTGCTGTCCGTAGGTTCGGGTGGTTTCAAGCCGGTAAACTCTTCATAAACCGTCTCATAGAGGTACTTGCTCATGTCGTCCTCCAAGATATGACGTCCTTTAACTGTTAAAGTCTTTATGGCGCCGAATACTAGACAATGCCTTACAAGGCAAACATAGGTAACACTACCTAACAGTTATTGG
Organism: Parendozoicomonas haliclonae; assembly: GCF_900174585.1. Lineage (GTDB taxonomy): Bacteria > Pseudomonadota > Gammaproteobacteria > Pseudomonadales > Endozoicomonadaceae > Sansalvadorimonas > Sansalvadorimonas haliclonae. The sequence goes on along the minus strand of NZ_FWPT01000014.1, from coordinate 1,113 downwards.
TGTGATCTGGGCCGGTCGCTCAGCGGATGTGAATGTACCTGCCGAGTTGCAGTGAGTGCGTAATTATTGGTCATGGCTCATCGTTCGCCATTTTATTTATCTATTGGGAAAGGAGTACAAATAGCCTTATCTTTCGCTTGAGCGTTGATCGGCTCGGGAGTAGGATTGCCAGCCATTTCTGCTTCGCGTGTTTATTCTTTGCGAAGTACTTGTCTTGTTTTGTCTGGAGTCGCCATGCTCGGTCGTATTCACTCCACTGATTCTTTTGGCACAGTTGACGGTCCGGGAATACGCTTTGTTGTATTCATGCAGGGCTGTGTCATGCGCTGCCGTTACTGCCACAATCGTGATACCTGGGCTCTCAATGAGGGTGGCCAGATGGTGACGGTTGATGAGCTGATGAAAAAAATTCTTTCGGTTCGACACTTCCTGACGGGTGGAATAACCGTGTCCGGTGGGCAGCCTTCCCTGCAACCTGAATTTGTCACGGAGCTGTTCCGGGCCTGTCGTAAGGAAGGCATTCACACTTGTCTTGATACCAATGGCTATGTGAAGGGCATCAGCCCGGCCATGGCTGATCTGGTTGATGCAACAGACCTTCACCTTCTGGATATCAAGCATATGGATAACGATATGCACCAGAAGCTGACCTTTGTGAAGAACGACCGCGTACTCAGCTTCGCTCGCTATCTGCAGGAACAGAACAAGCCGACCTGGGTGCGGTATGTCGTGGTTGAAGGCTATACGACTAAGGAAGAGTATGCTGAGCAGCTGGCAGACTTTGTGGCCCCGATGAAGAACGTGGAGAAGGTTGAACTGTTGCCTTACCACTCACTGGGTAAGCACAAGTGGGACATCATGAAAGATGAGTATGAGCTCACGGATGTGAAGCCGCCTTCAGAAGAGTTGATGAAGCGTCTGCAGAATATCTTCCTGGAGCGTGGTATCAACGCTATTTACTAAATTGCAAAAAAGCCGCTGTGAATTGAAGTGACCCCATAAAGTTGGACACTTTGGTTAAGCGGCTTGCAAGGCCTGACTTCGGCACTCCGCCGGCGTCAGGCCTTTTAGTTTCACCTTGATACGTCGCGTATTGTAATACGTGATGTATTC
>NZ_FWPT01000007.1 GCF_900174585.1 Parendozoicomonas haliclonae | reverse complement strand
ACTTGATCCCCTGAAGAGCCGTTCAAGACCAGGACGTTGATAGGCTGGGTGTGTAAGCGTTGTGAGGCGTTGAGCTAACCAGTACTAATGACTCGTGCGGCTTGACCATATAACGCCAAAGCGATCTTAGATGATCGAATAACGCGACATGATTTACCACGCAAAAGAGCGTGCGCAGTAACTAAAACGACAGTTTCCATATTATCTTCTATGCTCTTATAGCTCAGATGGTAGAGCGCATCCTTGGTAAGGATGAGGTCACCGGTTCAATTCCGGTTAAGAGCTCCATGTTTAGTTATCTTTCTAACGAAAGAAACTAATTCGGGGTATAGCGCAGTCTGGTAGCGCGCCTGCTTTGGGAGCAGGATGTCGGGAGTTCGAATCTCTCTACCCCGACCATATTCTCGATGAGAATCAAAAGGGTCAATCTTCGGATTGACCCTTTTTTATGCTTAAAAATCCGCCTCCAGCGGTATAAAGATTTTTTCCTTCCTTTCGTATTTACAGTTTCCTTCTACACTTTCGCCACGTTGCTCATGAAATGAGGAGTACTTTGTCGTGGCAATGAAAACTGGAAAAGGGGCCTTACTTGCGACAGTTGCCGTAGGTGTTTTGGTCAGTGGTTGTGCAACACAGTCTGGTCAGACTGGTTCATTTAACAAATGGTGGGAATGCGCAATTGCTGGCGGTGTTGTCGGTGGTGCCGGTGGTGCTCTGGACAAGACGGGTACTGCTGTTGGTGCAGCAGCCGGTGGTGCATTGCTGGCCGGTGCTATCTGTGCATTGGCGGATGACGAGCCGAAGGCTGCACAACCTGCCGCCAAGCCCAAACCAGTGCCGGCAAAGTGTAAATATGTGGTTCCTGGCTGGGATGTCGCCATGAATGGTTGTCCGGCTGACAGCGATGGTGATGGCATCCCTGATCCGCTGGATAAGTGTCCTGGCACTGCCATGGGTGAAAAAGTGGATAAAAATGGCTGCGCCATTCTAGAGGAAGCACATCTAGCCTCTGTTCACTTTGCGCTCTCTTCTTCCGAACTGGCAGCTAACGCCAAAGCTGTTTTGGATCAGGAAGTTGTGTTGATGCAGCGTTATCCTTACACCAAGATTACTCTGACCGGTTTCACTGACTCTACCGGTCCTCTGGAGTTTAATAACAAACTCTCTGTCAGCCGTGCCATGGCGGTTAAGAACTACCTGATCAGTCAGGGGGTTGATCCAGCCCGTATTACAATGGCAGGAGATGGTCCGGAAGATCCCGTTGCAACGAATGCGACCAAAGAAGGCCGTATGCAGAATCGCCGTGTTCAGCTTGAGCTGAAGAACTGACGCACGCTTTTAAAATTTGATAACACTGGAAGCTTAAGAGACTAAGTCTCTTAAGCTTCTTTTATTTTCTGGACCTGCTACTTCATGAGTTCGGTTCGACAATATCGGGATGTGACTGTGTCTTATATTGGTCTTCTGAAAGGAGTTCACGCATGGCAGAAAGGCTTTTGTAGGGCGTATCAACAAGCAGTGAGTTCACAAGCCAGTTTGGCAGGCTGCCACCCGGCTCAATATGTGCCTGATAAGTGACTTTTACCTGACCATCTTTTTGTGGGGATAGTTGCCAGGAGGCTTTCATCTTCTGAATCCGGACTTTACCGGGGACTTCAGGGAGAAGTTCTGGCTCTGCTTTTAAGGCAATAAGTACATCGTATGTTTCCGGACTCTGTGTCATATCACTGCGCACAACCAGATCACGATCCCCGGCAGGCCACGGCAGTTTGTTGATGACATGATTCCAGGTGGTCTGTGATTCAGAGTTGGTCTCTACCCGGGTTATCGATTCGCAGTTGTATATCCATTCCGGGCCGGCTTCCGGGTTATCAAGCAGGGCAACAATGGCTCCAAGGGAATTATCGACCAGCATTTCTCCCTTGAATTCTTTGACAGCTGAACCTTCAACAGATCGAGTTGAAACAGCGATGCCTTTCTTATCCTGCTTTAATTCCCATGCTGTATCTTCTGCCCAAGCATGTCCGCATATCAAAGTGAATAGCAAAATAATAAGTGCGGGAATTCTGGAGGGAGCTTCGGAGAGAGCTCTGAAGGACATTGAGTTCATAAGTGTGCCAGTTCGGATTGTTATTATTAGTGGATCAAATCTTAAGAAGTCTCTGTATTCTAATCAAACGCCCGATGAAACATGTGGCCTTAAATTACAGGTACAGCATGCGGAATTGTCAGTAATATTAACGCCAACGTTGGTTTTGCTTGTCTGTCATCCCGATCTATCGCCTAATTCCGAACCTTTCCGATCAGAACAGTCTATTAATTAATAAGCTGTATTGGGGGGAACTATGAATCTTTCTATTGTTATTAGCGGCTGTGGTCTGGTTGGTGCCGCTGCAGCACGGGCGCTTAGTCAAGCAGGACATAAAGTCAGAGTAATAGAGCGGGTATCACAATGGCTTCCCAGAGGTGCGGGAGTTGCCTTACCGGCTAATGCTACCAGCCAATTGGCAAAGCTTGGTCTTCTTAAGCAAATCGAACCGTTTGCGCAGCAGGGAAGCGCCATAAGCTACCTGACAGCATCAGGCGACCGTTTATGTCATCGCGCTTTTGATGGACTATATCCTGATGATGCTCCGTATCTGGCACTACGTTATCAGGATCTTCATGAGCAGTTGGTCGCGGGTTTAGAGGATATTCCGGTCGCTATGGGAACGGAGATATCCGAAGTCAGACAGAGTGATTCTGATAATTCTGTAGCGGCCAAATTGAGTAGTGGTGAGCAACTGCATTGCGATTTACTGCTATCTGCAGAAGGTCTTCATTCACCTTTGCGGCAAACCCTGTTTCCAGGGACTGCGCTCGATGATCTCGGTTTGTTCTGTTGGCGTTTCCTCGCAAAAAAGCCGGATGGATTTGGTCATGACCCGCAGCTCTATCTGGGCAGAAATGATGCTTTCCTGATTTATCCACTGAGCTCTGGTGATGTGTACTGTTATGGCCACCGTGCTGATCAGGATACTCTGCACTTGGATGAGGCTGAGGCACTAGCACAGCTTCAGCAGTGTTTCTCTGGCTATGTTCCTGCTGTTGTTCAACTGACGCAGGGTAAAATGCTGGAGAATCGCCTGATTACCGGGCGGATGCGGGTGCTGAATAATCCTGTCTGGTCTTCAGGGCGGGTGCTTTGTATTGGTGATGCAGCCCATGGTTGTGGCCCGATTCTGCAGCAGGGCGTGGCACAGGGGCTGGAGGATGTCACAGTGCTTACAGAAGTGCTTGGTGGTCTGACGAATAAAGAGCAACTTCCTCAGGCTCTAGAGCAGTTTCGTCTCCGACGTGACCCTAGAGTGCGATGGGTCTGTGAGCATTCCAATACGCCACTGCGTTTATTATCGTCTGAAGATGAGCAGTTGCGTAATACCCGTTTAAAGGCAACTGGTCCTATTCATACTCAAGGCTGGGAAGCTTTGTTTAAGAGCCAGCCATAAAGAAAGAATATCGCTGTTACAGGAAGTTCTTGCCGCTGCGTTTCACCTTTCTTGAAGAGGCCTTTTTAGCCGACTGTTTGTCTGCGCCGGGGTAGAGCGTGTGGTGCAATTCTTTAACCGTCTGGTGATAGTGCAGAATAGCCTGGCTTGACCCAGGGATAGCACGATCAACAACGTCCTTGAGGGTGATATCGTCGTTGCAGTTCTCAGGAACCGCCTGCTCCAGAAGCTCCATTAGCTGATCTGGTTCTTTAATCAGTGTATTGATCTTTTTCTGCGCGGCTTCGGCCCGTAAGGCGAGCTGACCTGCCAGCTCCAGGCGTTGCGCTTCAGCCATAGCCTGTGCCGGTTGGCTGGTATGCTGGGTTTCGTCCATACCCAACAGGCGAGCCAGCTCTTCGGCCTGTTGATTATGCTGATCAAGTGTCTTGCGGATATTGGCCAAGCTTTTCATAGCGTTATCTTAAAATAGGCTCTTAAAGAAGTTCTTAACTTTTTGCATGGGCTTTTTGATAACCGTATCAATCGCTTTATTCACACCATTTTTTACAAAATTACCGGTGTTAACTGCTGCTGTCTGGATGCCAACGCCAACCTTATTAAATGTATCAGCAATCTTTTTATTGGACTCTTTGAAGAAGTTTCCGACTTTGTTGAATCCGCCCACAAAGCCATCTTTGATGTTGTTTCCAAAAGAAGTAAAGGCATTACCTACCGCACTGGTTGCGCTATTGACCCCATCTTTGACCTTGTTCATACCAGAGCTAATCTGATCGCCGAAGGCGGTGAAGCCCTGTTTGATTTTCTGGCCGATATTCTCGACACCATCTTTGATCTTTCCGCCCACTGACGCCAGGCCCTGAATGGCACTTTTTGCGGCATCAGCAAAAACAGGAATCACTTTAATACCGGCTTTCACCAGTCCGGTGCCAAGAGTCAGTAAAGCGGGTCGGCCAATATCCGGAGCACCTTTGTAATAGGCTGTTTTGGCGGTTTCCTGCATATGCTGACCGACTTCATTAAATGTGGAAGAGAGCTTTTGTCCGGTCTGCTCATACCCCTTGGCTATGGCTTCGGAGGATTTGTTGACACTCTCTCCAGCCTCACTCAGCCAGGATTCAAAGTCATCCCAGGCTGCATCATCCGTTGCCAGCTTCTCCGGGTTTTCCAGATGGGTGGAAATGGCCTGGCCCCATTCCCGGTTTTTCTCTGCGGCCTCGTTCATGGTCATCTCAAACTGTTGACCGCTCTCCTGAAAACCGACTTCGGTTTTCTTGGCCATAGCGTTCAACTCTTTGGAAGCTATGGGGTCATGCTTTTCCAGTTTGGTGGCGGCTTTTTCCATCCCTTTACGGACATCATGGCCCGCGACCTTCATGCCCGCATTCATGGTGCTGCCGGCCTTATCCAGTCCATCAGCCATAGCGGTGGCCATGGCGGGAAAATTGCCTTTCTCTATCTGGTTGGCCACTTCATTAATCGTGGAGGCGATAATTCTGGAGACCATATCCCCAGCCTTCTCCATGCGATCGCCAACACGGTGCATGCCTGCTTCCGTGCTTTTCATCACCATATTGGTGGCTTTTTGCTGAATGGCGGTTGCGGCCTGTTCCAGAGAGGTTGCCGGCGTTGCCACTGTTTGTGGGGCCTGTTGCGTTGTCGCAGGATTGGCAGCTTGTTGTTTGGCATCCGCAATAGCGGTGTGGATAGGCTGGTAATCAAATTTCTGAACACTGGTCAGCGGCTTTTGCAGCGCTGAAAACAGGTTTTTCAGGCTGTCGACCACGCTGTCCTGCCCCGTGCGTGAGGTCATGACCTGTGAGGAAAGCGTCTGCCCTACACCGGGCCTCATCCCTGAAGAACCAATGTCCATAGCGTAATTATCTGTTTCGGAGAGATGTTATTTGTCAGGTTAGTACACGCAGCTATAAAGCTATAGCAAATGCTGACGCTCTCGTTCTATAGGTTCTAGACTTCATAGAAATGTACGGAATGAAAACGTGCTGTCATCCGCTCAGCCATGTGTAAACGGAGGCCCAATGACTTTCACCAGTCAGCCTGAGATGGCAGTTCTCATCACCTTTCTTATCTATTTTGCCGGCATGCTGGCTATGGGGTATTACGCTTGGCGTAAGACGGTCACCAGTGAAGATTATTTTCTCGGTGGACGTTCTTTGGGCCCCTGGCCGACAGCACTCAGTGCCAGTGCTTCAGATATGAGTGGCTGGTTATTACTGGGCCTGCCGGGTTATGCCTTTGCCTCCGGGCTGGAAGCCTTCTGGCTGGCTGCCGGAATACTCGGCGGCACCTGGTTGAACTGGCTGTTGGTGGCGCGAAGGCTCAGGGTATTCAGCCAGGCCGCGGGTAATTCATTAACCCTGCCTGAATACTTTTCCAACCGATTCCAGGATTCCAGTCGCACCCTCCAGACTCTGACCGCCAGCTTTATCTTGCTGTTCTTTCTGTTCTACACCAGTGCTGGTCTGGTAGCCGGCGGCAAGCTGTTTGAAACAGCTTTTGGCATTGATTACACCCTGGCTGTCGTTATTGGTGCTGTCGGGGTTATTTCCTACACCCTGTTTGGAGGCTATCTGGCCGTGTGCTGGACTGATGTGGTGCAGGGGCTGATGATGGCTGCGGCTCTTGTTCTGGTACCGGTAATAGCTATCAACCAGTCGGGCGGTATCGAGAATGTGTTGGTTAATATGGAATACCATAATCCGGCCCTGCTGAACCCGCTGACTAATAAAGATGGTGAGCCGCTGGACTGGATTATTATCTGTTCTTTGCTGGGCTGGGGGCTGGGGTATTTTGGGCAACCTCATATTCTGGCGCGCTTCAAAGGCATTCGCAGCGAGCAGGATATGCCGGCAGCCCGTTGGGTGGCTGTGGGCTGGAGCAGTATCTGTCTTGTCGCTGCGGTGCTGGTTGGGCTGACCGGTTTTGCCTACACCCAGAATACCGGTCAGGTGATCAGCGATCCGGAAGAGATCTTTATGCTGCTGGTAAACAGCCTGTTTCATCCGGTGGTAGCCGGTATTCTTCTGGCGGCCATTTTGGCAGCGATTATGAGTACGGCCGATTCTCAGCTACTGGTGTGCTCCACAGCTTTTGCTGAGGATTTCTACAAAGATATGTTCCACCGTGAGGCCAGCCAGCGGCAAGTTTTATGGGCCGGGCGGATAGGTGTGATTGTGATTGCTACGCTGGCAACACTGCTGGCACTCAATCCTGAAAGCTCGGTTCTGGGTATGGTGGCCTATGCCTGGGCCGGCTTTGGTGCGGCGTTTGGACCTGCACTGTTGATCAGTCTGTTCTGGAAGACCATGACCCGTAACGGTGCTCTGGCCGGGATTCTGGTGGGTGGTGCAACTGTGGTGATCTGGAGTCAACTGGATGGTGGCCTCTTTGATCTTTACGAATTGCTGCCGGGATTTGTCTTCTCGACTCTGGCTATTGTTCTGGTCAGTCTGGTGGATATGCAAAGAACAGAGGCTTCCTCTATTTACCTGCGTCTTCGTGGGGAAATGGCGGATTAGGCTAAGTCGCTAAAGCAAAGCCCCGGCTCATGTGAGACCGGGGCTTTACGTTTCTTGTCTGACTGATTCAGCAATTCCGTCCTTACATCAGCATGTAAAACGGCCAATACAGAGCTCCGGCAATCAGAGCCCACAGTGCCACATCACCAACAATTTTCTCCATTTTCAAAAGTCGACGGGTTTGCTTCCGATTCACAACGGCATCCTTGCTCAAGGCAATCTAAAGGTTTTCTGGGGGATTTGCGGATGCCGCTCAGGAACTCCCTTGGGCAGCCACAATTCTCAGTAAAGACGACCCATAAGAGAATGCGAGGCCATTTGGGAAAATCATCAATAATCATTGCTTATGGAAGCAGGACTAACTATTCCCGATCAGATGATTTTCGGTGAATGCGGGCTTTCCGGCGCTTTCTTCACCGCTCGGGAGAAGGGGTTGGTAAAGGTGGATGAGCTGCCCGCCAGAGTGATATCCGGGTGGGCTTTAGTCACCCAGCTTTTGATCTGACGCTCCTGCCGGCGGTGGGCATCAACCAGAATCAGGCAGGCGCCTTCCGCAATATCCTGCTGGAAACGAGCGATCCGGTAATTGATCCGGGTAATACCAACCAGCCCTCCCGTCCAGGCTCCAAACAGGGTGAAGAACATTATGGTGAAGGCCGTTTCTGCGATACCGAAACTGCCCGGAATCACATTGGCATAATGGATAGCGGTTGCCCACAGCAGGCTGACCAGAAAGCCGATCATGGCTCCCCGCTCCCCGAGGTGAATCAGGTCATAGCGCTGGAACAGGTGAGCCGGGTGAATATGGTGATGGTAGAGTGCAGCATCATCCTGGCTCAGTCCGTGAATGCGCCATTCACTGAGGCCGGCGTGTTGCAGATTGGTTACCAGACGTTCGGCATCATCAATGGAGTGGGTGACAAAGTAGAGGCGTCTCATATTCTCTCCCTCGGTCTATCCCGTAGAGCAGGGCAGACGAGGGAGTATATGCAGACTGATTGGAGAGTAATAAACGGATTTCGTCTGAGTGAAACCGTTTTAGTCTCCGGCGGGAATATGGCCGGTCTTCAGCAAAGCCTGAAAGCGAGCGCGTTTCTCGGCTGGTGATAACTCTTCGGATGGTTGCAGGTCTGGGGTCAGAGGACTGCTGTCAAACATCGGCTCGGCTGCTGGTGCATCATTAGAGCCCAGAGCGGCAGGAGCAACAGGTTGGCCACCATTGTTAATCCATTCGTCCATCACATCCAGCGCTTCCAGCAGACCATCTTCATCGGGATGGTCTTCCGAGAGGGCTTCCAGCTTGGTGGCAATGGCATTGCGGATGCGCTGCAGTTCATCGGCAGACTTCTGCTGGCCGTGCTCTGCAAGCCATTGACGGGCTGAGGCACCGTTGGTTGCCATAAAATCAAAATCCTTGGTCGTCTAAGGCGGAGCTATTCTATCACACGCATCCTGAGCAAGAGGATGGGAATCACGGGCAATAACTTGCTTTGTCTTCGGTTTGTACCAATCTGAGCGCGGTGCCCGTCGATTTAGAATAGGTTTTCACTGCAGCATAGCCCTGATGGATGATGAACCCGGTCAACTCCCAACGCCCCGACGCTTTGAAGCAAGCTATTGACTCGCTGACGCACAGTCTTTCCCTGGCTCAGCCCACCAGTCAGTGGCAGCGCATCAGCGTGCCCGTGGTAGGGCACGAGATGGGAGAAGTTCAGTTTCTGCCGCTACTGGCCGGAGGCGCAGGTTTGCGCCTCTATTGGGCTAACCGGGATAACACTTTGGAAGTGGCTGTGTTTGGCTCGGCGTTGTCGTTTAAACAGAATACAACGGATGCGCTGAGCGAGTGCCAGAGTGCTCTGGCCGATGTTTTTCAGGATATGCCATCAGCCCGTGTGTATGGTGGTCTGGCTTTCTCCTCCCGGGAGGATGATCACTGGCCAGGCTTTGGCGGTGGTGAGCTGGTTTTGCCAGAGATCGAGCTGGTGCGGGATCAGGCTGGATTAACACTGTCCTGTCACTTTATCTTCGATGGTTCTCTGTCTTCCGTTCAGCATCAGCAGCGCTTGATCGATTCGCTGCAATCACTCCACTGCGCGGATCGCTTCCCTACCGAACTGCCACAGGCCGAAATCACTGATGAGCATCCTGGCTGGGATTATTGGCAGTCGTGTGCTGCACAGGCTCTGGATGCCCTGGAAGAGGGGCGGGTGGCCAAGGTGGTGCTCTCCCGTGAACAGACGCTGGCGCTGAATGGCCCGCTTTGCCCATGGACCATGTTGTCTGCATTGCAGTCCCTGAATCCAAATACCTATCGCTTTGCTTTCTGTCAGGCGGATGGCGCGGTGTTCTTTGGGGCTTCTCCGGAATGCCTTTACCAGCGAACAGAGAACCAGCTGCACAGTGAAGCACTGGCCGGTACCACAGCCCGTAATGGCGATCCGGTTCAGGATCGACGTCTGGCGGCAGCGTTGCTGACTGATGATAAAAATCGTCGGGAAAATGCTTTGGTGATGCGTTCTATTCAGGAGGCTCTGGCCCAGTGTTCCGAGACTGTAGACACCGAGCGGGATATTGAACTGATCCGGCTGAAAAGTGTGCAACACCTGCGGCAGAGAATTAATGCCCGTCTGAATCCTGAAACCACTGACGCTCAGCTGCTTGGGTTGCTGCATCCGACGCCAGCTGTTGGTGGCCTGCCGAAGGCTGAAGCCCATGAGCTCATCGCTGAGCTGGAGGATTATCCCCGTGGCTGGTACGCCGGACCGTTTGGAACCCTGCATGCTCAGGGCGCAGAGTTTGCCGTGGCGTTGCGGAGTGCCCGTCTGGAAGGACAAACCCTGAAACTCTATTCCGGAGCCGGACTGGTTCCGGGCTCCAATATCAATGCCGAATGGGCCGAGCTGGACAGCAAACTGCGTACCATCCAGTCCATCCTGGATATTGAGCTGTAATGACCGGACTGAATCTCTCTGTGAATAATCGTCCTACAGATCTGACCAGTCTCTGGTGTGACCTGATCTTTGAAGAGCTTTACCGTTGCGGCATTCGCCATATCTGTCTGGCTCCCGGTTCCCGCAGTGCACCGCTGGCTCTGGCTGCTGAACGGCACTCCAATCTACAGGTGCATGTGCACTTTGATGAGCGGGGTCTGGGCTTTTACTCTCTGGGGCTGGCCCGGGAAACCGGTTCACCGGTGGTGGTGATTACCACGTCCGGTACTGCCGTCGCCAACCTTGCTCCGGCCGTTCACGAAGCGCGGGAGAGTGGTGTATCTCTGTTGCTGCTTACTGCAGACCGGCCGGCAGAACTGTTAGGTTGTGGCGCCAACCAGACTCTGGCACAGCCCGGTATCTTTGGGGAAGCGGCGGCCCGTACTTTTCAGGTGCCGGTACCGGATACAAAGCTACCGGCCCGCTGGCTGCTACAGATGCTGGACGAAGCTGTAGCACTGGCTCGGCAGCCGGATACCTGTGTTGTTCATATCAATCAGGCTCTGCGCGAGCCTCTCTACGGACAGGGTTCGACGCAAAGTTTTGACAGCTGGCTGCAGCCCGTGGAGCATTGGTTGCAGGTTGCTCAGCCTCTTTGTGAATGGATGTCTCGCTCGTCCACTATTCCATCCTTGCCGGCTATTTCCGAAATCAGAGTGATTGTGCTGGCAGGACAGTTGCGCCATGAAGAGCGTGATGCCGTGCTAGAGCTGGTGAAGCGCACCGGCTGGCTGCTGGTGGCGGATATTCAATCCGGCCTGCATGGTCATTCGTTGGCACTTCCTGCGGCAGATATGGCCTATGCCCACGGTGCTGTTCAGGAGCTGCTGAACCAGAGCCATCTGGTGATTCAGGTTGGCCGACGAGTTCTCAGCAAAGCGATCAATACCTGGCTGGCGCATCGCGCGATAACTGACCATGGCCATCAGCACTGGTATGTGGACGAGCGCAGTGATCGGCACGACCCTAACTTTTCCGTGACCCATCGTTTCTCATTGCCGGTGGCCGCTTTCTGTCGGAGCGTGCAGGCACCTGCAGGTGATCAGAGTTGGTGGAACGCCTTGATGCAGCTAGGCGGTGCTATTGCGGAACAGATTAACCTGCAGCTGTCTGCTGACACATCAGAAGCTAGGCTCTCGGAGATTGATGCCACCCGTGCTTTGCATGAAGCCCTATGTGCAAAGCAGTGGCAGAAGAGAGTAAACCTGTTTATTGGCAACAGTATGCCTATCCGCTATCTGGACAGCTTGTCCACGGTGACTTCTGAACCATGGCTGCCTGTCTGGAGCAACCGGGGCATCAGTGGTATTGATGGACTTATTGCCACAGCCTGTGGACATAGCGCAGGCAGCCAAAGAAAGACAGTACTGCTGATCGGTGATCTTTCATTCCTGCATGATCTGAACTCACTGGCTCTGGTGCGAGAGCATCAGTTGCTGGTGGTGCTGATTAACAACAGTGGTGGCAGTATTTTTAATCTGTTCCCGGTGCCTGAACCGGCCGGGCAGAAGTGCTTCCGGGTAGAGCATGACTTTCAGGGGCAGTATGGCGCCCGGATGTTTGGCCTTCATTACACAGCTCCTTCGTCTATTGCTGAATATGACCGTGCGCTTGAGAGTGCGCTGGCCAGCTCGCAGGGTGCCGTTATTGAAGTGATCTGCCCGCCGGACGAAGCAACAAACCGATTTGTTCAGGTGCTGGCATCGGTAAAAGCCATGTCTTTTGATCAGCAGGGTAATCACTGTGTCCATTAAGGACTCCGGATTACTGAATCTGGTTGATCATGGTGGCAAAGGCCCATTGCTGGTTTTGCTGCATGGTTTTTTAGGCTCGGGTCGAGACTGGGATGCGGTCTTGCCTTTGTTGACGTCATCCTTTCACTGTCTGACTGTGGACCTGCCCGGACATGGCCAAAGTCCGATGGTTATTCCCGATGATCTGAACGGTGTCGCCCATGCTGTGCAGCAAACATTGCTGGAGCATGGACACCATTGTTGTGCCGTGCTGGGTTATTCCCTTGGTGGCCGAGTTGCTCTGGCCCTGGCAAAGCAGGTTCCACAGCTGGTAACGCAGCTGTTTCTGGAAGGTTCTCACCCCGGCCTTGTGCAGGCGTCAGAGAAGGCGGCTCGCTGGCAGAATGATCAGGGCTGGGCGCAACGTTTTGAGCAGGAGCCTTTGTCCCAGGTATTGGATGACTGGTATCGGCAACTGGTATTCAGTTCTCTGCAGGAACAAGAGCGTTGTCGTCTGGTGGCAGAACGTAGTCAGCAGAGTCTATCCGACGACAGTCTGTTTTCTTCTGAGGGTATGGCCCTGGCCGCTATGCTGCGCAGTTGCAGTCTGGCCCGACAGCCGGACTTTCGCCCCGTCTTCACGCAACAGGCAGAGCAAAACCGACCTGTTGTCTATCTTGTCGGTGAGCATGATCAGAAATTCAGATTGCTGGCTGAACAACTGTCAGCGGATGGACTGGTCAGAACCGGGCTTGTGCCCGCGGCCGGCCATAATGCTCACCGTGACAATCCGTCCGGATTTGCCCAGGCACTGCTTGCCGGTGCTCAGGCAAACCGGTTTCTATGATGTTTCAATACTGATTTGACCGATCATGAACAACTCTCCTATTCGTGACGCCTTGAACTGGCAGTGTTTCTCTGAAGGCTATGAGGACATCCTGTACCACAAGGCGGAAGGTATTGCCCGTATCTCCATCAATCGTCCACGCGTGCACAACGCGTTCCGCCCGCTGACCGTGATGGAAATGCAAAAGGCGATGGACGACGCGCGTCGTGACAGCGAAGTCGGCGTTATTATTCTGTGTGGCACCGGTGGTCGTGCTTTCTGTTCCGGTGGTGACCAGAAGGTTCGTGGTGACTCCGGTTACAAGGATGACACCGGTGTACATCACCTGAACGTGTTGGATCTGCAGCGTCAGATTCGTACCTGTCCTAAGCCGGTCGTAGCTATGGTCGCCGGTTACGCCATCGGTGGCGGCCATGTTCTGCATATGATCTGTGACCTGTCTATCGCTGCTGAGAACGCCGTATTCGGCCAGACCGGACCAAAGGTTGGTTCTTTTGATGGCGGCTTTGGTGCCAGCTATATGGCACGTTTGGTTGGCCAGAAGAAGGCTCGGGAAATCTGGTTCCTGTGCCGTCAGTACAATGCCCAGCAGGCGCTGGACATGGGATTGGTGAACACTGTTGTGCCTCTGGAAGAGCTGGAAGAAGTGACTGTGGAGTGGTGTCGTGAGATGCTGCGCAACTCTCCTCTGGCGCTGCGCTGCCTGAAAGCGGCTTTGAATGCTGACTGTGATGGTCAGGTGGGTCTGCAGGAGCTGGCGGGTAATGCGACCATGCTGTTCTACATGACAGAAGAAGGCCAGGAAGGACGCAACGCGTTTGTTGAGAAGCGTGATCCGGACTTCAGCCGTTTCGGCCGCAACCCTTGATAGGCAGTGTTGGCTATGGCGTTTGAAATCGTCCGCTGGTCATTGCCGATTCAAATCAGCCTTCCCGGATGCCCGGAGCATTGCCGGGAAGGTTTGCTGGTTCGCTTTCACACCTCAGACGATGTGGTGGGTTTTGGTGACTGTTGCCCGTTACCGGGCTTCAGCACAGAAACGCTGGCTGAAGCACAGCAGGCATTAATGAGTGCCTGTCGTCGTTTAGCCTCTGATCAGCATTTGGTTGATCGCTGTCGTGAACATGGCGTGGTTGCGACATTGGGCCAGTACCCGTCCTCTGTCTGTTTTGCTCTGGAAAGCGCACTGACACTGAACAGGTCGGTTTCTTCGGTCTCCTTACCTGAATGCCGGTTACTGACGGGTTCGACAGATAGCATTATCCAGCAGGCTCAAAGGCTCGGGTCCCGGGTTTCCGCAGTAAAATTGAAAGTTGGTCGCTGTGCAGCTAATGATGAGCTTGCACTGATTCATACTCTGGATAGTATTCTTGGCCAAGCCGTAAAGCTCAGATTGGATGGTAATCGAGGCTGGAACTTGTCGGAGGCCATCGAATTCACGAAGCAGCTTCCTCTGCATCGTATCGCTTTTCTTGAAGAGCCTTTACGTAACCCTGCAGAGTTGCCGACTTTGTTTGAACACACTGGCTGTCCTGTGGCTTTGGATGAAAGTTTGCAGGCTCGCTTTGGGGGGCATCAACACCTGCCACAGGTTTTTCCCGGTCTGGCGGCACTGGTCGTTAAGCCGACGCTATCTGGCGGCATTCATCGTAGCCGTGAGCTGGCCTGGTTTGCTCACAGTCATGGTCTGGAATTGGTATTGAGTTCCTCTTACGAAAGCAATATCGGCATCGAGACTTTAAGACTCCTGGCGGAAGAGCTGGCACCGGCAACGGCTCCCGGGCTGGACACTCTTTCCGCTTTCTCTGGCTACCTGCTTAAACAGCCTGAAGGTATGCCTTCTCATGCTGTATCCAGCTGGGCTGAACTGACACCTGTCTGGTCTTCATCTGACAGCACCCTGTAACTCATCGATACAACAGCATGACTATCTCTGAATCAATCCAGCCTGAGCATTCAAATTCGGCCTGTTTTCCGCTATCGGATATGGCTGAACGTCACCCTGAAGCTGTTGCGCTGTCATCAGATGAACAGCAATGGACGTTTTTGGAGTTGCAGCAGCGGGTCAATTTCGCTGTTGCAGAGATGGATAAGGCGGGTCTGGAGGTCGGTGATATTGTTATGGCTTGTGGCCGAAACAGTGTCGAGCTGGTGGTGTTGATTCTGGCATGTCTGCGCAGTGGGCGCATTGTGTTGCCGGTGAATCCGGCCTTTCCGGACGATAAGTTGTCCGAGATTGTCGAGCGTATTGGCATTAAGGCTATCTGGTGCGCGGAAGAACAACGGTTACCGCATTATCTGCAGCTAGGCCGAGAGATTGTATCTGGCCAGTGTAGTCAGCTTTCAAAGCAGAGTCCTGTCTGGGATGATGAGCGTATCTGTAATCTGGTGCTGACGTCTGGCAGCAGTGGTGTTCCCAAAGCGGCAGCGCATTGTTTCCGCAATCATCGCGCCAGTGCAGAAGGTTCAGCACACAATATTCCTTTGAATATCGGTGATGGCTGGTTGTTGTCTCTGCCGCTCTTTCATATTGGCGGGCTGGCGACACTGTTTCGCTGTCTGTTATCCGGCGCAACAGTGGTCTTGCCAGATAACCGCTCTGATCTGGCCTCAGCTTTGTACGGACATTCGGTTACTCATCTCTCACTGGTGAACACCCAACTGTATCGTTTGCTCAATACTCCTGAGTTCCACTTTCATAAAACCAGTGTGCGCACGGTTTTGATGGGGGGAGGTTATGTGGCTGCTGATCTGGTTGCAGCCTGCCAGCAGCAGGGAGTCAGAGTGCTGACGTCCTATGGTATGACCGAGATGAGTTCACAGATCTGTACCGGAGAGCCGGTGTTTACCGAGGATGGCGGGGTCAGTTCCGGACAGTGCCTGCCGGGTGCTGAGGTACTGTTGGATGACGATGGTCATGTAATGGTTCGTGGTCGTATGCTCTTCAAGGGTTACTGGCAGGGTGGTTGCCCGGTTTTGCCCTTGAATGCTGATGGCTGGTTCTTCACCGGCGATAAAGGTCGTTGGCTGGAAGAGTTGCCGCCTATGCTGCAGATAGTCGGTCGCGCTGATTTTCAGTTTATTTCCGGAGGGGAGAATATTCAGCCGGAAACCATTGAAAAAGTCATTCTGTCACTGCCCGATATTCAGCAGGCAGTGGTTGTCCCGGTCGACAATGAAGAGTATGGTCAGCGACCCTTGGCATTTGTAGACAGCAGAGGGGATTTTCTCCCGGAACTGTGGCAGCATACGCTGCGCGGCAAGCTGCCTGGCTTTATGATTCCAGATTATTTTCTGGCCTGGCCGGACCCACAGAACGATGCCCAGAACCAGGAGGCACTGTCTAAAGCCGGGATAAAAGCTGGTGAAAGCCTGAAAGTTGATCGCAGGGCTTTTAGCAGACTGGCTACCCGGCTGATATCCGGCCATACGTAATATCCTGGCACCGCTCCCACACGCGGGAGTGCATTTTGTGTCGGCAGTAGGATGAGATATGAGTAATAACATGAACAATAAGAGCGCGGAACTGACCCGAGCCTTTATTGCCTATATGTTGCCATTAGATCTGGCGGCAACAATTTATAAAAAGGTCCGGCGCTTTGATTCTGTGCGTGATGACAGTGATGCTCGCTGGGTGCCTCCCCAGAATTATCATCTGACTTTGCGCTTTTTGGGCCTGTGTTCTGAAACCCAGCTGGAAACCGTCGCAGAACAGCTTGAACAACAGATGACTGATTTTGAGTCATTTGTCTGCATGAGCGGTGGTCTGGAGTTCTTCCCTAATTATAACCATCCGAAAGTGATGTCCCTCAAGATTCACTCCGGTCGTCGTATGGATGATCTGCATCGCGTGTGTGAGCAAATTGCCGTTAACAGTGGTTGTGCTGAAGACAAGCGCCTGTTTCGCCCTCATGTGACCCTGGCCCGTGCCCGGCATTTTGAAATGAGTGAACTGAAAGAGCCGTCCCGCCCTAATATCGTGCCGGTATTTGACCGTCTTCCGGGCTATCGTCTGCAGGTGGGAGAGATTGCGCTGGTTGCCAGTGAGCTAACCTCGGAAGGCTCCCGTTACAAGGTCTTGCGCTCAATACCTTTGCAGCCGATGCGCTAAGGGTAATGTAGTAAATTCGTTTCGGTATTCTCTTGTTTGATTGCGGTCAACAACTCACCTCTGTGGTGTTGGTACAGTTTCGCTCTTGTGATGATCTGTACTGGAGTCAACCATGGAGTTGGTTTGTCCCGCCGGGAGCCTGCCCGCCCTGAAGGCAGCAGTTGATAATGGGGCCGATGCGGTTTATATCGGGTTTCGTGATGATACCAATGCCCGTCACTTCGCTGGTCTGAATTTCAACGAGAAGAAAGCCCACTCCGCGTTGGATTATGCGCGAAGGCACGGTGTGAAAGTGCTGGTGGCAATCAATACCTACCCCCGCCCGGATGGCTGGCAGAGGTGGCAGGCGGCTGTGGATATGGCCGCCGGTCTTGATGCCCATGCAGTTATCGCTGCCGATCCCGGGGTGCTGGCTTACATTCGTGATTCCCACCCTCAGGTTCGGAGGCACTTGTCTGTGCAGGCCTCCGCCACCAATCTGGATGCTCTCAAATTTTACCATGAACGATTTGGCGTAAGCCGGGTGGTGATTCCCCGCGTTCTGTCCATGGCTCAGGTTGCCGCTCTGGCGGAACACAGCCCGGTTGAGCTGGAAGTGTTTGCCTTTGGCAGCCTATGCATCATGGCGGAAGGTCGTTGCTGGCTGTCGTCTTATCTGACCTCGGAATCTCCCAACACTGTCGGAGCCTGCTCTCCGGCCAAATATGTTCGCTGGGAGGAGCATGCGGGCCATCGTGATACGCGCTTGAATGGCGTACTGATCGATCGCTTCCGGGAAGGCGAGAATGCGGGTTATCCCACCTTGTGCAAGGGGCGTTATCAGGTCGGCAACAATACCTTCCATGCCTTGGAAGAGCCAACCAGTCTGAATACACTCAGCATGATTCCCGAGCTGGTCAAAGCTGGTGTGTCGGCCGTTAAGATCGAAGGCCGGCAACGCAGCCCCGCGTATACCGCTGAGGTCACCCGAGTCTGGCGAGAGGCACTGGATCGCTACTCCCGTGATCCTGAAGGTTTTGCTGCGCAGGATAACTGGAATCAGGCCCTTGCGGGTCTTTCAGAAGGGTGCCAGACAACACTGGGCGCCTATCACAGATCCTGGCAGTAAGGGAGCAGACCATGACTTTACAAGAATCAGCCTCCCCGTCTGCTGCTCTGGAAGTAACGCTGGGCCCTTTATTGTACTTCTGGCCGAAAGAGACGGTTCAGAGCTTCTATCGCAAGGTTTGCGACTGGCCGGTTGATCGAGTCTATCTTGGCGAAACGGTGTGCAGTAAAAGGCGTCAAATGTCGCTTGAGGACTGGATGGCCATCGCAGAATCATTGTCTGCGGCGGGTAAAACTGTGGTTCTCTCCACACTGACATTGTTGGAAGCTGCTTCTGATCGATCCATGCTGCGCAAAATATGCAGCCATGGTCAGTATGAAGTGGAAGCTAATGATATGGCCGCAGTGCAGGCCCTGTCTGAGCTGGGCGTGAACTTCACCACCGGCCCGCAGGTCAATATCTATAACGCCCATACGCTTAAGGAGCTGGTGGATGCCGGGCTGAGCCGCTGGGTGCTGCCGCTGGAGTTGGGCGAGGATGATTTCTCTGCGATTCTGGCACAGGCCCGTGAGTTAAATATTGCCGATCGGATCACTACGGAAGTGTTTGTGTGGGGATTGATGCCGCTGGCGGCTTCGGCTCGTTGTTTTACCGCCAGGGCCCATGATCTGCCCAAGGATCAGTGCCGGTTTGTTTGCCTCGATTATCCGGAAGGGCTCCCGGTTTACAGCCAGGAGCAGGATCGGGTTTTTACTCTGAACGGTATTCAAACCCTCTCCGGTCGCTGTCTGGATCTGACGGCGCAGGTAGAGCGTATGGTCGAGCTTGGTATTAAAGCGGTCCGAGTGTCTCCGCAGCCGGAAGGTACTCTTGAGGTGCTGGAAGCGATTCAGGCCCGGCTCAACCATCAGCCTGCTGGTGCTCTCGAACATCCGGCCGGACGTTGCCAAGGCTACTGGTATGGAATGGCCGGTATGATACCGCTGGCGACAGTTTAAAACCTATCACGCGAACCGGCTTACACGCTGTTTCCTATTGATACTTAAAGACCGGGAACCGCTCCTGACACTGTTGTTCTAAGGCATGACATAAGTCCACGAACAAACAGTGGAGTGGTTACCCGATATGCGCACTCTTCCCCGAAATCTTCCAAGACAGCTTGCACTTTCTTTGCTTTCACTGGCCTGCCTGCAGGGCGTGGCGGCTGATGAAGGCTTGCGTGATGATGACTGGTTTGCCAGTCAGCATGGTCCGCTGGTGTCCTGTTCCTCTATTGAAGCCCGTAGCGACGGCACCTTTGTGCTCGACCGGTTCCTGTATGTGCACCCGGATACCCAGCAGGTTGTGCCTGGTGGCAAGAAAGAGCAGCGGGAGCACACCGGCCTGACCGGGCAGATGATCAAAACCGATCGGGATTATCAGTCTCTAACGCCTTTCTTCCATGAGCGTTACCAGCTTGATGGCGGGTATCAGATTCAGGACGGGTTTACCCTGCGTGGTGTGATTCCATGGCAGGCAGATTACAGCGACTGGCAGGCCGGACATTGTGATGGGCTGGCAGGGCTGGCTTTTCAGGCAGAAACCGATTACCTCAATAGAAAACAGTTTGAAGGTGGTAAAGAGTCCTGGTCGTTGAGCGAGCTGAAGAACAGCGAAGCGGAAGTGACTGAGGGTAGCGAAGGTGTGCTGATGGTGCCTGATACCACGCCACTGTTGCTTTTGGCACGACAGCTGCCAGGTAACTACCGACAGGTATACGATCCTCTGTACCAGCGGGGTGCAGCTTCCTTGTTAAGCTATCGCGATTATCGTCCGTACAGCAATGATCATATCCGACCATTGAAGTATACCCTTGGCGGCTCAGCACTGGCGGTGGGAGCCTCTGGAGCGGGGCTGGTGTTGATGGGAGCCGTGTTTAGCCCGATGGTGCTGCCCTGCACCTTGACGGCAGGTTTGATCGGGGTGGCGGCCAGTCTCTGGTATATGTCTGATGGTTTGCAGACTGCCCATTACCGGGCTGGCCTCAAGCATGCGGGCCTGAAGAAAACGGCTGATGAGATGGAGCAGAAACTGGCCAGTTTGCGTGGTAACGAAGACAGCTATCGCATGGCGTTGCGGGATGATTTTGGCTGGGACAGCAAAGAGCATGATCTGAAAATGATCATGCATACCTATCAGGCCAAGCGTCGTCAGCATGAGCAGACTATGAAGTTCCAGGAAGAGCGCCTGTCAGGCTTAAAAGCCGGGTTGGCGGAGCGACAGGCCAAACTGAAACACCGTACGGAGCTGGATCAACAATTCCGTGACCAGGAGCTTGATTTAAGCCAGCAAAGAAAGCTGCTGACTAGTCTGGAGAGCCAGTTGTATCGGAATATAAACCATAAGGCACCGAAAAAAGCTCATGGTTCCGATGAAAAGCCGGTGAGTGCCGATGAGCTGATGCAGAAGTGGGAGACCACCAATTCAACGGTGAATCAGCTGACGCAGGCCCATGACACGCTGCAGAAAGAGCGGGATCAGCTGGATACCTGGCGGCATCTGGATGCAGAGGTGGCTGACCATAATGAGCTGGTGATTGAGGCTGAGAAGGCGCAGCGCAGCCGTCAGCAGACATTTGATCGTGATTATGGGAGACCGCTGGAGCTGCTGGAGAAGCTGCATGCCGTGGCTGATGATATTGAGGAACTCGATCGGCAGGTGAGGAAGCAGGATAAGGCTGTCGAAAAAACGGCTGTTCATGCCCGGTTGATGGCTTTGGTCACTGCCTATGAGTCCTATCAGCGAGCGCCGCGTTATCGCTTTAGCGAAGAGGAAGAGTGATGAAGGGATCGTCAGGCCAAGCGCCTGACGATCGCTTCATTCTGAATTACTGCTGGTTCAGTTTCTGACTGGCCTGATCAAGCTTTTGGATGGCCCACTGTACGACTCCGGGCAGCTGCTCGAAGTCCAGCCCATCCAGCATATTTTTCACCGTCAGTCCCAGTTCAGTGTCGCCTTCAATGGTAATACGACGGTTGAAGAACAGTGTGTCCGGGTCTTCCCGGCGGGCTGCCATGGAAAGGAAATCGGCCGCATTGCCGCCAATGGTGACACCACAGGGGCGAGGGCGCTCAAAGCGGAAGCTTTCATTCTCGACGGTCAGATAGAAATCAAGCTTCATGTCTTTGATATGAAGATGCAGCCACTGACCTTCCATCGCTTCAAAATCACCTTCCTTTAACGGCTCAGCAAAGGCCCGGTTTACGGCAGCAGCCATGGGCTTGTTGCGGGCCATCCAGGGCAGGGTGCGAACCGGTAGCAACAGGCTTGCCAATGGCGGGTGTGGCAGCTGAGTGAGTTTTGCGGCAAGTCCCATAGAGCCTCCTTGTTCAGGTTAACTTCAGGTAGCGGGCCAGTGTTTCCGGCTTAAGGTTGTAGAGTTCGTCCAAAATATTCAGCTGCAGCGTACCCGGGCCACGAGCACTGGTGCTGGCCAGCTCTCCGGCGATTGCCAGAGAGGCCAGACCGGCGGTGGCCGCAATCAGAGCATCGTCCTGCACACCCAGATAAGCACCGGTCAGGGCGGTGGCCGTGCAACCGGTGCCGGTAACGCGCGCCATCATCGGGTGGCCGTTATCAATACGCACCAGACGTTCACCATCGGTGATGATATCGGTTGCCCCGGTGATCGCGATCACGGTGTTATGCTGGCGGGCGGCTTCTTTGGCAAAGTCAGCAACGTCTTCTGTTGCCAGCAGGCTGTCGACGCCACGGGTGGTATTGTCGTTGGCGCCCTGGCTGGAGAATATGGCCTGAATCTCTGCGGCATTACCGCGGACGACGGTCGGCTTGTATTCCAGTAGTAGACGGGAAGTGTCCAGGCGGAAGCGGGTGGCACCGGCACCGACCGGATCCAGTACCCAGGGGCGACCGGTCTGGCAGGCGTGACTGGCAGCACACTTCATGGCCATAACTGTGCGACTGGTCAGGGTACCAATATTGATAACCAGACTGCTGGCGATATCAATCAAGGTGGATGTTTCTTCGGTGGCATCAGACATCAGCGGGGATGCGCCAATCGCCAGCAGGGCGTTGGCTGTGTTGTTCATCACGACCGCATTAGTGATATTGAGTACCAGTGGCGTGGTGTTCTGCAGTCTCAGTAGGCTGTCTTTTAAGGATTCAGTCTGGATCATTGTTGTAAGTCCATTAAGGCCGTTCGGATTGTAGCAGGCTTTTACGGCGGGCATTTGATGTACGTCAGTAGTAGTCGGGATGGTATCTCTTATTGGAACAGGTAAGGAAATGTGTGTTTTTGTTGTGGAAAAAAATGCTGGTAAATGGGTTTTTAGCCAGTGAAATATCTGTGCTCTGCGTGCTTTCCGGCGACAGTTATCGTATTTGCTTAAGGCTGTAAAAATAACGACTGTCTGTATTGTTTGGGTTGAATTTTGCCGTTAAATTAGCGCTGTCGCTGATCTGTGGTCCTGTCCAGGACGTTCTTGAAACGGTCAGTTTCTCTTTGTCCCAGTTTTATTTTCAGAAAAGTTTCGTTTCTGGTGGTTGTCTGCACGCGTTCGAGCCGTGCTGATTCGTAGTTGGTCCTGTTTGTTCGGGGTGGTCAAAATGTCTGCTTCACGTCGCCTAATTGTCGCGGATATGTTTTCTCTGGTTATCTTTTCCTTTTTTGTGAATGGATCCATCGAGTTGTTAAGTGGTCTGACCTTTGCCCAGATGCTGCAATCCCGTGTAACCGCTATTCCGGTGAATATGGTGATTGCCCGCCCTTATGGCCTGTTCCGGGATGCCATTATGCGTTTCGGTGGTGCCGAGAATGGTGGTTTTCTGCGCAAAACGGGCCTGGATATCACCTCCTACATCCTGTTTCAGGTTCCGGTGTATACCCTGATTCTGTTGTCTGCCGGTGTGGCCACAGATGCCATCATGACTGCTGTTGCCGGGCAGATGGTCGGCTTTGTTCTGGCTGCCCGCCCATATGGACTGTGGCTGCAATTCTGTCGCACCCGATTCACCAAAGTCGCTGTTGCTGCATAACGATTAGAGTCATCACAATGCCGATAGTTTTATCGGCATTGTTTCTCTTCCTCTCGTACCTCTTTCATTCCAGAAAAAATCCCGTCCATTGTTGTCTTTGTGAATGTCAGGGTTTTGTAAAGCTGATACAGCTATTTTTGTCTGAATAATAAACAAAGCTCTCTTTTCTCGAATATATATCCCGTATGTCGTATGAAAAACAGAGGAAAATCCTGATGTTGGTGGGTTTTTGTGTCTGTCGATGTTTTGTCGTGGTACTGTCGTAATAGTGCAAAGAATCTGTAAGTGGTTGACTTTCATCAATAAAAGTAGTTTTTTATTGTACAAGGAGAAGCCCCGTACACGATAAATTCTTCTAAAGGCCGCCTGATATGGGCATTACGGGTGGGCTTGATAAGGCCGGTATCCAAACAGCGGTATACAAACAAAAGTCAGGGCAGCAATAACACCAGAAGCTGTTCAGAAGACAACCAAGTACTGATAAAACCGGAATTCAGGGGGAGTGGAGCATGTCATTGCTCTCGGTTGATAAGTTACGCATAGAGTTTCCTTCACGGCACGGTACAGCGGTATCGGTCAAAGATGTTTCCTTTACCCTGGAAAAGGGTGAGATCCTCGGCCTTGTTGGCGAATCCGGTGCCGGTAAATCCACTATCGGTAATGGCATTATCAATCTGCTGAGCGCACCCGGCCGGGTGGCGGGCGGTAAAATTATTCTTGATGGCGAACCTATCCAGGGGCTGGAAGGGGAAGCCATGCGTCAGATTCGCGGAAGCCGGATCGGGTTTATTTTCCAGGATCCGATGACCTCCCTGAATCCACTTCTCACCATTGGCACCCAGCTGATGGAAACCGTAATCGCTACCCGCAATACCGATGAAAACACCGCTCGTGCCCGCGCACTGGAGCTGCTGGATGCTGTTGGTATTCCTGAACCTGAACTGCGTCTGGCTCAGTATCCGCATCAGTTTTCCGGTGGTATGCGTCAGCGGGTAGTTATCGCCATCGCCCTGGCCGGTGATCCGGAACTGATTATTGCTGACGAACCCACCACGGCTCTGGATGTATCGGTTCAGAATCAGGTGCTGGAACTGATCCGCAAGCTCTGCAAGGAGCGTGATGTTGGCTGTATTCTGGTGACCCACGATATGGGCGTGATTGCCAATACTACAGATCGCGTAGCTGTACTCTATCAGGGTGAAATGGTGGAGTGTGGTGACACCATGGATATTCTGGAGCGCCCACAACACCCTTATACCCGCAGTCTGATCAGTGCGGTTCCCCGCTCTGATATCAAACTGCATCGTTTCCCGCAGGTGGATTACATCGAGAAGGCAGACTGTAAGCCTATCGATATCAAGAACCACTGGCTGGGTGTGAAAGAAGACTTTGGTTCCTTTGACCATGACAAGCTGTTGCAGGTCGAGAACCTGAACCTGCGCTTTGTTACCCAGAATGCGTTTCTGGAAAAGAACCGTCGTTATGTTCAGGCCATTGATAATGTCTCTTTCCATGTGAAGGAAGGGGAGACCTTTGGTCTGGTAGGTGAGTCCGGTTCCGGTAAGTCCACCACTGCCCGGGTGATTGCAGGTCTGTATGCACCACAGTCTGGCAATGTGATCTTCGCCGGCCAGAATATGGGGCAGATGTCTGAGAAGCAGCGTCGTCCACTGCGTCGTGAAATCCAGATGGTTTTCCAGAACCCGTACTCCAGCCTGAATGCCCGGATGACGGTCGCGGATATTATTGCCGAGCCGATTCACTTCCACGATCTGGCCGACTCTGCCATGCAGACCCGCCAGATCGTTAATGATTTGCTGGATCATGTGGGCTTGGGTGCGGCTGCGGGCCGTCGTTATCCCCATGAATTCTCCGGTGGTCAGCGTCAGCGTATCTCTATCGCCCGTGCTCTGGCGACCCGTCCCCGTTTTCTGATTTGTGACGAACCGACTTCGGCACTGGACGTTTCTGTTCAGGCACAAATTTTGAACTTGCTCAAAGATCTGCAGGATGAACTGGGTCTGACCATGCTGTTTATCAGTCATGACTTGCCGGTGATTCGCCAGATGTGTGATCGTATTGCAGTCATGAAGCAGGGCGCGATCGTTGAAATCAACGACACAGATACGCTGTTTTCCAATCCTCAGGATCCGTATACCCAGAACCTGATCGATGTGATGCCACATCTGGATCATCTGTCGCGGGAAGGACTGGAGCTGGAAACTGTCGCCTGACATGCTGTAAAACCAACAAAAAGCAGTATCGCAAGACATAACAACGATAACCCATAGGGGACACTGTCAAATGAAAAACAAACTGACCAAGTTGTTTGCCGGCATGGTGCTGGCAGGCGCCATGACCGCGACCGCACAGGCCGCAACCCTGAAGATGGCTCTGGATGCCGACCCGGTTTCCCTGGA
Source organism: Parendozoicomonas haliclonae (assembly GCF_900174585.1). GTDB lineage: Bacteria > Pseudomonadota > Gammaproteobacteria > Pseudomonadales > Endozoicomonadaceae > Sansalvadorimonas > Sansalvadorimonas haliclonae. Next base: position 333,179 of record NZ_FWPT01000007.1, on the reverse strand, counting down.
TCCTCATGAGCAGCTGTCCGGCGGTACCCTGCAGATGTCCCACCTGGTCTTTGACCCGCTGGTACGCTGGAACAAGGATCTGAGCTTCGATGGTCGTCTGGCCGAGAAGTGGGAGCGTGTTGATGAAAACACCATGCGTTTCCACCTGCGCAAAGGCGTGAAGTTCCACTCCGGTAATGAAATGACCGCCGCTGATGTGAAGTGGACCTTCGACCGTCTGCTGACCAGCCCGGATTTCAAGGCTGTCTTCGAGCCATTCTCCGGTATGAACGTGGTTGATGAGTACACCATCGAGCTGGTGACCAAGCGTCCTTACCCTCTGGTGCTGAATGCTGCCAGCTACATCTTCCCGATGGATAGCAAGCACTACTCCGGTATGGACGACAAGGGTCAGGAAAAAGGTCTGCTGAAGAAGCACGCTGATACCTACGCTTCCCGCAATGCCTCCGGTACCGGTCCTTACACCGTTATCGAGCGTCAGCAGGGCGTGAAGATGGTCTATGACCGTTTTGACGGTTACTGGGATGCCAACTCCCCGGGTAACGTTGACCAGATCGTTCTGACTCCGATCAAAGAAGCTCCAACCCGTGTTGCTGCGCTGCTGGCCGGTGATGTGGACTTTATCGCTCCGGTTCCACCAACCGATCACAAGCGTCTGGAAAAGAGTGAAGGCACCGATCTGGTAACCATGTCCGGTACCCGTGTTATCACCTTCCAGCTGAACCAGAACCGTGTTGAGGCGTTCAAGGACAAGCGTGTTCGTCAGGCGATTGCCTATGCCGTTAACAACGAAGGTATCGTTAAGAAGATCATGAAAGGCTTCGCCACCGCAGCCGGTCAGCAGGGCCCGAAAGGCTACGCCGGTTATGTAGAAGATCTGAAGCCACGTTATGACCTGAAAAAGGCCAAGGCTCTGATGGCGGAAGCCGGTTATGAAGATGGTTTCACCATCACCATGATGGCGCCGAACAACCGCTATGTGAACGACGAGAAGATCGCTCAGGCAGTGTCGTCCATGCTGGCCAAGATCAATATCAAGGTTGATCTGAAGACCATGCCTAAGGCGCAGTACTGGCCGGAGTTCGACAAGCGTTCTGCTGACATGATGATGATTGGCTGGCACGCGGACACCGAAGATTCCGCCAACTTCACCGAGTACCTGCTGGCCTGTGCTGACGAAGCCACCGGCTGGGGTCAGTACAACTCCGGTAACTACTGCAACCCTGCCGTCGACAAGCTGGTGAAGGCTGCCGGTAGCGAAACCGATCCGGCCAAGCGTGCGGCCATGCTGCAGGAAGTGGAACAGACCCTGTACGACGATGCTGCCTACATCCCGCTGCACTGGCAGAACCTGGCGTGGGGCGCCAGCAAGAAAGCCGGTATTGAGGAAGTGGTTAACGTGATGGACTTCCCATACCTGGGTGACCTGGTCGTTAAGGAATAACCGTCCGCGGTTGTACGACCTTTTGAATAGTTAAGAGCTGTTGTCCATGGGTCACTGTTTCAGCAGTGGCTCATGGCTTGAAACTGCCAATCTGCATAGCGAAGTCTCTCATGCTTGGATTTTTAGCACGGCGTCTCTTTCAGGCGTTGATAGTGATGTTTGTGATCAGCCTGATCAGCTTTTCCATCCAGGATAATCTGGGGGATCCACTGCGGGAGATGGTCGGCCAATCGGTATCCGAAGCCGAACGTGAACGCCTGCGTGATGAGCTGGGTCTGAATGATCCGTTTTTAACCCAATATGGCCGCTTTATTACCAAAGCCGTACAAGGCGATCTTGGCCAATCCTATTTCTTTAAAGAACCGGCGCTGGACGTGATTATGGCCAAGCTGCCGGCGACGCTGGAGCTGGTGTTTGGTGCCACCTTGCTGATTATCGTGATCTCGATTCCGGCCGGTGTTTACGCAGCGATTCGTCCGAACAGCGTGTTAACCAAAGTGATTCTCGGCTTCAGTATCCTTGGTATCTCGGTGCCGGTGTTCCTGACCGCGATCTTCTGTATCTATCTGTTCTCGATTGAACTGGGCTGGCTGCCGTCCTACGGACGTGGTGATCTGGTGCCGGTATTTGGAGCCTGGGAAAGTGGTTATCTGACCAAAGACGGCCTGTTGCATCTGGTGCTGCCGTGTATCTCTCTGGCCAGTATTATGCTGCCGTTGTTTATCCGCCTGGTTCGTTCCGAGATGGTTGAGGCTTTGAGTACGGAATATGTCCGCTTTGCCAAGGCCAAGGGCCTGAAGAAAGTGCGCATCTACTTCCTGCATGCCCTGAAGAACACCATGCTGCCGGTGATTACCGTTGGCGGTGTCCAGATCGGTACCATGGTTGCCTACACCATTCTGACCGAGACCGTGTTCCAGTGGCCGGGTATGGGCTTCCTGTTCCTGGAAGCTGTGAACCGCGTGGATACCCCATTGATCGTCGCCTACCTGATTGTTGTTGGTGCCATTTTTGTGATTGTGAATACGCTGGTGGATCTGATCTACGGCCTGATTAACCCGACTGTACGTCTGGCAGGAGGTGAAAAATGAGTTCTAACACTCTCGCCCAAGCCGCAGAAACCACGAAGATGCAAAAGTTCTTCAAGTCCAACTTCTGGTACAGCTTCACCCGTGACAAGGTAGCGATTGTCTCGTTCACCATCTTTGTAATACTGGCCGGAGCAGCGCTGCTGGCTCCGGTGATTGCGCCAACCAATCCCTATGATATGGCTGCGATCGATATCATGGACTCCGAACTGCCACCGAGCTGGTCGGAAGAGGGGGACGAACGTTTCCTGTTGGGAACAGACGACCAGGGCCGTGATCTGCTGAGTACCATTCTCTATGGTATGCGTACGTCACTGACCATTGGTCTGTGTGCGGTGATGCTGCAGATGTTCCTCGGTGTGGTGATTGGTCTGAGTTCCGGTTACTTCGGTGGCCGGATGGATAGCTTCCTGATGCGTATGGCAGATATCCAGCTCTCCTTCTCCACCATGATGGTTGCGATTATTGTACTGGCGGTGTTCCAGGCCTCGTTTGGTTCGGAACTCTATAGCAAGCTGGCCATGTTAATGCTGATACTGGTGATCGGTATTGCCGAGTGGCCTCAGTATGCGCGAACCATTCGTGCTTCGGTGCTGGCGGAAAAGAAGAAGGAATACGTTGAAGCTGCGCGGGTAATGGGCTTTGGCAGTGGACGGATTATGTTCCGTCATATTCTGCCGAACTGTCTGTCGCCGATTCTGGTTATCTCCACGGTGCAGATTGCCAACGCCATTATCAGTGAAGCGGCGCTGTCGTTCCTTGGTCTGGGGATGCCGGTGTCACAACCGTCTCTGGGCGCGCTGATCTCCAGTGGCTTTGAATATATCTTCTCCGGCAGCTGGTGGATTACTGTAATCCCGGGCATTGTGCTGGTGGTGCTGGTACTGGTAATGAACCTGCTGGGCGACTGGCTGCGGGATGTGATGAATCCAAAGCTTTATAAAGGCTAAGTTCCTTCATCATTCACCGAAAAGGGAGCCGCAATGGCTCCCTTTTCGTATCTATGTTTTTCTGTGAGTGTCAGAACTGTTTGACCATCTTCACTTCATCAAGCCCCTTGCCAAAACCATCGGGGATGGTTTCATAAGCCTTAAAGCCAAACCGTGAGAACAGGCTCACCATCAACTGGGTGGTATTAATATAAACATCGAACCGCTGCCCATGAGCCAGCATCCGCTTCTCCATCTCACCATAAAACCACTGCGCTACTTTCAATAGACGTCTCGGGCCGATTGAACCGTGCTGAAACATTGCCCAGGCAATGGCATGTTTGTCGCCCTTGGTATAGTGACCGCCACAACCGATGACTTCACCATCCTCCAGTGCCACCAGATAGTTTTCATCGGTGTAGTTATCAAGAAAGTCGATCAGGCCGGGTTCTTCACTCGCATCAAAATATTTGGGGCAGTTGCTGTGAAAGATCCTCAGGATGGCCGCTTTATCATTGTTGGTATAGGGACGTACTTCCATTTCACACTGTTTCTGAATTGACTTTTTTACATTTTAAAGAGCAGGTGTGATCAGGAACAAGGCATCTGTCGCAGAAAGTAACGTCTCTGGTTTGATGTCTTTCAAGTTAGCCAAACTAACCAAATTCCTGCCCCTGCCGTGTGCACACTTCTCCGGGTTGTCCTATCTGAAAGTCATTTGATCAGGGGGATATATGGCCCAGCCTTGCCTACAGAAATCCGGCTCAACATCCAACCTAATTGAAGAGTTGGGTTTTGAGGATGTGGAGACTCAGGATAAGGAATATGTCGAGGTCCACCTCAAGGCCGACAAGCATATTCAGGCTTACTTTCAGGGCCGGACATCCTGGCGGGTTGAACCAAGGCGAGCGTTAAATTTGAAGGAACGTACTCAGCCACCAGGGGGCCAATCTACTCGCCTTATTCATAAACTGACCCGCGCCCTGTCCCGGGATATCAGACATTATCAGGTCTGGCCGTTGCCCGCAGGAACAAGCAGCCCGCTTAAGGATGATAAGGCTGGAAATCTACCGTTAGTGATCACCGATGAGGCGCTGGCTGAAGACTGGAAGGGAGAATTATTGTATAGCCCACGGGATTATGTACTGTTTCGCGAGAGTGGGCCGTCCTCCGCGGATGTGGCCCAGAATATCGAACGAAAGAGCTGTTTTTTGCTCTCCGCTGCGGCCAGCTCTGCGGCTTCTCCGGCTGGCCGGCTGCGATTACAGAGCCTGATGAGTAAGGTTGAAGAGCAGGATCTGGTGGAAGTCACCCTTTACGATGTGATCACAGAATCTCTGGTAAGAGTACAGGTAACCCCTTGGCGTATTCTGACCAGTAATAAATGTGATGTGTTCTCCTGCTCTGGGGATAAGGCACCTTTGTGGCCCATGATTCTGGAGAAAGCCTATTACGGTTTGATGCTCGATCGCCGTCGCCTGCTGACCACCTGTATTGATTCTGCTCATAAGCGCGGTCAGTCCGGTTTGGCCGCACAGCTGCAGGTGCGCCTTGCCATGCTGCCGGGTACCCAGAGTGTGGGACGTAATGGCGGCAATCTGATGAAGGGGGTGGAAGCACTCTCGATTTTCCAGCCTCTGCAGCCCGCGTGGTCTTTGCCGGGTGAGCCTCCCAGAGGCGTACAGTATCTTCTACTCAATGAGCTGGAAGAGAGTGATATGTCGGGGTTTGAATGCGCCCTGCAGCAAAATATCTTCAAGGGGATTCCGGTTGTGCTGGGACGTACCGATACGTTTACAGAAAAACTGAGCATGCTGAAATCCGGCCATCTGACCAATCATGCCTACTCGGTGGTTGGTCTGGGGCACGATCGTGTTACCGGGCAACGGGGCGTGTTCGTGATGGATCCCTATGGATCAAACCGGGACGGTGAAGATAATGGCGTGGTCAGTCAAATTGAGTTTAAAGGTCAGCAGCCCCAGAGCTCATCAGAGGGTAACCATACCGAACAAAGTGTTGGGCTGTCCAAATCCGGAAACAGTGTGTTCTTTGTCCCGCTGGACGAGCTGTCCCAACAGTTTACCCGTCTGGCCGTTGGTGCAGGAGGTATCGATATTCTGAACCGTGGCTGTCATGGCACCGGGGAAACCATCATGGTGTCCTGGGAAAGGCCTGAAGGGAGTACTGGTAAAGGGAGCACTGGTAAAGGGGGCACCGGTAAGAAGGAGGGTTCTCCGCTGTTGCAGTCTCTTGGTGAAGCGTCTTTTGTGGTGGGTAACCCGCAGGCGGTAGAACCGGAGAGCACTTCACCCGATGTGGGTAGAGAGAGCGGGATAACCAATAAAAGCCTGCTGTTTAGCAATACTATGTCATATCCAATGGTGGATATGACATCAGTGGAGACTCACACCCTTAACTCATAAGCGACCCGGAGGTGGGTTTCCCTGGCTCGCTATATGCTGTCAGCTGTTACTGCTCAGGTGGCGATACATGATTTTCTTTTTAGGAGATAGCAGCTCGGCTGCCTGTTGGCTGACATCTTCGGCATGCGCTTTACACAGGTACTTGTTCTGTAAGTCCTTGTCGGATTCCAGCAGTTCATAGGCCAGAAAGAACAGGTCACCGGGAATAAAGTCGCCGTCAGGATCCATAGCCGGTTTTAAGTACACAGTTTTGACTATGTCATAGACGGCTTGGCTGTTCAGTCGCCAGCCCCATTTTCTGGCCGTATCCAGCTTTCTCTGTTCGATGGCCTGCATGGTGATGTCATTCATCGCCTGCGCTTCATCCATGGGTTCTTCCAGTTCTGACTCTGACTCATCGTCGGAATCCGACTCTGATTCACTATCCCGTCGCGGACGTTTAGTGGCCCGACGGGATGGTTCGGGCGCCGGCTCTGGTGAGCGGGTGCCCTGATCCTCAGAAGTGGTATCCATGCCACTGTCATGATCAGTCAGCGGGCTGAAGAAGTCAGTCAGTGTGATCGCATCATTAAAACGGGCCAGGTGGTACTGCATTAAAGTCTGCAGATGAGGATGATTACCTGTGGCCATATTCTTCATCCAGTTAAACAGTACGGTGTCTTCTTCCAGCATCAGACGCAGGAAGTGGTTGAGCGACATTGTCGTTCTACCCTGACTTTGGTACTGGCTGATCATCTGAGTGATCAGGCTATCGAGCTCAACCGCACGGACACGGTCACCCTCAGTATCCAGGAAGATAGGGCGCAGATTGGGCAGGTTTTTACCCAGCTCCCGCAAATCCTGTTTCTTCTTGAGTGTTGGGACAAAGAGCAACTCTTTTGCCTGTTGCTGGGGGGAGGCTTTTGCTGTGGCTTCCAGACGATTCTGCCGAATAAAACTGTCCAGTACACTGTTGGCGCTGGCTTTGCAGTGTTTCTGGGCAAACTCCCGGAAGGCTTTGGAAACCTCGTGATCCCTGGAGTCATCCTTCAGGTTCAGCTTTGAACGAGAAACCTTGGCCGAAATAGGGGTAGGACGGGATGAAGCCAGGCTGCTCACATCAGCTTCTTCCTGATCACTGTCTTCATCATCACTGATTCTTAGAGGCCGTTTTCGAGCCGTGACAGGTTGTGATCGGGTGCGATGGGTCACGATCAGAGGCTTCGTATCTGGCAAATCGACGTCCAGCCCGTTCGCCAGATTGAGCGAGTGTATGCAGTGGTCACGCAGTGCCGCATCAGCAATGGCCAGTGCATAACTGATATAACCGTATTCCGTCTGCCCAAAGCTGACCTGATGGTAAACCCGGTTGCACCAGGCTGCCAGCTCCGGATCATCGCTTTGCAGCTTGTCGGAGAAATATCTATGAGCGGGGATATAGAACCCCTGTTGCCGGCCATCGTCGACCTGGAACTGGTAAACATCGAGCAGGAATGCGTTATAGCGGCAGATCATCTGCCAGTCATACTCACTAATGTGCTTCGAGACATAGCCATCATAGGTTTTTGCCATCAGTGAACCATCTTTCATTTTTTCCTCGTCTGCCAAAGAGACGATGCTCATATAACTGAGAGCAGGGTATTCATCCCGAATAATATCTGCGGCCACCAGGCCTTGTAACTGTCGGTTAGAGGGTGAGCCAATGGGTGATGCCGGGATTTGCTTTCTGGCTGTTGTGGGTTTGATCTGACGCTTGCTGTACCGGCTCTCCCAGACCTTGGCTCGTTCTCTTACGAGCTCGACTCCCGGAAGGCGTCTGGGTTCTATCGGTGTCTGGGTTACCTGGGGAGGATAATTGCTGGCCATAACTGCCCCTGTTGAGTCCGTTTCTATCTCCGTGAGACAACAGCCGTCCGGTAAAATGCCTGACAGTGTGGTCAGGCATGCTAAGCCGGCCTGGTTACTGTTTAGCTAAGGCTGTGGTCAGGTCCGGTAACTGTTTTAACTGCCGTGCCAGACGGCGGCCTTCCGGTTGCAGAATATCTTTCCGTTTCTCGTTGGTGAGATCGAAAAGGTCATCGGGAATATGCTGTTCATGACGATGGAGCTTTTTCCCGAAACTCTTCACCGATTTGATATCACAGGTCACCAGAGCCAAAAGATCACGGGCCATGGTTGGCCATTGGGGGTTGTGGTAATCGGGTTGCATGATTTCCAGCACCCCATGCAGCGTCTCCTGGTTGGCCTGTTGATAGACTTCCTGACAATCAATGGCACCAACCCGATGAATATACTGGAACAGTAGAGCGGCCCGATTACAGGGCTGATCTTCCGGGTAGTTGGCACCGGGCACAGGCACAAACCGTATGCCATCCGTCGTACGGCAGGTTTTACTGGCCCGAGCCATGGACTGGAAGTTACAGGCCTTGCTGCGGCAGGTTTTCAAAAACAGAGTGCTGTATGTGTCACTTTCCCCTTTGAGGGCAGCCTGATCCAACTGAAACCAGATGCTGGTGCCTTTGTTACCCAGCGATTCAACCACCTGCCATCCATGCTTTCGCAAATAGGCGTGTAGTTGTGGGACATTCCATTGCGAGGGTTCACTCTCACCTTCACTTTCAGATGAGCTGCTGTTGAGCAGGGACGAGGGCACGGCTATCCGGTTATTCCGCAGGGCGGTCAACATCCGGGATTTCATCTCTGTGCCCCGGGGCTGGCTGAAATCAATGGTCTGTGCATGCTCTGCACTGACCGGCAGACCACGGACAATATATTGAAGCAGCAGCTCGTCATACATCGGATCGGATGGGTCCAGACCATGGATAGTCAGCATCAGTCGGCTGCCTTCAAAATCACATTCCCGCTGCCCGGCGGTGGCAAACAGAATACGCAGGTTCGCGGTGGTCCAGCTATCGGTTTGAAAAACACCATTGCGGGGAACGGGTATTGGCGTGATGGGATGGCCGTCCTTATGGTCTCGATTCCATTCAGAAACCATCTCCTTCTCACTCATCGTCAATCGGCTACCGTAGCCGGCAACGGCCAGAAAATACCAGTCGCTGGCCGGGTTGAGCAGGTCCAGAACATGACGCTGCAGAATGACTGCACTCATGATGCCAGCCCGAAACAGGCCATACCTGATCAGTGATTCGTGCCAGTGAGTATGGGGCGTTTTTAACTCTGGCCAGGCCGGAACCGGGGTTCGAGCCAGTGCCTGTTCCAGCGGTTGCCAGTTATCGGTAAAGCGGCACCAGTGTACCTGCTGAGTGATCCAGCTGGCATTGGTCTGCTGCCCTTCAAGTAGTCGGGCATACGCTTCGGGCGCGTCATCCTTGAAGCGCAGCCACTGACGATCAGGGTATTTCAGAAAGCACTCTTCCCCGGCAGGAATGGTCTGGGTGGCCCGCACCAGCAGATCATGCTCATTCTCCAGCGGCGGATTGTGCTCCACTTCCATAGGCACCAGCTCGGTGTTGGGAGGGCAGAACACACTGATGCCGTCGTTCATAAAACTGCCGCCGCCCACCCGATCTGTGCCGGGCACATTCGGGCTTTTAATACCGTCTATGACCAGCCAGTTTTTAACCACCGTCGCCCGATGTCCCCAGACTGTGGGATTGCGCTCATCTTTAAAGCGGCTGACCTTGTCGGTAGACCCCAGTAGAATCCGCTCGCCATGGTACCAGGTGATAAATTCGCCCTTGCGGAAGGCTCGGGTGGTGAAAAGCCCATTGCCAGCATTGGGCAGGGTGCTGGGGCCGACCTTAATGCCGTCCCCCAAAGCCCGGGCTTCTTTACGGGCACGCTGGCGCAGTAGCCTGAGAGTGCTGGTGTTCTGAGGAGATGAACGACGTTTGCTGAACGCCTGGGGATGGCTTTTGCTCTGGGTGGTTTTCGGACGTTTAACCAACTTCTTCTTTTTTCTGGCCGGTGGTGGCTCGGGGGATGTTTCTAAATCACTCTCTTCGCTGTCGGAAGAGAGAAGCCGACGACAAGCCGCAGACCGTTTGCGTGAAATAATTGGGCCTTCATCCTCACTCATGCTGTCAACCGGAGTGCAGCTTCGCTGATACAGCGATCTTGTGCTGTCACTGTCGCTGCTGAATGTGGCTGTGCTCAATGAATAGGTGTCCGGAGACGGCTGCCAGAGGGACTGCTGGCTTTTGGCCAGCATTTGCAGGGCCAGACGGTTACTGCCGACATAGTCGGAGCGTTGAAAACCCTTATGAATCCCGGTGTTATTAACAGCCATCGCCTGTCCCTGCTGGTGGAAAAGCTATTTTGGAGAAGCAGGGAGTTATAGCCTGATTTGTATGGTCAGGCTCTAACGGAGTTGTCAGCCAAACTGACCAAGAACCTGTGCCTGTACCTTCTGATAAGGCCACTGTTCCAGTGCTGCCCAGCCTGGCAGGCTGCGGGCACGGTTTTTACCCAGCAGTGGGGTAGGCAGGCCACACAGAAAGCGCACGCGGGTTTCGGTATTGGCCGGGTGGCCGAGCCGTTCTTCCAGAGGCGCCAGCAAAGCCGGGATATTAATCTGCTCTGGCGCCGGGTGCAGAGGCCGGCGGGGAAAGGCGACAGAGGTACCACGGCAGGCGGAACAGTGTCCGCAATGCAACGGTGCATTATGATCGCCAAACCATTCGGCCAGCTGGTGGCTGAGGCACTCTTCACTTTCAAACAGGGCGATCATATCGTGGATGCGCTGAATCTCGGCCTGTTCCTTTTGAACAAACAGTTGATGCAAACGAGCCGCCAGATCATTAAGAATGAAGTGGTTATTCAGCACACCATACACCTCGGTCATCTGTTTGCTTTCCAGCACGATCCAGCCTTGTTCCTGAAAGTAATCCAGCGCTCGTATAACCCGGCTGCGGTCCGCGCCCTGATACCGGCGGCAGAAGTCGTCAATATCCAGAGTGCCCCAGGTGCGGGCCATACGCACACTGCGCAGCAATGCGCGCACAAACTGCTGTCGTTCCCCGGAGAATTGCTGTTCCAGTTCTGCTGGTTGTAAGCGGTATTGCAGCCGGTATTCGGCAAAGTAGCTGTACAGCGGTTTGATAATGCCTTCCAGCTCCAGATAGACCAGAAGGGTTTTGAGAGGTAACTGACGTATATCCGTGGTGTTGGACAGCGGCGTCAGCAGGATTTCCCAGTGGTTGCCCGCTTCCCGAACGGCCTGCAGAACCAGACGAATACTGTCCAGTGAGGGCGTATCGCCATAAACAAAGTTCTCCAGCACATGGATATTGTCGCGGTTGCCCAATACCAGACACTGGGACGGCTGGCCATCCCGGCCGGCACGGCCAATCTCCTGACTGTAGTTCTCTACCGACTTGGGGAGGTCGTAGTGCACAACAGAGCGGATATCGCTTTTGTCGATGCCCATGCCGAAGGCGATGGTCGCGACAATGCAGCGATGCTGGCCGGACATAAACGATCGCTGGATAGCATCCCGCTCTTCTGAATTCATACCGGCATGGTAAGCCACGGCATTAATGCCATTATCCCGCAGGGTATTGGCCAGTGTTTCTGCCGTTTTCTGCTGGGTGACATAAACGACCGAAGACTGATAACGGCGGGGCGCCAGCCACTGGATCAACTCCCGGTCCCGCTCCTCAGGCATAATGGACAGTACCGACAGATCAAGATTGTTGCGGTAAAAGCCGGTGCAGATCACATCCCGGTCTTCAATACCAAATCGAGACTGCATATCAGAGATGACTTTCGGCGTGGCTGTCGCTGTCAGCAGCAGCACCTGGGGAATGGCAAACTCGCGGGCATAGGCGGGCAGCTTCAGGTAGTCCGGACGGAAGTTATGACCCCATTCGGAAATACAGTGGGCTTCATCAATCACCAGTAGGGACAGATTGACGTTACCAAGGAACTGGCGGAAGCGTTCATTCTTTAAACGTTCGACCGAGACCATCAGGATCTTCAGCCGGCCTTCCCGGGCATCCTGCATAGTCTGACGAATATCATCGGCCGAGCGTCCGGAATCAATGGCGGCAGCCGGGATATTGCGACTGTGCAGATAGTCCAGCTGATCCTGCATCAGCGCCAGCAGTGGCGAGACTACCAGAGTCAGGTGTGGCAGTTGCAAAGCGGCCATTTGGTAGCACAGGGACTTGCCGGAACCGGTGGGGAAAATCGCAGCGGCTGAGCGCCCTTCCGTCAAAGCCCGAATCACTGGTTCCTGACCGGGTCGGAATTGGCTAAAGCCAAACCAGGCCTGCAGATTCTGATGTAGCGGGTCGGAGGAGGGCGTAGAGACAGATGCGACTTCAGGTGGCATAGAATCGGGTTTCCAGACTCGGTCGGTTGGTGAAGTTACCGCTTATTCTATGTGAGACTGCGCGGATTGTAAGTCCGGATCATCAGATGGTTTTTCCGGGGCATCTACAGGATTGGTCACTTTCTTCTTTTTCTTTCTTTTCTTCGGTTTTGCTGCCGGATCGGGCTTGCAGAAACTGGTCTCATTTTCTTCCGCAGATGTTTGTTGAGGGGCACTAAAGTGGAGCCGTTCCATCATCAGGCTATCGTGGCAGTGTTGAACGGTTTGCAGTTCAGCATCGATGCCTGGAATCGGGGCACAGAGATCGGTGTTGTGAAGTTGCGCATAGTGCAGGGCATTGATCACCATCATCTGATGACGCAACTCCGGCAGCACATTATGAAATTCTATAAACCAGGAAAGATCTTCTTCGGGGTCATAAAAGCAGAACTTCTTGCGCAGGTTGTGGATGTAATCGTTCAGCTCCGCGTGCCCCATAAATACCAGTAGCTGTGTCCAGGAATCATCGCGCTGGAACCATTGACGGAATTTGATAAACAGCGGTCTGGTCGGTTTCTCCATATAGGTCAGATAAGGCAGGGCTCTCAGGGACTTTGCCTTGTACTGGGCACTGGCCCTGCAAGTGAGCTTTTGCATTTCAAACCAGATCAGAGAGTCCGGCTGTTTTTTTAGAACCGACCGCAGGGAAAGGTCAAGATGAACATCCAGTTGATTCAGCAGCGAATGACTCAGCTGATCATGTTCCAGATAGCTAAATTGGTCGAAGCGCATCGGGCAATCGCCAATCAGGGCGGCATAGCTGCGCAGCAGTAATACCTGAGCTCGGCACTTTGGTGTCTTCAGTGCCTGGAACAGTCGGTCGAGCTCAGGCAGCAGTCGGGTCTTGATAAATTGCGGCAGTGGAAGTCTGGCAGGATCATCCGGGGTGTTGCTCAGGCAGAGTCGGTCCAGACAATTGATAATCTGGGTTTCTTCGGCACCAGCTTCCATCACACCGGGCATTTCAAAACGCAGTTCGTGCTGGCGCGGGCGCTGATACTGAATCAGCAGCAGCATCATTAACCGCTCAAGAGAGATAGACGAGTTTTCTTCGGTAAAAGTCCGCCGCATCAGATGGCGATGGGCATCCTGGCAGCCCTGGGTTGCCGCATCCAGAAATCTTAAGGCGATACAGGCGCTCTTGAAATCCAGATCCTCTGAGACGGGTATCACCTCCATAGCCAAAGCCTGGATCAACACATCGTAGGGATGGTACAGGATGGTATTTAACTCACCGGCCTTGCGCTGGGAATGAAATTTTTCATCATTCCATACCAGAGGCTTTAGTAGGATTTTTTTATTGTTGCTGGCATCCAGTGATGGTTCCATTTGCTGGAGCAGGCGGGAGAACATGTCATTCTGCGGGTACTCTCCACTCACCACCTGCAGCCTGATCAGATTATCCATTAACTTCAGCAGAGAAGCTGTCTCCTCCAGATGCTCCGACACCTGTGGCAGGGTGAAAACGGCTCGCCCACTTTGCAGGCAAATATGCCTGAGCCAGCAATGAGTGGTCAGGCCATCACTGGCCGCTCCTCCTTTGGAAGCTGCGGATAGTTTTTGTGATTGTTTTTGCGATTGTGTTAGAGAGTGCCTGGTCAACTCAGCCTCATTGGCATTTAACAGATGGCCCAACAGAGCGCTCATCTGATCTACACCGGGTATATCTGCGGCAGTGCGATGCTTGCGTTCGTTCCCCTTTTTGCGGGCAGCAGTGATCCCGCTGATGGAAGAGGGCAGCTGGCACAGGAGAAACGGAAGGTAAGGTTTAAGAACCTGTCCGGGCAAAGGCTCGTTTTTTTCAGCGGCCTTCAAAAGCTGTTTTCCTGCCGGGTCAAAGATATTCTCAAGATGGCTGGTGGCCAGCTTCTTATGTTCTTTGGCCAGTTCCGGCAGGGAAAGAACCAGACTGACCTGCAGTTCTTCCGGAATACTGAGGTTGTAATCACCCTTATCAAAGATGGCCCGGAAGGTGGTCTTCACCGGCTTTCCAAGCATTCCAAACAGGGTCATGGCAATCCAGCTGTATCGGAAGTTCTGTAGCCCCATGGCCTGCTCTGGAATCTGTCGCTGCAGGGTATACAGAATTTTTTCCAGTTTCTTGTGATGCAGGATCTTGATGGAATCTGCCGAAACCAGCTGTCCGCGATAACGAAGGATATCAAGAACCTCTGATTGCCCCTCATCAGTATTAAATCGCAAGGCGTGATGGGCGATCATATAGGGTCTGTTCAGCAGCAGTTTGAGTGTTGGCATGATCAGGCTGTCTGCCAGCCCATCGAGAGTATCAATAAAGAGCTCTTCGATGGCGCCTTCTACCCCCATAACGGCGGCGAAGTAGAGTGGAGCCAGATAATGGTTTTTCCAGTTTTCCTGCCCCTGGTAATCGTTACGGCTATAGAGCAGGGCAGCCCGATGGAGCTTGGCGTAGAGCCAGGCGGCATAAGGGTTGGAGGCCTGAGCTATCGCTTTTTGCAGATCGCCGGATACCTTATCAATCATGTGTGGCGTTTGCGGAAGCGTGATGACGAACGTTTCCTCATTCTTGCCAATCCGGGCATTCATGTCTTGCAGAGCCGAAGCTGTCAGGCGAATTCCGGTATTGATACACGAGTCATCCAAAGCTTCTACCAGCATCTGCCTGACTTTGCCGGATAAACTCGGGTCCATCTGTTTAGTGTCATTAATAACCCGCAGGGAGCGGATAACATCACTGCTTTTGTACTCCGCTTCAAAGCCGGGTGTTTCGATCAAATCCAGAGGAGGCAGAGATTGATAAGGGACGATCCCCGCTGTGGGTTGCTGATCACCGAAGGATGCACGATCTGGCGTCAGATACTGTTTCAGTTTCTGGGCCAGTTCTGAGTTGTCCAGCGTTGTGGTGTCGTCCATTTGCACACAGAGTGGAAGCCAGATGTAAAACGCACAGTGTCCGGAAGGATCTGCATCAGATGCAGCCTTCAGCATGTCGGAGGTATTGAATGCCTTCACACTCTGGCACAAGCGGTATTCGGGTGCAGCCTGCGCATAAGTTTCCAGAGTGGGAGTATTCAGCAGGCAGTGCCAGTCAAAGGCCAAAGCCGGATTGTGGCTGCACAGATTATTGCCATCGGCTTTCCGGTAGCAGCGAAGAACCTGTTCGGGCTGTCCGGCGGCATCAAACAGTACAGCAGCAAGCAGCAAAACCGGTTCCCGGGCTGATGCTTCAAGGGAGAAGCTGCACTCCAGAAGCAACTCGCCCCAGGCTGTCGCCTGATGGGTATTATAAAGCCCCTGTTGTAACAGTGCAGAGACCTGAGCCATGGCCTCCCGGTGAGACGGTATGACCAGCGTTGGATGGTGAACGCTCAGGAGTATGGGGTAGCGATCACGCTGTCTGGCGCATTGAATAACCAATCGTGCCGCAGCGATGGCGGGATAGTTTGGAGCATGGCTTTTTTCGAGGCTTTGTTCACCGCAACGTGCGTGGTGCGGGTTAAACAGTGTCCGATTCAGTAGAACCAGTGCAGCACCGGTCACACCGGCTTTGGCGGCATGGGTCAGCAATTTATCAATTTCGATATGTCGTTTAATGGCCTGTTCTGGTTTGCCAGGGGAGCGCTGCTTGTTTATCTCAATTAACAGTTGGGCATGAATATAAGCGGCACTGGGACATTGGTGGATATTGATCTTCCTGACCAACTCGAGGCCTTTGCACAGCGTTTTTAGATCGTTGGTTAACAGATACGTGTGCTGATCCTCTCTCTGTTGAGGATGCCGCTGCGGACGGGCGACCAGCTGCAAAAGCTGATGCAGCCTGATCAGCTGGCGGAGTGCGCGTTTTTGCGAGCGACGTTGGCTGCCATGGGTAGTCAGACTGTCATCCACCAGTTCCGGCGGCATGGCCAGAATACTGGCCTGGTATTGCGGCGGGCAGCGTGGGGACTTTTTCTCCGGTGCCAGATAGCTTTTGAGAGCCTGCCCCATTTGTTTAAGGGTTTTGAGGTTCTGCTCCGCTCCGCTGTCGTCTGTAGATCGAGCGTTCTCAGTGTCCGAGTAGGTGTCGATATCCTCAGAGTCGGAGTCCGCTTCCCGTTCAGTTGCTGAGGAATCCTGCAGATCTTCTGAATCCTGAGAGGGCGTCGTGGCATCGTCAGGTTGTTCCCGTCGTTTTCTGTCAGTCTCGGTAATGGGCAGTGGTAACTCAGACTGACTTTCACCCTTGCCGGAGAGTGCCTCGGAATAGGTTTTGGGGGCCGGTGGTAAGGCCTGCCGTAATGTTTCAGCATTTGTTGGGTTATGAGTTTTCAGCAATTCCAGCAACTGGTTCAGCGCATCAGGAATATAGGTGTGGCAAAGTGTCAGCAGTTGTTGGGCAAAGGGGTCAGGCTGCCAGTTCGGTAATGCCATTTTGCGGGTAGCCTCAAGATACAGCAGCAGAGGCAGCACATTATTAAGCACCTTGGCGCGGGCAACGGCGTCGTAGGGATTCTCAAAACCTCCTGGTTTGACCTTGTGTAACAGCGGTAATTCCAGAAGGTTCAGATATTCCAGGTCGGTTAGTGCCGGCGCCAGAGTGGGGGCTCCCTCATACTCTCCCATGGAGAAAACCTGAGCCTGACGAATGGTGCTTTGGAACAGGGCACGCTTCTTTCCGGCTTCCGTCAGGCGGTGCTTTCCAGGGTTCTTGGGATCCTCTTCTTCAAACGGCATATCGTCCATTGGCGAGGAAAGATCGATCTTGCCATCAAAGCAGTTGGACAAATTTGTTGTCGGCGTTGTTTCGGTGGCTGGTGGATGCTCTTCTTTCGGAGCGTCTTTGAGAAACAAGCGCATGGGGGCAAGACACAACCAGCTGTCGAAGTAATAGGCCGGGGCACCCTTGATCATATACTCCTTATCAAAGGCGAGACAAAGTCGCGTGGAGAGTGCATGCAGGCTGTTTTTACTGCTCAGCCAGACATCAATATCCTCAACCGGGTAGAGTTCTCTGTCCGGCTTCTCTGACTGGTTATAACGTTTCCCGATAATCCGCTGGAGTACCCGGGAGCCGGTAATGCAAAGATCATTCTCCTCTCCCTTATTCAAACGTTCCTGATGGTATTGACTAATGCTTTGGATCAGCCGTTCACTGAGACTGTGATCCGGCAAAATTGTGCGGCTGAATTGCGGACACAGGGATTTCGCCCACACGTGCTGCTTATGCTCGGGATCAGTAAAGGTGATCTGTCGGTGCTCCGGCGGCGAGGGTGGTTGGCCCTCGGTCACGCTTGCTCGGGCTGCGGTCCAGGAATCAGTGATCATGTTGTCAGCTCTGTTAACCCGGAACTTGGAGGCTCGCCAGCGGGAAAACACTCCCGGCTGATGACCGGTCAGTCAGTGATATTGCAGCACAGCCCGAGGGCCGGAACGTGGTAACATCGTTGATAGACAGGTAAAAACAGATCCGATATTTGTGACAGCCATTGAGCACGGGTTTCTGCTGACCCGGGACAGCCATGACCATAGCCGGCATACGGAAATCATTCTGTGGGTGACCACGCCGCAGGGCCCGGCACGTCTGGTGATTGAGGGGGAGCAACCGGTCTTTCTGCTGCGTCAGGATCAGGCGGAGCGGGCTGAACAGGCTCTGGACGAAGCCGGGATTACCACCCGCAGTCGCCCTCTGGATATGCACACCTTCGCCCATCAGCCGGTGGTGGCGTTCTATTTTCTTACTCTCGATCGCGCCCGAAAGGCTCGTCGTCTATTGAAAGAACGGGGTCTGACCCTCTATGAAGCGGATATCCGGCTGCAGGATCACTATCTAACCGAACGCTTTGTTTACGGCAGTCTGGAGTTTACCGGCCAGCCCCGGGATTGCGGCAGTTATACCGAGTACCGTCGGGTTCGGGTGCGTCCCGGACAGTATCAGCCCAGCTTTCGGGTGGTCTCTCTCGATATTGAATGCTCAGCCAAAGGGGAGCTCTACTCTGTCGGGCTGAGTGGCCAGAGCGACCGGCAGGACAATGATGGGCTGGTCATTATGATTGGCCCGCAGCCGGCCAGGCTCGAAGGTGATACGGCCATCCACTGGGTTGAGAATGAAGCCGGGCTGCTGACTGCGCTGGTGGAGATTCTGGGGCGATGGGACCCTGACATTATTATTGGCTGGAATGTTATCAATTTTGACTTTCGGCTGCTGCTCAAACGGGCCGAGCGGCACAATATTACCCTGTTGCTGGGGCGTGGTGAGCAGGACTGGCAGAAGCGTGTGCACTGGCGGGAACGGGCTGGTGAGAATGAGCAGGGCTTTATCACCATTCCCGGGCGGGTGGTGATTGATGGTATCGAGAGCCTGCGGGCTGCTACCTGGCACTTTGATAGTTTCAGCCTTGAATTTGTAGCTCGCACTCTGTTGGGGAAGGGCAAGGATACCGAAGATGTTGATAACCGGATGGCGATCATCACCCATGATTTCCACCACAACAAAGAAAAACTGGCCCGCTATAACCTGGAAGACTGTCGTCTGGTTCAGGAGGTGTTTGATCATACTCGCCTGCTGGATTATCTGCGGTTGCGCAGTCAGCTGACCGGGCTGGAGCTGGATAGGCTGGGTGGCTCGGTCGCGGCCTTCACCAATCTCTATCTGCCGAAACTGCATCGGGCTGGCTATATTGCGCCGAATCTGCCGGAAGGTGGTGGACTGGCAAGTCCCGGCGGTTATGTTATGGACTCCCTGCCCGGGTTGTACGACAACGTGCTCGTGCTTGATTTTAAAAGTCTGTATCCGTCGATTATCCGAACCTTTCTGGTCGATCCCCTTGGGCTGGTGGAAGGTCTTAAAGAACCGGAAGAGGCAGTGCCCGGTTTTCGGGGCGCACTGTTCTCCCGGGAGAAGCATTTCCTGCCGGAGATTATCCGTTCTCTCTGGGCTCAGCGGGATGAAGCCAAACGGGAAAAGGATGCGGCCCGCTCCCAGGCTTTGAAAATTATTATGAACTCCTTCTATGGCGTGTTGGGTTCTGGCGGTTGTCGCTTCTACGACACTCGTCTGGCCAGTTCGATCACTATGCGCGGACATGCCATTATGCAGCAGACCGCCCGCTGGATTGAGGAGCAGGGCTATCAGGTTATCTATGGCGATACTGACTCCACCTTTGTTCATCTTGGCGCTGAGTTGAGCGAAGAGCAGGCTGATAATGTGGGTCGCGAGCTGGAACAGATGATCAATACTCGCTGGCGACAGACTATTACCGAAGAGTTTCAGCTGGAGAGTTATCTGGAGCTGGAATTTGAAACGCTCTATACCCGTTTTCTGATGCCCACTATCCGAGGTATGGTAACCGGCAGCAAGAAACGTTACGCCGGATTAAAGAAAAATAAAGACGGCACCGAGCTGGTGTTTAAAGGTCTGGAAACCGTTCGCTCGGATTGGACGGATCTAGCCAAGACTTTCCAGATCGCTTTGTTTGAAAAGGTCTTTGCTGGTGAATCCCCGGAGCAACTGGTGCAAGATGCGGTGGCAGAGACTCTGGCCGGAAAACACGACGATCAGCTGATTTATCGAAAACGATTGCGCCGGCGGTTGGATGAGTATGTGAAAAATGTTCCGCCCCATGTGCGAGCCGCACGGCGGGCTGATGAACTGAACCGTCAGCATGGCAAACCGGAACGCTATCAGCATAAGGGCTGGATCAGTTATGTAATAACGGTGGCGGGGCCAGAGGCAGTCGAGTGGCAGCAAAGTCCGGTAGATTATCAGCACTATATCGATAAACAACTGCAGCCGGTGGCGGACGGGGTATTACCGTTTGTTGGGCTGGATTTTCTGGCGCTGGTGGATAATCAACAAGGGCTGTTTTAAACAGCCCTTGTTGTCTAACGCTTACATAACAAAACTTAGCTTTGCTTGGTCAGAGTTTTGGTAAAGGTCTTGGTGGCTTCGCCAGTATCGGGGTTAACGACAAACGCTTCTCCGGTCAGCGTCTCCTGATTCAGCGTGATCACAAAGAAACCCAGCACATCACCGGCCTGATACCAGGCTTCATTACGGTGCGGATTGGTCAGGCCTCGGGTTTTGGCACCGGCGCCGGAAACAATAAATGAGGTCTTGTCACAACCACTCTTGGGCGCCAGCCATTGCAGATCATGATCATGGCCGGTAATCAGCAGATCAATTTTTCCGCACAGTTTATCTTCGGTCAGCTTCTTCCAGGTTTTGCCCTGACCGGCCAGACCATCATAGATACCGGCGTTGCCATGGCGACCATTGGAAACATAAGGGTGATGGGAGAAAGCTATCTTCCATTGGCCTTTTGAGGCTTTCAGGGTGTCGCGAATCCAACGACGGTGCTCTTTTGTATAGCGGCTGCGCCAGAACTTGTAATCCCAGTCCAGACCGCCAGCAATCGGGTTGGAGTCCAGAGCCAGAAAGTCTGCCAGCGGCTGCTCGCTGTTTTCCGGCATGGCAAAGTGATAGTAGCGGGCAGGCATCTTCCACTTGTCGCTGATGCGGTCATCACGGTAGTGATAGTCCACCTGAAAATCACCCTTGAAATTATTCAAGCCATCGCCGGTATCAAAGTGAGAGTTATCGTGGTTACCGAGGGCCATATAGAAGGGAAAGTCCAAGTCTATATACGGCATTTCAAACTTGTCGATAAACTCGCTGTCATCACTGGACTCGGCGCCATTCTCGTAAATATTGTCGCCCAGCCCGATAGCAAACTGGCAATCACGACTGGCGCAAACTGAAGCAATGGCTTCCGCAACCCGATATTGTCCGGACTTTCCGGTACCGGTATCTCCAACAGCAATAAAGGTGAGAGACTCTGCACGAACGGTTTGGGAAATTATCAGGGACAGGCAGGAAAACAGCAGGGGAATAAGTGTTTTCATGGTTATGTTCTTCTTATCAGTTATGTTGTTTTTAATCACGGCATCAGGGCAAATACATCTCCACAGCGTTTGCAATTATCGTCTGTCATTGTTTCATAAATGTTGTAGTTATTGTTTGCTGTATGGACGTTCGATTTGTTGAAGATGGGTCAGTGATCAGAATGGAGGTGATTGATCTTTTTTCCGTGTTTGTGCGTATGATGGGTAATAAATGGTGCTCGTAGAAAATGCTATGAAACGCGGTTCAGGATAGGTTTGTAGGCTTATGGGGTTAAGAACAGCAGATATTACCTTCCCGGTCACACTGTTTTACGACGGTAACTGCCCGGTCTGTATGAAAGAGATTCGCTGGCTGCGTGAGAAAGATCAGCATCAGCGGCTGATCTTGGAGAATATTCAGCTGCCCGGTTTCTCAGAGCGTTTTCCTTTTCTTGATCCGGTAGAGCTGGATCGTCTCCTCCATGCCCGTTTGGGGGATGGAAAGATTGTAACTGGCGTTGATGCAACACTGGCAGCCTGGGCTGCGGTGGATAAAGGGTTTTGGATTGCGCCTCTGCGCTGGCCGATTTTAGGCTGGTTGGCTGATTTAGGATATAGAGTCTTTGCTCGGAATCGACATGGTATTGCCCGACGTTTTGCCTGGTACTTTGGCCAGCCGGGCTGTGATGGGGAGAGTTGTTCTATTGATAATCGGACAAAATAAATAGCGATATATCTTTTGTCAGGAGTTCTGCATTGGATCAAAAGATATATTGTTTAATCCAGCATCTATAAATATTTAAATATCAACTCTATAACAACATCAATGTATTCATGTATAACCAAAACTACGAGGTAGAATGAGCACCCATACCAGTATAATAAGTTTTTAGTTAATAGTGATTTGACACCTAAATACTTTTTGTCCAAGTACTTCCTTACCTCAATAACGTGCTCGTCTTTTGTCTCTTTTTCCAATATTTTTATTTCCCTTAGTGTTGGTGGGAAATGGTTTCGTGCTTGTAAGAGAATTCCAAGCACAATAGGAAAACAGAGCAATGCAGCTTTTTGCGGGTCATTAAAGCTAAGGCATGTTAAAGCTAATGTGAAAGAAATGAGTCCAACACCCGTGTTGAGGAAGTCATTATGCTTTTTGGCTTCCTGCTTAATATCTTCTTCATCAAATAGCTTTGATTCCATTTTTTATGTCCAATTTTATATAGGAGTTATTAGTTGATCGTGGATTATTGTTTGAATAATTAGAACATAAAAAACCGGAGACAAGCTCCGGTTTTATTCAGGTCGTTAAGATTTACGCAGCCGCGTTATCTTCCACCTTGCGGGTCCGACGCTTCTTCTGAGGTGCAACCTTTTTATCCTGGTTTTCAGAAACCGGGCCAAAGTGCTCCAGCGGGAAGTCATCGACATTGACCATATCCAGCACATCCTTCTCAAAGGCCAGCATAAAGTCGCCTTCTTCCTGAGTCAGTACACCCAGAGCAACGCCTTCAGTGATACGGCCTTCGATAGTCAGTTCCGCTTCATTGTACTTGCCGTCTTTCAGTGCCTGACTGATCTTCTTGTAGATCGGGTCAGCACGTTCCACACGATCCAGCAGTGTGTCGTAAACAGCCAGCGGATTGCGGGTTGCCGCCTTGCGGGTATCGGCACGGTAGATATTACCGATCAGACGCTCGCGGGTGGCAGACTTGCTGGACACCAGATCAACAATACGGTTGATCAGAGTATCACCCGGCTTTTTCATGCGACGACCCAGTGGCAGGGTCAGACCGCGCAGCGCCCAGGCAACCGGACGATTTGGCAAGTTGCTGAGTACACCGTCGAGAGCTTCTTCAAACTCGGCAAACAGCTTCTGGCAGGAGTAATCCACCAGCGGCAGGTCTTCACGATGACGACCCTGATCCTGCCAGTGCTTCAGCACACAGGAGGCCAGGTAAAGCTTGGACAACATATCGGCAAGGCGACCGGAGATCATTTCCTTGAACTTCAGCTGACCACCCAGAGAGAACATGCACATATCTACCGTCAGGGAGAAAGCTGCCACATAACGGTTGATCTGCTTGTAGTGAGGGCCGGTAGCATCGCTGACCGGTGAGCCAGAAAACGCTGAGTTGGTCAGCCCCAACACCAGAGAACGGGCGGCGTTAGAGGCGATAAAGCCAAAGTGGCCGAACAGTGCCTTATCAAAGGCCGGCAGATCATTTTCCTTGGCTGCGTGCATTTCCGGCAGCACATAAGGGTGGCAGCGGATAGCGCCCTGACCAAAGGTAATCATGGAGCGGGTCAGGATGTTGGCCCCTTCCACGGTAATGGCAACAGGTACAGACGCATAACCGGAGGAGAGGTAGTTGCCCGGACCGGTAATGATCGCCTTGCCGCCATGGATATCCATACTGTCGAGGGCAATCTGACGGGCCATCTCGGTCAGGTTGTACTTGAGAATGGCAGAAGGGACAGCAGGTTTTTCACCCTGGTCGATCGCAATCGCAGTTACCCGTGCACCAGCAGCAGCGGTGTAGGTGTTACCGGCGATACGAGCCAGCGCATCCTGAACCCCTTCCAGCTTGGCAATGGGGACATTGAACTGGCGACGAATGCGGGAATAGGCACCACCGGCCGCAATGGCATAGCGGCCACCACCTGCGCCGGAGGACGGCAGGGTGATGCAGCGACCAACAGACAGACATTCCACCAGCATCTTCCAGCCATGGCCGCGCATATCCGGGCCACCGATAATAAATTCCAGCGGGATAAAGACATCATGACCATGGATCGGACCGTTCATAAACGGTGTACCCAGTGGCTTATGACGATTACCAATCTCCATGCCTTTCAGACCGCGAGGCAGAAGGGCAACGGTAATACCGATATCGTTTTTGTCGCCCAGCAGTCCGTCCGGGTCAAACATACGGAAGGCCATACCAACAACGGTCGCAACCGGCGCCAGGGTGATATAGCGCTTGGAGAAATTCATCCGGATGCCAACCACTTCCTTACCTTCGTACTCGCCCTTGCAGACGATACCGGTATCCGGCAGAGAGGTAGCATCGGAACCGGCACGCGGTCCGGTCAGAGCGAAGCAGGGAATTTCACGACCATCAGCCAGGCGGGGCAGGTAGTGATTCTTCTGGTCTTCGGTACCGTACTTGAGCAGCAGTTCACCGGGGCCGAGGGAGTTGGGAACACCGACGGTGGTAAAGGCCGCACCGGAGAGGCCTGCCAGTTTTTGCAGCACCGCAGACTGAGCCTGGGCAGAGAAACCAAGACCGCCGTACTCTTTGGGGATGATCATGGCGAAGAAGCGTTCCTTCTTCATATAGTCCCAGACTTCCGGAGGCATATCGCCATCCTGCTCGATCGTCCACTCATCAATCATGGAAGCCAGGGTTTCCACCTGATTATCGAGGAAGGCCTGCTCTTCTTCGCTCATGGTTGGGTTCGGGTGATTGGTCAGCTTGTCCCAATCGGGCTTGCCGGCAAACATTTGTCCGTCCCACCAGACAGTACCGGCATCCAGCGCGGTCTGCTCGGTTTCAGACATTTCCGGAAGCAGCTTCTTATAGATTTTGAAGATCGGGTTGGTCAGTGTGTTGGCGCGGAATTTGGTCTGGGCGAGCACCGCGAAAACGGCAGTAAGAACCAGAGCGGAAAACGCAGCGACGCCACCGGGGCCAATCAGCCAGATGGCCAGAGTGATCACCCCGAAGGTAATCGCAGATGTCATCAGGTCGGCCCGTTTATAGGCCAGGGCAACAAGCGCCGCAATCTGCAGCAAAATCCATGCAAGCATAAAAGCCTCTCAGACATAAATGAACCCGGCCATGGAACCACAACCCTTGGCGGCATTGACTGGCTGCTTTATGGTCGTATCAGGGCATAATAGCCAAAGTGACAGAGAGCACTTAAAAAAATGCCCGGCGAACCGGGCAATAGTGGGGAGAGACGGTGCTCGCACGCTGTTGGGCGCGTGGCGAGGTAAGAGGGTTTAGGCGGTAAACTCCTGAGTTAACCGGGCCAGCCATTGGCTCTGGTGTTGTTCAATATCTGTTAATCTTTCAGCCTGGCTGTCCCGAGCCGTTGTCAGCTGTTGCAGTTGCTGTTCATAGCCACTGGTGTCCTGATGATCTGCTTTCAGTCGGCTGATCTGGTTTTCAATCGTATCAATACGGCCAGACAGTTGTTCATGGTGCTCTCTGCGCAGAGCGTTTTGGGTCTCCACTGCCTGTCGGATCAGAGCCAGACGCGGCTGAGGATCTTTGGCTTCTGCCAGACTGGCGGCCAGCTCATCACACAGGCTGCCAATCATGTTGCTCAGGCCTTCCTCCCGCTCCATATGGGCGTTTTCCAGCTTGCTCATCTGGATATTTGCATCCATCAGTTGCTGCTTCAGCTCATCAATTCGATCTTCCAACTCATCCATATATTGTTCAGGGTTGAGGGTTTCCGAGTTTATGCTGTCCGTCGTACTCCCAGCTGAATCCTGACGCAGAAGATTGTTGTTATCCGGCTGAACCAGTGTGCAGCTACGACTGAACAGGCTGGTCGGAATCAGTGCTGCAAAAGTATTAGTGAGCCATTGCGTCAGATCATGCCAGGCTTCGACAAACCGGTGACCGATGCGACCACTGTTCTTTGAACTGGCAGCTTGACCGTTTATATAACCGCTGGTCTGCGTAGCACTCTCGCTCGACCTCAAGCCTGAACCTAAGCCGGTACATAGTGTTGATCTGAACGCCATAACTCACCCCAGAAGATTTGTTTTTTGCTGTTACTTTCAAGACTAAGCCCGGCAGCGATTTTGCGTTATTAGACTTAGGTTGGCTTTTAAGAGTGAGCAGGCTGAACGCTACGACCTTGGTCTGAGAGTGTGGTGGACAGAGTATTTGGCGTGGAGTTTACGGGCGTTTATCTCGCTTTTGGTGGGTGTATGCCTTTTTGTCTGGCATTTTGTTGATTTTGTACACGGATTGTACGAAATAGTTCTGTCTATCGGCTTCACATACACTGCCCGCCACTGGATTTCTCCCTAAACGATTGTTGACAGGTCTTACCCATGAAGAAGTTAATCGCTCTGGTTCTGATGAGCATGGTCAGCGTTGGCGCTTTCGCCGATGACTGGAAAAAGCTCGGTGAGCGCAAAGTCTCTTTCAAGAGCGAGAAGGATGTTATCCACGTCAGCGGCTTTAAGGGCAAGTACAAGAAGATCTCCCTGAAGGTGGAAGATGCGCCGATCTACCTGAAGCGTATCACTGTGTTCTTTGGCAATGGTGAAAAGCAGCAGTTCTTCACCAACAAGCGCATTGAGCGTAACCAGCGCACTCCGGTGTACAAGCTGCTGGGCGGCGAGCGTGTGATCAACAAGGTTGAGATGAGCTACCGCACTGCGTTGGGTAGTAACTACAAGTACGCAGAAGTAAAGCTGTACGGTCTGCGTGACTAATTGATTGCTAAATAAAAAGGGAGCTTCGGCTCCTTTTTATTTGAGCTGGACAGGGCTTATTAGAATACCCAGGTCGCCGTCGTGGTGATCTCTTGGGCTCGACTGTGCGAAGAACTATTCAGGGTATAACCCACAGTCCCGCTGGTTGGCAGATAGGATCGGGTGGTACCGTTTAACGTCAGCCCCAGATGGTATTGCCAGGTATGTTTATCTAGTGCCGGGGATGTTAACCGGACCGGCTGTTGAGACCCCGAATAGGCGAGCAGGGTATTCTTCATGGCGCGGCTCCCCCAAACGGTGGAATAGCCGAGAGAGATATCTGTCTGCCAGGTGCATGATGTGGTTCCGACCCGCCATTGTGGCCCCGTCAGAGAAACGGCCGGTGTCGCCTGCCAGTAACGTTGGCTGTTACCACTGATGTGCAGTTGCAGGCCTTGAGCCTGAGCCAGATAACTGCCTTGATGAATCCCCCACCAAGCCAGTTGCAGCTGTGGCTGAATTCCCCACTCTCCCAGCATCATGGGCGCAGAGATGCCTGTCTGAGCGACAGTCAGATGGCTGTTGCTATGTGTAAACATACGTTCGGATGGCAGCTGTTGTTTCTGATGGTGCTTCCCCTGCTGATAGAGAATCTGACTGCTGATCCTGAATCTGTGGATGCCTGTTTCACCCGAGATAAAATAACTACGATAATCGGCATGTCCCTTGACCTGTTCCGGCAGCTTGTGGGTCTGACTATTGCTCTCACCCGCCGCATATCCTGCACTTAATTGTCCATCGGTCAGTTGCCGTTGTAGCCGAAAGCCCAAGCCTTTGAAATCAGCCAGCCATTGTTGGTGGAACCCATACAGTCGGTATCCATGCCCTTTCTGTGAACTTATAAATGGGAGCATTTGAAACTGCAGTGCTGGTGGGGGCATGTCATCGCCGCTGTTAATACCCATCCAGGGCTGTTGGTGGATTGTCGTGTCAGTGTTTTTTGGCTGGAATGATTGCAGAAGTTGGCCGGCAAACTGCTGATCCATCATGGTAATGGGAAGGGCTTGGTGAGGCAGATAATTTAAGGGGGCTGGTATGGAAGTCATAGGTGGTGTCGGGACAGGTTGAGATGGCTGTGGAGGTGGGGATGGTTCAGAAGGCTGAGGTGGTTCTGGAGGTTCGGGGGGATCAACAAGTTCTGGTATTGTACGGGCCACAGTACCAAGCAGGTAGTTATCATGATTTTCAGATTCGGACTGATCAAATGTTAGAAGGTAGCCCTCTGAATCTGTGACGGGGGTCAGGTTATTAAGGGCGTAGTGAAGGATATCTGTGTTGGAACCTTCAGTTTTTAGCAGCACATAGGTTTTGGACTCTCCAGGCATTAACGGATCATTAATCAGCCCCTGCAGTGTGCCTTGACCAGAAAGCAAGAGCTGACCACCTTCTTCTACGGTCAAGGGAATCACGGATGCTGTGCCACTGTTCTGGTATTCCGCAATAAGCGGTATCTGCCAGACTCCCTGTTCAGTAAATGACAGAGATAATGTCGCGCCGGAACCAATGGTGGAACCTGCCTGTGGGGAAAACCGGGTATCTGCGTTCTGAAAGAATAATTTCATATGTCCGGCTGTTAATGCCAGCTTGCTGTTAATCTGTGATCCCGCATCAAGATCAAGAAATAAAAGGGCCGCAGGTTTCTGGAGCTGAATCGGTCCATTCAATTGAATGGTCTGAGGATTCACTGGCTGGCTTTCACTGGTCCGGGTGCCGATCTGGCTGATAGTCACACTGGGCTGGGCATTGATAACGATTGCCATATCGGCTTTGGCATTCACCGTAAGCGGGGCGTTGATATGGACAGTTCCTCCGGCGTTATAAATGGCCTCTCCGCCTCCGGATATATTGATTGTGGTGGATCCATCAAGATAGATATTGGAATCTCCCAAAGGAAGGGTGAAAAGCCCTATGGCGTATTGCCCTCCGGTTGATATAAAGAGCCCCCCACGAAATGTTGTATTACCTGAACGGTGTTCAACCGGGTTGTCGAAATCACCGTGCATGGTGATTGTCACTGGATCCTGAAAGTTGAGTGTGCTGTTTCCTCCAGACAACCTCAGACCGTAATTGTCGGATAGTCCCTCCGCCGCTGTTATAGTGATCGGGCCAACGAGCTGGGTTGTACTTGTGTTCAGGGATTCTATGGCTGTCTGGTAGTTCGCCTGTAATAGAATATTGAGCCTTTCGACGTTGCCTGAGAGTGATGAGTTATCAACGGTAATAATCGTGGAGGGATCCTGATCGGAACCTGTAAAACTTACATCGCCAGATAGGAATACGGGACTGCCTTGTGAGGCCTTGATGGGGGTGGTGTAGTGCCCAGAGCCAATATATTGCTCGTCTGCTGTTGCTGTGGTTACAGTGACAAGACCCATAAGCAGCGTTGGCCAAATGAATGTAACGGCACCAAAAGTATTATTCGACAACGGTTAACCCAGCCCTGAATCTTGATCCGTGAATACTATAGAAGAGCAATGCGGCTGGTTGTGCAGGAAGAGGGAAGCAGGGCATCCTGATGGATGCCCGGATAGGAAGGTGTTGCCTGTTAGCGACGCATGTTCAACCAGGCAAAGCCGGTCTGGAAGGCGGCGTCCTGGAACTTCTTCAGGCCGGCTTCCACTGCACTTACTGGTGGTGGCGTGTGCTTCAGTTGTTCCTTGATGGCCTGAGGGGCGATCAGTTCAACCTTCAGGTTATCGATCAGCTGGATGGCGGTCTCAATCTTGAAACCATCTGCGCCGCCGGCAAACTTACCTTTCTTTGGACGCTCACGGATCACAACGTGAGTGACTTTGTAATCTTCCATCAGCTTTTTAAAGGTGCTCTGGAAGTGACGCATCTTCTCGGTATCGCCACCCTGCAGGGCCAGTCGGGCGGCACGACAGTCGTGGGTGGTCATCAGACCACTGTCCATGGACATAAGGCAGAACAGAGCTTCACTGCCCTGGATTTCAACACTGCACAGTTTGATGCTTGGCTTGGATGCGCTGAGTTCAGACATGATTCAGGAAATACGATAGAGACAAAACCGGCATTATAACCTGTTGCGCACTGTTAATACCCTCCGTGACTGTATTTCTTTTCATCACCCTCTATAGTCTTTGCGCTGAATAGGGGAGTTGGTCGGGTGAATAACGATAACCAAAAGGAGGCTGGCAGCAGCACGGCCACGCTTTCATCGTCCAAGGTCGTGGCGATTGTGGCACTGGGCGGTTTTCTGGAAGTCTACGACTTTATTATTTATGCCATGCTGGCCGGGTATCTGGCCGATCACTTCTTTCCTGCCGCCGAACCTGTTGTTGCCCTGCTGCTGACTTTTTCCACCTTCTCCATTGGTTATCTGGCCCGGCCGCTGGGTGGGTTGGTGTTTGGTCATATCGGTGATCTGTTCGGCCGTAAGCGAACCTTTGCTGTCAGTGTGCTGCTGATGGCAGCCAGTACATTTGGTATTGCCGTGCTGCCTGGTTATGACGTACTGGGGTTGGCGGCTCCTGTTCTGCTGACTTTGCTGCGGTTGATGCAAGGTTTTTCGATTGGCGGCGAAGTGCCAGGAGCGATCACCTACCTGCGGGAAACTCAGCGTTATCCCGGTTTGGCGACTGGCGCACTGACCTTTGCCTTTATTCTGGGTGTGGCCGGTTCTGCCGGTGTCCATGCATCTCTACTCAATGTCCTTGGCCCTGAAGTGGTGGCTGATTGGGGCTGGCGGCTGGCTTTTGCCCTGGGCGGCAGTCTGGGGGTAGTGAGCTTTTATATCCGCCGCCGTTTTCAGGAATCTCCGGCTTTTATTGCATTGCAGAAGGTGGGAGAGGATAGAGATATTCCAGCACGCACATTGGTCACCCAGCATGGTTGTACGCTAACTGGTGGGGTGATGGTGATGGCTATGGCAGGAGCAGCGGCCACGGTGTTGCTGGTGTTCGGGCCCAGCTATTACATTCGGGTTTTGGGTTATGACGCTCAGGTTGTCAGCCATGCCATTGCCGTATCGTCCGTTGCTATGTCACCTCTGTGCGTCTTTGGCGGCTGGCTGAGTGATCGGCTGTCTGGTGTGCGACTACCAGTCTCAATGGGTTTGTTGCTGGTACTGACGATGGTGCCGTTGTATGGCTGGTGGCAGGGTATAGAAGAGTTCTGGCTGATCAGCCTGCCGGCCGCTGCAGGGGCTGCGTTGCTGACTGGAACCATTCCGGCTTATCTGGGCAGGTTGTTTCCGGTGGCTGTCCGCTACAGCGGTGTCGGGCTGACCTATAATCTGGGTATTTCTGTGTTTGGCGGATTGGCGCCACCGCTCATTATGTGGCTGATTGCAATCACCGGACAGATGACCATGCCGGGCTATTATATGGCCGCTATGGGATTGCTTGGGCTAGCCGGAGCCTATTTGCTCCGGCAAAGCCCGATCTGGATTCGTTAAGAATTAACGCTGAGTCGCTTCCAGGCTGTGAATAAAGGCCGGGATGGAGTCTGCCAGTTTACGGTGAGGATTCTGGCCAACCCGTTCTGCCCACACTTCACCACTTTCATTGATGACCGAAATAATAATTTCATCATCGTCAGTCACTGCGATAAAGAAGGTTTCCGGCTGGCGGCGTTTGCGTTTCATCATGGCATGGCCGATCAGGTTTTCCTGCAATCGGTTAAAGTCTTCCTGATTCCAGACCTGTAACAGTTCCAGATCACCGTCTTCACTGCGAGCCGACAGGTGATAGCTATAAAAGCTGGCGTAATAGCTTTTCAGATCGGGATGCAGGGCCAGATTCAGAGCATGCTCCATACCGGCAAAGTCCAGTTCCTGATTTGTAGTTTTTGGCTGCCAGAACACTTCACCATGACCAGCCGCACCCTGTTCACAGGGAGAAGGCCACTCTTCATCCTGCTCAATAGTCGGCAGCTGACCGCTGGCCTGACGGATGTTATCCAGATAACGCTGATGGAACTGGCTTAAAGCATCGATCACTTCATTCGACATGCAGGTTTCTCAATCGGATTCGGGTTTGGCCTGTGCAGACACTTTACTGAGAGTCTGATAACCGCCATAGATACGGGTGGCCGTGGTAATCAGGCAGAGTATGCCAAAAATTGTGGCCAGAGTGGGAAACGCCTGAGGCCAGATGCAGATGGCCACATAAAACAGGAGTGTTTCGGTGCCCTCGGTCAGACCGCCCAGATAATGCAGGGATTTATTATCAAACTGCACCCGTTCCAGCTGATGCTTTTCGGCCATAATGGCAAAAGCCAGAAAGCTGCTGCCGGTGCCAATAAAGCAAAAAATCAAAAATGCAGCGGCAAGAGCATTCTGTGCTGGGTTGGCGAGGGCAAAGCCGAGAATAACCAGCGAATAGAACAGAAAGTCGAGGGTGATATCAAGAAAGCCACCGGCATCGGTAGGTTGACCCATCCGCGCCAGAGTTCCATCGAGGCCATCCATAATTCGGCTCAGCAGAATCACCACCAAAGCCGGGATATACCATTCCAGTAACAGCAGTGGCAGCGATAAGGCGCCTATGCCAAAACCCAGCAGCGTTAGCTGGTCGGGTGTGATTCGTCCGTGCAGCTGCTTTGCCAGACTTTTTAAAGGTGCCTGTATCCATGCATGGGTCCAGCGATCAATCATTCTTTACACTCACAGTGTCGTTGGTTTCCAGGGTGATTATACGCTCCGGACAGTCCTGACGATCATGGGTAACCAGCAGGGCAGGGATGTTGCGCTGTTGAATCGTGGTAAAAACAAACTCTCTGACCTGCCCTCGCAGATGCGCATCCAGTTTGGAGAATGGCTCATCCAGCAGCAGAGCTTTCGGTTCTGCCAGCAGGGTGCGCATCAGGCTGATGCGTGCCCGCTGTCCACCGGAAAGCTGGCTGGGTGCATGCTTGTCATAACCCTCCAGCTGAGCTGCACGTAAAGCGTTCTGAATCCGATGTTGGCGTTCACTTCGGGACAGCCCGGCCGGCAGCCCAAAAGCCAGATTATTCTCCACGTTCATATGAGGGAATAGCAGGTCATCCTGAAAAAGCAGGCCAATCCCCCGTTGCTCCATCGGCCGATCTGAAATCCTTTCTCCGGCCAGCATTACGGTGCCGGAACCGGTGATACCCTCCGGCAATGCACCGCAAAGCCAGGCCAGTAGCGTGGACTTGCCACAACCGCTGGGTCCCATAATGGAAGCAATTTCCCCTGGCGCAACCGACAGGGATAGTTTATCGATAAGTAAACGCTTACTGGCACGAAGGCTGACATCTGAAATTTCAAGGCTCACGATGGCACCTCGCTATGGGGAAGTGATTGGGAGGTGCGTCGTTGCTGCAGCTTTTGCAGTAATCTTGGTAGAAGAAGCGCCAGACTAAAGAACACCAATGGCACCACCATCTGTAAAACAGCATACAAAGAGAGCAGACGACGATTGCCGCCGGAAGACAGTGCTACGGCTTCAGTGGTCAGTGTTTCATAACGGCCGGCTCCAGCCATCAGGGTCGGCAGATAGAGAGCCGTACTGACCGCAATGCCGAGGGCGAAGGCGGTTAGCAGTGGCGAAAGCAGCATTGGTAGCTTGACCCGCACAAAGGTTCGTACCGGAGAGCCCGACAACAGCAGACCCGCCTGGGTATAGCGTTGATCATACTTTTGCCAGGGATCGGCCAGACTCAGGTAACAGTAGGGAAACACATAGATCAGATGGTAGAAGACAACGGTAGTCCATTGCCCATCCAGATGCAGAGCCACCAAGGGGGTCTGCAAACCCAGCAGGAGAGACATCTGCGGCAGCAGTAATGGCAGGTAGAAAAATGCCAGATGCAGTCTGTTGAACCGACTTTGGTTTGCAGTGCGAAACTCCAGACATACCAAAGAAAGCAGAAGGCTTAGCACAGTGCTGGCCAGGGCAATGGTGAGGGTTGAGAACAGTGGTTCATAAACACCGTCGAAATAACGACTCCAAACCCGCAAGGACAAGTCAGCAGGTAGAAGGTCTGGGAAGCGCCAGCGCCAGCTGAACGACCAGATAACAATAATCAGCAGACTCAGGAAAGCCAGCAACAGGCTTAAACTGGGAAGTAAACGACTACTGACTTGGATGAAGGGGCGGCTTTTGCCCCGGTAGCCATTCACCAGCCAGGTGCTGCTCAAACGGACCATGACTTTCTCGATGGATAACCAGAGCAGCAACGATAAACCGGTCAGTACCATCAGAGTCAGAGCCCCGGCAGCAGCTGGTAGCGCCATCAGAAGGTCAGGGTCCTGCTGCCAGTGCAGAATCTGAACCGGGAAAAGGGGGGGCAGGGTTGGCCCGATAATCAGCGAAACATCTACCACCGACAGGGAGAAGGCCAGCACAATTAAAACGGACAGGCGGATTTTTGGGTACAGCACGGGCCAGACCAGCTTTAGCCAGCACTGCCAGGCACTGTAGCCCAGAGATTGGCCGGTCAGCAGCAGGCGCTGGACGGGAGTCTGGCTCACTGCGGCAATCAGCATTAGGCAAAGAAAAGGGGCTTCCTTTAATACCAGCGCCAGGATCAAACTAAAACCGTAGGGATCATTCACGGTGAGTAGATCAGGAGGGTGTTGCCAGCCCATCGGCCCTGCCAGCAGACGGCTCAATAGTCCGCTGGGTGATAACAGAAACACGACACCAATAGTGAGAGCCGAATGGGGAATGGCCAGTAAAGGCGACAGCAGTCTTTCGGTCAGCGTCCAGAACCGGGTTTTCCAGCAGGTTGCCAGAAACAAAAAGCTCAGCAGTAAAGAGAGGATGGTTGCCGCGAAGCCGGTAAACAGTGTGGTGAACACCATCTGCCCGAGCGCTGGGGTCTCCCACAAAATCTGCCAGGGTTCCAGGGAGAAACTCTCTTTGCCCAGTGCAGGTAGCCAGCCGAAAGAAGGTAACAGAATACCACTCAGGCCAATCAGGGTGAGCAGGGGAAACAGCCAGGGAATAAGGCCGGCCAGCGAGTGGACGAGCCGGCGCTGTGGGCGACCGGCTGCAAAAGGGGATGCGGACATTAACGGTAACGCTTCAACCAGGCCTGTTCCAGGGCATTCATCCAGCTGGCATCAGGCTCTTGCAGGGCGGTTCCCAGCTGCTCCTGACTTAGTGTGGCAATGCCATCTTCCTGGTCACGGAACTGCTGCTGTTGCTGCAGTGGCAGTTTGCTCAGAGACAAAACGGTTGGATCGCCCCAAATCTTTGGGTTGGCTTTACGCAGTTGGGCTTCCGGCGACATCAGGAAGTTAATGGTCACTTCAGCGGCCGCTTTGGCAGAGGCATTGTAGGGAATGGCCAGGAAGTGGCTGTTACCAATCGTGCCGGCTTTATGAACATAGGTGCGAACGGTTTCGGGCAGCAAACCATCATGAATAGCTGTGGTAGCGGTGCTGGGGTTAAACGTCTGGGCGAAGGCAATCTCACCATCATCCAGCAGTGGCAACATCGCGGAAGAGCTGGCCGGGAAGGTAGCACCCTTGCGCCAGAGTGTGGGATGCAGCGCGTCGAGGAATGCCCACAGTGGCTGGGTGACCTGTTCAAAATCATCACCGACAGGCTGCTTGAGACGTTTGGCATCCGGTGCCAGTTCAATCAGAGCCTGCTTTAAAAAGGTGGTGCCGATAAAGTCCGGTGGAGCCGGGTAGGTAAACAGCCCCGGGTTCTTTTGAGAGAAGGCCAGAAGCTCCTGCATGGAGGTTGGTTTCTGACTAACCCGGTCGGTGTCCACCATAAATACCAGCTGAGCCATACCCCAGGGGGCTTCCAGCCCATCAACGGAATGACCAAAGTCTTCTATCGTGGTGGGCTTTTCAACAGGATCAATAAATTGCCAGTTCGGCAGGTTCTCGACAAAAGGACCATGCAGAAGCTTGTTGTCTTTCATGGCCCGAAAGTTTTCGCCGTTGATCCACATAATATCAACGCTGCCACCACTTTCCCGTCCGGCAGACTTCTCGGCCACGATTCGGCTTACTACGCTGGCGATGTCGTCCACTTTGACATGCTTCAGAGTTATGCCGTAACGCTCGTTTAACTCTTCCCCGGCCCAGTCCAGATAACTGTTGATATTCTCACTGCCGCCCCAGGCATTCATATAAACCGTCTTGCCTTTCGCCTGTTCCAGTGTTTGTGGCCAGGTCTCTGCCCGGGTGAAAGAACTCAGTACCAGCAGTGCCAGTATGATGAGATGGGTCAGCAGTGTTTTTCTTGGCATAAGCCTGTCCATGGGTTCCGTCGCGTACCGGCAAAATTATGCCAGTCGTATTCAGCAAATAACAATAACCGCTTCTGTTCTGCCCATCGGAAGAATAGAAGACAATAGCAGGTGAACCATAGGATACGCAGGCAACGGTGTTTGGATTCACAGTTGCCAGAAATAAAACCCTAGTCGTCGAGACGAACACCCAGGCGGGAAGACAACCAGCTTCTGCGCCGGCCTTTTAATCGGGAGCGGATCATGGTCGCGATATAGCGATCCAGCAGATTGGACAGTATTGGGATATGAACACTGTCTACCGACATCAGCCACTGAATGTAACTCTCGGGTAATTGGTTCTCCCGGGCACCGGCAATAATTTTGTGGAGATAGCGGCGAGAGGGGGAGAGCCCCTGCACTGGATCCCGGGTGATATAGGTAAAGCAGGTCAGGGGACCATGGTCTGGGGTTTCAACCGTGACAGGAACGACTTGATAACCGGAACCTTCCGTTGCGTGCAGGCGTTCCTGATCTTTCTCACTGAGCTGATAAACCATACCGTGAACCTGACTGTCGGGATGACTGTCCAGTGAGGCAAATGCCGGTTCCAGAAACCCCAGGCCTTTGTGATTGAAAGTCAGCTGGTAGTGATTCAGAACACCGTTTGTCGACCATAAGGGTTGCAGGCCACGGCGTACCTCTCTCACCTCATGGTTCAGATTGGAGCCATAGGCAAAATAGTAGGCAGTGGATGAGGATGGCGTTTCAGACATACAGCTAATGATACAGCATTAGGAGACAGGCTTCGGTAGTTGTCAGAAAATCACGCAGGAAGGTGCTGCCCATAGCCTTATCCACTGCCTGTGATTTGCGAAGAGGTTAGACCATGGCACTCAGCGCAGAACGCCTCGGGAATGGTTTTTGTAACAGGCTGGTCAGTGGTCTGAACGGGAGCAGAGAACGTTTATCACCGTGGCTACTCCATAGGCTCATGCCCTCGGGCACAAGATGGTTGGGAGGAGAGCCGCTGAATGGACGTGACAGGTACAGCTACAGCTGTTGTGCAGGCCTCTGGTGAGCCAATGGAGACAGGGAGCAGGGTGGTTTCTCAGCAATCTCATCGTTTTATGGGATTGCCGCTGGAGATCATCACTCATATTGCCCGCTTTCTTCCCCAGCGGGATATCCTGACTTTTTCACTTCTGGATAAAACCTGCTTTGCGTTGGTGCGGGATGCCCGGCTGCAAGAGCGCGCCTTTGCCAGGCGTAATGGAGGGACGCGTTTACCTCGCTGCTTTCAGGTCGACAGTTATGGGCATGCCATGAAGCCCTGGTTCCAGCGGATGGATCCGGAAGCGACGGCTGAGATGGATGGGGCAATGAATAC
The DNA here is from genome assembly GCF_900174585.1 of Parendozoicomonas haliclonae. Taxonomy (GTDB): domain Bacteria; phylum Pseudomonadota; class Gammaproteobacteria; order Pseudomonadales; family Endozoicomonadaceae; genus Sansalvadorimonas; species Sansalvadorimonas haliclonae. Next base: position 296,074 of record NZ_FWPT01000007.1, on the reverse strand, counting down.
GTCTCACTTTCCCTTTCTGGTGAATTACGGCGTTGCCCGTGCCCTTGCCAATACCCAGCACTTGCAACTGCGCTCGGTGTTGTCCACCCCGCACTCTGGTCGGCTGAGAACGCCATTTCTGTGTCTGTCTCCGGATGGACAACATCTGGCTGTGTACCGGGCAAACCCTGCTCCCACTCCGTCAGAGGTGGTATTGTTGGCGATTGGAGGTACCCGTAAACCAAGTGAGGTTGGGTGTCTTACCCATCATGTCACTCTCGGTGGCTGTCGATTTTCTGAAGACGGTAAAACCTTTGCCACGTTGGCCCTGGATGATGATATGCACTGTCTTCATCAGCAGGACACAGGGCGCTGGGGTGGGCAGGAGAGATTGGTGACCGGAAAATTCAACCATGGGCAGCCTTGCCATGTGGAGTCTAATCACATTCTGACCATGGCTGCGGTAGAAAACCGGGGGATGGGTACAGGTATTTTTTGTTGGCAAAGGGATAACAATCTTGTCTGGCAATCCACCATGCTTCCGATGGATAAGCAACAGCGGGTGACTCCGCAGATCAGTGCCGACAGCCAAATGCTGTTAAGTTACAGGAATGAGTCGGGCAACGAGCCGTTTCATCCAAACACCACGGCCGTGCTTTGGCAGAAGCAGGCATCCGGTAGCTATAGGATGAGTGATACGCATTCACTGCAGGATAATTTGCAGGCGGCTACTTTTGTTGGGAATAAAGCCTTGCTGCTGCAAACCCGCAGTGAGATTTTTTTGTTACGGATTGGAGAGCAAGGTGAGCTGATCGAACGGGCCAGGCTACCTGTTCCTATGCGAGCCAGTGGCACCCGGCGATGTCGCATCACTTTCAATGCCGTGAAGTGCGGCTTCTTTGTTCATGATGATGACCAGCATACGGTCCGATATGTCGGGATTAGTGAGCAGGGTGATGTGCAGGAAGGACAGGCGTTAGCTTCTTTGCCGGTGATGGCACTGTACAACACCCGCTGTATCGTCAGCTCAGATGGTAAACATCTGGTGATCGAGAATGGTCAACAGGTGCAGGTGATCTCAGAAAATGAACAGAAACAGTGGCAACAGAGCCTTGGCCCTTTTCCGTCACCGTCCCGCAATATTGTATTCAGCCCCGATCAGCAGCATATGGTGTTACGTCACTGGGCACATCGGCCGCATACCGGAAATCGTTTGTTGCCCCCGCCTCAGGGGCAAATGGATCAGTCACACCTTTATAAAGAGGCGCAGGTCTATACGTTTCAGAGAACTCGCTGCCAATGGCTGGTCTCAGGTATATTGAAGGGGGCAGGCAGTCTTTTTCATGTCGCTTTTAGTCCGAATGCCGAGATGCTGGCCACAGCCTGCGGAGACCGCTATGCCAGAATTTATGGAAAAGATCAAAATCGGCAGTGGTTTGAGAAAGCACGCATGGTATTTCGTTATCCGGTGATTAATACCACGTTTACCCTCGATAATATTCATCTGGTCGCCACTACAATAGATGATCGACTTCACTATATTGCGATCAGCAAGGCACGAACGATGCCACCTTTCACTATGGAAACCCGGCAACAAGCCGCCAAACGCAAGCTGGGGGACAACGCACAATCGGGCCGTGGGAGCAGGCAAAAAAGGAGGTCTGTTTCCCACGAAGTGTGATGGCACATATCTATGAAACGACACTTTCTGCCTGTTGGTAATAGATAAGTGCAGAGATTTTGATGTATTCAATAGTAGTGGTATTCCGCTGCTTAATTCTGTACTTTTCCCGCGAAATGAATACTTTATAGTGTTGATGCCGATTCGGTGCCGGCTTTGGAGGGCCGCACTTATGTCACAAGCGATGCACCATCCTGACTCTTCCCCTGACCAGCCTTCCCGGGAGCCCACATTTAACCAGGCCTTAATCACTTTTTCTGCCATTGTCGCCATCATTGGTATCGGTCTGTTTTACCTGTCGACCAGCCTGCACAGCCTGATGCTGGGCTGCCTGATTGTTGCGGGCAGCAGTGTTTTGTATCTGGGCTATGACTATAAAGCTGTGCGCGAAGCGATGAATGAAGGCATACGTGGTGCCCTGACTGCGATTTATATCTTTATCATGATCGGGGTGCTGATTGCTGCCCTGATTGAGAGCGGAACACTAGCCTCATTAATTTATCTGGGCGTGCAGTTTATCGAGCCGGCCATATTCCTGCCGGCCGGATTGGTGCTGTGTAGCCTGATGTCTGTGGCGACAGGTACCAGTTGGGGCACAGTTGGAACTGCCGGGGTGATCCTGATGGGGATTGGCTCGGCGATGAACTTTCCTCCGGAGCTGGTGGCCGGGATGGTGATTTCTGGTGCCTGTTTTGGGGATAAGATGTCTCCGGTATCGGACACCACCAACCTTGCAGCTATGTCGTCCGGAACGCCTTTGTACCAGCATATGCGCAGTATGTGTTACACAACGGTTCCCGTTTATATTCTGGTTCTGGTGTTGTTTACCTGGCTGGGGCTGGATTACAGCAATGAGCCTATGCCGGCCTCCGAGCTGGCGGTGCTGAATACCGCTCTGACCGAAACCTTTAATATCAGCTGGCTGGCGATTATTCCGCTGCTGGTTATGTTGATGCTTAGTGCTTTTCGAGCACCGGCTGAGGTGGCGATGATGGCTTCTGCCGCCAGCTGTATTCTGCTGGCAGTAACCCTGCAGGAACGTGCGTTTGGTGCGGTACTTAACAGCCTGTTCAGCGGCAGTGATATCCGCTCCGGTGTGGAAGTGCTGGATGGTTTATTAGGGCGAGGCGGGATTTCCTCCATGATGTGGACCCTGTCGCTGGCACTGATGGCGCTGGCATTGGGCGGTATCTTGAATCATTTTGGGTTTCTGCGGGTTCTTATCTCCGGTATTTTGAAACGGGTAAAGCGTAGTGCCAGCCTGGTAGCCACCACCATTGTCAGTTGTTTTGTCGGTAACGGCAGTATGGGCGAAGCTTATATGACTCTGATTCTGGGCGGCCAGCTGTTTGGGGATGCCTATGATAAGCAGGGGCTGGATCGTTCCGTTTTGAGCCGGTCTCTGGAAGAGGGCGCAACCCTGACCGTGGCATTGATTCCCTGGACCACCGGTGGCGCTTTCTTCGCTTCAACCTTGGGTGTTCCGGTACTGGAATACGCGCCCTGGGCGCTGTTGAACTGGTTGAACCCGCTGGTGGCTATTGCGTTTGCCTATCTGGGAATTGGGCTGTTTAAGGCTGGTGTGGCCGCTGAACAACCTGCTTTGGATAGAGCCCGCAAAGCGGCTTGAGTGGGAATTGAATAGGGCCGCTGAGCGGCCCTTGATGTTTTCAGGAAGTCTAATCGATCAGCACTTCAGGAGTAGTGAGCCAGTCGCTCAACCATCCAGTCGACAAATGCTTCCCGCTGCATATCTGTAACCACTGTCGTATTGGCTGGCTTGCCGGTGAGCTGGTAGTAGTCCACAACCGTCATGCCCTGAGTGTATTCACCCTTGGTTTCGACACCAACCCAGCATTCACGGCTGGTAAACATCTCAGGCTTCACCAGCCAGGCGATGGTGCAAGGGTCATGCAGCGGTGCGCCTTCAAAGCCCCACTTCGGATCCCGGTGGTAAATCATAAAGAAGTCGAGCAGTTCTGCCGTGAGCTGTGAAGCCGGGTTGCCCAGAACACGAATGCGTTCAATATCCTCTTCCATAATCTGCGCCTGATGGGTGACGTCCAGACCGCACATCACTACCGGGATGCCTGATTTAAACACCATATCAGCCGCTTCCGGATCAACGAAAATATTGAACTCGGCCGCCGGCGTCCAGTTACCCAAGGCTGCTGCACCGCCCATAATCACGATGCGTTCAATCTTGCTGTGCAGCTCTGGATAGCCAGCCAGTAACAGTGCGACATTGGTCTGCGGCCCGGTAGCAACCAGAGTGACCGGTTGGTTGGCTTCGCGCAGGGTTTTCGCCATCAGTTCGACTGCTGTTATAGCTTGTGGAGCGAAGGCCGGTTCGGGAAGCTGTGGGCCATCCAGGCCGGATTCGCCATGCACATTATCGGCAATGATCAGTTCGCGGTTCAGTGGCTTAACCGCGCCGCCAGCAACAGGAATATCTCTTCTGTCCAGATAGGTCAGCAAACGCAGCGCGTTGCGCAGGGTTTTATCCGGGGTCTGGTTACCGGCACTGGTGGTGACAGCCAGCAGTTCCAGTGCCGGGCAGGCAAGAGCAAGAATCAAGGCGATGGCATCATCATGGCCAGGATCACAATCAAGAATAATCGGGCGAGGCATGGTGGCTCCGAGAGGGGGATAAAAGCGGCTAAGTGAATCGGATAATGACAGCCGAATTTAAGCAGAAGCTGGGGACTCTCGGCTCAACAACCGCAGGCGCAGTGTTGAGCCGAGCAAATGGCCTCAGCGTAACAGCTGTTCCAGCTGATAAGGCACGTGGTTAAGGCCTTCCGGTGTATGAGGGATAGTTAAAGAAGCATAGCTGTCTCCCCGGAAGGAACGGTCCAGCTCGATCAGCACATGGGTTTGCCCGGCTTCTGGAATAAAAGACAGTTCTACTTCTTTCACCCCAAAGAGTGAGACGGAGCGGGGGCGGAATTCGATTTCCTGATAGATGCCGGAATGGGAACTGAAGTTGCCGCCCTTCAGATGACCTTTTTCTACATCCGCTTTGGCCATGAAATACCCGGCATTTTCCATCGCCGCCATGCAGCTCTTCATAGCATCGTTCGGGTAAATATAGAGTGGGTCCCGGTCTGAGGCATCCAGAGCCATATCGATATTTAAGCCGGTTGCCAGCCAGACTTCACACTGATTGTTGGTAACAGGCAGCTCTGTGACTGGGGTTTCATTGTGAAGCTTGCCGGTAAAGGGCAGGCGAATCACCTCTTCGGCCTTCAGGGTAATCTGGTCAGAGAGTCGCCACTGTTGAATCACATGGCTGACAAAGCGTTCGCCGTCGTCTGTTTCGGTTTTGGCGCGGGTCATTAAAGCCAGATCCAGACCGGACAGATCCTGATCGACATTGCCACCGGTAATCACAATCTCTGCCTGAAAGGTTTGTCCCGGCAGAAGGTGCTCGGTATGAAGGATGGTATCCACCTTGGCGGCGCCAATGCCGACAGAAGCCAGAAGTTTCTTGAACATAACGATTCCTTGTACAACTTATAAAGAAAGCATGGTTACTGGACTGCCGGGCATTCGCTCCCGGTTTGATTAACGCGAATCAGGGCCTTGCTATCAAAACCCAGCGACTCAGCTTTGTCGAGAAAACGTTGGTAGCTTTGCTCGCTGACCTTGGGTGTTCGGGATAAAAACCAGAGGTAGTCTTTGTTCGGGCCAGAAACGTAGGCGTATTGGTAGTCTTTTTTGTCCAGATCAAAGACGACATAAGAACCATAAAACGGGCCAAAGAAAGACACCTTCAAATGACCGATACCAGGTGAGCCGATAAAATAGGCTTTGCCCTGAGCCTCTTTCCATTCGTTATTCTCAGAGGAATACCCGCAGTTGAGCACATCAATACCGCCATCCTTACGCAGGGTGTATTGCGCAGAGATATTCGACAGCCCACGTTCAAATGAGTGATCAAGACGGGCGATTTCATACCAGCGGCCGAGGTAGCGATCAGCTTCAAACCCGGAAACTGGGGTAACATCTTCCGGCAAACCGGTACAGCCCGCCAAGGTGAGGGCGATAAGGGAGGCAAGAATAAGCTGTTTCATTTTATTGATTCTCACAGCGGAGTCTTTTACAGGATTTTAATCAGTCCGATGCCGAACTGCACTCGCTGTAGAGCAGATATGAGTGCAGAAAGCGCATATTAATGCCTCTGTTTACTGATCTAGGTCATGGGTGTAGTGGTTTTGCGCAGTCGTTGTGTTGCATTACGTATGAGTGACGGAAGATAATTAAGCCGTGATAAAAGTACGACTCCGTCCTCCCAGTTTTGGGGTGATCGTGATTCAAGTAGTAACAATTACGATTGTGTAAGCGATAAGGCTTTCCGGTCTGTTCGTAAGGCTGGGACTGGTAAAGAACCAGAAACCAGTTAAAGCTCCCCGAATAGTCCGCTGACTCTCCTGTTATTCCGCATTTATTCTGTCAGCCACATTGAAAGGTGGTTGTACACGGTATTTGTGTGCGAAAAATAAACAGATGGTCATGCCCGTTCGCCCAGGTCGTATTCTGGGGGAGTTCCATGTGAACGACAACAACGGTGGTATTCAACGCCCTGACGGTAAGGTTAAGGCGATTGATACGGATTATCAGGTTGGGCAGGATAATATTGCCCTGAAAGTTGGCCCGCTGGGGCTGGATATTCATAACCGGGTCTTTGCGATTTCCGGTCTTTTAATTGTTCTGTTCGTTGTGCTGACGCTGACTTTCCAGAACAGCATCGAACCTTTCTTTACCGGTCTGCGGAATTGGCTGACGTCCAGCATGGACTGGTTCTTTATTGCATCATCCAACTTCTTTGCTCTGGTCTGCCTGGGGTTGATCTTCACTCCGCTGGGTCGGGTGCGTATCGGTGGTACCGAAGCTAAACCGGATTACGGTTATGCTGGCTGGATGGCGATGCTGTTTGCTGCCGGTATGGGTATTGGTCTGCTGTTCTTCGGTGTGTCCGAGCCGATGTCCCACTTCAGCTCAGCGCTGGGTGGCGTCAGCATGGAGAACGGTGTACGTACCGACTGGGCTCCGCTTGGCGGTGCTGAAGGTGATGCCGCAGCCGCACAGGCTTTGGGCATGGCGGCCACTATTTACCACTGGGCTCTGCACCCTTGGTGTATCTATGCCCTGTTGGCTTTGGGATTGGCGATCTTCTCCTTTAATAAGGGATTGCCTCTGACCATGCGCTCCATCTTCTATCCGCTGTTTGGCGAGAGAATCTGGGGTTGGACTGGCCACGTGATTGATATTCTCGCGATCATTGCCACCATTTTTGGTCTGGCAGCGTCCCTTGGATATGGTGCTTCTCAGGCGGCTTCCGGCTTGAATTTCCTGTTTGATGTTCCTTTTACGGACAACACCCAGGTTCTGCTGATTTTGGGCATTACCGCGCTGGCACTGATCTCTGTGGCGAAAGGTCTTGATGGTGGTGTGAAGCGTCTCTCCGAGATCAATATGGGGCTGGCGGCATTACTGCTGGTGTTTATTATTGTGGCGGGGCCAACGGCTGCACTGATCAAAGGCTTCTTTAACAATATCGTGACTTACCTGGAATATATTCCGGCGCTGTCTGTGCCGTTTGGCCGTGAAGATGCCAACTACTCTCAGGGCTGGACCGCATTTTATCTGGCCTGGTGGGTATCCTGGTCACCATTCGTCGGTATGTTTATTGCTCGTATCTCCCGTGGCCGTACCGTACGTGAGTTTGTGGTCTGTGTGATTCTGATTCCGTCCACCGTATGTGTGCTCTGGATGACTGCATTTGGTGGTACCGCCATGCATCAATATATCCACGACGGTTATCAGGCAGTCTTTAATGCCGAGCTGCCACTGAAACTGTTTGCCATGCTGGATGTGATGCCAATGGCTGAGATCACTTCTGTGGTGGGTATTGTGCTGGTGGTGGTGTTCTTTATTACCTCTGCGGATTCCGGTTCTCTGGTTATCGACACCATTGCGGCCGGCGGCAAGGTGAATGCACCAACCGTACAGCGGGTTTTCTGGTGTAGCTTTACCGGTCTGGTGGCGATTGCTCTGCTGCTGGGCGGTGGTTTGGCGGCGACACAGGCCATGGCGGTGACGACTGGTCTGCCGTTTACCATGGTGCTGTTGCTGGGTACTTTCTCATTGATCAAAGGGTTGATGAGCGAACCGAGAAAGCCGGCCAGTAAGCCTTCCGGTAAATCTGGTCCACTGCCAAGCGCGGCTAAATAAATACGGCGCTGGTCTATCGAAAAAGGGGCTTTGTGCCCCTTTTTTCGGTCATACCTTCGACACCAACTTTATGTTTGACGGAAGCAAAGATGGAAGCGGAACAGCTGGAAGTCCTCAACTTTATCGCGCAGTACCCGCCCTTTGACGAACTGCCGGAAGAGACGCAAAAGGAGATCGCTCTTAACGCGGAAGTCGCCTACTACCGTGCGGACAGCATGATTCTCAACCTGGGTGATAGCATCCATGACCTCTACCTGATTCGCAGCGGTATGGTTGAGGTCTACCGGCATGATGGTGAACTCTATAACAGACTCGACCGTGGCGCGGTGTTTGGCCATAAAGGCCTGTTGATGAACAACAAGGTGCGTATGCCGGCCAAGGCGATTGAGGATACGCTGGTCTACTGCATTCCCGATGCCCTGTTCAAAAGTCTTTGTGATGAGTTTGACCACTTTGCCGACTACATGGAGTTACAGGATGGCAACCAGCTCCGCAACGCTATCTCAACCCGTGCCAAAGGCAATGATCTTACGACAGTGAAAGCCCGTAAGCTGATTAGCCGGGAGCCGGTCAAGGTCGCGCCGGATATCTCTATTCAGGCTGCTGCCCGGTTGATGGATGAGGAAAACGTCACTTCTTTGCTGGTGGTTTGCCAGCAGGATGAACAGCATGAAGATGCCGACACACTGTTGGGTATTCTGACTGAGCGTGATCTCTGTGTGCGGGTGCTGGCTGCCGGCCTGGATAGAGATGCCACTGTAGCCGAGGTGATGAGCACCGATGTGGTCTCGGTGGATTACAACACCTACGTTTTTGAAGCCATGCTGATGATGTTGCGTTACAACCTACATCACCTGCCTATTCTCAAGGACAGAAAGGTTATTGGCATTATCGGGATGACCGATATCGTTCGCCACGAATCCCAGAACAGCCTGTTGCTGGTTCACTCACTGTTTACCTGCCATACCGTTGATGAGTTGAAAGCTGTTTCACGACAGGTGAAAGACTGCTTTGTTCGTATGGTGGATGAGGATGCCAACGCTCATATGGTGGGCAGTGCCATGTCGGTGATTGGGCGCAGCTTTAAACAGCGTCTGGCAGAAATTGCCGAAGAGGAGCTGGGCCCGCCACCTGTTCCGTATTGTCTACTGGCCATGGGTTCCATGGCCCGGGATGAGCAGTTAATCGTCACCGATCAGGATAACGCCCTGCTGCTTGATGACAGTTACGACGAAGCTCTGCATGGCGAGTACTTTGAGAAGTTCGCCGGCATTATTTGTGATGGTCTGGATGCCTGCGGTTACAGCTACTGCACCGGCGGTATTATGGCTTCCAATCCCAAATGGCGTATGACCCACACCCAGTGGGAAGAGTGTTTTGCCAACTGGATTGATCACCCCACACCGGAAACCCTGCTGAACTCTTCTATCTTCTTCGATATCGAAGGCGTCTATGGTCGTGTGAAGTGGGCCGAGCAGCTGCACAGTTTTGTTATACGACGTGCCCGCCGTAACAGTCGGTTCCTGGCCTGTATGGCTCATAACGCCGTGATGCGTACACCGCCGCTTGGGTTCTTTAAGGATTTTGTGATGGAGCAGGATGGCCGCCATCGCAACTCCATTAACCTTAAACGGCGTGGAACTGCTCCTTTAGCCGACCTTGTGCGTGTGCATGCCATGGCTGTGGGATCGCTGGCGAAAAATTCCTTTGAACGACTGGATGACATTATCGCAGCTGGCATTCTGCCCAAAGGTCGGGCTCAGGACTTGCGTGATGCCATGGAACTAATCTACATGGTGCGCATTCGCCATCAGGCACTGGATGTGGAACAGGGCGAACAACCGGACAACAGTGTTGAGCCGGAAAATATGTCGGACTTTGAACGACGGAATCTTAAGGCTGCGTTCCAGATCCTCAGCAATGCTCAAAGCTTTATCAAATTCCGTTATCAAAGGAGTCACTCATGATCTCCTTATTGGGATCTAAGGCATGTGGCGAGGCTGAAGCTGATAGTGGTGAAACGATTAACTGGCCTGAGCGGTTTGCCGTGCTGGCAGCGGAAGCCAAAGACGTAAGGTTAAAACGTTTTTATGAAACCTCGCTGGTTGGACCGGAAACGCCCATCAGTCAGGTGCCGTTTGTGGCATTGGATTTTGAGACCACGGGATTGAAGCCGGATGAAGATGAGATCATCAGTATTGGTCTGGTGCCTTTTACCCAGCAGCGCATTCAGTGCAAAGGTTCAGCGCACTGGATTGTGAATCCGAATCGCCCTCTCAATGATGAATCCATCGTGATTCATGGTATCACCCACTCGGATTTGGAGCAGGCGCCGGATCTGGAGGTGGTTCTTGATGAAGTACTGGATGCACTGGCCGGCAAAGTTGTGGTCGTCCATTACAAGTGGATAGAGCGGGAGTTTATGGACCGGGCGCTGCGGGCACGGTTGGGGGAGGGGATACTCTTCCCGGTGGTGGATACACTGGATATTGAAGCGTCGGTGCAGCGAAAAGCGTGTAAAGGTTGGTTTAACAAATTGATGGGCAAAAAACCTGGTACGGTTCGGTTAGGCGGCTCTCGGGAACGTTACGGATTGCCGGCTTATCAGCCTCATCATGCTTTGACGGATGCGCTGGCAACGGCGGAACTGTTGCAGGCGCAGCTGGCGTGGCATTTTACGCCCGAAACCTTGGTAGGGGAGATTTGGCAGTAAGGCTTGGGCTCAGTTTATTATTACGAAATCGTCGTTCACTTCATCGGGCTGATATTGGATGATAGCGGAGTTGTAATTTATCTGGTCTGCAGGGAATGTCAGATTCTGAATCCACTCAGCAAAGTTATCGCAAGATCATTGCCCACTATTCATCACGGGCTGATGAGTTAGGTGCCCAATATGATGCCTTGCCTGCCACGCAGGTACACGGGCAATGGATGCATACCCTTCCGAAAGCGCCAGGTCTGGCGCTGGATATTGGTGCGGGCTCCGGCAGAGATGCCGCGTGGCTGAGTAGCCTTGGTTTTGATGTGGTGGCGGTTGAGCCGGCTGAAGGTCTGCGTAATCGGGCCAGAGAAACCTAGCGCGCTCATCCCATCCAGTGGCTGGACGACACACTCCCGGCACTTAAGAAAACCATTGCGTTGAATTATCGGTACGACCTGGTTCTGGTGAGTGCTGTTTTTATGCACCTGTTAACGGCCGATGAGCGTAAAAGAGCTTTTCGCAAGCTGGCCGGGCTGTTAAAGCCCGGTGGTCGTCTGGTTATAACCCTGCGTCATGGGCCTGAGCCGGAAGGGCGCCCGATGGCTGAAGTCAGCAATGATGAGCTGTTGGCGTTAGGGCGCACTCAGGCACTCGATGCACTGGGTTTTGGTACTACACAGGATGAGCTGGGCAGGGGTGATGTTTACTGGAGTTATGTGGTTTTTCAGTTGCCGGATGATGGCACTGGCGCATTGCCTCTGCTTCGCCACCTAATTCTTCTGGATGATAAATCCTCTACCTACAAGTTGGCTCTTTTGCAGGTGCTGGTGCGTATTGCGGACAGTTGTCGTGGAGCGGTACTCCGCCGCGATGAAGAGTTTGTGACGCTTCCATTTGGGTTGGTCGCTCTTTACTGGATCAAGATCTATAAGCCTTTATTGTTGGATAACCAGTTTCGGCAGCAGCCAGGAAACCTCAACTGTGGATTTGCTAAAGAGAGCTTTCAAAGGCTGAATCAGATTGGGCATGATCTCCGCCTGGGAGCTGTACTCAGTGGAGAGCGTGCCAAAATACTTTTTGGCGCTCTTCGCGATGTCAGAGCGACCATTAAGGATATGCCGGCCCGTTACCTCACATTACCTAACGACACAGCACCGGTATTCCCTTGTTATAGCGAAAAGATAAGAGCACCAGACAGCATAACTCTGGACCTTCAATTTCTTTCAGCCTTTGGTGAATTTCGAGTTCCCACTCATCTTTGGGATGCCATGACCCACTATGCCTGCTGGATAGAGCCTGCGATTAATAATGAGTGGTGCCAGATCATGATGAGCTACCACCGTCGGCAGGGTGAGGATGTGAGTCTTGGTAATCTGTTTCAGGCACTGACGTGGAAAAACGATGAGCGAACGACGACGGAAGTGCGTGCCATTGTTGAGCGTATGAAGCATTCCGGGCAGACTCCACAGTGTGTGTGGACTGGTAATTCACTGGCAAGAGCTAAGTATGAGGTTGATCACTGCTTCCCTTATGCCAACTGGTTTAATAATGACCTGTGGAACCTGATGCCTGCCACTGAGAAGGCCAATGGCAGTAAGAGCAATAAATTACCGGCGGGCGAGTTGCTGCTGTTATCGAAAGACCGCATTTTGGAATGGTGGGAAGGGGCGTATCAGACACCGGTGCTGGAAAGCCGATTCTTTACCGAAGCTATTGCCTCACTGCCGGGGATTCGGGAAAGGTCGCTGGGCAGTGTGTTTGATGGCGTGGTCCGGCAGCGGGTGCATCTCAAGCATGAGCAGAATATGCCGGAGTGGAGTTCACCTTGAAAGTGCTGATTAGCACCCGGGAAAAACTATTACCTTCCCCCTAGAGCGCACTCAGCTATACCCCTGCAAGGTGATTAGTGGCAATATTCTTGTATGGATAACCAAGAAGCCCTGACTATTGTTGTCAGTAAAATACAGTCCCATTTTGGTGCTCAGTTGCAGGGAGTTCTGCTGTACGGCAGTAGAGCCAAAGGTAACTCGCGTCCCGGCAGCGACTACGATATAGCTATACTTTGCGACCAAAACATTCCTGCAAGTGAATGTTGGCGGCTTGCTCAGGATATCGCCGCTACGCTTAATCAGGATGTAGACTTGATAGACCTATGGCAGGCGACGACAGTTTTAAGGAAAGAGGTGGTCGTATATGGTGTTTGGTTGTATCAGCGTGACAGGGTGCAATGTGAGGAGTTTGTAACTCATACTTTGTCACAATATCAGAATCTGAATGTTGAACGTCGTGATCTTCTGGCGGCCATAGAAAACGATATCCGCAATAGCACTAAAGGAAACAATGCTGATGGATGATGTACTGCTCAATAAAATGGCCATCATTGAACGCTGTCTGGCCCGAGTTGATGAGGAGTACTGCGGGCATGAAGAAGAGTTGATGACCAATTTTACCCGTCAGGATGCCATTATCCTTAACATCCAGCGTGCCTGTCAGGCCTGCATAGATATGGGTAACCGTACTCTGGCATTGCTGAAATCGCAGACCGTTCAGGAGTCCCGGGAAGTTTTTGATGTTCTGGCGGAAAAAAAGATCATCAGCGCAGAGTTGGCGCATCGTATGAAAATGATGGTTGGCTTTCGCAATATTGCCGTTCACGAGTATCAGCGGTTGGATATTAATATTATGAAAGCCGTGATCGAAGAGCATCTTGGGGACTTAAGGTTTTTTGGTAAAACCTTGCTGGCTTCACAGCTCGACTAGTATCTCACTGGGGATAACACCAGTATTGGTCTCCGGAAGAGTGGTTTTTCTATTGGCTGGCTAGGCTGGTTCCTGCAAAACAATGAGCCGCAAGGACTCGGCGGTAATTGTGAATCCCTATCATATCTTCTGAAGGTTCACCTGCCACCAATTGTACAAGTCATCAATGTTGTTCGAGCAGATTAAAGGTATAGCTGCTTGAACCTGTTCATTGCTCCAAAGCCACCATTGCAATTCCAGTAGCTGGGCAATCTGTTTTTCATTAAAGCGATATTTGATAATGCGAGCAGGGTTTGATCCGATGACTGCATAGGGTGGTACATCCCGGGTGACAACAGCACGGCTGGCTATGATTGCACCATCGCCCACACTGATGCCGGGCATAATCATTGCCTCTGTGCCAATCCAGACGTCATTGCCAATGACCGTATCTCCAGCGCGCACATATCCGTCTTGTGCAGTGGGATAACCTTGTTGGTGAAAGAAGGGAAAGGTACTTGCCCAGTCAGTTCGATGACCCTGGTTGCCAGCCATCATAAAGACAGCTCCTGATCCAATAGAGCAGTAGCGGCCAATGATGAGTCGATCTACGTCATTTCGGTCTGGAATCAGATAGCGGGCACAGTCGTCAAAGCTGTGACCATGATAATAGCCGGAGTAGTAGCTGTGTTCGCCAACGATAATATTGGGGTTGGTAACCTGCTCTTGCAGAGATTTTCCGACGAAGGGACTTTCAAAGTAATTCATGTAGCGCTAACTCACGAGGCCATATGTAAGATTGGAAAAGGCTTTTCCTGACCATCCAGTGGTGAGCGGGAAACAACTTTAAATCCGCAGTGTTCATAAAATCCCCGAGCTTGTGGGTTCTGTTCATTGACATCTACCCGGTTGCAGCCAAACTCTGCCACCACATGATTCAGTAATGCCTTGCCAATCCCTTGCCCTCGAGCGTCGCTCAGAACAAACAGCATCTCGATACTCTGTTCATGAACGCCGATAAAGCCAAGAATGGCTCCGGCGTTATTTTTCACACAGCGAAGGATGACGGCTGGGAAAGCTTGTTCCAGCACAATAGGCTTCAAAAACTGGATATCGTCTTCGGAGAGGAAATCATGGGTAGCTCGAACAGAGTCTTCCCATACGGCAAGCATTTCTGGGAAGTCAGATGTTGTTACTTCATGAATCTGCATAAGGGTTCCAAGGTGGAGGAAAATTTTCGGAATTGCCAGCTCGCTCACCCAAGGCAAGTCAAATGGCATTGTCGTATATTGTCGTTATAACGCGCTGCACTAAAAGCCAAAAAACGGGGGCGATTTTGCTCTATCCTCTCTGTTTTCGAGCCAGGGAGCCAAAAGATGCAAAAATACTACAAAATGCTGGTTTTGTGTTTGGGGTAGTAAAACTTGGGAAGGTCTGGAAATACCGCCGTAGACAGGGGCGTTTCTTGAGGTGTGCACTTAGAGGAAAAGGTCTTCTGGAGAGAAAGTGGCAGGCCACGAGAGAATCGAACTCCCAACCCCCGGTTTTGGAGACCGGTGCTCTACCAATTGAGCTAGTGGCCTGCAGAAGACGGTGCAATTTATACCCCAATAGATTTTTTAAGTCTATCTTTTAGAACGATTTTTTATCGGTGGGAGTATCTGGCTTTCTATTAAAGTCTGTGTCGTTTACTTTCTTCATTTATATGGGAAGTAGTTTTCTGATCCGGTAGTGGAATTTTTCGGATTGGTGTTGACACTTTCCCGGTAGCTCAATAGAATTCGCTTCGTTCTTGGCGCTTCCTCTGAAGTGTTTAAGAGTTGGATGTAGGGGCCTTAGCTCAGCTGGGAGAGCGCAACACTGGCAGTGTTGAGGTCAGCGGTTCGATCCCGCTAGGCTCCACCAATTCAAAAGAACGTTGTGTCCCGTTCGTCTAGTGGCCTAGGACACTGCCCTTTCACGGCAGTAACAGGGGTTCGAGTCCCCTACGGGATGCCATTTTTAAAGGCATTGCATGAATTTGCGGTGTTTGTGCGGGAATAGCTCAGTTGGTAGAGCACAACCTTGCCAAGGTTGGGGTCGCGAGTTCAAGTCTCGTTTCCCGCTCCAGATAAAAGGCCTCGATCGAAAGATCGAGGCCTTTTTCGTTTTAAGCATGTTTCTAGCTTTAAAGCGGTTGGGGTCGTCTGCTTTCAAAAGATGGCGAGTCTCGTTTCCCGCTCCAGATAAAAAGCCCAGCCCTATATGCTGGACTCTTCCTCTTCTCGGCTACTTGTTCAAAAACGCAGCCACATCCTGGGCGCTCTGTTCAGGTATCTCTTCCATCGGCATGTGGCCGACTTCCGGATAGATGATCAGCTCGCTGCCTTTTATGGCATCGTGAAACTGCTGGGCGTGCCGCACCGGTATCCAGTTATCTTCTTCCCCCCAGATAATCAAAACCGGCATGGTCAGTTGATCGAGCTTACTGAGATCAAAGCCCATGCTGTTGCGGATATGGCGCACCATGCGTCCGCCCGCCTCTCGGTTGCCTTCCCGGCTTAACAGATCTGCGTAACGGTTAAGTTCTGTGTCGGTGACCTTGTCGGCATTGTGGTAGGCGTTCTTCAGCAGGCTTTCCATTACAAAGCGGGGCGGTTCTATTTCATCAACCAGTTGTCCCACAACAGGTGTGCCCCACAGCATCATCGCCGCTGGAGGAACAAAGAAGAACCCGGCAGGGTCCAGCATCACCAGCTTCTTAACTTGTTCAGGATTTCGGGCCGCATACTGGTAGGAGAAGTACCCGCCCAGAGAGTTGCCGGCCAGGTAGAACTCTTTAAGTTGCAGTTGTTCCGCGACTTCCTCCAATACAGCCATATAGGCGTCATCACTGGTCTCCCCGGAAGGGAAGGGGCCGGTCATGCCGAAGTTGGGGAGATCCAGGGAGATCAGGCGGAAGTCTTTCTCCAGATGCGGACGCCATTTCTCCCAAGTGTGCAGGGAGGAAAAGATACCGTGCAGCATAACCAGAGCCGGTTTGTCGGGATTGCCCTGATCCCGCACATGCACCCGCATGCCTTTTATAGATAGAAACTGCGAAGGTGGTTGTGCATAGCGGCTCAGCTCAGTAACAGGTACCTGTGTGGCACAGCCTGCTAAAAAAAACAGCGCCAAAGGCAGGACAAAACGGAGAATATGGCTTTTTATTATCATTCGTAGACCGTTGTCAGTGTGATGTTTTGCGCCAGAAGACTACAAACTGTAACAGTCTGAGCCTATGGCACTTGTGACGGAACTGTCAGTCAGGATAACGGTCATACAGGCATGTTGAGAAGAAACCCAAGCCATAATTATTCTCCGTTCTGGTGCTGTGTCAGGCAGTGGTTGGTCTGTGTGTGTG
Organism: Parendozoicomonas haliclonae; assembly: GCF_900174585.1. Taxonomy (GTDB): domain Bacteria; phylum Pseudomonadota; class Gammaproteobacteria; order Pseudomonadales; family Endozoicomonadaceae; genus Sansalvadorimonas; species Sansalvadorimonas haliclonae. The sequence continues at coordinate 279,355 of NZ_FWPT01000007.1, read as the reverse complement.
CAGCGATAACCTTGCTTTGCTCTACCTTTGCAACGGCGGAGAGTGATATCCCCGTCCCCGCGTCTCGCTCTTTTCATGTGACACCGGCCGGAACATTTATCCCGCTTGAGAATGGCCAGTGGCTGTTCTTTGAGGGGGTGGATGTGTTCACCGAGTTTGGGTTGGCTGTTCATGATGGCGTTTACTCGGCGCTGTTTAGCATGGTCGCTACGCCAGTGGTGATGATGACTATCGGTTTGCTGCCCTCAGCACTGTCAACCGGGCCGGTTGGGGCGATGCTGGTTCTGGCCTGGAAGTTTCGTACGCCGCTGAAGGGCTGGTGGTCTTATTTGCAGGGAGCGCGTGGGCTTTGGAATTACCAGTCCTGGCGTATCGGGCGTATGCCGGTGTACTTCTCCTCTGATGCCATTACCCGTAAGTTGCTGGTCAGTGTTCGCTACCCTCTGGGTGTCGAGCATCAACCGCAGCTGGAGATTGTACGCCTGCCTGATCATGAGGAGCTCTCTTTCCACACGCAGCCATTAACACCCGTCGAGCAGGCTTTTGATGAGCTGGCTGAGGCGATGGGAAAAGAGAGGCTGGCTCGGATGGTGGCAACGGTGAAGAGTCATAATATTGTTCTGTCGGTGCAGGATGCGGAAGGGCATTGGGTGCATCGGGATATGGTGCGGCCACAACAGCCCCTGCTGTTGGAGCAGTTATATTCCTGGTCTGGTCGCACCGCGAGTACACAGCTTCACTCCCTGCTTAAGCCCGAAGTGGTCAGTGCCTTTACCAAGGCGTTGTATTGCCGGGATCGTGCCAAAGACGCCTGGCAGATGATTTCACCTAAACTGGCTGAGAGTACGCAGGCCAGCCAATACCAGCTGGCACGTTCTGAGGGGCAATGTGATCTTTTGGAGGTGTCGGATGGGAGTACGCGTCTGGGTGGTTTTGCCGGCTTCATGCATGTGAACACTAACCGGAATTGTGAAGTGGCTCAGGAGCAACTTTCCCTCTTCGATGATGGTTATTATGAGAATGCTCTGATCGCTAACAGTCGGGTGAAAACCATCCCTTACTGGCTGAACCGGTTGGTGGCTCGCACGCTGGCAGAATCGGTGTCGCTGACCACTCAACTGGCCTTTACACCGTTGTGGTCAATCGCTGCTGGCAGCAGTAAGGGTGGTGTTGAAAGCACGGCAGCCCAGACCGATGGCGGCATGCTGGGGCTGATGGAGCGGCAAAGTCTGCGCTGTATCTCGCTCAGTCGGCCGGAGGCGGGTTCCATCACGCCGGCAGAAAGTGAACGTATTTGCAGCTGGAGACTGAGGCCTGCGCAATAATCAGGTATTCTAAAGGAAAGGTACTATTTGGCATGGATCGTCATTGATGACTACAGCAGCACTTCTTTTCTTTGTCATTGCTCTTCTTACCGTTTTGTTGTCCTCCTGGCTGAGCTGGCGGCTCGGCAGTAAGTCCACCCGTCATAAACTGGAAGCGGAGCAACGTGCCGAACAGCAGGCACGTTTGCACGAGCTGGTTGAGATGCGGCAGAAGGCCAGCCTCTATGGTGAGTCCATTCAGGAACTCAAGAAAACCCTTCAGGAAAAAGAGCAGAAGCTCGAGCAAACCCAAAAGGATTTGCGTCAGCATCATCTTGCCTATGTCGCAGCTCGTAAAGAGTTGGAAGCGGCTACGGATAAGCTGGCGCTGTTGGAGCAGTCCGAGAAGCGTCTGGGGCAGCAGTTTGAGAATCTGGCTAATCGCATTTTTGAAAACAAGGCCAGCCGTTTTTCCTCCCAGAGTAAAGTGGAACTGGAAAGTCTTCTGGGGCCATTCAAGCAGCAGATTGCGGATTTCCGTCAGCAGGTCTCCCAAGCTTACGATAATGAAGCTCAGCAGCGTCGTTCCCTGCGTGATGAAATTACCGGTCTGAAAGAGCTGAATCAGCGCATGAGCGAGGAAACACTCAACCTGACCAAAGCTTTGAAGGGCGATAAAAAACTTCAGGGTAACTGGGGCGAGCTGGTTCTGGATCGGGTTCTGGAAGAGTCCGGCCTGCGGGAAGGACATGAGTATGTGCGTCAGATTTCCCTGCGTAACAGCGAGGGCGAGCGGCAGCAGCCGGATGTGATTGTTCACCTGCCGGATGGCAAGGATGTAATCATTGATTCCAAGGTCTCGCTGGTGGATTACAATCGGGCTATTGAGGCGGATAATGATGTGGCGCGGGATCGGGCACTCAGTGCCCATGTGCAGTGTCTGCGCAACCATATCCGTACGCTGGGTGCCAAGAGTTATCAGGATCTGGATGCGGTGCGCACGCTGGATTATGTGCTGATGTTTATCCCGGTGGAAGCGGCCTTCTATAGCGCGATCGAGCATCAGCCCGGTCTGTTCCAGGAAGCTCTGGATAACAACATTATGCTGGTCAGCCCGACCAATCTTCTGGTCACCCTGCGTACTATTGAAAATATCTGGCGGTATGAGCATCAGAATCGCAATGCTCAGCAGATTGCCGAGAAGGCGGCTGCTCTTTATGACAAGCTGCGTGGCTTTACGGAAGATATGCAGAAGCTGGGCAACCAGCTGGACACCGCTCGTAAAACCTATGATGGCGCGATGAACAAGTTTTCAACTGGTCGTGGTAATGCGGTCAGTCAGGCGCAGAAGTTTGTTGAGCTGGGGGTGAAGGTGAAGAAGCCGCTATCACCAGAGCTGGTGGACAGGGCGACTACCGAGTTGGATGATGTGACTTTTGCTTTAGCGAAATCTGATACGTGATATTACTTATTATTTTTTGACCTGTGTCAAAACTCTTATCCCGGTAACAGGTAAAGTTGGATCCAGCAGCGGGGGGAAGCGGCTACCAACCAAGCCAACAAAAGCCGCTGCAGAGAGGCCGACTCGGTCACCCAGTTCAGGGAATTAATAATACCAACCGGGATGACTCAGGGAGCCGATCGATAGCCAGTGATTCTGAGGGGAAGTCACTGGCTTTTTTTTGCCTGTCATTTACCGGTCTGCTACCCGCGAACTGTCTTATTTACTGCTACATTTCTTTGCTCTTAATCGGCTATGAGACAGAGCATGTCTGCAGAGCACAGTCATACAGAATCTGAAAACCCAGAGCAGCGTGAACAGAAATCTGCTGCACCGGTCATTCTGGTCACTGGTGGTGCCCGGGGAATTGGCAAAGGGATTTCTTCTTACCTGCTAGGTTGCGGCTACCGGGTGGTGATGCTGGATATTCTCCGTGAGGATGGCGAACGGCTGGCGCGGGATCTGGCGCATCTGGGGGATATTCGCTTTATTCGTGCCGATGTTGCCGATGAAGATCAGGTGAGCAGTGCGATCAACCGGATCCGCAACTGGTTCGGTTATTTGAACGGCGTCGTTAATAATGCGGCAATTGCCGAACCCTACACCGGTCCGTTGGAGTTTTTAGCACTGGAAGACTGGCAGAGTTATATAGATGTCAATGTGACCGGTACCTTTCTGATATCCCGTGCCACCATTCCTTTGTTGCAGCAGAGTCAGGGGGCGATTGTGAATATTGCCTCGACTCGCTGGCTGCAGTCCGAGCCTCAATCGGAAGCCTATGCCGCCAGCAAGGGGGCGATTGTTTCTTTTACCCATGCGTTGGCAATCTCTCTCTCCGGACAGGTGCGGGTGAACTGTATCAGCCCGGGCTGGATTGCGGTGGATGCCGTAAGTGAAAACGGGCATCTCAAACCTGTGCACCTGACCGAAACCTGCCATCGACAACATCCTGCCGGGCGGGTAGGGCGGCCGGATGATATTGCGAGTATGGTGAAATTTCTGTTGTCGAACGAGAGTGGGTTTATCACAGGCCAGAATTTTGTGATCGACGGCGGCATGACCCGCAAGATGGTGTACGAGTAATTATTCAGTCTCACTCAGTGTTTCCAGAACTTCAGAGAACGAGTTTAAATCCAGAGCATTGAGGCAGGCCAAAAGTTGTTGTCTTGCCGTTGTGTGCTCGGGCTCGGAAAGCAGAGTGTTGACCAGTGCCTCCAGCTCCTCAATATCGCCGATATCAAGCAGAGTGTGGAAGCGTTTGGATAGCGTGTTGTCCAGCTTGATGTGGGGGGATCGGGTTTTTGTGTCATCCGTAGCGTTTTGCTCTGCAGTCTCCATAGTCTGGTGAGATGCAGGCTCGGGGTGGATATGCAATGCATCGTAAACCGTGCCCAGAAGCTTCGGTAGAGAGCAAGGTTTGGGGAGAAAGGTCCGGAAGCCCGCTTTGAGTACCTGCTGAATCTGATCCGGAAACACACTGGCAGAAATTGCAATACAAGGGATATTGGCCAGCTTGGGCTCTTGCAGGATGCTGGCGAGTAACTCCAGGCCTCCCATGACTGGCATACGCAGGTCGGAAAGCACCAGATCAAAGGTTCTCCGGTGGAGTTTATCCAAGGCATCCTGCCCGTTTTCGGCCAGACTGACCTTGAATCCTGCCATAGTCAGAATTTGTTTGAGAATATCCCGGTTAGATTCCCGATCATCCACCACCAGAATGCGTGGCGGTGGGTCCAGCTTCAATTTTTCATAGTTAAAGTTTGTCGTATCAGAGATATCTCTCTCGGGAAGGGTCGCCTCTTCAAAAGGAATGGTAATTGTAAACCGACTGCCTTCACCGACTTCGCTGTCGATAGCGATATGTCCATGCAGGGCATGGATAATATGGCTGGTGATGGCTAGCCCAAGCCCGGTGCCCTCGACGCTGTAGTGGTTGTCCAGCCGGGCAAAGGGTTGGAAAATGGTTGTCAGTTTATCCCTGGGGATGCCACAGCCGGTATCGGTCACCACAAACTGCAACTGTTCCTGTTGGCGCTGAACATGCAGGTCCACATGTCCCTTGTCGGTAAATTTTACGGCATTGTTCAAAAGGTTGATCAATACCTGCTTCAGGCGTGTGGCATCAATAAGAATACAGTCGGGTAAATCTGTGGCGGTGTGCAGTGAATAGTTCAAGCCATGGGAGGCTGCCAGAGGCGTGATCACGGAGCCGACATCAAATAATAGCTTCTGCAATAGAGTGGGTTTGGCCTGAAGTGATAAACGGCCACTCTCAATTCTGGCCATATCCAGCACATCATTAATGACGGCCAGCAGATGTTTGCCGCAGCGCTGCAGAGATTCAAGGTTGCGGGCATTCTGGCCGGTAAGGTCCAGCTGCCGGGAAAGAATCTGCGAATAACCCAGAATACCATTCAGAGGGGTGCGCATCTCGTGGCTGACACTGGCCAGAAAAGCACTCTTGGCTTTGTTGGCCTGCTCGGCTTTCTTTTGTGCGAGGCGCAGCTTCTTTTCCAGACTTTTCTCACGGGTGATATCAACAAAGTTGCTGACTCGGATTACGCTGTTGTCCGCCAAGGTGCCAAAGTGGCGGCTGGAAACCCGAACCCAGCTGGTTTTACCATCCGGCTTAATTACCCGCCAGCTGTAAACCCAATCTTTATTTTGGCTGACCGCTTCATGGATGCTGGCTTTCAATGGGGGAAGATCATCAGGGTGGCAGATATCAAAAAACAGCTGACTGTTGGCCTTCAGGGCTGAGCTTGATACCCCGAACACTTCCCGTGCGCCCTTGGATACGTAGAGAAAGGCTCGCGGGCCATCTACGGTATAGTTGCCCTGAACAACCACCCCCGGCATAGAGTTAAGAATCTCTTCCAGCTGGTTGTCCATAACCTCCGGCAGCGGCACACCGGGCATGGGGGGAGATGGGCGCTGATGCATGGCTGCGCTCCGATGGCTAAGACCGGTTATAGCATAGGCGGGAAAGTTTGGGCGTGAGAGGAGAGCAAGGAAAATGAGGCAGCCGAAGCTGCCATCAATTCAGTTTAGTGATTGAAGATCTGGCGCTTGGCATCGCTCCAGGACAGATTGTCATCTGCCATCTTGTCTTCCACTTTCTGGAACTGATCAATCTCCTCGTCTGAGAGGAAGTGCAGGCAGTCGCCACCTAAAAACCACAGCAGATCACGAGGCACAATCGGCGTGAGCTGAGGATGGTTGCCGATAAAGCTGAAAAACCAATTCTGGGCCAGGTGCCAGCCGTTGGCATGATCCTGATCCAAAGCTTCACAGGCGGCGGCAAGGTTGGCTACCAGTTCGTTTTTTTGTTCTTCCTGAACAACCTCGGCCAGAGCCACAGGCAGCTTTTCGGCAAACTCGGCCAGCTGCTGGCGGTGGAACTGAAAGGAGGCAACAGAGGAATCGCTCATAGGAGTGCTCATAACTCTTCAATATTTTGAGGCAGATTCTAAAGAAAATTCTTCAAAGTAGACAGTCAGACGCAACCGGGCAAGGTCTCTCTGTGTTCACCGGGAGGGTAAACCGATATGATGGCTGCCTCGAAAAACAACAATGCGTGACCGCTTTCCATGACGGATGCCTTAACAGATGCGCTGACACTCAGGCAGCTGACAAAAACTTACGACAATGGCCATCAAGCTTTAAAAGGGATCGATCTGACCGTCGCACCGGGTGATTTCTTTGCCCTGCTTGGCCCCAATGGTGCGGGCAAATCCACCACAATCGGTATTGTCTCCTCTCTGGTGAATAAAACCTCCGGCTATGTCGATATCTTCGGTTACGACATGGACAAGGATATGGTGCGGGCCAAGTGCCAGCTGGGTGTCGTTCCCCAGGAGGTGAACTTCAACCAGTTTGAAAAGGTTGAAGATGTGGTGATCACTCAGGCCGGTTATTACGGGATTGCCGGCCGTGAGGCTCGGATACGCTCGGAGAAATTTCTCAAGCAATTGGGGCTTTGGGATAAACGTGATGTCCAGTCCCGCATGCTGTCCGGTGGCATGAAGCGTCGTCTGATGATTGCCAGGGCGCTGATTCACCAACCGCGTCTGCTGATTCTCGATGAGCCCACTGCCGGGGTTGATATTGAGCTGAGAAGAAGTCTCTGGGAGTTTATTCGGGAGATTAACGAGCAGGGCACCACCGTTATTCTGACGACACACTATCTCGAAGAAGCCGAACAGATGTGCCGTAATATCGCCATTATTAACGAGGGCGAGATTGTCGAGAACACCAGCATGAAAGAGCTGCTGCGCAAGCTGGATCGAGAAACCTTTTACCTGGATGTACGCCAGCCTCTGCCCCTGGCTATGAATGAATCGGCCCGTTTTGCCGGGTATCAGGTTACACGACTGGATGAACATACTCTGGAAGTGGAGGTGCAGAAGCAGCAGGGCTTGAACGGTCTGTTCCGCCAGTTGAATGATTATCAGGTGGATGTCGTCAGCATGCGTAATAAAGCCAACCGACTGGAAGAGTTGTTTGTCGGCATGACCCGACGCTAACCGAATAACAGAAATAAGAACGAGTTTTATGGGATTTCAACAAAACTGGATTGCCTTCTGCACTATCTACATTAAAGAGGTGCGCCGCTTCCTGCGGATTTGGCCGCAAACCCTTTTACCGCCTGCGATCACAATGACTCTGTACTTTGTGATTTTCGGACATGTGATTGGTAGCCGGATCGGACAGATGGCCGGCTTTGACTATATGACTTTTGTCGTACCCGGACTGGTGATGATGTCAGTGGTCACCAACAGCTACAGCAATGTGTCGTCCAGCTTCTACAGCAACAAATTTCAGAAGAGTATCGAGGAGCTGCTTGTTTCGCCGGTACCCAACTGGATTATTCTGCTTGGCTTTGTGATGGGGGGCGTGACCCGTGGATTGATGACAGCCTTTATCGTCATCTTGCTATCGTTGTTCTTCGTAGACTTTCAGGTTTTTGATATTGTCGCTACTATTGCCGCCGTTCTGCTGACAGCCGTGATGTTTGCCCTTGGTGGCTTTATTAATGCCCTGTTTGCCAAAAGCTTTGATGATATTTCCATCATTCCAACCTTTGTGCTGACGCCACTCACTTATCTGGGCGGTGTGTTTTATTCCGTCTCTGTGCTGCCGGAGTTCTGGCAGGGGGTTTCTCAGATCAACCCTATCCTGTATCAGGTGAATGCCTTCCGTTACGGGATGCTGGGCTATAGTGGTGTGGTTGATCTGACGCTGGCATTTTCCATCATGACGGCTGCAGTTGTGGCTCTGTTTGGTATCTCCCTGCGCCTGTTGAACAAGGGCTGGGGACTGAGAAGTTAAGATAATGAGTAATACCGTTAATGATTCTCCCCTCGGGCGGCACAGTGAATACAAGAGTGAGTATGATGCCTCACTGCTGTTTCCGATCCCCCGTGCACCGAAGTGGGAGGCTCTGGCGCTGGACAGCAGCAACCTGCCTTTTACCGGTACCGATACCTGGAATGGCCCGGAGCTGTCCTGGCTGAATGAAAAGGGCAAGCCAGTGGTGATGGGCGGTGCATTTATCCTGCCTTGTCACTCGCCCAATATAATTGAGTCAAAGTCGTTCAAGTTGTATCTGAACTCCTTTAACCAGACCCGTTTTGGTTCACCGGAGCAGGTGCAGGCGATTATGGAGAAGGACCTTTCCGCGGCGGCAGGCGCTCCGGTAAAGGTTGCTCTGTATACGCTGGATGAGCTGACCGGTCAGGGGCTTCACCACATAGCTGGTGACTGCATTGATGATCTGGATGTCACCATTGATACCTATACGCTGGAAACCGGTTTTCTTGCAGCAAATACAGATGCGGTGATGACAGAAACCCTGTACAGCCACCTCCTCAAATCCAACTGCCCGGTTACCGGTCAGCCAGACTGGGGAACGCTGGTGATTGAGTACACTGGCCCGCAAATTGATCGTGAAGGCCTGCTGAAGTATCTCTGCTCTTTCCGTCAGCATCAGGATTTCCACGAGCAGTGCGTAGAGCGGATCTTTATGGATCTCAAGCGTCTGTGTGGTGCAGAGCAGCTGACGGTTTATGCCCGCTATGTGCGTCGCGGTGGTCTGGATATTAATCCATGGCGCAGTGACTGTGGTAAGGTGGTTGACAACCGTCGTCTGGCTCGTCAGTAAGTACTCTCTTTAAGCTCTATGAGTGAAAAAGGCGATAACGGTTGCACCGCTATCGCCTTTTTAATGAACTTAATTTTGATGATTAGCGACGGGCCGCTTCTTCAGTGGCAGGGCTTTTCGTGTTGGAGAGTGAATGCTCTTTCAACTGCTGAGCCGCACGATTCAGCGCTTTGATGGCTTTGGTGCGCTCAATGGGATCCAGGCGGGCGGTATCCAGCATCAATGAGAAGCCATCAATATTTTCTTCCACCCAGTTGCAGCGAGCCCCCAGATTTTTCCGGTAGTCGGTGACTTGATAAATCTGCACCGGTTTATGAAAACCTTTCACCTGTATCTGGTTGCTGCGTCGGCACATAATCTGATCTTCGATCAGGGAGTGGGTCTCTTCGGTAATTAATATCTGGTTTGATTCGGCCAGCCCTTCCAGACGGCTGGCCAGATTCACAGCCCGGCCAACAATGGTGTAATCCATACGATCGCGGGTGCCATAGTTGCCCACATTACAGTAACCGGTACTGATGCCCATGCGGATATTCAGGGGATGCATGATGCCCTGGCCGCGCCAATAACGGCGAATCACCGAGAGCTGACGACGCATCTCCAGAGCCATGGCAACGGCAGCCTTGGCATCCTGCTTATCACCCTGGCTGACCGGGTCGCCAAAGAAGACCATCAGGCTGTCGCCAATAAATTTATCGATAGTGCCGCCATGCTTTAAAGCAATGCGAGACATCTCATCCAGATAATGATTCAGCACCCTGGCCAGCTGGTCGGGTTCAAGGTCATCACTAAGCTGGGTAAAGCCTTCAATATCCGAGAAAAAAACTGTCAGTCGCCGTTTGCGGTTCTCCACCCGCTGCATAGAGCTGCGGCCACGGTAGATGAGTTCCCGTACCTGTGGTGATAAATAGCGGGCCATGGTCGTTGTCAGCCAGGCCTGCTGTTTGCGCAATTGCTTCTCGTTGGTAATGCCGTCAGCCAGTGTGCTCTTCTCCCGAGCCAGAAGCACACCGTTGATAACCAGAAAACTCAGCAGCCCGGCACAGGCTGCAAGGGTTGCCATCAGTGAGCTTTCAAATTGCAAAGGGCGTAAGGCGGTTGCAGCCAGAATAAGCATCCATCCGGCAAAGAGCAGAGTCGGGCCGACAGCGAGCCAGGCAAAGCGGGTGAGTGCTCCCGAGAGGGTGAGCATGGCCATGATCAGAGCTGATGCGGGAAGGCCGGGTTGAAGCGAGGCCAGAAAGGTCATCAGTATGACGCTGTCCAGTGCCAGCTGATAACGGTAGTTACGTTGCTCATAGGTCGCCCTAGCGAACAGGCGCTGGCTTAGAAAAGGGTAGATAAACAGAAAGGAGATGCCGGCAATCAGATAGATTGCTAGATCATTGTCGTACGACAGAGTCAGCAGAGCCACAACCCCCGAGGTAATCCATGGGAGTGCTTGGGCAAAAGCGAACAGGCGATCATTCCATTTCTGCTTGTTATTGTCGATCCTTGAGGTCACCGTCATCAGGATTTGTCAGCTTATTGTCGTATGCATAGAGTTATCGGGCAGATGTCGAATGTCAACATTTTTGATGTCTGGCTTATTACACAGGCTTGACGCTATGATGCGGACATCATAACAAAGAGGGGGAGCAGAGTGGACGCTCTGGATGTTTTAACACAACGCATTTCCAGACCGGTTCTGACGGAACCGGCACCCAGCTCTGAGCAGATTGAGCTGATGATCAGGGCCGCCTGTCGGGCACCGGATCATGCAGGTCTTCGCCCTTATCGTTTTATCCGTATAGAAGGTGAACGTCGGAAGGCACTGGGGGAGCTGCTGTGTGCAGCTGGGTTGGAACTCGATCCACAGTTAAGTGAGGTGGCTCAGGAGAAGCTGCGTAATGCGCCCCTGCGTGCCCCTATGTTATTGCTTCCCGTGCTTACTTCAGTATCGCATCCGAAGGTGCCTGAAGTGGAGCAGGTACTGACTGTAGGCGCTGCGGTGTCCAATATTCTTAATACAGCCTTTGCCCTTGGTGTCGGTGCCATGTGGCGTAGTGGGTTGCCCAGTTTTCAGCGCAGTCTGGCAAGAGGGCTGGGACTGGCTGAACATGAGCAGTTGCTGGGCTTTCTCTATCTGGGAACGCCGGCAGGTCGGGCCAAGCCTGTGTCCGAGGTTAACTTGGAAACGGTGCTGTCTGACTGGTAACCGATAAAATCCAGACTTCGCAGCGGTGTCACGGGGTAGCCGCTGTCCTGCCTGTATGCCGAAGCCGGCGCGATGATCGTCAAGGCTTCGGCTGAATCCTTTCACTTCCTTCTTTCCAGAGCTTTTTATATAGCCAAGACGCATAGCCTGAACCAATGCGATTCCCAATTACAACAAGCCCGGCACCTGCGGCTTTATAAGCTAATGGGAGTTACGTTCATAAGTTCAAGGAGAGACCAATGGGTGTACTCAGGGATGTACTTGGTGCCCTTGGGGGAGATCACCGGTTGCTGGGCCGGTTGCAGGATGGGGTGACGATCGCCCAGTGCAAGAATATTCCAGATGAGGTGCTGGAGGGTATTTATGCCCAGGGTTATGGGCACTATCAGTCCGGCAATATGCAGGAAGCCCATAACCTGTTTCTCTACCTCAGCTTTCACGACCATACCAATCCACGCTTTCTGGCGGCCTTTGGTGCGTCCTGTTTCAAGCTGGGCAAGGCGGATCAGGCGGCGGAAGTGCTGAAGAGTGCTTTGGACATGAACCCTTCCGATCCTGGCCCGGCTCTGAATCTGGCCCAGACGCTGGAATCACTGGGGCAGCATGATAAAGCCAGAGATGCACTGCTGCATGTATGTGCAGTCTCCAAAGGGAAAGATAACTATCAGCCACTGATGGCCATGGCGGAAGGCATGCTGGAGCGCCTTCCTGTTCAGACCGCAGGGCGGGGGGAGTAAGTTATGGCGATTTCAGGCGTTGATAGCAGTCAACATGCACAGCGCATGCACGATATGCGCGAGCTGGAAGCCCTGCGCGATAAGGATCAGATGGCCGCCGGGATGCTGGGTGGACAAAACACGGTCAGCTATTACGACGGTGGTCTTCAGGTCTCTTCGGGTGGCCAGACCATGCCGATCGCTGCGGCTCAGCCCGGTGCGACCGAGATGCTTGGGCAGATGGATACCAATGAGCTGATGGCTCTGCTGGAAGGTTTGAAGACCGATAGCGAAGACACCATGAATAAAGTCTCGGAAGAGGCCACCCTGGCCAACCGTGACAAAATGAAGACCGCCCGCGATCAGCGTATTCAGCAGCTGACTGATCAGCTGGACCCCAGCAAGAGTGACAAGGATGACAAGTGTGCCACTGCCAAAATCGTTATTGGCTCTCTGTTGCTACCGGCGGGAGCGGTACTGATTGCCGATGGTGCTTTGGATAAGAAAGCGATTTCTGCGACCCGGGAAGCACATGGGCAGATGATGCATTCTCACTTCGGGCAAGGGATGGAGCAGATCGAAAGCTTCCAGAAAGATTACAAAGAAGATGCCATTGTTGAGCGCATCACCGGTCAGCCTATGGACAAGATCAAGCATGTGAATCAGCTGCATGCTATGGAAAAGAGTGGCGTTATCTCCCCGGAGCTGCGCATGAATCTTGAGCGTATGGTGCTTGATGGTGCCGGCCCGGATGCAATAGGCGATCGTCTGCTGGCCGATGCAGTGGCGGCTTATGTGGATGGTCAGATGCCACCGATGTATAAGGTGGATAATCTGAATCAGCAGATTCAGGAGATGCGGGTCAGTGATAAGGAGATTGCCGGATCGGTAGAGTCAGTGGAATCTGATCTTGCCCAGGCTAAAGCCATGAAGGAAGCTGATGGCGATGATTTTCAGACCTTCCTGGCCAAACTGGCTGCGATGATGGAAGAGCAGGATGAAATCATGCGTCAGGTGCAGGAGGATTTGACCAGCGGTGTCAGTACCGCCATCCAGGGGCAGCAGAACAGCCAGTCGATGATGGGGCAGAGACAAAACCCGATCTAAGATTGTTCACGCATGTAAAACAAAGGGGCTTATTCGATAAGCCCCTTTTGCTTGGTTATTCCACCCAGTTAATCACGTGCTCTTCCCAGTCTTCTTCCGGGACAGAGTTATCCGGAATGACCCGGTCGCGTACGGAAATGCCCGCCAGATAAACCCCTTCCTGGGAACCGGTAATCAGCGGATGCCACAGTGGCAGATCCTTGCCTTCGGCAATCAGGCGATAGGCGCAGCTGTTAGGCAGCCAGTGGAACTGTGGAATATGTTCCGGCTTGAGCCAGACACAGTTCGGCACCTTCTCGCTGCGGGTTTCATAGATGGTGCACTGGCACTTGCGTTCATCCAGGTAATGACAGACCAGATCGGTGTAGTAAACCTCACCGGTGTCTTCATCTTCCAGTTTCTGCAGGCAGCAGCGTGCACAGCCATCACAGAGACTTTCCCACTCTTCGCGGGTCATCTCTTCCAGAGTTTTGGTTTGCCAGAAAGGTTTGTAAGGCAGGGCCATTCGTTCAGGGACTCAACTACAGTCAGCGCAATAATTATTGCGGGTCGTTAAAAGAAAGAAATTCATCCGGCAGGGTGATCATATAATCATCTTTCTGCTCGGCTGGCGGCATCTGCAGATAGTAGCCGGTTTCATTAATTTTGCTGAGCACTTCTGCGCTGTCAGCTTCTGCCAGATTACGCTCCGGGGTCAGCAGAAAATCTACAACATGCTGCGGCTGGCCCATCAGGGTGCGCAGCTGCTCGGGAATGCTGTCGAGACCCTTGAGCTTGTTAATGTACAGGTAAAGCCCTTCTTTCCGTTTGGTTTTGTAGACGGAAACAACCATTTTCATACTCACGTCCTCGGGCTGTTTTATTTATTGAATGACGGATTGCGCAGGTGATCAGGGAACTGTCTGGCATTCAGATGTTCGATCAGCGGCTGCAGAATTTCTTCCCGGCGCCAGCCGCCTTTCAGATTGTTCAGGTTGCTGTTATCAAAGCTGCCGGTCTTCAGCCAGCCGCGCAGCAGTTTACCCACCCAGGGCTTGGATGGTACCAGCTCCGGTAACAGTCCCAGTTGCTCAGCCCGCTGACGGCAGAAGGATTTGATCGCTTCCACCACCGGCTGTACCTGCTTGGGCAAAGGACCATTCGGGCGTTCCGGATAATGCTCCGGATCAACCTGTTGGCCTTGTTCAATCTGGACAAGGATCTCCTGCCCGGATTGGCGAATATTCTGTGGCTTCATGGCTTTGATCCGGCGCAGATCATTCAGGCTGTCCGGTTGATAGCGGGCCAGATCCCACAGTGCGCCGGCTGGAGCCAGACGGTTGCGGGAGAGGTTGCGGGCACGGGCTTCGTTCTCTCGCCACTCGCACAGTCTTTGCAGAACCGCCAGTTGCTGAGGACGCAGTTGCCAGGCCATTTTGACATCGCGCCAGGCCTCCCGTGGATCCGTATCCGTGCCAATGTTGCGAACCTGGTTGTCGCAGTCTTCCCGATGCCATTGGGTAAATCCCTTGTCTTCAAGCATCTCGCGGAGCAGTGGGTAAGCCTGACCGAGATAGAACACATCCAGTGCCGCATAGTCCACCTGACTTGGGGTCAGTGGCCGGGCCAGCCAGTCGGAACGGGTTTCCCCTTTGGGAATATCAATTTCCAGCAGGCGGGCTATCAGTTTCTGGTAGCCCATGGAAAACTCCAGCCCGGCATAGGCAGCCGCCAGTTGGGTATCGAACACATTCTCCGGTAGTGCATCCAGCAGATAGCGGAACAGTTCGATATCCTCGCTCATGGCATGCATCACCTTGGTGATATTTGGGTTGAGCAGGAGATCACGCAGTGGCTGCCACTCGCTGATGGTCAGAGGGTCGATCAACCAGACATCTTCGCCGTAGCCCAGCTGGATCAGGCCGGCCAGGGGCCAGAAGGTTTTGGTGCGAACAAACTCGGTATCCAGAGTCAGCCATGGCAGCTGTTGCCAATCCCGGGCCGCAGAGGCCAGTTGCTGGTTGGTGGTAAGCCAATGAATAGCAGGCTGAGACATGGAGAGTCCGGTTATAAAGAAAAGAGTGATTATACGGACAGAACGAGTTAGCGGCTACGGACTTTGTCGTTGTGGTGCGACCCGTGTCCGGAGCGATGATCAAGGTGATGTTGCCTCTGTTTTCCCGTCTGGCTTTGTCTATGGTGTACCGACGAAACGGCGGTTTTATACGTTTGCGATCCGGATGCACCGGGGCGGCGTGAGCGCACGGTTTTTTGGAACGTCTCAACAGATGCCTGATAGCTCTTTAAATAGCTTTGGTATTGATCGGCTTTGAGAAGGCGCAATTCCGGTTGTCCATCTCTGCGATGCTCTTTCAGCCGCCACTTGCTGGCATTCTGGCTATGCTGCCGGAAATTGTTGTGCATCTGTTGATCATCAAGGCCAGACTTCCGGTGTTTTTGCTTCTGGTAGCGGGCATAGATCTGACAGCTTTCACAGACTGGAACGTCCTTTTTATAAAGTTCTGGAACCATCTCAGGGTGTTTTTCATAGAACACCAGAGCCTGTCCACTTAATTTCGGATGTCGGTCCAACTGCTTGCGCCATTTCTTATAGGTACGGTGGGCATCCCGGAACTGTTGGTTTTTTTCCTGTATCAAGGCCAGCTTGGCGACAAGACTGTATTCCTCGGGGAAACGCTTGATGGCCGCTCTTGTCAGCCCCACCGCCGTTTCTGGTTCATAAGCTTTGTTGTTGAAGTGGTGAATGGTGGAATACAGCTGCTTTTGTGCCTGATCACCGTAAAAATTGCTGATGGTCTCCACCGCTTCCGGATACATCTTCAGGTGTGTTTCCACGGCAGAGCGACTGTAGACAATATGTCCAGGGCTGCCGAGATTGTTTTTGCTGGCATGCTCAAAGAACGTCAGGCTTTTTCTCAATACGGCTTCGTTCCTTTGCATGCTTAGGGCCGTCATCAATGTGTTCATATCGCTCGTGCTGGCTTGATCTATACAGACCGGCAGAATCAGGTTTAGAGCCTTCTCCGGTTCATCGGCTTTGGTATACGCCGAGGCCAGAGTGCGAACGACTTTTGGCAAGTGTCGATAATTAGGGATATCGGTCAGGGTTTTAATGCCTTCTTCAGTATGGGCATCACTGGCGAGCAGTGCGGCCAGACTGGTTTTTACATCAATATCCCATTTCACCTGCTCATCGATTGAACGAGCCAATGGAACCGCTTTCTCCAGTTGATGAATTTTGTCGTACATCACCGCACGCATCAGGCTCAGGCGTCGTGAGCTAAGGGTAATTTCCTCATAGGTTTCCAGTAGGGCTCGCGAGCGATGGTAAGCCTGCAGATGGAAGTCATTTATCGAAGTCAGTTCATGGATCAGGAAGGTCTGTAGATGGCGTGGAAGCCCCGGTTTCTTGAGTTGCTTCTCCAGCAGCTGGGCGCTGATATGAAAATCTTTTGCACGATAAGTCAGTTCGTACCTCAGGTTCACCAGTGCTGTCTGCCATTCCGGAGTATGGGGCCAGCTTAACGCATCAAGCTTCTGGCTGAGTTCCGGGTTACGAGAGCCAGAGGGTGTCTGGAAGAGCTCCCGCATCAGGGATAACAGCTGAAGATAGGGCAATGCCCCTGAAAGCTCACCATCAATAGTGATGTGCGCGGGGTAATCCGGGCCTGGGGTGCGATTTTGCATCATGGGCAGCATGGTTGCACTGAGCCAGGGAGCTTTGGCGGCAAGCGTATCGGTCTGGCGGGTCTCTGGCAGTGTATTCCAGAGCGTATGCCGAGGTTTGCGTTGATGAGGAGTTGTGGAGCGCCAGCGGCTGAAACGGTCTGCGCCTCCGCTATGGATAAGCGTGACGGGCTGATGCTCCCCAACCCACTCCGGCAGATTGTCATCACGAATAATCTTTCCGGGCTGCCAGGGCAGAAACAGCATCCCGGTATTGTCGGGTGTTAACGGGCTCAGCAGCAGAATCGGGGTGTTGTACAGACTGGCCAGTGTCGGGAGCAGGCAGGAGCTTTTCCAGGGATTGTGGCTGAAATGGTTGAGTTCTTGCAGTGCTCTGGTCAACGGTGACCGGTGGGGATCGCCATTCACACAAAAGGACAGGGCGCGTTCGACGCTTTGCCCAAGCACGGGCGTGGTGCTGGTTCGCTCCAGCAGCAGACGAATCTCCCGAATCATGGTCAGGTCGTGCAGGCGTTCTTTGTCGGACTGATGTCGAACCTGCACCAGACTGCGTCGTGAATAAAGCGCGCTGGCAAGTGCGCCATAAAAGCCACCAGCGATCTGGGTAATACCGGACATACCGATACGCAATGGATATCTCTGAAAGCTTTTACTCAACTCTTGATAGTTGTGAAATTCCCTAGCTAAGCCAGCCTGCCAACTTTTCAGTGGGAGTGGCAAGAAAAGGGACGTATCAATATCGTGGCTGTGGATCGTCCGAACTTCTACTTCCCAGGGGACGTCCTCATTAACGGATGAAATGGGCGAAAAAGCATCGGTAATAAAGATCTCGATAGTATGTTCAACCGAGTCATCCTGTTCTGTTGTTGAGGGCTCGGTCTGTTCGGATGGTGGTAGAGGTTTATCTGTCGTTTCACTCACAACGTCAGTAGGCGGAGGCGAGGTTTCGCGGGAGAGTGCGTTGAGTGAGTAAGCACCTTCATAGTGCCCTGAGCCATTACTGATTAAATAAAGTGGGTTATCAGGAATCAGGGATTCCCAGCTGGATGTATCCAGGTCCTTACCGGTTGCGCTGGTGGCCTGAATTTCCGGGAGTGATGATGATGGGCTGCGATTAATATGCAGCACCGGGCGCTGGTAAGTGAAGGCAATCAGTGGCGAAAGAATATAGGCATTGCCCCAGATTTGAGTATCACGCAGTTCTTCCAGCAGTCTTGGCGTGTTGTCCTTGGGGTTAATAGTCTGGGTATAGCCGTCCCAGAAGTGGTGAAGAGGGCTGTCGGCAAGTGAAGTTTCTGCCTGATTGATGGTGGCAATCAGATCCCGGCGAACATCATTGGAGGAGAAACCGTCTGGCTTTCCTCCAAGCAAGATCAGCTGCTGGGCCACGGCTTCATAAATACAGCTGCCATCGGGGGATGTTTCCAGAGATTCCAGCTCCAGACGTGATTTCAGCTCCCGCAGGCCGGTCTGATAGCGGCGTAGATTTTTGCGGGAGGTTTCAAGACGGGTCAGATCCTGAAGATAGTCATCTGTAATCGCCTTGCTGCTGCGGGTGTGGTAACGGCCGGTTTTCAGATCAGACTCTCCTGCCGCCCAGCCGAGGTTGTGCAGGATGAGTAGCAAGACTGCAAGAAAGATAGAGTGTGAATAATGTCCGAAGGTTCTCACCCATGCCTCCGTGGCTGTTTATTCTGAAAACCTGCCCAAAATTAGCTTATTTTTTCAATGTGTGTTCATTTTGTGATTCCCCTGAGATACTGGCAGAAAAATAATAGGGGAGTTATCGCTATGCCTCTGAATGTATGGATTCTTTTTGCTGCCCAGGCACTGGCTCTGTGTACAACACCGTTGATGGTGTTCGCCGGTGCGCTGGCGACCCGAAGCTTTGCACCTTCGCCGGCCTACGCCACCTTACCGGTCGCGGCGATTGTGGTCGGTACCGCACTCTCAGTTTTTCCTGCTGCGTTGTTGTGTCAGCGCTTCGGGCGTAAGGCGGTATTTCTTGGTGCGATGGTGCTGGGGGCAGGAGCATCGCTGTTGGCTTTGCAAGCCATGACGCTGCATTCCTTCTGGGGATTTGTCGGTGCTTCTTTGATACTGGGCGTGGTGGTTGCCGTGACCCAGCAATTCCGCTTTGCCGCCATGGAAAGTGTGACCCAGGAGCGTATGCCTCTGGCGGCTTCTCGCTTATTGGCGGCTGGGTTGATTTCGGCAGTGTTGGGACCGGAGCTGGTGATGCTGGGCGAGCAGGTTTATGGTGAACTGTTTACCGGTGCTTTTCTGCTGTTGGCCGGTTTGTTTGTGGTGGCCTTTGTGATTCTGGCGTTCGGGTTTAAGAATCCCCAAATGCACTCTGCCCCTCAACAGGGGAATCAACAGGAGCGTAAGCGGGATCTACTGACGCACAGCGGCTTTCTGGTCGCGGCCATGAGTGCGGGGATTGGCTACGGCGTCATGAGTTTTATTATGACGGCCACGCCCATCAGTATGCATGAGATGCAGGCGTTTTCGCTGGTGGATACCAAGTTGGTGATTCAGAGTCATATTTTGGCGATGTTTATTCCATCACTGTTTGCTGGCCGCTTAATTATTATGTTTGGTCACACCCGGCTGATTGTATTGGGGCTGGTGGCCTATGCCATCTGTGTGGTACTGGGAGTTCTGGATCATAGCTGGCTGCATTACTGGTGGGCACTGGTGCTGCTGGGTATTGGCTGGAACTTTCTGTTTGTGGCCGGTACCTCACTGCTGCCAAAAATGTACCGACCCGAGCAGGCCCACCGTGCTCAGGGAATTAATGATGCCGTTGTATTCAGTACCCAGGCGCTGGGCGCATTAAGCTCCAGTGCCGTGCTTTACTGGTTGGGCTGGAATGGTCTGTTGCTGCTGACACTGCCTCTGCTGGTGTTTATGGCGGTGATTCTATATCGCTGGCTCAGAGCGGGGCAGCCTGCGGCTATGCCTATGCAGCCGGAGCCTGTTTCAGAGCCTGATGGCAGGCCTGCCAGCGACTGATTGTTTCCGGCAGCGCTGGTGGATTGCCAAAGATATTGATAGGTGAAACAAGAGTCCCGTTTTTCAACAGGGCTTCCTTCACCAGTCCGTTCGCGACCAGAGATTCTTTGCAGAACACCTTGTGGGCGTAGTAAACATATTTGCTATCCCACCCGGCTATTTCTGTGGTGACTTTGAAACTCTGCAGCCGGCCAATCGGTTTGATATAGACAAGGTCCTGAGCGGCGATCATTCGGTGGGTGAACAGTCCTTTCAGTGCCAGCCTGCGGCTGTGCAGTAAATGAAAACGTCCCAGCTCCATAAAGTTAAAAAAACGCTGATTAGGCAGATGATCGCGCAGGCGCAGATCATGGGGCCAGGCTCGAAAACGGGCAGTGGACAAAGTCATACCGGGTTGTGCAGGAGTCAGGTAGGTTTTTAGCAGCAGCAGTGCCAGACGTAATACCAGATTCATAACAGCCTCATCGTCAGAGGTCATGATTGTTATGGTCTGGCCCGTTTCAGGCAATGTCCGTTTCGCTCACAGGTCTTGTCATTCTGGTCTTTCTGGCAGAAGCGTTACGTAGGCAAAATTACGCATAACAGCCCATTCCCGGGTGTCGTATTGTGTGGGTTGTTTGAATTTAAAGCAGAGATACGACATGGCACGTACTGTTCATGGCCGCAAGGTTTTGATGATGGTTCTGGAGTCCGGGCGTCATTGGCCACGGGCTGAGCTGGTGCAGGAGATGGCTGACAAGTTTGGCGCAGATTCCACTTTTCACACCTGCTCTGTTCAAGCTCTGAGTGCTAACGACCTGATCGATCTGTTTGTCGGCAAGGGCAAGATGGTTGAAAGTGACGAAGGTCTGTTTATCGATGCCGGTAAAATGTGCAGCGGTAATCACGCTGAAGGCCACCGCTGTGGCGGCCATCAGCACTGATAAGTCATGTATGAAAGAGAGCTGCCCGGTGCAGCTCTTTTTCATGGGGCTAAAAACGGGATGGCTTCAGCTTGAGCGCGTGAGCGGGAAGGTGGTGAACTGAATTTCAGTCACTCCGTCTTGTAACAAGCGGCGCAGGTTGTGGTGATTGTTTTCACCCGGAGTGGCCAGTACGTCCCGGTAGTGTTCACCAAAGCAGCACAGTGTTTGCTCTTTGCTGAGGTTGAGTAGTTGGGAAAGCGCCAGAACCTTGCAACTGCCCTGATTTTGTTCGGCACTGTTTCCGACGGGACCATTCTGGAAGGCAGTCGGTGCGAAATCATACCAGTTATCGACAAAGCTCAGCGTTTGGGCAAATGCGTGCGTGCCACTGTTCAGGCTATCCAAAAAATCTGCGCAAGCCTTGTTGAAGGCATCCATGATATCCATCCCCGTTTTATTGTTAACCACTATTGTTGAACGCAGTGGGCATTAATCAGGAAGTAGCTGGGTGCCGGCCAGGCTGTCGGTCAGTACCGCATAGCGATCCAGGTTTGGCAGCTCATAATGCCACCACTCGGTTGCCAGGCACTGAAAGCCGGCCGTGTGCATCAGGCCTGCCAGTGTCAGCCGGTTCTTCAAAGCTTCTTCGCTGATCTCGGTGTTGTTGTGGTGGGCCAGCTCCCGAAAGTCATCAAAAGCTGTCCCCATATCCAGTTCATTGCCATCGCTGTCGATCAGGGTCAGATCAATGGCCGCTCCACGGCAATGGGAGCGCGGGCCGTTGTCTGTAGGTGAGACATAGCGAGGGTCCGGGGTATGATCCCAGAGCTTCTGCTGAACTTCCAGTGGTCGGAAGGCATCCCAGATATGCAGTGTGAAGCCCGCTTTCAAGGCGATCATGCGGGCAATTTCCAGCTTCTTGGCTGCATCACGATGCAGGAAGGCTGCTGCCCGACCATAGAGAGTCTCTCCGGTAAAATTATCCGGAGTCGCCAGTTTGATATCGAGTTCCAAACCCTCGGCGGGGTGCAGTTCGACCAAAGAGTTCAGCATAAAAGAGCCCGTTACCAGTATGTGACTTCTTTCAGATTAGGTGACGCAAACAAAAACGGCTGAACATTCCTGTTCAGCCGTCGGATTCCGAGTTTGATCACCTGATGACTTTCGAGAGCTTCAGGATTTTATAAAGAGCTTCAGGATTTATTAGGGGCCAAATATTTCTGCAGGGCGTTCAATACCAGACCGTAGGCCGGCAGGAAGAACAGCATGCTGATCGCCAGCTTCCAGCCATAATCCACCATGGCAATCTCCATCCAGTGCTCGGCCATAAAGGCATCGCTGGACTGGAAGAACGCGACCGCAAAGAAGGCAATCGTATCAATCAGGTTGCCGGCAACGGTGGATGCCGCCGGTGCAACCCACCAGGCCTTAAGCGTGCGCAGCTTGTTAAATACGGTGATATCAAGCAGCTGGCCTACCAGATAGGCGGTAAAGCTGGCCAGAGCAATACGGGCTACAAAGCTGTTGAAGCCGTTCAGGCCATCAGGCTGGAAGCTGCCATTAGCAAACAGCACAGAGATCAGATAAGAGATCGCCAGTGCCGGGAACATGGCCCGGAAAATAATTTGTTGAGCCGGCTCACGACCAAACAGACGGACAGTCAGGTCAGTCGCCAGGAAAACAAACGGAAAAGTGAATGCGCCCCAGGTGGTATGCAGGCCAAACATCTGGAAGGGAATCTGCACCAGATAGTTGCTGGCGGTAATAATGGCGATATGGAAAAACGCCATAAGCAGAACCAGCTTGTGCGGGCTTTTGAAGGTTGCCGAAGAAGCGGCAGGCGATAAAGAATCAGTGTACAAAACAATTAACCTTTTTCTTGTACGAGGTGAGGGAACTCGGGAGGAGGTGATTGTAGGGATTTAAATGGCGGAGTCCACCCCTGACTTATCAGGATGTATACCGATGATGGCGTTAATCAGTGCGGGAACAGGTTGTTTGGTGAAGCACTGGGATCTGTTTCGATGATTTCCGCAGAGAGTGGTGGGGAGAGGCTGCTGATCTCAAGCTGCCAGGCACTGTTGCAGGCTGGGCAGCTCAGGGGAATCTTACCCAGCTTCTGACTCCATAGTCGGGCCATGGGGATTTCCAGGCGCGTGCCACAGCCCTCATGGCAGAACCAGCTAACGGTGTTGGCGTCCCAGGCGGCTTCAAAATAGCGACCATCAAAATAAAAGCCATCAAATCGCGATGAGTGTGCGCCATGACTGCTTGGTCGTGCAGGGTTCATGGCAGGTGACTCGTGATGTCTGCCAGGGTTTCCAAACGCTGGATATGATCAGGAGCCAGCGGAAAGGTCGTCTGCTGAATGCGCAGATGGGAGTGGGTGAGCTCTTCTGCCAAGGTCTCACAGCTGCCTGAAGCCTGCTGTTCGATGAAGCAGTGTTCTGCGTAACCTTCCAGTCGTTGAACAATGGCTTCCACTTCGCTCCAGCTTGAGAAGCGCTGTGGCGGGTTGTAGGGCTTGTATTTGAATGGGTAGTTGGCGCAGCCGCTGACAATCAGGGTAAGCAGGGCCGTGGCGGCCAGCTTGGGGAGGAATCCTTTCCGAACCATCTTAAACCTCACTGGTACTATCAAACGTCTCCAGACTTCCTTAAGCGTAGGTCTGGAAAGGCTTGTATGGCGTCAATCGCCTGCCAGATAAGGTCTTTTGTTCAGTTGGTGGTTGGTGTCTTTTTCCGTTTCCTCGCCCGGATGTTGAGGATTTCCACACCAAGCGAGAAGATCATCGCAAAGTAGATATAGCCCTTTGGAATATGAAAGGCGAGCCCTTCGGCGACCAAAGTGACGCCAACCAGAATCAGAAAGCTCAGTGCCAGCATCTTCAGAGTGGGATGGCGATCGACAAAGTCGCTGATGGTTTTGGCCGCAAACTGCATGATGCCCACCGAGATCACAATCGCTATCACCATCACCGCCAGATGCTCAGCCATACCGACGGCGGTAATCACTGAATCCAGAGAGAAGACAATATCGAGAATGGCAATCTGAACCAGCACTGAGACAAAGCTGCTCACCTTGCCCGGTTTATGCTCGGTTTCATGATCGCCTTCCACTGTGGCGTGGATTTCATGGGTACTTTTCGCTAATAAAAACAATCCGCCGCCAAAAAGAATCAGGTCTCGCCCGGAAATAGCTCTGGCGTATTCGGATTCTACCAGCAGGGTAAACAATGGTTCGGTCAGGCCAATCACCCAGGTAATGGAAATAAGCAGCAGGATGCGGGTGCCCATGGCTAACAGCAAACCAATTGTGCGGGCACGGTTGCGCTGGTGTTCGGGGAGCCGGCCAGCAAGAATACTGACAAAGATAATATTGTCGATGCCCAGAACGATTTCGAGGGCAGTGAGCGTTAGCAGGGATAGCCATGCCTGTGGATCACTCAACCATTCCATGGTCTTTTATCCGTGAGTTCTGCTGGTAGGAAAATATGATCGTTTGAGAAAAGAGTAGCGGGAATTGGAATGGAAATAAAAATGGAGCAGAAATAAAAACGCCACCTTGCGGTGGCGTTTTGGAGAGCGGGAGATTAACGCTGATCCAGAGGAACAAAGTCGCGTTTTTCTGGCCCGGTGTACAGCTGACGTGGACGACCGATGCGGTAGCTGCCGCTGATCATTTCATGCCAGTGAGCAATCCAGCCCGGGGTACGGCCGGTTGCGAAGATAACAGTGAACATCTCAACCGGAATACCCAGAGCTTTCAGGATAATGCCGGAGTAGAAGTCTACGTTCGGGTACAGCTGGCGATCGATAAAGTACTCGTCTTCCAGAGCGATCTGCTCCAGACGCTTGGCGATACGCAGCTGTGGATCGTTGATGCCCAGTTCACCCAGTACTTCGTCACAGGTCTTCTTCATCACTTTGGCGCGAGGGTCAAAGTTCTTGTAAACCCGGTGACCGAAGCCCATCAGACGGAACGGATCGTTCTTGTCCTTGGCCTTGGCAACAAATTCTTCAATGCGGGATTCATCACCGATTTCATCCAGCATCTTCAGTACGGCTTCGTTGGCACCACCGTGGGCTGGTCCCCACAGGGCGGCAATGCCGGAAGCGATACAGGCGAACGGGTTGGCACCACTGGAGCCGGCCAGACGCACGGTAGAGGTGGATGCGTTCTGTTCATGATCCGCATGCAGGGTGAAAATCTTGTCCATGGCGCGAGCCAGAACCGGATTCACCTTGTACTCCTCACATGGGGTAGCAAACATCATGTGCAGGAAGTTGCCGCCGTAGCTGAGGTCGTTGCGTGGGTACATGAATGGCTGGCCAACAGAGTGCTTGTAAGCCATGGCCGCCAGTGTTGGCATCTTGGAGATCAGGCGGTGCGCCGTGATCTGACGATGAGTCTCATTGGTGATGTCCAGGGAGTCATGGTAGAAGGATGACAGAGCGCCAACCAGACCACACATGATCGCCATTGGGTGAGCATCACGACGGAAACCTTTCAGGAACTCCACCATCTGCTCATGCACCATGGTGTGCTTCATCACCATGCTGGAGAACTGTTCCTTCTCAGCAGCGTTTGGCAGCTCTCCGTACAGCAGCAGGTAGCAGACTTCCAGGAAGTCAGACTCTTCAGCCAGCTGTTCGATAGGGTAGCCGCGATGGAGAAGAACCCCCTTGTCCCCATCAATGTAAGTGATTTTGGATTCACAGGCTGCTGTGGATACAAAGCCTGGGTCGTATGTGAAAACGCCGTTTGCGGTCAGCTTTCTTACGTCTATGACGTCGGGTCCAAGTGTTCCGCTATAAACCGGTAGTTCCAGAGTGTTATCACTACCTTCAATGGTCAGCCGCGCAAGCTTCTCAGCCATGGGCCCTCCTACTTGTACTATCAGATTGTGTATTACTTATTAGTATTCAGGTCATTAGTCGTTTGTGTGGAAAACCGTTTCTGACCTGAGTAAATCTGCCGGTATTTTGGTAGGCACCACTATAGAGAGATTAGTTTTTTTGTCAAACGACCTGTTGTGGTTGTTTTTGCTTAACTTTTCCCGCTGCATGTGCAGGCAGTAAGCGGCAAAACTACAGAAAGAGGCAGCGGGGTAACGGTGATTGAAAATCCGTATGTCTGTCATTGGTGCAGGCTATTGGTGGCGTTTTCTGTAGTCTTTGCAACACTTTACGGGGTGTGGTGGTGGCTGGTTGCTTCGTTGTAATCAAATACCGAAATGAATATACTTGCCCACGAAATTGTGGGGGTGGAACTACCTAAAGCTTTGTTCTTGATCAATTTTGACCGATAGGTTGGGAATCTAGTCAAAAGCCTCTCAGAATTTTCCATCGATAATGCATAATTCCAAAAACCCGTTCGGGTTACAGGGTGTCAGACCGTGAATAGTAAGAGACCAGTCAATCTCGACCTCACAACAATAAGGTTGCCCTTACCCGCCTACACATCCATCTTGCACCGTATCTCCGGTGTGATTCTGTTTGTGGGTATCGCCTTCCTTCTTTATGGGTTCGAGCTCTCTCTCTCCAACGAGCAGGGGTATCAGCAATTTGTAGCCATGCTGCAGTCACCGATCGCCAAGTTTATCACCTGGGGGCTGTTGACAGGCCTGGGCTATCACCTGGTTGCCGGTATCAAGCATCTGTTGATGGATGCTGGATTTGCTGAAAGTAAGGAGTCCGGAAAAATCGCCGCGCAAGTGACGCTGGTTCTGGGTGTTGTATTGAGCGTACTGGCAGGGGTGTGGGTATGGTAACCAATATTACAAACTTGTCCCGCAGTGGCCTGTACGACTGGATGGTGCAGCGGGTAACCGCCATCGTCCTTGCCGCCTACACCATCTTTATGGTGGTCTGGCTGCTCTGCAATGGCTCTGTTGATTTTGCCGCATGGCAGGGGCTGTTCCAGCAGACCTGGATGCGTATTTTCACCCTTATGGCTCTTATCTCTCTCGGCGCGCACGCCTGGGTGGGGATGTGGACTATTTCCGGTGACTATTTAAATGAGCGGGCCCTGGGTAAAAAAGCGCTGGTTTTCCGTTTTCTGTTTCAGGCGCTGTGCGGTGTAGTGATGTTCAGCTACGTCGTCTGGGGTATTCAGATTCTTTGGGGGCATTAAGGAATGTCGAAGATCCGTACCATGACATTTGACGCCATCGTAATCGGTGGCGGCGGCGCAGGTATGCGCGCGGCTCTGCAGCTCACCGAATCCGGTGTCAGCACAGCCTGTATTACCAAAGTGTTCCCAACCCGTTCGCACACGGTATCCGCCCAGGGTGGTATTACCTGTGCGATTGCCAGTGCTGATCCGAACGATGACTGGCGCTGGCACATGTACGATACCGTCAAGGGTTCCGACTATATCGGTGACCAGGACGCGATCGAGTACATGTGCTCCGTTGGTCCTCAGGCTGTTTTTGAGTTGGACCACATGGGTCTGCCGTTCTCCCGCACTGAAGAAGGTCGTATCTATCAGCGTCCTTTCGGTGGTCAGTCCAAGAATTTCGGTGAGGGTGGTCAGGCTGCCCGTACCTGTGCCGCAGCTGACCGTACCGGTCACGCCCTGCTGCACGCCCTGTATCAGGGTAACCTGAAGGGTGGCACGACTTTCCTGAATGAGTGGTATGCCGTTGACCTGGTGAAGAATGCCAAGGGTCAGATTGCCGGTGTTATCGCCATCTGCATGGAAACCGGTGAAACCGTATATATCAAAGCCAAGGCAACCGTTCTGGCGACTGGCGGTGCCGGCCGTATCTATGCCTCTACCACCAATGCTCTGATCAATACCGGTGACGGTATCGGTATGGCCCTGCGTGCCGGCTACATGGTTCAGGATATGGAAATGTGGCAGTTCCACCCAACCGGTATTGCCGGTGCGGGTGTACTGGTAACCGAAGGTTGCCGTGGTGAAGGTGGCTTCCTGATCAATGCCGACGGTGAGCGCTTTATGGAGCGTTATGCGCCGAACGCTAAAGACCTTGCCGGTCGTGACGTGGTTGCCCGCTCCATGATTCTGGAAATTATGGAAGGCCGTGGTGTGGGGCCAAACAAGGATCACGTACTGCTGAAGCTTGATCATTTGGGTGAAGAAGAGCTGCACAAGAAGCTGCCAGGTATCTGTGAGCTGTCCAAGACCTTTGCTCATGTTGACCCTGTAAAAGAGCCAGTGCCGGTTGTGCCAACCTGTCACTATATGATGGGTGGTATCCCGACCAATATCGGTGGTCAGGCGCTGATGCGTAATGCGGCCGGTGAGGATGAGATTGTTGATGGTCTCTACGCCTGCGGTGAGGCGGCCTGTGTGTCCGTGCACGGTGCCAACCGTCTGGGTGGTAACTCGCTGCTGGATCTGGTGGTATTTGGTCGTGCGGCCGGTCTGCAGATCAAGAAGAGCCTGGAAGAAGGTTTTGATTCTGTTGATGCCAGTGATGCAGATATCGAAGCAGCTATGTCGCGCCTCAACCGTCTGAATAACTCTACCGGCGGTGAGAAGGTGGCTGATGTTCGTCGCGATCTGCAAAGCATTATGCAGCTCAACTTCGGTGTGTTCCGTCAGGAAGACAAGATGGTTGAAGGTCTGAAAGAGCTGGATGCCCTGAGAGAGCGTGTGAATAACACCCATCTTGGTGATAAGAGCAAGGCCTTCAACACGGCGCGTATTGAGGCGCTGGAGCTGGATAACCTGTTTGAAGTCGCTTACGCCACAGCGGTTTCCGCTCTGGAGCGTAAAGAGTCTCGCGGTGCTCATGCCCGTAATGACTACCAGGAGCGTGATGATGAGAACTGGCTGAAGCACTCTCTGTACTTCCCGGTTGATAAGAGTGTTGGCAAGCGTGATGTAAACTTTGCTCCCACGACCATGGAAGCGTTTCCGCCGAAGAAGCGGACCTACTAAGAGACGGGAGGATAACGACTATGACTTTGAAGGTGAGCGTTTATCGCTACAATCCGGAAAAAGATGCTGTCCCTTCCATGCAGGACTTCGATATCGAAGTGCCTGAAGGTAAGGACCTCATGGTTCTGGATGTGCTGGCCTTGATCAAGGAGCAGGACGACAGTTTTGTCTATCGTCGCTCCTGCCGTGAAGGCGTGTGTGGTTCCGATGGTATGAATATCAGCGGTACCAACGGTCTGGCCTGTATTACCCCGATCTCCGAAGCTGTTCGCAAGGGCAAGCTGGTGTTGCGTCCGCTGCCGGGCCTGCCGGTGATTCGTGATCTGGTGGTGGATATGTCTCTGTTCTACAAACAGTACGAGAAGATCCGTCCGTTCCTGATCAACGACGCACCGCCGCCGGCAATTGAACGTCTGCAAAGCCCGGAAGAGCGCGCCAAACTGGATGGTCTCTATGAGTGCATCCTGTGTGCCTGCTGCTCTACGTCCTGTCCGTCCTTCTGGTGGAATCCGGACAAATTCGTTGGTCCGGCCGGTCTGCTGCAGGCTTACCGCTTCCTGGCGGATAGCCGTGACACCGCAACGGAAGAGCGTCTGTCAGCACTGGATGATCCATTCAGTGTTTTCCGCTGCCGTGGCATCATGAACTGTGTGAATGTCTGTCCGAAGGGGTTGAACCCAACCCGTGCTATCGGTCACATTCGCAACATGTTGCTGGCCAGTGGTACTTAACAGCGTTCGATTGATCGATTGAACGGCTGTATAAAAAATCCCCGGTTTGTCCGGGGATTTTTTATTTATGCTTATATTTGATCATATAGGTTTGTTCTATTGGGCTGATTGATAAAAAAAGTCACAGAAAACCGTAAGTTAACAGGTGATTTGTGTAGGGGAAAATGCCTATAATTGTCACCAAGTTTTCAGCATTCTCTTGATGGCTCTCTTTGCGTCGGCGTGAAACCCTGCGCAAGGTGCTGATGAAGCACGGATATCACTTAAAAAGTGGTGTGTTGAGAGAATGTGATCGAGACGTAACGAGACACCAGTTGTCGTCTGATTTAGCAGGGCTGCTGGTAAAAAGGTTGGTATCTCTTCTTTTATGTGTACTCGCCTGGTGTCGTGATATCTCTTTAGGTTTAACCAACAGGGGCTGCCGGGCACAACCCGGGCTGTTCGTGGGGGAGACCGGCCAGTGTTCAGGCTTGTTATCCGTTAAAGGCCTGTTATTTCATGACCAGTCGTTACCTGCTGGCAGATTTGCCCCATATCCCAGGGGTGGAAATTAATAATGCAAGATAGTGTCATGCAGCGTATGTGGCAAAGCGCCCACATATCCGGGGGGAACGCTGCATATGTAGAAGAAATGTACGAGCGCTATCTACGTGATCCCAACTCTGTGCCAGAACAGTGGCGCGATTACTTTGCCAGCCTTCCCCAGGTTGAAGGCGTCGGCGTTCAGGATGTACCCCATTCCACAGTTCGTGAAAACTTCCTTCACCTTGCCCGGAACCGTCACCGTGTTCAGCCGGTGGCTGCCAGTGCGGTCAGCAGTGAGCATGAGAAGAAGCAGGTTCAGGTTCTCCGTCTGATCAGCTCTTACCGGATTCGTGGCCATCAGAAAGCCAAGCTTGATCCTTTAGGTCTGATGACCCGTGAAAATATTCCGGATCTGAAGCTGGATTATCACGGTCTGACCGAAGCCGATGCGGACACTGTATTCCAGACCGGCTCTCTGTTTATTGGCAAAGATGACGCAACACTCGGTGAAATTCGCGAAACCCTGGAGGCTGCTTACTGTGGATCCATCGGTGTCGAATTTATGCACATCGTTGATACCGAAGAGCGCAGCTGGTTCCAGCAGAAGCTGGAAAGTGTTCGTGGCCGTCCGGATATGAGCACCGATGCCCGTCTGCACCTGCTCGAGCGTCTGAGTGCTGCCGAAGGTCTGGAAAAATATCTCGGTACCCGTTATCCGGGCACCAAGCGTTTCGGTCTGGAAGGGGGCGAATCCCTCATCCCGATGCTGGATGAAATGATTCAGCGTACCGGCGCCAGCTCCGTGCAGGAAATTGTTATCGGCATGGCCCACCGTGGTCGTCTGAACGTTCTGGTGAATATCCTGGGTAAGAACCCGGCCGAGCTGTTTGCCGAATTTGAAGGCAAGATCAGCCTGTCCGAAGGTTCCGGTGACGTGAAATACCACCAGGGCTTTTCTTCCAATGTGATGACCCCGGGCGGCGAAGTGCATCTGGCACTGGCCTTTAACCCATCTCACCTGGAAATTGTCAGCCCGGTAGTTGAAGGCTCGGTGCGTGCCCGTCAGGATCGTCGTAACGATAATGAACGTAAGGAAGTGCTGCCGATCTCCATCCACGGTGATGCGGCGTTTGCCGGTCAGGGTGTGGTGATGGAAACCTTCCAGCTGTCCCAGACCCGTGCCTACGGCACCGGCGGTACCATTCATATCGTGGTGAACAACCAGGTTGGCTTTACCACCAGTAAGCGTGAAGACGCCCGTTCCACCGAATACTGCACCGATGTTGCCAAGATCGTCGGCGCGCCGATTCTGCACGTGAATGGTGATGATCCGGAAGCCGTAATCTTTGCCACCAAGCTGGCGGTGGATTATCGGAAAGAATTCAAGAAAGACGTGGTGATCGATCTGGTCTGCTACCGTCGTCGTGGTCATAACGAAGCGGATGAGCCGTCTTCCACCCAGCCACTGATGTACGGTCAGATTAAGGTTCAGGAAACCACCCGTAACCTGTATGCCAAATCTCTGGTGGAACTGGGCGTGTTGTCCGGTGAGCAGGATACTGACATTGTAGAAGGCTACCGCAACGCCCTGGAAAACGGTGAGCACGTAGCTAACAGTCTGGTACGTGAACCAAACACCAGTCTGTATGTGGATTGGGCGCCTTACCTGAATCACAAGTGGACGGCCCAGCACGACACCCGTGTTGCGCTGGGAACTCTGCAGGAACTGGGTCAGGCTCTGACTCAGGTGCCGGAAGGCTTTGCGGTTCAGCGTCAGGTCAGCAAGATTATTGATGACCGTCGCAAGATGGCCGCCGGTGCGCTGCCAATCAACTGGGGTATGGGTGAATCCCTGGCTTACGCCACTCTGTTGATGGAAGGTCATCCGGTACGTATCACCGGTCAGGACGTAGGTCGTGGTACCTTCTCCCACCGTCATGCGGTTCTGCACAGCCAGAAAGATGGTGCCACCTGGGTGCCTCTGGCGCATCTGGCCGAAGAGCAGCCACCCCTGCAGATTTATGATTCTGTTCTGTCTGAAGAAGCAGTACTTGCCTTTGAATATGGCTATGCCACCACGCAGCCGAACTCACTGGTGATCTGGGAAGCCCAGTTCGGTGACTTCGTAAACGGCGCGCAGGTGGTGATTGATCAGTTTATCTCCAGCGGTGAAACCAAGTGGGGCCGTCTGTGTGGTCTGACCATGCTGCTGCCACACGGCTATGAAGGTCAGGGCCCGGAGCACTCTTCTGCACGTCTGGAGCGCTTCCTGCAGCTGTGTGCTGAGCACAACATTCAGGTGTGTGTACCGACCACACCTGCGCAGGTCTTCCATATGCTGCGTCGTCAGGTGCTGCGTCCACTGCGCAAGCCGCTGGTGGTGTTTACGCCGAAGTCCCTGCTGCGTCACAAACTGGCCGTTTCCACATTGGAAGATCTGGCTGACGGCTCTTTCCAGACCGTACTGCCGGAGCTGGATGAGCAGGACAAGAGCAAGGTTGAGCGTCTGGTGATGTGTAGCGGCAAGGTTTACTACGACCTGCTGGAACAGCGCCGCGCCCAGGAAATGGATAATGTTGCCATCGTTCGTATCGAGCAGCTGTATCCGTTCCCGGAAAACGATCTGCAGGCGATCATGGATGAATATCCAAACCTGACTTCTGTCGTCTGGTGCCAGGAAGAGCCTATGAACCAGGGCGCCTGGTACTGCAGTCAGCATCATATGCACCGTGTTATCGCTGGCCACAAGAACAAAAAGCTTTCACTGACTTACGCTGGTCGCCCGGCATCGGCAGCACCAGCCTGTGGCTACATGTCCGTGCATGTAGAGCAGCAGCAGAAGCTCGTTGCCGATGCACTGGGTACTAAGTAATCAGCCACTGGAGAATAAGGAACACAACACTATGGCCACTGAGATTAAAGCCCCAACGTTTCCGGAGTCCGTAGCTGACGGCACCATCGCTACCTGGCACAAGAAGCCTGGCGAGGCCTGTAAGCGGGACGAACTGCTGGCTGATATTGAAACCGATAAGGTGGTACTTGAAATTGTTGCCCCGGCTGATGGCGCACTCTCCGAAGTATTGAAGGAAGAAGGCGACGTTATCCTGAGCGAAGAAGTGATTGCTCGCTTTGAAGTCGGTGCTGCTGGCACGGCTGCGCCTGCCGAAGCAGCAAAGGCAGAAACAGAAAGGGCTGAAGCGGCTGTTCCAGCTGTTGCCAATAACGAAGATCCTATCCTGAGCCCGGCGGCCCGTCGTGCCGCTGAGGAAAATGGCGTTAATCCATCCCAGGTAACTGGCACCGGTAAAGATGGCCGGGTGACCAAGGAAGACGTTCTGGCCTTCGCCAAGAGCGGAGCCGCCACTCCTGCACCTGCCGCAGCGCCAGCACCTGTTGCCGCACCGGCTCCACAGCCAATTGCCGCCGGTGAGCGGGTTGAAAAGCGCGTACCTATGACACGTCTGCGTGCCAAGGTTGCCGAGCGTCTGGTGGAAGCCCAGCAGACTGCGGCCATGTTGACCACCTTCAATGAAGTCAACATGAAGCCAATCATGGATCTGCGCAAGCAGTACAAAGACGTGTTTGAAAAGCGTCACGGCACCAAGATGGGCTTTATGTCCTTCTTCGTGAAGGCGGCCTGTGAAGCTCTGAAGCGTCAGCCAGTGGTCAATGCCTCTATCGACGGCAACGATATTGTTTATCACGGTTACCAGGATATCGGTGTTGCCGTATCCAGCGACCGTGGTCTGGTAGTGCCTGTTCTGCGTGACGTAGACGACATGAGCCTGGCTGATATGGAAAGCTCCATCCGTGACTTCGGCATTAAGGCCCGTGACGGCAAACTGGGCATCGAAGATATGACTGGCGGTACCTTCACCATTTCCAACGGTGGTGTGTTTGGTTCCCTGCTGTCCACTCCGATTCTGAATCCACCACAGGCGGCCATCCTGGGAATGCACAAGATCCAGGAACGCCCGATGGCTGTTGATGGAGAGGTCGTTATCCTGCCAATGATGTACCTGGCCCTCTCCTATGATCACCGCCTGCTGGACGGCAAGGAAGCAGTTACCTTCCTGGTAACCATGAAAGAGCTGCTGGAAGATCCGGCTCGCATGCTGCTCGATATCTAAGCGGATCAACCGGTTATTAATTTGGGATAATGAAAATGTCCGATAAATATGATGTTGTAGTTATTGGTGCCGGCCCAGCAGGCTATGTCTGCGCTATCCGTGCCGCACAGCTGGGTCTGAAAACGGCCTGTATTGATAAGTGGATTGACGACAAGGGCAAGGCCAAGCTCGGCGGAACTTGCCTCAACGTTGGCTGCATTCCATCCAAGGCGCTGCTGGATACCTCCCACAAATTCCATGAAGCTCAGAAAGGCTTCAAGGTACACGGTATTTCCATGGACAATCTGTCCATCAATGTTGGCGAGATGCTCGATCGCAAGAACAAAGTGATCAAGCAGATGAACCAGGGTATCACCGGTCTGTTCAAGGCGAACGGTGTGACCTCCATCCTGGGTACCGGTAAGGTTCTGGCCGGCAAGCAGGTTGAAGTGACTGATACCGATGGCAAAACCTCCGTGATCAGCGCGGAAAATATTGTTATCGCGACCGGCTCCCAGCCAATCAATATTCCACCAACGCCTCTGCATGAAGATGTGATCGTTGATTCCACCGGCGCACTGGAGTTCACTGAAGTGCCTAAGCGTCTGGGTGTTATCGGTGCTGGTGTTATCGGCCTTGAACTGGGCAGCGTATGGTCCCGTCTGGGTTCCGAGGTTGTGGTTCTGGAAGCTCAGGACAGCTTCCTGGCTCTGGCTGATCAGCAGATCGCCAAAGAATCCGCCAAGATCTTCAAGAAGCAGAAGCTGGATATCCGTCTGGGTGCCCGCGTTGTTGGTTCCGAGCTGAAAGGCAAAGAAGTCGACGTACGCTACGTTGGCAGCGATGGCGAAGAGCAGACCGTGACTTTCGACAAGCTGATTGTTGCTGTTGGCCGTCGTCCGTTCACCGAAAACCTGTTTGCTGCGGATGCAGGCATCAACCTGGACGAGCGTGGTTTCGTCTTTGTTGATGACCAGTGCCGTACTGACGTACCTGGCGTATATGCGATTGGCGACGTGGTTCGTGGTCCAATGCTGGCGCACAAAGGTTCCGAAGAAGGTGTAATGGTTGCCGAGCTGATTGCCGGCAAGGTTGCCCAGGTGAACTACGAGCTGGTGCCTTCCGTTATTTACACCCATCCGGAAGTGGCATGGGCCGGTAAGACCGAAGAAGAAGTGAAGGCCAGCGGCGAAGAGTACAAAGTCGGTACCTTTCCGTTCGCAGCCATTGGCCGTGCAGTGGCTTCCAACGAAGCTGACGGTATGGTCAAGGTGATCGCCGACAAGAAAACTGACCGGGTTCTGGGCGTACACGCCGTAGGTCCGGTCGCTGCTGAACTGGTTCAGCAGGGAGTTATCGCCATGGAATTCCAGGCCAGCTCTGAAGATCTGGCACTGACCATGTTTGGTCACCCAACCTTTGGTGAAGCTTTGCATGAAGCGGCGCTGGCGGTTGATGGCCACGCCATTCACATGCCGAACCGCAAGCGTAAATAATCACCGCGACGGCATTGAATAGACTTCAATAATAAGAATAAAGGAGAGAGGCCGGCGGCGCTGGCCTCTCAAGAATGATAAAACGGCGCACAAAGCGCTCAAGGTGTTTGAATGAATCTGCACGAATATCAGGGCAAGCAACTGTTTGCCGAATACGGGCTGCCGGTTTCTACCGGTTACGCCTGCGATACCGCGGATGAAGCTGTAGAGGCAGCTGAAAAGATCGGAGGGGATATCTGGGTTGTTAAGGCTCAGGTTCATGCCGGTGGTCGTGGTAAGGCCGGCGGTGTAAAACTGGTTAAGACCAAAGATGAGGTCCGCGCTTTTGCCGAGCATTGGCTGGGTCGTAATCTGGTGACTTACCAGACTGATGAGAAAGGTCAGCCGGTCAGCAAGATCCTTGTTGAGAGCTGCACCGATATTGCCAGCGAACTCTATCTGGGTGCCGTTGTCGATCGTACCACTCGCCGTGTTGTATTCATGGCATCCACCGAAGGTGGCGTGGAGATCGAGAAGGTTGCCGAAGAGACTCCTGAAAAAATCCTGAAAGCAGAAATCGATCCACTGGTTGGCGCTCAGCCATACCAGGCGCGTGAGCTGGCTTTCCAGCTGGGTCTGGATGCCAAGCAGGTGAAGCAGTTCACCAAGATCTTCCTCGGCCTGTCCAAGCTGTTCCACGACTACGATCTGGCCCTGCTGGAAATCAATCCGCTGGTTATCACCGATGCCGGTGATCTGCACTGCCTGGATGCCAAGATCAATATCGACAGCAACGCTGTATACCGTCAGCCAAAGCTGAAGGCGATGCACGATCCATCCCAGGAAGATGCCCGTGAAGCACACGCTGCTGAGTGGGAACTGAACTACGTAGCACTGGATGGCGACATAGGTTGCATGGTAAACGGTGCCGGTCTGGCCATGGGTACCATGGATATCGTTAAGCTGCACGGTGGCGAGCCTGCCAACTTCCTCGACGTAGGTGGTGGTGCGACCAAAGAGCGTGTTACCGAAGCGTTCAAGATCATCCTGTCTGACGACAAGGTGAAAGCGGTTCTGGTTAACATTTTCGGCGGTATCGTACGTTGTGACCTGATTGCTGAAGGTATCATCGGCGCCGTTAAGGACGTGGGTGTTAAGGTGCCGGTTGTTGTCCGTCTGGAAGGTAACAACGCAGAAAACGGTTCCAAGCTTCTGGCCGAAAGTGGTCTGGATATTATTGCGGCCACCAGTCTGACTGACGCGGCCCAGCAGGTAGTTAAGGCAGCGGAGGGCCAGGCATGAGCATTCTGATCGATAAAAACACCAAAGTGATCTGCCAGGGTTTCACCGGTTCCCAGGGTACTTTCCACTCCGAGCAGGCGATTGCTTACGGCACCAAGATGGTTGGTGGTGTAACGCCGGGTAAGGGTGGTCAGGAGCATCTGGGCCTGCCAGTGTTTAACACTGTTGAAGAAGCCGTTAAGGCTACTGGCGCTGAAGCCAGTGTCATCTACGTGCCAGCACCTTTCTGTAAGGATTCCATCCTTGAAGCCGCCAATGCCGGTATCAAGCTGATCGTCTGCATCACTGAAGGCATTCCTACCCTGGATATGCTGGACGCGAAAGTGAAGTGCGACGAGCTGGGTGTGGTTCTGATCGGCCCTAACTGCCCGGGCGTTATCACTCCAGGCGAATGTAAGATCGGCATCATGCCAGGTCATATCCACAAGCCAGGTAAGGTTGGTATCGTATCCCGTTCCGGCACCCTGACTTACGAAGCCGTTAAGCAGACCACTGACTTCGGTTTCGGTCAGTCCACCTGTGTCGGTATCGGTGGTGACCCGATCCCTGGTTCCAACTTCATCGATATCCTGGCTCGTTTCGAGAAGGATCCAGCCACTGAAGCGATCGTTATGATCGGTGAAATCGGTGGTACCGCTGAAGAAGAAGCGGCTGCTTACATCAAAGAGAATGTGACCAAGCCTGTGGTTTCTTACATTGCTGGTGTGACTGCTCCTGCCGGTAAGCGTATGGGCCACGCGGGCGCAATCATCGCCGGTGGTAAGGGTACTGCGGATGAGAAATTCGCGGCACTGGAAGATGCTGGCGTGAAGACTGTTCGCAGTCTGGCTGACATCGGTCAGGCCCTGAAGGAAGTGACTGGCTGGTAAGCACTGCCTGGCCTGACACTTTCTCGGTAAACCCAAAACGGACGACCAAAGTCGTCCGTTTTTTTGTGCTCTATTTTTCTCGGCTATTTACTGTTTGGCCAGACGTTCAACCACAAACGGGTTATCCCAGCCCATAATCTTGCTGATCCGTTCATGGCGTTCCTCTTCCCACTCTGATACCGGATACTGGTTGTTCCAGGCGGTGTAGAGCTTCTGTTCCTGCTTACTGAGTTTTAATTGGTACTTGGCAGCCATATACAGGTAGGCGCGGGCTATCTTGCCGCGCTTGTTAACCGGCGGTTCTGCCCGGCGCTGTTTGAAATCGACTTTGAATTCGCACTGACCATACATATCCGGTTTGCTTGAGAGGTCACCAAAGCGGAAGTTGGAACGGTCACCATTCACCTCACCAATGCTGGGTACCAGGTTGAACAGGTCGGCTTCCATGGCGCGGAACTCACGATCCTTGTGGCAATTCTTGCGGCCGCCATCCTGCCAGCACTGGCGCTGATGGCCAAAGGCCCAGGCCGGCATAACATGTTCCCATTCTATGCGATTGGCGCGGGTTTCCTGTTTCCTGACTTCATAGCCACAGCTCTCAAGGTCAGGAATTAATTTCCAGCGTCCACGCTCATCCCGTATTTCCTGGTACGGACAGCTGCAATAAAAGGTTTGCTGATGATCCTGATAAACAACAGCGGCCAGTTTTTTTGCCTTGGAGAAATTGTCCGGTGCAGCCTGTGTGAAAGGGCTGATCAGAAGCAAAATCAGCAGGAGGTTTTTTATCGGTGCCATGAAGGGAAATAAAGTCAGGTGGAAAGACTTTATTCAATCATGTTTATGTCGTGTAAAAAAGAGCCGGCAAAAGGTTTGCGATTTGTGGACAATGCGTGTGGTAGTCTGGCCTGCGCTTCTCTATGATTGTCGTTTTTTCAGGACTGTCAGGCATCCATGTCTTCTGAAAGAACAGCACTTCCTGGACCGGCCAAATATTTCTTTTTGCGCGCCCTGCGTCCTTTTTCCCTTTCTGTCACTCTGGTGACCTGTGGGCTCGGTATCACTCTGGCCGGGCATGACGGTATGCTGGATGTCTCCCGTGCTGTACTGGTCATGATTGCCGGTATGCTGCTGCAATCGGCCGTTAACCTGTTTAATGATTATGCGGATGTTGAACTGTGGGAACGCAGTGATGGTTACTACGCCAATAATGTTCTGGCGATGATTCGTCGTAACCTGCTGGTGGCCAAGATTATGGCCGGCCTGTCTGTGGCTATTGGTCTGGTGCTGGTTTTCCAGGCGGGCTGGGAGCTGCTGGTGATTGGTGCCCTTGGTCTTGCCGGTGGTTATTTTTATACCGGACAGCCTATCGCCTATAAAAACCGTGGAGGTGGTGTATTCGCAGTTTTCCTGTTCACCGGTGTATTGATGGTGGTGGGCAGCTATGTTGCTGTGACCGGGGAGTGGTCTTACCCGGTGGTTCTCTATTCCATTCCTGTCAGTATGATTTCCAGTATGCTGTTGCTGGCTAATGAGCTACGGGATGTGCAGGACGATGCCGTTAATAATATCGGCACCTTCACCGTTCGCGCTGGTGCTCCGCTGGCAGAGTTGCTGTACCGGACGCTGGCTATTGGTGCATTGCTGTACGCATGGGGGCTGGGTTTCTCCGGTGGAATGAACTTCCCTTGGATTATGTTTGTTCCGGCGTTGGCTTTAAAAGAACCTTTCCAGATTTTGAAAGCGTCCAAGATGGCACACCAGCGTAATATTCTGGTGAAACTGCCACCTGTGACCGGACGCTACTTTGTTGTTTTTGGCATCTGCATGATGCTGGCTATCTAGTCCGTTATCTCGTTCAGGATTGCCTCGTGCCCATGATCATGTTCACTGTGATCGTGGGCGGGGTTGCCATTGATCCAGTCACTCAGTGCCTCTGCCAGCTCATAAATATGCAGGCCGGTATGAAGGGTTTCCACAAGTGCCATAATTTGCCCCCTCGCACTGTGAACGTGTTCATGATGTCCGTGTTCATGGAGTCTTTCGATAATGTCCAGAATCAATGCTGCGCTGGCCCAGCTAATGCTGGTTGCGTGTGGGTAGGGGCTGGCCTCGATGATGTCTCCGTGGAAATCGAGATGAATATGATTCCCAACACCGGCATGATCAAGGTGTTCCAGACTTTCCAGTCCATGAATCAACATGGACAACAGGTTCAGACCCAAATGACTCCAGTCACGGTGGTTTAAATAATGTAGTGCACCAGCAGTATGAATGCCCAACTCGCCACTGTGCCAGGCAGCCAGTGTCAGATTACCAAGGCTTTTATAGCTACCTGCAAGCCACTCCCAGAGGGCAACCGGAAGCGGTTCAGGGTGGATTCCCAGCCCTTTGTACAGGAGACCGTTACGCGTGGACATATCGAGCAGCTGTCCCTGCAGGTCAAACAGATGGTACATGCTGGGAGGGCTCAAAGGCGTATCAGCAAAGCGCATGCTTAGGGTACGCCAGCCGTTATGCCAGTGCAGCTCATGAACATGCCAGCGATCGCCTTCATAAACCAGCGTCGCATCCGAGCCAATGCGATGTATAAAGTTGTTACTGCAGTGATAGTGGGTATTGGCTGAAGACTGGGAAGATTCAAATGCCTTCCGGGCCTGATGAAACAAATGGCTGCACTCTGGTCTGTGCTCACTGTCGAGTGGAGCCAGAATGGAGTGAATGCCCGTTGGTGATCGTAAGCTCAAGGTTATTGCGTGTTTGTCTTCGAGCTTCCAGTTTTTAATTTGAATCCCACCGAAAGCCCACTTCTCTGGCTGCTCTTGCTCCTGATGCGGGAGCTCGGGTGTGGTTTCGCTCTCAGCCTGGGCAAGGCCTATATGCGCGGCCGCCAGAAGCGAAATCGAAAAACTGGAAATAGCTCTCCATAGCTTTCGCGAGGCGGAACAGTACTGCTTGTTCTGCATTATCTTCAGCCATTTTTATTGGGGTTGGCTTTTATTTAGCAGAAGACAGAAGGTTTGCCGGGAAAAGTGAGTATTTCCTTAGGTGCAGAGAGTAGTCGGGGAGGTTTGTTACAGAAGCACCTGGATGATGGGTACTTCTGTAACGGTATGTGTTATTTCTTTGCAGCGGGCTCCGGGAGAGCTTCCCGTTCAAACAGCTGGCCGACATCTTTCGGCAGAGAGCTATTCAGCGGTGACTTGTACTTGCCGGATTGAATCAGTTTGATCGCAGAATACTTATCATGGGTCGCTGATTCCAATTCACTGCTGTTACGAACAATGCTGGGCTTGAGGAACAGCATCAGATTCTGCTTCTCAACAATATCCTTCTTGTTTTTGAACAGCCGGCCCAGCAGAGGGATATCGCCCAGCAGGGGAACCTTATCGGTGTTTTTGGTCACAACATCCCGCAGAATGCCACCGAGAACAATGGTTTCCTGATTATCGACCACAATGACCGTCTTCAGCTTACGCTGGAAGGTGATTGGATCACCGGCACTGGCGGTCTGTTGGGTCAGGCTGGACAGCTCCTGTTCGATTTCCAGTCGCAGGGTGTTGCCATCACCAATGTGAGGGGTCACTTTCAGGGTCAGACCAACCGGCTTACGCTCGGTCGTGGTGAACGGGTTGCCGGAGCTGGTGTTGTTCTGCTGGTAGGAGCCGGTGGTAAAGGGCACTTCCTGGCCAACCACAAACTCGGCTTCTTCATTGTCCAGAGTCATCAGGCTGGGTGTCGACATCAGATTGGTATTGCTCTGGCTGCTAAGAGCATTCACCAGTACCCCGAAGTTACTGTTCCGGAGCAGCACCGAACCGTAAGGAATGCCATTCAGATTATTGGATGCATTAACCGCAGCACCAACTACTGAAATCGGGTCGCTGATGGAGCCTTCCCCGCCAGTACGCTGACCCACACTGTTCTTACCCTGATAACCCCACTGAATGCCCAGACTGTCGTTAACATTACCGGTCACTTCCACAATCGCGGCTTCAATCAGCACCTGGGAGCGGCGGATATCCAGCTGGCGTACCAGACCTTCCAGTTCAGTCAGCGTATCCGGGTCAGCAATCATCACCAGGGCATTGGTGGTTTCATCAGCGCGAATAAAGGTACCGTTGGCAAGACCGGACTTTTTACCGGATTTGCTGGAAGTCTGTGGTGTTCTTGAGCTGGTTGAGCGTGATTTGCTGTTGGGCGAAGCATTCGCTTTGCCATCAGGGCTGTCATCTTGAATGGTCTGTGAGGCTTCGTTGAGCATATCGGCCAGATTCTGGGCATCGGCATGGCGCAGGAAGATAACCCGGGTGGAGGATTTACGAATGCCTTCCTTATCCAGGGTATTAACCAGCTTGCGTACCCGAGCCCGCTTGTTGGCATTACCCTTGATGACCAGTCGGTTGCTGCGTTCATCGGCAATCACCTGCATGCCGCTGGGCAGCTGACCTTTGGCGGTTGCCAGAGTGTCCTGAATAATTTTGGCAACATCCCCGACCCAAGCATGTTCCAGAGAAATGACTTCGTAATCATTGTCACTGGCCTGATCCAGCTCCCGCACCAGACGGGTAATCCGGTCAACATTGTCTTTTTGATCGCTGATCACCACCGCATTACCGGAGGCGGAAGCCGCCGCATGGCCATACTGGGCAATCAAGGGACGAACAATGGGAATGACTTCCACCGCAGAGACGCTGTGCAGATCAATAACCCGGGTCACCATGGTGGCGCCGGCCGGACGTTCTTTGCCAACGTTTTGAGGGCTGGCGGTTTTAGCCGTTGTGCTGGGAATAATGCTGCGTACATCACCCTTCGGAATCACGGCATAACCGTTGGCATTCAGCACTTCCAGAAAAATATCGTAGATCTGGCCCTTGGTCATTGGCCGGGTGGAGATCACGCTGACGGTGTTGCCACCCTTGATGCGGGGATCAATAACAAAGGTTTCCCCGGTAATGGCAGCTACCTGGGCAATAAATTCGCGAATGTCGGCATTCTGCTGATTCAGGGTCCAGCGCTTTTCTTCAGCGCTTTTTTCCTGAGCCGGCTGACTGGCAGCTTCCTCGGAATAGGCCGGTACGGCCCAGGCGGAGCCCAGGGCCAGCAGTAATACACCAGCAGTTAGGCTGCTATGTAGAGATCTGCTGTGCAAAAAAAAGTTATGCATCGTCATTCGTTGGCCAATTCTTGAATTCTTTGGAGGTTATCGACTGTCCGTTAATTTCCTTGCCCGCCCGCATCATTATTAACACGTTGACGCAGACGTTCCATTCTCTCTTCTAACTCCCGGGCTTCGGCAACTGGGCCATCCGGCAACCGGTCGGAGCGGGCAGAGGATGGCGGTGGCGGAGTATAGGACTCCACCTGCTGGCTGCGGGCTTCCGGGAAAAGTAGTTTTTGCAGTCGTCCGTTGTGATTGATCACCACATGCTGGGTATGGACACTCTCCAGTACCGCACCGCCGGCAATGGTTTCACCTACCAGATAGAGTCGATCCTGACCGTCATTGCCTTGAATTATGGCACTGGCAGGCTCGCCGCCGGCCAGCGCACCACGCAGAATCAGGCTGAGGGTGGTGGCTGGAATCTCAGCACTACGAAGGTTACGGGGCTTGTCTTCGGCTTGCCCGAACAGCAGTTTGAATTCATTAATGGCCAGGGCTTTCTGGCGAGGTGCTTGAGTCTGCTGAATTTTTTCCGGGGCGGGTGTGGTGAAATCCAGATAGAACCGCTGGACATGGACACCCACGGAATAAATCAGACCGATACAGATCAGAATCAGCAGCAGCTGGCGATGGTATTTCATCAACCATTGTTGTGCCCGTACCATGGAGTCTGTGTTCATTATGTGGCTCAGCTGTCCGTAAGCGTGCTGGCTGTGATGCTGACTCTGGATTTCCCCGGCTGGTTTGATCCATCGTTTGGTAGAGCATTCACCGCATCATTCTTGTTTATGACCAAAATAACAGTCTCAATTTAATATCGTCAAATCAGACAAATAGTAGATGATTTGAACATCTCCTTATAAGTATTGCTACTTAGTCTAATTTATGATCAGGTACAGATGGGCAGATAAGGGAAAATAGTTATTACTATGTTCATTCGGAAAGTGGCCGATTGGAATAAATAACAAGACTGTCTGATTGGCACAGTTGATGTCGGATTGATTTCACTTGCAGGAGCCTGGAGTTGAGTACAGAGCTTACGGACATAGCTGATGAACAGGATACGCAGCTGGCTTTGCTGCCTTTTCCCTTTGCCAACCGTAATCAGGTCATCCTTACTCTTGAGCAGGGCCAGCCTGTGCTCTGCTGTCTGGGGCGGCCGCGCCCGGAGATTCTGACTGAGGTCCGCCGTTTTGCCGGCCAGCCCCTGCAATACCGGCAGGTCAGCAAGGATGATTTCGCTGAGCTGATGAGCCACTGTTATCACCAGAACAGCGGTGATGCCCTGCAGCATGTGGCCGGGATTGGTGATGATCCCGATCTGGGCAGTCTGGCCGATGCTGTTCCTGAAACCGAAGACCTGCTGGAACAATCGGATGATGCACCGGTTATTCGGTTAATTAATGCCATCCTCACCGAAGCTATTAAAGAAGGCGCTTCGGATATTCATATTGAAACCTTTGAATCCCGGCTGGTGGCCCGTTTCCGGGTCGATGGCGTATTGCAGGAGATTCTCAGCCTGAAGCGCACGCTGGCGGCTTTACTGGTGTCCCGGATCAAGGTTATGGCCCGTCTGGATATTGCAGAAAAGCGGGTGCCCCAGGATGGTCGTATCTCCCTGCGGGTAGCTGGTAAGGAAGTGGATGTGCGGGTTTCCACCCTGCCTTCCAGTAATGGTGAGCGGGTGGTGCTGCGTCTGCTGGACAAGGCGGCTGGCCGTCTGCGGCTGGAACACCTCGGGATGCCGGAACGGCATATGAGCCGTATTCGCAAAATGCTGGGCCAGCCCCACGGTATTATCCTGGTCACCGGTCCCACCGGCTCCGGTAAAACCACCACGCTTTATGCCGGGCTGTCCTCTTTGAATGATGCCACCCGTAATATTCTCACCGTTGAAGACCCCATCGAATACAACCTCGAAGGTATTGGTCAGACTCAGGTGAACACCAAGGTGGATATGACCTTTGCCCGGGGATTGCGGGCGATTTTGCGTCAGGATCCGGATGTGGTGATGGTGGGGGAAATCCGGGATACCGAGACGGCCGATATTGCGGTGCAGGCTTCATTGACCGGTCACTTGGTGCTTTCCACCCTGCATACCAATACAGCAGTGGGTGCGATTACCCGTTTGCAGGATATGGGTATCGAGCCATTTCTGCTCTCTTCCAGTCTGGTGGGGGTGATGGCCCAGCGGCTGGT
Organism: Parendozoicomonas haliclonae; assembly: GCF_900174585.1. Taxonomy (GTDB): domain Bacteria; phylum Pseudomonadota; class Gammaproteobacteria; order Pseudomonadales; family Endozoicomonadaceae; genus Sansalvadorimonas; species Sansalvadorimonas haliclonae. Next base: position 234,475 of record NZ_FWPT01000007.1, on the reverse strand, counting down.
GCGTTTGCTGTGTGATAACTGCAAAGAACCCTATACCGCTGATGATGCCGAGTGCGAACAGTTGGGTGTGGAGAAAAACAATGCGCCAACCCTTTACCACGCCAAGGGCTGCAAAGAGTGCAAGATGCATGGTTACCGGGGCCGAACCGGTATTTATGAGGTCGTCACTATTGATGACACCATCCGCCGGATGATTCACCGCAATGAAGGGGAGATGGCGATTGTTGATTACATGCGCCAGACCTCGCCCAGCATTCGTGCCGATGGTATGAGCAAGGTGCTGGATGGGCGCACCACGCTGGAGGAGGTCCTGCGGGTCACGCAGGACGATTAAGGCATGGCAGCGTTCGAGTTTACAGCCCTTGATGAAAGCGGGCGTGCCCAGAAAGGCACCCAGGAAGCTGACAGTGCCCGTCAGGTGCGGCAGATGCTGCGGGACAAGCAGTGGACGCCGCTCTCGGTTGAGCAGGTTGCCGAAGGCAAGGCCAAAAGCAGTCAGAGCTTTCAATTTTCCTTTGGTGGTGGGCTTTCCGCTTCCCAGCTGGCGCTGATTACCCGTCAGCTGGCCACGCTGGTGCAGGCGGCCATGCCGATTGAGGAAGCTCTTAAGGCTGTGGCCGAACAGCAGGAAAATCGCCGGGCCCGTAATGTGGTTTTGGCAATTCGTTCCAGGGTTCTCGAAGGTTATACCCTTGCCAAAAGCATGGATGCCTTTCCCAGCCAGTTTCCCCAGATGTACCGGGCTACCGTCGCGGCCGGTGAGCATGCCGGTTACCTCGACAAGGTTCTCAACCGGCTGGCGGATTACACCGAACAACGTATGCAGTCCCGCCAGAAGGTACAGTTGGCGCTGCTCTATCCCATGATTCTGGTGCTGGCCGCGATTGGTATTGTCAGCTTCTTGCTGGGCTTTGTGGTGCCGGATGTGATCAAGGTGTTTGCCGATGGTGGTCAGGAGCTGCCATGGATTACCAGTGTGTTGATATCTGCCAGTGACGGGTTTCAGGTGTGGTGGCCCTGGCTGCTGGTAGGCTCGGTCGCGCTGGTGTTTCTTATCCGCTATCTGCTGAAGCGACCAGCTATACGTTTGATCTGGCATGAGCGCCTGCTGTCTCTGCCGGTGATTGGTCGATTCAGTCGCGCTCTGAACACATCCCAGTTTGCCAGCACTCTGAGCATCCTGACCCGCAGTGGGGTTTCTCTGGTGGATGCACTGGCGATTTCCTCCCAGGTGGTCAGCAACGAAGCTATGCGCAAAGCTGTGGTATTGGTCGCCCGCCGGGTCAGTGAAGGTGCTAGTCTGCACCGCTCACTGCAGGACACCACGCTGTTCCCACCGCTGATGCTGCATATGATTGCCAGCGGTGAAGCGACCGGTGAGCTGGATAATATGCTGGAACGGACCGCCAACAATCAGCAGATGGAACTGGAAAACCGGATCGCCATGCTGGTGGGGCTATTTGAGCCATTGATGCTGGTGGTGATGGGCACCATTGTACTGGTGATCGTGCTGGCAATATTGCTGCCCATATTGAATATGAACACTTTGATCAGCTAGTGGTCGGAGTGTAAGGCCCTTATCGGGTCGCTTTTTTAAGAGCTAATTTAAGAACTATTTTAAAAACTAATTTAAGAACGAATCAGTTTTAAAGGGAGTGTGAGGTTATGACGCAGGTTCGAGGTGTATCCCGCAGACAGGCCGGCTTTACGCTGATTGAAATTATGGTTGTGGTGGTCATCCTCGGCGTACTGGCTGCGCTGGTGGTGCCGAATATTATGAGCCGTCCGGATCAGGCCAAGGTCACCGCTGCAAAGAGTGCGGTGAGTCAGATCAGCAGTGCCCTGGAACTGTACCGTCTCGATAACGGTTTCTATCCCAGCACTGAGCAGGGGCTGGAAGCGCTGGTCAATGAACCGACTGGTAACCCGGAACCCCGCAACTGGAATCCGGATGGTTATCTGAAGATGCGTGATCTTGAAGACCCCTGGGGTAACCCTTACCAGTATGAGCAGCCAGGCGCTCGCAACACCAATGGTTACGATATCTACTCATTGGGTGCCGATGGCCGGGTCGGTGGTGACGGTTTTAATGCTGACCTTGGCAACTGGGATCAATAAGTGAACGCAGGTCAGGCAGGATGCCTTTCCCGCTTTCCGGGTAGGATGCGCAGAGGCTGGACATGTCAGGGTAAGAGCCAAGGCTTTACCCTGATCGAAATTCTGGTGGTGTTGCTGATTATCGGCCTTGTGGTCGGATTGGCACTGGTGACACCGCGTTCTGCCGGGCCGGGTCAGCAGCTACAGGAAGAGTCCAACCGTCTGCAGATATTGATTGAACAGGCCCGGGAACGAGCCTTGATGGAAGATCGGGAACTGGGTTTTTCGTTGTCCGGCCAGTTTGGCTATCGCTGGTGGGTTTGGTCACGGGAGCAGGAAATCTGGCAGGAGCTGGAAGAGCAGAGCTTTCGGACCTACAAGCTCCCTGATGGAGTGCTACTCAATGATGTATCGGGTAAAAATAGCTCGACCACCGGCTCCCGGTTTATAGAAGAAGCCAAAAAGACACCCTCCTGGGTGATGTATTCCGATAACCAGATGACACCGTTCCGGCTGGAGTTTTCCCTGCGGGATGATGATCGACGAACAATGATACTGGAGAGTGATGGGATTGGACCGGTTACCAGCCCATGAGCCGCCAGGTCATGTTACCAACAGACGACAGCGCTCATCTGGCTTTACCCTGCTTGAAGTTCTGATTGCGCTGGCGGTCTTTGCCCTGGCGGCTTCGGCATTGCTGGTGACCGATGGTCGGGCCATCAAGCAGACCGCCCGTATCCAGGAGCTGGTGCAGGCTTCCTGGCTGGCAGAAAATCACCTCAACCGTTATTACGTCGAAGAAAACTTCCCGCCGACTGGAAAGCGTGCAACCAGTGTAGAGCAGAATGGCAAGAGCTGGACGGTTCGTGACCTGGTTACAGAGACCGGTCAAACCAATTTGCGCAAGGTGGAGGTGCAGGTCTTTGCCGGAGCCCGCAAGCCTGCCGACAAGGCCAAACCTCTTTACCGGCTGACCGGTTATGTGCGGAGGCCGGTCAATGACAAGTAGAGGTCGTGGTGCCGGTTTTACCTTACTGGAACTGCTGATCGCCGTTGCGATCTTCAGTCTGCTGGCTACGGCCTGTTACCGGTTATTCAAGTCGGTCAGCCGCACCCATGAAGTGTCTTCTGCGCTGTGGGAACAGAATGGTGATATCCAGCGGGCGCTGCTTATTCTGAATAAAGACTTTGCACAGCTGATACCCCGGCCTATTCGTAATGAGTTTGGTGATAAGGAAGCCTCACTGGTCGCTGCCAGTAATGGCAATGTGGTGATGAGTAAGGCCGGCTGGCGTAACTTTACCGGTGAGAAACGCAGCAATTTGCAACGGGTCGGTTACCGGGTTGATGGCGGACGGCTGATTCGCCGCTACTGGAACACTATGGACCGGGCGCCGGATACACCTTATGTGGAACAGGTTGTGCTGGATAATGTGCAGGGCTTTGTTCTGCGTTTCAGAGATGAGAAAAAGCGCTGGCAGAACAGCTGGCCGCCCTCCAGTGACAAGCAAAGTGAACGTTTGCTGATGTTGCCCTCGGCGGTTGAGTACACCATCGAGCATCAACGTCTGGGTAAGGTGCAGCAGCTGGTGGTCGGACCGGGCTTTGTGTTTAAGGAGCAGGAGGCCAAACCACCTGCGCCAGGGCCTCAATCTGGACCGCAATCGGGGCCCGATGGCAGGCCCGCACCACCTTCAGGTGATGAAACTTCTTCCGGTGATGCCACGATCTATCCGGGTGGAGCTGGCGGATGAGTTTCCAAAGCCCGAAGCGACAACAGGGTGTCGCGCTGATTTTTGTGATGTTGATCTTTGTGATGGTCACAGTGATGGCCAGCCGAATCATTACCGATCTGCATTTCAATACCGAGAAAACCGCCCGGCAGCTGCAATATCAACAGGCTCACCATTATGCGATGGGCGCGGAACAGTTTGTGGCTATGTTACTGGAAGAGGATTTTCAGCGGGACAAGCAATCCAAAAAGCCCAAAGATCACTGGTTTGAGCCCTGGGCAGAGCAGGATCAGCCGCTGGATACCGAAGAGGGTGAAATCACCATTATGACCCTCGATGATCAGGGTCGTTTCAATCTGAATATGCTGGCCAGCCATGGCAAAGAGGATAAGCCGGATAAAGACAAACTGGAGATGCTGATTCGCCTGCTGGCCTCACAGAATATTGATGCTCAGGTGGCTTACCGTCTGCAGGATTGGGTGGACAGTAATCAGGACCCGCTGCCCGGTGGTGCCGAAGATAATACCTATCTGTTGCTGACACCGCCGTACCGCACCAGCGACAGTGCGCTGGCTTCGGTGTCGGAGCTGCGGCTGCTGGATGTGCTGACTCCGGAAGAGTTTGATAAGTTGGTACCGCTGGTATCGGTTCTGCCCTCGGGTGATGGCATCAATATCAATACCGCCACGGCCGGCGTGCTCCGCAGCCTTAGCGAGCGGATCAGTGAGACAGACGCCAAAGGCTTTGTTGACGGGCGCAGTAAGGATGGCTTTGCTGATATGAAGGAAGTCACCAACCATCCATTGCTGAAAAACAAGATCAGTAAAAAAGCGGAAAGCCTGATCACCCTGAACAGCAGTTATTTCAGTGTCTATGTAAAGGCGCAGTATCGGGACATGACCTTTTACCAGCACAGCCGGCTGGCCCGTGACAAGGAAGGTAAGGTCCGCGTGATTTCCAGAGAGATGGGTGTGTTTCCCGGCTGGGTAAAAACTTTAAGAGAATCGGTGAGGTGACCATGAAAATACAGCTGGTGGTCAGACAACTTGCAGGTTTTTGGCTTGATGAGGGAGCCGGAACTCTGGAGTGGTGCTGGGTTGACCGGGATGGGCAACCGGATGGTCACTGCCTGACCGGAAGCCTCACAGAGCTGGGCGATTGGTATGGGCAGCTCTCCGATGATGATCAGGAGCTGCCGGTCAGCCTTGTGGTGTCGGGGGATCTCAGTGGTTGTTTCCGCAAAACTCTGCAAGATAATCAGCGCAAGCACTGGCAACAGGCCTTGCCTTATCTGCTGGAAGAGCAGCTGGCTTCGGATATTGATGCCCTGCATCTGGTCTCCAGCCCGGAAGAAGGGTTGGTGGCCGCCAGTGCCGGCTGGATTCGTGCATCCACCTTGTCAGCATTGATCAGGGTTTACCGTGAGGCTGGCGTCGAACTGCAGCGGGTGTTGCCGGAAAGCCAGTTCCTGCAGGCTGATGAGCAACAGGTTTCAGTCTGGATTGAAGGGGCATCGGCCTATGTCGCCATCCCGGGAAATTATGGCCAGTGGCTGGATAGCACGGCACTGGAACTGGTTGTGCCGAGTCTTCTGGCTGATGACGATGAACAGGACGAACTGGCGGTAGAGATTGAGTCGGATGAAGAGAATCCTGAACAGGAAACTGTGGTGGCCGCAGGTGTGCAGATCAGTTACGGCCCGGCGGACCAGGCAGCAGCGCAGCATTTAGCCGAGCTTGCCGGTGTCCCGGTGGATAGTCAGGAGCGGGCTGGTGAAACTCTGCTGCCGGTGATTCTTCCTGCCCTTGCTACCCGCATGCGTAATCGCAAGCTGTTGGATCTGCGAACCGGTGCGTTCAAATGCACGCGCCGATCTTCCAAACGCTGGCGGCTGTGGCGGCCTGTTGCGATAACTGCAGGTGTCTGGCTGGGGTTGGAACTGCTGTTTAATGTGGGTAGCGGTTTTTACTTCCAGAGCCGGACGGAAGCACTGAAAGAAGAGAATCTGGACACCTATCTTGAGTTGCGCCCGGATGACCGACGGGTTGTTGATGTGCGGCATAACCTGACCCGGTTTCTGAAAGAAGCCAACAGTCAGAACAGTAACCCTGCATTTCTGGATATCCTGAAAACCGTTTCGGTGGTTTCGGCCAGTGATGCTGGTGAACCGGTCACGCCCCGCAGTATCGACTTCAACGAATCCAATGGCCGGCTGTCTCTGGATGTGCGGGCCGAGAGTTTTGAATCCCTGAACCGTTATCTGGACGCTCTGAAATCTGCCGGCCTGCGCGCCCAGATGGAAACCGGTAACCAGGATGGTGAAGGTGTGGCTGCCCGACTGACTGTAAGGAGTGCCTGATGAGCGTCATTATGGATAAGCTGTCGCCTTACCTGGATCAGGCCCGTGATCGGTTTGAGCAGTTGCCGGTCAAGGATCAGCGTGCTCTTAGCGCACTGACTATTTTTCTGGTGATTGTGGTGTTCTGGTATTTGATCTGGGTGCCATTGGATCAGTGGGCGGACCGTGAGCATGATCAGCTGGTCACCGAGCGGGAGACTCAGGAGTTTCTGGCCAAGAACTATCAGCGGGCCAAAGAGATTGTGAAGTCTCGCAGCTCAGGCCCGAAAAAGGATGCGGCTTCCGTGATTGCCAGCAGTGGTCGTGCTGCTGGTCTTGAACTGGCGCGAGTGCAGCCGGCTCGGCAGGGCGTATCCGTCTGGCTGGATGAAGCGCCGTACCAAAAACTATTGGGCTGGCTGGTGCAGTTGCATAACCGGGAAGGTTTGGATGTGCGGCAGATCAGAATAGAAAAGACTGATCAGCCCGGTGTGGTCAAAGCCTTTCTGCGTCTCTCAAGATAATCCCATCATCGGGTTAGCTGGCTGAACAGCTAACCCGTACGCTTTTCTACTCTTAGCTCGACATCACAAAGAACGCCACATTACAGGCGACAGCGGCGACCCATACCAGGGAGCGCAGCAAGTGTTTATCGATCAGATAAAAAATACCGAACAGTACCCGCAGGCCAATATAAGTCAGTGCCAGGGTATCCATGGTGGACTGTTCCATCTTGCCAATCTGGTGAGCGATGATCACCGCAGCAGCAAAGAAAGGAAACGCTTCAAAACTGTTGAGGTGAGCCCCGTGAGCGCGGGCACCAAAGCCTTCCAGCGATGCCATAAACTGTCGTGGACGACGGTTGCTAAAACCGGGCTTGGATTTTTTTGCGATCAAGGCCCAGATCATGGGCATGAGAGCAGCAGCGAGTACGCACCAGTAAGCGATGGTCATGGATATCTATCCTTTGTTGTTATTGGTTATCAGGAAATTTCAAGGATTATGAATGGCTGAGCAGCAGGTGGGAAGTCTTTCAGGCTGGCGAGTGATGACTTGTCAGCCTGAAAGAGTGGATAACCGCTTTATTGTCTTTTCGATTTACGTTGAGCGGAACGCTTGGGGCGTGGCTCAATATCCTCTTTTATGCGTTTGGTTTCTGGCAGCGCATTGAATCTTTCTATCAGTTCAAGATGACGTTTTTGGGCGCGTGCTTTCACATCTGCCATAGAGCCAGAAAGGTTGCGTCGTGCGATCTCTTCCAGCATCTGACTTTTATAGCCTCTGACCTTGTCCTGATCCTCATCGCTCAGTCCATGTCGAGAATGCAATAGGTACTCACAGAGTGATTGAACATTGTTCAATGCATCCTCTTGAGCGGTCATAATTTTTGACAGGCTACCATGTCTGGTAAAGAGATAATCCAGGCCCGCCAGTACAGCCTTGGGCTCTTTAAGCGCCAGTTCACAGAACAGTCTTTTCTGGGTTGGATGTCCTGGCAGCGTTTCTAATCCAAAGACATAAAGATAGCTCCAGGGAGTAGGGGTGTGGGATTGCAGTGTTTCCAGAAAGCCTGGCTGTTGCTCGACGACAGTTGCAGTACGGGTTTGGATATTGGTATCGGCTGGTGGATTGACGGTTGCCTCATCTTTTGTTGGGAGTTGGTTGTGGGTGGAGCTGCTACCAACCGGTGATGCTGCTGGTGTGCCCCATAGCATTCCCCAAAGACTGGATCCTTTTTGAATCGCCCACTGCATACCTGTTACCTCGAATTGGTTGTCAATATCAGAGGTAAGACCGCCGGCAGGCTGAGTGTCGTCATCAAAGTATGGTTTGGTTAGTGGTTATTGCTGGCTAGTCAGTATTAATTGTTCACTGGCTGGTTCTGCCGGCGGTATTCACCCGGCGGCAGGCCGGTCCAGCGTTTAAACGCTCGCTGGAAGGCTTCTGTTGATGAGAAGCCGGTCAGGTAAGCGACCTCGGAAACCGCAGTGGCGGTATTGGCCAGATAGCTGCCGGCCAGCTCCTTGCGTGTCTGTTCAAGGATTTCTTTAAAGGTGGTGTTTTCTTCCTGGAGTTTCCGGCGAAGGGTCCAGTGCGGTGTTTTCAAAGCCTCGGCAATAATTTCCAAGGTGCATGGTTTTGGCAGGCAGGCTGCAATCGCTCTGGCGGTTTTATGGCTGATAGTCAGTGGATGAGAGATGCTTTCCAGCTGTGTTTGGCAAAGACTAACCATACGGCGATGGTCTGGTAGGGAAGCGAACAGCAGACGTGTTTGTTCGGCACCTTCTTTTAGAATGACGGCATTTTGCGGCTGGCCGAATTCAATCCTGCAGCTGAGTTCCCGGGTGTAGTGGCTGACATAGTGGGGGGCCTCAAACTCGATAGTCATGGCTTCCACCAGATCACTTCGTCCGGTCAGTTGTTCACAAAGTTGTACCCAGCCAGCCAGAATACTGTCCACGACAAAACGGTTGTACTCGTTATAAGGGGCAATGGAATAAAAACAGAGATGTGACTGAAGAGCATCTCTGTGCCACTGACTGCTGCCTCGGATATTGCGGGCATAGAGCGGCTCAAATCGGGTCAGCGTTTCCAGAGCATCACCTAAAGTTGGCGCGGTTATGGCCGCCATACCTGCCAGTCCGGCGCCAGTCAGGCCACCAAGTCTTCCAGCCTCAAGGCCTAAGCCTGGATTATCAGTCAGATCAATCAAAGCTTCGCCAATACGCATAAAACGGGCAATGCTCAACCACTGCCCGGGATGCTGCAGCTGCTCTTCCTGAAAGCCGTACTGAGCCAATACCTGTTCCGGGTTGCGGTCGTTTTGTCGGGTGGCTTCCAGAAGCGGGAGCAGGAAGTCGGTGGAGAGCTCGCCAAGATTCATATGCAACGTGCTCTCCCTTGGCCCGCTCGCAGTATGCCGTGCGGGATACTGTGCAGTGAAATCAACTTTTTGTTGGCGTTAGTCATTGCTGCGACCGGTTTCTATGGTTATGTTTTGCTGCAGTCAGTACATATCCCTAAAAATTATACTGAATTTATACGACGACAGATAACAACAATACCGCCATTGCCGCGATAACCGAAAGAATGAGAAAGCACCATGAGTGAACACTATCCCCACTTGATGGCTCCACTGGATCTTGGCTTTATGACGCTGCGCAATCGGTCCCTGATGGGTTCGATGCATACCGGTCTGGAAGAGCGTCCCAATGGTTTCGAGCGAATGGCCGCCTATTTTGCTGAGCGGGCCCGTGGTGGGGTTGGGCTGATCGTAACCGGTGGTATCGGTCCCAACGAGGAAGGCTGTGTGGCTATGGGGGCTGCCAAGCTGACCAATGAAGAAGAAGCTTTTCAGCACCGCAAGGTCACCACTGCGGTTCATCAGGAGGGTGGCGCGATCTGTTTGCAGATTCTCCATGCCGGCCGCTATGCCTATAACCCGAACAGTGTTGGCCCTTCTGCCGTCAAAGCTCCCATTAATCCGTTTACCCCGAAAGAGCTGAGCGAAGAAGAAATTGAAAAGCAGATTCGCGACTTTGTGAATTGTGCCGCTCTGGCTAAGCATGCCGGCTATGACGGTGTGGAGATTATGGGCTCAGAAGGGTACTTCATTAACCAGTTTATCTCTGAGCGGGTAAATAAGCGCACCGATCAGTGGGGCGGCAGTTATGAGAACCGCATCCGTCTGCCGCTGGAGATTATCCGACGGGTGCGCGAATCGGTTGGTGAAAACTTTATTATTATCTACCGCCTTTCCATGCTGGATCTGGTTGAAGGTGGCAGCAGCTGGGATGAAATTGTGACCCTGGCCAAAGAGGTGGAAAAGGCTGGCGCGACCATTATTAATACAGGTATCGGCTGGCACGAGGCGCGAATTCCTACGATTGCCACCATGGTGCCGCGAGGCGCTTTTGCCCAGGTGACTCAAAAACTCAAAGGCGAAGTGACCATTCCTTTAATTACCACCAATCGGATCAATACCCCGGATGTGGCGGAAAGCATTCTGGCTGCCGGGATGGCGGATATGGTGTCTATGGCCCGACCTTTGCTGGCTGACCCGGAGTTTATGAATAAGGCCGCAGCGGGCAAGAGTGAAGAGATCAATACCTGCATCGGCTGTAATCAGGCCTGTCTGGATCATACCTTCTCCGGCAAGCTGACCAGCTGCCTGGTCAACCCGCGAGCCTGCTATGAAACCGAGCTGAATTATATTCCGCTGCATCATAGTGATGGTGGAAAGAATATTGCTGTTGTCGGTGCCGGCCCTGCGGGTCTGGCTTTCTCTACCATTGCCGCCGAGCGTGGCCATACCGTGACATTGTTTGATCAGGGGGATGAGATTGGTGGGCAGTTTAATATCGCCAAAAAGATTCCTGGCAAGGAAGAGTTTCATGAGACCTTGCGCTACTTTGCCAACCGCCTGAAAAAGACCGGCGTTAAAGTACGATTGGGTAAACGTGTAGAGGCTGACCAATTAGCTGAGGCCGGGTATGACCATGTGGTACTGGCGACCGGTATCAGTCCACGCACTCCGGAGATTGAAGGTGTCGATCATCCCAAGGTGCTGAGTTACCTCGATGTGTTGAAGTCTGGCAAGCAGGTAGGCGACAAGGTTGCAGTGATTGGTGCGGGCGGGATTGGTTTTGATGTTTCTGAATATCTGACCCATGTCGGTAAATCATCCAGTACTGATATCAAGACCTTCTATAAAGAGTGGGGCGTTGACCCTGAACTTCAGGCCCGTGGTGGTGTGGAGGGGGTGGTTGCCCAGCCCGGTAAGTCTCCGCGTCAGGTCTGGTTGTTACAGCGCAAGCGTAACAAGGTCGGTCAGAATCTCGGTAAAACCACCGGCTGGATTCACCGTGCCACTTTAAAAACCAAAGGTGTGCAGATGCTGAACCTGGTGGAGTACCGGAAGATCGATGATGCCGGTCTGCATATCACCCGCGATGGAGAGGAGATGCTGCTGGATGTGGATAATGTGATTATCTGTGCCGGGCAGGAACCTTTGCGGGACCTTCAGGACGGATTGCAGTCCGCAGGTGTGGATGTGATTCTGATTGGTGGTGCCGATGAAGCCCGTGAGCTGGATGCCAAGCGGGCTATCGACCAGGCTTCACGGCTGGCGGCGGAGATCTGAATCTAATGGATAAACAGGCGTTGATCGACGCCTGTTTATCAGGCCGGATTGGTTAGCTTCTGGTTTAGCCGATCCAGCCAATCATCCGGTGTTACGAAAAAGGGTCGCCCTTCCGGAATTTGTGGCATCACCAGCTGTGGGCGTTTGCGTTGTTTGTTCTCGCCTGAGAAGTGTTGCTTTAGGTGGGCAATCAGTTCGTCTTCTGATAAGGCGGATACGTCATCGGTTTCCCCCTGTTCCGCCAGGGCGGTAAGGTTGAGCCACTGCTGCCGCGAAGGAATCATAAAGGCCTTTGCCGATAAGGTCGCAAGATAATCCGATAACTGTTCAAAGGGTAGCCAGTCACCACGCAGGTGATTCGGATTGACCTGTTCAGGCTCGGCGCAAGGCTGCTGCCAGGGGTAAAACAGATAGCCTTGCAGCAAAACTTCCTGCTGCCAGTCAGTATTTGCCGGGCTGATATGAGAAAGGGTCTGTTCACCGGGCTCGGTTTTGGAGAGATTGATCTGGTGTTCAAACATCAGCGCCATCTTTCGGCCCAGCTGATCGGCCTGATCCGGTCCCACCCAGTCATACCAGTCGCCCTTGCTCTCGGGTTTGCCAAGATAAAATTTTATCGCCAGCTCTTGATGAATATATCGGTCACCCGCCCGATAAAGCAGATCAAACTCTCCCAGTGTTCTTCCTTTCTCCTGAACCTGCAGGTTGGTCGCCAGCACCTCATATTCAGTGATGGACTGATACAGCGACAGCCACAGGGTTTCATAACGAATGCCCAGACGGGTGGAGCGCCGTGCCGTCAGGGTTTCCAGAAATGCGGTGGTTTGTTCATGGGAAGGATGGCTCAGATCATGGCAGACCTGCTTGCGCCTGTCCGGAGAAAGCCAGGGCAGCTGGCTGGATAGCAGGCACGGGTGGGCTGAAGGATCGAGAAGCATGGGGCTTTGTAACAGCCACTTGAGTTCGCCGGTTGTCAGAGCCAGTGGCTGTGTAACATAACCCATTCCCGCTCCCCGGCGATTGTTGATCCTGTACTTCATGCTACCAAACTCATGGCCTGCGGACTAACGTCTGGGCAGGTCGTACTTTTCACAGGCATCGCCGCAGGTTTTAGCAGAATCCTGCTTCACGATCGGGTATGCTCATTATTAGAGGCCAGAACCCATACCGCCCATGGAGGGATTTTTCTTGTTCGCTCTCTGACTGAGTGGGTAGTTTGTTTATAATGGCTATATAAATTAATTTCATAACGTCCCGCATTTATGGAACAGTTCAAACACATTGGGGTGATCGGTCGTATGGGCAGTGTCCAGGTTGTGGACACCCTGAAGCGTCTGAAAACCTTTCTGCTCTCCCGCGATCTTCATGTCATCATCGAAGACAGTATTGCTCAGCTGATGCCCGGTCATGGGCTGCAGGTCTGCAGTCGCAAGATGATGGGCGAGATCTGTGATCTGGTTATTGTTATTGGCGGTGACGGCAGTCTTCTGGGCGCGGCCCGGGCGCTGGCTCGTTCCAATGTGCCGGTGCTGGGAATTAACCGTGGCAGCCTGGGCTTTCTGACCGATATTCAGCCGGACAAGCTGGAAGAGCAGATCGGCGATGTGCTGGATGGCAAGTATATTGTTGAGAGCCGCTTCCTGCTGGAAGCCGATCTCAAGCGTAATGGTGAATCCATTGGTCATTCCAATGCCTTGAATGAGGTAGCGCTGCAGCCGGGTAAAGTGACCCGGATGATCGAGTTTGAACTGTTTGTGGATGGTCAGTTTGTTTACAGCCAGCGTTCTGATGGTCTGATCGTAGCAACACCGACCGGTTCCACTGCTTATGCGTTGTCTGGTGGCGGCCCGATCATGCATCCGCGGCTGGATGCGGTGGTGCTGGTGCCGATCTTCCCTCATACCCTGAGCAGTCGTCCTATCGTGATTGATGGCAACAGTGAGGTGAAGATTGTGATCAGCCGGGATAACCCGACCTACCCGCAGATCTCCTGTGATGGGCAGGTGCATATCACGGCTGCACCGGGTGATACCCTGTCGATTCGCAAGAAGCCGTTTAAACTGCGGCTGATTCATCCGTTGAATCACAATTACTATGAAGTGTGCCGAACCAAGCTGGGCTGGGGTAACCGCCTCGCCTGATGATTGATCCTGTGATGACAGATAGGCTGATTATCCTCAGCTCTGTTAAGGAAAAGCCCATTCATGCTGCGTCTATTTGACCGTCCGGTAGAAGAGGATCTTCTGCCTTTTTCCGCCTTTCTCTGGCGGCAGCGCGTCCCCCATAAAATTACCGAAGAGGGTGGTCGGCAGGTGCTCTGGCTGGAGCACCCTGCGCAGGAGGATGAGGTGCTGACCTGGTTTGCCCAGTGGCAGTCCGGTTTGCTGCAGTTAAGTAAGGTTAAGGTTTCCTGGAAGGGGGCTGGTGGTTTTCTGTCCGGCCCGCTGGCGGATTGGATGCGTATCCCGGTTACTCTGCTGCTGATAGTTGCTTCGCTGGTGGTCGCGTTTCTGACCGGGCTGGGCAACAACTATGAAACTGTCGCCTGGTTCAGTATGAGTGAGTATCTCGTACAGGGCGATAAGATCCGTTATCTGCCTTTGTCGGCTATGTATGAGCATGGTGACTTTTCCTGGCTGTTCAGTTGGCGGGTTATCACTCCTATCTTTCTGCACTTTGGTGTTTTCCATCTGGTCTTCAATATGCTCTGGCTTTTGGATCTGGGGCATCGTATAGAGTTACGCCATAAAGGGCTGTTTCTGGCGCTGCTGGTGCTGTTTACCGGAGCGGTGTCCAATATCGTTCAGTTTGTTTCCGCCGATGGTTTCCCCTTGTTTGGTGGTATGTCCGGGGTGATCTTTGGCCTGTTGGGCTTTTGCTGGATTCGGGAACGGTTTGAGCCCGGGTGTTATAAGGTTCCGTCCGGCATTTATATGTTTATGATGGCCTGGCTGTTGATTGGCTTTACCGGGATTCTCGGGAGTCTGGGGTTGGGCCAGATTGCCAATGGCGCCCATGCCGGTGGTTTGTTGTCCGGCGTCGCCTTTGGTTATCTTTATAATCGTTTTTTTGTGCGGTCTGCTATTTGAGCTTTCGGAGAAAAAACTTTGATTCACCACGCTGCAGGACTATCCCTGTCCTGAAGCGTTCTCAGGCCATCCCTGGCCTTTGTTCATTCAAAGCTTTTTCTCCTCTTTGAACGTTTCGCCACCGGCCTGTTTGTTGGTGAGTTGAGGGGGGAGTATGAGTTTCCAGGATTTTGTTGCGTCATTAACGCCGGAAGTTGTCGCCAATCTGCGTCGTGGTGTGGAACTGGGGAAATGGCCTGATGGTCGTCCGCTGACCCCGGAGCAGCGTGAGCAGAGTCTTGAAGCGGTGCTGGCCTGGGAGGCCAAACATCTGCCGGAAGATCAGCGTACCGGTTATATGTCCCAGAGCTGCAAAAGCGGTGGGAAAAAAGATGATGCCCAGGAAGAGTCCATTCTTCGTTTTCAGGATGCCTGATGTCTGAGTTGCTTTTAGAGACAGGTTCGGTGACCGGATCTGTCGTCAAAATGAAATCTGTTCTCGGTGAGAATGGGGAACCGGTCAGCTACAACCTGCCGATTGGTGATGAGCTGATCGATATGAATGCCTTGTTGGGCAGGCAGGTCTCTCTGGCTGCGACCGGTAATATCTTTTGTACCCACTGCAGCCGTAAAACCAAAAAAAGCTTTAGTCAGGGGTTTTGCTGGCCGTGCTTCCAGAAGCTGGCCTGCTGTGACTCCTGCATTATGAGCCCGGAGAAATGTCACTACGATAAAGGCACCTGTCGTGAGCCGGCCTGGGGCGAGGAGTTCTGCATGACAGATCATATCGTCTACCTGGCTAACTCTTCCGGCATGAAGGTGGGTATTACCCGTGCTTCCCAGGTGCCGACCCGCTGGATTGATCAGGGCGCTGTTCAGGCACTGCCGATACTGCGGGTAGCGACACGACAGCTGTCTGGTTTTGTGGAGGATATGCTGCGTCAGGAAGTGAAGGATAAAACCAACTGGCGGGCGATGCTGAAAGGGCAGGTGGATGTTCTTGATCTTGAGCAGGCTCGGGAAGATCTGCTGGATCGGTATGCCTATGGCATTGAGTCTCTGCTGGAAGAGCATGGTCTGCAGGCTGTGCAGCCGATCAGCAGTGATGTGCTGCCGATTGAAATTCGTTATCCTGTGCTGGAATATCCAACCAAAGTGACCTCTTTTAATCTGGATAAAAATCCGGTGGCCGAAGGAACGTTGCTCGGAATCAAAGGGCAGTATCTGATATTTGATACCGGTGTGATCAATATCCGCAAGTATACGGCCTACGAACTAACAATAACGACACCATGATTATTGCCGGGGCATTGGGTGATCCCTGATGTTCCGGTTCAGGAGATTGCATGAAAGACGCTCAACCCCGCGCGATTTATCTCAAAGACTACCAGCAGCCAGATTACTGGATTGAAACCACCGCTCTGAGCTTTGAGCTGGGTGAAGAGTCCACGCTGGTCACCTCGACCCTGAACTTCAAACTAAACGACACCAAGACCCACGCTCAGCTGCCTGAGCTGACGCTGGTCGGTGAGAATATGGAGCTGGTGTCCGTTGCTATTGATGGTGCGGTTCTGTCTGGCGACCAGTACAAGGTTGATAGCGAGCAGCTGGTGCTTCAGCCACAGAGTGAAGCATTTGAAACCTACATCGTGACCCGTATCAAGCCTCAGGAAAACACTTCTCTGGAAGGTCTGTACAAGTCTGGTGGCATGTTCTGTACCCAGTGTGAAGCTGAAGGCTTCCGCAAGATTACCTACTACCTGGATCGCCCGGATGTGATGTCCATCTTCACCACCACGGTGATTGGAGACAAAGACAAGTATCCGGTTCTGCTGTCCAACGGTAATGCCATTGAGCGCAAGGATCTGGACGACGGTCGTCATATGGTGACCTGGAACGATCCATTCAAAAAGCCGGCTTACCTGTTTGCGCTGGTGGGCGGTAACCTGGAATTTATCGAGGATACCTTCACCACCATGAGTGGTCGTGAAGTGACTCTGCGTATTTTTGTTGAGCCGCACAATATCACCAAGTGCGACCACGCCATGCGCTCTTTGAAGAAGTCCATGAAGTGGGATGAGGAAGTCTACGGTCGTGAATACGATCTCGATATCTTTATGATCGTGGCGGTGGACGATTTCAATATGGGCGCCATGGAGAATAAAGGTCTCAATATCTTTAACTCCACCTGTGTACTGGCCCGCCCGGATAATGCCACCGATGCTGCCCACGAGCGTATCGATGCCATCGTTGCCCACGAATACTTCCATAACTGGTCCGGTAACCGTGTGACCTGCCGCGACTGGTTCCAGCTGAGCCTGAAAGAAGGCTTCACAGTATTCCGTGATGCAGAATATACCGCTGATATGTATTCCCGCACTGTTAAGCGTATTCAGGATGTGAACTTCCTGCGTTCTGCCCAGTTTGTAGAAGACGCCGGCCCGATGGCTCACCCGATTCGTCCTGAGTCGTTTATCGAAATTAGCAACTTTTACACCCTGACTGTTTATGAAAAGGGTGCGGAAGTCGTGCGGATGATTCACAGCATCGTGGGTAGCGAAGGCTTCCGCAAAGGCAGTGATCTCTACTTTGATCGCCACGATGGTCAGGCAGTAACTACCGAAGACTTTGTGGCTGCGATGGAAGATGCCAACGGTGTTGATCTCAGCCAGTTCAAGCGTTGGTACTCCCAGGCGGGAACCCCGGTTCTGGACGTGTCTGATAGCTACGATGAAGATGCGCAGGAATATAGCCTGACCATCAAGCAGAGCTGCCCGGCCACACCGGGGCAGGACACCAAGTTGCCATTCCATATTCCGGTCGCAATTGGCCTGCTGGATGGTGAAGGTGAGCCAATGCCACTGAATGGCGAGGGTGAAACGACAGTAGTTCTGGATCTGAAAGAGCCAGAGCAGACTTTCACCTTCAAGGCTGATGAGCGTCCACTGCCATCTCTGCTGCGCGGCTTCTCTGCGCCTGTTAAGGTGAATTACGACTACAGTCGTGAAGATCTGATCTTCCTGATGAGTCACGATGAAGACGGCTTCAACCGTTGGGACAGCTGTCAGCGTCTGGCGATCAATGTCCTGATGGAGCTGGTGGCGGATATTCAGGCCGGTCGTGAACTGGCGGTTGATCCTCAGCTGTTGGCGGCCTATGGCAAGGTGCTGGCTGATGAATCTCTGGATCTGGCCATGATTGCCGAGATGCTGCTGTTGCCATCGGAAACCCTGCTGGCTGAGCAGATGGATGTGATTGATGTTGATGCTATCCATCAGGCGCGTGAGTTTGTTCGTGGAGCTATCGCTGAAGCGCACAAAGAGCGTCTGCAGCAAATCTACAACTCTCTGAATGTGGACAAGCCTTATCAGGCTGAGCCGGAAGATATTGCCGAGCGCCGCCTGAAGAATATTGCTCTGAGCTATCTGGTTGAGCTGGATGATGCTGCCAGTGTTGAGCTGGCTCAGGCTCAGTTCGCTGCGGCTTCCAATATGACCGACAGCATTGCTGCATTGTCCAATCTGATTGGCGCTGTGCATGAAAGTGGCAAGGCTGTTGCGGAGCAGGCGCTGGCCGAGTTCGCCGAAAAGTGGGCCGACGATACCAATGTGATGAATATGTGGTTCAGCACGCAGGTTACGGATTCCCGCTTTGGTACCCTCGCGAAAGTGCGTGAGCTGATGGAGCATCCGGGCTTCGATAAGAAGAACCCGAACAAGATGCGCTCGCTGGTTTCAGGCTACTGTTCCGGTAATCTGGTGAACTTCCACAATATCTCTGGTGAAAGCTATGAGTTCCTGGCTGATGAAGTGATCCGCATTGATGCCCTGAACCCGCAGCTGGCTTCCCGTTTGATTAACCCGCTGACCCGCTGGAAGCGTTATGACGAGAAGCGTCGTGAACTGATGTTGGCTGCCCTTAAGCGTATCCAGCAGCAAGACCTGTCCAAGGATCTGTTTGAGGTGGTGAGCAAGTCTCTCGCCTGATCAGATTTTCCTGCCTGAAAGTGGTCGTTTGTCGTCTTGTGACTCAAACGACCACTGGCATCTACCAAAACATTCACTTCCGGAATAGCCGATTGTCATAATCGGCTATTTTCTATGCATATAGTCGGCATTACCTAGCAAAATGACGACAGGGTCTATACAAATTCGACCAATCACGATAAATTGACCCCCAGCCCGGCGCGCCCAGGTCAGAAAGGTCAACCAGACGCTCTATTGCGGGGGGATTCGCGATGCGAGAGAAGTGGGAAGGCTGGTGATCTGCGTGAACGGAAGGGGCTCGTGTTTTTGCACAATTTTGGCCTCTCCATGCCACGGTGCAAAACAATAATAAATCCACAAGGTGATAATAAGAATGAAGCTGCGCAGGATTTCTATCTCCTCACCAATGCACTTAGCTCCAGCAAAAGCGGGTTTCGCTCTCGCTTCCATACTGGCAGTGTCGCCAGCCAACGCTATTGAGTTCGATCTGATGGACGGTGAAGTCGCCGGTTCATTGGATACTACTGTGTCCTACGGCGCCATGTGGCGTGTACAGGGACAGGACAAAGACAACGATGGTATCAATGGTAACGACGGTAACCGTAACTACGATACCGGTCTGGTTTCCCAGGTTTACAAGGTCACTTCCGACCTGAGCCTGAGCTGGGAAAACTACGGTCTGTTTGCCCGTGGTACCGCTTTCCACGATGCCGAAATGAATGGCAAGACCAACTTCGGTCAGGAATCCTGGCATGCAAGCCAGCCAAGCCAGGCTGGTATGCAGGGCTCCAAGCCTGCCAACCGCTTCACCAAAGATGCGGAAGATATCTCCGGTCAGGACGCCCAGCTGCTCGACGCCTATGTTTACGGTTACTGGGATCTGGGCGAAATGCCTGTTGATGCCCGTCTGGGTAAGCAGGTACTGAGCTGGGGTGAAGGTATGTTCTACCGCAGTGGTATCAACACAACTAACCCTATCGATGCGGCCCGTTTCCGTCTGCCGGGTTCCGAGCTGAAAGAAGCTCTGGTGCCGGTTGAAACCCTGTCTCTGAGTGTTGGCCTGACGGATAACCTGTCTGCCAATGCCTTTTATCAGTGGAACTTCCGCAAGACTCAGATTGATCCGGTAGGCACCTACTTTGCTGAAACCGATCTGTTTGCTGAAGGTGGTAATACTGCTTACAACGAGCTGGGTTCTCTGGCTGGTGTTAAGCCGCTTTATGATCAGCTGGCTGCAGGTGGTGTTGTTGGTGGCTCTGACTACCTGAAAGACGATGGTTTTAAGGTCGCTGCTATCGGCTCAGACATCAATGCCAAGGATGATGGCCAGTTCGGTATCTCCTTCCGCTATATTGCTGAAGAGCTGAATGACACCGAGTTCGGTTTCTACTTTGTAAATTATCACGCTAAAGAGCCTGTAATCTTTGCACAGATTGATGATGGCTATAACGGTGTGAATGTTGATGCGATTAAAGCTGCTGCAGTTACACCAACGGTATTGCAAGCATTTGCCGGCGCTAATACTGGTGGTGATGTAGAAGCGATGCAACGAGTTTTGGCTACAAATCCAGCAGTCAAAGCACAATTTGATGGTGCCGTGGCAGCTTTGTCGAATGGTCAGGCTATTCCAGGAGTCTCAGAAGAAGAGGCTGCGATGGCCGGCGCTCAGGCAGCCGCCGCTGCTGGTGGTGTTGCTGCTATTGACCTTGGCTCCAATCTGACCGGTCACCGTAAGTATCTTGAAGATATCCGTATGTACGGCGTAAGCTTCAGCACCACTTTCGGTAACACCTCTTTTGCCGGTGAACTGGCCTATCGCCCAAATATGCCTATCACCATCTCCGCAACTGATGATCTGATTGGTGATGCTCTGGCTCAGGCTGGTGCGCTATCTAGTGGCGCGACCATCAAGGTTGCCGATCAGATGGTTAACTATGCCAACCTGCGTGATCTGAATAACTACGAGCGTGTTGAATCCTACAACATCTCTCTGTCTGCGATTCACAGCTTTGGTCCAATGCTGAGCTTTGACTCCCTGTTCGGTGTGGTGGAAGTGGCTTCCGAACATCTGCGTGGTTCCGATCTGGAATACACCGATCAGGACGGCAATGTTCGTAAGTTCGCCGGTCGTGGTGACTGTGAATACGCTTCCTCCAACTGTGATGAAGACGATCAGATCGATGCCGATGCGTTCGGTTACAGTGCCGTACTGGCGGGTACCTGGAACGATGTCTATGCAGGCGTTAACCTGAACCCGTACATCCGCTGGAACCAGAATGTGAAGGGTAACTCCCACCGTACCGGTAACTTCCTGAAAGGTGCGAGCTCGACCACTCTGGGTATGAAGGCTCAGTACCTGGATCTGGAAGCTGAACTGCAGTACACCGAGTTCAATGGCCCGGATACCTACAGTCAGCGTGATCGTGATAACGTTTCCATTGGCGTGAAGTACTCCTTCTAAGCTTTTGGTTGACCGGAAAAAGGGCTGAACGGCATTTGTCGTTCAGCCTGATAAAAGAACCAACCAACAAAAACAATATCTTCCCGAAAGGGGCTTTACGGCAAACCGTGGAGTGAGAGACGATATGAAAACAAAAAGAACACTGATTGCCAGTCTGGCAGCGCTTATGTTGTGCGCCGGCCCGGTTTCGGCCAAAGTGTCTCCGGCTGAAGCAGCAAAGCTGGGGAATGAACTGACTCCTCTTGGCGCTGAGCGCAAGGGTAATGCGGACGGTTCGATTCCCGAGTGGAAGCCAATGACCGAAGCCGACATTCCAAAGAGTTATCAGGGTCCTGGCTCTCATCTGGCCAACCCTTACCCGAATGACAAGCCACTGTTTACGATTACCTCCAAGAATCTGGATCAGTACCGTGGCAACCTGACAGCTGGTCAGATCGCACTGTTTGAAGCTTATCCTGAAACCTTCCAGATGCCGATCTTCCAGAGCCGTCGTAACGCGACTCACCCAGAGCGTATTTACGAAAACACCAAGAAAGCCGCTGTAAACGCTGAGTTGCTGGATGGCGGTAACGGCTTTAAGGGCGCTTTTGATGCCTTCCCGTTCCCAATGCCTAAGAATGGTCTGGAAGCCCTGTGGAACCACGTGGTTCGTTACCGTGGTGAATACCTGGTGCGTCGTGCCTCCGAAGTGGCGGTACAGCGTAATGGTTCCTACTCTCTGGTAACCTCCCAGCAGGAAGTGTACTTCAAGTACAACGATCCTAAGCTGGCGGAAGAAGATCTGGATAACATTATCTTCTACTACCTCTCTTTCACCACGGCTCCTGCCCGTCTGGCCGGTGGCGCGGTACTGGTTCACGAGACTCTGGACCAGATTAAAGAGTCCCGTAAAGCCTGGGGTTACAATGCTGGTCAGCGTCGTGTACGTCGTGCACCGAACCTGGCTTATGACACCCCGATTGCTGCCGCTGAAGGTCTGCGTACCACCGATGACACCGATATGTTCAGTGGTGCTCCGGATCGCTTCAACTGGAAGCTGGTTGGCAAGAAAGAGATCTACATCCCGTACAACAACTACAACCTGATCAGCGACAAGCTGAGCTATGACGATGTACTGGATGCCGGCCACCTGAACCCTGCCAACACCCGTTACGAGAAGCACCGTGTATGGGTTGTTGAAGGCAGCCTGAAGGACGGTAAGCGCCACGTTTACTCCAAGCGTGTCTTCTACATGGACGAAGACAGCTGGAGCATCGCGGTTGCCGATCAGTATGACGGCCGTGGTGAACTGTGGCGTGTGAGCATGGCTTACCTGGCCAACATCTATGACCTGCCAACGACCTTCACGACTCTGGACGTATACCACGATCTGCAGTCCCGTCGTTACCACGTGCAGGGTCTGGCCAACGAAGAGAAGACCATGCTGGATTACACCAAGGCCATCCCTTCCAAGAGCTACTTCAAGCCGTCCGCTCTGCGTCGTCGCGGACGTAAATAAGACGACCATAGCAGTATCGGGCCCCTGTTCTGTGTAACGCAGACAGGGGCCTTTATGGAACACGAACACGAAAAAAGGGTTTTCTATGAAGTCTCCCTCAAAGTTTCTCGTGGCCAGCCTGCTTTCCAGTGCCGTTATTGCCAGCACGGGCATGTTGAGCGCACAGGCTGTGGCCGAGCCGGTCTCAGACCAGATTCTTTCTTCCCTGATGTTGGATGTCGATAAAGCCGGCACCAGTAATCACCTGGTCGCTGTCGGCGACCGTGGTCATGTGCTCTGGTCCGAGGACGAGGGCAAGGCCTGGCAGCTGGGTGAAAACAGCACTCAGGTACTGCTGACCGCCGTTGATTTTCCTACCGTAAATATCGGCTATGCCGTGGGCCATGATGCTGTGGTGCTGAAGTCCACCGACGGTGGCCGCAGCTGGAACAAGGTCTACGAAGATAAAGAAGCAGAAGTCCCGCTGCTGGATGTTCTGTTTACCGATGCCAACAATGGCTTTGTGATGGGCGGCTACGGCTACCTGCTGCAGACCACCGATGGCGGCAAGACCTGGCATAACCGTTTCGACAGTGTCGAGAACTTTGACGAGTTCCATTACAACGGTATGACCCAGCTCAAGAACGGTATGCTGATGATGGTCGGTGAAGCCGGCACCATGTACCGCTCTTCCGATAATGGCAAAAGCTGGGAAACTCTGGAAAGCCCGTATGAAGGTACCTTCTTCGGCGTCAGCGCGCTGGAACAGTTGAATGGTGCAGTGGCTTACGGCCTGCGTGGCAATGCCTTTATTACCAACGACAGTGGTGATACCTGGACAGAGCTGGACACCGGCACGGAACAGACCTTTTTCTCCGGTCTGGTGCTGAAGGGCAATATGCCTCTGCTGGTAGGAACCGGTGGCACCTTCTCCCGTAACGATGGTGATGATGTGCTGGTGAATAACCAGTCTGACCGCGCTGTGCTGACCGGGATTGTCAAAACTTCGGATAACGTCTTTGTGGTCACCGGCGAGAATGGTATTCGTCGCGTTGATCCGAGTGTTATCGGTCTTTAAGCCGGAACAGGAAATGCTGTTATGAGTAAACATATCTCTACTGAACCGGTACTCGAAAGACTGTTTTTTAACAATCGTGTGCCGGTTGTCATTCTCTTCTTTATTGCTTCGGTGGTGCTCTCTTTCCAGTTAATGGGCCTGAGAGTCGATGCCAGCTTTGAGAAGATGATCCCGCTCAAGCACCAGTACATTATGAACTGGCTGGAGCGTCGGGATGATCTGGGCAGTGCCAACAGTCTGCGTATTGCTGTGGCTCCGCAGGACGGTGATATTTTCGACGCGGAATACATGGACAAGCTGCAGAAGCTGACGGACGAAGTCTTCTATCTGCCGGGTGTTGACCGTGCGGCCATGAAGTCTCTGTGGACGCCAAACGTACGCTGGCTGGAAGTAACCGAGGAAGGCTTTGAAGGCGGCCCGGTAATTCCCCAGACTTACAATGGTGATGCGACTAGTCTGAAAGAGCTGCGGATTAATATTTTGCGCTCCGGTACGGTTGGCAGCCTGGTTTCCAACGATTTCAAATCCAGTATCGTGGAACTGCCGCTGTTTGAGTCCAACCCGGAAACCGGTGAAAAGCTGAACTATGCCGAGCTGTCCCAGGCTCTGGAAGAGATTCGTGACCGTTATGCCGAGCAGGGCATCAACCTCCATATCATTGGCTTTGCCAAGGTGGTGGGTGACCTGTTTGAAGGTGTGCAGTCCATCGGTATCTTCTTCCTAGTGGCGCTGGCGATCACTTTTGTTCTGCTGTTCGCTTACTCCCGCTGCCTGAAGTCCACTATTGTTCCGATCATCTGTTCCCTGATCGCTGTCGTCTGGCAGTTGGGGCTGCTGTCGGCGCTGGGCTTTGGTCTGGATCTGTACTCGGTACTGGTACCGTTCCTGGTCTTTGCCATCGGGGTCAGCCACGGTGTGCAGATTATTAATAATATTGCCATCGAGTCGGCCAAGGGGGCGGAAGCCCTGAAAGCAGCCCGTCTGACTTTCCGTGCTCTTTATATCCCGGGCATGCTGGCTCTGATCTCTGATGCGATCGGCTTCCTGACCCTGCTGGTGATCGAGATCGATGTGATCCAGTCTCTGGCGATTGCTGCCAGTATTGGTGTCGCGGTAATTATCCTCACCAACCTGATTCTGCTGCCGGTGTTGATGTCCTGGGTTGGCGTCAGCAAGGGCGTGCGTGAGCGTGGTGATATCTCCAAGCAGAAGTCACCGGTCTGGTCTTTGATCTCCCGCTTTGCCCATCCTTATGTTGCGCCGGTTTCTATCGTGATCGCCCTGTGTGGTTTCGGTTACGGTCTGATGATGAAGGATCAGGTAAAGATTGGTGATCTGGATCCGGGTGCTCCGGAGCTTCGCGCCGACTCCCGCTACAACCAGGATAACGCCTACATTACCGCCAACTACTCCACCAGTGCGGATACCTTTATCACCATGGTGGAAACCGGCCCTGAAATGTGTGCCAGCTTCGAGACCATGCAGGCGCTCGATAACTACATGTGGCATATGAAGCAGGTGCCGGGTGTGCAGGATGCGGTATCCATGGTCACGGTTGCCAAGCAGGTTATTAAAGGCCTGAACGAAGGTAACCCGCAGTGGCAGACCCTGTCCCGTAACCAGTACGTGCTGAACAATGCCATCAACAACGGTACGGCCTCCCAGCTGTATAACAAGGATTGCAGCCTGGCCCCGGTTCTTCTGTTTCTGGAAGACCACAAGGCGGAAACCCTTGAGCGTGTTGTTGATGCCACTGAAGCCTTTGCTCTGGCCAACAATACCGACGACATCAAGTTCCTGATGGCGACCGGTAATGCCGGTGTGGAAGCGGCGACCAACGAAGTGATTGGTTCTGCTCAGAATCTGATGCTGGTTTGGGTTTACTCTGTCGTGAGTATTCTGGTACTGATCACTTTCCGTTCCGTACGTGCCGTGGTCTGCATTATTGTGCCGCTGGCGCTGACCTCGCTGCTGTGTCAGGCGCTGATGGTGCATATGGGTATTGGCGTTAAGGTTGCAACCCTGCCGGTTATCGCGCTGGGTGTGGGTATCGGGGTGGATTACGGTATCTATATCTACAGTCGTCTGGAGAGCTTCCTCAAGCAAGGTATGAATCTGCGTCAGGCTTACTACGAGACGCTGCGCACCACAGGTAAGGCGGTTGTCTTTACCGGTGTGACTCTGGCAATCGGTGTCTGCACCTGGATCTTCTCGCCAATCAAGTTCCAGGCGGATATGGGCATGCTGCTGACCTTCATGTTCCTGTGGAATATGTTCGGCGCTATCTGGCTGCTGCCAGCACTGGCCCGCTTCTTTGTTCGCCCGGAAAAGGTGAAGAAGGATGAAGATATGCCGGCCGTTACCCTGTAACGACAGCTGATATCTCTGTAAAAATGCCCCGTCTGTTTAAACAGACGGGGCATTTTTTATGGCTGGGCTAATAGGGTAGTGAGTATCCGCTCGCTGTTTTTGGCTTAGTTCTCAATGGTTGCCAGCATTCGGTGCACGGCCTGACGCGCGCGCTCCAGTTGCAGCTCCCTGCTTAGTTCCTTGGCAACAAAACCCTGGGCTGCCCCTTTCCAAAGCTCTTTGCCGGTTTCTGCATGAATCAGACTAACGGCAATGGTCATCTTCTCTTCCCCGGGAACGGTCGTTAGCCCCGGTGTATTACCAAAGAAGTTGATGAGTGAGCTGTCACTGACCAGTTGCCCGGAGACCAGTCCGTAACGGACAGTCAGTGCCCCCAGTCGTGGGCCTTTCTCAGTCGAAAGTTTTGGCTTCAGTTCGCTGACCAGAATCGATTCTATTGCTGCATAAGCCTGCTTGCGCTCTGGCAGCAGCTGATCCTTCTTGCCAGCATAGATGGGTTCGATAATCAGCCGGTCATAACGGCCCGGCTGGAAATGTTGTTTGTGGGTCGCGGTGACTGCCAGTGCCTGTGGCCCTGAAGGCAGAAGTGACTCCGGTGCTTTTGGTGTTTGTGAACAACCGGATAGCACCAAAGATAAGGACAGGCCGGCTGCAATACAGAAGGCCTGGTGACGATTGTTATTTTTTCCCATGATATCCCCGTTCTTTGCGCTCGCCTCCCTGGAGCAGGAGCCTGTCGTGGAAGACAGGCTCTACAAACGATCAGGGATTAATGCGCAGGGTATTGTTGGACTTCTCTGATTGCTGATTGAACCATTGTTTACGGGCCTCTGTCAGCAGATTAACGAGTGGTGTCGTATCCAGTGCGGATTTCTCTGTACTGTAACGCTGTGACAGGAGTAGATTCCAGCCCTTGCTCAGCTCATCAGAGTTCAGAGTGCTGATGACCTCACTGCTGGTCAGTGACTCCTTACCGATCAGCTCTGTGCCCCAGCTCACCAGCCGTTGCTCAAGAATTGCCGCTTCGTTGTTCTGGCAGGCGTTGATCAGTGCCTTGAATAGCTCGGATTCCGAGGTATGACTTGGGAAGGATGTTTTAGTGGTTTTTGTTAGGGAAGGCGAGCCGCGTTTCAGGCGGACAACATAAGCCAGAGTCAGCAGCCAGAGCAGGGCAAAGACGGCGGTTGCTGCCTGCCAGATGAACAGTGAGTTCTCGCTTACCGGTTCTCCAATAGTCTGCAGGTCGCCACTTTGTAGCGTCTGCTCTGATGCGTTGGAGGACGGCGTTGTTGTGGTTGGACTCACTGCCACAGGTGCCTGTGGCTGCACAGCAGGCTGACTACCAGCCGCAATATTCAGCGTCTGTGCCGCCAGTGTACTGATTTCAATCTGTCCGGTTTTGGTATTAAACCAGGTGAGCTCAACGGCAGGCAGGGTGATCTCACCGGCCTGAGTCGGTACCAGGGCCACAGACTCACTGCGAATACCGGTGGTTTGTGTTCCCGAGAGACGGTTATCAGTAGCAGGCTGATCCGGATAGCTGTTCACACCATTCAGATTCAAGGCTGGTAATGGCGGAATCAATGCACTGTTGGTTCCTTCGGCCGTCACGGTAATGGTGCGGGTAATGGAATCCCCGGTCTTCAGTTGAGCCGGGTTACTGCTCCAGCTCTCCGAGAGTGACAGTGATTCTGCTGGCAGCCACGGTGTACCGGCCGGCCAGTTTTCTGGAGGAGGATTCACCGTCAGCAGCATCTCCGGCGAGCTGATCCGGAAAGGGCGGGAGCGGGTCATCCGCAGAAGGCTAGGGCGGCCGTAAGGGTCATCCTCAACCAGCGCGCCAGTGAGTACCTGCCCACTGATACGCAGTTCACCTGCGCGGGTTGGTGTTACCAGATATTCCAGACTGATCACCTGATAGCGCACGCCATTGATAATCCGTTCTTCACGTTTATCGTTGCTGATCAGCTTGATGATGGCACCTTCGGCCTGTGGGCTGCTCAGGTCGGGATTGTCGGCAAAGTCGGCACGGGTAAAGATTTTCAGGGTGAGTACTGCTTCCTGACCTTCCCAGAGTGTTTCTGCACTGAGGCTGCTGCGCATATAAACAGGAGAGCTGGCAGTGGCACCTTGTTGGGCGGAGGTTTTGTGAACCTTGATCTGAATGGGATTACTGGTGCTGTCACCAAAGGTCAGGGCAGGCAGAGTCAGAGTGCCTTCCCGCTTGGGCATCAGAGTGATATTCCACTCGACCCAGGATGCATTCTCGCCATTGATCATCCGGATCTGGTTGCTGCGGCTGGTGCCAAGAATATCAAAGTCTTTTTCCAGTGGTGCAAAGTCTGGTGAGCCTCGTAACGTCAGGCCATCACTGCGCAGGGTATAAACCAGTGCTTCCCCTTCCGTGATTTCGTTGCGATCAACCGTAGCGGAAAGACTGGCCCAGGCCGGCAGGCTGCCCATAATCAAAAGGATCAGAAGAGCCATAGCCAGGGCCGGCTGTTGCATCAGGTGCCGTATACTGTGTTGTTTTACCATGGCTGTGTATCCTGCGGAGCGTGTTGGCGTTTCTGCTGCATCTGTTTCTGTTGCTGCTCGAATTTACGGCGTAATAGACCACCCGGGTCGTTCGGTATACGCCGGAGCCAGGCTTCGGTCTGCTCGGCATCCATATCCTGTTCGGTTGCTTCCGTAGCTACTGGAGCCTGTTGTTCTTTACCGGTTTCATCGGATGGTTCAGTTGTTGCCTGTGACTGTTGAGACTCCGAATCAGCCTGCTCTTCCTCGTTCTGACCTTGTTCAGCGGATGAGGCATCTTGCTCTTGATCCTGTTCGCCTTGTTGCTCAGAGTCATTCTGTTGATTTTGCTGATCTGCAGAATCACTGTTTTGGGATTGGTTCTTATCAGATGGCTGATCTTTACCTTGGTCAGCAGACTCGTTCTTTTGCTGGCTTCCGGAGTCATCCTGCTTTTGCTCAGAACCTTGCTGATCCCCGGACTGCTCCTCTGAGTTGTTCTCAGACTTGTCCTGCTGATCGCTGTTTTGCTGCTGGTTGTTATCCTGATTCTGGTTTTGCTGATTTTGTTGCTGTTGTTTCAGCTCTTCCACAATCTTTTGATTGGTGCGGGCCTGTTCCATATCCGGATTAGCTTTTAGCGCTTCCTTATAGGCGTCCAGAGACTTTTGCAGCTCGCCGGCGCGGGCCAGAGCATTGCCCTGGTTATAGAAGGCATCCGCTTTAGCCATGGGATTGGAAGCAGCTTTAGCCTGCTCGCCAAACAGGGAGGCGGCTTCTGCATATTGGCCGGCCTGATCCAGTGCTTCGGCTTTCCATTGAGGATTGTCAAAGCGGGCGGCTGCCGCTGCACTGTTGCCTTGTTGGAGCAAAGCCTGCCCTTGTTGGTCCGGTGTTTCCCAGGCATTGCTCCAGGCCTTGTCTAGCACGCTTTCTTTATTGGCTGGAACTTGCTGTTGCTCTGCCAAAGAGTCCGGGCTGTGTAATCCAAGAGCACTGACCAGCAACAGTGGCAAAATAAGTCCTCGACGGAACCCGACCAGAACCAGAGGAATCAGCAGCAGGGTGAGCCAGCGGCCTTCGTCATACCAGCTATCAAAGTTACGATCGACCCGTTGCGTTGCATCCAGTGCTGAACTCTTGGGCAGCAGTCGGGTGATATCGCTGTTATCCAAAGTAAGGTCACTGTAACGGCCACCACTGGCGCGGGCTGTGGACTGCAGCAGATTACGTTCCAGCTGTGCCATAACAATCCCGCCTTGAGCATCACGCATAAACCCACCGCCCTCGGCCGGTACCGGGGCGCCGTTCTCTGAACCTATACCCAGAATCGACAAGGTATCGCCACTGTCAGAAACTTCACTTTCAATCGCCTTGCTCTGTTGTTCGGTCAGGCCATCGGTGATCAGCAGGATGCTGCCAGCCTGTCCACTGCCCTGACGCAACAGTTCAATTGCTTTGGCAACACCTTGCTGTGGCTGACTGCCTTGTACCGGCATTATGGATGGATCAAGGGCCCGCACCAGATTGGTCAGGGTGGCATTGTCGTCGGTTAATGGTGAGACTACATGGCTGCTGCCGGCATAAGCGACAATCGCCGTCAGACCATCCTGTCGTTGTCGGAGGATATCCGTCAGTTTCTGTTTAGCGCGTGTTAATCGATTAGGCGCCGGGTCAGCCGCCAGCATCGAGCGGGACAGATCCACCACAATCACCAACGGCGCTACGCTCTTTTCGACCGGGGTTTCAATCTGTTTCCAGGCCGGTCCAGCCATGGCCACAATAGCGATAATGCCAGCGATTGCGGCAACCAGTGCCGGCCAGCGGCTGCGGGTCTGTTCCTCACCTTCGAGAAGGTGCTCAAGCAAGTGCGCAGGAATCAGGGTTTGCCAGCTGCCTTTGTTGGTGTGGCTCTGCCAGAGCTGCCAGATCACCAGAGCCAGTGGTGCCAAAGCCAGCAACCACAACGGCCGCAGAAAATGAAAATTCTCAATCATAGTCATAGGGGCTGCTTCTCCTTATTGCTGGAGAAGCGGGAAGCAAAATGGATCAGTGCCATCAGGGCACTCAATAACAGCGCCAGACCAAGAGGCCAGTAGAACAGCTCTTTGACCGGGCGGAAGGTTTCCTTGCTCTGTTCGATGGGTTCGAGGCTGTCGATGGTACGGTAGATCTCCTGCAGGTCTTCCTGAGAGCGAGCCCGGAAGTAACGACCGCCGGTTTGTTCGGCAATTTTGGTTAAAGTCTCTTCATCCAGATCCGCAGACGGATTGACCCGCTGTGCACCAAAGTTGCTGCCAAACAGTCCGGGAATAATCATCTCGTCAGCGCCAACCCCGACAGAATAAATGGTGACGCCTTCCTTGGCCGCCAGCTCGGCGGCTTTTAAAGGACTGAGATTGCCGGCGGTATTGGCACCGTCGGTCAGTAACACCATTACCCTTTGTTCTTTCGGGCGTTTGCGCAGTTGGCGTACACCCAGACCAATGGCATCACCGATTGCTGTCATCGGGCCGGCAATACCGATAGTGGATTCATTCAGCAATGTGCGAACGGTTTCCACATCAAAGGTCAGGGGTGTTTGCAGGTAAGCATTAGAGCCGAACAGAATCAGACCCAATCTGTCGCCTTTGCGGTTATCAATAAATTTGCTGACCACATCCTTGATGACTTCCAGACGATCCGCTTCCCGACCATTCAGGGGCAGATCCTTGATAGTCATACTTTCGGACAGATCGACCGCCAGCATGGTGTCACGGCCAGTTACCGGCAATTCTACTGGATTGCCAATCCAGCGTGGACCGGCTGCGGCAGTGAGTACAGACAACCAAATAACGACAGCCAATGGCAGATTCCATCGGTTAGCGGGTGAGCTGGCGGCCGGTGTGCTGCCCAGTGGCAGGTCCGCATAAAACGGCACCAGCAGTGCACTTTGCTGACGACCCATGGGTTTGCTGAAGCGATACACCAACCAGGCCAGTGGCAGCAGCAGGAATAGCCAGGGCAGACCGAATTCAAACCGGCCAAACAGATGGGTGAGGGTAGGGAACCATTCAGTCATGATTGCTTCCCATACCGGCTTTTTTCAGGGAGTGTTTGCTAATCCACTGACGGGTCAGGGTTATAAGTTGCTCCCCTGAACCTGCCTGTTCTGTTTGGGGTTTGGCGTAGAGATTGGCGCCGAGTTGTTGACCGGTTTCTGACTGAAAATCGTTAAGGCCTGAGGAACGGGCTAAAAAGTCCAGCCAGTCTTTATCCACCAGATTCGCGACCTGTTCCCGAGGCCACACTTGCAGAGCAGTAGCTTTGAGCAGCAGATTGCAGTTTTTGGCCAACTGTCGGGCATCGCCGTCAAACTGAAAGCTTTGGGCGATCTGGTCGAGCTGCTTCAAAGCCTCGCGGCGATAAGCATTCCGGCGGTGACGCTGCACCAGCCAGATAACGACAGCTGTGATCAGGGTAATAATCAACAGAGCCAGAATCCACCATCCGGGGGCAGGCGGGAACCAGCTAATCGGTTCCGGCAGAATATTGGGTTCCAGGGCATCCAGTGGGTTGGCACCCTGCGCCATGGGTGAGGCGGATGGCATGGGAGCGGTGCCGTTCATTGTGCGCCTCCCCGATGCATGGCGATCAGCTGCTCATCAGTGGGCTGGCTGCTGTCGATGCGTAATAAAGGAATACGGTAACGCTGCAAGTGTTCTGTCAATGTCGTTTGTTTCTGTTGGGCCTGCTGCTGGTAGTGCTCCCGGGTCTGACGGGCGCGGGTATCCAGCAGGCCACGGTGTCGTCCATCACTGACGGCATAAAGGCCGGCAGGTGGCAGGTAGTAGTCCAGCGGGTCAAACACCTGCACAGCCATTACATCGTTATGGCGGGAGAGCAGGGCCAAATCTCTAAGACCAGTCTGGCTGATACCGTGAAAATCACTGATCACTACTACCAGCGTACCGGGATGGGCCAGTCGGGTGGCGCTGGCCAGCATCTTATCCAAGGCCTGGTCATCCCTCGGGATACCGGCTTTCAGGTTCTGGTTCATGGCTACTGTATGCTGGAAAATCTGCAGCAGATGCTGGCGTGAGCGACGTGGTCGTAGTTCCAGATGCTGCTTCTCACTGTTGTGTAAACCAGATAATAGGGCGCCGACACGATCACCATGATGCAGGGTTTTCCAGGCCATCAGGGCCATAACCTCTGCCGCTGCCACGGATTTGAAATTCAGTTGACTGCCAAAGAACAGCCCCGGCCCCTGATCAACCACCAACAGTACCGGGCGTTCCCGCTCTTCCCGGTAAACCCGGGTCTGGGTTTTGTTAGTGCGGGCACTGGCGCGCCAGTCGATAGTGCGGATGTCGTCACCGGGCTGGTAACCGCGAAACTCTTCAAAGTCCATGCCCCGGCCACGCATCCGTGATTGATGACCACCGGACATCAAGGCCCGGGCCGGACCGGGCTGATACAGAGGAATCCGCCGGGCCGGGCCTGCCAGACGGGTTAGTTCTTCAAGGCTGGTATAGGCGCCGCTCATCGGTCACTCCTTTGATGAGAGGCTTAGGCGACAGCGACTTGTTGAATCAGCTGGGCCAGAATGCGGTCGGCATTCATACCCCGGGCTTCGGCTTCATAGCTTGGGATAATCCGGTGGCGCAGCACATCATGGGCAGTGGCCTGCACATCGTCCGGAGTGACGAAGTCACGACCCGCCAGCCAGGCGTGGGCACGGGCACAGCGATCCAGAGCGATAGTGCCCCGCGGGCTGGCACCATATTCCAGAAGAGCGCCGAGGTTCTGCTGATACTTGGCCGGGTTGCGGGTGGCATCGATCAGATGAACGATATAATTTTCCACCGCTTCATCCATATGCAGCTCCAGCACTTCCTTGCGGGCGGCGAAGATCACGTCTTGGGAAATCACTTCCGGCTGAGGTTGTTCCAGCTCCAGAGCCTCGCCCCGTACCAGTTTAAGAATGCGGCGTTCATCTTCTACGGATGGATAGCTGATGCAGACATGCATCAGGAAACGGTCGAGCTGGGCTTCCGGCAGCGGGTAGGTGCCTTCCTGTTCAATCGGGTTCTGGGTGGCCATAACCAGAAACAGTTCCGGCAGCTTGTGAGTTGTGCCGGCAACACTCACCTGACGTTCAGCCATGGCTTCCAGCAGCGCGGCCTGCACCTTGGCCGGGGCGCGGTTGATTTCATCCGCCAGGACCAGATTGTTAAATACCGGTCCCTGCTGGAAACGGAAGCTGCCATCTTCCGGGCGATAGACTTCAGTACCAGTAATATCTGCCGGCAATAGATCCGGGGTGAACTGGATACGCTGAAAGCCGGCCGCAAGGCCGTTGGCCAGATCCTTGATCGCTTTGGTTTTTGCCAGACCAGGTGCACCTTCAACCAGCATATGGCCATCAGCCAGCAAGGCGATCAATAGTCGGTCCAGCAGGCGCTCCTGACCAATAATCATCTGGCGCAGGTAATTACGAAGAGAGAGTAGGGACTGGCGTGCCTCTGTGTTATTGGTGATGGATTCCATAGTTGACGCGGTCTCTCTGTGATTCCTGATAAGGGGATGACAATGAAAAAAGTTCAATGAAGCGTTGATGATTTATCAGTGAACAGAGGCGGGCTGTCAAGGTGGTGGACAGTACCCGCCCGCATCATTGACCACAGGTCAGCAAAAAAGTTCCCACAAGTGATGAAAAAATATCTGTGCATTTAAATGGATGGCGCCTTGTCTATTAGATGTCTCTAATGTATTGTTTGATAAAACATTAGGATTCTCTAATATAAAAATGAAAATACTGTTCACCACTTTTGCTCTTCAGCATCCCCGTAAGGTTTATGGGCTGGTGCTTCTTCTTACTCTGGCCTGTCTGGCCATGATGCCTCTACTGACTATTGATACCGACCCGGAAAATATGTTGCGGGAGGATGATCCCGCCCGGATTTTCCATAACCAGGTCAAGCAGCAGTTCATCATGCACGACACCATCGTCGTGGGTGCGGTCAGCGCGACGGGAGAGGGTATCTACAATCCCCAATCCCTGCAGGCTCTGCATCAGCTTTCCCGCGGCATTCTTGATATTGATGGTGTCGTCAGTCGGGATCAGATGTCTCTCGATACCGTAGATAACATCACCCAGCAAGGGCCAGGCACAATTCGATTTGAATGGTTGATGCAGCAGGCGCCGCAAACCCAGGCTCAGGCCGATGCCATTAAGCAGGCTGTGAACCGTCTGCCGATGCTGAACAATACTCTGGTATCCGGTGATGGTCAGGCCGCTGCCGTTTATGTACCGGTGGCAGATAAAGACGAAAGCTATCGTATAGCCGAAGAGGTTCGTGGGCTGGTGGCCGGTCTCGACAGCTCCGATCAATATCACATAACCGGCCTGCCGGTTGCTGAAGATCAGTTTGGCGTAGAAATGTTTATCCAGATGGGTATCTCAGCTCCGCTGGCCGGGCTGGCGATCTTTATCCTGATGTGGGTGTTCTTCCGCAGTCTGCCGCTGGTCACCGGGCCGATGATTGTGGCCATGGCGACGGTGATTATCACTATGGGCCTGCTCATTGGCATGGGCTTTACCGTTCATATTATGTCGTCGATGATTGCAATCTTCCTGATGCCAATCGCGGTGGTGGACTCAACCCATATCCTGTCCGAGTTTGCCGATCGGTTCCACCCTGGTGAAGATCCCAAGGCTGTCATCATTAAAGTGATGGATCATCTGTTTACCCCGATGCTGTATACCTCGGTTACTTCGGCGCTGGGCTTTCTGTCGCTGATGCTGACGCCGATTCCACCGGTACAGATTTTCGGAGCCTATATTGCCTTTGGTATCTTCCTGGCTTTCTTGCTGACCATTATTTTTATTCCGGCGTATATCTCTCGGATGTCTCCGGAGGCTTTGAAATCCCTGCAGAATGCCATTCATCGAATGGAGGACGGTGGTCGTCTGGGACGTTGGCTGCCAAGACTGGGTGGTTTTGCCACGGGTCGTCGGTTTGTTGTATTGCTGGTTGCAGCCGGTGCCTTTGCCATCAGCGTGGCGGGTATTACCCGTATCCAGATCAACGACAATCCGGTGAACTGGTTTAAGGCCGATCATGAAATCCGGGTGGCCGACAAGGTCCTTAACAACCACTTTGCCGGTACCTACGATGCCTGGCTGGTTCTGGAGAGCACTTCAGCGGATAACACCAGTCTGGCTAATGAGGTCAATCAACTGATTGCAGGGGCCGAGGCGCAGGGCATTGATCTGAGTGCTTATGCCGTTATTGGTAATCTTGAGCTGGATGTACTGGCCAGCCGTTTGGATGATCAGCTGTTTGCAGCTGGTGCGGATGAAGCTGTTTGGCTGGAACAGATGCTGGCTGTGGTTGAACAGGAGCAGCAACAACGTCGTACATTCCTGAACCCGGCGGTGTTGCAGTGGATGGAAGGTCTGCAGACGCATCTGTTGGCCTCGGATCTGGTCGGCAAGGTGAATGCTATGCCGGATGTGGTGAAAACCGTGAACCGGGAACTGCGTTCCGGTGCTGATGCCGACTTCCTGCTGCCCGATACCGCCAATGGCGTTGCCCAGACCCTGTTGCAATATCAGTCTTCCCACCGCCCGCAGGAGCTCTGGCACTTTGTTACGCCGGATTACCGTGACAGCCTGATCTGGCTGCAACTGACCAGTGGTGACAATCAGCATATGAGTCAGGTTGTTGCGCTGGTGGATGCTTATATTGCAGAGCATCCGTTGCCGGAAGGTTTACGCTATGGCTGGGCTGGCAAGGCGTATCTGAATGTGGTCTGGCAGGATGCCATGGTGAGCGGTATGGCGGACAGTTTGCTTTCGTCGTTTGTTGTGGTGTTTGTGATGATGGTGGTGCTGTTCCGTTCGCTCAAATATGGCGTTCTGGCCATGCTGCCACTGACATTTACCATCACCCTGATCTACGGCCTGATTGGCTGGGTTGGCAAGGATTACGATATGCCAATCGCAGTTCTGTCGGCACTCACTCTGGGCCTGTCTGTCGATTTCGCAATTCACTTCCTGCAGCGCTACCGGGAATTGCGCAAGCAAGGCACTAACGATATATCTCTGGCTGAGATGTTTCAGGAGCCCGGCCGTGCCATTACCCGCAACGCCATTGTTATAGCTGTTGGCTTCACCCCGCTGTTGTTTGCCCCGTTGGTGCCGTATATCACCGTGGGTATCTTCCTGGCGAGCATTATGGCGGCTTCGGCGCTGGTCACGCTGGTACTGCTGCCGGCTTTGTTGAAGTTTGAAACGATTGGCAAGGCTTAAGGAGCTGTTATGAGAGTGATCAAATCCCTGTTGGCTTTCGCACTGCTGAGCAGTTCCATGGCGCAGGCGGCAGTGCTGACGGATGCTGTCGAAATTGTCGAGAAAGCCAACCTTTCTTCCTATTACGCCGGCAAGGATGGCCGGGCGAAAGCGCGGATGCGTATCACCGATGCCCAGGGGCGTCAGCAGCTCCGTCAGTTCACGATTCTGCGCCACAGTAAAGAACCGGGTGGTGAGCAGGACATGATGGTGTTTTTCAGCCGCCCCAGTGATGTGCGTAACACGGTTTTCCGGGTAGTGCGCCACCCGGGTGAGGATGATGATCGCTGGCTCTATTTGCCGGGATTGGATTTGGTGAAACGTATCTCTGCCGGTGATAAACGGACGTCGTTTGTTGGCTCTGATTTCTTTTATGAGGATGTCTCCGGGCGTGATCCTTCTGCTGATCACCACCGTCTGGTTAAAACTACGGACGAGCATTATGTGCTGGAAAGCACGCCTAAGGATGCGCAGTCGGTTGAGTTTGCCAGTTATCAAAGCTGGATTAGTAAAGAGACGCTTATGCCAGTGACTGTGGAATATAAAAATCACAAAGGTGTTGTTTATCGCCGGATGGAAGCCCTGAAGGTTGAGTTGATTCAGGGTTATCCGACAGCGGTCTCTGCAAAGATTACCGATCTGGAGCGGGGGAGCAGTACTGAGATGCAGATGCGTGGAATTCAGTACGATATTGGTTTGCCTCAGTCTCTGTTTAGTGAACGCAGCCTTCGTAACCCTCCAGTTCAGTGGCTGAAGGGGCGTTAAGCTATGGATATGTCAGAGTTATCGCGCGACAGGCGGTTACTTGCTGTTTCCCGCTCTGGTGGACTGTCCTGTCCAGCAGAGCTATCAGGCCATCCCTGGCCTTTGAAAACATCAAGCAACCACCCATCACGCTCGGCATTGTCGAGCGTCTCGGAACTACTTTGTATTGCTCTTATCCTGGCTATCTCTGCCGAGGGCAGTTTTGCCAGTGAGGAAAGCTGGGATGAGTGGGGAGATGATAGCTGGGACGATATCGCAGAATCTTCTGCGCCTTTGTTTACAGGTTTTATTGAAGCCAGTTATGGGCGTCGTCTGCAGACTGACCCGGTTCTGCCTCATCACACAACGCTGTCAGAGTTCCGTGGTCGTCTGGAGTATGAGTACCAGCACGACAGCTTTACCGTCGAAGCTCAGGGCGATGTGGTGTACGACGATGTAATGGCTGAAACAGATTGGCAGACCCGCAGGTTAATGGTGCGTTTCAGTCCGACAGAGAATACCGATGTGAAGTTGGGACGGCAGGTCCTGACCTGGGGAACCGGGGACTATCTGTTTCTGAACGATCTGTTCCCCAAGGACTGGCAGTCATTCTTCTCTGGGCGTGAGGATGAATACCTGAAAGCGCCATCTGATGCTGTGATGGTGAGTTGGTACAACAACACATGGCTGGATAGCGAGCTGAGTCTGGATATGATCTGGCAGCCGGAGTTTACCCCTGATATCAGCCTGACCGGTGAACGCTTCTCGCTGTTCTCGCCAGAGCAGGGCGGCAATACTGCACCAAAGAATGGCTTAAACCCTGATGAGCCTTCCGGTGATGTCTGGTCAGCTCGTCTTGCGACCACTATTCACGGTACCGAGTATGCCCTTTACGGGCATCAGGGTTACTGGCCTGTGCCTCGTGGGATAAATGCTCAGCGTCGTATGACTTATCCTGAACTGGATGTCTGGGGAGCCAGTCTGCGAACCCCAGTAGGCTCCGGTCTTATTAATACGGAACTGGCCTGGTATGACAGTCGGGAAGATCGCTCTGGTGATGATCCGATGATTCCCAACTCTCAGCTGCGCTGGCTGGTGGGTTACGAGCAGGAAGTAGCCACCAACCTGACGGCAGCTGTTCAATATTACCTGGAATGGACTCATGATCACGATGAACTGCTGAAACATTCCATGGCTCGTCAGTTTGAGCCGGAAGAGTATCAGCAGCTGCTGACTCTACGGCTGACACAAATGACCATGAACCAGAAGCTGACCCTGTCGCTGTTTACCTTCTGGTCTCCAACCGATGAAGACGCTTATCTGCGCCCGAGTGTCAGCTATCGACTGGATGATAACTGGCAGCTGGCAGCCGGTATGAATCTGTTTGCCGGTAACGAGTCCCATACCTTCTTTGGCCAGTATGAAGACGCCAGCAATGCCTGGTTAAGAGTTCGTTACAACTATTGAATAACAACAAGTCTGATAACAAGAAATGAAAAAGGAGTGATCTTATGACTGTTGAACGTGCGGTATTTTGTTTTGCCGGGATTATGGTGTTGCTGTCGGTGGCTTTGACCCATTTTGTCAGCCCATTGTTTTTCTGGTTCACCGTATTTATTGGCGCCAATATGTTCCAGTTTTCCTTTACGGGTTTTTGCCCGGCTGCGATCGTATTTAAAAAGCTGGGCCTGAAAACCGAGCGGGAGTGTGGCGCGCAGGCCTGAGTATGCTGTCCTGCAGTCTATGAAGAACCACTACTTTGTCTGTTGCAATAAAAAGTAGTGGTTCGGTTAAACAAGACAGCGGCTTAAAGTGTTGTCTCAAATCAGCTCATGTCTTTTGGCGGCATCCAGTCCCGCCTGTCGTCCCTTGCGGTTGTAATGCACCTTGCCCCAGAGTCCATCCTGATACCAGGATGCTTTCAGTATCTGAGGCAGTGCCGGCAACCAGAAGTTATCAGCCGTTTTTCGGGTCACCTCTTGAGCGCCAATTTCTATATCCGCTGTAACAATGCCTGGCCCGGCATCACCATGACGGCGTGCCAGAATATGCCCATTGGCATCAACAATCTGGGTATGGCCGACAAAGTGGGAGCGGAACTTCAGGCCGGCAGTTGTGCCGGGAATGCAGCTGCTGGTGGTTTCAAAGTATCCGCAGTGATTGGCATGAACCAGTGGCGCTCCCAAACGCTGGGCAAATTCCACCGGCGCATTTTCGGCCAGATAACGGTTGTACTGTGCGGTTGAGGCCGACATCTTATTGAACAGCCAGCCCCAGTTGGACGGTGTCGTCCACCAGTGGGAGCCGGTCATTAACAGGTCCACTTTGCCGGACAGGCGTTGAATGCTCTGGCTGCGGATCAGCTCCCAGCAGACTGCCGCGCCAACACCACCCAGTTGGGTTTGAAAGTGTCCGTCATCTTTACCGGCGGTATAGAACGCCGCTTCCCACATGGTAGGAATATCCTTGTCATGGGGATGAACCGTGCCGTCCGGCTCGACAAAGTAGTAGCGGTTATAAACCTCGTCGCCATCGGCCACCATCATTGAACCACCAATCCAGCAGTCATGTTGGCTGGCCAGGCCGGTCATCATCCTGAGGGCTTCATTGTCTTTTGGCAGTACAGAGTCATAGACCTGCTGATCCAGCACAATCCGGGTGGTGAAAAATTCAGGCAGGGCGATCAGGCGCGCGCCTTCCTCAATGGCCTGCAGGCAAAGCTGTTCAGCGTTATGAATATTATCGGCGACATGGCCGGTTTGGACTTCCAGCTGGAGAGCTGCAGCTTTTATTGTTTTCATGAGCCTGCTTCTTTTATTTATAACGGCTGTTTGAATGCGCTGGAAAATTATGTGGGGTGCTGCCGGTGATGTAAAGGCGGAGCCTGTACGCAACCGGGCTACCCCGCCAATGCCTTCAGTACTGGCGAAACCAAAGCCTCACCCAGCAGCCGGTTGGCTTCCCTGTCCAGATGAACACCATCCTCATGGCTGGGAATGCAGACATGCCCGGCATCAAAAAAGGCCACACCCAGTTGCTTGGCGGTTTGTCGGTAGCAGCTGGCAAAGTTCTCGGAGTACACAGGATTGCCGTGGCAGAACATGTTCAGGTCGGCGGATAACGTGCCCAGTAGGGGTGGTGCCAGCAGCAATATCTTTGGAGGCCGATCATCGGGGCCACACTCAGATATCAGAATCTTTTTTATCAGTACCTCAGCGCCTCGTGCGGCATCCGCAGCGGTCACATCCTTCATATGCAGGATATCGTTGGTGCCCAGCATCAGTACCAGCAGATCAATTGGTTTGTGGGATTCCAGAACCGGCATCAGCAGGGTGTTGCCATTGCGGGCTTCATGCCAGGGATCATCATGAACGGTGAACCGGCCGCATAACCCTTCAACGATCACCTTATATTCATCCCCCAGGAAGTCCTGCAGAACAGAAGTCCAGCGATTGGGGTAGAGATGACGGCCACCGGTCGCCGGATCGAACCCCCAAGTGATGGAATCGCCAAAACAGAGAATGGTTTTCATGGTCCGCCCCCGATTTTTCCACCAAGGATAGGCGAGCCAGACCGAGCCGGTTAGGTTTGTGAGTGCAGGGGGGTGAGGGGTTAAATTATTGTTTGGCAGAAGCTGGTGAAGAGCAAAGGAAAACACTAAAAACCGGATGGTTTTTGGTGGAGTGTTTTGTTTAACAAATCTCTACAAAAAAATGTCGGTATCTGCCTGCAAACCGCTGGACAGAAGGGGGTGAGATAGGTGATTGTCACCAAAAAATAAGTAATAAGATCGAGCTTGCCATTTAGCAGTCATACTTATTACAGAAAGCATCATTAAGCTCGTAAAGGAACCCGTTTCCAGGCTGATCTGGATGGCGGTTCGCAGAACGCGTTTAGTTATACAGGCAATCATCCGGAAATCATCGACGTGTATAGTCAGGACGAATTTCTAAGCAAGTTGGAGAAGGAACTCTCCAAGCATCTCCCCGATGAGCAGCGTGCAGGACTGCAGGCATTTCTCAAGCCCTTTTTCGCTATCTCGACCCTGGACGAAATCACCGCCTACCGGCGTCGTGATCTGGTCGGCAGCACGCTGGCCTTCTGGCGCTTCTTCCAGACCCACGATCACACCAGCCCGAAGATCGAGGTGTTTAACCCCGACTATGAGAACAACGGCTGGCACTCGACCCATACCATCATCCAGATCGTCCAGCAGGATATGCCGTTTATTGTTGATTCCGTGCGGATGAAGCTGAACGAGCGGGGCATTACCATTCACCATCTGCGCAACTGTGTACTGCCGGTCGCGCGGGATAACAAGAACCAGCTGGCCGAGGCTGGCGAGGGCGGAGCCAAAGAGGCTCTCCTCTATGTTGAGGTGGATCGTCAGACCGACGAGGAAGACCTTGAACTGCTGCGTCAGGAACTGGCGGATGTGCTCTCCGATGTCCGTCGGGTGGTCACTGATTACCGTCCGATCTGCCGCAAGGTGGAAGAGCTGCTGGCCAGTCTGGAAGCCCGCAAGGATCAGGACACCAGCGAAGTCTGCGAATATCTGCGCTGGTTGCTCAGCAATAATTTCACCTTCCTGGCTTATGAAGAGCTGGCGATTGACTGCAGCAAAAAGGGTGAGCCCTGTGTGCGTCAGGTCGAGGGCGAGCGCCTTGGCCTGCTGCGCCCGCGCCACAGCGGCCAGCTGAACCGCATGAATCTGGAGCCGGAGCTGGACCGCAACCTGTTTGCGGACCAGAGCCAGCTCTCCTTTGCCAAAGCGTCTGTTCGCTCCAGCGTTCATCGTCCGGCCTATCCGGAATTTATCCTGATCAAGCGTTTTGACGACGAAGGTAAAGTGATCGGTGAATGCCGGATTATGGGTCTCTACACCTCTCCGGTGTATTTTCAGAGCCCACGCACTATCCCATGGCTCCGCAACAAGGTCTCCGCCATTCTGGAGATGTCCGGACTGGATATCCACTGCCACCACGGCAAGGAACTGGTGCAGATTCTGGATGTGTACCCGCGGGAAGAGCTGTTCCTGACCCCGACCGAGCAGCTGTTTACCACGGTGATGAGCATTCTGCAGATTCAGGAACGGAACCAGACCCGGGTGTTTATCCGTCGTGATCACAGTGATCTGTGCTGCTCCGCGCTGGTATACGTGCCCCGTGAACAGTACGACACCGCCCTGCGGATCAAGATGCAGAATATACTCTGCCAGCGCCTGAATGCGGTCGATGCCGAGTTCACCACCTACTTCTCAGAATCCACTCTGACTCGAGTGCATTATATTCTGCGCCGGGAAGACAACAGCACGACCGACTTTGATCCGGAGGCGATTGCCGCCGAGATTCAACAGGCGGCCTACTCCTGGGAAGCGGAATTCCGTGATGCCCTGCTGGAAGGGAAAGGTGAAGGGGATGGCAATGCCATACTGAAAACCTTCCGGGACAGCTTCCCGGTTAGCTATCGGGATGCCTTCTCACCACCAACGGCTGTGGCTGATATCGAGCATATGTATGGTCTGACCGCCGAACAGCCATTGTCGATGAGCTTTTATCAGCCAATTGATGATGATGGCCATCTGCACTTCAAGGTGTTCCATTACGGCTCAACCCTGCCACTGTCTGACCTGATTCCGATTATGGAGAACCTGGGGCTGAAGGTACTGGGTGAGCATCCGTACAAGATTCGACTGAGCGGCAATCGTGCCGGTGAGAAGATTTGCCTGCACGACTTTACCTTGTCCCTGACCGATGGCCAGCAGCTGCCATTGCGTAAGGTGGCGGATAAGTTCCGGGAGGCGTTCAAGCGTTCCTGGTACAAGCAGGCCGAAAATGACCGCTTTAACCGACTGGTGATGACGGCCGGTCTGGACTGGCGGCAGGTCACCATGCTGCGGGCCTATGCCAAATATATGAAGCAGATTCGTTTCGGCTTCAGTCAGGCCTATATCGCCAGCACCCTGACCAAGAACATTGACATCACTCTGCAACTGGTAAAGCTGTTTGAGGTGTCCTTTGATCCGGATATGGACCTGACTGTTGAACAGCGTCAGGCGCGCCGTCAGCAGTTGCAGCAGAAGATTATCGAGGCACTGGAAGAGGTCAGCGTACTGAGCCAGGATCGTATCCTGCGCCGGATTATGGATCTGATCGTCGCTACTCTGCGGACCAACTTCTACCAGCAGGATGCGGACGGCCAGCCTCACGATTATATCTCCTTCAAATTCTCGCCACGGGATATCCCCGATCTGCCGAAGCCGGCACCGATGTATGAGATCTTTGTCTACTCCCCGTATGTGGAAGGTGTGCATCTGCGCGGTGGCAAGGTGGCCCGTGGTGGTCTGCGCTGGTCTGACCGGGTGGAAGACTTCCGTACCGAAGTGTTGGGTCTGGTGAAGGCGCAGCAGGTGAAGAACGCGGTGATTGTGCCGGTCGGTGCCAAGGGTGGTTTTGTA
Source organism: Parendozoicomonas haliclonae (assembly GCF_900174585.1). Taxonomy (GTDB): domain Bacteria; phylum Pseudomonadota; class Gammaproteobacteria; order Pseudomonadales; family Endozoicomonadaceae; genus Sansalvadorimonas; species Sansalvadorimonas haliclonae. The sequence continues at coordinate 190,668 of NZ_FWPT01000007.1, read as the reverse complement.
CCCAAGCGTCTGCCAGCCAACGGTACCCGCGAGCAGGTCATGGAAGAGGGTATCCGCTGCTACAAAACCTTTATCCGTGCTTTGCTGGATGTGACCGACAATCTGGTGGATAACGTTGTTGTCCATCCAGAACGTGTCGTGCGTTACGATGCCGACGACACCTATCTGGTGGTCGCGGCGGATAAGGGCACGGCCACCTTCTCTGATATCGCCAACGGTATTGCTGAAGATTATGGCTTCTGGCTGGGCGATGCCTTCGCCTCCGGTGGCAGTGTTGGTTATGACCACAAGAAGATGGGTATTACCGCTCGCGGTGCCTGGGTATCCGTGCAGCGTCACTTCCGTGAGCGCGGCATTGATGTCCAGAAAGAGCCGATTACTGTCGTCGGTATCGGGGATATGGCCGGTGACGTGTTTGGTAATGGTCTGTTGTCGTCCGAAGCCCTGAAGCTGGTAGCCGCGTTCAACCATATGCATATCTTTGTCGATCCTGATCCGGATCCTGCCACCAGCTTTGCCGAGCGTGAGCGTCTGTTCAAGCTGCCACGGTCAAGCTGGGAAGATTACAACAGCAAACTGATCTCCGAAGGTGGCGGTATCTTTAACCGCAGTGCCAAGTCGATCACTATCTCTGCTGAGATGAAGAAGCTGTTTGGTATCCGGGCCAGCAAGCTGACCCCGAATGATCTGATCTCTGCAATCCTGCGTTCCCAGGTGGATCTGATCTGGAATGGCGGTATCGGCACCTATGTGAAGTCTTCTGCGGAAAGCCATGCCGATGTTGGCGACAAGGCCAACGACACCCTGCGTATTGATGGCCGGGCTCTGCGCGCCAAGGTTATTGGTGAGGGCGGTAACCTCGGTCTGACCCAGCTGGGCCGGATTGAGTACACCCTCAACGGCGGCGCGATGAACACCGACTTTATTGATAATGCCGGTGGTGTGGATTGCTCTGACCATGAGGTCAATATCAAGATCCTGCTTAACCAGATCGTGGCTGCCGGTGATATGACCCGCAAGCAGCGTGATCGGATGCTGGCTGCGATGACCGACGACGTTGCCCGTCTGGTGCTGGGTAACAACTACCGCCAGACCCAGGCTATCACCATGGCTGAGTCCGAGTGCCTGAGCCAGATGGAAGAGTACAAGGGCTTTATCCATGATCTGGAAGAGCGTGGTCGTCTGGATCGGGCGATCGAGTTCCTGCCGGATGACGAAACCATCCGTGAGCGTCATGCCGGTGGTCAGGGTCTGACTCGTCCGGAACTGTCGGTGCTGATCTCCTACAGTAAAGCGGATCTGAAAGAGAAGCTGCTGGACTCCGCCATTCCGGATGATGCTTATCTGGCCCGCGAGCTGGTCACCGCCTTTCCGGCCCAACTGGTGAAAAAGTATGGCGAGCCGCTGGCGGAGCACCGTCTGCACCGTGAGATTGTGGCGACCCAGCTCTCCAACTACCTCATCAATATGATGGGTATCACTTTTGTCAGCCGTCAGCAGAAGTCCACAGGTGCCAGTGCGCCGGATATCGTGCGCGGTTTTGTGATCGCCCGGGATATTTTCGGGGCCGAGCAGCTCTGGTCGGATATCGAATCTCTGGATTACACCATCGACAGCAAGTTGCAGCTGGAGCTGATGGGCGAAGTGATGCGTATCCTGCGTCGTGCGACCCGCTGGCTGGTACGTATGAAGGTGGTGGATCGGGAAACCGGTGTCTGCGTCGAGCACTACAAGGGCCGTATCACTCAGCTGATTGATGGGCTGGATGATCTGCTGCCAGAGCGTCAGCGCAAGGAGTGGCTGAAGCGGGTAGAGCAGCTGACTGGTAAAGGTGTACCAGAGCCTGTTGCCCGTCGTGTTGCTGCCGTACGTCATCTGTTCAATATGCTGCCGGTGATTCAGGCGGTGGAAGAGACTGGCCAGTCTCTTGAGCGCGTGGCGTCCATGTTCTTCGCGATTGGCGAACATCTGGACCTGCATGGTTTCTACCAGCAGCTCAGTGCGCTGGATGTGCAGAACCAGTGGCAGTCTCTGGCCCGGGAAGGGATTCGTGATGAGCTGGTAATGCAGCAGCGTACCCTGACCGTGAACCTGCTGACTCTGCCGGATGCGCCGAAAGATCTGGGTGAACTGTTCACCTTCTGGAGTGAAGCGCAGGCCGCACCGCTGGCACGCTGGCATTCAGTGCTGGATGAACTGCGTGGTGAAGCGGCCAGTGAGTTTGCCATGTACACCGTGGCGACCCGCGAGCTGCTGGATCTGGCCCAGCGTCGTTAATCACTGTCAGCTGTAAACAAAAATGGGGTATCGCGTGGCGATACCCCATTTTTTATGGCCAGTTCGGCAGGTTGTTCTGGTTCCCACGCTCTGCGTGGGAACCCATAGTTTGGGAATGCGTTCCCACGGCGGACCGTGGGAACGAGATCGCAAGGGGATCAAGCAGCTGCGGCGGCAGCGGCACCCATCAACTTGTCGATGGTTCCTTTGTCCATATTCAAACCATGGGCCCGGAACTGGTGCTGCAGACGCTTACGGTTCTGCTTTGTAGCCATGGCCATTTCCGAGGTCATTATCGCGGTCAGTTCCTGCTTCATGGCGTCCTTCAGGCCGCCATCCTGACTCAGATCATGCTCGAACTGATCCTTGCGCATCTGTCCATTTACCCGGTTCTGGGAAGCCTGGGCGCGGTTGGTCATCAACTTTTGCATGGCTTTTACCAGTTCGCCGTCCAGACGTTCCTTCATGCGGGTATGGGTGTCCGCCAGCATCTCGTCTTCCTGCTTCACCGTCAGCCTGGCCAAAGCTTTGCCAGCCTTACCTTCGTTGGCGATATACAGACCCTTCTGGCGGTTGGTGTAGAAACGGGCCAGCTGGTCGGCAACCGCCTGATCGTCGACCGGAATCGTAGTGGTACCCAGGTGGATAGCCAGCTCCGCCCGCAGGGTGTCCTGTGCGGTGCGGATCCAGAATTCCAGATCACGGCCTTCGGCGGTCTTAGGCAGGTAGGCGGCATCTTCGGCCGGTAACAGCTGCTTCAGTTCATCCAGAGTGACCTTACCGGGATCAATCGTCTCAAGGGCGCGCAAGGTCGCTGCCATGTTTTGCAGACGAGTCACATCCTGCAGGTAGCTCTGATCCTTGGCCAGATTTAGCTCCACTTCCTGCATGATGTTGGCAGCCAGATCAGGGTGGTCGGCAACAAAGCTGTCCCACTCCTGCTCACCCAGCTCGGCATAGGCGCGGTTCTGAGCTACAGCATGGATATGGTTGCGATAGCCACTTTCGGCAAAGGCCTCATCAATATATTGATCGAGGTTAATAGCCGGATCAGCGGCCCACTCCCGGGCGCGTTCCATGGCCAGAATACCGATATCCACCAGACCCGTGTGGTGTGCCAGATAGCTGGCCCAGCGCCAGCCCAGATAGATGGCACCCGGGATGGTGGTGGCGGCAATGATAATAAAGGCCGGGCCAAGCAGCGGTACGGTCAGCAGCGAGAGGCAGGATGCGGCTGGAATACCGACAATCGGTGCCATCCGGACTACGTTCCATACCAGCTTGCCCAGTGCGCCCGGTTTGCCGGCGCGCCAGTCCTTGTAGGAATTCACCAGGCCTTCAGCCAGTACCTGGAACGGGTAGAAGATCGACGCGTTCAAGGCGGTGCGGACCAGACTCTTGCCACAGGCGACATCAGCCATGACGCGGCTGGTGCGTTCCATCACCTGCTGGTTGAAGGCGGCGTAGGCCGGGCCTCCGTACAGCAGATCCAGAGCGGTATTGGCAACCTTCAGGTCGCGGCCGTCCATGGCGTTGACCTTCTGATCGATCATATGGGTGGCCAGAAGGCGCAGACCGGTCTGACCGACATTCCACACCAGATTGAACGGTGAGGTGCCGCCAGCGGCTGTGCGGATCACGCCATCCACAACCACCGGAATATATTTACCGGAAGACATCAGCTGATTCAGGGCGACCAGACGCTTGACCTTGGCCATCTGCTCCGGTGTCAGTTTGTCCAGAGTCGGACGGTCACCGTGACGGTTCAGGGCTTCGATAAAGTACTGAACCTTGGTTTCCCCGCTGACCCGGGCATGGAATTCGTTATACACCGCGAACACCGGTGAGGTGCCGCTGACAGCCGAGCGTAGGTTGGCCCAGGCCTGCTCGGTATTCCCCTGCAGCGCACGCAGGGTTTCCGGGCTGACTTCGGCAATAGCCGCCGCGCCGTTGAGGGTATCGTTGATCATCTTGGCAACGCCGCTGGCGGCATCGCTGCCCAGTAGTTTCACCAGGTAGCCGATCAGCTCGGCAGACGACAGTTTGCCTGCGTAGCAGTCAACAAATTTCTGGCTGACTTCCCCATACAGCTCTTTGGCAAGGCCAGGGATCTCGCTGACCATGGCATAAACTTCGTCGTTGAAGTTGTAGTTATTCTTGGCCAGCTCGTGCTCCAGACGCAGCGTTGAAATACGACGGCCAAGCGGTTGTTCGTTATCCATCAGCATGGCGTAACCGGCACGCTTGCCGCGTTCCAGAAGCGTGAGGTTTTCAGCCAGCATGCATGGCAGAGGACGGTTCTGCTCGATCATGGCGATCTGGTCGAGAATGGCGTTAAAGGCTTCGTCGTTACCGCAGGCCTGTTTGGCCTGCTCCAGCAAATAGTTCTGCTGGGCGGTCAGCTGCTTATCCAGCAGTTGCAGATGGGCACGGTACTCTTGGGTGTTGGTACCCTGAGGCTGAGCCATATAAGCCTGCAGCGCAGCCAGAGCTGGCGTCAGCGGATGGCCGCTGTCCGGGTTCATGGCTTTGGCGACTTCCGCCAGAGACGGGGTGTTATCCAGATGCCAGACCTGCTCGCCGTTGACCTGTCCGGTCACCAGCACCTTGTGCAGGGGAATGGCGGCCATCTTGTCGAATTCGGTGTGGTACTCATCCATGCTTTCGCTGAGTGACCACTGGCCGAGGTTCTGAGCCAGCACCTGGCAAAGCCGGGTCTGTTCACGCAGTTCATCGATGGCTGCTTTTGGAAGCTCTTCGTAGGTTTTCAGAACACTCTGCATGCGCTCCTGTAACTTCGCATGGCTGTTCTGCAGGTACAGTTGCTGTACCCGTTGGGCCATGGTGTCACGCAGGACAGTCTGTTCGTTCAGCAGAGCAGCCAGCTGGACCGGATTCTGAGTTGAGTTTTGGACAGCCGCAGCCAGTTGTGCCTGTTTGGCGGCAGCCTGTTCACGAATCTTCGGATCGTGCTGGCAGGCCATATAGGTGTAGATATCCTGCAGCATCTGCTGCACCTGAGCGGGCTGGGAGCGGGTTAGTTCGACCACCAGCTGCTCTTTGTTTTCCAGCGACGTGCGGTCGGTAATATCCTGATCAGTAAAGCCGGCCACCATTTCCTGTTGTTTGGACAGCAGCACCTGCTGGTTGTGATCCACCAGAATTTTGCGGTTGAACTGCTGCAGGTTGTGGGCCTGGCTGAACACATAGCCGTCTTTGTACTTGGGCACCTGGGTCGGGTCGAGCAGAGCGGCATCGCCGGCTTCCAGCTGAGCAGCCGGCAGCAATGTCTTGAGCTGTTCGCCGAACTTGCCGGCCAACACATTGGCTGCACCCAGGAAGGCGAGGGTGGCCTTCTCGATCCAGGACTCTTTCTTGTAGGTGGCTTCGTAGTGACGAATGGCGGCCAGCAGATCGCGGAAGGCTTCTGTCGGAGATACATTGCCGATCTCTAACGCTTCATCAAGGGTTTCCAGCGCAGCACGCAGATGGCCGTGATCGGTCTGGGCCTGACGCTTGTTGCCCCACCAGTTGGAGAAGGTGCGGTCAATATCTTCGCCCAGAGCATCAACCCGGGCGGCAACCAGATCACGGGTACCTTGCGGATCGCGACGGTACTGCTCTTCCAGAATGGTGTGGCCGGGCAGGGTGAACAGCAGAGCTTCCGGTGCCTGACCGTTCAGATCGTCACGGATGGCCTGTTGGGTGGCAAGGGCGCTGTCGATCAGTTCGGCTGCGGGGATTCTGGCTGGCTTGGGAACAACTGTGAACGAGCCTTCAACCAGCGAACCTTCTATGAGGGAAGATTCGGGCGTGCGGAAATTGTCTTCCTGATCGGACTCCGACTGACGCAGGCTGGTATCCGGCGTGGCCAGTGAGGCTTCACGGTCGGTGATGGAGGTGTCCGAGGTAAAGCTATGGAAGGAATCGTCAGGGCGAAACGAGCCCTGTGCCGAGCAAAAACTGCCAACACTGTCTTCTGGCAGGGTGTAGCCCACCTGTTTGCCAGCAGCGGTCAGGGAACCGCTCGCACTACTCACCAAGGATGAGAATGACGTTGTTAAATCCATACCAAGCCTCCATGCCCGGGTACCCGGGGAACCGATCTGTTTCCCTTTCAGACCCGTCTATAGGAGGTTGGTTCAATCTCGACATAGGGCTTAAGACCAAGGTAGAAGCCGGAAAAGAGCGACTTGAGGCCAGCTGTGGCAAGGGTTTGGAGGTGTTGAAACTCATGCAGGGCTAGGCATAGAGAGGGGCTGTCCTTATAATGCCGCGTGGTTATAACCACACCCGGGTTTAACCGTATCCATCCCATATCAGAATAATCAAGGATCACGTATGTACAGGCTGGCTCGCTCCCTGCTGTTTCGCCTCAACCCGGAAACGGCCCATGATCTGACCCTGGATATGATGGGGGCCGCCCAGCGTCTTGGGCTGATGGGCACACTGGCCCGGTCCATGGCCCGACCGGTGATCAGCACCCCGGTCAAGGTGATGGGGCTCGAATTTCCTAACCCGGTCGGTCTGGCTGCCGGTCTGGATAAGGATGGTGAGTGTATCGATGCTTTCGACAGCCTCGGTTTTGGCTTTGTCGAGGTGGGTACGGTCACGCCGGTCGGGCAGGCCGGTAATGATAAACCCCGTATTTTCCGCCTGGCCGAGAATGAAGCCATTATCAACCGGATGGGCTTCAATAACCGGGGTGTGGATCATATGGTCGCCAACCTTAAGAAGGTGAAGTCCAAGGCGATCATCGGGGTGAATATCGGTAAAAACAAGGATACGCCGGTGGAAAAGGCCAATGATGACTATCTGGCCTGCCTGCGCAAAGTCTATGAATGGGCCGGTTATATCACCGTGAATCTGTCCTCCCCGAATACTCCCGGGTTGCGTGAACTGCAGTTTGGCGAGCACCTGCGTTCCCTGCTGAAAGCCCTCAAAGATGAACAGGCGATTCTGGCTGAGAAGCATGGCCGCTATGTGCCGGTGGCGATCAAGCTGGCCCCGGATATGACTGATGATGAGCTGCGGGAGATTGCTGCCGAGCTGGTGGCCTTTGGTATCGATGGGGTGATCGCGACCAATACCACTCTGGAGCGTGATGCGGTTGCCGGTCATGTTTATGGCAATGAGCAGGGCGGCCTCAGTGGTGCACCTCTGACCACACTCTCCACCGATAAGATCCGGGTGTTGGCGGAAGCCGTCGATGGCAAGCTGCCGGTGATCGGTGTTGGTGGAATTATGAGCGCTGGTGATGCGGTTGAGAAAATCCGTGCCGGTGCCAGCCTGGTGCAGATTTACACCGGCTTTGTCTACAAGGGGCCGGATCTGGTGTCTGAGGTTGCGGAAGCGGTAGGTGCTGAACTGGTGCGTACCGGCAAGGCAAGTCGCTAAGCAAGGCTGACCGTCTGGTTAGTGATAATGACGTTTGAAGGTGGTGGCTCGAAAGCAGCGCCACCAAAAGAGAAGGCCCTGACCAGGGCCTTTTTTATGCCCGGCGGGTGGCCGGGCTTTCAGCAAGAAAAGATTCTGCAATAAGAGTCTGAAGAGAGATCAGCTCATGTCGTACTCGGTCAGACCATTAACCCGGCTCAGACCGGAAATACCTACAAAGCCATTAACGTGATCAGTCCAGCCTTCCCGCCAGCCGTTCAACCAGGCCTGGCGCTGTTCGCTGACTTCATGGTGGGGACAGATTTCATTACCTCTGCCAGCGTTGCCAACATGATATCCCTTGGCAAATGCCCGTTCAGTCTTATCTCGTTTTTGTCTCTTCATTGCGAAGTAGCCTCCTTTACGGGAACTACGTCTCGGGGAGCTTCGCGGGCCGCCCGAAACTCATAGCTTCTGGGAAGGCATTGCTGACCAGTCCTCCACTGGGAGCCTTCCCGAGGTTGGGAGGGAATGTGTGGGTACGATGAATCGTACCGCTACGATGTTAAGTTCTATCGGAATAATGACGGGCTGTCGAGAAAACTCTGTTGATCGCCGTATAATTATTTTGCCTAACGGCTGAATTTTATAAGCGGAAGCGCGGCTAACAAATTGAATGGCAAGGAATTTGACCGTTGGTCAGATTTTCGGCGGGGCAGGGGAAAATAAGCTAAGACGTTTTCTATGCGAAGACAGTCGTCTAACTGCCTTCGCAGAGCCTTTTAAGAGCGATCAGCTCTTGCGGGAATTATCCCAGTCATTGGCCAGCAGGTAACCCAGAACGTGTACCTTCTGCTGGCTCTTGTCCACAGCCAGAAAGAAGGAGCCACCGTAGGTTTCCGGCTCGTGAATATCGAACTCAATCAGCTTGTTACCTTCCTTTTCTCCCAGTGCATCAATACAGGTGCTGTGGGTAACCAGAATCAGGTTTTTGCCATCCTGTTTGTACTTCAGAATATCCTGCAGCAGGTTTTCTTTGCAGCCTTCACGCAGCCAGTTTTTGGTTTCGCTGCGCTCGCCAAACATAAAGTCCGCTGACTGTTCGGTCCGTTTGACCGGACTGTTGTAGATGATGGTGTTGTCCATGGGCAGATGCTGCAGGTAGTCTTTACCGAGCTCGATGGTCTGCTCCTTGCCCACCAGGGTGATACCGTCCTCTCCATCCAGACAGATATTATCGGAGCGATCACAACGCTCCCCATGGCGCACCAGAGAAACAATATTGCCCTGAGCCCAGTGGCTCTTCAGATCAAACAGACCCTTGGCATCGTCAGCCAGCAGACTTTCGGTATCCTGCGGCAGCTGCTGAGTGAGCAGGCCGGTGAGAAAACCGGCTCCCAGAATGGCCACTGTAAAAAAGAAGCGGGTGAGGTATCGTTTCATGCTTAACTGCTTGCAACTACAGAACGCTGATAATGGCCTGCATGGTAGGGGCTCGATTCCGGGCTGTATAGTGGGTAAAGGTGCAGAGAGCTAGGTAGTGATGCAAACTTGGATATGGGCCTCCTTAGGTAATGCCTGCAGTTCGTTTTCGTGTTGAACACCTGTACAATCAGCGCCATTTTATCTGGCTGTCCGTTCCTGAAACGCAGTCCGTAAATCAGTGCGCGAACGATACGCGAAGGTCCTGATGTCCGAACATTCTATCTCTGAAGAATACGAATTCTTTGCCTCCTGCCCGAAAGGGGTGGAAGGTCTGCTGGCGGAAGAGCTGGCTTCGCTGGGCGGCGAGAGCATTCGTCTGACCACCGCCGGCTGTTATTTCCAGGGTGGCCTGAAGGCTGCTTACCGTGCCTGTCTGTGGTCCCGTCTGGCCAACCGGGTGATGCTGTCCCTGCGCCAGATCGATGCCGAGTCCCGTGACTTCCTCTACGATGGCGTAAAGGCTATTGCCTGGGAAGATCATTTCGAGCCGGGCTCTACTCTGGCAATCACCTTTAACGGTACCAGTAAATCCATCAATAACAGCCACTTCGGTGCGCTTGTTGTGAAGGATGCCATCTGTGACCGTCTTCGTGACAAGGCTGGTTTCCGCCCGGATGTCAACAAGACCCGCCCGGATATCCGGGTGCATGTGCGCCTGAACAGCAAGAACCGTGCGGATGTCTCTCTGGATCTGTCCGGCGATAGTCTGCACCGCCGGGGCTACCGTCTCGATACCGGTAAGGCACCGCTGAAAGAGAACCTTGCGGCCGCGTTGCTGATTCGTGCCGGCTGGCCGCAGATCGCCAAAGATGGCGGTTCGCTGGTGGACCCGATGTGTGGTTCCGGCACCTTCCTGCTGGAAGGCGCGTTGATGGCGGCAGATATCGCTCCGGGTCTGCTGCGCCTCGATTACGGCTTCCATAAATGGTCCGGCCATATTCCCAAGCTGTGGAATGATCTGATCGCTGAAGCCCGTGAGCGTCGTACCGTAGGTCTGGACAATCTGAAGAGCCGGTTTATCGGTTATGAAGGCGATGTGCGGGTGGTGCGTCAGGCCCATGAGAACCTGCGCCGTGCCAGTTTGGAGAAGCGTATCCATATCGAAACCCGCGAACTGGCGACTCTTGAGCCAATCAAGGGTTATACCGGCCTGGTGATCTGTAACCCTCCATATGGCGAACGTCTGGGTGAGGAGTCCAGCCTGGTGTGGCTGTACCAGCGTCTGGGTGAAACCTTCCGTACCTGCTTCGATGGCTGGCAGGGCGCGATCGTGACCAGCAATATGAATCTGGCCAAGCGTATGGGCCTGCGCTCCCGCAAGAGCTACAGCTTCTTTAACGGTGCGCTGGAAGTGAAGCTGCTGAATTTTGATATTCAGCCTGAGTCTTACTTCGGTTACCACAAGAAGGTGCAGGAAGCCGAGCAGGGCGGTCAGCCGGTAGAGGTAACAGCGACCAGTGTGACCCTGGGCAAGGGCGCAGAAATGTTTGCCAACCGCCTGCGTAAGAACCTGAAAACCCTGCAGAAATGGGCCAAGAAGAACGAGATCGAATGTTACCGTGTGTACGATGCGGATATGCCGGAGTATGCCGTAGCCATTGATCTCTACCGTGATCAGGTGCTGGTGTCCGAGTACAAGGCCCCGGCCAGTATCGATGAACAGAAGGCCCAAGAGCGTTTCAACGATGTGCTGCAGGCCATTCCAACCGTATTGCCGGTTAAGCCTGAGCAGATTCAGCTGAAGCAGCGCAGCCGTCAGTCTGGCAAGAGTCAGTACCGCAAGCTGAGCGATGAGAAGACTTACTTTGAGGTGACCGAAGGCGGCGCCCGTCTACTGGTGAACCTGACCGACTATCTCGATACCGGCCTGTTCCTGGATCACCGCCCGATGCGTCTGCGTATCCAGAAGGAAGCCCGAGGCAAGCGGTTCCTGAATCTGTTCTGCTACACCGGCGCGGCGACTGTGCATGCAGCTGTAGGTGGTGCCAGTCAGACCACCAGTGTTGACCTGTCCAAGACCTATCTGGAATGGGCGCGGCAGAATCTGTCTCTGAATGGTTTCAGTGATCGCCATAAGCTGGAGAACGCCGACTGCATTAAGTGGCTGAAAACCTGCACCGAGACTTACGATCTGATCTTTATCGATCCGCCAACCTTCTCCAACTCCAAGAAGATGCGCGATGTGTTCGATATCCAGGAAGAACACAAGGATATGCTGATCCGCGCCATGGGACGTCTGGCCCGTGATGGTGTGTTGTACTTCTCTAACAATTTCAGGAAGTTCAAGCTGGATGAGGAACTGAGCGAGAAGTTTGTGGTGGAAGAGATTTCCAGTCAGACCATTGATCAGGATTTCAAGCGTAACCAAAAAATTCACCGCAGCTGGAAGCTGACCCACCGCCATTAATGGTAAGAAGGTAACGCCTTGCGTCGTAAGGCGTTATCTTCCCCACTATTTCCAGTTAGCCATTATCAAGAGATTCTGAGAGATCCAGAGAATCTGAGAGACTGTCAATGGTGCTTGCCGAATCCGGCTCAATAGCTGGCAGATGAATCTCGTCATCATCTGGTACCCAGGGGTCCTGAGGATGGGTGTATGTATAAGCCGGTGTAATTCCCATCATGCCAAGATTGTCAGCGATAGCCCCGGCTTGCTCATCCAGAAAACGTTCAGCGGAATAGCTCAATCTCGGCCTTCTCGGGTTCTCCCTGGTTTGAAGATCTGCCATGAGAAGCCTCAAACCGTGAAACAGTGAATGCGGGATAACCAGATCACCAAGGTTGTTTAATCGGTGAAGTTTTGCGGGACAAGTACTGACATGATCGATTAAAAAACTGCGGGTATAGCCATTGTGGCAGGTTTGGCATCTCTCCTTTTCAAGGTGGCATATGCTCCGGTGATCGCTGAGGTAGTAGGGCGTGGCTTCATAGGTGCAATGCGTATTGATACAGGGAAACTTTGTCCGGCAGGAGCGTTCGTGAAATTTCAGCTGTGAAAGACGTCCTTGCCATCCACAGGGTTGGCAGCGAGCGGGTTTCCCTGCGTCCTTTCGTTCCACAATGCCGTATCTCAGTTCTTCGGGGCGAAAGTGGTAAGACATTGTGCATTGGGGGCACTCGGGTTTGAGATAGGGGTTGGCATAGCAGGCGACGCACACCCGGTGAAAGATGTTCTGTCTGGCGGCACCGCACATAAGCTTGATCTGTCCCAGTGAGTCCGAAAGCTGGCAGCAGCCACACTTATCAGTCTCAATGGGAACCAATACCTGATATCTGGCCCCAGAGCGACCATGATAGGTTCTCCACTCCTTCGTTGGCTCATCAGGCTTCGTCCGTTTGAGTGCGGGCTCGGGCAGACTCTTGGGTGAAGGCTGTTCCACCGGGCGTTGGCGTTTGCTCATACTGCGGGTGATCATCTGGACCTCTATGCTGTGTTCTTCTCCTGAGGTGTGGTTAGAGCGTTTGAACGGATATTCCGTGATGTGCAGTTAGGAAAAATAACTGTCTGGTTAGAAAAGTGTTGGTTTCTCTGAGACTGACGTTTAATTAGAAAGCCCCCAATCCCGTCCAACGATGGTTGACTACACTCCTCCCTCCGCTCCATCGTTTACTCTACGGATGCCGATATGACTGAAGCTGTACAGTTATTCTCTCGGAAAAGGTTTAGTGGGCACTGGTTGTCCAATATGTTGAAAATTGCACCGGCCTTGTTGCTGGTTGCTGCCAGCCACCTTTTTGCCGGTACTGACTGGGAACAAACCCCCTGGTTCGAGCATTTTCCCCCATCTATACAGGCAAAGCTCAAGGCCAATCCCGATCTGGACCTGACCGACAAAAGTATTCTCAAATTATGGGATGATTATTTTGATGCCAGCGATGCCGAAAGCCGCATCGCGGTGTCCGGACTGAAAAAGAGCCTGACCATTCGTCAGCTGGATGAGGAGAGCCGGGATCTGGCAGCTTATCTGCAAGCGCGATTGCAGGGGCAGAAACACCGGGTTGCGGTGATGATGCCGTCGTCACCTGAGCTGATGGTTGTGCTTTTGGGGGTGATCAGAGCCGGGTATGTGCCGGTTATCGTCTTGACCGCAGGCGATAACGATTTACTGACGCAGAAGCTGAAGAAACAACTGCAGCTCAGCAAACCTTCTGCCATGATCGGTATGGCAACCCATTCCAAGGTTATCCAGGATGCTTTGGAAGGGGCGCAGCAGGAAGACAATCCTGATGGTGACAGCTATACGTCAATGCCTTTGATTGTCTCGGGTCTTTTCGATACGGATCAGACAACAGGCTTGGTGGCCGGCGCCACAAGATGGCTTAGGTCGACAGGCGCGAGTTGGACAGGGATTACCCAAAGTCTTCCCGCAGGGGCAGTGACCTTGAAGAGCGCTATTCAGGAGGGTTCTGATAAGCAAGTTGCCAAAGTGCGTATGGGCTTGGATGATGAGGCCCTTGTGCAATTTACCAGCGGTACAACCGGTAATCCTAAAGCGATCTCTATCACGCAGAAAAACCTGTTAGCCAATCTTGAGCAGGTTGGCGATGTTTTGCGTTTTCAGATGGAAGGGGCTCCTCCCCAGCCGTCTTTGTGGATGCCGTTACCCATGACCCATGCTTTTGGTTTAATGATTGCGATGGGGGCTATGCCACTTTTGAAGGGCAGCCTTCAGCTGGTAACAGATCCGAGAAACCCCGAGGAATTGTTTTCAACCCTTGGCAGCAGTAAGCCTGATGCGCTATTTGGTGTTGATAAGTTGCTGGCGGGGATTACCGGGGAGAAAGGCCAGCCAAAAACCCTGAACGCCATGGGTGATAAAAAACCGACCATGATTGTCGCCGGTGCATCGGCGATCAAACAAACTACGCGGGATAGTGTGAAAGCAACCCTTGGTGTTGATATAACCGAAGGGTACGGAATGTCGGAATCTACCGTGGGAATCGCTTTGGAAATGAAGCCCGGTCAGGGACTGGTGCCACTGCCTTATATTGATGTCCGAATTGCCAAAATTCCTGAGGATGAACTCCTGCAGGAGGAGCAGTTTGATTTGAACAATTATGAAGTCCAGTCTGGAGATGAAGGAGAACTCTTTGTTTCCGGGGATAATATTTGTGGCGGCTATGACCAGTGTCCAGAGGAGACTGCCAAGACTTTTGTGACCGATAGCAATAGGGTGCGCTGGATCAGAACGGGCGACAATGCGGCATTTAATCCAAATGGTACGTTGAGAATTACTGCACGTGCCAAAGAGATTATTGTTGTGAATGGGCAAAACGTAAATCCGGAAAAGCTGGAGTCTATCGCTGCACAGATGGGCGATATTGAAGAGACTATGGCATTTGGCGTTCCCAAGGATCCCGCTTATCCCGCAGGTGATGAACGGGTTGCATTAATCGTCCGGCCCAAAGTGAGAGCCAATGTCTCTTCGATTGATGTCGTCAACTTCTTGAATACATCGAAAAGACTGGAGACCTATGAAACACCACTGTCAGAGCTGGTGCATATTGTTCCCCATGATGCTGTTTTACCCAGAAACCCTCTGACAAAACCCTTGCGTACCTTTCTGAAACGCGAGGCTTTAAGTCAACTACGCTCTACCTATGGCTCCCAGAGCCAGGAGCTTCAGCCAAAGGATATAACAGGGATCTTTGCTGCGATGTCTCTTAAGCCGGGCAAGTAGATAAGCAAGCAGGCCTGTTGCTTCTAATAGAGGCAGCAGGCTCTATTGAGCTAGGGCTTGTATCGGCAGCCAGGCAATGGAAAGAATTCAATTTATAACATTATGTTTTAAGAAATAAGTGAACTATTAAGTTGAGTGGGTATCAAAAAGGGAAGGGAAGATCCAAATAGATGATGGAAGGAATGCCAAAATGAAAATCAAAACCAAATGTTTTTTAATGTTGTTTTTAGTGCTTCAATCTAGCGCTTCATTTCTTTATGCGAACTCATTTCTGATTGAGGCTTCCAGCAAAGCACAAATAGCAGAATTTAAAGATACAATAGACAAGAAAATGATCAGCTGTCTGGGAGGCTGTAAAGTCCAAAGTGGATCCTCATATTCTGCAGTTGCAATCCCTAATTTTGGAACATATCTCATTAGTTCAAAAGCTTACGGATTTGCTGTTCTCTTCAAGAGATCGAAAAATGCGTATCGGCTCTCTCCACAAACAAACGCTCTTGCCCTGCTAAAGGGTTTTACATCCGATTCAGTCTGTCAGTTGTTATCTAATCCAGATGGTGGAATGGCAAAAATAAAAGAGTACGCGCGGGATGATTTCAATTATTTTATAGAGACGATCTCAGAGAGGAGAACTCCCAGAGAAAGTAAAATATTTGTTATGGTTCAACCAAGCGATTTAGATCCTCGAAAAAAAGACTACTTTTATTGCTCAGAGCATTCCTATTAAAATCAGTTTCATCCTGAAACACTATCCTGATACGTTGGCGTGAATCCCGCCGTATCAGGATTTCAAGAGGCCTTTGTTTATTGAAAAGCCTTGCTCTTGCTTGCACACTCGCTGCATGAAAACTCCCTACGAATTTCTTCAAGCCATTCGTGATGGCAAGGACGTGCCCTGGAATAAGGGCGTACAGCTTTTGGCGCGAAGGGGCGTTAAACCGGCCCGGCTGAATCGTATCTTTGAGCCTGATTCCAGCTTTGATACCAAGACCTCGGTACAAGTGCTTGACTGGGAAGCCTTTGAGGCTCTCTGCTCGCAGTTTCCCGCACCTGTTGAAGTCACTAATCGTCAATCGGCAACCGAGGCGGGTGACTCCCATCGCAAATCGGTTACCGGAAGTATGTTGACCCTGTTCAAGCCCGGCTGGCCGGAACCCCGTGCTGCGGTGTGCTGGGATGGAGTTGAGTGGACAGGTCTACCTGAGCCTGAACAGCATCTTCTGCTGGTGGAAAACCTTGAAAACTTTCTGCGCCCGAATGAAACCCTTGATCTGGCTCTGACCCGGTGTGGTCTTAATGTTCCAGCTGATCAGGTGATGCTGGCCTTTGGCTCTGGCAATGCAGCAGCCAAAGCCTGCAATGCTCTCTTTTATCAGCACTTTATGTCGGTAAATTGTCTGTTTGATGTGGATTTGGGTGGTATCCAAATCTGGCAAAATATTAAACAGTTACTGGTTATCCGTGATATGCCGGTTCGGTTTCTGGTTCCGGAAAATATTGCCGATCTTTTGCAGCAATCACGGCGCAAGCTCTCGCAGGACGAGCGCCAGCAGCTTAAGGCTCTGCATGAACAATGCCCAGAACTTCGATCACTCATCGCCATGATGTACAAGAGCCACCGCAAGCTGGAACAGGAAACTTATCTGGATTGATATTCGAGCGCCCCTGGGGAAATGACCTGCAGGCTCTGGCTACAGGTCGATCGGAGAGGTAGGTTGGGGCGATGTCACCTTAGTTTGAACGGTGCTGATTAAAGCCCCGTATGCCGTATCAAAGGGCGTGATACCCTGCAAAACAGATGTGTATCTCCTTCAGATTCTTCATTGATAGTGTTCCGGGAATAGAGGCCAACGGAATATATGTTCTCATAAGATGCACAGACGGACGTGTTGCTGAACTGAAAGACGCTGGCGTTCCCCCGGCAGCGAAGCAGCAGCAAATCGGTTGAAGAGTTGTAGGCGACATCTTCAGGTGTGCAATTGGTGACGCCACCTGAGTGAAGCATGAAGCCAGGGTTATGGCACGTTATGATATTGCCGACCCTGCGATGGGTCATCCCCTGATCCGCACACGTTCTCATGATTTGATACCAGGCACCAATGGGCTGCGTGTAGTCCTCTTCCCTGGCTTCGCTTACGGGATTAACAGGTTTCAGACGTCCATCACTGTTGATGATGACAGCGCCATGTTTTCGGTAAATGGAAAGATAGGTGATCGAACTCTGAATGTGGGTCTGGCCATGAAAACGACCCTGATGCTCTTCTTTTTTACAGGACGCATGCAAGGTATCCGTCTCGTTGTCGTAGATAATATCCTTGCAGCCGTATTTGAAGGAGTTTTCGTGCTTGTTCAGCCATTCGGTCATTGAAAGAGCATCGTCGGGCCTGTCGTTCTTCTGCTCCTGAATGTTGTCATATCTTGGGAACTTAAGATTGTTCAGCTTTTTAATGGCCAGAAGCTCCGTATGATTGTAATAAATCCATCCGGAAACTATGTTGACATGAAGTTTGAAGCCTTTATTAACAAGGGCGCAAGCGTTACTGACAACCATGGTTTTCTCCCCGGGAAGACTAAAAATGCCGGGGTCGTCCAGAATAATCCTGAGCTCATCATTGTGAGGCAAATAGGATACTCGTCTGTTCAGGCAATCATCATTGTCCTCACAGAGTTCTTTGAGATAAGGGCCGTCGGGTACTTGCCATAAGCCGTTAAGGCACTGTTGGAGATCAATGTTCGCGTAAACGGGTATGTTCATACCAAGCACTATGGCGACACTCAGCCACTTGATGGCCTTGAAAATACACTTTCGTCTCTCTGCTGGCATAAAGCCTCCTCCATTGGGATTATTGCGAACATTTTGTGCTGCAGATCCCTTAGACCAGCCAGAACGGGAAAAACCTTAAGCGAACTGTTTTTGGGAGTGTCTCTGACCATCTGTTCAGAGTCTCTTACGGGGATGGAGTACCTTTTTACGTCATTTCAATAGAATCTCCCCCAGATTTGAGGCATCTGCGAATACTCTTGGTGCCTTCAGGCAAGGCGGCTGCAAAAGCCTGCATCACTCGCTTTTATCAGTATTTTATTTCGGTAAACTGTCTGTTTGATGTGGATTTGGCAGGTATCCAAATCTGGCAAAATATTGAACAATGGTCGGCTGGTAGTGATCTTGCTGTTCATTGCCTTTTTCGATTACTCATCGCCTTGATGTACAAGAGCCGCCGCAAGCTCGAACAGGAAACCTATCTGGATTGATATGCAATTATTGGATGATTCTTTAACTGGCCCTGAAGGCTCCCTGTTCGACGGTGATCGCTACGAAGTTCTGCGGCTGATTATGGTGAACTCCGGCAGCTCCGCCTATGTCGAGCTGCCCTTGGATCAGACTGCAGCGCTACTGGGCAGCAATAACCAGGGCAAGACCTCGGGTCTGCATACTCTCAAGCTGTTCCTGCTGCCGGAGGTGAATTTCCGCAACTGTGAAAACAAATTTGGCTTTGCCTCCAAGGATCGTGAGTACACCGGCCTGGAGAGTTATCGCTATTATTTTCCCAGCGCCAGCTCCTTTATCATTCTGGAAGCCAGCAACCCCCGTGGTGAGTTCTGTATTGTCCTCTATCAGAGCAATCAGGAGCTGGGCTATAACCGTCTGGCGGTGCCACGCCCTTATGAACATATCAAGCATCTGTTCTGGGATGAGAACAGTGGTGCCAACCAGGGCGTAGGCTCCCATCCGTCCGATATGGATCTCAGTGCGATTACCTCTCGCCTGAAAAAGCTCGGCGGCCGCACGCTTAATGATGTGGCTTCCATTCGAGAGGCCCTCTACACCCGGGTTGACCCGAGTGATGACGATACCCGTTTCTGCCTGATGCCGCTGGTGCAGTCACCCAGCCAGCATATGATGCGTTCTATCAAGGCGCTGCTGCAGCTCTCCTTTGATATCAAGGGCGCAGACCATAAGAACCTGCCCCAGGCCATCGCCAATATTATTGATGCGGATTTGTCTTCCCAGAAGGAGACCATCAGCATCGACTTCCGCCGGATTCAGGATGACCGTGAGCGTCTGAGCCAGAACCAGCGGGAGATTCGCGCCATCCGTGATCATATGGATGACTGGAACAGCCTGCGAAAAAATTATCAGGTGAGCTATCAGGAGCAGAGCTTAGCTCTGCGTAATGGTTATCAGTCTCTTCTGGCAGCTTTAGCGCAGCATTCTGACTCTATCGATCCGCAGCTAAGTGATGCTCGTGCAGAACATGAGAGCATTCAGTCTCGATTCAAAGATGTTAACGGGCAATTGGACAGTATCCGGAGTCAGTTTGATGAGGCGAAGGGTATTTACGGAAATCTTTCTAAAGATGTTTCTGATCTTGGAGAAGCCATTGCCCTGGCCAATGATGTGGTGGAACGGGAAGCGCCTGCTGCAGGCAGCTCTGATCCTGATCGGGTACAGGCCTGGTTGAAGGAGTGCTTGCAGGAAGTTCAACAGGAGCTGATCGAGATTCAGAATCTGGAACAGACCCAGAATGCCCTGCAGCGAGAATTGTCCCGAAAACCCCAAATTCAGCAGGATATTGCTCGGGCCACGGCTGTGCTTCAGCAGCAGAAGGGCAGTACGCTCTCCTATCTCGATAAGCACAGCGCGCTGGTACTGAACAGCCTGAACGGCGGCTTTTGCGAGATGGTGACTGTTCCGTCCGATGAGCAGAAAGCCGCACTTCAGCCATTTACCCAACTGTTTACAGTGAACGAGCAGGGTCGCCTGTTGTTCTGTGGCGAACCGATGCCTCGCACTCAGGTTGTGCCGTTTGATGCGCTGGCAGTGAAGGAAGCTCACACCGCCCGCCTGCATAAGCTGGAAGATGATCTACAGAACTGCGAACGCCGCATTGAAGAATACCGCCGTGCATTGACTGGCAGTGATGAGCAGCGCAAGGAATCCCTGAAAGAGAAGCAGACCGAGATTGGTGAGATCAATCGGGAGATTGAGGTGATTTCTGGCTTGGCTTATACATCTAATCGCTATGCTCAGAAAAAACCTGAACTGGAAGCCCTGGCTCTTTATCTGGAAGAGCAGGGGAGCTGTAAGCAAACTTTAACCGAGCAACTTCAGCAGCTTAAAGCAGATCGGGAAAACAGTCGTGAGTTAGTTCACAGTCTAGAAATCCAGAAGAAGAGTTTACAAGGGGCTTCTGAAAGCTTGGACACTCTGCAGAAGTTAACAGGTTTTCAGCAAATACCAGCAGCAAATACAGAAGCTTATTCACCTCAAGAAATTGCTCTGAAGGCAAATGAGCTGATTCGTCTTTATCACAACGAGTTTGTGCCAACTAGAGAGCGGTGTATAGCGAAGTTTCAGCTTCTCATTAGTGAGGGGATTGCTGGACTTGATCCTCAAATGGCATTCAGGGTCGATCTGAAAGGCAAAGAATTTGATGATGCTTATCAAAAGCTTAAGGCCGAGTTTGAAAATATTGATTCGCGGGAACGTGATCACCGCAGCCAGGTTCAGAACCATAACCACGACACTGGTCGCCAGATCAGTCTGCTGGATAAGATGGACCTGGCCATCCGTAACTTCCAGGATCGGATTAATGGGGAACTGTCCCATATTCGTATCTCCAACCTGACCGGTGTACGGGTAGAGATTGGCACCCTCGACAGCTTTAATACCCTGCGCCATGAGCTGAAAGACCATGGCACGGAGTCCGACCGGTTGATGAAGGAATCCTTCTACAACCGTCTGCAGGACTTCTGCGAGAAGTATCTGATGACGGGGCACAATGCTGGTCGCCTCGATCTGGAACGGATCGTTAAGAGCGTGAAGTTTATTTACCAGATCAATGGTCGCGATGAGGTGACGCCACAGTCCAACGGCACCAGCTCGATGGTGAATGCGGTGCTGCTCTCCATTCTGATGCATAAGCTGGTGCCGGAAGATGTGGTGTTTGCCCTGCCGGTGATCTTCGATGAGGTGGGCAGTCTGGACGACAGCAACCTGGCTGAGCTGCGCCGGATTGTGGAAGAGCATAACTTCCAGCTCCTCGTCGCAAACCCGACCAACCAGGGCAATATCGCTCAGCATATCGGGGTCTGGCACGATCTGTTCCTGCATCAGGTCACCGAAGGTTCCCCGATAGGCAAGTGTCTGGCTATTTATACCGGCAGCAGCGAATCCCTGAAGGATATTGTTGATACCGTTGAACTTGCGGTCAACGAGCCGGAAACTGAGGATTCAGATCTTGAGGCTGAAGCATGATGCGGGTTGGCAGCGACCGTACGCTGGTCGCAATACTTCAGCATAAGTCGTTGTTTTTCCAGCTGATGGACTTTGTGCAGCACAGCCTGAACAACCCATCACTGGAATTTACTATCAGCGATTACCAGAAGCTGCTGGCCCGTACCGCAGAAGGGATGGATTCTGGCAAACGCCGTACCTTTCTCAATACCCTCGGCCTGGAAAACCTGAATCAGAATGGTCTGCTCAGTTATCTGGATCGCCGTAGCGGCCGCTTTCGTCTACAGCAGTTTGTGCTGGATATGCTGCGGCATCTGGACAGCAAACGTCTGCGGGAGCTGTCGTCCGCCGAATTGAACCAGTTGCTGAAACAGCTGGAAGAGTGTGAACGACAGCTTTCTGATAGCAATATCATCTGGTTAGACGACAATCCTGACTTTCAGGAGATGGTAGAATCCGCTCATAACACCCTGAACGAGGTGAATGCTCGGCTTCAGTCCAATGTGCGGGCGCTCAAGGGCCAGGCCTCTCATCTTGCTGAGCTGGTAGACCGGCAGGACTATACCCGGCTGGAACGCAGCGAGCAGGTGGGCTTTGCCTTGAATGAGATTCTGCGTATCCATGAGCGGCATGTGACGCCTATGCTGCAGTTTCTGGACGAGCGGCTGGATATCAGCCGTGCCGCTCACAGTACCAAGTCGGAGCTGCATGGCAGCCAGTCGCCTATGGCGCTGGTGCAGAAGATTATTAACCGCTTCTATGAACACCGGAAAGGCGACCATGTCACCCGTCTGCAGCGGGTGCAGTTCCATATTCTGCGCCTCGGTGAAGAGGTGGCGGCCATTGCCAAAAGCCTGGAAACCTATGTGCGCTATGCCCGCCAGGAGCGTCAGCGTTATAACCGCACCGAAGAGCTCTACAACAGCCTGTTGACTGCCGTGCAGGAGAAACAGCAAGGCCAGTTGCGGGACTTTCTGCTGAAGCCGGAACATCCGGTATTTGAGCCTTCCCGGGTATTTGGCAACTTCAAAAACTTCAGTAGAACTCTTGCAAGTAATATTAACTGGCCGGCCGAGCAGGGCACCGATGCCCTGGATGAAGTGCTGCGGGTACGGCTGGAACGCACGCCAAAGGTCTTGCAGGATAACCATTCCAAACCGGGCAAGCCCCGCTCGGAAGAGGAAATGCTCAAGCGCACCACCATCAACCGGATTATGAAGGCGATGGAACGGTTTGAGTACGATGTGCAACAGGATGATATCTATACCGTTTTGCACGAACATCTCTGTGCGCAGATGCAGTCCTATGGCTTGCCGAACCTTGTGGATGCGTTGGCCTTCCTGGGTGCCCATGGCAAGGTTGAGATTGTTTCGCCACCCCGGTTTAACAAGCTGGTGTATCAGGGGCAGCAGCTCAGTTACCGGCTGCGCAGCTATACCCCGAAAGGGCAGAAAGAGCCGGTACGACAGGCGGTTAACGTCGTTAAATCAATTGAGATGCAGGAGCGGGAAGCCCCATGAGACAGGATTTAAGCCGGGCGATTTACCGTCAGCTGATTAACGGCAATGTGATTAACAAGCAGATGCTCGATGGCAGCCTGCTGGTGCCTAACCCGTTGTTTGATGAGCTGGCCAGCGATGAGAATCGGGAGCACTACGATCATCTGTACAGCTATATCGGTTATGAGCTGAAGCAGCTGGGTGACAGCTTCTTCCTGAATGAGATCGGCAAGGATGATGTCTTGTCGGAAGTGGCGATGAAGGTGCAGACACTGCTCGTCGTGCTAACCCGTGGCGTGGCTGATCGTCATCTCTATACCGGTATTCTCACCGATCTGCGCGGTGGCCTGACCCGCCAGCAGATTGATGAGATGGGGGACCAGGAAGAGAACCAGCAGATTCTCGCCGCTGTCGGCTTTAAGGGCCGACTGATTGTGGAAGTGCAGAATGTTCTGGTTACCCGCCAGCTGGCGTTCTGGAATGGCCAGGATCATCTGGTGCTGTCAGATGGCGGCAAAGGTTTTCTGGATCATCTGCACGGGGTGTAGTGCTCCTGGGTTGACCATACCCAGTTCCTGCTGTTGAGGGCTGGGTATATAGGGGATCTGGTCGATAACTCTGGAAATAACCGGGTTATTGATTATGAAAATCCCACGCTTCTTTCGCTCCAACAGTGCACCGGCTCGCATGAATCCCATTGAAGAGTCGTCTTCTGGAAAATCCCGTATCAGCAAACGTCAGCTCAAGCGAGCTCTGGCGCGGCTTTTGCCCAAGTCCTTGTCCGATAAGCTCTTAAGTACCCGATCGGCCAAAGTGGTTGAGCCCAGACTTTCCATGAAATCGGATGCGGTCGTGTCGCTTGCCGCTCTGCGCCCGGAAGGGCAGCAGCGCTTGCAGCAGGATCTGGAGGCTTTGCAGCAGCCCCTGCGTAATGATGATTACACCGCCTTTGTGACCGGTATGACACAGTTTCTTGAACATCTGCAGGCCGAGACAGCAGAGCTGAAATTAACCCCTGAGCAGCGGGAGCGTATGGTTGAGAGTCTGGCTCGGAATTGTATAAAGCAGCTGCCCGCAAGTCAGAGACGAGCCGTGCGCAAGGCACTGCAGCAGCGGGGCTCGGCCATGGAACAGTGGATGGGGATAATGAAAATGCAGGCGACAATGGCCGGTAATCAGAAGCTGCAGACTATTTGTCAGGCGACTGAGCGCGTGCTGGCCGGCTTTGAATCCCGTGCCCATGCCGGAAAGAGCAAGTCTCTGCCAGAGCGTGCCGAGGGACTGGCTAAAGCGTTGCTTGCCCGTGATAGTTCGGCGTTGTCAGCGTCTTCAGTACGGGGTATTGAGCGTCATATCAGGCTCCAGCCTCTCTCCAAAGAGTGTCTGGACTTATTCCCGCACTGGGATCGGGGCGAGGAGTTTACAGCTCGGGCAGATAAAACCCTGCAAACCTATAATGCCAAACCCAATGCTACTCTTTCGCAGCAGATGCAGCACAGTACCTCCCGGTTTCTGGACGCGATGGTGAATCAGGATAGGGATGCTCTGGTTCTGGGCAGTTATGCACTGGTGCGGGATGCGTGCATGCTGGCGGTGGATAAAAATCCCGGTAAGGGGATAGGCACAGAAGATGCCATTGCCGAGGCGGAACCATTCTTTAAAGAAGCACTTGCACAACTTGCAGAATCAAACCGTGAGGTGCTGGTAAAAAATCTTAACCAGAGGGCCCCGCGCCTGCCGGAAGTTCTGGCTTCGGTGATTACCTGTATGGAGTGGCATGCCACCCAGTTGGGGCATAGGGATCATATGGTACAGAATGCCGCAGTGAATGGTCTTCCGCTGGTGACAGCTCTGGTAAACCAATTGCTGCCTGACGGCAGCAAGTCATTTCAGGATCAGGTGAATGCTATGGCGGCAGCCTCGGATAAAGGGCTCAATCCCCCCAAGGCATTATCGACAGGGCAGGTGGCGCAGACGCTGGGGCTACTCACCCATATTTCATCCTGAACGCTGTTACTGTGATTTGGTTATCATGCCGGGGTAACTGGTGCTGATATTCCAGCCTTTTCTTTTTAGGCGTGCAAGAAGCCCGCTGGGGCCGGGATAATGGGCTGCGCCTGTCAGGACAAAGAGTGAGGCATCCGGATTGTTTTCAATATAATCGGCAATCTTGTCAGTCATGACTTTATTGCGTGCCGCGCATTGGAATGCATCGCCAAAATCACCGGCATGAATCGGAATTTTATTGAATATCTGTGATTCCGTGGCGCCATTAAGTATCTGACCCAGATTATTCATGGCCTGATTCAAACTGGCCGTAGATGAGTGGATGCGATCAAGAATCTGCTGCAGTATCGCCTGACTTGAGGCATTTGTTTCCAGTGAAATCAGCGCCGGGCCATAGGGCGACTGGCAGTAGTCGCTAAAGGCTTTCTCCATGGAGCTGGTTTCAAGGTCAAAATGTTTAAGCCATATGTCCTGCAGCTGATTTGAAAATTCAACCATAGATCCGGTATGGCTACAGAATGTGTGGCTGCATCCGGTTGATTCGCAAAAGGCATGGTAAAGCGCTTTGTTATCCTCTGACAGTTGCTGATAGCCATGCAGGCCTGCAGCCTTAGGCGTGCGATGGGAGCCGTGTTTTTTGCCCTTGAAGAGCGCGTCATAATCTTTACCGGCTATTTCCATGGCGACGGCCGTTGATCGCCGGGCCTGCTCCATCACCTTTTTAGGCACCGGGAAGGTTTTCAAGTCGGTGCTGTGAATGGAACCGTAGAGATGAATAACAGATTTGCATCCAGAGCGCCGCGCTTTCCATAAAGGTCGCTGGTCCTGCAGCCTTTTTACGCGGGTAAGATGTTTATGGTTTTTGGCGGCCAGATGCTGCAGGGCTTCCCGGTATTGAGCGGCTCTTTTCTTCAACGCCTTCGGTGTGCG
The DNA here is from genome assembly GCF_900174585.1 of Parendozoicomonas haliclonae. GTDB lineage: Bacteria > Pseudomonadota > Gammaproteobacteria > Pseudomonadales > Endozoicomonadaceae > Sansalvadorimonas > Sansalvadorimonas haliclonae. The sequence continues at coordinate 165,175 of NZ_FWPT01000007.1, read as the reverse complement.
CCGGGGCAGATATCCCGGAGTTGTTCCTGGCAGCCTTGATGGCGCAGACAGGGCTTTTACAGTTCGTAAACCTGAACGGGTGGTGCAACGGCCGTTTTGGTCAAACCTGCTGCTTGAGCGCAGCCGGTAAGGACTGATGTTTACTGTGCTGGCAGCTGCTTTCGGGGTTTTGGGCATGCTGAACGTTCCTTTTCAGGCAAGCCGCCATAATCACTGATCCGCCAGTAAAATAGACTGTCAGTGCTGTCAGAATGTCTGACAGAACTGACAGTTGAGCGAGGAGAGCGGTCAGACCGAAGCAATCTCTTCAGCGGTCAGCTCACGCCATTCACCCGGCTCCAGGTCCGCATCCAGAGCAATGGCGCCAATCTGCTCGCGATGCAGGGCAATTACCCGATTATCCAGGGCGGCGAACATACGCTTGACCTGATGGTATTTTCCTTCACAGATGGTCAGCAGCACTTCATGATCAGAGAGCCGTTCCAGCTGAGCCGGTTTGGTCAGCTTCTTCTCGTTGTGCAGTTGAATACCTTCTGCGCAACGCTGCTCAGCATCTTCTACCAGCGGTGATTCCAGCGTCACCCGGTAACGCTTGCCCAGATCCTTGTTCGGGGAGGTGACCCGGTGATTCCACTGACCGTCACTGGTAATTAACACCAGACCGGTGGTGTCCGCATCCAAACGGCCGGCAATACCCAGCGTATGGGCCTTGGGAATATCCAACAGGGTCAGGATGGACTCATGGCTGCCTTCGCCAACATTGGAGCAGACCATATCCATCGGCTTGTTGAGCATGATGTAGTGTTCACTCTGGTGGTGCAGGCGTTCGCCGACCAGACGCACATCATCGCTATCACTCACTTTGAAACCGGAGTTTTTCACCACCTCACCATTAACGGTGACATCGCCCCGGTGCAGGGCCTTTTTGGCATTGGCGCGGGAGAGTTCGGTGCACTCACAAAGGAAACGGTCGAGGCGCATAGTTCGGGACAGGTCAGGAAGAAAGGGCGGGCATTATGCAGCGGACTCCGGTGTTATACCAGCGTCATCCTCTCTGAGCAGGGCACGGTAATTGCTTTACGGTGGCAGGCAATCGCTGTGGGGTGACCGTTATGGACGCACTTCAGGAAGTACAGCAGGAGGTACTGGTAAGGGCTCTGGATGCCCTGTTTATTATTCAGGGTGGTGCGCTTGTTCTGTTAATGCATGCGGGGTTTGCCTTTGTGGAGGTTGGCACTGTTCGTCGTAAGAATCAGGCGAATGGTCTTTGTCGCGTGTTGTGTGATCTTTCGGTGTCGGTGCTGGCCTATACCCTGATCGGAAGTGTGATCTTTGCGTGGCCGTTCAGCCCGCCTGCCATTTGGTCGTCTTGGGCAGCACCTGCGGATATTTGGCCCCGACACTTCTTTATTCTTCTGTCGATAGCCGCGATTCCAGCCATTATTTCAGGTGGCATTGCAGAGCGGGTGCGATTTGTGCCCCAGCTTCTGGCAACGGCTCTTATCATGGCCTTTCTTTTCCCGTTTCTGGATGCACTGGTTGTTCATGACCGGTTTGGCTTTCAGGCGCAGCTCTGTTGTTGGTTTGCCGCACCCTTTCATGATTATGCGGATGCTGTGGTAATCCATGGGTTTGCGGGTTGGGCCGCCCTTGCCGCCACGCTGGTGATTGGTCCGCGTCAGGGACGGTTTGGCCCCAAAGGCCGTAAAGATTTTCCTCCCTCAAATATCCCCTTTATGGCACTGGGTACCTGGATTCTTATGGTGGGCTGGTTTGGCTTTACCGTTCTGGCCGTTCCGGCCATACATCAGATAAACGGTCTGGTGGTGATGAATGTGGTGATGGCAATGGCCGGAGGCATCGTAGCCGGTCTGATTATCGGTCGTGGTGACACCGGTTTTATTCATAATGGTGCGCTGTCGGGGCTGGTTGCAATCTGTGCCGGGGCCGATGTTATGCACCCGCTGGCGGCCCTGCTGACTGGCAGTGTCGCCAGTGTGGGCTTTGTGCTGATTTTTACCCGAATTCAGCAGCGGCGCAGGGTGGATGATGTTCTAGGCGTGTGGCCTCTGCATGGAGTGAATGGAATCTGGGGTGTTGTGGCTGCTGGCCTGTTTGGTCAAACCGCACTGGGCGGGCTGGGCGGTGTTTCCTTATATGCGCAGATCGTGGGAGCCCTGGTGGGCATTGTTGTCGGGTTTATCGGTGGATTGCTGGTGTATGGGCTGATTCATCTCTTTATTGGTCTGAGGCTCTCTCCCGAACAAGAGGCCAGAGGGGCCGATCTCTCGCTGCACCGCATTCGATCAAGCCGTAATGAGTGAACAGATTGTGCACTTGTTTAATCCGGCATGGGAATTGCTCACACCCTCAATGGTTGGTTTTGGTGCAGTCCATTCGGTGGAGAGTGAGCCTGTCGAGTGCACGAAACAAGAATAAAGCACCGATATGGTGCAAATGTGTAGACGAAAAGAGGTGATGTTATGGAGTTATCCAGTGCGGTTGAATCCCTGATGCAGGGCACCAATACCCTGTTTATTCTGCTGGGGGCCATTATGGTTTTGGCCATGCATGCCGGGTTTGCGTTTCTTGAGGTGGGAACCGTTCGGCTGAAGAATCAGGTGAATGCACTGTCCAAGATTATCAGTGATTTCGGTGTCTCTACTCTGGCTTATTTCTTTATCGGTTATCAGCTTTCCTATGGCGTGAACTTTTTTGGCAGCGCAGATGAGCTGGTCGCAGGGCAGGGCTATGAGCTGGTGAAGTTCTTCTTCCTGCTGACGTTTGCGGCGGCCATTCCTGCGATCGTCTCTGGAGGTATTGCCGAGCGGGCAAGGTTTATGCCCCAGCTGCTGGCGACCTTTCTGATTGTGGCGCTGGTTTATCCATTGTTTGAAGGTATGGTCTGGAATGGCAACTTTGGTTTCCAGGGCTGGCTGGAGCAGCAGTTCGGGTTTGGCTTTCGGGACTTTGCCGGTTCTATTGTTGTTCATGCCGTGGGTGGTTGGATTGCACTGGCTGCGGTGTTGCTGTTGGGTGCCCGTAATGGCCGTTACCGCAATGGTCGGCTCGTAGCTTTTGCCCCTTCCAATATTCCTTTTCTGGCATTGGGCTCCTGGATTCTGACTGTGGGCTGGTTTGGCTTTAATGTGATGTCTGCCCAGACCGTCGACAGTATCAGCGGCCTGGTTGCCGTGAACTCCCTGATGGCGATGGTTGGTGGCACGCTGGCTGCACTGGCCGTAGGCCGTAATGACCCGGGCTTTATTCATAATGGACCGCTGGCCGGCCTGGTGGCGATCTGTGCCGGTTCCGATATTGTCCATCCGATCGGTGCGCTGGTGATTGGTGCAGTGGCGGGTGCGTTGTTTGTCTGGGCCTTCACCGCGACCCAGAACAAATGGAAGATTGATGATGTTCTCGGTGTGTGGCCGCTGCATGGTTTGTGCGGTGCCTGGGGTGGTTTGGCGGCCGGTATCTTTGGTTTACAGGCGCTGGGCGGTCTGGGTGAGGTGTCTTTCCTGTCCCAGCTGGTAGGTACGCTGACCGGTATTGTGATCGCTTTTGTGGGTGGTTATCTCGTCTATGGCCTGATCAAAGCGGTCTTTGGTCTGCGCTTGTCCGACGAGGAAGAGTTTATCGGGGCTGATCTGGCGATTCACAAGATTGGTGCGGTAAGCGACGATTAAGGCTTGAATGGTTTGTCTGGCAAGGCTTGGTTAATTCGACCGGGTCTTGTCTGTTACTTTTCACTCATTTTCCATCCAGCGGAAAGCATTCGGCTGTTTGCCAGCGGCCAGATATCTTCTGGCACAGCGCCACATCTCCCACTGTAAAACGTTGTGGCTGATCAATCTCCATATCCAGATAGTCCTGAACTGCCTGATCCAGAACCGGAACCGAGGCTGAGCAGGCAATGCTGATATGAAAGACCGGTTCGCCTTCCCAGGGAATGCGGTAATGAAAAATATCGGGAAAGGCCTGCCCTAAATCACGGTGCATCTTCATCAGGGTGTTATGGGGCTCTATTGCCAGATAGAGTGCTTCAGGGAATCCACACAGACCCTGTATATCGAGATCAAAACTGTGCCAGCGGTTGGCCAGCTTTTGTAGAGTGCTGATATCACTTTCACTCAGGCGCGTGGGTTCGATAAAGGGATACAGCAGGCTGATATGGGCTACGCTGCCTTGCTGCCAGGTGGAGTCATAACGCTGTCTCAGACTTCCATAAACCTGATCGACTTCGGGGAGCAGAATAGAAATGGCAGTACAGTCACCCTCTGCATAAAACTGCTCCTCCAATGGCATACAGGCCAGATCCTCCCGAGTTCTTATTCTTTGTAAATGTTATAAGAGCCGACAGGGTGCCATTTCCGGGGTAATTTTCCCAGAGGTTGAGATCTTAACTTTCAGGATCGCCAGTCTCTGGCATAATGGACGTTTTCGTTTCGGCTCTTGGACAGAGTCGGGCTGTGAACAGGCAAAAGGAGCCCTGGATGTTCAGACCCCTGCCGTTCTTTATTGGCCTGCGTTATACCCGGGCCAAAAGGCGCAATCATTTTATTTCGTTTATTTCTGCCATTTCCATGGGGGGACTGGTGCTGGGTGTGATGGCGCTGATTGTGGTGCTGTCGGTCATGAACGGTTTTGACCGGGAGCTGCGTCAGCGCATTCTCGGAATGGTTCCCCACGCTACGATTACCGCTGCCCGTGGTGAACTGACCGGCTGGCAGGATATCCAGAAGACCGTCGAAAGCATTGATGGTATTGAAGCCTCGGCCCCCTTTATTGAAGGGCAGGGGATGGTGACCAGTAATGGTCAGGTAAAGGGTATGATGCTGTACGGCATCGATCCCAAGCTGGAAAAGACAGTGTCCATTCTGCCAGACCATATGACTGCCGGCTCTCTGGAAGGGCTGGAGTCTGGCTCCTTTGATATTGTGCTGGGTGAAATTCTGGCCCGTTCGCTGGGGGTCTCTGTCGGCGATAAGGTCACTGTTGTACTGCCGGATGCGGCGGTCAATCCGGCGGGTATCTTTCCGCGGATGAAACGTTTCCGGGTTTCTGGCCTGTTTGCTGTGGGGGCGGATCTGGATGCCTCGCTGGCTTATATCCATATTGATGATGCTGCTCGCTTTATGCGTTACAAAGAGGGCGTGGAAGGTCTGCGCCTGCGGATGGATGATCTGTTTGCTGCGCCTCGTCTGGCCTGGGATGCAGCGATGCAGCTGCCGGGACAGTATTACATTAATGATTGGACCCGCACCCAGGGGCGATTGTTCCAGGCGATTCAGATGGAAAAGACCATGGTGGGTCTGCTGCTGACTCTGATCGTGGTGGTCGCGGCATTTAATATTGTTTCCACGCTGGTGATGGTGGTCACCGACAAACAAGCAGATATTGCCATCCTGCGCACCTTTGGCGCCAAGCCGGGTGCGATTATGGGCATCTTTATGGTGCAGGGCTCGGTGATCGGTGTGATCGGTACCATTGTCGGAACCTTGCTGGGGATTCTGTTGGCGCTGAATGTCTCCGCAGCGGTGGAATTTCTGGAGATGATTCTCGGAGTAACCTTCCTCGACCCGGGCGTTTACTTTATCAGCGATTTGCCTTCCCAGCTGCTTTGGAGCGATGTGGTGATGATTGCCAGTGGCAGTCTGCTGCTCAGCTTTATCGCCACCCTGTATCCGTCCTGGCGCGCTGCCAAAACCCAACCGGCGGAGGCGCTGCGTTATGAGTGAACACTGTTTAAATGATCCAGGCTTGAATGATGATGTCGTGCTGGCCTGCCGGGATTTGGTGAAGAGCTACGAAGAAGGCCCGGAAAAACTGGTTGTTCTTAATGGCGTGAATGTCGAGATTCGTAAAGGCGAGCGGGTAGCGATTGTCGGCAGTTCCGGCTCCGGTAAAACCACGCTGCTGAATATGCTGGCCGGACTGGATACTGTCTCTTCCGGCGTGGTGTCTATCTGCGGCACCGATATGGCCACCTTAAGCGACAGTCAGCGTGGTGATCTGCGTAACCAGTCCCTCGGCTTTGTTTACCAGTTTCACCATCTGTTGCCAGAGTTTACTGCGCTGGAAAATGCGGCGATGCCGCTGCTGCTGCGCAAGAGCTGCTCGGTCAGTGAAGCTCGGAAAAAGGCGGAAGAGATTCTGGTACTGGTCGGACTAGAGCATCGCCTTAGCCATAAGCCGGGTGAGTTATCCGGCGGTGAGCGCCAGCGTGTTGCGATTGCCCGTGCTCTGGTGGCGCAGCCTTCGCTGGTATTGATGGATGAGCCGACCGGTAATCTGGATAACCATACTGCCGAACGAATTCATCAGCTGATGCTGGATCTGGCGGAAAAGGTGGATACGGCATTTGTGGTGGTCACCCACGATCCAGAGCTGGCCCGCCGTATGAACCGGGTTCTGCATCTGACAGAAGGTCAGCTGGTAGAAGAGTAATTGTTCTCCGGACTCTTTCCAGAGAATATAAAAACGCCAGCATTTGAAGCTGGCGTTTTTATTACAGATTCAGGGTTGCCGGATCGATGGCAATGCCCAGGGAGCGTTTGTCGATACGCTTCTCTTTGCCCATTTCCTGGTAGCGGAAGCAGACCAGATCACCAACATTCACTTCCAGTTTTTCATCGCCGCTCAGGTATTTGTAATCTTCACCTTCCACGGTCAGGGTGTGGAGGTAGTAATCCGGCATGCCCAGCCAGTCACTGTGCGGGCCATCGGTAACAACATTTTCCAGGGTACCGCGACCTTGCAGTTTTGGTTTACGACGGCTGAAGCCACGATTGCTTCTGTTCATAGTGCACTCTTGCTAAAACAAATAATTAACAGGTAACCAGAATCGGTATGGAAAATACGGTTATCAGGTTATCAGGAACGACAGGCTTTGAAAAAGCCTGTCGTCAGAGGTGTTGGGTTCGTTGGCTTAACGTTTGGTCCGGCGTCGCCAGGAGCGGACAATATGCCAGCGCCAGAACAGGCGGATGCCAACATAGCTCAGCCCGCCCAGAACCAGCCCAGAGATAATCGAGCCAACATATAGAGGCAGCCAGATACGGCCCAGCTCACTGGCCAGCCATTCCATGCTGATCTCAAAACCGTGATGGGGAACAACCGGAGTCTGCAGAATAAAACAGCCAAGCTTGTAAGTGCCAAACCACATAATCGGCATGGTGACCGGGTTGGTAATCCAGACCAGCGCTACGGATACCGGCAGGTTACAACGCACCAGTAATGCCAGCACAGCAGCCAGTACCATCTGGAAAGGCATAGGGATAAATGCGACAAATACGCCAACGAAGAAAGCCAGCGCAGCTGAGCGCCGGTTAAGATGCCAGAGGTTCGGGTCCAGCAGATGTTCGCCCAAAAACTTCAGAGAGCGGTTTTCCCTGATTCGGGCCGGGTCCGGTAAATACCGTTGAATCAGTTTCCTGGCCATGCCGATAGATTAGGCTCTGTTCCTTAATAAATCACAACGAAATCATTCCAGATTGACTCAGCTTAGGTCAGCCCATCCTGATTGCATCCCTATTGATAGTCTACTTTTGGCAGACCCTGAAATAGCCGTGCAGTATGCCCTGAATAAGCGAATTTCTCCATATGTGGCAAACACTTGCCGGAATATGTTCCGGAATTCTGTTAGTAACAGGTCTAAGTCGTTTGCCACCCTACAGCTTCTGGGCAGGCTGTCTGGCAGTTCTGGCTGCTGTCTGGATCGTCTTTCGCTTCATCCGTAAAACAGCACCGAAACCACAGCATTCGACCATGCCTGCCACGGAAAGGTTCCCAGGCGCATCTCTTTACCACAGTCTGTTTATCTATCTGCTTTGCCTGTGTTTGGGAGCGGTTTATGCCCAGTGGCGCATTACCTATCAGATTGATAACTGGCTGCCGCCATCCCTGAATAGAGTGAGTCTCTGCCTGACCGGAACCGTTACAGGTTTACCGGAGGTGCGAGATGAGCGCACCCGTTTTCTATTTAAACCTTCATTGTCCCATTCGGCTTTTAAAGGGTTGCTGCAGCTGAGTTGGCAGGATGCACCTGTCCTCAAGCCGGGGCAGGTTTGGCAGCTGTGTACGCGATTAAAGCGCCCCCATGGTTTTGCCAGCCCCGGTGCCGGGGATTATGAAGCCCGGCTGATGCGGCAGGGTGTAGTGGCTACCGGTTATGTGCGTAAAGAAGAAGGTTGTCCGAATCGGTGGCTGGAAGAGTCAGACAGCTTTCCTGTTGATCGCTGGCGGGCACGTTTATCGCAATGGCTGGATGAGCAGCTGGGAGAGCAGAGTGGTCTGGTCAAAGGGCTTTTGGTGGGTGATGGACGGGGGATCAGCCCTGAGCAGTGGCAGCTGTTTCGTGATACCGGCACCGTGCATCTGTTGGTGATCTCCGGTCTGCATATCAGTCTGATCTCCGGTTTTGTCTGGTTGCTGGTCAGAGCTCTTGCTCTCATTGGTTTGGTACCAGTGTTGTGGGTGCCGGTTCCTCAGATGGCTGTTCTTCTGGGGCTGTTGGCCGGTGTGGTTTATGGTGTATTGGCCGGGTTTGGATTGCCCGTTCAGCGGGCGTTGGTCATGTTGCTGGTTGGCGTCGGTAGTTTGTTGCTGGGTTTTCGTCTGCCTCTGATGACACTCTATCTTCTGGCGCTCTCTGCCGTACTGATTATTAATCCGCTGGCTGACACGGCGCAGGGCTTCTGGTTGTCGTTTTTGGCGGTTGCGATTCTGTTGCTGGCCTTTAGTCATCGGCGGGGACAGTCGCGACTGACGCTGCTGTTGGTGACCCAGCTGGTGATTGCTGTGGGCCTGGCTCCGGCCATGGCCTTTATTGGGCAACCACTCACTTTGTTGTCTCCGATATTGAATCTGATCTCCATTCTGCTGGTGGGTGGTCTGCTGTTGCCACTGTTACTGCTGGCATTATTTATCGCTGGACTGAATGAGGTGGCAGGTGTGTGGCTGCTTCAGCATGTTGGCAAGGTGCTCACACTTTGGGAGCAGTGTCTGGCTTATACCGTTCGTACGATGAGTGAAGTGGGGGATAACTGGTTTATCGCCTGGCCGGTTCCTGATGCTGTGGCGGTAATCTTTGCGGCTGTGGGTGTCGGGCTTTTGTTGCTCCCCGGAGCCTTAAGGTTGAGGTGGTTGTCGTTGTTTTGTTTTCTGCCCTGGCTCTGGCCGGCAAATAACAACCCGAAACCGGGTGTTGCAGAGATGGCTGTACTGGATGTGGGGCAAGGGTTGAGTGTGGTGGTTCGCACTCACCAGCATGTGCTGGTTTATGATACCGGTGATCGTTTTTCTCCTGACTTTACTGCGGCCGAAGCGGTAGTGATACCTTACCTTGCCCGGTTGGGGCTGAGACCGGATCGGATCGTGATATCTCATAGCGATCGTGACCATATCGGTGGTCTGGAATCTCTAGAGAAACACTTTCCCAAGGCCGGGGTTGTCAATGCAGATGGTAGCGGCGAAGCCTGTAACCCCTCGGCAAGCTGGGAATGGGATGGTGTGCAGTTTCAGTTTCTGGCTGGGCAGATTTCGGGAACGGGGGTTGTGAGTGCCAATGATCGCTCCTGTGTGTTGCAGGTCTGTGCTGGAGATGTCGGGGTTGAAGAACGATGTGCTCTGCTAACTGGAGATATAACCCGCAGGCGAGAAAAGCAGCTGGTATCTGAGTATGGGAAGTCATTGAGAAGTCGTTTGTTGCTGGTGCCGCACCATGGTAGCCAGACTTCGTCCTCGGCAGAGTTTTTGGCAGCTGTGAGCCCGCAATGGAGCAGTATCTCTGCCGGTTATGCCAACCGTTTCGGACACCCCTCACGGGTTACCATTTCCGGGTTGGCATCCAGTGGTGAGGTGTGGACTACGGCCGATACCGGGACCCAGATTTTCCGGCTGGGTGAGTTGAGTTCTCCGGTTTTTTATCGTTGTGGCAGTGCCTGGTGGCGGGGCTCTGCTCACGTTTGCGATCAGCAAACGTCAACAGCCCCGAATAGTCTGTGATCCGCATCATAGAGAGGGGGAGGATTTCAGTGGCATCGGTAGACTCACCTATATGTTGTGGTAAAGTGGGCGCTCGATTTTAATTAAGCATTCCAGAGGAATCCCCACAGGTGTTCGAGCTGATCAAGGCTGGCGGCTGGCTGATGCTGCCGATTATTCTCTGTTCCGTTCTGGCAACGGCCATCATTATTGAACGACTCTGGTCGCTGCGCCGTGAACGTGTTGCTCCACGAAACCTGCTGCCGCAAGTGTGGAAGTGGTACAAGGATGGTCAGCTCAACAACGCCAAGCTGAAAGAGCTGCGCCGGCAGTCTCCTCTGGGTGAAATTATGGCCGCTGGTCTGGCCAATGCCCGCCATGGCCGTGAGATTATGAAAGAGAGTATTGGTGAAGCGGCCAGTAAGGTGATTCATGACCTGGAGCGTTACCTGAATGCTCTGGGCACTGTGGCTGCCGTTGCGCCGCTGTTGGGTCTGCTGGGTACCGTTATTGGTATGATCGACGTATTTACCGTGATTATGCTGGAAGGCAGCGGTAATGCCGGCGTTCTGGCTGGCGGTATCTCCAAGGCGCTGATCACCACAGCAGCCGGTTTGAGCGTGGCGATTCCTGCGGTAATTTTCCATCGTTTCCTGGTTCGTCGTGTCGACGAGCTGGTGGTGATGATGGAGCAGGATGCGACCCGTCTGGTGGAAGTGGTGCAGGGCGAGCGCAAGGTGGACTTCAGTGAGGGCGCCAGCGCATGAAGTTCCGGCGCCAGCCCGTAGCGGAGGTGTCGGTCAACCTGACGCCTCTGATTGATGTTGTTTTCCTTCTGCTGATCTTCTTTATGGTGTCCACCACCTTTACCAAAGAGACCCGGCTGGAGGTGGATCTGCCTGAGGCCAGTGCGTCTGCCTCTGTACAAGAGAAGCGGGAAATCACCATCGAGATCAGCCAGACCGGTGTGTTTGCCGTGGCCGAACAGGTGTTGCCGGGTTCCAGTCTGGAAGTGGTCAAGGCGGCTATTAGTCGTGCCTCAGCCGGTAATACCGAGATCCCTCTGGTGATTTCAGCCGATGCCAAGACACCCCATGAGTCGGTAGTGACTGCGATGGAAGCAGCCGGAGCCTTGGGCTTCTCCAAGCTCAGTATTGCCACCCGTACGCCGGAAGCCCAGCCGTGAGTGAGAGCTTTGGCTGGAAGGCCCGGCTGGAAAAGACCTTTGTTAATGCCTGGTATCAACCGGTTCTCAAACCCTGGTTGATACCTTTTCTTCCCCTGTCTGCGCTGGTTGCCTTTGAGGCTCGTCGCCGTTTGCGTGCTTTTCGTCAGCAGCCACCTGCCGGGCATTCTGTTCCGGTGATTGTGGTGGGCAATGTCACTGCCGGTGGTACCGGCAAGACACCCCTGGCGGCGGTTCTGGTTGAGAAACTGATTGCTCAAGGGTATCGGCCCGGCATTATCAGCCGGGGTTACGGTGCTCAGGCCAGTGATTCAATACTGGTAACTGCTGACAGTGACCCTGCCGTGTGCGGAGATGAGCCGGTTATGCTGGCCGGGCTGACCGGGATTCCGGTGGTCGTGGATCGGGATCGTAACCGGGCGGTGGACTATCTGCTCAAGCATACCGACTGCAATCTGGTGATCAGTGATGATGGGTTGCAGCATTACCGTCTGGCCCGACAGCTTGAGATTGCTGTGGTGGATGGACAGCGTCTGCTGGGGAATGGCTGTTGCCTGCCCGCGGGCCCTTTGCGTGAGCCGGCCTCTCGTCTCAGTGAAGTCGATTTCGTGATCAGTAATGGTCAACCGGATGCGCATTGTTCCCGTCTGCCACTGATGGGCGGTCAGGAAGGCAATGTTCACATTATGACTCTGCAGCCCGGCGATCTGCGCCCTGTCTCCGGAGATGAACAGGGCGGTATGCCTCAGTCTGGCGATGTGGTTTATGGTGTGGCCGGGATTGGTAATCCGGAGCGCTTCTTTGATTCGCTCAGCCAGCAGGGTTTTCAGGTGAATCCACAGCCATTTCCTGACCATCATCCGTTCTCGGTTGAGGATTTTTCCTCCCTTGTGCCGGGAGCCGTTATAATGACCGCCAAAGATGCGGTGAAGTGTCGACCTTTGGTGTCATCTGTGTTTCCGGAAGCTGCCCGGTGTAACTGGTGGTATCTTCCGGTTAAGGCAGAGCTGCCGGAGGTTTTCTGGTCGTCACTGTTCAGCCGTTTGGCTGCGCTTTCCTCTGATGCTGCACCGGCAACATCGGTTTAATTCAATGGTTCAGGAATGAAGCCATGGACAAGAAACTGTTTGAAATTCTGGCCTGTCCCCTGTGCAAAGGGGATCTCAGCCATAATCGCGAGAAAGATGAGCTGGTCTGCCGTCCCTGTGGTATGGCATTCCCGGTGCGTGATGATATTCCGGTGATGCTGGAATCCGAGGCTCGCACTCTGACTACCGACGAGCGCCTCTGACTCGTACTTTAAGGTTTAGCCGGCACCTGCTGCCGGTTCTTCTGATCGGCTGATAACCATCCGCCGATTTTGTTGATTCAGACACAGAGAAAGAACGATCTCCATGTCGTATACCGTTATTATCCCGGCCCGTTATGCATCCACCCGCCTGCCAGGCAAGCCTCTGGCCGATATCGGTGGCAAGCCCATGATCCAGCATGTCTGGGAGCAGGCGTCGCGCAGTGGTGCCGGGCGGGTAATTATTGCCACGGATGATGAGCAGGTGCGTGGTGTGGCGGTGCGTTTTGGCGCGGATGTCTGCATGACCAGCCCGGATCACCCGACCGGCACGGATCGTCTGCAGGAGGTGGTCAAGCAACTGGATCTTCCGGATGACCAAATCGTGGTGAACGTGCAGGGTGATGAGCCGCTGGTGCCGGTTGAGGTAATTGATCAGGTGGCGGAAAATCTGAAGCGCTGTCGTAGTGCCGCGGTGGCGACACTGTCTCACCCAATATCCGGTGTGGATGAGCTGTTTGATCCGAATGCCGTTAAGGTTATCAGTGATGCCCAAGGGCTGGCGCTGTACTTCAGCCGATCAGCTATTCCCTGGGATCGTGACCGTTTTGCTGAAGAGTCTGGTCGCGCGACCATGGCCAACTCTCCGCTCTATCAGCGTCACCTGGGGATTTATGCTTACCGGGTGAGCCTGCTAAACAAGTTTGTGACCTGGAGCGAATCCCCGCTGGAACAGCTGGAAAAGCTGGAACAGTTGCGGGTGATGTGGAATGGTGAACGTATTCATGTGGCCGAGGCCTGTGAAGTCCCTCCGGCTGGTGTTGATACCGAAGCAGATCTGGAACGGGTTCGGGCGGTTTATCTGGCGCGTCAGGGAGTGATTGTTTGAAGCCGGTAGAAAACATATTGCTGGTTTGCCTGGGAAATATCTGCCGTTCACCAACGGCAGAGGGCATACTTCAAAAGAAAATTGATGAGGCTGGCCTGGCTGATCGGATCAGTCTTGATTCTGTTGGTACCGGCCCTTGGCATGTGGGCAAGTCTCCGGATTCTCGGGCACAGTCTGCAGCGGCTGGGCGGGGATATGATCTGTCCCGGTTAAGAGGACGTCAGGTCTCTTCAGCTGACTTTGCACGGTTCGACCTGATTCTGGCAATGGATCACAGCAATCTGCAGGATTTACAGATTGCCTGCCCAGCAGAGTATCGTCATAAGCTGCACCTGCTTTTACCTTTCTCCGAAGTCGCTGTCATGGACGAAGTTCCTGATCCTTATTACGGTGGCGATCTGGGCTTCCAGCAGGTGATCGACCTTATCGAAGAGGCTGCTGATAATCTGGTAGCCCGTATCAGCAGTGGGGCTCTGTGAGCTTTACGGAAATGTTATGAGAAACGATACCCCTGCCTGGTTGCAGCAGAATGTACAGCTGCAGCCTTATAACACTCTCTCCCTTCCTGCTATAGCGCGTTACTTCACCACCGTTGATTCCCTTGCTGATCTTCAGGCTGTTCTCGTGTGGGCCAAAGAGAAGGATGTCGATGTGCTGCCGCTCGGTGGTGGCAGCAATGTGGTTCTGGCTGATGATTATGACGGGCTGGTGATTTGTCTGCGCTTTATGGGGCGTGAGCTGATCGATGGTCAGGATGGTGAGGTGCTGGTTCGGGCTGCCGCCGGTGAAGAATGGCATAGCTTTGTGTGCTGGACGCTTGAGCAGGATTGCTTTGGTCTGGAAAACCTGTCCCTGATTCCCGGAACGGTTGGCGCAGCGCCTATCCAAAATATCGGAGCCTATGGTGTTGAGATCCAGGATGTGTTCCACAGTCTGGAGGCGGTTAATGTCCGCACCGGTGAGCTGGTTACTTATGCTGGTGACGATTGCCGGTTTGGGTATCGGGATTCCGTCTTTAAAGGTGAAGATCGGGACTGCTTTATTATTACCTCCGTGACTTTTGCTCTCACCCGGACCTTTGCACCCACGCTGGGTTATGGTGAGTTGCATCGCGAAGTTGAGTGTGAGGCACAGGAGCGTGGTTGCCCGGTGTCTGCAGCACTGGTCAGTGACGTCGTCTGTCGTATTCGTGAGGCCAAACTCCCTGATCCCGGCCAGATTGGCAATGCGGGAAGCTTCTTCAAGAACCCGGTCGTGGCTGAGACGCATTTCCAGAGACTAAAGGGTAAGTTTGAAAATCTGGTTGCTTATCCGGCCGGAGAAGGGCACTGGAAGCTGGCTGCGGGTTGGCTGATCGATCAGTGTGGCTTTAAAGGTGTCACCCATGCGACCAGTGCCGGTGTGTATCAAAATCAGGCGTTGGTATTGGTGAATCATGGCGGTGCCAGTGGTAAGGATATTCTCGCGCTGGCGGATGAAATCAAAGCGGCGGTCTGGGCTCGCTTCGCTGTCGAGCTGGAGATTGAGCCAAGAATCTACGGGTAGTTGTTGCCTTGAGTAATAGCTTCAAAAAATCCTGCTGTTAATATTTTCAATGCTCAAAAAAAATCCCCGATCAATGATCGGGGATTTTTTTTATCCGAAGAGGAATTACTCGTTAGGGTTGGAGGCCTTGTTTGGCTCTTCATCCGCTTTCGAGGATTCCGTCTCCTGCTGTGGTGCAGCAGCTTCGGTTACAGGCTCGGCCTTGCGCTCTACAGGAGCAACGGCAGCTTCTACAACCGGCTTGGCTGGTTCTGTAGGTGCAGGAGCAGGAGCTTCTGGTGCAGGCTTGCTTTCAGAAACAACAGGCTTCTCTGCTGCAGGGGCTTCAGCCTTAGGCTGTTCCATTGCGGCAACCGGTTCCGGCTTGGCTTCTGCAGGAGCAGCGGTAGCAACTGGCTGAGCGTTAGCCTGAGCGGCTTCCGCCTCCAGCTGGCGACGACGGATCTCGCGAGGGTCGTTAGCAGCACGGGTGCGGCGACGACGTGGAGCTTTTGCTTCGGTTGCTTCCGGCTTGGCTTCTTCCTTAGGCTGTTCAGCCTTTGGTTCGGCGGCAGGCTTGGCAGCTTCCTGGGCATGCTCAACAGTCTTCTCTTCAGCAGGCTTGCTGGCGACTGCTTTCACCTCGGCAGGTGCTTCGGCTTTAGCTTCTGCTTCGCGAGCTGGCTTTGCCTCTACAGGCTTGGCTGCTTCTTCAGCTGCCGCAGCAACAGGCTTGGCTTCAGCTTCAACCTTGTCAGCCTTCTCGGCACGTGCTTCAGGCTTTGGCTTGCGCTCTGCAGGTGCAGCTTCGCTCTGGCTTGCCGCTTCTGCTACAGCTGGCTTAGGAGTGGATTCGGCAACAGGCTTGGCGGGCTCTTTAGCGCGTTCTTCCTGTGGAGCCTTGGCTGGCTCAACCGGCTTCTCAGCCGCTGGTGTTGCAGCTTCTGTGGTAGCGTCCTGCTGAACACGATCGCGCTGGGATGGACGGTTGTTACGACGACGGTTCTGCAGGTTGCGAGGGCGACGACGCTTCTCTTCCTGATCACCATTATCGCTGGTCTGCTGGGTGTTCAGGTTTTCGGCCTGAGTATCGCCCTGGTGCTCATCCTGGCGACGACGGTCATCACGGCGCTCATTACGCTGGTCGTTGCGTTGATCATTGCTGCGCTCATCGTTACGGCTGTTGCCGCGTTCGCTGCGCTGATCATTGCGCTGGTCGTTGCGTTGCTCATTACGGTCACGACGCTGCTGCGGCTGACGACGCTCGCGACGCTCTTCATTGCCCTGACGTTCGTTGCGCTGATCACGATCATCGTTACGATTGCCGCGCTCATTGCGCTGGTCGTTACGTTGATCATTGCGATCAGAACGCTCGCGACGCTGTTCGTTGCGATTGTTGCGATCTTCCCGGCGGCGGTCGTTGTTGCGACCGTTGCGGTTGTTGCGATCGTTGCGCTCACTACGATCACCGCGCTCATTGCTGCGGCGGTTGTCGTTATCGCGGGTGTTCTTCTTGGTGCGCGGAGTCGCTTCCGGCTGTGCCTCTTCCGGAGCGGAGAACAGGCTGCCAAAGGTCTTGGCGATAGCGCGCAGCAGGCCGCCGGATGGCTTCTCAGCAGGCTTGGCAGCCTTTTGTGGTGCCGGGGCAGCTGGAGTAATGTTACGAACCGCCGCTTCAGTGGTTGGCTTTGGAGCCTGTTCCTGCAGATAAACCGGTTCTTCCGGCTGGTTCTGCTCGCTCAGTTCAAAGCTGTTCACGGACTCTTCGGCTACGTGGTCGTCACGCAGGCGCTGCACTTCAAAGTGCGGGGTTTCCATGTGTGGGTTTGGAATAACCAGAACGCGGGCCTTGCTGCGCTTCTCGATACGGCTGATGGCATCACGCTTTTCATTCAGCAGGAAGGTGCCAACCGGTACCGGAACCTGGGCGCGGATTTCAGAAGTACGCTCTTTGAGAGCTTCTTCTTCCACCAGGCGCAGGATGGACAGGGACAGGGAGTGGATGTCACGGATAGTGCCCTGGCCGTTACAGCGTGGGCAGACAATACCACTGGTCTCTTCCAGGGATGGGCGCAGACGCTGACGGGACATTTCCAGCAGACCGAAGCGGGAGATGCGACCCAGCTGTACGCGGGCACGGTCCATCTGCAGGGCTTCGCGCATCTTGTTTTCAACGTCGCGCTGATTCTTGTTGGAACCCATATCGATAAAGTCGATAACGATCAGGCCGCCGATATCACGCAGGCGCAGCTGGCGGGCGATTTCTTCAGCCGCTTCCAGGTTGGTGTTGCGTGCGGTTTCTTCGATATCACCGCCGCGGGTTGCACGGGCGGAGTTGATGTCGATGGAAACCAGAGCTTCGGTTGGATCGATAACGATAGAGCCACCGGAAGGCAGTTTCACTTCCCGCTGGAAGGCGGTTTCAATCTGGCTTTCGATCTGGAAACGGTTGAACAGAGGTGTGTCGTCCTGATACAGCTTCACACGGCTCTGGTATTGCGGCATCACCTGGCTGATAAAGTCCAGGGCTTCCTTGTGAACAACCGGATTGTCGACCAGAACTTCACCGATATCCTGACGCAGGTAGTCACGGATCGCACGGATAGTGACGTTGCTTTCCTGATACACCAGGAATGGCGCTGGGCGATCCTGAGTGGCAGTTTTGATGGAGTTCCAGACCTGCAGCAGGTAGTTCAGATCCCACTGAAGTTCTTCAGCGCCGCGGCCCAGGCCGGCGGTACGGACGATTACACCCATTTCGGATGGAATATCCAGCTGAGCCAGAGCTTCACGCAGTTGAGTACGTTCGTCGCCTTCGATGCGGCGGGAGATGCCACCGGCACGAGGGTTGTTTGGCATCAGGACCAGGTAGCGGCCGGCCAGGCTGACCAGAGTGGTCAGGGCGGCACCCTTGTTGCCACGCTCTTCCTTATCAACCTGAACGATAACTTCCTGGCCTTCGCGGATCAGATCCTTGATGCTGGCACGACCGGAACCGGAGTTTCCGGAGTAGTATTCGCGGGAGATCTCTTTCAGGGGGAGGAAGCCGTGGCGCTCGGAACCAAAGTCAACGAAGGCGGCTTCAAGGCTGGGTTCTACGCGGGTAATCTTGCCTTTGTAGATATTGGCTTTCTTTTGCTTGCGGGCGCCGGACTCAATATCAAGATCATACAGACGCTGGCCATCGACCAGAGCAACACGCAGTTCTTCCTGCTGTGTCGCATTGATAAGCATTCTTTTCATGCAAATCCAAATTGTATTGTAGGGCTATCCAGACTGTGTCCGACGGCTCCTAATATTCATTCTTTTTCTCATCCTGCAGCCATCACGAGGAGCTGTTCAGGGATTTGCCTCTCCGGGTGTAACGGGAGAAGCTGATCTCGCCTTCGGGCGGGTAGCCCCGGCGAACCAAGGTTCAGGTCTTATCTGTTGTCTGGTTTGCGTGTTCCGTTTGTTGAGGAACTTTCCAGCAATGTTTTCCAGACAGTGATCGAGTGCCTGAGCGCTTGACTACTGAGTGAATTTTTAGGAGCGCCAGCAATAGGCTGAATAGCGCTGGTTTACTCAAAGCCTGCAGATCGAAAATTAGCTGCAGGCGCTCAAAATATGGGCCTTACCGGTCACAGCGGCGTTTTCTCGTGCTGTCCGTACAGACTCACCTTGGACAAAAACCGCTGAAAATGACTTCGGCATCTTTTCATCAGGCTTCATCAGAGTATCTGACAACCTGTGTGGAGATGACACTCTTCCACTGATGGCGGTCACAGGGTTTTTGTGCAGGTTACTTATCGCTTTGTTACATTTTCTGACCACGGCTTTGCACCAGCCGGGGTAACTCTGGAAATATATCAGCTATTCGCAAGTGCTTCAAACTACTAGAAAACTGGTAACATAAGCGAATGATGAAAGATGTTTCTCCCTCTGCGCGTAAAATGAACCGAAAGTCTCATCGGGATAAGCCCGTATCCGCCCGTCAGGGTGCCAAAAGCAGTACCCGTCCGGATGCCCGTAAGGGTAGTCGTGATGGCGCACGTGGCCCCAGAAAGCCGACTGCTGACCGTGGTGCTGCCCGTGTTTCTGAAGCGACACCTGCGGCAGTTAGTGTACGTATGGTGACCGTTGATGAAGATCAGGCCGGTCAGCGGCTGGATAATTTTCTTCGGGTTGTTCTGAAGGGTGTTCCCAAAACTCACGTTTACCGCATTATTCGCAAAGGCGAAGTGCGGGTGAATAAAGGTCGGGCCAAAGCGGAAACCAAGCTGGCAGCCGGTGATGTGGTGCGGGTGCCGCCGGTACGAGTCTCTGAAGCCAAGGCACCGGTTGTTCCGGGTATGCAGGTGGCTCAACAGATAGAAAGCGCCATTCTTTATGAAGATGATGCTTTGCTGGTGCTGAACAAGCCGAGCGGTCTTGCGGTGCATGGTGGCAGTGGCGTCAGTCTGGGGGTTATTGAGGCGTTGCGTCAGCTGCGTCCGGATTGTCGTTTCCTGGAGTTGGTGCACCGGATCGACCGGGATACCTCAGGTTGTCTGCTGATTGCCAAGAAACGCAGCCTGTTGCGTCATCTTCACGCCCAGATTCGTGAGCACCATATGTTAAAGGTGTATAACGCTTTGGTGGATGGTCGCTGGCCGGCCCGTAAAGAGCTGGTTGATGCACCGCTGCAGAAAAATATTTTGCAGTCCGGCGAGCGCATGGTGACGGTGCACCCTGAAGGTAAGCGATCGAAAACCCGTTTCCGGGTCATGGAGCGTTATCAGGATGCAACACTGGTTGAAGCCAGTCTGGAGACCGGGCGTACGCATCAGATTCGTGTGCACACTCAGCATACCGGGCATCCGATTCTGGGTGATGTGAAGTATGGCTATGAACAGACCCGTGAGCTGGCGGAGAAGGTCGGTTTGGATCGGCTGTTTTTGCATGCGAGAAAGGTCGGCGTTAACCTACCTGATGGGAGTTATCGGGAGTTTGAGGCTCCTTTGCCGGCAGAACTGGTAAAAGTTCTGGATGGTATGGCCCGCTGAGCATGTTGGTGTCAGCCGGCACGATTATAACGACAGCTAAGTTTGAGGAAGAAGAATGTCCGAAAGCCGGGATGCAGGTGTGTCTGAGGACCGCCAGTTAATAGAAAAACTGCTGATGGGTGCACTGCTGGAGCAGCGTCGGTCCCGTCGCTGGAAAATATTCTTCCGTGTGCTGCTGTTTATCTGGTTGTTTGCAGCTATCGGGTCTGTGGCGTTCTCCATGAAGTCGGCGAAGCCGCAGCCTCAGGAATATACCGCCCTTGTGGAAATTAACGGGGTGATAGCTGCTGATCGTGATGCCAGTGCTGACACTGTTGTGACCGGTTTGCGCGGCGCTTTTGAGGATGCCAAGGTGAAGGGCGTGATCCTGCGGATCAATAGCCCGGGTGGCAGTCCGGTTCAGGCGGGTTATATCTACGATGAGATTAACCGCCTTAAGGCGACCCGTGAGGATGTCAAAGTCTATGCGGTGATTTCCGATGTTGGTGCCTCTGCAGCTTATTATATAGCGTCCGCTGCAGATGAGGTTTATGCCGACCGTGCCTCTGTTGTGGGTTCTATTGGTGCCTATATGGCGACCTTTGGTGTGACTGAGGCTATGGAGAAGGTGGGTGTGACTCGTCGTTTCTATGGGGCTGGTGATCACAAGGCTCTGACGGATCCTTTCCAGCCGGAAGATCCAGTCGCTGCTGAGCATCTGCGAAAAACCGTGGGCAATATCCATGAGCAGTTTATTGAAAGTGTGAAGGCGGGGCGTGGTGATCGCCTGTCCGATGATCCTTCTCTGTTTACCGGCCTGATCTGGACCGGTGAGCAGGCCAAGGACCTGGGTCTGGTTGACGGTCTGGGCAGCTCTGGTTATGTGGCGCGGGAAGTGATTGGTGCTGAGGATATTGTCGACTTCACCATGAAGCCGAATGTGCTGGATCGCTTTGCCAGCCAGATTGGTGCCAGCATGGCCCACACGCTGAGTGTGAGCCTGGGGCTGGAAGGTCCTGTGGTTCGCTGATCTTTAGAATCTGTTAAGGAATTTGGTGGCCCAGATCCCTTAACCATGCGCTCAGGGTGATGAGTGGCAGCCCTTCCAGAGCTGTCGGGTCATCACCCTCCATTCTTTTGAAGAGGCTGATGCCCAGCTTTTCCCATTTAAAGCTGCCAGCACAATCCAGTGGCTGGTCACTGTCGATATAGCGCTCAATTTCTTCCTGCTTTAGCTCTCGAAATTCCACATGGTAGGGAATTGTGCTGACTCGCGGTTCTGCCAGCCCGGGTGCGATAATGCACAGACCGGTCAGAAAGGTGACCCGCTGGCCAGAGGCCTGGGTGAGCTGTTCTATGGCTTTGTCCCGGGTGCCGGGTTTGCCGAGAATCTGTCCGTGTAATACGGCAATCTGATCGGAGCCGATAACCAGAGCGTCTGGATGCAGGCTGGAAATCGCCTGGGCTTTTTCCAGGCTGAGTCGCAGAGCCAAGTCTGTCGGTGATTCATTGGGGTGGGGTGTTTCGTTAATATCGGGGCTGATACCTGTAAACGCGAGGTTTAGCCGCTCGAGCAGCTGGTGCCGATAGCGTGAGCCTGAAGCCAGAATGGTTTTCATGTTGGTCTGTAAGCAGTTGTTCGGTAAAATAATACCCAAAAAGCGCGTTTGTTCGGCTTTATGTAAGCAATCGCGCTAGTCTATAGGGTCAATTCCCTGCGGGGAAATCATGCTTTGCATCTTTACACTGGGATGGCATGTCCCTATTATGGCGCGCTTATGTTTACCGGACAGTTACCCAAGCACTTTTCACCACGCAAGCTGGCATATCAAAATGCCTTCTTTGAAGGGGAAGTGCCTGTAGCCTCATGCCCCAGGTTGACAGAGCTGTTGGCAGATGATCGAGGTGTGGTGAAAGTCTCGCTCCAGTTTGAGGTTGATGAACAACGTCGACCTCTGATTAAGGGCCAGGTTTCCACTACGATCGATATGATCTGTGAACGCTGTCTTGATGTGGCTGAGATTGACGTTGTGGCTCCTGTCAGTGTGGCAGTTGTGCGGAATGAAGAGCAGGCTGGTAACTTACCGGCTGATCTCGATCCGCTGATCGTGGAAGAGGAAGCTGTTGAGCTGCTGCCTTTCATCGAGCAGGAAATCCTGCTGTGTATGCCGGGTTTTGCTTACCACGAGAACGAAACTTGTCACAGCGGGCAGGAAGCATACAGCACGATGCCGGAAGGCAGTGCTGAGGAGCTGGAGCCAGAACCCCAGCGTCCTAACCCGTTTAGTGTGCTGGCCGGTCTGAAAGCCGGCAAGTGATTATTTAGGAGATTTACCATGGCAGTTCAACAGAACCGTAAAACCCGTTCCAAGCGCGACATGCGTCGTTCCCACGATGCTCTGACTGGCCCAGCTCTGTCTGTAGACGCAGCTTCCGGTGAAGTTCATCGTCGTCACCACGTGACTGCAGACGGCTTCTACCGCGGCAAGAAAGTTATCGCTTCCAAGGGCGAGTAATCCGCGTTTTGGGTCAGATAACGACCATTGCGCTGGATGTGATGAGCGGGGACTGCGGTCCCCGTTCTCGTATCTGCGCGGCGCAGGATGCGCTGACACGGCACCCGCATCTTCATCTGGTGCTGGTAGGTGATTCGCGGTTTATTCGTGAGCATCTGTCGCGTGAGGTGAGTGATCGGGTGACCGTTGTTCATGCTGCCCAGACGGTCAGTATGGATGAACGTCCTTCCCGAGCTCTGCGTTCCAAGCAGGACTCGTCCATGTGGCTTGCCGTTGAGCAGGTTGCCATGGGAATGTCCCAGGCCTGTGTCAGTGCCGGTAATACCGGAGCGCTGATGGCAATGGGGCGTCACCTTCTCAAGACTTTCCCCGGTATCGACCGGCCCGCACTTGTCGGGCAGGTGCCAACCAGTGCAGGCGGCACGCTGCTGCTGGATTTGGGTGCCAATGTCGATTGCTCCGCTGATCTCCTGTTTCAATTTGCCGTACTGGGCTCGCTGCTGAAAAGCGAAGTCTATGATGTGGTCAACCCTTCCGTTGGTCTGCTGAATGTCGGCGAAGAAGATATCAAGGGCAGTGAGACCGTTCGTCTTGCCCAGCAGCTGATTGAAAGTCACGAGTCGTTAAATTACGCCGGCTTTATCGAAGGCGATGATCTGTATTCCGGTCGGGTTGATGTCGTGGTCTGCGACGGCTTTGCCGGTAACGTTGCGCTGAAGGCCAGTGAGGCTGCGGTGCGTATGGTGGCACACAAGTTGGCGGCTGGTGTCGGGCTCAACAGCTGGCAGAAGGTTCTGCTCAAATTGTTGAAGCCGTTATTTAAGCCGATGGCGGCCAGTATTGATCCCGGTCGTTATAATGGTGCCATGTTGCTTGGCCTGCAGGGTATCGTGGTGAAAAGCCACGGGGCGGCCGATGCCCGCCAGTTTGGTTTTGCCATTGATCAGGCGGTCCGGGCGGTTGAGCACAATGCCGTGCATCGCATTAATGAGCGACTGGAAGAGTTGCTGTAGTTTTTGTGAATCCTTTCTTAAACGGCGAGTGTCGTTCTTTATCTGTTTTCAGTGGCCGAGGCGGCTGATAAAAAATTCTGTATTATGTATCTTCGGCTTTTCAGGCGCTCTAGTCTCAGGTGTGTCTTGAAGTTGTCATACGGTTGTTACCATACGGCAATGTCCGAGAAACATTTTATTACCTACTGCACATTTCGTTTCCCTATAATGGGGTCATTCAGAAACAGGACTTTGCAGCTTCCATGAGTACCAGTACTGCATTTATTTTTCCAGGGCAGGGTTCCCAGTCAGTTGGTATGCTGGCTGATATTGCTGATGTTGAACCGGTTGTGAACGAAACACTGGTTGAAGCCAGTGATGTTCTCGGTTTTGATTTGCGCAACATGATTCTTAATGGTCCAGCTGAACAGCTGAACTCTACACAGAATACCCAGCCGGCTTTGCTGGCGGGCAGTATTGCACTGTGGCGTCTGTGGAGTGCCCGTGGCGGTCAGGTGCCGGCCTACGTGGCAGGTCACAGTCTGGGTGAATACTCGGCTCTGGTGGCTGCGGGTGTGATCGAGTTTGCTGATGCTGTACGCATCGTTCATAACCGTGGCCTATATATGCAGGAAGCGGTACCGCAGGGTGAAGGTGCCATGGCCGCAGTGCTGGGTCTGGATGATGACAAGGTGATTGCCCTGTGTGCAGAAACCGCCCATCCGGGTGAGGTTTTGTCTGCAGTGAATTTTAACTCGCCGGGTCAGGTTGTGATCGCAGGCTCTGCGTCCGCCGTCAAGCGTGCGGTAGAAACCTTCTCTGCGGCAGGTGCCCGCAAGGTTATGCCTCTGCCGGTGAGTGTTCCATCCCATTGTGCGCTGATGGAGCCTGCGGCAGTTCGTCTGGAGCAGGATCTGGCCGGTATTACCTTCTCGGTTCCACAGATTCCTGTGGTGCAGAATGTGTCTGCGGCCATTGTCACCGATGTGAATGCATTGCGTGCTAATCTCGTTGATCAGCTGAGCCAGCCGGTACGCTGGGTAGAAAGTGTTCAGCTGATGATTGCCAATGGCGTTGACCAGTTTTATGAGTGCGGCCCGGGCAAGGTTCTGGCCGGCTTGAGCAAGCGGATTGATCGCAGTGCGACTGTGACTCCGCTGGAAAGTTTGTCGGCTTTTCCCATGGTTGGGGAAGGCTGAGTCCCTTTTGTTGAGAGAGGATGCATAGGCATGCAGCAGGAGAGTGCAGCACTGGCCGGTAAGGTCGCGCTGGTAACAGGTGCCAGCCGTGGTATCGGCCGGGCAATTGCTCTGCGTCTGGGCGCGGCGGGTGCTACCGTAGTCGGCACGGCGACCAGTCAGTCGGGTGCTGATGCCATTTCTGCCGTGCTGGCCGAGCATGGCGTGCAGGGCACAGGTCTGTGTCTGGATGTGACTGATGCGGCATCTGTAGATGCAGTGATGAAAACCGTCACAGAGCAGTTTGGTGCGCCGCTGGTACTGGTGAACAATGCCGGTATCACCAAGGACAACATCCTGATGCGCATGAAAGATGACGAATGGGGCAGTGTGATTGATACTAACCTGACGTCTATCTACCGGATGAGCAAGGCCTGTATGCGGGCCATGACCAAAGCGCGCTTTGGCCGGATTATCAACATTAGTTCCGTGGTGGGTTCCATGGGCAATGCCGGACAATCCAACTATGCTGCAGCCAAGGCGGGCCTCGAAGGCTTTACCCGTTCCCTGGCGCGCGAGCTGGGCAGTCGGAATATTACAGTTAATGCTGTTGCGCCGGGCTTTATCGATACCGATATGACCAGTGGCCTGCCGGAAGAGCATCGTCAGAACCTGCTGAATCAGGTTCCGCTGGGCCGTCTTGGTCAGCCGGAAGAGATTGCCGGTGTCGTGGCTTTCCTTGCTGGTGCAGAAGGTGGCTACATTACCGGTGAGACCCTGCAGGTCAATGGCGGCATGTATATGGGGTAGGTCTTTATGCGTATTTCACGGTATTTTGATGTTTTTGCCGTGAAAATATGCGGAGTTTAAAGACAGACTCGGTTATTATTGGAACGTTTAAAGGCTTGAAATTATTTCAGCCGTTTATATAAACTAGTCTCTCGCAGCAAGGCTGCATGGATTAACAGGAGCAAAGTTAGGCATGAGTACTATTGAAGAGCGCGTCAAGAAAATTGTTTGCGAACAGCTTGGCGTGAAGGAAGAGGAAGTAAGCAATGAGTCTTCCTTCGTTGAAGATCTCGGTGCTGACTCCCTTGACACGGTAGAACTCGTGATGGCACTGGAAGAAGAGTTTGAAACTGAAATTCCAGATGAAGAAGCTGAAAAGATCACGACTGTGCAGGAAGCCATTGATTACGTTGTTGCTCACCAGTAATCGATAAAAAATTCCTGAAAGGCCGCACCTGACATCCGTTAAGTGCGGCCTTTCTGTTTAAGGGGTTTGGACGTGAACCTCTGACAAAAATAAAAAAATCTGCAACAGGAGATGCAGGAGAGCATCATGGCGCATCAGGCCAATAATCAATCCAATAGAAGACGCGTTGTGGTTACCGGGGTGGGAGCGATTACACCTCTGGCTTCCGGATTCCGGAAAACCTGGCAGGGACTGTTGGCCGGGCAGAGCGGCATCAGTCGAATAGAGCATTTTGATACCAGCGATTACCCGGTAAAAATCTGTGGGGCTGTCAAAGACTTTCAGGCCGGGGACTGGTTCTCGCCCAAAGATGCCCGCAAGATGGATATCTTTCTTCAGTACGGTATGGCTGCAGCTGTGGATGCCATGCAGCAGGCCGGTCTGGAAATTACCGATGCACTGAGCCCTCGTGCCGGTGTTGCCTTTGGTTCCGGGATCGGTGGTATTACCGCTATTCAGGATACTGTTGGCCTGCTTGAGCAGAAAGGCCCTCGTCGTGTGTCTCCATTTTTTATTCCCTCTGCGATTACCAATATGATTGCCGGCTGGTTGTCGATGCAGTACAACCTGCGTGGGCCGAATTATGCCATTACCACCGCCTGCACCACCGGCACCCACTGTATTGGCATGGCTGCCCGCACCATTGCCTGGGGTGATGCCGATGTGATGATTGCCGGCGGAGCCGAGAAAGGTTCGGCGTCTATTGGCATTGCTGGCTTCTCTGCCGCCCGTGCTCTCTCTGCCAATAACGATAATCCGGAAGCGGCCAGTCGCCCCTGGGATCGTGATCGTGATGGCTTTGTTCTGTCGGACGGTGCTGGAGCGGTGGTGCTGGAATCACTCGAACATGCTCAGTCCCGTGGTGCCACTATTCTTGCCGAACTGACCGGTTTTGCCATGAGCGGCGATGCCCATCATATGACCACGCCACCTGAGGATGGTCATGGTGCTGTGCAGGCCATGCAGGGCGCTTTGCGTGATGCTGGATTGAATGAGAGCGAGATTGACTATATCAATGCCCACGGTACCTCGACCCCGGCCGGTGATGTTGTGGAATCCAGAGCTATAGAGCAGGTGTTTGGCGATCATGCGCGCAAGCTGGCGGTCAGTTCCACCAAATCCATGACCGGACATCTTCTGGGCGCGGCAGGTGCGCTGGAAGCAGCGATTGTGGTGCAGGCCCTGCAGGAGCAGGTCGCACCTCCCACCATTAATCTGGATAATCCCGACGAAGGCTGTGTCCTGGATTATGTGCCTCACGAGGCGCGCGCCATGACGATTCGTCATGCGCTGTCTAACTCGTTTGGCTTTGGTGGCACCAATGCGACACTGGCCTTTTCCCGTTTTGAATAAACAGAAGGTAAGCGTGTGAGCAGCGAACAGGCACCGATGTTCTGGGTGGATGGTGAGCCTGCCACGGCGGTGCCATTGACCGACCGTGGCTTCCAGTATGGTGATGGTGTTTTTGAAACCATCCGGGTTGTGCAGGGTCAGATCCCCTTCTTTGATCTGCACTGGCAGCGTCTCACAGACTCCTGTCGTGCATTATCTCTGCCGCTGGATGAAGTGTTGCTGCGTACTCAGCTGAACGACTTTCTGGCTGGCCGGCAGGATGGCACCCTGAAGATTATGGTGACCCGGGGCAGTGGCGGACGGGGTTATAATCCCGCCGGTGCTGGAGGACGAACCGTGTTGGGCTGGTTTGCACCGGTTCCGTTACCGGATCATCGTTCCCGTGATGGTGTCAGCGTGATGTTCTGTACGACACCTTTAGGGCATTCACCCGCTCTTGCCGGACACAAGCATCTCAACCGCCTGGAGCAGGTGCTGGCGCGGGATGAACTGAATGGCACCGACTTTGGTGAAGGGTTGATGCAGGATCTGCAGGGGCGGGTGATTGAAGGCACCATGTCCAATCTGTTTCTGGTAGAATCCGGGCGCATTATCACCCCGGATCTCAGTCTGTGTGGTGTGAACGGTGTATTGCGCCGGTGGCTTTGCCAGAGTGAAGCCGTGACGATTGCATCGGTTAGCCGAGAGCAGCTGCTGGCTGTGGATGAAGTATTTATTGGTAACAGTGTGATGGGTGTGGTGCCTGTTGTCTCCTGCGAAGGCAGACAATGGCAACCTGGCCCGGTGACCCGCAGGGTTCAGCAAGAGGTTTTTCAGCTCTTTCATGTCGATGGTTAAACGTTTATTGATCGTTGTTGCGGTCTGCTTTGTGCTGGCGGTGGCTGCTGCAGCGGCAGCCGGACTCTATTTTAAAAACTGGCTGAACAGTTCAGTCCCTGCCCATGATGGCACCGTCTTTGTTGTCGAGCGGGGGCAAAGCTTCTCCCATGTGACCGCAGCCTTACATCAGGTCGGTCTGGTTGATGAGCCGCTGTTGTTGCGTCTTTATGGTCGTATTTCCGGACTGGAAACCCGCCTGCGGGCTGGCGAGTATGAGATTGAACCGGGCCTTACCGTTGCCGGTCTGGTGGATCATCTGGCGTCCGGTGATGTGATTCAGCATGAAGTGATGTTGGTGGAAGGTCGCACTCTCGATGAAAGTCTGGCCCAGTGGTCGGACAGCCGTCTGAAACTGACCGCCGATGAACCGCGCCAAACAGCGATCACCTCGCTGCTGCAGATGAAGGCACCTTCTTCGGAAGGTCTGTTCTTTTCTGATACCTATTTCTATGAGGCCGGTGCCACTGATCTCGATATTCTTCGCCGCGCCCATGAGCGTCTGGTGGATGTCCTCGAGGAAGAGTGGCAGCAGCGTCAGCCGAATCTGCCTTATAAGACACCTTATGAAGCGCTGGTGATGGCTTCTATTATTGAGCGCGAGACGGCTGTACCGAGCGAGCGGCCAGTGATTGCCGGCGTTTTTGTTCGTCGACTGCAGAAAGGTATGCGTCTGCAAAGTGACCCCACCGTGATTTACGGTATGGGTGATAATTATGATGGTCGTATCCGCCGCAAGGATCTCAACACCCGCACGCCATGGAATACCTACCGTATCAATGGTCTTCCCCCGACACCTATCGCTTCGGTAGGGCGGGATGCGATTCATGCAGCCCTGAACCCGGCAGATGGCAAAGCGCTTTACTTTGTTGCCCGCGGCGACGGCACCCATGTTTTTAACAATACGCTCGCGGAACATAACCGAGCTGTGCGAAAGTATCAGCTGAACCGCCGCAGCGATTATCGCAGTACACCGGATTTGCCGGTGGCCGCGAGTGAACAGGATTCTGAATGATGACACCGACCCAATTAACTTCAGACGCATCGCAGGGATTCTTCCTGACCGTAGATGGCGGTGAAGGGGCCGGCAAGACCACCACTCTGGAATTTATCGCCCGGTGGTTGGAAGAGCAGGGCATTGATTATGTCCGTACCCGCGAGCCGGGCGGTACACCGTTTGCGGAACGTATCCGTGAGCTGTTGTTGCAGGCCAGTGATGAGAAGGTCTGTGATATGACCGAGCTGCTGTTGGTGTTTGCAGCCCGGGCCCAGCATATTGAACAGGTGATCAAACCGGCTCTGGCGGCCGGCAAACTGGTACTGTGTGATCGATTTACCGATGCCAGCTTTGCCTATCAGGGCGCCGGTCGAGGGCTGGATCTGAACGCGCTCTCAACCCTGGAAAATCTGGTGCATGGTGATCTGCAGCCAGATATGACGCTGCTGCTGGATATCTCCGTAGCGGAAGGCATGGCCAGGGCCGGCGCCCGTGGTGCACTGGATCGCATTGAGCTGGAGAAGCATGACTTCTTTGAGCGGGTGCGTCAGGGGTATCTTGATCGTGCTGCGGCCCACGCCGATCGGTTTGTGATTATTGATGCCGCCAAAACCATTCCTGAGGTGCAGGCGCAGATTGCTCAGGCTCTGAATACACGGGTGTCGAATGCCTAGTAAAAGCGGGTCCAGTAAGTCTGATACCAGCGTGCCGGAGAATCGTCTGGTTGAGCCAATGAGCTGGCAGACAGATAACTGGCAGCAGTTATCCCGCCGTCTGGCGGAAGATCAGCTTCCCCATGCTTTGCTGTTGAAAGGTCAGACCGGCGTAGGCAAGCGTCAGTTTGCTTTGGCCTTTGCCCAATATGTGCTGTGCCAAAACAAACAGGGTGAAAAGATCTGCGGGCAGTGCCGAAACTGTTTGCTGAATAAGGCGGGCACTCATCCGGATCTGCTGTTAATTGAGCCGGAAGAGCGCGGCAAGCAGATCAAGGTGGCGCAGGTGCGCCATATGATCGAGTTTACCGAGAAGACCCCGCAGCAGGGCGGTTACCGGGTTGTGGTGTTGTGTCCTGCGGAAGGGATGAACACCAGCTCTGCCAACGCATTGCTGAAATGTCTGGAAGAGCCGGGTCGGGATACGCTGATGTTGCTGGTCAGTGAGCAGGTCAGCAGCCTGTTGCCGACCATTCGCAGCCGCTGCCAGCAGATTCTGTTCTCACGCCCTTCTACGGATGAGGCGTTGCAGTGGCTGGCGCACGCGATTCCTGATCAGGAACGGGCCCGTACACTTTTACAGCTGGCGGCCGGTGAGCCATCCACGGCCCTGCGCTATGACAAGGAAGGGCTGCTGGATCAGCGGGACGCAATGAAAAGTACGCTGGCTGAATTAACCCGCGGACAGAAGACTCCGGCAGAGATCGCCATCAAGTGGCAGAACTATGATGCGGTTGTGGTGCTGGAATGGCTGACCCTGTGGCTGCAGGAAATGATTCGTTACTCTGCCGCCCAGGATAAACAGTTTCTGGCAACTGAAGATATGCAGAAGATGCTGGCTTATATTGCTGACCGTGCCGGCCAGAAAACACTGCTGGAAACCCATGCCTGGCTGGTGAAGCAGCGTTCCCTGATGCTCTCTCAGGTGAACCTGAACAAGCAGCTGTTGCTGGAGTCGGTTTTGACCCGCTGGCTCGGGCTGAGCGTTTGATCGCTGCTGATTGCAGCCCATTGCCGAAAAAGCCTGTAGACTAATAGAGATAAGTGTCGTCTGAGTGCAGGCGCACAGATAGAAGAAGGAAGAAATGCCATGTCGGAGGCGAAATCCGGTCGCGGCAGTATGCTGACCGTCACCATTAAAGATAAGCCGACCCTCTATGCGGCCTATATGCCTTTTCTACAGGGGGGAGGGCTGTTTATTCCTACACTCAAGGCGTATGAGGTAGGTGATGAAGTTTTCCTGCGGTTGAGCCTGATGGATGAGCCGGGCAAGTTGCCGGTGGCCGGGCGTGTTGTCTGGGTGACACCTGCGGGTGCCCAGGGTAACCGCAAGCCGGGTATCGGTATCCAGTTTACCGACACCGACGATACGGTGCGCGGCAAGATTGAAACCCATCTGGCCGGTGCACTGAAATCCGATCGTCCAACCAATACCCTATAAGGCCTGTCTTGGTTATTGCAGGGCGTGATTTGTTGAGAAGTTATGTTTATTGATTCCCACTGCCATCTTGATCGTCTGGATCTGACCCCGTACGACGGTGATGTGCAGGCTGCCATTCGCGCTGCCCGTCAGGCCGGGGTGGATGGCATCCTCTGTGTCTGTATTGATATGGAGAACTTTCCGGCGGTACTGAAACTGGCTGAGCAGGATAATATCTGGGCTTCCGTCGGTGTTCATCCCTTGGAAAACAAGGCTCGTGAGGCTACGGCTGATGAGCTGCTGGCTATGGCTCGCCACGATAAGGTGGTCGCCATTGGCGAAGCCGGTCTGGATTATTTTTACGCCAAAGAGCGTAAGGATGTGATGTTGTCCCGCTTTGTCACTCAGCTGGAAGTCTCCAAGGCGTCAGGCCTGCCGGTGATTGTGCATACCCGCGATGCCCGTCAGGATACGCTGGATCTGTTAAAGGCCCACGCCAGTCCTGAAGCTGCCGGTGTATTGCACTGCTTTACCGAAAGCTGGGATATGGCCAAAGCGGCTATGGATCTGGGCTTCTATATCTCTTTCTCCGGTATTGTCACCTTCCGAAATGCCGAGGCTCTACGGGAAGTGGCGAAAAAGATGCCACTGGACCGGATGCTAATTGAAACAGACTCGCCGTATCTTGCGCCTGTGCCTCATCGAGGCAAATCCAATGAGCCGCAGTTTGTGGCCGATGTCGCCCGATTCCTTGCAGAGCTGAAAGGTGTATCTGTTGAGGAGCTGGCTCAAACGACAACGGATAACTTTTTCCGGCTGTTCCCCAAGGCTCAGTTGGTGAAATAAATTACCCCAATTGGGAATATCGAGAGGGCAGGCTTATGAACCTGCCCTTTTTTGTACGTATTATTTCTGCAGGTTATCTTCTTCCAGAATCTTGTAGGAAGTTGGTCCCGGCCAGATGCCGTAAAGATCGATATGGCGCTGTCCGGTCAGCCAGTGGCCCAGAGGCTTCTCCCAGTGCATGGTGTAGTAACTGCTGTGAATGGTGCCGACAAAGCGCAGCTTCAATGACAGGTTGGTTGCGTCCAGTGGGATATCGCTGAGTGACGTGCTCAATCCGCCGGTGACAGAGGTACTGCTGGTGACGGTTTTTCCTTCCGTCGTCACATACTCCAGATCGGCTTCCACGATATAGCTGCTGTGGGTATTGTTCAGCACGATTTCAAATGCATTCACCGTACCAATCCAGCTGGGAATAATGGTGGTCCCGCTGGCCGAAGCAAAGCTGTAGGCGATGGGGATCAGGGTGGACGTGGTGGTATTGCTGGTCGCCGGCCAGGAATAAGTGTTCAGTGCGCCATCGGTCGACATGGATGAGAAGGCGGCGCTGTTATTACTGTTAGCGCCATCCAGACCAAACATGCTTTCAATACCGTTAACCTTGCCGGTAAAGCTCAGCGTCGATGAGTCGGAGAGGGAGCCGGCATTCATACCACTGCGCGCCCAGACGACACCGGTTACCATACCAAAGCCCTGTTGAATACCATATTCGCTGTCGTACATGCCCACCTTGCCGGCTTCCGACTCCAGCCAGGTCAGATTCTGGGTCATGGTCGTGACTGGATTATCTATCTGCTCCTGACTCTCGGTTGCCCATTGCACGGCCAGAGAGCCACTGCGTTTGAACTCCCACTCCGCCGTTAAGCCGATATTGGGGGTGACCGTCGCTCCCGGGGTGATATGTACCGGGATGTCATCGTCCAGATTCACATTAAATTGTCTGGAGGTGACATAGTCGGTGGAAAGTTTGATTGAAGCGGAGAGGGGAGTGGTGGTTGACGTTGTACCGGGCATAACCGCCAGACGAACAAACTCACCGGAGTTGGTATCAATATATCCGACTGCGCCGGGCGTGATGGACGTATCCAGATTCCAGTTGCCCCATTGATCGGGTTCAGCAGAACGCAGGAGGGTGGTGAAGTTGTGAGCCCAGATCCCCTGTGGAGGAATATTATTAATAAGTTCGGCCATGGCTGACTCACCATGGCTATGGGCGGCTAAGGCAAACACAGAACTGAACAGCAAGGCCTGACTTCGGTTCATGGTGTTAACTCCGGTCGGTAAAAAGGAGGGACGGCAAACCAGTGGATGACAGGCTGTTTTGCCGCGGCAGGAGTATAGAGAAGCCTTGTACATCAAGTGGGACGTTGTGTTTGATATTTAATTTATACAATCATATGTGTGGGGCTTATTCCGCTCACATCAACTTCGTGCCAGCTTGCCTGATTGAAATCAGGGTGAAACCGGCGTCTTCTCGTTGCTAAGGGGTTAGGGCGGTGACTCTGGAAAAGCGACACTGACCATCTGCTGGGTGTAGGGGTGTTGCGGGTTGGTTAATACCTGCTCGGTGTCGCCGGTTTCGACGATATGACCATGCTGTATCACTGCCAGCCGATGACTGAGACAACGCACCACACTCAGATCATGGCTGATAAACAGGTAGGCGATTTGGTAGCGATGCTGGAGCTGACGCAGTAACTCGATAAGTTGCTGCTGAAGGGAGCGGTCCAATGATGAAGTTGGTTCATCCATGATAATCAGTTTCGGTTTCAGTACCAGAGCCCGCGCAAGGGCAAAGCGTTGACGTTGCCCTCCGGAAAACTCATGGGGGTATCTGTTCAGTAGGGCTTCCAGACAGCCCTGATGTTCACCAAAACCCACATCCTCCAGGGTTTGTCGTATCAACTGCTGCCGCTGCTCTCTGGTAAGGTCTGTATGCAGAACAAGACCTTCTTCAATAATGTCCCGAATAGTCAGCCGGGGATTCAGGCTGCCAAACGGATCCTGGAGCACCAGCTGGATCTCTTTACGGTAAGGTCGGAACTGTTTTTCATTGCAGTCGTGCAAAGGGTGACCACAAAACTGATAAGCGCCCTCGGTCCTTAAGAGTTTTAATAGGGCCATACCCAAGGTGGTTTTTCCTGAACCACTTTCACCCACCAATCCCAGGGTTTCGCCAGCCCGGATGTTGAGATCAAGCTGTTGGACTGTAGGCTTGGCCTGCTCTGTGCTTCTGAACCAGCTGCGGCGAGCCGGTTGGTAGAAAACGGAAAAGTCTTCCAGCTCCAGGCAACGTTCAGGCTTCACCAGCAACGGAGAAGGGCGGCCGGAGGGTTCACTGCAAATCAGATTCCTGGTGACGGCATGCTGAGGCTGAGTAAACAGGGTTTCCGTATCCCCCTGCTCAACAATCTTTTTATTGGCCATAACACAGGCTCGCTGGCAATAACGTCGCACCAGTCCCAGATCGTGGCTGATAAACAATAGCGCCATGCCATATTTATTCTGGATTCGGATCAGCAAATTCATAATCTGATGCTGCAGGCTGACATCCAGCGCGGTGGTCGGCTCATCAGCGATCAGCAGGCGCGGTTTGCAGGCGATGGCCATAGCGATAACGACGCGCTGACGTTGTCCCCCGGATAGCTGGTGGGGCAGGCGTGTGAATAGCTGCTCAGGCTCTGGCAGCTCCACCTCTTCAAAAAG
Source organism: Parendozoicomonas haliclonae (assembly GCF_900174585.1). Classification (GTDB taxonomy): domain Bacteria; phylum Pseudomonadota; class Gammaproteobacteria; order Pseudomonadales; family Endozoicomonadaceae; genus Sansalvadorimonas; species Sansalvadorimonas haliclonae. The sequence continues at coordinate 130,449 of NZ_FWPT01000007.1, read as the reverse complement.
TTTGATGACCTCGGTTCGAGCGTTCTGTCTTTTCAAACCCAGATGACGAATCAGCACTTCAGCAACCTGATCTCCAACCCGGTGCAGGGGGTTCAGGGCTGTCATTGGTTCCTGAAAGACAAAGCCGATCTTGTCGCCACGCAGATTCTGTAAATAGCGATTGTCCTGTTGATCGAGTCGAACGCCTTCAAAATGGATTTCTCCGGTGATCGTCATGGAGTCCGGTAACAGGTGGGCAATGGCAAAAGCGGTTAAGGATTTGCCGGCACCAGATTCACCGACCAAAGCTAAGGTTTCCCCCGAGTGAAGAGTCAGGCTGACATCTTCAACCAGTGTGCGTTGGTTGTTCTTGATCACCACCGACATATCGGTGAGCTGTAAAAGTGGTGTGTTTTTCTTGTTTTGTGAGGAGGTCATGACTGTCCCCCCGTAACAATTTTTGGATCAAGGGCATCCCGGGCCGCTTCGCCAATAAATACCAGTAGCACCAGCAACAGTGTGGTGGTCAGAAATGCGGAAATACCCAGCCAGGGGGCCTGAAGGTTATGTTTGCCCTGGGCAATCAGCTCACCCAGTGATGGGGAGCCGGAGGGCAGTCCAAAGCCAAGGAAGTCTAGAGAGGCCAGTGTGGTAATGGCTCCGCATAACAGAAACGGCAGATAGGTGAGGGTGGCGACCAGCGCATTGGGAAGGATATGACGCAGGATTAAACGATGATGGGGTAGCCCCATGGCGCGGGCGGCAAGCACATATTCATAATTCTTTGCTTTGAGGAATTCTGCCCGCACCATATCTACCAGTGGCATCCAGGAAAACAGCAGCAGAATAATCAGCAGACTCCAGAAGCCGGTATCCACCAGACCGGACAGAATAATCAGCAGGTAAAGTACCGGCAGGCCGCTCCACACCTCCATAAATCGCTGACCGTACAGATCGACTCGTCCACCAAAGTATCCCTGCAACGCTCCAACGGTAACACCCAGCAGTGTGCTGCCGAGGGTAAGCATCAGGCCGAACAGAATCGAAAGACGCAGGCCGTATAAAATGCGGGCCAGCACATCACGGCCCTGATCGTCTGTTCCCAGCCAGTTCTCTGCAGACGGTGGCGCTGGTGCCGGGCGATTGAAGTTAATAGTGCCGAAGTCATAGGGTATAGGCGCATGGATAACCATGCCGTCGGCCTCATGAATACGCTGATAAATATAATTATCCTGCCAGTCTGGCCCCACACTTAGCTCGCCACCAAAAGTGGTTTCCGGATAGGTGGTCAGGAATGGTGTATATATTTTTCCCTGATAGGTGACTAATAAAGGCTTTTCACTGGCCAGAAAGTCTGCACATAAGCTCAGGGTAAAGATCAGCAGAAAGGCCCAAAGTGAGAAGTAACCCAGCCGGTGTTGCTTGAACACCCACCATCGCCTTTGGTTCAGAGGATTCAGAAAGCGTGTCATCGGCTGGCCCCGCTCTCGAAATGGATACGGGGATCAACCAGTACATAGGTCAGATCGCCAATCAGTTTGATTATCAGCCCTATCAGCGTGAAGATATAAAGAGTGCCGAAGATAACCGGATAGTCTCGCTGGATCACCGCTTCAAAACCCAGCAGGCCCAAACCATCCAGCGAGAAGATAATTTCGATCAGCAGGCTGTTGGTAAACAGAATACCGATCAGTGCTGCGGGAAAGCTGGAGATCACCAGCAGCATGGCATTGCGGAATACATGGCCAAACAGAATCTGACGCTCGTTAAGACCTTTGGCTCTCGCTGTTATCACGTACTGACGGCGAATCTCTTCAAGAAAACTGTTGCGCGTCAGCAGGGTCAGGGTGGCAAAGCTGCCGATAATCATCGCTGTTACCGGCAGCACCATATGCCAGAGATAGTCACCCATTTGTTGCCACAGGGGCAGCTCATCAAAGTTATCAGATGTGAGTCCGCGCAGGGGAAACCATTGCCACCAGGAACCGCCGGCAAACAGCACCACCAGTATCATCGCCATCAGGAACCCCGGCACGGCATAACCGGCGGTAATAATCAGACTGGTTAACCGGTCCAGACGGCTGCCTTGCCGGGTGGCCTTAACAATGCCGAGGGGAATGGAGATCAGGTAAACAATCAAGGTGCTCCACAGTCCCAGAGAGATCGAGACCGGCAGCTTTTCGAGAATCAGGTCTGTGACATCAATAGAGCGGTAAAAACTCTGGCCAAGGTCAAAGCTCAGATATTCGGTGAGCATTTTTAGAAAGCGTTCATGGGCCGGACGGTCGAAACCATATCTCTTTTCGATCTGGGCAATCAGTTCTGGCGAAAGCCCCCGAGTACCCTGATATTCATTGAACTGGCTGGCTTCGAGGCTGGTTTCGCCCATGCTGCCACCAATCCGGCTGGTAGCGCTGGTATCAAAGCCCTCCAGCTTGGCAATCATTTGCTCCACCGGCCCACCCGGTGCTGCCTGCACAATAATAAAATTCAGCAGCAGAATGCCGAGCAATGTGGGAATCAGCAGTAACAGCCGACGACCGATATAGTTGATCATTGTCTTTTATTGGCGATTTGTATGGGCTATTTGCGTCTATCGTGATTATTTTCGCTTTGATTCAGTGTAGCTGCCGACTGAGCGGCTGTGCTCCACCAGGTTGATCGATCAAAGGTGTAACGTGGTTTCGTTGCCGGCAGAACCATGCGGTCGCTGACGATCACCTGCCAGTTGGGCGCGTAGGAGAGGGGGATAACCTGAAACTGCCAGAGCAGCAGCCGATCCATAGCCCGGATAGTGGTTAGCAGCTCCTGCCAGCTGCGGGTCTGGGGAATGCGATCGGTCAGGTGGTCGATAGCCGGGTGCTGAACACCCGCCAGATTGAGCGTACCGGGCTCGTTACTGTTTTCGCTGCCCCAGAAACTGCGTTGTTCCGAGCCGGGTACCGGCGTATGGCGAAAGGTATGAATAATGAGTTCAAAATCCAGTGCGCGTACATATTTCAGATAGCGGGCGCTTTCCACTGTGCGCAGGGATAACTGAATGCCGGCACTGGCAAACCGCCGCACCTGACTCTGCATCAGCCGTTCCAGGGTTGGGTCGGTCAGCATCAGTTCCAGAGTAAAAGGCTTGCCGGCAGGTGTGAGGAGTGTTCCGTTGTCGAGGGTGAAGCCGGCCTGCTGCAAAAGGTTTAATGCGTACTTGAGTCGTTCACGCTTGCTCAGTGTTTGTGCCGGCGGCCAGTTCTCCGAATAAAACCGGCTGGGAATCTGGTTATGAAAGGCATCGACCAGTTCCCGCTCGTCAGGTCCGGCTATAGGAGGGGCGGCCAGTTCGGTACCGGCAAACAGACTGGTGGCACGGTTCATGGTGCCATCCAGTAATTTGTCGAGTACCCAGTCAAGTTCCAGCAACACCGCTAACGCTTCCCGCACCCGGATATCATTCAGCCAGGGGCGGCGGCTGTTGATAACCAGTGATTGGGTTTGCGGGTTATGGTTGGGCCAGAGTTTTTTGACCAGTCGTCCCTCGTTCAGGGCTGAGCGGCTGTAACCACTGTTCCAGTAACGGGCATCCGATTCCAGCCGTATATCTAACAGCCCGCTGTTCATGGCTTCAATCACCACATTCACATCGCCGTAGAACTCGGTGCGCACGGTATCGAAGTTAAAACGCCCCACGTTGACCGGATGATCCTTGGCCCAGTAATCCCTGACCCGTTCATACTCCACATAGCGACCGGGCTTATAACGTTTCACCCGATAGGGGCCGCTGCCCACTGGGATGTCCAGCGTGGTGGCAGTAAAGTCCCGACCCTGCCACCAGTGGCTGGGCAGTACCGGCATCTGACCAAGGGTTAATGCCAGCTCCCGGTTACGGTTATGTTTGAAGGTAAACAGCACCCGCTGACGGCTGGTGGCTTCGACCTTCTCGACATCCTGATAGAACTGGCGCCAGAACAGGCCACCTTCGTCAGTCAGTTTGTAGAAGGTAAACACCACATCCTCGGCCGTGATTGGCTTGCCATCATGAAAGCGCGCCTCGGGATGAAGATGAAAGGCCACCCAGCTTTTATCCTTCGGCTCCTCGATGGTTTTTACCAGGACCCCATATTTGGTCAGCGGCTCATCCCAGCTGCGGGTCAGCAGGGTTTCGTAGGTGAAGAACAAAAAGTGAGGGGCTTTGCCATTGGGGCCATAGAGGTGAAAGGTATCAAAGTTGCCAATCTGGGCCTGGCGAAAGCTGCCGCCTTTTGGAGCCTGAGGGTTTACATAGTCAAAGTGTTTCATATCCGGTCCATGGCGTGGCTGACCATGGATGGCAATAGCATGGGTAAAGCTCACATCCTCTTCGGCCTGGGCAAGCAGAGTGAGAAGCCAAAGCCCGCCACAAAGAATGTGCAGAAAATAGTGAAGGGGAAACTTGGTTTGGCCGGTGGTCAATTTGTGAGCCAAAGTTATGCCTGTGTTTTTGCTGTTCTGTTTGTCACTATAGAAGGGAATAGTCGAGAAATGTTGTAAGAAGGCTTTGGCCGGTCAGTACCGGCATCGCAGTTTGCAAGGCCAATAACCTGCCGGCCTCTGGCTATTAGCATTCCATTGGTGCTGCTCAAGAATAATAACTATAAAAGGGAGCTTGATTTATGTCTGTCCAACCAATCTCCGCACAGGCGATGTGGATGAAGAAGCTGGGTTACCTGATCTTTTTGCTACCGCCTTTGCTGCTGCCGCTGTCGGAATGGCTTTGGAACCAGTATGGGGCGGCTGATCTGTTTGCCTTTACCGCCGTGGTGGTGGTTTTTGGAGTGATTCCACTGCTGGATCATCTGCTCGGGCAGGATGCTGTGAATCCGGATGAGAGCGAGGTCGAGTCTCTTTCCGGTGAATGGTATTACCGGTTGCTGACTCTGGCCTGTGTGCCTCTGTATGGCAGTGTTCTGGTTTATGGATATCTGATCTTTCAGGGCGATCAGTTCTCTTTAATTGGCCAGTTAGGCTGGTTGCTGTCGATGGGGACAGTGGGCGGTATTATTGCCATTAACGTGGCCCATGAGCTGATTCATAAAGAACCTGCGCTGGAGCAGAATGCCGGTGGCCTGCTACTGGCCATGGTTTGCTATGGCGGCTTTAAGGTGGAACATGTACGCGGGCATCATGTGCAGGTGTCTACGCCGAATGATGCGTCATCCTCTCGCTACGGCCAGAACCTCTACAGCTTTTTGCCCCATGCCTGGCTGCATAATTTTCTCAATGCCTGGAAGCTGGAAGCCAAAAAACTGAAAGTGAAGAAGCAGTCAGTATGGAGTGTGCACAACGAACTGATCTGGTGGTACGGCATCAGTCTGGTACTGGCGATAACCTTTGCTGTGTTGGGTGGTGTGGAAGGGCTGATGTTCTTCCTAGGGCAGAGTTTCTTTGCCTTTACCCTGTTGGAAATTATTAATTATGTTGAGCATTACGGCCTGCACCGCCGCAAACTGGAGAGTGGTCGTTATGAGCGACCGAATATTCGCCACTCCTGGAACAGCAATTATCTGCTGACCAATCTGTTTTTATTCCAGCTGCAGCGCCACTCTGATCACCACGCTTTCCCTCGTCGCCGTTATCAGGTTTTGCGACACCATGAGGAGAGTCCGCAGCTGCCCAGCGGTTATGCAGGTATGGTTGTGCTGGCTCTGTTGCCGCCCTTATGGTTTCGGGTGATGAACCCGCGGGTAGAGGCCTACTATCAGGGAGAAGAGCATCAGCTGCAGAGCTGATGCTGAATAGGGGCACAAAAAAGGATCACCGAGGTGATCCTTTTTTGTTATAAGCAGTAATCAGCGGCTGCGGGTGACATCAACAAACAGAGTCAAGGTATCACCAGGCTGCAGATACTTGGCATTCAGGGTGTTCCAGCTGCGAATATCACTAACGCTGATGCCGTAGCGGTTAGCGATGACCGACAGATTATCACCATTGCGTACCCGGTAGTTCACCTTGCGGACAACACCGTTGCGGCCCTGAGTCTTTGCCTCAGTCCAGATCACCAGTTTCTGACCAACACGCAGAGTGTCCTTAGGCGCCATGCTGTTCCAGGCTGCCAGGCTCTTGACCGAAACCTTATGGTCGCGGGCAATATCCCAGAAGCTGTCGCCGCTGCGTACGACATAGTTCACCTTACTGCGGCCGGAACGTGGACGGCTGGCCTTGGCCAGTTGGCGCTGTTCAGCTGTCAGGGTGTAGTCTTCGCTACCGGCGGATGGCACCGGAATCAGCAGGGTTTTACCGGCGACAATACGGGAACCATCGATCTGGTTGATATCCTGGATCAGATCAACCGTGGTGCTGAAACGCTTGGCAATTTTGATCAGGCTGTCGCCGGAACGAATATCATAACGCTGCCACTTTAGGCGCTGCTCCATCGGCAGTTCTGCCAGAGAGGTCTTGAACTCGTCAGCGAGAGCGACCGGAATCAACAGATGGTGAGGGCCGTCCGGGCTGGTAGCCCAGCGGTTGAAGCCGGGGTTCAGACGGTACAGTTCATCCAGCTCCATACCGGCCAGACTGGCGGCGCGAGCCAGGTCAATCTGCTGCCCGATATCCACCTTCTCAAAGTGCGGCTCGTTAGGGATCTCTTTCAGGGTCAGGTTGTACTTGGCCGGATCCCGGAATATTTTGCCAACAGCCAGCATCTTCGGAACATAGGCGGAGGTTTCCCGTGGCAGGGACAGCGCCCAGAAATCGGTCGGCTTGCCAGCTTTCTTGTTACGACGAATCGCATTGGAAACAGTGCCCCGGCCAGAGTTGTAGGCCGCCAGTGCCAGCTCCCAGTCATTGAACTGACCATGCAGTTCCTGCAGGAAGGTCAGGGCGGCATCCGTTGCGGCCACAACATCGCGACGGCCATCGTACCACCAGTTCTGTTCCAGACCGTAATGACGTCCGGTGGAAGGAATGAACTGCCAGAGGCCGGCGGCACGGGCAAAGGAGTAGGCAAACGGATCAAAGGCACTTTCCACGACCGGCAGCAGGGCAAACTCCATAGGCATGCCACGGCGCTGGGTCTCACTGACGATGTAGTGCAGATAAGGGGAGGCGCGATCAAGAACCCGATCAAAGTAAGCCTGATTGCGGCTGTACCAGCGCAGTTGCGCACGGATACGGGCATTGTCGGCATCCAGGTCGAGTGCCAGACCATCACGAATGACTACTACCAGATCGTCCGGTGGCAGGTCGGGTTGGACTTCTTCCTGCTGTTCTGCAACGACAACCGTTTGTTCGGTCAGTTGCTGTTCGGCTTCAGGTGTCAGCGTTGGCTGGTTATCAGCGATATCGGACTGCGGCGTCATGGCCTGACAACCGCTCAGTGCGATCACCAGTGCCAGGGGCTTGACCAACTTATAGGGAGAGCTGGGCTGGCCCGAGGTTGAAGTCTGTGTGGTTAAACCCTTTGTACAGGCGTCCTGTGCGGGCGTCTTTTCTTGCATTGGGATCCGGAACTTTTCTTTTCAGTCTACAACAGTCCTTAAAAATTATCCTTCCACTGACGAATAATTGCGAAACTGTCTTCGTTGGAATTCACAGGCCGGCCACTGAAGCGGCTGGCGGCTTGTTGCACTGCCGGCAGGGCGGTGCGTAAAAACGGGTTGGTTTTCTGTTCCAGCGCAATGGTTGAAGGAACAGTAGGCAGACCCAGTCGCCTAAGTTGTTGGACCTGCTGAATACGTTCAGCAATCTCCGTGTTGTTGGGTTCGACCGCGTGGGCAAATTTCAGGTTGCTCAGGGTGTATTCGTGGGCGCAGTATACCCGGGTCTCTTCCGGAAGCTGGCTCAAGCGAGTGAGTGAACTCAGCATCTGAGCCGGTGTCCCTTCAAACAGACGACCACAGCCGCCGGCGAACAGGGTATCACCACAGAACAATACCGGTCCGATATTTTCCGGTTGGCCAAAGTAACAGATATGTCCTTTGGTGTGGCCCGGGGTGTCCAGAACCTGAAACGTGCCGCCAAAAACATTTACCGTGTCACCATCACTCAGCGGATGGGTCAGCACGGAAATATTATCATGGGCCGGCCCAAACATCGGAATACTGCGATCTTTGGTGAGAGCGTTAACGCCACCAATATGATCCGCATGGTGATGGGTTACCAGAATGCCGGCCAGTGTCAGTTGTTGTTCCTGACAGGCACGTTCAACAACCTGGGCATCTCCCGGGTCGACAACATAACAGGTTTGGCTTTCAGAATCGGCAAGCATCCAAATATAATTGTCATTGAATGCTGGCAGGCCGGTGATTGATAGCATAAGCAGCCTGGATGGAAATAGGTCGAAATTTTCGTCTATGTGTGAAATCGTACTTGCTAACTGGCATGATGCCAATAGTCATGGATACTAGGAAAGACATGTTCGCGAGAAAAAAGCGTCCCGTCTATTGTCTGAAAGACTCCCTGCCCGAGGCCAGGACCTGGTTTGAAAGCGAGCGCGGGCAGTATCTGTTGGAGGCGGAAAAACGTGTGCTTCACGAGCTTCTGCCCCGGATGTTCGGACACCATGCCAGCACACTGGGGGTTCACCCCGATGCTTCGTTGCTGGACCACACACATATTGTTTATAAAACCTTTTTGACGCCCCTGCAGGAGCCGGCCGGGCCGGGTAGTGTCTGCATTTCTCCCAATGAGTGGGGTATTCAGCCCCGCAGTATGAATATGGTGCTGCTGCATCATGCCCTGGATTTTGCCGGACGACCGCACCGGGTGTTGCGGGAAGCCTGCCGGGCGATTCTGCCGGGTGGCAAGCTGGTTGTGGTAGGCTTTAATCCCCGCAGCCTGTGGAATCCTGCGCGTATGCTTGATCGCCGGGCGGAAGGCATTATGGGGCGGGCCCGGTTTTATCAGCCCCGTCGTATCAAAGACTGGCTGACGCTGTTGAACTTTCGGACCACCGAGCTGCGTTATGGCGATGGTCTGTTTCCGGTGACCTGTCATCTCAATCCGGAACGGCTGAAAACCGTGGAAAGCTTTGTGGCGGCGACACGTCTGGAGATGGGGGCATTCTATGTGCTGGTGGCGGTGAAGGAGCGCTCCGGCCTGATTCCTTATGACCGGCGCTGGCGCAGCACCGGCAACCGGCTGCTGGGAACAACCGCCTGTCGTACCGGCAACATGATGAATAAATCCGATGGCCGTTAAGTGCTGATGCGTTGAATAATGGCTACCAAGAAAGCGAGAGACTGTTGAGTAAAATTGTCGAGATCTATACCGATGGCGCCTGCAGTGGCAACCCTGGGCCGGGAGGCTGGGGAGCTGTGCTGCGTTACGGTGAAAAGGAAAAGCATATCTACGGCGGTGAGAAGGAAACCACCAATAACCGTATGGAGCTGTTGGCTGCCATCGAAAGTCTTGAGCTGCTGAGTCGCCCCTGTGAGGTAAAACTGACGACGGACTCCCAGTATGTCCGTAAAGGCATTACCGAATGGCTGGCCGGCTGGAAACGGAAAAACTGGATGACGGCCAGCCGAAAACCGGTTAAAAATGTTGATCTCTGGAAGCGTCTGGAAGCTGCGGCCGCCAAGCATCAGGTGGAATGGTGCTGGGTCAAGGGGCACAGTGGCCATCCGGACAATGAGCAGGCCGATGAGCTGGCCCGTCGTGGTGCCAAAGAAGCTGCTGGCAAGCAGTGATGGTCGGAACACATTTGAGAGCGAATAAGTCATGTCCCGCATAATTGTACTGGATACGGAAACCACCGGTCTGGAACCCTCACTGGGACACCGGGTCATTGAGATTGGTTGTGTTGAACTGGTTAACCGTCGTCTGACCGGTAACCATTACCACGTCTATATCAACCCGGAACGGGAAGTTGAAGCCAGCGCCATCGAAGTTCACGGCATCACCAACGAGTTTCTGGTGGATAAGCCGGTGTTCTCCCAGATTGCCGAGGAGTTCCTGGCGTTTGTCAAAGGGGCCGAGCTGGTTATTCATAACGCGCCCTTCGACGTTGGCTTTATCAACCACGAATTTAATCTGCTGGCCCGGTCTCCCGGTGCAATAGAGGACTATTGCCGGATAACCGACAGCCTGATGCTGGCCCGTAAGAAGCATCCGGGCCAGCGCAACAGTCTGGATGCGTTGTGTAAGCGCTATGGCGTTGATAACTCCAGCCGAACCCTGCACGGCGCTTTGCTTGACTCCGAGATTCTGGCCGATGTCTATCTGCTGATGACCGGTGGTCAGACTTCGTTCTCCCTGGCCGGTCAGGGCGGCGAAGATGGTGACAGTGATGAGCAAGGGGGGATTCGTCGTTTATCCGGCGATCGCCCGCCTCTGAAAATTATTCAGGCTTCCAGTGAGGAGCTGGCGCTGCACAGGGAGAAGCTGGATGTGGTCGAAAAGGCCGCTGGCTCCTGCCTTTGGCGCTCAGTTTGGCCGGAACAGTCCTGAGGGTAGGCTGCCGCGTTGTTTGAACAGCATCACTCTATTCGGAGTTATATCTGTAGCATCCACAGGCAAGCTGTTATAGTTGAGATCCGGCGGGTAAGTAGACGTTGATGTTATTCTATTTTCCCGGCCAGGGTCACATGTGATTATGGTCGCATATCCATAATAAGAAGGAGCGTGAAGGATGGCCGGAGTTGCGTCCCTGTCGCCACTGCGTACGGAACTGGATAATACGCTAGGGGACATTGTTCATCGTCTGGAAATCTTTACGGAAAACCGTTCGGATTCATCCCCGGTTCAGGAAGCTGCACAGCAACTTAATCAGGTGCTGGGCATTATTCGCATGATTGAGCTGGGCGGCGCGGAACTGCTGCTGCAGGAATTGCTGCACTTGTCTGAAGCACTGGCCAATGGGGAAGATTCCGATGAGAATCTGGAATCCCTGGGGCAGGGTTTGTTGTTGTTTCAGCGCTATATCGATTTTATCTGTACCCGTCGCGATGAGCTGCCTGAGCTGCTCCTGCCTCTGATTAATACCCTGCGTATGCGACGCGGTGTCTCTTCTCTTCCGGAAAGTCAGTTCTTCTTTGTGCGGCTCGATAAGCCGGCAACGGTCGGCGAACCACTCTGTTCTGATCCGGAACGCACCCGGATGACCACTCGCCGGTTGCGTCAGATGTACCAGATCGGCCTGCTGGGTCTGCTCACTCATAAAGAGCCTTATGCCGGCATGCGGTTGATGCAACGCTCAACCCGTCATCTGTCCGAGCTGCACCGTCATCTGCCTTTTGCTCGCTTCTGTCGTGTGGTTTCCGCCTGTCTGGAAGCCTTTGTGGATATGGAGCTGGAGCTGAGCCGCCCGCGCAGTGTTCTGTTTTCCCGGGTTGACCGCATGCTGCGTAAATTGCAGATGCCGTCTGATATTGAAGCCCTGGATGTACCGGATGCCTTTATCAAGGAGATGCTCTATCTGATTGCCGTCTCCGGCAGTTGTGGCTCTCTGGTTGAGCAGGTGAAAGACGATTTTTCCATGTCAGCGCTGCCGTTCAATGACCGCAGCCTGAAAGAAGCCCGCAAAGCCATGACCGGGCCAGATTCGGAAGTCTTTATTTCCCTTGCCGGTGCCCTGAAAGAAGAGCTGGGTGCGGTTAAGGATATGCTGGATCTCGCTGAACGCGGTGCCAGCAGTACCGATCTTGATTACGCAGGACTGGTGTCGTCCATGTCCACGCTCAGCAAAACTCTGAGCATGGTCGGTATGCACTCCGCGGCCAACACTATGCAGAAGCAGCAGCGTAATGTGCAGATCTGGCAGGAACAAAAAGACGGTGCCAGCAGTGAAAGCCTGCGTGAGGTTGCGGAAGCGGTTCTCTATGTGGAAGCCATGATTACCTCCATGGCCGAAGTGTCAGCACCGGTGAATGCCCTGGAAAATGTGAAGCCGGAAGATTCTGTATTGCGCACCCAGCTGGGTGAAGCGGCGCTGGTGGTTTGGGATGAAGCTATGGCGGGCCTGACTCTGGCCAAGCGGGCTGTGAATGCCTATCTCGAATCCGACTTCGACAAGATTCATCTGGAAAACCTGCCGCGAATTCTGCAATCCGTACGCGGTGGTCTGCAGTTTGCCGGTGAAGAGCGTGGTGCTCGATTGCTGCAGGGCTGTGCCAACTTTATCCGCGACAAAATTCTGCTCGGTGATGAGCGTCCGGACGATGCCGTTTTGGAAGTGTTCGCCGACGTACTCTCCAGTATGGAGTACTTTATAGAGGCGGCTGCGATTGATGGTCCACACCGGAACCAGGCGCTGGATCTGGCGGAAACCAGCCTGCGTGATCTGGGCTTTGGACAGGCTGCAGAAGCACTGCCAGAAAAAACCGAAGAGCCGGCCTGATCCGGCTCTGATCTTTATTGACTGGGCCGTTTTAACCGAGGCCGTAGCGTGATGACTGATTCTCAGGTTTCCCCGCAGTGGTTAATCTTTGCCGGTGGTCGGATATTGCCGACCGCGCCGGGAGTCTATCTTTGGTCGTCATTGCCTGCCGGCTGTGACGATATCCGTCAGCGTCATCCCTTGGGTTATGCCGCCAGTGATCATGCCAAAGGCGGTGTTGTTGCTGTGGAAGTGAACCTGCCGGATGATCTCTATGAACAGACGGTACCGGTTCGCCAGGCCATTATTGATGATTCCGTGCAGGGCTTTCTTCTGCATCAGGCTGCCAGTCTGGTGAACTGGGGGCGCAGCCAGAAGTGTTGTTCCCGCTGTGGTGAAGCTCTAAAGGAAAGTGAGCGGGTCGATGATCGAGCCCGCATCTGTCCGAGCTGTGATTATCGCAGTTATCCTGTTGTCAGCCCCTGTGTGATTGTTTTGATTCACCGTGATGAGGAAATTCTGCTGGCGCAGGGTGTTCGGCATCCAGCAGGATTTTTCTCCCTGATAGCCGGCTTTGTTGAGCCCGGCGAGACTCTGGAACAGGCGGTGGCTCGGGAGGTTAAGGAAGAAACTGGGCTGGACGTCACAGATATTCAGTACCGAAATAGTCAGCCATGGCCGTTTTCCCATAATCTTATGGTTGGCTTTACTGCCCGTTATGCTGGCGGTGAGCTGACACTGGATCCTGAAGAGATCCTGCAGGCGGACTGGTTCCCGCTACACAAGCTGCCGCAGTTACCACCTCCTCAAACCATTGCCCGCCGTTTGGTTGATGACTACATCGCTACCCGGGTGATGGCGAGTGAAGATGCGGATAAAACTTAAGGACGGGTAAGTTTTCGCGATGCAAACATTTCTTTTGATACTCCTCCCACTGCTGGTGACTCTGCTGCTGGTCTGGCTGACTGGTCGTCTGCTGTTGAACAAAGACTGGCTGCTGGGCTGGTTGCGCGGCACGGTAGGACTGCTGTTTCTGGTACTGTCAGTGTTTGCGATTCTGCTGACCTGGGATATGCGTACCTTCTCCAAGGGTGTCGCTGAGCGTCCTTTGGCAGTGGTCAGTTTCTCCGAAGAGAGCCCGCAGATGTGGAATGCTGATGTCTCTCTGGAAGGGGAGCTGAACAGTTTCGCCATTGAAGGGGATCTCTGGTCTCTGGATGTCAGTTACCTTAATGCCTCCATGGGGCAGTACAAGCTGAATCTTCTGCGCCCTGAGGCGTTGACCGGACGTTACCTGACACTGGAACAGAACCGTCAGGGGTTGGCGCTGGACTACCGCCTGCATCAGCCGTTTCAAAAACTGGATAGCTGGCTGCTGCTGGAGAAGGTTGATCCGCTACGATATGTGACAGCAGAAACCCTGAACCTGCCGTTTATTCCCATGGCTGATGGCGCCATCTTTGAGGTGTATCTGCGCAGCGATGCCCTGGAAGTGGAAGCTGTGAACAAGCCGGCCAAAGAGGCCATGGAGTCTGCTGGCTAAATTCCTTTTCTCCTTCTTATTCCTGAAAGCAGAAAGCCTCCCAATGGGAGGCTTTCCAGTTCACTTGTCCGGTAAGGGCAAGGAATCAGGCCGGGAACAGCTCGCTCAGTTTGGTAGCCAGCATCATGTCGCCTTCAGCGCGCAGCTTGCCCATCATGAACGCCTGCATACCATCCATTTGACCGCTCATAACGCCAGTCATGGTTTCAGTGTCCATGATCAGGGTTACGTTTGGATCATCGTTGGCGCCTTCAACAATCTCACAGGTACCGTCTTTTACGATCAGGTGATAGGTGTCACCGTCTTCGATATCGAACTGGAAGACCAGATCCAGACCGGCGGCAGCATCGGAGTTGAACTTGCCTTTCATGTCATCAAAGACTTCGAGGAGATTCGCCATCGTTATGTCCCTTACTGAATTTACAGTGCATCGGCTCGGCACGCATACGCGCAAATAGTGTGACCATGAAAATGCCGCCAGCTTTTTTTATTTATCACGGCAGACCGTCCTGTAGGAGGGTAGACCGCGTCATGGCTGTCGAAGCACGCGATGGTTATCGCTCATGGCTTATCGGCTGCGACCGGATTTTCAAACGCTTGTATTAATCAAGCCGGCTCAGGTTATTTGACCTGTTTATAGGTGTCAACCGAAATATCGCCCCGTCTGTGCGAGCTTGTCACGCAAATTTCAGTACGATGGGTACCTGTTTGGAAAAATTATCGGATAACGGATGAGCTTGGCTGCGCTCTGGTTTACTCTATTGGCATTATTGGGATGGTGGGTCATTGGATTCATTCGTCCTCAGTAGCAGCATCAAGCAGATGATTGCGTCAGGCCACGGCGGCGCAGGTAAGAACAGAGCTGGCAAGGAGACTGTAATTTGGAATTTCTATGGGAGATTGGCCTGTTTCTGGTCAAGGCCGTCATTATTGTCGGTGGCATTCTGGCGGTTGTCGCAGGTGTTGCGGCAACTGGCGGGAAGGGTAAGGGCGAAGCCCGTGGGCATATCAAGGTGCGCGAGCTCAGCAAGGAGTATCGTGAGACCCAGAAGGCGCTGGAAGGCGAACTGCTCGATAGTGACGCCCTGAAGAAAAAGCATAAGGAAGAGAAGAAAGCGGAAAAGGCCCGCAAGAAAGCCCAGAAGAAACAACCGGATGATGAGGAGTCTCTCAAGCCCCGGGTGTTTGTGCTCGACTTCCACGGCGATATTCGAGCCTCTGCTGTTAGCCGGTTAAGAGAAGAAATTACTGCTGTTCTCGGCCAGGCTCGCCAGCAGGATGAGGTACTGGTGCGTCTGGAAAGTGCCGGGGGTATGGTGCACTCCTATGGACTGGCGTCCTCCCAGTTGCAACGTATTCGCGACAAGGGCATCCCGCTGACAATCGCTGTTGATAAGGTGGCGGCCAGTGGCGGTTATATGATGGCCTGTCTGGCAGATAAACTGGTGGCGGCTCCGTTTGCCATTATCGGTTCTGTGGGCGTGATGGCGCAGCTGCCAAATATTCATCGTCTGCTCAAGAAGCATGATATTGATGTGGAACTGCATACCGCCGGTGAGTTCAAGCGTACGCTGACGGTGATGGGTGAAAACACCGAAAAGGGGCGGCAGAAATTTATTGAAGACCTGGAACGCACCCACGAACTGTTCAAGGATTTTGTGGTGCGGGCACGTCCGGTGGTGGATGTGGAGCAGATCTCTACTGGTGAGATCTGGTATGGCTCCGAGGCCATGGCCAAGAAATTGGTGGATGAACTGAAAACCAGTGATGCCTACCTGTGCGAATGCTTTGAGCGTGACCAGAAGGTATTCCTGGTGAACTGGGCGGAGAAGAAGTCTCTGCCCCAGAAGCTGGGTGTCAGCGCCGAGCAGGCAGCCGGTGGTGCGATGAATGCGGTTTGGGAAAAACTGCAGAGTGCACGTTTTCCCAGTTAAGTAGCAATGCAAGCAGCAATATAAATAGCTATGTAAGTGGCTATATAAGCGATAGTAACGAGTGCCGGGATTTCTCGGCACTCGTTATGTTAGACATCTAATCCCGCCGCAAGCGATCCGATACCGCAATCGGGGATTCATAATTAAACACCACGATATAGGATGACAGCAGCAGAGTCAGAATGGCTGCTGCCTGAATTACGTGGGAGGCTTCCACATCAATCAGCCCCTGTGCCGTCGCAACAGTGGCAATCAACAGAGCAAATTCACTGTTCTGTCCCAGGCGAACACCCACCTCCCAGGCTGTTTTCTTCTTTTCACTCACGCCTCGCAGGAAGAACCAGAACACTGGTGGTTTCACAATCAGGCAAAGCAGTGCCAATACCGCTCCCGGAACGATGACTGCAGACAGTAGGTTGAGATTGAAGCTGGCACCGACCGAGAAGAAGAACAAAATCAGAAAGAAGTCCCGCAACGGTTTGAGGTTAATGGCAATAAATTGCGAGATCGGACTGGTCGCAATGGTGACGCCGGCGACAAAAGCACCGATCTCGGCCGAGAGTCCGAGACTGTGGGCCAGCTCGCTCAAACCCAGACACCAGCCGATTGCCAGCAGAAACATATATTCGTGAAAGCGATCGTAGCGAGCCATCAATGGCAGCAGGATGTAGCGAACACTCAGCCACGCACTCAATACCAGAATCGGCAGCATGGCGAGCGTACCTAACAGTGGTAGATAGCCATTAGCCAGATCCTTGCTGTTGTAGAGCACCAGCAGCATCAGGATGGCGAGCAGATCCTGCAGCAGCAACAGGCTGACCAAAAGCTCACCGGTGTGCTTGTGGTGCAGTACCGTAGTGGGAAGCAGTTTGATGCCAATAATGGTGCTGGAAAACATCACGGCACCACCAATCACCAGACTTTCAGTATCGTTGAAGCCAAAGGCTTTGGCGCAGCCATAACCCATCACGGCAAAAATCACGGAGCTCAGCAGCCCGACAATGGCGGTTTTGCGGAGCATATGCAGAAGGTGGCTGGGCTGCATATCCAGCCCCAGAAGAAACAGCAGAAACAGAATGCCGGCATGGGCAATATCGGTGAGCAGGCCGGTATCGGTAATCATCGCCAGCCCTGAAGGGCCAAAGATGCCGCCCAGAACGATATAGGCAACGATCAGGGGCTGGCGGGTTGCCAGGGCAACGGTGGCCAGCAGGGCGGCACCGGTAAAAATCAGAAAGAAAGAGTAAAACAGGGATCCTGAATCCATAAGCCCACCGCTGACAGACTTGATTCAGTATATCGGTTTATACATACAAAAAAAGGTAGGGTTTGCTGTCGCAAGATTTTCTGACTTGCGACAGCAATGGCGTTACTGTCTTCTGAACAGTGGTTCAGGACGTTCAACGCTGGTCTGGTAGGCTTCAGTGAAAGCATTCAGGCAGGCTGTTGCTGTCTCAGGGTGCGTCCCTTCAGGCAGAACAAAGCTGTCGAAACCGCAGCGAGCCAGATAGTGCATCTGGTCCGGCAGGAAGTCGCCCATGGCACGCAATGTACCCTGAAAGTTTCTCTGTTCCCGCAGCATGCGTGCCAGCGAGAAGCCGCGACCATCGGTGAATGCTTCAAAGCGGATAGCGATAACGTCCACACTGTCGGTAGCCGTTATGGCCTCCAGTTCGGTATCGGTTTCCAGAACCAATATCTGGCTGTTGTTAATCGCCGCATCATCGGAGGCCAGTAGTTCAGGCTGCTTTAGGGGCATACACTTTCTCCTTGAACGGGGCCAGGCCAACACGGCGGTAAGTGGCAATAAAGCTTTCCTGCGGCTCGCGCAGCTCAACGTAGGTCGCCAGGATGGTGGCAATCACTTCCGGAATCGCTTCATGGTTGAAGGACGGCCCGATGATTTTGCCCAGTGAAGCATCGTGGCTTGCAGAGCCGCCCAGCATTACCTGGTAAAACTCTTCGCCTTTTTTATCGACACCCAGAATGCCAATGTTGCCAATATGATGATGGGCACAGGCATTCATGCAGCCTGAGATATTCAGGCTGAGATCGCCCAGGTCATGCAGGTAATCCAGATCATCGAACCGACGTTGAATTGCCGCCGCAACGGGCAGGGATTTTGCGTTGGCCAGGGAACAGAAGTCGCCACCCGGGCAGACAATCATATCCGGCAACAAACCCCAGTGCGGGGAGGCCAGATTGTTTTCCACCAGATGCTGCCACAGCTCAAACAGCTGATCCTGACGAACATCCGCCAATACCAGATTCTGCTCGTGGGTTGAGCGGATTTCGCCAAAGCTGTAGTGATCTGCCAAGCGGGCCAGATTATCCATCTGGGTGGCGCTGATATCACCAGGCGCTGCGCCGGTATTCTTCAGAGTGATGATCGCTGCAGCATAACCCGCTTCCTGATGCCGCATCACATTACGCTGGTACCAGGCTTGGAAGTCGGCATTGGTTTCCAGAGCAGTGGTAAGTTCGGCTGGTTGTTCCGTTAGTGTCTGGTAAGCAGGACGGGTGAAATGCGCCTGAACCCTTTTGAACTCCGCTTCTGTCAGCGTTGCCGGACCGTCTTTGGTAAATGCCCACTCGTGTTCAACCTTCTCGCGGAAGGCTTCAATACCCATGGCTTTCACCAGAATCTTGATGCGAGCCTTGTACTTGTTATCCCGACGACCATAGCGGTTATAAACCCGCAGAATGGCATCCAGATAAGTCAGCAGATGCTGCCAGGGCAGGAACTCAACGATTGTCGTGCCAATCACCGGAGTTCGGCCAAGGCCTCCGCCGACCAGCACTTTAAAGCCGGTTTTGCCGTCAGCATTACGAACAATCTGAATACCGATATCGTGCAGCTGAACGGCAGCACGATCCTGTTCCGGGTCAGCCGTCACAGCAATTTTGAACTTCCGTGGCAGGAAGGCGAATTCCGGATGCAGGGTTGACCACTGACGGATAATCTCGCACCAGGGGCGCGGGTCTTCGACCTCACCGGGCAGAACGCCGGCAAACGGATCGGTGGTGGTATTACGGATACAGGCACCGCTGGTCTGGATGGCATGCATCTGGACCGTGGCCAGCTCGGCAAGGATGTCCGGCACCTGTTCCAGCTCCGGCCAGTTGAACTGCACATTCTGGCGGGTGGTAAAGTGCATGTAGCCCTTGTCATAGAAGCGGGCAATATAAGCCAGCTTGCGCATCTGGGCGGTATTGATCATCCCGTAGGGCACGGCCACCCGAAGCATGGGGGCAAAGCGCTGGATGTAGAGGCCATTCTGGAGCCGCAGGGGAAGGAAGGCCTGCTCTGTCAGCTCACCGGCCAGATAGCGACGGGTCTGGTCGCGATACTGTTCAACGCGTTCATCAACGATGCGTTGGTCGACTTCGGTGTAAACGTACATGATTTTTTGTCTGGCTCTTGTATCAGGCTCTTGTATCAGGCACTTGTGTCAGCGCCTTTGAGGCAACGACTTATTTATTCGGCCAGCGTACGGTATCAGCCTCTCTATATATGTAAAAGTAATGTTTATTTATATATTGAGATTTGATGGTTATATCGGAATGACGGTTAGTACGTAATGTTTGCTGGGTTTGTATAGGTTCCAGAAGGAGGAAACTTGCTCAGTTTGAAACGGTGCGATAACTTGTAGGTGTTCCTTTTTATTGAACGTCTACTAAAAATAATAATTTCACCGGTCATCAATGGAGCAGGTTATGGGGCATATGTCTGATATTGAAGTCGATCTGGAGCGCAGTAATCAGGAAGAATATGGGCAGGATGGTCGTGCGGATGCACTCTCTGCTGTGGCGCTGATTCTTCTGGCTGTTGGTGTCGCTGTTTTCTGGGTATCCGGACACTAAAACTTCCACTGAATAAAGAACATAAAAAAGCCGACACTGTCCCAACAGGTCGGCTTTTTTATGGTGTTTAGAGAGTTACGGGATCACAAGATTTACGATTAGCAAAAGTGCCAGAACAAACACGGCGGTAAAAATTATACCGGCGATAATAAAGTGATCGGCTCTTCCCTCGGTAAAATCCTGTTCCCGCTTGCGATTGCTTTGTACCCCAAAGGCGGCAGCCAGAGTGCTTTGCATAATCGATAACAGACCTTGTCTGCGTGGCTTTTCCATACCCACCTCCGGATGATGCTGAAACAGTCTTTTAACCTCTGTTCCTAACTATCCACCGTTGGCGAAAAAATAGCCAGTCTCTCTTGGCTGCTTTCTATATGAGAATGCTGAACAGGCTATACGAGAGTGCAGAACAGGCAATCTCCCCCCGGTATTGCCTGTTCTGCATAGCCTTCTCTCGTTTATTCCATAACGACAGTCGCTGGTGTCAGCATCTGCGCGGTAGGATTCAGGCGTTGAGCCTTGATATCCAGGTCCAGAGTAATCGGTTGTGGAGGCTCAACCCCGCGGACAATATCTTCAATCAGGCCGGTAACACCATTGGTGATAGTGGCGATATAGACCCCATCGCGGAATTTATGCAGTGCCTCTTTCAGCAGAGGATTGCTCTTTCCGACCGGCATGCCGTAGATACTGTAAATCTGGTTGGCGAGCAGACTCATGGAGAGATAGCTGAGTGCCTTGGTGGCCGTGGTTGTCCAGTCCCTGCGTTCGCCCATCATCAGGTTAATGGTTTTATTGCCAACCATCTCTGCAGCTGATGTACCTGCCAGCTTCATAAAGCTTCCGGCAATCAGTTTGGTCGCATAGAGGCCGCCAGCCAGTTTATGGGAAGGTGTGCGGCTGACCAGGGCATAGAGACCGCCGGCGGCAGAGAGTGAAACCACCTCCAGCAGGGCATGGGTGCCAATATTTTTCAGCAGCGGATCATCTGTGCCGAGGGAGATGAAATCATCAATAAACGGTGTGCTGGCCTTGGCAATACCGAGAATGGTGGCATTACTGATCTTGCTGTGCAGATCGATGGTGCTATCACGACCGCCCAGCAGTTCGGTTGTGAGGTAATAGGACGTCGCTGTGGCAGCACCACCAATCGCTGAGGTTAAAACCTTACGGGTTTCTGGAGACAGGCTGGTCACCCGATCCAGCGCTTGACCGGAAACTTCGCCCAGCATCAGAGAAGCCTTGCCAATAAACTGTGACTGGGAGAAGAAACGAATCGATTTGCCCACACTCAAATGAGCCTTGTCACCCACGGATTCCAGCTGACCGGTACCCAGCATCAACAGAGCCACCGCCCCTTTGGCTGCCCACTCCGGAGGAATGACGCCTCCAAGGTGATGTTCACCCAGTAGTTCAACCAGAGATTCGTCCACATAGTTGGCGAGGTTGTTGACTGTGGCAATCACCATGTAGTGACCAAAGTTGGTGATCAGATTGTCGTTCTTGTAATCCAGATCAGGGTCACTGATACCGCCAAAGGCCGCTGCGGCGGCGGCAAAAGGCAGCAGTATGCGGCCAACATGTTCCCGGTGGGAACGGACATGTTTTTTGCCTTTAGTAGTCCAGTCCGTGGTGATCGGTGTGTTGGCCATATGGGGGCCAAGTTCAAGATCGAGATTCTGGAAATAGTTGCGGGAGGCATCCCGGTAATAACTGTCGTTATAGGGGGTATTGAGTGAGACTTTGCCAAGCGGTGCGTCGGCGGACCCTATACCCAGCAGCAGGTCACCATCTTCATTGGTCTCGGTGACAAAACTGCCGGAACCATCCTTGTAAATCACCATCAGTGCCGTTCGCTCGGGCTCGGCAACCGCACTGGCCAGCGCCTGAAAGGTAAGCAGGAGACCTGAGAACAGGGCGGTCAGGAATTTCAGGCAAGGCTTCGCCATTGGCGCATACTCCCATAAGATTCTTGCGTGTTGTTCATGCGTCTTGCGGGAGGAAAGGGTAGACGGGGAGGGCAGCCCTGCAAGGCCAAAGGGCCATGCAGGACATTCGTGTTTACAGAAAAGGTCTGGCTGGTAACAGAGGGATAAGAAAATTAACCGCGCAGCAGTAGAATTTCGCCCTGTTCTATCTGCTTCTGGGTGCCCTTGATCAGCAGGGCATCGCCCACGGTCAGGCGTAGCTGCTCGTCGATATCCAGCTCTTCACCATCCCGGGTGATACGCTTGAGATGAATGCCGGCTTCATCCAGTGGCAGTTCGGCAACAGTTTTACCCACCGCCCAGGCTTTATCAGCGAGAGTGATGCCTTGCAGCAATTCACAGTCTTCACCTTCCTGGGTGCGCAGGGTTTCAGACTGACCAAAGAAGAAACCGTGGAGAATATCGTAACGTTCCCGGCGTACAGACTGAATACGCTGGCGGATGGAGAACTCCGGCTGCCCCAGCATGGTCAGTACATGGCTGACGATCACCAGGCTGGACTCCAGCACTTCCGGCACAACCTCTGTGGCGCCACCTTGTTTCAGCAGCTCCATCTTGTTGTCATCCCGGGTTCTGACCAGAATCGGAATGGTTTTGTTGATGGAACGAATACCTTCCAGTGCCGCCTGGGCAGCCCGGGAGCTGTCGATACAGATCACCACCATCCGCGCCCGCTCAAGACCTGCAGCCTGCAGCAGTTCTGTACGACGACAGTCGCCAAAGAACACCGGCTCACCGGCGCGGCTGGCTTCACGCACATGGATCGGATCATCGTCAATGGCCACGTAAGGCAGATTGTCTTCCCTCAGGAAGCGGCTGATAACCTGACCCACACGGCCATAACCGAGAATCAGAATATGACGATCAACATCGCAGGTCTGTTCGCTGATCACATCAACGGCTTTCTTGGGTTCCTTGCTCTGTTTCTGCTGGGTAATCCGGCTGGCCAGCGGGCCACTGTAGCGGATGAGTAGCGGTGTGGCCGCCATGGACACAATAGTGATCGACAGGATCATCGAGCTGGTACTCATCTCCAGCAGGCCATACTGGCCGGCCAGAGCTACCAGAGCGAAACAGAACTCACCACTCTGGGCCAGACAGATACCAGTGCGGATCGCATGCTTTTTATTGTTCTGGATAAACCAGGCCAGCATGGCAATCATGGTGGCTTTAAACAGGATCAGACCCAGACTGGCGAGCAGGATCATCGACCAGTTTTCCAGGAACAGGTCCAGATTCAGCATCAGACCGACCGAGACAAAGAACAGCCCGAGCAGAATATCCCGGAATGGGCGGATATCGGTTTCAATCTGGTGGCGATAGTGGCTTTCACCCAGCATCATACCAGCGACAAAGCCGCCCAGAGCCATGGAGAGATCCAGCAGGTGGGTCAGCCAGGCCGCAACCAGACAGACAACAATGGCACTGAGTACGAACAGTTCTTCTGACTTGGTGCTGGCAATCTCATGGAACATCCGGGGCAGCACCCAGCGACCAAACAGCACCATAAAGGCGACAAAGCCCAGGCCTTTACCAAGACTGAGAAGCAGGGAGACGGCCAGGCTGTTCTCGCCAATCCCCGCCATGGCCGGAATCAGGATCAGGAAGAAGACCGCAGCGATATCCTGAAAGATCAGGGTGCCAATAGCCAGCTGGCCATGGTTGCTGCGCAGCTCATTACGACGGGTCAACTCTTTGGAAACGATCGCGGTGGACGACAGCGACAGACCGGCTGCCATCACCAGAGTGCCGACCGGTGAGAAGCCGAGCATCAGGCCGCAGAAACCAATCAGCAGGGTACAGATCATCACCTGCAGACCGCCCAGCCCAAACACAATCCGGCGCATGGCCAGTACGTTGGCAAGGGAGAACTCAAGGCCCAGGGAGAACAGCAGGAACACCACGCCGATTTCAGCCAGCAGGGTGATATCGAAACTGGTATCAATAATGCCTGTCGCGGTTGGTCCCAGTGCGATGCCGACCATCAGATAGGCAAGGGTATCGGGGATACGCAGGCGGTGAAACAGAGCGATAGCAAAGACAGAAACAGAAAATATAATCAGCAGCTGGTTAAAAAAACCGAAGTCCATCCCCTGATCTCTCCCGACGATAGCGTTTTTATAAAAGTTAATGTCACGTTAGAATTATTATTGTTTGTTCCAATGCCTTGATTTTACAGTCTAAATCCTTTGGTCGCAGCTCATAATCGGCCATAGGGAACAATAAATTGAGATGGATCAATAGTCCTATTTTCGGCCGGACTCTACGATCATATCGTCTAAATAAGTCATTAAAAATAATACGCTTATAGCATAGCAGTATTACTACAAAGAGAATGTCCTCCCTATGAATGCCGCTAAGAAGTCAGCCGCGCCCACTCAAGCATCGAGCACCGTTATCGAGTTTCTGACCACTGCCGGGTGTCATCTGTGTGAACAGCCACTGAGCTGGCTGGAGCGGATGACCCTGCAGTCATCTTTGCAACAACCACTGCAGCTGGAATGTGTTGATATTGCTGAGGATGATCAGCTGGTTGAGGACTATGGCACCCGCATTCCTGTATTACGCAGGCAGGCCAGTGAGGGCTGGGATGAGCTGGCCTGGCCCTTCACTCTGGGGGATTTAAGATGCTGGCTGGAAGGGGTACTGCCGGGAGGACTGGAATCCAACTGGTATGAGCAGCCGGTGAAAGCTATCAGCGAGATACATGCCGCAGCGGCCAAGGCTCATCAGGAACAGCTCACCAAACCATCCGGTTCCCTGGGGCTGCTGGAAGAGGCAGTCATTGCTCTGGCCGGTATGCAGGGCACGGACAGGCCAGCACTTGATGCGGTAGCGATTACCGTCTTTGCCGGTGATCATGGTGTGGTGCAGCAGGGTGTATCGGCCTTTCCTCAAGAGGTCACGCCGCAGATGATCGGTAACTTTGTCCATGGCGGTGCTGCGATTTCGGTGTTGGCCAGACAGCAGAATTGCCGTTTGTCGGTGTTGGATACCGGTACCTGTGTTTCTCCATTGGGCTGGCCCGGGGTCATTGATCAGGCGGTTGGTCTGGGGACGGCTGATTTCTCCGAAGCGCCAGCTATGAGTCAATCTCAGCTGGACTGGTGTCTGGCTGCGGGGGCTGCCCATATTGATCAACTGCTGGAAGACGGACCGCTGCAACTGTTTATTGCCGGCGAAATGGGTATTGGCAACACCACCACAGCGACTGCTGTCAGCTGTGCTCTGACCGACTTCGCGCCCGCGTTAATGGTAGGGCGGGGCACTGGTCTGGACGACGACGGTTTACTGCGAAAGCAGAAGATTGTCGAGCAAGCCTTATCGGTTCATAAAGATGCATTGGCAACGCCGCTGGATGTGCTCCGTTTTGTCGGCGGTTTTGAACTGGCGGCCATGTGTGGCGCGGTATTGCGCTGTGCCCAGAAAGGGGTTCCGGTGCTGGTGGATGGTTTTATTGTCTCTTCCGCCGTACTCTGCGCCGTACGTCTGCAGCCTTCTGTGGCAGAGTGGCTCTTATGGGGACATACCTCCATGGAGCCAGGGCACCGTTTGATCCAGCAAACTCTGATGGCTGAACATCCATCGGTTCGCCCGCTATTGGATTTGAATATGCGTCTTGGTGAAGCCAGCGGTGCCGCTGTAGCATTACCACTTTTACGGCTGGCCTGTGCGTTGCATAATGAGATGCATACTTTTGAAGAAGCCGGCGTTGCAGCGTCCTCCTCCGCTGCCGGCTGAACTCATAACTAACGGTTGGCTATGTTGAGATTGTTTTCCCCTCTTGTTGCGGTGTTCCTGTGGCTGACCGCGGCGCAGGCTTTTGCTGCGCCGATTACGGTGACCGATGCCACTGGTCAGACCGTGTCGTTAAAAGATTTACCAAAGCGAATTGTCAGCCTGTCACCCCATGCTACGGAACTGATGTTTGCCGCTGGAGGTGGTGATCGGCTGGTTGCGACCAGTTCGTTCAGTGATTATCCGGAAGCGGCCAAAGAGCTGCCGGTGATTGGGGGATACAATTCGATCAGTGTGGAGTCCATTATCGCGCTGCATCCGGATCTGGTGTTGTTCTGGCCAACGGGCAACAACCCGGATATTGAAACGCAGTTGAATAATTTTGGCATTCCGGTGTATCACTCGGAGCTGCGCAGCATTGGCGATATCGCTTCCGAGCTACGTAACCTGGGCGCCTTGTCCGGCAGTGACCAGGGTGCGAAAGTGGCGGATGAACTACTGACCGGCTGGAATGAGCTGGAAGCGACCTACGGAAAGAAGAAGACGGTGCCAGTATTTCTGGAGGTGTGGAACAATCCACTGAAAACCCTCAACGGTGATCATATGGTGTCGCAATTGTTCCGGGTGTGTGGGGCAGAGAATATTTTTGCCGATGCGCCAATGCTGGTACCGACCATATCCCGGGAAGAGGTGATTGCCCGTAAACCTCATATCATTCTTGAAGGGGATCATGGTGACCGGTTAACGACGGATACTCTGTATCAGGAGTGGAAGTTGTTTGACTCGATACCGGCAGTACAGAATAAGGCAGTGTACAGTTTGGATGGCGGGATTTTGCTCCGGCCAACGCCCCGTATTTTGCAGGGAGCACGCGCGTTTTGTGAAAAGGCCGATCAGGCCCGCACCCTGATGTAAGCGTTATTTAGAGATATTAATAAAAAAGGGAATTGCTTCATGTCCGCGTTGACGGAACAGAACAAAGCCACACTCCTTAAGCGTGCTTCACGCGCTTCCGTGGCCACGGCAACGATTTTGCTGGTGGCCAAGCTGGGAGCCTGGGGGATGACCGGTTCGGTTAGTATTCTGGCCACCTTTATGGATTCGATGCTGGATGCCTTTGCTTCCATTATCAACCTGGTGGCGGTGTCTATCGCCCTGAAACCGGCCGATGATGATCACCACTTCGGCCATGGTAAGGCAGAACAACTGGCAGCTTTGGCGCAATCCGCGTTTATTGCCGGCTCGGGATTGTTTCTGATTCTGCATGCTGTAGAAGGTATCCGCGATGGAACGAACATTGATAACAACCGGATTGCTCTGGGAGTAATGGCCTTCTCCATGGCCCTGACGCTGGTGCTGGTGACGTATCAGCACTATGTGGTGAAGAAGACCGGCTCTCTGGCCATTCAGACCGATGCCATGCATTACCGGATGGATTTGCTGACCAACCTCGGTGTAGTGATTGCCCTGATTGTCGCTTCGATGGGTTTTCCGCTGGCGGATCCACTGATTGGTATGGCGATTGCCGTATATATGATTGCCAGTGTTGGCAGGGTGGCCTGGGAAGCGATTCAGATGCTGATGGACAAGGCGCTGGACCAGGAGAGTGAAGATTTGATTCGTGAGCAGGTACTCAGTGTGGAGCAGGTGATTGATCTGCATAACCTGCGCACCCGGATGTCCGGTATTACCCCGGTGATCCAGATGGATTTGGACCTTGATGGTCGTTTAAGCCTGGAAGAGGCCCATGAGATTGGCCGTAAGGTGAAGCTCCGTCTGTTGGAGCAGATGCCAGACGCCGATATCACTATTCACCTGGATCCCAACTGATCAATCGCCCGGGCCAAACTTACTCTGATCCGGGCATTATTCTTCCCAAATTACCTCTGTCGTCTTATCGGATTAAATATTGGTGGACAGATCCCCTTCGGTTGATGAGCTGACTTCAGGCTTGATGCGTTTAGCCAGCACCGAGTACATCACCGGAATCA
Source organism: Parendozoicomonas haliclonae (assembly GCF_900174585.1). Classification (GTDB taxonomy): domain Bacteria; phylum Pseudomonadota; class Gammaproteobacteria; order Pseudomonadales; family Endozoicomonadaceae; genus Sansalvadorimonas; species Sansalvadorimonas haliclonae. The sequence continues at coordinate 103,129 of NZ_FWPT01000007.1, read as the reverse complement.
CAAACAGGGTGAACAGGGTACCGATCGACATGCCCGTGGTGATCACCAGTCCGATATTAAACCGGCTGACGGCACCGGCTCCGGATGCAAACAACAGTGGCAGAATGCCAAACACCATCGCGGCGGTGGTCATCAGCACTGGCCGTAGCCGCAGCTCGGATGCCTCAACAATGGCTTCCCGCAAATCCTTGCCCTGTTCCTGCTGAGCATTGGCAAACTCAACAATCAGTATGCCGTGCTTGGAGATCAACCCGATCAACGTCACCAGTCCGATCTGGGAATAGATATTCAGCGAAACATCTATCCCCAGCAGCCATTCAAACAGTGGCCCGTACATCACCGAGAACAGTGCGCCGCAGATGGACATGGGCACTGTCATCATCACGATCAGTGGATCGCGGAAGCTTTCAAACTGGGCGGCCAGCACCAGATAAATCACAAACAGCGCCAGCACAAAGGTGTAGATCAGGCTGTTGCCTTCGGTCATAAACTGGCGAGAGGTGCCTTCGTAGTTGTAATTGAAGCCACTGGGAGCAATCGCGTTTGCCTCTTGTTGTAGCCATTCCAGTGCTTCACCCAGGCTGACACCCGGCATGGTAGAACCCTGAATGGTGGTGGAATTGAGCTGCTGGAACTGGGTGAGCTGATTGGGCAGTGTGCCGGTTGTAATCGTCACCAGCGTGGACAGAGGCACCAGATCACCGCTGCCGGTGCGCAGGTAATAACGGCTCAGCCACTCCTTATCAAAACGGAACTCCTGAGCCGCCTGGGGAATGACTTTATAGCTGCGACCATCCCGACTGAACCAGTTGATATAGTTGCCGCTGAGCATGGTGGACAGGGTGGCACCAATTGTATCGACACTGATACCGAGAGCACCGGCCTTATCCCTGTCGATGGTGAGATGGGTTTCAGGTTTATCAAAGGTGAGGGTGCTGTCTATAAACAGGAACAAGCCAGATTCTCTGGCCTTGTTCACCAGCTTGTTGGCTGTTTCACCCAGCGTCGTGTAGTCAGAGGTGGTCTGCAGAATAAACTGCACTGGCAGACCACCGCCGCTGCCAGGCAGTGACGGCATAATCACCGCATAGCCTTTCAGTCCGGTGATTTCCGGAAGAATAGTCTGCTGCACCTCCCTTTGAATGGTAAACAGACTGCGGTCACGGTCTCCCCAGGGAACCAGCAATAGCCCGGCCATGGAGTTGGTCGGACTCTGGTTAATCAGAAAGGTGTGCTGGTTTTCCGGAATCCTGCGCAATAGGGCACTGAGGTTGATGGAATAGTCATTGGTGTAATCAATATTGGCGTACATGGGAGCAACGGATGAGACAAACAGTACTCCATTGTCTTCTTCCGGGGCCAGCTCCTGTTTGCAGGCCAGAAACATAAATGGCAGGGAGATCAGTACCGCAGCCGCAAACAGCAGGGTTACCGGGCGACTATCGAGGTTCTTCTCCAGCCGGTTGCGATAGGATTTTTTCAGACGTTCAAAATTATTATCCAGCCACCGGGTATAACGGGTTTCCTGATTGCGGCTATCCAGCATCCGTGAACACATCATCGGAGAGAGGGTCAGGGCAATAACGCCTGATACGATGACCGAACCCGCCAGCGTCAGGGCAAACTCCTTGAACAGTCCGCCAGTCAGCCCACCCATAAAACCGATAGGGGCATAAACCGAGGCCAGAGTGATGGTCATGGAAATCACCGGCACAGCAATTTCCCGGGCGCCAATCAGGGCAGCATCAATCTTGCTTTTGCCCTCCTCAATATGACGCTGGATATTTTCCACCACCACAATGGCATCATCGACCACCAGACCAATAGCCAGCACCATGGCCAGCAGCGTCAGCAGGTTGATGGAATAACCCATCACGCTCAGAAAGAACAGTACCCCGATCATCGACAGAGGAATGGTCACGACCGGAATCACCACGGTGCGCAGGCTGCCCAGGAACAGGAAGACGACAGCGATAACAATCAGGGCAGACTCCACCAGAGTGCTGATGACCTCGTCAATGGAGGCATGAATGAAGGTTGTGGAGTCGTAGGCAATTCGCACTTCAAGGCCGGCCGGCAAATGCTTCTGCATGGTGGGCAGCATTTGATTAATACTGGCGGCAACCTCCAATGGATTGGCAATGGAGGTGGTTTCAATACCGATATAAGTGGCCGGCTCACCATTAAAGGCGACATAGTCGTCAGTCGTCGCCGAGCCCAGCTTGATATCGGCCACATCCTTCAACCTGACCAGTGTTTCTCCGCCACTGTCTGTGGTGTTGCTGCGAATGACGATATTGGCAAACTGTTCGGCTGTAGACAGGCTGGTGCTGGCAGTGACATTGGAAAGCACCAGTGCCCCTTTAGTCTGACCGGCTGCAGACTGGACGTTACTGTCTTCTATCGCCTGACGGACTTCGGTAGCGGTCACCTGATAGGCGGCCATCCTGACCGGGTCCAGCCAGATGCGCATGGCATACTCCTGTCCGCCCAGAATGGGGGCGGCCGCCACACCCGGTACGGTTTGCAACTGAGGTTGAATCACCCGACTGAGATAGTCCGTAACCTCCTCGGCCCCCATGGTGTCACTGTAAAAGCCGAGATACATCAGATCGCTGCCATCATTGGATTTTTTGGCAATCACTGGGTTCTCGGCTTCTTTGGGCAACTGGTTGGTGACCTGATTCACCTGAGCCATGATCTCCACCAGAGCAATATCTGTGTCATAGCCCAATCGCAAAAAGGCAGTAATGGTTGATGTACTTTCACTGCTGACCGAGGTCATGTAATCAATGCCACTGGCACTGGCAATAACTTGTTGCAGCGGCGTAGTAATAAAACCCTGCACGAGATCAGCGCTGGCCCCAGGATAGGCGGTAGTTACGGTCACTACGCCGTTTTCCATTTCCGGGTACTGGCGAATGGGCAGGGTGGTATAGGCATGCAGCCCAAGCAGTACCATCATCAGGCTGATAACGCAGGCCAGTACCGGCCGACGAATAAACAGGTCGGTAAAGCCATGATCCTTATTCATGGCCGGTCACCGTCGCTTGGACTTTGTCGTCTTTATCGCTTTTATCGATGCCCTGCTGGATTACCACCTTCTGACCGTTGGACAGTTTGATCTGTCCGGCAGACACCACCCGCTGACCGGCCTTAACACCGCTGATGATCTCGACACTGTCCTGACGTACCTGACCGGTGGTAACCGGTACCAGATTGACCGTGAGATCGGTATTGCCCACGCCTTTAATCAAGTAGACGCTGGTGCCATATAGAGAGCCAGTCACAGCTGTGCGGGGCAAGGTAACAACATGTTGAGCCTTGCGCTGAATCACCCGCAACTCGGCAAACATACCCGGCACCAGCATGCCGCTGGTATTATCCAGCTCGGCCCGCAGGGCAATATTGCGGGTCTGTGTATCCACCTGCGTATCGACAGTCAGAACCTTGCCGGAGAAGGTGCGATCCGGATAGGCCTGAACCGTCAGGGTGACCGTCTGACCGGGAAATAGCTGCGGGTAGTTTTGCTCCGGCAGAGAGAAATCAACATAGAGGTGATCATTACTGCTCAGGGTGGTGATGGTGTCACCAACATTCAGATAATCCCCGACTCGCTGCAGGGTAATATCCGCCAATCCGTCAATCGGGGAGAGGATGGCTTTCTTGTTGAGGGTGGCCTGGGTCTGTTCGACGGCGGCCATGGCTTCCCGGTATGAAGCTTTGGCCTGATCCAGCGTGGTTGAGGAGATTGCCCCGGTCTTGAACAGCTTCTGATCCTGGTTCCAGATAATTTTCGCCAGCTCGGCACTGGCTTTATTGCTCTTTAACTGGGCTTCATCAACATCGTTATTGATCTGGATAAGCAATGCATCTTTTTTTACCGGCATGCCGGGTTGGAAGTTCACCTGACTGATCACCCCGGCAACTTCGGTTTGGACGACCACCACGCTTTGCGCCTGCAGGCTGCCGACCGAGGTCATGTACGGGTACCAGTCTTCGGCCTTGGCCGTGGTGACTGTTACCGGTGTAGGGGGTGGCCGGTAGTTCTTCATCGCCTCGGTCTGTTTGTCAGACAGTAGTTTGTGGCCACCAAAGACAATGCCGAACACAATCAGGATGCAGATCAGCGTGAAGGCTATTTTACGAAGCATGGCGAGGCTCTTACTGGTTGATCTTCTGATTCAACGGCAGGTTGAGAAAACACGAAGCCGGGCGGGAAAGCATAGTTGAAGTTCAGCGGCTCTCTGGTTCTTCATCGCAGATACGATGAAAGTCGATATTTTCGTCCTGCTCACCGGCATGGTCGTCATCAAAAACACTGCGATCCAGCTCTCCTTCCATCTGGGCAATGGCACAGGTGACTGTGCAGTCGCCGGTGACATTAACGACAGTGCGTACCATATCCAGCAGTCTGTCCACGCCCATGATGATGGCTATCCCTTCCAGCGGCAGACCCACCTGTTGCAGCACCATGGCCAGCATAATCAGACCAACACCCGGAACACCGGCGGTACCAATAGAGGCCAGCGTCGCAGTCAGGATAACGGAGAGGTAGTCCATCAGGGTGAGATCAATGGAGAGCGCCTGAGCAATAAACACTGTAGCCACACCCTGCATCATGGCGGTGCCATCCATATTAATGGTGGCTCCGAGAGGGATAGTGAAGGAGGAAATACGGTTGTTGACGCCTAATCGCCGATTGACGGTTTCAAGGGACACGGGAATCGTCGCGCTGCTGGATGAGGTGCTGAAGGCAAACAGCAGGGCATCTTCCATCTTCTTCAGAAATTTTAGGGGATTGATGCGGGCGACAAAGTGCAGAATCAGGAAGTAGGTGACCACTACCTGCAAAACCAGAACAAACAACAGCAAGAAGAAATACTGCAACAGGTTGAGAATGGCATCGAAGGAAATGCCATAAAACAACCGGGCCATCAGTGCGAACACGCCATAAGGCGCAAGGTTCATCAAAAGCGTCACCAGTTTCATCACCACTTCATTCATGCTGACGAAAAAGTCGGCAATCGGTTTGCCTTTACGGCCCGAAGCAGCGATGGCAATCCCGAACAACAGGGCAAACACAATAATCTGCAGAGCATTCCCCTTTGCCATTGCGGCGATCGGGTTGCTGGGGAACAGATTGATCAGGACATTGCTGAGTGGTGGCGCTTCCTTGGGAACAAATTCACTGGAGCTGGTCAGGTGGGCACCCACTCCGGGTTCAGCAATTAACGCGGCAGTAATAGCCATGGTTATGGCAATGCAGGTGGTCAGGATATACAGGCCAACGGTACGGGCACCCAGCCGACCAAGAGAGGACACATCCTGCAGTGTGCAGGTGCCACACACCAGCGAGACAAAGATCAGCGGTACAACCAGCATCTTCAGGCAGGTGATAAAAATCTGCCCCAGTACAAACAGCACACCTTCAACCAGATAACTTCTGACCGGTTCGCTGTCTGGCCATAACCAGCGGATCAGAAAACCACAGGCAATACCTGCCAGCATTCCGATCACAACTTTGGTGGTCAGGGAGTTTTTTCCAGACACCATAACAGCACTGACTTATCCAAACGGAGTCAGCCAGTATAGAAGGCAATTAACAGATGTGATCGGTCACTAATGAGAGGATTGTTTCGAGATATTGAAGAGGGGCTGCTTTAAATCACACCTATGCTTGCGGTTGTAATTTTACGACTGTGGATGAATATGCATAAGCCTCAGCGCAGCAAACCGTTGTTGTTCTTTTCTGCACTTGTCCTGAAGTTTACGCCATTGGGACTGGTGGTTTGTGGGTATGCCGACACCACATATAACACTGGTACCTATACCCAGCCTATCCAGGCTTCTCAGGATAGCGTGACCCTGCAGGGGAATATTACCGTAAATTTCTCTGATACCACTCCGGGTCAACCCGCTGTTGTCGCAGAGAATAACGGTACTATCACCGGTGATGTGCAGGCGCTGACTATTAATCTGGATTCGTCGTTTGCAATGGGGATAGTGGGGCAGTCGGGTGGACAGGTGAATCTCTCCGGCCCCCTCACTATCACAACCAGCAATGGGCTGTCACAGAATTACGGTGTGGTTTCCTACACAACACCGGGCCTTGTGTTTAATGGGCCGGTAAATATTAATCTCAGCGGGCAGTATACCCATGGCGCTTTGGCCGCATCTGGCAGCATAGACTTCAATCAGCCACTCACGATCAATCATAATGGTACGGGAAGTTATGGCTTGCACCTGGATGAACAGGAAAGCTCTGGTCAGGCTCAGGCTTTGGTTCATTTGAATGCAGCCACCACCTTAGCCACTCAGGGGGAAGGCTCTGCATCGGTTTACGTGAATGGTGGACAGCTTGTGGTGCAGGCACCGTTGACGGCCACCAACAGCAATGGTTATTCCGTCTTCATGCCACCCGCGAGTACACTATCCAGTTTGTCGACACGGCAACCCGCCAGTCCAAACACTCCAAGCCCTCAGGTTATCCGTCTGCAGGGGTTGATGACATTGTCGGGAATGCAGAATCAAGTCACTCTGGATCTTGCGGCGGGCTCTGACATCAATGGCCCGGTGAACATAACCTCTGGCAAAAGTCAGCTCTATTTTTATAGCCCTACAGCGAAGTGGCAGCTCAATAGTGGCTCCATGCTGACAAATGCTGGTTCGCTGTCGTTAAATTTTGTCGATGGTGGTACCTGGCAGGTACCCTTATCGAGCAGTAATGAAACCAGTGCCGGCGGTGTGGCTCCGTTGTTAATTATTAATGGCAGCAAACTGTCGGTGACTGGCAAAGGTACCGTTCTGGGTGATCTGCAGATAACGCCTTCACAGGAACAGTCCCAGCAATTCCGCCTGATCAAAATAGAAACCGATCAAGGTGGTCAGCTGGATATTAATCTTGCTGACCTGACTCCCACAGTCAGCAACCCGGATTATTCCATGACCCTGGCGCAACTAGCTGATGGTGGTAATGATTATCTGGTGGCAAACCTGACTTATACTCCACAGGAAACACCTCTGACTCCAGCAACACCGATCACACCAGAAACCCCGCTTACGCCCGCTACCCCGATCACTCCGGAAACACCTTTAACGCCGGCCGCCCCGATCACACCCGAAGTCCCTCTTACACCGGCAACACCGATCACTCCAGAAGTCCCACTTACTCCTGCTACTCCGATTGCCCCGGAGACGCCCTTAACACCGGCCACCCCGATTACGCCAGAAACGCCACTCTCACCTTCTACGCCTGTTACTCCGGAAACCCCTTTGGTGCCAGCCGCGCCGGTTATGCCATTTTTACCTACTGCGAACACCAGTTCCCGTCCGCCGTCTTATTATCAGCCTGTCCCGGCGAGCTGGCTGGATCATCAGCTGGCAATCCAGTTACTGCCGCCCCCTTTAGATATGGGCCCCTGCAATGAAGTGATGAACTCTTTATGGGTGGGGCTGTGTCCTGATCCATCAAATGCGCAATCTTCTTTTTGGGTTCTTCCCCTTTATGATCAGGTTTACGGGAAAAATTTTCCCAGTAGTAATCAGCTTGTTGATGTACGAGGTCATCGGCAGGGGCTGGGAATTCAGTGGGTGCAGGGGCTGAGCGAAGGGCAGTTGTTTTTTGGGCTCTTTGGCGGTTCGGGCCGGTTGCATAGCCATAATGCTCTCTACTCCTCCCATGATAAGAGCGAAACTCAGGCTTTGTTTGCAGGGGGCTCTCATTTTATTGGTGTTACGCGGGTTGATGTGGAAGCTGTGTTTATGCACACACGTCATCACTTGCAACAGCAGTTTGATCAGACATTACTGGAATCTGTTTTTCCGGTGACCGTTGGTGGATTGAATGTTGGACTTAGCCAGGCGTTTACGTTGTTCGCCGATCGTCACTCAGGCTGGACGGTCATACCGACTCTGGCGCTCAATTACTGGCAGATCACACAGTCTGGCAGTCATGTGAAGGTGAATGGGCAGAACTCTTTCAATAGTACCTCAAGCCGGCAGAGTATCTGGAAAATACCGATCGGCGTGGAGCTGCGGGGAGATAACCTGCTGAAGTCCTCCCGCACCGTTTTGGCACCGTCGCTGGGAATGCAGGTGTCCACGGTCTGGGGGCAGAGAAAGCGGAAGAGTTATTTTTATAATGCGGAAAGTCCTGGTCGGATAGCGGTACTGGAGCCGGAGATCGACAGCCACAGTCAGGCGGGTCAAGTGGGCTTTAAGTTGAGTCATGGGGCATTAGAGGGCTCGGTGCAATATGGCGTTACGCGCTCACATCATCTGCAGTCCCGACAGATCAGTGCTGATTTGGTATGGCTGTTCTAAAGAGATAGAGAACATCAGCCGTGTTATACAGAGTTTCTGCATAACACGGCTGAAGGTTGCGTACTGACGGGTTAGTAAGCGACAGGTTTAGGTTGAGCGTCGGTGGTTGTGTCCGCCGCTTCACGACGGGCCAGATAGGAATACATCACTGGCACCACAAACAGGGTGAACAGGGTGCCGATAGTCATACCTGAGGTGATCACCAGACCGATATTGAATCGGCTGACTGCCCCGGCACCGGAAGCAAACAACAGCGGAAGAATACCCAGTACAGTTGCACCGGTAGTCATCAGGATCGGACGCAGACGCATGGCTGAGGCTTCCAGAATAGCCTCTTCCAGAGTCTTACCCTGCTGACGCAGCTGGTTGGCAAACTCAACGATCAGGATACCGTGCTTGGAGATCAGGCCGATCAGAGTCACCAGACCAATCTGGGTGTAAATGTTCATGGAAACATTAATGCCCAGACCAAACTGGAAAATAAAGCCCAGCATCAGCGGAATCAGCGCACCACAGATCGACATTGGCACGGTTATCATCACCACCAGAGGGTCCCGGAAGCTTTCAAACTGGGCAGCCAGCACCAGGAAGATCACCAGCAGCGAAATGGCAAAGGTGATAATCAGGGCGTTGCCTTCGTTCATAAACTGACGGGATGTTCCTTCAAAGTCAGTACCAAAGCCGGCCGGAGCCAGTTCACGGGTCTGCTCCTGCAGGAAGGTCAGTGCTTCACCCAGGCTGACACCCGGCAGCAGCATGCCCTGGATTTTGGTGGAGTTCAGCTGCTGGAACTGGGTCAGCTGGTTCGGACGCGCTTCACTCTTCAGGGTAATCACAGCCGACAGCGGCACCAGCGCATCGCTGGCCGAGCGAACATAGTAACGACCCAGCCATTCACGGCTCAGACGAAACTCCTGATTAGCCTGCGGAATGACCTTGTAACTGCGGCCATCAATGCTGAAGCGGTTCAGATCACCATCACCCAGCATGGTGGCCAGGGTGGTGCCGATATCGCTCATGCTGATACCGAGGTTGGCAGCCTTATCACGGTCGATCAGGATTTCGGTTTCCGGTTTGTTAAAGGTCAGCTCGGTCTCCGCGAACATAAACATTCCGGACTGCATCGCCTTACCAACCAGCTGGCCCGCAACCTGCGACAGAGTTTCATAGTCGCTGGTGGTGTTGAGGATAAACTGCACCGGCAGACCACCACCGGAACCCGGCAGGGTAGGCATTACAAACGAGAAGGTGTTGATACCGGTGATCTGGCTCAGATGATAGTCCTGCAGTTCTTTCTGAACCGCAAAAACACTACGCTCCCGCTCATTCCAGGGCTTCAGACCCATCCCGGCAAAGGATGAGGTCGGGCTCTGGTTTATCAGGAAGGACTGCTCGTACTCCGGGAAGGTCTGGAAAGCGGTTTCCAGCTCGGCGGTGTAGGCATTCATATAATCAATGCTGGCGTACTGCGGAGCCTTGGATACCATAAACACCAGACCATTGTCTTCCGCAGGTGCCAGTTCCTTCTTGGTGAACATAAACATCGGCGGAATGGTCATCAGGACGATCATGGCAAAGACCAGGGTCACAGCACGGGTTTCCAGAGCGCTGGTCAGTCGACGCTGATAGCGATCCTTCAGGCTGTCAAACTTGCGGTCCAGCCACTTCACAAACTTGCTGTCGTTGCCAGCTGGCAGCAACAGGCGGGAACACATCATCGGAGACAGGGTCAGGGCGACAATACCGGACACGATGACGGCACCGGCCAGGGTAAAGGCAAACTCCTTAAACAATGCACCCGTCAAACCTTCCATAAACCCGATTGGAGCGTATACCGCTGCCAGGGTCACGGTCATGGCAATAACCGGGAGAGCAATCTCACGGGCACCCATAATGGCGGCATTAAATGGTGTCTGGCCTTCCTCGATATGACGGTGAATGTTTTCCACCACGACGATGGCATCATCGACCACCAGACCGATGGCCAGAACCATCGCCAGCAGCGTCAGCAGGTTGATGGAGTAACCCATCATCTGCATAAAGAACAGTACGCCGATCAGGGACAGGGGAATCGCGACAATCGGGATAATTACAATCCGCACGGAACCCAGGAACAGGAAAACTACCAGGATAACGATCAGAGCGGCTTCAACAATGGTCTGAATAACCTCGTCGATAGAAGCCTGGATAAACTCAGTCGCATCATAGACAGGTTCAAGGCCCATGGAGTTAGGCAGCTGGCTGCGAATCTCCGGCAGCTTGTCGTGTACCCGACTTATCACATCCAGCGGGTTGGCAGACGGTGTGGCGTTGATCGCCACGTAAGTTGACTCTTTGCCATTAAAGGCCACAAAGCTGTTCGGGTTTTCGGCGGACAGTTCAATGGTGGCGACATCCGCCAGACGAACCAGCACATCGTCCTGATTCTTGATCACGATGTCAGCAAAGTCTTTTTCCGTAGACAGACTGGTGCGGGCATTCACATTGGAAATGACCATCTCACCCTGGGTCTGGCCCGCTGCTGACTGCACGTTATTGTTGAGCAGGGCGCCGTTGATCTCCGCCGCAGTCACTTCAAAGGCGCTCATCCGGATCGGATCAAGCCAGATGCGCATGGCAAAGGTTTTAGCGCCGAGAATATCGGCCGAACCAACCCCTTCAACGGTGGCCAGCTGTGGCTGGACAACACGGGTCAGATAATCGGTAACCTGCTCACCACTCATCCGATCACTGTAGAAGCTGATATAGAGCAGGGCGGCACCCTGATTGTTGCCCTTGGTGATTACCGGATCCTGGGACTCAGCAGGTAGCTGGCTGCGGATCTGGTTGACCTTGGACATAATCTCGGTCAGAGCTTTATCGGCGCTATAACCCAGACGCAGCTTCACGGTGACTGTGGAAATGCTTTGGTTACTGGAGGAGGTGATGTAATCAATACCTTCCGCCGAGGCGATGGCCTGCTGTACCGGGGTCGTAATAAAGCCCTGTATCAGCTCGGCACTGGCGCCCGGGTAGGCGGTGGTGACAGTGATGACGGCATCTTCCAGATCGGGGTATTCCCGCACCGGAAGCTTCTGAAAGGCCTGCAGGCCAAGCAGAATAATTAACAGGCTGACCACCGTCGCCAAAACCGGCCGACGGATAAACAGGTCGGTAAACGACTCTTTGGGAGAGAATTTCTGTTCTGACATCGACGTTTACTCCCAGCCGCTCTGGCCGGAGTCGTCACCGGCACCTTTAATGGCGACGCTGGCACCGTTGTAGAGTTTCAGCTGGCCGCCATCAACAACCTGTTCATTGCCTTCCAGTCCGGAGAGGATGGCAACCCGGTTGCCTTGGATATCACCGGTTTCAATCTGCACCAGTTCCACGGACAGCTGCTCGGCATCGCCTCGGATCACGTAAACACTGTCACCATAGAGGGTGTAGGTAATGGCGGTTTCCGGCAGGGTGATAACATCCACCGGCTTTTCGGCCAGCACTTGAAGGTCGGCAAACATACCCGGTACCAGCAGGCGATCACGGTTGTCCATCAGGGCGCGGACTTCAATATTACGGGTGCTGCTGTCGACCTTGGCGTTGATAGCGTCAACCTTGGCAGTGAAAACCTGATCCGGATAGGCCTGCACGGTGAAGTTCACAGTCTGGCCAATAAACAGTTTCGGGTAGTCCTGTTCTGGCATGTTGAAGTCCAGATACAGCTCATCAATATTCTGCAGGGTAGCCAGCTTGTCGCCATCGCGAATGTAGTCGCCAGCTTCGGCACGGGAAATACCGATGCGGCCGCTGAACGGGGCGGTAATCTTCTTGTTGTCCAGTACTGCCAGTGTTTGTTCCACAGCCGCTGCCGCTTCATCCAGGGTGGCGGTGGACTGGTCAAATTGAGTGCGGGAAATGGCTTTCTGAGCCAGCAGGGACTTGTCCCGTTCCCAGGTCAGCTGAGCCAGCTTTTTACGGGCCTGGAAGCTTTTCAGGTTGGCGCGTTCAACGTCGTCATCCAGAGTGATGAGCAGTTGACCTTCGGTAATGTCCTGACCGGAGCGGAAGTTCAGCTCCTTGATAATGCCGGAGACCTCCGAACGGATGTCTACACCCTGTCGTGCGGTTAGAGTACCGATACTGGAGAGGTAGGGGTGCCAGCTCTCCTGAGTGGCATCCGCAGCCTTGACGGCCGTCGGTGGTGGAACATAGCTGGCCATGCCCTGGGACATGCCCTGCATCATCATAAAATAAACCCCAAAAACTGCACCGAACAGGACGCCTGTCACGGTTAACATCAGCAGCATTTTTTTTAGCATTGGTTTTATTTCCCTTTCCCTTGCCTGAAGGCGAATTATTGCTGCGACTATACCGCAATCGGATTGTGGTTTGTACGTTGATTGTTTCGCGTTTTTGTGAGCAAAAATATGCTCTACTGCGCGGTTTAACGGTATACGGCAGAGGCTGGTGAACGGTTCTTTTTTCGCAGTTTCTAATTGGCGATTCCGGCAAACTTAGTCCATATACATGTCTGCCGGAATACAGGTATACGGTTGTGTTCCGACATCCTGACAGTGTCATTTGACGAGAGGTAAGACATGGCAGCGGGCACTCCTAATCCTGATTCCCACCCTCATCCGGATCACGGTCTGAAAGCCAAGGCCCATGAAGCCTTTGACTCGGCAGCGCACCGGGCCTCATCGGCAGAACATTATGTGCGTGACCATGTGGGGGAGGCGGCTCACCGGTTGCACGACAAGGAGCGTGAAATGGAACGGGCATTGCGTGATTCTGCGGATCGGGTCAGACACTATGCCGGTCAGCATCCGCTCATGACCGTAGGCGTGGCCTTTGGCGCCGGTATTCTGTTGACGCTGCTGTTGCGCCGTCACTGATATATGGTTGAGGCAAAAGCAGACAAAGAAACAGCAAAGCCTTCAGAGCCACCACCAGAGTCGCCAGGGGCTGAGAGCCCATCAGGTCCTGTTCTTCTGGAGCTGTTTGATCTGCTTCAGGTGATCTGGCAATCCTGGGGGCAGAGAACCCGTACCCTGCATCAGCTGGTGCGTGCAGAGAGTCAGCTTAATCTGCGTGCCGTAATGGTGATGGTCGGGCTGATTATGCTGATAGCCATGGTGGTTTTTTCCTTATGGATAGGTTTGATCGGCCTGGTGGGGGTTGGTGTGTTTTTGTTGACCGGAACCCTGGGGCATACCTTGATTGTTATGGCACTGCTGCAGTTGATTCTGCTGGTTTGGCTGGCTGGTGAGCTGCGCAGGATCTGGCGCAGGTTAGGATTTCATCGTACGGCTTCTCTGTTGTCGTCATCTACACAGCTTTCCGGCAGAGGTAAACATTGTGATTGAGCATCTGGCTCTGAAATCTTGCGAAAGAAAGATCGATGCACTTATGCAGGAACATCAGTATTGGGCGGAACAGGGGCACAAGGCTGAGCAGCAGCTGAAGAGTTCAGTGACGGCCTTGTTTTTATCTCCCGGGGGGCTGGCTGGGCTGACCGCAGCAGGCGGCTTGACCGAACTGCTGCGGGAAAAGATGGATGTCAGCTGGTGGGTATTGCTGAAACGTTTTCTATAGCTTTGCTGCGTGTTGCGGCTCAGTTGCTCATTGCTGACCGTATCGCTTCAATACGGCTGCGATTGGCACCGAAGTCGTAGTAGCCGGTGCGTGAAGCGGATCGCACCTCGACTTTGCCGGGCAGGATGACCAGCGTTACGTCATCAACAAAACCAAACACCCGGGAGGTAAATTCAGCCTGAATGCTATTGGCATCGTTATGGGTAATCGCTACTCGGGGTTGTTGTTCAAGCCATTGGGTTAGTGTCTTATTGATTTCGTCAGGCGGTGCGCCGGGAAATAATAAGGGCGCAATGGAGTGGTCTCCCTCTGCCTGACTGCTGACACAGTTGGGGCTTGAAGGGCAGGTCATGTCTGTGTGGGCATTCGCTTTGGTTTCAGCCAGAGCCAGTGTTGGCACAATAATCAGTGCGGCAGCCAGTATGGGCACGGAGGCCGCTGGTTTGATGGGCTTTTCTGCTGTAGCAAAGATAGTTTTGTCAGCCTTTTTCATAGGTTATTCTTCTCCTGACTTACACGGGAAAGTATAACTTCAATGTCTTCTAATTCGTCTTCTGCCCTGGCCGGTTTATCGGAAAAGACTTCAGGGCCGGTGGTTTCACAACTGGCTGTGTATCCGGTCAAGTCTCTGGCGCAGTATACCGCGTCCTCTTTTCAGGTCGATAGTTTTGGTTTTGCCGGTGACCGACGCTGGATGGTAGTGAAGAGCCAGGACGGCAGTTTTATTACGGGTCGTGCTCATCCCGCTATCGTGTTGTTGCGTGCCCTGATCGGGGCTGATGGTCTGACATTAATCAGTCCGCATGGTGATCAGGTGCAGGTACCGTACCCGGTGAGTGATCAGCGGGTGATGGCAACGGTCTGGGGTGATACCTGTGCCGCAATCGATGCCGGCGATGAAGCGGCACACTGGCTCAGTGCCTACCTGAAAGAAGACTGTCGTCTGGTCTATATGCCGGAGAGCACGCACCGGCAGGTTGATCCGCGTTATGCCGAACAGGGCATGCGCACGGGCTTTGCCGATGGTTTTCCCTTCCTTTTGATCTCCGAAGCCTCACTGGAACTTCTGAACAGTAAACTGGAACAGCCTATCACCATGAACCGATTCCGGCCGAATATCGTGGTATCCGGCTGTGAGCCCCATGAGGAAGACAGCTGGAAGCGTATCCGTATTGGCGATATTGAGTTCTCTTTGGTGAAAAACTGCACCCGGTGTGTCTTTACCACAGTTGACCCGGCCACCGGAGAAAAGGGCACGGAACCGTTAAAGACGCTGGCCGGTTATCGTCGAGCCGAGAAAGGCATTATCTTCGGTCAGAATATGGTGCATCACGGAGTTGGTCAGATTGACCTGGGTATGCCGGTCGAAATTTTGGAATAGCAGCTTCTGAGAAAACACCTTTGGCAGTGCTGGCTATAGCCGGCACTGCCTTCTGATTTGTCAGGCTGCAGGTCATGGAACAGACTTACTTGAAAGCAGACATTGCTCAGAGAGTTTGTTGATGGCCAATAAGGTTCTGGTGCTCTATGCCCACCCTTCCCAAAACCGTTCCGAAGTGAATCAGCCTCTGTTTGAGGCAGCCCGCAGGATTGAGGGTGTCACCTGTGTGGATCTTTACGCGGAATATCCAACCTACCACATCAATATTGAGCGCGAGCAGCAGCGGCTGTTGCGCCATGATGTGATTGTTTTCCTTTTTCCCCTCTATTGGTATTCGACCCCTTCCATTCTTAAGGAGTGGCAGGATCTGGTGCTCGAATATGGCTTTGCTTACGGTAAGGAAGGGACGGCTTTACGCGGGAAATTATTTTTCTGTGCCCTGAGTACTGGTGGAGAAGAGCATGCCTATAAGCGTGAAGGCTTTAACCACTTTACGGTCAGTGAATTACTTCAGCCCCTTGAGCAGACCGCCAATCTGACAGGCATGATTTATCTCCCACCGATGGTGCTGTTTGGTGCACGCACCGCAGTGGAGGATCAGCGTCTGGCTGAGCATGTGGCTCGATGGGAACGTCTGCTGAAGGCATTTGTGTCCGAACAGGTGGATATCACGGCAGCCCGGCAGGAGATATTAATGAATCCTCTCGCAGAGCTGCTGACAAAGGAACTGGGAGAAAGATCATGACCGGATACTTTATTCAGGCCTTTATCTTTCTCTTTGCGGCTGTGGTTATGGTGCCTCTGGCCAGACGCCTCGGATTGGGTTCGGTACTGGGTTATCTGATTGCCGGGGTTATTATCGGGCCAGTCACCGGTCTGGTCGGACAGGAAACCAATATTATCCAGCACTTTGCCGAGTTTGGCGTGGTGATGATGTTGTTCCTGGTCGGTCTTGAACTCCAGCCTCGCATGTTGTGGGAGATGCGTAACAAACTGCTGGGGCTGGGTGGTCTGCAGGTCGGGCTGACGACACTTGCTGTCTGCGGAATTGCTATGGCTCTTGGTGTGAAATGGACCATGGCATTGGCCATTGGGTTGATCTTCTCTCTGTCGTCTACAGCGATTGTGCTGCAAACCTTTAACGAGAAAGGACTGACCAAAACGGAGGGCGGCAATAGCGCCTTCTCTGTACTGCTGTTTCAGGATATTGCCGTTATCCCGATGTTGGCACTTATGCCGTTATTGGCTCTGCCGGAGTTACAGGCGACAGCGGTTGCTGGTGATGACGGTGCCCATGGTGATCTCAGTCTGGTTGCAGATCTGCCGGGATGGGCGACAGCGCTTGTGGTTGTTGCCACTGTGGCCGGCTTGGTATTGGCCGGACACTTTCTCAGCCGTCCGCTGTTTCGGTATGTGGCGGATTCGGGTTTGCGGGAAACCTTTACCGCAACCGCGCTCATGCTGGTGATCGGGATAGCTGCTCTGATGGGATTGGTGGGCCTGTCTCCGGCTTTGGGAACCTTTCTGGCGGGTGTGGTGCTCGCCAACAGCGAGTTCCGCCATGAGCTGGAGGCTAATATCGAGCCTTTTAAAGGTTTGTTGCTGGGATTGTTCTTCATCACTGTCGGGGCTGGTGTCAATTTCACTGTGCTGGAAGCCAATCTTGGATTGGTTGTTGGTCTGACCTTAGGGCTGATGCTGTTAAAAGTCATGGTTCTTCTAGTTTTGGCCGTTTTGTTTCGGGTGCATTACGGCAACCGCTGGCTGTTCGGTCTGAGTCTGGCTCAGGCTGGTGAATTTGGTTTTGTGTTGCTGGGTTATGCCGTCAGCAGTTATGTGCTTCCGGAAGGGCTGGCACAGATTTTGGCTATGGTTGTCGCTTTGTCGATGTTCCTGACCCCGCTCCTGTTTATTATGCTGGAAAAGGTTATTTTTCCACGCTACGCACAACGTGATGAGGCGAGGGAGCCGGATGCGATAGACGAGCAGGGCAGTGTCATTATCGCCGGCATTGGTCGCTTTGGTCAGATCGTTAACCGCCTGCTGGTGGCGAATGGGGTCAAAACTATTGTGCTTGATCATCAGGCCAGTCAGGTGGAACGGTTACGGGCCGTGAATATCACCAGCTACTATGGCGATGCGACGCGCCCTGATCTGCTGGAAACAGCAGGTATCGCCAATGCCAGAATGCTGGTGGTCGCCATAGACGACAAAACCCGTGCGGTAGAACTGGTGTCGGAGGTGAGGCGTCAGTTCCCCCATGTTCAGATTCTGGCCCGCGCCTATGACCGGGGCCACCATTATGAGCTGCAGGATGCGGGGGCGGATTTTACCGTGAGTGAAACCTACAAGTCAGCGCTGAATATGGGCGGTGAAGCTCTGCAACGCCTGGGCATTCACCCGTTCAGGGTTGAGCAAGTGAAACAGAGCTTTTGTGAGATGGAATCACAGCATTTCGATGAGATGTTCCAGACCTGGCGGGAGGAAGGAAACCAGACCGGCGACCACTACCGCTCCCTGTTTATCTCCCTTGAGAAGGAGATTCTAGCGGCTATGCAGACCGATCGCTCGGATCGTCATAGCCGCAGTGAGCGAGGCTGGACTCCTCCACCCAAAAACTATCTGGATGATTTTGAGGAGCCTTAGAACTTTTTGCGTTTCCGGACCGGCGTAGACGGGATATCGGACTGCAGCAGTTCCTGTTCGCGGTTTTCCAGAACTTTTCTCAGTTCTCGCATGCCCGGTAAAAAGACTGAATATTCTCCACTCATTTCTTTTTTTAACCTTTTCTCCTCAAGGAAAGCCAGAGCATGCTGGCACTGTTCAAGCGTGCGGGAGTCGGCATACTCTTTGTGCTGCTTCTTTTCCGAGGCATATGGGTCAGAGCGCTGACACATAAAGTCCATGTGGAGATCAAAGGCTGAGTTGATGGAGCGTTCCATCTTCTCACGGCCAGGGTGTTCAGCTTTCAGCTGCTGCATTCTTTCTTTACGGGAGAGTGCTTTGGGTGTAACTGCTTTTTTTGTGGGCTTGGGAGGCTCTGGATATTGTCCTTTGCTACCGGCTTTGAGGGCCGTGCGCATTTTCAGAGCATTCTGGTAATCCCGTGGGTATTTTGCTTTCGGGTAGAACTCGCTGATATTGGCATCGGTAAACAGTCTTAACAGCTCTTTACACTGTGTCTTGCTGCGATTCTCTTTGAGAAAGGTGTAATAGCTGTCCTGACGGCTAGAGTCACAGGCAGGATGTTCTGCGATATAGGATGAGAAGTCGTTCATAAGCCGATGCAGGTCCATCTTGCTGGCCATGGCCGTCTCTTCACGGATGATACTCATAAGGCGGGAAGAGATCCCTTTTTTATGGGGATGTGTTGCCTCGTCGTCTGATTCGTTATCGCTCAAATAGCTGCTGGACGAGTCGGTTGACTCAGTTTCCCACTGCTCGAATCTGACTTGTTTCGAGCGGGATGTCTCTCCCTTTGTAGAAGCGGTGCTGGCACTGCCGCCGAAGAAAAAACCTTTTATCATATCCATGGCGGAATCCTGTCTGTCTGGTCTGATGTTCGGGCTTAGAGCGCAAGATATGGGGGCGGTTCCTGTTCCGGTGTCAGCAGGGCTGACCAGCAGGATAAATTTTTAATTTCGGATAACACCTATGGGGTCGTTTGGGTTCCGGGTGTATAAACGATGCATACATAACTAGAAGGATTAAGCCCGTGTCTGAACATCAAAGTGACATCAAGCAGCTAGCTCCGGCGGCTGTATGGCAATATTTCCACGATATCTGTCAGATCCCTCATCCGTCTGGTGAAGAAGAAGCCCTGCGCAACTATGTGTTGAACTTTGCTGCTGAGCATAAGCTCGAAGCGGAAGTCGATGCTGTCGGTAATGTTGTTGTCCGTAAACCGGCTACGCCGGGTATGGAAAACCGTTTCGGTGTCGTTTTGCAGGGGCATCTGGATATGGTGCCGCAGAAAAATGAAGACACGGATCACAACTTCTCTACCGACCCGATCCAGCCATGGATTGATGGTGAATGGGTGAAAGCCCGTGGCACCACCCTGGGTTCCGACAATGGTATGGGCGTTGCGGCCAGTCTGGCTGTGCTGGCCAGTACTGATCTTGAGCACGGCCCCGTTGAAGCCCTGTTCACCATTGATGAAGAGCGCAGCATGGTAGGCGCAGAGGCTCTGCAGCCGGGCTGGCTGAAAGGCGATATTCTGCTGAACTTGGATACCGAAGAAGAAGGCGAGCTCTATGTTGGCTGTGCCGGCGGTGTCGATGTTGACGCTTCTGCAAGCTATGAGCAGGAAGCCACTCCAGCGGACAGCCAGTGGTTCCGCATCGCCGTGAAAGGCCTGAAAGGCGGACACTCCGGCTGTGATATCCACCTGCAGCGCGGCAATGCTAATAAGATTCTGGTTAGCCTGCTGAAAGAGCTGAGCAAGCTGGGTGTCCGTGTCGGCAGTATTCGTGGCGGCAGCCTGTCCAACGCCATTCCACGGGAAGCCTTTGCCACAGTTGCGGTTCCGGCTGATCAGATCGAGGCTGTGAATGCTGCCATGGATCATCAGCAGGCCATCGCCCGCAATCTGCTGGCCGCAACAGATGCCGGCGTTACCATTACGGCTGAAAACTGTGAGGCCGCAGGTTCCGTTATGGCGGCCCGTGATCAGCAGATCTGGCTGGATGCTTTCCATGCTGTGCCGAACGGTGTGGATCGGATGAGCGAAAGTGTGGAAGGTGTTGTTGAGACATCCAACAACTTCGCCATCATGAATGTTGCGGAAGGCAAGGTTGTGGTGAACTGCTTCGCGCGTTCTCTGGTTGATGACTCTACTTCCGAGATTGGTGAGCGGATTGCCGGCCTGTTACGCCTTGCCGGTGCAGATGTGGCTCTGAAAGGCCAGTTCCCCGGCTGGCAGCCAAATATGGATTCCCCGATTCTCGCCGCCATGCAGGAAACCTACATGGATGTGTTTGGCAAACAGCCGGAGATTAAAGTGATTCACGCCGGTCTGGAATGCGGCATTCTCGGCAGTGCCTACCCGAACTGGGATATGATCTCCATTGGCCCAACCATCTGCTTCCCGCACTCTCCGGATGAGATGGTGCATATTGCCAGTGTCGAGAAATTCTGGACGCTGCTGACCGCCTCTCTGGCACGGGTGCCAGTAAAAGCCTGAGTGCTCTAAGGCTTAACCATTCTGAGAATCCCCCGTCGCATGTTTATGTGGCGGGGGATTTTTGTTTTAGGGCTGGCTTGCCTTGTCAGGAAATGATCCGATAACTTCAGACAGAGACACTGCAATGGTTGGACTATGACAATCAGCATTTTTGATCTGTTTAAAATCGGTATCGGACCTTCCAGCTCCCATACGGTTGGCCCCATGTTGGCCGCACGGGCATTTGCCAGGGAGTTGTCAGGCCTGGGTGTGGCTCGTATTGAAGTCACGCTTTATGGCGCTCTGTCTTTAACCGGCCGGGGACATGCTACGGATCGGGCGGTGATATTAGGGCTGGCCGGTTGTCATCCCGCTACGGTTCCGGCTGATGAAGCGGCGATGATCTGGCAGACCGTGAAAAGCACCGGTGAACTGACTTTGCAGCATCGTGAAAGCATATCTTTCTCCCTGAAGCACGATCTGCTGTTTGTGGATCAACCTCTGCCAGAGCATCCCAATGGTTTGCGGCTGATTGCCTTCAATGCTGAAGGGACAGAACTGTTAAACCAGGTTTGGTTTTCTCTGGGCGGTGGCTTTATTACCCGCAGGGATCAGCAGTCGGCTGAGAGTCAGACTGTGGAAGAGGTTTCTGTGCCTTTTGCCTTCTCGTCTGCAGCAGAGCTGCAGACTTTATGTGAACAGCATCATATCTCCATGGCTGAGCTGGTGCGGGCCAATGAGCAGGCGTTAGGGCATTCGGAACAGGCGGTTGCAGAGGGGCTGGATGATTTGTGGTCGGTGATGGAGGACTCGATTCAGCGCGGTTGCCAGACCGAAGGAGAGTTACCGGGCGGCTTGCAGGTGCAGCGCCGTGCACCAGTGTTGTTCCGGCGTTGGCAGGCAGAGGAAAAACAACAGGATCCTCTGCGGGTGATGGACTGGGTCAGCCTGTGCGCCATGGCCGTGAATGAAGAAAATGCTGCCGGTGGTCGTGTAGTGACCGCACCGACCAATGGTGCTGCAGGGGTGATTCCTGCGGTGGTGGCTTTTCATCAGCAGTATGACAGTCATGCCAGCCGTGACAGCATTCACACTTTGCTTCTGACCGCAGCAGCCATTGGCATGCTGTACAAACGCAATGCTTCTATCTCTGCGGCGGAAGTCGGGTGTCAGGGCGAGATTGGTGTGGCCTCTTCGATGGCAGCTGCAGGGTTGACTGCAGTCTGGGGCGGTACTGTAGCTCAGGTCGAGAATGCCGCCGAGATAGCCATGGAACACCATCTGGGAATGACCTGTGATCCGGTTGCCGGACTGGTGCAGGTACCCTGTATTGAACGCAATACCATGGGGGCAGTAAAAGCGATTAATGCTGCGCGTCTTGCCCTGTCGGGTGATGGTATTCACCGGGTTTCACTGGATCAGGTGATAGCCACCATGTACCAGACGGGTCGGGATATGCAGGATCGATACAAGGAAACTTCGCTTGGGGGGCTGGCAGTCAACGTCATTTATTGCTAGTGTACGCCCCGCAACGCTGGGTCGGGTTCCCCCGCTCGCTATTGTTCCTATCATGAAGTCGTCGTTTGATTCTGTGATCTGAGTAATAACGTTACCCTGCGAAATAAAAACTGGTGTCCGGATCAAGCAATGAAGTAATAAACCGTCAGTAATTTTTTCGACAAAAAGGGCTGACATCTTACTCAGAGTGTGTATAATCCGGCGGCTTCATACACTTCAAAAAATTCACTTCAAATTGATTCCCGCACAGAAAGATATCGTCCAAGACGTAGAGGTACATTCAATGGAAACGCTCAGCATGGGCGGACGTTTCTTCAAAAATGAAGAGCTCGAGCTGATTGAGCAGCGTCGGCTGGAAGCGCTTCTGGATATTACCACGAAGCACAGTGAAGAAGTTCAAGGTCTGAAGAGCAAGCTGGAACAGGCGGAAGGCAAGTCTGTTAAAGCCGCTGACCAGATCAAGGTGCTCGATAAAGAAATCAAGACTCTGCGTGAGCATAACCCTGACCGCATGAAGAAGCAGATCAAGCGTCTTCAGGATCAGAACCGTGCAATGACTGCAGAAAACAACACCATGAAGACCAAGCAGAAGCAGCTCCAGCAGCAGCTTGATGCGGCCAAAGTGGAGTTGGACAAACTCAAGGCAGAACAGACTGAAGCGCAGGCCGAGCCAGCGTAAGTACTGTTTCTACCATGGCGGGGGAAGTGTTGTGCATTTGGCAATGGCTAACATTGCCAATGCCTGCAAATAAGCTTCCCCAAAAGCCAAATGCAAGACGCTGCACCCAATACAAGACACAGCACAAAATGCAAGGCACGTAGTAAGACACGTCGTGTCGTACGCTTTGATAGTGTGTCAGAAGTATCTCTATCCTAAAATTGACGTTTAATAAGCATATAAACGGCAACGCATTTCTTTTCTCTTCCTGTTTTCTTTTTTCTTGTCCTTCTCACTCTTTAATTGTTCAGTTTTCTTTGTGTCTTTTTAACAGGCTTTCGTTGAGCCTGGGCTTTCAGATCAAAGCAATATTTACGACGATTTCTATATAAAAAGATTATCTAATACTGAACTGGCAATGGTGGCATTCTGGTTAATACTAACTCTCGCCAATGCGATTGATGTCCCCCAACAGTTGTATTGGCAAGGCTAGTTCTTTGGCGAACATTTATGTCATTTATGAGTTGGCCTTGGTACTTGGATTGTGTACCTAATGTTTCACTCCTATATGGTCTTGACCCGGTTTGCTCCCCCCAGCTGCCGGGTTCTTTTTTTGTGTCAGTCGAATAATTTCAGGTTTGCAGTGAGCGGGAGCGATGGCTGCGCAGCTGTTCCAGCGTCTCGCCATCAAGGTGTTCATGGGTCAGCTCTTCTGAACCTTCCTGTTGCCAGGGGAGTCGCTGGTAGTAGCCACGAGCACTGGTTTCTGGTGCCGGGAACTTCATCACCTGAAACCAGGGGGAGTAATCAAAATCCCCGGGGGTGCAGTACAGCGGGTTAAGGGGATAAAGGCGGCGGCCCTGCTTGTCCTGAGTAACCAGTGGCCGTACCGGAAAGTTCACCAGGCTAAAGGCCTCGGCAATCAGAGTGGCGCAGGTGGTGCGCGGCGCGGGAGCCGGTTTGCGAAACAGAACTGAGCGCCAGCGGCTGAAGATGCCACCTGGCATTAGCAGACGGCAGAGGTCCAGTATCTGGCGAATATCATAGGCATGGCCAAGGCGCGATGAGGCATAGGTCAGAACCCTGTTACGATCTAAAGGTGTTAATCCTTCCGGTCGGCATATTCTGAGATGCTCACCCTGATAGACCGATAGTGGCCGCACTACTGTGCCGATGCCCAGTTCGCTTTCAATAATCAGCTGCGGGTTGCGCTTGTGAGTCGATGAGCGATCAAAGTGCTGTATCACCGGCTGTTCAAAAGGTTCGCCATCCATATCGTCAAGCCGACCGAGGTAAAGCACGGCATGACTCCAGCGGCTCATGGTCAACCGTTGAATAATGCGGGCAACTCGGGAGCGGCCTTCAACCAGAACGACATCGCCGGGTTTGAGTTCATGGCGCAGCTCTTCGTAGTCGCTGATCGGGTGGGGGAGGGGTGGTTCGTGGGTCAGCCAGTGACACACCTTGTCAAACAGGCGTTGCCAGACTCTCTGCCATACCGTTTTCATATTCAGAAACGATAGGTAAGAAGCCTGGTGCGCTTTGTCAGCGTCTGACATGGTTGTTTCCTCGATTTTACAGCCTGACAACCCATATACTACCTATAAAAACTATGGCATCTGTGTGTTGCAGATCTGTGAAGATTCGGGGACGGAGTAATGACAGCAGAAAAGGCAAACAACCTGTTGGAGCAGATTGCCCGCAGTAAAAAGGAAGGTCGGTTGCCCCCGGTGCACGACTGGCATCCTCCCTTCTGCGGCGATATTGATATGGTCATCAAGGCTGATGGCAGCTGGCACTATATGGGTAGCCCGATTGGTCGGGAACGGATGGTGCGCCTCTTTTCCACCGTGCTGCGTCGTGATGATGACGACTATTTTCTGGTGACCCCGGTCGAGAAGGTGGGGATTACCGTTGAAGATGTTCCTTTTGTGGTCACTGCAGTCCAGGTCCGTGATGTGGAAGGGGCTCAGGTGCTGGAATTTACCACCAGTGTTGGTGATACCGTTGTGGCCAGTGCCGAGAATCCCATGCGGGTTGAGCTGGACCCTCAAACTCAGGAGCCTCGCCCCTATATTCTGATTCGTGACCGGCTGGAGGCACGTATTCACCGGAATGTGTTTTATGAGTTGGTGGAAATGGCCAAACCGACATTGATCGATGGTGTTGAATGGTTTGGTGTGGAAAGTGCGGGTGAGTTTTTCCGGATTGCTCCGGTTTCCTAGGGGCTGCCACTATTTGTTGCCCCGAAATCGCAGGCCGCCACCGGAGTGGTCAAAACGAATCATTGCAGTCTGGTTATGGCTGGCTTGCTGAATTGGGGCATAAGGTGTTCTGCGTGTGCGGACTTCCGCTTCGACGGCATGAAATCCACGGGACGATGAGAATGAGGCGGTAATAGGTGAGGCTGTGTTGGGTCTTGCGACATCCGGATGATTATGGGTCAGCACGGTGGTGACCAGCCACTTGGCAAAGTCGATCGGCTGTGTATCTCTTCGTACCTTGTACTGATAGGCCATGCCGCCGTGGTAGGCAAGCCCTCCGCCCATGGCTATTGC
Source organism: Parendozoicomonas haliclonae (assembly GCF_900174585.1). GTDB lineage: Bacteria > Pseudomonadota > Gammaproteobacteria > Pseudomonadales > Endozoicomonadaceae > Sansalvadorimonas > Sansalvadorimonas haliclonae. The sequence continues at coordinate 77,951 of NZ_FWPT01000007.1, read as the reverse complement.
CCCTAAAATGACTGGCATTTTGGGTGGCACCATATCAACGGCGCTCCGTAATGTCTCTTGCAGTGTGCTTAATGAGCTGAGGGCAGAGGAAAGGCCTTCGGTGATATAGATTGAAGTGCCAGTGAGGTGGTACGCAGCTCCGTAGAAGTAGGGGTAGGCTGCCGTTGCAGCGGCAAGCAGGATGGTTGGCAGAAGTGCCCCGAAAGATGGTGGTGACTCGTGCCGGGCCACCCAGAATTCGCCATTGAGCTGGGGGTGACTGCTCGGCTGAATCGAGACAGACAGGCCGCTGGAAAAATGGCTGAGGCGGGGGACGCTGATATCCTCTGGACGATAAATATTGATGCGCAATGGGGTAATGGCATCGTCTGTACATCGGGTGAATATATATTCAATTACGGCCCGGGCGGGCTCTGTCATAACATAGACGTCCACATCCTTATTCTCATTAATGGTTCTGTACAGTTTTTGCCTGATTACGACCAGAGATTCAGTGCTTTCGGGTATTTGGGTGGCATCTTGTTTATGGTCAGAAGGCTTTCTGATCGGTATAGGGTCAAGTTGTATATCTCCCTCAAAGCGGGAGGCGAAAGTCTCTCCTGGATTTTGAAACGAGAGGTTGGGGAGGGTTTTTTGGGTAAAAAGCTCGTTCATAAAAATAATGTCTACACCCTCAGCTCTGATCTGGCGGTCTCCCTTATGCAGGGCGAGAGCCATGTCATGTATATTGCGTAGTGTTGTTCTACCAATAGTCAGGTTGTTCTCTCCGGGTTCGACAAATTCTTCTCTCTCTTCATTTGTGAAGTGCCCTACCAGCCAATCAAGCAGCTCCGTATCGTTATGGCTTTCAGCCTGCTGATTCGTTTTGAAGGGAAGACGATCACCACTGCCAACATAGTGGTAGTTAATCACGTAGCCGGAAGGCTTTTCATTAACGTACAGAGGCACCGTAGCGGCTTTGGCCTGTAAGCTGAAAAGGTTGAGCGTTGTCAGTATGAAAGCTGCGCAAAGATGGAAATAGATGCGAGGCATAGGCTGTCGTTATTGGAAGAGGCGCTATTGGCAGAATGGAAGAGACTGGGAGCTATCACTACCAGTCATGGCCTGAGGTGAAACTATAGAAAAGCTTTCCAATCCTGTCGCTCTCAGGCCCTTGGTGCCATCGCTTAAGAAAGGTGTTTAGCTGACGCTTTCTGTTCAGTGTCTTTTTCTCAAACCGGAATGGCTGGAATGGCTGGGGTGGCAAGTTGCCAGAGAAGTATTGCTGTGACTGGCACCTTGAACGGCATCAGGTCGACTGTTTCGCGTGCGAATTTCTGTATTGACAGTTTGCAGGCTTGAAGTGCGGGAGATGGCTGAACGAAGCGGTGAGATGGATAAGGGAGCTTTCACACCCGCCTCATGGTTGTTTTGCAGGGTGTAGTTTATGAGGTCTTTAACAAAAACCTTAGGTCGGGCTTCATTGTTGATTTTTCGGAATGACAGGGTTGCACCGACAGTGGTTGTGCCGAAGAGTGCGGCCGTTAACTCCGCTGGAACTTCGGTATAGGCGGCCATGGCGGCATCTTTCCAGAGTCCCCAGGTGCTGAAGGCGGTGGACAGGCCTTCCACGGTAGGCGGTATTGTTTCGGCCAGATGGGCAAGTCCTACGCCGGCATAGGGAAGGGCAGCTGCACCTATGCCCCATATAGCTCCTTGTTCAATAACACCGAATGTCGATGCCTGTTGCTGACGAGGTACCCAGACACCGTCCTGGGTAATGCTGTTTACATAGGATGGGTGTCCGGTGCGTTGATTCTGAAACAGAGTTGCCGAAGCGGAGGTGCGCATGTAGTTCAGTCGTGTGGCAAGGCCGCCCACCGATTCTGGTCTGTAGATATTGATGTAGGCCGGGATGACATTGGCTCCGGTTGTGCGGGTAAATGCATATTCGACGACAGCGTTTGGTCTAAGATCTTGTGCCTCGCGGCCTGATGGTTTGCGATAAAGGCGCTGGCGGATCACGATAAGCGCGTTGGTTGTTGTTTTTTCATCCTTGCCCTTGATCTGACGTTTACTTATGGGGTCAACCTGCACATCGCCTTCAAAGCTGGAAAAGTGATTAAGCCCCTGCTTGTCGAAATGAAGTTGTGGCACGCGCTCATTCACAAACAGCTTGCGCATATTGATGGCTTCTTCACCTAAACGTACAAGTCGATCACCCTGATGCAGGGCGCGGGCAAGACTGTAGATGGTGTTAGTCGTCGTTTCACCGATTACAGGGTTGTCATCATCGGGCTCATCGAAGCCATCACGATCGTCTTCAGAGAAATGACCGACCAGCATATCGAGCAATTCTTCGTCGGCAATATCCTCGTGTTGCTGATGGGCATTAAATTGCGTTGGTGCACCTCCGGCTCTGATGTCGATGGAATATCCTGTTGGCTTGTTGTTGGCATAGAGTGGTGTCTCATAGGCCTGACTGGCTGAGCTTAACAATGATAAAGCAGAGGCTGTTATGGCGCTGGACAGAATGTTTCTGAAAAAACGATGCTGAGCCATCAGTGACTCCTTTGGTGAGAGGTCAGAAAGGTTTAACGAGCTGCATGGAAGCTGTAGGAATGTACGACAGTGAGAATATAGGCAAGGTTCAGGGGCTTGTCGTTCTTGGTGCTTTGGTGCCATTGCTTAAGAAAAGGCGTGTGGAAAAAGCTTTCTGTTCAACTGTTATTTTCTTTTTCTTAAATTGGATTGGATGGGTGGAAAGGTTGCCAGAGCGGTATAGGCGTGATTGGCACCCTGAACCGCTTCAAGCGGGCTTTTTCGCGTGCGAATTTCAGTATTGATAGTTTGCTGGCTTGAAGTGGAAGAGAAGGCTGAACGGAGCGGGGAAATGGAATGGACATCCTTCACGCCTTCATCATGGTTATGTTGCAGGGTGTAGGTCAGCAGATCTTTGGTAAAGATCAGAGGGCGTGCTTCGTTATTGACCCTTCGGAAATAACGCATCGTGCCAATGCTGGTCCCGGCGGCGAGCAGGGATGGTATTGTTGAGGGAACCTCTGCATAGGCGTGCATAGCGACGTCCTTCCATATCTCCAGTGAGCTGAATGTGGTTGAAAGGCCTTCAACGGTGATTGGAACGGCTCCTGCCAATTGGGTGATTCCGGAGCCAATATAAGGCACGGCAGCAGCTCCCAGTCCAAACAGAACGCCTCGTTCAATGATGTCGAAGGCAGATTCCTGTTGTTTACGGGGTATCCAGACATCGCTATTGGTTGTGCTGTCCACAAAAGATGAGTGCCCAATGTACTGGTTCTGGAACAGCATTGCGGAGCCAGCTGTGTGCATATAGTCCAGTCGTGTGCCGAGACCACCCACCGATTCCGGTCTGTAGATGTTGATGTAGGCTGGGAAGATACTGTCGCCGGTCGTGCGGGAAAATGCATATTCAACGACAGCACTAGGTCTAAGATCTTGTGGCTGATGTTCTTTTGGCGTGCGGTAAAGGCGCTGCCGTATCACGATCAGTGCGTCAATTGTTGTTCTTTGATTCTTATCCTTGATCTGGTGTTGGCCAATAGGATCAACCTGTACGTCACCTTCAAAGCTGGAGAAATGGCTACAACCCTGTTTTTTAAAATAGAGTTGCGGCGGCTGCTCTCTGACAAACAGCTTGCGGATATTGATGGTTTCTTCGCCTGACCTTACCAGTCGATCTCCAAGATGCAGTGCGCGGGCAAGACTATAGATGTTATTAGTGGTGGCTTCACCAAGAACCAGGTTGTCATCATCGGGTTCATCGAAGCCTGCACGGTCATCCTCAGAGAAGTGGCCAACCAGCCAGTCGAGCAGTTCTGTGTCGGTAATATCCTCGGGCTGTTGACGGGAATTGAATGGTGTTTTTCCACCTCCGGCCCTGATGTCAATGGAGTATCCGGTTGGCTGATTGTTGGCATAAAGATTGATAATAACCGCAGGACTGTTCAGGCTGAGCAGTGACAATACCAAGGCCGCAATGGCACCGGATACGATGTTTCTGAGGCGGCAATGCTGAACCATAAGTGACCATTTCGGTGAGATGGGTTGAAACTGCGGCTGGGAATATAGGCAAGGTTTTTGGGGTTGTCGCACTTGGTGCCTTAGTGCCATTGCTTAAGAAAAAACGAGTGGTTAACGCTTTCTGTTCAGCCGTTATTTTCTTTTTCTCAAAACTGAGTGGATGGGCTGGAAGTTTGCCAGAGAGGTATAGTTGTGGCTGGCACCCTGAACAGCTTCTGGCTGACTTTTCCGTGTGCGAATTTCAGTATTGATGACTTGCGGGCTTGAAGTGAAACAGAAGGCTGAGCGAAACGGGGAGATGGAATGGACTTCCTTTGCGCCTTTATTATGGTTGTGTTGCAGGGTGTAGGCCACCAGATCTTTGGTAAAGACCACGGGCCGAGCTTCGTCATTGATTTTTCGACAATAGTGTGTCGTGGCCGTACTGGCCCCGCGAGCGAGCAGGCATGACAGTCTCAAAGGAACCGTGGCATAAGCGTGCGAGGCTGCATCCTTCCAGATATTCAGTGAGCTGAGTGTGGTTGAAAGACCTTCAATGGTCATTGGGGTTGCTCCTGCCATATGGATGAGCCCAGAGCCAATATAGGGCAGGGCAGCGGCTCCCAGTCCAAACAGAAGGCTTCGATCAATGATGTCTAAACCTGATTGCAGTTGTTCGTGGGGGAGCCAGAAATCTTCATTGATCGTACTGTCCACAAGGGAGATATGGCCAGTAAGTTGATTCTGGAACAGGGCTGCAGAACCTGCTGTGCGCATGTAGTTGAGTCTTGTGCTAAGGCCGCCTACCGATTCCGGTCTGTAGATGTTGATATAGGCTGGGAAGACATCGTCGCCGGTCGTGCGGGTAAAGGCATATTCAACGACTGCGGCTGGTTTAAGATCGGGTGTCGCGTCGGCTGTCGGCGTAGGGTAAAGGCGCTGGCGTATCACGATGAGTGCATTCGTTGTCGCTCTTCGGTCATCCGCCCTGATCTCGTTTTTGCTAATGGGGTCAACCTGTACATCACCTTCAAAGCTGGAAAAATGATTGAGGCCTTGCTTGTGGAAATAGAGTTGCGGTGGCTGTTCATTTACAAACAGCTTTTTCATATTGAGGTCTTCGTCACCTAATCGCACCAGGCGATCACCCTTGTGCAATGCGCGGGCAAAGCGGTAGATGTTGTTCGTGGTGTTTTCACCAAGAACTGGGTTGTCATCATCGGGTTCATCGAAGCCATTGCGCTCATCTTCGGAGAAGTGACCAACCAGCCAATCGAGTAGTTCGGTGTCGTCGCTATCCTCGGGCTGCTGATTACGATTAAAGGTTGTTTTCTCGCCTCCGGCCTTGACGTCAATGGAGTATCCGCTTGGCTGGTTATTGACATACAGTTTGATGATAACCGCAGGGCTGCTCAGACTGAGCATTAACAATGCCGAGGTTGCAATGATGTTGGATGCAATATTTACAGGGCGGTAATGCCGAGCCATAAGTGACCATTATTGTGAGTTATGTTGAAACTACGGTAATGCACGGTGGTGCGAATATAGACAAGGTTTCAGGGTATGTCGTACTTGGAGCTTTGGTGCTAAATCGGTGTGTTGAGTGTCGTCTGTAATCTGTATACAAGCTTCAGGGAATCGTATTACGGGCCGTTAGTTGTTTCGCTTCATAATCAAACCTGTTATTCACAAAAATAAAAGGGCATGACCATGAAGTGGAACAGTGATCATATCGGCAATCAGTCGGGTAAGCGCTTTTTGATAACGGGCGCAAATAGCGGCATTGGTCTGGAAGCAGCAAAGGTGCTGGCCGGTAAGGGAGCGGAAGTTATTCTTGCGGTGCGGGATCTTGAAAAGGGACAGCGGGCTCAGCGTTTGATCGACAGCGTTGTTCCGGGAGCGGAAACCCGTCTCATCCAGCTGGATCTTTCTGATTCGGCCTCTGTGGCCAGTTGCGTTCAGCAGCTGAAGGATTGGGCCTTGCCGATTGATGTGCTGATCAACAATGCCGGGGTTATGAATTTTGGGGATCGCCAGGAGTCTGTTGAAGGCTATGAGCTGATGTGGGCTACCAATCATCTGGGTCATTTTGCTTTGACGGCGGGAATCCTGCCGCTGCTTGAGCAGGCGCACAGCCCTCGTGTCGTATATTTAAGTAGTCTTGTTGCCAAGATGAAGCAGGCTGATATCTACTATCAAGACTTGAATTTTGAAAAGTCATTCGATGGTATGGCGGCTTATTCCCAGAGTAAGCTGGCAAACAGCATGATTGCGGCAGAGCTGCAGGAGCGTTTGAAAAAGGCTGGCAGCAAGGTGATCGCTCTTGCTGCGCATCCGGGTTATACCGCTACCAATCTGCAACGTACTATGGGAGTCACCGGCATCATCATGAATGCATTGCTGGCCCAGAAGCCTGTTATGGGGGCTTTGCCCACTCTGATGGCGGCTACGGATGAAAGTCTGGTGGGCGGCGAGTATATTGGCCCCATGCGAATGAATAACTGGCGCGGTTATCCTGGTCGGAACTCTTTGCCGAAAGCGGCTGAGGATAGCCTTCAGCGTAAGCGTTTGTGGGAAACGACTGAAAAGATTCTTGGTCTGTTGTTTTTATCCCCGGCCTGATCGGGGTTCTCAAAATAAGAATCGTGGCTATGTCTGATGTGTCTGATTTGATTGTGTTCGATAGCGTGACCGACGCTGTGCAAATAACTTCGGGAAAAGCCCCTGATCATCCGCTGATTCATGTTATGAATCTGGCGGATACCCATGTGCCGGAGAGTTATCGGAATGCCAGAATCTGCTGCAACCTTTACCAATTGGTATTGAAGCGAAATAACACCTGTCAGGTGCGATACGGTCGCAGACAGTATGACTTTGCTTGTGGAGTCATTGGGGCTTATGCGCCGGGGCAGGTGATGCAGGTGGATGAGGCTTACCGGCCGGGAGATCTTGAAGGCTGGTCGCTGATCTTTCATCCGGATTTATTGCTGCAGCACCCTTTGGGTCAAAGGATTCAGCAGTATGGCTTCTTTTCTTATGATGTCTGTGAAGCCTTGCATGCCTCGGAGCGCGAACAGCAGGTATTGAATCGGCTGGTGGATGAGGTGCGCAGCGAAACCCGGCAGAATCTGGATGAGTTCAGTCTTGGTATTCTACTGTCCAGTATTGAGTTGTTGCTGACCTATACCGATCGGTTTTTCAATCGACAGTTCCTCACCCGTAAACCCTACTATCAGGACAGTGTTGAACGTTTTAAAGCGCTGGTGGATGAGCATCTTGAGCAGGCTTCTTTGTCAGGGGCCGGATTGCCATCGGTGAAGCAGCTCGCTGCGGAAATGAATATGTCACCCAACTATATGAGTGATCTGTTGCGAAAGTATACCGGCAACTGTGCTCAGGAGTTGATTCATCTGCAGCTGGTGGAAAAGGCTAAATACCGCCTGCTGAACACCAATGACAGTGTGTCGACCATCGCTTACCAGTTAGGTTTTGAATATCCGCAGTACTTCAGTCGGATCTTTAAAAAGAAAACGGCGATGAGTCCGCAGGATTTTCGCAAGCTGCAATAAAACTGTTGGTTTTTTGGTTGTTAAGTGGGGAATAAGTAAAGGCGAGTCATGCTCGCCTTTATTTGTTTGGATACCCTTACATGTTCGGGTAGTTCGGGCCGCCGCCGCCTTCTGGTGTTACCCAGGTAATGTTCTGGGCAGGATCCTTGATATCGCAGGTCTTGCAGTGAACACAGTTCTGGCTGTTGATCTGGAAGCGTGGGCTGCCATCGTCGTTTTCTACCACTTCATAAACACCGGCCGGGCAGTAGCGCTGGGCGGGTTCGTTGAACTTGGGCAGGTTGTCACGGATTGGCAGATCGGCATCTTTCAGCTGCAGATGGCACTTCTGGTCTTCCTCATGGTTGGTATTGGAGAGGAATACAGAGGTCAGCTTGTCGAAGCTGAGTTTGCCGTCTGGTTTCGGATAATCAATCTTGGCGCAGGCGGAAGCCGGTTTCATCTGAGCGTGGTCAGGCGTGCTGTCGCGCAGAGTAAACGGCAGCTTGCCGTTAAAGATGTTCAGATCCAGCCAGGACAGACCGCCGCCCAGCAGTGGGCCATATTTGTGAACCAGTGGGCCGAAGTTGCGCTGCTGATGCAGTTCTTCGTACAGCCAGGAGCCTTCAAAGGCAGTGGTAAAGCTGGTCAGCTCGTTGCCGCCTTCATCGCCACCCTTAATCGCTTCAAATACCGCTTCAGCCGCCAGCATGCCGGACTTCATGGCCGTGTGGGAGCCTTTGATTTTGGCGTAGTTCAGGGTGCCGGCATCGCAGCCGATCAGCAGGCCGCCGGGCATGGTCATTTTCGGCAGAGACTGCAGGCCACCTTTGGCGATGGCACGGGCACCGTAGGAAACACGCTTGCCGCCTTCCAGGAACTGGCTGATTACCGGGTTGTGCTTCAGGCGCTGGAACTCATCAAACGGACTCAGGTGCGGGTTGCTGTAGTTCAGGTCGGTGATCAGACCAACAACCACCTGATTGTTTTCGATGTGGTATAGGAAGCTGCCACCCATGGAGCCACTTTCTGCCAGCGGCCAGCCCGCGGTATGCACAACCAGGCCTTGCTTGTGCTGTTCGGCAGGGATGTCCCACAGCTCTTTAATGCCAATACCGTAGTGTTGTGGATCCTTGCCGGCATCCAGCTGGTACTGGCTTATCAGCTCTTTACCCAGGTGGCCACGGCAGCCTTCGGCAAACAGGGTGTACTTGGCGCGCAGCTCCATGCCTGGCATGTAGCTGTCTTTCTCTTCGCCGTTCTCACCGACACCCATATCACCGGTGATCACACCTTTGACCACGCCATCTTCAATCAGTGGGGACTGAGCAGCAAAGCCGGGGAAGATTTCCACGCCCAGCTGTTCGGCCTGCTCACCCAGCCAGCGGCACAGGTTACCAAGGCTGATAATGTAGTTGCCTTCGTTGTGCATGGTTTTGTGGGTGAGGGCGTGAGGGATCTGCTTGCCCTTGTCGGCGCCGGTCAGGTAATAAATTTCATCCCCTTCCACCGGCGTGTTCAGTGGTGCGCCTTTCTCTTTCCAGTCCGGGAACAGTTCGTTCAGGGCGCGAGGCTCAAAAACAGCACCAGACAGAATATGGGCACCCACTTCGGAGCCTTTTTCAACCAGACAGACGCTCAGCTCCTGTCCGCTTTCCTGGGCCTGCTGCATCAGCCGGCAGGCGGCAGACAGGCCGGAGGGACCACCACCTACGATGACAACATCAAATTCCATGGCTTCACGTTCCATGACAGACCTCCTGCTTGGGGGTTCGGCAGGTTGCAGTACTGCGGGGGAGTCTGCAACACACGGCTTTGTAATTCGTTATAAATAAAAAGGGAGCTGTTTCAAACGCCCGTTTTAATTTTTTGTGAGCATTATACTGACGGTGAATGAAAGTGCCAACGGCATCTACCTACAGAAATGTTCATGCTGCTATATAAGTGCCATTTATGGCCGGTATGCCCCTTGGAAATAGTCCAAACGCGCGTTTGAATACGTATTGCGCTGCTGATAAACTCGGTGGCGCATGGGGGTGAGAGCCGCCTGTTTTTCCGTTATCTGCGAGGTTTCGGAAGGTTGTTCTCACAAACCGCTACAGCCCAACACTCCAACAAAAGGAAGGCTGCAAACGTATGAAGGTTCTTGTAGCTGTCAAACGCGTTATCGACTACAACGTCAAGGTACGCGTCAAGTCTGACAACACTGATGTCGATCTGACCAACGTAAAAATGGCTATCAACCCGTTCTGTGAAATCGCTGTTGAAGAAGCGGTTCGCCTGAAAGAGCAGGGTGTTGCCAGTGAAATCGTTGTGGTTTCCATGGGCCCTAAAGCCTGCCAGGAACAGATCCGTACCGCTCTTGCTCTGGGTGCCGATCGTGGCATTCAGGTAGAAACTGAAGATAAGCTCGACTCTCTGGCCGTGGCCAAGCTGCTCAAGGCTGTTTACGACGAAGAGAAGCCTGATCTGGTTATTCTCGGTAAGCAGGCTATCGACAGCGACAACAACCAGACCGGCCAGATGTTTGCCGCTCTGACCGGCCTGCCTCAGGGTACTTTCGCTTCCGAAGTGAAAGTGGCTGACGGCAAAGTGAGTGTCACCCGTGAAATCGACGGCGGTCTGCAGACCGTTGCCCTGAATCTGCCAGCCGTAGTCACTACCGACCTGCGTCTGAATGAGCCACGTTACGCCTCCCTGCCTAACATCATGAAGGCCAAGCGCAAGCCGCTGGACGTGAAGACCCCTGCGGATCTGGGTGTTGAAGTCGCTTCTTCCGTGACTCTGCTGAAAGTGGAAGCGCCAGCTGAGCGTTCTGCCGGTATCAAGGTCGGCAGCGTGGATGAGCTGGTTGAGAAACTCAAGAACGAGGCAAAGGTGATCTGATGAGCATTCTGGTTTTAGCTGAACACGACAATGCCAGCCTGAATGCCGCGACGCTGGCTGTTGTCTCTGCCGCCAAGGCCATTGGTGGTGATGTTGATGTGCTGGTTGCCGGCGAAGGCTGTGGTGCCGTAGCTGAGCAGGCCGCTCAGGTTGATGGTGTGAGCAAGGTTCTGGTGGCTGATAATGCCGCTTACGGTCATCAGCTGGCCGAAAACCTCAGCCTGCTGATCACTGAGCTGGGCAAGGGCTACAGCCATATTCTGGCTGCTGCTTCCACCACTGGTAAGAACGTGCTGCCACGTGTGGCTGCGCTGCTGGATGTGGATCAGATCTCCGACATTATTGCTGTTGAGAGCGCTGATACCTTCAAGCGTCCTATCTATGCCGGTAACGCGATTGCGACTGTACAGTCCTCCGCACCGGTTAAGGTGATCACCGTTCGTGGTACCGCCTTCGACAAGGCTGCCGAAACCGGTGGTTCCGCCTCTGTTGAGCAGGTTGGTGCTGCTCACGACGCTGGCACCTCTGCCTTCGTTGGTGAAGAGCTGGCCAAGTCCGACCGTCCTGAGCTGGCTGCTGCGGGTATCGTAGTGTCCGGTGGTCGCGGTATGGGTAACGGCGAGAACTTTGAAATCCTTTACAGCCTGGCTGACAAGCTGGGTGCTGCGGTGGGTGCTTCCCGTGCCGCTGTTGATGCAGGCTTTGTACCAAACGATATGCAGGTTGGTCAGACCGGTAAGATCGTTGCTCCTGAGCTGTATGTGGCTGTCGGTATCTCCGGTGCCATCCAGCATCTGGCGGGTATGAAAGAGTCCAAGATTATTGTTGCCATCAACAAGGATGAAGAGGCTCCGATCTTCCAGGTTGCCGATTACGGCCTGGTCGCTGATCTGTTTGAAGCGGTACCTGAGCTGACCGGTAAGGTTTAAGTTCAACCGCTGATACGGCCCTGTGAAAGGCCCGCGCTGAGCAATCAGCGCGGGCCTTTTTATTCTGGCTCTTCGCTGTTTAGCGTTTCCTGCTCAAAGCCATAGTTCTTCTCCAGCAGTCGCGCCATGCCCGGCGGATGTGCCATGCCCGCGATCACCAGCATGGTGTCTTGCTCCGGGTAGTCCCTGAACCCCTGAATGATATTGTCCACCATGATCCGGTTGCGGTAGCTGGTGATGTAATACGGCAGCGGAAACACCGGGGCGGCAAAGGTACGTAGATGTTCTGCGGCATTCGGGAAGTTCAGCCAATCCAGCAGGGTGTCTGCCAGCAGGCTTAGCTGGCTAAGGTTCAGGTACTTTATTGTCCAGTAGGGTACCGGGTGGCTTAAGGTTGATGGTGAAACCAGTCCACTGTATTTGGCGGCTGCGACCAGGATGGGGGTGGCTATGGTTGCGGCAACCGCATTGATGCCCAGAATATGCGCCAGCTGACTACTGCCCTGTTCCAGATAAAGATTGATGGCCGGGTTTTGACAGTGATGATTACCTTCTGCCTCGCTGTCATCACTATCCAGACAGCAGATGTCCTCTGCGGTGACAATGGTGGAATCATAATTTCTACACAGAAGGGTGCCAAATATCGCTGCCGAGCTGTTCAGGGTTATTTTGGCTGGTGTCATCAGGAATTTTGCGGCAGGGCTTTCAGAGGGGACAGATTCAAGGCCGCGCAAGGGAAACAGTTCCAAAAGTCTACGGCCTACAGCATCGGCCAGCCCGCCTTTAATATGGATTTCACCCAGAAGAACGATATTGCGCTTCACACCATCGACCTCACCAGACATTAGAGAGACGGTGTAATCGGTTTTCAGGGCAGTATTGAGCAGTTTGGTTTGAGGCTCGCTGAGCCAATGGGTATCGGCCGTGTAGCCATTGGTTACGACTGTGAACAGCAGGCAGAGAATGGCTGCCCGGAATCCTTTGTGGTGGTAAGTCTGGGACATGATGGCTCGGGCATAGAGAGAGGTCTATTCAATCTAGAAGGTTTTCTTCTGGAGTCTGGTAGCGTTCTGTGGGTTGTGTGTAAGCCGGGGTGTCAGTTGTTTTTGTTGTGTAATTCACGCAGACTGCGCGCTGGATTCTCCAAAAAAGAAATGTGATAGATGTCTAACTACGAAACTGTAGAGCAGAAAGCCAGCTACGGCATCGGCCGCCAGATGGGTGATCAACTGGCACGTCAGGCCTTTGAAGGTCTGGATATTGCTGCCGTTCAGCAAGGTCTGGCTGACTCCCTGCAGGGTGAGGAATTTGCGGTATCTGTTGAAGATATCAATGCGGCCTTCCAGGTGATTACCCAGAAGATGCAGGAAGCGCAGGAAGCACAATCCGCAGAAATTATTGCTGCCGGCCAGGCGTTCCTGGACGAAAACGCAGCCCGTGAAGGCGTGACCGTGACGGATTCCGGTCTGCAGTACGAAGTACTGGCCAAGGGTGAAGGCGAACGTGTTGGCAAAGACAACACCGTTAAGGTTCACTACCACGGCACCCTGATTGACGGCTCTGTATTTGACAGCTCCGTGCAGCGTAACGACCCGGCCACCTTCCCGGTGACTGGCGTGATCGCCGGTTGGGTTGAAGCCCTGCAGCTGATGAATGTTGGCGACAAGTTCAAGCTGACCATTCCTCACAACCTGGCTTACGGTGAGCGTGGTGCGGGTTCCATCCCTCCATACTCCGTGCTGGTATTTGAAGTCGAAGTTCTGGATATCGTTGCCTGATAGCCAGCTGTTTCACTGAGAAACGGAAAGGGGAAAGATGAATGTCTTTCCCCTTTTTTTTCTGCCCTTGTTAAATCGCTTTTCGGAAAACGACACGATCAACCTGTTTAATAAAACTCGAATTTTTAAGCTGGCAAAGAGTGGACTGTAAAGGAAATATTTCTGTCTATTCCGGCTTGTCTGGCGGAAAGTGGGTACTTTTTCAACAGGGACATGTTATCCTGTGATCACTGTCAAACTTTCTCTCGTATTGACAGGGCATTCCTAAAGAAAAAACAGGCAGGACGCCTTCGCAGTTAAAAAGAATAAACGGGGTAGCCAGTGGTTCCTATTCGTGTGCTGGTCGCAGACGACCATGATCTGGTTCGCTACGGCATCACCTTGATGCTGAAAGAGGTAGCCAATATCGAAGTCGCTGGTGAAGTCTGCTCTGGCGAAGAGGCCCTCGAGTTCTGTCGCAATCACCCTGTCGATGTCGTGTTAATGGATATCCGCATGCCCGGTATGGGCGGGTTGGAAGCCACCCGTCGTATGCATGCCAGTCGTCCCGAAGTCAAAATTGTTGCCCTGTCGGCCATGGATGATCTTGTCCATGCCAAGAAGATTCTCGAAGCCGGCGCCTGGGGGTATTTGACCAAAGGTGGTGATCCTGCGGAAATGACCCGCTGTCTTGAATCAGTCGCCCGTGGACGTCGCTTTATCTGTGCCGATGTGGCTCAGGAAATGGCGGTTGGATCTGTTGATCCAGTGAGTGACAATCCTTTCGATAAGCTTTCTCCTCAGGAATTTCAGGTCGCCAATATGGTGATCGATTGTTATAAAACGGCGGATATTGCCTCGTCCATGGGCATTGAAGGCAAAACCGTGAACAGCTATCGCTACCGCATTTTTGAAAAGCTGGGTGTGAAAAGCGATGTGGCGCTGGCCAGGCTCGCCATACAGCATGGGCTGGTAGATGTGGCTCAACCGGTTGAGCCGTCGTTGGCTTCTGCTGATTCCTGATCGAGCATTTCCTGGCGAAGGTCTTTCGCCTGATAAGCGTGCGGGTTAACCTTGGGGCATTATGATGTCGTATTGATATCGCTTGTCAGTGCCAGCCCAGCGGTTATTTGTTATGCCTGCTTCCGAATCCGACAGTGCCTTTGATCATAAGGCGTTCCTCCAGACGGCCTCTCAGGAGCCGGGCGTTTACCGGATGCTGGGTAAAGACGGCAAGATTCTTTATGTTGGCAAAGCCAAGTCCTTGAAAAACCGTCTGGCCAGTTATTTTCGCGCGCAGGGTCGCAGCGTAAAAACAGAAGCACTGGTTGCACGTATCCATAATATTGAAACCATTGTCACCAACAGTGAGAGTGAGGCACTGATCCTTGAGCAGAACCTGATCAAGGCCAACCGTCCGCCTTACAATATTCTGCTGCGCGATGATAAATCCTATCCCTTTATCTTTCTTTCTGAAGATGAGTGGCCCCGGCTCTCTCTGCATCGGGGCACGAAACGTAAAAAAGGTCGTTACTTTGGGCCTTATCCTAGTGCCGGTTCAGCCCGTGAGAGTCTGATCCTGCTCCAGAAAGTATTTCGGGTCCGCCAATGTGAGGATTCCTACTTCCGTAACCGGACCCGGCCATGCCTGCAGTATCAGATTAACCGCTGCAAGGCGCCGTGTGTGGATCTCGTGGGTGATGATGAATACCGGCAGGATGTGAAGGACTCGGTGGATTTCCTCGAGGGGCGCAGCCAGCAGCTGCTATATGACCTGATCAAGCGTATGGAGTCGGCAGCGGAGAATCTGGAGTTTGAAGTGGCAGCGGGTTATCGCGACAGCATCCATTACCTGCGTAAGGTGCAGGAGAAGCAGGTGATTGATGTGGAATCTGGCGATGCCGATGTGTTTGGTGTCGTCAGTGAGCCCGGCGGTAACTGTGTACAGGTTATGTTTGTCCGGCAGGGCCGTATTCTCGGAACCCGGCACTTCTTTCCGGAGTTTACCGAGGGTGATCTGGCTGAAAATCTGGAAAGCTTTCTTGGCCAGTTTTATATCAGTCTGGCGGATACTCGGGATTTCCCCCGGGATATTATTCTGCCGGTGGCGATTCCCGGCCATGAGGCACTTGCAGAGGCCATTCGTACCGTAGTCGGTCGCACCGTTAAGCTGCGTCATAACGTGCGCGGTGAGCGTAAGGATTGGCTGGCCCTGGCGGAGCGTAATGCCCGCCATACCCTCAATACCCATCTGGCCGATCGCCGTAACATCTATGAGCGTTTTCTGTCCCTTCAGCAGTCGCTGGAGCTGGAGAGTATGCCTGAGCGCATTGAGTGCTTCGATATCAGCCATACCATGGGTGAGGGCACAGTTGCATCCTGTGTGGTTTTTGATCAGCAGGGTGCCCGTAAAAGCGATTATCGCCGCTTCAATATAAAAGGCATCATCCCGGGGGATGATTATGCGGCCATGGCCCAGGCGGTAGAGCGTCGTTACTGTCGGGTGCTGGATGAGGGCGGGGTGTTGCCTGATCTACTACTTATTGATGGTGGCAAGGGACAGCTCAGTAAGGCGATGGAGATTATGCGCGGCCTGCAGCTGGAGCATGTGACGGTTTATGGCGTGGCCAAGGGCGAAACCCGTAAGCCGGGGCTGGAAGTGTTGATCAATGGTCATACCGGTCGTGAATATGCGTTGGATGGTGGCACGCCCGGTCTGCATCTGGTTCAGCAGGTACGGGATGAATCCCACCGCTTTGCCATTACCGGACATCGTAACCGGCGAGATAAAAAGCGTACTCGCTCGCAATTGGAAGATATACCGGGCGTGGGTGCCAAGCGCCGTGCAGCTCTGCTGTCTTTCTTCGGAAGTGTGAAGGCGATTCGAGAGTCCACCGTAGAGGAAATTGCCAAGGTGCAGGGAGTGAGCAGGGCGATGGCACAGCAGATTCTGGATGCCTTATCGTGAAGGGAATGGTGTTTTCCGGTTTTCCCCGGGTTGATATGCTCCGGGGCTATGCCAATCCGTCGGATGACCTGATAGACTCTGGCGCTGTTTTGTTTTTTGCGCCAGGGAATAAGGGTTAGCCGTACGCCATGAATATCCCCAACATACTGACCTCCCTTCGACTCTTTCTCATCCCGGTCATTGTGGTGGTGCACTATCTTCCCTTTGCCTGGATGAACTGGGTTGCTGCCATTATTTTTATGGTGGCCTCGTTTACCGACTGGTTTGATGGTTACCTGGCTCGTCGCTGGAATCAGACTACACCCTTTGGTGCGTTCCTCGACCCGGTTGCCGACAAGGTGATGGTTGCGGTGGCGCTGGCCATTCTGATCGAAAAGTTTGATAACCCAATGATGACCGTGCCCGGCCTGATAATTATTGGCCGTGAGATCGTGATTTCCGCTCTGCGGGAGTGGATGGCAGAGCTGGGCAAGCGCACCAGTGTGGCCGTCAGCTTTATCGGTAAGCTGAAAACCGCTGCGCAAATGTCCTCCATTACCTTACTGCTGCTGGCTCAGCAGATGGATGAAGGGCTGGCTGGAATCAGTGGCTCGATTTTGCTGGCGATTGCTGCAGTTTTGACCATTTGGTCCATGTTTGTGTACCTGCGGGCGGCCTGGCCTGATCTCACGCCGTTCAAAAAAGACACAAAATAAAAAGTCTTTATATTTCAATGTATTGACAAAAAAGACGGTTTCCATAAAATAGCCAGCGTTCCTGAGGCGCTGGTCTCAGAGGAAAAGCGGGAATAGCTCAGTTGGTAGAGCACAACCTTGCCAAGGTTGGGGTCGCCAGGGGTTAAGAGAGTGAGTCTCGTTTCCCATGTGCTGAAAGCACACTAAAAACACAGTGCGGGAATAGCTCAGTTGGTAGAGCACAACCTTGCCAAGGTTGGGGTCGCGAGTTCGAGTCTCGTTTCCCGCTCCAGTTTGAAGATCTGCGAGAAGGTTGGGGTCGTCGCTTCATAAAAGATGCGAGTCTCGTTTCCCGATCCAGATTTAAACTCCACCAAAGCTCTGGTAGAGTTGGAAAAGTTAAAGGCGAGTTAGCAAAGCGGTTATGCAGTGGACTGCAACTCCATATAGACCGGTTCGACTCCGGTACTCGCCTCCAAATATCATCGCAGTGTTGAAGCTTACGTGAATACACTGCGATGATTTTTTACAGGTGCATTATTAATTAATCCCTGTAGCCCGAGTGGTGAAATTGGTAGACACAAGAGACTTAAAATCTCTCGACTTTCGGGTCGTGCCGGTTCGATTCCGGCCTCGGGCACCAATAAAATCAAGTGGTTACAGTTGTTTGAATATTAGAGAAAACTGATTTCCTAATATTTCCTAATACCGCTTCCTAATATCCAGTAGTTTCTGGAGACATAAAAAAGCCCACTTTAGAGTGGGTTTTTTTATGTCTTCGATTTATTGATCCAATGCATTCAATCCCGGCTGAGATATTTCAATCGTCCAGCCATGCTGCTTAAGTAGTGTCAGCATATTGCTCTCCCCTAAAAGATGCACGCCACCAACCAGTACGAAAATAGATTTATTGGGTTGTTTATTGTGCAGAGCAAGTAGCTCATCCACCATATTTTGGTTTCTTTTCAGATCCAGTTCTCTCTCGGAGTGTTTCGCGTTTTCCGGGTTCAGTATGTCCTGCCTATTGCAGGCCATCAATGTTGTGTATGCCTTCAGCAGTCTTGGAAGATCTTCCATCTGTTCATTCCAGAAGCTGGTAAAAGTTGGATCTTCCGGCGTTAAGAACAAGGACTTTGTCACTTGCTCTCTGAGGGCCAGTCCGGTTGGATTGGCTTCCAGTGAAGCCAATTGTGGGCCGTCTGGGTGTTGGCAGTGTCGGATCATAATATCATCCATGCTCTCACCCTCTATTCCCAAGGATGTAAGCCAGGCGACGGCTATGCAGGTTAACAGGCCGTCTGAATCGCGCTGATGCTTACACGTATCGTGAGGCAGTCGAGTCAGTTGGCAGTAAGCGTGATACCAGATTCTGCTTTTATCGGACAGGCAGCGATACCACTCCATTCCATAGAGCTCCGCAGGAGGAGGGGTGGTTAGGCTGATTTTTTTTTGCTCTTCCGGGATGATTTCCAATGCCAGCGTATCTGAGTTTCTGGCCTTTTCCAGAACTGAAGTGGGGATAGGGAAAGCCTTTTCATCACTGAAATGCATAGAACCATAGAGGTAGATGCACCCATTATGGCCCGATTGGCTGGCAGTCATCAGTGGCCGTGTATCGCGGAGACCCTGGATGATTTTGATCTCTTGAAGGCAGTTGCGCTGCAGTTGCTCTAGTGCCTGATGGCAGTCAGTCAGTTGCTCCGGAGGGCAATCATGATTTCCAGCAGATAAGCCGGGTGTGCTGAGAGTGCGTGTCGTCGCAACTTTTGGAGTAGCACCTGGGCTTGATCCTTGCCCATAGTCGTTTGCGGCAGATGTTATTGGCTGCGGATGGGGAGGTGCTTTCTTCTCTCGTGGTGTATTGGGGGGGCTCGATACGTGCATATCGTTTATCTCGGGCAAAAAAACACAGCCAGCATATAAAGTTTTCTATCAGTATGGGCTGACAGGGGTGTTAGGCGCTTTTGGCTGAGAAGAGGAGGTTAACAATCTTCCCAGGACTCAGAATCCCAGTTCGGCCAGTCTTCGCATCGAATGATGCCGATATGATTTTGTTTTTGGGTCGCTCCATCATAATACGCGATGGCATCGGGTAGCTGCTGAGCCATCAGGCAGGGGCCGGTCAGTGAGAAGATCAGATCATGGCCAAGATAAAAGGCAGCGTGGGTTGGTTTGCCTTCGGCGATCAGATAGATCGGATAGAAAAATGGCAGCACACCGAGGTGGTTTTTGATCTGGGTATAGGATGCTGTATGCAGGATCGGCATGGAATCTTTTAGTGACATTTTTCCGAACTGAATCTGCTCAACAAAATCCCAGCATACTGGGTGTTCAGGAGCCTGATCAGCAAACCAGTTCTTCAGGCGCTGCGAGCGAAGCGGATCAAGAATGCCTAGAAGAGTGTCTTCTGCTGTAAATTTTATAGTTCCGCAATCTTTGAAGTCATTGGTCTCTAGCCGAGCGTCTTTGCGTGCGGGAATAGCTTCATAGCATTGACCCGTTAATCCCAGGCGCATGGGGTAGAGTGTCGGTGACGTGACGTCATCAGTCATTAATGTCGATTTTTGTTGGCGGTTGATCAGGATGCGAATCTCCTGCTGGCGGCAAACCTTGCCATTGATCTCTTCCTGCTGACCTTTTAATGGTGGCCGCTTCATCCATGCAGATATCAGACATTGGGGTCTTATCTCGGTATAGCCGGTGTCGAATAATCCTCTTATGGCCCCTGATTTTTGTTCGGGACTCAAACGGTCGAACCAGAGTTGTTCAACACGGTTCAGGCTTTGGCTGCTGAGCAGTGGATGAAGGAAATGGTGGTGTGCCGGCACGTCCAGGTGATAGCTGACAATTCCCTGTCTCAGCCAGCCCACTCTTGTGTAGATCATCTCAGGAGTGTCAGTTAGAGAGAAAAGAAGACGTTGCATGGTTTTGTGTGACACTGCATCGTTGAGATCCTCAACAATGGTGTTGAGCTCAGTGAACGTGTCCCTTAAGGGCGTGGCGGTGAGTGGCGTTGCTCGCCTTGGCAATGCGCTCTTATCGTCAGTTGTTTGATCCTGATGTGAAAACAGGGTGGGTAAAAGAAAGGTCATGAAGCGATCAAAGCATGCCTTTTTCTCGGCCTCGGTCATAGAGGGCGGTGGTGTCCTGGTTTTCTTGTAAGGTGTGGCATGGTTTCGGCCGGTCATGCGGCGGCGAAGTGACCTCTTGGTTAAGGACTTTTGAGCTTTATATTTTCTGGTCGTCCGTTGGCCGCTTTTAGGTGGTTGGCAAATTTTGCCACCGACTTCGTTGCACTCTGCTATTGGCGCAATGGAAATAGTGCGGTGATGAAAGCGATAGTGAGTGGACGGTTGAAGGGCTTTCTCCAAACATGAGTCGAGAATCGAGTTGTCCAGGGTCGGTTTGGCCGCCTTTATCATGATCATCATCCCTGTGATTGATCCGGATGAGACTAGTCAGGCGGCAGGTGTTGGCCAATGACAGGTTGGTTATTGGTACTGACGGAAGTGTAATCCCTGTCGGTTAAAAATTGACCTACATCTACGAATCCTCAGAATTTCAGGCAAGGCCGTAAAAATAGTCGTACTCTGCAACACTGAATACACATTGTTGTACGTGTTGTCCCTTAACCGGGATTTGTCTGGAGAGTTAAGAATGTCTGATGTCTTTCACCTTGGCCTGGTTAAAGCTGATCTGCAGGGCGCGGAGCTGGCGATTGTGCCTGGCGACCCTGAGCGGGTAAAACGCATCGCTTCCCTGATGGATAACCCTGAGCACTTGAGCACCAAGCGTGAATACACGATCTGGCGTGGCTTTATCGGAAGTAAGGCGGTTATTGTCTGCTCGACCGGTATTGGTGGTCCTTCGACGTCTATTGCGGTAGAAGAACTGGCCCAGTTGGGCATTCGCACCTTCTTGCGCGTGGGAACAACTGGCGCGATTCAGGAAGATATTGCCGTTGGCGATATTATTGTGACCACCGGTTCCGTACGCCTTGATGGTGCCAGTCGCCACTTTGCACCGATCGAATATCCGGCGGTTCCTGATTTTGGCTGCACCACGGCTATGGTTGAGGCAGCCAAGGCAAAAGGTGTGACTTACCATACCGGTATTACCGCGTCCTCCGATACTTTCTATCCGGGTCAGGAACGTTACGACACCTTTAGTGGTTACGTGATTCGTGATTATCAGGGCGCGATGAAAGAGTGGCAGCGTCTGGGTGTGCTCAACTATGAAATGGAGTCCGCTACCCTGTTGACCATGTGTGCCAGTCTGGGGCTGAAATCCGCCTGTGTGGCTGGCGTTATTGTGAACCGGACTCATCAGGAAATCCCTGATCCGCAGCTGATGGCGAATACTGAATCCGGTGTGATTGAAATTGTTGTTGATGCCGCCCGCCACCTGTTGGCCTGATACCTTTCTGGTCCTTTCTTGACGCTTCTGCCGGTTCTTGCTGGTAGAAGCATTCATCCTCTTAATACTTGCTGTGGGCCGTTTTAGCGTTCATCAGTGAATTGCCACTGCTCTGCTGGCTGAGTGATCTTTGTGTTGCGGTGACCGGCTCTGAAGTTTGCCGGGCAAAAATGGGTGGTGCCGGAATGGACTCAACAGCTTCCAGGTCCACGCTCCTTCTTCTCGCACGACTGCGCAGAGTGCCCAGCGTATCCACAAGCGAATGACGGCGGGAGGAAGGCAGTTCCTTTGAGTGTCTGTGTTTTCTCTTCAGGGAGTCTTCGTAGGTTTGTGAGCGGGATGTGGCCAGTTGGGTGCGGCGTTCTACCCGGCCGGGAGAGCCTGCCCGGGAACAGGCACCTACTTTGCCTTCATATTCCGGGTAGTATTCCTTGAAATAGAGGGAAATATGCCAGGCCTGTTCAGAAAACAGATGCTCCCCGTTTAAGCTTTTCAGATAGGGCAGAAAGCTGGTGGCAACTTCGTGGCTTTTGGTGTCGGCATAGAGCAGGCCGCTCTCCCTGAGTACCCAGGCAACCGCCTGGGAGCAAAAGACCCGCGTATTTTCATCCTTGCTGCTGGTCGGTGTTATGTCGATCTTAAACGTCAGTTTGGCAAGTCCGGCGAGCACGCCCAGCAGATTGTATTCCTTGGTGAGTTCGGTCAGCTCTTGGGCTTTGCTGTAGATGGCGGCTGCATCGAAGGCGTCGTGATTACGGTCCAGTCGGACAATCCAGGCACTGGCGTATTCCTCTTGATAGTTCTCCATTATGCCGGTCAGGGTGCGGACGCAGGCGCCATTTCCCTCGGCAGTCACCAGCTCAATCTGGTCGGGGTCATGGCTGTTATGGGGGTTGGCCACCACCATGGCTACATGCCCCATGGGGATTTGCTCACCTCGGGATGAGACCCTGATCACCATAGAGCCGTAACGGCTTTTGCTGTCAAAGACCACCAGATCGCCCACGCCAAGTGGTATCTCCGGTTCGATTTTCAGTTGATAGGCCAGACGCTGTTCTTTTAGAAAGCGCAGATTGTGACTGGATTGCAGGTATAGCTGCTCACTCTTTTTGCGGCGAGTGTAGAGATCAACCTTGGCCTCGGAAAAGTCTTTCAGTTGTGATTCGATTTCAATGATGGCCTTGTCCTGATGCAGTCGCATTTTTTCATCAAGAAAAGGATGAGCGTACAAAAGCTCTTCCTTAAGGCCGGCCAGATTGGTGTCGATAGCCTGCTGGTATTCCATCGTATTTCTAGGAATGGCCTGCTGGTAAATGGGAAAGATCTGTTGAGGGAGCCCGGGAATAGCAAGCTCGTCATCGAGCATATCCTCGTTAGAGTCTTCGGTTGTTTTAGTTTGCTCTGGCTCTGTTTCCTGCTGCAGTTCTGGTTCTGGCTTCGATTCTGATGCGCTGTTCTCAAGGCTGAGTGCCTGGAGCTTTTCGTTCAGAGTCTCCGCAAAATCTGTTTTCACGGCGATAACTGGCTGTTGGCTATGTCTGGTTCCCCAGCTGGAGGGGCGTGGTTTTGACAGGAGGACAGGTTTAGGTTGGTCGGTAGAAGCATGCTCATGCTTGTCATAGTAAGACTTGGGTAGATAGTTGCGGAGTAGTTTATGCCAGACGTCAGTGCTTGTTTTGCTAGGGTTTTCCCCTGCGATTCGCCTGTGTGTGCCCTTGTGAAAGCGAGGCTTGGCACCATTGTGCAGGCAGCCATCAAGAGGGGTGCCGTAAGTGATTGTCGGTCGCCAGCATTGGGGACAGATTCCGACATTGCAGCCATCTTCAGAGCAGACCAGTGGTGTGTTTTTGGGAATATCACCACAGAGAGTGCAGCCATAGCGCGCCAGCAGAAATTGGGGCAGTACGCTGTGAAAGTTGTGCGAGTAAAATTTCTGAGTCGCTTGGCTGAAGTGAGGCCAGACGAGCAGAAGGCAGAGTAGAGGCAGTCTGTTTTTTATCATTCACGCCAGATCGAAATCCGTTATCCCGTTTTATATCAACAAGCCAGACTAGTTGATGATTCGGAACTGGCAAATCCACTGTCGTTTATTTGATGTTAATGTGCTGGGAAGCGTTCCGGGTTGATAAAAGGAATGCAGGCCAGAATCAACGCCTGATGGTAAACCGAGGAGCGGGACAGAAGCCCGCCGGTCAGCAGGCCGATAGCGCCACCCTGTTGTTTGATATTGGTCGTGCCAAACTGTTCATCCATCACATCCCCCAACTCTTTGCCCTGGGCAATGCCGGTCAGTACTGCTGGTGGAAGGGGTAAAGCGGCCGAGCGGGATTCACCCCGGGTCTTACCATTGCTGATCACCATCCAGGCAAAGGTATGCTCGCCTTCGATCCCTGCTTCCAGGCCCACCCAGTAATCGGCTTCCGGCATGGCCTGCTCAGCATTGGTAACCCGGTTACGGGCGCCTGCCAGGGTTTCTTCGTTAGATAACGGCTGGTCGGGAACACCGCTGCTGACGGCAACACCTTCTATAGAGACTGGGTTGGTGAAGACTTCGGTAAAGGCGCTTTCAACGGCGGCCAGTTTGGCGGGGTTCAGGGAGGCAACGCAAACGCGCAGAGTGCTGTTATCAGGCAAGGGGAGGCTCCGGGCTTAATAAATACAGCGGCAGGGGTGAGCTGCCGCTGTCAGTCAGGTTGTGAGCGATGTTATCAGATGATGAATTTGTCAGCGAAGTTGCTGATGTTGGAGACGCTGGCACCGGCCATGACGATGACGATCAGGGCACCGACCGCAGTTAGCCAGGCCGGGTGTTTGTAGTCGCCCACGATATCCTTGCGGCGGGCCGCCATCAGTACCGAAGCCAGTACCACTGGCAGGATGATGCTGTTGACCAGACCGGCGAGCATCAGCAGGAATACCGGCATGTTGACCATGACCGTTCCCAGTGTGGTGACCACGATAAAGGCCACGCAGCTGGCTTTTTCGTTGCGGGCGACAAAGGGGAACAGGGTCTTGACCAGCGAAACCGCCATGTAGGAGTTGCCGACCACTGAGGTGATGGAGGCGACGAACAGGACGATGCCGAAGATGTGGTAACCCAGAGAGCCGGCACCGAGCTTGAAGGCGCTGGCGGCAGGGTTGCTGTTATCCAGAGCGACACCAGTGGAGATGACACCGATCACGGCCAGGAACAGCAACACCCGGATGACGACTGCGATGGAGATGCCGGCCCAGGCTGCTTTCTTGATGGTGTCGATATCGTTGCCGCCCTGGGACTGCAGGTCAACCAGACGCTGGGCGCCGGTGTAATAGCCGCCGACGGCACCGCCAACGATGGTCAGGGTTGGCAGCAGCAGGCTGGCGTAGCTGGATGGGTAGACGGCTGCGGTCAGGGTTTCTGCAACGGGTGGCAGGTTGGTCATGGCGACATAGGCGATCAGCACAATCATCAGCAGACCGAGGTAGCGTGCCATGGCATCCATGCCACGGGAGGCGTTATGGGCCATAAACAGGATGCAGCCGAGGACGCCGGTAAACAGTGCACCCCAGACGGTATCAACCCCGGTCAGCACATTAATACCCAGAGCTGCGCCGCTGACATTACCGAAGTTGAAGGCCACTGCGCCCAGAGCCAGCAGGATACCGATCACATAGCCAAGGCCTGGGGCAAGGCGGTTGGCCAGATCCTGAATGCGCAGGCCGGAGGTGCCGGTTACCCGCCAGATGTTCATCACGATACCGAAGGTGATAAAGGCGGAGATCAGAACCGGAAACGCCATATCCATCTTGTAGATGTTGGTAAATACGGCGGTCTGGGTCAGAAAGCCCGGGCCTACCGAGGTGGTCGCCATCAAGAAGGCAATGCTGAGAATGGTCTTGGTACTGGCTTTAGCCCGTTTATCCACGGTAACGTTTTCGTTTTTTTGTGCAGATAAAATAGAAAGAGTAGATGACATGGGCAAACCTGATGTTTCTGTTGTTCCTACTTTTTAAAAAAAGCAAAAACAACTGAAATAAATCAGTTGCTCTAACAGAGAACCGCAGTAGGAAGGGGCCTTTCGGCGCTGCGCTCTCTTTAAACGGCGCGGACTATACAGCCGGGTTTTGGGGTTGTCTATAGAATTTTGTCGTTTATTTTTCGGGTGCCTAGTCTCCAGTATTCAGTGCTCTACGCCAGGCCGCAGGTGTTGTTGCAAACCAGGCGCGAAATGCTCGTCCGAAGTTTGCTGGTTCATGATATCCCAGTCGAAAGCTTATCTCTGAAACGGTCAGTCCGGTTTTTCTCAATAGCTGAAGGGCAAAGTGTTGGCGCAGCTCTTCCAGCAGTTTTTTATACGAAGTCTGCTCTTTTTTTAGATGGCGGATCAGGGTGCGGGTGCTGATATTTATCTGTCCGGCAATCTGTTCCAGATTCGGAATGTTACTGGCTGGTGCATTAATCATTGTCTGTTCAAAATGGGCAGACAATATATTCCGAACCGCTTCCGCTGGGCTGTTGCCCCGGGTTTTACGGGCCAGCAGGGTTTGACAGTTGGCCAGATTCTGTCGGTAGCTGTTTTCATCATAAAGCGGTGATGGCAGTGGCCACCAGGTTTTGGGGAAACGAAAGCCGTTAAAGCGCTGCTGGTAATAACATGAGCAGCCATAGGCCTGTTCCAACTCTCTGTGATGGCTCGGCTGATCATAACGAAAGCAGATTTTCAGATGCTCTCCGGTGGCGTGACCTAGAACTGTTTCAATCAGTAGTTGCAGAATACGAATGACGCTCTCGGTCAGCCGGCGGCCATAGGGTTCACTGCCGCTGAGGTCCTGGCACTCAAACTGCCAATACTCGCCTTCCTGTCGCATACATCCATGAAAGCTATCCGTGCGAATGGTGTGGTAATCCATCATGACCATCAAAGCTTCGCCCAGAGTCGGCGCGCTCATGGCGGCAAATCCGAGCGGGCCGTGGCTGGTGATATGGATTTGGCTGCCCAGATGAACGGACCAGGCTCGATCATCACTGTGGTGATCAAGGTTATTCATAATGGCGATATGGTCCGCCAGATTGATGTACTCCAGTCGATCCAGTTGGGCTCGGGTTAGCCTGGTTCCCGCCAGTAATTGCTCTTCAGGCAATCCGCTCATGGTCAGAAAGATTTTGATATACGCAGTAGCGCAGGTAGATGTGCCCAGCATTGTTGTCATTATTTTTCGGCGATGGTTTAAACCGTATCAATATGGGGCAGGTTGTCAATTAATGACTGTTTTTTCGGCAGTCAGTGAAAACGGTTTCTGACAGATAGCAGGGTACAGTGATGTTTATAAGAACAACGGAGTACCGACATGAGTGGTCAGGAAGCAATATACAAGCAACAGCTAAGGGCGGTTATCCATGGCAGCCTTGGCATTTTTCTCGGTTTACTGGCCGGGGTGGCATTAACCTATAGCGCTCTGGGGGAGATCGCCATCTGGCCATGGGTGTCTATTCCCGTTGATATGCCTGGCGATGTTTCTCTGTGGCGGGCTGCCCATGTGGGCTCGATTACCAATGGTCTATTGTGCATTGCCCTGCCGCTGGCTTTTGGGGTGGTAAAGGCGGACGGTGTTTCAGCCCGGCGTGTCTGCAATGCTCTTATCTTCACCGTCTGGGGCAATATTATTTTCTACTTTGCCCGTATCTGGGGTACCAACCGTGGACTGGCACTGGAGAGTGAACGATTTGGTGAGGGAAATTTCTTTGATGGCCTGGCCATGTGGCCGGCCTTTGCCGCCATGCTGGTGACGGCCTATGCCGTGATAAAAATGATTCTGCTGGCCCGACAGGCGCTGAAGCTGGGAGGTGTGAGTCATGACTGAGATGACTGTTCGCAAGCCCGCCTTTGACTTTCCTACTGAGCTGGCAGTGATGCCGGATCTCAAGGATAAATATTATGCGGCGTTTACCAGTGCAGTGACCTTTATTGCCCCCAATATTGAGCGCTATCTGATTCGTATGATGAGTCGGGCCAAGGCGGAGATCAAAGACCCGCAGGTGTTGGATGATTTGCTGACTTTTTCCCAGCAGGAAGCTGCTCATACCAAGGGGCATGAGCAGCTCAATGAAATCCTGCTGGCGCGGATGAGTGAAAAGGGGCGTGAGAGAGTGAAGGCCATCAATGATCAAATGGCCGAAGATTATCGCCGTTTTCTGAATACCCGCTCTTTGAATTTTAACCTGGCTTATGGTGAAGGTTTTGAGTCTGTTACCTGTGCTATCGGCCTGTGGGCTTTTCAGCATCGTACGTTTGAGGGTTTGACTGATGGTTGGCGAGAGTTGATTGAGTGGCACCTGGCGGAAGAGGTTGAACACCGTACGGTTGCTTACGATGTCTACCATGGGTTTAAAGGTCACTGGCTGCACAGGATTACTTTCTCCACCTATGCCCAGCTGCATCTGCTGAAATATATTGTTCGGTTTGGCCGGTGTTTTATGGAAGAGTATGACTTTCCAGGGGATGAAAAGTCGGTATTTAAGCAGTACTTCTGGTCACTGCTACGCCATTATCTGAAAACTGTGCCTCCCTGGTATTCACCCCGTAAGCTTAAAATTGATCCGGCAATCAACCGATTGCTGGAGAAATTCTCCTGATTTGTCTTGGCTTGGATGCTCGATAGCAGCGGTGTGCTGCTATCGGGGCGTTCTTGATGCTCTTGTTGCGCTTGTAATTGTACCTGCCTGCCGGAAAGTGATAATCTCCCACGTCAATAAGCAATTTCAGTTTATAGTGGTCAATTGGGTTGAATTCTCCGGTTGATTAACTGTAAGCCAGACTCCCCTTCATTTGAAGCTGGGAGATATCTACAAGGAAAGGGTTACCATGATGCGCGAGGCGCCGGTCAGTACGCTGACACCTGCATGGTTTGAAACCAGTGCAGAGCTATTAAATATTTCCTGTTGCTCCCCATCCGACAGTCAATGTCGACAGCAACAGCAATGTGGAATGCAGTGCGCCTGAGCATTCACTGACTGCTTTGCAGTGTGCAGCCGAAAGATGAAAGCCGCACCGGATCCTAAAAAACGGTCAGCAAAGTAGAGCTAAGCTATAGACTAATTTACCAAGGGCTGTGAGCAACGGTTCCTTCTTTATTAAGCGTTCTGGCTAATTATCCATGAGCAATTCAGAATCCCCAAAAGCGGCTGGCAAGCCGAAGAACTTTCTTGAGCAGATCATTGACCGTGATCTGGCAGAAGGCAAAGTGCCTAACGGCAAGATCATTACTCGTTTCCCGCCGGAGCCAAACGGCTTCCTGCACCTGGGCCACGCCACCTCTATCTGCCTGAACTTCGGTCTGGCGGAAACCTACAACGGTGAGTGCAACCTGCGTTTTGACGACACCAACCCTGAGAAGGAAGAGCAGGTGTACGTTGATGCGATCCAGGAAGACGTTAAGTGGCTGGGCTTTAACTGGTCCGGCGATGTGCGCTACGCCTCCAGCTATTTCGATACGTTTTATGAGTGGGCTCTGCACCTGATTCGTGAAGGTAAGGCGTATGTGGATTTCCAGGATGCGGAAACCATGCGCGAAACCAAGGGCAACTTCACCAAGCCGGGCGTAAACAGCCCATGGCGTGATAAGTCCGTGGACGAGAACCTGGCCGAATTTGAAAATATGCGTCTTGGCAAATATGACGAAGGCAAAGCCTGCCTGCGCGCCAAGATCGATATGCAGAGCGGCAACATGAATATGCGTGATCCGGTGCTGTACCGTATCCGCAAGGTGCCTCACCACCAGACCGGTGATAAGTGGTGCATTTACCCAAGCTACGACTTTGCCCACGGTCAGGAAGATGCCATTGAAGGCGTGACTCACTCCATCTGTACTCTGGAGTTTGAAGATCACAAGCCACTGTATGAATGGTTCCTGGACAACCTGCCGGTCCCAGCTCGTCCGCGCCAGTATGAGTTCGCTCGTACCAACCTGAACTATGTGGTGACTTCCAAGCGTAAGCTGAAGCGTCTGGTTGATGAGAAGGTTGTTGATGGTTGGGATGACCCGCGTATGCCAACCGTTTCCGGTATGCGCCGTCGTGGTTACACCCCGACTTCCATCCGCAAGTTCTCCGAGATGGTGGGTGTAAGCCGTACTGATGGTATCGCTGACTTCTCCATGCTCGAGCACGCGATCCGTGACGATCTGAACAACAATGCCGCCCGTGCCATGGCTGTTCTCGACCCGCTGAAGGTTGTGATCACCAATATGGCAGAAGGCGAAGTGCAGGATATGACCGCAGCGGCCCATCCGAATAAGCCGGAGCTGGGTGAGCGTGTGCTGCCATTTACCCGTGAGCTGTACATCGACCGCGAAGACTTCAATGAAGACAACACTTTGTCCCGCAAGAAGTTCAAGCGTCTGGTCACCGGTGAATACATTCGTCTGCGCAGTACTTATGTGATCAAGCACGAAGAGACCATCAAAGACGATAACGGTGAGATCGTTGAGATTCGCTGCAGCTATGTGCCGGGCACTGTTGGTGAAAACCCACCGGAAGACGTGAAGCCACGTGGCGTAATCCACTGGGTATCCGCCAGCCATGGTACTGAAGCTGAATTGCGTATGTACGATCGCCTGTTCAACCATGAAGCACCAGACCGTGGTGAGGAAGATTTCCTGACCCATATCAACCCGAACTCCCTGTCTGTGAAGACAGCCTGGGTTGAGCCAAGCCTGGCGAATGCGGCACCGGAGCAGGGCTTCCAGTTTGAGCGTGAAGGTTACTTTGTGGCTGACCGTTTTGATCACACTCCGGAGAAGCCGGTGTTTAACCTGACCATCGGTCTGAAAGATACCTGGGCTGGCAAAGCCGGTAACCAGTAAAACAGCATGTCCGGGCGATTATCGCAGATGTGACAGCGCAGGTTCAGATTGCTGCTTTCAAAGGCCATGGATGGCCTGAGAGTCCCTCAGAGCAGGGACAGCTCTGGAGGACGGAAAGCAGTTATCTGATTCCTGCAGCGGTTTCTGATGATCGCAGGACCAAAACAAAAGGACAGCTGACGTGTTACAGATTTACAACACCCTGACCCGTAAAAAAGAAGTCTTCAAGCCTATCCATGAAGGCGAAGTGCGTATGTATGTGTGCGGTATGACCGTATACGACCTCTGCCATATTGGCCATGCCCGGGTGCTGGTGTCCTTTGATGTGGTGACCCGTTACCTGCGCGCCAAAGGCTACAAGGTGACTTACGTTCGCAACATTACTGATGTGGACGACAAGATCATCAAACGCGCCAATGAGAACGGTGAAACCTTCACCGCTCTGACCGAGCGCATGATCGCAGAAATGCACAAGGACTCCGGCGAGCTGGGCGTACTGCCGCCAGATGCGGAGCCAAAGGCAACGGCTTATATCGCTGAAATGCAGGACATGATCAGCACCCTGATCGAAAAAGGCTACGCCTACGCACCGGGTAACGGTGATGTTTACTACCGCGTTCACAAGTTCGACGGTTACGGCAAGCTGTCCGGCAAGATTCTGGAAGAGCTGCAGGCCGGTGCCCGTATCGGCGTGGACGAAATGAAGGAAGACCCGCTCGACTTCGTGCTCTGGAAAGGCGCGAAAGAAGGTGAACCTTACTGGGAGTCTCCGTGGGGTAATGGTCGTCCGGGCTGGCACATCGAGTGCTCCGCCATGGGCAAGTGCTGCCTGGGTGAGACTTTCGATATTCATGGTGGTGGTCCGGATCTAAAGTTCCCGCACCATGAAAACGAAATTGCCCAGAGTGAAGCGGCCAATGGCAAGACCTTCGTGAATACCTGGATGCACGCCGGTGCAGTGCGGGTGGATAACGAGAAGATGTCCAAGAGCCTGGGCAACTTCTTCACCATCCGTGAAGTGCTGGAAAAGTATCCGGCGGAGGTGGTGCGTTACTTCCTGATCTCCAGTCAGTACCGCAGCCCGATCAACTACTCCGAAGACAGCCTGAAAGAAGCCGGTGTACGCCTTGAGCGTCTGTACACCGCTCTGGAAGGTCTGAATCTGGATGGTGTTGAGCCTGAGCGTGGCACCAGCTACGAAGAGCGTTTCCATGCGGCTATGGAAGATGACTTCAATACTCCGGAAGCGCTGGGTGTGCTGTTTGAACTGGTGCGTCACCTGAACAAGGCGCGCAAGGATGGCGAAGCCAACGCTGCCGCCCTGGGTGCTCTGGTTAAGGAGCTGGGTGGCCTGCTGGGTATTCTGCAGGACAATCCAGACGCCTTTCTGAAGTCTGGTGGTGACGTTGATGAAGCCTGGATTCTCGAGATGATCGAGAAGCGCAAGGCGGCCAAGGCAGCAAAAGACTTTGCTGAGGCGGACCGTGTGCGTGAAGAGCTGGCTGCTCAGGGTGTTCAGCTGAAGGATACCCGCGAAGGGACAACTTGGCAGATAGAGCGATAAGTCTGCTACTGCTGTACTATGAAAAAAGCGCCTTCGGGCGCTTTTTTCATTTGGAGCCTGTCGAGTGAGTTGATTGTTTTTGGTGGAGGATGTTCCGTTCTCTCTATCGAAGTGGTGTCAAAGAGTTGTGCGCTTTATGGTGGGTGATGGGGGACGCTGTAGCCATGAGTGGGCATTAATGTCATCAATAGTGGGGCGCATTCTCGGATCATAGGTGCAGCAGCTTTGAATAAAGTTTCTTGCCTGTGCTGAAGGTCTTAGTTTGGCAGCCTTCAGTCGCTGTTGGATGTAAAAAGATCCGAGTTCTTTGTCCGGATTGTCCAGACGGTATCTTTTCACACTCTGCTTCTCAGCTTCCGTGTAGGTGTCATTCTCGTCATCGCCCTCATCTTCGGAAAGTTCAAGAAAATAGGTTGGCTCATTGAGCAAGGCAGTGAGTGTTATGGCCCCCATAGACCAGATATCACCAGGTTTAGTATTGTTTCCGACCTCACCCTGTAAGGCTTCAGGTGCTGAATAGTCAACGGTTCCGGGGCAGAGGTCGTTGGCAAAGTGTTCTCCATCGGACAGTGCGGAGAGGCCGAAGTCGATAACTTTGATAGTGGCTAGGCTTTCGTCCGGATGAAATAGGAGGAGGGTGTTTTCGGGTTTCAGATCCCGGTGGGCAATATTGTTGTGGTGAAGGTAGGCAACCACTCCCGTCAGTAAACTGATAATTTGTTTAATCAGGGGTTCGGTGAATCGTTGGGATAGCGTGTTCAGTGCTGTCAGCATATCTATGCCCGGAATATGTTCCAGCACTAGCTGCAGTTTGTATTTGCCAGTCTCATGGTTTTTTAAAAGATTGAAACCAAAAATATTAACGATATTCGGGTGCAGTAAGTGCTGGAGAATTGTTGCTTCCCGTTTCAGGTAAAGAGCATTGAAATGCTCCTCATCGATGGTCTTGGTGACAATGTCGATAATACCTTCTGAGGATGGACCCCGATGTTGTCTTATCGATCCGAAGGATCCCCGCTTCAAAAGTTCAATGGTTTGAAAGTTTTTCATCGGGAATGATTGCAACCCGGCCTTGGACATGGCTTCCAATGTTGGGGATGTCGAATCAGTGGGGATCAGATGGGCGAGTTTGTCGCTGATAGAGAGGGGCGAAGAGGAAATAATGCCTGGGGTGCGAGTGTCCAGTATGGTTAATGTTTTTTTGGGCTGCGTTTCTTTTTTTACCACTCTGACATGACGAGTTGTTGCTGATCTCGGTGCGGGAGTTCGGATGATAGGGCGCTGGGGTTGTTGTGGAGGAATGGGCTGTGTCATCTCAGCTGATGTCTTAAGTGTAATGCTACTTAGGGATTGGATGATGTCGGCTGAGGTGTCACTCTGATGTTCCGGAGTGTCATAGGTTTCGGGGGCTGGTACTGACAGGCTTTCATGGTACAGAGTGTAAAAGGGAGTTTTTCCCATTGAGCTATAGGTCTGAAAGCGGTGTTCGCCGATTTGAATTGTATTGGAAGATGGCGTTTCAACCTGTGCATGATGTTGGCTGATGCCTGATTGATGGCCGGATTGCTGCTCCGGTGACATCAGTAGAATCTGGTGTTGGCTTGCTTCGGGATTATGCTTTCTGTCGGAGGAATGGAATCCGGTTTTCCATACCATGTACTGTTCCGAATAGTTTTGTGCCGGCGAGGAGTAAAAGAGGGTATCCGAACCTGAAGATAATGCGATCTTAGGCATTCTTTTTTTCAGGAGTGTCGGTGTATCCAGATGGGCAGAATCGGCTGATACCGGGTAGATGGTCAGTGAGATCCAGGGGTGCTTGTAAAGCGGGATGCTTGGGAGTTCAGTGTTGTTATCAACATTATCTGGGTACAGAGCAACAACCAGGTAGGTTGTCAGAGCGGCTGGCAGCTTGAGGGCTGTAAATCCGCTGAGAAATACAATCAGTGAAAAAAGCTGTGCGCATGCCGTTCGATTGAGTCGTTCAAGTTTGAGTGGGACGTATTCCCTGTGCGTCATAGGTATCAATGTCAATCGGTTGTCGTTTGTTAGTCAAGATAGCCCACGGATGGCGGCGCACAAGAACACACCCTAAAGCTTGGTGCTTTGTATTGGGGCGTAGTGATTGAGAATCCAGGGATGTTGTAATACCTGATCAATGTTGGGGCGGTTGCCAGGTTTGTACTGGCAGAGGCTTTGTACAAACTGATGGGCAAGATCTGATGGGCGGGGGAATGCCCTGTTGAGCAGATCCGTTGAGTATTGGGTGCCGAGTTCCTTATCGGGATTCTGCAGGCGATAGTCTCTTAGAAACTTAAACTCTTCATCGCTCATAATGCCAGGGATGACGTTGAGATGGGCGGGTGGTGCCGGGTAGGGTGGTCTTTTGGCCACAGTGATGACGCTTAATACGCCCAGTGTCCAGATTTCATTCTCTTTAAAGTCAACATTCGGATCGCCTCGAATCGTTTCCGGGGCGGCATAGTCGATACTGCCGGGAAAGTTTTTAGTGGGGTATTTCTTACCATTGCTCAGTGCGGACAGGCCGAAGTCGATAATCTTAAGACTTTCCAGCTGCATATCCTCGGTCAGGGACAGCATGATGTTTTCACCCTTCAGATCACGGTGGGCAATATTGTTGTGATGTAGATAGTGCACGGTCTCTGCGACGGTGGTGATAATTTGTCGGGCAAGGTCTTCGTTAAACTGCCTGTAGTTGTCTCGAAGTGTCAGCAGTAGGTCTTTTCCGGGCAGGAATTCCAGCACCATTTGCAAGGTAGCGGGGCTTTCCGGGTCATCGTCATCCACCACATTGAAACCCAGAAAGTTAACAATGTTTTGATGGGAGAGGGTGTGGAGAAACAAGGCCTCCCGTTTGAACTGATACGCCTCGTGTTTATCTTCCGGGATGCTTTTGATGACGACCTGTCTGCCCCCGTGTCGACTTGGCTGCCGATAGAGATCGACCCGGCCAAAGTTGCCGGTGTATATGTTTCTTGAGAAGCGGTAATGGGTTAGGGGAAATGGCTGGAGGCCGGCATTCTCAAGTCCCTGCACGGAAATAGACATGGAGTCTGATCCCATCCTGCGAGACAGTTGCCGGCTTAGTGGCTGAAATTGTGCTTGCGCATGCGGCAGTCCCTGGGAGGTTCCGGTCGGCAGGCTTCTTCGGGTCATTTCCTGCCGGTCTTTTATAGGGGTTGGCAGGGATGATGGTTGGGAGCTCGGTTTGGCTGAGAACGGGCGGCTGGATTTATAGCTATGTAGTGGTGTTGCCTCATCCATCTGGGACAGCTGGTCTTCCATAATTGAAAACTGATGGTCCAGCTCCTGCATGAGCTGGGTGACTTCCTCGTTGGTCGGAATGTAGTTGGAACCGCCGCTTTCCGGGTAAATCGTGTTTGACGGTATGACTCCGTCGCTGGGGTTAAAGACTTTGAAATGTTGGGAATCGATAATGAGCTGGTTGGGGCCGGGCGACAGTATCTGTTTGGTCGTGTCTTCGAGGGAGTAGCAGGCCTGGTAGGCTGGCGACATGCGCAGGATGGTTTCCTGGTAAGCACCTTCTATAGGCGGCTCCTGCGCGGAATGGATGGTGGTCTTCCAGGCCGCAAATTGTTTGCCAACGGCTGTTGCTCTGCTGAAGAAGATCGAGCTCATTCCCTGGGTCATGGTGATATCGGGCATTCTTTCCCGAATTAGCTGCTCAGTTGTGGGTGGATGGCTGTAAGCCGGCAGTGGATGGATGGTCAGGGATAGCCAGTCTTGCTGGTGGAGCGGGGTGTGTAGCCGTGAATGGTCCCGGTCTACGGGGTGATCGTATTGAACAATCACCAGATAATTTCTGGCTCCGGCGGCGGCTGTCGGGCTGAGCAGTATCAACAGCATGACAGGCAGGAGCCAGAAGCTGGTCGTTCGCTGCGGCAGGCGTGGTGAGTATGCGGTGGTGGCGGGGTTTCCGTACATGATAAACATCGGCCTGTTGTCGTTTGTAGGTCAAGATAGACCACGAGCAACAAGCCTGAAGAACAAAAAGCTACGTTTTTGCTGTACAACCACAACATGGGTTTAGATTATGATCAGGACATCTGAAATAACCCAAAGGCATAAAGGGTTCTTGCCTGCGCCGATTATGTTTATCACTCCTTATTGTACGACCCATAGTCAGAATACCTTTTCCTTCACCCGTGAGCAGGCCAGCCGGTTTGCCAAGCAGGTGGCCAATGACTTCAACCCGATTCACGATGAGGACAGCAAGCGCTTTTGTGTGCCGGGGGATCTGTTGTTTGCCCGCATCCTGAGTGAGCGTGGTGTCTCCACCCAGCTGAAGGTTTCCTTCAATGGTATGGTGAATGACGGAACAGTGCTGACTCTGGAAGATCAGGGTAACCATCGTTTCTCTCTGAAGGATGACAATGGCAAGGAATACCTTGAGCTGGAAGAGCAGGGTGGTGAGCGGATTACCGATCCGGCGGTTATCGAGCGGCTGATTCGCAGTTATGTCTCTTTTTCCGGGGAGAACTTCCCGCATCTGCTGGTGCCGCTGATGAAGGATGGCGGGGTGATGATTAACCCGTCCCGGCCGCTGGTGATTTATGAAAGCATGTCTATCTCACTGCAGGCCACGGAGCTGGTGGCTCCTGAGCTGGCACCGGCCGGTTCAGAGTTGAAGGTGGATGGTCGTCGTGGCACTGCCACCCTGCACTTTGAATTCCGCGATCAGGGACAGGTTGTCGGTACCGGAGTGAAGACGATGGTGCTGTCCAGTCTTCGGGAATACACCCAGACCGACATTGATGCACTGGTGGATGAATACAATAGTCGTCGGGATCGTTTTGCGGCCTGATGGCGAAGTAAACTGAACAGATACAAAAAAGGCGACCCGGGAGGTCGCCTTTTTATTGTTGGGCAGAAAGCTGTATACGAAGTTTTAAGCTTTCTTCACCACGGAGCATTTCAGGTAAACCTGGCCGTGGCCATCGATCTTGCAGGAGATGTCATGGCCGTTGACCGGGTCATCCAGCAGACGAATTTTTTTCACCTTGGTGCCGGACTTGATGGTGCTGCCGCCTACCTTGAGATCCTTCACAACGGTGACGGCGTCGCCATCAACCAGTGTATTGCCATTCACATCAATAAAGCCGGTCGGTGCTTCTTCTGCCTCGGCTTCGCCGGACCACTCGTAGAAGCACTCCGGGCAAATCCACATCTGGCCGTCGCTGTAGGCATAAGGGGAGTGGCACTTAGGGCATTCTTTCTGGGAATCGTCAGACATGGTTGTTCCTCGCTGAACTCAAAATGTCGCGGCCATCCGGGTTGATGGTGTTTATACATCGAACAGGATGACTACATAAAAGGAAGGGCGCGTATTATGAGAGCCCGAACTCGGGTATGGAAGACAGGAAGTCCTATAGAAAGTAGCTGGATGGCGAAATTCTGTTTAGTCTTAGTGAAAAAGAACTGTGGTGTTGGTGATTGCGGTTGGTCGCAGCTTTTAAGCGTTGACGAAGGCGGAAGGTAACAGTAATATTCGCCGCGTCGCTGGGGCAGCCCGGCATGACATTATCGGGGTATAGCGCAGTCTGGTAGCGCGCCTGCTTTGGGAGCAGGATGTCGGGAGTTCGAATCTCTCTACCCCGACCATTTATCAAGCAGCTCGCAGGGTTGCGGGTTGTTGTGTTTGGTAAAGCTTGATAGGTCGCTAGATGCTTAGCTTCTGGTGAATGGCCTGGTAAGTTCATGCGCCCGTAGCTCAGTTGGATAGAGCATCCGCCTTCTAAGCGGATGGTCGCAGGTTCGAATCCTGCCGGGCGTGCCATCTTCAAGATATCTTCTTTCGCTCCTGCCGTTGTGTGACCCCTGCTGTAAAGTTGGTGCTCTAACAAATGTTGATCTGGTAAAAAGAAAATCACTTGCTCGATGGGGCTTGTAAGTTTCGCTCGAATGAGTATCATTCCGGCGGTCGATGAGGCCTTAAGGGTTGAATCGAAAAGAAAGTTTAGTGGTGGACGTAGCTCAGTTGGTAGAGCCCAGGATTGTGACTCCTGTGGTCGAGGGTTCGATCCCCTTCGTTCACCCCACTTTTCTAAAATCAGGTGCTTAATTTCTTTCTGCGGCTGGTTTTGAAAATGGTCGAAAGGCCAAAAGTAAATGAGATGGTGGACGTAGCTCAGTTGGTAGAGCCCAGGATTGTGACTCCTGTGGTCGAGGGTTCGATCCCCTTCGTCCACCCCATTTTCCCAATGGGTGGCCTGCCTCTCATTGTTTTATCTTCTTTATGATGTGAAGATAAAAGGTATAGCAGTTATTTAAAGTTTTAGTGGTGGACGTAGCTCAGTTGGTAGAGCCCAGGATTGTGACTCCTGTGGTCGAGGGTTCGATCCCCTTCGTCCACCCCACTTTTTGCTTTAAAGCAGTGCTGCGGATGTGGTGGAATTGGTAGACACGCTGGATTTAGGTTCCAGTGCCGCGAGGCGTGAGAGTTCGAGTCTCTCCATCCGTACCATAAAATTCGATCTTAGGGGATAAGCTTGCTTATCCCCTTTTTTCGTATATGTCGGCCTGCGTCGGGGTCTGGAATGCCCCGCCAGCGTTGATGAGAATAAATAAAGTGCGCAGTGATGCCTCAGGCTGTTCTGTGCTGCTGAAGAATCTGATACCCTGTTGCGCTTTCTGAGCATTGGTTTGATAAAAACGCTCGTTGCAACACTTGGTTTATGAGGATTAACCATGCAAGTCTCACTTGAAACGACTTCCGGCCTCGAGCGCCGCTTGACCATCACGGTTCCTGCTGAAACTGTAGAAACCCAGGTTGATAAGCGTCTGCGCGATATGAGCAAGCGTGTAAAGCTGGACGGTTTCCGCCCTGGCAAGGTGCCATTCAAGGTGATCAAGAAGCGCTACGGCCTGGGCGCTCGTCAGGAAGTTCTGGGTGAGGTTATGCAGTCTTCCTACATGGAAGCTGTAATCAAGGAAGAGCTGCAGCCTGCAGGTGCTCCCAAGATTGAACCTAAGAACATTGAAGAAGGCAAAGACCTCGAGTTCGTTGCCATCGTAGAAGTGTACCCGGAAGTTGAAATCGCTGATTTCGCCAAAATCTCCGTAGAGAAGCCAGTTGCTGAAGTGTCTGAAGAAGACGTCAACAAGATGCTGGACACCCTGCGTGAGCAGAGCAAGACTTTTGAAGCCGCTGAAGAAGGCGCTGCTGCCGAGCAGGGCGACCTGGTTATCATCGACTACAAGGGCACCGTTGACGGTGAAGCCTTTGAAGGTGGTGCAGCCGAAGGTCAGCGTCTGGAACTGGGTTCCGGCCGTATGATTCCTGGCTTTGAAGACGGTATCGCCGGCATGAAGGCTGGTGAGCAGAAAGACATCAACGTGACTTTCCCTGCGGAATACCACTCTGAAGAGCTGAAAGGCAAAGACGCTGTGTTCGCTATCACTGTGAACGAAGTACAGAAGCCTGTACTGCCTGAGCTGAACGAAGAGTTCTTCTCCCGTTACGGCGTTTCCGAAGGTGGCCTGGAAGGCTTCCGTGAAGAAATTACCAAGAACATGGGTCGTGAACTGAAGCAAGCCGTTAAGAACAAGGTTAAGAACCAGGTTATGGACGGTCTGATTGAAATTC
Source organism: Parendozoicomonas haliclonae (assembly GCF_900174585.1). Lineage (GTDB taxonomy): Bacteria > Pseudomonadota > Gammaproteobacteria > Pseudomonadales > Endozoicomonadaceae > Sansalvadorimonas > Sansalvadorimonas haliclonae. The sequence goes on along the minus strand of NZ_FWPT01000007.1, from coordinate 38,724 downwards.
ACAACGTTGAACTGCCAGCAGCACTGGTTGAGCAGGAAATCGGCCGTCTGAAAGAGCAGGCTGTACAGCGTTTCGCCAGCCAGGGCATGCAGGGCCTCGACGCCTCCGCTCTGCCAAACGAAATGTTCCAGGCTGAAGCTGAGAAGCGTGTTCGTCTGGGCCTGATCGTTGGTGAAATCGTTAAGGTTCGTGAACTGAAGCCTGAAGATGACCGCGTTCGCGCTATGATTGAAGAGATCGCCTCTGCTTACCAGGAGCCTCAGCAGGTTATCGACTGGTACTACGCTAACGAGCAGCAACTGAGCCAGGTTCAGTATGTTGTGCTTGAGGAGCAGGTGGTAGATACTATTCTTGAAGCAGCACAGGTTTCTGAGAAAGCCTGCAGCTACGAAGAAGCAATCAAGCCGGCCCCGGCCAAAACCGAAGAGGGCGCCGAAGAAGAATCCGCTGAAGCTTAATCGAGCGAAGGCGTTTTCCTAAAACGGCCCCTGAACGGGGTGTCGCCTGCGGCGGCACCCCAGACTGACAAGGAGCCATTCAAGGACATGTCCCACTTTATCGATTACCGCGCTCCCGACATCACTGCCAGCGGATTGGTGCCGATGGTTGTCGAGCAGACTGCACGCGGTGAACGTTCCTACGATATCTATTCCCGACTGCTCAAAGAGCGGGTGATCTTCCTGGTCGGCCAGGTTGAAGATCATATGGCGAACCTGGTGGTAGCCCAGCTGCTGTTCCTGGAAGCCGAAAATCCTGATAAAGACATTCATCTCTATATCAACTCCCCAGGTGGTTCCGTGACTGCCGGCATGGCGATCTACGATACCATGCAGTTCATCAAGCCAAACGTCTGCACCTACTGCATCGGCCAGGCGGCCAGCATGGGCGCACTGCTGCTGGCTGCGGGTGAAAGTGGCAAGCGTTTCTGTCTGCCGCACTCCCGGGTGATGATTCACCAGCCGCTGGGTGGATTCCAGGGTCAGGCCTCCGATATCGAAATTCACGCTCGTGAAATCCTGTCCATCAAGGACAAGCTGAACCACGTGCTGGCTCACCATACCGGTCAGCCTCTGGAAGTGGTTGAGAAGGATACCGATCGTGACAACTTCCTGTCTGCCGAAGACGCCATGAAGTATGGCCTTGTTGACAAGGTTATGGATCGTCGCGCGATGCATGGGGAAAGCGGCAAGTAAGATCCCGGACCTGCCGTTGCAGAAATGCGTGAAGCGCAAACCTTGTAACGGCGGGTTTCCTGATGCGACATCAGGTTGGTGTGGGGTCAATTTTGTTTCTTTTCTGGTTGCAGCCTTGAAAAGTTGCTGCAAAAACCGCATCTTGTTTCTATATAGATAGAACTCTATGGAAAATATCCTTCGGGATGTTTTCTGGCTGGGCTTGTTTTCAGGTCCGATAGCCGAGTTGAACAGGCCAGGCCGGAAGATAAAGAGGGCTGGTGACTGGTAAAGACTGTTTTTCGACTGTATTGATTACAGTCCCGTGATAGCAGGATATTGCGAATGACCGATCAAACAAATGGAAAGGGCGAAGACAGCGGTAAGCTGCTTTACTGCTCCTTCTGCGGCAAGAGTCAGCATGAAGTGCGTAAGCTCATTGCCGGTCCTTCGGTCTTCATCTGTGACGAGTGTGTCGATCTGTGTAACGATATCATTCGCGAAGAAGTACAGGAGAATGTTCCTGAGGGTACCAGCGAAAAGCTGCCGGTGCCGCGGGAAATCAAAAACATTCTCGATGAGTATGTGATCGGCCAGGCCCGTGCCAAGAAGGTACTGTCTGTGGCTGTTTATAACCATTACAAGCGTCTGCAGGCGGGTGAGAGCCGTAAGAAGGAAGATGTTGAGCTCGGCAAGAGCAACATTCTTCTGATTGGCCCGACCGGTTCCGGTAAAACCCTGCTCGCTGAAACGCTGGCACGTCTTCTGAATGTTCCGTTCACCATTGCTGATGCCACGACACTGACCGAAGCCGGTTATGTGGGTGAAGATGTTGAGAATATTATCCAGAAGCTGCTGCAGAAGTGTGACTACGACGTAGAAAAGGCCCAGCGCGGTATTGTCTACATCGATGAGATCGACAAGATCTCCCGGAAGTCCGATAACCCATCCATCACCCGTGATGTTTCCGGTGAGGGTGTGCAGCAGGCATTGTTGAAACTGATTGAAGGCACGGTTGCTTCTGTTCCACCACAGGGTGGCCGCAAGCATCCGCAGCAGGAATTCCTGCAGGTAGACACCTCCAATATCCTGTTTATCTGTGGCGGTGCCTTTGCCGGCCTGGAGAAAGTGATTCGCGACCGTACTGAGAAGGGTGGTATCGGCTTTACTGCCGACGTGAAGAGCAAGGATTCCGGCAAGAGTGTTGGTGAGGCCTTCAAGGGTGTTGAACCGGAAGATCTGGTGAAGTTCGGTCTGATTCCGGAATTCGTTGGTCGTCTGCCGGTGATTGCTACCCTGGAAGAGCTGGATGCCGAGGCTCTGGTGCGCATTCTGACCGAACCGAAGAATGCTCTGACCAAGCAGTACTCCCGCCTTCTGGAAATGGAAGAGGTGGAAGTAGACTTCCGTCAGGACGCTCTGGAAGAAGTCGCCAAGCAGGCGATGGAGCGTAAGACCGGTGCTCGTGGTCTGCGTTCCATTCTGGAGAATGTGCTGCTGGATACCATGTATGACATCCCGTCTGACAAGACCATTACCAAGGTGGTGGTTGACGCGAATGTTATCCGTGGTGAGTCCGAGCCGCTGCTGATGTACGAAAACCCGGAGCAGCCGCAACAGCGCGCGCTTCCTGAAGACTGATACGTTGTCTGACAGCGTTGCCATGTCTTGATGATAAGCAGGCCGGACACTCGTGTTCGGCCTGTTTTTTTATGAGTGTGTTATCCAACCCGCATGCATGTCAGCGACTGTTCTGTTGCTGACAGTTTGTGTTACCGCAGATGTAATCAATCTGTAATCGCGTTCTGTCTGAAGACTCCCTGTTATGCTGCCTGACTGAATCGGTGACTGTGGCCAATGAACCCACAGGGCAGGTTTCGGTCAGATAACTTGATCCTGTTTTGTTCTTGTATTTTTGAACATGAACCCTCATCTTAGAGTCAGGCTTCTGACGACAACAGGGTCAGCAGAGCGCCTCCGGTTAATTGATGTGTTGTACACATTGGCAAGGCCGGGAAGTACAACAAGAGAGGGCTGTATATGGAACAACAAGAGACTCGCCGGCAGGAACGGATTGAGCTGCCATTGTTGCCATTAAGAGACGTGGTGGTCTATCCGTACATGGTGATTCCCCTGTTCGTGGGCAGGGACAAGTCCATCCAGGCTCTCGATGTGGCCATGGAATCTGACCGTCGTATCTATCTGGTAACCCAGCGCAATGCCCAGGATGATGACCCTGAGCAGGAACAGCTTCATGAGCTGGGTACTGTGGCGACGATCCTGCAGTTGTTAAAGCTCCCTGATGGCACTGTTAAGGTTCTGGTTGAAGGCAGCCAGCGTGCCGAACTGAATTCCCTGAATCATCACGATGGCTATTCCACTGCAGTTGTTGATGTGCTCGCTGAAGATGAATTGGAAGAGCGACGCAGTGAAGCTCTGACGCAATCCCTTTACGGCCAGTTTGAGCAGTATGTTCAACTCAGTAAAAAAGTCCCTGCTGAGGTATTGAGCTCGCTGGCGGATGTGGTTGATCCGGCCCGCCTGTCGGACAGCATTGCTTCTCATATGGTTTTGAATGTTGAAGAGAAGCAGAAGATTCTGGAAATCGTTGATCTGGTTGAGCGTCTGGAATACCTGATCAACCTGATGGAAACCGAGATCGACCTGCTGCAGGTGGAGAAGCGGGTGCGTGGCCGCGTTAAGAAGCAGATGGAGCGCAGCCAGCGGGAGTACTACCTCAACGAACAGATGAAGGCGATCCAGAAAGAGCTGGGTACGCTGGAAGATGAGCAGGATGAGCTGGAAGCTCTCAAGACTCAGATTGATAATGCCGAGATGCCGAAAGAGGCGAAAGAGAAGACCATGGCCGAGCTGAAGAAGCTCCGTCAGATGTCTCCTATGTCGGCTGAGGCGACCGTGGTGCGCGGTTACATTGACTGGATGATCAATGTGCCGTGGAAAAAGCGCAGCAAGGTCCGTCACGATCTGAAGAAAGCGGAAGAGATTCTGGATCAGGATCACTTTGGTCTGGAAGAGGTTAAAGAACGTATTCTCGAATACCTCGCCGTGACTCAGCGTGTCCGCAAGCTGAAAGGCCCGGTCTTGTGTCTGGTCGGTCCTCCTGGGGTGGGTAAGACTTCTCTGGGTGAATCCATTGCCCGCGCTACCAACCGTAAGTTTGTGCGTATGGCTCTGGGTGGTGTGCGTGATGAGGCAGAGGTGCGTGGTCACCGCCGGACCTATATCGGTTCCATGCCGGGCAAACTGATCCAGAAGATGTCCAAGTCCGGTGTGAAGAACCCGCTGTTCCTGCTGGATGAGATCGACAAGATGGGCGTGGATATGCGGGGTGATCCTGCCTCTGCGCTGCTGGAAGTGCTTGATCCGGAACAGAACAGCTCGTTCAACGATCACTATCTGGAAGTGGATTACGATCTGTCCGATGTGATGTTCGTATGTACCTCCAACTCCATGAATATTCCGGCTCCGCTGCTGGATCGTATGGAAGTGATTCGTATCCCGGGTTACACCGAAGACGAAAAGATCAATATCTCCCGTCGCTACCTGTTGCCGAAGCAGCAGAAGCGTTCCGGTCTGAAAACCGGTGAGCTGGATGTTTCCGATGAGGCAGTGCGTGATCTGGTGCGTTACTACACCCGTGAATCCGGTGTGCGTGGTCTGGAGCGTGAAATCGCCAAGATCTGCCGTCGGGTGGTGAAGGAGAAAGCACTGGGCCGTGATGATGTGGTTGAGTCTGTTGGTCCTGATGATCTGGATCACTACTCCGGCGTTCGTAAGTTCAACTATGGACTGGCGGAAGAGCAGGATCAGGTCGGTCAGGTGACAGGCCTGGCCTGGACTTCAGTCGGTGGTGAACTGCTGACCATCGAAGCGGTGGCGGTACCGGGCAAAGGTCGGATCATCAAGACCGGTTCCCTCGGTGATGTTATGCAGGAGTCGATTCAGGCGGCCATGACGGTTGTACGCAGCCGTGCGCAGGTACTGGGTATTCCTGCGGACTTCCATGAGAAGAACGATATCCACATCCACGTGCCGGAAGGTGCCACACCGAAGGATGGTCCAAGTGCTGGTATCGCCATGTGTACCGCATTGGTTTCTATCCTGACTGGTATTCCTGTGCGCGCCTCTGTTGCCATGACCGGTGAAATCACCCTGCGTGGCCAGGTGCTGGCGATTGGCGGCTTGAAAGAAAAGCTGCTGGCCGCGCACCGTGGCGGTATCCGCACGGTCCTGATACCGGATGAAAATGCCCGCGATCTGAAGGAGATCCCTGACAATATCAAGAATGATCTGGATATCCGTCCGGTGAAATCCATTGATCAGGTGCTGGAAGTGGCCCTTCAATATGTCCCTAAGCCCCTGCCTGAAACCGAAGCACTGGTGAAGGAAAAGGAGCAGGAATCCAAGGCTGTTGAATCCGGGGTGAATACCCATTAAGGCTCTTTTCGCAGGCAGTCTCGACTGCCTGCGAAGGCTTTATTTTCAAGGGATTCTTGACAGTTACGGAAATCAGTTGGTATAAAAAATCAACTTTAGACTTCCTATGGCAGTCTTACCTGAACGGTCTGTACCGGGATCTTCTTTCAGAGCTAACGGTGATCAGGGCGACTGAGGGTGGTTTTTCAGAGTTGGCGATACAGGATTTGTAGGGCCGGTTCTGATCCAGAAGCACCCATCCGTACTTAACACATGAAACGATGTCGAATCGTAAGGGGAAAAGTGTGAACAAGTCAGAACTTATCGATGCCATTGCAAACTCTGCTGAGATTCCTAAGGCTTCTGCCGGCCGTGCTCTGGATGCAGTGATCGATTCCATTACCGGCGCCCTGACCGGTGGTGAGCCTGTAGCCCTGGTTGGTTTTGGTACTTTTGATGTTAAAGACCGTGCAGCCCGTACTGGCCGTAACCCACAGACTGGTCAGCCGATCGAAATTGCTGCCTCCAAGGTGCCTAGCTTCAAAGCTGGTAAGGCTCTGAAGGACGCGGTAAACGGCTAATCCGACCGCAGGCGGATTCCGCAAGGCCATACGGCCTCCCGAATACCCTGAAAGGCGCATCTCCGAATGCGCCTTTCTTTTTGTCTGGATTCCATCGATTCGGGGAACTCTTAGTGGCTTCGCTGCTCCATGATGCTGACAGGAATAAGAAAGCTGCCGAAGAAATGGGAAAGAAACACAGAGAAGGGCAGATTCTTATGCATCTGTCTGTTATTCTGTGCCCGTTCATCGGTTGATGAAATCAACAATCAGGCCCGCATGCCGGCTCGTTAGCTGGCCGGTTAAATGGAATCGTTGACGGGTATAGTATTTTGAGGATGTCGCAGAGGATACGATGCTGCTTCAAGACATGAGAGAGAAGGCGCAGGGGTGGGTTGCGAAAGTCATTGTCGCTGCCATCGCCTTCACCTTTGCTATTTTCGGGCTGGAGTCCCTGAGCCCGAATACCGGAAACCCAGATGTTGCCACCGTGAATGGTGAAGCCATTACTCAGCAACAGTTAATGGAAACCATGGATCAGCAGCGCCGTGTTCTGATTCAGCAGATGGGCGATAATTTTGATCCATCCATGCTGGACAGCCCAATGCTGCAAAACGCGGCTCTGGAAAGCCTGATTCAGCGTGCGCTGCTGCGTGCCCGTCTTCAGGATGACCAGATGGTTGTGTCTGAAGCGATGCTGGATGAAGTGATCCGTACCGCTCAGGAATTCCAGGTTGACGGCCAGTACAGCCCGGACCGGGTTATGCAGTACGTGCGCAATATGGGTATGACTGTGGCTCAGTTCCGCAACATGCTGCGTGAAGAGATGATCTCTACTCAGCTGCGCGCCGGTATTGCCGCCTCTGAGTTTATGACCACGGCTGAACTGCAACAGCTGAATAACCTGCAGACCCAGACCCGCGATATCAGCTGGCTGACTCTGAATAATGAGCAGGCCCGCAATGCTGTTAACGTCAGCGATGATGACGTGGCAGTTTACTACGCAGACAACGGCTCCCGCTTTATGCAGCCGGAGCAGGTAAGCGTGGATTACATTGTTCTGGATAAGAACAAGATCGCTGAAACTATTCAGGTTTCCGATGCGGATATTCGTGCCCGTTACAACGCTCAGGTTGCTGATCTGAAGAACAAGGCTTCCAACGAGCTGCGTGCTTCCATGATCCTGCTGGAGCCTAATGGCGACCGTGATGAAGCGGCGACCTTGGCTCAGGCGAATGAGCTCTCTACTCAGCTGAAGAATGGTGCAGACTTTGCCGCACTGGCTCAGGAGTTCTCCGATGATCCGGATTCTGCTGCTCAGGGCGGTTCTCTGGGTGCGGTAGAGACTGGCTTCTTTGGCAGTGAGTTTGACAGTGCGCTGGCGGGCCTGGAAGCTGGTGCTGTCTCCGAGCCTGTACAGACCGATTTTGGTGTAGTGCTGATCCGTCGTGACGGTTCTGCCGAAGCCCGTATCCCGTCCCTGGAGCAGATGCGTGCTTCCATCGAACGTGAGCTGCGCAATCAGGCTGTGGATCCACTGTTTGTTGAGCAGTCCCAGATGATGGCGGATATCAGCTTTGAAGCCTCCGATCTGGCACAGCCGGCTGAAACCATGGGTCTTGAGATTCAGAGCAGCCCTTTGTTTGGCCGTAACGGTGGCGAAGGCATTGCAGCCAATGCTCGTGTTGTTGCTGCAGCGTTCAGTGAAGATGTGCTGGAACTGCGTGCCAACAGTGATCTGGTCGAACTGAGCCCGGAACAGGTTGCCGTTCTGCATATCCGTGAGCACAAGAAGTCTGAGCAGAAGCCTGTGGCTGATGTGAAAGATGAGATTGTTGCCGCTATCCAGACTGAGCGTGGTGCAGAGCAGCTGAAGCAGCGTGCAGAAGCCGTTATTGCCGAACTGAATGGTGGTGCTAATGCTGAGCAGCTGGCTACTTCCAATGGCCTGACCTGGGCGGCTCAGGAGAAGAGCGTACGCTTCAACCGTGAAGTGCCAGCGCAACTGCTGGCAGAAGCCTTCCGCCTGCCGCATCCGGCGGCCGGTCAGTTCTCCTACGGCACAGCCACTCTGCCAAATGGCGATATCGCTGTGATTCGCATCGCCAATGTGGTGAACGGCAATGATGCGCTGGATGCTGATCAGGCTCGAATGATGGGAACCTCTCTGGCCCTGCGTCAGGGTACCCAGATGTACGACGAGTATGTTCGCAACCTGCGTGACACCGCTGATATCAAAGTGGTACAGGCTGACAGCGAAGGCTGATAGTCGGGCGATTCATTGAATCGCTATACAACCTTGATAAAAAACGGGCCAGAAATCATTTCTGGCCCGTTTTTTTATGTCTTCCCATCGAGAGGAGGCTTTGCTTTTACTGATAACGTTTATGAATGGCTGCTGCTGTGCCATCGGCTTTTATCGCATCAAGAGTTGTCTGCAGCTTCTTGATCACATTGACCGGAGTCTGTTTGTTAAAGGCCAGATGCAGGCCCTTGGATTCGACTACGTAAATCTGTTTGATATTGGTGACGCCCACTTTACCGGCGTTATAGGGGCCGGAAAGGCTACCGCTGGCCCAGACATCAATACGACCCTGTTCGAGCTTGGTCGCGTTATAGCTGTCTTCCGGGGTTTCTATGACTTCAATGCCTTTGGATTTGAGAAGTTGTGAGACATAGTCGTCTTTGTAGGCACCCACCTTGTACTTTTTCAGATCCTCGATGGTATTGATGGTGAGATTGCTTTTTGCCATGGTGAACAGGACATAGTCATTATCGACGACCGGACCGACCCATTGGAACAGTGGTTCTCTCTCTGCGCTTCTGGCTGTTGAGAAGATGGCGTAGTTCGGTTTTTTCAGGGTCTGGTTGTAGATTCTGCTCCAGGGGAAGCGCAGCGTGAAGGTTGCCTCGATATTGGCGCGTTTCACCATTTCCCGAATGATATCGGTGGAAATGCCTTCGACTTCGATACCCCGGGCAAAGTTACGATCATCAACACTCATATTGAACGGAGGGTAGTTCTCCGTCAGCAGCGTCAGCCGCTCTCCAGCCTGAACCGTTAATGCAGACGATAACAACAGGGCTGCAGCCAAGGACTTTTTTATCATTCTCATGTCTTGTCTCACCTGAATCCTGAGCACTCACAGAAACCAGTCATACTGAGGCTTTTGTTACTAATGGTGTTGATATTGGTCAGTTCAGGCACGCTTTGGTGAAAGAATTGAATCGTCGTGCTCTAAAAAAGAGGTTGCGGCGTGTGTTATGTGAGATGGTGTCGGTTCATTGTTGGATTCGTGTAACGCGGCTATGTTGCATCCGGCCTTTACGATAATCTATGCGCAAGCTAGGGTCTGTGGACGCTTGCTGATGCGACTCAGTGAGACTGTAAACGGCTTATCGTTAGAAAGGCTTGTGAAAATCGTAGATTCCTACATTAAGCAAGCCTGACGCAGCGAGAAGCCGTTTACAGCCTCACCCGAAGGGCTTTTCCGAGAGCTTCCATGTCGTCGTTGCAGTGGCTTGAAAGAGAACCACTATTCCTTCACCACTGCGTCTAGCCCTGAAAGCTCTCGGAAAAGCTGAGTCCGATCAGCAAGCGTCCACAGACCCGATACATGACGTAACGCGTACGTACCTTAGGGATCCAGCATGATTATCAAACCTAAAATTCGTGGGTTTATCTGTACCACAACCCATCCGGTGGGTTGTGCCCGGAATGTTCAAGATCAGATTTCCTTCGTGAAGTCTCAGCCCAAGCTGGAAAATGGCCCGAAGCGGGTACTGGTTGTCGGTTCCTCCAGTGGCTATGGTCTGGCCTCCCGCATTGCTGCGGCCTTTGGCAGTGATGCCTCTACCATTGGTGTGTTTTTTGAAAAGCCGGGCACTGAGCGCAAGCCGGGCACCGCCGGATGGTATAACAGTGCCGCCTTTGAGCAGGCTGCCCACGAAGCTGGTCTGTATGCCAAAAGCATCAATGGTGATGCCTTCTCTAATGCCGCCAAGGAAAAAGTGATTGAGCTGATCAAGGCAGACCTTGGTCAGATTGATATGGTCGTTTATTCCCTGGCTTCACCGGTGCGTAAGCTGCCGGATACCGGTGAGGTTATCCGTTCAAGCCTGAAGCCGATTGGTCAGCCGTATGTGGCGACAGCGGTTGATACCAATAAGGATCAACTGTTTGAAGCGTCTGTTGAGCCGGCGACCGAAGAAGAGATTGCCAACACAGTGACTGTGATGGGTGGACAGGACTGGGAACTGTGGATCAATGCTCTCAGTGACGCCGGTGTGCTGGCGGAAGGCTGCCGTACTGTTGCGTACAGCTATATCGGTACCGAGCTGACCTGGCCTATCTATTGGCATGGTGCACTGGGTCGGGCCAAGCAGGATCTGGATCGTGCTGCCGGCGAGTTGAACCAGAAGCTGGCCGCAATTGGCGGTGGTGCCAATGTTGCCGTTCTTAAGAGCGTAGTGACCCAGGCCTCTTCCGCGATTCCGGTTATGCCTCTCTATATCGCCATGGTGTTCAAGAAGATGCGTGAGCAGGGGCTGCATGAAGGCTGTATCGAGCAGGTCTGGCGTATGCTCAGCACTCGTTTGTACCAAGGCGGTGAGATACCGACAGACGACGAAAACCGTCTGCGTCTGGATGACTGGGAGCTGCGTGATGATATTCAGCAGCATTGTAAAGAGCTGTGGCCGCGTCTGACCAATGAAAACCTGTCCGAGCTGACTGACTATCAGGAATACAAGCATGAGTTCCTGACGCTGTTTGGCTTTGGTCTCGATGGCATTGACTACGATGCGGATGTAAACCCGGAAGTGGCATTTGATGTGATTACCCTGGAAGGGTAACTCTCTTCCGGTGCTGGAAAGGCGACCATGGGTCGCCTTTTTTTTGTGAGTGATTTTTGTTTAAAAAATGAAAGTAGGTAAAAATACCTACTTAAGGATATTTTGTACTGCTGTAATATTACATCAGTACATCATGCATTAACGACGATGGTGGTTTTATGGCACAGAATGCAGAACTGGTAAAAGGCTGGCAAAAGTTTATCGAGCTCTTTGATCAGGATCATGATGAGAAAGCATTGAACCGTTTGTTTTCGGTACTGCTGACCAGTGAAGAACGCACGGCCATTTCCCACCGGATCGAAATCCTCAGTTCACTGCTGGAGGGTAATGAGTCCCAGCGGGATCTGTCCGCACGGCTGCAGATCAGTATTGCGACCGTAACCCGGGGCTCCAACAACCTGAAGCAGCTCTCGGATAAAGACAAGGCGTTCCTGCGAACGTTGTTACTGGATGAATAAACCGGGTGGCTGGTCTGGTTAATTGTGATACCAGACTTCCACCCGGCCCATTTTGTGGTTGATAGTGATTATGGATAGCCCGACACAAAACTCTGCGGCTCCCCGCGACAGTTTTCACAGCCAGCTTGGCTTTATTCTCGCCTGTATTGGCTCTGCTGTCGGTATGGCCAATATCTGGCTGTTTCCTTACCGGCTGGGTCAGTTTGGTGGTGCTGCGTTTCTGATTCCCTATGTACTGTTCCTGTTGATCGGTGTCTGGGGCGTACGGGGCGAGATGGCCTTTGGCCGCGCCATGCGGGCCGGTCCGTTGGGTGCCTTCAAGAAAGCCTTTGCCTGTAGAGGTTTGAGAGGAGGCGAACTGATCGGTCTGGTACCGGTGATTGCTTCTCTGGGTATTGCTGTTGGTTATGCGGTTGTGGTGGGCTGGATATTGCGCTTTACCTTCGGTGCCATGACTGGCTCGATGATGGCAGCGGAAAGCAGTGGTGCCTACTTTGGTGAAATCGCAGGACCTTACGGCAGTGTACTCTGGCATCTCCTGGCGCTGGGTATCACCTTTGCCATTATGATCTTTGGTGTCGCCCGGGGCATTGAGCGGGTGAATAAATTTATGATGCCCGCGTTCTTTATCCTGTTCCTGATTCTGGCAGTGCGGGTGTTTACTCTGCCGGGGGCGATGGAAGGCTACAAGTATCTGTTTATTCCTCAGTGGGCGTTTCTGGCCGACCCGAAAACCTGGGTCTATGCCCTAGGGCAGGCGTTCTTCTCCCTGTCATTGGCGGGCTCCGGAACTCTGGTTTACGGCAGCTATCTGAAGAAGACCGATAATGTGGTGAGCAGTGCCCGTAATGTTGCGATCTTCGATACCTTTGCGGCATTGCTGGCTGCAGTTGTGGTGATACCGGCGGTGTTTGCCTTCGGCCTGGATGTGTCTGCCGGTCCGCCGCTGATGTTTATCACCATGCCCAATGTGTTCAAGATGATGCCTCTGGGCGAAGTGTTTGCGGTGATCTTCTTTATTGCCGTCCTGTTTGCCGGTATCAGCTCGCTGATGAATCTGATGGAAGCGCCGGTGGAAGCGATGCAGCAGCGCTTTGGCCTTTCTCGCGGCGGGTCTATCGCTGTGGTGGCGCTGGTCAGTGTGGCTGCCGGTCTGAGACTCGAAGATGGCAATGTGCTCGGACAGTGGATGGATATTGTCTCTATCTATCTGATCCCGCTGGGCGCTCTGCTGGCGGCTGTGATGTTCTTCTGGGTATGCGGTAAGGAGTTTGCCCGGGAACAGGTGCAGCTAGGTCATAGTGGCAAGCTCAGCCCATTGTTTGAACCGATGACCCGTTATGTGTTCTGCGGTACGACATTTGTTGTTTACGTACTGAGCATTGTTTACGGTGGTATTGGTTAAGGCAGTCTTGGTTAAGGTGAGCATTCTGCGCGTCTAACATGAAAAAGGCTTCCCTCGGGAAGCCTTTTTCATCCTTAAAACTTCGTTAGAAAATCACCGCCAGAGTGATAGCTACCAGGCCGCAGGCCAGGCTGGCAAAAGACAGCAGCTGGGTTTGGCGGGTTTTGTGCTGGAACTGCTCGGTAAAATGACTCTGCAGCTGCTGCTCCTGCTGGCTAAGCAGGGATTTAATCTGCTGGGTCATTTGTTCTTCAATGGAGTGGCGAACCTTTTCAGCAATATCGTGATGCAGCTGATCACTGCTCAGGCTGGCCAGTCCATACTCTTCCGCCTGTTCGTAAAACTCCGCGCGAACCGAATGCTTGATATTTTCCTCAATCAGTTGGCCAATATCGTGGGTCAGGCTCTGGTGCAGCTGGCTGTGCAGGGATTTGGCTGATTCCACCAATGTGTTTTCATGGCCGGATTCCAGCTGTACCTGCATCCGCTCGAAACGGTTGTTGAGGGAGCTGTCCAGCTCCTGGCGATGCTCACGCAGGGCTGACTCAATCTCTGTCAGGTTATTGCTGCTGATCTGTGCGCTCATCTGTTCGAGCATTTCTGGCTGGCGCTCGTTCAAGTAGGTTTCAACAGCAGTATGGATACTGGCATCAATGGCCGGTGCCTGAACTGGCTCTGGAGTTGGAACCGGTGTTGGTTTGGCTTTTGACTCATCCTCGCCAGCGACCAGTTCAAAAGTCGGGGCAGAGCGGGAATAGGTGGTCAGTATCTCAACCAGCCGTTCTTCCGGCGCGGGCTTGGAGATAATGTCCGCAGCGCCATTGGCCATGGCTTCATCGCGATAGGCTTCCCCTTCCCGGGAGGTGCACATGATCACCGGAATATCCGCAGTTTTCGGGTTGCCCTTGATGGCGCGAGTGGCTTCAAAGCCATCCATACCCGGCATCAGGTGATCCATAAAAATAATATCCGGAGTGCGACTCTCGAGAATATTGAGGGCGTCGCCGGCGGACTCAGCAAAACAGATATCAATATTCTGTTTCTGCAGCATTTTCTTCATGGAGTAACGGGCTGACTTGGAGTCGTCAACTACGAGGGCCTGAATTGTGGCAGTCATTAGTCGTTCGGATCACTTTTTATGATTTTCGGGAGTTATAGCATCACGTAATCGGCAAATAAACCGATGAAGACGAAAACTGTCTTATAGGTCATATTTGAATAAAAAGTCGGGGCTTTTTCCTTGGCGCAAAAAATTCCATACAATAAAGAATCTGCCAGTTTTTACGGCAGACAGATTTTAGCGTGTTCACGGATGTGGCAGGGCACAGTGAGAAAAGGGAAATCACCCGAAAGCGGTCATAAAGGGGCAGGCCATCAGGCCGCCGACGAAAAAGAGTCTATCCAGGGACGGCTGCGCGTGCTGCTCCGGGAAGGGCTGATGCTGGTGTGGATTGTGCTGGGCGTCTATCTGACCATGGCGCTGATCAGCTACTCACCTCAGGACCCGGGCTGGACCCGTATCGGTCCGGTGGCGGATGTACACAATATGGGCGGACGGGCCGGTGCCTGGTTTGCCGATGTGTTCCTGAGTCTGTTCGGTGTGCTGGCGTTTCTGTTCCCGTTGCTGCTGTTCTTCCGCAGCTATGTGGTTTTCAAAACCCGCCATGAAGAGAACAGCTTCCATGGACCCTTGTTTACCCTGCGGGCCGTAGGGCTGGTGCTGTGCCTGATTTGTGGCACGGCCTTGGTTGCGCTGCATGTCGGCGATGTTCTGAATATGCCGTCTAATGATGGTGGGATTATCGGACAGCAGACCGTTGAGCTGGTGCTGCCGGTGCTGAGCTTTCATGGCACCACCCTGATTATGGTGGCGCTGCTGCTGTTTGGTATTACCTTGCTGACCGACCTGTCCTGGTTTGCTCTGATGGATGGTGTTGGTGCCGTCACACTGGCTCTGCTGGACCGTATTGCCGAGCAGGTGCGTCAGCTCCGTGAAAAAATGTCTGCCCGACGCGAGCGTCAGGCGCTGGACAAGGTTCGCAAAGATCGCGAGCAGGTGTTGCAGAAAGAGAAACAGCGCCAGCAGAAGCGTGAGCCTGTGGTCATTGCGCCACCACCGAAAGTACCGGAGCTCAGCCCGAAGGTGGTGAAAGAGAAACAACAGACTCTGTTTACCGATGAACCGGTGACCGGTGAACGACCGGCTCTGGGGCTTCTGGATCAGCCGGATAAGACCCACAAAAAAGGCTACTCAGCTGAGTCGCTGGAGGGTATGTCCCGCCTGCTGGAGCTCAAGCTGAAAGATTTTGGCGTGCAGGCAGAAGTGGTGGCTGTGCATCCCGGTCCGGTGATTACCCGCTTTGAAATTCAGCCGGCGGCGGGCGTAAAAGTCAGCAAGATTACCAATCTGGCCAAAGACCTTGCCCGCTCGTTGGCGGTGATCAGTGTGCGTGTGGTGGAGGTCATTCCTGGCAAGTCTGTGGTGGGTATCGAGATTCCGAATGAGGATCGTGAAATTGTTTATTTCAGCGAGCTGATCTCCTCCAAGGCCTTTGATGATTCCGAGTCCCCGCTCACCATGGCTCTGGGCCATGATATTGCCGGTCAGCCTGCGGTGGCCAATCTGGCCAAGATGCCACACCTGCTGGTGGCCGGTACCACCGGTTCCGGTAAGTCGGTGGGCGTGAACGCCATGATCCTCAGTCTGCTGTATAAGGCCTCACCGAAAGATGTGCGGCTGATTATGGTGGACCCGAAGATGCTGGAATTGTCGGTGTACGAAGGTATTCCTCATCTGCTCTGTCCGGTTATCACCGATATGAAAGAAGCGGCCAATGGTCTGCGCTGGTGTGTGGCTGAGATGGAGCGTCGTTATAAATTGATGGCGGCTATGGGCGTGCGGAATATCGCCGGCTTCAATCGCAAGGTGGAAGATGCCGCCAAGGCCGGTACGCCGCTGACGGATCCGCTCTATCAGCCGGTTTCTATGGATGATGCCGCGCCAGAGTTGGAAACCCTGCCGTTTATCGTGGTAGTGATTGATGAGTTTGCCGACATGATGATGATCGTCGGCAAGAAGGTGGAAGAGCTGATTGCCCGTATCGCCCAGAAGGCACGGGCGGCGGGTATTCATCTGATTCTCGCGACCCAGCGGCCGTCGGTGGATGTGATCACCGGTTTGATCAAGGCCAACGTGCCGACCCGCATCAGTTTCCAGGTCTCTTCCAAGATCGATTCCCGTACCATTCTGGATCAGGGCGGTGCCGAGCAGCTGCTGGGGCATGGTGATATGCTCTATCTGCCACCGGGCACCAGTCTGCCGGTGCGGGTGCATGGCGCGTTCGTCAGCGATGATGAAGTGCATCGGGTGGTTGCTGATTGGAAAAAGCGCGGCGAGCCCAATTATATTGAAGAAGTTCTTAACGGGGCTGCTGATGAAGGTGGTGGCGAGTTCTCAGACGGCGGAGATTCAGAGCAGGATCCGCTCTATGATGAGGCGGTGGCGTTTGTTACCGAATCCCGCAAGGCTTCCATCTCCTCTGTGCAACGCCGCCTGAAGATCGGCTATAACCGCTCCGCCAATATTATTGAGGCAATGGAGCGAGCCGGGGTGATCAGCCCGGCGGGCAGTAATGGCAACCGCGAAGTGATCGCGCCGCCACCGGTGAAATAACTGAACAGAGTGTCTAAATGAATCTGTACGCAATGAAAAAAACACATGTTCTTCCTCTGGCGCTGTTAGTCGCCTGTTTCTCTTTGTCGGGCAGTCTGCTGGCTGCCGGTGAAAAGCCTGCCGATGCCAGCTCTGCAAAGGTCACTGCCCTGAAAGAGCGTGAAGCTGCCGATGAGCTGACCCGGGTACTGAAGGATATTCAGACTCTGCAGGCCCAGTTCCAACAAACCACAATGGATAACGGCGGTCGCCGGCTGCAGGAAAGCAGTGGTGATATGGTGCTGAAACGTCCAAACCTGTTCCGCTGGAATGTGGCAGACCCGTTCCCGCAGGAAGTCGTGTCCAATGGTCAGCAGGTCAGCTATTACGATAAAGAGATGGAGCAGATCACCCTGCAGGATCTTGATCTGGCCAGCAGTGCCACCCCGGCTCTGCTGTTGAGTGGCGATACCGCTGCCATGCTGGAAAGTTTTGCGGTGAATATGGCCAAAACCTCTGGCAACCACTTCTTTACCCTGTTGCCGAAAGGGGGCGACAGCCCGTTTCAGGAACTGCAGCTCACCTTTGTTGATGGGCGGTTAAGTAATATGGTTCTGCTGGACTCCCTCGGTTCACGCACCAAAATTCTGTTCGACAAAGTTGTGATGAACGAACCGGTCAAGGACAAACTGTTTGAGCAGTATGTGCCGCCCGGTATTGATGTGCTGGATCAGCGTGCCTCCGTCATGAATGCTCAGAAGCCGGCCAGTCAATCTGTTGGCAAACCCTGATGGCCAGTGGTTCTCTCTTTGATGTGCCTCAAGAGGCTTATGAGCCTCTGGCGGCACGCATGCGGCCTCGCAATCTCGCTGATTATCTGGGGCAGGAGCATATTCTCGGTGCTGGGAAGCCGTTAAGAGTCGCGCTCGAACAGGGTATGCCTCATTCCATGATTCTGTGGGGGCCGCCCGGTGTTGGGAAGACGACATTGGCACGATTGGTGGCCAATGTCTGCGATGCCCGCTTTGAAAGCCTTTCGGCGGTACTGGCCGGGGTGAAAGATATTCGCGCGGCGGTGGATCGGGCGAAAATGGATCGTGCGCAATCTGGCCGCCGCACCATTCTGTTTGTCGATGAGGTACACCGCTTTAACAAGGCGCAGCAGGATGCCTTTCTGCCTCATATTGAAGATGGCACGGTCATCTTTGTGGGCGCGACCACCGAAAACCCGAGCTTTGAACTGAATAACGCTTTGTTGTCACGGGCGCGGGTCTATGTGCTCAAGTCTCTCGATAACAAGGCGCTGCTGGAAGTGCTGAATCATGCGCTGCACGATGAAGAGCGTGGTCTGGGGCGGCAGCATGTGGTTATCTCCGATGATGTGAAAGACATCATTGTGCAGGCTGCGGATGGTGATGCTCGTCGGGTGCTGAACCTGCTGGAAGTGGCTACTGATCTGGCGGGCGAAGGGGAGGTGACCCGGGAAATTCTGGAAGGGGTGCTGGTTGATAACCTGCGTCGCTTCGACAACAAGGGCGAAGCCTGGTACGACCAGATCTCTGCGTTCCACAAGTCGGTGCGAGGGTCCAGTCCGGATGGTGCACTGTACTGGATGGCTCGGATTATTGATGGCGGAGCTGATCCTCTCTACATCGTTCGTCGTCTGGTGGCGATTGCCAGCGAAGATATTGGCAATGCCGACCCGCGAGCACTGGAGATGGCTTTGAATGCCTGGCAGGCGTTTGAGCGGTTGGGGGCACCAGAAGGTTATCTGGCTATTGCTCATGCCACGGTATACTGTGCCAGCGCACCCAAGAGTAATAAGGTGTATCTGGCCATGAAGGCGGCGTTTGAGGATGTGCGCAGCAATCTCAGCCATGAAGTGCCGATGCATCTGCGTAATGCTCCTACCAAGCTGATGGCCGAGCTGGGTTATCACAAGGGTTATCGTTACGCCCACGATGAAGACTATGCCTATGCTGCCGGGGAGAGTTATTTTCCGGAGGCGATGGAGCCAAGAAAATATTACCAGCCTTCAGATCGGGGGCTGGAGCATAAGATAAGTGAAAAGCTGCGTTGGCTGGAAAGTCTGGATGCGCAGTCGGCCAATAAAAGGCGTTAGTTTTCCGAGTCTGTTGACTACAGGGCTGATGGAGGCTTGCTACAGCCCGCGCCCATGGACAGTCCCTGTCCAGCGGCGCTAGCCGGCCATCCATGGCCTCTGGCTTCCGCAAGCCTCCATCATCCCCGCTCTACTTTCAGCACATCCGTTCTTTCTTTTAGCAACGTATGTCGTTTTAAAAACGTCCCCAGTTCTGAATCAAGTGCACTGTACCCATCCCCAACAGGGTGAAGGCCAGTGAACCCATCACATGCAGAACAAT
The DNA here is from genome assembly GCF_900174585.1 of Parendozoicomonas haliclonae. Lineage (GTDB taxonomy): Bacteria > Pseudomonadota > Gammaproteobacteria > Pseudomonadales > Endozoicomonadaceae > Sansalvadorimonas > Sansalvadorimonas haliclonae. The sequence continues at coordinate 19,802 of NZ_FWPT01000007.1, read as the reverse complement.
GGCTCCCGCGAACCAGCCGAACCGGCCTTCCTGCATAATCTCGATCATATCTGCTGAGAAGGAAGAGAAGGTAGTCAGTGCGCCCAGAAAACCGGTCACAATAAATAAACGGATCTCCGGTGTGGTGACGACCAGAGCATTGAGGGCGGGCAGGGCAATGCCGATCAGATAGCAACCCAGCCAGTTGGCGGCAAGGGTGCCGCTGGGCAGACCGGCAAAGACCGGATTAAGAAGCAGGCCCAGTGCCCAGCGCAGGTTGGCTCCTACCGCTGCACCGAGACCGATAGCCAGAATTGAAGTCCACATGGCGAGTCTTTGGGTCCCTATCGACAGGTCGCATTTCAGATTGCGCAACATTGCACAGCAGACCATTATCTTATCGTATTTTATTTGCAGGGTCTTTTTTCGCCGGAATCCGCCGAAAAGAGTGCAGATTCTCTGAGAAAACCTAGGAAAGATGACCTCACGCATATTGCCAATATGCCAGTATCTTTTATTATGAGCATCTGCCCTTGCTGCATGAATTTGCCCATTGGCAGTAAGTTGTAAAACGCTGTGTTTTTGAATAGTAAGGTTAATGGATTCCAATGCTGGACCCTAGATTCGTTCGTGAGAACCCTGAACAGGTTGCTGAGTTACTTCGCAAGAAGAAATTTGATCTGAATGTTGAAGAGATCAAGTCCCTTGAGTCGGAGCGCAAGACTGTTCAGGCCTCGGCACAGAACCTGCGTGCAGAGAAGAAGCAGGCGTCCAAGCAGGTTGGTCAGCTGATCGGACAGGGCCTGTCCGTTGATGAAGCCAAGGCACAGGTTGCCGAACAGCTGTCCAAGATCGACAGCCAGCTGGCTGAAGCCGAAGTCCGTGAACAGGCCATTCTGTCTGCTCTGGATGAAATCATGCTGGGCCTGCCAAACCTTCCCCACGAATCTGTGGCGGATGGCGACTCAGAAGACGACAACGTGGAAGTACGCACCTGGGGTACTCCACGTGAGTTTACCTTCGAGCCAAAAGATCACGTTGATCTGGGCGAGAAGCTGGGCCTCGACTTTGATGCCGGCGCCAAGCTGTCCGGCTCCCGTTTCGTGGTTATGCGCAACAAGATCGCTCGACTGCACCGTGCTCTGGCTCAGTTTATGCTGGATGTGCAGACCGGCGAACACGGTTACGAAGAGTGCTATACCCCGTACCTGGTGCACGGTCACGCTCTGCGTGGTACCGGCCAGCTGCCAAAGTTTGAAGCGGATCTGTTCAAGACCAATGCGGAAGAGCAGGAACAGCCTCACTACCTGATTCCTACCTCTGAAGTAACGCTGACCAACCTGGTGGCAGACAGCATTCTGGAAGCTGACCAGCTGCCGATCAAACTGACCGGTCACACCCCATGCTTCCGCAGTGAAGCCGGCTCTTACGGGCGTGATACCCGCGGTATGATCCGTCAGCACCAGTTCGACAAGGTTGAGATGGTACGTATTGTTCATCCAGAGCAGTCTTTTGAGGCGCTGGAAGAGATGACGGGCAATGCGGAAGCGGTGCTGCAGAAGCTGGATCTGCCATACCGTGTGGTTGCCCTGTGTGGCGGTGATCTGGGCTTTGGTGCCACCAAGACCTACGATCTGGAAGTATGGCTGCCAGGTCAGCAGAAGTTCCGTGAGATCTCCTCTGTATCCAACTGTCTGGATTTCCAGGCTCGTCGCATGCAGGCGCGTTTCCGTAACCCGGAAACCGGCAAGCCTGAACTGGTTCACACCCTGAACGGTTCCGGTCTGGCGGTTGGCCGTGCCATGGTGGCGGTGATGGAAAACTATCAGGACGAGCAGGGCCGTATTCACGTGCCGGAAGCTCTGAAGCCTTATATGGGCGGTATTGAAATTATCGAATAAGCCTCTGGTTTGATTCGTTACCAAAAGAGCCTGTCGGTATAACCGGCAGGCTCTTTTTTATACCGAAATCCGGTTTATCGATTCAGGCTCTGTTTCCTTGGAGGCGGTGGTGGGGATGGTTGTTCCCGGTTTTGAAAAGGCAGGTTTTCATAGTCCGGACCATTGGCGAATTGCTGTTGCTCCAGCGCCATCTGTCCAACCTGATAAATGAGTTCATGTTGAGCCGCTGTCTGCACCCAGGCCGTGCCCCGTTGCTGCCGATTGGTCTTGATCAGGTCATTCACATGGCTGGTCAGCTGCCTCATATTGGTGATGCGGCCATCATCAATCATCTGCACGACATCGAAACAGGAATCAAAGGTTCCGGTTCGGCCTACACCGGCAAAGCAGTGGGTAGCCATAGTACTTGGGGTGGAGCTGCCGACTTCCCGACAGAAATCGAGCATGGCTTTCGGAGTAGCGACACCATGGTCTGGCCAGTTCGGATAGCGGGCAATATTTAAGGTTTTGCTGCCGGACGGGGTCTCGATTTGCACCTGGCTGATATGGCCGGTCTGATTCAGTAGGGTGATTTTATTGTTGCCGACAGTAAGAGTCTGGTTGGGCTGGGAAGGGATATATTCCAGCATGACCGGTTGTTCTTTCATCCGGGTGAGGTTGACGAGAGTATCGACATTCTCCTGCACCATAGTCTGAAAGAAGGCGTCAACACTGCCCAGCTTGGTATTGGGCCCATTGGTGGCAATCATATTCACACCGCTGGCGGATTTTACATGGCTGGCATTGACCGGTTGCCCATTAATGCTGATGGAGTGCTTCTGGGAGATAACAGTTTTGCCGACCGTTTTTTGAAAGGGAAGATGGTTGTCACCCTTGGCCAGTTCTTTCGGGAAGGTATAGAACTGCATCAGTCGGTCAAATGTGGCACCAGCCTTGGTTTCAGGTTGAAGGCCGGCTTTGCTGAGAGCAGAATCCACAGCACCAGGCTGAACCGCTTCATAACGTATGCCCATCCCCATATCCAGATCGGTTTCGCTGAGTTCCTTGTTGCTGGAGGCCTGCGCCAGATTCATAAGGTAAGCCGCTTTAAACTGTGGATTGTTCGCCAGTTCTGGATTGCCCTGGGTCACCTTCTCAAAGTCCTGCAGCATCATGGATTCCAGGTTGCCGCTTTCGCCAGCCTGCTGGGCTCTCATCTCAACAACTTTCAGTGTCACGGCAGCCAGAATGTCCGGGGGGATGCGGGAGTCCGGTTTGGCAAGTTCGGGTGAGCTTTTGTAGCTAAAGCTTTTAAGGCGATTATTCGCGTTAACCAGATCCTGACCGGGGGGATGGCTTGGAGGCTGGGAAGCAATGCTGGTAGCACGTACATCAATCCACTTCTCAGTCAGCTCCTGCTTTAACGTCGGATGTCCGTCCAGCATTTTCTGGCCACTGCCTACGGTCAGATTGCGCAGGGCATCGGCGTTTTCTTTCTTGCTGAAATCGAGGCTATCCAGACGCTCATGGAGCAGGGCAGCACCAAAATCGCCTTGAGCCAGATATTGCGGCAGTGACTGGGTGAGTTCGCTCATGGAGCTGTGAGGGAGGTCGCGAAGGGCATCTTTCATCTGGCCTTGCTCAAACATCTTGCGGGCATCGCTGACATGCAGGCCGATGTCTGTCTGGGAGACTTTTCGATCCATCAGTTTGGTTTTGAAGGCCTGGGTCATATCCTGCAGCTGCTGCTCATCAACTTTAGCCCCGGAGCTACCCTGCTGGGCATACAGTTGCAGTGCCAGATAGCCAGCGGCCAGATTGTTGGCCTGTTTGTTAATTAATTCACCCTTATTGATGGTGCGAGAGCCCCAGTTGCCCTGTGCACCCTGGTCAGCCAGAAATATCAGATCACCCTTGCCAACCTTGACCCGGAAGACATTATCGTCAGAAGAGCTGCTTTTTAGAGCCTGGCCCATTTCATTGGAAATCTGCCTTGTCAGCGAAATGCCGCCACCACTGACCTGTCCCATAGTCTGCTCCCTTTTCCAATGGCTCACCTTTGGTCTGAGTTTAGCCAGTAGCCTTGTAGGTGTTGGGTAACACCGTTTTCGGGTGGCGAATTTTCCGTTCGCCGGCAGGGTAAAGGGCTGCGGTAGGTAGGGTTGGCGGTGAATTGGCACTTTAACGCCCGCCGTTATCGCAGGCTTGGACTAGTATTGCTCCGCCACAGTCTTGGCTATGACGGCCATAACCACAAAAAATATGGGAGCTGGGGATGGGGGAAGTGTTGTGCCAGAGGCCAACGGGGGCGCGTTATGTGCTCGGCTTTCGGTTGCTTACGGTGATGTTTTGCCTGTGGGCAGTGCTGTGTCGGGGCGATATAGACTATCCGGCTATGGATCTGCCTCCTGATCCTTTTCCTGCGGCTTCACCTGAAGGTTTGCGGGAAAGCAACTGGTTTGCCTCAACCGAAGAGGGCAGCTGGCTGGACTTTGGCCTTGGGCCTTTCTTTCTGCAGGGACTGAAGCCGACCACTGCGGGGGCCCAACTTGGTGTTCTTGCCGGGCTGCAATCCTTGTCCTGGCTGTCGGGCAGTGAATGGCTTGCCCGTCAGCGCTGGGCTATGCCTGAGAGTGTACTGTCCGTCATGAATAAGGCGGGTCTGGTATATGGTATTGGCAGTGCGGCCTGGTACCTTTCCGACGCGCTGGACAAAAGCGGCTGGTTGCCTGCTGAACAGGTCCGCATTCCACTCACGCTGGCTGTTCCTGAATTGTCATCACAACTGTTTTTCCAGCTGACGACCTGCGCCTCTGCAGCGCCGGAGTGTGGGAGCTCCGTGCTCACCATTCTCCGCAACCCTTTGCAGACACCGACAGCGCTTGAGCAGGATCAGCCTTATTGGGTGCAGACGGCTTTGTATCTGAATGAGGTGATGGCCGGGCAGGGCATTGAGCGTATTGATATGGAATTGTATCAGGTGGTTGGCAGACCCGGCTTGAAGCTGGGCTGGCGCACGGAGGATCAACAGTGGCACTGGTTAAATCTGGATAGCCTGATAACTGCTGAAAATGGCGCTCAATGGCTTCATGGGCCGCCGGTTGCGGATGGCCGGCTGTATATTTCTGCTTTGCAGGTGGAGCTGCTCAGTGCTGTCAGCCGTATTCTGGAGCGGGCACGCAGCACCGAGTTTACCGAGATTCCATTGCCGCTGTTGGATTATGAGCTCTCAGAGAGTCGCAGCTCTTATCTGCTTGAGAGTGGTGAGCGTCCGATTCTGGTGCAGCAGGAATCTCGTGGTGGATCCCTTTCAGCTGTTAGTGTTGAAGCCGTCGGTCAGCAGAGTCAGGCTTTTGATCGGTTGCGTCTGATCTCTGAAGCCTGGACCGCGGCCGGGCAGGGATTACTGAATGTCGGAATGATGTTCGCCTGGTATCGGTATTTGCAGCCCTGGCTGCAGCCAGAGGGGCGGGCAAAGCTGATCGCCGCGCGTCGTGCATCTGGTGAGGGCGTCACGACTCGTCTCCAATTGCTGCAGGCCGGCAAGGTGGCCAGTGTCAGCGGCGCAGCGGCGACCACCCGTAAAATCGCCGGCAAGCCCTATGTTGTGAAGGTTGGGCACTCCGGGCGCTATAAAGACAGTAATTTTATTGCCTTGCCGGAAAAACTGACGGAAGAACTGCTGGTCTCTGTGGATGCACCCTGGAACTTTGAGCTGACGGGGACTGATGGTCGTAAGGGCTGGGCAGTGAATGATGCCAACCGGCACAGCAAGCACGATAACGAAATCCTGATGTCCCAACATATGATGAACCGGCTGAAGGTTCACAAGGGCAGTGAGATCAATTTACAGCCAGTACGCTTGCCTCTGTTAAAGGATCTGGAGATCAGCGTGGTGGGCGGGAAGGATCCGCTCAATGATAACCAGATTGCTGCGATTGTGTCGGAAGCTCTGGATAAGCGCTACTGGACGATCCACGAAGGCGAGGTGATTCGTACCAGTTACCAGAATAAGCCTTATGCCTTCAAAGTGGAGAGGATGCTGCCAGGTGGCGCGGCTTATAACGGTGTGGTGGGGAATGTGGAGCGCAGTGTTCCTTTGCATGTGCTGCGTCCTGAGCGCTGGCCGGAGTATATTCCTGCTGCCGTACGTGAAAGTGGTGAAGCCCAGGCCTTTACCCATGAAGGGCATGTGCTGCGTACCGGTAAGGTTGTAAAAACAACGCAGGCGGATAGGGCGGCTATTAATCAAAATAACCCGGATCTTGCGGAGCAACCGGCGCAACGTTACCAATATGAGGTTCCCAAAAACGGACAGGCGACGGGATATCGCAAGTCGAAGCCTTGATAGGCATGTGACCATGCAGCCCCATAAGCTAAGACCGTTTTGTTACTGGAGTTCAGGAAAGCAGGCAGGTAGAGTGGCTGCAACTATTAGAAAAATATGGCCGCAGTATGGATTATTTGCCCCTGTTCCTGGATCTCAAACAAAAACACGTACTGGTTATTGGCGGGCATGATGTTGCGCTGCGAAAAGTCCGCCTGCTGCTTTCTGCCGGAGCGACTATACGGCTGGTGGCGCTTGATATTCTTCCTGAACTTCGTGCATTGCTAAGTGGCGGCAGCCATCAGGTGATCTGTCGGGCCTATCAGGCGGATGATCTGGATGGTGTCCAGCTGGTTATTGCTGCGACAGAAAATATGACGGTCAATCAGGCTGTTGCGCAAGATGCACAGGCGCGTCATTTGTTTGTGAATGTTGTTGATGGCCCTGATCTGGGCAATGCCATTATGCCAGCCATTGTTGATCGTTCGCCGATTGTTGTTGCGTTATCCAGTGGTGGTAAAGCCCCGGTGCTGGCCAGAATGCTGCGGGCTCGACTGGAAAGTTTGATCCCTGCTGGTTATGGCCGGCTGGCAGCTCTGGCTGGTCGCTTCCGGGATCAGGTTAAGTTGAAGTTTTCCACGCTGAATGAACGCCGTTATTTCTGGGAACGTATGTTCGAGGGAGCCGTGGCTGAACAGGCGCTGGCCGGGCAGCTGGAGCGTGCTGAGGAGATGATGGCCGAGGCACTGGAGCAGCAGGGGCAAATAACGACAGGTGAAGTGTACTTGGTCGGTGGCGGTCCGGGTGATCCTGATCTTTTGACGTTTAAAGCTTTACGGTTGATGCAGCAGGCGGATGTAGTGCTTTACGATCGTCTGGTCTCCAAAGAGGTCTTGAACCTCTGCCGCCGCGATGCGGATATGATCTACGTCGGCAAACGTCGTGACCAGCATGCCGTACCCCAGGGCAATATTAACCAGTTATTAATTGATCTCGCCAAAGGCGGACGTCGTGTGCTTCGCCTGAAAGGCGGTGATCCGTTTATTTTTGGCCGGGGAGGTGAGGAGATTGAATCCCTGGCTGAAGAGGGCATTCCTTTTCAGGTGGTGCCGGGTATAACCGCCGCTTCGGGATGTGCAAGTTATGCCGGTATTCCTCTCACCCATCGTGATCATGCGCAGTCCGTACGCTTTGTTACCGGTCATCTCAAAGATGGCAGTATCGATCTGCACTGGCAGGATATGGCGACACCGGATCAGACGCTTGTTTTCTATATGGGCTTGATGGGATTAAGGGAGATCTGTCGCCAGCTGGTAGCCCATGGTCGCGATCCGCAAACACCGGTAGCACTGGTACAGCAGGGAACGACATCACGGCAAAAAGTCTGGACGGGCACGTTGAACACGATTGCCGATATTATCGAAGGGGAAGAGGTAGCACCGCCAACGTTGATTATCGTTGGCAGTGTGGTGTCTCTGCATCAAACGCTCAACTGGTTCCATCCTCAGAAGGAACCAGCTGTCGCTTAATAAAGCTCGTGACGTCGCTTAGGCGACGTCACGGGCCTTTTCTTCGGCGATGATGTCGAGAATCATCTGCGCGACTTCTTTCTCACAACCGAAGTTATCCCACTCCAGCTCGATCAGCGGGGTTTTCATTTCCCGGCAGATCTGCGGCAGGCAGGCTTCGTGGAAGTTGTGCAGATCCTGAATGTAAGACAGTGGCGTACCGTTCTCGGCTTCACGACCACGGGAGATCAGGCGGCCATAAGCCACTTCAGGGGTCGTACGCAGGTAGACAACAGCGCTGATACGTGGGTATTCCAGCAGACGACGCTTGATGTCGTAGTAGTAATCCATGTACATGGCGTTTGGCTGTTCCATGGACAGGAAGTTGGCCTGAGAGAAGATCAGGTCAGAGTACAGGGAACGTTCAATCAGGTAGTTCTTGCTGGTATCCAGCTCAGTCACCAGACCCGCACGACGCTCGGTAATGTACTTCTGGAAGCGAATACGACGGTTGGCATCGTGAGGATGCTTGGTGAAGTCTTCCAGCAGTTCGGTAAAGCGTGGGTCGTCTACCGGCTCTTTCAGAGGCTCCCAGCCCAGCTCGGTAGCGAGTTGAGGCAGCAGTGTGGATTTACCTGCAGCGATATTCGCCTCAACAGCAACAAAGTGGTTGGTTTGATTCTTAAGCATTAATGAGCCTCCAGGAAGCACTCGGTACAGACGGGAAAGTAGTGTTCATCGTGGCCGACAATAATTGTCTGGCCATTGCTCTCACCGGTAAACCGGGTGAATTGAGCAGGCTGACCGCATTTGCAGTCAGCGAAGATTGGGTCCAGCTGACCCGCGAAGCGGGTGATGTACTCGGATGCCGCAAAGGTATTGCCGCGGTAGTCGGTCATCAGGCCATAAAAACGTACGCGCAGCCCAGACAGGGACTGCTTGACCAGAAACAGAATGGTCTCTTCCGGCAGGAACTGGGATTCATCTACCAGAATATATTCCGGCTTGTATTCCTCCAGCTGGCGGGCCAGTGCTTCCCGTGAGTCAAAGACGACACAGGGCAGTTCGCGTCCATTGCGGCTTTTGACCTTATCATCCGGCGAGCGGGTATCCAGTGCTGGACGTACGACCAGAACCGAATGATCTTCAGAAATCGCATAAAAATCGCCGATGAGACGCGCAGTCTTACCGGACTTCATTGGGCCGTAAATAAATGTGATTGGGCTCATGAAAGTAAATTTTTATCCTGCCGGTCGCGTCGTTTTGAGAGCCGCGCACTATAGGAGTACGCCGCTATTCCGGCAATAAGTAAATGAAACGCTTGAATTATGTAATAGGAGTGAAAGCTGTGCCAGCTTGCGACAGACGACGGCCTTCACTTGCCTACAGGAGACGCAATCCTGTCAAAAGCAGTTAGTGGGTCGTGGCAAGCCGGCAATTCTTGCGATCAGCTTCGCAGGGCTGCCGGGAAACAGTTTCATTAAATAAATACTGTTGCCTTTTTCCGGGCCCAGTCTCTCCTTGACGAACTTCACCAAAGGCCGCTGACTCGGTGACAGTTCAAACGTGTCGTAGAACTCCCGAATGATATGAATGATCTCCCAGTGTTCAGGAGTCAGAGTAATATTTTCATCCCGGGCCAGATTGTCGGCGGTCTGTTCGTTCCAGTCTGAGAGGTGGACCAGATAGCCGTCGTTATCCAATTCGGGTGTTTTTAAGGTATCAGTCATCAGAACCAGCTAAGAGTTCGCGCATGCTGTGCGGTTAAAGTTACAAAGAGATCGTCGTCGGCCATCACAACCCGTTCGGCCAGACGAGTGCTGAGACCGCGAGCCTGTATATCTGCCGCCAGCCCGTACAGGGTGATCTCGCGATCAAGATCCGCCAGAACCTGAAAGCCCTGACTGCCGGCCATTAACGTAGTCACGCCGTCACCCAGGAAAAGCAGGGCATCGCCGGGCTGGGCCACGCTCAATGCCTGGCTGACCGCCGGGTGACCAGCAGGTTTGCTGATAAGGTGAAGTGTTGTCATCCGTTTGCCGTCAAAAATTCAGGACGTGATCAAAACTGCTCAGCAAACCGGCCAGTTCCGAACGGGCAATGGCTTTCGTTTCGATCAGCAGATCTTCACAGGTCAGGCCGTATTCGTGCAGGTCTTCCTGGCAGACATACACTGACTCCACACCATACAGCTCAAGAGCCATCAGCATCGAGCTGGTGTTCTTGCCGGGCAAGGCGTCAGGTGCCTGTTCCTTGAGCAGCTGCAAAATACCCGGACCGAGGGCCACCAGTGCGGTATCAAGATCATAACTGGCGGCAACCAGCAGCGTCTCGATGCCATCACGAACCAACGTGCTGCCATAGGGCGTGTGGGAGCTGAGAATGCAAAGGCTGGCCATGATCAGGCTCCGAAGGTAATCGTGCGGTCGGCGGTAACCGTGCCATCAACCAGCTGACCCAGACCGGAAACGGTAAAAGGGGGCTCAACGGTAAATGCCGGCTGGTTATAACGCTGAGCTTCCTGCTCATCGAGCAAACCGCGTTTCAGTGCTGCAGAAATACAGACCACCATATCCAGGCCATGTTCCACACCCAAATTGCGCCATTCCTGATAAAGATCCTGTTCACCCTGAGGAGCAACAGCAATCCGGGAGGCGGTATAGACACCATCACCTAAAAAGAAAATGCGCACCAGTTCATGCCCCTGACGGAGGGCTGTGCGGGCGAAGCGAAGTGCTGTCTGGCTGGACGGGCTGGCAGCCGGTGAGCCGTGGATGATCAGTGTGTACTTCATGGAGTTGCAGCAGTGAAAACAGCTGCGCATCTTAGCATGAACATCGGTAGGGGAAAAACGGACACCCGAAGGTGTCCGTTCAGGGGCTGAACTTACAGGGTGGAAGCTTCTCTAAAGATCACGTCACTGGACTCTTTCTGAGTAGCGACCTCTGGAGCAGAAGACTTGCTATCCGTTTCTGGGGCGTCAGGAGCATCCGGAGATTCAACGATAGCCTCAGGTTCGGTCACCAGCTCGTCTTCATCGCACTCAACAAGCACTTTAAAGTAAGGCTTGGGGATGTAATCCATACCAAAGATATTGGCATAATTTTCATCATGATAAGACTGAAGATTGATGATTTCATCCGGTTCGTCAGCTTCAAGAATGAAGTCATACATGGTGGTAATCGTATCGCCACACTCATCGCAGATCGAAGTGATGGCGACAGGGAAGACCAGGCTAGCCGGTGAAATATTCGTGACATTGATGGTTTGCGTTAAGATGGAGTCATCTTCAGAGCTCAGTTTGATTTGATAGGCGCACTGCATATTGAAGGGCTTGCCTACATAGTCAAACTCGAAATCCTCGTCCAGATCAGTGCTCAAGGCACTGCTGTGGTTGCTGTTGTCGACCAGACGGGTGTCGGCCTGCACGCCAAAGGCGGTAGCGGCGAGGATGATTGCGGCCGTTAAGCCAATCAGTGTTTTATTGCGCATAAAAACCTCCCTGTTTTTTGCGACAGTTGTATATCGGGTATTTGGACGGATATTGTCTGGAGAAGTTCCGCAGGCATAAAAAAACCTCGCCGAAGCGAGGTTTTTTTAGACTAAAGTCGTAGAGACTTTGAGCCGTTTAGTCGTCGCTGCCCATGCCCAGCAGAGCCAGCAGATTCACGAACAGGTTGTAGATGTTCAGGTACAGAGCCACAGTTGCGCGGATGTAGTTGGTTTCACCGCCGTGGATGATACGGCTGGTATCAAACAGGATGAAGCCGGACATCAGCAGGACAATACCGGCAGACCAGGCCATCTGAATGAATGGGGTGTTGAAGAAGAACATGGCGATCATGGCGATCATGGCTACGACCATACCGACCATCAGGAAGCCGCCCATGAAAGAAAAGTCTTTCTTGGTGGTCAGCACGTAGGCAGACAGGGAGAAGAACACAACCGCAGTGCCCGCCAGAGCCTGCATGATCAGCATCGGGCCGTTAGCCAGAGCCAGGTAGGCACTCAGCATTGGGCCAAGGGAGCCGCCCATCAGGCCGGCAAATACAAAGATGGCTGGCAGGCCTTTGGCGCTGTCAGCCATCTTTTGAACTACGAACAGCATGATAAAGCCGCCGATCATCATGGCCAGAGCGGCGCCTCGGCCAAGACCCATGGCCATGGTAGCGGCAGCAGCCAGTGCGCTGAAGACCAGAGTCATGCCCAGAAGGGCATAAGTGTTACGCAGCACTTTATGGGTGCTGAGGAGTCCGCCCTGAGCCGACTGCTCGCGGATATAAGAGGAAGGTGATTGAGCCATTGCTATCTCCCTGTAGGTGATTCCCGAAAATTTTCAATTATGGTTAAGGATACTGTGCCGATAGCGCAAATCAAGACCATAGGACGTTGACTCGGAAGAAATTTTCAGTAACATTCACATCGTCCTGACGAGCTGAGGCTCAGATGGTTGCCGGAGGGATGGCTGAGCGGTTGAAAGCACTGGTCTTGAAAACCAGCGTAGGCTAATACCCTACCCAGGGTTCGAATCCCTGTCCCTCCGCCATATTAAAGGTTCGTGGCTAACGGTCTCGAACCTTTTTTAATGCCACTGCGTTATAAGCGAATCTATATTTATAAGGCAGGTATCCCTGCGGAGGGATGGCTGAGCGGTTGAAAGCACCGGTCTTGAAAACCGGCGAGGGTTAATAGCCCTTCTAGGGTTCGAATCCCTATCCCTCCGCCATAGTAAGGAAGCCCCGAGGCCGATCAGGTTTCGGGGCTTTTCTTTATCTTTTAAAAAATCAAAAGCTTACCTGCATTCTGCATCTTATCTCAATCAAGGCAGTCAACACATCTGACTCATGATCCTTTCAGAAAACCCCAATATTTCAAAAGCTGAAGATATTGGGGTATGCCAGCAATCTGGGTAACGACTTCTACTTATCTGACTTTTTGATCAGAATGCCGTGGTCAACTCAAGCCGCATTGCGAGGCTTGCCATCCTTAGAGATATGATTCCACGAGCTCCACTGCATTAGCCTTGGTTTGCCACCTAAATCAAAGTGTTTTTCCTGGAACAGGTTATTGATGATCTTTGCTGAACGCCAGGCATTCAAGCTGAGCTGGGGCTCTGCAATGCCGTGGCTGTGAAGACCGGCATTCACCGCAAATATTTTTCGGTCACCCGGGCCATCCCATTGCACCCTGAAGTCTTTATCAAGGGGGAGCTGCCCTGATTCGCCACCGGGAATTAAGGGAAGCAAGGGTTCCAGATACTCTGGCAGGCAATACTCAAAACCTGTGCACAGGATAATGGCATCGACGGTCAGGTTTTCTCGGGTGTTTTGAAATTTATTGGTCAGTTCCAGCTGGTATCCGCCTATGTTTTTTTCCATCTGAACCAGTTCTCTATCCGGTGCCAGTTGCCAGTCTGGGAGGCGACCCTGCTCAACATAGTTCTGGTAGTACAGTTCTTCATACATCTGGCTGAGATAGGCCGGGGTAATACCATCACTGGCCAGTTTCTGTCTTTGGGTAATGTGTGCTTTGCGTTCGTCCTCAATGCCATGAAAAGCATCGACATAATCAGGGGTGAAAAACTGATTAGTAAACGGACTTTCGTCCAGAGGCTCATAGTTCGGACGCCGTGATATCCAGACAATATCGGCGGGCTTACCCCAAAGGCCATGGAGGCTGTTCATAAACACTTCTGCACCCGTTTGCCCTCCGCCGACGACAGCTACCCGCTTGCCTGCGAGTTCCGGCCGTCGTGTATTCAGGCTGGTGGCATGGAAGCAGTTGTTGCTGAGGTGTGTGCGGGCACATGGCGGGATATAAGGTTTTTTGCCACTGCCCATGCAGATATTGTTGGCAATGAAATCTTTGTTATCCGTCCGAATCAGGAAGCGATCTTTCTGGAAGCTGATCTCCCGAACAGGCGTATTGAATGCCAGGCTGGGAAGGTTGTCGGCAACCCAGGACAGGTAACTGGTAAATTCCTGACGGCTGACAACCAACGACTCCAGAGACATAAAGTCGTAGAAGCGGCCCTGGGTGACCAAAAAGTTCATAAACGACCAGGGGCTGGTGGGCGACACTGGAGTGACAAGATCCTTCAGACAGGAGGTCTGCATGCGGGCACCGGGCAGCATTAACCCGGGATGCCAGCTGAACCGGCTTTTATCATCAAAAAAACGAGCGTGGCATTCGGGAATAGAGTCCAGAAGGGCGGCCAGGCTCAGGTTAAACGGGCCAACACCAATACCCGCCAGATCGAGGAGCTCTTTATGTGTGGTCATGATGCAATGTCCTTTGATGTTTGGTGGGGAGAGTCTTCGTGTTGCGCAAGAAACAGTGGGTTCTTTAAAGGCGTACCCAGAGCCGGTAAAGGGCGTTCCGCAGAATCGTCATAACCCTGCTGAAAACGTACCCGGTGCAGGCAGATGCGCTCTATGTCCGGCATGAGCAGATCAAAAAGCTTGAAGCGTTCATTGAGCTCCGGGTGGGCGCTCTGATAGTGGTTGATAACGTTGCCCAGGCAGCGATAAAAACGCAGTTCTGCAAAATTCTGTTCAGCCAGCGCGGTAGATATAAAACGCAGGACTGTCACAAAGTGCCCTGTCAGAAGATCATGAACCAGATACTTCTCCGGCAGGCGGCCAAGAATCTCTTTAATGGCATCAGGCAGGCCTTCTTGTTCTGGATAATTGTTTTCAGTCAGGCGCAGGTCACCCTGGAAATCTTTGATGGCCATTCTTTCTGGAACGCCATCTTTTAAAACCAGGGTGATGTTCTGGCCATGGGCGACCAGTCCAATGCCATAACGGCACATCAGGTGATAGAGCGGTATGACCGTTGCTGTAAACAGGCGTTCCAGCCAGTCTTCAGTAGAGAGGCCGGATTGGTGGATGTATTCGCAGATTAATGGGTAACCATGACTGTCTTTCTGGAACAGGGCAGACATGAGAACCGAGTTCTCTTCGGCTGCCAGATGGCTGGCAACGCTTTCGCGCCAGATACAGCCAAGCATTTCCTGGAAGCGGTAAGGCGCATTGTTAATTTGTTCATAAAGCGGGTGAGGGTAGAAGGCACCTGCAGGTTCCTGCAGAACGATCAACCGGCTTTTTGCCAGTGTCGTATCGTTTTTGGCCAGTCCGGACAACCACTCTGAGATCACCGGCCCCGCAGTTATATAACGACCGGGAATGCCCCGATAGCAGGAGGTGTTGAGAATGGTCAGCGGGAGTTTGATATGGTGTTGCTCAGGCCTTTCTGCGTTAGCCAGAGTCCGCAATGATTGAAGCGGCTGCATACCATCACCAAAAGCGCCGAGGCAGATCAGGTTTTTATTGGCAAGTTCTGCGGCAAAGTGGGTCGCCAGTTTATGGGACCATTGCCATGGGTGAACAGGGATCAGCAGATAATCCTGTCTTGTGACACTTTGTGCTTCCATGGCTTGCTCAAGCCGCTGGAACTCTTCTTGAGTTAGCAGGGCTTTATAAAGATCCTGTTCACGGACATTGGATGAGAGTGCAAGCTGGCACTTTTGGCGATGGGCGGCGAGCCAGAGCAGCTGCACTTTTGCCCCGGCTTCGGTACCGTATTGCTCAAACTCATCCAAGCCCCAGCCGAGCCTGCCTTTGTTGGCACTGATTTTTGGATGTCCATCCAGGTAAACCTGTAAGTCGTCGTCTGTCAGTTGAATCAGACGGGAAGCTGGAAGAGTATGTTTTGCCAGACGCTGGCAGTCTGCCATCAGTGTATTGGCCAGCTCTTCAAGCAGATTTCCCAGGGTTGCATCAGACATGCCCAGTTCCTTTTGAGCATCAATATAGAATTGACGGGCACAGCAACCTGATAAGCCTGGAAATCGTGAGACGCTGTTCGGGTCAATCACCAGCTGCCCCCAGATATTTCTCCAGGCGGAGAACCGGTAGAGAACATCGCTTTCCAACGACAAACGCCACTGGTTGTTGGCAATGCATCTGGGCGTAATCAACTCTTCCCAGTTCAGCTCGGCTATGGACTTTGCCAGCATGGCACGGTTGGCCTGTTCCCAAAGCGTGCGGTTTTCTACGGCGGGTCTGTTGATATCTGTCATCGCACTTACAGCCTCACCTGTTGGAAGAACGTCTCACGGTGGCACTGGATCAGGGCGGAACGTTTATGGGGGAAGTCGAATTCCTTCACGAAAAACCATCTGGCTGGCTCTAAGAGTTTCAGCAGGCGCTGATTATCTGCCCGTGGCTCTCCGGCCAGCGTGCGAGTGCGTGGGTCGTCCAGAAACAGGAAGTGACTCAAGGCACAGGTCCAGGTTTTGGAATAGCGTGGGCCGAGAAAGTTGGTGTTGCCCACCAGGACATGGCTGCCCCTGTCCCACGGCTGGCATGGGTAATAGGGGCCGAGACGGTCTTCCATGACCCAGTAAATTTCGAGATATCCCAGAGGTTCACCGTTGAGGCAGGCCAGAACGGGCCAGCTGTAGCGGTCGGCCCGTTGTTTTACGATGTAGTCTTTCAGTTCTTGCTTACTTTTATCCAATTCCCAGAATTCGGCGACACGGGGTTGGTTCATCCAGTCGTGAAACAGATCCAGATGCCGGTCTGGATCGAGTGTCTCCAGTGTAACCAGAAGATCATTGGAAAAATCATAGCGTTGGTAAAGCAGGCCTTCCGGTTGGGGGAGACGCTCTGGGTGACGAATGTTCTGATCATTGAATGCCCAGGTTTCGGCAACCGGGTTGCGTGAGCCGCGCCAGTGCCAGAGAAGACCGTTCTGGTAGAAGGCCGCACGCAGGATTGTTCCAGTCTTGTCGTTGTTCAAGCTGCTGATCAGTTCATCGCCCTGGCAGTGGCTGTTGAGATGATTGACCAGGGCTTGATTGAGGGTTAACTCTTCCAGCACGTCAGAGCGGGAAAACAGGTAGTCGGCCAATGTCGCCAGCAGAACTGACAGCTTATCTGTGGCATTCGTCTCTGTCAGAGCAAGAGACAGTATGGGTGTATTTTCACTTTGGCTGGCTTCGACAGTCAGTGCCTGACTTCCGGTGCTGGCTGAAAATGCGTAGCTGGAAAGCAGGGTGATGGTCACCGTATCACCGGTAGCAACCGGTACGGTAAAGGACACGTTGGTTTTCATGATGATTGGCCGTTCTTGTTTTTGATGTGTTCAGAAGAGTCCATGAGAAGAGGGTTGCCCATGGGGTGATAAATACCCAGAGGGTTTTCCAGAGTGTTTTCATTGATGGCGGTCAGGCAGCAGAAGAAATTGCCCTTGGCCTGAAGGGTGTCACTCTCAAGCATGTAATCGAGGCAGGAGGTATCGCGGGGATTGTTACCCCGAAGTTTTTTCAAAAAGGTTTTTAAATCATGCAGCAGGTCTTTCTCCGCGATTTCACCGGATGAAGCCAGGGCGCCTGTGACCCCGAATGTGGTGTTGATCAGAAGATAATAGGTAAAGAGTTTGTTACCGATATCGCCACTGATATGGTGTTCGTTATGCACAGGATTTTTAGGGAGCACCTCGGCAAACAGAGCCTGGGCCACGGGGGAAAAACCGGTTCCCTGGCAATCCCGAAACCAGGCGCGTGTCGGATATCCCGTGGTCAGGTCGATCAGCAGATTCTGCTGATGGGCACCAAACAGTAGCCCGTAGTCGTATTGTGCCGCCAGCAGTGGCTCTATGACTTTTGTCAGAAAGGCTTTGAACCAGTCGGTTGCTACTGCGGAAAAAGGCCGAGCTTCGCTCATGGCCAGCAGGTGGAGGCGGTTAATTAACCTGCAGTCGCCGTTCGGGTTGTCCTGGGTCAGCGTCGCCAGCAGCTCGATATGGGCGGAGTCTTGTTTCGGGAAAGGATTGTCACGAAAAACGACCATGGTTTCTGCTATGGGCTGGCCGTCAGCATCCATAATGCAGGCATGGGCAGGTTCGTGAATGATTTGAAAGTTCGGGAAGCGTTGGGAGAAGCTTTGTCCCTGTTGTGTTTGCAGTGCCCGGAAGATCTCCTTGCCCCGTTCCACTTCCTTGGGCAAAAGGTGGCGCAGAGAGTTGGTCAGTTTGACGCTCAGGGAAAACTTCAGCATATGGCGGGCGTGGTAGGCATGAACGGCACGCATGGACGATGTGGCCGCCCAGTGAGAGCCATGAGCGCCAAAGTCCTGCATATGGCCATCAAGGATGAGTTGGGCGATAGACTCATGTTTTAGCCACTGGCGCGCCTGCCAGGGGTGGGCAGGCAGCAGTGTGAACCCTTCAGGAATCCCTTCCAGAAACTGTACGCCCAGGGCCGGATCATCTTCCGCGAGTTGTCTGGTGAGTTGAGCAAATGACAAAGCTTCCGCACTTTCATCACTGAGCATCCGGTTATCTATGGCAAACCAGTGCAGGGCAAATGTCTGGCCAAACTCGGGGGCATAGAGATGGGTATCCGAGCTGTTCATACCCGTGCGGCTTTTGGGGACCGGATGTACGGAATGCCCGGCCAGCAAGCCTTGTTCAGATTCCTGAAATGTCGTGTCCTGATGATATAACGCTTCCAGATTCTGGCTGCGTTCAGCAAGGGTCTGTTGCGTGTTGGTCACGCTGTTTTCTACCCGCGCCAGAAAGTCACTGATGGCTGCCTGATGGATTGATTTGTCCTGCGCCAGTTTCTTACAGAGCAGTCTGGCTGATTCCAGAAAGGGTATAGACTTCTCTGATCCATCGGGTGAAATATGTTGCAGCTCAGGCTTAAACCTGTGTCGTCCGGCTATGCCTTTCTGCTCCAGCTCCAGTTGAAGGACACCATCGTTTTCCAGTAGTGGGAGGGTAATTTTGTTCTGTCCCCGCCATTGCCATGGATGCCACTCCCGGAGCAGCGCATTGAAAAAACTATTGATTGCCAGCACTTCGGCTGCAGAACGTGAATGCGTCTGCACAATTTATCCTTGAAAAATTATTTGTTTTTGTTTGGTAATGAGAATCGTTATCATTTATATTGTCTCCACAGGGCGAATATAAAATCAACACAAACTGATAAAAATGAGAAATAAGGCTTCAATCGGCAGCAGGATTCAATCTCTCTCCCTGTTCGTTGCGGTTATTCTTCAGGGCGCGGGGCAAACGGCATTGCTCGTTTGTTTGCCGCTACTGAGTCAGACAACGGGAATCAGCTATTCCATGCTGACCATGGCACTTTCTGTTGGCATGGTGATGGTATTTTTTGCTGCGCCATTTTGGGGCGACAAGAGTGATCGTATCGGGCGTAAGACCGTGATTCGTGCGGGATTGATCGCCATGGTTGTTGGGTATGTTTTGTTGGCGGCGGCGATCCTGCTGGCGCAGAAAGGGGTGATAACGTCTGAGGGGGCGTTAGGGATTATTGTTGTCAGTCGTCTTGTTTATGGTGCCTTTGTGGGCGGGCTTTACCCAACCGTGCAGGCAGCCGTTATGGATCAAGCTTCCAAAGAGCATGGGGCTCGGGCGCTTGGCAGCTTGTCGGCGGCGATGAATATTGGTCGCCTTGTGGGGCCTTTGTTTGGTTTTGTGGCCGTGCATTTTGGGGTTGTCGTTATGTGTCTGGTGTTGGCGGTCACGCCTCTGCTTCTGATGATCATGTTGGGTCATGGGCGTCAGTTCCCGTCAGCGGCGGCCCCGGCAACGGGTGTCAGGCCTGCCAGTTTGTTAGGGATTGTGAAGTGGGGGGCGCCGGTTTTCTTTATCGCTGTTTTACTGACAGCGATTTTCGGTGCCCTGCAGTTGATTGTTGGCCCGCTTATGTCGTGGCGTTTGGATTTGAGCCCTGCCGAGACAACGGAGCAGCTCTCCTGGCTGATGTTGACTCTGTCGCTGATTACCGTGCTGACCTATGCGTTGTTTACGCGCTTTATCGGGCAAAGGTACCCGTTATTCATAAAGACGGGCGCAACACTTTTGCTTGTCGGCTGCTTTTTGCTGATTCAGTTGGAAGGGGGCGCTGGTATCTGGCTGGGGCTCTCGCTGGCGGCCGTCTCTGTCATGTTGATGACTCCGGCCTATACCGCACTTCTCAGTGGGAAGGTTCCTGCAGAGAGGGGGCGTATAACCGGAGTGTTGAGCATGATGCACAGTGGTGGGGGGGCTCTGGGGGCGGGCATGGCGGCTCTCTTC
>NZ_FWPT01000063.1 GCF_900174585.1 Parendozoicomonas haliclonae | reverse complement strand
CTATCGAACTGTCTGTCAAAGTGGATAACCATAACGCTACAAATGGCGGGGCGCAAATGGGGGTCAGGCGGTAGTGTTGATGTTTTATGCTGCAAATTTTTATCAGGTTAGTTTTTTATTTTGAAGGGGCTACCGGTACGCGAGGAGACCGGTAGCGCCACGATTAGCGGCGGCCCGCCCAGACGACCATCACCGTATCGTCGCCGTACTGGCGTACAAAACCGTACCCATGTTTTAGCGTCAACGTGGTTTGTTGGCCTGCGCCGATGGCGGGATGTCTGGCGCGGAACTGGCTAATACGCTGCCAGTGCGCGACGGCTGCGGCTGACTTTACGCTCACGTCCTGCCAGTTCATATCTGAACGGGTGCCTTGCAGCGGGTCGGAGCCGGTGGGGCCGAAGGGACGAGCGGATTCATCGCCGTAAAAGATCTGC
>NZ_FWPT01000015.1 GCF_900174585.1 Parendozoicomonas haliclonae | reverse complement strand
GGGGGGGGAGGCGCGGGTGCAGCAGAGGTAGAGGGTAGTGAGAGAAATTGATTGTTTTCCTCTTGCTGCCCCAAAGTGAAAGAGCCGAGAGATGTTGGCGTTAATGTCAGAACTGGTTGGCTTTGCGGTGGCAGGGTTCCCCCGCCCATATTGAAAGGGTCAAAACCCAAACCGTCCATAAGATTCTGGGTCGTACTGGGTGGAGGATTGGACGACGGCATTGGGAGGGATTGTGGTTGGGAGTCATCAAACGAGATTAAGGGGGAATCATCCAGTAGTGAAATAAGCTGGGGTTCGCTCGGAGGTGTTGGTGGCGTGAACGGTAGCGTGGGTTGTGATGTTGTTTTTGGAAGATGGGGCACCGTGCCACTGGTTGATGATGCCGTCGATGATGACCTGCGCCCTTGATGTGTTTGTGAGCTGACTCTCTGCCCCGCACCTTGATGGGAAGAAGGGGTGTTGGTTTGTTGTGGCAGGATAGGTGCTGCGCCAGGTGATAAATTGCCTCCCATCGCTTGCATGATCAAATTTTCAGCCACAAGCATCTGACCCTTACTCAGTACGTAAGGGCCAGGGGGCGACATAACTCCCGCCCCTGTTGATTGTGGAGGCTGTTGCTTCTGTCGGGGAGGCGGCGGCGCTTTTCTGGCTGCGGCTCTTCCGCCAGACGTTCTGGACGGCGGCGGTAGATTGACTGCGGGTAAAGACGGTCTTTGATGCTGAGGCGTAGTATCCGGTGGTGCGGTGAGATCCATTTTCGGTTTCCCACCGGTGGATGCATGCAGGTAAGTATTAATGGAAAAGATAGAGACAATTAACAATGCAGCAGAAATCGATCTGATAATCCAAGCAATTATACGAAAGACTCCATTGTCCCGCATACGCATAGATGATTCCTGACCCAATTTTGAATGGTCGGGATAAAGTAGACCACCAAGATAAAACTATATAGAAAATTAATTATCTTTCTTGCTGCTTTCACTCAATTAAACCTGTGCACTTAAATCACGGCCGTTCTGTGGTCGTGATTGATTGAAAATACGTACAGGTTTCCATTATCAAGAGTGTTTTCAGAGGCACGTCGGTACCAGCGCTTCCTTATGTGCTGAGTACCGACGGTGTCGTACCTTAACAATTCTGGCGGCTTATTGTGTTACTTCCATCGGCTCCGGTGAGGTTAGCTCGCCAATCTTCGCGGCCCTTTTCAGAACAGAGTCGTAATATTGTGGCAGCAACCCCTCAATAATATCTTCGATATCTTGATCATTCGCTTTCAGGGTTGCGACCACCAGTGTGTCGACGGCTTTACCATGTTTTGGGTGCGCCAGTCGGGTCGTTGGGCCCATCTCCCGAAGATTTTTCGCTAGATGCGCAACTTTTAAGGCGCCATTATTTAACCGTTTGGACAGGACTTCAGGATGTTTAAGGGTTGATAGAGAAACTTTGTCCAGCTCTTTATCCATAAGCAGAACAGGATGTTCCCCCATGGTCAGGGCCAATAATGAGGTAACCAGATTAATGGTGTTAAACGCTTCCTGGTGAAAAGGTTGAATCAATATGTCCGCCATCAGGCGGAAGTCGGCAAGCACATCAAAAACGGCCTCTCCCTTGCTGATCCGGGCAAAGCTCATTTCGATCAGGTATTGCCAGGCTATTTCCGTATCCTCAGAAGGGTAGGCATAAATAAAATAGTTATCCTTTCCAGGACCATCAGGAGGTACTTCCGGGAAGGTGCTATCGCCTCGCCAAACCATTGGCGTGTCAAAGCCAGTAAAGGAATCTCCCGCTTCCTGCCTCAATTCGATAAGGATATGTTTTTTTAGCCTGTGCCCCAGGCTCTGGGCTTTTTTCTCCGGGTTCAGATGCAGAAACCTTACGAAGTCGTTGTGGAGCCGGGCGATAGCATTGAAGTGATCCCGAATGAAATCGTGCCGGGCAATACCGATATACAGCTCATCAACCCGGAATACATTTGTATTTGGCATGGTTTCCGATAAAGGCTGGCTGTATAGCTCTGTAGACAGAAGCCCTTTCGCCATCTGGTCGTAGTCGCTGTCATTGCTATAAGTCAGCAGATGATTGATGACTTGAGACAGAGTCTTAAAATCCTGGCCCAGGCGTGATACTGGAATAGTCGCACCTGCGTTTTTGAATTCCGTTTCAAGAAAGTGCAGATAGCTCGAATAGAGAACGGATGATCTGAGAAGTTTCATATAACTGTCATGGTCAATATCCAGCTCTTCGGCTTCCATCTCTTCTTCTGCCATCTCTAACAGTAAAATCGTATTGTTGAAGTCGTGGTAAACCAATCGGGGAAGAAGCCTCTGCGGTATATGTTGGAGCTTTGTAATGATCGCTGGAATATCCAGTGTCACAGGCGGGGCCTGTTTTAACGCAGTTGGCTTGGCTTTAATAACAGGTTTAGAGGAAGCCATCATGCTGACAGGCTGTGGTGATACTGTGAGTGATGGATTTTGATCCTGCGACTCTGTTGGATTTACTGTTTTAGGTGGAGGCGGAGGGGCGCGCCTGGTTGGTCTTGAATGGGATACTGCAGTTAAGTCTTTTTCTTTCTGAATGTGCTGGAGCTTGGAGTCAGACTCAGAATCAGAACTTTCGGATGGTAGGACTGTTTCTTCATTCTCAGACGGTGTTGTCGATTTCTGCCTCGATAGTGTCATTGAATTGAAGGCATTGGTGAGGACTTTTGGTACCTTAAAGCGTCCCCTTTGGCTCGTTGCTGTTGGCTTTGTATCTGAAGACTGTTTAGAGCCTTTCTCTTTCTTCTTCTTTTTTTTGCTTGATGCTTTTACTTCCGGTTCTTGTTCCGGTTCAGGATGAAGTTCTACTTCCATGGAATGGGGCTCGGAGTGGATGGGTACTGTGAGCAGATCAGGTCTGTCAGACTGTGATGAGGGTTCTGATTGTGGTTGTGGTAATGCCGGTGTTATTGATGATGTTGTGACCGCTGCCAGTTGTTTCAGTGCAGCTTTTTTTTCCAGACTTTCTCGTGGTTTAGCAACAGGGGGGCTTGGTTGGCCTCTCGAACTTTCTGGCAATGAGGAAAAATTGGCGGCGGCAGTTGTCGATTGAGTGGGCTGGCCTATGTCCGGTACATGATTGGGCGTGCTGTTCTTTTTTCTGCGGGGTGGAGGGACTGGATTTCCATCAAGAACCATTTTTTCTTTTGATGAGGCTGATAGTTGAGGGCTAAGACCTAAGGGCAATATCACGATGCCAATGATAAAAAGCCCTTTGAGTGCCCATCGAATAATTGAATAGCAATAATAAAAAAGACTATCGTCCCACATTGTCTTCCCCACCCCCATTGGATTGTGCAGAATAAAATAGACGTAAATAAAGGCCGTAGAGACAGTTTCTACGGCCTGCTGAATTGTTATTTCTGTTTGAGCAGTTGATTGATTTCACTATTCAGTGAATCAAAATATTTCTGCATCATGGAGGAAAGAGTCTGCTCAAGCAGGGTGTTACGGGTTATTAGGGTTACCGTAAATAGTGGCTCTGTTGCATCTGTTTTGGGATAAGCCAGCTGAGTGAGTGCCGGCAGCGATAGAGTCTCGGTAGCGAGTTGGGCCACCTTCTCTGAACCATTAAAGAGTCGTGCTGTGAGTAATGACGGCTTCGCCAGCTGGTTGAATGATTGTTCCTTTATTGTTCTATCACGGAACAAGATTGGGTATTCATTCATGGTCATGGCCAGGCAGGATGTGAGCAGATTGAGAGTAGCTGCCGTTTCATTTTGAAACGGGTTTATCAGAAACTCCGCCATTAACCGAAAATCGGCCAGTATCTCAAAGACCGGTCTGCCTCCTGCGTATTGATGAAAGACCATTTGCAAAAGATATCTCCAGGCCGGTTTAATCATGTCCACGGGATAGCCATGAACAACATACTGGTCTGTTGGCATACCCAGTGAATTATCTTCTGTAAATTGGCTGTGGGCTGACCAGGTTTGCCCTGACTCATGGTTGATGTGATCCGTGGGCAGATCAAACGAGTCTGTACTGCTAGAGGTTTTTTGTACTCGTTCAAGTAAGGGATGCTGGTCAAGATTCTGTGCCAGTTGTCTGGCTCCTTGATTGGCATGGTTTTTAAGATAGCGAGTAAATGCGGTATGAATTCTTACAAGCCCCTCGAAATGGGCATTGGAAAATTGTTTACGAGCTCTGGTCGTTGTGTGAGCCGTTGTTCTTAGTATCTCCTTCTGCAATGTGGGATCAAAAGGGTGGGAAAACATATCACCGTGTATGACTGCGCCATAGATTCGGGATTGTTCCCCATAAGTCTCTCGGGTCAAAAAGATGTTGAAGATATGGGACAGGGTGAAGAAATTATCGGCCAGTGGGCTGATCGGAATTCTTTGTAACGGATTGACTTTGCTTTTACTCAGTAAATAGAGATAGGACCAGAGCAGGTTGGCTGTCGTATCCAGTTTGTGATCTGTTTCAGAGGCCAGCTCAAGGGTGCTGACATCGATGGGCACAGTCAGAGGCACATTACTGTTTTTCAGAGCCACGACATTATTAAAATTTTGATAGACCAACCGAGGCAAGAGACGTTGTGGCAGAGCCTGGAATCGCTTAACGATAGACAGGGTATTCAGTGGCATCATGCCCAGTGGTTCCGGTCTGGATGGCCGGGCAGGCGGTTGTGGTTTTGCCGGGATTTTTGATCCGGTGAGCACAGGTTTTTTTGTCAGAATCGGGGGGATCTTCCCGTTTTGCGAACTCCTGTCAGAAGGAGTTACTGCCTTTGGGGCAGGATTACTGACCATCTTCCGAGGCTTTTGATCCTGCGGCGGCGGTTTTGGTTTCACGGACATTGACTGCCTGGGTGCTGTTGTATGCCGGGCTCGTGGTTTTGTATTGGAGGTGTCTGTCGTCATCCCGGAGAACATCTGCACCAGCTGATTTACCTTTGATTCTGAAGTTGAAGGTGTGTCCACTTCCATACTTTCGGGCTTGGTTACAGAAGTAGTTTCAGGAATGGTCTTGGGCTTGGGCTTGGCCGACGAGGGTGGTGGCGGAGGAGGCTGCACAGGTCGTGATACAGTGGCCGGTGTTTCCTCTTGCTCCATAGATTCATGCTGCGCCATAACTTTCAGTGAAGTGGCTCCTCGCATATGTTTTGGGATCAAAGGCTGTTTGGATCCTGCAGCCCGCTGCCGTTCATAGGTTGATCCTCTGATGCCCGGTTTGCTTCTCCCCATATGTCCGTTTTGTGAAGACGGTTGTAAAGCATTTAACGTGTGTCTGTGCTGTTGGTCGGGGCGACGGGGAGGAGGGGAGTTTGGCACTTGAAACTTTGCGCCGTCTTTATGGGATGCCATCGCCATGTGGCTGGGAGCCAGTAGTAATACGCTGGTAACCAGAGGTAGTAACCATCTGTTCTGCGCTCGAAGTATGACAACACCAACTGAACGTACGTCCAACATAGACTTATCCGTTATAAGGGCTGCGGGATAAAGTAGTTCAGCTTTCGGGAAGGGTAGGGAAGATGTGATTCCCATCTTTATCAGTCAGTAATCCTCTGTCGTACGTCAGCATTTGTTCAAGAGGAGATTGACTTTTTTTGTAAATAATTTGAACATATGTCCAAATTGAACACGTGTTCAATTTTTTAATTTTATTAACCGCTGCTGCAGTACAACGCCAAAACGGGGCGACTCACGCAAAACACAGGATAGGGCGCAATGTCAGCGCAAGTTGCAGAAGAGAGCATGCTCTCAGGAAATACCACCCGGGAGTTCTTCCGGTTTGTAGTGCCATCGATTGTTGGTCTGCTGGCCGTATCATCGGCAGGTATTGTCGATGGGATTTTCGTTGGAAACTATGTGGGTTCGACCGCGCTGGCTGCGGTCAACCTGGTGACACCGTTATACTCGTTGTTCTTCGGGTTGTGTGTGATGATGCTGGTGGGTGGTGCGGTGGTTGCCGGTAAGGCACTGGGCTCCGGCGACGTACGGCAGGCTCGCAATATCTTTACCAAGTCCATGATCGTCATCATCGTCTACGGCGTATTGATGGCAAGTCTGGGTTATCTCTTTGCCGAGCATATTTCTCTGTTTATGGGAGCAAACGAAGACGTTCTGCCTCTCACGGTGGATTATATTCGTGGCGTGTCCCCGTTCCTGATATTTATCGCCATTGGATATGCACTATCGTACTTTGCCCGTATTGATGATGCGCCCAACTATGCGCTGGCAGGACTGATGCTGATAGCCGCCACCAATATGGTGCTGGACTATGTGTTTATCAAAGCGCTGGGCTGGGGCATTGAGGGTGCGGCTTTTGCGACCGGTTTGTCTTACGTCGGCGGTACCGTGGTACTGGTAGCCCGATTGTTTGGCAAATCCGCCCGAATTACCCCGATCAAGCCGTTTGGCTCCTGGCTGGGGTTAGTGCGTGCGGCCTATAACGGCTTGTCTGAGTTTATTAACGAGATGTCTGGTGGTCTGGTGATGTTTATCATCAACTGGATTCTGATGACGGAGCTCGGTACCAACGGTGTTGCCGCCTTTACCATTGTGAACTACATCATCTGGCTGAGTGTGATGATCTCCTATGGTGGTGCCGAGGCACTGGGGCCACTGGTGAGTGTGAACTTTGGTGCCGGCCGTGATGACCGGATTGCCCGGTTCCTGAATCTGGCAGTGATGTGTAGTGTGGTGACCGGTGTTGTGGTTATCGCTGTGCTGATGATCAATCCGGAAGCGATTGCCAGTGCCTTTGTCAGCAGCAGTGAGACTGAAACCCTGAGCCTGACGCTGGGTATTATTGCGGTGATCTGGCCGATGTTCCTGTTCAACGGCATCAATATCAGTGTGTCCGGTTACTTTACCGGGATGCATGCGGCGGCTCAGTCTGCGGCTATCGCCATCAGCCGCTCGCTGGTGTTGCCACTGATCCTGATACTGGTGTTCTGGAAACTGTTCGGGGTGATGGGTGCCTTTGCGGCATTGCCGGTGGCGGAAGCCCTGACCTTTGGTCTGACTGCTGCACTGTACTGGTATGGTCGTCCATCCACGCTGGTGGCGAAAGACCAAAAAAAGCCGGAAGCGGTCGGCACTTTGGCTGACAGTTACTGATCCTGCCTTACTGTCGGATACCTGTGGTATCCGACATTTCTCAAATATTCGCCTCGTGCGGTCAGCATGCAACACTGATTAAATTAGAAACGATAGGCGTATACAAGCCCAATCCGGCTGCTGTTATCGCTGTCTACGATAGGGCTGTCAGCAATCTCGCTGCCGTAATTCTCATAACTGATGGCGAAGCGAACTATCTGGTTACGATCAATTTTATATAGGGCACTCAGTCCCAGTTCCCAAACGTAATCGCTGTCTACGGTATAGGCCGCTCGACGCACTGTGGCTTCTTTTGCCGTCACACCGTAGTAATAATCGGCCAGATCGGCACTCAGGTAGCTAATGCTGGCAGCAGGGATGATGCTCCAGTTTTTGTTAAGATCGTATGGCTTCTCCCATCCCAGTTCCAGCTCATAACCATCATGGGTGCTGGCAGCATCGCCGAAGGCTTCAATAGACCATTCGCCCAGCCCGGTTTCGACGGAAGCGGTCAGACCACCTTCAACTGTGCCGTCCCGATCTTCCATACCGCGCAGGTCGTCACTGTCTTTATCATCGTAACCATCCATGCGATAGCGAACAACGGCATCGATCTTGACCGGGCTGCTTTCAAAAAAGGTATAGCCTACCTCTGGCCCACGCAGATAGAAGTTGCCGTTCTCATACATAACCAGCGGAATCCCGTTGGTTTCTGAATCAACGCCCTTGTAGATGGACTTCTCATGACCAACACCCAGTCCTAGAGACAGGCTGGAGTCATTCTCTTCCGCGCTTACGGCAGTAGACAGGGTTACTGCCACAGCCAGGGGAATAAGGCTGGTTTTCTTCATTGTTAAGCGTCCTCTGTTATAAGTTTTATTCAGTGTACGAACAGCAATGTCAAAAGAGAGTGAAATGCATATGACAGTGTTACTCTAATTTACGCTCGACTCTAATCGCTGGATCATGGGCGTGTTTCGTCATTCTCTTTTCACTAAATGGTCACTATCTCGTCATGGGCCATTCACCTAAATTTCACAGTCACCCACGGATAATCCCTTTAGTTTCAGTCACTGTTTTCAGGTGATATTTCCAGTCGGGGTGAGGGTATGACACGAATTTCAAGACATGGCCGTTTTAAAGGTGTTGCAATGGGCATGGCGGTAATGGCAGCAACACTGACACTGGTGCATGAAACCGATGCCGATGATCTTCTCTATGGCCTGTATCTGGAGAAACAGTTAACGCCCGAAGAGCGGGAGGGAGCGGTCTGGCTGCCGGATTATCAGCTGGTCAGTCAGGTGGAACTGTTGGGCATTGATGATAATGCTTCTGGCCTGACCTGGAATCCCCAGACCGAAACCCTGTTTGCGGTGCTTAACGGTCCGAATCAAGTATTGGAGCTGAGCCAGAGTGGGGATGTTCTGCGTCGTATACCCCTGAACGGATTTCAGGATGTGGAAGCTATTACCTGGATTGGTGGCGACAATTATGTGGTGGCGGATGAGCGCTATCAGAGCCTGGTCACTATTCAGGTGACTCCAGACACCAAAGAGATTGACCGAACCAATCTTGAAAGTGTCACCATAGGCATAGGTGCCGGCACCAACAAGGGCTTTGAAGGTTTGGCCTGGGACAGCCAGGATAACAGTATTTATGTGGTGCGGGAGCGTGATCCGATGCAATTGATGAAAATCTCCGGTCTCCATAACCAGAGCCGTCATCAGTTTGGAGTACATGTTGATGCCCGTCTTGAAGAAACCGTACGCTCCAATAATGAAGATCTGTCCGGCCTGCATATAGACCCGCGCTCCGGGCATCTGCTGGTGCTGAGTGATGAATCCAATCTGGTGACCGAGATCGACAAGACAGGCAAGCCAATCAGCTATATGGAATTGTTTGAGGGGTGGCATGGTCTTGATGAAGAAGTCCCCCAGGCCGAGGGGCTGACCATGGATGATAACGGTGATATCTATATTCTTAGCGAGCCCAACCATTTCTATCGGTTCAGTAAAGCGGGCTGATAAACGACAGGGCATGAAAAAGCCGGGTCTAAGCCCGGCTTATTCAGTTTTAGAGGAATTACTTCACTGAGGTGAGAGGGTTACCAAACTGCTGCAAGTAAACCTTTCCCAGCTCTTTGGAGCCAGCATAGTTCAGG
Organism: Parendozoicomonas haliclonae; assembly: GCF_900174585.1. Classification (GTDB taxonomy): domain Bacteria; phylum Pseudomonadota; class Gammaproteobacteria; order Pseudomonadales; family Endozoicomonadaceae; genus Sansalvadorimonas; species Sansalvadorimonas haliclonae. Next base: position 69,218 of record NZ_FWPT01000015.1, on the reverse strand, counting down.
TGGTTGTCATCCCGGTACAGGGGAGTGCCGTTCAGTACACTATCGCAACGTTCCCCTTCACACATCGCCATGCGCGGATTAATCCATTGTACCTGCGAGTACTTGGCACTGATTCTCTGCTTCAGCTTGTAGAAGTTAACCTGCTCTTGCTCAACAGTCTTGATATCCAGTGAGCAGTCGGCATCTTCACGCAGAATACAGTGCGCCATACTGTTGGTGGGAAGGCGTGGTACATCTTCCAGAATAATGACCTTATGACCGTTTTCAATCAGCCAGTCTGTTGTCGCCATAAAGAACTCTTGATAGCGATTGTTAGCCAGATAAGATGTCCACCAGGCCGACAGAATCACCGTAGTTGGCTCCTCTGAAAGATAGGCTTCCAATGCCGCATTACGGGTGGTCTGACGACCTTCACCAAAGATTTTGCGACTTTGCTCGGCGGTCAGAAACGGTGTTGAAGCCTTGGTCACCAGCAGTGTGGATTGACCATTGCCCTTGTTCAGCTCTTCGATAAAGCCCGCCAGGGACGTCGCGTGGGAATCGCCCAGCAACACCGCATCCGGTTTCCGACTTTCAACCTTGTTGCCCAGCAGACAGCGGCTGCTGCGATCAAAGTTCTGCTCATCGCCATCAAAGCAGTCATCAAAAATATCACCGGCATTCTGCTGGTTGATGATCTTGTAGATGACCCGCTTACTCTCCGGGATACGGAAGCTGATATCGTCGGCAATACGAATAGTGGCCTGGATGGCCCAGATCACCACCGCTGGTACAACGATCAAGGTAAGTACAATCTTCTTTGCTGACCAGGGCTTACGGCGAATCCGGTTCTCGACAAAGGTGTAGCTCAACCAGCCTGCAACCAGACTGAAGAGAATCAGTGCGATCTGAACAGCAGGGGTGAGTTCCACCATCTGGTAGTTCAGGATGGCGACTGGCGGCCAGTGCCACAGGTACACGGAATACGACAGAGTACCAAGGAAGACAAACGGTCGTGAACTCAGCAGACGGTTAATGGCTGGTGTCGCCTGACCCATACCAGCATAAATCAGCAGGCCGGTACCCAGAGTGACTGGCAGCGCATAAAGGCCCGGGAACTGGTCGCCTTTTTTTAGCAGCAGAGCACTGGCCAGGATCAGGCCCAGACCAAGCATCGATAGCAGTTCCGCAAAGCCACGGTTAAGTTGAGGCAGGCGTTGACCAAACAGGGCCAGACCCACACCGATCAGAAACTCAAAGACTCGGGTCGGCAGTTCATAGTAAGCGGCATCAGGTGCCGTTTGGGTTCTGTGGATCGACCATGCCAGAGCTGCACCCCAAACTGCGAGAAACAGCCATGGAGCCAGCTTATGGCGGGAAAAGCGGTAAAGCACCACCAGAATCACCGGCCAGATCAGATAGAACTGAAACTCAACCGCCAGTGACCAGGTATGCAGCAGCGGCTGAACCTCGGCATCCGGGGCAAAGTATTTGGCAAATTCACTGATGTAATAGAGGTTACTGGTGCCGACCAGCGAGTACAGCCAGCTCTTGGAGAAGACGTAATATTCTTCATCCATATAAATGCGGGAAATCACTAGAAAGGTCACCAGCGACACCAGCAGGAACGCAGGTATCAGACGCTGAACCCGTTTGGTATAAAAGTCTTTAAAGCGGAAGCTGCCATTGTCACACTGGCGCATCAGCAGGCCGGTGACAACAAAGCCGGTGATGACAAAGAACACGTCAACACCCGCATAACCGCCCTGGAACAGACTGAACTGGAAGTGGTAGAGGACAACAAGTCCCGCGGCTATCGCCCGCAGGCCATCGATATCCGGACGGTATTTCAGCATGGAGTCTTACAAACTACGTGGGTGGAAGAAAAGCGACACTACCCTCAGGTCCGTGAAAACAATGTGAACATCGAACATGAAGGGGCGGGATTATTTCAGGGAATAAATAACGGGATAATTGGGACAAACCGTGCTGATGGATCAGGCATTCACATTTTTCTGACAGCCTTTGTGTCAGAATTCTCTGAATTCACAGTACAACATTTCGATACAAGCAGGGCAGGAGAGGGGATGCTCAGAAATATAATCGCTATCTTCGCAACAGGGCTGGTCGTCGTGGGCTGTAGTCAGGTGCCGGATGCTGCTCATTACCAGCCATCATCCAGTACGCCAGCCTATACGCAGTCGTCTTTTGAGGCTTATGTGCAGGAGACCCGTCAGTGGTTGATGGCAAACCGTGCTTTTATTTCATCCGATAAGGCGCGGGAAGTGAATGCCAATGCCCCGTTTGAACTGAAGCCTGAAAAAGGTACCCAGCCCAGCAAAGGTATCCTGCTGGTACATGGTCTGGGTGACTCGCCATACTCTTTTGTCGATCTTGCGCCGGCTCTTGCTGCCCAGGGGTTTACCGTGCGTACTTTGTTGCTGACCGGCCACGGTGCCCGCCCCGGAGATTTGTTGAATGTTGATGTGCAGGACTGGCGCCAGGCCGTGGCTCACCATACGGCACTGTTAAAGCAGGATGTTGATGAAGTCTGGCTGGGTGGATTCTCTACAGGCGCTAATTTGGTAACCAGCGAAGCCCTGGCGGATAACAGTATTGCCGGGTTGGTCGTGTTTTCTCCGGCTTACCAGCCACGTAGTCAATTGGTGGCTTTGGCGCCTTATGTCGCCAAAGTGGCCGATTGGGCTGATGCTGACCCCAGCGATAATATTGTTCGGTTCGATTCACTGACCTTTCAGACCGCCGGGGCTTATTACCGCACGACACAGAGCGTGAGTGATGCTCTGCGCTTTAAAGCGTTTAATCGTCCGGTCATGATGGTCTTGAGTGCTGACGACAGTGTTGTGGATGCAGAGCAGATGCTGGCACTGTTTGAACAGCGCTTTACTCATCCGCGCAGCCAGTTGATCTGGTATGGGGATGCGCCGGAGAGTAGCGATTCTCGCCTGAAAGTCTTGCCGACCCGTTTACCGGAACAGCGGGTCAGTAACTTTTCCCATATGGCGGCACTGTTTGCACCGGAGAACCCTTACTACGGTGTGCAGGGTGAATACCGGATTTGTAATAACGGGCAGGATGACAGCGAAGAGGGTGAGAAGGCAGTTTGCCCGCCGGATGAGCAGCTCTGGTTTTCCGCCTATGGTTATCTGGAATCCAATAAGGTACATGCACGTCTCACCTGGAATCCGTATTTCAGTGAGCTGGTGGAAGATATACAGCGTGTGACGGAGACCAGTGACCGTTGAAACTCTAGACAGACAAATGCCAGCCATGTGCCCAGAGCAGTGCAGAACACGGCCAGAGTGGTGAACAGAAAGAGTTCCAGGCAAGTTTGCAGGCTGTCTGTCAGTTCAGAGGCAGTGCGCGGAGCACCCGGTAGTGAGTAGTTAATCTGTTTTTGGGGTTTCTCAGAAGCACTCAATTCATACGGATCAGCTCTTCCACGGCTTCAAAGAAGCTGGATTGAGGACGGGAGCCTTCCAGCCGCAGGTGTCGTCCGGTCATGGTATCAATCATCAGTGATGTCGGCGTTGAGTTCACATTCATTTCCTGCGCCTGACGAATATCGGTAGCCACGTTCTGCTCATAGCGGCGGGAGTTAACCCCGGAAATAAAGGCATTACGGTCAATGCCAACATCGCCGGCCAGGGACTCGATATCGCCCACTCCCCGGCCACCCCCGGAGGTGTTCTGAAAGACTTCCTCTATGAAAATCCAGAACGCTCGATTGCCGCCAAGATCAGCAATACATTCCGCAGCTTCGGCTTCGATGGCGGCAGCCGGATCGTGCATGGGCAGCGGCATATGTTTCCACTGCCAGTTGATCAGCCCACCGGACTCATCAACAACCTGTTTGGGCGTGTGATGAAATGCGCGACAGTAGGGGCATTCCAGATCCGAGTAGAGAAGCAGGGTAAAGCGGGCACTGGAATCCCCGTAGATATGACGATCATCCGTTGTCGTTTGGCCCGCAGCCTGATAGCTATCAAAGACTGAACTGGTAGGCTTGCTCATTTCCTATATCTCAAAGTGTACGGATTTGCGGGCAAGCATAGCGGGTGATTTATGAGGGAGTGGAAAAATTAACGTTCGTAAAAGGCAATCATACCAGCCGGCGATTTAACGATGGCGCTGACAATATCAGGAAGCTCTGAAACCATCACATCATCCGTGCGTTCATAGGCCATGTCCTGCAAATGACAGCGATCGGCGACAGTGGTGATATACAACAGGCAATCCTCACCAACGGTTCCTTTGTAGGTGATGCCGCCACAGGCAAAAGAGTCCATATGGACCGAGATCGAGCCATATTGCTTCAATAACTGATCTCTGGTCAGGTGTCTGGCCATGTTTTTTGTTCCTGAATGTGTTCATTAAGCGGCAGAGTATCACTGACAACACTACAAAGCATCGGGCCAGCAAAGGCCCGATTTCTTTAGGTGTTCACAGTGGTTAGATCGGTGTGTAACCGTGCAGCATCAGATCGTAAACCGGTTTGATCAATGACTTTTCCATCACCCAGGCCAGTTTGCTTTCAGACAGAGGATCAACAACCTCGAACGGTAGAGCAGTGACCGGCTCCATACTGTAATCAAACTCCCAGAGCATGGCATGGCCGACATCCAAAATCATCGGGCAGGAGGTGTAGCCACTCCATTTCGCGACTAATGGTTGCCCCTGAATCAAGGCGCTCAGGTTCTCGGTGATCACAGGAATCTGGGATTTTACCGAGGCAGCAGTTTTACCGATCGGTGTACCCACGCTGTCGCCCAATCCGAAGACATTAGGATAATGCTTGTGCTGCATGGTGTACCGGTCGACTTCCAGATAGCCGACAAAGGTGGTGTTATCCGCAAGTTCGGAATTACGCACTGCCGGTACCGCACTCATAGGCGGAGCGATATGCAGGAAGTCCCACTCGACGGTTTCGACGCTGCCATCCGTTTTAGTGAAACTGGCGGTTTTGTTCTGACTGTCCACGGCGGTTAAGACTCTGCCGTAGTGGGCTGTGATATCCCGTTCCGTCCAAATCTCATTCAGCTTCTGGTTGAAGGCCTTGACTGAGAACAGTGTTGCCTCCGAGGTGTAGTAATTGAGGCTGTAGTTGTTCCGCTGGCCGGATTCTCGGACAAAATATTCAACCAGATTGGTGGCCTTCAAAGGCGCGCCAGCACACTTCATCGGGCCTTGCGGACGGGTAAAGACACCACGACCTTCACCGCGGCTGGCAAACGCCAATGCTTCCTTATAACTGGCAAGTCCGGCTTCCGGACTGAAATAAATACTGTGAATTCCGTTGTGACCAATCTCACGGGTATCCAGACCTTCGATCAGGTCATAGCGCAGTTCCAGACCAGTGGCGACTATCAGATAGTCATAAGCAATGGTGGCACCTGATGCGGTTACCACTTGATTGGTGTCCGGCAGGAACTCTGTTACAGAGTCAGGGATCCAGTTGATATCACTGTCCAGATAATCGGTATGAGGCGACAAGACATCTGCCGCTTCGGTATAAACGCCTGCCAGCAACAGTGTCTGACCAGGCTGATACCAATGCTGGGGACGAGGCTCGATGATGGAGATGGATAAGCCGGGCAGATAACGTTTCAACATATTTGCCAGACCCGTACCGCCAGCACCCCCGCCGGCAATAACGACCTTGGCACTGGTGGTCGGAGTGTTGATTTGGCAACCGCCAAGAGAAACCAGTCCGGCAGCACTCAGGGTAGCTGCACCCGTAAGAAACGTCCGTCGTTTGATATTCATAGAGTGCGCCTCAACTGTTGTTGTTCTCTGTTCGGACTCTCAATACCTGTTTAATAAGATGTTTAGTGTCGGCGGGCAAGGGCATGTTTTTTCAATAAATTTTCTCCGTATTTGCATGGGATAGATGGTGATTTGTTCGTATAGGGTTGCGCGTTTATGACCTGAATCAAACAAACTCTCACAAGCGGGCATTTGGCTGATTTTTCCATTGCAGACACGCATCAAGACTCTTAATTTCTATAATAGAAATATCAAGAGGGTGTCGTATGATTCACCAGTTGCCTTCTGACCCGCGTCCACTGCATATAGAAAACAGACGCGTCGAGTTGGTTGTTGTCGGTGGCGGTTTATCGGGTGTCTGTGCTGCAGTCGCTGCAGCCCGTGAAGGGCTGAAAGTGGTATTGGTTCAGGATCGCCCGGTTCTTGGGGGCAATGCTTCCAGTGAAGTCCGGCTGTGGGCACTTGGTGCCACATCCCATGGCGGCAATAACAATCGCTGGGCCCGTGAGGGCGGTATTATCAATGAGATTATGCTGGAAAACCTGTATCGCAACCCGACAGCCAGCCCACTGATTCTCGATACCGTTATTCTGGATTGGGTGCTCCGCGAAGCCAATATTGAACTGCTGACCAATACCGCCGCTTTCCAGGTTGAGACAGTTGAGCAACAGATTCAATGTGTGCTGGCCTTTAACTCCCAGAACAGTACCCTCTATGATCTGCAGGCCGACCTCTTTGTCGATGCCAGCGGTGATGGCATTCTGACCCATCTGTCCGGTGCCGCCTATCGTATGGGCGCGGAAGACAAAGAAGAATTCAACGAGCCGATGGCACCGGGTGAAGACTACGGCAAGCTGCTCGGTCACTCCCTCTACTTTTATACCAAGGATGCTGGTGAGCCGGTTGACTATGTGGCACCGGATTTCGCCCTGAAAAATATTCCTGAGAGTATCCCTCGTTATCGTCGCTTCAGTGCCAAAGACCATGGCTGTTCACTCTGGTGGATAGAATGGGGTGGTCGTCTGGACACCATTCACCAGTCCGAACAGATCAAATTCGAGCTGCAAAAGATTGTTTATGGTGTATGGGATTACATCAAAAACTCCGGAGAGTTTCCGGAAGCCCGTAACCTGACTCTGGAATGGATCGGCACGATCCCCGGCAAACGCGAAAGCCGCCGTGCCGAAGGCGACCTGATGCTGACCCAGAGCGATATCATCGATCAGGTGGTTCACTATGATGATGTGTCCCACGGCGGCTGGTCCATCGATCTGCATCCGGCTGACGGTGTTTATGGTGACAAGGGCAGCTGTAACCAGTATCACAGCAAGGGCATCTTCGGGATTCCATTCCGCACCATGTACAGCCGCAACATCAGTAACCTACTGATTACCGGACGGTTGTTGTCTGCCACCCATGTTGCTTTTGGCAGCACCCGGGTTATGGCTACCTGTGCCGCTAACGGACAGGTTGTCGGCACTGCCGCTGCGGTCTGTCTGGCCAACAACTGGTCACCACGGGAGCTGGCGCAACCGGACAATATCGAACAGCTGAAACTGTGCCTGCATAAAAACGGGCACCATGTGCCCGGTTATCGCCCTGTAGCGGAGAACCTGATTGCACGGGCTGATATTTCCGTCAGCAGTCAGTTGGCTTTACAGACCTTGCCGCTTTCTGGTGAATGGTTGCCTCTGGATCGTAACTTTGCCCAGCTGCTACCCATCACAGTATCTGGCGAACGCACCTTGACCATCCCGGTGCAGGTGCAGTCGAAGACTGTTTTAAAGGTGGATATTCGTACCAGCGAGAAGCCGGATAACTTCACACCGGAAGTCTCTCTGGCTCAGCTGGATATTCCGGTAAATGCCGGTGACAGCGAAGTGATTCTGTACCTGCCAGAACTGGCTGGTGAAGGTTATCGCTTCCTGTGTCTGCTGGAAAACCCGGCCATTGCCGTTGGACTGAGCGATCAGCGCCTGTCCGGTCTGGTCTCCGTTAATCAGGGTGGTCTGGAAGCGGTGAGCACAGCTTCCCGCCAGGAGCCACCGGAAGGTTTGGGCGTGGACAGTTTTGACTTCTGGACTCCGCAACGCCGTCCGGAAGGTTTCAACCTGGCGTTCTCTACCAGCACACCTTTGCATCACTTTGATGAAGAGAACCTTGTGCAGGGCGACTGTCGTCCAGGCTCCCGCCCCTGGGCGTGGATTGCCAGCCCGGATGATGCCAAACCTGTCGTGTCATTCGGTTGGGAAGAGCCGGTACAGGCTGACGAAATGACTCTGTGGCTGGACTGTGACTATGACCACCCGCTGGAAACGGTGCAGCGTCGTCACCATGACCGGGTGATGCCGTTCCTGGTGACGGACTTTACTGTGACGGTTGATGACCGGGTTATTGCCACGATCACCGATAACCATCAGGGCGTGATCCGCTTGCCGCTGGGCGATCAACCCTTCAGCAAGATTCAAATAACGATAACCAAAACCCAGGGAAGCCCTGCGTCTCTGTTCGGAGCCTTTATTGCCCCGCGTGTCTGATTGTCTTTTTTAACATCATTCGAGAACAAGAGAGATTTTGAAAATGTGGAATAGCAGAGTCCTGAAGAAACAACTGGCTGCGGCCATCTTTGCGGTCACTACCGCGCCTGCCATGGCCAGTGAAGTGACCTTTCTGAACTGGGTGACGGCCGAGCCGAGCAACAAGCCGGTGATTGAAGGCCTGATCGCCAAGACCGGTGTGGAGACCAAGGTGTTGGACAGTGCCTGGGGCGATATGCAGAAGACCATCTTCCTGCGTCTGCGCACCAAGCAGCCGCTGGATGTCAGCCAGCTGCAGGCCCGCTGGCTGCCAACCCTGGCCAATATGCCGAACCTGGTGGACTTCAATGATCTCTATGGTCAGGAATATCTGGAATCGGTGATTCCTGCAGAAGTGCTGGAAGCCGGCCGGATTAATGGCAAGCAGCTGGGCCTGCCATGGAACACCGGCTCCATCAGTCTGGTCGCTAACCGCAATATGCTGGAAACCAGTGGTATTACTGAAGCGCCGGTGACTGTCGAGCAGTTTGTTGAAGCTCTTCGCAAAGTGAAGGCCGCTTATCCGCAAAGTACTCCTTATGCCCTGATGACCAAGTCCAATGGCCTGATTACTGCCGACTTCCAGACGTGGCTATGGGCCCATGGTGGTCTGATCTTTGATCAGGATGGCAAAGTCGTGGTGAACAGTGCTGAAACCGTGGCCACTCTGAAGTTCCTGAAGAGTCTGGTGGATGAAGGTCTGGTCTCTCTCGACGTGGACCGTGGTGCCGCTCGTCGTATGTTTGGTCAGGAGTCCTCTGCCTTCTACTTTGATGCTCCTGTAGCTCGTGGTTTTGCCCGTGACTTCAGCGGTAAGGGTGCCGAGTACGACAAACACGTGTATCCGATCAAAACCCCTGTTCTCGAAGCCGGAATGACTCACCGCGCTATGGAGTGGGGCCATCTGCTGGTGCTGTTTAACGGTAAGGCCGCCCAGGTGGATGGCAAGCTCAGCAAAGAGGCTCCAGCGGTGAAGTTTATCGAAGAGCTGGCCATGAACCCTGAGATTCAGCTGGATTACTTTACCAAGGCAGGTGCCATCCCAGGTTCAAAAGAGGCCCGTGCTGACAGCGTGATCACCAGCGACCAGTACATTGTTGACTGGAACAATTCCCTGGGTGTGCCACGTCGCGACCAGCTCTCCAGCATGCGTAACAGCGCCAATTTTATCGCCGCCGTTGGTGAAGAAGTGCAGGCGGTTATTCTGGGCCAGAAGAGCGCAGAAGAGGCAGCAAAAGAGATGGAAGTACGCATCCAGCGTCTGGTGAAGTAAAAGTAGGGCGAATAGGGCTATGGATATGGTATCCACACAGAACACAGATAAACACACGACAGGGCGCAGGCGCAGCCTGAAAGCGGGTGATCGACGCTTTGCTCTGATGATCCTGATACCGGCGATGACCGCCTTCCTGATCATGGTGTTCTATCCATTCATGGATGCCATGTCCATGGCTTTCTACCAGTTCACCATCTATGACCTGGAACCCATTTTTATAGGATTTAGTAACTTTCAGTCGATCCTGACCAATCCCTATGTGCTGGAATCCTGGGTGACCACCGCCATCTTTGTGGTGGGCACCACGGCCCTGACCATGTGCGTGGGGCTGGCCTGGGCACTGCTGATGTACCAGAACTTCTTTGGTCGCAGCGTGTTCCGTACCCTGACTCTGCTGCCATGGATCTTGCCCAGCACCGTCAGTGCCTTTATCTGGGCCTGGATGCTGAACGGCAAATACGGGATTGTGAATGCGCTGCTGCTGGGCAGTGGTGTGGTGGACGAAAACATTCAGTTTCTGTCCGATGATCTGGGCGCGATGATGGCGATTATCCTGACCCGTACCTGGATCTCTATTCCACTGTTTATGTCGTTTTTCCTGGCAGGGCTGCAGGGGCTGGATTTCCAGCAGATTGAAGCAGCCCGTCTGGATGGCGCCAGCAACTGGGTGGTGGTGCGTCGTATTATTCTGCCGCACCTGCGTCCGGTATTTCTGGTCACCGCAGCACTCGGCATGATCGGTAATCTCCAGCAGTTCGATATTATCTATGCCCTGACCGGTGGTGGCCCGATCCGCTCTACCACTGTGCTGTCCATCGAGGTTTACACTCAGGCGTTCCAGAACTGGGATCTGGGTATGGCTTCCGCAATCGGTGTGCTCTGGGTCTTCACCCTGATGCCACTGGTCGTGTACTACCTGCGTAGTCTGTTCAAGGAGGATTAAGCGATGTTTGAATTACGTTCCTGGCAGGCGCGCCTCGGTTTTGGATGCTTATTACTGCTGATTGCCTTCTTTCTGTTCTTCCCTGTGTACTGGGCGCTGATCAGTGCCTTCAAAGGTAACAGTGAACTCTATCAGCTAAACCCGACGCTGTTTCCTGGAGAGATTCACTTTGGTCACTTTATCACTGCGTTGACCGAGGGGAACTTGCTGCTGCAACTGAAAAACAGTCTGCTGACTTCTACTTCTTCAGCGCTGTTAAATGCGGCTCTGGCATCACTGGCCGGTTACAGCTTCGCCAAGTTTGAGTATCCGGGTAAAAAATCGCTGATGCTGCTGATTCTGTCTGCCCAGATGTTTCCGTTCGGTGTTCTGCTGATCAGTATCTATCCAATGCTGCAGACGGCCGACTTGCTGGATACCAAACTGGGTCTGACTATCTCTTACATTGTTTTTGCTCTGCCAGTCAGCACCTACATGATGTACAGCTACTTCAAGCAGCTGCCGAATGAGTTGATTGAAGCGGCCAAGGTGGATGGTGCCAGTAACTTCCGGATTTTCTACCGGATCGTTCTGCCGATCTCCTTCCCGGCTTTTATCACTGTAACCCTCTATGCCTTTATGTGGTCCTGGAATGACCTGCTTTACTCAATGACCCTGATAACCTCTGAAACCAACCGCACAGTAGGCCCGGGTCTGTTGCTGCAATACATCAATGAGAACAATGCCGACTGGGGCGGTGCCATGGCTGCCTCGTTTATCGCAGCATCCCCGGTGATTCTGGTCTTTGCCCTGTTGCAGAAGCAGTTTATTGGCGGCGTCACCTCCGGGGCGGTGAAATAGTTATGTCCTCGCAACCGAACCAAAGCCTGATTGACGGTATCCGTTGCTTCCAGGAGCTGGCCAGTAGTGATGTCCCACTGGGCAATGCTGAACTGGCGGAACGACTGGGTATCAATGTGGTGAAGGCCAACCGCCTGTTGATGACCTTGAAAAGCATTGGCCTGGCGGAGCAGGGCAGTCACAAGAAGTACCGGCCAGGGCCGGCCATTCAACTGCTGGCCGCTCAAAGCTTTCACGGTTCCCACCTGTATAAGCAGGCCCTGAGTGTACTGGCACAACACCAGTATCCTGACCGGATTGTCGCAATGGGTGTGTTGTGGAATGACTCGGTCGTTTATATGTACCACGCCTCTCCGGGACAGGCGATGCATGAGGCTCTTGGTGGTTACCGCCTCTACCATGCCACCCAGTCCAGTATCGGGCAGCTGTTTCTGGCTGATCGTGAGGATGAGGCTCTTGGTGCACTGGTAGAGCCATTAAAGCCGGAAGAGCAGGAACGGCTGCTCGACAATATCCGGCAGATACGCGAACAGGGCATTTCCATCCTGTTTGATACTGAAAAACAGAGTTTCAATATTGCCATGAAGGTGACCATCGACGGGTCTGAAGCTGGACTGGCATTTTCCGACCTTATGTTGAACCGGGCAGAACTGGATGACGCTATCAGCCAGCTGCACGAACTGGCGCGTCAGATAGAGCGCAATCATTAAGCCCCGGGTGAAGGAACTGATCATGGCTGATTTACAACTGAAAAAAGTTTTCAAGCGTTATGGCAAGGTTGAAACTATCCATGGGGTGGATCTGGATATCCGCCATGGCGAGTTTATTGTGTTCGTTGGTCCGTCCGGCTGTGGTAAATCCACCCTGCTGCGGATGATTGCCGGTCTGGAAGAGGTGAGTGAAGGGGATGTGTTTATCGGTGGCAAGGATGTGACCACCACCCAGCCCAGCAAACGCGGCATTGCCATGGTATTCCAGTCCTATGCGCTCTATCCCCATATGAGTGTGAAGGAGAATATGAGCTTTGGCCTGGAAGTGACCGGCGAAAGTAAGGATGTGATTGAGGAACGTGTTGCCGAAGCCGCGCGTATTCTGAAACTGGAACCGTTACTGGATCGAAAACCACGACAGCTGTCCGGTGGTCAGCGGCAGCGGGTGGCTATTGGTCGAACCATCGTGCGTAAGCCAGAGGTATTCCTGTTCGATGAACCGCTCTCCAATCTGGATGCGGAGTTGCGAGTGCAGATGCGGATTGAGATTTCTCGTCTGCATGAACAGCTGGGCAACACCATGATCTATGTGACCCACGACCAGGTGGAAGCGATGACCATGGCCGATCGAATTGTGGTTCTGCGTGATGGTAATATCGAGCAGGTTGGCACGCCAATGGAACTGTACCATTCGCCATGCAACCAGTTTGTGGCCGGCTTTATCGGTTCACCGAAGATGAACTTCCTGCCGGTGTCTGTAACCAGTGTCGTTGGTCAGACTGTGAGTGTACGCCTGCCGGACTCCCAAGAGATCACATTGAATGTCGAGCATGGTGAATTAGCCGTGGGGGACAGCATGACGCTGGGAATTCGTCCTGAACACTTCCTGCATGGTGAGAGTGCTGATATCACCCTGCAGATTAAAGGTGATGTGATTGAGCGGTTGGGTGGCACCACGTATGTGTATGGTGAACTGGATGGGCAGACGCTGATTATTGAAGCCGATGGTGAAAAGGATATTGTTCGTGGTGAACTGATGGACTTCAGTTTCCATCTGAACCGTTGCCATCTGTTTGATAAGGACGGTATTGCTTGTAAACAGTTAGCGGTTGAAGCTGCTGCCGCCTGATTCTTGATTTAACTGCTCAACAACAAGGAGCACAGCTTGATGCTGTACTCCTTGTTTTTTTATAGGTCTTGTTCGTCAGACCACTTCCACCCGGTAGTCAAACAGGGTGACAAAGTTTTCATCATCCAGTGCCAATCGCCAGACTTCCTTGGCCAGAATACTGACCGGTTCATCGTTATGGGTTACGGCTTCAACGCGCACCAGGAAATCGACCTGATAATGGTTTTTTTCCAGATGACTGACATCCATACGCTCTAAAAGATGCAGGGCACCTTCCTGAAAACTCTGGCGCAGGAGCTGATACCAGTCGGTAAAGCCGGCCTTGCCCCGGAAGGTTCCCTCAGGGCCATCCAGATGCAGGGAGTCGTCAATATGGCTGAGGAACCAGCCCGGATCATCCGGCAGCTTATCGAACTCCTTGAACCAGTGTTCGACAAAATCCTTCACTGCGGACTGGCGGCTGGTGGTCAGCGATAACTCTTCCAGCGTTGTAATCAGCTGCTCGGCATGGTCACGGGCCCGGGCTTCGACACCTTCCTGAGTGTTATAGACGCCGGGTATATAAACCATACCGTGGCTGTACACCGGCGGGTGATAAACCATACCGGCCAGATAAGCCGTCTGCTCAAGCGGCGTCATCAGCTGCTGCACAGAAAAGTGGTTATACCCGAGGGGATGGTAAGACTGCTGGGGACCACCAATGGTAAACGACAACAAGAAATGTTTGCCCTTTAGCTTGTCACCTTCCGGGCCGTAGGCGAAGTTAAAGGTAAACACCTCATCCAGCCAGAGCTTCAGCAGACCCGGCATCGAGTACCAGTAAAAAGGAAATTGCAGCACCACACTGTCGGCATCCAGTAGCGCCTGCTGTTCAGCCTTTATATCGAATTGGTAGTCGGGATACAGAGTATCCAGCCTTCGTACTCCCAGGGTCTCAATACGCTGCTCCAGCTGTTCAAGTATGACTTTATTGGTGTAGGACTGTTCCAGATTAGGGTGGCCGGAGATGATCAGAACTCTATTCATAACGGGGCCTGTTCGTCCGCAGGGTATTAACCATGGAGACCAAAACCGTACTGTGGTGCCCATGGCAGGAGTCGGTTTCACAATATAGGCAATATAGGTGGTCTTTCCGCAGGGTGTGCAATGGAAAAATAATTTTATAAAGCACTTGTCGTAAGAATAAGACAGGCGTATCGTCCATCGTGAATTGACGATCATGATAATCCGCAGGTAAGGCCGCTTTCCCGGAGCATCATGTCACCCTCCAATAAGTTGTCTGCTAACAAGACTCTGCTAAACCTGAGACGTTGAGCGAGAACGGTGCACTTCAATGACGAGTGCAACCCGGGGCTTATTGGGCTTCAGTATTTTTTTACCTTTTGTCATCGCGTTTCGACGATTTGCGATTTTTGTGAGGGCCCGTTATGGGACTTTTTGAGCGTTATCTAAGTGTCTGGGTGGCTCTGGCCATGGTCGCTGGTATTGCCGGCGGCACGCTGTTTCCGGAACTGTTTACCCTGATGGGTGGCTGGGAATACGCCAATATCAATCTGGTGATTGCCGTACTGATCTGGCTGATGATCTACCCGATGATGATGCAGATTGACTTTACTGCGGTAAAAAATATCCATCGTCGTCCAAAAGGGCTGATCGTTACCCTGACGGTGAACTGGCTGATCAAGCCCTTCACTATGGCGCTGCTGGCGATTGCTTTTATCCGTTACTTCTTTGGCAGTTTTACCGGTTTGATTACACCGGAACTGGGTGATGAGTATATTGCCGGTATGATTCTTCTGGGTGTGGCTCCTTGTACGGCGATGGTGTTTGTCTGGAGCCAGCTGACCAAGGGCGACCCTAACTACACGCTGGTGCAGGTGGCTGTGAATGATCTGGTGATGGTCGTCGCTTTTGCTCCGATTGCTGCGTTGCTGCTGGGCGTGACGGATGTCATCGTGCCATGGAGCACTCTGTTCCTGTCCGTGGTGCTGTTTATCGTGATTCCGCTGGTTGCCGGACTGATTACGCGCAAAATGGTGGGCAGTGAAGAGGAACTGCAAAGCTTTGGCGCGACGATCAAGCCGTTCTCTATTCTGGGCTTGATTCTGACCGTCGTGCTGTTGTTTGGCTTCCAGGCGCCACGGATTCTGGCAAATCCGGTCGATATCGTGCTGATTGCCATTCCTCTGATTATCCAGACCGTGCTGATCTTTGCCATTGCCTATGGCTGGATGTACAAGTGGAAAGAACCCCACAGCATTGCTGCGCCGGGCGGGATGATTGGTGCGTCCAACTTCTTTGAACTGGCAGTGGCCGTTGCCATCAGCCTGTTTGGCCTGAACTCCGGTGCTGCGCTTGCCACTGTTGTTGGTGTGCTGGTGGAAGTGCCTATCATGCTGGCCCTGGTGGCTTATGCCAACCGCACCCGTGACCGCTTCCCGGTGGCTCACGCTTCCTGATTGAAACTTCCAGCCTGAAACTCTGCATTCCCGGCTGATCTCTCCCCGAGGTCGCCAGGGAATGCTCTTTACCACTCGCTTTCTTCATTGCGTTGAATCGTAAGGAATACGACTGTGTCCGTTATTACTGTTTTCGATCCTGCCATGTGTTGTTCCTCTGGTGTTTGTGGTCCTAAGCCAGATCAGAAATTGTCTGTATTTTCCGCAGATCTGGGACATCTGGAGACGCTGGGCCATCAGGTGACCCGTTACAATCTGGCTCAGGAACCCGCTGCCTTCGCCGCCAATCTGACTGTTAAAGTTTTGTTGGAATCCCATCAAAATGAGGCTCTTCCAGTCATCCTGCGCGATGGCGAGCTGGTCAGCTATGGCACGTATCCTTCCCGTGATCAGTTAATCGCTATGGCCGAAGGTGCAGCGCAGGAGGCCGGGTCTGAGCCAAAAGCAGAACAAAAGCCTGCCTGTTGCGGTTGTGGCGGTGCGTGCTGAGGGCCGGGCAATGAACTTTCTGGACAATGCGCCCCGCATACTGTTCTTTACCGGTAAGGGTGGCGTGGGTAAAACCAGTACTGCCTGTGCATCTGCAGTCTATCTTGCGGGCCGGGGTGAAAAGGTTCTGCTGGTCAGTACTGATCCCGCGTCCAATATTGATGAAGTGCTGGCAACACCGCTCAGCGGTGAACCAACAGCGATTCGTGATGTTGAGAACCTCTTTGCCCTGAATATTGATCCCCGTGCGGCGGCTGCCGCTTATCGGGCACGAGCCATTGATCCTTACCGAGGTATCCTGCCGGACGCGGTGCTGGAGAATATGGAAGAGCAGCTTTCCGGGGCCTGTACTCTGGAAATTGCTGCTTTTGATGGCTTTACCGAACTGTTGGTCGGCAATGAAAAAACGGCGGATTTTGACCGGATTATTTTCGATACCGCACCAACCGGCCATACGTTACGTTTGCTCTCCTTACCCAAAGCCTGGACTGGGTTTGTTGCCGACAGCACCACTGGCTCTTCCTGTCTGGGACCGCTGGCAGCTCTGGAAAAGCAGACCCGGATGTACGCGCAGGCGGTCGAGACCCTGGCAGACGAAAGCCAGACCCGTCTGGTGCTGGTGACCCGTCCGGAAGCCGCTTCTATCAAGGAGGCTTCTCGAACCAGTGAAGAGCTGGCCGCGCTGGGTATTACTAATCAGCACCTTGTCGTGAATGGCCAGTTTGTGGCCACTGATCTGACTGACCCTGTTGCCGTTGCCCTGGCTTCCCGTGCGGAAACTGCGCTGAGTGCAATGCCTGAGAATCTGCGTCAGCTTGCTCTGACCACTATTCCTTTGGCACCTGTGCTGCCAGTTGGGCTGGAAGGCTTGCGTCGTTTCTTTGCGCCGCAGATCGATACCTCTATCACTCAGGTTGCTGCTATAGACTCTGTTCAGGGCGATGAGCTGGAACAGTTTATTGAGGAACTGGCTGCCAGCGGCCGTGGTGCAGTAATGACCATGGGTAAAGGCGGTGTTGGCAAAACGTCGATTGCTGCCATGATTGCCCGCCGGTTAGCAGAAAAAGGCCATCCGGTGACCCTGACCACAACGGATCCTGCTGCTCATGTCGCTGATGCTGCCGGGCAGGTTCCAGCCCACCTGCTGCGGGTCGAGCGCATTGATCCTGTTGTGGAAATTGAACGTTATCGGAAAGAAGTACTGTCGGAAGCCACCGAACTGGATGACGATGGACGTGCACTTCTGGAGGAAGATCTGCGTTCTCCGTGCATCGAAGAGATTGCCGTGTTCCAGGCTTTTGCCCGCACAGTCCATCAGGCTGATGACCGCATCACGGTGATTGATACGGCGCCAACCGGACATACGATCCTGCTGCTGGATGCTGCCCAGAGTTACCACAAGGAAGTGTTGAAGCGGGGGGATGCCCATTCCGATGAGGTGACCGGTTTATTGCCACGTCTGCGGGATCCTGCGTTTACCCGTCTGCTGATCTGCACCTTGCCGGAAGCCACGCCGGTTCATGAGGCTGCGGATTTGCAGGAAGATCTCAAGCGTGCCGGTATTACCCCGGCGGGCTGGGTCGTAAACCAGTGTCTGCAACCTTTGGCGGTGACCGATCCGCTGCTGGTGGCGCGTCGGGCAAGGGAAGCCGTTTACCTCAGGGAAGTGGCTGACACCCATGCGTCCCGGGTGTTTATTCTGCCTTGGCAGGAGCGATAAACCCTGACTGTGCTGCAGAGGGGAAAGCCCTTTGCGGCACAGCAGAGCGTGTATTCAGGAGGGTATGGAAAAGTGTCGGGGGACGGTATTCCATTACCTTTCATGTGTTTTTATACGTATTGCTTCTTATGGGTTCGTCGCGTCACTATTCATCCAGATATTATTAATTCCTGCCTGAGGTATCGTGCGCGATCCATCAAAGGGCAGGGCAGTGGGAACATCGCATCAATGAAGAAGTTTTTTGCCGTCTTTCTCTACCTGTTGCCGGTATTGGCATTTGCTCAAACCGCAGTGTTTAAAGAAGGAACCCATTACGAAATAATTGAGGAACTGCAAGCGTCCTCGCAGCCTATGGTGACCGAACTGTTTTCTATCTACTGTGGCGGCTGTTATCAGTGGGAGTATGGTCCCCTGGGTTCGTTGCAGGCATGGTTGAGCGGTCAGAATATTGGCTTTGATCAGGTGCATATGGAGTTTATGGGTGATTACGCCAGGCAGGCCAGTACCGCTCTGGCCATGACCCAGAATACACCTCAAGAGGCGTCTGTTAAAAAAGCATTGTTTGGTCGTATTCACGAGCAGCGCAGAGGCGACTGGGGCAGTGAGAAAGAGTTCTATCAGACTCTGGAGCAGGCCGGCCTGACTAAGGCGGATTACGACAAGAAAAAGCGTTCACTGGCGACCCGCAAGCGCCTGATGGCCTGGAACCGTTATGCCGACCACGTTACTTCCGTGCCGAGCTTTATGGTTAACAATCGCTATCTCATTAATATGGGCAGCCTGAGCTCCTATGATGAGCTGCATGGCCTGATTGCTTATTTGTCTAAAAAAACAGCCGTTCAGGCTCAGTAAATAACGACGAACGACCTGCGGAAGTTTTTCCGGCAGGTCGCTCCGGATAGAAGAACAGAATCGGGGGCGTTATGGGAATCGCGCACTTTGTGGAAGAACTGCAGCAATTGAAGCAGAATCCGCCGGCGACACTCTTCCGTTGGCAAGGCTACCGGATAACCTGGGTGATCATGCTGGTGACAACGCTCTTTCTGGAGCTCTGCGCCCTGTATTTCCAGTACATTGCTCATATGGACCCTTGCGAACGCTGTGTGTATCAGCGACTGGCAGTTATGCTACTGGGGTTGGCTTCTGTAGTGATTATGGTGTCACCCCAACAACGTGTTCTGCGTTTGCTCGGTTATGGTATCTGGCTGATGGGAGCGGCCTACGGTTTGAGTGAGGCGATCAACCAGACCGCCGATTACGCCGGGTTCAATCCCTTCTCCTCCAGCTGCAGTCTGCAGCCGGTGTTCCCTTTTGAACTGCCGCTCGATAATTGGTGGCCGACCATGTTCCAGCCAACAGGTATCTGTGGTGCCGATAACTGGACACTGTTCAGCCTGAATATGGCCCAATGGATGGTGATTATCTTCTCTATCTATTTGTTGGCCGCTGCCGTTTGTATCCTGAGTTCAGCCTATGGCTGGCTGAAAAAAATCAGTCCAGTTAGCCGTTAATCGCTGGGGGCTGTTTCTGATTCGTCCGGCAATATCCCATATCTTATGTGAGATATTGCCGGAACGTTCTTTGGATGTTAGTGGATCAATACAGATCAAAACGATCCGCATACATCACTTTGGTCCACGCATTCACAAAGTCTCGCACAAACTTTTCTTGATTATCATCCTGGGCATAGACCTCAGCATAAGCCCGTAGCACTGCATTGGAACCCAATACCAGATCAACGCGGCTGGCCGTCCATTTCACCTTACCGGTTGTGCGATCCCGTACCTCATAAAGATTCTCAGACACCGGATGCCAGGTGTTGCCCATATCGGTAAGGTTCAGAAAGAAGTCATTAGTCAACTGACCTTCGCGATCGGTAAATAGCCCCTGTTTGCTCTGTCCATAATTGGCACCGAGTACCCGCAGGCCGCCAATTAAAACCGTCATCTCTACGGCGGTCAGACGCATCAGCTGTGCCCGCTCAAGCAGAAGCTCTTCTGCACTCACCACATAATCCCGCTTGAGCCAGTTGCGAAAGCCGTCGTGTACCGGTTCAAGAACTGCAAAACCATGGGCATCTGTCTGTTCCAGAGTGGCATCGCCCCGGCCTGGTGAAAAGGGGACGGTGACTGCAAAACCGGCGGCCTGAATGGCGTCTTCAAGACCGGTATTGCCAGCAAGAACAATCACATCAGCGACACTGGCCCCGTTCTTTGCGGCAATGGGTTCGAGGGCTTCCAATACTCTGGTGAGTCGTTCTGGTTCATTGCCAGCCCAGCTTCTTTGCGGTTCAAGCCGTATCCGTCCACCGTTGGCGCCACCCCGTTTATCTGAGCCGCGAAAGGTGCGGGCACTGTCCCAGGCGGTGGTAACTCTGTCGCTGACGCTCAGACCTGCGCCACGGATATCGGCTTTTACGGCTTCAACATCGTAGGCACAGTTGCCTGCAGGAACAGGGTCCTGCCAGACAAACTCTTCGGTAGGAATATCCGGCCCGATATAGCGGGTGCGAGGTCCGAGATCCCGGTGAGTCAGCTTGAACCAGGCCTTGGCAAACACTTCGGAAAAATAATTCTGATCCTGACGAAAGCGTTCCGAGATCTTCCGGTAGGTTGGATCCATACGCATGGCCATATCGGCATCGGTCATAATCGGTGTACGGAGAGTGGAAGCATCTTCAGTGTCTACCGGACGATCCTGATCTTCAATGCTGGTCGGTTCCCACTGCCAGGCACCGGCCGGACTTTTTTGTATCCACCAGTCGTATTTAAACAGCAGGTCGAAGTAGCCGTTGTCCCATTGAGTGGGGTGTGTCGTCCATGCACCCTCA
Organism: Parendozoicomonas haliclonae; assembly: GCF_900174585.1. GTDB lineage: Bacteria > Pseudomonadota > Gammaproteobacteria > Pseudomonadales > Endozoicomonadaceae > Sansalvadorimonas > Sansalvadorimonas haliclonae. The sequence continues at coordinate 48,480 of NZ_FWPT01000015.1, read as the reverse complement.
ATGCCGCTGGATACCGCATCCCGACCAATGCCTCGGCGGGTTTTGTTGATCCACCCCAGCCCCTGATCTTCCAGCTCCGCGCCTTCCGGTGCTTCACCCAGTAGCGCGGCATCACCATTACCGTGACATTTGCCGACGGTATGTCCTCCCGCCGTCAGCGCAACGGTCTCTTCATCATTCATGGCCATCCGGGTAAACGTCACCCGTACGTCATGCGCTGTTTTCAAGGGATCAGGAACACCATCCACACCTTCCGGATTTACATAGATCAGTCCCATCATCACTGAGGCAAGGGGATTCTCCAGACTGCGCTCCCCGGAGTAACGGCTGCCCGGGCTGCCGCTGGGGGCCAGCCACTCTTTCTCGGCACCCCAGTAAATATCTTTCTCCGGGTGCCAGATATCCTCCCGGCCAAAAGCGAAGCCAATAGTTTTCAGTCCCATGGATTCATAGGCAATGGTGCCGGCATAGGCGATCAGGTCTGCCCAGCTGAGCTTATTGCCGTACTTTTTCTTGATCGGCCATAACAGGCGACGGGCTTTATCCAGATTGGCATTATCGGGCCAGGAATTGATCGGTGCGAAACGCTGATTGCCGGTGCCAGCACCGCCTCGACCATCGGCCACACGGTAGGTACCGGCCGAGTGCCAGGACATGCGTATCATCAACCCGCCATAGTGTCCCCAGTCAGCCGGCCACCAGTCCTGACTATCGGTCATCAGGGCGTGCATATCCTTTTTGAGCTGGTCGAAATCCAGCGTTCTCAATGCCTCCCGATAGTTAAAGTCTTTATCCATCGGGTTGGTGAGGGCGTCATGTTGATGAAGTATGTCGAGATTGAGGGCTTTGGGCCACCAGTCGGTATTGGATTGTCCGGCTTCGGTGGCTGCACCGTGCATAACAGGGCACTTTCCGGTTTGACCGGGCGTAGGCTCGTTCATTATCCCGTCCGTCTTGTGTTGAATCAGGCACACAGAAACATAGTGGATAATTGGCGATTGGGAATGGTAGAAAATGACTGGGAGACTGCCCTGAACCTTTTCAGTTAACAGGGCAGTGTCTGTTATCACTCAGGGACAGAACTCTTCACGTACGACCACGGTTTTATGTTTGCTGTCTTCACTGTGTTTCAGGGCTTCCGGCATTTCAGTGAAATCAAACTCAACCGGCTCTTCAACCCAAAGCTTGCGGTCAGCGACACGGGCCATCAGCTGTTCACCCTTGTGCATCAGATGCTGCCAGTCTTCAGCATCACCAAAGTCGTGCAGCGCACCCAGAGCGATCTCATGGTAAGAGATAGTGCGGGTAAACGGTGGGTCAATTGGGGCAGGGATACGATCCTGAATGCAGATAATATGGCCGTTAGCTTTTAACAGCGGAACCAGCGAGGCTGCATGGCTGCCACTGTTGGCATCATAAATGGCGAAGTAATGCAGTTTGATCTCGGATGGATCCCGGTAAATTGTGCGGATGCCTAAAGTTCGGGCTTCATAATCCGTTACGCTACGGGACAACACATCCACCTGGAGTCCGGACTGCACCAGCATCTGTACCAGCAGCTTGTTGACGGCACCCAGTCCGGCAATAAGTACGCTGTAACCATGGTGGTGCGGTATTTTCTCAAAGGCCTGCCAGGCGGTGAGCATCGGACAGGGCAGGGCGGCGGCAAAGGCAAAGCTCAGGGACTCTGGCATCACCATAACCCGCTCCGCGCGGACAATGGTGTAAGCCGCGAAGCTGCCGTCAAATTTGAGTGCGGCGTGATAGGCCACACGTTTCCTCAGCCAGCTCTGATCCACACCATCTCCTACGGCTGAAACGATGCCCGCGCCGTCTACCCCGGGGATATGACCTTGCTGCCAGTTCAGAGGATTGGCATGAATAAGCTTCCAGTCCACCGGATTGATACCAATAGCCCGGTTATCAATGACCAGCTCACCAGCCCCCGGTGAAGGAATGACTTGTGGTCTGCTGGCAAGAGACGCGGTCTCGGGCTGATAAGTCCAGGCTATTGTCGTGTTTTGGCCCATAGTCTGAGGTACACCTTAAAAAACAGATAACGGGAAGAACAATGAAACGCAAAGACGAGAGTATATACCCTCGACTCTGCGTTACGATATTAGAGATCAGGCAGACTGGGGTTCCAGTGCCGGGTAATCGGTATAGCCCCGCTCATCACCACCGTAAAAAGTCGCATGAGCATCATAATCAACCGGGTTCAATGGCAGGTTATTGGCCATGCGATACACCAGATCCGGGTTGGTAATAAACGGCTGGCCATAGGCGACCATATCGGCATAGCCCGCATTCAACATGGCTTCACCGGAGGCCTGAGTATATTTCCCCGCCACCATAATTGGATGCGGGTAAATGTCGCGAACCTGTTGGCGATAGGTGTCCGGCATCTCGGTGTAGCGGGAGATGTTCTCGGAAAAGTGAACATAAGCCAGCTGCAGAGGAGCCAGAGCCTTAAGCACCTTGAGGGTCAGGGCGGTGATTTCCGGATCTTCAGCCTCATCGGCATAACCTTCAGTCACAAACGGCGATAGCCGGATAGCGGTGCGGTGCCCGCCAATCTCTGCAGCAACCGCTTCCATGACTTCCACCAGAAACCGCATGCGGTTGTCCTGGCTGCCGCCATATTGATCGGTGCGCTGGTTGCTGGAGATGCGCAGGAACTGGTCCAGCAGATAACCGTGGGCACCATGGATTTCTACACCATCAAAGCCGGCTTCGATGGCATTGCGTGCTGCGACCACAAAGTCGTTCACCGTCGCCTTGATCTCCTCAACGGTCAGCGCGCGAGGCTGTTCCGTTTCAACCATGCCGAAGCCACCTTCAGGCAACGGGCCAAAAACTTTGTCGGCATGTTTTACGTCGGAAGCGGAAACCGGCTGAATGCCTCCGGTAATGCTGCTGTGGGAGCGACGGCCTACGTGCCAGAGCTGAATGAAAATTTTACCGCCCTTGTCATGAACGGGTTTGGTCACCTGTTTCCATCCGGCCACCTGCTCCGGCGTATAAATACCCGGGGTCATAGAGTAACCGCGGCCAACCGCTGAAATAGGGGCACCTTCAGTAATGATCAGGCCGGCACCGGCACGCTGGCCGTAATAATTGGCGACCATTTGCCCAGGTACATCGCCGGTTTCAGTGCGAGAGCGGGTCATGGGTGCCATGGCAATGCGATTGTTGACGGCAAAGCCATTGTGTTCAAAGCGTTGGAAGAGAGTCTGAGTCATAAAATCGAGACCTGATTAACGGGAATAAACGGGATAGTCGGTGAGGCCTTTTTCAGTACCGCCAAACAATGTTTCCGGATCATGGCTGGCCAGCGGGTAACCTTTTTCAAGGCGCAGGGGCAGATCCGGATTGGCAACGAATGGACGACCAAAACCGATCATGTCGGCCAGACCTGCATCGATGGCCTGATTGGCTTTCTCCAGATCGTACCGGCCGGCATAAATCAATATGCCCTTGAAGGCTTCGCGCAGGGCCAGCTTGAATGAAACCGGGGTATCCGGCGCATCATCCCAATCCACCTCGGCAATATGCAGGTACACGATATGGTGCTTGTTCAACAGTGCCGCAGCTGCGGTATAGGTTTCCACCGGATTTGCATCAACCGTACCGTTCAACGTCGTGAGCGGAGCCAGGCGTACACCCACCCGGTCAGCACCAACAGCGCTGACCAGTGCAGCAACCACTTCATCGAGAAAGCGCAGGCGGTTCTCCAGACTGCCGCCGTATTCATCGGTACGGTTGTTGGCTTCTGAATCGATAAACTGGTTGACCAGATAACCATTGGCGGCATGAAGTTCAACACCATCGAAGCCCGCTTCAATGGCATTCAGTGCGGCCTGGCGATACTCCTCAATCACCTGTTTTATATCGTCATGACTCATCTCACGCGGAGTGACGACCTCAACAAAACCTGGCTGGTCACTGCCATTATCAACAAAGACCCGTACATTCTCGGCCTTGAGGGCGGAGGACGAAATAGGCTGCTGGCCACCGATATTGTCCGGATGAGTCACCCGACCCACGTGCCAGAGCTGGGCGAAGATAACACCGCCTTCGGCATGGACGGCATCTGTCACTTTTTTCCAGCCATCAATCTGCGCCGGGGTGTAGATACCAGGTGTCCAGGCATAACCTTGGGCCATGGGCGAGATCTGGGTGCCTTCAGCGACAATCAGTCCGGCACCGGCCCGCTGGGCGTAGTAGCGTGCCATCATTTCATTGGCGGTATTACCCGGCTGACTGGCGCGTGAACGGGTCATCGGCGGCATGACTATACGATTTTTAAGAACATGCTGACCAAGTTGAATGGGCTGAAACAGGGCTGCAGTCATAATTACCTCTGCAAACATCAGGCTGAACAGGAATGCGGCTATCCTACTGATACCCGGGATGATGATTGAGAGGGTAAACGACAAATAACTTTTGCGCTTTTGGCAAAAATGAATAGGTTCTTTGAGGTTTTAGAGGGTTAAGCGGGGCTGAATAAAATCCAGGAAGACGCTGATGCGTTTGGCTACTGAAGAAGACTTGTAATACACGGCATTCACCGTTTCCCGCTCCGGCTTGGGCAGCTTTTCGTTTTCCATAAGTGCGACAAGGTGTCCCTGCTCTAAATCCTTACCGACCATAAAACCGGACAGGCAGGCAATGCCATTGCCGGCCAGAGCCAGTTGTCGCACAGTTTCACCATTACTGGATGTCAATGCCGGAATCAGGGTTGTAAAGCCTTTCAGTGGCCACTGGTTCAGGATTTTCGGTTCAACAAACCCCAGAGTTGTGTGCTGGCTTAAATCTTCACACTGTTGTGGCGTCCCTTTGCTGGAGAGATAAGCGGGTGAGGCGACAATAAACAGCTCACTACGGCCAAGTGCACGGGCATGCAGGGTGGAGTCGGTGAGCTTTCCTACCCGGATGGCAATATCGGTTTTTTTCTCCAGCAGATCGACAATACCTTCATTGGAGGTCAGTTCCAGCTCAATCTCCGGATAGGCTTGATGAAAGGGCTGAATCAGGGGAACCAGCTGATGAAAAATAAACGGGCTGGCAGCATCAACCCGCAGTCGTCCTTTCGGCAGTTCTCCGCGGGACAGGATGTCATCCTCTGCAGCCTGTATCTGCTGAAGTCCGATCCGAATAGCTTCAACAAAGCGCTGGCCTTCATCGGTCAGCTCAATGCGCCGGGTGGTCCGGTTGAGTACTGATACCCCGAGCTGTTGCTCAATCCGGCTGATAGCACGGGACACCCGCGCCACCTGGATATCCAGCGCGTCTGCAGCCGGGGTAAAGCCACCAAAATCTACGACAGCAAGCAGGAGTTCCAGATCATCGGAGCGGGTGAGCATAGTGCATCCTGAGGGTTCTATGGACGACTAGTCTTTAGCCAGCGCCCACTGCACAGCCATTTCAGCATGAATGGCGGTGGTGTCAAAAAGAGGGACGGAAGTATGCGATTGTTGAACCAGCAGGGCAATCTCTGTGCAGCCAAGAATTACCGCTTCGGCACCGGCCTCTTTGAGTTTGTTAATGATGGTGAGATAGTCTTCACGGGACTGGTCGTTTATCTCGCCCTTGCACAGCTCCTGATAGATGATGTTATGGACGGTTTTTCTATCGTCCTGATCCGGTACGACAACCTCAATGCCATATTTATCGGTCAGCCGTCCTTTATAGAAATCCTGCTCCATAGTGAAAGCCGTACCAAGCAGGCCTACCTTTTTTATACCGGCAGCAATCAGCTTCTCTGCGGTGGCATCGGCAATATGCAACAGAGGGATAGAGAGTTTTTCTTCAATGGCGGGGGCGACCTTGTGCATGGTGTTGGTGCAGATCAGAAGGAAATCAGCACCGGCTTTCTCAACACCTTCTGCCGCATCGGCAAGAATTCTGGCCGTTTCATCCCAGCGACCCTGATGCTGCATCTCTTCAATTTCGGAGAAGTTAACGCTGTACAGGCTGATCTTGGCCGAGTTCAGGCCACCAAGCCGGGCTTTGACGGTTTCATTAATAATTTTGTAGTAGCTCAGGGTGGATTCCCAGCTCATGCCGCCCAGCAGTCCAATGGTTTTCATAGTTATCTCTAATAGGGATCGTTGGTGTCTTTTAATTTATGCCTTGTGCTTTTCGGGTTCTAGTACGTATTTGACCTTGCCAGAACCGACCTTCCATAGAGAGCATGAGAAATATCCCGGTTCTCGATCAGTTTTTCTATGCTGAGATCTCGGAAAACGCTGATATTGGAGGCCGTATGATTATCAATACAGTGAGAGGGCGGGTGAAGCCTGAATTTAAAGAGACCTTTATCAAAAAGATGATTTCTTTGAGTGAGACTGTCAGAGCTGAAGAGGGCTGTATCACCTATGAGTTATCAATTGTCTGTGAGGAGCCTCTGATTACCTTTCTCTATGAGCAATGGGAATCCCAAGCAGCGATTACGGCTCATTTGGCTACTCCCCATATGCAGAAACATTTTGCCGAAGCGAGCCCATGGTTCGACAGTGTGACTAGGGAGACTTATGAGGCATCCTCGGTTTCATTGGACCTATCGTAAAATTTGATCAGGGAACACTATGAATACGGGCTCAATCGTACTGGTTACCGGGGCAAATCGAGGTCTTGGCAAGGAGGTTTGCCGGCAGTTGGCTGAGCGTGATTGCCGGGTCATTTTAACGGCACGTTCATTGGATGCTGCCCGGCAGGCAGCATCCGAACTGGATTGTGGGGTTATTGCTGCGCAACTTGATGTGACAGACCCAGACAGTATCCAGGCTTTGGTGAAAAAGGTGCAGCAGGAGCATGGGCATCTGGATGTTCTGATCAATAATGCGGCTATTCATTATGACACCTGGCAAAACGCAGTGAATGCCGATCTGTCAGTCGTTCAGGAAGCTATGGACACCAATCTGTATGGCAGCTGGAGAATGATCCAGCAGTTTTTACCTCTCATCCAGAATAGTCAGCATCCACGGATTGTGAATGTCAGCAGCGGTGCAGGCGCGATGAGGAGCATGGGAGGAAGTACGCCCGCTTACAGCCTCTCCAAGGTCGGTTTAAATGCTCTAACGCTGATGATGGCCAACCAGTTAAAAGACAAGGGGGTTCTTGTGAATGCCGTTTGTCCTGGCTGGGTCGCCACCGATATGGGAGGAGCCGGTGGGCGCCCAATACCCGAAGGTGCTGCCGGTATTGTCTGGGCCGCGTTGTTACCTGATAACGGACCGACCGGTGGTTTCTTCCGGGATAAACAGGCCATTGACTGGTAATTCGGACGTGAAGGGCAACCGAGAGAAGTTCAAAACTGGCGTTGATTATGGTTCAACGCCAGTCGATTTTGAAAAGACCGGAATAACTCTCTTCGATCACAACTTACCATTTATCAGCTTGTGATTAACAAACTCTTTAATGCCCAGACCAATCAATTCACGGCCATAACCGGAATGACGAATTCCTCCGAAAGGCAGATCGGGTTCGACCAGCGTTGGGTGATTAATAAACACCATACCGGTAGACAGTCGTTTAGCGACATCCAAAGTTTTGGCTTTATCTGTCCCGAATACGGAGCCACCCAATCCATAAGGTGAATCATTGGCAATGGTCAGGGCATGATCGGCATCTTTTGCCCGGAACAGCATGGTTACCGGGCCAAACAGCTCCTGATAGTAGACCGGACTGTCTTTGGTTACGTTGGTTAGCAACATGGGCTGAACAAAGGCTCCCTGTTCGGGAATTTTTACTCCCAGCTCCTGCACGTTGGCACCATTGGCTGTCGCCAGTTTAACCTGTTCTTTTAAATCGTCAGCAGCCCGTTGTGAAGACAGGGGTGAGAGCGTTGTCCCGCTATTCATAGGATCACCAGGCTTTAGCTGGTTAATAGCTTCAGCATAACGATCAATAAATGTGTCGTATAACTCGTCAGCAATAATCATACGTTTGGAAGCAACACAGCACTGACCACAGTTAAAGAAGCGACCAAAAAGTGCCCACTTGACCGTCTCCTCCATATCGGCATCAGGCAGCACAATGAGTGCGTCAGAACCACCCAGTTCCAATGTTGATTTTTTCATAGCCCGACCGGCTTGAGCCGCAACAACTGAACCGGCTCCCTCAGACCCCGTCAGCGCGACGCCCTGAACCCGCGAATCGTTGATAATCGTTTCAATCTGGCTGCGGCTTGGATAAAGATTGATAAAGCCACCCCTGGGCAGGCCTGCATCATGGAGGAGTTTTTCAAAGGCTGCCGCACATTGGGGAACATTGGAGGCATGCTTCAGCAACAGCGTGTTGCCTGCGGCCAGTTGCGGAGCGGCAATGCGCACTGCCTGATAAAAAGGAAAATTCCAGGGTTCTATGGCCAGAATAACGCCCAGGGGTTCATGAACCAGAGTGACATCGCCGACCAGCGGGTTTTTAGCCTTTAGAGATTCTGGAGCCAGCAAATGTTCAGCGAGCTCAGCATAGTAATCAAAAATATTAGCCATCAGCTCGACTTCACCCTTGGCCTCTGTGAAGAGCTTGCCCATCTCCAGGGTCATTAATCGGGCCAAATCATCCGCTCTTTGTCGAGCGAGATCGGCTGCGGTTTTTAATACGGCAGTGCGTTCTGCAAAGGATGTTTCTCGCCAGGCCAGGAAAGCCTCATGGGCGGCTTCCAGAGCCTGACTGACTTCTGCATCTGTCGATTCAGGGATACGTTCGACGACTTCATTCGTGAAAGGGTTGGTGCTTGCATAAGACATAATTGAACCACCATCGGGTATGGTATGAGCTGCAAGGAGTTGCGTGCTGAACTGGCTCAGCCCAGCCAGGGAAGTATGCGACCGAACTGGACCAATTCACCTTGGGGAGTCTTTATTCCGGCGGGTGTCAGTAACAGCGAGATAAGGGCTCTTGCTGCTTCATCCGGTGTCTGTGCCTGAGACATATCATTAAACCAGGGGCGTGACGCATCGGTATCGATCAAGCCCGGACATACGGCATTGATAAGAATGCCATCATCAGGTCGGGTCTCTTCAATCATGCGGGCGGCAATACGGGCCGTAGCTACCTGACCGATTTTGGATGGGATATTGATCCAGTCCGGCCAGCCATCCTGTTCAGCTGTTCCAGCTTCCATAGCCTCGACATAACGATCCATTGTGGTCTCGATATCATCAAGGGGCTGGGTTTTGGTATCGAACAATGGCCAGAGCTGCCGGGGTAGGCGAGATAAGCGACCATAGTCGCTGGCCACAATTATATAGCGGGCATTGTCCCGTAACAGCGGCATCAAGGCTTTCAGTACTCGACACGAGCCATGGTTGTTGGTGGAAACGAAACTGCGAACCTGTTCGGATTGGGGAATATCTGGGGAAATACGGGCGGCGGCATTGGATGCCACCAGATCAACGCCACCATGCGTCTCTGTAATATAACGGGCGAAGTCGGAAATGTTGCTTCCAATGGTGATATCAAGCTGTACGACTTGGATATCTGCCTGATGATCCTTGATGTTCGCCAGTGCCTTCTGACCTCGATCAAAAGAACGTGAACAGAGGTAGACAGTATCAGCCGACGTGAGACGCCGGGCCAACCCTTTAACAAGCGCCAGCCCAAGTCCCTGATTGGCACCAGTGACAATGGCGACTTTGCCGTGTTGTTTGGTCATGATCTTGTCCTTGAGAGTCACTCAGGAAGCCGGCTGAATTCCCAGAAAAGCCAGCTCTGTCTCACCGGCGTTACGAAAGCCATGCATCACTCCCGGGTTGACCAGTACCAGTGTGCCGGTCTTGCATATGAGCTCTTCAACGACTTTGTTTTCCTGACCTGCATCGACATTTTCAAATACGCCGATCCCTGCTCGTATCAGGATTAACAACGGTGTTTCACCGCTATGGCAGGTCATGGAACCACCGGGCTTGACGATACCCTGAAATACATTGACTCCTTGTTCTGACCAGACAGGGCCTATAGCTACAGCATCCGGAACACCTTTGGAAACCGTACTGATCTCCGGTGTAGAAAGTGTCATGAACTCGGTATGGGCAACCCCTTTCCTGTCAACAATATTGGGCAAGGCCGACAGGGCCAGTTCAAATGGCAGATCAATGGTTTGGATACTGTTCATTGGGTCATGTATCCCCCGTCCACGCTGAGGGCACCGCCGACACAGAAGAAGGCGCCGTCTGAGCAGAGAAACAGCACAGCAGGAACCACATCCTCAGGCATCAGTATCTGTCGGGTAGGGTGAGCGTTAATCATGCCCGCCTTCATCTGCTCGGAGCCTTCGGTGAACAGATCATAGTTGTGGGTTTTGACAGAACCGGGAACGACCATATTAACCCGGATGTCTGTATCACCTGCCAGTTCAAGAGCTGCTGTCTGGGTGAAACCCCAGATCGCATGCTTGGACGCAATATACATACCGGCACGGGGGAAACCGATAAAAGAGGCTGCCGAGCCAATATTGATAATGCGTCCGTAACCACTGCGCTGCTGGACGACACCCGGGCCGGCATACTCCGGGCCAGTTACTTTTCGATTTGCTGGTGGTTCATTGCGACGCATGGCCTTGATTTCGGCTTTCATGCAAAACAGGGTGCCTTTGACGTTGGTATTGAATACATCGTCGTAATTTTTCTCGCTCTGGTCTTCCACCAGGTTGTTGACTCCGGAATGGCCAGCATTGTTGATGGCAAAGTGAAGAGTACCAAAGCGATTGATGGTCTCATTGACCACCTCCTGAACATTGGCTTCGCTGCTGACATCACACGCCATAAAGACGGCTTTGCCGCCAACCTTCTGCGACTGCTGATCACTATTGATCATATCCACGGTTTCGGGCCCACCCTGAGAACGAGAGGTTGCCACAACCGTAGCGCCACAGCGCGCCAGCGCGATTGATACATGCCGTCCTATACCCTGACTGGCCCCGGTAACCAGAGCAACTTTGCCGGAATAATCATAACGGGGGATTTCATAGTTTTCTGCTGGACCATGGGCAAAGCCGCCGTCACACAAAGGAGGCAGTTGTGAGTCATTTTTGGTGTCTGTCATCACGAATACTCTGTCAGGATTACAGGAGCGGTTAACACTGTTCGGTTATCAACTAACAACTGAAAAATACAGATGTCATCAGAGTAGGGTAACGGGATAAGGCAGTATGGGGGTGTCGTATAGCTTAGAGGGGACAGCACCGAAGCCCAGTTACCCGAGACGAGTAGTAAAGACTATGGTGTTTGTCTTTTCCATCAACAATCGTTCCGATAACTGAGCGACAGACTGCTATGTTTATTCCGGTTCTGCATTCGTTAAATCATTGATGGCGAGGTGCGTGATGAGCGAAGCGCATGAAGTGATTGCGCAGTGGCAGGTGGCCCAGGCCATTACCCGGATGGTAAATGCCATAGACAGTAAACGCTGGTCTGATGCCCGTGTGCAGTTTGCTGATACGGTGTTTGTTGATTACTCCAGCCTGAACGGCCAGCCCGGTGCGGACATTTCCTCATCTGATCTTGTGCATGGGTGGCAGGAGTTGCTGGAGCGGGTTTTAACCCACCATATGGTGTCCAACTTTGAGGTCGAGGTTCAGGGCGATAAAGCCGAAAGTGAGTGCCATGTCTATGCCTGCCATGAACTGCCAGGACTGGAAGGTTGGGACTGTTATGGTCGGTACCAGCATTTGCTGGAGCGGGTTAACGGACAATGGCTGATTATCCAGATGACACTGATTGTCCATGGGCAGAAAGGCAATCTGGAGTTTCTTCAGCAGGTTTCCAGTCAGGTTCATTAGGGGCGGATTCGTTATGGAAAGGGTGACGTTTGAGAGTAGTGGTCATCAGCTGGTGGGTAATCTGTATGAGCCTCCGGATTATGATCCCCATAAAAAGTACCCGACACTGGTTGTTTCCGGCAGCTGGACCACAGTGAAGGAGCAGATGGCCGGTCTGTATGCCCGACATCTGGCCGAGTGGGGCTTTATTTGTCTGGCGTTTGATTTCAGCAATTTCGGGGAGAGTGAAGGCGAACCCCGCTTTTATGAGCATCCGGATCAGAAGGTTATCGATATTAAAAATGCGATCACTTATCTGCAAACCCGGGCAGATGTTGATGCTGATCGAATAGGTACGCTGGGGATCTGTGCCGGTTCCATGTATACCCTGATAGCCAGCTCTCAGGATGACCGGGTTAAAGCTGTGGCAACTGTGGCGTCCTGGTTGCAGGATGCCGAAGCCGTGAAGATGGTCTACGGAGGGGAAGCTGGGGTAGAGGATAAAATTGCCCAGGCCCGGGCTGCCAAAAAGAAATATGCCGAAACCGGTGAGGTTGACTACATCGCCAGTGTTTCAGAAACCGATCCAACAGCGGCGATGTATGGACCCTATGACTATTATCTGAATCCGGCCCGAGGGGCTGTACCCAACTGGAGTGCTGACAAGTTTGCTGTGATGAGCTGGGAAGACTGGCTGACACTCGACCCCATGCCCTCAGCACCGGCATTAACCCAACCATTGCTTATGGTTCATTCCGATGGTGCGGTTCTACCGGACTACACCCGCAAATACTTCAATCAAACCAACGGTAAGGATAAAGAACTGTTCTGGGTTGAGACTGATCTTCAGCCGCCCATACATCAGTTTTATTTCTATGATCAGCCCAAAGAAGTCGGGATTGCTGTTGAGCAGACCGCACGCTGGTTTGGGCTGTACCTGTAACACATACCCTGTCGTGGAGTTTTGTTATGAGTAATACCGCGCTGTTAATTATTGATCTGCAGTATGACTACTTTCCTGGTGGAGCCTATCCACTGTGGCAGGCCGATGAAATAAGAGACAAGATTGTCACCGCGATAGGAAAGGCAAAGGCCAAAGGCATACTTCCTGTTCATATTCAGCATATTGCCGATCCTAATCAGGGTTTGTCGCCATTTTTCAATGAAGGTACCCATGGTGCTGAAATTGTGGCACCTATTATGGAAGCTGCTCCCGATGCCCATGTGGTGGTGAAACATTATGCTGATGGTTTTCATGAAACCCATCTTGAAAATGTTTTGCATAAGTACGGCATAGAGAAGCTTCTGGTGTGTGGCATGATGACCCAGAACTGTGTCACCCATACATCTATATCCAAAGCTGCTGAGAAGTATGATGTGGCTATCGTGTCCGATCTTTGTACGACGGTGACTGAGCTGCTGCATCTGATAGCGCTGAATGCGGTATCAACCAGAATGAAGCTGGTGAGTTCGGCAGAGGCCTTTTGAAAAGCACAAATCAATAGATGTAAAATAAATCCCGCCATCCTTTATGTCAGGGATGGCGGGATTTATTTATCAGTGAAGTGCCTGTCCCTGTGACGTTACGACTGGGCTTCCGACACAATATTGCAGCGGCTAAATAACCAGCGGTTATCTTTACGAACAGCGGTGATGTCTATTCGTCCATGAACCTCTATTGGCGTAAGGGGCTCTGGCATCTGATCCGCATAGAAACTGACATCAATGCTGAAGTCCACACTTGATGGAGTCTTACGGCTTATTCTCAGGTTGCGGAACTCGTGAACACTGTTATGAAACTGCTGTGATGCCTGTTCATAAAAGCGACGGTATTCCCCCTCCTTGGTAATGCGCAAATCACCAGAGGTGTATATCAGATCACTCCAGTCAAAGTTTGCCGTCAGTTCGGCAAAGGGAACTCGCTGGTCAAATGTCCGAAAATATTGGGTAATAAACGCTTCCAGTTCTTCGTTCAGTGGATCCTGACTGAACACCATCGGATCAAGTACGGGATAGTCTGTCAGGCCATGTTCATCCCCGCCGTAATAGGTTTCCCGATGACCTTCATTCAGGGTCAGATTATGGCGAAAGCGATAAACTAGATCCGGGTTAGCAATATACGGCTCGCCGAAGGCAACCATATCAACCAGACCACTCTGAAGTTCAGCTTCCGCTGTCTCTTTGCTGTAGCGTCCGGCAATTATTACAGGGCTGTGGAATACATCCCGTACTTGCTGACGAAAATCATCCGTTCGTTCCTGCACATTCATAACATTTTCGGAAAAATGAATGTAGGCAATACCCAGAGGATCAAGTGTCTTGAGCAGGGCTATGACAGTCTTTGGCATCTCTGGATCGTCGGCAGGGTGATCGATCGTCATGTGGGGAGAGAGACGCAGAGCCGTGCGCTCTGCACCAATCGCGTCAGCCACGGCTTCAACCAGCTCCCTGGCAAAGCGGATACGGTTCTCAACCGAGCCGCCATATTCATCCGTGCGCTTGTTGCTGGCAAGGTGCAGAAACTGCTCAACCAGATAACCATTGGCACCATGAATCTCAACGCCATCGAAACCCGCTTCGATAGCATTTCTGGCAGCATCGACAAATTGATGAATAACCATGCGAATATCTTCGGTCGTCATTTCCCGAGGGATATCCGTCTTTAGAAAACCATAGCCGCCTTCCGGTAGAGGACCAAAGGCCATATTGACGCCCGAAACTGGAGATGACGAAATCGGCTGGGCACCATTGGTAATGGCAGTATGGGTTGTACGACCGACATGCCAGATCTGGGCAAAAATATGCCCATGCCGTTGATGGACGGCTTCAGTCACAGGCTTCCAGGATTCGACCTGCTCGGCGGTATAAAGCCCTGGAGTGAAGGAGAAACCACGCCCTTGTTCGGAAACGGGAACACCTTCTGAAATGATCAGGCCGGCACTGGCACGCTGAGCATAATAATCCCTCATCATAGCATTGGCCAGGTAGCCGGGTTCTGAGGCACGGGAGCGGGTCATCGGTGCCATGGCAATACGGTTGGCCAGAGTGAGTGAGCCAAGTCGCAGAGTTGAAAACAGCATACGAAGAATTCGGTTTGATTGGGGATGTGGCAATACTAGTCAAGCAATTCCCGGTTGCGAATAACAGTTATGATGATGCAACTTTTCACGAGTTTTGCTTTCAAAGATCCAGGCCCTAAAATCTAAAAAATGTGATGGCTTATACGGATGAAAGAGGTGAGGCGTTCTGATTGTGTGAGACCGAGTTGTTTTTGAGTTTATCTGCTTGTCGTGTTCTGAGGGAGTTCACTGTAAGCCATTAGGGAATCAAGGCCATCCAGTTGCTGAATGGATGGCTTTTTTGTTTTTAACAGGAAGGCTTATTGAGCCAGCTTGTAAATCTCAACAATATCGAAACGGGACAGCTGTACATAGTTGCCCAGCAGACCATCACCAATACACTTGGTGGCCATCTCTTCAAAGTGGCGGTTATCAATATCCGCTTCGCTCAGGCGCACCGGCATGGCCAGGGAACGCAGGAAGGTTTCAAAGCGGGCAATACCTTCGAGCGCGATATCGCCATCAAAATCAGCGGGAACACCCATAACTCGCTCGGCAAACTGCGCCAGCTTGCTAGGGTTTACGCGCTGACAGAACTTCATCCAGGCCGGGAAGACAATCGCCAGACCTGCACCGTGAGCGATATCGTAAATACCACTCAGCTCATGCTCGATCTGGTGGGATGCCCAGTCACCTTCACGGCCGGTGCCCATCAAACCGTTATGGGCCAGCGTACCGGCCCACATGATCTCGGCGCGGGCATCATAGTCTTCCGCGTTGTCCAGCACCTTGGGAGCGTTATTGATAATGGTGGTCAGGGCGGCTTCGCTAAGGCGGTCGGTCAGTTCCACACTTTCAGTGTTAGAGAAGTAACGTTCCAGAATATGGGCCATCATATCGACGATACCACAGGCGGTCTGATATGGCGGCAGGGAGTAGGTGAGTTCCGGGTTCATAATCGCGAACTTCGGACGCAGAATCTCGCCGCCCATGGAGCGCTTCAGCCAACCATCTTCATTGGTGATTACCGTTCCGGAGCTGGACTCGCTGCCGGCCGCTGGAATGGTCAGGATCACACCTAGAGGCAGGGCTTCGCTCAGTTGCGCCTTACCGGTAAAGAAATCCCAGACATCACCTTCGTAACAGGTGCCGGCGGCAATCGCTTTGGCGGAATCGATCACACTGCCACCACCCACTGCGAGAATAGAGTCAATGTTGTGCTCTTTGCACAGTGCGACCCCTTCCCGAACCAGCGACAGGCGCGGATTAGGCTGTACACCCGACAGCTCAACGACTTCAACACCGGCTTCAGCCAGAGTGTTAATGACCCGCTGGTGCAGGCCGCTTTTAATGACACTGCCACCGCCGTAGTGGAGCAGAACCTTACGGCCATACAGGCTGATCTGGGAACCGAGCTGTTGTTCGCTGTCTTTACCAAAAATAATCTTGGTCGGGCAGCTGAATTGAAAATCAAGCATCGTGTGGTCCTTGCGAACAGAAAAAATGGGGTGATGGGGGATGATATAACGGGAGCCTTTGTACAAATATTGATATAAGGCGAGGGAGTGGTGCTTTATTCGTATCTCTTTCGGGGTATTCCGTAGAATACCCCGATTGCTATTTCATAATGTTCAGGCGGCGGGTTCAAGCAGTGGGCTGGCGAAGTAATTATGCAGGTAACTGGCGAAGTCCTGCGTGTCACTAGCCTCGATAGTTGCCTGCTGCTGGTGCGACTGTTCCGCCAATCGGGCATACAGTGCCTGACGTTCAATGGCGAGTGGTTGCGCAAGGTGGTGCTGGGTAAAGTCTCTGGCCTGCGAAGCTGAGAAATCCCGGAAGCTTTGGCCTTGTTGCAGTTTTTTCAGAATCTGTGCCGAAGGTGTGAGTTCCGGGTTAGTGAGGTTGTTCTTCTGTTGTACCAGGCTCCCGCTAAAGCGGTTATGACCGTGCAGACTATCCAGCCAGTCGGCAACCGGTTGCATGGCCTTGAGCAATGCCTGTCCCCAGTCTTGCAGGCTGCGGCTCTGGTCGCCATCGATCAACATTAATCCCGGACGACGGCCTTCTTTTACGCTGAGGGCAAAGTTGTGCAGGGTTTGCTGATATTCGCTGTCGGTCAGAGCAGGGCTGCCCTGCAACAGGCAGTAGATCAGGAAGGTATCCAGAAAGTAAGCCTGCTCTGTATCCATACCCAGCGGCAGTAGCGGATTAATATCCAGATTGCGGACTTCCAGATATTCCACGCCCCGGGCTTCCAGCGCATCGGTCGGTTTCTCTCCTGATTGCATAACTCGCTTCGGACGGATAATGCTGTAAAACTCGTTTTCTATCTGCAGCAGATGGCTGTTGAGCTGACGGTAGCTACCATCCTGCTGGATGCCAATGCTCTGATAAGGCAGGTAGGGAGTTGATGTCGCCTGACGCAGGGTAGAGATATAGGTGTCCAGAGCATTGTACGGCATAGGCAGGCTGGCCTGTGCGGAACTGGTGTAACCCAAATCACTCATTCGCAGGGATGTTGCCCAGGGCAGATAGAGGGTGTGCTTATCCAGACTCTGCAGGCCCGCAGGCTCTTTGCCGTTAAAGAAACTCTTATCCATGGCCGGGGACGCACCAAGCAGATAGGAGATCAGCCAGGCGTAGCGGCGGTAATTTCGGATCAGGGAGAAATATCCTTGATCCTTGAACGCTTGCAGGGAGAGAGTTTGGCTCTGGTCGGCTTGCTGCAGTGCCTGCCAGAATTGGTCATCCAGCGACAGGTTGTAATGAATACCCGCAATGGTCTGCATGGCGCGGCCGTAGCGATGCCCCAGACCGAGCCGGTAAATATGTTTGAACTGTCCGGCATTGGAGTTCCCGAACTGGGCGACAGGTACCTGCTCATCGCCGTGTAGCACTGCTGGCATACTGGTTGGCCAAAGCAGCTCTCCTTCAGACAGACTGGACTGTGCCACCATGTGCAGTTCAGCCAGTTCTGCCAACGTCTGTTCCGGGGTGGCGTGTACACCGGTAACAAACTCCAGCATGGCTTCGGAGTAATCGACAGTAATCGACGGATGCGTCAGAGCCGCTCCCAAGGCGGGAGGATGGGGAGTCTGAGACAGGGCCAGCTCAGGATTCACCCGCAGGGCTTCTTTTTCCAGACCATGATGAAACAGTGACGTATGACTGGCCGGTAACCGGGACAGGGCCGACAGGCGTCGGGTAAAAATGTGAGACATAGCATGTGCCATCTAATCCAATACAGAGATGACGGGAAAAACAGAAAAAGGACGCAAAATTATTTTTCTGGGCAAGAATATTATTCTGGCGTTTAATTGCGCTTTTTTAGAGCTTGTTGGTATTGAGTGAACGATTGATGGAAGCACACTGGGATGCCCATAAAGAACGACTAAGGGCTTATATCATCAGCAAGGTGGATGATCTCTCGGCAGTGGATGACATCTTGCAGGAGGTCTACTTTAAGGCACATACCCGTCAGCACACGCTGAAGTCGGAAGAGAGTATGGGCGGCTGGCTGTATCGTATTGCGTATAACACCATCATGGATCACTTCCGGCAGCAGAAGCCCTGGGAAGAGCTGCCGGACTATCTTGAGGCACCGGTCGAAGATGAATCTGAACAGGTGTATAGCGGTCTGGTTGAATGCCTCCAGCCTTTGATGGATGAACTGCCTGATAAATACCGCCTGCCGTTGCAGTTGGCTGAACTGGATGGCTTTACTCAGAAACAGGTGGCTGAGCAGTTGGGGTTGTCCCTGACAGCAGCCAAGAGTCGTATACAGCGTGCACGGGTCAAATTGCGGGAGCGTTATACGGACTGCTGTGCGATTGAGGTAGGCCGTAGCGGTGTGACAGATTATTATCCTCGTGACAGTCAACGCAGCTGTACGCCTTAAATTTTTTGCGTCCTTTTCTGTTGTCCAGCGTCTCCATAGCAGTGAATTGAATTAATCATCCCCCAATGACCGGTCGTATTGGTGATCTGTCGGCAGGGGAGAGACGTTACTGCCTATGTCCCTGTTATGGAAAATGCGTTTTATTATCCGAACGTACTGGAAACAGTATCTGTTCGCCTTTCTCTGCCTGCAGCTGGTAGCTGTACTCAACCAGTTGCCACCCTGGCTGATTGGCTGGGTGGTGGATGAAATCACCACTGACAGCCTGTACCCCGAAGAGTTGGGCCTCGCCATTGGCGGTATTCTGGTGACAGCTTTTCTGATCTATGGCTTTCGCTTTCTTTGGCGTTCACTGCTTTATGGAGCATCTGTCGATATTGTCAGGGAGCAGCGGGATCAGCTGTTCGCCCACTTTACCCGCATGTCGCCCAGCTTCTATCAGCGTCATACCACCGGTGATCTGATGGCTCACGCCACCAACGATTTGAATGCGGTCGAGGCCTGTGTCGGCGATGGCATTATGACGTTGGTGGACTCCATTATTGCCGGGGTGACAGTGCTTGTGGCAATGGTGGTGCTGGTCAGTGGCAAGCTGACCCTGATGGTACTGGTGCCTTTTCCGGCACTGGCCTGGATTACCAGCCGCTACGGCACCCAGATGCACAAGCACTTTGGTCAGGCCCAGGCCCGGTTCTCTGATTTGAATGAAGAAGCCAGAGAGACGGTTGCCGGTATTCGGGCTGTACGGGCCCATCAGCTGAATAAACGGCAAAGTGAACGTTTCTTCCAGCAATCCCGCCGCACGGTTGAAGCGAATCGCAGTGTCGGGCATGTGGAAGCGTTGTTTATGCCCAGCGTAAATATCTTCTTTGGTCTCGCCTTTGTGATCGCACTGATGGGCGGTGCCTGGCTGATTCAGGATGGTGAGATGACCATCGGAATGTTGACGACCTTTACCCTCTATCTAGGGCAGCTATTGTGGCCGATGATGCAGCTGGGCTGGCAGTTCAGTCTGTTCCAGCGTGGCAGTGCCTCGTGGAAAAGGCTGGAGCGGTTAATGTCTGTTACGCCTGACATCGCCGATAAGCCGGATGCGGTTCCGGCACCCACCCGTCATGATCTTCATTTTGATATTCAAGCCTTTGCCTATCCCGAAGCTTTTCCTGCGGAGAGTGAAGAGCTCAATCCGGCACGAACGGTACTGGAGAATATCAGGCTCTCTGTGGGTAGTGGTCAGTTTGTTGGTATCACTGGCCGCACCGGCAGTGGCAAGAGCAGTCTGTTCCGGTTGTTGTTGCGGGAGTTCAATTTGCCGGAGGATTCTTCCATCACCCTCGGCGGAAACAATATCGACAATATTCAATTGCAGGCCTTGCGCAGCCAAATAGCCTGGGTACCTCAGGTGGCCACGCTGTTTACCGGCACCATTGCCAGCAATATTGCCTTTTACAACATCAATGCTAGTCAGACTGATATTGAAAAGGCGGCCAGATTGGCGGCGATTCATGATGAGATCATGGCTTTTCAGGACGGTTATAACACGCTGCTGGGAGAAAATGGCATCAGCCTTTCTGGCGGCCAGAAGCAACGTATAGCTCTGGCCCGAGCGTTTCTGGCCGATCACCCGATCCTGTTGCTGGATGACGCATTCAGTGCGCTGGATATGAAGACCGAAGCGACCATCCTTAAAAATCTTCATGCCCTTCACGGCCATAAAACCGTACTGCTGATTACCCAGCGTCTGCCGGAACTGATTCGTGCTGACCAGATACTGGTACTCGAAGATGGTCGTATTCTCGAACAGGGCACGCACCAGCAATTACTTGAACATGCCGGCTGGTATGCCCGTATCTTCCGCCAGCAGGCACGCAGCCTGGAACTGCAGCCGCTGGTCGCTGTGGAAAGTGAAAAGGCCGTGAGTCCTGTGCAGGAGGCACCATGAAACTGTTATCCCGTTATCAGGGCCTGCACAACCTGCTGGGTTGGGGACGGCCTTATCGTCGCGGCTTTGTGACTGCCTTTGTTCTATTGGTGATTGCCACCTGCTTTGAGATGGCTTCACCCTGGGTAATGAAGATTATCCTCGACCAGTATATTGGTGCCAGCCATCAGGACATGAGCACTTTGGCATGGCTCGGTGGTGCACTGACATTGACGTATGTTGGTGCGTCCATCTTTCAGTACTTCCAGTCAATTATCTTTAATAACAATGCTCTGGAAGTGATTCATGATATTCGTCAGAAGGTGTTTGCTCATCTGCTGACACTGCCGATGCGTTATTTCGACAGTGAGCCTATGGGGCGTCTGGTTTCACGCCTGACCAATGATTCGGAAGTAATCCGGCAGATGTATGTTGGCGTACTTCCGGCCATTCTTCGGGGTGGTATGAAGCTGGTGGGTATTTTTATTGCCCTGGCTTTGCTGGATCTGCGGCTGATGTTGCTGGTGATGATTATTGTGCCGGTGCTGCTGTTCAGCATGCATCTTTACCAGAAATACAGTCATCCCGTCGTTCATGGCGTGCGGGCCCGGCTGGCGGATATCAATACTCTGCTGGGTGAATCTCTGGCCAATATGCGGGTAATCCAGGCGGCCAACCGTGAGCAGGAGCTGCGCGGTGAATTCGCCGGCAGTAATCAGGGCTGGCGTGATCTGCGCAGACAAGAGATTAACGTCAACAGTCTGCTGCTGATGCCGTTCGGTAACCTGGTACAAACCCTGGCGCTGGCCGGCATTGTTGGCTGGTTTGGCTGGAAAGCCGGCTACACGACCGTGGAAGTCGGCACCATCTATGCGTTTATCAATTATCTGGCCCGGTTCTTCGAGCCGTTCCGCCAGATTGCCCAGCAGTTGGGTAATCTCCAGCAGGCTCTGGTCGCCTCTGAACGGGTATTTGCAGTGCTGGATGAAACGCCTGAGGCCGCACCACCAAGACGCAATGAGCAGACGGCAACGGCCGGCCGTCTGGAGTTCCGTCATGTCAGCCTCAGTTATGATGGCCGCCACAAGGCTCTGGATGATGTCAGCTTTACTGTGGAAGCTGGGCAGTTCACCGCTATTGTCGGTCACAGCGGCAGCGGTAAAAGCTCACTGATTAATTTGTTGATGCGCTTTTATCCCTGGCAGGGTGGCGAAATATTGGTGGATGGTCAGCCATTGGAAACTCTGGACGAAGAACACCTGCGCCAGAGCATTGGTCTGGTGTTTCAGGAGCCTTATATCTTTACCGGCTCGCTGACTGACAATATTATTCTCGGCAACTCAGCAATCAGTCCGGAACAGGCCCGACTGGCGGCTGAGAAGGTACATGCCAATCGCTTTATCAGTCGCTTGCCCGGCCAGTTTGATCATGTTCCGGCCGCTGGTGGCCAGTCCCTCTCCACCGGTGAGCGGCAGTTACTGTCTTTTGCCCGCACTGTTGCCCAGGACCCGCGCATTCTGTTGCTGGATGAAGCCACCGCCAATATTGATGGTGAAACGGAGCAGGCTATTAAAGAGGCACTGATTACCCTGCGGGAAGGGCGGACGACAGTGGCTATTGCCCATAGACTGTCGACGATTCAGGACGCCGATCAGATTCTGGTGATGGACAAAGGCCGTATTGTTCAGCGAGGCACCCATGCCGAACTGATCAATCAGGCTGGATCCTACCGCGAACTCTACCTTTCCCAGCAGATGGAAGAGCAGCTGCAGAGCGCCTAAGGCAGATGATTATGTACCATACCAATGATGTTATGGAGTCAAGGACTATGACCACTATTCCCCATGAACATGCTCCGGTGATCCAGGAAGCGATCGAATGGGCCCTGCAGCATGGCTTTGCCCTGAAGACCGGCCCGGGTGTGGCCACCCATTGTGCCTTCAGTCTGGCACCGACTCTGATTGACCGGAAACGGTTTGATGAGTTGAAAAGTGCCGCACCGCTTTTGGGCAAGCTGATTCATGGTGTTTCCGAAGATTATGACTTTCTGCAGCAAGCCATGGCGCCTATCGCCAGTGGTGATGCTTTCTTCGGTCAGCTGGTGGATCTGCACAAGGAGATTCACAGCCAGCCGGTGAAAAGAGTACCACTGCTGTTTATGCGCTCCGACTTTATGGACGACAGTGAGCTGGGGCCAAGGATTATTGAATTTAATGGTATTGCCGCTGGTATGGGACCTTTCGGTCAGCGGGCTCATCAGTTACATCGCTTCCTGCAGGAGAACTTTCCGGCGGTCTTCAATCAGTGGGCACCGTCTGATAGCGTCGCACTGGTGAATAATCCGGCT
This sequence comes from Parendozoicomonas haliclonae, assembly GCF_900174585.1. Lineage (GTDB taxonomy): Bacteria > Pseudomonadota > Gammaproteobacteria > Pseudomonadales > Endozoicomonadaceae > Sansalvadorimonas > Sansalvadorimonas haliclonae. The sequence continues at coordinate 25,488 of NZ_FWPT01000015.1, read as the reverse complement.
ATTGCCCAGTTGTCGTTTGCCGTCGCCAAAGCCGCATTTCAGGTGCAGCGGGAGTTTAATGACAGTGAAAAACCACTGTTTTTGATGGTGGTGCAGGAGGGTGAGGATAATGTTTACGACCAGCATCTGCTTGAAGAAGGGCTGCGCAATGCCGGCGTAAGAACATTACGCAGAACCTTCCGCCAACTCCATGAGCAGCTCAGTAGTGGAGAAAACGGCCGCCTGTTGTTGCGTGACCATGGTGGTGTGGATGCTATCTATCTGCGGGCCGGCTACCAGTACTGTGATTATCTGGCGAATGACCTGATTGAGCAGGCCTGCTGCGAAACCCTGATCCAGACCCGTGCTTTTATGGAACGTCATCGGGTGGCAATTAATGCAACAGTCGGCCAGCAGCTGGCGACCTGTAAGCGGGTGCAGATGCTATTGACGACCATGCCGGCTGCAGAGTTGACCCGCTTTGGCCTCGCCATCGATGAAGCAGAACTGGTGAAGACCTATCTGGGTGAAATGATCCCGGTGAATGCTGAGTCAGCGGAGTGGTTCCGTTCACAAGACAGTGGTTTATGGGTACTCAAGAATCAGGGTGAGGGCGGTGGTCACTGTGTTTTTGATCAGGATATCCAGCCCCGCCTTGAACAGCTCCAGCCTGAAGAGTACAGCGCCTGGTCGTTGATGCGACGTCTGCGTCCGGCGGCTCGCCCCCGTTCTGCTCTGTTGGTGCGCAAAGGGGATGCCATGGTGGTGGATGACCTGATCAGTGAACTAGGTATCTTTACTGTGCATATAGATGGACAAGCGGCCACCGATGATAACGGCTACGCTGGTTACCTGATCCGCAGTAAACCTTCGACGGTGGCCGAAGGTGGTGTTCATAGTGGTATGGGCGCTGCGGATTCTCTGGCTACACTGCTGCCTTAAACCAAAACGGCATGGGGTGTTTTGCGCGCCATGCCGTCAGTCTTCGATTGTTTAAATTTGCGTCTTTTTCCTTTTCTCAACGTCTTAACTGGCGAAGTGTCAACGGAAGTTGGCTGTCGTCTTAACAGGGGGACGTTATGAGTCTGACCTTTCTGCTTTTAAGTGTTCTGTTCTTTGGCTTTTACTGGCTTCTGGGCCGGTTAAAGGCGCAAAAGAAGAGCTTTAATACCCGTGTACTCAGCGCGCTGGTCGGTGGTCTGGTGTTTGGTGGCCTGATCCAGCTAACACTCGGATTGACGGATACCGGGCTTGGCCAGTTTGCCAGCCTGATTGCCGTATTCGCCAAAGGGTACGTTAAGCTGCTGCAGATGATTGTCATCCCACTGGTGTTCGTGGCGATGATTTCATCGATTATGAATGTCGATGGTGGCGGTGCACTGTCCCGTATAGCACCACGGGTTATCGGGGTGTTGATGGTCACGGTGATGATCTCTGCCGTTGTCGGTATCGCCAGCATTTATATCTTCGGTGTAGATGCACAGGCTTTGGTTCGTACTGTGGGTGTCAACAGTGCTGTGCTGGCCCGGGATGAGACGCTGCTGTCCACGCAGGCCGCGATGGAGAATCAGGGCATTGGTGGACTGGTGTTGTCGATCATTCCGGCCAATATCTTCGATATGCTGACTGGCAGCCAGAGAACCTCAACATTGTCGACGGTGTTGTTCGGGATGTTTTTGGGTTACAGCATACTGCAGGTCAAGCGTCGTAAGCCGGAAAAGGTTGAGCCCCTTATTGCTTTTATTAATGCGGCCCGTGAAGCGGTGCTGTCGATGGTGCGGGAAATTCTCAAGCTGACTCCTTATGGCGTATTTGCCCTGATGACCAGCTTTATGATGACCAATGATCTGTTTGCCCTGGCAGAGATGGGCCGCTTCCTGCTGGCCAGCTATGTTGCGATCGGGGTGATGTTTGTCGTACATCTGGTGTTTGTGGCGATATTCGGTCTGTCACCGGTGTCGTTTGCTCAGAAGATCTGGCCGGTGCTGGTGTTTGGTTTTGGCTCCCGCTCCAGTATGGCGGCGATCCCGCTGAACGTAGAAACCCAGACCCGTCAGCTGGGAGTGGATGAAGAGACAGCCAATATCTCGGCCACCTTCGGTACCAGCATCGGCCAGAACGGTTGTGCCGGTATTTATCCTGCCATGCTGGCCATTATGGCGGCACAGGTAATGGATATCCCGGTTGATGTCAGCTTTGTGGTTCAGTTAATTGTAGTGATTGCCATCGCCTCGTTTGGTATCGCCGGTGTAGGTGGTGGTGCCACCTTTGCAGCCGTGGCCGTACTGACCATTATGGGGCTGGATATTACGGTTGTGGCTATTCTCGTGTCGATTGAAGCCCTGATCGATATGGCCCGTACCGCGCTGAATATCTCTGGCTCTATGCTGGCGGGGGTTCTGACCGGGCGCAGCAACAGAACACTGGATCTGAAGCTGTTTAATACCCGGGTCGATGATACTGCCGCCAGCCAGATTTAACTCTTTGTCTCTATTGATGGATTGAACCCAATGAAAGTGGTTGTGATCGGTGGCAATGCTGCCGGGATGAGTTTTGCCGCCAAGTGCAAGCGCAACTGTCCGGACCATGAGGTGATTGTGATTGAAAGGCGGGATTACATCTCGTTTGGCGGTTGCGGGTTGCCGTATTTTGCCGGCGGTTTGTTTGACGACACCTCACGAATGATTTCCCGTACGCCTGAGCAGGCCATTCAATCAGGTCTGGATATCCGTCTGGAAACCGAAGTAGTAGCATTGGACCGGGCCGGTAAAACCGTGAAAGTACGTGTGCAGGGAGAAGAGGCTGTGATCGACTATGACCGATTGCTGATCTGCACCGGCGCCCGGCCGATTGTGCCTGACTTTGGTGACTATGACCCCACGAATGTCTTTACTCTGACCAGTCTGGAAGATGGTCTGGCCCTGAAGGCCGCCCTGCAGAAACCTGAAATCCAGCGGGTTTGTATTATTGGTGGCGGTTATATCGGCATGGAAATGTTTGATGCCGCTTTTGAGTTGGGCAAGCAGGTTACGGTTATTGAGCGGGAAGAACGCATTCTTAGTCGCCAGTTCAGTGTAGAGCTGATTGAGGTGGTAGAACAGGGAGTACGTGAGGCGGGTGGTGATCTGCGTACATGCTGTACAGTGTCGGGGATTAAGGATCACCAGAATGGTTATGTTATCGAAACCTGTTCCGGTGACATTGAGGCCGATCTGGTGATTCTGTCGCTGGGGTTCCGCCCCAATACTGAATTGTTTGATCTGCCCAAGCTGGCCAATGGTGCGCTGCTGGTTGATAAATTTGGTGCGACAGAAGATGCATCGGTTTATGCCGTCGGGGATTGCGCTATTGTGCATCACCTGTCGTTAGAGCAGCCGGTGTTTCTGCCTCTTGCCACAACGGCGAACAAACAGGCGCGGATGATGGCTGATCATCTGGCGGGCAAGGAAACCGTGCTGGAAGGGTTCCTGGGGTCTTCGTGTTTGAAAGTACTGGATTATGAGCTGGCCTGTACCGGGGTTAATGAACTGCTGGCCAGTGAGCATAACCTTCCGGTGAAGACATCGGTGATTCGGGATAAGAACCAGACTGATTATTATCCCGGTCAGGAAGATATTGCCATTAAACTGGTTTACCAGCCGGACACCAAAGTATTGCTGGGTGGTGAGATTATCAGCAAGAAAGGGGCCATAGGCCGGGTGAATGTGCTGGCTGCCGCCATCACTGCCGGAATGACGACAACCCAGCTGGGTTATCTTGACCTTTGTTACGCCCCGCCGTTTGCCCGTACCTGGGATGCTCTGAATGTGGCTGGTAATGTCGCGCGATAGCTAGCAGCGATTGCTATTCTCAGTCCTGCAGCTTGAACCAGTGTTTGCTGGTTCAAGCTGCAGGCGCATATCTGCACAATCAAACAAACCATCCCCAAGGGCAGGAAATGGCGCGTGCTGTTTTAACCGCCCGTGATCCACAAAGCTGCACTTTTTCAGCACCCGGATGCTGGCCTTATGGCCAATATAAGGCTGAGTGCGTACATCTCGAACGCCTTTACTGTGCAGTAATTTCAGGCCAGCACTGCAAACCTTGGTTGCCAGACCCTTTCCGGAACAGGCTGACGATAAGCCAAAGTGAATCTCTGCATGATCTGTCTGCCATACCAGAACCAGCACACCAACCGGTTCATCGGTGTGTTCGGTGGTTATGCCATATACCAGCAGGGATGGATTCTCTTTCCGGTAGTGCATCCGCCAGCGGCGAATAGCCTGCAACGTCTGATCCGTATCAATATGAACTCGAGTCGAGACATAGCGAGCCGATACCGGGCAGCTGTGATAGTTAGTAAACAGCGGCTCGGCATCGGTTTCTTCGAGTTCTCTGATTTTGAAGCTATCGCCTTCAAAAATGATCATCAGGTCCTGTTCTTGATCAGGTAATCCAGTCCACCCTGAATAGCGGCTATCTGCGCGGCAATACAGATGGCATCCGTGGCGCGTGGGCTATCGGGATAGACTTCCGTGGTCGTTACATAAGGGGCATCGGTGACCGAGGCACACAGACCCAGTGATCCCTTAGGGATATTAATCACCCCATACTGAGCGAGAGGCTCGCCAATCAGCCGGTTATTGTCGTCGGCATCGGCAATATGGGTCACCTGACTGACCGCATCAATAATGGCCTTCTGGAAACCGGGTTCCGGTTTGCTGCTGTCACCCACGCCATAGAAGCCGTCAGGGATATTCCAGCTCTTTTGTTCGATGGCATCCCGGGCCGCCAGCGCCGGACGGAACTCACTGTTATCGGTATCGGTGGTTTCGTGGAGGTCAAAGTGAGCCAGAAAGGTCAAACCGCTTTGATCCAGCCAGGTGGTTAACAGGCCGGATTCTTCCACTGTGACAGTGTCTCCCCGGTTGTTGGCCGTGAACGAACGGTTAGGGTCAAATGTGGCGCTGTTCCAGCGGTTAATGGTTTCATAACCCCAGGGACTCAGACAGGGTGCAATCACAAAATTAAAATGTTCGAGATAAGGCTGAGCTGCCTGCATGGCAAAGCCGATCGCGCCTTGTACGCCACTGGTTTCATATCCGTGAACACCACCGGTAATCAGCACAGTAGGTTTATTCGCGTCGAAGGAACTGTTCCTGATAACAAACAGGGGATAGCGCATGGGATCGATCGATAACGCTCCGTACTTATCCATATGCCAGTACTCGGGCAGCGCGGCCAGCTTATCCAGAACTTCTTCCATATAGCTGCGCTTGATGGACTGCTGTGCCAGCCATTGCTGTTTTTCTGTCTCGCCCCAGGGGGTGCCGGGTGTGCCAATAGGGTACGTCATACAAATCTCGGTCTTGTTGGCATTATTACTTTAGGTACCTGAGTGTACCTGAACGCTGTCGCAAGTGTGATAGCCAACAGGGCTGTCGGTTGCGGTTGATGCTTACGATGATGGTGTGATCCACGGGTAGGGCAGAGCTTGATCGGGCTTTATAATGCCGCCACTTTGAGGGAGTAGCCTGCCTGTGTCGTTAGCAAGACGTTAACCACGGGTGTATACATCAACATGCATTGGCGCATTGTCATATTGGAACAATGGCCATGGTGTATACGATGCTGACAGTGCAGCATTTGGCCAGACTCAGATAATGGATGCCGGTATGAGGGCCTGGCAGCTATTATCTGATGACTCTGCCCTCGGTACTTTTCATGGTTTCTATTCTCTCCTTTATCCTGGCGATTCTTGTTGGCTTCGGCGTTTTGTGCTGGAGTGCCAATCGTCTGGTTGAAGTGGCTTCAACGCTGGCCTTCCGGCTGGGTATGTCGGTCTTGACCATTGGTGTGACTGTGGTCGCCTTTGGCACCTCGGCTCCGGAGCTGGTGGTCTCTTCGGTCGCGGCCTTTAATGGTTCCGGTGGTATCGCCATCGGTAATGTGGTCGGTTCCAATATCGCCAATATCGGTTTGATCCTGTCGATTGGTGGTCTTATCGCACCACTGATGATCAATGCCCGGGTGGTTTATCGCGAGCTGCTGATTTTGTTGGTTTGTACTATCGCTGCCGCCTTTATGCTCGCCGATGGCACGCTGACGCCTATTGATGGCATGATCTTTACAGCCGCCTTCCTGGCCTATGCTGTCTATCTGCTTAAGTCCTCCTCCGGTGGCAGTGATGAGCAGGATGTGCCGGTACTGCCGATCTCCACGGCCCGTGCGGCCATTGAAGCCGTAGCCATGCTGCTGTTGCTGGTTCTCGGTTCCCAGCTTTTGGTGTGGGGCGCAAAAGGTGTGGCTCTGGCCATGGGCGTTAATGAACTGATTGTTGGCCTGACGGTGGTGGCTCTGGGGACCAGCCTGCCAGAGCTGGCAGCTGTGGTGATCAGCGCACGGAAAGGTCTGCACGATATGACCGCCGCAACTGTGATTGGCTCCAATATTTTTAATATTCTGGCCGTGCTTGGTCTATCGGGCCTTCTGGGTGGCCCGATTGCCGTGGACTCGGACTCCCTGCATATCGATATGCTGGTGATGGTCGGCATTACCGTTTTGCTGGTGGCGGTGATCTATTCCAGCAAAACCCTGGTGAGGCAGGCCGGTGGGAAAGGCGGTGTTCAGTCTGTGGCCATCTGGAAGGTGGCTCCCTACAAATGTGCCATGCTGCTGGCAGCATTCTTTGCTTATATCACCTGGCTGGTGATCAGCACGCTCTAAGCCTGATTTTGCAAGGCCTTAGCCTTTGGTCGGGGGCTCCTTACGGGAACCCTTGGCCGGGCAAGGAAGTCTGAATGTGCAGGACTGTTTTCTTTTCAGGGATGGTGTGCAATGGCTTCCTCTATGGTTTCGTACCTGCTTGGCCCCCGGTCGCTGCTCAATGGCAGTGTGTTGTATCGGGTCAAGGATCAGTTGCAGCGCTGGCGGCAATGGAGTGTTGCTTCGGTGCGTGCAACATTGGGGCTAAGTATTGGGCATTCGCCGGCTCCCAGCACTGATATCCTCAATCCGCTCTCTTCGTTGCCAGTCAAGACACGCAAGGTTCAACCGAAGAAACACAAGCCCAGGCTTTCAAATCGTGCCCAAAGGCAGCGTCGTAAGCGTGCTGATCAGCAGCAGATTAATCAGCGTATTGCCTGCGAGAATCGCAACCGCAATCAGCTGTTCCAGCGTCTTTCTGTTCCCCTGAATCCCGCGGACTCAACCACGGAACGATGGGGCAGTTTCCTGGCCAGAAAGTTGTATTACGGTGGTGAGTTTGTCTGCCCGCGGATGCTGCTGGAGTCCAGAGACGAGCTGGATGCCATTCTTGGTCAGCAGCGGGCGGAAGATTTTGTGTATGACTCTGTTCAGATTAATGCACTGAGATTGCTCAAGTTTGCCCGGGAGAACTGTCAGAACGGTGAGCCGCCTTTGGTGAGCGATTTGGCTGAATGTCGCGAGCTGATGGCCGGTGCCCAGGATCAGGATCTGGTCAATCCGGGTCGCCTGCTTAAGGCACTCAAACGCTTTAAAGCTTTTCAGTCCCGACAGAAGCAGCCTGCAGATGACCCCTTGCAGATGGCTTTCCCCAACTGGACATTTGGCTATCTGTTCCGTGACGGCAAGCTGGATCGGGATGATGAAACGCCAGACTCTCTCAGCCAGGCACAGTTAAAACGCTATTACCGGCGCATCGAAGCGACGCATAGGGGTTACCCGCAGGTTTCAACGACAGACGCATTGGCCCGTTCTGGCCTGAAACTGCACGGCAACAGTCTCTATAACTGGGGCAATATGTGTTTTATGAACAGTGCACTGCAGATGCTTGCCCAGACACTGGTCGATGGGAATCTGCTGGCGGAGCTGGAAAACTCCGGGATCGATGAGGGGACAGCCATCGATCTGGTAAATCGTGATATGCCACCGGTACGCTTTGGCAAGAAACCCAAGCTTATGAGTCAGGCTGATTGGGATGAGCATTGCTGCCAGCTGAGTCAGCAACGGATGGACCAGGTGAAAGAGAAGGCCAGAGCAGCTATTGCTCAATTTGAGCGTACAGGGCGGGGGCGTTATGCCAACAGCTTCCGCAGCTATCTGGAAATGAAAGCGTCGTTTGTTGCGTTGTGCCGGGCGCTGAGCCAACCTTCCAGTGACAATGAAGTGCTCTGCGGCCTGCAATTGGATTTCCTCAAGCACTACCAGAACTTCGGCAAGGTGTGTGGCCGTTATATTCCGGAGATGATTCTGGGAACGGAATTATCGCCGGAGCTGATCTGTCAGCAGGACCCTCAGGAGTTTGCCATGGATCTGGCCGATACCCTGGGCCTGAATCTGAATAAACGTTGTGTATTGTTCACGGCTGACCATCATCGAATCGAGCGGGGCGAGCATACTCTCTACAGCCATACAGCTGGTCAGGCCAGCCCACTGCTGATTCAGTCGGTGGAAGCCCGGGTGGATGAAGGACAGGCCATGACTTTACAGAACTGTCTGGATCATTACCAAAGCAAAGAGGTGCTGGGCGACGCAGATCGCATTAACTGGTCGTCTGCACAGCTGGCGACTGCGGGTGTTTATCATCCAGACCTGCCTCTTACTGCCGATGTGCGGGAGGTGCTTCAGGAGACTTATGAGGATACCAAGCAGATGGGTTTTCAGTGTGGGGGAACCAAGGCTCCAGAGAATTTTATTCTGCAGATGAAAGTGTTTGGCGCAGATGATTATGGGCGGCCATTTAAGCTTAATGAGCAGGGCAGGGAGCTGTTAAACAGTATTGAGCAGCCGGTTGAAATTCCCATTTATCTGCCAGACAACAATAATCCTGAAGCCACCCTTACCGGTCGGGATAAGGTGTATCAGCGTTACAAGGTGACCAGCGTTGTCTGCCACCTGGGCAGTTCCGCGAACTCAGGCCATTATCTGACTATCAAGCTCAGGGAAGGGGCCTCCCCGGTTATTTGTGATGATGCTGTCGTATTGCCGCTGGAGGAGTATTGCCGGTATTATGGGATTGAAGGTTGCGAGACGCTGGCGGACTTTTGTGCCTATGAAAAGCTGTCCGGGTATCTGTTTTCTATGAAGGCTGCTGATAAGGCTATGACCTAACGCCACCTGTCTCCATATTTTCCACCGGATCCCTGGAGCCAGAGCTATCCCACTTCCAGGTTACGCGCGCCTGCATACGTTCTGTTTCGTGACGATGGTGACTTATGCATTCACGTCCTTCAACACCTGAAGATGAATCTGTGTTGGTCGTGCTTTTTACTGCAAAAACCAATTGATACCAGACCGAAGGCAAGACAGCTGTTTGTGTGTAAATATTTTCTTTATTTTTGATTGATGGGTGTGGCGTACATTTTTTGAGTTCAGCATTGAAAATCACAGGAGCCGAAGCATCATCCATATTGATATACGCAATGCGCTTTCGAGCAGAGCGCGGTGAAGAAATCTCCAGATTGATTGTCGTTTTACCCACCCCATTGAAATTTTCTAACAGGTAAACAGGCGATGTCGTTGTTAATCCGGCCAGATCGTGCCGAGAGATGACACATTGCGGTAATCCCTCAAGCTGGTAGATCACCGGATCAGCGTTGTGGGAGGGGAACGAGTCAATCTTGACGCGGAATGTAGGCTCTATAAAGAACCCCTTCAATGTTTGCGGTGAAATTTGAAATCGGGCTTTATAGGGAACAGGAAGATAGGCGGAATTCAGGACATCTTTGCGCACCAATTCTTTTCTTACGACCGTCTTGGGATATAACATTTTTGCAGGCAGAGAAGCTTCAGGTTCAACAAACTCTGATTTTGCTGTTTCTGTTCTGGCGATGGCTTGACTTAACAGGCTATCCAGCTCTTTGGCTAACGATTGAAGCTCTCCCGATTCGGCGGAGAGGTTGTCTTTTGAGGCACCCTGTGACAGAGCCGCTTCTTTAACGGGGGCGGAATCTAATTTGGGCATGTATTGCCCTACGGTTTTATCTTCTACCACAAAAACCAACTGGTATCGTGCTGGTTTGAGATTCACCGGTTGTTGTATTGCTGGAACAACCGATTCTACCTGCACCTTGGTAAATGATACTGGGTTGGCCGTATTTTCAATATCCACAACGGCAATACTCATCTCTTCAGGAATCAAGAGACGCCGATCCTTGTCCATAAAGCGGGACGTTAATAAGGGAATCGCTAAAAACTCAGGTTTGTCTTTTAAACCCCGCAACATATAGATAGAAGAGGTGGCCCTGAACGTTGCCAGCTCAGGATTGTTGGCAACACTATCGGGAAGCCCTCTGAGTTCATAAACAGTGACACCATTCAGCACCGAGTGCGGATAATCTGGTGGCAACGTTAACACGCTCCCGAGCATCGGATGTGTTTCAGGATCCACATCATATTCCTGAACAAAGGCATTCCGGTAACGGCCAAATTCCACCAGAGACGCTTCTTGCATCATTTTAAAGAACTCGCCCTGACTGGATGGCCTGGGGTGATCCTGAGGATCGAATGGCCCCCAGGGGATATTCATGCAGTTAGCGCCTCGGGGGCGGTTAAGCAAAACCACCCAGCCCTGGTGCCAGATTTCCTGATCAAGCCGCTCTGTCCAAGGGGTGGTGTTGACGTATTCAGATGTTAAACACCTGCTATTACTGCATCGTGGAGTAGGCGCAATATTTGCGCAGGTTCGACAACGTATATCCACGCCACACGCGCAGGTCGTACTTTCCCACATCAAATCATCACAACGCCTGCAGATCCATCTGTCAGGAAGCTCGATGGAAAACATATCCCCCAATCTGGTAAAGACATGCTTATGTTGCCGGAGGTTGTGAGCCAGCTTGGTTCCATGATTATGCCTGGAACTATGATGGTGTGAGTGACCGCGCTTGATCATAGGAATCACCTGCAAAACATAAGCTTTGGCTGTTCGACTCAGCCAGCAGCCAATGGTTGTGCTCTTTTAACCATCATGTGGACTTTATTCGCGATAAGCCTACTGAATTTAACTGCAGGTAAGGTTTGGTTTGTGCGTAGATAACGCATCACTCTCGCTTGGAGATCAGAAGGGCCGGCGAGTGGCTATAGTTGTCTCGCTTGAACGCACAATAACAAGGTTGAATGGCCAGAATTATTATGGGGAGAAGTCTTTTAGTCTTGCTGCTGGTGGTCGGCATATTGTTTACGTGGGAGGCGTCGGCTGGATCCGGAAAAGGCGATGATCATCAGGGATTTGCCAGTCTTCCAGCTATATCCCAGGCCGCCCGGCAAGAGCTGGAACAGATGGTTGATCTGTTATTGGAAAAGTGGCCGGCCGGCGAATATGTCTATATCGGTCTTGGGCGCAGCCCGGCACTGATTACAGCCAGTATCAAGAACCGAGCCAGTGACGAGGTGGCTGCCAATATTCCCCTGAGCCAGTTCAAGTGCTTTACCTTTGTGAATCTGGATGCCGTCCGACCTGTTTACCATTTACAGGACACCCATAAGAGCTGCCTCTATCGTCACTTTGATGAGTTTCTCGGTCATCTTCCTGCAGATAAACCCTGGCTGTTGCTGGATTTTGTAAGTACCGGCGCCACGTTGTTTTCAGCAGAATATTTTTTAAAGCACTATCGCAATTTACGAGGCCACACCGGATCAATGGTTACTGTAGGTATTGGCGGAGCCTTCTTTGATACCAAAAGCCTCACCCGGCGGGGGATTCACTGTTTAATGCCTGCCTTGCCTCCTAATCTGTTTGCCGCGTTGGAGGGCTCTGATGAAGGTAAGTTTCTGATGACAGGTTCCTTTTCTGCTGCCTTGCATGATGAAGTGTTCAAGGATTATGCGGAGTATGCCTCTTTTCATTATCTGAAAACGCCAGTGTCCCGGTTTGATGAACTGAGGCCTCGGCGAGCTGAGCGCAGAGAGGCTTTTCAGCGGGTGCGCAGTATTCTTCAGCAGCCCAGTGCTCACGAACCATTACCTGCGGAGTTACTGGAAACCTGGCACCATTATCCACCGTCCCCCAAGGTGATATCCCCCCCCCATCCTGACCGCTGATGTGCTCTATGGTTTAAAGGTGTTGCATAGGGAAAATGGCAGACAGGAGGTCAGTATGGGGTTTGGAATCGACAGGAAGTCGTCGCCATCGCCGTCGAATATGACGAAGTTGCTTAACGAAGCCAGAAGAGAGGCGGGGCAGACCCGGAGCGGGGAAAAGGTCGAAGTCACCGAGGGGAAGAAAGATTCCTGGTTTATGAACCTGAAGCTGGTTCGTCTGGTGCGTCAGCTATGGAACTACATTGTGACCCCGAAGCAGGATGTGAAGCCGTTTATCTCTGCTCAGGATATGAAAGATGTGGGACCGGTTTACCAGATGCCCCTCGAAGAAGTGAAAGCACTGAAAACATCCGAACAGCGCACAGCGTATGAAGCAAAACATCAGGGGGTAGAGAACTCCCCATTCAGCTATAACCCGGAGATTCATGACGGGGCCGTGATGATTATCGGAGCGCCGGGCTCTGGGAAATCCGCATTAATCAATGGTTTGATTGAAAAGGAATCGGGACAAACGATAAAGAAGAAAAAAAAGAAAAAGAATGCCGCCAATGAAGTTAACTTTAAAGCCTCAACAGCTGCTTCCCGACCCGATGGCCACAAGATCGGTGACCACCGTGTATTTGAGCTGAAGCCGTCTCAGGAAATTGGAGGTGTATGGCAGCCCACAGCAGAAGCTTGTGATACCCCTAAAAAACTGAACCATGCCAGTGCCTGCATCTATTGCCATAAAGCGACAGAAACGCGCTTTATCGCCAATAGTGCCTCGCATACCTATTTCCTGATGCCATTCCGGCATCTGCCCAAAGATGATGCTGGTCTTCCTGATACCTCCCTAATGAGGATTCTGCTGTCCTGGGGGAAGGAGAAAACTGACGAGCTGGTTGGCAGGCATAATGGTGATATGCAAAAGGCGAATGTCGAAGCCAGACAGATGTGGTTGACAATTTTTAATGACACGTTGAAGGCAGAATTTGGCCCGGATATTCGCCCGTTAACCCTGGAGCAGCTCACAGCCCCTATGTGTAAGGCTGAGGATATGGCGAAATATATGGATCTGTAAGGGGTGTTGTTTGTTGTGGTTACCTGGCACGTGGGTAACCACAGTTTTATTACTCATCAAATTAATAATTCTCACCTTTCCCGCCAGAAATATTTGTCGTTTGATTCGATATTCAATAGCATTCCCTTTTATTTATTCTCATAGCGATAGATCCCGCAGGTATGGGCAGACCCAGTAAAAAGGAAGAACGGACCGAACAGGTTCTGCAGGCATTCCAGCGTTGTGTTGCCCGCTATGGCCTCGATGGCAGTACCCTTGAGCGTTTGGCCGAAGAATCCGGTCTGCAGCGCAGTCTGGTACGGCACTTTGTCGGCAACCGGGATGATCTGGTGCGATTGCTGGCCGAGCGGGTGGTCAGCCGTTCTGATGCCCAGTGGCAGGAACTGCTGCAGATGCTTCCAAAGCAGCAGGCCGTGCCGGTGTTAATCAGCTTTCTGTTTGATTATGACGCCAGTGATCCGGAGCTGATTCAGGTGGTGAGCTCCCTGTGCTTTGCGTCCGGGCAGGATGCCTACCTGCAGGAAAAGATGCAGGCCTGGACCAACAGGTTTATTGGCGATCTGGCCACTATCCTGAAAGGGGATTATCCCAAGGCCAGCAAGAAACAGCGGGACGCTGTCGCCTTTGGTCTGGCTTCACTCTATCTGAATCTGGACAGTCTGGTGTCATTGGCTCTGGTCAGCCAGTACCGGGCTTCTGCGAAGCTGGCGGCGGAGAGTCTGGTTGCCAGCTTGAAAGCATAAATTTTCTCTCTTCCGGGCCGGGCTCTCTTCCGGCCTATTGACCCATCTGTCATTTCGGACACTTCACCACGGTCAAAGAATCTGCGAGACTGAGGCCATAACTCCGGTGCCAGAGCTGTTTTTGCAGTGAATGTTGCAACCGAAACAATAAGAAAAGCCCAACAATAACAATAAGAGTGGATGACCTATGGATTATCTCCTGCCCCTTGCCCAGTTTTCCCGCAATGTGGCCAGCCACCCTGATAAAATCTGGTTGCAGCAACCGATCGACCGACACTGGCACTCAACCACCTGGGCGGAAGCCGATCAACAGGCCCGTACAATCGCGGCCGGCTTGCTGGCGAAAGGCTTTGTAGCCGGTGATCGCATCGCCATTCTGGCGAAAAACAGTGCTGAGTGGTTTATTACTGATATGGCCATCATGATGGCCGGTATGATCAGTGTTCCCATCTATTCCACGGCTAATGTCGATACCATCCGCCATGTGATGAGTCACAGTGAAGCGAAAGCCGTGTTTATCGGCAAGCTGGACAGCACCCAGGCCGCGGAGCAGGCGTTTGAAGCGGATATCCTGAAAGTCACCTTTCCTTATTTAACAATGGCAGGTGCTGAGCACTATCAGGATTGGCTCACTCAGTATTCCCCGGTCGAGACCGTTCATACACCAGAACCAGAAGATATGATGACGCTGGTCTACACCTCCGGCAGTACCGGACTTCCGAAAGGTGTGGTGATCAGTTATGACAATATGGCTTCGTCCAGCAGCAACTGCGCCTCACGGCTCGATGCCAGCTCCGGCAGCCGGTGCATGTCATACCTGCCACTGGCACATATTACCGAGCGTAGTGTGGTGGAGATGGTCAGCATCTATGAGCCGCAGGAAGTGTTCTTTGTCGAGTCGCTGAATACCTTTATTGATGATGTTCGCCATGCCCAGCCAACCTTCTTCCTCTCGGTTCCGCGGTTATGGGTGAAGTTCCAGTCCCAGATTCTGGCCAAGATGCCGGATGAGAAGCTCCAGCGTCTGCTCAAAGTCCCGTTCCTGGGTAAATTTATTGCTGCCAAGATTCGGAAACAGCTGGGGCTGGATAAAGCCAAGCTGTTTGCCTCCGGCTCTGCGCCGATCTCTCCGGGTGTTCTGCTGTGGTTTCAGCGTTTGGGAATCCCCATTTCTGAAGGCTGGGGAATGAGCGAAACTTGCGGCCTATCCTGCGGCAACCTGCCATTTATCTCGGATCAGATTGGAACTATCGGGCGCGCCCAGAACGAGTGTGTGGAGATGAAGCTCTCCGATGAGGGTGAGATTCTGATTCGGGGCAAGGCTGTATTTAAGGCTTACTACAAAAAACCGGAAGCGACAGATGACGCCTTTACCGATGGCTGGTTCCATACCGGTGACAGCGGTCATTATGATGGTGAGACTGGAGCCTGGAAGATTATTGGCCGGGTTAAGGAGCAGTTCAAAACCGCCAAAGGCAAGTATGTAGCGCCGGTTCCGATTGAGAGTCTGTTGTCTCGCAATGCTGATATCGAGCAGGTGTGTGTGATGGGCATTGGTCGCAAGCAGCCGCTGGCGGTTGTGGTTATGAATGAGCAGGTGCGAGGCCAGTCAGAAGCCATGCGCCATAAGCTGGAACAGACACTGGCGGAAGTGAACAGTGAGCTCGAAGGACATCAGCGTCTGGATCATATTATTGTGTCTGAAGAAGTTTGGGGGATTGATAACGATATGCTGACCCCAACCCTGAAGATAAAGCGCAATAAGCTGGAAGAGCGCTACGGTGGTTTCCTCCAGCGCAGCTTCAAGCAGCCGGTGGTCTGGGAGAATGAAGTGGAGAGTGATGTGGCGGTAGCGGTTTAATCGTTAGGCCACAGTCGCTTGGATGAGGGCCGGCAGATCTATCTCCAGTAGCCGGTCTTCATCGTCTTTCAAACCAACCTCATAAAAACCAAGACTCTGATAAAACCGGGCTGCCTTCTCAGAATCGGGGTGGTGGGCCACTTGCAGAGAACAATAACCCCGACCTTCCAGCTGTTTTGCTATTAACTGAATCGCCTGTTTTCCTACCCCTTTATGCTGGTGTTCTGGCTGAATCACGATATGGTGCAGCTCAGCAAGGTTTTGACCCTGTGGCTGAGTCAGATACTGGTCCTTGTAACTTTGGCCAAAAGCGACAAACCCAACAATCTCCTTCCCAGTGGAAATAAAAGCACACTCGATATCGTTATTCGTAAGGGTATGACCGAGCCAGTGGGTGTTGAAGTGCAGATAATAGAGCTCAGGCTCGGCTGCGCGGATAGTCAAAGCGTGATGGGCATTCTCCCGGGTGACTGGGAGTAGCTGAATAGTCATGTGTTCTACTTCTTTTGTTTTTATGTGATCAAGGGCTTTGCTGCCCCAGAATCAGTATCGGGTACCAGACGGCCGTTGCATAAATCACGGAGCCGGTCATTAAAACGCAGGCCACACTCATCACCAAATGGAAACCATAGATATGCCCCTGGGCGATAGGATGCTGCTGGATAATCAGGCAAAGTGTCTTGAAGATTTCTTTGGCTTGATGGAGTTTGAGAATAAAACGATTTTTATAGTCATTGAACAGTAAGACAAAGAAACTGACGGCGACTTCCGCACCCAGTACATCAGCAACAATAATGATTTCGATAAAGAACGGTGCAATCATCAGGATGATGCACCAGGCAATAATGGCTCTGTGGTGTTTCTTTAAAAATGCCTGCCAATCCATGGGTATTCTTTCTCTTCTTATTCCATTCCTGATTCAGACCCTAACAAATCAAACGTCGACTGTCTTTGGCCCCGCAGACTTGATTCATCCCTGCTGAATGCTGACGAGTTGCGTAATCAACGCTTCAGCTTCCTTGTGTGAGTTCAATCGAATAAACCGAATATGACGATACTTTGGATCAGCCATTAGCCGACAGTATTTATCCCGGTTCGATTGGTAGTGGCGAATTGTCCACCAGACAATGGACTGTTTGCTAATAAGTTTGCCCCAGGATTCACGGTTGCCTGTTCCCGGCCAAAGCTCAATCTGGGAAATCACCCGGCGTAGTGCCCGGCTGATCGCCTGAAACAGGGTTTGACAAAAAGGCAGATCAACCCAGATCACCAAATCTACCTCAGACCATTTGATAGAATTCGTACGGCTGAAGTTGCCATCCAGTACCCAGCTGTCCTGCTTGAGTGCCTGCTCCAGTTTTGGGAAAAACTCCTCATTGGTCGGCTCTTGCCAGTTCGGCTTCCAGAACAAACGATCCATTTCCAGATAAGGGGCATTCAGGGCATCAGCAAGCTTTCGGGCAAGGGTAGATTTACCACTGCCGCTGACACCAACAACATTAATCTTCATGGTTTTTATTATTGGTTGTATTTTTAGGGGGCGGGGAGATTAACAAAGATTATGTGGGGAATAAAGGCAAGCCAAATCTTTACAGGTTGGGTTTATAGAAAGCTCTCCAAAGGTGTTCGGTGCTGTAAATCAGCCGGCTTTTACCGGCTGATAGTTATACGAGATAGCAATCAAGCCTCTTCGGTTTCAGCATCCAGACGCTTAACGTTCTTGTGCTCTTCTTCAGAGCTGCCTTGTTTCCAATAGCTACTGATATAGAGCTTTTCCCGTGGCAGCTGCTTATCAGTTTTCAGGAACTGACGAATCTGACGCATGGCGGAAAACTCGCAGGCGCACCATGCCGCTACGTCAGCCTCTGGCCAGCTTTGCGCAAGGGCGGCATCCAGTAAAGCCTGCTGGCTGGTAACCCAGATAATATCTATGCCAGCTGGAGCCTGAAGATTTTGCTGGTCGGCCAAGTCTGGCACTTCAATAATGGCTACGCCTTTCGCGTCCTGAGGCAGTTGTTCCAGATTGCAGCTGATCGCGGGCAGGGCGGTGATATCCCCAGCCAGGAAGAACCATTCCGCTTCCGGGTGAATCAATTTGACTGGGCCCGGTCCGGCAATACATATGGTATCACCAGCCTCACAACTGCTGGCCCAGCGAGAGGCCGGGCCGGAGTGGCCATCCTTGCCGTGCAGGGCAAAGTCCACGGTTATGGTCAGCTTATTCGCATCAAAAGTTCTGATGGTATAGGTACGCATAACCGGGCGCTGGCCATTTAATGCTGCAAGGCTGGCTTCATCGGCGACAGGGCGTCCATCCGGAAGAAACAGAAGCTTGATATAGCCGCTCTCGCAGGGCTGTGGGAATTCAGCGAGTGATGTGCCGGACAGGACAATCCTTTGCATGTTGGGAGTGAGTAGGGTGGTGCTTTCAACGGTCAGCTTTAAGAATGATTTTTTCGCCATGGTACAACGTCGATCAACAGGAATTGATTAGATGATAATGATTCTCAAATGAAAATGGTATTGTTTGTCCATCAGTAACTTCCGTTATGGTTGTAATGTTTCTGAAGTCAGCACCGCTGACTGTCCGGTTAGGCTGCGTGCCATCGCTTTGGTGTCAAAGGCTCTTGTGATCCTTGCAAGAGCTAATACCTATGGATGTCTGGCCACAGAAACTCTTTTCAACGCTTGAGTCAGCGTTTGAATATTGCCCTTTAACACCAAAGGAAGCGGACGAATTTGTTCGACTAGTGCCGGAAGCCTCGGTTGTAAATGAAGTAGCCAGAGGCATGGGTATCCGTGAGCGGGATATCGACTGGCTTTACCCTTTAAGTGGAGGGATGACCAATAATAATTATCTGTTTCGGGTTGTGGGTAGTGCGCAGTCCGCGGGTATGTATGTGGTACGTATTCCGGGGGCCGGTACCAGTGAATTGATTGATCGGGGGCGCGAGCAACAATGCCTGCAGGCTATTGCTGAAGCTGATCTTGATACACGCACCTGTTATCTAAACCCAGGCCGAGGTATTAAGGTCACTCAGTTTATTACCGGGAAAACCTATCAGCCGGATGATGTGTACGGTCAACGAAGCCTGATCATTGGCTTGCTGAAAAAATTGCATCAACTGCCATGCCGTCAGGTTCCACACTACAGTTTTGATGATGAGTTGAGCCACTACACGCAACTGGCTGTCGATGCTAATGCTGAGCTGCCAGAGAATTGGAGGCAATGTGTAGAACAGCTCCAGCAATGGCAAAGCCGTTTACAGCCACAGGTGACATGCCTCTGTCATAATGATCTGGTGCCTGCGAACTTTATTGAAGGGCAAGACCGACTCTATCTGATTGACTGGGAATACGCCGGTAAAAATGATCCACTCTTTGATATCGCCTCCTGTGTGAATGAAGCAGAACTACCAAACGAGCAAGGGTTACAGCTGTTGCAGGATTATCTGGGGCATCCCCCGACATTGGCAGAAATCGAAAGGTTTCATTTCTGGATGACAGCTCAGCATCTGCTTTGGTCAATTTGGGCATTTTATAAAGTTCAGGCTGGTGACAGCACACTCAAAGGGTATGCTGTCGACCGATACCGTAAAGCTGAGGCAGGGCTTAAAGCTTGCAATTAAGTGCCGTTGTTATTGTTGAATACTGTCTGATAACGCAGCTTCGAGAGGC
This sequence comes from Parendozoicomonas haliclonae, assembly GCF_900174585.1. Lineage (GTDB taxonomy): Bacteria > Pseudomonadota > Gammaproteobacteria > Pseudomonadales > Endozoicomonadaceae > Sansalvadorimonas > Sansalvadorimonas haliclonae. The sequence continues at coordinate 6,164 of NZ_FWPT01000015.1, read as the reverse complement.
AAGCGCGCTGCACGGTTTTCCATCAGGCTGCTGATATAGAGATAACCATCATCGGCTTCCAGTGCTCCTGTCGTAAAAGCAAACTGTCCAGACGGGTCCTGCAGGGAGTGCTGCACACTTCCATTCTCGTCTATCGCAACGACATGGCTATAACGTTTGGCGCCGGGCTGAACAAACGACGGCAGGCGTTGCACGACAGTCCTTAGCCAAGGTTTATCAGCCAGCCAATCCGCAACATCCACCCGAGGTGAAACTAGTCCGAGCCAGAAACGGCCATTGTGGCCGGTTACGATATTGTCAGGAAAGCCTGGCAGGTTATCGAAAATCACCTCGGAAGAACCAGCTTTACCACCTTTCAACCAGAACTTATGCACTCGGTACTCGCCGGTTTCGTTAACCAGAAAGAAACGGCCCTGAGGATCCATAGCCACGCCATTGGCAAAGCTTAAGCCTTCCATAACGACACTGGTTGTTTTATCTGCCGGGTTATAAACCAGGACTCGACCGGAGCGAGAGTGCTCCATCATATCCATCAGACTGGCTTCATAGGTGCCGCCGTAGTCTTTGGCACCAAAACGTGTTGAGGCGTCGGAAAAGTACATCTTGCCATTCGGTGCGATATCCACATCGTCGGCATAGAGAATAGGTGTGTTGTTTACTGTGTCGGTGAGAACGGTCAGGGTTTTATCTGGAGCCACAGAGAGCAGGCCACGAAAGGCGTCGGCGATGACCAGATTGCCGAGGCTGTCAAAGTCCATCCCCAGTGGGCGGCCTTCCGTATTCACCCAGCGCTGAAACTCTGTGCTGCCTTTATCTTTACGCAGAATCCAGCCGCTTTTCACGGCGGTATAAAGGTTGCCATCCTTATCCTGCACAATATCTTCAGGGCCGTGTTCACCAGCAATCTCCAGTTGTTCCAGGCCATCAAGGGCGGTGTTAGGCGTAAACGCACCTTGATAACCGGGGTTTTGCGGAGCCTCCCAGGCTACCGGCTGCAGTTCAACCGGCCACAGGGAGAGATAGGCGGACACGAGCAGGGCGATAGCTAAAGCGCTTTTCATTTTTCTGTTATCCCCAAATTCTGTTCATAAGTTTGTGGAAAACTTTTCCAGCCCGCACCGCCTCTGGAGTTTTATGAAGTCAATACGAAGATTGCACTTTTCATCCACGAAAGCTGTATTAATAACATGCCCTACGGGGCTGTGTAACTGACCGCGACGATATAGTAGTTGGTTGTCTGGCCTTCCACCGTAAACTCAAATTCAGTGTCCTGCTCTTTACCCAGCAAAATACGGGAGAGTGGAGCATCAATGCTGATCCAGCCTTTGGAAAGATCCAGTTCATCAGGGCCGACCAGCCGCAGATGCTTTTCCTGTCCGTCGTCGTCTTCAAGAGTCACCCAGGCACCGAAATAAATTTTGCGGGGATTGTCGGGTACTTCTGAAACAATCTTTAACTGCTCCAGTCGTTTACGCAGATAGCGGACCCGGCGATCAATCTCTCTGAGTTGTTTCTTGCCATAAATATATTCGGCATTCTCAGAACGATCGCCCAATGCTGCTGCTTCGGAAACAGCCTGAGTAACGGCAGGGCGTTGTACGCGCCAGAGGTCATCATGTTCCTGCTCCAGCTTTTTATACCCCTCTGGAGTGATATAGCGGGAAGAGGGGGGGAGAGGGGCTCGATATCGTGACATTATCGTTTAATGGTATCTTGAGGGTAATGGGATATAGCTATTTCCCGAAACAGGGTTTTCAGGCTGCGTAATAGTATCTCTCAGGAAATTCCTGTAGGCTACGCCGCCTTTCAAATTGTCATAGTTATACTGGTCGATCGTGAAGCGTTACAAGCAAAGTATCCTGTCAGACTACTTTGTCACCCGCCCTGAGCATGGGGTGCGGCATATTGTGGGCGCGAATTATGATATAGAAGATCAAGGCAACCGGGCACTGTGCAGTATTGTGGTGGTGACCGAGGCCGGGTTTGAAGTGCTATCTAACCGATATCTGGCTGGTAAGCCGGGGAGTGGCAATGAAACCTGTCATATCTGTAAGGCGCTGCTGGATCAGCGTATTTCCAATATGCCCGGTCAGGTAAAGCTCCGGGCGTTTGATAGCGAGCCCCGCCAATTTGAACTGCCTGTTCATCAGCTGGGGCTCGATCTCTAGCTATTTAATGATTAGCTGCGGTCACGCTTAGGCAGTACGTCACGCAGCTTATCCGCCATATCCCGCAGACTGCTCTCAGTTGTTTCCCAGTCGATGCAGGCATCAGTCACAGAGACACCGTATTTCAGCTGGCTGAGATCATCCGGAATGGACTGATTGCCCCAACCCAGATGGCTTTCAATCATCAAGCCGATAATGGACTCATTGCCTTCCAGAATCTGGTTGGCGATATTGTCCATCACCAGTGGCTGCAGAGCTGGGTCCTTATTGGAGTTGGCATGGCTGCAATCAATCATCAGGTTAGGCTTGAGCTTCGCTGCACTCAGCTCTTTTTCGCACAGTGCCACACTGACGGAATCGTAGTTTGGCTTGCCATTACCGCCTCGCAACACCACATGACCGTATGGGTTACCACGGGTATGGGTGACCGCAACCTGACCCTGGTGGTTAATACCCAGGAAGCGGTGTGGGCTGGAAACGGACTGCAAAGCGTTGATCGCAACAGACAAACTGCCGTCAGTACCGTTCTTGAAGCCAACCACAGAAGAGAGACCGCTGGCCATCTCCCGGTGGGTCTGGGATTCTGTGGTGCGGGCACCAATGGCCGACCAGGTCACCAGATCCTGCAGGTACTGTGGAGATATTGGGTCCAGGGCTTCCGTGGAAGTTGGCAGGCCACGTTCGGCAATATCCAGCAGCAGCTGACGAGCGGTGCGCATGCCTTTCTCGATATGGAAGGAGTCGTTCATATCGGGATCGTTGATCAGCCCTTTCCAGCCGGTGGTGGTACGGGGTTTCTCAAAATAGACGCGCATGACCAGGTAGAGCGTATCCGAGAGTTCATCCGCCAGTGCCTTGAGCTTATCCGCATACTCATGGGCGGCCTTGAGGTCGTGAATGGAACACGGCCCGACAACCACAAACACCCGGTGATCCTTGCCATCAAGGATATTACGAATCACTTCACGGCTGTCTTCGATCACGCTGCGGGCGTTGTCGGAAAGGGGGATGCTGGCTTTCAGTTCGGCGGGGGTTGCCAGAACCGTCTGGGCTTCAATATTAAGGTCTTCAACCTTATGACTGCTTATCTCACTGCTCATGCTGACCGCTCATTATAATGCTGTTTTACGGATACTACCTGGTACTGTTAACTAACAGCGTCCGGCCACTCTAATAAAATTTGTACTCTTCTACAAATACAAAACGGCGAGAACTCTGTCTGGAATCATTGTGCATGGGGTTCATGAAACTTTTATAACGCTGCTCACTTTCTCTTTTTCCAATGTTTGCCAGAAACCGGCATACACTTCTTCGGTTGAAAATAACCGTTGTGGAGTAGGGTGATGGAACGGTTACTGGAGCGCCTGATCTTTTCAAGCCGCTGGTTGATGGCTCCCATCTATCTGGGGCTGAGCCTGATTTTGGTGTTACTGGGTATCAAGTTCTTCCAGCGCATATACGACATGAGTTTCCAGATTCTTGAGCTGGAGAGTATGTCGCTGGTGGTAAAAATCCTTTCCCTGTTGGATATCACCCTGGTGGGCGGGCTTATTGTGATGGTGATGCTGGCCGGTTATGAGAACTTTGTCTCCCGGCTGGATCTGGATGATGACGAGGCCAAGCCCAGCTGGCTGGGCAAAATGGATTCCAGCTCACTGAAAAACAAGGTGGCTGCTTCCATTGTCGCCATATCGTCCATTCATCTGCTGAAGGTGTTTATTGATGTGGAGAAGATACCGGATGACAAATTGCTCTGGTATCTGCTGATCCATGTGACCTTTGTTGTTACAGCCTTTGTGATGGGTTACCTGGATAAGGTAACCCGCCACTAGCTGAGAGGAGAACTCAAATCATACTGAGCATAGAGAGGGAGTAGCGAACACCCATCGCCAACAGAATCACCGCCAGAATCCTCTGCAAAAGCAGTTCAGGCAGCTTGCGGCCCAGATGAGCTCCCATCTGTGTTGCCGGCAATGAACCGATCAGCAGGCAGAGCAGCAGAGTGAAATCCACATTGCCCAGCAGAAGGTGGCCTATCCCTGCAACCAGTGTCAGAGGCACGGCATGGGCCAGATCCGTTCCCACCACGCGCACTGAGGCGAGGGTTGGGTAGAGAATCATCAGAATGGCCGTACCAAAGGCTCCTGCTCCCACCGAAGACAGGGTCACCAGCATGCCCAGGAAGAAACCCATGGTGATCGTGGTGGGTTTGGAGTGTTCCTGCAGCCAGTGGATTATCCCGTCATGCTCGCCGGCCGCCAGAATCTTCTGTCTAAACAGCAGTACCAAGGCTGTAAGAATCAGCATAAAGCCAAGGCTGCTGGTCAGAATCCGGGCATAGGCATCACTGTCGGTGAAATAATTATTTAACAGCCAGATGGTGATCAGCGAGGCAGGAATGCTGCCCAGAGCCAGCCGGCCAACAATGTTCCAGTTGATTGTGTGCTGTCGGTGGTGCGCAACAATACCACCGGTTTTGGTGATCGAGGCGTACATCAGGTCGGTACCAATCGCGACCGGGGCCGGAAAACCAAACAGCAGAAGCAGAGGCGTCATAAGTGACCCTCCACCGATTCCGGTGAGTCCGACTGCGAAGCCTACGCCTGCACCGGCAGCAACGTATAGCAGGCTTTCTAAAATCCAGGCATCCATACTGATAATTATTGGCTATGGTTATAAGGGTTTTGCCACTTGGTAAGATTCACGATAAACCCTCCTTCTTTTCAGGTTGCTGGCAAATGTATCGACCGCCATCTATTCTTAGAAGTAATATTTCTTTATATTTTTATATCTTCTGCGTATATGGCAGCCTTTACGGGCTGGGTGGAGGCCAAACAACATGAAACTTCAACAGCTTCGTTATATTTGGGAAGTTGCCCACCACGATCTTAATGTATCGGCAACGGCTCAGAGTCTTTACACCTCTCAGCCAGGAATCAGTAAACAGATTCGTTTGCTTGAGGATGAACTGGGCGTTGAGGTCTTTGCCCGTAGCGGTAAACACCTGACCCGCATCACGCCCGCCGGCGAAAAAATTATTGAGACGGCAGGGGAGATCCTGCGTAAGGTCGATTCCATCAAGCAGGTTGCCCAGGAATTCAGTAACGAGAAAAAGGGCACCCTGGCGATTGCCACCACCCATACCCAGGCACGTTATGCCCTGCCGGGCATCATTCAGGAATTTATTACCAAGTTCCCGGATGTGGCGCTGAATATGCACCAGGGCACGCCGGGCCAGATTGCCGAAATGGCAGCCGATGGCTCTGTGGACTTTGCCATTGCCACCGAGGCGATGGAGCTGTTCAGTGATCTGATAATGATGCCTTGCTACAAGTGGAACCGCTGTGTGCTGGTGCCACGGAATCATCCTCTGGCCCAGAAACAGTCAGAACTGACTTTGCAGGATGTTGGCCAGTATCCGATTGTGACCTACGTGTTTGGCTTTACCGGCCGTTCCAAGCTGGATGATGCGTTTATCAAAGAGGGGATTGCACCGAAGGTGGTGTTTACCGCTGCGGATGCCGACGTTATCAAAACCTATGTGCGCCTGGGGCTGGGTATCGGTATTGTGGCCCGGATGGCCTATGACCCGGATCAGGATCGCGATCTGGTTGCGATCAATGCCAACCATCTGTTTGAGCCCAGCATCACCCATATTGGCTTCCGCCGTGGCACCTTCCTGCGAGGCTATATGTATGAGTTTATTGAGCGCTTTGCCCCGCACCTGACCAAGGAGCTGGTGGATGAGGCAGTATCACGCCACAACAAGGCGGATATTGATGAAGTGTTCGAGCATGTCGAGCTGCCTTATCGTTAACGGCTGCTTGCTCGTTCAAAAACAGCTCCAGTAAAAAAAACCGCGCTCAATTTGAAGTGACCCCATAAAGTTGGACACTTTGGTTAAGCGGCTTGCAAGGCCTGACTTCGGCACTCCGCCGGCGTCAGGCCTTTTAGTTTCACCTTGATACGTCGCGTATTGTAATACGTGATGTATTC
>NZ_FWPT01000008.1 GCF_900174585.1 Parendozoicomonas haliclonae | reverse complement strand
ACTTGATCCCCTGAAGAGCCGTTCAAGACCAGGACGTTGATAGGCTGGGTGTGTAAGCGTTGTGAGGCGTTGAGCTAACCAGTACTAATGACTCGTGCGGCTTGACCATATAACGCCAAAGCGATCTTGCTCTTGTTAAAAGACAAGAGACAGTGAAGCAAGTAACGCGATGAACGATCGACACATACTAAGTGTCAGCAACTAGCAGACAGATTTCATAGATTGTTGTCCACAAGACAGCAATCACCGTTTTCGCCTGGCGACCAAAGAGCTTTGGAACCACCTGACTCCATCCCGAACTCAGCAGTGAAACGAAGCATCGCCGATGGTAGTGTGGGGCCTCCCCATGTGAGAGTAGGTCATCGCCAGGCACCAAATTCGAGTAATAAGCCGATTACTTATTACTCAAACAGTTTTGCTTGACGGCAAAAGAGCTTTGGAACCACCTGATTCCATCCCGAACTCAGCAGTGAAACGAGGCATCGCCGATGGTAGTGTGGGGTCTCCCCATGTGAGAGTAGGTCACCGTCAAGCTTTAAATAAGAAAAGCCCGAACACTTAGTGTTCGGGCTTTTTGCTATGTGCTGTTTTCCTCCAAAAGGTTTCTCCATGTCTACAGTGCTTATCACCGGTGCTAATCGTGGTCTTGGTCTTGAGTTCGTCCGTCAGTACGCTGAGAGCGGCTGGCAGGTAATCGCCTGTTGTCGTTCACCTGAGCAGGCTGAGAGTCTTGCAGGGCTAGCTGAGCAATACAGTGCTGTTGAACTCGAAAGGCTGGATGTTGCTAGCGAGCATGAAATCAATGCTTTGGCTGAGCGCCTGCAGGGACGTGCGATTGATCACCTTATCCTTAATGCCGGTGTTTTGGGTGAAAAGTGTGCCAATCTTGGAGAAATGACACAGGCTGGCTGGTTGGAAGTCCTCACAGTAAATACAGTTGCTCCTGCACTGTTGATACAGGCGCTGCAAGACAATGTGGCTGCAAGTGAACACAAAGTTATTGCCGGTATCTCAACCCGCGTAGCAAGCATTGACGATAACAGCTCAGGTGGTATGTACAGCTACCGTGCCTCCAAGGCTGCCCTGAACCAGATTCTTGTGAGTGCTGCGAAGAATCTGGCGGAGCAGGGTGTAAAGACAGTCGCTCTCCATCCTGGTTGGGTGCAGACAGATATGGGCGGTGAAAATGCACTCTTCACCGTTGAAGAGAGTGTTCAAGGTCTGAGAAAGGTCATCGGTGAGCTTACACTGGCAGACTCTGGCTGCTTCCGAGTCTTTGATGGTTCTTCTGTGGCCTGGTAATCAGTTAACGCTGAATGGATTAAAAAAAGCCTCACCTTATTGAAGGTGAGGCGCTAGGGTCAACAGACCCTAGTCAGAGATTGATGCCTCGTGCTTTCAATAGGGCGGTTTTAAAATCGTCTACGCAATCCTTGGCAATTCCGGGAATCATTGCATCCTTATCTTTGCCACGCATCTTGAGGTGATAAATCAGGATGTCATCCGTTAAGGTTGAGAGATCGCCTTTATGTCCGGCTTCGTCGGCCAGTACCTGAAGGAAGTCGACAAGGTTGAGATGACCATCTTTGTTCCATTCCGGTCCCAGCAATTCAAAAAGCTCGGTAATTTTATGGCAGGTGGACATATAAATAATCCGGATCATTTAATATGGCCTGATTATACGCCAAGGATTACCTGCAAAAATTACTGACCATAAGTTTTTGCCCCGTCATCAAGATACGACTGTTCTTCGAGAGTGCTTTCTCGACCCAGGACGGAATTCCTATGGGGGAAGCGCCCAAAGCGGGCAATAACATCGCGATGATCTTTGGCGTACCAGACAGAACCTCCGGCATCTTCTTTCTTATCTGCGGGAACGTCATTCTGTAATTGTGTAAAGACTTGAATGCATAGTTCCTGGTCTTCGATTTGTTCGGAGTGCATAAGAGGCATATAGGCAAACTGGCGCTCCGAGAAGCTCAGTTGTTTATCCCACTCGTTCTCGATGCACTTATGAGAAAGTGCCAAAGCATAATCATCACCGGAGAAAGCGGCGGGTGTCTTTCTATATATACTGCGGGTGAACTGATCAGTAAGGATGATGAGAGCAAGCAGGCTTTGCGGGGAGGTAGATTCCCAGTCAATAAGTTCCTTGTTCAGAGCTTTTTCAACCAGGTTGCCGAAAGACGTATGTATCGTCTCATCAATATCATTACCACCACCGAACCAAAGTTTGCCACGTGGTTCGATGGGATAGCCGTCTTTTTGTTCGCCAAACCAAAATAAGAGAACTGATTCAAACGTGTCTTCTGACATAACTTGCCCCCCAAAGACAAGGTTGCAGTAAAGTAGGCTCCATAGAAGACACGCCCCAAGCTTTGATTTCTGAGAATAAAGTCTTAAGGCCAGTGTTTTCGCGATAGGTGACCTGAAACGGCAAATTACGGCCATCGCTGTCTTCTCTGTTATCGACACTATATTATCAGTCACTCGACAGGTGTAGATGCCGCTGTATGGAAAATCTAATTCGATTGCTGGGAGACGGACGTTTCCACTCTGGTGAAGAGCTTGGCGCTGCGATGGCAATCAGCCGTGCGGCAGTATGGAAAAAGCTGAAAACACTCTCAGACTATGGTTTGGAGCTGGATGCCGTTAGAGGGAAAGGGTACCGACTTCCGTCAGGTATTGAGCTGCTTAATCGCGAGAGTATATATAAAGAGTTGCAGGGCGAGACTGCGGCACAGCTGGCTCTCGACCTGAAAATGATTACGGCTTCGACCAATGATGATGTTCGGAACATAATCGATGATAGCCGCTGGCGTGTTGCTATTGCCGAGTATCAGAGTCAGGGGCGTGGTCGTAGAGGCAGAGTCTGGCAGAGTCCTTTAGGTGCTTCTCTCTATTACTCCATGCTGTGGCGCATTGATGGTGGGCTTACCTCTCTGGATGGTTTGAGCCTGGCTGTCGGTCTTACGGTGGTAAAAACCCTGGAATCCTTAGGTGTCAGTCCACTAGGTTTGAAGTGGCCGAATGACATTCTGGCCAATGGGAAAAAACTGGCGGGAGTGTTGTTGGAAATCAGTGGCGATCCGACCGGAAGCTGTGAAGTCGTTATTGGTATTGGTATCAATCTGTCGCTCAGTCTTGATCTAAAAAATAAAATTGATCAGCCTGTAACGGATGTACACGCGCTGCTTGGACATCCGGTCAGTAAAAACAAGCTGGCAGGACGGTTAACAGAAAACCTGGTGATGATGCTGGAAACATTTGGTCAGCATGGTTTTACGCCGTTTCAAAGAGCATGGCAGGATTATGATGCTTTTGCCGGCAGCCCTGTCGTACTACATGCCGGCAATACCACCATTACCGGGCAGGCGGCAGGTATTAGTGAAAGCGGAGCCGTTCTTATCAGGAATGAGGCGGGTGTCACGGCATATTCGGGTGGTGAGATATCTCTGAGGAAATTATGAGCATTCTTGAGATAGATGCCGGCAATACGCGTTTGAAGTGGCGCGTTACCAAACAGGGAGACGTTATTGCTCGTGGTGTGGTTAATAACACCAGTCCTGAGGATATGGTTGAAGCAATAGCAGGCGAAGTTGAGTCTACAGAAGAGTGCTGGCTGGCATCGGTACGCGGCGCTGAAGTGATTGCGGCACTCTCTCTGGCAATACAAAAAAGGTTTTCTGTGAGTGTGCAGATTCCTAAACCTGAAAATGGTGTGGGAGGTCTGTTCGTCAATGAGGTTGATCCGGCCCGATTGGGGATGGATCGCTGGCTGGCTATGTTGGGGGCTCGAAAGCTCTATCCCGATCAGCCTGTTATGGTCGTGGATAGCGGAACCGCTCTGACCCTTGATGTGGTTAATGGTGCGGGAGTGTTTCAGGGTGGGCTGATCTGCCCGGGTTTAAAGACCATGCTGAAAGCTATGGCGGATTCAGCAGATCTTTTAGTAATGCCACCTGAGCCTGTATTGGAGCGAGGTCTGACGTTTGCCAGCATTCAGGCTGTTCAGAATGGTGCCCTTACCATGGCTGTTTCATTGGTCGAGCGTGAAGCGGAGCGTTTTGGTCAGAACATCAAGGTCATCCTTTGTGGCGGTGATGGGCAGCTGTTAGCAGGGAATATGGCTATACCGGTTCAGTTAGAACCTGAACTTGTATTTGAGGGGTTAAGCGTCGCATTAAAAAATGCGGAGCGTGAGGAATAACAAAAATGGTCATGCGATGGATTCTGGCGCTCCTTGTTGCCGCTAACATCGGTTACTTCGTTTACCACGGCTGGTTTGGTCCTGTTGATGCGGATGTAAAACCTGAAAAGGAGCCGGTCGCGACATCTGGTGAAAGGATTCAGCTGCTGGATGAAGCGATTGCACGTGGTAATGCTGTGCGTGCTACAAATCCGCAGCCTGGCGTAACCGAGGTGCCTGTTCGTCGTGCACAGTTATGTACTCAGATTGGCGCATTTCAGGCTCAGGAGACTGCCGGGCAGGTTCAGCAAAGGCTGATGTCGGCATCTATTGGTAGTGAAATAAAAGAAGTGAAGGTGCCAACCGCACCAGACTATTGGGTTTTTATTCCACCTTTGCCAAGCCGTGATATGGCTCTGCGGAAGTTGCGCTCACTCCAGGCGAGCAAGATTGATAGCTTCATTATTACAGAAGGTGAGCTGGCAAATGGTATATCTCTGGGGTTGTTCACCCAGCGCGCCCATGCGGACAAGCTGCTGAAGCAGCGTTTGGCTGCAGGCTATGAAGCGGAACTCAAGGAAGTTGAGCGCTTCCAGAGTGAATACTGGATAGAAGTTCGCCGAGAAGATCGTGAGCTGTTGAGTAAAGAGTTGTGGGAAGGAATCCATTCTCGGTACGGGTTTGCCGAAAAGGTGGATAATTTGTGTGACACCACTGTTGCAAGGCCGGGGGAGTTTCAATAGTATACGCCTCGCGCTGAAGAGGCAGGTGTCGCAAACGACAGATGACTTGTTCGATGGCTCGCTAAGAGTCATAACGAAATCGTCTAAACGTTTGAAAAGCTAAAAAAACTTAGCTTGACAACGAAATGCTTCGAGATAAAATAGCGGCGCAAATCAGGTGGGGTTCCCGAGCGGCCAAAGGGATCAGACTGTAAATCTGACGCGAAAGCTTCGCTGGTTCGAATCCAGCCCCCACCACCAGATTCTAAAGGCTTGAGTTATCGGCCTTGAGGGTAGCCCAGGATGAGCTAGCTCGTAATTCAGCTCATAGGGTTGTGATGCGGGTATAGTTCAATGGTAGAACCTCAGCCTTCCAAGCTGATGATGCGGGTTCGATTCCCGCTACCCGCTCCATATTCTCTGAATAAGAGGCTCTTATAGCTCAGATGGTAGAGCGCATCCTTGGTAAGGATGAGGTCACCGGTTCAATTCCGGTTAAGAGCTCCATATTTAAAGGGGTAGACAGTTGTCTACCCCTTTTCTGTATGTGATTTTTTGTTTCCGTACTTGTAACTTGGCAGGTGCTGGGATAGAAATAGCGTACAAAGAAAAAGCCGTAACTTCTGATCGTTGGTGGTGCGGTAAAACACAGTAAGGGGTGATAGCGTTCCCGTTTGAATTTGCTTTGGGATCATGTATAGTACGCGACCCGAGGCTAAGCAATTCCTGTGGGAAATAAAGCTGTTAGGCTTCAAGGCAGTAGGCTAGTAGCTCAATTGGTAGAGCACCGGTCTCCAAAACCGGGGGTTGGGGGTTCGATTCCCTCCTGGCCTGCCAGACTCCTTCCCGGACGAATTCCTGATCTGCGAGAAAATCTGGATGAGTGGTAAAACGGACGTGGAAAACGTCAGTCGCCTGGACGGCCTTAAGTGGCTGGTAGTGGCGATTCTCGTTGCCGGTGGTGCATACGGGAATTCCTATTTCGCTGGTGAGTCTATTCTCTACCGGGCAATTGCTCTGGTGGCGCTCGCTGCGGTTGCAATCTTTGTTGCTCTGCAGACTGAGAAAGGTCAGGCATTCTGGGGTTTGCTCCGTGATGCCAAGGCTGAGGTTCGCAAGGTCGTATGGCCAACGCGCCAGGAAACTGTGCAAACCACAGTTATTGTAGTGCTTGTAGTGCTGCTCATGAGCCTGGTTTTATGGGGACTGGATAGTCTGCTAGGCTGGATCGTTAGCAGCTTGATTAGATAAGGACAGAAGATGGCTAAACGTTGGTACGTCGTCCACGCCTATTCCGGATATGAGAAGCAGGTGATGCGCTCTTTGAAAGAGCGGGTGAAGCTGTATGGCATGGAAGATAAGTTTGGCGAGATTCTGGTTCCTACAGAAGAAGTTGTAGAAATCAAGAACGGGCAGAAGCGTCGTAGTGAGCGCAAGTTCTTCCCGGGTTATGTTCTGGTTCAAATGGATATGGAAGAAGATTCCTGGCATTTGATCAAAGACACCCCTCGCGTTCTTGGTTTTATTGGTGGTACTGCTGACAAGCCTCAGCCGATCACCCAAAAAGAAGCCGATATTATTCTGCAGCGTGTTCAGGAAGGTGGCGAGAAGCCGCGTCCGAAGACGTTGTTCGAGCCAGGTGAAATGGTTCGCGTAATTGACGGTCCTTTCGCAGACTTTAACGGAGTCGTGGAAGAGGTTAATTACGAAAAGAGCCGCCTTCAGGTGGCAGTAATGATCTTTGGTCGGTCTACTCCGGTGGAGCTGGAGTTCTCTCAGGTAGAGAAAGGCTGATCTCTCGACGTTAAGTCGGGCTGAAGATGGAATTTTAAGCCCCGCCTTTTGTACAGTTTAAACAACTATGCATCAGCGGGGTTTTCAACATCCGGGGTTCACTCTCCGGTTGGGGAGCCAAGGCTAAGGCGTAAGTCTTTGTTAAGGCGTTTGAACCCTCTACGAGGTATATCATGGCTAAGAAAGTCCAGGCTTACATCAAGCTGCAGGTTGCAGCTGGTAAAGCAAACCCTTCTCCGCCTGTTGGTCCAGCACTGGGTCAGCACGGTGTGAACATCATGGAATTCTGCAAAGCGTTCAATGCTGCTACTCAGAGCATGGAACCTGGCATGCCAATTCCAGTTATCATCACTGTTTACAGTGACCGTAGCTTCACCTTCATCACCAAGACTCCTCCGGCGTCTGTTCTGCTGAAGAAAGTGTGCAAGCTGCCTAAGGGCTCCAGCCGTCCAAACACTGAGAAGGTTGGTACCGTTACTCGTGAACAGCTGCTGGAAGTTGCCAAGATCAAAGAACCTGATCTGACTGCTGCTGACGAAGAAGCTGCTATCCGCACCATCGCCGGTTCTGCCCGGTCCATGGGTCTGAACGTGGAGGGTGTGTAAGATGGCAAAACTGACTAAGCGCGCCAAGCTGATCAAAGAGAAAGTAGAAGCTACTAAGGCTTACTCTTTTGAAGAAGCTGCCAAGCTGCTGGCTGAACTGTCCACCGTGAAGTTCAAAGAGTCTGTAGAAGTGGCTGTAAACCTGGGTGTTGACCCACGTAAATCCGACCAGGTTGTTCGTGGCTCCGCCATCATGCCTGCCGGTACTGGCAAAGACGTTCGCGTAGCTGTATTTACTCAGGGCGCAAACGCTGAAGCCGCAAAAGCTGCTGGTGCTGACATCGTAGGTATGGAAGATCTGGCTGAACAGGTTAAAGCTGGTCAGATGGACTTCGACGTAGTTATCGCTTCTCCAGATGCGATGCGCGTAGTTGGTATGCTGGGCCAGATCCTGGGTCCACGTGGTCTGATGCCTAACCCTAAGGTTGGCACTGTGACTCCTAACGTTGCTGAAGCTGTTAAGAATGCCAAGTCTGGTCAGGTACGTTTCCGTACTGACAAGAACGGTATCATTCACGCTGCAGTAGGCAAGGTAGACTTCGACGCGGCTTCTCTGAAGACCAACGTTGAAGCTCTGATTGCTGAGCTGAAGAAGCTGAAGCCTTCTTCTGCTAAAGGTCAGTACCTGAAGAAGATTTCTCTGTCTTCTACCATGGGTCCTGGTCTGACTATCGACGCTTCTACTCTGGACATCTAAGAGTAGGAATCGATAGACGATTTCGTGATTGCGAAGTGGGTTTAACGATCTATCTTCGCAATTGCAAACCATCTTTGGGGTCCTCTCATTCGAGGACTGTCAAAGATCGCAGGTGTAGACAGCTCTTTTCGGTTAGTTCCGATGTTGTAGAGATTGAAAACTTAATTTCCTGCGTAGACGGTGAATCGATTGTGTGAACAATTGGCCCTTCACCGTATTAAGTGTCACTGAGCTTTGTGCCATTCTTTGTAAGCAATGTGCCCCTCAGTGAGTGAAAGCACTTTACCAAACTGGAGTAAAGCCCCATGGCGTTAGGTCTCGAAGACAAAAAAGCGATTGTCGCTGGTGTCAATGAGGCTGCACAAAGCGCTCTGTCGGCTGTAATCGCGGACTACCGCGGCCTGACTGTTGACCAGATGACTGCACTGCGTAGCGAAGCTCGCAAAAACGGTGTTTATCTGAAGGTCGTTCGTAACACTCTGGCCCGTCGCGCTGTTGAAGGTACTGAATTCGAGTGCCTGCAAGAAGCGCTGGTAGGACCTACTATCCTGGCATTCTCCCAGGTTGACCCAGGCGCTGCTGCCCGTGTCATCAAGGATTTCGCCAAGGAAAATAACGCCCTGGAAGTGAAGGCACTGGCCGTAGGCGGCAAACTGCTCGGAGCCGAGCAGATTGACGTACTGGCTAAGATGCCGACCCTGGATCAGGCGCGTGCGATGCTGATGAGCGTAATGATCGCACCTGTGACCAAGCTGGCACGTACTTTGAACGAAGTACCAGCAAAGATCACTCGTGTAATTGCAGCTGTTGCAGACGAGAAGAAGAACGCCGCTTAATTCTGTTCTTACAGATTTTTGTTGGTCTCTTGCTCGTTACTAACTTTTTTCGCTCTCATTTGAGAGCACAGGTTTTACCCTGAAAGATTTTTGGAGAAGAAAATGTCTCTGACTAAAGAAGATATCCTGAACGCTATCGCTGAAATGAGCGTAATGGACGTTGTTGCTCTGGTTGAAGCAATGGAAGAGAAGTTCGGCGTTTCCGCTGCTGCAGCTGTTGCTGTTGCTGCTGCTCCTGCTGAAGCTGGTGCTGCTGCTGAAGAACAGACTGAGTTCGACGTAGTTCTGACTTCCGGTGGCGACAAGAAAGTTAACGTTATCAAGGTTGTTCGTGCAGCTACCGGTCTGGGCCTGAAAGAAGCCAAGGCAATGGTAGACGGCGCTCCTGCTACCGTTAAAGAAGGCATCGCTAAGGCGGACGCTGAAGCTCTGAAGAAAGAGCTGGAAGAAGCTGGCGCAGCTGTAGAAATCAAGTAATTTCTGCGCAACGCACTAACGGCTCATTGAGCGTATTTCGTTAAAATGAGTCGAATGGCTGGTGCCTACGGGCACCGGCCTTTTTCCGTTCTGCGGTTTGGTAATATTTACGGTGAAAAAGTTGTTTGCCGTAGCTATTTTTCGTAAAAGCACCGTTGGCTGTTATGTGAAACGAAGCGAGCAGGTATATGCTCATGGCGGTTCACTTATTTGCAAGTGCTGGTTTTCGGGATAAGATTTTTCTGAAAACAGATGCACTTCTTCTCAGTCTTGTTAAAATGTGGGGTTATCCCCGTTTGACAGGCTTTGATGCAAGAAGCGGTACGCGCGATGCCGTGTAACGGGAAAAATCCTTCGTTCGCGAAGGTGACTGGTCTGTCCAGGCAGTCTAGTTTGAAAGCAAATGTGCTCTGGTCAACTTGGTTTGGCGGTTTATGATCCACAGGAAGGTGGGTTTGCGGGGGTAGGCACTCGGCTTGCGGCATTTATTGCGAGTGAGTTTAAACAGAATTTGATGACTTCATGTTCAACGGGGTTACCGTGGGGCAGAGGTCTTTTTCTGCGTTAAAAAGCCTAAAAATTTCCGCATTGATGTCTTTCTGTAGGCTCTGGCTTACAAAGCATAATAGCCGGACAAACCAAGTTAACCGGAGCACCGGTCGTAAGCAGTAGGGGGAAACTCCGGGCTGGCTTATGAAAAAGGAAAAGAGAGGCTACCCGCCCTCAAGACAAAGGTCGTGGCCTATGCAGGCTTGCACGACAGATCCGCAGGTGACCTAGCTGGGGAACGCTGATGGCTTACTCGTACACAGAGAAAAAACGTATCCGTAAGGATTTCGGCAAATTGCCGCAAGTCATGGATGTGCCCTATTTGCTGGCAATCCAGCTGGATTCTTATCGGAAGCTTCTGCAGACCGATACGAATCCGGAGGGGCGTAACGATATCGGATTGCACGCGGCTTTCAAGTCCGTATTTCCGATTGTCAGCTATTCCGGCAATGCTGCGCTGGAATATGTCGGATACCGTCTGGGTAATCCGGCGTTTGACGTTAAAGAGTGTCAACTGCGTGGTGTAACCTACGCCGTACCTCTGCGCGTTAAAGTCCGTCTAATCATTTATGATAAGGACAGCGCCAACAAGGCAATCAAAGACATCAAGGAACAGGAAGTCTACATGGGCGAAATTCCGCTCATGACTGACAACGGTACTTTCGTAGTGAATGGTACCGAGCGGGTTATCGTATCCCAGCTGCACCGTTCTCCTGGTGTGTTCTTTGACCACGACCGTGGTAAGACTCACTCTTCCGGTAAGCTGTTGTACTCCGCGCGTATTATTCCTTACCGTGGTTCCTGGCTGGACTTCGAGTTCGATCCTAAGGATCAGCTCTTTGTTCGTATCGACCGTCGTCGTAAGTTGCCTGCAACTATTCTGCTGCGTGCTCTGGGCTACAGCAGTGAAGAAATTCTGAACCTGTTCTTCGACAGTAACGAATACAAGATCGGCAGCAACGGAATCACCTTCGATCTGGTTCCTGAGCGTCTGCGTGGTGAAGCTGCGAGCTTCGATATCCACGATGCCGACGGCAACGTTATTGTAGAGCAGGGACGTCGTGTGACTGCGCGTCACATCCGTCAGCTTGAAAAAGCCAACATCAGCACTCTGGAAGCACCGCCTGAATACATTCTGGGCAAAGTGCTGGCCAAGCCTGTTATTCACTCTGCAACCGGCGAAATCCTGGTTGAGTGTAATACCGAGCTGACCATGGAAATCTACGAGAAGCTGCTGGCTGCCGGTGTTAAGTCTGTTGAGGTGATCTACACCAACGAGCTGGACTGCGGTGACTATGTTTCCCAGACCCTGCGTACTGACAGCACCA
Organism: Parendozoicomonas haliclonae; assembly: GCF_900174585.1. Lineage (GTDB taxonomy): Bacteria > Pseudomonadota > Gammaproteobacteria > Pseudomonadales > Endozoicomonadaceae > Sansalvadorimonas > Sansalvadorimonas haliclonae. Next base: position 253,885 of record NZ_FWPT01000008.1, on the reverse strand, counting down.
CCAACGCCATGGAAGCACTGGTAGAAATCTACCGCATGATGCGTCCTGGTGAGCCGCCAACCAAGGAAGCTGCCGAGCAGTTGTTCCAGAACCTGTTCTTCACCGCCGAGCGTTACGATCTGTCCGCTGTTGGCCGCATGAAGTTCAACCGTCGTCTGGGCCGCGATTCCGACACCGGTTCCGGCATTCTGGACAACGACGACATCGTACAGGTTATGCGTACCCTGGTATCCATCCGTAACGGCCAAGGCGTTTGCGATGATATCGATCACCTGGGTAACCGTCGCGTACGTTCTGTCGGTGAAATGGCAGAGAACCAGTTCCGTGTAGGTCTGGTACGTGTTGAGCGTGCAGTTAAAGAACGTCTGTCCATGGCGGAATCAGAAGGCCTGATGCCTCAGGATCTGATCAACGCCAAGCCTGTTGCAGCGGCCATCAAGGAATTCTTCGGTTCCAGCCAGCTGTCCCAGTTTATGGACCAGAACAACCCGCTGTCCGAGGTTACTCACAAGCGTCGTGTTTCCGCGTTGGGCCCAGGTGGTCTGACCCGTGAGCGTGCCGGCTTTGAGGTTCGTGACGTACACCCAACCCATTACGGTCGTGTATGTCCAATCGAGACCCCTGAAGGTCCGAACATCGGTCTGATCAACTCCCTGGCTACCTATGCGCGTACCAACGCCTACGGTTTCCTTGAGTCCCCATACCGTAAAGTTGTTGATGGCAAGGTAACTGACGATATCGATTACCTGTCCGCGATCGAAGAGGGCGAATTCGTAATCGCTCAGGCTTCCGCGACCATGAACGATAAAGGCGAACTGACCGAAGATCTGGTTAACGTTCGTCACCGCAACGAGGTAACTCTGACTCCTCCGGAAAATGTTCAGTACATGGACGTTTCCCCTCGTCAGGTTGTATCCGTTGCTGCGTCCCTGATTCCATTCCTGGAACACGATGACGCGAACCGTGCATTGATGGGTTCCAACATGCAGCGTCAGGCTGTACCTACCCTGCGTGCTGACAAGCCGCTGGTTGGTACCGGCATGGAGCGCAACGTTGCCCGTGACTCCGGTGTGTGTGTGGTTGCCAAGCGTGGCGGTACCATCGAATCCGTAGACGCCAGCCGTATCGTTATCCGTGTAGCGGATGATGAGGTACAGCCAGGTGAAGCGGGTGTTGATCTGTACAACATGACCAAGTACACCCGTTCTAACCAGAACACCTGCATCAACCAGCGTCCGCTGGTAAAAGCTGGTGACTCGGTTTCCCGTGGTGACATCCTGGCCGACGGTCCATCCGTAGATATGGGTGAGCTGGCTCTGGGTCAGAACATGCGCATCGCGTTCATGCCTTGGAACGGTTACAACTTCGAGGACTCCATGCTTGTTTCCGAGCGTGTGGTTCAGGAAGACCGCTTTACCACTATCCACATTCAGGAACTGACCTGTGTGGCTCGTGATACCAAGCTTGGACCTGAAGAAATTACTGCTGATATCCCGAACGTGGGTGAGTCTGCGCTGAACAAGCTGGACGAAGCCGGTATCGTTTACGTGGGTGCAGAAGTTGAAGCCGGCGATATTCTGGTTGGTAAGGTAACGCCGAAGGGCGAAACCCAGCTGACTCCGGAAGAAAAACTGCTGCGTGCGATCTTCGGTGAAAAAGCCTCTGACGTGAAGGACACCTCTCTGCGTGTGCCTACTTCCGTTAAAGGTACCGTTATCGACGTGCAGGTGTTCACCCGTGATGGCGTGGACAAAGACAGCCGTGCTCAGCAAATCGAGAAGGCCCAGCTGGATGAAATCCGCAAGGACCTGAACGAAGAGTTCCGTATCGTGGAAGGCGATACCTTTGCCCGTCTGGCGACTGCGCTGGAAGGTCAACTGGTTGACCGTGGTCCTGGCCTGAAGAAAGGCGATGCGATCACCCGCGAGTTCCTGAACTCTCTGGAACATGAACAGTGGTTCAAGCTGGTTATGTCCGAAGAAGAGCTGAACACTCAGCTGGAAGCTGCGCACAACCAGCTGAAAGAGCTGCGTGCACAGCTGGACGAGCGTTTCGAGGACAAGAAGAAGAAGCTTCAGACTGGTGACGATATGGCACCGGGCGTCCTCAAGATTGTTAAGGTTTACCTGGCAATCAAGCGTCGCATCCAGCCAGGTGACAAGATGGCCGGTCGTCACGGTAACAAGGGTGTTATCTCCATCATCATGCCTGTCGAAGACATGCCGCACGATGAGTTCGGTAACCCGGTTGATATCGTACTGAACCCTCTGGGTGTACCGTCCCGTATGAACGTTGGTCAGGTTCTGGAAATCCACCTGGGTGCTGCGGCACGCGGTCTGGGTCACAAGATCAACGAAATGATCGAATCCCAACAGGCAATTGCGAAAATTCGCAAGTTCCTGGAAGAGATCTACAACGTGGTTGGCGCTGGTCAGACCAAAGAAGACATCGCATCGTTCTCTGATGCTGAAGTCATGGAGCTGGCTCGCAACCTGCGCGGTGGTGTACCGATGGCAACACCGGTATTCGACGGCGCGAAAGAAGCTGAAATCAAGGAACTGCTGCGTCTGGCAGACCTGGATGACAGTGGCCAGGTATCTCTGTACGACGGCCGTACCGGTGACCGCTTCGAGCGTCCGGTTTCTGTCGGCTACATGTACATGCTGAAGCTGAACCACCTGGTAGACGACAAGATGCACGCGCGTTCTACCGGTTCTTACTCCCTGGTAACCCAGCAGCCTCTGGGCGGTAAGGCTCAGTTTGGTGGCCAGAGATTTGGTGAGATGGAAGTGTGGGCACTGGAAGCATACGGTGCTGCTTACACACTGCAGGAAATGCTGACCGTGAAGTCCGATGACGTGGCCGGCCGTACCAAGATGTACAAGAACATCGTGGATGGCGACCAGCGGATGGAACCAGGCATGCCTGAATCCTTCAACGTACTGGTGAAGGAAATCCGCTCTCTGGGTATCGACATTGAGCTGGAGACTGAATAAGGGCTTGCCCCTATTTCAGAACCCAAGGGTTAATGATTCGGCGGGTGTAATGCCCGCCGGCTTCTGCGAGGAGAAGCGATGAAAGATTTACTTAATCTGCTGAAATCCCAGGGACAGACGGAAGAATTTGATTCTATTCGCATCTCCCTGGCCAGCCCGGAAATGGTCCGGTCCTGGTCTTACGGCGAAGTTAAAAAGCCGGAAACAATCAACTACCGTACGTTCAAGCCTGAGCGTGAAGGTCTGTTCTGTGCCAAGATTTTTGGCCCGGTAAAAGACTATGAGTGTCTGTGTGGCAAGTACAAGCGCCTCAAGCACCGTGGTGTTATCTGTGAAAAGTGTGGCGTAGAAGTTGCTCTGGCCAAAGTGCGTCGTGAGCGCATGGGTCACATCGAGCTGGCCGCACCGGTTGCACACATCTGGTTCCTGAAGTCCCTGCCGTCCCGTATCGGTCTGCTGCTGGACATGACCCTGCGTGATATCGAACGTGTTCTGTACTTTGAATCATACGTTGTTATCGATCCGGGTATGACCACGCTGGAAAAAGGTCAGCTGCTGAACGACGAAGAGTACTATGAGTCTCTGGAAGAGTTTGGTGATGACTTCGACGCGCGCATGGGTGCTGAAGCTGTTCAGCAGCTGCTGGGTGATATCGACCTGAAGGAAGAGATCGACCAGCTGCGTGAAGAGATTCCTTCTACCAGCTCCGAAACCAAGATCAAGAAGCTGACCAAGCGCGTTAAGCTGCTGGAAGCCTTCTACAACTCCGGCAACAAGCCAGAGTGGATGATCATGAACGTTCTGCCGGTTCTGCCGCCAGATCTGCGTCCACTGGTACCTCTGGATGGCGGTCGTTTCGCGACTTCCGACCTGAACGATCTGTACCGTCGCGTGATCAACCGTAACAACCGTCTGAAGCGTCTGCTTGAGCTGAACGCTCCTGATATCATCGTACGTAACGAAAAGCGTATGCTGCAGGAGTCTGTTGACGCCCTGCTGGATAACGGTCGTCGTGGTCGTGCGATCACCGGTTCCAACAAGCGTCCTCTGAAATCCCTGGCCGATATGATCAAGGGTAAGCAGGGTCGTTTCCGTCAGAACCTGCTGGGTAAGCGTGTTGACTACTCCGGTCGTTCCGTAATCACCGTAGGTCCTACCCTGCGTCTGCACCAGTGTGGTCTTCCTAAGAAGATGGCTCTGGAACTGTTCAAGCCGTTCATCTTCGGCAAGCTGGAGACCCGTGGTCTGGCGACCACCATCAAAGCTGCCAAGAAGATGGTTGAGCGCGAAGAAGCTGTCGTTTGGGATATCCTGGACGAAGTGATCCGCGAACACCCGGTTATGCTGAACCGTGCACCAACCCTGCACCGTCTCGGTATCCAGGCGTTTGAACCTGTCCTGATCGAAGGTAAGGCAATCCAGCTGCATCCGCTGGTTTGTGCGGCGTACAACGCTGACTTTGACGGTGACCAGATGGCTGTTCACGTTCCGCTGACTCTGGAAGCTCAGCTGGAAGCCCGTGCCCTGATGATGTCCACCAACAACATCCTGGCGCCTGCTAACGGTGAACCAATTATCGTACCTTCCCAGGACGTTGTACTGGGTCTGTACTACATGACCCGTGACCGCATCAACGCCAAGGGCGAAGGTGCTGCGTTCAAGGATACCAGCGAAGCTCTGCGTGCTTACCGCACCGGCGCCGCCGACCTGCACGCCAAGGTTAAGGTTCGTGTTACCGAATGGATGAAGAACGAAGAAGGCGAGCTCGAGCCTCGTACCTTCCTGGCAGACACCACCGTTGGTCGTGTACTGCTGTGGGAAATCGTTCCTAAAGGTCTGCCTTTCACCATGGTCAACCAGGCCATGAAGAAGAAGGCGATCTCCGGTCTGTTGAACTCTGCCTACCGTAACGTAGGTCTGAAAGAGACCGTTATCTTCGCTGACCAACTGATGTACACCGGTTTCAGCTACGCTGCGATCTCCGGTGCATCTATCGGTGTTAACGACTTCGTTATCCCACCGCAGAAGAAGCAGATCATCGACGAAGCGTACAACGAAGTGCGTGAAATCGAGCGCCAGTTTGGCCAGGGTCTGGTTACTGCCGGCGAAAAATACAACAAGGTTATCGACATCTGGTCCCGTGCCAACGAGGTACTGGCCAAGAAGATGATGGAAAACCTGAAGGTGGACAAGGTCATTGACCGTGACGGCAATGAAGTTGACCAGGAATCCTTCAACAGCGTTTACATGATGGCCGACTCCGGTGCGCGGGGTTCCGCAGCACAGATTCGTCAGCTGGCCGGTATGCGTGGTCTGATGGCCAAGCCAGATGGCTCCATCATCGAGACGCCAATTACCGCGAACTTCCGTGAAGGTCTGAACGTACTTCAGTACTTTAACTCCACTCACGGTGCTCGTAAGGGTCTTGCGGATACCGCACTGAAGACCGCTAACTCCGGTTACCTGACTCGTCGTCTCGTTGACGTGGCACAGGATCTGGTTGTTACCGAACACGACTGTGGCACTTCCCACGGCCTGCTGATGACTCCGGTTATCGAAGGTGGTGAGGTTGTACAGGATTTGGGTGAACGTATTCTGGGTCGTGTTGTGGCCGAGACTGTTTACGTACCAGGTTCTGACGAGATCGCAGTTGAAGCCGGCGTCCTGATCGACGAAGCATGGGTTAAGCGTCTGGAAGAACTGAACGTCGACGAAATGATGGTTCGTTCTTCTATCTCCTGTGAAACCCGCCACGGTGTGTGTTCCAAGTGTTACGGTCGTGACCTGGGTCGCGGTCACCTGGTTAACCCGGGTGAAGCTGTTGGTGTTATCGCTGCTCAGTCTATCGGTGAGCCGGGTACCCAGCTGACCATGCGTACGTTCCACATCGGTGGTGCTGCATCCCGTGCCGCTGCTCAGGACAACATTACGCTGAAGAGCAAGGGTTCCATCCGTCTGAGCAACATCAAGACTGTTGAGCGTAAGGACGGCAACCTGGTTGCTGTATCCCGTTCCGGTCAGCTGGCTCTGGCTGATGAATTCGGTCGTGAGCGTGAGCGTTACAAGCTGCCATACGGTGCGGTTCTGTCTGTTAAGGACGGTTCCGAGGTGGAAGCGGGTGCCGTGGTTGCCAAGTGGGATCCACACACTCACCCAATCGTTTCTGAAATCGCTGGTAAGGTTCGCTTTATCGGTATGGAAGAAGGCATCACCATCAAGCGTCAGACCGACGAAATCACCGGTCTGTCCAGCATCGAGGTTATCGATCCTAAGGATCGTCCAGCTGCTGGTAAGGACATCCGTCCTGCGGTTGAACTGGTTGACGAAAACGGTAACGAACTGCTGCTGCCAGGTTCCAACAACCCGGCTCAGTACCTGCTGCCTGCGAACGCGATCGTTGGTCTGAAAGACGGAGAAAGCATCGAGATCGGTCAGGTTATCGCCCGTATGCCTCAGCAGTCTTCCGGTAACCGAGACATCACCGGTGGTCTGCCACGAGTGGCTGACCTGTTTGAAGCCCGTAAGCCGAAAGAAGCGTCGATCCTGGCGGAAATCTCCGGTGTGGTGTCCTTCGGTAAGGAAACCAAGGGTAAGAAGCGTCTGGTGATTACTCCAACCGACGGTTCTGATCCTTACGAAGAGCTGATTCCTAAGTGGCGCCAGCTGAACGTGTTTGAAGGTGAAAACGTTGTTAAGGGTGAGGTTATCTCCGATGGCCCATCCAACCCGCACGACATTCTGCGTCTGCTGGGTGTGACTGCACTGGCGAACTACATCGTTAAAGAGATTCAGGAAGTTTACTTGCTGCAGGGCGTTAAGATTAACGACAAGCACATTGAAACTATCCTGCGTCAGATGCTGCGTAAGGTTGAAGTGACCGATTCCGGTGACTCCACCCTGATCCGTGGTGAACAGGTTGAGTACGTACGCGTACTGGAAGTGAACGACGAGATGAATGCATCTGATCGTTTCCCTGCCAAGTACGAGCGTATCCTGCTGGGTATCACCAAGGCGTCTCTGGCAACAGAATCCTTCATCTCCGCGGCTTCCTTCCAGGAAACCACCCGCGTACTGACCGAGGCAGCGGTAACCGGCAAGTCCGATCCACTGCGTGGTCTGAAGGAGAACGTTGTTGTAGGTCGACTGATCCCGGCTGGTACCGGTCTGTCCTACCACGAGTCTCGTCGCAAGCGTGACGCTGAACAGACTCTGACTATCTCTGCTTCTGATGTAGAAGCAGCGCTGTCTGAAGCTCTGAGCCAGGATGGCTTCTAAGTTCTGACTTAGAAGTTATTTCGCAAAAAGCCGGTAAGGAAACTTACCGGCTTTTTTTATGTTTGGTATTTATCGACCCTCTAACGAGGGTGTTGTATCAGAAAACTTGCCGACTCTGTTTGTGTCCATAAACGAGGATATAAACAATGAAGGTAAGTTGTTATGGAAGCGTTAAGGAATCCTGAGCGTTGGCATGGTGAAGGGAAGGGGAGCGATGAAAGCACGGCTCAAAGCGCTCGTGCTGCTGAGAATCAAACCTATCGAAGAGTCAATGTACAAGAAACTGCGGGGCTTCGTTTGCCCTCAGAATCGGGCATAAGGCTCGCTCAGGAATTGGCGGGTGCCGATATTGCGCCGAAGCCAAAAGAGTTAAGCAAATTCAAAATAGCATCTATATTCTACTCTCACTGCTTAATGTCCGTAGGCAGGCTAAAGAGAAATTGGTTGCGTCCGGCATTTGCAGCTCCATTTATTTTCTATCTAGCTCGTGCCTGTTATCGCGGGATGGCAAACCATCTTATAGGTGCTGGCTTGCCGGCCAGTATTGCCGGTGGAGTGAGTGGGGTATGCCTTGGCGTCATTTGTGTCAGCCTATGTGCTCCAAAGATCTGGGGAGTTATTGAAGGCGCTCAGGATAAGGTAGACAAGTATAAAAACAGCCAACGCCAAATAGAGGAATCCCTTGCTGCGGAGCGTGAGCAGCAGATCGAATCTGGGGATCGTCATTAGTTATACCCTGTGCAAAATCTGGTTCCCCTGCTCTGCGTGGGAATCTACAGCCAGAACATTAAAGTCTCGACTCATTTGGCATTACAGCCGATAAGAAAACTTATCGGCTTATTTTATGGTTAGATTTTCTGACTTTGCAGTCACCCCGAATCTCATTAACTCAGCAAAGCCACGGTCAAACGTGTCTTATCAGGAATAACACTGACACAGGACGCATCGTGATGATTGATCTAGGTAATGGGGCGTTAAGGCAAAGAGTGCCACGTTGGGGATGTATTCCATTTGAAGAAGGGCTCCATAATTCTACCAGGCACTGGCGGCCAGCGGATGAGCAGGCCACAGAAGGTCTACGTTTGTCATCGCTTGAAGCGATGTTTTTTGCGCAGGATTTGGCTGACAGGGATATAGATCCAAAAAAACTGGGGCACTATAAGGTGGCTCAGGTGTTTTGTCGTGCTGTTTGTAATGAATTATTGAAGCCTATGGCTTGGGGAGTCTTTGTGGTCGCGTGGGTGGGTTGGCCAATTGCATTGTTTGGGGCGTTGGTTTGGTGGGATTGGGATGACACATGGCGCGAGAGAAAAGCCGAGCTAACAAACGTCGGGCTAACAAAAAAAGTCGGGCTAACAATTTATGGTGGGGTGATTGGGTTGGTAGTCGGGGAATCCTGTTTATCCTGTGTATGCGTTAAACTTTCAAAAGCTATCAATAGAATCAAAGAGGCTGTGAATATTGCCAGGGGAAGGCAAAATGCTCAGGTACAGCTGGAGGCGTGTCTGCAAGCCGAAGAGGAGCAGCAGCTTATTGATGGGGTTGATGACGATCTGCCAAGAGAGCTGGAATGCCCGGGTAAAATGCATATCTTGTCAGACCCGGTCTATATCACTCACCATTCTGAATTGTACTCCAGTGGTTTTGTGTGGACGGGGATTGCTAAAGCAGTCAATCATCCCATCATGACAGATGAACAGTTAACAAATAAATCTGTGATTCCCTTCAGAAGGTTATCCAAGAAGCGAAAACAGCACCTTGCAGAGATAAAGCAGGCTAGCCAGGAGTGGAGAGCCAGAACGAGTCAACCGGGTTCTACCATACCTTTTCACGCTGCGGGTTAACGCTGCTCACTTTGTAGAAAAATGGACATCACTGAGATAGGCCGATCAGGAAACTGATCGGCCTATTTTATGGTTATATTTTCTGACTTTGCAGTCACCCCGAATCTCATTAACTCAGCAAAGTAACGGTCGCGCTTGTCTCATCAGGAATAACTCTGACATACGGAGAATCGTGATGGTTGATCGGGGGAATGAGGCGACGGGGCAAAGAATGCTAAGTTGGGGATATATTCCATTTGAAGAAGGGCTTCACGGTTCTAACGCTAAGCATTGGCGACCAGCGAATGAGAAGGCCACTGAAAGTTTACGGCTATCATCGCCCGAGGCGATGGCATTTGCACAGGATTTGGCTTATGGGGAAGTGAAGGTTGAGAGAAGAAAGCTGAATTGCTGCAAAGTCGTCCATGTTTTTTGTCGTACTCTCTGTACAGGAGTGAAGGATTTCTTTGTTGAAGCGGTGGCGGACAGAATACTGCTTTTACCGGGCCTAACGGCAATGGCTCAATATGTATATCAGCACTGGGATGAGTTGGAGCCGTCTGGTAAATATTTGTTCATCACCTGGTGCGGACTTTGCGGGGGGGCAGTGATTTTAGAGAGAGTGTGGTTTATTGCTCCAAGGCTAATCAACAGAATCAAAGAGGCAGTAAATACAGTCAGAGAAAGACAAGCTCATCAGACGCGTTTTGAGGCGTGTATGCACGCTGAAGAGAAGCAGCAACTGATTGACGGAGTGGATGACAACATACCAGGCAACTTGGTATGTCCGGTAAAAATGCATCTATTGTCAGATCCTGTCTATATCACTCACCATTCAGAATTGTACTCCAGTGGCTTTGTGTGGAATGGGATTGCTGGCACGATTAATCATCCAACCGTACCGAGCCGTCCATTAACGAAAGGTTGTGTGATACCCGATAGAAAGCTGTCCAGGAAACAAAAGAAACACCTCGTGAAGGTAAGGAGAGCTTGCGAGGAGTGGCGGTCTAGATTGAGCTATCCAGATTCATGTAAGCATTATCAGGCAACGGGTTAATAGAGCTCTATTTGAAGGATAATCAATAGCCATATTAAACCTGTCAGTTAAACATGATTGTTTCCAAAAAAACGCTTCGGACTTGAATTCTGTACATAAACAAAGACCAGATGGGTAACCGTCTGGTCTTTGTTTATGTACAGAGGCTCGATAGAGCAGGAACTTTAGTTAACTCGGCCACTCCACCACTTGTTGTTCAGTAAACTAAGTGTGAGTAGAGGATAATTAATATGATGCAGGTGGCAGAGCGTGCTCGCAATGAGCAGCAGATTTCAGACGGTTCAAATAGTGGAATTTCCAAGCGTCAGGGACAGGCTTTTACTGGTGAACGAACTGTCACCCAAGTAGACCAGCCAGTGGATAACAATGTAAATGGTGTTGCTGATACCCCAGAACACAAGGAAGGAGGTCTTTTTTCCAGAGCGGTCAATACATGCAAACCTTTGATAGGGGCTGGGGTGGCGTGGGCTGTGGTGATGGGTGCGGCCATTTTTTTTATCGAGGGTATTAAGCATGCTAATGCTCATGGAAGAGTGGGTGATGCTTTTAAAGTTATAGCAAAAGATCCAAGCGTAGTAGTGACGGCGCCTCTGTTCGTTACGGTTGTGGGTTTGGCAGCGCTCTTCTCATTAGGGCTTTTCTGTCACTGCGTAGAGTACGCACAACACCGTGCTGAGCAGGCTGCAATGGAGCGGCAGCGTCAGAATTAATGATGAGGCAGTATCAAGCTTGAGTTATGACCATAAACAAAGACCAAGTGGGTAACCGTCTGGTCTTTGTTTATGTGCAGGATGCCCGATAGAGCAGGAACTTTAGTTAACCCAGCCACTCCATTAGTTGTCGCTCAATAAACTAAGTGTGAATAGAGGGTAATTAATATGATGAAGGTGGCAGAGCGTGCTCGCAGTGAGCAGCGGATTTCAGACAGTTCAAATAGTGGAATTTCTAAGCGTCAGGGGCAGGCTTTGACTGGTGAACGAACTGTCGCGCAAGTAGACCAGCCAGAGAATCACAATCGGGGTGGTATTTTTGGTCCCTCAACCCCGGATGACGGAGCTATTTTAGAAAGGGCGGTTAAGTCCTGCCAACCTTGGGCTCTGTGTACATTTGCTCTTTGGCTGCCGTTTGGTCTGGCGGTGGCTGCGGGTAGTTTTTACGCACTTAGTAACATTGCTCCAGACGCTAATGGTGATGTGGGAGAGGTTTTCTCAGTTATGGCAAAAAATCCAGCCTTTGCGGTAACGTCTTATGTGTGTTTTCTGGTGGCTATGGCAGCGTTCGTCCCATGCCTGTTTTGCTGTCAGTTGTCAGTGTATATGCAAAGGCGTGCTGAGCAGGCTGAAATGGAGCGCCGAACTCTGTGAGGCGCGGTGCAAGGGCGATGAATCTAAATAGCCGGTAAGGAAACTTGCCGGCTTTTTTATAAGTTTTCAAAGGAATTGAAGGTTGTGGAGGGAAGTATGCGCCTGGAAGGAGTATCTACAGATGTAAATAAAGGGAGCTTATCCTGCGATTGTGCTGAAGCAGTAATCAATGTGTTCGGCCTTAATGTTAAAGGGGTGCGCTTGTCGTCGGCTGAAGCGATGAAGGTTGCGAAAAAAATGCGAAAGCAAAAGACGATATTGGGTGCTGGGCTTAGCTACAAAAAGATCGCTATGCGTTTTTCAGTAAGAAAATTACTGCTCGGTTTGGGGAACGCAGTTGTAAACAATAAAGTGGGTGTGAGTATTTTTTTGTTAATAGGCTCTTGTGCGTTAGCCCGTATCATTGCGCAGCCTGACGGTGGGGCAAGCGGTGCTCAAAAAGAGGATGCAGAGAAGGTTTATTGGGACTGTACAGTTGCGATATTAACAAATTTCATAGGTTTGATTGGATATATGGTTACGCCTGCTCTGAATACGGCGTACTCTTGGTTTAGGGTGGTGAACGCTGAGGACAACTTCAAACGTCAGGCTGGCAAGCAGCGATTGACTGATAAAGATGATGGTCTTCCGGAAGAGCTGGTATGCCCGGCCATGATGCATAAATTATCGGACCCTGTTTTTTTAAAAGACTCTCATGGGCTCCACTCCAGCGGATTTGTCTGGGAGTCAATTCTGAACGGTTCCAAGTACCCGTATCGGTATGTGATCAGAGCAGACGATGTTATCACTGGGGAAAATCTTAAGCCGTGGCAGAGATTAAAGATTCTCGCTGCAAGAAAGGCTTACCGGGAGTGGTGTTCGAGAGGGGTTGTAGATATGCGCCTGTTAAAAATAATAAAAGGGAGCAGTAAGGAAAAGCCGACCGGGGAACAGATCGGCTCATTAATTACCAGCTGAGTTCAAGAGAGCCGGTGTTACAAACCCTGTATCTCTCTTTCCAGCAGAATAGGCAGCCCGGAAATATCCGTCAGCTCAAAATAATTATGCTCGGCTGCATGCTCGGCGGTAACAGTTTCGTGAGCCCAGGTGGACTTATAAGGAATGTGTACGGCATGGCCGCCAAGGCGGGCTATAGGCAGCACATCGGACTTGAGTGAGTTACCGATCATCCAGAAAAACTGCGGGTCAATTTGGTGTTTGATCAGTAGTTTCTGGTAGGTGGCATCATCCTTCTCGGACACAATCTCCACAATATCAAAGAGGTCCGCTATGCCGGAGCGGGCAATCTTACTCTCCTGATCAAACAGATCACCCTTGGTAATAATCATCAGTTTGTAACCGAAATCATTTCTCAGGGTTTCAACGGTCTCTTTTACGCCGGGAAGAAGCTCTATTTTGTAAGTCATGATCGACTTGCCAATGTCGATTACGCGCTGAATATCGGCTCCAGTGACCTTCCCCTCAGATAGCTCGATCAGGCTCTCGATCATGGAGAGGGTAAAGCCCTTGGCACCATATCCAAAAATATGCAGGTTACGGATTTCCTGTTCGTATAGATGCTGAAGAAGGTTGTCGCCTTTGTAATAAGGTTCCAGCAGGGCAATCAGTTGCTTTTCGCCATCGCGGAAATAGTCTTCATTGGGCCAGAGGGTATCATCGGCATCAAAGGCGATAATTGGCTGTAGAGAATCGGACATAACCTGCCTTGTGGGTGAAATTTTCACTATATCAATAAGTTAGCGCGCGGGATTAAACCAGAATCATGGGCCCAGAGGCCACAGGGAAATTGGAAGCCTGTAAGTGTTGATGATGGTTTTGGCGTTATCAAGGTGATGTTTGTCACCGTGGCTTTTCAGAATTAAAACAATCCCGGCTTCCTTACCTGTCAGGTGGGCATAGTGGAGCGCCTGACCGATCGCTTCATGCCACTTCTTGGCAAAGTCCATCTCTATAGCGTGGGTTTGGGTGAGGCAGTCAACCCTTGGCCCTTCTTCGAGTTCGACCTCAATCTGGCCATTCATGCCTTCACACCAGACTTTCTGATACCAGTTTTCGTTGGTGGCTTGTGCGGAATTTGTTGCGAAAATTAACAAGGTGAAGCAAGCCATAGCGATAAAAAAGGCACACTTGTGTATAATCTTTGCAGGGTTCATATCGTAGAAATCCATTAAATAACGCCCGATCTGACAGGGGATAGTGATTTCCTTGCCCGCAGACTTCTTGACGCGGAAATCCACACTATTTACAATCCCGTGCCTTTTAGTGTGCCCGGCTTTTGCTTCCTTACTTAAAGGGTAGCGAAAAGCTGGGTGCGGCTGTAAGACCAGTTTTTTGGACTTGCCGCCAAATGGTTCTGGCACTTAATCCTCTGAGTGGCGGGACTTATTTACGTTTAAAAGAACTTAGAAACGCCGTTTCAGCCCTCCGGCTGAAGCGTAAACAACTGGAGAGAGTGCCTAATGGCAACTATTAACCAGCTGGTACGTAAGCCGCGTAAGCGTAAAGTCGTTAAGACTGACGTTCCTGCGCTGCAGAGCTGCCCGCAGAAGCGTGGCGTATGTACTCGTGTATACACCACTACCCCTAAGAAGCCGAACTCCGCACTGCGTAAAGTATGTCGTGTTCGTCTGACCAACGGTTACGAAGTGACTTCCTACATTGGTGGTGAAGGTCACAACCTGCAGGAACACTCCGTTGTTCTGATCCGTGGCGGTCGTGTAAAAGACTTGCCAGGTGTTCGTTACCACACCGTTCGCGGTACTCTGGATACCCAGGGTGTTAACGGCCGTATGCAGGGTCGTTCCAAGTACGGTACCAAGCGTCCTAAGTCCTAATAAGGGCCTGCGCTTTATTTGTCATAGTGTAAAGTTGTTCCAAGTGGTTGCTTAAGCTGTGACGAAATATCAGATTATTTGCATCTGGTACGTTTGCTGACAGAGGCTAAGGTTTCTGAAAAGCATTAAAGAGTAAGGCCGAGTCGAAGGCTGATCTCGGACTAACCTGAAAATCGAGGGTATTTTCATGCCAAGAAGACGCGTTGTCGCCAAGCGCGATGTGCTTCCAGATCCTAAGTTTCACAACAAGGTTCTGGCTAAATTTATCAACCACGTAATGATCAGCGGTAAGAAAGCTGTTGCAGAGCGCATCGTATATGGTGCTCTGGACAAGATCGCTGAGCGTTCCGGCAAAGACGCTCTGGAAGTGTTTGAAGCTGCTCTGGAATCCATCTCTCCAGTGGTTGAGGTTAAGAGCCGTCGTGTTGGTGGTGCTACCTACCAGGTGCCTGTAGAAGTTCGTCCTTCCCGTCGTATGGCTCTGGCTATGCGTTGGTTGGTTGACGCTGCTCGCAAGCGTGGCGAGAAGTCCATGGATCTGCGCCTGGCTGGCGAGATGATGGATGCTGCAGACAAGAAAGGTTCTGCAGTTAAGAAGCGTGAAGACGTTCATCGTATGGCAGAAGCTAACAAGGCATTCTCCCACTACCGTTTCTAAAACGTTCTTTCAGAGGATTGAGTCGTGGCCCGTAAAACCCCGATACGCCGCTACCGTAACATCGGTATCTGTGCCCACGTCGACGCGGGTAAGACCACTACCACGGAGCGCGTACTGTTCTACACCGGTCTGTCCCACAAGATCGGTGAAGTACATGATGGTGCAGCGACCATGGACTGGATGGAGCAGGAACAGGAGCGTGGTATTACCATCACTTCTGCTGCTACCACCTGTTTCTGGCGTGGTATGGATGCCCAGTTCGACGAGCATCGTGTAAACATCATCGATACTCCAGGACACGTTGACTTCACTATCGAAGTAGAGCGTTCCCTGCGTGTACTGGATGGTGCGATTGTAGTTCTGTGTGGTTCCTCCGGTGTTCAGCCTCAGACTGAAACCGTATGGCGCCAGGCGAACAAGTACCAAGTTCCTCGTATGGTCTTCGTTAACAAGATGGACCGTACCGGTGCTGACTACCTGATGGTTGTCCAGCAGCTGAAGGATCGTCTGGGTGCTAATGCTGTACCTATGCAGATGACTATTGGCTCCGAAGACGACTTCAAGGGCGTAGTCGATCTGGTGAAAATGAAGACCATTCTCTGGAATGAAGAAGACCAGGGTATGACCTTCGAGTACGGCGATATTCCTGCTGACCTGGTTGATGAATGCCAGGAAATGCACGAATACCTGGTCGAATCTGCTGCTGAATCCAGCGAAGAGTTGATGGAGAAGTACCTGGAAGAAGGTGAACTCTCCGAGGAAGAAATCAAGGCTGGTATCCGTGCGCGGACCCTGGCTAACGAAATCATCCCTGTCTTCGGTGGTTCTGCATTCAAGAACAAGGGCGTTCAGGCCGTTCTTGACGCAGTAATCGAATACATGCCTTCTCCTCTCGAGGTTAAGGCGATTGAGGGTATCGTCGGTGATGACGCCGAAGGTAACCCAATCATGGAAGAGCGTGTTGCTGATGACGCAGCGCCTTTCTCTGCACTGGCATTCAAGATTGCTACCGACCCATTCGTTGGCACCCTGACTTTTGCTCGTGTGTACTCCGGTGTCGCTACCACTGGTACTTCCGTAATCAACTCCGTGAAGTCCAAGAAAGAGCGTATCGGTCGTATGGTGCAGATGCACGCCAACAACCGTGAAGAGATCAAAGAAGCCCTGGCGGGTGACATTGTTGCTCTGATCGGTATGAAGGACGTGACCACTGGTGAAACTCTGTGTGATCCTGATCATCCGATCATTCTGGAGCGCATGGAATTCCCAGAGCCAGTAATCTCCGTTGCTGTTGAGCCTAAATCCAAGGCTGACCAGGAGAAGATGGGTATCGCACTGGGCAAGCTGGCTCAGGAAGATCCATCTTTCCGCGTTAAGACTGACGAAGAAACTGGTCAGACCATTATCTCCGGTATGGGGGAGCTTCACCTGGACGTACTTGTTGACCGTATGCGTCGCGAGTTCAAGGTAGAAGCAAACATCGGTAAGCCTCAGGTTTCCTACCGTGAGAAGATCCGTGGCTCCGTTAACGCTAACCACAAGTTTGCCAAGCAGTCTGGTGGTCGCGGTCAGTACGGTCACGTTGTTGTTGAGTTCTCCCCGGCGGATGACGGTGAAGAAGGTCTGGTATTCATCAACGAAATCGTTGGTGGTGCAATTCCTAAGGAATACATCCCGGCTATCCAGAAGGGTATCGAGGAGCAGATGCAGAACGGTGTTATCGCCGGCTATCCGCTGCTCGGTCTGAAGGCCCGTCTGTACGATGGTTCCTTCCACGAGGTTGACTCCAACGAGATGGCGTTTAAAATCGCCGCATCTCAGGCACTGAAGAAGTACGCACCTCAGGCCAACCCTGTTCTGATGGAACCTATGATGCAAGTTGAGGTGGTAACACCTGAAGACTACATGGGTGACGTTATGGGTGACCTGAACCGTCGTCGCGGTATTGTACAAGGTATGGACGATACCCCATCCGGCAAGGTCATCAATGCTCAGGTGCCACTGGGTGAAATGTTTGGTTACGCTACTGATCTGCGTTCTGCGACTCAGGGCCGTGCTACATACTCTATGGAATTCGCAGAGTATGCAGAGGCTCCAAACAGCATCGCTGAAGCTGTGATCAAGGCAAACCAGGGTTAAGTAACTCTCGTTTAGTAAATATCGCTATTCGCAAGAAGGTAAGTGAAAAATGGCTAAGGAAAAGTTTGAGCGTACGAAGCCGCACGTAAACGTCGGCACCATCGGTCACGTTGACCACGGTAAAACCACTCTGACTGCTGCTCTGACTCGCGTTTGTGCAGAAGTTTGGGGCGGCACCATGAAGGCGTTCGACCAGATCGATAACGCTCCAGAAGAGCGTGAGCGTGGTATTACCATCTCTACCGCACACGTAGAGTACGATTCTGCTGAGCGTCACTACGCTCACGTAGACTGCCCAGGACACGCTGACTACGTTAAGAACATGATCACCGGTGCTGCTCAGATGGACGGCGCTATCCTGGTTTGTGGTGCGACTGACGGCCCTATGCCTCAGACTCGTGAGCACATCCTGCTGTCCCGTCAGGTTGGTGTACCTAAGATCGTTGTGTTCCTGAACAAAGCAGACCTGCTGGCTGATGACTGCGGCGGCTTCGGCACCGAAGAATACAGCGAAATGCTGGAACTGGTTGAAATGGAACTGCGTGAACTGCTGGATACTTACGAGTTCCCAGGTGACGACACTCCAATCATCGCTGGTTCCGCTCTGATGGCTCTGAACGGCGAAGACGAAAACGGTCTGGGTACTACCGCCGTTAAGACTCTGGTTGAAACTCTGGATACCTACATCCCAGAGCCAGAGCGTGCTATCGATCAGCCGTTCCTGCTGCCAATCGAAGACGTATTCTCCATCGCTGGCCGTGGTACTGTAGTAACTGGCCGTGTTGAGCGTGGTATCATCAAGGTTGGTGAAGAAGTCGAAATCATCGGTATCAAGGAAACTTCCAAGACTACCGTTACCGGCGTTGAAATGTTCCGTAAGCTGCTGGACGAAGGTCGTGCAGGTGAGAACGTTGGTGCTCTGCTGCGTGGTATCAAGCGCGAAGAGATCGAGCGTGGTCAGTGTCTGGTTAAGCCAGGTTCTGTTAAGCCTCACACCAAGTTCGAATCTGAAGTATACGTTCTGTCCAAAGAAGAAGGTGGTCGTCACACCCCATTCTTCAAGGGCTACCGTCCTCAGTTCTACTTCCGTACTACTGACGTAACCGGTAACGTAGAACTGCCAGAAGGCGTTGAAATGGTAATGCCAGGCGATAACATCCAGATGGTTGTTACCCTGATCCACCCAGTTGCAATGGAAGATGGTCTGCGCTTCGCGATTCGTGAAGGTGGCCGTACCGTTGGTGCTGGTGTTGTTGCCAAGATCATCGAGTAATTTTTTCTGAAAGCGAGGGTTTGTTGCTCTCGCTTCTGAAAAATTTTCGTTAATCGTAGAACCCTCAGCTTCGGCTGGGGGTTTTTACGATGCGGTTGAGGGTAAGTGCTTTTTGGGGTTTGGTTGACATGGTTGTTGACAGCTCTTAAAATGCCGCTCTCTTTTGTATCTGCCCGCCGTTGAGCGGGCAGATTTTCGTTCTTTATATGCCCTAGGTAAGAAAGATGAGTCAGCAGCCTAAAGCTCAACAAATCCGAATCCGACTCAAGGCTTTTGATCATCGCCTGATCGATCAGTCCACGCAGGAAATCGTAGATACTGCCAAGCGCACTGGTGCTCAGGTTCGTGGTCCAATCCCCCTGCCTACCCGCAAGGAAAAGTTCACCGTACTGATCTCCCCGCACGTTAACAAGGACGCGCGTGACCAGTACGAAATCCGTACCCACAAGCGCCTGCTCGACATCGTAGAGCCAACAGAAAAGACTGTTGACGCTCTGATGAAGCTCGACCTGGCGGCTGGTGTAGAAGTACAGATCAGCCTTGGCTAAAAGAATTCAGGCTTGAGCGGATCCGCCTGAGAGGGCGTGAGAGGCTCTGGCTTGTGTAACGCTCTGGAATGGGCGGCCATAGCGGGTGATAGCCCCGTACACGTAAGAGGTAGACTATGTCTAGTCAAGAAAATGGCAAGCAGACCTTGGGTCTGGTCGGTAAGAAGTGTGGCATGACCCGCATCTTCACCGAAGATGGTGCATCCCTGCCTGTAACCGTAATCGAAGTAGAACCAAACCGCGTTACTCAGATTCGTTCTGAAGACGTTGATGGTTACACTGCAATTCAGGTTACCACCGGCACCAAGAAAGCTTCTCGCACTACTAAGCCAGAAGCTGGTCATTTCGCCAAAGCTGAAGTTGAAGCTGGTCGTCTCCTGAAGGAGTTCCGTCTGGAAGCAACTGAGCTGAAAGTTGGCGACGTTCTGACTGTTGAGATGTTCTCTGCAGGTCAGAAGATCGATGTTACCGGTCGCTCCAAGGGTAAGGGCTTCCAGGGTGCTGTAAAGCGCTGGAACTTCCGTACTCAGGACGCTACCCACGGTAACTCCCTGTCTCACCGTGCTCCTGGCTCCATCGGTCAGTGTCAGACTCCTGGTCGCGTTTTCAAAGGTAAGAAAATGGCTGGCCATATGGGCGACGCTCAGGTGACTGTACAGTCCCTGGAAGTTGTTCGTGTTGACGCTGAGCGTAACCTGCTCCTCGTTAAGGGTGCGGTACCAGGTGCCACTGGCGCTGATGTTGTTGTTAAGCCAGCCGTTAAGGCCGGTAACGCAGCCTGATAGGGGGTTTGAACATGGATCTGAACGTAATTGGTGCAGACGCCCTCAAGGTTTCCGACGTAACCTTCGGCGTTGAATTCAATGAAGCCCTGGTTCACCAGGCCGTTGTTGCATATCTGGCAGGCGCCCGTCAGGGTACCAAAGCTCAGAAGACTCGCAGCGATGTAAGTGGCGGTGGCGCTAAGCCTTTCCGTCAGAAGGGTACTGGCCGTGCTCGTGCTGGTACCACTCGCAGCCCTCTGTGGCGTTCCGGTGGCACCACTTTTGCCGCCCGTCCTCAGAACCACAGCCAGAAGCTGAACAAGAAGATGTACCGTGGTGCTCTTCGTTCCATTCTGTCTGAGCTGGTTCGTCAGGAGCGTCTGGTTGTTGTTTCTGAGTTCAATGCAGAAACTCCTAAGACCAAAGTTATGGTAGCTAAGCTGGCTGAGCTGAACGCTACTAACGCCCTGATCGTAACCGACACCGTAAACGAAAACGTTTACCTGTCTGCCCGTAACATTCCACACGTTGACGTTCGTGACGTGCAGGGTGTTGATCCGGTAAGCCTGGTTGCTCACGAAAAAGTCATCATGACTGTTGACGCGATCAAGAAGTTCGAGGAGATGCTGGGATGAACCAGGAAAGACTGCTGAAAGTCATCATCGGTCCCCACATTTCCGAGAAAACCTCGATTGTGGCTGAGGCCAACAACCAGTACGTGTTCAAAGTCGCTACCGACGCGAACAAGCTGGAAATCAAAAAGGCTGTCGAGCAACTGTTCGAAGTCAAAGTTAAGGCAGTAACTACTGTCAACGTGAAGGGCAAGACCAAGCGTACCATGCGTGGCATGGGCAAGCGTAACGACACCAAGAAGGCGTACGTTACCCTGGATGCTGGTCAGGAAATTGACTTCGCGGACGCTGAATAAGGAGACAGACAATGGCTGTTGTTAAGTGCAAACCCACTTCTCCAGGGCGCCGTTTTGTAGTCAAGGTCGTTAATGCTGACCTGCACAAGGGCAAGCCTTACGCTCCCCTGCTCGAGAAGAAGACCCGTACCGGCGGTCGTAACAATGCTGGCCGTATCACTACCCGTCACGTTGGTGGTGGTCACAAGCAGCATTACCGTCTGGTAGATTTCCGTCGCAACAAGGATGGCATCCCGGCTATCGTTGAGCGTCTGGAATACGACCCGAACCGTACTGCGCACATCGCTCTGCTGAAGTACATGGACGGTGAGCGTCGTTACATCATCGCACCCAAGGGTGTGAAGGCTGGTGATCAGCTGGTATCTGGCGCTCACGCTCCGATCAAAGCTGGTAACACTCTGCCACTGCGTAACATCCCACAGGGTTCTGTAGTTCACTGTGTTGAACTGAAGCCTGGCAAGGGTGCGCAGATGATTCGTTCCGCTGGTACTTCCGCACAGCTGGTTGCTCGTGAAGGTGCCTATGTAACCCTGCGTCTGCGCTCCGGCGAAATGCGTAAGGTTCTGGCTGACTGTCGCGCAACTCTGGGTGAAGTGTCCAACGGTGAGCACGGCCTGCGCTCTCTGGGTAAGGCTGGTGCCAAGCGCTGGCGCGGTGTTCGTCCTACCGTTCGCGGTGTGGCCATGAACCCGGTTGACCACCCACACGGTGGTGGTGAAGGCCGGACTTCCGGTGGTCGTCATCCTGTTACTCCGTGGGGCGTACCTACGAAGGGCAAGAAGACTCGCTCCAACAAGCGCACCGACAAGTTCATTGTCCGTCGCCGCACCAAGTAAGTTTGAGAGGATAACACTGTGCCACGTTCACTGAAGAAAGGTCCTTTTATCGACCTGCACCTGCTGAAGAAGGTGGAGGACGCGGTAGGGGCTGGTAACAAGCGCCCAATCAAGACCTGGTCTCGCCGTTCCATGATTATTCCGCAGATGCTCGGTCTGACTCTTGCGGTTCACAATGGTAAGCAGCACGTGCCTGTCTTCGTAACTGAAGAAATGATCGGCCACAAGCTGGGCGAGTTTGCAGCCACCCGCACCTACCGCGGTCACGCTGCAGACAAAAAGGCCAAGAAGCGCTAAGGGGTATTGAGATGAAAGAAGTAGCTGCTACACACAACGGCGCTCGCATTTCTGCCCAGAAGGCTCGCTTGGTTGTTGACCAGATCCGCGGTAAGAATGTTGAGGAAGCTCTGAACATTCTGGCTTTCAGCACCAAGAAAGCTGCCGTCCTGGTAAAGAAAGTACTTGAGTCTGCTGTGGCTAACGCCGAGCACAACGAAGGTATGGATATTGATGAGCTGAAGGTGTCTTCTGCTTTCGTTAACGAAGGCATGACAATGAAGCGCATCAAGCCACGCGCCAAAGGCCGTGCTGATCGCATCCTGAAGCGGTCTTGCCACATTACCGTTAAGGTTGCAGAGGTTTAAGGAGCGATCAGATGGGTCAAAAAGTACATCCTACAGGCATCCGCCTGGGTATCGTTAAAGAGCATACCTCTGTTTGGTATGCCGAAGGTGCCGACTACGCTGACAAACTGAACGCGGATCTGAAAGTTCGTTCTTACCTTGAGAACAAACTGAAGAACGCTTCTGTTAGCCGTATCGACATCCAGCGTCCTGCGCAAAGCGCTCGCGTAACCATCCACACTGCCCGTCCTGGTATCGTGATCGGCAAGAAGGGTGAAGACGTTGAGAAGCTGCGTCAGGAACTGAACAAGATGATGGGCGTGCCTGTTCACGTCAACATCGAAGAAGTGCGTAAGCCTGAAACCGACGCCAAACTGGTTGCCCAGAGCATTGCTGGTCAGCTGGAGCGTCGCGTAATGTTCCGTCGCGCTATGAAGCGTTCCGTACAGAACGCAATGCGCCTCGGCGCTAAAGGTATCAAGATTCAGCTGTCCGGCCGTCTGGGCGGTGCTGAAATCGCACGTACCGAATGGTACCGCGAAGGTCGTGTGCCGCTGCACACCCTGCGTGCTGATATCGATTACGCCACCTACGAAGCCCACACCACTTACGGTGTGATTGGCGTCAAGGTGTGGATCTTCAAGGGCGAAGTTATCGGTGGTGTTCGTGAGGAAGAGAAGGAGCAGAAGAAGCCTGCTCGTCGTCCTCGCAAGAAGCCAGCCGCTAAGAAGTAAGGAGTTTTAACGATGCTCCAACCTAAGCGCACTAAATTCCGCAAGCAGATGAAAGGCCGCAACCGTGGTCTGGCACAGCGCGGTAGCAAGGTCAGCTTCGGCGAATACGCCTTGAAAGCTGTTGGTCGTGGACGTATAACTGCACGCCAGATCGAATCCGCTCGTCGAGCGATGACTCGTCACGTTAAGCGTGGTGGTAAGATCTGGATTCGTATCTTCCCAGACAAGCCGATCACCAAGAAGCCTCTTGAGGTTCGTCAGGGTAAAGGTAAGGGTAGCGTTGAGTACTGGGTAGCACAGATCCAGCCGGGTCGTGTCCTGTACGAAATGGAAGGCGTTTCTGAAGAGCTGGCTCGTGAAGCATTCGCTCTGGCCGCCGCCAAGCTGCCTGTACAGACAGTTTTCGTTAAGCGGAGTGTGATGTGATGAAAGCGGCAGAACTGCGTGAAAAGTCTGTCGAAGAGCTGAACGCTCAGCTCATCGATCTGCTGCGGGATCAATTCAACTTCCGCATGCAAATGACCACTGGTCAGCTTCAGCAGACTCACGTCCTGAAGCAGACTCGTCGGGATATCGCCCGAGTAAAGACGGCGATCGCTGAGAAGGCAGGTAAATAAAGATGGCAGAGACCAAAAAAGTCCGTACACTGACCGGCACGGTCGTGAGCGACAAGATGGACAAAACCATTACTGTCCTGATCGAGCGTCGTGTAAAGCACCCGCTGTACGGTAAAATCGTAAAGCGGTCAACCAAGCTCCACGCTCACGATGAACAGAACGAGTGCCGCATGGGTGACAAAGTTGTTATCCGTGAGACTCGTCCTCTGTCCAAGAACAAGTCTTTCGAGCTTGTTTCTATCGAAGAGCGCGCAACTCAAATATAAGGCTATCAACCGGGCGCGTAGTCAGCGCCCGGCTTGAGTCTGCAGTTTGAGGAGAACTGGAATGATTCAAACCGAGACTAACCTCGAAGTAGCAGATAACAGCGGTGCTCGCCGCGTTCAGTGCATCAAGGTACTGGGCGGCTCCCATCGTCGTTACGCTGGCATCGGTGACATCATCAAGGTCACCGTAAAGGAAGCAATTCCTCGCGGTAAAGTGAAGAAGGGCCAGGTAATGAATGCCGTGGTCGTTCGCACTCGTAAGGGTGTTCGTCGTCCTGATGGATCTCTGATCCGTTTCGATGGCAATGCTGCTGTTCTGTTGAACAACAACAACCAGCCTATCGGCACCCGTATCTTTGGCCCGGTGACTCGTGAATTGCGCGGTGAGCAGTTCATGAAGATCATCTCTCTTGCACCAGAAGTGCTGTAAGGAGTTACCGTGAAAAAGATTCGTCGTGACGATGAGATCGTAGTCATTGCTGGCAAAGACAAAGGCAAGCGTGGCAAGGTAATGGCGGTTCGCGCCGATGGTAAGGTCCTGGTTCAGGGCATTAACATTGTCAAGAAGCACCAGAAGCCGAACCCAATGCTGGGTCAAGCTGGCGGCATCGTAGAAAAGGAAATGCCTATCCAGGCTTCCAACGTTGCTATCTGGAACCCTGAAACCAGCAAGGCTGACCGTGTTGGCTTCACCTTCTCCGAAGAAGGCAAGAAGCAGCGCGTGTTCAAGTCCACTGGCAAAGCAGTTGACGCGTAAGGGGCTGGCAAATGGCTGAATTCAAAAAGCTGTACCGTGAGACTATTGTACCTGCTCTGATGGAAGAGCTGGGCTACAAGAACATCAACGAAGTTCCGAAGATCACCAAAATCACCCTGAACATGGGTGTTGGTGAAGCTATTGGCGACAAGAAGGTTATCGAGCACGCTGCCGGCGATATGGAAAAAATCGCTGGTCAGAAGCCTGTTGTAACCATGGCTCGTAAGTCTGTAGCTGGCTTCAAAGTTCGTGAAGGTTGGCCGATTGGCGTTAAGGTGACTCTGCGTGACGAGCGCATGTACGAGTTCCTGCAGCGTCTGGTTGACATCGCTCTGCCACGTGTTCGTGACTTCCGTGGTGTGAGTGCAAAATCTTTCGACGGTCGTGGTAACTACTCCATGGGTGTGAAGGAACAGATCATCTTCCCAGAAATCGATTACGATAAGATCGATGCTCTGCGTGGTCTGGACATCACCCTGACTACCACTGCCAAGACTGACGACGAAGGTCGTGCGCTTCTGAAAGCGTTTAACTTCCCTTTCCGTAACTAAGGTATCGAGGTTTATGGCTAAGGAATCCATGAAGCAGCGCGAACTCAAGCGTCAAAAGCTTGTTGCTAAATTCGCTACGAAGCGCGCTGAACTGAAAGCTATTATCAACAACCCAACTAGCTCTGACGAAGAGCGTTGGGACGCCACTGTGGCCCTGCAGAAGCAGCCACGTGACGCTTCCAAGTCTCGTCTGCGCAACCGCTGCCGGATCACCGGCCGTCCTCACGGTTACCTCCGTAAGTTCGGTTTGAGCCGCATCAAGCTGCGTGAAGCAGCGATGCGTGGTGATGTTCCTGGACTGACAAAGTCCAGCTGGTAAGGTCGTTGATCTAGGAGAGTGCAATAATGAGTATGCAGGACCCGTTAGCAGATATGCTAACTCGCATCCGTAATGCCCAGATGGCAGAACACGCTTCTGTCGTTATGCCAGCTTCAAAAATTAAGGCTGCTGTAGCCGAAGTACTGAAGACCGAAGGCTACATCGCTGACTACAAAGTAGAAGGCGACGTTAAGGCTCAAATGACTGTTGAGCTGAAGTACTTTGAAGGCAAGGCTGTTATTGAAGAGATCAAGCGCGTAAGCCGTCCTGGTCTTCGTAACTACCGTGCTTCCGCTGACCTGCCAAAGGTTAACGGCGGCCTGGGTATTGCTGTAGTTTCCACCAGTAAAGGCGTGATGACTGATCGTGCCGCCCGTGCTCAGGGTATTGGTGGTGAAGTTATCTGCACCGTATTCTAAGGGAGTATCGGAATGTCTCGTGTAGCGAAGGCACCGGTTGAACTTCCAAACGGTGTACAAGTAACTCTGTCTGCTGGCCACATCGCTATCAAAGGCGGTAAAGGCACCCTGCAGATGGACATCCATAACGCAGTGGAAATCAAGCAGGAAGACAACGTCCTGACTTTTGAAGCTCGTGATGGCAGCAAACTGTCTCGCGCAATGTCCGGTACTACCCGTGCATTGGTGAACAACATGGTAACTGGCGTATCTGCGGGCTTCCAGAAGAAGCTGCAGCTGGTCGGTGTTGGTTACCGTGCCCAGATGAAGGGCAAGACTCTGTCTCTGTCCCTGGGCTTCTCCCACCCGGTAGACTATGAGCTGCCAGAAGGTGTGAGCGCTGAGACCCCAACCCAGACTGAAGTAGTTATCAGTGGTATTGACAAGCAACTCGTTGGTCAAGTAGCTGCTGAGATCCGCGACTTCCGTCGTCCAGAACCTTATAAGGGCAAGGGTGTCCGTTACGCTGACGAAATGGTTCGCCGTAAGGAAGCCAAGAAGAAGTAACGGTTAGGTAAATAAGGGTAAAGTTATGAGCGAAAAGAAAGTAAGCCGTTTGCGCCGTGCAAAGCGCTCTCGGATGAAAATGCGCGAACTTCGCGTTGCCCGCCTGACCGTGCACCGCACTCCACGTCACATCTATGCACAGGTGATTGACGCGGAAGGCGGCAAGGTTCTGGCAGCGGCTTCTACCGTAGAAAAAGATCTGCGTAGCGAAGCAACCGGTAACGTTGAAGCAGCCAAGAAGGTTGGTGCTCTGGTCGCAGAGCGCGCCAAAGCAGCTGGCCTGACCAAGGTTGCCTTTGACCGTTCCGGTTTCAAGTATCACGGTCGTGTCAAGGCTCTCGCAGACGCAGCCCGTGAAAACGGTCTGGAATTCTAAGGGGTGGGAGCTATGGCGAAAGACGATCGCAAAGACAAGCAGACTCAGGGCGATGACCTGATCGAGAAGCTTGTTCAAGTTAACCGTGTAGCCAAAGTAGTTAAGGGCGGCCGTATCTTCGGTTTCACCGCTCTGACTGTTGTTGGTGACGGTAAAGGTAAAGTAGGCTTCGGTCGTGGTAAGGCGCGTGAAGTGCCAGCCGCTATCCAGAAGGCTATGGAAGCTGCACGTCGCAACATGATTCAGGTTGACCTGAATGGCACAACCATTCAGTATCCTGTTAAAGCTGCACACGGTGCTTCCAAGATTTACATGCAGCCTGCTTCTGAAGGTACCGGTGTTATCGCCGGCGGTGCAATGCGTGCCGTTCTCGAAGTAGCTGGTGTACAAAACGTACTGGCCAAGTGCTACGGCTCTACCAATCCAGTTAACGTTGTTCGTGCTACCTTCAACGGTCTGAAGAGTGTTCGCGCTCCACAGGACGTTGCAGCGAAGCGTGGCAAGACTGTCGAAGAGATCCTGTGAGGTTCACATGGCAGAGAAGAAGATCAAAGTAACGCTCGTTAAGAGTGTCAACGGTCGACTCGAAAGCCACAAGGCCTGTGTTAAGGGTCTCGGTCTGCGTCGAATCGGCCACACTGTTGAAGTGGAAGATACCCCTTCCGTTCGCGGTATGGTGAACAAGGTTAACTACCTCGTTCGCGTCGAAGGAGAGTAAGAATGAAACTGAATACTCTGTCTCCGGCCGAAGGTAGCCGCAAGGCTGGCAAGCGTGTCGGTCGTGGTATCGGTTCCGGTCTGGGCAAGACTGGTGGCCGCGGTCACAAAGGTCAGAAGTCACGTTCCGGCGGTAGTGTTAAGCCAGGTTTTGAAGGCGGTCAGCAGCCACTGCAGCGTCGTCTTCCTAAGTACGGCTTTACTTCCCGTCTGGCTCGTGTAACTGCCGAAATTCGCCTGGCTGAACTGGCCAAGGTGAGCTCTGAAGTTATCGATCTGGAAGCTCTGCGTGCAGCCGACCTGATCAACTCCAGCATCAAGCGTGCGAAAGTTGTTCTGTCTGGTGAAATCAGCAAAGCAGTCACCATCAAGGGATTGGCGGTCACCAAAGGTGCCCGTGCCGCTATCGAAGCAGCTGGTGGTAAGATCGAGGACTAAATGGCTAAGACATTACCTGTCGGAAATCAGAGTGGTCTGAGCGAGCTTTGGGCTCGCGTCAGATTTGTGTTCCTTGCCATCCTGGTATACCGGATCGGGGCTCATATCCCCGTTCCAGGTATCAACCCGGATCGTTTGGCACAGTTGTTCAGTCAGAACGAAGGCACCATTCTTGGTCTCTTCAACATGTTCTCCGGCGGCGCGCTGGAGAGGATGTCTGTTCTGGCACTGGGGATCATGCCGTACATCTCTGCATCTATTATTATGCAGCTGATGACGGTGGTAAGCCCTCAGCTTGAGCAGCTGAAGAAGGAAGGTGAAAGTGGTCGTCGCAAGATCAGCCAATACACCCGCTACGGTACTGTTATCCTGGCCCTGATTCAGGGAACAGGTATGACTGTTGGCCTGGCAAATCAGGGTGTGGCCTTTGCTACCGATTTCAGCTTTTACTTCGTAGCCGTCGCAACATTTGTGACAGGTGCCGTGTTCATGATGTGGCTCGGCGAACAGGTTACGGAACGTGGTATCGGTAACGGTATCTCGATTCTGATTTTTGCAGGTATTGTCGCAGGACTGCCGGGCGCCATCGTGCAGTCCTTCGAGTCAGCCCGTCAGGGTGATGTAAATATCCTGGCCCTGCTGGTGATAGCCGTACTGGCGATTGCCATCATCGCAGGTGTAGTATTTATGGAGCGTGGTCAGCGCCGCATTACTGTAAACTACGCCAAGCGTCAGCAGGGTCGTAAGGTGTTTGCTGCTCAGAGCAGTCATCTGCCTCTGAAAGTGAATATGGCTGGTGTTATTCCTGCCATCTTCGCTTCCAGTATCCTGCTGTTCCCAGCGTCTATTGCCCAATGGTTCGGCCAGGGCGAAGGCATGGGTTGGCTGCAGGATATTGCTCTGGCCCTGGGGCCAGGTCAGCCGCTGAACATCGTATTGTTCTCTGCTGGCATCGTATTCTTCTGCTTCTTCTACACTGCGCTGGTCTTCAATCCGAAGGACGTTGCAGACAACCTGAAGAAGTCAGGAGCATTTATACCCGGTATCCGTCCGGGTGAGCATACCGCGCGCTACATTGATGGCGTGTTGACCAAGCTCACCATGGTTGGCGCTGTTTACATGACAGCAGTCTGCCTTCTGCCACAATTCCTGGTGGTTGGCTTTAACGTCCCATTCTATCTGGGTGGTACGTCTCTGCTGATCGTCGTAGTGGTGGTTATGGATACCATGGCGCAGATTCAGTCTCATCTGATGTCAAGTCAGTATGAGTCCCTGATGAAGAAAGCTAATCTTAAGGGCTATGGTCCAGGCGGCATGATCCGCTGATCATTTCCTGGATTGTAAATAGCTCTGCCGATAGTGGAGAGAACCATGAAAGTTCGAGCTTCTGTTAAGAAGATCTGCCGCGATTGCAAGATCATCAAGCGTAACGGTGCTGTTCGCGTAATCTGCAGCAAAGAGCCCCGTCACAAGCAGCGTCAGGGCTAATATCGCTCAGGCTGGACCAAGGTCGAGACCGAGCATTTACCTTACGCGGGTAACGCCTGGCAAAAGCGTCTATGCTTGCATGCCGGGCTGTTGCTTTAAACGTGGTTAGCATGTAGTATGCTCAACCTTTCGACTTGGGTTTGTCCTTCGCGTTGCAATTAGGCGAAACTCACGGAGACGATTGAATGGCCCGTATTGCTGGCGTCAATATCCCGGATAACAAACATACTGTTATCTCGCTGACCTACATCTATGGTGTTGGTAAGCACACTGCTCAGAACATCTGTGCGACTACTGGTGTTAATCCAGCCGCCAAAATCTCTGAGCTGAATGATGATGAGATCGAAAAGCTGCGTACCGCCGTCGGTGAATTCACCGTCGAAGGTGACCTGCGTCGTGAAATCAGCATGAATATCAAGCGTCTGATGGACCTGGGCTGCTACCGCGGTCTGCGTCATCGTCGCAATCTTCCGGTTCGTGGCCAGCGCACTAAGACTAATGCGCGTACCCGTAAGGGCCCACGTAAGCCGATTCGTAAGTAAGAAGAACTGGTTCTTCCAGTCGTCTTGATACAGGAACAATTCTGATATGGCAAAGCCAGGTATTCGTTCACGTAAAAAGGTGAAGAAGACAGTTGTGGACGGTGTTGCACACATCCACGCTTCCTTCAACAACACCATCGTGACAATTACCGACCGCCAGGGCAACACGCTCTCCTGGGCCACCGCTGGTGGTTCTGGTTTCCGTGGCTCTCGCAAGTCGACTCCATTTGCTGCCCAGGTAGCTGCGGAGCGCGCGGGTAATGCAGCCGCTGAGTACGGTCTGAAGAATCTTGACGTTTGTGTAAAAGGCCCCGGCCCCGGCCGTGAGTCTGCTGTTCGCGCACTGAACGCCTGCGGTTACAAGATCACTAACATCACTGATGTTACCCCGATCCCGCACAATGGCTGCCGTCCGCCTAAAAAGCGTCGCGTGTAATAGGAGATAGGGTCAAATGGCAAGATATATCGGTCCCAAGTGCAAACTGTCTCGTCGTGAAGGTACTGACCTCTTTCTGAAGAGCGGTGTTCGTCCACACGAGTCAAAGTGTCGCGCTGAGGCAATCCCAGGCCAGCACGGCCAGCGTCGCGGACGTCTGTCCGACTACGGTGTCCAGCTGCGGGAAAAACAGAAAGTACGTCGTATCTACGGTGTACTGGAAAAGCAATTCCGTAACTACTACAAAGAAGCAGATCGTCTGAAGGGCGCAACCGGTGTAAACCTGCTGCAACTTCTGGAAGGTCGCCTTGATAACGTAGTATACCGTATGGGCTTTGGCTCCACTCGTGCAGAAGCACGTCAGCTGTGCAGCCACAAAGCTATTATGGTAAATGGTAAGACAGTCAACATCCCGTCCTACCAGGTTAAGCCTGGTGATGTTGTCGCTGTCCGCGAAAAGGCTAAGAACCAGCTGCGTATCAACGCTGCTCTGGAACTGGCCGCCCAGCGCGGTTTCTCCGTGTGGGTAGAGGTTGATGCCAAGAAGAAAGAAGGTACTTTCAAGGCACAGCCTGAGCGGAGTGATCTGTCAGCCGACATCAACGAGAACCTGATCGTCGAGCTGTACTCCAAGTAAGGGATAGATAACTAGGTGGGGTGTTCATCCATGCAGAACTCGGCTACAGAATTTTTGACTCCGCGTCACATCGACGTTGAGGAGCACAGCCCAACGCGTGCCAAGATTACTCTCGAACCTCTTGAGCGTGGTTTTGGTCACACTCTGGGCAACGCGCTGCGGCGTATTCTGCTGTCCTCAATGCCCGGTTGCGCTGTTGTCGAAGCCGAGATCGACGGGGTGCAGCATGAGTACAGCACAGTAGAAGGTGTGCAGGAAGACGTTATCGACATCCTGCTCAACCTGAAAGGTCTTGCTATTCGCATGACCGGTCGCGATGAAGCGACTATTACCCTGTCCCATCAAGGGGCTGGTGTTGTTACTGCTGGTGATATTCAGCTGGATCATGATGTTGAGATCCTGAACCCTGAGCATGTAATTGCTCATGTTTCTGAGAAGGGCAACCTCAACATGAAGCTGCTGGTTCGTCGCGGTCGCGGTTATGAAACTGCTGATCAGCGTCGTTCCGACGAAGACGAAAACCGTTCCATCGGTCGTCTGCAGCTGGATGCCACTTACAGCCCAGTGCACCGTGTTGCCTATGTTGTTGAGCGTGCGCGTGTTGAACAGCGTACTGACCTCGACAAACTGGTACTGGATCTGGAGACCAATGGTACTCTGGACCCAGACGAAGCGATCCGTCGCGCTGCAACTATTCTGCAGCAGCAGCTGGCCGTATTCGTAGACCTGGAAGGCGATGCTGAGCCGGAACCAGAACAGAAGGAAGATGAGGTTGATCCTATCCTTCTGCGCCCTGTAGATGATCTGGAGCTGACTGTACGTAGCGCCAACTGCCTGAAGGCAGAGAACATCTACTACATCGGCGACCTGATCCAGCGCACTGAGGTTGAGCTGCTGAAAACCCCGAACCTGGGCAAAAAGTCCCTTACCGAGATCAAAGACGTTCTCGCTTCCCGTGGTCTGAGTCTGGGCATGCGCCTGGATAACTGGCCACCTGCAAGCCTGAAGTCCGACGACAAGGTTTCAGCTTAACCACCAGTCTCAATCTGGTAAGGATGAAGAATCATGCGTCATCGTAAGAGTGGACGTAAGCTTAACCGGAACAGTTCACATCGCAAAGCGATGTTCAAGAACATGACTGCTTCCCTGGTTGAGCACGAAGTGATCAAGACCACTCTGCCAAAGGCCAAAGAACTGCGCCGTGTAGCAGAGCCTATGATCACCCTGGCTAAGGAAGATTCCGTAGCCAACCGCCGTCTGGCATTTGACCGTCTGCGTAACAAGGCAGCTGTTGGTAAACTGTTTACCGACCTGGGCCCACGTTACAAAGAGCGTCAGGGTGGTTACATCCGTATCCTGAAGTGCGGCTTCCGTCAAGGCGACGCTGCTCCAATGGCATACGTAGAACTGGTTGATCGTCCAGTTGCAGTTGAAGCTGCTGACGAAGAGTAAGATCGCCAGATCTAAGAAAAACCGGGCTTAATGCCCGGTTTTTTTATGCCTGTTATTTCCGTTTTGTTAAGTCTTCACTCCTTCCATCTTTTTAGAACCACTCGATAACATCCTCTTCTGCAAAGCGGGTTTTCTCGAAAGGCTCATTTTCTCGATAGCCAAAGGCCACCATAACACTGACACCAAATTCGTCTGCGACCATCATCTTCTCAGCAACAAGGATCTGCTCGAGCTTATCCCGGCCGAAGCCCTCAATTGGGCACGAGTCGATGCCTATCTGTGCCGCCACACTCATCATATTTCCAAGAGCGATGTAAGTTTGTTTGCAGGCCCAGTCGAACATCGCTCGTGGTGATTCGGTAAGCTTAAAGTCCTGAAGCTGGAACTCCCGATAGAAGTCACCTTTCATCTTGACGACATCCTCCGGGAGCTTGCTGACATTACGCATGTGGTTTTGGATATAGTCCGCCCCGTAATGCATGCTGGTTTCTTTCCGGGCAAGGATAATGACAAAGTGGCTTGCTGTCGGAAGTTGCCCCTGAGCTCCCCAGCATACGGGTTTGATCTTGTCTCTCAGCTCGGAATTCTGGATAACAAGAAACTTCCAGGGCTCAAAGCCAAACGAACTTGGGGATAAACGCGCAGCTTCCATAATAAAACCGAAGTCTTCATCAGGAATTTTCTTTCTGGCATCAAAGCTCTTGCAGGCGTGACGGAACTTGAAGGCATCTATGATTTGTTGGCGAAGTTGAGAGTTCATAAGTCAGACCAGTTACAACAAAACCTGCATCAGATTTTAGTCGCCGTTGTAGGTATTCGGTTGTTAGGTGCTTTTTGTGAGTTTTTGTAACGCTTTGGCGGATTTTGATTGAAACGGTTATTCAAGATTGCCTCGTACTGTGCTACCAATAGCACTCGCTTTCCCAACCAAAAGAACACAAACGCTATGACCATTCAGTCCTTTCACCCACCACGGCGTACTCTTATGGGCCCTGGCCCTTCTGATGTTTATCCCCGTGTGACGGAAGCCCTGGCACGTCCGACCATTGGTCATCTTGATCCGGAATTTGTTCGGATGATGGATGAGATCAAGCAGCTGCTTCAGTTTGCGTTCAAAACAGAAAACCCGCTGACTCTGCCTGTATCTGCTCCCGGTTCAGCTGGTATGGAAACCTGTTTTGCTAATCTGGTGGAACCGGGTGATAAGGTTATCGTCTGTATTAATGGTGTGTTCGGCGGTCGTATGAAAGAGAACGTCGAACGCTGCGGTGGCGAAGCCATCATTGTGCAGGGCGAATGGGGACGGGCTGTTGATCCGGCTGCTGTTGAAGAAACGCTGAACGCCCACTCCGATGCCAAGATCGTTGCTTTTGTTCACGCTGAAACCTCTACAGGTGCGCGTAGTGATGCGAAGGCGCTTTGCGCACTGGCACGTCAGTATAACTGCCTGACTATTGTTGATGCTGTAACTTCATTGGGTGGCAGTGAGCTGGAAGTGGACGCCTGGGGTATTGATGCCATCTATTCTGGCACACAGAAGTGTCTGTCCTGTGTTCCCGGTCTTTCTCCAGTTAGCTTCAGCGCTAAAGCGGTTGAGAAGATCCAGAACCGTCAGACCAAAGTGCAGAGCTGGTTCCTCGATCTCAATCTGGTTATGGGTTACTGGGGGCAGGGTGTTAAGCGTGCTTACCACCATACCGCTCCGGTGAATGCTCTCTATGCACTGCATGAGTCTCTGGTGATTCTGCAGGAAGAAGGTCTTGAGAATGCCTGGGCGCGTCATCAGCAACATCACAATGCCTTGGTTGCCGGACTGGAAGCTATCGGTATGAGCATGGTTGTTCCTGCGAGCGAGCGTCTGGCTCAGCTTAACCTTGTGTCAGTGCCGGAAGGTGTTGATGAAGCCGCTGTTCGAGCGCAGCTATTGGCCGACTATAACCTTGAAATTGGTGCCGGTCTGGGTGACTTTGCCGGCAAGGTATGGCGTATTGGTTTGATGGGCTGTGCAGCCACTAAAACCAATGTTCTGTTCTGCCTTGGCGCCCTTGAAACTGTTATGAACAAGAGTGGCGCGACTCAAGCGGCACTGGCTGTTTATCAGCAGTAATTCTTCTATCTCTATATTGGTCGGAATGCAGTGATATTCCGGCCGATTTGATCTGCCACAAGTTTCCTCACTCGTCTCTCAAGTAGAATCCATCGCGTTTTCTGGTGCCTTCAATTAACCGCCAGATATTCTGACCTTGTTAGGGATAGCGTGTTCAGCGCGATCTTCAGGACTCTGAGTGACCGACTTTCTTCTCTCGCAAATTCTGGCGGGCATCGCCATTTGCTTTGATATGCTTTCTTTTCAGTTCAAAGACCGTAAAAAGCTGCTCGGTTGCTTGTTCTGCGCCTGTATCCTGCTCTCGACACACTTTGCATTGCTGGAGCAATGGACAGCTGCGGGTATGTTGCTGATATCGACCTGTCGCTACTTCACCAGTATTTTCACAACCTCAAAAAAAGCCGCAGCTGTTTTTATAGTGGCTTCTCTTACCACAACATTCTTCACCTTCAACGGTATTACCAGTGTGCTGAGTTGTTCTGCATCGGTGCTGCAAACGACCGCTGCGTTCAACAAGAATGACAAGACTCTACGATTGCTGATGATGGCAGGGATTTGTCTTTGGATCACTCACAATACACTGGTTCAGTCGCCTATGGCTGTCGTGGTAGAAGTCCTGTTTATGGCCAGCAACCTTGTGGGCTTTTATCGCTATTATCTTCGTCCTGCCCTAGGGCCTGTTGACGTTTTATGATGCGGCTCAGTGAGACTGGAAGCCGTTCATCGTTAGGAAGGCTTGTGAAAATCGTAGTTGCCCTACATTAAACAAGCCTGACGCAGCGAGGGGCGGCTTCCAGCCTCACCCGAAGGGCTTTCCCGAGAGTTTCCATGGCGTTGTTGCAGCGATTTGAAAGAGAACCACTATTCCTTCATCGCTGCGCCCGTTTGCCCCCTTGCGGGGTAGCCCTGAAAACTCTCGGGAAAGCTGAGCGCGATCATAAAACGTCAACGGGCCCTAAGTCTTTAATGGCTTAGTAACCAGATTGTTAGACGTCTAGCCGGTTAAATCGAACATTCCCGTCACTCCAGAATCCATTGTTAAGGATTCTGGAGTGATAACCGGTGAGAAGATGATACAGAACAATAATAGTGGGCTGGTTCCGGTGCAGGGGGTACCACCGTCAACTATTGAGCCGATGGAGCAGTCAGGGCCTCTGGCTCAGTTTGCTGATCTGCCGGTCACGGTTGTGGCTCATGTCTTGAAATACCTGCCATTGGCAGACCTCCGCCGCTTTATGCGGGTGAGTCATAGCTGTTATCAGCTGGTTCAGAATGAAAGTCTGCAGGAGCACACTTTTGCCAGTGATAACGGATCATTGGCTATGCCGGCCTTTTACCAGAAAGATCGCTTTGTGCGTTTGGTCAGCCCCTGGCTTTCACGTATGAATCCAGATGCCGTTGTTGCTCTGAATGCTCAGCGCGAACGCTCTGACTTTCCTCTGTTGTTGAATTACACCATTGCTTCAACTCTTAACAGCCTGTCTGAATTAACGCTGCACAGTGTCTATGAGACTGAGCATGTAACAGAAAGCTATAGCGCAGGTCTGAATCATTCTCATGATGGCCAGTGGATACTCGCCTATCAGCGTAGGCATGCCGCCTATAACAGTCTTGTTTTTTTTGATCTCGGATGGCCTTACCGACCCTGTCCGGTCTCCATCTTCCACTGTCGTAGCCGTATTGAATCCACCCACTTTTCTCACGACGGCTCGGTGCTTACCGCTCAAATGTCGAACCAGTTATTTCATTGGTTTGAGAAAAATAACCAGGGAGAATGGGCGCTGTATGAAACTCTGAGGATACCTTTATCACATGCAGACGTGACCGTCTTATTGAATCCGAATAGGGTCATCTGCAAGCTGCCTATAGAGGACACACACAACACTTTAGATGCCGGATTAAGCCTGCCTCAGGATGCTAATAACAACTGGCAAAAACAGAATCTGCCCATTTATTTTATTACAGCAGCATCACTGCATGTCAGCCCTGATGGCCACTATATAGTCACTCGTGTGCCGAAGGTTGATTGTGAGCCGGATCATCCTGTGATGGAAATGGAACTCTGGAAACATACATCTGATGGATATGTCCGCTTTGATGGCTATACCGCACAAAGCTCGATAGAAGTTGTTAAATTCGTGGAAAATAATACGCTGCTTTTACAGACCTCGAGTTCCGTACTGCTTCTGCATATCAGCGATGCCGGCATCCTGAATGAAAGTAGCAGCTTTCATATACCTCGCTGTAATAGGCTTTATGATTATTGCCGTGTCACCATGAACCCAGCTAAAGCTGGTTTCTTTCTTCATGATGACAGCGAGTGGACGACGCGCTTTGTGTTCTTCAAGAGCGATGGGGTGGTTGTTCAGGGGGCACCTGTTCCTTCTCTGCCCATTAGAAACCTTATGGATGTAAATTATTGGATCAATCCTGCAGGCGATCATCTGGTTATCAACGATGATAAAGAATTGTGTGTTCTCTCGGAAAATAACTGTAAGGAATGGCAGGTCAGCTTTCGATTGAACACTATGGACAGCTACACAACCTCTTTTAGTCCGAACCAGCAGCACCTTGTGATTCGAGAGTGGGAGTATAATGAGCTTTCGCCCATGCCGCGCAGTTATGATGTGCATGTTCTGACGTTTGCCAGGCAGCGTTGCCAATGGTTGTATTCGCAGCGGATAGAGTCGAATTCTCCTATCACCTGCACCTCTTTTAGTAAGAATTCCTGCCTGCTGGCGACCGCATCGGAAGCGCATGATGTTCACCTGTATGGCTGGAGTGCAGGTCATGAATGGGTGTTAAAGTCAGCAATGAAGTTTAATTATCGTATTTTTGATGTGAGTTTCGTCAGAGATAATATGCATCTTTGTGTGACCACAGCGGATCATTGCCTTCATTATCTTGAGATTGGATGCAAGAAAGATCCACAGCCTCAGATCTGGTCGTACTGCTTACAATTGAGATGATGGAACAAAGTTAGTCGTGAATGGCTAATCCCATGGAAGGTTTGTTGATCGATTATAAGGTCGCTTCCTACCCCTTTTTCTGGTGAAAGAGCCCTGCTACAATCCAGCCCGCTTCGCCTCTCCCTGCCATGCATGAGGAGAGGACTTCACAACAAGTCCTATAAAAGCACAAAAAAATCGCGTCGTTTCTTCTATCTTCACTGCTATGCAGAAGTTGATAGGTCGCCTGTATACCCCATTATCTGTAAGCACCTCGCGTCGGATGTGGGATCACTGTTTTCTGATACTTGTGTGAATATGATTAAGAAGTACTTTTACCTGTTAGCGATCGGCCTGATCTGGGGCTCCCAGTTCCTGTTCCAGCAGAAAGCTGTTGCTGATCTTTCCCCTGTCTGGGTTGGTGCCGGTCGTGCTGTTGTTGGTGCTGCAACCCTGTTTATTCTTGCGGCCCTTTTTGGCATCAAAGGTGGCAGCAGCAAACGCCATCTGACTTACTTTGGTATCGCTTTCCTGGAAGCCACTATTCCTTTCGTTGGTGTGGCCTGGGGGCAGCAGTATCTTGATACCGCTGTGGTTGCCATCCTGATGGGTACCATTCCATTTTTCACTATTCTGCTGTCACCACTGGTTATCCGTGGTTCCCGCATAACTGCAGCCGGCCTTGCCAGTGTGGTGATTGGTTTTATCGGTCTGGTTGCTCTGTTCTATCCACAACTGGCTTCCGGTTCTGGTCAAGCCAGTCTGGTCGCAGCGCTGGTTATTATTGGTGCCTCTGCCAGCTTTGGTGTTGCACTGCTTATCCTGAAAACCATTGATGATGAGCATCCGATTCTGGTTGCCCGCAATGTTCTGAGCTTCGCTGCCATCCAGCTGCTGGTCGTGGCCAGCTTTGTACAGCTGCCATGGACTCTGGAAATCTCTACCGGTGGTGCAGTGTCTGTACTGTATCTCGGTGTAATGTGTGCCGGTGTCGTTTACTTCCTGTATATGGCACTGATCTCAGAAGCTGGTCCGGTGTTCGCTTCCATGAACAACTATCTGGTACCGCTGGTGGGTGTTCTGCTGGGCGCTACTGTGAACAATGAAGCTCTGCCTGCAACCACCTGGGTGGCTCTGGCCCTTGTGGGTGCGGCACTGGCTGTGAACCAGCTGGGTAGTCGTAAGCCTGAAGAGAAAGGTGAAGCGGCGACTGCCTGATGATTTTGGCTCCCACGCTCAGCGTGGGAGCCAGCGTTTCCATTAACTTGTCAGCATCGGCTTAAGGAATCGGCCGGTATGGGAGACTTCCATATCAGCCACTTCTTCCGGTGTGCCGGTAGCAATGATCTGGCCGCCGCCATTACCGCCTTCCGGCCCGAGATCGACAATCCAGTCAGCGGTCTTGATCACATCAAGGTTGTGTTCAATGACCAGCACGGTGTTGCCGTGGTCGCGCAGCCGGTGCAGAACCTTGAGCAGCAACTGAATATCTTCAAAGTGCAGACCAGTGGTCGGCTCATCGAGGATATAGAAGGTCTTGCCGGTATCGCGCTTGGACAGTTCCTTGGCCAGCTTAACACGCTGGGCTTCACCGCCGGAGAGTGTGGTGGCGTTCTGGCCCAGACGGATATACGACAGGCCAACATCCATCAGGGTTTCTAGCTTACGCTTCAGAGCCGGAATCGCATCGAAGAATGGCAGAGCCTCTTCAACGGTCATCTCCAGCACTTCATCAATACCCTTGCCCTTGTACTTCACTTCCAGGGTTTCACGGTTGTAGCGTTTGCCCTTACAGATATCACAAGGCACATAGATATCCGGCAGGAAGTGCATTTCTACCTTGATAACACCATCGCCCTGACAGGCTTCACAGCGTCCGCCTTTCACGTTAAAGCTGAAACGTCCCGGCTTGTAGCCACGGGAGCGGGCTTCCTGAGTGCCGGCAAACAGCTCACGAATCGGGGTGAAAATGCCGGTATAAGTCGCAGGGTTGGAGCGAGGCGTACGGCCAATCGGGCTTTGATCAATGTCGATACACTTATCTACGTGATCCAGACCGTCCAGCTTTTTGTAAGGCGCGGCTTTTAGCGTGGTTGCACCGTTCAGCTTCTCCGCCAGAATCGGATAGAGCGTGCTGTTGATCAGGGTAGATTTACCCGAGCCGGAAACACCGGTCACACAGGTCAGCAGGCCAACAGGTACATCCAGAGTAACGTCTTTCAGGTTATTTCCGGTGCAACCGGACAGCGTCATCATCCGCTTCTGATCAACAGGAATGCGCTTTGCCGGAATCTCTATACGACGAGTGCCTGACAAATACTGGCCGGTAATCGAGTTTTCATTGGCCATCACCTCGGCTGGTGTCCCGGAGGCAACAATCTGCCCGCCATGTACACCTGCGCCCGGGCCAATATCAAGAACATAGTCTGCGGTGCGAATGGCATCTTCATCGTGCTCAACGACGATAACTGTATTTCCAAGATCACGCAGATGGGTCAGGGTTTTGAGCAGACGATCATTATCTCGCTGGTGGAGGCCGATAGACGGCTCAT
This sequence comes from Parendozoicomonas haliclonae, assembly GCF_900174585.1. Classification (GTDB taxonomy): domain Bacteria; phylum Pseudomonadota; class Gammaproteobacteria; order Pseudomonadales; family Endozoicomonadaceae; genus Sansalvadorimonas; species Sansalvadorimonas haliclonae. The sequence goes on along the minus strand of NZ_FWPT01000008.1, from coordinate 213,865 downwards.
CAAGGATATACATCACCCCCACAAGGCCGGCACCAATCTGACTGGCCAGTCGGATACGCTGGGCTTCACCACCGGAGAGAGTGTCGGCACTGCGATCTAGGGTTAGATAGTTCAAGCCGACGTTATTCAGGAAGCTGAGACGCTCCTTGATCTCTTTAAGAATCTTGGAGGCAATCGCGCCTTTTGAGCCGGTCAGGTTCAGCTGCTCAAAATGTGCCAGCGCCCCTTCCACGGCCATATGAGTCACTTCCGGCAGAGTGATCTCTTCAATAAAGACATTACGGGCTTCTTCCCGCAGACGTGTGCCCTTACAGCTTGGGCAGTTCTGGGTGGCAACGTATTTGCTCAAATCCTCGCGGACAGACTGGGAGTCTGTATCTTTATAGCGGCGTTCAAAGTTCGGGATGATGCCTTCAAAGCGATGGCGCTTTTTGTAGATATCGCCACGGTCATTGATGTAGCTGAAATCAATCTGCTCATCACCGGAACCGTACATGATCATGTCCTGATCATGTTTGGAGAGTTCATCGAACGGTGTATCCAGCGAGAAGCCACAGTGCTTGGCCAAGGACTTCAACATATGGAAGTAATAAACGCTGCGCCGGTCCCAACCGCGGATTGCCCCTTCGGCCAGAGTCAGTTCCGGGTTGTGAATAATGCGGTCAGGATCGAAGAACTGCTTAACACCCAGACCATCACAGCTTGGGCAGGCACCGGCCGGATTGTTGAAGGAGAACAGGCGCGGTTCCAGCTCATTAATGCTGTAGCCACACTCAGGGCAGGCAAACTTGGCGGAGAACACGATGTCATCGGCATCGCCTTCCATAAAGCTGACAGTTGCAAGACCATCCGCCAGGTTCAGGGCTGTTTCAAAGGATTCAGACAGGCGCAGCTGCTGGTCATCCCGCACCTTGATACGGTCAACAACCACTTCAATAGTGTGCTTCTTGTTCTTCTCCAGCGCGGGTGCTGAATCAATATCGGTCACGATGCCGTTGATACGGGCACGGATAAAGCCCTGGCTCTTCAGCTCACTGAACACATGCAGGTGTTCCCCTTTGCGGGCACGCACGATAGGAGCCAGCACCATAATCTTTGAGCCTTCCGGCAGAGCCAGTACCTGATCGACCATCTGGCTGACGGTCTGGGCTTCCAGTGACAAGTGGTGCCTTGGACACTTTGGTGTACCCACACGCGCGAACAGCAAGCGCAGGTAGTCGTATATCTCAGTGATGGTGCCGACAGTGGAACGCGGGTTGTGGCTGGTGGATTTTTGCTCAATAGAGATGGCCGGGGACAGACCTTCAATATGGTCAACATCCGGCTTTTCCATCATGGAAAGGAACTGGCGGGCGTAGGCTGACAGGGATTCCACATAGCGCCGCTGACCTTCGGCATACAGCGTATCGAATGCGAGCGAGGATTTGCCGGAACCGGATAAGCCGGTGATCACAATCAGCTTATCTCTGGGCAATTCCAGATCGATATTTTTAAGGTTATGAGTACGCGCACCACGAACGGTTATGGAATCCACAAGCTAACTCCGACTGATAACCGGTTGATTATAAGGCACTGCGTCATGTGAATCATCGGTCGACCGTATATCCATTGGAAAAGCTCACTGGAAAAACGTTGGAACCTCTACCATAGTCTCCTGCCGCGCGAACTTATGGGGCTGTTTCAACAGGTCGGTTCATAAGAATGGATAGAAAAGAAAGAGCGGTCCACCAAGCGGTCAATGTTGTGTTGCACAGTCATCTCAAGGCTGTAGCACTGGTTCTGTTGTGTTTATGTTCATCGTCAGTCTTTTCTATGAAGAGAACACAGATCGGCGCGCAGCCAAGTCCACCGGATAATTCAGGTCATTCGGGACCACCCACACCTACGGCAGATACTGACTCTGATGGTCTGACCGTACTGGTTGATAATTTTGTCACCACACCCACCTCTACGACCCCTCACCCACTGGGCGCTGTGGGGCAGAGCAGTTTTAAAATTTCGTCATTGGATAAGGTCATACCCTTTGTTCCTTCTTTGGAGTTCCGGGCAGAGCGATTAAGCAAGCAGCTGGATGAGAACCCCATTCTGCCAGCACTGGAGAGTATGGTTTTTCGGTTGCGGCAGTATGAAGGGGAGGTTACCGAGCCTGATGTGGAAACCCTGCAGGCGCAATTAATGAGGCAGCAAAACTGTTTTTCGCGGGGCGATATGGATGGAGCCATTCAGGTGGTATTGGAATCTATTCAGTCAGGCCTTGAAGAGAGTAAGGAACATTGTGCTGCGGCCCTGACTCACTTTCTTTCTGCCTTGCGTTTGCTTGAGAATCTGGACAGTTACTACAAGTCCAGCAGGCTGCTTGTGAGGCCCAGCAAGCTGGATTGGCTCTGGTATCAACTACAGATCATTCTGGGGTATCAGGATAACTTTGCTCTCTTTCAGTCCGAAGATGTTCAGAAAAGTATCAATAATGGTAATGCTGATCTTCTCCGCCTGCGGGCATTAGCATCCTTGTTGTTGAACGGTGAGCAGTGTGTTTCTGATTACGCTGTTCTTTCCGGCATTACGCCGAGTCCGTTGATGATCCAGAGGCAGGGGCTGTTTCTGTTGTTATTGATCAGGGCGCAGATGCAAAGGTTCAATCAGGCTGTCTCGACCATGGATATTATTGCAGCAGGCCAGCGTCTTCATGTTGTTGGCCTGCACATGGGCACTGCTCGCAATCATCCGGATTTAAAAGGAGAGATTGGTCAGGCCCGGGTCAGACAGCTGGAGGATCTGTATAAAGAGGCCTGGAGTATCTATAGCGAAAAGGCCGGTGTGAGTTCTGAAGCGGGTATAACAATGCCGCCTGTCGGTCATCAGTCCCCTTATGTTCGACCGAACACTCCGCTGACTGGTGTGCCTTCTCATGGAAGCAGCTGGTCACAGACTACGCCATCCTATAATGCGGTGATCAGTTCCCCGTGGCCGACGACATCAACCGGCCCGCACCTGCCACAGCTACAGCCTATGACTGGAAGCCCGTTGTGGGCCTCACCAAAATTTCCCCAATAAAAATCAACAGACCGTCAAAGCCATGGCTGGTATCATAACGGCACCGGAAGGATAAGAAATCGTATTACAAATGAACCAACTGGAAGTCAGAGCGGCTGGTGCCCTTTCTCTTGTTTTTGCCCTCCGTATGCTGGGCCTGTTTATGTTGCTGCCCATCCTGGCCTTATCAACAGAACAGATAGATGGTGCAACACCAGCCCTGATTGGTGTTGCCATGGGCGCTTATGGTCTCAGTCAGGCTGTTCTTCAGATTCCGGCCGGACTGCTTTCCGATCGTATTGGCCGTAAGCCGGTGATTGTGGGTGGGCTGTTAATCTTTTTTGCTGGCAGCCTGTTGGCTGCCAGCAGTTCCTCTGTGGAAGCTTTAATTGCGGGACGTTTTTTGCAGGGCGCCGGTGCAATCGCAGCGGCGGTAACTGCTTTATTGGCTGATCTTACCCGGGAAGAAAACCGCACCAAATCCATGGCCATTATCGGTATGAGTATTGGCGTATCGTTCTGTACGGCGATGGTTCTTGGGCCGCTGCTGAACGATACGTTTGGATTGTCAGGCCTGTTTATGGTTTCTGCGGTTATGTCTGTGTTGGCTATTGGTTTGGTGATTTGGGGCGTGCCAACACCGGTCAGGCAAAAGGCTAACCGGGAAACAGTTACGGCGCTTTCCAGTCTTCGGCAGATACTCGGTCACCGTCAGCTTCTACGTTTGAATGCCGGCGTATTTATTCTGCACTTTATTCTGATTGCCTTGTTTATCCATCTTCCTCTGGCCCTGCAGAACCTCGCTGGCCTGCCGGCTGATCAACACTGGTGGGTTTATCTGCTGACGATGGTCATATCCTTCTTCGCCATGGTGCCGTTTATTGTGGTGGGGGAAAAACGTCGGATGATCAGGACGGTCCTGCAGGGGGCAATATTACTGCTGCTGGTGGCCCAGTTGCTGATCTGGAAAAGCAGCGCGAATCTCGGATTTCTGGTTGTGAGTGTCCTGCTGTTTTTTATGGCATTTAACTACCTGGAAGCTACATTACCGTCGCTTGTCAGCCGCATTGCACCGGCCGGAAGCCGGGGGACTGCAATGGGTGCCTTTTCAACCTGCCAGTTTCTGGGGGCCGGTATTGGTGGTCTGGTTTCCGGGTACATTTATCAGCAGTTTGGCGAGACAGGAATATTTATTTTGGTGGCAATTGCGACTGCCCTCTGGTGGCTGTTGTCTGTTACCATGAACAATCCCCCCTATGTCAGCAGTCTGGTAATGGACTTGTATCCGGTGGTTCCTTCGGAAGCCAGCCGGGTCAGTGATGGTATTGCCACAGTGACAGGTGTTCGGGAAGTCTCACTGGCTGTCGAGGAGCAGACCGCGTATCTGAAAGTCGACAGACAGCAACTGGATGAGCAGCACCTGCGCCAGTTTGGAGACTGGTAAAGTTTCAATTCGTTGTCCCGGGATGCGACAGCGAAAGAGTTTTTGAATACGATTATTGAAGACAGTTTTGGAAACGGGAGATAGAAATGGCGAGCAGCGGTATCAATAAAGTCATACTGGTGGGCAATCTCGGTGGTGATCCGGAAGTTCGTTACACCCCAAATGGCAGCGCTGTCGCCAACCTGAGCGTTGCTACCAGCGACTCCTGGGTGGACAAGAACACCAACCAGCGTCAGGAACGTACCGAATGGCACCGCGTGGTGATCTTCGGCAAGCTGGCTGATATCGCCGGCCAGTACCTGAAGAAAGGTTCCAAGGTTTACCTGGAAGGCAAGCTGCAGACCCGTAAGTGGCAGGATCAGCAGGGCCAGGATCGTTACACCACCGAAATCGTGATCGATGGTTTCAACGGTCAGATGCAGATGCTGGACAGCCGTGGTGGCGAAGGCGGCTCCAATAACTACGGTGGCGGTCAGCAGGGTGGCGGTTACCAGAACCAGCAGTCCAACAGTGGCTACGGTCAGTCTGCTCCACAGCCACAGTCCAATCAGGGCTATGGCAATGCTGCACCTCAGCAGCAGTACCAGAACAACCAGCAGTCCAACAGTGGCTACGGTCAGTCTGCTCCACAGCAGCAGTCTAACCAAGGCTACGGCAATGCTGCACCTCAGCAGCCACAGTCCCAGCCAGCCAACGCAGGTTACGGCCAGCCGCAGCAGCGTCCACAGCAGCAGGCTCCTGCCGCTCAGCCTCAGCCGGCAGCCGCTGGTGGCTTTGACGACTTCGACGACGACATCCCGTTTTAATTAAAACGGAATACCATCGTTCAATTCAAAACCCCCGCTTCAGAAATGAAGCGGGGGTTTTTTATAAGAGCGTTATTAGATCCCATTATTAGAAGCTGCTATTGGAAGCAGCAGCCACTCTCAACTAGTCTGGATGACCAAATTATAAGAAGCAGGGAACAGCGTTTTTCAGAGCGCTTTCAGGGCGTCTTTGTAAGGCGTCTCGTATGATAAGTATGGAAAGATTTCACGCGTGCACTGAGTCATCTTCATGTGGTCATCAATACGCAACAAGATTGTACTCTTTGCCATTTTCCCCCTGACGGTTATCTACAGCATTATTTTTGCTGTCCATATTCTTGAGACACTGCGTGCTGCCAAGGTCAATGTTGAAGAATTTATGGAGCAGCAGGCCGGGCATTTTTCCGGACTGCTTAATAACCAGCTGCAGTTTATTGAATCCATAGGTGAGACATTTACCCAGAGTCTGGCCTGGGAGCAAACGCTGGCGGATCGTAAAATTCTGATCAGCAACACTCTTCACTTTGACACCTCTATCCATGCCATCCTCTCAGGTTCACCCGGCAAGGGAGTTGTGTACTCCCTGAATAAAAATCATCTGACAGAGCAGCCCTGGAAGAACGTTCAGGGGAAAAAGATTGTCACCAACCAATGGGGCTGGAGTCTTCCTATCGACAGCCCAATCGATGGTCAGAAGGTGGTTGTCTACAAGCTTCACGGTCTGGATAACCTGTACTTTACCGTTGCCGTGAAAACCCTGTTGGATGTTCTGAACAAGGAAAATCCGCGTAACCTCCGGTTTGAAATCGTTAACCGGGACAGCACCTTTATTTACTCGGATATGCGTTCAACCCGACCCGATAAATCCCTGCTGAATACAGCGGAACGTATCGGGTCCGCGTCTCTGCTTGAGTTGGTGAACGGACCTATTAAAAACGGTATGCGGGGTATAGGAACGGTTTATTTTCGGGACTGGCCGACCTGGTATTTCGCCAGTCCGGTGCCGCAGGCCGGCTGGATGCTGCTGACACATACCCGCGAAACCTATGCCCTGGCCGATGCCCGGCAATCGGCCATATTCAGTGGTTTGTTTCTGTTGCTGGCACTGTTGGTTATTACAGCCTGTGTGCTCAAAGTTTCTGGGTTGATTACCAATCCTCTGGTCAGGCTTACACAGGCTGTGGATAAGCTTGGTGATGGTCACTGGTTTCTGGATTATCGGCATCGTTCCAATGATGAAACCGGGCGGCTGGCGCGCAGTATCAACGCGATGGCGGCGCGACTCTCTGAGCGGGATGAAGCCCTGAAAGAGATGCGAGCAAGCAATATCAGCCATATCGCTGAAAACCTGCGTGGACGTTATTTCTATTACATGCTGGATGAACGGGGGCAGCTGATTTATATCAGCCCATCGGTGAGTGATATCCTGGGATACAGCTCTGAAAGCCTGCTGGAATCTGCGGGCCATTCCTTCCTGAGGTCTTCACAGTTCCGGAGATTCTATCGCTCGGTGCGGGGTGTTCTGCGCGGCCAGACCAAAAATGAAACCCTGCAACTTGAACTGCCCCATCAGAGTGGCACAACCCGTACTCTGGAGCTCATCAATGTACCGATAGTGGAGCTGAACGGCAGCATCAGTGGTGTTGAAGGGATGGGCCATGATGTGACCGAGCTGGTGAGTGATTCCAGAAAATTTCGCGGGCTTCTGGAAGCGGCACCGGATGCCATCATCATTACAGACAAGTCACTGACCATCTTGATGGTGAATGAAAGGGCGGAGAGTCTTTTTATCACCGATCGTTCTGATCTGGTCGGTAAGCCTCTTGCGATTCTTGGTCGTAACCAAAATAAACCTTTGTTTCCGCAACGCATCACGCCCGATGAAGTCACCAGTCGACAACTCAGCTTTGAAAGCCTGTGCTCGAAAAGTGACGGTAAGCTCTTCCCGGTGGAGATGGCAACCAGCCCGCTGGTTACAGAGACGGAAACCCTGATCACCATTGTTATCCGTGATATCAGCGACCGTAAGCGGGCAGAACGCGATCTTCGCCATGCTCGTGATCTGGCTCGGGTTGGGGATAAAACCAAAACCCAGTTCCTCTCTAATATGAGCCATGAACTCAGAACCCCCCTGAACGGTATTCTCGGGCATGTGCAGCTGATGCTGCGTGAGAATGGCTTGTCGGACGATCAAAGGATCAGTCTGGAAACGATCGGGGACTGTGGCGAACATCTGTTGATGCTGATTAACGATGTACTGGATCTGACCCGCATTGAATCAACCCGTCCAACTGTGCAGCTGGCCAGTATCAATCTGCGCACAACACTGGATAAGGTCTGCCGGATTCTCAGCCCGCGGGCGCAGCGTAAGGGTTTGGATATTCAACTCAATGTTGATGATCACCTGCCGGAGTATGTGCTGACGGATGTGACCAAGCTTCGGCAGGTTCTCATTAACTTGCTGGGGAATGGCATCAAGTTTACTGACAAGGGCCATATTCAGTTGAAGGTTGTGAAAGATAACGACCGGATTGTGTATATCGTCAGCGATACCGGAATTGGCATTGCGGTGGAAGATCAGGAAAGTATCTTTTCACCTTTCCAGCAGGCCAGAGCAGACAGCACCCGAGGAGGTACCGGTCTGGGGCTGACAATCTGTCAGCGCCTGGTGACGGCTATGGGAGGAGGATTGAAGGTGGCCAGCTCGCCAGGCTGTGGCAGTCGCTTCTATTTCTCTCTGCCGTTGCGCAAATCCGAAGCGCAAAGTGAAGCAGCCAATGAACTGCTCACTGATAGCTCCTGTCAGGTCAGGCTGGAGCCAGGTAAGCAAATCAGAATTCTGGTGGTGGATGACAGCTTTAATAATCGTCGATTGCTGGTGCGGCTTCTGGATGATGCAGGCTTTGAAACCCTTGAAGCCGTGAATGGAGAGGATGCTCTGCAGAGCATCAAGAGCCGTCAGCCGGAACTGGTGTTGATGGATATCCATATGCCGGTGTTAACGGGCGTTGATGCGTTGCGGCAGCTACAACATGATGGCAATCCTGTTCCGGTTATTGCCCTGGCATCCAGCCTGACCACTGAGTCTGATCAGCAATATCAGGAACTGGGGTTCAGCGGTTATATCAGCAAGCCGTTCAAGCTGGATTGTCTGCTGAATGAAATAGGTCGGGTGCTGAATATCGAATATGTCCGAACGGGTGATGACCATGCCTGAAGTCAAAGGCTCTGGAAGAGCCTGCGATAGGCGAAAGCGATAAAGATCGTGGCGAGTAAAGCCAGAAAGGCATAGCGTCCAAGGTACATAAACGGTGTTTTGCCGACCATGGGGGTAAGTTCTCCATCAACCCTGTCCTGTTCGGGAAGGAAGCGCCCTTCAATGATCCCCATATGGTTGATCTCGGCGGAAACACCCTGATTGCTGTAACGCACAACCGGTCGTCCAGTTTCCAGCGCCCGGGCTCTGTCAGCATGGAGCAGCCGCTCCCGGATAACATGTCCGCGATAGGGAATATCAAACGCCACAATAATCTCTGAGCCGGATACAGTATCTATCGCCAGAAATGGCAGGCCGTCCGTACCGTTATTCATTACCAGCAAGCGGTTGGAATCAACTGAAGGGTGGCGGGCGAACGCAGACTTTTTGATCGGCAGCCGTGAGAGGTTGCAGTTCTGCATATTGACTGCAGGTTTGTGGGTTCTGAGCTTCTCCAGAGAACAGCCTTCCCCTTCTCCAATACTGCAGAATACATCCGGACAATGTTCTGGTCGGGGCATCAAAACCAAAAAAGCACTGTCTTTGTTATTACTGAGATCAGGCAACTTTTGCAGCAGATAGGGACGATGGGCATCAGCATCGACACCCCCCAATATGATGAGTCTGGGAATCGGGTTGGAGGTGTCTGTAAAAAAACTATCCGGCTTATCGGGATTGCTGTTGATCTGCAGGCGATAGTGAAAGACCCGGTTGTCGTAGCGCCGGGTCCACTCGGTATCAGGCAGGCAGAAGGTACTGAGCAGCATGATTATCAGACAGGGAAGCAACCAGTAAAACTTCGCTCTTTTACGGTTGAGGAGAGCATAAAAAGAGGCTGCGAACAGGCAGGATAACAGTACCAGAAGAAAGCCAGAGCCGAGCACTCCCAGAATGGGAAGCACCGGATCCCAAAGGTGTCCCAGAACAGCATAACCGCTGATTAATAAAGGGAAACTGGGAGGGATCAGTGCATAGATCAGTTCAAAAAGTCCCCACAGTGCACTGAACAGAATACTGCTGGCGACAGTAAAGCGCTGCACATTCATCAGCTGACAACAGGCCGGATAGAGCCCCATGATAAAGGTGCAGATACACGCCGGAACAATAAACAACATCAGTGCCCCGCTGACCAACTCTTCCGTTGAATGACTGTTGCCCAGGTAAAGACTGTTGAAAATCCACAGTTGCCCTGAAATGAAATAGGCGATGGAAAAGCCAGCCACGGTGCAGAATGTCAGCCACTTGTTAAAGGACTGGAGTCGGTAATACAGCAGAGCAAAGCCGAGCAGGGAAAGCGGCCAGAAGTTCAGGGGAATCTGTCCCAATGGAATAAATATGCCGGCAGTCAGTCCTGACGAAAGTTCAAGCAGTGGAGCTGCGCTGTTTTTTTTCATGGCCCTGATCAGTCATCCGGGGTCACGAATATAGACCCTTGCTGTACAAATAGAAGATCTCTCCTAGGCTCAGATGCCTGCAAACAGCCCCTGACAGGGGAGGAATGCTGTAACGAATGTTCAGCTCAGGCTCCCTGAATAATAAACAATGCGATGGTTGGATGGGTTTGCAAACCCTCGGCCGAAGGGGGCGTTCTTTCTTATTTTTCTTGCTTCTGATGAGTGTGTTAAATGCCAGTGCCCGTGAGCTGGGATTACGGCGCTGTGTTACCAGCATGTGGTATGACTCAGACAAAATTATTGGTCTGCTGGAACAGTTTGAAGATGATCGGCGTTCTCAGGGCGGCGAATCGGATGATGGCGAAGATGAGTGGATGACGGTACGGGCCTATGAGAAGCCTGAGATGGACTTTCGCTCTGAAGTGCAAATGTGCTCAGGATCTCCTTGTAAGAATCCTATGCAGGAGAAGAGTCTCGATTATGTAATCGATGTGAACTGGGGTTTTATGATCCCGTCGACACCAAAAGCAACGCCCCTGAATACGCCTGTACCTACGCCCAGGCCGGTTTCATCCTCGGCTTACGTTATGTACCCCTCACCAATTGCCCCCTTATCCGACAAGCGTGAGGATTTTCCATTTATCGCTTCGCCACTTTCTGTCACCCAGCATAGAGCAGAAGTGGGCGGGCCAGAAAGCGTACCGCCAAATAACAGCCCGGATATGGTGAGTTTTGAAAGTCAGGCTTCGGTCAGCTCGGATAGCTTGAGCCCGCAGGTTCTCCCCGGTGTTGATAGACAGGGGATTTTGTTTATCAGGCGTCTTGGGCAGCACGAAAGTGCGGAGAACAAATCCCTGCTGAAAAGCGCGTATGACAAAAAGCGCGCAGCTGAAATGAGCATGATTTGTAATGTGATGGAGCGATCAGGTGACCCGTCGGGTTATTACTATTATCTCTGCTGTGCTTTTGAGGGGTTGGAGAAAACGCCTGATCTGGTCAGTCTGGTAAAAAATCGGGAGGCAGGCACCAGTAAGTCAGAGAAAAGAGAGAACAAAAAAGTCATCAAATTCTTTTCGGAAATTGAAAGGCAGTACGAAAGGAAAATGATGAAGGTCGGCGATCTGATGCACTTTGTTTATAAGGGGCGGAATATTGCTGCGAAGATTGTAGGTGTGGGCACCAGTACCGTGGTTTTTCGGTTTGAAACCTTTGATGGTGATGACAGTGATGAGGAAATAAACAGCCTGAATAAGCTATTGCCTGAATTTGCTTTTCGTCGGATCACCTTTACCAACAAAATGAAATCAGAGGTGTTCTGGTTTCACCAGCTGGCCCAGATCAGCTTTCTGAATGAGCATGATGTGGATATTTTGCCGGTAAAAATATGGACGGAAGAAGACGCCGTCTCTGTTTTCATTGCTCAACCCTACCTGGAGGAACCTGAGCGCCTTGAGTATTACTTTCAGGAAATCAGTCAGGATGCCACCCGCACCCGTGTGAATGTGAATGGTGCTGATCTATCCATTGAGGACTTCCTGACCATTGTGACCAACGAAATTGTCTCTGGTATCAAGAAGCTCAGCAAGATCAACTCGGATTTCACCCTGGGGCGTGAAGGCAGGACGGATACCAAAGTTATGGAGGGGTTTCTTGATGCAAAGTACCCCAACTATGCCGTCCGGCGTAACTCGAAAACAGGAAGAATAGAACTCCAGTATTTTGACCTGTTCCCGGCCCATCTCAGGCTTTTTGAACGGCATCCGATGGATAGCAACGGTCATACCCAGTATGAGATTTTTGATACCTATTTTCAGCGGGGTGATGGCGAACAGCCTTTGATCAGCAATGGCATGGTGGGAGCTTATAAAAAGAAGTACGTCGATTATAACAACCCTGAAAAGATGTTGATGAAGCTTGGAGCCAGTGGCGTCGAGCTGATCTTTGATGGGGTGGATTATAAAGAAGCCAGAGATGTTCTGATTAACCGGGTTGTGTCTCCCGAAATGAGTCATCGCATGAGTCTGGTGGAATATATTGTTGGGCGAATCAATTCAGCGGCCAAAAAATATGACGTAAAGAGCAGCATTACCTTCGAGAAGATTGTTGATTACTGGGATCGTCGGGTTAAGACCAATATGCTGCTCAGGCTGGCTCTTAACTTTCTGGAAGAGGCTCAGATCATGAGCTGGTTTGAGCTGAAAGAAGCCTCCCAGTTAATGTCCAGCTCAACGGATGAAGATGCTCTGTTGGCATGGGCAAAACGGCTTTATCAGGATGATGAAAAATTCAAAGCCTTTATGCAGGCTGCCCATCGGGGGGAGATACAACCTGATCCTGCCATCAAACTTTTTCAGGCGCTGGTGGAGCGTTACAGCACACCCATGCCGGAAGATGATGAACAGACCTTTGTTAAGACGCTCTATCCATTATTGGCCGAAAGAAGAATAAACCAGAGACCCATCGGTGTATCCGAACTGCAATGGCAAGAAAAACAATACCTGAAGCAACAGGCTTTGGAGCGAGCAAAACAAAAGCCGCTGGCACCGCCATCGCTGCTGGAACAACATTTGTCTCCGGAGCTGGTTTTTGCGCTTCAGGCCGAACAGCAAAAGCAGTCATTTCGTATCAAACGACCTGCTCCGGGTAGCCGACGAAAAAGCGGTACACCTTTGGGGCCACCTTCAACCAAGAAACCCCGTAGCCAGCCAGCCGTAACCGTTCAGGTTGTAGACAAAAACCCGGTTATCGCGATATCCGGTGCGACATCGAAAACCCACAATGTTGCACTGACAGCACTGGCCAGTCAGATTGCATCAGTTAAAAAGCTCACACCGGATGTTCCGGATGGGAGTCTGGGGTTGCTGATTACCCATGGCTTACGACCATTTAATAACTTCATTACCAGACCGTCCTTTCCACAGGGTATGAGGCGTTACGATACCGGCGGGTTGAAGCATGTGAGCACGGCGCCTTATATGGTGCGCAAGCTTGGGCCGGAAACGGAAACGTTCAGTCGGGTAGTATCCGAATATGGTTACAGTGTGTTCGATGTACTGGGTCCGGTAATGAGTGATATTGAGAGGAAGAATGAGGGTTTCTACACGCGGCAGGCGATACTTTCTGCGCTATCTGGCCTTCCAAGAGGCAGCCAGACCAGCGGTGACGATGGCAGTGAAAGCTTGATTCAGCCTCAGGATCAGAGCGTCATTAAAACCATCCTGGTACCGATGACAGTATGCAAACAGTTTGAACAAACGATTGAAGCGGCTTTAAAAAAATACCGAAACCATGAGTTTATCGATCAGCAGGACCCTCAGGGCGAGATTGAATTTCTGCAGAAGCTGGCTGTTTCTCAGGATGTAAAAATTGTTATTGAGAACACAGATGTCTCCGGGGCAAAAACCATCTATTGGCTGGAAGCCTACAAGCTGACGGATGGAGTTTGGGCTGCTCTTTATGATCAGGTGGATTCTGTGCGCTCAGAAGCGAGTATCTCTGCCGCTCAGTTTAATAAAAAGAACTGGATCAAGCTGTCCCGGGTTGTGACTGCAGGGCAACACCCACAGGATGGCCTGCGTGCGCAATGGTCCATGACAGGATCTAGTTATAAGCAGGAAGCTCGCGCGGCTAAAAGTACATTGCCTGAGGTAAGCTGGGGTAATGGCACCGGTCGTTTCTATTCGCCGCGTACTTATGTCACTTCCACTATTGATGGCGGCTTACAGTTCCCCGCATCCCCAGTGATTATCTCCAGTGCGAGCAGTTTCCAGACACCGTCAGTGACGTCTATTCCTTCTCTTACGGTTTCAGGCGGTATGGTGGGTGAACATACAATGAATCCATCAAATAACTTCTGGCTGCCAGGTGGTACCATCAAGGCTCAGAACAAGAGTTTTTTATTTCCGCCTCCCCCCCATTAAAGTCAACAGCCCCTAAACTATTCTGCGACTCAGACTTTTTGTGGAGTGCAGGTTTGGAAAGCACAGCGACAACCGGGCAGTATGTGATTGGAATCGGAAGTGAGCGGGGAACACCACTGGAGGTTGTCGGTCAGGGCATTATGCAGTGTCTTGATCAGTATGATATCGAAATGGGAAATGTGGCCTGCATTGCCAGTGTTCATATGAAAGCCCATGATCCTGCCTTCAAAGCCTTTGCCAGAATTCACGAAGTTCCACTGATCACCTGCAACACTCAGGAGATGAAAGCTGCCAGGCTAAAAGCCGGTTGTGGTGCAAGGCAACCGTGGTTTACTCAGGATGAAGTCAGCCGTCTCTCCGCACTTTATTTCAGTGGTGCTTCACAGTTGATGTACCCACCGTTTTACTTTTTTATTGGTCATAATCACCACCGGATTACCGTTTCGGTGTGTAAGGTGTTGCGCTATATACCTATAAAACAGCCGGCGTGATCTGGCTTTTTTACGTCGTATAAGGTACAAACGCTCCCCAGATAATAATCTACATAAACAACGCCTTCAGGTTGTTTTTACTCTTGCAACCCAGGCGGGGGAAGATCAAGTGAGTGCGCACAAAGCCATCCCAGATTTGTCATCCTATGGTGTTACAAATGCCACGGAAATCTTAAGGAACCCAAGTTACGAGACTCTCTTTGCGGAAGAAACCCGTCCAGAGCTGGAAGGGTATGAGAAAGGCACAGTCACCGATCTGGGTGCTGTTGCAGTGAATACCGGTATCTTTACCGGCCGCTCCCCAAAAGATAAATATATCGTTCGTGACGACACCACCAGAGATACCGTCTGGTGGTCCGATCAGGGCAAAAACGACAACAAGGCCCTGTCTCAGGAAAACTGGGAACACCTCAAGACGCTGGTGGGGGATCAGCTGTCCGGCAAGCGTCTGTTTGTTGTGGATGCTTTCTGTGGTGCTAACCCGGATACCCGTCTGGCTGTGCGTTTTATCACTGAAGTGGCCTGGCAGGCGCACTTTGTGACCAACATGTTTATCCGTCCTTCCGAAGCGGAACTGGCTGACTTTGAGCCAGACTTCGTGGTGATGAACGGCGCTCGTTGCGTAAACGAGAACTGGGAAGAGATGGGCCTCAACTCTGAGAACTTTGTCGCCTTTAATCTGACCGAAAGAATGCAGCTGATCGGCGGCACCTGGTACGGCGGTGAGATGAAGAAAGGTCTGTTCTCTGTTATGAACTACCTGCTGCCGCTGAAAGGCATTGCTTCCATGCACTGTTCTGCCAACGTCGGTAAAGAAGGCGATGTGGCGATCTTCTTCGGCCTATCCGGCACTGGTAAAACCACTCTGTCCACCGATCCTAAGCGTGAGCTGATTGGTGATGACGAGCACGGCTGGGATGATGATGGCGTGTTCAACTTTGAAGGTGGCTGCTACGCCAAGACCATCAAGCTGAGCAAAGAAGCCGAGCCGGATATCTACAACGCGATTCGTCGTGATGCCCTGCTGGAAAACGTGGTTGTTCGTGAAGATGGCTCCATCGACTTTGATGATGGCTCCCGCACTGAAAATACCCGTGTTTCTTACCCGATCTATCACATTGATAACATCGTTAAGCCTGTGTCCAAGGCTGGCCATGCGACCAAGGTTATCTTCCTGGCTGCGGATGCCTTTGGTGTTCTGCCTCCGGTTTCCCGTCTGACTCCTGAGCAGACTCAGTACCACTTCCTGTCCGGTTACACCTCCAAGCTGGCCGGTACCGAGCGTGGTATTACTGAACCAACGCCAACCTTCTCTGCCGCTTTTGGTGCCGCTTTCCTGAGCCTGCACCCAACCAAGTACGCTGAGATTCTGGTTAAGCGCATGCAGGATTCCGGTGCCAAGGCTTATCTGGTTAACACCGGCTGGAACGGAACCGGCAAGCGCATCTCCATCAAGGATACCCGCGCCATTATCGATGCCATTCTGGATGATTCCATTGATGATGCAGAAGTTCAGGTGCTGCCACACTTCAATCTGGAAGTACCAGTAGCTGTACCGGGTGTTGAGAATGCTGACATTCTTGACCCTCGCAAGACCTGGGAATCGGAAGGTGAGTGGGAAACCCGTGCCTGTGATCTGGCCCAGCGTTTCATTAACAACTTTGACCAGTACACCGACAACGATGCCGGCAAGGCGCTGGTTGCCGCTGGTCCACAGCTCTAATCAGTTACCTGCAATAGATCGAAGGGGCAGACACTCGTTTGCCCCTTTTTCATTTCTGCTCCTCACAAAACAATCACTAACTCTCTGGTCATGCACTGAATGTGTGAAAATAGTTAGTGTCATCGCTCCTGCTGACTTAGCACCGGGAGCGCCTGTTTATGCTGTCCTGTAAAACGATTATGAATGACCTTGTCTGTCCGCTGTGCGGAGAAAGCCATATCAAGCCCTGGTGGCAGGATAAATATCGCGAATACCTGCGCTGCCAGAACTGTCAGCTGGTGTTTGTGCCCAAGGTCTGGCATCTCTCCAATGAGGAAGAGAAAGCCTGTTACGACCTCCACGAAAACAGTGGTGATGATAGCGGCTATAGGCGTTTCCTTAGTCGGATGTTTGATCCGATAACCGCTCTGGTCAGGCCGCCGGCTATTGGTCTCGAATTTGGTTGTGGCCCGGGGCCAGTTCTGGCCGAGATGTTTGCCGAGGCCGGCTTCACCATGAAAGTCTTTGATATTTACTACGCCAATAACCCCGATGTTATCGATCCGGAGATCACCGGGGAAAGTTATGACTTTATTACCACCACGGAAGTCGTTGAGCACCTGAGTGAGCCAAATCAGGTTCTGGAACGCTTGCTCAAACTGCTGGCACCCGGAGGGATGCTGGGTATTATGACCAAGCTGGTGATGGATCAGGAAGCCTTTAAAACCTGGCACTATATTCGTGATCGCACCCATATTTCCTTCTTCAGCAAAGAAACCTTTGAATGGTTTGCTCAGCAACATAACTGCCAGGTTGAGTTTGTTGGTGCTGATGTGATTCTACTGAGAAAGCAGCTCTCCTAGATCTTCTATAGTTACCGGAACGAAAGAACCAGTAGGGGGAGTATATGGGGAGGGGAGAACGAATAGGTATCGGTTTGATGGTATTTGCCTTCTTTCTCGGTGCCGGAAATCTGATCTTTCCTCCCTGGGCCGGACAGCTTTCCGGTGAAAACCTCTGGCTGTCCCTGACCGGCTTTCTGCTGACGGATGTTGGCCTGTCCATGCTTGGTATTGTGGCGATTGCTCTGGCCGGTTCCCCCGAATCCTTAACCCGTGATATTCCCGGCTTTCTTGCGCCGATGTTCTGGATTGCTGCCTACGTAATTATCGGGCCGGCGTTTGCTGTGCCCAGAACATCGGTTGTGGCCTTTGATGTCGGCATCAGACCCTGGTTGCCGGGGGACGAACAAAGCTACCTCGCCCTTTACTCGATAGTCTTTTTCGCCATATCTGCCTGGCTGTGTATTTTTCCGGGACGCTTAATTACAGTGGTTGGGCGCATCCTTACCCCGGTTCTGTTGCTGGTTTTGCTGGCGATTTATATCGCCATGTTCCTGCAGCCACCAGTGACCTTTGGTCCAGGTCTTGGTCCCTGGGCTAATCACGCAATGCTGGAAGGTGCCGTGCAGGGTTATCAAACTATGGATACTCTGGGCGCACTGGCATTCGGTCTGGTGATAACTTCGGCAGTAAAAAACTATGGCGTTACGAGTCGTCGGGAGCTGGTACGTTACACCTCCGAAGCTGCAATTATTGCCGGCATTGCCTTGTCCGTGGTTTATATCGGGCTGTTCTATCTGGGTGGTATCAGCCGTGAACTGATACCGGATGCAGCCAATGGCGGCATTATCCTTTCTTACATGGTGGTGTATCTTCTGGGGGATACCGGGCAGGCTGCTTTGACGGTTGTAATAACGCTGGCCTGCTTAACCACTGCCGTTGGGGTAACAACCGCCTGCGGTAATTATTTCCACAGCCGCTGGCCTAAGATCAGTTACCGGTTCTGGGTGATACAGATCTCTTTTCTCGCCATGATTGTGGCCAATGCCGGTTTGAATACGCTGCTCAAACTCTCGGTCCCGGTGGTGCTGACCATCTATCCGGTAGCGATCATGATTATCTCGGTGGAGCTGATACGAACCTGGGTTGTGATTAACCGGGAAGTGGTACGCGCTTCATTGCTGGTAGTGGTGATCTTCAGCGCGGTTGATGGTTTGTACTCGACCGGCCTGATTGATTCATGGACCTTTGTCCGATATATCCCGTTGTTTGAAAATGGTCTGGGCTGGATGCTGCCCGGGCTGTCAGTATTGCTTGCGGGATGGTTATTTTTTCTGCTCAAAGTCCGCTACGCCTTGAGATAACTATATATCTATGCCATTGTTTAGCGAAATGTACGTACAAGTGATGTGAGAGCAATGTCTTTTAACCCGTCCATTAACCTGATTCTAGTCGTCGTGGTGATTATTCGATCGCTGCGGGGCGTTTCTATGGGCTAACGAAAGACACAAGCCAGATTGATGAAAACCCCCGCTCCGAAAGGACCGGGGGTTTTCTTTTATGGGCGCAAACAGGCATCTGGGGAGAGATGTGATGGAGAACAGTAGTACAGCGGAAAACTTAGACGACAACCCATTATCAGCCGAGCCCGGTTTGAAGGGCGCTGACTATGTGGTGCGTGTTCTGGCCAGCCGGGGGATTAACACGGTCTTTGGTTATCCAGGTGGTGCAATTATGCCGCTGTACGATGCGCTCTATAACAGTCCGGTCGAGCATGTGCTGTGTCGACATGAACAGGGTGCCGGTATGGCGGCGATTGGCTTTGCCCGTGCCAGTGGCAAGACCGGTGTCTGCATCGCTACCTCCGGACCGGGAGCAACCAATCTGGTCACGGCTCTGGCTGAAGCCATGCTTGACTCGGTACCGCTGGTGGCCTTGACCGGACAGGTGCCCACCACAGCTTTGGGAACCGATGCGTTTCAGGAAGTGGATATGCTGGGTATGAGTCTCTCCGTGACCAAACACAGCTTTCTGGTGAGCAACGTAGAAGAACTCCCCGAGATTCTTGAACAGGCTTTTCAGTTAGCCAACTCCGGGCGCCCCGGTCCGGTTCTGGTTGATCTTCCCAAGGATGTACTGCTTGCGTCGTGTGCAAGTGATCCATCATCAAATGCTGTGGCCGACACTCAGCCGGTTGCACTGCCATGGAATCTTTGTGAACAGGCGCGAGAGCTTATCTCCCAGGCATCCCGCCCTGTTTTATATGCGGGTGGTGGCGTTGGTATGGCCAATGCTGTTGAGGCACTGCGATTCTTTCAGCAGAAAACCGGTATGCCGTCTGTGCTCACGCTTAAAGGCCTTGGGGCCATAGCACCGGATACCACCGGTTATCTGGGCATGTTGGGCATGCATGGAACCCGTGCCGCCAATCTGGCTGTGCAGCAATGTGATCTTCTGGTGTGTGTCGGTGCCCGGTTTGATGATCGAGTCACTGGTCGTCTGGAAGGTTTTGCGCCCGATGCCAGGGTGATTCATCTGGATATTGACCCATCAGAGTTTGGTAAACGTCGACAGCCTGATGTTGCCTTGTCCGGTGATCTGAATATTTTATTGCCTGCCCTTGCCGTCAAAGCGCCCTGTGAAGAGTGGCTGAAAAACTGCGAGGCCATGCGTTATGAGTTCCGCTGGCGCTACGATGCGCCGGGTGAAACTATTTATGCTCCGGCACTTCTCAACACATTAAGTCAACAGCTTCCTGATTCAACCGTTGTGACCTGTGATGTGGGGCAGCACCAGATGTGGGTCGCCCAGCACATGAGCTTTACCCGCCCGGAGAATCATCTGAGCAGTGGAGGGCTGGGCACAATGGGCTTTGGTCTTCCGGCTGCAATCGGAGCAGCACTCTCTAGACAAAAGCAGCCTCGACAAGATGACCTGGTTATCTGTGTAAGCGGCGACGGTTCGATCATGATGAATATTCAGGAGCTGTCCACAGCCCGACGTCTCAACCTGCCGGTCAAGGTTGTGCTGTTGGATAACGAACGACTCGGCATGGTGCGTCAATGGCAGTCTCTGTTCTTTGAGGGGCGGCACAGCGAAACTGTATTGTCGGATAACCCGGACTTTCCCGCTCTGGCGCAGGCCTTTGGTATTCCTGCGCAAACCATACTGCATCGCCACGAAGTCGATGATGCCATTCAAACCATGTTGAACACGGACGGTCCGTACCTGCTCCATGTGGCCATTGATGCTGAAGAGAATGTCTGGCCGCTGGTGCCACCGGGCGCTGATAACCACAATATGCTGGAGGATATCTGATGATAAAACTGGACGTGATGGCGATTAACCGTCAGGCAGTTATCGAGCGTATTCTGCGCGTGGTTCGGCACCGAGGCTTTCATGTGTGCGGACTGAATATGCCGACCAATACTGGCAGTGCTGATGTGCAGGTGGAGTTAACGCTGGAGAGGGCTGGGTATGCCTGCAAAACACCGGTTGATCAGCTGGTGGCCCAGCTGATCAAACTGGTGGATGTTGTGCAGGTCGAGCAACGGAGTTAACGGTTTACTCCGTGAGTGAAACCATAATCTCAACACGGCGGTTGGCTGCGCTGGTCGGGTCTTTCGGATCAAACAAACGACGATCCGCCATACCGCTGACCTGAATAATCTTCTGGTCCGGGAAGCCATGCTGTACCAGGAAGCGTCGGGCTTCCTTGGCTCGGGCGGATGAGAGATCCCAGTTATCCTTGCCGGCTCCTTTGGCAAACTGCGTGCTGTCGGTATGGCCGAGAATAATCAACTGACCGTCGGTCGCAATCAGGCGTGGAACCATGGATTCCAGAATCTGCCGATAAACGCCGGAGAGCTTCTCACTGCCTCGCTGGAACATTGGATAGCCTTCCACTTCCAACACCTCAATACGCAGCATGGAATCCATCTCGGAGAGCACGACAGCGTTCTTGTACCGTTCAGGGAATTTGGCCAGTTCTTCATCAATCTGCTTACGGAACACATCTTTCAGGCGTTTAGCTGCAGAAGGCTGCTCGGGTTCGATGGCTGAAGGCTCAACCTGAACAATCTCTTTAGGCGTTTCGTCAACACGATCCGTTGTCACGGTACTGCTGGTGACTGTTTCGGTATGGGCCTGCAGTTTCTGCTGTTCAGCCTGTCGCTTCTGGTCTTCCTTTTCCTCGACAAGAGCAACGGCAGCATTCACACCGGCTTCATCTTCAGGAGTTTTGAAGTAGCCCGCCACACCTGCCTTTTGCGCCGGAGTCGAGAAGAAAGAGACCCACAGTACAACAAACAGGGATAACACCAGCATCACAAAGTCAGCCAGTATGGACTTCCAATGGCTTTTCTTTTTTTCGGGCCGCTGTGGTGAAGTCCGGCGAATAACGACGGGCTCATCCTTGCTCATTCACGGCTCTCCGTGGTCGGATGACTTTCCAGCAGCCAGCTTTCCAGCTGATCAAAGCTTGGACGGACTTCCGTAAACAGCATACGACGACCGGCATCCACTGCGATGGCAGAAGGGCGGCCATAAACCAGAGCTGTCAGTGCCGCACGCACACACTCAAACAGTTGCGTCTCTTCGCGGATGGCATGGGTAATGGATTTGGCCAGCGGGTTCAGCAGACCGTAGCAAAGCAGAATACCCAGGAAGCTGCCGACCAAAGCACCAGCGACCTTCATACCCAGCAGGTAAGCCGGACCATCCATAGACTGCATGGTCAGGATAATGCCCATCACCGCAGCAATAATACCGAAGCCGGGAAGGCTGTCGGCCACCGCCTGCATGGCATCCGCCGGGCGCAGGTAATCCTCGTTCATGGTCGCCAGTTCCTGTTCGAGCAGGCCTTCCAGTTCGTGGGGCAGAACCTTACCAAGTGTGACAAGACGCAGGTTATCGCAGATAAAGCTGGTCAGGCGTTCGTATTCAAGAATGCCGGACTCGATAAAGAGAACACTCTGGTCAGGGTGATCGATATGCTCTTCGAGAGCAGCAGAGCCTACACGACGGCGCACTTCAAACAGTTCAAACAGCAGCGTCAGCAGCTTTTGATAGAACTCGGTCGGGTAGCTGTTCTTGCCGGTAATAGCACGGGAAAGATAGCGGCCGGTGCGAACAATCACCGCCCAGGGGTTGGCAATAACAAAGGCTCCGATTCCACCACCGATAATGATGAAAATCTGGCCGGGCTGCCATAACGAAAGCAGCTGTCCATCACTGGCAACAAAACCGCCAAAAATGCTGGCTGCCAGTATTAAAAGTCCGAAAAATTTGAGCATGGACAGATCATTCCCTTGCTGACATGTTCGTATATGACTGGAAAGAGCACGGAGTATTAAGGCTCCGCGATGGGACGTATCTGTTACGACGCTCTCTAAACATAGTCGTGTATTGTTTGTACCAAGGAAATACCGGCATATTCATAGTTTGTTGCGGTATTTCCCCTAGTGCATCGTTAAAAGTTGGCTTTAAGGCTGGTATTCAGGGCGGTCAGGGCTTTTTTTCTGAGCTGGCAGATCCGGGCCTCGGTAAGATCAAGCGCACGGGCAATCTCTTTGAGGTTCATCTCCTTGTCGTAATAGAGATGCAGGATGATCTGCTCACGCTCCGGCAGAGCCTGAATGGCAAGAGCCAGCTCTTTGCTGCTGGCGGCTTTGAGCAAAGGCGCGACGGGCGCTTCGTGATCGGTACCAATCTCATCCCAGCTGTCGCCCCGGTCTTCACACAGGGTTTCCAGACTCAGACGGTTGGCCGCCTCAATACGTGCCTCGGCATGGTTGACGGTATTAGCAGGCATATCGAGAAAATCTGCGACTTCCCTGCTGGTCACCTGTCGTCCATGCTGTTGTTCCAGCGTCATACGAGCCTGACGAATACTCTTGCCCTGCTGGCGCAGGGAGCGGGGGCACCAGTCATGTTTGCGAAGCTCGTCCATCATGGCTCCGCGAACCCGGGTCAGGGCAAAGGCTTCAAAGGGCACACCGGTAGTGGCATCGTAGCGGTTGGCCGCTTCCAGCAGGCCGATAAAGCCTATCTGGATCAGGTCATCCACATCGATCAGCCGATGGTCCATACGATCCGCCATATGCAGGGCGATTCGTCTCACCATGGGCGCCTGCTCGTTCACCAGTTGCATAACCGGTGTGCAGTTATTCAGTACCGGGGCCGTGCCCATCAGGTACGCGTCAATGGCTGCATTCTTTACCATGACTCTTCCTTGGAGTTACTGCACGACAAACTCTGTGAAAATCAGGTTCTCGACAGAATCAACTTCGGTATTGGCCAGCATCAGGGCTTTCACCCCGGCCAGCAGGTCCTTGCGTACGCGTTCGTAGCTGTCAGCATCACTCAGGCTGACAACCGTCTCTTCCCGCAGTTTGTTGATCAGGTAATTGCGAATCTCCGGGAGGTAGAGATCAACCTTCTTCTCGAAGCTTTCGTCCCGGTAAACAATCACCGGAGTAACCTTGAGGTAGTGGCGTGGGTTACGGTCTTCCAGATTCACAATCACCGAGGCAACCGTGTGAAACACTGGCTCCTCCAGTGTTGGTGGCGCTTCACGGCGATGCCAGTACCAGGCACCGACAGCAGAGGCGATGGCGAGAACGACAATAAGAGATTTGACGAAACCACCGGATGATTTTTGTGCTTTTTCACTCATGGACTATCTATCCCTGTTAATGCCTGACGCGCATCAGGCATACGTACTGATCAGGGTTCTTCCTGCAAAAACAGGAGCCGGTGTCAGGCTCTCTTCCTGCAGAAGGAAATCACTATCGGTTGCAGTGTCGTCGGCAAGCAGAGAAGAGTGGCTTCCCGGAATAACACCATCGTTGTTGTGTTGTTCGTGACCAGCCTCATTACCAGACGAGTTCCCGGAAGAGACATCCACATCCACCAGAGTCATATCCGTGCCGTTCATGCTGTCACGCAGTCGTTCAACATGCTGCATGATCATCTCCCGCACCTGTGGTGAGGCAGAATGGAATTGCACACTCAGCTTGTTGTCATCAATACGCAGCTGGATATCCAGTGTACCCAGTGATGGCGGATCAAGGCGCAGCTTGGCTTCCCGAAGACCGTTCTCATCCGTGGCCATGCGATACACCCGCTGGCCCAGATCATCAGCCCAGTCAGGATCGTGCAACATGCCGAGAGGTGTTTCCTGTGGCGAAGCCAAAGCCTGAGTGTTGGCTGTGCCGTCCGCCCGTGTCGCTAACGCGGGAGCACTAGAGGATTGAGTGGAAACAGCAGCGGTCTGAATCACAGAAGCATCCATCATCTGTGATGGATTCATGGCGCGAGCTTCGGTACCCGACATCAAACGCTGGAGCAGAAAGGCATCGGAGAAATCACTCTCAGCCAGTTGCTCGCCGGTCGCTTGAGGAAGTATCTGTGGCAGCTCGCCAGACTCACTGCCCTGAGCAACCATCTCTTGAGCAGAATGCTGCAGAGATTGAACCAGAAGGTTTTTGTTTTCGGCAGGATGCAGGGGATTGGCAGACAGCTGTTCAGCAAGGTTCACAGCTTGTGGATATTGCACCAGAGCTTCGCTAACCCCTGCGGTTTGAACTGTTGCAGAACCTGCATCATTGCGCTGCTGCAGAGTCGGAGCCTGATTTAGAACCAGAGCCGCAGGCTTGTGCAGTTGCCCACCTTGCTCAGAGCTTGTTCCGTTGTTACCGGCTGGTTTCCAGAGAGCCTGCTGTTCCAGCAGTGGCAACAATGCCTCTGGATCTTGTACCAGCTCTTCGCCGGTTAACTCAGGTAAAGCCTCTTCCGCAGGAAGCTCGTCCAGTGTCTGGGGTTGTTCTGCGTTTACGCTAGCAGTCTGATCTACACCTTCATGACCAAGGTTCTGATCAACGGCCTGATCCATCGAGTCCTGAAACGAAGGCTGTGCCGTTTCGCCCTCAACAGGCTGCTGAGCCGGGCTGATATCGGTACCCTTCGAGGGTTGGCTTACCGCTGGGGCTGTTGATGTCTGTACTGCAATACCTGTCATAGTCGTTTACTTACCGTCATTATTGCAGCCCGGCGGTCTGGCAGTGGTGATAGGCGTCCATGGCATTGCGTTGCTTACGCATGCCTTTCAGCTTCTCGCTCAATTCATTGCGGCGGCGGGAGCAATCATCACGAATCAGTTCATAAAGCGCTTTCAGGCGCTCAACCTGATCTTTGGGCAGTGCGATCTGTTCCCGCTGTACCGCTTTCAGCTCTTCCTGAACGGCTTCATCCAGTGCTATGACCCGGTTGATATCCTTGTTGCGAAAGGCTTCGCGCAGGGACTCTTCCAGTGCCAGCAGATGAGCGGAGATCATAGGATCATTCTTGCAGGCATCAGACGGCAACATCGGCGGCTCCGTGTTCCAGCTGATCCCAGGCCGATTTGATCTCCCGGATAATGCCGGCCGCATCAATAATTTTCTGCGGGTCGTTATGACGGTTGGCCTGCATCAGGGAATCGCTGCAGAACAGGTAAAGGTTGGCCAGATTGGTGGCGACTTCACCGCCCACTTCCAGATCCAGTGCTCCGCGCAGGGCACCCAGAAGCTCGATGGCTTTGCTGATATTGATGCCCTTGGCAGCCACATCTTTGCGCTCCATAGCGCCGTGGGCCATGGCCATATGGTCGAGCAGTTTCTCGAACATCATCTGCACCAGCCGGTAAGGGCTGGCGACGGAGACACGGTTCTCCGTCTGGTTCTGGGTATAAGCGTTTAGGGCCCGCTGATAACTCATGGTCTAACTCATTAGGGTGGGGCGCTGCTTAGAGCATTCCCATCAGGGTGGACATGGATGAGTTCATCTGCTGAACAGCAAGGTCCATGGCATTAAATTCATTGAAGTAACGCTGGTAGAGGTCATCCGCACGCTTGTTGATTACTTCCCACTCGGTCTCGATATCCTTCTGGTCTTCTTCCAGACCTTCCAGACGCTCCTTGATCAGGCCATCAATTTTTGGCTTGTAGCCTTCATCGGTGCTGTCGTCTTCCTCGTCATCTTCGCTGTCCTGAGTGCCGATGTAGATCTCCAGCGAGTTCTTCATCTTGTCCAGCGCGGCATCTTTACCGATAAACAGATCAACGACTTCGGTCGGGTTGTCTTTCAGCGCTTTATCCAGAAGCTTGTTATCAACTTCCAGATCACCGTTCTGCTTGGTGACAATACCGATACTGGCCAGCGTCTTGAAGGAACTGCCTTCAATCACTTCAGACATAGCGCTGCGCAGCTGGCTGTTCAGGTTGGAGATCAGCGAGTCACCGGCAAGTGGTGCACGCACATAGTCTTCACCTGCGGCCGCCGCTTCAGACTTGGACAGGCTGTTAATTACATCTTTAAGCTTGTTGTAGCTATCAACGAAAGACTCAACAGACTTTTCCATCTTGTCGGTATCGATGGAAAGATCGACACTGACCGGCTCATTTTCTTCGGTGACTTTTTTCAGGGTCAGGGTCAGGCCGGGAATAGCATCTTCGACCTTGTTGCTTTGGGAGACTACGGTCAGACCATCAACAGTGAATTCGGCATTGGTAGCCTTGTTGATATTTTTGGCGTCTGCTTGTTGCTCAGTCGTCAGGCCTTCAATGGTGATCTTGCTGTCTGTTCCCGTTTCTTTACTGGTCAGGGTCAGAGAGGCGCCATTGGAACCCGTAATAATGGAAGCATCAACGCCCGGGTTTTCCTCGTGGTCGTTGATCTTCTTCATCACATCTTCAAGGGAATCGCCCTTTTCCATAGTGATGGTCAGAGCTTTCGCGTCTTCGCCAGTACCTACCTTAATGGTGATATCCTGGGTTTGCGCTTCACCCTCTGCTGGATTGAAAACAGACTCTTTGCTGGATTCCGCTTTCATCATCTGCCATTTGTCTTTACTGGCCAGCTGCTGAACCGCAATCTGGTAGCTGTTGGCTTTGGCATCTTCATCCAGCGATAAATCAAAGAAGTCTTCACCATCTTTGGACAGGGTGCTTTTCAGGGTGCCGAAGGTTTCCTGGTCGGAAAGGCTATCGAGGGATTTATAAAAATCCTTCAATGCAGATTCCAGCTGCTCCAGAGCCGCAGTCTCACCTTTAATATCGGTTTCCTTACGGGTGATCTGGTTGCTTTTGGCAGACAGGTCAGCCTGGGCCATGCTTTTGGCCATACCCTGGATATCCAGTCCTGTTCCCATACCGGGCATGCTGATCGACATACTTTAAACCCTGAAATCTGTTCCTGATGGCCAAACCCTGATCGGATCGCTGCCACAAGTGCTACACAGTTGCGTAAAGGAAATAGCAATTGGTATGCCAGCTGCAGCGATCGCTGAAATCTCTTGGCTGCCGGTTGATGTGGAAAGGAAAAAGAGATGGAGGAGGAAGTTTTTTTCCGCAAAGACTTCCGGCCGAATTTTCAGTTCCATTGCAGCTGGATTGGTATTCGTCTGGAAAGAAGGGTTTCTTAAATAGCTTAAATGGAAGAGGGTTGGGTTACCACGCAGAGCGTGGGAACCAGAGATTTGGGACGCGGCGCGTCCTGTTTTTCCACTCGTTCCCACGGTCCTCCGTGGTAATGCATACCGTCTCTCACGCGGAGTATTGACGAGCATGGGCGCGAGTATTAGCAGGTTAAGTGCCGTACACGTTTTTCTTCTGCTATTTTGTCGGTTCATCTCACCAATGGAGTACCTGAATGTCCTTAGAGGCTAGAGTGGCCAAGTTGGAAAGCAGAATGGATGCACTTGAAGGCTCTTTTCATGAAAACAATAACATTCTCAAAGCAACCCATGGTGTTGTGACGCTTATTCTGAAAGAGCAAGAGGACTTGAAGGTTGAAGTGATAGAGTCCAAACGGGAATGCCGCGAACGCTTTAATCAGTTAGAGCTTCTTATTCGTCAGTGCTTGCCCAGACAATAAGTCCATAACAGATTGGTGAATGTAAAAGGCGGGTCTTTTAAACTCAAAGGCTCGTTCCTACGATCGCCGAGGGAATGTAGAAGCTATCCAACAGGACGTTTATATAGAAAAAGGCCGGTCTCTTTCGAGGCAGGCCTTTGCTGTTAATGGTTATACCTTTCGGTATTAGCCCATCAGCATGGTAGCGTACTGGCTCATGCCCTTGGCCTGGGACAGTACGGTAGAGCCAGCCTGCATCATCATCTGCTTGCTGGTCATATTGGTGGTTTCTTTAGCGAAGTCCACATCCTTGATACGGCTCTGAGACTGAGTCAGGTTCTCGTTGATGTTGGACAGGTTATCGATGGTGGATTCCAGGCGGTTTTGAACAGCACCGAGGTTTGCGCGCTGCTCGTCAACTTGCTTGAGAGCGCCATCGAGAATGTCTACAGCAGCTTGAGCACCTGCGGCAGTTTTCAGGTCAATATCTGCCACAGTCAGTTCAGAACCTGCAGTCTTACCAGCTACACCGGTTTTATCCACGATTGTACCGGCTGTTTCTTCTTCGACAGCAATTGCGTTAATACCCTTTGTGCTAAGAGTGATGCCACCATTTGAATCTGCAACTGCACTAACACCACTATCATCAGTTTTAGCATTAATTGCGTCTACAATATCCTCAAGGGTATACGCATCTTCTGCAGGCGTATTTGCAGCTTTAGCGGCAAGGGTTATTTCTTCGACAGCTGGTGTTGTTCCATCAGTCGTGCCGATGCTGAATTTGACTTCGCTGCCGGCTGCAGAGCCGTTATTATTTGCTTTAGTCAGCGCATCTGAAATTTGTTTAGAGTCAATAGTGACATTTCCAGCTGCCAGATCTTCCGAGATTTTACCCTTCAGAGACGAGGTGGAGATCTCATCAATTTTAACTTCAATGGTTTCGTTGGAGTTAGAACCCACTTGGAAAGACAGAGCGCCAGCATCACCATTTAGCAATTTCTTACCTGCAAAATTGGTTGTGTTGTGGATGCGTGTAATCTCTTCCTTCAACGCATCTACTTCTTTCTGCATAGCTGCACGATCACCGTCGGTGTTGGAATCGTTGGCAGACTGCAGAGCCAAATCACGCATACGATTCAGGATATCGGTGTTCTCAGACATGGCACCTTCAGCGGTCTGAGCCATGGAGATAGCATCGTTAGCATTACGCATAGCTACATCCAGACCGTTGCGCTGAGTCTGCATACGGTTGGAGATCTGCATGCCTGCAGCATCGTCAGAAGCAGAGTTGATGCGCAGGCCAGTGGACAGACGCTCCATGCTGGAAGTCAGACCCTTCTGGGTGTTCAGCAGGTTGTTCTGCGCGATCATCGCAGTAGTGTTGGTGTTGATAGTGATCATCACTAAACTCCGTTGATTTCCAAATCAAACAATTGAAGGAAGCGCAGGCCTGCTGTTTTTAAAAGGTCATGCTGGCTGGCTTTGATTCAGAAATCGGATTGTTGGCGAGAAAATTAAAAGACAGGTACGAAAAAGCCGGACTCTTTTGAGTTCGGCTTTGGGGTAGCTTGTCGCTCCTACACAGAGCGTAGGAGCGAGGGATACTACTGATTATATCTTGCAGTATTAGCCCATCAACATGGTAGCGTACTGGCTCATGCCCTTGGCTTGGGACAGTACGGTAGAGCCAGCCTGCATCATCATCTGCTTGCTGGTCATATTGGTGGTTTCTTTAGCGAAGTCTACATCCTTGATACGGCTCTGAGACTGAGTCAGGTTCTCGTTGATGTTGGACAGGTTATCGATGGTGGATTCCAGACGGTTTTGAACTGCACCGAGGTCTGCACGCTGCTCGTCAACTTGCTTCAAGGCGCCATCCAGAATATCTACAGCAGCTTGAGCTCCACCAACTGAGGTGATGTCGAGGTCTGCAATGGAAACAACGTCACCAGCATCTGCGCCCTTTGCACCAGTTTGTTTGGTGATCGCTACGCCAGTATTAGTGCTGCTAGGCGCTACAGAATCAACAGTGATAGCGTCTTTGCCTGTAGAGGAGAGAGTGATGTTTCCATCATCGTCTGCAGTTACAGAGATAGAATTACCACTTAGGGCTGCATCTAATTTCGTTTTAATATCTGCAGCTACAGTAGTAGCTGTTGCACTGGTATTTTCGGTTAATGTTAGACTTTGTCCTGCAACACTAATCTTTGCTTCTTTAGTGGCGTCAGTGTCTTTTGCATTTGCAATCAGTTTACTGACTTCTGAGGCATCAATGGTAACGTCACCTGCTGTATAGGCTTCAGATACAGATCCTTTCAGGGATGTAGTTGAGATCTCACCAATACCGACTTTGATGATTTCATTGGAATTAGACCCAACTTGGAAAGACAGTTCGCTTGCGTCACCATTCAGTAGCTTCTTGCCGGCGAAGTTAGTTGTGTCATGAATGCGGGTGATTTCTTCTTTCAGGGCAGACACTTCTTTCTGCATAGCTGCACGATCATCGGCAGTATTGGAGTCGTTAGCAGACTGCAGAGCCAGATCACGCATACGATTCAGGATATCGGTGTTTTCAGACATAGCGCCTTCAGCGGTCTGGGCCATGGAGATCGCATCGTTAGCGTTACGCATAGCCACATCCAGACCGTTACGCTGAGTCTGCATACGGTTGGAGATCTGCATGCCGGCGGCATCGTCAGAAGCAGAGTTGATACGCAGACCGGTGGACAGACGCTCCATGCTGGAGGTCAGGCCCTTCTGGGTATTCAGCAGGTTGTTCTGCGCGATCATCGCAGTAGTGTTGGTGTTGATAGTGATCATCACTAAACTCCGTTGATTATTTTCTTAAGCTTTTGAATTAGCTCTATCAAGAAGCGCAGGCCTGCTGATGATACGAGTCAGACTTCTGGCTTTGCTGTAGAAGTCGGAGTGGATATGGGTGGACTTAAATCTGCTGGGTGAAATTATTCAACTTACCGATTTAACTCGTTCCCACGG
Organism: Parendozoicomonas haliclonae; assembly: GCF_900174585.1. Taxonomy (GTDB): domain Bacteria; phylum Pseudomonadota; class Gammaproteobacteria; order Pseudomonadales; family Endozoicomonadaceae; genus Sansalvadorimonas; species Sansalvadorimonas haliclonae. The sequence goes on along the minus strand of NZ_FWPT01000008.1, from coordinate 183,087 downwards.
TCTCCGTGGGAATGCATATGGGTTACCACGCAGAGCGTGGGAACCAGTTTTACCAGTTTATCTGTACGACCAGCGACCACTACTTTAAGGCAGTAGAAAAAGCCGAGATATTTTTCGACTGGGCAATCACTGTTTCAGATACCTTCTGCTGCATACCATCAGCGGTCTCCCGCGTAGTGGACTGAGCCTGATTGCTATCGGGTATATCTGGTGTTTCCACTTTGGTTCCGGCCTGGGTGAGAGCGGAATCAATCTTGGTCTGCAAGGCTCCCAGCTTCTTCTGTTCCTGCTGCACTTCTTCCAGTGCCGTTTTAATAATAATTGCTGCTTTCTGGGCACCTGAGAAGGTGGTCAGGCTGATCTGGTTCAGGGAGACAGGTTTGCTGGCATTATCCGGAGAGAGTATCTCCCGCTCGGTCTGTGCAGGTATCTTGCGCTCGGCATCCTGCCAGGCATTATCCAGAGTTATACCAATCTGGCTTAAGGATTCCGGTGTGCCAATCAATTCCAGTGAACGGGTGTCGGTATCGTAAACCGGGGTAGCTTTAATGCGGGAGTTTTTTAGCTCTTCCCGGATCATGGCAACAGCGGTTTCGCTGCTTTTGCCAGATGCTATCAGCAAGTAGAAAGTGGTTTCCAGGCCGTTCCCCTCCGGCATAAAAAACGCCAGAGTCGCATCCTGTATAAGGTGATGGCTGCGCCGAAATAATAAACCACTGTCGGCTTTATGCAGGCTTTTCCCCAATGATGAAGGCAGCAGTGAGATCAAACTAAAGCTGATGGAATCCTGCGCCCTGTCGCCAATACGGACGTTCATTTGTCTTGCCGAGCCATCCAGAAGCTTCTGCTGGCCAAAGCAGGTATCCCGGGCCAGTTGATCTATCTCACCCAAAAGCTTCTTTAAATCTTCCTGCAGAGCTTCACGTTCTTCGGGGGAATGCTTTTTCAGTGCTTCTTTGGCCAGCTTCATCATGCTGCCAAGAATACCGGTGATCTGTTTAAAGGTCTGGTCGGCCAGCTGTAAGACAGACACCGCATTATTCAGGTTTTGCAGGGTCACATTCGGATTGGGAGCAACATTTACCGAAGACAGTGTCGGAGCAACAGGTTCTGCCGGAGCGCTGCTGCTCTTTGCGGTAACCGTTGCCGTGGATTGCAGGTTTTTATTGCGGATTTGAGAGAGAGAATGCCCCGCAATTTTTTGATGAATTGTGACCAATGAGAAAACCTGCGCTAAGTCCTGTCTGCAGCTGCTTGTAAGAATCGTTAATGTGCACAGGTTATTAAATTTTCTCAGAGGGGAAGAAAATATGATCTGCCGCTATATAGTGTTGAGGAACTGTTAAGGAGATCCGGCGATGTCAGAGATTAACTGGCTGGAGATGTTTGGTTATTTAGCCACGGTACTCACGGGTATCAGCCTCAGCATGAGCTCGCTTGTCCGGTTGCGCTGGATGAACATGATCGGCAGCTTCTGTTTCGGAACCTATGGTCTGCTGATCGGTGCCTGGCCGGTGGTTGCTCTGAATTATTATCTGACTGCGATGAATATCTTCCATCTCTGGAAGATTTATCACGAACCAACCCATTTCCGCCTGGTGCCGTCGTCTGTCTCTGATGTGTACTTTCAGGAATTTATCAATCTGCATCTGACCGATATCAAAGAGTTCTTCCCGCCGTTTCATCTGCGGGATGATCGTGACTATATGGCGGTGATGATTCACCGTGATCTTGCTCTGGCTGGTTTGTTTATCTGTCATAAAACTGACGCAGACACCATGGAAGTGGATCTGGATTATGTGTTGCCGCCATACCGCGATTTAAAGCCGGGTCAGTTTGTATTTGTAGAAAACAGCAGCTTCTTCCGCGATAAGGGCGTACGTAAGGTGGTGTCTGCCACCGGCAGTGATATACACCGGGAGTATTTACAGAAGATCGGCTTTATCCAGAAGGATGACAAGCTGGAAATGATGATCGTCTGATCAGGCTACTTAGAGTCAGAATCAATAAATAAACAGTCGTCACGCCGATAACCACAGGTATTGGAGAAACTCGGGCGTGGCGCATGCTGACCTGTACCAAAACCGCAGCGATCTCTCTGACCTGTCTGCTGGGGCTGTTTAGCTCGGAGGAGCTGGAAGACCGTTCAACCGGTAAGCCAGATTCCGGGCTGGTGATGGATCTGGCCGACCTGCCGGCATCCGAAGCGGGTGATGGCGATTCTCGTAAAGATACAGATCGTAAAGACCCGGATCGTGATGTCGTCTCAACTCCTGAACTGGATACGCTGGCAATCCGTACTCTTCAGGCTTTGCCTCCCAATACCTCCTTCCGCAAAGAGCATACCGGCTATATCTACCGTGATGCCGGCACTGGAGAATTGATTGCCACGGAAGCTCAGCTGACCCGAACCACCATGAACCAGTCCGCTGCAACAGCCACGATTTATATCCCGACCGGGAAAGGTGTGGTGGCGGTCTACCATGATCACTTCAAGAATACGTTGCCGGGGCCCGGGCCGGGGGATGGGGAGCCATTACGCCATGGGTTTGTCAGCTATCTGCGTGATGCTCAGGGCAGCCTCTACAAGATTGAATACTCTGAAGCCTGGAAGACCGAAGCTAATAAAAATAATGGCTGGCGGCTGACCACTTTGAGAGGAAAGAACCTGGCCGGCCAGCAGAAGTGGCGACCAGGGATTGTGTTTACCCGCTACGAGAAATAACCCTTCATAACTATTTTAACAAGCTAAGAAACTGGGCATGGCTGCCCCAGCCTTTATCGGCCAGCAGCTGATAGAGGTTCTTCAGGAAGGTGTCGTTATGGTCCGCTGAGCGTGACAGGGAATGCACCACGCCAATCAAAAGCTCGGCATTCTTACCCTCTTCCGCCAGCGTAAGCAGATAGAAGCGGATAATAATATATTTGAGAACAAAGGCCGCGTAGCTGGTCAGCAGATCATCTCCCTGCTTCAGGCAGATTTCCGAGCTGTAAATCCAGTGCAGCATCATATTGACCAGACCGTGGCCACACTCATTGATGCACTGTTCCAGATTCGGCTGGCGGGCCTTTAACAGCTTCTCCAGATTCACCTCACCGTCGGTAAAGTTGTCCTGTAGTGCTTTCACCATTTGCTGGTGGTAGCTTGCAAGTACTTTGTTGGCGCGGAAGAAGTTGGTGCCGGTCAGCAGTTCTTTCAGCACAATGGCCAGGCCGCGTTTACCATCACTCAGGTTTAGGTAAAGGGCAGACAGCTCACCGCTGCTCTGCATACGCAGATACTCTTCACAGGCAACGGTAATATCTCTTTGGTCTTTCTGCTGGCGGGCAACAAGGCTGAACAGAATGCCGAGGCGGAACAGACGTTCATCCGGCATTTCCTTCTCACCCAGTACGGCCTGAAAAGCGGTTTGGCGGAACAGGGTAAAGCCGGAAGGTTCTTTAGCAATAATCGACTGGGCCAGACCTGCAGGAAGATTGGGGCCGTGCTCAAACATCATGGCTGAAGGATCAAGGAGAGCTTTACGGGCAGCTTCCGGGCACGACAGGGTCAGGCTGGCTTCAACCGTATTGGCAATCTTGCGGATTTTCCGTGGATAGGTTTTGCAGGTAATCGAGAGCAGTTGTTCGCCATGCTCTCCGTGAACATGACAGGTGCCATCGGTGTTCTGCAGAGGGCAGCGGCCTTCTTCAGTCAGCGGAATACGGCGGTAATCCAAATCATTCTGCTGGCGCGGACGGGTCATCTTGTCGGTGACTTCCCGCAGGCGTGGATCTGTGGTTTTGCTGTACGCCTTATACGTCTTGCGATCAATAGTAATGCGCCAGTTCTGGCAGCAGTCATGCTCGCAGTCCGGGCCGATGCAGGAGAACTCTTGATAAAAGCGAGGGTAGAGAATGTTGTTTGGCGTGGCAGTCATCAATGACCTTCCAGTCACTCAAAGTTTGGTGTGCTATCCAAGGCAAAAAGCAAGCCAGTTTTAAAAAGTTAGAGTAGCTGACAATTGCCGAAGGCGCGTGATATTGCAGGCTGACGCAGAAGCTTTGGGAGGTATCGGGGAATACCAGACACAGCATGCAGCTGTGATGCTGATATCCCCGAATGCAGTATCGCTTAGATGCCGCTTAGATATAGTTGAACAGCGTCAGCGTGCTGGAGGATGCATAACCTTTCTGGGTTGCGGTCAGCACGGTCTGTTCGATGGTCAGACGTGGAATGGCTTCTGCGTAATCCAGAGCTTCCAGAGAGCTTTGCATGGCCTTGTTGGTGGCGACCAGATCGGTGTTGGTGTCTTTTGCTTCTTCGAGCATATTAATTTCCGCACCGATATCCGTCAGGCCTTCGTTCACCGCGCCGGATGTTGCATCGATACCTTTGATGGCCGCATCAATCGCGCCCTCCAGTTCACCTTCGGCCAGCGGATCTTTGTTCAGGATGGCAACAAACTCATCCATCTGGGTAAAGAAGTCTTTGTCGCCCTGGAAGAAAAGATCGCTGGCGGTTGAGCCCAGAGTGGCGTGCTGGGAATCGCTGACCTGAACTTCACGGACACTTTCAGAGCCTTCGAAAGACCACTCTTCAACAGGGTTGCCATCGGCATCAAGAACCGGATTGCCTTTTTCATCGATGACAGGAACTTTCTGAACCGGTTCCTGCTGACCAGCGGTGCCACCAAAGATATATTCGTCACCGGCTCCTTTGGTGTTTGCCAGGGACTTCAGGGTGCTGACGGTCTGCTCAATCTCTTTGGCAATCGCCTTGCGATCTTCCAGGGAGAGCGCACCGTTACCGGCACTCAAAACCAGGTCGCGGGTACGATCAAGGTTGTTGTTCATATCCATCAGCGCACTTTCCTGGTTGCCCAGAAAAGTCGTGGCTTTGTCGATGTTGCCGGACCAGGTTTCCAGCTTGCTGAGATGGTCATCCAGTTTCAGCAGCTGCACAGAGGCAAACGGATCATCCGATGGCTTCAGAATTTCCTTGCCGGAACTCATCTGCAAAAGAGTTTTGCTGACATTACCCTGAGCCTTCTGCATGGAGCCGGACAGGGTGTTGTGCATTTGCATAGTGCTAACGCGCATTATGAACTTCCTTAACGCTTATACGGCTTGCAGCAGGGTCTGGAATAACTCGTCTGCGGTAGAGATAACCTTGGCATTGGCAGAGTACAGCTGCTGGAACATCAGCATATTGCCGGCCTCTTCATCCAGGTTCACGCCGCTCTCGCTTTGCACCCGGCTGGTGGCTTCCTGATACAGCATCTCACTGGCAGCCAGAGAGTTGGTGGCGCGGGCGCTGGAGCTGGCTACATCGCTGATAATGCTGTTCCAGCCCTGATTCACAGACTGGCCGCCAGCAATGGTTTTATCCTGCAGCTTGATAAGATCCAGCAGATTGCTGTTGTTGCCTGGCTCATCGGCTTTGCCGGAGAAGGCCAGCTTTTCCGGATCATCCAGAACCACTTCCATGGTGCCGGCCGCGCCTTTGCCCGGTTCTATCAGATAGCTGCTGCCTGCAGCCATATCACCAAGGGTCTTGCCGTCTGCGGCGGAGATGGTAATACCATCAAAGCTGATATCGCCCGTCGTAGTGTCGGTCTCGAAATCAACCTTCTCACCGCCTGGATGACGATGGACTTCTAATTCGTTCTTATCGTTCTTGCTGAACACATAGTTGTCGGCAGTCAGTTTGCTGGTGTCGTCAACTTTGATATCCAGATTCACGCTATTGGTGCCGCCAATATGGGTAGAGCGGTTGCGCATCAGCTCGCTGGAGTTGATATCGCCAAACAGCGCAGAACCGGCTGCGCCATTCAGATCAAATCCTTTCTCCATCAGTGCATTCACTTCATTAGAGAAGGCCAGTGCCAGACGGTCCAGCTCGCGCTGTGACTGGGACAGAGTATCTTCACGGAAATCCATCAGGCCGCCGATACCGCCACCCGGCTGATCGATACGCTTGGTGGCATCGTGGGACTTAACAGCCAGCTGAGTCTGGGAAGCATCCGGATAACCAGGCAGCAGAACCAGTTCATTGGTTTCACCACGGGACACCAGAGGTTCGCCGGTAGGGATGGTGACAGTGGCCGTCTGGTCCTGTTCAAAAATAATGCTCACATCCATCAGCTCAGACAGCTGTTGAATGGACTGGTCACGTTCATCCAGAAGATGGCTTGGTACATTGCCAATAGCGGCGGCAGCGGCAATCGCCTCATTGGTTTTGGCGATGGAAGCCAGCATATCGTTGGCTTCACCGGTCAGGGAACTCAGCTGGGATTCAACGTCAGCGGCCTGCTTGTTCATGGAGCTGGACAGGCTGTTGAAACGGGAAGCCAGATCTTCGGCATCTGCCAGGACTTCCTGACGGTAAGCGATCTCCATCGGATCAGCACTGGCTGCGTTCAGGGTGTCGAAGAAGCCGTTCAGTGATGGGGAAAGGCTGGTGTTTTTACCGGATACCAGAGTTTCCAGCTGCAGGTTATGGCTGGCGTTGGTGGTGTCGTAGCCATACTGGGTGGCATTGAACCAGGCCTGCTGAACAGCGTACTGGTCGCTGACCCGCTCGATATTGTTGATATAGACACCGCCGATATCGGAGGTTTTGAAATTGGCAACCTGACGGGAATAACCATTAACGCCAACGCCGGCGATGTTTTTACTGGTTACATTCAACGCCGTCTGGGCGGCATTCAAACCGGTGATACCGGTAAATATCATGCTCATGTGCGGGCCGGATAATCTCAAAAAGTGAGGCGGGCGACAGGGGAAGTCTATGTCGCCGGAAATTAATGCAGTAATCGGTTAGCGGGAAGGGTTATTAAATGAATAGAGAGGATTTTTGTAGTTGTTGAGCGCCGGACTATTCATTGTCACGGCGCTGGCCAAAATCATCATCTTCTGGCGGCAGATCATTCTCTGCATCTTCAAGATTCGCAACATAGGTGTTGAGATCATCACCGTTCAGATCGAGAAGCTCTTCCACCTCTTCCAGATCATATTTCGGGTTGGTATCCCAAGAGACTGCAAGATTAGAAGGCTTTGTGGTGGTTGTAGTGGCGGTTATGCCAGTGGGGCTAGAAATATTGGGAGCTGGAGTTGAGGGCGGTTCACCGAGGTTGGCGTTCAGTGGTTTTAACGCCCGCTCGAATGATCGGGTCATCTTGTGGTTTTTGGGATCACGCCCCCGGGCAGCCTTGATCTGTAAGAGAGCATCCCGAACCTGGAACTGTTCCTGCTCTTCCATAAAGTTGCTGTGGTTTAGCTGCTGTATACGCAGATAAATGCCATCAAAACTCTTCGCCGCCGGCCCCTGCAGCATGGTCATAGGCGCGAGGGAGACAGATTTGCAGCATTCCCCGAGATCTCTGACGGCCTCGATAAAGTCATCGGCGTCATAAGCTTCTGAGGTGTATCGGGCCATTTGATTCACGGCAGTGCGCTGATAACCCTCAATCTGATCTTTTACTCTATGGTTGGCGGCTTTGAGCTGGTTGCCTTCCGCAATCGTGAACTTGAAATGTTCCGGCCGGGTGGAGAGGTCTGTCAGCTCTTCCATATATTTAACCGGGTTGGTCTGCTTCATGGCATCCAGTCTGCCGGACAGCAGATGGAACAGCGCTTTGGGATGGGTGAAGGCCATTTTGAAGGCGTTGAAACCGCGGACGTTCAGATGCTTTCCGAGGTTTTTCCCGGCCAGTTTTGGGAGAGCATCAGGGATGGATTTGACCCGACCATCCAGAGAGGTGCCGGAAGACTGAACGTCTTTGGTTTCTGGGGGAGGTGATGTTGTTATTGATGTGTCGGAGCGCTTAAGCGGGTCCATGGGAACAGCATCCTTGCCAAGGTTGTTATTTAACCTTAGCAAGGATGGGCGAAGCTGAGAGATGTTGGGAAGGTGATCAATCTGCCTGCTGTTCAGCGACCTGACGGATTAACTGTTCAGCCACACCAAAGGTGCCTCGGTTTGCCATCTCAAACGCCAATTGGCTGTCATACATGCCTTGATAGAACTGTTCGCGGTCCCGGTTGAACAGAGAGTCCTCAGACATAACCTCAGTCGCGCTGCGCATGCTTTTCAGCATCTCTTCGGTGAGCATGGCTTCAAACTGCACGGCAGCAGCCCGAAGAGCTTCCGGTGAGTTGCTGTTCTTGTGCTGCTCCATCACCTTCGGATCGAAAGCCAGAGTAGAGGCATTAAGGTTGTTACTGATATCCATTAGATAACCACCAGTTCTGCTTTCAGGGAGCCGGCCTGCTTCAGAGCCTGCAGGACTGCCATCAGGTCTGCTGGCGTCACGCCCACACTGTTGAGGGCGTTAACCACTTCCTGCAGGGATGTGCTTTCAGGAACCGTGAACAAACGACCTTCACCCTGCTGAACCTGGATGTTGCTCTCTGGTGTGGTAACGGTCTGCCCAGGAGAGAAAGCTCCCGGCTGGCTGACGGTGCTGCTTTCCTGAATGGAGACCACCAGGTTGCCATGGCTGACTGCCGCTGGCGTGACCATCACATCTTCATTCATCACTACGGTACCGGTGCGGCTGTTGATAACCACACGGGCTGGTGGGCGAACGGTATCCACTTCCAGATTCTCCAGCATGGCCATATAGCTCACGCGCTGGTGGGAATCCTTGGGCGCGGCGACCGAGATAGACACACCATCATTGGCGACCGCGGTTTCCGGGCCAAGCAGTTCATTGATCACCCGGGCCAGATTGCGGGCATTGGAGAAGCTTGGCTCACGCAGGTGCAGAACTACATTGCCGGTGTCGTTGAAGGAGGTAGCAACGCTGCGTTCAATAACGGCACCGGAAGGAATACGACCAACAGTCGGAACGTTGATAGTGACTTCGGAACCACTGCCGCCGGATACCGAAATACCGGATACCACCAGATTTCCCTGAGCCAGTGCATAGACATTGCCGTCTACACCTTTCAAAGGTGTCAGCAGCAGGGTGCCGCCATTCAGGCTCTTGGCATCACCAATGGACGATACAGTGATATCAATCTGCTGACCCGGGCGGGCAAAGGCCGGCAGGGTTGCGGTCACCGATACGGCTGCGACGTTCTTAAGGTTGGGGTTGGCATCTTCCGGCAGCTGGATACCCAGCTGGCGCAGCATGTTGGTCAGGGACTGGCCGGTAAATTCGGTCTGACGGGTTTTATCACCACTGCCGTCCAGACCAACCACTAGACCGTAACCGATCAACTGGTTGGTGCGAACACCCTGAATATCCACAAGATCCATCAACCGACGAGCCTGTGCAGGGCCAGACACAAAGGGGGAGAGTGCCAGCAGCAGGCCAAGGAATACGGGAATAATACGATTCATAAGAGAGTGCTTTCCCTGACCTTACATTGGCATGATTGGGCTGTTGAAGAACTTGGTCAGCCAGCCAGCGTCGTTAGCATCGTTCAGTGGGCCGGAACCGGAATACATAATCCGGGCATTGGCCAGACGCATGGACATCACCACGTTATCCGGGCTGATATCTTCTGGACGAACCATGCCTTCGATGCGAATGTATTCATCACCCTGATTCAGACGCAGCCACTTTTCACCAATAATATGCAGCGCACCATTGCTGAAAACCTCGGCAACGGTCACGGTGATATCACCACTCAGGCTGTTGTCCATAGTGCTGCCGGTGGAACCTTCAAAAGCGCGATCCATTCCGGCTTCTACGTTCAACTCCTTGAGTGAACCGAACAGGATTGGGTTAGGCATGGATGCAGAACTGTTCTTGTCCATGGTGGTGCCGGAGCTTTTGCGGGAACTGGTCTTTTCATCCAGACGCACAGTCAGGATATCGCCGATCCGGAAGGCCATGCGGTCTTCAAACAGGTTGCGGGAATAGGCCGGATTGAACAGGCTGCCATGCACAACCGGCAGGGCTTCTGTTTTGGGAACAGGCATGCGAGGTGCCCAGCGTTCGGTATCCGGCTCGGCATCCTTTTCCGGAATGGCATTGCAGCCGGTCAGAAGACCCGCTGCAATGATTCCAAAGGTGCCCGCCAGTAAACGACATTGACGGAACACCATAATTACAACACCTGGTTCGCGTACTTCAGCATCTCGTCGGCTGCTGCCAGAACCTTGGTATTCATCTCGTAGGCGCGCTGGGCTGTCACCATACTTACCATCTCTTCCACCATGTTTACGTTGGAAGCTTCCAGCGAGTATTGGCGAATGCTGCCAGCACCGTCTTCACCGGGAACGGATTCGATCGGCATGCCGGAAGAGGCAGTTTCGGCAAACAGGTTCTGACCCAGAGCGTTCAAGCCCGCTGGATTAACAAAGTTCACCACGTTGACCTGACCCAGCACCTGCGGCTCGGCTTCACCGCCAACAGACGCAGAAACGGTTCCGTCCTGGCCGATGGAGATGTTGGTAGCTTCTACCGGGATTTCAATGCCGGGAGCCAGCACCATACCCTGAGCGGTAACAATTTCACCTTCAGCGCTGCGCTGGAACTGACCGTTACGGGTGTAGGCGTTGCTGCCGTCAGGCATCTGTACCTGGAAGAAACCCTGACCAACAATCGCCATATCCAGCTGATTGGTGGTGGTCTGGAAACTGCCGGTGGAGAAGTCCTTGTGGGTGCCGACGACGCGAACACCGGTACCCAGCTGCAGGCCTGTCGGGTTCTGGTTTTCGGCAGTGTTATCGCTGCCTGGCTGCTTCTGAACCTGATAGAACAGATCTTCAAAGACGACATTGTCAGCCTTGAAACCAACGGTGTTGATGTTGGCCAGGTTGTTGGAGATAGCCGACAGTTCTGCGTTCTGGGCAGTGATGCCGGTCTGGCTGATCCAAAGTGATGCGTGCATGGTTATCAGGAACCTCGAATCAAACGATCACCGCTTTCCGCCATCTGGCGTGCGGTTTCAATAGTCTTGAGCTGCATTTCAAACTGACGGCCAAGGGACATAAACGTCACCATCTCTTCCATGGCGTTCACGTTGCTGCTTTCCAGTGCACCGGAAACAACCTTGACGGTCAGGTCGGCATTGAGTGGTTCGTTATTGTCCGCGCGGAACAGGCCATCGGTCCCTTTGTTTAAAGGGGTTTCAGACTTAACCAGCTTGAGCTGACCGATAGTGACCGGCTGGGATTTAGGATCACCAGAACCCAGCACGCTGATGGTGCCATCCGGGCCGATGTGTAGCTGTTCATATTCAGGGATCACAATGGCTGCGCCACCCTGATCCAGAACCGGCTCGCCACGACCAGTCACCAGCTGACCATCCATAGTCACATGCAGCTGACCGCCACGGGTGTAGGATTCATTGCCGGTGGCGTCTTCAACGGCCAGCCAGCCTTCACCGGCGATGGCAACATCCAGGTTGCGGCCGGTGCTGGTCATATTGCCGGCCTTTTCGCTACTCCAGGTGCCGACAGTTTCTGTCAGCACGCGGGTTGGCAGACCCTGGCCGTCTACGTTCTTGGCTAGAATCTCGGCAAAGTCGGCACGGAAACCGTGGGTGTTCACGTTGGCCAGGTTATTGGCATGGAGGCGCTGCTGGAACATGGTCCGGCTGGCGCCACTCATGGCTGTGTAGATTGCCTTATCCATCGTCGTTTACTAATTCCGTTATGGAGAGCCTTAGATGGTATTCAGCAGAACCTGGGTCATTTCATTGCTGGCGCTGATGGTTTTCGCGTTCGCCTGATAGTTGCTCTGAGCAACAACCATGCTGACCAGCTCGGAGGTCAGGTTGACGTTGGAGAGTTCCAGAGCACCGGACTGCAGAGTGCCATTGGCACCGGAACCCGGCTCACCAACAATCGGAGCGCCACTTTCAGACGTCGCGCGCCAGCTGGTATTGCCGGCATCAACCAGACCGTTGTTGTTCGGGAAGGTTGCCAGAGCCACCATGCCTTGCAGGCGGGTATCTCCATTGGTATAGGTCGCGAAAATACTGCCATCGTCGGCTACCTGCAAGCCGGTGAAGCTGCCCGGCATATTGCCGTCTTGCGTGGAGGCGGAAACGCTGGAATCAGTACCGAACTGGGACAGCTTGCTGATATCCATGCTGATTGAGATTTTATCTAGGGTGCTGCCACTGACGGACAATGTGACTTTTCCGTCACCAATCAGCTTGCCACTCTCATCGAATTCAATCTTTACCGGGTTGGCAGCTACAGCGGTAGGCGTAGGCTGGGTGTCTTCCAGATAATGGACATCCCACTTGTTATTTTCAGTTTTTACATAGTAAGCAGAAACTGTCTTGGGTGTACCCTGCTGGTCATAAACGACGGTGCTTGTCGTGAAGTTGTAGCTGTCAGGATCTTTATGATCAAAGGTCGATACGTTTGGCTTTTTGGAGCGGGAATCCAGGTTGGCAGACAGTGTGGCATTCGCGGTTGCCTTGGCTGGCTGGTCGCTTTTGTCGATCTTCAGATCGGTCAGAGTACCGTTGACAATATTGTTGTTGCCATCAACCGGGTAGCCCTGCAGCTTCTGACCGGAAGCATTGACGATCATACCGTCCTTATCGACCTTGAAGTTACCGGCACGGGTGTAAAGCGCGTTGCCGTTGGCATCTTCTGTCATAAAGAAGCCGCCACCACTGATGGCTAGATCAAGGCCACTGGTGGTGTACTCAATCGCACCCTGAGCGTAGTCGGCAGACACGGCAGAGACATACACACCGCCACCCTGACCGGTTGCAGAGTAAACATCAGCAAACTGTACGCCTTTGGCTTTATAGCCAGTTGTGCTGGAGTTGGCGATGTTGTTACTGATCACGTTCAGTTCGGAGGAGGCCGCATTCAGGCCGCTGATACCGATATTGAGTGTGGACATTGAGCTGATTCCGTTCCTGAATTTTTAAAGCGAGATTCTTAGTACTGTCGAGCGACGGCCAGAGACGCCGGACCTAACGGGATGGCCGGCATGCTGTTGCTGAGCAGATTGCTGTCGGTCAGGGTGTTGGCAGACGTGGTTTCCACAAGGCCGGACTCATGCAGGCCGGGATAACGACGCAGCAGCTCGCGGTTAAAGAAGGAGTTGGCTTCCATGGCACCGTTGCCCTGATCGTGACTGATCATGCGCACATTCGGGTTACTCTGGCTTTCGGAGCCGGCTTCGCCCTGCAGTTTGGTTATGTACGACAGTGGAACAAGTCCGACTTTATCCACTTCAACCAGCACTTCCTGACCAGGGCCGGGGATTACCACGCTGGTGACATTGCTGCGCTGAGTAATGGCTGCTTCCATATCCTTGCCGTCGATAGTGGCGACAGCCTTCAGGGTGTACTTGCCGGCCGGAAGATCGTCTTCCAGATCAGTCATATCAAACTCAACGGCACCGGACTTCATCTGTTCGCCCATTGGCAGGGTGGCAACCAGCTCATCGGCACCGTTATAGATTTCCACCTTGAGGTCGTCGGCTGCGGTGGTCAGCAGAATCTCGCCGTTGATGCTTTCACCGGCTTCGATATCCATCACATTGGCCAACACCATAATTTCCTGACCAACCAGCGTGGAAGCATAAAGAGCCTGTGAAGAGTAGAGCTGGCCGCTGAGATCCTGCACCGAGCTTTGCAGCTCGCCCATAGCGGTTACGCTGGTCAGGTCTGCCAGCTGTGAAACGATCTGCTGGCTGTCCATCGGCGCGGTTGGATCCTGATAGTTCAGCTGCACCAGCAGCATTTGCAGGAAAGCTTCCGAGTCCATATTGGTTGCCGAGTTAGCGATACCGGAGGTGGCACCCTGGGCAGAAGTTGAAGCATTAAGTCCGTTAATGGATGTCATCTGTCGTCAGCTTCCTAGCGGCCCAGAGTCAGCAGACGCTGCTGCATGGCATTGGCACTGCTGAGCAGTTCAATGTTGGTCTGATAGTTACGGGAGGCCGACATCATCTCGGTCATCTCCTCCACCACGTTTACGTTCGGGTAGTAAACATTACCCTGCTCGTTGGCCATGGGGTGGTCCGGCTGATAGCGCACTTCCAGAGCCGCTTCGCTTTCCACAATCTCCTTAACTTCCACGCTGTAGGCAGAGTTCAGAGCAGTGGAGTCCATCAGATCCTGCTGGGTCTGTTCCAGCACCGCAGCAAAAACAGGCTTGCGGGCACGGTAGGTGGTTTCAGGAGTGCTGCCTGGCGTTTCTGCGTTGGCCAGGTTGCTGGCCACGGTGTTCAGACGCTGGCTTTGGGCAGTCATGGCGGAGCCAGCGATATCGTAGATGGTATTCATAGACATAGTCGTTTACTGGCCGCTGATAGCCTTTTCCAGGCTTTTGAATTTCATGTTCAGAAAGGTGAAGCTGGTTTCCCAGTCGGTACGGTTTCTGGCCCAGGCGGCCTGTTCCTGTCCGATCTCAACGGTATTACCGTCGGCTGATGGCTGACTCTGTGGGCGTTCAACCATCTGTGGTGTGGCCGTTGGCTGACCATTGTTCAGGTTCTTGCCTTCACGGGCCTGTTGCAGGGCGGTGCTGAAATCCAGATCGACGGCCTTGTATCCCGGTGTGTCGATATTGGCCAGGTTACCGGAGATAACCGTGGCTCTTTGTTCCCGATACAGCAGTGCCTGCTGATGGATGCCAAGATGTTCGTCGAAACTGATGCCCATAAGATTTCTTTTGCCCGCGATCTGCCAGAGAGGACCAGATAACTGTTGATAACAGACCGGTAGAGCAACTCCTGTGCCAAGTGTCTTAAGAGCGTCGTATAAGTATCTGCGCGCTTGAGAGCCGGGTTTGTTTTCAGTAGGGTGCGGGGAAATTTTTACAGCTCTGCGGAATAAAATTTCCGCCTGCAGTTTTCTGGCGGAAGTTGTTTATGTCGTTACGGCCTGTTCTTGCTCCATTTTTTGTTTCCTGTGTTCTGGCCTTTGGGCAGGTTGCTCTTGCTGAATCTTCTCCTTCCCAGACAGAGCAGGAAATTCGTTCAGCAGCAACACGCTTTCTGCACAACAAAGCCCGATCTCTGGCAAAGAATCTGGAAAACAGTGAGTGGCAGGCCAGTGTGCAGGTACCGAAAAGTGTTGAACGTTTCTCCCCTTGTACGGCAGATCTCACAGTGGAAGACAGCCGGGAAGAACAGGCCGGTCGGCAGCGTCTAAAGATCACCTGTGATGGCTTCCGCCGCTGGTCGGTTTATGTGAACGGCGAAATCGCTCTTAAGGCTCCGGTACTGGTTATGAAAACCACCTTGTCTGCCGGTGATGTAGTTCAGCGATCCGATGTTAGCCGACAGGTGCGCGATATCACCGCGCTGCGACAAGGCTACCTGACTCGTATGGACTATCTGGAAGGCCGGACCCTGCGTCGTCGGGCCAACAGCGGTGATGTGCTGGCGCCCGGCATGTTTGAAAAGGCTGTTGTTGTACGCAAGGGCGACCGGGTTTCCCTGATGGCCGGACATGCGGGGCTAAAAGTGATGGTGCCGGGAACGCTTCTTGAGGATGGGGCTGTGGGTGACAGTGTCCGGATCAAAAATATTTCCAGCGGAAAAACACTGGTCGGGAGAGTGCTGAACAGCACCACCGTTATCATGCCATAAAATCATGTCGTAAAAATTTGTCTGCAATCCTCTACGGCTGTTTAATATCAAGGGATTCGTGTCGATTTCCGGAGTATTGAAACGGCAGTCCTACGCAGCTTGCACACTTGTGTGCTCAACAGTTTGGAATCATGGCATGTCTGCATCACGCATAACTGGCACAGTCACCGATATGGTGGTCGCACGTACCCGCAAAATTCAGGAGCGGGACGCACAGGTATCCGAGCAATCTCCTAAGCAGGATACGCTGTCTATCAGTCAGGACGCTGCACTTCTGCAGCAGGCGGAAGCTATTGCGGCTTCTACTCCGGATATTGATATGGCCAAGGTGGAACAGGTTCGTCAGGCCATTGCCCGTGGTGAGTTGAAAATCGATTACGAAAAGCTGGCACAGAAGATGCTGGACTTTGAAGGCGCCCTCGACGCGGCGCTTGATCCTTCGTCTGAATCCTAAACAGGTTGAATGCATGCCGGCCCGTATTTTTTCGTTAACCGCCGCGGATACACAATCCCTGAAAGAGCTGAAAAGCCTTTTTGAGCAACAGGCGGTTTGCCTTCGCAAGCGTAATATCGACGGGCTACCCGAGCTGAACGAAAAGATTCTATCTCTGACCACATCTTTGCAGGGCAATGCCGGACTGCGCAGCAGCTGCCTGAAAGAGTTGGGCTTTGAAGATAACCGTTCCGGTATGCAGCAGCTTTTAGCTGTACACGGCACACCATCAGTGATTGAAGAGTGGGAAACCTTTTCCCAACTGGCGAAAGAGTGCCAGACTGCCAACAAGGTTGCCGGACGTCTGCTGACCATGCAGCAGGATCTGACTGACATTCTGCTGGGCAAGCTGGGCCGTTCTCAGGAAACCGGCTATGACCAGAGTGGTTCTGAAAACTACTATGGCTCCCAAATCTCTCTCGGCTATGCCTGATCTTCCTATCAGACCGGTCTAAAAAGCACTTGTCCTTAAAGTTGCTGGCTAGCCCAGTCAGCAACTCCACATAACAACAATAATATTCACGTCCCTTATTCTTTCTGCTCGGTCTTTCATGGTCGTGAATTGCACGTTCAGGTAACTCTGTCGTCCACATTTTTTCCACGTAGAATCTGCTCTAATCCCTCCCCGTAACCTGCCCGAAGTGTGTTTGCGCTATGCAGAAAATTCTTGTGATTGAAGATAACCGGGAAGTCGCCGGCATTCTGTTTGACTATTTCGAGGCAGCCGGCGTTGAGGTCGACTACGCCGACAATGGTGAGTTTGGTCTGGAGTTGGCACTGGCCGGAAATTTTGACCTGATTCTGCTGGATCTGATGCTTCCGCGCATGGATGGTCTGACGGTATGCAACAAGCTGCGTGAAGCGGGCAACACCACGCCGGTACTGATGTTGACCGCGTTGGATAATCGGGAAGATATGCTCAGCGGCTTTCAGCATGGCGCTGATGATTACCTGACCAAACCCTTCGATCTGGATATTCTGCAGGCGCGGATGGATGCACTTATTCGCCGTTATCGGGGGCAGGTAGCATCAGGCGTTCTCACCTTCGGCCCTTTGCGTATTAATCAGAAGACCCGCAAAGCCTATCGGGACGATCATCTGCTGGCTTTGAATCCAACCACTTACACCATTCTGGAACTGCTCTGTCTTCGCGCGCCAGAACTGGTTACCCGTCAGGAGATTGCCGAGCGACTCTGGCAGGAAGACGAGCCCCATAACGATGTGTTGCGCAGCCATATTTATCAGCTGCGTAATCAGCTCGACAAGCCATTCGCCACGCCCATTCTGAAGACTGTTCCCAAGATGGGTTATCAGTTGGAGGCGGTATGAGTTTTCGTCCCGGCTTTGGCAACCTGCGAACCCTGACCGGGCGATTGGCCGCATTCTTTATGCTGATCTCGCTGGTGATCGCGGTTGTTGTCGTCCAGTTGTTTGTCGAAGGGCTGCGCTGGTCGGAAGATCAAATGAGCCAGCGTCGTATGTTGATTGACCGGGATGAAGCGGTTGCCCGTTTTAAAACTGGCAGCAGTGGTGTTGTCAGTCTTGATGAGCTCACAATTGCCTATAACGACATGCAGCTGGTGCCTGAGCTGTACCGGGAATACCTGGAAGGTGTGGGGGATTATCTCGGTGAGCCTCTGGAGCTGCCCGGGGAGCCTGAGCACATGATCTACAAAGGGCAGTATGACGATAACGGGCAAGTTCGGGATATTGTTCTGCTCTCCCAGGTTGACCGGATTGAGTTTACCTCTGAAGAACTGGTATCTGTGGGCGCTGTGGTCGTAGGGCTGGTGATATTGCTGATGCTTGTGTTTGTTGCACTTTTGCACCGCTTATCCCGTTACCTGATTCAGCCACTGATTGATCTGGCTGAACAGCTGCAGCAACAAAGCGGTCAGTCCCAGATGCCGTTCAGTATCCCGGCACAGGCGGCTGATGAATTTCAACTGTTGACCCAACATTTGAACCTCTACCGCATTGAACTGAATGAAACCCTGAAGCGGGAAAAAGCCTTTGCCCGTTATGCCAGCCATGAACTGCGTACACCGCTGACCATTGCGAAAGGCGCAGGCAAGCTGCTTGGTCGTACTGAATTGACGGATTACCAGAGACGTCAGGCAGGACGCATCAGTGATGCTACGGAACAGATGATCATGATGGTTGATGCACTGCTCAGTATTGTTCGGCATGAACGCAATACCGATGCTGACCCATTGCGGCTGATTAAACGTGCCGAGCTGGAAAAGATTATTGCCAGTAACAGCCTGCAGGCGCAGGACAAGGCTTTGCAGCTGGAACTGCAGATAGCCGGTGAGCCGCAAACAAGGGCAACCACCGCCGTGCTGGAGATGGTGCTGGGTAATCTGCTGCGCAATGCCATTGCCGCGACACCTCGGGGAACCATTGTGGTGTTTGTTACTGAAGAGGCTCTGGAGGTGATTGATCAGGGAACCGGGTTGACCGCGACACCTGATAAAGATGGCCATGGACTGGGCTTGATGATTGTGGATGATTTCAGCCGTCGTTATGGCTGGACCTTTACCCTGGAAAATGCTGAAAAACACGGCTGTCGGGCACGGATTCTGTTTTCCCGCCAGCCTTCGTACGACACTGCTTGAAGAACTAATAATGAATAGAATCCGTCTTGTTTATCCCGTCATTTTTGTAACGGCGCTTGCCTTATGGGCGATGGCTGGAGGAATGGCTTTTAATACTGGAGACTTCTGGGGATGGCAGGAGTCCATGATGAACCTGTCGGGCCTGCTGGCGGGAATCGCTATGATCCTGTGTGTGATTCTTGCCGCACGCTGGCCGTGGCTTGATAAGCAACTGCATGGCTTGGACAAAGGCTATCGCTTGCACAAGTGGTTGGGTATAACAGCTGGGATTATGGCTGTGATGCACTGGTTGCTGAATCAGTCTGAGGGATGGGTTGTTGGTTTTGGATTGCTGGCAGAGCCGGAAGATGGCCCTGATGAAGAGCCTGTTGGGCAGTTGATGCAATGGCTTTCTCAATTGGAGGAGCTGCCACTGGCACGTGATGCCGGAGAGATCGGGTTTTATGCGTTGGTTTTTCTGGCTGTTGTGGCCCTGGTTAAACGGATACCTTATCGATGGTTCTTCCTGAGTCATCGGTTTATGGTGCCGGTCTTTCTGATGCTGGTTTATCACAGTATTGCCATGATGCCTGCCAGCTGGTGGCCGCAGCTGGTTGGTCTGTTCATGCTGATTCTTATGGTGGTAGGCGTGGTGACCAGCGTCGATATTCTTGTACGCAAATCAAGAAGGGCACGTACAGTAAATGCCACTGTTCGGAAGCTACATCATTATCCGGACAGCCAGATTCTACAGATTGATCTTTCTGTACAGGAGCAATGGACAGGGCATAAAGCGGGACAGTTTGCCTTTGTAACCTTTGATCCAAAAGAAGGCCCTCATCCATTTTCTCTGGCTCGTTCCTGGCAGAATGATGGACAGCTGCAGTTTATGGTGAAAGGGTTAGGCGACTATACCCGTACGCTTCCAGAGAATCTGAAGGAAGGGCAGAAGGTGTCTGTCGAAGGCCCTTATGGTGGTTTTAACTTTGAGGATGACAGCCCTGTGCAGGTCTGGATTGCCGGCGGTGTTGGGATTGTGCCGTTTAAATCTCGCCTCCTTCAGCTAGCGGATAATCCGGAGCATAAAGAGATCCATATGTTCTATTCGACCCAGGTTGCTGACCCACAGTTTGAAGATCAGCTCCGGGCTCTGGCAACAAAAGCCGGTATTCAGCTGTATATCGTGAATACCAGTGAGCAGCCATTGCTGGACAGCACAGCTATCTGTGGTCTGGTCAGCCGCTGGAAGGATGCGTCCTGGTGGTTCTGCGGGCCACTTACTATGGGCACAGCGCTGCAGAAGCAGCTAGCCAGTAAGGGCGTTAAGGATAAAGACTTCCATAAAGAACTGTTTAATATGCGGTGATATCTTTTTCGCCATATTTAAAAGCTCATGGCAGTCGTGCAGATTGTCCTGAGCTTTTATGGTTTAAATGAAGCCTGCTATTACGCGCAGCGATTCAGATAGTCGTCTGTTTTCTTCACTTCAGCGTAGCCAAAACCAAGCGCGAACATAAACGCCGCATGGGCATCTTCAGCCGCAACAGTACGGCCACCAAACTCCATATCGTGGGATGAGCAGGTATCTTCGATCACGGTAACGGCATAACCGAAATCAGAAGCCGCACGCACGATGGCATCAATGCACATATGGCTCATGCTTCCCATTACAGTCAGCTTTTTAATGTCTTTGGCATCCAGTAGCTCTCTCAGGTTGGTATCCAAAAAAGCGTTGATCTGGTTCTTGGTAATTACCGGCTCATCACTTAGAGGCGCAACGCTGGCGTGAATCTCTGCGCCTTCCGTGCCAGGTGCAAAGAACGGAGTGTCATCACCTGCCGGGTTTTCATGGCGGATATGAACAATAAAGTCAGAGATTTTGCGAGCTTGCTGCAGAACCTTTGCGGCGTTTGCTGCACTTTGCTCCATATTTTTCAGTGGCCACTTTCCTTCAGCGAAGTAATCATTCTGAAAATCTACAAGGATCAGGGCTTGTTCGGACATCATTGTCTCCGACGTTTTTCGTGTGGTGTTCGAGCAGAGAAGCGGTTTAGTTATTCGGAACCTGGAAGATTTCTTCCCGGATTACCTGCCAGCGACCATCTTCAAAGACCAGATCAATAGAGCATCTGATTTTGGTGTCGTCGCCTGCAACATCGTTCTTGCGGGTCAGAACGGCAACAGCATCATTGCCATTCACATGGATGTGGTGCCACTGCGTCCAATCATTCATTTTCTCACGGCCTTCTGCTGCCAGTGCGGAGAAGAAGGTAATAAACTCGCGTTTATTGGAGACCTTTACGCTATTGTCCATCTCGACAATAACGATATGCAGATCGTTGTGATAAATGGTTTCCAGTGCTTCGACATCGTAGCTGGTTGCTCGGTCGATCAGGTGTTCCATAAACGCTTTAACGGCGTCAGTCGTATGGGTAGGCTGTGTCACTGTCGTCTTCTCAAACTGCGAAAAAGAGAGTGTAGCTCCGGCAAAAAAGCGGAGCCGGAGAACATTATTGAATTTTGTAACGATCGTTATTAAATTTGGTTCGGAAATTTTAGTCAAGATGTTTTGTAACGAATGATACAAAAAAGAGCTGGCCGTCCCAGAAGCTTTGATCACGACAAGGCACTCCAGGCTGCGATCAATGTCTTTTGGGAAAAAGGCTATGATGGCGCGTCAATGAAAGACCTGACTACTGCCATGGGGATTAACAGCCCGAGTCTGTATGCGGTGTTTGGTGATAAGCACCAGCTCTATCTTGCCGCTATCGACAGATATGCCGGTGATACCGGTTGTGCACCGCTGGTAGCTTTTGATTCCGAGCCGGATATTGAGAAGGCAGTCGTTGCTTTTATGCGGGCGTCCATCGATTACGCCAACCAGAACGAACAAGGTCCGAAGGGATGTTTTATCAGTTCCTGCGTCGCGACCAGTGTGGGGCAGGTTGAAGGTGTCACCGAACGGCTTCAGCTGGCTATTACTGGCGCCGAGCAGCATCTGAGCAAACGCTTTGATCAGGAAAAAGAGAGCGGTAATCTCCCCCTCAACTTTCCATCCCGACAAAGAGCGCAGTTGATGTTCGATCTGCGCCAGGGGCTGGTACTGCGTGCCAGAGCTGAGCTGGATACAGAAGCTTTAAAGGCTGATCTGACCGTGCGGGCAAAAATGATTCTGATGCCTGAATAACACGAATAAGCAATTACGAGTGAGGCAAAATGATCAGCCTGCAGAATGATTACAAAGGCTTTCCCCTCCGACTGGATGCCCGCCGGATGGGGCAGGATCTGAATATCAGCATCTATGGTGGCAAGATTCCCCATATCGGCGGTGTGGTTATGGGGATTATGGGGCCGGCTCTGCATGAACCTGATCGCATGACCTATACCGAGCAGGTGGTTTCCTTACAGGGACATAAGGATGTTCTTCTGGCTCGACCAATCGCCGAACAGCTTGCCAAAGCCATGAGATGCACTGTGACCGTTGTGTGTGGCATTCACTATCCGGATATCCAGCCTGCGGACTTTCCGGAGATTGAACAGCGGGTGAATGGTCTTGTTACGCAACTGATTGAGAAATTGGAGAGCTGAACAATTGACCGGGCCGCTTCTCACCGATTGCTGAAATAGAGTATAAAGAGCAGACCCCTAGGCCTTGCTGGAGCTGCTCTGTGGAAATCTGCCTGTCAGTCAATGAAGCCCGCGTAATTGGATGTCTGCTGGAAAAGGAAAGCACGACGCCAGACCAGTATCCCCTCAGTCTTAACTCTCTGGTGAATGCCTGTAACCAGAAGAGCAGCCGTGATCCGGTCCTGACCCTGAGCAGTGGCGAGGTCAACCACGCTATCTCCAACCTGATGATGCAACGGCTGGTCAGCGAAGACTCCGGCGCTCGAGTCAGCCGCTATAAGCATCGTTTCTGTAATACCGCCTTCAGTAATCTGCAGTTCACCAAGCAGGAACGTGCAATCGTCTGTCTGATGTTGTTGCGCGGGCCGCAGACTCCGGGTGAGCTGCGCAGCCGCTCTGGTCGCCTGGCTGAATTTAAGGATGTCAGCGAAGTAGAAGCGGTGCTGCAGGGCATGATCGAGAATGAGCTGGTGATCCAGCTGCCTCGCGAGCCAGGCCGCCGTGAATCCCGCTTTGCTCATCTGTTTTCGGGGGAGATTGATATCTCCGCCATGGAAGCTGCCGCACCAGCGATTTCAGACAAAGCCCGTATTCGTGAGCTGGAAGCGGAAGTGGCTGAATTAAAAGCCGAGATTGAACGGCTGAAAGCTGAACGGTAAACGCTGAAAGCAAACCGATGGTAAGTATTTCTGACTGCCTGGTCAGTTATCCACAGCCCTGAAAACACTATGCCAATGTCCAAATCTGGAATTGCGATTTTTCAGGGATTGAATCATGAATACTTCCCCTCACGGTATCTTAAAAAAGACCCGGCCTCCTGCCGTGTTTAAGCCTGCCCAGCCTTCCAGTTTTCAGGACAGTCTTGAAGCCAATGCCTATTGGAACGGGATCAAAGTCTCGTTGCCCGAGGATGTCGTTCTCAAAAAAATTGATGAGTCACCCTATGACGGTACTTTTCAGCCCGCTGTTGACCGGGTTTTTAGTGACCGGGCAAGGCCGAGGCATCAGCTGTCTTTTGGAACCCGTGTTTCCATTATTGATCTGCCCGGTTTTGAAGGTGATAAGTGTACGGGTTTAAACCTGAAAACCCGCAAAGGCATTACCGAGAAAGATCCGGCAACGGCTAGAAAAGGGCAATTGCTTCTGGCTCTGGATACGATTGCTGAGGCTACGCCAGAGAACTTTTCCAGACAGGTGATCAACATTGTCTATATCCAGTTAAAGCTTATGGATATTGAGATGTTTCAGAGTCTGCTTGAGGCTGATGAGCGTTTTAAAGAGGAGCAAAAATCACATATCCGGCAGGAAGTCGACAAGCAGCTGGCGTTACTGCGCAAAGCCAAAGAGCAGCGGCTGGATGATCGCAGGAAAAGCCATGAAGAACGCCAGGCAGAGTTTTTGGGTAAATTTGCTGAGTCCGAGCTTCTGCAGAGTCAGGCTTCTTCGGACAGTAGCTTCAGTATGTCTTCATCACCTAATCAGTCTGGAGATGCTCTAACATTTTCCTTTATGGGGGACTTGAAGGAGTCTGAACTCGATACATTGAATATTTCCAGTAAGGAGAATCAAGCCGACTAGACTTGCCGCACTCTGGTCAGCTGAAAACAGGAGAGCCGCATGGCCCCATCCCTTCTCCGTTATCTGCTTTTAATTGCGGCTCTTTCCATTTTTCCGAGTGTAGAAGCAGGCGTTGATGGCTCGGATGTTCTGTTTTCGACGAGTTTTTCCGGCCATATCTTTGGGCGTCATATCTATTCAAATTATGGCGGTGATACCGTGAATGCGGATGCCGATAACCTCTATCTCATGTCTGGTTCCAGGTACGAAACCATACCTAAGAGCAGAATCTATGGTGTCAGAGTTGATTCGGACAATGAGCGCCAACTTGCGTTGACTTACACCCCGGCCATTATTGAAAGCTCGGCAAAGAGTTTTCCCGTAGAAAAACTGCAGATGAACTTCACCAGTGAAATTGCCAGAAAAAATGCTGCTATCAAACTCCAGGAAGTGCTGTTTGGCAGTGATAAAGCACTGAGTCATCATCGATTAAGAATGGTCGTTAATCCCTGGAGTGGCCGTCGGCGGGGAGAGCAGATCCAACGCGAAACGGTTGAGCTTTTGCAGGATGCAAAAATTGCCGTTGATGTAATCCACACAAATGGTGAAGGGCATGCTATCGAACTCGGCAAGGAGTTAAAGACCGATCCCAGTGGCTATGATGGTGTGCTGATTGTTGGTGGTGATGGCACGCTCAATGAATTTGTGAATGGCCTGACGGAGTTCGGGACGTCTGAATCATTGTTACCTGTTATGCACATACCTGCGGGTACCGGAAATGGTGTTGGGGCTTCTTTGGGAGTTGCTCACCCCAATCGCGCAACATTGGGGGTCATTCAGGTTTTGAAAAACTGGAACCCACAGGCGTTACCTAGAATGCCGTTGGTAAAATACACGACTGTGCTTGGTTATAATATGGAAGGAGGAGGTGCAACGGATTACCGTGTCGGTGAGACGGGCGTCAGCCTGCTGGGTTGCCAGAGTGCCATCTTGACGGATGTAGATATTGGCAGCCAATGCCTGCGCTGTATTGGTTCTACGAGGTACCCGATATGTGGACTCTGGCAAGTGCTGCGTAATCATTCACATCCTATGCAGCTGGAATTTGAATATCTTGATGATAGCGGTGATGCGGTTCAGGAAATCACTGATGATATGTCGTTACTCGCCATTGTGAATGTTCCCAAAATAGCCACAGACTTTACCCTTTCGCCGGAAGGCTCTGCTCTGGAAAAGGGGCTGGATACTGTTCATGTTGCAAGAGGTGATACCAACTTTAGGTCGCGCCTTTCCATGCTGCTGGGAATGGAAGATGGCAGCTATACCCAGAGCCCGGCCGTTCATGTGAACCGGAAACTGAAACGAGCCACAATAACCTCCAATCATACTTATCCCGCACAGAATGTGATCACGATTGATGGTGAAGTGAAGCAGGGCAGCCGCTTTAAAATGGAAACCACCGATCTGCACCTGCGGTTATTGCATCACATGGAACCTTCAACTGGCGCGACCTCCGATGGTATTGTTCAGCCCTCTGATAACGGTAACCAGGTTATGTGATTTATGGGGGCATCCCTGCAAGCGTCGAGAATTGCCATGCCGGCAGACAGTGGCGGGTGTGAAACGGTTTTGGAGTTCCTGATTCAGCGCTTCTCACGCATTGATCCGGCCATCTGGCAGCAGCGTGTGGCTGAGGGAAAGGTGCACTGGGAAGATGGCACCGTGATAACCGAACAAACGCCTTATGTGCCCCATAAAAAGGTTTGTTATTACCGGGAAGTAGAGAACGAATCGGTTGTGCCTTTTCAGGAAGAAATTATTTACCAGGATGAAAATATTCTGGTGGCCTGCAAACCTCACTTTCTCCCGGTTAGCCCGGTTGGCAAGTATGTACGGCAGACGCTGGTTAGCCGGTTGATAGAACGCACAGGTATTGAAACACTGGCGCCACTGCATCGGATTGATAGGGAAACCGCCGGGCTGGTGATGCTGGCTGTGAACCCGGAAACGCGAAACCATTACCATCGACTGTTTCGTGAGGATGGTCTGATTCGTAAGACCTATCGGGCTGTGGCGCATATTGGCGATGAGAACCGTCCGGAAGCGGGGCAGAACTGGAAGGTTGAAAATCGTATGGTGCAGGGTGATCCATGGATTCGGATGACCGTCGTACCCGGTGAAATCAATGCCCGTTCTGAAATGCGCTGTCTGGAAGTGTACGACAAGAGTGCACTGTTCGAGTTAAGCCCGTTAACCGGCAAAACCCATCAGCTGCGTGTGCATATGAGTGGTCTGGGTTATCCGCTGGTGAATGACCTGTTTTACCCGGAGCTGCAGCCGGAAGGGTCTGACGACTATGACCGGCCGTTGCAGCTGTTAGCACATCGTCTGGAGTTCACCGATCCGGTGACGGGTGAACTCCGGAGCTTTACCTCAACCCGCGATCTCCTGAAGATTTAAATCTTCTTCCAGCGAGTGGTTTTCCGGAAGCTTATCCTTCATCAGATGT
This sequence comes from Parendozoicomonas haliclonae, assembly GCF_900174585.1. Lineage (GTDB taxonomy): Bacteria > Pseudomonadota > Gammaproteobacteria > Pseudomonadales > Endozoicomonadaceae > Sansalvadorimonas > Sansalvadorimonas haliclonae. Next base: position 156,792 of record NZ_FWPT01000008.1, on the reverse strand, counting down.
GGGTAGGCTTCCGCGATACTTTTCACGATAAAGTCGAAAGGCACATCATCAAATGTACCGTGGTCTGCCAGGTACTCCATATGCCGTGAGCCGTCTGTGCTGTATTCGTGGAATATGGAATCTTCACGGCCATTAAACTCAAGTGGTTCAACACCCATATGCCTGCAAAGCTGCGCGTTGAAAGCTGGGGTGGCTTTAACCCATTGGCCTTCAAGGTACAGCTCGATAAAGCCGTGCATCACGAACACTTCACTGCGCAGGTACTCAATCAGCTGTGGGCTGGAAATATGGTTTTTTACATTGGCCAGTCCCAATCGGGCAGGTATCCCCAATGAACGACAAGCTGCACCTAACAGCACAGCTTTGGGGATGCAGTAACTCTCTCCGGTTTCCAGGCAGTAGCTGGCGCTGAGGCTTTCCGGCTGCAGTTTGAAGCTATAAGGGTTGTAGCGAATATCGTCTCGAGTGGCTTTGTAAAGACGTACGGCCTGCTGAACCGGATCCTGCTCCTGACCGACGATGCCATGCACCCAGGCCTGAATGGCCGGATGTTCGTAGTTGAAAAAGGGAGTTGGGCACAGATACTGCTGCATGGGAGTGACGCCCTCATTGTTTTTATTTTTCTGCAGTATATGGTCTGTTTCTTTTTTGGTCACTGGCGGCGTGTTGTTGCCAGGTTGATATTTTCTGCCACATACCCTCAAGGAGTTTATTGTGGAGTATGAATTTCGCCGGGACTTTGCCGGGGATCTGCAAACCAACTTTTCCATGAATCACGAGGCTATTGGCGCCTGGTTGTTGGAAGAGGTGGGTCGACGCAGCTCGGTAATGTCTGATATTTTTCGGGCGATCGAGCAGATTCGTGCCGGAGAGCGCCGCGAATACCGTCTGAATGGCGATGAGTACAATCTGCGACTGGATAGTCAGGAAGCGGAAGTTTGTGATGCAAGAATCGACTTCGAGGCCGATGAACTGATGAGTGAAGAGGCTCTGGCTGACGCTTTCGATTTTTACGATGAAGAGTCACGTGCCAGCTGTGGGCTGGATGATTTTGAGGAGATGCTCCGTGAGTGGGAGCGGTTTGTAACACGATAAAGTCAGAAGGTGACTCAGTGCGTGCGCTGATAAAGAAACGGGTTTTTGATCCTTTACAGTCTGTGCTTAAGCAGGGACTGAGCCGAAATGAGCTGGCTTTAACGCTCGCTATGGGGGTGGTGCTGGCTACCTTTCCGGTGTTTGGTGTGACCACCCTGCTGTGCATGCTGGTGGCTGCAGGCCTCCGGTTGAATCAGGTGGTGATTCAGGTCGCGAACTATATTGGCTATCCGCTGCAGTTTGTTCTGTTTATCCCTTTGATCCGGGCGGGTGAGAATATTCTGGGTCTGCCGCCTGTTTCTATTCATCCGGAGAAGGTCTTTGATCTGCTCTGGAGTCAGCCCATGAACTTTCTGGAACTCTATGGCGTTGCCATTGCGGCGGCCTGCCTGTTCTGGATCATGATCGCGATTCCGGTGATCTTCCTGTTGAAGCACCTGCTGTTGCTGTTTATCCCTGCTCGCTTAGACGCCGACGCAGCATAATGGCAGCCGTTTCATCCAGCATCTTTTGTTCTTTCCGGTTTTGAATCAGCTGCTCTTTACGCATCTGCTTCTCCAGTAAAATCTCGGTTTTTCGCACTTCCATCCAGGCTTCTTTGAGTTGCTCATCCCGACGTCGCTGTTGTGATTCCTGGATGGCGACCTGCTGGTCCTGCAGCTGAATAACCTGATCCATCTGCTGGTGGAAGTGCTGGGTATTGTTTAGTTGCAGGCCATTCATGCGGTTGCCCGGGTTCATGGTGTGCCGGGCCCGGAAGTTGTGCAGGGTTTCCAGCTGATTGCGCGCCGAGGAGAGGTTGGCCGCACCGGCCCGCACCTGATTTTCCACCTCTTCTTTCTGACGTTGCTGAAGCCCCAGCCATTGGTTCAGCGGACCAGGCCTTGCCATCAGTTATCTCCCAGTAAATGAAGCAAACGCTGGCGGCTTTCCGGCCAGCTGGTCTGCTCGCGCATCTTTTGTTGCAGCATGCCTTCCATCATCGGATAGAGCCGAATAGCTTCATCCAGAGCCGGATTGCTTCCGGCGCGGTAGGCACCCAGGGTCAGAAGATCTTTGTTCTGCCGGTAGATCGACCAGGCTTTGCGGAACTTGTTGGCGGCCTGCTGGTGATCCTGATCGGTCACCTGCGGCATCACCCGACTGATCGAGGCTTCAATATCAATAGCCGGATAGTGGCCGGATTCAGCCAGCTCTCGGTTTAGAACGATATGACCATCGAGGATAGCCCGGGACGCATCAGCGATAGGGTCCTGCTGGTCATCGCCTTCCGAGAGCACGGTGTAGAACGCAGTGATCGAGCCGTTCTCATCTTCGCCATTACCTGCCCGTTCAACCAGGCTGGGAATCATGCTGAACACTGAGGGCGGATAACCTTTGGTGGCAGGTGGCTCACCAATGGCCAAAGCGATCTCCCGCTGTGCCTGGGCATAACGGGTGAGGGAGTCCATCAGCATCAGCACGTTCAAACCCTGATCGCGGAAGCCTTCGGCAACCCGGTGGCATAGCAAAGATGCACGCAGTCGAAGAACCGGTGGCTCATCCGCAGGTGCAGCAATGACCACAGCGTGGGCCATGCCCTCTTCGCCGAGAGTATGTTCGATAAACTCCCGCACTTCCCGGCCTCGTTCGCCAATCAGGCCAACCACAACAACGTCTGCTGTGGTAAAGCGGGTCATCATGCCCAGCAGCACACTCTTACCCACACCACTGCCAGCAAAGAGACCAAGGCGCTGGCCCATGCCGACGGTTAACAGACCGTTAATGGCACGAATACCAACATCGAGAGGTTCAGAAACCGGACGGCGTTTCAGTGGGTTGATGGTGTCGCCATGGAGAGGGATTGTTGGGCCGCTTTCGAGTGGACCTTTGCCATCCAGCGGTTCACCGGCACCATTGATCACTCGCCCCAGAAGACCGGGACCAGTCGGTACACGAGAGTCGTTATGCAAAGGAATGACGGGATCACCCGGGCTCAACCCCTGGGCACGATCCAATGGCATAAGGAAAAGACGATCGCGGTCAAAGCCAACGACTTCGGCTTCAACCGGTGCCCCATGATGCGGGGCTATCAGACAGCGTTGGCCAGTTTGCAGCTGACAGCCAATGGCCTCCAGTGTTAATCCGGTTGCCCGAACCAGACGACCACGTGCTTCGATTGCCGGAATCTCAAGGGACCGTTTCTGAATGGTCTTGTAGAGGGCACTCAGATCAGCCGGCATCCGTGAACACCTCCCGGACAGTGCTCATTGCCAGTTTCAAGCGACGATCAAGCGAGGCATCAATATCTGCCTGCGAGGTTTGTACCCGGCACCCGCCGGGAGACAAGGTCTCATCATCCATAACACGACACTTAATATCGTGTTCGGTGCAGATCATGGTGACGAACTCACGATCGCGCGGATGAACCAGAATGACCGGCGTCTCACTGCTTTCTTCCAACGCTGAAAGGGCCGAGAGTAAAGACCGCTCCACGGTTTCCGAGGAGAGTTTTAATTCTTGCAAAACCACCTGCTCGGTCAGTGCACAGACCAGCTCCCGGAGTTCCTGCAACTGCTGATGCTGGAGAGCTGTCTGCCAGATCTGCATAGCTTCTGTCGTTTGTTTGAGAAGCGTGATCTGCTGATCCATTTCAGGAACACTTTTCTTCAGACCGGCATCGTAACCGGCCTGATAACCTGCAGTCTGCCCCTGCTCATGGCTGTGCTGATAAATTTCCTGATGCAACTGTTCCCGCAGTTCCTGTTCCATGGTTGCACGAGCCTGCTGAATGCCGGCCTGAACACCCTGGCTGTATGACTGATTCAGGGCTTCCTGACGCTGTTCCGGTGTTTCATGGATCAGGCCGTCATCCTTTTCCTGCTCGGCATCCAAATCAAGCCAGGGCGGTGTGGCTGAACCTTCGAGGACCAGTTCGCCCTTGCGTGCCCATGCGGGAATCTCGGTCAGGGGCGCATCGTCCTGCAGGCCGGTTTCGGTGCCGATGTCGGGAAAAGGAGGCAACATTGTGATTACACCACCAGTTCGTCGTGAGCGTGGAGTTCAACCTTCTCTTCGGATTCCAGCTTGCGGGCCAGTTCGATGATCTGGTGACGGGCATTACGCACAGCGCTGATACGCACAGAGCCAAGGTTCTCGATCTCTTCCCGCAGGTACTTGGAAGCACGCTTGCTGAGACAGCCAAGAACGCGCTGCAGACGCAGTTCCGGTACACCTTTGAGGGCCATGGCCAGAACATCCTGATCGCAGGCTTCGATAATGACAGACAGGTTGCCAAGGTCGAGATTGAGCAGGTGTTCAAAGTTGAGACGCAGCTCATCAACTTCGTTACCCAGAGAGGCATCGTTGTCGCGAATACCATCCAGCAGTGAGCTGCTGAGGTAGTCGTCCATATGGTTGAGCATTTCTGCAAGGTGACCAGCGCCGTGTATAGGCTGGGCATCGCCGCCGGAATGTTCATAAGTGGAGATCAGGTCGGCTACTGCATCCAGAGATGTCAGTGGAATCTCTTTCAGGCGTGCCAGACGATTGGCCAGATCAAGCCGTGAATGGTCAGGCAGCATGGACAGTACAGCAGAGCCCTTGTCCGGAGACAGGCAGGCCAGAACCACAGCCTGCAGCTGTGGTTTTTCGTTGCGGATCATGCCAAGGATATCGCTGGTATCCAACCACAGCAGTTTTTCCAGCGTCGGGTTAGATTCGATGGATGAAGAGAACTTCATCAGGCTGCGTGCACGCTCCTGACCCAGAGCCTGCTGCAGGGTGCGGGAGATGTAATCATTACCCGCCAGCATATCGCTGGCATCACACTCCTGAAGCAGCTCTTCGGAGGTGCGGGCCAGTTCTTCCCGGCGTACAACCGGGATATGTTCCATAGCCCGGCTCAGGGTGAGAATCTTGTCCGGTGGCATCATACGAATGACTTCACCGGCTGCTTCTTCACCCAGACCGAGCATCAGAATGGCCGCCTTCTCGATGGAAGAACGGTTTGGACGGAAGTCGTCGGTCATCTCAGGGTATTCCCCTGCGGTGATCAGACCATCTTCAACACTAAATTCAGCCATTGTCGCTTATCTTCCATCAACCCATTTTTCAATCAGCAGAGCCACCTGTTGCGGATGGTTCATGGCAAGCTGACGGGCACGTTCAATAATCTTGTCATCCGGGTGAACAGCAATAACGAGGCCGGCTTCGGCAGCGTCTTTGCTTTCTTTGTGGCTGAGGGTCTTGATACGAACCTGCTCACGTTCCCGGCGAATCTGCTTGCGGTAGAAGTGCAGTCGCAGGATCAGACCCAGTAACAGCAGTGCTGTGACACCCAGGCCAATGATGATGTAGTCACCGTATTCACCATCCAGCAGTGCATACCATGGGCTTTCCGGTGTCAGATCCATCTCGGCAGAGAATGGCAGGCTGTAGAGGCTCAGGGTATCGCCACGGGTGGGCTGCAGACCGGCGGCATCGGTTACCAGACGGTTCATGGTTTCCAGAGCTTCGGCAGACCAGCCGGTATCCGTCGCGGCCGCCAGACTGTTCACCACAATACCGATGCTCAGGCTTTCCAGCGTACCGGGTGCCTTTCGGCTCTGGGTGATTGTGCGGCCCAGTTCATAGTTGCGCTGGGTGCTGGAGCTGGAACTTACCGCACCGTTGTCGGTGTTGTTGGCCGCGGTACGGTTACTGTCGATACCGGGAACGCCCTGGGCAACAGGCTTGCTCTGGTCGTTATTGGAGATGCTTTCGCTGCGAACAACTGGCGCTTCGTTATCGAAGTTCTCGCTGGTCACCTCTTCAGAGCTGAAGTCGATATTCGCACTCACCTGTACCCGCAAATTACCTGGGCCGACCACAGGCTCAAGCAGGTTGGTGATACGTTGGGCCAGAGCCGCTTCACGCTTTTGGGTATGTTCCAGCTGCCAGTCAGGCACACCATCGATCATGGTGGTGGAAAGCATGTTGCCGTTCTGGTCGAGAACCGTGACCTTGTCTGGTGTCAGATCAGGCACACTACCGGAAACCAGATTAACGATCGCTTCAATCTGCGGTTGCTTGAGGCGGGCGCCAGGGAAAAGATCAACAAAGACAGAGGCGGTTGGTGCCGGTACATCGCGAACAAACGACGAGCGTTGTGGAATGGCGAGATGAACTCTGGCATTACGGACTGCACGCAGGCTGATAATTGTCTTGGCCAATTCGCCTTCCAGGCCCTGAGCATAGCGAGCCTGCTCAACAAACTGGCTGCGGCCCAGTTCGCCCTGTGGGCTGAGCACTTCCATGCCGACTGGCATATCAGGCGAAATACCATTGGCTGCCAGTGCCATCCGGGCATTGTTCAGAACGGTCTGATCAACCAGTACCTGACCACTATCTGGGTGAAGACTGTAAGGAATCTGACTGCTGTCCAGTGTTTCGATAACACTGGCCACATCATAGCGTTCTTGTCGGCCAAACAGAGGCTTAAGGTCGCTGTTGTCACTCCAGAAGCTAAACGTCAGAGTAACGGCAATAAGGGCGGCGGCGCCAGAAAGAGCAAGCATTCTGTGCTGCTTGAGCATCGGTATCAGCTTGCCGGATGTCGTTGAACGCAGGGCATCCAACTGTTTATTCAGCGCCGGCAAAACGGTCGAGGCCGAGAGAGTGGACATATCTCGTTAGTATCCGCAGAAGGCCGGGCTTTATACCGGCATATTGAAGACTGTCTCGTATGCGGAGACTACGCGGTTCCGTACCTGCATCAGACCCTGGAAGGCGAGGCTGGATTTCTGTCCGGCGATCATCACGCTGGCCAGGTCGGTGACAGCACCGGTTTCATAATCGGCGCGCATTTCGCTGGCCGTGCCCTGCAGTTCATTGACATGATCAAGGGCGTTTTTCAGATAAGTACCGAATTCGGTACCAGAGTTCTTTCTGCGCTCAATCGTGTTCAGCCCTGAACTCTGAATGTCATTGGTAGCCTGAATCGGCAGGCTGATAGTTCCTTCAATCATGACATATATCCTTGGATGCTAATGTGCAGAATCGGGGGCCAAAAAATAAGATGAAGATTCGGACGAAGGTGTTAAACCTTAATGCCCATTTCCCGTAAACGAGCCAGCTTGTAACGAAGCATTCGGGATGTTATCCCCAGTGCATCGGCCGCATCATTGCGGTTACCGTCGTATTGTTGCAGCGTTTCCAGAACAACCTGATATTCAGCGCGCTTCTTGGCACTGACGGGCAGGTTGTCCAGCGTTGAAGCGACAGCCATCTGTTGAATCGGAGTATTGCCTGTCGCAATCACCGTGCCGGTTTGTGCCGGCAGCATCAGATCATCAAGTTCAATGCTGACGCCTGTTGCGATAACGCAGGCACGTTGAACCAGGTTATCCAGTTCACGAATATTGCCCGGCCAGTGGTAATGCTCCATGGCCGTCATAGCCTGAGTGCTGAACTCATCCGGTATGCCTGCCAGCGCCTGGTTATGACGCTGGAGCAGGAAATATGCCAGTGGTCGTATATCTTCCCGGCGCTCACGCAGCGGTGGCAGATGCAGCGGGAATACATTCAACCGGTAGAACAGATCTTCCCGGAAACGCCCCTGACGCACTTCTTCGGCGAGATCCCGGTTAGTGGCAGCAATCAAGCGAACATTGACGGTGATAGGCTGATGACTGCCCAGACGTTCAATCTCTTTTTCCTGCAGAGCGCGCAACAGCTTAGCCTGCTGCAGAAGCGGCATTTCGGCAATTTCATCGAGGAACAGTGTTCCGCCGCACGCCTGTTCAAACTTGCCTACATGGCGGGCAGCAGCGCCGGTGAAGGCGCCTTTCTCATGACCGAACAGAATGGACTCCAGCATGCTCTCCGGCAGTGCAGCACAGTTCACAGCCACAAATGGTTTGGCACTGCGAGGGGAGCACTGATGAATATGCTGGGCCAGGACTTCTTTGCCTGTGCCGGATTCGCCGGTGATCAGCACACTGGTATCGGTACAGGCGACCCGCTCGGACAGCTGTTTGACCCGTTGGGTTGCCGGAGCTTCGGCAATCCAGTCCGCCCCGTTCTTGATCGGGGTAACGCTCTTCAAACGGCTCAGCAGACGGGCCGGTGGGAAAGGCTTGACCAGATAATCTGACGCACCTGCCCGCATAGCTGAAACCGCTTTTTCGGCATCGGCATATCCGGTCATCAGAATCACCGGAGTATTGGGTATTTCTGTACGAATCTTACTGAGCAGAGTGTGACCATCCATACCCGGGAGGTTGATATCGCTGATCACTGCATCGAAATTGTGATGGCTGCAGAAGGTCATCGCCTGCTCACCGCTTTCAGCGACACAGGTATTGTATCCAGCCAGCTTAAGAGTGTCTGACAAGGCAGAACGCAGCCGGAAGTCATCCTCAACAACAAGAATGTGCTGTGGTGCCGGCGGGCTGGAGGAGGTCATGTTGAGTGCTGCGGTCATGCGGTCTGCCCATCCGTGGTTTGCGGTTCCAAGATATCCACTGCCAGGGGCAGAGTGATTAATGCCAGAAGTCCACTGTCTACTGAAGGTAATAACGTGAACGAGCCGTCATGGGCTTCGGCGATCAGTCGGACGACAGGCAGTCCGAGACCGGTGCCTGTGCCTTTGGTAGTGTAGAACGGAGTCAGAGCCTGATGGCATTCCATGTCATTCATCCCCGGGCCATTGTCCTGTACCAGGATGGCGAGATGCTCGGCTGTGCTGCTAAGGGTTATGCCTATGCTGTCGGCACCGGCTTCCCGGGCGTTATTCAGCAGGTTGCCCAGAGCCGAGAACAGCGTGTTGCGATTACAGCGAAGCTGGTGAGCGTACTCACTGAACTGTGTCTGACAGGTAATGTTCAGATTGCTCCAGCAGCCACTGTTCAGAAATACCTGAAGATCAATGTGTAACTGCTGAAGTGTCGTAATGTCGTGCAGAACCCGTCCGCCACGGGCGAACAGCAACAGGTCGCTGATCTTCTGCTCAAGGACTGTCAGCTCGTTCTGCAGACTCGATACCAGGCGCAGGCAGTCGTCTGATGACTGTGTCTCCTGCAGGAGCCATTCGAGATTGCCGGCCTGCAGCGTGGCTGTTGTGAGAGGGGTGCGTAGCTGGTGCGCCAGAGCTGCGACCAGATGACCCATGCTGTCCAGTCGTTGCTGACGATTGATGGAGTCTTTCAGACTGTGTGAATCGGTCAGATCCTGCAGAATGATCAGCTGTCCGTTCTTCTCTGGAAGCGGGCAGGTGCTGACATGAATGCGCTTACCGTTAACCAGTGAGATTTCGTGGCCGTCATTCTGGCGATGCTGGAACAGGCGGTTGGCGCACTGGTTCCAGGCTGTGCCCGGTTCCTGTTCGCCCATAAGGCTGATTGCCACCGGATTGATCTGGCTGATTAACCCACGACGATCAACAATCACCAGTCCCAGAGGAAAGGTGGTGAACAGTTGTGGGTGGAGTCCGGTAGCAGAGTATGACATGTCAGCCTTGCTCCGGATCGAGTTCAGGTGGTGGGGTGGTCAGCAGTTGAATTTCTACCCGGCGATTGTTCGCCTGCCTGCTTTGGCCATTCAGGCTCACATACGGGTAACGCTCACCGTGCCAGCGCACATAAGGAATCATCTCCTTCGGGACACCACGCTTAAACAGATAATCTCTGACAGCTTCTGCACGCTTGCGGGAAATCTGCAGATTAACCAGTCGCTCACCGGTTACATCGGTATGGCCGTCAAGCAGGATGGTCTGGATGTCTTTGTTGTAGCTCAGATATTCCGCGATCTGATCGAGATAGCGACGATCGGAATCAGTGAGTCCAACACGGTTGGTAGAAAACCAGATCGGTTGGCTATTGATAGTTTCCAGACCAATCGGTGGCAGTGCGTTACGGCAATCATCAAAAGCCTGCATGGCCGGGTTAATGCCGATAGTGGAAATCTCCTGCGACCAGAGACGTTTATCAGTATCGGTCAGGGTGATCTCGGCCCAGTTGCCTGCAATGAGTAGATCCAGCAGATGCTGGATGTTTTGATCAAACTTTGCCTCGGTAGCCTGCCTGATTGGAGTCTGATCAATAAGTGTTCGTCTGCCTTCCTTCCAGGGAGAAGGGATTGCATAAATATTACCCTGGTGTGCCAGCCGGTTCCGGAAAGGAACATCAAAGACAGCCATCGGTTTCTTACCCGCTTTGGCAAGGAAACGCAGACTGGATGTTTCGGTGAAATCCACAGTAAGACTGCAGCTTTCAAATGCTTTTTGGTTGGTCCATGTCAGTGTTGCTGTTTCAGAAGCGTGCGATGATGCAACGGCTGATTGAACCGCAGTTGTGACAATCAGAAACTGAAGCAGCACTGAGAAACGCATTGGAGGAGTCATCTAAGAAAGGTTTGCTTAGTTATAAAACTCTTAGTGATTGGTAATAATTCGTACTTGTACGGATGATTGTGCGAATGTGACTGAATGATAATTTCCGAGAAGAAATTATAGTTTTCTCTTGTGTCTATGTTTGCTTCGTTTATTACCTGTTTAAGGGATTTAATTCCTTAGATGGTGTGTCGATATTGTTTCGTGCAAACCGAATTTTATTAGTCGTTTCCAGCGGCTCCAGATTGTGAGAATGTGGAAGTGGAGCTAGTTAAGCCCTGCAATCTTTTTGAAGTGGGTGGTCGGATGATGGCCGCCAGACGGGCTGCGGATGATCTGGCCAGACTCGTAGCCCGATCATTAACGGAAAGCCTGATCAGTATGACGGGGGATGGCGTAACTGTCAGAGCCCAAAGCCAGTTTCCTGTAACCCCTTCACGCATTAAAGAAACCTCGATAACCACGTTTATCTGTGAAAATCAGGGTACCGGTCGCAAAGGTATTGTCGATTTTGATAATGCCTTGTGCTGTGCGCTGATGGAGCGGGCCTGTGGCGGTGCCGGTGCAATCGATGGACCTCTGGAAATGCTGACTCTGGCCGAGCATCGCTTTGCCGAGCGTATTATCGCGCTGACCCTGGACCTGCTGGGGCGTGCCATGCATTGCAGCAGTGATCTGGCTCTGGTGAAGGAGCGGGATCTGGAGAAAAATGGTTTCGCATCCAAAAACCTGTTCCTGCTGACCATGACTATTGAAACGGCTACCTTCAATGGTTCTATCAAGGTCTGGCTGTCTGAAGAGAGCATGACCTTCGGCATGATGGAAAATCATGTGAACTCTGACTTGCTGATCGAAGCTCTGGGACAGGTGCCTCTGCCGGTTTCTGCGGTACTTAGCCGCCGTCAGTCAACTCTGGGTAATGTGCTCTCTCTGAAGGTAGGCGACACTCTGCCTTTAACTCTTCCGGGAACAGCAGAAGTTTTTGTGGGTGGTCAGCCGCTGGGGCAGGCCCGTGTGGTTGCCAAAAACAACAACCTTGCACTTGAACTGCAATCGGTTGTGAAGGCTGATACCCAAGGGTTGTAACTCAAGCCCTTGTTCTAGTTTCTTGTTTGATCGCTATTTGTTGGAGCGCTGCTTTTTAGAGCGCCATAAGGATTCCCCTCTGTGATTGAAGATAAAGCAGCAGAACTGATTGTTGACGATGCCTCTGAAACCATCGTGACTGTCGATAATGCGGAACTGACTGATGCTCAGTCTCCTGTTACAGCCCAGCCTGATCTCGGGTTGATCCTTGATATTCCCGTGGTTATGTCTCTGGAAGTAGGCAGCACGGAAATCACTGTGAGTGAATTGCTGACCATGGGCAGTGGTGCAGTTATCGAACTGAACCGTAATACCGGTGATCCTCTGGATGTGAAGGTGAACGGCAAGCTGGTTGGCCGTGGCGAAGTGGTTGAGACCAATGGCCGTTATGGCATTCGTCTGACAGAAGTCGTCAGCCAGCAGGAACGTCTGGGTCGCATTGCTTGATGATAAGCCGTCTCTGCCAGGTACTTTTTACTCTGGGCACTCTGCTGCCAGTCTCGGCTGTGGCGTCCGGAGAAAGTGCAGCCAGTCAGGCTGTGAATGTGATCAGCATGCTGTTTGTTGTCCTGGCGGTGATTGGGCTGCTGGCCTACGGCGTTAACCGTTTATCGCTCGGCAAACTGGGAGCTGGGCGGCACATGCAGCTGCTTGAAGTTCTTCCGCTGAGCAAAACCGAACGTCTTTGTATTGTGAAAGTAGGCGAGCAGAAATTGCTTCTGGGTGTCTCGCCTGGCGGAATCCGTACTCTCAGTTCACTCGATGAGCTGGATATCCCTGAAGGTAACACTTCCCCTTCTGTTGTCAGTCAGGCTGCTGACTTCAGTACGATTCTGGCCCGACTGGTAAAAGCCAAGTAATGGATATACGCGCAACATCCCGCTTTGCAGTGCTGGGAACTCTGTTGATAACTGCTGGTTTCTCCAGTCTGGCTCAGGCTCAGAATGTTCCTCTGCTTAATGTTATAAACGACGGAGTCAATCAGTCCTACAGCGCGCCGCTGCAAATTATGCTGCTGCTGACGCTGTTGTCGTTCCTGCCAGCCATGCTGATGGTGCTGACGTCGTTTACCCGCATAATTGTGGTGTTCTCCCTGTTACGTCAGGCACTGGGTCTGCAACAGACGCCACCAAATCCGGTACTTGTTGGTCTGGCGCTGTTTTTGACGGCTTTTATCATGACCCCGGTTTACGACGAGATAGACAGTCGTGCCATTCAGCCCTGGATGAAAGACGAACTGGTTTTTCAGGATGCTGCGGTAGAAGCCAGCAAGCCCTTGAAGGCTTTTATGCTGCGACAGACCCGGGAGCAGGATATTAAACGGATGGCGGATATCTCTGGCATTACCATTCCTGCCAGTTCCGATGCCATGCCGTTCAGACTTTTGGCGCCGGCTTTTATCATCAGCGAGCTGAAGACGGCCTTCCAGATTGGCTTTCTGCTGTTTATACCGTTTTTGATTATCGACCTTGTCGTCGCCAGTGTACTGATGGCGATGGGCATGATGATGCTCTCGCCGCTGGTTATCTCTCTGCCCTTCAAACTGATGCTGTTCGTACTCGTTGATGGCTGGAGCATGATCACCGGCACCCTGGCTGCCAGTTTCTGGTAACCGGCTGATGCCGGATAGAAAGAGCTTAGAGGGATGACCTTGCAATGACGCCTGAAACAGTTGTCGATATTTTTCGGGATGCACAGGAACTGCTGGTGTTAATGGTCAGCATTCTGATTGGCCCGGGGCTGATTGTGGGGGTCGTAGTGTCTGTGTTTCAGGCGGCTACCCAGATTAACGAACAGACCTTGAGTTTCCTGCCCAAGCTTCTGGTTACGCTGGTGACCATGGCTTTTGCCGGCCATTGGTTACTGCAGCAGATGATGGATCTGACTCAGGATCTGTTTCTGCGTATTCCGCATCTGATCGGTTAGATAATCCACAGATGCTGGCGCTTCCTGTCACCCTGAACTCTGCTGAACTCACCGCATGGCTGGGGCAGTGGCTGTGGCCGATGTTTCGGATTGCGGCTGCGGTCTGGATTATGCCGCTGTTTGGTGGGCAGAGTATTTCACCGAAAGCCCGTTGGGCATTGGTGGTGACGCTGACCTTTCTGGTTGCGCCAACGGTAGGCAGTATTCCTAAAGTTGAGGCGCTCTCTCCTGCAGCGATAGTGATCACCTTTCAACAGATTGGTATCGGTCTGGCGTTTGGATTCCTGCTGAGGCTTTGGCTGGCTTTGTTTGCCATGGTCGGTCAGATCATCTCCATGCAGATGGGTTTGGCCATGGCGGTGATGAATGATCCTTCTAACGGACCTGGTGTTGCGGTGCTGGGTTCCTGGTTCTCAACCATTGCTTCGTTGGCCTTTCTGGCTATGGATGGACATCTGGTGGCGTTTACCGTGCTGCTGGAAAGTTTTCAAACCATGCCAATCGGAACAGGCTTTGCCGATGTGATCTGGCATGACCTTGCCAATATGGGCAGCTGGTTATTTGCCGGTAGTCTTCTGGTTGCCCTGCCATCGGTCATCAGCATGCTGATCGTCAATATGGCCTTTGGTGTGATGAACCGAGCTGCGCCACAGCTCAATATTATTGCTCTGGGTTTCCCGATGACCATGCTGTTTGGCATGGTGACGGTGCTGTTCACCATGACCGCTCTGCCGGGAATGCTGGTGACACTGACAACCGAAGTGCTGCAGCTGATGCAGACACTGGCAGGAGGTTAGTGTGGCAGACACCAGTCAGGATCGCACAGAAGAACCCACGGCCCGAAAACTTCAAAAAAGCCGTGAACAGGGTCAGATTCCCCGATCAAGAGAGATTGGTTCGGCCGTCTTGATCGTGTTTGCCGGTCTGCTGTTACAGATGTACGGCCTGAATATTGTTGATGCTCTGATGGGCATTATCCGCCACAACCTCTCTGTTGATCGTCTGGCGCTGTTTGATACCACCTATATGTTGAGGCATTTGAGTGATTCCGGCATTCGGGCGGTGCTGGTTGTTTCTCCTATTCCTCTGGCTCTTATGTTGCTGGCGATTGGCAGCTCCGGCCTGACCGGTGGCTTTCTGTTTCAGACCAGCCTGCTGGAACCCAAGTTTAACCGTTTGAACCCGGTCTCCTGGTTTGGTCGTGTGTTTTCCCTGCAGGGACTGGTGGAACTGGGCAAGTCCATTCTCAAGGTGGTTCTGGTGATGGGCTGTCTGCTGGTTGTGCTCTGGCAACGTTATCCCCTGTCACTCTCTCTTGGCCGTATGCCTGTAAACAGTGCCATGGCAACGGGCGTCAGTATTCTGGGCTGGTCGTTGATGGCCTTTGGGGCTGTGCTGTTTGTGATTGCCGCGATAGATGCGCCGTATCAGATCTGGCAGAACAAGCAGAAACTGAAGATGACCAAGCAGGAGATTAAGGATGAGCACAAAGACATCGACGGTAAGCCGGAAGTAAAAGGGCGTATCCGTCAGCTGCAGCGGGAAATGTCCATGCGCCGGATGATGCAGCGCGTGCCCGAGGCTGATGTCATTATCACCAACCCGACCCATTACTCCGTCGCGCTGAAGTACGATACTGATCGTGCATCTGCGCCGTTTGTGATTGCCAAGGGTGTGGATCAGGTTGCACTCAAGATTCGTGAGATTGCCCGTGACTCTTCCAAACCGGTCATTGAAGCACCGTTACTGGCCCGTGCGGTTTATCACTCCACCAAGGTCGATCAGGAGATCCCGATGGATCTCTACATGGCGGTGGCCCAGGTTCTGGCCTATGTGCAACAGCTGTCCCTGTATCGCAAAGGGCAGGGTGGTGATACCCCGCCGACCATGGGCAAATTTGATATTCCAGAGGTTTACGATGAAGACGGTCATCGTAAACCGGGCAAGGGTGCGGAAGATGAGACGCCCTGACCGTTTTTATTGTTTAGACAAAGCAGTTTAGAGAAAGCAGTACGCAATGAGCAGTAGCATCACATCGTCGGCATCGGGGCCGGCCTATCTAAGCGTGGCGCGCCGCTATGCGGGGACGCCTGTACTGTTGCTGGCAATGCTGGCGATGGTGACTTTGCAGCTTCCGCCTTTCCTGTTGGATCTGCTGTTCACATTCAATATTGCCTTGTCGCTTATTGTGCTGCTGGTGGCGGTTTATACCCTGAGACCGCTGGAGTTTCGGGTCTTCCCGACCATCCTGCTGATAACCACCCTGTTGCGTCTGGCTTTGAACGTGGCTTCTACCCGTGTTGTTCTTTTGCACGGCCATCAGGGGGGGGATGCTGCCGGTAAGGTGATTGAAGCCTTCGGTAATGTGGTGATTGGCGGCAACTATGTGGTTGGTATGGTGGTGTTCACCATTTTGGTGATTATCAACTTTGTTGTTATCACCAAGGGCGGTGGTCGTATATCGGAAGTGACGGCCCGCTTTACCCTTGATGCCATGCCCGGTAAGCAGATGGCGATTGATGCCGACCTGAACGCCGGTCTTATTGATCAGGATACAGCCCGTAAGCGCCGAGAAGAGGTACGTCAGGAGGCCGACTTCTACGGTGCTATGGATGGTGCCAGTAAGTTTGTGCGTGGTGATGCGGTGGCCGGTTTGTTGATTCTGGCGATCAACATTATTGGTGGTGTGCTGATAGGAACCATGCAGCACGACCTGTCTTTTGGTAACGCCTTCGAGGTTTATTCCCTGCTGACCATAGGTGACGGTCTGGTTGCCCAGATTCCATCCCTGCTGTTGTCTATTACTGCCGCCATGATGGTCACCCGGGTTTCCGATGCCGAAGATATGGGCACGCAGGTCAGCAGTCAGATGTTTGCGTCCCCGAAAGCGCTGACGGTTACCGCTGCGGTGATGATCATTATGGGCAGTGTGCCGGGCATGCCTCACATGGCGTTTCTGGGACTCGGCGGTCTGGCTGGTTTTCTGGCCTGGCAGATGAGCAAAAAAGCCAAGACTTCTGCGAAAGAACAGTCCCATCGCAAGGTGATGTCGGAAACCCTGCCGGGTGAACCGGCGGAAGAGCGTCGTGATCTGTCCTGGGATGATGTCCCTGTTGTCGATGCGCTGGGGCTGGAACTGGGCTATCGCTTGATTGGTCTGGTGGACCGCAAGCGTGGTGGTGAGCTGCTGGACCGCATTAAAGGCATTCGTAAGAACCTTTCGACCCGCTTGGGTTTCCTGATTCCAACGGTGCATATCCGCGATAACCTGAAGCTGGCACCGACCGATTATCGTATCTCCCTGATGGGCGTTGCTGTAAGTGAAGGCACCATTCATCCAGAACGCTTGATGGCTCTCAACCCTGGTCGTGTATTTGGCACGCCAAAAGGGATGGATGGGCAAGATCCGGCTTATGGTCTTCCGGCGATCTGGATTGAACAGAGTGAACGAGATAATGCCGTTGCTCTCGGTTGGACTGTGGTTGATCCGGCGACGGTCATGGCAACTCATATCAGCAAGATTATGGATGATCATGCCCACGAACTGCTGGGCTTTGATGAAACCCAGAAGCTTGTGGATAAGCTGGCTTCCCTTGCGCCTCGACTGGCGGATGAGCTGGTTCCTGGCAAGATGAACCTGACCACTCTGCGCAGCGTTCTTCAGCAGTTGTTGGTGGATAGCGTTCCTCTGTCGGATATTCGCACCATCGGTGGCACCTTGCTGGACGCGGCAGGCAAGCAGACGCATCCGGTTCTGCTGGCACAGGAAGTGCGCGTAGCGCTGCGCCGTACCATTATTGATGGAATCGTCGGTATGGAAGCTCTGATTCCGGTGGTGACATTGGCTCAGGGGCTGGAACAGCTAATCCTTCAGGCTCACCAGAAAACCCTGCAGGCTGGCGGTGGCTTTGCACCGGATGCGATTCCTCTTGAACCGAATATCACCCAGCAGCTACAGCAGTTTATGCCGGATGTGACTCAGCAAATGATGGATCGTGGCCATGCGCCGGTCTTGCTGGTGGCACCACAGCTGCGACCATTGATGGCACGCTTTGCCCGCCTGTGCGCTCCGGATCTAAAAGTTCTGTCGTATAGCGAGATTCCGGATGACCGTCAGGTTGATATTGTGATGAATCTCGGATGATTAAATTATGCTTTGTATAAAATTAATTTATACAAAAACGTAGTTTTTCTGATTTCTCTTATTGTCTGCTCCGGACTAATATCGCGCACATTCTTTCAGGATGTGCGCGATGAATACTCAAGCCTCGTCTCCCCCTCTGTTTCAATCGTCCGGACATAAGCAACGTTTTGCCAAAGTACCTGCTCCTTTGGGTGGACTGGCCCTCGCTATAGGCAGCCTTGGTGGTGCCTGGGGTATTTTTGTTCCCGCCTATGCCAAATTGTTTGCTCTGCTTGTTACTCCTGTTGCTGCAGTACTGGCAGCACTGGTGATTCTGAAATATCTGACCAACCCGCATCTGGTGCGTGAAGATCTTCAGCACACTGTTATCAGCAGTGTTATGCCAACGCTGGCCATGGCGTTGATGGTGATTGGCAGCAACCTGCATATCTGGTTTCCGGAGCTGGGGCGTGCCGTCTGGCTGTTTGCCGTGGTCGCACATATTTTCCTGTTCTTTGCGTTCCTGCGTTACCGGATCAAAGACTTCCACATTACCCACATGGTGCCGAGCTGGTTTGTGCCTCCGGTAGGGATTGTTGTGGCCTGTGTGACCGGCGCGAATATGGGCTTCCCGCTGCTGACCTATCTGTTCTTTGTGTTCGGGGTGACAGCCTATGCCATCAAGCTGCCGATCATGTTGTACCGATTAATTTTCCTTGATCGTATAACCGAAGCGGCCAGCCCGACTTTCGGTATTATGGCGGCGCCTGCCAGTCTGACACTCGCAGGATATCTGACCATTTCCGAGCACCCGAGTGTGTTTGTCGTGGCGGTTCTGACACCAATCGCAGTGTTGATGACCAGCATTGTCTGGGTGGCGTTGTTCCGTCTGCTGCGTTTGCCATTCTCACCAGGTTTTGCCGCCTTTACCTTTCCGATGGTGATTGGTGCAACCGCTTTGTTGAAGCTGGATCAGTTGCTTTCAGGTATGGGTGTTGATTACCCGAACGAGGTGTTGTTTGGACTGGCAGTGGTTGAGTTGCTGGTGGCAACAGCTATCGTGATCTATGTCGCCTGGTGTTACTTCCAGCACTTTATTTTGAAGAAGTAGACGTCAGTTTTTCAGAGACTTAAGCTTCCCGCAATACCGGCTGTGGTGATGTATTAAAGATATCACCGCAGCCAGCATTCTCCCGGCAGAGATCAATAAACGACTTGAGTGTTTTGTTCTCGGCACGATCCTTATGCAGAACAATATGCATCTGACGGTGCAGGTTGATGCCTGAGACGGGTAGTGTGATCAGCTCTCCAGACTGTAGCTGTCTGTGCACAGAGAGATGGGAGATACAGGTAATCCCCAAACCTTCCTGTACGGAATTGACGATTGCTTCGGTATGCTGAATCTCGAAAACCCGATAACGGTTATCTAGTGACGGGGCTATCAGATCATCAAAAATATCCCGACTTCCCGACCCCTGCTCCCTGAGAACCCATACCTCATCCTGTAGCTGCTCAAGACTTATAAGTGACTGGTTTCTGTGGGGACAATTCGGCGCCGCCACAATCAGCATATTATCTTCCCGCCACGGAATGGATATCAGATCAGGATGTTGGCAACGCCCCTCAACAAGAGCGATATCCAGTTTGAAGTGCAGAAGTTGCTCAAGCAGGCTTTGGGTATTCTGAATAAAGGCTTTCGGAGTCACGGCCGGCATCTGTTTCTGCATCTGACTGAGCAGGGAGGGCATTAGATGATTACCAATAGTCAGACTGCAGCCAACCAGCAAAGTACCGGATAGCGCGTTGTTGGCGCTGGAAAACAGCTGCTCGATATCTGTTGCCCGGTAGAGCAGGTCACGCACATAAGGTTGCAGGTGTCGTCCATTGCTGTTGATCACCAGACGATTGCCTAGACGGTCAAACAGTTTGACGCCCAGCTGCTTTTCCAGCTCACGCAATGCCATGCTGGCAGCTGGCTGGGTAATAAACAGAGCCTTGGCGGCAAGGCTGACCTGCTGGTGCTGGGACACCGCCTGGAAAACCTGTAACTGCTTCAGGGTGATATGCATGGACGACAGCCGATGTGTGTTTGGTATTGGCAGAGAGCACTCTGTAATGAGAATACCGGTGCACGGGGAAAATACCAGATAATCCGTTAACATAGGGCGCAAGCCTCGTTATGAAACCGACCAGGATGACCCCATGCTTTATGCAGTGATGACTCAGGACGTTGATAACTCCCTTCCCCTCCGCATGACCTGCCGCGCCGAACATTTGGCCCGTCTGGAGCAGCTCAAGTCGGAGGGCCGTCTGGTTCTGGCTGGACCTTTTCCTGCAATCGACAGTAATGATCCGGGTGAAGCCGGCTTTACCGGCAGTTTGATTGTGGCGGAGTTTGAGAGTCTGGAAGCGGCTCAGGCCTGGGCAGATGCTGACCCTTACGTAGCAGCCGGTGTGATTGCCAGCGCAGTCGTTAAGCCTTACAAGAAGGTTCTGCCTTAAAGGTTTTTGATGATCAGGGACTGAGTGGCCTGTTCTTTGGCAAGAATATTCGAGGCCAACTCGATCATCAGTTGTTGCCATGCCTGTTCGGTGGTTGCATCGGACAGGCTGTTGAGAAAGTGAAACTCTCCCCGTTCCTGTTGGGCTAAAGCCTCTTTGTAGTCCGCTTCAATCTGCGCCTGACGGTATTTATCTTCCGCCATAAACATTTCAAACAGACCTTCATTGATACCCTGTGCCGTTCGGGTATTTTTGGCAGCGCTCTGTGCCAGCCGACCTGCACCAACGGCAGCCTGTGTCGTCAGGCCTGCCTTATAGCTATTCCATACGTGTCTGCCCTGATGGACAGTCGAAGGCAAGGTTGCCAAAAATGGCGCCGCAGACAGCAGTGGGGAAATATCCCGCCAGAGCCAGCGACGAGGCTGTTCTGGTAAATGCTGCTGTTGAGAGGGAACCTGCAACTCATACCAATGCTCCATCAGCTCACGGTGCCGATGCAGTGAAGGCATTGCAGTTAGTGTCGAGGGGATTGCCGTCAGGCTCATGATGATCATTCCCTTGCCGGATGCAGCCTATTAGAAAGGCAGGTCTGTTAAAGGTTTCTCCCTTGTTTAATAAAACTGACAGTCTGGTCAGCACCACTGACCGGGCTGCTTTTGTGCGTTTCCGAAAGGCTTTACAATGCTGTACAACCCCAAACCAAAAAGAAAAATAAGATGAAACGGATTATCAGTACCGGACTACCGATTCTTGTCATTCTGACATTGCTGGCGCTGTGGCTGCTGCCACCGGAAATTGAACGCCGGCATAACCTTGTGGATGAGCATGAGCCTTATCCCGTTTCCGATATTGCGGCTGATCTGCATAAAAAGCTGCTGGTTGCTGATCTGCATACCGACAGCCTGTTGTGGAGCCGTGATCTGCGCAAAGAATCGACCATCGGCCATGCCGACCTTCCCCGTCTGCGTGAAGGTAATGTGGCGATCCAGATTTTCCCTGCGGTGACCAAGTCTCCGGCCGGGCAGAATTACGAAAGCAACGCCACCGAAGCCCGTGACAATATTACGCTGCTGGCTGTTGCCCAGGCCTGGCCTACCCGTACCTGGATGAGCTTGAGCGAGCGGGCACTCTATCAGTCTGAAAAACTGCACAAGCTGCAGGAACAGGTACCTGAAGAAGTTCGCGTTGTGCGTACCTCTGGTGATCTGCAGGAGGTGCTTGGTAAACGTGCTCAAGGCAGCCAGCAGTTGGCGGCAATTCTGGCCACAGAAGGTTCCCATGCTCTGGATGGCAAGCTGGCCAATATCCAGAAACTGTACGATGCCGGTTATCGGATGATGGGGCTGCAGCACTTCTTCGATAACAAACTGGGCGGCTCTCTTCACGGAACGTCTAATGCCGGGCTTTCGGACTTTGGGCGCGCTGCGGTGAACCTGATGGAAGAGAAGAGCATTATTGTCGATGTGGCCCACTCTTCACCGCAGGTGGTTCTGGATACGCTGGCTGCGGCTTCCCGTCCGGTCGTGCTCTCCCATACGGGCTTCAACGGCTTGTGTGAGTCTCCACGTAATATCTCTGATGACCTGATGAAGCAGATTGCTGCCGCAGATGGTCTTATCGGTGTTGGCTTCTGGGAAGATGCGATTTGTGATCACACGCCTGCCGGTATCGCCAAAATGATCAAGTACGGCATCTCCGTTGTTGGCGAAGACCATGTTGCTCTGGGAACCGATTTTGATGGCTCAGTGAGAACCGGTATTGATGTATCTGAGCTGCCAGCTCTCACTGACGCGCTTGTTGCGGAAGGTTTATCTGAGCGTGAGATCAGAAAAGTGATGGGTGAAAACCTGCGTGACTTCCTGATCAAGTGGCTGCCGAAGAGCTAACTTGTATAACCTGCGCCGTCTGTCAGGGCGCAAGCCCAAACAGGCGGGGCAGGAAGAGTGAGATATCAGGAATATAAGTCACCAGCAGCAGCGCGATAAACAGCATGGCGTACATGGGAATCATGGGGCGAATGATCTCATGGATTCTCAGCCCGCTGACGGAACAACTTACGAATAAAGCATTTCCTACCGGTGGTGTAATTAACCCGATACACAGGTTAAAGATCATCACTATGCCAAAGTGCAGCGGGCTGATTCCCAGTGCGGTGACAATCGGCAGAAACACCGGCGTGCAGATCAGGACGGCCGGTGTCATATCCATAAACGCACCAACGATCAGTAGAATAATATTAATAATCAGCATGATAACGATTGGGTTGCTGGAGAATTGCGTGAGTGTCTCCGACACCAGCTCAAACAGGTCGGCATTCACCATCACCCAGGACATGCTGGCTGAAAAGGCAATCAACAATAAGGCCACAGAGGAAGTGACTGCCGATTCGAGCAGCACATCCGGAATCTCTTTCAGGGGAATCTCCCGATAACAGATCACAGACAGGAAGAAGGCGTAGGCTACAGCGATTGCGGAGGCTTCGGTCGCAGTAAACAGGCCTGCGGTAATGCCGCCAATCACCAGAACAATCAAAAACAGGCTGGGCAGGGCATCAAGAGTGACTTTACCGACCTCTTTCAGACTGGGGGCTGCCCGACGAGGATAGTTGTTGCGCATGGCGACAATCGCGGCCACGCACATCACTGAAAGCCCCATCAGTATTCCAGGCAGATAGCCGGCCAGGAACAGGGCCGCAACGGAGACACCACCGCTGCTCAGCGAATAGATAATCATGGTGTTGCTGGGAGGAATCAGCAGACCGGTTGGGCAGGATGAGGCATTGATCGCTGCCGAGTAGGCAGGATCATAACCGGCCTTTCTCTGTTCCGGTGACATCACTGATCCCACAGCTGCCGCAGAGGCAACAGCAGAGCCGGAGATCGACCCGAACATCATATTGGCGACAATGTTCACATGTGCCAGTGATCCAGGCAGCTGCCCGGCAATAACCTGAGCCAGATTAACCAGCCTTCGGGCAATCCCGCCCCGATTCATCAAAGCTCCGGCCAGTATAAAAAAGGGAATAGCCAGTAGGGCAAAGCTGCCCAGACCATTCTGTATCTTCATGGCGACCACCATGGCCGCTGTATCGAAATTAAAAAGAGTAAGCAGGGCTAAAAGTGCTGCACTGCCGATGGCAAAGGAAACCGGCATGCCCAGAAAGATAAAGGCCATAAAAACGGTAAACAGTACGCCAAGAGCGAAGGTTTCCATTAGCGATCGGTTCCGTTGGTGGGCTCAGGGAGCAATAGGAACAGCAGGCTATAACCGCAGATAAACAGTCCCGACAGCGGCAGTAGTCCGTACAGATAACTGACCGGAATACCCAGCGCCGGTGATATTTGGCCACTCTGCATAACAATCAGGGTCAGCTGACTGCCACCGTAAACAAGTACGATGGCAGCAAACAGAAAGACACCGGTTTGAATCAGAATATCCAGCCCCTGCTTTAATCTCCCGGTTGCCATGCCGTAGAGAATATCAATCGCCAGATGTCGTTTTTGCCCAAAGGTATAGGCGCCACCCAGCAGAGCAACACAGGTCATTTGCAGGCAGGCCAGTTCGTCGGTAAAGGTGCTGGGAATGGCGCAATAGCGGCTGATGATCTGCCAGAGTACAACCAGCACCAAAGCCAGCATATTCAGGCTGATAAGTACGGCCAGTGAACGATCCAGCCAGCATTTTATTCGGTATCCTGATGGTGAATCGTCTGGCTGCTGGCTCATATCATGCCCTCTTTAGCAGAAGGGTTTGTTCCAGCAGCTCTCGCTGGTCATCTTTGGATCGGAACTGCTCATAAAGCGGTGTCACACTCTGACGGAATGCTTCCCGGTCAACGGTGATCATTTTTCCGCCACTGGCCAGAGCCTTTTCCCGGGCTTCATCGGTACTCTTATGCCAGTTCTCTCGCTGCAACCGTGCAGAATAGTCAGCTGCTTCCTGCAGCCATATTTGTTCCTGTGGGCTAAGCCGGTTCCATGATTGGGTGGAAACAGTGAGGAAGTCCGGTAACGAGAGGTGCCTGGTTTCAGAGAAATAGGGAGTGACTTCAATATGCCGGGTTTCCACCCATGACGATTCATTGTTCTCCGCTACATCAACCACGCCCTGTTGTAGAGCGGTATACACCTCACCGAATGACATGGATGTTGCCGAACCACCCATCAACCGAACCATTTCCAGATTCATGGGACTGACCTGAACTCGCACTTTCATACCTTTTAAATCAGCAGGTGTGTGAATCGGCTTTTTGGCATAAAAGCTTCGATAACCGGCGACATAGGAGGTCATACAGAAAAAACCAAGAGCGCGGGTCTTTTGCATTACTGTGCGGCCAACTTCGCCATTCAATACCGCATCAAAATGCTGTTCATCTTCAAACAGGAACGGCAGGTTGAATAGGGAGAAGGAGGATTCAAAGGTTTCCAGATCACTGGCGCTGCCCTTGGCCATATCCAGTGCGCCAATCTGCAGCATTTGAAGAATTTCTGTGGATGAACCCATCTGTCCGGCGGGGTACACCTTCATTTTCAACCGGCCTTCGGAAAGCGTATTGAGTTTGTCCCGCATGGCAATAAAGGCCAGATGTACCGGATGGGTTTGATGAAGGTTGTGAGCCAGCTTTAGAACTTTGGGTTTTTCTGACGATGGTATTTCTGCAGCGTGAATATCCTGATTCAGAATCAGAGCAACAAGAACAATCGCGCAAATATAAAGGAACACATAGAGCCCACCCCGGTATTTATAGGTGGGGGAGTTGGAACATGGGTCTGATTCAGAGAACGTCCTGTCGGTTTTCATTGAAGCCCGGCAATGGTGTCAGGTTTAAATTTGTCATGGAAAGTAGACAGGAAACAGTTGGCTGTCAGGTTTTCTCAATCAGAGAATGCAAAAGAGTTTTGATGCCCTGCTGGTGGAGCTGTTCAGCAGATTGAACGACAGTCTCAATAAACTGAATGTTATGGGAGAGGTCTTCACCAAAGATATCGCTGCAGGCAATAAATGCCTTAGTTAGTTCTGAGATATTCCCCGTATGTTGTGCCGCAATTTCCCTGAGCTGTGTTGCCATTGGATCAGTGATCTCCATTGTGCTCATGCAGGATATCCAGGCGGCAATGCCAGCCGCAATCAATGAAAAATCACTGCCATGAGCCAGATGCCAGCGAACAGTATTAAGCCAGCGTTGGGGGATCTTCTGTGAACCATCAGAGGCAATCTGCGTGGTTTTGTGGGCCAGATGCGGATTCTGAAAACGGGTGATCAAGCTATCGGCATAGTCTGCAAGGTCAGCTCCGTCGGGCATCACCAAAGTGGGAGCCGCTTCGACCATGACGTGCTTTGCTGCATCAGCAAAAGTCTGATCCTCCATCACTTCCGCTACAGTTTGATAGCCCGCCAGCAGGCCGGTATAGGCGATAAAGGAATGGGCGCCGTTAAGCATGCGCAGTTTCATCTCCTCCCAGGGGCGGACATCCTCAACAAACTGCACACCGTCAATACAGTCCCAGTCCGGCCGGCCGTTCTCTCCGCCGACAAAGTTATCTTCGATCACCCACTGCTTAAAGGACTCACAGACAATGGCGCAGTTATCGCGCAGGCCTGTGTTTTGCTCCACGTTGTTAAGGTCTTCATCTGTTATTGCTGGAACAATGCGATCCACCATGGTGGAAGGGAATGCGCCATATTGATGAATCCAGCTCGCCAGATCTTTATCCAGCCGCTCGGCCATCTGCAGCACAGCCTGCCGGGTACGGGAGCCGTTATCCGGAATGTTATCGCAGCTCAGTACCGTAAAAGGGTGGAGGTCGTTACGTTTGCGCAAGGAGAGGGCTGCCACAATTAAACCAATGGCAGAGCGCGGGCTGTCAGGGTTGTGAAGATCGTGGTGAATCAGCGGATGATCATCCAGTAGTTCACCGGTGGCCGGATTCAGCCCGTAGCCTTTCTCGGTAATGGTCAGTGAGACGATGCGGATATCTGGCAAGGCCATAGTCGCCAACAACCGCTGGTGGTTATGGTTGTTGGGCTCATCGGCACCGGCAAAGTGGGTCTCGACCAGACTGCTGATTAGCCGGCACTGCAGGCCGTGTTCTTTGCTGGTTTCGGTTACGGTAAACAGATGATCCTGCTGCTTTAACTGCTCAACCAGCCGGGCTCCGCTGCGGATATTGGCGGCAACAATGCCCCACTGTTCGTCATCGGTTGAAGCCATGGTCTCATCGGTGATTAAAGCCTGATGGGCACGATGAAATGCACCAAGGCCCAGATGGACAATGCCAGGTTGCAGCGGAAGATCGTAGGTTTTGGTTTTGCGTATGGTTTTTGAGTGCTCTGCGGTTTCCCGGTTCAGCAATTTATGGGCTTGGGTTTCCATACGGCATCCATATTGAAGTCATTCGCTTCAAAGTAGAAGAGTTCAGTAAAACTGCCGGATTTTGTATCTGGTGCCGGTCTATGCCATAAATAGCGGTGTATAAAACCAACACAAACAATACAAGCAATATAAAAACTGGCTTATGGCTCATCGGGTTTTATGGCACATATAGTTCTGGCCTGGGAACTGGGGGGCGGTTTTGGGCACCTGAACCGACTGCTTTCTCTGGCGCAGGAGCTGCTTGATGCCGGTTACCGGGTTTCGCTTGTTGCCCGGGATGCTGAGCTGGCCCGTGTGCACTTCCGCCATCTTCCCATTGCTATCTATCAGGCGCCTCATATTCAGGAAGAGCTGCCGGGCTCACTGGCCCAGACACCGGCTTATGTGCATGTCCTGTTTAATGTGGGTTATGGTGATCCGGAGATTCTGGGCTGCCTGGTCAGAGATTGGTTTTATTTACTGGCCGAGTTGAGCCCTGATCTTTTAATTGCTGACCATGCGCCAACTGCGTTGATGGTTTCCCGGGATTGGGATATCCCCCGCATTAATTATGGCGATGGCTTTACTTGCCCGGCACCCACTTCCCCTTTGCCTGTGCTGCACGGTGATATTTCCCTGAACGATGTTCTGCAGTCTGAGTGGCAGATACTGGGCTGGTGTAATCAGACACTGGAACAACTCGGGCTTTCACCGCTTGAATGGCTGGGGCAGATATACGATGTCGATGAAGTGTTCCTGATGACCTGGCCGGAGCTGGATCATCTTGGCCACCGAGAGCAGGTTTGTTATCACGGTGTTCAGCCTCCCCCGCCTCGATTTAATAGCCAAAGCTATAACGCCCCGCCGCTTCAATCGTGTGGAATGCCACATTTCTTTGCTTACCTGAAGCAAACGCCATGGCTGGAAAGCCAGTTACAGGTTTTGTCGTCACTGGGTGTTTATGGTGAGGTTTATGTGAAGGATATGGCGCACTCGCTGCGCGAGCAGTACATCTGTCGCCATGAGATAAGATTATTAACCGAGCCCGCCGACATGCATGCGGTTTTACTCGGGACGGATCTTGTTATCAGTCATGGTGGTCATGAATTAACGGCGCTTTGCCTGCAGGCAGGTGTTCCACAATTGCACGTTCCTCTGAATCTTGAGCAGCAGCTGATTGCCAGACGGTGCCAGCAGACAGGCACTTCATTATCTGTTGAACCCCACCAGTTTGAAGAGCAGCTGCACAGCATGCTCCATAATCTTCGTTACTACTCAGACCAGGCCGAACAGGTGGTAGAGAAACTTACAGTTTCTCCTTTCCCGCTGCGCCGCTGCCTGGTGCTGATTGATCATTGGCTGCAGGTCAAACAGGCGGTTAATGCTGATTGATCGAATTTCATCGTGCGGTACTCTCGACGGTTTATCTCTGTCTTGATGTGAAGAGTACGATGATTCAGGTTGTAGGACACACCAATCCCGATTCCGACAGTATCTGCAGCGCGCTGGTGGCCGCTGAGTGGCTGAAAGCGGCCCGTGGTTACGATACTGTTGCCCTGGCTCAGGGTGAGCCGACCGGTGAAAGCGCGTTCATTCTGGAGCAGGCCGGCGTAGCGGCTCCTGCAATCTGTGAAACCGTAGCTGGTCAGCAGGTATGGCTGGTGGACTTCACTGACCTCTCCCAGGCGCCAAAGGGCATTGAAGATGCGGAAGTGGTGGGTGTAATCGACCATCACCGCCTGGGTGATCTGATTACCGCCAATCCACTGGAAGCCTGGATCTGGCCGGTAGGCTGCTGCAGCACCATCCTGTACAACCTGTTTGTCATGGAGAACATCGAGATCTCCCGTGCCAACGCGGTTTTGATGCTGGGCGCGATTTGCAGTGATACTGTCGCTTTCCGTTCCCCGACCTGCACCGAGAAGGATGTGATTGCTGCTGAAGCATTGGCCAAGATCGCCGGTCTGGATCTGGAAGCCTTCTGCGAAGAGCTGATGCTGGTGAAGACCAATCTGAATGGTCTGAGCATTGCGAGTCTGGTTGACCGTGATCTGAAGAAATTCCCGGTAAAAGACGATTTCGTTGTAGTTGGTCAGATCGAGATCGCCAGCTTTGATCAGGTCACTGACAAGATCGAAGCCCTGCAGGAAGAACTGGCAGGCCGTTGTGCATCTGGTGAGTTGAAGCTGGCTGCGCTGATGGTGACCAATATCTCCACCTCCGTCACCAAGCTGCTGTTCCAGGGCGAGTGGAGCAACATGCTGGCAGAGCACGCTTCTGAAACCAACATCGTTGAGATGGAAAACACCCTGAGCCGTAAGAAGCAGGGCTGGCCTTGGCTGCAGACCGTGCTGGGCGCCTGATTCCTCCCAACGCCCCTTCTGACGCTTTCGCTTCCTGTGGAAGCGTCAACTTTACTTTGCCTGACAGTAAAAAATGTTTCTAACCCAAGAGTCAGATCGCAAAGCTATTTCTGAACCGCTAAAGCTTTTCCTTATCAAAAACTGCTGAATATTTATAAATAGCAGCAGGTCAGTGATATGGAAATCCGCTCAGAATCGCGACAGCTTTTCGTAGATGAACCCTATAGAGAAAGGCGAAGTAAGCGACTCAACTTTGATACAGATATCTCTGAGCCGGATAGCAAAAGAACACGTGTCGGTACTTCTGCCTACCGGCCGACAAAGCATCCGATTATTCATCGAAAGGCGAAAACCTTCTCCCTGAAAATTCCGAAGCTGCAGCAGGAGTCGGCTCTACCGCTCTATCAGCCTTCAGACCCTCGTTTCTTTGAGATAACTCAGTCGCTGGTAAACCGCTTTCACCATGCCCCACTGCCCGGAGAAAGCCGTCAGCCCGATAAGATTGCTCGCCCGATTCATGGCGCTATTCATCAATGCCGTGCCGCTGTCTGGGTTGCAGTATTGCTCTCTATTCGTAAGGGAATGGAAGATCCGGAAGCTCTGGCCTTTCGCGGTGACTATCTGCCCTACGTGATGATTGCGGCCATGCTGCATGACTCTGGTCGCAAGGGAGAGGGGGTGGATACTCCGGAGTGGGAGAAATCCAGCGGTGAAAACTGCGAGGACTTTCTGCTGTCCATGGGGTGCCCGTCTGAGCTGGCTGCTGAATGTCGGCGAGCCATTATCAACAAGGATGGTGCTGTGAATGGCAATAAGACGCTGGTTGAGAAACTGATTCATGATGCTGACTGTCTGGAGATCATGAGGGTTCCGGAATGTCGTTCATTCGATATGAGCTATCTGGATTTGTTTCAAGATGCTCAGAACGATCCAGCTATCCAGCAACTCTTATATCAGCTTTCGAGTCAGGTTCGCGCGGTTATCGCCTACCAAGGGGATCTGGGGAGTGGCACCAGGATTGTGAATCAGGCAACAGGTTTTCAGGAGCTGGATGACTTTAAACTTTCTGGCTATCTGAATACCGCACAAAAGACAGCGTATGAATTTTCCAGCAATGTAATGGCATTCCAGCTGGGGCATTTGAAAGTTTATGCTCCGGAGTTGTATGAGCTTTATTGCCAGAGCGCAGGTGTTCCTCCTGAGCATATTATTCTTCGGCCCACAATGCTGGATAAGAAGGAGGGCCATAAAGGGTACAGCTATGACACCGGCTTTGCTGGTCGATACCACGATGCGGGTACCGGGGCAGACTA
The DNA here is from genome assembly GCF_900174585.1 of Parendozoicomonas haliclonae. Lineage (GTDB taxonomy): Bacteria > Pseudomonadota > Gammaproteobacteria > Pseudomonadales > Endozoicomonadaceae > Sansalvadorimonas > Sansalvadorimonas haliclonae. Next base: position 126,683 of record NZ_FWPT01000008.1, on the reverse strand, counting down.
TTACATTAAGGAGCCGGTCAATCCGGAATCAGCCCGCAATGAAGTCTTGATGGCGAACCTTGCCCGGGAGCTGGGATTGTATGTTCCGGAAACCAGACTTATACGGGAAAAGGGACGTACGTTCGTGGCTTCCCGCTGGGTTAATGGGCTGAGAGTTGATCGTGAAGCCTTGGGAAATGCTGACCCCAAACAGCTGGCACGGTTATATCTGGTAGCGGCTGTACTGGGCAATGTTGATATTGTTGGTTACTCCTTTGATAACACCCTCGTGGATGAACAGGGGAATCTGGTACCGCTGGATTGGGGGGAGGCGGGTGAGTTTGGTGCGCCGGGAGCATCCAAACGGAAAGAAAATTGTTTCACCGGTGTTGTCTATGAGCTGGATACCTTGCTGAATTGTGAGGATCCCAGAGTTGATAGCACCATTGATCCATCTGTTAAGCCTGCCTATCACAATGCCGTAAATGTCTTTCAGCACCTGGATCCTGACGTGGTGAAAGGTGTCGTTAAAGAGTTACTGGCCGTTGAGGGTTCACAGATCAGTCGGCTTGTAGCTGCGTATGGGCCAGATCTGCCTCTGGATCAAGCGCATCTCAACAGGGTTCTGCATGATCGTTTGGCCTATCTGGCCCGACGCTTTCCTGAATGTTGTCCATCACGGGTTACGCAGGCAGAACAGGGGGCTATTGAAGCAGCAGGTGTTGATGGCTATTCCTTGCCAGTCTCAGGACGAGATATCGTGGGTGGTGACCTAAGACTCTTCCACTACCAGGATCACAATAATCAGCCGGTCACAGAGAGCTGGGTCCGCCTTAATACTGAGGCTAACAGACGCTTAAATCAGCAGTTAGGCCTACCGCTCCACCCTTACAAAGAGCTTAAGGAATTAAAAGCCCTGATCGCAAATGTACGAGACGAGCAGTTTCTGACTCCGGAGGTACGATTCAAGATTGTGCATGCGATGAGTGTGACTCAGCGCCTTCTGGATTGGTATGAGCACTGTGCCGCAATGCTGCCGGATCAGTATTCAAAGTATCTGGAGACCTTTCAAACAAAGATCTCGTATTTGCAGGAATTACAGGCCGTACTATCAGCCAATCTGTCCTGGGGCGATGGAGAGAGGTGTGATCTTCCTTATTCTGTCTGGCAGACCTCTGAGTTGAGTATCCCGGAAGGTTGGGAGGTGGATACAGACCCTGACTCATCACACTGTGAAAAGGTATCGCCATCCAATGCCTCGGCGCGCACGCTGCGTTTCGGTCGTGCCTGGGAGAATTCTGACAGAACGACCCTTGCTCCTTATCATTATCAGCTAATGCCTCAAGGTGTTGCAGAAAGTGATCCTGATGTTGAGATCGCCTGGTTTGGTGATAACTCCCCGGAGAATCGGGCTATGGAGGGTATTTTAAGAATAAGAACGCAAGGTCTGCATAAAGATGTATCCCAAAAGCTGGTCGATGCACTGCAGGCATTAGGTATTGATACTCGGCGCCCCGATAGCGATGACATACAGACACTTTACCTTGACTCATTGATTCGTTGTTATCGGCTTACTTTCAAAGAAGAGAGTTATAAAGACGCTTTGGGCAGGAAGCCTGATCTCGCTGAGCGAGAATGCTGGTTATGTAATGAGTTAGGCTGGCAGACTATGCCTCGCTGGGAACAGAATCACCGAATTCTTTCGGGCCATTGTGTTTTTTACCGGCCAATTGAGGCCGATGATAAGCGTACTAAACAGGGGGAGTTAAAAGAGAATCTGATTGCCCACCATACCCTGAACTTTGCCAGTTCCAAAGGAGCAACGGAAAATATTGTGGGTGCCCTGTTTCATTGTGGTGGCAATCTGGCTTCTCTCGTTGATCGGAAGAGAATGGGTATTTCGACCAGTCACTCGACCTCGCACAAAGAAGATATGGCTTCAGGGGGAGGGCAATGTGTGTTTCTCCGTGTGACGGATGCTGGGGTTCTGAGTATCTGGAGTAAGCCCAATCTGGTTATCAAACCTGACACGCTATTAAGAACAGATGTAACAGCCCTGACCAAAGACCTTTATGGCAGTCAGTGTACGGGCGCCCAGCATATTTATGCGATACCTCCCGGTCCGAAAGCCTGGGCGCGACTCGCCAGCCACCCACGTAATGAAGTTATCTTGCCGTTTATCTCCATGGAAGAGGTCGAGTCTCTTCATCTGACGAATGACAAAGAACGACGTAATCTGACAGCGCTCCAGTCGAAGATTGCCAGTGCACCAGATGGACGAATGTTTAGCAGCATAATTTCTTTTGGAGCGAATCGTACGCGGGCCTCTGGCGCTACACATCAGAATGAAACATTTAAAGGTCAGTGTTTCGAGAGCAAGCAAATGCAGGGTAAAACATTTGAGAATTGCGAGTTTATCAATTGTGAAATTAGCGAACTCAACTGTGAACTGAACTTTGATTCTTTTAAAGGGAACACATTCCGGTTTTGTGATGTTGAATGTAATGACGGTCAGAAAAAACTGATGAAGTCATTGTTCATCTGTTGTCAGACAAAAGCCGGAGCATCCGTGGATGACTCCGGGCATTGTATGCAGGAACGCGCGATTGCACTGGCAACACTGAGGAATGCAGAAATACTGGGAATACTGATGCATGAGAAGCGGTTCGAGAGTATCGAACGGATCTGTCCCTATGCCCAGCTACAGCTGGATAGCAGCTATGTTTCAGATCTGATCCTGTGCCATATGTTGAATACAGTGGCTATAAAACGCTGGTCACGTCGAATGCTTTTGATCCATATACGCGACATCGGTAATGTGAAGAAATTTCTTAAACAAAATCCTGGAGCGGTTATGGGGGAAACTCTCAACTTCGAGGGAATTGAACTTCATGCCGGAGAAAGGCTGCTGCATGAGAGTTTTCAGGGGTGTTCACTACGAGGAGTGAAGTGGGTTGCCAGAAACATTGAAGAGGCTGGGTATATCAAACAGTTAGACGAGAAGGTTACCCTTCATGAGTCTGACACCAGCTCTAAGGCTGCCGTTGCAGAACTGCATTGAAATGCGTGGTAGGTAAATTCCGTTATCGCAGAGCAATGAAACCTGCCTTGAAGACGAGTATTGTGGTGATCAGACATTGATAAAATAAATCGGTCAGATAGCCGCGTGACGTCACCTCTTTTTGAACTAGCCGATATTTCCGCCTCCCTAGGGACGGAACACATCCTCGATCAGCTCACCCTGACGGTTAATCGTGGAGAAAGCCTTGTGGTTACCGGGCCTTCCGGTTGTGGCAAGAGTTCATCGCTAAAACTGTTGCTGGGTGGCTTGCCCTGGCAGAGTGGTCGTTATCTTTATAAGGGAGAAGAGGTGACTCCCGCCATGCTGCCGGACATTCGCAGCCACTGTGGTTATATCGGGCAGGAGTCTTCTTTTGGTCGTGCCATTGCCAGACAGGTGTTGATGCGCCCGTTTCAGTTTTCTGTTTATAAAGATCGGATCTTTCCTGAAGAGGCCATGTATGCGCTGCTCACTCGTTTAGGCATGGCTCATGAGCTGCTTGATAAGCCGATGCAGAACCTGTCGGGTGGTCAGCGACAGCGGATTAATATCATTCGCGCCCTGCTGCTGGAGCCTGAAATTCTGATTGCAGATGAACCAACATCAGCGCTGGATGATGAAGCTGCGCAGTCTGCAGTCGAACTGTTGCTGAATGAAAACTCGGATTTTAAGCCTCGCACCATTATCTCTGTTTCCCATGATGCTCGCTGGATCAACCATTGCAGCCGACAGGTGACCATTTACCATGGTCGTGTTGTGGCTCAGGAGGAACGACATGTCCACTACGGCTGATATCGGACTGTTGAATCTGGCGCTGTTTCTGTCACTGCTGGGAATTCCCTGCCTGTTCTTCTGGCGCTGGCGAATGGTTGATCTGAGTAAAGACACGATCGTCAGTGTATTGCGAATGACTGTCCAGCTGTTGCTGGTGGGTTTTTATCTGAGATATCTGTTCCGTCTTGATAATGTATTTCTAAATATTGGATGGCTGATGGTGATGATCACCGTTGCCAATACCCATATTGTGCGCCGTTCCGGATTGGTGGTTTCAAGGATGTTCTGGGTGACCCAGCTCAGCCTGATGATTGCTGTGATTCTGATGGTGGGCCTGTTCCTGTGGATACTGATACCCGACAGCTCGCTGGTGGATGCCCGTTACTTAATCCCGATTGCTGGAATGGTGCTGGGTAACTGTCTGCAGGGGAACATCCGGGCTCTGGATGCTTACTTTACCGAACTGAAGAACAACGAGAATGCCTTTATGGCTGATCTGTTGCAGGGCGCTACGGTTCGTGAAGCCTCCGAACCGGCTTTCCAGAAAGCCATGCGCTCTTCGATTGCCCCCAACCTTGGCAATATGGCGACACTGGGGATTGTGTCCCTGCCGGGGATGATGACTGGCCAGATGCTGGGCGGGGCTCTGCCGCTGGTGGCTGCGAAGTACCAGATAGCCATTATGGCCGCGATCTTTATGGCCATTGTTGTCGCCATCTCTTTGAATCTAATGCTGTGCCTGCGGGTGGCTTATACCCCTGAAGGCTTGATTGATAAAAGTATCTTTAAGCCAGAACCATCCTGACCGAATTCTGTTTACATCGTGCCAGCTGCTCAGCTGGCACGCCTTTCTGAAAGTTAAAGCTGTTTCCTGAATGACTGAAAAAGAAAAGATGCTCGCCGGGCTCCCCTATGATGCCTGGGAAGAGACCCTGCTCAATGAACGGACGCATGCAAAAGTTGTGTGTCATCGGTTTAACCATGCTGATCCGGCTAAACCGGACGAACGTATGGCGATTCTGGGTGAGTTGTTGGTGATAAAAGACAAAGCGCATATGGAGCCGAATTTCTTTTGCGACTATGGCTATAACATCACCTTGGGCAGTAACTTCTACGCAAACCACAACCTGACGATCGTTGACGTATGTCCGGTCACGTTTGGCGATAATATTCTGATTGGCCCTCACGTTATGATCTCTGCGGGAGGCCACCCAGTCGATCCGGTAGAACGTATGAGTGTGGAGTTCGGTAAGCCGGTATCCATTGGTAACAATGTCTGGATTGGCGGCAATGTCTCTATTTTGCCGGGCGTTGAAATTGGAGATAACTGCGTGATCGGCGCCGGTAGTGTAGTGAATAAATCTATTCCGGCGAATAGTGTGGCTGTGGGTAACCCGTGTCGGGTGATTAAGACGGTCGCTTGAGGCTTAAACAAAACAGGCCGGAATCATTTCATCCGACCTGTTTTGTTTGTTCAGGCTTGCTGCACTCTCGGCAGGCCAATCGAAATCACTGCTGCCAAAGCAATAAACGCAGCGGATATCCACAGGCACATATCCAGCCCGTACAGCTCAAAGATCCAGCCGGACAGCACTGTTCCCAGCAGTCGGCCCATAGCGTTTGCCATGTAGTAGAAGCCAACATCCAGAGACACGCCATCTTCTCGGGCATAGGCAACGATCAGATAGGAGTGCAGAGACGAATTGATGGCAAACAGAGCACCGAAGATCATCAGACCGATAACAATCACAGCCTGTGGATGCCAGCCGGTCTGTACGCCATAAGCGACAGCCGCCGTAATAATCGCCAGAGCTGCAGCCCAAACCATAGCCGAGCGACCATCACTGTTCTTGCCGGTGACTTTGGGGGCGATACTCTGGATAAAACCGTAGCCGATCACCCAGGTCGCCATAAAGCCACCAACCTCTGAGCTGGCCCAGCCGAAGGTCGCTCCCAGATAAATAGGCAGAGCAATAACAAACCACACATCCCGTGCGCCAAACAGAAACAGACGGGCGGCGGAAAGAATATTGATCGGGCCGCTTTTGGAGAACATTTCCGAGAACTTGGCTTTGTTCTTGGCCTTGCCGATATCCTGATCCAGCATCTTCAGACTGAGCAGCAGCACAACCAGCAGTACGGCAGCCATAATCACCATGGCGTATTTAAAGCCAACAGTGCTCAGCAGCAGGCCACCAATAAAGAAGCCCAGACCTTTCAGGGCATTCTTGGAACCGGTCAGGATGGCAATCCATTTGTAGAGCGTGCCCTGATTGCCATCTTTAACCAGCATTTTGATAGAGCTTTTGCCGCTCATCTTGTTCAGGTCTTTGGCAATACCGGACAGTGCCTGCGCAGCCATAACCCAGGGCACAGTGAGCATGGTGGATGGCACGGTCAGCATACCGAGAGCGACGATTTGCATACCAAGGCCAATGTTCATGGTGCGGTTCAATCCCAGCCGTGCACCCAGCCAGCCTCCGGTGAGGTTGGTGACTACGCCGAAGATCTCATAAAACAGGAACAGAGCTGCCACTTCCAGCGGTGAATAGCCGAGCGTATGGAAGTGCAGTACGACCAGCATCCGCAGGGCACCATCGGTGATGGTGAAGTTCCAGTAGTTAAAAGTGATCAGCAGGTACTGACGGATCGAACGATCCAGAGATGCCAACCGGGATTGCAACGCTTTCATTCACACTATCTCAATAAGGCTTGTGAATACCGCAGACCTTACAGGTCTGCGGAAGCCACTTTCAGAGCCAGCTCGGCTGTACGACAGGCATAACCCATCTCGTTGTCGTACCAGGCGTAGATCTTCACCATGCGGTTATCAACGACCATGGTAGAGAGCGCATCTACGATAGAAGAGCGACGATCGCCCTTGTAATCGATAGAGACCAGCGGCTTCTCTTCAAAGCCCAGAATGCCTTTCAGTTCGCCTTCAGCCGCTTCTTTCAGCAGTGCGTTCACTTCCTCAGCGGTAGTATCACGTGCAACGTCGAACACCATATCGGTGATAGAAGCGTTGGCCAGCGGAACACGGATAGCGTGACCGTTCAGACGGCCTTTCAGATCCGGGAAAATCTGGGTAATCGCTTTGGCGGAACCCGTAGTGGTCGGGATCAGGCTCATGCCGCAGGCACGGGCGCGACGCAGGTCCTTGTGTGGCGCATCCAGGATGGTCTGGGTATTGGTGATATCGTGAACGGTGGTCATGGAACCACGCTCAATACCCAGCTTCTCGTGAATCACTTTAACCACTGGTGCAAGACAGTTGGTGGTGCAGGACGCTGCAGTCACGATCGGGTGCTTGTCAGCTTCAAACAGGTAGTCGTTTACACCGACAACAATATTTTGAACGGTGTCGTCTTTAACCGGTGCGGAAACCACAACACGCTTCACACCCTGCTTCAGGTACAGATCCAGAAAGGAACGATCCTTGTGCTTGCCGGTACATTCCAGCACTACGTCACAGCCGGACCAGTCAACGGAATCAATACCGCGCTCTTTGGTGCAGGCAATGCTCTTGCCATCAATCACGATAGCGTTCTCAGTGGAGCTCACTTCGTGGTGCCAGCGACCCTGAACGGAATCAAACTCCAGCAGGTGAGCCAGTGTAGCTGCATCACCGGCGACATCATTGATCTGAACAAACTCGAATTCAGGCCAGTCGAAGGAGGCGCGCATAGCCAGGCGACCAATACGACCAAAACCGTTTACGCCGACTTTAATAGTGCGAGACATGTAAGACACTCCTGGGGGCAAAAGTGTGAAAAGAATAGATTAGCTTTCGGCTGACTCTTGGTTGAGGAGTTTGTCCATATCCAACTGATAGTTCTCTTTCAGACAGTTGGAGGCGGCAAGCCCTTCAATCACCTTGCGGCACCAGCCTGGAATATCATCAGCAATGCTGTATTCAACCCACTGGCCATGGCGTTCATCACGGAATACGCCAAGATTTCGCAGTTGAGCCAGATGGCGGGAAATCTTTGGCTGTGATTCATCCAGTGCTGCCGTCAGGTCACAAACGCGCTGTGGGCCATGGCGGGCAATTAGAAGCAGGCAGCGCAGTCGGGTTTCATCCGACAGCAGCTTAAAGAACTGATGTGGCAGCATAGGATTTACATGTATATATATGGATTTGCGTATATGTAATCACAAGCAAAATTTCTGTCAATAAGGGCTGTCAATAGATACAAAGGTTTGCAGGCAGAAGGTGCCTAAAGACACCTCTGCCTGCTGATACGTTATTAGCCAAAGTCACCGGCAATATAGTCACGGGTTTTCTGGTGGCTGGCGTTATGGAAGATGGTTTCCGTCTTGTCGAACTCCACCAGTTCACCCAGATACATAAAACCGGTGTAATCGGAAACACGCATCGCCTGTTGCATATTGTGCGTCACGATAACGATGGTGTACTTCTCGCGCAGCTCGGTAATCAGCTCTTCGATAGCCACAGTAGCGATCGGGTCCAGTGCAGACGTCGGCTCATCCATCAGGATCACTTCCGGCTGCAGAGCGATAGTACGGGCGATGCAAAGACGCTGCTGCTGACCACCGGACAGACCGCTGGCATCGGCGTGCAGCTTGTTCTTTACCTCTTTCCACAGGTGAGCACGCTTCAGTGCCTTTTTCACCCGCTTGTCCATATCCGTCTTGGAGAGGCCGCCTTTCATCTTCAGACCAAAGGTGATGTTGTCGTAGATCGACATTGGGAATGGGGTTGGCTTCTGGAATACCATACCTACCTTGGCGCGCAGATCGTTGAGATCAACACCCGGGCGAAGAATGCTTTCGTTATCCAGCAGGATATCACCGGTAGCCGCCTGGTTGCCGTACAGATCGTAAATACGGTTCAAGGTGCGCAGCAGAGTCGATTTACCACAACCGGAAGGACCGATCAGTGCGGTGACCTTGTTGTTGTAAATCGGCATATTGATCTGCTTGAGCGAAGCTTCAGCCCCTTTGTTGTAAAAGAAGCTCAGGTCTTTCACTTCCATGCGCGGAGTTGGCGCGATGTCACCGGCAGTGGACGACAGATCAACGATGTTCTCAGCAGTTGCAGATGGCATGTTCATTTTGCGGCCCTCAGGGCTTTAATCCAACGTGGCAGAGCAGTCGCCAGCAGATTGATAATCAGGATAAAAACAGTAATCAGCAGTGCGCCGGCCCAGGCCAGTTCGTTCCAGGATTCATAAGGGCTCATGGCGTACTGATAGATTGTCACCGGCAGGTTGGCCATCGGCTGGCTCATGTCGGTGGTCATAAAGTTGCTGTTCAGGGCAGTAAACAACAGTGGTGCTGTTTCACCGGTAATACGTGCCATGGAGAGCAGGATGCCGGTCATAATGCCGGGACCGGCTGCGCGATAGCACAGCTGGGTCATGACTCTCCAGCGGGATACACCCAGACCGCTGCCTGCCTCTTTCAGGGTGGTTGGTACCAGACGCAGCATCTCTTCGGTGGTGCTGACGATAATTGGCAGCGCCAGAATCGCGAGAGCCACTGTGCCAGCCCAGCCGGAGAACCCACCGGTGGTCACCACAATCACCTTGTAGACGAACAGACCTACCAGAATGGAAGGCGCGCTCATCAGCATGCCGTTCAAAAAGCGCAGGGCTTCGGCAGCCTTGGAGCTTTTCTCAGACTCTGACAGCCAGGTTCCGGCCAGAACACCCAGCGGCGTAGCAATAACGATACTTAGAGCCGTCAGCATCAGGCTTCCGATAATTGCGTTTTTCAAACCACCGTTGCTGCCAGGTCCTGGAGTGATCTCGGTAAACAGATGCAGGCCAAAGCCGGCCAGACCTTTACCTATCAGGCTGTAAAGAACGCTGGCCAGAATAACCAGTCCGAACAGGGCGCAGCCGAAGCAGGCAGCCATGAACGTATAATTTTTGAGCTTTCTTGGTGACATCCCAGTGCTCCTTATTTCTTCAGCAGCAGACGGGCAACACCCATCACCAGAAAGGTCAGAACAAACAACACCAGACCCAGACTGATCAGGGCTGAGATATGCATCTCATTGGTGGCTTCGTTAAATTGCTGAGCAATGGTCGAAGAGATCGAGCTGGCCGGCATAAACAACGATGTTTCAATACGGTTGGCACCGCCAATCACAAAGGCAACCGCCATGGTTTCACCCAGCGCACGACCAAGGCCAAGAATACCGGCGCCTACGGCCGCATTACGGATGCTTGGCAGCAGCACTCGGGTAATCACTTCAAAAGGTGTGGCACCCACACCGTAAGCGGCTTCCCGCACCACATTTGGAATAGTCTGCAGGGCATCACGGGTCAGTGCGGTAATGATTGGCAGAATCATAAACGACAGAATCAGACCTGCTGTCAGCAGACCAATGCCGATAGGTGGACCATCAAACCAGGCACCGATCACCGGCAGGCCAACCAGATTCTCCAGCGCCCAGAACTGGAAGCCTTCAGAGAACCATGGCGCGAATACAAACAGGCCCCACATGCCGTAAATAATGCTCGGCACGGCAGCCAGCAGTTCAATAGCCATACCTACAGGCTTACTGATCCAGCGTGGTGCCAGTTCAGCCAGGAAGATGGCTGTGCCAAGGCCGGCCGGAATGGCGATCACAATCGCGATCAGCGAGGAGACCAGTGTGCCGTAAATGGCAGAGGCAGCACCAAACTGGCTGCCAACAGGATCCCATTCATTACTGAATACAAAGCCCGGGCCGAATTCGCTCAGCGCCTGCCAGCCCCCGTCAATCAGGGAGATCAGGATTCCGATCAGCACCAGTAAAATTAAAATTGCGCTGGAGAAGCTCAATCGTTGGAAGATTGAATCACCATCCACTGCGCGTGCATTGGTTGTCGAAAGCATAAAGCCTTTGCTCAGGATGCTGTGTTTTTGAAACACAGGGTTTCACTGAAGTTAAAATGTGCCAGATGGTGACTTGCTGTTTCCCGCGCCAGTGGTCAGTCCCTGCCCAATTGCGCGACCGCTAGGGATGGCGGAAGTGCCAATAGTGCAGGAGCAACTATTGGCCTAGTCGGCCATCCCTGACCTTTGGAAACAGCAAGTCACTATCTGCCCACTCATGCGATTATTGAGAGACTGGCTGTCCGTTAACAGTCAGCTGGCGCAGGGAGTCTGCCACCATGACGCTGACGTTTTCCGGCATCGGGATGTAATCCAGAGCGATAGCGTGCTGGTCACCCTGGGCATAGCTCCACTCAAAGAAGTCGAGCATGCTTTTGGTCTTTGCTGCATCCGCCTGATCCTTGTGCAGCAGGATGAAAGTTGCAGCAGTGATCGGCCAGGAGTTAGCACCCGGCTGATTGTTCAGCAGCAGGTAGAAGTTGCTGGTGTTGGCCCAGTCCGCATTGGCTGCAGCCGCCTGAAAGGTTTCCATGGATGGCTGCAGGAAGGTGCCTTCAGCGCTGGCCAGCTGTGTGTGAGTCAGGCTGTTCTGTTTGGCGTAGGCGTATTCGACATAACCAATGGCACCACGGGTGCGGCGAACAAAGCTGGCGACACCGGCATTACCGTTACCACCAATGGTGGTGGCTTTGCGCGGCCAGGTGATATCTGTGTTTACGCCGATCTCGTTTTTCCACTGCTCATTCACACGGCTCAGGTAGTCGGTAAAGGTGAAGGTGGTGCCGGAACCGTCGGAACGGTGTACGACATAGATCGGCTGACCCGGGATGTTCAGGCCCGGGTTGAGAGCGGTGATACGTTCGTCATTCCACTTCTTGATATTGCCCAGATATATGTCTGCCAGCACCTTGCCAGTCAGCTTCATTGCACCCGGTGCAACACCCGGAATATTGACCACGGGCACAATAGCACCCATGGCCGTAGGGAACTGAATCAGACCTTCTCTATTCAGCTTGTCATCGGTCAGAGGTGCATCACTGGCACCAAAATCGACAGTTTTAGCGGTGATCTGACGAATACCGCCGCCGGAGCCGATGGCCTGATAGTTGACCCGGATGCCGGATTCTTTGCGGAACTCTTCAGCCCACTTGGAATACAGCGGATGGGCAAAGGTGGAACCCGCGCCGTTGATGGTGTCGTTGTTGGCCAGAGCAAAAGCGGAGGCAGCCAGCATGACGGAAGAGACAAAGACAGACTTCAGCAATTTCACTTGTACTTTACCTGTTGTGCAGTTCTTGATGCGTTAAAGGCCGTAACGGCTTTTCAAAAATGCGGCCTGTGCCGGTGGAGTCAGAGCCACTGGGCGCACAGCCTGGACTTTTGCGATCACACGATCGATGTCTATCCCGCTCTCCAGCATCAGGATGGCGGCGATAAGACCGGTGCGGCCTGCGCCACCCCGGCAGTGAATGGCGATGGTTTCCCCGGCGCTGATCTTTTTCAGCAGACGTGGAAGAGCTGTTTCAAAAGCGGCAAAGAATGGCTGTTCTGGAGCAGCGTCGTCTTCTATCGGAAGATGGAACCAGTCCAGGCCGGCATCCCGAACCGCTTTTCCCAGTTCGGGCACATTCAGAGCTTGCATATCTTCATCGGGCAGCGCAGTGACAACAGTGGTGGCACCGGCGGCTTTCAGGGTCTGCAAAGAGTTCTGCAGGTCTTCAGTTTTCGTGCCCGGACAAGGGGTGAACAGGAATGATGCACCTGTATCCAGCGGCAGTTGGTCAAAGGGGTGAGACATAAAAAGGTTCTCAGTGGGTCTTTGTCTTCAACATCGGGGCGTATAAAAACACATATATGCTTTTGCGTATATAGGAATATACGAAATACCATATATTTAAATTTAAGGATTTTCCCTAGGTGATCTGTCGAGGATAAGGCGACAAGGACAGCGTCGATTTACGGGAAAGTCAGGCGCGCTATGGCCGATAAAACAGCAGAATCAAGGAGGATGTGATGGCTATTTCAAGCAAGCTGAAAACACTGATATTGCTGCTGGTACTGGGCGCACCGCTGGCCAGTGCTGAGTTATTGAGTCTGGAGCGGGATGGTGCCAGTGAGATCATGGCGCGCATCAAGGCAACCATGAATGCACAGGCTGCCCAGGACGGATCTCTGGTGGCATCGGAGTTCAGTTATCAGGCTGATGGTGTTGAGCATATCGTGAATGTCACCGAACCTCTGCCCTCCCGTGTGCTTGTGGACGGTGAAGCGAGTGGGATCAGCCTGTACCGGGCTCAGGTTAATGCCCAGTCTGCGGTTCTGGTTATGGTTTGGGATGATGACGATATGATGCTTTCTTATCATGGCGATGATGAGAAGCGTTCGATTTATGAGGTGGCGTTTTCTGGAAATACGGCTGAAAAGCGGAAAATGGAGCCAGAGCATCCGGCGGATCATCAGGGTGAAGGCCATGCCATTGATGCTGAACTGGATGTGCCGGAAGAGTTCCAGCCTACTCAGGCTGAAATGAGTGCCGCAGCGGTTTCAGGCAGCAGTCAGCCTATACGGGTTTACGTGTTTAAGCACAATGATGTTAAAGAGAGTATTGATAGCCTGATCCATGAACACTTCGCCTGGTGGGTCAAGCAGATGGACTCCATTAACAAGCGTCATATGGCCCAGGGGAATAATGCCCTGTACAGCGAGATCGTGGTGGACTTCCGGACGGATAAAGGCATTCAGAGCTTTAACTACAAAGGTAATTCAAGTGAGCGGCTGAAAGAGCTGGCGAAACTGATGAAGGCCTATAAGAACAGCAATGTTCTGGGTGGCTCCTATAAAAGAACCAAGTTTCTGCTGATGACCGAGAAGATGATTAACTACAAAACTCTCGGTGTGGCCTATGTCGGTGGGCAGTACGGTATCGCTGCGGATGACGATGATCAGGTGGCAGCCCACGAGCTGGGCCATATGTTCAATGGTCGCCATGAGAATGCGGATATTATTTATAACGGCTGGTGGTGTGAGACGATCCTCTATTGGCAGCATGTGCCTTTCCGCTCCAGCTGCCACCGCTATACCGATGCTAATAAAGATACGATTACCAACTATCTCCGCTAGAGCGTTATAAGCCTCTAAGACTGTCCAGTTCACTAACAGGCCTGTTAGTGAACCGACAGTAACACTCTGGTTAAGCTGCTCCCTTAAGGATAACTCCGGCCAGGGAACCGCTCATGCAACGTAGCGATAGCGCAGCACTTTTCAAAGACAACGTTAGTTTTTCCAGTCATCACCTGCAGTCCAGTAGTGATGCAGAAGTTATTTGCGAGTTCAAAGGCCAATCAGGCTCCTGGTCAGTGAGTCCCCTTGAGGCGTATCGGGCTCAGCTGAAGGGTGAGAACCCTGCGGAGGAGCTGGATCTGGACGATGCTCTGGCTCTCTGTACGCGGGACTGTAAAAAGGAAAGTACCCCGGTTCGGGATCGTAGCCCGTCCTCGGACTCCGGACTTTGTATCGATTTAGGAAGTACAGGTTCACCGGGTAGTTCTGTTCCTAATCGGCGGGTGTCAGAGCCAGAGAGTACGGTTGAACTGTCTTCTGAGCCACAGTCTGTGCAGCAGGATGAAGGCTCAGAGGAAGACAATGAGATTGAAATTGTCGGTATTTCAACCAGAGAGCCTGAAGTGAGAGTTGTATCAGCCCCCTTGCTGAAACAAATTATTCCGGGCAGTGGTGAGCTGAGCGATGCGCAGCTGAATGCTATCGAACAACATGCTTATGTACTTTTTATATCTTTTTCCCAAAGTCTGGCGGCAGATCAGGCCAGTGCTCCGGTAATCAGTGGTGTGGCTACTCAACTACTGAAAGAGCCAACCCGTTCGCGAATGGACCGGCTGAAAAACCTCCAGCTGATGCTGATCAATAATACGCAACTGTTTATCCGGTTCTGGCAGGTCGGGCGTTTTCTTGTTCTGTATGCGGATCATGCCTGTGAACATGTAAGCCTACTGTCCAGGCAACAGGTTCCCCTGACGGGTGATATCCTGACTCAGGGGCGAATGATGGCAAACTATCAGGCGGCCCTGCAGACGCAAGCCCAGAAAAGCCAGTTGCTGGATAACTATATCAGACCGTTCACGGCCATATGTTCGGGAGATAAGCTGGCAGCACTGTTTCGTACTAATAATTGCTTTGCTGAACTTGGTACTGGCAAGTGGCTGCAGGGAAGTGGGGGCGGTTTTGTTGAGGGCGTAACAACACGCAATGCGGCGAATTGCTTCCCGATGGAGCCCATTTCTGCGCAGAATATGGCCGTAAACCAGTAAAATCAGCATATAGGAATTGACTGGTTTTTTGTTCGGGTTAATTTATCCCTTTCCCCTCTTTGGATTCAGGAATACCGATGACTCTGGCTGTGTTGGCGGTCTTTATACCGACATTTATTTTTGTGTCTGTGACTCCGGGTATGTGTATGACCCTATCCATGACTCTGGGTATGACCATTGGTGTTCGTAAAACTCTGTGGATGATGGCCGGTGAGCTTTTGGCTGTAGGTGGTCTTGCTCTGCTGGTTCTGGTGGGCGGTGCGGCTTTTATGCTGGAGTACCCATCCCTGTTTACGGCATTTAAAACAGTGGGTGGCGCTTATCTTTTCTGGATTGGTGTTCAGCTTTGGCAATCCAGGGGCCGGATGGCTGTTCAGGATTTGAACAAGGCTCCTGAGCGTATCAGCCGGAAAGAACTGGCTATGCAGGGGTTTGTTACCGCAATCGCCAACCCGAAAGGCTGGGCCTTCTTTATTTCACTACTGCCGCCGTTTATTGATCCGGATACGGCCATGGCACCACAAATTATTGTGATGCTGTCGTTGATTCTGTTTATCGAGTTTCTGTCTCTACTGGCTTACGCCAGCGGTGGCCGTACCCTGCGTAAGTTCCTTTCCCGCAGCAACAATGTACGTTTAATGAACCGTGTTGCCGGAACCCTGATGATGGGTGTTGGCGTCTGGTTGGCACTTACCTGAGTCAGAAGTGCAAGACTTGTATCTCTATAACTTACTGATTATTAAATAATTGTTTGGATAAGGTAGGGCTTATCGTACACTCGCGGAGTAACGAAAAGCCCTGCTCTAATGGCATTGTTCAGAGCAGGATAACGACAGCAGTGAAGTTGTATAAGGTGAGTTTATGCAAGCACCCGAAACTGCCGGCAATGCCGCTCTCCAGCAAAAACAGGGAAGTGGGTTACAACCACGCAATCTGATTATTCTGGGAGCTGATATTCTCCTGCTCTTTGCCCTGATTAATTTCCTTCCTTTTGAATCCGGTATCAATATCGGCTTGGCCATGTTGGTATTTGCCGCCATCCTGTGGCTGACCGAAGCGATTCATTTAAGCGTGACTGCTATTTCCATTCCTATTCTGGCCGTGTGCTTCGGTATCTTTAATACCAGCCAGGCCATGGAAAACTTTTCCAACCCGGTAATTTATCTGTTCTTTGGTGGCTTCGTTCTGGCAGCAGCTTTGAATGCCCAGGGCATTGATAAGTTAATTGCCGAGAAGGTTCTCAAGGCTTCCAAAGGAAAGCTATCCATTGCCTGTGCGCTGCTCTTTGTTGTGACCGCCGGTCTTTCGATGTGGATCAGCAACACCGCAACAACAGCCATGATGTTGCCACTGGCTTTGGGGATTCTGCGCCAGCTGGACTTTGGTGAGCACAAAAACACCTATCTTTTTATGCTTCTGGGGATTGCCTATTCCGCAAATATCGGCGGTATCGGCACCTTGGTGGGCAGCCCGCCCAATGCCATTGCTGCGGCTCAGGCCGGCCTGACCTTTGCCGACTGGCTGACCTTTGGTCTGACCACTGTCGCTATTATGCTGCCACTCATGCTGACGGCGCTGTACTTCTATTTCAAACCCGACCTTTCCATTGTGTGTGAAGTGAAGGCTGCAGAAACCGAGCTGAATCTGGCGGGTAAGCTGACACTGCTGGTATTTATGGCCACTGTCGTTTGCTGGATATTCTCCAAACCGATTGCTTCAGCGCTGGGTGGTATTGCCAAGTTCGATACCATTGTTGCCTTAAGTGCAGTGGTGCTGCTGGCCGGCTTGGGACTTGTGGATTGGAAGAAGATTGAAAAGACCACCGATTGGGGCGTGCTGATTCTGTTTGGTGGTGGTTTGACCCTCAGTGCCGTACTGAAGGCGACAGGGACTTCCGTCTTTCTGGCAGAAACAGTCACCGATATTTTTGGCAACACCCATATGGCGCTGTTTGTGTTTGTGGTGATCTTCTTTGTGGTGATGCTGACCGAGTTTGCCAGTAATACCGCCAGTGCCGCCTTGCTGGTCCCGGTCTTTGCCGCTATTGCCGAAGCGTTGGGGCTGTCCCCGGTTATGCTCTCTGTGCTGATCGGTATCTCGGCATCCTGTGCCTTTATGCTGCCGGTTGCAACGCCGCCAAACGCTATCGTTTACGGCTCCGGTTATATTAAACAGCGGGATATGATGAAGGCGGGCTTTGTTATTAATATGCTCAGCATGTGTGTGTTGTATGCCATCGCCCATATCTTCTGGACGATCTAAAAATTTAAACGTGTAAACAAAAGCCTCAGTTCAATGCCATTTTGAACTGAGGTTTTTTTCTTTAAGGCTGCTTCTGAGTGCGCTGATACTTCTCAAGCCAGATGGCGGAGAAAGTCTGCAGCATGGGAATCACCAAAGCCCAGATGACCGCAAGAATCAGAAGTGTCTGCCACTGCGGTTGTGCCAGCGATATATCCGACAGTTTGCTGCCAGCAAGATAGCTCAATGGCCCGGCAATCATTCCACCGAGTGACCCTAATAATTTATGGGTACCTGTCCAGTCCATGGAGTGTCGGAGTGTTGTACCAAACAGAACCCACAGACACGCAAGCCATAATGGCAGAACCCGACTATCACCCGGGAATTGCAGAATATTGAGATTGCCGAGGAAACTGTCGATAGCACTGCCGACCAGCAAAGTAACAACCAGCAGCTCACGCTCTTTTTTCCAACTGGTAACAACGGTCAGATGAACTGCCAGAATCGCGATGGTGGTAGCAAGGGCAATGGTGTTGCCGCCCAGAACACAGGCAAACCATCCCACCTGAAACAGAATGAAGTTAATTAGCTTGTTATGTTTTTCCAGCATGTGATGGATCGACCGCCCATTTTCAAACTCTTATTCATTCCATGATAACAGCGCCATCCAGTTGTGTACCGGTTCGATCCGATATTCGCCATAACAGCAGCAGGGCTGCAGCGGCGAGTCCGGTCACATAAAGACCTGTCGACCAGGCCAGCCCCGTTGCTTCGATCAAGTAAAGAGCCACAAGCGGCGTGCTGGCACCAAAACAGACAATAGCCAGATTATAAGGCACGGTTGTACCGGTCATTCGCAGACTAGCAGGCCATAGCTCGGTGTAAAGAACACTGCTGCTGCCCAGCATAAAACCAGCAACGATCGCACATAGGAACATTCCGAAAGCACATATCCACAGGTTGGAAGCTGACGTCAGCATAGATAAAGGGATGGCCGTTACGGCAGTGAATATCAGTGAAATGAGATAGACCTTCCGGTGTCCTGACCGATCAGAAAACCAGCCTCCCAAAGCACAACATATAACAAGTACCAACAGGGTCAGGGTATTTACAAACATCACCTGTCGGGCAGGCAGATCAAGATGCTCGATCATGCGCGTGGCCTGGAAGATAAAGTAGAGGTGATAAACCAGCGTATTGATGGCGACCATGAAAAACATCTGTAAAAAGGTCGAGCCGTAGGATGTCAGCTTCCTTTCTCGGGGAATGCTGCGAGCGTTGGACAGTGTGGGTAGTCGTGAACGCAGGATATAGGCGTTCAGGCAGATAATACCGCCCAGCCAGAAAGGAATACGCCAGCCCCAGCTGTACAGTGCTGAGTCCGGCAGCAGAAAAATCATTGCGGTCATCAGAGAGGCCAGCAGTGTTCCGGCCATACCACTGCTGTGAGCCAGACTGGTCAGGAATCCTCGCTTGTCCGGTGGAGCCAGCTCGCCGGCGATCACCAGAACCGAGCAGAACTCGCTGGACATGCCAAGACCTTGCAGGCACCTCAACACCAGAAGTAAGAGAGCGGCCTGACTGAAACTGTCAGAGGCTGGCAGGCAACCAATGGCGAAGGTGGTGATTCCGGTCAGGAAGGAGCAGATCATTAAGACCGTCCTGCGGCTGAAATAGTCGCCGCAGTAACCCAGAATTAAACCGCCGAGAGGACGCACCAGTGTTCCTGAAGCGAAGATGGCAAAGGTAGCCGCCAGTGATGTCAGGCGAGAATCGGATGGGAAAAATAACCGCGACAGCACCGGAGCCATCACGCCATAAAGCACATAGTCGTAATACTCTATGACATTGCCAGAGAGTAAACCAAACCAGATCTTTTGTGCTTTCTTGTGCAAACCAGACTCCCCCCAAGGAGCCGGGAGTCTAGTTCATGGGGGAAGACAGATCTGCGAGCAGGGCGGTGGGGTAACAGAACGAAGTCAAAATACCCCGTTCTGTTACATTCCGGAAACTCTTTGAACGAGCCTTTTCACATTCCCAAACAACCATCGCACAAGGTATTTCTACTTCTCGCTATCATCAGAGTTTGATGTCAGATCATCTTCATCACTGCTGGTACAGGTATCATCTTCAAATTCTACACCTGCTTTCAACAAATCCAGAGTGCCATCGAGATAGTCCCCTTCCAGCCCAAGCAAAACTGGAGAGTCATCAGGCAGCACACGTTCCAGTTCAAGCACTTGATAAGGGCGTTCTCGTAGAGCTTCCAACTCTTGCAGATCCTTCAATGTCACTACTCTGAGAGGATCTTGCACCCCCAGCCCACCAACCAGCTCCATTAACAGCCGTTTAATCGCCTCATTGGGTACCGCCACCGTTTGCAGCTTGACCCGCTTGAAAGCGGTCTCATTCGCAAACGCCTTGATCATGCGTCCCTCGATACGGGATTCGCCAAGACCGATAATCACCACAGGCACCTGAGAGAGTTGTTCGTATACGCGGATCAGCACATCATTCTTCTTTCCCTTTAAAATCTGCCGGGCAAAATCGTCACGGTTTTTTTTATTAACAGATATAGCCCGCTGAGCGTATTTGAAGGGCGCGGCAAAGCTGGCATTTTCGGTATCTAGAGAGACTGCGCTGACAAACTTCAGGTTAAGCGGTGTTTCGCCCTGGCTTTCACCACTTTGCGGCTTGCCAAATAGTTTCTGCTGCTTGGCACCGGGAATGAGATTACAGTCCGCAACAGCAATAGCCAATAATGCAGCATAAAGGTTGGTGCCATGGCCACAGAGCCGACTGAAGTCGTCCTCATCCCTCAGCTGTGAGGTTGGATGATGGGGGAAATCAATGCTGTCCGCCATGCTCTGGCGATATTCACTGACTTTTTTGCCATGGTGCTTACTGCCGGGCAGGTCAATATGTTTGTCGGCAGTCAAGGCATAAACAGCTTCCAGAAAATCGACAACCTCCGCCTGCACCAGAACTGGCATATCACTCAGATCAATCTCGCTTACGGCCACCGCATATTTTTTGGACTCGGGGAGCTTTTTATCCTGTGTTTGCTTATAGCGGGTTGGGTTAACCTCACGTACACGCCCTAGAAAGCGTTGAAGCTGAGTTAAAGAAAAACGCTGGGGCAGCTCATTGGCAAGGTCACCAAACTGACTGAGCAAAAGCGTGTGTAACGCAGCTCGCCCGCTGATATAATCGGTATCGGTCACATCAGCTCTGCGCACCAAATGCCGCGTTCCGGGGCAAAACGCCAACTGACAGTCTGCATTGTCAATAGCCTCTATATCCTGCTCAATCTGCTTAACAAGCTCTTTCCGGGAGCAGTCCTGTGTATAACGATTGATCATGATACCTGTGACCGATAGTCATCCTTTTAAGACTATCGACCTGCCAAACCAATGCTAAATAACGCCCTACACAACCAATCGGTCAGCTCTACTAACCAAACTACCCTGCCCCCGAACCTGAATGCACACAATCCCTCCAAACACTCACGTGCAAATCATTTTGGAGCGGTCACATGGACACCAACAAGAACACAATATTCCAGTCACCAAACTGGTTTAACTGCTGCAGACGCCCGTTATCAGGGACATATAGTCCTCCCTCCAGCAAAGGGCATTGGACAAGCCCGTTATCCCCCTCAAAGCCGGAACTTTCTAGAAGATCGCAAAAGCGACAAGCCGGCAGTACAAGGGGACAGTCAAGCATCGCTCAGCGCAAGGTCTCCACCAACAGGAACCCAAACATATCAAGAAGCCAGCGGTCGACTACAGCCCATGACAGGCCCCGCAGTACGACAAACAGCACTTTACGAGGCCCAGAAACCAGAGCTCTCTCCGGCTCCGATATCCAGCAAAGGCTGTACGCTTTCGACAATCTATGGCAGACCGCTCAGGAAGCCTGCCAACAGCGCTTCGACGAATTACGCAATGAAGTTCAAGTCGTTACAGAGTCTTATACACCGACCCAGAGTCAGATCATTGCCGACTTCCAGGCAGAGATTCAAGCGATGCAACGCCTGGATGTAGGCTACAAAAAGCAGCGGGAAGCGTACCGATTAATGACCAAGGCAGCACAAGTCAAAACACGCTTTGATATGGAATTTACCCGTCAGCAAGGCTTGATGCATAGTAGGTACCTTGATCTCCGACAGGAAGTCACCAGAACCTTACACCAACAAAAATCTAGAAATCTGGATGCCCTCATCGCCTTGCGATCACAGTGGGCTCTGCAATCCCCAAGCATCTCTGTGGCGCAAAGTGAAGATGAAACACAGGCGACATACACCTTGACTCTGATTGACAGAGCAATCACTCAGAACAACGAGTCTTCCTCATCTTTTGACTTTCCAGATTTCGAGACACTTATACAATCGGCCCACATTGCTCTGGATAATTTTCATAAAAAAATTGAGGAGCAACAACAAGAAGCGAGAGAAACCTGGTCAGACTGCCAACAGGAGAATATGCGGCGCAGAAAGGCACACCGAAACGATAAAAGCTACAGCGCTGTTGACCCCGATGAACTTAAGAGCGCGCTGTCTTTCTTTGGCATTCAGGGCAACACACCAAGACCCGCAATTAGAAAACGCTATCGCCGACTCGCAATGAAATACCATCCGGACAAAAGCAATAAAGAAAATAATGAAGAGATGATGAAGACGCTCAATCGGCATTATGAAGTCTTAAAGCTTCATTTTGACCTGCATAAGGATTGATATGTAACTTGAGGAACCGCATGGGATGGGTTTTTCAGATAAATGTTTAGCCGTATATTCCTCGGTCTGGCTCCCACGCTGAGCGTGGGAGCCAGTGCAGAACCATATTTATATGCGCTCGCCAGCCTTACGCTTTTTCCGTAGCTCTTCCTTGGCCTTTTTCTTCTCTTCCTGCTCGGCATGAAGAACAGCCAGTTCTGCCTGCTCTTTGGCGACCATCTCCGGGCTTTCCAGAGTGACTCGACCCATGGCGCCGCTGCGGTAGTCATTGAGTAGAATCTCTGCGACTTTGTGGGTATCTGCAACGCCACCCTTGCGCACAGCACCACGGCGGCGACCAATCTCATCAAACACTTCGATAGCGGTGTGAGGGATCTCTTTGAGGTTATAGCGTTTGAGCAGGATCTCTGGCTGGTGCTCCATCAGGTATTCCACCAGGAACATACCGACATCTTCAAACTCCAGAACGGTGTTCTTGATCGCACCGGTTACTGCCAGACGGTAGCCACACTCTTCCGGCTCCAGCTTGGGCCAGAGGAATCCTGGAGTGTCCAGCAGCACAATATTGTTTTCCAGCTTGATACGTTGCTGGATCTTGGTCACAGCCGGCTCATTACCTGTTTTGGCAATAATACGGCCCGCCAGATTGTTTATGGTGGTGGATTTGCCAACGTTGGGGATACCCAGAATCAGCGCCCGCAGAGGGGTACCTTCAAAGTTTCGGTGAGGCAGCATTTCCGGGCAAATCTTCAGCAGTTCACGCACCTTCTGAGGTTCGTGCTGGCTCATGGGAATGGCACGAATACCATGGGTCTTTTCCAGAGCTTCTTTCCAGCGCTGGGTCATATCCGGATCAGCCAGATCCGCCTTGTTCAGAATTTTGATGCAGGGGGTATCATCACGAAGGGCTGGAACCAACGGGTTCTCGCTGCTGAACGGGATGCGGGCATCGAGCACTTCAATAATAAGATCCACCTGAGGCATGGCCTCACGAATCTCCTTACGTGCCTTATGCATGTGCCCCGGGTACCAGTTAATCGCCATGCCTAGTCTCTATTCAGCGCTTGGATAAACGTATTATTGTAACGGGCTTTGGCATCAGCGTGATAGGGGCGATAAAGTCGTTAAGTGAGGAGCAAGGTCTTACTCTTCCTCGGTTGCCTCCGCTGGAAGGTTTCCGGCTTCCAGGGCTGCCAGTCTTTCCGCCTGCTTCTGTTTTTGCTCTTCCTTAGCCAGACGGGCTTTCTCGCCAAGGCTGATCTGGCCACTGACTCCGGATGGAATCTGGTCAATCTGCCCACCGGATTTAAGAAACTGCTCAACCTGTTCTGCTATCGAATCACTGGTTTCTTTAGCTTCAGGACCATCGTGTTTCAGACTGATCGTATATTCATTCTTTTTAGGCATACTTCTGGACACCGCCTGTTAATGGGGAAAGAAGTATAGATCACTCCGTGGAGCTGATTGTTTTGGAATGTAACGGCGATTACTAGTTTGATTATTGAGTTTTAAAGTATGTAGTTTGCTATTTATTTTTGCTGATTCTTTTAGTTGATTGTCTCTGCTTTGATTTTATTCAGAGCTTTTCTTCGCGTCATAACATCTTTTGATAAGTCCTCTTATAAGTGAAATACCCATTCTTGATTTCATCATTAAGGTGTCTTTTTGATATTTGTATGATGCGGGCTTTTTGAGTCCTGTAATTGTCTACGCAGGCAACATTTCTGAACTACTTTTGCAGAACCTTTTTACCGCTGTGGTGGAGTATCTATGCACGCTTTCAGTGAGAAAGCTTCCGTTGGGTATATCGCTGCAAAGAAGAACCGGTACTTTCGGTGGTTTGGGTCCCTTCTTCTTGTCTTCACGGCCACCACGGTTTTGGCCAGACCACCGATAACAAAATCCTGTGAAGGTGATGACTGCAAGAACGCAGGCTTTACCGTTAAGCGAGAAGGTCCGGCCTGTGCCCACTGTGGCAGACCTGTTGTTAACCATCAGCCCATTCGCGTTATCAATATCCAACGAAAAAAAGTGGCTTCACTACCTCTGACCGCAACGACTTCAAGTCAAGAAAATACTGACCCTCCAATATCAGAAGGTGTAGGGGGAACGCAGGTTGATTCCCAAACATGGGAAGCAGATTTCTCTATGGAAGCCAGTCCGGTAGATCTGTACTGGCTTCTCAATCTTTATATGCCGCCTATAGAAAAACATCGTAAACCCTTATCCCCAAGGGGGGCTACTTATGATGTTGGCAAGGTTTCTGATGCTTGGGAGGAAACGCTGTTTAATTCCACGGATGTCGAACTGATGACAGAGCTTATGTTCTGGCATTGGGATGGTGATCAGGAACGAATATTTGAGAAAAGGATGCCTCTTAAAGAGATTGAGTGGCCTAACTACTTACCTCTGCTTGCCGTACATGAAGCGACGGCCAAAGCCTCCGTGATGTTGGATATTCTTTCGGACGATGAAGCGCTGCACTCGCTGATGGTGGAGAAGCACAGTGCTCTAAAAGCGCTATCTCACTTTTTTCTGAATTATGATCTTGCCAGAGTGCTGGCAGCACGTCGGAATGTACTTGAAACGGTACATTGGCATTCAGAGAAGTCTCCGGGTATGAAAAAGAAGATGTATGAGGAGATGATCAGTCTGGAGCAGGGTACACGTATTGCAGGTATGGACTTACCTTCCGTGACCTATGGTGATCTTTCAGAAACAACAAAGTATGACTCTGCATTAGATAAATTACGTGAGGCGCTGAAAGCCGAGAGTAGTGTAGAGACTTTTAATACGTCCTTTGGGCAGGGGCTTAAACGACTCAATATGGCTCTGCACGGTAAGAATACATGCAGTATCGAACCTCACTTTTCAGGTGTTAAGGCTATTGCTTATGCGAGCAGCAAAGGCGTTGATGGATTAGAGAATGATTCATCAGAAGAGGGCTCAGAGCAATCTGATAACCCATCACCCATGGAAAGTTCTGTCCCTGAAGAAATACCCACAGAAGATTCTATAGTGCCTACGACTGATGCAGTGCCAACGAAGGATCAAGATAGCTCCAGTCCACCGGAATACTTCAAAGATATGATGGCCTGGGATACCGAGAAAGCACCAAAAATGACGGAGGATAATCTCAACTCTATTCTCAGTCAGCTGCAGCCTGACGATGTTATTGGACTGGAGGTGGGTGAAGTGCGATGGATCTTACGTCGATCCCAAAATGGTTTCTCACTCTATCTTCCCGGTTTCTGGGTTTCTACCGTTCAGACTGCTGATGATGCGCTTACTCTGATCACAAATCTGCACCGTGCCATGATCGCTTCTTTAGAAGATACGGCAAAAACTCGCGTCAATAATTATCATACTATGGCAAAGATGGCAGATGTGGGCGATGAGAAGCAGAAACAGTTTGATGAGTGGGAGCGCCAAAGACGCTCTTATACATTTTTAAAGCAAGTCAGAGATAAAGCTGTTCAGGTTGTCAATCACCCTTATGCGCCAGTCATGGTCGCTCTGGTTTGTGGTGTTGCTGGTCTCACCCTTCAAAAAGTCTCAAGACATTAGGCCCCGGTTAGACCTTGGTTGTACGTGTGAAACCAAGGTCTAATTTTCAAGTCTATGAACCTCCAGCAAAGTTAACGCCAAGTTAACAAAACTATAGGCAAGGAGGCAGGTATGGACGCAAGAAAGGCTGAAGGATCCTATCAGGGCGGTGCTCAGCAAGCTATTTATTCTCAGGATGGTGTTACTCCGCCAGAGCAAAACACCCGGAAACGCATCCGCAAACAATCTTCCGAGGTAACAAAGCTGCCGCCTGCCGGCACCAAGGCCCGATATGAGTGGGCTGACAAGGTTCTGCAGGAATACAAGGTCACTAATTTTGAGAAGGTGAAATGCTTCGCCAAATGGATGACCGGTTCTGCGGGCTTGGTTGCCGGTACAGGTATTGGAATCGGGTTGGGGTTTGCTGCTGTTCAGACTCTCGCACTGGTGGTGTTTGGACCTGTTGCTCCATTAGCCGGGCTTGCTCTGGCGGGGTTGAACATTGCTGTCTGTACGGCCGGTGGGGCGGTTTATGGTCTGCCTGCCAGTGGTTATTTAAGCTACAAAATGATCTCACAGCTTCAGTTCGACAAGTACCACGAGGGGGCACAAGAGTGCCGCGATAAACTGGCTGAGCTGCGAAAGGCAGGTATCACGGAGGGAGATCAAGTTGATCTTCTGAAAGAGAAAGCACATCGGCTCCATTGTGCTCTGATGGCGACTTGAAACCGGCTAAATCTGTAAGGAAATTTGATTGGTGTCTGCTTGTCAGATGCAGGCAGACACGGTTCTTTTATGAAATCAGACAGGGATAGTCATCATGATGAAAACAGAAGGAAGCAAACCACAGACGATCACCAACGTTACCCTCAGCTCAACAGATGCGGCCGATACAGCGACTGTTAACTTCTTTGGGAAGCAGGTTCAAACGAGTGCCCCTAAACCTCAGGCGACCTCAAAGGTAGAGAAGAATGAGCAGACAATGAAGTTGCTTGAAAAATACCGGGTAACGCTGAAAGACAGGATTAAATTCTTCTTTAGCCAGTGTCGCTCCAAATCATTCAGGAGCGCGTTCAAACAGGCGCGGGTCATGGGTTGGGAAAAGAAAGTCCAGGTACGGTTAAACCAACTCAAAGATATGTATACCAACGCCAATTGTGAGCTGCTTCAGACTATGGTGGATCAGGCTGTCAGTATTAGTGATAAAACGATCAAGGATGGTGATACCTTTCAACTTCTTCTGTTATCACAGGACTTGAGGGAAGCCTTGCTTGATAAGCTGGATCATGAAGGAACATATAGCGATGTAACACCCCAACAAGGTTTTACGATGCAGGCCTATGCGGACTTAATACGTAAGCAACAGGTTATCTTGAATACCTACCGGCGGGTTTTTGATGAAGCCCATAAACTGTGTTCATTGCTGGGTGTGACTCCAATGCAAACACAACGCTACCTAAATAGTCTGGCGATTTAGGGCGAGTGAGAAATCGCACAAACTCCAATATCAGGGTTTGTGCGATCTCTTTCATTCAGGATGATAGCTATTTGCAGAAGCTACCTTCTGTTAGGCGGTGAGACGTAACTCCACTTTAACCCGCTTCTGAGAGTTAGGACACTCGAATACCTGTGGGGCGGAACTGGCTGTGGCATTGTCAGCATCACTGAATTGAAGTTCCATGATGGATTTGTGAATACTGCTGTAAAAGAAGCCACAGAAATCACCGCACTTGCGAAAGCCTACTTCAAACTCATCTCCTGGCTTCATGCCAATAGTGCAAGGCACATCACTGGAAATGACTTTGGCGATGATCTTGTTCCCGACTGCCGGGAAGTTAATCTGCGGCTTTCCAGCTTGTTCCACAGATGACTCAATAGCAATGATGTTTGAGGAAGCTAAAGCTACGCCTACGCCAACCAGTCCATTCTTTACGAACTTACGTCTGTCCACTTCGCACTTTTCCTATGATGCCAGGTTGTAGATCGTGTAAAACATGAACCACACAGGCTTTGTCTGTCAGGTTCGTTTCTCTTTAGACTTCTGGCACCAAAAAGTGTGACACGATGAGAGAAAAAAATTCCTCTCATGGCATCAAGAGGCGCGGCTCACCCGACAGGAACAGCATCGTCAGAACCCGTATTGCACTGATTAGACAAAGCCGAGTAGCATCCAGCTCCTCATTCCAGGTAATGACCCTCCGCATTTTTCTTTTTTGTCACATTTTCATCTCTAAAAAGTCTCAAGAGTATTTGAAAGGCTAATCCATGACCTCAAACCTGGAACATTATATCCGTCTCGCCAAGAACGGAGATCAGGAGGCTCTTAGTCTCGTTGTCAGCCGTATCAAGGACAATATTTATGGTTTGGCATTGAGAATGCTGAACCACACCGAAGATGCTGAAGATCAGACCCACGAAATCCTCATCAAAGTGATTACACACCTTAGCGATTATCGAGAGGAGAGTGCGTTTACCACCTGGGTCTATCAGATAGCCTGTAATCATCTGCTGACCAAACTCAAGCAGAAGGCGGCCCGTCCAGAGCTAACATTCAATACGTTTGGAGAAATTATCTCTACCGTAACTATTGATGCTCCTCCTCTGGAATGTTCCAGTCCGGAAAGAGGAATTATGCTGGAGGAAGTCCGGCTTAGCTGTATGCAGGCCGCCCTGACCTGCCTGGAGAAGGATATACGCGTCGCGGTGATACTGGGCGAGACTTACGGTGTTACCAGTAAAGAAGGTGCCGTCATACTGGGCATAACACCGGAAGCATTCCGGGCCCGTCTTTCCCGTGGTCGAAAGTCTCTGCAGAAATTTATGGGTGGACACTGTGGCCTGGTCAATAAAAACAATACATGCAAATGTCACCAGCATGCTGCCGTAGCCATTAGTCGAGGTGAAAGCTGTCCGAAAAAAGACACCATCCTGCTAAAAGACGTCGCGGGAGAAGGAAGGGAAAAGTTGTTGGCTCATTTGGATGAGCTGACTGAAATCGAACGCACCATTGCGATGCTTCGTCAGTATCCGGAATATAAGTCTCCGGAGTCATTTTCTAACATCATAAGTGACCTGATTCACTCGGGAAAATATAACATTTTCAATTAACTGTCTGGCTCGGGAAACGGCAGTTATTCAGTTTCATAGCACTGGATCAGATCATCTCATCTGTTCGAGAGAGATAAACAAACGCCGACATCAAAGTCGGCGTTTATCGTTCAAGTGGTTACTGAGCTGCTACTGATTAGTTGGCAACAATGTTGACCAGCTTGCCAGGTACCACAATTTCCTTGCGGATGGTCAGGCCATCAATGAACTTCTGCACATTGGCATCGGCCTTGGCCAGTTCCTTGATCTCGTCCTGAGACGCAGTTGCTGGAACTTCCAGCTTGGCGCGGACTTTGCCGTTTACCTGAACAACCAGAGTGATGGCATCTTTCACCAACGCGCTTTCGTCCAGCTTCGGCCAGCCAGCATTCACGATAGCTTCATCGTGACCCAGCGCTTTCCAGATCGCATGACCGGTGTGCGGCACAATTGGAGCCAGCAGCAGAGTCGCAGCTTCCAGTGCTTCACGAACAACGGCACGACCCTGTTCCGATGCATCGTTGAACTTGTTGATAGCGTTGGTCAGTTCCATGATCGCAGCGATCGCGGTGTTGAAGGTCAGACGCTTGTCGCAGTCATCGGAAACCTTGGCGATGGTTTCGTGAGTCTTGCGGCGCAGGGCCTTCATATCGTCGTTCAGGGCGTTTACGTCCAGAGCCGCAACCTCAGTGCCTTCTTCCACGTGGGAAGCGATCATCTTCCAGAAACGACGCAGGAAGCGGTTGGCACCTTCCACACCAGACTCGGACCATTCCAGAGTTTGGGTCGGAGGGGACGCGAACATAGTGTACAGACGCACGGTGTCGGCGCCGTACTGGTTGATCAATTCTTGTGGATCGATACCGTTGTTCTTGGACTTGGACATCTTGCCCATACCCGCGTGAACAACCGGAGTTTCAGAACCCTTCAGGAACCAATCATTGCCACGCTGCTCAACATCACCAGGAGCGACGTAGTTCTTCACGCCCTTCTCGTTCAGGGTGTAGTTGATATCAGCCAACACCATGCCCTGGCACAGCAGGCGCTTGAACGGCTCATCGCTGTTAACCAGACCTGCGTCACGCAGCAGCTTGTGGAAGAAGCGGGAGTAGAGCAGGTGCATAACCGCGTGCTCGATACCGCCAATGTACTGATCCACCGGCAGCCAGTAGTTGGCCGCGGTTGGGTCCAGCATCTGGTCAGCCTTTGGCGAGCAGTAGCGTGCGTAGTACCAGCTGGATTCCATAAAGGTATCAAAGGTGTCGGTTTCCTGAGTCGCAGGCTGACCGTTGTGAGTCACCTTGCACCACTCAGGATCGGCCTTGATCGGAGACTGAACGCCATCCAGCACTACGTCTTCTGGCAGGCGTACCGGCAGTTCTTCCAGAGGCACGGTTACTTCGGTGCCGTCTTCCAGATAACGAATCGGAATTGGCGCGCCCCAGTAACGCTGACGGGATACACCCCAGTCGCGCAGACGGTAGTTCACCTGCTTCTCGCCTTTACCTTCGGAGATCAGCTTATCAGCGATGGCGTCAAAGGCTTTCTTAAAGTTCAGACCATCAAACTCGCCGGAGTTGATCAGGATGCCTTTCTCGGTGAAAGCTTCCTTGGAGAGGTCGCAGGCTTCGTCACCAGCAGGCTTGATCACCTGCTTGATTGGCAGGCCGTAAACATTGGCAAACTCGAAGTCACGCTGGTCGTGACCAGGAACAGCCATAACGGCGCCGGTACCGAAATCCATCAGTACAAAGTTGGCTGCCC
Organism: Parendozoicomonas haliclonae; assembly: GCF_900174585.1. Taxonomy (GTDB): domain Bacteria; phylum Pseudomonadota; class Gammaproteobacteria; order Pseudomonadales; family Endozoicomonadaceae; genus Sansalvadorimonas; species Sansalvadorimonas haliclonae. The sequence continues at coordinate 96,319 of NZ_FWPT01000008.1, read as the reverse complement.
ACACTGGCACTTCTTCACCAGTGATCGGGTGGATGGCCTTCAGACCAGTATCCACACCTTTCTTCTCCATGGTCGCCATATCGGCTTCGGAGGTGGTGTTGGTCTTGCACTCTTCAATGAACGCAGCCAGAGCCGGGTTGTTCGCGGCAGCAGCTTTGCTCAGCGGATGCTCGGCAGCAACGGCAACATAGGTTACGCCCATCAGGGTGTCTGGACGGGTGGTGTAGATGCGCAGCTCTTCGCTGGAATCTTTCAGGCCAAAGGCCATCTCGATACCTTCGGAACGGCCGATCCAGTTGCGCTGCATAGCCTTAACCTGTTCCGGCCATTCGTCCAACTGGTCCAGATCTTTCAGCAGCTCGTCAGCGTAGGCGGTGATTTTGATAAACCACTGGGCCAGCTGCTTGCGTTCAACCGGGGTGTCACAACGCCAGCACTTGCCGTCTTCAACCTGTTCGTTGGCCAGTACGGTCTGGTCGTTCGGGCACCAGTTTACGGCGCTCATCTTCTTGTAAACCAGGCCCTTCTCGTAGAGCTTGGTGAAGAACCACTGTTCCCACTTGTAGTACTCAGGGGTACAGGTGGCGATTTCGCGGTTCCAGTCGTAACCGAAGCCCAGCTTCTTCAGCTGGCTCTTCATGTAATCGATGTTCTGGTAAGTCCACTTGGCTGGCGCGGTCTTGTTCTGGATCGCGGCGTTTTCAGCGGGCAGACCGAAGGCATCCCAGCCCATTGGCTGCATGACATTCTTGCCCTGCATACGCTGGAAGCGGGAGATAACGTCACCGATGGTGTAGTTACGCACGTGACCCATGTGTAGCTTGCCACTTGGGTACGGGAACATAGACAGGCAGTAGTACTTCTCTTTGCCTTCCTGTTCGGTCACAGCGAAGCTGTCGTTCTCTTCCCAGTACTTCTGGGCCTCTTCCTCAATCTTATGAGGATGATAATGCTCTTCCATCATTGCTCAGGATGCCTTGGGCCCATTCCGGAGGACCGGCGGGCGATGGGTTGACGTCAAACCCTGTAGGATACAACAGGGAGGTGCAGGGGAGTAGATCAGAGGGGGATTTTTACAGCGCTGACAAGATGGTTATCCGGGGGAATGGTCTGGCAGAACCTCAATCCAAGTGTGTGCAACTATTCCTGATGCTCCTGAACTTACAAGAGGAGAGCGTGTAATGGATCAGCATGACTTCATCGCCAAAGCCATCGATAAGGCTGCCAGCCAGCAGCGAAAGCAACAGTTTGCAGGAACACCCTATGCAAGGGCTCTGGAAGGGCGCTGGAGGAGTATAAGAACACGGGTTGCAGAGGCTGAGAGCAGTGCTTTCCATACCGCAAAGGCAATACAGGACTTAAAGCCTGAGCAGCAGGCGATTTCTCGGCAAGTCACTGCTTACAGTCAGGATGCCAGTGTCTCTTCCTGGGTTGAGGGCCTCAGAGATCAGTTAATAGCCTTGAGGGACAAGAAGGACTACAAAAGCTTCCAGGCATTACTTCTTGAACATATAAATCAGGGGCTGGTTCCCAACCGTGAGGAATGTGGCCGACTGGCGCTGGAGCAATTTGATGGCGATATCCAAATGCTCCTTCCTTTGGTGCTATTCACCCGTTTGCGTGCCATTTGCGCATACGGTAGATCTTGCAAAGCCCTTGTCGAAGGTCCAGCAGAATTTATTCTTCCTGATATGAAAATATTATGTAGAGGTATGCGTGGTCATGATCGTTCGGATACCTCCTTTAAAATGATGCGGCGTGTGCAGGCTTACATCCTGATTCAGCGCATGTTGCTTGATTCCCGCATTAGCAATCAAAGTATTGTGCTGATACCTGATCGAGGTGAGTGCTTTCGATATGCGGAGGTCAGTGCTGAGATGGCTCAGGCATACGACATCTACATGCAGAACCTGAATCGGCTGTTAGAAGCCTTTCTGACTCATGATGCCATGGCCGTTCAGGAGGTTTTGCCCCGGTGTGCTTTCGATATGACCACAGTGAACAATTTGACCTGCCAGATCGATTTGGACAGAGCTTCAGCCATTGTTGCTGATCATCTGGCTGCTCTTGTGACGTATATGGCTGACCAGCCCGGCTCAAAAGGGTGTTTCGATTTTTCGGATTTTCTGGAGGCGCTGATGGAGTCCACAGAGGGCAGTAGCTATCCATCAAGGACTCCGGATAGAGGTTAAACTTGTTTAATGGTCAGAGACGAGTTGGTATTGGATGACATAGAGGCTTTCAATACCCGGGTAGATCTCCTGAATCACGTCTTTCAGCTGAGGCAGAGTCATATTCTCCTGCTCGGCATGGAACTCGGTCAGCTCGCTGAACTTGATCGGGGTAACAGACAGGATTTTCAGCTCGCAGAACCAGCGGTCATCTTCATAAGTGGACACCTGCACCACCGAGCCGGGAACATAACCTTTCTCGGCTTCATCGCGAATGGTGATGGTTTTTTTGCCGGAGAGAATATCGGCTTCAAAACGTTCAAAGAACGTCATCTTTGACCAGTCCATAATACTTCCTGTGGCTGGTGAGTTGAAGGGAAGTGGACTGTATACCGCCTGAACAATATTTCAGCAAATTTATCCGTAAGAGATAGGTTTACTCTGATTCTGAAGACCTTCCTTTACGAAAGTGGCGAAAATAGCCCGTTCAATATCGGAACTGGTAACAGCGCCTGTTGGATTTGATTGCTCCAGAATGTGTGCTTCTTGCCTTATACGTTCAGCAACCCTGTCGAAGAAACCGCGTTCCAGCATACGCCTGACAATCATTGCGCTTTGCTCCGGGCTCAGGGCTTCCAGAATATGAGCACAAATGATTTTATCTTCCGGCGTTGGTTTATGCTGATGCAGTTGTTGAATAGACTCAGACATCTCTGGATCTTCTATACGTTGATGCAAAGAGTAGGGGTTACAGCGATCATGCTCCTGTTTTCGACAGACCCGCGTGTGGAGGCAAATGGCCAGTGAGCAGAGAGGGCAGCCATAAGCGGCTCGTTCTTCATCCTTCAGGAGAGGGACTATACAGTCTGAGTGAAAAAAATGACCACAGCAGAGCTCTTGAACAAGGGAACATTTTCTTAATTCAAAAGTACAGATCGCACACTCTGTTGCTGGATTAAGGGTTCTCATCACAATCCCGTCTTTGGTCATGACGGGAATGGTTGCTGTGTAAGAGTTGTTTTGCACTGCCCTACTTCCTTGTTGTCAGTTCAATTTGATGGTGCGCATAAGAAGCAATCCCTATGGTTTGGGCTTCTGGAGTCACGGGGAGTTCAGAAGTAATAACCGACTTGTTAGCAGAATATCTGTTCAGGCTGTCTCTTCTGTGGTGTCGAATAAGCCATGACCGGATGTCAGAAGCATGGATATCAGCTTTTGATGATCAAGATCCTCTCCGCTCAGCACACTGGCCAGTATCTCACTGCCAAACAGTTGGGGAGAGAGAACAACATCAGCTTTTACCTGTTTCACCTTGCGCATGTTCTTGGCATCGTTCACCACCAGAACGGTTTTGATATCCGGATTCATCTCCTTGGCGGTGAGTACGACAAAGGCGTTAAAGGCATCGTCGTCGGTCACAGCCAGTAAAGCCCGGCAGTCCCTCACACCTGCGGCTTCAAGAATCTCGTTATCCGTGCTGTCTCCGGTGACAATATCCAGTTTTCCGCCAGCGCGCTGTTCCAGCTGTGCCAGCTCGTCCAGAGTTTTGGTTGTAACCAGTGTTAACGGCAGGCCACGCTGTCGTAACTGAATAATCGTGCTGGCTGAAAGTACCGAGACACCGCAGACGATAAAGTGATTCTTTCTTTCCATTTGTGGCTCCCGACTTCTCACCAGCTTACTGAGACCTCTGTGGAGGATAGGCCCGAATACGGTTGTCAGGGATGTTGCAAAGACAGTGATGCCAGCCACGATCATGGAAACTGAAAACAATCGTGCTGATTCTGTTTTGGGGATGATGTCGCCGTAGCCGACAGTTGTCATGGTGACTATGGAAAAGTAGACGGCAGTGACCAAGTCATTGATAGGGGGCGCAAAGCCTTTGCCAAAGTAGAGCGAACCGTAGCTGGCATAAAACAGCAGCACGATAAAACTGATGACAGCAAAGATCCCGCCGGCGGTGGCACTGGAACGGGTGAACTCCCCCTTTAGCAGCAACAGAATCAAAAGGGTCATGGCTGTGAAGCCTGCGCGGCCATGCAGATCAGGATAGAAGTTCAGAGTGAAGGCCAGAGTTATCAATAGAATGACCAGACTCACGGCCCAGGCCAGCCTTGATCGGTAGAGCAACCCTACCGAGTTCAGAACCAGCAGGATGCCAAGCAGAAACCATGGACCACCAGAGATATCAAACCAGCTGACATCCGAAAGATCGTGTACAGAAAACAGGTCGGACAGTGTGGCCGGCATGCCCCACAGAGCTTTGAAGATCAGCAGACCGTTTAATAATACGGCAGCTGCCGCCAATATATGACGCAGCTCACGGAGGACCCCAAGGATCTTGCTGCGAAAGGGGATGGTAAATTTCAAAGCCCCGACCCATAAAGAAAGTCAGGGCAGAGTGTAGGCTCTCTTAACAGAGCCTACAGATACGTTCTGGCATGGCTGATGGGATTCGGCTGGTGGCTCAGCCACTCAATCGCACCGCTTTTCCACCGGCTATGACATCCAGAGTGATTCTACTGAGTGTTTATCCATTCATGTGTTCTGGTTCTGTCGGCATTTTTGCAATGTGATCCGGTTTGGGAATCGGCCGGCTATAGGATCTCAGGCTACATTTGACCGACAAATTTCAGCCACGTTTTAAGAACGCTGGCGTGTTGTCGATCCGGGGTTGGATTTACAAACTTGATAGATAAGTACTGTGTTTTGATGGTGTTTTTCGCGGAAAACCGAGATGGTTCACAAAACGCGCAACGCTTACGCGCCGCAACAATAAAGCTTTTGTGACGCTGAAATCTGTCGTGATAAAAACTCGTCCGACTGAAGAGCGCAGCTTTGCAGACAGCTTTCCTTGAAAGTGCATGTCCGTGCTTTCGTTTGGCTCAGTATCCAGAACATCCGGTGATAATCGGTCAGAACTCTGGGTGAGCGCACCTTTTCGTAGTGGATTCGCAGTGAAACTGAAACTTTTACCTTTGCTGATCAGTAGCATTCTGAGCAGTGGCTACGCCGTTGCCATCGATACCAGTCAGGCCATGATAAATGGCGATGCTTCTTCATTAAGGCAGTCAGGCCAACAGGTAGAAAATAAAGAATTCGGTATCAAAACGATCTTTGATCGTGGAGTCGAGCTGGACTGGGAGAGTGGTTATATCTCCAGCACGATCATTCTGACGGAAAAAGATGTTGAAGGTCGCCGGGTTTATGAGAATGCCCGCCCCGGTTTTTACATTGGCGATCTGAAGCCCAATACCACCTATGTCGCGACCCTGAACTTTTGTGATGCCAATGGAAACTGCATGTTTGATGCGCTGCGCTTCGATACGCCCGATGAAGTGCTTGGTTATAACGATAGCCGCAAAGAGAAGAACCACCTCGCCGGTGAACTGCAGGCCAACGTCCGCTTTGCTCAGACCCACACCAGCGTGATGCCAAATGGCAATGAAGAGAAGAACCGTCCGAACCTGGTTATGGAGCGTGATGCTCTGCTGTTGGTAACGCCGACAATTGAGGATGTTCATCACCTTGAACTCGAGATCCTGCAAGAGGGCGTTGTCGTTGAGCGGGTGAACATGATTCCACCGAGTGCTCAGTTTGACACCGACCAGCCAGATAATGGTCGCGAGAAGGTGATCTTCTCCCACTATGCCTGGAGCGCACCGATATCCTGGCAGTGGATGACACCGGGCATGTCCCTGCGTTTTGTCGACAGTAAAGGCCGGGAAGGTCTGCTCGCTGAAAATGAAATCGTTTTTGGTGGCGCGCCAGAGCTGGTTATCCAGAACATCGATATCGGTATGCTGACCGAGCGTCGTAACAGCTATCAGATGATCAATGATATGCCGACTCTGGCTGCGGACTACTTCCAGAAAATTCCCGTATCCAAACTGGTTATTGCCGATTACACCCCGTTTCAGCTGGACAAGGTGACTCTGCCAAACGGCAAGGTTTACACCGAGAAAAGTGATGATATAGGCGGTGTTTACGAAGGGGATATGCGCGAGAACATTGGCAAGGCGCTGGTCTCAACAGGGATCAATAATGCCAACTATGGCATCGTGGATACGGCGGGTAGCAGCCAGTCCTGGAATCGCCGCTTTAATCATATTACCGCGCACAACAACCGTGGTGTTTACAGCAACGGACAGACTAACCATGGCCTGAGCGGTGGTGGCGGTATCGTGACCCTGATCGACAGTATCGGTAACGAGTGGTCCCACGAGTTGGGCCATAACTACGGCCGTGGGCACTGGCCAAAAGGTGTATCCATTCACGATATGGAGACAGGCTGGGGCTGGGATGCCAATTATCAGCGCTTTATCGGTAACCTGCACTGGACCGGTGAAGCCACCACGACAGTGGTCGAACAGGCCGACCAGTCCGTTGAACCGTTCATGGATGCCTTCCGCTTTACCCGTGACACCATGGCCGGTGGCGAAAGCATGCGCATCGGTTTGATCAGTCGTTACACTCTGGAGCATCCGGCGGGCACCCGTCAGACCCAGAATTTCCTGAACCAGTCCAATAATCTGGACCTGACCAGCGAGACCGGTTATGCCCGCTGGGATCAGGAACAGCAAAATTATGTGTCTGCCGATGTAGATCACGCCATACCGCTTGAAAAAGGTGTGCCGGTGATCACTCTTCTGGGTATCTATGACCCAATGAATACCAACCCGAGCCAGATCTATCCGTTGATCTACTCCAACTATGGCAATGTGTATGACCTGCCAGAACCGGCGACCTCTGACATGCAGCTGGAAGGCTGGCAGCCGGTGGCAAACCTGAGTGAGGCTGATCGTGCCGCAACCACCTGGCAGACCATGAAGGTAGATGATCAACAGCAACCGCTTTGTCAGTTCAGTTATACCAATGGCAAAGGTGAAACCGCGAACTTTGTCGGTTACGAAGACCGTGAACAAAACACTTGCCAGACCACGCCGGAAATGTACTGGCTGACTGATGGTGTGCAGGAGCGTCCTGTTTCTGCCGAGGGTGACTATCAACTGCTATCTGCTAAAAACAGTCTGACCTCCGTAGTGACCTATCGTCCGACAGAGGAACTGGGTGTGCATAACCTGTGCTCTATGGATAAATCCGGAACGGCTCACGACGGCGCGGGTTATCTGTCTAACGGCAAATGCCAACAGATTCCTGATGTGAAACACAGCAACGGTGCCAACTGGAGCTATGCAACCCATCAGGGCGGTATTCGCAGCTACGCCTTTGAATCCCAGAGCCAGTGTCAGTTGACCGTTGAGAAAGAGAGTGGGGACGTGCAGCAGATTGCCCTGAGCCCATCGCGTATCTCTTCCAATCAGAGCAACAAGTTCCATGTTAACCTGCCGGCTGATGATCATCCTTCCCGTGTCAGCGTTAGCTGTACCATTCCGGGTGAAGAAGAGCTGGTGCTGGATAGCGCCATCACTGAACGTAACCCGGCAGTCGATGAGCTGATGGGCCCGGTCATTATTGGTCAAGAGCATGGTTATAGCGCTGTAGTTACGGACGTGAAGGGCGGCTGGTTTGAGCATAAAGAAGGCTTCACACCGGATAACCTGGCTAAGTTCGACAAGAGCCGTATGGCCACCATGCTGGTGGGCAGTGAAAGACCTTATGTGTGCCGTTTCCCGATGACAATTCATGGTTCTGAAAAGACGTTGCATGGTTATGTGGAATCATTGGGCGGTACTGACTTCCGCTGCACTGGTGGTACCGAGATCAGTGTTCAGGATGATCAGGGTACCCGTCCGGTACTCTCCGAGGTGAACGGATTCGAGTGGCTCTCCCTGAACAATAAGAACAAAGTGGGTGAGAGAGTGAATGCGATTGAAGGGCAGGACGCTGACCTGTGTACCCTCACAAAGGGTGGAGAATGGTATGGTGCCGGCTTCCTGAATAGCAGTGGGCAGTGTGTACAGGTCGAGGGTGTTTACTGGTCCAATGGTCGCCACTGGCTATTTTCGTCAGGTCATGGCTCCTATGCTTATCAGTAACCCTTGCTTAATCAGTAATCTTTCAAGGTAACTGAAAAGAACTGACCCCTGCCCAATGGCAGGGGTTCTTTTGGATTCGGATGCTTCACATCGCGCTCTGTCACATTGTGAAACAGAAATGTTGCGTATTTTTACGTAAACTACTCTGAGTTTTATAAATATGATAAGAGCAAAACTCATGCAGAAACCACCGTTGATCCCAGTGACGACGCTTCTGTTCTCCCTGACTTTCCTCGCTGCCATCACCCTTGTTCCCTGGTATGGATTCACCCACGGGTTCGAGTGGTATGAATGGGCCACCATGGCAGTGATTTTTATGTTCAACGGGACAGCAATTACCGCCGGATACCATCGTCTCTGGTCTCACCGTACCTATAAGGCTCACTGGAGCCTGCGTCTCTGGTTCGCCCTGTGGGGAGCCATGGCGACTCAAAACTCTGTATTACACTGGGCCTCCGGTCACCGTCGTCATCACGCGTTTGTCGATGATGATCACAAAGACCCTTACTCCGCCAGCCGTGGCTTCTGGTTCTCACATATTGGCTGGATGTTGCGTCCTTACGACGATAAACGTGATGACTTCTCCGGTATCCGTGATCTGCAGAAAGACAGCATCGTAATGTGGCAGCATCGCAATTATATCCCGCTGGTACTGGCCACCAACTTTGGTATCCCGGCTCTGATCGGTTTTATCTATGGTGATGTGGTTGCCAGCCTGCTGCTGTCCGGTGTGCTGCGTCTGGTGCTGAGCCACCATTGCACCTTCTTTATTAACTCGCTGGCCCATATCTGGGGCCGCCGTCCTTATACCGACCGCAACTCAGCCCGTGATAATGATGTTCTGGCATTCTTCACCTGGGGGGAGGGCTATCACAACTTCCACCATATCTTTCAGACCGACTACCGCAACGGTGTGCGCTGGTGGCAGTACGATCCGACCAAATGGATGATCTTTACCGCTTCCAAAATGGGATTGGCCTGGGATCTGCGCAAAGTTTCCGACTTCCGCATCGCCAAGGCGCGGGTGGATATGGAGTACAAGCGTGCCGGCCAGAAGCTGACCTGTGAGAAAGCGCTGGCTCAGCTGGAAGAACAATATGTCGCGATGGTGGCTGCGTTGAAGGAGTGGTCGGCACTGCGTCAGCAGAAGCTGGAAGCCAAGGCCGAGGAACTGAAGAAACAGTGGGAAGCCTCTGAAGCACATACCCGCTATGTTGAATTGAAAAAGGCACTCAAAGAGCAGCAAGATCGTTGGTATCTGGCTCTTAATGGCCATCTTGTCTGATCTTTTACAACAGACCTAAGCATTCGGCAGTAAGAATTCTGCTGAATGCTTCCTCTAATCACTTTTCTGCCCTTCATCTATTCTTTCCCTAATCAAGCCTGATGGAAGGGAAACCACGATGGCCTTGCCACCTAATGTCGAACGTTCCGATTTTCGCAATGCTGTTCAAGCGTGTGTGGAAGCTGAAGGAGACAAAGGTCGTTTGGTGTTTAGTGAGCAAGGTGGTCGAGTGACTGTTCAGGCTCTTCCAACCTGGTCCTTCTATCAGTGGTGTGCCAATACATTTTGGCAAAGTAGTGCTGCCCACAGGGCATTACATGATTATGCTGTTGAGGTTTTATTAAATAACACTTCTGAAGTTGCCAGTTTGAGAAACGAGCTTATCAAAGCTCTGGATCTGGGCGTATTTCCCTACCTCTCTGAGGATGAGCACAGGAAATATCGAACCTGGTCTGAAAGCAAGCGATCGAGTTCAGAAATAGAGCTGCCTCCCCGGCAATCTCCTGTTGCTCCTCTTCCCGCTCCAGATGAAACCCTTGATCACTATATGGCTGATCTAAGAAGCGGAATAAGACCCTTTGCTGAGGAAGACTATCAGGCATTGAGTATGGCGGTCTTTGATATTGCCTCAGCGTTGGCGAGGCAGGGTGATGATGAGGTTGATGCTTTTTTCAAGCCCTGGATAGGGAGACTTGTTTCCCGTCATACTTTCGACCAGGTCGTGATAGATGGCAGTGATGCTTATGGAAAAGCCGCTGGTCTTCTTGCTGACTTTTCCCGGAATGTCAGAGGTTCAGAAAGCAGCGCCAAGTTTTTAATCTTTATGGATGCGCTGAGAGCCAATCCTCAACTGGCCCATTGTGCCGAGAGAATTCTGGAATATCGCAAAAAGCCTTACCCCGAACGGGAAACTCCAATGCCTATGAGCGTTTGTTTGCCTCGGGATGGTGAAACACTGGATCAGTATATTGATACGTTTACACAGAACCAGCGTAAGGCCGGACTGCTGGAACTGAAATCAACAGAGAGATCGCATGCGATGATTCACAAGGCTTTAATAAAAATGAATCGAGCCGAGCTGGATCAGTTTTTCTTTGAATTTATCAAAAAAGATATTATTTCATGGGCTGAGTATGCTGATGAATTTACAACAACATCTTCGTCAAACTCGGATCATGTTGTGAGGTTGTATATAAGAGTGCATCGTTTTTTCAGAAAGTATGCGGAAGAATATAACACCCTGTCTAACCTTTACTTCTCAACCTTGATGCGGGCCCTGAAAGGGCATCCGATATTGTCGCCTATAGCCCAGCAGATTATGGCGGATGTTAAGGCTTAGTTTTTTTTCGGCCTCTCTTTGGTTTATTAAGAAAGCGCACGCCATGCCTTGTCATAAATTCCATAACGCTGGCATTGTTCCATTCTTTGGGTTGAAAAAGCTGTCCGCGTACTTTTTTGGGAACGATGAATTTTTGGAATTTCAAATCTGCAGTCGCATTGGTTACCCACTGGCTTTGCGTTTTGATGGACATATCTATCACACGGTCTTGATCATCATCTGCAGTTAAAAGCAGCTCTTTTTCTTTCTTTGTATTGAGAACCAGATTGAGATAGTCCCGGATGATCAGCTCGTACTCCTCGGACTCCGGATTAACAACACCATGCATAGCAGAAAGAACAATTTTGCTGTAATTGAAATGCAGGCTGTTTTTGAACCAGGCGAAAAAGTTGAGATGTTCAGTCTGCCAGTCTGTTTCCGGCTGATAGGTGTCATGTGTTGCATGTTTTGCGCCGTAGCGACCGGCACCGCCAATCACAAACAGATTACCCCAGGTCGGTAGTTTCAGTTTTTGACTCTGACGCCATAGTTTGGCGATCTCTATAAAGCTTTTCTTTGATTTACGGGAACCCTCCGGGCCTTGTCTCTGAGGTGCGACAATATAATCGGCAATGGCCTCAAACTGTTCCTTGGTTGTATGGTCAAGGATTTGCAGCACGCGGTGATTCAAAAGATCGATGCGCCCCAAATGTTTATAGGCCATATAGCGCACGGTAAATGAGTCCCACATGCGATGTTCCTGTTTGATCTCCGGTAAAGGGGGGAAGTTATAGGGAATCATTGCCTTCCATACCGGCTCCATATCATTGAGTTTGCGTTTGCTGATGCCTTGTTTAGTGAAGGCATGGGTCAGAGCCGCTGCCCAATCGATTTTGCTGTCAGGGGCCGCAGAAGGACAATCAGGCAACCGCGTAGGAGATACATCGTGGGTAATAACCACAATCTCCTTGGGGGGGAGTGAGAGTTTCTTTCTTGGCTTGTTTGGCCCTCGCCTGCGGCGTTTACTCGTTTGTGGTACACCGCCGGTTTTGCGTTTGGTGAATGTTCTTTTGCGTTTGGGTTCCACCTCTGGGCTGCTGACGGGAGAGGGCATACGTTCCGGCGATAAGTTGCGAGGACTCTGGATAGAAGGTGGTGATGGCTGGTCATCATCGTTATTCCCTTCTTCTAAGCCACCGTCGACCTCGGGGGGAAGATCTTCATCGGAAATGTTTTCCACCTCCAATTGCTCTATCGGGCTGTGGTGAGCGTTGAGTGCGGAATAGGGATAGAGCAAAGGTGCAGCCTGCGGGCGAGCTGGCGTATGTTGGGCGATATCGGGATCAGTCGCTAGCGTCGTTAACTCCAGCTGGAGATCCTCAAAGCTAAACAGGCTTTCCAGATCCTCGCGTTCCCAACCCTGCTCCCTGACTTTTTTTGGGAAGAGCGTGATAAACAGGTTAGCGAGAGTGGAGATCCCTTGTTGTTCGAGGTCTGCGTAATCTCTTTTGGCTTGATGAAGTTGTCCCTCCAAGCTTTGAGCATAGGCATGAGTTTCCTCAATTTGATGCTGAAACTGCGCTTTGTATTCTTCAAGTTCACGCTCGCATTGAGTTTTGTTTGCTACAAGTTCACGTTGGAAGTGAGACTTGCTTGTTTCCAGTTCACGCATGAACTGAGTCTTGCTTGTTTCCAGTTCATTTTTGATCTGTGCTTTGTGTTCCTTATGGGCAAACTCTTGCTGGATTTTTTGGATCTGCAGTCCTGAGCATTCCGCTGTTTTTTCATTCAGCTTCTTTTTCCAGTCTTCAATCTGTTTATCCTTGTCCTGGAGTTTGTTTTTATGGTGTTTTTCCAGCGCTTTTAAATGCTCTCGATGAAGGTCCGTTTTCGTTTTATCTTTCTCAAACCAGCGTTTGTTTCGTTTTTTTGCCTCTTCCAGTCTGGTTTTTAAATCCCGAATTTCTGAAGTCTGATTCTCAATCGTAAGAACCTTACCCTCACAAAGCAGAGTTAGATTTTCGGTACCTTTAGTTTCTTTTAAGAGCGCGGATTCCAGCTCATCCCTGTGAGTCACGAGCCTGCCATAACTCGCATCAAGACGGGTTTTCTGACTCTTAAGCTCTTTATGTTCTGCCTCGAGAGTTTCCAGTTGAAACTTCAGGCTTTCCTGATTTTTTAACGCTGTGCTGACCAGGTCCTGCAGGTTATGGATGAGCTCAAGGTGTTCAGTCTGTTCTTTCTTCAGGCTGGCAACCGCATCACCTTCCTGATCCAGATCCTCTTCAAGACCACGTATCTCTTGCCTGAGCTCCTCTTCAGAGGCCTGGCTTGATGCCAGGCTGCTCTTAAGCTGGATCAGCTTATGACTGTTCAAATCATACTGTTGTTGGGCTGATAGCAGCTGTCCCTGAAGATCGGCAATCTGTTCCGCAAGCGGTTTGGTTGGAACAGGGGGCATTGTGGTGTTGACGAAGTGCGTATATTCATTGCTCACGGGCCTGTGCTGGGGCATATGGTTATAGCGGATAAGAGAGGGAGGGTCGATGGCGTACCCCTGCACGGTTCGATCAGCCTGGGACTGATAGGGCTGCTGGGACTGCAGCAAACTGTCCGGGTTGAATGACGAGCTGCCGTCAACCGCTGTCACTGAAGATGGGTTGGAGGTTTGTGAGATGCTGGATGCTGGAGGGAGTGTTCTCGGGCGCAAGCCATGCTCTGCTGTCAAAGTGACTCTGTCCATTCCTTGTCTCCAAAAAGGCTGGGGCAATGATTAACAGACAGTGGATACGTGATGATTACTGAGCAAGAGTCAGAAGGGGTAACCGTGCCGTTAACCGGCACGGTATGGCAAAGGCTGATGGGGGGATTACAGCTCCCGGCGCTTTTGCTTCTCAAGCTCCAGTTGTTGCTCCAGCTGACGAATTTTCAGCTCAGACAGCATCTTGGGAACGGAGCAGTTTCTGTTGCTCAGGCAGTCAGATAATGGCTGATCCATGGTGATAGTCACGGTGCAATCATGCTTGAGACTGGTGCCCATGTGGTAACGACCTGAACCTTTTTTACAGGTACGGATCATCTTGGCATTCATAAGCGGATGGCGCTTGGGAGCTTCCTGCCTTTGAATCTCAGCGAAAGTCTGTGGCAGATTGATTCTGGCCCAGGTGTTGTCGTCATTATCCTTGCCAAAGCGATAATGGAAGTCGAATTCCTCGCCGGTTTCGCCAATGGTAAACAACAGATGGCCTTCGGTTTTGTTTTCCTGGGATGAACCTGTGCCCACCAGAGTCGTGGCACCGGAATAAATGGTGCTGTTGCTGTTGATAAAAAGGTCATCAAAGGTAAATGTTCCTTTGCTGCCGCGCTTGTTTTGTTCCATACGCTGGCCCGTCACCTGAATGCTGTAAGGTGTCTGGTTTTCAATTTTCAGGGTACCTTCAAAGGTGTTGAACTTACCGGCGCTGGCGGGTTGTACAGCCAGAACCAGAAGGGTGGTAGCAGCCGTCAATAAGACTTTAGTCAGAGATTGGATGGTGTTTTTGCAGCTCATGGTGTCTCTCTCCTTAACTTCGGGGGAATTCCTGCACAGTGTTAGATCATGCTGCAGGCAGGAAGTTTCGTAAGAAGTAACGGGTAGAACCCCTGACAAAGGTGTTACTTCATTGCTCTACAGAGAGGCTCGGGGCCGATAGAATGGTCTGAATGTGTGATTAAAGGCTTCGTAGTCCTGTTATGCCTGACAAATTCAATAAGCCGAAAAAGACCGGCCGCCTGCACCCCCGCAATCCCCATTCGGGCCGCTATGATCTGCCTGCTCTGGTGGAAGCCTATCCTGCTCTGGCGACACACCTGACCAAGACACCGGATAACCGGGATACGATTGATTTCAGTAACCCTGAAGGCGTGGTGGCTTTGAACAAGGCCCTGCTGGCGCATAACTATCAGGTTCAGCACTGGGCAATACCGGATGGTTATCTGTGTCCGCCAATTCCGGGCCGTGCGGATATGATTCACTATCTGGCGGATCTGCTGGCAGAGCAGACAGAAGATGGTTCTATTCCAAAAGGGAAGCAGGTTCAGGCGCTGGATATCGGCACCGGTGCCAACTGTATCTATCCCATCATCGGTGCCCGCAGTTATGGCTGGAAGTTCACAGCCTCGGATATTGATCCGGTTTCAGTAAAAACCGCTCGCCTTAATGTGGAAGCCAATCATTGTCTGAAAGGTCATATCACGCTTGTTCATCAAAAGAATGCCAAGGCGATCTTTCATGGTGTGATTAAACCCGGTCAGCACTTTGACATCACCCTCTGTAATCCACCGTTTCATGCTTCTCTGGCCGAAGCTCAGGCCGGTACACAGCGGAAGTGGCGCAATCTTCATGGCGGAAAGGGTAAGGCACCGCAGGGCGAACATCGTAACTTTGGTGGTCAGAAAGCAGAGCTATGGTGTGAAGGTGGAGAAATTGCCTTCCTGAAGCAAATGGCTGTGGAAAGCCGTGACTTTGCCGAGCAGGTGGGTTGGTTTACCTCGTTGGTGTCGAAAAAAGATAACCTGCGGCCACTGGAAGCGCTATTGAAAAAGCTGGGTGCCAGTGAAGTGCGGGTTATCAAAATGAGTCAGGGGCAGAAGATCAGCCATCTACTGGCATGGCACTTTTAAAAACACTGTGATTTGTGGTTCATAGTGGCAACCACTTACAATGCGAACCAAGACAAGAACAAGATATTTATAAAATAAAGAGCAGAGGTGGTTTGTGCTGGTTAAATTAATTCGTAATGTGCTGGGTTACACCATTGCCGGCGTGGATCTGGTGACCCGCCCACGCAAGCTGAAGCGCTCACCGGAAGCTCAGCAAGCTGTTGATCAGGCTACGCAGAAGCTGGCTTTGTACCAGTTCTTTGGTTGCCCGTTCTGTATTAAAACCCGTCGGGCTATTCACCGTCTGAACCTGAACATTGAATATCGTGATGCCAGTGGTGATCCGAAGCTCCGACAGGAGCTGGAGTCGCAGGGCGGAAAGATTCAGGTACCCTGCCTGCGTATTGAACAGGACAATGGCGACGTCACCTGGATGTATGAATCCGGCGCGATTATTGAACATCTGGAACAACACTACGCGACAGCGTAAACACAAAGCGGCCTCATTTGAGGCCGTTTGTCTGTGTAGCGTTTGAGTTAGATCCGGAAAAAGGCTTTTGCTGTGCGGGTGGTTTCCTCGGCTACCTGCTCAACAGATTTATCCAGCTGGCTGGCGATCATGCTGATCACTTCTCCCAAATAAGCTGGCTCATTGCGGCGGCTTTTCGGTTTAGGCTTGAGAGTTCTTGGCAGCAGGTACGGGCAGTCAGTTTCCACCATTAACCGGTTGGCAGGAATATCCCGAAGCAGTGGGTGCAGATGGAAGCCCCGGCGTTCATCGCAAACCCAGCCGGTAATACCGATATGAAGGTCCAGATCGAGATAGCGATAAAGGCTCTCTTTATCGGCGGTAAAACAGTGAACCACCAGATCGGCGATATCATCCCGGTAAGCCTTCACGATATCGGCAAAGCGCTTTGAAGCATCACGTTCATGGCAGAACAGCGGCAGGCCGGTTTCAATTGCCAGCTCTATCTGCTTCTCAAACACCTGTTCCTGAATCGGACGGGGCGAGAAATCACGGTTAAAGTCGAGACCTGCCTCACCAACAGCTACAACCTTGTCTTCTGCATACAGGGACTTCAGCTCATTAAAGTGCTGATCGGTGGCATCTTTGGCGTAGTGGGGGTGAATACCTGCGGTGGTGTAGCAGTAGTCTTTGTACTGTTCTGTCAGCTTCAGGCAGGCGATGGATTCTTCCAGCGTTGTGCCGGTCAGAATCATGGTGCTGACACCGGCTTCCAGGGCCCGTTCCACAACATCATCACGGTCTTTATCAAAAGCCGAGTCGCCAAGGTTGACGCCAATATCGACCAGTTCCAGCTGCATATGCTCTACCCAGAATCGTTAATGGGCAGAGCATACTGTTTGAGAGTGGCTCTGTGAATCAGTTGCTCTTGTCTTTGAACAGGCTGACAAACTGGGCGTAGCCTTCCTCTTCCAGCTTATCCACAGGCACAAAGCGCATGGCGGCAGAGTTCATGCAGTAACGCAGACCGGTTGGCGCCGGACCATCATTGAATACATGGCCGAGATGGGAGTCCGCGTTTTTGGAGCGAACCTCGGTGCGTGTCGTAAAGAGTGTGTTGTCTTCCCGTTCCACGATATTGGCCTCGACCAGAGGTCTGGTAAAGCTGGGCCAGCCGGTACCGGATTTGTATTTATCCAGTGAGCTGAACAGCGGTTCGCCGGAGACGATATCCACATAGATACCAGCTTCCTTGTTATTCCAGTACTCATTGCGGAATGGTCGTTCTGTGCCATCTTCCTGAGTGACGTAGTACTGCATCTCTGTCAGGCGCTCCTTCAACTCAGCTTTGCTGTAAGAGCTTGAGGCTGATGATGTTGAAGAAGGCGAAGTTGACGTAGGCGCGCTGATGGCGATGCCCGAGAAAAGTCCAATGCTGGTAACGGCAGCCAGGGCAAGAACGAGTTTTTTTATGGCAAGCTTTTTCATGGTGAGTGCTTTCATGATAGCCCCTGTATTTGTGATGCTTACCTGCCTATACGTGACCTTTAAGGGTTTAGATTCAGTGGCTGTTTTTTATACGGAAAATACGGAGTCTAATTATGTTGCGCAAGGTTCGTAGGCGAACAATAATTCCGCCCCATGGAAAATAATCTCTACTTTTTATTGAATACTGCCCAGCAGACCCTGTTCCGTCAGGTTGATCAACAGGCGCTACAGCTGGTGGGTGTCTCCGCTGCTCAGATTACGGCACTCCATCATCTGCAGAGCATGAATGGCTGTATGCAGGCGGATCTTGGTGATGCTCTTGGTCTTGGCAAGGCGGCAACCAGTGGCATGGTGTCCCGTCTGGAGAAGAATGGTCTGGTTAAACGTCTGCCGTCTCCAACCGATGGGCGGGGTTATAAGCTGATGCTGACCGAAGATGGGGAGAAGGCTATTGTCCGTTCCCGTCCTTTGCTGAACCAGCTGAACGTCATTCTTGAAGATGGTTTTAAGGAGAGTGAACTGGTTGTTATACGACGTTTTATGCACACGGTTGTGGATAAGCTGACTGCTGAGTAAATAACTTTCCGCGAAATCGATATAATCCCCGGCAAGATAATCAGCCCCTTTCTGGATGAGTCTCTGATGATTGAAATTAACCTGCCAATACTGAACCAGTGCTATGCCCGCCGAATGAACTGGTACCCGGCTGTGAGTAACCCGGCTTTCGGCTATCAGCGTATTGGTGGCATCGCAGAGATTCTGGATCAGTTCGATCTGATCATGCTCGACTCTTATGGGGTGCTGTGCCGGGGGATGACCCCGATTGATGGTGCGATTGATGCTATCGCCATGATGCGCAAGGCTGGTAAGGCTTTCTGTGTGGTTTCCAATGACACCATGACCAACCAGCGTGTAGCTGCAGAAAAGTATGCCGAGCGTGGCTTCGATTTCTCCAACCAGGAAGTGGTCACCAGCCTTGATATTACCGAGCAGTGGCTGGCGACTCTGGAGAATAAAGAGCGCTGGGCGTATGTCGCGCCTCAGCCGCATCCGTCTGATGAGCTGCTGACCGGTATGACCAACCTGAATGCCTTAAGCGGTATTATCCCGGAAGGTATTGAAGCCATTCTGTTTCTGGCAGGCAGCACCTGGACGTCTGAGATGCTGACCAATCTGGTGGAATCCGGCCGTGGTCGTCAGTTTGAGCTGGCTTTGGGCAACCCTGATATGGGCGCACCGAACGTGATTGATGGTCGTATTCATATCTATGCAACTCCGGGCTACTTTGCCGAAACTCTGACTCTGCAGGCTGAACAGCAGGCTTTACCACATCTCTTTGGCAAGCCGGGCAAGGACATCTTCCAGTATGTTTATGAGCAGCATGGCATCACTGACCCATCCCGCGTTCTGATGGTTGGCGATACGCTCTATACCGATATTCTGGGCGGCAATGCCATGGGCTTTAAAACCCTGTTGCTGGAGTGTGGTGTCTATCGTGGTACTGATATCGACGATGCCATTGCCGATGCGGGTATTGTTCCTGACTTTGTTGCTCCGCACCTCTAACACTTTTCTTCTGTAAGTGCTGTCGTCTAAGTGCGACAGCACGATTCGCATCCTCTCTCCACACGCAGTAATCTGGATAAATGATTGTGCGTAAATCCGTGGAGAATGATCTTGAAAACACTGATGTTCAGCACCCAAAGTTATGAACGGCCTGTTTTTGAACAAGCCGCTTCGCAGTTTGGTCAGGAAATCGTGTTTCAGAAATCCCGACTGGATATAACCACCACACGGCTGGCTGCCGGTTACAACGCCGTCTGCGCGTTCGTCAATGATGATCTCTCCACACCCGTGCTTGAAGCACTTTCCGCCTTGGATATTTCTGTTGTGGCCTTGCGGTGCGCTGGTTTTAACCAGGTAAATCTGGAGACGGCTCATCAGCTTGGTATAAAAGTTGTCCGTGTTCCTGCTTACTCACCAGAGTCTGTCGCCGAATACACCCTGGCAATGATTCTGACGATGAACCGAAAAATCCATAAAGCCTGGAACCGCGTTCGGGAAGGCAACTTCAACCTTAATGGCCTTTTGGGTTTTAACCTGCATGGCAAAACGGTTGGCCTGATTGGTATGGGTCAAATCGGGCAGGCGACAGCCAACATCCTTAATGGCTTTGGTATGAAGGTGCTGGCTTTCGACCCGGGCATGAGTGATGAACAGCTAAAAGACGCAGGTGTTGAGTCTGTTGCACTCAGTGATCTTTACCGGCGGTCCGATATTGTCAGTCTGCACTGTCCACTGAACAAGGCGACTAAACATATTATCAACGCGGAAGCTCTTGCCTGTATGAAACCGGGTGCCATGCTGATTAATACCAGCCGTGGCGCATTGATTGATACTGAAGCGGTTACGCAGTCACTGAAGTCCGGCCATTTGGGTTATCTCGGCATTGACGTTTATGAGCAGGAAGGAGATCTGTTTTTCCGAGATCTTTCAGAAGAGGTGATTCAGGATGATGTTTTCCAGCGCCTGTTAACATTCCCCAATGTGGTAGTCACCGGACATCAGGGCTTTTTCACTCACGAAGCTCTGGAATCCATAGCCATAACGACTTTGAATAATATTAATGAGCTTGAAAAGAATGGCTATTGTGAGAATGAGGTCGGCAAGGAAAAAATGGTATGACCATTTCCGGAGGGAACCTGCTTAAGTATTTGCTGCAGCCACCAGGCCTGCAGTTGCTTCTATTGGTCATTGCACTGTTGTGTTGGTTCCGTTATCGGCAGCTGGCTTTCTCGCTGGTGGCTGTTTCTTGTGTTTCGCTGTATTTGCTTTCCACTGGTGTTGTTGCCAATGCTTTGATGCGAGGGTTGGAACGGGATATTCCCATCGCTCAGATCATGGCTGGCACGGATAAGGCTGCAATGGTTGTGCTGGGTACTGGCGTTCTCTCCAACACACCGGAATACGATAACGAGCCCCAACCCAGTGCTCTTTTGACTCAACGATTACGTTATGCACATAAGCTGGCAGTTGATACCAGCCTGCCAGTGTTGGTCACGGGCGGAAGCCGTTACGGTATTAACGAAGCGGATGTGATGGCAACGTACCTTTTGAATGTCGGGCAGTCTGTTCAGTGGCGGGAAGACCAGAGCTGGTCCACCGAACAAAATGCTGAACACACGGCAGGGTTACTCAAACCGGAAGGTATTGAAACGGTTTATCTGGTCAGCCATGCCTGGCATTTGAGGCGGGCATGCCAGCTATTCATCAGAGAAGGCTTTAACTGTATTCCTGCACCTACCGCTTTTGCCGGTAAACCCGTTCGTTACTCCCGCGTGAGTGCCTGGCTGCCGGATGCCTTGGAGCTGCGTAAAAGTCAGCTGGCACTGCACGAATATATGGGGATGCTTTGGCTGACTCTTAAACGCTGACTGTTACTAAAAAAAGAAATCCATTATCTTTAGAAAATAATTAAAAAACGGCTAATAAATATCCAACGGATGGGTGTACATATGCTTGCGCAATTAAAGGGACGGCTACCATTCCTGACCGCTGTTACAGCATTCTCTTTCTTATTGACTGTTCTCTTCAGTTTTCAGGCTCGGGCTGTCTCGCCGGAAACTCAGAAAATCTATGATCTCTCCGGTCTTGAACAGCAGTTTGCCTTTCTCAGCCACACCTTTACTCAGGAAGGTCTGCGGATGGGGCGCAATGAACTTCCAGATAATGATATGAACCGGGTGATGCTGGAACGTTTGGAAGCAGGTCTCCAGAAAAAATATGCTCCAGAAAAACTGCGCATGGCAGTACTTAAGGTGCTGAATCAAGAGCTGGATGCCACGATGACCGCCACCATTATCAGTATGATGGAAGGAGCTGTGTGGCGACGGGCCGTTGAGCTGGAGAAACGGGCCAATGATCCGGCGAACCAGAAAGAACTGGAGAAGTATGTCTCTGTGCGTCTGCAGTCCGAGCTTCCCCGGCAGGTGCGTCTGGATCTGATTCGTGAGCTGGTGGACAGAAGTCAGGCTGTGGATCTGACAACCGAACTGATGATCAGTGGCTCACTGGGAGCGGCCGGCATCCTGATGGGCGAGGGTGAAATACCTCCTCAGTTTGAAGAAGGTATTCGCCAGCAGATGACAGGCATGCGCAGTGAATACGAAGAGATGGTGATTCGCCAGTTTCTCTACACCTACCGTTATATGTCCGATGAGCAGCTAAGGGAGTATGTCTCCTACTACCGCACGCCGGCAGTCCAGAACCTGAACAAGGCCGTCTCTTTGGCTCTGACCGAAGCCATGCGCTAGTTTTAATGAGAAGCCTGCAGAGAGCATGACAGCAGGTTCTTGATTGGTCAGGGACGATAATAATGGGCAAGGTTCCAGGTTTTTCCGGACACAGAGTCGGCAGCAACCCGCAAAACAACCGGCCCAAGGCTGCGCGCAAACAGGCGCGAGGCAAGTCCGGTAGCCGTCAGGTACGGGGCCACAGTAGTCATAAAGGCCATAGCCATAAAGCCCATTCCCGAGAGTCGCGTTATTACACCCGTTCTTCAAATTACACCAAGGTGGAGGTGGTTTCGCCTCCGCAGCACCGGCTGGTGCAATCGGATTTGAATGGCTGGATGTCTGATCTGGTTAATGCTGATAACGAAGTGCCACCCAGATTTATCCCCGAACGGCTGGGCTCTTCCGGCGAACATATTCCCCTTGAACAGCTGCCAAAAGTGCCCTCGCCGACAACAGAAACAGCCCCGGCATTACAGCTCTCCAAGTCTTATGAGGGTTACCTGAATCAGCTTGATGGACTGAAAGACCAGTTGGGCGGCGCCCCCAACCATGATGGGAAACGGCCTGTTCTGAATCGGGATAAGGTATTCTGGGGGCGTTCCGTTCAACATGTGCGCTTGTTGATAAGCAGGGCCATCAATGGCAAATGGTTCCCTCCGGTACTTTGGAAAGCTTTAGGCAAACACTTTCATATTAAAAATGGTTTGACCCATTACGAATACCTCTCTCTGGCGATTCAGAGCATCAGCCAGATGAAGAAACATATGGACGAAATTAAGTTCCGGCTGCAAGAAGGGAAGAATCCTGCTGATTACTTCCATGAAGTGACGGGGCTGACTTTTCATAAATCTTATCTGCCCCCGCAAATGCTTGGGAATCTGCTGGAAAATTATGTGGAAGTCTTTGAGCTTCAGTTTGAAAAAGCCGTTGCGGGAGGCAGGTTACAAGAGTTTCTGGAACAAGCCATGCCGTTTCGTGATGTCTGCTTTGAAGCGCGATATAGGAGTATGGCCAGTTATGTCGGCGCCCAAAGTGAAGGGAGTGATGCCCTTAATACGGAACTGGTTGTGGATTATGACTCGCAGTCTCCGGTGGAACAGGTGTTCAGTGAAGAGATTCGCAAGTTCTTTGTTGAGCATGGCCCGGAGAATATGAACCGTGAAGCTATTCGAGAGCACTTAATCAATCAGGGGGTAATTGGTAAGGTTTTTGCCGGAGGGCTGATCGATTCAGATACCTACGCCGCCTATCTTGGGCAGGAAAAAGAAAGCAAAGACATTGAGATCACGGAAGAGGTTCTTGATCAGTATCTGGAGTTTGCTGAAAATGAGCTTTATTTGTTCTAGTTCCAGCATTCATTACAAAGAGGCCCACATAACGACAGTCGTTGTGTGGGCCTTCTCTTTTAATAGCTTTAGTAGCTCTTGAAGATACGACGAATATCTTCACGCTCTTTGGTTGCAGTCAGTGCCAGCTGCAGCAGAATACGGGCTTTCTGTGGATTCAGAAGGCCAGCAGCAACAAAGCCACATTCACTGTCATTGACTTCACCCGCTTCGGTCACTGCACCGATCAGCGCTCTTGAAGCGCGAATCACATGCATGCCCTGACTGGTAGCCTTTTTCAGGGCATCACCAACCAGACTATTGAAGTTACCGTTACCGAAGCCAGCATGAACAATGCCGTCGTAACCGGCAGCAATAAAGGCTTCCACCGCAAGTACACTGTCGGCACCGGCGTGTGCATAAACAATGCCTACCCGTGGCAGTTTATCCAGCTGGTCTACCTGAAACTCGGAGTCTGTCGTGTGCAAGCGTTGTGGTTTGCGCTGGAACTCAACGGTCTGGGCATGGATATGTCCCAGCGGGCCAAAGTTTGGCGACTGGAAGGTATGAATAGCTGTGGTGCAGGACTTGGTCACATCCCGGGCACCGAAAACGGTGTCGTTGGTGACCACCATCACGCCAAGACCTTTGGAGTCCGGACATACGGCAGTTGCCACAGCTTCAAACAGGTTCATTGGGCCGTCGGCACTGTGGGCATTGGCCGGGCGCATGGCACCGGTCAGCACAACAGGCTTGTCGGAGTGTACGGTGAGATGCAGGAAGTAGGCGGTTTCCTCCATGGTGTCTGTACCATGGGTGATAACCAAACCGTCAACATCATCCTGTGCCAGCAGCTCGTTACAGCGACGGGCCATCTTCAGCCAGGTGGCTTCGTCCATATCCTGGGAGCCGATACTGGCAATCTGCTCGCCGGTAATATCAGCCAGGTCCCGAATCTCGGGAATCACCGAGAGCAGGTCATCAACACCAATCTGTGCAGACGTATAGGTGCCGCCGGTTTCACTTTGAGCCGAACCGGCAATGGTGCCGCCAGTGGCGAGAATGACAATATGAGGCTTTCGGGACATGACTGTATGAGTATGGGTGTTTGAAAAAAGTTATCTGAAAATCAGCTAACTCTCAAAAGGATAGAGCAGGGCTAAGCCTGTTCGGCAAGCGTAATGGCAGACCGCTCAGGAAACAAGAGGGAGGCCTGCGTATAACGTTGTGTCAGACAGGGTCTTCCCACGACAGAATATGTTCACGCACAAAGAAGTGCAGAGACTCTCGACTGAGCCGGCCGACCAGCTGAAGCTTCTGCACGGCAGAGGCTTCATATTGCAGGAAATTGGCAAGGACCAGAGTCGTTAGCCCGGGGATATTCTCACGCTCTGCATATTTCCAAAACCTTGCAATGATCCGCGCATCCTGTGGGCTGTAATCGGTGACCTTGCAATCACAGATAAGCTTAGTGATTTGTTGTGTGGGTAGTTCTTGTTTCAGTGCCTGAATCACCATCTGCCCTCTGTATTCACAGGGTTGTATATATTTCTGAAACAGTTGATAGATATCTTTTTCACTTTTGGCTTCTGCCAGAGCTCGAATACCGGTAAAGGGCTCATCTGAGTAGATAAGGTAGTTATTGAGCCAGTGAATATAATCATCCCGGAAGCCAGCTCCCTTAAGGTTTTGCCAGGCACGGGTCAGTGAAACAACTTCATCGTGACTTTTGGAGAACAGGTTGCAGCTATAAGACAGTTCTCCAATAGTGTGTTTATGAATGCCGGAAGCGATCAGCTGATCTCGGAACTGGGCAACGCTCAGTTCCTCGGGGAAACGTTTAGGGCGAACCCAGCTCCATAGATAAGTGCCAATAGCCCGAAAGGTATCAGTTACCACCTGACAGGTGCGATTGCCGAGGTTTTTGGTGGGCTTGGTCAGCTGAGAGAAATTGATGGCTGGAGACTCATGCATAACCTGTTTCAGACGCATACTTAGCTGATCCACAACCCGAACAGTGGCGGGCTGTTGTAGCCGCTCCAACTCGATACATGCCATAGCCAGAAGATAAATAATATTTTCCAGCAACAGTGAAGCCGAGTCCGGCATCTCCAAAGCCAGCTGCAAGGCCTGATCGCACCAGCTTCCAATAAACTCATCAAGATGTTGTTGCTGCGTACTCTCATGGGCGAGTTGGTGAAGGTGGTCGAGTGCGAGCTGGCAATGGTCACCCAGCTCATTGGTCAGACGATCAAAGCCTTTTTGTACGGATACGGGAACCATACACTGCAGCAGGGCGTTTTCGTCAGGTGATGCGGCATAAATATTGTGGCCGCCCCATTGGCACTGGGGCATTGGTTCATTGCATCCACAGTCCGGGCAGACAAGATTTGTCTGGAATGCAGGCAGGTACCAGGTTGGGACAGGATACGCCATAACTGTCGTGCCAAAGCTGTGGATGGTAGACAGTAGAAAGCGACAGCCCGCGAATGTTCGCAGGCCGTCAGCAGATCAAACAAGGGTGTCAGCTGTGCTGGCGTGAAAGGCGAACTCCCAGAAGCATCAGCAGAGAGAGCGCGAGCACCGGCCAGGACCCGAAGCGCATAAAGGGCGTCATGCCGGTCATCACCGGAATCTCACCTTCAAGCACGCCTTCGCTGTAGCGCGGAATCGTGCTGATCACTGTACCCATAGGATCAATCAGGGCAGTAATGCCGTCGTTGGTAACCCGTAGCTGATAACGACCGGTTTCCAGAGAACGCATCCGTACCATCTGAAAATGCTGCTCCGGCCCGATAGACTGCCCAAACCAGGTATCGTTGGAGACGGTCAGCAGAAAACCTTTGTCGATGGCCTGCTCAGCTGCAAAGTCCGGATAAACCACCTCATAACAGATATAAGACGCCACCGGATTATCTTGAACTCTCAGCCCGGGCTGGCTCTGTTCACCGGCGCTGAAGGAAGACATGGGTAGATCGAAAAAGGCGATCAGCCCACGAATCAGAGATTCAAACGGAACAAACTCCCCAAAAGGCACCAGCTTCTGTTTGAAGTAGTTGCCCTGCGCTTCACCTAGGCCAACCAAAGAATTGAAGTAAGGACCGTTTTCATACCAGGGCATCCCCAGCACCAGTGCGGTGTCGGTATTACCGGCATGCTGGTTCAGTTGTTCCATCAAGCCGGGAACATTCTGATAAAAGGTAGGAATAGAGTTTTCCGGCCAGAACACCAGATCCTTCTGCCACTGATTGCTACTGAGGGTCAGGTACTTCTCAATGGTTTTGTCGAGATGACCGGGCTCCCATTTCAGGCTTTGGGAAATATTGCCCTGTACGGCAGCAAAGGTGACAGGTTTGGCATCCGGATTATCAGAAGTCCAGATATGGCCTTTCAGCAGGATGGCCGCAATAGCCAAAGCCGCAGTGCTGCCTGTCGTTATAAAGAGAGGCAGATTGCGTTCCATGATCAGAGCGACAAGACAGGCACTGCTCAGTGCCTGCAGCAGGGAGAGGCCATAAACACCGGTGATCGGCGCTAGACCCGAAAACGGAGTATCGAGAAGGGTGTAACCTGCAAACAGCCAGGGGAAGCCGGTCAGGAACCAGCTGCGCAACCACTCGCCTAGAACCCAGAGGCCGGCAAACAGCAGAACCTTTGACCACAAGGCCCGTTTCTGACTCAACCGACTGAACAGCCAGCCCAGAGGGGCAAAGAACACCACAGACAGCGCCAACACAAACACGGCGGTTAACAGAACAGCAAGAGGAACCGGAGCACTGCCAAACTGGTGAATGCTGACATAGACCCAGCTTGCCCCCGTGCCGTAAAGACCCAGCCCGTAAAACAAAGCACGGTAAGCCGCTTTACGTGGTGTGGTGTCATTCAGCAGGAAAAATAATACGCCCATACTGAGCAGCATCAGTGGCCAGTAGCCAAAGGGGCTGAACGCCAGAGGCGCAATGGCGCCAGCAACGGCAGAGAGAAGTAAGTTACGCCAATCCTTCACAGTATCAGGTACGCTATCCGTTCGTGTGTTGAAAGAAAAACGGCCAATTCAAGATTGGCCGTTTTGCAGTTATTACCTTGGTTCGATAAACACAAGGCTATCAGGCGTTGGTCACCCGCAACAGTCTTATACGACGATTGTCCGCATTCAGAATCTGGAAGCAGAACTTATCGATAGAGACAGTTTCATTGCGCTTTGGAAGATGACCGAACTGCTGCATAACAATGCCGCCGATCGTATCAAACTCTTCATCGCTGAATTCAGTTTTGAAGTGTTCGTTAAAGTCTTCGATAGGCGTCAGTGCCTTAACGACAAACTCATCATTACCAAGCGGCTTGATAAAGCTATCTTCGTCGACATCGTATTCGTCTTCGATATCACCAACGATCTGTTCCAGAACGTCCTCGATGGTCACCAGTCCGGCAACACCGCCGTATTCATCAATGACGATAGCCATGTGATTGCGGTTGGTACGGAAGTCGTTCAGAAGCACATTCAGGCGCTTGCTTTCAGGCACGACGGCCGCATGGCGCAAATGGTTCTTGATATCGAAATTCTTGCGGTTGTCCTGAAGGATCAGGGGCAGAAGATCTTTGGCCAGCAAAATGCCGAGAATCTCATCCTTGGTATCCCCGATAACCGGAAAACGGGAGTGAGCGGACTCAATCACTTCCGGCAGAAACTGCTCTGGTGTTTCATCGGCATTGATGCACACCATCTGGGAGCGGGGGATCATTATCTCACGGACCTGCATTTCGGAAACCTGCAGGGCACCTTCAATAATACGGAGAGCTTCGCTGTCGAGCAGATCGCTGTGCTCAGCATCACGGAGCTGGGCAAGCAGCTCATCACGGGTCTGGGGGTCGCCGGAGAAAACGTGTTTCAGTTTCTCCAGCCAGGTTCGGTTGCCATTGCCCGGGTTGTCGTCAGCCATGGTCTTCTGTCTTGTCCTCGCTACTCGTTTCTAAATTATTTAAATAAGACGGATCGTAAGGATCCTTAAAGCCCAGTGATTGCATTATCCCTGTTTCCAGAGTTTCCATCACTTCGGCTTCATCATCTTCAATATGGTCATAGCCCAGCAGGTGCAGTGTGCCATGGATAATCATGTGCGCCCAGTGGGACTCAAGGGTTTTACCCTGTTCTGCAGCTTCCCGCTCAACGACTGGCGCACATATCACCAGATCGCCCAACAGTGGCAGGTTTAGTTCGGCAGGCAGATCGGAAGGGAAAGAGAGCACATTTGTAGCGTAATCCTTGTTACGCCACTCATTATTGAGCTCTCGCCCTTCTTCTGCATCGACGATAACAACGCTGATCTCAGCGTCATCTCGCTGGAAATCATCATCGGCAAGAACGGCAGCTGTCGCCCATTGGGTGAGCTGCGCCTCGGAAGGCAGGTTAACGCTTTCGCTGTTAACCTGCAGATCGATAAATACGTCCATCAGTTGTGGGAGCCTTTCCCCGCATGTGACTTGTTCACTGAGTTTTGCTCAGTGGCAGAGGTTAGCTGATCATGGCGATCATAGGCTTCTACAATGCGTTGAACGAGAGGGTGGCGAACCACGTCACGGGAGCTGAACTGGGTCATACCGATACCTGGAACGCCTTCCAGTACTTCCATGGCGTGGCGCAGACCGGAACGGACGTTGCGTGGCAGGTCGACCTGGGTAATGTCACCGGTAATCACGGCGGTAGAACCAAAGCCGATACGGGTCAGGAACATTTTCATCTGTTCCATAGTGGTGTTCTGGGATTCATCCAGAATGATGTAGGCGTTATTGAGTGTACGGCCACGCATGTAGGCGAGAGGCGCCACTTCAATCACGTTCTTTTCAATCAGACGGGTGACCCGGTCGAAGCCCAGCATTTCGTAGAGGGCATCGTAGAGAGGGCGCAGGTAAGGGTCGATTTTCTGGGATAGGTCGCCAGGCAGGAAGCCCAGCTTCTCACCGGCTTCAACCGCCGGACGCACCAGAAGAATACGTTGAATCTCTTCCTGTTCCAGTGCCTGAACCGCACAGGCAACCGCTAGATAGGTTTTACCGGTACCAGCTGGCCCAATACCAAAGTTGATATCGTTGCTGGTGATGGTTTTTACATACTGCTGCTGATTCTTGCCCCGAGGACGAACCAGCCCCTTGCGGGTGCGAATAACAATGTCCTGCTCTTCTTCAACAATTTGCGGCTCCATGCCACTTTCCTGCAGCAGCAGGTGCACCATCTCCGGGGTGAGATGGGTGTTCTCGGCGGTCTCGGCATAGAGACGCTCAATCAGTTCCTTGCCCGTCTGTACCGGTTCGTCTTCACCAGACAGGGTAAAGCTCTGGCCACGGTTGCTGACGCGGATACCCAGACGGTTTTCGATGTGTTTGAGGTGTTCATTGAACTGGCCGCAGAGTTCGGCGAAGCGACGGGCGTCGATCGGTTCCAGATCGAACTGAAGGGAGTCAGGTTGTGTGTTCAAAATTGATTATTCAGCCTGTGTTGCAGCTTTTCTCGCAAGCACTTTAAAGGATATATCGGTGCCGGCAGCTTGCAAAGCCAATCGGCAGGCTGGTCAATCCTCTTTCTGCGAGAGTTTTAGAAGGAGGGAACTATACCACCGGACGAATCCGGTGAGTAGACGGCGGTCAATCTACCGGCTTGGCCTTCATGCCATCCATACACAGGCGCAGGGAGGCTTTGATATCAAAACTGGCGCCTTGCGGAATGCCTTTATCCAGAATGTCATCGATCATCATCATGGCATGGCCATGAATCTGGGCCCAGCAGCTCTTGGCCATAAACCAGGCCGGGAAGCTATTGTTCAGGCTGCCCTGATTTATGGCTTTCTCGACCACCTCAACCAGAGCGGCAAAGGCGGCAGGTGGTACGCCATGCATAAATTCGGGCTTGCGCCATTCCGCCAGAGCCGGGCCAAACATCAAACGGTAAAGCTCAGGCTTCTCCCGGGCAAAATCCAGATAGTCCTCTGAACCAGCCATCAGGGCTTCAAAGGCGTCGGGATGATCTGCGGAACGTTGGCGAATACGCTGTTCCAGCCGCTTGAAACCTTCAACGGCCAGCGCCACCAAAAGCAGGTCTTTATTGGGAAAGTGCCGGTAAGGGGCGGTTTGGGAAACCCCCACATCACGGGCAATGGCGCGCATGCTGATTTTATCAGGGCCCACATTGTCCAGCTGCTTGAAGGCCGCACACAGCAGTGCTGCACGGAGATTTCCGTGATGGTATCGCTGGTGGGTTTCGGCGTTAGGGGGGATTTCTTCTTTGAGCATTGGCCGGACTGATTACGTGTATAGAGCTATTTTGGGAAGCAAAGTTGACGCTGTCAATATTGTTGACAGTGTTAACATTAATACCTAGAGTCCACCTCATAACATGAATAAAACCGCCTAAAACGGATAACAACAGCGCATGCGCATCTTTTCCTTTTCCCGTCGTTCTGGGGCCAGTTCCAACCATTTGTTCAAAAGCATGCTTTTAAAAGGCACGGCTATCGCAGCCGGCCTTGGTATGAGTCTGCCGCTGGTGACTTCTGTCCAGGCCAGTGAAGCTGTGACCCGTTCTGTGGAAGTGCAGACGGTCAGCTATCAGGAAACGGCTCGGCCTATCAGCATCAGCGCATTGCTGGCTTATAAATCCACCCAGAAACTGGCGTTCAAGGTTGGCGGGCCAGTCGCAGAAATCCTTGTTGAGGAAGGCGATGCGATCAAAAAAGGCCAGACCCTTGCCCGTCTGGATACCGAAGAGGTTCAGGCCCGCGTTCAGGAAGCGGAAGCCCGCTTTGAAAACGCCACCCGCAATGTTGAACGTCTGGAAAAACTGTATCGCAACAAGGTCGTCTCACTGGACCAGCTGCAGGATGCCGAAACCGAACTGGATGTGGCTCGCTCTCAGTTGAGCGTGGCACGTTTTAATTTGCGCTACTCCACCATTCAGGCTCCACAGGATGGCCGGATTATTCGCCGGATGATTGAGACCAGCGAGCTGGTGGCCCCAAATCAGGTGGCCTTTGTGCTGGCGGATGAATCCCGTGGCTGGATTATGCGCACCGGTTTATCCGACCGGAAGGTTGTGTTGATCAAACACGGCGATCCGGTTGAGGTTCGTTTCGATCCCTGGCCTTTAAAAGCCTTCAACGGAAAAGTGAGCGAGATCGCTGAGGCAGCGGAAGAGCGCTCCGGTCTGTTTGAGGTTGAGATTGCGCTGGATCCGGTGACAGAAATACGACTGCGTGATGGTTATGTTGGCCGTATCCACATCGAACCGGGCGTAAAAGAGCGTGTGGTGAAGCTTCCGGCACTGTCACTGGTATCTGCCATGAGCCCGCTGGGCACGGTTTACGTTCTGAACGACGACAACACAGTATCCTCCCGCTCCGTTCGTATTCACTATCTGGATGGTGGTGATGTTGCCATTTCCGGTGAGCTGCAGGATGGCGAACAGGTTGTCACCACCGGCGCAGCCTTCCTTGATCAGGGTGACAAGGTTCGTGTTGTTGGCGAAGGGGAAGGGTAAACACCATGCAGTTACCCCGTATAGCCATTAACAACTTCCAGTTCACGCTGGTTGTTCTGCTGTTGCTGATTTTGCTTGGGGCCGTGTCGCTGATGACCATGCCTCGCTCAGAAGATCCCCAGTTTGATTTTCCTGCGGCCATGGTGCGCGTGGTTTACCCCGGCACCAATCCGGTCGATATGGAAAAGCTGGTGCTGGATCCCATCGAAGAAGCCATTAAAGAGCTGGACGACATCAAGGAGCTGAAAGGTGACGTGGAAGACGGCCTGGCCGTTATCCGTGTCGAGTTTCTGTTTGGCTCGGACCCTGAAGAAAAATACGACGATGTGGTTTCAGAGGTCGCCAGAGTCCGAGAGGACTTGCCTGACGGTATTCAGTTCCTGTCTGTAGAAAAAATATCCCCCGCAGATGTCAACATCCTTCAAATCGCTCTGATGTCCGAAACCGCCAGCTATCACGAGTTGAAGCTGCAGGCTGAGGCTCTGGAGAAGAAGCTGGAACGGGTCAGTGGTGTTAAACGCGCTGATGTCGAGGCCCTGCCGGAGCAGCAGATTCATATTCGGGCTGATCTGTTAAAGATGCAGGCGTTGAATATCAGCCTGCAGGATCTGTTGAATGCAGTAAGAGCATCCAGTGTGAACCTGCCCGGCGGTCATGCACTGGCCGGTGAACGACGGATGACGGTAAGAACCAGTGGTGATTTCCGCGACCTGAATCAAATACGCAGAACCGCTGTCGTCTCTTCTCCGGCCAAGGTGATCTACGTCGAGGATATCGCTGCCGTTACCCAGGCGGATGCTTTGCCTTCCCATGAAGCCCGATACAACGGCCAACGCAGTGTTTTTGTCTCGGTTGTTCAGCGGAAGGGCAGCAATATTATGGCCGTGCT
This sequence comes from Parendozoicomonas haliclonae, assembly GCF_900174585.1. Lineage (GTDB taxonomy): Bacteria > Pseudomonadota > Gammaproteobacteria > Pseudomonadales > Endozoicomonadaceae > Sansalvadorimonas > Sansalvadorimonas haliclonae. Next base: position 63,912 of record NZ_FWPT01000008.1, on the reverse strand, counting down.
GGAAGGGCTGGATGAGGTTATCGATAACTTTGCTCCCAAGCTTCCGCAGGGTATGAGCCTGGCCTATGTCCACGATCAGGGCATCAGTGTTGATAAGCGGCTGAGTGACTTTATGAACAGTCTGCTGCTGGGTCTTGCTCTGGTGGCTGGTATTACCCTGATTGCCCTTGGTCTGCGCTCGGCCTTTGTGATCGTGATTGCCATACCCATGTCGGTGGTGATTGCCCTCGGCTGGGTGGACCTTGCCGGGTTTGGTTTGCAGCAGATGTCGATCGTTGGGCTGGTTATCGCTCTCGGTTTGCTGGTGGATAACGCGATTGTAGTGACGGAAAACGTTGGTCGCTTCCTTCGTGGAGGGCATGACCGGCAGACCGCAGCCATGGAAGGTGCCAGTCAGGTCGGCTGGGCAGTCAGTAGTGGTACATTGACGACCATGCTCGCCTTTATGCCGATGTTGTTACTGCAAACCGGTGCGGGAACCTTTGTACGTTCCATGCCCGTAACAGTGGTACTGACGCTGCTGGCTTCTCTGCTGATCGCTCTTAGCCTGACGCCTCTGATGGCCAGCCGCTTCTTCCCTACCAATGTGAAGAAGGAACCAAAGCTTCTGCAGTGGATTGAGCAATTGTCCCAAGGGCCTTATGCCCGTTCTCTGGCTGGTGCACTCGGCCGTCCATGGCTGGTGTTGATTATCTCGATTGCGATGTTTGCCGGCAGTTTGAGTCTGCTGCCAATGGTTGGTGTCAGCATGTTCCCCAAAGCCGACAAGCCAATGGTTTTGGTGAATATTGATGCGCCGGAGAATTCCAGCTTTGAGCAGACCAAAAGCCTGGCGCTGGATGTTGAAGATATCCTGAGCCGTTATCCGCAGGTTGTGTCTGTTACGACCAATATCGGCAAGGGTAACCCGCGGATTTTCTATAACGAGATTCCTAAACGTCAGGTGCCTTCTTACGCTCAGCTGCTGGTGCAGATTGAGAGTGGCGATGATATTTATCGGGGCGATTTTGTCTCCAGTGTGCGGGAAGACTTCGCTGCCTTCCCCGGCGCCAAGGTTACGGTTAAAGAATTGCTGCAGGGCCCTCCTTACGAAGCACCTATTTCCATCCGTGTCTTGAGTGATGATCTTGCTTTGCTGCGCAGTCAGGCCGAGCTGGTTGCCAAGACCATGGAAAGCATCGAGGGAACAGTCAGCGTTGATAACCCGCTGGCGCACCGGAAGATTGATATGCACGTGAATATCAATCGTGAGAAGGCGGCTATGTTTGGCGTGCCGATCAATGCCATTGACCAGGCTATTCGCGCCAGCCTCGTTGGTGTGAATGCCGGACAGTTCCGTGATGAGAGTGGTGAGGATTATCCGATTCTGGTGAAGTCTTTGGGGGAGGCTCAGCCCCAGGTCGATGATTTTGAAAACATGATGATTCGCTCCACCAATGGTGCGTTGGTACCGCTGCCTCAGTTAGCCAGTTTTGAGCTGCGTGATGCGCTGGCGCGTCTGCAGCATCACGACACTGAGCGTATGTCCCGGGTGACGTCAGATGTGTCACCTGGTTATCAGGCTGAAGCAGTTACCAATCAGTTGATTGTTGAGCTGGAGAGTCTGGAGTGGCCTGAAGGTGTCAGCTATCAGGTGGGTGGTGAGCAGGAGAAGCGTAAAGAGTCCTTCGGCGGTATGGGGCAGGTGGTACTGGTTGCTCTGATGGGGATCTTTGCTGTGCTGGTGCTGCAGTTTAAATCCTTTACCCAGCCGGCCATCATATTTGCGGCAATCCCGTTTGCCATGACTGGCTCTATCCTGGCTCTGCTGTTCACCGGCAATACCTTCTCCTTTACCGCTCTGGTGGGTTTAACCTCGCTGGTCGGTATCGTGGTGAACAACTCCATCATCCTGGTGGATTATGCCAACCAGCTGCGTCGTGGCGGACATAAGCTCAAGGATGCTGTGATCGAAGCTGCGGTTACACGTCTGCTGCCAATTATCCTGACCACGCTGACTACCATCGGTGGGCTATTGCCACTGACACTGGGTAACTCGTCCATGTGGGCGCCAATGGGCTGGAGTATCATTGGTGGCCTGGTGGTTTCAACTGTACTGACTCTGTTTGTCGTACCGGTGCTTTATCTGCTCTTTACACCGAAAAGAGGCTAGTTCATGACTAATAAAAATTTGAAAACGCTGCTCGATGAAATGGAGCGAGTCTCTGAGAAAGGATCCAAGCAGCAGGTCTTTACTGCAGAGGTGACCTCCAACTGGACGCAGGGGCGTGCCTGTTTTGGTGGCCTGCAGGGGGCGCTGGCAACCAGAGCCATGCGACTTTCACTGGATGAAGATATCCCTCTACGCAGTCTGCAGGTGAGCTTTATTGGTCCGATTGCTGTCGGTGGTATTGAGATTCTGGTGCGAATACTGCGTCAGGGGCGCAATGTGACTCAGGTGCAGGCGGAAATTATTCAGGATGCCAAAACCTGCTGCATTATTACTGCTTGTTTTGGTGTTCCCAGGATGTCCAGTATTCAGGTCGAGAGTGAAGCCTTCCCTGAAGGTGTTGCCGGCCCTGATGGTCTGGTTGATCTGCCCTACCTGAAAGGTCTCACTCCCGAGTTTACCGCTCAGTACCATATGCGCTGGGGAATTGGTGGTGTGCCGTTTACCCGCCAGAAGGGCAACTCGACCGGTATCTGGGCCAGGCAGAGGGAAGAGAGCGAAGAGATCACTTCGATCGAAGATCTGATTATGTTTGCGGATCTTCCTCCGACACCGGCATTGTCAAAGCTTGCCAAGCCGGCGCAGGCCAGTTCGCTGACCTGGATGCTGGAGATTCTTGAAGATGATTTTGTCGCCCGGAATGATGACTGGTGGTTTATTCACACGACAGTTGATCATTACAGTCATGGCTATGGTCAGCAGCAGTACACCATTTACAGCCCGGACAAAAAAGCGGTTGCACTTGGACGACAGGTTGTCACTGTTTTTGATTGATACCCTTCTATAAAATAAAGCTCTGGTTCAGGAACAACCTCCGGGTCAGAGCTTTATACCCTCTATGCGTTTCTTGATTTAATTCTCATTTTTCAATGCCGACTAGATGAGAGATCTAAGAGACTGTGCATGTTTTGTGATTTTGAGCACGACAACAAAACATCAACAGGCCCTAGAATACCTCTCGAAGTACTGACCTGTTTGTAGTCTGGGGCTGGGATGAAACGGCTTTACAACTTTTTTGACTATGATGTCGCCGTTATCGCGGTTTTATCGATCGTCGTGGTCTTTTTAGCCACAGAGTTCGAGCTGTTCGATCAGTTTTATCAGTATTCCAAAAATAATCCTCATCTTCGGCTGGACGAGCTGGCCGCCCTTCTCATTATTCTTTCTCTGGTCTTTATCTTTATCGGTGTTCGTAAATGGTTTGATGCCAAGAAAGCCTATATGCAGCTGGAAGAAGCTCTGGAAGAGCGGGAAGATGCACTGGAAAAGGCTCGGGAACTGGCGCGTTGTGATGAAGTGACCGGACTGCTAAACCGTAAGGGGTGTCTGGAATACCTGCACGACAGTCTGGTGCGGGCCAGCCGGAGTGACTGTAAGACAGCTTTGATGCTGGTGGATATTGATCGCTTTAAAGTGATCAATGATCACTACGGGCATAAAGAAGGCGACAAACTCTTAACTCAGTTTGGACAGCGCATGCAGAGCCTGCTGAGACAGACTGACTATGTTGCGCGAACAGGTGGCGATCAGTTTGCCGTTATCCTGAACCATCTGGCTGATTACTCTGGTGCGGCCCGGGTTGCACGCAAGATTCTGGATAGCCTCGATGCGCCGTTTGATGTACGCGAGGAATCTACAAACCTGACCTGTAGTATCGGTATCTCCGTGTCCCCCCAGGACAGCAGTGAATGTTCCCAGCTGATGCATGATGCCGATCTGGCCATGTATCAGGCCAAGGCCAGTGGCCGCAGCACCTATAAGTTCTACACCAGCGTGTTGCAGGCTGAAGTCGTTGGCAAACTTGCGCTGGAGAAGGAGCTTCGGGAAGCGATCAAGAATGAAGAGCTTGAGCCATGGTTCCAGCCTCAGTATGAGCTGAAGACCCTTAAGCTCATTGGCTTTGAAGCGCTGGTCCGCTGGAATCACCCTACACGGGGTGTTTTGCCTCCGGGTAAATTTATTGATCTGGCAGAAGAGACCGGCCTGATCATCAATATTGGTGAGATCGTGCTGGAGAAGGCCTGTGCACATCTGAAGACTATGCAGAAGATGTCCAGCCAGTCTCTGAAGATGTCGATTAACCTCTCCCCGCGTCAGCTGGAGAGCGACAATCTGGTGCCGTTTATCAAGCGAATCGTGACCAAGAACTGCATCGATCCGCGTAATGTGGTTCTGGAAATCACCGAAAACCTGCTTCTGCAGAAGACTCGAGAAGTTCTCGATACCCTGGCACAGCTGAAGAGTATGGGTATCCGGATTGCACTGGACGACTTTGGTACAGGCTACTCAGCTATCGCTTATCTGCAGCAGTTCCACTTTGACCAGATCAAGATCGACCGCAGCTTTATTCAGCATGCCCACGAGAATGGCAAGGATATACGCTTGGTGAAGCTGATGCTGGGTATTGCGACTCACCTGGGTATGGATATTGTTGCGGAAGGCATTGAAGTTAACGAGCAGCTGTCAGCTCTGCGCGATCTGGATTGCCCGCTGGGGCAGGGTTATCTGTTCAGTAAACCGGTGATCTTCTCCGATGCCGAGAAACTGATTCTCAAAAACGAAGAACATATCAAGACTGTTCCGGAAGAAGACGAGGCAGAACGCTCGCTTACCGTAGCTCTGGCAGGATAAATAGAGACTGAACGTAAAAGGCCCCGGTTTAACAGCAGTTAAACCGGGGCCTTTTTTATAAGGCTTTTAATCAGGCAACAGCGGCAGCGGTGCGGAAGCCCGGCCAGTTGCCGTCCAGTTCGGAAACAACCAGCACGCCACGCAGACTGTGTGGCAGAGCTTCGCCAATCTCCACATCAGCAAAGTGGCCGATCAGACGTGGGTTATCACACTGGAAGTTGACCACGCGGTTGCACTCGGTCCGACCCTGCAGCTGGCCCGGGTCTTTCTTGGAGAAACCGGTCACCAGAATACGCTGGGTAGAGCCCACCATACGACGGCTGATCTGCATGACCTGCTGATCGATACGGGTTTGCAGAATTTTCAGACGCTGCTTCTTGGTCTCTTCAGTCACATCATCCGCATAATCAACAGCCGGAGTGCCAGGGCGCTTGCTGTAGATAAAGCTGAAGGAGGCATCAAAGCCAACTTCGGCGATTAGGTTCATGGTGTCTTCAAAGTCCTGATCGGTCTCGCCCGGGAAGCCGACGATAAAGTCAGAAGACATTTTCAGATCAGGGCGAATAGCCAACAGACGGTTGATCTTGTCCAGATAAACGTCAGTGGTGTGCTCACGCTTCATGGCGGCCAGAATATTGTTGGAACCACTCTGAACCGGCAGATGCAGATGGCTGACCAGTTCCGGTACTTCGCCATAAACATTGATCAGGCTGTCGGAAAACTCCAGCGGATGGGATGTAGTGAAACGAATACGGTCAATGCCGTCGATCGCTGCTACAACAGTAATCAGCTCGGCCAGATCGACAGTGCTGGTATCGTCGGAACCATCATGGCGTGCACCCTGATAGGCATTCACGTTCTGACCCAGCAGGTTGATTTCGCGAACACCCTGTTCGGCCAGGCCGACACATTCCGCGATCACGTCATCAAACGGACGGCTCACTTCCGGGCCACGGGTAAACGGTACGATGCAGTAGGTGCAGTATTTGCTGCAGCCTTCCATAATGGATACGAACGCGCTTGGGCCATCAACACTTGGTTCTGGCAGGTTGTCGAACTTCTCGATCTCCGGGAAGGTCACATCGACAACAGGGATGCCATTGCTCTTGGTGGCATCAATCATTTCCGGAACACGGTGCAGAGTCTGAGGGCCAAACACCATATCAACGAAGCCGGCACGCTTGCGAATGGCTTCACCTTCCTGACTGGCTACACAGCCGCCCACACCAATCACCAGGTTCGGGTTCTGCTCCTTGAGCTTTCTCCAGCGACCCAGCTGGTGGAACAGTTTTTCCTGAGCTTTTTCACGCACAGAGCAGGTGTTGACCAGCAGGACATCAGCTTCTTCAGGGTTGTCCGTCAGCTCCAGTTCATGGGTTTCACCGAGCAGGTCTGCAATGCGTGCAGAGTCGTACTCATTCATCTGGCAACCGTGGGTCTTGATGTAAAGCTTCTTTGTAGCCATGCGCTATCGATATCACCTTGTCTAAAACCAAGCAGGCAGGGTGTGTTAGTAGTTGCTAACCCAAAAGCTCTGCGTGAAAACGGAGCATTATAATCGCCGTAAACCTGCGTGCCTAGCTGCGCTTTGTCTGAAAGGGATGGGCAAAAGTCCCTGTAAATTGTCAGGTTATCCCGATAGGAGTAGGTATCTGAAAGAGGATTCAGGAGCCTGAGGCGGCTCCTGAGCTAGTTCTTGAGATGGCACTTGAGGTGTGGCTTATTGAGCCTGCAGGGTGATGGAGTTGTCCTGCACACTGATATTGTCGCCATTGATGACGATCTTACCGGTCAGTGCATTGTTCTGGTAAGTCAGCTTGATCTCACCGGAAAGCACGCCCGGTACCGAGCTCTGGTTGGTCCACTTGAAGCTCAGCGTCTCATTAATACAGGCCGGTGGCTGGTGAGGGCGGCCCTGCTGACCATTGGGCCTGAATGGTCTGTGATGTGGTCTGTTGTGATGTGGTGGGCCAGCAAACTGAAAGGCTGCGGCATTGCCGTTATTCAGCACAAAACCATCAAAATCCTGATGCTCTTTTTCGCAATCTGCATCGGGCAGTGCGGTGTTGCGGCTGTCCATCAAAGGCTGACCGTGGGGACGCTTATGATGGGGGCGATTCGGAACCACTGTGTACTCTTTTTTCTGACTGGCATCATTGATGCGAAGAATGGGGCGCCCGTGAATAGTGGTTAGGGTTAATGAAATGTGGCGATCATCTTCGATCACGCCGGTTAATTTGTATATGTTGTCCGGAATATTACAGGCCGGACGTTTGTGACAGGCGCTGGCGGAGCCGGATGCCATTAAACCGGCAGTCAGGGCAATACACGGAAGGAGCTTGAATGTGGAAGATGAGAAACTGCCATTGGGCTGAGTTCTGAGCATGATACGTCCCTATATCTGGATGCGTCAGGAAAAGTATAGGCAGGCTGTTTTGATTTAATGGATGCGCAACCAGGATATACGTGGCTGTTCGACTCCCAGAAGCCTGATCAGGAAGGACTTCCAGCGTTGGATATTCAGCTTGGGTGTTGTGTACTCCTCCAGAGTGACCCTGTCTGAGGGCAGATGTTGTGCCCAGAGTTGCAGGCCAGAAGGGCTGACGACCGAGTGATCAGAGAGAAAGCTGCCGACGGAGTTTCGGGTTTCTTCTCTATGGGTGAGCAACCAGCGGGCCAGTGCAGCAGTTGGAGCCAGCGAAGCTGTAGCAATCATATAGGAAGGCAGGGTCTCGGCCAGAATATGGCTGTTGTGGAAGGCGGTGGCCAGTTGAGAAAACACGGTGTGAGCCTGCTCTTCATCCAGATAAGGCAGAATGCCTTCAAGAGTAAACAGAACCCCTTCCTTTGGGATTTGATCAAACCATTCTGTACTGATGATATCGCCAGCAATCATCTGGTGATCCTGCCCAAGTTCTGTGCGCTGATAGATGGCTTGCTTCAGCTGAGTGACTGCCTGCAGATCGACCTCGATGATGGTTTTGAAGTAACGGTGGTATCGCAATGGGCGACTGTCAAAACCCGAGGCTAGTGCAACCAGCGTATCTGGCGGCTCCGGAAGGCTAAGAATCCTTTCCAGCATCTGATCAAACAGACTGCTCCGATGACGAATGTAATCACCGGCTCGCGGGTCGCGACCTATCTGTTTGCTGAGCTCCGCCAGGTGAGGGTGCTGGGTGATCAGATCCTCAAACATTCTCTCCGCATACTTGTCATGCAGGTCATCCGTTTCCACAGAGGCCTTGTGAATCAGGCTGATAAAAGCCGTTTGCATCAATGGATCGTGGATCATCTCTTCAACAGGCGTTGCTGAAGCCAGCCACGTGTTTGTTATCAGGAAAATGAAAACCACCAGATTCCCGAAATTCCGGAGCGGGGAGAGGTTCATAGTGATACAGAACAGAAGAAAAGGGACTGAGCTTTGGTGAGAATGCCGGATTTTTCAAGCTGAGCGGGCGAGTTGGCTGATCGGTTTTGCACGGTGGCCGAAAATGACTGTCTGAGATTCAAGGGTGTCAGTGACAAGAAAATTGTCTTCGCTAGAATGCCTCGTAATAAAAACAAAAGATTTTTATGTGGAGTCATGCATGCGTTACTGGAACAGCTGGGGGCACGATAACACCGAGAAGCCACCACTCACAGAGTCAGCCCTGACTTTTGTTCGTGAGACTCTGGGAGATAGTCAGCCACTTCCGGAAGCCACTCTGGAAGAGGTATGCAAGCAGGTTCCAGAATCCCGCCTTCCCGATCATGCCCTGATCGATAAGTCTGCAGAGGTTCGTGTTCGTCACGCCCGTGGTCAGTCCCTGCCGGACTGGATTGCCATGAAGAGCGGTGACTTCGGCTGTTTCCCTGATGGTGTCGCCTGCCCGGAAACACCGGAACAGATTCGCGAGCTGCTGGAGCTGTCCCGGGAAAAAGACTTTATTGTGATTCCTTACGGTGGCGGTACCAGTGTTGCCGGTCATATCAATCCTCAGCAGCAGGATAAAGCCGTTCTGACTCTCAGTCTGGAGCGCATGACCCGTCTTCTGGATCTTAATGAAGAAAGCCAGATTGCCACCTTCGGTCCGGGAACGCCTGGCCCTATGGTCGAAGCACAGCTGGCCAGCCGCGGTTATACCCTTGGTCATTATCCACAGTCGTTTGAACTGTCCACCATTGGTGGCTGGGTTGCCAGTCGTTCCAGTGGTCAGCAGTCCCTGCGTTATGGTCGTATCGAGCAAATGTTTGCCGGTGGTCGTCTGGAAACCTTTGATGGCACCATGGATATCCCGACCATTCCTGCCTCATCGGCCGGTCCGGATCTTCGTGAAGTTGTGCTGGGTTCCGAAGGACGCTTCGGCGTTATTTCCGAGGTTAAGGTGCGGGTTACCCGCGCCCCGGAAAAAGAAGAGTTCATCGTCGTTTATTTCCCGAACTGGGAGAAGGCTTACCAGTTCTGCCGCGAAGCGACGCAACAAAAGATTCAGCTCTCCATGCTGCGTGCTTCCAATGCCGTGGAAACCTGGAGCCAGTTAAAGCTGGCCGGTCATGATGATCTGGTCGCCTGGCTGGAGCGTTACCTGCGTCTGCGTGGTGTTGATGAAGGCAAATGCATGGTGACTTTCGGTATTACCGGCAACAAGATTCAGGTGATGGCCGCCCGTGGTCAGGTGCATAAATTAATCCGCAGTTATGGCGGTGTTGGCATGACCGGTCTGGGGCCAAAGGTCGGACGTCTCTGGGAGAAAGGTCGCTTCCGCTATCCGTATTTGCGGGAGAATCTATGGAAGCACGGCTACGCTGTGGATACCCTCGAAACCAGTGTTAACTGGGACAAAACCAATACCACGATTGATGGTATTGAAAACTCCCTGAGAACCGCTCTGGAAGACGAAGGTGAAGTCGTGCATTGCTTCACTCACCTTTCCCATGTGTATACCCAGGGTTCCAGTATTTACACCACCTACCTGTTCCGTATGGGCAAAACCCATGAGGAAACGCTGGCGCGCTGGAACAAGCTGAAGAAGGCCTGCTCCATTGCCGTTGTTGAGCATGGCGGTACGATCAGCCATCAGCATGGTGTTGGTCGTGATCACGCTCCTTATCTCAAGCATGAGAAAGGACCGCTGGGTATGGCTGCGCTGTATAGCCTGAGCGAACACTTTGATCCTGATCAGCGCCTGAATCCCGGTGGTCTTCTGGAAGAAATCACCGAGAACGAGAAAAGCACGGAAGGTGCTCTCTGATGAGTGATCTGGCGAAGGCAGCCGGACAGGAGTGGGATGTTATCGTCGTCGGCGGTGGCATAACCGGAGCGGGCATTCTTCGTGAAGCCGCCCGCTGTGGCCTGAAGGCACTGCTGCTTGAGCAGAAAGATTACGCCTGGGGAACTTCCAGCCGTTCATCCAAGATGGTTCATGGCGGCCTTCGTTATATTGCCCAAGGTCAGATTCGCGTGACCAAAGAGTCTGTTCAGGAGCGGGAGCGCCTGCTTAAAGAAGCGCCTGGGCTGGTGAACCTCGGCAGTTTTGCCATGCCGCACTATGAAGGTAAGTTTCCCGGCCCGCTGGCATTTGGCACTTTGCTGAATGTTTATGACTTTCTGGCTGGCAAGCGTGCCCACCGGTTTGAGAGTCAGACGACAGTTGATCACAATCTGATTCCCGGTCTCCGTCAGGAAGGCCTGAAAGGGGCGACTCTGTTTCGGGATGCAATTGTCGATGATGCCCGTCTGGTTATGCGTACCCTCGATGAAGCCACTCAGGACGGCGCAACAGCGCTGAACTACTGTAAAGTTGCCAGTCTGATTAAAGACAGCGGTCGTGTTTGTGGTGTTGTAGTCAATCAGGGCGAGAACTCTCACTCCATTGCTGCCCGGGTGGTTATCAGCGCGACCGGAGCCTGGAGTGATAATCTGCGTAAGGATGTTGGGCAGGAGCCAGTAGTGCGGCCACTACGTGGCAGCCATCTGGTATTGCCAGCATGGCGTCTGCCGGTGGCTCAGGCCTGTTGCTTTATGCACCCGGACGATAAGCGTCCGGTGTTTGTCTTCCCTTGGGAGGGGGCAACGGTAATCGGAACCACAGATCTGGATCATACCACCAGTCTTGATGACGAGCCGGTGATCAGTGCGGAAGAAGTGGAATATCTGCTGAAGGCAGCCAACAGTGAGTTTCCTTCAGCGAATGTTCAGCGTGAAGATATTGTCTCCAGTTGGTCTGGTGTCCGCCCTGTGATCAGCAGCGGCAAGGATATTGATCCGTCCAAAGAGAATCGGGAACACGCGATCTGGGACGACAGTGGGTTAATATCCGTTTGTGGCGGTAAGCTGACTACGTTTCGACTGATTTCCCGTGAAGCTCTGGAGATGGCCAGCAGTTATCTTCCCGGATATACCGTTCCGGCTGTCGAGAATAATGCCGTTCTTTTTAATAGCCCGGAAACACCCCCTGATGACACTCGCTTTCTGGCGCTAGGCGCTGATCTTCAAAACCGCCTGAGCGGTCGTTATGGCGTGCGCCTGCCGGAGATGCTGGTGCTTGCCGGGGATGAAGACTTTGAACGGGTTGGTGTGACCGACTTTCTCTGGCTGGAGCTGCGTTGGGCTGCCAAAGCGGAACAGGTGAAGCATCTTGATGACCTGCTGTTGCGCCGCACCCGTATTGGCAACCTTCTGCCCGATGGCGGTCGCGAGCTGTTTGATCGTATTAAAACCGTAATGTTGAATGATGCCGGCTGGAATGAGAGCCAGTGGCAGAGCGAGCTGGAGCGTTATCAGGGTCTCTGGCGGCAGGCTTATAGTATCTGAGTGAAAGTCTGCCGGATGGCAACCTGCTGTTTCCCGCCCCGATGGGCAATCCTTGCCCTGCGGTGCTAGTCGGCCGTCCATGGCCTATGGAAACATCAGACAGCCAACCGACAATCTCAGTGAAGTGCTGTAGAAATATGTTTTACGCAGTGACGAGGCAGTATGCAGAAAAGCGATAACAACAACGATAAGAACGCAATGAATGATCTGATACTGGCAATTGATAACGGCACCCAGAGTGTCCGGGTGCTGCTGTTTGATCTGCAGGGCAATGTGGTTGCCAAAAGCAAAGTTGAGCTGGAAGCCTACTTCTCTAATAGCCCGGGCTGGGCTGAGCAGGAGCCGGAGTATTACTGGGCTTCTCTTTGCCGTGCCTGCCATCAGCTCTGGGCTCAGAACGATATCGACAAGAGTCGCATCAAGGGCGTAACCCTGACCACTCAGCGTGGCACCTATGTCTGTGTTGATGAACACGGACAGGCCCTGCGTCCGGCGATTGTCTGGCTGGATCAGCGCCGTGCAGAAACCACCGACCCTATCGGCGGTTTGTGGGGGCCACTGGCAGCTGTGACCGGTCTGAAAGGTTTGATCAATTACTTCCGCAGCAAATGTTACTCTCGCTGGATTTCCCAGTTTGAACCCGCGATATGGGAAAAGACTGAACACTTTTTGCTGCTGTCCGGCTGGCACACCTTAAAACTGACTGGTCAGTACCGTGACTCCATTGGCGGTATGGTGGGTTATCTGCCGTTCAATTATAAAAAGCAGGATTGGGCACCGGACTGGGACTGGTCCTGGAAAGCCACCTGCCTTAAGCGTGAACAACTGCCGGAACTGGTTAAGCCGGGCGGTATTCTGGGTGAAATAACCCCGGAAGCTGCCGCTGCCACAGGTATTCCTGAAGGTTTGCCTCTGATTGCTGCCGGTGCGGACAAAGCCTGTGAAGTGATTGGTTCCGGTTGTTTTGAAGAAGACACTGGCTGCTTAAGTTACGGTACAACCGCCACGATCAATGTTGTCCACGACAAATTCCGTGAACCACAGTTTCTTGTGCCACCCTGGCCGGCAGCTGTTCCAGATGCCTGGAACAGTGAATTTATGGTGTATCGCGGCTACTGGATGGTCAGCTGGTTTAAAAAACAGTTTGGTCATCACGAAGTTTCGGTCGCTGAACGTGAAGGCATGTTGCCGGAAGAGTTGTTTGAAGACCTGATAGAAGAAGCGCCGCCGGGGTCCATGGGGCTTATGCTCCAGCCATACTGGTCTCCGGGTTTGAAAACCCAAGAGGCTAAGGGCGGGATCATCGGTTTTGGTGATGTTCACCATCGCGCTCATGTTTACCGGGCGATTGTGGAAGGTCTGGCTTACGCTCTTCGCGAAGGTAAAGAGAAGCTTGAGCGTAAAGGTCGGATTAAACTCAGCAAGCTGGTTGTGTCCGGTGGTGGCTCCCAGAGTGATGGTGCGCTTCAGCTGACGGCAGATATTTTTAATATGCCGGTTATTCGGCCTCACACCTATGAGACGTCCGGGCTAGGCGCCGCCATCAATGCCGCTGTTGGTTTGGGATATTACCCAAGTTATGGGGTTGCGATTAAAGCGATGACCCGGCCGGAACGCACCTTCCAGCCGAACCCGCTGAACGCCGAGCTTTACCAGCGTTTATACAAAGAGGTTTACCTCAAGATGTACAAGCAACTGCAGCCGCTCTATCGGAAAATCAGGGATATCACCGGTTATCCAGAGTAACCCCTTCACTGACGGGAACAGGCTGTTTCAGCCTGTTCCCGGTGATATGATACGGCCTTAATTTTGCGGCTGTTGATGCGTCACTCCATGTCTACCCCGAAATCCAGCAAGAAAACCTACAAGGTTATTTTTCATAACCAGGGTGAAGTGTTTGAAGTCTTTGTCCGTGGTGTTTACCAAAGTGACATGTACGGTTTTATCGAGGTGGAAGAGTATCTGTTTGGTGAGCGCAGCAGCCTGTTGGTGGATCCTTCGGAAGAGAAACTGAAGAACACTTTTGATGGCGTTAAGCGCAGCTACATTCCCATGCACTCCATTATCCGTATTGATGAAGTTGAAAAGGAAGGTGCCGGTAAAATATCCGCCGCCAGTGGCGATAAGGTGATGCCTTTCCCTATGCCTCCGGCTCCTGCCAAGTAAGCTTTTGCCTTCTAAGAACATGTGACTGAAGGTAAGCCCCTGTTACCTTCAGTGCTTTGTCACTGCCGTCTGTAAGCTGCCCGTCCGTTCCAAAAATCTTTGGCTATGCTGTGCTCGTTCTTTCTACGGGGGCTGGTATGGTGCTGCTGCGAGCGGGTCTGATATTTCTCCTGACGATGCTGGTTTTCAGTGTTCAGACTGCCAGAGCAGAGAACGCTGCGCTGGCCTTTGTGAATCAGGTTCGTCAGGCCAGCCATTTGCCACCGTTTAAAATCAACCGGGAGCTAGAGCGGGCTGCAGGCAATCATGTGGGCTATATGGCTCACTACAATGTTTCCGATCATGGAGAGCATTCTGGTTCTACAGGTTTTACCGGTGCAACCTGTCTGGAGCGGGTCCGTCATACAGGCTATGCGGCAGCCATGTGCCTTGAGAATAACTCGGCAGGTCAGAAGAACTGGTCGGAATCGGCACAGGGGCTGATGTCAGCGATCTATCATCGCATCGGTTTTCTTGGGTTTGATATTGATGAGATAGGCTTCAGCACCCGCAGCCAGGATCATGGCGCTGAAAAAGGTCGCAACTTTTTTAGCTACGTTATGGGAAGCTCTGTTCGGCGGGAGATGTGTCAGGGCCGCAGTGCCAAGTATGGCTACCAAGCCTGTAACGATAATAAATTTATTGTTGATTCTGTTGTGTTTGAACGGCGTATTAACGAACTGGCCGCAAACAGTCCTGAGCATATTGTTTATCCCTTTCCCAATCAGCAGGCGGTTCCGCCTTACTTTCGGAATACAGAAACGCCAAATCCTCTTCCGGGTGTAGAAGTCAGCGGTCAGCCGATCTCCGTACACTTCAATGCAGTGAAGATGCGTGGCAAACACGTCAGCGTGACCGGATTACGGCTCACAGATAGTCATGGTCGGGCTATAGAACTTCTGCCTGAGAAGAACGGGCAGAATGATCCTCATCTCTCCGAACAAGACTATGTCTGGTTTCCCCGGCTTCCTTTGGCCTGGTCCAGCCAATACAAAGCCAGACTGGATTACACAGTGGAGGGGCAAAGCCTAAGCAGAGAGTGGACGTTTACCACCGCCGCTCCTCCGGTCTCCATGAGCCAGAAGCGAGAAGGTGTCATTGTTATTGATCACACTAACAAAAAGATTCGGGTCAAGAATGGTCGGGTTTACTCACTGGTGTTATCACCAGCCCTTTCCCAGAGCTACTTGAACAGTGTGTCCACTTCCACAGTGGGAGATGTGAAGTTTGAGCCGGAGATTCTGAATGTGCTGAGCCTGAGCTTACGCGGACGGACGACACTGACATTTGAAATGAATAACGGTCAGCGGATAACGGTATATGCCAGCAGTTATTAGCCCGACATAGATAAAATTAAGCCCTCGATTGAGGGCTTAATGATGTTACTCGCGAGACAGGCGCTTTAGCAGAACAAATATTCCACTGGCCGCAAACAGATTGCCTAACGCAAGAAGATAACGATACAGATCAAGGCGCAGATAACCAGCCAACTGACCTTCCGTTCCAATCACCAGAGCCGCAAGGCTATAGGCGACAACGGCCGTTACCATAAAGACAGTAAAGGTTCTTTCCCGGCTGGAAACAGTGATGGCGGCTGCAAACATGACGGCCAGAGAAATGGCCGAAGTCGTATAGAGATAGGTCTCACCATAACCGGTATAACGGGACAGCTCGAAGCCCACCATCAAACCGATAAGGATGCGCCACCAGGTTGGCTTGCTCCACTCCAGGTTCCAGCAAAGTGTTGCCAGAGCCGCGGCCAGCATAGGCGGTGCCAGCGTCTTGGTCGCCGTCATCAGCATGATGTATGGCTGTTGCCAGATCTGGGAAAAGCCATAGCTGAGCGTGCCGAGAGACGAAGAGACTGCGACCAGCACAAAGGCAATCAATGCGCCGGCCACAGGGAGCTTGTCGTGAGCAAGGCGATAGCACTGGCTCAACAGGAAGACGCCAAAGAAACTGGAAAAAGCCAGTATGGCGTCAGACAGGGCAAGCGAGGTCCAGGTATTGAACATCAGGCGATCCGGGCGAACACTTTCTCAGCGGCATCCAGAGTCTTCTGAATATCTTCATCGCTGTGGGCGCTGGAGATAAAGCCGGCTTCAAAAGACGACGGTGCCAGATAAACACCTTCTTCCAGCATACCGTGGAAGAAACGGTTAAAGCGCTCACTGTCGCAGGCCATCACCTGCTGGAAGTTGGTGACTTCTTCCTGCTCAGTAAAGAACAGGCCGAACATAGCACCCACCTGGTTGGTACGCAGGGCGATACCAGCAGCAGCTGCACGTTCTTTCAGGCCATCCAGAAGGGTGGTCAGTTTGGCCGCCATATTGCTGTGGAAGTCCGGCTGGGCAATCAGGCTGAGAGCGGTCAGGCCCGCAGTCATCGCTACCGGGTTACCAGACAGAGTTCCTGCCTGATACACAGGACCCAGCGGAGCGATCTGTTCCATGATTTCACGTTTGCCACCAAAGGCACCTACCGGCATACCAGCACCGATAACCTTGCCCAGAGTGATGAGGTCAGCTTTAACGTTGTAGTACTCCTGGGCACCGCCCAGAGCAACACGGAAGCCAGTCATCACTTCATCAAAAATCAGAACAGTGCCGTGCTCATCACAGATCTCACGCAGGCCTTCCAGGAAGCCTGGAGCCGGTGGAATACAGTTCATATTGCCAGCCACAGGCTCGACGATGATACAGGCGATATCGTCACCGTGTTCGGCAAAGGCGGCACGTACGCTGTCCAGATCGTTATAAACAACGGTAAGTGTGTGTTTGGCGAAGTCGGCAGGTACGCCTGGAGAGTTCGGAATGCCCAGAGTCAGTGCGCCGGAACCGGCTTTCACCAGTAGGGAGTCGGAGTGACCGTGGTAGCAGCCTTCAAACTTCAGGATTTTGTCGCGGCCGGTATAACCACGGGCCAGACGAATGGCAGACATGGTTGCTTCGGTTCCGGAGTTCACCATACGCACCAGTTCCATGTTTGGAACGATCTCGCAGACCTTGTCAGCCATGGTGATTTCGATGGCGGTTGGCGCGCCAAAGCTCAGACCCAGATCAACCTGCTTGTGAACAGCGGTAATCACATCCGGATGCTGGTGGCCGAGAATCATCGGACCCCAGGAGCCAACATAGTCGATATAGCTTTTGCCATCTTCATCGATGACCTGTGAGCCGTGGGCTTCCTTGAAGAAGATTGGGGTTCCGCCCACGCCACGGAAAGCACGAACAGGGGAGTTTACTCCACCGGGAATATGCTGACGGGCCTGCTCAAACAGAATTTCTGAACGACTCATGTTGTGACCTGTTGTGATCCTGTAATGCTGGAAAATGGAAAAAGTAGCGCAAGCCTGCTGTTTATCTTTGGTGATACAGGCTTAAGTAATCTCTGGCGCGCAGCGTTATGGTTTCGGAGTCCTGAGGAGAAAACAGGTCATTCACCACTGCCAACATATCTGCGCCGGAATTCACCAGCTGCGGGGCATTATCCCTAGTAATTCCCCCTATGGCTACTATGGGTATCTCAAACTCTTCTCTGGCTTCATCCAGCAGATAGAGTGGGGCTGGGCGGGCATCAGGTTTGGTCAGGGAAGGGAAGAAGCGACCAAAGGCAATATAGTCTGCGCCCTGATCGTTTGCTCTGCGCGCCAGCTCCATCGAATCCTCACAGGTGATACCGATAATCGCCTGCCCGCCCAGACGTTCCCGGGCGCTGATCAGTGCTTCATCGCTCTGGCCCAGATGTACGCCATGGGCTCCACAGGCCAGAGCCAGATCCACATCATCGTTAATCAGGAAGAGGGTACCGGACTGGTCACACAACTCCCTAAGACGGGTGGCCTGGCGCACGCGCTTTTCGTCATCATGGCTTTTGTCACGGTACTGGAGAATGGTCATTCCCCCCTCAATAGCAGCGGTGACTTTCATGATCAGTGTGTCATCGTCCGGCATGAGCGCGGTATCGGTAATGCCGTACAGCCCTCTGAGGGTTTCAATGGAAGACATGGGGGAGCGTCCTGTCAGATAGCCTGATAAACAGTGTGATAAAAACTGTGTGATAAAAACAGTGTCAGGCACGATTTTGGGGCGAGCCGGGGGAATTACAAGCCCGGCGACTGTAAACCTGCGTAATGGTATTCCAGACCGGGTAGGGATTCTGTTACGGCTGGTAAGACCCGGCAGGGATCGTCGATCTGTCTGCTATGTTTTGGCTCGAAAAAAATACCAACAGAGCCGGACTGAATGTCTGATAAAGGGCGTCACAACAGGCGATGGCATATCGCCAGACAAGTGAAGGAGCTGATTTTTTATCTGCTACTATGTCTCGCTCTTCCCGTAGTCGCCTCAACAGAACCAGAAGATGCTAAAAGAGCTGAGGACGTTCTTGAGCTGTGGCCCCTGAGAACTGTTCCGGCTGGTACTGTTCTCCGTTATGGTGATGCCCGCGTACTGATGCCGGGAGTCAACCTGCCAGAGCAGGTCGCACAGGCACTGACCACAGCCGCCGTGACCACCGTGACCCGCAAACTGATTCACCATTTTTTGATCTGGACACTGGGTAATGGTGACCGCTTTCTTAGCCATGAACACTATCTGCGTCTTCTCGGGTGGTATCAGTCTGGCCTGATGGATGATGCTCTCTGGAGCTGGCACTATCTTGTTCGCCTTACCCATATGGTGAATATGGGCCAGCAGCTTCTGCATGGTGGAATTAATCGTTGGTTTAATTTGTCTGGTCTTAAACGAGTGGGCCAGATGCCGGTTTATCCGGGACGTGTTCTTGATAGTCACCTGTTGATGGATATTCGGCTTGATCTCGACTGGCAGGATCGGGCCACTGCCGTTCTGGATATTATTCCGTTGAAAAGCACTCCTGCTGAAGAACCACTTCCTCCCCGGCTTCAGCAGATTCACCAGTTAAGTGTGGTTGCGTTGCAGAATCACGTTGACCAGATCAGGCTGATATTTTCCCCGGATGATTCAGTTTCTCTTGGCTGGCATAAACACGGAGGAGAGTGGCGTGAACGTTTGGTTAGCCCAGCCGCCACAAAACCACACTCTTCATGGCTGTTACGTAATCTGGTGACCTCTTATGGGCTTCGTGAGAGCGAAGCCTGGAGCATGGGCTCTGTTCTGGATACAGATATGTTACAGCGTATTCAGAGCATTATCGCCGGGAAGCTTTCTGAGGACGATATTTGTGAGACTCACCCAGCGCTTGAGGTAGCTGGCTCGTCTGGTGAGCTGGTGCGACTGAATGATCGCCACTTAATTTATCAGTCAGAAAATAGCCACGAGCTTCTGCATATCCTGAATAATGATTCGTACTCTCCGGGGCTTCCCGGCGTTATGATTTTGGGCAGTGATATTGCCGAAACCTCTGAAACCGTGAGGCAATCTAGACAATATCGGTTGCCGGAGTGGCTGGCAGCCATAGGTGCATCAATGCTGTATGACGCAGCGGCATTGCTGATGAATGAAACTCTGGATGCCGTCCTGGAGAAAGCCAACCGCCATTGGCATGGCGCGGATAATTTTGAGCTGGTGAAACGGCTGAAAGTCCCGAAAAGACAGCGTGGAGGTGTCGCCACCCGGGTTGACCGGGTGCGGGATAAGCAGGGCAAAACCTGGGTGCGCAAGTATCTGAACTGGGATCATATGGCGGAGGATGATAAGTACAGCGGCATCTTTGCATCTCTGGCCCGGGAGAAGCAGATCCTGATGGAACTGGATGATGAACACATTATCAGGCTCAAGGATTCCTGGGTGGAGAATGCAGGGCACCGAGATGCCACATTGGTATTGCTGGAGGAGGATGCCGGCGAATCCTTGATTCACAAGTACAAGCGAATCAACAGTGCAAAGACCCTGAAAAATGTTTTTCGGGGAACACTGCAAGGCCTGGATGCAGCCCATAAGAAAGGCTTTGCTCATTTTGATATCAAGCCGGAAAACATTATGGAGGATGGTCAGGGGCATATCCGTTTGGGAGACTTTGGTGGTGCCTCCAGGCTGGGAGCTGATGGACGTGCTCAGGTCGGCATCATGACGCCCTCTTACGCCGCTCCTGAGATGCATTACGGCAAGTCCTCGCACTGGCAGGCTGATCTCTGGTCCCTTGGTATTACCGGTTATAACCGGGCCTCAAAGAAGCTGCTGGGTGATCTGTATACGAATGATATTAAGCTGCTGCAGAAAACCAGAAGCCGCTTTGAACTGATGGACTATCTTCCTTCCTCCGTGAGAACCGGAAAGAAAACGCCCATGGCGGATTTCTTTACAAGGCTGTTGGTATCTGACCCTGTCAGCCGACCTTCTATCCCCGAGTTGCTGCAACACCCTTTTCTGGCTGAAAAGCCTTCGCCTTTAAGACGGTGAAGGCCTCTTGTCACCGAAACCTTTGCTGGAATCTGTTGTTTGGTAACAAACAGTAAGCCAGGCCGTTTTGCCATCGACCAGCTGCTACTTTTACGCGCTCAAAGAAGAACTGGGGCGCTGGCTTGAATGGCATTTCTACGGTTATCTGCACTTAGGTATTCATTGCTGGTTCTGGTGTTATGTGTGGTTTCAGGCGTCCTTCTAGCAGCCGACACAGACGATCCTGGCGAGCCTGAAGTTGATCTTCTGGCGGATTTTCCGGTTCTGTCCACATCGGCCGGTACTGTGATTCCCTTCGGGCAGGCCCGTATATTTTTACCGGATGTTAACCTTCCCCGGCAGATGACCGGTGCGCTCTCTAAAGCAGCGGTGGCGATTGCGGCCAGGAAAATTATGTATCACTGGCTGATCTGGTCCTTGGGTAGTGCTGACCGTTTTCTGAGTGTCGATCATTACAAGAAGGTTCTGGGTTGGTATAAGGAAGGTCGTCTGGACAGCATGCTGAGCTTTGGGTATGTCCTTCTGCAGTTTAAGAATTTCTTTGATATCAGCCTTGAGGTTGGCCATGAGGTCAGCAATCGCATTTCTAATGCTGCAGGCTGGGAGCGGGTTGGCAGCCTACCTGTCTATCCCGGCAAGGTGCTGGATAAGGCTGTGTTTATCGATGTTATGCTCAGGCCAAATCTACTGGAAGGCAAAATGGAGCGTACGCTGGATATTATTCCTCTGAAGTCTGTTGATGTCAGCGATGATGCTCTAACGTCCTGGCAAAGAGAGTTAGCCTCTCTTGTTAACACTGCACTTCAGAATGATATTCAGCTGATACGGCTATCAATGCGCGATAAAGGGGCTGTTGAACTGGAATGGCAAAGCCGGCACGCCTGGTATGGCTTTAATTATGCTCCTCTTTATTCAGCCCCGTTCACCACTCCGGAACTGATGAACTGGTTGCGATTTTCCTATGGTCACCAGGAACAAAACTCATCCATCAGTACTGTGCTTTCCCCAAATGCCTTGCGCTGTATCGGTCGCAAACTTCAAGGAGAAGTGTTTGAGTGCCAACCAGAACCTGCCAGTGTATCCCGTATAGATTCTGAGCATCTGGAAGTTTCTTTGGACCAGGGGCAGGGCCGTCTTCATATTCTGGATAACCAATCTCCTTGGCCCGGGCTGCCGGGGACAATGGTTTTTGATGATAAGGCGGGATCACCACGTTCGATTATTAATCACTCAAACCAGTACCGTATGCCTCGCTGGCTGGCCCCCGTTGCTGATGCCTTGCTGTATGAAGCGGCTGTGAGTGCGGTAGAACCGATTGTTGATTCCGCTTTTGAATACTCCAATCGCTGGTGGCACGGTGCGGATCAATACAAGGTTCTTGAAGTGTTGAAGGATACAACTGCTGATATTGGTAAAGTTCAGAGCCGGGTTGAACGGGTACAGGATGCACAGGGGAAAACTTGGATTAGGAAAACAGTCTGGGACACTCGCAACAGAGGTTTTGATGCTGTACAGCCCAGCAACAGCTTTCTGGATCTGGCTCGTGAACGCAGCATGCTTAACCGGCTGCAACATGACAATATTGTGAAACTGCATGACAGCTGGATTGAAAACTCCGGCACACGGAATGCCGCGATGGTGTTGATCGAAGAAGATGCCGGTGACTCTCTGATGCAAACAGAGATCTCCAGCGTTCAGCAGTTTAAACATGTGATGAGAGGTTCCCTCTCAGCTCTGCAAGCCATGCATAAAAAGGGTATTGCGCATTTTGATATCAAACCCGGCAATATCATGGTGGATAAAAACGACAATGTGCGCGTTGGTGATTTGGGGCTGGCCATGCATCTGGATAAGGAAGGTCGCGGACTGGTTCTGGGTGCAACACCGGACTATATGGCAAAAGAAGTTCGGATTAATGGTCAGGTGCCCTGGCAGGCGGATATATGGTCGCTGGGTGTATTAGGTTTGCTCGATGGTCCTGTTGAAGATGCGCCACTCTACGATCGCCATACTATCTATGATAAGACCGAATCGCTGAATGATCTTATGAATCTGAGGCTTAGGGATTATGTGTCGTCCAAAGATGACCCTAAAAATGGCCCTGGCCTTTCAGACTTCCTCGGTCGAATGATGGAGCCGGATTACCTGAAACGAGAGAGCTATGATCAGCTGCTCGGCCATCCGTTTTTGAATTCTTATCAAACCGGGAGAGGGTATTACTACGGACAGTGAGCTAGAGGAAAATCGTTGCCAGAAAAGCTTATTGGTTTTCTGGCAACTCAGGCTGGTTAAAGCGCAGCTATTTAGAGAGCAGCTATCTAAATAGCATCAAGGGCATCAGAAAGCTTGGTAACACCAATAATTTCGATACCTTCATTGACCTTCTTGGGCTTGTTGGCAATCGGCACGATAATCTTCTTGAAGCCATGTTTGATAGCTTCAATGATTCTTTCCTGACCATTGGCGACCGGACGTATTTCACCGGCCAGACCCACTTCACCGAACGCAATCATATCCTGTGGCAGCGGCACGTCCCGAAAGCTGGACACAATAGCCAACAGGCTGGCAAGGTCAGCACTGGTTTCCGTTATACGAACACCGCCGACTACGTTCAGAAACACATCCTGATCACTGGTAAAGATACCGCCATGGCGGGTAAGAACGGCCAGCAACATTGCCAGTCGATTCTGATCCATACCTACGGTCACACGACGTGGGTTACCCAGTTGCGATTCCACAACCAGTGCCTGAATCTCAACCAGAAGTGGTCGTGTTCCTTCCCAGAGAACGGTGATAATGCTGCCGGATGTGCTCTCCTCCCCACGAGACAGGAAAATGGCCGAAGGGTTTTTCACTTCCTTTAAACCTTTTTCGGTCATGGCAAAGATGCCCAGTTCATTAACCTGACCAAAACGGTTTTTGGTGGCGCGCATGATTCGGAAGCGGGAGTCATCGGTATTCCCCAGCATCATCTGAGTATCGATGATATGGCTGAGAGTCATTGGGCCTGCCAGAGAGTTATCCTTGGTCACATGACCGACAATCAACAGAACAGTTCCGGTCTGTTTGGCAAACCGGGTCAGGAAGGCTGCGGATTCACGCACCTGGGCAACACCACCGGGAGCAGAATCAACGCCTTCCATAAACATGACCTGAATCGAGTCGATCACGATGATGCCGGGCTTTTCCTGTTCGGCAACCTGCACAATACGCTCGGCCGATGTTTCCGCCAGCATCATTAGCTGATCGGTAGCCAGTCCCAGACGTTGGGCACGGGCGGCAATCTGCTGCAGGGATTCCTCACCGGAGACATAAAGCGCCTTCATGGATGAAGCGACATGGCAGAGAGTCTGCAACAGAACCGTACTCTTACCAGCCCCAGGGTGACCACCAATCAAAACGGCACTGCCCGGAACAAAGCCACCGCCCAGCACCCGGTCAAATTCTGATGAGCCACTGCTGAAACGCGGCGCTTCTTCCACGCTGACTTCCGACAGCTTCTGGATGGCTGTCAGGCTGCCGGCAAAACCCGCCCGACTTCCGCTTCCGGAGACAGGAGCCATATGCGGACGGGATGAGCCGAGAGTGATCTCCTTGAAGGTGTTCCAGGCATGACAGTCAGGGCACTGGCCCTGCCACTTGCTGGATTCACTGCCGCACTCGGTGCAGACAAAGGCTTTGCGAACTTTGGATTTGGCCATTCGGGATTACTGAATCATAAAGTCTTGGTTCTTTTTAACACGAACACTCAACTCTTTCCTTAATCGTTAATAGCTCTAACACATTGGTTATTTATTCTTATGACGATCGTGTGGTGGGATTGGGGTCTATTCTTGAGCAGATAGCGCCTGTGCCATCTGCTGGAAGAAAGAGGGAGCCTGAGCCTATGAAGCTAATCATAAGACTGGTGCTGGGGGTTGCTGCGGGGATTCTCGCAGGATTGTATGGCCCCGAATTCCTGATCAAATTGCTGGTAACTTTCAAGACGGCTTTCGGGCAGTTTCTTGGATTTACTGTCCCTCTGATTATTCTCTTTTACATCACTTCCGGTATTGGCAGCCTGACTAAAGGTTCTGGCCGAATTCTGGGTGTCACCTTGCTGTTGGCTTATCTATCTACGATCTGCGCAGGCCTTGTTGCCTATACGGTTTCGTCCGGACTGCTCCCTGATCTTGTTCCTAAGCTCGCGGCTAACCTTGATTCTGGCGAGGAAATACTGCCTTGGCTGGTTATCGAACTGGCACCGTTAATGGATGTGGGGACGGCACTGGTACTGGCTTTTATGTTCGGGATGGGGATTTCTATCACCCACGGGAAGGCATTGCTGAAAGCTACAGAGCAGGGCAAATACATTATCGAGCTGGTGTTGGTTAATGTGATTATTCCTCTGCTGCCTTTTTACATCTGCGGCGTCTTTGCCGAGATGGGTGCCTCCGGAACCGTTTTCCGTACACTGGAAACCTTTGCCTGGGTGCTGGGCGTGGCGATAGTTCTGCACTGGGTCTGGCTGCTGGTGATGTTCTCTATTGCTGGTGGCATGGCTCGCAAAAACCCTATCTCCATGATCAAAACCATGCTGCCAAGCTATATGACCGCTATCGGTACACTATCCAGCGCAGCGACGATTCCCGTGACGGTCGATTGTGTCCGTAAACTGAAAGTGAATAACCATGTGGTGGACTTCACGGTTCCTCTTTGTGCCACGATTCATCTGGCGGGCAGTGCGACAACGCTGACTGTTTGCACGATTGCCGTCGCCTTTCTGGAAACCAATCAGATCCCTACTCCAGCGCAATTTATCCCGTTTTTGCTAACACTTGGCGTGGCAATGGTTGCAGCACCGGGTATCCCGGGCGGTGCGGTTATGGCTTCCCTCGGGTTACTGTCATCGATGATGGGTTTCGACAGCTCGGCAATTGCTATGATGATTGCCTTGTATCTTGCGCAGGACAGCTTTGGTACGGCCTGTAATGTGACGGGCGATGGAGCGATAGCTACGGTTGTGGGTGTGGTCAGTGAAGGGCGCTGGCAGGATGAATGAGTGTTCCACCTGCGGAACATATTATCCGCAGGTAGAAGAAGGTTTTACGCTGTAAATCCAACTCAGTAAGGGATACCGGTTTTTCTGTACAGGAAACCCAGACACCAGGCAGGGCCAATCATCAGGTATTGCAGGTCCTTCAGGAAGGATGGCTTCTTGCCTTCAACATGATGGCCAATAAACTGGAACACCCACAGCACCACAAAAGCAGCGACAGCTGTCATCCAGAGCGAAGCAATCTGAGCCTGCTCAAAAGCGGCAATGGCATAGTAGGCGACGAATGTCAGGGTCAGCATTCCGACTGTCACCATCAGTGAAAGACGTATATAGAAAGCCAGAATAAATAATGAGGACAGGGTTGCCCAGTTCAGGTAAGGGCTTGTCTCTGCGAAGATGGACGGAACTGGAATAGCCCAAAGCAGAGCCATAATGTCGATATAAATCAGAGGTACACAGATCCAGTGAATCAGTTTGTTGAGTTTGTTCTGGTGACTTTCACCATACTCTTCAAACCACTGGTCAATAGTCTTCCCGCTCATAGGCTTACCTCTCATCAGCTTATTGTAATTTTTGTGAGAACCATCTTAGCACTAACAGTTTCCAGTGCTAGAGCCTTATTTGGTTTGTACTATGGTACTTCTTTGTGGCTTGGGCGGCCAGCCTCTCGCTAACTTCTATACTGCGAACCATTGATGGAACAGGTTGTCACAGCCTGTTGTGGTCGTACATTGAAAAGTGGGGGGAAGATATGAAGAGACGCGTATTTTTGGGAAATTTGCTGGTGGCTGGCTCTGTAGCCGGAGCGTCATCTGCGCTGGCAGAACAGTGTCTGAAGGTGCCTGCATCCGGAGCCGGCCCGATGAAGCCCCTGCAAAAGCCTCTTTGGGAAAATGATCTGACCCGTACCTCGGAGGACGGCCCTCAGGCTGCGGGAATGCGGATCACCCTGAGCGGACGGGTTTTAAATGCAGCCTGTGAACCCGTCGCAGGTGCTGAGGTGGTTATCTGGCAGGCCTGTGTGAACGGTATGTATAACCACCCCAACGAGCATCGCAATGACTGGCGCGATCCAAACTTCCGTTACGAAGGCCGCACTGTGACTGATGAGCAGGGGCGTTATGTTTTCCTCACCATTGTTCCAGGTTCCTACCCGGTACCCGGCAAATCTGACCCCGGCCTCGGACTGGTGTCATTCCGCGCACCGCATATTCACTTTACCGTGACACCTTCGGAAGGCGAGCCTTTTACCTCGCAGATGTTCTTTGACCTGTTCGATGATATGAACAAGTTCGATCTGGTGCTCTACAAGAGAACGCTGCAGGAACAGAAGCTGCTCACAGCCTCTGTAATTGATGGGGGAGATGGAGAACCAGCCCAATGTCAGTTTGATATTGTGGTCTGACCCCTTTGCCAGGGACGTTAGCTGGTCTGGAGCTGGTTTTTGTTCCTGTTTAAACCATGGATTTAAACAGATTGCCGAAGTTGTAGCGCCATTGCAGGGCAAAGCTCAACCCGATCTTTCCGTTCAGTGGACTTTTGAGAAAACGCTGCCATTCGTTGTCATTAGGCAGGCGGGCAAAGTCCTTATGGTTATCAATCACCCAGTCGCTACAGGCGTTGATAATTGACGGCACCTTGGTATTGGAATCCTTGATGCTGAGGATCGGCTCCAGCTCACTCAAAGGCAGAGGTTCAGTTCCCTGCTGCAGAGCCTTTTTAGCCTTGGCTTGGAAGTCACTCTCCAGTTTGTCGACCTCGGCATTGATCTTTTCCGGAGAAGCAAACAGAACCTTCAGCAGTTTCAACAAAGCATTGGCTCGCCAGTTCTGCTGATTCAGGTGACAGAGGAACTGCAGCATCTTCTTGCACAGAGCTTCACTCTGGTGGAAAAGCTGTTCCTTGTTTTGCCTGGCAATGGCACACAGGTTCTTATCCGCAATCTCACTGCCCTCAAGGTAGGCCGCTTTAATAATCTGAATACGGATAGGCGGAGGATTCTTTTTGGCAGTCTGGTAATCCGTCAGCAGAATCAGTGCCGCACTCTCATTGCCAAGAATACGTTCGTAGGCCGAGAAGAACGGTTCACTGGTGCAATAGTTCTCGGAGGGTGATTTCACACCCAGATCCAGCAGAGGAATATCAACGCCCTTGGCCGGGTTTACATCCAGCGGGGGAATATCAAAACCTGCCAGCGTGTGCTTTTCCAGCACGCCCAGCAAAGTCATTTCGATTACGCTGCCGATGGTTTTGCCATCCAGGTTCGGCATCGACTGTCCGGAGGCCAGCAGGTCATACCAGTGAGGTAGTTTTCCGCCTCGACCAACACGATTAAGGATGTCCTTAATCTCAGCAACATTTTCACCGCGCAGATATTGGTTTAACTGCTCAACAAGCTCGGGCAGCTGTTCCTTAACAACGGCCCGTAATTCGCTACTACTGATCATAAGAGCTCTTCCTGAACAACCTGAGCCTGAAAATCGACACACTGCTTATTGATAGTGCGCTGGATAACCCACTTTACCATTTGGGGTGGAACAGCATTGCCGAACAGCGGGTACTGGTCGTAGCGGGATGCAGTCTGGCAGTGCTGCTCCGGGAAGCCCTGGATGCGCGCATATTCAACATTGGTCAGACGACGGAACTCATCACCAATCTTGTAACGTTCGTAATGGCGGCTGGTGGTACACGTCAGTGTTGGTGCAACACCGGCCGTGCCGAAGATGGAGTAACCCATACGGGCACCACCTTTCTGATTGTAAAGAATCTCAACACCATTGTAGAAACGATCGACCTTTTCGCTGGTCTTGATGCGTTCCAGGGTATCTTCGGTAAAGTAAAAAGACCGGTCAGGATCACTCTCCAGAATGGCAGACAGCTTCACTGCTGGCAGAGCATCCGAGAAGGAATCAATTTTGGCGTGGTGGAAGCGACCTTGAGTGGCCAGCCCCCAGTTATGGAATTTGGCGCCGTGGTCGGTAATCTTCGGCCAGCGAGAGAGGTTGGCAACCGCGCCAATCTGGCGCACAGATAAGCTCGTGGCAATATCCTGTGCGGTACACAGATAAGACTTCACGCCATGGTCGAGGTGACCAATGATTACCACGCGTTCGCGGTTTTGCGGCAGGCCAAAGTTCACGGCGTTGAGTACTCGCCATTCCACCAGATAACCCAGTTCAGAGAGTGCATCGAGAATGGTGGCGAAGTGCGCACCCTTGTCCATGGACAGCAGACGTTTAACGTTTTCCAGAACAAAGAACTTGGGCTTTTTATTGCGGATAACCTGCACGATTTTTTCAAACAGGGTTCCGCGCACATCTTCAATACCCAGCTTCTTGCCTGCGCTGGAGAAGGGCTGGCAGGGGAAGCCAGCAGTCAGTAGGTCATGGTCAGGAATCTGGTCGATCAGTTGAGAGACATCACCTTCGATATGAACACCTTTGCCAAACCTGTCGCGATAGACAGTGCTGGCTTTCGGTTCGATATCATTTGCCCACACGGTCTCAATACCCAGCTCGTCACAAGCAAGCCGGAAGCCCCCTATGCCGGCAAACATTTCGATGGCTCTCATTCACTAACCTTGGCGCAAAAGCGTCTAATGTAACATTTTTTACTCAGGGTTCAGTCAGTAATAACGACAACCGAATTGTCCGGGGATGATAGTGGTAGCAGTGGATGGAATAAGGTAGGGAATAGGAGGTAGGCAGAAGCAGCACTTTACAGTGCTGCTTCTGCAATCACATGCCGTACTGTGATTAAGCGTCGATGCGCTTGTACTTCACGCGGTGCGGGCCAGCAGCTTCTGGGCCGAGGCGCTCCAGACGATCAGCTTCATACTCGGTGTAGTTACCTTCAAAGAAGGTCACCTTGGACTCACCTTCGTAAGCCAGGATGTGAGTCGCAACACGGTCGAGGAACCAACGGTCGTGGGAGATAACCATGGCACAGCCCGGGAAGGCCAGCAGAGCTTCTTCCAGTGCACGCAGGGTTTCTACGTCGAGGTCGTTGGAAGGTTCGTCAAGCAGCAGTACGTTACCGCCGTGCTTCAGGGTTGCGGCCAGCTGCAGACGGCCACGCTCACCACCAGAGAGTTCACCAACACGCTTCTGCTGGTCGCCGCCCTTGAAATTAAAGCGACCGATGTAGTTACGGGATGGCACTTCGTAGTTGTTGATGCGCAGGATGTCCTGACCATCGGAAATCGCTTCCCATACAGTCTTGGTGTCGTCCAGTTCATCACGCAGCTGTTGCACGTTGGAGATCTTGACGGTTTCACCCAGTTCAACCGTACCGGAATCAGGCTGTTCCTGACCGGAGATCATCTTGAACAGGGTGGATTTACCGGCACCGTTACCACCGATTACGCCAACAATCGCACCCTTAGGTACGCTGAAGCTCAGGTTGTCGATCAGCATACGGTCGCCAAAGCCCTTGGAGATGCCGTTAACTTCGATAACCTTATCACCCAGACGTGGGCCAGGTGGAATGTAGATTTCGTTGGTTTCGTTACGAGCCTGGAAGTCCTGGGACTGCATTTCCTCGAAACGAGCCAGACGGGCCTTGGACTTGGACTGACGGCCTTTCGCGTTAGAGCGGGCCCATTCCAGTTCCTGTGCCATGGCTTTACGGTGCGCGTCCTGCTGCTTCTGTTCAGTCGCCAGACGGGCTTCCTTCTGCTCCAGCCAGTTGCTGTAGTTACCTTCCCATGGAATACCGTGGCCACGGTCAAGTTCCAGAATCCAGTTGGCAGCGTTATCCAGGAAGTAACGGTCGTGGGTGATCGCCACAACAGTACCCGGGTATTCGCAAAGGAAGCGTTCCAGCCAACCTACGGATTCGGCATCCAGGTGGTTGGTTGGCTCGTCGAGCAGCAGCATGTCCGGGTTGGACAGCAACAGACGACACAGAGCTACACGACGACGTTCACCACCGGAGAGGTTAGCGACTTTGGCATCCCATTCCGGCAGACGCAGTGCGTCGGCGGCAACGTCCAGCTTACGCTCGATGTTGTGGGCGTCAGCGGCCTGGATGATGTTTTCCAGACGAGCCTGTTCCTTGGCCAGCTTGTCGAAGTCCGCATCCGGCTCAGCGTAGGCCGCGTAAACCGCATCCAGATCTTCCTGAGCTTTCTTGAGTTCGCCCAGCGCTTCTTCAACCACTTCACGAACGGTCTTGTTCGGGTCCAGCTCCGGTTCCTGTGGCAGATAGCCAACGTTCAGGCCAGGCTGTGGGCGGGCTTCACCGTCAATCTCGGTATCAACACCAGCCATGATGCGCAGCAGGGTGGACTTACCGGCACCGTTCAGACCAAGTACACCGATTTTCGCGCCAGGGAAGAAAGACAGGGAGATGTCTTTCAGGATCGTGCGCTTAGGCGGCACGACCTTGCTTACGCGATTCATCGTGTAAACATATTGAGCCATAGGGAAATGTCTCTCGGAAGAAATCTGCTTAAACCGCTAAACATACTTAATCAGCAGACATCCGGCAATCAATCCCGGTGAAATAGGCAGGTTATAAGGGGAAGAATTAGAGTGCTGCCCTTATATCTGTTGCGACCCATCATAAAAGGCTTGAGCGAAAGAAGAAGGCTGATCCGGCGAAGGAATAATCAACGTAACGTGTTGGAGTGTTTATAGAATTAATTGTTATAAAAGTGTGCTTGCAGTTAAATTTTGTGTAACCCTATTAGGATTGCAGAAAAATAAACGGGTGTGATTGGGGGTATTTATTTACCTGTGCTGTATTACAATGGCGCCCCAGAAACTGGCTTGAATGAAAAGACATCCGGGGGATGGAGAGATGTTTAAAGACTATTCAGATATTGCTCATTACGATCCAGAACTGAACGCAGCCATGCAGGCTGAAGCTGTTCGTCAGGAAGAGCATATTGAGCTGATTGCTTCCGAGAACTACACCAGCCCACGGGTTATGGAAGCGCAGGGCAGCGTACTTACCAACAAATATGCCGAAGGCTATCCTGGCAAGCGTTACTACGGTGGCTGTGAGTATGTTGATGTTGTTGAGCAGCTGGCCATCGATCGCGCCAAGGAGCTGTTTGGTGCCAACTACGCCAATGTCCAGCCTCACTCCGGTTCCCAGGCTAACGCCGCTGTTTTTATGGCTCTCTGCCAGCCGGGCGACACCATTCTGGGCATGAGCCTGGCCCATGGTGGTCACCTGACCCACGGCGCCAAGGTGAGCTTCTCCGGTCGTATCTACAACTCCATCCAGTACGGACTGCACCCTGAAACCGGCGAAATTGATTACGCCGAAGTAGAGCGTCTGGCTGAAGAACACAAGCCAAAGATGATTATCGCCGGCTTCTCCGCCTACTCCCGAATTGTGGACTGGGCGAAGTTCCGTGAAATCGCCGATAAGGTTGGCGCGTACCTGTTTATCGATATGGCACACATCGCCGGTCTGGTAGCTGCGGGTGTTTACCCAAGCCCGGTTCCATTTGCTGATGTCTGCACCACGACCACCCACAAGACTCTGGGCGGCCCACGTGGCGGTCTGATTGTTTCTGCTTCTACCGATGAAGATCTGCACAAGCGTCTGAACTTCGCTGTGTTCCCTGAAAGCCAGGGCGGCCCGCTGTGCCACATCGTGGCGGCCAAGGCTGTGTGCTTCAAGGAAGCGTTGGAAGACGGATACAAGGTTTATCAGCAGCAGGTTGTTGAGAATGCCCGTGCCATGGCCGGTGGCCTGATCGAGCGTGGCATCAATGTTGTTTCCGGCGGTACTGACGATCACCTGTTCCTGGTGGATCTGATCGGTAAAGAGTATTCCGGTAAGGATGCAGAAGCTGCGCTGGGCAAAGCCAATATCACGGTCAACAAGAACGCAGTTCCTAATGACCCTCGTTCTCCATTTGTGACCAGTGGTCTGCGTATCGGCTCCCCGGCAATTACCCGTCGCGGCTTCAGCGGCGAAGATAGTGCAGCTTTGGCTGGCTGGATTGCTGATGTTCTGGACAGCATTGGTACTGACCAGCACGATGCTGTTGTGGAAGCGACCAAGGCCAAGGTTCTGGAAATCTGCAACCGTCTGCCTGTTTACGCGTAAGCTGATCTGACATTTACAGCCATTAACAATGCCTCTCGCTTGCGGCGAGGGGCATTGTTGTATTGGCCGTTCATAAAATCACATCTTCACGTTCAAATCCGATACCGGCAGACTGTGCATAGGCTGCATCTTTAAATGCGTGGCCAATACCGATTCAACCTGTTGCACACTAGAGTCGACTTGATTGCCTGCTTGTTTCTGTGTGCGCAATAATTCACGGGTAGTGTTCAGTTGGCTTGCCAGATCGGCAGTGCTGACCTTTTGGGTATTTAAAAGCCGTATCAGGGGATTGAGACGTCTATTATTCACGGCCTGATGGAGTGCTGTGCTTAATAGCGGACCGTTGACGTGAAGCCCATGATCAATACGAGCGATAACGACATTCACTGCGATATCCGCAGGTACATTCTGTGAAAGTGTCTCAGGCAGATTTGAACCACGGTACATCAAATAGTTGGCTATAGCATAATGTTGAAACTCTAATGCCATTACCGTGGCGATGGGCGTATTTTTCCCGGTATAGTCGGGAGGAAAGGCTTCGGAGAGTAAGTAAATAACGGCTTCCATATTGTTATGCTGAATAGCAGAGCCCAACAGGCTTAAACCATGCTTGTTGAGAATTTTGTAGGGTGGCGTTGTGTTTGGGTAGAGTCTATTAAAGTATCCGGCCCCCCGGGTTTTCAGGAAATGTTGAACGAGCTGGAAACAGTTATGGTCTGCAGCAATGGAAAGAGGGTTGGCACTGCATGTCTGATCAACGGTTCCATAATCCCCATTCAGCCAGTGTAGATAGGTATAACTTTTACTTTCCTCTGACCGCTGTTTTTCTATTTTTTGAATGACTTCCTGTTCATTGGGCCGTCTTGCCAGAAGCTGGTCGAGCTCGCTGTAGCTCATAAGCTGGGCAGTAACTTGAGTGGGCAGTAGCAGAAGAAAAAGTGTCAGTTGTGTAATTGCTGGCAAAGTGATCCTCTGCGGCATATCGGCATCCCCCATTATTTAGAAAAAAGAGTATTGCAGAAGCCTGCGGAGCTGCCTGTTTATGGCGGGCTGTTATGGCCGGTTTTTAATAGCAATGCTGTCAGGCTGGCTGACAATAAGCGCAAGGCATGAAACTTAGGAGGAATCCTTCTCTCAAACCTGCAGATAAATGAATTTTGTGGACTACGAGAGGGTGGTTGTATGTTTGGAAACCTTTTTGGACCGGCTTTTGTAGGTGGTGCGCGCCGCGCTCCCCAAATGTTCCGTGCTGCATCTGCTTACAGCCCTATGGGACAGCCAGCCTTTTTCGGGCGTCCGGCTTTCATCGTTATTGATGTGCCAGCCTCGCACTTTGGCTGCTCATGTCACGCGACTTCCACTCCTCGCCAGTCAGCATTCAGGAAAGTTGATCCCTTCATGAGCTTTGGTTTTAACAGCTTTGGCTTCAACAGCTATGGATTTCAGGCGCCTCGCCCGGCTTTTCAGGCACCAGTAGAGCCAGCCTTTAATATTTTTGATCTTCTGATGGGCATCAGCCTGCTGGATGAGCTGGTTATGGATGGTGGCTGCTTTGAAATGCCAGGTTTCACGGCTCAGCCAAAGCGAGAGCAGGCATCTCAGAAGCCTTCGCCGCAGCAGGAAAAGGCTCAATCAAGAGCTAAGCCACAGGCTGAGCCAAGAGCTGAGCAAGAAGCTCCTAAGGCAGAGTCTTCCCAGAAAGCCAAAGAAGAGCAAAAGCCTGAAGGCTCTAAATCACAAGAATCCAAGTCAGAAGAATCCAAACCAAAGGGGAAGCCTTTTAACTTCTTTGAAGAGTTTTATGGCTTCCGCCCTGGCCGTGGCTTTACGCCGCCTCCTCCACGTCAGGAGCAGAATGGACCTCAGATTCCAACCAAGGTTGATAGTCCTGAGGTTATCGATTCTGCTCTGAAGGCTTTCAAACTGAGCAGCGACACCCTGAGCAGTGACAACCTCAAAAAGGCCTGGAGGAAGATCGCACTGAAGAATCATCCGGATATGGTCAAGCAGCGTGGCGGCAGCGCCAAAGATATTGCAGACGCGGAAGAGCGCTTTAAAAAGCTGAATGAGCAGCGTGCTGTGCTGGATCGTCTGATCGAAGTCGACTAATACGCCGTAGACATTGCTGTAAAAGCCTGTGATCGGAAGGTTTAACAACCTGAAATCACGGGCTTTTTGCATTTTGGCGCAAGTGTTTGTTTTTCAATATCGACAGGGTACTATTTCAGTTCTCGAGAACACTAGAACTGGCGACCCATGCATTGCCCCTTTTGTAACGCAGAAGACACCAAGGTTATCGACTCCCGACTGGTAGCGGATGGTTGCCAGGTGCGCCGGCGTCGGGAATGCACCTCCTGTACAGAACGCTTTACCACCTATGAAGGTGCCGAGCTGCTGATGCCTCGCCTGATCAAGCGCGACGGCTCCCGTGAACCCTTTGATGAGCAGAAGCTCCGTGCTGGTCTGCTGCGGTCACTGGAAAAGCGTCCGGTCAGCATAGAGCAGGTTGAAGAGGCTATTAACCGCATCAAGCAGCGTCTGCGGGCGACGGGCGAGCGTGAGGTGAAATCCCTTGCCGTGGGTGAAGAGGTTATGAATGCGCTGAAGGATCTCGATGAAGTGGCCTATATCCGCTTCGCTTCGGTTTACCGGGAGTTCGAGGATCTGAACCAGTTCCGGGAAGAGATCGAGCGGCTCGAGAAAACGCCCCATGGCTCACTGACCCGCAGCCAGAAAAGCTAGTCATAAACCGCTATGCTGGCTGGCCTGAAAGGGCTGAACAGAAGATAAATACCCCATGTCAGATTCCTCCCTCTTTTCCCGCGCGGACCATGACTTTATGGCCCGCGCTCTGCGTCTGGCCCGCAAGGGCATCTATACCACCATGCCCAACCCAACCGTAGGCTGTGTGCTGGTGCGTAATGGTGAAGTGATTGGCGAAGGCTATACCAGCCCGGCCGGTGGCCCCCACGGGGAAATTAATGCCCTGAAAGCTGCCGGCGAGGCGGAAGGCGCAACCGCTTATGTGACCCTGGAACCCTGCGCCCACTACGGGCGCACGCCCCCCTGTGCTGAGGCGTTGGTGAAAGCCGGTATTCGTCGGGTTGTGGCGGCTATGCGTGACCCGAACCCAAGGGTGAACGGTGGCGGCTTCGAGATTCTGAAAAAGGCCGGAATCGAGACAGCCTCTGGGCTGATGGAAGCAGAAGCCCGTGAGATCAATGCCGGGTTCTTTAAGCGTATGGAGCAGGAGTTGCCCTACGTGCGCTGCAAAATGGCCATGAGTGTGGATGGCCGCACGGCTATGGCTTCTGGTGAATCCCAATGGATTACCGGGCCGGATGCCCGGGCTGATGTCCAGCAGTGGCGAGCCCAAAGCTGTGCCATCGTGACCGGAGTGGACTCCATCATCCATGACAATTCTTCTCTGACCGTGCGGGTCAATGAGCTGCGAATCGATCACCCGGCAGCCGCCGCAGAGAAACAACCTGTGCGGGTTGTGGTAGACTCGCGCCTGCGAATTCCCCTTGATGCAAAAATCCTGACTCTCCCCGGGCAGACTGTTATTGCCTGTCTGTCGGATGAGAATGGCAAAACCAGTCAGCTGGAAGCTCTGGGGGCCGAGGTTGTCGTGCTGCCTGAAGCCGCCGGGCGCGTCTGTCTGAGGGCGTTGATGACCTTTCTGGCGCGGCGGGAATGTAACAATGTCCTGCTGGAAACCGGGGCAACGCTGGCCGGTTCTGCTGTAGCTGCCGGGCTGGTGGACGAGCTTCTGGTGTATATGGCTCCGGTGCTGATGGGAAGCGATGCACGGCCACTTTTTCAGTTGCCTTTTGAGACAATGGCTGAGAAAGTGCCGCTGAAAATTCATGATATCCGCGCGTTTGGCCCGGATTGGCGCATTACTGCCAAGCCAATAGAGCGTTTATAAGGCGTTGCTCACAAACAGCAACACTTAAGGAGTAAAGATTGTTCACTGGCATTATTGAAGCTGTAGGTTCTATCCGTCGTATGGAAGAACGCGGTGGAGATGTCCGCCTGCACGTAGCGACCGGAAAGCTTGATCTTGGCGATGTGAAGCTGGGCGATAGTATTGCTACCAACGGTGTCTGCCTGACTGCCGTGACTCTGCCGGGCGATGGTTTTACTGCGGATGTGTCCCGGGAAACCCTGCGTCGTACATCTTTGGGTGAGCTGTCAGTAGGCAGCCCGGTTAACCTGGAAAAGGCGATGATGCCTACGTCCCGTTTCGGCGGACATATTGTCAGTGGGCATGTGGACGGCGTTGGTCGTATTGTTGATATCACCCCATCCGGCCGTTCATTGATTTACCGTGTTGAGGCACCGGCAGAGATTGCCCGGTACATTGCTGAGAAAGGTTCTATTACCGTTGACGGGGTGAGCCTGACTGTGAATGCGGTTGAATCTGCGATTTTCAGCCTCAATATAGTGCCCCATACGGCTGAGGAAACGATAATCACCCATTATCGTCCGGGCAGTCGGGTGAACCTGGAAGTGGATATTATTGCCCGTTACCTCGAGCGCCTGTTAAGCGCCGGCCAGAATGGACAGCAGCCTGCTCACTCTGGTGGAGCAGCCGGTGGAATGACCGAAGGCTTTCTGGCTGAACACGGGTTTATGAGACGTCGCTGAACGTCTTTAACAAGTACGCTTTGTAACACTCTGAACAGAGAATAATTATGCAGCTGAACACCGCACAAGAGCTGATCGACGATATCCGTCAGGGTAAGATGGTCATCCTGATGGATGACGAAGATCGCGAGAACGAAGGTGATCTGATCGTTGCTGCCGAAAAGGTAACGCCGGAAATTATTAACTTCATGTGCACCTACGCACGTGGTCTGATCTGCATGCCGATGACGGCCAAGCGGTGTGATTTCCTGGGTCTGCCCCAGATGACTGCCAATAACAAAGAGGTGTACAGCACCGCTTTTACGGTTTCCATTGAAGCGGCCGAAGGTGTGACCACTGGCATCTCCGCTGCTGACCGTGCCCGTACTGTACAGGTCGCTATCAGTCCTATGTCCCGCCCTGAAGATATTATCCAGCCGGGCCACATCTTCCCTCTGCGGGCGATGGACGGTGGTGTTCTTCAGCGTGCCGGACACACTGAAGCTGGTGTTGATCTGGCTCGTCTGGCCGGTCTGGAAGCCGGGGCCGTCATTGTTGAAATTATGAATGAAGACGGTACCATGGCCCGCCGCCCGGATCTGGAAATTTTTGCTGAAAAGCATGGTCTGAAGATCGGTACAATTGCTGACCTGATCCACTACCGTATTCTGAACGAACAGACGGTTACCCGTATAAGTGAGCGGGAGCTGCCAACGGTCTATGGCAACTTCCATATGACCGAATATAAGGACAGCATCAGTAACCGTACTCATATCGCTCTGCGTATGGGGCAGGTTGATGCGGAGGAGCCTACAATGGTGCGGGTGCACCAGGCTGAAACCTTCCGTGACCTGCTGGGTGCCCGTAAGTCAGACAGCTCCAGCTGGCCTCTGCCGGCGGCACTGGCCCGTATTGCCAAAGAGGGAATCGGTGTTCTGGTGTTGCTGGATGCAGAGCAGTACGAAGATCTGGGTACCAGTCTGGCGCGATTTACCGATAAGGATCGTGTCCATCACAGCACCGGCGCCCATGCCGGCGTGTACATGACTATTGGTACCGGCTCCCAGATTCTGCGTGATCAGGGTGTTGGCAAGATGAAACTGCTGAGCTCACCGCTGCGTTTCAGTGCGATTTCCGGTTTTGATCTGGAGATTACCGAAAATATTCCATGTGAATAATCGGTTCTGGGAGATAACCGGTTTCCTGCGAGTATTCCGGATTATCTTCCCCCCGCCAGTCGGTGTTTAATACGCGGCTGGCGAAAAAATATTTACGGGTCCATGACAGGTCGTTGCAGTCACTGCTCTGTTCATGATCCGGTTCGGTACTCTCTGGGAACCGGACACAAGCTGCTTAAGAACTGCTTTTTAAGAACAAGTGAGGAATCGCCATGACTGGCATCAAGACCATTGAAGGAATGATGACCCCAAACGACGGACGTTACGCCATCGTGGTAACACGCTGGAACGCCTACGTTGTTGAGAGCCTGGTTGAAGGCGCTATTGACTCTCTCAAGCGTCATGGCGTGAAAGAAGACCAGCTGACCATCATTCGTTGCCCGGGTGCTTTTGAACTGCCACTGGTAGTGAAGAAGGTTGCAGCCTCCGGCAAGTACGATGCCATTATCGCTCTGGGCGCGGTAATTCGTGGTGGTACACCACACTTTGAATTTGTTGCAGGTGAGTGCACCAAGGGCATGTCCAGCGTCATGATGGAGAAGGAAATCCCTGTCTCCTTCGGTGTACTGACAGTTGATACGATCGAGCAGGCCATTGAACGGGCCGGCACCAAGATGGGTAACAAGGGCGAAGAAGCTGCCCTGGCTGCGTTTGAAATGGTGAGCCTGCTCAAGAATCTGGAGTCTTGATTTGAGCGCTCAGAATGTAAGTGCAGAAACTGCGGAACAGGGTTCCGAGCAGTCTTCTGACAAGAGCAAAACCAACAAGGGCCGTACCCAGACCCGCCGTAAGGCGCGTGAACTGGCACTGCAGGCCCTTTACCAGTGGCAGATGGCTGGCGCCTCTATCACGGATATCGAAGCACAGTTTCGTGCCCGTAACGATATGACCCGTGTAGACGGTGGCTTCTTCCACGAACTGCTGAGCGGTATCGCCCGTCAGGTCAGCAAGATCGACGAAACCATCACGCCTCTGCTGGATCGTGGTTTTGATCAGCTGGACCCGGTTGAGCGTGCAGCGTTGCGTCTGGGCTGCTATGAGATGATGGTACGTACCGATGTGCCTTACCGCGTTGTTATCAACGAAGGTATTGAGCTGGCCAAGAAGTACGGTGCTCAGGACTCTCACAAGTACATC
Organism: Parendozoicomonas haliclonae; assembly: GCF_900174585.1. GTDB lineage: Bacteria > Pseudomonadota > Gammaproteobacteria > Pseudomonadales > Endozoicomonadaceae > Sansalvadorimonas > Sansalvadorimonas haliclonae. The sequence continues at coordinate 24,641 of NZ_FWPT01000008.1, read as the reverse complement.
AACGGTATTCTCGATAAGCTGGCTCTGACTCTGCGTCCGGTAGAAGTTAAGGCTTACCGTGAAAACAGCCGTAACAACAACCATCAGCGTCGCAAGAGCCGCTAAGGTTCTTCTTCCAGCTTGCCCTGTCTCACAAGAGATATGACTCATGGATGAGTTTTCCCTGATCCGCAACATTTTCCAGCAACCGCAACTGACGGAAGCCGGAAGTGTTCCTGATCAGGGAATAGGCGACGATTGTTCTCTTATTTCCCTCCCCGCAGATCAACAGCTGGTCCAGAGTATTGATACTCTGGTGGCTGACGTTCACTTCACCGCTAATGGTGATCCTTATCTGATTGGTTATCGCGCGCTTGCTGTTAGCGTCAGCGATCTCGCTGCCATGGGTGCCAAACCTCACAGCTTTTCTCTTGCCTTATCCCTGCCGGAAAATAATCCGGAATGGTTGCAGCGTTTTGCCGATGGTCTTGCAGCCATGGCTAATGCCGCTGGTATCTCCTTGATTGGTGGCGACACGACCCGTGGACCTTTAACGATTAGCGTACATGTTCAGGGTATCGTCCCAAAAGGAAAGGCTTTGTTACGTTCAGGTGCCCGACCGGGTGACCTTATCTACGTAAGCGGCACACCGGGTGAAGCCAACGCTGCCTTGCCTTATATTCTGGGCGAGAAGGCAGTGACCTCAGATGCTGAACAGCATCTGGTTGATCGCTACTGGCAACCGACCCCACGTATTGCGCTTGGCCAATGGTTACTGGAAAACGGCGCAACCTCGGCACTGGATGTGTCCGATGGCTTGTCCGGAGATCTGAGCCATATCCTGAGAGCCTCCAACTGTGGCGCTGAGCTGTTCAGTGAAAAGCTGCCGGTGTCTGATGCTTTGGCGGAGGTTTGTGGTGATGAGGCGATTGATAAAGTTTTAAACGGTGGGGATGACTACGAGCTGTGCTTTATCTGGCCTGCTGGTAAACCTATGACCGCGCAAATGTCAGAACAGTGCCCGACACCGGTCACCTGTATCGGACATATCACCAAGAAAAAGGGCTTGTGGCTGGATGGTCAGTCCTTAGAGCCCGGCAGCTACAATCATTTCTCGAACTGACAGAACAGCTGGATTAAAAGGTCGATTCTTTCCAGTATCTGGACTGATGATGGTCTGCGGTTGATGTCCAGATTCAGACACGGGGCAATAATATCTTCGAGGACGTATAGTGCTGCCGGATTGTTTGCCAGCATCTTTCTGAAAGGCTCCAGTCTTCTATCTCCTGCGGGATCCTCTTTCCGGTCACTCCAGACATGAGGCACTTTTTGCTGTGTCAGTAGTTGCAGGCCGATATAGCCCAACCCATAGATATCCGCTTTCCCCTGCTCATAACCATCAACGGGTTCCGGTGTTGGGCTTCCCGGGGGACTGTGGATATCAATCCCTGAATCCGGTGTTTTCACTGACTGATCGCTATTACTGCTGCTGATCCGTTCCAGATGATAAGGATGGATGGGAGACATCTCCGGTGGGTAGATAGTGGAGACCTCCTCAAGCGGCAGCACACCGCGACGGGTTCGACCAAAGTCACCAACAACTGCTGTCCCGGTCGGGCTTAGCAGGATGTTGTCGATCTTGATGTCATTATGAACAAGCTGTCTGCGGTGAAGCTCGCTCAGCCCCGCTGCAATATCACGAAGATATTGCAGGCTTTCCAGAGTGGTATGGGGACGGTCCAGATCATCCGCCAGACTTCCTGCCATGCACTCCATATACACTTCGATACTCTTGTTGTGCAGGCTTTCTCGGGTAACAGCGCCGAGGTATTTGAGCAGGTTGGGATGATCGAGGGAGACTGCCAGCTCGGCTTCACGCTTAAGACTTTGGTAGCAGTAGATGTCGTTGTTGGTCTTGCAGGCGAAGCTGGCAGGCAAACCATCTACCTGTGGAATCTTATAAACAGATCCAAACACACCGCTTCCCAGAGGTTTACACATACGATTGAGGCTGGACAGCTGCCAGAGCAGGGAGATGGGAGTGGTTGAGCGATCCAGTATGGATACCTGAGGTGGAGTATCCCGTGGTGGAGCGCAAATGTCTTGGAGGCTGGACGTCAGCGGCATGCCTGCCCGTTTTTTCAGGCGCTGAATGAGAGAGCTGCTCTGGTGGTTATCTGCCATGGATGGAGGTCGGACTCTCTTCTGACCAGCCCGGGGCAATCTATCCGTTGCGGGGAGCAAGTAATCAACAGCCATAACATCACTCATCCTTGAGAGGCCAATGGTTATTATGACTAACCAGATTGTCAGAAAGTTCCCAAAAAGCATCTCTGGCTGGCTCTGCAGGCGGCTCTGCGGTAAGGTCAGCCGTTTACCTCTTTAGACTTCCGGCTGAGACCCTCCGGTGAACAAACCACAACTCTCAAATCCCGTACACCTGCTGGCCTTTGGCTTTGGCAGTGGTATGGCCCCCAAGGCTCCGGGTACATTCGGCACGTTGGCAGCCATTCCTTTCTTCCTGTTGATGCAGGGACTCTCTCTCCCCGTTTATATTGGCATTGTGGTTGTCGCCTCTCTGGTAGGCATCTATCTGTGTGGCAAAACCTCGGAAGATATGGGCGTCCATGATCATGGGGGTATCGTCTGGGATGAGTTCTGTGGCTTCTGGATTACCATGATTGCCGCGCCCACTGGCTGGATGTGGATTGTTATTGGTTTCCTGCTGTTCCGGCTGTTTGATATTTGGAAGCCCTGGCCGGTCAAGGTAGCCGATGAGAAGGTGCATGGCGGGCTGGGAATTATGCTGGATGATTTGATTGCCGGTGTGTACGCTTTTCTTGTTATGCAGGTGCTTATCGCCCTTTGGGGATAAACCAGCAATCGGCTCAGGCCAACGAACGGCTCAAGTTAAAAACAACAGGGCTGCAGGTATGCAACGATCCGTGCTTCTGATTATTTGGGCTCTCCTGTCTGTAATGCCGCTTTCGGCCCATGCTACTAATGTTCAGGTGGTAGGGCTGTTTCCCGGTTCTGCCGTACTGATAATTGATGGCCAGCGCCGGCTGGTGAAGGCTGGTCAGGAGGTAGGCTCGGTAAAGCTGATCTCTTCCAATAACCAGCAGGCCATAGTGGTGGTTGATGGCGTGAGAAAGACTCTTAGCCTGTCCCGGGAGCAGAGCGGCAGCTATCAGCCTCCGGAGAAGACCGAGGTCCGTCTGGTGCGCAGTAACGATGGCCATTACTGGACGGACGGCAAGATCAATGGTCGCAGTGTAAGGATGGTGCTGGATACCGGAGCTTCGGATATCAGCATCAATGAATCAGAAGCACGGCGGCTGGGAATCTCTTATCTGCAGGGAACGCCTGCCATCTACAACACGGCTAATGGTCAGGTGAGTGGCTATCAGATCACCCTGGCCAGTGTCAGTGTGCGGGAAATCACTCTCTATAACGTCAAAGCTTCGGTTATCCCCGGAAATCATCCGATTCTGCTGGGGATGAGCTTCCTGCGTGATGTCAATATGAGGGAAGAGAGTAATATCCTTACGCTTATACCGCAGTACTAAAGCTTTGTAGTGAAGGCATAAAAAAACTCTTTTTGTTAATGTTATAAAGTAACATCTCGCCTGATGGTTCGGCTGCTGATACAATGCCCCACCGCGACCAGTTGTTGAGGAGTGTCGAGTGTCAACCGTTTTTGTGGCGGCGTCCAAATTGCCCACCCCCCATGGCACATTCATTATGCACGGGTTCCAGGATGAGGCTACCGGTAAAGAACATGTAGCCCTGACTATGGGGGATGTTGGCAGCGGAGAGCCAGTACTTGGGCGGATTCATTCCGAATGTCTGACCGGCGATGCCCTTTTCAGCATGCGTTGCGATTGCGGCTACCAGCTTGAAGCCGCTATGAAGGCTATCGCAGAAGAAGGCCGAGGCGTGATTCTGTATCTGCGTCAGGAAGGCCGTGGTATTGGCCTGCTGAACAAGATCCGCGCCTATGAGCTGCAGGATGATGGTGCGGATACCGTAGAAGCCAATGAGCGCCTGGGCTTTGCACCGGATATGCGTAAGTACGATATGTGCGAAGTGATGCTGCGCCATCTGGGCATTACCAAGATGCGCCTGATGACCAATAACCCGCGCAAGGTCGATGCCCTGAAGAATATCGATATTGATATTGTTGAGCGCGTACCTCTGCAGACCGGCAAGAATCCTCACAACGAGCGCTATATTGCGACCAAGGTTGGCAAGCTGGGCCACTTGTACAACAACGCTTGAGTGTTACGGGATTGCAAAACGGGAGCTTGATGCTCCCGTTTTTTATTGGCTCTATTTCTGCTGGGCGGAGGTAATAAGGGGAAGAATCTCTGTCATAGGTTGTGGCCTTGAGAATAAAAAGCCCTGGGCCAGATCGATACCGCAGGATTTCACAAACTCATATTCGTCTTCTGTTTCTATACCTTCCGCAACCACTTCACACTGACTGATATGGCCAAGAGATGCCACCAGTCGATAGAGCTCTTTCCCTTTGTCGCTATGGGCGTCCAGCAACAAAGAGCGGTCCAGTTTGATCTTGTCGAAGGAATACTTCATCAGATGAGGGAAGGACGCATAACCAGAACCAAAGTCATCCATTGAGACTTTAATGCCATGCTCGTGCAGGCGCTCGATCCCATCCTTGAGATGAACTTTCGAGCTCAACATGGCTTCTTCGGTAATCTCAACTTCCAGCCAGTGAGATGGAACTTCAAAGTGGTTGATCCGTGACAGCATATAGTCAATGGCATCAGCCTGTTCTGCCGAGGCCACAGAAATATTGATGGCTACACGGATATTGGTTGATGCAGGGATTTGCTTCAGATCAGTCAGCACCTGATCGATTACCATTCTGTCCAGCATGGGCATCATATTCAGAGCCTGAATATCCTTGATAAAGGTTGGCGGCTGCATCTTGCCAAACTCATCCCGATAGCGAATCAGCGCTTCAAAATAAAGGCAGTCCCGATCCTTGACCGGTTTGATCTGCTGATAATGCATTACCAGTGAGCCTTCTTTGAAAAGCCGCATCATTCGTTGCTGGCTCTGGGCCAGGTTTTTGTTTTGCAGCGCACTGGCACGAATGCTGGTCAGCAAATTGCGAAACAGGCTTTTATCGATAATTTCTTTATCGTAGCTATTGAACATGGCCTCTTTCTGGCGGCCAGCAAAGGCAAGATAAAACGGTTTGTAAATCAGGGTTCCAATAGCCAGAAGGATAATCTGAAGCACCACGCCACTTACGCTCTCACCTGTGGCTATATATCCGCTGATGAGAGGTGGAGTCATCCAGGACAGTATCGTCTGCACAGGGGGAACCAGACCGATAAACATCGCGCCGTAGGTGACCAGGAACAGCACGAGAGGTGTGATGATGAAAGGAATCATCAGTAAAGGGTTAAAGATGATCGGCAATCCGAACACCACGATCTCATTGATATTAAATAACGAGAGAGGAAGGGCTGTCAGTGCCAGCATAATATGGCTTTTCTGGCGTGAAAACATAAGGATGCACAAAAGCAGGCAGAGCGTGCTGCCGGAGCCTCCCATTGCGAGAAAGGCTTCATAAAAACCTTCACTGATAATATTTAACGAGCCATTGCCTGCTTCCCAGACCGCAATATTGTTTGTGGTGAGTTCTTCTATCTCTTCATGGGTGGCAAACATCATATTGGGACCATGTATACCAATCGCGCTAAGGCTGGTGATCACCAGCTGATACATGAGTCCACCGGAGACAGAGAATGGATTGGCGCCCAGCTCTTGAGTACAAGCATTGAACAGGATCGAGAATCCGGATGTCGCCTTAGCCAGAAGCATGGCCAGTAAAATAAAAATGGAAAAGTGCAGGGTATGCCTGAACAGCTGTAAGTTCAGGTTCATGGACATATAAGTCATGAACTGCAGCTTGAACTTTTTGCAGTAGAGATAGGTCGCAATCGGGCAGACCAGTGCATAGAAGGAATTGTTAGGCAGATTAAAAATCGGAGAAAACCTTTGCCCCTCAACAGACACCAGATAAAACAGGCAGAGGGAATAGAAGATAAAGTTCACACTGCCCAGTGATGTTTTATGGGAAAAGTAATAGGCGACAATGATGCACATGCACAATGGATATAAATTGTGCAGAAGTTTTGAAATGTATAATACAAAGGCTGCGGCGGTACCGAGTTCCAGGTACTCAAACAGATTACCGACCCCAAAAGTCAGGGAGCTCGATAGCGTGAGTGGCAGTAACAGCAGGGCAAGCGACGCTATATCGTAAGCGTACGAATTGCGTGTGTTATCTGCTGGAAAAAACTTTCCCCAGTATATTTTCGAGAAAATAGAGGGCCTGGTGCGAGCGTCGCCCATTGCGTGTTCCGATTCGGGATTGCTGAAGAATTGCCTAAAGGGTTAAGGGTGATTATCTCTCTGTCGCAGAGGTATCCCTTTATATGGCTTTATGTATATGTGGATATTTTATTTAGCGCTTGTGCGCTGTATATGGTGATAAATACCTGATCTGTGACAATTATTTGCTGATTATCACAATTTGTAAGATCTTGGTGATGATTTGGTAACAACGGGTGCTGTCTATTAATTATTGATGACCGACATCAACCAATGTTTGATAAATGCTCTCAGAATTCAGACCGCAGTCTATTAATTGATCAGTTTTGGCGGCGTGAGGTATAAATCTGTCGGGAGTGCCTAGGGTGATAACGCGGCAGGCTTTATTCTGAAGTAGGGATTTGATTCGTTCACCAACTCCGCCTTGAACGGAACCTTCTTCCAGCGTCAGAAGTGTTGAGTGCGTATCTGCCGCTTTCAAAATGGCTTCTTGATCCAGAGGTTTAATAAAGCGCATATCTATAACGGTGGCATCAATCTTTTCAGCAACGGCTAATGCCGTTTCAACCAAAGAGCCAAACGCCAAAATCGCTACATCTTTGCCAGCTCTCAATGTTCTGGCTTTCCCCAGAGTTAGGGGATCACTTCCATAGGAAGACTTGGCCGCTCCTCTCGGATAGCGAACAGCCGCCGGCCCTGAGTATTCATATCCCAAAGTCAGCATCTGCTTCAGTTCATCTTCATCGGATGGGGCCATCAGGACCATATTGGGAATGGTCTGCAGAGCGGCAATATCATAAAGGCCGTGATGGGTCGGACCGTCTTCACCAACAAGACCCGCCCGATCGATGGCAAACAGCACATCCAGATTCTGCAGAGCCACATCATGGATCAGCTGATCATAGCCACGTTGCAGGAAGGTGGAGTAGATAGCCACAACAGGCTTCATGCCTTCGCAGGCCAGACCTGCTGCCAAAGTGATGGCATGTTGCTCAGCTATAGCAACGTCGCTGTAGCGTTCCGGGAATTGTTCAGAGAAACGAATCAGGTCTGAGCCTTCTCTCATCGCAGGGGTGATACCAAACAGGCGATCATCTTTCGCTGCGGTTTCACACAGCCATTCGCCAAAGCGGTTTGACCAGGATGGCTGCTTTTTTGTGTTCTGCTGTTTATGAGCTGCGACTTTGGCAACGGCATGGTACTTCACCGGGTCTGCTTCAGCTTCCGGCAAGCCTTTGCCTTTCTGCGTAGTGATATGTAATAGCTTTGGGCCAGGCTGATCACGCAGAGTTTTCAATGTGTTGATCAATTTGGGAAGGTTGTGACCATCAACCGGCCCGGTCAGACTCATGCCGTGGTTGGAAAACCGGATCGTACGTTCTTTGCGTGGCTGCTCCCGATTTTGCAACCCCCGGAGATAGCGCGCCAGCATGCCCACGCTGGGAGAAATCGACATGTCATTGTCGTTCAATATGACAAGCAGATTGGCCTGTTCACAGGCGGCGTGGTTCAAGGCTTCATAGGCCTGCCCTGCGCTCATGGCTCCGTCGCCAATCACTGCAATCGCCTGACGCTCTTCACCCTTGATTCGGGCAGCCATGGCCATGCCCAGTGCCGCACTGATCGATGTGCTGGAGTGGCCCGTACCAAAAGCATCATATAGGCTTTCGTCCCGGGACGGGAAACCACACAGGCCATTGGTCTGGCGCAGGGCGGACATTTCGCTTCTGCGCCCGGTCAGTATTTTGTGTGGATAGCACTGGTGGCCAACATCCCAGATCAGGCGATCTTCCGGGGTGTTGAACACGTAATGCAGGGCAATGGTCAGCTCGACAACGCCAAGGCCGGCACCCAGATGGCCGCCGGTCTCATAGACCGAGCGGATCAGCTCCCGGCGTAGCTCTGTGGCAAGCTCCGGAAGCTGGTCTTCAGAGAGTTGGCGGAGTTGTTGTGGCGTTATTATTGTTTCGAGCAGCGACATTGATAATCAGGCTTTCCAGTGAACTCAGCTGTTACGATGAATGATGTAAGCAGCCAGCTCCCTGAGCCGCAATGTCTGTTGTTCGTCAGCAACGCGTTCCAGCGCTGACAGTGCTTTGTGGTAGAGGCTTTGCGCTTCCTGCTTTGCAGCATCAAGACCTAACAGAGACACATAGGTGTTCTTGCCCTGGGCAATATCGGAGCCTTGGGTTTTTCCCATCTCTTCTGCGGTCGCGGTGACATCAAGAATATCGTCCTGAACCTGGAAGGCGAGACCAATAGCGTCGGCATACTCTTCCAGCGCGGCACGCTGGTCAGGATTAGCATTGGCAGCCAGCGCACCCATTGAACATGCCACCCGGATCAGTGCTCCGGTCTTGTGTTCGTGCAGGGCTTTCAGTTCATCGAGAGTCAGTTCTCGTCCGGTCGCCTGCATATCCCGGGCCTGGCCTTCGATCATGCCATTACAGCCAGCCGCTTTGGCCAGAGCGAGAGATTGTTTAAGACGAATTTCTGCTGGTAACTGGTCATGGTCGGCAACGACTTCAAAAGCCAGTGTGAGCAAAGCATCACCGGCCAGAATAGCAGTGGCTTCATCAAAGGCTTTGTGGCAGGTCGGACGACCGCGGCGCAGATCGTCATCATCCATGGCGGGTAGGTCGTCATGGATCAGGGAATAGGTGTGGATCAATTCAATCGCGCAGGCCGCAGGCAGAGCCTGTTCTGCTGTTCCACCAAGAGCTTCACAGCTGGCCAGAACCAGCAGCGGTCGTACACGCTTGCCACCGGCCAGCGTTGAGTAGGCCATAGCTTCGCGAATACGGTCGTTGTGGATATTGGCGCGTTCAAGACTTGCGGAGAGGCCGGCATTGGCCCACTGCTGGCAAGAGGCCAGATAATCGGAGAAGTGCATTAATTCTCTTCTGGCTGATCGAAGTTCTGAAGGGTGGTTTGTCCGTCCTGTTCCAGCAGGATGCGGACTTTCTGCTCGGCATCCTGCAGGGCTTTCTGGCAGTCGCGGGTCAGGCGAATACCTTTCTCAAAGGCTTTCAGAGCCTGTTCCAGCGGCAGATCACCGGATTCCAGTTCCCGAACTGTTTTCTCCAGTTCGCCCAGTGAGGTTTCAAAAGCAAATCCGGAGCGGGTTGCTGCGCCGGTTTCAGAGTCGGTTCTGTTCGCCATGCTATTTCGCCATGCTTTTCTGAAGCAGGGTGGGGCCTGTATTCGCGCTGTAGAGAAGGCGCGTTCAGACGGGAAGAGTGAACAGTACCCGAGCCGGTGAAACCCGTCAAACCGGTGCGGAATGTTTGTCTATAGTTGAAGAGCCAGACAAGGATGATCAGGCACTGTTCGACCTCTAACACACTGATATTCAGATGTTTTTCTGGTGAGCAGCGGTAGAAAACTGTTACAGGATGTTGCTGATATGAAAACCGGGAGCCGTCGTGCCAAAGCATTGGCATTGCCCATTCATACCCCTGCAGAAAGTCTCTCTCCTTATCTCACGATCTTGCTGTCTGCCGCGCTGATGTTCGCGGTACTGATCATGATGCCGGGAGAAGCACGGGCCGAGTTAAAACCGCTCAATAATTTTGAGATGTCTGCGATTGCCGGACAGGGTGTTGAGAACGACCAGCAGGAAATTGAAGCGCGTAATGCCGGCCTGAATGGTCTGGCGAAAGTCGCACAAAGCACCTTTCCGGTACTGGGCTTTATCCAGTCGGATACTTCAGTGAGAGGTGTGCGTTACGCCGAAGGTGTGCAGCCGTTGGAAATTAATCTGGCGGATGGTTCGATCACCATCAACCTGCCGGAATATATCGAGAATGTCTCGCTGTCGAACCTGAGACCCAAGGGGGCTAGTGCAAATGGCCCTTCGTTTGGCTCTATTGAGCTTCGCGGTCTACGCTTCCACAACAGTTCAATCACCATCAAGACCAAGCCGTAAAGCTGCATTGCCGAAAGCGGCTTTGAATGACTGATTGTCGTTGGCAAAAGGCCGGTGTCTCTCTATAGAAATAAGTCTATAGAGAGACACCGGCCTTTTTCCTTAACCCGCGTATTTAAGACGCTTTTTCAGCTTTCTCGATCGGGTTGCAGTTGGAGCAGATGCAGTTGTAACCCTGATCCAGCTTGCGACAGCTCTCTTCTTCTTCGCTATCCCAAACGTCCTGATCCATGGTCTTGTCCAGGAACGGGAACTTCTTCCGATCAAACTCAGGCTGCAGGCCTGCATCGATCTGTTCGTCGAAGTCTTTTAGAACCGGGAACACATGACGGGCCAGCCAGATGATGGCAACCAGATTGATCAAAGCCATGATGCCCATGGACATATCAGCGAAAGACCAGACCAGAGGCAGCTCACCGACAGCGCCCCAGACCACCATACCCAGCACCAGAACACGGAACACCATAATCACTGGTTCCTTGTTGCAGATGAAGCGCAGGTTGGATTCGCCGTAGTAGTAGTTGGCAATCACAGAAGTGAAGGCAAACAGCAGAATTGCCAGAGCGATCAGGTGATGACCGATCGCACCAATCTGGCTGCTCAGTGCCTGCTGAGTCAGGTTGATGCCGGTAACACCGCTGGTTGGATCCAGCTGACCGGACAGCAAAATGATAGCGGCAGTGGCAGAACAGATGACGATGGTATCAACGAATACACCGACCATGCCCAACAGACCCTGAGTGGCCGGGTGGTGTGGAACCGGCGTTGCGGTTGCTGCTGCGTTCGGGCCACTACCCATACCTGCCTCGTTGGAGAACAGACCACGGGTAACACCCTGCTGGATTGCCTGGCTGACCAGGTAGCCAGCACCACCGCCGACAGCACTTTCCAGACCGAAAGCACTCTTGAAGATCAGAGCGAATACGGCTGGCAGCTCAGCAATGTTCATCACCATAACAACCAGGGCAATAACAATGTACAGCAGAGCCATAAATGGTACGACCATCTCCGCAAAGCGGGAAATGGAACGGATACCGCCAAAGATAATCATGGCAGTTACCACGGCCAGCGCGATACCCACACCCAGAGGTGGGATGTCGTAGGTCGACAGAGCAGCTGCAATGGAGTTGGACTGAACACTGTTAAAGGCAAAGCCGAACGCAATAATCAGCGAGATGGAGAAGGCGATACCCAACCAGCGTATGCCCATAGCCTTCTCAATGTAGTAGGCCGGGCCACCGTAGTAGGTGCCGTCATGCTTGTTGGACTTGTAGATCTGAGCCAGAGTGTTTTCCACAAAGCTGGTGGACATACCCAGCAGGGCAATCAGCCACATCCAGAAAATGGCACCCGGGCCTCCGGTGTAAATAGCAACGGCCACACCGGCCAGGTTACCTGTACCCACACGGGCAGCAAGACTGGTACAGAATGCCTGGAATGAAGAGATATGATGGTCTTCGCTTGTTGAGCGACTGTTCAGCATGTACTTGAAAGAGAAGCCAAACCGACGCAGCTGGACAAAGCGACTGGCCACAGTGAAGTACAGACCGGCACCCAGCAGGAGATAAACAAGCACATTCCCCCAGATCACACCGTTCACGGCGGAGATGAATTCACTCATACACTTACTCGTTTTAGTTGGAAGGAGTCGTAATTGAGAGTTTTGACCACGAGGGACTTTTGGATATTACTGATGTCGTAAAAATTGAATATTAGTGATTAACCGTATTGAACCTAGGTATTAGTTCTGGAAAGGGTAGGTGTTTTTTGTATTTCTGCACATGTGGCTAGAGGTATGTTTGTAGTTGTCGCGGTGCTTTCCGCAGGTGTGAAAAACACCTGACAACTGACGTGTTTTTAGGGGATATGTTTTAAAAGTGGTCAGAAATATTGGTTTTTTACCGGTTGGTGGAGAGCTGCTTATCACCAGCCCCGGAACTCCAGACATCTCTGTCCAGCAGTCGTTTCAGTTCCGGGAAATCATTGCTATTGAATGTGGGATTAGTACCCCGCTGAATGCCCTGTTCAAAATGTTCCAGCAGCAGGAAGGCATACTTTGAAAGAATCAGGATTGCCCCAAGGTTGATTATGGCCATCACCGCCATGGTGATATCGGCCAGTGCCCAAACCAATGGCAGGCTGCCAACGGCTCCCCAAAACACCATACCAAGAACCAGCAGGCGATAAACACGCACAGCAGCTTCGCTGTTATGGATAAAGCGCAGGCTCGATTCTCCGTAATAGGTGTTGGCGACAATGGAGGTAAAACCAAACAGAAGAGTGATTAAGGCAATAAAAGGTTTGCCAAAGATGCCCATGCTTTCTGCCAGTGCGTTCTGGGTAAGTACGATCCCTGTCGTTTGATCAGGGCTGTAACTGACACCGGAGACGAGAATGATGGCGGCTGTCGAAGTGCAGATCACAATCGTGTCGAAAAACACACTGAACATGGAAACCAGGCCCTGAGTCACCGGATGGTTCGGATAAGGGGTGGCAATTGCGTGAAGGTTGGGGCCGCTGCCCATGCCTGCTTCATTGGAAAACAGCCCGCGTCGTATACCGTGGGCAATGGCCTGAGACATTAAATATCCTGCACCACCGGCTGCAGCATGCTCCAGACCAAAGGCGCTGCGGAATACCAGCAAGGCAATGTCAGGCAGTTGTTCTATATGAATGGCAGTAATAATCAGTGCCGCACCGACATAGGCGACCGCCATAAAGGGCACGATCTTTTCTGCAAATCGGGCAATTCCCTGCACACCGCGAAAGATAATCAGGCTGGCAATCATAACCAGCCCCAGCCCGGTTAGCTCGGGAGAGAAAGAGAAGGCTTCATGCAGAGCGGCACTGACGGAGTTTGATTGCACAGCATTAAAGGAGAAGCCAAAGGCACTGATCAGGCAGAGGGAAAAGATAATGCCCAGCCAGCGTTGCCCCAGGGCCTTCTCGATGTAATAAGCTGGCCCGCCGCGGAAAGAACCATCAGGGTTTCTGGTTTTAAACACCTGAGCCATGGTGTTTTCAACAAACGCAGTGGCCATTCCCAGTAACGCCATAATCCACATCCAGAAAATGGCCCCGGGCCCGCCAAGGCTGATGGCTATGGCAACACCGGCCAGATTGCTGGTTCCTACATGGGAAGCGAGACTGGTACACAAAGCCTGAAAGGTGGAGATCCCTTTGCTTTGATCCTCACCGGTTGCGCGGGAGTGGAAGAGCAGACGGGTCGCCAATGGGAAGAGTCGAAACTGCACAAATCGCCCACGAATGGTGAACCACAGGCTGGAACCAATAAGCAGATAGATCAGGCCATAATCCCAGATGCTGGTGTTTATCGCGGCGATAATGGCACTGTTCTCCATGAACCTTCCTCATCGACAGTCGCTGTAAACCCTTTGATAAACCACACTAATGTCAGGTTTTTTAAGCTTTCATGTCATAAATGTATAAAAAAATTCGTTATAATCACTGATCATAATTATAAGCACTGTAGCCAGCTTTGAAGGTGAAAAGCTGAACATGAGAGACCGTTTATATTCTGCGTACATCAGTGTGTCCCCGGCTGCCGGTGAGCCCCGGGTCGAAACACTGTTGCCTGTTCTTTTAAGTCTTGGCCTTGTGCCGCGCTGGCCTGCACCTCGTGCAGACTGGCTGGAAAGAAAGGCCATTCTTGATGAATGTGATTATCTGATTCTTCTGTGTGGTCACAGTTATGTGATCTCATCGCCGGCCGGCGTGAGCTGGCAACACCGTGAACTGAACTATGCCAATGTCCGGCAGCTCCCTGTCTTTACCGGCAGTCTGGATGAGCAGAACCTGCCGGCAGAGCTGGGCAAAGAAGAAGCCGCCAGGCTCGGCGCATTTCGTCAGCAGCTTGGGCGCCAGTATCATCTTGTCTGGCAGGAGCGCCGTGATATTCCCAAATTGCTCGAACAAACCTGGGCTGATTTTCTGAACACGCATCCAACTGTGGGGTGGGTAAGAGGCCAATCTGCAGGTCGCAGCACGGCTATCACGACAGATGTACCGCTTCCCCGTATCAAGGGGGTAGTGGAGGGAACTCGGGAAGTCATCCCGGATGAAAATCTGCTGCCTTTATTGACTCAGCCAGAATGTCAATGGTTGCAGGATCGGGAAGCCTTCAGCTTTTATTGCCAGATCTATGCAGGCGGCAACTGCACAAGGGTCAGCCAGAGTGGCATTTTATCCTGGCAGGAAATCAGCCGGGCATTTGCCACGCCGCTGCAACCTTCGGGCAGCGAAGACCGGATCGAACGGTCTTTGGGGGCTCTGCTGGAAAAGAAATTCACAGCTTCTGTTCTTGCCCAGCATTTGCAGGCTCACGCCGCAACAGACTTCGTACTCACTGAAACCTCTCTACGCAAGATTCGCCTGAAGATGCGTCGGTCAGGACTGGTGAGAAAAGATACCCGGGCATCCGGTCGGCACACTCAGGTCTGGGCGCTTACCACAGACGGGGAGAAATTCCTGAAAAACTGTGCGTCGATGGTTTGAGGCTGTTATTCTGGGCGCTCATATTTACTCAGGAATTTTCTGCTCATGACCACAGACGTGACAGACACCCAAACTGTTGCAGACAACAAGGTTGTTCTTATTCACTACACCCTGAAGGATGATGATGGTGCAGTGATCGACAGTTCAGAAGGCCGCGAGCCGCTGCCATACATCCATGGTCTGGGCACTATCGTTGAAGGTCTGGAAAATGCTCTGGCTGGCAAGCAGGTTGGCGACAAGCTGACAGTAACCGTTGAGCCTGCAGAAGGTTATGGCGAGTTTGATGAGAGCCTGGTTCAGCCTGTGCCTCGCGAGCAGTTCGGTGACCACGAAGTGACCGAAGGTCAGCAATTCCATGCTGATACCGCTGTTGGCCCCCGCATTGTCACGGTTGTTGCCATTGAAGGTGATGACGTGATTATCGATGCCAACCACGAGCTGGCTGGTATGAACCTGAACTTCGATGTGGAAGTTGTTGAGATCCGTGATGCGACCGCTGATGAGCTGGAGCATGGCCATGTGCATGGCCCGGGCTGCAATCACTAAAAGTTTTCAAAGAGCCGACGTTATGTCGGCTTTTTTGTACCTGCAGGCAGGGAATATCCCAGATGAAAAGGACAAGAAAAGGGATATTTTATCGCTGTACAAAAAATGAACAATTATCTCCATTGCAGTTTTGTGAATGGCCGACACCAACAGTTAATAATTAAATCACAGGGTTATCCACAGATGTTGTGGAGAACTTTTCCGGTATGATCAAAAAAGTGAATAATGCCGGTTATTCGGTGAGGGAACGCATCCATGTCTGAGACAAATCGACAGCGCTTTGGTGGGCTTGAAGGCTATGAAATCTATCGGGTAGAAAAGTCCAATGCTCAGGGTGTGGTTACATCTGTCAGCTTTGAAGTGCAAACACCGGAAGGTGAGTTTCTGGATCGCTTTCGTTCCATCGAACAGGCTATGAGGCTTGTTAAGTCGCTGGCGGGTGTTCCTCTGGAAGCCGACGATTACGATTATTAATTTCGTACGACCACTGTAGCAATCCGTCAACCTGACTGGCAGCTGTGGTCAGCGACAGTTCTATCCTCTCTTTGGCACAGTAGCGTTTAACCTACAAAGTAAAAGAAGAGGGGATACCATGATTCCAAGAACGGTTTTTGAACCTGAGCATGAAATGTTCCGGGACAGCGTACGACGTTTCCTGGAAGAGGAAGCTGTTCCCCACCATGAGCAGTGGGAGAAAGACGGCTATATCGACCGTGCCCTTTGGACCAAGGCCGGTGAGCTGGGTTTCCTCTGCCCAACCATCAAAGAAGAATACGGCGGTGTGGGTGTCGATTTCCGTTACAACGCCATCGTTGATGAAGAGATTGCCCGCCTTGGCCTGAGTGGTATCGGCTTTGGTCTGCACTCCGATATCTCTGCCCCTTACATCCAGAACTACGCCTCCGAAGATCTGAAAAAGAAATACCTGCCGGGTATGGTCTCCGGTGATATCGTGTCCGCAATTGCCATGACTGAGCCTGGTGCCGGTTCAGACCTGCAGGGTGTTCGCACCACTGCCGTGAAGGATGGCGACGACTACATCATCAACGGCTCCAAGACATTTATCACCAACGGCCAGCAGGCTGATCTGGTGATCGTTGTCGCCAAAACTGATCCAGCCGCCGGCGCCAAAGGCACCAGCCTGATTCTGGTAGAAGCCAATACTCCAGGCTTCCAGAAGGGGCAGAACCTGAACAAGATCGGTATGAAGGCGCAGGATACGTCTGAGCTGTTCTTTGAAGATGTGCGTGTTCCTCAGAGCAACCTGCTGGGTCAGGAAGGCATGGGCTTTGTATACCTGATGCAGGAGCTGCCTCAGGAGCGTCTCTCTGTTGCCCTGAATGCGACGGCTAACGCCGAAGCTGCGCTGGAATGGACCAAGGAGTATGTGAAGGAGCGTCAGGCGTTCGGTAAGACTATCTCCAAGTTCCAGAACACCCGCTTCAAACTGGCCGAAATGGATACCGAAGTCTCTATCGCCCGGACCTTTATCGACCGCTGCCTGGAGTTGCATGTGCAGGGCAAGCTGGATGTTCCGACTGCGGCCAAGGCGAAGTACTGGACTACTGATCTGCAGTGTAAGGTGCTGGACGAATGTCTGCAGCTGCACGGTGGCTACGGTTATATGCTGGAATACCCGATTGCGCGGGCCTGGGCTGATGCCCGTGTTCAGCGTATCTATGCCGGTACCAATGAGATCATGAAAGAGATTATTGCCCGTTCTCTGCTGTAACAGTCGGTAGAGAGTCGTAAGCAAGCGTTAAGAAACGGCAGGTAGCCAAAGGTTGCCTGCCGTTTAACGTTTTGAATTCTGGTAAGTTTTCCCGGCACAAAAAGCAGAGATAAATTACTGAACCCTTTAAACACACTCTGAAAACATCTGTAACTTGAAGAACCGGGGTTCTGGTCAAGACTTAGCCGCTATAAAAATCACCACAAACAGGCGGACCTCTTATGACCAGAATCAGGACTTCAGGATCTTTTCCTATCCCTTTGTCTTCCAGCCCGTTATTTTCAAGACGCATGGCTGGTTCAAGACGAGTGGCTGCCAGCAGCCTCTGTGGCTTATGCCTTGCCATCTCAACAATCACTGCAACGATGACCAGCACGGCCTGGGCTAATGACGATGATCTTCCTGTTGATCCGGGATCGAATCTGGAAGAACAGGTCGCTGCTGCCGCTGCTGATGTCTTTGGGGCCAGGACTGACAAGTTTGCCGGTGCCAGAGAGCAGACCCCGGCAGAGATGCTGTTCAGTCAGGCTGAACTGCTGCAAACCGAAGATGGGCAGCTGCAGCTGGCTCTGAGCGTAGCCGGTGGTGCTCCGGAAAGTTTTGACGGGCTGCTGCAGGCTGAGGATGAAGGCAGCAGTGCTCTGCTGACTCTGGATGAAGAGCATGATGATGGTTATATCAATGCCGCCACCGACGCGGGTAGCTATGGTCGCCTGTTTGTGCGCCGGGTAAAAGTAAGTCTGGATGATGTGCTGCAGGGGCCGGTTCCGGGCGCACCTGCCAGTGAGGTGTTTGAAGATGATATCTATCGCGTGTTCCGTCAGCTGCTCACAGTCGTCAATCTCAAGAAGGACTATCTGGTTCGTGATGCTCTGATTCAGGCAGGCAGTGCGGTCATCACCCATCGTGCCAATGGTGATCTGGATATTGGCCTGTATCGCAAGCGTTCCGATGATGGTTCTTTGGAATATCTCGGTCAGCTGCTGGCCGACAAGCAACTGCGTTATGAACTGCAGGGGCCGATCAGCACTTCGGAATATCAGGAGTTCCGGGAAGCGGTGATCAAAGAGCTGCAGGCTTTGGAGATGTTGATCTCTCAGCAGAATCAGCAGATCGCCCAGATGACAGACAATGGCGAGCATGAAGGTGTTGAAGAACTGCTGAGTCAGGTTGAGAAGCTGAAAGAGCGCTTCCGTGAGCTGTATAAAGAGATCGAACTGGCGACTGAGTTTGAGTGGTTTGCGATCACAGAATCGCTGGATTACTCCGCCAGCAACTGGGTGAAGATTGGCGATGAAGGTGGTCTGGAAGTCGCGGCTCAGGCGATGAGTTATAAAGTAATGTCGTCTATTGTCGAAGCCCGTGCCGGACAGGAGCTGGCCGAGAAAAGTCTGAATGATCTGCGTACCTATGTATACCGGTTGATGGAGCAGACCCGTGATGGTAGTACCCGCATCCTTGCAGGCCAGATTGGAGCCGAGCTTGATGAAAATGTGATGACCTACCTGACCCGTCAGCTCTCCACGGCCTGGAATGCCATTCAGGGGTTAAGTGGTGAGCAGGGCTGGTTCAGTCGGCAGCAGACACCTTATGAGCTGCCTGCGCATTACACCGAAGCCGCCAGCGGTGGAACGCCGTTACTGAATATCCGTAACAGCAGCCACTATGTCACTTCCGGTTTGACGCTGCAGGAAACACTGGAGCAGATCAAAGCGGCTGCGGCATCCGGTAGTGTTCAGCCAGACAAATATATTGTCTCTGAAGCGCAGCTGCAGGATATGAGAAACAGCCTGAGCAAGAGTGGCTGGGGCGCCTGGGCAAAGAGCTTTATCTGGTCTGATGCCTATAAGCCTGACCAGCAATCAGAGACATTGCGCGAGATTCTGGCGCAAAGAAATACCAGTTTGCATAACTTATTCACCTCCGGAGTGACCGGTGGGATACCGGTGCATGTGATTGATACCGCCAACGGGATTGATGAGTACCGGTTTATCAGCGATGCCAGCATGCCCGAGTATGCAGCCAAGGCACAGGAAGAGCTGAACAAAGCCAACCCGAAAGTGCTGACTCTGAAGTACACCGGTAAAGACGGCAAGATCAAGCTGGGCTCCGAACGTTTAACGGATGCCCGCCAGCAACAGATTGAAGAGGCGCTGGTGGATAGAGAAGCCAGCCGTGCTGAAAACGCTGTGGATCTTAAGGTTGCTCAGAACAAGCTGGAAAATCAGGGCATTCTGAAAAAGGTCGGTAGCCGGGCTGCCAGTGTTGGTATGTCTGCCGGTATGGGCTGGATCACCGGTATGTTTATGCAGGGAGCCGTGGATGCAGTTTCCAAGTATCACAACGAAGGTGTGCTGCCATGGAACTACACCGCGAAAGATCGTGAAGAGATGAATGATCGCGCGTTCAGCACCGGTAAAGTTATGGCTGCGAATGCTGCGGTCAGTGATCTGGTGCTGCCTTATGTGGCCGACAGTCGTCACTACTTTGAAGGGGTTTCTGGTCAGGGACTGCTGAACCAGAGTCTGACGGGCAAGTATGAGGCCTCCATCGCTGGTGGTATTGCCGGGGTGGCGACCCGATCAGCAATGGCGGGGTATCAATACTGGAATGGAGAGATCAGCGGCAGTGATCTGGCATGGGATATTGCCGATGCCACGGCGCGGGCTGTACCCGTGACGGTGGGAAGTATTGCAGGACACGCCTTGCTGCCATACACCTTCCAGGTGCCGGTGCTGTCTACCATTCTACCGGTTGGCTTTATGGGAGCTGTCGCGGGAAGTATGGCCGGTAGCGCGGCCTATGATACGGCAAAATATTATGCCGGCTCCGGAATCCAGAAGCTGAGTGGATATTATTACGGAACAGGCAGTGATGAGGTGGCCACTGCGGATGAGCCTGCTGTCGTAGAGTAGAGGCAAGACCTCTACTCAAACAGAAAATACTGATCAGTATTTGACCCATGGAGCCCGCCTGCTCCGTGGGTCTTTTTTTATCCTGCTGTCAGGTTGAGCTTGGCAACGACTGTAGTGTTGCCACTGTTTTGTTCTGAAGGGTTCGGTTCTGCAGGTTCCTCAGTGACATTAAGAATGTAGATACGGTTGGCAGCCAGCCCCGTTTCAATCAAAGCATCTTTGATGGCTTTGGCCCGTTCGATGGCCAGACGTCTCAGATCAATAAATGCGACAGGCCAGGCATTGCTCAGCTGCTCTTTCTTTTTGGTGATAGATGCGGAGCTTTTGATCTGGTCAGACAGTTTCATTTTGACAATCAACTGATTGAGAATGGTATTGAGAGTGTCGTCCGGAATTTTGGGAATATTCTTGCCATCGTTATAGCTGCCTGCGGCTTTCAGCTGCAGGATGTACTCACCCTGAATCGCTTCATTGAGCTTTTTCCTGGCCAGAACCGGAGTGTCCAGTGCTTCGTTGAAGTAGGACTGAATATCCAGCTCCAGCTGAGGACGATCATGCAGAGCCTTGGTCAGGCTGGCCAATGAAGAAAGTTTGGCTTTCGAGAGCGCAAACTCTCCCGGCTGGAATGCAACCGAAGACATTTCATCAGGGTTGCCGGAAACCAGTGACGCCAGGAAGTTAAACGGCGCAGTAATAATATTGGTGAGGAAGTTAACGATCGCCATGCGAATGACCGGACCAATCTCAAATTTCGGGTCGTTCAGGTCTCCGGTAACAGGAAGGTCAACATCAATCACACCCTCGCTATTGGTTAACAGAGCGATAGCCAACTTAAGCGGCAGATCGACTGCATGTTCGCTTTCAACCTTCTCACCCAGCATCAGGTGCTTGAGAATAATGCGGTTCTGGGCATTCAGTTGCTGGTCATTGATCAGGTAGTCGAGGTTGAGATCCATCCGTCCCTTTTTCAGGGTATAGCCGGCAAAGTAGCTGGAGTATGGCGTCAGTGTTGTCAGTTCAACATTGGAGAAAGCCAGTTTCACCTCGGTATTGTTCAGAGGTGCAGAAGGTATCAGGCTGGCCGTGATATCTACTGGTGAATAACGATCCACTTCCCCGGTCAGCTCTATATCTGTATGTACGGATGAGCGGGTATCCAGATTCAGGATTTGACCCTGAAGATTATTGATGGGTGCTTCAAAGCCCGGCTTGAAAGACTGGTCAGAAAACAGCAGCCGGCCTTCGGTGATGCTGAAGCGAGCCTGCATCAGATGAAAAGGTGTGGATGGTTCCGCATCCTCTTCTGTTTTTGCGATCTCTGCGGTGCTTTGTGGCTGAGGTTTAACCAGTTCGGCCAGGTTAACCTTCCGCTCCTGGCTGATTTCCAGATCAGCAAACGGCTTTTGCAAAATCACCGTCTTTAAATCCAGAGCATTGGACTGTTGGTCAAAGCTGGTTTGTTCCAAGGAAAGCTGCTCCCAGCCAACAATCGCCTGGTTTGAGCGGCTATCCAGAATATTAAGATTGCTGACGGTTGTATCACCAACAAACTCAACACCGGTATCTTCCTGCCAGTTCACAGTAAAGGTTGTGGATAGTTCCCCATCATGAAGGTTGGCGAAGAGGTAAGGGGAAATATACGGCTGAACAGTTGGCAGCAGGAAGTTTTCAATACTTCCTTTGAGTGCTATTGCTGGAATTCCATTACCGGGAATGGGACGAATATCGGCCTGAGCTGAAATTCGTGTCGTATTATCCATTAGCGTAGAGAGCTTAATAGAAGGCTGCGGCTGTGTTTCATTGAATGGCCAGGCCAGATGTTCTGCACTGATATTAAGGTCATCAAGTCGGGTGCTGAACGGCTCATCCGGTGCGGTATTCATCGCATCGGAAAAGCGGATGGTTCCATCATTCAAGCTGAATTGATTGAGCGCCAGCTTGATCGTTGATTCGGTTGCGTTGCTACTCTCAGCTGCAGAAGCCTTGGGTGCTTCTTTGTTGCTTTTCAGCAATGCAGCCAGATTGACCTGACCATTCTCCAGTAGAGCGATATCAGCCAACAAACCATTGAGAGAAACCTCTTCAATAATTACGGATTTCTGAGAGAGAGAATCCCAGCTGGCCTGGACTTCCAGTACATCAAACCCAACTGATGGATTGTTAAAGTCCTGCCCGATCGCCAGTGCTTCAATTCTCAACCGTAATGTTAAAGGGTTGAAGGTGACGCCTCCCAAAGCCAGAGGCTCTGTCAGGAAAGAGGGCGCCAATCGGGTGACACCGTAATGGAGTGCGGCGGGAATAATTACGAATCCGGCAAACGCATAGAAGCATACGATGCCAACAATGATACGAAGAATACGCTTGGGCAGCTTGGACATTGATGTCAGAACGTTGTGAGTTGTGTTTTCAATGATTCTAATGCTGTTAAGGGTTTCTGCCTAATATTGCGTTGCTGTTCGCAGCATTTAATGGGCTTCAGCTTCTGCCGCCAGAGCTTCCCGATACATATCTGGAGTATCTATATCCTGAATTATCTCAGGAAAAGGTAGCAGCAGTTTTTGGATATAAGGCTCCAGACGTTTTCTTACCGGACGTGAACTGTTCTCCGCCAATAATCCGGGAATTAAAGAGGCAGGTAGCAGAACAGGGTGGCCTTTTTGAGGAGTGGTGGGTTCTTCACTTTGATAAAAAGGAAAGGCCGCCTGCTCGCCTCTTGCCTGCCAGATAGTTTGAAAGATAGTGCTGTTCAGGAAAGGCAAATCGCCCAGTGTGATAAAGGCCTGTTCCGTTTCTACATGCGAAAGAGCCGTGAGGACAGAATGACTTAGCCCTTCCCGGAAACCAGAGTTATGCACAAGATGTATATTGGGAATATCGGCATAACGCACCATAAGCTCTTCGCTGCGAAAACCTGTTACCAGAACAACACGACGACAGCTTTGTAAAGCATTGCGCAGACTATGATCGAGCAGTGTTCGTAAGCCATCAGACTGATCGCCGAAGGGTAACATCATCTTCCATTGTCCCATTCGGGACGATAAACCCGCTGCCATGACCAGACAGTCCACAGGTAAACGACTGTTAATGTCTTCATCGGGTTGCAGAAACTCTATAAGGCTCATAACCAGACAGCAGATTTTTGATTGTAGGGGAGTTGTGGAAAAACCTTACATTCATTGACAAACGAGGTCTATATAGTTGCCGCGCCAAAATTCTTATAGAGCGCCTGCTTACACAGGTTGCTAGCACATCGCAGAGTAAATAATGAATCGAGCTTTCAAGATCCTGCTTGCAGGGGTCTGTATCAATCTTTGTCTGGGCGTTCTGTACGCATGGAGTGTCATCAGTAAGTCTCTGGTGAGCGAACTGGGCTGGTCCGCAACTGCGGCCGGTATGCCTTACACTATCGCCGTTGTGACCTTCTCTCTGGGTATGCTGATTGCCGGTGGCCTGCAGGACAAAATGGGTCCTCGGGTTATGGCGGTATCCGGTGCCGGTATGGTTGGCCTGGGTCTGCTGGCGTCCTCTTTTGCGACCTCTCCGGTTATGCTGCTGCTGACCTTTGGTCTGCTGGTGGGTACCGGTATCGGTTTCACCTACTCCTGCCTGAGCCCAACCGCGATGAAGTGGTTCCACCCTTCCAAGAAGGGCATGGTTAATGGCCTGATTGCCGGTGGTTTTGGTATTGCGCCACTGTATCTTGCGCCACTGAGCAGCAGCCTGATTGCCAGTGTGGGTATCAACCAGACTTTCCTGATTCTGGGTGCTGGTGTGCTTCTGATTGCTGTGCCTCTGGCATTCACCATCGTGGTTCCGGAAGCTGGCTACAAGCCGGAAACGCCAGCAGGTTACAAAGAGAGCGCGAAGTCTTCCGCCTATAACTTCACCTGGCGTGAAATGATCAAGACCCGTCAGTTCTACATGATGTTTGTGGCTTTTGCTTTTGCATCTTCTGCAGGTCTGATGCTGATCGGTAACTTTGCGGCTATCGCCGGTAATCAGGGTGGCATTACCAATGCAGCGTTTCTGGTTTCCGTGCTGGCTATCGCCAACACCTTTGGCCGTATCCTGATGGGTATGCTGTCTGACAAGATTGGCCGTACCCAGACTCTGCTGCTGGCTATTGCTCTGCAGACTCTGAACATGATTCTGTTCGCCCAGTACACCTCTGAAATGCACTTTATCTTCGGTGCGGTACTGGCAGGTTTGGGCTACGGCGCGCTGTTGAGCGTATTCCCATCCATGACCGCTGATTTCTTCGGTATCAAGAACTACGGCTCCAACTTCGGCGTGCTGTACATGGCGTGGGGTATGAGTGGTTTCATGGGCCCGGTTATGGCCGGTTACCTGGTTGGTGTATACGGTAACTATAACTACGCCTACATCATCTCTGCAGTCATGCTGGGTGTGGCCGCAGTTATGGCCTTTATGACCAAGCCTGTTGATATTGAAGCGATGAAGCAGAAAGGACAGCTGGCTGCTGCCTGATACAAAGCTTCACTGCCGTAATGAAAGAGGCCCGGTGTTTGAAGTGACCCCCAATAGTTGGACACCCAATTATTGGGGGTTACTTTTATGTCCAAATACAGCCCAGAGCTGAAACGTATCATTGCCAGCGAATACATAGATGATGGAATATCATCACATCAGCTCG
>NZ_FWPT01000019.1 GCF_900174585.1 Parendozoicomonas haliclonae | reverse complement strand
GAATACATCACGTATTACAATACGCGACGTATCAAGGTGAAACTAAAAGGCCTGACGCCGGCGGAGTGCCGAAGTCAGGCCTTGCAAGCCGCTTAACCAAAGTGTCCAACTTTATGGGGTCACTTCAGTTTTAAAAGACACCGGGCCTCTTTTTTATTGTCGTCTATGCAATGAGCTGCTCCGGTTAACAGCTCTTCCGCCAAATTGATGTTCCAAGACCCTTTGCTAACCTGCATGGCTGAATTCTGCTTTGCTGCTTGAGTCGCCGGAGACTGTATGAAGAACATAAGGTGGTTTTTGGTATTACTGCTGATTGGCTGGCATGTGGTGGCTTATGGCGCGAAAGGGGGAGAGAAAGGAGGAGCAGGGGTCTCGCGTGCTCCAGTGAAAACAACACATATTCCGGGTGAAGTCGTAGCGCCAGAGAAAGTACTAGCCACCGAGCGTGTGGTGCATGTTCTGAGAACGGAAACAAATACCAAGCACCTTGTAGAGATACTTAATGAAGATGCTGAAGCCAATAAAAAGAAATTTGCCTTGGTCCAGCAGGCTGTCAGGGATGCGGAAGCAGCAAGAAAGAAACTGGAGGATGATAAAAAAGAAACAGAGAAAATACATCAGCAGGAGCTTGCTGCTCTGAACCAGGCCCATAAACAAAAGCAGAGTGAATTAGAGAAGCAAAAACAAGATATCCTGAGAAAGAAAAAAGAATTAAACGGTCAGCTCAAAGACTTGGAAGATGTGGTCGACAATAAAAAATATGTGGACCTTTTGGTCAGGGAGATAGAAGAGCAGGATCGATTATTTCAGCGCGTGCAGAGTGATTACGATAAAGCCGAAGAAGACTTCTTGTCCAAACAAAAGGTGGTAAGCAGCCTTAAAGCCGATGCAGAGCTCAAAGCCTTGCTGCAAGAGCAAGCCCAGCAGTCCTTAACATCAAAAAAAGAGGCATTAGCTAATAAATATGCGGATGAGCTGAAAAAGCTGGAAGCTGCGGAAAAACCACGCATTGCAACGCTGACGACAGAGGCTGAGAGTAAAAAAGAAGAAGCGGAGAACGAAGAGAAACGTCTGAAGGATCTTCAAGACAAGCAGCAGAGCGCCCAAGACGCACTCAACAAAGCCAAGTCCAGTAAGAAGCGGGAGCAGATTGTTGGAAAGATAAAGGCCGTCAAGTTTGCAGAGGTGCTGGCTAAAACACCAGATGGTGAAGAGTACGTACCTGTCGACGGCGCTCAATATGGCATCAAAACTGGAATCAGTCGTCGTATAAGAACGGAAAGGATCAGCTCGGCGGAGGCTCAGGAGCGAATTGATCATGCCGCTGCAATGTCTGGCCATGATACAACAGCCACGGAAGAGTCTTCCGGTGAGCAGGGGGCTTTAGGTGGGCGCTATCATAGTGTCAAAACGGTTACAGAGAAAACACGTTATACAAAAACAACAAAACAGCAGGACCAGCAGCGGGTATCTTCTGCCCGAGTTGATTCAGCCCCTGTGGTTATTAACCTTGCGCAGTATTTTCCTGCCAAAACATCAAGCCGTTCCTGTCGAAGATGTCGTGACTGCCTGTGGAGATTTTTACGACTCTTTAAAAATCCTCCAGCCACCGCCAAGGGGGTGAGAACATATTTTGCGCAGGACGAGGGGGATCCCCAATACGACCATGTTTGGATGAAAGATCCTGAGTTACCCCACACCTATTACAGTCGAATGCAACCGGTTTGGGATCAATATGGGAAGTCATGGGCCGGTGCCGTAAGGCAGGAGGCTGTAATAGAAGATGACCTTCTCAAATCTCTGACCTATCGCATGTATGCCAAGCCTGAGGAACTCGGCGAAACGCTGTTGTTTCGTGAGTCGGATGAGCTCTTCACTCTGGTGCTCAACACGCCTGATTCAAAAGCAAAAAGTCTGAAGGCCAGTAAAGATGCGTTGTTATTAAGTGCTGATCTGCAGGTGAATGATAAATCAACAGGAAAAAAGCTCTCGAAAAAGGTTTATGTCCCGTTGGCTGACCAGTCTAAGGAACGTGATGGGGTAGCCTTCCGGTTTATGCCCTATGGCGAGACAAATCTGCAATACGAAGGGCTGGCTCCCGTAGTGTGGAGCGAATGGTTGCAGGGATTGTTAACGGTTCTTGTTGACGGAGCTGATGGTAAGGACTGGGTGTATAAAAAGCTGAAAGCCAGAGGAAATGTGATGCTGAGTGATATGATCAAAGCTGACTTTGATCCGGTGGTCTGGCTGGGATTATCCGATGAGGGTGATATGTTCCATCTGAATCCAGAGAGTGGTGAACGAGAACCTGTATCTGTAAGTGTTGTGCGAAGTGGAAACTTTGATATTGCAATGTGGAAACGGATCGAAGAGTAGTGAGTGGTTTATATGTCTTCTCCAGATCTTACCCCCACAGCGGGCGTTTCAGCCCGCTCCTTTTTTGAGCGTGTTGGGCATGCAATACCCGACCCGGTCATAATCTTTATCTTTCTGTATGTTGTTTGTCTGATTGTCTCTGCCTCATTGGGCGGGACAAGTTTCGTTACCCCGGCAGCCAATGGTGAGACATCGGTTCATACGATCCGGAATATGTTTTCCTATGAGGGTATTTTCTGGATCTTTCAGAATGCCGTGTTGCAGAACTGGCTGGCGTTTGGTGGCGGTGTGCTTGGCGTGATTCTGGTTGTCATGCTGGGCGTGGGCATTGCCGAAGAGAGTGGGTTGTTGGCAGCTTTAATAAAAAAGGTGGCCCTGCAGCTCAATGAACGCTGGCTTCCCGCCTTGCTTGTGTTTCTGGGGATTATGAGCAGCCTGGCCAGCGATGCCGGATACCTGATCCTTATACCTCTGGCTGGTATGCTTTATGCCGGTATGGGCAAGAATCCTATTGTTGGCATGGCTGCGGCTTTTGCCGGTGTCTCGGCCGGCTTTAGCGCCAATCTTATTCCGGCAACACCCATAGATGTCATTATCGGTATGAATGCCCGGTTATTCGCCGAGCAGCAGGGCGTACCTTTCACGCGCATCGATGGGACGCCACTGCAGCCAGCCACAATGCATTACTGGTTTATCGTTGCTTCTACCTTTCTGCTAACCATTTGTGGTGGTCTTATCACCCGGCTGGTTGTTGATAAGAACTGGCGGGATAAAGAGTGGAATGCCGGTGAAGAAGAGCAGGGAGATTTCTCGCTCAGCGCTCTTGATCATCATGGGCTGAAGTGGGCGCTGGTTGGATTGATTATTTCTGCGGTGCTGGTGACATGGTTATGTCAGGGGCCGCTGGCCTCCTTCTATGGTCCGGATGGCAAAAAGATTACACCATGGCTGAATAATGTGATTTTGCTGATCACTCTGGTGTTTGCGATCTGTGGTATCTGTTTCGGAATAGGAACTCGGCGTTTTACAAAGGCATCGGATATTGTTATTGCGATGACCAAACAGATGGACACCATGGGCTATATCCTGGTGCTGACGTTTTTCTGTTATAACTTTCTGTCACTTCTTAACTACAGCGGGCTGGGTGCCTGGATTACCTGGCTGGGGGCAAGAGGTCTTCAGATTCTTGGCCTGCAGTCCTGGCCGGTACTGCTGTTGATCGGTTTTATTCTTACAACGGGTGTCATTAATTTATTTGTCGGTGGTCTGACATCCAAGTGGATGCTTCTGGGGCCCATCTTTGTGCCGATGCTGTATCAGGTTAGCGCGACCATGACGCCGGATATTGTAGCGGCCGCATTTCGGGTAGCTGACTCATCAACCAATATTGTGACGCCGATGATGACCTATGCAGGAGTGGTGTTGTCGTTTATGCGCCGCTATCGCCCGGATCTTTCTCCAGGCGATTTGATCAGCATTATGTGGCCTTATACCGCGGTTTTTCTTGTAAGTTGGACGGCACTGCTGGTGGTGTTCTTTGTTATGAGGTGGCCACTTGGTTTTTAGGGCTGATTAGACTTCCGCCTCAAACTCGAAAGTGTCGCCGAGGAAGTGAGAACGGCTGTATTCAACAGGTGTGTTGTCGGCAAGGAAACCACGTCTTTCCATAACGATAACAGGGATGCCTGCATCAATATTCAGGTAGTCGGCAAAGGTCTCTTCCAAAGCGACAGCACGTAGCTTTTGTACCGCTTTTACCGGACGACTGCCGGCTCTTGCCAGTGCCTCATAGAGCGAGCCTGTGACTTCAAATGGATTATCCAGAAAGCGACGAGGTACAACTGCATATTCCAGAGCTACGGGCGTTTCGTCCGCCATACGCACGCGAAACATGCGCACAACCTCAGCGCCGGAAGGCAGCTCCAATCGTGTTTGTTCTTCCCTGTTAGCCAGGCCGATACCACGTTCAATCCAGAGGGAGTCCGGATGTTTGGCAACAGACTCGATAACTTCGGAGAAACTGTTGAGGCGATCCAACTTATGAACCATTCGCTCGGCAACAAAAGTACCGGCCCCTTGTCGCTGAACAAGCAGGCCTTCAGTGACCAGTTCACTGATAGCACGTTTTACCGTCACCCGGGAAACTTTCATGTACTGGGCTATTTCCCGTTCTGCCGGAAGCGCAGAGCCTCGTTCAAGAGTTCCACAGTCTATTGCCTGTTGAATCAGGCTTTGAAGTTGCAGGTAGAGCGGAGTGGCACTGTCTTTGAGTGAGTTCGGTTCGCCAAAAATGCGGGAGATAAAAGCGTTTTGGCTGCTTGCCTTATCTGTTTCGCTAAACTCAGTGGCGCTGGTGGCCGGGTTATCTGCAGTGGTGGCAGTCATGATGTTCTCTGCAGTGAAAATGTAATTGCTCATTTTATAAGTCTGACAGATAGCCTGCCTGTTTCTATGCTTGGGCAGGTTCAATTCTAAGCATCGGATTAATAACTTTGAGAGGTAGCCACAAATCCAGGTGAAGATGCAAAGCGTCATGCTTAATTTGTTGAAATTGGATAATACCAATTTGTAGGTATATTTCCTCGTAATTGTTTAAAAACGCATTTAATCGCAATTTTATTTGATAAATATCAATTGGAATGGTTGGAAATTGGCTGGCTGTAGTGCATGAGTGGAGCATTATAGGTATTATCCTGCGCACATTGCCTTACCAGCCTGCCTTACCGTGGCCAGAAAGTGGTCTGATCGGGTTCGCGCGCAGTTTTGCACAGTCCGCGTGTGCTGTGAGTGTGTTGAGAGCGCGTTGAAGTTGTGAGGGTGCCTTTCTACCAGGCCGGGCAGTAAACGATTGGAGAATAGTGATGACCAAGATCGTAGAAATCCGTGGCCGTGAGGTTCTTGACTCACGTGGTAACCCAACAGTTGAAGCTGATGTGATCCTGGAAAGTGGTCACATGGGTCGCGCATGCTCCCCATCCGGTGCTTCCACTGGTTCCCGTGAAGCGCTGGAACTGCGTGATGGCGATGCTTCCCGCTACATGGGCAAGGGCGTACTGAAGGCTGTTGGCAACATTAACGGCCCTATCCGTGAAGCCCTGATCGGCTTTGATGCTGCAGACCAGCGTGGTCTGGACGGCAAGATGATCGAGCTGGACGGCACCGAGAACAAGAGCAAGTTTGGCGCAAATGCCATCCTGGCCGTTTCCCTGGCTGCTGCCAAAGCTGCTGCCGCTGCTAAAAACATCCCTCTGTACCAGCACATTGCTGACCTGAACGGTACTTCCGGTCAGTACTCCATGCCAGTACCAATGATGAACATCATCAATGGTGGTGAGCATGCTGACAACAACGTCGACATTCAGGAATTCATGATCCAGCCTGTTGGCGCCAAGAACTTCGCTGAAGCTCTGCGCATGGGTGCGGAAGTATTCCACAATCTGAAGAGCGTTTTGAGCAAGAAAGGCATGAACACTGCGGTTGGTGACGAAGGTGGCTTCGCGCCTAACCTGGCTTCCAACGCTGATGCTCTGGCCGTTATTAAGGAAGCAGTTGAGAAAGCTGGCTACAAGCTGGGCACTGACATCACTCTGGCTCTGGACTGCGCAGCTTCCGAGTTCTACGAGAATGGTGTTTACAACCTGAAAGGCGAAGGTAAGACCTTCTCTTCCAACGAGTTCTCCGACTTCCTGGCTTCCCTGGCTGAAGAGTTCCCGATCATCTCTATCGAAGATGGTCTGGACGAATCTGACTGGGATGGTTTCGCTTACCAGACCAAACTGCTGGGTGACAAGATCCAGATCGTTGGTGATGACCTGTTCGTAACCAACACCAAGATCCTGAAAGAAGGTATCGACAAAGGTATTGCCAACTCTATCCTGATCAAGCTGAATCAGATCGGTTCCCTGACCGAAACTCTGGAAGCGATCAAGATGGCTAAAGACGCTGGCTACACTGCGGTAATCTCTCACCGTTCTGGTGAAACTGAAGACGCTACCATTGCCGACCTGGCTGTTGGTACTGCTGCGGGCCAGATCAAGACTGGTTCCCTGTGCCGTACCGACCGTGTGTGCAAGTACAACCAGCTGCTGCGCATCGAAGAAGCTCTGGGCGAAAAAGCTCCATACCGTGGCATGGCTGAATTCAAGTAATCGAATTTCGCACCCCGGTTAAAGAAAGCCCCGCTACTCGTATGAGTAGCGGGGCTTTTGCTATGTGGTGTGTTATGGCGGACTACTGCTGATTTCTTCTTTCCTCGTTGGCCTGGGCTGTTTTTTGATCAAGAATCTGTCTGGCTATTTCACCCTGTAACTTTTTTTGCGGAATCATGGTTTCAATGATTTTGGGGGAAATGAGCTTGGCTTGGCCAGGCTGTCTGCTAACCATGTTCAGTCGGCCGGGGAATTTTTGCTTGAGCTCCAATCTGTCCCCCAATGATAAAAACTTTTTCCCAGACCCAGTGTTGATGTGGTTCCAAAGATCCACAAGGTCACGAACCGATTTCACCTCTTTCAGGCTTTCCTCAATTTCCGACTTTTCAAGTGGCAGGTAAATCCTTGGAGGAGCCTCTGTGGCTTGGGATTTTCTGATTTTAGGTTTCGTTGTGGGAGGGGCTGGAAGGTCTTCCAGCTCCTTTAAAATACGTGATTCTTCACGGTCATTCTCGGCGCGTAGGTCTTTGAGCCCTGAAGGCAGTGGATCAACAGGCTGCTTGTTAACCGGTGCAGCAAGCTTGTGTTTTACGTCCGATGGAGGGAGGGCGGTTATTGAGGCGAACTTCTTGAGAGTGACAAGGTTCTGAACCTTGCCCCAGCTTGTGGGCATGAACTTTTTGGGATTCTGCTGAATCATCACTTTTCTATGAGCATGGCGGGCACTTTTCAGCGCCTTGAGTGCCTTACCAAGTGATGGTCTGTTGTGGACCGGCTGTGTGCTGGTATGGCCTACCTTTGGGGGCATGAATCCCTGTCCGTATAGTGTGTCCCTTATACAAATGTAAGCCATTGCCATAGTTTTGTAATGCCAGACACTTATATATGGTCAGTCTGTATGCTTCGATTGTTTATTGGTATGGGGGTTGATGCGAGTCAATGGTTTTGTGTGTACCAATGTAATACCATTCTTTGTGTTGTCAGAGTGTCCGAAAGGTATGCTGCCATAGCCCCTGATAAAGGGTGTGCATGATACGGTGCTGTTCCAGAATCGAACTACACTGGTTGTTCTGGAATAGAGATGGCAGTTGCGGCGCAGCCTTATAAGGCTGAGGCAACGAAAGGATTCCCGGGAAGCCTCGCGCTTCGCCCATGGCTTGAGCTGTTCAGTGGTGATAAATGAGTACCCCGGCAGCAGGCAGAAAGGGCTTCCCTTCAGTATTGGCAGTGGTAATTGGTAGCACGGCCGATATCAGCTTTATCAGGTTAGCCTTGGCAGACAACCGTTAAGCGCTAACCGGGATTTGTGTCAGGGTTGAATGCCACAAGCAGAGCCCTGGTAGTGAACTAAC
The DNA here is from genome assembly GCF_900174585.1 of Parendozoicomonas haliclonae. Classification (GTDB taxonomy): domain Bacteria; phylum Pseudomonadota; class Gammaproteobacteria; order Pseudomonadales; family Endozoicomonadaceae; genus Sansalvadorimonas; species Sansalvadorimonas haliclonae. The sequence goes on along the minus strand of NZ_FWPT01000019.1, from coordinate 23,675 downwards.
TGGATAGTGAGAGCTCGAAAATGATCCGTATTGCTATTAACGGTTATGGACGTATCGGTCGTAACGTTCTGCGTGCCCTGTACGAGAGCGGCCGTACTGACGAGTTCAAGATCGTTGCCATCAACGACCTGGGCGATGCCAAGATCAACACCCACCTGACCAAGTACGACACTGTTCACGGCCGCTTCAATGCGCAGGTTGAGCAGGGCGAAGGCGCAATGTTCGTAAACGGTGACGAAATCAAGGTTCTGTCTCAGCGTAACCCTGCTGAACTGCCTTGGGGCGACCTGAAAGTTGACGTAGTTTTTGAATGTACCGGTATCTTCCGTTCCAAGGCCAAGTGCCAGCCACACCTGGACGCCGGCGCCAAGAAAGTTATTATCTCTGCTCCAGGCGAGAAAGACGTTGACGCTACCGTAGTATTCGGTGTGAACGAAGACGTTCTGACTTCCGGCATGACCGTTATCTCTAACGCTTCCTGCACCACCAACTGTCTGGCTCCTATCGCCAAGCCTCTGAACGAAGAGCTGGGCATTGAGTCTGGTGTGATGACCACCATCCACGCTTACACCAACGACCAGGTTCTGACTGACGTATACCACTCTGACCTGTACCGTGCCCGTGCTGCTGCACTGAACATGATCCCAACCGCAACTGGCGCAGCTGCTGCTGTTGGTCTGGTTGTTCCTGAGCTGAAGGGCAAGTTCGATGGTATGGCGGTTCGTGTTCCTACCGCTAACGTATCTCTGGTTGACCTGAGCTTCATCGCTGGCCGTGAGACCACTGTTGAAGAAGTTAACGAAATTATCGCTAAAGCTGCAGCTTCCAGCGAAGCTATGAAGACTGTGCTGGGCATCAATACTCAGCCACTGGTTTCCAGTGACTTCAACCACAGCGCATTCTCTTCTAACTTCGACGCTACCCAGACTCGCGTACAGGGTCGTCTGGTTAAGGTTATGAGCTGGTACGACAACGAGTGGGGCTTCTCCAACCGTATGCTCGATACCGCCAAAGCTCTGATGAACGCTTAAGCTGCACGCCTTGCGACGCTTTAAGTAAGTCATGATGTGATGGAGGGGAATAAATGGTTACCATTTTTCCCCTCTTTTTTTGTTTATAAATTCAAGGGTCTGTTGACGTTTGCTGATCGCACTCAGCTTTTCCGAGAGCTTTCAGGGCTAGGCGCAGTGATGAAGGAATGCTTATTGCCTTTCAAATCACTGTAACGACGCCATGGAAGCTCTCGGAAAAGCCCTTCGGGTGAGGCTGTAAACGGTTTCTCGCTGCGTCAGGTTTGTTTAATGTAGAGCAACTACGATTTTCACAACCCTTTCTAACGATAAGCCGGTTACAGTCTCACTGAGTCGCATCATCAAACGTCAACAGACCCCCAAAATCCTGAACGAAGTATCTGGAGTCTTGTGATGTTGAGACGTACAAAGATTGTAGCCACGCTGGGCCCTGCCAGTGAGAGCCGCGAATCGCTGGAAAAGCTGATTGCTGCTGGCGTTAACGTTGTTCGTATGAACTTCTCCCACGGTGAGCCGGAAGAGCATATGGCTCGCGCTGAGCTGGTGCGTGAAATTGCTGCAGCCCAAGGCAAGAACGTTGCCATCCTGGGGGACTTGCAGGGCCCAAAGATTCGTATCGCGCGCTTTAAAGAAGGCAAGGTAACTCTGGTTCCAGGTGAAATCTTCACCCTGGATGCGGATCTGGAGCGTGACGAAGGTACTGCGCAGGCTGTTGGTATTGCCTACAAAGGCCTGCCAAACGATTGTAAGACTGGCGACGTTCTTCTGCTGGACGATGGTCGCCTGAGCCTGGAAGTACTTTCCATTGATGGCCCGCAGCTGCGTTGCAAAATCCTGACCGGTGGCATCTTGTCCAACAACAAGGGTATCAACCTGCAGGGCGGTGGTCTGTCTGCTGCAGCTCTGACTGACAAAGACAAGGAAGATATCAAGACTGCTGCCAAGATCGGTGTAGATTATCTGGCAGTCAGCTTTGTACGTTGCAAAGAAGATCTGGAAGAAGCACGTCAGCTGCTGGAAGCTGCAGGCGGTCACGCAGCGATTCTGTCCAAGATCGAGCGTGCTGAAGTCATCAATGTTCCAGGTAAATTGGAAGAAGTTATTCTGGCTTCCGATGCGATCATGGTTGCCCGTGGTGACCTGGGTGTAGAAATCGGGGATGCCGAGCTGGTTGGTGTTCAGAAGACCATGATTGAAATGGCTCGTCGTCTGAACCGTCCGGTTATTACCGCGACCCAGATGATGGAATCCATGATCGAAAACACTCTGCCGACTCGCGCAGAAGTGTTCGACGTAGCAAACGCTGTGCTGGATGGTACTGATGCAGTCATGCTGTCTGCAGAAACTGCAACAGGCGTATGTCCGCACGGTGTTGTTGAAGCCATGGGGCGCATCGCTCGTGCAGCAGAAGGCCAGCCAGCAGCAAAGGTTTCTCATCACCGCATGGATTGCACCTTCGAGCGCACCGATGAAACCATCGCCATGGCAGCCATGTACGCTGCAAACCACCAGGAAGGCGTTAAGGCGATTATCTGTCTGTCCAAGTCTGGCCAGACTGCGCTGTGGATGTCTCGCATCAACTCTGCCCTGCCAATCTTTGCTCTGAGTCGTAAAGAATCAACTACTCGCCGTCTGGCACTGTACCGTGGTGTGCACTGCCTGCCATTTGATATCAGCTCTGACAGTCCGGAAGTGGAGCAGAAGGCGATTGAGAAGGTTCTGGCGACTGGTGTGGTAGAGAAGGGTGATAAGGTGCTGCTGACCCGTGGTACCAGCAACAGCGATACAAATGTGCTGAAGATTCTGACTGTTTAATAATGTTTGGTGTGTAAAAAAGGCAGGGGTTTATCCTCTGCCTTTTTTGTAGGTGCATATTGAATTATTTGCGAAGAGCTTCCATCTCTTGCTCCGGTGTTAAGGTTTGAGTGGGAGTAATAGCGCCAACATTAATGCGTTGCTTTTCTTTTCGGTTGGCTATAGCGATTTGGATGAGTGCGACGAATACACCCAGCATGCCGCCGAGAACTATTCCAAGAGCAACGATTAGGGTTTTCTTGGGTTTAATCGGGGTTGCTGGGACCATCGCTGGTTCATCAATATTGACAGGTTTCAAGTTTTCAAGACGTGTATCTAAGGCCTTGAGGTTTTGCAATTTCAGGTAGAGAGGTATTACTTCACTAAGAAGAGGCTTGTCAGTGTCACCTGCCTTTGGGGTGCTTATTAGGCGATACTGATCAAGTAGAGTTCTCTGTTGTTCAAGCTTCTTTGAAAGAATGTTTGTGCCTAGCTGAAATAGGGTCTCATCTGTTATCCGAGTAAAGCGGTCTGTAGAGAGGGTACTGATACCGCCTCTTTGAGCTAGAGCGAGTGCTTGCTCAGATTTCATAATGTCTAAGTTCACGGTTTGAACAAACTTACTCTCAATGGTCTCGATATTGCGATTGATTTGAGATATTTGTTGTGCAAGGGCGCTTGAAAGTGACCCAGATAGTTCTGTAACGGTACGCTGTTGAGCCGCTGGTAGCAGGTAGTCGTTTATAAGGCTTGCTGAGAAAGCTTGATCGTTGGACTCATAGCTAACGTTTGTATATTCATCGCCATCCTTCTTGGCATCTGATCTTTTAATAGCGAGATCTTTAGAGAAGTCCTTGAAGTTAGCTGCTAGTAGAGCATCTGCATTGGCGCTATCTGATGCTTCAAGTGCTTGCATAGCTAAACCACTTGCTTCAAATACTGAGCGAAGAGTGGATGGAGAGTTCAGGTAGCGATTAAAAACAGAAAAAGACTCATCGGAAGTTGTTGGTGCTATGCCCATCTGCTGCTGAATGGAGTGCAGAGGAGCTAGCTCTGTTGAGGTTGCCTTGTATATTCGCGCTTCTGACTGCCAAGTGGGAGGAATTATGAGCGCAATAATCACAGCTGCTATGGCAACTGCAGCAGTCAATCCTGCAATAGTTAGCTTACGTGCCCATAGTTTTGAGGCGAGTTCAAAGAGGTCGATCTCGTCATCCTGCATGCTGTGTGGGTATTGAGGGTACATCAATCGGTCAGGATCCGATGTTATATGGCTGGCGTTGGAAGGTGTATTCAAGAGAAAACCGTATCTGTTGTGAGTAGGTAAGTGGATGAAGTAATGATAAATGCTTTGATTTGAATGTGTAAGAGTTGTCACTGGCGGACTACAAGATATGTCAATGAGTAGAAGGTGAAGGGGATTTTTACGCAGCAAAAGTGGTTCTGATGAGAGGGAAGGTGTAACATACGCCACCCAACAAACAAGGCTATCACAAGAAATTTTGAAGCGGGCTTTTCAGTGAGAGTGTGAACTGAAGGGCGGTAGCATTGTTGAAATTTGAACTCAGGGCCGCAGTTCGCTTGACCTTTGATTCTCCCGCACAAACTTGTAGACCTCTCCTCAAAGTGCCAAAAAAGTAATAAGAGATTTTTATCATAGAGCAGCGAGGATTTTCCCGTATTTTTAGGTTCGATGAAAGTCATCATTGCTGGCTGGTGATGACTGCTTTTTTTACGACCAGGTATCATCTTCGTTGAGATATTAGTCTCATAGAGCGGTATGTATAGCTACTGTCTCATTGATCATCAGTAATACAGTCTTCAGCGTCAGCAGGAAATAGTTTTTAGCTCGCAATGGTAGACTGAACTTTTATTATGGAATCTGAATGAAAATTGCTATAGCTGGAACAGGTTATGTTGGGCTTTCAAATGCAATGCTATTGGCCCAGCATAACGAGGTTGTTGCTCTTGATGTCGTTCCTGAAAAGGTTACGATGCTTAACGACAAGCAGTCACCTATTGTTGATGCTGAGATTGAACATTTCTTAAGCGAAAAAAAACTAAATTTTAGAGCTACGCTGGATAAGCAGGACGCATATAAAGAAGCAGACTTTGTAATTATCGCAACGCCAACTGATTACGATCCAGAGACGAATTATTTTAATACCAAAAGTGTTGAAGCTGTTATCAAAGATGTGATGGAAATAAATCCTCAAGCCGTGATGGTGATAAAGTCAACAGTTCCTGTAGGATTTACTAAGCAGATCAAACTGGAGTTAGGCTGTGAAAATATTATGTTTTCTCCGGAATTTTTGCGTGAAGGGAAAGCTCTTTATGACAACCTCTATCCATCAAGAGTAATAGTTGGAGAGCAAACAGAGAGAGCCAAGTTTTTTGCTAGTCTGCTGACTGAAGGAGCAATAAAAGAAGATATACCAGTACTTTTTACCGATAGTACGGAAGCAGAGGCGGTTAAGCTTTTTTCAAATACATACTTGGCACTTCGGGTTGCCTACTTTAATGAGCTAGATACTTACTGCGAAACCCATGGAATAGATTCCAGGCAGATTATTGAGGGAGTCGGTCTGGATCCTCGCATAGGTAGTCACTATAACAATCCAAGCTTTGGTTATGGCGGGTACTGTCTTCCAAAAGATACCAAACAATTATTAGCTAACTATAAGGACGTGCCAAACAATCTGATTAAAGCAATTGTGGATGCAAATTCGACAAGAAAAGATTTTATCGCTGACTCAATAATTCGTAGAAATCCAAGGGTTGTTGGTATTTACCGTTTGGTGATGAAAGCGGGTTCTGATAACTTTAGAGCCTCGGCGATCCAGGGAGTAATGAAACGGATAAAAGCCAAAGGGATTGAGGTCGTTGTCTATGAACCTGTTTTAGAGGATAAAGAGTTTTATCATTCTGAAGTCGTTGATGATCTGGTTGAATTTAAATCAATAAGTGATGTGATTATTGCTAACCGCCTGGATGGCGAATTGAGTGATGTCGCTGAGAAAATCTACACACGTGATATTTTTGGAATTGATTCATGAAGTACTTAGTAACAGGCGCAGCTGGCTTTATTGGTTTTTATGTGTCGAGAAGACTCTGCGAACTTGGCCACGAAGTTACTGGAATTGATAACCTTAACGATTATTACGATCCTCGTCTTAAGCATGCTCGTCTTGAGCAGTTAAAGCCCTATCCTAACTTTCGGTTTGCTCGAATGGATCTTTCTGATCGTGAGGGTATAGCTGAATTGTTTCGTTCCAGTAACTTTCAACGAGTGATTCATTTAGGGGCTCAGGCCGGAGTTCGATACTCTCTTCAGAATCCTATGGCCTATGTTGATAGTAATCTGGTTGGAATGATGACCATATTGGAAGGGTGTCGATATAATGCTATTGAGCATCTAGTATATGCTTCTTCCAGTTCAGTTTATGGCATGAATAGCAAAATGCCATACTCCACACAGGATGCTGTGGATCATCCTGTCTCCCTCTATGCAGCAACTAAAAAATCTAATGAGTTGATGGCTCATAGTTATTCACATCTTTATAATATTCCAACTACAGGGCTTCGCTTTTTTACGGTAAATGGGCCATGGGGTAGACCTGATATGGCTGCGTGGAAGTTTACAAAAGCCATAATGGAAGGTTCACCGATTGATGTGTATAACAATGGGGAGTTGAAAAGAGACTTTACTGATATTGAAGATATTCTCGAAGGGATTATTCGTATTCAGGATGTGATTCCAGAGGGAGTTGAAGGTTTTAGTAACGACAATCCTAGCCGTAGTTCAGCGCCATACAGATTATATAACATTGGAAATAATCAGCCTGTTAAGTTAATGGATTTTATACAGGCGATTGAAGATGCTAGCGGAAAAAAAGCGAAAAAAAACTATTTACCTATGCAGGCTGGTGATGTGTTTGCAACATACGCTGATGTCGATGATTTAATCAGTACTATTGATTTCAAACCAATAATTCCTTTGGAAGAAACAATGAGCCGTTTCGTAACTTGGTTTTCTAGATGGTATCAATGAACTCTAGCCTTGAACTTACACCCACCGGCCTAGGCCGGTGGGTTTGTATTGACCATAGCGCGGTTTAGATCTCAGAATTGTTGTCGGCTTGGAATGATGATAACGAATTTTAAAAATAAGTTCTTGGGTAACAAAGAAAAAAAACGATTAGTAATTAATATCTTTTCTTTAAGTGTATTACAAGGTGCAAACTACATATTGCCTTTGCTAACAATACCTTACTTAGTGCGGGTGTTAGGACCTGATCTATTTGGGTTATTGGCGTTTGGTACCGCGACAAGTATGTATTTTATGCTGATTACAGACTATGGGTTCAACTTATCAGCGACAAGGCAAATTTCGATCTATCGAGATAATACATACAAAGTGAACGAGATATTCAGTGCGGTAATGATTATCAAGATAACACTAATGATTATTAGTTTGATTTTGATGTCAGTATTGGTTCTAAGCTTTAACAAGTTCCACCAAGATTGGGAGGTTTATTATCTAAGTTTTGGTATGGTTTTGGGGCAAGTTATCTTTCCAGTTTGGCTATTTCAAGGAATGGAAAGAATGAAATATATTACTTATTTAAATATATGTTCAAAAGCATTTTTTACAATATGTATTTTTATATTTGTACAAAATAAGGATGACTATTTACTTGTTCCTTTGTTAACTTCATTGGGGTATGTGATCGCTGGTATTATTTCACTCTATATTATCAAGAAAGAATTCGATGTGAAGTTTATCTGGCAGAATTTATCGGTTTTGAAGGAGCAATTAAAAGAAGGTTGGCACATATTTTTTTCTAGCATTGCTGTAAGTCTCTACACAATATCAACGACATTTATTTTGGGATTATTGACTGATAATACAATTGTCGGATATTTTTCAGCAGCTGATAAAATTGTGAAGGCAGTTAAAGGGCTATATGCACCTATAGCCCAAGCCATATATCCTATGATAGGAAAAAAAATGCATGAAAATCAAAAAGAAGGTGTAACTTTTATACAAAAAACGACATGGATAGTTGGCGGTGGTATGTTTTTGATATCGACTGTACTTTTTGTATTGGCTGATCAGATTGTTAATATCATGCTAGGTTGGCAATATGCTGAATCAATATTACTACTAAAAATAATGGCGTTTTTACCATTTATTATTTGCTTAAGTAATATATTTGGTATTCAGACAATGCTTAATCTTGGCTACAAAAAAGAATTCAGTGTGTTTGTTGTAATTGGTGCAGCTTTAGGAATGATATTGATTTTTTGTTTAACACCTATATATGCAGCAGTAGGGGTTTCAGTATCAATACTTCTTGTTGAGATGTTAATAACAATTATGTTAGGCATTTTTTTGATTTTCAAATTTAAAAAAGGAAAGCTATGAAAGCAGTAATATTAGCAGGTGGCTTAGGAACTAGATTAAGTGAAGAGACATCATTGAAACCCAAGCCAATGGTAGAAATTGGAGGTAAACCAATTCTTTGGCACATAATGAAGATATATTCTTCCCATGGAATAAATGATTTTGTAATTTGCTGTGGGTATAAGGGATATTTAATAAAAGAATATTTTGCAAACTATTTTCTGCATACCTCAGATATCACTTTCAGTATGAAAGATAATAAGATGGAAGTGCATTATAAGCGAGCTGAACCCTGGACTGTTACCCTAGTTGATACAGGCGAAAATTCCATGACTGGGGGGCGCCTTAAACAAGTGGCTTCATATATCAAAGACGATGAAGCATTTTGTTTTACTTATGGTGATGGTGTGGGCAATATTAATATCGCTGAGAGCATTAGATTCCATAAAGAACATGGAAGGCAGGCTACATTAACGGCTACATATCCTCCAGGGCGTTTCGGAGCTCTCGATATTCAGAAAGATGCAGTAAAAAGTTTCAAAGAAAAGCCAAAAGGTGATGGTGCAATGATTAATGGTGGATTCTTTGTACTTTCGCCAAAGGTAATTGACCTTATTGAAGGGGACGCTACCACTTGGGAGCAGGAACCATTAATGAAATTAGCTGAGCAAAATCAGTTAATGGCTTTTAAGCACAAAGGTTTTTGGCAGCCAATGGATACATTGCGAGACAAACACTTGCTGGAAGATCTGTGGCAAAGCGGTAGCGCACCATGGAAGATTTGGAGTTAAAAAATGTTTAACAATGTATATGCCAACAAACGTGTGCTGGTGACAGGGCATACTGGCTTTAAAGGTTCATGGTTAACATGCTGGTTACTTAAGTTAGGAGCAAAAGTCGCTGGATTTTCGGATGAAATTCCCACTCAGCCCTCTATCTTTGAAGAGCTGGGTTTAGAAAAAAGAATTGAACACCACTTCGGAGATGTGCGCAACTATGAATGCTTTAAATCGATAGTGGAGGAGTTTCAACCAGATTTTGTCTTCCATTTGGCGGCTCAACCAATAGTATCCCTGTCCTATAAAGATCCACTTGATACTATAACAACTAACGTTGTTGGAACGTCTGTTGTGTTGGAGGTGTTGCGAAATATTAATCCTGAGTGTACCGCGATTATCGTGACTTCAGATAAGTGTTATGAAAATGTGGAGTGGGAGTGGGGTTACAAAGAAACTGACCATGTAGGTGGCAAGGATATTTATAGCGGCTCCAAAGGGGCAGCTGAAGTTATTTTTCACGCATATTATCACTCATTTTTTATAAATAATAACAATGTTCGCTTGGCAACAGGCCGAGCAGGAAATGTCATTGGGGGGGGCGATTGGGCAAAGGACCGAATTGTTGCGGACTGTATGCGTAGTTGGTCAGAAGGTAGTGCAGTTGAAATTCGTAGCCCTTCTGCAACTCGACCCTGGCAGCATGTACTAGAGCCATTGAGTGGTTACCTGACTTTGGGGGCTATTTTGAAGATGGACAAATCTTTCAATGGTGAGTCTTTTAATTTCGGCCCCCGTGCAGAGCAGAACCACACAGTATTAGAGCTTCTGGAAGATTTGAGCAAATATTGGAGTTTCAAACACACTGAAGAAGCCTATAAAGTTACAGCCAATGTTCCTTTCCATGAAGCAGGTCTACTTAAACTGAATTGTGATAAAGCACTGTTTCATCTCAAGTGGGAAGCGAACTTAGCTTACAAAGAATGTGTCCGCTTTGTGAGTGAGTGGTATTACAGCTATTATCATGAGCATAAGGATATGTTCGATGAAACTCTAAAGCAAATTCACGAGTACGAAAAACTTGCAGAAGAGCGGGGGCTTGTATGGACAAAGGAGTAACTTTGTTCCCAGGCGTTATCGTGACGCCACTCAATAAAGTACATCATTCAAAAGGTGATATTTTTCACGTTCTGAAACGAAGTGAATCAAGTTACTCTGACTTTGGTGAAGCCTATTTTACGTCAGTCTATGCAGGGGTTACTAAGGGATGGAAAAAACATACCCGAATGCGTATGAATCTGGTAGTACCTGTTGGAGATGTTACTTTTTTTATTCATTGTGAGAAAGAAGGTAAAACTGAAAGCATTACGTTAGGCGGAAAGCATTATGCGAGACTAACAATTGAGCCAGGCTATTGGGTTGCTTTTCGAGGCGAAGAGCAAGCAATTAACCTTGTTCTCAATATTGCAAGTCTTCCACATGATCCTCTAGAAGCTGAGAGCTTTGAATTGAATCGTTTTCCACTATCTTAGGTTTAAACAGTGAAAGTACTACTAACCGGTGCCAGTGGTATCCTTGGCTCGAGTATAATAAGAATATTTGCTCGCTCAGGTATTACATGTGATGTATTGGACCGAAGGCAAATAAATTGGTCTAGATCAGAACGGAACACATCAATACTCCAAGGCTATGACTATTTGTTACACACGGCAGCTAATACCAATGTGGAGCAGTGTGAAGTGGCCCCTGAAATGTGCTACCGGGATAATGTACTATTAACTGAGCTTCTTGCACATGCCTGCTATCATGCACATGTAAGAATGGTGTTTATTTCAAGTACAGGTATATATGGTAATCATAAAGCTGAACCATATCATGAATATGATTCAGTGCAACCCACCACCCAGCATCATCGTTCTAAGTGGCTAGCCGAAGGTGAGATTTTGAAATGGCTTCCGGGGGCACTCGTTATCAGAACAGGTTGGCTTTTTGGGGGGGAGCCAGAAGCGAAAAAAAATTTTGTTGCAAGACGTATTGAGGAAGGATTGTTAGCTAATCAGAAAATCAACTCTAACAAGACGCAGGTTGGTAATCCCACTTTTAGTAATGATTTAGCAGAAAGAATATTGACACTCCTGAAAAATCAGCAGGTAGGGATCATGAATTGCGTAAATGAGGGTGCGGTAAGCCGTTTTGATTATGTTAAACAGATCATGTTGATGGCAGATATTCCTATTGATGTTATTCCTTGCAGCGCTAATAGTTTTGGCCGCCAGGCAAAAGTGTCCAATAATGAAGCAGCTCAAAATTTAAAGATGGAGCTATTGGGCTATCCTGCGATGAGGAGTTGGCAAGATGCTTTGAGGGAATATGTTGAAAATGATTTACATCAATGGATCCATAAAAAAAAGCTGAGTAGGAAGCTATGAGAAATATTGATGTTGTGATTCTTGGAGCTGGAGTCGCAGGCCTAGGAGCTTCGCTAAAGGCTAGACAGCTGGGGCATAATTCTATCATTTTTGAAGAGAGGTCAAGTGCAGGTGGCTTGCTCGATAATTTTGAGGTGGAAGGATACCGATTTGATAATGCAGTACATCTTAGTTTTGCAAAAGAACAAGAAGTAAGATCAATTTTTGATCGCACACCTTATTACACTCACCCAGCTGATTCTCGTAATTTTGAGGAGGATAGGTGGCTTAAACATCCCGTACAAAATAACCTATATCCATTATCGGTTGAAGATAAAGTTGCACTGGTGCAGTCCTTTATAAATAGATCGGAAGTTTTATCTGGTGATGATTATGAGAGTTGGTTGAGACATCAGTATGGCGATGCAATAGCAGAGCGTTACCCCCTGAAATACACCAAAAAGTACTGGGACACTCCAGCATCACGATTATCAACGACATGGATTGGTAATCGAATGAGGCGAGCAAATCTAACTGAGATACTCTATGGGACCTACACAGAGAACACCCCTAACACCTATTATACAAAGGATATGCGTTATCCTGTAAAAGGTGGATTTAAATCCTTTATCAAGCCCCTTATTGAACAAGCAGATATTCGTTGTAATCATAGAGTGACGAATATTGACTTAAAGAAGAGGATTGTCACTTTCAATAGTGGGGAATCTGTATCGTATCAAACATTAATTAATACAATACCATTACCACTTTTTGTAGGGCTATGTGAGGGCGTTCCAGCTAGAGTTAGGGATGCCGCGAGTAGGTTAATTGCTACATCTATTGATCTTATTTCAGTAGGCTTTAATAGAATAATAACTAAAGATTTGTGGTTTTATATTTATGATGAGGATGTTTATGCTAGTAGAGCGTATTCTCCATCTGTAAAGTCACCAGATAATGCACCTCCGGGGTGCAGTTCACTACAGTTTGAAATTTATAGTAGAGGGCGCGATAGCAAGTATTCTGTAGATGAGCTAAAAAACAATGTAATGTATGCATTGAAAAAAATGAAACTAGCAAAAGAAGAGGATGTAGAATTTTTACATCATAAACACTTGGCTTGGGGTAATGTAATTTTCGATAGTGGACTGGAAGACAATAGAAAGATTGTGAGGGATTTTTTAAGGTCACATGCTGTAAAAAGTTGTGGACGTTTTGGTGAATGGGATTATTTTTGGAGTAACCAGAGTTTTATGAGTGGTTATTCAATAGATCTATTATGACTTTCTATTTGAGACCTTCCTTATCTTAAAAAAGATAATCATCTAGATTTTTTAACATTATATGTCATGTTTTTGGTAAAATATATGGCACAATACATATATGCTCTCAAAGGTATTATATGATAAAACGATGTGCATTAGTGGTAACTTATAACCGACCCAAGTTACTTGTTAGATGTCTTGATGCGTTAGTTAATCAATCACTAAAATTAGATGCGATAATTATTATAGATAATGGTTCGGGCATTGAAACAAAAATAAAATTGAAAGAAACGAACTATATAGATAAAAATGTTAATGATTATAATGACAAATATGAATCAGAAATCGATTCGATTAGAAATAATATAAATATTCATTACCTATCATTTAAATATAATAAAGGGCCAGGATTTGCATTTTATCGTGGTGTACAGCTTTTTGAATCTTTGAATTACAACTGGTTATGGATGATGGATGATGATGGTTTTCCAGATAAAGGATGCCTTTTTAACCTAGATATTCATAGTAAAAAAGCTGATTTTTTAAATCCAGTTGTATTAGATGAAAAAAAAACAGATAAATTGGCTTTCGGATTATATGACAAAAAAAAATTAGTTGAAATTAAAACAAAAGATGATGCGATTAAGAGTGCTGAAAATGGTTTGATCCATGGAGTTGCTAATCCTTTTAATGGAACATATGTTTCAAGAAGGTTGGTTAATGAAATTGGATTTCCACAGCATGAAATGTACGGTTGGGGGGTAGAGGTTGAATATGAAAATAGAGCTAAAAAATCAGGATTTAATGTTGTAACAGTGGCAGAAGCATATCATTTTCATCCAGAATCAAGAGTTAGACAAGTTTCGATTTTGAATGGAAAATATAGGTTAAATCTGCAAACAAACAGCTTTAAAAACTATATAGATATTAGAAATAGGAATTATATTTGGTATCGGTATTATGGTTTGAGCATGAATATAAAATATTTCATGGCTTATTTTTATTACTTTGTTTCAAAAAATAAATTTAGAAGCATAGTTTTGTATATAGAAGCAGCTATTGATGGCGTGTGTGCTAAGTGGAACAAAGAAAAAAGGTTTGATGGGTAATGTGTGGTATTGCGGGTTTAGTAGATTTAAAGAAACAGTCAAAAGTAGAGTATCTCAAAAAAATTTCAGAAGTTCAATTGCATCGAGGTCCAGATGATTGTGGTTTATTTTTTGAGAATTATGAAAAGTCACAAGTTGGGCTAGCACATCAGCGCTTGTCTATTTTAGATTTATCAAGTCATGCTCATCAGCCGATGATATTTGATCCTCTAGCGATGGTATACAACGGAGAAGTATATAATTTTCAAGAAATACGTATTGAGTTAGAAAAAGATGGTTATACTTTCGACTCTAATTCAGATACTGAAGTGATTTTAAAAGCCTATCATAAATGGGGGGTAGATGCTGTTCAAAAGTTTAATGGTATGTTTGCCATAGCGATTTTTGATAGTAAAAATCAAACACTTACCTTGATTCGTGATCGTGCAGGGGTCAAACCTTTATATTGGTACCATCAAGATGGTTTATTTATGTTTGCGAGTGAACTTAAAAGCTTTCACGAGCATCCAAACTTTTCTAAACAAATTAATAAAAACGGCTTAGCCCTATTTCTGCAGTATGGTTATATTTCAGAGCCTCATACAATTTTTAAAAATACACATAAACTTAAGGCTGGCCATATACTTGAACTAGATATTCGTAGTTTGAAATTTAATATCAAAAAGTATTGGGATGTAGTAGATTATTATAATAAAAGTAAGCTGAATATTTCTGAGCAAGAGGCAATAATTGAAACTGAACGCTTGCTTAAATCAGCTTGTGAGTATCGGATGGTTTCAGATGTTCCTGTTGGTATTTTTCTAAGTGGAGGTTATGATTCTTCAACAGTTACAGCATTGTTACAATCAAATCGTACGGAAAAAATAAAAACCTTCTCGATTGGCTTCCATGAAGAAAAATTCAATGAGGCGCATCACGCAAAAAAAGTCGCAGATTACCTAGGTACTGATCATACGGAATATTATTGTACACAAAGAGATGCGCTAGATGTTCTTCCAAAGTTAGTCGAAATTTGGGATGAGCCTTTTGCTGATAGCTCTATTATACCGACTACATTGGTGAGCAAGCTTGCTCGAGAACAAGTTACTGTTTCACTTAGTGCTGACGGTGGTGATGAATTATTTGGGGGGTATGATAAATATACCAAAGCACAGTATTATCATAAGATGTTTAACAGAATTCCTGGACGAAAAACTCTCGCAAAAACTCTCCATTCTATTCACCCGGAAAAGCTTGGGTTAGATCTATTCATCAACAACTTTTCAGGTAAATATCGCAGTGCTTTGTCAATAATGTCTGTTGAAACGCAGAACGAAGCCATGCGAACTCTTCAAATGCATTTCAATGACGACGAGCTAGGTGAACTAATAAATGCGAACGCCGGATTTATAAGAACGGGATTCCATGATATTGCAAGTTTAAATGAGAATTTGAATGATCTCGATAAGATGATGGCGATAGATTTTAAAACCTATCAGTTAGACAATATTCTAACAAAGGTAGATAGGGCAACGATGTCAGTGAGCCTAGAGGGGCGTGAACCATTATTGGATTATCGTTTAATTGAGTATGTTGCGCGACTCGATCCTTCTTTAAAAATTAATGAAGGAACTAAAAAATATTTATTGAAAAAAGTCGCTCATAAGTATCTGCCAAAAGAAATTATGGAACGGCCAAAGATGGGATTTGGTGTACCTATAGTTGACTGGTTTAGTGATGAATTGAAGCATTACCTGGATCATTATTTATCTCCAAGGCTTCTTAGTATTCATGGCTTTTTTAATGTTGATATGATCATGAAAATAAAAAAAGAATATGATGCAGGAAAAAAAAGGCATATTGGTAAGCTTTGGGTGATTCTAATCTTTCAGATGTGGTATGAGCGTTGGATGATGTCAGATAATAATTACAGTCATATGTAAAATATACATATCAATGATTTCTTAATCGATTCAAGCTTTTATCAATTAGCCAGTCAAAATATATAAGATGGAGTATTAGTAATTGATTGATTGTGTTTTTTTTGTTCCTTTTTTAGGTGTCGGAGGTTCAGAAAAAGTTCTAGTTTCACTAGCAAATGAATTGGCCAAAAGAGGTTATAAAATTCAGTTTTGTATTTTAAAGAAAGGTGGTGCGCTTGAAGATGAGATTGACGAGAAAGTGTCAATCGTATACCTGTATAGTGATAGAACTATATATTCCATCTTTAAAATTGCAAAGTTTTTGTCAGAAGTAAAAGCTAAGGTCTATTTCAGTAGTCTGTGGCATATGAATTTAGTCTTAGGAATTGCTAAGTGTCTCAGTAAAAGTCCAGCTAGATTTATTGCGCGTGAAACAAATCTTCTTTCTGAAAAATCGGTCACTGGCCTAAAAAAAATCATTACAAGATTTATTTACAATATATTCGATACAGTAGTTGCGCAAAGCGAGGATATGAGATCGGATTTGATAAATAACTATGGGGTTTTGGAAGATACTGTTTGTAAGATTAATAACGGCGCAAATCAAAAATTGATTTTAGAGCTGTCTAAAGCTCTTGATGTTAACTTTGATACTAATTTGATTAACCTAGTTACCGTTGGTAAGCTTGAATACCAAAAGGGATATCAGGAACTTTTGCGTTTGTATTCAAGGTCTAGTTTCATTGAAAAGTGTAAACTTCATATTATTGGTGATGGTAGTTTAAAGAATGATATAAATAAACAAATAAAAACACTGGGTATTGAAGATCGTGTTATATTATATGGGAATCAAAGAAACCCTTACCCATTCATTGCTAATGCAGATGCTTTTATATCATCATCGCACTTTGAAGGCTTCCCTAATGTTCTTATAGAGGCTTTGGCTTGTAGGACTTTCATTGTTAGTAATAGATATAAAGGAGGGGTGAACGAAATAATAAATGATGACTGTGGGATTTTCTTTGATTTGAGTTCTCTGGAGAGTTTTGATGAAGCACTGGGTGCTATTAACAACATGAAGAGTAAAAAGCATCAATTAAAGCCTGATTATAGATACTCTTTAGATGCTATGGTGGATAGTTATGAGGAATTATTCAACAAAAAAAAGATAGAGAAAAGATGTTAATGTTTTATGTGGCCTCTAAATTGCTCAATATAGAGTCATAAATTGTTGGAGGACTTATTTATCGGGCTATCAGGCATAAGAAACATTTATGTTTAAGAAAATTTATATATTAGTATCCATAATTCAGGTCATTTCGTTACTGCTTTTAGAAACAAAGTATTACGTTATTTTAAGTGCTGTAGTTTTATTTTTGTTGATATTGTTGTCTATTAATTATTTGTTGTCTGGTGGTCATCTAGGATTAAAGGTTGATAGCGTAGTATTTCGCGATTATAGCTATGTGATTTTTCTTAAAACTGTATTTGCTGTTTTTGGCAGTATTGGTTTGATTCTTGTATCTTGCTTTAGTTCGTTGGTGATAGACTATGAGAAATTAATTGGTTATCATTTTTATTATATTGTTTGGTTTGCACTTTTTTTTGTATTATTTTTTGTTTTTGATGAAGTCGAGAGAAGTTTTGTATGTAAAAAAATTACTAATGTCGTCGTTTTTTTACAATATTTTGTTTTGATTTTTTCAATTTTTCATACTTACGGTTTTTTGGGTGAGTTTTTTGATAATAGTGGAACTGTGGAATTATTTGGCATTCATTTTTACCGAAATACTGGACTTTCGCTTATTGAATCGACCGCACTAGCATATTTTGTTATTATTTTTTATTTAGCACAGTCAAAGGTTAGGTGCTTTGCTTTTGGTAGTTATATCGATGCAATTATTTCAATTGTGGTTGTAGTTAGTACAGTATCAAAACCAGCTTTAGTAATACTTGGTCTTTTAATGGTTTATTATGTTGCGAAGGCATCTTTACTAAGAATTATAGCTTTTTCGCTAAGTTTATCTGTCACAGCAATCTTTTTTCATGAAACTCTATACAAATTTTTAGCTTCTATATTTGATTATTTTTTGAAAGCATCTATCAGTTCTGGGAGTGGTCGGATCGATATATGGGCTAAAACACTGGGATTGTTTGAACATGTATTGATACCTTTTCTAGGAGTTGGTTATCGAAGCCCTCAAGTAATCGGTGATGGTATTGGTGCTCATTCTTACTTTATACAAACGACGGTAGAGTTCGGAGTTTTTTCATTATTATATATGTTTATAAACCTATATATCTTATGGGTTGGATTACGCGCTTTAAATATAGAAGTTATAATGAGAGCCATTATAATATCTTCAGTTGTTTTTTCTTTTTTCTTCTCAGAAATACTAAACAACAAGTATGCATTTTTTGTAATTTATTTCATAATCCCTATTTTTATATGTATTCTTAAAAAAAATAAAGAAAGAGCAGCTTTTGATAAGTTTAATTCGGTTGGAAAATAAACTAACTGGCGTTTTAAAATTGAAGCGGCTTTTCCATAAGCTTTCAGAGAAATAATGTTCTTGGATCCCATTTCCAAATCTATATTGGTTCTATTTGTTTAGCTTGCTAATGAGTATTAATGAATGAAAGTGATGCATCTTGTCCCAATTTTGAAACCAGGTGGAGCCCCAATTAATATCTTAAGGTTTGCATCAAAATCTAATTTTAAAAATATTCTTTTGTCCAAATCTTACTCGAGTGAACTTATAAAAGACGCGAAGAAGCATACGGTTTATTATGATGTGGATCTGAGTAAACCTTCAGTAATATCCTTTTTTAAAATTCTAGTCATATTGGCCAATGAAAAACCTGATATTGTACATACTAATGGTAAATCGGGATTGTTTTATGGAGTACTTTTAAGTCTGATATTGAAGTTGTTTTCTATTGGGTTGGTACATACTTACCGTGGTTTTTATGTACATCATGGTAAATGGAATAAAGTACATTGTGCTACTGAAAAGCTTTATCTATATCTCGTTAATACAGCTATTTGTGTGTCTCCATCCGAAAAAGAAAATGTGATAAAATCACTGGTCGTGAATGCTAGTTTATCAAAAAAATTAAAAGTTATTCCGAATGGAATACCAAAACCAATAAACGAGCGTAGAGTACTAGTTTCAGAAGTCTGCAAAAAATATGAAATTAATTTTGTGAGCTTTTCGAGAATAAACTACCAAAAAGATATATTTAAGCTCATTAAAGTATTTGAAATGATTTATCAGGATGGGTTTGCATTACACATTTTTGGTGGTAAAACAGAAAAGGATGCCGGTTACTACAATTCAGTTGTTAAATATATAGACAGTTTGGCAATTAAAGAACATATATTTTTATGGGGTGATTTTGAGAATGCTTCATCAGTCTTACATTTCTTTGATATCTATATGTCGACTGCGATATTTGAAGGTTTGCCAACAGCAATTATTGAGGCTGGTTTGGTTGGCTTACCAGTTGTTGCAACACCATGTGTAGGTAATGTTGATCTGGTTAATGCTCGTACAGGTTATCTCGCAAGTACCTTTGAAGTTCAAGATATTCATAAAGAACTTTCGCAGTGTTTGGTGTATATGGGGCAAACTTCTCAAAAAATTAAAATTGAAGAAATGAAACGGCTATGTAATAGTTTTTCTATCGAAAATAATGTTAGAAATATTGAATCGATTTATTCGAGGTTGATGTGAAATCCATTCTAATGGTGAATAAATATTATTGTCCAGTTATCGGGGGCATCGAGACAGTTGCGAAAGATTATGTGGATTTTGCAAATCTGGCTGGTTATAAAGTTACCGTATTGTGCTGTAATAATGGTTTTTTGCCTTTTACAAAAAAAGAGAGTTTTGGAAATGTTAATGTAATCCGATGTTCGACTTTGGGTGTCTTATTAAGTTTGCCGATATCGTTCACTTTTTTCTTTCATCTTTTTTTTCAATCTAGAAAACACGATATCATTCACGCTCATTATCCTTTTCCATTGTTTGATATTGGATCTCTTATTATACCAAAGTCTAAGAAAATTATTTTGACATGGCATAGTGAAATTTTCAGGCAAAAGTTTTCTCGCAAATTCGTTGATTTTTTTACAAAAATTCTTATTAAAAAAAGCATAATTACTGTTACATCGCCAAACTTATTGAAGGAAAGCCCCTTCTTAAGGGAGTTAAGTGACAATGTTCATATACTTCCTTTGAGTATTTCTCATAAACAGCCAGTGTTACAATCCATTAGACATGATTATTTTAGAAGAGAGCTGCCATCGGATTTTATTCTTTTTCTTGGGCGTTTATCCTCTTATAAGGGAGTTCATATCCTTGTAAAGGCTATTGAGACTCTGGGTGATAGGTTGCATTTGCCTGTTGTTATTGCAGGAGATGGTGAGTTATTTGAATCTATTTTAAATGCTTTGGAGAATGACTCCCTAAAAAAGAAAATTTATTTCTTGGGTAGGTTTGTAAATGAGAGTGAGAAATATTGGCTCTTAACTAAGTGCAAATTTCTAATATTTCCTTCTATTCACAGGTCGGAAGCTTTTGGTTTAGTTCAACTTGAATCAATGTCACATGGTAAGCCCGTAATTAATACGAAGCTAGATTCTGGAGTTCCATGGGTGAGTTTAAATGGTGTTACAGGAATTACTGTAACTCCCAATGACACAGAAGAGTTATCTGAGGCTATTATAGAGTTAGCTAATAATCAGAAACTTAGAGAAACTTATGGTAAGCATGCCAGAGATCGTTTTAATAAGATGTTTTCTTCTTCTATAGCCGAAAGAAACTATCAAACTTTACTGAACGAAGTATTTCATTCTTAGAGCATAGATTTAATAACCTTTTTACGCAGATTTTATAATCAGATGACATTGCAACCAATAATTTTGTCAGGCGGCTCCGGCAGTCGCCTCTGGCCACAATCACGTTCTCTGTACCCCAAGCAGTTTCTGGCTCTGGTGGATGATCACACCATGCTTCAGAATACGGTAACCCGGCTAAATGGTCTGAGCTATATCTCTGTTCCTGTTGTTATCGCGAACGAAGAACATCGCTTTCTGGTAGCTGAACAGCTACGCCAGATTGATACACGTGCTGAGGCTATCATTCTTGAACCTGTTGGCCGCAATACCGCACCGGCTGTTGCGCTTGCAGCGTTGAAAGCGGTTTCAAATGAAGACGCTGTACTTCTCGTGCTGGCAGCGGATCATGCCATTGCCTCCAAAGACGCTTTCCACGCTGCTATTGAGGCTGCGCTCCCTGCAGCAGAGTGTGGCAAGCTAGTCACTTTTGGTATTGTGCCTTCCTCCCCTGAAACAGGTTACGGCTATATCAAAGCTGATAAGAGTGATGACAATGTATCCATCATGAATGTCATGCAATTTGTCGAAAAACCTGATCTTGAAACTGCTAAACAGTACCTAGCGTCCGGAAATTACTTCTGGAATTCCGGCATGTTTATGTTCAAAGCTTCACGCTATCTGGAAGAGCTCGGAAGATACCGTCCGGATATTCTGGCTGCCTGCCAAAGTGCAATGGAAGTTCAGCATACAGATCTTGATTTTGTACGTCTGAATGAGGAAGCCTTCAAATCCTGCCCAGATGATTCCATTGACTATGCAGTAATGGAAAAAACGGCTGATGCAGTTGTGATTCCACTGGATGCTGGCTGGTCTGATGTGGGGTCTTGGTCATCACTTGCAGATATTTCGAATAAAGATAATCTGGGTAATTCGACCCTTGGCGATACTCTACTGCATGACACTCGCAATACTTATGTGCGCAGTGAGAAGAAACTGATTGCAACTGTTGGTGTTGATGATTTAATCATTACTGAAACTGACGACTCTATCCTTGTTGCTCATAAGGACAAGGTTCAGGATGTTAAAAAAATTGTTGAAGCGTTAAAAGCGAGTGGGCGATCCGAAGCCAAGCTTCATCGTAAGGTATACCGCCCTTGGGGTTGTTATGACTCCATTGATGCCGGAGAGCGCTTTCAGGTAAAACGCATCACAGTAAAACCCGGTGCCCAGCTCTCCCTTCAAAAGCACTATCACCGTGCAGAGCATTGGATTGTGGTAAAAGGCACAGCTCTGGTGACGAATGGCGATAAGCAAATTCTTTTGACAGAAAACCAGTCAACGTACATTCCGATTGGTGAAGTCCATCGCTTGGAAAACCCCGGCAAGTTCGACCTTGAATTGATTGAAGTACAAAGCGGCAGTTATCTTGGCGAAGACGATATCGTTCGCTTTGAAGATACCTATGGTCGCTCCTGATTACCGAGTAGATAGTGCTAATGAAAAAACTTGATTGCTTTAAAGCCTATGATATTCGGGGGCGGCTGCTTGATGAACTTAATGCAGATATTGCCTGGGCCATAGGTCGTGCTGTGTCTGAGTACCTGAAACCAGGAACTGTTGTGGTGGGTGGCGATATTCGTCTTTCTACGCCTGAGCTGAAAACCGCTCTGTCAGATGGCCTGCGCTCTGGTGGTACCGATGTGATTGATATTGGATTATGCGGTACGGAAGAAATCTACTTTGCCACCTCGCACCTCAAGGTTGATGGCGGCATTATGGTGACAGCCAGCCATAATCCGATAGATTATAATGGTATGAAATTGGTTAGAGAGGAAAGTAAGCCCATCTCTGGCGATACCGGCCTCCGAGAAATTCAACAAATTGCAGAGCAGATTTATTTTGGTGATGTGCATCCGGAAAAAGAGCTGAAAGGGGCCTATACACAACGCAGCGTTCTGACTGCTTATATTCAGCATATTCTTGGGTATATCAATACTGATAACCTGCAGCCTATTAAGCTGGTTGTTAATGCAGGGAATGGAGCTGCCGGGCATGTGGTTGATGCTATTGAACACCAGTTCAAAGAGCTTAATGTACCCGTTGAGTTTATAAAAATTCACCATGAACCTGATGGAACCTTCCCGCACGGTATCCCCAACCCACTTCTACATGAGTGTCGGGCTGCGACAGCTGAAGCGGTTATCAAGCACAAGGCTGATATGGGTATTGCCTGGGATGGTGACTTTGATCGTTGCTTCCTGTTTGATGAAAATGGCCAGTTTATCGAAGGTTATTATATTGTTGGTCTGCTGGGTGAAGCCTTTCTCGCACATTATCCCGGAGCAAAAATTCTGCACGACCCTCGCCTGACATGGAATACCATTGATCAGATTTCAGCAGCCGGCGGCACTCCCGTTCTGTGCAAAACTGGGCATGCGTTTATAAAGGAGCGTATGCGTCAGGAAGATGCTATCTACGGCGGTGAGATGAGTGCACACCATTACTTCCGGGACTTCGCCTATTGTGATTCAGGGATGATTCCCTGGTTGCTTGTTGCAGAACTGATGGCTCGAAAGGGTTTGCCTCTGTCTGAACTGGTTGCCAACCGCATTGCGCTGTTTCCGTCATCTGGTGAGATCAACAGCAAGGTTGAAAATGCTTCTGAAGTTATTGAATCTATTCTGAACACATATCAGGGTGATGCTGTAGAGATTGATTATACAGATGGTATCTCATTGGATATGGGTGAGTGGCGCTTTAATCTCCGTACATCTAACACCGAACCAGTTCTGCGTTTAAATGTAGAAAGCCGTGGTGACAGCCTATTAATGGAAGAGAAAACGACGGATCTACTAGCGATGATTCGTAGATAAGGTAAGGGATTTTTGAGGGTTAAGCAAGAGATTCTCCATAGTTGGGGGCTTAACCTTAACCCTAATAAATAAAATGTAGTAATTCAGACCTGATCTGACAGTTACCGATTTTCAAGAGGGTGTCTGTCAGGTCAAATTCAGTCGATGAATTTTTCCATCCAGATCTCTTTGCCAGCTATCAGCGTTTCCATTGGCGTGCGCCCACAGCACATCTTGCCCTGATGGGTGCGACGAGTATTGTAGTAATCCAACCAGTCGTCCAGATCCC
>NZ_FWPT01000018.1 GCF_900174585.1 Parendozoicomonas haliclonae | reverse complement strand
CGAGCTGATGTGATGATATTCCATCATCTATGTATTCGCTGGCAATGATACGTTTCAGCTCTGGGCTGTATTTGGACATAAAAGTAACCCCCAATAATTGGGTGTCCAACTATTGGGGGTCACTTCAGATAATCCACCTGTGGTTGGTTTTTCTTGTAGCCCAAGCTTACAGCTCTTTACCTGTTACCGCTTTGACAATGGCTGCGGAGATGCAGATAGCCAAAGCACCAGTGATAACGATCAGACCGGAGGTGACTGCCAGCCCTTTGTGCGTAACGTTTTTAACCGATCTCTGGAAAATATTTTTCCCTTCCATATTCGGTTTACAGCCATAACCGAGCCAATCGTGCAGATAGGACTGAACCCCATCAGCAATACCCGTGCAACGCAAAACGGACTTAGGTAAACAGCTGATAGCAGCTACCGGTAAGGCGAATGCCGCTAAGGCACCCGCCAGCAAGCCTTGTGCAGAAATTTTCATGACCTTCCTCCCTGAAGATGCCAGAAATGACAAATTGTCAGTAGCTCTGACACCCTACGAAAGTGGAAGTTCAGTGAAAAGTAATCACTCCTGCATCCAGGGCTCAAGGTCCGGCAGATCCCACGGCAGGGTCGCCCCTTCCTGTAGCACCATACGCTGGAGTTCCATTTTCGGCATACGAACTTCCAGCACAGGAACACCTTCCTCGTTGTAGTCCTCGCTCTGCACTACGCCCATTTCATACAGGCGAGCCCGCAAACGGCCCTGATTATGGGGAACCGGAAGGAACTCATGGATCAGATCATCACCCAGCCGTTCGGCAATAGCACGCTGGAGCAGGTCCAGACCTTCGCCAGTCTGGGCAGAGATCCATACCCGATAAGGCTTGTCATCCTCATCCCGGTCGATACGCGGTTTCATGCCCAACAGGTCAATCTTGTTAAAGACCTGCAACTGAGGAATCTCATGGGCATCAATTTCTTCCAGAACGTGCTGCACCTGCTGCATATTGTCCTGACGCTCAGGGTCTGCACAGTCGATCACGTGCAGCAGAAGATCCGCCATGGCAGATTCTTCCAGAGTCGCGCGGAAGGCCTGAACCAGCTTGTGAGGCAGGTGACGAATAAAACCTACCGTATCTGCAAGAATAATCGGCCCAAGGTCATTGATCGGAAGCCGGCGCAGGGTCGGGTCCAGCGTGGCGAACAGCTGATCCGCTGCATACACATCAGACTCGGTGATCGTGTTGAACAGCGTCGATTTACCCGCGTTGGTATAACCCACCAGAGAAACCTGTGGAATATCTGCCCGCTGACGGGAACGACGGGTCTGGTCACGCTGCTTGCGCACTTTATCCAGACGCGCCTTGATGCTTTTGATGCGGGCACGCAGCAATCGACGGTCAGTTTCAAGCTGGGTTTCACCGGGTCCCCGCAGACCAACACCACCCTTCTGTCTTTCCAGGTGTGTCCAGCCTCGGATCAGACGCGTACTCATATGCTCAAGCTGAGCCAGCTCAACCTGCAGCTTACCTTCGTGAGTACGGGCACGCTGGGCAAAGATATCCAGAATCAGACCGGTGCGATCAACAACCCGGCACTTTAATTCGGCTTCAAGGTTACGCTCCTGACTGGGTGACAGGGCGTGGTTGAATAGAACGACATCCGCTTCATTGGCAATGACCTGCTGACGAATCTCTTCCAGCTTGCCAGAACCAACAAAATAACGGGGTGTCATTTTGGAGCTGGTCACAACGACGAACGCGACCTGCTCAACATTGGCCGAACGAACCAGTTCCTGAAATTCACGGGGATCTTCCCGCTGTTGATCATCAACACATTCAGGATGAACCAGTATGGCGCGCTCACCACCTTCATGACGCTCAAAAAACAAGCAGTCTGCTCCGTTAATTAATATTCAATGCATTTTCAGTGCATTCTGCACCGAACTTAATAATTGTGTACAGGACAGTTTCGTTAACTCACTGGTTCTTTTTCTGTATTGCCCAGATACACAAAAAGCCAGCTCTACGAGAGAGTCTGGCTTTTTGGTTTACTGATGACATGCTGTCACTGAGGCAATGGAACCTGTAATTAACATTACAGATGTCTGCCTGTTTTCTTTCGCCGGATCTAGAGGAGCTAAATCAAGCAAAAGGCTACATCACGCAAGAACAGGGCCATTCAGTAAATATATCCCGTGCCGCTGACTTCAGAGTCAGACTTTAAAGACTGTATTATCAGTCTTGTGGCAGCTCGTCGCCTTCCTGGTTAGGCATAGGCAGACGTACTGGACGACCTGGCACAACAGTAGAAACTGCGTGCTTGTAAACCATCTGGCTAACTGTGTTTTTCAGCAGAATAACAAACTGGTCAAAAGATTCGATCTGACCCTGCAGTTTGATGCCGTTCACCAGGTAGATAGAAACCGGTACACGCTCTTTTCTCAGAACGTTCAGGTAAGGGTCTTGTAGGGAATGCCCTTTTGACATTTCCGTACTCCTTTTATTTGTTGAATTATAAAAAGCCTGCGCTCGAAGTCCGGCTTGGAACGGATTACAGGTTAGCAGATACAGAAGAACCAGACAGCAAATTGTTCAAACTGTATACAGCAAAAGCCTTGAACATTAAGTCAGCCCCAGCACGCATACAATAGGTAATATTAGCTATCACTCCGCACATGCACCAAAGAACAAACTATTCCAACACCCAGAAAACTACATTATTTTCCGGTTAACCATGCTTCGGTAAATGCTACAGCCTCGTCCTGCAAATGAGCGGAGAGACTGTCAAACCAGTTCAGTTCCTCCCAGCTGCGCAGCCAGGTGAACTGTCTTTTGGCCAGCTGCCGCGTGGCAACTATCCCTTTAAAAATCATCTCGTCGTGGCTGAGCTCACCATCCAGATAACTCCATGCCTGCCGGTAACCAACACAGCGAATGGAAGGTAATCCCGGATGCAGATCACCACGTTCATAAAGCGCTTTCACTTCATCAATAAACCCGGCTTCCACCATCTTCTGGAAGCGCAGGGCAATGCGCTCATGCAGTACACTTCTATCTTGGGGCGCGACCGCAAGATTCAAGACCCGGAAAGGTAATTTTGAACGTTCCTGCTCTGCCACCAGCTCAGTCATAGTGCGGCCACTGACCAGATAAATTTCCAGTGCCCGCTGCAAACGCTGAGGGTCGGTTGGATGAATACGGGCCGCAGAAGCCGGATCCACATCCTGCAAACGGGCATGAACCACAGCCCAGCCTTCTGTCTCGGCCTGATTCAGTATCTCCTGCCGAACAGCCTCATCTGCTGCCGGCAAATCCGCCAGACCATCCCGCAGAGCCTTGTAGTAAAGCATGGTGCCGCCCACCAGCAGCGGGATGCGGCCACGAGCCACAATCTCGTTCATTTCCTTCAGGGCATCTTCCCTGAACTCTGCAGCGGAATAAGCCTGAGCCGGGTCACGAATATCAATCAAACGATGGGGAGCCCGCGCAAGCAGTTCGGCATCCGGCTTGGCGGTACCGATATCCATTCCTTTGAACACCAAAGCCGAGTCCACACTGATAATGTCACAGGGCAGACGCTCATGGAGAGCAACAGCAAGATCCGTTTTACCAGATGCTGTTGGTCCCATCAGAAATATGGCTGGCGGAAGGTTGTCGGTCACCATCGGCGGTGTGCTTTCCAGACTGCTGCGTTTAGAAGGCGGGCATTCTAGCGCGTGCCCCGCCTTCAGGGAATGCGTATAACCTGCCCAACGCGAAGTGTGTCACGGGTACTGAGGCTATTGTGGCTCAACAGACGGCTCAGACTGACATTGTGACGGCTGGCAATACCGCTCAACGTATCCCCGCTTTTTACCTTGTAGGATGAACCTGCCCCTGACGAACTACGATTGCTGGCAATCAGTGTTCCGGCCGGTGGGTTCTTCAGGAAGAAATCTCTCACTCCCGAGTGAATCGCCCGGGCCAGCTTACGCTGATGCGCCTTGGTCACAAGTTTGCTGGCTTCCGTCGGGTTGGTGATAAAGCCGGTCTCAATCAACAGGGAAGGAATATCCGGGTTTTTCAGCACCGCAAACGCAGCCTGTTCCACTTTCTTTTTGTGGAGACGGTTCACCCGCCCCAGCTGTCCAAGCACCTGTGAGCCGATACGCTGACTTCGGCTCTGGCTGTCGGTCATGGACAGATCGAGCAGCACGCTAGCGAGGACATCATCTTTATCACCAAGGCTGATACCGTCTTCACCACCGATCAGATCCGAGTTGTTCTCTTTGTTCGCCAGCCAGCGGGCCTCCTCAGACGAAGCGCCCCGTTCCGACAGGGTGAACACAGAAGAACCATTAGCCGCCGTGCGGTTAAAAGCATCGGCATGGATGGAAATAAACACATCGGCATTCTTCCTGCGGGCAATGCGCGTGCGCTCCCGCAGGGAGATGTAGTAATCCCCGGTGCGAACCAAAACAGGTTTAAAGCCAGAAGACTTCTCAAACAAAGCAGCTACTTCACGGGAGATCGCCAGAACAACATCCTTCTCCCGAGCACCACGATGACCAACAGCGCCAGGATCTTCTCCACCGTGACCAGCATCGATGGCAATAATCACATCCCGGTTTTTATTCACCGGTTCCGGCTTGCGGGTCTGGGTGGCAGCCACGGCCTTATCTACCAGATCAACCACCAGACGATGACCGTAAGTGGCATTAGGCTTCAGCACAAAGCTGCGCGGGTTCACGTCCTTTTTCAAATCAAGAACGATACGCACGCCGGTCTTGTTTCTTACCGCCTTGCGGATACCTTTGATGGGGGTGTCGCCAAGCTTCAAGCCATCCAGAGAACTTGGCAAACGGGTATTTTCAAGGTCAATAACCACCTTGGGCGGGTTGCTGAGCGGGAATACCTTATGCTCAACCCCACTGCTCATATCGAACACCAGCCGTGTTTTTTCCGGCGAACGCCAGAGGCGCACACCTTTTACCGAGGCCACTGCAGCCAGTGCAGTCGAGGCAGCCGGAAGGGTCAGAGAAGCCACCAGCACAGTAGCAATCTGGCTGAACCGTCTGCGGGTCAGTGAGATTGGCTTATCACTTTGCTGATCAGCTGCCTGTTCAAGATTATCCGGGTATGGTGCGCCTGAATCCTGCTCCACTCTCTACCTGCTCCCTACTCCATCGCTTAAAGCATTCACACAAGGGTCATCCCTGGCCTGAGCTGGTTTATTGGCCTGTCGTAGCCGACAAGGCATCACAAATAGTCTGCCCGTGTTTGGAAACTGGCTCAACCTCGATAAGGCGGCTGTCCGGACGATGGGCAATTCTGATAATTACATCGGCGGGAGGCAGGAATCCCTTGCCACGCACGGGCCACTCCACCACACACAGCGCGTGCGAGCCGAAGTACTCTCGTACCCCGAGAAAATCCAGTTCTTCCGGATCCCCCAGACGGTAGAGATCAAAGTGATAGACGGAGTAGTCTTCCGCCTCATAGGGCTCAACCAGAGTGTAGGTCGGGCTTTTTACCGCACCTTCGTGACCAAAGCCCCGCAGAATGCCACGACTCAGCGTAGTCTTGCCGGCACCCAGATCACCTTCCAGATAGATCACACCCCAGCCCTGGCTGGCTGCTGCCAGCTGGCGGCCAAAGGCCACCATGCTGTCTTCGCCGATTAACTCAAAAGCCTGGTTCTCAAATGCCACGTGCTCAACCACTGTGCTAACAACCCGAACAACAAAAATAAATAATCAGTTTTCTTCAGCCATCAGGCCATTAATCAACCGGCGTACCGCTGGAATCAGATCAGTAGCGGCCATGCCGGCCTCACCTTCGGCCTTGGCGCACTCATCGCCCGCCGAAGCATGCAGCCAGACACCCAACCGAGCCGCCTCTGCGGCACTCAGGCCCTGAGCCAGCAACGCACCAATCACGCCACTGAGTACATCCCCCATACCAGCAACAGCCATTCCCGGGTTTCCTGCCCGGCAAATATAGGTGCACACATGTCCATTTTCAGGAACAGCAACCAGACTGCCTGCGCCTTTCAATACGGCAGCTCCGCCACACAGAGCCTGAAGCTGCTCAACAGAACCGAACCTGTCTGCAGCAATCTCGGGGATGGTTACGCCCAGCATCCGCGAAGCTTCGCCCGGATGAGGTGTGATAACACAATTCTCTCTGGCTTGGAGCAATTCCGGGGTTTCTGCCAGCAGGTTCAGAGCATCGGCATCCAGCAATACCGGCAGGTCGGAAGACAGAACGACCTTGAGAAGCTCGGCTCCCCAAGCCTCTTTGCCTAAACCGGGGCCAATGACCACAGCGGTTTTGCCTTTCAGTAAGGCTTCCAGATCAATACCTGTTGCCACAGCCCGTGCCATCACTTCCGGCCTGCGTACCATAGAGGCCATCACATGTTCAGGCCGAGTTGCCAGAGTCACCAGCCCCGCACCACTGCGCATGGCTGCCTCTGCCGCCATAATCGCTGCACCGCCCATGCCATGGTCGCCACCCACAATCAGCAGATGACCATAATGACCTTTGTGCGCATCTCGGGCCCGGGGATGTATCAGCCCGGTCAGCTCCCGCTTTTTGATCAGCTTGGCAGTTGCCGGAACAGTTTCATACACCGCCGCCGGAACCTGAAGATCCGAGAAAATAATTTGCCCACACACCTGTGGGCCGGTACCGGTCACCAGACCGCGCTTCATACCAATAAAGGTAACGGTCAGATCCGCCTGAATAGAGCGGCCAAGTGCCATACCACTGTCAGCAGAGAGTCCGGAAGGAATATCGATGGCAATCACTGGCTTGCCGGACGTATTGATCGCATCAATGGCACTGGCATAGTCCCCGGACACCTCGCCAGTCAGGCCAGTGCCCAACATGGCATCGATCACCAGATCACCGGTTATGGAGATAAGCTCAGACCAGGGCTGGGTTCTGCCGCTCAGGGAGCGATACCACTCCCAGGCTTTACGGGCATCGCCGGTCAGCTGATCCGGATCTTTCAGGGTTACCACACGCACGGGAATATAACGCTGGCGGGCCAGTGCCGCGATAATGTAACCATCCCCACCGTTATTGCCGGCACCACAGAAAATTTGCAGGGTTCCGCCCCGGGCAATCTGTGGCCATTGTTTCAGGACTGCTTCAAACGCAGCCTGACCGGCCCGCTTCATCAGCTCAATGCCTGAAATACCGTGAACCTGAATAGCTTCAGCATCCAGATTCCGGGTTTGTTCAGCAGTGTAGAGTGAGTGTGGTAAACTCCCGCCCATGGGCGATCCCCAATGTAACTGTTTTAAATTTAAACATCAGAACGTCGCGCGGATGTGTCGCTCTTTCACAAACCGCAAGCGTTTCCGTGCCATTATATCTTTTTAACCCTGTGACCGAATCACCTAATCACTCCCAAAGTCCCATATCGACCGCTCTTTCTCAACAGGAATTGGCTCAACTCGCTGCAGATATCAAACTCTGGGCCCGGGAGTTAGGTTTTCAGGACGCAGGAATCACCGATATCAACCTCGGTGAACATGAGCAGCATTTAACAAACTGGCTGGCGCGGGACTTCCATGGCGAGATGGATTACATGACCAGCCACGGAAATATGCGCTCACGCCCGGAAGAGTTGGTTCCCGGCACATTGCGCATTATTTCGGTACGCATGGATTATCTGCCCGGAGATACCCAAACCGTCCGGATTCTGCAGCAGCCGGAAAAGGCCTACATCTCCCGATATTCCCTTGGCCGTGATTATCACAAGCTGATTCGCAAGCGTATTACCCAGTTGGGCAAACGTATTGAAGACAAGGTCGGCAAGTTTGGTTACCGGGCCTTTGTGGACAGCGCTCCCGTTCTTGAAAAAGCTCTGGCCGAAAAAGCCGGCCTGGGTTGGATTGGTAAAAACACCCTCTTACTGAATAACAAGGCCGGGTCCTGGTTCTTCCTGGGGGAACTGTTTACCGACTTGCCTTTGCCCATTGATGAACCTCAACAAACCAGCCACTGCGGCAGCTGCTTTGCCTGTGCAGAAATCTGCCCAACCGATGCCATCGTTGGACCGCATCAGCTGGATGCACGACGTTGTATCTCTTATCTGACAATCGAGCTCAAAGGTGCAATTCCAGAAGAGTTTCGCAAGCCGATTGGTAATCGGGTGTTTGGTTGTGACGACTGCCAGATCATCTGTCCCTGGAACAAGTTTGCGAAAAACACCTGCGAAACTGACTTCCTGCCCCGTCACAAATTGGATTCGACCGATCTGGCTGACCTGTTCCTGTGGACGGAAGAAGAGTTTCTGGATCGTACCGCTGGTTCACCGATTCGACGCACCGGCTTTGAAGGCTGGCTGCGTAATCTGGCGGTTGGCCTTGGCAATGCGCCAACAAACGACAAGGTTATTTCAGCACTGCAGGCACGGCTCGACTACCCATCTGAAATAGTGCAAGAGCATGTTCGCTGGGCTTTGGAGCAACACAAATAACATTCCGCGCATAACATTTAGCACATGGCCTGACTATTCTTGACCACCAACTGACTTTGCGGATGGTGGTCATGAATAAAAACCTCATTCTATCGGGCGGGCTTCTGCTCCTGCTGACCTTGACCGGAATCACGCATTCGGTTGAGCAGGAAATATCTCATAATGCTCCATCAGCAAATGACCTGTTCACTCTCAAACCCTACCGTGCCAATTATTTTCTTCCGGCCCATTACAGCGAAAAGCCCGACCGAGCCTTCTTTCAGCCTTTGAATCCAAATGATCGAGAAGGTAAAAAAATTGAAATCGAATTTCAGATCAGTCTGTTTTTCGATGTCTGGCAGGGATTATTCAAAGAAAACGACACCGTTCGCTTTGCCTACACCCAGAATGCTTACTGGCAGGCCTATGATAAGTCCGCCTACTTTCGCGATACCGATTATCAACCCGAGCTTTTCTACCAGCTACCGATGAGTCGGCAATGGGGAGACTGGCAATGGCAAACGACAACGGCCGGGTTCTGGCATGAATCAAACGGCAAAGGCGGGAGCTACGAGCGTAGCTGGAACCGGGTCTTTGTCGGCTTTCAGGTGGCGAATGGCAACTTCGCCATCAACTTTAAGCCCTGGGTTCGGCTGAAGTTCAGCCATGACTACAACAAGGATATTTCTCACTACCGTGGGCACGGTGAAATAGAGTTCTTATACCAGACAGAAAACAACCAGCAGTTTATGGCGAAAAGCCGCAACGATATCGACAGCGGCTTTTCCAGAGGTTACGAAGAGCTGGCCTGGCTGTTCCCCATCACAGGAAACCTGCGAGGGTTTATTAAATTAACCAGTGGTTATGGCGAGTCCATTTCCAGCTACAACCATTACGACAACACAGCCGGTATCGGTGTGGCCCTATCCGGCTGGCAGTTATAAAAATTAGAGCTTGATGAAATTCTCGCGATAGAACTTCATCTCATCGATGGATTCGCGAATATCTTCAATCGCTTTGTGGGAACCGGCCTTTTTGTGCTGCTCCAGCAGTTCCGGTTTCCAGCGGCGGGCCAGCTCTTTCAGAGTGCTGACATCGATATTGCGGTAGTGGAAGAAGTCGTGCAGTTCAGACATATAGTTGAACAGGAAGCGGCGATCTTGCCCGATGGTATTGCCGCACATTGGCGAGGAACCTGCCACAGCCCACGCTTTAAGGAACTCGATGGTCAGCTGCTCAGCTTCGGCTTCGCCAACGGTGCTGTTGCGCACGCGCTCAGTCAGGCCGGTTTTGCCGTGGGTCTCCACACACCACTCATTCATAGCATCCAGAACAGAATCTGGCTGATGAACAGCAATCACCGGGCCTTCGGCCAACACATTCAGGTTGCCATCGGTGACGATACAGGCAATCTCAAGGATACGGTCAGTGCGCGGGTCCAGCCCGGTCATTTCCAGATCGATCCAGATCAGGTTATCAGCAGAAGGGGCCTGAGATTGCGCCATAATAATCAGAGTGCCTTAACAAAGAGATTGGGCTAAACAAAATGATCGGAGATCACACATTGTTTGATAAAGATTAGCTCTGTCATCATAATCTGGCCGGATAACATCATGCAAACCACCAGGCGCTGTTCGCAGCTCCTGCTTATGAGTCCTCCCCGGTAACGACCTCTTTACATGGCTAAACGCAAACTTAATCGTCGTCAAAACTGGCGCATCCAGAAAATTCAGGAAGAACGTGCCGCACGCGCCAGCCGCAGGGAAGACAAGATTCAGGATCAGCTGGGTACCTCCGAGCTGGGTCCGGAAGAGGAAGGCCTGGTTATCGCCCATTACGGTGTTCAGCTGGATATCGAACGTCCCTCTGAGCCGGGTTCACTGTACCGCTGCCACCTTCGCGCCAACTTGCCACCACTGGTGACCGGTGACCGCATTGTCTGGCGTCCGGGTAAGGACGATAACGGTGTTGTCGTTGCCCAGCTCCCTCGCGACAGTGAGCTATGCCGCCCGGATAACCATGGCCGCATCAAGCCTGTTGCCGCGAATATTGATTACATTGTGCTGGTCGTGGCACCGGTTCCACGCGCCCATGCCAACCTGATTGATCGTTATCTGGTGGCGGCTGAGGCTGTTGATATCGAGCCGGTTCTGCTACTGAACAAAACCGACCTGATTGATGAGACCAACCGGGATTATCTGCTCGACCTGCTTTCAACTTACCGGGATCTTGGATATCAGGTTCTGACCGCATCGACCAAGGCCGAGCACGGGCTGGATGCCATCAAAGAGCTACTTAAAGACCACACTTCCGTTTTTGTGGGCCAGTCTGGCGTGGGTAAATCTTCTCTAGTCAACGTACTGCTGCCGGGTGTTCAGGCCAAGGTGGGCGAGCTTTCCGAGCAGACCGGCAAGGGCATGCATACCACCACCGCGGCCAAGCTGTTCCACTTCCCTGATGGTGGCTCCCTGATCGACTCTCCGGGAATTCGGGAATTTGGCCTCTGGCATATGGAGCCGGAAGATGTGCTGAATGGCTTTCGGGAGTTCCATGACTTTATCGGTCATTGCCGGTTCCGGGACTGCAAGCACGAGCAGGAACCGGGCTGTGCCCTTCTGGAAGCTCTGGAAGAGGGCAAGATCGAGCAGAAACGGATGGACTCCTACCGGCAGATTCTGGACTCTCTGGATCAGCTGTAGCCATTACCCTGCCTGACTACCTTATCCTGTCTGATTATGTGGGGCGGCCTTCGTCCCACTAAAGTCTAAGCTGCTTCCGAAAACCAAAGCCTTATTCAGCTGTCTAATCCCCAGATTACGGGATTTTCATGGAGAAGCTGTATGTTTTCGGAACTTATTCAACGCCTATTTCGTCCTGCCGTCATGGCCATTCTGGCTTTTTTCGGCCTGATGATGCTCTGCATCCCTATGGCCAAGGCGGATAACTCGCCGGTACTCAGCATCTACATAACCAATGCTGGTGCTCACCTGACTTATGGATCACAAGGCAGCAGCCTGCCGGTTTTCCAGAAATCCCTGAATAACTGGGACAGCGCCGATCTCTACGGAGACCCGCCCAATCTTTCTTTCAACGATTCCCCTCTTAAGCTTGTTC
Organism: Parendozoicomonas haliclonae; assembly: GCF_900174585.1. Classification (GTDB taxonomy): domain Bacteria; phylum Pseudomonadota; class Gammaproteobacteria; order Pseudomonadales; family Endozoicomonadaceae; genus Sansalvadorimonas; species Sansalvadorimonas haliclonae. The sequence continues at coordinate 25,256 of NZ_FWPT01000018.1, read as the reverse complement.
GCCAGCTGATTGAAGCATCAGCCCCGCAACTCAAAGCTCTGAATGGTGATAAACCTTTGAAGGCTTATGTTTCGGCTGCAGGATACGACGCGGCTAAGGGAAAAACCCTGCCAATGGGTTCCGGTATACAGGGTCTGATGACGGCAGAACAAAGAAAACTGTGTTACATCCCGACCAATAACCGCAGCGCTTTCTTTACCTGTGCCTTCAAGCAGGAGATTCTGGCCAATCTCTTCGATACTCAGGACCAGAGTGCCGTGACTCTGCTTATGGAGCAGGACCATCATATGATCACCACGATGGCTGCACTGTATTCCGGTAATATGACGTCGAACAAACCATCGATTGTCGTGCACTCCACCAGCATCAGTCAGCCTTATCTGGTGATGCGTGATGGCACTGCTGAAAACCTGGGAGGGTGGGTGCCTGATAGCTGGGGCAGTCATGGTGGCATATTCCAGATTGGTCAAATGCTGCGCACCTATCTTTCTATCCATCAGGATGAAATGGACCCGCTTCGCTATGTTCTTATGCAAGACTCACGCGCCTCCAACCATCCCGAAGGCACGGCCGCAAACTTCAAACGTTTAGAAGACAGAGGTAGGGGCTATAACAATTTTGGGCATATTGCGGGCGAAACAGCGAACGGATTCAACCGCGACAAAGTTGCACTGCCGCGCGACAAAGAACAGATGTTCCAGCAGGCAAAGCTTGCAGCCCTCCCCTTACTGAGTACCGCACGTCGTAGCTTTATTGAGATGACAACCCTGCTCTATGCCATGCAGGAGCAAAGTCTCGATAACGTGACACCCCATCTCATTATCGTAGGTGAGGAAGCCAATATTATGTTTGCTTCTGAAGACCTGTTCCTGCAGGTCGTGCGCAATGCTATGAACCCGGACGACCCTTGCCAGCTTCCCGCTGAAATTCTAATGCATCGTCCTGAGTTGCAGGATCCTGCGGAGTTAAACCACTGGCTGAAAACCAGACTCATCCCCTTTATGCAGAGCGTAACGATATTACCTCTTGGTCATTTTGCATCCCTGCAACATCAGGCAGCTGTTACCAAAACTCGCTAACAGTTGAATATCACTCAAAGCCCGTAACGGGCTTTGAGTAGCTGCTGATAGGTTTCAACGGCTGCGGTTGCCAATGCCTCTTCCAGTTCGGCGCCATGCACCAGCTCCGGTACCACCAATCCACCGGTTACCTGATCAAAAATCTCCGAAAGCGCAGGGAAGGCCGCCAGCGTATCACCATAAAATCCGATAATTTTTACAGGTATAGCTGCTGATGCAGATTCAGGCTTATTGTCTGGGAGAACCTCCAAAGCCAGAGACCCCAGTGAGCGTGCTGTTTGTTCTACAGATTGCACAAGAGCATGGAAAACTTCCGGGGAGAGATTGTTATCGTCATGCCCAAACAAGCGAGACATAACCCCGCCCAGCTCATTTTTATGCCCTTGTGCATAACGGTTACTCACTTCTAGTGGCGAGTAATGAACCCCTTGCTGATCCCAGAATGAACGAATGCTGTCGTTGAAGGGGCGAGCCAGTTCAGGGTCATCAGCCAGCAGGGCTCCACCTTGATATCCCAAGGCATAAAAGCCACCCTGCGGATAAGGCTTCACCAGCTCGGCTTTCTGCTCGATACCGTGATCATTCAGTCGGTAACCGATACCGTAAGTGTCATCGTAAATAACCAAATTAGATGCATCAGAGTTGGATGTAGCAGAGCCCGTTGCACGAACCGCATTTAATAACAGGGCCGCATCACTGGCTCCCAGTAGAGTGTTGATCGCCAGCCCGTGATTACGGAACTGCTGGTCCACATGACTCTCGTAACGGCTCAACACAGCCCGACCTTCATCAGCCTGATAAACTGAGCCGGGAACCCGCCCATCAATAAGATCAAGCCCGGCCATGGCATAGAGAAAATTGATTTCAACACCATCAATATCTTCAGCCTGCGCTGACTCGTTCTGCTTTTTAATCTGGGGAAGCAATTTACCCAGAAGAGCATCGGTCAGCTTTTCGGTATTCGCTAAACCTTTCTCAAAACCGCCAGAACCAATATTGCCACTCAGATTAATAAAGGCGGCTTCTGTTTTAGTGTCTGCCATTACATGCACAGGCGGGACATCTTTGTAGTCGTCCATATTTATCAGCCAGGCATCAGCCCGGGCATTGCCCAACAGAACCGCAACCAACCATTGATTCGCGGCGAACACACTGCTGCTGAACAATGTGATCATAACGACCATCAGCCAACGAGTTACCCCAGAGAAAAAGTGCGCCATGGTTGCCCCTCTGTGATTTATAGGCTCTGTGAACGAAACAGTAATAGCCCATAAAGCCTTTATTTCCACAGGGAATGACGTTGCGACTCCCGCGAAGGGCAGTACAATGCATGGCATTATTTATGCGCCGCACAGAAACAGGGATAACAACAATGAGCTCAACCGAACTGCCATGTGCCAGCCCGCTACCGGCTGTTGAACTGCTGGAGCCAGAACAGCTCCTGACTCGTCTTGAACAGTCAGATGTGCTGGTTCTGGATGTGTGCAACCCGGCTACTTATCAAAAGCTTCATGTTCCCGGTGCGGTGCATATTGCGCCGGGTGAACTGGTCTGCGGAATTCCTCCGGCAACCGGTATGCTGCCGGCAATGGAACAGGTTCAGGCGGTGTTGAACCGTGTGGGCTACAACCCCGACAAACTTATTGTTGTGTACGACGATGAAGGTGGTGGCTGGGCCGGACGTCTATTGTGGACTCTGGATCTTATCGGCCACCAGCGTCTGGCTTACCTGAATGGCGGCCTGCACGCCTGGTTGAAAGCCCGCCTTCCGGTGCAGGAGCAGACTGTTGCAGTGGAAGCCAGCGACTTTGATCTAACGATCACCAACCCGCAGTTGCGGGTTTCGGCTGAGCAGATCATTGCCGATCTAGCCAGCGATTCTCCTGCGATCACGATCTGGGATGCCCGCTCCCCCGGCGAATATACCGGTGAAAAGCAATTCGCCATGCGCGCCGGCCATATTCCTGGAGCCATTAATTTTGAATGGACCATGGGGATGGATGCCTCCCGCCAGTATCGCTTGCGTGAGGATATGGCGCAGGTACTTGAAGAACTGAACCTGGGGCCGGACAAAACTATCGTCACCCATTGCCAGACCCACCATCGCTCAGGATTTACCTATCTTGCCGCACGTCTCCTCGGATATCCGGACATTCGCGCGTATGATGGCTCCTGGTCTGAGTGGGGAAATCGCCAGGACACGCCGATAACTACATAATAGCAATAACGGAATTGTGGGCGTCTTTTAAGTAGAATATTGAATAACCAACGTGCCTGACTGCCAATAATTACGAGTCAGGCCCCAGAAGCTGAAAGTTATCGTGAAAAAAGATCTGTTTATTGCTCTGCAGTATCTGCTCCCTCACCACCTGATCTCCCGTGGTGCGGGCCTGCTGGCGGAGTGCAAAATCCCGGCTATCAAGAACCCTTTTACCAACTGGTTCGTTAAGCAGTACGGCATTGATATGAGCGAAGCTCAGGAAGAGAACCCTGAAGCTTATGCCACCTTTAACGACTTCTTTACCCGTGCCCTGAAAGACGGCATGCGTCCGCTGCCTGAAGATGAGAAAGCCATCGTCTGCCCTGCAGATGGTGCGATCAGCCAGATTGGTGACATCAAATATAACCGTGTGTTTCAGGCGAAAGGCCACGACTACAGCCTGACTGAACTGGTGGGTGGCGATCCTGAACTGGCTCGTGAGTTTGAAGAAGGCAAGTTCGCAACTGTTTATCTGTCTCCACGTGATTACCATCGCGTACACATGCCGGTAAAAGGCACCCTACGCAAGATGATTCACGTTCCTGGTCGTCTGTTCTCTGTCAACCAGACCACCGCCGAGAACGTGCCTCGCCTGTTTGCCCGTAACGAACGTGCAGTCTGCATCTTCGATACCGAACGTGGACCGATGGCAGTGATTCTGGTGGGCGCAATGATTGTGGCCAGTATCGAAACCGTATGGGCCGGTCTGGTTACTCCGCACAAGCGTGGCGTAAAGACTTACGATTACACGCCGGAAGGCAACCACTCAATCGTACTGGAGCGTGGTGCCGAGATGGGCCGCTTCAAGCTGGGCTCTACCGCTATCGTGCTGTTCGGCAAGGATCAAGTGGAATGGGCTGAGAGCCTGGGTGAGACCTCACCTGTCCGGATGGGGCAGGCGATCGGTTAACCATCTCTGGCTAATTTGATGGTTCCCACGCTCAGCGTGGGAACCAATAGTATGCTCATTTAATTAGAGCTTAGTTACCCCAATACCACCGCTGGTTATTACCACCGTGGTAACGCCACTGGCCTACGTTATCGCCCCGGTTCGCACCGAAGGCATCAACAACAATCGTATTGTTATGCCGGTTACGCAGTACACCGCCGGACATATCAAAGCGCAGATTGTCGCTGTCTACACAGTCCCAAATCACGATCTCACCATCGTTATTGGCCTGCCCGCGGTTATCCAGACATTTGCCCATTTTGTTGCGCAGGAAACCGGTCGCAGGCTCATAAGCCCACTTCTGGTTATCACCTCCGTGGCAGGTCCACTGGATTACATTGGTGCCGTTGTTATTGGAGCCTTTATAAATATCCAGACATAGTCCGGTACCTTCATTCTTCAGCTCACGATACTCAGCCGTATTGGTGCTGGACTCTGCCCGTTCCCACATTCTTAGATAAGCTTCCGCTGAGTTGAAAATCGCAGCCAACGCATTATCGGCACCTATACGACGATAGTTCTCCAGATGCTCAGGCAACAAGCCATAGTGCGCCATGCCTTCTTCGTTGTAGTCAAACGTCCGGTTGCCGGTCTTTGGCTGCTCGAACGTTACACGACCATCGTAGGAGGTAAATGGATAGGTGACCGGGTTGCCGGTTACGCCCATTCCCGAGGCCTGAGGTGCAATGCCATTGACGTCTGTACCGAAGCCCACACCCACAAACTGACCGTTCTTACTCTGCTCTGCCCCAATAACCTCAATCTGTGCGCTCATCCATCCTACCGAACCATTGTAAGGTGAGATCAAGCCGCCAAGAGCGATCAGACGCTGCTGCACCGGGCTAAGAGCCGGTCCGGGGTATTTGGTACCGGCATGGCTTGAGAGCGCACCGGAGTAGTTCAGACCTTCCAGAATCGTGAGCGCTTCACGTTGCATATTCCCGGACATATGGTCCAGGTCGATGATCATGCCCTTGGCAGCCATACGCTCCATCAGGTAACGCCCCTGATCAGAAATCGTCAGCGCATTACAGTGCTGATCCAGCGTCTGGTCATACTCAGGGTTTAAGCCAAGACCTGTCAGAATGGGCTTAAATACCGGCAGATTACCGATCAGCGGAAAGCCACTCGGCAACTTGGTGCCACTTGGCTCATCGGTACAGGCTTCTGCATAGAAGAAGTGACCGGACGACAGTTTGTTCCCAACATTCATCAGGTCACTGGAGTTACCAAGGTTGGAACCACCAAACTTGTTATCAAACCGATGCACCGGGAACATTGTGCGGATGCCTTTGTTGTAATACTCATCCAGCTGGTTGTTGATATGATCATTGGAGCAACCGGTTGGTTCGCGACAATCAAACAATTCCGAGACTTCAATACCCAGCATTACGGCCATCTTGCCGTCAGCAATCACCTTTCGGGCTTCACCCGGTGAATACACAATCCGGAACCAACCTTTACCGGGACCACCTTCCTGCGCATCAATATAATCTTCCAGCTTACGGATGAAATTGAGCTGGTGATCAACACTGTTCATCTCGTTACAGTCATTCGGGTTAATCCAGCTGGCAGGGTTCACCGTTTTCTGGATATTACAGAGCACCGCATTCTCAACCAGATGGTTCACCATAAACTTCACACCACCCAGGTGCGCACGCTCAACCCACTTGTAATAACTCTGCTCGTGGCTGAGGGACTGCCGCATAGGCCAGCTCGGGAAGTCCGGATAACCGCGGGTATCATGGCGAGCATCAACATTACCGAAGCCTACGGCGTTACCGATAATATCCAGTGAGCCCCACGGCCCATGAATACCATCACAGTTGCCAAGAGCATGGGCAATACCATAACGATGGAATGGCGAGCCGCTATGAAACTTGCCGCCAATAAACTCTGAGGCGGTGATATGGAAGTGGGAATCAGCAATACCAACAACCGGCTCGTTAATATCGGACGTTGCCGGTTTATTCTGATCCACCGAAGCATTCAGGCTGGCTTCCGGATACTCCATACAGCCGGTTTGCGGTGCGATAGAGAACCACTGTTCGCTATTACCATTCTGCAGATTGAACAGATTAAACAGGTAGTTCCACCCACGGCCCTTATCAAACCAGAGTGACTTATCGAACTTGCGGGAAACCAGTTGGTACTGGCTTTGGCCATTATGAATCCGTTTATTAATGCCCCACTCTACAAACTCACCCGGGTATTCACCCCGCTGGAGATCCATCGGCAAACGCGTTCCCAGGTAACCGCCTTCCTGATCCAGCAGCATATAGCTGTCCAGCTCAGTCGGTTTTATAAAGAACCCTGTCGCCTGATTAAAGGGCACATCCTGAAACCGATAGCCTTCCGACGTCAGCGTCAGCTTCTTTCCGGTTTCCGGGGACATAAACGCATAACAGCCCTGGGCCAGTGCTTCCGGCTCAAGGCTGATTCCAGCAGGGCTATCATTATGAACAACAGCCTGTGCCGAAAGGCACAGGCCAGAGAGTAAGGCGGCACCTGTTTTCAGGCACCGCCTCCAGTTTTTGAATGTCATCATTGGCGTCCACTTTTGTTTTTATCAGCACAAGGCTGCTTCTTGTTGAACTACCAACCTCTCAACGGGTTAAAGGGCCGCTTGCGCGACCCGTTTGTTATCTGCGTCCCATCCTTCTTAGAGACGCAGGGGTAAACTGCTTTTTGCCCGGAGAATCCACATCAAACGCGATCTTTTTACTCTCCTGCTGGGCAATTCCCTGTACGTGGTAACGACCAGACGAGAGATCATGGAACACATCCCATGTCGTCCAGGTGGTCGGAACCGCTGCATAGTTCGCCAGATAGGCAATGCTCACTTTCCAAAGCTGACCTCGGTTATCGTACTGATCAACAACAGCAGCACCCCAGCTGTCTTCATCAAGATATAAGGTTCTCTGACCATAGATATGACGGGCGCCGTCCTTCAGCTTGCCATCCACAACCCAAACCCGGTGCAACTCATAACGGGTGTACTCCGGGTTAATATGGCCAGCAGTCAGAAGCTCTTCATAATCCGGCGCATTTTCCAACAGACGCTGGTTGTTATAAGGGATAAAGACTTCTTTCTTACCCTTCAGCTCCCAGTTGTAAAAGTCCGGGGCACCGTTGTACATATCGGTATCGTCAGCGGTTCTCAGACCAGCAATGATCGGCGTGTCGTACGACAAGACCGGCGCACGGCGTACACGACGTAGACCAGGCAGATAACCCCAGGCCAGACGCGGCTCAGAAACCTGATCCTGGGTTTCATGAACCAGAGCAGCACTGCCATCGTCGTTCAGGGAGAGGTAGTAGAACAGGATATTATCCAACTCTGCTTCCGAGCCATCCGGCTGGTTGTAGTTGAACAGCACCTTGTCGGTCGATACGCCGTAATCGGCAAACCCGTCACGCTCAACCACCGCCTCAATCGTTGGCCGTTCTATATACTCACCACGATAACGAACAATGTGATTCCACAAGGCCTCAAGACCATTCTCCGGTACCGGGAATGGGTAGGCATCATAAGCGCCTTTGAAACCTTTACCATCGGCAAGTAACTCGGCGGTCGCGGTCGCCTTTTTGGTGTTGTCGTAAATACGCTGCGGATACACAGCCGTTCTGCGCGAAGGGTAAACCGGCATTTTGAAGGTTTCCGGATAACGCTTGAACAACGCGATCTGCCCTTCGGTCAGCTTGTCCTTATACTGCTCCATATTGGCAGCCGTAATAGTAAACAGCGGCTTATCCTGTTTGACCGCAGCCATATCCGACTGCCCGGACCAGGCTGGAATACTTTTATCACTGTTGGCAAAAGGTTCTGCGCCCAGAGGGGTGAGAGAATCCCCCAGACGACTATCGACTTCTGCCCAGCTCACGCTTGCCAGAGATGACACAGACAACAACAGACATCCCGTAATTATTTTTTTTATTTTCAACATTGTGATGTTCCTGTTCCCTGTAATCAGAATGAGTAGCTGGCAGTGACAGAGAGGAAATCCTTTTTCCCGCCAAAGTCAGGGTTATAGGTCAGCCCCATACCAAAGTCTTTGTAACCGGCTCCCAGCGAGAAAGATGCGCTTTCATCACCGCTTTTGAAGCTGCCGGTCAGATGGGAGTTGCCACTCACACTACGCTTGTAACTCACGCCGGGATAAAGGTTCAGCCCCGGCAACACGTTATGGATCTGGCCACCAACGGAGAGCGTATAACCCCAGGCAAAGCGATCCAGACGATCTGATGCCTTATGAGCCGGGAAGCCGGCAGCACCGTTATCCGTCCATGGATCAGACTTGGTGGATACATAGCGATCGTAGTCTTTCATACCACTGATCTGCTCGAAGGCCATCTCGCCCACCATTTCCAGCTGATCAAGGCCAATCTGACGCACCGGACCAAAGCTATGGATGAAGTTTACAGAACCTGTCCACAGCTCAACGCGCTCATAGTTCTTGTGCCACTCCTTGGTTATACAGGCCAGCTGTCCGGTAGCCTGTGAAGCCGCCACACAGTCATTGCCGGAAAGGATGCTGCCCATACCGTTGGAAATACTGTTCAGGATATTGTCCGGGTCATCCACCCAGATCGGCATATTCGGACGATAAGTCAGCTCACCCGCAACAGATGTCGAACCAACCACTGTACTGAAACTCAGCCCGTACATCCGGATACCTTCCGGATAAATACGACGGGCATCGGCACCACTGGAGATCGCGCCAGCACCGGCCAGTGTTCCCGCCACTTCAGCCTGAACCATCGCCATGGTTTCAGGTGTTACCGGAAGACCCTGGGCCACCAGCTGTTGCTGGGCAACGCCTTGCAGGAAGTTGTACATGAAATCGACATTGTCAGGACCGGTGGTTCCATCATTGGTCCAGTCCCCGATACGCTGCTGAGCAGCCAAAACGGACTCAGGGCTCAACGTCGCTTCGATATAAGGGAAGTGAGAGTTGTAGCGAATGAAGTAGAGACCAAACTCAGTATCGTTCCACTCTTCCACCAGATACTTGAAGTTCACACCCCACTGGCCGCTGTCACTGGCATTCACCTTGCCATCGGTTGTGGCAACGATGAAGTAATCTCCACGATCACGAATACCGGCCTGACTGTACAGCGAGCCCAAAGCTCCGCCAGTCGCACCCTGCCAGCCGGCTTCCAGCCCCATCAAATCGTCGGGGATCTTGTTGTAACCAAAATCGGCGCCATCAACAAAGATATCGGTATCGTTATAGAAGGTGCCCCGCCCCGGCAGCACCGTGGCTTCCCAGTCGAACTGGTAATAGGCGCCCATGGACAGGTTATTGGTGATACCAAGATCAAAGCTCAGTGCTGTCTGGGGAATCAGAAAGTCTTTGATCTGGGAACCAGGCAGGCTACCTGAGGCAACATTGAAGGCATTGGTGGTGTTGATGCCGTCCACATAGAACAGGCCTTCACCCCAGTTGATAACCTGCTTGCCGAACCGGGCATCGAGAACCATATCGTTCTCGAAGAACCAGGAGCCATAAACAAAAGCATCCTGAATCTCGACGCCTTTGCCCTGCAGATCTTTTACGTCATCGGCCCAGGTTTTCCCGTAAGGGTAGGTGCCGGTCTGATCTGGCTCGCCAGCTGCAATCTGCTTGGAGTTCCATTTGCTCCACTTGTTCTCACCATCCATCAATACAGAGTCGTAGAACGCAGTACCACGGACATAAGCCCCAAAATCACGGTAGCTCAGTTCCAGCTCTGAAGAGATACGGAAAACATTGGAGACCAGTCCCTTATCAAAAGCTCGACGACTGTCGTTTTCATTCTCTGGATCGTCCCCTTTCAGCTTCGGATCATTCATCCGCCATAGGGTTCCCCAGCTCAGGCTGGTATCCAGTGTGCCGTCGATCTCATCGGTCAGCGAAAATTTTTGTGTCGCGGCCGCAGTGTGTGCAAAGGAAGCTGCCAGAAGGCCTGCCCCCAGATTTCGCCCCAAGTTTTTTATCATTATTATTTGTCCCTGCTGTTTTCTTATTTTTATCCATCAACGCTTACTGCTAATTGCTCCTCACACCCCCCTTGCAAAGAGGCAATCCATTCACTGACCAGAGCTACACCCTCACTATGGCTAAGAGAACGCCCCAGCTCAGGCATCATCTCGCCCGGATCAGTAGTTTCCAGCCGATAAGTCAGGATCGATTCCTGAGGCTTACCGGGCTGAATTGAGACCAATCGATTGCCGGTTCCCTTACCGGCGGCAATTGGTGTTTTACAGAAACCCAGTCGTTTGTTGGAATGGGTCGAAATGGTCAACCACAGACCACTGTTGCGGGCCGGGCCCGAACCGTTATGGCAATGACCACAGTTCACATCGAGATAACTGCGTGCCCGATGCTCCAGTGTTTCCCCCTCGCGCGCGTTAGGCCACAGAGCATTTTGGGCAACGGTCTGCAGTTCGATACCCGACAACAGCCCACGCTCAGTCCAATATTCCAACTGATTGAATGAACCATCCTTGTAGATCAGATCACGGTTAAGATGTCGCAGCTTTGGCCCCAGTGGCTGAACCGCTCGGCGGCTTTTGCCATCGGCATGACAGCCTGCACACTGGTTGGCATCCGGCACGATATAAACAAACTCCTCCGTGCCACCGGTTTTCACCAGATTCAGCCGCTCCACATCACCAGCTTTATCCAGCACCGCGTGGGTCTGTTCGTCGTTCCAGATATAAGGCAGTGCCACCCAGCCCTGTTCCTGATGCACAAGAACTCTGGTTTCCATCAGCCGCACCTTATCCATCGGTAAACCTTCTCCCGGGGTGTAGAGAACAGCCTCACCCGAAGTGGCCTGAACACCGTTTTCGGTGCGGGGGTAATAAAAGGTTTTGGTCAGAATAGTGCCGACCGGATAATCAATCCGCTCCCCATCGGCAGCCGGAGTTGCGACGGCTCCATCCGGCATCCAGACCGTACGCAGCTTGCTGGCATAGTCAGTGAACAGTGGAGTGTTCAGATCATACGGAAGAACATTGTCATTCAGCCGCAGCTGGCCACTATCCATTAACAGAACATTCCATTCACTGAGAGTCTGTGGATAGTCCGAGCCACTGGTTTTTAACAGCGGCTCAGAAGGGCTGCAGCCCGATAACACAAATGCGGCTCCGGCCAAAACGGCTGACCAGAGTGCTGCTCGCAGACTTCTTAACATGCGAGTTACTCCCCAAGACCATTCAGGTTAATGGCCGCAAGGCGTGGCAACTGACAGCTGACACCGGCTTTGTCTGTTGTAGGAGCTGAGTAATTATTGCCGGCATCAACATTGATGAAAGAGGCTTTCTCGTCACCAATGCACACACCGAGCTCTTCAGGCAGCTGACCATCAACAAACTTGTTGGCATCAACGATTCCATCCCAAAGCACATCCGGCAGGCTGCCATTGAGACCAAACATGCTGAATTTCAGCGCTTTTAGTTCCAAACGGCCTGGGGATTCACCGCCACCAATGTAGGTGTTGTCGAGAACCTGAATGCCTTCCGGGTAGGGATCAAAGTTTTCCGAGTGGGCGTACTCTTCCGCATAATTAGCGGTAAACAGGCTGCTGATAATAATGTGGGCGGTGTCGTTATCCCTCAGTTCATTATCAAAAATCTCAACCTTGTCGTTGGAGTTAATTAAAATGCCTGAGCCAGCAGGGACACTGGCAACAGGCCCGCCCTTGGGGGCGAAATTCTCGGTATTGTTCTCGTAAACCTTGTTGTTATAGATGCGTACGGTATGACCGGGCTGAGTCAGGCTTGGCATGTTAAAAATCAGGATGCCGCCAGTATTATTGGTTGCGACGTTCTCGTACACATCAGCACCAATGGAATTTTCAATTTCATAACCGGCAACGTTGTACTCCGCCAGATTTCGGCGAACAATGATGTTGCGGGACTGGCCAACATAGATCCCTGCATCCGAAGCACCTTTCACGACAGAGTCTTCAATCAGCGTGTTCTCAGTCAGTACCGGATAAAACCCGTAAGCACCATTATCGGTACTCGGGCCACCGGTCCATTCCGCACGTACACGACGGATAATGATGTTTTTCCCATCACTGATCTTGAGGGCATCACCCTTGGTATCCTCTATTGCCAGATCTTCAATGGTGAAATCACTGGCCGTCACCATCACGCCCTCAGCACCGGCCAGCTGATTTTTGAAGTTCAGGATTGTCTTATCGATACCCGCACCACGAATAGTTACGCCATCAACATTCAGGGTCAGGCTGCGATCTAGTTCGTAAGTACCGGCAGGGATTTCAATAACGTCACCCGCTTTCGCATCGATCAGTTGTGCCTGAAGCTGCTTACCAAAATTTTCGGATGGAGCTTGAGTCTGACTGTCAGGTGACTGATCACAACCCGTTAAAACAGAGCAAAGAACAATTGCAGAGAGATAAGGTGAATAGGATCTCAACGACACGGTCGGCTCCTGAGTAGGCTTGTTATTATGATTTTTCTGCTACATAAACTACGGAGTCCGGACACTTTATTCTTATCGAATCCCGACTAAATACGACTGATTTTGAAATCAGTCAGAGTTTTCAAAATCAGTCAGTCACGCTAACAATTTGTTTTTATAGATATTTTTCGATCATCATGGAGAACGACTGCATTTCTATAATTTTACAGGGCGAGGGAATAAAGATGTTCTCACCGACGTCTAATGTAGAGAGGGATTCTTCAATCTATCCTGTCGTCTTACCGATTTTTAAGAGAGGAATACAATGACTTTTACCCTGACCAGATTTTCACGTTATCTGCCTATGGCGATAGCAATCTTGATGCTCAGCCTTATTTTTACCAACACAGCCATGGCCTCTGAAAGCGGAAAGCCTGAACTGCCCACAGTCAGCGAACAGCTGGAAGAATTCAAAATCCGGCTCCAGCTGACGCCAGAACAGATAAGCCAAATCGAGCCGCTGCTGACTGAGAGCCGTCAGCAGCGTACGAATATTCTGAAAAAATATGGCCTGGGCTCCGGTGTGCGCAAAAATCTCTCTTTCAGTGATAAGCGAGATTTAGCCAAAGATCTCCGCCGTGTACGTGATGAAAATACTCAGGACATGGCAAAAATACTGAATAAAGAACAATTTGCGGAGTTTGAAACTATTCAGGAAGAACAGAGAGAAGCCTTTAGAAAAGCCATGAAAAATCGTATTTAACGGGCAGGGCTGTATGGAAATAACAACGACAAATGGCGGCTTTGCTTTTCTTCTTTTTCTGGCCGCCTTTGCCGGTCTGGAAGCCATATGGCTCGTAGTGCTTAAGAAGCAGTCTTATCCATGGGCTGAAGCCCTGTCCTCCCTTGGCGTCGCCACGATTAAGCGCATGATCGATCTAGCAACAGCCGGTGTCGCAGCCGGGTTTATGTTCTGGGTTTATGAGTTTCGCTTCTGGACCATTGAGATCAACACTCTATGGAAAGCCCTTGGGTGCTTTTTAGCGATAGAGTTTTTCTACTACTGGCATCATCGCTTTGCCCACGAGATACGCTGGTTGTGGGCAACCCACTGCGTACACCACAGCCCTGAGCACATGAATCTGACGGTTGCCGGCCGATTGGGCTGGACCGGTCTTCTATCGGGCAGTGTACTCTTTTTCTCCCCGCTAGCGCTGTTGGGTTTTCACCCCATGGCTGTTTTTCTGTTACTGGCCATGAACCTGTTCTACCAGATCTGGCTGCATACCGAGCTGGTTCCCAAGCTTGGTCCGCTGGAGTGGGTTCTTAACACGCCCTCACATCATCGGGCTCATCATGGTTCAAACCCCAAATACATCAATAAGAATTATGGTGGTGTTCTGATTATCTATGATCGACTGTTCGGCACGTTTGTCGAAGAAGATGAGGCAGTGATTTACGGTCTCACCACGCCAGTACACAGCAACAACCCTATCACTATTGCACTGCATGAGTGGGGGAATATCATCAGAGACATGCTGAGCACACGGCGCATTCGTGATGGACTTGGCTATATGTTTGGTCCGCCGGGCTGGTCTCCGAAAAAGCGCAAACAGTCACAGTAATAAGGCGAATAGTAGGGCTATGGATACAGCCGAAATAGTGCCTGCAGACTGTTCTGATACAGAACTGATTCGAGCGACACTGGCGGGTAATCAACAGGCTTTCCGCATAATTGTGGAACGATATGAGGACTCTGTCGCTGCCACAGTCTTCTCAATGGTAGGAAACATTCCCGAGGCAGAGGATATTGGCCAGGAGACTATGATTCGTCTCTACCAGTCACTGCATACATTCAAAGGTGAAGCCAGCTTAAAGACCTGGATTTGTCGTATAGCCATCAACCTGTCTCTTGATTATCTGCGTCGTAAAAAAAGACGCTGGCTTTGGTTTCTCGATAATGGCACAGAGGTTCTCGAAAGCATTCCCAACCCTTCATGCAATAACCGGCAGTGGGAACAAAGAGAAGCCATTCAAACCAGTCTGATGCAGCTCAAGCCCGAGTTCAGGGCTGTCGTTACTCTTCGGCTGATACAAGGTTACAGCACTGAAGAAACAGCCGAGATTTTGCAGCTTCCCGTTGGAACTGTGCTTTCCCGACTCACCCGTGGCAAAAGTAAATTGCTGGAACAGCTAAAGGAGAGAATCTAGTGGATAATCAACACGATCAGATGCTGGATCAACTGCTGAGCCAGCATAAAAAAGACCGCTTTCGTAAAGGCTTCTCTGACCGGGTTATGAATAGGCTTTCACAGGATGAGGCGGCCCTGCACCGATTCAACCGTGAACTGCAGCAGGCCTTTTATAAAGTCAGCCTGCCTTGCGCGGCAATGGCTCTGCTTATGATCTGTATAAACGTCACCTCTTACTCACCATCAGTCTGGCTGTATGGTGGTGTTGTAGAAACTCTGCTCGGGCTCCACGAACTTACAGCGGATTTACTGCTCGTCATCTAAGGGATTAACTATGTCGATCTACCAGCGTAAACCTTTGCTGATTTTAATCCTGACTCTGCTGATTGGCTGCCTTCTCGGTGCCTTGTTAACCGGATGGCTTGTCCGCAGCAAGGTTGCAAATATTCGGGCCTTTACAACCCAGCAGGGCTTTGTTGTTCAAATGGAGAAATTGATTCAGCCAAACGCAGAACAAGCCGAAAAAGTTCGGGAGATCCTTAGCCAGTACGGTAAAAATAATGAGCAGTTATTCCTGCAATCTCACAACGAGGTTAAAGCCGGGCTTGATAAGATGACTCTGGAGCTGGCCGAGATTCTTGATGAGCAGCAAATTACCCGCCTGGAAACACGTCGGCGTACAATTAAAGAGCTGTATAACCGTGAGAGACAGTAATCAGGCACTTTCCCGATATTGTCGTGGAGTCTTCCCGGTTCGGTCCTTAAATGCCCGGTTAAAGGCACTCAGGGACCGAAAGCCGACATCCATAGCAATATTCAATACCGGTGCCTTCTGGGCATTTTCCTTTTCCAGCCTCTGGCAGGCTTCCTGAATCCGGTACGTGTTCAGGTAATCATTAAAGTTACGGTAACCAAGCTGCTGGTTAATGAGCTGACGCAAACGATACTCCTGCAAGCCAACAGTGTTGGCCACATCCCCAATCGTTAATCCTTCCTGACGATACAGCTTCTCGGCATCCATCGCCGTTTGCAGCTGATTAATCAGCCCGGTATCGGTGTTAATCACCACCACCTTCTCATCACTCACAACCTCTGGCTGAATCTCGGCATAGACCGGAGCCTCACCAATCACATCGTCACGGAAGCGCAGACAGATAACATCGAGAATAAGAATAAACAGCGCAAAGATCAGGCTGTTCACAATAATCATCTCATCGTTCAAACCAATAAATTGCTCAACAAAAACAAAGGTAGCGATATACAGCCCTGCGACACCAAGAACCGAGGTTCGTAACATACGACGGGTTTCAACAAGATCAGCCTGGGTTGTTCTGGCAGCAGTTACCAGAGCATGGATAATCATCACAATTTCCACGCCCTGCGTTGGCCAGCTCTGAAGGTTCAACAACCATTGGGGTTGAGGCAGGGAGAACTGATACACCACCAGAGTGATCATCGGGCTGGTAAATGCCACCACGCCCGCAGCAGTCCAGACAGCAGGGCTCAGTTCAAAATCATCATCAAATACATAATTGCACAGCAGCCAGAACACACAGGGCAGACCATTTCTCAACAACCCTGCCACCCAATGCCAGAACCAGTTACCCAGTTCTTTAAAGATGGGTTCAACCAGATACCCAAGCGCACAGAACAACAATGCCGCAAAAAGCTGACGGGAGCGCTGCCGATAGCCGCCCGTAAGAACCAGAATCAAATTCAGGATCACCAGAGCCGCACTGAATGCGATGGCTGAAAAATAGAGGGATAGTTCCAGCTGCATACTTGTTCGTTTTTCTTTTTATTCTTTGTATACAGCTGATCATAAACATTTTTTTAAAATGTGAACAACATTCTGATTAGGTCAGTTCTTCACGCAGCTTGTCCAAAAAGCCTTGCAGATAAGCAGTATTGGCTTCAGCAATCTTTCTGCCGGGCTCTGTCTTCATTGTTTCACCCAGAGTCAGCAGTTTGCAGAAGAAGTGATCGACGCTGTATGTACGATCATCAAGCTCGCGGCGTTCAGCCCAGGGATCCTGCGGATCAAACAGCCGCGAACCCAGCTTGCCGCCGGTATAAAACACACGGGCCAGACCAATAGCACCGATAGCTTCCATCCTGTCCGCATCCTGAACCACTTCCGCTTCCGGGGTACGGGTTGGAATATTGGCCGAGAAACTGTGTGCTTCAACAGCATGGCAGACATCCGCAATCAGCTCTTCCGGGAAATCCAATTCATCAAGAATCTCTGCCGTTTTTTCCGCTGCAAGGGTCGAGCTTTTGCTGCGATCAGGATGGTTCTTTGGCAGGGTAACAATGTCGTGGAAATAACAGGCCGTCAGCACAACCAGAGGATTCACCTCACGGGTTTCATCCGCCATGATTTTTCTGGCTGTTTTCCAGACCCGCTGGAAGTGGGAGATATCATGGGAAAAGTCATCAGTCTCATGATCTTTAAGGTATTCAATAAAACGCTGTTCCCACAGGGTCACTTGCTTTGGACAATTACAATCAGTCATGAGCGATCTTTTATTCCAGCGGCTCGTTTATCGGCACATACAAAAAGAGCCGACATCTTAGCAAATGTCGGCTCTTGTTTAAGTCACTATGGGAGGCTTATTCAGCTTTCAGAGTCAGCGTATGAACAGTGTCACCCGGCAACAGAGGGTTGGCACGTACATGCAGCCAGTTATCAAAGTCCGAACGGTAGAACGGTGAGGTCGGGTTACCACTCTGCCCGCCCGGGATATGCAGAATGCCATCTTCCTCTCGCCCTGGTGAAACCACCATACGTTGAGACACGCCACTGGAAGCACGCTGGGCATTTGGAATCCAACCATCACCATTTAGAGGTACCGCCGGCATATTCAGCCACTGCCCAACAACAGGAATGGCTTTGGCCAAAGGATGCTCAATTTTAGCGGTGTTACGCTCACCCCAAGTTCTCTGGGCCAGCGTCTCAGCACCGCCAAGATCAGCAACAACCTCATCAACGGTTTCGAGAATCAACTGATTCCAGTTGTCGTATTCCGGGGAGAGCCAATTCATAGGCTGCTGCTCAAGCAGACGCAGAACCGAAGATTCTTCGCGGCTCAGATTCTGCAGCCAGATATCTTCAATGCCTTTATCGGTACGGTCAGCCTTCAGCAGGAAGTAGCGGCCAAGCTGACGCAGCACCTTTTCTTTCATCGCATCCTGGAATTCACGTCCCATACGATAACCAGCATCGCTGGCAAGCGCCTGACCAGACCAGTTGTCTAACATTCGAGCAAATTCCTTCTGACCATCATTCGCCTGCGAACCATTATTCTGAATAGCTTTCAGAGCAACTGCACGCCAGGCGGCGATATAAACAGCATCATTGTCTGCGGCGATCTCCAGAAGGTCTTTTTCCGTGAACTGCTCTTTGGCCAGCAGGTTGTCGCGAATCTGCAGAGCTCGTGGGCCGGTTGCATAACCACCATTACCCATTTTCTGATAGTTCTCTTCGCTGGCAACACGCGCATTGGCTGTCCAGATACGCTCTCTTACCGGGTTCAATACCATCGGATAGTTATCCACAGGCAGCCAACCAGCCCAGTTTCCCACAGCCTGCTGCCATGTCAGTGGATAGGTGGTATCCAGATCAATACGGTTGGGGATACGACCCATGATGCTCCAGCCCACACGGCCGGCACTATCACCCACAGTGAAATTCTGTGGAGGGACACCGCTGATATTGGCAACATTCACGGCCTCATAAATGGTGTCAGCCATCTCCATCATATAGAGGTTGGCATTGGTCGCTTCTGGATCATGAGCCGTCCAGCGCAAGGCCTTGAGTGAACCATCGTACTCGGACTCAATCACCGGCCCCCAGATAGAGAAGCGCAGCTCTTCAACAACGGGCTCCTGACCTTTAACTTCGATCACACTTTTGTGGATATCAAAAGCCTTGGGACCTTCCGGAGTCATATAGCGACCATCTTCAGTCAGCTCCAGGTTTACCCAATCCACCCAGTCACCATTACTGTTGGTAAAGGCCCATGCTACGGAACCATTGGTTCCCACAACCACAAACGGTGTACCCGGCAGAGTTACACCATTTACACGACGCTCTTGCCCTCCATCTTGATAAACGAACTGCGCCCTGTACCAGATGGTCGGAACACGTAGACCGAGATGCATATCATCTTCGACAATCGCGCCGCCGTGCTCAGTCAGTTTTCCGGAGACAGCAAAGTTATTACTGCCAATAAATTTTTCCGGCACATAGACACCGCCAAGAGCGGCATATTGTTCACTGGCGAACGCTCTCAAGTTCACCTGATCGGCACCTGGAATAGCGGGTTCAGGGAAGTAAATATCTCTCAGAGGAGCATCCCAGCGGGTAGAAACCGGGGAAAGAAACTCTGTCACCTCGCGACCGGCAATATCTGCCAGAAAGCCTTTCGCTTTATCCATTCCGGCCTGACGGCTGGTGAGATCAAGATACATGCTGAATACAGTCAGGAAGGTATCTTCCGGCTTCCAGGGCTGAGGCTCCAGACCAAGAAGTACATACTCAAAGGGCTTGTAACCCATTTCATTCAGGCCCTGATTGGCACCTGCAGTATAAGCTTCAAGCAGAGCTCGTTCGGATTCCGGCATCTGCTCAATAACAGTAGCCGCCACGTCGCGGAAGCGATGAATGCGAACCTTTTTATCATGTTCCAGCGCCAGCTCACCAACGAGCGCCGCCAGCTCACCCGCCGAGTTGCGGCGGTTCAGATCCATCTGAAAAAAACGATCCTGAGCATGGGTGTAACCCGTGGCAAAAGCGACATCAAGACGACTATCCGCCTTAATAGTGGGTATGCCTTGAGCATCACGCTCAACTGTGGCGTTGCCAGATAATTTCGATGAAACAACCTCCCCATCAACTTTGGGCAGGCTCAGGGACAGGATTCCATAGATGGCTAATGCACCAAGGAGAGCCAGTACTACAAAAAGCAGCAACAACCGGCGTATCCAGATGACCATAAAAAAACCTCTCAGCTTATTTTTATTCTTGCAGAGCAAGGTTAAAGACAGAGAGGCTTTGTGACCAGAAAATTATTATCTGCAAAGGACTCTACGAAGGCTTCGGAGCCCACACTGCACACCAGCCATCAGGATCCACAGAGCGACCCGGGAAGATGTTGCAACCATTAGTTCCTGCAACAAAGTGCAGGCAGTTATCACACTTGCTTCCCGCCTTGTAGCCGGGCATGGATTGGGCTTTCTCCTGGGTAGCAACGTACTTCAGGGCCTGTGCCTGAGGGTCACTTTCCATGAGAGGGATAAGCTTTTTGTCCTCCGCAGATACGGAAGAGATATTCACTAAAGGAATAAGAGCAATACCTGAAGCAAGTTTCAGGAATTGCCGACGTGACTTAGCACCGCGAGGGTGATCATGTTGACTAGACATGGTGTTGACCTCATTCAAACTTTGTTTTTGCAGCTCCCAAGCTGAAATCTAGTTAAGGTCACGTCCAGCGCCACAGAAACCGCTGAATTAACAAGAAAAAACCCGCCTTGAAAGACGGGCTTAAAATGGATCATGCTCTGATTTGAATGCTTAGAACACTTTTGAGTAGATCGCCCCTGAACCATTACGAGGTTCTATAACAAAGCGATAGTCCCCTTTATCCATGGGCAGTGGGTTGTACCAGCGAGTTTCCCACTCCGCCATGCCATCACCCTCGGTATCAACCAGCCGAACTTCAATATCATAGCCCTGATCATTCACCGGGATATCCTCAACAACCAGAGGCTGCCACCCAGCTGAGGTTTTCGTTTCGATGCTGACCAGAGGCTCATGAAGCTTTATGGCAAAGGGTGCCGCGTCACTCCAGCGGAAAGCGATGTAATCTTCTTCATGGCTCTCATCAGCCTCATTGAAGGCGGGATCGGTCAACGCAGCCCTAGAACCTTGTGGCAGCACTTTCTCAGGCATAAAGGCACCGGTCTTCAGCGTGTAAGTCCAGCGAGGTAGCAGCTCTTCCAGCTCTTCGGTTTTCAGACTGTCTTCGGCCAGCTGTCCAAGCCGATTGACCAGATAAGGCGTGGTATAGCGACCATACAATGTATGCCCACCTTCATAGTTTTGCCGATCATATTCCTCTGGGGTTGTCGTGTAGCCAAAGTAGCCATTGGAGGTACTGATCACGGCAATATTATCCAGAGAGGTGTTCCCTGCATTTTTGTAGGCATCAAAAATGGCATCCCGCATTCTGCGGCCAGAATCTGCTGTGATTTCAAATGGCAGTGGAACAATAGCCATATCATTCACCTGCATTAACTGAAACAGCACCGTAGTCGGGAATGACTTGGTAGGCTCAAACAACGGCTGTAGTGCACTAAAACCAAGAATGCGTTTATTTCCCTGACATCCATCTGTAGAGAAAGTACGACGGGACAGGGCATTACCGCCTTGCAACACAGGCACCGCAGCCAACCATGGCGTTCTGCGTTCGTAAGCACCACCGGCAAGCGCATTGCCAGCAAAAGGCTGGCTGCAGATCTCGGCATTACCTGCGGAGTTCTCTTCCATAATATTGATTTCACGGGTCGCTGTACGCAGTGCGAGATCCGTAGACAGCTTACCTTCCAACTCTTTAAACAGCCCAATAGCCTCACGACCAATACCCTGACCAAGCTCCTTTGAGGCTTTCCAATTAACAGGTGCGTGGCCAAACAGACGATCGTTATGATCAGCCAGTGCCGGAGCCATATCACCGTGAGTACCGGTCGCCAGAGCATGAATCACGGGCCAACTGGTGTCGTAGTCCTTCTCAACAGCCCACTCAAGTTCTCTTTGCGCGTATCCGAACAGGTCAGCATTGTAGACATCAACCAAAGCCGACAAGGTTGTCGCATGCACCGAGAAGCTGGAGAAGGCACCCATTGGCTTATAGGTTCCATCACTATCGAGGCCATCAACCCGAATCATATACAGGGAAGGATTCACCGCCTTGAACACATCGCTGGCATATTCCTGACCTGGATTCAGCACATAAGACGACAATGAGCGATTCCGGTTATAGCCATAAATGTCCTTACGGCCTGTCGCGATTTTGGCCGGCTTACGCTCAGCCCAGGCTTGCTCAACACCCTCAACAATACGAGCCGTCATAAACTCAAGGTAACGCTCTTCAAAGCCAATGCCGCTGGAGGCATGTTTATTATAAAAGTCGTTATGATGGTAATTAGACGGCGCGGAGTGTGTATGTGTACCAATGACCGCGATATCCCCCGGATTCAAACCGGTCTTCTCGGCAACAGCCGAAGCAACTTTATGTTGTAGCAATAAAGAGCCGGCAAACATATCCATCTGAACAAGGGCCATGGAGCGGCCTTTGCCATCATCCAGATAAAGAGTTCGCGCCTTCAAACGAGTACGGAAGCCTTTGCCTTTATTGGCCATCATGGAATAGCCCGCCATCGGAAGACCGGGCGGTGGCGTGATATCAACAGAGGATACACCCGCCATCATAGTGGAGGCTGAATCGGGTTTTACGGAAGGCGGCTGATCAATATTAACAGTCGTTGGTGGCGTCGATGCGCACCCCGAAAGAATGAATGCGGTAAGAATAAGAACACGCTTCATGGCATGACCCATTGTTATTGTATTTGTCGGAATGGTCTCGTTATAAGCATTATGGAGCGGACGTTCCATATTTTACATTGTGTAAGATATCTCATTCTTTTTGTAGTTGGTCATTGACCCGCAGAAATATCGCCTTTAGCGTTGTCGTTTATAGAAAAACAACACTATCTATTCTTAAGTAAGTCAGGGAATGTCTTATGTCCGAGTCCAGCCAGTTTTCTCTGTTAGGTAAGCGACGTTTTCTGCCTTTCTTCGGCACCCAGTTCATGGGGGCTTTCAATGACAATATTTATAAAAACGCCCTGATGTTGATGGTCGCGTTTGCCGGTGCCAGCGTACTCCCGGTGAATGCAGACACCATGGTAAACCTTGCAGCAGGCCTTTTTATCCTGCCTTTCTTCTTATTCTCGGGTACTGCGGGGCAGCTGGCTGACAAGTTTGAGAAGTCTGCAATTATCCGCAAAATTAAACTGCTCGAGATCGGCATTATGCTGATCGCAGCCTATGCCATTGTTGCCCAAAGCTTTACGGCCATGTTGGTATTGTTGTTCCTAATGGGAACCCAAAGCGCCTTCTTTGGGCCAGTTAAATACGCACTGTTGCCTCAAGCACTTGATGAAACAGAACTGGTTGGCGGTAATGCGCTGGTTGAGATGGGCACCTTCGTCGCTATTCTTGCCGGAACCATTGGGGCTGGATTACTGATAACTCTCCCAGAAGCCAGTCAATGGATAGCAGGATCTGTCGTTTTATTTGCAGTCATCGGCTACCTGTTCAGCCGGGGAATTCCAAAAGCCTCAGCCCAGGCACCTGATCTAAAACTGGACTGGAACCCTGTCACTCAGACACTGCGTACTCTGCGTTATGCAAAAGCCGACCGAGCTGTTTTCCTTTCTATTATGGCAATCTCCTGGTTCTGGGCTTTAGGTGCTGCCTACCTCACACAACTGCCTAACTTCGCGAAGGATGTTCTATCCGGTGGGCCTCATGTTGTCACCTTGATGCTGGCAGTCTTCACCATTGGTGTTGCTCTGGGCTCGCTGATCTGTGAAAAACTCTCGGGACATATTATTGAGATTGGCATTGTGCCTATCGGCTCACTAGGTCTGAGTGTTTTTGGTATCGATCTCTACTTTGCCATTTCACCGGTAACTGCTCCCTTATTATCGGTCAGCGACTTCCTGCAAATGCCGGGTAATTATCGTGTTCTGTTTGACCTCGGCATGATCGGCTTTTTTGGCGGACTGTTTATTGTTCCGCTCTATGCTCTGATCCAACACAGAGCCAAGCCGGAACAGCGTGCCCAGATTATTGCCGCCAATAATGTAATGAATGCGTTGTTTATGGTGGGCAGTGCCATAGCCGGGATTGTTCTGCTTGGCATCCTCGAACTCTCGATTCCTGCTTTCTTCCTGACCATTGCCCTGCTCAACATTCTGGTCGTTGGTTATGTCTACTCACAGGTTCCTGAGTTTGTACTGCGTTTTGTCATCTGGATGCTGAGCCACACAATGTATCGGGTAACGCACAAAGGTTTGGATAATATCCCCAACGAAGGCGCAGCTGTGTTGGTGTGCAATCATGTCTCTTATGTTGATGCTCTGCTTATCGGTGGAGCAGTAAGGCGTCCGGCTCGTTTTGTGATGGATAAATCCATCTATAACACACCGGGTCTTAAGTGGTTTTTCCGATTAAGTAAAACCATCCCAATCTGCCCAGAGCATAAAGATCCAGAGATCTATAAGCAGGCTTTTGAAAAGATCAGTGCCGAACTACAGGATGGCAATGTCGTCTGTATCTTCCCGGAAGGCAAGTTAACCAAAGACGGTGAACTTGCTGAGTTTAAAAAAGGTATTGAGCTTATTCTTGCCAGGGATCAGGTACCTGTCGTACCCATGGCGCTGAAAGGATTATGGGGCAGCTTCTTTAGCCATAAAGGCGGTCACGCTCTAACTAATAGACCAAAACGTTTCTGGTCCAAAGTTGAGCTTACAGCTGAACCAGCTATTGAACCCCAACAAGTCAGCGCACCGCAGCTAGAGAAGAAAGTGGAACAAATGCTGGCGAGTTAAAAACTTGGCAGCAGATTCGATGTAATCAAGCTGGAATCTGGTTACCACGCTCTGCGTAGTAACCCATGCCATGACTTCGTACTGGACAGGCAGGCATTCCTACGAGGGATCGTAGGAACGAGAATAAATCTGGCAGCAGATTCGATGTAATCAAGCTGGAATCTGGTTACCACGCTCTGCGTAGTAACCCATGCCATGACTTCGTACTGGACAGGCAGGCATTCCTACGAGGGATCGTAGGAACGAGAATAAATCTGGCAGCAGATTCGATGTAATCAAGCTGGAATCTGGTTACCACGCTCTGCGTAGTAACCCATGCCATGACTTCGTACTGGACAGGCAGGCATTCCTACGAGGGATCGTAGGAACGAGAATAAATCTGGCAGCAGATTCGATGTGGCTAAGCCGGGGTTGGTGTTGTTCTACCAAAGGGCAGGATGCCCTGAGAGCGACCCAATACAGGGATGTATTGTCGGAGCGGGTAGAACAATACCAATTCCGTCGCAAACGCAAAAAAACCAAAAGCAAAAACCCCAGTCATCTTTCGATAACTGGGGTTTTCTAATAAGTGCCTGGCGATGACCTACTCTCACATGGGGAGGCCCCACACTACCATCGGCGATGCTTCGTTTCACTGCTGAGTTCGGGATGGAGTCAGGTGGTTCCAAAGCTCTTTGGTCG
>NZ_FWPT01000047.1 GCF_900174585.1 Parendozoicomonas haliclonae | reverse complement strand
GCGGTTACCACGGAGTGATTCATGACTGGGGTGAAGTCGTAACAAGGTAGCCCTAGGGGAACCTGGGGCTGGATCACCTCCTTAAACGAAATCTTGCCGATAAGCGTTCACACGAATTGTTTGAAACAAAATGCACGACTTAGGTTGTGTAGCTTTGTTCCTCTTCTTTTATGAAGAGTTGATCTTTAAAAATATGGAATCTGTCAACATACATTCTTAATTGAATGTATTTAGTTGCTGAGCACTCAACTTGTTCTTAGAACAAGTTATCAACAAGAGCGTCTCTTAGGAGAAAGGATTGTTGAATCAAGTGTGTGGCGAATCGTTACTCGAATACATCTTTTGTCGGATGTGTTCAAAAACGCGTTATTTGACTGATCTGAAGATTTCTTTGGGTTATATGGTCAAGTGACTAAGCGCACACGGTGGATGCCTTGGCAGTCAGAGGCGATGAAGGACGTGGTAATCTGCGATAAGCCTGGGGAAGCTGATAAACAAGCTGTGATCCC
>NZ_FWPT01000048.1 GCF_900174585.1 Parendozoicomonas haliclonae | reverse complement strand
ATCGCTGTCACTATCCAGCATACTTGCACGTTCCGCAGCTGCAGCAGCGTGTAACAAGAGCTTGGTGTTCGTCGCTGCGCTCCTGGGACGCCTCCGGCGCCCCACAAGCAGGCGTTACCCGAGGTTATGCATTAAAGGGATTGGATAGTTGGGAGAAAGACAGGTGTGCCCTATCCCTGGCAATCAAATGATTATCGCACTCCGAAAAACACCAAATATTAAACATCGCAATATACGTCTCGCAACGCCCAAACAAACGGTTAAACACCGTGCAAAAAACACGGTCACTGCCGTGCCACCCTCCGGGTAACAAGAGCTTCAAATGGGACGCCTCCGGCGCCCCATAAGCGGGCGTTACCCGAGGTTAAGCAGTAAAGGATTTGGGCAGTTCGGAGAAAGACAGGTGTGCCCTATTCCTGTAATTAAAATGATTATCGCACTCCGAAAAACACCAAATATTAAACATCGCAATATTCG
>NZ_FWPT01000049.1 GCF_900174585.1 Parendozoicomonas haliclonae | reverse complement strand
CCTACAGTAAGCTGGTTCGGTGACTGAGTCTTATTAGGCGATCCTAGTTCGTCCGAGGGTTTGGAGTTGCACCTGTACGTCGAGTACTTTAGCCGCCACATGATAGTGCGCGGTCGGTGTTATATGACTCAGCTCCGTCGCGTCTGGTGTAACGCCTTTTTTTTTTTTTTTTTTTTTTTTTTTTTCAAGCAGAAGACGGCATACGAGATGCTCAGGAGTCTCGTGGGCTCGGCACGCTGCAGTCAGGGGCACTGGAAGGCTCCAATGTGGATATCGTCAACGAAATGGTAGCGATGATCACGGTGCAACGTGCTTATGAGATGAACGCCAAAATGGTCTCTGCGGCAGATGACATGCTGCAGTTTATTAGTCAGACGCTGTAACGCAACAACGTGAAATGCCGGATGGCACAGCGCCATCCGGCAAGGTTTAAACGAAATAGGCAGAACGTGAAAAATTATCTCTGGCTGATGG
>NZ_FWPT01000050.1 GCF_900174585.1 Parendozoicomonas haliclonae | reverse complement strand
TATACTATGTTGTTGTGTTGGTGGTCTACAGATGTATGCTTTGTTGCGACTTGTTTGGATTGTTATGTCGTTTGCTGTAGGTGTTTTGTTTGAGTATACGCCTATCACCGAGATCTACACCTCTCTATTCGTCGGCAGCGTCAGATGTGTATAGAGACAGTCGCAGCCGATGGTGGTTAAGTGATGAGATACACATAAGCAAGGTAGTGAGAGCTTCTGCTCTCACTACCTTGCTTATGTGTATCTCATCACTTAACCACCATCGGCTGCGCCGACCAGTGACCAGTCCCGGTTATATACTTGTCTCTTATACACATCTCCGAGCCCACGAGACAGGCAGAAATCTCGTATGCCGTCTTCTGCTTGAAAAAAAAAAACCCACATAAAACCAGAATGCACCCTGTCAAAACAATCAAAGACCATACACACACACAGTAAGTACTTTCAATACAACAACATAA
>NZ_FWPT01000053.1 GCF_900174585.1 Parendozoicomonas haliclonae | reverse complement strand
GAGGAAGCGGAAGAGAACCGGAAGCCACATTGAGCACTTACGCACTGATGCGGGGTGTCGGGGTGAAGCCCTGACCAGGTGGTAATCGTATCGGCGTGCGTGCGCGGTTATACGATTACACATCCTGTCCCGATTTCTGAGGCGTTTTAACGGTGAACGGACGGCAAAAACACGATGGAGCTGTTGAACGTGAAAACCACGAAATCTGGCAAAAATCACGGCTGGCGAGGCTTGCAGAGGAGTAAGCCAGTATACACTCCGCTATCGCTACGTGACTGGGTCAGGGCTTCGCCCCGACACCCCCAAAGGGCGTTGCGTTGCACGCAACACCCTTGCCTAGAATAGATCTTTTACGCCGATTTGTAAGTTGTTGTTTTTTTAGTGTGTTTTTTATTTACCTGTCGCATCCAGGGTGACACAACGTTGTCGCATCCAGGATGCGACAACACGCAACAAGGT
>NZ_FWPT01000054.1 GCF_900174585.1 Parendozoicomonas haliclonae | reverse complement strand
CGCGTGCACGGACGCGGGGGCGTAGGCCAAATTCTGTGCGTAAGTGCTCAATGTAGCTTCCGGTTCTCTTCCGCTTCCTCGTCGATTCGCTCGCTACGCTCGGTCATCGACTTGCGGCGAGCGGAATTACCTCTCGCATGTTGTCGGTGATTCCGCGGTTGCTCTTTCGGGGATGAGTTGCCAGATAGCCCCTAAAACGCTCTCAGAAGCTCTCAGACGCACGAAACTGGTTTTAAATGCCCGCCAGGGCATGGAAGGCGCGAAAAACGCTTACAGAGGGTTTCAGGAGGCCAGGCGCGCCGATACCCCTAACCAGGGGCTTTCAGGTCGCCAGGAACCGCGCCAGCCCCCTGCAAAGCCCATTTGCACGGAACAGGCAGCCACTCGGTTGGTAGGTTGTCGTAGACCGTCGGTGTTGCAGCGATGGGGGTCTGGGGTTCTCCCCAGACGGATTCA
>NZ_FWPT01000055.1 GCF_900174585.1 Parendozoicomonas haliclonae | reverse complement strand
TGGTTAGTACTGTTGTTTGTTGCTGATGTGATCTGGTTGCATATGGCTATGGACTTAGTCTGTCTGTTTGTATGTCGTGTTTATTGAGCTGTTGTATAGTTTCGATTCTAGTTTTTTGGAGCGGTTTTACTGTGATAATTGTATGGTTTGTAGTAGTTGTTTTGCATATCTGGAATGTATCGTTGATTTTTTTTTTTTTTTCAAGCAGAAGACGGCATACGAGATTCGCCTTAGTCTCGTGGGCTCGGCTGGACAGGTAAGCACTCACTTATCCTCAATCGCGAGGCCGGTTCTTTCTTCTTTTTAGGCGAATTGCTGGTCGATATTCCGCTGCCCGTGGATCAACCAGTCGAGGAAGGATGCGGTAAATGCGTGGCCTGTATGACGATTTGCCCGACCGGTGCCATCGTCGAGCCATATACCGTCGATGCTCGCCGCTGTATCTCTTATCTCACC
>NZ_FWPT01000056.1 GCF_900174585.1 Parendozoicomonas haliclonae | reverse complement strand
ATAGACAGGCTAATATCACTGTCGTTTAGATTTCGAAAGACACGATTAACTCATATTCATTGTTAATTTCCTCCGCCGCATCTATCACATGATCATAATCACTATGCATTGTCCGTTCAGAGAATTCCTTTAAGTCTTCTACTGTATCCGTCGTTTTTTTCTTCACTTCACGCTTCGCTTCTGGTTTTAGCTTTTTTTTTTCAAGCAGAAGACGGCATACGAGATGCTCAGGAGTCTCGTGGGCTCGGTGGATATGAATGACGACACCCGCTTTGGGCATGTGGATATGGTGAGCGCGATCCGCTCGCCGGGATCGGTGCTGAAGCCCTTTGTCTATGGACTCGCGTTGGAGGACGGACTGGTTCACCCGGCCTCATTATTGCAAGATGTACCGCGGCGTACCGGGGATTATCGTCCGGGGAATTTTGACAGCGGTTTTCATGGCCCGGTAAGCA
>NZ_FWPT01000057.1 GCF_900174585.1 Parendozoicomonas haliclonae | reverse complement strand
GCGGACGTCCTGGGCCGGTGGTCGTGGATTTGCCTAAAGATATTTTGAATCCGGCGAAAAAAATGCCGTATGCCTGGCCGGAGACGGTCAGTATGCGCTCTTACAATCCCACAACATCAGGACATAAAGGACAAATTAAGCGTGCCTTGCAAACGCTGGCGTCGGCAAAAAAGCCGGTGGTCTACGTTGGGGGAGGGGCGATAAGCGCGGCCTGCTATGCGCCGCTGCGCCACATCATTGAAACCTTTAACCTGCCGGTGGTCTCTTCATTAATGGGACTGGGCGCGTTTCCTGCTACTCATCGCCAGTCGTTAGAAATGCTGGGAATGCATGGCACTTATGAAGCCAATATGACCATGCATAACGCCGACGTGATTTTCGCTGTTGGCGTACGATTTGACGACCGCACGACGAATAATCTCGCTAAATATTGTCCGAACGCGACGGTATTAC
>NZ_FWPT01000058.1 GCF_900174585.1 Parendozoicomonas haliclonae | reverse complement strand
GATATACGCTTGCGTCCATTCGAATGAGGATAAACAGCGATGAAAATGACTTTTGGCCGGGCCGTGTGTCTGGCGGCGGCTTTTTTACTTATGGGCTGCGATGAGGCTCCCGAAACGACAACAGCGTCACCTGCCGCTCAGGTGCTGGAAGGTAAAACGATGGGGACCCTCTGGCGGGTGAGCGTGGTTGGCATCGATGCGAAACGCGCCGCAGAGTTACAGACTAAAATCCAGACTCAGCTTGATGCTGATGATTGGTTGCTTTCTACCTATAAAAATGATTCCGCGCTGATGCGTTTTAACCATTCACGCAGCCTTGCGCCCTGGCCGGTCAGCGAAGCCATGGCGGATATCGTGACCTCGGCGCTACGTATTGGCGCGAAGACGGACGGCGCGATGGATATCACCGTGGGCCCGCTGGTCAATCTGTGGGGGTTTGGGCCGGATCGGC
>NZ_FWPT01000059.1 GCF_900174585.1 Parendozoicomonas haliclonae | reverse complement strand
CCTTTTATGTATTTTTAGTGTCTTTTTTTTTTGCTGATGATTCTTGTGTTGTCTTTTTTTTTTTTTTGTGTTAACGGCTACCGCAACGCCTGAGTTCTACACCTCTCTATTCGTCGGCAGCGTCAGTTGTGTATAAGGGACAGGCTTAATTACATGGTTGATTTCGTTTTGCATCACGGTGGCAACCCCAATCTATTGCCGGTGATGGCCAAAGAAATATGATTGGGGACATGATGACTTTCGGGTGGCCCCTGCGAGGGTTTGAGCTGGCCTGGGAGTACGGAGCCCGACTGGAGAATGGCTGTTCCTTATACAACTCTCCGAGCCCACGAGACAGGCAGAAAACTCGTATGCCGTCTTCTGCTTGAAAAAAAAAAAAACAAAAGAAAAATAGTAGAGATCAAGAAGCTACAAAAACACACGTGAACAGCGAGAGTAAGAGAA
>NZ_FWPT01000065.1 GCF_900174585.1 Parendozoicomonas haliclonae | reverse complement strand
CGCCCTACCCGTTCTTTAGCCTGCCGGTCATGCTCGGCACGCTGGGCGGTATCGGTCTGCTTATCGGCCCGGCCGGGCTACTGTGGCTCAATCTGCGGCGGTCGCCGTTACATGGCGATGTGCGCCAGAAACCCATGGATCGCGGCTTTATTCTGCTGCTGTTCTTAACCAGTCTTACCGGGCTGGCGCTGCTGGCAGGCAGAGACACCAGCGGAATGGGCATACTGCTGGCGCTCCATTTAGGCGTGGTGATGGCGCTCTTTCTCACCCTTCCCTACGGAAAATTCGCCCACGGATTTTTCCGCTGCGCGGCCTTACTCAAATGGGCAGTTGAGAAGCGACGCGGAAAACATGCGGGGGATACAGGCAACTGACCCGCAACATCTTACCCATAAAACAATAAAGACAGTGGAGAGCAAACCCTATGGC
>NZ_FWPT01000066.1 GCF_900174585.1 Parendozoicomonas haliclonae | reverse complement strand
AGGAAGTGGTCACCGCGATCACTGATGATCAGGATGAAGTGACGATCACGCTGACCGCGACACCGACCACCAGTGAAGATGGCGGCTCGATTACCTACACCGCGACTTTATCTAACGTCGACGGCTTGCCGGTTGCTAACCACAATGGTCTGACCGTCACACTGGCCAACCAGCAGCAGATCACTATCCAGGCCGGCGCCACCAGTGGCACGGTAGACCTGGCCATCGATCGGGATGATGTTTGGGTCGAAAACGGGGATACGGTTGCCAACAGCATTACCGGCGTCACCGGTGGTAGCGAGTTTGAGAACCTGACGTTCAGCGAGGAGGAAGTGGTCACCGCGATCACTGATGATCAGGATGAAGTGACGATCACGCTGACCGCGACACCGACCACCAGTGAAGATGGCGGCTCGATTACCT
>NZ_FWPT01000068.1 GCF_900174585.1 Parendozoicomonas haliclonae | reverse complement strand
CCTTTCTTGCGAAGCTCATTGGAGACTCTGACCTGACCGTGAGCAGGATCCTGAATGGCGTACTCAACAACGGCTTCTTCAATCTGCGGCTCAACACGGTTCTTTGTGTTGGGAACTCTGCGGCTACGATCGAATAAGGCATCAACTCCACCGCTGTTTACAGCATCCCGGTAACGATAAAAGGTGTCTCTGGAGACACCTATCATCTTGCAGGCTTTGGAGATATTACCGAGTTCATCGGCCAGATTGAGCAACCCGACCTTGTGTTTAACGATGCGATCACTACTCTGAATCATGAGAGTTACCTGTTGTTTGTGATTAAGGTTTCGTACCCTCTTTCACATCGGTAACTCTTCTCTTTTCTGGAGAGTGAATGTCAGATTAGATCTGAACTAATACA
>NZ_FWPT01000069.1 GCF_900174585.1 Parendozoicomonas haliclonae | reverse complement strand
GCGGTTACCACGGAGTGATTCATGACTGGGGTGAAGTCGTAACAAGGTAGCCCTAGGGGAACCTGGGGCTGGATCACCTCCTTAAACGCAATCTTGCCGATAAGCGTTCACACGAATTGTTTGAAACGAACATAGACAACTTTGGTTGTTTATCTTTGTTCCTCTTCTTTTATGAAGAGTTGATCTTTAAAAATATGGAATCTGTCAACATATATTCTTTTGAATATATTTAGTTGCTGAGCACTCAAGTTTGAAACAACGAATGTTGTGGATAACTTTTCAATAGAAGCGCTTCTCTTTGAGAGGAAGGACTGTTGAATCAAGTGTGTGGCGAATCGTTACTCGAATGCATCTT